>NZ_CP068771.1 GCF_018336935.1 Serratia plymuthica | reverse complement strand
CATGTTACTTCTTACCCTTCGTTTATTGGATAAAATTCAACTGTTACTGAAGAATTAAGTGGTTCGATAATGCCATCAATCATCTTGATGGATGATGTTGATTGTCATCAGTTCGATACGAGTCTACCTGGAGGCGTAATATATTTGGTGCCTCACAGATCAGGAGGCTTGATTGACTTAAGATCTCACGGGCGGTTAACTGTCCATTCTGCCAATTAACTTCACTATGGACCTACACTCGATCGCGAAACGGCTGAAATGAGAAAGAAAACCCTTTTTATATACCGGTGGATGCAAAGCGAACGGCTTCTTTTCGGCGCACGAACTGGGTCCAGTTATCTTCGGTCAATGACCTATTATTCTGCTTGCGACGATCTTTTTTGAGTTTCCTGAACAAATTTCGGTTAGCAACATCACGCAGATCCGTACCGGAGTGGTTCAGTATTGGAGAATACAATTTACTGAACAATATTTTCTTTTCCGCAACGACTTTACTCTCAGGGATCGTCCAGCTGTGATAGGAAGATCGATCAGAGCATTGGACTAAGGCAGCATACAAAAACTTGTTGCCTTCGGAGCCAAAATATTTAATACGAAGAATACGTGAAGAAGTGGAAATTTTATTACCGAGTTGAACGGGAATATCAGAGGTAATTGATGTTAAATAAACAATTCGTAGAACCATACTATAGCACTCCTTACTGTGTATTTTGTATACGCTACATACAAAAGGGCACCTGACGGTGCCCATGCCGCTTCCTTGGTTTAAGCTCTCGAAACGGTCGCTGAGCCTAGGTGACGTCTACGGACCGTTTCTGATTCGGGCCGCTGGCGTAAAAATTTTGCTTTAGCAGGTTCTCTGACGGCGATACTGAAATCAGCCTGATGTTTTTTGATGAAGACATACTTCATTTCAGGCACTTCGCGAAGTATGTCGCGGCCTTTTGGAGAATGGCCTGTTCTGCCAACTGACGCTTCAGATGGGCGAGTTCGGTAGCCATCTCCTGTTCGCGTTCAGAAGAAGAGTGCTAATTTTGCTGTTTGCTTCGCCAGTTGTAGAGCTGAAATTCATACAGACTAAGTTCGCGAGCGGCGGCTATCCCCAAGTTTAAGGGCTTCCTGGCGGAATTCATGGTGTAACTGCTTGCGTAGTTTTTTGGTTGTTGACGCTGGTTTTATCATGTGAGCTACCTCTCGTTGAGGGTCTACTCACTTAGTCGCGTATCCACTCTTGCTGGGGAAGATCACGCGACCAATATATACATATACCGTTTTTTCCCGTCCCTTTTCGGCAACGGTCTGCGCCTTCGGTTATAGCGCCGTATTTAGTTAGGGCATGTTTAACGTCCCCCCTGCGCCCCTCTCGGCGCTTTGGGACTACAACCCACGATACTAAAAGCGTATTAACTCGGGTTGTCATTCATTTCTTTAGATGATTTCGGATGCGATTCTGGTTCGTGATCTTTTTAGGTTTAACTACATAGACAACATCTCCATATGCACTAATCACCCAGTAAACTATATATACATATTACATTCACAAACATTGGGAAAACGACATCCGCAGGCGCATGTTCCATGGGGAATCCGCTTTTCCCATCCATTTCAGTCCCTGTAATGGTAAGCCGCTGTCGGCAAACGGTGCCGGACAGCTGCCAGGCCAATCACACCGCCGCCGATAATTACAATGCATTTTTCATAACCTGATATAAGCATTGATACATTCATAACGCTTATATGAAAGCATTTAGACTGGAGAAACAATTGACTTTTTATTTCCAGGGTATAACTCCAGGTTAATCTCTCTGAGCTCGTTACGTAGCCGTTTGCAGAGGAAATCGACAAATTTTTGTGTGACAGGGCTGAGGGAGGCATCGGCACGACGCAGCAGGTAGAGGTCAATCTTCATCGGCGGTGAAATCTGATGGATCATCTCCGGGGTCAGACTATGGCGGGCTGAGAAAATGTCGGTGATGCAGCATCCCACTCCGCGTTTCACAAACTCCATCGCCATGTAACAGGTCTCCACGTTCAGCCCGGTGGCGGGAAAAACCCGGTGTGCGGCGATGGCGGTTGAAAGCGAGTCTAAACCAGGGGAAATCCAGCGCTGCTGGTCAATACTATCAATCTCGACGGCACCCTGCCGATAATCCTTATCAACGTAGACTAATGGCACTTCGGCTATCAGCGTGGCCATGATTTCACCTTGCTGAACGGGCTGCATCGTCAGGGCCAGATCGATTTCGCGCAGGTCCAGTTTTTTGACCAGCGTCTCAGTGTGCTCGGTGGTTAATGTCATCACCAGATTGCTGTTCTGTTGATAGAAATCGGTGGCGATTTCCGGTACCAGGCTCAAACCCAGGCAAGGTAAGCAGCCTAAGGTGAATTTTGCGCGAGGATCGCGGGCCAGGTTGTCAGCCAGTAAACGTAAGTTAGACAGGTCCTGATAGATACCCTGGGCTTTTTCAAAAAGCTCGAGCGCTTCGCGGCTGGGCAATAGCTTGCCGCGGACCCGCTGAAAGAGCTTAAAACCGAGCTTCAGCTCCGCGTTTTTCAGCGACTTACTGGCGGCTGGCTGAGAGATGTTCAGTGATTCCGCCGCACGTGAAAGCGAGCCGCATGTCATCACGGTGTAGAAAATCTCCAGATGGCGAAGTTTCATAGACTGTTCATCCTAGGTTATGGGTGACGAAAAATTCACGTTATAACAACAATTAATCATCATAAATTCAACCTAAGAGCGGCGCTAATCGAACATCAGACGCGGGTCACAACAGAGTGCCCCGTGCCCGTAGACAAATCTGCCCTATAGTTTGAGCATAACAACTGTCTTTAGCGCCCGATTACGAAGCATGCTGATGATATATAAGTTCCCATATTTCATTCTTTTTCAGCACCGCATTCAAAATGGTTATTAGTTTTCTGATGCAGGCAGTCAGTGCAACTTTTTAAGCTTTTTCAGTTTGTTGAAAGGTGGTTGTGCGCAAGGAGCCAAAGTGAGAACTGAAAAATATATTCTTGGTATCGGTGGATCGAACATGGAGACCCAGTCAATCCAGGCAGAATAAGATCTTTATTTCAGTGAGAATTAAAACCTGAACAATCTTGTCGCAGAGGATCAATACGGGCAGTATGTAGGTGGCATGGGCGCTGACAAAATCACCGCAGTCCGCGCGAACTCCGACATCGGGCTGAGCAACACTGCGATGCTGTTTAATCAGGATGCCGACGGCGAACTGCTATACCTCTACGGCGTGCCCAAGTAGAAGTACCTGGTCTTCATGTGACCGAGGGTCTGAGAAGGAGTGATCGAGGTGATAATACTGACCAGCCTGTCGGCCGATACGACCGAAGGAGCCTGGCACCTGATGGGTCGAGCGCAGCAAAATCCAGATTCGTCCGTTCATCATGTCACCGACGTAGAGATACTTCTTGTCCGGTGAGAGAGCCACATCGGTAACGGTACCAAGCCCGCCGGTCTTCCCTTCGATCACGATATTCCGCGCGAATGTCATCGTGCCGTCCACACCTATGCCGAACAACTGGGCACGGTTGTTCTGTCGATCGCCACGCCACCGACCTCTCCCCGTAGCATAATTTGCGGCCATGCAGCATCAACGGCAAAGTGCGGAATCTTGGTCCCAGCCGGGGCTGGGATATTCTCCTGAACCGCTACAAGTACCGGAGCTCGCTGCGCAGTGGATGGCAAGCCTAACAACATATCTCATATGAAATATGTGAACTTTCGTTGTTGTCACTCTTGTATTTTAACGACCACCTTTCCCTTCGCATGCCCCTGGGCAAGGTAATCTAGCGCAATCTTCGTGTCTGTGAAGGTAAACACTTTGTCGATTACCGGACTGATTTGTTCCGCTTCTATAATTTTGGCGATTTGGGTAAGTTGGCCGCCATCGGGTCGAACGAAGAGAAATGAGTAGGTCAGACCGCGCTTTTTGGAAAGACGCATGATTTTATGGCTCATCAGCGTAAACACAAAGCGCAGCAAGATGTTTAAATTTCTGTCACGTGCGAAAGCAGCATCCAACGGCCCGATGAGGGAAACGATTTTTCCGCCAGGCTTAAGAATTTGGGTGGATTTTTCAATCACATCACCTCTGAGGGTACCCAGAACAATATCGTAGCCACTGAGTTCGTTTTCGAATTCCTGCTTTTTATAATCAATCACCTCGTCTGCGCCAAGGCGGCTGACCCAGTCGATATTATCTGTACTGGTTGTCGTCCCCACCTTTGCGCCAAGGTGCTTCGCCAGTTGGATGGCAAAACTGCCAATACCCCCGGAACCTGCCGGGATGAAAACCTTCTGCCCCGTCTGCAAGCCGGCTCGCTCTGTCAGCGCTTGCCAGGACGTGAGGCTCACCATCGGGAGCGAAGCCGCCTGCACGAAATCCAGATTTGCGGGTTTCATGGCCGCAGTGCTTTCAGGCACCAATGCGAATTCGGCAAGAGAACCCGTTCCCCTGTCGAAAAGGCTGGCGAAAATTTCGTCGCCTGGTTTGAAGCGCGTCACGCGGCTCCCCACGGCGATGACAACCCCGGCCAAGTCGCTGCCCAGCGTCGCAGGGAGCTTAAAATGCAATACCGGCTTAAACATGCCGGTTGGGATCATGTTGTCAATCGGGTTAAGGCCAACCGCGTAGACCTTCACCAGGATTTCATCGGCACCGGGAGAAGGATAATCCACGTCATCGAATCCCAGCTCAGGGGATTTACCATAACGTTTAAACGTAAAGGCTTTCATCGTTCTGGTCTTCATTTGTTGTTTACCCTGTCGTGTGTGCCAGTGAAATTTTTCTTAACCGCCCGGTTGCTGAGTAAAAAGGCTATCCCCAGGAACAGCTCGATAAACACGGCAAAAAGGATCTGCCCGCTGACATGCCCTTCGCGCCATTCAGCGAGGCCCAGAACGGCTGAAATAATCGATATGGTGCTGATACCGGCGGCCAGTGCATAACGGGCCGGAGAAGGTTCGGCATTTCTGGCCAGCAAACACATGACCCCTACCCCCACAAAAAATGCGGCCGAGCGACGACAAATCACGCTGATACCCGGCGCCGGCTCAATGCCCCACTGGGTTAAAAGCTGTTCCGGGAAAAACATCCATACCGCGGCCAGGATGAAAAACAATATAGCCGTCAGAACAGCCAGTTGAGAAAACTTCATTTTTACTCCTTCGCATCCAGCTGAAGACTTTTGCGCACTACCTTATCCAGCAATGAAGCCGGCGCGAATCTGAGCATAAAATTCAATTTACCCGCCAGCGATCCCGCGGTGTAGCGCACCTTCGGATGTAAAGTCTTAGCCGCTTTAACCACCACGTCCGCCACGACCTCCGGACTTTCCGCTTCGGCCATTGCCTTGCCGACCACTTTCGCCAGCTTGGCACGGATCAGGTCATACTCTTCAAGCTTGGCGTCCGGCTCGATATTATGGGCTTCAAACTGTGTTTTTATGTAGGCAGGTTCGATAACGGAAACCCGGATACCCTGCGTGCGCAGTTCATGATCCAGTGCTCCCGAATACCCTTCCACCGCATGCTTACTGGCAGCATAAAGTGCCATATAAGGCAACGGAACGAGCCCGAGTATCGAACCGATGTTAATGATGCGCCCACTGCCCTGACGGCGCATGTGAGGGATCACTGCCCGGGTCAACCTGACAATGCCCAAAAAGTTGGTGTTGAAAATGCTCATGGCCTGTTCGATAGAACTTTCTTCCGCCGCCGCCGGAGCAACCCCGAAACCCGCATTATTCACCAGAATATCGATCCGCCCCTCCAGGCGCAGCAGCTCCTCAATGGCAGCCTCGACGGAAGCGTCGTCCGTCACATCCAGCGTCAGTAACGGAAACGGAGATGTTCCCACCTGGGAACCACGCCGGCTCGTGCCGTATACCCTATACCCCGCCGCTAAAAGTTTACTGGCAGACGCTTCACCGATACCTGAGGAAGCGCCGGTAACCAGTGCTACACGTTTTGTTGTCATGCTGAATAAGGCCTTCATGATGTGTTTGAGGCTTCTCATCGCTGATGAGAGGACTGGCTGCAAGGGATTTATGTCGGATTCACTTCTGTGCAGAACAGCCGGAAGACCGTTCTGCACAGTGCAGCTCATTGACTAAAGTGCTTTATAACGTTCGGCGGCTTCATCTTGTTTGATGTCTGAGAGCAGCGCCTGACGCGAAGCATCGAGGGTGTCCCAGCGTGCAGCATTATGTAACGGCGGGATGGTGACCAGTTCGCGGCGATCAAAGCCCACCAGCGCTGCATCCACTAACTCGCCCACTTCCATGAATTTTGCCGCGTTACTGATGTCGATACCCGCACGGTCCCAAATTTCCGTGTAAGTGCCGGCAGGGAGCACCGCCTGGACATAAATGCCCTTAGATGACAGCTCTACATTCATTCCCTGAGACAGGAAAAGCACAAAGGCTTTGGTTGCGCCGTAAACCGTCATGGCAAATTCCGGGGCGAGGCCTACGATGGAACTGATATTGACGATCGAGCCTTCTCCGGCTTTTACCAGACGTGGTGCTATGGCACTGGCAAGTCTCGTCAGGGCGGTGACGTTGAGTGCGATAAGGCTTTCTATCGAATCCGGCGTTTGCTCTGTGAAACTGCCGGACTGCGCGATACCCGCGTTATTGATAAGAATGCCAATCCGTGAGTCTTCACGCAGGCGAGCTTCGACCGCGGCCAAATCACTCGTTTGCGTGAGGTCGGCAGGCAGAACGTCGACAGAAATGGCATTTTCCTGTCGCAGACGCTCGGCCAGCGTCTCTAACTTCGCTTTGTCGCGCGCGACCAGAACAAGGTCGTGGCCCCGGCGGGCAAACCGTTCAGCGTAAACGGCACCAATACCCGTGGATGCGCCTGTGATGAGAACTGTAGCTTTAGTCATAAGTTGATCTTCTTTATTAATGGGTAAACAGAATTCGCAATGTGCGATGTATGTAGAACCGTGGTGCCGATGCTTTACTTGCTGGTCTCGGTAAGCGACGGGTAATCGGTATATCCCGCTGCGCCACCGCCATAAAGCGTTTCAGGATTGAGCGAGGCCAGAGGCGCGCCCGTCTTCAGCCTTTCGACCAGATCCGGGTTGGCGATGAACGGGCGACCAAACGCGAACAGATCGGCTTTGCCCTGCGCAAGTTGAGTGGACGCCAACGCCAGGTCATAGCCATTGTTGCCGATGTAGGTGTTTGTAAAGCGCCGGCGCAGGGAGTCGTAATCGAACGGCGATATATCACGCGGGCCGCCCGTAGCACCTTCAACCACATGGAGGTACACGATGCCCAATGCATCAAGTTGTTCGGCGAGGTAGTCATATTGCGCCTGCGGATCACTGCATGAAATCGCATTGGCCGGCGAGACCGGTGAAATGCGCACGCCGGTGCGTTCTGCGCCGATCTCATCTTTTACCGCCGCCGTGACTTCCAGCAGCAGGCGCGCACGATTCTCGACAGAGCCGCCGTATTCATCGGTACGCTGGTTTGCGCCATCTTTCAGGAACTGTTCCAGCAGATAACCATTCGCGCCGTGGATCTCAACGCCGTCAAATCCGGCGGCAATGGCATTGGCCGATGCCTTTCTGAAATCGTCGATAATCCCCGGTATTTCCCGCAGCTCAAGCGCACGCGGTTCAGAGACATCAGAAAAACCGTTGTTCACAAAGGTCTTGGTCTCGGCACGGATGGCAGACGGGGCGACCGGCGCCGCGCCGCCTGGCTGTAAATCGACATGCGAAATGCGTCCTACGTGCCACAGCTGTACAAATATGCGCCCACCTTTGGCATGCACCGCATCCGTCACTTTGCGCCAGCCATCGATTTGAGCCTGTGTATAGATCCCCGGTGTATCCTGGTAGCCCTGCGCCTGTGCGGAGATCTGCGTGGCTTCAGTAATCAGCAAGCCTGCTGTGGCACGCTGGGCATAGTAGAGCGCCGCCAGTTCGTTGGGGACCAAACCGGCTCCGGCCCGGTTACGCGTCAGTGGTGCCATCACGATATGGTTGGCAAGTGTTATTGGTCCGAGATCATAAGGTTGAAATAATGTCGTCATGTTTATTCTCTTGCTGAGTGATGGGTAAAGGCGCTGATATAATCATGATGGTCATAATCTATAAAGTCAACCGGTTTGATTATGACCATCATCAATGTATACTTAAACCCTATCTTTGAGAGGGGCAGCAAAGCATGAAAGTGTCAAAAGAGCAGGTTCGGGAAAACCGGGCACGCATTGTTGAAACGGCTTCAGAACTTTTTCGCGAGCATGGTTACGATGGCGTGAGCGTGGCGGAACTGATGTCAGCGGCAGGGTTAACCCACGGCGGGTTCTACAAACACTTTGGTTCCAAGGCTGATCTGATGGCGGAGGCGATGAGCTGCGGTTTTAGGCGATCCGCCGAAAGCACGGAAGCGGTAGACCGGGAAAAATTTATTGAATACTACCTCTCCCGACAACATCGGGCCGATATGGGCAAGGGATGCGTGATGTCGGCACTGGGCACCGATACCGCCCGGCAGTCTGAATCCATCAGGGAGACGTTTGCCGCCGGAATTGAACGGCAGCTGGAAGTTTTAAGCAATGAACCTAATGCCGACGGCCCAACGCGTGCCGAGCTGATTGACACCCTTGCCCACCTTGTCGGGACTCTAGTGTTATCCCGTGCCTGCCCG
Source organism: Serratia plymuthica (assembly GCF_018336935.1). Lineage (NCBI taxonomy): Bacteria > Pseudomonadati > Pseudomonadota > Gammaproteobacteria > Enterobacterales > Yersiniaceae > Serratia > Serratia plymuthica. The sequence continues at coordinate 5,447,121 of NZ_CP068771.1, read as the reverse complement.
GACAATTCCGCTCTGGCCGATGAAATTCTGGATGTGTGCCGCACACGTCTTCTCAGCAAGAATTAATTTTGACAGGGGTTTCATCACATCTGCTCTCGACCCGCCTCAAGTCTTTAGAACAACATGGCCTTATAGAGCGCAGGGCTTACCGTGCCCGTCCACCGAGGTATGAATACTTTGTCACACCTAAAGGTAAAGAGCTGGAAGGGATACTTTTACTCCTCCGTTCATGGGGGACAAAGTGGCCGGCACGCCCTGGAGAGACGGAGCCTGCGATCTTTTTAAAACACAAATCGACAGGAAAAGATGTGCCAGAGGACTTGTTGAAACTCAGTTTCTTTTGGAAAATATTGTCTGAGCAATCTGTTCGTATTTTCATAAGCGGAAGTCGAATGGCAAGGGCCCGTAACACCTACCGCGCCCTGCCAAACTTATCCAACATATAAAAATCAGGATGAATAAACTGTCAGCATCTCTTTAGCCGCCAGTTGACCGAGGGCGTTGGCCGCAAAAGGACTGTCGCCAGTCAGTACTTTACGATCCTTATATACGCTTCCTTGAATATCATCATTGACAATATTCATTCCCATTTTTCTGAGAGCCTCTCCAAAATACCATGTCAGATGCCCGGGCATATAACCGATATCAGGTGTTTGCTTATCGGCTGAATCAGGAAAAGCGCAGATAGAATAACCTTTAAGAGGGTTATCCCCATTGCGCAACGAAAGGAATGCCGCAGGACCATGGCAGATCGATATTACAAAGTGATCATTATTAACAAACCAACGTATTGTATCCGCTACAGCATTACTCTCGGGCAGGCCAATTAGTGCACCATGCCCACCGGGAATGAACACGCCGGCATACTCATTTTCACTACCCAAGCCATTCACAATATCAGACAGTTTTTTAGGATTTCGAAACAGTACCTGATACTGTTCGAAGAATGGCATGATCTTTTTATCCTCATATGGCATCGCCCAGTATTCAAACTTGGCCATATGACCTGATACTGTCGCAATGTCAAAATCGAAACCGGCAGCATGCAGATGGTACATTGGAACAAGAGTTTCAACCGGATGGTTTCCAGTCGAGAACAATGTCCCATTGTCAGTATTCAGGTAACGCTCGTCTGCCGCAATGACAAGTATTTTTTTCCCCCCATTATGCCGTCTGGGGTAGTCTGCATCACTTAGATCAGATACCGGGCTAGTATACTGACTCAGAGAGTAGTCTGAAGGGAAATATGCATTTTTCTCAGCAGGATCTGCTTTTGGAAATTTACTAATATCATCTGTCATGGCTCTTTCCTCATGGATTGATTACCATCCTGATCCCCACCTATTAAGATTTGAACCATTCTATACGGGTATGAGTATTAGTATATGAGGGAAAACCCCTACTATCAAAATCTGCGTTGTTCAAAAAACTCTGCGCTATTCCGAGTTTTTCTCGCAAGCAAAAGCGCAAGCTCTAAAGGCCAGCATTGAGCCAAAAGAAAGTTAGAAGGCGTTCTCATAACTGATGACCTGTCCTTGTTGCAGAGTATTGGTCTCAATAACGCGCGTTTTATCTTCCAGTTCAAGCCTGAGTCGGATCCCCAGATATGAGATATCTGAAGCGGTCTTTGTTCCACGATGATGCGTCCATACTCAAATCTCCTGCAATGCGGGAGATCTGAGTATGGTTGTCCCTCAAGAGCGAGAAACGGGCGTTGTGCCTGTATCAGAATGATTGAAAGGCAACTGCTGTTCCAAATGACGCAAGTGTGTAGCAATCCCCCACCTGAGCGCGACACAGCGTCCATTAATCAGGTCGAAAACTGAGTAACTCGCGTTGGGTTGTGCATACCGGGGGAAACCATCGACAGCCCCTTCTTTTAACATCGCAAGAACGCCCTGAATGACATGCCCGTGAGACACAATACATATTGTTTGATGATGTAGTGTTTCTTCCAGATTATATAAAAAACGCATCATTCTCTGAGAAGCATGCGTGAGGGATTCACCCTCTGGTGGACAATACTCTGCATCAAGTTGGAATAACGCATTTGCATCGTTCGGATGGTGTTGCAGGAGCTGTGCTGATGACATTCCTTCAAACTGACCAAATGCCTGTTCTTTAAGGGCAGGTTCAGCCATCAATGAGCAACGAAAGCTTTCAGCCAGGCTCTGCCCCATTTGCCAGGTACGCCCAAGCGGAGAAGCATAAACACATTCTACCCGGTAATCACTTGCTGCAAACGCTGCCAGTAAGGCGGATGTTTGGCACTCCCCCCGATGGGTCAGTTTGCTATCACGCTGCCCCTGAATAATTCCTCTCACATTCCACTCTGTTTCCGCGTGTCGAACGAGTATCACTTTCATCATTAGAGGGCCATGCATGTTGTTGATTTAAAAACTCCAGACCAAACACACCTGCCTGATGTGGTGGAATGTTTCCTGTTCTGGACGAAATGAACAAGTGTAGCTGAATGCCGTCATGGTTTGTCTCGGAAGTGATGCATTGAACGCACTTTTCATAAACGCATCAAGCCACCATCAACCACCAGTGTCTGCCCCGTCACGAAACGCGCATCCTCACTGGTGAGGAAGGCGACCGGCCCGGCGATATCAGCAGGCGTGCCGAGCCGCTTAATCGCCTGCATCATATAGACCTGGGCCTTCTGCTCGTTCGGCATACCGCTCGCACCTTCCGTGTCGGTAATGCCTGGATGGACTGCGTTGACAATAATGTTATCCGCCGCTAGCTCATTCGCGAGCGCGCGGACAAGACCAATTACTCCCATCTTGGACGTGATGTAATGGGAAAATCCCATTCCGGGCGGTGTCACCATGCCCACGGCGTCAGAGCCCACGGCTACTATTGCCCCGCCACCGGCCTTACGCATCAGAGGTACAATCGCCCGGGCACCGATCACGTGTGCGTCCAGGTTTACGGCCATAACCCGATGCCATTCAACCAGCGTCATCTGGTCAAGCCCGGTGATCGGATAAATGCCGGCGGCATGCACGAGGATGTCGGCCCGGCCGAATCTCTGTCCGACCTCAGCGGCAACCCGCCCCCAGTCTGCCTCACTAGTCACGTCAGCGGCGATGGCGATCGCGCCGTTACCTATCCGGGCGGCTTCCTCGGTAGCATCCTGGCGATTAACGAGGACGACCTGTGCACCGCGCTGGGCCAAAAGATGTGCGATGCCGTGCCCGATACCCTGTTTGCCGCCTGTGATGATGGCGACTTTGTTTTCATGTGTCTTCATGGATTATTTCCTTGGTTGTAGATTTGCGAGCGCACGTAACCGTGGCTCGCCTGCCTGTGACAGAAAATCGAATTGATTTGGCCGCCAGCCCAGTTCAGCTCGTGTCCGCGGATCGCGCGAACGGCTGCATGCTGACATCAGTAACGCGCCGAATGGGCCGAATACCGAGGCCGCTTCGTCCATTGTGAGACTGCGCGTTTTAACCCCCAGATCCCGCGCCACAGCCTCGGCAATCCAGCGGTATGGAATTTCCCCCGCAGCAGCGTGGTACAGCGCGCCCGCCTGGCCGCGTTCAATGCCAAGGGAAAATAGCTGCGCCAGATCGGTACTGTGCACATGGGTATAGGCCGCAAGCCCAGAGCCGATGTAACAGGCAGCACCGGTAACAGCAACGGAGCGGTAGACGCTCGCAACAGGCCCATTATCATTCGGCCCCCAGATAACCGGAGGACGGATTACCATGCTTCGCAGCCCCTGCCCGGCAGCCGCACGGACGATGCCCTCAGCCTCTACCCGGGGAAGAGCAAGTGGTTCCGGAGTAAAGGGATCGTCTTCGGCAAAACTATCCGGGCTCCAGGCTCCATCCGTGCGCTGCATGAAAACGCCGCTGCCTGACAAAAAAATAAACGTTTTGCCGCTTCCCGCGAGTGCTTCGCACAGCGTCCTGATGATGGCCGGCTCAAGCTCAAAGGCAACCTGAGCGGCATAGATGGTGACGTCCGCTGAACGTGCCGCAGCGAGCACGGGAGCAACATTGGCATCAAGGTCACCGCGAACCACCGAGATACCACGGGTTTTGAGAGCGGCTTCGGTGCGATCGGATCGCGCCAGACCGACCACTCGCTGCCCATCAGCCAGGAAGTGCTTTACTAATGTGCTTCCGACGAATCCGGACGCACCAATGATGAATATTTTCTGTGACATGAATGGCTCCTTTGCTTGTAGCCTAGGGCCTGTCGATATCTCTGAAAAGCCTATATTATTAGATACAACCCATATAAGGAGTAGATACTTTGCTGAATGGCATCTCCCTTGACTACTTACGGACTTTCGTCGCAGCCGCAGACCATGGCAGCTTTTCGGCTGCTGGCCGTGTCATCGGGCGCGCGCAGTCGGTGGTCAGTCAAACCATCGCCAGCCTGGAAGGGCAGCTCGGCGTAACATTGTTTGAAAGGGTTGGCCGTTACCCTAAGCTGACTGCACATGGAACGAACCTGCTGGCCGATGCACGCCGCGTTGTTACAGGGGCTGATGCACTGGCAGCCAAAGCGCGTAGCTTCTCCGCCGGCCTGGAGCCAGAACTGTCCATCGTCATCGATGTTATGTTTCCGCAACAGTGCCTTACCGATGCGCTCGGCAGTTTCAAGGCGCACTTTCCCTCCACTCCGCTTAGGCTCCATGTCGAGGCTTTGGGTCGTGTTGCAGAGCTGGTGCTCAATGGGCAATGCAGCCTCGGCATCACGGGCACATTGCCATTCCTGCCGCCGGGGCTCGTAGCTGAACGGCTCTTCAACGAAGAGATGGTAACGGTGGCGGCGCCGGAGTCTCCCCTGGCCGGTCGAAAAGGCCCCGTTGCATTGCGGGAACTGTTGGATGACACACAGCTTGTGTTGACCGATCGTTCTTCTCTGACCAATGGGGTGGACTACGGCGTCCAGAGCAAGAACATCTGGCGTCTTGCTGACCTTGGTTCAAAACATGCTTTCTTGCGCGCTGGCCTTGGATGGGGCCATATGCCGAACTGGCTGATCAGTGAAGATTTAAAGGAAGGCCGTCTTGTCCGCATCGAGCTGGAAGGGCCATCGGCGGGCTTGTTACCTTTCCAGGCTATCTATCAGAGTGATCGACTGCCTGGTCCCGCAGGTAGATGGCTATTGGAGCGATTCCTACCGGCTTAGCTGTGCAGGAGTTTGATTGTTCCACCTACCTTACTTTTCGACTCTTTTGTACATGCATAAATAAAAAACCCCGTAATAACGGGGCTTAAAGATAACTTTTTACTAAAGATATTATCTTTCTGGTCTGCAACAGGTAGAACATGCTCTGCGGACCTGTGATTAATTATCCTGATTCATGGTGAGCACTATCCGGTAGCGCGCCTGCCCCATCTTCAGTCTGTTGAGCGCCTCATTTGCCCGCTCAAACGGCAACAGTTCGGTGACGGGCAAAGTCTGAAAGAGGTGGCTGAACCGCAACGCGTGTTCGGTTTGCGCCGGTGTGCTGACGAATGAGCCTGTCAGCGCGCGTTCAGCGCCAATCATCATGCCCGGCATGATCTGCAGCGGCGTTCGTCCGGTGCCAAGCAGGATCGCTTTTCCCCGGAACGCCAAAGTGGACAGAAGGGCTGAGACCGTTTCTGAATCCGGAGCCGTGGCCACAATAAAATCCACGCCGCCGTCATCTTTCAGGCGTTCTGATGCGTTTTCCCTGAGTGTATCGATGTAGTGATGCGCACCCAGTTGAAAGGCCTCATGTTCTTTGTCACTACCACGCGTAACCACAGTAACCTCAAAACCCATTTTTCTGGCGTACTGAACGGCCATATGGCCAAGGCCCCCCATCCCGAGAATGGCGACTCTGTCGCCCGCCCTGGCGCCGGAATTACGCAACGCGTTGAAGGTGGCGGTACCGGCGCAGAGGATCGGGGCCGCATGCACGGAGGCCAACCCTGAAGGAATGGCTATCAGCGCGGTGTGGCGCATGACAACATACTCTGCATAGCCGCCATCGCAGCTGAGACCCGGGGTCAGTTGGTTTTCACAGAGATGAAAAAGGCCGCTGCGGCAGGGTTTGCAGTGCTGACAGTAACCGCCCAGACGCCCGACCCCTACTCGCTGGCCGGTTTGCCAGATATCCGGCACCCTGTTTCCCTTCCGGGCAATCAACCCGACGATTTCATGCCCCGGTATACGGCCGGGCTGGCCCTCCTGCGGCGCTTTCTCCGTGTCCCGGAGATCGGCACCGCATACTCCGCATGCTTCAATTTTGATGAGCACCTCATCCGGGCCGGGAGCGGGCATCGGCCGTTCTGTCATTTCCAGCACGCCAGGGGCAACGACCTGCATAGCACGATATTTTTTATTCATAATTTGCACCGGTAAAAACAGCGAGGATCGTCAGACTGCAAGGGCGACGAGGAAACGAGGCACCATGTTATAGGCCGCGACGGTCGCCACGGCTTCCACGGTCTCTTCGTCACCTAACCGCTTTTTCAGCGCTTCGATAACGTCTTCTTCGGCCACGCGTTCCGGGTGGACTGGTCCGTAAGATGAATCAGCAACGTCTCAGTGTCATTAAAGACGAGCGTCCGGCATGGTCATCAGGCGTTACGGCCTGCCATCACGCCGCCATCGATATCCCAGATAGCACCGGTGACCCAGCCAGTCTTGTCAGAAAGCAGGAAAGCAACGGTTTCCGCGATATCAACCGGAGTACCCACGCGGCCGATCGGGTGGAAGCTGTCGAAGCTGTTCATCACGTCCTTCACGTCGTCTTTCGGAATGAAGCCTTCATAAATCGGTGTGTGAACCACGGCCGGAGAAACCGCATTCACGCGGATCCCTTTTTCGCCCAGCTCAATGGCCAGATTTTTGGTCAGCGCGTGCAGACCGGCTTTGGCCATTGAGTAGGCTGAAGAGGGGGTGGCACCGATGGCCTGCTGCGCCCACATGGAGCCGATATTAACGATGGAGCCTTTAATGCCAGCCTCAACCATATTGCGCACCACGTCACGGGTAATAAAGAAAGTGGCGCGGTTAATGCTCATGTACATGTCATAGTCGGACGCTTCATGTTCGGTGAAGGATTTCGGGAAAAACACGCCGGCCGCATTCACCAGCAGGCTGATATCTTTGTGTTCGGCGTTAATGGTGTTCACCACGTGCTGCATACCTTCTTCTTTCATCAGGTCGGCAACGATGACGGAAACCTGACCGTCTACAGCCAGCGCCTGGCGCGCCTGCTCGGCTTTGTCCTGGCGATTGCCAACAAGCACAACGCTGCCGCCGTTTTTCAGGACCCGCTTCGCCGTTTCGAAGCCCATACCGCTTGTACCGCCGACCACTAACAGTTTTTTACCGGCAAAAGATGCGTGCATCGCTAACCTCTTTAAATTCATCTGGTTGTTATTGATGAAAAGCCGTGCTCCTCATCGAGTGAAACCAGAATGCCACCCTGCCCCATGATTGACGACTGAGAAGAAATTGCGACACAGGAAAGAAAATCTTTGTCGCTGGCGTATACTGAGAAAAATAATGAATCAGGACGACTGCAATGCGATCGCTAAACCGACTTAAATGGCTGCACGCCTTTGAAGCCACCGCCAGGCACGGCAGCTTTACCGGCGCGGCACAGGAGCTGGGCGTGACGCCTGCCGCCGTGGGCCAGCTTGTCCGTTCGCTGGAAGACTGGGTGGGACACCCGCTGCTCCACCGCACCCGTTCAGGGAAGGAGCGCCTGACGCTGGTTGGCGAAGCGCAGGAAGCGCTGCAGGACATCACGCAGGGTCTGGACAAGCTGGAAACCGGCCTGAACAAGCTTCGTGGTCGCCGGGCGCGTTCGGTGGTGGTGTTGACCGCTTCTCAGGTACTGATGATGAACTGGCTGATGGATCGCCTGAATCGTTTCTCGGAAACGCATGAAAATATCGATCTTCGGCTTAACGTCACGGAGAAGCTGATGGACGTCGCGCACGGCGAAGCCGATATCGGTATTCGCTGCGGGCTGGGCGACTGGCAAGGCGTAAATAAAACCTGGCTGATGGATGAGGAAGCGGTGCTGGTCTGCAGTCCGCGCCTGGTTACACCCGGAAAAATGGCCTGCGGTGAATGGCTCGCCACGCAAAAACTCATCCACGATGACACGCCGCACCCCGGCGCGGATTTCCCGTCCTGGGAGGATGTGCTGAGGGCAGTCGGTGCGCCCGAGGCGCTGGAAAGCGGGCTGCATATCAATTCTACCTCAGCAGTCATCCTGTCGGCGCTGAGCGGCAGGGGCGTGGCCATCGTTCGTTACGCTCTGGTGAAGCAGCTTATCAAAACCGGGCAACTGGCCCAGCTACATCCCGATCGTCGCTGGCCGCTCAAATGGTCTTACTACCTGGTCACCCCGCAGCTGAATGCCATGCGTGATGAAGTAAAAGTATTCCACGACTGGCTTTTGCAGGACGTTGTCTCTGGCAAGTCGTAATATCGCACCTCAGGCATCATGCCACTCCGTCCTTCCTTACGGGCATGATGCTTCCCTCACCGTTAGACTTACGGCATAGAATTTCTTCTCTGCTTCGCAAGATTATCTGATTTGTTGATGCTCGCGAGCTTTCTGATAATCCCTCCCACGGAACGGCAACGGCCCTGCCGGCATTGCCTTATCTGAACAGCGCACCTGAGGTGCGCATTTACGACATCATTTGAGTAACGTTTTTCTCAGACAAACAAAACCGGAGTTTTCAATGTTCTTAAACTGGAATGAATATCGCAGTGGTCTGCTCGCCACCGTCGGCAAATTTGCCAAACTGCAGCCTGAATTTATGAAAGGTGTGCAGCAGATGGACAAAGGTGCGTCTGAAAACAAGCATCTCGACCCCAAAACCCATGAGCTGATTGCGCTGGCAGTGGCCGTAACCACTCGCTGCGACGGTTGTCTGGCTGTGCACGTGGATGCCGCGGTTAAGAACGGTGCCACGCGTGAAGAGATCGCCGAAGCGCTTGCCGTCGCCATCAGCCTGAATACCGGGGCAGCATTAACCTATACTGCCCGCGCTCTGGATGTTTACGATAACCTGCCGAATAAATAAACCTGAAAACGGCACCTCACGGGGTGCCGTTTACTCACTGACTATGACATTACTGAATTCCGATTTCTCGCAAAGAGTCATCATCACGCCTGATGACTACCGTTGGGTGCCTTCGCCGCAGCAAGGTGTTGAACGTGTCATGCTCGACCGTATTGGCCGTGAGCAGGCCCGCGCAACCAGCCTTGTCCGCTATGCTCCGGCATCTGTGTTTCCCGAGCACAGCCACCCCGGAGGCGAAGAAATTCTGGTGCTGAACGGGACGTTTACGGAAAACGGGGTGGATTATCCGTCAGGCTGGTACCTGCGCAGTCCGGATGGTTCATCTCATCAGCCTTCCAGCCGCGACGGCACCACAATATTTGTCAAGCTGCGCCAGATGTCAGCCAGTGAACGCCTGCCCGTCAGAATCAACACAAATGATGGCAATAACTGGCACGGCCAGCCGCAACGAAAAATTTGCCCGCTATTCTCAGACTCGCGGGAAAAGGTGTCACTTCAGAGGCTGGCTCCGGGCGAGCGTATCTTCTGTGCCCCCCTTGTCGGCGGTGCCGAACTGCTGCTACTTGAGGGAGAACTCAATGCACCGCAAGGTCGCTATGAGGAAGGAAGCTGGCTACGGTTTCCGCCTGGCGACCTGCCCGCCCTGACAGCCACCGCCTCTGGCGCATTCTTTTACCTGAAAACGGGGCACCTTAGCCCAGCCACCCTGACCGGAGCGACATCATGAAAAGCAGCGTTGTTATCATCGGGGCAGGCGTCAGCGGACTGTATGCCGCCACCCTACTGGAAAAAGCCGGCGTGGACTACGTGATTCTGGAAGCCCGGAACAGGACGGGCGGCCGCGTGCTGTCCGGCGAGGTTTCGGGTCTGCATGTGGATATGGGGGCAACCTGGTTCTGGCCTGACATTCAGCCCGACTTCGCGCAGTTAATCGATCGGCTGGGACTGGCCGTCATCCCTCAGGGGCGGCCGGGCGATATGTTATATGAGCGTAACCGCACTACGCCTGCGCAACGTTATCCCGCGTATGAAACCTCACCTGCATCATTCAGGTTGAAGGGAGGAATGCAGGCGCTGACGGCGGTACTGAAGAGCCAGATTCCGGCGCACAAAATTAAGCGGGACCAGCATGTGAAGTCCATTCTTTGCGCCGATGAGGGAATACAGGTGCTAGCGCAAACCGAGGAGGGAGAGGAAAGCCTTTACGCAGGCGAGCACATTTTTCTTGCTTTGCCGCCTGCACTGGCAGCAAAAATAACCTTCACTCCGGCGCTGCCTGCTCCACTGCTTTCACACTGGCGAAAAATTCCAACCTGGATGGCGCCCCATGCAAAGTATGTCGCCGTTTACAACACCGATTTTTTGCGGGCTCAGCGGCTTTCCGGCGATGCCAGCAGTCAGGCAGGCCCAATGGTTGAAATTCACGATGTGTCCGAGCCTGATTCAGGAAAAACGGTCATTTTTGGCTTTATTGGCGTACCGGCAAAATCGAGATGGACAGTCAGCGAAGACCGGCTTAAGCAAATTTGTCGTGAGCAGCTTACGCGTCTGTTTGGTCCGCATGCGTCCGAACCCGAAGCGGAGTTTCTGAAAGACTGGGCAGCCGATCCGTTTACGGCCACTGAATTTGACTTGCTTCAGGAAGCAGGACACGCACTGCCTGCGCAGATCCCGGCGCGTGGAGAATGGAAGGGAAAAGTAACGGGCATTGCCAGTGAATGGTCACCGCATTTTTCGGGCTATCTTGCCGGCGCAATCGACTCTGCATCAGACGGGATCCGAAGCTGGCTACAACAGCGATAACCGCTCCCCCTTCAGATTGCGAGCGGCGGCACTTACGGCAGTCATGATCCCTCTAGCCCCAGCAGACTAGGGGGTGTTGTCAAAGCGTTGATGGGCTTCTGCGATGGCGCGCCGGTTGTCGTTTGCCCAATTCACGAGCGCCATGACAGGCTCCAACAGCGTCCGGCCAAGCTCCGTGAGTTCGTAATCAACACGCGGCGGAATCGTCGGATAGACAGTCCGGCCAACTAATCCATCCCGCTCCATACCTCTCAGGGTCAGCGTCAACATACGCTGGGATATACCGTCAATGCTGCGCTTCAATTCGTTGAAGCGCAGCTTGCCATTGGCCAGAGAGGCAATGATGTAGAGACTCCATTTGTCGCCAATGCGATTCAGTATTTCACGGGTGGCCTGGCAGCCTTCTGTTTCAGAATCCGGGAGTGCTTCAGGAACATCGGTGTGACTGGGTGACATATTTGTGCCTTCTTGTGAAATTCTGGCAGGAATTTTAGTATTCTGGGTAACGGTTAGTAACCAGGCATAGAAATGTTCCCTGGTTACTAATTTATACCTTAAACGGAGCCACCATGCGTAAAATTCTGCTGATTACTTCCAGCCCCCGCGGGACTGAGAGCCTGTCTACCCGCTTTGCCACTGAAATTGCTCATGGGCTTCGGGCTCAGGGAGGCGGCTCACTGACGGTTCGCGACCTTGTCGCAAATCCGCCTCCGCACATTACTGAAGACTACATAGTGGGCCGCACTGCGTCCCCGGATTCACGCACAACACAGCAGAATGTTGCCGTTGAACGTGCCCGGGAGCTGGTTGATGAATTATGCGCCGCGGACATCATTGTGCTTGGTTCCGGGATGATGAATTTCGGCCCCTCTTCGCAGCTCAAGGCCTGGATTGACAATGTCACATGGCCGGGAGTCACCTTCAGCTATGCCACAGGAGCCCCCCAGGGCCTGCTTACCGGCAAGAAGCTTTATCTGATCACTGCCGCAGGTGGCGTGTTTTCGGCGGGCGATTATGCCGCTTTCGATTTCCAGACCAACTATCTCCTGCACATGCTTGGCTTTATCGGATTGACTGACGCTGAGCTTATCCGGATTGAAGGCACCGTGATCGGCCCGGACGGGGCAAAGGCTGCCATCGCCCATACCGAGACGGCTGTGCAAAATCTGCTGGCGAAGGGAGCATGACGATGAAGACCGCCGTCCTGTTGGCAGACCAGGTTCAATTTCTTGTGGACCAGGTCGCGGATAAGACGTTCGTGCGCACCGCGCCGGATATCGCCAATCGCTAAAGAAGAAGACCGAGATCATGTTGCGAATCGACCTCTATACCGAGATCACCTGCCCCTGGTGTTTCGTGGGCCTGCACCGGCTCGACAAGGTTCTTCAGGAACGCTTCCCCGAGCTGGTCGCGGACATTCACCATCATCCGGTTCTTTTACTGCCGGACGCGCCGGCGGCCGGACTCTTCATCCCCGACCTGCTCCGCGCGCGATATGGTGTGACAGATCCGAAGTCGGCGTTTGCTCGCCCTGAAGCAGAGGCCCGCGCGTCCGGCTTCGATCTCGACCTTGGTCGCCAGCGCTACGCCTACCCAACGCAGGCTGCGCACGCCATCATCCTGGCAGCCAGAGAACGCGGCACGCAGCATCAACTCGCCGTGGCCATCACGGACGCTTATTTCCTTGCGGCAAGAAACATTGCCGATGCCGAGGTGTTGGCAGATATTGCTGCAACCTATGGATTCAGCAGGGATGAGGCCCGCGCCATCGCACGCGATCCCACCCGGCACAAGCGGATTGAGCAAGAGGCGGCGAACTCCACTGCGGCAGGCGTTCGTTCGGTTCCGCACTTCGTTTTTGAGAACCGCTTTGCAATCAATGGAGGGCGCAGCGAAGACGAAATAGCCACAGCTATTGATAATGCCTTGCGCCCGTTCTCTTAATGCGAGCTGCAAAGCTTTAGCTCACTCCACCCGATAAACCTCTCATCGTAGTTTATTGGAACTATTCCGTAAGCCGCTTGCCAGTTGAGTAAACACGTCAATAATTTTTGGCAGCGCCCGCTGCGGATCGTCGCTCGCAGCGATCCAAAGCGCGGAATTCAGCGCGGCGCTGTTTAACAGATGTGCAGCGGCATCCGCATCGACCGATTTAAGTACGCCGCGTTCGATCAAATTTATGACGGTCTGTCGGGTGGATTCTAGGCAACTATTCTGGCTGGGCCATTGTGCGGGATCCCCAAGGAAAGCCGGGCCATCAAGCAGCACGATGCGCCTTACCTCTGTGTCCAGCGCCATCTTAATGTAGGCAATCCCTTCAGCCAGCAGCCTTTCCCAGTCGTCACCGGCATTCGCGGCGGCGGCTTTGGCTCGTTGTGCCATTTCACCATCTACCTGAGCAACAACAGCGGCAAGCAGCCCCTTTTTATCGCCAAAGTTGTGGTATAGCGCCCCACGCGTCAGGCCAACGCTGGCGGTTAATTCATCCATCGATACGGCAGCAAAACCTTTTTCGGCAAAGGATTTCCGCGCTGCCGTAATCAATTTGGTTCGGTTCTCTTCCATTGTTTCGGCGCGGCGTTTGGTGGCCATACGATCTCCTTTTAGACATGCGTGACGGATGTCATTTGACATACGCGGCGTATGTGTGATTAATTCAACATACGCCGCGTATATTAAATCAATTTTGCATACCGCACATCCCGCATCACACATTGACTTAAGAAAGGAAATTCCATGATCCAGCGTGAGCCTATTTTTCCTGCTAACCGCCATGCTCTCTATGAAGAACACGGTTATTCCGCCGCGATCCGTTCTGGCGATATGTTGTTCGTTTCCGGCCAGGTAGGCAGCCGTGCCGACGGTACGCCGGAGCCGGATTTTGCCGCCCAGGTGCAACTTGCGTTTGATAATCTGGCAGCGACTCTTGCAGCAGCGGGTTGTACGTTTGACGACCTGATTGATGTCACCACCTTTCATACTGATCCGGAAAATCAGTTTCCGACGATTATGCAGGTGAAACAGTCAATTTTCCCACAGCCCCCTTACCCGAACTGGACCGCCGTTGGGGTGACCTGGCTTGCGGGATTCGATTTTGAAATTAAGGTCATTGCCCGAATTCCAACATCAACCTCCGCAGGGTGACAGAGCCTAATGAATGTTAGTGACGTCTTCATCAACGGGATGAGGACGTCACCATGAAAAGCGTTGTTTCACGTCCGCTTGGGCACTGAGCAGCCTGAGTCGAGCGTAGGGTACGCTATGAGCGAGGCGCGGATCTTTCAGACACTGGTGCGTCAGATAGCGGGAAGCTGCTCAAAAATGAATGCAAGGGACATTCTTGCTTACTGCGATAACATCCATTTGCTTCGATGACGCTCTAAGAGCTGCTTTACGCGGAGGAAAAACTTCCAATTGGCAGAAACTTGATATAGCTCTACAAATGAGTGTTTTGGATAATTGCTCTGCAATAAAAACTTGAAGCCTTAAAGCAAGAGAATAAAGTACAAATGCTACAGATTTTAGGTGGTAAGCACTGAAATTTCATGATTTAAGTGGGGAAAGGCATGGAGTTGACAAAGGAATTTGCATATCAAGCGATTGCAGAGTTTTTTACTGAGAAGCCGTTTGTTTTGTTTGGCACAGGAACTTCATGTGCACTTGATCTTAATTTTGGGATGCCAGCTCTAGAGCGTCACCTTCGAACCAATCTGACCAGTGGTATAACAGATACTCAGGCACAACAATGGCAGCAAGTTGTCTCTGCACTCGATAGGGGTAGCCATGATTTTGAATCCGCTATGGACTTCATCAAGGATGAGGCTCTGACCACTCGAATAGTCGAACTAACCGCAAGCTTTGTTGCGTATCACGATAACGTTCACGCCCATCAAATCATCTCAGGGTTACGTGATTGGCCCGCTGGTTCACTACTCAAAAAGCTCGTTGATACTCTACCACAGGCCGATAAACAACTTCACGTCGCAACGCCCAATTACGATTTATTAGCTGAGTACGCCTTTGTTCGACACAAGATTCCATATATTACGGGATTTTATGGAGGCTTTCTTCAACGTTATGACTGGAGTGAAGCGAGAAAGTCAGTTCAATCTATCCATAAAGGTTTAGGCAGACCGAGGCAACCACCAAGAATCGTTGAATGCAAACATGTTCGACTACACAAACCGCATGGCTCGTTAAATACGTTTGAATGGGAAGCTCACCTTATTGAGTGTAATAGCTGGATCCTCAACAAACCTGAAAACGTTGTGCGGGCTATGATCACTCCTGGCACAGCCAAATATCAGCGATTACACAAAGACAGGGCCCAGTTGGCTGAATACGATAACGCTGTCGGAAACCATACCTGTTTTCTGTTTTTAGGATTTGGCTTTAACGATTCCCAACTTGTAAATAACGTATTTAGGCAAAAACTTGAACAAGATCAGTGCCGTGCGTTGGTGATTACTCGGGATTCAAATCCAAGAATCGAGGAATGGTTAGATAAATGCCCAAATATGTGGCTTATCTGCAAACAGACAAATTCAGATAAAAGCAGAATCTACAATTCAAAGTTTGAAAACTGGCTGCATGTAGATGACAAGGAATTATGGCGTTTTGAGGCTTTCACTAACGAGTTCTTAGGGGGGTAACATGGCTCTTTTTACTTTTAATGATGACAGCTACATACTTGGCAATATTCGTGAAGTTGACACCAGAAAAGTAACCATTCTGGTAAATAGTGACAAGGATCTGCGCAAGGCCAGAGTTGGACAGCTTATAACAGTGCAACTCAGCGGAGCAACAGAATGTTGGCTCATTGGCATGATTGATAAAGTAATCAAAGCAGTAGTCGCTCAGCCCCTCACCCTAGAAGAGCAAGAAGATGATGCTAACAAGATAGACGCTTTTGAAGATAGCGTAGTCAACACAGTCAAGATTACGTTAATGGGTGGGGCCCGATGGGATGCAATTAATCAAAAGTATAAGTTTTCAAGATCGCTAGATCACGTTCCTGAAATCGACTCGACCTGTTACATACTTAAAGACACTCACTTAGAAGAATTCATGCGTGTGATTTCTGAATGTGGCAATGGAGAGGAATCGCTTGAATTGGGTTCTTATAAGCTCAATGAGAATGCACGCGCTTATGTTGATGGCAATAAGTTATTTCAGCGACATGCAGCTCTACTTGGTAGCACGGGTTCTGGTAAATCGTGGACGGTTGCTTCGATTCTTGAAAGAAGCTCGCGACTACCATCTTCAAACCTTGTGGTATTCGATTTACACGGTGAATACAAAGAACTTTCCTATGCGAAACAATTGAGAATACCAGGGCCGGATGAGGTTGATATAGATGATGATTCACTACTCTTCCTACCTTATTGGTTGCTCAATTCAGAAGAGATTCAGTCATTATTCGTTGACCGAAGTGAATTCAGCGCGCATAACCAAGTTGTGATTGTTCAAGATGCAATTACCGAGCAAAAGAAAACTTTCCTGCAAACGAATGGTAGAGTCGACCTGTTACAGTCTTTTACACTCGACAGTCCAATTCCATATTCTCTGAATGATGTCATTGGAAAACTAAAATATTTAAATGAAGAGAAGGTCGATGGCTCAAGAGGTCCTAAAAACGGCCCTTTCAACGGCGAATTCTCCAGGCTGCTAGTTCGCATGGCAAGCCGTTTAAACGACCGACGCTATGGTTTCCTCTTTAATAGTCCTGATAAATACAACCAATACGATTCGTTGAGCATGATTGCTGAAAAACTGATGGAGTTTGGCAAGCAAAAACAAAGCATAAAAGTAATCGACTTTTCAGAGGTTCCGGCCGACATCCTGCCAGTAATCATTGGGTTGGTTGCCCGTATCATCTATCAGGTTCAATTCTGGACTGATCCGAAAAGTCGCAGACCAGTTGCCTTTGTCTGTGATGAGGCGCATCTATACCTACCAAGAAAAGAAGGTAACCCAGTTGAACGCAGAGCGGTTGAAGCATTTGAAAAAATCGCTAAAGAAGGACGTAAATATGGCGTTGCGTTGATGATTGTAAGCCAGAGACCTTCAGATGTAAGTGCCACCATTCTCAGCCAGTGTAACAACATCATTTCTCTGCGTTTAACGAACGCAGATGATCAAGCGACCGTGCGCAAATTGCTACCCGAAAGTTTGGAGAGCCTCTTAGAGGCACTTCCAATCATGGATGTTGGAGAAGCCATGGTTGTGGGTGATTCGGTGCTCCTACCAAGCAGAATTAAAATTGACCCTCCAACTGAAAAACCGTTAAGTGCAACAATAGATTTTTGGTCTCGTTGGCAAGAGAACGTTACCAATGCAGACTTTGCATTAGCAGTAGAAAACATGCGTCGACAAAATCGAATAAAGTTATAAACCGAAAATACCCCTCGAACGAGGGGTATTAGCAGGCTAGGTTTGCTAAACCCTTCTTCAGATGGTGTTGTATCCCTCAAAGCATTTTGAAAAATAACAAACGATGACAGCCCTCTCGTTGATTAATACATTATGCTGCCAGCAGCGTCCATTTCTGACATAAGCAGTCTACTGCAACATCAGCAGGCTGCTATCAACGAGAAGCGGATGTTCATAACATCCGCTTGAAGCCCATTGATAACATTTACATAGTATTCCGAGCGATAAATTAAATCTGTGGTGATTCGACTTTTAAATTTTTTCCATTTGATTTATTTATCATGAATTAACGAGGAAGTGTCAGTAAAAAGTTATCGGCAATTTCGAAAAGGCAGTCAGTTGGATCTTCCCCGCGTTCCTTCATATGAAGCATTTCACATACTTTTTCATCGTTTATTATGAGCATAAGTTTACCTTGTTCTCGCATAGCTCCTTGCGTCATAGCTATTGCATGTGCCTCTGCTCCTACCCTTGTCATAATAATTGCCATACGCCTGAGTCCTTTTTCCAAAAGATACTTCTCCGTGGTGAGTATCTGGCCTTGTTTGATTTTCCCTGAATAGTTTTTAAACTCAAAAAGAACATAACGGCTATCGAGGTGTTCAATAACAAACTTCCAAAATTCAGTAGTAGGTCTAATACGACATACATAATCATAACGATTTAAACCATCATCAGTTCTTTTTTGTGAATGCCATCCCTGGAAGTCATTAGGAAACAGATACTTAAGGATTTCCTCGCATTTTTTTTCATATTGATGCCAAGATGCTTTCCCTTTTTTGATACTCTGTAGTTCAAGACAAAGTTCTGTACCTTTATTTTCATGTCGTTCAATTTGGTTACTCTTATAAAGAACTTTATCTCTAATAATAAAGTTACTCTCTTTACGAGAAAGGTGTGTCGTTAGAGCTTCATTTAGATTGACTTCTAATAGTGCATCCAATGACTCCACTAGTTCAGGATGTGAACCACACAAAACTCTTAAATCAGCCTGATCCACAAAAGTAATACTAAATTTATTTTCAAGAGCGTCTCGTAACTCAGGTGTGAGAAAGCAAGAAACAACTAACATCCCTTTGTTAACGCCTGCTGCTACACCATTACTCGTAATGCGAGTCGCAGCTGCATCAATAAGTGAGGGCTGAGCTCGTGCTGTGCGGTAGAACTTAACTTCAATAGCCCATCTTTCTCTTCCAAGATCAGCAAGCAGATCAAATCCTTCGTCCCCTCTGCAACTATTTATATTTATTTGAAAGTTGTTTACTTTCAGAATGCGACAAACGAGCTCCTCGAATAACTGCCATGTTGGTTTTAATTTATTCATGCTTTTAATAGCCTCATCCAGATATGAGAAATTAATATAAAAAAGAGATGTATTTTGCACTTTACTCATTAATTTTTTTGTAAAGTTAAATTATAAAAAAACATCTTCACCATAAGTTTTTCATGACTTGCAACGCGGCATTCCAACTATTTATTTTTACATAAATTTTTCAGCCAAAAAGCCTAAGTAAGTCATTAACTACTTTATCCCTATTCCCTCCGGCACATTTTGAAAACCCACCCATGTCATAGATAGCCATCATGCCGTTTGTGTTACTTTATCGTATTAACTTTATTGGTTTTTAGCAATAACCGAATCTAATTTGGTGGTGCCGAGATCACATTATTATCCGCTCATAATTGATAAAACGTCCGCTCTTGGCACTGAGCAGACAATCAGACCTCTTTGGACACTGTTCCACTTAAGACAGACGCTTCAATGCTCGCTCTGGGTACGTTTCTTTTTCAAGGAAAGCTGCAGTAACCATCATCACATGCCAAGGCTCGCCCAACCCGCAACCATTGGCGGTCATTCCGGTGGTATTGGCAGGAAGAGAGTTCAGATTTGGCTTGTTTTTATCAGCCCGTGACTGGCGAAGGCAATCCCGGTCAGAGGAGCCGTATTAGAAAAGCCCGCTCAGGCGGTTAAACGAGTCTACCTGTGGGGCATCCAAGCACTCTGTAGATCTCAGAGATAACCTGCATCGTTGCGTCTTCGATCGTTCCTTCATTACGGCATAAAACCCAACCGTGATTTGCAATTTCTCGCTCGAACGCCTCGGTACAAGCAACATGTTCTTCCAACTGATAAATCACCGTACTGCTTAGCCCACGCGAGCGGGCCGCGGCCCTTGCCCAGGAAATATCAGGCGCAGTAACAACCCCGACATGCAGGTCTGGCGTTCGCACGTTGCGGTCGATGTTAAGCTGCAAAATGTCTGCAAATGGAACCATCCGGCGAAACGCCGCATCCGACGGGTACCAGCGGTCCATCAAGATAATGCTGTCCAGTGGCTGTTTAGTCAGCACGTGCCGGGAAATCCAGGCACGGCTATCCGCAAAGCGCTCACAAACCTCTAATTCCAGATCCAGGGTGGGATTTCTGGCGAGCCTGTTCACGAGGGCCATTGTTTCCCCCCTGTAGGGATCGCTTTTTCTCTCGCAAAGTCGGATCACCTTCTTGTTGTCTGCCCTGAGTACTTTCGTAACGGCCTCCAACAACGTGGTTTTACCGACACCCTTCGGCCCATCCAGAGAAACAAACAGCGGACGACTCATTGTTCAAATGACGATGTATATACGATTGTTGTAAAGCTTGTATCCGGCAAAAGCATATTACTTCCTTAGTATGAATAGCGACCCCTCGGCGTCGTTTTCACGCGGTTCGTTCTCCGCGTCACCAGGCGCACTTACCGTCCTGCTCATTCCTCGCCATCGGGAAACATGCATCCGCCATTGCGAACCAGCGCCTTCACCTCTTCGCTCACTTCCACGGGGTGTCGACTTAATCGAGCCACCCACGCCTTGCGGTGCCGCACGTACGACTGCGAATCGTGCTTCGCGCTCCACAGGACGATGTTGAGCATGACAGGAATGAGGTCGAGGCCTTTCTCGGTCAGAGTGTATAAATCCTTGCGCCCGTCGTCGGGGCTGGGCGCCCTCGCAAGAATGCCTTGCTGCTCAAGAAAGGAAAGACGGGAAGCCAGGACATTGGTCGCAATGCCCTCTTCCGATTTCATAAACTCGCCATAGGTCTTCTTACCGGTAAAAACGATGTCGCGAATGATCAAGAGCGACCACCGGTCGCCGAAGATCTCCACGCCGTAATTTACCGCGCAATGGGACCGAACTTCTTTATTCGTCGTTTTCATGGCGAGATCTTACATCGCTTGTCTATCGCAAGCAAACCTCCCCTTTCACTTCACTTGTTTTTTACAAGTAATTTTACTTGTTTATTGCAAGTAACAAGACTAGCATGGCCTGTATGTTGAGTCCTGTTGTTGGATCGCGCCTGCAGTCCATCAATGATTAACCCCCTATCCGTAAGGAAATTGCACATGAGCACTATCAGCATCATCGGCTCAGGCGGCATGGCGGCGGCGATCGGCGGTCTTGCCGCCAGGGCCGGACACCTCGTCGAGGTAATGAGTCGCGACGTTGCCAAGGCGCGGGCGCTGGCCGGGAAGATCGGAGCCGGTGCGACCACTGGAACCTTCGGCGCTGCCCCGGCCGGGGACATGGTCATCCTGGCGGTTCCCTACGCCGCCGTTCTCGGGGTGCTGAAGCAGTACGGCGAAAATCTGGCGGGCAAGCTTCTTATCGACATCACCAATCCCATCAAATCCGACTTCTCGGGTTTCCTGACACCCGAAAGCAGTTTCGGCGCACTGGAGATCGCCAAGGCCGCCCCTGCCGATGCGGATATCGTCAAGGCATTCAACACCCAGTTTTCCCACGTCCTGGCCGTGGGTTCAGCCAAAGGTCACCCGCTGGACGTGTTCATCGCCGGGGACAACGCGCAGGCGAAGGCACGCGTCTCGGCGTTCATCGAAAGCCTCGGGCTGCGCCCGATGGATACCGGGCCACTGTTCATGGCGCAAACGCTGGAGCACGCCTGCATGCTGTGGCTGGGCCTCATGACCCACTCCGTCAGGCACACCAATTTCTCGATCGGCGTCAGCCTTCTCGGTTGAACGCACGACACCACCACCACGCGTATCGCACCTAAAAGGAACAATATCATGCACGTTTTAGTCACTGGCGGGACCGGCCATATCGGCTCATACATCATCCCCGAGCTTATCGCCGCCGGCCACGAGGTCACCGGCCTGGCCAGATCGGATAAATCTGCCGCCGCGGTGTCCGCACTCGGCGCCAGGGTGCGTCGCGGGGATATTGCCGACCTGGATGGGCTCAAGGCGGCTGCGGCGGAGTCCGATGGCGTTATCCACGTCGCGCACAGGCAAGACCTGCTTCCCGTCGGCGGGATTGACGCCGTAGCCGCAGCGGAACTCCAGGTCATGCTCGCGTACGGCGAGGCATTGGCCGGAACCGGAAAACCGCTGGTCGTTTCGGGGAGCATTGGCTCGCCCACTAACCTGGGCTGGACGGCGCCCGGGGCCAGCTTCCTCGACCGACCGGCAACCGAGGAGGACCCGGCCCTTCCCGGCGGCGATGCATACAAGGGTTCCCTGCGGGTGCGTAACGTCGTGGAACTCGCGGTAATCGGCCTTGCGGAACGCGGTGTGCGATCCTCGATCGTGCGGATCCCGACTATCGCGCACAGCATGACCGACAATACCGGGTTCCTCCCGTTACTGATTGGGCTCGCCAGGGAGAAAGGGGTCATCGGCTACCCTGGCGACGGCGCAAACCTGTGGCCGGCCGTGCATGTCCGCGACCTCGCCTCGCTGTTCCGCCTGGCGCTGGAGAAGGGGCCGGCCGGCAAAACCTGGCATGGGGTCGAGGGCGAAGGTATCCCGTTCCGCGAGATCGCCGAGGCCATTGGCCGCCGTCTGGGCCTGCCCGCGGTGAGCATTCCCGCCGACACGCTAATGCTGCCGGGATACTTTGGGTTCCTCGCGAATCTGGTCACGCTGAACCTCCCGGCGTCCAACCTCATCACCCGTCAGACCCTCGGCTGGGAACCTGCCCAGCCCGGGCTGCTCGCCGATTTGGACAACGGCCATTACTTCCCCGCAGGCTAATGGCAGGCGGCAGGCAATACCCCAACTCACGAGGAATCTGCATATGAGCACTATCAGCATCATCGGATCAGGCGGCATGGCCACGGCTATCGCCAAACGTGCCGCCAGGGCCGGACACATCGTAGAGGTAATAAGTCGCGACACTGCCAAGGCGCAGGCACTGGCCGACCAGCTCGCAACCGGAGCGACCACAGGGACGTACGGCGCCGTGCCGGCGGGCGACATCGTCATTCTCGCCGTGCCGTACAGCAGTATTGCGGCGGTGGTGGCCGACTTTGGCGAAGCGCTCGACAACAAGGTGATCATCGACATCGCTAACCCGGTGGCCCCCGGCCTCTCGGGCCTCGTCACTCCCCACGGCAGTTCCGGTGCGCAGGAGACCGCCAAGCTTCTCCCCGCCGGCGCGCATGTCGTGAAGGCGTTCAATACCCTCTTCGGCCACGTACTTGCCAAAGGTGGGCACCTCGACGCATTCATCGCAGCCGACGATGCACAGGCGAAGGCACGCGTCTCGACCTTCCTCGACAGTCTCGGGTTGCGTCCGTTCGATGTCGGCGGCCTGCAAATGGCCCAGACGCTGGAGTCGCTCGGCCTGATGATGATCGGCCTGGCCAAGAATGGCGCCGGCAGTTGGGACATCGCCATGAAAGTCGATATCGGCTGAATCAGTCACCACATCTTCACCGGTAGCGCTGGCGGGCTATTTTTATTACTTATCATACATTTAATGAAAGTGACGTTCCCGGTCAAAGGAGCCATATATTAGAAAAGCCCGCTTAGGGAAACTTAAGCGGGCTTTTGGGTTTATTGACCGGCGATTATGAACGAAAAGCAGACCTTCGTTCTGCGTAGCAAAAGCGCGGAAGATTCGTAGTGGCGATTGACTCAACGATAATAGGCAGGAGCAAGCGAGTATTTTCTCCATTCTTCAACATCGTGACCGGGGATAAGCACAGCGCCGTGTTGTTCAGTTAGCTGTCGCAGTTTTCTGACAGATTGCGCGATATCGCTGGCTGATGTCATGAGTCCGGGAAGTGCCCGCTCATTGTAGTGATCGAGGGTATAAGCCGCATCAATGGCCAGTGTAAAGGTGGTTCCTCCTGATAGCCTGATAAGAAAAGATTGATGCCCGGGAGAATGCCCTGGAGTGAAAATACACTGTAATGTGCCGTCTCCATAAAGGTCATAGTTGTCATCGGAAACGCCATTCAGAAACAACCAGTTAATATCCGGCCGATCGAAATCCTTCCGGCAATATGCGCCGGCGGTGAACCAGTCAGGCGCAAAGGCATACTCGTATTCGAGCCTCTGGACCACATAAGTTGCATGTGGGAAGCGTCCAATAGCGCCGGTATGGTCGGAGTGCAGATGAGACAAAAGTACGTAGCGGATATCTTTGGGTGCGATACCCAATTGTGCGAGTTGTTCTAGGCAACCCTGTCTCTCTGTCATTACCGGCGTAAACTGCTCTACGGCACTTCCCCAATATGCATAAGGGTTTTTTAATCCCTCAACGGCCAGACCGCCGTCTATCACAGTAAAGCCATCGGGATGAGTGAGTAAAAACCACGGAATGGGTATCTCATGGTTTTCCCCCACCCCTTGATTCATCCTGATATTGTGATACTTACACAGCTGTGTTCCAGACTGGAACATAAAGAGTTTGATATCTGACATGCGGACCTTCCATAAAAACGATTGAAATTAGAGCCTATTAGGCCAATACCCAGCCTGGACGTTGAGTTTTCATCATTTTTCACTGATACAGAAGGTATCCAGAACCACTTTTATTTATCGGTAAAACCAATATAATCGTTTTATGGATTTACTCTCTGCAATGCGCATATTCGTAAGGGTAGTCGAACGGGGCAGCATGTCAGCTGCAGCCCGCGATCTCGGTATTGGGCAACCCGCCGTCAGTGAAAGAATAGAAAAGCTTGAAGCACATCTTGGTACTCGTTTGCTACGGCGCAATACTCGTAACATGTCACTGACGCATAGCGGTAACCTGTTTTATGAGCGAAGCAAAACGGCAATTCAGGCGGCCGAACACGCTCTGTCAGTGAACGAGGGAAATCAGGGTCTGCATGGTAAAATCCGGATTGCCACGCCCTTTTCCGCAGGGGAAGCCTTGTTGATGCCTGCGATATTGCGGCTTCAGGAAGAACACCCAGATCTGCAAATTGATCTCATATTTAACGATCGTGTTATCGACCCCGTTACGGAAGGTGTGGATTTATCCTTACGGATTGGCGAGGTTGCGGAAGGTTATTTTGTCGCGCGCCCGCTTGGCACCGTTCGCAGAGTGCTGCTGGCATCGCCCGCTTTACTGGCAAAAAAAGGCTTTCCTCAATCCCCGGATGAATTGATTGATTTTCCCTTTGCTGCCGTTTCAGACACTTTTCTGAATAATCGTATCCCATTAATCACGCCGGGCGGCCAACTATTAAATACGCCCGTTAATGTCACGTTTCGTTCTACGCACTGGCGCAGTGTTCATGCCTTTTTATTGGCTGGCCATGCAATAGGTGTTTTGCAATACCCGGTCTGCAGAAGAGGAATTGAAGAAGGACTGCTAATTCCCATATTAACCGACCACCAGATACCACCTTTTAATGCCCATCTGCTCCTTCCACAGGCAGGCATGATGTCTTATGAAACGCGAGTT
The DNA here is from genome assembly GCF_018336935.1 of Serratia plymuthica. Classification (NCBI taxonomy): domain Bacteria; kingdom Pseudomonadati; phylum Pseudomonadota; class Gammaproteobacteria; order Enterobacterales; family Yersiniaceae; genus Serratia; species Serratia plymuthica. The sequence continues at coordinate 5,422,135 of NZ_CP068771.1, read as the reverse complement.
TGCGCCTCTCTGCTGGAAGATTATCTCAGGGAAGCCTTGTTGAGCTTCCAGACGGGTCAGTAACGTCCGCGTTTGCCAACGTCAGCCCGTCGTTTCAGACTCGAGACAAAGCGTATCTTTGGCGCACGGGTCATTCGCCACACCGTCGCGCCCGCTCTGAATAGCGACGCGTTATCAGACCTACGAGCTATTTTACGTTTGCATGCCGGGTAAACCTTTGCGCCACCCGGCAACCAATGACTTCTCATTGTTCAGATCGCGGACCGAAGCGTTATGGACGTCAAACGCCGCAACGCCGCAGGATTAGCCCAGCACATCCTGCACACAGGCTTTAAACACTTTAACGCCGAGGGCCAGTGCGTCGCGGTCGAAGTGCATTTCCGGGTGATGCAGCCCTGGCGCCAGGTTAGCTCCCAGCCCCCAGAAGCCCCCCTTCACCTGCGGGCGCAGACGCAGGTAGTGGAAGAAATCTTCACTGCCCGGAGTCGATTTTGGCGCAAGCAGCCCTGCCTCTCCGAACACGTGGCGAATAGCGCGGGAGACCACTTCGGTTGCCTCGTCATCGATGATCGCCGCCGGCATCTCTTTCAAAATACGTATTTCAGCCCGCGCGCCATAGGCTGCCGCGCTACTCTCGATAGCGCGCAACACCTGCGGTTTTAACGTATCCATGGCTGCATTTTCCGCCGCGCGCAGATCCCAGCACACTTGCGCTTTGTCCGGAATAGAGTTGGTGACCCCGGCATCGCAGAGAAAACGCGTGGCTTTCGCGCTCCAGGTCAGCGATGGCGCAAGGTGAATACCCTTGACCGCCTGCACCGCATGCGCTGCAGCATCCAGCGCGTTCACGCCAAGATGAGGGCGTGCCGCGTGCGCCGCTTTTCCATGAAACATAACTTCAACGGTGGCCGAGGCCGAGTAGTACATCGCCGGCACCGCTTGCCCCATTGGGCACTCTTCCAGCGGGCGTAGGTGGAAACCGAGCAGCATGTCGACATCCTCCAGGACGCCGCCTTCGGTCAGGGCTATCGCACCGGTGCCCAGCTCCTCGGCCGGCTGGAAGATAAACTTTAGTTTGCCCTTTTTCACCATGCTCTCCGCCATCACTTCCTGGGCGGCAGTCAACAACACCGAGGAGTGGCCATCGTGGCCGCAGGTGTGGCGTGCTACATGCTCGCCATCAATAATATGTCCGAGTGCATCCATATCAGCACGCAGCGCCAGCACCGGTCCCGGCTTGCCGCTATCCAGAACGGCCAGGATACCGGTAGTTCCATTAACCTGGCGCGTAACCTGGTAACCCACCGCCTCCAGTCCCTCCGCGATATAAGCGGAAGTTTTATACTCTTCGAACCCGAGCTCCGGGATCTGATGCAGGTAATTAAAGTGTTCTAGTGTGCGTGACACATCTTGCTCCTTGGTGTGTTTCATTCAGGCAATAACTCGCATTATCAGCATAGAGATAACCGCGTTGAGAATGCTGACGACCATCAGTAGCGGCCAGTACTTCTTCGGCACATCGGCGACGCCCAAAAGGCGGCCCATATACTGTAGCTGAGAACCCATTAAAAAAATGGCGGGCGCGAGGATAGTGATCTGCCCAATATCCAGCGTGCCTTTGCTCAGCAGGCTGACGGCAACGCCGGTGCCAGCCGACGACGAGAGCCAGGCCGTCAGCAATACGGTTATGGCTTCGCCCGGCAGACCGAATAATCCCATTAATGGCGCGCAAATATGACCAATGACCTGCATTACGCCAAGTAAATTGAGCATTTCAGCAATGACATACGCCATTAATACATTCGGCATCAGGTTATTGATGGCGATATTAAAACCTTTACGCGCGCCGATAACGAAAATATCGAACGGATTACCTGTGACTTTTGTAGTATTACTCATGGGCGAAATCCCTTTTATATAGGGTATTTAATGCCAGGCGGACTATGGCCGCTCCGAAAAATTTCATCACGAACATCAATACCAATGGAATAATTATCGGAATGGTCAGTGAGGCAAACATCGCCGAACCGATAGAGAAATAGTTGTTAATTAAACCGGCACCGGAATATTGCCATGCCCCCATTATCACCACGTCTTTACGGGTAATTTTTTCGCTGTCATACAGCTCTTTGGTGAGTGCTGCGCCCGCATCGGTACTCTGCAAATCGGTGATCAGCGCCAGCCCGGTATACCCCGGGATCCCGAGCAGCGGTTTCAGCAACGGTGTCAGCAGCTTATGTGCGGCGCGGATCGCCCCGTAGTGGGTAAAAATCTCCAGTAGCCCCAACGCCAGCATCACCGTGGGCACCAACGACAGCGCGAAAAGAAAACCGGCTTTCGCGCTGATGCCGCCGCTGCCGATAAAGGTGTTGGTTTCCGGCGATTTCATGGTGCCGAACGCACCGCCAAGCGTAGTGAAGTCGAACGCCCCCAGCCACGCCATACCCTCGACTTTAAAAAAGAAGCCGGAGAATACCAGCAGGACAATAACCAGGGAAAGCCAGGCGCCAGGCCCGACTTTCCACTCATCCGCCGGCTCTTTCTCGGGTTTCTCCAGAATTTTCGATTCGCTCATAATATCTCTCTTTATAATAATCAGATGACAAAACCCTGTGACTAAGCAGGATCCATGCCTGAATAGCTCGCAGATAAAATTGAAACCTTTCGCTGCGATTTTTACTCGCCCTTCCCATAAATGCAGATAACAGATCGAAAATTAATTAATCAAATCACTAACACGCCCAAATAAAAGACCTATCACCATTATTGGGCCCCTTTTTGGTGCGAACTGGCTATTCCAGCAATGTATTTTTATTCATTTCCAGAATCGAGCCATTAATTCTATTATCACTATCCAATCATGATAATAAATATCCGCTTAATGATATTATTGTTGCTCTCAGATCAACAGTTGAGAAGGAAGGTACAAATGTATCAGGACAGACAGGTCGGCTATCTGTATGAAGTGGGCAATCAGGGCGGTATCCGCCGCGCGGCAGATATTCTTGGCGTTAACCCGTCGGCTGTCAGCCGACAGATTGCCCAACTGGAGCGAGCGCTACAGTTGCCGTTGCTGGAGCGGCGCGGGCGAAATGTGGTACTGACCGAAGCGGGACGCCTGCTGGCAGAGGACTATTTTGCCAGCCGCCAGAGGCGCGAGAAGCTGGAAAGCCAGCTCAAAGACCTACGCCATGTGCGCAGCGGTTCAATCTCCTTGTGCATCGGCGGCGGCCTTATCACCGCATTTATCGAAGGCGTCATGAGTGAATTTGCCCGGTCTTACCCTCAAGTTTTTGTCAACATTGTGGTCGGCAGCATGCAGGAGATGCTCAACGATATCGTTAGCGGCGAAGCGGATATGGCGCTGGCATTCGGGCCCATCGGCACACCGGAACTTAAACGACACAGCTTTAAGTGGGGACCGATCTGCGCGATAGTCTCGCCGCAGCACCCCATTGCCGGGCGCAGTAGCATTACCATTGAAGAGCTGGTTGATTATCAGCTAATTGCCTTGACGGAAAACTTCGGCCTGCAACGGCATATGAATGCGATGTTCAAAAGCCTGGGGCTGCAATTTCACCCGGCGTATCGCTGCAACCAGTTTTCCACCGCCATGGCGTTGAGCCAGGCGGGCGTGGGCATTTCGTTTATGACCGCTTATGCCGCCGCCGATCCTATCCGGCAAGGTTCTCTGGTGGCGGTCCCCCTCGATCACTCAATCGCCAACAGCGCCCAGTGCCATCTACTGCGCAGCTCTGACCGGCGTTTTACTCCGGCGGCTCATCATATGTGGCGGCTGCTGCAAACGCATTTCGCGACAAGTAATGCGCCGTGAGATATCTGCGGCAGCCGCAACACCCCCACCGCGCATTGGGCGCACGAGCGGAGGTTTATCGCCAACCCTATATATGATTTTAGAAAAACGCGGCAAATTCTCGGCCAAAGTAAAGCTTGTGACTCATTTAGGCTCGGGATTAAAGAGCGGGTAGATGACGTCACAAGTGTGGCGCCGGCCCCCAAGGTGTAAGCGCTTCAGCCACCGGCGCGTTCATCTGACTGCCAATAAGGAGGTGAACCGAACAGCTCAACGTAATAATTAATGACTGACCTGACGTTGAGTGACGGGTGCCGCGTATTGGGATATATAGCCGAAATGTTCTGTATATCCGTTTTAATGGAAACCTCCATATTCGGCATAAGCTCAATCAGCTCCCCACTCTGCAGTCGTTCACCAATAAGCCAGTCAGGGAAAAGCACTATTCCCATCCCGCCCAGTGCGGCAATAAGCAACGTTTCTGCGTTGTTGGATGACATAAGGGGAGAAATAGGATAGTGGATCCATTCCTCACCCGGCTTGCGTGCAAGCCAGCGGTTAGGCCCGGAAGAGCCCCGGTATACAAGACATTTGTGGCGACTGAGGTCATCCGGCCCTTCGGGTACGCCGTATTTCTTTAAATACTCGGGTGATGCGGCCAGGTGATAAAACTGCCGGCCAAAAACACGGGCGTGGAATGCGGAGTCGGTCAATACACCGATACGAAATATGACGTCGGCGGCATCCCTGTGTGGATCAATATAATCATCTGTCAGCGTAAGTTCGATGTTAAGTCGAGGATACAAGTTCATTAGCCCCGGCAGGCCGGGTGCGACATGCCGCTGACCGAAAAACACAGGGGCATTCATACGTATTAGCCCGGAAGGCTCAAGCGAGCGTTCATTAAGCTCCCTCCGCACATCTTCAAGATTCCCCACCATGGCACGCGCATAGCGAACAAACAGATCGCCATTTTCGGTCGGGATGATAGCCCGTGTGTTGCGATAAAAAAGCTGCTGGCCGAGTATATCTTCAAGTTGATGTACGACGCGTGAAACCTGCGAGGCTGAAATTCCTTCACGACGCGCCACCACGGAAAAATTCTGCGTATCGTACACGTCAATAAAAATAAGCAGAGCGCGAATACTGATCTTTCCCAGGTCATACATTGATGCGATTCCTGCACAGGTGTTTATTGCATTATGGCATTTTTCTCATCACTGAACATGTGTAGCCTTGTCCACCAGTCAATTTGAGAGTATTTGCCATGCAATTTGTATTTATCTTAATCGTCATCGCTGGCGGCATGGGACTGTCCGTCGAGGCAGGATTGCTGGGGCCGCTGGGAGGGAAAGTGGGTGACTTATGGGCAACGTTCAGCGTGTTCGGTGTGGGGGCCGCATTGACCTTTATCCTGATGCTTTTCTTCAGCCCGCGCAACAGCCCGTCCTTCTTTGCGCAACCATCCTGGCAACTGCTGGGCGGCGTGCTCGGTCCCATTTATGTCATTACCCTCACCGTCGCGACACCCGCTATCGGTGTTGCAATGACGATGATTGGCATCCTGGCGGGTCAGGTCTTTAAAAGTCTGATCATCGATCACTTTGGCCTGTTGGGAACGCCACACCGGAAAATAGATACTAAACGCATCATCGCGCTAATTTTTATCATTGCGGCGCTGGTTCTGGTTGCACAGGGTTAAGGTAACGATATGACAATTATCATGATTTTATTAGCGTTTATCGGTGGTGCGATGCTGAGTATTCAGTCAGCCATCAACGGACAGCTTGGTAGCAATGTGGGAGTCTTCAAAAGTGCGTTCCTGACGTTTTCAGTCGGAGCACTGGTTACCGGTTTGCTGATATTCTTCTTTGAACCTAAGCACGCAATCAGTCTGATGGATGTGCCTAAATGGCAGTTACTAGGGGCCATGTTCGGCGTGCCCTATATCGTTATCATGGTACTTGCGGTTCAACGCATAGGTACAGCGGTCGCGACAGTTGCGGTTATTTTCGGTCAATTGACGATGAGTATGCTTATCGACAACTTTGGCTGGCTGGGCAATGCGCCAATTTCATTTTCGATGAGCCGCCTGGGTGCAATTATCTTCCTGGGTATCGCGTTGTATTTCATCTACTCCAGCAGTAAAACCAAGGCCACCCCGACCGGAAAGACGCTGCACCAGGCGGCTTTAAAAGACTCATAGACCTTACGGCCGCAGGAAAAAGACGACAAACGCTTTCACAGCGCATTGATATTGCAATGTCGGCATGGCCCAAAAACGAGGATACTCATCCAGGTTCTGATGGAACAACCTGAATGGGTACCCTCAATGATGCCGGGGCTCTGACTTCCCGCCGTTCAGGAACGGGAATGGGGAGCGCCCGCGTTTCGCTTAAACAAAAAACGCTGATTGCCCGCCCTTTTCACTTCATCCCGGCTGCCTGATCAAACTGCAGTCTGGCTGCTTCGACTTCAGACAATTTATCGAGCGTCCATTGGTGCAGTTCGCGAAAGGGTGTCTGCAAGGTCCGGCCCAGTTGCGTAATTTCGTACTGCACGGCCACAGGCGAGAAAGAGATAACCTGTCGCGAGATCAGTCCATTACGTTCCAGCCGCCGCAGGCATTGCGTCAGGGCCTTCTGCGAAACGCCCTCAAGACGACGTCTGATGGCGTTGAAGCGCTGTGGTTCATCATCAACGACAGCCAGAACCATCATCGACCATTTGTCTGCGATTTGATCGAACAATGCCCGGCTTGGGCAATCCGACGAGAAGCACTGCGGGTGTAAAGTCAGCATGCGGGGGTTTCCTTTGGTATACCTAGGCTACTCAAGGTGCCTAATTGACATCAGGTATATAAAATATACCTAATAGAGCTCCCGACACAATGGAGTTAATTGGTATGTCTCAAAATACATCCAGCATTCTTTTCAGCCCTTTTTCCGTGCGCTCTCTTCGCGTGAAAAACCGGATCGTAATGGCCCCCATGACGCGACTTTTTGCACCGGACGGTATACCGGGAGACGCAAATGCGGCCTACTACCGGCGTCGTGCAGAGGGAGGCGTAGGCCTGATCCTTTCGGAGGGCACCGTCGTTGATCGCCCGGCGTCACGAAACGATTCCGGCATCCCTTTTTTCCACGGAGAAGCGGCACTGGCCGGCTGGAAAAACGTGATTGATGCCGTGCATCATGCGGGTGGCCGCATGGCACCGCAGATCTGGCATACCGGCGCTGCGCGTTATATCAACGGCTGGGAACCGGATGCCCCTGTGGAAAGCCCGTCAGGTTTCGATGCGCCCGGAGATCCACGCGGCGTTGCAATGAATGAAGAAGATATCGCCGATACCGTTTCGGCTTTCGTAAAGGCGGCAACAGATGCCAAACGTCTGGGCTTCGACACGGTCGAAATCCATGGCGCTCATGGATTTTTGATCGACCAGTTCTTCTGGGCCGGTACTAATCTGCGTACCGATCGCTACGGTGGCCCCACAATCAAAGAGCGTACGCGCTTTGCCAGCGAGATTGTCTCTGCCGTTCGTCATGCCGTCGGCCCTGATTTTCCGATTATCATGCGGGTGAGCCAATGGAAGCAGCAGGACTTCGGGGTACGCATTGCCGAAACCCCGGCGGCGATGGAAGCATGGTTGTTGCCGCTAGTCGAGGCCGGCGTCGATATCCTGCACTGTTCGCAACGCCGCTTCTGGGAGCCGGAATTTCCTGAGATTGACGGTGAAAACGGCCTAAACTGTGCGGGTTGGGCGAAAAAAGTGACCGGAGCCGCGACGATTAGCGTGGGTTCGGTTGGCCTGGATAACGATGTTACCCATGCTTTCGCCGGCAAGGGATCGGCTCCTGCGAGCCTGGAGCGGCTCATTGAGCGCATGGAGCGTGAAGAGTTTGATCTCATCGCCGTGGGGCGCGCCCTGCTGAGCGATCCGGATTGGGTAACGAAAGTGGAAAATGACAATTACTCAACGCTGAACGGGTTTAATCCGGCATCACTGGTTGAATTGGTTTAGGACAGCACGGCAGACGTTTCAAATCTATGCATAAAGCGGCCCTGCAAATCAGGGCCGTCATTGCAACGGGATAAAACTGCATCGCGACCCCTCCCCGATTAAAGAGTGATATTGATTCCAAAATCCCTGCAGGTATCTCTCTCGGCCTTTCAAGCACGGCCAGATGAGTTCTGGCATTCTGCCAAGGTTTCACCCTGCGCCATGGTGAAACGCTGTTGTAAAGCGAGGTATTCAGCATTTCTGCCGAGGGAATAGATATGGGTAGCCAACCTTAGGTGGTTTTTTGAGTTTTCGAGGTGTTGGAGCGGCGAACCGTATTTATGATAGGCATCGGCGCTCACCTGCCTGGCAAGTCGCCACAGCTCGCAACTGGATTCAGACATCTCGGTTTTTAGATGATAGATTATGAACGCTAATGTCTTGTATCGCAGGCGATCGCTAAGCGGTCAAACCGAAGAGCGTTCAGGTCTGCCATGAACGGCCGTGGGCCTTAACGCATTGTGCTCACGGCCGCGATTATGCCATTTTAAGGGTTTATAAGATGACTGCGGTTCCTGCAATAATTTAGCCGATATGACAATCTAATTAAGGAGATATTATGCCTGGTATAACCCTGACGCTGTCTGGCTTAAAGAATCAAAAACTAACCCAAAAGTGTGTACTTTTAGCGACTCAAATCACATGCGATGTTTTAAGGAAAAATAGCTTCGAAACTATGGTCATAGTGAGACATGTCGATGATGACGACTGGTTTATTGATGGCAAAAGCCTGGCTGAATGGGGCAAAAATTCGTTTAGACTCGAAGTCACTATCGTGGATGAAACCTGTAGTAAGGACCAGAAATCGGCATACCAAAAAGCAATTTACGACGCGATGGAGCAAGCCATTGGTAACCTGCATCCTCAGTCGAATGTTCATATAATCGACTGTAAAGCGGCTTCATACGGATACACGGGAATCACTCAAGAGTATCGATATCAGCATAAAGACGAGTTTTACAAAGAATAAGTCCATTTATGAGTTTGATGGCAAAGTGGTCTGTGAACCCGAGATACCTGGGCCCGGCTGAAGGTTTCTGTACAGAGTGCATGTTCATCGGTGGCGAGTTGTTGTACCTGATGTCCCAGTGGCGTTGCCTGGCCGTAGCGCGGCTTCAATCGTCATATTGGTATCGGCGAAGCCTGGGCTTTTGTGCAACACATCCGTCTTTAATGCCGATCGGCTTAAACCAGATGCCTATTTCGGCACCAGAGCGGGCGTCACTCACATCCGGTTAGATGAGTAATAAGGCTATGCAATATGAATAAAACTCAAGCCACGCTCTTCAGAACCATAAAGCCGGCCTTCCACATCTTTTAGCCCTGCCGCAAATCGGTTCAGTTAGCCGCCTCTGCCACCCTGGATCCCCGCTGCAAACCTTGTGTACCAAGCCTTCAGACGATGCCGGGCATAGGGGGTCGCCACATCATGAAGATGGCTCATGTGGTAATGAAATTAAGTCGCTTTCACTCATCCCATGGCTCTGGCATAAAAGATGCATTGTTAACGTATTGATTACATGAAGACTGACGAAAGAAAAAACCAGTGATTTCTGGGAAATCAAGAAATAAATGCAGTTTTCATATCAGAACTCAGGATGCAGAACACTATGAATAAAGATTTTACATTTACGCTTAAGAGCAGTGTTTTCGATGAAAACTATAACCCTTCCGAAAATACGCGTATCACCACCAACTTCGCTAATTTGGCCAGAGGAAAGAACCGCCAGGAGAACTTGCGCAATACGTTAGTGATGATTGACAATCGTTTCAATACGCTGGCGCATTGGGACAACCCCAAAGGCGATCGTTATTCTGTCGAACTTGAAATCATCTCTGTCGAGATGAATGTTGACAACAATGGCGACAGCTTCCCAGTCATTGAGATATTAAAAACCAACATTATCGATAAAAAAACTAACAAACGCATTGCAGGTATTGTTGGCAATAACTTCTCCTCTTATGTGCGCGATTATGACTTTAGCGTATTGCTGTCGGCGCACAATAAGAACCAACCTCAATTCAGCATTCCAGCTAATTTTGGCGAGTTACACGGGAATATATTTAAATATTTTATTAACTCAGAGGCGTACAGAGATAACTTTAATAAAAACCCTGTTATATGCCTAAGCGTTTCGAGTAAAAACACCTATTACCGGACCGGTAATGAGCACCCTGTACTGGGCGTAGAATATCAGCAAGATGAACCTTCATTGACCGATGCCTATTTCAATAAAATGGGGTTACAGGTTCGCTACTTTATGCCTAAACATAGCGTTGCGCCTTTGGCATTTTATTTTAACGGCGACTTGCTCAGCGATTACACCGATCTTGAACTTATCAGTACCATCAGTACGATGGAGACGTTCCAAAAAATTTACCGGCCTGAGATTTACAATGCCAATTCTGCGGCAGGGCAATATTATCAGCCAAGCTTGAACCAACAGGATTATTCGTTAACCCGGATCGTTTATGATCGAGAAGAACGTAGCCACTTGGCTATTGAGCAGGGAAAGTTTACTGAAGAGAATTTCATCAAACCATACCAAACTATTCTTGAACAATGGTCTGCTAACTACGCTGCTTGATTAACCAAAACACAGGGTCATCTATTATGAAAAAGTTATTACCGACGTCCACTGCCGGCAGTTTACCCAAGCCCTCTTGGCTGGCACAACCTGAGACACTTTGGTCACCCTGGAAATTGCAGGACCAGGAATTAATTGACGGCAAACAGGATGCCCTGCGTTTGTGCCTGGAAGATCAGCAGCAGGCTGGTATCGATATTGTCAGTGACGGCGAGCAAACGCGCCAACATTTTGTCACTACCTTTATTGAGCACCTCAACGGTGTTGATTTCGAGAAACGCGAGATCGTTAAAATCCGTAATCGCTATGATGCAAGCGTACCGACCGTCGTTGGCCCCGTAAGTCGCCAAAAATCCGTTTTTGTCGAAGATGCCAGGTTCTTGCGCCAGCAAACCGACCAACCGATCAAATGGGCCCTGCCAGGCCCTATGACCATGATAGATACGCTGTATGATAACCACTATAAAAGCCGCGAAAAGCTGGCCTGGGAATTCGCTAAAATTCTCAATGAAGAAGCCAAAGAGTTAGAAGCTGTCGGTGTCGATATCATCCAATTTGATGAGCCCGCCTTTAACGTTTTCTTTGATGAGGTGAACGATTGGGGAATCGCCACATTAGAAAGAGCCATTGAAGGGCTTAAATGCGAAACGGCTGTACACATCTGCTACGGTTATGGCATCAAAGCCAATACGGATTGGAAAAAGACGCTGGGAACAGAGTGGCGGCAATATGAAGAGATTTTTCCAAAACTGCAAAAATCCAATATCGATATCATCTCGCTGGAATGTCAGAACTCCCATGTTCCCATGGAGCTAATGGAACTCATTCGCGGTAAAAAGGTGATGGTTGGGGCCATTGACGTGGCAAGCAATACCATTGAGACGCCGGAGGAAGTCGCCGCGACGCTTCGAAAAGCGCTTCAGTTTGTCGACGCCGACAAACTCTACCCTTGCACTAACTGCGGCATGATCCCTTTACCTCGCGGCGTAGCAAGAGGCAAGCTGGATGCGTTAAGTGCAGGCGCAGAAATCGTCCGCAAAGAACTCTTGGCCAAATAACGTCGCCAAATAGTCGATGGTTTGAAAGCAGCTCAGCCCGGCGTTAGCCGACTGAGCTGTTCTTCGTTGCGATGTTTATGGCGAGGCAACCTACATCACGTATTTATAATATTGCCTCAAAGCGGAAAAGAGGATTACCCAGTCACCTGTTTCAATGCCCACAGGGTTACAGCAACTGGCCGCCAGAAATATCGAACGTTGTGCCGTTTGCCCAGGCCAGGTCCTCAGAGAGGATAGCGGCGACTGCACGGCCTATATCGTCCGGCAGCCCCACACGCCCCAGCGCGATCCCCTGAGCCACAAAATCATTCACCTCTTTATTGTCGCGTACCGCGCCACCGCCAAAATCGGTAGCGATCGCTCCCGGCGCAATGGCGTTAACCCGGATCTGACGCGAGCCTAGTTCTACGGCCATAAAACGGGTCAACACCTCCACTGCGGCCTTCATTGCCGCATACAGGCTGTATCCCGGCAGAGTAAAGCGCACGAAGCCTGAAGAAACGTTCAGGATACGGCCACCGTCTTCCAGCAGGGGTAAAAGCTTCTGCGTCATGAAAATCGGGCCACGAAGGTGGGTAGCGGCCAGCGAATCAAACTGTTCGATGGTCGCATCGGCAAAGTTTGCAAAGAGACCATTGCCGGCATTGTTGATGAGGAAGTCGAAGCGATCGCGGCCGAATCTGGTCTTTAGCGTAGCCGCGACTTCTTCTGAAAAAGCCTGATAGCCGGCGCTGTCCGTAATATCGAGCGACAGCATCGCAGCCTTGCCGCCCAGTGCCTCTATTTCTTGTTTAAGCGTATCGGCTTGCGCAACGCCGCTACGATAGGTGCCGATGATGTGGATCCCGCGTTTCGCGAGGTGAAGCGCTATGTTGCGCCCGAGGCCGCGGCTGGCGCCGGTGATGAGTGCAATCTGATGGGTCATGGGCTGTCTCTTTAAGATTAGGGAGCACCTGCCGGTGCGTTATTGACCACGCCATAATAAGCAACGCCCCCCCTTTCCCCCACGCCTGATAATCTCAATTCATTGCCTGATTGTATCAACCGTCTTGTACGGTATCCGGGCTGCAGTATACTCGGCTCATGAAACATGAACTTGCCCCCCATCTTGATTTAGCCCGGCGCCATGCCCTGTCGGGGACTACTTTTACACCGATCCCGCGCGTGGAACTTTCCGTCGGCCAGGGTTCTGTAGATAAAGCCCCTTGTCTGTATCGCTCAATGATCTGTTTCATTTTGCAGGGCTCCAAGCAGGTGGCGCTTAACGAGCATCTTCTGAGTTACGACAGTAAACACTATCTCATCAGTGCGCTGGACTTGCCTTTAACCGGGCAAATTTTTGATGCGGAAGATGGGCAGCCTTACGTTGCCGTATCACTGGTGTTGGATCCCGCCATACTGTCGGAATTAGCGGCAACCATGCCACCCGACCGCGAGCGCAGGCAAAGTGGCATAGGTATCGTGATAAACCTGATGAATGCGTCACTTCGCGACACCTTGTTGAGATTGTTGTCTCTGCTGGATACGCCAGAGGATATTCCGGTTCTTGCGCCCCTGTTTGAGCGTGAATTGCTTTATCGCCTCCTGCAGGGCCCACAGGGGCAACTGCTGCGTCAGATTGCCCAACCCGAGGGCGCACTGAACAGTATCCGGCGGGCAGTCGCCTGGATCAGAGATAACTACAATACCCGGCTCCGTATCGATGCACTGTGCGATATCAGCGGTATGAGCCGGGCAAGCCTGCATCGCCATTTTCTTGCGATAACAGGCAGCAGTCCCCTTCGCTACCAGAAACAGCTAAGGCTGCAGGAAGCCCGCCAGCTTTTACTCACCGGCGAACATCGTGCGTCGGACGTTGCCTTTATCGTCGGTTATGAAAGTGCATCGCAGTTTAACCGCGAATATTTGCGACAGTTCGGAGCGCCTCCCGGGCGCGACATGCAACAGATACGAGAGGCGATTGATGTATCGACAACAACACAGCGTCACGGTTAGTTCGGGCGTTTGCGAGTCGGGTCCAATATTCTCTCCCGCAGTGCGTTCAACCGGCTCAACACATCCAGTCAGAATGACAGTTTAAGGAAGTAATTTGACCGGATAGGTAACTATCAGGATGCGCAATGGTCGTATAATCGTGTTTTCCGCCATCGATAAGGCAATAACATGAAATTATACAGCCACAGTTTTAAAGACGGTGAGGTCATCCCAGGCAAGAACAGCTTTGCCGTTTATGATCCTGAAAACCGTATTCGTTTATCCGACAACCTCAACCCGCACCTTGCCTGGGAAGACGTGCCGGCAGGCACACAGGCGCTGGTGCTTCTGTGCCACGATCCCGATGTTCCAACCCGTGCAGAAGACGTTAATCAACCGGGGAAAACCGTTTCGGCGTCTCTGCCCCGGGCAGATTTCTATCACTGGTCGCTGTTGAACATTCCGGCGGATCAAGGCGAAATCATTGAAGGCGCTCAGTCCAGCGGCATTTCTGCCAGAGGCAAGCCAGGCCCTTCCGCTCCGGGCGGCCTGACTCATGGCATCAATGATTACACCGCGTGGTTTGCCGGCGATGAGTCGATGGCCGGAACATATTATGGCTATGATGGCCCCTGCCCGCCGTGGAATGATGAATTGGTTCATCATTACATCTTCACGTTATATGCGATTCCGACGCCGGCATTAAACGTAGAGGGGGAGCTGACTGGCGCTAACGTTCGTCGTGCGCTGGAAAACAGCAATGTACTGGCGACGGCCACGCTGACAGGGATCTATACCCTGAATCCGGACGTCCACGTTTAACGCACCGCGAGCCATCAACAGGTAAATCATGACCAGAGAAAGTCGGTTAGTTGTCCCGGATGAACAAGACGCCATGAGCAATGAATCGCTTTCCTGGTCAGACTATTGTGGCCACAATCTCAGCCGCGATAATCTGGTTTCGGTGGCTTATCCGCAGCTCAGGGTGGGGCAAAGCACACCCTCATTTTGCTTCTTCGAACTGACGGTGCTCATCGTACTGGCGGGGAGAATTGAATTTCTGACCTCAGGAGAAAGCCATAGCCTGGCTGAGGCTGCCGCCGTGGGGTTTATAGATCAGGGCGTCATTGCCGATTATACCAAGTACCCTCCGGATAACGGCTCCCCGTTCCGATCGCTGTTTCTGACTTTCAGCGCCGATGTGCTGGAATCTTTTTATCAGTTCTCGCAAAGCCATTTATCTCTCTCGGGTGAGAGAAAGAAGCCGAAATTTACCGCGACGACGCTTAACGGCGCGCTGCGAGAGTCGTTGCAAACGCTGCTGAAAAACCTGGCGCAGCCGAATCTCAGTGATGCAAGAATACGTTTGAGGATATTCGACTTGCTGCTGGTACTGGCAGAACAAAACATTCATTTTGCTCTGCCCCGGCGACAGGGCGTTTTACCGCGCTTAAGCAATCTGCTGCGCGCTTCGCCAGAAACCGACTGGACCGCACGCTCTGCCGGCGAAGCGCTGGCGATGAGCGAATCCACCCTGCGCAGACGCTTACGCGAAGAGGGTAGCCGCTTTGAGAAGCTGCTCGTGGATATACGCATGCACCACGGCCTGATGCTGATACAGACCACCCGCTGGAACATGGCGCAGGTGGCCGATGCCTGCGGCTACAAATCGGTTTCGCGTTTTGCTGAACGATTCACCCAGCGCTTTGGCCTGCCGCCCTCACGGTTGCGCTAGCCTTTTCATCAGGGGCCGGTTAAAGGTTTGCGGCAGATTCCCGGGCCTCTTTGCCCCGCTCGGCATTTTCCGCCCCTTCGCCCTGTATGAGCCCTGTCACAAAATATGAATGAAGTTTTTAGCCTGTAATGAACCGGGCAGTACAGGACAATCTTGTTAACTACCCGTTGCAGCTTATCGCAGCCAATTGTTAACGATTATTCATGCGCCAGGCGCATCAGTTCATGCGTTTATTGCGCTTATTTACTTTATTTTCATGGTCCAGTCTGCATCAACAGGCGCGGCAAAAGCGCTAAAGCAAACTGGAGATAAAGATGCATTCACCTAACGCACCCATGACGACTCGGGCAAGGATCGGCGCGATACTGCGCGTGACCTCCGGCAACTTTCTGGAGCAGTTCGATTTCTTCCTGTTCGGGTTTTATGCCACCTACATCGCCCACACCTTTTTCCCGGCCAGCAGTGAATTCGCTTCGCTGATGATGACCTTCGCGGTCTTTGGCGCGGGCTTTTTGATGCGCCCTATCGGCGCAATAGTGCTGGGCGCATACATCGATAAAGTCGGCAGACGCAAGGGGCTGATTGTTACCCTGTCGATCATGGCCGCAGGGACCTTCCTGATTGTCCTTATCCCGTCCTATCAGACGATTGGCCTCTGGGCACCGTTGCTGGTGCTGGCCGGCCGTTTATTGCAAGGCTTCTCTGCGGGCGCCGAGCTGGGCGGCGTATCGGTTTACCTGGCTGAGATCGCCACGCCAGGCCGTAAAGGCTTTTACACCAGCTGGCAGTCCGGCAGCCAGCAAGTGGCCATTATGGTGGCTGCGGCGATGGGCTTCGCACTGAATGCCTTCATGGAGGAAAGCGCCATTCGCGAGTGGGGCTGGCGTCTGCCTTTCCTGTTCGGCTGCCTGATTGTGCCTTTCATCTTTTTCCTGCGCCGCAAACTGGAAGAAACCCAGGAGTTCACCGCCCGCCGCAACCACCTGGCGATGCGCGACGTGTTTAAAACCCTCCTGGCGAACTGGCAGGTGGTTATCGCCGGCATGCTGATGGTCGCCATGACCACCACCGCGTTTTATCTGATCACCGTCTATGCGCCGACCTTCGGTAAAAAAGTGCTGATGCTCAGCGCCTCCGACAGCCTGCTGGTGACCCTGCTGGTGGCGATCTCCAACTTCCTTTGGCTGCCGGTAGGCGGCGCCCTTTCGGACCGTTTTGGCCGCAAGCGCGTCCTGGTGACCATGGCGCTGCTGGCGCTGGTCACTGCCTATCCGGCACTTAGCCTGCTTGCCGAAGCCCCCAGCTTTTCGATGATGCTGACGGTACTGCTGTGGCTGTCCTTCCTCTACGGCCTCTACAACGGCGCCATGATCCCGGCGTTAACCGAGATCATGCCGACGGAGGTCCGGGTTGCCGGTTTCTCGCTGGCCTACAGCCTGGCGACTGCCGTCTTTGGCGGGTTTACGCCGGTTATTTCTACCGCACTGATTGAGTACACCGGCGATAAAGCCTCACCCGGCTACTGGATGAGCTTTGCGGCGCTATGCGCATTACTGGCGACGCTTTATCTGTACCGCCGCAGCACGTTGTCACTACAAACCGCACGTTAAATAAGGGATTACGTCATGCAAAAAATTTATCGTTCACTGCTCGCCACGCTGGTGCTTTCCTCTGTCAGCACCGGAGTGCTGGCCAAAGACGTGACCGTCATGATTTCAGGCGGGTTTAAAGCCGCACTGGAAAAACTGGCCCCGCAATTTGAAGCCAAGAGCGGCGACAAAATCATTTTGATTTCCGGCCCTTCTATGGGGAAAACCCCCCAGGCGATCCCGGCGCGTCTGGCTCGCGGAGAAAAGGCCGATGTGGTGATTATGGTGGGTGATGCGCTGAAAAACCTGGAAAAGGATAACTGGATCCAACCGGGTTCGCGCGTGGAGCTGGCCGACTCGCCAATTGGCATGGTGGTCAAGCAAGGCGACCCCAAACCCAATATCCAAAAGGATAGCGATCTGCGCAATACCCTGCTGCAGGCCAAATCCATTGCCTATTCGGACAGTGCCAGCGGCCGCTATGTCAGCGACCAGCTGTTCAAAAAACTGGGCATCGAAGATCAGGTGAAAGAGAAAGCGCACATGATTGAGCGCATTCCGGTGGCATCCGAGGTGGCGCAAGGGAAATATGCGGTAGGTTTCCAGCAAGTGAGTGAATTGCTGCCGGTTGCGGGCGTCACCTTTATTGGCGAGCTGCCTGACGATGTGCAGTACATTACCCGCTTTGCCGGCGCGGTCACCGCCAAAGCGGAACACCGCCAGGAAGGCAAAGCGCTACTGGATTTCCTGTCTTCCGCCGAGGCGCAAAACACCATTCGCGCCACCGGGATGAGAGCCGTGAAAGCTGAACAGCCGGTTAAACAGCGTGATACTGTTCAGTGATCAGCTTTTCCAGCTCGGCGGCAACGTAGGACTGCATGCGCCCGCTGCGCCTGATCAGGCCAACAGTGCGCTTTACCACCGGGTCGGTCAGCGGCAGGTGCGTCAGCACCGAATGCTCTGACGCCGGCATCGACATGGCGGGCACGGCGGCAATGCCGACGCCCGCTTCAACCATGCCCAGCATGGTCGTCACATGGCGGGTTTCGCAGATGCTGGGGCGCTCCGGAATAATGTGCTCCAGCATCTGATCGAGCAGATTGCGGTTACCGGACGTCTTATCCAGCCCCACATAATCCTGCTGATAAAACTCGCGCCAGGTCAGGCTTTTTTTACTGGCGATGGGATGATCGCGCCTGCAGGCAGCCACGTAGACATCCCCCACCAGCGGCAAAAATTCGATATTGGGTTGCAGGCTTGTCGCGAAACAGATGCCGAAATCCGCCTGCCCGCTGGCAACCGCTTCGATGACGTTACCCGCACTGCTGTCGATAAGCTTGACGCGTACCCGTGGGTAGCGGGCCTGGAAACGGCGGATCACGTCGGGCATGAAATAGTAGGCCGCCGAGGGCACAGTAGCGACGGTGACCAGCCCCACGCGATCCTGACTGACCTTATTGATATCCGCCAACACCAACTCGACATTCGCCAGTAGCTGATCCGAACGCCCGGCAAAGGTCTGCCCATATAGCGTCAGCGTGACGCGTCGGGTGGTTCTGTCGAACAATTTAATCCCCAGCGCGGATTCCAGTTTCTCTATCCTGCGGCTCAATGCCGACTGCGAAAGACAGATGGACTCCGCGGCAAGCCGAAAATTGCCGTATTCGACCAGCGCTCGGAAGGCATAAAGATCGTTGAGATCAAAATTCACGGGCATAGCGGCAGACAATCCTTTCAGGGGCGACAAGGGCGTAAAGGAGAGATGATAGCCGCTTATTGGGCAACGGCAACCTTTTAGACACCGATCGACAGCCTCCTCTGACCTCATGCTCTGGTTGCGTTTGCACGTTAAGACGCTTGCAAATCCCCATCGCATGCCATTCAAAGTGCCGTTCGCCGGTAATAAAGCCCCCAGGGCGTGAATTCACGCGTTTAACGGGGGCCAATGGTGAAATCCGCTATTTAAAGCGGATTGAAATTCACTTCCACGCGGAAATGGCGAATGTCCCTTCGGGTTTCACCGGCAGATACTTATTATAGTAATCCAGGTAATTCTTTACCGGATCCACATCTTTAAACTGCTCTGGGTAAAGTGATTTGGCAATAAACTGAATCATGGCGAAATCGGAAAGCGTTCTGGATGCGCCCTGGTATACGCCGAAGAGCTGTTTGTTTTTTATCGCCGGCAACGCGGCCCAGCCATTGCGCGCAGAGAAACCGATAAGCTGCTGAGTGGCCACGTTTTTATCAACGCCAACCCCCATTGATAGTGCCGACGAAATCTTGTTGTTTTCTCTTCCCGAGATAAAAATCGCATCTGGCATCGCAACGAGAACCTGCTCTGGATTAATGACGCCCCACCACTCAAAAAGTGATGCCGCTATATTATCCGCGCCGGCGAGCTTCAGCATCGCCCCCCACATGTTCTCGCCATAGGTAAATGAATATTCACCAGGTCCCTTATTGCCAAACTCAATATAAACCTTGGGCTTCTTCAGACCCGAGCTATTTACTCTGCGTTGCACATCAGCAATATTATTGGCGTAAAGGTCCGCGAGTTCCTGGGCCCGTTTTTCTTGCCCTGTCAGTATGCCGAATATTTTTGTAGAGCTGACGTGTTTTTCTACCGTTTGCGCATTGTAGTCGATCACAACCACCGGGATTTTCAACGCTTCAAGGCGGGACACTTCATATTTCAAAGCGACATACTGCCACTGAGCCAAAATGACCACGTCAGGTTTTAACGCTATGATATTCTCAAGCGAGATATTATGGAGATCGACTTCACCAATATCGGCGATACGGCCAAGGGACGGCATATGTTTAATATACATATTCCAATTGGCGGGGACTTTCCCCCGCCATGCTTCACGCGAAATACCTATTACGTGTTCGAATGCGGCTTCCCCGCCCACCGCCATGTAATCTTCAAAATTAAACCCTAAAATAGCCCGCTTTACAGGCGTATCGACCGTAACCTGCCGCCCCATAACGTCTGTGAAGGTCGTGCTGGCTGCATTAGCGATGCCGGACACCGTTAAAAAAACGGTGAACATCATAAAGGTGATTAAATTGCGAACGCCCATAAAATGAAAATCCTCAGGATTTGGGTTCAATCTTAGAATAATTTATTCTATTTTCTTGAAATCAAGATGTAAATGATAATAATTTCTATTAAAATTAACATCAACTGCAATCGCCGCACCCTTTAGATTTTGTGTAAAAAAACCAGCCTCATCATCAAACCCAGCATCTCTAACCAGCCAGAAAAACAAAACCAGCATAGAAAACCGCAGCAAAACAAAAATCAACATGCTGATTTAGAATCGGAAAGGGATCCCTGTTTACGCAGTTAAAGAGGGTTTAAATGGCCATGGCGAAAATATCACCCTGGCCTAAACCATCGATGAATCAGCCGGTTGCAGCGGTTTGCCTTTAAACCGGCACGGGGTCGAGAAACACGTAAAGCCGGGCGATCTTGCCGCCGACGATCTCGACAACATCAACCCCGGTTATCGCCGGTGGCCCCTCTTGCGGCCCGAAATGCCAGCGCATGCGGCCAACGCCGTGATGCCCAACCGCCGGCCCGAAGGTGCCGAAAACAAAGCCCGGAGGCGCCTTCGATAAAACCGCGTCGACGACCTGTTCGATACCTTCATACCCGCTCGCTTCGACGTCGGGTTCGTAAACCCGAACGTTTTCGGTATAGATATCTCGGATCGCCGCACGGCGCTTCTCCGCATCTTGCTCGGCGAACACGCGATGGATAGGCGCCTGCATTACGGCGTCGTAATCGATAAAGGTTTCCCTGGATATGCTCATGATTGACCTCTTGGTTAAGTGAGTACTGCGCTTGAACGTTCAGTATTGAACAGGGGGTAGATTCAGTTCGGCTTGCTCCGCGCCCCCGGCGGCAGGCGCGTTGGGGCGGTATGTTCGAGCATCCAGCCGGGATATTCCGGCGCCAGCTTGCCGGCCTCGTCGAGTGCGGCAAGGTCCTCGGCGTCCAGTTTGAGATCAACGGCGGCCAGATTCTGTTCAAGCTGCTCGAGCCGCTTCGCGCCGGTGATCACCGACGTGACGAAAGGTTTGGACAATACGTAAGCCAGTGCCACGCCGGCGATGCTGGCGTTATGTTTATCGGCCACCAGTCGCATCGCAGCCATACAGGCACTTGCCCGCCCCCCATCGACAGGAGGAAAATCAAAGGTTGCGCGCCGCCCTCCGCTCGCCGAGCCGGGTTCAAATTTGCCGGTAAGCAAGCCCCCGGCAAGCGGCGACCAAACCATCAGCCCCATTCTCTCTTCGGCCAGCATCGGCGCGATCTCCCGTTCCAGGTCACGGCCTGCAATGGAGTAATAAGCCTGCAAGGTTTCAAAGCGCGCAAATCCGCGACGCTCTGCAATGCCCTGCGCCTTGGCGATGCGCCAGGCCGGCCAATTCGAGACGCCGATGTAACGCACCAGGCCGCGCGAAATGAGATCGTCGAATGCCCGGAGCGTCTCTTCCAGGGGGGTTATCGGGTCGTTGGCGTGTACCTGATAGAGATCGATGTATTCCATTTGCAATCGCGCCAAACTCGCCACGACCGAATCCATGATATGCCCGCGCGAAACGCCCCGATCGTTAGGGCCGGAACCGGATGGATTGAAGACTTTGGTCGCAATGACCACGTCTTTGCGTTTAACGCCGAGGTTCTTCAACGCCTGGCCCAGCATCTGCTCCGACTTGCCGTGGGTATAAACATCGGCGGTATCGAAGAAATTCACGCCCGCAGCCAGACTGCGTTTAACCATCTCGTCAGCCGTTGCCTGGTCCATGCCGGCGATGTCTTTATAGAGCCCTTCCTGCCCCGATGGGCCGAATGTCATGGTGCCGAGGCAAAGCTCGGACACGAAAAGCCCCGTATTGCCCAATGGGTTGTAACGCATGGCGACCTCCGAACTCCGTGGGGCCAGCCCTTCTGGCTCCCGGAGAGGCGACTATGCGTCATTCTATTTTTGTCATAAAGTATGCCAATCGAAACCCATAGTTATCGAGAAAAGACACAATGCAAGATCTCGACTCTTTGGCCATTTTTGTACGTATCGCGGAAATGGCGAGCTTCACCCATGCGGCGGAAAGCCTCGGCATTCAAAAAGGCCGGGCATCGAACGTGGTGCGCCGCATCGAAGCGGCCATGGGTGTGCGGCTGCTGCACCGCTCGACGCGTACCGTGCAGTTGACCGACGACGGCCGCGCATTTTACCACCGCGCCCGCGCGTTGCTGGCGGATGCCGAAGAATTGAATACCATGTTTGCAGGCAGTAAAACGCCGCTGCGCGGGCGGCTGCGCGTCGATCTGCCCACCGAGCTGGCCCGTACCCCGATCCTGCCCGCACTCCCTTCGTTTATGGCCAAATACCCTGAAATTCAGTTAGAGATATCCAGTACCGACCGGCGTGTCGATCTGATTCAGGAAGGCATAGATTGCGCGCTGCGAATCGGAGACATTGTCGATGAAACGCTGGTCGCGCAGAAGATTGGCGCTTTAAGCATGGTCAACGTGGCAAGCCCCGCTTACCTGAAAACCCACGGCGTGCCCCTTACGCTTGAGGATTTATCGGCGCAGGAACACCGCATGATTCACTACGCGCCCATATTGGGGAGCCGGCCGTTTGGATGGGAATACCCGAAGGGCGACGGCTACGCCACGCTGATGCTGGCAGGCTCCATCAGCGTCAATAGCGTGCAGACCTACCATGCCGCAGGTCTGGCCGGTTTGGGGCTGATCCAGGCGGGACGCTCAAGCCTGATCGAATATATTGAGAAAGGCGAGCTCATAGAGATTCTGCCGGATTTGCGCCCCGAGCCGTTGAGCGTTTCATTCGTCGTCGCTCACCGGCAAAACTTGTCGCGCCGCGTACGCAGCTTCATGACGTGGTCGCAACAGGTATTGGCACCGTTTTTGGATAAGTAGAGGGTCGAGGGTAAATATATCGTTCCGCGAATTCACTACAAGCATCCACATTACTGACTCAATTCACGCAGCAGCCTGGTGTTGATATACAGTTTTTCACGACCCGCTGTCGTCTCCTCCAGCACTCCAATATCCACTAATTGTTTGAGATATGCTGATGCCGTTTGACGTTTGGCTACACCCCGTTCAACAAGGTTATCGATCCGGCAATATGGCTGCGCAAAAATCGCCTGGATAAGTTCATGGGTGTAGATTTTCGGCAGCTTCTCGCGCACATAGGCTGTGGTTTCTTCCATCAATTTCCGGACAACCGATATCTTATCGATCGTCCACCGGGACGTGTTCTCCACTGCCTCTAACATAAACAAAATCCACGATTCCCAATCCCCTTCTTCTGTTACCTTGCGCAGTAACAGGTAGTAATCATCACGCCTTTCCAGGATGAAGCGGGACAAATACAGGATAGGCAGAGAAAGCAATCCCGTCTGAATCAGGTACAGGATATTCAGGATACGGCCCGTTCGCCCGTTCCCGTCAGGAAATGGGTAGATGCACTCAAACTGATAGTGCGCAATAGCCATTTTCACCAGCGGATCTAAATCATCATCACCGTGTATAAACCGTTCCCAGTTCGCCAGTAAGTTACGAATGGCGTCCTCACCCACCGGCGGTGTGTATATCACGTTATTGTTCTGATCACGCAATACCGTACCCGGTGTTTTCCTGATATCGGTTTGCACTGCGCGTAATTTGGTGCAGATAGTGACCGCTGTGTTTGTGCAGAGTGGGTAATCCTCAAGGTGGATATAGCCGTCATAAAGCGCTGTACGATAGCGCAGCGCCTCTTTGGTGGCCGGATCTGCGCCATCTGCGCGCTCAGCATACTGAAACAGCTGATCGCTGGTCGTTACGATATTCTCAATGCGCGAAGAGTCTTTCGCTTCCAGCATCGGAAGGAGGTTTATCAGCAAAGCCTGATCGGGAATCAACTCCCCGGCCGTTTTCAACACTGCGATTGCTGCGCGCGCACTTATGCACGCTTTGAGTATGAGGCGCGTTTCAACGCGCTCCAGATCGGGCGGCAGTATCGGCAACGCGTTGTTAGGGGTTTCTGGATCCCAATTCATATGATTAGAAAAACCGATTTTATCGACATGTAGCCATACTATGTCGATGTTATGAACATGTCACGCCATCATGTTTAAAAAATCGCGTTTTATCGACATATGCTCGAAACGCGTCGATACCGTAAATATGTTCGGGCATATGGACTGCGTGGCAACACTAAAGAGCAAAGCACGGCAGTGCCAGGAACACTCACCGGGCTTCTGACCACAACATTATGAGGACTAATGCTATAGCTATAGCTGACACCGATAGAAACACGCGCTCGCCTTACCAATCACTGCCGGATTGCGCGAACCTTTATTCCGCCATGAATGCCGCGCTGGCTCATTTAGACTTTTCAAATATCGACGAGAGCGAACGCTCGCAGGTAGCCGAGTATTGCGCCGAAACACGCGCCGGGCTTTGCCATTGTCTGAACTTCATTGGCGACGCACTGATTACCTTTGCCGATAACGACGTGTGCGAATCTACGCCAGAAAGCCTGTGCCAGTTGGGGCATGGGCTAACCGCGATAAGTTTGCTCATCCCCACGCTTACCGATATGCAAAGGCGCGCGCACGCACTAACCGCCAGGTAGTCCTCTGAATGGTGCATGCCTGATTAAAGCTTTTCTGAATATGAAAACAGTATCGGAAACGGCTCTGAAGTGCCTAGATTACCAGTGTCGATTCAGTTTACTCACAACCAAAATACTATTATTTATATAAATACCATTACAAAAGTTTGAAAGCAGACAAACTCAAAGATCCAAATCAATCCTTTGAGTTTGTCTTCATAAAGAACTTAATCTGTGATCGTTTTTTTATTCTCGACAATCAAAGACTCTTCCCTAAGAATAGCTCCTTTAAAGAGAAGTTGTTCGATCACATCTGAAATTACCTTGCGTAAACTACCGCTCGTCGCCTTGAATCCAAGAGATCTGGATATCGAAATAATTATCTCTTCATCTGTCGCACCTAGATTATTTTTCACTACTGCCTCGACTCCTACGGCAATTTCCTGAGGGGGTAACATTTCAGACTTACGCAGCCCAGATGACTGCACATTCTGTCGATTTCGCAAAATAACATCTGATTTCAAATGTATTAAAAATTGCCCATCCTGAATGATTTCACCTCTGCTGCAGACTAGATTTATAGCTCTGTTAACAACAGCCTCAATCCTGGCACCTGCACGTTGCAATCCCCACGCAGTTCGTAATCTTGTGATAGTTTCACTTACATGAATAGGAGATTCGACTTCAACTATCTGTTCAATCATTTCACTCAAAATACCTAAAGGGGTTTCATGGAGTTCATAACCCAGACTAGCAGCAAGAATTGCTTCCACGTAGGCAATTTCAGATGTAGTTGAAATGTGTGAATCAACGAGGCCAACTTCAACTACAGGGCCTCTATCGACGGTAACTATTTCAACAGGCACCGCACGGGCCTTCTGTCGTGATTGTTCAGTCCGCTCTGACAGTTCTCTTTTTGCTGACTCTATTGCCTTAAGTGTACGCTCTAATTGTTCTTCCGGGCGATGGAACCAATCGGTACTCCAGATACGATGTATAATCCATCCATGATCTTCAAGTACAGCCTGACGTAAGCGATCGCGTTCGCGAGCAGAACGTGATGAGTGATAAGCGCGGCCATCGCATTCAATACCAATCAAGTACCTCCCTGGCATATCTGGATCTGCGATGGCTAAATCTATAAAGAATCCAGCGATACCAACCTGAGGATGAACCTGATAACCGGCTTTCTGAAGTGCACCAGCAACTTGTTCTTCAAATACACTATCCATTTCTCTTTCAGAACGTTGAGCCAAGGATATACGCCCGGTACGGGCATACTGCAGGAACAGTTTAAAGGCAAAGACACCTTTTCCCTTTGCCCGTTCCAGATCGATATCTTCATCTGTGATAGATGCGAAAACCTCGCAACGTCGTTTAGCTCGGCTGATTAATACATTCAACCTTCGTTCCCCTCCCTCTGCTCCCAAGGGGCCGAAACGCATCGCCATGTATCCTTGCGTATTTTTCGCATAGCCGACGGATATCATAATCACATCTCGCTCATCACCCTGTACATTCTCGAGGTTTTTAACGAAGAAAGGCTCACTCTGATGCCCATTGAAGAACTCTTCCAAATCAGGATTCAGACGACGTAATAGCTCGAGTTCATCCTGAATAGCTTTGCGTTGAGAAACAGAAAATGTTGCAACACCAAGCGACTGTTCAGGAAATTTGCGAGCATGCTCCATGATTGCTTTGGCAACAGCTTTCGCTTCTACCGTATTGGTTCCCTTACCCCCTGACTCGAACACGCCATCAGGAATGTGATGAAATTGTAGACCCATACCCGCTTCTTGAGTGTACGGGCTCGGTACGATGAAAAGTTTGTTTTCATAGAACTGACTATTGGAGACAGCAATCAGTGACTGATGGCGGCTGCGATAGTGCCATCTCAACATACGTTGGGGTAATCCTCTGGCGACAAATAAACCCAGAATACTTTCTATATCAGCAACCTGAGATACTTCATCACTGTCATCATTAGCAGCAGACTCTGTCATTTTAGCGAAGAATCGCGTAGGCGGAAGTTGGCGCTCGTCCCCCACGACAACAACCTGCTTACACCGGGCAATTGCACCAATCGCATCCACTGGTTGTATCTGACTCGCTTCGTCCATGACCAGAAGATCGAACTTTTGCTTGCCGGGAATGAGGAATTGAGCGACGGATAACGGGCTCATCATCATTACCGGTTTTAATGCCTGAACTGCAACACCAGCCTTCAGCATTAACTGACGTATCGGCAAATGACCTCTCTTCTTCACCATTTCCGAACGCAGAACCCCTACTGGACCGACCCCACCACTCTTGGATGGAATTTGTCTATGGTGGGCACGTGCAACCTCGAGGCTAGCAACTTTGATACGTTTAAGGTCAAGTTCTGCAAATCCTGTAACCTGACGAGAGTGAAGTTCGCCATCAAAACGAACCAGTTCCGGTTCCTCTAAAGCCATTATTTTAAGTAGCGACTCAAAATAAGTTCGTTCAACGGCGGGAATCGAAGAGTCTGCCGAAAGATCTCCACAAGCGAGTTTTTCTACAACTTCAGATAATCCATATTTTCGAGCCTGCGTCACACGATGCTGATATGCAACCCATTTAGACAGTTGCTCTGAATTATCAACCCACTCTTGAAGTTTCTTGCATACAACCGATATGTTTAATTCATTAAATGTCGATCCGAAAAATCTTTCGATAGATCCGTTTAATTCCTTCGCTATTTTTTCCAGTTCATTGACTATTTTTTGGCTTAGCAGGTGAGTTTCTCGTGCAATCTGGGCGGTTTCGACTCTGTTTGTAAGTTTTGCCACAACAAAACGTAAAGCACGATTATCCTCTACCCAATAGCAGGCCTGACTCAAGCTCTCCCAGTCAGATGACAGCTCTTTCCACTGTCTGTCAAAAGCACTCTCGGCAAGCGGGGTTTCCGCACGTAGTTCCGCAATGAGTTTCTGTATGTCAATAATTCGATTGACTAATTGGTAACGTACACCTATATCCGAAGATGGTTTCACCATTACACGAGCGCATTGTTCATCAAGTTCTATAAGTTTCTTAATTTTTTGTTCAATGAATACAAACGAAACACGAGTGACAGATATCTGGTTGCTAAAGTGTTCTTCAGCTGATGGACCGAATGCGTTCCAAAGTATGTCCAATTGGGGGCGAACCTGTTGCAATAACTGATTTAGTTGTTGCACTCGGAGTTTAACACTCTCGCGATCAACAAGTCGGCTGGCTAACAACCGGGCTTCAGCCCCTACGCCACGGAGCGTTCTCATCCATTCAACTAATGCCATTAAAGAAGAACTATTACTTTTTTCACCGCGCCAATCGCTACCGAAGGCAGAATGACCAAAATCATTTTCCCTCAGGATTCTTTTCCTCTCTCCTTGCGCTTTAATTAATTCGTCCAGTAACAGCACCTGTTGGTCAATAGGTAGAGAACGCTCTCGTAATAAAGAACTTGCCAGAGCTTTCGCTTTTCTCCAATTCCCATTCAGGTAGCGAAAAATACCAGTATGGCTCGCAAGAATATTTCTGGCCTCAAAAACATCAGCCCCCCAAGCAGCCTCATTTATTTTTGACTCAAGATATTCGCTAGAGGTTCTGAAGGAAGCTATCGACTCGACCAACTCAGCAGCTTTCTCAACACCATGATCCCAAACAGAAGCAATAAAAGCGTCGGGACTAGCGTTAGGTGCTGCAGCAATTCTGTCGCCCAGCGCGATTAAACGCTCTATTTCTTGAACAGTGTAACCCCCATCTTGAGTACCTAGTTCGTCATGTAGGCGTTTTGCATCAAGACGTAACTTAGCTAGAGATGTCGGCAGAGAACGAGCTGCAAAAAAACCGTTAACATCAAAATCCCGAGGAAGCTGCGCCAGTGCATCTTCCAGTTCAGTAACTGGAGTTTCAATTTCTTCAGCAACTATATCTTTTTCAAGATTTAAGCGACTTTGCTGATACTGTTTACCCAACGCAATAAGTCGTTTAATCGCAGGTATGTTGTCGTGCCAAACAGCGGAGGTAAAAGCTTTCGCAGATAAATCTGGAGCTTTAATAATGTATTCAGCAACTTCAACTAATTTCCCAATAGAAGAAAACATTTCCGGCATTGGAGTCACAGCAAGTTCGCTAGACAAGCTTGCGACATCGCTTGTAACGCATACAACATCTTCTATAAGCGCTTTCAAACGTGGGATTAGTTTTTCTACATCCATGGGTAAGATCTGCTCAAGGCCAACACCATTCCACGGGTGCTGATCGGGTAAACCAATATCTCGGATACGATCAACAATTTCTTTTACGAGGTCTAGTCGTTTCTCAAGGTCATTGGCATTCCAATGTTCAAAATTTTCGAGACTAAAATCAGTCGGAGCTTGGCCTAACTGACGCAACCGAACAAGATGCCCCATGACTTGATAGGGAGAAAAAGTGGAAGGATAATATATCTTATGCAACCTTGCGGGATGCTCGTTAAGTTTATCTCTAGCATCCGTTAAGTTCTCAACCAGCGTATTTGGAAACTCTCCCCTGGGGGATCCTAACTCCCAAACCCTCTTTAATTCCTCTAAGAACACCCTTTTGTTCGTCTTATTACTATGCAACTCTAAACATGCATCTCCGACACCTGCATGGTCGAGACGACGTTTCACCACCTCAAGTGCAGCCATTTTTTCCGCGACGAACAAGACCGTTTTGCCATCAGCAACTGCAGCAGCAACTATGTTCGCAATCGTCTGAGATTTACCTGTGCCAGGAGGCCCCTGAATAATTAAGTTCTTTCCTTCACGCACATTATGGATAGCCAGAGTTTGAGAGGTGTCACTATCCATGATGTGTAGCATATCCTTCGGAGAAATGAAGGGATCTATCGACGCATCATCTGAAAGTCTCTCATCTGTCTCATCAAAACCATCAACCATAAGTGACCGAATTATAGGTTGATCTGTGATACTTTCATTCTCAGGCCAGTTTTCTGGGTCTAAATCCCGGTACATAAGAAATTTAGCAAAGGAAAAGAATCCCAGAGTAATATCATTTTCTTGAACGCTCCAATCAGGTTTTATCTGGATAATCTGAGCAACCTCATCGATATACTTTGAAAGTTCTAACTCCTCTTCTGTATTGATCTTAGGCAATGAAAGCTCGTGCGTTCGCTGGAGATATGCCTCTAGGGAAAGGTTTTCAATAATTTCATCTTGCCTTACCCGCAACTTAAACCTCTCACCAGCTGTTCCACGCTCAAGAGAGACAGGGATCAAGATTAAAGGAGCATATCTAACGTTTTCTTTATTATTCGGATCAATCCATTTTAGAGTTCCGAGCGTCAGATATAGTATGTTTACTCCCTGCTCTTCTTCTAACGTTTTAGAATCATGGTAAAGATCCAATAATCGTTTTTGCAAACCTTGCGGGGTTAATCGTGTTTGCAGTTTTGTATCCTGATGCTCAGAACGAATGATGTTTGGATCAACATCGTCATCAAAGGCAAGTAATAGCTCATCTACGATAACGTCACCCGAATCCATTTCAGTGTTTTCAGCATCGATTAATTCCCCTTTCCTTCCTGCTCGCCCTGGTAGAAAAGTAAATGCTCTTCCTTCTTTAACCAGTAATCGATATATTTCAGACGATCTCTCATCGATAATTTCTAATAGCTTTGCTGTTTTAGAACGAGGAATATTTAGGAGTTTATTACGTGCAGACAAGTCAAGCAACTCTGTTCGAGCTCGCTCTAATTTTTGCTGAATAGAAAGATTATTATTCTTAAATATTGAGTCTTCGTTGTCATTCATAGCACGGATTCCGTATGTCCCATAAAATAATCATTGCATACCTAACATCTGCTATAACGAAGGTATTCAACGGCAGAATTCTAGTATCTTAGCTATTTTTTTAGGAAAATTCTAATCGATCTCATTAAAATATGTGCCTGTTAGGTACCCATATTCACACCATACTCACATGAGCTGACATAGCTCTTGTCCCGATATCTATCCCCCACATGCAATTACGTTAAAAATACCTTAATAAACAATGATATGAATAATACCAATAAAAATTTAGTTCTGACTTTAATAATATTCCTAGAATAAAACTCCATATATTACCGCAAGAATACCACTATGTTTTCACACGCGATATGTTATAACGAAACTCGTTTAGAGCTACAAATCATGGTGGGTTTGACATGAGATATTTTTTATTTTCATGTTTATTATATAGTTACTGAAAACACCCTCCCGTTAGGGCAACCATATTAGAGAGGCTTGCTCAAGTAAGTATTAGCAAGCTATTCACTTTATGATTCGTGGCATTTAACAAAAAAACAGAATTTAATTTTATTATGTCCCCTCTGAAGAAGACGGATCAAAAGCCCCCCCTACTTCCTCCCCGCCCCTTTAAGCCCGCGATTTAAATCCTGAATGCGCTTCATGGTTTTCATCGTGCGTGCAGAGGTGGCCGAGGCGACGGAAAGAATCAGCATTTCCAGGCACACCAACACGGTGCCGTGCAGCGGTAAGCGGCCATTCTCGCCGCCCCGGGGAACGTTGATCACCACATGCGCTTCCCCGGCAAAAAATGAGTCGCTCGCGTTGGTCAGCAAAATAATCGGGATGCCGAGGCGCTTCGCTTCGCGAATGGTCGTCCTCCCTTCCCTGTGCGCCGACTTCTGCGCCATCATGATCAACACGTCGCCGCGCTGGAGGCTGATCAACTGTTCGGCGAGGGCAATACCGGAGCGGTTAAGCGATACCGCAGGAATGCCGATGCGATTAAACAGCCGGGCGCTGTAGTCGGCCAAAATCCCGGAGGCGTTAATGCCGAATAGCGCCACCTGGCGTGCCTCTATCAGCAAGCTCACCGCTTGCGAGATGGCCTGGCGGTTGTGCGGTTCAGATAACACGTCGCAGGCACGCTTATGCCCACCCAACACGAAATCGATGCCGGAATTGATGTCGCAGGCCAGATCGCTCACGGTCGCGTTCATCTTTTCTTCCGAGTTAACCGCAGTGCCAAACCAGGCTTCCAGCGTGCTTTTCATGTCGCGCAAACCGGCAAAGCCCAATGCCTGCACCGCCCGCACCACGGTGGCATCCGAGGTGCCCGTCGCTGCGGCAATCTCCATGGCGCTCGCTTCCATTACGGACTCGCGGTGCTCATGAATGTAGCGCACCACCGCCTGCAATCGTGGAGAAAGGGCCGCCGCGCGTGCGCGGTAACGTTCGCCAAAAACATCGACACGTTTTTTTATTTCATTTCCCGCCATCATCTTTGCTCAATCCGCTTATTTTTCATCGGTTTATCGACCAGGGCCATCATGTAAAGGCTATCTCTTCCGCGCTAAATGTAGTAGCTATCAGGCTGTAAAAATAATCCCATCGCGGCCAACCAACGCAAAACCGTCGCCAACCCGCAACCAGAAAATAAACAAAATCACTTTAAATACATATAACTATACAAAAATAATCACCCACATAAAACGAGTCATTTTTTCGCGCACCGCTGTAGTGGCGGGTTTAATTTTCATATTTACTACTACATTGCCCTATGATTGAATGATTATCAATTACATTGAAGCAAGCGCATCCCTTACCCTGGCGGTTTCACTTAAAAGCAGCCGGGTTTTTATTGGCAAAAAGAAAATAACAACATCATTAACACCGGGTTTAATTAGATGAATAACAACAAATTGTTTTATTTTAAACGCAGCTGCCATCCGGCCATTCTTGCCGCAATCTATGGCGCCGCGTTTTTCACCTCAGGCGCCAGCTATGCTGCAGGGAACGACGATACCCTCACCGTTATCGGGCAAGCGGTAGACGAACAGGGTTACAGCGCCGGCACCAGCTCCGTTGCCGGCAAAACGCCAACCGCCAGGCTGAATGAAGCGCAGTCCGTCAGCGTCGTCACCCAGCAACAGTTAGAGGACTATCAGGCCGCAAGCCTGGCCGATGCGATGCGTTTTGTCAGCGGCGTCACCGAAGGCAACACGCTGGCGGGCACCGAAGATGGCTTTGTGCGCCGCGGTTTTGGTTCCAACTCGGACGGCTCCATTTACCGCGACGGCGTGCGCAGCAGCCAGGGGCTGAATTTCGATGCCACCACCGAGCGCGTTGAAGTGCTGAAAGGCTCGGCTTCGCTGCTGTACGGCATCCAAAATCCGGGCGGCGTCATCAACGTCGTCAGCAAAAAACCGCAATACGACTGGCACACCCGGGTCAGCGGCCGTTACGCCAGCGAAGGCGGCGGTGCCGGCACGGTAGACGTCACCGGTCCGCTCGGTAACGGTTTTGCCTTCCGGCTGATTGCCGAGAAGCAAAATCAGGATTATTGGCGCAACTTCGGCAGTGACGAACACACGCTGATCGCCCCGTCGCTGCAATGGTTCGGCGAAAAAGCGAGCTTCCTGGTCAGCTATTCCGAATATCGCTACGACATTCCTTACGATCGCGGCACCGCCTTTATTGACGGTAAACCGGTCGATATCGGCTATAAGAACCGGCTGGACGACAAGGCCAACCATGCCTGGGGCCACAACAAAACGCTGAATGCCCAGTATGGCTGGCAGTTCAACGAAGACTGGAGCACCCGCCTGACGCTGGGCTGGAACCAGCGCCGCTACGACAACAACGAAGTCCGGGTGACCGGCGTCAACGCCACCACCGGCGCAGTCACGCGCCGCGCCGATGCCAACCGCGGCTTCAACCATAAAACCAAGTACGTCTCCTGGGACCTGATCGGCTCGCAGAATATCTTCGGCATGACGCACGATATCCTTCTGGGTACCGATTATGAGATGAACCAGACCTATCGTGCGCATCAATACCAGGGCAAAGCGAACAGCAACTTTAACCTCAACGATCCGCAATACGACATGCTGTCGCCCGTGACAGACAGCAGCACGGAAAAGACCGCCAACAGCAATAACCTGAACCGCATTCACAGCCGTTCGCTGTACGCCAAAGACAGCATTTCACTGACGCCGGACTGGATCGCCGTACTGGGCGGGCGCTATCAGCATTACGAGCAGCGCGCTTCCAAAGGCTTCAATCCGGTGGTGGAAACGCTGGATGACGAAGGCAACAAGTTCCTGCCGCAGGCTGGGCTGATTTATAAACTGACGCCGGATGTCTCGCTTTACGGCAGCGTCAGCAAATCCTTTACGCCGTCCACCAACGTCGACGATGACGGTGACGTCGGCAAGCCGGAACAGGGCACCACCTGGGAGATGGGCAGCAAGTGGCAGGTTTCGCCGCGCCTGTTCGCCAGCGTGGCAGTGTTCAATATTGACGAGCGCGACATGTCGCTCAGCATCAACGGCGCAACGCGCGCTATCAATAAAGCGCGTTCTCGCGGTGCGGAATTCGAACTGAACGGCGAGATCTTGCCGGACTGGGAGCTGAGCGCCAATTACAGCTACACCAACGCCAAAATCATTGACGATGGCGTAAACGCCGCGAATAACGGCAACCGTCTGCAAAATGCGCCACGCCATTCAGGCGCGCTCTACCTGAGCCATAACCTGGTGGTCAGCGGCATTCCGGGCGACTTCCGCGTCGGCGGCGGCGCGCGCTACGTCGGCACGCGGGCGGGCGATCCGGAGAACAGTTTCACCCTGCCAAATTATGTGGTGGCCGACAGCTTCATCGCGTGGAACAACCGCCTGTTTGGCGAGAAAACGCAGTTGAAGCTGAATCTGAACAACCTGTTTAATGAGCATTACTACACCTCCAGCGGCGGCAATCTGCGCGTGCGCGAAGGGGAAACCCGTAATCTGATGGTGCAGGCGAGCGTTGAGTTCTAAGCCGTTCCGCCCCCGTTAGCCAGACCGAAGAAAAAGCCCGCTCGGGGCAAACCTGAGCGGGCTTTTTGTCGGGGCCGTTCCCTGGCTCACCTGCGTTGGCGATAAGGAACTACGGCGTGGCGGTGTTAGCCTCCGCCGGTGCGCGCAGGCCGCGCCCCGTCAGCGTGAAATAGGAAATGACGGTAAAGGTGGTGGTGATCAGGCCAAGGATCAGATAGGCCTGATGGAACCCTACCGAGTCATACATTCTTCCCACCCAGGCGGAAAGCACCACGCCCGAAAGCTGTTTGGACAAATTAAAACCGATCAGGAACAAGGTTGCCGATACCCGCGGATCAAACACCGAGGAGATGTATTTAAAGGTGCCCACCAGCAGGAAAGGCAGCTCAAACATATGCAGCGTTTTCAGTAAAATCACCTCAATGCCGCTGCTGGCGAAGGATGAGCCGATAATCCTCACCGACATGATGGCGCCGGCCACCAGCAATGCATTTTTGGCGCCGATGCGGTTAATGATAAACGGCGCGCAGAACATAATGCAGGCGTTTAATAACTCCCCGCCGGTGGTGACGAAACCGAAGATCTCGGTGCCTCTTTGCGGCGATGAAAAGAAGCCTTTGAAAAAGTTGGCGAATTGCTGGTCGAACACGTCGTAAATACTGGCGACGCCAATCACGTATAACAAGAAGGCCCAGAAGCGCGGCATTTTTAACAGCTCCAACGCCATGGCCAGCGAGAACTCGCGCTGATTCGCCCCCAGTTTGTCCATTACCTGCGCCGTCTGGTTCGGTTGCGGGCGGGAAACAATCAACAAGACGGCCAGCACCACCCCAAACCCTGAGGCGATCCAGAAGGTAATGTTAGGGTTAATGCTGAACAGCAGCCCGGTTATCGACGCGCAAATGGCCCAGCCCACGCAGCCGGAAACGCGAACCTTGCCGTATTCAAAACGGTTGGTGCGGCTGACGCGTTCAATATAAGCCTCCACGGCACCCGCGCCGCCGGAGAACACAAACCCCAGGTAAAGGCCCCCCGCCAGCGCGCCGACATAAATATTGTATTGCAGCAAAGGCGCAAGCACGTAAATAAAGAACGGCGCGAATAAAATCAAAAGAATGACAATCGCCCAGAGCAGGTGTTTGCGCAGGCCCAGCTTGTCGGAGATTAAACCGAAAGCCACCTGGAAAATAATGGCAAACAAGGCAATAAATGAAAAAACCATCCCGGTTTCAGTTTTGGTGAGGTGATTGACATCCGAAAGCCATATCGGGAAAAAAGGGAAATACGCCGACATGATGAAATAGTAGAAAAAGAAGAAGAGCATAAAATAAATAAAGTTATGCCGTTCCTGCGCCGAGAGCTGAGTCAATTTCATAGTGTCACCTGGATTATTATTTTGTAATGGGAAAAATATACCCAAAATAATTGGAGTTGCATCACGGCGGCAAGAGAACGCAGCCAACACAGAGGCAGCTTCAAGTATGACGGGAAAAATATACCCAAAATAATTGGAGTTGCATCACGGCGGCAAGAGAGCGCATCCCGATGAGCTTACTGGAGTAAGTGATTCGGGTAAGTGAACGCAGCCAACACAGAGGCAGCTTCAAGTATGACGGGTATATCACCCCTCCACGTTTACTGATGCTTAACACTGACCTGATAACGCCACTGCGTTTCCTTTAACAACCACTTTTCATGCACGCTCGGCGTCCAGGAATCATCGCCCCCCACGCCCATGTGCTGCGCGTCCAGGGTGATCCAGATACCGGGTTCGGCGCGCAACAGATGCCAATGGTCAACGTCCATCAACTGTTTGCTGCCGTAAGGCATGATGGAGAAATGGAATAACCCGTCGACACGCCAGCCTCCCCAATTGAGCTCATGGGTGTTGCAGCGCAATCCATTCTCCGTAGGGAAGACGTACGGGGTGACCATCTCGCTCAACGGCAAGCGCCAGCGTGAGAAACAAGCACTTTGTTGGCGGTCAGGGTAGTTCTCATGCGGCCCCAGCCCTAGCCACTCGACCTCTGCGGCGGACGGGGCGGCCTGGAACACCATGCCGATACGCGCCAACGGCGGCAAATGGCCGGCGCGCTCCCCTTCTACGTTGATCTTCAGCGCGCCGTGGCAATCAATCGTCATCTGCCAGTGGCTGACGATCAGAACCTCATCGCCATTCCGGTAGTGGAAGGTGCTGCGGATCTCCACCCGATCGTCACAGGCCGCCGCCGAGCAGTGGGTACAGGTTCGCTGCATTTCATACAGCCCGGCTTTTTTCCAGCGCTCCACCCAGGCGTTAGGGTCGCATCGTTCAACTTCGCTGACCCCAATGTCGTTATCCAGCGGCGCACGCACAAACTGGTCGGTGAACGGGCTTATCAGTTTGTTTTCACCCGCCACCGTCCACTGCGTCAACAGACCGCTGTTGCGGTCGATAAACCATTGCTGTTCGCCGTGCCGCACCCGGTAACCGTCTTCATGAGTCTGCAGTTCAGGGCGAACGCCGGGTTTTGGCGCATCCGGCAACGCCAGCGCCGTCGGCAGCCGGAATTGTTGCCATGCGACGCGATGCCCGGCCGATGACCAGGCGGTGGCTTCCGGCTGAATAACTTCAAGGGTCAGCGTGACATTGCGGGCATTCGCCGGCAAATCGCTACGTTCCGCCAGGGTGACGACGGCATTGCCCTGCGGCGGGATGTCCAACGCCACTTCGCCCGACCGCCATGCGCGCCCATCCTGTTCAATCCGCCAGTGCAGCCTTTCATTGTCGGTACGGCGGAACAGGTATTCACTGCCGACAGCCACCTCAAGCGGCGCATGCCCCACCAACGCAAACTGGAAGAACTGCTGCGCATGTTTGGCTTCATGGAGCGAAGGGTGCGGCGTGCGGTCGGCAAACACCAGGCCGTTGAGGCAGAACTGCCGGTCATTGGGCGTGTCGTTGAAGTCGCCGCCATAAGCCGGCGCGGGCAAGCCATTCCCATCGTCTTTAAGCAGCGATTGATCGGCCCAGTCCCAGACAAACCCGCCCTGCAGCCGCGGATACTGACGAAACGCCCGCCAGTATTCGTCAAAATTCCCCAGGCTGTTGCCCATCGCGTGGGCGTATTCGCACAGTATCAGGGGGCGGTTTTCGCCCGGCATGCCGACCCATTTTTTTATCGACCATTTTGGCACCCCAGGGATGAGTTGATCTTCATCCACCCGGGCATACATCGGGCAAAGGATATCCGTTGCCGCACTGTTGGCCCCGCCGCCTTCGTACTGGACCGGCCGCGTGGGATCGCTGCTTTTAATCCAGCGATAAAGCGCATCATGCAAGCTGCCATGCCCGGACTCGTTGCCCAATGACCAGATGATGATGGAAGGGTGATTGCGGTTACACTGCACCATGCGGGTCACGCGGGCGCTGTAAGCCGGGAACCAGCTAGGATCGTCACTCAGCCGCGCCATCGGCACCATGCCGTGAGTTTCGATATTGGCCTCATCCACCACGTAAAGGCCGTAGCGGTCGCAAAGCTCGTACCAGCGCGGATTATTGGGGTAATGCGAACAGCGCACGGCATTAAAGTTGTTCTGCTTCATCAGCAGAATATCCTGCAGCATGTCCTCTTCGTTGATCGCCTGGCCGCGCTGCGGGTGATGCTCATGCCGGTTGACGCCACGGATCAGCAGCGGCTTGCCGTTCACTTTCAGCAACCCGTCCGTGATCTCTACGCGGCGAAAACCGGTGTCCGCCGCCTCGGCCTCAATCAGTTCCCCATCGGCGCCGTAAAGCGCAATGACGACGCGATAACAATGGGGTAACTCGGCACTCCATAAATCCGGCGCCTGCACCGGCAACGCAAAGGTCACCCGATCGGCATAAGCCCCCCGCTCGTCAATCGCCTCGGTGCCCAGCGGCTTGCGTTGGCCGGCGATTTTTTCATCGCCTCGCCACAGGGATAAATCCACCTGCAACCCCGTCGGCTGGGCTTTCCCCGCCGCGACCTGGACTGCGGCCTGCAAGGTGCCATGCCGATACTCCGTATCCAGCCCGGCGGTCAGTTGAAAATCGGTGAGGTGGGTGTCCGGCTTGTGCAGCAATGACACCGAACGGTATATGCCGCTCATGCGCCACATATCCTGATCCTCAAGCCAGGTCCCCGCGCTCCAGCGCATCACCAGCGCGCAGATACGGTTCCCACCGGCATGCAGCGCGTCGGTTAAATCGAACTCGGCCGGTAAACGGCTGTCCTGCGAATAGCCAATCCATACCCCGTTGCAAAAGAGGTGGAACGCCGAGTTCACCCCGTTGAAGATGATTCGGGTTTTGCCTGCCTTCAGCCAGTCTTCGGGGATGTCAATCTCGCGCGAATAGCACCCCGTCGGGTTCTCCTGCGGCACAAAAGGCGGCTCGGTCGAGATCGGGTAGCGGACGTTGGTGTAGATCGGCGCATCGTAGCCGTCCATCTGCCAGTTAGAAGGCACGGTGACGGGCCGGCTGTCCGGGCCATCCGCCACTAACCAGCGCGGGTCCGCCGCCTCGGGCTGCGCCAGATAAACGAACTGCCATTCGCCATCCAGCGAAACGCGCCGATCGGAGCGCCGGTCATCCCTGGCCTCTTCAAGCGCGCGCCAACTGCGAAATTGCGGGTGGGCGGGCAATCTGTTGAGGTGAGTGACGGCCGGGTTCTGCCAGTCCTGCCGGGCCAGAACCTGAGGGAGAACGTTGTCCGGCGGATTATCGTTTACCGAATAAAGAGGCTGCTTCATAACAATCCTTACCTGCTGTCAGAGGGATGTATAGCGCTATACATTTTTAAACGAGTAAATACGATATACGCCTTGGCGGGCAATGAATTTGGTGGGTATATTTGAGTTCAGTCACGCTATTTGTTGATTGTTTCCTACAATGTATTACGCATGACATCAGATGTTTTTTTTATACATTTTCAGACAAAACGGCACATTGCGGGCTAAATAACGCGTTTAATACCGCGCCCCCCAACTTGAGACAGGTGTGAGCATGCAGGTTAGCCGACCGTTGAGCGCATGGACGCGCGATACGAGCCTCCATGGACGGATTCACAGCGTGTCGGCGCTCTGCATGTTCCTCACCTGTAGCACTATTTAACGCTGCACTTTATTGCGAGATTGAATTGATGAATAAACGGCAGGCAACGCTGGAAGACGTGGCAAAAGAGGCGGGAGTTTCCCAGCAAACCGTGTCACGGGTGTTGAACAACCCGGATATCGTCTCCGAGCGCACGCGCAATAACGTGCTGGGCGCGATGAATACGCTCAATTACGTGCCTAACCGCTCCGCACAGATCCTGGCCGGCAAAACCTTGCCGACGTTTGGCTTGATCACCACCTCCCTTGCGCTGCATGCCCCTTCGCAAATCGCCGCATCCTTCAAGCACCATGCGGAATCTGCGGGGTATCAGGTGGCCATCTCGATGTTGAAAACCGGGCAACTGAGCGTCCTGCAGTCGGCGCTGAATGAATTTCGGGCGCAGAAGATCAACAGCGTGGTCATGAGCCTGCCGCTGGAAAAAGCCGATGCGGAAACCCTGACGCGGGATAACCCGGATATTCGGCAACTGTTTCTGGACGTGCCGCCCGCCGCAGAGGTCTGCCACCTTGGCTTTCTTCATAACGACGGCACCGCCGGCAGCGTCAACCTGCTGCTGGAACTGGGGCACCGGAAATTCGGTTTGCTGGCCGGCCCGGAAAGCTCCATTTCGGCACGGCTGCGCCTGGCCTGTTGGCGCGACACCCTGTATCAGGCGGGCATTGTGGAGACAGATACCGAATACGGCGACTGGAGCGCCAACAGCGGCTGGGTAAAAACCGTGGAATTATTCAGCAGACACCCGGATATCACGGCGATGCTGGTCGCCAGCGACCAGATGGCGTTAGGAGTCATCAGCGCCTTGCGGCAACTCAACAAGCGCATACCGCAGGATGTGTCCGTGATTGGCTATGACGATACCCCCGACAGCCAGTATTTCCACCCCGCCCTGACCACCGTAAGGCAGGACTTTGACCTGATCGGTAAACGCGCGGTCACCCATTTGTTGAGCATGGCGAATCAACCGCAGGAGGCGTTCAACGATCTGTTGCCGACCACCCTGGTTATCCGGCAGTCCACCGGCAAACCGGAGGCCGCAGGCTCGGAGAATGCGCTCATCAGGCAACTGAAAGCGCTGGTGCAACAACTTTAGCGAAAGAACAAAAACCGGAGGCAGGCTGTTTTGCATGGCATCACTGTCCCCCACGCTGATACTTTTGTTTATAAATTATGATATTATTATCAATATTTCGTTAGTCTTCAGGGGATATTATGATAACTAAAAAACAAATAATAATGAATGTCGCGACGGAGTTATTTAATAAAGAAGGTTATCAAGCGGTGGGTATTGACAAGATCATTACCGAGGCGGGTATTTCCAAGCTGACGCTATATCGCAACTTCGCCTCAAAAGATCAGTTAATCATTGAAGTATTAACCCAGCGCAAAGACGATTTCATTAAAAATATCACGGAGGTGATTGAAAACAACAACACCCCTAAAGATAAACTCTTTTCATTGTTTAATTTTTATCACACCTGGTTTAAAGACAAGAGTTTTCGCGGTTGCATGTTTACCAATTCATTGCTTGAGTTCGGCAATAAATCGAAAGAAATTTCCAGTATAAATAAAGAGATGAAAGAAGCCCTGGTGGCGCTGATCACCGGCATTCTGTTTTCGCTGGTTAAAAAAGAACGAGCTCAGCGCATCGCCTTCACCTTTGTCATGTTGCTGGACGGCGCAATCATCTCTGAACTGACCTACGCAGACCACAGCGAATACTCGCCGGCACTGATCGCGTGGGCAACGGCCAAAACCATCCTCGAAGCCGAAAACATCGTGCTGTAACTCCCCGCACGCCCCAATGCCGCGCCTATGCCGCACCTATGCCGCACCTATGCCGCGCCTATGCGGCATTTTATTGCCGCCCCTCCTGGGACTCACTTAATATATTAATAATAACTAATGTGTACCGATCTGTTTATCACTGGGGTGAATGTGATTTAAATCACACTAAAAAACAAACTCAACAAAATAAAATTACACTACAATCAATAAAATAAATAAAAATGAAACATTTTTGCAATATTAAATTTGAAAAACCAACCTGTTTACATTAGCTTTTATATCAGCAAAATTTATGGGTATAAATGATGGATAGTTTAGATTTGGTAAACACTAAACTGACGCAAGGCCAACTGCTGTCCACCAGCCTGGATGAGTGCGTGGCAGGTCTGTTGCGCATAGAGGATTTGGACGCATTTTTTAGCCGTCATCCCACCCTGCCGGCAATGCTCCAGGCCACGACAGAGGCTGAACTGATCTCGGCCTATCACAGCACGGACATTGAGCACAGCCGCAAAGCCGTGCAAAAGACCTTATTTTGGTTGTACCAGACATTTTTAGCCGACCCGTTAACGGCAGAAAGCAAAAACCAACACCACCCTGTGATGGTCACTATCAAACGAATGATAGAAAAAAAATGGTTGGCGCATGAGACCGAACATTTCGCCGCGCTGCCCATCGCGACGAGCCCGAAACGGTTTACCGAAAGCCTGCGGGAACTCTGGTCGCACCACCGGTCAGCCACGCATCCGCTCTATGAGTTTTTGCAGCATGACGCGTCAAAAACGCAAATGAACGCCTTCTTCAAAAGCGACAGCGCATTGAATTTGCTGTTTTTTGATTTAATCGCCATGGCGATGGTGGGCGCACGCATCGAGGTGCGAGGCGAGCTCAGCCGCAATATGTGGGATGAGTGCGGCGAAGGCAGCGACCGCCATACTCATGTCAACTTGTATAAAGATTTGCTGACGCGCAATCGCATTGAGTTGCCGGAAAACAATTTTGCCGACACCCTGGCCTGGCAAGGATTGAGCGGTTACAACCTGTTTATGTTGGGGGGCACCAACCGCGAACATTACTTCAAGCTGATCGGCGCCCTGGCCATTACGGAATTGCTGGATCCCAGCCAATACGAAAAACTGGTCCTGGGCTGCAAACGACTTGGTTTTACCGACCGGGACCTGCGCTACTACACCGAGCATATCGGGATTGACGTGGTCCACGCGGAAGGCTGGTTGCAGCAGGTGATCACGCCAATTGCGGAAAAATCGCCGGCGGCAATGGCGGAAATATGGATTGGCGCGAATATGCGTCTTAACACCGTAGATAGTTATTATAATCACCTGTTAAACAGCCTCATTGATTTAAAGTAAATAATTGCAGAAAAACGGCCCCGCCTTCCTCAGTGCGACGGCAAAAAAAATCATTCGGCGATTGCAGGTGCCTTTAATTATTCTCGTCACCCTTCCTTATGACAGGCGTAATTATTGGGTCTTATGCTTGCTTTGATTATTCTGATTAGTCCCTGATATTTTCACTATGAAGAGCCATTGAACCATCACTGTATATCAATGTTAATTGAGGTAATGCTATGAGAAAAACATCGGCTTTAAAGAATATACTGCAAAAGAAAGAACTCTCTTTCCTGATGGAAGCCCATAATGCCATGAGCGCTAAAATAGCCGAAGAAAGTGGCTTTGAGGCATTATGGGCTTCCGGGCTGTCTATTTCCGCCTCTATGGGGCTCAGCGACAGAAATGAAGCGTCCTGGACGCAGGTTATGGACGTTGTTGATTTTATGGTGGATAACACCGCCATCCCTATTTTATTGGATGGGGACACAGGTTTTGGCAACTTCAATAATGTCCGTCGTTTGGTTAAAAAGCTGTCTCAGCGCGGCGTGGCCGGGGTATGTCTGGAAGACAAATTATTCCCTAAAATAAACTCTTTTATTGGCGCAGGGCAGGATCTGGCTTCAATCAGCGAATTTTGCGGCAAAGTAAAAGCGGCGAAAGACAGCCAGTTGGACAGTGATTTTTGCGTGGTTGCCCGTGTGGAAGCGCTTATCAGCGGCTGCCCGATGGAAGAAGCCTTGAAACGCGCCGACGCTTACGCCAGTGCCGGCGCCGACGCGGTATTAATTCATTCCAAACAGTCGGACGGTGCGGAAATCATGGATTTTTGCCGCCAATGGCAAAATGATTGCCCGATCGTCATCGTACCGACGAAATACTATAACACCGCTACCGATGCGTTCCGTGAAGTCGGCGTATCCACGGTTATCTGGGCTAATCATAGCCTGCGCGCTTCCATCGCCGCGATGCGCGCTATTACCCGGAATATTCGCCAACATAATAGCGTTGCACAGATTGAACGTGAAATTGCCTCTTTGGACGATGTTTTCAATCTCACCAACGAATATGAAGTACAGCTGGCCGAACAAAAATACTTGACCCTGTAACGCGACAGTCAGCCGGTTTTCTATTCATCCGTGAGGAAATGGTTAGATGATTAACGTCCGCAATTTTGTCGATGCATTGATTGAGCAAGGCACGCACTATTTTACCGGTGTCCCCTGCTCTTATTTAACCCCGCTGATCAATGAAGTTATTGCTCGCGATGAAACCCACTACGTACTGGCCTCAAACGAGGGTGAGGCGCTGTCTCTGGCCTCCGGGCTTTGGCTTGCCAATAAAACGGCCGTTGTCCTGTGTCAGAACTCGGGGTTGGGCAATCTGATAAACCCGCTGACATCGCTTAACGAGCCGTTCTCGATCCCGGTCTTGCTGTTGGTGACCTGGCGCGGTCAGCCCGGCACCAAAGATGAACCGCAGCACAGGTTGATGGGCGAGATCACGCCTGAATTGCTGAGCCTGGCCGGGGTAGAGTGGGCCGTGCTGCCCGACGACGAGACCGGAGCCTTCGCCTGCCTGCAGCACGCCTGCAATTACATTCAGGCAGAACAGCGCCCTTACGCATTGGTTCTGACCGGCAATCAGTTTTGCGCCGCGCCGTCTCCGATACCTGAGCCGCAAGCGGCGTATCCGCGTCGTGAAGAGGCGCTGGCGACGTTGCTGGCTCACGCGGATCCCGAGGGCGTGATCATCGCTACAACCGGCAAAACCGGCCGGGAACTGTTTACGTTATCTGACCGCCCTGAACATTTCTATTGCGTCGGATCCATGGGCTACGCCAGCGCAATCGCTCACGGCATTGCCTTGGGCTGCGCCGGCCTGCCGGTCTACGTGATCGACGGGGATGGCGCTGCGCTGATGCATCTGGGGAATTTGGCCGGGATCGGCGCCGGCAAGCCGGATAACCTGATACATATTATTTTGGATAACGGCAGCTATGACTCGACGGGAGCCCAACCCACCGCGTCCCCCGGCGTGGATTTTGTCGCCATGGCCTATGCGGCCGGCTATGCCC
Source organism: Serratia plymuthica (assembly GCF_018336935.1). NCBI lineage: Bacteria > Pseudomonadati > Pseudomonadota > Gammaproteobacteria > Enterobacterales > Yersiniaceae > Serratia > Serratia plymuthica. The sequence goes on along the minus strand of NZ_CP068771.1, from coordinate 5,377,524 downwards.
ACGCCCAGCATTGCAACGATGCGGACAGCTTCGCCAAAGCACTGCGTCAAACGGATATCGCCGGCCCCCGGCTGTTGCATGTCCCGATAAGCATCGGGTCGATGGCGCAGCTGGGCCGCCCGACGCTGTCGCCTTATAACGTCGCGCGCCGTCTGCAATCCCATCTGAAAACGCTGGCCCCCGCTTCACCCTGCAAAAAAACCATGGCAAATACCGTGCGGCCCTCCGAAGGGGCGCGCATTTCTCACTCAATCCCTACAACCGAGAACGGACTCATGAACATTCATGATACTACCCAACCGAACGCCCTCAATGCTGTTCTGACGGGCATGGATATTTATGCCTCAAAAGCCATTTCGCTGAAAGCGAAGGCCGATCCCTCCATTGCAAACCTGAGTTTTGGCGAGCCGGTTTTCGGGCCGCCGGAGCATCTGCTGAAGGCGATAGAACAGGAGGATTTGTCATTATCGGCGTTTATGGACGCCTCAAAACGTTACGAGGATCCCCGGGGGAGCCTGGCGCTGCGTCAGGCCATTGCCGCCTGGTATCGCGATCGCTACGGCCTGCATTTCGATCCTGAGCGTGAAATCATGGTGACGCACGGTGGCGTGGAGGCCATCACGCTGGCTCTGCTCGTCACGACATCGGCACAGGATAAAGTCGCTATCAGCGATCCTTCCTATATGCTCTACGCCCGCACGCTGAAGACGTTGGAACGCACCCCGCTGCGGATAACGCGTCCTGCCGGCAACCACGAGTATGCGGAAATGCTGGCGCAGGACGGCGCGCTGGAAGGGGTGAAAGCGATGATTGTCAACTCGCCGGAAAACCCGACCGGCTATGTCGCCAGCCCACAGGATTGGGCGGTGATTGGGGAACGCGCCGCGCGCAGCGGCTGCTGGATCATTCATGACGAAGTGTACGATGCCATGCACTTTGAACGCCCGCACCAACCGGCGCGCGCCGTCGCCTCCCTGGCCAACAACTCCATCATTATCAACAGTTTTTCAAAAAAATTCGGCCTGCCAGGCCTGCGTATCGGCTGGATGGTAGCGCCGCCGCAGGTTATCGAACAGGCCGCCAAAGCGCATGATTACCTCTATCTGGGCGTCAATATCCAATACGAGCGTATCGCGCACCGTTTGCTTAGCGATGACCGCAAATTTGCCTGGCTGGAGGACATGTCCTCCAACATCGCTCAGCGCTGTCAAACGGCGCTGAATACCCTGACGGAAGAACGTGGGTATCGCTGGCCACGTAAACCGCTCGGCGCCATGTTCCTGTTCCCGGAAGTGAGCGGCGTCTACCAACAAATGCCCGAAAAATACCGACAACCGGGCCGGCATATCGGCGACGCCGTGGCGAATTACCTTTTGGAAGAGCGCGGCGTTGCCGTTGTTCCCGGCTCGGTTTATGGCCCGCAGGGCAATAACCACATCCGGCTGGTGCTCTGCATGCCGGACGACGTTTTTAACCTTGCCATGAAACGCATGGTGTAACCCAGGATACACGGCGGCCGCCGCTGAGTGGCCGCCAAACGGATAAGGAGAAAGTGATGAACGCCTCACGTAACCATTTTCAACAGCGGGGTTTTGTCCACCTGGAAAAATCGCGGGCCAATCTCAATCTGAGCCGCATTGAATCCGCACTGGCCGAGATCAGCCAACGCGCGCTATCTGACCAAACCGATAACGCGTCGGGCCTGGTGGTGGTCACCGAAGCCGGCAATGCTGAACAACTGTGCCGTATCGAGTACCTCGCCGGCAGTTCGCCTTATTACGCGCAAGAGCTGGTGCCCTGGCTGGCGCAATTGATAGAGCAGCACCTCGGCCAGCCCGTCAACCTGTTCAAAGACAAATGCAACTTTAAATATCCCGGCGGCGGCGCGTTCACGCCCCATCAGGATATTACGGCCTATCGTCATTTCGCCTCAAGTTACCAGGTGACCGCTGCCGTGCTGCTCGATGCCGCCGTGGAAGAAAACGGAGCGTTGGAAATCGCCACCCACTGGGACCTGACGCCGAAAGGAGCGCGGTTGGTGGACACCCCCCGCGGGATCCTGCCCCAGTTGCCCAGCTATCAGGGAGGGCCTCGCAACGGGGATATCGAAGACCGTCTCTGCGAAACCATGCGCTGGCAGAGGATCGATGCCGCCCCCGGCGACGTGATCTTGTTCGACTCCTATATTCCCCATCGCTCCAGCGAAAACCGCTCGTCCTCGACCCGACGCATCCTGTTCTTCACTTTCAATCTGGCGAGCGAGGGGGATTTTTACCACCACTATTACCGTAGTAAATGGGCGACGCCGGACAATCCTATTTTTCACGTTTCCAGCCCGACTTTGCATAGTGCCCGGCAAACCAACGCCGGCACTGAGCCTCAACCCCGTTGAACGGTGACAACGATGCAATCACAGGAATTTCGTTTATTCACTCCCGGCCCGTTGAATACCTCGGCGCAAGTGCGCCAGGCCGCCGGCAGAGATTTAGGGTCGCGCAGCCCGGTCGCCACCCACTTGAGCGCCCGGTTGCGTGAGGACATATTGGATATCGCAGGATGCGACGCGAGCTGGAGCGCAGTGCCGTTATCAGGCAGCGGCACTTTTGCCGTCGAAGCGATGCTTTGTTCTCTGCCGGCGGCAGATGACCACCTGTTGATTATCGAAAATGGCGCCTACAGCGCCCGCATGGTGGACATTTGCCGCATCCACGCTATCCCGCATTCGGTACTGACGTTGCCGTCACATCAGGGGTTTGACCTGGCCCAGGTTGAACAGGCCCTGCAGCAAACGCCTGCGGTGACCCACATCGCCGCCGTGCATTTCGAAACGGCGCTAGGCGTGCTCAATGATATTGATGGCCTGACGCAGTTGGCAAACAGGCACGGCTGCCGGTTGCTGATTGACGCCATCAGCACCTTTGGCGTGCTGCCGTTGGACTACGGCGCGCCATCGCTTTGCGCCGTCGCGCTTTCGGCCAATAAGTGCCTGCATGGGCTACCTGGTCTGGCCTTCGTTTTAGTGCGAAAAACCGTGCTGGCAACTCACGTCGCCCCACGTACGCTCAGTCTGGATATCAGGGCGCAGGCCAAAGCGCTGGATGGCGATGGGCAGTGGCGTTTCACCCCGCCGCTGCAAATCATGCTGGCTCTGAAACAAGCTATTGACGAGTACCGTCAACAGGGCGGCAGGCGCACGCGCCACCGGGCGTATTCTCAACGTATGGCACACCTGCTCGGCGGTATGGCGCGTTTGGGTTTCAGCCCGATCATTCAGCCGCAGTTTTGCGCCCCGTTAATCGTCACGCTGGCGCCGAACCCCGGAACGCAGTGCGAAATCGACAAGCTGAACGACTTTTTATTCCAGCGCGGATTGGTGATTTACCCCACCAAACACTGGGCGGTAAATTCGTTCCGCATCGGGGTTATGGGGGAACTCAGCCTCCAGGATATCGACGATTTGCTGGCGGCGTTCGCTGAATTCACCGCCCAGGCCGCCCCCGAAACCCTGCAACCGAATCCCCTTTCGCTAAGGCCGGCACTATGAGTTATCACCTGTCATGCCATCATCAATTCGCAGAAATTAACCCCCAAGCCTATGCCGCCTTGTGGATGGACTGCGGGCAGCCGGCTTTTTATCACCCCAACCTGCTGGCGGCCGCCGAACGTCACCCCATGTTGCCGACGTTAGGCGCTTATTACCTGGCGGCATGGCAAGGAGAACGGCTTGACGCGTTGCTGGTGGTCTACCAGCAATCGCAGCCCGACCCCTTTGGTACGCTGGCCAAAAGTACCGGTTTTCATTTTGCCGCCCCCATCGGCGGGCTATTGGGGCACATCGCCCATTGCTACGACACGCAAATCCTGCATCGGCCGGGTTCGGAAGACGCGGCGCAACGCCTGATGACCGAACTCATTGCGCTAGCCGGCCGGCTGGGCATTCCGGGCTGCGGCCTGCTCAATCTCAGCGCCGGGCCTTCATTGAGCGCCGCAGAACAGGCGGGTTACCGTTGTAATTTCATGCATGACCGCTTCTTTATCGATCTCATGCCCTTTGAGCGATTTGATGATTATCTGGCGGCCCTCCCGCGCGATGGCCGCCAGGAGATGAAGCGCCAGTTACGGAAATTCGACAGCGATCGCGGCAACTACCGCGTGCTTTCGGGCCGGGACGCCGATCTTGCCGCCGCGGTCAAACTTTGCCACGCCACCAGTTCCCGAAACGGTACGCCGCACTACTATCCGATACAGACGTTTCTCCATTTCCTGGAAACTTGCGGCGAGCTGATTACCGTGGTCCAGATTGAACATGAAGGCCAGTTGGTGGCCGCCGTCATCTGCCTGAACGATCCGCAATGCCTGCACCTTTGGGCCGGGGGCGTCGACTATCGGCTTTCGAGCTTCAGTCCTTATACCGTCATGATCGCGGCCAGCGTGCAGTATGCGTTCTCGCAAGGTATCCGCCGGATTGAGGCGGGCAGGACCAATGCCCGGATTAAAGCGCGTTTGGGTTGCCAATCTCAGCCGCTGTATTCGGCCCTCTACCCGCTGGAGGTGGCCTGACATGCCTGTGACCTCAGCCACCCCGCCCCATGAGCAACCCTCGGCACAGCTGGCGCGCGGGCAATTACTGACCTTGCTGTATATCGCCCTCACGTCCGCCTCACAGGTATTTTTAAGTCATGTCGGCGGCGGTATACCGATAGAAATCAGCCTGTTCTATATGGCTCTGGCGGCCTGCGTGGTGTTTAACCTCTGGGAGTTCCGACGCCTGCGGCGCAACCACAGCGCGCTGCGCCGCCATTGGCGCATGTGGCTCACGCTTTCCGTCGCCTTCGTGCTGAACTGGATATTTTCTTATTACAGCGTGACGCACGCCTCAGCCGATTTTTTCATCGGCGTATTCTTCCTTTCTTCGGCACTGTGCAGTTGCCTGCGGGAAAGGCGCTGGCTGAAGTCGCTGTTCATCCTGATGGCAATCCTGTGTATTCATGCTCTCTCGGCCTTCCCGCTGCGGGTGCTTTACACCTCAATGTCGGCGGGGGCCATGATGTATTTTTACTACGTCAGCTCGCTGCGTTTCAGCCGGCAGAGCGGGCTTGGCCCGGTCTCGGTCGTTTCTCTGCGCTGCTATTTGCTGCTGGCCTGCAGCGCCGCTTACCTGTTCGCGCATCATGAGTTCGGCGCGTTGTGGGTCGCCCCGGAAACCCTGCGCAACCTGTTGATCCTTATCGTCGCCAATATGGTTTTACCTTCTTTTTTGTCGCAAACCTGCCTGCAGTGGGTCGGCGTCACCCTGTTTACCTTTATGAATTCGTTGATACCGGTGCTGGCCTTCGTGATGCAGTCGCTGGTCAGCGGCCAATGGCAAACCGGTATGTTGATCGCCGTAACCCTCACTACGCTGATGCTGAATTACGATCGCTTGATTCTGCTGGCGCGCAACCTTATCGCAGTAAACCCTCAATCAATGGATCAGGAATAAGAGGAAGACCATGCCTGCCATCAATGCGTATCTGGAACACCTGAACCCGCTCTCATCAAAGACGGTCTCTCAGCGAGCGAAAGCGAACCCTGCGATCCTCAATCTCAGCATGGGAGAACCCGATTTTGGTCCGCCCGCCGCGCTGGTCGACGTGATCTGCCGAGAGGATCTCAACAAAGAACGGTTTCTGGATGCGGTCAAGCGCTATGAGCACTCACGCGGCTCGCTGTCGCTGCGCAGAGCGATAGCGGCGTGGTATCGGCGTCGTTACGCTATCGATATCGATCCCGAAAGCGAAATAATGGTGACTCATGGGGGGATTGAAGCGCTCAATCTGGCGTTGCAGGCGGTGACCAATCCTGGCGACGGCGTCCTGCTGGCGGCGCCGGCCTACACCCTTTATCAGCGTGCCATTCACTTGTTGAACCGTAAAAGCCATCCGCTGCTGCGCCCTGAAGGCGAAAACGAATATGCGACGGCGCTGGCGGCAAATACCCACGCCTCGGCGCGTGCCGTGCTGATCAACTCCCCGGAGAACCCTACCGGCTACGTTATGAGCGACACGGACTGGCAAGCGCTCGCCGACGACTGCCGCGAGGGTGACCGCTGGGTCATCCATGATGAAGTCTACGACACCCTGGCTTTCACCCGCCCTCACCTTAACGCCTGGTGCATTCCGGCCCTGCGCGAACGCAGCCTGCTGATTAACAGTTGCTCAAAAAAGTTCGGCATTCCCGGTTTGCGCACCGGTTGGCTGATTGGGCCGGCCAAGGTGATTGAAGCCGCCAGCAGGGTCCACGAAAGCCTGTGTCTGGGCGTGAGTATTCTTGGCGAACCTATCGCCGAACGGCTGCTGAGCACCCCCGAGGTAGACGACTGGATGCAACAACAGCAGGACATTCTGGCGGCCCGCAACCGTTATGCGCTTTCGGCGTTGGGCGAGACGCAGGGTTTCCGTTGGTCACGCCGCCCCATGGGGGGAATGTTCCTGTTCCCGGACGTTTCCGCACTCTATCCGGCCTTACCCGCCCGCTGGCGCGATTTTTCGCCTGATGCCGGCAGCGCAGTCGCGGAATATCTTCTGGTGGAACGGCAAGTCGCCACGGTGCCGGGGATCGTTTACGGCGTTGAAAGCCGACAACACTTGCGATTGACCAATTGCGCCAGCGAGCAGGTTTTCACTCAGGCCATCGCGCGTCTTTCATCATTGAATATGGGAGGAAAAGGTGATTAAAAATACGCTTGATCAACAGGTTATGGACTTCTACTCCACGCAGGGCGGCGCCGAGTCCGCCGACGCCTTTTCCCAGGCGTTGCTCAAGGTACACCCCGGCGACTGGCGCGCCACCTTCCCGCCTGCGGTGTTCCCGCCCGGCCATCTGACAGCCATCGGCGCCGACGCCGCGCGGCTGCTGGCCCTGGTTTTCAGCCTGCCGGAGCGCCTGTTCGGCGGGGATTATTCGCGTTTTCTGGCCGCGCAATGCCTCACGCCGCAACAGCAAGAGGACATCCTGCCCTTCTGCACGCCGCACCTGTTAGCGCGCGCACGGCTGTTTGCCAGGCCGGACGCATTGCTGACCCACGATGGCTTCAAACTGGTTGAAATGAACGTGACGCCTTCGCTCGGCGGGCTGGGCATCTGCGATCGTTATGTCACGACCTTGCAGGAACATGCGCTTAGCCATCGGCTGCAGGCGGCGGGAATTACCCTCCATGCCCCGGACATGGGGCGCCTCTGGGCCGAAACATTGCACCGCCACCGCACGCCGCTGGCGGACGACCGCACCCCGGTAATGTTGGAATTGCTGGACGATCCGGACGAGATCCCGGAGGACAATTTCGGCTGGCCCGACTTTGGCCATATCGCCCGCCGTGGCGGTTTTCGACTCCTGACCGGCAAACCGGCGGACGTCCATTTCACCCCAACGGGCGTCTATGCTTTCGGCGTAAAAATCGACATCGTTTTTACCGATTTGGTGTACGCCGAACAGCTGCAATACAACATCGACAACGCGTTTATTGCGGCACTGGTCGCGGCGGAAAATCAGGGCCAGATAGACCTGTTCAGCGTGCCGGCCGGCTGTGCGGTTTACGACAACAAAGCAAACCTGGCCCTTCTCACCGATCCCGATTATGCCCACCTGTTCACTGAGCAGGAGCGCGCACTGATCGATACCCATATTCCCCCCACCTTTATTTTAACGCCGGGCAATGTGGCCAGAGCGATACGCGAACAGAGCAATCTGGTTTTAAAACCGGGGCTGGGCCTGTGCGGTTACCAGGTGATGTTTGGCCGACAGATGTCGGCTCCGCAATGGCGTGCGCAATTGGAACGACAGCTGACGGAAGGCGGTTCTTTTGTCCTGCAGGACATTGTGGATGACATATGGACTTACACCCTGCCGCATCAGCCGGACAATCCAAGAATGGTATGCATTGGCCCGATCGTCATCGATGGCCGTTACACCGGCACCTTCTCGCGCGATGAGGCTTATCACGGTAAAGCGATCGTTGTTAACCATGCGCAAGGCGCAAGCTGGTCAACCGGTCTGGAACGCGCCGAATAACCCCCGGCCTGCCACCCGGCGGCTGTTTTACACAAGGAGATTGAAAATGCGTCTTGCATGTTTAATGGCAGGCTCCAGCAGCAGGCTACTGCCACTGACCACATCCCGGCATAAAGCCTGTCTGATGCTGGGAAACCGACGAATGGTGGATTACCAACTCGAATCCTTTGACCGCGCCGGCATCGGGCATAAAACCTTTGTCCTGGGGCACGGTGCCGCGGAGGTCGCGCAGATTCTGTTTGAATCATTGGGGGGCAGCCATTTTATTGTCTCGCACAATCCCCAGTTCAAATCCCGGAATCTGGACTGGAGCGCCTGGCTGGCCCTCAGTCAACACCCTGGACCGGTGATTTACTATGAGGGCGACCTGCTCATCCCGCCGTCGTTGATCAAGCAGGTCATCGACAACCCGGCCGAAATTTGCATTGCGGTGGATTCCGACAGCAAGAACCCCAGTATCGATACGCTGGTTATCGCGCCCAACGGCAAGGTTGAACATTTGTTGTTTATTGAGCATGGGACGGCAAAAAGCCAACCGGGCGATGGCGCCATCGGCGAATTTATCTGCTTCGTCAAATTGGGCGAAGCGGCACGGCAGTTTATCGTCGATGCGCTGAGTACCTTGCCGTTTGAAGGGGAAATGCAGCTTTACAAAATTTTCGAACAGGCATTCTCCCGTTTTCCGACGGCCTACGTCGACGCCGGCGGCCGCCCCTGGATTGAAGTGGACAATCACAACGACCTGCAACGGGCGACCCATCTGGCCGAGGAGATCTTAACCTCATGAAAGAGCCTAACGCATTGGATCAGGTGAAACCGGCGCGGCTGAACAGCACGTTGTCCGACATCGGCGTTTACGTATCAAAAGCCATCTCGCAGGCCGCGCGTGACAATCCGGATATCATGAACATGAGCATCGGCGAACCGGCATTTGGCCCACCCGCGCATTTGCTGGCAGAGATTGCCCAGACCGATCTGACCCAGGAGGCGTTTCTCTCCTCGGCGAAACGTTATGGGCACTCGTTGGGATCCCTGGCGCTGCGTCAGGCGATCGCTGACTGGTATCTGCGCCGTTATAACCTCAAGATTGATCCTGAGACCGAGGTCTTAATCACCCACGGCGGCGTTGAGGCCGTCGCACTGGCGATTCTGTGCTGTTCGAACCCTGGGGATACGCTGGCGATCACCGATCCTTCCTATATGCTGTATGAACGCGCCCTGCTGGCTCTCGGCCGCCAACCTCGGCGCTTTTCGCGCCCGGTCGGCGATGCCGAATTCAGCGATTTGATCGACAGCGACCCGTCATTCCGACGCCAACTCGGCGGGGCAAAAGCGGTGATTGTCAACTCTCCGGAAAACCCATCGGGGTATGTGCTGTCGGCCGATGAATGGCAGCAGCTCATGCGCTGCGCAGAACGCAGCGGCGCCTGGATTATTCACGATGAAGTCTATGACAGCATGGCATTCAACCGCCCGCATTATCCTGCACGCAGCTTTGATCCCCTGGCGAGCAGGACGGTTCTGGCCAACAGTTTTTCCAAAAAATTCGGCATTCCCGGCCTGCGCATCGGCTGGTTGGTCGGCAGCGCCGAATTTATCGCCACGGCCAGCAAAACCCACGACTACCTGGTGCTTGGCGTTAACCGCCAATATGAACAGATTGCCCTGCGCATACTCCAGGACGCACAGACCGACGATTGGCTGGCGGACAAGCAAAAAATGCTTCACTCGCGAATTCGCCTGGCAAAACAGCGGTTAACGCCGACGCTGGGGTTCAGTTGGCCACGTTCACCGATGGGGGGAATGTTTTTGTTTCCCTGCGTTCGAGGGCTCTATCAACGTTTGCCGCCGGCGCAACGGCAACGCTTCGCCACCGTGGGCGAGAGCGTCGCCGATTACTTATTGCAGGTTGCGCACGTCGCCACGGTCCCCGGCATTATTTACGGGCAAAGCTGCGCCGACCATATCAGGATCGTCTTGTGCTGCGATGAACCGACGTTCCACACCGCGCTTGAACGATTGGCTAATTGCCACCACGCCACCCTCACCCAAAAACTGGAACTGCCATGATGTCACCGCAACGCCACTGGCTGATGCCCGGTAAATATATAGATGGCGCGAATCTGGTAACCGCCATCAATGTTCTGGCGGGGATCGTAGCGCTGATGCTGGTTTTAGCCCACCGCGCAGAGTGGGCAATCCTGCTGGTGTTTATCGCTATTTTGCTCGATCACCTTGATGGATATCTGGCCCGGCGTTTTTATGCTCATCAGCAGGAGAAACGGGCATTTGGCAAACAGTTCGATACGTTGGCCGATATGCTGAATTTCAACGTGGTTACCGCCGTATTGCTGTTCCAGCAGTTTGCCTATGCCCCCCTGCTGACCGGCGTTATTTCGGCCTCCATCGTCCTGTTTGGCTGCGTACGCCTGTCGCACTTTACTCTGCAGACAGGCGCGGGAGACGAGAGCGCTTATGGCCTGCAAACGCCTTATGCCGCTTTTATCATCATCAATATGCTGTTGCTGAACACGGCCGGTTATTTGCCCGGCGGTCTGGTGCTGCTCATTACGGCCATCATTTCCATTTTGCAAATAACCTGCGTTCCCATTCGTATGCCCAACGCCACGTTCTGCGTCACGGCTCTAAGCGTGCTGTTCTTTATCAATCTGTTGATCTGCGGTTTCCCACATTAGTTGCTACTTTATTCCAAGGAGAAATGCTTATGGCTCACGTTATCTTTATCGACAGCACCCCGACCGGTCTGAACGCCTTTCGCAGCGCTCAGCGGCTCGGCCATCAGGTCACCTTTATTCATCCGACCAAGTCGTCGAGCTTCGTCAGCATCATGTCGAAAGACCCGGCGAAACTGGCTAACCAGTTAGGGCATGTCGATCGTTATATCGAGGTAGACACCTTGGAAAACGAGCATCTTTTCCCGGTACTCGAGGCCTTGGTGAAAGAGAATCCGTTCGACACGGTAATCAGCTCGGCCGAGACCGGCATCATGGCGGCCGCCTGTGCGGCTGAAAAATGGGGAACGCGCTATCCCAGCCCGCAAGATCTGGGCAATGCGATATTTAAAAATCGCTTGCGTACCACCCTTAAGAACAACGGTATCCGCTCACCGGACTTTGAGGTGTTAAATGAAGAGGAACTGTTGCAAGGGCCAAAAAAAATCAAGCTGCCGTTTGTGGTAAAACCCATTCGCGGCTTTGCCAAACAATTTTCCGCTATTTGCCACACGCAGAGCGATTTCGATAGTTATATCGATAACCTGAAGATCGATCGGGCCAACAGCGCCTTGATTGACAGCCTTGTGTCGCATGAATATATCATCGAAGAATACGTCACCGGCACCCTGCACTCCGCCGAGGTGATCGTGCGTGAAGGCGAGGTCATGTTTTACGCCACCACCACCCGTTACCGCGCGCATTATTACGACCTGCTGGAGCTGGCGGCGGTCATGCCCTCCGGCCTGCCGAAGCAGACGCGTGAAGAGATGAAAACCTATCTGCAAGCGGTGTTTACCGCCCTGAACATTCAGATTGGCCTGTATCACGTAGAATTGCTGTTAACCGACAGCGGCCCGGTGCTGGTGGAAATCAATGCCCGAATGATGGGCAGCGTGTCTCCGATCATGTATCAGATTCAGACAGGCCACGATCCTTTCGAGTATCTGATCCGTCTGCATCTGGGGGAGCCGGTCAATGTCAGCGACGATGGGTTTACCAATGCGGGGATCACTCTCGCGGTGGCGGCCAGACATGGGGGCACCATCTCCTCATCCTTCCGACCGGAACAGCTCGATGAACTGCTGGCTCGCTACGAGATCCCGCACAATACGCTGAATATCTTTGCCGGCAAGGAGGTTGGGCGCTACGGGGGCAATTTCAGCATTATGGGGCACGTCATTATCCTGGCCGAAACCCCGCAGGAAGTGGCTGAAAAAGGGCATCGCTTCCTGAACGAAATAGATGCGCTGATTGGATTGGAAACGGCAAAATACTTTGCGTAAGTTTTACTGCATGCACACTGGCGAGTTAAGGAAGATACTCAAATGACGACACGGGATTCGATTTTTCATTATCCGGCCTTCGTACGATTCTGTATGGGAGATATCGCCACTCAGCTCGGCACGGCGATAGTGATTATCGTTATCCCGCTCATCGCCATCACCTTTCTTGATGCGACCCCCTTTGAGATAGGCCTTCTCGCCGCCAGCGAACGTTTGCCCTTTATCATCTTCAGCCTGATCGCCGGCGTGTCTGCAGATAAGTGGGAGCGCCGGTCGATTCTGTTTTGCGCCAATTTTCTGCGCGTCGTTTTGTTGCTGATCATCATGTTTATCGTTTGGATCGGCGCATTGTCGGTGATGACCCTGGCGGCGATGGTCTTTATCGTCGGCGCCGCCAATGTCTATTTTGAAGTGGCCTACTGGACTTATATCCCTGCGCTGGTTCCCGGACGGCTGATTGCCAAAGGCAACGGCGCTCTGGCGGCCATTGCCGGCGCGGCAGAGTTGGTCGGGCCTGCCGTGGGCGGCATGCTGTTAAAAATTGCCGGCATTCCGGGAGCCTTGTTAGTGAACAGCCTGCTGTTTCTGGTGGGCAGCGGCATGATCCTGACCGTACCCAAGAATAAACCAGCGCCTCCCGAGGGCGCCCGTCCGTCAAGCCTCAGTCAAATCAAGCTGGGCATTCACACCCTTTTCCATTCACCGCCGTTACGCCGCCTGGTGATTATCGGCGCGGTGTGGAACATCTTCGCCTGCGCGGCGACCCCGCAAATCATGGTTTATCTCACCCGAACGCTGGGCCTTGCTACCACGCAGGTCGGCTTGATTCTGGGGTTGCAGGGGCTGGGTGGATTGATCGGCGCGCTCTGCGCCGGCAAGGCCAGCGAACGGTTGGGGCATGGGCGCAGCATCATGGTGGGCGGGATGATCTACAGCCTTTTTACTTTGGCTATTTGCACCGTAACGCAAGCGGCACCGCAAGATCAGCTGCTACTCGGCGTCTTCCTGTTTTGCGCAGGCTGGGGCTCGTCCATTGGAGTGGTCAATATTATCAGCCTCCGGCAGTTGGTTAGCCCCGAATACCTTCTGGGTCGGATCAACGCCAGCTTTCGCTTCATCACCTGGGGGATCATGCCGCCGGCCGCTCTGCTGGGGGGCGCGCTGTCGCAGTTGATCAACAGCAGGTTTGTCATCATTTCCGCCTGTTTGCTCGGGCTCGCCTTTATCTTGTGTTCATACCGTAAAAGCACCGCCATACTCGGCATAGACGCACCGCCCGATCGCCTGAGTGAAAACGGCTAACCTGCACGACAAGCCCGCCAGGGGGAAAACCGGCGGGCTTTTTCTGTTCAAAAACTTCTTCTGGCCACCAAAAAAGCGCCCACCACCAACAAAACGGCGCCGAGTAGCGCAGGCAGGTTGTCGCGCAACGCCGCCGGCCCGGCCTTGTAAATGTCCGCCGCCAACCCCGCCACCAGCTGGCTGGCGACCAACACCGAAATGGTGGTCGCTGCCCCCAGTTTTTGGTAACCCAAAATGCCGGAAAAGACAAAAAACGACCCCAGCAGGCCGGGCAACAGCATCCAGATCCTGAAGTTGCCGGTCACCTCAGCCAGGGCGCTCGCGCCGTTTTTGGCGAACAGCAGCGTCATCAACAGCAACAGGCCGACGCTGGAATTCAACACCAGGGCGATCAGGATCGTCGATGCGCTTGCGCTAATGCGCACCATCAGCAGGTTCTGGACGACCAGGCTGACGCCCGCCGCCACCAGCAGCAATAGCATGATATTCATAGTATTAGCGCGCCGGCGGTGATATTTCGTGATCAAGCTGCAACTGCAAAAAGGTCAAATCCAGCCATTTGCCGAATTTGGCGCCCACTTCGCTCATCCGCCCCACGTTCTGGAACCCCAGATTCAGGTGCAGCCGTATCGACGCGTCATTGCCGGATTCGATGCCCGCCACCATCACATGCTTGCCGATAGCTCTCGCCTGCTCAATCAGGGCAAGCAACAGGGTTTTCCCCACCCCGCCGCCGCGGCTGTCGCGCCGCACATACACCGAATGCTCCACGGTGTGACGATAGCCGTCCCACGCCCGCCAGTCGCCAAACGAGGCATAGCCAATCACCTCACCCGCCTCATTGTTGGCCACCAGCACCGGATACCCCGCCGCCTGGCGTTCCGCCATCCACGCCGCACGGTTCGCCGCATCGACGGTGAGTTCATTCCAGATCGCCGTGGTGTTAAGCACGGCGTCGTTATAGATAGCGGCAATGCCTTCGCTATCGGTTATAGTCGCGTTACGGATAAGCATGTTGACCCCCTGGTTGACTGTCCACTATCATACTACGATATGAATAATAAATTAGACAACCTAAATCAGCGCATCGGCGCACGCATCCGCATCGAACGCGAAGCCCGCCATTGGTCCTTGTCCGATCTGGCCGAACGGGCCGGCGTTTCGCGGGCCATGGTGCATAAAATTGAACGCGGCGACAGCAGCCCTACCGCCATGCTGCTGGCCAGGCTCTCCGGCGCCTTCGGCCTGAGCATGTCCAAACTGATTGCCCGTGCGGAAACGCAGGGGGGCCGGCTGTTGCGCCGGGAGGATCAACCGGTCTGGGTCGATCCCGAAAGCGGTTACGTTCGCCGTCATGTGTCCCCGCGCTCAGACATTCCGCTCGATCTGGTGCGCGTTGAACTGCCCGCCGGGGCGGAGATCCCGATGCCGGCCTCCGTCTACGCCGCCAAACGCCAGTTAATCTGGCTGCTGTCCGGCGAGCTGGTGTTCCAGGAAGGGGAAAATCGCCATGAAATGGCCGAAGGGGATTGCCTGGAACTTGGCCCACCGGCGGACTGCGTGTTCAAAAACGAGAGCGGTGAACCCTGCATTTATCTGGTCGTGGTGATGAGCAAAGCCTGAAGAAAGCAAAAAGCCCGCAAAGTCATGCTCTGCGGGCTTTTTCACGTCAGACGGAACTATTACAGGGTGAAGTTCAGCCCTTCGACCACCGTCTGCTCCAGCGGCAACCGCCCTGAAGGGATCTCCTTTTGCTGCAGGAACTCCGGCAACAGGGATTTATCGCCCGCTTTGCCGATCGCCACCATGCCGTGTACCACATAGTTATCCGGCAGGTTCAGCGCCGCCTTGATTTTGTCGTGGTGGACGCCGCCCATGCAGTGGGTCAGCCAGCCTTTCAAATGCGCCTGCAACGCCAGGTTCGCCCAGGCGGCGCCGGCATCGAACGCATGGCTCGGGTTAGCGACTTCCTTCTCACCGTTCAGGCTGGTGGTTTTGGAGATCACCACCACCAGCGCCGAGGCGTGCTGCGCCCAACCGCGGTTGAACTCAATCAGGAAATCCAGATAGCTGTCCCAGCTGGCCGAACCGTGCTTGCTGTAAGCAAAACGCCAGGGCTGGATGTTATACGCCGAAGGCGACCAGCGCGCCGCTTCAAAGAAGCTCAGCAGGGTTTCGTCGTCGATCGGATCATTGGCCAGCGCGCGCGGCGACCAGCGTTCAATAAACTGCGCATCAATCGGGTAATCAGAAGTTCTTGGCTGGCTCATGGACATCTCTCTCATGGGAATGGAATATCGAATTTACCCAATATTCCCACGCCCCACATCAGAAAAATTTTTATTTTGTGCTTTGTTCGCTACCGCAATTCCTGCTGCAACCACCCCAGAAACGCCCGCACCGGCGGGTGTCGTTCGCGCCCAGGCACGCAAAGCGCGGTGTAAGCGGCGCCCGGCACGCAGATATCCGGCCGGTATGCCGCCAACAGGCCGAAGCGGCGCGGCCTCAGTCGTCGAAGGGCTCGCCCAGCGTCAGCATCAGCCGGTTGGCCCAGGCAAAGAACGCCGTCGACTGCACCAGGTCCAACAACGCCAGTTCGTCCAGCCCCTGCTCGCGCAGCGCTGCCAGATGCTGAGCGTTAGCCTGCGGCGGCGTGGCGGACAGCGCGGCGGCAAAATCAATCTGCGCCCGCCAGCGCTCCCCTTGCCCCTCGCTCAGTACGCCGCCCGGCGCTACGTCCAGCAGACGCTGCACCTCTTCCGTTTGTTTCGACAGTTGCGCCGCCTTGCGCGCGTGTACCGAGGCGCAATAGATGCAGCCGTTGACCTTGCTGGCCACCGTCGCCGCCAGTTCGCGATCTTTACGCTCCAGCCCGCCGGGGGTGTAGAAAATCGCCCTGTCCGCCAGCGTGCGCTGTTCCAGCACCGGGTGATTGCGCGCCAACAGGCGGAAATAATCCGAATCGCCATGGCCGAAACGCGTCAACAACGCCTGGCCCGGCTCATCGAACTCCGCCAGCGGCTTGGCGGCGATCCACGGCTCCCACCCCAGTTCCTGGCGGGTAAACGCCGGCGGCGCATGGCGGCCGCTCAACGTGACGGCGTCGGTGCGCCAGACGCCGGCCCTGACCGGGGCGCCGCTCACCTCAACCGGGCGATCGCCCAGCAGCCGGTAACCGGTCAGCAGGCGGCTTTGGAAGCTGACAAAAGCGATCAGTTGCGACAGCGTGACGATATCGTCCAGCGACCAACCGGCCTGTTGCAACGCCTGCAAATGCCGTGCGTCGGCGCTGGCGGGTTTGAACGCCAGCCGTTCGGCATGATCCAGCGCCGCCTGCCAACGCGGGCCGGACGGTGCGCCGCCCAGCTGTTGCAGCAACGCCGCATAGTGTGCGGCCAATGGCCGGTCGGCCTGCCATTCGCTGATGCGCTGCGCGATCAGCAGCCGCTGCGCCGGCGGGAAATCCCCGGCGTCGGCGGGAGCAAACAGCGCCAGATAGCTGGCCTGAATGGCGTCCGTCGCCGCCTGACGCGTCGCTCTGGCCTGCGCCAGGGCCGAGCCGGGCGCGATCTCTGCCAGCGTCGCCAGCAGATCCTCAGTGTTCAATGTGGCTGTCATACCTTTTCCTCAGCGTGATGTTCGTGGGAGATGGAAGCGGGATTGCGGCGTTGCCAGCCCAGCGCCGGAGCAACATGGCGGGCGATCAGCTCGATCGAGCGCAGCACATGGGCGTGCGGCGGATCGATCGAATGCACCTGAAACGCCAGATCGGTCACTCGCGCCAGCGCGCTGTCTTTTTGCAGCGAGGCGATAACCTGTTCCGGCGTGCCCAGGTGCACGTCAAAGGCGCGGATCAATCCGTCGAGCGATTCATCGGACGGCCGATGGCCACTGGCGCGCAGGCGTTCCAGCCCACGGCCAAGCCCCTGCGCGGCGAAGTCCCGCGCCTGCTGGCCGTGGTCGGTGACAAACGCCGTGCGCGAACCCATGATGCGCGGCGCGATGCCGGGCGGCAGCGCCGCCAGATAGGCGTCGATAATCGGGTTTTGCAATGCGTCCAGCGGCAAATCCGGCGCATCCGCCGGGCGCGGTTGAGTGCGCGACAGCATCAGGCCGTCACCGGCCCGCCCTGCGCGCTCGCCGCCTTCCGCCGAGAAGGTGGCTTGCCAGACGCGCTGCGCCAACTGCGGCGCGGCCGGATACAAACGGTTATCCTCGCCGCCCAACGCCTCGCCGCGCCAGGCCCGCAGCAGGGTGTCGAAGTTGTCGGCAAACACTGCATTGCGCTGTTGGGCATCGAACCCGAAGGCGCTGAACGAGGACGGGGTGCCGCCGGCGGCAATGCCAACCTCCAGCCGGCCGTCGGACAACAGATCCAGCACCGCGGTGTCTTCCGCCACGCGAATCGCCGATTCCATCGGCAGCGTGATAACCCCGGTGCCCAGCCGAATATGGCGGGTGCGCGCCGCCACCTGTGCCAGAAACACCAGCGGCGAAGGCAGGCCGCCCTCATCCTCATGGAAATGGTGCTGCGCCACCCAGGCGGTATCAAATCCGGCCCGTTCGGCATGCACGATCTGTTCGGTCGCCAGCCGGTAACGCTGTTGCGCGCTGCCCTGATCCAACAACCGGGTGAAAAAACCAAGTCTCTTACTGCTCATGGAACGCGTCCTCACTCTTTGGCTGTGCGGCATACCTTTGGCGGCCGGGAATGGCCTCAATCAGTTGACGGGTATAATCGCTGCCCGGCAGGGCGAACAGATCGCGGGTCGCGCCGCCGTCCACCTGCTGCCCGCGGTGCAACACCGATACGCTGTGCGAAATCTGCCGCACCGTCGCCAGGTCATGCGAGATAAACAAATAGGTCAGCCCCAAGGCTTGCTGCAAATCCTGCAGCAAGCGCAGGATCTGCGCCTGCACCGTCACGTCCAGCGCCGAAGTGGCTTCGTCCAGCACCAATACCCTTGGCTGCAACACCAGTGCGCGGGCGATGGCCACCCGCTGGCGTTGGCCGCCGGACAACTCGCGCGGCTTGCGGCCAAGCAAATCGTCCGGCAGCGCCACCCGTTCGAACAGCTCGCGCACCCGGCGATAGCGCTCGGCTTTGCCCAAGAGTTCGAAGTTCAGCAACGGCTCCTCAATGACCTGATACAGCGTCTGCGAAGGATCGAGCGAACCGAAGGGGTTCTGATACACCAGTTGGATGCGGCGGCGGAACTGGCGCAGCGCTTCCCCCTTCAGCCGGGTGAAATCGGTGCCGTCGATAATGATTTGCCCGGCGTCCGGCCGCTGAAAACCGAGCAGGCAGCGCGCCAGCGTGGTCTTGCCGGAGCCGGATTCCCCCACCAGCGCATGGGTAGTGCCGCTCTGCACGCTGAAGGAAACCTGATCCAGCGCGCGGTAGCTTTTGCCGCCGGAGCCGGCCAGGCGAAAATCTTTCACCAACCCGTTAACCTGGATCGCCGGCGCTTGCGTGCCAGGGTTTAGCCGCGGCGCGGCGGCGCCGGTCAGCGAAGGCACATCGGCAAACAGCCGGCGGGTATAGTCGCTGGCGGGGGCGCGCAGCACCTCGGCGGTCACGCCCTGCTCCTGCACCCGGCCGTGGCGGAACACCAGCAGCCGATCGGCGCGCTCCGCCGCCACCGCCAGATCGTGGGTGACCAGTAATACCGCCGTGCCGAATTCCTGCCGCAGCTCGTCGATCAGATCAAGAATGCGTTTCTGCACCGTGACGTCCAGCGCGCTGGTGGGCTCATCGGCGATAATCAGCGCCGGCTGCAACGCAATGGCGATAGCGATCAGCACCCGCTGTTTCATACCGCCGGAAAGTTCGTGCGGGTATTGGCGCGCCCGCAGCTCCGGGTGCGTCAGGCCAACCCGGGTCAACAGCGCCACCACCCGCTGCTGCACCTGCTTGCGCGGCAAACGGCGGTGAATGTTGACGATCTCCGCCACCTGTTCACCGATGGTTTTTACCGGGTTGAGCGAACTGGAAGGGTCTTGCGGGATCAGGCTGATTTGCGCGCCGCGCACCGCATCCAGCCGGCGTGACGACCAGTGGGCAATATCGGTGCCGTTGAGGCGGATTGCCCCCTGCTCCAGGCGGCCGTTTTCGGTCAGCAGGCCAATGATCGCCTGCGCAGTGGTGGTTTTGCCCGAGCCGGACTCGCCGACCAGCGCCACCACCTCACCCGGTTGGATCGAGAAAGAGACGTCGTGCACCACCCGGCGGCTGCCGGCCGCCTCCTGATAGGCGATGGAAACCTTGTCCAGCTCCAGCACCGGCGTAGCGGCGGCGCGTTGCAATGCGGTTTGAATGCTCATCAATGCCTCCCCGCCAGCGCGCGGCTGATGCGGTTAGCCGCCAGCACCACCGCTACCACCGCCAAACCGGGGAAAGTGGTCAGCCACCAGGCGGTGGAAATGTAGTTGCGCCCTTCGGCGATCAACAGCCCCCATTCCGGCGTTGGCGGCGGCGTGCCGTAACCGAGGAAGCTCAGGGTGGCGATCGCCAGAATGGCGCTGCCGAATTGCAGCGCCGAGAAGGCGATGACCGAGGTCAGCGAGTTCGGCAGAATGTGCCGCCACAACACCGCCCAAAAGGTGCCGCCGCTGCCATAGGCCGCTTCGACGTAATCGCTGTGCCGCACCCGCACCACCTCCGCGCGCGCCAGGCGGGCGAAGTTGGCGACCGAGGTGATCCCGACGGCGATGGCGGCGTTCACCGTGCCAAAACCCAGCAGGATAATGACGCTTAGCGACAACAGCAGGCCGGGAATCGACAGCAGCACATCGACCAGGCGCATGACCGCATCGTCCGCCACCCCGCCCACCGCACCGGCGATCAGCCCGAGCGCGGTGCCCAGCAACAAGCCCAGCGCCACCGC
Source organism: Serratia plymuthica (assembly GCF_018336935.1). Lineage (NCBI taxonomy): Bacteria > Pseudomonadati > Pseudomonadota > Gammaproteobacteria > Enterobacterales > Yersiniaceae > Serratia > Serratia plymuthica. Next base: position 5,357,268 of record NZ_CP068771.1, on the reverse strand, counting down.
CACCAGCGCGGCGGACAGCGTTTGCGAAGTGCCATAAACAATGCGTGCGTACAGATCGCGCCCCAATTGATCGGTGCCCAGCCAGTGCGCCCCGCCCGGCGCCAGCCGCTGCGCGCCGGCAATGCCCTCGGTGCCGCTGTAGGCGGTAAACAGCTGCGGCGCCAGCGCCCACAGCACCGCGATGGCGATCACCGCCCAGGCCAGCAGCAGCGTCACCGGCACGCGCCTGCGGCGGCGCGGGCGGCTGGCCGGCAAAGTGCCTTCGCTTTCCAGCCCGGCCAGATCGCGTTCCGGCACGGTCGCTTTTTCAAAGGAGATACTGCTCATAAGGCGGCTCCTGTCTGCGTTTTCAAGCGGGGATCCAGCAGCGGGAACAGCAGATCCACCAGCAGGTTGATGGTGACGAAGGCGGCGGCGGAAATCACCACGATCGCCTGCAACACCGCCACGTCTTGATTAAGCACCGCCTGCAGGGTCAGTTGCCCCAGCCCGCTGCGGCCAAATACGGTTTCGGTAATCAGCGCCCCGGCGATCAGTTCGCCGAACAAAATGCCGGCGATGGTCAGCGCAGGCAGCATGGCGTTGCGCGCCACATGCCGCCACAGCACCCCGCTGCGGCTGGCGCCTTTGGCGCGCGCCACGGCGACAAACGGCTGGGTCTGAACCTGATCGATGCTGCGGATCAGGATCTGCGCCAGCGGGGCTGAAATCGGGACCGACAGCGTCACGATCGGCAAAATCAACCCTTCCCACTCGCCCGGGTTGATCACCGGGATCACCCTAAGCTGGAATGAAAAGACCTGGATCAACACGATGCCCAGCCAGAAGGTAGGCACCGAGACAAACAGCGAGGGCAGCGATTGCAACGCCGATCTCAGCCCGCCGAAACCGCTCAAATTGGCGAGAAAGGCAATCGCCAGCGCCAGAATCAACGCCAGCGAGAAGCCCAGTACCGCCAGTTGCAGCGTGGCGGGCAGGTTGGTGGCCAGCAGACGGGTGACCGGCACGCCGGCCTGAATCGAGTAGCCCAGATCGCCGCGCAGCACGTTGCCCAGCGCGTGCAAATACTGCTGCCACAGCGAGACGTTGGCCCCATAAGCGGCGCGCATGTCGGCGATTTGCGCCGGGCTTAGCCCCATGTCCGGGTTCTGAAACTTAATCAGAATCGCATCGCCGGGCAGCACCTGCAGCAGGACAAACGACAGGGTAAAGGTCGCCCACAGCACCAGCGCCGCCTGCCCAATGCGCCCCGCCAGATATCGGGTCATCGTGGCCTCCTTAATGTTTCTCTAACCAGGCGCCATAGAAACTCGGGCGGCCGACCGCTTCAAAACTGACGCCCTTCAGATAAGGCGCGCCGGCAAACACCTGCGGCTCCTCAAAGAACGGGATCACATAGGCCTGATCGAGCAGGTAGTTTTGCGCCTCGCCGGCGATCTGCAGGCGTTTTTGCGCATCCACCTCGGAGGCGATGCCCAGCAGCAGCGCGTTCAGCTTGTCATCGCTGAATTGGCTGTTCTTGCCGCTGCCGCCCTTTTGCAACAGCGCATCGCGGTTGGTCGGGTAGAACTGGCTTTTAATCACGTCGGGATCGGCGCGGCCCACTTCCACCACCGTCGCCGGGGTTTTCTGCGGATCGAGGTTATCCGCCACCCGGCTGCCGGCGTCGCCGGCCAGGATGTTCAGCCGCGCACCCACCTTGCCCCACTGCTGCGAAACCAACTGCAGCACCGCCTTGTTCTGGGGCTGCGGCAGGGATTCATACACATTCAGCAGCAGTTTTTTACCCTCTTTCTCGCGCAGGCCGTCGCTGCCCTTTTTCCAGCCGGCTTCATCCAGCAGGCGGTTGGCTAACTGCGGATCGAACTTCAGCTTGTCGGACAGATCGACAAAACCGGCGGCGGACGAGGCGATGACCGATTTGGCCTGCGGGTAATTGGCGGAGAACAGCGTCTCGACGATTTGCTTGCTGTCGGTGGCGTGCAGCAGCGCCTGTCGCACCCGCAGGTCGCTTACCAGCGGGTTGTCCGGCCGGAAGGCGACGCTGTCGTTCACGCCGCGCGTCGGTGCGGCGTAAATCGTGAACCCCTGATCCTGCGTCTGCTTCTCGTCATAAGCCTGAATCTGGCGAATAAAGTCCGCCTGGCCGGCCTGCAACGCGCCAATGCGCACGCTGTCTTCGCCGGTGACGATCACCTTGATGCCGTCCAGATTGGCGCGCCCCTGCTGCGCCAGTTTGGCCGGCCCCCAGCGGTAATCCTTGCGTACGCTGAGATCCACTTCGCGCCCCAGCGTTTCGCCGCTGACCACGAACGGACCTGAGCCGATGATATGGCGCGCGTCGCCGAGTTCGTCGTAACTGCGGTTCAAGGTGCTGAGGGACACCAGCCCCGAACCTATGGTGGCAGTGCCCTGCAGGAAGCCGGGCGATGAACGTTTGAAGTAAAATTTGACGGTCAGCGGGTCGATCACTTCGCTGCGGTCGTAATTGTTGATCACCTCCGACACCGGCAGGCGTTTGTCTTTGTTGCCCAGGCCGTAGGTATCGAAATTCTTCGCCACCGCGCTGGCATCCAGCGGCGTGCCATCGGAGAAGGTGACGCCCGGGCGCAGCTTGAAGGTGTATTCGGTTTTATCGGCGTTGCTGCTCCAGGATTCGGCGATCCAGGGTTCAATCTCCAGCGTTTTCGGGTTCTGATAGGTCAGTTTGTCGGTGATCTGGTTGAGGATACCGCCGTTGGGGTAGAAACCGCCGGAGGGCGGGTAAAGGTTGGTGTGCGCCTGCTGTTCCAGGTAGACCAGCGTGCCGCCCTGCACCGCCGCCAGCGCCGGATGAACGCCCGCCGCCAGGCCCAATGCCACTGCTATCCCGCGGGTTAATGTGTTGAAAGAGAACTTAAACATAGCTTTGCCACGCCTTCTTTATTTCGGAACGTTATGGGTTAGATAACAAACCAAAATGGCGGGTTGTTGAACGAACTAATTTCGCTAACCAAGGGTGGAAAACGCACAAGGCGCTCTGGCTTGGCAGAACGGAGGTAATGTTATACTGTATCAAAACCAAAAATCAGGAGAGCCAGGATGAAAACTCAACTCTCGCTGCTGTTCCTTGGCCTGCTGGCCGGGCGGGCTGCCGCGTTTCAGTCGAAGGTGCCGGAACCGCAGCCGGAACAGGCGCGTGCGGCGGAAAATACTCTCGAGAATAGGTTCTACGGTTTTCACGCGATGGATGCGCAGGCGGTCAACACCGGCACCTGCCCAGCATTGCCGCAGGCCGGATGCCAATGCGCTTTCTGCACCCTGCTGCGGCAGGCCGGGCCGGCGAAATAACCCTGGTGGGCGCGATCGAGGCATGCCAGTTTGACGGGTAAACTGATATTCATGTGAGTTATCCCGAGGGAGGTTTAATGAATACCGATCCAGACAGGGTTTTCTGTTTATCGCTTTAAAACATCACATGTCATACCGTGACTTGTATGACACCCTTCCGGAGCAAAAGCGAATCACTGTCGCACCGCAATCAATCACCCGCGCCGTAAATCGGAATGGCGATCGTAACATAAATTTATGCCACCTTGGCCTGGCCCAGCCACGCAAAAATGCGGTGAAAAACTTCACACCTGTAGCCTGGCGTGCTATACCACAGGCATGTTGTAGGACAACTTATGCGACGGGTATCATGAGTCTTCAATCGATCCAAAAACACAACGTGGTCAACGCGGTTTACGAACAAATTAAAGAAAAACTGTTGGACGGCAGTTGGCCGCCGGGGAGCAAACTGCCTTCAGAAGCCGAACTGACCGCCTCTTTCAACGTCAGCCGGGTCAGCATTCGCAGCGCGGTGCAGCGGCTGCGCGATTTGGGCATTGTGGTGACCCATCAGGGCAAAGGCAGCTTCGTCGCCAAACATCTTAATCCGCAAAACCTGTTCAACGAACAGCAACCCATCATGCACCTCAGCCGTGAAGAGTTTCACGACATGATGGTGTTCCGCCAAACGGTAGAGTTCAAATGCATGGAGCTGGCGGTATTAAACGCCACACCGGAAGACATCACCGCGCTGGAACAGGCGCTGAACCGCATGCTGGTCAACAAAGACGATTACAAGAAGTATTCCCAGGCCGATTTCGAGTTCCATCTCGCAATCGCCAAAGCGTCGCAGAACAAGGTGTTCTACAACGTGATGCACTCGATCAAAGACACCTATTATTACTATCTGGAAGAACTGAATCGGGCACTGGGCATTTCGCTGGAAAGCGTCGAGGCGCACATCAAGGTGTTTATGGCGATTAAAAACCGCGACTCTTCTACCGCCGTTGCGGTGCTCAATGAGGCGATGGCGGAGAACGTCATCGCCATCGAAAAACTCAAGCAGACCGCAGCGGGCAGCGAATGACTCGCTTTTAAAGGGCGCAATAAATGCGCCCCCAAGCAAGGTTAAGGCCGGGATGCCGTGCCGTCCGGCGTACGCGCCAGCGTCCAGGACGGGATCCCGCCGATGCACGGATACTGCGCCGCTTTTTTCTCATCGATATCGATGCCCAACCCCGGGCGATCGCTCAGGTAGGCGTAACCCCGCTCAATCTCCGGGCAGCCGGCGAACACCTCGCGCAGCGCGTCATTCATCGGCGTGTACTCTTGAATACCGAAATTGGTGAGGCTCATGTCCAGGTGCAGGTTAGCCGCTACGCCAACCGGAGAAATATCCCCCGGCCCGTGCCATGCGGTGCGTACCCCGTGGATTTCACTCAGCGTCGCCAGCTTTTTCGCCGGGGTTATGCCGCCGATGGTGCTGACGTGACAGCGGATGTAATCGATCAGATTGTGGGTAATCAGCGTCCGCCAGTCATTGACGTTGGTAAACAACTCCCCCATTGAGATCGGCGTAGAAGACTGCTGACGCAGCATTTTCAACCAATCGATATTTTCCGGCGCCACCGGATCTTCCAGATAAAACAGCTGGTACTGTTCCAGCGTTTTCGCCAGTTGAATGGCCGCGATCGGCGTCACCCGCTCATGCACATCGTGGATAAACTCGATGCCGAATCCCAGCTTGTCGCGCAAGTGTTCAAACAGACGCGGCACGCTTCTCACGTAGGCGTCCGGATCGAAATAAATGCCCGGCGTGCTGCTGCGCGGCGAACGTTTGGGTTGAATGTTTTTTGCCCGCGCCAACTGAGTGGCGATCAGCTTCAGGTCATCCGTCCCCGCCCCGCCGTACATCCCCATCTGGCAACGCACGTATTGATAACCCTCTTCCATACGCGCACGAATGTTGTCTTCCACCTCGAACTCATCGCTGCCGTCGGTGTGGCAATACAGCGGAATGCCATCGCGACACTGGCCCCCCAGCAGTTCATACACCGGTAAACCGGCGACCTTGCCCTTGATATCCCACAACGCCATGTCGACGCCGGACAGCGCATTATTCATGATCGGCCCGCTGCGCCAGTAACCGCTTACGCAGGCGGATTGCCAGATATCCTCGATCCGCGCCGGATCCTTACCGATTAAAAACGGTGCCATGTAGTCATCAATTGCTGTTTTCACCGCATGTATGCGTTGCGTGAAAGTCGCGCACCCCAACCCATACAGCCCCGGTTGGTTGGTCTCTACCTTCACGACCGCCAGATCGATGCCGCCCGGGGCGGTGAGAATGGTTTTCACGCCGGTGATTTTTAGATTGCCCACTGGAAACTCCTTTGATCGCAAACTTATAAGTTGTCCTACAAGATAAGGGAACTTATATCACCGATGACGCAAGCCCTGAAGCGCCAATTAAAAATTATGTGCGCTGTGTCATACTGTAAAACAGAACTCATTTATCTCATTGTTTTATATTAAATTTAAAAACATCGATTCTCATATGGAAATTTTCTTTTGTGATCGAAGTTTCAAAAACCGTTTAACCGCATTGATTTCCATCAAGGCTTACCGCAATTTTAATATGAATGATGTCATACAAGCTGTTGGCGCTGAATCTCGCATGATGCCCCTAACGGCCCGTCAGGCATCAGCATCATTTAACCAACCATAAGGGGTTGATATGTCTGCTCTGTTTGATTTAACGGGGAAAACGGCGCTGGTGACCGGTTCTACCCGCGGATTAGGTTTTTCCTACGCCGAGGGGCTGGCGGCAGCCGGTGCCGCCGTTATCCTTAACGGCACCCAACCCGCGACGGTACAGGCCGCGGTCGAACGCTTGCAATCGCAAGGCCATCGGGCACGCGGTTTTGCTTTTGACGTGACCGATGAGCAAGCCATTGAAGCGGTATTCAACCAGCTCGATCGGGAGCAGGTCGCCGTCGACATCGTGATCAACAATGCCGGCATTCAATATCGTAAACCGCTGGTCGATCTGGAATTGGCGCAGTGGCAACGCGTGCTCGATACCAACCTGACCAGCGCCTTTATCGTTGCCCGTGCCGCCGCAAAGCGGATGATCGCCCGCGGCAAGGGCGGAAAAATCATTAATATCGGCTCGCTGACCAGCCAGGCGGCCCGCGCGACGGTAGCGCCTTATACCGCCGCCAAAGGCGGCATCAAGATGCTGACCTGCTCAATGGCGGCCGAATGGGCCGAATTTAACATTCAGTCCAATGCCATTGGCCCAGGTTATATTCTGACCGATATGAACGCCGCGCTGGTCGACAACCCCGCCTTCGACAGCTGGGTGAAAGCCAGCAATCCCTCGAAGCGCTGGGGCAAGCCGGAGGAGTTGATCGGCACCGCCGTCTATCTGGCTTCCGACGCATCCAATTACGTTAACGGGCAAATCATTTACGTCGATGGCGGTTGGCTTGCCGTGTTGTAATTTCCCCACAGCCTCTGAATGCGTATTTGCCCATGGCGGGTATACCGCCCCTGTACCCCAAAAACCTATAAAAACAAGTCACTCACCAGGACAAAAAAAATGAAAGCAACAAAGTCGCGATTCTTTATTCTGTCGCTGTTGTTTATCGTCACGGCAATAAATTATATGGACCGGGCCAACCTGTCCGTCGCCGGCAGTAAGATTCAATCCGAATTCGATCTCAGCGCCACCCAGTTGGGATTGCTGTTTTCCATGTTTACCTGGTTTTACGCCGCCAGCCAGATCCCGGTCGGTTACGTGCTGGATCGCATCGGTTCGCGGATCCTGTACGGCAGCGCCATTATTTTATGGAGCCTGTTTACCTTCATGATGGGGTTTGCCTCGCACCATTTATTCGCCACCGCAACCGCGTCATTCCTGATGCTGCTGGCCTGCCGGGCGCTGATTGGCGTTGCCGAAGCCCCTTCCTTCCCGTCCAACACCAAGATCATCGCCAGTTGGTTTCCCGACCATGAGCGTGCGCGCGCCACGGCCATTTACTCCAGTGCGCAGTATATCGGTCTGGCGCTGTTAACCCCGGCGCTGTCCTACATAGTGGCGGAGTACGGTTGGGAGATGTCGTTCTATCTGTCCGGCGGCGTCGGCATTCTGTTCGGCATCTATTGGTTGATCGCCTACCGCGATCCGCAGCACAGCAGCAAAACCAATCGGCAGGAGCTGGATTATATTCGCGAAGGCGGCGGCTACGGCTCCAAAAACCAGGCTAACGTCAGCGAAAAAGTACGCTGGAGCGATATCGCCTTTTTCCTCAAGCAGCGCACCGTCTGGGGATTGTTCATCGCCCAGTTCGCCTGTTCCTCCACGCTCTATTTCTTCCTGACCTGGTTTATCGTGTACCTGGAAAAAGGGCTGCACCTGCCGATAGCCAAAGCCGGGCTGGGCGCGTCCTTCCCCTATCTGATGGCGATGGCCGGCGTGCTGTGCGGCGGCACGCTGAGCGATATGCTGCTGAAAAAGGGCAAATCCCGCACCTTTGCCCGCAAACTGCCGGTCATGTCGGGCCTGTTCCTGACCATGATTATCTGCCTGGTCAACTTTTTCGAAGACCAACCGGTGATCGCCATCGCCATTTTGTCCATCGCCTTCTTCGCCAACGCCTTCTCCAATTTGGGTTGGGTGGTCTGGAGCGATGTGATCCCGCGCAATTTCATCGGCACCATGGGCGGCTGCCTGAACATCTGCGGCAACCTTTCCGGCATCGTCAGCCCTATCGTCATTGGCGTCATTTTGCAACGCACCAATAACTTCCACTACGCGATGTGGTATATCGCCGCCGTCGCGTTAATGGGCCTGCTGGCGTACACCTTCCTGGTCGGCAAGATTGAGGTGATCGTTCCCCCGAAACCGGAGACACCTTTACCGCCGCACTCCAGCGCGGACCTCCACAACATTGAGGCAAAATAATGAGCAAAAAAACCCTAAGCTGCAAAGCCTGCTTCGCCTACGGTGAAAAAGACGTGCGCGTTGAGCTGCGCGAACTGGAATACGATGAGAATGACGTGTTGGTGAAGGTGGAGCGCGGCGGCATCTGCGGCTCCGATATCCATTATTACCAGCACGGCCGCGCCGGCATGTCGGTCCTCAAACACCCTATGGTAGTCGGGCATGAATTCGTCGGCACCGTCAGCCAGGCCCCCACCGGATCGGCACTGCGGGTGGGGCAGCGGGTGGCGGTCAATCCATCTCAACCCTGCAATCATTGCGAATACTGTCTGGCGGGCAAACAAAACCTGTGCGCCACCATGCGCTTTATGGGCAGCGCGCAGTTTAATCCGCACGTTAACGGCGGTTTTTCCGAATACGTGGTGGCAACGGAGCAACAATGCATTCCCTACCGCGATAACGTCGCGCCGCAGGTGATGGCCTTTGCCGAACCGCTGGCGGTTGCCATTCATGCAGTCAATGTTGCCGGCACGCTGGTGGGGAAACGCGTGCTGGTGATAGGCGCAGGCCCCATCGGCTGCCTGATCCTGGCCGCCGCACGCAGCGCCGGCGCGTCCGAACTGGTCGCCTCCGATGTCAGCGACCGTTGCCTGACGCTGGCCCGGCAAATGGGCGCCACCGCCACCTTCAATCCGCTGAATGAGGGCAGCGCTGCGCCTTATCAGGAAAATAAAGGCTATTTCGACGTGGTGTTTGAAGCCTCCGGCAGCCCGGCGGCCATAGCCTCAACCGTGGCCCTGGCCCGGCCCGCCGGCACCGTGGTGCAAGTTGGCATGGGCGCCAACAGCGTCGATTATCCGGTCATGCCGATGCTGGTGAAGGAGATCCGTTGGGTCGGTTCGTTCCGCTTTGTCGACGAGTTTACTACCGCCGTTAAATGGTTGCAGGACGGCCGCATCGACCCGCTGCCCCTGCTCAGCGGTGAATATCCACCGGAAGCGATTGAAAATGCGCTGATCGCCGCCGCCGACAAAAACCTGTCTTCCAAGGTGCAAATTCGATTCTGATCGATTTACCGCCAGGGCTGAGCCTGCTCAGCCCATTTCATACTGCACAATCAACTGCCCTTTTTTCATCTTCACCGCCGTGATGGTCACCGCGCCCAACTCGCTCAGCGAAGCCACGTGGGTGCCGCCGCAGCCGTAAACCGGCAGATCGCCGAAACCCACCTGACGCACGCCTTCAACGTCCAACTGCCTGCGCGGTAAATTGGCCGCGATCAGCCGTTGCAGCTCTGCCTGCAAGGCATCTTGCTCCAGCGTTTGCGGGTCTGCGCCCGGCGCAAAAGTAATGCGCCCTTCGCCCGGCCAATGGTGCGCCTTCACCGGTTGCCAGCCGTGGTTTTCCCCTACCCAGCCAATCAGGTGGCCGGCGGAATGCCAGCGGGCGTGCAACCGGCGCCGCTCGCCATCCACTTGCAGGCTCACCGGCCCGGCGTTCACGGGTTCGGCAGTGAAATGCAGCACCTTATCGCCTTGCTGCGCCACACGCAGTACCGGGATGGCGCCGAGAGCGCCGGTATCGGCCGGTTGCCCGCCGCCCTGCGGGTGGAACAGCGTCGCGCTCAGTTCCACGGCATAGCCGCCGTCTTCGACCGGGGTGCAGGCCAGCACCTGCGCTTCGCCCTGCAGCGCGTCGCTGTAATAATAAAGTCGTTCGGTCATCGCTTTCTCCTGGTTACGAAACTCTGCCTAGTATATTCATGCCATAATCAAAGGATAATCCGTCTTCTTTACAATGGACCTTTGCGCTGTGAGCACAAATCTATCCCATTCGCTGTTGGCCGAAATGGCCGTTTTCGTTCAAGTGGTGGAGAGCGGCAGTTTCTCCGCCGCCGCCCGCCTGCTGGGCACCTCGCCCTCGGCCACCAGCCGCAGCGTGGCGAAACTCGAACAGGCGCTGGCGCTGCAACTGCTGCACCGCACTACCCGCAAGCTGCGCCTGAGCGAACAGGGCGAAGAAGCCTTCCTGCGCTGCCGCAGCATGCTGGACGCCGCGCATTCGGTGATGGAAATCAGCGGCCAGGGCGCCGTAGAACCGGAAGGCCTGATCAGCGTCAGCGTCCCCAAAGCGGTAGGCCGCTTCGTGCTGCACCCGCATATCCCGGCATTTTTGCGCCGCTACCCCAAGGTGGACGTGCGTCTGCGGCTGGAAGACCGCTATATGGACCTGATTGACGATCGGGTCGATCTGGCGTTACGCATTACCGATCGCCCGTCGCCCGGGCTTATCGGCCGCCAACTGATGACGATAGAACATCTGTTGTGCGCCACGCCGGAGTATCTGGCGCAGCACGGCACGCCACAGCAGCCGCAGGATTTGGCACAACACAGCTGCATTTATCTGGGGGAAACGCCCAACGACGCCCGCTGGAAATTCCGCCGCGCCGGCAAAACGATCGCGGTGAACGTGCGCGGCCGCTATGCCGCCAACCATACCGGCGTACGGCTGGATGCGGTGAAACAGCACCTCGGCATTGGCAGCCTGCCCTATTTTACCGCCCGGCAGGCGCTGGACAGCGGTGAAGTGGTGCAGGTGCTGCCGGAATGGGATTTCCTCAGCAGCTATCACGGCGGCCTATGGTTACTATATGCGCCCAACCAGCATCTGCCGCCCAAACTGCGGGTGTTTATCGATTATCTGGTCGCCTGTCTGGCCAAAGAACCGCAGCTAAAGCGCCTTGCGTAAGGTGATGTTGATCCTGTGCGGCCCCACCAGCGAATGGTAGCCCTCTTTGACCGGCATAATGCCGTGAAAGCACAGCCGTGACGGGCCGCCCCACACGACCACGTCGCCGTGCGCCAAAGGAATGCGCTGGGCCCGGTCACTGCGCTGCATGCCGCCGAACTGGAACACCGCCGGTAACCCCAGTGAGACCGACACGATCGGTGAGCCGAAATCGTGCTCGTCTTTATCCTGATGCAGCGACAGCTTGCTGCCGGGATCGTAGCGGTTAATCAGGCACGAATCCGGCACGAACGGCGCAAAGCCCGCCTGCTGTGCCGCTTCGTCCGCCAGCGCCATAAAAATAACCGGGATGGGCGGCCAACGTTTGCCGCTGCGCGAATCGCGCTCGGAGTAACGGTAACCGCGGCTATCGCTGCTCCAGCCGTTGCCGCACCAGCTCATCGCCACCGACATCACATGGCCACCCGGCGTAATCATATGCCGCCACGGCACCTGCGCGATCACCCCCTTTACCGCCGCCAACAGCTCCGGCCCGTGATCGCGCACAAAACCGTGCATCACCACCGCGCCCGGAGCGATCTGCTCGCGCCACGGCGGCGGCACGGCGTCTTCGAAAAGATCGAGAGTCATTGCTTAATGCCTGTATGAATACCCAGTATTTATTTTAACTCGCCGCCGAGGATTGTCCAGTGTGATGCTCGCCATTGTTGTGCGCGCCAAACTTCTCTAGAGTACCCGCAATAAAATCAATAACCTTTCGGGATCGCACGTGATTAAAGGGATCGTTCTTTCGGTTGTCGCCTCGGTATTGTTCGCCGTGATGTATTACTACACCTCCACGCTGGCCCCGCTCGACGGCGAACAGGTCTTCGGTTGGCGCACCCTGCTGACGGTGCCGTTCCTGACGCTGTTTATGATTTTTTCCGCCGACTGGCGCCGGGTCAGCGAGACGCTGCGCTGGATCAAACAGCGGCCGCGCCGCCTGCTGTTTCTGCCGCTGAGCTCCGCGCTGCTGGGGGTTCAGCTGTGGCTGTTTCTGTGGGCGCCGCTGCACGGCAAGGCGTTGGAGGTGTCGCTCGGTTATTTTCTGCTGCCGCTGACCATGGTGCTGGCGGGACGCGTGATTTTCCGCGATCGTCTTTCGCTGCTGCAAAAGCTGGCGGTGGGTTGCGCCATTATCGGCGTCGGCAATGAGCTGTATCAGGTCGGCGGCGTCTCCTGGGCGACGCTGGTAGTGGCGCTGGGTTATCCGGTTTACTTTATTCTTCGTCGGCATTTCGGTACCGATAACCTTGGCGGGCTGTGGTGCGAACTGGCGCTGATGCTGCCGGTCGCCGGCGGGTTCGCCTTTGGCGGAGATGGGCCGCAGGCCGCATTGGCCACTCATCCGCTGCTGTACGTGCAGATCCCGCTGTTGGGCATTCTCAGCGCCTCCGCGCTGGTGTGTTATATCCTGGCCAGCCGCCTGTTGCCGTTCAGCCTGTTTGGCCTGCTGAGCTACGTGGAACCGGTGCTGTTGGTGGTGGTGGCGCTGTTGCTGGGCGAGAGTATCGGCCGCGACGAATGGCTGACCTATATTCCGATCTGGCTGGCGGTGCTGTTGTTGGTGGCGGAAGGTACGCGTCATCTGTTGCGCCGCCGACAGATGCAGTGACAGCGTAACGAGATTTACTTAATTGATTTATAAATAAATAAACGTAGTTACGGCGTCACCTCGGTGCCAGTAACGCCCGGTAAACCGGCGGCCGGCGTGGCAATGCGCGGTGAGTGGCTTAAGCAGTTCCAGTTCAAAGATCTGTTGCCGCGTATCTATCGCCACTGTGCGCGCATCGAGAAAATCAAAGTAGCGCCCCACCTGCGGGTACAGCGTTTTGAACAGGCTCTCTTTGGCGGAAAAGGCTATCGTCAGCAGTTGGTTAAACGCCTGCGGCTGCCGGCGCAGCGTTGCGCACTCTTCCTCGCCGACAATGACGGTCCACAGTTCTTCGGCTCGCTCGGTCGGGATCAGCGTTTCAACGTCCAGCCCCACGCCCCCCAGCCCGCTTTCCCAATGTACCGCACACAGCGCGGTATCCACATTATGGCTGAGCGCGCCGGCAATCCCCTGCGGCCACTGCGGCGCGCGGTCTTCTCCCCGCGGCAAGGTAAAATCGGCAAACCCCAACGGCGCCAGCAATGCCCGCGCCAGATAACGCCCGGCCAGGTACTCCGCCCGCCGCTTTGGCACCGCGCGCGCCAGATGATCGGGGAGCACCATGCCTATGGCATCGAAGCAACTATCCTGGTAGTTGGCCAGCGAAAAGCGGCAACGGGCGACCTGCCCCGGATAGCCGTCCAGGTTCAACCATTCGATGCCGGGGATAAAAGAAGAGAACACGGGTTGTCCATTGTGGGTGTGCAAGCCGCTAATTTTAGACGCCGGATCGACCGGCCACAACGATTATTCCTCTCCCCCGCAACGAGGGAGAGGAGCGGCAGAATTACAGAATGCCTTTCATGGTTTTTTCGAAATCGCTCCAGGCGCAGAAGCCCTGTTTATCCACCGGGCAGCCTTCCAGCGCCAGCGTCACGCGCTGCGGCGGCGTTTTCAGCGTCAGCGGGGTGGCATTGCGCAGTTGCTCCGCGGATTGGTAAACGTACTCAATCTTCAGCAGGTCGCGATCGTTTTTCTTATCGTGCCAGCGCTGGAACACCAGTTTGCCGCCAATCGGCGTTTTCTCATACTGGTGCGGCAACTGATAAGGCTTGAAGCGCATCGCCGACAGCAGCGAAGCGATGTTGGAATCATGGCCCACCAGCACCGTCAGCTTAGGCGCATCCGGTTTGCGTTCGCCAATCAAGGCACCGTTGATGTAGGTCAGCAGCGGTTTGGCGACGTTCTGCGCCACCACCGGCGAGGTGAACAGCGAGTCCTGGTAACCGTCTTTCAACTGTGCCAGCTGTTTCCACTGCTGCGGCGTGGTGATTTTGCCCCAGGCCACGTCCTTCATCGGGAAGCCTTCGTAATATTGCAGCATGAAGGCGTCCACCAGCGAGTTGCCCACCCGCAGCGGGCCGGCGACGCCCGGCTCTTTGCCCGGCACCGCGCTCATCTTGCTGGCCTCTTTGGTCAGATCGCAGTGCTTGTCGGTTTTACAGGCGCTGGACGCTTTGTAATCGATGATTTTCGCCAGTTGTTTGTAGGCCGCATCCAGCTTCAGCGAAGCCAGCTCGGTGTTCATCGCCCCCAGCGCCTGTTGATTGAAGGCTTCGCTGTTGTCGGTGATGATCGGGTTAAAGGTGGGATCCATCTCCCCCATTTTGTCCTGGTGGTGCACGCTGATGTCGCAGCCGGGGAATGCGCCGTTGGTAAAGAACTGCGCGGTCGCGACCGTGCGTTGCAGGCTGTTGGCATAAACATAAACGCTGCCGGCGGTCGGGCAGCCTTCCTGCGGCAATACGCCAGTCTGCCTGAGCCACTGGTTGAAATAGTGGCCCATATACACTTCCAGCACCCCGCCCTTGGTGGTCAGCAGGCCCCCCGGCGTGTCCCAGGCCGGCCAGGCTTTGGGGGTAGATTGCGCCAACACGCTGCCGTTATTGGCCAGCGGCGCACGCAGGTTGTGGCGGCTCATCATCAGCACCTGTTCCAACTGATAGTCGTTGGTTTCCGCCAGGGCATTCCCGGTCAATAATAAGGGCAAGCACAGCAATAACGTTTTTCTTCTCATCCGCAGAGGCTCCAGGAAAGTGATTATTTTGAATATGTTAGCTTTCGCCTCGCTATGATGGAGAGGTTATCCGCTGAAGTGTGTGATGGGTATCACGACTAGCGGCCATCGAGAGATGGCCGCGGACAACTCAGTACCACAAACGCAGGATAGGCCAGCCGATCAACAGCAACGCGGCGATATACACCACGCCGAGAATGCCGCCCATCCGCCAGTAATCTTTCGATTTCACGTAGCCGCAGCCGTAGATAATCACCCCCGGCCCGGTGGCGTACGGCGTCAACACGCCCATGATGCCGATCGACAACACCAGCAGCATCGCGAGTTGCTCCATCGGCACGCCAGGCAGCCCTTTGCCGACCGCCAGGATCACCGGCAGCAAAGTGGCGGTATGCGCCGACAGGCTGGCGAACAGGTAGTGGGCGAAGTAGAACACCAGTACCAGCGCCACCACCGTCATGTTCGGCGAGAAGCCGTCCAGGTGGGTGCTCATGGTCTGGGCGAACCAGTCGATAAAGCCGGAGCGCGTCAGGCCGTTGGCCATCACCACCAGCGTCGCCAGGTTAACCAGCGTGTTCCAGGCGCTGGAGTATTTGGTGATGTCCTTCCACGACACCACGTGCAGTGCCAGCATCAGCGAGACCGCCAACAGGCAGACCGTGGTGGCGTCCAGCACATTGCCGCCGAACACCCACAGGCTCAGGCTGAACAATACCAGGCCAATCAGAGTCCACTCCTTGCGCGTCAGCTTGCCCATTTCACCCAGCGCGGTGTTGGCCCAGGCAGCCACTTCGCTGCTGTGGGTCACGCCCGGTTTGTACAGGTAATAGGAAATCAACGGCGCGACAATCAGCAGCAACAGCCCGACCGGCAGGAAGGCCAGGAACCACTGCATCCAGCTGATGTGCACCCCGGCGATTTTGCCGACGAACTCAATCCCCAACACGTTGGGCGCCGCGCCGGTGACGAACATCGACGAGCTGATGCTGGTGCCGACCACCATCATCCACATCAGGTAGCCGCCAATACGCCGCGATGAAGGGTCGTTGGGGAACGAGTCAAACAGCGGCGGCAGATTTTTCACCACCGGGAACACCGTGCCGCCGGTGCGTGCGGTGTTGGACGGGGTAAACGGCGCCAGCAGGATATCGATGATCACCACCGCGTAGCCGAGCGTCAGGGTGCGCTTGCCCATAAACTTCACCAGGAACAGCGCGATACGCCGCCCCAGCCCGGTGGCCTCGTAGCCCAGCGCAAAGATGAACGCGCCGAATACCAGCCAGACGGTGGTGCTGGAGAAGCCCGCCAGCCCCCATTTCAGCGCCTCTTTACCGGCCTTGAAGCCCGGTTCCGCCAGTTCCTGCGCGCCAAACAGCACCCAGTTGGCGCTGAGCACGCTGAGAGTCACGGCGATAAAGCTGATGGCGGTAGCCGGGATCGGCTCCAGGATCATACCGACAATCATCGCCACAAAGATGGCGAAATAGCGCCAGGCCTGCGGCGGCATGTCGCCGGGCGTGGGTATCAACAGCAGGATCGCGAGCACCAGCAGCGGCGCTATCGCTTTCCAGATTTTTTCCTGGGTTTGAGACATAAGGCTCTCCTGAAAACGGGTTATTTTTTTGGCTATACCCTGTGGATTTCACGTTGCCGCCTGAATGGCCACGGGGATATCGGAATGCGGTAATTGCGCCAGCAGCCAGGTGACGATCAACAGATCGGCGCTGCCGCCAGGGCTGAGGTGGCGACGGATGCAGTCGGCGTCGAACTGCCGCAGGCGCTGCCTGCCCCGCGCGCCCTGTGCCCCGCCCTGCGCCAGCAGCTCGCCGGCACGCTGCTGCAACCAGCGCAGCCCGGCCAGGCCACCGCGCGCGGCGACGTTGGTGTCCTGGTTGTGCGCCATCAGCCACAGCAGGCTGTCCATCAGTGCCGTCTGCTCATCGCAGCCCGCCTTCAGCCGTTGTCGGTAGAACGGCAGCGCGCCGTTGATCACCCGCTCAAAGCCGGACTCAGCCTCGCCGCGTGCGCCGCTCAGGCCATGCTCGGCAAACAGGCGCTGGCCGGCGGTCTGCAATGCATTGCGGGTTTGCAGCTCGCGCGCCACCAGCCCACGACACATGGCCGCCACGTCGGCGCACAGCGTTGCGGCATCGATCCTCTTTTGCTGCCGATAACGGCGACCAAAAGCGGCGCACAGCAGGCCGAGGGAAAACACGCTGCCTTTATGGGTGTTGACGCCGCCGGTGGCCTGGAACATATGGTTTTCACAGGCCAGGCCCAGCGGGCGCAGCCGCAGCAGCCGTTCGTCGGCCGGGCGTGCGGCATCGTCGCAACCCTGCTGGATAAAACGCGGCAGCCAAATGCCGATGGCGCGGGCGCTGCGATAAAAGTGGCCGAGGTTCATATCCCGGTGAGCGCCGTTGTTATGGCGATCCACCAGCCCCGGTTTGGGCGTGAGGTTCACTTCCACCAGTAGCGCGCGGTAGGCGGTGCGGGCGAAATCCTGTACCGCCGTTTGCGGCGCACGCCCGACAGGCTTAACGGGCTGAGAGCGCATCATTGAGCATCCTCTCCATTTGCTGCAGCAGCTGTTCGCTGCCGTGCCGCCGTTGGCGGGCGCACAGTTTGGCCGGCTGGCCGCACAACAGGCAGCGACGTTCCGCCAGCCCCAGATCGCGCCGCGACAAAATACGCCCCTGGGCGTCCAGCACGTCGATATCCCACAGCCGGCCAATCGGCTGTTGCACCTCTAACTGCATGGCGCAGTCTTTCACCCGTTGGGCATCGGCCTGCAACGCCAGAAAACCTTCGCAGCCGGTGGCGAGCGCCAGCGTTTCGGCCTGCAGACAGCGCCAACCTTGCTCGCGCCATAGCTGTTGCAGCGCCTGCCAGCCGAGGTTGAAGATATTGCGCGTCAGCGCGCTGTCTTTTAGCGCGCCGGGCACCACCAGCGTCAGTACCAGCAGCGTGGATTGATGGCGCGCCAGCCATGCCCGTTGGCGCGCCTGGCGGCAATCGCGGCTGGTGAGCAGCTCCGGCAGGCTTACGGCGCGGTTGGCGGCCAGTTCGGGGGCAACGTAAGCCATAGGGTTACTCCGCCACCTGATGCACCACGTCGATCACCGAACCGTCGCGGTAACGCACCACCGCCACCACCTTATCGGTAAAGGCGATAGGCTCGGGTTCGCCGGTCAGCAACAAAGCGCGGCGGCGCAGCCAGTCGATATCGACCACCGGCAAACCGGCTTCCTGCAACCGCAGCGCCAGCTCCGGGCGTATCGGGTTGACGGCAATACCGTGATCGGTAACCAAAATGTCGATGCTGAAGCCAGGGGTCACGCAGGTGGTCACCTGCTCCACCAGCGTCGGAATGCGCCCGCGCACCAGCGGCGCCACGATGATCGCCAGCCGCGCCGCCGCGGCGGTGTCGCAGTGGCCGCCGGAAGCGCCGCGCAGCACGCCGTCGGAGCCGGTCAGCACGTTGACGTTAAAATCGGTGTCGATTTCCAGCGCGCTCAGCACCACCACGTCGAGCCTGTCGACCGTGGCCCCCTTCGAGCTGAAGTTGGCGTACTGGTTGGCGCTGATCTCAATATGGTTGGGATTGCGCGCCAAAGACATCGCCGCCACGCGGTCAAAGCTCTGCACGTCCATCAGCCGGCCGATCAGCCCTTTTTCATGCAGATCCACCATGGTCGAGGTGATGCCGCCAAGGGCGAAACCGGCGCGAATGCCGCGTGCGCGCATTTTGTCTTCCAGAAAACGCGTCACCGCCAACGAAGCGCCGCCGGTGCCGGTTTGCAGCGAGAAACCTTCGGTAAAGTAGCCGGACCCGGCAATCACCTCGGCGGCGCGGCGGGCAATCAGCAGCTCACGCGGGTTGGAGGTCATGCGCGTGGCGTCGGCACCGATCTTGTCGGCGTCCCCCACCCGCGGCAGTTGTACGATCAGATCCACCCGATCCTGCGCCAGGCTGGCCGGATGGTGCGGATAAGGCACTATCGATTCGGTTAACAGCACCACGGTGCGCGCCGTGTCGGCGTCCACTTTGGCATAGCCGAGCGAACCGCAGCAGGCTTCGCCGCTGTAACCGTTGGCATTGCCGAAATCATCGCAGGCCGGCACGCCGAGGAAGGCGACGTCAATATTCAGCTCGCCGGACTCGATCAGGTTGACCCTGCCACCGTGGGAATGAATCTGAACCGGTTCGGCCAGCAGGCCGCGTGAGACAGCTTCCGCCAAGGGGCCGCGCAGGCCCGAGGTATAGAGCCGGCTCACGACCCCGTGACGAATATGCTCGACCAGCGGCGCATGGCATTCGCTCAGCGAGCTTGAGGCCAGCGTCAGGTTGCGGAACCCCATCGCCGCCAGCGTCTCCATCACCTGATTCAGCGCCAGGTCACCGCCGCGAAACGCATGGTGGAAGGAGATGGTCATGCCGTCTTGTAACCCGCTGCGGCGCACCGCCTGCTCCAGCGTGTCGCAGCATTTACCGTCACGCGGTTTGCGTGCCTGTTGACGGGTCTTGGAGGCATCCTGATAGCAACGCAGGTCCGCCAGGACGTTCAGGGGCATCAGTCGTTGTTGACGTTTCATTATGCTTCTTCTCCCTGCTGAACCGACTCTTCGCGCATGCCGGAAAGCGCCGCGCGTTGCAATACCAGCCGCGCGCGTTCAATCACCGGGCTGTCGACCATTTTGCCGTTGAGCGACACCACCCCACGCCCTTCCTGCTCTGCCGCTGCGGCGGCGTCCACCACGCGCTGGGCATGGGCCACCTCTTTGGCGGTCGGTGCATACAGGTTGTGCAGCAGTTCGATCTGCCGGGGATTGATCAGGGATTTGCCGTCGAAACCGAGCTGTTTGATCAGCGCCGCTTCCTGGAGGAATCCGGCTTCGTTGTTGGCGTCGGAATACACGGTGTCGAATGCCTGAATGCCGGCGGCCCGTGCCGCCTGCAACAGCGAGCAGCGTGCAAACAGCAGTTCGATGCCCTCCGGCGAACGCTCGGTGCGCAGGTTGCGCACGTAGTCCTCCGCGCCCAGAGCAATGCCGATCAGGCGCGGCGAGGCATGGGCAATCGCCACCGCGTGGGTGATGCCCGCCGCCGATTCAATCGCCGCCAGCAGGCCGGTACTGCCGACCGGGCGGCCGCAGTCGGCTTCGATGGCGGCTATCTCGCGTTCCATCTCCACGACGTCCTGCGCGCTGTCGGTTTTCGGCAGGCGCACGATATCCGCCCCGCCGCGCACCACCGCCTGGAGATCCGCCAGCCCGTAGGCGGAGTCCAGCGCGTTGACCCGCACTATGGTTTCCACTTCCCGGTACAGCGGATGCTGCAGCGCGTGGTACACCAACCGCCGCGCCGCGTCTTTTTCACGCAGGATCACCGAGTCTTCCAGATCGAACATCAGCGCATCGGCCTGATAGATAAAGGCGTTGCTCACCATGGCCGCATTGGCGCCGGGAACGAACAGCATGCTGCGGCGCAGGCGGTGTTTATTCAGCGTTTTCATCACTGGCCCCCCACGGCAGTTGGCCATTGTCGCTGGCGCGCATCAGTGCGGTTTCCAGCCGGGCGCGCAGCACGCAGTCGAGCGCGCCTTTGTCGTCCACCATCACCTGCACCGGCTCCACCCGATAACGCTGCAGCACCTCGAGCAACGTGTGGCGGATGGCCTGGCCGAACTGTTTCTCCACGCTGCTGGCGATCAGCAGATCGTGCTCCGGCCCCTCGGCGGGTGCGATGCGCACCATGACATCGCTGGATTCCAGCGTGCCGGCCATTGCTTCTCGAATAATTTTCATCGTTCACCTGATTGTGCGGATACAAAGGGTTTGGCCGCCGGTTTGGCCCGGCGCTGCGTTTGCAAATCTTGCAGGTAATAAAGGGTGTCTGGCGGTACCAGCGGCGCGGCGGCGTGGAAATCCCCCGCAGCCAGCAGCTTGCGCACCCAGGAGGCGGAGATCGCCGTGCCCTGATATTGCAAACGCTCAATTTCCACCAGGGCGATCGGCGGGCTGGGCAGTTCCGGCGTTTCCAGCCAATAGCGCATATCGCGGTTGTACTTCGCCGTTACCGCGCAGAACGGCTCGTTGCCGACAAAACGGTGGGTAATGCCGAGTGCAGGCGCCAGATACTGCCGAAAGATCTTCAGATCGATTTCGGTGTAACAGTCATCGGCAATACCCTGATCTTTAATGAAATAACAAGGAAAAGTGGCGCGGGATATGACGTATTGCGACCCTTCGTGCACACTCAGGTTGGCGATATCGGCAGTGCCCGCCAGCACCAGCCGCCGCCGGTCCTCATAGCTGAAACGCGAGGTGTCTTCTTTCACCAGAAACAGGTGCAGCCAGTCGCATTTCGCCGCCGCCTGACGCACCAGGTATTGATGGCCGCGGGTAAAAGGATTGGCATTCATCACGATGCTGCCGATGCGCTCGCCTGGCCGCCTCTGGCCCGCCAACTGGGCCGCGTAGCGTTTCAGCCGGCATGGGCTGTTTTCCATCAGCACCACGATGCCCGGCACGCGGGCTATCGGGTAGAAGCCGCACTGGCGGAACAACGGCTCATTTTGCAGTTTGGTGTAGATAAACAGTTGGGTGTAGTGACGTTCATAGGCCAGGTTCACCAGTTCGGTCGCCAGCGTCAGCGCCAACCCTTCGCCACGCATTTGCGGGCTGATGGCGACGCACTTGATAATATTCTCCGCGATGCCGCCGCAGGCGACCAACTTATCGTCCTGGGTCACGGTAATAAAAACTTCTACCGTAGTATCAATATTCAGATCGTTACTGCGCAGAAAAGCATTAATCTGTGCAATGTCTTTATGATCTGATCTCTTCACCCGATTAAATACAGCACCGCCCAACATAATTGTCTCTCTGGAATAACCAATGAATAACAAAAAACCATTTTAATTAACATTAACGCCCGGAGATAAAACCTTTAAAACCATAAAGTTGAAATTAAACGTGGCGACAGACCTATTTAATGAAACTATGGTAAACAGAAAAAAAACGCGAATTATTGACCTATTTCACAAACACTCACCCGGGAATAAGTTATTTAATGTTTTTTATTTACTTAATTATTTTTATGGTGTTTATTCATAAAGCGACGTTTATTTTGAGACGCGATTAACTTACATTCACTTTGCATGTTTATTGCAAGTATGGGTTTAATTATGGAATGGCTAAATATTCTTATCGTCGAAGATGAAACGCCACTGGCGGAGATGCATGCGGAGTTCATCAAGCAGAACGGTGGCGGCCGGCAAATCTGGCTGGCCGGCACGCTGGGGCAGGCGCGCATGATGATGGAGAGATTCAAACCGGATCTGATCCTGCTGGACAACTTCCTGCCCGACGGCCAGGGCATTGAACTGTTGCGCGAGTTGACCCTGAGCGGCTACGCGGGCGGTATCGTGTTTATCACCGCCGCCAGCGATATGGATACGGTAGCCGAAGCGCTGCGTTGCGGGGTGTTCGATTACCTGATCAAACCCCTGGCCTATGACCGGTTGGCCGCTACCCTGCTGCGGTTCAGCCAGCGGCGCCAGGCGCTGAAAGATAACGCGCGCCTTAACCAGCGCCGTATTGACGAGATGTTCAATACCTATTCGCGCGGTGAACAACAGGCGGCCTTGCCGGCGGGGATTGATGAACTCACGCTGGAAAAAATACGCGCCCTGTTCGATCACCCTTCGGCCAGCCACACCGCCGAAAGCGTGGCGAAAAACATGGGGCTAAGCCGCACCACCGCGCGCCGTTATCTGGAGTTTTCCACCGCCGCCCAGCAGCTTCGCGCCGAGATCATTTACGGCAAGGTTGGCCGCCCACAGCGGGTTTACCGCGCCAAAACCGAGGATTAAGCGGTTATTCGCCTCGTCGTGCAGGATTGAAGGCAACCGATTCATTTCCCGGCACCTGCCACCGATTCGGGCATAAACGCAGACACAGCCTGAGCTATGACGAGGAAATCTGCAAAAAGCTCAACGGGTTGCGCATTCTGTAAGCAAACAGTCACAGAATGTGTAATCCGCCTTTGACATGCCGCCGACACCCCGTTAAGATTGCGGCCGTTCACACAATTCCTCTGTAGTTCAGTCGGTAGAACGGCGGACTGTTAATCCGTATGTCACTGGTTCGAGTCCAGTCAGAGGAGCCATATTAGAAAAGCCCGCTCAGGGAAACCCGAGCGGGCTTTTTGCTTTTCATGCGCCGGTGCCCATGCCTGTATGGCTTTGATGGAATCAGTGAGCGTGAAAATCTTCCCGATGCATTTTCAGTTTTCCCTCCGCGCCGGGAAAATTTGGTGGTCAG
Organism: Serratia plymuthica; assembly: GCF_018336935.1. Classification (NCBI taxonomy): domain Bacteria; kingdom Pseudomonadati; phylum Pseudomonadota; class Gammaproteobacteria; order Enterobacterales; family Yersiniaceae; genus Serratia; species Serratia plymuthica. Next base: position 5,334,225 of record NZ_CP068771.1, on the reverse strand, counting down.
ATTTGGGGTCAGGTGAGTTCGATGACGGAATGCCCCCCCAATGTCACTTAACGACTCAAAAATCCGCAAATTAAAACCACCCGCAAGACCCTTTAAAGTTTCCGACTCTCATGGCCTGTACCTTTTAGTCAATCCAGGCGGTTCGCGTCTCTGGTATCTCAAATATCGTATCAATGGTAAAGAATCCCGCCCTGTACACTCGCTGGCGTCCCCGGACCAGCTCCCCCCTGTATCCGCGCAGAAGATGGTCAAGCGTTGAGTTGCTTAGAAACTTCTGCAGCCAGCTCGGTAAAAACCCGGGCTGCAAAGCTTTGATAGGCATCCCTGCGGCGCATAAGAACTGCTGTGCGCGTCAGGCGCTCGGGTTCGAGCGCGATCGCCACCAGGTTGTCCCGGGCAAGGGCTGTCTTTTCGGGCAATAGCGTTGAGAGTGATGTGCTGCGCACAATTTCAATTACCGCACCTAGAGCATTTGCTTCCATCAGCACCTTGGGGTGAATGCCGTGTTGACGGCAATAGCCGTCAATCTGCTCTCGGGTCGCGAATTCCTTACTGAGCAGAACGAGCGACTCGGCGTTCAGGGTCTGTAAACCGACGGATTTCTCATTAGCCAGTGGATGCCCGGTGCTGACTACCAGTGCGAGAGTCTCATCCAGTAACGGGATCACATCAATGTCCGGACTGCTCACTTTCCCGAAGGCGATCCCCATATCCAGCTCTCCCGCCAGGAGCTGCTCCTCAATGCTTTCCTGTGAGATTTCACGCACGTTGAGGGTAATTTCCGGATACCGGGAGTGAAACGCCCTGACCAGCGGCCCGACAAGATAAGTGGTAAAGGTCGGCGTCACGGCTAAGCGCAGTGACCCTCGGCTCAGATCGCTCACGTCATGAATGGCGCGCGTAGCTTCCTGTAATTCCTGAGCAGCACGGCACACATACTGAAGATAAGCATCTCCGACATCAGTCAGGCGCGTAGTCCGTCCTGTCCGGTCAAACAACCGGGCGCCAAGTTCTTCTTCCAGTTGCTTTACCAACTGCGAGAGGGCCGGCTGGGATACGTGGAGGGCCGCCGCAGCTTTTGTGAAGCTGAGATGTTCCGCAACCGCCTGAAAATACCGAATGTGCCTGGCGAGCATAGCTTGCCCCATTAGATTATCTGATTAGTCGCATAATAAATGAGACTTTTACCTTATGCTATAGGCCGCTTACTCTCAGCTACACACAAACGATACTGAGATAGCAACCATGAAAGAGATTATTGAAGGTTTTCTGAAGTTCCAGAAAAACGCCTTTCCCGAGCGGGTCAATCTTTTCAAAAATTTAGCTAACCAGCAGAGCCCGAGAGCACTGTTCATCTCCTGCTCTGACAGCCGGCTGGTGCCTGAACTGATCACCCAGCGTGAACCGGGCGATTTGTTCGTGATCCGCAACGCCGGCAACATTGTGCCGTCATATGGCCCTGAGCCGGGTGGTGTTTCGGCTTCTGTTGAATATGCAGTGGCCGCGCTCAAGGTGAATGACATCGTGATCTGCGGGCACTCCGACTGCGGCGCAATGACAGCTATTGCTACCTGTAAGTGTCTTGATCATATGCCTGCAGTGTCCAGCTGGTTACGTTACGCCGACTCGGCCCGGGTGGTGAACGAGGCCCGCCATCATGTGGACCAACCGGCCAAAGTCACGGCCATGGTACGTGAAAACGTCATCGCTCAGTTGGCTAATATTCAGACTCACCCTTCCGTTCGTCTGGCTCTTGAAGAAGGGCGAGTGACTCTGCATGGCTGGATCTATGACATTGAGAGTGGTCGTATCGACGCCTTTGATGGCAGCACCGGTTCATTTGTGTCCCTTGCAGAAAACCCCGGCGTTCAGGCCGTTTCATCCCAGACCAGGCATGTTGCCTGAAACCCGAATCTATTTAGGAGTAAAGATCATGATCCAGACTCAAGTAACTCAGACTGCACGCCAGGTACTCACCGAAACCATTATCCTGGCAAAGGCCCGTAAGAACCTTTCCTTCGCCGAAATCGTTGACGGCACCGGCTTATCCGAAGCATTCGTAACCGCAGCCCTGCTGGGTCAGCACCCGCTGCCCGCCGATGCCGCTGAAGTGGTGGGTAAAAAGCTCGACCTCAATGCTGATGAGGTCACTTTGCTGCAGTCGATTCCGGTTCGCGGAAGCTTTGCGGACGGCATACCGACCGACCCTACCATTTATCGCTTTTACGAGATGATGTCAGTTTACGGCCCCACCCTTAAAGCGCTGGTTCATGAGAAGTTCGGCGACGGCATTATCAGTGCCATCAACTTTAAACTGGACATCAAAAAAGTCGAAGATCCGGACGGTGGCCATCGCGCCGTGATTACCCTTGATGGTAAGTATCTGCCGACTAAACCGTTCTGACCCCGCAGCGAATAACCCCGGCGCCCGACGGCGACCGGGTTAACGTGCTTTATGCGTCCGCGCCTTTTACGTCGCGCATCCCTTCAAAATCATCCGTGCCGCCGCTGAAGTCCGGGCGTGTCCGACAGTATCGAAACGTTATTTTCTACCGGTCCCGCCAGACTCAGTCAGCGGACGCATTGCGAGGCAATGATTACACTGAAATGAACCGTGTTTTATGCACCTTTCTCGACAAACTCGAATATCGCTGCCGTCAGTCAGGGGTATGACTTTCCTGACAGTAACGGACAGCATTATGGTCTGAGCAAATACAGATAAAAAAAGCCCCCGATCAAGCGAAGGTCGTATGCATGATGGGGGGAAGTTGGAAGCGCTAAATGGCCCGGTTCCGGGGAACTCGCACTCCGGTCCGGACGACGGCCAAAAGCCAGCCGCCAGGCAGTTACTTCAGGTGTTCTTTCAGTTCATAAGCGGCCTGGCCGAGTGCAGTCCGCACGGCAGGGACGTCGCTCAGCGCGTTCAGCAGACCATAATCATGGATCAGGCCGTTGTAACGAGTAACCGTCACGTCAACGCCGGCAGCGTCAAGCTTGCGACCATAGGCCTCGCCTTCGTCGCGCAGCACATCAAGTTCGGCAGTCTGGATCAGTGTTGGCGGCAGGCCCTTCAGCTGCTCAGGCGTAGCACGCAGCGGCGAGGCCAGGACGTTGCTACGATCGCTTTCCTTAGTGGCGTAAGCATCCCAGAACCACTTCATCATGTTACGTGACAGGAAATACCCGTTCTCGTACTGGTTATATGAACCGGTGTTGAAATGCGCATCTGTTACTGGCCATAGCATGACCTCATAACGGATTGCGGGCGCTTTATGTTGCTTAGCCTGAAGCGCAACGGCCGCAACCATGTTTCCGCCGACGCTGTTACCCACCAGAGCCAGGCGCTTGCCGTCAACGCCGATTTCGCTGCCGTGTTCAGCAACCCAGCGTGTTGCCGCATAAGCCTGATTAATTGCAACAGGGAAATGCACTTCTGGCGACGGTGTATAGTTGACAAAGACGGCCGCTGCACCGGACCCGGTCACGAGGTCACGAACGAGACGTTCGTGCGTGGCGAAATCACCCAGGATCCAGCCGCCACCGTGGAAGAACATGAATACCGGCAGGGTTCCCTGGGCATTATGGGGTTTCACGATGTTAAGTTTGATGGTGCCACCATCAACGCTGATCGTTTTTTCAGTGACGTCAGCCGCAGGCAGCTTCGCACCTTTCTGAGCGTCGATCAGTACCTGGCGTGCATCCTGAGGAGACAGCTGCTCAATGGGCTTGCCACCGCCGCCGTTCAGCGCCTTTAGGAACTCCTGAACGTGACGTTCTGGATGAGGTGCATCGGCAAAGCTGTTAGTTGAAACGGCCGCCATGGCGGCCGTCAGTAATACAGATTTCATATTCATAATACGACCCATTAATATTGAACACTATTATATAGTGCACTATTGAATTGAGCGGAATACTCACGTAATTCGCCGGGTTAGGCTGCGCACTCTCAAAAAAGAAGATTGTCCCCGCCTCAGCCAGCTCGCTTTTTTTACATCGACTGGTTGAGAAAAGCCCCGGCCGGGACAGCAGCCGTGGGCCTCACGCGGGACAATCGACTGGCTTACAGACCCAGGTCTGACAGGCTTGGGTGATCATCCGGACGACGTCCCAGCGGCCAGAAATACTTACGCTCGCTCTCTTTGATCGGCATGTCGTTAATACATGCGAAGCGACGCTCCATCAGGCCATCAGCCCCGAACTCCCAGTTTTCGTTGCCGTAAGAACGGAACCAGTTGCCTGAGTCATCGTGCCATTCGTAAGCGTAGCGGACGGCGATGCGGTTACCACCGAAAGCCCACAGCTCTTTGATCAGGCGGTATTCATGCTCTTTTTTCCACTTACGGTCCAGGAAGCCCTGAGCTTCTTCACGGTTATTGGCGAACTCGGCACGGTTACGCCACTTGGTATCCAGTGAGTAAGCCAGCGCAACCTTTGCAGCATCACGGCTGTTCCAGCCATCTTCGGCCAGGCGCACTTTTTCAATCGCCGTTTCCAGAGTGAAAGGAGGAAGCGGTGGGCGTACTTGTGAATCAGTCATGGTAAAACCCCTGTAAATTTCGGTTTAGGTTAGAAATCGTTCTTGTTACACAGGACTCAGTGAGAGGCCCGTTCCAGCAAATTCTCCTCTTCGCAACTGCACTCACCACTTTCGAGGTCTTAATCAGCAGATCCGCATCGGAGGCATGAATCCCGTTCTGATAAGTAAGCCGTCCGGCAGATCCCATGATTCCCTCCCGGTATCGCCTGGCGCCTTGTCTATGGTTTAAAGGTAGAACGATCGTTCTCCATGGTCAACGTTTTTTTTCAAAAAGAATGCCCAGCTCAGTAAGTACCAGTTTTTTTATTTACGTAATGTCTTGTATTAAAATTATAAATTTTTATTTAAATTCGCCTGTTTAAGTCATCAAGAGAGAAGGAAGAGGCAATGAAATGTCGGTTGTTAGCGAGGAATGGAAGTGCACGATTAATTTAAACGTCGACGATAACTTTGCAGGATCGGCGCTGGTTCAGCCGGACTAACCTGATTTGGTTCCCTCCATTGCCTGTTTTGGTACTTGCATGTTCATGGAACATCGTGCGGGTTATCAGTCGTTAAGCGTATCACTCGCCCTTTCTGCTGATGCTGACGGACTACTCTGGTTTGGAGATCAGCGTCTAGCCGAACCTTATGTCGACATCCATAAGCATCAGGGGTGCCGCATCTCCGCCGCAAAGCAGGCATTTATGCTAGTAGGTGGGTTACTGATTATTCTGGTGAAACGGGTTTAAGCCGTCTGGAGTTACTACGTATTCCACGGGAAAGTCAAAGCCGGCGAGGGTTGTCACTGATAGGCAAACCGGGATCCCCGTGATGAATCCTGGCATACCCGAAGGCACTCTGATCCAGAGTGCAGCCTGTCGGTAAAACTCCGGCAAATTTGGTGCAGGTTTAAAATCGTTTACGATACTCAGGTCTCGGATGAGCCTCGTTCCAACATGAGTTTCGCGATTTCCCGTGCGTTGTCGGCGGCGCTCCAGTCGCCCATCACGTATGACATTGTAATAGCGCCCTCCAACAGGATCAGCAACTGCCTGGCCAGAACTGCCGGATGCTCAACGCCCAGTTGCACGGAAAGTTCGAGGACGTAATCCAGCAGCTTTTGCTTATGCATCTTCGCTATCTGCCGTACAGGGTCTTCAGGATCGCCAACCTCTCCGGCGGTGTTGATAAAAGCGCAGCCCCGGAAGCCTTCAGACTCGAACCAGCTTTTCAGAACGGTGAACATGTTCAGAATGCGATCCTGAGGCGTCTCACCTTTGTCAGACTCTGTTCTGAACCATTGCATCCACCGTTCGTCGCGTTCAGTCAGCGCGGCCGAGGCCACATCCTCCTTGTTCGCAAAATGGCGATAAATGCTCTTCCTTGCGACACCCGAGGTCTTGACCAGAAGGTCCATGCCCATGGCGTGGATCCCGTTTTGGTAAATAAGGTGCTCAGCCGTTTTCAGGATTTTTTCCCGCGTATCAGTTGTTTTCTTGTTCATCCGTTAAAAGTAGAACTATCGTTCTCCTCAGTCAACGATTTTTTGGGAAAGAGCTTTAAGAATTAAAGAAATCCACTCCTGATGCGGGATGTAAGGGATCTCTTTTATGTACCGAAAGTGATCCGAATATTTTTGCAGACGGGAAGCGGGACGGATGGGGACAAAGGGAGGATTTATAATGCCGGAATTCTGTTTCTGAATGGCGCAGGATTTTGGGTCAGGGTCAATAAAAAACTGCACCTTACTAAGTTGGTGTCCAACTTTTGGGGTGCAGTCCACCGAGCGGGCTTTTTGCTTTTCGGCTCTATTTATCCTTTCGCAAAGTTCGCCTGAATGCGCTGTTGCAGATAGTCTTCGGCGCTGATGGCCGGATATTTCGCCTGCGGCCCCAGAATTTCGACGTCTTTGTTAGCCTGGCAGAAAAATGCCAGGCTGTAGCGCGCGCCCTGATATTCGCCGGGCAGCGGGCTTCTGACACGATGGAAATTTGACGGCAGTTGATCGTCGCTCCAGCGCATCAGCATGTCGCCGATATTGCAGGTGATCACGTCTTCACGCGGTTCGATGCTGGTCCACTGCTGGCTTTCGCGATCCTTACCCGGGCAAACCTGCAATCCACCCTGACCGGGACGCTGGAAAAGCAGCGTCAGGCAGTCGAAATCCGTATGCGCGCCCGCGCGCCACATCCCCTGCTCCGACTGTTCAGTGGCATAGTAGTGCAGCATGCGCAGCGTGCTTTGGTAGGTTTGCCGGTCCGGATTATGCGCCTGTTCGAAAAAGTGCTCAGGGAAGCCCAGTTTGAGCGCAAAACAGGAAAGCACTTTCATGCCCAATTGCCAGCACTGGGATTCAAAGCCCAGCATGGTCTGTTTAAACGCCGGCAATTCCTGTTCACTCGGCCACAGCAGCTGCATCAGCGGACGGGTGATCTGGTAAGACTCTTTCTGATCCGGCGTTCTGGTTGACGGGCGCACCTGAGACTTATTCTCCCAGCCGGCGTTACGAGCCAGCGGATATTGCGCCTTTACCGCCTCGGGCAGCGAGAAGAAATCCTCCGTCATGCTGAAAGCCTGACGGATATCGCTCAGCGCAATGCCGTGATTGCTGACCTGGAAAAAGCCAATTTCCACGGCGGCATTCCAGAGCTCATCGGCGATCTCACTTTTACGGTTTTCGAAATCCGACAGGTCTATGCAACGAACTTCACGGGCAAACGTCTCTTCACCCATTGCGCCCATTCCCGCTTCTTTTTCCAGTTCCTGCAGTGCATAGCCTTCTGTTTGAGTAGATTGCGTCATTGTTCTTATCCTTCTTGACCAATAGGGTTAGCGTGCAGCCCGCTGTTGCAGGGTGCGGACGGCGGACATCGCCTCATGGCGCATGGCGTCCAGGTCGAGGCCGGGGATGACATCGTTTTCGACGATCACGCGGCCGTTGAGCATCAGCGCCTTCAACGATGCGCGCCCCCCGCAGGCCACCGGGCCGATTGCCATGTCATGCAGGCCGAAGTAGCGCGGGTCATCCAGCCGGTAAATGGCGATATCTGCCAGCATGCCCACCTGCAGGGTGCCGCTTTGTTGCAGGCCGAGGATCTGCGCCCCGCCGGCGCTGCCCCAACGCACCACGTCTTCGATGGAGGCGGCATCGCCGCCGCCCTCAAAAGTACCGCCGTCATAGCGCGGCTTCGCCAGCATGCCTTTTCGGGCGCGTTGCAAAAGCCAGGTGGCATGCGCTTCACTTTGCATGTCGGCGGCTTCGTTCGATGCCGCACCGTCTACGCCCAGTGAAACCGGCACACCGGCCTGTTCCAGCGCCAGCAAATCGGCGATACCGCTGCCCAGACGCCCGTTACTTTGCGGGCAGTGCGCAATGCCGGTGCGGGTTTGGCCCAGCATCGTGATTTCCTGCGGCAGCAGTTTCACCAGATGCGCAAACCAGACGTCGTCGCCCAGCCAGTCGTGTTCCGCGCAAAACTGCACCGGCGTCATGTTGAATTTGGCGCGCGCCGCATCGAGATAATCCACGGTTTCCGACAGATGGCTGTGCAGCCGGATCCCCAGACTGCGCGCCAGTTTCGCCATTTCGCGCAGCTGCGCACCGGGCGCAGAATGCAGCAAGGTGGTCGGCGCCATCACCACGCGGCGCAGCGACGTCGGTTTCGGATCCTGATAACGGCCCACCAGCCGCTCCATATCCGCCATGTAATCCTCGAAGCTTTCCGGGCGCAGCGCCTGCGGCAAATCTTTCTCAATCGTCCGCCCCTGCGTTGCGCCGCCCCGGCACAGCACAATGCGCATTCCCAGCGCGTCCCCTTCGCTGAACAGGATTTCCGAGGTATCGAACGGCATATCCGGCCAGTAAAGGTAGTTGTGATCCGCCACCGTCGCGCAGCCGGAACGCAGCAGTTCGGTCAGGCCGATACGCACCGCGAGGCGAAAGGTGGATTCATCGAACGTGGCGCGAAAGCGATAAGGCGTGGCGCTTAACCACGCGGTCAGGCTTTGGTTCAGCCCCTGAGGTTCACCTTTTAACAATGACTGAAACAGGTGATGGTGCGTATTAACCCAGGCGGGATAAACCACACAATCGCGGGCGTCGATCAGCCGCTCGTCGGGCATTGCCGTCAGCGAACCGATCGCCTCGATCACGCCATTGCGCACACGAATATCCGGCCCGGCGTGGCGCGCCGCGTCTCCCGGCAAGCCGGTCAGGATCGCGTGCGCATGTTTAATCAGTAAAGAGTCAGATGACATCGCAACGCTCCTCAGGGTTTAACCTGCATTTGGTCGACAAATTCGGTGGTATACGCCTGCTTCCAGTCGGTATCCGCGTTCAGCAGTTTGGCGTTCACCATGAAATCACGGGTTTTCTGCCAGCGGGCTTCCGTCATCGCGCCCCAGCCCTTCGTCGCCGCATCGCCGCCGTCAATCAGATGATGCTCTTTGATTTGCTGCACGCCCCAGGCCAGCAGGTCGTCGGTCATCTTCGGATTATCCTTTTTGATCAGCGCGTTGCCCGCCGCCGGATTTTGCAGATAGCTCACCCAGCCTTCCATCGACGCCTGTACAAACTTCGCCATCGCCTCTTTCCGGCTGCTGATAAGCTCCGGACGGGTGATCAGAATTCCGCCGTAAGGGGGGTAGCCGTGCTCCGAAAAGAGGAAGAAATTCGATTTCACTCCGGCCTTTTGCGCCTGAAAAACCTCAGAACTGACATAGGCTTGCTGCGCCACGTTTTCGTCAGCCACAAAAGGCTGGATGTTGAAGGTGTAAGGACGAGCCTGCGAATCGCTGAGCTGATAGCGTGCCTTCAGCCACGGCCACCAGGTCGATTGCCCGGAGCTGGAGACTAAAATGGTTTTGTCTTTCAGACCGTCGAGGGAAGTGACCGAAGCGTGCGTCAGCAAACCCTGAGGATCGAACTGGAAAGGGGCTGCGATGGCTTTGGCCTGAAAACCGCGCTGCACTGATTCGAGTAGCTGGAGATCATAACCGATAATCACGTCGGCGCGTTTTGCCAGCAGCAACTGCATGCCGTTGACCTGCGGGCCGCCGGACTGAATGCTGACATCCAGCCCGTAACGCTTGTAAATGCCTGTCGCCAGCGCCTGATAATAGCCGCCCTGCTCCGCCTGCGCGTACCAGGATGTCAGCAGTGCTATTTTCTCATCGGCATGTGCCGCCAGCGAAAATGCGGCAGGGATCAGCGCGCTCAGCACGCAGCAAGACAGGGGAATGCGGGAAATCGACTTCATTGCTCCTCTCCTAATCATCGCCGGAGGGAAGATGAGCGAATGCGGCTCAGCTCCCCTGACCGGCTCAAAATGAACCGCGAAATGGTTGCTGAGCAATGTCCCGCGCAGTTGCCTGCACTGACCGCTTCTACTCACTCTTGGTTATACAAGAAAGATGCCAACTTCACGGATGCGCTTTCCCGGCGCTTTGTCGTGGGATTTATCGTCCAGGCTCTGCAACCTTTGATTCATTGCAGAGCATCAAGCACCAGAACAGTGCAAATCAGTGCCGGGCACGTCCCGGCGTCTGGATCTGGCTGAACAACATCTCCAGCTGTTTGAGCATCATCGAGGCGGCCAGTGAAAGCTGTCTTGCCGGGGCGACGCACAACGAAAGGGTGAACGTTTTTAACTGCGGATCGGTCAGCGGAATAAATTGCAGTTCATCGCTTTCCACCTCATCCATGATGTCCAGCCAGCACAGAATACCTATGCCTATTTTCTCTTTAATCAGCGAGCGGATCATGTGGATGTTATTGGATACCGCGACTTCGTTAATCATGTCGCCGTTGATATTCATCAGCGCCTGGACGGGTTCGGCCAGCATCAGCGGCGCGGCAGGCAAGATAAACGGATATTCCATGCACTGGTTAAAACGCACGCCGCTTCTGCCGCCGAGCGGATGCCCTTTCGGCACCACAATCCCCAGCTCGATTTCTGCAAAAGCGCGCACCTGCAACTCACGCGAACTTTGCGGATTAAGCATCAGCCCGAAGTCGGCATCGCCGGACATCAGCGCCTGCTGAATATCCACGTTGTTCATGGTGGTCAGCGTGAAGGAGATATTCGGGTAGTCGACATGCACCTTCCTGAGCATCGCCGAGAAAAACTGCCGGTTGATGGCGTCGATGGTGGCAATCCGCACGTGCCCGCGCCGCAAACCGCGCAGGTCGTCGAGCTGCTCGCAGACGCGGGTGAAATCCTTTTTCCAGTTGTTGGCCGAGTGCAATAACAGCTCGCCCGCGGCGGTCAGCCGCAGCCCGGTGGGGTGCCGTTCAAACAGCGGCATCGCCAGCTCTTTTTCCACCCGCAGGATCTGCCGGTCAATCGACGAAGCGGCGACATGCAAGGTTTCGGACGCCTTGCGAAACGATCCCTGGCGGGCAACCTCAGTGAAGTACAGCAGAAATCGGGAGAATGCGAACATGATGGAGTGCTCTCTTTTATGCAACGGGATGTGCGAATCAAAGCGCTGGACGCAACAGTTTTATAACAATAACGTAGCTTTCATTGCAACGGGAACAATCGTTTCATCGCTCTTAAAGCCCGCCCTGCGCTGTTTCAGGCCGGATGGCAGCATGTTATGCGGTGAATAGGTTGCTCCCCTTTTTATGAATGACTCATCAAAATGAATACGGTAAATGACGATGAAAGATGCCGGATTAATTCCTGTCACGATCAAGGCGATCGGTGAAAACGGTAAAGGGAATATTTCACTGCAACTTATTGCGCAGCAAGGAGGATTATTACCTGCCTATTTACCCGGTGCGCACATTGACGTTTTCATTCCTGAATTTGGCCCGCGCCAATATTCGCTCTGCACCGAAAGTCACGGCGGGGAATATTATGAGGTCTGCGTAAAACTGGCGGAAAACTCCACCGGCGGATCGCACTTTATTCATCATCGTTTCAATGCTGGCGACACGCTGAGCATCTCGATGCCGCGCAACCATTTTCCGCTGCCCTCTGCCGGTCGTTATCTGCTGTTTGCCGGGGGGATTGGCATCACGCCGCTGCTGACGATGGCGGAACACATGGCGCAGCAACAAATTGAATTTGAACTGCATTACTACATTGCAGGCCTGGATAAAGCGGCGTTTATACCTCGTCTGAATGCGCCCGCGCTGGCAAAACACGTCTTTTTGCATGACAGCGGCGCCAACGACTCCCTGCGGCACAATACGCCGCTGAGTTTGCGTCAGCCGGATGAAAATACGCGGGTGATGGCCTGTGGTCCGGACGGATTTATTGAGCGTCTTGAAGACATTATGCAAACGCACCACTGGCAGAAAAATCAATTATCTTTTGAGCGGTTCAGCAATGCGAATATAAACCATGACACCGACAACCAGGAATTTCACATTCAGTTGAACTCCAGCGGGAAGCGTTATTTAGTCGGTCCAAACCAAAGCATTGCGGAAGTCTTATTAAATGCCAAGGTCGATATTATGTTGTCGTGCGAACAGGGTATTTGCGGCTCCTGTATTACTGATGTCATCGACGGTATTCCCGACCACCGGGATTGCGTGCTGACAGAAGAAGAGAAAGCGGAGAACACGCAGATTACGCTGTGCTGTTCGCGCTCCAAAAGTCCCGTTCTGGTCCTCGACCTGTAATGCCAACGCGGAGCCTCAAGATGAACTTACCTCCTCCCGCCTCACCGCTTAACGGCATTGCCAACGTTCGCCTCCCCGCGTGGTTGCTTCCTGCCGGGTGGCCTGAGCATGCAGGCGAGCCGGTGACGGCAGATCTGCGCTTTGATGCAGGCAAAATTGCCTCAGTGACGCCTTGCCAGTCAGGACAAGATGATTTGTGGGACGCACAGGGCGCGCCGGCGCTGCCGGGGCTGATCGAACCTCATGCGCATCTCGATAAAACCTTCACCATCGGCCGCAGCCGTCCGTCAAAACCCGGTCTGCTGGCCGCTATCGACACCATGCATCAGGATCGCCGGCACTGGACCACGGCAGATCTTCAACAGCGCGCCAGACAGGGAATGGCATGGGCCGCCGCCAACGGCGTGACCCGCTTGCGCACCCATATTGACTGGTTCGATGTCACGCCGCCGCTGGCCTGGACGGAGCTGGCCAATATCGCGCAACCGGGCGTCCGGCTTGAGCGGGTGGCGCTGGTCCCGCTGAGTCTTTTTGCCGACGGCGAGGCGGCTGACCGCATCGCCCGTACGGTGGCGCAAAGCGGAAACCACTGCCTGCTGGGCGGATTTATCCACTCGTCCAACTGGGATCCGGCAGCGATGACCCACCTGATGCGCAGCGCCTCGCGCTGGCAACTGAATCTGGATTTGCATATCGACGAGGAGCTTTCGCCGGTGGCGCACGGCCTGAGCTGGCTGGCGCATTACCTGTCAGAAAACAAATTCAGCGGCCACATCTGTTGCAGCCACGGCTGCGCGCTGGCCTCCGGCAGTGAACGACAGGCGCAGGAGGTGCTGGGTTTGCTGGCGGCGCAGCGCGTCACGCTGATTGCGCTGCCGATGACCAACCTGCTGTTGCAGGACGCCGTCACCCACCGCACGCCGCGCCAGCGGGGGATCACCCTGCTGAAAGAGGCGCAAGCGGCAGGCATTCCGGTGCTGCTCGGTTGCGACAACGTGCAGGACGCTTTTTGTCCGGCCGGCAGTTATGACCCGCTGGATACCTTGGCCTGCGCCCTGTTCGCCCTTCAGCTGGATAACGTTTTTGATCGGCAGTCGCGACTTATCTGCGATGTCGCCGCACTGAGCGGTGAGGCGCAGCCCGGCCTGCCGCTCGTAGCCGGCAGCGATGCCAGCCTGATTCTCTTTCCGGGCAGCGACAGCCTGACCTGGCCTTTAAACAGCGCAGCCCGCCTGGTTTTCCACCACGGCAGGCTGATCCACCAACGCACCTGGAATCAGGAGTTAGCCCATGAGTCTTGAAGCCGGAGCGGGTAAACCGCTCGCCAAATACGCCGCGTGGCGTCGCGCCGGTGATTTCGTTTTTCTCTCCGGCATTATTCCCGTCAATCCGCACAGCGCGACCATCGTGCGCGGTTTTCAGGATATCCCCGCCGAAGCGCGCCTGCTGCTGGGCGAAACCGGCGAATTCTCGACCGACGCCAAACAGGGGCCGATCCTCGCCCAAAGCTGGTATGTGCTCGAAAGTATCCGCCACACCATCGAAGAGGCCGGCGGGCAGATGAGCGATGTGATCAAGCTGGTGCAGTACTTTCGCAATCTCGATCACTTCCCGTATTACAGCCGGGTCAGAAAGCTGTTTTATGCCGGGCAACCGCCGGTTTCCACCGTGGTTCAGGTCAGTGAAATGTTGCCCTGCGCCGAGGTGCTGATTGAAGTGGAAGCTACCGCCTGGTTACCCCTGTCCCGCTTAACCCAATAATGTCCGACCACGAGGCACAGCATGATTAACGGCTATATTCCCGCAGAACGTTTTCTTCCTTTCCTGAGCTGGACGGCCATCGCCGCCCTGCCCGACAAGGCCAACACCGTGATCGTATTGCCGACCGGCGCGATTGAGCAACACGGCCCGCATCTGCCGTGTTCGGTGGACAGCGTGATCTCCTCCGGCGTGGCGGGGCACGCGCTGGCGCGGCTTTCAAAAGACATTCCGGCCTTCGGTATTGCGCCTATCACCTACGGCAAATCCGACGAGCATCTGAATTTCCCCGGCACGCTGACCTTGACCGGCGACACGCTGTTGCAAACCGTTTTGGAAATTGCCGAATCCCTGTACCGCGCCGGGTTCCGCAAACTGCTGATGATCAACGGGCACGGCGGACAACCGCAGGTGCTGCAAATGGCGTCGCGGGAAATGCGTCTGCGTCATGGCGACATGATCATGATCCCGCACGACGTGTTCCGCGTGCCCAATGTCGAAAACCAGTTCCTGAGCGCGCAAGAGCAAAAAATGGCAATGCACGCCGGTCACAGCGAAACGGCGGTGATGCTGGCGCTGGCGCCGGAATGCGTTCACATCGAGCACGCGGTCGCCAATTACCCGCCGGAATTCCCGTGCCCGACGCTGTCATCAGGCCGCCCTGCCGCGGCCTGGGCTTCCTATGATTTTGGTCCGAGCGGCGTCATCGGCGATCCGACCGGTGCGACCGCCGAACAGGGCCACGCGATCCTCGATTCGCTGGCGGCAAGCTGGGCACAGGCCATCACCGAAATCCACCTGATGGAATGGAAAGTCCGCAGCGAACCGACCTGGGGCAAACACCACTGGAACGGTTTTGTGCAAACCAGCTTCACTCCTCCTTCGTCTTCTTTTGCCTCTAAATAGGAATTCTTACGATGAAACTACGGCGTTCACCGACTTACACCCTGCTGGCCCTGCTGCTGGCCGGCGTTTCTGCCCATTCTATGGCAGAAGAGAAATTTACCTTCCTGACCAACTGGTACGCGCAGGCGGAGCATGGCGGATTTTATGAAGCGCAGGCCAAAGGGTTGTACAAAACCGCCGGTCTGGATGTCAGCATCAAAATGGGCGGCCCGCAGGTTAACGTGATGCAACTGATGGCCGCCGGTCAGGCGGACTGTACGCTCGGCGACAACGGTCAGGCGCTGGAAACCTGGCAGGCCGGCGTGCATGCGGTGACCGTGGCGACGGTGTTCCAGCATTCGCCGACGGTGTTTATCAGCCACGACAAAGTAGAGGCAGGACAGCAACTGAAAGACAAAACCTTCCTGCTGGCGACCGAGGCTTACACCTCTTTCTGGCCGTGGGCGAAGAGCGAACTGGGGCTGGGGAGCGCCAAAATCCGTCCGTACACCTTCAGCGTGCAGCCGTTCCTCGCGGACAATAATCTGGTGCAGCAGGGTTATGTGACCTCCGAGCCGTTCTCCATCGAAAAAGGCGGCAAACCTTTCTACGTCTACATGCTCAGCGACTGGGGCTACCCGCCGTACGGCAACTCGATTATCTGCATGGCCGACACCGTCAAAAAACGCCCGACGGCGGTGGCGGCGTTCGTGAAAGCCTCCATGCAGGGCTGGAAAGCGTATTTGCAGGATCCGACCGCAGGCAATCAGCTTATCGCCAAAGACAATCCGCAGATGGGCGCCGACCAGATTGCCTTCGGCATCGCGCAGATGAAGAAGTATGAGCTGGTGACCGGCGGCGACGCGCAAACAGGCGGTATCGGCATCATCACTGAACCGCGTCTGAAAAAGACCTGGGACATGCTGGTGAAAAACAAACTGATCGACGCGGAGAAAGTGCCGTTTGAGCAGACTTATACCCTCGATATGATCAAAGACGCGAAGGTCATGCCATGAATTCAGCCCCGAAACTGACCGTGATGAGCGATGTCCGCTCAGTCAATCCTCCGCCGGTTCCGGCTATCGAAGTGTTGTCGGCGGAGAAAATTTACAGCAACGGCACCCGCGCCCTTCTGCCGGTCAATCTGACCATCAATCAGGGCGAATTCGTCACCCTGCTCGGCCCGTCGGGCTGCGGCAAAAGTACGCTGTTAAAAATGGTCGCCGGTCTGGTGGAACCCAGCGACGGCAAGCTGGTGCTGTGGCGGCGCGACAGTCGCGAAAAGGCGCAGGTGCCGCTGTCTTTCGTGTTTCAGGAAGCCACGCTGATGCCGTGGAGCACTGTGCGCAATAACGTCCGTCTGCCGCTGGATCTGGCGGGCGTACCCCGTGCCGAAGCCAATACCCGCGTCAGTGAAGCGCTGGAACTGGTGGGGCTTGGCAAATTTGCCGACGTCCTGCCGCGCGAACTGTCAGGCGGCATGCAGATGCGCGTTTCGATTGCCCGCGGGCTGGTGACGCGCCCGAAGCTGTTGCTGATGGATGAACCTTTCGGCGCGCTCGACGAAATCACCCGCAACAAACTCGACAGCGACCTGCTGCGCCTGTGGCGGGAACAGGGGCTGACGGTGGTGTTCGTCACCCACTCGATCCACGAAGCGGTATTTCTGTCGCAGCGGGTGATCATGATGGCCGCGCGTCCGGGGCGGGTGGTGGAAGATATCGCCATCACCGAACCCTTCCCGCGCAGCGAAGATTTCCGCGTCAGTCCGGCGTTTTCACGCTATGCGAAGCAGTTGCAAGACAGCCTGCTGCAAGCCAGCCAATCGGGTATGGAGTAACGGTATGCAAACTCAAAAAGCTTCTCCGTGGATCAATAACCCCACGTTTCGCAAAGTGCTTTATCCGGCCGTGGTCGCGGTGGTGGTGATCCTGCTATGGCAGGGATGGGTGAGCTATTTCAAAATCCCCCAGTTTCTGGTGCCGTCGCCGGTGGTGATGCTGCAAAGTCTGTGGACCCATTGCGGTTCGCTGGTGATGTCGCTGCTGTTCACGCTGAAAATCACCCTGATCTCATTTTTACTGTCGATTGTCATCGGTGCAGTCGTGGCGTTCGTGCTGGTGCAGAATCGCTTTATTGAAACCGCGCTGTTCCCGTACATCGTGTTCCTGCAAGTGACGCCGATTGTCGCCATCGCGCCGCTGATCATCATCTGGGTCAAAGACACCACGCTGTCGCTGGTGGTGTGTTCCACGCTGATGGCGGTGTTCCCTATTATTTCCAATACCACGCAGGGGCTTCGCAGCGTGTCACCTGGCCTGCTGAGCTATTTTCAGCTGAACCACGCCAGCCGCCTGCAGATTCTCATCCGCCTGCGCATTCCTTCTGCTCTGCCGTATTTTTTCGGCGCGCTGCGCATTTCCAGCGGCCTGTCGCTGATAGGTGCCGTGGTCGCTGAATTTGTGGCCGGTACCGGCGGCAATAATACCGGCCTGGCCTACCAGATATTGCAGGCAGGATACCAGCTGGACATCCCTTTGATGTTCGCCGCTCTGCTGCTCATTTCACTCACCGGTATTGCGCTGTTTGGCGTGATGTCGTGGATTTCGAGACGCGTCCTGAGCGCCTGGCATGAAAGCGAAGCCGTGCAATCTCATTAACTTCATTCATCTTTAGGCAGGAAGAATATGGACAGTGAACAACGTCAGCACGCGCTTGCCCTGATACGGCAGGCGCTTCCCGACCTCGACTGGACTTTGCAGGCAACCAAGGTCAAACGCCTTTCACGCGATTTTCACTGGTTCAGCCCGGTGCTCAAACAGCAGTTGGAAGATAAACAGGCTGATGCCGTGGTCAGGCCGCGCAACGAAGAAGAGCTGCGTCTGGTGGTTAAAGCCTGCGTTCAGCACCGGTTGCCGCTGATCCTGCGCGGCGGCGCGACCGGCAACTACGGCCAGTTGGTGCCGCTGGAGGGCGGCATTCTGGTCGATATGACCGGATTCAATCAGGTATGTGAACTGGGTAACGGCGTGGTACGCGCGCAGGCGGGGATCCGGCTGGCCGAAATCGAAACGCTGACCCGCCCCGCAGGATGGGAACTGCGCTGCATGCCTTCCACCTACCGGCTCGCCAGTCTGGGCGGCCTTTACGGCGGCGGCTTTGGCGGTATTGGTTCCATCAACTACGGTCCGCTGGGCGCGCCGGGCAATGTGCTCGGCGTCAAAGTCATGACCATGGAGGCCGAGCCGCGCGTTTTGCAGGTTCCTGCCCCGCAGGCGTTGCTGCTGCATCACGCCTATGGCAGCAACGGCATTGTGCTCGAGGTTGAGCTGGCGCTGGCACCGGTCCATCAGTGGATTGAACGGCTGGACGTGTTCGATGATTTCACCGACGCGCTGGATTACGCCAACGCCTTTGCCCGGTCGCCAGGGCTGGTAAAACGCCAGCTGGCGCTGTTCGCCGCGCCGATCCCATCCTGGTTCAGCCATCTGAACGGGCATTATCAGGCCAGCCGGCACGCGGTGATAAGCGTGATTGCGCAGGAAAGCGAAGGGTTTTGTCCCCATCTGCTGGAAAAATATCGCGGGCACAGCGCCATACGTCAACCGGCCGACGAAGCGCGCGAAGCTAACGCGTCACTGATGGAATATTGCTGGAATCACACCACGCTGCATGCGCTGAAAATCGACAGCTCCCTGACTTATTTACAGACGGCGTTTAATTATACCAATTATCGTCAGCAGATTATCGACATGGCCAATTTATTCGGCGACGAAGTTATTTCGCATATTGAATTCCTGCGTGACAATGACGGAAATATCACCGCCAGCGGTTTACAATTAGTCCGTTACTCCACCGAAGAAAGATTGAAAGAAATAATGGCCACCTTCCGCGATAATGACGTGAAAATAAATAACCCTCATGTCTTTCAGATTGAAGATGGCAAACAAGAGGAAATTAAACCTGAGGTGGTTGCGGTTAAAAAACACCTTGATCCCCACGGGTTGCTGAACCCCGGCAAGCTACGCGGCTGGGAAGTGCGTGACAGCCTGGCATTGGATAACGATCCTCTTTTATTGGCTGAAAAATAAAAATAACTATTATCCTCCCCGCTTCTTGGTGACAGAAAAACAGGCGGGGCGGCATCCGTTTACCTGCGCCCTCATAAAAACAATTACCGGCAGTTTTGCTGCCGGACAGAACCTATTACACTTCAACAGGATGGCATTAATGAAAAATAACACATTCAGCTTTGCGCTGAAGTTGAGCGCTATTGTCGTTTCAAATGCATTATTCATAAACCACGCACTGGCGGCCACTCCGGCGGCGACCGGTTGCTCCGCTGGCGTGGCAGATTCCCTCACCGAAATGTTCACCTGCGGGTCGGTCAGCGGCAGCCTGCGCACCCTGTATTATTCCACCCATAATGCGTATTTCGTACCGGGCTATTCTCAGGACACGGTCAGTTATGGCGGCAGCGTGAAATATGCCACGGCAGAATATTACGGCCTGAGCCTGGGCGTCAGCGGCATTCTCCAGCGCGGTATTTCACACAACGACGACCACCTGATTACCGAGCTGGGCCCGAACCAGACCGGCGTGGGCGAAGCCTATGCAAGCTGGCATTATCAGGACTTCCGCATCACGGCCGGCGATCAGCGCATTAATATTCCGTTCATCGGCGACTATGACTGGCGCATCACCCCCATTCTGTTCCGTGGTATCGACGCGAACTATGGCGACGGCGATAACTTCCTGCACGCCACCAAAATCACCCGTTACAAACCCTGGGGCGACGACCGGTTCCTCAACACCACGGCCTATACCGACGCCGACGGCACGACCAACGGCATGTGGAGTGTCGGTGGCGGGCGCGCCATCAAGCTGGATAATAAAAAACTGAACGGCCAGCTGTGGTATGAGGATTACGACAACTACACCAAGATGGTGTACGCCGACAGCTTCCTGTCGTGGACAGACAGCCCTTCCCAGCCGAAGATCGGCATTCAGTTTATTCGCGGCGTGAGCGATGGCAAAGCGCTGGCAGGCAATGTGAACAGCACCAGTTACGGCGCGCAGTTTGCGATGAACCTCACACAGGCATTGAAATGGTCGTTAAACTACAACCATATCACCGCCAACCGTGATGCTTACGGCAACGGTGCGCTGGTGACGCCTTACGCGCACAACACCTCCTCCGGCCCGTACTTTGCCCAGCCGTTCTTCACCAGTACGCAGGATCTGGGCAGCGGCAACGCCTACTCCACCGACCTGAACTGGAACGCGACCGAAAGCATCTCACTGGGCAGCCGTTACTCGTTTATGGATTTAACGCCGAGCAAAGGGGCATCCAGCAGCAACCAATCCGAATATCTGGTGTACGGCACCTACAAATTTGGCGGCGTACTCAAAGGCCTGAGCATCACCGACTTTGCCGGCGTGCAGACCACCTCGACGTCTAACAAAGACTTCTGGCAGAACCGCCTGGCGCTGGAATATGATTTCTAAATAAACATCCGCTTTCGCATAAAAAAAAGCCCGTCTGAGTTTCCTCAAGCGGGCTTTTTGCTTTCGAACCGTCGGTTCAGAGTGAGACGCTGTCCAGATTCATCACGTTGGTTCACGCCGCAACACATCCAACCTTCCTCCCAGACAACTCAGATGCCAGCGTTTTCCGTTACTGCGCAGCGTCGTTACACTTAATGGCAGGATATCGATCAGTTGAAAGGCGCTAACGGGCGCATCGAGCAATTGAATCACTATCGCCCGAATAACCGCAGAGGAAACAATTGCGCACTGACATTCCCGATCCGCCACTCTCTGCGGCAACCATGTTCCCGCGCGCACCATAACCTGCGCCATGCTTTCTCCCCCCGGCGGGGCCTCTCCCGAAAGCCAGCGCTGAAATGCCCCTTCATCCTGTTCGATAACCGTTTTAATCGGAATGCCCGCCCAACGGCCGTATCCGGGTTCGGCCAGTTCCGCAACGGACTCGCCGCGCAGGCCCAACTCAAATTGCGTCTGCCTTGCTGCCAACGCCGGGGCGGTCCAGATTTTATTGAATGGACCGACGCATTCCTTTAGCTGATGAACCTGCTTCAGGGAAGCTTCGCTAAGGGGATCGTCAGAAGGGAAGCGCGACTGTCTGTTTGCCAGGGTTTCCCCCTGGCAAATCAGTTGCATGATGGCGGTCATGCCTTCAGCACCCTTCCGTCTGGTAGCTGTGCCCCGGTTTGCGCAGCGTTCTTTCCGCAAATGCCCCAAACAGCAGCCCCGTTGCGCACCACATTGTCAGTTGAGTACCGAAAGCGCTCAGGCGAAAACGCCACAGAACATCGGCAGAAAATCCGTCCGGGATCTCATTCACTTCAGGCATCAGTGCGCAGACGGCAATCAGCATCGCCAGCCCCGCCAACCCTCCCCACAGCGCAGCATTCCAGCCGCCCAGTCTCGGTCTGAGCTGATGAGCGCTCCAGGCGGCGGCCACCACAATCACCGCTGCAACCAACAGCATGACGAAGTAGAGCGCAGTCCGGTAGCCTATCGTTGAAGGATCGCCCACCGCAGGCGGATTAGGCGGATATTTAAGCGCCGGTATCATGCTCATTATCAAGAATCCGCCCAGCGACAGCGCCAATGCCAGCGCTCTGGCGCCGCCCGGCCCGGTACGTTGCCAGCACAGCGACCAGACCAGCGCCAGAGCGCCGCCCATAGCCGCACTGAACAGGATCATGCCGCTCAGCAGACCTGCGCCGGACTGCGTCTTCCGGCTAAACACTTCGCCATCGGCCTCATGATCGTGATGATGAGCGCCCTCTTCACTCACCTGCTTTTGGGAAAGGATCTCTTCAAATGCAATCGCACGCTCGACCTGCGGCTCACCGAAAACATGGGCAAAGCCGAAGGCGATAATGCCCGCGAGGATCCCGGCCAGCATCCCCTGTAACAGAAGTTTTCCCGTCATGGCGTTCTCCTCAGTGGCAAGGGAATCCCAGCAGATGCCGGGCATCATGGAAATATTCGTGTATCTGGCTGCCGGAAAAAACGGCGGTTGCCCCCTGTTCTGCCCCGATAAAATAGACGGACAACAGCACCATCAGCGTGACGAATGCAAGCCATGGCAATACGGCATTAAGCGGGATGGGCGCCGGTGCGACTTCAACTTCATTAAGGGTATGGTCCATTTTTCTTCCTCATCTCTGGCTGCGGATAATATTCAGGGTTTCAGGCTGGCGAATGCCGGGCTGACCGCCACCGGGACACGAAGCGCCGGGTGGTGGTGATCATCGGCCGGTGGGCAGGTCGCGCTGTTCAGCACAACCGGCATCCCATGTGGGGTATTCAGATAAGCCTGCCGCCATTCATCGGTACGGCGGGCAATATCCTGCTCTCCAGTCAGCTCCAGCGAGAGGAGCATTTTTTCTGCGGCGGATACCCACTGCCGGTAATAGGCATCGTTGATGCTTTCATTCTCCTGTATCGGGCCGGCTTTTATTTCATCGCTGAAAACATCAACCCACGCCTTCCAGCTGAACTGCCCGGCCTGATGAAGGTAAACGATCAACGAAAAAACCTGCGCCTGCCACGGATGTTCGAATGGGGCGTTGTCCGCGGCGGGAACATCGGAGGTCATTCGGATTTCTGTACTCATAGCGCCTCCAGATAGTCATCCCACAGATCGATTCGCACCGTATCTTTAGGCGGCGCTTTATCGCCCCATAGCTCAGTCGCGGCAAAGCTGACGCTGTAAACGTGCTGAGGATGTTCGCCCTGATCATGAGCAGCCGTATCCGGGGTGATAAATACCCCATGATCAATCACAATAGTGCCGGTCTTCCCGCGAGCATAACGCGGCAGGCGGGTATGCCCTGCCGGATTGATATTTTTTGCTCTGACGCGGTCTCCGGGCCGGAAGCTGGCCGGAACATCGCTATCCACCCGTGCAGACCCCCCTGTACTGATGACCGCCTGCACCATCTCCTGCCGCAGCACCGGCGTTTCCGGCGGGGCTGACAGCGCCTCGGTCGCACCGGAAAGCTCATCGGCGGTAATAACGCCCCTCTCAAGCAGAAGCGTCTCGAAAGCATGCATCCAGTGTTCGTAGTAGCTTTCTTCGAGGTAATGCGCCGGGTTCATGCGCTCAATGGCATGCCGGAACATATCGACATTGAAGTGACCGCCGACAAACAGAGAGGCAAAAAGCGAGAATGCGCGCCGCTCCCATTCATGATGAAAAGGCGGTTCGTTTTCTTCAGTAATGACGGCGCCCATACCCTGCATGCCGCCCAGATCGTGTATCCCGTTCATTGGATTCTCCAAAAAAGTTGAATGAAATACCGGTGGTTAGTTATCGCCCGGCTGAAGCGCCACGCCGGTGCCAATCATGGCATCGCGGGTTACCAGCGCGACCAGTTGCTCTTCACTCCAGCCCTCGGTCCCGGCGGGTCTTTCCGGCAGCACCAGATAACGCAACTCGGCGCTGCTGTCCCACACCCGAATTTCCCGCTCCTCGCCGATGTTCAGACCAAACTCGGCCAGCACGCTGCGCGGCTCGATAACAATGCGCGATCGGTAAGGCGCCGATTTATACCAGGCGGGCGGAAGGCCGAGCGTGGGCCAGGGATAACAGGAGCAAAGCGTACAGACCGTCACGTTGTGAACCTCGGGGGTGTTTTCGACCACCATCATGTCTTCCCCCTGCACGCCGGAAAAACCCAGCTCGGCAATCGCCTCGGTGCCATGGGCCAGAAGACGGGCCTTGTAATCCGGGTCGCTCCAGGCTTTCGCCACGACAAGAGCGCCGTTCCGGGGGCCAATTCGGTGTTCATAGCTGTCGATAAGTTCATCCAGCGCGGCGGGGTCTACCAGCCCTTTTTCCGTCAGCAGGGACTCCAGCGCTTTCACGCGCAGTGCGATCTCCTCTGGCGGTTCGGTATGGTCATGGTGGTGTTCGTGGTCGTGAGCCATGGTATCTCTCCGAAAAATTGAATGTCATTGCCGGGCTTTTCGTCCGGCGGTATCACCCTGAACGACGGGCAGCCAACGGTTACATCTGCTCCCAGTTTCCGCTCGCTTCAAACGCGGCGGCGGCCTGATAAATCGTGCTTTCGGCGTAGTGGCGCCCAATCAGCATCATGCCGACCGGCAGCCCGTCAACCAGCCCGCAGGGCACGGACATGGCTGGATGACCGGTCACGTCCTGCGCGGCCGTATTGCCAATCATCTCGAATGCCCGGGAGATAAACTCGGTGACCGAACAATCGGGTTGCGGCAGCGGCTGAGCGGTCATCGGAACGGTTGGCATCACCAGCAGATCAAAATCGCCGAAGGCGCGGTCATAGTCTGCCCGAGCGCGGCGGGCCAGATTCTGCGCCTTGGCGTAATAACGGCCGTTGTAGCGCGTCAGGCCATACTGGCCGATGAGCATGCAGATTTTCAGCGAGGGCGAAAGGGTGTCCGCGCCGTCACGCCAGGCGGCATGTTTGTCCAGCAAGGCGACGTCGTAGAGCCCTTCCCAGTTAAACCCCATACCGTTGCCATGCATCATCTGCATGGTGAGGCCTTCACAGCCGATGGGCGACCACAACGCCGCGGCCAGCTGATGGCCGGGAACCGAGACTTCGCCGACGAGTGCGCCAAGACTTTCCAGCCGGGCAACAGCGCTACGGACCTTTTCGGCCAGTAAAGGCTGGATATTGGGCAACTGGAATCCTTCCGTTACCACCCCGATCCTCAGGCCCCTGACCCCTTTATCGAGCGCAGAGGTATAGTTTCCGCCGCGAGATGCGTACTGCCGCGGGTCAAGGCCGTCCGGCCCGGCCAGCACCTCCAGCATCAGGGCGTTGTCCCTCACGTTCGCGGTAATCGGCCCGGTATGATCGAGGGTGGCTTCAATCGGCATAATGCCGGTATAGGGAACGAGTCCGTGGGTGGGTTTCATGCCGTACGTGCCGCAAAAAGCGGACGGAATGCGGATGGAACCGCCCTGGTCGCAGCCCATCGCCATATCCGCTTCCCCGGCCGCAACCAGCGCTGCGCTGCCCGATGAAGAGCCACCGGCGCTGTAACCCTGACGCCAGGGGTTATGTACCGGAGCCGGGTCTGACGTATGGCTGCCACCGGAGAGGCAGAAATGCTCGCAGGTCGCTTTACCCAGAATGGTTGCGCCGGCATCAAGGAGGCGCGTTACCACGGTGGCGTCGAATGCCGGCACATGCCCTTCCAGCGAAGCCGCACCGTTCATCATCGGGACGCCGGCCAGAGCAATATTGTCCTTGAGCACCACGGTTTTCCCTGCGAGCTTGCCCTTTGCCGCCCCCGGTACCCGGCTTTTGTAATACCAGGCGTTCAAGGCATTCTCTTCGCTCCCAGGGCGATATCCTTTTTCGCGCGGATATTTAATCGGTGGGATTTCATCCTGTAACCCGTCAATCAGATCGTAGGCGTCAAGGTTTGGCTGCATAAGGGCAAGATATTCTGCCGCTTCGCTCTCGGAAATCTGTAGGTGAAGCTGGCGGGCAAGTTGCTGAAGTTGACCGGCATCGGGGCGTTCAATAGCCATAATGATTCCTTATAGGGAAAACGATTGATTGGATCCTGACCTGAACATAACGCGACGGCGCAACGATGACCTGGCTTAGCCGGACAGTTATTTGGTCAGGAAAGACAGCGTCAGAAAACGCGTGCATAACGGAGATTCAACCGGAAATTCTCTTCGGCGCCGTTTTCAACGCGCAGATCCCTGCCCAGCTGTATCTGGAACTGATCGCGGGGCGTCACAAATTTGGTTGCGGTAATACGCACGTTGGTGGTCTGTGTCTGGTTATCCTGCTTTTCGCCGTCAACGGTGGTTTCACCGCCCCAGCTCTGCCCGAAACCCAGCCCGAGCGCCAGGGTAGGATCGGGCATGTAACGCCCCATAATCTGGGCCGTCCAGGCATTATCCTGCTGGAGCCGGGATGAGGTGGTTCCATAATCGTTATTTTCACCGTACCAGATGGCATCGCCGACCACGTCCAGCGCCCATTTTTCAGTAAAATACTTGACCCAGGCGGCCTGCAGGTCGACCTTCCAGCGGTTCTCCCCCAAATTCAGCGCATCGTTGTGGTCATAGTTGCCGCTGGGCACGTAGAGATAAGGCGCGAAGCCAAAAATGTCGCCGCCGCTGTTGAGCTTCACTTTTAAAGGCACGGTCAGGATTAAGTCGCCGGTACCGCTGGCAGCGCCGAGCCCTGAGGCATCGCCGCCACCGGATATCCGCCCGAAAGGCAACAGAAACTGCGGGTCCAGCGTTGCCGACTCGGAAATCTGTACGGTATGCAGCAAACGCAACATGCCGATATCGGAAGTCAGATTGTAATCACGGCTGACTTTGTCGCCGCGCGAATACGCTGCGCCGGTTGAGGCGTGCTGATAATAAAGCAGCCCCACAGTGGTGCCGTCAGGAAATTGGCTATAGTCGCCGGGTGCAACCTCGACGGCGAGTGCGGGCACAGAGCAAAGCAGCATGGCAGGCAGAAAAACGCGTAATGCGTGCATAATGTAATCCCCGGAGAAATGATGGATGAATAAGTTATCGTCGTTTCGTTCAGCGCTGAGCGTCACGCAGCATCCCGGTCATGGGATGGCAGTTGATGTACTCAAATGTTTGAAAGCGGGCGTCCGAGACGGAAACTTCGTGGTAGAGCCGCAGTTTCTGCAGACCGGTCACCACCCGGAAAAAGGTGGTGAATATGCGAAGGTGTGTGGGGTGTGATTCCGCCCAGCGCTCCAGTTTGTCAAGCGAACGCCAGAAACCGATATCGTAGGCAATATCCAGCAGGTTTCCGTTGATATCCACGTTGCGGACAAAGCGGTTGCTGTAGCAGCCGAGCGCCTGCCCTTCATCCCGAAGAAAATCCATACCGGCCTGCAACGGGGGGAGCATTTCCGTGAAGTAAAGCTGGCGCTCTTCCTCTTCCGCCTCCATCCAGTCCTGCCCGGAACGGATAAGCGCGATGTTGTCATGGCCCTGCACCACCACCCTGCCCCCGGCATCAGGATCGCCTGAAATAATGCGCAGTTCATCGCCAGGCTGCAGCCAGTCATTCTGGGAAGCGGGAATACGATCGCGCACGGATCCCCAGTAGCCATGCTCCTGGATCTCGCCGCTGATATTGTCCATCACCGCGCCGACGCCCGGCAGGTCTTCTTTAAAGGCATACAGCGTCTCGAACTGTTCGGCGCGCGGGGCAATAATTTCGCGGAAATAACCGATGCCATCCTGCAGACGTTCATCGGAAGTCCACCAATTGTCGATCTCTGGCTGACGGAGCCAATGGCAGTAAGCCGCCGGATCCCGCCAGTACCCCACCACAATAAAGTTACCGTAGCCCTGGTTGTCGGTATGGAAAGAGATGTCGTGGTTGCCCGGCCCGTTGCTCAGGCTGAAGGTCGACACAATGTGCTGCATGGCTCGGACGGCGTCCTCACGATGTTCTTCACGAAACTGAACGCCCAGATAGGCCATAACGACCTGCGTCAGATCATCGCTGGCCCGCCCGGCAAACATCGGGAACGGTGGCTGGTAGTCGTCGTGAATCCGACGGGAAAGCGTGCGGGGGCATTTCAGATGTTTATCGATTGCAGATTCCATAAGGACTCCCAGGTTTATAGTTTTCAGCGATGGTTAACTCACCACTGATACTAAGGAGAAATCTGCCGAATACCTGGCTCAGTCGGACAATCGTCTGGCTGGAAAGGACACCCCCGAGATCGGTAAATCAGAGAGTGAAATGATGAAATCGCACAGTGCAGCACTGCCCTGAAATAGTGCGTATCTTCCCACTTAATGCCGCCAAAAACTTAAAATAGCCGTGAAATGCCTCGTAATGCGGTCATGGCGCAAATATTGCTTTCGGTTTGAAACAATCCATCCTGAATTGCAGTTACTGCTATGAGGTGCCGCTGTGAACAGTCATTCAACGCCACGGGAGATTCGCTATTCCACCGAACATGTTTCAGCGCCTCGCCGTTTCGAATACTGGAATGATGTCATTCTTCGTCACTGCATTCCTTCGGATGGCAAACCGCTTGCTGACGGCGGGTTTGACGGAGAACTTGCCGTGCGTGAAGTGGGACTGTTGGATGTGTGCACTCTCACTTCAACCCTTCACCACTGGGAGCGAAAATCACGACATCTGAGAACAGGGCCGGACGACGATTTGTGGCTCGGTTATATCCAGGGTGGATACGGGCAGTTGGAACAGGGAGGACGAAAGGCCTGTCTGTCATCCAATAATCTGGTTCTTTACGATGCTGCACAGACGTTTCGCTTCAGCCTCGGCGGCAGCAATAACCACCTCATTCGCATTCCCCGGCATCTGCTCACCGGAAACGTGTCGGCCAGCGATGTCCTGACCGCCACCGTCCTTGACGATACTCGTCCAGGCGTTATTCCGCTGCGCGAGATGATTTGCCAGGCGGTTCAGACGCCCATTCTGATCAGCAATCCGGATGTTGCCAGCCGCTTTTCAAAAACGATGCTGGATCTGCTAATGCTGAGTCTGGAGCTACAGGACCACAATACAGCGGCTTCAGAACGCGATTTATATGGAAGAATGAGAAACTACATCAGCAGAAATCTTACCAATCCCGAACTCAGCGTAGAGAGTATCGCTCTGGCTCATCACGTATCAGTACGCACCGTGACCCGGACTTTTGCCCGGCATCAGAAAACGCCGGCGGCCGTTATCTGGCAAGAACGGCTTCAGGCCAGCCGCGACGCACTTGAACAGGGCCGCGTGTGCAGCGTATCCGAGGCGGCACTTGACTATGGGTTTTCTGATTTTACTCACTTCAGCCATGCATTCCGTAAAGCCTTTGGCGTCACGCCGAGCTCGGTCATGAAGCAGCAACGTCAGTTTTTTATACAACCCTGATGCGTAAGGCTGTTGTCGGCATATCCGTCGCCCGGATAACAACCAGGCATGCTGAAATAAAGGGTTTTTGTTTCTATTTAAAATAATCGAAAAACACTGCCCTGGATTTTATCTGACATACTGATTATGTTCCCGCCAGATCCGCAGGAGCAAAAAACGATTTAGTCAGCGCTCTGAAGAGGGTAGTGAATCACAAACATCAAAACGCTGGGATAACCTGTTTACCGACCCTTTCAAAACAGGAGACGATCA
Organism: Serratia plymuthica; assembly: GCF_018336935.1. Classification (NCBI taxonomy): domain Bacteria; kingdom Pseudomonadati; phylum Pseudomonadota; class Gammaproteobacteria; order Enterobacterales; family Yersiniaceae; genus Serratia; species Serratia plymuthica. The sequence goes on along the minus strand of NZ_CP068771.1, from coordinate 5,305,259 downwards.
TTAGCGACTTAGTTTCCTTTGCCGTAATGCTTGCAACATTACTGATCTTTAGCTTTCACGATACGGCGTACGCAGCGGACAAGAGCGCCGTGGCATCTGTTTTTTCGCAGAATTCAACAACGACCGACCCCATCACTCTCGCGCTGCAACATTTCGAACAAATTCAATCCTACCAGGTTATGGTGCGTTCCTTGTCACCTCCTGATGACGCTAAAATCATCCGCTATAGCTATCGTAAACCGGGCTATGTACGGATGGACTTTACCAAACCACACTCAGGTGCCGTCCTAATCTATGACCCGGCCAATGGCAAAGTTAAGTTGTGGCCATTTGGCGTAGGCAACTTTCCTGTTTTGAGCCTGTCGCCCACAGATTCACTGATACAAGATGCTAACGGTCATCGGGTGGATCGATCGGACTTCAGCGTTTTGCTGAATAATATTCGTAGCCTGCAAAATGGGGGGACAACAACGCCCCTCGGGGAAGATTTCATCGCGGGGAAGCCGACATTGCATTTATCCGTGGTCGGCCCCGAAGGAAAAGCTGTCGATGCCGTTCATCGTTATGACATTTGGTTAGATAAGAAATATGGATTTCCTGCAAAGGTGGTCAGTTACGCACTGGATGGAAAAATGTTGGAAACCGTATTCATGGATGCAATGGTTATCAACATCCATTTCCCCCCTGATTTTTTCGCACCTTAATGGGAGCCTGGTTATATGGCTGACTATAAGTTCTCCACCATCTGGCGGGTTAAGGCTTCTATACAGGAAGTCTGGGATATTCTATGCCATCCGGATCTGTGGCCCGAATGGTGGGGAAGTCTGGAGCAGATCACCGAGTTAAAGAAAGGCGATATTCAGGGAATTGGCGCCTTGCATCGTTATACCTGGAAAGGCGTACTCCCTTATCGATTAACCTTTGATATCCATGTATTAAATATTAAACCTTTTTGCCTTTTAGAAGGGGAAGCCAGTGGCGACGTCGAAGGCCGAGGAGTGTGGGCGTTTTCTGACATAGAGGGGGATACTATCGTTAGGTATGATTGGAATATCCGCACTAACACCCGCTGGATGAACTACCTCGCTCCGCTGGCAACGCCCGTTTTCCGTTGGAACCACCATATGGTGATGCGCGATGGAGCAAAAGGTTTGGCCCGCAAATTAGGGACACATGTCGACGTGTATTTTAACTAAAGAGAAAGCTCTTTCCGGCCGGCAAAATCTTGCAGAGGGAGCGTCTGTGCTCTTATGCCGCCTGTCTGGAACCCTGTTGCAATTTCAGTACGTTAACCACGTCGATTACGACTTCCGCCTGATGAGCAATGCTGTAATCATAATCACGAGATTTATCACTAAAACCATATCCTGGAAGGTCAATCAGTATGGCGATGGTGCGTCCCCCGCCAAATGCCGGATCGGCACAATTCGTGGAAAAAGCGCACTCAATCCCGTGAACAAACACAATCGGGACACCCTTCCCCGGCAAATCATGCCAACGCACACAAGCACCTGCGGTTAACGAATACAAACTCTGCATACTCTATTTCTCTGCTAATTTTCTGAGCAGTCGAATTGCTCAAAACGGACCTACTGGCAGACTGCGCATTGTATCAGTATAAAATTCAATCTAACCTGGCTATGACCTGGAAGGTACTTTGCAGAAATCCAAAATGGAGCGCCATGCTATTGCATTATTTGCAACAAACGTTGACGATCAACCTTGTCTTGAGGATGATAAATGTTCAATCTGCTACTAGAGTCGCCAGTAAAATTCCACCACAACTGTTTATCTAAGGATATTTTACCCAGTTCAGCATGGTTATATACATATAACACCCCCTCAGGTTGTAGTACGGTATTATCTGTCCAGGCCTTATCAAAGAGTTGCGATAACTCTCTAAAATCATCAATTTTTTTCTTCAGTATTTCGTCGTCAGGAAGTCGGGCTAAGGTGTCTCTAAGGAAACCGGCCATTCTCGTTATTTGCAGCTCCAACTTGTCATCATCATCGATACATAATAATTTTTGCCAAGCAGAGTTTCCAATTGTCAGACAAAGGTAATTTTTTTCAGTAAGAGGAAGAGAGTCAATACTAAAACCGACCATAAGATCAAATGCGGAATTACAGGTAATAATGTCCAGGTAATCATTCATTAGTAATGAAGGCAATGGATTTAATTGCAATAGCAACTGAGACGCATGCTCAGAAACAGTACAGCAGGGATCTTTTTGAGTTATTTTTCGCGGTGACATTAAATTGCATAAATATTCATATTCCGATTTAGTCAGTCGCAAAGTTTTCGAAATAGATACAAGCACTTGCGGTGAGATCCCCGCGACTTGACCACGCTCTATTTTACTGTACCAAATCGTACTAATACCTGAAAGATAAGCCACATCATCTCTTCTTAGCCCTCTGGTTCTGGTTCTGGATGGTTTTGTCAGCCCAATCGTTTCAGGAGAAATATTTTCTCTTTTTGCCCGTAAGAAATCGCCCATCAACTTCAGGTTATCTTGCTTCATTAATTACCCTATACAATTTATACATGTCTAACCTGTTACTTGTACGGTATAAAACAAAGTTCATAATATCCATACAGAGGATAACCAGCAGGACACGACTCTGCAATCTGTATACTAAATTTTACCATAGCTCATTAAAAACAACCAACATGGGTCTAAAAATAATGTTAAGCAAGAAGAAAACCAAAGAGCTTTCTGCATTCGGGGTACTGCTCCTTGTCGTGGGGCAAGTATTACCTCAAATAGACTTCTCAATAGTTAATGTTGCACTTGACGTAATCGGCAAGGCACTAAAAACCGATGAGACAGGGCTCATTTTTATTGTTGCACTATATGGATTAAGTTTCGCTTCTCTAATTGCCACCGGGGGACGATTAGGAGATAAGTACGGAAGAAAGCGTCTGTTTTTGATTGGCATTACCGGGTTTTGTCTTGCTTCGGCAATTTGTGGGTTCGCCACTGGTATTATCTCAATGCTTGCAGGGCGCGTACTCCAAGGTTTTTTTGCCGCACTCCTATTGCCACAAATACTGGCGACAATCCACACAACATTAGAGGGAGAACGTCATCGTTACGCAGTAGGGATTTATACATCAATAGCAGGCCTCTCTGTCGTTATTGGTCAAGTGGTTGGCGGCTGGTTGGTTTCAGCAAACCTATGGGGTTTAGGATGGCGCATTGCCTTTTTTATTAACGTCCCGATTTGCATTCTCATATTTGCATTTGGTTATTTTTTAATCCCTGAAACAAAATCAGATAAAGCCCAGCAACATATGGACATTGGCGGAATCATATTATTCATTTTGTGTTTGTTATTTGTCATGACCCCGATATCTTTAGGAAAACACTGGCCTGAACTATGGTGGTTATTGTTAGGTACATTGCCTTGTGGAGCGCTATTGTGGAAGGTAGAAAAGTCACATGAACTTGCAGGCCGCAAGGCCATCTTACCGCCATCGCTGTTCAAAACACCAATGGTAATCAATGGATTCGTCAGTGAAATGATAGTAACATTCGCCTATCCTGGATACCTTTTTGTCACGGCTTTATGCTTGCAGCGTGAAATAGGATTCACACCATTTGAATCAGGAAATACATTCCTTGCACTCGGAGTCATGTTTTTTATCGGTTCATTGACAAGTAAAAAATTAAGCCAGCGGATTGGTGATCATAAATCTTATGCCCTGGGGGCAATGATTACCGTTATCGGATTCTTAGGCACCGTATTACTATTTCATGGTTTCAATAATGACTTAAAATTTTATGACTTATGGATAGTCACAGGTATAGTAGGATTCGGTAACTCTATTATGTTAACGTCAGCTTACAGGCTTGCATTGTCACGAGTTGGGAAACACCATGCCAGTGAAGCAAGTAGCGCATTAGCTACCGTACAGCAGGGCTGCTTTGCGCTAGGAACGGCATTTGCCGGTGCAATCTATTCCTTCGCGTTAGTTCAGGGCTATTTATATGCCATAACAGTATCAATCAGTATCTTATCATTGATTGTACTTTTTGTAGGCGTCCCTATTTATATCAAAACCACTCGCGAACTAGCAGAAAGATTACATAACTAACAAGTAATAAATCCCCCAAAGCGCTCCTCGTTTTTAACTACTCTCAAAAATCATGACTTAATCATTCAGGACCCCCAAGCCAGAAAATCCCGCGCAGGGAAACCGCGCGGGATTTTGCTTTGGCGTCATTAGATTGCCTGCCCTCCTCCGCCAAACTGCACGCAATGAATCGCCAGGGTTGGGTAGGCACCTGAAAGCCCTTTAAGCGGGCTTAAAAGAGCGACGCCGGTTAGCGGTAAACCAGCCCGCCGTCGGTCAAAATCGACTGGCCGGTGATATAGGCGGCATCGTCGCTGGAAAGAAAAGCGACAAGCGCCGCGACGTCGGCCGGAGTCTGTGCGCGCCCCAGGGCAATGCCATCGACGTACTTTTTATACGTTTCGCCTTTCGGGGCACCGGTAATCTCCGAGAAACGCCGGTCTATTTCCACCCACATATCGGTGCCGACCACCCCGGGGCAATAGGCGTTGACGGTAATGTTGTCGCTGGCGTATTCCTTTGCCGCAACCTGGGTCAATGCACGTACGGCGAATTTGGTGGCGGAGTACACGCCCAGCAATGCAAAACCCTCATGACCGGCGATGGAACAAGCATTGATGATCTTGCCGTTTTTGTTGAGCTGTTTAAATTTCGCCGCGGCGGCCTGGATCCCCCAGGTCACTCCCCCGATATTGATGTTCAGGATCTTATCGAGATCTTCCGGCACGACGTCTGCGATGGGTTTTACCTGCGAAATACCGGCGTTATTGATCATCACATCCAGGGTGCCCAGCGTGCTCACAACGTGCTCGATGGCCGCATACACCTCCTCGCGCTTGCTGATATCGGCGACGTAGGTTGTCGCTTTTACCCCGAAAGACTCCACCTCTTGCCTGACTGCGCCAAGCTGATCTGCGGATAAATCCAAGAGCGCAAGGTTTACCCCCTCTTGTGCCAACCGCAATGCGATCCCCCGGCCAATGCCACGCGCTGCGCCAGTAATAATGGCTACCTTTCCTTTCAAACCTGTCGACATGATTATTCCCGTTTCGTTTCGTACTACGTCTAATGGAGAGTTTTTGGTTTGTTTCCGCTACCGAAAACGCTATCGGATCGGGCTGCTATCGTTTCCCGTATTGTCCTATTGATGCAGCGGTCGTCCGGCGGCCGCGAGTATCGATTCATGCATGGCTTCAGACAGCGTCGGATGCGCAAAGATGACCGACAGCAGGCTTTCGTCCGTGGCTTCCAGATGGTGAGCGATAGCGAAGCCCTGGATCTGTTCGGTGACCTGTGCGCCAACCATGTGCGCCCCCAACAGTTCGCCGGTTTCGGCATCGAAAATCGTCTTAACGAAGCCCTCCGCCTCAGCGCTGGCCAGCGCCTTGCCATTGCCCTGATAGGCGAACTTGCCGATCATGAGTGGCCGTCCACTGGCACGCGCCGCCGCCTCGGTCAGGCCCAGGCTGGCAACCTGAGGCCGGGCATAGGTACAGCCGGGAACATAACTACGATCAAGCTTGTGCACGCCGTCGACGCCGGCCAGCATCTCGACGCAGATCGTCCCTTCGTGGCTGGCCTTGTGCGCCAGGCACGGCGGGCCGGCCACGTCGCCGATAGCGTAAAGGCCGAAGACGTTGGTGCGGCAAGCGTCATCCGTCTTGATAAAGCCGCGTTCCAGCTCGACGCCCAGCGCCTCCAGCCCGAGGCCTTCGACATTGGGCTGGACGCCGGCCGCCAACAGCACATATTCGACGTCCAATACCTGTTCGCCGCTGGCGTTTTTCAACGTGCAACGCCCCCCCGCGTCCGTGAGCTGCACCTGCGTTACCTGCGTCTGGGTATGCACCTGAATGCCGCGCCGCTCGAACGACTTGCGCACCGCCGCCGCAACTTCGGCGTCCTCAATCGGCAGTATCTGTGCGGCCACCTCCACCAGCGTCACTTCGCTGCCAAGATCGTTGTAAAGGCTGGCGAACTCGACGCCGATGGCGCCGGAGCCGATGATCAACAAGGATTTCGGCAATTTTTTGGGTTGCAGCGCCTCGAAGTAGGTCCAGATCCGCTCGCCATCCGGCGCGATCCCCGGCAACGCACGCGGGCGGGCACCGGTAGCGAGGATCACGTGGTCGGCCCGGTAGTCGCGTTCCTCCCCCTTGGCATCGACCACCGTCACCTGCCCCTTGCCACGCAGGCGGGCGGTGCCGTCGAACACCGTTACGCCATTCTTTTTCAACAGGTACTCGACCCCGCCGGTCAACTGTTGCGACACCGAGCGGCTAAACTGCACCAGTTTCTGGAGATCGAAACTCACCTCGCCGACACTGAAACCCAGTTGGTCGGCATGGGCGATGCTGTGCGCCACCTCAGCGCCGTGCAGCAGCGCCTTGGTTGGGATGCACCCCCAGTTCAGACAGATGCCCCCCAGATGCTGTTTTTCCACCAGTGCCGTACGCAGCCCGAGCTGGCCGGCACGGATGGCGGCGACATAGCCTCCCGGCCCGCCGCCGATCACCAGTACATCGTATTTGTCGTGCATAGCTCGCCTCCTAGACAAACATCAGGGTCGGTGTTTCAACCAGTCGCTTGAGTTCCTGGAGAAAAGCCGCTCCCAGCGCTCCATCGATGACCCGGTGATCGCAGGACAGCGACACCGTCAGTTGATGGCGCGCGACGATCTGCCCGTCGCGCACCACCGCCCGCGCCTCGCCGGCACCGATCGCGAGGATCGCGCCCTGGGGCGGGTTAATGATGGCGTCGAACTGGCGCACGCCGAGCATGCCCAGGTTGGACAGGCTAAAGGTGCCGCCCTGGAACTCTTCGGGCTTGAGCGTGCCTGCTTTCGCCCGGGTTACCAGGGAATGAATGTCACGCGAGATCTCGCTGACCGACTTACGGTTGGCGGCGCGCACTATGGGGGTAATCAGCCCGGCCGGCAGCGCAACGGCCACCGAGATGTCGGCATCGGTAAAGCGGCGGATGCTCTGGCCGGCTTCGTCGAACTGTACGTTGACATCCGGCACCGCTACCAGCGCTTGAGCGCAGGCCTTAACCAGCAGGTCGTTAACCGAAATCTTGACGCCGGGCGCGCCGAGGTTGATTTCCTTGCGCAACGCCAACAGGCGCTCCAGGTCGAGATCGGCGGTCAGGCGGAAGTGCGGCGAATGTTGCTTGGAAGCCTGCAAACGGGAGGCGATCGCCCTGCGCATGCCCGACATGGGCAAGTTCTCGAAGGCGGCCGGCGCCGCATTCTGCGCAGTATCGGCCTGCGGTTGCCCGTCGAGCAGCAGAGCCGCCGCCTGCACATCGTCACGAGTCACCCGCCCGCGTGAACCGCTGCTGCGGCAGTCGTGCAGGTTGATCCCCAGTTTGCCGGCCAGACGGCGCGCCAGCGGGGTCGCCGCTACCTGACTGTCGTCGGCGTGCGAGCGTGGCGCTTTGCCTGAACGCGATGGCGGCGCCGGCGATGCGATGCGGCCCCCTGCGGCAAGGATAGCGCTCTCGAGATCGGCCACGGAGATGCGTGCTTCACGTCCGCTGCCGCGCACCTTGCTCAAGTCGGCACCCAGCCTGGCGGCCAGGCGCAGCGCGTGGGGCGTGGCATTGACCTGCGCCGCGTCGGTGCTCCCCCGCAGGCCGATCGGCACCTCGGTCTGCCCACTGGTGGCCACCGATGTGGCGGGTGGGGCCGATGCCGCGGGGAGTGCGTTGTTGAGCGTCGGGGCCGCCACAGGGGGCGCAAGAGGCGCGGGAGGCGGCGCGGCCGGTGCCGTCGTAGACAGGCTGGCCGTGAAGGCGTCCAGTTCGGCATCGCTGATCGAAGCCTCAGCCACCAGTGCCAGCACCGCCCCCACCTTTAGGGTATCGCCCTGCCGGGCCAACACCCGGCGCAGGGTTCCGGCGAAGGGCGCCTCAAGCACGTTGACGATTTTGCTGGTCTCGATCTCGCAGATTTCCTGTCCCTTGGTGAAGCTGTCGCCCTCCCGGATAGACCACTGCGCGAGCAAGCCCTCCTCCATCGAAAGGCCCCACTTGGGCATTTCAAGCGTTCTGATATCACTCATGGCTCAATCCTCCAGCACTTGGCGGACGGCGGCCTCGATACGCTCGACGCTGGGGATCCAGAGCGTTTCGAGGGCGGGAGAGAACGGCACCGGGGTGTGTGGCGGTGTTACCAGCGCAATCGGCGCTTTGAGGAAATGGAACGCCTGGGAAGCGATCAGTGCCGCGACATCATGGGCAAAGCCGAAACGCGCCGCCGACTCGTCGACGATCACCACGCGGCCCGTGGACGCCACCGACTCCAGAATGCCCTCCTCGTCCAGCGGTGAAATCGTACGCGGATCGACCACCTCCACCGAGATGCCCTCTTTGGCCAGTTTGTCGGCCACCTGATTGGCTTTATGCACCATCGCCGACAACGCGATGATGGTGACGTCCTCCCCTTCGCGGGTGTAGTTGGCCACGCCCAACGGAATGGTATAAATACCTTCCGGCACCTCGCCCTTGAGGTCGTAAAGCATTTTATGTTCGCAGAACACCACCGGATCGTCGTCGCGGATCGACTGGATCAGCAGGCCCTTGACGTCATAAGGGGTAGACGGCACCACCACCTTGAGGCCCGGCGTGGTGGCGAAGATATTATAAGGCGACTGCGAATGCTGGGCCGCCGCAGAGAAGCCGGCGCCGATCATGCCACGCATCACCAGCGGCGCTTTGGCCTTGCCGCCAAACATGTAGCGGAACTTGGCGGCCTGGTTATACAGCGCATCGTGGCAGACGCCGAAAAAGTCCATGAACATCAGCTCGGCCACCGGCCGCAGACCGGTCGCCGCAGCGCCGGCAGCCATGCCGATGATCGCCGACTCGGTAATCGGCGTGTCGATCACGCGATCGGAGCCGAACTGCGTCCACAACCCTTTGGTCACCCCGAGCACGCCGCCAAAGGCCTCGATCCTCGCCTCCTCCGGCGCATTGCCGCCATGGCCGCCGCGCAAGTCTTCGCCGATCAGCACCACGCGTTCGTCACGCTCCATTTCCTGGGCCAACGCTTCCTTGACCGCTTCACGATAGGTTTTTATAGCCATTGTTATCACCCTCAATAGGAAACGTAGACGTCGGTCAGCAGGTCTTCCGGAGCCGGATAGGCGGCCGCGCGGGCTTTCGTTACGGCATCCCCGACCAGCGCTTCAACTTCCGCGTCGATCGCCGCCAGCTCTTCCTGAGTGACCTGTTTTTTGATCTTGTCGGTAAAGATCTTCAGCGGATCGTGCTGTTCACGCAGGCGCTGGACCTCACCCTCAGCGCGGTACAACGCCGGATCGCCCTCGAAGTGGCCGTGCCAGCGGAAGGCCTTAGCCTCAATCACGCTGGGGCCGCCACCCTCGCGGGCGCGCTTAACCGCCTCTGCGGCGGCTGCGTAAACGGCAAAGAAATCGGTGCCGTCGACCGTCACCGCCGGGAGGCCGAAGCCGGCGGCACGTTTGGCGATATCGCGGCCGCCGACGGCGTAGTCATGGCCAGTCCCTTCGCCATAGCCGTTGTTCTCGAAAATGAAGACGGCCGGCAATTGCAGCACCACGGCCATGTTCATGGCTTCAAATACCAGGCCCTGGTTGGAGCCGCCATCGCCGGTAAAAGACACGCCGACGTTGCCGGTCTTCAAGGTCTTGGCCGTCAGCGCAGCGCCAATGGCCAACGGAGGGGCTCCGCCAACGATGGCGTTCGCGCCCAGCATGCCTTTTGACAGGTCGGCGATGTGCATAGAGCCGCCCTTGCCGCGACACAAACCGCTGTCCTTACCGAAAATTTCGGCCATCATGCCGTGAATATCACAGCCTTTGGCAATGCAGTGGCCATGCCCACGGTGCGTAGAACCAATGAAATCGGCGTCGGTCAAATTTTCGCAGACCCCCACCGCAATGGCTTCCTCACCGGTATAAAGGTGAATGAAGCCCGGAATGTCACCGCTGGTATTTTCCTGATGCAGGCGCTCCTCGAATGTCCTGATCTCGCGCATCTTACGGTAAGCCTGCAGCAAAGCCTGTTTGCTCAGCGTCATCTGATTCTCCTCAATAAGGGTCGGACTGGCGGGGCTATTTGACAGGGTGAAAACACCCTAACCGCACCAATACAAAAAATGTACGGCTGTTTCGGGAAGCTGCGAAGCCACCCTAATGGGGGGGTAAGTGGGGGTTTTCATGCTTGAGGTCAAAGTTTATGAATTTTGTCTATCTATCCGGAACCACGGCCCCGTTTCGTCCCGGGCTCTGACGTACAATTGAAAAAACAAAAGACGGGCAGGCAACCACGGATGAAGCAATCGGATTTTGCAGGTTCCCAATCTACATCGTTGGTCTCGGGGCCTTTGCGGCTGACGAGAGGCTTGCCGCTCATCCTCACCAAATTCGTCCCGCCCCGCTCCTCTATCCTGTTGTTGCAGCGCCCGCGCCTGCTTGCATGCCTCGATCACGTGCGCCTGCGGCGTCTGGCCGTCGTTTGCGCGGGCGCGGGATTCGGCAAAACCACGCTGTTGGCGCAATGGCACCGGCAGCTGATCGACCAGGGTGAACGCGTTGCCTGGCTCAGCCTTGATGAGGATGACGATGACGTCTGGCAGTTCATTCCTTATCTGCTGCATGCTTTGCGGCCGTTGTATGCAGACTGGGACGCCGATTTTTGGCAGAACATGGAAGAGCAAACGCCATCGAGCTCCCAGCAGTTGCTGGCTGGGTTGATTAACCAATTGCACTATTGCCCGCACGACCTGTATCTGATCATCGACGATTTCCATATGATCAATGACGCCGGCGTACATGAAGCCCTGAGCTATCTGCTCAGGCATGCGCCTGCGGCGCTGCATCTGATCGTCGGCAGCCGTTTCCACCCGAGCCTGTCGTTGAGCCGATTGCAGGCCCAGGATCAGTTGGTGGAAATCTATGATCAGGACCTGCAGTTCACGCTCGAAGAAACCCGGAACTATTTCAGCCAGACGGTCGCGGTGCCGCTCAGCAATCAGGACGCCCTTCGGCTATTGTCCGCAACGGAGGGCTGGATCGCGGGCATGAAAATCGCCTCATTGTCCCCCGAATTGCGTGAAGACCCTGGGCACCTGATCCACAATCTGCGCGGGGGGACGCGCTCCATCGCCCGTTATCTGAAAGAAGTGGTGCTTGACCCGCTGCCGGCGGAAGTGCTCGATTTCCTGATGCAAACGGCGTTCCTCAATCGTTTAAACGCCGGGTTGTGCAACGCCGTCACCGGGCGCGACGACAGCGAGGCGATGCTGGAATGGATTGAGCGGCACAACCTGTTCCTGTCGGCCCTTGACGAGCAAGGCTATTGGTTCCGCTATCATCCCCTCTTGCAGGAAACCCTGGGCGTGGCATTGCGCCATCGCGCCGATATCAACCTTAAACAGTTGCACGAACGCGCCAGTCATTGGTTCGCCGAACAGCTGTTGTGGGCTGAGGCGGTGCGCCATGCGCTGGCCGCCGGCAAGCCGGTCCATAGCCCCGGCCAGGATGGCGCGAGCGCGCAATCCCTGGCGGAAGAAGGCGATATCGATACGCTGGTTTCCTGGATGCGTCACTTGCCGGCGAGCGTCGATCCGTCACGCATTGACCTGCAAATCAATCTGGCCTGGGCGCTGGCGCACTATTTCCGCTTCGATGAATCACGACAGTTGCTCGACAACCTCGACCAGATGGTGGCGGACCACCGTGACGGGATGGCCCGCAGCGCCTGGATCAAGCTGCGGGTGGTGCGCGCCATCTGCGAAGCCTTTGCCGAAAACATCCCTGAAAGCCTGGCGATTGTCGAGCCGTTGCTGGCCGAAGTGCCGTGCGGCGATACCTGGGTCGATGGCCTGATATGCAATATTCTCAGCTACTGCCACGTGGTTAACCAGCGCTATACCGAGGCCCTGGCGGTCCAACGCCATATGCCCAGCCCGGACAGCCCGCTGGACAATCTGTTCGTCTCGGTTTATCGCGCTTTTATCATCGCCCAGTGCCATCTTTGCCAAGGCGATTTGGAGAACGCCGGGCTGTATGCCGGCAATGCGCTGCGCCAGGCCGAGCGTTATACCGGCCCCCAGTCGACCAGCGGTGCGACGCTCGCGCCGCTGCTGGCGGAAATCGCCTACGAACGCAGCAGCCTTGACTCGCTCGATCCTCTGCTGGCGGATAGGCTCGAGCTCATCGACCGTTTCAGCCCACCCGACGCGCTGAGCCGTTGCTATACCTACCTTGCGCGTCAGGCCCTGCATGACGGCATGCCGCAGGAGGCGGAGCGGCTGTTGGAACATGCACAGCAACTGGCGGTATCTCGCGGGTGGCGCCGATTGCAGGCTCTGTTGTTGGCCGAGCAGGTGAGAGTGCGCCTGCAACGTGCGGATCGCCCCGGTGCAGAGCAGTTGCAGCAGCAACTGGAACAGCTGGCGCGCCATGCCAGGATTGATGCCGAACATCCTTGCCAACGTGCGATCGCTCAGCATGCGGCACTCAGCCGCAGTCGCCTGCTGCTGGCCTCCGGCCAGACGCCGCAAGCCTGCAAACTGCTGGCCGAACTGGTTAGCGAACAGGAAAACCGGCGCGACTGGCTCACCGCCGCGCGCCTGCGTGCGCTCTGGTCATTAGCCTTGTGGAAAGCCGGTAAAAACGCGGCTGCCTGCGCGACGTTGCAACCGGTTCTGCAGCTGGCTGAACACCCGCATCTGATGCGCAGCTTTCTTGATGCCGGCGACAGCTTGCAACCTTTGCTTCTCCATATGCAGGAAGACCCTGCAGCCTGCAATGAGCAAGGCGCGCAGCTTCGCCTGGCAGATACCGCTGCGCAGACCGGTGAACAACAGCGTCAGAACAACCATGACGTTTATTGGGGGCTCAGTGAACGCGAACTTCAGGTATTACGCCTGATCGCCGAAGGCCAGACGAACAAAGACATCGCTCGCTCCCTGGCTATTTCTGCACAAACCGTGAAATGGCACCTCAAGAACGCCTACGCCAAGCTCAACGTCAACAGCCGCACCCAAGCCATGAACCGTGCGCTTGAAATGAAATTGCTGGATTAACGAATTCCCCTGAGCAATACCTCTGCATGACGGCGACAATCAACGAGAAGGAAAAGCTCTGTGCATTCAGGGCTTTTATACCTATCGCGTTGACTTAACGGAACGGTGAACTGAGCGGAACTTCCGCATCCGGCTGATGCGTTATTCTGTTGCGCAGGTCACGCCGAACAAGTTCTATCGCCCAGAACCAGAATGCGTGCCCCAGTATTTCTGAAACATACTCTTCGACAGGCAGCATGGATAAAGGCGGCGTCAGGCCCAGCAACGGAAAACTGATGCCGTGAACGAACACCGTGGCAATCAAGCCGGCGAGCACGCCCTGCCAGAGTTTTACTTTCGGGAAGACTTCGGCGACCACGCAGTAACCGACGGCAAACACCAACGAGAAAATAATGTGCGTCACCATAACCGGATTGATCACATGCTCCGAAAAGGTGTAAACCGTTGCCGTGGGATCTATGCCCAAATAATCTCTCAGGAAAAGATAGGGTGGATTAAATTCCGCACGTCCATCCAGAATGGTCCTTGGCGGAAGCGGAACTTCTGCGCCCCACTTAACGAAAGCAGACAGCAGCCCGGCGATCGCACCGACAAAAAGCGCGACGCCATAACGGCGTCTTTCCCGCGGAGTTTGCACCAAAAAATCCCTAATTTTCATATCCATCCCCTAAAAATCATTAGTGTTTATCGTTCAGCAATCAGGGTATATCCTCATCAAAGTGTGACATTGATCACGATCACTTTTTGTTACCTTTGGTCGTATATTTTCGGAAAAAAGAGACGGATTCAGAAAAACCAATACCGGGAACCTGAACGTTTTTTCATTTTTTGGCCGCCATACGCCTTTCTGGCGATGCCTATCAATGCAGATAAACTCAATCGTCCGTAACTATCACAGAATTCAATCATTCCTATTTTATCTCTCGCCAAGCACTGACTAAGCTTACTACTGAGTTTCCTTCTACCCGCCGTTGGCTCAGGTGATGAAACCCAATAACGATCAGATTGACTCAAGGGTTCCCCCCATTAGCGCAACATCCGACACAAGCAGAGAGCGCATCATGACAACTGAAAGCAAATGCCCATTTTCGGGAGGCGGCAACAAGACCCTTCCCCAGCGTGGTAATTCAAACCAGGACTGGTGGCCAAACCAACTTAGCCTGGAACACCTGCATCAACACTCCTCCCTGTCCGATCCGATGGACAAAGATTTCAACTACGCCGACGCGTTCAACAGCCTGGATCTGGCGGCGGTCAAACAAGATTTGCATGCCCTGATGACCGACTCTCAGGAGTGGTGGCCGGCGGACTTCGGTCACTACGGCGGCCTGTTCATCCGCATGGCCTGGCACAGCGCCGGCACCTACCGCATCGGCGACGGCCGCGGCGGCGCGGGCTCCGGCCAGCAGCGTTTTGCCCCGCTCAACAGCTGGCCCGACAACGTGAGCCTCGACAAGGCGCGCCGGTTGCTGTGGCCTATCAAGCAGAAGTACGGCCGTAAAATTTCCTGGGCCGATCTGTTGATCCTGACCGGCAATGTGGCGCTGGAATCCATGGGCTTCAAAACCTTTGGTTACGCGGGCGGCCGCGCCGACGTTTGGGAGCCGGACGACGTTTACTGGGGCGCGGAAAAAATTTGGCTGGAACCGAGCGGCGGCGAGAACAGCCGTTACTCCGGCGACCGCAATCTCGAGAACCCTTTAGCGGCAGTGCAAATGGGCCTGATCTACGTGAACCCGGAAGGCCCGGACGGCAACCCCGATCCGATCGCCGCAGCACGCGACATCCGCGAGACCTTCGCCAGAATGGCGATGAATGACGAAGAAACCGTCGCGCTGATCGCCGGCGGCCATACCTTCGGCAAAACCCATGGCGCAGGCCCCGCTTCGCACGTCGGCCCCGATCCGGAAAGTGCAGGTTTGGAACAGCAGGGCCTCGGCTGGCAAAGCACCTTCGGTACCGGTAAGGGTAAAGATGCAATCACCAGTGGCCTGGAGGTTACCTGGACCACCACCCCGACCCAATGGAACCATGATTTCTTCCGGCACCTGTTCGAATACGAGTGGGAACTGTCGCAGAGCCCGGCCGGCGCGCACCAGTGGGTCGCCAAGGACGTCGGCGAGACCATTCCTGACGCGTTCGATCCGGCGAAGAAACATCGCCCTACCATGCTGACCACCGACCTGTCGCTGCGCTTCGATCCGGCGTATGAGCAGATCTCGCGCCGCTTCTTCGAAAACCCGGACGAGTTCGCCGACGCCTTCGCCCGCGCCTGGTTCAAACTGACCCACCGCGATATGGGCCCACGCGCACGTTATCTCGGCCCGGAAGTCCCGGCTGAAGAGCTGATTTGGCAGGATCCTGTCCCGGCGGTGAATCATAAACTGATTGATCAACAGGATATCGTCGAT
The DNA here is from genome assembly GCF_018336935.1 of Serratia plymuthica. Taxonomy (NCBI): domain Bacteria; kingdom Pseudomonadati; phylum Pseudomonadota; class Gammaproteobacteria; order Enterobacterales; family Yersiniaceae; genus Serratia; species Serratia plymuthica. The sequence continues at coordinate 5,289,694 of NZ_CP068771.1, read as the reverse complement.
CTCAAAGGCAAAATCCTGGCCGCCGGCCTGCCGATTTCACAGCTGGTCTCCACCGCCTGGGCTTCAGCCTCTACCTTCCGCGGTTCCGACAAACGCGGCGGCGCTAACGGCGCCCGCATCCGCCTGGCACCGCAGAAAGACTGGGCAGTGAATCAGCCCGCTCAACTGGCGCAAACGCTGGCCACGCTGGAAGGCATTCAGCGCACCTTCAACGATGCGCAGACCGACGGCAAAAAGGTCTCGCTGGCGGATCTGATCGTGTTGGCCGGCTGTGCGGGCGTCGAACAAGCGGCGAGCAATGCCGGCCATCCGGTTACCGTGCCTTTCACGCCGGGGCGCACGGACGCTTCGCAAGAGCAAACCGATATCGAATCGTTCGCGGCCATGGAGCCGGTGGGCGACGGTTTCCGCAACTACCTTGATACCCGCTACCGCATTTCCCCCGAGGCATTGCTGGTGGACAAGGCGCAGTTGCTGACCCTGAGCGCGCCGGAAATGTCGGTGCTGTTGGGCGGGTTGCGGGTGTTGAACGCCAACGTCGGCCAAAGCCGGCACGGCGTGTTGACTCAGCGGCCTGAAACGCTCACCAACGATTTCTTCGTTAACCTGCTGGATATGGGCACAGTCTGGAAAAAGGCGGATGAGAACGGCGTGTTTGAAGGCCAGGATCGCCAGACAGGTGCGCTGAAATGGACGGCGACCCGCGCCGATCTGATCTTCGGTTCACATGCGCAACTGCGCGCGCTGGCGGAAGTTTACGGCAGTGCGGATGCCCAGGAGAGTTTTGTTCGGGACTTTGTCGCCGCCTGGAACAAGGTCATGAATCTCGATCGCTTCGATATCGCTTAAGCATCGTCAAAACGGCCCGCCTGAGAACACTCAGGCGGTTTTTTGTTGTTCAACACCCTTCACTGCAGTAAAACTTTTCGAATAAATGATTTCAGGTCAAAATCTCTGGACGTTCCATAGCGGGAACTCAGCGCCGATTGTCTTCGTCACAACACTGTGTGGCTCGATGTGATCCCTTTCTGTTGTCTCGGTTATCCGTTGATTGTATAGAAATGGAAACCGACAATATAAAAAATCCGGCACATGTCGCTCTCGAAAGTATCAAAACTGTAACCTATTGTATTTTATACTACCTCTGGGCTGTTGCATCCGCAGTGTCACAACCCGTCATTTTAGAACACGACCACCTTTCCAATCACGTATTTATAGAGAGTACTTTTAAAACAAACAAATTACCCTGATGAATAATAAAACAAGAATCATTATAAAAATAAATTTAAAATATTATTATATTACACCCAAAACCATAACCCTCGTTAATTAATAATAAAACAATTAGCCACGCTTCGTTTTTTATTGCTATAAAAAAGACAAAAAAAAGAATTATTCAACGAAAAACAATGAAATATAAAAATAACAAATTGAATTAAGAAATAATAAATCAACAACATTGAAGCAATGAGTTACACGTGATAGTTTTAAATTCCATCAAGGAAATAATTTTTTAATTATAAATATTTTGCATAACACTTGGGGGGAAACTTCAGGATCAGGAAAATCTCCCGACCCGCGGGCAATGACTGATATATATCAGTACGCAAAGTGAAAGGTCACTGCATATCTCATTTCCTATAATACGCCCAAGAAAAATTGATGTAATAAAAACATTCCTTGACTCATTAGTTAGATATGAAGATATGCGTAAGCCTATTGCTTTTGGTGGCAATGAGTCGAAAAATAATGAGTTAAAGAACATCCTTTCGGATGTGTATTAAAGGAATAGATATTGACTCATGGGAGTCTGCATTGATTGAAGAATGCAAAAACCAAAACTACGTAAAATTTAACTTACCGAATATAAGGACAAAATATGACTGAGTTAAAAATTGAAAGTGAAGATAAAGAAGTTTTGCTTACTTCACTTAAAGATTATCTCAAGGAAAACCTTGACTTTACGATAGAACAATTCGATGCTGATTTTCTATTCGATTTCATCTTGGCAACATTTGGCCCCCCTATCTATAATAAAGGGATTGATGACGCGATCTTAACTCACTCGAAGTATAGTGAGGTTATACAAGAGCAAATTGATTTGAAGAGGATAATTTGACCAAGATTGCATCGAATTTAGAGTTAATGAGAAAAGAATGGTACAACGCATTTTTTTCTCTAAATATTGATATGCTCGATTATCTTGAAGCTGAGTGGTTCTTTTCGACTAACGGCGAAATGTTGGTTTATAAAAAACACCAACTCAGAAAACTATCTCTTTTAAAATCAAAAGATCCAATGTCGATGGAGGCTATCAAACGAAAGGAAATTGATGTTCACATCATCACCTTTGATGGGTTAGCATCTATAACTGGATCGGCTGAAATAACAGAAAGAAATGGTGACATTCGAAAAATAAACTTCATTGAAAGTTGGATGAAAATTAACGACTGTTGGAAACTTCAATTCCAAACTTTTGAAGATAGAAAATAACTAAATCATCGCCCCTTTTAGGGGCGTTATTTTCAAGTAAAATCAAAATAAACCTGCAGCATATTACTGCCTGGGTTAACCATTGATAATATACCCATCGAAAAGTATCTGTACTGTACGACGATATTATAGATACATCGCCCGCATCATGGGTTATCAAAAAGGAATGCCAGGAGAAAGTAACCGTTCACCAAGAAAATCGATAAAAACGCGCAGTTTAGGCGCCAGATATTTACTGGACGGCCAAATAACCCGGAACGTCCCCTGATGATCGGTGTAGCTCTCAAGTACCCTTCGCAACTCGCCGCTTTGTAACGACTCTTGCACCATAAAATCCGGCAGGCAAGCGATACCCAGCCCGGCCTGGGCTACCTGCAACAGTGCCTCGGTGGTATTGCAGATCATCGTGGCCGGCAATTCCGGCAGGGCTTCGCCCGGCAATGGCCGCAGCGGCCAGGATTCAAACCGCCCCGTGGTGGGGAATTTATGCTGCAGGCAGGCGTGGCTGAGCAAATCCGCAGGTTTCTCCGGCACGCCGCGCCGTTTTAAATAGCCCGGCGACGCCACCAACACCAGTTCGAAAACGCCCAACCGGCGCGATACCAGCCGTGAATCGGCCGGTTCGCCGGTGCGCACCACCGCGTCAAACCCTTCTTCAACGATGTCGACCAGACGGTCGGAAAAATCCACATCCAGCTCGATATCCGGATACCGATGCATAAAAGCCGTCAGCACCGGCATCATCAAACCGCTGACCAGTGGCAGGCTGATGCGCAGCTTGCCGCGTGGCGCGGCCCGGGTGTCCGCAAGTTCAAGCTCGGCGGCGGCTATTTCCGCCAAAATACGGCGGCAGCGTTCCAGAAACAACGCGCCTTCGGCCGTCAACGTCACACTTCGGGTACTGCGGTGAAACAAGCGCACTTCCAACCGTTCCTCCATGCGCGCCACGCTTTTACCCACGGCGGAGGAGGATATGCCCAATTGCCGACCGGCATCAGAGAAACTGCGCGTTTCCGCGACCTGAACGAACGCCAGAATACCGCTGAGACTGTCCATGATGCCCTCTGTGATTTTGGACGTTTTTGTCCGATATCTATGGAAATTTAGCCTATTTTTCTTCAGTACGGGAGGGATTATGTTGGTGGCTATGCAGTGATCACGCTGCGCAGCCCCGTTTATGGGCCTTTCCATTATGTGCAAGATGAAAACATGACGCAGATAACTTCCACCGCAGACCGCATTGAGATTCGGGTATGGCTGCAATTGCTGGCCGCCTGCCTGACCGGCATTCTTATTCCTCTGAGCTTCACCGGCCCGGCGGTGGTGCTGCCTTCCATCAGCCAGTCGCTGGGCGGCACCGCCGTACAGCTGAGCTGGGTGGTCAACGGTTATATCCTCACCTATGGCAGCGCGATGATGGCCGCCGGCAGCCTGACCGACATTTATGGGCGCAAGCGCGTCTGGCTGCTCGGGCTGGGTGCGTTCACCCTCCTGACGCTGATGCTCCCTTACTCTCCCTCGGTAGTGGGGATAGATATCCTGCGGCTGGCGCAAGGTCTGGCCGGCGCGGCCGCTTTCGCCGGCGCCATGTCATCGTTGGCGCAGACCTTCCACGGGCCGGTCCGCACCCGGGTATTCAGCCTGCTGGGCACCACGTTCGGCATTGGCCTGGCTTTCGGGCCGCTGGCATCCGGCTGGCTGGTGGTTACGGCAGGCTGGCAATGGGTGTTTATCGCCACCGCGTTGATCGCCGTTGTGGGGTTTGCGCTGGTGCTGTTCGCGGCCATCGAGTCCCGCAACCCTCATGCGACGGGGCTGGACTGGCCCGGCGCGATCAGTTTCACCGCTGCGCTGACGTTATTCACCTACGCTATCCTGCTCGCGCCGGAAAACGGCTGGCGCAGCCTGTCGGTAGCCGGTTCATTGCTGTTATCCCTGGGGGTGTTTATTGGCTTCGTGCTGATTGAAAGACGGGTGGCGCGGCCGATGCTCGACCTGACCTTGTTCCGCCGCCCCCGCTTTATTGGGGTTCAGGTACTGGCCGCCTCGCCGGCATTCTTTTTTGTGGTACTGATCGTCATGCTGCCGGGGCGCTTTATCGGCATTGACGGGCAGAGCGCATTCGAGGCCGGCAAAACCATGATTGCCCTGGCGGCGCCCTTGCTGATAGTGCCCTTTATCGCAGCACTGTTGGCGCGGCGCTTTACCTCTGGCCTGCTCTCCGGCATCGGCTTGCTGCTGACTGCCGCAGGATTGGCCTGGCTCGCTCATGGGTTAACGGAAAATAGCGGTAACGGCCTGATAGTACCGATGCTGTTGATCGGCACCGGTATCGGCCTGCCCTGGGGATTGATGGATGCGATGGCGGTCAGCGTGGTGGAAAAAGAGCGGGCGGGCATGGCTACCGGCATTTTCAACGCGGTACGTGTCTCAGCCGATGGCATCGCCATCGCGATTGCCGGCGCGGTGCTCGCCTTGCTGATTCAGGGCGGCCTGCTTGACGCACTGCCCGGGGCTGCCGGTACGCACTCCATCAGCGAAGCGGCCAACCGCGCGGCGCTGGGCGATCTCAACCACGCCGCCGCATTGCTGCCCGGCCAACGCCGGCTAACACAGCATATCTATGATCAGGCGTTCAGCACTCTGCTTTATTTGCTGGCAGTTGGCGCAGCCGGCACCGCGTTACTGGTATTTATGTTATTGGGCCGTTTGCATGCGCATGACGGCGCGGCACAAGAAAGGTAAACGCAGCCGTCAGGCCCGATGCTGCAATAAACGCTCGCTGCGATAGAAGCTAAACAGGCACCAGCCCAGCGCAATCAGCGCCAGCGGTGCGCCGACAAAGCCGATGTTGCCCATGCCCAGGTGCAGGCTGACCTGATTGCCCAACAACGCACCCGCGCCGATGCCGAAATTGTACAACCCGGAGTAGATAGACATCGCGACGTCGGTGGCATCCGGCGCCAGGTTCAACACCTTGGCCTGCATCGACAGGCCAATCGCCATGATCGCCACGCCCCATACCGCAAACAACAGCGTCAGGTGGGTTTCGTCACCGGAGGCCGGCAGCAGCAACAACAGGCTCGACATCAACAATGCGATGGCACCGATGAAAAAGCCCGACGGGAAACGTTCGCTGAAACGGCTGAACAACAGGCTGCCGAAAATACCGGCGGCCCCGAACAGCAACAGCATCAGGGTGGTAAAGTTTTCCGACAGCCCGGCCACGGTCTGGATAAAGGGTTCGATATAGCTATAGGCGGTAAAATGCGCCGTCACCACGATAATGGTCAGCATATACAGGCGAACCAGCGCCGGGCGCTTAAACAGCACAGGCACGCTGGCCAGCGAACCGGAATGCTCGCTTTTCAGTACCGGTAGCAAGCGCCACAGCAGCGCCAGCGCGAAGGTGGCGCAGACCGCAATGCCGATAAAGGTCATGCGCCACCCCAGCAACTGGCCGACGATGCGCCCCAACGGCAGGCCAAGCACCATCGCCAGCGCGGTGCCGCCCGCCAGCATGCTCAACGCGTGCGCTTTCTTGCCCGCCGGCGCCACGCGAATCGCCAGCGAGGCGGTGATCGACCAGAATACCGAGTGGGCCAGCGCCACCCCGGCGCGGGAAATCACCAGCGTGGTGAAGTTCCACGCCACGGCGGTCAACACATGGCTGGCAATAAACAGCACAAACACCCCGATCAGCAGTTTGCGGCGCTCAATCTTGCTGGTCAGCAACATGCACACCAGTGAGGCGGCGGCGACGATCCAGGCGTAAATCGTGATGATCAGCCCGACCTGCTCGGTTTGCATCGAGAAACTTTGGGCGATATCGCTCAATAACCCGACCGGAATAAACTCGGTGGTATTGAAGATAAAGGCCGAGATGGCGAGGACAACCACGCGCAACCAGGCGGTCGAGCGCGAGACGTGGGTGTGTTCCATATTTAACGGGGTCCGGACAGATGCGAGCAGTAGCGATATTTTAACCAACCGCCGGTTAAAATGCGATATGCGTCACATTTTTATTGTGCTGTATTTTTCGACAACATACTCAGGCAAACACCGGGTTCGCTGCCGAACGGGAACGCCCGTTGCCGGTAAATCTGTCGAGCCGATCCCCCGCTTCTCCCTGCCGGTATCGTCACCGGCCACTACTATTCTCACATGGCGAAAGGCTATACTAATCTATTGAACCTATACCGTTTTTCTTACAGTTGTTGATCGCCCGGCAGTCGCATCTTATCTAACGAGGACACCATGTCATTTATCTATGATTGGGCAGTGCTGCGGTTACGCGGTATTTACGATCGCCGCATCTCCGGCGCGCCGGTACTCGACAGCGACCGCCTGTTCCCCGACGCACAACGTTTTACCGCAGCCTGGCCGCAGATACGTGATGAGGCGCTGAGCGTTGCCCAGGATCTGCGCAATATCCCGCGTTTTCACGAGATCATGAGCGAACAGGCGTCGATCTCCGCCAACGACGCGCGCGACTGGCGGATGTTTATCATGCAGGCCTATGGCCAGCCGATAACCCGCAATCTTGAACGCTGCCCGACGCTGGCCGGGCTGATCGCCACCTCACCGGACGTGCTTTCCGCCTCGCTGTCCTTCCTGGCGCCCGGCAAACAGGTGCCGGCGCACCGTGGCCCGTTTCGTGGCATTCTGCGCGGTTATCTGGTGCTGTCGATGCCCAAACGCGCCGACGGCGTTCCCGCGGCGGTGTTGAAGGTCGATGGGCGCGAATACCGGCTGAACGAGGGGGAATTTATGCTGTGGGATGATACCTTCGAACACGAAGTGTGGAACGACAGCGAGGAAGTGCGCACCGTGCTGCTGCTGGATATTCGTCGCCGCGATTTGCCCGCCAGCCTGCGTTGGTTGTCCAATGGCATCGTCGCGCTGGTGCGGCTGAACGTGCGCTGGATCCAACGCCAGTTTTGAACGCTGGCCGGGAGCCTCCCGGCCCCCGGCGTAACGGTTCAAATCCCGCCCAGATAGGCTTTCCTCACCTCCTGATTGCTCAACAACTCCGCACCGCTGCCGGTCAGGCGAATTTGACCGTTGACCATCACATAGCCGCGATCGGACAGCTTCAGCGCATGGTTGGCATTTTGTTCCACCAGAAACAACGTCATGCCGCCACGGGTCAGCTCGCGCAGAATGCTGAAGATCTGTTTGACGATGATCGGCGCCAGACCCAGGCTCGGCTCGTCCAACAACAGCAGCTTCGGCCGGCTCATCAGCGCACGGGCAATGGCCAACATTTGCTGCTCGCCGCCGGACATGGTCATCGCCCGCTGGTTGCGCCGCTCCTTCAGGCGCGGGAACAGATCGAACATGCGCGGCAAATCTTCATCCACATAGCGATTGCCCAGGGTAATGGTGCCCATCAGCAGGTTTTCCTCCACGCTCATATCCGGGAAAATACGCCGCCCCTCGGGAGCCTGGGCGATGCCGCTGCTGGCAACGTAGTGGGTGGAACGCCGGCTGATATCCTCGCCGCGAAACAGGATCTGCCCGCCGCTGATGCGCGGCTGGCCGAAGATTGACATCAACAGCGTGGATTTCCCCGCGCCGTTGGCGCCGATCAGCGCTACCGTTTCCCCTTCGTTCACCTGCAACGACACCTGCTGCAACGCCTGGATCGGGCCATAAAACACGTCTACGTCGCGAAACTCCAACATCGCATTGCTCATCCCGCCAGCTCCTCTTCATCCGCACCAAGGTAAGCGGCGATCACCGTATCGTTATGCTGAATTTCTTTCGGCGTACCCTCGGCGATGACGTCGCCGTGATCGAGCACGATCACCCGATCGGAAATCTCCATCACCATGCCCATGTCGTGTTCGATCAACAGCACCGTAATGCCGTGATGCTGGCGCAGAAAACGGATAATGCGGCTCAGCGTCGCCGTCTCCACCGGGTTCAGCCCGGCGGCAGGTTCGTCGAGACAAATCATCTCCGGCGTGGTGCACATGGCGCGGGCGATCTCCAGCCGCCGCTGCTGGCCGTAGGACATCTCCCCCGCCAGCCGGTTGGCGCAGTCCGTCAGCTCCACCACCTCCAGCCAGTAGAAGGCGCGGTTCAGCGCGTCGTTTTCCGCCCGGCGATAACCGGGCGTATTGAACACGCCGGCGATCAAATTGCGGTTGCTCAGCATGTGCTGGGCCACCAGCAGATTCTCCACCACCGACATCTCGCGGAACAACCGGATATTCTGGAAGGTGCGCGCCAGCCCGGCGCGATTGACCAGATGGGTACCGCCGAACATTTTATAGTAGACGCGCGAACCGAGCCGCTTTGGGTTAACCCAGTCGCCGGCGCGGAATTTCTGCCCCAACACCCGGATAACGTCGGTCGGCCGCTTATGGGTATTGAGCAGGATCGCGCCGCCGGTGGCGCGGTAGAAACCGGTCAGGCAGTTGAACACCGTGGTTTTTCCGGCGCCGTTAGGGCCAATCAATGCGGTGATGGAACCGCGTTCAACCGACAGATTCACGTCGTTCAGCGCCTTGATGCCGCCAAAATGCATCATCAGATGCTCAACCCGCAAGATAGCGTCGCTCATGGCGCCACCCCCTTACGCGGCGCAAAGCTGGTGCGGCTGATACGGACCAGCCCGCGCGGCCGCCAGATCATCATCGCCACCATCAGCACGCCGAACAGCAGCACCCGGTATTCGGCAAAGCTGCGCAGCAGTTCCGGCGCCACCGTGAGCACAAACGCCGCCAGCACCACGCCGATGGTTGACCCCATGCCGCCCAGCACCACGATAGCCAGGATCAACGCCGACTCAAAGAAGGTGAAGGATGTCGGATTGACGAACCCCTGATAGGTGGCGAAAAACACCCCGGCCAGACCGGCGGTGGAAGCGCCCATCATAAAGGCCGACAGCTTCACCAGCACGTGGTTCAGGCCAAGCGAACGGCAGGCGATTTCATCCTCGCGCAACGCCTCCCAGGCGCGGCCAATCGGCATACGCGTCAGCCGGTGTTTGATGTACAGCACCAGCAGCACCACCAGGAACAGCACCGCATAGATAAAAATAAACTTCAGGTTGGGGTTGTAGGCAATACCGAGGAATTCGTGGATCGGCACGCCGCCGTCCTTCGCCCGCCGGCCAAACTCCAGCCCGAAAAGGGTCGGTGCCGGCACCGAAATGCCGTTCGGGCCGCCGGTCAGCGACATCCAGTTATTCAGCACCAGCCGGATGATTTCCCCGAACCCCAGCGTGACGATCGCCAGATAGTCGCCGTGCATGCGCAACACCGGGAACCCCAGCAACGCCCCTGTCAGCGCCGCCATCAGCGCCCCCAACGGCAGCATCGCCCAGAACCCCAGCCCGAGATACTGGTAGCCCAGCGCCAGCCCATAGGCGCCGATGGCGTAAAACGCCACGTAGCCCAGATCCAGCAACCCGGCCAGCCCAACCACGATGTTCAGCCCCAGCCCAAGCAGCACGTAAATCAGCCCCAGTATCGCCACCGTCAGCAGATATTTGGTGGCGACGAACGGGAATAACAACGCAATCACCGCCATCAGCGGGATTATCCAGCGCAGGTTGGTCTTGGCCCCTATCGGCCGGACATACACCCCGTCATTGCCGCCGTCGAACCGCGCCAGTACCTTGCGCCCCGGCGCAGTTTGCAGGAACAGGCTCAGTAGCAGCCGCCCGGCCATCACCGCGGCAATAATCCACACCAGCCGGCGTGGCTCAAAGTTAAAGCTGTAGCCGTTCAGCACGATGCCAACGATCGGCCCGAACACGATCAGGGCGATCAGCCCCGCCAGCACGGCGTCCAGTAGGCTGCGTTTCACGTTCAGCCCTTGGTGAACCACTGTTTGCGACATAGTTTCCCCCTCAAACCTTAGCGACCATTGGCCGTCCGAGCAGGCCCTGAGGGCGGAAAATCAGGATCACCACCAGCAGCCCGAAAGAGAAAACGTCTTTGTAATCCGAGTTCACCATACCGGCGAATTGCGCCTCCGCCACGCCCAGCAGCAGGCCGCCCAGCATTGCGCCGGGCAACGAGCCGATGCCGCCCAGCACCGCAGCGGTAAAGGCTTTGATACCGATGATAAAGCCGACGTAGAAATCGAAGGTGCCGTAATTCATGGTGATCAACACCCCCGCCAGCCCGGCCATCGCGGCGCCAATCACGAACACCAGGGAAATCACCCGGTCGGTGTTGATGCCGAGAATCGACGCCATCTTGCGGTCTTGCTGCGTGGCGCGGCAGATGCGCCCCAGCCGGGTGTGCTGGATCACGTAGGTAAGAATGGCCATACCCACCAGGGACGCGACCAGAATAAACACCTTGGTGTAGGTAATCTGGAGAGCCCCGCCGTCAAAATCGATGCGGAACACGCCATCCAGCAGCGTCGGGATCCCCTGCTGCCGCGGCCCCTGACTGATTTGCGCGTAGTTTTGCAGGATCAGTGACATGCCGATGGCGGAGATCAATGGTGCCAGGCGGGTGGAATTGCGCAGCGGTTTGTAGGCGATGCGCTCGATCACCCAACCGTACACACCGGTGATCACGATAGTAAACACCAGCGTGCCGAGGATCAGCAGCGGGAACGAGTGCAAACCGAAGAAGGACAGCAGCGCCAGCCCGATGGCGCACAGATAGGCGGAGATCATATACACCTCGCCGTGGGCGAAGTTGATCATGCCGATGATGCCGTAAACCATGGTGTAGCCTATGGCGATTAGGCCATAAACCGCACCGAGCGTCAGGCCGTTAATCAGCTGTTGCAGGAAGAAAACATCCATAATTTGCAGTCTCGCCTGGAGGGGCCGCAAACGAAGTCCGACGCGGCCCAAGGAAGTATCGGAACGGATCCGCCCAATGCGCGGATCCGTAACCAGTATTTCTCCAATGGATTTCAAGTTGCAGCCAGGCGGCAAACACGTGAGTCCCCAGGAACTTAGACCCACTAAGTGACTGGGGTGAACGTGTGCAGCCAACAACGCTGCCGCTTGAAAGACGCAGGAGAAAATCAGAGTTGGTGATATTTGCCTTTGTCGTCCCACTGATAGACCACGTAATCCGATACTTTCAGGTCACCTTTCTTATCCCAGGCCTTTTTGCCCATTACGGTATCCACGTCGTGCGATTTCAGCCATTCGCTGGCCTTGGCGCTGTCTTTGCCGCCGGTCGCGTTGAAGGCGGCGGCAATCGCCTGGATGGAAGCGTAGGAATAGAGGGTGTAACCTTCCGGCTCAAAACCGCTGGCGCGGAACTTGGCGATGACCGCCTTGCCTTCCGGGATTTGGCGCGGATCGTTGCCGAAGGTCATCAGCACGCCGTTGGTGTACTGCGGCCCGCCGGCAGCGGTCACCAGCTCTTCGGTCACCACGCAGTCACCGGAGAAGAACTTGGCGGTCACGCCCTGCTCGCGCATCTGGCGCACCAGCGGCCCGGCTTCCGGATGGCAGCCGCCGAAGTAAACCACGTCCGGTTTGACCGAAGCGATCTTGGTCACCAGCGCGTTAAAGTCTTTTTCGCCGCGCGACAGCCCTTCATACAGCACCTCTTTCACGCCGCGCTTGTTCATCTCCGCCCTGGCGGCATCCGCCAGCCCCTGGCCGTAGGTGTCTTTGTCGTGGATCACCGCAATGCGTTTGGCCTTCAGGGTGTTCAGCATGTAGTTGGTGGCGATAACCCCCTGCTGATCGTCACGGCCGCACATGCGGAACATGTTGGCCATGCCGCGCTCGGTAATTTGCGGGTTGGTGGAGCCGGGGGTGATGGCGATGATGCCGGCCTCGTCATACACCTCCGAGGCAGGCATGGTGGAGGATGAGCAGAAGTGGCCGACCACCGCCGAAACCTTGTCCTGATCGACCAGACGGTTGGCGACCGCCACCGCCTGTTTCGGTTCGCAGGCGTCGTCGCCCTGCACCAGTTTGATTTTTTCCCCTTTGATCCCGCCGGCAGCGTTGATATCCGCCGCCGCCTGCGAAGCACCGCGCCAGTACTGATCGCCATAGGTCGCATTCGGCCCGGAGAACGGCCCGGCAACGCCGATGACGATATCGGCCTGAGCATAAAAAGCAGAACCTAAACAACCGATAAGCAGAGCAGCGAGCGGACTTTTAATGAATTTCGATGACATTGTTTTTTCCTCAGCACTGTTTTTATACCCTAAATAATTGGAGCTGCATCGAGGCGGCAAGAACATGAGTCCCCAGGAGCTTACTGAAGTAAGTGACTGGGGCGAGCGTTCACGGCCAACACAGATGTGGCTTCAAGTATGACGGGTATGCAGAACGCCCAAAGGCGCGGAGCAATCACTTTATGTGTAGACGGGGAAAATAATTTGCGCGAGAGCGCAGTCGCATTACCCGCATTTAGCTAAGCAAAAATCCAGCCATTGTGACGGCCAATACATATTTTCTGATTATTCATCCTACATATCAGTGGGAAAATGGGGACAATCGCTGCCATCAGGAGGCTGAGCGGGGGAACCTGTGCGCTAACCGCGCTGAGGAATTTTTTGGGCATTCTGGCCAGTCGATAATGCCCTTTCACACACTCGCACCATAAGCGTGCAATCGCCGGTGCAAGGACAATGGCAGGAATTTTCTGATGACAACCCCGCAAATGAGCGGGATGAGTGCTGAAAAACGACGCAACATGCTCATTCTGACAGCAAACGCGCTTTTTCCTCACTTTAGTGCTTTGACAAACCCACGGCACCCCGCTATTATTCGCCCCGTTCAAACGATTCCTCTGTAGTTCAGTCGGTAGAACGGCGGACTGTTAATCCGTATGTCACTGGTTCGAGTCCAGTCAGAGGAGCCATATTAGAGAAGCCCGCTCAGGGAAACCTGAGCGGGCTTTTTGCTTTTGACGCCACCTGATCTGTCTCAGGCTGAATGCTTATCCGACAATCTGATCTCAGGCCTGATTTAACACAATGCTCGCCCCATAATTTCTTAATAAAATTCAATAGATTATTATGTAGTTGTCAGTCTCAGGGAGGTTGACTGAATAACCTTGCAAAGCGGGATGCGTTCGACGAGCTTGTACCCTCATTGGCCGCTTAATGCGAAAGAACCTTTTTTAGTGCCCCCCCTTGCCATAGCTATCAAAGATGAAGGTTGTATCTGTCCTCATATCCCCGCCCGGGAACGGTAGTCGCTTTTGGGTCTGGTGACCCATGGTGAAATAGCCGTATAAAGGAGGTAATAGAAAAGTGTGAGACTGTAGTTTTTTATGCCGCTGTAGCTGACGGATATGCGAGTTACGCCGATTTGGCTATCTGGATATATGTTGCCGGAATTATACGCAATAAACCTCAAGGTGCAGGATGCACGCGCCGATGCTGCAAGATAGTCACTGAATATTCAAAGAACTCTACCTGCAATTTTAAATATCACGGATATATATCCATTATAATTTAAAAACCTTGTTTTATTCCTTGTGAAGAACGAGTGTCTCCTTAAAATGCTGCAGCAAAAAATCGACGTACAGACGGATTTTCGGCAACTGCTGGCGATCAGCAAACGTAAGAATATGCACCGGCTTCGCCAAGGGTTGATACTCCGGCAGCAGAGGTATCAGCTTACCCTGGCGCAAGTCCTCGGCCAGCAGCACCTCCGGTTGCATTAAAATTCCCAGCCCGTTTAACGCCGCGCTGCGCAGGGCCTCGCCATTATTGACCGCCATAACGATATTGACCGGCACTTTGATCAGTTTACCGCCTTGCTGCAGTGACCATTCACTGCCCGCCACTGGGTGGGCAAACCCCAGGCAGCGGTGCTCGGTCAACTCTTCAGGGTGAACAGGTGTCCCCGCGCGTTCCAGATAGGCGGGAGAGGCACAGATGACCGATCGATATGCAGCCAGCGGGCGGGCGACCAACGAATTCACATGCTCCAGTTCCCCCACGTTAATCATGACGTCGATCCCCTCCTCCGCCATGTCCATCGTCTTGTCACTCAGCACCAGATCCAGCGTCATCTCAGGCCAGGTGGCGAGAAACCGCGCGGTGACCGGGGACAGTGCATGTACCCCAAATGAAACGGGGCAAGCCACCTTCAGCCTTCCTCGTGGGCTCTGATGCAATGCCAACGCGACCGACTCGGTATCCTCAATATCGGCTAAAATTCGCCGACAACTCTGATAATAAACGCTTCCGAAGTCAGTCAGGCTCTGCCTGCGCGTCGTTCGGTTCAGCAGGCGAATGCCGAGATGTTTTTCCAGCGCTTTAATGTGCAGCCCGACCATAGTTCCGCTCAGCCGCATTTCTTCGGCAACCGCACTGAAGCTGCCACGCTCCACCACGCGCACAAACACCGACATGCTTTCCAGTTTGTTCACAATTACCAAATTTTGCTTGTTAAAGATTAAACTATAACGCTGTTTATCAACTCCTGTTAGCGAGTTTTAATAAAGCCTCACTCAGACAGGAGAATGAAAATGGTGACGAATCCAGAGCTGCGCGAACGGGGTTTAGCGTTGTTTACCACATTGTATGGTAATGGCGCCGGGGAAGCATTACGCCAGGATATGGCCGATCTGTGCCCCGACTTTACTGATATTTCAATAGAATGGGCAATGGGAGGCATCCTTTCACGACCTGGTCTGGACGCCATAACCCGGGAACTGGTCGTGATCGCTTCCTGCGTCACCCTGGGCCATACCGTTCCGCAACTGCGCGCGCATACTCAGGCGGCGCTGAATGCCGGGGCCAGTCGTGAACAAATTATTGAGGCCATCCTGCAATTGTTGTTTTATGCCGGCGGTGCTGCGGTACGTAATGCGTTGGTTAATGTGCGCGATATCCTGAACGCCCCAGCGCATAGCGGAAAATAAACGCGGCCTGAACAAGGTAGGCATGTGGAGCCCCTCAGCCTTTCCCCATCGGCGCCGGCAAGGCGCCTTCTTTAGGCATCCACAGACGACGGCTCCGCGAGAACGTTGAGCGGCGAGAACGGTCTCCAATCATTCTCGCCACTCTTACGGTTTACGCCAATGCCGGCTTGTCGGTTGGCGGCGTATTGTCCGGGCGTATCTTGAACCAGATGGCATACATCGCCGGCAGGAACACCAGCGTCACTATGGTTCCGCCAAAGGTCCCGCCAATCAGGGTGTAAGCCAGGGTGCCCCAGAACACCGAGTGGGTGAGCGGGATAAACGCCAGAATGGCCGCCATCGCCGTGAGCAACACCGGTCGGGCTCGCTGAATCGTCGCCTCGACCACCGCATGGAACGGATCCAGCCCTTCCTGCTCGTTGTGATGGATCTGCCCTATCAGGATCAAGGTGTTACGCATCAGGATGCCCGACAGCGCGATCAATCCCACAAGCGCATTGATGCCAAACGGCTGGTTGAACAGCAGCAGCGTTGGCACCACCCCAATCAGCCCCAGTGGCGCAGTGAGGAAGACCATCACCATCGCCGACATCGAACGTACCTGCAGGATGATGATCAGCAGCGTCATGGCAATCATGATGGGGAACAGCGGCACCATCGCCTCGGTCGCTTTGCCCGATTCTTCAATCGAACCCGCCTGCTCGATGCGGTACCCGGCCGGGAGTTGTTCGATAACCGGTTGCAACGCTTTCGTGATCGCCGTGGACACATCCGGCGGTTGCAGGTTTTCGGCTATGTCGCCCCGCACCGTAATGGTCGGGGTACGATCGCGCCGACGGAGAACGGGATCTTCCATGCGCACATCGACATCCCCTATTTGCGACAGCGGAATGCGCTGACCGGCAGCCCCCACCAGGGTAAAACCGGCAATTTTTTCCGGGTCAAGCCGGATATCCCCTGCGGCACGGCCCATGACCTGCACCGAACGGATATCTTCACGCACAGAAGTGATCGGCACACCCGAGAGCAGGAACTGCAGTTGCTGAGCGACCGCGGTTGACGTCAACCCCACGGCCTGCAAGCGGTCCTGATCGAGCGTGAAATGCAGCGTCGGCACCGGCGGACCCCAGTCGGAGTTGACGGTCCTCATCATCGGGCTGGCCTGCATTACCGCTTCCACCTGATCGGCGATCGCGCGCAGTAGGTCGGGGTCCGGCCCCATCACGCGATAGGCAACGGGGAATGGCGAGTACGGGCCAAATACCAGTTGCGTGACCCGGACACGCGCTTCGGGTGCCAGCCCATCGGCCACCGCCTGGCGAAGACGAAACTTGAGCGCCTCACGCGCCTCCGGGCTGTCCGTCAGTATGACAATCTTCGCGAATGACGAGTCGGGCAGCTCCGGCGCCATCGCCAGATAAAAACGCGGTGAACCCTGCCCAATATAGGACGTGACGATTTTTGCCTCTTTCTGCTTTTTCAGCCAAGCCTCGATCCTGGCCGTGGCGGCGCTGGTCCGTTCAATGGCGGTGCCATAAGGCATCTGCACTTCTACCAGCACTTCCGGGCGATCAGAGGTGGGGAAGAACTGTTTTTTCACCAGCCCCATGCCGAGAATGGCCAGAGTAAACACGGCAATCACCGTGCCCGCCACGGCCCATTTGCGGGCGACGACGCGCGTCAGCAATCGACGGAAACGGTTGTAATTGCGGGTGTTGTAGATGGCCGCGTGCCCACCCTCAACCGTTTTGATGTTCGGCAGCATCTTCACGCCCAGATAAGGCGTAAACACCACCGCCACCACCCAGGAAGCAATCAGGGCGATGCCCACGATCCAGAACATGTTGCTGGTGTACTCGCCGGCGGTGGACTGCGCGAAACCATTGGGCATAAAGCCGACGGCCGTCACCAGCGTACCCGCCAGCATCGGGGCCGCCGTGTGGCTCCAGGCATAGGCCGAGGCTTTGATGCGGTCGTATCCCTCCTCCATTTTCACCACCATCATTTCGATGGCGATGATGGCGTCATCCACCAGCAACCCGAGAGCCAGGATCAGCGAGCCGAGGGTGATGCGGTCAAAGTTCTTGCCGGTGGCCTCCATCACCACGAAGACGATAGCCAGCGTCAAGGGCACCGCCGCCGCAACCACCACGCCCACGTGCCAACCCATGCTGACGAAACAGACCACCATCACCACGAGCAATGCGACGAAGAACTTGATCATGAACTCGTCAACGGATGAGCCGATGTTCACCGACTGATCGGTGACTTTCGTCAATGTCATGCCCAACGGCATGCCTTCATTGATTTTGGCCGTCTCCGCATCCAACGCCTTGCCCAGATCCAGGCCGTTCCAGCCCTCGCGCATCACGATGCCCAGCAACAGCGCCGGTTCACCCTGATTGCGAACCAGGAAGGTCGCAGGATCTTCATAGCCACGTTCGACCTTCGCCACGTCCGAGAGTTTTAACGTCCGCCCCTGAACCACAATCGGCGTATCGCGGATCTTTTCCAGCTTGTCGAAGGCGCCATCCAGGCGCAAAAAGACCTGCGGCCCATGGGTTTCAATCGAACCGGCCGGCGTAAGCACGTTCTGGTTGTTGAGCGCGGAGAAAATGTCCTGCGGGGAGATGCCCAGCGTGGCCAGCCGGTCATGCGAGAAAGAGACGAAGATACGCTCAGCCTGCTCCCCGACGATATTGACCTTCTTTACCCCTGGGACATGCAATAAACGCTGGCGCAACGATTCGGCATCGCGCACCAGCAGGCGCTGTGGTTCCCCTTTGGCTTTCAATGCAAAGAGCGCAAAGGTCACGTCCGAGAATTCATCGTTGACCATCGGGCCGCTCACGCCCGCCGGCAGGTTCCTGGCCTCGTCGCCGAGTTTCTTGCGCGCCTGATAAAACTCCTCCGGCACCTGTGAAGGCGGCGTGCCGTCCTGTAATGACAGCATGGTGAAAGCCAGTCCGGGACGCGTGTAGGTCTCGCTGCGATCGTACCACTTGAGTTCCTGCAGGCGTTTTTCCAGCGGCTCGGCCACCTGATCCTGCATTTCCTGCGCGGTGGCCCCCGGCCAGGCAGTAACAATCGTCATCTGCTTGACCGTAAACGGCGGATCCTCCGCACGCCCCAACTCGAAGAACGAAAGAATACCGGCCACGCTAATCAGGATGATAAGGAACAAAGTGATTGAGCGCTCACGAACGGCGAGCGCAGAAAGGTTGAACCGCCCTTCGCTCATGGCCGGCCCCCGGCGTCGTTCTGATTACCAAGACGGACTGCTTCGCCGTCGTGCAGCAAATGCGCGCCCAAAGCCACCACCCGTTCACCGGGCTTGAGGCCGCCGGTCACCCTGGCCGCATCGTCGCCCAGGCCAAGCACCTGAACCGGCCGCCACGACACTTTGGCAGGCTGGCCGGAAATGCCCCAGACGCCCGGCCCTTTGCCCGGATCATAGAGGGCGGCGATGGGCACCTGGAGCACCTGCCCGGTTAACTTGCCTTCAGCGATGGCGAGGGTAACGGTGGCACCCAGCGGTGCGCTCGCCAACGCCCCCTCCAGCACATACCTTGCCTCAAAGGTGCGCGTCAGAGAATCGGCCGCATCGGAGAGCAGGCGCAATTTTGCGGGAACCGCTGCCGTATCCTTGCCGTATAACGTCGCCTGGGCCTCGCTCCCGATAGCCGGGCGCAGCGTTTCAGGCAAATGTACGATGGCTTCTCGCTGCCCCGCCCGCGCCAGCCGCACCACCGGCTGCCCGGCACTGACGACCTGCCCCGGCTCGGCCAGAGTGTCCACCACCACGCCGTCTGCGTCGGCCAGCAACACGGCATAGCCCGTCGCATTGCGCGCCACGTCGGCCTGTGCCTGCGCAGCGCTGAGGTCCGCTTTGGCGGTGTCGGCAGTGGCCTTTATCTGATCGTAAGCCGAAGCCGATATGGCCCCCGAAGCAACCAGACCGCGATAACGCGCTTCGTCATCGGTAGCCTGTCTGGCGCGCGCCCGTGCGGCGGCGACCGCCTGCTGTTGGGCTTGCGCCTGCAGGCCAAGATCGACGGGATCCAGACGCATCAGCGGCTGACCGCGTTTGACGCTTTGGCCGGTATCGACCAGGCGTTCAAGTATTTTACCTTGCACCCGAAAACCGAGATCGCTTTGAACGCGGGCGACGACGACGCCGGTAAAGGCGCGGGAGGCATCGACGGCGCTTTTCACGGTAGCCGCCCTCACCAGAGGCGGTTGGCTACGTGGATCGTCGACGCTGGACGCGTCGCCGCACGCCACCAGGGCGAAAGATAGCAGGCAGACAGCAAGGGGAGCAGATTTTAGCCGAGGCATGGGTTCCCTTAATCAATGAACAGGACGGTAACCGCATTCTCCGACTAGTGACCAATAATGTCAATGGTCACAACTTTTAAGGCGCCATGCTGCGCAGTATCAATGCCGACAGAAGCGCCGCCGCCGCCGGCGCATCCTCCAGGTTATATTGCAGTTGGACAGGGCTGATGTAGGGCAGCATGACCAGGAAGATCGCCTGTTCCGCTTCATCCAGCGGCGTTTTTCGCTCGAACTCCCCCGACTGCCTGCCCTCGAGAAGGATGTGCTGGATCAGCTGGCGCAGATTTCCTTCATAGGCTGCCGCCGAAGGCCAGCAATCGCGGGCAGCGACGGTGGCGATGTCGTAAAGCTTGCGGTCATGAAAAAACAGGTCGCTGCCTGCTTCCGTCAACACTTTGAAAAGACGCCTTAATTTTTCCGATGCCGTCGGCGCATCTGCGAGCGCCGAACTGACAATCTCCATGATTATGGCCAGCCGATTGGCACAGATCACCTCACCAATCGCCTGTTTGGAATCGAAAAACTTATAGATATAGGCCTTGGAAAAACCAATCGACTTGGCCAAATCGGACACGGTGGTTTTCTCATACCCAAAGTGCCCGAAGTGTTCTGTGGCGGCTTCCACGATCTGATCGCGAACGCTGTGATCCAATGGCCCACGCGGGGAAAGTGCATTCATGTGTTTAGTCATTTTTCTAGCTTAGCTCTATGAGCACCGATTGACAACAAGTGACCATTTGGTAATGTAGTCACACTCCTGCTTTAACTCAAGGAATCCCCATGTTTCCCCTCCGTACTCTTGCTCTGGTTGTGAGCACCGTCTTACTGACGGGTTGCGCGGTTGGACCCGATTATCACCGCCCGGACGCTCCCCTTTCGGATCGTTATCAGGCTCAATCCGCCGTCCAACAGAGGAACGCAGCCCGGCCTGCCAGTTTTGCGGTCTGGTGGGAAGGCTTTGACGATCCCTTATTAAGCGACCTCGTTTCAAGCGCACTCGCGCAAAATCTCGATCTGGCCCAGGCAACCGCCCGAATGGCGCAGGCGCGCGCCGGACTTGGCGCGGCAACCGCGGCGTTGCTGCCGTCGGGTAACATCAGCGGACAGGCCACTCGCGCCTATCAGTCAGCCGAAACCCCACAGGGCCAGATTCTCAGCTCAACACCCGATTATAATCGCTACGGCAATGCCTATGAAGCTGACCTCAACGCAAGCTGGGAGATCGACATTTTCGGTGGCCTGCGACGCGGTCGCCAGGCCGCACTGGCTGACTATCAGGCTTCCGAGGCGGGCGTCGCCGCGACACGCCTTGCCGTCGCCGCCCAGACGGCCGATATCTATATCACCCTGCGCGGCTTGCAAACCCGGCTGGCTATCGCAAACAAGCAGATCGGCACGCAGCAGGGGCTGCTGGAAAAAGTGCGGCTACTCCACAGTAAAGGGCTGGCCGCTGAATACCAGGTCCGCCAGACCGAAGGAGCCCTTGCGCAGGTTCAGGCAACGGTGCCGGTTCTCCAGACCGGGCTCGACGCCGCGATGAACGCGCTGGACGTCATGCTCGGCACCCCGCCCGGCACTCATCGCGCCCAACTGACCGCGCCGGGCGCCATCCCGCAGGCCCCGCAGATCGCCTCTACGGGCACTCCCGCCGATCTGCTGCGCCGTCGACCCGACATTATCGTGGCCGAACGCCATCTTGCCGCGTCCAGCGCGCGTATCGGGGTGGCCGTCAGCGAGTACTATCCGAAGTTTTCGCTCAGCGCATTACTCGGCAGCGCGACGGCGGTGGCGAGCAGCAACCTGTTCTCCAGCGGCGCCAACCAATCGGCAGGCGTACTGGGGCTGCGTTGGCGGCTCTTTGATTTCGGACGCATCAACGCGCAGATCGATCAGGCGAAAGGCCAGGAAGCCGAAGCGCTCGCAGCTTACCGCCTGTCGGTGTTACGCGCCACCGAAGACGTCGAAAACGCCTTCTCCGCACTGATCAATCGTGAAACGCAAACGGCAATACTGACCGGGGGTGAAACGGCCCTGGCCAGCGCCAGGCAATCGTCTTTCGTTGCCTACCGGCAAGGGACAGCCAGCCTGATTGACGTCCTGCGCAACGATGAAGCCCTGCTGCAGGCCTCCGACACCAGAGCGCAGGCCCAAACGGAATCGGCGCGCGCGGCAGTCGCCGCGTTCAGGGCGCTCGGAGGCGGTTGGCAGCCTCCCGAAGCCAGTGCAATGACGCAATGAATGCCCACAATCCTCGTCCGCAACACCTGCGGTAATAGCACTGTCGTGACGTCTCCGCACCCTAAATGCGGCTACGGAACAGAGACTCATCACCGGAGAATCAATGAAAAGAGTGGGTATTCTGGACGTTGACGAGCTGACCGAAAAACTGGCCAGAGGAATATTTCTCGCCGTTCCCGAGGCACAGGTATTTCTCGTCTCTGGCAACAATGAACGGGCGCGCAGGCTGGAGAGAGCTTCCCTGTTGGACTCTGGATAATTACCAGGATGTCATCGATGAGGTTGACGTTATTATTACCGGTGTGGACTGCCAGGCTATGAATGAAATCGCAAACCAGGTGCAGCTGCGCAGTGCGCAAACGCTGGTTTCTCTGGTCCCGGGGGTTCACTCTCAGAGCCTGCGAGATCTGTTCAGGCACGCAGACTGCGTCAGAGCGATGCTGACTTTCGCCGCTGAAATCAACAAATCGAGCGTGATCCTGACGACCGCTGACAAAGAGGTTCAGGACCTGTTTTCCCTATTGGGCCAACTGACCCTGCTGCCCGACGAATCGGACTTTGATTTGGCGACGGTAAGCCTTTGCATGAACGGGTGGTTCTACTTCTTCGCCGAAGGCTTGCAATGCTGGCTTGCCGAGAAAGGCATGGCGGATGAGGTTGCTCGCCGGCTGGTACTCGGCGGGTTGAAAGACTGTGCTGAATATGCGAACCATAACGCCGCCATCGCCCTGGGCGATCTGGGTAACGTTATGGCCTCTTCTGAGCATTTAACCCTCCAGGGGCTGGAAGTTCTGGCCAAAATGCAGGCGCTTAATCCCTGGCGCGCTGCGTCGGAAACGGTGTTGTCGATCGTGCAGAAAACCAGGCCGCCCCAATAAAACGGAGCATCCTTTTTTGGGTTGTGGGAAATGAATTCCCCTGGACGCCAAAAGTCCATCACATTGCCCGAGAGGCTTCATCCATGATCCGCTGCTTCTCCTCAGCCCAGTCGATAAGCGCCTCCATCGCAGGCCCCAACGCAATACCCATGGCGCTTAGCGCATATTCCACCCTGGGCGGCACTTGCGGATAAACCGTGCGCGTGACGATGCCATCTTTTTCCAGTTGCCTAAGCTGTTGAATCAGCATCTTTTGATTGACGCCTTCCACCAACCGTTCCAGATCCGAAAAACGTAGCGGGCCTTTGGCCGCAAACAGCTGGCAGATGATGATGATTTTCCACTTGCCCTCCAGCACCCGCAAAGCCTCGGTGGTCGCCGCTGCCCAGGCCAGCCGGCGTTGGGGATCCTCGCAATTCCAGACGCGTTCTTTTTTCATGCTTACCTTTTTGGGTGTTACTTACTTTTTGGTGTGTTCTTGCAAGATTAGCATGTACACCATAAAGTGGCCACACGCTCAATCCCCTAATTTTAGAGAGGCAAAAAACATGGAAATTGGCATCATCGGCACGGGCAATATCGGCGGTACGCTGGCTCGCAAGCTTAAAGCTGCGGGCCATCACGTACGCGTAGCGAATTCCAAAGGCATTCAGGGCGTCCAGAACTTTGCCGATGAAATCGGGGTCACTGCGGCGGATGTCTATGGTGCGGTGAAGGGAGCGGATGCGATCATTGTGTCGATCCCGCTGCCTGCACTGACGTCGCTGCCAAAGGATCTCTTTGATGGGGTACCCGATAGGGTACCGCTGATTGATACCAGCAACTATTATCCCGGCTTGCGCGACCCCCGTATTCCGGAAATCGATAACGGCATGCCTGAAAGTCTTTGGGTATCACAACAGCTCGAACGCCCGGTGATCAAGGCATTCAACAATATTCTTGCCTACTCGCTTGCGGAGCTCGGAGCGTCAAAAGGCTCACCATCGCGTTTGGCGGTTGCCGTCGCGGGCGATAACGTCCCGTTAAAACAGATTGTGATGACGTTGGTGAACGACACCGGGTTCGATCCGGTCGATGCGGGTTCTCTTGAAGCGTCCTGGCGGCAGCAGCCATCAACACCGGCCTACTGCTGCGATTACGATGTGGAGAACATGAAAAAAGGCCTGGCCGCCGCCGTAAAAGGTGAAGCGGCGCAAAAGCGCGATCGGCTGCCTGAACTGTTCGGCAAACTGGGGGCCAACCCGACTCATGAAGATATCGTGGCCATGAACCGCTCGCTCTACCCGCTTATCTCATGACAAAGACGGGGGGCCTAAACCCCACCCGCCGGATTAAAGCCGGTGGGTTTTGGACGTGGTCGTCCAGCGATGTCCTAACCCAACCCCTGCACCCAGCCAAGGGCGGTCAGCATGATTAACAAGCCGCTGGACACCACCGACCCCATCTGCTGACTGAGCGTCAGCGGCATCAACGTCACCGACGAATACAGCCCGGCGCTTGAAAGCAGCACCAAAATAATAACGGAAAGCAGGGAGCCACGCCGGAAGAATTGTAATGGAATGGGACTGCTTTCCGGCCGCTGACGCATATTCTTTCATAATTTTCCTGCTGATTAAGCGGCGTGAATCCGCGAAGCCTGAGAAAACTGCCGCACAATCGCCGCCGTTTCATCATGGCGACAGATGGCAGGAAACCCTGTCGAAAATGTATCGATATGCTGCTATTTATGCAGAAATTGATTTATTTCTTGCCTGTCTTAAGCTCAGGGGTTATCCGCGAGAAATATTAATGTATGGTTATATATTGAGGAATGTTTCGTTAAGACAAGAAATCGAATGAAACGGACAAGCAGACTGTTTTTACGTGAATGGGTGTTCATTCTTTGGATCAAGAAATGCTGTTATCTTGACGAGAATTAAACGGTAAAAACCAGATTCAAGTGAAAATGGAGAGAGTGCGTTTTATGGCAGACACATTTCATATTTTAGGATTATCCGGCAGCCTGCGCGCCGCCTCGTTGAACAGCCTTTTTTTACGTGCGATGGAGCGGATGCGCCCTGAACATGTGACCTTCGAAATCTATTCGCGTCTGGACGCGATCCCCTTATTTAACGCGGATCATGAAGATAAAAGTGATCCTGATGTCATGCACTGGCGCAACGCGCTGGCAAGGGCCGATTTAGTTCTGTTGGTCAGCCCGGAGTATGCTCACGGCGTGACCGGGGTGATGAAGAATGCCCTCGACTGGATCGTTGGCAGCGGTGAATTGACCGACAAGCCGCTGGCGTTTCCTAACCTGTCCGCCCGGGCAGAGCTGGCGCAGTCACAACTTGCGGAAACGCTGCAAATCATGGGCTGCCGTCAGATAGCGGCATGCAGCCCGCGCGCCACCCTTGAGGCCCCTTATGTGTTGCCGGATGCCACTGAGCAAACGCTGATTGACCATCCTGATATCGGCCCAAGGCTGAAAGCCTTGTGGTGCAATATTGAACACGCGTTGTCCGTATCGCGCTGACACCGCGTTGTTTCTCATCATAAAAGTAAAATCCGGACAAGTGGGTAAACCTAAATCAGGAGCCGCACCCGTTCGAAAATCCGGCGGTCTTCCTGTCGTGCCGAACGGGTTTGCAGACGCAATTGGCGTACCAGAGAGTCAATCAGGGCGTGAGCTGCCGCGCTCAGGATGCTGTTGCGCCGGGTGACGATATTCAACCGCACCGGATCGCAGCTTTCCTGCAATGCCAGTGGCGTCAGGCGCCCGGCAAGCTGCGGCAACCCGGCCAGTAGCGCCGGGCACCAGGTACACATGTCCGCCGACTCCACCATCGCCTGCAGCATGCCAAGGGAATGGGCGTGAATAATACGATGGGGATCAAGGTGGACGCCATGACGACTGAACAGTTGGCGGACCAAATCGTCATAGTTTTCCGGCGTGTAATTCAGCACCCAGTCCTGTTCCAGCAGTTGGTGGATCGAGGTGCTTTTACTCAACGGGTGCCCGTGCCGCACCATCACCGCCGTTTCGTAGTCCAGCAGCGGTTCGCAATGAAACTCCTGCGGCGCCATTGAGGCCGGCAACGGCGTGATGGCGAAATCCATCGTGCCCTCCCGCAGTTGCGATTGCGCGTTGGCCATCAGGCTTTCAAACAGCTCCAGCTTGACCTTGGGCATTTTTTTGCGAAAGGCCACTACCGCCGGCGGCAGCACCGTCAGCATCAGCCAGGGCGTTATCGCCGCTTTTACCTGATCTTCCGCCAGCCCACGCAGGCCCGCCATCTCCATGTTTGCCTGTTCAAGCTGGTTAAGCACCAACCGGGCGTGAGCCAACAGCGTTTTGCCGTAAGGGGTAAAGCCTAACCCCGCCGGCGTGCGGATCAGCAACGGCAGTTCCTGCTCCTGTTCCAGTTCGCGCAAGGCCCGCGTGACCGCGGCCTGTGAAAGCCCCAGTTGCCGTGCGGCACCGCGAATGCTGCCGCTGTCGGCGCTGGCGACCAAGGCTTGTAGCTGATGCAGTTTCATCCCGCCCCCTGACAACCAAAGATTGTCAGCATAACCGAACGGCGGCTCCCCGGCAAAAAGGTTGTTTGCTAGTCTCGAAGACACCCTGCTTTCCGGCTGTCGCCCCGCCGAAAAGCGGAAATTCACTCTGGAGACGGCGATGCAAAACCCGCTTGTTTTACCTGAAATAGCTGCTGTTAAGCACGAAATGGTCGCCATTCGCCGCCATATCCACGCTCACCCCGAATTGGGATTCAATGAATTCGCCACCAGCGACCTGGTGGCGAAGCTGCTGGCCGAGTGGGGTTATCGGGTTACGCGCCACATAGGACAAACCGGCGTTGTCGCCACTTTGCAACGCGGCTCGGGGAAATCACTCGGCTTGCGTGCCGACATGGACGCGCTTCCCATTGAAGAAACCACCGGGCTGCCCTATGCCAGCGCCCACAGCGGCGTGATGCACGCCTGCGGTCATGACGGCCACACCACCATGCTGCTGGCGGCCGCGCGCTATCTGGCACAACAGGCTTCGTTTACCGGTACCCTGCACCTGATTTTCCAACCGGCGGAAGAAGGCGGCGGCGGCGCCCGAGTGATGATTGAGGACGGGCTGTTCGAGCGCTTCCCTTGCGATGCCGTATTTGCCATGCATAACGTTCCTGGCTTCCCGGTCGGCCAACTGGGCTTTGCCAGCGGCCCCTTCATGTGCTCTGCCGATACGGTCACCATTACCCTCCACGGCCAGGGCGGCCACGGCGCAGTGCCGCAACACACGGTCGATCCGGTGGTGGTGTGTGCCGCCATAGTGATGAGCCTGCAAACCATCGTCTCGCGCAATATCGACCCGCAGGAGACGGCGATCGTCACGGTTGGCGCGATCCACGCCGGCAAGGCCGCCAACGTGATCCCCGCCAGCGCCCAAATGACGCTTAGCGTGCGCGCGCTGGATGCCGGAGTGCGCCAAAGGTTGGAAAACCGCATTACCGCGCTGGTCACGGCGCAGGCCGCCAGCTTTGGCGCCACAGCCGAAATCGACTACCAGCACGGCTATCCGGTGTTGGTGAATCATGTAGCGGAAACCGAACTGGCGCGCAGCGTGGCGCTGGATTGGGCGGGTGAGCCGCAGCTGATCCCCTCACTGCGGCCGTTTACCGCCAGCGAGGATTTTGCCTTCATGCTGGAAAAGTGCCCCGGCAGCTATATCTCCATCGGCAACGGGGAAAGTACGCCCGGAAATGCGCTGCATAACGCCGGTTACGATTTTAACGATGAGTGCCTGCCCATCGGCGCCACTTACTGGGTCAAGCTGGTTGAGCGCTTTTTGGCTTAATGCCCCGTCTTGATCGCCACAACGCTGAGGAAAATGAAATGAAGACAACCATGAGTCTGGTTTTAGTGCTGCCACTGGCGTTAAGTTTCGCGGCCTTTGGCGGGGAGTTTAGCGGGAAAGTGATTAAGTTGGGCGTAGATCCGACCTACCCGCCGCTGGAATATAAAACCCCGCAGGGTACGCTGACCGGTTTCGGCGTCGATATCGCGCAGGCGATGTGCGATCAAATGCAGGCCAAATGCGTCTGGGTCGAAAGCAGTTGGGACGGGATGATCCCGGGGTTGCTGGCGAAAAAGTTCGATGCCATCGCCTCGTCGATGACCATCACGCCGCAACGCCAGACGCAGATTGCGTTTTCAAACAAGGTTTCCAACGCCCCGGCCCGCCTGGTGGCCCGTAAAGGCAGCGTTCTGCAACCCACCGCGGCTGCGCTGAAAGGCAAGTCGGTTGGCGTGCAGCAGGGTTCCAGCCAGGAGGCTTACGCCACCGCCCTGTGGCGCCCGGCCAGCGTCAACGTGGTGTCCTATCAGAGCCAGCAGGAGGCCAATGAAGATTTGATCAACGGCCGTCTGGATGCCTCGCTGCTGGCCAGCGTCAGCGCCGGCGAGTTCTTCCATACTCCGGCGGGAAAAGACTTTGCGTTTGTCGGTGCCGAACTCAATGACAGCAAGTATTTCGGCATCGGCGACGGCATTGGGCTGCGCAAAGAGGATACCGCACTGCGCGAGGCGTTCAATTCGGCACTGCAAACCATCATTGCCAACGGCACTTACAAGAAAGTGAATGATAAATATTTTGATTTTGACGTCTACGGAGCGGGCCAATAACGCGCAAAAATGGCGCTGGGTTCGGAGCAATAACAGCGACTGACGGGGAAACGAAAAGGGCCAGGCGAATGCCTGGCCCGATAAAACCTGTTACTTCACTTCGCCCATAGCCTTCAGCTTTTTGGACAAATCACGGCGCTCTTTAGACAGATCGGCATTTTTGATGATGTAGTCATCAACGCGATCTTCATAGTCGCTGCGCATGTTGGCAATGATGCCCTGAACGTCTTCAATGCTCATGCCTGGCTTGATGTACTCACTCAGGTTGTCGAGCAGCAGCACACGCTTTTGGTTATCACGGACTTTCTTCTCGTTGTCGATAATTTCGCGCTGCAGCTTATTTTTACGGCGGAACATACGCACAAACTCCAGAACGTCCTGGAAACTCGGCTTATTTGCATTATCCATCTTCATACCCTTGCTTTAGTAATACACAGATTCATTTGCTTACGGCCACAATGACACCAAGATACAGGTTTGTGGCGGTCCGGCACAACTCTCATTGCCTTATCTTACCCACTTTAGCGGCCTGACAAAAACCCGAAGCGCCCGCTTCATGATCTGGCACCCTATTCATGCCCGGCGACAGTACACACCTTGAGCAAATCGCCCAGTTCTTCCAACTGCTGCGTCAGTTCCATGCTCAGCCATACATAGCCGTAGATAGGCGCTTCACCGTGCTGGCCGATGCTGATCTCCTGCATCAGGGTTTTCAGCTCAGCGGCAATTTCGCTTAATTGCCCCGCCGCCGTCTGCTGATGCTCCTGCGGCCCGTTGTGCATCATTTCCGCCAGCGACTCGAGCGAACGCAGCGTCAACAATTGCGCGCTGCGCAGCGTTTTGGCATTCAGCATAATAAAATGGGTTTCTCGCGAGGCCCAGTAAGCGTCCGCCAGCAACTCAAGCGTACATACCAGATTGCGGCTCAGCGTTTGCACCGCTTCAAATACCGTTGTGGGAATGCGGGTTTCTTTGCTGCTGGGGACGATCAGGCCACGTAACCTGACCACCTGGCTCAGCAGATCTTTCAACTGCGGCTCCAACCGTGGCCGTTCAATCATGTTCGGCGAGAGATAAGCGCCGTAGATTTTGCCTGCGCTCTGCAAGCAGTCGGCCAACTGCATGCGCCACAGGATATAAGCGCGCTGCGGGTAAATGCTGCTGAACAACAGCGCCAGCAGCGAACCAAAAATCACGTCGCCGCTGCGCCACAGCGCGGTATGCATATCGCCGGCGCCCGCGCCACAGACGACCGCCAACGTGATGCCCACCAGCAAGGCCATATAGGGCCGCTTGCCGAGCGTCAAATACCCGCAAAAAAACATCACTACCCCACACCACGCCAGCATCAGCGGCAGCGAGTAGAGTTCGAAATACAGGGCAATCAGGCCGGAGACGGCGCCAAATACCGTGCCTGCGATGCGCTGCAGCGCCCGCTGCAACACGTTGCCCCAAAACGAAATCGGCCCCATCACCACCACCAGGGTGATGAGCGGCCAGGTGCCTTCCGGCACCTCGAGCAGGCGGATCAGCAGGAAGGTCAGGACAAACGCCAGCCCAATGCGCAAACCATGGACGACGCGGTAATGCCGGTAGGTCAGCCGTTCAAAAGGCGATATTTTTCTGTCGAGGCGCACAATGCATCCCGTTACCGATGACGAGGAAGAAGCTCAGTTTAGCGGAGGAAAGCGGGTGGAGAAAAGGCGGATGAGGCGTCCCCCACCCGCAGGCGAACCTTAAGCGGCATATTTATCCACCAGCGCACGCAGAATGGCGGCGGTTTCCACATCCATTACGCCGCCATACTGCTGCGGGCGAAAATGCAGTTGGAAGGCGCGCACCAGTTGGCGATAGCCTTCGGCATCGGTCGCAGCCGAGGTGTCGTAACCGTATTTGGCGAACAGCGCCAGCAGTTCTCGCTGCGCGGGAACGCCCTGGCAGTGATACTCATGTTGGTGGCGCCGTTTAACCGCTTCGTCATACCAGGCGCCAACGCCGGCATTATACAGCTGATGCCACGGGAATTGCGGGCCAGGATCGCTCTTGCGGCCCGGCGCTATGTCCGAATGCGCCACCACGTTGATCGGCGTGATATCCGGATAGCGCTGCAGAATATTTTGCGCCAGCTGCGTTACCGCCGCGATCTGCTGCGGATTAAACGGCGGGAAGGTAATGTCTTCGCCATCGCCGCTCGCCAGATTCACGATCTCAATGCCAATCGCCGTATCGTTGAGATTATTGCGGTTGCCCCATTTGCTGGCTCCGGCATGCCAGGCCCGTTCATCTTCATCTACCAGATTGAAAATGTGCACGCCGCTAAAGCCGGCCGCCTGATAGGTGTGATCTTCTGGATCCGGTACCAGGTAATGGGCGCTGACCGAGTTACCGGTCAGCGATTGCACCGAATCGGCAAAGTTCTGCGCCGTGTAATGCAACACCAGAAAACGTACCCGGTGGCCAAAACCGGCCACCGAACGGTAGCTATTGTAATCAATACTGAACATCGTAGATTCCTTCTTCTCTGTTGGTCTTCATGATCAAATTATCGTCATGTAGAGGACGAACATGTTCGCCCAACTCATGCGGGCGCTGCATGCAACAGCCCCCCTACACTGTCTGCGTGAACGCCGTCCACTTCTTTATGTTTAGCTAATTGCTAAATTAAACGCAAGTTGTTTTTAGCAAAAACGATATTTACCTTTTTGCTAAAGAATGCGATCATCCGACGATGGAAACCAAAGAAATAAGACGCAATAATTTGCGCGACCTGATGGCCCGCTACGCGCGGCAGGGCGTTAACCAGAATGAGTTTGCGATACTGGTTGAATCCTCCGCGCCAACGCTCAGCCAAATCACCGGTGAAAAATCCTCCCGCAACCTGGGCGACAACCTCGCCAGGCGGATCGAAGCCAAACTGAACCTGCCCAAGGGCTGGTTCGACGTTTTCCATGAAAAACAGCTGGTGCGTCCTTTCGATAACGTGGCGGCAGAGTCGGATTTTCAACCTGCCCGTCTGAAGCCGGTGGTGTGGGAAGATACCGAACAAGACAAGGAAGAGTTTGTGGAAATTCCCCTGCTGGATATCGATTTCTCAGCCGGTGACGGCTGCTATGAAATCGTCGACCGTGAAGAGTTCTCGCTGATCTTCCGCCGCTATTATCTGCACAAGATGGGGGTGGCGGTGAATGCCGCGCGGATCATCCGCATTTCCGGCTCCAGCATGGAGCCACGCCTGCAGGACGGCGACGTGGTGGGCATCAACACGGATGACACCCGCATCCGCGAAGGTAAAACCTACGCTATCCGCCACGGCAATCTGCTGCGGGTGAAGGTGTTGATCGAGCAGCCTGACGGCGGCGTGACCATTCGTTCCCTGAACCGGGAAGAATTCCAGGATGAGCATCTGAGTTATGCGCAGCGCAAAGACCAACTGGTGGTGCTGGGCCGCGTTTTCTGGTCGTCTTCATCCTGGTAAGCGCAATGGATTTCGCCGGGTAGCCAGGCGAGCAGCTCGCCCTGGCATTATTTGAAATCCACCACCATTTGCTGCTGAATGGACAAACCCCGGGTCGACTGTACGCAGTTGCCGATGTAATCGGTAAAACGCGGCGGTTTAGGCATACCCAACTTGAGGATTTTGTCGTTGCTGAAACGAACGTTGAGCATGGCAAACGATCCGTACAGGCGCATCGCCTTCAACATTAACCGCTCGTTGCATGGCCCGAAAATATCTTTCAGCTGCCTGCGCATCTTCACCAGAACGTCGTAATTGACCTGGGCATAGGCATCGCCGACCGGCGCTTTCTCCAGCGCAACGGCCATGGCGCGATCGATATCCGCAAAACTGACGCTGCATTCTTCACCGGCAGAGATGTGATAAACGTCATTATCCAGCGTTTCTCTGTTCAGCAGCATCACCATTGCATCGGCACAGTAATCCACCGGGATCACATCGATATTGTCCTGCAACGAACACATAAATTGGCGCAACATCAGCGCCATGCTGAACACCCAAAAAATACTGCTGGAAGGTTGGCAGCCAAGACGGGTATGCCCCACCACGATGGAAGGACGGGCGATCACCAGCGGCAGTTGCGGGCAACGTTGACGCATCAACTGTTCGATGGTGGATTTGGAGCGAGTATATTCCACCAGATGTTCGGCGGTTTCTTCAAACTCCGCGCTTTCCGCCACCAGTGAACCCGGCTCCGGCGCACAAGACATCGCGGTGCCCACATGCAGAAAACGTTTTAATCCCTCCACTTGCGCCATTCTCTCGGCAAAAGCCAACGTTCCTTCAACGTTAACTTTCCAGATAAGAGGGTTATTGCCAAACGAGGCTACCGCGGCACAATTGATAACGTGCGTTACTTTATTAATGCGAGTGTCCGATAAAAAACCTTCAGGCTCACTTAAATCGCCCAACAATATATTTTCTATCGTAATTTTAGAAAATAAATCGGCATCAATATTGAACTTTTCCATATTCGTCCGAATACGGTCCAGTCCCTGCTGCGCATTTTCGGCGCGCACGAGAAAAAGATAATTAACAGACTGATTTTCATTCAGTAATTTTTCAAGAACCGCACCGCCAAGAAAGCCGGTAGCCCCAGTCAACAGTAGAGTTTTCATAATATGTACCCACATTGGCATTGAATGTTGCTGATTGTATGCGGGGATAATTAAACAAATATTAAATGGAACTCAGTGGTACTTATTTATCTTGTCTTAATATTATCTTAAGGAATATCCTGAAACACCGTTGCGGTATTTTGTAACACATTCAATAAGAAATGGGCGTATTAAACACCGTCGTTTATCGACCATTGATACAAGCTCTGATTTAATTTACCTGTCAATGTCATTCTCTTTTATCATCAGGAGTTTCTATGAGCTATAACCAAAAAGCCTGGTTGAGCATTCTGATCCTGTGCAGCGTTTTCTGGCTGGTGGTGATCGGCAGTGTTTTTTCAGTCAATGAAGTCCTCGAACGTACCCACCAGCAAAGTCTGGAGGGGCTCTCGGCGCAAACCTCGCATAGCTATCATGCCACTGCGACGTCTGCCCACGGCCTTCAGGCACGATCGCAGGCCTTGTAAGCCTCCCCCCTGAATGGGGTAGGGACAAGAGTAGCTAACGATCCTATGATGCCCTTTGGTTCACAGGGAGAAGAATATGGGTCGAAAGCTGGATAGCTTACCGCAGGCAGAACGCGAAAAAATTGAAGTCGATTTACTCGCACTTAGCGTCATTTATAATGAGCGTTATGGCATTGCTTCCAACGCAATCAACGCCGAAGATCAGGTACCCGACCACTTACGCCCCTACTTTCATCAGCGCCTGAACTACTACCGCAATGCGTAATCCTTCGCATTTGGGCGATTAACGGTAACGACCGCTTGGCATCGTGCATCCCGCCGTTACAATAGGGGCCTATTCCCTACGCCAAGTGAGAGATGCGATTTTGAGCAGCAAGGCACCGGCCACATTCTACATTCACGACTACGAAACCTTCGGCAAAAGCCCATCGATGGACCGCCCGGCGCAATTTGCCGGCGTGCGTACCGATATGGATTTCAATATCATCGAAGAACCCTTGGTCATCTACTGCAAACCGGCCGACGACTACCTGCCCGATCCTGAAGCGGTGATGATCACCGGCATCACGCCACAGGTGGCGCTAGCCAAAGGGATTAACGAGGCCGACTTCGCACGCCAAATCCATCAGGCATTCAGCGTGCCGGGCACCTGTATTCTGGGTTACAACAATATCCGCTTCGATGACGAAGTCAGTCGTAATATTTTCTATCGCAGCTTCTATGATCCCTACGCCTACAGCTGGCAAAACGGCAACTCTCGTTGGGATTTGCTTGACGTGATGCGTGCCTGCTACGCGCTGCGTCCGGAAGGCATCGTTTGGCCGGAGAACGAAGACGGGTTCCCCAGCTTCCGCCTGGAACATCTGACTCGCGCCAACGGCGTCGAGCATGAACATGCCCATGACGCCATGTCGGACGTTTACGCCACCATCGCCATGGCCAAGCTCGTGAAGCAGGCGCAACCGCGGCTGTTTGACTTCTTGCTGCAACACCGCAACAAGCACAAGCTGAACGCCTTGATCGATATCGCGGAAATGACGCCGCTGGTGCACGTTTCCGGCATGTTCGGCGCAGCGCGCGGCAACACCAGTTGGGTATCGCCGCTGGCCTGGCACCCGGACAACAAGAACGCGGTGATCATGTGCGATTTGGCCGGCGATATGACCCCGCTGCTGACCCTGAACGCCGACGAACTGCGTGAACGCTTGTATACCCGCCGTGAAGATCTGGCGGCAGATCAATCTCCGGTGCCGATCAAGCTGGTGCATATCAATAAATGCCCGGTGCTGGCGCCCGCCAAGACGCTGCTGCCGGAAAACGCCGAGCGGTTGGGTATTGACCGCCAGGCCTGCCTGCAAAATTTGCAATTGCTGCGCCAGAATCCGCAAGTCCGCGAGAAAGTGGTCGCGTTGTTCGCCGATGCAGAGCCTTTCAAAGCCGTCGACGACGTGGACGCCAGGCTGTACGACGGTTTCTTCAGCGATGCCGACAAGGCGGCGATGAGGATCATCCAGCAAACCAAACCGCAAAACCTGCCGGCGCTGGATCTGAGCTTCAGCGATGGACGCATGAAAGAGCTGTTGTTCCGCTTCCGCGCCCGCAACTACCCGAATACGCTGGATGACGCCGAGCAGCGCCGCTGGTTGCAGCACCGCCAGGAAATGCTGAGCGCCGAACGGGTGCAGAGCTACGTACTGCAACTGGAGTCGCTGTATAACCTGCACGAAGGCGACAAAGAAAAGACCGCGCTGCTGAAAGCGCTGTTTGAATACGGTAAAGAATTGGTGGGCTAATAAAAACAACAAAGGGCGCAATGCGCCCTTTTTAATAATGTCCGATTAAGGCTTATGCCACGTCTTCACTGG
This sequence comes from Serratia plymuthica, assembly GCF_018336935.1. Lineage (NCBI taxonomy): Bacteria > Pseudomonadati > Pseudomonadota > Gammaproteobacteria > Enterobacterales > Yersiniaceae > Serratia > Serratia plymuthica. The sequence goes on along the minus strand of NZ_CP068771.1, from coordinate 5,254,298 downwards.
CCTGCGGCACCGGCAAACGGAAGCTGCGGGTTACGAAAGCCAGATAAATCAGACCAATCGCCGCCCATACCAACCCCAGCGTCATTGAGCTGGTTTCCAGATTGAGCCACAGCGCACCGACAGTCAGCGCACCCAGTACAGGCAGAATCAGGTAGTTGAAAGTGTCTTTAACGGTACGGTTCAATTTGTCGCGGATATAGAACTGCGAAATCACCGACAGGTTCACAAAGGTGAACGCCACCAGCGCACCGAAGTTAATCAACGCCGTCGCCGTCACCAGGTCAAATGACACCGCAGACAGAGCGATCGCGCCAACCAGCAACACGTTCAGCGCCGGGGTACGCCATTTCGGGTGAACATAACCGAAGAAACGCTCCGGGAATACGCCGTCGCGTCCCATCACATACATCAGGCGTGAAACACCGGCGTGCGACGCCATACCTGAAGCCAGTACGGTTACGCAGGAGAACACCAGGATCACGGACTGGAAGAACTTGCCGGCCACATACAGCATGATTTCCGGCTGCGACGCGTCAGGATCTTTGAAGCGCGAGATGTCCGGGAAATACAGCTGCACGAAGTAAGACACCACAATGAAGATGATGCCGCCGATCAAAGCCGTCAGGAAGATGGCTTTCGGGATCACTTTCTCCGCGTCTTTGGTTTCTTCGGACAGCGAGCTGATGCCGTCAAACCCGAGGAATGAGAAGCACAGAATGGTCGCACCGGTAATCATCGGCACCACGTGCGCATTCTCGGACCAGAACGGACGGCTGCTGATCAGCGTGCCCGCGCCTTCGCCGTGGGAAATACCGTTCACCACCAGGCAGAGGAACACGATCATGATCGCCACCTGCACAACCACGATGATGGAGTTCAGGTTCGCTACCAGCTTGATGCCGCGCAGGTTGAAAAGGGTCATCAGCGCAACCAGCGCCGCCACGAAAATCCATGAAGGCACGCCCGGGAAGATGGCTTCCAGGTAAATTTTGGCCAGCAGGATGTTGATCATCGGCATGAACAGGTAGTCCAGCAACGATGACCAGCCCACCATAAAGCCGACGTGCGGGCTGATGGCTTTCTGGGCATAGGTATAGGCAGAACCGGCGGACGGGAATTTCCGCACCAGTTTGCCGTAGCTCAATGCGGTAAACAGAACCGCCAGCAGAGCAAAGGCGTACGCAGTGGCGACGTGACCATCGGTCAGGCCGGATACGATGCCGAAGGTATCGAAGATGGTCATTGGCTGCAGGTAAGCCAGCCCCATCATCACTACCGGAACTAAAGTCAGGGTTTTACGCAGTTGCGCGCGTTGGGCTGGAGCAGCGCTGATGATGTTATCGGACATGACGCAGCCCCCCCTTACCTTCTGCCTTGCGGAGCGTAGACACGCCAAGACTTAAGGTTGCGGGGAAACTTCGCAACGTGCGACTGAATTCAAAAAGAAGGGGATTGGAAGCTGGATAACGGGTCAAGGTGGCCTTGACTGCTCCATAATCGCTGCGGCCGCAGCGGAAACCGGCGGGCACCGGCGCTAAAGTGAAAAATTGCCCCATCTTTCTTATCCTCATGAGTCACGACCATAAAGTTTTGTTTGATCGCGCACGAAACTATTTATCTATCCGGATCGGTGTCCGGCCTCGCTTGGTGTATGAAACGCACAGTTGTTAGAACACAAATGCAAAAAAATAACCGACGCGTTAAAACGTCGGTTATCTGCATTAACTATATTTTGCACCAGAAAGCGGCCGGATGACAAGATCCCGAAAGCTTCTTACACAAATTCTTTTGGCGATCGTGCGGAAAACCTACCTGCAAGGCGAATTATTCCGCTATTAATCCGCCTGTCGCCAGCAGATTAACATTCGGTTTACCCAGCCTCAGGCGTTTTTCAGCATCCAGTCAATCTCGGTTTCCGTTACCAGCCGCTCAAACTGCATCAGCTCATCCATCTTGCAAGCATGATAAACCTGCGCAAAACGTTCGCCCAGATACTGCGTCAGCTCATGCTGGTGTTCAAACTCATACAACGCATCGCTTTGGCGGATCGGGAACGGCAGCCCTTCCTGCTCCAGCCCGTTGCCGGTCACCGGCTCAGGCAGCGGCAGTTCGTTGTCCAGCCCATACAAAATCCCGGCCAGGATCGCCGCCACCACCAGATAGGGATTGGCATCGGCGCCGGCGACACGGTATTCCACCCGGTGATTCTCCGGCTCGCTGCAGGGAATGCGCAGCGCGACGGTGCGGTTATTGTGGCCCCAGGAAGCCTGGGTAGGCACATACATCCCCGGTTGGAAACGGCGGAAGGCGTTAATGTTTGGTGCCAACAGCGCCATGGAGGCCGGCATCAAGGTGATCATGCCGGCCAGTGCGCGGTGCAACAGCGACGAGTCTTCGCCGTCCGCATCCGTGAACAGGTTCTTGCCGTCGCCGTCCAGCATGCTGATATGCACGTGCATGCCGCTACCGGCGTATTCCTCATAGGGTTTCGCCATAAAGGTCGCGTGCAGGTGATGATTTTCCGCCACCAGCCGCACCAGGCGTTTCAGCGCCAACGCGTGATCGCAGGCCAGCAGCACGTTATCGGTATGGTTCAGGTTCACCTCGAACTGGCCGGGCGACGCCTCAGCCACCGCGCCGTCCGCCGGCAAGCCCTGCATCTGCGCCAGGGTGTCGATATCGTTCAGCACCTCAGCGAAATGGTTCAGGTTATCCAGCGAGTAGACCTGGCTTTGCATGTTTCGCTCCTGGGTGCCGGGCGAACAAGGGGGCTGCAAATAACCTTCAGAGTCTCGCTGTCGATCAATGAGATAGAACTCCAACTCTACCGCTACCACCGGGAACATGCCGCGCTGGCGCAATGCCTGCCACACTCGATTCAGGACATTACGGGGTTCAACGTCAAAGGGAGTACCATCTTCATCCAACATGGTCAGCAATACCTGGCCGATATTGTCCGGGTCCGCCGCCGACGGGGTCAGCGATCCGGCCACCGGCATGCACACGCGATCCGGCTCACCCAGCTCCTGGCCCAGGCCCGCCTCTTCCACCACATTGCCCAGAATATCCATAGCAAATACCGAGGCGGGGAAGTAACAGCCTTTTTCCAATTTTTTCAGTCCGGAGACGGGAATACGTTTACCGCGGAAGGAACCATTCAGATCTGTGAGAAGAATATCGATATACTGCGTTGAGGGATGGCGTTCCAGATAGTGAGCAACCTCACGTTGGAACGCGCTACTTCGCCTCTCTTCATTATGCTGTGCAAAATTTTCAACTGCTGCGATATTGGTTTGCATACATCACCCGCCATTATGCTCTAAGGACGCTTGCGCATCCGTCTGCCGATCGGTTCAACACATGGTCTGATTTCTCTGTAGACTGCGCCCTGACTGGCGCTCAAAATAACATCCATAATATGAAACATAGCCTTAACACAAATGGTTTGCAAATGTTACAATCCCGTTTGATTATTCGCCACCGGCTGCTAAATTGATAAAATATTGACCGAAAAGGCGTTAGCTGCCTTTTAACATACAGAATTTCGTCCGCCAGAACGGGGGAGACGATGGGCAATATATTTTCCAAAGCCACCTTAACTACCGATATCATGCTGTGCCGATATCCGCCAGACAGGCACCCGACGCTGCCGTTCATTTCTGCCTGTCGCCCCTATCAGAAGGAAGTACCGCTATGAGCGAAGCCAGCTTGGCGCCGGGTAAGCGCCTGTCACAGATCCGTCTGCAATTGGGTTTGTCGCAGCGCCGTGTCGCCGAACTGTCCGGGTTAACCCACAGCGCAATCAGCACCATCGAACAGGACAAGGTCAGCCCGGCCATCAGTACGCTGCAAAAGCTGCTGAAGGTGTATGGGCTGTCGCTGTCCGCCTTTTTTGCCGAACCGGAAGCCGCCAATGAGCCCAAAGTGGTGATCGAGGCGGAGGATCTGATCGAAATCGGTAGCCAGGGCGTGTCGATGAAGCTGGTGCACAACGGCAATCCGGCGCGCAATCTGGCAATGATGCTGGAAACCTATCAACCCGGCACCACCACCGGCGAGAAGATCAAACATCAGGGCGAAGAGATAGGCACCCTGCTGGAAGGCGAAATAATGCTGACCATCAACGGTCAGACTTATTGCCTGACCGCCGGCCAGAGTTACGCCATCAACACCGGCATTCCCCACAGCTTTAGCAATACGTCGGCGCGCGTCTGCCGAATCGTCAGCGCGCATACGCCCACCACCTTCTGACCGATTTTGGCGGAGGAGTCATGACGGAACATGTTGCCAGCTATTATGCCGCCACCGCCAATCCGTTCGCACCCTACCCGGCTCTGAACGAAGATATCCGCTGCGACGTCTGCATCGTTGGCGGCGGCTTTACCGGCCTGTCGTCGGCGTTGCATCTGGTTGAAGCCGGTTTTGATGTGGCGGTGCTGGAGGCCGCACGCATCGGTTGGGGCGCCAGCGGCCGCAACGGCGGCCAGGTGGTCAACTCTTACAGTCGCGATATCGATGTGATCGAGGCGCGTTACGGCGCCGATACCGCCGCCATGCTTGGCGGCATGATGTTCGAAGGCGCAGAGATTATCCGCAACCGCATCGAACAATACGCCATCGCCTGCGACTACCGCTCCGGCGGCATCTTCGCCGCGCTGAACCCTAAACAACTGCGTACGCTGGAACACCAGCAGGCCAACTGGCGGCGCTACGGCAATACCCGGCTGGAACTGCTGGACCAGCAGGCAATCAGGCGCGAGATAGCCAGCGATCGTTACGTGGGCGGTTTGTTGGACCGCAACGGCGGCCACTTGCACCCGCTCAATCTGGCATTGGGCGAAGCCGACGCGATACGCCGTCACGGCGGGCGGCTGTACGAACAGTCGGCGGCCACCCGCATCGATTACGGTGAACCGGCCAAAGTGCACACGGCACAGGGCTCGGTCACCGCCGGTTTTGTGATTATTGCCGGTAATGCCTACCTGGGCGACACACTGGAGCCGCGCCTCAGCCGGCTGAGCATGCCGTGCGGCTCGCAAATTCTTGCCACCGAACCGCTGTCAAAAGACATGGCGCTGTCGTTGCTGCCCAATAATTTTTGCGTCGAAGACTGCAATTACCTGCTGGATTACTTTCGCCTGACCGCCGATAACCGGCTGCTGTACGGCGGCGGCGTGGTTTACGGTGCGCGCGATCCGGCCGATATCGATCCCTTGATCCTGCCCAAGCTCTTGAAAACCTTTCCGCAATTGAAACAGGTGCGTATCGATTACCGCTGGAGCGGCAATTTCCTGCTGACGCTGTCGCGCATGCCGCAGTTCGGCCGGCTGGAGAATAACCTCTATTACATGCAGGGCGACAGCGGCCATGGCGTCACCAGCACCCATCTGGCGGGCAAGCTGATTGCCGAAGTGCTGCGCGGCGATGCCGAACGTTTCGACGCCTTCGCCCGTCTGCCGCATCTGCCCTTTTTCGGTGGACGCCAGTTCCGCGTTCCCTTCACCGCCTTTGGCGCGGCGTACTATGCGCTGCGGGACCGCTTGGGATTCTAGCGCGCCTCTCCAGGAATTTTTTCGTCTCAGTTATGCCATTTAGTTTGTTGCCAAAATCGCAATCTGTGTTAAAAAAGAGGTTCTTTAGCCATCTAAACACCTAAACGTCTTTTAATCACACTATGCCAACCGCAACGCCCTCGCGCCTCGAGATGCGCAATATCTCGATCGCCTTTGCCGGATTCAACGCGCTGCAAAACGTCGACTTCACCCTGCATGGCGGTTCCACGCATGCGCTGGTCGGCGCCAACGGCGCGGGGAAATCAACGCTGATGGCGATCCTCTCCGGCGCGCACGAAAGTTACCGCGGCGAGATCTTTATCGACGGCCAAAGCGTCGACATTCACTCACCGCAGCAGGCGCGCCGACACGGCATCCACGTGGTGCAGCAGGAAGTGGACGTGGCGTTGATCCCCACGCTGTCGGTGGCGGAAAACATCATGCTGGACTGGCTGAACGAACCGGGCCATCTGCTCAACTGGGCGCAGATGTACCGCCAGGCCGCGCAACTGCTTCAGCAACTGGATTTATCCCTCAACCTGCGCCAACGCCTGGCAGAGTGCACGCTGGCGGAGAAACAACAGGTTTTGCTGGCGCGCGCGCTGTCGCATCGCTGCCGCTTCCTGGTACTCGATGAACCCACCGCCCCGCTCGATCGCGCCGAAAGCGAGCGCCTGTTCCGCGTCGTTCGCCGCCTGCAGTCCGAAGGTATCGGCATTGTATTTATCTCCCACCGCATTCACGAGCTGAGTGAAATTTGCGATCGGCTGACGGTGCTGCGCGATGGTCGCCACGTCAGCGAAGATGTCATGCAGGGGCTGGGCGGCGAGCAGATTGTCGAGAAAATGCTTGGCCACCGGCTGGACGATATCTTCCCGCCGCCGCGCCCGCCGCACGGCTCGCGCACGCTGCTGCAGGTAGAAGGCCTGCACGATCGTCACAAGCTGCGCGACGTCTCCCTGCGGCTGCATCAGGGGGAAATTTTGGGTATCGCCGGGCTGGCCGGCGCGGGTAAAACCGAACTGTGCAAAGCGCTGTTCGGCGCCTCACCGGCCCGGGTGGAACGCGGCGAACTGCGCGGCAAGCCCTGGGCGCCGCGTGCGCCGCATCTGTCCGTTGAACAGGGGCTGGCGCTGGTGCCGGAAGAGCGCCGCAAAGAAGGCATATTCATTGACGAAGCCATCCCGATGAACCTGAGCGTCAGCGCCGACGACAGTTTCTCGCGCTGGAGCCTGTTCAGCCGCCGACAGGAGCTGCGCTGGGCGCGCGATATCATGCAGAGCCTGAACATTCGCGCCTCCGGCCCGCAGCAGCGGCTAAAAAGGCTTTCCGGCGGCAACCAGCAAAAAGTGGCCATCGGCAAATGGTTGCGCGGTGATGCCGACGTGCTGATTTTCGATGAGCCGACCAAGGGCGTGGATATCAAAGCCAAACAGGAACTGTTCACTCTGATCGACGGCCTGGCGCGCGACGGCAAAGGCATTATCTACGCCTCCGGCGAGTTCTCGGAGCTGCTCGGCCTGTGCGATCGCATCTGCGTGCTGTGGGACGGCCAGGTGGTGGCGGAGCTGAACGCCGCCGATATTGATGAAGAAACATTATTATTGTATTCCACCGGAGGAACCCCTGCGTGAGTAAAGAATTATCCCTGCCCAATGCACAGCCCTGGCGTCATCAGCTGTTTGAGTTTCTCTACAAATGGGGGATGTTGCTCACCGTCGTGGCGCTGATCGCCCTGTTCGGGCTGGCGTCGGACAACTTCCTCGATCCCAACAATATCATCAACATCCTGCGCTCCATCGCCATCGTTACGGTGATCGCCATTGGGGTGTCTATCTCGCTGTCGGTGGGCGGTTTCGATCTTTCCGTCGGCTCCACCGCCTCGCTGGCCAACGCTCTGGTGGTCTCGCTGTTCGTTTGGTACGGCTTCGGCACCACCGGCGCGATTGTGCTGACGCTGCTGATTTGTACGCTGGTTGGCCTGTTCAACGCCTTCCTGATTGTGGTGCTGAAGATCCCCGACATGCTGGCGACGCTGGCCAGCCTGTTTGTGATCCAGGGCGTTGCCATGACCTACAGCTACGGCGGGTCAATCACCCAAAATATGCTGTTGCCGAATGGCGACATGGCCGAGGGGCTCATCCCGGACATTTTCTCCGCGCTGGGCCAGGTGCCGGTGATTGTGCTGATTATGCTGGCGGTCACGATTGTGGTGCAATTGTTCCTGTCGCTAACCAAACACGGCCGCCGTATGTACGCCATCGGCGGCAACCCGGAGGCGGCTCGCCTTTCAGGGATCCGCACGGTACGTTACAAGGTCGCCGCGTATGTGATTTCCTCGCTGCTGGCCTCGCTTGGCGGCATATTGCTCGCGTCACGTATCGGCTCTTCGCAGGTTAACGCCGGAGGCGGTTATCTGATGGATGCCGTCGCCGCCGCCTACATCGGTTTCTCTCTGGCCGGCTCCGGCAAACCCAACGCGCTCGGCACGCTGGTCGGTGCGGTGATCCTCGGCGTATTACAAAACGGGCTGGTGATGCTTTCAGTCCCCTACTATGCGATGGATATTATCAAAGGGCTGGTACTGGCTCTGGCGCTGGCTATCACCTACATCCAGAAACGCTGACCTTCCCCGGCGCGCCTTGCCGCGCCGGTTTTCCCTTTAATTCATCCGGTTATCCCTTCCTGCTTACCCTTCAATCATACAAATGATACGAATTATCATTTGCATTTACATTCTGTTTTAAATCCTTACAATGGCCTGACGAAATACTGACGGAATGATGTCCCCTGCCACGACAGGGAACCGTTTCTACCTATTATTCAACCCGTTAAATCGACGCCTTTGTCGATTTACAACAGACCAGGAAGGTTGCCTCATGGACAAACCACGCTATAACAAGCTCACCGCACTGATTGTCGCCTCACTCGCCAGCACCGGCGTACTGGCGGCGCAAGAGGATACCCAGGACACCATGGTGGTTACCGCTTCCGGTTTCCAGCAAAAAATCCAGGATTCAGCCGCCTCTATTTCAGTGATCCCGCGCCAGCAGATTGAAGACAAAGCCTACCGAGACATCACCGACGCCCTGAAAGACGTGCCGGGCGTGGTGGTCACCGGCGGTGCCAGCAGCAGCGATATCAGCATCCGCGGCATGTCCTCCAAATACACCTTGATACTGGTGGACGGCAAACGCGTGGACACCCGCGGCACCCGCCCGAACAGCGACAACTCAGGTATCGAACAAGGCTGGTTGCCGCCGCTGGAAGCGATTGAGCGCATCGAAGTGGTGCGCGGGCCGATGTCTTCGCTGTACGGCTCCGACGCCATGGGCGGCGTCATCAACGTCATCACCCGCAAAACCTCCAGAACCGAGTGGAAAGGCTCGCTGCACGGCGACGCCACCTTCCAGGAACGCAGCGATTCCGGCGATATTTTCCAGACCAACGCCTACGCCTCCGGCCCGCTGATTGAAGGCCTGCTCGGCCTGAGGGTCAACGGCCTGCTGTCGCGCCGCGCCGAGGACCAAATCCTTAACGGCTTCAATGAACAGCGTATGCGCAGCGGCACCGCCGTGTTCAGCCTGACACCGAACGAGCAGAACGATTTTGATTTCGAAATCGGCCGTTCCTTGCAAGACCGCAACAGCACGCCGGGCAAATCCATAGCGACCGAGAACTGCCGCAACGGCAAGTGCACGCCAAACAGCGCCAGCGACAGCCTCTACACTCGCACCAACTATGCCGTGACGCACAACGGTTATTACGATTTCGGCAATACCACCAGCTATATTCAGCGCGAAGAGACGAATAATCCGGGCCGTAACATGAAGATGTATAACACCATCTTCAATACCCAGACCCAGTTTGATCTCGGTGATCATAGGCTGAACCTGGGGGGGCAGTATCGCTACGAAAAACTGAGCGACCAGGGCAATCAGTTGGATGCGGCCGACGGTTTGAATAAATTGACCCGCTGGAGCTGGGCGCTGTTTGCCGAAGACGAATGGGCGCTGACCAACGACTTCAGCCTGACCAGCGGCATCCGCATGGACCAGGATCAGAACTACGGCAACCACTGGACGCCACGCATGTACGGCGTCTGGCACCTGACCGAACAGTGGACACTGAAAGGCGGCGTATCCGCCGGCTACCGCTCGCCGGATCTGCGCCAATCCTCAGCCAACTGGGGGCAAATTACCGGTGGCGGGCGCAAATCGATCATTATCGGTAATCCGGATCTGCAGCCGGAGAAGAGCCTGAGCGAAGAGATCGGCGTGATGTGGGATAACCAGAAAAACCTGAACGCCGGCGTGACCTTGTTCAACACCGATTTCAAAGACAAGATCACCGAAGTGCGCCGCTGCGACAGCGGGAATGGCGATGCGCAATGCATGATTGGCACCACACCTTATTACTTTATCAGCGATCGCACTAACGTCGATAAAGCCAATATGCGCGGCATAGAAACCACCTTTGGTTGGCAAATCAGCAAAGACTGGAAGTGGAACACCAACTACACCTTCACCTCGTCGGAGCAAAAAAGCGGTGAATTCCAGGGCAAAGCGCTGAATCAGATGCCGAAGCACATGCTCAATACCGTACTGGACTGGCAGGCCACCCATGACGTCAGCCTGTGGTCACGCGTCAACTTCCGCAGCAAGACATCGGAATACCTGAACCGCACCTCAATGGCCAAGAACACGCCGTCCTATACCTTTGTTGACGCCGGCCTCAGCTACCAGGCGAATAAAGACCTGACGGTCACCGGCGGTGTTTACAACATTCTCGACAAAACCGTCGATTACGATAACTACAACACCACGCTGGACGGCCGCCGCTACACCCTCGGCATGACATACAACTTCTGATGCCAATAAGGGCGCGCGCTGCGCGCTCAAAACGCTAAAACCAAAAGGCCCGGTATCTGTATGACACCGGGCCTTTCTGTTTTCACCATGCCTTGCTTTCAAAACGCCGTAATCTGTCAGATCACCGGCTGGTTAACCAAACCGTCGATCAGTACCTGCGGCGTTCCCTGCGAGCAGCGCTCGATGCGCCCACGCACGCCGTAGACCCGCGCCAGGCTCTGCGGCGTAATCACCTCTTCCGGCGTACCGTCGGCAATCAATTCGCCATCCTGCAACATCAGCACGTGGTCGCCATGCCGCAAAGCAATATTGATGTCATGCACCACCACCACCGTGATGATATTGCGTTTACGCGTCTCTTTACGCACCAAATCCATCACGTGGAATTGGTAGTTGAGATCGAGCGCGCTCAGCGGTTCGTCCAGCAGCAGCAGCGAAGGCTGGCGGATCAGCGATTGCGCCAACCCCACCAGTTGTTTCTGGCCGCCGGATAGCTGATCGAGATAGCTCAACGCCAAATGGGCGATACCGAGCTGTTCCAGCAGCGCCATGACCTCCGCCTCGCTGCCGGCGTTGCTGCGGCCGCCCGAGGCGCGTTGCGCCACGATGATCGACTCCAGCACGTGCAGATGCACCCCGGCGGGCAAAGACTGCGGCAGATACACCACCTTTTCCGCACGACGGGCAAAGGGCATCTGCATCAAATCGATGTCATCGAGCCACAATTGCCCCTGCGCCGGGTTCAGCCCGGCCAGCGAGCGCAGCAGCGTCGATTTACCGCTGCCGTTCGGCCCCAGCAGCACGGTGATTTGCCCGCGCGGCAACATCGGCACGGCAAGATCGCGGATAACCTGCCGCTTTGGGTAACCGGCGGAAAAATGTTCAATACGCAATCCCTGACTCATACATTCCCCCGATGACGCAGAATAATGCTCAGGAAGAACGGCACGCCCACCAGCGACGTCACTATGCCGACCGGAATGATAATGCCCGGGATCAGGTTTTTCGAGGCGACTGAAGCCATCGACAGCACCAGCGCGCCAATCAAGGCGCTGGCCGGCAGATAGAAGCGGTGATCCTCGCCGAAAATCATGCGGGCGATGTGCGGCGCCACCAGGCCGATAAAACCGATAGGGCCGACAAACGCCACCGCCAGCGCGGACAGAATACTGATACGCAGCAGGGTCGTCAGGCGCAGACGACGCACGTCGATACCGAAGCTCACCGCCCGATCCTCACCCAACCGCAGCGCGGTCAGCTTCCAGGAGCTCATCATCGACAACGGCAACAGTACGGCGAACACCCCGAGCAGGATACCCAACTTGTCCCATGACGCGCGCGCCAGGCTGCCCATGGTCCAGAACACCAAACCCTGTAACGTGTCTTCGCTGGCGATGAACTGCATCATTGAAACCAGCGCGTTAAAGGTGAACACCAGTGCAATGCCGAACAGCACGACGCCGGAGGTGGCAACCCGCGTCCAGCGCGTGATGCCGTCGAGCATCAGTGCGGCAAACAGGGCGAAAATAAAGGCGTTGGCGGAAATAAACCACTGGTCCGGGATGCCCGGCACGCCAATGCCCAGCACGATGGCCAACGCCGCGCCGAAAGCCGCAGCGGAAGAAACGCCGAGGGTGAACGGGCTGGCTAGCGGGTTATTCAGGATGGTCTGCATTTCTGCGCCGGCCAAGCCCAGCGCAAACCCTACCACCACCGCCATCAGCGCGTAAGGCAGGCGGATATCCCACACGATCACTCGCGTTCCGGCATCTGCCGCCGCAGGGTCAATCAGCGTTTGCCACAGGGAGGACAAAGAGAGCCCGGATGGCCCCATGGTAAAATCCAGCAATAGCGAACCAACAATCGCCAGTGCCAATACCCCCATCATCAATAAACGGTGGCGCAGAATATGTTGATAACGCCCCATGACGTTGACGTCGGGTTGCCCCTTGGCGTCAGACATAGGATCGGTGGATACGCTCATTATTTCGGATACCTGTTACGACGATGACCATAGCGGCATGCAAACGGCCGCACTACCCTGGCAAGCAGCCGCTAACAATAAAGCAAACGATAATACTTATCAATCATATCAATAGCTATAACCAGCCATGTTGATATGTAACACTTTATTCTTAAAGGTTATTCGCTAAACGCCTCCCATCGCCTCAACTTGCCGGAAAGGGTTAACAATTCCGAAAATTTCATCGCTCCACGCAGCACTGTGACAAATTGCGACGAAACCACCTAGAATCCAAATCCTGACCGGCAAACGGCGCGCCAACACGCCTGGCCGGATATTTGGGGCCTACTGTTTAGGCTCTTATTGAAGAGGCAGCCATGAGAAGTCGACCATCCACGTTAACGCCTAAAAGACCTGCCCTGCTCCACTGGCTGGTGCAAGGCCCGCAACAGACTGATGACGCCCAGTTTCAACGTCGGCTCCGGCTTACGCTTGTGCCTTCTCCCCGAACCCCTTGGTTGAACACCGCCGGTGTGGCAGTACTGCTGCTGGCCTACGCCTGGCTGAGCAATATGGCGATCGGCCTCGCTCTTCTGGGGCTGCTGTTCGCGCTGACCGCTATGCGTTGGCGGCTGGCTCGCATCACCCCACCCGTCTGGCCGAACGCCATGCTGGTGACGGTGCTGCTGTGGTCTGGCCTGGTGGGTGCCATTGCGCTGCTGGCCATGCTTTCCGGCCGCATGGTGTTGATCCTGTTCGCCGGCCTGCTGATTACTGCGCTGGCCTTCTGGCTGATGCAGCGCCACGCCGCGGCTCCGCGCTTCGCCCTGCTGGAAATCATGCTGCTGACGCTGCCCTACCTGCTGGCCGCGCCTGTGTCGCGCGTACAAAATCTGTTTGCACTGGCGAGTCTTATCCCGCTGTGGCTACTGCTGGCTCATGGGCTGATCGCGCTTTACCATCGCCAGTTGGTGCAGTACGTCACGCTGGCAGAAGAAAAACAAAAGGCGGCTCATCGCGATCATCTGACCGGTTTTCTCAACCGTGCGGGCGGCGAGGCCGTGATGCAAGACATTTGCCGGCCCTCGGCGACGGTATATCCGCTTTCACACCTGTTTATTCTTGAATTCACCCCGCTGGCGGCGCTGTATCAAAGCCACGGCGTGCTGATCGGCGATGACGTGCTGCGCACCATCGGCGAGCGTCTGAAAATGCTGATCCGTCCAAGCGATTTTGTCTGCCGTTACACCGGCGGCCAGTTTCTGATCCTGGTGCACGATTTGCCTTACGGTTCCGAAGGGGAGTTTCTGGCGCGCATCATGCCGCCGCTGGAGGCGCCGTATGTCTTTGGCGCTTTCGGTGAGGTAACCCTGCAACTGAATGCCGGGGTGCTGGCGTTAACCCAGGATTATCAAACGGTGGACAGCCTGATGGCGGCAGCGCAACAAGCGCTGGCGATCAATACGAAGGAATAACGCGGTAAGAGTGCGCCGCGTTTCATACCCACTTCCTGTCCGGTTGCAACGCTGTTGCTGCAACCGGACATTCACCAGGTATCGGCAGGCGTTACTTCACGTCCATTTTCGGGAATTCCATCTCGCTGTACTTCACGACACGGGTGCCACGCGCCAGCTTGTAGCCGAACCAGATCACCAGGAACAGCGGAAGGCCGATATAGGTCGCGGTCACGCCGTACCAGTCGATCCGGTCTTGCAGGAACGCCTGGTAGTTCTGCCCCAACGTAATGATCAGGCACAGGACAAACGCAAAGATCGGGCCCAGCGGGAAGAAGCCGGAACGGTAAGGCAGATCGTTCAGGTCACGCCCCTGAATCATATAGCCGCGGCGGAACCGGTAGTGGCTGATGGCAATCCCCAACCAGGCGATAAAACCGGTCATGCCGGAGGTGTTCAGCAGCCACAGATAAACCGACTGGTTACCGAACATCGAGCTCAGGAAGCACAGCCCCGCCACCACGGTGGTCGCGTACAGCGCATTGCGCGGCACCCCGCCCTTCGACAGTTTGGCGAAGATGCGCGGCGCTTTGCCTTCCGATGCCAGAGTAAACAACATGCGGGTGGAGGCGTACATCCCGGAGTTACCGGCGGACAACACCGCCGTCAGGATCACCGCGTTCATTACCGCCGCCGCCGACAACAGACCGGCATGCTGGAATACCAGCGTGAACGGGCTGACGCTGATGTCTTTCACATCGTTACGCAGCAGGCTCGGATCGGTATAAGGAATGATCAGGCTGATGATCAGGATCGCGAAGATGTAGAACAGCAGAATACGCCAGAACACCTGGCGCACTGCGCGCGGGATGTTTTTACCCGGGTTTTCCGATTCGCCGGCCGCGATGCCGATAAGCTCGGTCCCCTGGAACGAGAAGCCGACGATCATCGCCACGCCTATCATCGCCGAGAAACCGCCGGCAAACGGCGCATCGCCGATGGTCCAGTTCTGCCAGCCCGCGTGTTCGCCGCCCTTGAGGATGCCGAAGATCATCAGCACGCCAATGGCGATAAAGATAATGACGGTGGTGACTTTGATCAGCGAGAACCAGTATTCCGCTTCGCCGAAGCCTTTGACCGAAATGTAGTTCAACAGGAACATCAGGCCGAGGAACAGCGCGCTCCAGATCCAGCCCGGCGCATCCGGGAACCAGTAGGTCATCACCAGTTGCGAAGCCACCAGGTCAACGGCGATGGTCACCGCCCAGTTGTACCAGTAGTTCCAGCCCAGCGCGAAACCAAAGCCTTCTTCTACGTATTTGGCGCCGTAGGTGGAGAACGAACCGGACACCGGCATAAAGGCCGCCAGTTCGCCCAGGCTAGTCATCAGGAAGTAGACCATCAGCCCGATCAACGCATAAGACAACAAAGCCCCGCCCGGGCCGGCCTGAGAGACAGTAGCACCGGAGGCGACGAACAGGCCGGTGCCGATAGAGCCGCCAATGGCGATCATGGTTAAGTGCCGCGCTTTCAGCTCGCGGCGCAATCCGGGTGCTTGCTGCCCCGATGTTTTTATATCCTGCTGAGCCATTCTTACCCTATCTGCTCGTCAAAAAATGAGGGCGGATTGTAACAAATACCCACCGGCGAACTAGTAACATTGCGCTGATATAAGATAGCTTCATAACTCAGCGCTAATTATTAGCGGCAGCCCATTTTTCCTTACTTACTGTCATTAATGTGACAGGGTGCAGGTTTTTATGCTTCATTTCTCCGTATGGAGGCGTTATTGGCGCAGTTCGCCGCCTCAGACCGGCAACGTGCAGTAGCTGAGGAAACGCTGCAGGGCGTTGGAGATGTGTTTTTGCCGATGGTGGATCAGATACAAGGTGCGCATCAGCGGCGGCAGCGGAATTTTCAGCTCCACCAGCACACCGCTCGCCAGCTGTTCTTCAATCACCCGCCGCGACAGGCAACTGATGCCGATCCCGTGACGCACCGCGTGTTTGATCGCCTCCGAGTTGCCCAACTCCATCACCAGTTGGAAGTGCGGCAGGTGCGCCAGCAACAGGTGATCCAGCACCTCTCGCGTGCCCGACCCGCGCTCGCGCAGGATCCAGGGCGCATTGGCCAGCAGTTCCAGCGTCAGCGGCTGCCGGGCCAGCAGGTTTTCCGGCGCGGCAAACACCACCAACTCATCGTCCAGCCACGGCTGGGTGACCAGCGTCGGCATATGGCAGGGCCCCTCAATCAGCCCCAAATCGACGCGAAAATCCGCCACCGCCCCAATCACGTCCTGGCTGTTGCCGACGTTCAGCTCCAGCGGCGTGGCCGGGAAATCATGGCGGTAACGGGCGATCATTTCCGGCAGCATATAGTTGCCGATGGTGCTGCTGGCGGCGATACGCAACGCACCGCCGTCATGGCGGAACAGCTGTTCAATTTCCCCCGCCTGCTCCAGCAGCGCCAGCGCCTTCGGGTACAGCAATCGGCCATGTTCATTGATAACCAGGCGCTTGCCGACGCGATCGAACAGTTGCACGCTCAACTGCCCTTCCAGGTCAGCCAGCGCGGCACTGACCGCCGATTGTGATAACGCCAGGACTACCGAGGCCTGCGTGGTCGAACCGCTTTTCAGCACTTCGGTAAAGACTTCCAGTTGACGTAAGGTGATATGCATAACCATCTCGGTATTGAAAAGCGGCCTGACCGTAAAGCCACTGAAATTAATGCTAAATCTGCGCCGCTGTCCGGCAGCGACGCACAGGGTGTCTATCCATTAAGATTACCACGTTTGCAGAAATCGGCATGACGGCGCACCGCGCTCCCGACGTTCTCGACCCAATAACGTTCAGGTTGCGGCCAACCAGGCCACAGCCTGAACGATGATGGACATTACCACTTATTCAGATAGGTTATAAATATATAATCAATTTCTCTTTTATGCCGCCAAAACGTAGTCTTGTGCCCAAGGAATTCGATTAAAAGGGCTGACTTATGGCGACCGATACCACACCTGCTTTTCCGGCACGACACTTTCCCCTGCACGCTTTACCTCGGCTGGCGCCGGGGTTGTTGCTGGTCGGCGCGCTCACCGCGCTGGCCATCTGGGCAGGCGATATCCCGTGGGTTGCCGGCCTGGGGCTGGGCGCGCTGACGCTGGCGATCCTGTTCGGCATTCTGGTGGGCAATACGCTGTATCCGTGGCTGCAACCGAGCTGCCACAGCGGCGTTCAGCTCGCCAAACAGCGTCTGCTGCGCTTGGGCATCATTCTTTACGGCTTCCGCCTGACGTTTCAGCAAATTGCCGACGTCGGCGCTACCGGCATCGTCATCGATGCGCTGACGCTGAGCACCACCTTCCTGTTGGCCTGCTGGCTGGGTAAAAAAGTGTTCGGCATCGACAGCCAGACGGCGATGTTGATCGGCGCCGGCAGCAGCATCTGCGGCGCAGCGGCGGTGATGGCGACCGAACCGGTGCTGAAGGCCGATTCCAGCAAAGTGGCGGTAGCGGTGAGCACCGTGGTGGTGTTCGGTACGCTGGCGATCTTCGCCTACCCGTGGCTGTTTCAGTTGAATGAACATTACCGGTGGCTGCCGCTGAGCCAGGAAACTTTCGGTATCTATGCCGGCTCGACCATTCATGAAGTGGCGCAGGTCGTGGCCGCCGGGCATGCCGTCGGCCCGGATGCCGAGAACGCCGCAGTGATCGCCAAAATGATCCGCGTGATGATGCTGGCGCCGTTCTTGCTGCTGCTTTCCGGTTATATCAGCCGCAGCCGTGATGCCGAGTGCAAGGCGGACAAATCTGCCATCACCATTCCGTGGTTCGCGGTGTTGTTTATCGCCGTCGCCGGGTTGAACTCGTTCAACCTGATCCCGGCTACCTGGGTGAAACACCTGATTACCGCCGATACCTGGATGCTGGCGATGGCGATGGCGGCGCTGGGGTTGACCACCCACATCAGCGCAGTGCGCGAGGCGGGCGTCAAACCCATTCTGCTGGCTACCCTGCTGTTTATCTGGCTGATTGTCGGCGGCGGCGCGATGAACCTGCTGGTGCAACATGTCTTCTGATGAGCCTTGAGCTTTCCCTGGCCCGCGATTTATCGCGGGCTTTTTTGTCGCCATTCAATCCTGCCGCCATCAATGCCATAATGACGCCGATTACACAGGAGAATGAAAATGAAGTTTGTCGGTGCACATGTCAGCGCGTCAGGCGGCGTGGATCAGGCGGTTATCCGCGCGCACGAATTAGAGGCGACCGCATTCGCCCTGTTCACCAAAAATCAACGTCAATGGAAGGCCGCGCCGCTGCCGGCAGAGGTGATTGATAAATTCAAAAGCGCCTGTGCGCAGTACGGTTACGGTCCGGGGCAAATCCTGCCGCACGACAGCTATCTGATTAATCTCGGCCACCCGGTAGCCGAGGCGCTGGAAAAATCTCGCGAAGCGTTTCTGGACGAAATGCAGCGCTGCGAACAGCTCGGGTTGACGCTGCTGAACTTCCACCCCGGCAGCCACCTGATGCAGATTGATGAGGACAAATGTTTGGCGCTCATCGCCGAATCCATCAACATAGTGCTGGATAAAACCGTCGGCGTGACGGCAGTGATTGAAAACACCGCCGGTCAGGGCAGCAATCTGGGCTTCAGGTTCGAACATCTGGCGGCGATCATTGACGGCGTGGAAGACAAAAGCCGGGTCGGCGTATGTATCGATACCTGCCATGCCTTTGCCGCCGGTTACGATCTGCGCACCGAGGAAACCTGCGAGCAGACCTTTAAAGCGCTGGGTGACATAGTGGGCTTCAACTACCTGCGCGGCATGCACCTGAACGACGCCAAGAGCGCGTTCGGCAGCCGCGTCGATCGCCATCACAGCCTGGGCGAAGGCAATATCGGCAAAACGGTCTTCAGTTACATCATGAGCGACGCGCGCTTCGACAATATCCCGCTGATTCTGGAAACCGTGAACCCGGATATCTGGGCGGAAGAAATCGCCTGGCTAAAAGCGCAACAATAAGCCTTAAAAACGCAAAAACCGGAGCATGATGCTCCGGTTTTTTTATTGCTCGGCGATAACGTTAAGCTGCGGTAGCCGCAGGGACGTCAGCGCGTTTCAGCAGCGCATAAGACACGCCCGCCAACAGCGTACCGGCGATGATCGCCACCAGATACAGCAGCACCGGCGTGATAGCGCCCGGGATCAGCAGCACGAACAGCCCACCGTGCGGTGCCATCAGCTTGGCGCCGAAGGCCATCGACAGCGCACCGGTCAGCGCACCGCCGGCGATGCAGCATGGCAGCACACGCATCGGGTCACGGGCGGCGAACGGAATCGCGCCTTCAGAGATAAAGCACAGGCCCAACACCAGCG
Organism: Serratia plymuthica; assembly: GCF_018336935.1. Classification (NCBI taxonomy): domain Bacteria; kingdom Pseudomonadati; phylum Pseudomonadota; class Gammaproteobacteria; order Enterobacterales; family Yersiniaceae; genus Serratia; species Serratia plymuthica. The sequence goes on along the minus strand of NZ_CP068771.1, from coordinate 5,235,079 downwards.
CCGCTTTACCGCCTTCCTGCTCGGACTTCTCGAACTTGCGGCGCGCCAGCAGCGTCGCCAGCCCCATCGCTAACGGTGGCACCATACCGGCGGCCATAATGGCGGCCATTGGGGCATATACCGAAGAACTCAGCAGCGCCACGCCAAAGGCGTAAGCCGCTTTGTTAACCGGGCCACCCATATCGGTACACATCATGGCGCCGAGGATCGCACCCAGCAGCACCGCGTTGGCGGTACCCAGCGATTGCAGCCAGTGGGTCAGGCCTTCCATGATTTTCGCCACCGGCGTACCGACGATGTAAATCATGATCAGACCGACGATCAGGCTGGCGACCAGCGGAATGATCAGAATCGGCTTCAGCGCTTCCATACTCTGCGGCAGACGCAGTTTGGTACTGATAAATTTGGCAACGTAACCCGCCAGGAAACCGGCAATGATACCGCCGAGGAAACCGGCACCGGTGCTTACCGCCAACATGCCGCCGATCAGACCCGGCGTCAGGCCCGGACGGTCAGCGATGGAGAAGGCGATGAAACCGGCCAGCACCGGCACCATCAGCGCGAAGGCTGAACCGCCGCCAATCTGCATCAGCGCCGCGGCCAACGTGCCCTTGACTTCAAACGCCTTGATACCGAACACGAACGACAGCGCGATACACAAACCGCCCGCCACCACCATCGGCAGCATGTACGACACGCCGGTCAACAGGTGACGATACGGCCCTGCGCTCTCTTTCTTCTTGCCGGACGTAGCCGGACCGCCGCTTTTCTGCGGTTGGAAAATTTCGGCTTCAGCCTGCGCCTTGTCCAGTTCCTGCGCGGTTTTCTTCAGCGCCAGACCGGTAGAGGTGCGGTACATCGGTTTGCCGGCGAACTTGTCCAGGTCCACTTCAATGTCGGCCGCCACGATCACCAGATCCGCCGCCGCCACTTCTTCAGGCGTAATGGCATTGCCGGCACCCACGGAGCCGCGGGTTTCCACTTTCACCCACCAACCGCGTTTTTTAGCTTCGCTTTCAATGGCTTCGGCTGCCATAAAGGTATGCGCCACGCCGGTTGGGCAAGCGGTGATCGCCACAATGCGTTTTTGACCCGCCGCTTTTGCCGGCACGGCAACCGCAACCGGCGCCTGCCAGGCTTTCGCCTCGGCTTTGGCCAGTGCGAGGAAGGCTTCCGGTTCGCGTACCGCCAACTCCACATCGCCCACATAAACCCGTTTGCCGTTCAGCGCGGCGTCAGCAGGCACTGTCTGCCCCGCCACCACCACCAGTTCGGCCTCGGCAGGCAACTCAACCAGCGTCAGGCCGGTTTTCGCCGCAGCGGCGCCGAGCATGCGTTTCGCCAGGTGGCCACGGGCCTGCCCCAACGAACTGTCTATCATCAGCAGCGTTTTCATTACGCCTCCTGCTATTGGTTAAAAGGTTTCAGATCGACACGCGCCATCATCGCGGCCAACTGTGGACGATCGGTCACGCCAACGTTGCTCTGGCTTACCGCCAGCGCAGCCACGGCGGTGGCCAAACGCAGAGTGTGTTCACTGGATTCGCGCATCAGCAGGCCATAAATCAGGCCGCCAACCATCGAATCGCCGGCGCCCACGGTGCTGACGACTTCGCAGGCCGGCGGCTTGGCAATCCAGGCGCCGGAGGCATTAACCCACAGCGCGCCTTCGGCGCCGAGAGAAATCACTACGTGGGCAATGCCCTGATCGCGCAACATATGCGCGGCCTCAACCACGTCCTCCAACTGCGGCAACGGGCGGCCGGCCCAGATTTCCAGTTCGCGGCGGTTCGGCTTCACCAGCCATGGCGCGGCTTTCAAGCCGGCGACCAGCGCTTCGCGGCTGCTGTCGAAAATGATGCACGGGCATTGTGCGCGCAGGCGGATCATCCAGTCGGTAAAGGCATCGGGATCAACGCCAGCCGGCAGGCTGCCGCTCACCGCAACCATGTCGAACTGGCCCAGCCAGCTCAGAGAATCGGTCACGAAGCGGTCCCAATCCTGCGATGTCACCTCAAAGCCGGAGAAGTTGAAATCGGTCACTTCACCGTCTTTTTCCGTCAGCTTGACGTTGATACGGGTGCGGCCCGGCACCACCTGGAAGCGGTTGGCGATGCCCAGATCGCTGAACAGCAGCTGGAAGCCGTCCTGGTTGTCTTTGCCCAGGAAGCCGCCCACAGTGACATCAATCCCCAGGTCTTTCAGCACCTTGGCGACGTTAATGCCTTTACCGGCGGCGTGCAGGCCAGCGGTTTTCACCAGGTTCACTTCGCCGCGCTCGATCTCCGGGCAAAAGCCCACCAAATCGTAAGCCGGGTTCAGGGTTATGGTGGCTACTCTTCTGGTCATGCTGCGCCCTCGCCCAGTCCTTCGTTAATCGCATCACCGATCGCCTTCAGCGCCGCTTCAGCATCTTCACCCTTGGCGGTAAAGCGCAGGTGATGTCCTTTTTTAACGCCCAACGCCACGACCTTCATCAGGCTGCGTCCGTTGGCCGGTTTGCCACTGCCATCCAGGTTAGTGACGGTAATTTCGCTGTTGAACTGCTTGATCACGTTAACCAGTGCGGTACCAGGACGGGCATGCAGGCCGTGTTCATTGCGGATCACGTATTCGGCGCTCAGCATGGTGCTTTCTTCTTCCACCGCGCTGGTCAACAATGCCAACACGGTGGCGGCATCGGCGTTCAGCAGGCGTTCAGCTTTGTTCGCCAGCAGCAGGTCGCCCAGGTAGTTCAGCACCGCCAGCGGTTGCTGGTCGGCGACGGACAGCGTCAGCAACAGAGCCACTTGCTCGCCGTCTTCGTCAAACGCCTGCGCCGGGCGGCTCAGGGTCGCCGCGCTGGTCAGATTGCCTTCGGTGCTGTCGCTCAGCCAGATACCCTGCCCGAGATTCAGCGGCCGACGGGTAATGACGTCGCTGACGAACTGTGCGTTGACCGCGCCGATTTTCTGCAGGCGGCCCGCGTTCAGCGCTTGCAACGTCATCAGATTATCTGCGGCTACGTCGAGTGCGATCAGGGAAGCGTCGAACTGGAATTCAGCCGTCTGCTTTTCGCCCATCAGCAGGCTGCGCAGCTCTTCGGATGACGTGGTTTTCGCCATCTGTTCGGCCACGCTGTCGTCGCTCAGGACGTGCGTCAGCTGACGCAGCAGCGCCAGGTGTTCATCGGAACGGGCAGCGATGCCGATCACCACATACGCGGTTTGGCCTTCGCCCCACTCGATGCCCTGAGGGAACTGGAAGACCTGTACGCCGGTATTCAGCACCAGATCTCGGGTATCGGTAGTGCCGTGCGGAATGGCAATGCCGTTGCCCAGGTAGGTTGAGGTTTGCAGCTCACGCTGCAGCATGCCGTCTACGTAGGCGGCGCTGACGCAGCCGGCCTCGGTTAGCGCTGCGGCTACCTGACGGATCGCGTCCTGCTTGCTGCCGGCGGCGGCGCCCAGGTGAATGTCTTGCTGTGATAACTGGAACATGATTCTCCTCTCCTGCTTAATTGAATCGTTTCAGCTTCATTGAGAAAAAGGAGCGTAACCGACACGCAGTCAATGCGCCGATAACGCTGAAACGTTTCAATCAGTGTGTGAGCAGCCCCGACTGAAAGCAAGTTTTCTCAATTTTGATGTGATAGATTTTTGACCTTACGCACACTTTGGCCTATGGGTTATCCGCAGAGGCGCAAAAATGACATACTGTGCTGAAACTTTGCTGACGGAGAGAAGCATGACTGTAGTCGCGGGCGTAGGCGTCATTATCGTTAATGCGCAGGGAGAGATCCTGCTGGGCAAACGCTGCGGCAAACACGCCCCTTTCTGGTCAATTCCCGGTGGACATCTGGATGCCGGCGAGACGTTTGAGCAGTGCGCGCAGCGTGAGATCGCCGAAGAAACCGGGTTGATCATCGCCCCGCCAAGCATGATCGGCATCAGTAACAATCTGCAGACCTGGCGCGCCGAAGGAAAGCATTCGGTCTCGGTGTGCATGTTGACGCAACATCCTGGCGGCGAGGCGGAACTGAAAGAACCGGAAAAATGTTCGGAATGGCGCTGGTGTTTACCTGAGGCGCTGCCGGAGCCGCATTTTGAAGCCAGCCGCAACGCCATCCATCTATGGTTGACCGGCCAATTCTATTTACCGACAGCCTCATTGTTGCCGACAAAATAACCATTTCCCATTCAGGGTTTTCATACCCTGTCCGTGACGGCGTTTACAAAGTCATAATCCTTCGTAAAAACGCGTTATATAATACAGAATATAACGCTGGAATATCCCCCAAATGCCCTTTTTTACACCAGAAATAACCCTATAGTATTAGATGTTTTTACCGATAAACCTTATACTTAATCTGGTTAATTGGCCTTTGGCCAACGCCTTTTAGGGAAAGGTTTTCCTTGGTATTTCATAATTATAAGTGGGTTCAACATGAACAAAAAGCTAACGGGCTGGACAACAAAGCGCCGGTGGGGATGGCTGTGGCTACTGCTGCTCGGCATTATCCTCGGTGCGGCGCTATTGGCGGGTACCGCCACCGTATTCCATAAAACCAGCGACACCACCTTCTGCGTTTCCTGCCACACCATGCAACAACCGCTGGCCGAATATCAGGGCAGCGTTCATTTTCAGAACACCAAAGGCATACGCGCCGAATGCGCCGACTGCCACGTCCCGCATGAACCGCTCGATTACCTGTGGACCAAAATCCGCGCGGTAAAAGACATTTATGGCGAAATGGTTGGCACCATCGACACGCCGGAAAAATACGAGGCGCACAAGCTGGCGATGGCCCAGTCGGTGTGGAAAACGTTGAAAGAAAACGACTCCGCCACCTGCCGTTCGTGCCACAGCTTCGATGCCATGGACATCACCGCCCAGCGGCCTGAAGCGCGCATTCAGCACCCGGTCGCCATCAAACAGGGCGAAACCTGCATCGACTGCCATAAAGGGGTGGCGCATATCCTGCCGGACATGAGCGGTGAAACTCAGGCCGGCGCCGCCGAACTGGCGAAAGCGGCGGCGGAAACCTCGCCTGCCGCCACTACCTTGTACACCATTGCCACCGAGCCGTTCTTCCTGAAGCCGGACGACAGCCACAATGCCGGCAACCTGATGCCTTCCACCGAAGTTCAGGTGGTGAAACAAGACGGCGACAAAGTGCTGGCCAACGTCTCCGGTTGGCAACAAGACGGCGTGTTCGAAGTGTTCTATGCCGCGCAGGGCAAGCGCATCCTCAGCGTGCTGTTAGGTGAAGACGCCCGTAAGCTATTGAAAACCGGAAATACAGTGACAGACGCCGAAACCGGTCTGGTATGGCATCAGGTTTCACTGCAGGTCTGGCTACCGCGCAAGCAGCTGATCGACGATCAGCAAAAAATCTGGCGCTACGCAGCGGATATGATGTCGGCAAACTGCACCGGCTGTCACGGCCTGACCGCCCTCGATCGCTTCAATGCCAACCAGTGGATCGGCGTGATTAAAGGCATGGCTCCACGCACCTCGCTGACGCAGGAACAGCTGCGCGTTCTGACACAGTACGTGCAGAAACACGCCAGCGACATGACGCCTGCCGCACCAGCCAAGCTTTAAGGGAGAAGCGCAATGAGCAAATATCAACAACACCCGTTAAAAATGAGCCGCCGCCGCTTCCTGACCGGCGCCACCGCGCTGGCCGCCGCGCCGCTGCTGGCGGGCCTGTGGCCTAAATCCGCTCTGGCGCAAGCCATCAGCCAGGCGCTGCCGCAATTTGTGGTACTGCGCCAGGCGCAAAAAGGCATCCTGACCGGCGCACACTGGGGCGCTTTCGAAGCCATAGTGCAGGACGGCAAAATGGTCGGCGTACAGCCGGTGAAAGACGATCCTTATCCGAACGAATTGATCACCATGGCGCCCTTCCAGGTTCACGCCGAAAACCGCATCAAATACCCTATGGTGCGTAAAAGCTGGCTGGAAGGTGGCCCCGGCAGCCGCACTGAACTGCGCGGGCGCGACGAATGGGTGCGCGTCAGCTGGGATAAAGCGATCGAACTGGTCTGCAACGAGATCACCCGTTTGCAAAAAGATCACGGCCCGCAGTCTATCTACGCCGGCTCCTATGGCTGGAAAAGCGTCGGCATGTTGCACAACAGCCGCACGCTGCTGCAACGCCTGATGAACCTGACCGGCGGTTTCCTCGGCTATGCCGGTGACTACTCTACCGGTGCGGCGCAGGTGATCATGTCGCACGTAGTGGGTTCGATGGAGGTTTACGAACAGCAAACCGCCTGGCCCAACGTGATTGAAAACAGCCAACTGGTGGTGATGTGGGGCTGTAACCCGATGATTACGCTGAAAAACAGCTGGAACGTGCCGGATCACTACGGCCAGACCGGGTTTGAGGCGTTGAAGAAAAAAGGCACCCGCGTCATCAGCATCGATCCGGTGCACAACGACAGCGCCAAATTTGTCGGTGCGCAATGGATTGCTCCGCGCCCCTATACGGACGGCGCCATGCTGATCGGCATCGCCCATACGTTGCTGACCGAGAAACTGCATAACCCGGACTTCCTGAAAACCTACACCGTCGGTTTTGACAAGTTCCAGGCCTATCTGCTGGGCGAACACGACGGCACGCCGAAAACCGCCGAATGGGCTGCGGACATTTGCGGCGTGGAGGCCGAAGTGTTGCGCCAACTGGCGCGCGACATGGCAAAAAACCGCACCATGATCATGGGCGGCTGGGGCATTCAGCGTCAGCATCATGGCGAACAGCAACACTGGCTGTTGGTCACGGTAGCGGCCATGCTCGGCCAGGTTGGCCTGCCGGGCGGCGGCTTCGGTTTCAGCTATCATTATTCCTCCGGCGGCAGCCCGACGGCGAAAGGCGGCATTATTGCCGGTATTTCCGCCGGCAGTTCACCGAAGAACTCCCCTTCGCCAATCCCGGTGGCGCGCATCGCAGAATGCCTGGCCAACCCCGGCAAGACCATTAACTTCAATGGCGCGCAGGTTACCTACCCTGAGGTGAAAATGGTGTACGTGGCGGGCGGCAACACCTTCCACCAGCATCAGGACACCAATAACCTGGTCAAGGCCTGGCAGCGGCCGGATACCATAGTGGTGAATGAACCCTACTGGACCGCCACCGCCAAACACGCCGATATCGTGCTGCCGGCCACCACCAGCTATGAGCGCAACGATCTGGAAATGGGCGGCGATTATTCGCAGCTGTACGTGTTCCCGATGCACCAGTGCGTGCCGCCGCAGCATGAGTCGCGCAGCGATTTCGATATCTTCGCGGCGATGGCCGCCAGGCTGGGGGTTCAGGATGCCTTTACCGAAGGCAAAGATGAAACCCAGTGGCTCAAAGGCATGTACGACGACATGAAAACCCAGGCGCGCGCCGCCCGGGTGGCCCTGCCGCCGTTCGACATGTTCTGGCAGTCCAACAACTATGTGCGTTTCCCGGTGCCCGAGGCCAATACCCAGTGGGTCCGCTTCGCCGACTACCGCGAAAATCCGCTGCTGAACCCGCTGGGCACGCCGTCCGGCAAAATCGAGATCTACTCCGACGCTATTGCCAAAATGCAGTATCAGGACTGCCCGGGCATCCCGACCTGGATGCCGCCTCACGAATGGTACCGTGGGCCGGAGGCGGTGAAGTTCCCGCTGTCGCTGAACACCGCGCACCCGATCAACCGGCTCCATTCGCAGCTCGACAACACGCCGCTGCGTAAAAAATATGCGGTAGCGGATCGGGAAGCTATCCTGATCCACCCGCAGGATGCCCAATCGCGTGGCATCGCCAATGGCGATTTGGTGCGGGCGTTTAACGATCGCGGCCAGATCCTGGTCGGTGCGGTGGTCAGCGAAGACGTGCGCCCCGGCGTGGTGCGCATCAGCGAAGGCGCCTGGTTCGATCCGGCCGATCCTTCCCAACCGGGGTCGCTGTGCAAGAACGGCAACGTCAACTGCCTGACCTTCGACGTGGGTTCCTCTAGCCTTGCGCAGGGTAATTGCGGGCAGATGGCGCAGTTGCAGATTGAGAAGTATCAGGGGCCGGTGCTGAAAAACACCGCGCACGCCGTGCCTGCCGGCGCGTAAACGCCAGACGGGGCGGCGGCAACGTCGCCCTTTTTCAGGCTTATGCGGATAATCGCTTTTAACGGTTAAGCAGAATGAAACTGCTTTTTGTTTTTTTGTTCTTTCTTGAAAAATGGGCGTATTATTCACCCGACCTCCTTATTTCGGCCCTTTGCTGACCTTTATGCCTACATCAACTGCGGTAACGCGACGCTCGCCCGATCTCACTTCGCTGGCCTTTCTCGTCGTGGCTTTTCTCACCGGAATTGCCGGTGCTTTACAGACGCCCACGCTCAGCCTGTTTCTGGCGACGGAAGTGCAGGTACGCCCGTCGATGGTGGGCCTGTTTTTCACCGGCAGCGCCGTCATCGGCATCCTGGTCAGCCAGTTTCTCGCCCGCCGCTCCGATCAAAAAGGCGATCGCAAATCGCTGATTTTTCTCTGCTGCATGCTCGGCGCTTTGGGTTGCGTGCTGTTCGCCTGGAACCGCAATTATTACCTGCTGCTGATCCTGGGCGTGATGCTGACCAGTTTCGGCTCCACCGCCAACCCGCAGATGTTTGCCCTGGCGCGTGAACACGCCGATCGCACCGGCCGCGAGGCGGTGATGTTCAGTTCAATCCTGCGTGCGCAAGTTTCCCTCGCCTGGGTAATAGGCCCGCCTATCGCCTTCGCGCTGGCATTGGGTTTTGGCTTCAAGGTGATGTATCTGGCGGCGGCGGCTGCATTTATCCTGTGCGGCGTACTGGTATGGAAAATGCTGCCGTCGATGCGCAAAACGCAGGTGACAACCGGTGCCACGCTGGAGGCGCCACGCCAGAACCGCCGCGATACGCTGCTGCTGTTTATGGCCTGCACCTTTATGTGGACCGCAAATGGCATGTATTTGATTAATATGCCGCTGTATATGGTGCACGAGCTGCAACTGTCGGAAAAGCTGGCCGGGATACTGATGGGCACGGCGGCCGGGCTGGAGATACCGACCATGCTGATTGCCGGCATGGTAGCCAAACGCTTCGGCAAACGCTTGTTGATGCGCTGCGCGGTGGCGGCGGGCCTGCTGTTTTATTTTGGGCTGTTGTTTATCACCGGCGCCTGGCAACTGATCGCCCTGCAACTGCTTAACGCGGCGTTTATCGGCGTGCTGGCGGGGATCGGCATGCTCTATTTCCAGGATTTGATGCCCGGACAGGCGGGTGCAGCCACCACCTTGTTTACCAACACCACGCGCGTGGGCTGGATTATTGCCGGTTCTGTCGCCGGCATGGTGGCGGAGATCTGGAACTATCACGCGGTGTTTTATTCCGCGCTGGCGATGGTTGTCGGCGCGGCGCTGTGCCTGTGGAAGCTTAAGGCGCAGTATCCGCTTCCAGCTTGATCAGGTAGATCAATGCCTGGTCGCGATGGTCATGACACATCTCGCGGCTGGCCTGCAGGCTGCCGCACACTTTGGGCCGCAGCGGCGAGTGAAACAGGCCGCAGCGCAGTTGCTCACTCAGATGAATGCAGCGGGTATTGGCGGGCTTGCCGTTGGGCATGCCGGGGATGGGGCTGGATATTGAAGGCGCGATACAACAGGCGCCGCAGTCGGCACGACAGTCCATCAGCGAGTCTCCCGGTGGGCTGGCGGAATTGAAGCGCGACAATATCAGCACGGCTCATCCGCCGCCAGCATAATCCGGCTTTACCCGCCAATCTTTACACCCCGCCTCCAGAGCCACAAACCGGTCCTTCGCACACAGGTTAAAAATACGCCACAAACAGGCCAATTAACGCCAATCAATGCATGAAACAAGCATAGTCACGGCTTTACATGCACCAAATGCACATGTACCATTGAGCTAGTACAAAAGAACTCACGGCCGACACGGCCACTCAGGAGCAAAAATGTCCACGGACACCATCCAGAAGCTAGCCCGCCCTTCGGTACTCGGCGGCGCGATGATCATTGCAGGCACCGCCGTCGGCGCCGGCATGTTCTCCATCCCCATCGTCACTTCTGGCGTGTGGTTCAGCGGCTCCGTGGCGCTGTTGATTTATACCTGGGCCTGCATGCTGATTTCCGGTCTGATGATCCTGGAAGCCACGCTGCATTACCCAAGCGGCGCCAGCTTCCATACCATCGTCAAAGATCTGCTGGGCAAAGGCTGGAACGCCATTAACGGCATGTCCATTGCCTTTGTGCTGTACATCCTCACCTACGCCTACATTTCCGCCGGCGGCTCGATCATCGCCCATACGCTGGAAGGCATCGTCGGCGTCGGCCAAACCACCGCAGGGCTGGCGTTTGCCGCCGTGGTGGCGTTTATCGTCTGGTTGTCGACCCGCGCCGTCGATCGCCTGAGCACCATTCTGATCGGCGGGATGGTGATCACCTTTGTGATGTCGGTGGGCGATATGTTCACCCATGTGCAACCGGCGGTACTGTTCAACCGCGGCGATGACCAGGCCAGCTATCTGCCCTATGCGCTGGCGGCGTTGCCCTACCTGCTGACGTCGTTCGGCTACCACGGCAACGTGCCGGGGCTGGTGAAGTACTACCGGAAAGACAGCCGCGCGGTGGTGCGCAGCCTGGTGTACGGCACGCTGCTGGCGCTGGCGATCTATATCCTGTGGCAGTATGTGATTCAGGGCAACATCGCCCGCGACGCCTTCAAACAGGTGATTGCCGAAGGCGGCAACATCGGCAGCCTGCTCAAGCAAATGGGCAACGTCTCCAGCAGCCAGGCCGTTGGCCAACTGCTGAACGCCTTCTCTTATATGGCGCTGGCCAGTTCATTCCTCGGGGTATCGCTGGGCCTGTTCGATTATCTGGCGGACTTCTTTAAATTCAGCGATGACGCTACCGGGCGCAGCAAAACCGCGCTGGTGACTTTCGCGCCGCCAACGCTGGCCGCCCTGCTGTTCCCGAACGGCTTCCTGTACGCCATCGGCTTCGCCGGGCTGGCGGCCACCATCTGGGCGGTGATCGTGCCGGCGATGTTGGCGCGCGCCAGCCGCCGCCGCTTCCCACAGGCACAGTATCGCGCGCCGGGTGGTCACGGCATGATCCTGTTCATCATTCTGTTCGGGGTGATCAACGCCGCCGCCCATCTGCTGGCGTTGCTCGGCCTGCTGCCGGTATTTCAGTAAATCCGCTCAGGGGATGGCACTCGCCATCCCCTTTCCGTCACTGTTTTTGCGCGATCTGCTTGCCTGAAATCAGCGGCGCGAGTAACTTGTCGCAACTTCCCAAATACTCTTCATTGCAGGTTACTTTATATGGCAAAGGCTAACGAAATTAAGCGCGGCATGGCGATCAATTACAACGGCAAACTGCTGCTGGTGAAAGACATCGATGTGCAAAGCCCAAGCGCCCGCGGCGCCAGCACCTTATACAAAATGCGTTTCTCCGACGTCCGTACCGGGCTGAAGGTAGAAGAGCGTTTCAAGGGCGACGATATTCTGGACACCATTTCCCTGTCCCGCCGCAAGGTGAACTTCTCTTATATCGATGGGGAAGAATACGTGTTCATGGATGACGAGGATTTCACCCCGTACATCTTCAAGAAAGACCAGATCGAAGACGAGTTGCTGTTTATTCCCGAAGCCGGCCTGCCGGGTATGCAGGTACTGACGCTGGAAGGCCAGGTGCTGGCGCTGGAACTGCCGCAAACCGTGGATATGGAAATTGTCGACACCGCGCCGGGCATCAAAGGCGCCTCCGCCAGCGCCCGCAACAAGCCGGCCACCATGGCGACCGGCCTGACCATTCATGTGCCGGAATACCTCAGCGCCGGCGACAAAATACGCATTCATATTGCCGAACGCCGCTATATGAGCCGCGCCGACTAGCCCTTCGTCTTTCACGCTGCAGCGTTGTTGGCTACTAGCCCTCACCCCAGTCACTTACCGATGTAAGCTCCTGGGGATTTGTGCTCTTGCCGCCTGGCTGCAGCGTGAAATCCATTGGGCTTTATTCCCGCTTTACGACGGCAATTCAGGGAAGAAACGGCGCTTAAGCGCCAGCTCGACGCCGCGCAGCTCCGCCAACCCTTTCAGCCGACCAATCGCCGAGTAGCCCGGATTGGTTTTTTTCTTCAAATCATCCAGCATCTGGTGCCCGTGATCGGGACGCATCGGGATCGGCCGGCGATCGCCCGCCTGATGACGCCGCTGCTCCTCGTTGAGGATCGCCTCAATCACCGCAACCATATCCACGTCGCCCTGCAGATGGGCACCCTCGTGAAAACTCTTCGGGTTCTCTTCGCGGCAGGTGGCGCGCAGGTGGGTGAAATGGATGCGATCGCCGAAGGTATCAATCATCCGCACCAGGTCATTATCCGCACGCACGCCGTAGGAACCGGTACACATAGTAAAACCGTTATAAAGGCTGTCGACGGTCTGCTTCAGCCACTGCATGTCCTCAATGGTGGACACGATGCGCGGCAGGCCGAGGATCGGACGCGGCGGATCGTCAGGATGCACCGCCAGGCGCACGCCAACCTCTTCTGCCACCGGCACAATGGCGCGCAGGAATACCGCCATATTTTCGCGCAGTTGCGCCTTGTCGATCGCATCATACTCCGCCAGCCGGGCACGGAACTGATCGAGCGTGTATCCCTCTTCGGCTCCCGGCAGCCCAGCGATGATATTGCCGGTCAATTTGTTCTTTTCCGCTTCGCTCATGGCAGCGAAATGGGCCGCCGCCTGCGTTTGTTCTTCGGGCGTGTAATCCTGTTGCGCACCGGCGCGTTGCAGGATGTGCAGATCAAAGGCGGCGAAGGCGATGTGATCGAAACGCAGCGCTTTCGAACCGTCAGGCAACAGGTACTCCAGATCGGTGCGTGTCCAGTCGAGGATCGGCATAAAGTTGTAGCACACGGTATCTATGCCGCAGGCTGCCAGATTACGCAGCGACTGCTGGTAATTGGCGATATGCCGCAGGTAATTGCCGCTGTGGGTTTTGATCTCTTCATGCACCGGAATGCTTTCCACCACTGACCACACCAGGCCTTTCTCCGCCAACAGCGCCTGACGCGCCTTGATCTCATCGACCGGCCAGACTTCGCCGTTGGGAATATGGTGCAGTGCGGTGACGACGCCGGTGGCGCCGGCCTGGCGCACATCGTCAAGAGAGACAGGATCGTTCGGCCCGTACCAACGCCATGTTTGTTCCATTGTTTATCCTTGTAAAAATCGCCGGAGGTTGCGGTGATCAAGATCGTTCAAATCTGACAATCTTGTTATACCAAAATAAATAGATATCACTTATCTTTTACCTTACTCCTTCATGGCCTGCTGTCAAAACAGAAATCGCAGTGGGTTGATCCACTTCACGAATCTGGCTTATTTTGGACTGACCAATTTTAATGATGCGCCGACAGCCTTACACTGGCGGCAGAGAGCCAGTACGACAAAGACCGGGAACAGCCCACTTGTCGTCTGTAAAACTGGTCTGATAGCTTTTAAAAAGTTACCGGCCAGCACCTTTTACTCAGCTTTGGAGCCTTGAATGAAGACTATCGCCAACTCGCCGCTGCCGGATGTGGTCCAGCAGCCGCGCTACGATCGCAGCGCATTGCAAAGCCGTATGGTGCATATCGGATTTGGCGCTTTCCACCGCGCCCACCAGGCGTTGCTTACCGATCGGGTGCTGAACCGCCAGGGCGGCGACTGGGGTATTTGCGAAATCAGCCTGTCTGGCGGCGCGCCATTGTTCCAGAGCCTGCGTCTGCAGGATCACCTGTACAGCGTGCTGGAGAAAGGCGCTACGGGTAATCAGGCCATCGTGATCGGCGCGGTGAATGAAAGCGTGCATCGCAAGCTGGAAGGGATCGGCGCCGTGCTGGAAAAACTGGCGGAGCCTCAGGTGGCGATAGTGTCGATGACCATTACCGAAAAAGGCTACTGTATAGAACCGGGCAGCGGAAAGTTGGATCTGCAGCATGAGGCGATCCGCGCCGATCTGGCCAATCCTGGTCAGCCGACCACCGTTCCCGGCATTCTGGTGGAGGCGCTGCGTCTGCGTCTTGAACGCGACCTGCCCGCCTTCACCCTGCTCTCTTGCGATAACATTCCGGAAAACGGCCATGTGCTGCGTAACGCAATAATCGGGTTGGCGCAGGAGCGCGACGGCATGCTGGCAGAGTGGATAGCCCGCCAGGTCAGCTTCCCCAGCACCATGGTCGACCGTATTGTTCCGGCCGCCACGCCGGAAACGCTGGCTGATATTGCCGCCGCTCTCGGCGGCGTCCATGATGAATGCGCCATCGCTTGCGAACCTTTCATTCAATGGGTGGTGGAAGACAATTTTGTCGCCGGTCGCCCGGCCTGGGAACTGGCCGGGGCGCAGTTGGTCGACGACGTGCTGCCGTTTGAACAGATGAAGCTGCGCATGCTGAACGGCAGCCACTCGTTCCTGGCCTATCTCGGTTATCTGGGCGGCTATCAGTACATTAACGACTGCATGACCGACGAGTCTTATCGCCGTGCCGCCCACCACCTGATGCTGGCCGAGCAGGCGCCGACCCTCAGCGTCAGCGGCATCGATCTGGCCGCCTACGCCGCACAGTTGATCGAACGCTACAGCAATCCCGCGCTGCAGCACCGCACCTGGCAAATCGCCATGGACGGCACGCAAAAACTGCCGCAGCGCATGCTGGATTCGGTCCGCTGGCACCTGCAACATGGCGGCAGCTATGCCGGCCTGGCATTGGGCGTCGCCGCCTGGATGCGCTATGTCAGCGGCGTGGATGACGCCGGCCAGCCTATCGACATCCGCGATCCGCTGCTGCCTGCACTGCAGCAAAGGGTAGCCGCTACGCCGGACGATGAGCAACGGGTTAAAGCGCTATTGGGGTTGAAGACCGTTTTCGGCGAACAGCTGCCGGCCGAGGGTGAATTTGTGGCGGCGGTAACCCGCGCTTACCTGTCGCTGCGCGATCGCGGGGCACGCCAAACGGTGAAAGAGTGGGTTGCGACTCAACTGGCCTAAGGAGATGAAAGCCATGCCGGGCAAGCTGTGCCGGCATGGCCGGATAACTTAACGATAAACCACGGTCATGACGGCCAGTTTTTTCTGTTGATCCACCCACTGCATTTCCGTCGTACCTAAATTCAGTGGAAGCTCTTTGCGTGAAACATCGAAATGCGCCAGGGTCTGTTGCCCTTGATAGTGTTGCCCATTGCGGTAACATTGCGTATTGGCCGTTGAACCGGCGATATCCACCGAACAGGGGCTTTCTACGATAGAACCAACAAAATGAATAACCCCGCCAGTGGTTCCGGCATGGCCTGCCGCCGTCCATGAAAACAACACTCCTGCGATCAACACTAACCGAAAGATGTTCATGGCAACCTCACTTTTGTTAACTCAATTTAAACATAGAGGATTTTCTTAGGAATAATCGTAAGGTAAGGGGATTTATTTGATGGATATTCCAACCATTAATAGCGTAAAAACAAGCTACTAACCGCTAACATCCATATCTAATACAGGGTTTTTGTTGGGAATTTTCCGAACGCCGGGCGTGGATTTAACCGGTTAAATGACGCATTTTAACGTATTGAATTTGTGACCTGGCGCAGGTTAAAACGCTCTCGCAAACAGCCAGGTAGCGTGGCTTACTTATCGACCCATCGACTTTATCAACATCAGGAATCATCAATGACCAAAACTAACCTGATCACCGGTTTTCTCGGCAGCGGTAAAACCACCACCATCCGCCATCTGCTGGCCAACAAGCCGGAACATGAGCGCTGGGCGGTGCTGGTGAATGAATTCGGTGAAATTGGCATCGACGGCGCGTTGCTGGCGGACAGCGGCGCAGTGTTGAAGGAGATCCCCGGCGGATGCATGTGCTGCGTAAACGGCCTGCCGATGCAGGTCGGATTGAATATGCTGTTGCAGCAAAGCAAGCCCGACCGGTTGCTTATCGAGCCCACCGGCCTGGGCCACCCGAAGCAAATCCTGTCGTTGCTGACGCAAGACAGCTACGCCGGCTGGATCGATCTGCAGGCCACGCTGTGCCTGCTGGATGCCCGCCAACTCAGCGAGCCGCGCTATCGCGAAAATGAAAACTTTCGCGATCAGTTGGCGGCAGCCGACATTATTTTGGCCAGCAAAAGCGACACCTATCAACCGCAGGATCTGTTGGCTTTGCAGCAGTGGACGGCGCAAGATCCCAGCCAGCGGCCGCTTTATCCCATAGAACAAGGCCGGGCGAAAGTGGATTGGCTCAACCTGCCTCGCACGAATCGCACAGAATTACCGGATGCGCAACAGCATCATAGCCATGCCAAAACCCAGGGCCTGGCCGCATTGCGGCTGCCGGAAACTTCACGTTGGCGACGGGCGCTCAATCAGGGCCAAGGATTTACCAGCTGCGGCTGGATTTTTGATGCGGACACGGTGTTCGATACCATTGGCATCATGGAGTGGGTACGGCTGGCGCCGGTCGAACGCGCCAAAGGCGTGGTCCGCATTGCGGAAGGCACATTGCTGATTAACCGCCAGGGGCAGGATCTGAATATCGAAACGCGCCCTGTCGCCCCGCTGGATAGCCGCATTGAACTGATCCACAGCGAAAATGCTGACTGGAACGCCCTGCAATCCCAATTGTTTAATATTCGTTTAAGTTAGAATCTTTACCGTTAGCGTCATTTTATTTTCAGACTTACAACAGGTTATGCCATGACTCGCCGCAATTTACCCTTCATCATTTTCTTCAATTTACTGGGCATTGCGCTGTTTCTGTCCTGGTTCCTGCCGGCTAACCACGGTTACTGGTTTACTTTGGACTCAGCGATTTTCTTTTTCTTCAACCGCCATCTGGCAACCGATCCCGGTTTTCTGCATTTGGTGGCGCTCACCAACAATCGCGCCTTTGACGTGATTTCACTGATCGCCATGGGGCTGCTGTACCTGTATTTTTATCTCAAGCAGGATGCCGTCGGCCGCCGCCGTTTGTTGATCACCGGCATTGTCATGCTGCTGACCGCCGTAGTGCTGAACCAGCTTGGGCACCTGCTGCCGGTGAAACACCCCAGCCCGTCGCTCAGCTTCGAGAATATCAACCGGGTCAGTACGCTGACCGGTATCCCCACCAAAGATGCCTCCAGCGATAGCTTCCCCGGCGACCACGGCATGATGCTGATGATTTTTAGCGGTTTTATGCTGCGTTATTTTAACCGCAGCGCCTTTGCAGTAGCGCTGCTGATCACGCTGGTTTTCTCACTGCCGCGCGTGATGATCGGCGCCCACTGGTTCACCGATATCGCCGTCGGCTCACTGTCCGTGGTATTGGTTGGCGCCAGTTGGTGTCTGATGACCCCACTCAGCGACAAGCTGATTGACAGGTTGAACCTGATGTTGCCCGGCAAGCACCGCCCCGCCCAACCATAACCAATCGCTATGACCCGCAGGAGGTTCGCCGCCTCCTGATCATTTCAGCGCCGCTTTTTGTTTATTTCCCCATCATCGCGTTAACGCTTTCGTCACCTGATTTCACCTAAAACCAACACAACGGACAATCAGCATTTTTTATATGAAGTTTTACATTATGTTACATCACAAATTCATATAAAAAAGGGCGGAAAAAGGCTCGCAATCCCTGATTCGTTGCGGTAATCTCGGATGCGTTTGTGCCTGGTTTACCTCGTTTCAGCATTAAATCCGTGAAAAATGTGCGTTCCGCCACGTTTTCAGCGGTAAGCGATTGTCGGGGCAGCAGGTGCAGATTAGGCTCATTCCGTTTGGCATTTTTCAGGTAGCGACTTACGTCGTTAAGGACTTCAAGGGAAAACAACAACAATGGTCAAATCTCAACCGTTTCTGAGATATTTTTTGCGGGTAGTACCTGCAATTGCCGCAGCGGTAATGCTCTCCGCGTGCAGCTCGACTCACACTTCGAACTTGAATAACGCACAAACTGAGATGCATGCAGTTAATGACAAAAATGGTCTTTTACTGCAAGCCTCTCAGGATGAATTCGAAGCGATGGTCCGTAACGTTGACGTTAAGTCAAAAATTATGGATCAGTATGCAGACTGGAAAGGCGTTCGCTACCGTTTAGGCGGCGAAACCAAACGCGGCATTGATTGCTCGGCGTTTGTACAGCGCACCTTCCGCGAACAGTTTGGTATGGATTTACCGCGTTCTACCTATGAACAGGAAGACCTCGGCAAGAAAATCGTACGTACCAAACTGCGTCCTGGCGATCTGGTGTTGTTCCACGCCGGCTCTACCGGGCGCCACGTCGGCATCTATTTAGGTAACGATCAGTTCGTTCACGCCTCTACCAGCAGCGGCGTGATGATTTCGAATTTAAGCGATAACTACTGGAATAAACGTTATCGTGAAGCCCGCAGAGTGCTGACCAGCAGCTGACGGCGCAATTACCTGATTGTCCTGAATACCAAACGAGCAATAAAACGCTGCCTCCGGGCAGCGTTTTTTTATCCATCACGTTACGCTGATAAAAAACTCACCTATCATCATCAAATACTATTAAGCGTGTGTTAGCGGATTAGCCTGCGTAAATAACGATGAATAATGACTGCACCACCGCCATTGGGATATATTAAGCGATCACTTGATAACAAAAACAGAATGATACGTCTTGCTCAGGGGGCAACGGTTTATGGGCTTGAAAAGGGCATTTGCACGCCATGTTTCGCACAGACGACGCAGCCTGGCTAAAAGCAGCATTGTCGCTCTGGTATTTTTTATCCTGTTTACAGGTATTACGCTCTCCCTTATTGATCACCAACGCGCGCAATATCAACGCAAGGTCGAACAACGCACAGAAAAATTCACCCTGGAAAATCTGGATAGTCTGACGGAAATCATGCAGCAACTGATGCCGTTGACGGAACGCTCCTGCACGTCCAGCCAGCCGGAAATTACCTATCAGGCAGCGTTTAATTCCGGCGTGCGTAGCCTCCTGCTGGTGAAAAACGGTTTTGCCTATTGCTCCTCGGCTACCGGCAGTATGATGCTGGCACTGAAAAATATTTATCCGGAAATAGATCCGCGCCAGATGCGGGATCTCAAATTGCAGCAGGGCACGCCGCTGGTGCCGGGCAAACCCGCAGTAGCCGTCTGGTTGCGTCACCCCGGGGAGGAAAACACCGGCGTGTTGGCGACTCTGGATATCAACCTGATGCCCTATCTGCTGTTCGCTTCGCGTGACTCCCGCGCGCCCGGCATGGCCATTATTCTGGGCGATCGCGCCCTGACCACCTTCGGCCCGAACCTGATACCGGTGAGCAAATTGCCGAACCACCAGGCCGATCGCGTGGCCATCGCCGGCACGCCGATGACGATTCTGTTTTATAACGAAACGCTGACGCCCAACGATATCCGCCTGACCCTGCTGGGCAGCCTGGTGCTGTCATTGATGATCGGCGTCTTGTGCTACTACACGCTGCTGCTGCGCCAAAGCCCGGAACGTGCGTTGATGCGCGGTATCAAGCGCAATGAATTCTTTATCGAATACCAGCCGGTGTTCCATACCCGCAAAGGGGCCGTCGCCGGGCTGGAGGCGCTGATCCGCTGGCAACATCCGATTGAAGGGCGCATCCCACCGGACCTGTTTATCCCCTACGCCGAAAGCGAAGGGCTGATTGTGCCGCTAACGCGCCACCTGTTTCGCCTGATTGCCGAAGATGTGCCACGCTTGGCGACGGTGTTGCCAATGGGCGCCAAACTGGGTCTGAACATCTCCCCTTCCCATCTGAGCGCCCCCTCCTTCCACCAGGACGTTTACGAACTGTTGGCGCAACTGCCCGGCGACTACTTTACGCTGGTATTCGAGATCACCGAACGCGGCATGGTGGAAGAAGCCAACGCGCTGGCGGAGTTTGACTGGCTGCACCAGCAAGGCATTGAAATCGCCATCGACGATTTCGGCACCGGCCACAGCGCGCTGATTTATCTGGAACGCTTTACCATGGACTATCTGAAAATAGACCGCGGCTTCGTCAATACCATCGGCCAGGATACGGTTACCGCGCCGGTGCTGGACGCGGTGATTTCACTGGCTAAAAAGCTGAAAATGCAAACCGTGGCGGAGGGCGTGGAAACCGCAGAACAATTGCACTTCCTGCAGGAACGGGACGTTAACTTTATGCAGGGGTATTATTTCAGCAAGCCGTTGAGCATCGACAACTTCGTGACATTCTGCAATGGCCAGCAGGTCTTTGATTATCAGGCGCAAAAAGCCTGATCTTTACATTACTTCACCCTGCGGCGCGGCAGTGAATGTTATGCTGGCCGCAGACTTAACCGACTTATCAGCAGGAGCTTACCGTCAAGATGTCCGTGCGCGTTTTTGCTGCCCTGGTGCTCTCAGCACTGAGTTTTGGCCTGCAGGCCGAAACCCTCAACGAAAGCTACGCTTTCGCCCTTCTCGGTGAGCCGAAATACGCCACCGACTTCAGCCATTACGACTACGTCAATCCGGCCGCACCCAAAGGCGGCGACGTGCGTATGGCGGCGATCGGCACCTACGATAACTTTAACCGTTACGCCTCGCGCGGCGTACCCGGCGAACGCACCGACGCCCTGTATGACTCGCTGTTCACCACCTCAGACGACGAAATAGGCAGTTATTACCCGCTGATCGCCGAATCCGCCCGCTTTCCGGCCGATATGCGCTGGGTGGAGCTGGACATTAACGCCCGCGCCCGCTTCCACGATGGCAGCCCCATCACCGCCGCCGATGTCGCCTTTACCTTTAACAAGTTTATGACCGAAGGCGTACCGCAGTTTCGCGTGTTGTACAAAGGCATTACGGTAAAGGCCATCTCCCGTCTGACGGTACGCATCGAGTTCCCGCAGCCGGATAAAGACAAGCTGCTGGGGCTGTTCGGGCTGCCGATACTGCCGGAGAGTTTCTGGAAAGATCATAAGCTGAACGAGCCGCTGGCCGCGCCGCCGCTTGGCAGTGGCCCGTATAAGGTCGGCAGTTACCGCCTCGGCCAATACATTACCTATCAACGGGTACGCGACTACTGGGCAGCCAACCTGCCGGTCAATCGCGGCCGCTTCAACTTCGACAGCATCCGCTACGACTACTATCTGGATGACAAAGTGGCGCTGGAGGCCTTCAAGGCCGGTGCCTACGACTTCCGCATTGAGGGTTCGCCCAAAAGCTGGGCTACCCAATATCAGGGCGGTAACTTCGCCCGTAACTACATTGTCAAACAGGATGAAACCAACCAGTCGGCGCAAAATACCCGCTGGATGGCGTTCAATATGAAACGCCCTCTGTTTGCCGATCGGCGCGTGCGCGAAGCGATCACGCTGGCCTTCGATTTCGACTGGATGAACAAGGCGCTGTATTACAACGCTTATCAACGTACCAACAGCTATTTCCAGAACACCCCTTATGCCGCTAGCGGCTATCCGGATGCCGCCGAACTGGCGCTGCTGGCACCGCTGAAAGGCAAGGTACCGCCGGAAGTGTTCACCAGCATCTACCAGCCGCCCTCCTCTGACGGCAGCGGCAACGATCGCCAGAACCTGCTGAAAGCCACCCAGTTGCTCAAGCAGGCCGGTTGGGAAGTGAAAAACCAGCAGCTGGTGAACAGCAAAACCGGCAAGCCCTTTACCTTTGAGCTGATGCTGCTGAGCGGCAGCAACTTCCAGTACGTCTTGCCGTTCCAGCACAACCTCAAACGGCTGGGCATCGAGATGCAGATCCGTGAAATTGACGTCACTCAATTCACCAAACGCATGCGTGACGGCGATTTCGACATGATGCCGACGGTCTATATGGCGATGCCGTTCCCAAGCTCTTCCCTCCAGACGCTCTGGGACTCCGAATACATCCATTCCAGCTGGAATACCCCCGGCGTCACCGACCCGGCGGTCGACAGCCTGGTACGCAACATCCTGCGGCATCAGGGCGACGAAAAAGCCTTGCTGCCGCTGGGTCGCGCGCTGGATCGGGTGCTGACCTGGAATAGGTTCATGCTGCCGATGTGGTATTCCAATCACGATCGCTATGCCTACTGGGACAAGTTCTCTACGCCGGCGATCCGTCCTGCTTACGTTATCGGCTTCGACAACTGGTGGTTTGACGTCAACAAGGCGGCGCGTTTGCCGACCCAACAACAATAAGGGGTCGGCGATGGCGGCTTATCTGATTCGCAGACTGTTACTGATTATTCCCACCCTGTGGGCGATCATCACCATTAACTTTTTCATCGTGCAGATCGCGCCCGGCGGCCCGGTCGATCAGGCAATTGCCAACATCGAGATGGGCCAGAGCAGCGGTTTTGGCGGCGGTGGCGCAGGCGAAGGCCTGGGGCACGCGCGGATCGGCGTCGGCAGCGCCACGGATAGCCAGTACCGGGGTTCGCGCGGCCTGGATCCGGAAGTGATTGCCGAAATCACCAAACGTTATGGTTTCGACAAGCCGCTGCATGAGCGCTATTTCACCATGCTGTGGAATTACATGCGTCTCGACTTTGGCGACAGCCTATTCCGCGGCGCGTCGGTAATGCAACTGGTGGGCCACAGCCTGCCGGTTTCCATCACCCTGGGCCTGTGGAGCACGCTGATTATCTATCTGGTGTCGATCCCGCTCGGTATTCGCAAGGCCGTGCATAACGGCAGCGCTTTCGATATCTGGAGCAGCACGCTGATTATCATCGGCTACGCCATCCCGGCCTTCCTGTTCGCCATTTTGATGATCGTGCTGTTCGCCGGCGGCAGCTACCTGGACTGGTTCCCGTTGCGCGGCCTGGTATCCAGCAACTTCGATAGCCTGTCGTGGTACGGCAAAATTGCCGATTATCTATGGCACATCACGCTGCCGGTGCTGGCGACGGTGATTGGCGGTTTCGCCACCCTGACCATGCTGACCAAAAACTCGTTCCTTGACGAGATCCGCAAACAGTATGTGGTCACCGCGCGCGCCAAGGGGCTGGACGAGAACAAGATCCTTTATCGTCACGTATTTCGCAATGCCATGCTGCTGGTGATCGC
This sequence comes from Serratia plymuthica, assembly GCF_018336935.1. Lineage (NCBI taxonomy): Bacteria > Pseudomonadati > Pseudomonadota > Gammaproteobacteria > Enterobacterales > Yersiniaceae > Serratia > Serratia plymuthica. The sequence goes on along the minus strand of NZ_CP068771.1, from coordinate 5,212,044 downwards.
CGGCTTCCCGGCAACTTTCGTCAGTATGTTTTTCACCGGCTCATTGCTGATTGAAGTGATGTTTTCGCTCAACGGGCTGGGGCTGCTGGGGTATGACGCCACCCTGCAACGAGACTACCCGGTGATGTTCGGCACGCTGTATATTTTTACCCTGATTGGCTTGCTGTTGAATATCCTCAGCGATATCACCTATACCCTGGTCGATCCGCGCATTGATTTCGAGGCCCGCCAATGAGCCGCTTAAGCCCGATCAACCAGGCGCGTTGGGCGCGTTTTCGCAGTAATCGCCGCGGTTACTGGTCGCTGTGGGTTTTCCTGGTATTGTTTATCCTCAGCCTGGCCGCCAACCTGATCGCCAACGACCGGCCGCTGCTGGTGCGCTACGAAGGCCGCCTGTACCTGCCTTTCATGATCGATTACAGCGAGACCACCTTTGGCGGTGAGTTGAATACCGCCACCGATTACCAGGATCCTTTCGTAAAACAGCAGATCGATCGCCACGGCTGGGCGGTTTGGCCACCGATTCGCTTCAGTTACGACACCATCAACTTCGCCACGGAAGTGCCCTTCCCCTCTGCCCCTTCGCGCCATAACCTGCTGGGTACCGACGGCAACGGCAGCGACGTGCTGGCCCGCGTGCTGTACGGCTTTCGCATTTCGATGCTGTTCGGGTTGGCGCTGACGCTGTTTTCCAGCGTGATTGGCGTTTGCGTCGGCGCGATGCAAGGGTATTACGGCGGGCGTTTTGACCTGTGGGGCCAACGCTTTATCGAGGTGTGGTCGGGCATGCCGACGCTGTTTTTGATCATTTTGCTGTCGAGTATCGTACAGCCCAATTTCTGGTGGCTGCTCGGCATCACCATTCTGTTTGGCTGGATGAGCCTGGTCGGCGTGGTGCGCGCCGAGTTCCTGCGCACCCGCAACTATGATTACATCCGCGCCGCACGCGCTATGGGGGTGCCGGATCGGGTCATTATGTACCGACATATGCTGCCCAATGCGATGGTGGCGATGCTGACCTTTTTGCCGTTTATTCTCTGCGGCTCCATCACCACGCTGACTTCTCTCGATTTCCTGGGCTTCGGCCTGCCGATCGGCTCGCCGTCGCTCGGTGAACTGTTGCTGCAAGGCAAAAACAACCTGCAAGCGCCATGGCTCGGCATCACTGCGTTCCTGGTGCTGGCGGTGCTGCTGTCTTTACTCATTTTTATCGGCGAAGCCATACGCGACGCCTTTGACCCCAGCAAGGCGCATTGATATGGCTAGCACTCCACTGCTTTCAATTCAGGATCTCAGCGTCGCTTTCCGTCAGGGAGACCAGCTGAATCAGGTGGTCAACGGCATTTCGCTGCAGATAGAAAAGGCCGAAACGCTGGCCCTGGTGGGTGAGTCCGGCTCGGGCAAAAGCGTGACCGCGTTGTCGGTACTGCGGCTGTTGCCTTCGCCGCCGGTGGTCTATACCGGTGGGGATATCCAGTTCAATGGCAGCTCGTTGCTGCACGCGCCGGAAGCCGAATTGCGCAAAGTGCGCGGCAACCAGATTTCGATGATTTTTCAGGAACCTATGGTGTCGCTCAATCCACTGCACACCATTGAGAAACAGTTGGCGGAAGTGTTGGCCCTGCACCGTGGCATGCGGCGCGACGTAGCGCGCGGGGAGATTATTCAATGCCTGGATCGCGTCGGTATTCGCAACGCCAAAGGCCGGTTGAAAGACTATCCGCACCAGCTCTCCGGCGGTGAACGCCAGCGGGTCATGATCGCCATGGCGGTATTGACCCAGCCAAAACTGCTGATTGCCGACGAACCGACCACCGCGCTCGATGTGACCATTCAGGCACAGATCCTGCTGCTGCTGAAGGAACTCAAGCAAGAAATGGGCATGGGGTTGCTGTTTATCACCCATAACCTGAATATCGTTCGCCGCCTGGCGGACAATGTGGCGGTGATGCGCAACGGCCAGTGCGTTGAACACAACAGCCGGGCGGGCCTGTTCAGCCAGCCGCAACACCCCTATACCCGGCAACTGTTGGCAGCGGAAAATGTCGGCGATCCTCTGCCGTTGCCGGCAGACGCAGCACCGCTGCTGAAAGTGGAAAATTTGCAGGTCAGCTTCCCGATCAAGCGCGGTTTGTTGCGCCGCACGGTTGACCATCATTACGCGCTGAAGGGGCTGAGTTTTGAGCTCAAGAGCGGGGAAAGCCTTGGCTTGGTGGGAGAGTCGGGTTCGGGTAAAAGCACTACCGGGCTGGCGCTGCTGCGCCTGTTGACCGCCGGCGGCGCTATCTGGTTTAACGGCCAGCCGCTGCACCAGTTCAGCCAGAAACAGATGCTGCCGTACCGCAGCCGGATACAAATCGTGTTTCAGGATCCCTTCTCTGCGCTGAACCCACGGCTAAGCGTGCTGCAAATTATCGCCGAGGGGCTTGAGGTTCATCAAAAACTGAGCGCCGAACAGCGCGAACAAAGGGTGATTGACGCTTTACAGGAGGTAGGTTTGGATCCCGCCTTGCGCCACCGCTACCCTACCGAGTTTTCCGGTGGCCAGCGCCAGCGTATTGCCATCGCGCGGGCACTGATTCTGCAACCGCAGTTGCTGATTCTGGATGAGCCGACCTCTTCGCTGGATAAATCGGTGCAGGCCCAAATCCTGACGCTGCTGAAGTCGCTGCAACAGCGCCACCGGCTGGCTTATCTGTTTATCAGCCATGATTTGCAGGTGGTGCGCTCGCTTTGCCATCAGGTAATCGTACTGCGGCAAGGGGAAGTGGTGGAACAGGGTGACTGCCAGAGGATCTTTAACTCGCCGGCCGCCGCTTATACGCAGCAGCTGTTGCAGTTGGCAGACTAGTAGCGGGCTCAGAAAGGGTATTGTGCGCTCAGTGGCTCGGCGATGGCGGCACCCACGTTTTTTAACCGGCATAAGGTGGCGCTTTCATCGCAGCGGTGCACAAACAGGCAAGCTTCCCCTTCCCACTCCACGATGGCGCAATCGACCTGAATCTCCTGCAAAGACAGCTTGAGCTGTTGCATTACCTGCCAGGCGTCCCCTCCTTCATGGCTGAGCAGTTTCAGACCAATCAGGTTGTTATCCTCGTCTATCACGCTAAGCGGAATCGGTTCAACCTTGATACCGGTAAAACCTGATAGCCAACGATAACTTTGCGGCAAGCGATGCACTACCGAAAGTTGGATACTATCCACATGAAATCCCTAGTTTGAAAAGTGAAACATTTTTACCTGACAGGGTAACTAAGTTATAGCCGTTGAGAACCGACTCCGCCGCGCACACATGTTATTTAAATGTAAAATATGTGACAACCTATTAACCAGCCCCTGCGCTTGCTGATGTCGTGCTGTTTTGGTGCTCCGCGCAATGTCATTTCACGCTATTTTGCGACTCAGCTCGCATTTTTGCGTTATATGTAACCCTTTCCCGTTGTGATCTCAACTCTTTTTTCTTGCAATACGGTTACTTTTCACTCTTCATAATTTTACATTGAAGAAACATTCAGCTTCGGCAATCGATGCCAAAAAACCAATTAACCCATTGATTTTAAATAGTCACAAAATAAATCACCGGCCCTATTCAGGCAAAGATAATACGGTGAAGCCCGATAATTGCCTGAGCAGGCCCCGCTCTTTTTTTAACAAAAAGCACACAGATTGCACGTTGCTCATTTAATTAGCGCACTTATATTTAGCAACAAAACTCCCGTTGTCAGCGGGATGATTGAAGGTTCGGAAAATACCCTGACAAAGGCTCAGCGCCAAACTGGCCTTTGTCAGACAGGATAAAATCGTGGAAGGGTCAGGCTACGTTGTTGCGTGGACGGCTGGCATACAAATAGAACAGCACCGCTACGATGCTGCACAGCGCCATGGAGGAGACCATCGGCCAGGCGCTCTTGCCCGGGGCCATCGACAATATCGCTCCCACCAGAGCACCGATGCTGAAGCGCAGCGTACCGGCCAGCGAGGACGCCGTACCCGCCATATGCGGGAAATCATCCAGGATCACCGCCATGGCGTTGGACGAAATCATGGCGATACAACCCAGATAAACCGCCACGCCGAGCACCAGCGCCCAGAAGCCCAGGCCAATGGCGCTCACCGCCAGCAACCACAGCCCCATCGCCAGTTGAACCAACAAGCCCAGCCGGAACATGTTGATCGCCCCCCGCCGCCGAACATTACGGCTGTTGATCAGGGTTGTCAGGAACAGAAACACGATATTCAACGCAAAGTAATAACCAAAATGCTGCGGAGAAACGTTATTCAACTCGATGTACACGAACGGCCCGGCGCTGAGGAACGAGAACATGCCGGCGAACGAGAAGGCGCTGGCCAACATATAACTCAGCACGCGCTTGTGGCGGAACAGCGAAGCGAAATTGCCCAACGTGGTGCGTAGATGGAATTTCTGCCGCCGCTCTTTCGGCAGCGTCTCTTTGATAAAAAACGCCACCAGCAGCGAACCGATCAGCGCCGCAGCGCCCATGGTCCAGAAAATCGCATGCCAGCTGAACCACAGCAGCAGCGCACCGCCGATCATCGGCGCCAGCAAGGGCGCAATGGTCATCACCAGGATGACAAACGACATCATGCGCGAAAACTCGTCCTTGGTGAACATATCGCGCATCAGGGCATTGATCACCACGCTGGCCGCCGCCGCCGACAGGCCGTGCAGGAAACGCAGGTTGATCAACTGCTCGATCGACTGCGCCATGGCGCAGGCGCCGCCGGCGATGGCGAAGATCAGCGTCCCCCAGAGGATCACCGGCTTGCGCCCTATGCTGTCCGACATCGGCCCATAGAACAGTTGCCCCAGGGCAAAACCGAGCATATAGGCGCTGAGCGTCATCTGCACGCTGCCCGACTCGACGCCGAACTGACTGGCTATCACCGGCATACTGGGCAGATACATGTCGATAGCCAGCGGCATCAGCATGGAAAGCAGGCCCAGAATAAAAATCAAACCGAGGTGAGATGACCGGTTCTGTTGCACGTTCAACGACTCCTTAATCAGCCGCAGCCGTTAGTCCTGTAAATGTGGCGCGCCTACGCTGGCGATTTCTTCTTCAGTCAACGGGCGGTATTCCCCCGGAGCCAAATCTTCATCCATCACGATGGCGCCAATCCGCTCGCGGTGCAGTTCGATAACCCGATTGCCGACCGCCGCGAACATGCGTTTCACCTGGTGGTAACGCCCTTCGCTGATGGTCAGGCGCACCAGAGTGTCTTCAATTTTTTCCAGCTGCGCCGGACGAGTCAGATCTTTCTCATTATGCAACTGCACGCCTTCGGCAAACTGCTGCGCAGTATCTTCCGCCAGCGGATGCTCCAGCGTGACCAGATAGGTTTTCTCACAATGATGTTTCGGTGAGGTGATGCGGTGCGACCACTGCCCATCGTCAGTCATCAGCACCAGGCCGGTGGTGTCGATATCCAGCCGACCGGCGGCATGCAGTTTATAAGCGACCGGCTCATCGAGGAAATACAGCACCGTCGGGTGATCGGGATCGTCCGTAGAGCAAACGTACCCCTGAGGCTTGTTGAGCATGAAATAGCGCGGGCCGCTCAGCTGTTGCAGCGGGTTGCCGTCAAACGCGACCACCTGCTCCGGGGTCAGTTTGACAGCCCCGCTCTTCACCACTTCACCGTCCACGGTGACGCGCTTTGCCCGAAGTTCACGCGCTACCAGCGCGCGGCTAACACCTAACTGCTGAGATAAAAACTTGTCCAGTCGCATTGAATCTGCTTTGCCTGTCGTTGTTATGATCGCATTGATCGTATTGCTAAAATATGACGCCCGCCGTTGCACCAGGTGCAACAGGGCAGGTTCGGAGAGGGGGAAACAGCGATTACTGTCACAGGAGTATAGCGGCGGAAACGGCCCCCTGACAGAGGTAATTTCCACGCTTCTCGCACCGCATGCGCTCAGAAGGCATAATAATAGAAATTTTTTAGCCGCCTGAGGAGTAAAATGTCACTGTTTCTGTGGGTTCAGATGTTGCAAAACATGTTCCCGGCGGCCCATTTCAACCAACGGCGTTAATTCATGGCCTTTACTCTACGCCCCTACCAATTGGAAGCGGTCGAAGCCACCATCAAACATTTCCGCCGGCATTCGCAACCGGCGCTGATTGTGCTGCCGACCGGTGCAGGCAAAAGCCTGGTGATCGCCGAACTGGCGAAGCGGGCGCGCGGCCGGGTATTGGTGCTGGCCCACGTGAAGGAGCTGGTGGCGCAAAACCACGCCAAATACTGCGCCTATGGGCTGGAGGCGGATATCTTTGCCGCCGGGCTGCAGCAAAAAGACAGCGCCGGTAAAGTGGTGTTCGGCAGCGTACAGTCCGTGGCGCGTAATCTACCGCTGTTCGAGGGGGCATTTTCCCTGCTGATTATCGACGAATGCCACCGCATCAGCGACGACGATGACAGCCAGTATCAGCAAATTATTCAGCACCTGCAAAAATCCAACCCGCAGCTGCGCTTGTTGGGGCTGACCGCCACGCCTTATCGGCTGGGCAAGGGCTGGATTTACCAGTATCACTACCACGGCTTTACCCGCGGCGATGCCGGCAGCCGGTTTCGCGACTGCATTTATGAACTGCCGCTGCGCTATATGATCAAGAACGGCTATCTGGTGCCGCCGGAACGGCTCGACATGCCGATTGTGCAGTACGATTTCAGCCGCCTGGAGGCCAGAAGCAACGGCCTGTTCAGTGAGGCAGACCTCAATCGCGAGCTGAAACGGCAAAATCGCATCACGCCACATATCATCAGCCAGATCGTCGAATATGCCGAAACGCGCCAAGGGGTGATGATTTTCGCCTCCACCGTTGAGCATGCGCGTGAGATCCACGGCCTGCTGCCGGCCGGCGAGGCCGCCTTGGTCAGCGCCGAAACGCCGGCCGCCGAGCGGGATGCGTTGATTGAAGCGTTCAAGCAACAGCGGCTGCGCTATCTGGTCAATGTCGCGGTGTTGACCACCGGCTTTGACGCGCCGCATGTCGATCTGATCGCCATTCTGCGCCCCACCGAATCCGTCAGCCTTTATCAGCAAATCGTCGGCCGCGGGCTGCGGCTGGCTCCCGGCAAAGAGGATTGCCTGATCCTCGATTACGCCGGTAACCCGCATGACCTGTTTACACCGGAGGTCGGCGTCAGCAAACCGCACAGCGACAGCCAGCCGGTGCAGGTATTTTGCCCCGGCTGCGGCTTCGCCAACCTGTTCTGGGGAAAGTGCACCGAGAATGGCGACATCATCGAGCATTACGGCCGCCGCTGTCAGGGCTGGCTGGAAGACGATGACGGCCATCGCGAACAGTGCGACTACCGCTTTCGTTTCAAGAGTTGCCCGCACTGCGGCGCGGAAAACGACATTGCCGCACGCCGCTGCCACCAGTGCCAGGAAGTGCTGGTCGATCCCGATGACATGCTGAAAGAGGCGCTGAAACTGAAGGATGCATTGGTTCTGCGCTGCGGCGGTATGGCGCTGCAAAGCGGGCGCGACGAAAAAGGCGAATGGCTGAAGGCCACCTATTACGATGAAGACGGCACCAGCACCAGCGAGCGTTTCCGCCTGCAAACGCCGGCGCAGCGCAAAGCCTTCGAGATGCTGTTTCTGCGCCCGCATCAACGCGCGCCCGGGGTGCCGTTCAGTTGGCAAACCGCCGCCGACGTGCTGGCCCAGCAGGCACTGTTGCGTCATCCGGACTTTGTCGTGGCGCGCAAACGCGGGCAATTCTGGCAGGTACGGGAAAAAGTGTTCGATTATCAAGGCCGCTTCCGCCGGGCCAACGAGCTGTATTGATGCCCGCATCGCGCAGATTCGGGAGGTTTCCATTGCCCTGCCGACGGCTTTCCGTTAAAATGCCGCCCGCTTTAGCTGGGTTCGCCCGGTGCTAAAGTGGTTTATCGAACCTGTTACTGGGTCGCCTTAACAGGGTAAATTTTCTTTTAAGAGAAAAAACAATGTTCACTATCAATGTACAAGTACGTAAAGACCAGGGTAAGGGTGCGAGCCGCCGCCTGCGTGCAGCTAACAAATTCCCAGCTATCGTTTACGGTGGCGAAGAAGCTGCAGTTTCCATCGAATTAGACCATGATTCTGTAAAGAACATGGAAGCTAAACCAGAATTCTACAGCGAAGCAGTAACTCTGGTTATCGACGGTAAAGAAACCAAAGTTAAGGTTCAGGCTGTACAGCGTCACCCGTTCAAGCCAAAACTGACCCACATCGACTTCGTTCGCGCGTAATCGCAACGTATTCGAGCTTTTCGGGACGCCGAAGTAGAAAACGCCGCAATTGCGGCGTTTTTTATTGCCTGCGATTCGGCAAAAGTTACTTGTTGCCGCCGTTTAAGCGGCGTTGCAACTGATCGCGCAAATTCGGCGGCGTGCCTTTAATGGTCAACGTATCCGTTGCCGCATCCCAGAACACTCGCTCACCCAACAGCATGGCGTCAAAGTTCATGCTGATGCCGCCGCCGCTGCCGGCGAACTTGGTCAACTGACGCAAAGTGCCACGATCGGCCGGGAAGCTGTCTTCCAGTTGATAACCCTGTTCGCTGGAAAATTGCAGGAAATCTTTTTCGCCCACCGGCGCGATCTCTTTCGACAGTTCCTGCAGCTCTATTTCCTCGCCGGCCTGCAACTGTTCGTTGCAGTAGCTGTAAACCTGCTGGCGCACCGACTGGCGCTCGTTTTTATCCAGTTGAGCGTCGGCGCAGTAATCGTCAACCGCCTGCAGCAAGCCCCGGTTCTGCGCTTTGGTGTCCAGCCCTTCGGCCGCCGCCAGGAAATCCATAAAGAAATCGGACACCTTGCGCCCCACACGGCCTTTCAGGAAGGTCAGGTAACGGGTGGATTCCGGGTTGGTTTCCCACTCGGTCAGATCGATGCGCGCCACGATGTCGGCGTGGTTGATGTCCAGATAATGGGTGGTATTGATATCCAGCTCTTCATTGACGCGCGAGCTGTTGCGGCTGTTGAGCACCGCGATCAGCAAATACTCTGTCGATAGGTAACGATACTGGCCAAAAAGCACCACGCCGCCTTCGGCAAACGGGTACTTGCCCAATTCATCGCGCAGGCGGCCTGTCGCCGCACGGCTGAAGGCCAGAAAGTCCTTATCGTCCTTGCGGCAGGTGCGCAGCGCATCCGCCAGCTCACTACCTTCATTGAACAGGCCATAAGCCTTGCTCTTGGCACTGTAGACACGATGCAGTTCCTCCATCATCTCTTCCACCGCCGCATTGGTGGGAAGAAGAGAGTCGCGCAGCACCACGTCCAGCGTTTGTTCATCGCGTTTTACCAACTGGTGCAGAGCGATCTGGTCGATATCCAGACTCATGATAAATCCTCCTGTTCTTTGAGCGCGTATTCAAGCACTGAAGGCTTCGCCCTGCAACTGTAAAGCGGGATCGGCAAACGATCGTTACCTTAACGCGTACCACGCTATAAAAGAGCGGAAAATCACGGCTCTATACGGTAAGATATGGGACTTTGTCAGGCTTTGAGCGCAATTTTTATGCCACAATCATCCCGTTACAGTGACGAACACGTTGAACAACTGCTCTCTGAGCTGGTCAATGTTCTGGAAAAACACCATACTCCCACCGATCTTTCTCTGATGGTGCTGGGCAACATGGTAACTAATCTGATCAACACCAGCGTTGCTCCCGCGCAGCGGAAGACGTTGGCAAGATCGTTTGCAGAAGCTCTGCAAGCTTCTATTCGTGAAGACAAAGCGCATTAATAATTACTTATGGTGACAAACCGTCAGCGTTATCGTGAAAAAGTCTCCCAGATGATTAGCTGGGGGCACTGGTTCGCCTTATTCAATATTCTGCTCGCCCTCGGGTTGGGTAGCCGCTACCTGTTTGTCACCGACTGGCCCTCTTCCCTGTTGGGCCGGGTTTATGCCCTGGTCAGCTTACTGGGGCATTTCAGCTTTATCGTTTTCGCCGGCTACCTGCTGGTGATATTCCCGCTCACCTTTGTGGTGATGTCGCAGCGGCTGCTGCGGTTTATTTCCGCCGCGCTGGCCACTACGGGGCTAACACTGTTGCTGGTAGACAGCGAAGTGTTCACGCATTTCCACCTTCATCTTAACCCGGTGGTGTGGGAGCTGGTGGTTAATCCGGATCAAAGCGAGCTGGCGCGCGACTGGCAGCTGATGTTCATCTGCGTGCCGGTTATCTTCCTGGTGGAGATGCTGTTTGGCACCTGGAGCTGGCAAAAGCTTCGCAGCCTGAACCGCCAATATTTTGGCAAGCCGCTGGCCGTGCTGTTTATCAGCACCTTTTTTGCCTCGCACCTGATTTATATCTGGGCCGACGCCAATTTCTATCGCCCGATCACCATGCAGCGAGCCAACCTGCCGCTTTCCTACCCGATGACCGCGCGTAAATTCCTTGAGAAACACGGCCTGCTCGATCCGCAAGAGTACGAGCGCCGTCTGGTGCAACAGGGCAATCCGGAGGCCGTAGCGGTGGAATACCCGCTCAACGATCTCAGCTACAGCGACAAAGGCAGCGGTTATAACCTGCTGATGATCGTCGTGGATGGCGTTCGCGCCCAGGATATGACCAAGGATATGCCTGCCCTCGCCCGCTTCGCGCAGGAGAACGTAAGCTTCAGCGATCACTACAGTTCGGGCAATCATGCGGATACCGGCCTGTTTGGCCTGTTCTACGGTATTTCGCCGACCTATCTGGACAGCATTCTCGCCGCGCGCAAACCTTCTGCCCTGGTGAGCGCACTCAGCGCTCAAGGCTATCAATTTGGTCTGTTCTCGTCAGACGGCTTTAATGCCAGCCTGTATCGTCAGGCGCTGTTGACCGACTTCTCGCTGCCGGCACCGGCCAGACAAAACGATGCGGTAACCACGCAGCAATGGCAGCGTTGGCTGAACGATCAGAACAACAAGGCACCGTGGTTCTCCTACATCAACTTCCGTGGCGCTGAACCTGCGGCCAATGAAAAAACGCCGGCCCCGGCCGACTTTATTCAACGTTATCGCGCCGGCGCGCAGGAAGTGGATACGCAGATTGCCGAAGTGCTCGACACGCTGAAAGCGCGCGGCGTTCTGGATAACACAGTGGTGGTGATTACCGCAGAGCACGGTATTGAATTCAATGATACCGGTAAGGGCTACTGGGGCGCGGGCAGCAGTTACAATCAACAACAGTTGCAGGTGCCGCTGGTTATCCACTGGCCGGGTACACCGGCCCAGGCCATCAATAAGTTGACCGGCCATAACGATGTAATGCGCACGCTGATGCAACGTTTACTGCACGTTAAAACGGCTCCCAATGACTATTCGCAGGGTGAAGACCTGTTCACCGCACAGCGCAGGAATAACTGGGTAGCCACCGGTGATAACAACCTGTTGATCATCACTACGCCAACACAAACCATGGTGCTGGACGGCAATGGAACTTATCGGGCGTACGATAAAAACGACAAAGAAATAAAAGACGAGAAACCACAGCTTACCCTGCTGTTGCAGGTGCTGACTGACGTTAAACGCTTCATCGCCAACTAACTGCTTAAAATACAAGCAATCAGGCGCTACTACTCTTGCATTGATTTTGGTTAAGGGTAGTATGATTTGCCATAGCGTCGGCATGTAGCGCAGCTTGGTAGCGCACCGTCATGGGGTGTCGGGGGTCGGAGGTTCGAATCCTCTCATGCCGACCAAAAATCCTTAGAAAAACCAACCCATAGCGGTTGGTTTTTTTTATTCAATGTTTGCCGATGGTAAAACAATGGTATAACCCCCGACGAAACCGTCCAAAAAATCCCAACTTTTAAAAAAGCCGACACTCGAACACACTGTATTAATAACCAGTTAAATTTGAGGTTTCAAAATGTTTGTAGAACTCGTTTTTGATAAACGTAATGTTAATGGTTTGCCTGACGCGGCAGAGATTATCAAAGCTGAATTGACTAAGCGGGTGCATCGGATTTTCCCCGATGCCGATGTGAGAGTGAAGCCTATGCAGTCTAACGGCCTTAACTCCGATGCAAACAAAAGCGACAGGGAAAAGCTCAATCGTATGTTGGAAGAGATGTTCGAAGAAGGCGATCAATGGCTGGTAACTGATATCTGACTCATAAATAAATGGCACGCAGATTTTCTTCCTGACCGAAAATGACCGGTATCCATCAAAGTTCAACAGCCTCGCAATATACGCTATACGCGAAGACGAAGAACACCAGCGCTGGCTGTACGCCTTTCAGAACCAGCGCTGACCTCTCGAAATCCCCTTTAAAAACCCAATGGGAGGCAATGGAAGCAGCATTCGCCTTCAACTTCACCAATTTGTTTAGTCTGAACGCTGGGAAATTGTTAGCATTTAGATCGATTTAAACGATCGATACTAGATAATTGATCTGCAAAACCAATTTGAAGCGTTTTAACTAAGGCCTCAACATATAGGACTAATCCCCTTGACTTGGCCCACAAATGCCCATCAAAGCGCTGACACGGATAGCAGCACTGACCTCCGCTGTTTCCATTATCACTGGTTTCACTCACTGGCCTGATATTATGTTCATTTCAAGCTGCGTGATGCTTGCTATCTGGGCTCATGCTGAATGGGATTGGAGAAGGCGGAGATAACTCCGCCGAGTCTTTTTTAGTTAACAAACTGGCCACGTAGCGACATAACCGCTTTCAAATCATCACGTTTATCCACCTGTTCTTCTGCCGTAAGAACACTGTCATAGACTGCTGAACATCCTATCAATTCAGGTAGCCTCATATTTTGTTCGGCGCTTGGTGAACCGTTAAACACGTTCAGCCGAATTGATTTTTTACGTTTAGTGAGCGAGGTTGAACGACGCGATCCACCCGCTCGAGTGATCGATGCTTCCGTGTTTGAAACTGTTACAGTGAAGCACGTCCAGCCACCCACCGCTCCGCCATGCTCTACAGAGGCCACAGAAATGGATGAGCGTCCGACGTTCTACGAGATAAGGGCATTAGCCGCATACTTGTTCGATAATCAAGGGATAGACCCGCAGGGCCGTATGTCTCACAGCGATGCAAAATCCACGAAGATTTATACACAGAACCATATCGACTGGGTGGTAGTTCCCCATCGTGAAATAAAAACAGGGTGATGGTAAAAGACACCCTAACTTGTTGATGTGTACAGGCCAACTTATGCGAGAGGCACACTGTATTTATATACAGAAAAAAGTATTCAAAGCCAGTAATGGTGCAGGCTGCAGCGATTATCCAACGGTTTCATGGGGTGTGGGGGGGCGAATCCTCACATGCCGACCAAAAACCCTTAGAAAAACCAACCCATTGCGGTTGGTTTTTTCATGACTGCGATTTGTATGTAACGCGCCCCTGACAACCCCACCTACATAACGATCGCCAGTGCCAAATTCAGACATTGCCCCGGTAAACTATCTAAATATGCCATGCTATACTGACAAAAATTCACCTGAATATGGGTAGTTGTTAATGAAATATTGTTCAGAGGGGCTTGCCAATGCAACCTGCTAAGAAATGGTCGCAGGAGCTGGAAGGGTTACGTGGTCTGGCGTCTTTATGGGTCATTTTGGGCCATATTTGTATATTAACCAGTTTTCACTTCCCCATACTTTCAGATCCTGGAATCGGGGTTGATCTATTCATCTTGCTTTCTGGCTATCTGATGGCTAAAAATTATGTCGAGCGTAAAGAGAAAGAACCTTGGACTGAAAGTGCGACCTTCAAGAAATTTTGGCTACGCCGCTTCTTCCGTATAGCCCCGCTTTACTATGTATTACTCGTTTTTGCTATTGGTTTTGGCAGTTATTTTGGTGAGGCTCGGGAAACTATCAGCAGTTTTTATAGCGCAACCCAAACTAATAGTTCACGCTATAGCGATAACTCGTTATTAAACATTTTTACCCATGTAACGTTTATGTTTGGCTTTCTGCCAAGCTTTTCATTTAATACCGTGCTGCCAGACTGGAGCATAGGGCTGGAAATGCAGTTCTATTTCCTTTTTCCATTCATAATGTTAGCCGTAATGCAGCTAGGCTTCGCGCGGGCATGTTTTACCGTAATTGCACTGTGCGTGATTGCTAAACAGTTGTTGCCTAATTACTTTTCCGCGTTCCCTATGCCATCAATGATACTGATAAAGTTGCATCTTTTTATAGCTGGCATGTTTATTTCTGAAGCTATACGCGGAAAAAGCTTTAAATATGTGTTTTTTGCCTTGGCTGCAGCTTGCATCAGTATTTATATGCAAGATAGTTTTAACAAGATCCGTTTTCTGGCTGAAATTGGCATGCTTTTAATGTTGGCTACTATTCTTTGGCCAAGGGTTGAAGGTAGCCTCTGGGCGAACGTGCTGCGTTTCCCTCGCTGGATACTGACCAATAAGGTTAGCGTCTTTATGGGGGATGTTTCCTACTCCGTGTATCTGCTGCATCTGTTAATAGTTCTTCCTGTCATCGCTTTCCTGCTGTCAACCCCCCAATTTGCCGGATTGCCTTCCATAGCAAGATTTATGACTGCATCTATTATCATTTTGCCCATAACTTATGGGATTGCAGTGTTGCTCTATAAGTTTATCGAAAAACCGGGCATCAAACTGGGCAAAACAATTATCAGTCGTAAGCTGAGCAAAGCCATTGCCTTGCCGTAAAAGCAAAGGTAGATGATGCAATAACCCCCTCCTGTAATATTTACAAGGAAGGGGTTAGACAGACCCAGTAAGTTTGCTCTCGGTCGATGTCAGTTTAACGATCCTGATTAAAAAAGCGAAAGAAAAAAACCCAGTAATCTTTTAGATTACTGGGTTTTAAGACGGACTAAACGTCAGTATAACTTAATATGGTGCCGGCTACCGGAATCGAACTGGTGACCTACTGATTACAAGTCAGTTGCTCTACCAACTGAGCTAAGCCGGCTTAATTTGGCGGAAGGACAGAGATTCGAACTCTGGGAGCTGTTACACTCGACGGTTTTCAAGACCGTTGCCTTAAACCACTCGGCCATCCTTCCAATGGGCGCAGATATTAGCGATACCGTTATGAAATGTCTACTGTTTCATGCAAAAAAATGCAGTAAAAAGCGCATTTGCTTAAACTTCATGCGACTGGCGGTTAAAAAATGAAAAACCCCGCCAACGCGAGGTTTTATTGTTCAGCGCAGTAAGGCTTATTTAGGCTGAGAGTCGTAGTCTGAACAGGTCTGATAGCCCTTGTTCATCACATGACCGGTGTCGCTGTAACTGACAAAATAGGTTTGCACTTTACCGTCGCGCGGCGCCACCGCATAAGTGTCGCAAGTCCCCTGCGCATTAACCAGCGTTGCAGAGGTTGACGGTGGGCCGGCAATTGCCCGCACCTGCTGTTTAGTCATCCCTACCTTTACATCGCTTACCACAGGTTCCTTCACGTAACTGGCGGCCCTGTCATAAGCGGTACAACCGGCAAGAATGGAAAATGTCGCTGCGGTGCAAACGGCTAAAACCAGCTTATTAGTCATGGCTTGTCCTCTTAACGTACGTTTGTTGTTCTCTAAGTCTAGAAGAGGAAAGGCTTTTCTACAAACTTCACTTTGTCGATAGGTGCGGTTCACTCCGCCGCACGATCAGAAACCACAGCAGATCGCACAGCAAAAAGGCCAGCAGGCTAACGCCCATTACCGGCAGGCAGAACCCCAGTAGCAACGTGAGGCTGACAATCAGCAACAGCGGCCCTTTGGGCGTTTTGCGCAACAACATAAAGGGTGAGTGCAACGGTTTACGCACCGCCCGCGTGGGCCGGCCGCGCCACCACATCAAATACCCCATCAGCACCATCGCCGCCAGCCCAGCGGCGAAAGCCACCAACGCCAGCTCATTTGCCAGACCGAACAAGATACCCATATGCAGATCGATGCCCCAGCGCGTCAACTTTGCCGCGAGCGGGTATTGTTCGAATCTGACCCGATCAACGATTGCCATAGTCGCGGGATCGATTGCCACGGCGTCAACCTGCGTCGGCCAGCTGCGATCAATCTCCATCACCGCCCAGGCTTGGCCTGCAGAAGCCGGTTGCTTGATTTCAACCCTGGCGGCATCAATGCCTGCCCCACGCGCGACTGCCAGCGCTCTGTCATACATGGCATGGTCCTGAGGCGGTTCAGCCATTGGCATGTGCATCATGTGGCCACGGTGTTCGGCATGCTCATCAGCAGGTTGCGTACTCGGCCCGCCAAGCGCCATAGACAGCGAGGGTGTCGACCAGCCCAGTTGCTGGCGCAGCACGCCGATATTCTCACCGGCCCATTGTGACCAGGTCAGCCCGGTGGCGGAAAAGAACAACAGGCCGATGAGCAGCAACACGCCGCTTTTCTCATGCAGCCAACGTAAACCTTTGCGCCTATGACTCGTTTTCTTGTTCCTGCGCTTGCGCGCTCCCCAGAGGATCAAACCGCCCAGCGCCGCAATCCACAGCCAGGAAGCGGCCAGTTCGCTATAATTGCGGCCAAAATCCCCCAGCAACAAGCTGCGATGAAATTGATCCAACCAGGTGCGCAGCGGTAATACGCCACTGGTGCCATAAACCGTCATCGCGCCATGCGTTTGCGCCGTAACCGGATCAACAAACACCGCCAGCCGTTCCGAAGCCTTTAATCCCGCAACGTTAAACAGCACGCGAGTATTCTCGCCTTCGCCAGGTGACGGCCTTACCGCCGAAAGCGAAGCCTGCCGCGGTGCCACCGCCTGAGCGGCGGTTATCTGCCGTGCTAACGGCAGTGTCGGCCCGGTGCTATCGTTAAACAGCTGCTGAGCATACAGGCGGGATTCAATTTGCGGCGTCAGTGCGTAAAATATTCCGCTTAATGCGGCAATAAGTAAAAATGGCCCGACAAAAAGACCAATATAGAAATGAATCCGCATCATTAATGGAATAAACCAACTGCGGGTGGTTACCTGCTGATTAATATTCTGCGCAGCAGTAGGCAACGCAGAGGCGCGTTCAGACATAAGAGGCTATCCGTGCTTAAATGGAGTGATTCGAAATCTACCCGAATTATTTTCATTTAACAAACAGATTTCTTCGCTGTTTAGCTTAATTCTCATTAATGTTACAATGCAGGCACAATTACTATCATCAGTCTTCATTTACCCTCTGGCTCTGGAATACCTTACCGGTGAAATTGTCCACTCAACATATGCGCACGCTGGCCTGGCTGGGCTTATTCGCTATGTTGATGGTTTTCATCGCACCGCCCATCTCCTCGCACCTCTCAAAAAATAATATCAATAACAAAGAGATGACTATGGAGATGCCGACGGGCGAGGAGCATGCCGAGCATATGGCGATGATGAGCCATATGCCTGAAGAAAGCCCGCCAGCAGGCCACGACATGGCCGATATGGCCTCCGGCGCCTGTTTTGATCTCTGCGGCTATTGCAGTCTGTTACACCACAACCCGCCGCTGATGGCCCTGATACCTGCGGCGCCGCCCCTGTCTGTTCAGTGCGCGCCCCGTATTATTTCAACTATTTACCTCGTTATTACTCCGGCCACTTTCCCATATTATCGAACACGAGCCCCGCCGTTATTTACTCGTTCAACACAATCATTTTAATTTACATGTCTTATTTATTAAGGCAGGATTTATTACGCCTAAAACAAACCCGCCTAAAAAATAATTAATGTTTACTCTCCAGACTGAAACACCCCTTATTTCCAGGCGTCATAGGGAGCTGCGGTCGATCATCAATAACCGCATCAGAAGCCAAAATCACTCAGGGCCGGGACATCATCCGGCCGGCGGCCAAGCGGCCAATGGAATCGGCGATCTTGTTCAGGGATCGGCATATCATTGATACAGGCATGTCGGTTTATCATCTGCCCATCCGGATTAAACTCCCAGTTCTCGTTGCCAAAGCTGCGGTACCAGTTGCCGGAATCATCGCGCCATTCATAGGCAAACCGCACTGCGATACGCGCGCCGTCGAACGCCCACAGTTCCTTAATCAACCGATACTCCAGCTCTTTAGCCCACTTGCGCCGCAAGAACTCGCAGACCGCCTCCCGGCCATCAACGAACTCTGCCCGATTGCGCCAATGGGTATCTACAGAATAAACCTGCGACACGCGTTCAGGATCGCGGCTGTTCCAGGCATCCTCCGCCAAACGGACTTTCTCGATGGCTGATTCACGGGTAAATGGCGGTAACGGGGGTTTAATGCTCATTGCTCACCTCTGTGCTTAATGTTATGTAGACAGGTCTGTCTACTCAATTAAGCTAGCGCATGTAGACAGAGTTGTCTACAATCAATCCGGCAAATATTTTATGAGGTGATCTGATGTCTGTTACAGCTAACGCTCTGCCTGCACGCCAGCGCATCCTGCTGAAGGCGCACGATCTGTTTTACCGTGAAGGAGTGCGCGCGACCGGCATTGATCGCATCATCAACGAGTCTGGCGTGACAAAGGTGACGTTTTATCGGCACTTCCCCAGCAAGAACGATCTGATTGCAGCCTTTCTGGCCTACCGCCATGAGCAATGGCTAGCCTGGTTTAGCCGGTCTCTGACGCAGCATGTCGCAACCCGAGGGGATGTGCTGTCGGCTTTAGTGCCCTGCCTTGCGGAATGGTTCAACGACTCGCACTACCGCGGTTGCGCTTTTATCAATACGGCGGTGGAGCTGGCGGATATGCTGCCGGAAAGCCTGGACATTGCACGACGGCACAAGGGGCAAATGGCTGAAGAAATTGCACGTCATTTACCCGCCGGCCCGGAGCGTGAACAGCGCGCGGCAATGCTGGGGATGCTGATCGACGGGGCAATCGTCAAAGTGCAAATCGAGCAGCAGGCAGAAAACACGCTGCTGCTGCTGAGTGGAATGCTTGAAGCGTTGGCACTGGCCTGGCGCCATCAGTAATTGGCCCAGATCCCCGGCGTCACCAACTCCAGCAGGTGGCCGTCGGGATCGCGGAAATAAAGACTCTCCCCGCCATGTTCCCAGGTCATCCGCCCTTCTATCTCTATGTCGTGCGCCATCAGGTGCAGTTCCCAATGCGGCAACTGTTCTTTCGCCACTGCCAGCCCGATATGCAATGGCCCGTTGCCGTCGTGCGGGGGAATATATCCATTCGGATAATGTGCCCCTTTAAGCGAATCACCCTCGATAAACAGCAGCAATGCGCTTTTTTCGCCCACGTTGTAAGCGCGAAAGCGCTCGTTGGCCACCATAGCAGGCAGCTGTAACACCTGTTGGTAAAAGGCATCGGCGCGTTCGATATCGCGCACGTACAAGACAGTTTCAATAACCCGATCTATGCTGAGCTTCATAATAACCCCCTGATTTATTTACACAGCTAGAGCTTAGGCAAACCAGGCCGCGTCGAAATAGCAATCCGTGCCAGACAAATAGCCCTTTGTGCCTAATCGCAGGCAAAAAAAACGCGGCCCGAAGGCCGCGCTCACATTCACACTCTGTTGCTTAGAACTGGTAAACCAGGCCCAAGGCAACCACGTTGTCGGTGTTGATGCCGGCGGCGTTGGTGAAGTTGTTGTCATCCAGCAGGTTGATTTTGTAATCAACGTAGGTGGACATATTTTTGTTGAAGTAGTAGGTCGCCCCCACGTCAACATACTTCATAAGATCCTGATCGCCGTAACCGCGACCAATGTCCTTGCCTCTTGACTGCAGGTAAGCCACGGACGGACGCAGGCCGAAGTCAAACTGGTACTGCGCAACAACTTCAACGTTCTGCGCTTTGTCGGCATAGCCGTAAACGGAGCTGTCGCTGCTGCCGAAGCGAGTGGCGTTATAAGACTGGGTATACATCGCCGCCAGGTAAACGTTGTTGGCGTCATATTTCAGACCGCCGCTGTAGGCTTCGGCTTTATCGCCACGGCCGAGAATGTTGCTGTAGTTGCCGTTCACGCCATTTTGATCGTTCGTGCGATCGGAAGAGAAGTATGCGGCCGCCGCGCTGATGCCATAGCCCAGATCGTAAGACGCGGACATGCCATAACCGTCACCGTTCTGCGCCAGCACGTCACGACCATTGTTGGATTCGGTCGCGCTGTCATTTTTACCCTGGTATTGCAGGGCAAAGTTCAGGCCATCGACCAAACCGAAGAAGCCGGTATTACGGTAAGTCAGTACACCGTTGGTACGCTGGAACATGAAGTTGTCTGCACCGTAAGTGTCGCCACCGAACTCCGGCAGAACGTCGGTCCAGGCGCCGATGTCATACAGCACGCCATAATTACGGCCGTAATCCAGCGAGCCGTAGTCGCCAAATTTCAGACCGGCGAAACCGACACGGGTAAAGTTATTGTTATCTTGACTTTCCGCATGGTTAAGGTTCGCCTGATATTCCCACTCGCCATAACCGGTCAGTTGATCGCTGATTTGGGTTTCGCCACGCAGGCCGAACCGCATATAAGACTGGTCGCCATCGGAATTTTTGTCGTCGGAGAAATAGTGAAGACCATCGATTTTACCGAACAAATCCAGCTTATTGCCGTCTTTGTTGTAGATTTCCGCCGCGCCTGCTGTGCCTGCAACCAGCAACGCGGGTACTATCAGGGAGAGTACTCGAAGTTTCATCGTTATTATCCTCATTAATTATGTCGAGCTATGGCCACTGCTCTTCTGAGCATTATTAGCGCGACTGTGCATTACCATTCTGGTAACAGGGATTATATTAATCCAGAAAGAAAATGATACCAAGTATCCGATAGTGTTTCATTGTAATTAATAAATGATTCAAAGTGTAAATGTGCGCGAACTTCCACAAAACATTACAGACAAAACAAATACAGCACGCAATGATAAAAAATATATTAATACGTTAAAAATCATACCATTATACAAAAATACAAGAAAAAACAGATAGCCATACAAAACTCATCAACAATAAGCACATTGTGCCAAAAGCATCTCATCACTCTGGCGTTATAATAGCCCCGCTATCATCATTATTTTCATTATTACCTTCATTATCTTTAAGATAATTTTCGTACATTTCGACCGGCTTCTGGCCGGTTTTTTATTTCCTCACATTTTCACCACAATTTTCCCGCAATCGCATATTTCATCAAGAAATAATAACCAGACGATATCATTCCCTTAATTAACTGCAGCACAAATCGCTAACATTCCTATTTTGACTATTGATTAATCGCCTTACTTAAAAGCTTAAATAGCGCGCTATTCAGGACTGAATGCGCTCAGAAGGTATTCGGATAGCCTGTCAAAATGCCCCGCGGCGGAAGCGCCGAGCCGGCCTCTCCCCCAACAGCAGCGCGAATCCTTTCGACCCGGATCGCGTATTGTGATAAAAACAGTCCATTACTTTCAGCCAGCACGTTTTACAACAGATCCTGATGCCTACATGACCTCTACCCTGTGCAATGAGCAGCAAAAACCCGGCGTCCCGGCGCAGATCGCCACGCGTCTGGCCTTTTTTATCGCCGGTTTCGGCATGGCCGCCTGGGCGCCGCTGGTACCTTTTGCCAAAGCGCGGATCGGTATTGATGATGGGTCGCTGGGTTTGTTGTTGCTGTGCATCGGCGCCGGTTCCATGCTGGCCATGCCGCTGACCGGCTATCTGACCGGAAGGTTGGGTTGCCGACCGGTGATCCTGCTCGCCGGCCTGGCATTGTGCCTTGATCTTCCCTTGCTGGCGCTGATGGATAGCACCGCCGGCATGGCGCTGGCCCTGTTGCTGTTCGGCGCAGCGATCGGCATGATCGACGTTGCGATGAATGTACAGGCCGTGGTGGTAGAGCGCGCCAGCGGCAAGGCCATGATGTCCGGCTTCCATGGTTTCTTCAGCGTCGGCGGCATAGCCGGTGCCGGTAGCGTCAGCGTAATGCTGTGGTTGGGGTTGTCGCCCTTGTCGGCAACGCTGATTAGCGTACTGACCATTGCAGCCCTGCTGGCGCTCGCCAGCCGCAATTTACTGCGTGAGAGCGGCGGTGAAGAAGGTGGCCCCATGTTCGTGCTGCCGCGCGGCTGGGTGATGTTTATCGGCATCTTGTGCTTTATCATGTTCCTGGCGGAAGGCTCAATGCTCGACTGGAGCGCTTTGTTCCTCACCACTCTGCGCGGCGTCGCGAGCGGCCAGGCCGGATTAGGCTATGCGCTGTTCTCCATCACCATGACCATCGGCAGGTTGAATGGCGATCGGATGGTGAATTCTCTGGGCAGATATAAAGTACTGCTGCTCGGCAGTCTATGTGCAGCTATTGGGCTGAGTCTGGCCATTGTCTTCAACAACGCGATGGTTTCGCTGGTTGGCTTTATGCTGGTCGGGCTGGGAGCCTCCAACGTGGTGCCAATCCTGTTCAGCGCGGCGGGCAACCAGCGGGATATGCCGGCAAACCTGGCCATCGCCTCAGTGACGACCCTGGGCTATGCCGGCATTCTCGCCGGGCCGGCGTTGATCGGCTTCATCGCCCAGTTCTCCAGCCTGACGGTGGCTTTTGCCTGCGTCGCCGTATTACTCCTGGCGGTGACCGCCAGCGCCAGAGCCGTAACCCGTTGATTCAGGAATGTGCAGTTAACTATGCAAAACAAACAACTGACGATTAGCTCGAGCAATGTCACCCGCTTCTTCCTGTTATTTACCGTTCTGCTGACGATTGCCATCGGCCTGTATGGCTACAACTATACCAACGCCTGGCTGACGGAAAAAAAATATGCATTGAACGGCATCGCCGACGGTCTGCAAAAGCGCATAGACAACTATCGCTATATCACCTACCAGATCTACGATAAGTTCGGCAATACCTCTTCTTTAAGCAGCGATCCCAGTCTGCAGGAAACCCGCCTGCGCCCGGACGTTTATTATGTAGAGAAACCGCACAAAAAAACCGACGCGGTTATTTTTGGTAGCCATGACGACAACACGCTGGCGATGATCGCCAGGATTTCAGATTATCTGGATACCCGTTGGGGCGCCAAGTCTGAAAACTACGCCATGTATTATCTTAACGGCCAGGATAACAGCCTGAGCCTGATCACCACTCAACCGTTGAAAGAGCTGGCTTCACGTTTTAGAGAAAGCTACCTGACCACATCGGCCGAGGATCGCCGGGCAGAAATGCTGCAACAGGCCAACATGCTGGACGAACGTGAAAGTTTCTCCAGCTTGCGTAAACAGCGCTTCCAGAACGCCTATTCATTTTCAATTCGCACCACCTTTAACCAACCGGGGCATCTGGCTACGGTCATCGCTTTCGATCTGCCGATTAATGACATCATTCCGATCAATATGGCGCGCGCCAACTTTATGCTGCTGCCTGATGAAGCCGATTTGGATGACAGCACTCTGCCGGTGGAAACGACCACCAGCGCCAGCGTATCGCTGAGCGCCAGTTGGGTAGAGTTCAGCGCTCCGCTGCCGAATGCGCCGCTGAAAGTGGTTTACCGCGTCTCGGCCCTCAACCTGGCGATTGACCTGCTGCGCAACAATGTCTGGCTGATCGCCATTAATCTGCTGCTGTTGGCGCTGTCGATGATCGGCATTTATTCTATTCGCCGCCAGTACATCCGGCCGAGCGAAAGCATGGCGGTCGAACTGGAAGCCGAACGCGCGCTGAGTCAGGAAATCATTGCCAGCCTGCCTTCCGGCCTGCTGGTGTACAGCTTCGCCAGCAATTCGGTAATCGCCAGCAACAAGATTGCGCAACATCTGCTGCCCCACCTCAGCCTGCAAAAAATCGCCCATATGGCCGAACAGCACCACGGCGTCATTCAGGCAACGGTCAACAATGAGGTGTACGAAATTCGCATCTTCCGCAGCCAGTTGTCACCGGAAACCTACCTGTTCCTGCTCAACGATCAGGACAAAGAAGTGATGGTGAATAAAAGGTTGCAGCAGGCGCGGCGCGAATACGATAAAAACGTGCAGGCACGAAAACTGATGCTGCATAACCTGGGTATCGAACTGAACCAACCGGTGCGCCAGATGCACGATTTGGCCGATCGGCTGCGCACCCAGCCGGATGAGGAACAGCAACAGACGCTGCTGAACCAATTGGTCGCGGAATCGGCATCGGTACTGGGATTGATTGAAAACATTACCTTGCTTACCCGCCTGGAAACTCAAGACTGGCAGCCTTCTCGCCAGCCTTTCAGCCCTGCCGCTCTGATAGATGAGTTGCTGCTGGAGGCCCTGCCGGCCATCAATCAAAAAGGTCTGTCGTTGTTCAACCACGTCAAACTTGACGTCGAACAGCAATATATCGGCGACGCCAATGCGTTGCGCAAGGTGCTCTCGCTGTTGGTGCACTACGCCATCATCACTACCGCCTACGGCAAGATCTCGCTGGTGATCGATCATGAGCCGGAACACCAGGATCGCCTGGTATTTCATATCAATGACACCGGCTCGGGCATTTCCAACGAAGAAATCAGCAACCTGAACTATCCCTTCCTCAGCCAAACGCTGGTGGATCGCTTTAATCATGGATCGGGTCTCACTTTCTTCCTGTGCAACCAACTGTGCAAAAAACTCAACGGACAGTTGGACATTCGCAGCAAGGTGGACATTGGCACCCGCTATACCATCCGCGTGCCGATGGAAATGGAGAAAAAGGACACCGAAGCGCAGGAGAAACTGCTCGACGGCGTGACCGCGCTGCTGGACGTCACTTCTGAAGAGGTGCGCGGCATCGTCACCACGCTGCTGCATGCTTACGGCGCGAGCTGTATCATTGCCGACGATCGCCAGGTCAATCGCGACTACGACGTGCTGTTGACCGATACGCCGCAAAGGGCCGACGACTACACGCTGCTGTTGACCACTGATGAAACGGGTTGGCAACAGCTTGAAAAGCGCTATATTCGGGTAAACTATAACCTGAGTGGCGCAATGATCGACGCGGTGCTGATGCTGATCGAACAGCAAATGGCCGCGCTGGACCAGGAGGAAATCGCGCTGTCGCTGACTGCCGATGATATCCAACTCTATGAAAAACAATTGAAATCAAGTGATTACTATGGCCTATTCGTTGATACAGTACCCGATGATGTCAAAAAACTGTATACTGAGGCGGGCAGCAGTGATTTCAACGCTCTGTCACAGACAGCACACCGCCTGAAAGGCGTGTTTGCCATGTTAAATCTGCTTCCCGGCAAGCAACTGTGTGAATCGTTAGAACAGCACATCGCAGACGGTGATGCGCTCAAGATCGAGAATAACATCAGTCAGATTGATTTTTTCGTCAGTAGACTGCTGCAGCAAGGTAGCCAACAACATGAATAACCTGAACGTAATTATTGCTGATGACCATCCTATCGTACTGTTTGGCATCCGGAAGTCACTTGAGCAAATTGAATGGGTGAATGTCGTTGGGGAGTTTGAAGACTCAACAGCACTGATCAACAATCTGTCCAAACTGGATGCTAACGTCCTGATCACAGACCTTTCGATGCCGGGTGATAAATATGGCGACGGCATCACGCTGATCAAATACATCAAACGCCATTATCCGCAATTGTCGATCATCGTTTTGACCATGAACAACAATCCGGCAATCTTAAGCGCCGTATTGGATCTGGATATCGAAGGCATCGTGCTGAAACAGGGCGCGCCAACCGACCTGCCGAAAGCGCTGGCCGCGTTGCAAAAAGGCAAGAAATTCACGCCGGAAAGCGTCTCCAAATTGCTGGAGAGAATCAGCGCCAGCGGCTACGGTGATAAGCGTCTGTCGCCGAAAGAGAGCGAAGTCTTGCGCCTGTTCGCCGAAGGTTTCCTGGTGACCGAGATCGCCAAGAAGCTCAATCGCAGCATCAAAACCATCAGCAGCCAGAAGAAATCGGCGATGATGAAGCTGGGCGTCGAGAACGATATCGCGCTGCTCAACTACCTCTCCTCCGTCAGCATGGCGCCGCTGGATAAAGAGTAAAACCTTCAGGGTTACCGAAGGGCGCGGCATTTTATGCTGCGCCCTTTTGCTTTCTAGGCGTCCTTCGACTCGGCGCGCATGCGGCGCACCTGCTGGCTGTAGTACGCCAGCGTCTGTGCCAGGGTTTCCAGCGTGACCGGTTTCGACAGACAGTTATCCATGCCCGCCTCCATACAACGCTGTTTCTCCTCTGCCAGGGCATTCGCCGTCACGCCAATCACCGGCAAGGTGAAGCGCTGCTGACGCAGGGTCTGGGTCAGGCGATAACCATCCATGTTTGGCATGTTGACGTCGGTCAGCACGATATCGACGGTATTGCGGCTCAGCACGTCAAGCGCATCTATCCCATCGTTGGCGGTAACCACCTGATAACCCAGCGAGCTGAGCTGGTCGGAAAGCAATCTGCGGTTAATCGGATGGTCATCCACCACCAACAGATGAATATCGCCGTTGTCCACCGTACTGGCCTTGGTTTGCAACGGCAATTGCATCAGCGTGCTGCCGCTTTCGGTACTGGTGCCAAACAGCCGGTTGAGCAACGCGAGAGTTTCACGCGGCGTTGAGGTGCTGTGCATCCAGTAACCCGGCCGGGTTTCCTGCGAGGGGCCAATGTGCTCGATAGAAAATTGGATTTGCGCCAGCAGCGGCGAATTGACCATCAACGGATAGTCGCTGAGCATAACCTCCCCGGCCACGGTGTCTTGCCCCTGATGACGCAGCACCGTAGCGCCATAGCCGCCAAGGATCTCCATCAGATAGCATTCCAGCCGCTGGTTGCGAATGCTCAGCCACAGCGTTTTGCCTTGCCAGATATCGCTGGCCTGCGGGATCGGGAACTGAGCGTTAAACAGCGGAATACGAATGGTAAACTGGCTGCCCAACCCCGGTTCCGATTCAACGGCGATATCGCCGTCCATCATATTGATCAGTTTTTCACAAATCGCCAGCCCCAGCCCGGTCCCCTGGACGTGGCGCTGCACGCCGCTGCCCACCTGGAAGAAGGGATCAAACAAACGGGTGATCTCTTTTTCCGGAATGCCGACGCCGGTATCGCGGACGCTGAACTCCAGATAGCTGCCGCGTGTGCTGACTTGCAGAATAATGCAGCCGGTATCGGTAAACTTAATCGCGTTGTTCAGCAGGTTGGACAAAACCTGCTGCAACCGCACGGGATCGCCGGAAATGCGCTCCGGCACGTTT
Organism: Serratia plymuthica; assembly: GCF_018336935.1. Taxonomy (NCBI): domain Bacteria; kingdom Pseudomonadati; phylum Pseudomonadota; class Gammaproteobacteria; order Enterobacterales; family Yersiniaceae; genus Serratia; species Serratia plymuthica. Next base: position 5,184,944 of record NZ_CP068771.1, on the reverse strand, counting down.
TGTTCGATAAAACAGTACAGCCCCAGCCGTTTCTTCACCACCAGCGGCAGATAGTTGCCTGCAATATGCGTGATCACCTCCAGGCAGGAAAACTCACGCGGCTCAATCTTCAACTGCTCGGATTCAATTTTGGAGAAATCCAGAATGTCACTGATGATCTTCAACAGCAGCCCGGACGAGTTGTTCATCGCATTCACCAGGCGGTCAACCCCCTGCGGCAGCGCCTTGGTTTGCAACAAATCGAGGTTGCCTATGATGCCGTACAACGGGGTACGCAATTCGTGGCTGACGGTCGCCAGGAACATCGACTTGGATTGACTGGCCTGTTCCGCCGCCGCCGCCATCTCCTGCAGCGACTCCTCCATTTTTACGCGGGCGCTGACGTCCACCAGCACGCAGATCGCCACATCCTCGTTGCGGTAGCGAGAGTGAACGAAACTGATTTGCAGATTGTTGTTATTGCTGGTCAGCACATCGACAAAATTCACCTGCTGTTCGCAGATAATGCGCGTAATGCGGTCGCGGTCTTCGTGGGTCAGCAAATTGATGTAGTTGTGCGCCAGCTCATTGCTCAGAATATTGGTGCCGTCGCTGATGCGCAGAATAAGGATCCCCACCGGGGCCGAGGCGACGATCTTGCGGTTGAACTGTTCATGTTCTTCCAGCCTGAAGGCGTTATCCTCCGCCGGCAGAAACATTTTGCGCTCAAACAGCCAGGCCAGCGTGAACAGCACAATGGCTGACAGCAGGTTCAGCAGCAGCGCATTGAGGATCAGCACCTTGAAGCGCTCGACCACGCTTTTTACCGGCAGGGCATAAACAATGCTGAGCGACGAAGGCGGAAGCACCTTCTTCATAATCAGATGGCGGTAATTATCATCATAACCAAAATAGGCGTGCGCATCCGGGTAGCTGCCGAGCGTCGCGGCAGAGCGTTCCCCTTCCGCCAGGCGCAGTATAGGTTCGTTATTCTCATCCAGCAGGGTCACGCCAATCGGCAGGTTACCCGCCGAGACGAAATCTTCCAGCCTTATGGTCTGCTCGATACCCAGCAGTGCCTCCAGCTTGTTGCCAATATAGATTGGCGTCAGCACATACAGATAACCGATATCCGGTCGCTGCTGGCTTGGGCTGATCCAGTACAGGTTATTGTCTTTATCCTGGTTTTTGGCGTTGCGGTATTTAAGGATGCGCTCGTGCAGCGATTTCAACACGTTCTCGCGGTTAGGCACGGCATTGCCGCCACCGAACTCAGCCATGCACAGGCTGTCGCCGCCGATGAAAAACACCCGGTTGAGATCGTAGGCCGCGACGAAATTCTCTTTCCAATACTGGATCAGCCCGCTCAGCGAATTGAGGGAACTGCGGTAAGTGGTGTTAAGCGAACAGTTGGATTCCGGATACAGCGGAAGAAACTCCGGCGTACTGTTCTTACCGGGGAATATCCCACTGAGCATATCCAGGCTGCTGACCGAGCCGTTAAGGCGATTTTCCGCCATATATTTGATATCCCGAATAATATCGGCAGAATGACGGATATAACTCTGCGCCTGCTCGAAATCCAGGCTGTATTCTTGCCGGATGTCAGTCTCTTTATCGTTCAGGATATTCAGGATATAGAAGGTCGTGAGCAGCGCGCCCAGCGACCACAGCGTAATCGCCAGCACCCGGAACAGATAGCGGGATATTTTTAACGTGGTGCGAAAAGAGGCTAGATATTTCAATCGGATACCATGAAAAATTGAGTGGCGGCCAGCGTATTCGCATCAGAACCGGGCTCGCTGACTTTGGCACGGCAATTAAACCATAGAACTGAAAAAGGGCCTAGCATCGCTGCCAGGCCCTGTTTGCAACTGTACGATCCGGGGTCAGCATCACGCCGCCCCTTACCGCTTAGGCGTTGTCATCTTCCGCATCATCTGCGGCTTCAGAATCATCGTCAACTTCGTCCAGCGGCGCAGCGTCTTCTTCTGCGTCTTCCGCACCCGGCTCGAGGCTATCCAACTCTTCATCTTCCACCGGCTCGGCAACGCGCTGCAGACCGACGACGTTCTCGTCTTCCGCAGTGCGGATCAGCGTAACACCCTGGGTGTTACGACCTACCACGCTAACTTCCGACACGCGAGTACGCACCAGCGTACCGGCATCGGTGATCATCATGATCTGATCGGTGGTTTCCACCTGCACCGCACCGACAACCTGGCCATTACGCTCACTCACCTTGATGGAGATAACCCCTTGGGTAGCGCGCGACTTGGTCGGGTACTCGGTGACCGCGGTACGTTTACCGTAGCCATTCTGGGTCACGGTCAGGATATCGCCTTCACCGCGCGGGACGATCAGGGAAATAACCCCGTCGCCTTCGCCCAGGTTGATACCGCGAACGCCGGTGGCGGTACGGCCCATTGAACGCACCTGCGTTTCCGGGAAGCGCACCACTTTACCGTTGGCGGAGAACAACATGACTTCGTTGCTGCCGTCGGTCAGGTCAACGCCAATCAGCTCATCACCCTCATTGAGGTTGACTGCGATGATGCCGGCACTGCGCGGGCGGCTAAACTCGGTCAACGCGGTTTTCTTCACGGTACCGCTGGCGGTTGCCATAAACACGTGACGCCCTTCTTCATACTCGCGCACCGGCAGAATGGCAGTGATACGCTCATTGGCTTCCAGCGGCAGCAGGTTGACGATTGGGCGACCGCGAGCGCCACGGCTGGCTTCAGGCAGCTGATACACCTTCATCCAGTACAGGCGGCCACGGCTGGAGAAGCACAGGATCGTATCGTGGGTGTTGGCCACCAGCAGGCGATCGATAAAGTCTTCTTCTTTAATACGTGCGGCCGACTTGCCTTTACCGCCACGGCGTTGCGCTTCATAGTCGCTCAGCGGCTGATACTTCACATAGCCCTGGTGCGACAGCGTAACCACCACGTCTTCCTGGTTGATCAGGTCTTCGATATTGATATCTGACGTGTTGGCGGTGATCTCGGTGCGACGGCCGTCGTTGTACAGCTCTTTGACAGCGACCAGTTCTTCGCGGATCACTTCCATCAGACGATCCGGGTTTTCCAGAATAAAGATCAGCTCGGCGATGAAAGTCAGCAGCTCTTTATATTCGTCCAGCAGCTTTTCATGCTCCAGGCCGGTCAGTTTCTGCAAACGCAGATCCAGAATCGCCTGAGCTTGCTGCTCGGTCAGGTAATATTTGCCGTCACGGATGCCAAACTCCGGCTCCAGCCACTCGGGGCGGGCCGCGTCGTCACCGGCACGTTCCAGCATCGCACCCACATTGCCCAGATCCCAGGCTTGCGCAACCAACCCGGCTTTCGCTTCCGCAGGCGTCGGCGCACGGCGGATCAGTTCGATGATCGGGTCGATGTTGGCCAGCGCGATGGCCAAGGCTTCCAGAATGTGAGCGCGGTCGCGGGCTTTACGCAGTTCGAAGATGGTACGGCGGGTCACCACTTCACGGCGGTGACGGACAAACGCCTGCAGAATGTCTTTCAGGTTCAGCAGCTTCGGCTGGCCCTGATGCAATGCCACCATGTTGATGCCGAAGGTCACCTGCAGCTGAGTCAGCGAGTACAGATTGTTCAGTACCACTTCGCCGACCGCATCGCGTTTGATTTCAACCACGATGCGCATGCCGTCTTTGTCGGACTCGTCACGCAGCGCGCTGATGCCTTCCACGCGTTTTTCTTTTACCAGCTCGGCGATCTTCTCGATCAGACGCGCCTTGTTCACCTGATACGGGATCTCGTGAACGATGATGGTTTCGCGGCCGGTTTTGGCGTCGGTTTCCACTTCGGCGCGCGCGCGCAGGTAGATTTTACCGCGCCCGGTGCGGTAGGCCTCTTCGATGCCGCGGCGACCGTTGATGATCGCCGCCGTCGGGAAGTCTGGCCCCGGGATGTGTTCCATCAGGCCTTCGATGCTGATGTTTTCATCATCGATGTAAGCCAGGCAGCCGTTGATAACCTCAGACAGGTTATGCGGCGGAATGTTGGTGGCCATGCCGACAGCGATACCCGACGAGCCGTTGACCAGCAGGTTCGGGATCTTGGTTGGCATGACGGCCGGGATCTGCTCGGTGCCATCATAGTTAGGCACGAAGTCGACGGTTTCCTTTTCCAGATCCGCCAGCAATTCGTGAGCAATTTTGGACATGCGCACTTCGGTATAACGCATCGCCGCGGCGGAGTCGCCGTCGACGGAACCGAAGTTACCCTGACCGTCCACCAGCATATAGCGCAGTGAAAACGGCTGAGCCATACGCACGATGGTGTCGTATACCGCGCTGTCACCGTGTGGGTGGTATTTACCGATCACGTCCCCGACGACACGGGCCGATTTCTTGTATGGTTTATTCCAGTCGTTACCCAATACACTCATCGCGTACAGAACGCGGCGGTGCACCGGCTTCAGTCCATCACGAACATCTGGCAGCGCACGTCCGACAATGACGGACATCGCGTAATCCAGATACGAGTTTTTCAACTCGTCTTCGATGTTTACCGGTGTGATTTCTCTGGCAAGGTCGCTCATGGAGCTGCTATCCCTCTACTAATGATTCATCTGCCCGCTGCCATAGTGGCAAAGGTGTAAAACTATATCACAAAGCACGCTTTACGGGAAAATAACCGCCGCTGTTTCGCTGAAATTGTGCATATATGTGCGGTAAAAATGTATCGGCGCAGACGGCGCTGCGCCGATACATGTATAATCCGCGCAACGAGAACAAGGAGCCAAACACGCCCATGAATGCAGAATCATCCAACCAAACGCAAAACGTTGACCACCAGGAAATCGCCAAGTTCGAGGCAGTGGCCTCGCGCTGGTGGGATTTGGAAGGTGAATTCAAACCGTTGCACCGTATCAACCCGCTGCGGTTGAACTATATCCTGCAGCGCGCCGGCGGCATTTTTGGCAAAACGGTGCTCGACGTGGGCTGCGGCGGAGGAATTTTGGCGGAAAGCATGGCGCGCGAAGGCGCGCAGGTAACAGGTCTGGACATGGGCACGGAGCCGCTGCAAGTCGCCCGACTGCACGCGCTGGAAAGTGGCGTAAATGTCAATTATGTACAAGAAACGGTGGAGAGCCACGCGCAGGCCAACCCGCAACGGTATGACGTGGTGACCTGCATGGAAATGCTGGAACACGTTCCCGATCCGGCTTCGGTGGTGCGCGCCTGCGCTCACCTGGTGAAACCGGGCGGCCATGTGTTCTTTTCCACCATTAACCGCAACACCAAGGCCTGGCTGATGGCGGTGGTCGGGGCGGAATATATTCTTAAGATGGTGCCTCAGGGTACACATGACCATAAGAAGTTCATCCGCCCTTCTGAACTGATCGGCTGGGTCGATGGTACGCCGCTGCGCGAACAACACATGATTGGCCTGCATTACAATCCCGTCACTGACCATTTCAAACTGGGCCGCAACGTGGATGTGAACTATATGGTACATACTCAACACGAAGGATAAGCATTCCAGCCCGCGCCGGGACTGGCTCCTCCGGATCCGGCGCACGTCTCCATCCGAATAAATGCCCGATTTGCGCCCTTCGATCAAAACTGCCGTTGTAAAGGGTTTTTAAGAAAATTAAATCAGATCAATATCACGTTTTTTTCTAACGTTTAATAAAGCGGCAAACGATCACGTTTTTGCGAATCCAAGTAAATTCTTATCACGCTTATTGACAAGCTTGTCGTCCCAGTCACAGCGCGCACTCACGGCCGACAGCCAAATTTCACCCCCAAGTTATCCACAAAATAGGCCGGTTTTGTTCACTTGCAAACGCCCTGTTTTCTCACTATCTTGTTACCTCACCGACATACAACCCCTATATGTAGTGTTTACATACTGAACAGAGCGACTACACTTCTGTACAGGGGAATCATACGGACAACCACATGAACCAAAGTCTGCTTGTAACTAAACGCGATGGCCGTAAAGAGCGCATCAACCTCGACAAAATTCACCGGGTCATCGACTGGGCCGCGGAAGGTTTACATAACGTCTCGGTATCTCAAGTAGAGTTGCGTTCCCATATTCAGTTTTATGACGGCATCAAAACCGCCGATATTCATGAAACCATTATCAAAGCCGCAGCCGACCTGATTTCGCGCGACGCGCCGGACTATCAGTACCTGGCTGCACGCCTGGCCATCTTCCACCTGCGCAAAAAAGCTTATGGCCAATTCGAGCCGCCAAAGCTGCTCGCTCACGTGGCGCGCATGGTAGAAATGGGCAAGTACGATAAGCATCTGCTGGAAGACTACAGCTCTGAAGAGTTCGAGCAGATGGACTCCTTTATCGATCACTGGCGTGATATGAACTTCTCCTACGCAGCCGTTAAGCAGCTGGAAGGGAAGTATCTGGTGCAGAACCGCGTCAGCGGCGAGATCTACGAGAGCGCTCAGTTCCTGTATATCCTGGTCGCCGCGTGCCTGTTCTCCAACTATCCGCGCGAAACCCGTCTGGACTACGTTAAACGTTTTTACGACGCCATTTCCACCTTCAAGATTTCGCTGCCTACGCCAATCATGTCCGGTGTGCGCACCCCAACCCGCCAGTTCAGCTCTTGCGTGCTGATCGAGTGCGGCGACAGCCTGGATTCCATCAACGCCACCTCCAGCGCCATCGTGAAATACGTTTCGCAACGTGCCGGTATCGGTATCAATGCCGGCCGCATCCGTGCGCTGGGCAGCCCGATCCGTGGGGGTGAGGCTTTCCATACCGGCTGTATCCCGTTCTACAAACACTTCCAGACCGCGGTGAAATCCTGCTCTCAGGGCGGCGTCCGTGGCGGCGCAGCCACCTTGTTCTATCCGATGTGGCATCTGGAAGTGGAAAGCCTGTTGGTGCTGAAGAACAACCGTGGCGTTGAAGGCAACCGCGTACGACACATGGACTACGGCGTACAGTTGAACCGCCTGATGTACCAGCGCCTGATCAAGGGCGAGGACATCACCCTGTTCAGCCCATCTGACGTGCCGGGCCTGTATGACGCGTTCTTCGCCAATCAGGACGAATTCGAACGTCTGTACACCCAGTACGAAAAAGACGACAGCATCCGCCAGAAACGCGTGAAAGCGGTTGAACTGTTCTCGCTGATGATGCAGGAGCGCGCTTCTACCGGCCGTATCTACATCCAGAACGTTGACCACTGCAACACCCACAGCCCGTTTGATCCGCAGATCGCGCCAGTGCGCCAGTCCAACCTGTGCCTGGAAATCGCCCTGCCGACCAAGCCGCTGGATGACGTCAACGACGAAAACGGCGAAATCGCGCTGTGTACGCTGTCCGCCTTCAACCTGGGCGCCATCGACAGCCTCGACGATCTGGAAGAGCTGGCCACCCTGGCGGTGCGCGCGCTTGACGCCCTGCTGGACTACCAGGACTATCCGATAAAAGCCGCTTACCGTGGCGCCATGGGCCGCCGTACTCTGGGTATCGGCGTGATCAACTACGCCTACTATCTGGCGAAGAACGGCGTGCGCTACTCCGACGGCAGCGCCAACAGCCTGACTCATAAAACCTTCGAAGCCATCCAGTATTACCTGCTGAAGGCGTCGAACCGTCTTGCTCAGGAACAAGGTGCCTGCCCGTGGTTCAATGAAACCACCTATTCGCAGGGCATCTTGCCGATCGACACCTACAAGAAAGATCTGGATGTGATCTGCGACGAACCTCTGCATTACGACTGGGAAACCCTGCGTAAAGAGATCAAGGAAACCGGCCTGCGCAACTCCACCCTGTCTGCGCTGATGCCTTCGGAAACCTCGTCGCAGATTTCCAACGCCACCAACGGCATCGAGCCGCCGCGCGGCCACATCAGCATCAAAGCGTCGAAAGACGGCATTTTGCGCCAGGTGGTTCCGGAGTATGAGCGTCTGAAAAACGAGTACGAGCTGCTGTGGGAAATGCCGAACAACGACGGTTACCTGCAACTGGTCGGTCTGATGCAGAAGTTTATCGATCAATCGATCTCTGCCAACACCAACTACGACCCAAGCCGTTTCCCGGCCGGCAAGGTGCCGATGAAGCAGCTGTTGAAAGACCTGCTCACCACCTACAAGTTTGGCGTCAAGACGCTGTACTATCAGAACACCCGTGACGGTGCGGACGATGTGCAGGAAGATTTGTTGCCGGCCAAGGGCGGCGATGACGACTGCGAAAGCGGCGCCTGCAAGATCTAATGTTTGACACAGCGGGCCGGAATCAACGCCAATATCAATAAGCGCTTCCGACCCCTTATTAATCCCCTAAATAATTCGAGCGGCAAGAAGGCGGCAACAGAGCGACTCCCGATGAGCTTACTCAGGTAAGTGATTCGGGGGAGCGAAGACAGCCAACGGACTTGCAGCTCGAAATATAAAGGGGATAGCCACGTTACGATGGACTCAGGTTTATGGCTTACACCACATTTTCTCAGAAAAAAAACAACCAGTTGCTGGAGCCGATGTTCTTCGGCCAGTCGGTCAACGTCGCGCGTTTCGATCAGCAAAAACATGAAATCTTCGAAAAGCTGATTGAGAAGCAGCTGTCCTTTTTCTGGCGTCCGGAAGAAGTTGACGTGTCCCGCGACCGTATCGACTATCAGGCGCTGCCGGAACATGAAAAACACATTTTCATCAGCAACCTGAAGTATCAAACGCTGCTGGATTCCATTCAGGGCCGTAGCCCGAACGTGGCCCTGCTGCCGCTGATTTCAATCCCGGAACTGGAAACCTGGGTGGAAACCTGGTCATTCTCCGAAACCATCCACTCCCGTTCTTATACCCACATCATCCGTAACATCGTCAACGATCCGGCGCTGGTGTTTGATGACATCGTCACCAACGAAGAGATCCTCAAACGCGCGAAAGACATTTCCGGCTATTACGACGATCTGATCGAGATGACTGGCTACTACCACCTGTTGGGTGAAGGCACCCATCAGGTCAACGGCAAAACCGTCACCGTTAACCTGCGGGCGCTGAAAAAGCAGCTGTACATCTGCCTGATGAGCGTGAACGCGCTGGAAGCCATCCGCTTCTACGTCAGCTTCGCCTGTTCGTTCGCCTTTGCGGAACGCGAGCTGATGGAAGGCAACGCCAAAATCATCAAGCTTATCGCCCGTGACGAAGCGCTGCACCTGACCGGCACCCAGCACATACTGAACCTGATGCGTTCCGGCGCCGATGACCCTGAGATGGCGGAAATCGCCGTTGAATGTCAGCAGCAGTGCTACGATCTGTTCGTGCTGGCGGCCCAACAGGAAAAAGAGTGGGCGGAATACCTGTTCCGCGACGGCTCGATGATCGGCCTGAACAAAGACATTCTGTGCCAGTATGTGGAATACATCACCAACATCCGCATGCAGGCGGTTGGCCTTGGCCTGCCGTTCGAAACCCGCTCTAACCCGATCCCGTGGATCAACGCCTGGCTGGTGTCCGATAACGTTCAGGTTGCGCCGCAGGAAGTGGAAGTCAGCTCTTATCTGGTTGGTCAGATCGACTCGGAAGTGCATGCCGACGACCTGAGCGACTTCGAACTGTAAGCGATGGCATCGCCTCTCATCACACTGCGTGCCACAGGCACGCAGTTATCCTGCCCGAAAAGTGAAAGCTGCCTGCTCGACGTACTGGAACTGCACGACGTGCAGGTGGAATACCAATGCCGCTCCGGCTATTGCGGCGCCTGCCGCCTGAAATTGGTAAAAGGCGAAGTGACCTATCACCAACAACCGCTGGCGTTTATCAATGACGGCGAGATCCTGCCCTGCTGCTGCATACCGCTGACGGACATCGAGCTGGAAATCTGATTTTCAAACATAATCGTCAATCATCTGGATTTACCCTATGACTTTCGAGTTGCAGCTAGGCGGCCAGGGTGTAAATCCCCAGGAGCTTACTTAGGTAAGTGACTGGGGTGCGCACCTGCAGCCAACAACGCTGCGGCTTGAAAGGCGACGGGTATGAATACCAAAATCGTAATACATACAATGGCTAACGAGTGAAAAACATGCTTTAACTGCATGCTTGCCTCCTTGCTGTGAAGGGGCTACCATACCGGTGTCTAGGCGGTATGTGCAGCCCCATTCTGATTGATAGTCAGTTTGGGGCTTTCATCTATCCGCCTTGCCACACAATGCCCAAGACGAATAGTCTCAAGCACCCGCAGCGATTGTAACAGCCTGAACCCAACACGATAACCCCTTATAATATTATGATTAATAAGGGATATATCACCGTCATCAAGCATTCTTACTCAATAATCTCGACGATCTCCAGCCAACCGTTCTTACCGCATACCGGCCCACCGTTCAGCCAGCGCCGCAGCATGTCGAGCGCCAACATCGCCACCGATTCCTGTCGCAGACGCAAGCCATGGCGCGCCGCCCGGTAGCGTACCGTTTGGCCGATGCCGCCTTTCGGCGTGTGCAAGGCAACGCTCACCCGATCGTCACTCATCGCACTGATCGCCAGCGCCAATTGCGCCCCCGCCAGCTCTGCCAGCGAACGGGCGCGGGCCAGCGTGGTTTCCAGCGTTTCCACACAGTGCGACGGCAACAGCTCGCCGCCGGCCAGGGGTGCGCCTTCGCTCTGCAATTGCAGATTGATCAACCCGGCGCTGAACTGTTCGCTCAACGCCAGCTTCAACCCTTGTTGGGTTAACCGCTGCGCCAGCGTCGCCGGCAAGCCTATCGTGCCTTCAAAAATGGTGTTTTCACCCGCCACCTGGCGCACCCGCTCCCACGCCTGTTCCATCGCCGCACGCTGGCTCTCCGGGCCGGTCAGTTTCAGTTCAATGATTGGGCTGGAAGAGCGGTAACCGAGCACCACTTCCGGCGGCAGCGGCATGCCGTCCAGCTCGGCGGCCAGATCGCTTTCCGAGGTGCCAAAGGTGGTTAAACGCAGGCACAGCGGCGGCGCCGGCAGGGAAAAACGTTGGCGCAGGCGCGGAACGATTTGCTGCTCGACCATCACTTTGAATTCAGAAGGTACGCCGGGAGTGAAAAACATCGTGCACTTGTTCAGTTGGAGCGCAAAACCGCAGGCGGTGCCAACCGGGTTATCGAGCATTTCGGCGTTGGCCGGTATCTGCGCCTGTTTGCGGTTTGAAGCCGCCATCGGCCGGCCGCGCTCGGCAAAATAAGCCTCGATGCGCGCCATCCATTCAGCATGCTCAACCAGCTCGACACCGCAGGCGGTCGCTGCCGCCAGCGCGCTGAGATCGTCGCTGGTCGGCCCCAGCCCGCCGTTAACGATCAGAACGTCAGCGATATGACTGCGTTCCTGCAGCGTTTCGATCAGAGAGGAGAGACTGTCCCCCACCGTTTCACGGCCGCTCATCGGCATGCCCTGCCGGAACAGATAATCTGCCAGCCAGGCGGCGTTGGTATCTATAATTTGCCCATGCAGCACCTCATCGCCGGTGCTGAGCATCTCCACCCTTAACATTGATCTCTCCCTTATTTTCCAGTCATTCCACTATAGAAGCCCGTAAATAAGTTTTCACTATGCATCACAGGTTAATTTCTGCTGAAAGTATTTTTGCGGTGCCGCGCGGCCTGCATGCATGTAAACATAACTTAACACCATCCGTAACGCTTGTTTGACACGAAATAATCAATCAACTATCCTGCCGCCCTCGGAATGAGTTACCTATAATTTCCCCAAATCTTTGACGGGTAGAGAAAAAAGTGAAGAATCGCACTCTGGGCAGTGTTTTTATCGTGGCAGGCACCACCATTGGTGCCGGAATGCTGGCGATGCCACTGGCGGCGGCCGGCGTAGGCTTCGGCGTCACGCTGGCCTTGCTGGTCGGGCTGTGGCTCTTGATGTGTTACACCGCGCTGTTGCTGGTGGAGGTGTATCAGCATGAGCAGGCGGATACCGGTCTGGGCACCCTGGCGAAACGCTATCTCGGAGGTGGCGGCCAATGGCTGACCAGCTTCAGCATGATGTTCCTGATGTACGCCCTGACCGCCGCCTATATCAGCGGCGCGGGTGAACTGCTGGCAGCCAGCATCAGCCAATGGACCTCGCAGGATTTCCCCACCACGCTCGGCGTGTTGCTGTTTACCCTGGTGGCAGGCGGCGTAGTCTGCATTGGCACCCATTCTGTCGATCTGTTTAACCGCATATTGTTCAGCGCCAAAGTGGTGTTTCTGATCGTCATGCTGGGCCTGATGCTGCCGAATATTCACCGCACCAATCTGATGACGCTGCCGCTGGAACAAGGGTTGGCGCTGTCGGCCATCCCGGTCATCTTTACCTCTTTTGGCTTCCACGGTAGCGTGCCCAGCATCGTTAACTATATGGGCGGCAACATCCGCAAGCTGCGTTGGGTGTTCATCATCGGCAGCGCCATTCCGCTGGTGGCCTATATCTTCTGGCAATTGGCCACGCTCGGCGCCATCAGTTCTACCACCTTCGTCGGCATTCTGGCGCAACAAGCGGGGCTGAATGGCCTGTTGCAGGCGGTACGCGACGTGGTGGCGTCACCGCACGTAGAGTTGGCGGTACATCTGTTTGCCGATCTGGCGCTGGCCACTTCGTTCCTCGGCGTAGCACTCGGGCTGTTCGATTTCCTGGCCGATTTATTCAAACGTCAGAATAACGTGCGCGGCCGTCTGCAAACCGGGGCCATCACTTTCCTGCCGCCGCTGGCGTTTGCTCTGTTCTATCCACGCGGCTTTGTATTGGCGCTGGGATTCGCCGCCATTGCGTTGGCGGTGCTGGCACTGTTGCTGCCGTCATTGCTGGTATGGAAGACGCGCCAACGGCATCAGGCGCAATACCGCGTCTGGGGCGGCACGCCGGCGTTGGCGCTGGTGTTTGTCTGCGGGATTACGGTGATTGCCATTCAACTGGGCATCGCCAGCGGTATCTTGCCGGCGGTGGGATAATCGAGCGCTCGGTAAAGTAAAGGGGCCGATTGGCCTAATGCTGGTCAGTTAGCGTTTTTCTGCAGGTGTGGGTGACGTTTTCGGTCGATAAAGGTGAGATGCAACATGAGGCCCACGCGCCTCGACCGAGCAAGGGACCCAGGGCGGGGTCCCTTGCAACCCACGCCTTTGCCCTATCAGACGGTTGGCTGCGCCAACGTCCCTCCCTCCGTCACGTCGCATCACGGCCGGCTACGACAGGCGTCCCTGCCTGTCTCGCCTGAAACCGCCGTCCATGGCGGTTTCGCCTATGCGCCGCGCCTGCGTTCGGCGTCTTCAAGGGCGGCCAACACCCTGCTCATCTCACTATTTTCACTGCCTTTCATCACGCAATATCACACGGAAGGGATAAGTTGCTCGGTGGCTGCTGGCCCACCCGACAACGCAGGTGCAGCGAGGACAAAGGGCCGAGGCCCAAGATGGACCGAGTGATTACCGCACAGCGTACAGAAATTGGATAAAAAAAATGCCAATCGGGCTTAACCGATCGGCATTCGGCCTGCTGGGCCCCCTTATTGTTTGGATCAGAAGCTCAGACCTACACCTACATACGGGCCATCGGCCAAGGTGTTGTCACGACGCCCATCCTTTCCTTCCATTTTCATGTAGCGGTAACCTACATCCACACTCAGCGGACGGAAAATATTCCAACGCAGGCCGCCGCTGGCCTCGTTATACGCCTTCACACCGCTGGTCAGCGAATCCGGTGCAAAATAGCCCTCGCCATGCAGGCTGAAGTAACGGCTGATAGCCCAGTCCAGGCCACCGCCCAATGCCAATGCGCCGCCGTTATCGCCGTCTTTCGGGCTCAGATACAGTGCCTTGCCGCCCACAGTAGCGGTCAACGGCCCAAGCGGCAGGCCGAAATTCAGCCCCAGGCTGCCGACGTTGCCGTCATGATCGCTGCGCGCCCAGTTGCCCGACAACCCCAGTCCGGTGCTGCCGGTGTCTTGGCCGAAGCCGAGGTTGGTGTAATGCTGCCCGGCCTCGCCCGACAGACTGATAGCGCTCGCCGTACCGGCCACAAACAGCATACTCGCTGCACACGCGACCAAAGTTTTTTTCATCATGTTTCCCTCTCGTTTTTCATCCGTTCAGAATGATCTGAACCAACCGGTAATAATACGCCCCCGAGTTTATACCAAAGTACAACGAGTCTTTTAGGGATAACGGCTGAAAAATTCTTCTGATATCAGATAATTGTAAAGTTTTGCAAGTAAAAGGCCAATTCACGCTGACGACGTCAACGATAACTCAGACCTATTTGCCGTCGCCGCCGAATAGATCTACAAATAGCAGTGGCATTAATCAAAATCCGGAGAGAACCCCAGCAAAACTATCATGATGAACGCTTAAGCCACCCGAGTCTTAACTCAATGGCAATACGATAAGGAGCAAGTGATGAGCAAGAAAGGATTGACCACCGCAGCCGGTGCCCCGGTTGTCGATAACAATAATGTGATCACCGCAGGAAAACGCGGGCCGATGCTGCTGCAAGACGTCTGGTTTCTGGAAAAACTGGCCCACTTCGACCGCGAAGTGATCCCCGAACGCCGCATGCACGCCAAAGGCTCCGGCGCCTACGGCACTTTCACCGTCACCCATGATATTACCCAATACACCCGCGCAAAAATCTTCGCTGAAATCGGCAAGCAAACCGACATGTTCATCCGCTTTTCCACCGTAGCCGGTGAACGCGGCGCGGCAGACGCCGAACGCGACATTCGCGGTTTTGCCATGAAGTTTTACACCGAGGAAGGCAACTGGGATCTGGTAGGCAACGACACGCCGGTGTTCTATCTGCGCGATCCGCTGAAGTTCCCCGATCTTAACCACGTGGTAAAACGCGATCCGCACACCAACCTGCGCAACCCGGTGTACAAATGGGATTTCTTCTCCCATCTGCCTGAGTCCTTGCACCAATTGACCATCGATTTCAGCGATCGCGGCATCCCGAAGTCCTATCGCCACATGCACGGCTTCGGCAGCCACACCTTCAGCTTTATCAATGCCGATAACGAGCGTTTCTGGGTGAAATTCCACTTCCGCTGCGAACAGGGCATTGAAAACCTGATGGATGACGAAGCGGAAGCGATTATCGCCAAGGATCGCGAAAGCTCGCAGCGCGACCTGTTCGACGCGATCAAGCGCGGTGATTTCCCCCGCTGGAAGCTGCAAATCCAAATCATGCCTGAACACGAAGCCTCGCAGACGCCCTACAACCCGTTCGACCTGACCAAGGTATGGCCGCATGGCGACTACCCGCTGATCGACGTCGGCTTCTTCGAACTGAACCGCAACCCAGACAACTATTTCTCAGAAGTCGAACAGGTGGCGATGAACCCGGCCAACGTGGTGCCGGGCGTCAGCTTCTCGCCGGACAAAATGCTGCAGGGGCGCCTGTTCTCTTACGGGGATGCGCACCGTTACCGCCTGGGCGTTAACCATCACCAAATCCCGGTTAACGGCGCCAAATGCCCGTTCCACAACTATCACCGCGACGGCGCGATGCGCGTGGACGGTAACAGCGGCAACGGAGCGACCTATGAACCGAACAGCTTCGGCCTGTTCCAGGAACAGCCGGACTTCAGCGAACCGCCGTTAAGCCTCGAAGGCGCGGCCGATCACTGGAATCACCGAGAGGATAAGGATTATTTCAGCCAGCCGCGCGCGCTGTTCAACCTGCTGAGCGCCGAAGAACACCAGCGCATGTTCACCCGTATCGCCGGCGAGCTGTCGCAGGTGCCGGAACAGATCCAGCGCCGTCAGGTCGATCTGTTTACCCAGGTGCACCCGGATTACGGCGCCGGTGTCGCCAAAGCGCTGGGGCTGAAGTAAGCGGCCCTGTTTATCGCCACGGCCGCCTTCGGGCGGCTTTTTTATGCCGTTGAAAGCTGCTCGGCTACCCATTGCCGCAGCAGACGGCGCGAAATCTTGATGCCGCCGGCTTTCAGCTCGTCGGGTAAAGTAAACAGCGACGTCGGGCGCTGGAAGTTGGCCAGCTTGCCCTGTGACCACGTCAACAACTCATCCAGCGAGAGGACACCTTTACTGTCGATCACCGCCACCGGCCGCTGTCCAAATTCCGCATCTTCCACCGGCACCACAAACGCCTGCGTGATCTGCGGATGCGTCGTCAGCACGCGTTCAATATCTTCCGGTTGCACGCCTTCCCCTCCGCTGAAAAACAGGTTATCCATTCGTCCGATAATCCGCAGTTCCCCTTCGGCCATCACGCCGCGATCGCGAGTATGAAACCAGCCTTGCTCATCGGCCAGCGGCTGCAAAGCGCCGCGATGCCAGTAACCCAACGCCAGGCTCTGCGCGCGGATCCACACTTCCTCATCCACCAGCCGAATTTCACGGCCGGCCAACGGCAACCCGACGCCCGGCCGTGTATCGGCGCGCTTGGCGCACACCGTAGAGGCCAGCTCTGTCAGACCATAGCCGCACCAGCAACGAATACCCGCCGCCTCAGCCTGTTCGGTCAGCGAAACCGGGATCATCGCGCCGCCCAGCAACACCTCTTTCAGCGTCAGATCGCCCAGCGGTTGCGCCAACAGCCGCCACAGCTGCGTCGGCACCAGCGAGGCATGAGTACAGCCCGCCAACGCATCGGCCAAGGGGGACATCTCACGCACCGCCAGCGTGGCACCCGCAGCCAGCCAGCGCCAGACAATGCCCTGGCCGGAGACGTGAAACAGCGGCAGGGAAAGCAACCAACGATCCTGCGGCTGAAAATCCATCAGCCTCAGCACCCCTTCCGCGCTGGCTAAATGCCCGGCGCAGTTATGCCCGGCGGCCTTTGGCATACCGCTGGAGCCGGAGGTCAGCGTCAGCGTCGCCAGCCGCTGCGGATCCCAGGCCGGCAAAGTCAGCCTGCGCGGTTCGATAGAGGGCTGGGTCAACGGAATAAGGGCGACCGGCAACGCGGGCAAAGGGTCCGGGCTGAAGACAAACGCCATATCCAGTTCAGGCAACAACCTTTCCAACAAAGAAACAGGCAATGCCGGATTCAACGGCAACAGCCGCGCACCGCACTGCAGCAACGCCAGATAGGCCAGCAGCAGCGGATAGCTGTTCTTGCCGTGCAACACGACACCGCTGCCGGGTTCAACACCCTGATACTGAAAATCGGCCGCCAGATCATCCACCTGGCGTTGCAGCTCCTGCCAGTCAATCGGTTTTCGCCCGACAATCACCGCCGTCGCCTGCGGTTGCCGCTGCGCCCAATGTCGCCACGGCCAGTCGTTCAACTGCGCCATAGGCATTCCATCGCTTGCAGATCCCGCAACGGCAGGCAACTGCCCGGCCAATGCCGCAGCAGCTGCGCCTGCATCAAATCGAGCGTATCCAGCCCGGGGACGGTAGCCGGCGTCAGCCAGTGCGCGATGCGCGCCAGTTGGGTCAGCCCCAGACTGGATTCGAGGCTGGAACTGATCACCGCCGTCAGCCCTGCCGCATGGGCCTGCTCCACCAGGGCCCGGCAGCGGCTCAGGCTGCCGACCAGCGTGGGTTTGATCACTATCGCCGCCACGCCCGGTTCAGCCTGCACCACAAAATCCGCCTCGCGCACGCTCTCGTCCCAGGCGATGGCAATGCCGGTCGCCAAAGCGAAATCCCGCGATTCGTCACGGGTTTTGCAGGGTTCTTCGAGAAAAGCGATGCGATCGCGCAGCGCCGGGTTGACGTATTTGGCGAAACCTTCGGCTTTGGCACGGGTCCAGCTGCGGTTGGCGTCCAGCCGCAGGCGCAAATCCGGCAGCGCTTCCAGCAGCACGTTAACGATCATGCCGTCACGCACCGCCTCATACAGCCCGACCTTCACCTTGGCGACCTTCTCGCCCGGCAGCGCACTCAATACCGCGAACAGCTCATCGGGATCGCCGGTGCACAGCGGGGCTTTGCGGTAATCGGCCTGCTGCGGCAGGCGCCGTTCCAGCTCGGCCAGCGCACAGCTGGCGCCGAACGCTACCGAAGGCAGCGGGCTGTCGGCCGGCATCTGCCCCGCCTGCCAGCCCTGTAGCCAGGCCAGCGTTGCCTGTTCGGCTTCGGCCAGCGTTTCCTGGCTGAACTCCGGCAGCGGCGCAATCTCGCCCCAGCCTTCCTGCTCGCCCTGCTGCAGATGAATCAGCAGGCCATCACGGGTTTTCAACCGCTGGTTACGCAGCACCACTCCCGCCTCCATCGGCAGACAGTAACGGTAAACCGCGGCGTTGCGGATCGGCGCGTTCATTACGGGTTACGCTTGAATTTGCTGAAGTCCGGCTGGCGCTTTTCGTTAAACGCGTTGCGCCCTTCCTGGCCTTCGTCGGTCATGTAGAACAGCATGGTGGCGTTACCCGCCAACTCTTGCAGGCCTGCCTGACCGTCGCAGTCGGCATTCAATGCCGCTTTCAGGCAGCGCAGCGCCATCGGGCTGTTCTGCAGCATCTCGCGGCACCAGCGCACGGTTTCTTTTTCCAGGTCCGCCAGCGGCACTACGGTGTTGACCAGGCCCATATCCAGCGCGGCGGCGGCGTCATACTGGCGGCACAGGAACCAAATCTCGCGCGCTTTCTTCTGGCCGACGATGCGCGCCATGTAAGAGGCACCCCAGCCGCCGTCGAACGAACCGACTTTCGGGCCGGTCTGGCCAAAGATGGCGTTGTCCGCCGCAATGGTCAGATCGCACATCATGTGCAGCACGTGGCCACCGCCGATCGAATAACCGGCCACCATCGCCACCACCGGCTTCGGGCAGGTGCGGATCTGGCGCTGGAAGTCGAGTACGTTCAGGTGATGCACGCCGCTGTCGTCCTGATAGCCGCCGTAGTCGCCGCGCACTTTCTGATCGCCGCCGGAACAGAAAGCCTTGTCGCCGGCGCCGGTGAGGATAATGGTGCCGATGCCGTCGTCATAGCGGGCATTGGCCAGCGCTTCCATCATCTCTTTCACCGTATGCGGCCGGAACGCGTTGCGTACCTGCGGGCGGTTGATGGTGATTTTGGCGATGCCGTCGGCGGATTTGTGATACAGAATATCCTCGAAATCACCAGAGCAATCCTGCCAGTCGATGGCGGCATACAGTAGTTCTTCATTCGGATAAAGCATGTTCGGTTCCTTAACCAGGGTTAACGAGAAAGGCTTGAAGTTCGGCGACGAAATCCTGCGGGTTAGCCAGGTGCGCATTGTGCCCGGCCTGCGGCACGGTGCGTAACGGCAGCCCGGCGTCGCGCGCCAAACGTTGAAATTTGGGGTCATTTTCACCGCACAGCACCATCAGCGGCACGGTCAATTGCCGCAACTGCGGCGCCAGATAAGGCTGTTGGCCGAGCGAAGTGGCTTGCAGCATGTCGGCCACCGCCGGGCCGCTGTTGTCGGATCGCGCGGCAATCAGCGCATCGCGATGTACACTGCTGAGTTCGGTAAATACCGGCTGCTGATACCAGTCCGCCAACACCTCGGCAATCGGCTGGTGGCGGAATCGTTCTGCCCAGGCGGCATCCTGCGCACGGCGATGGCTGCGCTGTTCTTCGCTGTCCAGCCCCGGATTGCCCCCCTCGACAATCACGCCCAACAGGCCGTCGGTTTGACCATGGCAAGCGTGATACATGGCGATGCGCCCGCCCAGCGAATAGCCCACCAGCCAATAACGTTCGATGTTATGCATCTGCAGAGTGGCGCTGATTTGCGCGCTGATATCGTCAAAACCGCGGCACGCCACGGCAACCGAGTCGCCGTGGCCGGGCAGATCGATGGCCAGCGACGGCCACTCCGGGCAGCGCGCGGCGATGACCCGCCACTCATTGTTGTTGCCCAGCAGGCCGTGCAGCCAAATCAGCCAAGGGCGGTCCGGTTCGCCCCGTTGTAAAATACGTGTCGCCAGCATCATTCCACCGCCATTTGTTGCACCAGGTGCCGCAATGTCTCGGCGCCGTCGCTCGGCGGCACCTGCAGCTCAATCAATGTAGCGCCGCCGTGGCGCCAACCTTGTTCAACCGCCTGCCGCAGTTGCCCCCAGTTTTCCGGCCGCGCATAGTTCAGTTGGAACATCGCTGCGGCATGGCTGAAATCCACGTCCTGCGGCATGCAGTAGAAACGCTGGCGATCTTCTTCCGGCGTCGGCAACAGTGAAAAAATCTGGCCGCCGTTGTTATTCACCACAATCAGCACCGTGGGCGCAGAACACTGCCGCAGCAGCGCCAGCGCATTCAGATCGTAAAGTGCGGAGAGATCCCCCACCACCGCCAGCGTCGGTTTGGCCGTTGCCCGTTGTACGCCTGCTGCGGTAGAGATCAGGCCGTCGATGCCGCTGGCGCCGCGATTGCTGAACACGGGATAACCGGCCGGCAATCGGGTCAAGGCGTCAATCAACCGCACAATCAGGCTGTTGCCGAGGAACAGTTGGCCATTTTCCGTCAGTAACTCCGGCAGGCGGTGCGCCAACTGCGCCTCGCCAAAACGGTTCACCAGATAGCCGGAGACGGCGTCCAGAGCGCGATCGGCCAGCGGCGCCAGTTCTTCAGCCCAGGGGGAACGCGGCTGTGCCGGATGCAGCTCGAGCCATTGCGCCACGCCGGAGCGGATGCGGCGGCCACGGTGATGCGCCGGGTCGAGCCGGCCCGGCAACTCATCGATCAGCCAATACTCCTGCGGCCGGCACTGCTCCTGCCATTGCAACAGGCGTTTGCCGGTCAGGCTGCTGCCAAATTGCACCACCAGCTGCGCGTCTTGCAGGATGCGCTGCGCCTGAGGCTGAGCCAGCCATAAATCGGCGCAGGGCAGCGGCTGCCCGGTCTGGGACAGCACGTCGCCAATCAGCGGCCAGCCAAGCGTTGCGGCCCATTGCGCCAACTGTTCGCCCTCTTGCGCGCCCATGCGCCCGGCCACCACCACGCCGCGTTTTTGCCTCCAGGAGAACCAATCGGGCTGTTTCAGCACCCCATGGGGATCCATTTCCCGCAGCCAGGGCTGGCTGCTTTGCCACCAGTCGCCGAGCGCCGCCGACCAGTCGGCGTAATGTTGTTCATCGCCGCCGTACAGCGGTTCGGCAAACGGGCAGTTGATATGCAAAGCGCCGTGCTGCAAGCGCGCCATGGCGCTGTCGACGGTGGATGCCAGCCAACTGGCGGGAATATCCGGCGTCGGGCGCGGCAGTTCGATGCTCAGCGCCGGATGGCTGGAATAAAGGCCGGTTTGGCGGATCGCCTGATTGGCGCCGCAGTTGATCAGTTCCGGCGGCCGATCGGCGGTGAGAAACACCAGCCGTTCGCCGGTCAGCCCGGCTTCAATCAGCGAAGGATAGAGATTGGCAGCGGCGGTGCCGGAAGTGACGATCACCGCCACCGGCTCCCGCGACGCCTTCGCCAGGCCAAGCGCCAGATGGCCCAGCCCGCGTTCATCAAAATGGGTATGACAGACAAAAGACCTGTTAGCCGCCGCAGCCAGTGTCAACGGCGTCGAGCGCGATCCCGGCGCGATGCAAACATGACGCACGCCATGCCGCGCCAGCGCTTCCAGCAACAACGCCGCCCAACGGCGATTAAAAACACTTGTCGACATAATTCGCTCACAAGTCGGTTAACAGAATCAGCCTTCGGCACCCGCTATTCAGCGGCATGCCAAAAATTATGTTCTGTATTATATGAATAGTTATTCCTACGACTTTTGCGCCAGCGCAAAAACGCCGTATATCCCTGTGACTTTTTGGCAGTCAATTTCTTGATTTAATACAAAAAACAAACACACACATCACAAACGCCTTACATTTCACGCGATTGCCGCTCGATAAATCCAGGAAATAAGTAGGGATAATCAACCCGCGTAGCCGGGCTGCAACAACGTCCTCAGCCCGGCGGCCTTGTTTTCGACTTCCTGCCACTCTTCAGCGGCATCGGAACCGGCCACGATACCGGCGCCGGCGTAGAGCCTTAACTCCTTCCCCTCTAACTGCGCGCAGCGCAGCGCAACACAAAACTCACTGAGGGAAGAGGAAAGATAGCCTGCCGATCCGGCATACCAGCCGCGGGAGAAAGGTTCATGTTGCAGGATAAACTCGCGGGCCGCCTGACGCGGCAACCCGGCTACCGCCGCCGTCGGTTGCAGCCGCTGCAGGCAATCGGCGTCGTCGGCATGATTGAGCTGCCCTTCGATACGGCGCCGCAAATGCTGCACCTTACGCAAGCGCACCACCTCCGGCGGCAGCACGTCCAGCGAACCGGCCCCCCCTTGCAGACGCTGGCAGATATCGTCTACCACCAGCAGGTTCTCATGCCGGTTTTTAGCGTCGCCCTGCAACCACTGCGCCAGCGCCTGCGCACGCTGTTGATCGGGATGATTGGCTACGGTGCCCGCCAGCGCTTCGGTCAGCAGTTGCAGGCCATTTCGCCGGTACAGCCTTTCCGGGCTGGAACCGAGAAATGCGCAATGCGCATCAAATCTCAGCATAAAGTGGTAGCACCGGTGATTCACCCTACGGCTGGCGTCCATCATCGCCGGCGCGGACAGCGGGCCATCCAGCGTCAGCAAGGTGCTGCGCGCCAACACCACCTTCTCCATCTGTTGCCGCTCGATCGCTTGCAGCGCTTCGTGCAACATAATTTCCCACCCGGCACGTTCCGGTTGATGCCGTACCTTGCCCACCTCAGCCTTTAATGGCGCGATTGGGCGCGCAGCCACCACCTTTTCCAACCAGCGACCGGCTGCATCCGCATCGTCACGCAGCGAACTGTCAGAAAACAGATTAAGCGTTAGCTGGGCTTCGCCTTCGCGGTTCAGAATTTCCAGGCGCGGCAAAAATAAATGCGCCGTGCCGTCAAAGGCATTCAGCCCCCATATGCGCGCGCCCTGATGCGCCCTGATAAATGCCTGCGCCTGTTCCGGCTGCGTAAACAGACGTAGCGCGCCACAGCTCGCCGCCTCTTCGTGGCCGTCGCGATGAAGCCAGTAAAACTGCGGGAATGCCGGCTGCGCTGCCAACCATTCCAGTAAGGTGGCGGCCAGCGATGCGGGCACGGGAAGTGAAATCTGGCGGAAACCGCCCCCAACGGAAATAGGGGTTTCAAGCTGCCGGCGCAATCGCCTCAGCACCCCCGAAAGTTGTTCCACGGCCACCTCAATAACCAAACTTAATGTAGGGAATTATACGGTAAATCAAGGCTGAACGGCGGAAAAATAGCGGTGTTAAGTCAAAGTTCACGCGCAAAAATTGTTTATTAAATCTAAACAATCAGCTCAAAAAACGGCCGACCGGGCATTCTGCGACTATACTGAGAAAGCATGTTCCTGCCTGCTACGAACCCACGCCAGATCTGCCCGGCGTTAAAAACAGGATGTTCACGATCTCCCGGCGGTTTTACCGGCTGTCCTTTGGGTCAGATGTAAGGAGCTTTTGTGTGAAAGAAATACTAATCAATTGGTTAAAAAAACAACGGAAAAATGCAAAAATAAATCCGTTGCCGCTGCGGCGTAATAAAAACGCCCCCGAGACCAACGGAGGCACCATCAAGGCAGAATTGTTTTCTGTCGATCAAATGGAACGCTATGGCCAGCGCCTGGCGCGCTCGCACAAGCTGGCAACGCGCAAGACACCGTATTTTCTGCTGAAGCGGTTGGACGAAAACGAACGCATACTGGCGGAAAGCTGCCACCAGTTAAGCAGCGGCAAGAAATCCAGCATGACCCCCGCCGGCGAATGGCTGCTCGATAACTACTATCTGATCGAAGAACAAATTCGCGTCGTGCGTCACCATTTGCCGAAAACCTTTGGCCGCGGTCTGCCGCAGTTGGCAGCCCCCTATAACTGCCCGCGAATCTATGACGTGGCGGCCGAAGCCATTGCGCACGGCGATGGCCGCTGGGACGCCGAAAGCCTCACGCGGTATATCGCCGCCTATCAAAAAGAAGTCAATCTGACGATGGGCGAGCTCTGGGCGCTGCCCGGCATGTTGCGCCTGGCGCTGATCGAGAATCTGCGGCGCGTTAGCGTTGAAGTGGCGCAAGCGCAAAGCGAGCGCAATCTGGCCGACAGCTGGGTGACCAAAATGCTGGAATCGGCGGAAAACGATCCGGCCAACCTGATCGTGGTGATTGCCGACATGGCGCGCTCCAATCCCCCGCGCTCCAGCGCCTTTGTCGCCGAGCTGGTCCGTCGTTTACAGGGCCACGGCACCATGCTGGCGTTGCCGCTCACCTGGGTTGAACAGCGTTTGGCAGAGGTCAGCCTGAGCTCGGCTGAATTGATCCACCGCTTTAACCAGCAGTTGGCCGTCAGCCAACTGTCGGTCAGCAACAGCATTTCCGGCCTGCGCCAGCTCAGCGAAATGGACTGGGCAGAATTTGTCGAAACCATGAGCCAGGTCGATCAGACCCTGCGCGACGATCCGGCGGGGGTTTACCCCTTGATGCACTTCGACACCCGCGACCACTACCGCCACGTGATCGAAATGCTGGCGCGTCACTGCTCGCGCAATGAAGTGCAGGTCGCCCAGCACGTACTGAATATGGCGCGGGTGGCGGCCGAAGATCCGTCCAGCGATCCACGCCGCAACCACGTTGGCTACTACCTGGTTGACGATGGTCGACCGGAGCTGGAACAACAGCTTGAGGTTCGGCTCGGGCGCATTACCCGCTTGCGCCATGCGTTAAATCAGGCGCCGCTGCTTTCCTGGCTAGGCAGCCTGAGTCTGATCACCACCGCCTGCTGCGCGGAGTTGCTGCGCCATGCCTACAGCACCGGCATCAGTTGGGGGCTGGCGCTGCTGTTCTTCCCGATGGCGGCGGTGGTCAGCCAGTTCGTGCTCAACCTGCTTAGCGAGATAACCACCCGCAGCCGCATGCCGCAACCTCTGCCGAGGCTCGATTTCTCCTGCGGCATTCCCGCCGAATTCCGCACTCTGGTGGTGATACCGACGCTGCTCGACAGCAAAAGCGGCGTCGATAAGCTGATCAACGCGCTTGAGGTCTATTATCTGGGCAACGCAATGAAACATCTGCACTTTGCCCTGCTCACCGACTTCAACGATGCGCCGCAAAAGCAGCACGCGGACGATGCCCGTCTGCTGGCCTATGCCTGCCAGCAAATGGAAGCCCTTAACGGCCGCTATCCCTGTGAAGGCCCCAGCCACTTTTTCCTGTTTCACCGCGATCGCGAGTGGAATGAAAAACAGGGCGTATGGATGGGGCTGGAGCGCAAACGCGGCAAGCTGAATGCGCTGAACGACTGGCTGCGTAACCGTGGCAACGCCTTCTGCACCCAGATTGGCGCCGGCCTGGAAGTGCTGAAAAACGTGAAATACGTCATCACCCTCGACAGCGATACCGTATTGCCGCGCGAAAGCGCCCACCAGTTGATCGCCGCCATGGCGCACCCGCTTAATCGGCCGCAGTACGACGCGCGTCAACAGCGGGTGGTAGAGGGCTACGCCATCTTGCAACCGCGCATGGCGGAGGAAATACCGGCTTACGGCCAGGGCCGCTACGCCGCTCTGTGCAGCAGCACGCCGGGCAACGATCCCTATACGTTGATGGCCTCGGACATTTACCAGGATCTGTTTGGCGAAGGATCCTTTATCGGCAAGGGCATCTACGATGTCGATGTGTTCTCGCACAGCCTCAAAGGCACCTGCCCACCGAATCTGGTGTTGAGCCACGATCTGCTGGAAGGCTGCTACGCCCGCTCCGGCCTGCTGAGCGACGTATTGTTGTACGAACAGTATCCCAGCAACTATCTGGTGGACGTCGAGCGCCGCACGCGCTGGATCCGCGGCGATTGGCAACTGCTCAACTGGCTGCTGCCACGGGTAAAAACCGAAGACGGCACCCGCACCGCCAACCCATTGAGCACCCTGTCACGCTGGAAGCTGTTCGATAACCTGCGCCGCAGCCTGACGTCGCCCAGCCTGTTGCTGCTGCTGTTTTGCGGTCTTGTCTGGCTGCCGAACACCCGTTACTGGCTGGCGTTCTTTGCCATCATCCTGCTGTTGCCTACCCTGGTGGCACTGGCGCAGGATGTTGTCCGCAAACCGCCCCGCAGGCCCTTCCTGCAACACCTGCAGTTGGCGATGAACGGTGCGCTGCATCGGCTGGCGCAGGTCGGGCTGCGGCTGGCGACGCTGCCGCATGAAGCGCTGTACAGCCTGAAAGCCATCGCCATTACCCTTTGGCGGCTGCTGATCAGCAAACGCAACCTGCAAGAGTGGACCAGCTACGCTCAATCCAACGCCCGTCAGCAGGTGACTCCGCAAAACTTTTATCGGACGATGTGGATCAACCCGGCAGCCGGCGTGGCGCTGTTGCTGTTGCTGTTTAGCTTCCTGTATAACCCGATGGCGCTGTTTATCACGCTGCCCTTCGCCACCCTGTGGTGCCTGGCCCCGTTCCTGCTGTGTTATCTCAGCCACCAGCCGCAGCGCAGTAAAACCGCGCTCGACGATGAACAGCGCCGCTTCCTGCGTCACACCAGCCGCCAAACCTGGGACTTTTTCAATACCTTCGTCAATCAGCAGGAAAACTGGCTGCCGCCGGATAACTATCAGGAGATACCGGAACCCGTGGTGGCGCATCGCACTTCGCCGACCAATATCGGGTTGTCGTTGCTGGCTAACCTCACCGCTTACGATTTCGGCTACCTGACGCTCAGCGAAGCGCTGCGGCGCATTGAGCTGACGCTTAACACGCTGGACCGCATGGAACACTATCGCGGCCACCTGTACAACTGGTACGACACCCGTACTTTAGAGCCGCTGAACCCGCGCTATATCTCCAGCGTGGACAGCGGCAATCTCGCCGGCCACCTGCTGACGCTCAGCGCCGGCCTGCCCGCGCTGGCCCACCGGCCGGTCATCAGCCCGCAATTGGTGCTGGCCGGGCTTGGCGACTGCCTACAACTGCTGGAACAGCACTGGGGGGACGCCGCCCACAAAAACCTGCCGAAGCTGCGCAACCATTTTGAACTGGCGTTAAATAGCCATCCCACTGCGCTGCAGGCCGAGCTGAACGCCATGCGCAACTACAGCAACGGGTTGCAGGAACCGGCGCTGAATCACGACGAAGAAACCAAACGCTGGGCCGGCGCGCTGCATCAGCAACTCAACGAACTCTGCGCGGAATGGGCGCTGTGGTTCGGCTGGCTGAGCGACAGCGTATCCGAGTTGGAGCCGGCGCCAAGCCTGCACTGGCTGGCCAATCCGCCGGCACAGCTGATGCTGACGGCAGAGCAGCAAAGCCAGCTTGAGGCCGCCGGCGCATTGGCTCAGGAACGGCTGACGCAATTGTATCGCCTCCAGCATCGGCTGGAAAAAATGGCGCAGATGGACTTCAACTTCCTGTATGACGAATCGACCCATTTCCTGTCCGTCGGCTTTAACTGCGATCAAAACCGGATGGACAGCAGTAAATACGATCTGCTGGCATCGGAAATCCGCCTGACCAACTACGTCGCCATCGCCACTAACCAGGTGCCTCAGCGCAGTTGGTTTGCGCTCGGCAGACTGTTTACCCTGATCGAAAATGAGCCGGCGCTGATGTCGTGGAGCGGCTCGATGTTTGAATACCTGATGCCGCAGTTGGTGATGCCGGCCTACCCCGACACTCTGCTGGTGCAAATGTGCCGCGCCGCAGTGGAACGGCAAATCGCCTGGGGCAAGGAGCGCGGCGTGCCCTGGGGCATCTCCGAATCCGGCTATTTCGGCTTCGATGCCGATCAAAATTACCAGTATCACGCCTTTGGCGTGCCGGGGCTGGGCCTGCGTCGCGGGCTGGGTGACGATATGGTGGTCGCGCCATACGCGACGGTGATGGCGCTGATTGTCGATCCGCATGCCGCTTGCAGCAACCTCGTCGCCCTGGAAAAAAATGGCGCCAAAGGCCGCTACGGTTTTTACGAGGCTCTGGATTACACCACCGCGCGCCTCAGCCGCGGTCAGCTGTACGTGATCATCCGCTCCTATATGGCGCACCATCAGGGCATGAGCTTCCTCGCCCTGTCCCATCTGCTGCTGGATGCCCCTATGGTGTCGCGCTTCGCCGATTATCCCGCCTTCCAGTCGACGCGCTTGCTGCTGCAAGAACGGGTGCCGGATGCGGTTGAGCTATACAGCACACGTCGTCACTTCGAAACGCATGAGGGCACCATTACTCCGGCCAGGTTCATTGCGCGTGAGTTCAACCGGGTGGATTCGCCGATCCCGGAAGTGCAGTTATTGTCGAACGCCAATTACCACCTGATGCTGACCCAGGCCGGCGGCAGCTACAGCCGCTGGCAAAATCTGGCCCTGACCCGCTGGCGTGAAGATGCCACCTGCGACAACTGGGGCGCCTTCTGTTACCTGCGCGATCCGCAAACCGGTGAGGTATGGAGCAACACCTGGCAACCGATCGGCGGCCCAGCCAAGGGTTACAGCGCGGTGTTCAACGATGCCGGCGCCGAATATCAGCGCAGCCAGGGCTTGCTGTCGGTCAAAACGCAGGTTGTGGTGTCGCCGGAAGACGATATCGAGCTGCGGCGCATCACTCTGGTAAACCGCGGTAAACAGCCGCGCACCCTCGAAATCACCAGCTATGCGGAAGTGGTGCTGGCGCCGGCCGGCAACGATCTGGCTCACCCGGCGTTCAGCAATTTGTTCGTTCAGACCGAACTGCTGCCGGATCAAGACGCCATTTTGTGTCACCGCCGCCCGCGCGAACCAAAAGAGAAATGTCCGTGGTTGCTGCATATGATGACGGTACAGGGCCGATCCAGCCAGACCTCGTTCGAAACCGATCGCGCCAAATTTATCGGCCGTGGCCGCACCCCGGCCAACCCGCAGGCGCTGTATCAAAATACGCCGTTGACCAACAGCGCCGGGCCTGTCATCGATCCGATCATCGCCATCCGCCAGCGCGTGGTGCTGGAGCCCAACGTGCCGCTGACGCTGGATATTTTCTACGGTGTTTGCGAAGACCGCGTCAGCAGCCTGGCCATGCTGGAAAAATACCGCGATCGCCACCTGGCGGACCGCGTGTTTGAACTGGCCTGGTCGCACAGCCAGGTGGTGCTGCGTCAGCTGAACGCCAATGAGGAAGATGCCAACCTGTTCAATCGCCTGGCGAGCGCCGTGGTGTTCCCGGCGCAGGAAATGCGCGCCGCCAGCAGCGAAATCATCCAAAATCGCCGCGGCCAGTCGGGACTGTGGGGGCATTCTATCTCAGGCGATCTGCCGATCGTTTTGTTGACGGTGACCGATGGCGAGAACATCGGGCTGGTGCAACAGCTGATTCAGGCGCACAACTACTGGCGGCTGAAAGGGCTGCCGGTGGATCTGGTGATCCTCAACGAGGACGCCGGCGGCTACCGTCAGGAGCTGCAAAACCAGATAATGGGCCTGATCGCCGCAGGTATGGAATCAACCCAGACCGATAAACCGGGCGGCATTTTCGTACGTACCAGCGAGCATATGTCACCGGAGGATCACCGCCTGCTGCTCAGCGTGGCGCGTATTTACCTCGACGATCGGCGTGGCGGATTAAATGAACAGCTAAACCAACGGCTGCAACTGCCGCAGATCCAGCAGCAGCCGCTGTCGCCGGTAACCGCCTCGTCGAAACTGGCGACGGTGAACAATCTGCCGCGCAACCTGCATTCGCCGCAGTTGCCCGCCATCGACGCGCTGCAGTTCTATAACGGCCTCGGCGGCTTCTCGGAGGATGGCCGTGAATATGTGATCGCCATGAACGAGAGCAAGATCACCCCTGCGCCCTGGTCAAACGTCATGGCCAACCCGATGTTCGGCTCGGTTGTCTCGGAAAGCGGCCAGGCCTACACCTGGTACGAAAACGCCCACGAATACCGCCTTACGCCCTGGGAGAACGATCCCATTTGCGACCGCAGCGGCGAAGCTTTCTATCTGCGCGACGAAGAGAACGGCCACTTCTGGTCACCCACGCCGCTGCCCGCCCGGGGGCGCGGCCACTATCTGGCACGCCACGGCTTCGGTTACAGCGTGTTCGACCATCGCGAAAGCGGCATTGACAGCCAGTTCACCGTATTGGTCGCCAAAGAGGCGCCGGTGAAACTGTTCCTGCTGACGCTGACCAACACCTCCGGGCGCACGCGCAACCTATCGGCTACCGGTTACGTGGAGTTTATCCTCGGCGATCTGCGGCAAAAAACGGCCATGCACATCGTCACGCAGGCGGCGACGCCCGAAAGCGGATGCGGTGTTCTGGCCACCAACCACTACGGCGGCAGCGGCTCGGAACGAACCGCTTTCTTCGGCGTCTCCGGCGCGCATTGTTCAATCAGCGGCGATCGGCGCGAATTCATTGGCCGCAACGGCTCGCTGACCCGCCCGGCGGTGCTGAAGCTGCGGCGCTTATCCGGCAAAGTGGGCGCCGGCATGGATCCCTGCGGTGCCGTGCAGTCGGCGATCAGCCTGATCGATGGCGATCAGCGCAGCTTCGTGTTCGCCCTCGGCCTGGGGCAAAATGCCGATGAGGCCGAAGCGCTGCTGCAAAAATACCTGCAAGAAGAGCCACTGCAAAATGAGTTGCTGCAGGTGACGGCGCATTGGGGCGACATTCTCAACAAAGTGCAGATCGGCACGCCGCAGCCGGCGGTCGATCTGCTGGCCAACGGCTGGCTGCTGTACCAGACCCTCTCCTGCCGCATTCAGGCGCGCAGCGGCTACTACCAATCCGGCGGCGCCTTTGGCTTCCGCGATCAACTGCAGGATACGCTGGCGCTGACCCACGCCGCCCCCGAGCGCCTGCGCCAACAGATCCTGCTGTGCGCATCGCGCCAGTTTGTCGAAGGCGATGTGCAGCACTGGTGGCATCCTCCACAGGGAAATGGCGTTCGCACGCTCTGTTCGGATGATTATCTGTGGTTACCCTTGGCGATTTGCCACTACCTGGACGCCACCGACGATAAAACCATTCTGGAAGAACAGGTCGGCTATCTGGAGGCGCGCAAGCTGGCGCCAGGCGAGGAATCGTCCTACGAACAGCCGGCGCTGAGCGCGACGCAGGAAACCCTGTATCAGCACGGCGTGCGCGCATTGAAACACGGGCTGAACTTCGGCGAGCATGGCCTGCCGCTGATGGGTGCCGGGGACTGGAACGACGGCATGAATATGGTAGGCCTGGAGGGGCGCGGCGAAAGCGTGTGGCTGGGCTTCTTCCTGTTCCATATTCTGCAACGCTATGGCGAACTGGCGACCGCCCGCAACGACAAGGCGCTGGCGACGCTGTGCCGCCAACAGGCCGCCACCCTGCGCGACAATCTGCGTGACCACGCCTGGGACGGCGAATGGTATCGCCGGGGTTACTTTGACAGCGGGGAGCCGCTGGGCTCCCATGAGTCGGCAGAGTGTCGCATCGATGCCATCGCCCAAAGTTGGTCGGTGCTGTCCGGCGCCGGGGATAAACCGCGCAGCCTACAGGCGATGCAGTCGCTGGATAAACACCTGGTCGACAATCAGGCCGGCCTGATCAAACTGCTGACGCCGCCGTTCGACGGCAACGGCCCGAACCCGGGTTACATTCGCGGCTATCTGCCCGGCGTACGCGAGAACGGCGGCCAATATACCCACGGTGCGGTCTGGGCGGTGATGGCCTTCGCCGAAATGGGCAATATCGAACGCGCCTGGGAACTGATGGCGCTGATTAACCCGATCAACCACAGCCTGGATAGTACCGCCGCCGAACGTTACAAGGTCGAGCCTTACGTGGTCACCGCCGATATCTACGCGGTGGCGCCGCATGTCGGCCGCGGCGGCTGGAGTTGGTATACCGGCTCCGCCGGCTGGATGTACAGGTTAATCGTCGAATCCCTGCTGGGGGTGAAACGCCGCGGCGATCGGCTGACCGTCAATACCCGGCTGCCCGCAGACTGGCCGCAGGTAACGCTTAACTACCGCGAAGGCGGCAGCGAGTATCGGTTGAGGATCCGTCAGGGTCAGGGCGAGGCGCTGGTCACTGTGGACGGTGAAAAACAGCCTGAGGCGGCGATAACGCTGGTTGACGATGGGAAGATCCATCAGGTGGAGGTCACGTTGGGGCAGTAAACTTCGGGGCGCGGCGATTGCCGCGCCTAACTTCAACAGGCCGTTATTTGCGCGCCAGCAACAGGCCCAGCACCAAACCGACCGTGGCGCCAATGCCAACGCTGTGCCAGGGTTTTTCGCGCACGTAGCCGTCGGTGCGGCAAACGGCATCCTTGGCCCGCGCATAGTAGGATTCGGTGGTGTCAGTCAGCCGCGACTTTACCTCGCTCAGCGCCTGTTCCGCGTGGGCCTTGATATCGATATAGGCCTGATCGGCGCGATCGCCGGAGTATTTCAACACTTCTTCCAGCGTGTCACTCAGCATTCTCAGATCGTCATCCAGCGTGGTTTGATCCGCATCCGTATTTCTCGCCATGTTAAATTCTCCGTGGTTAAAAAATTAAACGGTTCTTAACTATAGACAAGGATCGCCGGTCCACGCCATCAGACTATTGGCTAAAATCAGAACACCAATTGCACCTTGGCAGCCAGGCTCTTGTCACCGGCAAACTCCAGCGCCTGCGCCAGTTGCCGGTTATCGAACTCGGCAGAAAGCAGCGGCAGCGGATCGACTGTCCCTTCGGCCAGCCAGGCCACCGCCAACGAGAATTCCTCAACAAAACGAAACGATCCCAGCAGGTTCAGCTCTTTGGCAATCAGCAGCATCAGCGGGAAATCCGGGAAACTGCCGCCCATGCCCACCTGCACCACCGTCCCTTTGGCGCGGGTGATTTCCAGACAGCGCTGTAAAGACGACGGATGGCCGGAAACCTCAAAAGCGATATCAAAATAACCTTTGTCCTGCAGATAACCGCTGAAATCGTCGTCGGCGGCGTGCAAACGGACGTCGGCCCCCATTTCCCCGGCAATATCCAGGCAACGCGGGCTAAGATCGGCGCAGACAATTTCGCCGGCACCCAGCGCCTTCAGCGCCGCTACCAGTAAGCAACCTATCGGGCCGACACCGGACACGAACACCTTTTTCCCTTTGACTTCACCGGGCTGCCTGGCGGCGTGGATCGCCACCGCCAAGGGTTCGGCAAACACCATCACCTTTTCGTCGCGATCGGCGCCGAACGCAATGCACTGCGCGCTATCGACCACCTTGTACTGGGTGAAAGCGCCGTCAACATGCGGGAAATACATAGCGCTGCCGAAAAAACGCATTTGGGTACATTGGTTTTGCTGATTCGCCAGACAATATTTGCACTGCCCGCATGGCTTGCTGGGGTTCAGCGCCACTTTCTGGCCCGGTGTCAGCAGCGCCGAATCGCTGGCCACCACTTCGCCGATCACCTCATGGCCAAGCACCATCGGCTGACGCACCTGAAAACTGCCGACCTTACCTTCCTGATAATAATGCAGATCTGAACCGCAGATTCCGCCACGGGTGATTTTCACCAGCGTGCCGGTGCCCTGATATTCCACCTCCTGCTCCACCACCGCCACGTCATATTTGCCGTTGACCACACAGGACCGGGTTTGAATTTTCATCATGATTTTCCGTTGAACAGACCGTTATACCGCAGCGGACATGCCGCCATCGACAAACAGCAAATGGCCATTAACAAAGTCCGACGCTTTGGACGACAAAAACACCGCCGCGCCAATCAGCTCCTGCGGATCGCCCCAGCGTGCGGCCGGGGTGCGTTTGGTCAGCCAGGCGGTAAACTCCGGATTATCCACCAGCGCCTGAGTCATTTCGGTTTTGAAATAGCCCGGCGCGATGCCGTTGACCTGAATGTTGTAACGCGCCAGCTCCACGCACATGCCACGCGTCAGCA
The DNA here is from genome assembly GCF_018336935.1 of Serratia plymuthica. Lineage (NCBI taxonomy): Bacteria > Pseudomonadati > Pseudomonadota > Gammaproteobacteria > Enterobacterales > Yersiniaceae > Serratia > Serratia plymuthica. Next base: position 5,151,220 of record NZ_CP068771.1, on the reverse strand, counting down.
TTTTCACCGCCCCCTTGGAGGCGGCATAGGGCGTAATGGTGTCGCGCCCCAGCTCACTCTGCATCGAGCCGATGTTGATAATTTTGCCGCTTTGGCGCTGCACCATATGGCGCGCCACGGTTTGCGACACCATAAATACCGCTTTCTGATTGACGGCGATAATATCGTCCCAGTCTTTTTCCGGGAATTCGGTAAAGGGATGGCGCCGCTGGATACCGGCGTTATTAATCAACACATCGATCCCGCCCATTTCCGCCTCTATTTGCTCAATGGCGGCATGAATGGCCTGCGAGTCGGTCACGTCAAAAGGGGCTGCATCGGCACTGAAGCCTTCACGCCGCAGAACATCCACCGCGCGCTGCGCGTTTTCCCGGCTGGTGGCGTTGACCAAAATGTGCGCACCGTACTGCGCCAGCCCGCGCGCCAGCAGAAAACCAATGCCCCGTGACGCGCCGGTAATCAGTATTTTTTTATTATCCAGCGAAAATAAGTTATTCATATGGTTCCCCGATCCCTATCATTCAGTTAGAACACAGGTGCCTATCTCACCGGATTGCCGCCGGCAAAAATGTGAGCTGCATCACTTAAAATCATGTTACTAAAAGCTGTTACCTTTAACGTGACCCCACGCATTCGCACAGGCCAAACCATCGACATATTTCATTGATAAATAGGATTTTTATACTTTATAACGTCGATTGTTATCGCCAAATCGATTTGCTAACATGGGCTTATCCGCGATTTTTCCGCCCCACCCTGTTAAGGCCCCAGAATGAAGAACCAACGCGTTACGCTGCAAGATATCGCGCTGCTCGCCGGTGTGACCAAAATGACCGTCAGCCGCTATCTGCGTACGCCGGAAAAGGTGGCGGCCGATACCGCCGCGCGCATCGCCGAAGTGATGAAAGAGGTGAACTTCACCGACACGGATGAAGCGCGTTCGAACCAAAAACCGCGCATCGGCGTGTTAGTCCCCTCGTTCAACAACCAGATCTTTGCCGATCTGCTGGCCGGCATCGAATCCGTCGCTCTGGATCAGGGTTATCAAACGCTGGTGGTGAACTATGACTACAGCCGCGAGCGGGAGGAAGAGCACATCGTCCAGTTGCTGGCCTACCCGATCGCCGGGCTGATCCTTACCGATTCGCAACACACTCTGCGGGCGGAAAAGTACCTGACGGCGGCAAAAATCCCGGTGGCGCAGGTGATGGATCTGGAAGGGCCGGCAGGGCGAATTGCCGTGGGGTTCGATAACTATCAGGCGGGTTATGACATGACCGAAGCGCTGCTTGCCAGCGGCAAACGCCAGGTGGTCTATTTCGGCGCCATGTCCGATGCGCGCGACTTGAAACGTTTTCAGGGCTATTGCCGGGCGATGGAAAATCAGGGGCTGACCCCGCGGCAAATCACGCCGCATCGGGTTTCATCGGTCTCGGTCGGCTCCGATATGCTGGCGATGGCGCGTCGGCTTTATCCTGATCTGGACGGCATACTGTGCACTAACGACGATCTGGCGGTGGGCGTGTTGCAGGAGTGCCTGCGGCTCGGGTTGAATGTCCCGCAGGACATCGCACTGTCAGGCTTTCACGGTCTGGATATCGGTAAAGCCACCACGCCGGGCATCGCCAGCGTGATTACCCCCCGATTTGATATCGGCAAGGTAGCCACCGAGATCCTGCTAAAGCGCATAAAAGGGGTGCCGTGCATTGAGCGCGTTGACCTGCACTACCGCATTTCACTCGGCGGCACTATTTGAATGCCCGGCAGCCACGTCAGGTATTTTCGCCTTATCGCTGCGCGCCGCCAGCCACAGTCCGCTGTTTTTCATCGCGTAACCAAACACCAGCCCTACCAATAAAGATGCCGTCACCAGCGGCCAGTCGCCCCCGCCGGCAAAGGTAGCGCAAGCGCCGATAAAGGTGCCGGGCACGAACCCCAGCCACTGCTGTTTTGCCTGAATACACATCAGGAAGGCCACTATACCGGTCAGCAGGTAGCCCAGCATGCTCCAGCCTGGCGCCAGCTCGCTGCCGTGAATGATCGCCATCGCCCAAAACACCCCGCTACAGCTGGTCAGGACGCTAATCAACAACCCTTTCAAACCACCCTGTGGGCAGGCGAAATAAGCGGTGCAACCGAGAAAGCCGGCCCAGCCGATCAACCCCAGGCTGACGGCAACCCATCCCCAGACCCCGGACAGAATTCCGGTAGTGACGGCAATGGCGAAAATAACGTTCATAAATCGACCCGGCAGAAAAGAAAGCGCGCAGTGTACTCGAAAACCGGTAAATTTATGTGATTAGTGTCACATAAAATATGTAATATGAGAAATGGAAATTACAGATTTGCAGGGTTTGTCACAAAAAAAACCAGCGCGGCAAGCGCGCTGGAAATGACACACAACAACACCAGGGAAATCGTTCGCCACATTGCGTGGCTAAAGTATTCTTTCTTACCCCCTATGAATATCAAGTTGCAACCAATCATGTTGCGGCTTGATAAGCGGCGGGTATCAGCGCGGGAAGCCCGCGCGGGTCACCATGAAGCTCAGAATCAAGCACACCAGGGCACTGACCACAAATAACAGGTTGACCGCCAAATGCAGGCTGGCATGGTCGATCACGACCCCCAGCAGGATGGGTACCCAGTTGGCGATATAAGCAATAACGTAAAACAGCGAAATCAGTCTTGCATGGCTGGCCTTCGGTGAAATCAGGTTCACCAGCGTGGCGCTGCCGACAAAAATCGCACCGTAAGCATAACCGGCAATCACCATCCCTGCGGCCGCCAGGCCCAGCGAGTGGATCTGGATCGCCTCGGCGAACACCACCACCGACAGCGCCTGCGCCAGGCAACCAAACATCAGCGAGTGCCGCGCATTAATGCGGCGACTGAGGATTTGGCTGATGCCGGCAATCACCAGGTAAACGGCGATCACGTAACCGTAAACGCCACGGCTGTGCATGCCCAGCAGCTTTTCCGAGACGCTCGGGCCAATCGCCAGAATACTGGCGGCGACTGCCCAGCAGATGAACAACGCACCGGCGCACAGGAAGAACTTGCCGCCCGTGGCGCGCAGGCCATCACCTAACGAACTCTTTTCCGGTGCGGCAGCCACCGGCGCTCCGCTTACCGGCGCCACCACCACTTCACCCGGCCATTTCAGCATCACGCCCAGAGCCGCTACCGCCGCCACCGCCATGATGATAATGAAGGGCAATGAGGTGGTATGGAATCCGGTTTGCAGCGCCACGCCGCTGAAAATCGGCCCCAATGCCAAGCCTAGGGTAAACGACAGCGTAGCGATCAGCGCCGCATTTTTACCGCCGTCTTTCGGCCCAAAACGCACCAGCGCAATGTTGGCCGCCCCGGTCAGCGCACCTGTCCCAATCCCGGCCAGCAACCGCGCCATAAACATCATCAAAAACGAATTGGCCATCGAAAACAGCAGCGCGCCGGCCAAAACCACCAGCAGCGCCGGCACAATCATGCTGCGCAAGTCTTTCACCTTGCCGGCCATGTTGCCGACGCCAAACAGTGAAATCAGCACGCCTGCAGCATAAGCGCCATAAATAATCGTCAGGCTGACCGAACTTAAACCCAATTCATGTTGATAAAGCGGATAAAGCGGCGTTGGCGCGCTGCTATTGAGCAACGCAGACATTAATGCCAAGGCTAAAAATAGCAGAATGGCAAAATGCGACGTGCCCGAATTCGTTTTAGCTGCTTGATTGGCAGCGACACCTTCAGACATTTTTCTCTCCCGAAACAAGCTGGATAAACATACTGTCCTGAAAACCAAACTCAATCAGGAAACGCGTTCATCATACCGTTTGGGTATAACGGCAAGAATAGCCAAGAATGCATCACAGTGATTCATTAATGCATGAGCGGAGAAAATATGGCCGTTTTAACGTAGCACGCAAACCGCCTGCCGGCGTGGCCAAATACCGCAAATGCCTAATACCAAACCATAGACGGCATGGTTGACCAGGCTGGCCACCAGCAGACCGGGGCCGCTCGCGGCGCTGCCGAAAAAACCTAATCCAACCGAGGGATAAATCAAGCATAACGATATAAGCGAACAAACCAGGCCATAAATAACGGCCCGGCACAAGGCACCGCGGCGCGGGTGATAAACGGAAAAGATAAAATAATAAAAAAGCAGCGCCAGAACGATGCCTGCAAAATAATGCGCACCGTAGCCCAATAATAATGCGTACGGCACCTGAGGAATATCGCCGGGCCGCAGGAAAAGAAATTGCCCCTGCCCCCACTGATTAACCAAATTGCCGATAAAAACCAGATTCAGCTTACCGATAATCCCGGCGGACGAGGCAATAAAATTTACCAGGTCCATGCCGAGTGTCGCCACAATGCCAAACAGTCCATAACGCGCCAGTTCCCTGGCAGGGCACAAGTCCATTAGCCCTCTCCTTTGTTTATTGTTATACCGCCGCAGCCTTCGAGGCCTTCGTCGGATTGCGTTTCAAAATGGCCAATGCGCCGGAAAGAATAATCAGCGCCATGCCGGCCGCAGCAATATAAGACAGTTTTTCGCCAAACAGCAGATAACCAAGCAGCGTGGAAAAAATGATGGTGCTGTAGGACAGGATACTGACAATCACCGCGTTGCCGCTGCCATAAGCACGGGTCATGGTGATTTGCCCCAGGCTGCCGAATACGCCGATGGCGCCTACGCACAGCATCATGGCGCTGTCCAGGGCCGTAAAGCCCATCGCCGCCGTCATCACACAGCCAATCACCGTGCCCACCAGCGAGAAATAAAACACCACCCGCAACTCCGGCTCGCCGCTGCGCACCAGTTTACCGACATTGAAATAAGCCAGCGCGGTCAACAACCCGGATAACAGACCAATCAGGGTGGCGACATACTCGCCATTCGGCGTGTCCGGGCGCAGCAACACCAGTATGCCGATAAACCCCAACAGCACGGAAAACAACAGTTTGCCGGTCAACTGGCCTTTGGAGGTCACGAAGGCGATCGCCGACTGAAAGATCGGGTTGGTGTAACCCAACGTGGTGGCAGTGGCGATCGGCAGATGGATCAGCGAATAAAAACCGCAGTACATCGCCGCATTGCCGATGGCGGCGCGCTTCATATGCAAACCGAGGTGCTGCGTGCGGAAGCCGAGATTTTTAACCTTAATCAACGCGGCGACGATCAGTACGTTAATAAAGGAGCGGTAAAAAATGATATCGAAAAAGCCAACTTTGGCCGAGGCCAGTTTGACACTTGCCCCCATCAGCGCAAAGAACCCGCTGGCGACGACCATCCACAAAGCAACCATGATTTCCTCGGAATACACCCCAAAACGGGCTGTAAAAAATAATTCATACCCTGTTGGGGCAAGTTGCAGCCAGGCTGCCCCGGATTGGGCCAGTGTCTCCGTATGCTGCCCCCGTGGCAAACGGGGCGAATATATTCGCCCCCTACGGGCAGCGCAGTCAACAACGCCGCAGCTTGAAAGACACTATTATTCGGCGGTTTTCACCGTCAGTGGTTGGTTGTCGGCACAAGCGAAGAACACCAGCATCTCCGCCCCTTTATCGCCAGATACGCCCTGATGCACGATATCTACCGTGTCGGTAAAGGAATCCCCTTGCTTAAAGGTGTGCTTCACGCCGGTTTTTTTTACCGTGAGAGAAACGCTGCCGCCGGTCATATACACCGCGCTGATGCACGGGTGGGTATGCCAGGCAAGCACCTTATTCGGCTCCACCGTCACTTTCAACATGGTGATCTGGGGGGCGCCGGCCGGATACTTCCCGTACGGCGTGCCCTCCCACGAGGTTTCGGTTTTCAGCAGGGTTTCCTTACTGATCCCTTCGCCGTGATCTTCAGCGGCCTGCGCGTTACCCTGAAATGCCATCGTTAATGCCAGAAGTATCAATTTATACATTGTTATCGCTCCATGACTCTATGAATAAGAACAGAAATGGCGTGATACAAAGGATAATTAACGACAGCCCCCAGAGACCGCGCCCCTTACAACCCTTTGATACGCTGTTCGTATTCTACGATGCTCTCGGCATAGTATCGATTGGGCGCCACATGATTTCCGACTATCACTTCGATCAGGAACGGGCCATCGTACTCGGCCGCGGCGGCCAGCGCCTCATCCAGTTCGTCCAGCGTCGCCGCCTTCGCAGAGGCGACGCCCAGGCTGTTGGCGAAAGCCTTCCAGTCGTGATTCGGCAGGGCCGTGTAATCGGCCGATACGCCACGGTTCTGCAACGTGTCGATATGCATGGCGCCGTGGGCGCTGTTGTTCATCACGACAAAGGTCATTTTAACCTGGTAGCGAGCGGCGGTCTGGATCTCGATACCGTGCATCAGCATGCAGCCGTCGCCAGTGACCACGACGCAGTCACGATGCGGTGCAGCCAGCTTGATGCCAATGCCGGCGCATATCGCCCACCCCATCGGCGCCAGGGAGCTTGAGGTGTGATAGTCGCCCCGCCCGCTGGCCAGCCAGTGGTGGGCCATAAAGATACGGTGCGCGCCGGAGTCGACCACCACGTTGGTGTCTTCGTCCATACGGCTGCGGATGCGTTTGATGACATCGCCGGGATACATGTTGGATTCGCCCGCCGCCTGCCGCGCCTGCAAATCAGGCTGCTGTTGTTCAAGCGGCAGTTGTCGCACCTGTTCAAGCCAGCCATCCCGCAGCGTCTTGATATCGACCAGGTGGGTGTCGCCGTCGCCAACCGCATCCAGCAGGTATTGCAATCCGCCGGTCAGACTGGAGAAAATCTGCATGTCCGGCTGATAGTGCGAGCTGACCTTGTCAAAATCTTCGTCAATCACCACCAGCGTTTTGCTGCCATGCAGCCGCGGGTTCCAGTTCAGGCTGTCGCGCTGGCTAAGGTCACACCCCAGCACCAGCAACACGTCCACGTCATCGCCGTTGATGGTTTCTACCGCACGGGTGTGGCCGGCGAACCCATACAGGCCAAGCGCCAACTCGTGACCTTCGGGGAACGCCCCCTTGCCGGACAGCGTGGTGGCGACCGGCAGACGATACTTCTCCGCCAGGCGCAGCAGCAGTTCGGCGTCCTGCGGGTTATTCATGCGGTTGCCCACCAGACAGGCAACGCGCAAACCGCGCAGCAGGTAATCATTCAGCACCAGCTCCAGCCCCTGCTGATCGATCGCCGCCTCGCGGCACTGCGGCATGCGCTGCGGATCTTCAGCATGATTGCCGGCCACCGCTTTCTTTTGCATGTCGACCGGCACGCTCAAATACGCACGGCCTTTGCGCTGGGTGTTCAGGCAAGACAAACTGCGCCGCAGCTCGTGCTGCAACGTCAGATTGTTTTTCACTTCGATGGCGGCGGAAAGTAGAGGTTTGACGATGGTCAGTTCATCGATGCCGCTGTTGCTGCCGTCCTGAAAAGCGCCCTGCGCTTCATGATAGGTGGCGATGCCGCCGGCCAGATACAGCACCGGGATTTTATCGGCCTGCGCCGCAGCCATCGCCGGCAGGAAATTCATGGTGCCCGGGCCGGAGATGCCGAGGCAAACGCCGAACTTGCGGCTGGCGCGGGCGTAGCCATCGGCCATAAAGCCGCAGGCGGTCTCATGAGCACCAACGATGCCGGTAATGCCAGAATGTTCAATAGATTTAATCAGTGGGTACACCAGCTTGCCGGGTACCAGGAATATGTATTGAATGCCGCGTGCTTCAAGACCCTGGATAATCACATCAGAGTTACTTTTATCTGCCGCTTTCGCGCCAGGCGTTGCAATAACCCTGATGCCGTCCGCAGTTGCCAGCGCTACGGGGGTGTATAACTTCTCTGCGTGAGACTCCATTTTTCATGTCCAGTCGTGGTGAGCCAACCTGATTCAGAGTCAATCCCACCAGGCGGTTAGCCCACAGAGACAGGCTCTCATGCGCATCTGCTTACGCCTTTGGGTAACATCGATACAAAAATGTGCGCCAGATCACAGCATAAACGTTGATAAGCATAAAGATTGTTTAGTAAAAATAAAGATGCAAAACTGCTTCATGTTGATGCATTTATTCATATCCTGAAACATAATAAATAATTATGATACGTGGGCTTCATTTGCAGCCAAAGCCAGAGCCAAAGCGGCTGCGCAAGAATGAGCACGGATAAGACCGATAAGCCTGTACAAAGGAAATGGCATGATGAATTGGGATGATGCACGTTTCTTCCTGGCAGTAGCACGCTGCGGCACTTTACGAAAAGCCGCCAATGAACTACACGTCGACCAGGCCACCGTGGGCCGGCGCATTACGGCTTTTGAAGAGAGCCTGGGGTCAAAGCTGTTTATCCGCACGCCGAAATCATTTTCCCTCAGCCCGCTGGGTGAGGAAATGCTGGCGGATGTCATGAATATGGAAAACTCGGTGCAGGCGATTGGCCGCAAAGCCACCAGCGGCGACGACAGCCTGTGCGGCAACGTGCGCATCGCCACCACCGACACCATGGCCGAGGCTTTTGTCATTCCGGCGCTAAAGGATCTACGGGAGCAGCACCCATTAATCACCGTCACGCTGCTGACGGCGATTAATATCTCCGATATTTCTTATCGCGGCGCCGATCTGGCGATCCGTGGCGCGCGGCCCGATTCCGATGAGCTGATTATCAAACGCATGGCAACCATCGAAATGGGGTTGTACGCTACGCAAGACTATCTTGATAAACAGGGTCTGCCGACCAAAGGCGAGCATCTGCGCGGCCACGATTTGCTGATGTTTCCGCGCGAACTGGTGCCCCGCCACTGGAATGATTTCTGTGGCGAGGCGCTGATCGATCCCAACGTCGTTCTGCAATGCAACTCGCAGTTGCTGCTGCGCTCGGCGACGCGGAGCGGTTTGGGTATTGGCCTGCTCTCCTCCTTCCTGGCGGATAAGGATCCGGATCTGGTGCGCATCTTCCCGGAAAACAAGGACTGGGTGGATATCTGGCTGGTGCTGCACCCCGATCTGCAGCGTGCAGCGCGGGTGCGCGCCGTCGTACAAGCGCTGGAAGCCTCTTTTAAAAACAACCCAGGTTGATCTCACCCATTCAGGGGTCAGGGTGACTTGCCCGCCCCCTTCCTTATGATTTCATTTCTACACATTGCCATGATTAGATAAAAATCTTATTATCTAATTAACGCACAGGACGTGCTCCCATAGCCGAGGGAATGATGGCAAAGGTTAATTGGTCGCGCAGAGCACTTAAGCAATTGATGACGCTACCTCCACAGGATCGCTTAGCCATCAAAGACAAGGTTGGGCTATTAGGCGCTTTTCCTGCCGTCAGACTGGATATCAAAAAATTGCAGGGTGCTGATAGCCAATTCCGCCTGCGGGTCGGCAACTATCGCATTATTTTTGAGATGACTGATGATGAACCCGTTGTCTGTCTGATCCAACAAGTGAAACGCAGAACGTCGACAACTTACTGAGCCGCATTGAGCCGAAATTTATAACCTGAGGTATGCCAAATGGCGAAGTTACAATATATCCATGATGAATCAGGTAGACCCCTGTATGTGGTATTGCCTCTCGATGAATATAAAAAGCTGGTAGGCCGGCAAGATGGCTATAAGTCTGTTCCCTATCATATAGATGCGCACGATGATGAAACAGTTCCTCACGAAGTGGTCTCTATCATGTTGGATCAGGGCATCAGCCTGATAGCCGCATGGCGAGTTTTCCGCGGCCTCTCGCAATACGATGTGGCGACAAGATTAGGTACCACTCAATCCGCCGTATCTCAATGGGAAGCTATCGACTCTAAACCGCAAAAAAAAACCCGGGAAAAGCTGGCAGAGCTATACCAATGTCGCTCAGCGCAGATGGTGCTCTAATCGGTTCCCCCACCCCATAAAAAAGGTCGCCGAAGCGACCTTTTTTATTGCTTGATGTCCATCAGAACATCGGTTGTGCCATCTGCACCAGCGTAATCAGCGGCTGCGGGTAGACGCCCAACAGCAGCACCAGCGCGGCAGAAATCAGTACTACCACACCGCCGGCGGTCAGCGCCCAGTTGTTCGGGGTATCGCGTTGCAGAGCTTCCGGCGCGTTGAGGAACAGGCTGACGGTCACACGCAGGTAGTAGTACAAACCGATGGCGCTGCCGAGTACCACAGCACCGGTCAGCCACCACAGGTGAGCGCTGACGCCCATCGCGATAACGAAGAACTTACCGATAAAGCCCAGGGTCATCGGGATACCGGCCAGCGACAGCATCATCACCGTCATGACCGCAGACAGAATCGGCTTATGCCAGAACAGACCACGGTAGGAGAACAGTGAATCGGCATCCGGGCCGCGGTACGGGCTGGACATCAGGCTGACCACGCCGAACGCGCCCAGGCTGCTGAACAGGTAACCGGCCAGGTAAACGCCAGCGGTTTCCAGCGACAGTTGATGGGTTTGCACCGCAATCAACGCCACCAGCAGATAACCCAGGTGGGCGATCGACGAGTAGCCCAGCAGACGCTTGATGTTGGTCTGGCTGATCGCCATCAGGTTGCCGAACAGGATTGAACAGACGGCAATGATCGACAGCACCATACGCAGCGCTTCGCTGTCGGCGGCCGGCGCATACAGGAACAGACGCATCACGACGGCGAAGATCGCAATCTTGCTGGCGGTGGCCAGGAAGGTAGAGACCGGCGCAGGCGCCCCCTGATACACATCCGGCGTCCACAGCTGGAACGGCACCAGAGACAGTTTGAAGCCCAGACCCACAATCATCATGCCCATACCTGCCAGGACCAGCGGCTGGTGCATCATGTTTTCGTGCAGGCTCTTGCCCAGACCGGCCAGCGACAGATCGCCGGACTCGGCATACAGCAGCGCCATACCGAACAGCAGGAATGACGAAGCCGCAGCGGACAGCAGCATGTACTTGATAGCGGCTTCCAGCGGACGCTTCTGGCGGTAGGCATAGCCCACCAGGCCGAACAGCGGCAGCGAGATCAGTTCAATACCGATGAACAGCGACGCCAGGTGATTGGCGCTCGCCAACACAATGCCACCCAGCGCGGCAATCAGCACCAGCAGGTAGAACTCTTCGCGGTTGTCCGGGTAACCCACCAGCCATGGATAAGCGAAGGTACAGGTCGCCAGACTCGCCAGTATCACCAGCCCGGTATAGAACATCGAATAACCGTCAACCCGCAACAGCGGGGTGACGTCCATTGGGCCTGCCTGGCCGACAAAATACAGCGAAAGCAGCGCCAGGTTTAGACCGATCACGGTCAGTGTGGCGTTGATAAAGTGGTCGCGTCGCCACGCAATGCCTAGCATCACAACCACCACCGTCAATCCGACGATCAACAGCGGTAGCAGTGCGATCAGTTGTTGAGGAGTTATTGTCATGGCGAATTACGGCCTTGTTGTTGAAATTGCTGAAACTGACGAACCAAACCAGTGTTGCACGTTGCTCATCGCCGCATGAGAAGTGTCCAGAATCGGCTGCGGGTAAACCCCCAGCAGAACCAGCAACACCACCAACAGCAGAATGATGAACAGTTCGCGCGCGGTCATGCCCGGCAACGGTTGCTCGGATTTGGCTTTGCCGTAGTAGGCGCGCTGCATCATGATCAACGAGTAAACCGATGCAAACACCAGACCGAAGGTAGAAATCACGGTGATCACCGGCACTACCTGGAAGCTGCCGAACAGGATCATGAATTCGCCGACGAAGTTACCGGTACCCGGCATCCCCAAGGTGGCTACCGCGAAGAACAGCGACAGCGCAGGGATGTACTTGATACGCCCCCACAGGCCGCCCATCTCGCGCATGTCACGGGTATGCAGACGCTCGTACAACTGGCCGCAGATGATGAACATGCCGGCCGCAGACAGGCCGTGCGCGATCATCTGAATCACCGCGCCCTGGTAAGCCAGTTGGCTGCCGGTGTAGATGGCGATCAGCACGAAGCCCATGTGCGATACCGAGGTGTAAGCGATCAGACGCTTGATGTCAGTCTGCGCGAACGCCATCCAGGCACCGTAGAAGATACCGACCACACCCAACCACATGGCGATTGGCGCAAACTCGTGTGACGCTTCAGGGAACAGCGGCAGACTGAAACGCAGCATGCCGTAGGCCGCGGTCTTCAGCAAGATCCCCGCCAGGTCAACGGAACCTGCGGTCGGCGCCTGGCTATGCGCATCAGGCAGCCAGCCGTGCAGCGGCACCACCGGCATTTTCACCGCGAAGGCGATGAAGAAGCCCAGCATCAGCAGATATTGCACGTTGTGCGACATTGGCGTTTGCAGCAGATCTTCATAATCGAAGGTCCACACGCCGGTCGCATTGTAGTGCACGAACACCAGGCCCATAATCGCAATCAGCATCACCAGACCGCTGGCCTGGGTATAGATGAAGAATTTGGTGGCCGCGGTGATACGGGTTTTACCGTCCGACGCCTTGTGACCCCACAACGCAATCAGGAAGTACATCGGCACCAACATCATTTCCCAGAAGAAGAAGAACAGGAACATGTCGATGGCGAGGAACACGCCGATTACCCCACCCAGGATCCACAGCAGGTTCAGGTGGAAGAAGCCCTGGTATTTCTGGATCTCGCGCCAGGAACAGAGGATCGCCAGCACGCCCAGCAGGCCGGTCAGCACCACCATCAGCAGTGAAAGGCCGTCCAGCGCCAGGTGGATGGAAATGCCAAAGCGCGGGATCCACGGCAGCAGGAATTCAGACTGCCATTGCGGAATACCTTTCGGCGTCGTCAATGTATAGCCACCCTGCAACCACAGTTGCAGAGAAAGCGCCAATGTCAGCCCCATTGCGATCAATGCAATCCAGCGCGGCACCTTAGTACCGAAGCGCTCAAACTGCCAGCACAGCAGACCGCCAATAAAGGGGATAAGAATTAGCCAAGGTAATAGCATGGCGTTTTGTGTCCCTTATTCTACCGTTGTCTTTCACGCTGTAGCGTTGTTGGCTACGTTTGCTCACCCCAGTCACTTACCTGAGTAAGTTCCTGGGGATTCGCGCACTTGCCGCCTAGCTACAACGCGAAATTCATACGGTATAAAACATTGTACATAGCACAGCGCTATGCCCGATAAATGCTTTAAATTATTATCAACAGCGCCAATACGACCACTGCACCCACACCCATAGACGCGATATACCAACGCACCTGACCGTTCTCGCTCACCGTCAGACCACGGTTCCCCCAGCGGGAGAAGATGGCCGGCAGGTTCATCATCGAGTCCAGCGGATCGCGCTGCAGCAGCTTCGCAATGCCCAGGTACGGCTTGACGAACACTTTGTCATACAGCCAATCGAAGCCCCAGGCATGGAACCACCAGGTCGAGAAGAAACGCCCCGGCGCGCTTTTGGCGATGCGGGTGACCAGGCTGCGTTTGCCCAGCCACAGCGCTGCCGCCAGCAGGATGCCGGCGATAGCCACCACGCCGGAGGTAATTTCCAGCTGCAGCACGCTGCCGTGCGCCAGCTCAGTGGTATCCGGCAGTACGCCCTGCAATGGCGGAACGATCATCGCGCCAACGAAGGTGGACAGCACCAGCAGAACCAACAGCGGCAGGTGGTGAGTGATGCCTTTACCGGCATGCGCTTTGATTTTCTCTTCGCCATGGAACACGATGAAAATCATACGGAAGGTATACAGCGAGGTCATGAACGCACCGACCAGACCGGCAATCATCAGGTTGATGTTGCCATTCGCCATCGCGCCCGCCAGGATCTCATCCTTACTGAAGAAGCCTGCGGTGATCAGCGGCAATGCCGACAGCGCCGCGCCACCCACCAGGAAGCAGACGTAAACCAGCGGAATGCTCTTGCGCAGGCCACCCATCTTGAAGATGTTCTGCTCGTGATGGCAGGCCAGGATCACCGAACCGGAAGACAGGAACAGCAGCGCCTTGAAGAACGCATGGGTCATCAGGTGGAAGATCGCCGCATCCCATGCCTGCACGCCCAACGCCAGGAACATGTAGCCAATCTGGCTCATGGTGGAGTAGGCAAGCACGCGTTTGATGTCGGTCTGCACCAGCGCGGCGAAGCCGGCCAGCACCAGGGTCACAGCCCCGACGATACCCACCAGATGCAGCACTTCCGGCGCCATCAGGAACAGACCGTGAGTACGGGCAATCAGGTAGACGCCGGCGGTCACCATGGTCGCAGCATGGATCAGCGCTGAAACCGGGGTTGGGCCCGCCATTGCGTCAGCCAGCCAAGTCTGCAACGGCAGCTGCGCCGATTTACCGACCGCGCCGCCCAGCAACATCAGGGTAGCCCAGGTGATAGCGGTATCGCCGACGGCCAGCTTCTGCGGCGCCAGGATCATCAGTTCACGGATATTCAGCGTGCCCAGCTCGTTGTAGAGAATGAACAGCGCGAACGCCAGGAACACGTCGCCGACGCGGGTCACGATAAAGGCTTTCATCGCCGCCGCGCCGTTGGCCGGATCCTTGTAGTAGAAACCGATCAACAGGTAGCTGCACAGGCCCACGCCTTCCCAGCCCAGGTACATCAGCAACAGGTTGTCTGCCAGTACCAATATCACCATGCTGGCGATAAACAGGTTGGTGTAAGCGAAGAAGCGCGAGTAACCCTCTTCACCGCGCATGTACCAGGAAGCGAACATGTGGATGAAGAAACCGACGCCGGTGACCACCGACAGCATGGTCAGCGACAGGCCGTCCAGCGTCAGCGTCACGCCGATATTGAAGTTGCCGACGGTCATCCAGTTCCACAGGCTTTGCTCAAACAGCTGCACGCCGGTGGCTTTCTGGGCGAAGAAATCCATCGCCACATGCACCGTCACCAGCGCAGCCAGGCCGATAGAGCCTACCCCGACGGTCGCCGAGACGTTTTCAGACCAGCGGCCACGGGAAAATGCCAACAGCAGGAACCCGATCAGCGGTAGCAGAATAGTTAAATATAATAGGTTCATCCGCGCATCTCACTGACAGTATCAATATTCAGGGTATGACGACGACGGTAGAGCTGCAGCAGCAATGCCAGGCCGATACTGGCCTCGGCTGCCGCCAGGCTGATCGCCAGGATATACATCACCTGCCCGTCCGCCTGGCCCCAGTAGCTTCCCGCCACGATAAACGCCAACGCCGCAGCGTTGATCATCACTTCCAGACTGATCAGCATAAACAGCAGGTTGCGACGCACCAGTAACCCGGTCAGCCCGAGCACGAACAGGATTGCCGCCAGGATCAGGCCGTGTTGAAGAGGGATCATGCTTGCTCCTCCGATTTTCTTCTCGCCATTTCGCCACTCGCCGGCGCGTTGCTCAACACTTCGCCCGGTTTGTGTTCGCGGCCGATGTGGAAGGCAACGACCAGGCCTGCCAACAGCAGCATTGAAGCCAGCTCAACCGCCAGAACGTAAGGACCGAACAGGCTGATCCCTACCGCTTTCGCGTCAACCATCTCACCGCTGATGCCCTGATCGGACACGCTGCGGATAGCGAAGATCAGCACCGCCAGCAACGCCAGCGACATCAGGCCAGGCCCGATCCACACCGACGGCTTCATCCACTCGCGTTCCTGCTGCTGCACCGCATTGCCGAGGTTCAGCATCATCACCACGAACACGAACAGCACCATGATGGCGCCGGCGTACACGATGATTTCCAGCGCGGCGGCGAAGTACGCGCCGAGTGAGAAAAAGACTGCTGAGATCGCCAATAACGAGACAATCAGATACAGCAATGCATGCACAGGATTGGTATGCGATATCACGCGAATCGTCGCGACAATCGCAATCAAACCTGCCAGATAAAAGGCAATTTCCATGCTTGGCTTGCTCCTACGGCAACAGACCTTTGACGTCGATCGGTTTGGCTTCGTTTTCGGCTTCGCCCTTGGCTTTGCCGTCAATCGCCATACCGGCCATCCGGTAGAAGTTATATTCCGGATATTTACCCGGCCCCGAGATCAACAGATCTTCTTTTTCGTACACCAGATCCTGACGCTTGAACTCACCCATTTCGAAATCCGGCGTCAACTGAATTGCGGTGGTCGGGCAAGCTTCTTCGCACAGGCCGCAGAAAATGCAGCGCGAAAAGTTGATGCGGAAGAACTCCGGATACCAACGGCCGTCCTTCTGTTCTGCTTTTTGCAGCGAGATACAGCCAACCGGGCAGGCAACCGCACACAGGTTACAGGCCACGCAGCGCTCTTCGCCGTCCGGATCGCGCGTCAGCACGATGCGACCACGGTAGCGCGGCGGCAGGTAAACAGGTTCTTCCGGATACATCTGGGTTTCGCGCTTGGCGAAGGCGTGCATGCCTATCATCCAAATGCTGCGCACCTGGGTGCCGAAACCAACCAATAACTCTTTCAATGTCATGGTTTATTCACCCCTTATTGAGCGTTGTACAAAATGACGGCGGCGGTCGCCAGCAGGTTCAGCAGCGTCAGCGGCAGGCACACTTTCCAGCCGAAAGACATCACCTGGTCATAGCGCGGACGCGGCAGAGCGGCACGAATCAGAATGAACATCATCATGAAGAAAGCCGTTTTCAGCGCGAACCAGATGAATGGCGGCAGGAATGGACCCTGCCAGCCGCCGAAGAACAACGTCACAATCAGGGCGGAAACGGTGACGATACCGATGTATTCACCCACGAAGAACAGACCGAATTTCATACCGGAATATTCGATGTGGTAGCCGTCGGCCAGTTCCTGCTCGGCTTCCGGTTGGTCAAACGGGTGGCGGTGACACACCGCAACCCCGGCAATCGCAAAGGTAACAAAACCAAAGAATTGCGGAATGACGTTCCAGACGTGAGCCTGAGATTCAACGATGGCCTGCATGTTGAACGAATCGGCCTGCATCACAACGCCCATCAGCGACAGGCCGAGAAACACTTCGTAGCTCAGAGTCTGCGCGGAAGCACGCATCGCCCCCAACAGCGAGTATTTGTTGTTGCTCGACCAGCCGGCGAACAGCACGGCGTAAACCGCCAGGCCGGCCATCATCAGGAAGAACAGAATACCGATGTTGAGATCGGACACCGCCCAGGTCGGGCTGACCGGGACGATGGCAAATGCCAGCAACAGGGAAGTAAAGGCGATCATCGGCGCCAGAGTGAAGATCACCCGGTCGGAGAATTTCGGTACCCAGTCTTCCTTGAAGAACATTTTGATCATGTCGGCAACCAGCTGCAGCGAGCCGCCCCAGCCGACACGGTTTGGTCCATAACGGTTCTGGAACAGGCCGAGCAGACGGCGTTCGCCGAAGCTCATGAATGCCCCACAGCTCACCACGACCAGCAGGATCACTACCGCTTTAAGGATGGCGATCAGAATGTCGATCACCTCAGGGGTAAACCAGCTCATCGTGTCGCCTCCCGCAGATTTTCAACCGTTGCGCCCACCAGTACCGGTGGGATCCCTGGCAAGCCAAGCGGCAAACCGACCTGGCCCTGGGTCAGAGTTTCGCTCAGACGCACCGGCAG
This sequence comes from Serratia plymuthica, assembly GCF_018336935.1. Taxonomy (NCBI): domain Bacteria; kingdom Pseudomonadati; phylum Pseudomonadota; class Gammaproteobacteria; order Enterobacterales; family Yersiniaceae; genus Serratia; species Serratia plymuthica. The sequence continues at coordinate 5,133,756 of NZ_CP068771.1, read as the reverse complement.
ACGAAGCTGCTGGCCCGCACAGCTGAACTCCACCAGCGCACCGGCATTGACGCCAAGCGCAGCGGCATCGGCCGGGTTCACCATCACGTAGGCTTCAGGCATACGCTGCTGGATCACGCCGGAACGCTGTGACATTTCATCACTGCCGAACAGGTGGTAATACGGCGCGACACGCCAGCCTTCCGCATGATTAAAGGCGGCGGGCACGCGGTCGAAGTAACCCAGGTTACCCTCCCCTGCTTCGATCAGGCGGATGCCCGGATCGCCATGGCGTAGCTTGCCGCCCACTTCGGCCTGGAATTTGTTCCATGCCTGCGGTGAGTTCCAGCCTGGCGCCCAGGCGAACGGGATCTGCTGACGATCGGCCAGCGGGCTGTTGTTCCCTTCCATCGAGAAGGAGAACATGGTGTCTTTATCCTGCGGCTGACGCGGTTCATGCACGCTGATGTTGGCGCGCATGGCGGTGCGGCCGCTGGAGCGAATTGGAGAACGCGCCAGTTTCTGGCCACGAATGCGGAAACTTGCATCCGGCGCAGCATCCACAATGCCCTGCAACTGCGGCAGCGCAGTGACGCAAGCTTCGATCACGTCGTCGAGCTGCGTCCAATCCACGTGGCGGCTGGTGTAGGTGGAATGCAGCGAGTGCATCCAACGCCAGCTTTCCAGCATCACGGTGTAAACGTCTTTTTTCGCATCATCGTAATAAGCCGGATCGTAAACCTGGAAGAAGCGCTGTGCGCGGCCTTCCTGGTTGACCAGCGTACCGTCGCTTTCAGCGAAGCTGGCCGCAGACAGGATAAGGTTGGCCTTATCCATGATCGCGGTGCGCTGATGATCGGCCACGATCAGGTTGCTGATCTTCGCCAGTGCAGCGTCCACTTTCGCCGCCGGTGCGTGGCGGTAAAGATCGTTTTCCATCACGATGGCGGTGTCGGCTGCGCCGCTTTCCAGCTGTGCCAACGCTTCGTCGAGCGAACCGCCGCCGATCATCGACAGACCGACGCTGTTTGCAGCGCTGGCGACGAAGGTAATACCAACGTCAGAACCGCGCCCCTTCAGCGCCTTGGCGATGTTGGCCGCCGCTTCGATGATGGCTTCGCTGCCGGCGTTGCTGCCGGTAACGATCAGCGGTTTGCGCGCATCGGTCAGTGCCTGCACGATGATGTCGATTTTCTTGCCCAGGTCGGCTGCCAAATCGTTGACCGCCGGTGCCGCGTTATCGAGCGCATGGGCAATGGCAAAGCCAAGGCGCGCCTGATCGTCCACCGGTGCGCGGTAGTTCCACGCCGCGATGTCGTCCAGACGGGTGTCATCCACGTTGGTGACGAACAGCGGGTATTTGGCGCGTTGGCCGATGTTCTGTATCGCCGCAATCTGCCAGTCGGCGACGCGCTGGGCCGCAGCCATCGCGCGCGCCTTGCCCTTCACGGCCTGGCGAACCGACAACGCGATGCGTGCGCCGGTCTGGGTCAAGTCTTCACCCAGAACCAGGACGGCATCGTAGTCTTCGATTTCGCGCAGCGCCGGGGTGTAAACGCCGCTGTTTTGCAGCACGTTCAGCATCAGGTTCAGGCGTGCCTGCTCAGACTGGGCAATACCGGTGTAGAAGTTCTCGGCGCCAACCAATTCACGCAGCGCAAAGTTGCTTTCCAGGCTGGCGCGCGGCGAGCCGATACCGATGGTTTTCTTCGCCTGACGCAGAATGTCCGCCGCGCCCTGCATCGCCTGTTCGGCGTTCAGGGTGATCCAGTCATTGCCGCGCAGTTGCTGCGGCTGACGCGGACGATCTTTCTGGTTCACGTAGCCATAACCAAAGCGGCCGCGGTCACACAGGAAATAGTGGTTCACGCTGCCGTTGTAGCGGTTTTCGATACGACGCAGTTCGCCATAGCGCTCGCCCGGGCTGGTGTTACAGCCGATGCTGCACTGCTGGCAGATGCTTGGCGCAAACTGCATATCCCACTTACGGTTATAACGCTCGGAGTGAGTTTTATCGGTGAACACGCCGGTCGGACACACTTCCACCAGGTTACCGGAGAACTCGCTTTCCAGCGTGCCGCTTTCCGTACGCCCGAAGTAGACGTTGTCGTGCGCGCCGTACACGCCGAAATCGGTGCCATCCGCGTAATCTTTGTAGTAGCGCACGCAACGGTAACAGGCGATACAGCGGTTCATCTCATGCGAGATAAACGGCCCCAGCTCCTGATTGTTGTGGGTACGCTTACTGAAACGGTATTTACGGAAGCTGTGGCCGGTCATTACCGTCATATCCTGCAGGTGACAGTTACCGCCTTCTTCACATACCGGACAGTCGTGCGGGTGGTTGGTCATCAACCACTCGACCACGCTTTCACGGAACTGTTTGGCTTCGGAATCGTCGATGGAAATAAAGGTTCCATCCGATGCCGGTGTCATACAAGACATCACCAAACGGCCACGCGTATCTTCCGCGTTTTGGTATTGCTTTACCGCACATTGGCGGCAAGCGCCGACGCTTCCCAGCGCCGGATGCCAGCAAAAGTAAGGAATATCGAGCCCGAGGGAGAGACAAGCCTGCAGCAGGTTGTCAGCGCCATCTACGTCGTATTCTTTGCCGTCTACATGAATCGTAGCCATAGTCAGCATGCTTCCAAGTGGCCTGCCTTACGGCAGGCGTTAATCAAAAATTCTGGCCGTGTTGCGGGCTAGCCGGCTTACCAGCGTTGCTTCAGCAGATTGTTCGGCTGAATGCCGCCAATCGCATGCGCGTTGCTGAAATGCTTAACCGCTATGCCCGCTTCAAACTCTTCACGGAAATATTTAATCGCGCTTTGCAGTGGCTCTACGGCACCTGGCGCATGAGCGCAGAAGGTTTTACCTGGGCCAAGGGAACGGCACAGCTGCTCGAGGGTTTCGATATCCCCCGGCTGCCCTTCGCCATTCTCCAGCGCACGCAGGATCTTCACGCTCCACGGCAGGCCGTCGCGGCACGGCGTACACCAGCCGCAAGACTCGCGTGCGAAGAACTCTTCCAGGTTACGCACCAGCGGGACCATGCCGATTTCGTGATCCACCGCCATCGCCAGCGCGGTGCCGAGACGGCTGCCGGCTTTGCCGATGCTCTCGAAATCCATCGGCAGATCGAGGTGATCGGCGGTCAAAAAGTCGGTGCCCGCGCCGCCTGGTTGCCAGGCTTTGAAGCGCAGACCGTCACGCATGCCGCCGGCGTAATCTTCCAGAATTTCACGCGCGGTGATGCCAAATGGCAGTTCCCAAACGCCCGGGTTCTTCACCCGGCCTGAGAAGCCCATCAGCTTGGTGCCGGCATCCTTGCTTTTACCGCCGTTGATCCCCTGATACCACTCAATGCCGTTCGCCAGGATTGCCGGAACGTTGCACAGGGTTTCTACGTTGTTTACGCAGGTTGGCTTGCCCCAAACGCCGGAAGAAGCCGGGAAAGGCGGTTTGGAACGCGGGTTGGCGCGACGGCCTTCCAGCGAGTTGATCAGCGCGGTTTCTTCGCCGCAGATATAACGGCCGGCGCCGGTATGGACGATCAGCTCGAAATCGAAGCCGCTGCCCATGATGTTTTTGCCAAGCAGGCCCGCTTCGGTCGCTTCAGCGATGGCGCGGCGCAGATGCACCGCCGCCTCGATGTACTCGCCACGCAGGAAGATGTAGCCGCGATAGGCTTTCAGCGCGAACGCGGAGATCAACATGCCTTCCACCAACAGGTGCGGCAGTTGCTCCATCAGCAGGCGGTCTTTGTAGGTGCCCGGTTCCATTTCATCGGCGTTACACAGCAGGTAACGGATGTTCATGGACTCGTCTTTCGGCATCAGGCTCCACTTCAAACCGGTGGAGAAACCTGCGCCGCCGCGGCCTTTCAGCCCGGCGTCTTTCACCAGGTTGACGATCTCGTCCGGGGCCAGGCCCTTGATGGCTTTCTCGGCGCCGGCATAACCGTTTTTGCTGCGGTATTCATCCAGCCAGACCGGCTGTTTGTCATCGCGCAGCCGCCAGGTCAGCGGGTGCATCTCGGGAGTGCGTACAATGTCTTTAATCATTGATACTGCTCCAGTAGCGTCTCGATATCTTCAGGCTTCAGCTGACTGTGAGTGTCCTCATCAATCATCATGGTTGGCCCTTTATCGCAGTTGCCCAGACAGCAGGTCGGCAGCAGAGTGAAGCGGCCATCAAAGGTGGTTTGACCCGGTTTGATGCTCAACTTCTTCTCGAGAGCGGCCTGAATGCCCTGGTAACCGGTGATGTGACAGACGACGCTGTCACAATAACGGATCACGTGACGCCCTACTGGCTGACGGAAAATCTGGCTGTAGAACGTGGCCACGCCTTCTACGTCGCTGGCAGGAATGCCCAGCACTTCCGCGATGGCGTAAATCGCACCGTCCGGAACCCAGCCACGCTGCTTCTGCACAATTTTCAGTGCTTCGATGGACGCGGCGCGCGGATCCTCGTAATGGTGCTTTTCGTGCTCGATCGCATCACGTTCTTCCGCGCTCAGTACAAATGCATCAGCGCCGCTCTGGGGAGCGGCTGCATTGATTGGCTCAAGCGCATCGTTGACTGCGTGATTGTCTTTTTGAGAGTGCATAGTTAGCGGTCCACATCTGACATTACAAAATCGATACTACCCAGATAGACGATCAGGTCAGAGACCAGGCTGCCACGAATTACCGCAGGGATTTGCTGCAGGTGAGCAAAACTTGGCGTACGTACCCGGGTGCGGTAGCTCATGGTGCTGCCATCGCTGGTCAGGTAGTAGCTGTTGATCCCTTTAGTGGCTTCAATCATCTGGAATGATTCGTTGGCTGGCATCACCGGCCCCCAGGAAACCTGCAGGAAGTGGGTGATCAGCGTTTCAATATGCTGCAACGTGCGCTCTTTCGGCGGCGGCGTGGTCAGCGGGTGATCGGCCTTGAACGGGCCTTCCGGCATGTTGTTCAGGCACTGCTCGAGGATGCGCAGGCTCTGACGCAGCTCTTCCACCTTCAACATGACGCGGGTGTAGCAGTCGCTGTTGCCGTCGCCGACCGGGATTTCGAAGTCGAAATTCTCATAGCCGGAATACGGGCGCCATTTGCGCACGTCGAACTCGATGCCGGTGGCACGCAGGCCGGCGCCGGTCACGCCCCACTCCAGCGCTTCTTTGGCATTGTAAGATGCCACGCCGACAGAACGGCCTTTCAGGATGCTGTTCTTCAGTGCGGCCTTGACGTAGGAATCCAGACGTTTCGGCATCCACTCGAGGAACTCGCGCAGCAGGCGATCCCAGCCGCGCGGCAGATCGTGCGCGACGCCGCCGATGCGGAACCAGGCCGGGTGCATACGGAAGCCGGTGATCGCTTCAACCAGATCGTAGATTTTCTGACGATCGGTAAAGGCGAAGAACACCGGGGTCATTGCGCCGACGTCCTGAATGAAGGTACTGATGTACAGCAAATGGCTGTTGATGCGGAACAGTTCAGACAGCATCACGCGGATGGTGTCAACGCGATCCGGCACCTTGATCCCGGCCAGTTTTTCAACCGCCAGCACGTAAGGCATTTCGTTCACGCAGCCGCCGAGGTATTCGATACGGTCGGTATACGGAATGTAGCTGTGCCAGGACTGGCGTTCGCCCATCTTCTCGGCGCCGCGGTGGTGATAACCGATATCCGGCACGCAGTCGACGATCTCTTCGCCATCCAGCTGCAGAATAATACGGAACGCACCGTGCGCAGACGGGTGGTTCGGACCGAGGTTGAGGAACATGAAGTCCTCGTTTTCGGTGCCGCGCTTCATGCCCCACTCTTCCGGTTTGAAAGTCAGCGACTCCATTTCCAGATCTTCTTTCTGTTTGGTCAACACAAAGGGATCGAACTCGGTGGCGCGTGCCGGGTAATCTTTACGCAGTGGGTGGCCTTCCCAGGTCTGCGGCATCATGATGCGCGTCAGGTGCGGGTGACCGTCGAAGGTAATACCGAACATTTCCCAGGTTTCGCGCTCATACCAGTTGGCATTCGGGAATACCTTGGTCGCCGTGGGCACGTGCAGGTCTTTTTCAGACAGCGCCACTTTCAGCATGATGTCGCGGTTGCGTTCGATGGAAATCAGATGGTAGAAAACAGAAAAATCCGCGGCGGGCAAACCGTCGCGGTGAGTACGAAGACGCTCGTCCACGCCATGCAGATCGAACAGCATGACATAAGGCTTCGGCTGTTTTCTCAGGAACGTCATTACTTCCAATAACTGGTCAGGTTTGACCCATACCACGGGCATTCCGGTACGGGTAGGCTGAACAGTAAAGGCTTCCGGCCCAAAGCGGTTGCGCAGTTCGCCAATCACCGGATCGTCTTGGTGATCCCTGGTTTGCCATGATGGCAGGGCGTCGTGCGTCGTTGAATCTGTCATAATTTTTTTTCACCACACTAAAGGGTTATTTCGCCGCAAGTTCACTTTTCGCTGTGTTAACCAATAGCGCACTAAGATGGACGTTAAATGAACGTCTTAAATCTCGTCAGGCGTCCGAAGGTTGGTCACCGCGATACGCTCGCCGTGTTTACGCTCTCTTTCAGACTGCATGTTGGCGCGGTACACGCCCTGATCGCCGACAACCCACGACAGCGGGCGGCGCTCCTTACCGATAGATTCCTGCAACAGCATCAGCGCTTGCATGTAGGCTTCCGGGCGCGGTGGGCAGCCAGGAATGTACACGTCGACCGGCAGGAATTTATCCACGCCCTGAACCACGGAATAGATATCGTACATGCCGCCGGAGTTGGCGCAGGCCCCCATCGAAATAACCCATTTTGGTTCCAGCATCTGTTCATACAGGCGCTGAATAACCGGGGCCATCTTGGTGAAGCAAGTACCGGCTACGACCATCAGGTCAGCCTGACGTGGCGATGCACGCAACACTTCGGCGCCGAAACGCGCCACGTCGTGAACGGCGGTAAACGACGTCACCATCTCCACGTAACAGCACGAAAGGCCGAAGTTGTATGGCCAAATAGAGTTCTTACGCCCCCAGTTCACCATGTCATGCAATGCATGCTCGAGTTTACCCATGTAAACCGTGCGGTGAACCTGTTGGTCCAGGGGATCGGCGACGATCTCCTGTTTTTGCAGGGGGTAACGGTCATTCTCACCGTTCGGGTCTATGCGGGTGAGCGTATAGTCCATCTTAATGCCTCGTTTTTAACCACAAATGACTACTGCGGATGACGGTTGGTGTTAGTGATTGTGCCTGGTTTACTGAGACGTTTTGAACGCGACGGCGTCCAGTCCAATGCGCCGATACGCACCAGATAAACCAAACCGGCCAATAGCACCAAAATGAAAATGGCGGCTTCGATAAAGCCTACCCAACCACTCTCGCGAACGGAGACCGACCAGGCATACAGGTACAAGGCTTCAACATCGAAAATAACGAAGAACATGGCGACCAGGTAGAACTTGGCGGACAGACGCATGCGCGCCGAACCGACCGAGTCGATCCCGGATTCAAACGGGGTGTGTTTGGCGCGCGCGCGGGCTCTCCCGCCCAAGAAGAACGCGCCCAGCAGCATAAGACCGCAAAGCCCGATAGCCACGACAAGAAATACGGCGAACGCCCAGTGATGAGCGATAACTTCAGTGGTTGTTGACATACTCTATGCTTACTCATCAAAAGTGGCGTCGATCGCACTGCTCTTGTAACTGGCAGTTAGTGCACCACATCGATTTAAGGGAAGGATAAATTAACCACACAAACAAACTGCTTTTACAGAGAGTTAGGCAGCGTTTTACTGTGGGCTTTTTACTCCTTTCTATAACCTTTTGTCAACTTTGACAAAAGTATCTACACATTAGTTTACATACCCATCATTTTATTAACATTTGATGCGACTGGCTTAGGCTAAATCGTGTCAGTCAATTGCCGTGTAGAAACAGATAGATATAAACCAACATGCTTATTTCAGTTTTACTATACCATTGTCTCAGGAATCTCCTGTTCTTCCACTCACTACCTAGGGGTATTTTTTTGATCCAGGACACGTTTTCAGCATAATTCCTCAAAAAAAGTGTGGGCCTTTAACAAATTTTGTCAAATTCAGACGTAAAAACACCCGCAATAAATTACCAAAATAACCATATTAATTCCAGGCCTTTACGCCTGTCCCTGCAAGTTCAAAAAACAAGCAAAACCATTTCTTTATCATCTGATAACGGTTCTCATTAACGAGAATGATTAGATAAATAGCCACTTCGCAATAAAAATAATCACTAAGCTCCATAAACAGACTTTTAGCCAAATTACGGCCAAAAAAAACCTCCGCCGAAGCAGAGGTTTTAGCATGCAATTTTTAACGTGCCGGGAGATTACTCCTCTCCGTCGGCCAGGCAAGTGTCACCCTGCTGGGATGAGCTCGCACCACTGAAGCTGTAACTGTCGTTGCCATTTTGCACCGCGCTGAAAATCGCCATCGCCAGTTCGTTGCCGCACTGCGTGTCCTTGCACAGGGCATATTGGGTGTCCGGCAATGCCGGCAAACCTTCCACCGCGCCCAGCACCCGCAAATCAGGACTCATCATCTCGATCGGCCGGACCGTGATCCCCAAACCGGCCTTGCAGGCAGCGCGAACGGCCGAAAGCGTCGAGGCTACATAAGCGATACGCCATGGGATCCCGGCGTCATCCAGATGTTTGATCGCCATCGCGCGGAACGGGCTGGGTTCGTCCATCACCACCAATGGGATCGGCTCACCGGCCTGATACCGGTAATCCGCGGAGCAATACCACAGAGTCGGCGAGGTACGCAGCACAATGTGCGGATGTCCCTCGGTTTCCACCGTCGTAATCGCCAGATCGACTTCGCCATTTTCCAGCATGTCGAGCATGAACGGACTGCGTTTCACCCGCACGTCAATCGCCAACTTAGGGTAAACCGACGTAACGCGATTAAGCAGGAAAGGCAGTATGGTATCGGCGGTATCATCGGAAGCACCGATAGTCAGAACACCGTTTATATTGTTGTACATCAGAGAGGTACAGGCTTCGTCGTTGAAACGCAGGATTTTCCTGGCGTAGCCGAGAAGCTGAATACCGTGTTCGGTCAATAATTTGTTGCGCCCGTGACGAGCAAACAACTCTTTGTCGACCAGTTGCTCTAACCGCTGCATTTGTTGACTGACGGCTGATTGGGTACGACAAACGGCAACTGCCGCAGCCGCAAAGGTGTTCAAATCAGCAACAGCAACAAAAGTTCTTAGCAGATCGAGGTCGAGATTAAGTATCGGACGATTTGCAGTTGTCATAGTGTTTTCTTCACTTTTTGAATTCTAATTTACAAACTACCCTGGTGTGTTTCTAAGGCATCGTTTTAAAGGGACGATACCTGACATGACAGTACCCCACTCATAAGTGGAGGGCAAAAAAATTACTTATATTTCGTTACCTCTATCGCCTTTTAAAATGCGATCTATCGCAGGTGCTTATAGAACGCTGTGCTTTATTACTGGTGAAAGTGTTTAATTTTTACCGAACCAAAGATTTTACTCATTCACAATGCTGGATTGCCACACCAATCGTGCTGCGTCATTTCCGCGTCCTGACCGGCTTCGGCTCCCCTGTTCGCGAGAAAAAGTAAGTTATTTGCTGCGTGATACAAGGGGTCATCTCTTAATGACTTTAATGAATTCAATTAGTAACATTTACCCCGTGAATAATATGGGAATAACTACTTAAATGTTGCTTAAGAAAGAGACTGCAATATTACTAATGTAATATGCCCATGGTACTCAGTTTGGGTTGTCGATTGGCGACCCGCTATCAGACTACTCCGGTATTATCATTTCTTTACAGTTTATCCGGTGCAATCCTCCCCTCCGGCTTATCAGTGCGCGACGGGCCGCAGCAGCCACCTTCCTTTTACGGATCAATCATGTTAACACAACGCCATAAAATCAGCATAAAAAACCATAAAATTAAAACAATAAAACATAATAGCCCAATAACACGCTAAAACCCCGGCCATCATCACTAACATTAGCCTTTGGATCCTTCGTTTGCACCAAAGGCGTGCATAACCCTTCAAAAGCGCCAGCGCCAGGAGTACATTGGGCGGGTTGCGGTGTTCCACGGTAGGAACGCCCCTATTCCAGCAAAAGGCCCAACTTTCTATGTCCCCCATTGAGAAATCCCACAAACTGGACAACGTCTGTTATGACATTCGCGGCCCGGTGCTCAAAGAAGCTAAACGTCTTGAAGAAGAAGGCAACAAAGTCCTCAAACTGAACATCGGCAACCCCGCCCCGTTTGGTTTCGACGCCCCTGATGAAATCCTGGTCGACGTGATCCGCAATCTGCCCACGGCGCAAGGCTATTCCGACTCCAAAGGGCTCTTCTCGGCGCGTAAGGCGATCATGCAGCACTACCAGGCGCGTAACATCCGTGACGTGACCGTTGAGGATATCTACATCGGCAATGGGGTTTCCGAGCTGATCGTGCAATCCATGCAGGCGCTGCTGAACAGCGGTGACGAAATGTTGGTGCCGGCGCCGGATTACCCGCTGTGGACCGCAGCTGTGTCGCTGTCCGGCGGCAAGGCCGTGCATTACCTGTGCGACGAACAGGCAGGCTGGTTCCCGGATCTGGACGACATTATCAGCAAAATCACACCGCGTACCCGCGGCATTGTGATCATCAACCCGAACAATCCGACCGGCGCGGTGTACAGCAAAGAACTGCTGGAGCAGATCGTCGAGATCGCCCGCCAGCACAACCTGATCATCTTCTCGGACGAGATTTACGACAAAATTCTGTATGACGAAGCCGAACACCATTCGATCGCCGCGCTGGCGCCGGATCTGCTGACCGTCACTTTCAACGGGCTGTCCAAAACCTATCGAGTCGCGGGTTTCCGCCAGGGTTGGATGGTGCTGAACGGGCCGAAAAAACACGCCAAGGGCTATATCGAAGGGCTGGAGATGCTGGCCTCCATGCGCCTGTGCGCCAACGTGCCGATGCAGCACGCGATCCAAACTGCGCTGGGCGGCTACCAAAGCATCAGCGAGTTTATTCAACCTGGCGGCCGCCTGTATGAACAGCGTAACCGTACCTGGGAACTGCTGAATGATATTCCCGGCGTTTCCTGCGTGAAGCCTAAGGGTGCGTTGTATATGTTCCCGCGCATCGACGCCAAACGCTTTAACATTCACGACGACCAGAAAATGGTGCTGGATCTGCTGCTGCAGGAAAAAGTGCTGCTGGTGCAAGGCAGCGCATTCAACTGGCCGTATCCCGACCACGTGCGCATCGTTACCCTGCCGCGCGTCGATGAACTGGAAATGGCCGTGGGCAAACTGGGCCGTTTCCTCGAAGGCTACCGCCAGTAATCGCCTGGGGCGCAGCGCCTTGCTGCGCCCTTCTCTCACAGCCCGGTTGCAAAATTCGCCGTCACTGCTTCACAATGGGGCCCTCACTTGCCGTTAAAGAGAGCACCATGAGCCAGAGCCATTTCTTTGCCCATCTGTCCCGCCTGAAACTGATCAACCGCTGGCCGCTGATGCGCAACGTGCGTACCGAGAACGTTTCCGAACACAGCCTGCAAGTGGCGTTTGTCGCCCACGCGTTGGCCGTGATCAAAAACCGAAAATTCAATGGCAACCTGAGCGCCGAGCGCGTCGCCCTGCTGGCGATGTACCACGATGCCAGCGAAGTGATTACCGGTGATATGCCAACGCCGATCAAGTACTACAATCCGCAGATCGCCCATGAATATAAGAAAATCGAAAAAATCGCCCAGCAGAAACTGTTGGATATGATCCCGGCGGAATTACGTAACGATTTCCGGTCGATTCTCGATGAGCATTACTACACCGAAGACGAAAAGCTGGTGGTAAAACAGGCCGATGCGCTGTGTGCCTACCTGAAATGTCTTGAAGAGCTGTCTGCCGGCAACAACGAATTCAAGCTGGCGAAAGCCCGGCTCGAAAAGACCCTGCAGCAACGCAGCAGCCCGGAAATGGATTATTTCATGAACGTGTTTATCCCCAGCTTCAGCCTGTCGCTGGATGAAATCAGCCTGGACTCTTCCCTGTAATTTTAACGGCGCAGCCCGCTGCGCCGTTAAGTTAAAAGGCATACAACCACGGCACAATAATCACGCTGACCAGCATCACCAACAACGTGAACGGCACGCCGATCCGCACGAAATCCCCGAACTTATAGTTCCCCGGCCCCAGCACCAACGTGTTCACCGGTGAAGAAACTGGCGTCATAAACGCAGCGGAAGCGGCGACGGCGATAATCATGGCGAACGGGTATGGCGAAACGCCCATCTCGCGCGCGGCGGCAATGGCGATCGGCGCCATCAGCACGGCGGTGGCGGTGTTGGAGATAAACAGGCCTATCGTGGCGCACAGCGCAAACAGGCACACCAGCATCACGCGTGGCCCGGCCCCGCCGGCAACGTCCATCAGCCCACGCACGATCAAGTCCACCCCGCCGGTTTTCTGCAGCGCCTGGGCAAACGGCATCATGCCGACGATCAAGATAATACTCGGCCAGTGAATCGACTTATAGGCGCTTGCCATATCGATGCAGCGGAATTTACCCATCAGCAAACAGGCAATCAGCGCGGCGATCGGATTGGGGATTTCATCGGTCAACATCATCGCCACCATCAGCGCCAGGCAAAACAGCGCGTGCGGGGCCTGGGTGATGGCCGGCGCGACCTCATCCACCTCTGCCGGCAGATGGAGGACAATAAAATCATGGGTTTTCGCCTGCAACTGACGGATCGCCTTCCAGTCGCCGATCACCAACAGGATATCGCCCAGCGCCAGCGGCTCATCCACCAACTTGCCCGCCAGGGTTTCGCCATTGCGGCGAATACCGACCACGTTTAAATCATAGCGACTGCGGAACGTCGATTCGCGCAGGCTTTTGCCCAGTAGCGTCGAATCCGGAATCAACGACACCTCCGCCATGCCGACGTTGCGCGCCTGTTCGGAGAAATAGTCGCCCCGCAGCACCATCGGTTCCAGTTGCTGCTCGCTGCAAAACTCGCGCAAGTCGATCTGGCTGTCCGACATGTCGATCAGCAATACGTCTCCTTCTCGCAGTTCGGTACTGCCGGATGCGCTGACCATCACTCGCCGAAAGCGCTTCCAGCGTTCGATCCCCACCACGTTGGCGCCGTAACGGGCGCGCAGATGCAACTCATCCAGCGAGCGGCCCACAAGCGATGAGCCGCTGCGGATCGCCAGCCGGCGCGCCCTGCCGGTCAGTTTATAGTCGCGGATCAGATCGCGGAAAGTGCGGCGCTGCCAGGTTTCCCGGCTGTTATCACCGTCGCTATTGCCCAGCCAGCGCCGCGCCACCAGCATGTATCCCACGCCCAACACCAATACCGCCAGGCCAACCGGCGTCACGCCAAAGAAACCGAAGCCGTCGATACCCTCGCGCACCAACTCGCTGTTCACCACCATATTCGGCGGCGTTGCCACCAGCGTCATCATGCCGCTGATAAGGCCGGCAAAACTCAGTGGCATCATTAGCCTACCCGGCGTGATTTTCATCCGTGCCGCCACGCTGAGCACCACCGGGATAAAAATCGCCACCACCCCGGTAGAGCTCATGAAAGCACCCAGCCCGGCCACGGTAACCATCAACAACATCAGCATTTTGGTTTCACTGCTGCCGGCGACCTTCACCAGCCAGTCGCCCACCTGATAGGCGACCCCGGTACGCACCAGCCCTTCGCCAATCACAAATAACGCGGCAATCAGGAGTACATTGGGATCGCTGAAACCCACCGTCGCTTCCTGCAAGGTCAGCGTGCCGCTCAAAACAAAAGCGATGATCACCAGCAGCGCCACCACGTCCATCCGCAGCTTGTTGGTGGTAAACAGCACGATGGCAATCAACAGTAAACTCAACACCCACAGTAATTCGCTGTTCAAAACGGCCTCATCCGGCAGACATAGTCAGGGCCTTAAAAACTAGCATAAAAAAACCCCGCCGATGCGGGGTCTAATCAACTTGAGTGAAGATAGGGCTTGTCAGGCGACCCGCTCAATCGCAGCACCCTGCACTGTCTTTCTGACCGCGATTTGCTCCAGAGACGACAACAGCAGATCGACCTGATCCAGCTTGGGCGCATCGGCCGGCGCATTAACCGCAATCACCTGGCAGCCCGCAGCCAAACCGGACAGGATCCCGGCCGCCGCATCCTCAACCACCACGCAATCTTGCGGTGCCAACCCCAGGCGCTCGGCGCCCAACAGGTAGGCATCCGGCTGAGGCTTGCCATGTTTTACCTGCTCGGCGGTGATAAACACCTCCGGCTGCGGCAAACCGCCGGCGTTACGGCGGGCGGTGGCAACCGGAATAGAGCCGGAGGTGACAATCGCCCACGGAATATCGAGCGCATTCAGCCGCGCCAGCAAGGCAGTGGCACCCGGCAGCGCGGTGACGCCGTCGGTGTCCTGCGCTTCTTCCTGCTCCAGCAGCAAAAACTCCTGCTGAATGGCAGCCTCACTTTCACCGGGCATAAAGTGACGCAACGAGGTAATGGCCTGTTTACCGTGAATAAAATCCAGTACGTCCTGCGGATTAATACCGCGGCGTTTGGCCCAGTTAATCCAGGCACGCTCTACCGCCGGCAGAGAATCAACCAACGTCCCATCAAGATCGAACAGAAAACCCTTACACTCCACAGGAAACCTCTTTTAATCAGGCATTGATAATTTGCGCAATCTCAACGGCGCTCAGGTGATATTGACGTGGGCATGACAGCCAGATAACCAACATACGCTGGTATTTTTCCCACATTTTGGTTTGGGCGTTAAAGCCGTGGCTGCCGGAATCGAAATGAGTATAGCGCCCCTCGGTGGTAACAAGGAAACGCACATAGCTCAGATAGCGCGCTTCCGTAGCCGCATCAAAGCCGAGAAATGCCAGGCGGCGCGCCTCAATCCCCTGTTTCTCTTTCAGATTATCCCAGGATACCTGCAACGCGTGGTGCATCTCCATCACGTTGATGATAGTGCGGCACACCTCTTCGCTCATTTCGCCGAAATCGCGATCCAGCTCGCGCATCTGCAAGCCAAAGCCACGTTCGATGATAGTCTGCAAACGACGGTAACGTTCGGTGTTATCCGGGTCGAGCAGCGTCATCATCTTGTACTGGTTCGACAGGATCAGTCGTTGGGCGTGGGTCATTTCCATCATAATTTCCTCGGTAAATTGCTTATGACGAAAGCATCGCACAGCGCAATATCGCAGGAAATCACAACTCGCAGGTTCTTTGATTTAAACCGGGGTTATTGGTCCGAAGGGTAAAAAGGCCGCAATCAATGCGGCCTTTTCGTTGTTAAAGATCGTCCAGGAAGGTTTTATCCAACTGCTTGAAGGCGCGTTTCAGCAGATCCGCCAGCGTTTGATAGGTCGGAGTCCCTTCCACCGGCGCGACAGCCTGGCCTGCTTCCGCCAGCCTGTTGCGCACCTCATGGAACCACTGCAACAGCGTTGGCGGCAACGGAGTGACAGAACGACGCCCCAGCCACCACAGGCCTTGCATCGGCATGCTGCAGGCGAACAACGCGGTGGCGATCGCCGGACCGAGCTGGCCGCCCAGCGCAATCTGCCAGGTCAAAGTAAACACCGCCAGCGGCGGCATAAAGCGGACGGCAAAGCGGGTGACGCTCGCAACGCGATTCTCCGGAAAGACCGGAGCCAGACGTTTGTCTGACGGCCAGGTTTTCATATAATGCTGCCCGCGCTGGAAGACCTGAAACCAGCTTACGGAACCAGACGGTTTGCTCGTCATCGCGTACCTCAACGTCACGTAGTAAAAATGGGGGGTACTGCAAACACAATACTAAAAAATTTGAAGCTTTAAATTTATTTTGTGTTTGCTGCAGGCTATCGGTATCCTAGGCCGGCCTTTTGGCCGGTAGAAGATGACAATAATTCTGTCAACTTTTAGCCCTATAAAAATGAAGATTACTTAAACCGCAGAGAAATCATCGGTTTTTTCATCGTCATGTGATTTATGCACTTCACATGATGTTAATCATAAATGTCAACGGCATTATGCGCTACGCTTGTTGTCTGATTGACGATTAATTCACCACGTGTATGGGTTTTTCTTTAACAACACGAACTATTTAAGTAGGTACTTCCATGTCGAGTAAGCTAGTACTGGTTCTTAACTGCGGCAGTTCTTCCCTGAAATTCGCTATCATCGATGCTGTCAACGGTGAAGAACACCTCTCCGGCCTGGCCGAATGTTTCCACCTGCCTGAGGCTCGCCTCAAGTGGAAGATGGACGGCGCCAAACACGAAGCGGCCCTGGGTGCCGGCGCTGCGCATAGCGAAGCACTGAACTACATTGTTAATACTATTCTGGCACAAAAACCGGAGCTTTCTGCACAGCTGACCGCTATCGGCCACCGCATTGTGCACGGCGGCGAGAAGTTTACCGCTTCTGCCGTGATCAATGACGAAGTCTTGCAGGGTATCAAAGATTCGATACCATTTGCACCACTGCATAACCCGGCGCACCTGATCGGTATCGCTGAGGCATTGAAATCATTCCCTAACCTGGCGGATAAAAACGTTGCCGTGTTCGACACCGCGTTCCACCAGACCATGCCGGAAGAATCTTACCTGTACGCCCTGCCGTACAGCCTGTACCGCGATCACGGCATTCGCCGCTATGGCGCACACGGCACCAGCCACTTCTACGTGACCCAAGAAGCCGCGAAGATGCTGAACAAGCCGGTTGAAGAAGTGAACGTGATCACCTGCCACCTGGGCAACGGCGGTTCCGTTACCGCAGTGCGCAACGGCAAATGCGTTGACACCTCCATGGGCCTGACCCCACTGGAAGGCCTGGTGATGGGCACCCGCAGCGGCGACATCGATCCGGCGATCATCTTCCACCTGCACGACTCCCTGGGCATGAGCGTTGATCAAATCAACAAAATGCTGACCAAGGAATCCGGCCTGCTGGGCCTGACCGAAGTCACCAGCGACTGCCGTTATGTTGAAGACAACTACGCCAGCAAAGAAGACGCCAAGCGCGCAATGGACGTGTTCTGCCACCGTCTGGCCAAATACATCGGTGCGTACAGCGCGCAGATGGACGGCCGCCTGGACGCAGTGATCTTCACTGGCGGCATCGGCGAAAACGCCGGCATGGTGCGTGAGCTGACCCTGGACAAACTGGGTCTGCTGGGCTTCGAGATCGACCACGAGCGCAATATGGCCGCCCGTTTCGGTAAATCCGGCGCCATCACCAAAGACGGCAGCCGCCTGGCGCTGGTTATCCCGACCAACGAAGAATTGGTCATCGCGCAAGACGCATCCCGTCTGACCGCGTAACGCTCTCCGACACCGTCAGCCAAGGCTGACGGTGCTGTTTTAGCCTCATGTTAATCGTGAAGAGGACTATTCTGTGTCACGTACAATTATGTTGATCCCCACGGGCACCAGCGTCGGTCTGACCAGCGTCAGCCTGGGTGTCATCCGCTCCATGGAGCAGCAAGGCGTTCGTCTGAGCGTATTCAAGCCTATCGCCCAACCACGCACCGGCGGCGACTCTCTCGACCAGACCACCACCATCATCCGCAGCAACTCCACCATTCCGGCGGCCGAACCGCTGCGCATGAGCTACGTTGAGAGCCTGCTGAGCTCCAACCAGCAAGACGTGCTGATGGAAGAGATCGTAGCGCGCTACCATGAGAACACCAAAGACGCGGAAGTGGTGCTGATCGAAGGCCTGGTGCCGACCCGTAAACACCAGTTCGCCAACGCGCTGAACTATGAAATCGCCAAAACCCTGAATGCGGAAATCGTCTTCGTCCTGGCGCTGGGCAACGATTCCCCTGCACAGTTGAAAGAGCGCATTGAGCTGGCCCGCAGCAGCTTCGGCGGCAGCAAAAACAAAAACATCACCGGCGTCATCATCAACAAACTGAACGCTCCGGTCGACGAGCAGGGCCGCACCCGTCCTGACCTGTCCGAGATCTTCGACGACTCCACCAAAGCCAGCGTGACTAACGTCGATCCTGCGCAGCTGTTCGCCAACAGCCCGCTGCCGGTGCTGGGCTGCGTACCCTGGAGCTTTGATCTGATCGCCACTCGCGCCATCGACATGGCCCGCCACCTGAAGGCTACCGTGATCAACGAAGGCGATATCATGACTCGCCGCGTGAAGTCCGTGACCTTCTGTGCGCGCAGCATTCCACACATGCTGGAACACTTCCGCCCAGGCTCACTGCTGGTCACCTCCGCAGACCGCCCTGACGTGCTGGTTTCCGCCTGTCTGGCGGCGATGAACGGCGTGGAAATCGGCGCCATTCTGTTGACCGGCGGTTACGCCATCGATGCGCCGATCAAAAAGCTGTGTGAACGCGCCTTCCAGACCGGCCTGCCGGTATTTATGGTCGACACCAACACCTGGCAGACTTCGCTCAGCCTGCAAAGCTTCAACCTCGAAGTGCCGGCGGACGACCATCAGCGCATCGAGAAAGTGCAGAACTACGTGGCCAGCCACATCAACGCAGAGTGGATCGAGTCGCTGACCGCTACCTCCGCGCGTTCACGTCGCCTGTCTCCACCGGCATTCCGCTACGAGCTGACCGAGCTGGCGCGTAAAGCCGGCAAACGTATCGTACTGCCGGAAGGCGACGAGCCACGCACCGTGAAAGCGGCAGCCATCTGTGCCGAACGCGGTATCGCGGAGTGCGTCCTGCTGGGTAACCCGGAAGAGATCCAGCGTGTCGCTGCGGCTCAGGGCGTTGAACTGGGCAAAGGCATCGAAATCGTCGATCCGGTCGTCGTGCGCGAGCAATACGTGCCGCGTCTGGTTGAGCTGCGCAAGAGCAAGGGCATGACCGAAGTGGTTGCGCGCGAGCAGTTGGAAGATAACGTGGTTCTCGGCACCCTGATGCTGGAGAAAGGCGAAGTCGACGGCCTGGTTTCCGGTGCGGTTCACACCACCGCCAACACCATCCGCCCACCACTGCAGCTGATCAAAACCGCACCGGGCAGCTCGCTGGTGTCCTCCGTGTTCTTCATGCTGCTGCCTGACCAGGTTCTGGTGTACGGCGACTGCGCGATCAACCCGGATCCGACCGCCGAGCAGCTGTCAGAAATCGCGATTCAGTCGGCAGACTCCGCAGCGGCCTTCGGTATCGAGCCACGCGTGGCGATGATCTCCTACTCTACCGGCAACTCCGGTGCGGGCAGCGACGTCGAGAAAGTGCGCGAAGCGACCCGCCTGGCTCAGGAAAAACGCCCTGATCTGATCATCGACGGCCCGCTGCAGTACGACGCCGCCATCATGGCTGACGTAGCGAAATCCAAAGCGCCGAACTCGCCGGTTGCCGGCCAGGCTACCGTGTTCATCTTCCCGGATCTGAACACCGGTAACACCACCTATAAAGCGGTACAGCGTTCTGCTGACCTGGTATCCATCGGGCCAATGCTGCAAGGCATGCGCAAACCGGTGAACGACCTGTCACGCGGCGCCTTGGTAGACGATATCGTTTACACCGTAGCGCTGACCGCCATTCAGTCTGCACAGGCTGATGCGGCTGCCAACGCCTGATAACCCCAGCGTTGTCGGATAAAAAAAGCCGGTCAATTTATTGACCGGCTTTTTCATTTCGGTAACCTGCGACTCATCAGGCGTTTTCGTCGGTGTCGCGTAACGGTTTACCGTAAGCCTGTTCGTTGTTGCGCGTCAGCCACAGCGACAGCGCCTTCAGCGAATCCGGGGTGAACTCGTCGCAGCGGGCGGTGATCTCTTCCGGCGTCAGCCAGCTCACCTCAACCACTTCTTCTTCCTGCAGGGCGAACGGCCCGTGGGACACGCAGCTAAACAGTGCGCCCCATACCCGGCATTGCTCTTCTTCAAAATAGAACAGGCCATGTTCGGCGAAAGGCACGCCGGCAATCCCCAGTTCCTCTTCCGCCTCGCGGCGTGCGGAATCGAGCACATTCTCGCCGCTTTGCACTACTCCGCCCGCGGTGGCGTCCAGCCAGCCCGGATAGAAGTCTTTAATGTCGGTGCGACGCTGCACCAGAATTTTACCCATTCCATCATGCACCACAATATAGGTAGCACGATGACGCAGCCGTTGAGCACGCATTTGTTGGCGACTTGATTGAGCAATCACTTCGTTTTGCTCGTTGACGATATCAACCCACTCGGTATCTGCAGCCTGACCCTGTTCCGCCATCCTCTAAAACCTTCTATTTTGGCGCGTTGCATCCCGCGCACTGGTTAATCAATGAGTGTTTTTCAAAGATTTTTATTGTGTGTGTATAAATTAGTGCGTTAATGCCACCTCTGCAACAGCCTTGCCGCTCTGCAATGTGACCACACTTAAAATGCCGTCCTCCAGTATGCCATAACTGGCGGGAAAGCCCCCCTTCGGAATGCTGACCGACCCTGGATTAAAGCAGTAAATCTCTCCCTGCCGTTCCGCCTGCGGTACATGACTGTGGCCATAGACCAGGACATCGCCGGAAGATAACGGCGGCAGTGCCGAGGGATGATAAAGGTGACCGTGGGTTAAAAACAATCGTCTTTTTTGCAGCAACACCTGCTGCCAGGGTGCGGTGATGGGAAACGTCAGCAACATTTGATCAACTTCACTGTCACAATTGCCGCGAACGGCGATGATCTTGTCGCTATAGCGATTCAATTGTTCGGCAACCTGAGCGGGCTGATAACCTGCCGGCAACGCATTTCGCGGCCCATGATTCAGCAAATCGCCCAGAAGAATCAGCCAGTCGGCGCCGCTTTGTTCAAATCGATCCAAAAGGCTTTCGGTGGCGGGGAGTGAACCGTGTATATCGGAGGCGAATATCAGCTTCATAACCATTCCTTTAGCAGGGGCATATGCGCTATTTTATCTCAGCGGCCAAGGACGGCAAGGCTGACAAGAGGTCAAGACCTCGTTGGCCAAGCATTGTGATGTCTCTTGCGGATATAGCATCAGACGAATCTCACATAGCCTGCTATTCTTAGCTGCTATTGTTGGTAACCTTAATGCCCGCGGTCTTTCAAGTTGCAGCTTGGAATTCATGGGTATAATTGAAACTCTGATGTACCTTTGTGCGCGGCGAAGACCGCGACAACGTGTAATGACTTACAGATCACTTTACCGCAGGAGGCACCATGATTGACCTGTATTACGCGCCTACTCCCAACGGTCACAAGATTACCCTGTTTCTGGAGGAGGTTGGCTTACCTTACCGTATCCACCGCGTCAATATCAGCGCCGGCGATCAGTTCAAGCCGGACTTTCTGAGCATTTCACCCAACAACAAAATCCCGGCGATTGTCGATCAGCAACCGGTTGACGGCGGTGCGCCCATCAGCCTGTTCGAATCCGGCGAAATCCTGCTGTACCTGGCGGAGAAAACCGGCAAGTTGCTGAGCAAAGGGCTGCGCGAGCGCGCCGCCACGCTACAGTGGCTGTTTTGGCAGGTGGCGGGTTTTGGGCCCATGCTCGGGCAGAATCACCATTTCAACCATTACGCGCCGCAGCCGGTGCCTTACGCCATCGAGCGTTACCATCTGGAAACCAAGCGCCTGTATGGCGTGCTGGAAGCCGAGCTGCAAAAACACCCGTATCTGGGCGGCGACAACTACAGCATCGCCGATATCGCCACCTATCCCTGGGTGGTTTCGCATCCGCGCCAGCGCATCGATCTGGCGGATTATCCGGCGGTGCGCAACTGGTTCGAACGTATCAGCAACCGCCCGGCGACCGGGCGCGCCTATAAGCTGGCCGAGCAAGGTTAACCACCCGACTCCCCGGTTTCCGGGGAGTTTCTCCCGGCTCGTTATCTTTTCCCTACTTTCCGTGTATTCTGAGCGCCAATAATCAGACCTGTGGAGACTCTCTGATGTCATTCAGTCAACCCGACGCCATTATTCGTATCAAAAATCTGCGGTTGCGTACTTTCATCGGTATCAAGGAAGAAGAAATCAACAATCGTCAGGACATCCTGATTAACGTGGCAATCCACTACCCGGCGGATAAGGCGCGCAATAGCGAAAACATCGACGACGCGCTCAACTACCGCACCATCACCAAAGCGATCATCCGCCATGTTGAAGATAACCGCTTCGCCCTGCTGGAAAAATTAACTCAGGATGTGCTCGATATCGTGAAAGAACATGCCTGGGTAACCTATGCTGAAGTAGAGATCGATAAACTACTGGCCCTGCGTTATGCCGACTCGGTTTCCATGACCATGAGTTATCGCCGGGGCTGAAACAATAGCGTATCAGGGAGGTTGACCATGCGGATCCTGATCACCGGCGCCACAGGATTGATAGGGAGCAGCCTGACGCGGCGGCTGCTGAGTCTGTCTCACTCAATCACGGTGCTGACCCGTGACGTACAACGTGCGCATGAACGGTTTGGCGAACAAGTCAGCTACTGGTCAACGTTGCAGGACCAAACGTCGCTGGATGGCTTTGACGCCGTGATCAACCTGGCCGGTGAGCCTATCGCCGATAAACGCTGGAGCAAGGCGCAGAAAGCGCGCCTGTGCCACAGCCGTTGGGATCTGACAGAACGGTTAGCGGCGTTGATTAACGCCGGCAGCTCGCCGCCCGGCGTGCTGATTTCCGGCTCCGCCGTCGGCTACTATGGCGATCAAGGCCAGGCAGTGGTCACCGAAGATGAAGCTCCGCATGACGAATTCACCCATCAGCTCTGCCAACGGTGGGAATCCCTGGCGCTGCAAGCACAAAGCGACGCAACCCGCGTCTGCCTGCTGCGCACCGGCGTGGTGCTGGCAAGCACAGGCGGAGCGCTGGCGAAAATGCTGCCGCCGTTCCGTCTGGGGCTGGGCGGGCCGATAGGCGATGGCCGCCAATATCTGCCCTGGATTCATCTGGACGATATGGTCAACGGTATTCTTTATTTGCTGGAACACGCCACCCTGCAAGGCCCCTTCAATATGGTCGCCCCCTATCCGGTGCACAATGAACAGTTCGCAGCCCAACTCGCCAACGTGCTCGATCGTCCGGCGTTTTTGCGCGTGCCGGCATTTGCCATACGTTTACTGATGGGAGAAGCGGCGGTGCTGGTCCTGGGCGGTCAGCGGGCGGTGCCGAGGCGGCTGGAGGAAGCGGGTTTCAGTTTCCGTTTTCTGGAACTGGAACAGGCGCTGGATGACGTTATTAATCAACGGCTCGACAGCCGCTGAGCGGGATGCCTGGGGCCAGGCAGAACCGGCCCCAGGCAAGCGTTTATTTTAAAGCGCCGGAAAGGAACTGCTGCAGGCGCGGGCTTTTTGGATTGCCGAACAGCTCGGCCGGTGGCCCCTGCTCTTCAATCAGCCCCTTATGCAGGAAAATCACGTGGCTTGAAACATGGCGCGCAAATTCCATCTCGTGCGTCACCACCACCATGGTTTTCCCCTCTTCAGCCAGCTTCTGCATGATGCGCAGCACTTCGCCCACCAGCTCCGGATCCAGGGCCGACGTCGGTTCATCAAACAACAGCACCTCCGGCTCCATCGCCAACGCACGGGCGATGGACACGCGCTGCTGTTGCCCCCCGGACAGATGCACCGGATATTTACCGCGCGCGCGTTCGTCGATGCCCACCTTATCCAGATAGCGCACTGCGCGCTCGCGCGCTTCGGCCTTGCTCAACCCCAGCACCTGCACCGGCGCTTCCATCACGTTCTCCAGCACCGTCATGTGGCTCCACAGGTTAAAATGCTGGAATACCATGGTCAGACGAGTACGCAACAATTGCAGCTGTTTCTTGTCAAACACCTTCAGTTGGCCGTCTTTGTCGCGCACCATGCGGATATCTTCGTTGTTCAGGCTGATGGAGCCTTCGCTGGGTTTCTCCAGGAAGTTAATGCAGCGCAAAAAGGTGCTTTTACCTGACCCCGAAGAGCCAATGATGCTAATCACATCCCCTGCGTTCGCCGCCAGTGACACGCCTTTCAGTACTTCGTGTTCGCCATAACGTTTATGCAGTTCAGTGACGGCTAATTTATTTTCAGACATGGTTTTTCCCCGTCATTATCAGTGATTAACGTGCGCCATCCAGCGTTTTTCTGCCTTGCGGAACAGGCTGATCAGCACGTAGGAGATCGCCAGATACAGCACCGCCGCGATGCCGAAGGCATAGAACGGCTGATAGGTCGCCGCGTTGATATCGCGCGCGATCTTCAACAGATCCGGTACGGTGGCGGTAAATGCCAGTGCGGTGGAGTGCAGCATCAGGATCACTTCGTTGCTGTATGCCGGCAGCGCGGTACGCAACGCCGAAGGCAGAATGATACAGCGGTACATTTTGAAGCGAGAGAAACCATAGGCGCTGCCCGCCTCAATTTCACCGTGCGGCACCGCGCGGATTGCCCCGGCGAAGATCTCGGTGGTGTAGGCGCAGGTGTTCAGCGTCAGCGCCAGAATGGTGCAGTTAAGCCCGCTGCGGAAGAACGCGTTGAGGAAATCCGAACCCCGCACGATCTCCAGGCTGTACATCCCCGAATAAAACACCAGCAGCTGCACATACAGCGGCGTGCCGCGGAATATGTAGGTATAGAGCCACACCGGAAAACGCACCCAGGAGATTGAGGAAACGCGCGCCACCGCCATCGGTATCGCCAGCAAGCCCCCCATCACCACCGACGAGATCAGCAGCCATAGCGTGACCGCCACGCCGGTGAAACGGTAGCCGTCGCTCCACAGCAGCGATTGCCCATACTGTTGCAAAATCTCGATCATAATTCGGCCCTCTTGACGCCCAATGAATAACGCCGTTCAAGCCACAGCAACACGCCATTGGAAGCGGTGGTAAAAATCAGATAAACCACACCGGCCACTATCGCAAAGAAGAATGGCTGATAGGTGCCTTTGCCAGCCAGTTGAGTGGCTTTCACCACGTCGTTCAAACCCAGAATCGACACCAGCGCCGTCGCCTTGAGGATCACCTGCCAGTTGTTGCCGATACCCGGCAGGGCAAAACGCATCATTGCAGGGAACAAAATGCGGCGGAAAATCTGCGAGCCGGAGAAACCGTAGGCGGTAGCCGCCTCGATTTGCCCCTTCGGCACCGCCATATAAGCGCCGCGAAAGGTTTCCGTGAAATAAGCGCCATAGATAAAGCCGAGGGTGATAATCCCCGCGCTGAGCGGATCGATATCAATTTGCGAAAAACCGAGCAGTTCTGTGAGGTTGTTCAGCGCAATCTGCAGACCGTAGAAAATCAGCAGCATCAACACCAAATCAGGCACGCCGCGGATCAACGTGGTATAGGCACCAAACAGCGTAGAAAGCAGGCGGTTATGGGAAAGCTTGCCGCCGGCACCGATCAAACCAATCACCAGCGCCAGCAGTACGGAACTGAGGGCCAGCTCCAGCGTCACCAGAGCCCCCTCAAATATCAGTTGGGAATAGCCTTGCAGCATCTACTTCACCCTGTCGTCATTGGAGCCCGAACCATCGGGGCCAGCGAACTGACCCCCGTAGTCACACCATGGAACGGTACGTGGGATTAACCGCCGTAGACGTCAAAATCGAAGTATTTTTTCGCAAACTTGTCGTAAGTGCCGTCTTTGCGCATCTCGGCAAAGGCTTTATCCAGCGCCGCCTTCAGCTCGGTATCGGTCTTGCGCAGCCCCATGCCGGTGCCCACGCCAAAGAACTTGTCATCCTTCACCGATGCGCCGGCGAAAGCGTAATCCTTGCCCGGAGGTTGCTTCAGGAAGCCGTCGCTGCCCGCCACTTCATCCTGGAAAGCGGCATCGATGCGGCCGGATGCCAGGTCGGCGTACACCAGGTCCTGGTTCTGGTAAGGCACCACGGTGATGCCCTTAGGCTGCCACATGGCGTTCGCATAGGCTTCCTGGGTGGTGCCTTGCAGCACGCCCACGCTCTTGCCTTTCAACGCGTCCACGGTTGGCAACAGCTTCGAGCCTTTCGGCGCGATCAGGCGGGCGTTAGCGGCGTACAGCTTGTCGGTAAAGGCAATTTCCTGCTGGCGTTTTTCGGTGATCGACAATGAAGAGATGATGGCGTCAATTTTCTTCGCCTTCAGAGAGGGGATCAGCGCGTCAAAATCGCTTTCCACAAAGGTACATTGGGTATTTATGCGTTTGCACAGCTCTTTGGCCAAATCGATATCAAAGCCGACCAACTCACCTTTGGCATTTTTGGATTCAAATGGTGCGTAGGTCGGATCGGTACCTATCTTCAGCGTTGATGGCACTGCGGCGAATGCGCTGCTTACTGCGCTCAAAGCCAAGACTAAAGGAAGAACCTTAACCAGCTTTTTCATAAATTACCCTCAAATTGATTTTTTTGATGCCACTGCGGGCATTACTTTCCCACCAAATCAATTTGCAGTAATCGTGCCACATTTGTTGCGGTAGGCGGAGGGAACGGCTCCGGCCTTCACAAAACTGTTTCCTGGGACGATAACCGCAAAAATAAATCGGCCAGTCAGGGCCGCGTCACGGACAATGACAAAATGCCAGAGCCTTGAAACAGTGAGCGTGATGGAGTGGGATCATTATGGTGCATGTGCCGCCCTAATTCAGTGCGGTGTTGCACAAATGTGCCAAATTGGGGATAAATTTGTTAATTGGAGCCTTGCCAACGGGTGAACAAATCTTTCGGTAATTCAATGTCGAACTGATCGACCACCCGATTCACGGTTTGATCGATGATGTCATCGACGCTTTTCGGTTGGTGATAAAACGCCGGCACCGGTGGCATGATCACTGCGCCCATTTCCGCCGCCTGCGTCATCAGGCGTAAATGGCCTATATGCAATGGGGTTTCACGCACGCACAACACCAGCCGGCGGCGTTCCTTCAGCACCACATCGGCGGCGCGCGTCAGCAGGCCGTCGCTATAACTGTTGGCAATGCCGGATAACGTCTTGATTGAGCAAGGTAAAATCACCATACCCAGGGTTTTGAACGAACCGGAAGAGATGCTGGCACCGATGTCGCGCGCATCATGCACCACGTCGGCCAGCGCCTGCACTTCACGCAGGCTGAGCTCGGTTTCCAGCGACAGCGTTTGCCGCGCCGCGTTGCTCATCACCAAATGGGTTTCCACCTCTGCGACGTCGCGCAATGCCTGCAACAGCCGCACGCCGTAGATTGCGCCGCTGGCGCCGGAAATACCGATGATGAGTCGTTTCATAAGTCTGGCCTCTGCCGAAGAGAAAGTAGGATCAGGCAGACTTTGCCGGAATGGCGGAGCATAAGCAAGTCAGGGGAGGATAATGCACCGCGACAAACGCCGCGGTGCACCTTTTTGGCTAGCGCCGAGGCTTAACCTTCGTTATGCATTTCCAGGTTTTCTGCTTCGGTCTGGCCACGTATCGCCTTGGCGTCGTCGTTACGCAGCGACTCCAGATACTCGAGGTAGCTCTGGTCTACGTCTTTGGTGACATAGATGCCGTTAAACACCGAGCATTCGAACTGGCTGATGTCCGGGTTCTCTTCACGCACCGCTTCGATCAAATCGTCCAAATCCTGGAAGATCAGACCGTCGGCACCGATGATCTGGCGGATTTCATCCACTTCACGGCCGTGGGCAATCAGTTCGTTGGCGCTTGGCATATCAATGCCGTACACGTTCGGGAAACGAATTTCCGGCGCAGCGGAAGCCAAATAAACGCGTTTCGCCCCGGCGTCACGCGCCATCTCAACGATCTGCTCGGACGTGGTGCCGCGCACGATGGAGTCGTCCACCAGCAGCACGTTCTTGTCGCGGAACTCGGCGCGGTTGGCGTTCAGCTTGCGGCGTACCGACTTACGGCGCGCCTGCTGGCCCGGCATGATGAAGGTACGGCCGACATAGCGGTTCTTCACAAAGCCCTGGCGATACGGCTTATCCAGAATACGCGCGATTTCCAATGCGATATCGCAGGACGTTTCCGGGATCGGGATCACCACGTCGATGTCCAAATCTTCCCACTCGCGAGCAATCTTCTCGCCCAGCTTCTGCCCCATGCGCACACGGGCGCTGTAGACCGAAATCTTGTCCATAAAGGAGTCTGGACGGGCAAAGTAGACGTATTCGAACAGGCACGGGTTGGTTTTCGGGTTCTCTGCGCACTGGCGGGTGAACAGTTGGCCTTTCTCGGTGATGTACACCGCTTCGCCCGGCGCCACGTCGCGCAAGAACTCAAAGCCCAGTGTATCCAGCGCCACGCTCTCGGAAGCCACCATATACTCGCAGCGACCGTCTTCAAGCTGACGTTTGCCGATCACCAGCGGGCGAATGCCGTTCGGGTCGCGGAACGCCAGCAGACCGTGGCCGATGATCATCGCCACGCAGGCATAGGCACCGCGCAGCTGCTGATGCATGGCGGCAACGGCGGTAAAGATGTTGTCTGACTCCAGCGGATAGTCCTGGAAGCGGTCCAGCTCACTGGCCAGAACGTTCAGCAGGATTTCGGAGTCGGAGGTGGTGTTGACATGGCGGCGACCGCTTTCAAACAGCTTTTGGCGCAGCTCATGGGCGTTGGTCAGGTTGCCGTTGTGGGCCAACGTAAGGCCGAACGGCGAGTTTACATAGAATGGTTGAGCCTCTGAGGCACTGGAGCTGCCAGCCGTCGGGTAGCGCACATGGCCAATACCCATGTTGCCCTGCAAGCGCTGCATATGGCGTGCCTCAAACACATCCTTCACCAGACCATTTGCCTTACGCAAACGGAACCCGTTATGGGCATCTATGGTGACGATGCCTGCGGCATCCTGGCCACGGTGCTGAAGCACCATCAACGCATCATAAATCGACTGGTTTACCGGCATAAAACCGGCGATACCGACAATACCGCACATGTTGTCTTTTCCTCATCAGCGCTACCGCCCCGGTAAATGGGTCGGTAAGAAACTCGACGTGCTCTGCAGGTAGTCAAAGAACCACCTGATGATATAACTGAACTGGGGAATGAGCTGTGACTGCTTCCAGTCGTCACTTTGCGAGAAGCCGGTAAAGGTATCCAGGAAAAACAGTATCGCCGAAACGATCAACACGCCGCGCAGTGCGCCGAAACAGACGCCCAGCACCCGGTCGGTGCCTGATAACCCGGTTTTCTCTACCAGTGAGCTAATCACATAGTTGACAATAGCTCCTACGATCAAGGTCGCGATAAACAAGATGGCAATCGCGATGCCGTTTCGCACCAGTTCATCTTCAAAACGAGTGAAGTAGACCGCAAGGTAAGAGTAGAAATGGCTGGCAACAAAAAACGCACATCCCCATGTCACAAGTGACAATGCTTCGCGAACAAACCCTCGGATCAGGCTCACCAGAGCCGAAAACCCAATCACCGCTATAATGACGTAATCAATCCAGACCATGAACTATTCCAATAATGAATCGCCCCTGCCCCCTTCATCTTTCAAACCGCATCTGCGTCGGCTGCCTTCACTCACCCCAGTGACTTGGTTGACCAAGCTCCGGGGATTCGTTCAGTTGCCGCCTTGATGCGACATGAAATTTATCGGGTGATCCAATTCGCGGCGAATTCTAACAGAAAAAGAAAACGTTTGCGTAGGGGATTTCCCAGCACGCAACAAATAAAAAACGGCGATAAAAAAATTCTCAATCGCCGCGCCTACATAGGCCATTTGGCCTGTGAAAGGCACATTTTCAATAGTGATTATACCAGCACTCATCGATTCAGGGGCACAGCATGCTGTGCCCCAATCCTGTCAATGTGCGCCGTAGGGCTTCACCTGGCCGCTCAAACCGCTGATGGAGTTCAGCGCAGACAGTGAAGACTGCAACTTCTGTTTTGACGCGTCCGGGCCAACGTAGATCCGGGTGATTTGCCCCTGTACCGGCGTTGACGGCACGGTGAAGGCGCGATAGCCGGATAACCTGAGCGACGCCACGACCTCATTCACCTTGGCGGCGTTCTTCAGTGCACCCAGTTGTACTACATAAGCCTGCCCTGCCGGCGCTTTCTCTTCCGCAGCCGGTTTCGGCTCCGGTTTAGGTTCTGGCTTCGGCTCAGGTTTGGGTTCCGGTTTAACTTCCGGGACAACCTCAGGCTTAGGTTGGGCGACCGGTTTCGGCTGCTGCACCGGTTTTGGCTGCTGCACCGGTTTCGGCTTCACTTCCACCGGCTTGGTTTCGACCGGCTTCGGCTTCGGTTGCTGTGCCGGGCGAGTTTCCACCGGCGGCGCAACCTGCACCGGCTGTTGAGCCGTCTGGCGCGCTGCCTGCTGCGAGGCCGCTTCGTTGGCCGCCTGCTGCTCAACCAACGCGCCCGCCCCTTCCGGCGGTTGCGCCGGCAAAGACTGGGTTACCGGCGGCACCGCGTCGTTCTCCTCCACATCACCCGGTTTTGGCACCAGGGGAATGGCCGCGAACTCATCCTCGTAATGTTTCTTTTTTCCATCCAGCAGCCCTGGCAGGATAATGACCCCCAGTGCGACCAGAATGACGGTTCCTACCAATCGGTTTTGAAATTTGCTTGCCACTCACACTCCCCGCATCTCGTCTAACGCCGCCATCACGTGCGCAACGGTGTGGAACGATCCACAGACGATCACAATATCCTGAATATCAGCGTCCTGCATAGCCTGACGCCAGGCAGTTTCGACATCGGCAAACTGCCGCGGTTCCGTCAAATGTTGCGCCAGCAATTCGACGCCGGCACCGCGCGGCCCTTCCAGCGGCGCGCAATACCATTCATCCACCTGCTCGCTCAGGCAAGCCAGCGTGCCGGCGATGTCTTTATCCGACAGCATGCCCACCACGGCGCGCACCTTGCCGCCCTTGCGCGGCAGCTTCGCCAAACGCCCGGCCAGATAGCCTGCGGCGTGCGGGTTATGCGCCACGTCGAGGATCAGCATCGGATCCTGTCGCACAATCTGGAAACGTCCAGGCAGCGTCGCCTGCTGCAGGCCGGTGAAGATCGCCCGCTCATCGATTTCCAACGAGGAATAATGCAACGCCGCCAGCGCGGTCGCAGCATTGGCTAGCGGGACGTTGGGCATCGGCAGGTCGGTCAGCAGCGTGCCGCCGCCTTCCCACTGCCAGCGTTCGCCCTGTTCGCTGAAAGTCCAGGCTTCGCCACGACGATACAGTGCCGCGCCCAGTTTTTCCGCCACCTCGCGGATGGTGTCAGGCATATCCGGCTCGCCTACCACCGCCGGCTTGCCGCCGCGGAAAATTCCGGCCTTCTCGCGGCCGATGCTTTCGCGATCGTTGCCCAGCCAGTCGGTATGATCCAGCGCGATGCTGGTGACCACAGCCACGCTCGGATCGACGATGTTGGTCGCATCCAGGCGGCCGCCAAGGCCAACTTCCAGGATCACCACGTCAAGCTTAGCCTGTTTGAACAGTTGCAGCGCCGACAGGGTGCCAAATTCGAAATAGGTCAGTGAGGTTTCACCCCGGCCCGCCTCAATGGCGGCGAACGAGCGGCTGTGCTCCGCCTCGCTCAACTCATCGCCCTGAATGCGTACCCGCTCGGTATAACGCACCAGGTGCGGCGAGCTGTAAACGCCAACGCGCAGACCGGCCGCCATCAGAATGGCTTCCAGCGTTCGGCAAGTCGTGCCCTTGCCGTTGGTGCCGGCAACGGTGAACACCGTCGGTGCGGGAGTGAGCAAATCAAGATGCGCCGCAACGCGCTGTACGCGTTCCAGGCCAAGCTCGACAGCCTGGCTGTGCAGACGTTCGAGATAATAAAGCCACGAGCTCAAGGGCGACGTGGCTTGGGGAATTTGGTGGTTTTGCATGAGTCCCATCACTGATTGGGTTCATTGATCCATCAGGGCACCCCCTCACCGCGGTAAAGGCGATGCTCTCCGTAACACCCGTCACCTTTCAAGCCACAGCGGGATGACTGCAACGTGAAATTCATAGGGCATATCAGCCGGCACTTAGCCACAAAATGGCGGCTGAACCCCGCGCGGGCTTACGCCTGCACGGGGGACTTTTTTGCCTCAGGCGTCGACCTGATTTTCCTGTGCGACTACCGGTTCTGCCTCATCGAAATGCGGCTGCGGCTGGTTGGTCAGCTTGGAAAGGGTACTCGCCAGAGTGCGACGCATTTCCGGGCGACGCACGATCATGTCGATGGCGCCTTTTTCAATCAGGAACTCGCTGCGCTGGAAGCCCGGCGGCAGTTTTTCACGCACGGTCTGCTCGATAACGCGCGGGCCGGCAAAGCCGATCAACGCTTTCGGCTCGGCGATATTGATATCGCCCAGCATCGCCAGACTGGCGGAAACACCGCCCATGGTCGGATCGGTCAGCACCGAAATGTACGGCAACCCGCGTTCCTGCATTTTCGCCAGCGCTGCGCTGGTCTTCGCCATCTGCATCAGCGACATCAGCGCTTCCTGCATGCGCGCACCGCCACTGGCCGAGAAACACACCAGCGGGCAGTTGTCTTCCAGCGCCTGTTCGACCGCGCGCACGAAACGCGCACCGACCACGGAAGACATGGAACCGCCGATAAAGGCGAATTCGAAAGAAGCGGCGACAATAGGCATGCCGTACAACGTGCCTTTCATGACGACCAACGCATCTTTCTCGCCGGTCGCTTTCTGTGCGGCAACCAGACGATCTTTATACTTTTTGGAATCCTTGAACTTCAGAACGTCTTTCGGCTCCAGTTCGCTGCCCAGTTCTACCTCACTGCCCTCGTCAAGCAGGGTATGCAGGCGCATGCGCGCAGTCATGCGCATGTGGTGGTCGCACTTAGGACACACTTCCAGATTACGCTCCAGCTCGGCGCGATAGAGAACCTGACCGCAGCTGTCACATTTGGTCCAGACCCCTTCAGGAATGCTCGCCTTACGGGTTTGTGTAATATTGCTCTTGTTAAGAATTCGTTCAATCCAGCTCATCGATGACCTTTCTGTCTGAACCTGACGGACACCCGTCCGCTGTTCATGCTTTAACAATCCCCCCGCCGACAGACCCAATGAAAAAGTGCCCGAGCGAAACGCGACAAACGCGTGACCTAGGCACTGGCTTCAGGGCTTATTCGCGAGAACAGACCATAAATGTCGCTCATTAAACCATATCGACCCGACACTGTGGATAAAAAACTGGTCGAACCGACAGGTTAAGCGATGTTTTACTGTTTTTGCTGGCGGGCAGCCGCGCGCTTATGGCGCCAGATTTCAATGATGCCCGGCAAAATCGAAACCAGGATGATCGCTACGATCAACAGTTTCAGGTTTTCCTGCACGATCGGCAAATCACCGAAAAGGTAGCCAGCATAAGTGAAGAGCAGCACCCAAACCAGCGCGCCAATCACGTTGTAGGCAGCAAAATGACGGTAGGACATTTTCCCCATACCGGCGACGAACGGCGCAAATGTGCGCACGATCGGTACAAATCGCGCCAGAATAATCGTTTTCCCACCGTGTTTTTCATAAAACTGATGGGTTTTATCCAGATAGCTGCGGCGGAAAATTTTCGAATTCGGGTTACTGAACAGCTTGTCGCCAAACAGCCGGCCAATAGTATAGTTCACCGCGTCGCCCAAGATCGCGGCCCCTACCATCAGCGCAACCATGGTATGCACATTCAGATCGTTAGTCGGCAGTGCGGCCAGCGCGCCGGCGACAAACAGCAGAGAATCCCCCGGCAGGAAAGGCGTGACCACCAGCCCGGTTTCGCAAAACAGGATCAGGAACAAAATGGCATAGACCCACATGCCGTATTGCGCGACCAGTTCGGCCAGATGTACGTCAATATGCAGAATAAAATCAATCACAAACTTGATGATGTCCATAGGTTCTCTCTTTTTGCCGGGTGTCTCACCCACCCGGCAGATGCACAAGGGAACAACGCGTCGGGCGCGCCGGCGTCTAATCGTCAGCTAAAACTAATCGTCGGGTAAAAACAGCGGCCCCATCGGCGGCCGGGGCAGACCAAAATGCTCAGGGTAATCGACGGAAACCAGATACAATCCTTCGGCACGCGCCGTCGCCGCTGCCAGATTCCGATCCTTCAGCGCCAGCAGTTCGGCCATCCAGTTCTCATCCTGATTGCCGCAGCCGATTTCCATCAGGCTGCCGACAATATTGCGCACCATATGGTGCACGAAGGCATTCGCCTTGATATCTACCACGATATACTCGCCGTAGCGCGTAACCTTAACGTGTTTTACGTTACGCCAGGGCGTGCGCGACTGACATTGCACGGCGCGGAACGACGTAAAATCGTTCTCGCCCAGCAGCGCCTGCGCCGCCCTTTCCATCCGTTCGGCATCCAGCGGGTGATAAAAATGGGTTACCCCCTGCTGCAATACCGCCGGGCGGTAGCGGTGGTTATATATAATGTAGCGGTAGCGGCGGGCGGTGGCGCTGAAACGCGCATGAAAATCCTCGGCCACGCCGGCCACCCAACGTACGGCAATATCCGGCGGCAGATGGGTATTGACCCCCATAGTCCAGGCCGCGTCCTTGCGTTGCGCGGTGGTTTCAAAATGCACCACCTGGCCGGTAGCGTGCACGCCGGCGTCGGTACGCCCGGCGCACAGCACCGAGATCGGCGCGTTCGCCACCTTGCTCAACGCCTGTTCCAGGCAGGCCTGCACGCTGGCGACTTCCTGCTGACGCTGCCAACCGTAGTAACGGCTGCCGTCATATTCAATCCCCAGCGCGATTTTTAACTTCGGCTGGGTGGGCAAGACAACTTCAGACATCAGTACATCTGCTCCTGCACCAGACGTTCTGCGGTTTCGATCGCCATCAGCGCGCCGCCGAAGCGCACGTTGTCCGCCACCGACCAGAATTGCAGGATTTCAGGAATGCCGTAGTCATTGCGCAAACAGCCGACGCTCAACGCATCGCTGCCGGACGCTTCCGTAACCTGAGTCGGGTAGTCGTCTTCTTCGCTCAGTTGGATATCATCCACCTGCTCCAGCTCGCTGCGAGCCTCTTCGGCAGACATCGGGCGCAGCGCTTCCAGGTGAACCACTTGCGCGTGGCCGTAGAACACCGGCGACTGCACGCAGCTCACGGAAATCGGCAGCCCTTCGTCCTGCAAGACTTTACGCACCTGATCGACAATCAAACGTTCTTCGCGCACGCTGCCCTGTTCGTCTGCCAGCAACGGCAGCAGATTGAACGCCAACTGCTTGGCGAAAACGCCCGGTTCAGCCGGAATGCCGTTCAGCAAGCGCGCGCTTTGGCCCGCCAGATCGTCAACCGCCACTTTGCCGCGTGCCGATACCGACATCAGGGTGGTGACGTGCAGACGGGAAAGCCCGGCCTGTTCGGTCAAGGGTTTGATCGCCGTCAGCAGTTGGCTGACCATGCTGTCGGCCACGGCGACGATATTGCGATTGCGATAATCCGCCAGCACCTGCGGGTTCACGCCAGGCACCACCAAGGGGATATCCGGCTCCAGTGCAAACAGGCCGCTGGTGTCGATCACCAGGCAACCCATGTTACCGGCTTCTTCCGCATAGCGGGCCGCCGCCTCGGTACCGGCGACAAAGAACGCCAGCTGCGCCTGCGACCAGTCAAATTCTTCCGCTTTTTGCACCAGCACCGACTTGCCGTTGAAGCGTACCGTTGCCCCGGCGCCGCGTTCACTGGCCAGAGGATAGAGTTCGCCCACCGGGAACTGGCGTTCCTGTAATAATTCCAGCAACGCTTCACCTACCGCGCCGGTGGC
This sequence comes from Serratia plymuthica, assembly GCF_018336935.1. Taxonomy (NCBI): domain Bacteria; kingdom Pseudomonadati; phylum Pseudomonadota; class Gammaproteobacteria; order Enterobacterales; family Yersiniaceae; genus Serratia; species Serratia plymuthica. The sequence goes on along the minus strand of NZ_CP068771.1, from coordinate 5,098,108 downwards.
GCCAAGCAGAGCGATATTCCAGCCGTCAGACATTGGGTTTCTCCAGAGTATTCATTTAAAAAGCAGACGGGCAGTGTTGCCACCGCCCGATAATCCTTTGCCGCTTACTATAGCGGCGATTGCTTAAGGCAACCTTACGTATTGGGCCGATGCCTTTTTGGCAAGGAGCCGGCATGCCGGCCCCTTACAGCACGCTGAAGCCCAGCTTGTGCAGCAGTTCCGCACTGGCGTTGTCATTGCACTGGACGCGCAACGAGGACCATTCGCGGCGCTCCTGATAATGCTTGCGCAGGCGATCAAACTCGCCCGGTTGCCCAGCCACTTTGCGCAGCGGCGCATCATCGCGGCGCACATCATACACCAAGTGCATCAATCGTTTTAATTTGCCTTCATCCAGCGGGCCGTTCAGCTGGATCTGGCTGAATTCAGGCACCGGCAGCAGCGAGGCCAGCTCAATCTGCTGAGGCCGACCCACATGGCGGCTGAAGGCCTCGAACACCTGAGTGGTGCCCCGCGCCTTGCCTTCCAACGTGTAACCGGCGATATGCGCGGTGCCGATATCCACCCGCGCCAACAGGGGTAATGAAAGCTCCGGTTCAGGTTCCCAAACGTCCAGCACCGTGCTCAGCTTTTTGCCTTTTTCCAGTGCCTGCAGCAGCGCGGCGTTATCCACCACCTCGCCACGGCAGGCATTGATCAGGATACGGTTATCGGGCAGCGCCGCCAGCAACTCGGCATCAACCAAATGCAGCGAGTGATAGGGGCCGGATTTATTCAGCGGCGTATGGAACGTCAGCACGTCGGCTTCAGCGACCAGTTTTTCCAGCGGCCAGAACTCCCCGGCGTCACCGCGTTCGGCGCGCGGCGGATCGCACAGCAGCGTGCGTACGCCCAATGCTTTAAGACGGGCATCCAGACGCGAACCTACGTTGCCCACGCCGATAATACCGACGGTTTTATCGCGCAACTGAAAACCGTCGCGTTCGGCCAACAGCATCAGCGCAGAGAACACATATTCCACCACCGCAATGGCGTTACAGCCTGGCGCCGCGGAAAAACCGATGCCCTGCTGTTTCAGCCAGGCATCATCCACGTGGTCGGTGCCGGCGGTAGCGGTGCCGACAAAACCAATGCGGGTACCGGCCAGCAGATCTTCATTCACTTTCGTCACCGAACGCACCATCAGCGCGTCGGCATCCGCCAGCGCATCTCGCGGGATCGGGCGGCCAGGCACCGCCTGCACGTCCCCCAAACGACTGAACAGTTCAGCCGCGTACGGCATATTTTCATCAACCAGGATTTTCACTTGTTGCTCCGACGGTTTACGGCTTATTTATACCCAAAATAATTGGCGTTGCATCACTGCGGCAAGAGCAGAAGTCCCCAGGCGCTTACTCAAGTAAGTGACTGGGGCGAGTGCTCGCAGCCGGCACAGAGGCGGCGTCAAGTATGAAGAGGTTATCTGGGAAAGAGTGTGCCACCGAATCAGGCCCGACGAAAGCGTTCGGGGGTGCTGCCGGCGATTTGCTGAAACATGACGATAAACGCCGAGGCCGAGCTGTATCCCACCTCCAGCGCGACGTTCTGCACGGTTTTGCCCTGTTCAAGCAGCGAAACGGCATGCAGGAAACGCAACCGCTGACGCCATTCACTGAATGACATGCCCAGCTCTTGCCGGCAACGGCGTGACAGGGTGCGTTCGGTGGTATAGACCCGGGCGGCCCAGACGGCGAGCGGGGTGTTGTCCGACGGGCAATGCTCCAGCGCTTCCAGCACCGGTGCCAGGAATTTATCGTTGGACGACGGCAAATAAGTTTGCTGGACCGGCGACAGATGCAGTTGATCGATCAGCGCCCGGCACAGACGCAAATCCTGCTTGCCGCGCGGGATATATTGCTTGCGTGCGTAAAAATCTTCGGCGATGGCACGGAAAATCGGCGTCACGCTCACCAGGCAGGGCTCGGCCGGCAGCCCGACGCACAGCGACGGCATGATATCCACCAGGCGGCACTGCGCCAGCCGCTGGTTGTAGCAGGAGTGCTCGATCCCCACCGGCGCCCACAGCACAAACTCCGGTGGAGCCAGAAAACGTTGATTGCCGACCTTCATCACCATCACCCCGGCTTTCACCCACATCAGTTGTCCCCAACGATGGCTGTGCGGCTGGAATTCCGTGCGGACATTAAACTCCTCGCAACGAAACTGCACCGGGCGCGGCGCCGGGATCAAGGCTTCAGGAAAGTGACGGATTTCTGACATGGTTGCATACCGTGATTTGTCTTGTTGGCACAAAATATTGTCTGGATATCGCTATATATAATAAACCGGACACGAGTAGACTAGCCAGCATGTCCGTCGTTATTGAGAATAATCATCGTGAATATGCTCTTCCCGCTGTTGGCGGTGCTGATCTGGTCGGTCAACGCCGTCGTCAGCAAACTCTCCGCCACCGCTATCGATCCGGCCGCCATCTCGTTTTACCGTTGGCTGCTGGCGCTGATCGTCCTGACCCCCTTCGTATTACCCGGCGTGATCCGCAATTGGCGGGAGGTGCGCGCCAACGGGTGGAAATTGCTGATCCTTGGCCTGCTCGGCATGGTGCTGTACCAAAGCCTGGCCTACTATGCGGCGCACAGCGTCAGCGCGCTGTTTATGGGTATCATTGTGTCGCTGATCCCGTTGCTGACCATCCTGATCAGCATCGTGCTGCTGCGCATTGCGCCGACCGTCGGCGTGGCGATCGGCAGCCTGTTGTCCTTCGGCGGATTGATATGGCTGGTCAGCGCCGGTCATCCAGGCGAGTTGCTGCAACATGGCATCGGCAAAGGAGAACTGATGATGTTCGCCGCCGCCGCTTCCTATGCGCTGTACGGCGTGCTGACCAAACGCTGGATGATTGCGCTGCCTAATTGGCAGGCGCTGTATGTGCAGATCCTGCTCGGCGTCGTGCTGTTGCTGCCCAACTTTCTGATGGCGCAGGATGTCGGACTGAACAGCCAGAATATCCCGCTGGTATTGTTCGCCGGTATCCCGGCTTCGATCATCGCCCCTTTCTTGTGGATCCAGGGCGTTATTCGCCTCGGGGCCAATACCGCGTCGATATTCATGAACCTGTCGCCGGTATTTACCGCTGTCATCGCCGTGCTGTTCCTCCATGAACAACTGCACAGTTACCATTTGATCGGCGGCGGCGTCACGTTGCTGGGCGTAATTTTGTCGCAGCGCCTGCGCACGCCGTTAGGGCGCAAGGCAAAAGCTTCGGCCCCGGGGATGGGGTCTTAAGGCAACAGTTGAAAACGCACCCGCACCAGCAGGCCGCCAAGCGCGGCCGAGGTCAACAGCTCCGGGCGGGTGCCGTGATAACGGGTAATGTCGCTGACCAGCGCCAGCCCCAGCCCGGCGCCGGGCTGTTCGCCCACGTTATCCAGCCGATGAAAGGGTTGCAGCGCCTGCGCGGTATCCTGCTGAGCGATACCCGGGCCGCTGTCTTCGATTTCCAGCACGCACTCCCCCGCCGGCTTGTCGAGCGTCAGTCGAGCGGTGACCACGCCCTGATTCGGCACATATTTCAGCGCGTTATCCAGCAGATTGGCGCACAGCTCGGTGAGCAACAGCGTCTCACCGCCGACCCAGCATACCGACTCCCCTTCATAGCCTAAATCAATGCGCTTGCTGCGCGCCTGCGGCAGGCGCGAAAAACAGGCGTCGCGCAATACCTGCGCCAAATTCACCGGTTGCAGCTTGCGATCGGCATGATGTTCATGGGCTTTAAGCCGCGAGAGGTAGAGCAGACGATCGGTCAGGGCCACGGTGTTATCCAGCGTGACGCTCATCGCCGCCAGGCTCTCCCGCCACTGCTCCGGCTTATCGCTGGCCAGCGCCACTCCCACTTGCGTTTTCAGCACCGTCAGCGGCGTGCGCAGTTGATGAGAAGCGTCGGCGCTGAAACGCTCCTGACGCGCCACCATTACCCGCAGCCGTTCGATATAACGGTTGAACGCCAGCAACAGAGGCTGCATTTCCGACCAGGGCAACACCATCGGCAACGGCGTCAGTTCGCCCGGATCGCGCCGCAGCATGATGCCGGAAAGCTTGCGCATCGGCTTTAGCACTCGCTTGAGCAAGGCGAAGGCCAGAATCATCGTCAGTACCACCACGGTCCCCTGGCTGAGCAAGGCAGAAAGCATCATCTGCCGTGCCAGGTAATGGCGCGACTCCAGCGTTTCCGCCACCAGGATCGTCGCCATGCCCATTACGCCCGATTCATTGACCGGCTGGTACAGCGCAGCCACGCGGATAGGCCGGCCGCTGTATTCGGCGTCATAGAAATGCACCAGTGCCGGGTACAAACTCGAGCGCAGGATATGCGGCGGCATGGTCGGCAGATCGTCATAACCGGAGATACTTTTGCCCTGCGGAGAGATCACTTCGTAATAGAGCTGATCGTTCATGTTGCGCTCAAAGCTGTCGAGCACCACGTAAGGCACATCCACTTCCAGGCGGCCGTTGCGCACCACCAGCCGCTCCGCCACGGTGCGCGCCGATGCCAGCAGCGTGCGATCGTAAGCCAGCGTGGCGGCGTTCATGGCGCTGAAGTAATGGGTGTATATAGAGATGCCGCCCAGCACCAACAAGGGTAAACCGAAAAACAGCAGCAGTTGGTAAAACAGGGAGCGCGGTGCGTTAAACCACCTCATTGCAGAGCTCCAGGCTGTAGCCCAGACCGCGCAGAGTGACGATCGCCACGTTGCTGCCCTGCAGTTTTTTCCGCAGCCGATGCACGTACAGCTCAATACTCTCCGGATTGGCCTCGTCAGACAGGGTAAACACCTGTTCAAACAGCTGTTGCTTCGCGACCGGCCGGCCGCGCCGGTGGATCAGGGCGGTCAGCACCGCCAGTTCACGCGGCGTTAACTGCAGCGGTTTATCGTCCAGTTGAAAATAGCCTTCATCGTGATAGGTCAGCGCGCCATATTGCAACGCCTGCCGGGGCACGCCGATGCTGCGCCTCAGCAACGCCCGGATACGCGCTTCCAGCTCATCGAGTTCAAAGGGTTTGGTGAGGTAGTCATCGGCGCCCAGATTCAGCCCCCTGACCCGATCGGCAACGTCGGTTCTGGCGGTCAACAACAACACCGGCAGGTCCTGGCCGCGCTTACGCAAACGGGCCAGCAGATCCAGCCCATTCAGACGCGGCAGCGCCACATCCAGCACCACCAGCGCATAGCGTTCGTTTAACAACAGATGGTCGGCCGCCACCCCGTCCGGCGCGACGTCCACGGCAAAACCGGCGCCGGTCAGCGCCTTTTGCAACCAGTGGGATAACTCGGGATGATCTTCTACCAATAACAGCCGCATTTTTCCATTCCGTTGATTTATCTGTACAAGCAGGATGAATACAGCGCCGTATCGTCAGGAGACGGCATATCGCTTGTTAACATGTTTATAACAGCAGGATGGCACGGAAGGCGGTGTGATAGAAGGGTGATGCAGAACCCGTTTTGGGAGCTGGAGCACAATTACGCTACAGAACAACGGGCGCCACCAGCGCCCGGTTTATTTCAACATGGAAGCCCGCTGTCGGCCAGAGCGATATCAAGCACCGGCCGCACTTTGGCGGGACTGAACGGCGGGGAAACCAGCACAGAGCGATTGTTGGCGGCAAACACGATATCCACGCCGGTGATGCAGGCAGTCATTTGGCAGGCATGTTTTTCGCCGTTGGCCGCAGAAAAATGCAGTTCAAAAACGCCGATCTCCGGGCGCAGGCGTTTTAACCGACAATGCCCCGCTTCCCCAATCATTTCAGCATAGGCCACAGGCAACATCTTGATGGCGTTTACCTTGGCGCTGTCCTTGCCACCGAACAATTTCCCCAAAAAAAACATAATAATGCATCCGTAATAATTTTATTTTTTATTATTTTACCCCAAGACCAACACGGCAAAACTGACATTACACATGTTTTAAGCAAAGTTTAAGGGCTGTTCTTACCATGCTTTATGTGTTAGCACCCGGGCAGTTTTGGCCGCAAACAGGAGACGCATATCACATCCTGTAAACTTTTCCCCTCACTGAAAGGTAAATGAAAGGTTGCTGATTTAACAATTCGGCAACCCCGTATCGGCGGGGATTCACTCCGACAGAAAAACACCTTGGGGAAAGCAATGAAAAAAATAATCACCCGTACTCTGACCGCAACCGCCCTGCTGCTGGCGGCCAATCAGGCATTTGCCGTAGAAGCGCCGAAACGCACCGAATGTATCGCCCCCGCCAAGCCCGGCGGCGGTTTTGATCTGACCTGCAAGCTGATTCAGGTGTCGCTGCAGGAAACCAACGCCATCGACAAACCGATGCGCGTTACCTATATGCCCGGCGGCGTCGGCGCGGTGGCCTATAACGCCATCGTCGCCCAGCGCCCGGCGGAATTCGGCACCGTGGTCGCCTTCTCCGGCGGCTCTCTGCTTAACCTTTCGCAAGGGAAGTTCGGCCGTTACAACGTCGATGACGTGAAATGGCTGGCCGCCGTCGGCACCGATTACGGCATGATCGCCGTGCGCGCCGACTCGCCGTACAAAACCCTCAAGGACCTGATGGATGCCTTCCAGAAAGATCCCAACAGCGTGGTATTCGGTGCCGGCGCCTCGATCGGCAGCCAGGACTGGATGAAAACCGCCCTGCTGGCGCGCGAGGTCGGCGTCGATCCTCACAAGATGCGCTACGTCGCGTTCGAAGGCGGTGGCGAGCCCGTTACCGCGCTGCTCGGCAACCATATTCAGGCGGTGTCCGGCGATTTGAGCGAAATGGTGCCCTATCTGCAGGGTGACAAAATTCGCGTGCTGGCGGTGTACTCCGAACAGCGTCTGCCGGGCCAGTTAGCCAACGTGCCAACCGCCAAAGAGCAGGGCTTCAATCTGATCTGGCCGATCATCCGCGGCTTCTACGTTGGCCCGAAGGTCAGCGAAGAAGAGTATCAATGGTGGCTCGACACCTTCCAGAAAATGACGGCAACCGACGAATTCAAAAAGCAGCGCGACCTGCGCGGCCTGTTTGAATTCAACCTGGCCGGCAAGGAACTGGATGCCTACGTGAAAAACCAGGTCAATCAGTACCGCGAGCAGGCCAAAGTCTTCGGCCTGGCTAAATAACCGGGGGAAATACCATGAGCGATCGCATTTTTGCCGGTTTCTGGTTGCTGCTGTGCATCGGCGGCCTGTTTATCGGCTGGGGCATTCAGAGCGAATACAGCTATGAACCGCTGGGGCCGCGCCCCTTCCCGCTGGCCATCCTCAGCCTGATGTCGCTGTGCGCGGCACTGCTGCTGCTGAACAAACCGCAGGCCGTCGAATGGCCGCACAACAAGGTAATGCAACGCCTGTTGGTGCTGGTGATTACGCTGGTGCTGTACGGCTGGGGCTTCGAATGGCTGGGCTTTCCGCTGGCCACCGCACTGCTGACCTTCAGCATTGGCCTGCTGTTCCAGGCCAGCCTGCCGGCGGCGGCGGTCTCCGGCGTGGTGATGGGCGTTGCGCTGTACTACGCCTTTGACCAATTACTCGACGTAACACTGCCACTCGGCGTTTGGCTGAGCTAACGGGGGCGATGATGGAAACCTGGATGTATTTGACCCAAGGGTTCGAAGTGGCGCTGGTGCCGCAGAACCTGATTATCGCGCTGATTGGCTGCTTCGTCGGCACCATCGTCGGCCTGCTGCCGGGGCTGGGGCCGATCAACGGCGTGGCTATTCTGCTGCCGCTGGCGTTTGCTCTCAAGCTGCCGGCCGAGTCCGCGCTGATCCTGCTGGCGACGGTCTATATCGGCTGCGAATACGGCGGCCGCATCTCGTCCATCCTGCTCAACGTACCCGGTGACGCGGCGGCGATCATGACCGCGCTGGACGGTTACCCGATGGCGCAACAGGGCCGCGCCGGCGTGGCGTTGTCGATCTCGGCGGTCAGCTCTTTCGTCGGTTCCATAATCGCCATCGGCGGCATTATCCTGTTCGCCCCGCTGTTGGCGCGCTGGTCGCTGGCATTCGGCCCGGCGGAGTACTTTGCCCTGATGGTGTTCGCCATCGCCTGTCTGGGCAGCATGATGAGCCAAAACCCGCTGAAGTCGCTGCTGGCAGCGCTGATTGGCCTAGGGCTGGCGACGGTAGGCGTAGACGCCAACACCGGCGTTTACCGCTTCACCTTCGACAGCGTGCATCTTTCCGACGGCGTGCAATTTATCGTGGTGGTGATCGGGCTGTTCTCGGTCAGTGAAATCCTGCTGATGCTGGAAAGCACCAGCGGCGGACAAAAGCTGGTGCGTAAAACCGGTCGCCTGTTGTTTAACCGCAAAGAGGCCGCCGAGTGCGTTGGCCCGACGCTGCGCTCTTCGGTGATCGGCTTCTTCGTCGGCATTCTGCCCGGCGCCGGCGCCACCATCGCCAGCGCGCTCACCTATATGACCGAAAAGAAAATCAGCGGCAACAGCGAGACCTTCGGCAAGGGGGATATTCGCGGCGTCGCGGCGCCGGAAGCCGCCAACAATGCTTCGGCCTGCGGCTCGTTCATTCCGATGCTGACGCTGGGCGTGCCGGGTTCCGGCACCACGGCGGTGATGATGGGCGCATTGACGCTGTACAACATCACGCCGGGCCCGGCGATGTTCACCGAGCAGCCGGACATTGTCTGGGGCCTGATCGCCGCGTTGCTGATTGCCAACGTGATCCTGCTGATCATGAACCTGCCGCTGGTCGGCCTGTTTACCCGCATGCTGACCATCCCGCTGTGGTTCCTGGTACCGGCGATTGCCGCCGTATCTGCAGTGGGCGTTTATGCGGTGCACAGCACCACCTTCGACCTGTTGTTGATGGTCGGGCTGGGAGTGTTCGGTTATATCTTGCGCAAAATGCACTTCCCGATGTCGCCGCTTATTCTGGGCTTCGTGCTGGGTGAAATGCTGGAACAAAACCTGCGCCGCGCGCTGTCGATCAGTAACGGCGAGTTTGGCATCCTGTGGAGCAGCAGCATCGCGCAAACGCTGCTGGTGCTGGCGGTGGCGGTTTTGGTACTGCCGTTGTTGCTGCGCAGGATACGCAAGCGCCGCCGGCTGGCGGAAACGGCGAAGGCCGAATAGGTAAAAAGGACGGGGTAATAACCCTAATACCGATCGTTTAAGAGCACTTGAACGATCAGGCCAACGAGAGATAATCCGGAGTCAGCCGCCTGACTCCGGATTTTTTATGTCTGAACAGGATCTGGATTTCGTTGTTGATGCTTTTTCCGTCCCCTTGCCCCAGCATTAGAACCCAAACACAGCCTAAAATTTGGCAATGCACAGGATAGGGACCGCCTCCTATCTAGATGTCATCTTATCGGCTCTGCTCCGAGAAGAACTCAAAAAGCCAATCGATCGATATAACCGATTCATATGATACATTTGATAGAATTTGACTATCAATTGAATTTTATCGATCGGTATAAGTGATTTGCAACACACCAAGAATTAGTCAATATATAAATTGCAGCTTTCATTATAAAAAATTTATTAAATCGGTCAATCTAATCATTGCCATTTATAAATCAGGTTTATAAATGACACACCACACAGCTGCACGAAACCGCTTCATGCATCGAATATCACTTTTATCTTAAACACCAAGGGATCTGCATGGGAATCTTCACAATGGAATGGGAATTAATATGAAACCAGGGATTGCAACGTATAGAAATTTTATTTTTTTTACTGTTTTTTCATTCTCTCAGCAAGCTGTAGCTGGCGCATATATGCTTCCTGTATCTTTTGTTAACTGGACTGTTGTTCAATCTTTGGTTGCATGGGATGAGAGTACCTCCGATCTCAATCCTTGCTATAGATGGTCCTCTTGTTTTATAGGCCCGGATGTAAAATACAGCACCCGATATCCTGGGCTATATGGTTCATGTATAGAGTCTCGTAACTGTCTCCGAATCGAAAATTACAGAACAGCAAAAGAAGTAGAGATCGCGTGGAAGGCTTCCTTTGGTATTCCCTGGACCTCAAGGCCTTATAGAGTAAATGGCAGTGATGCCAGCTGCGTTGGACTTTTTTATGTACAGACCCCCGCAATAGCCGGAGGTGCACGTTTATGGCCCAACTCTGTTTGTGGTAAGTTACCGCCACAAAACCAATCTTGTAATGTGAATCTCCCAACGGTGATAGATTTTGGTACGCTTTCACAAGATGAAATTTCCGTGGCGGAGAAGAGCATTCATGGAACAGTTGAGTGCTCCCAATCAGGAACTGTAAAGATATATTCCCAGTCTACATTAGCCGAAGACAGGATTTATCTAAACAACAACAAGAACTTTTATTCCACGCTGTTTCTGGATGAGAAATCCGCCTGGGCCGGTGTCAACTATTATTTAACTGGCGGAATACCAAAATACATGTCCCTAAAAGCAAAAATGACAGCTAATGAGATCATCAGTCCAGGACCTTTCTCAGGGAATGCTATTATTTACATTGCTTATTTATAGCGTCCCACTGTATGACTGCAGTGGTCACTTAATATTGACCCACGTATTAAACTGTTTAGCATTACTCTGGAGCGAGCCGGATTACGGTATTTAATAAACGTCGTCTGACGTTGGAAACGGCCAAGGCTGAGTGAGTCAAGGGGGGCGGGGTAACTCCCCTGCCCTGTTCATTTAACGCTTAATTTCGCTTATCGCACGTTCAAGCCCGCAATATCATTGCTGGCCAGCAGCCATCTCCCAAGCAGATATCGCCTTTCGGCCGATGTTGTCTCCACATCTTGGCCTAAGGGTAACAAATTACGCCTCAACCGTTTTGCTCTTCAGCATCAGCACCCCGCCCATCACCAGCGCGCTGCCCAGCAGTTGCAGCTGGTTCATGTTTTCCCCCAGCAGGAAATAGGCAATGACCGCCGTGAACACCAGCTCCAGCGACAAAATCAAGTTTGCAACCGCCAGCGGTAACGTCTTCAGGCTGATGTTGTACAAACCGAACCCCAGCAGCGTCGGCCCGGCGGCCAGGATCACCAGCAATAACCAACCACTCCACTCGATACCTTGCGCCCCCTGGGAAAGGAACCACAAAGAGCCGGTCATCCCCTGAAATGCAGCCAGAGGAAACAGCGTCAACGCGGTGTTGAACAGCCATTGGTAAATCGCCGAAAAGCCAAACACATACAAAATGGTATTCCACACCGGGTAGCGCCGCTCTGTGGCTACCCGCCCTCCCAGGGTATAAAGGGTATAGCCGATACCCGACAGCATGCCGATCAACAGCCCCAGCAGATTGAAATGGGTAGTGCCCAGGCTATCGCCGTTGCTGACCAGGAAACAGCCGCCCAGGCTGACCGCAATCACCAGCATCTGGCGCAGGTTCAGCCGTTCGCTGTACATCACCCAGCCAAGAAATACGGTAAAACCTACCGAGCAGTAAGTAAGAATGGTCGCCACCGACGCGCCGTTCAAGGCTACCGACAACGTCCACAGGCTGTTGAATACCGCCAGCAGCAAGCCATAACAGGCATAAAAAGGCACCTGCGCAGGCTGCAAGCGCGCCCATTCGGGTTTAATAAGCAACAGCAGAGGCAATAACACCAGGGCCACCAATGCCGCTCGCCAAAAGGCCAGCACGAAGGTAGGCAGGTGATAATGCTGCGTCAGCACGCGGATGATAATGGCGGTAAAGGCCAGCAGCATGGCACTGATGATGGCAATGACATACCCCTGACTGCTGCCTTGCAAAATACGCGCGCCGGGGAAAGCCGGCCTTGCTGAAATACCCGACGGTAATGACATAACACCCTCAAAAAACGGCGATAATATATCCGTCATACTTCAAGCTGCAGGTGTGTTGACTGCAAGCGTTCACCCGAATCACTTACTTGAGTAAGCTCATCGGGACTCTCGCTCTTGTCGCCTTCCTGCAACCCGAATTATTTAGGATAGAGACTCAGGCAGGAATTCTAACGCGGCGACATTTTGCCGCCAGAGCCACTTTCCCCCATTGTTATGCAGGCCACTTTTACCCTCTTGAAGGCAGACAGCGATGAGGTATAGTAAAAATCATCGCACCTGACCGAGCCAATTTCCATGCATATCCCGTTAGACCGCCAGCAGGATGTCCCGCTGTATCTGCAAATTGAAGAGGCATTGCGGCGGGCGATATTGAGCGGCGTCTTTGTCGATGGCGACAAACTGCCTTCCACCCGCACATTGGCGGCCGAACTGGCCGTCAGCCGGCTGACGGCCGACAATGCCTATGCCGAACTGGCGTCCAAAGGATTTCTGCGCCAGCGACGCGGCAGCGGCGCCTATGTTCTGCATCCGGGCGCGCGGCCCGCTCAACCGCAGCCGACGTCCGATACGTCGTTCCCGGCAGCGCGTTTCACCACCCTGACCTCGCGGCTGGACGGCTACCCCGACACGCCGCTGCCGGATAACATCATCAACTTTGCCGCCGGCGTCGGCAGCCCGAAGGTTTTCCCCCAGGAGGAATTCCGCAAGATCTTGCTGTCGGTGCTCAGCCGCCATGCGGAAGAGGCTTTCGGCTATGGCGAATACTGCGGCTACTACCCGCTGCGCGATACGCTGGGGCGGATCCTCACCGCCCAGGGCATCCCTACCCACGCGGAACAGGTGCTGATCACCAACGGTTCGCAGCACGCCATCAGCCTGATTGTGCAAAGCCTGCTTGAACCGGGGGATACGGTGATCGTCGAAGAACCCACCTATGCCGAAGCGCTGGGGCTGCTGCGTCTGCACAGGATCAATATCGTCACTGTCCCCAGCGATCGACACGGCATGCTGGTTGAACACCTGCCGGCACTGCTGGAAAAGCACCGGCCAAAACTGATTTACACCATCCCCAATTTTCATAACCCGACCGGGCGCTGCATGAGCGAAGCCCGCCGCCGACGCCTGCTGGCGCTGGCTCAACGTGCCGGAGTGCCGATACTGGAAGACGATTTTGTCGGCGATTTGCGCTACAACGGCAAACAGCTGCCGTCGCTGCGGGCGCTGGCGCAGCCGGGCGCGGTGATATATGTCAGCACCTTTTCCAAAATGCTGCTGCCCAGCATGCGTATCGGCTACCTGGTCGCCGACAGTGAGCAATATCAGCAGATAGCACGGTTAAAACACGTCGACAGCTTTACCAGCTCCAACCTGATCCAGCGGGCGCTGGACGCCTTTGTCACCATTGGCCGCTATGACAAACAGCTGCGGCGCGCCGGGCGGATCTACCGCCAGCACCGTGATGCCATGGTAACGGCATTGCTGCAGCATCTGCCGCACGGCTGCCGCTTTGAAACGCCCGAAGGCGGGTTATTTATCTGGCTGACGCTGCCCGCTGCGGTTAACAACGAAGCGCTGATGCCGGTGGCCTGGCGCCACGGCGTCACCTTTGCACGCGGAGAGTGTTTTTATGCCCGGGAATCGCATGGCGCGCATGGCCTGCGACTGAATTTCGCCGCCAACACGCCACCGCTGATTGAAGAAGGTATCGCCCGGCTCTGCCGGGCGATTAATGAGGTCATCACCGCCAAATAAAACGGCGCTTACCGCCCGGCCCACCACAAGCGCAGTTTCATCCCCCAGTAGCTGGTCCAGCCGGTGGTGCTCTGCACCACCTTGCCCTGGGAAATGACCACCAGCGTCGGGGTGACGCCCACCTGCCACTGCGCCGACAGCTCGCCGCGCGGATCGTTAACCACCGGCAGCGTCAGCCGTTTGCGCGCCAGCCACTGTTCGACCTGCGGATCGTCACCGGAACGCAGCGCCACGGTCAGCACATTGCCGCCTTCCTCCGCCAGCCTGGCAACATACGGCGTGGTAAAGCGGCACACGCCGCACCAGCTGGCCCAGAAGTAGACCAGCAGCGGCTTGTCCCGGCTGAGCTGCGCGAGTGAAACCCTCTCGCCGCTCAATGTGGTCAACGCCTGTGAATCGAAAGCCGCCGGCGCCTGCGGCGCACGCAGCCAGTCCATCGCCACCACCACCGCCAGCACAATCAGCAGCAGGATCAAGAGTTCGCGCCCCCAGCGCCGCAGCTTAGCCATTTTGGGCCTTCGCCAGTTGCTGTTTCACTATCGCCTCCAGTTCCTCGTAAGACACCGCACCCGGCAGCATCTGATCGCCAATCAGCGTCGCAGGCGTTCCCTGCACCCCCAGTTTTTCCGCCAGTTCCATGTTGGTGCGCAGCGTGGCCATGCTCAGCTCACTCGGCGCCACCGCTTTCACCCCGGTTTTCTGCTGGGCGGCGGCGATGCTGGCGTTGTCGTGGAAGCCCTTCTTCGCCATCAGCCGCTGGTGCAACGCCCAAAACTGGTCCGGATGTTGCTGCCAGGCAGTTAAAGCGACACGCGCCGAACTGACCGAGCTTTCGCCCTTGAACGGCAGCAGTTTTACCACCAGCGCTACCTCCGGATTTTGTTTGACGACTTTTTCCAGCATCGGATCAAAACGCTTACAGTACGGGCAGTTGTAATCCGTGAACACCACCAGCGTCAGCCTGGCGTTGCCGGCCCCCAGACGCGGGCTGGCAGGATCTTCATACAAAGCTTTGGCATTTTGCTTAATCACCTGCTCAATCTGCTGACCGGCGGTCTGCTGCTGCCAGGCATCGACCGCCTGCGCCAGAATATCCGGGTTCGATACCAGGGTTTCGCGGATCAATGCCTTAATGCGCAGCTCCTGCTCTGGGGTAAAGGGGGCGGCGGCCCAGACGGGAGCGGCAATCAGCATCAATAACATCAGTAACTTTTTCATTGTGAATTTCCTTTGGCGGCGGACAGGGTTTGCAACACGGCATCGCGGGTTAACAACGGGGACAACACCACGCCGTCAGGGCTGCCGGGGCCATAAATCTGGTTAAAAGGCACGGCAACGCTGCCGCGCCGTTGCAGGAAGGCGCTAATCTCGGCAGAAGGCCGGCTCCAGTCGCCGCGCAGCGCCACCACGTCGTCGGCGCTCAGCGCCTGTTGCACATCATCGCGCAGCAATACGTTGAATTTATTGGCTTTACAGGTAACGCACCAGTCGGCGGTAACATCGATAAATACCCGCTTACGCTCGGCCAAGGCCTGGGTTATCGCCTGCTCGCTCAGCGGTTGCCAGCGCACATTGTCCTGCAACGGCTGACGCCACAACCCGGCGGTGAGCGAACCGGCCAACAACGCCACGCCGAACAGCGCCAGCGTGACGGCAACCAATCCGGCAGCCAGGCGCACGCCATGCCGTCGCCATACCGCCAACAGCAGAGCCAGCAGCGCTATGCCGCCCACGGCCAACGTCGGGGTTGCGCCAATATGATTCGCCATCAGGCTCAGCAGCCACAGCGAAGAGGCCAGCATCAACAACCCCATTGCCCACCGTAACGCGTTCATCCAACGCCCCGGACGCGGCAAACGCAGCGCCAGCGCCGGCCAGGCGGCGATCAGCAGCCAAGGCAGGCTCATGCCTATGCCCAAGGCGACAAACATGCCCCACAGCACCGGCAGCGGCGCGGCCAGGGCAAAAGCCACCGCGGTGCCAAGAAAGGGCGCAGAACAGGGCGTCGCCAACAAGGTGGCAAAGGCGCCCTGCAAGAAATGCCCGCTCAGGCCGTGCCCGTTATGGGTCGCCAGTTTGGTATTCAACGAAGAGGAAAGTTGCACGTGGAACAGGCCGAACAGGTTGGCGCTGAACAACAGCGTTACCAGCACCATAAAGCCGATAAACCACGGGTTTTGAAACTGAATGCCCCAGCCAAGCGCCTGATTGCTCAGCCGCAGCACCGTCATCAGCAACGCCAACGCCATAAAGGATGCGACGATGCCCAATGACGAGGCCAGAAACTGCAGCCGGATGCTGCGCCGGTCCCGCAGTTCTACCTGCAAAATCGAGCCCAGTTTGATGCCGAGCACCGGCAGCACGCAGGGCATCAGATTGAGGATCAGGCCACCGGCCAGCGCCATCAGCACCGCCTGCCACAGCGGAAAAGCCGCCGCTGGCGGTGAGGCCAGCGGCCCGCCAATCGGCAGTTGAACCTGCTGCGCGATACCGCCGTCACTGATGACCAGCGTCAGAGTTTTGCCGCGCAAGTCCGGTGCGGTATCCCCCCAGCCATCACTGACCGGTACCCGCGCCAACATCCGGTTGCCGTCGGTGCTGACCTGCGGTTTGCCGAGATCGGCATCCGCCAGCGTATCGAAGAACAACTCGGGCTGCCGCCAACCGGCGGCGCGCTCGGCGCTGATCTGCAGTTCCCCGCGCTGATAACCGGCTTTAATGCCGTCAACCAGGCCATCGGCAATCGGCACCTGCCCCATCGCCTGAGCAAAGTCGTGGTTAAACTGCGCGTCTTGCGGCGCGCCGAGATCGAGACTGAACGGATAGTCGGTCAAAATGCAGACGTTACTGCAGGTAGACAGCGTCAGGGTGCCCGCCAGTTGAGGCGGTGTGGCTCCCTTTATCACCATCGGCAGTTCAACCCGATCGTGATATCCCTGGGTGGAAATGCCGGCTACGTCAAAACGCTGCGGCGTCGGCCAAAACCAGGTGGCCGGCGGCGGATTGCCTTGCCAGCTTATCGCCGGCGCAATACCGCCTTCGCCGGGTGAACGCCAGTAGGTTTTCCAGCCTTGTTGCAGCTCTATTGCCAGCAGCAACCGGGTCTCCCCAGTGTGCGACGTGTCGGCCCGCAGCCGCACTTTGGCGTGATCGTTGGCCGGGCTTTGCAGCCAGCCGCTGTCTGCCGCCTGCAAGGCGGGCAGCCACAGCATTAACAGGCAGGCAAGCGCCGACCTGATGATATTCAACATGTTTTTTCTCCATAAATGAGTTAATCACCAAACAAGAGGGGCGATTAACTCATTCACGGAATACGCATAATCGGAGGTGTACCCTGAGGGTGGTGGGAGAAATCACTCTGGGAGGGGGAATACGCAGACGCGCGGCCACAGTGGGCGCCAGCAGCACCAGCAGCAGGCCAAGACCGAACAGCAGGGTTTCGAACATTACCGGCGGCGCAGCCAACAGTGATTTGGCGCTCAGTTCGCAGGGCTTGGGCTGAAGTGCAGCGTCGTCATCGGTAGCGGAGAGTTCGGCACTGGCGACGGGCAAGTCCATCGCCTGCTGCAACGCATGCAGGCCCGCCATGCGTTGAGTCATGCAGGTCAGCATCACCAGGCAAGCCAGGCATAAAAACCATTTCGCAATCCGCTGCTGTTTAACCATGCTGCCCTCAATGCCAAGTCTGGGCTTATCTTAGCGGCGCAGACGTGATTAGCAATCATTTTGCCTGTAAAGAAATGTCTGGGGGCGGTATTGATGGCGACCATTTACAGGTATCATGGGGGCACACCTGCGCTTTTCGCCGGGTACGACGATTTTTCTCTCCCCAAAGTCATTGAGGTTGCGGCAAGGCGGCAGGCAAGTGAATCCCGATGAGCTTACTCAGGTAAGTGATTGTGAGATTGCACAGTCAACGCGGCTGCGACGTCAAGTTAGAAGGGGGATACACAGCGAAGGACTGGTGATATGCAACCTTTGAGTGGACCGGGCACCCCGATCGCCAGCGATCGCCCTCCGAACCCGGGCAAAACCACAGCCACCGACGACAGCCCGCTCTCTCCGGCGCAGCGCACTACGCTGGAGAAATTGGTCGTTAAGATCATGGCGCTCAGTCCTGCCAAGTCCGCAGAAATCTGGGCCACGCTGCGTCACGATCTCGGGGCAGACCATAATAGCAGCGAGCTGCAGGCGCGCCATTTCCAGCCGGCCGAGCAACTGTTGCAAAACCGCCTGAACCAGGTGCAGCAAAGCCATGCCAACCGCCAGTTGCTGCAGCAGCTCACCGAACTGTTGCCGCAGGGCAATAATCGTCAGGCCGTCAGCGATTTTATTCGCCAGCAGTTTGGCCACACGGTACTGAGCCAATTGAGTCACCCGCAGTTGCAGCAGGTGTTGAACCTGTTGCAGACCGGCAGCCTGGCCATTCCGCACCCGCAGCAAACCGCCACCAGCGATCGTCCACTGCTGCCTGCCGAGCATCAAAGCCTGCAACAGCAGGTGACCAAGCTCAGCGCCGCTACCGGTGAGTCACCGATCAAGATCTGGCAGAGGCTGTTTGATCTGGCCGGGGTAAAAACCAACGATCCGCTGCCGGCTCGCCACTTCCAGCTGCTCAACCAGTTTTTGCAGGTCAAAGTCGCGCTGAGTCCGCAGACCGCGCCGACGCTGAACAACCTGTTGGCCGCACTGAAACAACCGGCCGACCCGCAGGAACAGCAACTGTTGAATGACTATTGCCAGTCACGTTTCAACTGCAGTGCCAGCGCACCGCTGACCCACCCGCAGATGAGCGATGCCGTCAACCAGCTGTTCGCCCGTCGTCTGGAAAAAACCGGCCCGGCTCAGCCCATAACCGAGAGCTGTTCCGAGCCGCAGCCGTTGCTTAATCCGTTGATCGCCGCCTTGCCCCAACCGCTGCAAAAGGCGCTGAGCAAGCCGGCGGTGGCGTTTATCCTGCTGATTCTGGTGCTGGTCGTGGTATTGGCGCTGGTGTTTTAACCCTTCAGGCGCAGCCGCAGTCTTCCCCTGCCGCACTGCCCTGCAGCGAACCCGGTTGTTCACCGCTGGCCAACGGATGGCCATCGCGTTTCCAGAAATCCAGCCCGCCAATCAGTTCCTTCACCCTGAACCCCAGCAGCGCCAACTTGTACGCCCCCTTGGTTGAACCGTTGCAGCCGATGCCGTCGCAATAGGTGACATAGACTTTGTCGCGAGCCAGATGCGCCGTACCGGCCTCATCCATCAGCCGATGCGGCAAACTGATGGCGCCGGGAATATGCCCGGCCGCATACAAGGCTTGCGCACGGGTATCTATCACCAGGATCTCGCTGACGCCGTTGCGCAGATCTTCCGCCACGTCCCATGCGTCCGCGTAATAACTCAATTTCGCCGCCAGATAATCCAGGCTTTGCGCCGCCGGCCCAGGGGGAAATGCCAAAACCAATGAAGATGCCGCCATAAAATTCACTCCTGTTGATGAGACTGATGACAATATTGCCTGATTTTGGTCTTATGATTGATACCCATTATTGCCACAAGACAAGACCCATTATGAACAGTGCGCTCATCTCGCTTTTCCAACGGCCGGAACACGGCGAAGGTACCTTGCGTGAACGCGTTTGCGGCACGCTGCGCCGCGCCATTCATAGCGGGGCGCTGAGCCGTGGGCAGCGGTTACCCTCATCACGGGTTCTGGCCTGGGATTTGGGCGTATCGCGGGTGACCGCCGAGGCGGCGTACAGCCAGCTGGAGGCTGAGGGATATCTGCAGCGACGGGTTGGCCAGGGCACCTTTGTGGCGATAGACATCGTTAAGTCCCCTCCGGCCACCAAAACCACCGGCGAGCCGCGCCTGTCATCACGCGGCCGGCTTATCGTGCAAACCGGGGGCTGCCGCGATCCGCAGCAACCGCTGCCGTTTGCCGCCGGTTCACCGGATCTGCGCGCCTTCCCGCTAAAACTGTGGAAACAGCTCACCGCTCAACAATTGCGCCTGCGGGGAGAAGCCCTGATGCGCTATGGCGACCCTCAAGGTTATTTGCCGCTGCGCGAAGCCATTGCCGGTTACATTAGCCAGGCGCGCGGGGTCAACTGCGACGCGCGACAGGTTATGGTGCTGACCAGTTCGCAACAGGCGCTGCAGCTGATCGCCGCCCTGCTTTTGGACAGCGGCGACAAGGTATGGATGGAAGAACCCGGTTATGCCGGCGCCAGAAACGCCTTTACCAGCGCAGGTGCCGAGCTGGTGCCGGTCAAGGTGGACGACGCCGGTATGCGGCCACACGAGCAGTTACCCAGGCCGCAGCTGATTTACCTGACGCCCTCGCATCACTATCCCACCGGCGTGGCACTTAGCCTGGCGCGGCGGCTCGAACTGCTGGCGTTGGCCCAGCGGCAGCGGGCATGGATTATTGAAGACGATTACGACAGCGAGTTTCATTATGACGGCCAGCCGATGCCGGCGATGCAGGGGCTGGATAGTCAGGGCAACGTGCTGTATTTAGGGACCTTTTCCAAAGCGCTTTTCCCCTCTCTGCGCCTGGCCTATCTGGTGGTGCCGCCCGCGCTGGTGGAAGCTTTTACCACCGCACGTACGGTTTACGACGGCCACGGCGCCCAACTGATGCAGGCGGTCACCGCCGAATTCATCCATCAGGGGCATTTTGCCGCCCACATCCGCTACATGCGCCAGCTGTACCGCAGCCGCCGTGACCACTTGCTGCAGCAAGTGCAGGAAAAGCTTGGGCATTATGCCGCCCCACAGCAGGCAGGCGGCGGGTTGCAACTCAGCGTCTGGCTGCCGCCGGGCCAGGAAACGGCCCTCACCCGCCAGGCGCAGCAGTTGGGCGTGGTCACCCCCGGGCTGGCGGCTCAGTATCAAACGGCGCAGGCGCGACGCGACGGCTGGCTGTTGGGTTTCGCCGCCCTGACGCCGGGGGAGATCCGCGCTGCCGTCGAACGGCTGGCGCGCATTATTCCCGTTTAGCGTTGCTGCGCGCAAACAACAGCGTGAAAGCCACGCCGGTCAACGCGCACACCACTCCGGCCATAAACACCGACGAATAACCCAACGACGTGGCCAACAGCCCGGTCAATGGGCCGGTAATGGCGTAAGAGACATCCTGAAACGCCGAGTAACCACCGATGGCCGTGCCGCGTACCTGCGGTGGTACGCGTTTCACCACCTCTACGCCCAGCGAGGGGAAGATCAATGAGCAACCTAAACCGGTGAAGGCCGCCCCAACCAACGCCATCAGCGGCGTGGCGGCCGAGAACAGCAGCAGCAGGCCAAAGGCCTCAATCAGCAATGAAATCAGCGCCACGCGGATACCGCCGAACCTGTCGGGATAATGGCCAAACAGCAGGCGCATCACCACAAATGCCACACCGAACATCGTTAACGCCAGGCCGGCATGCCCCCAGCCGTTGGCGGTGAAATACAGAGAAACAAAGGTGCCAATCACCGCAAAACCCACGCCCTGTAATGCCAGCGCTACGCCCGGCTGCCAAATGCTGCCCACCATTTTCCACAATGAAGGACGCTCACCGTGCGTAGGCGCTACCGCCGTGACACGCATATTGAGCAGCATGGCGATCAGCGGCAGCAGCAAGGTAGACACGCCAAGAGCCACAAAACCCCAGCGCTGATGCAACATCAGGCCTATCGGCGCACCGGCCGCCAGCGAGCCATAGATCGCCATGCCGGTCCAGGACATGACCTTGCCGGAACGGGCGGTCCCCACCAGGCCAAAACCCCAGGTCAGGGTACCGGTCAGCAGCAGGCTTTCGCCGTAGCCTAAAATCAGGCGCCCGAGGATTAGCAGAACGAATTTGATCTCTGGCGCCGCCGGCAGCAGCGCCGATGCCAGATAAGCGACGCCGGCCAGCGCACAGGCAATCATCCCCTGTCGCGCCGAACGTTTGCCGCCAAAGCGGTCGGCCAGCCGGCCGGCGTAACCGCGGGTCAGGACCGTCGCCAGAAACTGAATACCCACTGCGATCCCCACCATCAGGTTGCTCATGCCCAGTTCAAAATGCACGTACAGCGGGATCACCGGCAACGGCAAGGCCACCGTCAAATAGGTGAGAAAGATCGCGCAGGTCAGCGAAAGCAGCGCTTTGTTCGCGGAAGGTTCCGCATGTGAAATCGTAGATGACATAGATTGCTCACTCAAAGTGGGGAAATACAGAGAGAGCCGGATGACTCCAACGCTCTCTTCTCTCATTGCCAAAGGCAACAAGAACGAGCGCGTTGGATTACGTGAACGCCTACGCAACCCAGAACCCTGGGTTGTATCGCCAGATACTAACCAGCGGGCTCTGCGGCTGTCAATCGCCCGTGGTTACTCAGCCCCTTTACTGCTCGGTCAGCCGCAGCTCGGCTACCACCGGCAGGTGATCGCTGACCGCAGGCCAGTGAATGCTATTCCAGTCGCCGCTGGCGTTAGGCACCGTCAGGCTGTCGAGATGCCAGCGTTGAGCATTGCCGCTAAAAATATAATCGACTTTGATTTCCGCATTTTCCGCCGGCCAACTGCGGCCATCTTGCGCCGCGGGCATGATGTCGTTCCAGTAACGACTCAGTTCGGTCCAGGTGACGCTGCCCGGCACGTCGTTCATGTCGCCGAACAGTAGCTTGATGCCGCGCATTTCAATGGTGCGATCGTTTAATTCACGCACCTGATCCAGGCGCATGGCCGGGTCTTCCTTGGTATCCAGATGGGTATTGATCAGGGTGATCGGCGCCGGGAACTCGGGCACGTCGGTCTGGGCGCTAAAGGCAATGCGCTGTTCACGCTGGCCGGAGGGCAGCGGGTAAATCTTGCTGTCATGCAATGGGTATTTTGACAGAAACGCCAGGCCATATTCACCGCCGTCAAAGTCTATCGCCCGGCCAAAGGCAACGTGCATGCCGGTCAGTTTGGCCAGCTCCGCCGCCTGATCGAGTTTCCCGCTGCGTCCGGTGAGCTTATCCACTTCCTGCAGCGCCACCACGTCGACGTTCATCGCCCTGATCGCCTTGGCGATGGCGGTCATGTCGCTGACCTTGCCGGCGGCAATATTGAAGCTGGCGATGCGGATCTTCGGCGCCTGCTCCAGGTCATAGGTTTTGTTCTTCAGACCACCGAGTGCGCTGGCCACTTCGCGGCTGTTGACGTTGCTGTTGGCATTACCGGCAGCGGTGGATGACCAGGCAGCATGGGACATTCCCAGGGATAACAGAGTAATAAGCAAAGCATTACGTGAGCGCATAGGTTCTCCTTTAACGATCAGATTTTTGTTGGGGCACCCTTTCCCCCACAGCTAACAACGATTCTGCCGCAGATACCTGCGACTATTTCCTAGTTGCGCCGCTATTTTTTTATTCTGCGCGGCGTCTCGCATTCCGGTAGCGAAAGCATCGCAGCGATGGACAACCGGCTGATTTAGCATTAAAACCGATAGACAGCTTATCGAGAGGAACCCGCATGACCAGCGCCATTGCCGAACAGCTTACCGAACGCTTCTTTCGTTATCTGGCGATCACCAGCCAGAGCGATGCCGCCGCCAGCGCCCTGCCCAGCACGCCCGGCCAGCATGATATGGCAACGTTGCTGGCGGCTGAGTTGCGCCAACTGGGGCTAAAAGATGTGCAAATCGACGAGCACGCCACAGTAACCGCCCGCAAGCCCGGCAACCAACCCGGTGCGCCGCGTATCGGTTTTATTACCCATATCGATACTGTCGACGTCGGCCTGTCGGCGCATATTCATCCGCAGCGCCTGCACTTCAGCGGCGAAGATCTCTGCCTGAACGCGGAGCACGACATTTGGCTGCGCACCGCCGAACATCCGGAGATCCTGGCCTATCCGAACGAAGACATTATTTTCAGCGACGGCACCAGCGTGCTCGGTGCCGATAACAAGGCGGCGGTTACGGTCGTGATGACGTTGCTGGCTAATCTGAGCGCCACAGACCGCCACGGCGATATTGTGGTGGCCTTTGTGCCGGATGAAGAGATCGGCCTGCGCGGCGCCAAAGCACTGGATTTGGCGCGCTTTGACGTGGATTTCGCCTACACCATCGACTGCTGCGAACTGGGCGAAGTGGTTTATGAAAACTTCAATGCCGCGGCGGCGGAGATCCGTATCGAGGGCGTGACTGCGCACCCGATGTCGGCGAAGAACGTGCTGATCAACCCGATTCGCATCGCCAACGACATCATCAATCAGTTCGATATCCTGGATACGCCGGAGCATACCGAGGGGCGCGAAGGTTATTTCTGGTTCAACGACATTACCGCCAATGCCAACCTCGCCACGCTGAAAGTGTCGATTCGCGATTTCGACCTGGCCGCTTTCAATGCGCGCAAGGAGCGTATTCAGGAAGTGGTGCGGCAGGTGGCGGCGAACTACCCGCGCGCCAGGGTGAGCTGCAGCGTTACGGATATCTACAGCAACATCAGCAATTCAATCGGTGAAGACAAGCGCGCCATCGAGCTGATTTTCGGCGCTCTCGCCGCACACGGCATTCCGCCGAAGGTGATCCCGATGCGCGGGGGCACCGACGGCGCGGCGCTGTCCAGCCGTGGAGTGGTGACGCCGAACTACTTCACCGGCGCGCACAATTTCCATTCGCGTTTTGAGTTTCTGCCGGTCAGTTCGTTCGTGAAATCTTATCAGGTGACCCGCAGCATTTGTTTGCTGGCGGCACGTGGTTAGAAAAGAGTTGGCCGCGCAGCAAAGCGCGGCCGGCGTCAGGCCAATAGCCAGCCGAGCAGCCCACCCCAGGCCAGCAATGGCAGCGAGTAGTAATGGAATTTCAGCCAGATCTTGCGCTCCCCTGCCATGCGCAGCGCAATCAGGTTCGCCAGTGAGCCAATCGCCAGCCCAAAGCCCCCGGCATTCACCGCATAGGCCACCAGTTGGCTGGAAGGCACGTAATTGAGCAGCAAAATGGTCGCCGGCACATTGCTGATGATCTGCGACAGCCCAATCCCCAAAGCGTAAACACCGCCGTCACCAAGCCGGGCGATATCGGCGAACCAGGGTTGAATCGCCTGCAATTGGGTAAACAGGCCGACGTCGATAAACATGGCGATAAAGACAAAAATCAGGCTCCAGTCGATCTGCAACAGCACCCGACGCGCCAGCAACAAGAAACCGGCAAACACCGCCAACAGACCGTACAGCGGCAAGCCGACATCCAGACACAGCAGAAAAATCACGTACAGCGCCACGCAGCTCAGCAACAGCGGCCGCTGATAGGGATAACCCTCGGTGTGCGGCGCCTTTACGATATCCCGCGCCGGGAAGCTGAACCAGGTCAGGACCAGCAGGCTGGCCATCATCGCCGCGCCAAACGGCGCCATCTGAATGATAAAACCCAGGAAAGAGAGCGACGACTTGCTCCACAGCAGAATGTTTTGTGGATTGCCGATCGGCGTTAACAGCGAACCGGCGTTGACCGCCAGCGCCTGGAAGATAATCAGCCGGCTAATCGGCAGCGAAGAAAGTTTTTTTAGCGTAATAGTCAACGGAATGGCGATAAACAGCGCCACATCATTGGTCAGGAACGAAGACAGCAGCGCGGCGGAAAACACCAAAAACATCGCCAGCCACCGTTCACTGTGCAACGTGTTGATGATTTTACGACCAACAAAATCAAAATAGCCGCTGACCTCAACGCCCTTGGTCAACAACATCAACCCAAGCAGGGTAATAATGGTACGCCAGTCGATAAAACCGGATAGCGCCGGCAATTGTTGCGGGTTAAGGGCGGCCATCACCACGCCGGCCAACAGCAGGATATGCAGGAAACGATCTTTCAGGAACGGTTGGATCAGTCGGGCAACGGCGTTTGAACTCATGGTCATCGCTTCAAAAATCAATCTGGAATCAGGAGCCAGACGTTAGCCGAAGCGCGGCGTCAACGCCAGCAAAATGCTATTTTACCTTTCTGCGCTTTTCATTTGCCGCGCTTTACTTTATTTGTAGCGCCTTTCTACGTTTCAAAGGACTTTTCATGGTCAACGCTATCGCCAAAGGGCTGTTGCTGAGCGCAGCGCTCAGTGTGCTTGCCGCCTGTAACGATCAACCAACCCGCACGCAGATCGACCTCGAAGGCAAAACCATGGGCACCTTCTACAGCGTCAAAATCAGCGGTGACGTTAAGATCGGCAAACCGTTGCTGCAACAGCAGGTCGACGCCTTGCTCGAGCAGGCCAACGATGATATTTCCACCTACCGCCCCGCGTCGGTGCTGTCGCGCTTTAACCAGTCGCGCAGTACAGACCCGCAACCCATCCCCCGGGGGATGGCGGATATTATCCTGATGGCCCAGCGCATCGGCCGCGATACGCAGGGCGCGATGGATATTACCGTCGGCCCACTGGTGAATCTGTGGGGTTTTGGCCCGGACAAACGCGCCGTCAAAGTGCCGCAGCAGCAACAGATTGAAGCCGCGCAAAAAAATATTGGCCTGCAGCATCTCAAACTGCTCAGCGATAGCCGCGGCGAATGGCTGCAAAAAGATCTGCCGAACATGTATGTCGATCTCTCGACTCTGGGTGAAGGCTACGGCGTTGACCAGCTCGTTAAACTGATGGCGCGTAACGGTATCACCAACTATCTGGTGTCGGTTGGCGGTGCGGTGTCCTCACGCGGGGTCAACGGTCAGGGCAAGCCGTGGCGGGTAGCGATCCAAAAACCGACCGACAGGGAAAATGCGGTGCAGGCGCTGGTTGATCTGCAAGGCTACGGCATCAGCACCGCCGGCAGTTATCGCAACTACTTCGAACAGAATGGTCAGCGCTATTCGCACGTTATCGATCCCGTTACCGGCCGGCCCATTACCCACCGGCTGGTCTCCGCCACGGTGATCGCGCCAACGGCGCTGGAGGCCGACGGCTGGGATACCGGGCTGATGGTGCTCGGCACGGAAAAAGCGCTGAAGCTGGCGGAAGAGAAAGGGTTGGCGGTATACCTGATCAGCAAAACCGATGACGGTTTCAGCGCCGTGATGACGCCGCAGTTCAAAGCGTTTCTGGTGCAGTGATGTGAAAAAGCCCGGCAGTGCAAATGCCGGGCTTTTTTATCACTATCGGATTTGACGCGAAGGTTATTTCGTCAGTGCGATAATACCCAGCGTCAGGCCGGCAACCGCCGCCGCACCGCCGGCGATAGCGCCCGCGGTTTCCCAGTTATCCTGTGTCGTGCCCTTCATGCAGGTGTTGGTGTGCACCAAACGCCCCTGATCGTCATAAACCGGGACACAAGGTGACTCAGTCGCGCACCCCGCCAGAAACACTGACAGCAACCCAACCGCAATTAACTTTTTCATACTCATGCCTCAAGGTTCTCTCACTCTGAAACGCTACGCCGAGTGATAATCGCGTTATCGAGCTATTGTATGCGTAAAAAGCTGAACGAGGCGTTAATGATCTGCCAAGAGATGTAATTTGGGATAACTCTGAACGGCCAGCGACAGGCAATAAAAAGCCCGCTGAGAAGCGGGCTTGTTCAACTGGCATGGATTACGGCTACATTACTTTTGCAGCTTGCGCATGACCAGCGTGGCGTTGGTGCCGCCGAAACCGAAGCTGTTGGACATCACGGTAGTCAGCTCGCGTTTAGTCGGCTGAGTCACGATGTTCATGCCTGCGGCTTTCTCATCCAGGTTGTCGATGTTGATGCTCGGCGCAATAAAGCCGTGCTCCACCATCAACAGGCTGTAGATCGCTTCCTGTACGCCGGCGGCGCCCAGAGAGTGGCCGGTCATGGCCTTGGTGGAAGAGATTGCCGGGGTGTTGTCGCCAAACACTTCACGGATTGCACCCAGTTCTTTCACGTCGCCAACCGGCGTGGAAGTTCCGTGCACGTTCATGTAATCGATTGGGGTATCAACGCCTTGCAGCGCCATCTTCATGCAGCGCACCGCGCCTTCGCCCGAAGGCGCTACCATGTCAGCACCGTCGGAGGTCGCACCGTAACCGATGATTTCAGCGTAGATGTGCGCGCCGCGCGCCAGAGCGTGCTCCAGCTCTTCAACCACCACCATACCGCCGCCGCCGGCGATGACGAAACCGTCACGCGCCGAGTCATAGGTACGGGACGCTTTTTCCGGCGTTTCATTGTAGCTGGTGGACAGTGCGCCCATCGCATCGAACTCGCAGGCCATTTCCCAGCACAGTTCTTCACCGCCGCCGGCAAATACCACGTCCTGCTTGCCCAGTTGGATCAGTTCCACCGCGTGACCGATGCAGTGTGCAGAGGTTGCGCAGGCCGAGCTGATGGAGTAGTTAACGCCACGAATTTTGAACGGAGTTGCCAGGCAAGCGGAAACGCCTGAAGCCATGGCCTTGGTCACCATGTAAGGGCCAACGCCGCGCAGGCCCTTGGCGCGCATGCCGTCGGAACCGGCAACCTGGTTGCGCGGAGAGCCGCCACCTGAGCCAACCACCAGACCGGTGCGATCGTTGGAAACCTGATCGGCAGCCAGACCGGAATCCTTGATGGCTTCTTCCATGGAAAGATAGGCATAAACGGACGCGTCGCTCATAAAACGCATCACTTTACGGTCGATCAGACCGGTAGTGTCCAGTTTAACATCGCCCCATACGTGACTACGCATGCCGGAATCTTTCAGCTCCTGGGAGAAAGTGATCCCAGAACGTCCTTCCTGCAGGCTCGCCAGGACCTCCTGCTGGTTGTTACCAATGCTGGAGACGATTCCCAGGCCAGTAATCACTGCACGTTTCATTCAGTACCTCTTCCACAATTTTACATTCGGGATTTTGCATCGCACTTTAGCGTACAGATGTACGCCGAACAAGTCCGATCAGCGTTTTTCAGCTTTATTCTTATCCAGTTTGCGCCATTTCGCTAGCCCCGTTAGAATCCCGTCACCCCTTGAGTTACGAGCAACTAACCGTGAGCCACGCCCCGATCCAAACCGCAGCGTTATCCTGGAACGAACAGGGTACACCTGTTTCGAAACAGTTTGATGACGTCTACTTTTCCAATCAGGATGGGCTGGAAGAAACCCGTTACGTATTTCTCAAAGGCAACCGGCTGCCGCAGCGTTTTAGCGAGCACTCGCGCCCGCTGTTTATCGTCGCGGAAACCGGCTTTGGCACCGGGCTCAACTTTTTAACCCTGTGGCAGGCGTTTGCCGGTTTTCGTGCGGCGATGCCTGACGCCCCGCTGCAGCGGCTGCATTTCATCAGTTTTGAAAAATTTCCGCTGCTGCATGAGGATCTGGCAGCCGCACACGCACGCTGGCCGGAACTGGCCCCCTATGCCGATGAGCTCCGCGCCCAGTGGCCGCTGCCGTTGCCAGGCTGCCACCGCCTACTGCTGGCGCAGGGCCGCATTACGCTCGATTTGTGGTTCGGCGACGTCAATGTGCTGCTGCCGCACTTTGACCCCAGCATGAATAACCAGGTCGACGCCTGGTTCCTCGATGGCTTTGCGCCGGCGAAAAACCCGGATATGTGGACTGAGCAGCTGTTCGCCGCCATGGCGCGATTCGCCCGGCCCGCAGGCACCCTCGCCACCTTTACCGCTGCGGGTTTTGTACGGCGCGGATTGCAGCAGGCCGGTTTTGACGTCGCGAAAAGCAAAGGTTTCGGTCAAAAACGTGAAATGCTGATAGGCGAATTGCCCGCTGATGCGCCGGCGGTCCCGCACCCCGCCCCCTGGTTCCTGCGCCCGGCGGCGGAAAATACTGACGATATCGCCATCATCGGCGGCGGCGTCGCCAGCGCGCTTACCGCCCTCGCCCTGCTGCGGCGCGGCGCGAAGGTCACGCTGTACTGCGCCGATCCGCAACCGGCCGAAGGCGCGTCGGGCAACCGCCAGGGCGCGCTCTATCCGTTGCTGAACGGCCGCGGCGACGCGCTGGAAAGCTTTTTCAGCGCCGCCTTCCCGTTTGCCCGCCGCCAGTACGATGCGCTGTTGCAACAGGGTGTGGCATTCGATCATCAATGGTGCGGCGTCAGCCAGTTGGCCTTTGATGAGAAGAGCGCAGGGAAAATTGCCAAAATAGTGGCGATTGAATGGCCTTCTGCGTTGGCGGCACCGGCCGACCGCGCCACGCTAAGCGCGCTGTGCGGCGTAGACTGCGGTTTTGGCGGCGTCAGCTACCCGCAAGGCGGTTGGCTGTGCCCGGCCGAGCTGACGCGGGGTGCCATTGCATTGGCGCAGCGCCAGGGAATGCGTTGCCATTACGAGTACGACGTCAACAGCCTCATGCACGCAGACGGCAATTGGCAGCTCGGCTTCGGCAATGGAGAAACCCGCCGGCATGCCACGGTCATTCTGGCCAATGGCCACCGCCTTTCAAAGCTGCCGCAAAGCGAAGCCTTGCCGGTGTATGCGGTGCGCGGCCAGGTTTCCCATATTCCCACCACCCCGGCGCTGAGAGAATTGAAGCAGGTGCTGTGTTACGACGGCTATCTGACGCCGGTCAATGTCCATAATCAACAACACTGTATCGGCGCCAGTTACCAGCGCGGCGATACCGCCATTGAATACCGCGAGGAAGAGCAACAGGAGAACCGTGCGCGGCTGTTGCGCTGCCTGCCGGAACAGGCGTGGCCGCGGGAGGTGGACGTCAGCGCGCACCATGCCCGCTGCGGCGTGCGGAGCGCCACCCGCGATCACCTGCCGATGATTGGCGCAGTGCCGGACTATCAGGCCACGCTGAAGCAATATCAGGATCTGCAGCGCCGCCATCAGCTTGGCGAAGCCGTAGCGGATGCCCCGCGTTATCCCAACCTGTTCGTTCTTGGCGCACTGGGTTCACGTGGGCTGTGTTCGGCCCCGCTGGCGGCAGAGATCCTGGCGGCGCAATTGTTTGGCGAACCCTTGCCGGGCGACGCAGAGATGCTGGCAGCGTTGAATCCGAACCGGATGTGGGTGAGAAAATTGCTAAAGGGGCGTGCGGTTTAATGCGGAAATAACAGGGCGCCTTGAGAGCGCCCCGTTAGGGCGATTAGGTAGTCGGCAGTGCGGTTTGGTACAGGTTTTCCCACATGCCGCGCACCAGTACCTGGTCCGGCGGCGACAACTCACCGGCGGTAATGGCTTTGTGCAGGCTGTTTTCCACCCGCGCTTTCAGCGCTTCGGCGGTGTGTTCGCCGTGCTCTTCCGCTTCGGCCACCGCCAGCGTCAGATGACCGCGCAGGTAGCCACCGGCAAACAGTTCATCATCGCTGGCGTGCTCTACCATGTCATCAATCAGCGCCAGAATGCGCGCTTCGAATTCTGCGATCATCAAATTTCCTCTATTACCCTTCATCTTTCAAACCGTCGCGTTGTCGGCTGCATTCACTCCCCAGTCACTTGCTCCTGAGGACTCATTCGCTTGCCGCCTGGCTGCGGCTTGAAAGCTATTGGGTATATATTTTCAGTTAAATATATGGTCAGTTGAGATCTTCCGGGTAGGGAAAATGCTCGGCCGCCAGTGGTGGCGTATTGTAGAACGATTGTAACGCCTGAATAAAGCGCGCGGGTCTTGTGGGTATTCCCCGTTCCAGCAGCGACAGCACTCGGTCACGCACTTTGCGCTGGAAGGCGATGCGATCCGGCTCGCAATCCCCATTCAGGTTGTCGCAGCTGACGTTAAACGGGAAACCGGCGGCCACGCAGAACATCCACTCCAGCGCCTGCGGTTTGATTTCTACCGCTTCGAATTCGCTCTGTGTTTGCGCATCGCGCCCATCCGGGCAGTACCAGTAACCGAAGTCCACCAACTTGCGGCGTTCTTCGCCGGCAATGCACCAGTGCGAGATCTCATGCAAGCCGCTGGCGTAAAAGCCATGGGCAAAAACGATGCGGTGGTACGGCAGTTCATCGTCGGCCGGCAGATAAATCGGCTCATCATCGCCCTTGACCAACCGCGTGTTGTTGTCTTCGCTAAAGCATTGATTAAATATATCAATCAGCTGCTCGTATTGATGGGTAGTCTGTGTGTCTAACATAAATAAAAACTCTATAACCACAAAAATAAAGTGGCAATTATTCCACTTTAGTGCTCTGCCGGCACGCTAAATATGCAGCGCCAGCCACTGCTGAATTTCCGCGCCGTGGTTGTCGTACAACAGCTTGCAACTCATCACCAGCGAGACGATGACGATCATCGGCCGAATCAGCTTCTGCCCGCGGGTCAGCACCATGTGCGCGCCGAGACGCGCGCCGAGCACCTGCCCTACCAACATCACCAGGCCAATGCCCCACACCACTTTGCCGCCGATGATAAAAAACGTCAGGCCGCCAACGTTGGAGGTGAAGTTCAGCACCTTGGCGTGCGCGGTGGATTTGGCCAGATTAAAGCCGCACAACGTCACGTAGGCCAGCGCATAGAACGAACCGGCGCCGGGGCCAAAGAAACCGTCGTAAAAACCGACGCAGCCGCCGGCCGCCAGCCCGAACGGCAACGCGCTCAGGCGGCGCTGCCGATCGTTTTCCCCCAGACGCGGGGTCAGCAAAAAGTACAGACCTATGCCAATCACCAGCAGCGGCAGCATTTGTCGCAGCAGATCGGCGCGCATATGCTGCACCAGAATCGCCCCGGCGATGGAGCCGATCAGCGCCAGCAGGATCGTCAGTTTCTGATCGTTAAGATCTACCGCCCGCCGGCGGATAAAGTACAGGCTGGCGGAAAACGAACCGCCCACCGACTGCAGCTTGTTGGTTGCCAGCGCCTGCGCCGGGGAAACGCCCACCGCCAGCAGCGCCGGCACGGTCAGCAGGCCGCCGCCTCCGGCAATGGAATCGATAAAACCCGCCAGCAACGCCACCACAAACAAAACCCCGAGCATCTCGGGGCCAACGACGAACCAATCCATTTATACCCTCTTACTTGAAATTGCATCTGTGTCAGTTGCACTCCCTCACCCGAATCACTTACTCGGGTAAGCTCATCGGGATATATGAGCCTCTTCCCTGAGGCTCACCCTTCGGGCCAGCGTAAATACTGTTCAAATCGGTTCCCGACCGATTTGTCATTCCCTTACCGTCTTGATGCAACTCCAATGACTTTGGGTATATTATTTCGCAGCGAAATGGTTATCCAACAAAGCCTGACAGGAAGGCGGCAATGGCGGTGGGACCGGCTTGCCCGGCTTGGCGCTCGGTTGATGCGGCACGAACCAGCTTGCCAGCTCCGCCCCACAGCCGTCGCCCGGCGGCGGGGTATCTTGTTCCTGGCACTCCAGGCTGCCCGCCGGACAACGCAGACGCACGTGCATGTGCGCGCGGTGGCCGAACCACGGGCGCACCTTGTGCAACCAGTCGCGGTCGGCGCCGGCATCCAGACACAGGCGTTGCTTGATAGCCGGGTTGACGAAAATGCGCGTCACTTCCGCATCCTGCGCCGCCATTTTGATCAGAGATTCAATCTGCGGTTGCCATTGGCGCGCCACTACCTGTTTGCCGTCGCCGGAAACCAGATCGATCGGCTGCGGTTTGAGCAGTTGCTGCGCGCTCCAGCGCTGGCGCGGCAGCTGTAACCAGATGTCGACATCCAATCCGGATTGATGGCTGGCGTGACCGCTGCTAAAGCGCCCGCCGGCGGGCATCGCCATATCGCCGATCAGCACCGTGCCCAGGTTCTTTTGGGTGGCCTTACCGCTCAGGCGCTGAATGAACGCCAGCAGATCGGGGTGGCCGAAATAGCGGCGCTGATCGGGCCGCATGACCTGATAATCCGGTGAATTCAGCGGCAACGGCTGGGCGCCGACGATGCAGCCATTGGCAAAACCGCCAATCGCCTGCGGCGCGCCGGCCACCGGGTGATCAATTTTCTGCCACGGCGTCATCGCCATGGCGGAACCTGAGGCCATCAGGGCAACGATGCCTAACATCCAGTTTTTCATCGCAATTACCAGCGCGGAACGTTAGAAACCACATCACCGTTTTGCGCACGCTGGCGCAGCAGGTGATCCATCAGCACAATCGCCATCATCGCTTCGGCGATCGGAACCGCGCGAATACCTACGCAGGGATCGTGGCGGCCACGGGTAACCATTTCTACCGCTTCGCCCTGGCGATTGATGGTACGGCCCGGCACCATGATGCTGGAAGTCGGTTTCAACGCCAGATGAGCGACCACCGGTTGGCCGCTGCTGATGCCGCCGAGAATGCCGCCCGCATGGTTGCTCTGGAAACCTTCTGGCGTGATTTCGTCGCGGTTTTCGCTGCCGCGCTTGGTCACCACGGCAAAACCGTCGCCGATTTCCACGCCTTTTACCGCGTTGATGCTCATTAACGCATGCGCCAGATCGGCATCCAGACGGTCAAACACCGGCTCACCGAGGCCCACCGGCACATTTTCGGCAATGACGCTGACCTTGGCACCGATCGAGTCGCCCTCTTTTTTCAGCGCGCGCATCAGTTCGTCCAGCGCTTCCAGCTTGCCCGGATCCGGGCAGAAGAACGGGTTCTGTTCGACCTGATCCCAATCTTTCAGTTCACAGACCACGTCGCCGATTTGCGCCAGATAGCCACGCACCCGTACGCCGAATTTCTGCTGCAGGTATTTCTTGGCTATCGCCCCCGCCGCTACGCGCATCGCGGTTTCACGCGCCGAAGAACGGCCGCCGCCACGGTAATCGCGTACGCCGTATTTTTGCTCGTAGGTATAATCCGCGTGGCCCGGACGGAACACGTCTTTGATGGCACCGTAATCCTGCGAACGCTGATCGGTGTTTTCAATCATCAACCCAATGCTGGTGCCGGTCGTCACGCCTTCGAACACGCCGGAAAGAATGCGTACCTGGTCCGGTTCGCGGCGTTGAGTGGTGTAGCGAGAAGTCCCCGGACGGCGGCGGTCCAGATCGTGCTGCAAATCGGCTTCGGTAAGCGGGATACCCGGCGGTACACCGTCTACGATACATCCCAGCGCCACACCGTGAGATTCACCAAATGTGGTGACGCGGAAAATCTGCCCAATACTGTTTCCTGCCATCACGGCTCCTTACCGTTAATGATTATCTTTGTGGGCCCGTCAGAGCAGGCCCGAAGAAGGCTTAGCTGCGGTAGATGCTGAAGTGTTCTTTGCAATCGACCAATTGCTGTTTGGTCAGCATGAACACGCCGTCACCGCCGTTTTCAAACTCCAGCCAGGTGAACGGAATATCCGGATATTGTTCCATCAGATGTACCATGCTGTTGCCCACTTCACAAATCAGCACGCCGTCGTCGCTCAGGTAATCCGGCGCGCAGGCCAGAATGCGGCGCACCAGCTTCAGGCCGTCGCTGCCCGCCGCCAGGCCCAGTTCCGGCTCAAAGCGGAACTCCTGCGGCAGATCGGACATGTCTTCCGCATCCACATACGGCGGGTTGGTGACGATCAGATCGTACTGGATCGCGGGAACGTCGCGGAACAGATCGGAACGGATCGGGATAACCTGGTGCTCGACGCCATGCGCCTGAATGTTGCGCTCGGTCACCGCCAGCACGTCGCTGGAGATATCCACCGCGTCCACTTCCGCTTCAGGGAAAGCGTAGCCGCAGGCGATGGCGATGCAGCCGCTGCCAGTGCACATGTCCAGAATGTGACGCGGCGGGTGCGGGATCAGCGCGCTGAAGCGATCGTTGATCAGTTCGCCAATCGGCGAACGCGGCACCAGCACGCGTTCATCGACATAAAACTCCATGCCGCAGAACCAGGCCTTGTTGGTGAGATAAGCCACCGGAATGCGCTCGTTGACGCGGCGGATCACGCGTTCAACGATGCGATGGCGCTCGCTGGAGGTCAAACGTGCGGTGTGCATGTCCTCCGGGATATCCAGCGGCAGGAACAGGGTTGGCAGCACCAATTGCACCGCTTCGTCCCACGGATTATCAGTTCCGTGACCATAGTAGATATTGGCGGCGTTAAAGCGGCTCACCGCCCAGCGCAGCATATCCTGAATGGTGTGCAGTTCATTCACTGCTTCGTCGACGAAAATTTTGTCCAATTTGCCCTCCGGCAGGCACTGTGATTCATGATTTAGCCGCATAGTTTGCCATGAAGCCCGCGACAAATCAGCAGCAATAGTCGCGTTAAGGCATTCTCATTTTCATTCTGACGGGAGTTTTGCGTCGACAGATCTCCGCTACACGGTAAACTGTCGTGATAAATGATTTCCGGTGAATGAAAAATGAAGAACAAGCACCCTCTGAGCAAAGATGAACTGCAGCTCTTCAGAGAGTCGATAGCAGGCGCAAAAAAACTGCGCCAGGATACCGTTGTCCACCCCAAACCCAAGCCAAAAACCCGGCAAATGGCACCGCAGCGCCTGCTGCAGGAGCAGGTGGACGCCAGCTATTATTTCTCCGATGAATATCAACCGCAGTTGGAAGAGGAAGGGCCGACCCGCTATGTGCGCCCCGGCTACAGCGCGTATGAGTTGAAGAAACTGCGACGCGGCGATTATTCACCGGACCTGTTTCTCGATCTGCACGGCCTG
Organism: Serratia plymuthica; assembly: GCF_018336935.1. Taxonomy (NCBI): domain Bacteria; kingdom Pseudomonadati; phylum Pseudomonadota; class Gammaproteobacteria; order Enterobacterales; family Yersiniaceae; genus Serratia; species Serratia plymuthica. The sequence goes on along the minus strand of NZ_CP068771.1, from coordinate 5,062,121 downwards.
ACCCAGATGCAGGCTAAACAAGAGTTGGGCGCGCTGATTGCCGCCTGCAAGCGTGAACACGTGCACTGCGCCTGCGTCATGCATGGCCACGGCAAGCACATCCTCAAACAGCAGACGCCGCTGTGGCTGGCGCAACACCCCGACGTTCTGGCGTTTCACCAAGCCCCCAAAGAATGGGGCGGCACCGCGGCGATTCTGTTGCTGGTCGAACTGGCCGAGTAAACCGCAGATATGACAAAGGGCGATGTTAAACATCGCCCTTTTCTGGTGGAACCCGATATACGGTGCTCTAGACTTTAGCCATCACCTGCGACGGGCTGACCTGCCATTCAAACTTGCCGTAGCTGCCGTCGGTTGCCAGATCGACATTGGCGATCGCGGAGGTTGCGAACATCGGCGGACATTCGCCCGGACACAGCTCGGCGACCAGATAGCCCACCAGCGGCAGGTGAGACACGATCAGCACAGAGTTGACCCCCTGCTGCGCCAACGCCTGCAGATAGCTGCCGACCAGACTGGCATCACCGCCCGGCGTCAGCTCAGGCAGCACTTCTTCGCTTTCCGGCAGCGCCAAAGCTTCGCGCACCGTTTCCAGCGTCTGCTCGGCCCGCAGATAGGGGCTGACCAGCACTCGTTCAATATCCACAGACTTGGTGTTTAACCAGGCCGCCATCTGACGTGACTCATCACGGCCACAAACGGTAAGAGGTCGTACCGAATCGCTGGCCGCATCAAGTGCCGCCTCTCCGTGACGCATAATCAAAACTTGCATATTGCACCGCTGTTGTTGACAAAATAACGCTATACAGAAACGCCGAGCGTGCTGTATCGCCGAGTTTTACAACCCCAAAGCAAAAGCTTTGAAACGATAACGCGCCGTCTCTTTTATGGCGGCCGGGCATTTTGCCTGAAAGTTCACGTAAAGAAAATGCTGTTTTTTACATCAACATCGTCCCGACGTGAATATGACGCTCACATAACAACCAATTCAACAGGTTAAATTTCAACCTTTCCATCATGAAAGTTATTGATGGCGATCGGTTTTTTCGGCCTCATCGGGTTACGTTACTCCGTCACTATCTCCCTGTATAGCGCCCGGGATTGCAGGTATTTCAAGGAGTGATAACGATCACACTGCGGCCCTGATCCAACTCTAGTACAAATCAGGGTGCCGTGCCGCTCACTCCCCTTGCGGATAAAAACGTTCGCCCTGCTGCGCCATGCGCTGCAAGCGTTCGCAGGGGGCAAAGTTTTCGCCGTATTGCTGCTGCAGGTAGCGCAGCGTTTTAACCACCTTCTCAGCGCCGAGCTCGTCCATATAACGGAACGGCCCCCCGAGGAATGGCGGGAAACCAATACCGAATACCGCACCGATATCCCCATCGCGCGCGCTGCGGATCACGCCTTCTTCCAGGCAACGCGCCGCTTCATTCAACATCATCATTACGCAGCGCTGGGCGATGACCGCCGGCTGTAAATGCGACTTCGGCGTAATGCCCAGCAGGAGATATACCGAGGTATCGGCGCGCTTGCCCCGCTGGCGTTGCTGGCCTTCGCTTGGATACAGGTAGAAACCCCGGCCGTTTTTGCGCCCTTTGCGCCCGTCTTTCAGTACCGCATCGAAGGCGGCCGGCGCGGCAAAACGCGGCCCGAGCTGTTCCACCAGCACCGGGATAATCTTGGTGCCCACATCAATGCCCACTTCATCAAGCAGGGTAATCGGCCCTACCGGGAAGCCAAAATCCACCAGCGCCTTGTCCAGCGATTCGACAGGCTCGCCTTCCAGCAGGCAACGCGCCGCTTCATTTATATAAGGGGCCAGAATGCGGTTGACGTAGAAACCGGCGCGATCGGCGACCACGATCGCCGTCTTGCCCTGTTTGTGCGCCAGCGCCACGGTGGTGGCGATGGTTTCCTCACTGGTGGAGGCATGGGGGATCACCTCTACCAACGGCATTTTGTCGACCGGGCTGAAATAATGCAGGCCGATCACCTGCTGCGGCCGCTGCGCGTTGGCGGCAATCTGGCCAATCGGCAACGACGAGGTATTGGAGGCGAAAACGGTATGCGGCGCAGCGTGCTGTTCAATCTCGGCCACCATTTTCTGCTTCAGGGCCAGATCCTCAAACACCGCTTCCACCACGATATCCACGCGCTCAAAGCCGGTGTAATCGGTCGAACCGGAGATCATCATCATCTGTTTTTGCCGTTCCGCCGGGCGCATGCGTTTGCTGCGCACGCGCTTGCCGAGCACGTCCCAGCTGTATTTCAGCGCATGGTTGATGCCGGTTTCATTAATATCTTTAATTCGCACCGGCAGGCCGCCGCGCGTGGCGGTCACGCAGGCAATTCCGCCGCCCATCAGGCCGCCGCCCAGGATGCCGACGCGGTGCAGCGCATGGGGTTGCGCATTGCCGCCGCGCTCTTTCTTCAAGGCGGTAGAGGCAAAGAACAGGCTGCGCAACGCCGCCGACTGCGGCGTCATGGCCAGCTCGCCAAAGGCTCGCGCCTCGGCTTCATAACCGCTGGTGCTGCCGCTGTCCAGGCCGGTACGCACCACCTGAATGATTTTTTCCGCCGCCGGATAGTTACCGTGGGTTTTCGCCAGCGTTTTTTTGCGCACAATGCTGAACAACAGGCTTTTCCCCAGAGGGCCGTTGAGCAAGCGCTCCTGCCACGGCAGTTCACGCCGGCTCTGCCAACCCTGTTTGACCCGTTCAATGGCGGTCTGCAACAAAATCGCCTGCGGCACCGCATCATCCACCAACCCCATCCGCAACGCCTGACGCGCGCGGATATGTTTGCCGGTCAGCATCATGTCCAGCGCCTTGCTGGCGCCGATCAAGCGCGGCAATCGCTGGGTGCCGCCGGAGCCTGGCAACAAGCCAAGCTGAACCTCCGGCAAGCCGAGAGCGGTTTTGTCATCCAGCGAACAGATGCGGCCATGGCAGGCCAGAGCCAGTTCCAGCCCGCCCCCCAGGCAAGCGCCGTGAATAGCCGCCACCACCGGCACCGGGAAAGCGGCGATCTGCGCCAGCGTGCTTTGCCCTTTTTTCGCCAGCGTTTCGGCCTCTTTGGCGCTGGTGCAGGCGGCAATCATGGTGATGTCCGCTCCGGCGATAAACGAATCCGGCTTACCGGAGATAATCACCAGCCCTTCCAGCGCGGTATGCTGCTGCGCGCGGATCAGTACGTCATTCACCTGCTCGACGAACTCGGCCTTCAGCGTGTTTACCTTGTCGCCCGGGACGTCGATGGTAATCACGCCGATGTTGTCCGGACGCAGCGTCAGTTGAAAGGCTGAGGGTTTGGCCCGCTGTTCATGCAATGCGTTTTCAAAGCTCATTATTCCACCTCTACAATCATTGCGGCCCCTAACCCTCCGGCCGCGCAGGCGGTAGTCAGCCCCAGTCCGCCGCCACGGCGTTTCAGCTCATGCAACGTCTGGGTGATCATACGCGCGCCGGTAGCGGCAAACGGGTGGCCATAGGCGATCGAGCCACCCAGGACGTTAAATTTATCCATATCCACTGTGCCAATCGCTCTGCTGCGCCCCAGTTTTTGTTGGGCGAACTCATCGCTGGCGAACATCTTCAGGTTTGCCAGCGTCTGTGCGGCGAAAGCTTCATGCATGTCTATCAGGGTCAGATCGTCCAGGCCAATGCCGGCACGATCCAGCGCCAGCGGCGTGGCGTAGGATGGCCCCAGCAGCATATCTTCCCAAACGTCGATGGCGGAAAAAGCAAAGCTGCGCAGGTAGCCCAACGGTTGCAACCCCAGCTCTTTCGCACGCGATTCGCTCATCATCAGCACCGCCGCCGCGCCGTCGGTCAACGGCGTACTGTTGGCCGCGGTGACGCTGCCATGTTTGCGGTCAAATGCCGGTTTCAGTTTAGCGTATGACGCCAGGCTGGAGTCTTTGCGGACGTTGTTGTCTTCGGTGATTTGCGCGCGGTAAGGCGGGACGTAAGCGGTCATGACTTCATCGTGCAACAGCCCCTGTTCCCAGGCCTTGGCCGCCAACTGGTGAGAGCGGTGCGCCAGCGCATCCTGCTCTTCGCGGGTGATGCCGTGGCTTTTCGCCATTTGTTCGGCCGTATCGCCCATGCGCAGACCGGTCGAGTATTCAGCCACCGCTGGCGGTACCGGCAACAGATCGCGGAACTTCAATCGGCTAAACAGTTTGAGGCGTTGCGACAGAGTGCGCGCCTTATTGACATCGACCAGCGTGCGCGCCAGCGCTTTGCTGACGCCGATCGGCAACACCGAGGAGGAATCGGCGCCGCCGGCAATGCCGATACTGATGCTGCCCGCCATGATGCTTTCCGCCACGTTGGCGATCGCCTGGAAGCTGGTGGCACAGGCGCGCGACACGCTGTACGCATCGGTATGTACGCTCATGCCGGTGCCCAGGACAATTTCACGCGCGATATTTGGCGCCTCGGGCATTTGCACTACCTGGCCGAACACCAGCTGTTCGATCAGCGCCGGATCAATGCCGCTGCGGGCCAAGAGTTCGCTCACCGCCGTTTTACCCAGATCCACCGCCGGAATGCCGTGATAAGCGGTTGCCTGTTTGGCAAAAGGGGTACGCAGTCCATTTACAATCGCGATACGGTCACCGTGACGGGTCACCAACGGCAGTGCCTTACTCATAAACGCTCCTGAAAAAATAACGTCAGCGCAACGGGCAAAAAGAGGTCTGACCTGATGAGGTCATTGTTAACTAAATGTTTACATTTGGCAAACCGTCAGAAGTGAAAACTGAGAGCAGGAGCAACTTTCTACTGGGGGAAAACGGCGAGGCGGCGGCGCGGGTTTACCCCGCACCGTTTTGGGCAGGAATTAACGCAGGCCGAGCTGGAAAATCAGGGTTTCCGCCTGGCAGGCGAAGGTGAAATCCGCAACCAGTTGCACACCACCGTCAACAGGTTTAATGCTACTGCTGATGTCACAAGGGTCAGACTCCACGCCACGGGCTTTTTCCGTCAGCGCCGCCAGCGTTTGCTCGGCATCCTGTTGATTGGCAAATACCTGGCTGTAGGATGCGGTGCAATCGGTGTTGTCCATCACGGTACCGACATCGACACAGCAACAGGCTGCGGTTTCCTGGGCGCTGCATTTATTCATTGCATCTGACATGATTAATTCTCCTCGGGGACCGCCATTACGCGAGTCCAAACTGCCATTAACTTTCTGGCGCAAAGACGCAAGATTCTGCGTTTATTTTACCCCGCAGCGAAACCCATCGCTAGCACTTACTTTTTATAGGTGTTTTAAGTGATGGAAATCACAAATGAAAATCGATGTCTGCTAAGGAATGGTAAGAAGTTTGTTATGTGCCGCTGGTTTTTTGTTAAGCAGATCTCTTTTTTGATACCAATCTTGAAATATCTCAAAAACAAAGTTGCAACATTCTCACAGGTCGGACCTATAATTCAGCCACTGGTCTGATTTGTCTGAATGATAACGGACCCTACAATCCCGCGCTCCTTGTTACCTTGTGTAACATAGTTTAAATAATAAACACATAATGAGGTTTTGGTCATGAGCCAGAAAAACCTATTTACTAAATCAGCTCTCGCAGCTGCAGTGGCAATTATTTCTTCAAACGTGTCTGCCGCAGGATTCCAGCTGAATGAGTTCTCATCAGCGGGTTTAGGACGTTCGTATTCTGGTGAAGGCGCCATCGCGGATACCGCGGCATCCGCCAGCCGCAACCCTGCCCTTTTGATGATGTACACCCGGCCAGAATTCTCGATCGGCGCGGTATTTATCGATCCGGATGTGGACATTACCGGCAAGTCACCTTCAGGCGCCAGCCTGGATTCCAAAAACATCGCGCCAACCGCCTGGGTGCCGAACCTGCACTATGTTCACCCGATTAACGATCAATTCGCCGTGGGCGGCTCGGTCACCAGCAACTTCGGTCTGGCCACCGAATTCAACGACGGTTACACCGCGGGCGCTTACGGCGGTAAAACGGACCTGACTACCGTAAACCTTAATCTGAGTGGTGCTTACCGCCTTAACCAACACTTCAGCTTCGGTCTGGGTTTTGATGCGGTCTACGCTAAAGCCAAACTTGAGCGTTATGCCGGCGAATTGCCGAAACTGATTGCTGGCTCAGGCCAATTGCCACCTCAGTTAGCCGGCCCTGTTTCACAAATCCCGGCCGATACCCAAATCTCTCACCTGAAAGGCGATAAATGGGGCTACGGCTGGAACGCAGGCATCCTGTATGAAGTGGACGAAAACAACCGCTACGGCTTCACCTACCGTTCCGAAGTGAAAATCAAGTTTGATGGCGACTACAAAAGCAGCCTGCCATCCGCCTATAACCCAATCTTGGGGTCTCTCGGCCTGCCTTTGGGCACCAACGGCAGCACCATCCCAGGTTCTCTGGATCTGAACCTGCCGGAAATGTGGGAAATCTCGGGCTACAACAAAGTGGCGCCGCAGTGGGCTGTCCACTACAGCCTGGCTTATACCAGCTGGAGCCAGTTCCAGGAGCTGAAAGCCACCGGCAGCAACGGCCAGACGCTGTTCGAGAAGCATGAAGGCTTCCGCGACGCCTACCGCATCGCGCTGGGTACCACCTACTTCTATGACGATAACTGGACCTTCCGTACCGGTGTCGCGTTCGATGACAGCCCGGTGCCTGCCCAGAACCGCTCTATCTCGATCCCGGATCAGGACCGTATGTGGATCAGCGCCGGTACCAGCTACGCGTTCAACAAAGACGCGTCGGTCGACGTCGGTGTTTCCTACATGCATGGCCAAAAAGTCACCATCAAAGAAGGCCCATACACCTTCAATTCGGTGGGCAAGGCCTGGCTGTACGGCGCCAACTTCAACTACCGCTTCTGATCGCGTTTTTCTGCAAGCTCAAGCGCCCCACGGGGCGCTTTTTTTATTGCCGTTATATAGTAAAAAACCCGCCTGGCGGCGGGTTCTCATATTCTCTTGGCGGGGAATTATTTCCCCGAATCGATCTCGTCCAGATCGCCCTGGATCGCCTTGGCGTTCGGGTTTTCCTCCGGCTTCAGTGAACCCCCACGCGCCAGGAAGTCATGACGCTGGAAGTAGGCTTCACGCACCATCACGTAAGGATCGGAAGAGTTATGCAGCAGGCCGTCGGAATCCAGCAGTTGGGCGCGGGTTTCAATCCCCTCAACCACCCATTTACCCGCCGACATCCAGAAGGTCAGGTAGCTCAGTACCGGATAAACCGTATCCGCCCAGTCGCCGCCGTCTTCACGCAGGGTGAAGCTGCCATAACCCGGTAACATTACATAAGGGCCGTAGCCGACATCGTAATGCCCCAGCGTGCTGCCGAAACGGTTCGGTTCTTCGCGCGCCAGTTTCGGGTTGGCCATTCCCGCCACGTCGATCAGGCCGCCCATCCCCAGCAGGGTATTCAGGAAGAAGCGGTTGAAGTGAATCATCCCGCGATACGGGTCGCCTTTCAGGAAGGCGTTGACCATGCTGGCCGGCTCTTCCAGGTTCGACGTGAAGTTACTTAAACCGTTACGCGCCGGCATGGGCACATAGTCGCGCCAGGCCACGGCCACTGGGCGCAATACGTAAGGATCCAGGACGTTATAGTTAAAGTCGAACATCGTCCGGTTAAATCCTTCCAGAGGATCGGATCGCCCTTGTGGTTCATCTTGCGGCGCGCTGGCACAGCCCACCAATAGCACAGTTGCGAAAGCCAGCCCAGTCAGGCGAAAGTTCATATTTTTCTCCATGAAAACACGTTCGGTCTTTTTATTCAGGGAACCTGCTTGTTAATCTGAACGCTAACTTGCTCTTTACCGCTGAAATTCTGCAGTTCGCTCTCACCAAACCAGTCACCCGCCTGCGGCGTGGCCAAACCGTCGTGAGAAATCCGTACCCGCACCTTCACCTGATGCTGCGCCGAAAGCAGGCGCTCAGGCATCATGGCGTTGCTGTCATCCAAAGAGAATGACAGTGGGAAACGGCTTAAGGGCAGTTGTTTTACCGCAACCGGTACCGGGTTGGTGCCATCTGTCACCGAAATTACCAGCGTCCCCTGCTGCGGTAAAGCGTTAGTCGCCTCGGGCGATAACGTCACGTTTACATTCAGTTTAACAGCTTCTTCGCCCGCCTGTGATTTTGCTTGTGCAATACTGCGCTTTAACACCTCGGTGCGCTGATCGTTGGCCGGCAGCAGTTTCAACATCACCTGCCAGGCACCGATCGCCTGTTTGAAATCACCCTGTTCGAAGGCATTGAACGCCAGCAAGCTCAATACGCGCAGGTTGGTATGATCGTCGGCGATCATCTTGCGCAGCATCTGCGTGGCCTGCTTGTTATCCTCCGGATCGTTGGAGCGCGTCAACACCTCCGCATAACCGAGGCGCACTTCCAGATTATTCGGATCCAATTGATAAGCATGAGCAAATGCCTGCGTCGCCGTTGTGGCGTTATTCAGCGCCATGCCGACGCGGCCCAGCATCATCCAGTCGTTGATATTGCGATCGTCTTGTTGCAGCGCGGTGCGCAGCCCCAGCCCAAGGCGAGCAATCTCTTCCATGCTCAGCGGCTGAGCGCGCTCATTGGCGACGCGCGCACGCAACTCCGGCATTTGGGCTTGCACCTGCTGCCAGTCCATCACCTGCGCCAGCCCACCGGTTTTCAGATAAAACCCCAGGCTAACCACCACCAGCAGCAACACGCCAGGCACCAGTGCCCAACGGGTGATCGGTTTCGTCTGCACGTCCTGTTGGCCGGGAATGTCGTTCAGCAGGTTCTGTTGCAGTTCTTTTACCAGCTCCGGGCGCTCGGCAACCACGCCCTGATCTTCATCCTGTTCCAGCTCGTTCAGGCGATCCTGATAAAGCGCCTTGTTCAACGCATCGCGGCTGGTGGCCGCACCCTGCTTGCCCTGGCGCATCGCAGGCACCACCAGCAGCGCCGCGGCGCCGGCCAACAGCACAATAATAATCAGCCAAAATGCCATTAGGGTTTCTTCCTGTCAGTCTCTTTCAATAGCGCCGCCAAGCGCTGCTGCTCCTGCTCGGAGAATTCATCGTTAACAGCACCGGCGCGGCGGCGGCGGGTGCGCAATATCACCACCGCACCGCCGATCAGCACAAACAGCAACGGGCCAACCCACAGGATCAGCGTCGCCGGGGTTACCGGCGGTTCATAGGTGACGAAATTGCCGTAGCGCGCCACCATATAATCAATGATCTGCTGTTTGTTCTGCCCCTGCATCATCAGCTCGTACACCTTGGTGCGCATATCGGCGGCGATGATGGCGTTGGAATCTGCGATGCTGTTGTTCTGGCATTTCGGGCAGCGCAGCTGTTCGGTCAACTCGCGGTATTGCTGTTCCTGCTCAACCGAGTTGAATTTATAGGTATCGATGGCCGCCGCCGCGCTCCAGCTCAGCAATGCGGCAAACATCAGGGCAATCAGCCTCATGCTTCACCCCCGTACTTTTTGTACAGCGGCAGCACTTCCTGCTGCCAGACGCGCTCGTTCATATCCCCGGCATGGCGGTAGCGAATAATACCCTGACCGTCGATCAGGAACGTCTCCGGCGCGCCGTACACGCCAAGATCCAGCCCCAGCATGCCATCGCCGTCATACAGGCTGAGCGCATAGGGATTGCCCAATGAATTCAGCCAGGTGACCGCTTTGCTGCGGTCGTCCTTATAGTTCAGCCCCACCACGCGAATGCCGCGCGTCGCCAGGGTATTGAGATATTGATGCTCGGCACGGCAGGTTGGGCACCAGGTCGCCCAAACGTTCAACAGCATCGGCTTGCCGGTGCGCAGCACCGCCTGATCGAAGGTTTTTCCGGGTTGGTCGAGCGACTCCAGCTTAAAAGTCGGTACCGGTTTGCCGATCAACGCAGACTCCAGCAGGGTCGGATCCTCGCCGCCGGCATTGCGCGTCAGTTGCACCATAAAGGCCGCCACCAGCAACAGGAACAGGATTAACGGGATAAACAGCAATTTACGCTTCATGCCTGCTCCTCCAGCTTGCCTTCACGCTTGAGTTTTTTGCTCATCCGATAGCGCGGATCGAGAATGCACAAGATACCGCCAATCGCCATGAATACTCCGCCGAACCAGATCCAGCGCACGAAGGGTTTGTAATACAGCCGCACCGCCCAGGAGCCGTCGTCCAGCTCTTCCCCCAGCGCCGCATACAGATCGCGGCTGAAACCGCCGTCGATAGCCGCCTCGGTCATCATGCTGCGCGCCACGCTGTAATAACGTTTCTCCGCATGCAGCGTGGCTTCCGGCTTGCCGTTGCGCGTGACGTCGATAATGCCGACGCCGCCGCTGTAGTTCGGGCCGCGAATATCGTGCACGTCGCGGAACACAAAGTGGTAGCTGTGAATGTCCACGCTGTCGCCGGCCTTCATGCGCACATCGCGCTCCACGCTGTAGTTCTGGCTGAACGCAATGCCGATCACCGTCACCGCGACCCCGAGGTGGCCCAGCACCATGCCCCAGTGGCTGCGGGAAAGATGGCTCAGGCCGCGCCAGAAACCGTGGCGATGGGTAGCGCGCTCATGCAATTCCATCAGCGTCAGGATAATCACCCACACCGCCATGATCAGCCCGACCACCGTCATGCCGGCGATGCTGTCTTGCAACAGCCACGGCAACAGGATCGACAACGCCAGCGTGATCGCCAGCGCCACGCTCAAACGGCGCCACAGCTTGGTCGGTTCATCGCGACGCCAGCGCACCAACGGGCCGATGCCCATCAACAGCGCCATCGGCGCCATCAGCCAGCTGAACATGGTATTGAAGAAGGGTTCGCCGATAGAAATGCTGCCCAGGCCCAGCTGTTTGTGCACCAGCGGCAGCAACGTGCCCAGCAGCACGACCAGCATGGCGGCAATCAACAGCACGTTGTTGCCCAGCAGGAAGGTTTCGCGCGAAAAGGTTTCATGCTGCACCCGGCTGCGTACCTGCCCGCCCTTGACCGCGTAAAGCAGCAGAGAACCGCCGATCACGATCACCAGATAGGCGAGGATAAACATGCCACGCGCCGGGTCGGAAGCAAAAGAGTGCACCGAAACCAGCACGCCGGAGCGCACCAGGAAGGTACCCAGCAGGCACAGCGAGAAGGCGGTAATGGCCAGCAGCACCGTCCAGGCCTTGAAGGTGCCGCGTTTTTCGGTCACCGCCAGCGAGTGCATCAGCGCCGTACCGGCCAGCCAAGGCATAAAGGACGCATTTTCCACCGGATCCCAGAACCACCAGCCGCCCCAACCCAGCTCGTAATAGGCCCAGGCGGAACCCAGTACGATCCCCAGGGTGAGGAACACCCAGGCCGCCGTGGTCCAGGGCCGCGACCAGCGCGCCCAGGCGGTATCCAGCCGGCCGGCCATCAGTGAAGCGATGGCGAAGGCAAAGGCCACCGAGAAGCCGACATACCCCATGTACAACAGCGGCGGATGGAAGATCAGGCCGATATCCTGCAGCAACGGATTAAGGTCGCTGCCGTCGATCGGGAAGTTCGGCAGCGTGCGGGTAAACGGGTTGGAGGTCATGATGATAAACAGCAGGAAACCTGCGGTGATCATACCCATCACCGACAACACGCGCGCCACCGCATCCTGCGGCATTGAACGGCTGCACAGCGCCACCGCCAACGACCAGCAACTGAGCAACAGCACCCACAGCAGCAGCGAGCCCTCGTGCGCGCCCCAGGTGGCGGCGATGCGGTAATACACCGGCAGTTGGCTGTTAGAGTTGGCGGCCACATAAGCCAGGGTAAAATCATTCACGACAAAGGCGTGCACCAGGCAGATGAACGCCAGCGCAATGGCGGCGAACATGCCGTAGGTCAGCGGCCGCGCCACCGCCATCATGCGGCGATCCTGGCGCGCTGCGCCCCACTGTGGATAAATGCTCAGCAGCAGCGAAATCGCCAATGCCAGGCACAGCAGAAAACTTCCCGTTTCCGGCATCATGACTTGCCGCCCTCATTTTGCGGGGCGGTATAGGCCGAAGCCGGCCCCTTATGGTTTTCTTTCATCGCGTCTGCCACTTCCGGCGGGGTGTATTTTTCATCGTGTTTCGCCAGCACTTCACGCGCGTTAACCACGTTGCCTTCGCCCAGTACGCCTTGCGCCACCACGCCCTGCCCTTCGCGGAACAGATCCGGCAGAATGCCGGTATAGGTGACATCAATCACGCCGCGCGCATCATAAATCTTGAAGTTGACCTGCAGCGTTTTCTGATCGCGCTTCACCGAACCGGGCATCACCATGCCGCCAATGCGCAGGCGTTGGCCCACCTCCGGTTTTTCGTGATCCTCGCCCTTGCCCTGCAAAATTTCACTCGGGGTATAAAACAGATCGATGTTGGAGCGCAACGCGTACAGCGTCAGGGTAGCGGTCAGCGCCACGCCGATCAGTACGACAATCGCCAGATACAGGCGGCTTTTACGACGTGGATTCACAATGATTTCTCCCGCGGATTGGCGGATTTTTGTTTCGACTGCTGCGACTGACGGATGCGTCGTTCGCGCGCCTGACGGCGGCTGACTTCATCCAGCAATTGCCTGCGCTGCCAACAGGTGTGGGCCAGCAGGCCCAGCAAGGATAACAGCGTGACGGCCACCGCCAGCCAAACGTAAAAGGCGTAGCCGCCCATGGCGAAAAACGCCGACCAGGAGGCAAATGCGCTATTCATGGTTGGCGCTCCTTGTTGACCAGACCGGCAACCCACGGGCGCTGACGCTCCTGGGCCAGGATCAGATTGCGCAACCGCATCAGGGTCAGCGTGATGAAGAACAGCAGATAGCCGAGGATCGCCCAACGCAGCGGGGTACGCATGCTTGGCGCGATGCTCTGTTGCATATTGGTGGAGCCCTGGTGCAGCGTGTTCCACCATTCGACGGAGAAATGAATAATCGGGATGTTCACCACCCCCACCAGCACCAAAATACCGGCGGCGCGGCCGGCCAGACGGCGGTCTTCAAAGGCGTTATACAGCGCAATAATGCCCATATAAAGAAACAGCAGCACCAGTTCAGAGGTCAGACGCGCATCCCACACCCACCAGGTGCCCCACATAGGTTTGCCCCAGGCGGCTCCCGTGACCAGCGCGATAAAGGTAAACACCGCGCCGACCGGCGCCATCGCCGCCACCACGGAATCGGACATTTTCATCTGCCACACCAGGCCGATAAACGCCGCCACCGCCATCGAAGCGTAGATGCCCATTGACCACATGGCGGCCGGCACGTGGATATACATGATGCGGAAGCTGTCGCCCTGTTGATAATCCTTCGGCGCAAAACCAAAGCCCCATACCCAGCCGATCGCCAGGCAGAGCGCGCCGGCCAGCCCCAGCCACGGGACAAAACGGCCGCAGACACGATACAGCCGTTCAGGCTGGGCGAATTGATGTAACCATTTCCACATTGTCGTCATTGCTCACGGTAAATGTTTTTAGGTGGCCCCCTATTGTGGGGCGACAAAAATAGCTTTCGCGGTGGAACACGCTCTTAACGGCGTTAACCCGCATGTTAATTGATGCTAGTGCACGCTCACTCGCAGAGCGGCGGCGGTGGCAAAGGGGGCCAGCGTTATGCTGCCCGCCAGCATTGCGCCCAGAATCGCCAGATACCCCGTTATCGGCATGCCCATGGAAGCGGCGTCGATAGCGGCGGTGGAAAATATCAACACCGGAATGTACAGCGGCAGCACCAGCAGGCTGAGCAGCACGCCTCCTTTGCGCAACCCGACGGTCAGCGCCACACCGATGGCACCGACCAGGCTCAGCGTCGGGGTGCCCAGCAGCAACGTAAACGCCACCGCCAGCCAGGTGTGCATATCCAGCGACAGCAGCAGCGCCACCAGCGGCGACAGGATTAACAGCGGCAACCCGGTCACGACCCAGTGAGCACACACTTTGCCTAACACCGTCATCGGCAGCGGCGTCGGCAACAGCAGCAGCTGTTCCAGCGAGCCATCGAGAAAATCGTCGCGAAACAAACGCTCCAGCGACAACAGCGAAGCCAGCAGCGCCGCCACCCAGATAATCCCCGGCGCAATGCGCGCCAGCAATTGCGGTTCAGGCCCAATGCCCAACGGAAACAACGTGATAACGATCAGAAAGAACCACAGCGGATTAACGATTTCCGACCCTTTGCGAAAGGCGATTTTCAGCTCGCGGCGCAATACCGTCAAAAACATCAGAGATTCTCCGCCAGGCTGATTTTACCTACCGCCTGCGTCGTGCCGGCCAGATCCTGGTGCGTGGTCAACAATACCATGCCGCCTTGCTGCGCATGTTGCTCAAAAAGGCTAATCAATTCAGCCACGCCTTGTTTATCGATTGCCGTCAGCGGTTCATCCAGGATCCACAGTGGGCACTCACTTAACCATAAACGCGCCAGCGCGACCCTGCGCTGCTGGCCGGCGGAAAGCTGCGCCACCGGCAAATCCTCATAACCGACCAACCCCACCAGCTCCAGCGCCCGCCAGATGGCCTGACGATCGGGCGCGGCGCGTACCGCCTGGTAAAACTGCAGGTTCTCGAAGGGCGTCAGCATGGTTTTAATCCCCGGCTGGTGGCCGAGGAACAGCAGATCCTGATGATAATTCTCACGGTGACGCAGCGTATTTTGCCCGCGCCAGCACACTTCGCCGTTTTCCGGCTGCGCCAGCCCGGCCAGAATGCGCAACAGGCTGGTCTTGCCCGCGCCGTTCGGCCCTTCCACCTGAATAATCTCGCCCGGCTTCACCGTAAAGCTTAACTCGCTAAACAGGATGCGTTCATCGCGGACGCAGCTCAGATTTTTAGCTTCCAGCATCGGGAGAACTCATATTTTTCTTTGGGATAGCGAATCATAGCATAAGGCGCCTGCGGCACGCAGCCCGCCACCGGCCGCTCGGCTACTCCAATAGGGGTAATATGGCGGCCCAGATCAATAATGCGTAGGAAAAACCGACGACATTAAACTCTTGTTACTTTTTTCCGTCATTTTCCGCACTTCTGTCGCACCGCCCATGCGCCAACTACGCTTGATAAATGGCCCTGACGACATCTGACGGAGAAAATTAATCATGAGCGACGAACAACCCCGCACAACAACGAATGCCGATGATCCGCTAAAAGTGGAGAGCAAAGAGCACGAACAGGGCAAATCAGAAATCGAAGTAAAGGAAGAAAACCTGCCCTCACGCGCGGCGGCGGTGCATGAGCTGATCCGTACGGAAGGCGAAAAAGAGCTGGAACGCGACTGGGTAGCGCTGCTGTGGTCCGCCGTGGCCGCCGGGCTGTCGATGGGCGCTTCACTGATGGCGAAAGGCATTTTTCACGCCCGCTTGCCGGACGATCCCAGCCGTTTCTTTATCGAAAATATTGGCTACACCTTCGGCTTTATCATTGTGATTATGGCCCGCCAGCAGCTGTTTACCGAAAACACCGTCACCGCCGTGCTGCCGATCATGCACAAACCGACGCCAAGAAACTTCCTGATCCTGTTCCGCCTGTGGGGCGTAGTGCTGCTCGGTAACCTGATTGGCACCGGGCTGGCATCGCTGGCGTTTATCCATATGCCGATTTTCGACGACAATACCCGCATCGCCTTCGTCAACCTGTCGGAAGAGGTGATGAAAAACTCGCCATCAGAAATGTTCGCCAACGGCATTCTGGCAGGCTGGATCATCGCCACCATGGTGTGGATGTTCCCCTCCGCCGGTGCGGCCAAGATTTGGATAATAGTGCTGATGACCTATCTGGTGGCGATCTGCGACCTGACCCATATCGTGGTCGGCTCGGTCGAGATCCTGTATCTGGTGTTTAGCGGCGCTCTCCCCTGGCAGGAATTTTTCTATCCGTTCGCCATTCCGACGCTGGCGGGCAACATTATCGGCGGCACCTTTATCTTCGCACTCATCAGCCACGCGCAGATCCGTAACGATATGAGCGTTAAAAACAAGGCGGCGAAGCTGGAGGCGGAAAAAGGGGCCGCCAAGGCGAAAAAACCGTGATCGCAGCCGGGGCTACGCACAAAATTCACCGCATATTGGCGAGGGAATGAGCAAACGCACCGCTAAGCGCTTATTCTGCGGGTAAAAAAAGGTATACTGCCCCGGCAGCTCAGGTTACCGGCCCGCAGGGTCCCCGTAGTTAAACGGATATAACAAGCCCCTCCTAAGGGCTAGTTACTGGTTCGATTCCAGTCGGGGACACCATTAATACGCAAAAAACACCTTTACAACAGCCCCCCTTCCCTCGGTAAGCAGCAAGACACCCTCCACATATTTAAGAGCCCCAACCTAATCACCAACTCGGTCAGGTCGATAACCTCATTAATCTCAGCCGTTATTTTCAAATAAGAGAAATCGCGTTTCAGCCCCGTTCAATTAAATGCTAAAATCGTTTAATTATAAACATGGAGGTCTGACATGCTCCCCGATAAAAAATATTTTCAACGCGCCAGTCCGCTGACCAGCTATCAATTTTCACGCCTGCATACCTTTGAATGCGTCGCCCGTAATTTATCCTTTTCACTGGCGGCGGAAGAACTGTCTATTACACCCAGCGCAGTGAGCCACAGAATTAATCTGCTGGAAAAAGAGTTGGGATTTCTTTTATTTCAACGCTTCCACCGCAGAATTATGCTGACACCGGAAGGCGAGCGCATGCAATGGGCGTTAAGCCGCTCCTTCGATACGCTGAATCAGGAAATTCTTGATATTAAAAACCGTGAGTTAACGGGCAACCTGACTATTTATTCGCACCCGTCCATCGTGCAGTGCTTGCTGATACCGCGGATCGGCGATTTTATTGCCCGGCACCCCACCATTCATTTGAGCATAGTCACCGGGCAGGAAATCATCAGCCTGGCCAATCGGGGCGTTGATTTAGCCATGTACTTTGGCAAACTGCCGTCCGGTAAACAAATAAACGAAGCTTTTATGCAGGAATCTATAGTCCCGATCTGTACTCCGCAGTACGCCAAGGCACATAACCTCTACGGCGCACCGGAAAACCTGGCGCATTGCACCCTGCTGCATGACAGATACAACTCTGGCGAAGACGAATGGTTGACCTGGTCGCAACATTTTGATTTGGCGCTGGATACAGAAAGCAAAAGCATGGAGTTCGATCGTTCGGATCTGGCCGTGCTGGCGGCGACCAAACACCTCGGCGTCGCCATGGGGCGGCTTAATCTGGTGCAAGACTGGATCAAAAGCGGTGAGCTGATTATCCCATTCAGCAACATGACCTTGCCTTGCGAACACTGTTATTTTATGTCGACCATCTCCGAACGTCAGTGGCCGAAGATCCTCGCCTTCAAAGAGTGGATGATGAAGATAGCGCCTCTGGCCTGATGGCCGGAGGCATTGACAGCTTTTCTTGAAATCAGCGCCATTGCTTTGGGGTATAAGAGAAATCAAGCGCGCAGTTATATAACCTTCTGGCCTTTGAATAATAAATATTATCCCTCGCCGCGAATAAGAGCGGCGATAGAGAATAAAATCGCAGTAATATCTAAAAGACTACTCTTTATAAACCACTATTTCTTGGTACATCTTAATCACTTCATTATCGCTATCGGTGTCGCCGGTATATTCGCTTTGTTGCGCCACATGAATAACCCGCCAACCCCGCTTCGCCAAGTCAGGAATAGTAACGCGGCCAATATCACGGCAGGCAAACACCGTATCATCACTCAACCTGAGTTGACCAATACTTGCATAATCATAAGATTGAGACTGGCACACGTGCGACTCCGCCGCCATCAGCGGCAATGAAAACACGCCAATAAATAATGCCACCAAAGCTTTCATAGTCATCTCCCTCTCTCTTATTAATCCAATCCATCTAACCGATATCGGCAAAATTAACTCCACTCACAGTCGGATTGTTTAATGTACTCCTGTCGATTAAATTACACGGCATCCGCCATTCACTGACAAGTGAAAAATATAAGGCTATGCGTTAACTGAGTTCATCCAAGTATTGTCATCATGGCCCTGCCACTATCTCGAGCATGTCCCCCCTGCGTCAGGCTCCGCCGCCCTCTCCCCGGTCAACGATTAATATTCAATCAAATAATTAGCAAGAAAAGTAACTTTTTGTGACGCACATCGTGTTACATATGCGCTTCGCTTCAACCACGCCAAAAAAAATGAAAACGCTCAGAAAAAACCTGAGCAAATCACCGATGCCGATGCACAGGTGATGTTGGCAATCAACAACAGGGATAAAAACACATGACTTTCACATTGCGCGCATTGACTCAGGCGGTCGCTTTGGGGCTGGTGATGGGCACCGCCTCTTTCGCTGCCCAGGCTGAAATCACCCTTCTGAAGCAGGATCCGCAGGCAGGCGATCCACTGAGCCGCCTCAACTTTACCGTCGGCGGCAGCATCCGCCCGCAGTTCAACAACATGACCGGCGATGGCGATAAAGGCTCCTATAAACGCAACGGCTTCGACGGCGGTACCCGCTTCCGCTTTGCCGCGGACTACTACCTGTTCGACGACATCAGTTGGATCAGCTACTACGAGCTGGGGGTGAATATCCCTGCCCTGTTCGACTGGGATCACCACTATGCCGACGGCGCCAATAACACCAGCCGCCGCATGCTGTACACCGGCCTGAAAAGCAAAACCTGGGGGCAACTGACCTTTGGCCAGCAAAACAGCGTGTATTACGACGTGGTGGGCGCCAAAACCGATATCTGGGATTACGACATGCTGGCCCAGGCGCCGGGCAACGGCATCAACGGCGACTACGACGGCTCTTACCGTTCGCGCAAAATGCTGAAGTATAAAAACACCTTTGGCGATGCGGACGTCTACGCCTCTTACCTGTTCAGCGATAACGACTATCTGCCAGGCAACGGTCTGCGCTACAAACGCAAAGGCGGCGGCTCGCTGGGCGTGGATTACCACCTGACGCCGGATCTGACCTGGGGCGCCGCGTGGAACTATACCCGCGCCGAGATGCGTAACCCTTCCACCAGCGGCTCGAAAGACTACGATCAGAACATTGTGGGCACCGCGCTGAGCTGGAAGCCGGACAGTTGGACCCTGACCTTTGGCGGCGGTTGGTACAACAACTTCCTGACCACCAAAAAAGCCGACGTTGACAACTACTTCGCCGGCGACGCCTGGGGTATCGAGTATCTGGCCGGTTATACCGTGCCGGTAGGCCAGTATGCGGTGAAATCCGTGATGCCTTACTTTATGGGCGATCGTCTGGAATACGTGAGTGGCCGCAACTATCAGCGTATCGATAACGGCCTGGGCGTTACGGTGCAGTTTGATTACGGTTTCCGCGTCGATGTGGAACACGTGCTGACTTCAAGCACCGATAACCTCGGTGATATGACGCTGGTGCGTCTGCGCTACGATTTCTGATCGGTATAGACGTAAAAAAGGCCGTTTTCACGGCCTTTTTCATTATTATCGGCGTATCAGAACCCGCCGCGCGCCGAGCGCCCCACCGCTTCGCCCAACTGCCACACCGCCATGGCGTAATGGGTGCTGTGGTTGTAACGGGTAATGGCGTAGAAGTTCGGCAACCCGTACCAGTATTGGTAGCTGGTCCCCATATCCAGCCGCAGCAGGCTGGCTTCTTGCTCAGTGCCGAGCGAGCCTTGCGGGGTCAGCCCTGCCGCCGCGAGGGTGTCAAGCGAGTAGCGAGTTTTAAAGCCGTTATCCAGCCCCGGTGCCTGGCCGCTGGCCGGTACCGCCACGGCCTCGCCACTGATCCAGCCATGTTCTTTAAAGTAGTTGGCGACGCTGCCGATCGCATCCACCGGATCCCACAGGTTGATGTGGCCGTCACCGTTGAAATCAACCGCGTAGCTCTTGAACGAAGAAGGCATAAACTGGCCGTAGCCCATGGCGCCGGCAAAGGAGCCGCGCAGATCCAGCGGGTCATCCCCTTCGGCGCGCGACATCAACAGGAAGGTTTCCAGCTCGCCGGCAAAGTAATCGGCGCGGCGCGGATAGTCAAAGGCCAGCGTGGACAAGGCATCGATAATGCGGGTTTTACCCATCACGCGGCCCCAGCGGGTTTCAACGCCGATAATGCCGACAATGATCTCCGGCGGCACGCCGTATACCTGCTGGGCGCGCTGCAGGGCTTCCTGATATTGGTTCCAGAACTGCACGCCGTTTTGCACGTTATCCGGCGTAATGAACTTGTTGCGATAGCGCAACCAGGAACCGTTCGGCACGGACGGCGCCTGAGTGGTTGGGGTCGGCGCTTGACGATCCATCAACCGCAGCACCGAATCCAGCCGTTTTGCCTGGGCCAGTACGTCATGCAATTGCTGACGATCGAATCCGTGTTCCTGCACCATTTTATCGATAAAGCGGGCAGTGTTTGGATTATTGGCAAAATCACCGCCCAACGGCTGGCCGCTATGCGCCGGCGTCAGCAGGAAACCGCCTTTTATGGTGTTAGCCTGAGGAGCTGCTGGGGTAGGCTTCGGCCCGCTGCTACAGGCTGTAAGTAAGGTAAGCAGAGGAAGAAGAGCAACTAAATGACGCATCGGATATCCATATAAGCCAGGCCAGTGATAAGTGAGCATTATGTTAATCCATTGTCCGGTGCGAACAAACTGGATTATGCCGCTCATGGCCGGGCGGGAAGCTAAAAATTCATAAATCGCGATAAGTCACGCAGAAAACCGAAACCACTTAGGGTAAGAAGGCAAGATCCTCAACCTTAACTAAATGAGAAAAATTATCATATTGACTCGGCGTCGAATGCCACTAAAATACGCCCCCCTTGGCTGACAACCCGGCCAGCGCTGATTGCTACAACGGAATGTTACTTTGGACTCCCTCGGACAGATCGCTAAAAACGTCTTTAAACGCCGCATTACGCGTAAAAACTATGTTTTATCCCTGGCTATTTTCGCCATCGGCCTGACATTGCTGTCATTCCTGTCCCCCTATCTGGATAAAAACCTGTTCCGCGCCTATGCGCACAGCGACATCGCCGCGTTTTTTTCGGTGTTTGTCTACCTGCTGTGCATCATGCTGTGGTCGCTGTGTTGGATCGGCCTGACGCTGTGGTTTGTCGCCCGCACCGCATTTCGGCTCAATGACGTCGGCACGCCCGGCTGGCCGCTGGCCTTGGCGCTGTATGCGCTCAGCGTGGTGAATAACTACCACCCCGGCCCGGTTGAACGCTGGCTGATCCTCATCAGCCTGATTGGCGTCCTGTGCGCGCTGGCGTTGCCATCGAAGGCCCGAGCGAGCGAGGCCGAGCAGGCCGGCTAGCGAAACCCGGTACTGGCTATCTGCAGGCCAAGCGGTCACAATGCCGCATACTCCACGCGCCATACAGGAAACATCATGTCTTGCCACTACCCCGCCCATTACGCCTTTGATAACGAAAGCGACGCCTGGCAGATTCATTTTCGCGATTTTCCTGAACAGCAGGCCGCCTGCTATAAACGTGAAGATATCGAACTGGAAGCGCAGGAAAGCCTGCTGATCGCCATCGCTACGGAAATGGAAGAAGGCCGCCCGGTGCCGCCCCCATCCCGCGCCTTGCCGGAAGACCTGGAGATCCACGTACCTGTGCTGGTCAAACTGAAGCTCGAGTTGCATAACATCATGCTGGCCGGCGCGACGTCCAAAGCCGATCTGGCGCGCAAACTGGGCTTTAACGGCGGCCAAATGGATCGTCTGCTGGACGTTGCCTATGCCTCAAAAGTGGAAGCGCTGGAACAGGCTCTTTACCTGCTGGGATATGAGGTGAAGGTCGCGGTAGCAGAGATTCGGCAACAGTAAGAAAAATATTATCGCCGGGGACTAAATGTTCTCCCTTTTTTGCCGATGTGTTCGTTACCGAATCACCAAGAGCAAAAAGTGAAGGCTAAAAATGGAGTGGAGTCGCCGTAATATCTGGACCGTTATTCTGCTGTCGTGCCTTGTCTTCTGGGCCATCCTGCTGACGGGCGCAAACGCCGTCGCCTGATCCCTTTTCATAACATCACAGCAAACATAATTATAAAGCCCGCACCAGCGGGCTATTCCTCTTTTTTCCCGTTAAAAACGTAAATAAAAATCGTTTAAAAACAGTCAGGGCTGAGTAAAAAAGCAGCAAAAAGTGTGATCAAAAACACAGTATTGTAATCAGTCTCGCATTGGGAGTACATTAGCGCCGATCCTGTCGTGGTTCATGCTTTACCTCACGGACTTTGAAGCACGACAACCGGGTAACTCGTGGTCAAGGACGTTGTTCTTCCTGATTGAAGAACCCGCCAATAAACCGCAGGTTATCCACAAAATACTCAGCACAACAATCGGGATCATTGGCTTGCGAGAAACTCCAGATGGGAGTTGTTCAATGAAATATTTTGTTATGGGCGTTTCGTTCATGCTGGTAGCGTGGATTGGCACCTTTATGTTGATGGTTGCATAACCCTCAGCATGACCGGGAACTATAGATAAAGGGGCGCAGAAGCGCCCCTTTGTTGTTTCTGAATGCGGTTATTTGCCGGGCATCATGCGGCGCAAGGTATCATCCTTGCGCAGATAATGATGATACAGCGCCGCCAGCGTGTGAGCGCCGATGATAAAATAGCCGGTATTGGCGAGCGTTTCATGCGCGCTCTTGATAATGCGGCGCAGCGCCGGGTCCGGCGTGACAAACTGCGGCACCTGCCAGCCCAGCAACACCCACTCCTTTCCACCGAAGGCCAGCGTCAGCACTCCCAGCACCGGCAACGCCAAAAACAGCACATAGAGCAGCACGTGGAAAATCTTGGCGCCCCACTCCTGCCATTCTTCCAGCGGCGGCGTGGTAGCCGGTGCGGCATGACGATGACGCAGCCCCAGCCGGATAAACATCAGCAAAAATACCGCCAGGCCAAAGTTAAAATGCAGATTTTTCACCAGTGACGTCATATCATCCGGCACCGAATCCTTCAACAGCATTGCCGCATAGGTCAGGATCACCATCAGCAGCGTCAGCCAGTGTAAAATAATTTGCGATCTCGCGTAGCGGTTGCTCATACACTCTTCCTGATTAATTAAAAAAGATTAACCAAGCATAGTGGGGGAATAATGAAGAAAACCTTAGCGTTGCGAAAAAAACCGGCGCGAATGCGCCGGCCTGAAGTGATTATTTTGCGGCGGGGGGAGTGCTCTTGGCCGGTTTGATCAACCCGTCGGCACGGAACATGGCTTTGATGCCGCGCACCGCCTGACGGATGCGATCCTGATTTTCTATCAGTGCAAAACGCACGTGGGTGTCGCCGTAATCGCCAAAACCAATGCCCGGCGATACGCAGACCTTGGCTTCCGCCAACAGGCGTTTGGCGAACTCCAGCGAGCCGAGATGCGCATAAGGCTCCGGTATTTTGGCCCATACGTACATCGCCGCTTTCGGGTTATCGACCATCCAGCCGGCTTCATGCAACCCTTTCACCAACACATTGCGGCGCTGACGGTACTGCTCTGCGATATCGCGCACGCACTGCTGGTCGCCTTCCAGCGCGGCGATGGCCGCCACCTGCAACGGAGTGAAGGTGCCGTAATCGTGATAGCTCTTGATGCGCGCCAGCGCGCTGACCAGCTCCGCATTACCGACCATAAAACCGATGCGCCAGCCCGCCATGTTGTAGCTTTTCGACAGGGTGAAAAACTCCACCGCGATGTCCTTGGCACCCGGCACCTGCATAATCGACGGCGCTTTCCAGCCGTCATACACGATGTCGGCATAAGCCAGATCGTGGATCACCAGCACGTTGTACTGTTTGGCCAGCGCCACCACCCGCTCGAAGAAATCCAGCTCAACGCATTGGGCGGTCGGGTTGGAAGGGAAGCCGAGGATCATCATTTTCGGACGCGGGATGGTTTCACGAATGGCGCGCTCCAGCTCACCAAAGAAATCCACGCCGTCCACCAGCGGCACCGAACGCACCTGCGCGCCGGCAATCACCGCACCGTAAATATGGATCGGATAACTTGGGTTAGGCACCAATACGGTGTCGCCGTGATCGAGCGTCGCCAGCATTAGGTGCGCCAGCCCTTCTTTCGATCCGATGGTGACAATGGCTTCGCTTTCGGGATCAATCTCCACCTGGTAGCGATCGGCGTACCAGCGTGAAATGGCGCGGCGCAAACGCGGGATGCCGCGCGAGGTAGAATAACCGTGGGTATCGTCACGCTGCGCAACGGCGCAGAGTTTTTCCACAATGTGCGGCGGCGTCGGGCCATCCGGGTTACCCATGCTGAAATCGATAATATCTTCGCCGCGACGGCGAGCAGCCATCTTCAGTTCGGCGGTGATGTTGAATACGTAAGGGGGAAGACGTTCGATACGCGTAAAACGGCGTTGTGGACTGTTATCAGCCATAGATTCCTCGAAGAGACGTTAGCGCCCGGACCGTCCGAGCGACGCTGACCAGCCTTGTGGTCGGATATTGAACATATCGCAGCGGTGACGGGATTGTCGATACCCGCCGCAATATTTTTATTTTTCCGCCTGAAACTCCGCCGCCAACAGCCCGAACATCCAGTCCGCGTGCCATTGCCCGGCCAGGCGGAAATTATCGCGCAATGTGCCTTCCAGCTGAAAACCGCACGACTCCAGCAACCGGCGCGAAGCGATGTTGCCTGCGGTGACGGTGGCCGTCAGCTTGTGGAAGCCGCAGGCGTTGAAGCCAAAATCCAGCACCGCTCGCAGCGACTCCTTGCCGTAGCCCTTGCCATGCCCGGACGGCAAAATGCCGTACCCCACCTCCGCCTGTTGGCAAGGCAGCCACATCGGACGAAAACCCGTGATGCCTACCGCCTCGCCTCCGGCCTTTTCACGCATCACCAGGCACAACCATTGCTCCCCATGCTTATCCCAGGCCGGCAGCCGCGTCTCAAAGCGCGTGCGTATTTCCGCTTCGGTCAACGGATCGGCGATATAGCGAATCACTTCAGGGTCCTGATACAAACGTAAAAACAGCGGCCAATCGTCGGCGGTTATCGACTGCAGGGTCAAACGCTCAGTGAGCAATTTCATTGCGCTAATCTCCGAAAAACGAAAATAGGGAAGTTACGAATGAAAGCCATCCCTTTATTTTCCTCTATTAAATCCAGATAATCGTTAACGTCAAAACAACAAAACCATAACGTCTTACCCAGTCCTCTACAACCGTCCATCGTTGCCCACGGGCAGCGTGAGGAGAACACCATGGCATCATTACTCATTGACGACATCCCTACCGCCATCAAAACCGTAAAACGGCAGTTGCGTCAGGCCCTGCCAAACTACCGCGAGGTATTTCTGGCGCTGGAAGACCACATTCGCCGACAGGTCGAACAAATCCGCCGGGAGTTGGCCGCCGGCAAAAATCCGGTGCCGCAAATCGATGCGGAGGATATTTTGCAGCAGCGGGTCAGCGAGCAGCAAAAGGCGTTGATCAAACAGCGCGGCGCCTGCGCTATCCGCGGCGTGTTCCCCCGTAGCAAGGCCGAAGCCTGGAACCGGGAAATCGGCAACTATCTCGATCGCAACAACTTCGTCGAACGCCTGAAAAATGCCGCCGAAGACAACTACTTCGGCAAACTGGCCGCCGGCAAACCGCAAATTTACGGTATTTACTGGTCAAAACCGCAGGTGGAAGCCCGTCAGGACGCGCGCATGCACGCCGTGCAGGTGTTTCTCAACAGCCTGTGGGAAACCGAAAGCAACGGCAAACAGCATTTTGACCCGACCCGGGTCGCCACCTATGCCGATCGCACCCGTCGTCGCCCGCCGAACTCGTCTTCGCTGGGCCTGTCGCCGCACGTGGACAGCGGCACCATTGAACGCTGGCTGGATGAAAATTTCCGCTATGTTTACCGCCACGTGTTCTCCGGCGACTGGCAAGCTTACGACCCGTTCGCCGCCGATGGCCGCACCGAAGTGCGCGAAATCGCTTCGCCGGCCGTCTGCTCAATGTTCCGTACCTTCCAGGGCTGGACGGCGCTGACGCCGCAACGCACCAACGCCGGCACGCTGAACCTGGTGCCGATAGCCAACGCCATGGCCTACGTTCTGTTGCGCGCATTGCAAGATGACGTCGCCGAAGACGATTTGTGCGATGCCGCCCCAGGGCGCGCGCTGTCAATCTCGGAAAAATGGCATCCCCTTTTAATCAGTGGGATTTCCCCTATTCCCGATCTGGAACCGGGCGACACGGTGTTCTGGCACTGCGACGTGATTCACGCGGTGGAAAACGAGCATAACGGCGAGTTCGACAGCAACGTGATGTACATCGCCGCGGCGCCGGGTTGCGAGAAAAACGATGCCTATCTGCAACGCCAACTGCCCAGTTTTATCGCCGGCAAAACGCCGCCGGATTTCGCGCCCGACGATTTCGAAGTGGATTTCAACGGCCGCGCCACCCTCGATCTGCTGACGCCACTCGGCAAGGAGCAGCTCGGCATTAAATAACCCCGAGTCCCGTGGCACGCCGCCCGGCCGCCACGGGGCCACTGCGCTGTGGTATACTCCCACGTATCTGTCCGCCGCAGCGAGAGCCCGTCGTGCACCCTTTTTTTGAAATGCTGTTAGCGGTGTTTGATCGCGCCGCACTGATGTTAATCTGCCTGTTTTTCCTCACCCGTACCCGGTTGTTCCGCCAACTGCTGCAAAAAGAGGACCACACGCCGCTTGAGCTGGGCATGGTCACGGCGATCTTCTCGCTGTTCGCGCTGTTCAGCACCTATTCCGGCATCAACGTCGAAGGTTCGCTGGTCAATGTGCGGGTCATTGCCATTATGGCCGGCGGCATTCTGTTCGGCCCCTGGGTGGGTATCATCACCGGCATCATCGCCGGGGTGCACCGCTACCTGATCGATATCGATGGCATCACCTCCGTTCCCTGCCTGATCACCAGCATCATTGCCGGCATCGGCGCCGGTTATATCAATCTTAAAGTGAAAAAAGAGCAGCGCTGGCGCGCCGGCATCCTCGGCGGCATGCTGTGCGAGTCCCTGACCATGCTGCTGATCGTGCTGTGGGCCAAGCCGACCGCATTGGGGCTGGATATCGTCTCCAAGATTGCGCTGCCGATGATCCTCGGTACTGTGTGTATCGGCCTGATTGTGCTGCTGGTGCAAAGCGTAGAAGACGAAAAAGAAGTGATCGCCGCCCGGCAGGCCAAGCTCGCGCTGGATATCGCCCGTAAAACCCTGCCCTACTTTCGCAATATCAACAGCGAAACCCTGGCGACCATCTGCGACATCATCCGCCAGGATATCAAGGCCGACGCGGTGGCGATCACCGATACTCACCGGGTGATGGCCTATGTCGGCGTGGGGGAAGAGGCTTACCCGATCGGCCGCGAAGGCTTGAGCCGCGTGACCCGCGAAAGCATCCGCCACGGCAAGATCGTCATCAAAAACAACCTGGAAAACCCGGCCACGCCGCAAATTCACTCGCAACTGGTGATCCCGCTGTGGGAAAAAGGCGAAGTGACCGGCGCGCTGAAAATTTACTACTGCCATGCCCATCAGATCACCAATACGCTAAAGGTCATGGCGGTGGGCCTGTCGCAGATTATCTCCACCCAAATGGAGGTCTCGCGCATTGAGCACCTGCGCCAGATGGCGGACAAAGCGGAAATGCGCGCGTTGCAGAGCAAGATCAACCCGCACTTCCTGTTCAATGCCCTGAACGCCATTTCTTCGTCGATCCGCCTCAATCCGGACACCGCGCGCCAGCTGATTATCAATCTGTCACGCTACCTGCGCTACAACCTGGAGCTGAACGACGAACTGATCGATATCCGCAAGGAACTGCACCAAATCCAGGATTATATCGCTATCGAACAGGCGCGATTCGGTGCCAAACTGACGGTAATTTACGACATCGACGACGATATCTCGGTGCGTATTCCCAGCCTGTTGATCCAACCGCTGGTGGAGAATGCCATCGTACACGGCATTCAGCCGTGCAAAGGCAAAGGCGTGGTAGTGATTGCGGTGAAGGACCAGGGCGATCGGGTCAAGATTTCGGTAAAAGACACCGGTAACGGCATCAATCAGGAGGTCATCGACCGGGTGGCGCGCAACGAAATGCCGGGCCACAATATCGGCCTGTTGAACGTGCATCACCGGGTGTCGCTGCTGTATGGCGAAGGGTTGCGCATCCGTCGGCTGGAGCCGGGTACCGAAATCGCCTTTTACATCAGCAAAAACGGCGGCAAACTGCAGATGGAAAACAGCGCACTGCCGGCCGGGGAGCCATCATGAAAGCCATTATCGTTGAAGACGAGTTCCTCGCCCAGGAGGAGCTCAGTTACCTGATCAAAAAGCACAGCAACATCGTTATCGAAGCCACCTTCGACGACGGGCTGGACGTGCTGAAATACCTGCAGAATCATCAGGTCGACGCCATTTTTCTCGATATCAACATTCCGTCGCTGGACGGCGTGCTGCTGGCGCAGAACATCAGCAAGTTCGCGCACCGGCCTTCGATTATTTTCATCACCGCCTATAAAGAACATGCGGTGGAAGCGTTCGAAATCGAAGCGTTTGACTACATCCTCAAGCCCTATCACGAAGCGCGCATCGTCACCATGTTGCAAAAACTGGAGGCGCTGCATAACCGGCCCGCTAACGCCCCGGAACAAGCCAGCGCGCCAAACCGCAGCAGCCACAGCATTAACCTGATCAAAGACGAGCGAATTATCGTCACCGATATCAACGACATCTATTATGCCGCCGCCGATGAGAAAGTGACGCGGGTCTATACCCGCCGCGAAGAGTTTGTGATGTCGATGAACCTCACCGAATTTTACGGCCGCCTGCCGGAAGAGCATTTCTTCCGCTGCCACCGGTCTTACTGCGTTAACCTGTCGAAAATCCGCGAGATCGTGCCCTGGTTCAACAACACCTATATTCTGCGGCTGAGCGACCTGGAGTTTGAAGTGCCGGTCAGCCGCAGCAAGGTGAAAGAGTTCCGCAAATTAATGCGTTTATAAGCGCGCGTTACCAGCGCGGCCCGGGGCCGTAGTAATACCCCGGCGGTGGCGGTGGCGGCATGCGATGATAATGCGGGCGATCGCGCCATTCGTGTCGCGGCTCCTCGTAATAGATCACGCGTGGCGGCGGCCCGTAGTAATACTCGCGAGGGCGCTCATAGACGCGGTGTTCAGACCACCAGCGCGGATCGCGCCAACGGCCGCCGTCCCAGTAATGGCCACGATCGTCACGGTCGCCAATGTGCAATGAAATACCCGGCACGTTCACGCCAATGGATACGTCCGCCTGGCTGACCAACGGCAACGACAGCAGCGCGGCCAACAACAACAGTGTTTTTTTCATCTCATGACTCCTGCAGAGCGGAACCTGTCCGTTCACCGATAACATAGACTCCCCGCTATCGCCGCTCTATAGGAATAATGCCCATTTACCCATTCCAGACGTTTCCTTCACAATTTGAGCACAATCCCGGACGCCTGGCCGACAATAAATCGTGGCTATCTTTGATGTAGATCACGTGGCGCCGGCGGCATTTCATCCCCTTTTAACCGCTAAAACGGCAACTCATGCGCCACCGGATGCATTTCATTCCTTCCTCCGTGCAACTCATTCCCGATCTGCCGCCGAGTGGTATTACCAGCTTTATAATATGCCCATACCGCGGGACCGCAGAGGTTCTCCGCAAATTTCCGCCAACGGCTGACCGCCCGGCAACGCACACACAGAGAAGGAGACCGGCCATGAACACCAAACCGGCAAATCGCAGCTTAATCGTTCTGGGCACCATCATCTGCCAGATGGGGCTCGGCACTATCTATACCTGGAGCCTGTTCAACCAGCCGCTGGTCGACAAATTCCATTGGGGCCTCGGCGACGTCGCTACCACCTTCTCCATCACCAGTTTCTTCCTGGCCTTCGCCACGCTGTTTGCCGGCAAACTGCAGGAACGCTTCGGCATCCGCAATCTGACGCTGTGCTCGGGCATTCTGGTCGGTCTGGGCCTGATCGCCAGCGCCCACGTCAGCTCATTGGATATGATCTATCTGTTGGCCGGCGTCGTGGTTGGGTTCGCGGTGGGTATCGCCTACATCTCCACCCTGTCCAACCTGATCAAGTGGTTCCCGGCCAATAAAGGGCTGATCTCCGGCATCTCGGTGGGCGCATTCGGCAGCGGCAGCCTGCTGTTCAAATACGTTAACGCCGCGCTGATTGCCGACGTCGGCGTGTCCGCCGCCTTCTTCTACTGGGGAGCTATTGTGATGGCGCTGATTGTGCTGGGTTCGCTGCTGTTGAAAGAACCGGTGCTGGCCAGCCAGTCTGCGCAGCAAAAGGCCGGCACCTTGGGTAACGACTTCAGCGTGCGCCAGATGTTGGCGACCAAAGAAGCCTACCTGCTGTTCATCATTTTCTTCGCCGCCTGCATGAGTGGCCTGTATCTGATTGGCATCGTGAAGGACATGGGCGTACAACTGGCCGGGATGGATTTAGCCACCGCCGCCAACACCGTTTCCGCCGTAGCGATTTTCAACACCGCAGGCCGCATCATTCTGGGTACGCTGTCGGATAAAGTGGGCCGCATGCGCGTCATCAGCTTCACCATGCTGGTTACCGTGCTGGCGATTGTGTCGCTGAGCTTCCTCACCCTGAACCATACGCTGTTCTTTATCTGCGTCGGCGCGGTCGCCTTCTGCTTCGGTGGCAACATCACCGTGTTCCCGGCGATTGTCGGCGACTTCTTCGGCCTGAAAAACCACAGCAAAAACTACGGCATCATCTATCAGGGCTTCGGTCTGGGCGCGCTGGCCGGCTCGTTCGTCGCCAAATACTTCGGCGGCTTCCATGCCACATTCATGGTCATTGGCGTGCTCTCCATCGCTTCCCTGCTGATCACCCTGTTCATCAAGGCGCCAAAAGCGGTCGAACGGGAAGAAGACAGCCGCGAGCCGGCAGACCTGGTCAAAGCCTGATTTTCAAATGGCAAAAAGGGGCGCAACCCATTGGGTTGCGCCCCTTTTTTTATCGCCGATATGGGTTACAAATGCATGCCCAACGTCTGGCGCAGGTGGGCGCCCGCCCCCAACAGGCCCGGTTGTGCATGGGTGATCATAAAGACCGGGATCTCATGCACGTAATCCTTGAAACGCCCTTTGTCTTCAAACGCCGCGCGAAAACCCGATGCCTTGAAGAACTCCATAAAGCGCGGCACGATGCCGCCGGCGATATAAACGCCGCCGAACGTGCCGAGATTCAACGCCAGATTGCCGCCAAAGCGCCCTAAAATAACGCAGAACAGCGACAAGGCACGGCGGCAGTCAATGCAGCTGTCGGCCAGCGCGCGCTCGGTGATGTCCTTTGGCTCGAGCTTTTCCGGCAGGCGTTGATCGGATTTGACGATAGCGCGGTAAAGATTGACCAACCCCGGGCCGGACAGCACGCGCTCGGCGGACACGTGCCCCACTTCGGCCCGCAGCACCTCCAGAATGCTATCTTCCTCTTCGCTGTTCGGCGCAAAATCAACGTGGCCGCCTTCCCCCGGCAAGCTCACCCAGCGGCGGTTAACGTGTACCAGATGCGCCACCCCCAGGCCGGTGCCGGCGCCGTACACCGCAATAGGTTTGTCTTTCTGCGCGCTGCCGCCGCCGAACTGCAACACATCGTCTGGCGACAACATCGGGATCGCCATCGAGACGGCGGTAAAGTCGTTGATCACTTCCAGATGGCTGAGCCCCAGATTGGCCTGCATCTCTTTGATCGAGAACGCCCAGGTGTGGTTGGTCATCGCCACCCAGTCTTCGGTGACCGGGCAGGCAATCGCGATGCAGGCGTCCTGCACCTGGATATCCTGCTCCTTCAGATATTGGCGGATCACCGCCTCCAGGCTGTCAAACTCCAGGCCGGAATAGGTTTTTGCCTGGGTAATTTCACCCGTCGCCACAGTGCACAGCGCCAGGCGGGCATTCGTCCCGCCAACATCACCTACGAGGGCATAGGTCATCAGTATCTTCTCCGCAAAATGAATAATAGAAAGCTGTCCACACTGTAAAATCCCGCCGCAAAAACAACAATCACCATCCTTCGCGCTGCCATCCATTAGCGATCCAGATCACAAAAAACGTTTCAGCTCGGCGGTTTTGCCGCTGTTTGAAACAAATTGCGGCAAAAAAACGTGCCGTGGCGGCTGTTAACCGTCATAACAGAGAGGCACTATTAATCAGCCGGCGCCCTTTTGCCTGTCGGTCATTGCTTCGCACGCCGGCGTCCGTGTTTGTCCGGCAAACAGAGGCACAAGCCCAATCACCCATCCTCCCTGCCACTCAGGGGGGCATTGACAAGGGATCCTTGCATGCTGCACCCGCGCGCCAATACCATGTTGGCTTTCGCCCTGCCCGCTCTCGTTATCGGTTCAGCCTCAAGCCTGGTGCTTATTCTGGTGATGAAGTTCGCCGACGCGCTGCAACAGCTGCTTTGGGTGAATATGCCCGCAACCTTGAATATCGATTCCCATTCGCCCTGGTGGCTGCTCAGCATCCTGACGCTGGCCGGTATCGCCGTCGGGCTGATTATCCGTTACATGCCCGGTCACGCAGGGCCGGATCCGGCTACCGAATCGCTGATCGGCATGCCGTTGCCACTTTCTGCCGTGCCCGGCCTCGGGCTGGCGTTAATCATTGGTCTGGCGGGCGGCGTCAGCCTGGGGCCGGAAAACCCCATCACTGCCATCAATATTTCGCTGGTAGTCGCTGTAGGTTCGCGGCTGTTGCCGAGAGTACCGCGCATGGACTGGATTATTCTCGCCGCCGCCGGCACCATCGGCGCGCTGTTCGGCACTCCGGTTGCCGCCGCGCTGATCTTTTCGCAAACCTTGGCCGGCAATAACGACGTGCCGCTGTGGGATCGGTTGTTTGCCCCGCTGATGGCGGCGGCGGCCGGCGCGGTGACCACTCAGCTGTTTTTCACGCCGAACTTCGCGCTGCAAATTGACGCCTATGCCGCCACCCGGCTGACGGATATTTTCAGTGGCTCCATCGTCGCCCTGATCGCCATCGTGCTGGGTATGGTGGCGCTGTGGAGTTTCCCTCATCTCCACCGCCTGTTCCATTCGCTGAAAAACCCGGTGCTGATGCTGGGGTTGGGCGGCTTTGCGCTCGGGGTGCTGGCGCTAATCGGCGGGGAGATCACGCTATTTAAGGGATTGGATGAAATGAAGCGACTGGCCGTCGGAGAAGACTTCTCGGTCACGGAGCTGCTGCTGATTACGCTGACCAAGCTGGCGGCGTTGGTGATTGCCGCCGCCAGCGGTTTTCGTGGCGGGCGTATCTTCCCGGCGGTGTTTGTCGGCGTGGCGCTGGGCCTGATGCTGCATCAGCACGTCCCGGCGGTGCCGGAGGCCATCACCGTCTCCTGCGCCATTATGGGGCTGGTGCTGGTGGTCACGCGTGACGGCTGGCTCAGCCTGTTTATGGCCGTCGCGGTGGTGCCGGAGCTGCACCTGCTGCCGGTGCTGTGCATTGTAATGCTGCCCGCCTGGCTGGTACTTGCGGGTAAACCCTTGATGCTGGTGGGTAAACGCCAACCGCCGCACGACGATTAGGCCAGCGCGTATTCCGCGGCGGCGCGCGCATGGATAGCGGTGGTGTCGAACACCGGCACCGAAGCATCCTGCGCGCTGACCAGCAGGCCAATCTCGGTACAACCGAAAATAATGCCCTGCGCGCCCTGCTGTTCCAGGTCACCGATGATGCGGCGATACTCATCGCGCGATGCGTCGCGGATTTTCCCCAGACACAGCTCGTCATAAATAATGCGATGCACGATACCGCGATCGGCCGCCGTAGGCGTCACCACCTCGATGCCGTGCCGCTCTTGCAACCGCCCGCGATAAAAATCCTGCTCCATGGTAAAACGCGTGCCGAGCAGCCCGATGCGGCGGATCCCCTGTTGGCGCACCTGCAACGCCGTGGCGTCGGCGATGTGGATCAGGGGCAGGCCGCTGGCCTGTTCAACCGCATCCGCCACTTTGTGCATGGTGTTGGTGCAGATCACGATGGCCTCCGCGCCTGCGGCTCGCAACGAGGTCGCGGCGGCGGCCAGCAGACGCCCGGCGCCGTCCCAATCCCCCTGATGCTGCAGGCGTTCAATCTCGTGAAAATCGACGCTGTAGAGGACGATCTTGGCCGAATGCAGCCCGCCAAGACGCGTTTTCACCTGTTCATTGATCATGCGGTAATAAGGGAGGGTTGATTCCCAGCTCATGCCGCCCAACAGACCCAACACTTTCATCGTTTTTCCCCGCTTGGTTGCCGTATGTGTCTCTCTCCGACACTACCGGAGAATCGCGGTGATGACGATGCCTTATTTCGCCCCGGAACTGGCCGGTTGGCGCGCTTCGAACCAGCGTTGACGCAGCGTGTCGTACACCCAGTTATAAATCATGGTGTACGGCAGGAAGAACAGGAAGAAGCCGATCTCCAGCATGAAGGCTTGCGCGAAGGAAATATTCAGCATCCAGGCGGCAATCGGCACGCCGATCAGGATAAACCCGGCCTCAAAGCCCAGGGCGTGAAGCCCCCGCACCTTGAGATTGCGCACCACGCGGCCCACCGGCCACAGGCGGTCAAACACCGTGTTATAAATCATGTTCCATACCATGGCGACGCTCGACAACATCACCGCCAACGCACCGACCTGCACCATCGAACGGTTGAGCAACCAGGCGCCCAGCGGGGCGCAAATCATCACGGCAATGGCCTCAAAACCGACGGCATGGACGATACGTTCTATAAAAGACTTGTTTTGCAGTTGCATACATCACCTGTTTTTACCCTGTGGATTGATAGGGGCGCAGCAGGCCGCCCGCATTAATCGGCGTTGATTTATTCATCTCCAACTAAAGCCAGGTGATTATCATCGATTTTTTGGGTAGATTAAAAATAGGTTACATCGATAAAGTAGATACATCATGCGCTATTCACCCGAAGCCCTGCAGGCATTTGTCGAAGCCGCCGCCCTCGGCTCTTTTTCTGCCGCCGCGCGCAAGCTGCGCAAAAGCCAATCGACCATCAGCACCGCCATCGCCAATCTGGAGGCCGATCTCGGCTTGATCTTGTTCGATCGTCAGGGGCGACAGCCGGTATTGACCGCCGCCGGCCGTAAAGTGCTCGGCCATGTGCAGGAGATCCTCGCCGCCGGCGAACGGCTTGACGCACTGAGCATACGCCTGGCGGACAAGACAGAGCCCCGGCTAACTATCGTATTTTCCGATACCTACCAGCCGAATCACCACGACAGGTTGATGTTGCACTTTGAGCGGCGCTATCAGGATATTGAACTGGAATGCATGATTGCTGAGGACGGCGACGTGATCGATCTGCTGCAAAGCGGCCGCGCGCACCTTGGCATGGTAGAAGTACAGCCCGGTTATCCGCCGGATATCGCCTTTGCGCGGCTGCCGGAACAGACTGAAATGGGGCTGTTCGTCGCCCGCTCGCATCCTCTGGCGCACACGGCCTCGCCAACGCATGAGCAGTTGTCCAGCACCCGCCAGCTGTATTTGAATACTTACACCGGCGCAAGCGCGGCGCGCCCTCAGGGGTTGGTATGGTCCGCGCCGAGCTATCTGATGCTGCTGGAAATGGCGGAACAAGGTTTTGGCTGGGCCGCTTTGCCGCACTGGCTGGTGAAACAGTATGGCCGCGACAAATTAACCGAGCTGAAGCCGCGCGGTTGGCCGAAACTGATCTCCGTGGATGCGGTATGGTCTAAGCTCACCCCGCCGGGGCCGGCGGGGTATTGGTTGCTTGAGCGCTTGCTGGAGAGCGCAGAGGATCAGGCCGCCGCATTGCGTGATTGAATGGCGCGCGAAATGATATCCAGCAATTCGGGGATGTCCATCTTCGGCAATACGACTTCCACGAAGGCCAACTGCTGGCTGTCACCCACTTCGCGCAACGCCTGGCGCAGTTGCTCCGGTTCGGTGACCCGCAGCGTTTTCACCTGATGCTCGCCGGCCAGCGCCTGCGGCAGCTGCGTCCAGTTCCACTGGGCGATGTCGTTGTAGCGCTGTTCCGGCCCGTGGATCGCTCGTTCGACGGTGTATCCCTCATTATTCAGCAGGAAGATCACCGGTTTCAGCCCGTCGCGCAGCATCGAGCCAATCTCCTGCGCGGTGAGTTGCGCGGCTCCGTCGCCGATCAAAAGCAGCACCCGGCGATCCGGCTCCGCCGTCTGCACGCCAAACGCCGCCGGCAGGGTGTAGCCGATAGACCCCCACAGCGACTGAACGATAAACCGGCAGCCCTGCGGCAGGTTCAACGCCGCAGCGCCAAAACAGGCGGTGCCCTGCTCGGCGATCACCATGTCGCCCGGCCGCAAGAAGTCCTGGATCTGTTGCCAGAAACCGTGCTGATCCAGGCCGCTGCCGTTCGGCGCCGGCAATTCCGGCCTTGTGATCGCCGGCAACTGCCATTGCAACGCCAGTGGCAGCGTCAACTGATGCAGGGCTTTTACCGCATCATGCATCGGGATCTGGCTGAATACCTGCTGCCCGACCCGCGCCTCAAAAGGTTGAATATCGATACACTTCTCCGCCGGCAAGTGATGGCTGAAGCCGGCGGTAATGGTATCGGTAAAACGCACGCCGACGTTAATCACCACATCGGCGTTCTCAATCAGCTGCTTCACCTGCGGATCGCTGGCCGCACCGGCGTAGGTGCCGGTAAAGCAGGCATGGGTTTCATCAAAGACGCTTTTTCCGAGCAGCAGCGTCGAATGCGGCATATCGACCTCATTCATCCACTGTTCCAGCACCCTTTCGGCGCCGAAGCGTTCAGCGAGAAAATCTGCCAGCAGAGAAACCCGTCGCGCCGGCAACAGCATTTCCCGCGCTGCAGCGATAAACGCCTGCAACGACGCCTGTGAAAGATGGGCCTGTCTCAGCATCAGCGGCGCCGGCCGTGACGCCAGTGGCGCCTCCGCCACGTCGCTCGGCAACATCAGGTAAACCGGGCGGCGTTCAAACAGCGCGGTGGTCAGCAGGCGATCGATTTCCGCCTCGGCGTTGGCGGCGGTGAGGCTGGCCTGGGCGACAGTCACTTCTTTGGCCATGCGGGCAAAGTGGCCAAAATCCCCATCCCCCAGCGAGTGGTGCAGTAAATCGCCGGCCCGCTGCGCGCGCAGCGCCGGTGCGCCAACCACGTGGATCACCGGTAAATATTCGGCGTAGCTGCCGGCAATACCATTTACCGCGCTCAGTTCGCCCACGCCAAAGGTGGTCAGCAAGGCGGCTGCCGGTTTGCAGCGTGCATAACCGTCCGCGGCATAGGCGGCATTGAGTTCGTTGGCGCACCCCACCCAGGCGATCTGCGGGTGAGCAATCACGTGGTCGAGAAACTGCAGGTTATAGTCTCCGGGCACGCCAAAGAAGTGCCGGATGCCGATCTGGGCTAAACGATCGAGTAGGTAATCGGCCACCGTATAGCTTTTACTCATGATCATCACCTGCCGAAGGCTGAGATTGTTAGTTTTAAGTATCAAATATGTTGCTTAAATGTCGAGTTTTGTATTTAAAAAGCGGATGGCAACCCTGCGTTACATCTACGCACCCGCCGCAAGCATTCACCCGCCTGACAGGCGGCATTTAAAAAGTTGACGGTGATTTAGCGTGATCCTGAGCTCTGACAATGGGTGTGAAAACGCATACACTAAAACTCACTCTCACCTCTGCCGAAAAGGGTTTGTATGCTTTACCAGGCTGATTCTTCGCGTTATCAACATATGGAATATCGCCGCTGCGGACGCAGCGGGCTGAAATTGCCCGCGGTTTCGCTCGGCTTATGGCACAACTTTGGCGACACCGCCTTGTATGACAATGCGCGCAAGCTCATTCATTGCGCGTTAGATCACGGCATCACCCACTTCGATCTGGCCAATAACTATGGCCCGCCCCCCGGCTCCGCCGAGGAAAACTTTGGCCGCATCCTCAGCGCAGACCTGAAACCCTGGCGCGATGAGCTGATCATCTCCTCGAAGGCCGGTTACACCATGTGGCCTGGCCCTTACGGCGACTGGGGTTCGAAAAAGTATCTGGTCGCCAGCCTGAACCAAAGCCTGCAACGCATGGGGCTGGAATATGTGGATATCTTCTATCACCATCGCCCGGATCCGGATACGCCGCTGGAGGAAACCATGGGCGCGCTGGATCTGCTGGTACGCCAGGGCAAGGCGCTGTATGTCGGGCTGTCCAACTATCCGGCCGACCGAGCGCGCCAGGCGTTCGAGATTCTGCAACGGCTCGGCACGCCTTGCGTGATCCATCAGCCGAAATACTCTCTGTTCGAGCGCTGGGTTGAGCCGGAGTTGCTGGATACGCTCGAAGAACATGGCGTCGGCTCCATTGCATTCTCCCCGCTGGCCGGCGGCCTGCTGACCGATCGTTACCTGCTCGGCATTCCGCAAGATTCACGCGCAGCCAGCGGCAGCCAGTTCCTGCAACCCAATCAGCTCACCGAGGAAAAACTGGAAAAGGTGCGCCAGCTTAACGCTCTGGCGCAACAGCGCGGACAGAAACTGTCGCAGATGGCGCTGGCCTGGGTATTGCGCGGCGATCGCGTGACTTCGGTGCTGATTGGCGCCAGCAAGACCAGCCAGATTGAAGATGCCGTCGGCATGCTGGCTAACCGTACCTTCAGCAGCGACGAAATCGCCCAAATCGAACGGATATTAATGTAATCGATTACAATTATCGCCGGGCGCATGGCCGGCGATAACCTTTGCAGCGCCAGACAAATCTTAAATCCTCATCCCGTCGCCGCTTTTCAGAATCCCACTAAGATTCAACCCTATCCGCAGGCGCTAATATACCAATATTGCAGTAAAAAAATTATAAGGCCGTTTTATAAACTGATGAACGCGCTTCGTTATTATAAAGCTGGCCAACCCGCTGCGGCGGAAAGGAGAAACCATGTTTAAACCTCTGTTATTGGCCGCTCTGTTGGTGGCGTCTACGGTACCCGCCATCCAGCAGGCGCATGCGGAAGGCCTCAGTATCAATCTGATGCCGGGCGTATCATTGCGCATTGGCGAAGAAGACAATCGCGGTCGTTATTGGGACGGCTACGACTGGCGCGACCGCGACTGGTGGCAAGGCCATCAGGGCCGCTACCTGGGCGATCGCAGCCGTCGGGGCTATTACTGGGATGGTTATCGCTGGCGCGATAACGATTACTGGCGCAAAAATTATTACTATCATGATGGCCGCTATCGCAAATTCGATAAGCATTATTACAAGCATCATGATAAAGACCACTGGAAGGATCGACGCCACGATGACGATCGCGGTCGTCGCCATCATGGCCATGATGATTAATAGCAAAAGATCGGCGTAACGCCGTAATGCCAGCCAGCTAAGCCTGACTGGCATTTTTTATCCCCTCTCGGTGCGTCTCGTGCAGGTTGCAAGGGACCCCGCCCTGGGCCCCTTGCTCGGTTGAGGTGCGTGGGCCTCAGGGTACATCTCACTTTTATCGACCGAAAACGTCCCCCCACCGGCAGAAAAACGCTAACTGACCAGCAGATAACCATTCAGGCCGACGACCACCAACACAATCAGCTTGCCCAGCGTCTGTATGCTGCGGCTGTTCACCATCTCCCCCATCAGCTCCCGGTTGCCGGTAAAGGCGAGCAGCGGCACCAGCGCCAATGCAATGCCGAAGCTCAGCAGCACCTGGCTCAACACCAGAATGCGCGTGGCATCCATCCCCAGCATAATGACGATAAACGACGGCAGCATAGTGACCACCCGGCGCACCCACAGCGGAATGTAAAAGCGTACAAATCCCTGCATCACCACCTGCCCTGCCAGCGTCCCCACGACGGTGGAAGACAGACCGGCGGCCACCAGGCTCAGCCCGAAGAGCGTCGCC
Organism: Serratia plymuthica; assembly: GCF_018336935.1. Lineage (NCBI taxonomy): Bacteria > Pseudomonadati > Pseudomonadota > Gammaproteobacteria > Enterobacterales > Yersiniaceae > Serratia > Serratia plymuthica. The sequence goes on along the minus strand of NZ_CP068771.1, from coordinate 5,022,242 downwards.
GCCGCCTGGCCCAGCACCGGTTGCAGTGTCAGATAGGCCAGATCAAGATCGGCCACGCCGCTGTGCCCACTAAAATGGAAGGTGGCGGCGGCGGTTGCCATCATTGCCAGGTTAACAAAACCGGCGATGGTCATGGCGATGGCGACATCGACCTTGGTGGACGCATACCGATCCGCCTTTGAATTCTCGCCGACAGCCTGGGTTAAGGATGAATGCAAATAAATCACGTGCGGCATGATGGTCGCGCCCAGCACGCCGGCAGCCAGATATACCGCATCGCCATTCGGCAGATCCGGGATCGCCATGCCTTTTAACAGCGGGCCAAGTTGCGGCTGGGAAAACGCCAGTTCCACCATATAGGCAGCGGCAACAAACAGCAGCAGCCCGCCGATCGCCATCTCCAGCGGTTTTTGACCGCGTTTTTGCAGCGTCAGGATCAGAAAAGTGGCGATCCCCGTCAGGATGGCGCCCTCAAGCAGCGTAACGCCCAACAGCAGTTTGAAACCGATCGCCGCGCCGATAAACTCCGCCAGATCGGTGGCCATCGCAATAATTTCCGCCTGCACCCAATAAGCCCATACGGCCGGGCGCGGAAAGCGATCGCGGATGTGCTCCGCCAGGTTTTTGCCCGTGGCGATACCGAGTTTGGCGGAGAGCAGTTGGATAAGCATGGCCATAACGTTGGCCCAGACCACGACCCACAGCAGGCTATAACCCAAAGAGGCACCGGACTGGATGTTGGTGGCGAAATTGCCGGGATCGATATAACCGATGGCCGCGATAAATGCGGGCCCCATCAGCGACAGTTTGATTTTTCTGGATGGGCGACGGGTGTTCTCAACCACGCGACTGTTTGGCATACCCTGAACCCTTACGTCTGATAAACTAAGGGTTATCTTATTTAAATGATAATAATTATCAAGCGCATTTATAACGGTAAAACTTATCTCTGCAATCGGGGATAACTCAGGTTTTAACGAAGGGTGTAACGTGCAGATTACGCTTTTCGGCCCTCTGCCAAGCCATATTCCAGACGAAATACGCCTGCTAATCAAATTAGCACAAGAATAGGAATTTCGTATGGATTCAGTAACATCTTGATTTTTTGTGGCTTATTATAATAATTTAGGATGTTTCCCACTGCGATTTTCCATATTTGCAATGGACCTCTCGTTTTTAAACGTGGCGTTACATAAAATGACATCCGAAATTCAGCCTGCCTCAAATTTGGAGCAAACATGTCCCATATTGCGCACTTTGCGTTAGCGTTGGTGGTGGTTGCGATCTTGGCACTGTTAGTGTGCCGCGACCGTAAAAACATCCGCATTCGCTACGTTATTCAACTGTTGGTTATTGAAGTACTGCTGGCCTATTTTTTCCTGCATTCGGAAGCGGGTTTAGGCTTTGTAAAAGGATTCGCGGCGCTGTTCGACAAGCTGCTCGGGTTTGCTGGGCAAGGGACTGATTTTGTATTCGGCGGTATGGGTGATAAAGGTCTGGCCTTCTTCTTCCTGAAGGTACTGTGCCCGATCGTCTTCATCTCTGCGCTGATCGGTATTCTGCAATACATCAAAGTGTTGCCGTTTATCATCCGGATTATTGGTACCGTGCTGTCAAAAGTAAACGGTATGGGCAAGCTGGAGTCGTTTAACGCCGTCAGCTCGTTGATCCTGGGCCAGTCTGAAAACTTCATTGCCTATAAAGATATCCTGGGCAAGATGTCGGAAAAACGCATGTACACCATGGCGGCAACCGCGATGTCTACGGTTTCCATGTCGATCGTGGGTGCTTACATGACCATGCTGGACGCCAAGTTTGTGGTTGCGGCGCTGGTACTGAACATGTTCAGCACCTTTATCGTGCTGTCATTGGTCAACCCGTATGACACCAGTAAAGAAGAAGAACTGCATCTGGGCAATCTGCACGAAGGCCAGAGCTTCTTCGAAATGCTGGGTGAATACATTCTGGCGGGTTTCAAAGTAGCTATTATCGTTGCCGCCATGCTGATCGGCTTTATTGCCCTGATCGCTGCGCTCAACGGCCTGTTCAGCGCCATCTTCGGCCTGAGCTTCCAGGAAATTCTGGGCTACTTCTTCTATCCATTCGCCTGGATTATGGGGATTCCTAAACACGAAGCCTTGCAGGTGGGCAGCATCATGGCGACCAAACTGGTCTCCAATGAGTTCGTGGCCATGATGGAGCTGCAGAAAGTCTCTGCCGAGCTGTCGCCACGCAGCCTGGGCATTCTGTCGGTGTTCCTGGTTTCCTTCGCCAACTTCTCTTCCATCGGTATTGTGGCCGGTGCGATTAAAGGGCTGAATGAGAATCAGGGCAACGTAGTGTCCCGCTTTGGTCTGAAGCTGGTTTACGGTTCCACGCTGGTCAGCCTCCTGTCTGCGTCCATCGCGGGCCTGGTTCTGGGCTAAGCCGAAACGGCAACAACGAAAAGGTCGCTTCGGCGGCCTTTTTTATTGCCCACAGTTTAGAAAACAGGAAAGACAGAAAGCCGACCCGGAGGTCGGCTTTTTAAATGGTGGTGGAGCTAGACGGGATCGAACCGTCGACCTCTTGCATGCCATGCAAGCGCTCTCCCAGCTGAGCTATAGCCCCACAAAAGTGGTACGCTTTGACCGGCGTTACGGTATTCCCCAACCCTTCTGAGATAAAGGTTGGTGGAGCTAGACGGGATCGAACCGTCGACCTCTTGCATGCCATGCAAGCGCTCTCCCAGCTGAGCTATAGCCCCAATCCACAAACACAAAATCCTGTGAACGGGGCGCATAATATGAAACCCCCGAAACACTGTCAACGGCTAAATTGAATTACTCGATCAAGCGCTGAAAAAGCCGCCAAATCAGCGCGTTTAGCGCTAAAAAATCGCCATTGCGGATAAAAATCAGCCAGGCATAAAAAAAGCCCTGCGGATCGCTCCACAAGGCTTTATCTGTTATCGCGTCATCTTGCCGCCGGCTAACCGCCTGGCGGCATGGGGCAAATCTATCAGGCCTGAGCTTCGCGCCCGGCGATGTAAGCCAGCGCCAGGTCGATACGCTGCAAAGAACGCGCCTGGCCGATAGCGTGCACGGTCACATCCATACCCGGTGACTGACCGGCGCCGGTCACCGCTACGCGCAGCGGCATGCCAACCTTGCCCATGCCCACGCCCAGCTCATCAGCGGTGCCCTGAATCGCGTCATGCACGTTCTCCGGCGTCCAGGCACTGATAGCGGCCAGTTTGGCGCGTACCGCCTCCAGCGGCTGGCGTGCCACCGGGCGCAGGTGCTTCTTGGCAGCGTCAGCGTCGAATTCGCTGAAGTCTTCATAGAAGTAACGGCAGGACTCGGCCATTTCCTTCAGCGTCTTGCAACGCTCGCCCAGCAGTTTGACGATATCTTTCAGCTCAGGGCCGTTGCGAGTCTCAATGCCAAGCTGCTCAACGTGCCACGCCAGATACACCGCAACTTCTTCCGCCGGCATATGGTTAATGTAATGGTGATTCAGCCACTGCAACTTCTCGGTATTGAAAGCGCTGGCGGATTTGTTGATCGCTTCCAGGGTGAAGAACTCTTTCATCTCATCAATAGAGAAGATTTCCTGGTCGCCGTGGGACCAACCCAGGCGCACCAAATAGTTCAGCAGCGCCTGCGGCAGGTAGCCGTCATCGCGGTACTGCATCACGCCCACCGCGCCGTGGCGTTTTGACAGCTTTTTGCCGTCGTCGCCCAGGATCATGGAGACATGCGCATATTCCGGCACCGGCGCACCCAGCGCTTTCAGAATGTTGATCTGGCGAGGGGTGTTGTTGATGTGGTCTTCGCCGCGGATCACGTGGCTGATTTCCATATCCCAGTCGTCCACCACCACGCAGAAGTTATAGGTTGGCGAACCGTCGGTACGGCGGATGATCAGATCGTCCAGCTCCTGGTTGCTGAATTCGATCGGGCCGCGGATCTTGTCATCGAAGATAACCGAACCTTCCTGCGGGTTACGGAAACGCACCACGCACGGCTCGTCATCGGTATGGCTGTCCTGGCTGTCGCGGCAGTGGCCGTCGTAACGCGGTTTTTCACCGTTTTCCATCTGCGTTTCACGCAGCGCTTCCAGACGTTCCTTCGAGCAATAGCATTTATAGGCGGTATCCTGCACCAGCATGTCGTCAATCACCGCGTTATAACGGTCAAAACGCTTGGTCTGGAAGTACGGACCTTCGTTCCAATCCAGGTTCAACCAATTCATGCCATCCATAATTGCGTCGATAGCGTCCTGCGAGGAACGTTCCAGATCGGTATCTTCGATACGCAGAACGAACTCACCGCCCGAATGGCGGCTGAACAACCAGGAGTAAAGCGCAGTACGGGCGCCACCGACGTGAAGATAGCCGGTTGGGCTCGGTGCAAAACGGGTTTTGATTTTCATTGGTTTCACTGCCTTATTACGCAATGCGGGTCGACGGTTGCCGACGATTGCTCGGAATTGAAAAAAGTGGGCAACATTGTACCACCCCCCGCTAATTCCTCAACGCCGACACGATATTGCCGCACCGGTTTTCGTTATCGCTGCGGCGCATTTCGCATAACAATGTGCAAAGAATCATCGTTGGCGGTGATAAATATCGCATCCTGTTTAAATTTGCGGCGAACGATTGAAATCATTTTAAAAACCGTTGACTCACTTTCAACTATCCCTATAATGCGACTCCAACAAGACGGGGCGATTAGCTCAGTTGGTAGAGCATCTCCTTTACACGGAGGGGGTCGGCGGTTCGAGCCCGTCATCGCCCACCATCTTGTTGAGCAGTAAAGCAGTAAGAAATGAGAAGAATGAGGGTGATTAGCTCAGTTGGTAGAGCATCTCCTTTACACGGAGGGGGTCGGCGGTTCGAGCCCGTCATCACCCACCACTCATTCTCTTGTTTGGCAGTACCCGGAAGTTCTGAAGTGGGTGATTAGCTCAGTTGGTAGAGCATCTCCTTTACACGGAGGGGGTCGGCGGTTCGAGCCCGTCATCACCCACCACTTCTGCGGGTCGTTAGCTCAGTTGGTAGAGCAGTTGACTTTTAATCAATTGGTCGCAGGTTCGAATCCCGCACGACCCACCAATACAGAAAAAAGCGCCTTTTGGCGCTTTTTTCGCATCTGTCATCCATAAATCATCATCCCCAAATTCCCCTGCGCCTTCAAACAGCCAACAAGGCTTGTTATTAGGGAGAGCGCTGCAAGCAGCGCCCTATGGTTATGGTCACACACCCTAAATAAACTGGTATCTCAGGCCGCCAGCGTCGCCCCGCCGTCAATCACGATATCCTGCAGGGTGATATGGCTGGCGCGATCGGAAGCCAGGAACAAAATGGCATCGGCAATTTCCTGCGGTTGGGCGATCTTGCCCAATGGAATACCCAGCTTGAACTGCGCCGGGAAGCCGTTGATGGTGTTTTGTTCACCGCTTTCATCCTGCCACATGCCGCGTTGCATCGGCGTGTTGGTCGACCCGGGTGAAACCAGATTGCAACGCACGCCATAAGGCGCCATTTCCAATCCTACGGTTTGGCACAGGCTGCGCAACGCCGCCTTGGAGGCGCAATAGGCCGCCATGCCGACGCGCGGCACATGGGCCGCGTTTGAAGCCACGCTGACAATCGCGCCGCGCCGCTGGCGACGGAACACCGGCAAGGCATGGCGGAACATATTGAACGCCCCGCCGGCATTGACCGCCATGCAGGCCAGCCAGTCTGCGGTACTGGTCTCATCCGCCAGCCCCATCCGCAAAATGCCCGCCCCGTTCACCAGCACGTCCAGCGCCGGCTGCTCTGCCAGCAAACGCCCGCACAGACTGTCTACCGCATCGCTATCCGCGACATCCAGCACTTCGGTGCGAAACGGGTATTCCGGTTCGCCAAAACGCAGGTCGAAGCCAATCACTTCTGCACCGGCTCTTACAAACGCCAACGCCGTCTCCAGGCCAATACCGGCACCCGCGCCGGTAACCCAGACCCGCTTACCGGCAAAATCCCCTGCTTTGCCCATCAGGATTTCCCCTGCGACAACATCGCCCACCAGCTGTCAATGGTCGGGTTCTTGGCCAGCGCGATAAAATCAATATCGCTGCGGATTTTACGCCAGCGCGCGGCCAACTCCATGATACGCACCGAATCCAGACCGTAGTCGATCAGGTTCTCATCGTCGCCCATCTCTTCGCTGTCTTCATCGAGGAACGGCATAATTTGCCGGCGCAGCGCAGCTTTACTGGCGATGCCCGGCAGCAGTTCGGCAGTCGTCACCACTCGGCCACAGCGGCCGGCGGTGTAACGCAGCGCCATCAGGTGTTCGTCGCGGGAGAAATCCGCCAGGCCATCGGCCACCATAAACGGCTGGATATTGCGCATAAAGGCATCGATAGCGGTAGTCATGCAGCCGATATGAGCATACACGCCGCAAATGATCAGTTGATCGCGCCCTGACTCCTGCAGAATTTCCTGCAGCGGCGAACGGTGGAAGGCGCTGTAACGCCACTTCACCAAAACCGTATCGTCATCTTCCGGTGCCAGAGCCTGAACCACCGCCTGCTGCTCAGGGTGTTTATTCAGCCCTGGCCCCCACATATCGTTCAGCAACGCGCGGTCTTCGTCGCTTTGCTGATTAGGCTGCGCGGTGTAAAACACCGGAATACCCTGTGATTTGCAGTAACGACGCAGGTTAGCGATGTTCTCTACCACCTGTTTAATCAGCGGGCTGTCTTCACCCCAAAAATTCAGGAAATACTGCTGCATATCGTGGATCAGTAACGCAGCCCGCTGCGGTTCTACCGCCCAGCTCACTTTGTTGGTCGGCAGCTCAGCCTGAGTCGGCAGCGCGTAATCATTAAGTTTAGGAATGGCCATGACTTATTCTCCCTGGGCCTGAGTCAGTGGTTGCGCCTCCAGGCGTTGACGCAACCGTTTTTTATCCACTTTGCCTACCGGGGTGAGCGGCAGCGTATCGACCTGTATAAAGCGGTCGGGTAATTTAAATTCGGCCACGCCCTCCGCACGCAAATGGCGGCGCAGCACCACCGGCTTCAGCGCGTTGGTGGCGATAATAAAGGCGCAACTCTTCTCGCCCATCAGCTCATCCGGCATGGAAACCAGCGCCGCATTGATCACCTCCGGGTGGCGCAACAGCAGGTTTTCGATCTCCTCGGCGGCGATCTTCTCCCCACCGCGATTAATCTGATCTTTCTGACGCCCTTCCACTTTCACATAGCCGTCTTCAGTCAGGCTGATCAGGTCACCGGAACAGTAAAAACCGTCTTTATCAAAGGCGGCGGCGTTATGTTCCGGGCTTTGGTAATAACCGCGGAAGGTGTAAGGGCCACGGGTCATCAGGCGCCCGGTTTGCCCCACCGGCAGCGGGTTACCCTCGTCATCGGCCACCCACAGTTCGTCGTCCGGCGACATCGGGCAGCCCTGAGTGGTGAGAATATGCCGGTCGTCATCGTCCAGCCGGGTGTAATTCACCAGGCCTTCCGCCATGCCGAAGACCTGCTGCAACTGGCAGCCGATTTCCGCCGGAATGCGCGCGGCCAGGGTCTCGCTCAGCTTGGCGCCCCCCACCTGCAACAGTTTGAGGCTGGCCAATGGTTGCCCACCGTCCCACTCTTCGATTGCCTGTAGCCACAGCGTCACCGCCGGCGGCACCAGCGCCGTCACGTTAATCTGGTGCTGCTCGATCAAACCGAAGCATTGCCCGGCATCCGGATCGCTGGCGAACACCACCAGCCCGGTGCCGTAAAACACGCCGAGCACGCCCGGAGAACTCATCGGGTAGTTATGCGCCACCGGCAGCGCGCACAGGTAGCGGGTATGCACATCGAAATGGCAAATTTCCACGCTGCGACGAATGCTGTAGTAGTAATCATTGTGGGTGCGCGGGATCAGCTTTGGCGTCCCGGTGCTGCCGCCGGAGAGCTGGAAGAACGCCACCTGGTCAGCCGGGGTCGGCGTCGCGATAAAATCGTCGGCGTCCTCTTCCAGCCAGGCGGCCAGCGACTGCTCGCCTTCCGCCTGGCTGCGCAGCCCTACTACGCGCAATGAAGGATTTTCGGCGCGAAACGCCGTGAGGAATTCGTCGTTGCCGAACAGGCCATGCCGGCGATCGGCAATCAGCAGCGCGGGCTTGATTTGTGCGGCATAAGCCTTGAGTTCGTTGCGTTGGTGGCTGAACAACGCATTCACCGGCACCACGCCAATTTTCAGCAGCGCAAAGAAGGTCACATAGAACTCGACCACGTTGCCCAACTGCACCAGAGCGGTATCGCCGCGCTGCATGCCCCGGCGTTGCAGCGCGGCGGCCAGCCGGTCAGAAAGTTGATTGAGCCGGCGATAGCTCAGGCTGCATTGCGGATCGATCAGCGCCACGGCGTCATTTTTGGCCTGGCGGGCAATAATGTCGGTCAATGGCCGGTCGGTCCAATAACCGCGTTCGCGATAGCGACGGGCCAACGCCTCAGGCCAGGGAGTAAAATCAATGCTCATGGGTATGCCTATCCTTGGTTCAGGCCAAACGCCCGCGAAATGGTACTGAGTTTGGTGCCGGTTTCACGCCATTCGGATTCCGGCGAAGAGTCTTGCACGATGCCGGCGCCGGCAAACAGCCGCACCTGATTGCCCTGCACTGTGCCGCAACGAATGGTCACGACCCACTCGCCGTTGCCTTCGGCATCACACCAGCCGACAATGCCGCCGAACAGGCCGCGATCAAAGGGTTCAAGCTGTTTGATCACCTGGTGCGCAAGCCGGGTTGGCGTGCCGCACAAAGCCGGCGTCGGGTGCAACAGGCAGGCCAGCGAAAGCGCATTTTCCGCCCGGCTGGCGGCTTCGCCATCAATAGGCGTAGACAGGTGCCACAGCGTGGTGGTGCTCAATAATTCAGGGGATGACGGGATGTTCAAGTGGCGGCAGCGGTCGGCCAATACCTGGCGCATCCCTTCGGTGACGAACTTGTGCTCATAAAGGTCTTTGTCCGACACCAATAGCTGTTGGCTGATGTCACGGTCCCGTAGCGGATCGGCATCGCGGCGGGCAGAGCCGGCCAGCGGATTGGAATGGAACTGCGCGCCGGATTTGCGCAACAGCAATTCCGGGCTGGCGCCTACCAGCGCCCCCTGCTCCAGCGGTACGTGGAAGTGGAAACCGTTAGGGTTCTGGGCGATGATTCGCGCCATCAGCGCCCGGCAATCAACAGGTTCGCGGGTTTCAATCTCCAGCAAGCGCGACAACACCACTTTATCCAACCGGTCGCCACGGGTAGCCAGCACCGCATCGGCAACCATCTGCATGAAGGGCTGCCGGGCAGGTACTTCGGTTTGCCGGGTAATTTCCGGCAAGGCATCCTGCGGCGGCGTTACGCCGGCCAAAAAGGCATCGCGCTCAAACCACTGAGTTTGCTGGGGAATAAACAACGCTGAAGGTTGATGAGTATCAAAAGGAATGGCGCCACAGAGTACCGGGTTCTTCACGCCGGCCAGTTTCGCTTCGGCGAAAGCGTGCCGTACTTCTCGCTGGAACTCCCCATTCACCTGGTCCCCACCTGCTGCGGGCAGCGTGATTTTCGCGAAGCAGCCCTGGGTACTCAGGCTACGGAAAGGAGAGGTAAAGAAGAAGCCCGAGGTGGGCGAAACGCCTGCAGTATTCAGTTCGCTCCCCTTGCTTTGCGGTTTCTTTTGGCCGGCACCCTTTACAGTCACGCTCATCGGTACTCCATTCATCTTCGTTAATGATAATAAACATAATAATGATTATCATTTATGTTTGACCGCGTTAAAGTACCCTTGGAAATTTGCCATGTCAATAATTGTAAACAGCTCTTCTCCTTATCATCGGGGTAGAAAGTCAGCAGCATAAATTATATAAATGATAAGTATTACTATTTAAAACCTAGGGACTTCCTTTATGAAGACGAATCTGATCTTCGGTCTGGCGCTGTTCGGGCTAGCGGCAATCAGCGCCGCTCACGCATCCGATACCGGCTGGCCGCGTAACATTGCAACCTCACACGGCGTGGTCACCCTCGATCAGCCCCCTGCCCGCATCGTTTCTACCAGCGTTACCGTCACCGGCACCCTGTTGGCCATCGACGCGCCGGTGGTAGCCAGTGGGGCAACCACGCCCGGCAGCCGTCTGGCGGACAAACAGGGGTTTTTCCGTCAATGGAGTGACATCGCAGCACGGCGCGGCGTCAAACGTCTGTACGTCGGCGAACCCAATGCGGAAGCCGTCGCGGGGGCTGCCCCCGATCTGATTATCATGTCAGCCACCGGTGCCGATTCCGCCCTGCGCCTGTACGATCAGCTCTCTGCCATCGCCCCGGTGCTGGTGGTCAATTACGACGACAAAAGCTGGCAGGAACTGGCCGCAGAACTGGGCCAGGCCACCGGGCATGAAGCCCAGGCGCATAAGATCATTGGCAATTTTGATGCGCGTGAAAAAGCGCTGAAACAACGGATGACCCTGCCTGAACAACCGGTCTCCGCGCTGGTGTTCGGTTCGGACGGCAAAACCGCCAATCTGTGGACCGCCGAATCGTCCCAGGGGCAGATGCTGAAACAGCTCGGTTTCACCCTGGCGGTGCCGCCCGCCAAATTGAACAACAGCCGCAGCATGGGGGTGCGTAAGGACATCATTCAGTTGAGCGGCGAGAACCTGGCGGAAGGCCTGAACGGCCAGACGCTGATGCTGTTCGCCAACGGCGACGCCGACACGCAGCGCCTGCTGGCCAATCCTTTTCTCGCTCACCTGCCGGCGGTGCAACATAAACGGGTTTACGCGCTGGGCAACGATACCTTCCGGCTGGATTATTACAGCGCCGGCAACTTGCTGACGCTGTTGGAAAAACAGTTTATTTCTCGCTAGTCTCGCTGGCGGGCCGGAGGCTTTCTTCCTGCCCGCCGCTGCCCACCTGGCGCAAGCCGCGCATGGCGAAAGCCAGTACCACACCCAGCACCGCTACCCCAAAACCAAAATGGGTCGACGTCATCGCCGGCAGCATAAACGCCCCCATTGCCCCCAGCAGTAACGCCCCCAACGCGTCGCCCACGACGTTTTGCGCCGTCCACAGGCCATTGATGCGCCCCAGAAAGGCATCCGGCGTCAGGTTCTGAATCAGCCCGTATTGCAGCAATGAGTTCACCGCGCTCAGGTAACCAAAAATCACCAGGAAAAACAGCGCTAAACCGTACCACGGCATCAGACCGAACAGACCGATGGCGACGAACGCGCCTATCGCCGTCGTCAACATCATCCAGCCCGGCCGCGCTACGTGAGCGACCCGGCCGCTGGTGAACGCGCCGATCGCCGCGCCGAGCGGGACGGCGGAATACATAAAGCCCAATTGCGTAGCGCTGACGTGCCACATGCCGGACATCGCCGGATATAACACCCGCACAGCACTGGCCATGGTCAGCAGCGCGCCGATCAACGCCACCATGCCGATTACCCGGTTGCGGAACAAGAAGCCGAAACCACCGACCAACGCGCGCAGCGGGTGTTCGCGCGGTTGTGGCGGCGGTGCTAACTGCGGCAAACGCAGCAAGGGGATCAACGTCAGTAAAGTGCCCAGCGCCGCCAGGCCGTAGTTCCACATCACGCCGGAGTGAGCGATCACCAGGCCCCCAATCGCCGGCGACAGAATCGAGCCAAAACGCACCGTCAGCATACTGATGGCCCCGGCCTGGACGATGTTTTCACGCCCCACCAACGCCGGCGTGGCGGCCAGCAGCGCCGTCACCCCGACCGCACCGAAGAAACCGTCCCACACGGCCAGCAAATAAATCGCCGTCAACGATGGGGCCGGCAAGGCGGCATTCAGGCACAGCCCGATAAAACCAATGCCGCAGGTGGAACGAGCAAACAGGATCAAACGGCGGCGCTCGTAGCGATCGGCCAATACGCCCCCCATCAGCAAACCGGCAAACATGCCGCTGCCCGCCAGCGTTACGGACAGCCCGACCAACAGGGTCGAACCGGTCAACGCCTGGATCTGAACCGGGATCGCAATGGCCATCAATCCCAGCGCCAGAATGGAAATAAAACGCGCGCAAAATACGGCGCGAAACGCGCCATTGGTCTTAAGCAGGCCAAAATCCAGCAAAACAGAGGGCTTACTCATCAGCTTTCTCACCACAACGTAGGAAAAGGGGCAGCGTCTATAGCCAAAATAATTGGAGCGGCATCACGGCGGCAACCAAGCGCATCCCCATGAACGTACAGGAAATACGTGATTGGGGGTAAGTGCGGGCAGCCAACACAGATGCAGCTTCAAGAATGAAGGGTATGTGCTGCAATAGCGAAGGAAGTCATGGTAACATAGATGAAAGCAATCGATAATGATAATAAATATCATTTATATTCAATTAAATAACGGATTGTTATGTTACGGATTACACGCAATGGCACACCGTCCATTCCGGCCCCCAGGGATCGTCTTGTTAGCGGCACCTCCCACTCATTTCGTCGCAAACTATGTGGTTTGCTGCTTGCCGTTTGCGCGCTGTTGGCCATCATGCTGCTCAGCCTGTCGCTCGGCGCTAAATCCATCCCATTTGATACGGTTATCCAGGCGCTGAACGGTCAATGCCGTGGAGCGGACTGCACCATCATTACCGAAGCCAGGTTGCCGCGCACGCTGGTGGGCGTATTGGCCGGCATTGCGCTGGGCCTGTCCGGCGTATTGATGCAAACCCTCACCCGCAACCCACTGGCCGATCCGGGCATTCTCGGCGTGAATGCCGGGGCGGGATTTGCCGTAGTACTGAGCATTACCTTCTTTGGTGCCGCCGAGGTTAGCCAATACCTGTGGTTCGCCTTTGCCGGGGCGATGCTCGCTGCACTGCTGGTCGCGTTGATCGGCGCTCTGGGCGGCAGCAGCCTGAACCCGGTTCGCCTGACGTTGGCCGGTGTCGCCCTGGCGGCGGTGCTGGAGGGCATGACCTCCGGGATTTCTCTGCTGAACCCGCTGGTGTTCGATCAACTGCGGTTTTGGCAGGCCGGTTCGCTGGATATTCAAAATATGCAGGTGGTACGCACCGTCACCCTGCCGATCCTGCTGGGCACGCTAATCACGCTGTGGATGAGCAAATCGCTTAACAGTCTGAGTATGGGCAGCGAATTGGCCACCGCGCTGGGCACCGGCATCGTCCGCACCCAATTGCTGGGCCTGCTGGCGATCACCCTGCTGTGCGGCGGCGCCACCGCCGCCGTCGGCCCGATTGCCTTCGTCGGCCTGATGATGCCGCACATTGCCCGGCGGTTGGCGGGCTCCGAGCTGCACTGGATGCTGCCGTGGACACTGGTCTTGACCCCCATCCTGCTGCTGAGCGCCGATCTGCTCGGCCGCTTTCTGGTGGCCGGCGAGCTGCGCGTTTCCATCGTGACCGCCCTGATTGGCGCCCCGCTGCTGATCGTGCTGGTGCGCCAACGCCATATGTTCAGGAGGCAACGCTAATGTCGATGCTGGCTGCCCGTCTGATGACCAGTCAAAAATTGCGTACCCTGCCGAGGCCGGCGCTGACCGCGTCGATGCTGGCGCTTGCCTGCGCGGTACTGGCGATTTACGCCTTAGGTTCCGGTTCCCTTTCGCTGAACGCCACGCAGGTGATCGACGCTCTCCTCGGCAAAGGCCCGGCAAACCTGACGGTAATAGTCACCCAGTGGCGTCTGCCACGCGTCGCGATGGCGTTGCTGTTGGGCGCCGCGCTCGGGATCAGCGGCGCTATTTTCCAGTCTCTGCTGCGCAACCCGCTCGGCAGCCCGGACGTGATTGGCTTCAATACCGGCGCCTACAGCGGCGTATTGGTAGCCATAGTGCTGTTTAACGGCGGCGTTATCGGCATCACCTCCGGGGCGCTGGCTGGCGGCCTGCTGACCGCCGCGCTGGTTTATCTGCTGGCATGGCGCAACGGCGTCGAGGCTTTCCGTTTGATTATCGTCGGCATCGCCGTGCGCGCCCTGCTGGTCGCCGGCAATACCTGGCTTATCATCAGCGCCTCTCTGGAGTCCGCCATGACCGCCGGGCTGTGGAGCGCCGGGTCTCTTAACGGCATAAGCTGGGCGAAAAGCCTGCCGGCGCTGGCCGCGATCGCGCTGTGCTGCCTGCTGTTGCTGACGCTGTCACGCCGCATGCGGCTGCTGGAAATGGGCGACGACACCGCCTGCGCCCTCGGCGTGCCGGTGGAACGTTCGCGCCTGCTGCTGCTGCTGATCGGCGTAACGCTGACCGCTGCCGCCACCGCCGTGGCCGGGCCAATCTCCTTTATTGCCCTGGTGGCGCCGCAGATTGCCCGCCGCTTGTGCGCCAACCGCAGCGTCCTGTTGCTGACCGCACTGACCGGCGCGCTGTTGCTGCTGATCGCCGATGTCGCCGCCCAGCGCCTGTTTATGCCTTATCAATTGCCGGTAGGCGTGCTGACCGTCAGCCTCGGCGGCATTTATCTGATTTGGCTGTTAATCCGTGAGTCACGAAAAAAATGAATGCTGATCCCCTGCTGCCCGCGCCGCTGCGCGCTGAACATCTGACGCTTAGCTATGACAAGAAAATCGTCGCGTGCGATCTTTCCGTCGCCATCCCCCAGGGTGAACTGACGGTGATTATCGGCCCAAACGCCTGCGGTAAATCTACCCTGCTGCGCACCCTCAGCCGCCTGATGCAGCCGCAAGCCGGTACGGTCTGGCTGAACGGCAAGCACATCAGCGAATACGCCACCAAAGAGGTGGCGCGCCAATTAGGCCTGCTGCCGCAAAGTTCGACCGCCCCCGGCGACATCACCGTCTTTGATCTGGTGGCCCGCGGGCGCTACCCGCACCAGCGTCTGTTTAGCCGCTGGCGCGAAGAAGACCAGCAAGCGGTGGAGCAGGCAATGCGTTCCACCGGCGTGTTTGAACTGGCCGAACAGCCGGTGGATACGCTTTCCGGTGGGCAGCGTCAGCGGGTCTGGATTGCGATGGTGCTGGCGCAGCAAACGCCGCTGCTGTTGCTGGATGAGCCTACCACCTGGCTGGACATTAGCCATCAGATCGACCTGCTGGAGTTGATGCGCCAGTTAAACCGTGAAAACGGCCACACGCTGGTGGTGGTGCTGCACGATCTCAACCACGCCTGCCGTTACGCCACCCATCTGATCGCCATGCGCGACGGCAAAGTCGTGGCCGAAGGTGCGCCTAAGGATATCGTGACGCCGGAGTTGATCGAAGACGTGTACGGCCTGCGCTGTATGATCATTGACGATCCGGTTTCGCACACGCCGTTGGTGGTGCCGCTAGGTAAATCATAGATATTGTGGGGGCCCAGCATGCTGGGCCCGTGAGTTTGATGACAACGTGGTCTTTGAACCCGAGATACCCGGGCCTGGCGCACCGAGGGGCCATTATGGGACACATCCATGTGTCCCACCCTTCGGGCCGACTGAACGTCGTTCCAATTTGCTCCCGGCAAATTGGTCGGCGGACAAGCCGCTACGACCCCTTCGGCACGCTCTCCCTAATAACGGGCT
The DNA here is from genome assembly GCF_018336935.1 of Serratia plymuthica. Lineage (NCBI taxonomy): Bacteria > Pseudomonadati > Pseudomonadota > Gammaproteobacteria > Enterobacterales > Yersiniaceae > Serratia > Serratia plymuthica. Next base: position 5,006,723 of record NZ_CP068771.1, on the reverse strand, counting down.
TTGTCAGCAGTCTGAAGGGCGAATCTATTCGCCCCCTACTGTCACTGGGTATTACAAAGCTCGAAGTATGCGGTTCAGCAACGGCCCCAGCACCTTAAACGAGGCCGGCGAGACGATATCCACATGCGCGCAATCCAGTTCATGAACCTGTAGCGCGTCCACATATTCCGCCCAGGTTTGCTGCACGTCCATCCCTTCCTGCAATGTCTGACGCGCGACAAACAGCGTCGCCTGCCCGCTGAAATTCGCCGTCTGGGTCGCGGAAAGCAGACGTACCGAATCGGCATAGTTGGCTTCGATATTGTCGAACATCGCCACCCGGGTTTCGCCCAGTGCCGGATCCAGCGTATCTTCCGATACCGCCAGAAACTGCTGGCGTTCGCGCTGCACTTCTTTCAGCACGTTGTCATCCAGCATCACGTCCCAGTTTTGCGTTTCCGGCGGGTAGGTATCCAGCAGGCCGAGGAAGGCCACCTCTTCGCCCCGCGCCTGCAACCTGGCGGCGATCCCCTGCGCCAACGTGCCGCCCAGCGAATAACCGATAAAGTGGTAAGGCCCCTGCGGCTGGACCTGCAATACCGTCGCCAGATGCGCCTCGCAAACCTGATCCATATTCTCGCTGAGCGCCAGCGGGCCATCCGGACGTGGCGATTGAATGCCCACCAGTGACCAATGTTGATCGATATAGCGCGGCAACACGCTGAACTGCCAGGAGAATCCGGAAGCCGGATGCAGGCAGAACAGCGTCGGGCCGTCGGTGGTACGCAGCGGCAATACGCTGTCGAAACCGGTTTGGTCGGCTTCTTCCTGCGTGCGCTCTTGCGTGAGCAGTTGCGCCAGTTGCTCCACCCGGGAAGCGACCATCACCTGCCCTACCGAAACCGCCTTGCCCAACTCGCGCCGCAGCTCCGCCGCCAGCCGCATCGCCAGCAGCGAGTGGCCGCCGAGGGCGAAGAAATCATCGTCGGCAAATACGGTTTCACGTTGCAGCAAGCGCGCAAATACCGCCGCGATCGCCGTCTCCAGCCCTGGTTCAGGTTCACGCCCCGCAGCCCCGGCGCCGTTTTGCGGCTGCGGCAACGCTTTGCGATCCAGCTTGCCGTTAGCGCTTAGCGGTAAAGAATCCATCTCGACCAACGCCACCGGCACCATGTGTGGCGGCAGGCGATCGGCCAAGGCGGCACGCAGACCGTCGAGATCCAGGCGCACGCCAGGCTGGGCCACCAGGTAGCCCACCAGTTGACGGGCATCCCCGCCGCCGGTGTCTGCCGGCGTATTGCCCAGCACCAGCGCATGGGTCACCGCCTGCTTAATGCCCGGCAGCGACAGCAATGCATGGTCGATTTCGCTCAGCTCAATGCGCTGACCACGAATTTTTAGCTGATCGTCGCTGCGGCCGAGGTATTCCACTTCGCCACCCGGCAGCCAGCGTGCAACGTCGCCGGTACGATACATCCGTCCGCCGTTGCCTTCGGGATCGGCCACAAAGCGGCTGGCGGTCAGCGCCGGGCGGCCAAGATAGCCCTGCGCCAGCTGCACGCCGGTAAGATACAAATCACCGGCCACACCCGGCGGCACCGGCCGCAGACGTGCATCCAGGATGCGCAGCCCGGTATTCCACACCGGCAGGCCGATCGGCACATTGGCGCCCGTGATTGCCGCCAGCGGCTCGCCCCAGGCCGGATGCCAGCTGACATCCACCGCCGCTTCGGTCGGGCCATACAGGTTATGCAAGGGTACGCCAGTGCGGCGTTGCCACAGGCGGCACAGTTCAGACGGCAGCGCTTCGCCGCTGCAAAAGACCTGCCGCAACGGCGCGCAGCAGGCCACCGCCGGCGGGTTGTCCAGCGCGCCGACAAAGGCCGCCAGCATCGAAGGCACGAAATGCAGCGTGGTAACCCGATGCCGGTCAATCAACGCCAACAGCTGCTGCGGATCGCGGTGCGCTTCCGGCGGCGCCATCACCAGTTGGGCCCCCACCATCAACGGCCAGAAAAACTCCCACACCGAGACGTCAAAGCTGCATGGCGTTTTCTGTAGCACCACATCGTTCGCCGCCAGCGGATACTGATGCTGCATCCACAGCAAACGGTTGACGATCGCCTGATGCCCCACCAGCACACCTTTCGGCCGCCCGGTAGAACCGGAAGTAAAGATGATGTAAGCCGGGTGATGCGGCGTTGGCCCGCTGAGCGCCACCTCAGCCGCGCAGTCGGCGGCCAGAGGCGCATCAAACAGCAGGATCTCCCCCTTGCCGGCAAAACGCGCCTGCTGGGTAGGTTCGGTGACGATCAGTCGCGGTGCGGCATCTTCCAGCATCATACCGAGGCGTTCGTCAGGGTAGCCGGTGTCCAGCGGCAAGTAGGCGGCCCCCGCTTCGACAATCGCCATCAGCGCCAGCGCCAGGAACACCGAACGCGGCAGCGCAACGGCAACGATATCGCCGGGCTGTACCCCCTGTGCCGTCAGTTGGCGCGCCAGCGCGGTGACCTGTTCACGGGTTTCGCGATAACTGAACCGGTATTGCGCGTCCCTCAGCGCCGGGGCGTCCGGCGTTTTCTGCGCCTGTTCGGCCAGCAGGCCGCTGAGAGTATGCGCCGCCACCGGATGAGCGGTGTCGTTAACCCTGGCCAGCCGTTGGCGGTCCTGTGCGGTCAGCAAATCGGCTTCGCCAATCGGCATCTGCGGCCGGGCGGCAAACTGACGCAGCAACAGCGGCAGGCGTTGTAAATGCGCCGCCAGCTCATCGCGCTGATAACGTTCGGCATTGGCCAGCAGATCCACTTTCAGCGTGCCGGCCTCGTCGAGATACAGCGCGATCTCCAGATCCCGCACCGGCCCCGAGGCCAGCTCGTGAGTAATGCCTTCGATACCGCCGAAATCCAACTGGAAATCGAACATTTTAAAGTTGAAAACGGTGCCGTACAGCGGCTGGGCATCGCCAATCCGCCCCAAATCACGCTGGATCTGTTCCGCCTCGTAACGCTGATGACGGCGGACGGTTTTCAGCTCGCGGCCGATACCGCCGGCTGTCTCGCACAGCGTGGCCTGGGGATCGAGGTGCATTTCGATCGGCAATACGTTGATCACCGGGCCATTGGCGCACAGCGCAGCAGAACCGGTGCGGCGCATAAAAATGAAACCGGCGCTGAAGCTGCCGTGGCCGCTCAGGCGAGACACCCACAATGCCACCAGCGCCAACGCCATATCCGCCACGCTGAACTGCTGCGGGCTGGCGTTCACCAGCCGGGTAAAATCTTGACGATCGCACAGCTGCGATAACCGGTGGATGCGGGTGGTTGGCGTCTGCCCGGCCAGCGGCTGCGGGCAAAGCGTGGCCGGCTCAGGCAACTGCTGCGCCTTGTTTAGCCAAAAAGCGGCATCGCGCCGGCAGGTTGCCGACTGCCGGTAGCGCTGATATTCCTCTACCACCTCGCTGAAGGAGGTAAACGGCGTCGGGTCGGGCTGTTCATCGTTGAGCATGCGGCTGTAAATATGGGCGATTCTGCGGGCAATGGCGGTAAAACTGAAGCCATCGACCAGAATATGATGATAACGCTGATACCAGAACCAACGCCGGTCCGACAGGCGGATCAACATATGGCGATACAGTGCCTTGCCGCTGCCGATGCGCAAATCACCGGACATATCCAGCTGCATCACCGCCTGCGCCGCCGCCAGGGCATCGGGAGAGTCGCGCAGATCGAGAGATTCTGTCGGCAGGATCGCCAGTTCGGCGTCATGCCACTGTACCGGCACCCCATCCCGCTCTTCAAAGCGGAACTGAAGGGTATCGACTTCGGACAACCCCTGCGCAATCGCCTGCAATAGCCGCTCTTCGTTCAGTGGACCGCTGAGTTCGATATAGTGGGAAACCGCATAGGCATTGGCGTACGGCGATATTTGATCGGCCACCCAAATGCCAGGTTGCGCGGCGACCAGCGGCAATTCGGTGGCAGGCCGCTCTTCGGTCGGTAATAAAATAGGGTCTGACAAGGGACTGACTCCTGTTAACGGTAATGGCGCCATCACGCCTTACGCAGCGATGCGGGCCGCATATCCTGCCAATGCTGTTCCAGCCAGTTCACGCACAGCGAGCGTGCCGCCGGGCCGAAAACCGGCGTCCACCCCGCCGGTACTGCGCTGAAATCAGGCCACAGGCTGTATTGCTGCTCATCGTTTTGCAGAATCAGGCAGATTTGGTGTTCATCATCGAACGGATTCAGCGTTTCCATCACGGACTCCTTGGGTTTTGAAAGTTAGCCTGGCGAACGGCGCCGCAGGCTGATCCGCCCACAACGCCTGCAGCCCGTCGATCAGCCCGCCGCGCCAGCACAAAGAGTCGTGCCCGCCTGCCACCACCCGGTATTGCACCTGATGGCCGGCATCGCGCAGCGCCTCCGCCATCCGATCATTCACCCTGCGCGCCACCTGTTCGTGGGTGCCGGCCTCCATGAACACCTTCAACCCGCCCTGGCGGCCAACGCCCTGTTCGGCCTGGCGCAGCAGCCAACCGGCATCGGCCGGCACGGCGGGTTGCTGGTACATGTCGCGACGCGGCCACCAGAAAGAGCCGGACTGAGCAATCACGCCGCCAAAGCGCTGCGGCCAGTGGAGACCGGCATACAAAGAAGACAGGCCGCCGAAGCTCTGGCCACACACCAGCGTGCTGGCAGGGTTGCCGCTGTGGGGGGCCCAGTCAGCCAATTGCGGCAACAGTTCTTCCTGCACCGCCAACCAGAAATCTTCATTGCAGGCTAACTCATGCGCACGCCGTTTTTGATCGATGGCATCGATCAACAGATACACCGCCTCCGGCAGCTTGCCTTCACGCGTCAGTTGCATCAGCGGATCCCAGACCGGCATGTTGCTCGACCAGAACTGGCCGTCCAGCAACAGGGCCAACGGCCGTTGCGCCGGGCTGCTGTCGCCGGTGGTGTAAACCCAAACGTTACGGGTATTGCCCAATCGCGCGCTGTGCCAGCTGTGGCGTTGCAGCCTGGCGGGGGGAGCCGGGGTACAACGCCCGCAGGCCGACGCATAACGATCGAAATCCTGCCAGGCCGGTTGCGGCAGCGCCGCCGGCATATGCAGGCCGGACAAGACGTTGCCGTTGGCTCCGGGCCAGGAACGATGAGGATTAAGCAGATCCTGGGTGGCGCTGGCAAACACCTGATGCCACCAGTGACGGACCGAATGCATATTGGCGTGCGCATCGTTATCACTGAGCGTCAGCGGCCGATCGTCCATGCAGGGCATAAAGCAGTAACTGCCACGCCAATCGGCGTTCAGCTCGGTTTGCCAATACCAGACGTCGGTCCCTTCCAGCCGTTGCAAGCTCTGCGGTGGCGAGGGCTGATGGTGGTCGGTGAGGCAGTTGATGTGGATCCAGACCCGTCGATAGGCTGAAGTGAGCTCGCATCCCTGAGGATCACGCCATAAAAATGTGACCTTCCCTCGCCCATCGCCTTGCAGCTCCACCAGCGGCGTACCGCGTTTGGCGATATTCAGCCACCATCCATGACGCCCGGCGTGCTTGCTCGATAATAATCTGCTGCTTTCTGACTCGGATTTTGTTTTCAAAACGCCTATTCACTTTTAGCTGGCAGCTTCAGGAACGCCGGCACAATCGCGGCGCGAGGCGCTGCCCAAAAAACGGTAAACCGAATACTATTGATAATTATTTGCATTTGCAATAGTGTGTTAAGGCTCGCAAACAGAGCAGGTATTCTTCAACAGGGACGGATACCGCGTTTTAGCGCCGAATCCAATGCCGTTGCGTCTCGGCCTGTTGGATTTTTATTTCCGCGATCACAAAAACTACAACCGCCCTTCTCTCTGTCGGAGGCCTGTCTTCGGCCCCGGGAAAGGCAGCAAGGTAGGAACACTCAAATGAACCGCAAACTTTCACGTTATTCTTTAGCCACACTCATCGGGTTAGGGTTAGGCGCGTCCGCCTTTGCGCACGCCGCACAGCAAACTGATACCACCGCAGAAACCGATACCGCCGCCAAAAGCCAAAAAGAAACCGCCGAGGACACCATTGTCGTCACCGCCGCCAGGCAGAACCTGCAGGCGCCGGGGGTGTCCGCCATCACCGCCGACGAAATCAAAAAACGCCCTCCGGCGCGCGATATCAGCGAACTGATCCGCACCATGCCCGGCGTTAACCTGACCGGCAACTCCACCAGCGGCCAGCGCGGCAACAATCGCCAGATCGACATTCGCGGCATGGGCCCGGAAAACACCCTGATTCTGATCGACGGCATCCCGGCCAGCAGTCGCAACTCGGTGCGCCAGGGGTGGCGCGGCGAACGTGACTCCCGCGGCGATACCGCCTGGGTGCCGCCGGAGATGATCGAACGCATCGAAGTGCTGCGCGGCCCGGCCGCCGCACGCTATGGCAACGGCGCCGCCGGCGGCGTGGTCAATATCATCACCAAAAAGAGCACCAAAGATCTGCACGGCTCGCTGAACACTTATTTCAACGTGCCGCAGCATAAGCAGGAAGGCTCCACCAAACGCACCGACTTCAGCCTGTCCGGCCCGCTGAGCGACCAGTTGAGCTTCCGCCTGTTCGGCGGCTACAGCAAAACGCAGGCCGACGCCTGGGATATTAACGAATCGCACAAATCCGAACGCGTAGGCGCTTATGCCAGCAGCATTCCCTCCGGGCGTGAAGGCGTGGTCGACAAAAACATCGACGCCCTGCTGCACTGGGACTTCGCTCACTTGCAGTCGTTGGAATTTGAATATTCCTATGGCCGCCAGGGCAACCTGTACGCCGGCGACACGCAGAACACCAACACCAACGCGCTGGTGCAAAGCAACTACGGCAAAGAGACCAACCGCATCTACCGCGAAACTTTCGGCCTCAACCATCGCGGCGCCTGGGACAACGGAGTCAGCACCAACAATTACGTTCGGTTCGAGCGCACGCGTAATACGCGTCTGAACGAAGGTTTGGCAGGTGGCACCGAAGGTATTTTCGACACCAAAAATGCAGGCTTCGGCACCACCAAATTGGACGATTTTCTGGCGCACAGCGAAGTCAGCGTGCCGTTTGAATTGGGCGTCACGCAAACCGCCACGCTGGGCACCGAGTGGAACCAGCAGCGCATGAAAGATGGCACGTCGACCAGCCAAACGCTGATGGGCGGCACCATCCCTGGCACAGAGACCGGCACCCGTAGCCCTTACGCGTCGGCGAATATCTTCTCGCTGTTCGCCGAAGACAATATCGAGCTGACCGACAGCACCATGCTGACGCCCGGCCTGCGTTACGATCACCATTCCGAGGCCGGCAATAACTGGAGCCCGGCGCTAAACCTGTCGCAAGAATTGGGCGACAACTTCACGCTGAAAATGGGCATCGCCCGCGCCTACAAAGCGCCGACGCTGTTCCAGACCAATCAAAACTATTTGCTGTACAGCAAAGGCCAAGGTTGTGCGGCCAGCGATACCAAAAATGGCTGCTATCTGCTCGGCAACGACGATCTGAAGGCGGAAACCAGCGTCAACAAAGAGATCGGGCTGGAGTTCCATAATGAAGGCTGGCTGGCCGGGGTGACCTACTTCCGCAACGATTACCGCAACAAGATCGAGGCGGGCAACAGCAAAATCGCCACCAGCAGCACAGGTACGGCGGTTTATCAGTGGGAAAACGTGCCGAAAGCGGTCGTACAGGGCCTGGAAGGGACACTGAACGTACCGATCAGCGAGACCCTTTCCTGGAGCAACAACGCCACCTACATGATCGAGAACAAGAACAAGAGCACCGGCGATTATCTGTCGGTGATCCCTAAATTCACTATCAACTCGACACTGAGCTGGCAGGCGACCCAGGAACTGTCAATGCAATCGACCCTGACCTGGTACGGCCGTCAGAAGCCGAAGAAGTACAACTACCAGGGTAAACCGGCGACCGGCAGCGAAACCCGCGAGGTCAGCCCTTACGCCATCGTCGGCGCCAGCGCCACCTATGACGTCACCAAAAACGTCAGCGTCACCGCCGGCATCGACAACCTGTTCGACAAACGCCAGTTCCGCGCCGGCAACGCGCAAAACGTTGGCGATCCCAACACCGGCGCCATCAACATCGCCGGAGCGGGTGCGGCAACCTACAACGAACCGGGCCGCACTTATTATATGAGCATCAACACGCATTTCTGATGCCTGTTGAGAAACATCGGGGGCTGCCGCGCAGCCCCTTTTTTATTATTTCTCCAGCGATACCTGTTTGAAGATGTGCTTGCCGAACGGGTCGATCTCGTACCCTTTCACTTCCTTGCGTACCGGCTCAAAAATGGTCGAGTGGGCAATCATCAACGCCGGCATCTGCTCATGCATCATCACCTGCGCCTGCTCGTACAGCGCTACCCGCTTGGCATGATCGTTCTCTTCACGCGCCTGCAGGATCAGCTTATCAAACGGCGGGTAACACCATTTGGCCGAGTTTGAACCGCCGTTGGCCGAAACGCAGGTAAACAACGGGCCGAAGAAGTTGTCCGGATCGCCGTTGGCGGTGGTCCACCCCACCAACGCGGTCTGGTGTTCGCCATTTTTGAGCCGCTGCAGATATTCGCCCCATTCGAAAGTGACAATGTTGGCCTTCACGCCAATCTTCGCCCAATCGGACTGGATCATCTCCGCCATGCGTTTGGCGTTCGGGTTGTAAGGCCGCTGCACCGGCATCGCCCACAGATCAATCGCAAAACCCTGGCCCAAACCGGCTTCCTTCAGCAGTTGCCTGGCTTTCTCCGGCGCGTACGGATAATCCTCAATCTTGTCGTTGCTGCCCCATTGGGTCGGCGGCAGCAGGTTCTTCGCCTGCTGGCCCGCGCCGTGAAACACCGCTTCGATAATCGCCGGTTTATTCACCGCCATCGCCAGCGCCTGGCGCACCTTGACGTTATCCAGCGGTTTTTTCTGGGTATTAAACGCCAGGAAGCCGATATTCAAACCGGATTTCTCCATCACCTGAATGTTCGGGTCCTGCCGCATCCGCGCTAAATCCGCCGGGTTGGGGAATGGCATCACCTGACATTCATTTTTTTGCAGCTTGGCATAGCGCACCGCGGCGTCCGGCGTTATCGAGAACACCAGGCGGTCAATCTTCGGTTTGCCCTCCCAATAGTGGTCGAACGCCTTGTAGAGGATCTTCGCGTCTTTCTGGTACTGCACCAGTTGGAACGGCCCGGTGCCGATCGGATCGTTATCCACCCGCTGCGGCGTGCCGGCCTTCAGCATCGCATCGGCATATTCCGCCGATAAAATGGTGGCGAAATACATGCCGAGATCGGCCACGAACGGCGCTTCGGCGCGCGAAAGCTCAAAGCGCACCGTGCTGTCGTCCACTTTGACAATCTTGTCGATCAGCGTGCCGAATTCCATGGATTCAAAGTTGGTGTAAGCGCCGTTGGAGACCTTGTGATACGGATTATCGGCGTCTTTTTGCCGCATGAAGGAGAAGATCACGTCGTCGGCGTTGAAGTCACGCGTGGGGGTAAAGAACTTGTTACTCTGGAATTTCACGCCCTTGCGCAGATGAAAAGTGTACTGCCTGCCGTCCTCGCTCACTTCCCAGCTTTCCGCCAGGCTGGGTTGCAGCTCGACGGTGCCGGTTTTGAAATCCACCAGCCGGTTGTAAATCGTCGCAGAGCTGGCGTCTACGGTGGGGCCCGAGGTGAACAGCTGCGGGTTGAACCCTTCCGGCGAACTTTCGGAACAATAAACCAGCGTGCGGGCGTGCGCGCCGCCCATCATCGCCAAAGCCAACAATCCCAGCGTCATTGTGAGTGCTTTTCTTTTCATCCTGCCATCCCCAGTGGTTATCCCCGTCGCCTGGCCGTAACTCGACATGCACAGGGTATAGAAAACGGACCCGACGGATACCAATAAATCATGCAGTTAGGGTTGTAAAGCACAAATTTCGAGCATAAAAAACGGGGTGCGCCGCAAAGGCCGCTCCCCGTGGTTAACCGACATAATGAAATTAAATCATCTGGCTGAAGTTCATCTGCGCCATCAGTTTGTAGTTGTCGGAATAGTCGACCGGGATAGCCACCACCACCGGCCCTTCAATTTCCATCGCTTTGCGCAGCATCGGCCGCAGGTCATCTACCGACTGCACGGCAAACCCTACCGCACCGCAGGATTCCGCATAGGCTTTAAAATCGATCGGGCCAAATTCCACGCCGGATTTGCGTCGGTACTTATTCACCTCCTGCATTTCCACCATGTTGTAGGCGTTATCCACCCAAATCACGTGCACGATGTTATTTTTCAGCCGCACCGCGGTTTCCAGCTCCATGCTCGACTGCATAAAACCGCCGTCGCCGGAGATTGACACCACTTTGTCCCCCGGGCGCACCAGCGCTGCGCCAATCGCCCACGGCAACGCCACCCCCATCGTCTGCTGGCCGTTGGAGATCAGCAATTGTCTTGCGCGGAAGCTATAGAGATAGCGCGCGATCCAGATGTGAAAACTGCCCATATCCACGCACAGCGTCACATCGTCGCTGACGATATCCTGCAACTCTTTCACGATGCGCAGCGGATGGATCGGCATGCCGCCACGGCGTGCGGCGCGTTCCGCCAGTTCGGTACGCTGCCGCCCCAGATCGCTGAGGATCAGTTCAACCTCTGCCGGCACGCTCACCACGGCGCTGAAGGCTTCGGTCATCATATCGAGGGTCGCGCTGATATTGCCCACCAGCTCCACGTCCGGGCGGTAGCAGGTATCGATATCCGCTGGCAGCACGTCGATATGCACCAACTTCAATTTGCCCTGGCTGTTCCACATGCAGGGATCGTATTCGATCGGGCCGTAGCCGACGCTGACCACCAGATCGGCTTTCTGCAACAGTTGATCGGCCGGCTGGTTGTTGAACAACCCGACGCGGCCGGCGAACCGGGCGAAATGATTGACGTCGATCACCCCCGCGGCCTGATAGGTGCCCACCACCGGCATATGGGTGCGGTGCAGCAGATGCCGCACCGCCTCGCTGTTTTCCGGGCGGCTGGCCTGCAGACCCAGCAGCAGCACCGGGCACTTCGCCTGCTGGATCAATGTTACCGCCGTGCGAATGTCATCGGCGGCGGCGGCCCCCATGCGCGGCAGGCGGCACCCCGCCAGCACCGGCGCGCTGACAGGTTCATTCACGATGTCCATCGGCAAGCTGATGAACGACGCCCCCGGGCGGCCAAACTCGGCATGGCGGAAAGCATTGGCGATCACTTCGGAAATCGCCACGCCGGCATGCACTTCGGCGCAATATTTGGTCACCGGCCGGAACATGCTAACGGTATCCATGCTCTGGTGGGTCTGTTTGAGGTTATCGGCGCGCTTCACCGCACCGCCGATCGCCACCACCGCATCCCCTTCCGAGGTGGCGGTCGCCAGCCCGGTGATCAGGTTGGAACTGCCTGGCCCGGAGGTGACCAGCGCCACCCCCGCCTTGCCGGTCAACCGCCCGACCGCCGCCGCCATAAACGCCGCGTTGGCCTCGTGCCGCACCACTACCGTTTCTATCGACGGCGCGTCCTCCAGCGAATCGAATACCCGGTCGATTTTCGCCCCCGGAATGCCGAACACGTATTTGACGCCCTGCGCTTCCAGATTTTTCACCACTAAATCTGCGCCACACGTCCAGTTATTGTCTGTTTTTGCCTTGTTCATGGAACACACCTCCTGAAAATACACCCACGGCTGTCGCGGAATTAACCCTCGGCAGAACGAATCGCGCGATCCAAATCCTCCGGACAGAGGTCGGCGCGCAGAAAATCCGCATCATGCGGCAATTGAAGATTGAGACGGGTGATCACGCCAAATTGCAGACGACCGTGGTCAAGCTGGTAATCCAGCACGTGGCCGCCACCGCTGCGATCGTCGGTAACAAAGTGCTCGTGATAACCGGCTACGCCGACGCCCTGCATGTAGTCCGGCGAACGGAAACCGACCAGGGTTCCCTGCCGCTTGAGAAAGGCAAAGGTCGGTTGCTCCTCGATGGCCTCCAGCATCGGGCGATAGGGCCGCTCCTGGCGCGGCACGGTGCGGGTTTCCACGTGGCTGAATTCACCGTCGACGCGCACCGCGCAGAACAGGTTCGGCGAAGCCACCTGCTCATCGATGCACTGGTGCAGTTGCGCTTTGGTGATAGGACGATCGAAACTTTGGGTAACGCTGGGTTGGAAAAAAGTGACAACGGCAAAGGGGGTTTTCTGATCGTGGCCGGCTGGCCGAGCGCTGCCGTCGGCGCGCAGTTGATGAATTTCATCATCAAAGGCGATCAATTCGCCATCAAGGTGGTTGAAGGTGCCTAGGCCAAAGTTGCCGTGCCGGAGCAATTCGGCAATGGTCACTTCCCCTTCGTAAACGCCGCTGATTAACGCGCTCATCAGCGAGATTTGATAGATTTCGCCCTCCCCGGCACTCACTGACTGTCTGGCGAAACCCTGCACCAGATGGTGCGCACAGGAACAACCCTGCTTTTCGTTCATTACGTACTCCTCCACCAGCGCGGTGCGAAATGCCCCCGCGCGTTCAAAAATGCTCACCTGAAAGGTAAGCAAAGATGTCGCCGACGACGCGTTCAGGTGGAACGATTCAGCCAACGGCGACAAAAAAACCGGCACGGCAGGCCGGCGACGCTCAACCTCAACAACGGTTTAGATTCACTAATCATTGTTGGTTGGCACAGCGTCAAATTGAACGTTTACTCTGGTATTGAAGCAGCAATCACTGTCGCAGGCGCATGGCGGCGCCTGGGAGAATGACGTTGTTTTAAGGTCTAAAATCCGCTTGATTTATACATTCAGTCTGCTGGCAAAGCCCGTTATTAGGGAGAGCGTGCCGAAGGGGTCGTAACGGCCTTGGCCGTCGGACCGCCCCTCGGTGCGCCAGGCCCGGGTATCTCGGTCGTAAAAACACCGTTGTCATCAAACTCGTTTATCTATTTTTCTCTTTGCGGCGGGATCCCGGTTCGCTGTTGCCGTCCGTAAGCCCCAAAAAAAGAGTAACCGCAATGCGGTGGGCAGAGAACCCGGTATTCATAAGAAACGCTTTTGCATATAATGCAAAGATGAATGACGCCCGCTATGTTGAACATCTGCCGATATTTCTCGAAGTGGCCCTGCTGGGCAGCTTCTCCGCTGCCGCCCGTAAACTGGGCATGGTGCCCTCTTCGCTGGTTCGCCACATCGACGCGCTGGAGAGCGCCCTTGGCGCCACGCTGTTTATCCGCTCGACGCGCGGCCTGATGCTGACGGATGCCGGGGAAATGCTGAAGGCGCGGGCGGCGGCGCTGCTGTCGGACATCACCGACATCCGCGCCGAACTGGCCTCGCTAAGTGATGTGCCGCAGGGAACGTTGCGCATCAGTTGCCTGCCGACCTTTGGCAAAACCTATATCCTGCCGCTGTTGCCGACGCTGGCTGAACGCTACCCGCAGCTGTTTGTCGATCTGGATCTGACCGAACGCCAGACCGATCCGACGCAGGAATTGCTGGACGCCGCCATCCGCATCGGCGAACAGAAAGACAGCGGGCTGTACGCCAGCCGAATAGCCACTCAGCGCTGGGTCATGTGCGCCAGCCCCGACTATATCGCCCGCTATGGCTGCCCAGAGGACCTGAACGCGCTGCCGAAACATCGGCTGATTGCCCGTTATAACAAACAGCAGCCGGCCTGCTGGACGCAAATCCTCAGCGGCCAGCTACTGAACCGTTGCAGTATGGTGCTGCGCTGCAACGACTTTACCGCCCAGCGCCAGGCGGCGCTGCTTGGACTGGGTATCACCTTTTTACCCAACTGGGTGGTTGGCCCGGATATCCAGGCCGGCCGCTTGCAACCCGTGCTGGAGGATCCGCGCCAGGAACAACAGGGCATCTACCTGCTGCGGCCGGTGGCCAAGATCTCCGCCCGCTTAAACGCATTCACCACCCTGCTGCAGCAAAGTATCGGTCAACCCCCCAGTTGGGAATGAAGCGGCGATACCCGACCATACAACGCCGGGTTATCGCTTTCGTCTTTCAGTTCAATCCCGGTCAGCCTCCGCTGGAACGCCTGTTCCAGCAGCCACGCCAGCTTGAACGCCGCCTGCGGGTAATCCAGCCCTTCCGGGCGCACGTTGGAGATACAGTTACGCTCCGACTCGCGCCGCCGGGTGTTCGGCCCCCAGGTGAGGTAAATCCCCAGGCTGTCCGGCGACGACAGCCCCGGCCGCTCGCCAATCAATATCGCCACCGCTTTTGCCCGCAGACACTCGCCGATATCATCCCCCAGCGCCACCCGCGACTGATGCGCCAGCACCACGGGCGCAACGGAGAGCCCCAACAGATCGAGATAAGGCCGCAGCGCCTGCAACAAGGGTAACGCCTGACGGTGCACCGCCTTGGAAGACAGACCGTCCGCCACCACCAGCAGCAGATCGGCCGCCTTGTCCGGCTGGCCCAACAGCAGACTGCGGCTGTCCGCCGCCAACCGCCGCCCCAGATCCGGCCGGCTCAGGTAGGCGGTGCGGTCAGCGGCCTGGCTGTGTACCCTCAGCGTCTGCCAGCCACTCTCCTGCAACGCCCCGGCCAGCGTATCGCTGTCGAACGGCTGGTGTACCGCATCGCGCGCCTGCGCATGCGCCAGCCCGAATTTAAGCAGCTCCCCGGTGGGCAGGCTGGCGCCAGTGCGGCCCAACGCGATACGCGCATCGGTAAAAGCGCGCAGCGCATCCCAGCCGTTGACGTGAACCGGTTTATTCATCAGCTCTCTCCCTGCAACGCCAGCAACAGCGGATGGTTGGACGCCGTATCGCGCAGCCGCCCCAGATCGTCGGTGATGTGCATTTTCACCAACCAGTCGGCAAACTCCGGCGCATGTTTGAGCCCCAGCAGTTCGCGGATATACAACGCGTCGTGGAAAGAAGTGCTCTGATAATTGAGCATGATGTCGTCCGCTCCCGGCACGCCAATCAAAAAGGTTAATCCTGCGGTGGCCAACAGCGTCAGCAAAGTATCCATATCATCCTGATCCGCCTCCGCGTGATTGGTGTAGCACACGTCGCACCCCAGCGGCAGGCCGAGCAGCTTGCCGCAGAAGTGATCCTCCAGCCCGGCGCGAATAATCTGTTTACCGTCATACAGATATTCCGGGCCGATAAACCCGACCACGGTATTGATCAACAACGGAGAGAAATGGCGCGCTACCGCATAGGCACGCGCCTCGCAGGTTTGCTGATCGACGCCGTGATGCGCATTGGCCGACAGGCAACTGCCCTGCCCGGTTTCGAAATACATCACGTTATTGCCCAGCGTGCCACGATTGAGGCTCAGCGCCGCCTGCTGCGCCTCCGCCAGCAGCGCCAGATTAATGCCGAAACCGGTGTTGGCGGCTTCTGTGCCGGCGATCGACTGGAACACCAGATCCACCGGCGCACCGCGCTCCATCAGCCGCAGCGTGTTGGTGACGTGCGTCAGCACGCAGGACTGCGTGGGTATGGCGAAACGCTGAATCACGTCATCCAGCATGTAATTGAGCTTTTCCAGCAGCGGCAGGCTGTCGCTGGCCGGGTTGATGCCGACCACCGCGTCGCCGCTGCCGTACAGCAGGCCGTCGAGCATGCTGGCGGCGATGCCCTGCAGGCTGTCGGTCGGATGGTTCGGCTGCAGCCGCACGCTGATACGGCCTGGCAGGCCGAGAGTATTGCGAAATCTCGTCACCACCCGGCACTTCTTCGCCACCAGGATCAGATCCTGATTGCGCATAAGCTTGCTCACCGCCGCCGCCATTTCAGGCGTAATCCCGGCGGCGACCTGCGCCAGCATTGCGCTGTCCGCCTGCTCGCTCAGCAACCAGTCGCGAAAATCCCCCACCGTCAGGTGGGAGATCGGCGCAAAGGCCAGGGCATCATGGCTGTCGATAATCAGCCGCGTGACCTCATCCTCTTCGTAAGGCACCAGCAACTGCTGCAAAAACGTTTTCAGCGGTACCTCCGCCAGCGCAATGCGCGCCGCCATACGTTCCTCCGCGCTCTCCGCCGCCACCTCCGCCAGATAGTCGCCGGAACGAGCCGGTGACGCCTTTGCCATCAGTTGGCGTAAATCATTGAAACGGTAGCTGCGCCGGCTAAGCGTTGCCTGATACATAGCGCCCCCTGTTTTGCCTGGAATGATCAGCGGAAGTTGCAAACCCTGTACCAAGTGTAGCCAGTTGGCGGGTGATTTTATTTTTCACAGGAAATCATGCAGTTAATGCCGGTTACCGCCAGGCTCCGGGCCGCGTGAGCCTGCACTAAAATCATGCATTGCATTCCGCCGGCGAGCGCTTCGGGTTACAGTAGCCGCAACAAAGGAGAGGTAATGAATCGGCAACAGCAAATTATCCAGTGGTTACAGCAAGATAACGAAAGAATGGCGGTATTGCGCACCGTACGGCGGCTCGGCCTGAATGACTGGTGTCTGGGCGCCGGATTTGTACGCAATCTGGTGTGGGACCGGCTGCACGGCTATGCCTCCCCGACGCCGCTCAACGACATCGACGTGATTCATTTTGATCCGCAACGGGTAGAAGCGGAGCGCGACAGGATGCTGGAGGCGCGGCTGCAACAGTGGTTGCCGCAGCCGTGGTCGGTGAAAAATCAGGCTCGCATGCACCTGCGCAGCGGGCGGACGCCCTACCTCAACAGCGAAGATGCCATCAGCTTTTGGACCGAGCTTGAAACGGCGGTTGGCGCGCGTCTGAACGCCGATGACAACATCCAGCTGGTAGCGCCTTTCGGCCTCGAGCGACTGTTCGACGACACCATTACCTTCAATGGCAAAAACGGCGATATCCACACATTCGAGCAACGGGTGGCCGACAAAGGCTGGCTGCAGCGTTGGCCGCGGCTGCGGCAAGTTCGCGGGTAAAGTTTTACCCGCCGCTGCCGATACCCTGAGCAGCTACATCAAGACTCAGGGAGAGCATTATGTCCACCAGCATTACCATGATCGTACCGGTAAAAAACACCGTGCCCGGCGTCAGCAACGTCTTCAGCGCCCCCGGTAAACAGGGCCAGGTGCTGATGGCCAAGCCTGTCAATCAGCAGCCCGAAGGCGGTAAATCGAAAGAAACCGAAGGTGCCGGCAGCGGCGAACAGGTCAATATCTCCGACAGCAGCGCCTCGGCACGCATCAAGGCGCTGAATAAACAAATCCAGGATCTGCAACAGAAACTGGTGGATCTCAAAGACTCGGGCGGCGATGCCAGACAGATCGAAAAACAGAAACAGCTGATCCAGGCGCAGATCAAAATGCTGCAGGCTGAAATCGAACGCATTCAGAAAGAAGAAATGGAAAAGCAACAGCAGGAACAGATGGCGAAAGCCGCCTCCGGCAGCGCTCCGGCCAAAGGCGATGGCGTCAATCGCCCCACCGCGCTGAATGCCGTGGACCTGTATATCTGATTCAATAATCCGCCTGTTGGCGGCGTTGCTGTTGCAGCAATGCCGCCTGCTGCCCAACGACCTGCCAAATCACCTCCGCCGCCGGCGTCAGGGAGCGGTTTTTACGCCGTACCAGCATCAGCGCGCGATTAATTTCCGGCACCAGCCTACACACTTTCAATTGCCCGCCTTCCGGCAGCGGTAACGCCAGCGCCGGGAAAATGCTGATGCCGATACCCGCCGCCACCATCGGAAACAGCGTCGCCGGGTGACCGATTTCCTGCACCACCGAGGCTTCCACGCCCTGCTGGCGCAGAGCGCTGTCAATCAATGGCCGGCTGCCGGAAGCATAATCCTGCAACACCAAACGGCTGCCGTTCAGGGCCGACCAGTGCACCTCGGGCAGTGCGGCGAACGGGTGATCGCGGCGGCACAACAGCAGGAAGGGTTCATGCAGGATCGGCTCGCAGTCCAGATCCACCGCCTGGACCGGATCCACCACGATGCCAAAATCCACCTCGGCGTTACGGATGCTGTGCAGCACCTGCTGTTGCGCCTGGTCACGCAGCATGATGCGAATATCCGGATACCGCTGCTCCCCGGCGGCGATGCATTGCGGCATCAGGTGGGCGGATATGGTCTGGCTCGACGCCACGCGCACCGTACCGCTGCGCTGCACGCCGAAGCTGCGTGCATCCAGCAACGAGGTTTGCAATTCATCCAGCAGGCGTTCAACGCGGTTGGCCAGCCGTTGTCCGGCGTCGGTCAGCACCACTTCGCGCGTGGTTCGATCCAGCAGGCGCACGCCAATCTCCGCTTCCAGTTCTTTCACGCTGTGGCTGACCGCCGACTGGGTCAGGCCAATAGCCTCACCGGCCCGGCTGAAGCTGCGGTGCCGGGCAATGGCGACAAAAACTCTGAGCTGTTTGATGGAATAATTCATGTATTTTTTTCATAAATAAATTAAATAAATCAATTTAATTATTATATCCCGCAGCGCCACAATAAGCGCATCATTTTTATTCGAGTACGCCATCATGAGATTCCTGCCCGACCGCTTTACCCTGACGCTGCTCGCCACCGTATTGCTGGCGTCGTTCCTGCCTGCGCGGGGCGAATTTGTCGGCTGGCTAAACGTGCTGACCATCGCCGCCATCGCCTTGCTGTTTTTTATGCACGGCGCCAAGCTGTCGCGCGAGGCCATTCTGGCCGGCAGCAACAACTGGCGGCTGCATCTGTGGGTGATGTTCAGCACCTTTATCATTTTTCCGGCGCTCGGCGTGCTGTTTAAATGGTGGTCGCCGATCGACGTCAGCCCCGAGCTGTATTCCGGCTTTATCTATCTGTGCATTCTGCCCGCCACCGTGCAATCGGCCATCGCCTTTACCTCGCTGGCGGGGGGCAACGTCGCCGCCGCGGTATGCAGCGCGTCGGCCTCAAGCCTGCTGGGGATCTTCGTTTCACCGCTGTTGGTCGGGCTGCTGATGAACGTCCACGGTGAAACCGGCGGCCTGCAACAGGTCGGCTCGATTGTGCTGCAACTGTTGGTGCCGTTCGTCGCCGGCCATTTGTCACGACCGCTGATCGGCAAGTGGGTCGAACGCAATCGCAAACTTATCGGCAAAACCGACCAGACGTCGATTCTGCTGGTGGTCTATGCCGCCTTCAGCGAGGCGGTTACGCACGGTATCTGGCATCAGGTGGGCATGGGTTCGCTGGTGTTTATCGTGGCGGGCAGCATCGTCTTGCTGACCATCGTGCTGGTGGTGAACACTTACATGGCGCGCTGGATGGGCTTTAGCAAAGCCGACGAAATCACCATCGTGTTCTGCGGCTCGAAGAAAAGCCTGGCGAACGGCATTCCGATGGCCAATATCCTGTTCCCGGCCTCAACAGTGGGGATTATGGTATTGCCACTGATGGTGTTCCATCAGGTGCAATTGATGACCTGCGCCGTGTTGGCGCGACGTTATCAGAAGAAACAGCAGGAAAAACAGTCGGTTCTTAACGCAGAGGCGTCGCGGGGATAAACGAAACGGGCTTTCGCCCGTCTGTCTGTTCAACTCTTTTTTAACGGCTTGACCAGGTGGTCAAGCCCTTCGATTTTAATCGCCAGCGTCATTTCCATCAGCATGCCGAGTTTGCCGTTGGGGAACTCGCCTTTGCGGGCAAACCACAGCAGATACTCTTCAGGCAGGTCAATCAGCGCCCGCCCTTGGTACTTGCCAAACGGCATCAGGGTATTGGCGATCTCGATCAGATTCTCTTTTTCCATCAGACACCCAACAGGCGGATCATTTCCGCTTCATCGATCACTGCAATGCCCAGTTCCTGCGCCTTCACCAGCTTGGAGCCGGCCGCTTCGCCGGCAATCACCAGATCGGTCTTTTTCGAGACGCTGCCGCTGACCTTGGCACCCAGCGCCGTCAGACGATCTTTGGCCTCATCGCGTGACAGTTGGCTCAGCGAACCGGTCAACACCACGGTTTTTCCGGCGAATGGACTGTCGATCTCTTCAGGTACCACCACCACCACGTCTGGCCAGTTGATGCCAATCTCGGCGCCAATCAGTTCGTCGATCACCTTCTGGTTAAGCTCTTCATCGAGGAAATGACGCACATGCTTCGCCACCACCTCACCGACGTCCGGCACCTGTTTCAACGCGTCGATATCGGCGGCATACAGCTTTGGAAGCTCACCGAAGTGCGCCGCCAGGTTAGCCGCCGTGGCCTCGCCCACTTCGCGGATGCCGAGCGCATACAGGAAACGGGCAAAGGTGGTCCGTTTGGATTTCTCCAGCGCGTTGACCAGGTTCTGCGCCGACTTCGGCCCCATGCGATCCAACCCGGTCAGAATACCGGCGGACAGGCGGAATAAATCGGCCGGATTCTTCACATACTCTTTTTCTACCAGTTGCTCGATGATCTTGTCGCCCATGCCGTCGACGTCCATCGCACGGCGGGAAACGAAGTGCTTCAGCGCTTCCTTACGCTGCGCGGCGCAGATCAGCCCACCGGTGCAGCGCGTTACCGCTTCGCCCTCTACCCGCTCCACGTCGGAACCGCACACCGGGCAATGCAGTGGAAATACTATTTCACGCGCGTCCTGCGGGCGGCGATCTTCAATCACCCCGACCACCTGCGGGATTACGTCACCGGCACGGCGCACTATCACCGTATCGCCGATGCGCAGGCCCAAACGTTCGATCTCGTCGGCGTTGTGCAGCGTGGCGTTACTGACAATCACGCCGGCAACCTGTACCGGCTCCAGCCGCGCCACCGGCGTTATCGCCCCGGTGCGCCCAACCTGAAACTCCACTTCGCGCACCTGGGTAATCTGCTCCTGCGCCGGGAACTTGAAGGCCGTCGCCCAGCGCGGCGCGCGCGCCACAAATCCCAGCGTTTCCTGCAGATTGATATCATCGATTTTGACCACCACGCCGTCGATATCGAACCCGAGCTGCGTGCGGTCCTGCTCCACCTGGCGGTAGAAAGCCAATACTTCGTCGCTGCCGGTGCAGCGTTTGGCGCGATCGCTGACCGGCAACCCCCAGTCTTTGAACTGCGTCAGGCGCTGCCAGTGGCTGCGCGGCAGCTCGCCGCCTTCCAGCAGGCCAACGCCGTAGCAGAAAAAGGTCAACGGGCGTTTGGCGGTAATGCGCGGATCGAGCTGGCGGATAGAACCGGCGGCGGCATTGCGCGGGTTGGCAAATATCTTGCCGTCCTTGCGACGCGCCTCTTCGTTCATCTGCTCGAAGCCGGCCTGCGGCATAAACACTTCACCGCGCACTTCCAACCGGCGCGGGATATTGTCGCCGCTCAGACGCAACGGGATGGCGCGGATAGTGCGCACGTTGGAGGTAATGTTCTCGCCGGTGGTGCCGTCGCCGCGCGTGGCTGCACGCACCAGTTCACCGTCTTCGTACAGCAGGCTGACCGCCAGGCCGTCCAGCTTCAGCTCGCAACAAAAGGTGAGCGGATCGCTGCTCTTCAGGCGATCCTGCACGCGTTTGTAGAACGCCAGGAAGCTTTCTTCGTCGAAGACGTTATCCAGCGACAGCATCGGCACTTCATGACGTACCTGATCGAACGCCGCCAGCGGCGCGGCGCCCACGCGCTGGGTCGGTGAATCGGCGGTGATCAGCTCCGGGTGCGCGCTTTCCAGCTCGCGTAGCTCGCGCATCAGGCGGTCGTATTCCGCATCCGGCACTTCCGGCGCGTCAAGCACGTGATATTGGTATTCATGATGGCGCAGTGAGGCTCGTAGTTGATTGATTTGTTGAATTATCGATTCCATGGCTCACCATCTTAAAGATAAAAAACCCCCGACTAGCGGGGGCTTTAGGATTACGGGTATTCAGTGCGCGTGGCTACCGGTCAGGCGTTGCTTTCCAACACTTCACGGATGCGCGCTTTGTAGGTTTCCAGCTTCTGCGGGGTCATCATGCGGCGCTCGTCGTCCAGCACCACACCGCCCACGTCGTCGGCGATTCGCTGTGCCGACTGCAGCATCAGCTTGAAGTTCTGATTGGCGTCGCCATAAGACGGCACCATCATGAACATCGACACGCCCGGCGTGGAGAAATCGGACATCATGTCAGGATCAAAAGATCCCGGCTTGACCATGTTCGCCAGGCTGAACAGCACAGGGCCGCTGCCTGCCGGGCTGATATGGCGATGGAAAATCCCCATTGCGCCGAACTGGAAGCCCGCTTGCAGCACGCTCTGCAGCAGAACTTCGCCGCCGATTACGCCACCCTGATGTGCGGTAACATGCAGCACCAGTACGGTTTCTTTCAGTTTTGCCGGTTTAATGGCTGCCGGAGAAGGCTGAGGTTCTACCGCCGCTGGTTTCACTTCCGGCTGCGGCTGATGCGCAGGTTCGGCGCGGAACGCCGGCTCTGCTGCAGGCGCCACAGGCGGCAGATCATCAACGCGCGGTTCACGGCGCGGCGCAGGCTGCTGCGGCACGTCGTCCTCTTCGTCCTGCGCGTAGGTGTCCAGCAGGATGTCATCATAATCCGGCCGCTGAGACAGCGGTGGCGGAGACTGATGAGCAGCCGGTTGAACGGCACGTGGCGTTGGCTCGGCCGCCGGAGCAGGCTTGGGCGCAACCACGGGTTCTTCGCGTGCGGCATCAAAATGACCAAAAGACGGCTCATCGTGCGGGTTGGCGGCGCGTACACGCACCTCTCCCACGCCTTCATCGAGATCGTCGATCGGGGATTGTTCACGTTCTTTTTTAGAACGCTTGGCTGGGCGATCGCGGAAAAGCGATGAGCGTTCTTTGCGACTGGTCCACAGACCGTGCAATAACAACGCTATTATGGCGATCGCGCCAACAACGATTAATATCAGACGCAAATCCTGCATCATTGCTATCTCTGTTGTTCCAATACATTGCCACCGCGGCAAACATTCACTCTTTAACTCTATTTGCCCGCGCACACAAGTGCAAGTCCGTGCTGAACTTTATGCCAATAAAGATGATTATACTGCCTTTTTTTGCTGTTTTTTCAGCCAATGCCACCCTAGCCAGCAGAAAATCATCCCGATATGATAGCGATGCCTGTTCAGACAAAGAGATAACTTAAGATATGTCCTATAAGCAGTCAGCTTCTCCCTCCACCAGCGGCTTTCATTATTTTGCCGAAGGCTGGCGCCTGATTTCCCGCCCGGGGATTAAACGCTATGTCGTCCTGCCGTTGCTGGTCAACGTGCTGCTGATGGGCTCCGCTTTCTGGTGGCTGTTCAGCCGGCTTGGCGATTGGATCCCCGGCATGATGAGTCATGTGCCCAACTGGCTGCAATGGCTGAGCTATCTGCTGTGGCCGCTGGCGGTCGTTTCCGTCCTGCTGGTATTCAGCTATTTTTTCAGCACCATCACCAACCTGATAGCCGCGCCGTTCTGCGGCCTGCTGGCCGAACATCTGGAGGGCAGCCTGACCGGCAAGCCACTGCCGGACACCGGCATCTTCGGCATGGTGAAAGACTTGCCGCGCATCATGGCGCGTGAATGGCGCAAACTGGCGTACTACCTGCCGCGTGCGCTGCTGTTGCTGATTCTCTATTTCATTCCGGGGATTGGCCAAACGGTGGCGCCGGTGTTGTGGTTTCTGTTCAGCGCCTGGATGCTGGCGATCCAGTATTGCGACTACCCGTTCGATAACCATAAGGTGAGCTTTGCCGATATGCGCCGCGCGCTGCGTCAGCATAAAACCGACAACCTGCAGTTTGGCGCCATGGTCAGCCTGTTCACCATGATCCCCATCCTTAATCTGGTGATCCTGCCGGTCGCGGTTTGCGGCGCCACCGCCATGTGGGTCGACCGTTACCGCACACAATTCGTGCGTTCCTGAGCCGTTTAACTCGCCGCATTACGATTAATTCTTCGACAGGGCGCGCAATTTGCGCCCTTATCATTGTGCTTAAAACTTATTTCCTAATAACATATAGATATACCAATTCTTTACTTCCCTGCCGGTACTGTTAGCGTATGCTTTCGATGTTCCCCACATTTTCATAGAGTTAAAG
Source organism: Serratia plymuthica (assembly GCF_018336935.1). Lineage (NCBI taxonomy): Bacteria > Pseudomonadati > Pseudomonadota > Gammaproteobacteria > Enterobacterales > Yersiniaceae > Serratia > Serratia plymuthica. The sequence continues at coordinate 4,982,776 of NZ_CP068771.1, read as the reverse complement.
GACGGGCTATGAGCAAGATATATGAAGACAACTCATTAACGATCGGCCATACGCCGCTGGTTCGTCTGAACCGTATCGGCAACGGACGCATTTTGGCCAAGGTTGAATCACGCAACCCAAGCTTCAGCGTTAAATGCCGCATCGGTGCCAATATGATTTGGGACGCAGAAAAACGCGGCATCCTGGTCGCCGGCAAAGAACTGGTGGAACCGACCAGCGGCAACACCGGCATCGCTCTGGCCTTCGTCGCCGCCGCACGCGGCTACAAACTGACGCTGACCATGCCGGAAACCATGAGCATCGAGCGCCGCAAGCTGCTTAAAGCGCTGGGCGCCAATCTGGTGCTGACCGAAGGCGCAAAAGGCATGAAAGGCGCCATCGCCAAGGCGGAAGAAATCGTCGCCACCGATCCTGAGCGTTACCTCATTTTGCAGCAGTTCAGCAACCCGGCCAACCCGGCCATTCATGAGAAAACCACCGGCCCGGAAATCTGGGAAGACACCGATGGCGAGGTCGACGTTTTCATCTCCGGCGTCGGCACCGGCGGTACGCTGACCGGCGTCAGCCGCTATATCAAGAATACCAAAGGCAAAGCGATTACCACCGTGGCGGTAGAACCTACCGATTCCCCGGTGATCACGCAGGCGTTGGCCGGTGAAGAAATCAAACCGGGCCCGCACAAGATTCAGGGCATCGGCGCCGGTTTTATCCCCGGTAACCTGGATCTCGACCTGGTTGACCGCGTAGAACAGATCACCAACGATGAAGCCATCAGCATGGCGCGCCGTCTGATGGACGAAGAAGGCATCCTGGCGGGCATTTCCTCCGGTGCGGCGGTGGCGGCGGCGGTGAAAATCGCAGAAGAAGCCGACTTCGCCGACAAAACCATCGTCGTGATTCTGCCTTCCTCCGGGGAACGCTATCTCAGCACCGCGCTGTTTGCCGATTTGTTCACCGAGCAAGAATTGCAACAGTAGTGCCACCTGTGCACAAATAGCTAAAAAAGCACCTTCCGGGGTGCTTTTTTGTGGGCTGGATCAAAGTTTATAGCAGTTGAAGATTGATTTTACACGCCAGCTTTAGTATTTAACGGTGCATTATTTCGATGCACAAAATTAATCACCCTCCGTCCCTTGTTTTAAGCTGAATCGATTTACTCGTTTGTCGCAGCGAGGTTAAACACGGCATAATGGAGAGCTGATTGAAACGACGGCAGAAGCCAAATTTTTTTGATCTGAAGGGTCAAATCCGTCGTTTTCTGTTGCATCAATACTCGCCCCTGTACCATAGTCAGGCGCTAACCAGACAAGCTAAAGTAATACCCTTGGGCTAAACTTTAGCTCCACAACACACCAATAAGTTGGGGAAACATCAATGTTCCAGCAAGAAGTTACTATTACCGCTCCGAATGGTCTGCACACTCGCCCTGCCGCTCAGTTCGTTAAAGAAGCCAAAGGCTTCACCTCTGACATCACCGTAACTTCCAACGGTAAAAGCGCCAGTGCCAAGAGCCTGTTCAAACTGCAAACTCTGGGGCTGACTCAAGGGACCGTAGTGACCATCGAAGCTGTTGGTGAAGACGAGCAGAAAGCCGTTGAGCACTTGGTAAAACTGATGGCAGAGCTTGAGTAATCGGCCCGTCTTTTTAGTTAACACCAGTCAAGAGTAAGGTAGGGTTATGATTTCAGGCATTTTAGTATCACCGGGTATCGCTTTTGGTAAGGCTCTCCTACTGAAAGAAGATGAAATTGTCATCAACCGGAAGAAAATCTCTGCAGACCATGTAGAACAGGAAGTCTCGCGTTTTCTGGCTGGCCGCGCCAAAGCGTCCGAGCAGTTGGAAGCGATCAAGACCAAAGCTGGCGAAACCTTCGGCGAAGAAAAAGAAGCTATCTTCGAAGGCCACATCATGCTGCTGGAAGACGAAGAGCTTGAGCAGGAAATCATAGCCCTAATCAAAGACGATCTGGCTTCTGCCGATGCGGCTGCCTATACCATCATCGAAGGCCAGGCGAAAGCGCTGGAAGAACTGGATGATGAATACCTGAAAGAACGTGCGGCCGACGTACGCGACATCGGTAAGCGCCTGCTGCAGAACATTCTGGGCCTGGCTATCGTCGATCTGAGCTCAATCCAGGACGAAGTGATCCTGGTTGCAACCGATTTGACCCCGTCTGAGACCGCTCAGTTGAACCTGGACAAAGTGCTGGGCTTCATCACCGATCTCGGCGGCCGTACCTCTCACACCTCCATCATGGCCCGCTCCCTGGAACTGCCGGCAATCGTAGGCACCAGCGACGTCACCAAGCAGGTGAAGAACGACGACTACCTGATTCTGGACGCGGTTAACAATAAAATTTACGTTAACCCCACTGCTGACGTTATCGATCAGCTGAAAGCCGCACAGACCCAGTACGTTACCGAGAAAAACGATCTGGCCAAGCTGAAAGATCTGCCGGCGATTACGCTGGACGGTCATCAGGTTGAAGTCTGCGCCAACATCGGCACCGTGCGCGACGTCGCGGGTGCGGAGCGCAACGGCGCTGAAGGTGTCGGCCTGTATCGTACCGAATTCCTGTTCATGGACCGCGACTCGCTGCCAACCGAAGACGAGCAGTTCCAGGCCTATAAAGCCGTTGCTGAAGCCGTCGGCGCACAGGCCGTGATCGTCCGCACCATGGACATTGGCGGCGACAAAGACCTGCCGTACATGAACCTGCCGAAAGAAGAGAACCCGTTCCTCGGCTGGCGCGCCATCCGCATCGCCATGGACCGCAGAGAAATCCTGCACGCCCAGCTGCGCGCCATTTTGCGCGCTTCCGCGTTCGGCAAACTGCGCATCATGTTCCCGATGATCATTTCCGTCGAAGAAGTGCGCGATCTGAAAGGCGAACTCGAGACGCTGAAAGCGCAGCTGCGTGAAGAAGGCAAGGCGTTCGACGAAACAATCGAAGTGGGCGTAATGGTGGAAACACCGGCTGCGGCGGTGATTGCTCACCATCTGGCGAAAGAAGTCGACTTCTTTAGTATTGGGACAAACGATCTAACCCAGTATACTCTGGCGGTAGATCGCGGCAACGAGCTGATTTCTCATCTCTATAACCCGATGTCCCCATCGGTGCTTGGCCTGATCAAACAGGTCATTGATGCATCTCACGCGGAAGGCAAGTGGACCGGCATGTGCGGCGAACTGGCTGGCGATGAGCGTGCTACACTGTTGTTATTGGGCATGGGGCTGGATGAGTTCAGCATGAGTGCGATTTCAATCCCGCGCATCAAGAAAATTATTCGTAATACGAATTTCGAAGATGTGAAGGCGTTGGCAGCGCAAGCCTTGGCACAGCCAACGGCGCAAGATCTGATGAATTGCGTGAATAAATTCATCGAAGAAAAAACGCTCTGCTAAACTTCCACGACACTGGAACGCCGCCCAATTTAATGCTTAGGAGAAGATCATGGGTTTGTTCGATAAACTGAAATCTCTGGTTTCTGATGACAAGAAAGACACGGGCACTATCGAGATCGTAGCTCCACTTTCTGGCGAAATCGTTAATATCGAAGATGTACCTGACGTAGTTTTCGCTGAAAAAATCGTTGGCGACGGTATTGCCATCAAACCGACAGGCAACAAAATGGTTGCCCCGGTTGACGGCACTATCGGTAAAATTTTCGAAACCAACCATGCTTTCTCTATCGAATCCGACAGCGGCATCGAGCTGTTTGTCCACTTCGGTATCGACACCGTTGAACTGAAAGGCGAAGGCTTCAAACGCATCGCTGAAGAAGGCCAGCGCGTCAAGAAAGGCGACGTGGTTATCGAGTTCAACCTGGCACTGCTGGAAGAGAAAGCCAAGTCTATCCTGACGCCGGTTGTTATCTCCAACATGGACGAGATCAAAGAACTGATCAAACTGTCCGGCACCGTTATCGTTGGTGAAACTCCGATCATCCGCATCAAGAAGTAATCGCGGATGGACATAAAAACGGCGCCCTCGGCGCCGTTTTTTTATGGCACCAGGCAATCCCCTTCGTCTTTCGAACCGCAGCGTTGTTGGCTGCCCGTGCTCACCCCAGTCACTTACTTGAGTAAGACCCTGAGGATTCCCCCGCTTGCCGCCTGGCTGCAATTCGAAATTCGTTGGGGACTCTCCGTAGTGCAATAGGCGTTATCGGCGCAGGCAGTTTGAACATGGACAGCGCGCAATCCTCGGAGCGTACACGCAGTACGTGACGAGGGTGAGCACTGCCCTGGTTCAAAATGGCCAGTAAGATTACTGCCAGCGCGGGATACGCAGAGTGATGACCAAACCACCAGACTCGCCATTACGCGCATCAACCTGGCCGCCGTGCGCCAGCACCACCTTGCGGGTGATCGCCAACCCCAGCCCGTAGCCCTTGCCCGACATCGCCGATTTCACCCGAACAAACGGATCAAAGATGCTGGAGAGCTTGGCCTCTTCCACCCCAGGCCCCTGATCGCTGACCTCGATCTGGAACAGTTGGTCGATACGCGTCAGCACCACTGTTACCCGCTGCCCGTGGCTGGAGAAACGCAACGCGTTACGCACGATGTTGTCCACCGCACGCCGCATCAATTCGGCATTGCCCTTGACGGTGTACTCCACGTCCGAACTGGCCCGCAGCACGATCTCTACCCCCGGGATCTGCGCTTCGTAGCGCGCATCGTTCACCACCGCATCCACCAGCCCGTAAAGATCGAAATACTCCTCGTCCGGCAGGTTGTTGCTCTCGGCGCGCGACAGCGCCAGCAACTCGCCAATCATCTTGTCCAGCCGCCCCGCTTCGTGCTCTATGCGCTGCAATGAGTTCTCGACGTTACCGTCATTCTGCCGCGCCAACCCGATGGCGAGCTGCAACCGGGCAAGCGGTGAACGCAGTTCATGCGAAACGTCGTGCAACAACTGCTCGCGGGCACTGACCAGCAGCTCCAGCCTTTCGGCCATGGTGTCGAAATCGCGCGCCACGTCAGACAGTTCATCGTGACGCCGGCGCATCGCCGGGAACAGCCGCACGGATAAATCCCCCTGCGCTACACGATCAAAACCGGCACTCAATTTGCGCATTGGCCAGGTCAGGTTCCACGCCAGCACGGCGCTGAACAACAACCCACCCAGCCCGCCCACCCACAGCATCGGTGGCGGGATATTGAAGAAATGCGAACGCTTGTTGGGGCGGTATTGTTCACGCAGGGTACGCACGTCATAATTCAACAGGTAGCCGCTGTTGTCCCCCGTTTGTACCCATGCCGTGATATTCGGCATGTGACGAACCTCGAAAGGCCCCTCAGCCGGCGCAGGCGGATGCGCCATCGGGGTTACCGACAAAAAGCGCCGGTCATCGTCCGACCAATCTTTCATCATGGCATTCAGGGCGGGCTCGCCGCCGCTGCGCAGCAAAGTGCCGGCCGTTGCCAACTGCAGATTGATGAGCCGCCGGGCCATGGCGTTTTCCGGTGGCTCATAGCGATCGCCGTACAGGGAAAAAGCGACCCACAGCGCCTGGGTCATGATGATAAACGTGAGCCAGAAACCCAGCAGAATTTTCCAGAATAGTCTTCCGCGCATTGGCATTACCTGATGCGGTAGCCGATGCTGCGCACCGTTTCGATGCTGAGCACGTTGTCGGTCAGCGCGCCCAGCTTCTGGCGGATGTTGCTGATATGAACGTCAACGCTGCGGTCATAGGCCTCACGCGGGCGCCCCAATCCCTTTTCCGACAGTTCGTCCTTGGACACCACACGCTCCGGCGCGCGCAGCAGCAGTTCCAGCAGGTTGAACTCCGAAGCGGTCAGATCAAACGCCTTGCCGCGCCATTCGCTGCTGCGGGTGGAGGGGTTAAGCGTCAGCTCACCGAAGCTGATGGCAATCTCGTCATCCACCTCTTCCGGCCGCTCGTCGAAACGGCGCAACACTGCGCGCAAGCGCGCCACCAGTTCACGCGGATAGCACGGCTTGGGCATGTAGTCGTCGGCGCCCATTTCGAGGCCGATGACCCGATCGATATTGTCGCCTTTGGCCGTCAACATGATGATCGGCATACGGCTTTTTTTACGCACGTCGCGCAGCACATCAATACCGCTCATGTCCGGCAGCATGATGTCGAGGATCATCGCGGTATACTCGCCCGATAGCGCGCCTTCCACCCCCGCCTTGCCGGTCAGCACCAGCGTGGCGTTAAACCCTTCGCCGGTCAGGTATTCGCTCAGCATGGTGCCGAGCTCCAGGTCGTCATCGACCAATAAAATTTTCATGCCTTGCTCCTTCGCGGATTTTCGTCATTTTCACGCCTATTTGCCGGCTTCGCAGCCGGTTTTACTCAATCCTTACACATTCCTGAACGCCACTTAACCGCAGCCTGGCCGAGGGCGCGCTAAATTAGTGCAAATAGATTTTTGCCGCGCTTTTCTGCCAGGGAACCTCTTCGTCATGCCATCGTTTCTACGCTCAAAACCCTATCTGCTGCCCACTGTCATTGTGGCTGCTATCGCCTTATTTCTCTACTTCAGAGCGCCAGGCACCGCCGAAACGCCCCGTTATATCACCGCGGTGGCGCAAACGCGCGATCTGGAACAAACCGTACTGGCCGATGGCACCATCGAAGCGCAAAAACAGGTCAGCGTCGGCGCGCAGGTCTCTGGCCAGATAAAGGCCCTGCGCGTGGCGCTGGGCGATAAGGTGCATAAAGGGCAACTGGTGGCCGAGATCGACGATTTAACCCAGCAGAACTCGCTGAGGGACGCAGAAGCGGCATTGAAGAACGTACAGGCGCAGCGCGCCTCAAAACTGGCGGCGCTGCGCAACAATCAGCTCGCCTATCGGCGCCAACAGACCCTGGTGGCGCGCGGCGTCGGCGTACAGGCGGATTTTGACAGCGCCAGAGCTACGCTGGATGCCACCCGCGCCGACATCAACGCGCTGGACGCGCAGATCGTGCAGGCGCAGATCGCGGTGAACACCGCGCAGGTCAACCTCGGCTATACCAAAATCACCTCCCCGATCGACGGCACCATCGTTGCGCTGCCGGTTGAAGAAGGCCAGACGGTGAATGCGGTGCAAAGCGCCCCCACTCTGGTCAAAGTCGCCCGGCTGGACACCATGACCATCGAAGCGCAGATCTCCGAGGCCGACGTAGTGAAGGTGAAAACCGGCATGCCGGTCTATTTCACCATTCTCGGCGAACCGGGCAAACACTACCGCGCCACGCTGCGGGCGATAGAGCCCGCACCCGACTCGATCAATGATGAGACCACCACGTCGAGCTCCAGCAGCACCAGTTCCAGCAGTTCTTCCACCTCCAGCACCGCGATTTACTACAACGGCCTGTTCGACGTGGCAAACCCGGACGGCGCGCTGCGCATTTCCATGACCGCGCAGGTGTATATCGTGCTGGCCAAGGCGAAAGGCGCGGTGGTGATCCCCGCCACCGCGTTACAGGGCGACTGGGTGCAGGTGGTGGACGAACAGGGCAATATCGCCCGCCGCCCGGTGAAGGTCGGCATCAATAACAATGTCGACGCGCAGATCATCAGCGGCGTGCTGGCCGGCGAAAAAGTGATTGTCAGCCAGGTCAGCGCCGCGACGCAAAGCGGCACGCGGCGCATGGGCCCGCCGCCGATGGGGATATGATTGATGAACCCACCTCCTCTGTTGCAACTGCGCGGCATCAGCCGCCATTTTCAGGCCGGCGAACAGCGCGTGACGGTGCTGAACAATATCAATCTCGCTATCGGTCAGGGCGAAATGGTGGCGATAGTCGGCGCTTCCGGCTCCGGCAAATCGACACTGATGAACCTTCTCGGCTGCCTGGATCGCCCCAGCGAAGGGGATTATCGGGTCGCCGGGCGCAGCACCGGGCAGTTGGATCGCGATAGCCTGGCCGAACTGCGCCGCGAACATTTCGGTTTTATCTTCCAGCGCTATCACCTGCTGGCGGAACTCACCGCGCAAGACAACGTAGAGGTGCCGGCGGTCTACGCCGGGCGTCAGCGTGCCGCACGCCGCCAGCGTGCCGCCGATCTGTTGCAGCGGCTCGGGCTGGCGGACCGGCTGAACTACCGCCCCAGCCAGCTCTCCGGCGGCCAGCAGCAACGCGTCAGCATCGCCCGCGCGCTGATGAACGGCGGTGAAGTGATCCTGGCGGATGAACCGACCGGCGCGCTGGACAGCCACAGCGGGCAAGAAGTACTGAGCATTCTGAAAGACCTGCATGCACGCGGTCATACGGTGGTGATCGTCACCCATGACATGCAGATCGCCGAACATGCCCAACGCATTATTGAGCTGCGCGACGGCGAAGTTGTCGCCGATCGGCAAAAAACCGCCCAGACCAACGCGCCGCTGCCGAAGGCGCCGGAAAGCGCAGGCAGCCGTTGGCAATCGCAGCGCGACCGCTTTTACGAAGCCTTCAAAATGGCGTTGCTGGCGATGGCGTCACAGCGTCTGCGCACCCTGCTGACCATGCTCGGCATTATCATCGGCATCGCTTCGGTGGTGTCGGTGGTGGCGCTGGGCAAAGGTTCGCAGCAGCAGGTGCTGGCGAACATCAACGCCATGGGCACCAGCACGCTGGAAATCTACCCAGGCAAGGATTTCGGCGACATGCGCTCTGCGGCGATCCAGACGCTGCGCGCCACCGACGCCGACGCGCTGGCGCAGCAGGGATACGTCCACAGCGTGACGCCGACCCTGTCCAGCAGCACCACCTTTCGCTATGGCAATCAGTCGGTCAGCGGGACGGTCAATGGCGTCGGCGAGCAATATTTTCTGGTGCGCGGCTACAGCATCGACAGCGGCATGGCGTTTAACCGCCGCAGCGTCGACAACCTGATGCAAGAAGCGGTGATCGACGAGAATACCCGCAATAAGCTGTTCCCCAACGGGGCTAATCCGCTTGGCGAAGTGATCCTGCTCGGCTCGCTGCCGTGCCGGATTATCGGCGTGGCCGCCAAAAAGCAGAGCGGCTTCGGCAGCGATGAAAACCTGAACGTCTGGATCCCCTACACCACCGTCATGAAACGCATGCTGGGCCAAAGTTACCTGAAAAGCATCACCGTACGGGTCAACGACGATGTCGACCTCGGCAGCGCCGAAGACGGCGTCACCCGTTTGCTGAGCCGGCGCCACGGCACCAAGGATTTCTTCGTCATGAACACCGACAGTATCCGCCAAACCATTGAGAAGACCACGGCCACCCTGACGCTGTTGGTGTCGATGATCGCGTTGATCTCGCTGGTGGTGGGCGGTATTGGGGTGATGAATATCATGCTGGTGTCGGTCACCGAGCGCACGCGTGAAATCGGCGTACGCATGGCGGTAGGCGCCCGCGCCGGGGATATCATGCAGCAGTTTTTAATCGAGGCGGTGCTGGTGTGCCTGCTGGGAGGCGGATTGGGGGTGGCGTTATCACTGGGGATCGGCGTGCTGTTCAGCCAGTTCAGCAGCAACTTCACCATGATCTACTCCGGGGCCTCGATCGTCGCCGCGTTTGTCTGTTCGACGCTGATCGGGGTGATCTTCGGCTTTTTCCCGGCGAAACGCGCCGCCGGGATGGATCCGATCCATGCGTTGGAACGGGAATAGCCTTCAGTCAAAAACGCCGGTGGAGAGATAACGATCGCCGCGATCGCAGATAATCGCCACAATCACGCTCCCCGGGTTCGCCGCAGCGATGCGCAACGCGCCGGCCACCGCGCCGCCGGAACTGACGCCGCAGAAAATGCCTTCGCGCTGCGCCAACTGGCGCATGGTCTGCTCGGCGTCGGTTTGCTGGATATCCAGAACCTGATCCACCAGCTCCGGGCGGAATATGCCCGGCAGATAGGCCGGTGACCAACGGCGGATGCCGGGGATGCTGCTGCCTTCCGCCGGCTGCAGGCCAATGATTTGCACCTGCGGATTTTGGCTCTTGAGGTAACCGCCTACGCCGGTAATGGTGCCGGTGGTGCCCATGCTGGAGACGAAATGCGTAATGCGCTGCTGGGTCTGTTGCCAGATTTCCGGGCCGGTGGTGGTGAAGTGGGCGTAGGGATTATCCAGATTATTGAATTGATCCAGCACCTTGCCCTGCCCTTGGCGCTGCATTTCCAGCGCCAGATCGCGCGCGCCTTCCATCCCCAGTTCACGGCTGACCAGAATCAGTTCGGCGCCATAGGCGCGCATTGCCGCCTGGCGTTCCTGGCTCATGTTTTCCGGCATCAGCAGCTTTAGAGAATAGCCTTTCAGCGCCGCGATCATGGCCAGCGCAATGCCGGTGTTGCCGCTGGTGGCTTCGATCAGCTTGTCGCCGGGTTTTATTTCGCCGCGCAGTTCCGCCTGTTGGATCATCGCCAGCGCGGCACGATCCTTTACCGAGCCCGCCGGGTTGTTGCCTTCCAGTTTGAGCCAGACTTCGCTGCCGAGTCCTGCGGCCAGACGTTGTACTTTTACCAGCGGGGTATTGCCGATGCATTGTTCGAGCGTTGTCACGATCTTTGCCTGTGTGTTGAAGTGCTGAATGTAAAAAGGCAACCCCGGGGGTTGCCTTTAACGTCAGTTAAAACCTATACCCAAAATATTTCGAGGTGCAGGAAGGGCGAGTAAAGGCAGCCAACACACCTGCAACTTGAAAGATAAAGGGTATATCAGGCGCTTTTGGCTAACGCAACAGGTTGTAGCAGTTGATCGCCGGCGTACAGCCGCGCATTCAGGCTGCCGACATAGTAACGGCCGCCGCGCACCGGGGCTGGGTTGCCCTCAGGCAGCACTACGCTGATCGGTTCCTGATGCCAGCCGATCGGCTGTACGGTCAGCTGCCAGAAGTGGCCGCGCGGGCTGGCTTCCAGCACCTGCACCGGCAGCGGGCAACGCTCGCTGCTCTCGGTGGCCACTTCCATTTCCCACGGCCGCAGGAACAGATCGACGCTGCCCTGATGCATCGGCTGGAACGACAGCGGCCACTGGTGCGCGCCGACAAACAGCTGCGAGCCGCGGATTTCGCCGCTCAGGCGGTTCACTTCGCCCATAAACTCCAGCACGAAACGGCTGGCCGGTTCACGCATGATTTCATTCGGTGAACCAACCTGTTCAATATTGCCCTGGCTCATCACCACGATGCGATCGGCCACTTCCATCGCCTCTTCCTGATCGTGGGTCACGAACACGCTGGTGAATTTCAGCTCTTCGTGCAACTGACGCAGCCAACGGCGCAGCTCTTTGCGCACCTGCGCGTCCAGCGCGCCGAAAGGTTCGTCCAGCAGCAGGATTTGCGGCTCTACCGCCAGCGCACGCGCCAACGCCACACGCTGCTTCTGGCCGCCGGAAAGTTGCGACGGGTAACGGTTAGCCAAATGGCCAAGCTGCACCATTTCCAGCAGTTGGGTCACTTTCTGTTTGATCGCCGCAGCGTTCGGGCGCTCACGGCGCGGCAGCACGCTCAGGCCAAAGGCGATATTGTCGAATACCGTCATATGGCGGAACAGCGCGTAATGCTGGAACACGAAGCCCACGCGGCGATCGCGTGCATGCACATGGCTGACGTCGGTGCCGTGGAAGCCCAGCTTGCCGCCGCTCTGGCTTTCCAGCCCGGCGATAATGCGCAGCAGCGTGGTTTTCCCGGAGCCGGACGGCCCCAGCAGCGCCACCATTTCACCGGAGGAAATATCGAGCGAGATATCGTTCAATACCTTGGTACGACCGAAAAATTTATTGATACCGCTAATCTCAATGCTCATGATTTTCCTCCCGCTCGAGGCGCGCATTTTGACGTTCCAGACGCCATTGCAGGCCACTCTTCAAAAATAAGGTAATTATCGCCATCAGGGTCAACAGCCCGGCGGCGGTAAAGGCGCCGACGGTGTTGTAATCCTGTTGCAGCAACTCCACCTGCAGCGGCAGGCTGAAGGTTTCGCCGCGAATAGAGCCGGACACCACAGATACCGCACCGAACTCGCCGATGGCGCGCGCGTTGGTCAGCACCACGCCGTACAACAGCGCCCAGCGGATGTTAGGCAAGGTAACGCGGCGGAACATCTGCCAGCCGGACGCGCCCAGCAAAATGGCGGCCTCGTCTTCCTGGCTGCCCTGGCTGAGCATCATCGGCACCAGCTCACGCACCACGAATGGGCAAGTCACGAAAATGGTCACCAGCACCATACCCGGCCAGGAGAACATCACCTGGATATTGTGCGTATCCAGCCAACCGCCCAGCAGACCATTGCTGCCGTAAAACAGCAGATAAATCAGCCCCGCCACCACCGGTGAAACGGCGAACGGAATGTCGACCAACGTCAGCAACAACTGGCGGCCCGGGAACGTGAAACGCGTCACCAGCCACGCCAGCAGCGTGCCGAAAATCAGGTTGAACGGCACGCTGATCAACGCGATCAGCACCGTCAGCCAGATGGCGTGCAGCATGTCGCGTTCGATCAGGTTGCCCCACATCGCGCCAACGCCTTTGGAAAAGGCCTCGGCGAAAATCGAAATTATCGGCACCACCAGCAGCAGCACCGAGAACAGCACGCCAATGCCGATCAACGTCCATTTACCCCAGTTGACGCGCGGGCGCTCGACGCCATTGAACTCAGAGATATCAGCCATCAGTGCCCCCCGATGCGTCGGCCGAAGCGGCTTTGCAGAACGTTAATGCTAAACAGCAACAGCAGCGACGCCGCCAGGATCACCGAAGCAATCGCGCTGGCCGCCGGATAGTCGAACTCCTGCAAGCGCATAAAGATCATCAGCGACGTCACTTCGGTCTTCCAGGCGATATTGCCGGCGATAAAAATCACCGCGCCAAACTCACCCAGGCTACGGGTAAAGGAAATCGCCGTGCCGGCCAGCAGCGCCGGTGCAAGCTCAGGGATCACCACGCGGCGGAAACTCTGCCAGCGGGTCGCGCCCAGGGTTTCGGCCGCTTCTTCATATTCCGGCCCTAACTCTTCCAGCACCGGTTGCACGGTGCGCACCACGAACGGCAGGCTAGTAAAGGCCATCGCCACCGCAATCCCAAGCCAGGTGAAGGTCACCTTGATATCGAAATGCGCCAACCATTGGCCATACCAGCCGGTGGTGGAGAACAGCCCCGCCAGCGTCAGGCCGGCCACCGCCGTCGGCAACGCGAACGGCAGATCGATCAGGCCGTCCAACAGCGTACGGCCGGGAAAACGGTAGCGGGTCAGGATCCAGGCCATCAGCATGCCGAACACCGCGTTAAACAGGCTGGCGACGCCCGCCGACAGCAACGTCACCTTATAGGCCGCCACCACCTGCGGATTGGAAATCACTTCCCAGTATTGCGCCAGGCTCATCTGCGCCAATTGCATCACCAGCGCGCTGAGCGGCAGCAGCAAAATCAGGCAGGTGTAAAACAGGCTGCTCCCCAGGCTGAGGCCGAATCCGGGCAGAACCCGTTTGCTGGACAACGACAACATTACTTATGCCCTGCCGCTAACAGTTGATCCAACTCGCCGCCGGTGGAGAAATGCGTTTTCATCACCTGCGGCCAGCCACCGAACTGATCTTCCACCCGGAACAGCTTGGTGTCCGGGAACTGGCCCTTCGCCGCGTCCATCGCCTTTTTGTCGTAAACGCGATAGTAGAAGCTGGTGATCACCTGTTGGGCCGCCGGGCTATAGAGATAATTGAGGTAGTCTTTGGCGGCCTGTTCGGTGCCGTTTTTCTCGACGTTTTTGTCCACCCAGGCCACCGGGAACTCCGCCAGAATATCGACCGGCGGCACGATGACCTGGTATTTGTCTTCGCCGTACTGTTTGCGGATGTTGTTCACTTCCGACTCGAAGCTGATCAGCACGTCGCCCAGGCCACGTTCCACAAAGGTGGTGGTCGCGCCGCGGCCGCCGGTGTCAAACACCAACACGTTTTTCAGGAAACGGGTCATGAAGGCGCGGGTTTTGGCCTGATCGTTGCCGTCGGCCTGGCTGGCGGCGCCCCAGGCGGCCAGATAGGTGTAACGGCCGTTGCCGGAGGTTTTCGGGTTCGGGAACACCAGCTTCACGTCGTCACGCACCAGATCGTTCCAGCTGTGGATACCCTTCGGGTTGTCCTTGCGCACCAGGAAAGCCATGGTGGAATAGAACGGAGAGCTGTTGTTCGGTAAACGGGCCTGCCAGTCTGCCGGGATCAGTTGGCCGCGATCGTGCAGGATCTGTACGTCGCTCACCTGGTTGTAAGTCACCACGTCGGCGCGCAACCCCTGCAGGATCGCCAGCGCCTGCTTGGAAGAACCGGCGTGGGACTGCTTGATGGTCAGCTTGTCGCCCGGGTGCTGCTGGTTCCACTGCTGTTCAAAACCCGGGTTCAGCGCAGTAAACAATTCACGGGAAACGTCATAGGAGCTGTTCAGCAATTCCGTGGCCGAGACGGTGCCGCTGGCTAACAGAGCCGCAGCCAACCATCCTTTCAGCACGATATTTTTAACCCGGGTTTGTTTCATTCTGCACCTTAGCTAACTGAGTCAATCTTTCAGGCTTTCGCCTTATTGATGACCAGTGTATTTATAACTAGGTGCGGAGCTGTAACGCTTTTATATACCGTTTAGTGATTTTCAAGCATCAAACGCTATAAGGCAGGAGCGGAGCGGTTTCGCCGGGGCGGGAAAGCGTATCGGAGCCGGCATGGCCGACCCCGATAAGTGCATCAAAGCGACAGCAGGCGCGTCAGCGAAGGGGCAAAGTAATAGCTGCCGGTCACCGCACGGCTAAAACGCAGCATCGCATCGCGTTTGCCGTCCAGATCGCCAAACATGCTCAGCAGCTGTTTTTCGATATTATGCAGACGTGCGCAGTAGGCGATAAAATAGAGCCCGTGCTTGCCGCTGGCGGTGCCGTAAGGCAGGCTCTGGCGCAGAATTTTCAGGCCTTTGCCGTCTTCTTTCAGATCAACCCGGCTGACGTGCGAAGTCTCTGGCCGCTGATCCGACGGCAGCTCTTCGCTGTCGTGCTTGGTGCGACCGATAATCTGCTCTTGCTGCTCGGTGGTGAAGCGCTGCCACTGACGCAGATTGTGTTCGTAACGCTGCACCAGCACGTAGCTGCCGCCTGCGTCTTCTTCGCCTTCGGCAATCACCGCCACTTCCGGGCGCTGGTCGCCCTGCGGGTTTTCGGTGCCGTCGATGAAGCCGCTCAGATCGCGCTCTTCCACCCAACGGAAGCCGTGGGTTTCCTCTTCAATCTTGATGGCGTTGCCGAACGCCGCCAGCGCCGCCTGCGCCAGCGTAAAGTTAACGTCATGACGCAGGGATTGGATATGGATCAACAGATCGCGTTGGGTGGCCGGCGCCAGCCCTTTGCCCAGTGGGGTAAACGGCTTCAGCTCTTTTGCCCCCTGGCCGCTGGACAGGTCGTGCCAGACGTCGTAACCAAAGGCGATGACCGCCCCCAGGCGCGCATCCGGGAACTGCTGCTGCAGCTCGGTAAGCGTCTGGCAAAACTGCTTGCAGCCCTGACGCAAATCAGCGAATTCGCCCTGTACGGTAGCTTCCATAAAAATGGCGAAACGGCAGTGCTCCAGCAAAATGCCGCTCTGAACCTGTGTCATGTCGTTATCCTCAGTATCGCAATCGGGTAACAGGCTTGGGTATCCTGTTACAAACGCGCGTTATCATAACGCATGCGTGCAAGATTGCCTTAGCGGAACGCAAAGAAAATAGGGTTACTCGTCGCTTTTCAAGCCAGGACGTTGTTGGCTGCGCCCGGTGAGGGTCGGAGCGAATATATTCGCCCCGAACAGGGTGTCAGGCTTACTGCGGTTTGGCGTGCCAGACGATCTTGCTGACCGTCCAACTTTTCAGCGTGTCGTCCGGCGGGATGATGTCTTGCGGGCCGGCCCACTTGCCGCTGAAGATGTAGGTGACGTATTTGCTCTGCTCCGCCACGCACTCTACCTTGCCGGCATCGTCGCCGTCGGCCGGTTTGCAAGCGCCAAACGCCTTGTCGTACATGGCGCTGAACGGCGTGCCGAGCTTGTTGCCCCACTCGGTCGCCACTTTGCTGTCCATCACGGCCACGCGCTGTACGTTGCCCTTGGGCTCGCCGGTGATCACCAGCTTCACGTCATTGCCGTCCATTGCCTGGTAGTAAGAAACAATCTGGCCCTTGTCGGTGGCCATGCCGCCGCGCAACCGATAATCGCCGTTCAGCCCGTCGTTGATCGCGCTTTCCGACATCGGGGTGCCGGCGTTGAGATCGCCAACGCCCTTGGCGCTGACCTCAAGGCTGCTGCCGAACCAGTTAAACGGCGACAGGCTCGACCAGGAGAAGTTGGACATCGTCGAACAGCCGGTCAGTAACAGCGGGAGCCCTAACAGCAGTGGGCGAATATTCATTTATAGCTCCTTAACATCAAAGGCATGGCTCAGTCAGGCCGTGTGTCAGCCTCTCACAACTGCCCGCGCTACGCCATCGGTTGCGAGATTGGAGTGCGGAAAATGAGAAAAGTGCCGCATGTGCGGCATTTAAGCGACCTCGTCTTGTGGCGTGAAGCACGCCTTCAGCCGCGCGTTCAGCAGCAGATAGGCCAGCGCCAAAGCATCGAGCAACGCCAAAACGCCATCCAGCGCCGGCAGATTGCTGTCCTGCTGCCACAGGCTGAACAGGGAGCCTCCCAGCGCCGCCAGCACCGAGGCGCTGAGCACCCAACGCCAGGCCCGCCACAGCCGCGGCCACAAATATCTGCGCGGGCCAATCAAAAATGCCAGCGCGGCCGGCAGCCCCAGCAGGATGCCATACCAGAACCTTTGGGTATCCGGGTAAAACAGTGACAACAATCCTCCTCCCTGTTGCTGCGAGACGCCGGCCATCACAAACAAGATCCAGGTGCGGGCCTGCAAAACCAGCACGCCCCAAAACCACAGCGGCAGGCGCAGCACGCCATGATGATCGTAATCGTCGGGGGAAAATCGGTGTGAGTGCGGCTTCAAGGTCGGTTCCTTGCCTGTTTGTCATTACTCCATCAAATGGGAGCCGTAACTGTTGTTTTCAATGCGCCCGCTTAAGAAGCTCTTAAGATCTTTATGTTTTACTTGCCACATCAACACAGCAGTCCTGATTGGCAGGGCTTTGATTCTCGATTGAGATAAGGAAGCTTCACATGAAAAAATATACCCTGGCCGCTTTGATCGCTTTGTGCAGCGCACCGGTTCTGGCACAACAAGGCGGGTTCCTTGACCCTTCCGCACCGCAGACGCAAACCGCTCCGCAGGGCGGCTTCTCCGGCCCCAGCGCCGCGCTGACCACGGTGGATAAGGTGAAATCGATGAGCGACGACGCCTGGGTGATGCTGCAGGGCAACATCGAGCAGCGCGTCGGCGACGATACCTATACCTTCCGCGACGCCAGCGGCACCCTGACGGTGGAGATCGACAAAAAACGCTGGAACGGCCAGACCATCACCCCGAAAGATAAAGTGCAGCTGGAAGGAAAAGTGGATAAAGACTGGAGCAGCGTGGAAGTCGATGTGAAAAACATCAAAAAGCTGCCGTAACGGGTGGTCTCGGGCTTAAAGGCAACTTTGTCAGTAACGGGCGGTGAAGGTTCACCGCCTTATTGACTCAATATTCCTGGTCTTCGATCAACCGCTTGCCCAGGCTGGTGATGTTCTGGATCTCGTAACCGAGTTTTTCGTACATCTCGATCACCGTGTCGTTGTCTTCACGCACCATCAGTTGGATCTTCGGGCAACCGCGCGCGACCAACTTTTTCTCCAGACGGCTAATCAACGCATTGGCAATGCCGCGCCCACGATAATCCGGGTGCACGCCCAGGTAATACGCCGAACCACGGTGGCCATCGTAGCCCCCCATCACCGAGCCGACCACTTCGCCGCCCACTTCCGCCACCAGAAACAGATCCGGATCGTGATTGAGTTTGCGCTCAATATCCATTTCGGGATCGTTCCACGGCCGCAGCAGATCGCAACGCTCCCACAGGGTGATGACTTCTTCAAAGTCGTCTTGTCGAAATACGCGAATTTCCATCGATGTTCGCCGCTGTTAATTAAGATGTTTATCTGATTATCGCGGGATTATTCACTTAAGCAATATCAAACTGCGATTTCCCACGCCAATCAGGCAGAAAACTGCGGTAACTGGCGTAATAAATGGACATAGTTAACCGTTCGATTAATGATTATCAATACGATATAACGTCGCAAAATAGAATTTATCGATGGGGCGTCGCGTTATGAAAAAGCAGGTTAAACAATTCCTCAATTTTAAACCGCTCTCCACCTCCCGCACTCGACGTCAGTTACTGCTCTCAGGCCTGGCGATGGCGCTGCTCGGCTGCAAAAGCCAACCGGCCAAAGCGGAGTCCGGCGGCATGCTGCGCAATCAACACGCCAAACCGGCACCGAAACCGACCGGCAGCAAACGGCTGGTGATGATCGATCCCGGCCATGGCGGCATCGATTCCGGCGCGGTCGGCAGCGAAGGTTCGCAAGAGAAACACGTGGTCCTTGAGATCGCCAACCACGTACGCCGCATGCTGCATGAGCACGATCACGTCGAAGCCCGGTTGACGCGGGAAGAAGACGAATTTATCCCGCTGTTCCAGCGGGTTGAGATTGCCCACCAGCATCAGGCCGACCTGTTTATTTCGATTCACGCCGACGGTTTTACCAACCCCGACGCCTCAGGCGCCTCGGTGTTCGCCCTGTCCAACCGCGGCGCCAGCAGCGCCATGGCGCGCTATCTCTCCAACCGCGAGAACGCCGCCGATGACGTGGCCGGCGGCAAATATAAAAATCAGGATAACTATCTGCAACAGGTGCTGTTCGATCTGGTGCAGACCGATACCATCAACAACAGCCTGACGCTCGGCCGCCACGTGCTTGGCCAGATCCGCCCGGTGCATCACCTGCACAGCGACAGCACCGAGCAGGCGGCGTTTGCGGTGCTCAAATCCCCGTCCATTCCTTCGGTGCTGGTGGAAACCTCGTTCATCACCAACCCGGCGGAAGAACGCCTGCTCGGCACCACCGCATTTCGCGAGAAAATCGCCCGCGCCATCGCCGACGGCGTGATCAGTTTCTTCAGCTACTACGACGCGCACCAACGAAAAACCGGCTGATAAGCGGCAGCGAATGCGGGTATACTTTGCGCCTTGTTTCGTCAGACGCGTAAATTATCCGTATGAGCTTACCGACCATCGCAGAAGTAAAATCCTTCCTGCTGTCGCTGCAGGACAATATCTGCGCGCAACTGGCCCAGGCCGACGGCGGTGCCGTTTTCAACGAAGACCGCTGGACGCGTGAAGAAGGCGGCGGTGGCCGCAGCCGCGTGTTGACCGGCGGTGCGGTGTTTGAACAGGCGGGGGTAAACTTCTCGCATGTCTCCGGCGCTACCCTGCCCGCTTCCGCGACCGCCCACCGCCCCGAGCTGGCCGGGCGCAGCTTCCAGGCGATGGGCGTGTCACTGGTGATCCACCCGCACAGCCCTTATATCCCCACCAGCCACGCCAACGTGCGTTTTTTCATTGCGGAAAAACCGGGCGAAGATCCTGTATGGTGGTTTGGCGGCGGCTTTGACCTGACGCCGTTCTACGGTTTCGAAGAAGACGCCGTCCACTGGCACCGCACCGCCGAACGGCTCTGCGCGCCCTTCGGCGACGAGGTCTACCCCAAATACAAAAAGTGGTGCGACGACTATTTCTTTATCAAGCACCGCAACGAGGCGCGCGGTATCGGCGGCCTGTTTTTCGACGATCTCAACACCCCAGACTTTGACCGCTGCTTCGCTTTCACCCGCGCGGTGGGCGAAGGCTTCCTCGATGCCTACCTGCCGATCGTGGAAAAACGCAAAGCGCTGCGCTGGGGCGACAACGAACGTCAGTTCCAGCTCTATCGCCGCGGCCGCTATGTCGAATTCAACCTGGTGTGGGATCGGGGCACGCTGTTCGGCCTGCAAACCGGCGGCCGAACCGAATCCATCCTGATGTCGATGCCGCCGCTGGTGCGCTGGGAATACAACTATCAACCGGCAGAAGGCAGCCCGGAAGCGGCGTTGTACCGCGATTTTCTGCCGGTGCGCGACTGGCTGAAGGAGCCTGAGTAATGCAGATTTGGGTCGATGCGGACGCCTGTCCGAACGTGATCAAAGACGTGCTGTTCCGCGCCGCCGAGCGCACCGCCATGTCGGTGACGCTGGTTGCGAATCAACCGCTGAGAACGCCGCCGTCAAAACACATCCACACCCTGCAGGTGGCGGCCGGTTTTGACGTGGCTGATAACGAAATCGTCCGCCGCTGCGAAAAAGGCGATCTGGTGATCACCGCCGATATTCCGCTGGCGGCCGAAGTGATAGAAAAAGGCGCAGTGGCGCTCAACCCGCGCGGTGAGCGCTACACGCCGGACACCATCCGCGAACGCCTGAACATGCGCGATTTTATGGATACCCTGCGCTCCAGCGGCATCCAGACCGGCGGCCCGAATACCCTGAACCAGCGCGACCGTCAGCAGTTCGCCAACGAGCTGGACAAGTGGCTGCAGCAGGCGAAGCGGGCGCAGTAACGGCACCGCTTTTCCCTGGCACGCCGTCATTTTACCGGCGGCGTGACCCACAGGTAATCCGCCATCCGGCCGTCAACCTGCGCCCCCTGCTCCGCCAGCATCAACACCCTCGGCTGCGCGCCCGGTTGCAGATCCCGCACATGCAGCGGCACCCCCACCCATTTTGAGGCGTGATAACCACCGGCAATCAACAGCGCCGGCGTTGACGCAGCCAGCAGGCGCTCGGCCATACGCCGATCGCGCTGCTGTTGGATTGCCAGCATCGCGTGCAGCTGTCGGGGTTCGATTTTTCCGCCGTGCGAAGTGCGAATGGTGTCTTCCAGCGCCTTCTGCACCGCCGGGCGTACCGACAATTGCCCCTGCGGAAACACCGGCTGCCGGTAAAACGCCATGATCTCCTCGCGATCCAGATTGGCTGACCAAAGCGGATACGGCGCCCGCATCGCCGCCATCACCACCTCGCCGTACAGCGACCATTTCCAGCCTTTCTGCCAGTCAATCAACTGCGCCACGCGCTCATCAGGCAGGGCGCAATTGCCCCGCAGCGCCTGCTTGACCTTTTCCACCTTGGCCTGCTGATTCGGGGAGATCATTTCCATCAGAACGCTGCCCTGCGGCCGCCGCTGCGGCAGATTTTGCACCAGCCACAGTTCGATCCGATGATGATAGGGATTGTCGTGTTTTTCCCCGACCATCACCCTGGGATGAGCGGCCAAGCGGGCAACAAGCTGTTCAGGCGACAAGGTTTCGCCGCTGCGTAAATCGGTAATTTTCCCCAGGCCGTCAAGAGGGTTGTTCGGTTCGGGCACCGGAGCCTGACTGCAAGCGCCAAGTGCCAGCGCGGCCAGAAAAATCAGGAATCTCATGCTGCCTCCTGCGGTAAAAAGTGATGGCATTATAGATAATAATTATCATTTGCATATATCTGGCCCCCGCCCCGAGACGGCGCTGACTGTTTTTTTAGTTTATGACGCCCGGTCTTACATTGATTTCATCAAGTATTACAGGTATAACCAATAGCCATTTAGCTGCTTAGACGTCTATACGGATGAAATACCATGCACTCACCTGAACCCGCCGAAGGGCACTTCAAACGCACCATGAAAGCCCGGCATCTGGTGATGCTGTCGCTGGGCGGCGTGATCGGCACCGGGTTGTTCTTCAACACCGGCTATATCATTTCCACGACCGGTGCTCTGGGCACCCTGCTGGCTTATCTGATCGGCGCATTGGTGGTTTATCTGGTGATGCTGTGCCTGGGTGAACTGGCCGTCGCGATGCCGGAAACCGGCGCCTTCCACGTCTATGCCTCGCGTTATCTTGGCCCGGCTACCGGCTATACCGTCGCCTGGCTGTATTGGCTGACCTGGACGGTGGCGCTGGGCTCCAGCCTGACCGCCGCCGGTTTTTGCATGCAGTATTGGTTCCCGCAGTCGCCGGTGTGGCTGTGGTGTTTGATCTTCTGCGCGGCGATTTTCCTGCTCAACGTGATCACTACCCGCTTCTTTGCCGAAAGCGAATTCTGGTTCTCGCTGATCAAGGTCGTCACCATTCTGGCCTTTATCATTCTGGGCGGCGCCGCGATGTTCGGCCTGCTGCCGATGAAAGACGGCACGCCTGCGCCGTTCCTGCATAACCTGACCGCCTCCGGTTGGCTGCCGAACGGAACGCTGCCGATCCTGATGACCATGGTGGCGGTGAACTTCGCTTTCTCCGGCACCGAACTTATCGGCATT
The DNA here is from genome assembly GCF_018336935.1 of Serratia plymuthica. Taxonomy (NCBI): domain Bacteria; kingdom Pseudomonadati; phylum Pseudomonadota; class Gammaproteobacteria; order Enterobacterales; family Yersiniaceae; genus Serratia; species Serratia plymuthica. The sequence goes on along the minus strand of NZ_CP068771.1, from coordinate 4,960,521 downwards.
GCCGCCGGCGAAACCGAGAACCCGGAAAAAGTGGTGCCCTGGGCGATACGCACCACGGTGATCCGCCTGATGCTGTTCTTTATCGGCACGGTATTTATTCTGGCGGCGCTGATCCCGATGGATCAGGCCGGGATTGTGAAAAGCCCGTTCGTGCTGGTGTTTGAACGCATCGGCATCCCTTATGCCGCCGATATCTTTAACTTCGTGATCCTCACCGCCATCCTGTCGGCCGCCAATTCCGGTCTGTACGCCTCGGGGCGCATGCTGTGGTCGCTGGCCAATCAACGCACCCTGCCGGCCTATTTTTCACGCGTGAATAAACGCGGCATCCCGGTCAATGCCTTGACCTTCAGCATGCTCGGCGGCGTACTGGCGCTGCTGACCAGCGTTATCGCGCCGGACACGGTGTTTGTCGCGCTGTCGGCCATTTCCGGCTTTGCGGTGGTGGCGGTCTGGCTGAGCATCTGCGCCGCGCATTACGCCTTCCGCCGCCATTATCTGCGCAGCGGTCAGCCGATCGAGGGCCTGAAATACCGTGCGCCGGGTTACCCCTTGACGCCGATCCTCGGCTTCGCCCTGTGCCTGCTGGCCTGCGTAGGGCTGGCTTTCGATCCGGCGCAGCGCATCGCGCTTTATTGCGGGCTGCCGTTTGTCGCACTGTGCTACGCCGCCTATTATCTGACCCGCCGTGCCGGGCAAAAATCTTCGTTGGGAGAAAATAATGTCAGTTAACAATACTGTCGCCGCCTTATTGGCCGCTAACCGCACGCTGATTTTAGACGGCGCGCTGGCCACCGAGCTGGAGGCGCGCGGCTGCGATCTCAGCGATCCGCTGTGGTCGGCAAAAGTGCTGATTGAAAATCCCGAGCTGATTTATCAGGTTCACCTCGACTATTTCAACGCCGGGGCGCAATGCGCCATCACCGCCAGTTATCAGGCGACGCCGCTGGGCTTCCTGCGCCGCGGTCTGGACCAGCAGCAATCGCTGGCGCTGATCGCCAAAAGCGTGCAACTGGCGCAACAGGCGCGCAGCGACTATCTGGCGCAGCATCCGCAGGCCGCGCCGCTGTTGATCGCTGGCTCTGTGGGGCCGTATGGCGCCTATCTCGCCGACGGTTCCGAATACCGCGGCGATTATTCGCTGCCGCAGGACGAGATGATCGCCTTCCATCGCCCGCGTATCGCCGCGCTGGCCGAGGCCGGGGTCGATCTGCTGGCCTGCGAGACGCTGCCGTCGTTCAGCGAGCTGCAGGCGTTGCTGGCATTGTTGCAGGAGTTCCCGACGCTCGGCGCCTGGTTCGCCTTTACCCTGCGCGACAGCCAACATCTCAGCGACGGCACGCCGCTGACGCAGGTGCTGGCAGCACTGCACGGCAATCCGCAGGTGTTGGCGATTGGCATCAACTGCATTGCGCTGGAAAACGTCACCCCGGCGTTGCGGCAGTTGGCCGCGCTGGCCGACAAACCGCTGCTGGTCTATCCGAACTCCGGCGAGCATTACGACGCGGTAACCAAAACCTGGCATGCCTGCGGGGGCGAGCATGGCAGCCTGATCGAGCAGATTGGGGAGTGGCAAAACATCGGCGCCCGGCTGATTGGCGGCTGCTGCCGCACTACGCCGCAGGATATCCGCCAGATCGCCGCGCGCTGCAAGGCATAAAAAAAAGCCCCCTGCGCCAGAACGCAGGGGGCTTGTCGTCACTCAAGACTTATAGCGGTTCGGTCTGCGCTTCCACCACCGCCAACGCCACCATATTGACGATGCGGCGCACCGAGGCGATTGGCGTCAGGATGTGTACCGGTTTCGATACCCCCATCAGCACCGGCCCCACGGTTACCCCTTCCGAAGAGGATACGCGCAGCAGGTTGTAACTGATGCGCGCCGCTTCCATATTCGGCATGATCAGCACGTTGGCCGCGCCTTTCAGCGGGCTGTCCGGCATCAGATCGTGGCGGATACTCTCAACCAGCGCGGCGTCGCCGTGCATCTCGCCGTCAATCTCCAGCTCTGGCGCCATCTGGTTCACCAGCTCCAGCGTTTTGCGCATTTTGCGCGCCGCCGGGCAGTCAGAGGAACCGAAGCTGGAGTGGGACAGCAGCGCGACTTTCGGCTCAATGCCGAAGCGGCGCACGGTTTCCGCCGCCATCAGGGTGATTTCCGCCAGCTGTTCCGGCGTCGGATCGTCGTTGACATAGGTGTCGGCAATAAAGGTGTTGCCGCTTGGCAGCAGCAGCGCATTCATCGCCCCGGCGACGTGCGCGCCCTCGCGGAAGCCGAACACGTTTTTCACTACGTCGTAGTGCTCATGGTAGCTGCCGATGGTGCCGCAGATCATCGCGTCCGCCTCGCCGCGATGCAGCATGATGGCGGCAATCAGCGTCGGGTTGCCGATCACCGCACGGCGCGCCTGCTCCTGCGAAACGCCGCGACGCTTCATGATCTGGTAATACTCGCCCCAGTATTCGTTGAAACGCGGGTCGGACTCGTTGTTCACCACTTCAAAATCTTTGCCCGGCGTCAGTTGCAGGCCGAGTTTTTGCAACCGCATCTCAATCACGCTCGGGCGGCCGACCAGGATCGGATAAGCCAGCCCCTGCGACACCAGCTCCTGGGTCGCATGCAGCACCCTTTCCTCTTCGCCTTCCGCCAGCACCACACGCTTCATTTCCTTCTTCGCCAGAGCAAAGATCGGCTTCATGAACAGGTTGGTTTTGTAGACGAACTCGGACAGTTTTTCTACGTAGGCGTCAAAGTCTTCGATCGGACGCGTCGCCACGCCGGACTCCATCGCCGCCCTGGCCACCGCCGGGGCAATTTTAACGATCAGGCGCGGGTCGAAAGGTTTTGGAATGATGTATTCGGGGCCAAACGACAGGTCCTGATCGCCATAGGCGGAAGCCACCACGTCGTTCTGTTCCGCCAGCGCCAGATCGGCAATCGCATGCACGCAGGCCAGCTTCATCTCTTCGTTAATGGTGGTGGCGCCCACGTCCAGCGCCCCGCGGAAGATGAACGGGAAACACAGCACGTTGTTCACCTGGTTCGGGTAGTCGGAACGGCCGGTACAGATAATGGCGTCCGGGCGCACGGCTTTCGCCAGCGGCGGCAGAATTTCCGGCTCCGGGTTGGCCAACGCCATGATCAACGGATCCCTGGCCATGGTTTTCACCATGTCCTGGGTCAGCACGCCCGGGCCGGAACAACCGAGGAAAATATCGGCATTGGGGATCGCATCCCCCAGCGTGCGCTGGCCGTTATCTTCGATGGCATAAGCCGCCTTGGTTTGCTCCATGTTGGCGTCGCGCCCCTTGTAGATCACCCCTTTGGAATCGCAAACGGTGATATTTTGCTGACGTAGCCCCAGCGCCACCAACAGGTTCAGACAGGCTATCGACGCAGCGCCGGCGCCGGAAACCACCAGTCGCACGTCGGAAATATTCTTTTTCACTACCCGCAGGCCGTTCAGCACTGCGGCGGTGGTAATAATGGCGGTGCCGTGCTGATCGTCATGGAACACCGGAATTTTCATGCGCTCGCGCAGTTTTTGCTCGATGTAGAAACACTCCGGCGCCTTGATGTCTTCCAGATTGATGCCGCCAAAGGTCGGCTCGAGGGAAGCGATGATGTCGATCAGCTTGTCCGGGTTAAGTTCATCCACTTCGATATCGAACACGTCGATACCGGAAAACTTCTTGAACAGAACGCCTTTGCCTTCCATTACCGGCTTACCGGCCAATGCGCCGATATTGCCCAACCCCAGTACCGCCGTGCCGTTGGAAATCACCGCAACCAGGTTACCCCGGGCGGTGTATTTGTAGGCCGCCAGCGGATCGGCGGCAATTTCCAGGCAAGGGGCAGCAACACCCGGTGAATAGGCCAGCGCCAGATCGCGTTGCGTTGCCAGCGGTTTGGTTGGAGAGACCTGGATCTTCCCTGGGACCGGAAACTGATGGAAATCAAGGGCACTCTGTTTGAGCTGTTCGTCCATTATGGGTTCCTTTGCTTTTTGCTTTTATGTTGAGGTAAGACTTGTCAGATCGATAAGGCTTAAGGCTAGACCAGTATAATGAGAGAAACGTCACAAACTTTGAAGCGGGCCATAACCTTGATCGAAATACTTTTATAAAAGTAAAAAAAGAAGTATCACAGGACGGGAAAGAAAAACACTGCCGTCATTGCAACGGCAGTTTCGCTCGCCAGGCATTGAGCGTCGCCACCCGGCCCGCGCAAATTTGCAATGCGGTCTGCAATGCCAGCGTATAGCCGACGGCATCGCCCCAGGTGTCTCCCTGCAACAGAGGTTGCTCGCAGGGCGTGAAGACGGATTCAGGGGGCAGAACCGCCACGGGCGTCGGTACCGCCGGCGGCCGGGCGCAGGAGCTCAAGCACAGCGCCAGGCATAGACTGCCCAGCGCAGGCATCATTTTTAATCGCTTCACGGTATTTCCTCTGGTAAAGGTCGCTTTGCCGGCGCAACTGCTGTTCCTGCTGCTGCTGAGCGGCCATCAGCACACGGTTCTGCGCATCCTGGGTTTGCAGCGTGGCGATAAGCCCGGCCTGCTGCGCCAAGGTCTTTTGCTGTTCGGCCGCCTGCCGCCGCGCCAGCTCCAGCCGGTGCGACAGCAGCGAGCCGTACCCGCCGAGGCAAATCGCCGCCGCCAACAGCAACAGCAATCCCCCCTGCATGATCTTATTCAGCCAACCGCTCATGCCGGGTAATCTCTGAAGGAGAGCTGGAAATGCGGCCCGTCCTTCAGCGTGCGCCACTCGCCGCCCCACTCGACGCTGACCGCGCATTCACGCGCCGCACGGCGTACCGCCACGGCAATTTGCGCGTAGTAATCCCACTCCCAGGACACCACGCCCGCCGGCATCGCCACCACGTCCACCGCGTGCCCGGTCAGATGCCGGCTCCTCAGCGTCTGGCTTTTGCCGGTGCGCAGCATGTCACGCTGCCGCGCCATGCTGCGCACGCCTTCGCTGATGGAAAAAGGCACCAGCGAATAATTCAACGCCAGCCGCATTACCCGTACCAGATCCGGATGCACGCCAATTAAATTGTCCTCACTGCGTGCGGTAAAGCGCATTTCCTGAATGTCATTTAACATTTTTTAACCCCGTCTTCTTGCCAATGATTTTTTTGATTAATGCGCTAATATAATCGGCGCCCAGAAAGCCAATCAGCACGCTGGCAAGATTCGCCCATTTTAATTCCAGGCCTGCCAATGCCAATGCATCACGCACCGTCCAGGCCAATAACGCGCACATGCCTGCATTTAATAACCGACGTCGCATCCCTACGTTGCGATAAGCGCCATGCAAAAGCGCCATAATGCCGGCCAAAATGGCATTCATTGCCGGCTGAAGGTATTCACACGCTCGCTGAATAATTAAGCCAACAGCGTCTGGCTCTATGCTGGACATAGCTACTCTCCTGTTTTTAATTTTAATTAAATGCCAATCACGGCCGGCCGGGTATCGGTACAGTCAGAATCTAGTTAAGGATGCTATAACAAAGCAAATGAATAAAAACAGTCTCTATGGTCAAATTCATTCACACTCAACACTGACACAACAACTTCCGTGAATAACGGCAGGCATCGAATAAAAACTTCATCTTTACTGTGATTTATTTCGACTTCTCTTTATCAGAGAAATAAACATTTAATAGCACCGAGAGAATCACTCTCGATGACAAAAACCTTAACTCTGGAGAAACACCATGTCTGTACGTAAAGCGGTGATTGGTTATTATTTCATTCCGACCAACCAAATTAATAACTATACCGAATCCGATACCTCAATTGTGCCTTTCCCGGTGTCCAACATCACGCCGGCCAAAGCCAGGCAACTGACCCACATTAATTTCTCGTTCCTCGACATTAACGCCAATCTGGAGTGCGCCTGGGATCCGGCAACGATAGATGCCAAGGCACGCGATGTGGTCGGTCGGTTGACCGCGCTGAAAGCGCACAACCCCAGCCTGCGCATCATGTTCTCCATCGGAGGCTGGTATTATTCCAACGATCTGGGGGTTTCGCATGCCAACTATGTCAACGCGGTGAAAACCCCGGCGGCACGGACCAAATTCGCGCAATCCTGCGTGCGCATCATGAAAGACTATGGCTTTGACGGCGTAGATATCGACTGGGAATACCCGCAGAGCAGCGAGGTGGACGGTTTTGTCGCCGCGCTGCAGGAGATCCGCACTTTGCTGGATCAACAAACCCAGGCCGATGGTCGCCAGGCGCTGCCATACCAACTGACCATCGCCGGCGCCGGCGGCGCGTTCTTCCTGTCGCGCTACTACAGCAAACTGCCGCAGATCGTCGCCTCCCTCGATTACATCAACCTGATGACTTACGATCTGGCCGGCCCATGGGAGAAAATCACCAACCATCAGGCGGCGCTGTTTGGCGACGGTGCCGGGCCGACCTTCTATAACGCGCTGCGCGAAGCCAATCTGGGTTGGAGCTGGGAAGAGTTGACCCGCGCCTTCCCGAGCCCGTTCAGCCTGACGGTGGACGCCGCCGTACAGCAACACCTGATGCTGGAAGGCGTGCCAAGCAGCAAAATCGTCATGGGCGTTCCCTTCTATGGCCGCGCGTTCAAGGGTGTCAGTGGCAGCAACGGCGGCCAATACAGCAGCCACAGCACGCCGGGGGAAGATCCGTTCCCAGGTACGGATTACTGGCTGGTGGGCTGCGAAGAGTGCATCCGCGACAAGGACCCGCGCATCGCCTCTTACCGCCAACTGGAACAGATGCTGCTCGGCAACTACGGCTATCAGCGCCTGTGGAACGACAAGACCAAAACGCCGTACCTGTACCACGCGGCCAACGGCCTGTTCGTTACTTATGACGACGTCGAAAGCTTCAAATACAAGGCCAAGTACATCAAGCAGCAGCAACTGGGCGGCGTGATGTTCTGGCACCTGGGGCAGGACAACCGCAACGGCGATCTGCTGGCTTCGCTGGATCGCTATTTCAACGCTGCCGACTATGACGACAGCCAATTGGATATGGGCACCGGCCTGCGCTATACCGGCGTCGGCCCCGGCAATCTGCCGATCATGAGCGCGCCGGCGTACGTGGCGGGCACGACCTACCCACAGGGCGCGCTGGTGTCTTATCAGGGCTACGTCTGGCAGACCAAGTGGGGCTTTATCACCTCCGTACCAGGCTCCGACAGCGCCTGGCTGAAAGTGGGCCGCGTAGCTTGACGGCATAAAAAAACCCCGTGGCTCAGGCTGCGGGGTTTTTACTGCTTTAAAGGTTTAATTTTCGCATCCCTTCGTTGTTATTCCCTCAGTTATTGCACCAAGGGTAACCCCCATCCCGCACCACTTCGCGCCCCATCAGGCTGAAAACGTCGCTTTTACGCGTCAGGCGTTCATGCCACCAGGTAAAACCGGTCCCCTTGCTGGCCGGGTGCCAGGCCAGCCAAATCATTTCGTCACCTTTTTGCATATCGACCGGTACCGTCACCAGCTCGCCGCTCGCCAGCTCTTTTTCAATCAGCGAAGGCGGCAGAAAACCGTGGCCGATACCGCGTTTCAACAGCGCCAGCTTGCTCTCGACGTCGCACACCACCAATTGGCGCTGCAACGGCATCGTACCGTGGTTGCGCTTGGGCAGCTCGTGGCTGCTGTCGGCGATCGCCACCACGATGTCATTCAACCGCTGATTTTTATCCACCGGTTTTTTCTGCGCCGCAAAGGGATGCGAAGGAGAAACGCACAGCACGAAATTCAGCTTGCCGAGCATCAGCGTCTTGGCCTGCACGCTGTCCGGGATCTGGCCGATGGCGATAATCAAATCCGCCCGATTGTTCTTCAGCGCATCCCAGGTGCCGTTCAGCGCTTCCCGCTGTACCGAAATGTTGGCGTTCGGGCTGTGCTGAATATAATCGCGTATATCCTGGGTGAGGGTTTCCAACGGAAAGAACTTATCGACGACGATGCGGATATTATTATCGAGTTTCGGGATATTCCTCACCCGGCTCTCGAGATCCTGCACCGCATTTAAAATCCAGCTGCCCTCTTGCAGCAGGAATTCCCCTTCATCCGTTAGGGTAATCATCGGGCCATTTCGATGAAATAGTTTCACGCAGAGTTTACTTTCAATATTGGAAACCCGATAAGATATCGCCGACGGCGTTTTATGCAGCGCCTCCGCCGCCATAGAGAAAGAGCCGGTACTTTTTATGGTGCTGATTATTTTAATCGCATCCAGGGATAATCTAGTCATACTAATTCCTCTTTGACATAAAATAAGAAAAATTGACACTAAATTCCCAGGCAACTGGCGCGTAAAAAACGTTCAAGTCATACAAGAGTAAGCAAAATCACAAGCAATATACTCCATATCGGAGAGCATCATCTGAAAGAGTATTCATCAATCCATTAAGTAAAATTCATCATGGTGCTGCGATTTTAGACAGCAGCCTTTAAATAAATTCAATCAAAGAATAAAAAGACATTCATCATAATAATTTTAGTTAATAGCCTATAAAACATTCCACCCCCATCCATGACACGAATGATAAAAATAAAACAAGCCACCCATAATGATGTTTTTTAATTTCGTTAATGACCTCTCATTTCAGTGGTGAAAATACACTCAACTTACAATATAACTTCAGTCAGGAGTGACTCATGAACAATACTTCCCGTACCCTTATGTCCCTCGGTCTGCTGAGCGCCGCCCTGTTTGGCGTATCGCAACAGGCTAGCGCCCACGGCTATGTCGAAACGCCGGCCAGCCGTTCTTACCAGTGCAAGCTGCAGCTCAATACCCAATGCGGCAGCGTGCAGTACGAACCGCAAAGCGTCGAAGGCCTGAAAGGCTTCCCGCAGAACGGTCCGGCAGACGGCCATATCGCCAGCGCCGACAAGAGCACCTTCTTCGAATTGGATCAGCAAACGCCAACTCGCTGGAACAAGCTCAATCTGCACACCGGCGCCAACACCTTTACCTGGCGGCTGACCGCCCGTCACAGCACCACCGGCTGGCGCTATTTCATTACCAAACCAAACTGGGATGCGTCGCAGCCGCTGACCCGCGCCTCCTTTGACCTGACGCCGTTCTGCCAATACAACGACGGCGGCGCGATCCCGGCCGCGCAGGTCACCCACCAGTGCAACATACCGGCAGACCGCAGCGGTTCGCATGTGATCCTCGCCGTGTGGGATGTAGCAGACACCGCCAATGCCTTCTACCAGGCGATTGACGTGAATTTGAGTAAATAACCGGAGGAAGTCCCCTGGGGTTCAGCCAGGTGCTGAACCCTTTTTTTATCGCTGTCGCCCCTCTTCTTCTCGCCGTACTCCCCACGCCAAAACCGCATTGCCGCAGGTGCAACCCGCCGCCGGCCAGGTTCGAAACGGGATCCATTGTTCTTATCCATCGCAACAATCAGAAAAAGCGCATTTTATTCATCAAGCTTATGATGCAGTGTGTTCACCCTATGATGAAAAAGGTTCTCATTTCCCTACATGTTTGGCACTGATCAAGGAGCGTATAAATGAACCAATTAGATGCACTCAAGCAGCTGACGACGGTTGTGGCCGACAGCGGCGATATTGAATCCATCCGCCAGTTCGAACCCCAGGACGCCACCACCAACCCTTCGCTGATCCTGAAGGCCGCAGCGCTGCCGCAATATAAGCCACTGATCGTCGAAGCGCTGAACTATGCCCGCCAACAGGGCGGCAGCAAAGAAACCCAGCTGATTAACGCCAGCGACAAACTGGCGGTCAACATTGGCGTCGAGATCCTGAAAAGCGTGCCGGGCCGTATCTCCACCGAAGTGGATGCCCGTTTGTCGTTCGATCGCGGCATGTGCGTAGCCAAAGCACGCAAACTGATTGGCCTGTATCAGGAACAGGGCATCGACAAGTCCCGCATCCTGATCAAACTGGCATCAACCTGGGAAGGCATCAAAGCCGCCGAGGAACTGGAAAAAGAAGGCATCAACACCAACCTGACGCTGCTGTTCTCCTTCGCCCAGGCCCGCGCCTGCGCCGAAGCCGGCGTGTTCCTGATTTCACCTTTCGTCGGCCGCATCTATGACTGGTACCAGGCCAGGCAGCCTGCCGCCGAGTACGATGCCGAGCAGGATCCGGGCGTGAAATCGGTGCGCACCATTTATGAATACTACAAACAGCACCGCTACCAGACGGTGATCATGGGCGCCAGCTTCCGCAAAGTTGAGCAGATCCTCGCGCTGGCCGGCTGCGATCGCCTGACCATAGCGCCGAACTTGCTGGAACAGCTCAAGCACAGCGAGCAACCGGTCGAGCGTAAGCTGACGCCGTCCACCGAAGGTTTCTACCAGCCCGCCCCACTGGCCGAAGCCGAATTCCGCTGGCTGCATAATCAGGACGCCATGGCGGTTGAGAAACTGGCCGAAGGCATCCGCCTGTTCGCCGTCGACCAGCAGAAGCTGGAAGACATGCTGGCCGCTGAACTGTAATTATTTTGGAGTTATGAATGTCCTCTCGTAAGCAACTCGCCAACGCCATCCGCGCACTCAGCATGGACGCCGTCCAAAAAGCAAATTCCGGCCATCCGGGCGCACCTATGGGCATGGCGGACATCGCCGAAGTCCTGTGGCGCGACTACATGAACCACAACCCGACCAACCCGCACTGGGCTGACCGCGACCGCTTCGTGCTGTCCAATGGCCACGGCTCCATGTTGATTTACAGCCTGCTGCACCTCACCGGCTACGACCTGCCGATGAGCGAGCTGGAAAACTTCCGCCAGCTGCACTCCAAAACCCCGGGCCACCCGGAATACGGCTACACCCCGGGCGTCGAAACCACCACCGGCCCGCTGGGCCAGGGCATCGCCAACGCCGTCGGTTTCGCCATTGCCGAACGCACCCTGGGCGCGCAGTTCAACCGCCCGGGCCATGACATCGTCGACCACCACACCTACGCCTTTATGGGCGATGGCTGCATGATGGAAGGCATCTCCCACGAAGTCTGTTCGCTGGCCGGTACCCTCAAGCTCGGCAAACTGACCGCGTTCTACGATGACAACGGCATCTCCATCGACGGCCACGTGGAAGGCTGGTTCACCGACGACACCGCCGAGCGCTTCGAAGCCTACGGCTGGCACGTGGTGCGCCACGTCGACGGCCACAACCCGGACGCCATCAAGGCGGCGATTGAAGAAGCCCGCAAGGTCACCGACAAGCCGTCCCTGCTGATGTGCAAAACCGTGATTGGTTTCGGTTCCCCGAACAAGGCCGGCACCCACGACGTGCACGGCGCGGCGCTGGGCGCCGCCGAAGTGGCCGCCACCCGCGAAGCCCTGGGCTGGAAATACGCCGCCTTCGAAATCCCGCAGGACATCTATGCCCAGTGGGACGCCAAAGAAGCCGGCCAGGCCAAAGAAGCCGCCTGGAACGACAAGTTCGCCGCCTACGCCAGGGCCTTCCCGGAACTGGCTGCCGAGTTCAAACGCCGCGTGAACGGCGAACTGCCGGCCAACTGGAAAGCCGAGGCCAAAGCCTTCGTTGAAAAACTGCAGGCCAACCCGGCCAACATCGCCAGCCGCAAGGCGTCGCAGAACGCGCTGGAAGCCTTCGGCAAGGTGCTGCCGGAATTCCTCGGCGGCTCCGCCGACCTGGCGCCAAGCAACCTGACGATGTGGTCCGGCTCCAAAGCGCTGAATGTTGACCTGGCGGGCAACTACATCCACTACGGCGTGCGCGAGTTCGGCATGACCGCCATCACCAACGGCATCGCGCTGCACGGCGGCTTCCTGCCGTACTCCGCGACCTTCCTGATGTTCGTGGAATACGCCCGCAACGCGGTGCGCATGGCGGCGCTGATGAAAATCCGCAATGTGTTCGTCTACACCCACGACTCCATCGGTCTGGGCGAAGACGGCCCGACGCACCAGCCGGTCGAGCAAATCGCCAGCCTGCGGGTGACCCCGAACATGAGCACCTGGCGCCCGTGTGACCAGGTGGAATCGGCGGTAGCCTGGCAGTACGGCATCGAGCGCAACGACGGCCCGACCACGCTGATTTTCTCGCGTCAGAACCTGACCCAGCAGCCGCGTACCGCAGAGCAACTGGCGAACGTGTACCGTGGCGGCTACGTGCTGAAGGACTGCGCCGGTACGCCGGACGTTATCCTGATTGCCACCGGTTCGGAAGTGGGCATCACGGTGGAAGCGGCAGACCAGCTGACCGCCGCGGGCCGTAAGGTGCGCGTGGTGTCGATGCCGTCGACCGACGCGTTCGACAAGCAGGATGCGGCCTACCGTGAATCGGTGCTGCCGGCGGCAGTGACTGCCCGTGTGGCGGTGGAAGCGGGTATCGCGGATTACTGGTACAAGTACGTGGGCCTGAACGGCGCCATCGTGGGCATGACCAGCTTTGGTGAGTCGGCACCGGCGGAGCAGCTGTTCAAAGAGTTCGGCTTCACCGTGGACAACGTGGTGGCCAGGGCGCAGGCGCTGCTGAAATAAGTCACGGCAGGGGCGGCGCAGGCCGCGCCCTGAAGCTGATGACGCCAGGCCCGGCAACTCTGCCGGGCTTTTTTATGCCATAATTCGGTGAATTTGCAGGTATTGCAGCAGCATAATGGTTTTGCCGTCCTTGATCCGCCCGTCGGCGATCATCGCCACCGCTTCGGCGAACGGCAGCTCCACCACTTCGATATCTTCGTCTTCGATACCGCCACCGGCGGCACTGCGCTCGTCGTCATGGTATTCGGCGATAAAGAAATGCACGATCTCGGTCACGCCGCCCGGCGACATGTAGGCCTCGAAAATCTTCTTCACGTCACCGACCTGAAAACCGGTTTCCTCCACCGCTTCACGGCGCGCGCACTGCTCCGGGGAATCCGCGTCCAGCAGGCCGGCACAGGCTTCCAGCAGCATGCCGCTGTCGTTGCCGTTGACGTAGGTCGGCATGCGGAACTGATTGGTCAGCACCACAGTACCCTTGGCGCGGTTATACAGCAAAATGGTGGCGCCATTGCCGCGATCGTACACCTCGCGCATCTGCTGAACGGAACCGCCATCCTTGCGCTTCAAATCAAAGGTGTACTTGTGCAGCACATACCAGTTATCCGACAGCAGCTCTTTCTTCACATTCTCAATTTTCGCCGACATGAGCCCTTCTTGTTTTCCGTTAGCTGAATCGCAAAAATGATACCGCGATTGGGTCTCCAGGCGACAACGGATTTGCAACAAAAAACCCGCGGCTCCGGGAGAGCGGCGGGCTATGGGTCTTGGAGGGTTTAAAACCCGTTGGGAACGTCGCGCATATCCGGCAGCTTGTGGGCGATGCCCTTATGGCAATCGATGCAGGTTTTGCCTTCGGTTATCGCCTTGTCATGCATCTTCGCCGCCACGGTTTTCTGCGCGGTGAAGTCCATATACTCGAAGTTATGGCAGTTACGGCACTCCTGCGAATCGTTGGCCTTCATCCGCGCCCATTCGTTGTTGGCCATCGCCAATCGGTGCCGGTCAAACTTCTGCGGCGTATCGATCAGGCCGAATGCCTTGGCGTACAGTTCCTTGCTGGCCTTCAGTTTGCGCAGCATTTTCGGTGCCCACTCGTGCGGCACGTGGCAATCCGGGCAGGTGGCGCGCACGCCGCTGCGGTTGTTGTAATGCACCGTGCCCATGTATTCCTCATACACGTTTTCGCGCATTTCGTGGCAACCGATACAGAATTGCTCGGTATTCGCCGCTTCCATGCCGGTATTAAAACCGCCCCAGAAGATAATTCCGGCGCCAAAACCCAGCAGCAGCAACGTGCCCAGGGCCAGGCGGCTGGGCCTGCGCCACCAGCGCCACAGCCGCAGCAACGGGCCGGCTTTTTTTTCGGTTGGGGTGTGATCAGGTTCTGCCATAAGGCCTCCGTTTAGCGCCCAAAGCCCGGCATGGGCTGGAAATCATTGCCGACAATCGGTGCCGCATCGGTTTGCGGCACGTGGCACTGCAGGCAGAAATAACGGCGCGGCGCGACGTCGCTCAGCACCCGGCCATCACGATCCATAAAGTGCGTCGGGCTGATACGCGGCGCGCCTGTGGTGCGGTAATGCTCCACCCCGTGGCACTGCAGGCAGCGGTTGGTATTTTTGCTGACCTGATAACCGTCCACGCTGTGCGGGATCATCGGCGGCTGATTGACATAGTTCAGCGCCATCCGCTCCTGCTGTTTAGGCGTGGAGATAGGCCCGACGGCGGTGGCGGAGACCTCCGGCGACCGGCTGAGATCGACATCGCCGGCGGCAAAGGCCAGGCCGGCAAACGCCAGCGACAACGCCGCCGCCCACAGGGCAAGCGTCTTTTTCACGACAGGGCTTTTCATTTTTATTTGGCTCCCGGGTAATAAAATGGCTGTTGAGCGCGCCAAGGCGCACTCACACCTTCTCCAGCTTCACCGCGCATTTCTTGAAATCGACCTCTTTCGATAGCGGATCGGTGGCGTCCAGCGTCAGGGCATTCACCAACTGCGCGGCATCAAAGAACGGCATATACACCAACCCACGCGGCGGACGATTGCGGCCACGGGTTTCGACCGTGCTGATCACCTCGCCGCGGCGCGACAGCACTTTGACCTTATCGCCACGGCGCAGATTACGGCTCTTGGCATCCAGCGGATGGATAAACAGCACCGCCTCCGGGAAGGCGCGGTGCAGCTCCGGCACCCGCCGGGTCATCGAACCGGTATGCCAGTGTTCCAGCACCCGGCCGGTAGACAGCCAAAGGTCGTATTCGCCGTCCGGGCTTTCCGCCGCCGGTTCAAACGGCAGCGCGAAGATCACCGCCTTGCCGTCCGGTTTGCCGTAGAAACGCACCGCTTCCCCCGCTTTGACATAAGGATCGGTACCTTCGCGGTAGCGCCACAGCGTCTCTTTGCCGTCGACCACCGGCCAGCGCAGGCCGCGCGCCTGATGGTACATATCGAACGCCGCCAGATCGTGACCGTGGCCGCGGCCAAAGCCGGCATATTCTTCGAACAACCCTTTTTGCAGATAGAAGCCAAAGGCGCGCGCCTCGTCGTTGAGCTGGTCCGCCGGGATTTCCGTCAGCGGGTATTTATTCACCTCGCCGTTGGCGAACAGGACGTCGTACAGCGTTTTGCCCCGGTATTGCGGGTTTTGCTCCAGCAGTTGCGCCGGCCACACCTCGTCCACCGTGAAGCGCTTGGCGAACTCCACCAGTTGCCACAGATCGGATTTGGCCTCGCCCGGCGCTTTCACCTGCTGGCGCCAGAACTGGGTGCGGCGCTCCGCATTGCCGTAAGCGCCCTCTTTCTCCACCCACATGGCGGTCGGCAGGATCAGGTCGGCGGCCAGAGCGCTGACGGTCGGATAGGGATCGGACACCACCACAAAGTTGCGCGGATCGCGCCAGCCCGGCATCCGTTCCTCATTGATGTTCGGCCCGGCCTGCATGTTGTTGTTGCACATTACCCAGTAGGCGTTCAGCGTGCCGTCTTTCAGCGCACGGTCCTGCGCTACCGCATGCAGCCCGACTTTTGCCGGAAGGGTACCGGCCGGCAACTGCCATTTCTGCTCGGCTGTCTGGCGGTGTTTTTCGTTGGTGACCACCATGTCGGCCGGCAGGCGGTGGGCAAAGGTGCCTACCTCGCGCGCGGTGCCGCAAGCGGAAGGCTGGCCGGTCAACGAGAACGGCCCGCAGCCCGGTTTGGCGATCTTGCCGGTCAACAGGTGCAGGTTGTAGCACAGGTTATTGGCCCAGACGCCGCGCGTATGCTGGTTGAAGCCCATGGTCCAGTACGACACCACCTTGATGTTCGGATCGGCATACAGCTTCGCCAGCGCTGCCAGTTGGTCTTCCGGCACGCCGCTCATTTTGGCGACTTTTTCCAGCGTGTATTCCGCCACGAAAGCCTTGTACTCTTCGAAACTCATAGGTTCGGAGGCATCCGAGCCTGGATTTTTCGCCGCTTTTTCCAGCGGGTGGGTCGGGCGCAGACCGTAACCGATATCCGTCGCCCCCCGGCGGAAATTGACGTGCCGATTGAGGAAGTCCTGATCTACCGCGTTGTGTTGAATGATGTAGTTGGCGATGTAGTTCATGATCGCCAGATCGGTCTGCGGCGTGAACACCATGCCGTTATCCGCCAACTCGAAGCTGCGGTGCTCATACGTCGACAGCACCGATACGTTGACCTGCTCGTTGCTCAGACGGCGATCGGTAATGCGCGACCACAGGATCGGGTGCATTTCCGCCATGTTGGAGCCCCACAGCACGAAGGCGTCGGCCTGTTCGATATCGTCATAGCAGCCCATCGGCTCGTCCATGCCGAAGGTGCGCATAAAGCCCACCACCGCCGAAGCCATGCAATGGCGGGCGTTCGGATCCAGGTTATTGGTGCGCAACCCGGCTTTGAACAGTTTGGCGGCGGCGTAGCCTTCCCACACCGTCCACTGGCCGGAGCCGAACATCCCCACCGCGTCGGGTCCCTTCTCCTGCAAAGCCTGTTTGAATTTTTCGGCCATGATGTCGAAAGCCCGTTCCCAACTGATGGGGGTGAACTCGCCTTCTTTATGGTACTGGCCGGCTTTCATGCGCAGCAGCGGCTGGGTCAGGCGATCTTTGCCGTACATGATTTTCGGCAGGAAATAGCCTTTGATGCAGCTCAACCCGCGGTTGACCGCCGCATCCGGATCCCCCTGCGAGGCGACGATACGGCCATTTTGGGTGCCGACCAGCACGCCGCAACCGGTGCCGCAAAAGCGGCAGGGCGCCTTGTCCCATTTGATGGCATCCGCACTGCCCGCCACCGCCTGCGCTACCGTTGGAATAGTCAGCCCGGCCGCCGCCGCAGCGGCCACCGCGGCGTTAGCCTTCATGAAGTCTCGACGACTGAGTTTCATGGCGTTACCTCACCTTGCAAGTCCTGCTGGTGATAAACCAGCGACACCGCCAGCACGCCGTCCAGATTGCGCACTGACTCAATTTTTTCCAGCAGCGCCTGGGAGCCAGCCGCCTGCATCACGACCACCAGCTTGCCCTGCGGGCGATCCTGCACCGGGATTTCCGTGTCCGTTATCGCCAGCAGCGCCGTGACAAGCCGTGGAATTTTTTCCGGCCGGGCCTGTACCACCAGCCCACTTACGTGCCATTCGTTATTCATTGTTTTCGCTCCGGATTAGAGTAACGGCATTCGCCGGGCAACCGGCGACACAGGCGCCGCAGCCGTTGCAGGCTGCCGTATCCAGCATCGGCTGCGCCATCTCGCCCAACCGTGGCCGAAAGCGGATCGCCTGCGGCTCGCAGCTGTCCTGGCAACTGCGGCATTCAATACCTTTTTGCGCCAGACAATCGGCGCCAAACGCCGCATATTGCCGCCAGGGGGTTTCCGCCAGCGGGCGAAACAGCGGCGCTTCGCAGGCCTGTGCGCAACGCCCGCAAAACGTGCATTCCGCCCGCCGGAAATCAATCTCGGGAAAGCCGCCGCTGCCGCCGATCAGCACGCCGGTTTCACAGGCGCGAATGCAGGCCTGGCAGCGGGTGCAACCGGCAATAAAAAGGGATTCGTGATGCGACCACGGGGGGCGGATCGCCGCCGAAGAAAGACGCCATTGTCCACCGAGCAGCCTGCGCCGCGACAATACGGTCATGCTGTTGATCCTTGAGGTTGCAAACATGCCCACAGGCCAGTTGGTGGGGCAGCGGCTATAGCCCAGGGATTTAAAACCCTGAAAAATACGGGGGTAACATAAGAGGAGTCCGAGGGGTATATAATCACCCTTTAGGGGTAAATGCGGGGGTAGCTTGCGCCAGATCAATCAATTACTGTGCCTAAGGGTATTTTGTCGCGCCCTTTTCACTCAATCGCTATCTCTTTAATTATACAGCGATCGTTTTTCCCGTTGCTTACATCTTGAGATAAAACCCGGCGAATTTTAGTTGCAAAACTTATAATTTTGCTTTCGAATGAAACCTGACGATGCGCATCGCCCGTGAGAAAAGGATCCGTGATTGCTTGTTAAACGTTCAGTGACCGGCAGCCTGGCCAAGGCGCTGTTTTGCATCGTTATTTTGTCCGTTATCTCCACCGGACTGGCCTTGACCACCGTCGCCGGCAGCCTGCGTGACGCCGAAGCGGTCAATATCGCCGGTTCGCTGCGCATGCAGAGTTATCGGTTGGCTTACGACCTCACCCGGCAGGCAACGGGGCTGGATCAGCATCTGCAGCAATATCAACAATCCCTGCAGGCCCCGGCGCTGCAAAACCTGGATCGCTTTTACGTACCTGCCGACGTCCGTGAGAAATACCTGTCGCTGCTGCAAACCTGGCAACGGTTGGCGCAGCAGATCCGCGCTGGGCAGTCGGCAGACTATCAGGCCAACGTCGCCGGTTACGTTAACCAGATTGACCATTTCGTTTTAGCGCTGCAACGCTACTCCGAACTCAAGCTGGCCATAGTGGCGACCATCAGCGTGATGGGCTATATCGCCATTATCGGGCTGGTGCTGTTTTGCATTCGCTTTATGCGCCGCCAGGTGGTGGCGCCGCTGAAACACCTGGTGGATGCCAGCCAGCGCGTGCAACAGCGGGATTTTCATCACCCGCAACTGGATGTGGCGCTGCCGAACGAGCTGGGCGTGCTGTCGCAGGCCTTTGCCGCCATGTCGGACGATCTGGCCAAGCTGTATCAGTCTCTTGAGCTAAAGGTTCAGGAAAAAACCCAGCGTTTGCAACAGGCGAACGAGACGCTCGAAGTGCTCTACAACTGCTCGCAGGCGCTGAGCGTGCGGCAAATCGGCAGGCAGGCCTTTGAGCAGGTCCTGCACATCGTGCGCCAGAGCGAACAGTTGCTCTGTATCCGGCTGAACGTGGCGGACAGCCTCAGCGAATGGCAACTGACCAGCGGCACGCCGTCTCCCACGCAGGCCTGGCAGCGGCTTGCCATCGTTCAGGACGGCAAGCCGCAGGGGGAACTGAGCTGGCAGCATCAGGACCAACCGCCGCATCCGCACCTGATGCAAAGCGTGGCTAACATGCTGAGCCGCGGCGTTTATTTTAATCGCGCGCAGAAACAGCACATGCAGTTTTTGCTGATGGAGGAACGTGCCACCATCGCCCGCGAACTGCACGATTCATTGGCCCAGGCGCTGTCGTTTTTGCGCATTCAGTTGACGTTGCTCAAACGTACGCTGGCGGGCGGCGCCCCCCAGGCGCAGGAGATCATTAACGATTTTGACCGCGCACTGGCCGACGCCTACCGCCAGTTGCGCGAGTTGCTGGCTACCTTCCGCCTGAACATTCAGGAGGCCGATTTGAACGCCGCGTTGCACCAGTTGCTGGCGCCATTAAAGGTTCTAACCGGCGCGCGGATTCAGTTACACTGTCGGCTTTCCTCTCAGGCGCTCAATGCCCAACAACAGGTACATGCCTTGCAGATTGTGCGGGAAGCGGTGGTCAACGCCATCAAACATGCCGATGCGCGGGAGATAGTGATCCGCTGCGAGGTCACCGCAAGCGGTGATAATGCCATCAGCATCGTTGACGACGGCTGCGGCATCGCCAGCCTGAACGAGCCGGAAGGCCACTATGGGCTGACCATCATGAGCGAACGCGCCGCGCGGCTGGGAGGCACGCTGCTCATCCAGCGAGGCGACCCCAAGGGTACGGAAGTCCGTTTGACGTTTCCGTCATAAATCAGTGCCATTCACCCCTCGTTACCTTTTAGGCGGGTATAAAGGCGATTTCAGGATGTTCGTGGCGTTGATTGCCGCTATTTTACAAGAGTCTGTCCCACTGTGAAGCGCGCCGCACAGCGCGTTTGAGTGGCTTTACTCGTTACAGGGAGCATATGTCATGGTGATGAAGAATTACCGAGTATTGATCGTCGACGACCATCCGCTGATGCGCCGCGGCATCAAACAACTTCTGGGGCTGGACCCGTGGTTTACCGTGGTAGCCGAAGCCAGCGACGGCAACGAGGCGATTGCCCTCGCGCTGCAGCACACGCCGGACGTGATCCTGCTCGATCTGAACATGAAAGGGCTGTCCGGCCTGGACACGTTGAAAGCGCTGCGCAATGAGGGCATCGATGCGCGCATCATCGTGCTGACGGTTTCCGATTCGCGCAGCGACCTGTATGCGCTGATCGACGCCGGCGCCGACGGCTATCTGCTGAAAGACAGTGAACCGGAACAGCTGCTGGAACATATTCGCGCGGCGGCGGAAGGCCGGAACGTGATCAGCGATGCGATGGCGGACTTTCTGTCATCCCGCAGCGAACAGCACGATCCCTTCGCCGAACTGACCGAACGCGAGCTGGATGTATTGCAGGAAGTGGCGCGCGGCATGTCCAACAAACAGGTGGCGGCACAGCTGCACATTTCCGAAGAGACGGTGAAAGTGCATATCCGCAATATGCTGCGCAAACTGGACGTCCGTTCACGCGTGGCCGCGACGGTGATGTACCTGGAACACAAGAGTCAATGATGCTTCCCCGGCATGCCGGGGAAAGTTTATTCGATGGCGGCAAACAACGCCTGATGATGCTGGTAGATCCAACTCTTGTTGAGAGGCCCCCAGTTTTCCAACTGGTAAAAACCGTCGTTATTGCGCACGCCCTGCTGTACAAACTGCAGCTCCACCCCCAGCCCAGGCAAGGCTTTCAGCACGTCTTGCAGCGTACGGCGCGGCCAGCCGGTCAATTCCATCAAACGCGGAACGTTTGGCCGCTCACTGTGGCTGATCAGCCAGCACAGATAAAGGCGACGGGCGAATACCGGGTTAATTTCCATGCCAAGCTCCTGCTTTGCGGTGAGTCCTGATGATTTTCCGGGAACCTTGATCGGCCAGGTCCTTGATAGTCATAAAATTGTCTTAATGACGTTTTTCTCTGGCATTGAGGCGTCATTGCCGATTTCTACTACCGTTATTTACACTATCTCCTTTTTTTCTCCACGCTTTACTCCCCCTTCGCGAGTAAAGTGCAATAACGCCGGAATCCTTCCCAGCCGCTGATAAACGCAATCCAGATGCGTCTTAAAGATAGAACAAGTCATAACGAGGTTCGCGCTGCATGGCCAATTTTTTTATTGATCGCCCGATTTTCGCCTGGGTTCTGGCAATTATTCTTTGCCTGACCGGCGCTTTGGCGATTTTTTCCTTACCCGTCGAACAGTATCCGAACCTCGCGCCACCGAACGTTCGCATTAGCGCCACCTACCCTGGCGCCTCGGCGCAAACGCTGGAAAACACCGTTACCCAGATTATCGAACAGAACATGACCGGCCTGGACAACATGATGTATATGTCGTCGCAGAGCACCAACACCGGGCAAGCCACGGTCACGCTGACCTTTGAGGCCGGCACCGACCCCAACGAGGCGATGCAGCAGGTGCAAAACCAGTTGCAGGCGGCGATCAAACGGCTACCGCAGGCGGTGCAAACTCAGGGCGTGACGGTATCAAAATCCGGTGATACCACGCTGATGATGGTGGCATTCGTCTCGACCGACGGCAGCATGGACAAACAGGATATCGCCGATTACCTGGTGTCCAATTTGCAAGACCCGCTCAGCCGCATCAACGGCGTGGGCAGCATGGACGTTTACGGTTCGCAGTACGCCATGCGCATCTGGCTCGATCCCAACAAGCTGACCAGTTACCAGCTCACCACCCAGGACGTGGTGACCGCCATCAAGTCCCAGAACGCCCAGGTGGCGGTCGGCCAGCTCGGCGGCACGCCGTCCGTCGACAAGCAGGCGCTTAACGCCACCATTAACGCCCAGTCGCAATTGCAGACGCCGGAACAGTTCAGGCAAATCACCCTGCGGGTCAATCAGGACGGTTCGCTGGTGACGCTGGGCGATGTTTCCACTATCGAGCTGGGCGGCGAAAACTATAACTTCCTCAGCCGTTATAACGGCATGCAGGCCGCCGGCATCAACATCAAGCTGGCTTCCGGCGCCAACGAGCTGCAGACCGATCAGTTGGTGAAGGACAAAATCGCCGAGCTGTCGCAGTATTTCCCGCACGGGCTGGAGGCGAAGGTCGCCTATGAAACCACCCCGTTCGTTAAGGCCTCCATTAAAGACGTGGTGAAAACCCTGCTGGAAGCCATTGTGCTGGTGTTCCTGGTGATGTACCTGTTCTTGCAGAACTTCCGCGCTACGCTGATCCCCACTATCGCCGTACCGGTCGTCTTGCTGGGCACCTTCGCCATTCTTTCCGCCTTCGGATTTAGCATCAACACCCTGACCATGTTCGCCATGGTGCTGGCGATCGGCCTGTTGGTGGATGACGCCATCGTGGTGGTGGAGAACGTCGAACGCGTGATGAGCGAAGAGGGCCTGCCGCCGCGCGAGGCCACGCGCAAATCCATGGGGCAGATCCAGGGCGCGCTGGTCGGTATCGCCATGGTGCTGTCGGCGGTGTTTATCCCGATGGCGTTCTTCGGCGGCACCACCGGCGCGATTTATCGCCAGTTTTCGATCACCATAGTCTCCTCCATGGTGCTGTCGGTGCTGGTGGCGATGATCCTGACCCCGGCCCTGTGCGCCACGCTGCTCAAGCCGATCGCCAAGGGCCACCACCACGGCAAGCGCGGCTTCTTCGGCTGGTTCAACCGCATGTTCAACCGCAATGCCGATCGCTACGAGCGCGGTGTGGCGCGCGTGCTGCATTTCAGCTTGCGCTATATGGCGATTTATCTGCTGCTGCTCGCCAGCATGGCGCTGCTGTTCATCAAGCTGCCGAGCTCGTTTCTGCCGCAGGAAGACCGCGGGGTATTCACCGTACAGGTGCAATTGCCGCCGGGTGCGACCCTGCAACAGACCGCCAAGGTGGTGGAAAAAGTCGAGCACTACTTCCTGACCAAAGAAAAGCAGGACGTGCTGTCGGTGTTCTCCACCATCGGCGCCGGGCCAGGGGGCAACGGGCAGAACGTGGCGCGCATGTTTATTCGTTTGAAAGACTGGGATCTGCGCACCTCGGGCGCCAATACCTCTTTCGATATCATCAATCGCGCCACCCATGCGTTCAGCAAGATTAACGAGGCGCGGGTGATTGCCAGCAGCCCACCGGCGATTACCGGCCTGGGCAACTCCGCCGGCTTCGATATGGAGCTGGAAGACCACGCCGGGCTGGGCCACGCCAAGCTGATGGCGGCGCGCGACCAATTGCTGCAACTGGCGGCGGACAACCCGCTGCTGGCTCGCGTTCGCCATAACGGCCTGGACGACAGCCCTCAGCTGCAAATCAATATTGACCAGCGTAAGGCGCAAGCGCTCGGTGTGGCTGTCGATGACATCAACAACACGCTGTCCACCGCCTGGGGCTCGACCTACGTCAACGACTTTGTCGATCGCGGCCGGGTGAAAAAGGTGTACGTGCAGGCCGCCGCACCCTTCCGCATGCTGCCTGGCGATATCGACAAATGGTATGTACGCAACAATGCGGGCGGCATGGTGCCGTTCTCGGCCTTCTCGACCTCGCACTGGGAATATGGCTCCCCGCGCCTGGAGCGTTACAACGGCAGCTCGGCGGTGGAAATCGTCGGCGAGGCGGCGGAAGGCGTCAGCACCGGCACCGCGATGACCGAAATGGAGAAAATCGTCAGTCAGTTGCCGACCGGCTTCGGCCTGGAATGGACCGCCATGTCCTATCAGGAACGGCTGTCCGGCTCGCAGGCGCCTGCGCTGTACGCTATCTCGCTGCTGGTGGTGTTCCTGTGCCTCGCGGCGCTGTACGAGAGCTGGTCGATTCCGTTCTCGGTGATGCTGGTGGTGCCGCTCGGGGTGATTGGCGCCGTCGCCGCCACCTGGCTGCGCGGACTGGAGAATGACGTTTATTTCCAGGTTGGGCTGTTGACCATCATCGGGCTGTCGGCGAAGAACGCCATTCTGATCGTCGAGTTCGCCAACGAGCTGAATCACAAAGGGCAGGATTTGACGTCCGCCACGCTGGAAGCCTCACGCATGCGCCTGCGGCCGATTTTGATGACCTCGCTGGCCTTTATCTTCGGCGTATTGCCGATGACCATCAGCAGCGGCGCCGGCTCCGGCAGCCAGCATGCGGTAGGCACCGGGGTGATGGGCGGCATGATTTCCGCCACCCTGTTGGCGATCTTCTTCGTACCGCTGTTCTTTGTGCTGGTGCGGCGGCGCTTCCCGGGTAAACCCTTGCCGGCGGCAAACGCGGAATAGCAGGCATAAAAAAGCCGCATCGGCAAACCGATGCGGCTTTATCCTGAACGAGAATGTCGTTCCCAAGGTGTTTCAAATACCGGCAAATAAACCAACCTTGTTATCGCCTCAGCGCAGTGTCAGTTACCTAACATCTCATCGATGAAGTCTTTCCAATTTCCCAATTCACGATCAACCATAATACTTTACAACCTCAATTATTAGACGAAGCGAATTCTACGCCTGTTTTTTGAGCAAGTGAAGCCTTTCGGGAACGATGCCGGCCACGGAAACCGGGGTTGGCGCACATTTTCGTATTAATCCTACCCAAGGCAGCCACGTAACCGCACGAGTTCTGATCGCCCTGCCATAAAAACCGGCTCAGGACAACGGGGCCGGGTCTCCCGATGACGTTTCCTCACTATCGGCAGTCGGCAAAGTCTCTCGCAAACGTGAAACCTTTAAACATAAACCCATTTCATGGGTAACAATCAGATAGTATTTGGGTATCCCCCGCCCTAACGGGAGTCTGCTTTCTATGTCATTAACTACCCGACTAAATGAATAACGTAAAAAGTTAGGGCTTTACTGCCGGCCAGAGGATCGAGAAGATCACCGAGCCGGCAACAGTCGATTATCCGCATTGCGCCAGCCACGGAGGGCACAACATGAACATTACTTTTACCCCGGAACCCATCCCCGAGTTAACGATCGCAGGTATTGAACTGGCCGAACTGGGCTTTGGTATCGGTGAGCCGCTGCAAATTACGCTGCGACCGGATGGGCTGTGGATCACCGTCGTCACCGATGACGCCATTTGGGAAGAACTCTGCGAAGCCAGCCAGCATAGCCCGGATCTCGGCGCAGACTGGGTCCGGGAGAACGGCGAGCTGGTGATTGGCGGGGATTGGCTTATTGAGGCCGGGATCACTGAGGCCGAACAGTTGGAGATCACTTCCGCACCCGGTGTTATTCGGTTACGGCGGCAGGAAGATGGGGGATTAGAGGCTTAAAAGCGCCCCCCGGCACAAAGCCGGGGGAAAACGGCAGACTTAAGAGGGGCGAGGCGTTCGCCATCCGCTCCTGCGGCCTCAGCGCGCTGGCGGTCCACTGCCCGCGCAGGCCGATGTAATATTCCTTGTAGGATGAATGCTTCCGTAGTAGCGTGCCAACGGGGAAAAAAACCCCACATTTCTGAGGCCATGACATGTCCCCTACGCTGACGATCGAACAATTGAAACAGCTGGGCCGCTATCAGGAAGCGACCGAGCTGGCGCAACAGCAATTGCAGCAAAAACCGGAAGAAGCCACGCTGCATTACCAATTAGCCTGTCTGTACGACGTACAGGGGTTTGAGCAGCAGGCGGTCCCCTGCTATCTCGCGGCGTTGGCACGCACGCTGCCGGCGGCGCAGCGGCAGGAGGCCTGGCTTGGCCTGGGCAGCACCTACCGCGCGCTCGGGCTGTATCGGCAATCGCTGGCCGCCTTCGACAACGGATTGGCCGAGTTCCCGCAGGCCAGGGAACTCACCCTGTTCCGCGCCATGACGCTGTACAACCTGGGGGAAACCAAACAGGCGGTGGCCGATCTGCTGCTGCTGTTGGCGGAAACCTCCTCGCATCGCGACATCAGCAGCTACCAGCGCGCTATCCGTCAATATGCCGCCGACCTGGACCGCATCGACTAGGAGAGAAGCATGGAGATTGTGACCGACCCAAACCGCTACCACATCGACTGGGCGCAATTGGGCGCGTTGTTGGCCGCCGCCGGGCTGGGCCAGCGTGACCCGCATCAGCTACAGCGCGTTTATCAGCACAGCCAGTTTTGCTATTGGGGATACCTCGACGGCGAACTGGTGGCCACCGCCCACGCCATCAGCGACATGACCTCGGTGGCTTACCTGGCCGACGTGGCTATCCATCCTCACTATCAGGGCCGCGGTCTGGGCAGGCTGCTGATGGATCGGGTGATGCAGGATTTGGCGCCGCTCGGCAAGGTGTTTATCTATTCGGTGCCCGACAAACTGGAATTCTACAAAAAGTATCACTTCCGCGAGCTGACTACCGGCATGGTCTATGCCGAAGGCCCGGCGTTGGATCGCCTGCAACAAAATGGCTATGTGCGCTAAAACAAGGGAAACCCAGAGTGATTATCGAGAACAAACTTTCTCCGCAAGATTGTGCGGACATGGGCGATATCCGCGCGGAAATCGACATGCTGGACGAACACATCATCAAACTGATCGCCCAGCGCTTTGCCTACGTGAAAGCCGCCGCCAAATTCAAAACCAGCCCCGATGCGGTGCGGGCCAAAGAGCGCTTCGAAGCCATGCTGCAACAAAGAAGAGCCTGGGCCGATGAACAGGGCTTAAGCCCGGAAGTGATAGAAAAAATGTATCGCGACCTGGTGAATTATTTTATTGGCGAAGAGATGAAACACTGGTCGCGTGAAAACGGCGAAAAGTGAATGAAAGGGGAAATAGCGGCAAATGTCTGACTCATCCTGGCTTATCGAAACCGAGCTGAAAAGCAAAACCGTCAGCCTGCTCCCTCTGCGCAAAGAACATGCGGCGGCGCTGGCGACAGCCGCCGCTGATGGGCGCCTCTGGGAGCTTTGGTTTACTTCGGCGCCCAACGAAAACACCGTCGATGATTATGTCGCTTTCGCTCTGAGCGAACAGGCCGCCGGGCGGTCATTGCCTTTTGTCGTGGTGCATAACGACACGCAAAAGATTGTCGGCACCACCCGCATTTGCAATGCCGATGGGCATAACCGCCGCGTTGAAATTGGCTATACCTGGTACGCCAAAAGCTATCAGAGAACCGCCGTCAACACCGAGTGCAAACGCCTGCTGCTCGGCTACGCGTTCGAAGC
This sequence comes from Serratia plymuthica, assembly GCF_018336935.1. NCBI lineage: Bacteria > Pseudomonadati > Pseudomonadota > Gammaproteobacteria > Enterobacterales > Yersiniaceae > Serratia > Serratia plymuthica. The sequence continues at coordinate 4,933,489 of NZ_CP068771.1, read as the reverse complement.
GCTGGCGGTGATTGCCGTTGAATTTCGCACCCACTGGCACAATCACGCATCGAGAACGGCTATCGCGCGTTTAGGCGCCAAGCAAGACGGCGTGCTGAGAAACCACCAGAAAAATGCGGACGGCAGCTATCGCGATACGGTGGTTTTCTCGATCATCGACCATGAATGGCCAATGGTTAAAAAAAGCCTGGAGTATAAATTACGCCAGACCAGGGAGTGATTGCCGCAGACCCGGTCATAAGGTCTTCGACATAAAAATTCGGCTGGTGCCTGCCGGTAGGCAAGGCACTTCGCCAAAGCGCGTCCAACCGTTCAGTTCGTAAAACCTCGGCGCCTGGAAGCTGATGGTGTACAGCACTGCGGAAACGCATCCCCTGCGGCGTCCTTCCTGCTCGAAGCGGCGCAGCAGTTCGCTGCCCAGACCGATACCCCGCATTGATTCAGGCAGGTAAAACAAATCCACAAACAGCAGGCCCAGCGAAGAGCGCCCGGTAATGCCGCCAAGCACCTCGCCGCCGATCGGGTCTTTCACCGTCACCGCCAGCGGGCGACGATCGCTGCTGCCGGTCACCTCATCGTTATACTGATTCAGCCCTTCCGCAATCAGCGCTGCTATTTTATCGACAGCGTACTCGGTGGTTTCGATACGGTATTTTTCCACATTACTCTCTCCAAGAGGATGGCAGGCCGCCGCATTCAGATTAGCAAACATTCGCCGCACCGAATGCGGCCCGAATTTTTTCGCCCTTTCCCTGGCTTTCGGACCATTGTACGGTGGAACTCCCCGCCATTTTTCGGCATGCTGGGCGCTGGTTTTCATTTTACCGCCACGGCGGTTTACCACTGGCGCCATGCCGGTGTTGGGTTGCAGAGAAGGTTCTTATTCCATGACGTTGACCATGTACGGCATCAAAAATTGTGACACTATCAAAAAAGCGCGCCGCTGGCTGGAAGAGCAAGGCGTGGCTTATCAATTTCATGACTACCGCGCCGACGGGCTGGATGAACGGCAGTTGCGCGGGTTCGTCGAACGTCTGGGCTGGGAACCGCTGCTCAATACCCGCGGCACCACCTGGCGCAAGCTGGATGAAGCGCAGCGCAACGCCTGCGACAACGCCGATGCGGCCATCGCGCTGATGCTGGCGCAGCCGGCAATCATCAAACGCCCGCTGCTGGACGACGGCAAGGGGCACGCCCTGCTCGGTTTCAGCGCCGAAGGCTACCAGCAATTTATATCTGAGGTAACAGCATGATTTGCCCGGTTATCGAACTGGCTCAGCAGCTCATCAAACGCCCGTCTCTCAGCCCGCACGATGAAGGTTGCCAGGCGCTGATGATCGAACGTCTGGAAGCGATCGGTTTTACCGTTGAACCGATGCACTTCGGCGACACCCTGAACTTCTGGGCCTGGCGCGGCGAAGGGCAAACGCTGGCGTTTGCCGGCCACACCGACGTGGTGCCGACCGGCGATGAGAAACGCTGGGACAACCCGCCGTTTGAACCCACCATTCGCGACGGCATGCTGTATGGCCGTGGCGCGGCGGACATGAAAGGTTCGCTGGCGGCGATGGTGGTGGCTGCGGAGCGCTTTGTGGCGGCCAACCCGCACCATCAGGGCCGTCTGGCGTTCCTGATCACCTCCGACGAAGAGGCCAGCGCCACTCACGGCACGGTGAAAGTGGTGGAAACGCTGATGGCGCGCAACGAGCGCCTGGATTATTGCCTGGTCGGCGAGCCGTCCAGCACCGAACGCGTCGGCGACGTGGTGAAAAACGGCCGCCGCGGTTCGATCACCGCCAACCTGCACATTCACGGCATTCAGGGCCACGTCGCCTATCCGCACCTGGCGGATAACCCCGTGCATCGCGCCATGCCTGCGCTCAATGAGCTGGTGGCGACCGAGTGGGATCGCGGCAACGAATTCTTCCCGCCGACCAGCATGCAGATCGCCAACGTGCAGGCCGGTACCGGCAGCAACAACGTGATCCCGGGCGACCTGTTCGTCCAGTTCAACTTCCGTTTCAGCACCGAGTCAACCGACGCGACGATAAAACAGCGCGTGGAAGAGCTGCTGGAGCGGCATCAGTTGAACTACAGCATCGAATGGCGTTTGTCCGGCCAGCCGTTCCTGACCGCGCGCGGTGCGCTGGTGGACGCGGTGGTTAACGCCGTCGAACACTATTGCGAACTGACGCCGCAATTGCTGACCACTGGCGGTACTTCGGACGGCCGCTTTATCGCCCAGATGGGTGCGCAGGTGGTTGAGCTGGGGCCGGTCAACGCGACCATCCACAAGGTCAATGAATGCGTACACGCCGCCGATTTGCAACTGCTGAGCCGCATGTATCAACGCATCATGGAGCAGTTGGTCGCATGATCACGCCGACAATGCTGACCGGGCTCTCGACCGAACATCTGGCGCCGCTGAGCGGTAACCATCGCCTGCAACCTGCGGCGGTGACCGCGTTCCGCGCCATGCAGCAAGCGGCGCTGGCGGCCGGGTTCGATCTGCAGCCCGCCAGCACATTTCGTGATTTCGATCGGCAACTGGCGATCTGGAATGGCAAATTCTGCGGCGAACGACCAGTATTAGATAAAGACAGCCGGCCGCTCGACATCGAGCCGCTGTCCGCCGCCGAGCGCTGCGAAGCGATCCTGCGCTGGTCAGCCCTGCCGGGCGCCAGCCGCCATCACTGGGGCAGCGATCTGGACGTGTACGACCCGTCGTTGTTGCCGGAAGGGCAAAAGCTGCAGCTGGAACCGTGGGAATATGAGGAAGGCGGTTACTTTTATCCGCTCAATCAATGGATGACGGAACATATGGCCGAATTTGGTTTTTACCGCCCGTTCACCGAAGACGGCGACGGCGTGGCGGTAGAACCCTGGCATCTGAGCTACCGACCGCTGGCGCAGGAAGCCGAACATCTGCTGACGCCCGCGCTGCTGCTGGCCGCCTGGCAAAATAAGGACGTTGCCGGTGCCGAATGGCTTGAATGCCATCTGCCCGCGATATTTTCACGTTTTATACGCAGTGAAGGAAAGGAGTAAACATGCAATGGTTAGCTGACTACTGGTGGATTATCCTGCTGATTTTAGTCGGGATGATCATCAGCGGGATCAAAGAACTGCGTCGCGTCGACGTAAAACGTTACCTCGCCGATAAGCCCGAATTGCCGCCACACCGCGATAATAATGCCCAGTGGGACGACGACGACGACAACTGGCCGAAGAAAAAACCCTGACCGCCTGCACGCGCCGTCCTCCGAGGGCGGCGCTTCATTTCCCCCTCTTTCCCGCAGAAAAAAGAATCGACTTCTCAAGAAATTGTCTCTAGATTTAACCCTAATTGGTTAATGTGATGATCATCACACTCCCAGCAGGTAAAACGGTCTGAATACAGACGGGAGTTAACCAAAGCACCACCCTCCACGGTAACGGCTACAGCATGGCATCAGCAGACTGATGTGACCCGATTTCAGATTCCCCTATTCTGAGGCTCGAGCTTATGGCTATTAACATTGCGCTAAACCACGTTACCGAATACCGCTACGACCGACGCATCAACCTGGGTCCCCAAGTCATACGCCTGCGCCCTGCCGCGCACAGCCGCACCTCTATTTTGGCCTATTCACTGAAAGTGACCCCGGAAAACCACTTTATCAACTGGCAGCAGGATCCTAACGGCAACTACCTGGCCAGGCTGGTGTTCCCGGAAAAAACCGACCACTTCCGCGTGGAAGTGGATATGCGGGTTGAGATGTCGGTGATTAACCCCTTCGATTTCTTCCTTGAGCCGCATGCGGAACATATTCCGTTTTGCTATTCGGAAGAGCAGAAAATCGAACTGGCGCCCTATCTGCACTGCCAGCCGCTAACCCCGGAACTGGAAAACTACCTGAGCAGCATTCCCGATGAAGCCCGGCGCAGCGCGGAATTCCTGGTGGCGATCAACCAGCAGTTGCAGCAACACATCGGTTACACCATCCGCATGGAGCCGGGCGTGCAGACGCCGGAAGAGACGCTGACCCTGCGCAGCGGCTCCTGCCGCGATTCCGCCTGGCTGCTGGTGCAGATCCTGCGCAATCTCGGGCTGGCCGCCCGCTTCGTATCCGGTTATCTGATCCAGCTGACGCCGGACGTCAAATCGCTGGATGGCCCGTCGGGGCCGGAGGAAGACTTCACCGACCTGCACGCCTGGACCGAGGTTTACCTGCCCGGCGCCGGCTGGATTGGCCTGGATCCCACCTCCGGGTTGTTTGCCGGCGAAGGACACATCCCGCTGGCCTGCACGCCGGAACCTTCCAGCGCCGCCCCGATCAGCGGCGCGATTGATGAGTGCGAATGCGAATTTGAGCACCTGATGGCGGTCGCCCGCGTGGACGAAGTGCCGCGCGTGACCAAGCCCTACAGCGAGAAACAATGGCAGGCGATCGACGCGCTAGGTTATCGGATTGACAGCGATTTGCAGGCCAACGGCGTTCATCTGACGATGGGCGGCGAGCCGACGTTCGTCGCCGTCGACGATCCTGACGGCGACGAATGGAATACCGACGCTCTGGGGCCAACCAAGCGCCTGCGCGCCGCCGAATTGTTCCTGCGCATGCGCGAGCGCTACGCTCCCGCCGGGCTGGTGCATTTTGGTCAGGGCAAATGGTACCCCGGCGAGCAACTGCCGCGCTGGTCGCTCAACTGCTTCTGGCGCCGGGACGGCGAGCCGCTGGCCGATCCGGCCATGTTTGCCGATGAACGCGAACCTTCTGCGGTCACCACCGGGCAGGCGGCGGATTTCCTGCAACGCGTCGCGCTGTATCTAGAGGTTTCCGACCAGCATATCTTCCCGGCTTATGAAGACCCGCTCTACTACCTGTGGCGCGAACGTCGCCTGCCGGACAACGTCGATCCGTCGGATTCCCGGCTGGAAGATCCGCTGGAGCGAGCGCGGTTGCACAAGGTGTTTGAACAAGGCCTGGGAGCCATCATCGGCCACGTTCTGCCGCTGGCCAGAGAAGAGAACCAGCCGTGGCAAAGCGGCTCCTGGTTCCTGCGCAGCGAGCACTGCTACCTGCTGCCGGGCGATTCACCGCTGGGTTACCGCCTGCCGCTGGATTCTCAACCCTGGGTGCATAAAAGCGACTACCCCTACATTCACAGCGCCGATCCGCATCAGTCTTTCCCTACGCTGCCGGCCTACCGCCAACTGCTGCAACCGCATTCGTCTGCGGCCGAAAATACCCGACCTCAGCCGATAACCCGGCGTCCGGAGCAAAAACAGTCGGCGGACTGGATTGCCCGCACCGCGCTGTGCGCCGAGCCGCGCAACGGTATTCTTTATCTGTTCATGCCGCCGACGCGCACGCTGGAAGATTACCTGCAGGTGGTGGAGGCCATTGAGGCCACCTCACTGGCGCTGGGCATTCCGGTGGTGCTGGAAGGCTACGAACCGCCTTCTGACCCGCGCCTGACCTGTTTTCGCATCACTCCCGATCCCGGCGTCATCGAAGTCAACATTCAGCCGGCGGCCAGTTGGGGCGAGCTGGTGGAGCAGACCACCTTCCTGTACGACGCCGCGCGCCAGTCGCGTCTGACCACCGAAAAATTCATGATCGATGGTCGCCATACCGGCACCGGCGGCGGCAACCATATGGTGATGGGCGGCGCCACCCCGGCGGAAAGCCCGTTCCTGCGCCGCCCGGACGTGCTGCGCAGCCTGATCGGCTATTGGCATAACCACCCGTCGCTTTCCTATCTGTTCTCCGGCCTGTTTATCGGCCCGACCAGCCAGGCGCCGCGCATTGACGAGGCGCGTAACGATTCGGTCTATGAAATGGAGATCGCCTTTAGCCGCTTCCCGGAGCCGGGCGAGGAAGTGCAGCCCTGGCTTATCGACCGCCTGCTGCGCAACCTGCTGATCGATTCCAGCGGCAATACCCACCGGGCGGAGTTCTGCATCGACAAACTCTATTCGCCGGATGGCCCAAGCGGCCGTCTGGGTCTGCTGGAACTGCGCGCTTTTGAAATGCCGCCGCATGCCCGGATGTCGCTCACCCAACAGCTGTTGCTGCGGGCGTTGCTGGCCCGTTTCTGGCAGCAGCCTTATCAACCGGAGCGGCTGCGCCGTTGGGGCACCGAACTGCACGATCGCTTCATGCTGCCGCACTTTGTGCGTCAGGACTTTAACGACGTGCTCGCCGAACTGCGTGAATTCGGCTACCCGTTCGAAGCCACCTGGTTCGACGCGCACTTTGCCTTCCGCTTCCCGCAGCATGGCGAATTCTCCGCCGACGGCGTCCAGGTGCAAATCGATCATGCACTGGAACCCTGGCATGTGATGGGCGAAGAAGGTGCAAGCGGCGGAACCGTGCGCTATGTTGACTCATCCGTCGAACGTCTGCAGATCAGGGTTACCGGATTTAATGACGATCGCCACCAGGTGACCGTCAACGGCCGCCCGGTGCCGCTGCAACCCACCGGCAACGTCGGCGAGGCGGTCGGCGCCGTGCGCTACCGGGCATGGCAACCCGCAGCCAGCCTGCATCCCACCATTGGCGTGCACGCGCCGCTGACCGTGGAACTGGTGGATACCTGGATGCAACGTTCGCTGGGCGGCTGCCAGTACCACGTCGCCCATCCGGGCGGACGCAGCCACGATACCCACCCGATCAACGCCTATGAGGCTGAAGGCCGCAGGCTGGCGCGTTTCTTGCAAATGGGTCATACGCCTGGAAAATTAACCGTCGAACCCCAGACGCGCAACCCGAACTTCCCGTTCACGCTAGATTTGCGCTGGAAATAGGGGTTCGATACCGAGGAGGGCGCACGTCGGCACCAGGAAGGTGCCGGCCTGCGCCGCAAGGGAGTTGCCGTCGCAAGGCCTCATGGAAAACGGGAACGCAATGCCTATGCCGCAATCACTATTTACCCACTATCGCCACTCGCAAGCGCACTATGACGAGCTGTTTGCCGGCGAGGCTGTCTTTCGCCCACACTGGCAGCGTTTTGCCGCCGAGCTGGCCGCCTATCCGGACGAACAGCTGCAAAGCCGCCTCAACCACGTGGCGCGCCAGATTTTTGAAAACGGCGTCACCTATAACGTCTACGCCGATCCGCAAGGGGTTAAACGCCCCTGGGAACTGGATCTGCTGCCGCAGATTATCCCTCACGACGAATGGCAGCAGATAGAATCCGGCATTGCCCAGCGTGCGGAACTGATGAACCGTATCCTGGCCGACGTGTACGGTGAGCAGACCCTGCTGCGCGACGGCCTGCTGCCGCCTGCGCTGGTGCATGGGCATGCCGGTTTTCTGCGCCCGGCGCACGGCATTCGCTGCCCGGGCAACGTCTATCTGCATCTGTACGCCGTCGATCTGGCCCGTTCCGCCGATGGCCGCTGGTGGGCGCTGGCCGATCGCGCCCAGGCCCCGTCCGGCGCCGGCTACGCGCTGGAAAACCGCACGGTGATTTCCCGCGCTTTTCCGGAACAGTTCCGGGACCTGAAAGTACAGCGGCTGAATACCTTTTTCCGCACGCTGCAACAGAGCCTGCGCCACTGGGCGCCGTTCGCCGCCGGGGATGGCGAGGCCCCGCACATCGTGGTGTTGACCCCCGGCCCTTACAACGAAACCTATTTCGAGCATGCCTATCTGGCGCGGCATTTGGGATTCCCGCTGGTGGAAGGCCAGGATCTGATGGTGTCCCAGGGGCGCGTCTGGCTGAAAACCCTGGACGGCCTGCAGCGCGTCCATGTGATTTTACGGCGGCAGGATGATGACTTCTGCGATCCGCTGGAGGCGCGCCCCGACTCTTCGCTGGGCATTCCGGGGTTGATCCAGGCGGCACGCGAAGGCCAGGTGCTGATCGCCAATGCGCTCGGCTCCAGCCTGATTGAAACCGGCGCGTTGTACGGCTTTCTGCCAAAACTCAGCCAGCAGATCCTCGGGCAGCCGTTGCTGTTGCCTTCCGTCGCTTCCTGGTGGTGTGGGGAAAGCACCGCGCGGGAAACGGTGCTGGAAAACCTGCCTAACCTGATTGTCAAAGGCGCTTTCCCGCAGTTGCGCATCAGGACCTGCATCGCCGGCGATCTGAGCGCCACCGAGCTGGCTCAGCTAAAGGAACGCATCCGTGCGCGCCCTTACAACTATGTCGCTCAAGAGCTGATCGGCCTGTCGCAGGCGCCGGGGCTGTCCCCGCGTCCGCCCTATCAGTTGCAAAACCATGCCACCTGCCTGCGGGTATTCGCCGTCGCCACCCCAGACGGCTACCGGGTGATGCCCGGCGGCCTGACCCGCATCTCCGGCCCCAACAGCCGCCAGATCGTGACCATGCAGCAGGGCGGCGGCAGCAAGGATACCTGGGTACTGGCACCGCCTTCCGCGCCACCGCCACGGCCCGGCGTGCTGAGGCAAGAGTTGCCGCCGACCGGCCACAGGCTGTCGACGCGGGTGATTGAAAACTTGTTCTGGCTGGGCCGCTATACCGAACGCTGCGACAACATCGCTCGTCTGCTGCGTACTACCCTCACCCTGCGGCTCGACGAAGACGAAGGCAGCGAACAGCAGCATAAAGCCGTGATGCAGCTTTGCCTCCATTACGGTCTGTTGCCGAACGACGAAGCCTCTCCGCTTGAAGAACTGGCGCCGCAACAGTTGAACACCCTGCTGCTGGAAGCGCTGTTCAACCCGGAGATCCCACAGGGGTTTGCCGGCACGTTGCAACAACTGCTGCGTATCGGTTTTCAACTGCGCGAGCGGCTTTCGCTGGACAACTGGCATATCCTCAACCGCTTAGCCAAAGATCTGGAACAGCACCATCAGGCTCAACGCTGGAACCTGGCGGAGGCGCTGGCGTTTCTCGATCAGGCGATCGGGCATATGATGGCGCTCTCCGGTTTTGCGCTGGACGGCATGACGCGTGACGTGGGCTGGCGCTTCCTCAGTATTGGCCGTCGGCTGGAACGCCTGCAGCAGGTGACGCATATGCTGACGCTGGTGCTGGACGATGACGAAGTGCGCGACGCCGGGCTGGAGTGGTGGCTGGAGTTGTGCGACAGCACCATCACCTACCGCTCCAGTTATCCGCAGCGGCCGGATCTGGCCACGGCCCTGCCGCTGTTGTTGACCAGCCCGGAGAATCCGCGCTCGGTGATGTTCCTGCTGAAGGGACTGGTGGAATACCTGAAAAAACTGACCGACCAGTTCGGACCTTTTACCGAACAGGCCATTTTCGATCTGCCGGAGAAAATTGCCGGCCTGGGTAACGCCGGGTTTGCCGACGACCCGCAACCCTTGTCAGAATCGGTGTCGCAGTTGCAACTGGCGCTGAACCGGTTGTCCGATCAGATTAGCCTGCGCTTCTTCAACCATGGCCCCCACTACACCACGGGAAACGACGAATGAGCCAGAGCCAAACTCAAACTGCCGGCCAATCTCTCACCTCCGCCGACGCAAACCGCTATAGCGTCAGCCACGTGACCGAATACCAATACAGCCTGCCGGTGCCGCATTCGCGTCAGTTGCTGCGGCTGTCGCCGCGCAATCTGGCCTGGCAACAGTGCCAGGCTTCGCGGATCCAGGTGGATCCGCAGCCCGATGAATGGTTTGAACTGGACGATTTTTATGGCAACCACCTGGTGCAATTCGCCCTGCGAACGCCGCATACCCAACTGACCGTGCGGGTGGATTCGCAGGTGCTGGTCTTGCCGCACGCCGCACAGTGGGTGGCGGAAAACAGCCTGTCCTGGGAGCGGGTACGCCAACAGTTGGCCAACGGGGGAACCGAAGTGCTGGATCCCATTCAATACCTGTTTCCTTCCACGTTTATTCCCATCGATAACGCACTGAGCCACTACGCCCTGCCGAGCTTTACCCCGGATCGGCCGCTGCTGTCGGCGCTGCTGGATTTTACCGGGCGCATTTTCAACGACTTTACCTTTGATCCGACGGCCACCACCATCGCCACGCCGGTAGAAACCCTGCTGCGGGAGAAGAAAGGGGTTTGTCAGGACTTTGCCCACCTGCAAATTGCCTGCCTGCGCTCGCTGGGGCTGGCGGCACGCTATGTCAGCGGCTATATCCTCACGCAGCCGCCGCCGGGGGAGGAGCGAATGATTGGCGCCGATGCCTCTCACGCCTGGGTGTCGGTTTATTGTCCGCCCTATGGCTGGGTAGATGTCGATCCGACCAACAATGTGTTGGCCGATACCCAGCACATTACCGTGGCCTGGGGCCGCGATTTCGGCGACGTCAGCCCGATGCACGGCATTATTTTTGGCGGGGGCGCTCACCAGTTGGACGTTAAGGTTACGGTGATGCCGCAATGACAACGGGCGCAGCATAGCCGCGCCCGTCGGGGAGAATATTAACGAAAGGCGATCAAATCGCCACGTTTGCCAAACAGCGCTTCATCCCAGTAGCGCTGAGGTACGTAGTAGTGCAACCGCTCGAGGGCATGATTCATCATCTCCTGATTGATGCCGTGCCCGACGCCCGGCTCCACGTCCAGCGTGAAATCCACGCCGATGGCCTGCAGCCGTTCCGCCGCCGCTTTGGCGTGCTGCACGGCGATCACCGCATCCTCTTCGCCGTGGATCAGATGCACGACGCTTTCGCCGAAGGCCTGCTCCGGCAAGCTGGCAAAGCGCCCGCTGAAGGCCACCACGCGGCCGGCCAGTTTAGCTTCCGCTTTCAAGGCTTCCAGCGCCATGATCGATCCCTGAGAAAAACCGACCAACGCGGTTCCGGCGTAACCGACGCCGCTCTGCTGTTGCCAGTAGCGCACGGTTTCGACGAATTGCGGCATCGCCTGTGCGATACGCTCGGCGCGGTTCTCTTCCGTCACGCCCTGCACCGAAAACCACTGACGACCGTTGCCGTTACCGAAAGCCATCGGGCCGCCGATACTGACGACCAGCGCCTGCGGGAAATCTTTGGCGAAGTAGCTGCCGATCTCGCCCATTGCCACCGGGTTATCGCCGACGCCGTGAAACAGCAAGATCAGCTGTACCGCCGGTGTTGCCGGATTTTGGACAACGAAATGCTCGTGTTTCATGGTGACTCCTCGTCTTCATCAGATGTCGCCCGGAGGTGCCGGGCCGTTGGCGTCTACTATACGCCGCTGAGAAATCAGGAAAATCAGGTTTTATTGAACAACATTGTCGATTTATTGCAATGACTGCGCCCAGTTGCGCCAGCGCAGGCAGTGTTGCTCATCCAGCTGTTCGAGCGCCTGCGCCGCCTCCAGCCGCCAGTGGCGCAGCAAGGCTTTTTGGCCGCTGAGGCCAAACTGCGTCACACAGTCTGCCGTCGTCCTTTGTCGTTGCAGATGCCCGCGCAGCGCGGGCAGCGGCAGGCCGCTCGCCAACAGCAAGCGTTGCAGCGCACCCAGGCTGGCCTCCAGCGGCCGGTGGGCGAAGGAAAAACCGGCCAGTTCACGCCAGTCGTCCTCGCTCAGCTGCGTATCGCCGTCATCGCCGGTGATCTCCAGTTGCAGATCAACACGTTGCTGCAACCAGCGCCAATCGCGCGCCAGGTGCTTATGCGCCGCATGCCGCAACGCTTCCCCCTGCTCGCTCAACGCCAGGATGGCCATTGCGGCATAGCAGCCGCTGCTGGCCTCCGTCTTGCTGCCGATGCGCACCAGTTCAAAACCGCAGGATTGCCAAAAGCGCCACAGCGGTTCGGTGTAGCCAAAACTGACCGAAAGGAAATCCAGCCCCTGCGCCTGTTGGCGTTGCTGCGCGATCAGGCTGCGGGCAATGCCCTGTTGGCGCAGCGCGGGCAGTACCGCAATGCGGGTAATTCGGCGCGAACGCAGCGTCGGCGCCCACCACTGGCCGCCATGCGCCGCCAGCGACTGAGCCACCAGGTTGCCGCGCGGCCGCCGTCGCCCTGCCCAGACCTCATGCGCCAGTTCGGCGCTCAGCCCTCCTTCATCCACCAGCCACAGCGCGCCAACCACTTCGTCTTCCACCTGCGCCACGCCAAAGTGCATGCCGGGTGCATCCATCAGCCGCCGTAAATCGAGCGGCGAGGTGCGGTAATGCGCGCTGCTCAACAGAGCGTAAAAGCGCGCCAGTCGTTGGGGATCGGCGCACAGCGCGCTCTGTTCGACCAGGCTGAAACGGGCGGCCTGCTCGGTCGCTCGCCATTCCGGTTGTTCGTTGAACAACAGCGCATTATCTATCACCCGCTCCAGCGCATCACCCGGTGCCCAGCGCATCGGCTGCTGTAAAGCCAACGGCCGGAACGAAGGCAACCCGGCGCAGAACTTCAGCAAAAACCCCCGGCCGGTGCCTTCATAGCCCTGCACGGTGGTGGTCAGCAAGACACGAGGGAAATAACCGACCAACTGCTGCAACAGCGGGCCAGGAATGGCCGCCGCTTCATCCACCAGCAGCCAGCCCACGTTGCCGACGTCATGCTCGCGGCAATGGGCGAGCAGCGCGTCCGGCGCCCAGAACTGCGCGCGCCCCTGCGCCCATTCGCCGGCAACATCGGTGGCGGCACGGCTCGGCCCGGTCATCCAGCAGGTCAGCGACGTGTTCGCTACCAGCATGCCCGCCAGCGTTGACTTGCCGCGGCCACGGGCCGCAGTCAGCACCCAGACCCCCGCCGAGGCATTCTGCAGTTGCTCCAGTAGCCTTTGCTGTTCGGCGGTGGGGTGACCATCGGGCGCCAGCCACGGCGGGCGCTCCGGCAATGCCGCCAACGCCAGCGTCTCACCCTGCCGCCAGAGCGTGACCTCGCTGTCCGCCGCCAGGTGGCGTTGCAGATGATGGATAAAATGCGGGGTGGTGATCGGCTGGGGACAATCGCTCCAACGCAGGCTGTCGGCATCCGGTTGCTGATGCCACTGGCGCCATGGCGGCGTCAGCAACAACAGCCAACTGCCGGCGCGCAGCGTACCCGCCAGCGCCGCCAGGGCTTCAACATCCAGGGCCGTTGTCGCGTCAAACACCGCATGCAGCCGCTCTTGCCCCAGCAGCGTTCGCACCGCGCCGCTCGCCAAAGGTTGCAGGCCGGCCGGCGGGTTTTCCCCCACCCACGGCCAGTCGCCCGGCAGGCTTGCAGCCAGTTGTTGCGCCTGTTGGCGGCACCATTGCGGTTCACCGCTGAGCACCAGCAAGCGCCTGATGCCCTGCTGCTGCATAAGTTGTTGCATTGCCTGTAGCAAGGCTCTGTTCCTACCTAAAAAAATGCCGGAGTCAGGCTCCGGCAGGGTATGTTAACGGGATGCGAAGGTGTTGCAGGTGTTAGGGTCACCGCTGTCGAAGCCCTGTTTAAACCAGGTGTAACGCTGTTGCGAGGTGCCGTGGGTGAAGCTGTCCGGCACTACGCGCCCCTGGCCCTGCTGCTGCAAACGGTCGTCGCCGATCGCCTGCGCGGCGTTCAATGCCGCCTGCAAGTCACCCTCTTCCAGCATCTGCTGCTTCTCGGCATATTTGCCCCAAACGCCGGCGAAGCAGTCTGCCTGCAGTTCCATTTTTACCGACAGGCGGTTCACTTCAACCTGGCTGGCGCCCTGTTGCATCTGACGCACCTTAGGCTCAATGCCCAGCAGGTTCTGCACGTGGTGGCCGACTTCGTGCGCCACCACATAGGCCTGCGCAAAGTCACCGCCGGCGCCCAGCTTGGTTTTCATATCCTGGTAGAACGACAGATCGATATATACCGTTTTGTCGCCCGGGCAATAGAACGGCCCCATCGCAGACTGGCCGGTGCCGCAGTTGGTGCGCGTCACGCCGCGATACATCACCAGTTTGGGCGGTTGATAGGTTTTGCCCATACGCTGGAAAACTTCTTTCCAGTTATCTTCGGTAGAAGCCAGCACCACCGAGGTAAACTTGGCCAACTCATCATCTTTTGGACTGATGCTGGCGCTCTGTTGCTGAGTTTGCGGACTCACGTCGCCGCCGTTCAACAGCGGTGAGAGATCGATGCCGTAATAGCCGGCCACCAGCACCACCACCAGAATGACGATGCCGCCTTTGCCGCCGATTGGCGCGCGAAAGCCTCCGCCGCCACCCAGACCTGAAGACTCCCCGCGACGATCCTCAACATTGTCACTTTCCCGACGCCCTTGCCAACGCATAAGTAAACTCCAGATTAGGTTTTTAATAATCGTAGGAAACTAGCCCACTGATTGCCATTATAAATGGTTAACGATGCGGGAAATGTAGAATTTTTCTGGAAATGCAGGCGGAAGAGAAAATGAATGACGGGGCGCTCCGGCTGGATCGCCCCGTATTGCGGCAGAGCGCTTAGTCCAGTTTCACGCCGATGCGGCGCGCCACTTCTTCGTAGGCTTCGATCAGGCCACCCAGGCTCTGACGGAAACGGTCTTTGTCCATCTTGTCCAGGGTGTTTTTGTCCCACAGGCGGCTGCCGTCCGGCGAGAACTCATCGCCCAGCACCACTTCGCCGTTGAACAGACCGAACTCCAGCTTGAAGTCGACCAGGATCAGGCCCGCGTCGTCAAACAGCTTGCTCAGCACGTCGTTCGCCTTGTAGCTCAGCTCACGCATGCGCGCCAGATGCTCTTTGTTAACCCAGCCGAAGGTTTCGCAATAGGATTCGTTGACCATCGGATCGTGCATCGCATCGTTTTTCAGGAACAGATCGAACAGCGGCGGGTTCAGCACCAGGCCTTCTTCAATGCCCAAACGCTTCACCAGCGAACCGGCGGCGCGGTTGCGGATCACGCATTCGACCGGCACCATATCGAGCTTCTTCACCAGCACTTCGTTGTCTGACAGCAGGCGTTCCATTTGCGTCGGGATGCCGGCTTCTTCCAGTTTGCTCATGATGAAATGGTTGAACTTGTTGTTCACCATGCCTTTGCGATCAAACTGCTCAATGCGCTGACCATCCAGTGCTGACGTATCGTTGCGGAACTCTAACACCAGCAGATCGGGGTTTTCGGTGGTGTAGACGGTTTTTGCCTTTCCGCGATACAGCTCAGCTATTTTTTGCATCTCACTTACTCCAAAAAAATTTTTAAAAACGCTTCAACGCACAGGCGTGATATACCCAGAATAATTGGAGTTACAGCAAGGCGGCAAGGGCAGGAGTCCCCGGGAGCTTACTCAAGTAAGTGACCGGGGTGAATGCACGCAGCCAACACAGCTGTAGCTTCAAGAATGATGGGTACATTGTGCCAAATCTGCGACGCAAACGATACCGTAACCATCAAACAAAAAGGGGCCGCGGCCCCTTTTTTAGTTATTTAACGCTGGTTTTACTGAACGCAGCCTGGAATGCCGCAACCAACCCGTCGTTTTGCGACTGGGTCAACGGCTTGCCCTTAGGATCGATAAATTGCAGGCTGGTGCGGTTGTTCAAATCACCCACCTGCAGTTTGTAATCACCTTCGGTCAGTTCAGGATCCTTGGCGCCCAATGCATCCCAGTCGCTACCGCTCAGGGATTTATAGGTCACGGCGACGGTGCCCTGCGGACGGCTGCGGTCACCCACTTTCATCCCCAGTTTTTCCAACGCCGCAGGCAGGCGATCCCACACGACGGTGTAAGGACCACGCACGACCAGCATCGGCAAGCCGGTGTCATCCGCGCCGCTCTGTACGTCCAGCGCGCCGAAGCGGTTGGCCGTTTGGCTGCTCGCCAGGTTGTCCTGCTTGTCCAGGCCCTCAACGATAGTGTTCATCATCATGCCGTTGTAGCGCTGCACTTCAGAAGGGTCGGTAACCTGCTCGGTTTTGCCCTGCTGCTGCAAACCAAGGGTTTTCACCACCAGCGCCTGCTGGTAGCCCTGCTGCTGCACGCTGATCTGGTAACGGCCTTCGTACTGGTTGTCTTCATCCAGACGGTTCCACTTCACCCAATCGGTCGTCAGGGTCTGGCCGGCATCTTGACGCGAGGCAATCGCGATATTTTTCGTCTGCAGCATGCTGACGACGCGTGACCACAGATTCTGGTTTTGCGGGCTGTTTTCCAGCAGCAGCGTACCGCTGTCGCCGGCATATTGCGCACGTGAACCGCTCAGCAACGCCAACGGCTGCACAGGCGGACGAATATCCAGTTGCTTGCCAACGCCGCCTTTCAGCGTGGTTGCCGGAACATCATAATTCCCGCTCTGCACCGGCAGGATCATACCGGCCGGCGCGTTCAACGATTTGAGCTCCGACGCGTTGAGGTAAGACTCATCGCCGCTGACCTGGCGTTTGTAACGTTGATCGGTGGTACAGGCGGCCAGCATCATGACCAGCGAAATACCCACGACTTTTGCTACCGTCGACTTTTGCAATGAATAAGACATCAAATTTCCCTTAGAGTTACATCCTCGTCGCACTTGAAACCGCCGCGGTGTTGGCCACGCACGCTCCCCCCGGTCACTGGGTTAGCCAAGCTCCCGGGAACTCGCGCACTCGCCGCCTTGCGGCCGCTTCAATTACTTAGAGGAGAGCAAACCGGCGCTTTTCAACGCGCGCTCAACGATCGGGCGAGCAGCGTCGGTCAACGGCGTCATAGGCAGACGCATCGTATCGGTTGCCATCAATCCCAATGCCTTACAGGCCCATTTCACCGGAATTGGGTTTGCTTCTACAAACAAATCCTGATGCAACGGCATCAAGCGCTGATTTAAGCGGCGTGCTTCAGCAAAGTTGCCCTGTGCTGCCAGCGCGCAAAGCTGCGCCATTTCACGCGCCGCCACGTTGGCGGTCACGGAAATCACCCCTTTGCCGCCCAGTTGCATGAAGTCCAGACCGCTGGCGTCATCGCCGCTCAGCAAAATGAAATCTTCATCATCAACCAGCACTTGGATCTGACTTACACGGCTTAAGTTCCCTGTTGCCTCTTTAACGGCAACAATATTCTTAATTTTTGCTAAACGCGCAATCACCGGCGGCAGCATGTCACAACCGGTGCGTGAAGGCACGTTATAGAGGATCTGCGGCAACGCGGTGCTTTCGGCAATCGCCTTGAAGTGCTGGTACAGCCCTTCCTGGGTCGGCTTATTGTAGTAAGGCGTTACCGTCAGGCAACCCACTACGCCGGTATTTTCGAAGCTTTTGGTCAGCGAAATGGCTTCGGCGGTGGCGTTGGAGCCCGTGCCGGCGATCACCGGAATGCGGCCTGCGGCCAACTCCAGCGTCTGCAATACCACTTCAACGTGCTCGTCATGGGCAAGCGTTGCGGACTCGCCGGTCGTCCCTACGGAAACAATGGCCGAGGTCCCACTGGCTACATGATAATCAATCAGTTTTTTTAGGCTCGCACGATCGACAGCACCTTTGTCGTCCATCGGCGTAACCAGTGCAACAATACTTCCCGTAAACATTGGCCGTCCCCTCCACAAACAAGTCACTCATGGTACTTTTGCTGCCTATCCAAAAGCAAGCAAACAACAGCGTTGTAAGCGCTTGGCAGGCGGTTTTTTTTATGTTTACCATGGTAACCCCATTGAGCACGACAGGAAGATCCATTTTGCCTAAGCCAGATGAACACTATCTCGTGATTACCGCGCTCGGCGCCGACCGCCCCGGAATCGTTAATGCCATCACCCGCCACGTCAGCAGTTGCGGATGCAATATCGAAGATAGCCGTCTGGCCATGCTGGGTGAGGAGTTCACTTTCATCATGCTGCTTTCCGGCAGTTGGAACGCGATTACCCTGATTGAATCCACTCTGCCGCAAAAAGGCGCGGAGCTGGAGCTGCTGATTGTGATGAAACGCACCAACTCGCATGAAAGACCGCCGATGCCAGCCACGGTGTGGGTGCAGGTTGAGGTGAAAGACTCGCCGCACATCATTGAGCGCTTCACCGATCTGTTCGACTCCAGCCAGATGAACATTGCCGAGCTGGTGTCCAGAACCCAACCGGCGGAAGGTCACCTGCCGCCGCAGCTTTACATTCAGATCACCGCGCACAGCCCCGGCGACGCGGATGCATCAAATATCGAGCAAGCCTTCCATCGCCTATGTACAGAATTGAACGCACAAGGCAGTATTAGCGTTGTTAACTATCCACAGCATGATGAGAAAGATGGAGAGTAGTGATGAGCCCATTGAAAGCCGGTGACACAGCGCCGAAATTTAGTTTGCCTGACCAGGACGGTGAGGAAATTAATTTGGCCGACTTCCAGGGACAGCGAGTGCTTGTTTATTTTTATCCGAAGGCGATGACGCCGGGTTGTACCGTTCAGGCCTGTGGCCTGCGGGATAACATGGATGACTTGAAAAAAGCGGGTGTCGAAGTGCTGGGCATCAGCACGGATAAACCAGAAAAGCTGTCGCGTTTTGCCGAGAAAGAGTTGTTGAATTTCACGCTGTTATCTGATGAGGATCATCAGGTGGCGCAGCAGTTCGGCGTTTGGGGTGAAAAAACCTTTATGGGGAAAACCTATGACGGCATTCACCGTATCAGCTTCCTGATTGATACCAAGGGTAAAGTCGAGAAAGTGTTTGATGATTTCAAAACCACCAATCACCACGACATCGTTCTGAGTTACCTGCAGCAGTAATTCTCACGAAGCGCAGCGGCCTGCTGCGCTTCGTCATTCGCGCTTAGTCTGGTTCCGTTTCCACCCGCAGTTCGTCCGGCCAGGCGTGTATCACCGCCTTCACCAGCGTGGCTAATGGGATAGCGAAGAACACCCCCCAAAAACCCCACAGCCCGCCAAAGATGATCACCGACAAGATAATCACCAGCGGGTGCAGATTGACCGCCTCGGAAAACAGGATTGGCACCAACAGGTTGCCGTCCAGCGCCTGCACCACCAGATAGGCGACGATCAGCGTCCAGAAATCGGCGCCGACGCCCCACTGGAACATCGCCACCACCACCACCGGAATGGTCACCAACACCGCGCCTATATAGGGGATCAGTACCGAGAAACCGACCAGCACCGCCAGCAGCAGCGAATAGCGCATACCCAAAATAACGAACACCAGATAGGTCGCCACGCCGACGATCACCATCTCCAACACCTTGCCGCGAATATAGTTGGTGATCTGCTGGTTCATCTCGATCCACACCTGCCCTGCTAACCCGCGATTGCGCGGCAGCACGCGGCGCACCGCGTTGAGCATTTGTTCTTTGTCCTTCAGCAGGAAGAACATCATCATCGGCACCAGAATCAGGTAAATCGCCAACGTCAGCAGCCCGACCAGTGAAGCCAGCGAGAATTTCACCACCGACTCCCCCATGCCCGACAGCCGCCCGCGCAGGTTCTCCGCCATCATATCGATGATGCCGGCATCGACCAGCGCCGGATAACGCTTCGGCAGCGTCGCCGCAAAGTTATAAAACTGATTGAGCATCCCCGGCAGATCGGTCATCAGGTTGATGCCCTGCTGCCAGGCGGTCGGCGCCACCACAAACACCAGCAGCATCGCGATGCCGGCGAACATGATCATCACCATGCTCGCCGCCCAGTTGCGCGAACAGCCGATACGCTGCAACCGCGCGGTCGGCCATTCGAGCAGGTACGCCAGCACGATGGCCACCAGCAGCGGCGTCAGAATGCCATGCAGAAAATAGAGAATAAGGAACCCGGCGACCAGTATCACCAGCAGCGCGATAGCCTGCGGATCGGTAAAGCGTCGGCGGTACCATTGTAATAACATCTCCAGCATCAGAGAGTGCTCCCAGAGGTTTGACTTGCAGGCATTGCGGTTCCTGGAGTGGGTGATTTTTATGAAATGAATGGGGTACAGGCCTGGGCACATCGACACTCAAGGCTCGCTATGCTTCAACGCCTAACGGATTGGATGCCCCGCCCCAGAGAACATCCAACTCACAACATGCTCCATAAGAATACCAGAGCCCAGGGCAAGCGTATCCTTAAACCGGGCCGAATCGCAATCCGCGCATCCCGGTAATGCGCATGGAAGGCCGTTGGCGGCAAATACTATTTATTCTCATTTAGCCTGCGCGCCTCGGCCGTTAAACGAAAACGGAGGCGTGCAAACGGCGGGTCATTCAATAACTCTTATTTATCTTAACGTCACAAGCTTAATTATTTTTCGGACGTATTGATTATTGAATAAATAAATCAGATAATTTAATCAGCGACTCAGAGAGTCTGATTGCCATCGCCCAAAGTCATACACTAAACATTCACTTGCCGACGAGAAACCTCATACGTTGTTACATATTATCGGCCATAATAATTAATCATCACTAAAAAACCATAGCCAAAAACAAACTGCCAGGGAGTAGTAACCCCATGATTATTCGCCCAAACCAGCATTGGTTTCTTCGCCTGTTTGACTGGCACGGTTCGGTGCTGTCAAAAATCACCTTTCGTCTGTTTTTAAATATCCTCATGTCTATTGTCGCCATCATTATTTACCAATGGTATGAACAACTTGGCATACATCTCACTATTGCCCCCTTTAGCCTGCTGGGGATCGCCATCGCTATTTTTCTGGGCTTTCGCAACAGTGCCAGCTATAGCCGCTTTGTAGAAGCGCGAATGTTATGGGGAACCTTGCTGATAGCGGAACGCACATTATTAAGACAATTAAAAAATTTGCTTCCAGAAGATACAAAGTCTCATGATGAAATAGCAAAATATCTTATTGCGTTTAGCTGGAGTTTGAAGCACCAATTAAGAAACACCGATCCCACTGCTGATTTGTATCGCATTTTACCGAGAGAGGCCTTCTCGGAGGTCATCGCCAGCCCAATGCCAACCAACAGAGTCTTGTTATTATTGGGCGATCAGATTGGCAAATTGCGCCTGGAGGGAAAATTAAGCGATGTCACCTATAAAATGCTCGATAATAAACTGGATGAACTCGCGCATGTTCTCGGCGGTTGCGAAAGAATAGCCAACACGCCGGTGCCTTTTGCCTATACGCTGATCCTGCAACGCACCGTATATTTATTCTGTTCCTTGCTGCCGTTTGCGCTGGTTTCTGATTTGCATTATATGACGCCGTTTGTTTCCGTCTTTATTTCCTATACCTTTTTGTCCTGGGACTCACTGGCCGAAGAGTTGGAAGATCCTTTTGGCACCAGCGCCAATGATCTGCCATTGAATGCCATCTGCAATACCATCGAACGTAATCTGATGGAAATGAACAATCAAAAACCTCTGCCTGCTCTGCTCAAACCCGATCGTTATTTCAATCTGATCTGACGCCACTCTTCGGCACGGTGTAAACCGTGCCGAAACCCGATGGGAATAAAATGTTCAGATAGCTACCAACGCTCAGCTGCCGCACAATCTTTATCCCTTGCGGCAACCCATCGTTCGCCCTGCGGCGTTGATTCCCTTTTCCAGAATGGCGCTTTGGTTTTCAAATAATCCATAATAAATTCGGCGGCAAGAAAGGCATCGGCTCTATGAGCGCTGCTGACGCCGACCAAAACGATGCCATCTCCAGCCTGCATCTCGCCAATACGGTGAAACACCACCACCCGCCCCAGTTGCCAACGGCGGCGGGCCTCGTCAACAATCTGCGCCAGCAACTTTTCGGTCATGCCGGGATAATGTTCCAGCGTCAGGGAACTGACATCGCTGCCCAGATTATTATTTCGTACTTTGCCGACGAAAGTGACCACGGCGCCTTCGGTCTCTGAGGCTGATAACCATTGATGTTCCCGTGCGATATCAAAATTTTCGGTATCGACGACAATTTTGTTTTGCATCTCAACCTCCGGTGACCGGCGGATAAAAAGCCACTTCATCGCCGGCATTCAAGGGGTGATCGAAAGGCACCAGCGTTTGGTTTACCGCCGCCAAAAGTTTATCGCCGTCCAGCGCCAGCGCCCAACGGTCGCCTTTTAACAACAGCGCCTGGCGTAACATCGCCACCGTGGCGTAGTCGGCAGGGAGTTGCAGATGGTTGCAACCGATCAGCTCACGCACCTGAGCAAAGAATAAAACGTCAATCATGATCCACCGCCGTGTAATCGGAGGATTTCCCCCCTCGCTTCGCCAGTAAACGCACATTGCCGATGACGATGTCTTTTTGCACGGCTTTGCACATGTCATAAATAGTCAGCGCTGCAACCGAAGCGGCGGTCAGGGCTTCCATCTCGACGCCGGTTTTACCGTTTAAACGGCACCGCGCCTGAATAACCACCCTATTGTTTTGCTCATCGGCGCGCAGCACGACTTCAACTTTATTCAGCATTAACGGATGGCATAGCGGGATAAGCTCCCAGGTACGTTTCGCCGCCTGAATACCGGCAATGCGGGCGGTAGCAAAAACATCGCCTTTATGGTGTTTGCCTTCAAAGATCATTTTTAACGTTGTCGGATTCATCGACACCGTAGCTTCGGCAACGGCTTCACGTTGCGTCTCTGGTTTGGCGGAGACATCCACCATATGGGCCTCGCCCATCGTATTGATATGTGTGAAATGCGCCATGATTACACTTTCTTTATAAGGAACGAATTGACAAGGAGCGGCGGGTGCGCACGGATGGCGGCCCGACACTGCCCGGTTTGCAGGGACAAATTCAGCCGAAGTTTTGGCCATGCTCTTTCTCCAGTAAAATTTATCCCCCGATAAACGACAGGTTTTGCGTGATGCCGGTATTCCCCTGATGCAGGAAATGCGTTTGTTTTTTCTGCAATAGACTGTGCGCAATACGCTCCTGCAATTCTTGCTGGCTGCTGTCGGCCTGCAACAGGTCACGCAAGGCGACACCGCCGTCACCAAACAGGCACAGGTGCAACTTACCCGTTGCGGAGACCCGCAGCCGGTTACAGCTGGCGCAGAAGTTTTTTTCGTACGGCATTATCAGGCCGATTTCCCCCTGATAATCCGGGTGGAAAAACACCTGAGCCGGGCCTGCGCTGCGCTCTTGCTCCCGGCGCTGCCACCCCATGGCGACCAGGCGTTCGCGGATCACCTCTCCCGAAATATGATGTTGGCGAAACAGCTCTCGCCCTTCCCCCGTTTCCATCAGTTCGATAAAACGCAGCTGAATCGGGCGGTGCTTAATCCAGTCAAGGAAGGTCTGCAGGCTATGATCATTGATTCCGCGCATCAAAACGGCATTGACCTTGACCTTGTCAAAACCCGCCGTAAAGGCGGCGTCAATTCCGTCCATCACCAGCCTGAACTTGTCCTGGCCGGTAATGGCGCGAAACTGGTTGGCGTCCAGGCTATCCACGCTGACGTTAATGGAGGTCAGCCCAGCGGCCCGCCAACGCGCCACATCACGCGCCATGCGGTAGCCATTGGTGGTCATGGCAATATTGCGGATTTCCGGGTTTTGTCTGACGGTATCAATGATCTCGACAAAATCTCTGCGCAGTGAGGGTTCGCCGCCGGTCAGACGGACCTTTTCCGTACCGCAGGCGGCAAACGCCCGCGTAACCCGCCGGATTTCATCCAACGTCAGAAAGCTTTTGTTGTTGCCCCCGGTGGGACGATACCCATCAGGCAAACAGTAGCTGCAACGGAAGTTACACACATCCGTAATGGAGAGCCGCAAATAATAAAACTTGCGTTCCCAGGGATCGGTAAA
The DNA here is from genome assembly GCF_018336935.1 of Serratia plymuthica. Lineage (NCBI taxonomy): Bacteria > Pseudomonadati > Pseudomonadota > Gammaproteobacteria > Enterobacterales > Yersiniaceae > Serratia > Serratia plymuthica. The sequence goes on along the minus strand of NZ_CP068771.1, from coordinate 4,910,045 downwards.
TGTCGACATCTGCAATACCTCCCAAATGAGCAGTAACAAGAAATCATCAGGCACTGATGACTTAAATAATGGCGTTGCCGTTTATTGCCCCGAGGCTGACCGAAAAGCCAAGCCAGGCTGTCTATCAAGCCGATAGCCTGGCTGCTTGCTTTTTCAGTGAGACTTCATGCCGGCGGCGAGCATCAGCAGTTTAAATACCGATGCCACTACGCCGAGGGCCAGCACGCTTGCGGCCCAAATCGCCATCATCCACATCAAGCGCCGCCAAAAGGCCGGGTGGCTGTCTGTCACAGGTTTCATGTATTCGTCTCCTGGCAACGTTATCGATCAATGGTAACCTTCGTCCGGTTTGATTTTTCCTCGGAACACGTAATAGCTCCAGCAGGTGTAAGCCAGAATGACCGGGATAATCAGCAACCCGCCGACCAGCATAAAGCCCTGGCTCTGAGGCGGTGACGCCGCCTGCCAGATGGAGATCGACGGCGGGATGATATTCGGCCAAATGCTGATCCCCAGGCCACTGAAACCCAGGAACATCAAGCCCAGGGTCATCAGGAATGGACCATAGCTGGCCCGGCGGTTATACGCCGCCCGCACGATGCCCCAGGCAAAGGCCAGAACCAACAGCGGCACCGGCAGAAACAAGAAGATATTCGGCGTGGTGAACCAGCGTGCGGCAATATCTTGGTGCGCCAACGGCGTCCAGATGCTGATGATGGCGATAGCGGCCAACAGCACCAGCGTCAAGGGGATCGCCAGCTCAGACATCTTGCGGTGCAAGGCCCCTTCCGTTTTCATAATCAGCCAGGTACAGCCCAATAACGCATAGGCGACCACCAGGCCGAGGCCGCAGAACAGCGGGAACGGCGCCAGCCAGCTCAGCGCCGAACCGCTGTAGACGCGGCCGGTGACCTCGAAGCCATTCAATATTGCCCCGACGGCAACCCCCTGGCTGAAGGTCGCCAGGATCGAGCCGACAATAAACGCCTTGTCCCAAAACGGACGGTGCTCCGGCGTGGCCTTGAAGCGGAATTCGAACGCCACGCCGCGAAAGATCAGGCCGATCAGCATCGCGGTCAACGGAATGGATAACGCATCGGTGATAACGGCATAAGCCAGCGGGAAAGCGCCATACAACGCCGCACCGCCCAACACCAGCCAGGTTTCGTTGCCGTCCCAGACCGGCGCCACGGTGTTGACCATCATGTCGCGCTCGGTGGCATCCTTATTGAACGGGAAAAGGATACCAATCCCGAGATCGAAGCCATCCATCACGATGTACATCAAGGTGGCGAATACGATGATGGTGAACCAAATAATTGAAAGATCGATGCCCATGTTAGTTTCTCCCTTCCGGCTTGTTCAAAGGATCCTGAACCGCAGACAGCGGGCGCGCCGGCGTGCCGTCGACAACGGTGCCATGCGTATCGTCGCTCCCCGGGCCTTTCTTGATCAGACGCATCAGGTACATATAGCCGACGCCGAACACCGAGCAATACACCGCGATAAAAGCCAGCAGGCTGAAGCTCATATGCATATCGCCGTGCGCGGAAACGGCGTCGCGGGTCCGTTGCACCCCATAAACCACCCAGGGCTGACGGCCGATTTCAGTGGTGAACCACCCGGCCAACAGCGCAATCAGGCCAGAAGGCCCCATTAACAACGCGAACCACAAAAAAGGACGCGACTGATACAGACGGCCTCTCCAACGCAACCATGCGCTGACGACGCCAAGCAGAATCATCAGCATGCCCAGGCCGGCCATCACGCGGAACGACCAAAAGATGATGGTGGAATTCGGGCGATCCTCCTTAGGGAAGCTTTTCAACGCCGGCACTTGCTTGTCGAGGCTGTGCGTCAGGATCAGGCTGCCCAGATAAGGAATTTCCAGTTTGTAGCGGGTTTTTTCCTGTTCCATATCCGGCACGCCGAACAGCACCAGCGGCGTGGCTTCCCCCGGCCGGTTCTCCCAATGGCCTTCAATGGCGGCAATTTTCGCCGGTTGATACTCCAGGGTATTCAAGCCGTGGGCATCGCCGATTACCGCTTGAACCGGGGCGACAAACAGCGCCATCCAGAGCGCCATGGAGAACATTTTGCGCACCGCCGGCGAATCATTGCCCCGCAGCAGGTGCCAGGCAGCCGATGCCCCGACAAAGAAGGCGCTGGCCAGGAAAGCGGCGGTAGACATGTGCAACAAACGGTAAGGGAATGACGGGTTAAAGATAATTTTCAGCCAGTCGACCGGGACAACGATGCCGTTTTCGATCGCATAGCCTTGCGGCGTGTGCATCCAGCTGTTCGAAGCCAGGATCCAAAAGGTTGAGATGAGCGTACCCAGCGCGACCATACAAGTGGCAAAGAAATGCAGCCCGCGCCCTACCCGGTTCCAGCCAAACAGCATAACCCCGAGGAAACCGGCCTCCAGGAAGAAAGCGGTAAGCACTTCGTAGGTCAATAACGGCCCGGTAATGCTGCCGGCGAATTGCGAAAAACCGCTCCAGTTGGTGCCAAACTGGTAAGCCATTACCAGACCCGACACCACCCCCATACCAAAATTGACCGCAAATATCTTCGACCAAAAATGATAAAGCTCACGGTAGGTGTCATTACGTGTTTTCAGCCACAAACCTTCCAGCACCGCCAGAAAACTCGCGAGCCCGATGGTAATAGCCGGAAAAATAATATGAAAGGAGACAGTAAAGGCAAACTGTATCCTCGCTAAATGGAAGGCATCTAATCCCAACATTGTTCACCCCTGTGTATCACCATTTTGATAAGTTTATAAACCACGCGTTATATTGCTATTCCAGGTCACTGCCTGTTATCCATTAAAAAACGGGCCACATCCCTTACATGAGCCACGCAAAAAATGAGGAAAACCTCATACCGCACTTTGTTTTACAATCCCGGTAATGTTTTAATTTCTTTTCCTGGCCGTATTTTTTAGCGAAACAGGCCTGCGGGTGCCCCAAAGGTTGGTTTATGGGCACGAACATGGGATAAATCAGGATAATTAATTAGCCTCGACACGCCTCAGTCGACGCAGATGATTTTATTTAAAATTTTAACGGCATAGTTTATGAACTTACCGCCCATTTTTTTCAGCTCATGATCGCTTGGTTTTTCTCGGTTTCCTCGCCTTGTGAATTAATTTTACCTGCCAATAACATTTCGTCAAATTGGTTAATTTTATTGCGCAATAGATACAATCTATCACGCACCTTGTTAAGTTTTGATATGCTATTTGGAAAGGTTGTTTCAACATTGACAATGCAAAGTAAAAAAGGTAGCTCTATATTTAATGCGTTTTACATCAGTTGTTGTTGCTTTTTAAATATCATATTTAACCCTTACTGGATGGTAGACGACTTATGAGCACGTATTATGATGATTCACAGGCAGTTTTTAGCCCTGTTACGCGCAGTGCCATCTTCATTGTCGCGACAATAACAAATACGCCGGAGCACCACGCCACCGTACGCGACTGGTGTGCCGACGTGGCGGCAGTGGTGCGTTCGGTAGCGAAAAGAGCGCCAGATGGGCGGCTGTCATGCGTCTGCGGATTCGGTTCCACCGCCTGGAATACGCTTTTCGGCATTCCGCGCCCGGCGCAATTGCATCCTTTTCGTGAAATAGGATCCGGTGGCCGCGTCGCCGTCGCTACCCCCGGTGACATCCTGTTACACATTCGTGCCGAAGAAATGGATCTGTGCTTTGAGCTGGCGACCCAGTTGCTGAATAAGCTCGGCGATGCCGTCACCGTCGTGGATGAAGTTCAGGGTTTCCGTTATTTCGATCAGCGCGCGATGATCGGCTTTGTCGACGGCACCGAAAACCCAGAGGGCCGCGGAGCCATCGACTTCACCGTAGTGGGTGAGGAAGACCGTGCCTTTGCCGGCGGCAGCTATGCGTTGGTGCAGAAATACCTGCATGATATGAAAGGCTGGAATTCGCTGACCGTTGAACAACAAGAAGGCATTATCGGCCGCCATAAACAATCCAATATTGAGCTGGACGCCGACGTAAAACCTTCCTCATCCCACAGCTCACTCACCACGCTGGAAGACGAGAACGGTAACGAAGTAAAGATCCTGCGCGATAACATGCCGTTTGGCAGACCCGGCATGGGCGAATTCGGTACCTACTTTATCGGCTATGCCCGCTCCCCGGCGCCGATAGAACAAATGCTTGAAAATATGATTATTGGCCTTCCGCCGGGTAATTATGATCGTTTGCTCGATTTCAGCCATGCCGTCACCGGCGGTTTATTCTTTATTCCATCGCTGACGTTATTAGAAGCCCTGTCTACGCGCAGTGTACCGCCCAATAGTCATTGACGCCACGACCTGTAAAAGCATCATTCAAGGATAATTAAAGAGTAACGCATCCAGCATTTTACTGAAAAATGCCGGATGCACCTTATTTCGTCATCCGGCATTGTGATAACGATGCCTTAACTCACCACCATCAAAAGGAACCGGCATTAAATTCGTCAACACCCTTATTTAATCCGACAAGATTAAATAAATAACAGACATATCCAAAACACCTGTTTTATTGAAGTTAAATCGCTTTAACTTGATAGGAGTTAATTCACCATGCCTATTTTATGTGATATTTGTCATGCTCGCCCGGCATCGGGCCGTGTGACAGTGATGCAAAATGGTCAGAGGAAATCCATTGCCATCTGTGATTACGATTACCGGCAATTAACGCGCCATCAAAATATTCTCAATCCATTCGACTCTCTGTTGGGTGGCGGTGGCGCCTTATCGCGTTTCTTTAATGAGTTAACCGAAGACGAAGCGGCGGAAGAAACGTCCGGGTTCTCTGCGGAAGTCCCGCGCGAATCCGTCGATGCCACCGACGCCTTCAGCAAACAAACGCTTGAGCTGCTGCAACGCGCGGCAGAAAAAGCGCATGAACTGCACCGCAGTGAACTTGATACCGAGCACCTGCTGTATGTGTTGGCAGATACCGATGTCTGTTCCGCCCTGCTGACAGAGCTCAAATTGTCGCCGCAGGACATCAAGGCCTACATTGACCAGCATGCTTACAAGGGAGCGGCCGAAACCGGCGCGACGCTGGAAGACATGACGGTTTCCCCACGTCTGAAAAAAGCCTTCATGTACGCTTTCCAGGCCTCCCGCGATTTGGGCCATTCTTATGTTGGCCCGGAGCATTTGCTGATCGGGCTCAGTGAAGTGCCGGACAGCATTGCCGGCGCCCTGTTGAAAAAATACGGCGTCACCCCGGCCGCTCTGCGACAGAAAGTGGTGAAGCTTGTGGGTAAAGGTGCGGAAGACGGCCGTATCGACACCCCGACAGGCACGCCGACGCTGGACAAGTTTGGCCGCGACCTGACTGAAATGGCGCGCCAGGGCAAGCTGGATCCGGTGCTCGGCCGCGCGCAGGAGATTGAAAGTACCATCGAGGTGCTTGCCCGCCGCAAGAAAAACAACCCGGTACTGATCGGCGAGCCGGGCGTGGGCAAAACCGCCATAGTGGAAGGACTGGCGCAGCGCATTGTCAAAGGTGACGTGCCCGAAGTGCTGCGGGGCAAGCGGCTGGTCGAAGTGAATATCAACTCCATGGTGGCGGGCGCAAAATACCGCGGCGAATTTGAAGAACGAGCCAAACAGTTGATTGATGAAGTCAGCGAGAAAAATGCCGAACTGATTTTGTTTATCGACGAACTCCATACCATTGTCGGTGCCGGTCAGGGCGGCGGCGAAGGTGGCCTGGACATTGCCAACGTACTGAAACCGGCGCTGGCGCGCGGTGAACTGAGCCTGATTGGCGCGACAACCCTCAACGAATACCAAAAACATATCGAGAAAGATGCCGCACTTGAACGTCGATTCCAGCCGGTTTTGGTACCGGAACCGACCGTCGACCAGACCATCGTCATTTTGCGTGGCCTGCGCGACAAGCTGGAAGCGCACCATCAGGTGACCTTTGTTGATGAAGCGTTCGTCGCTGCGGCCGAACTGTCCGATCGCTATATCACGTCACGCTTCTTGCCGGACAAGGCCATCGATCTGATTGACCAGGCGGCGGCCCGCGTTCGCATCTCCGCCACCTCCCGGCCGGCGGATATTCAGGAACTGGAAGCGGAAATCGCCCACCTGAAACGCGAGCAAGACTCGGCGTCTTCACGCAAAAAGTTTGACGACGTTAAAAGCTTCGAGGCGCAAATTGGTGACAAACGTGCGCGCCTTGAGGCGTTAACGGAAGCCTGGCAGCGCAAAACGGGTTCAGAGACGCTGGAAGTCACCCTGTCTTCCGTCGCTGAAGTGGTTTCGCGCCTGACCGGCATCCCGGTGACCGAGTTAACCCAGGAAGAGCGGAAAAAACTGCTCAATATGGAAGACAAACTGCGTGAACGCGTGGTCGGGCAAGATGATGCAGTCGAAGCCGTCAGCGACGCCGTACGCCTGTCGCGCGCAGGGCTGAGCCAGGCACACCGCCCTATCGCCACTTTCTTGTTCCTCGGCCCTACCGGCGTCGGCAAAACCGAGCTGGCCAAGGCCATCGCCGAAACGGTGTTCGGTGACGAACAGGCCATTATCCGTATCGACATGTCGGAATACATGGAGCGCCATGCCGTAGCCCGCCTGATCGGCGCCCCTCCGGGGTACGTGGGATATGACGAGGGCGGCCAGTTAACCGAGCGCGTAAGACGCCGTCCTTACAGCGTAATTTTGCTCGACGAGATCGAGAAAGCGCACCCGGACGTCTACAACGTGTTGCTGCAGGTCTTCGATGATGGACGCCTGACGGACGGTAAAGGGCGAGTGGTCGATTTCAGCAACACCACCATCATTGCCACCAGCAACCTCGGTTCTGCGGTGATCATGAATAACGCCTCGCTGCCGGAGGCGGAACGCAAGTCAGACAAGGCGATTCACGATGAACTGATGCAAGTGCTCAAGGGCCACTTCCGCCCTGAGTTCCTGAACCGCATCGATGAAGTCATCGTGTTCAACTCCCTGTCTCAGGAAAACATTCGTTTAATCGTGAATATCCAGCTTGAGCATTTAACGCGCACGGCGGCGGCTCAGAATATCACCCTCGATATTGCCGATTCCCTGGTGGAACACCTGGTGGACGTGGGCTATCAGCCTGACTTCGGCGCCCGCGAATTGAAACGCCGGATCCGCCAGGAAGTGGAAACCCGATTGGCGAAGGAAATTCTTGGCGACAACCTGAAGTCGGGCGACAGCGTCGAGATTGGCTATGATCAAACAACTGACAAGGTCGTGTTCAACAAACTGCCCCCCACAAGCAAGGAGACTGCAGCCCCACCGGCAACACCAGAACCGCCTGCAACTCAGGCTGGGCCGCAAACGCCCGCGGAGCCGCAGGCATAAGCGAAAACGCCGTCTTACGGCGGCGGAATATCGGGCGTGAAGTCACCCGACGTCTTTTTCACGCCCAGGGAATCACCCATAAAAGATTTATTGCCGCCTGAGCACCCGCTCTGCCTGGCCACCGGCGCAGGCAGAGTAATGGCAACGCGCACGCAGCCATTATCGGGCCGCAATAATAGTTGTCGGTTATCCCGCCTCCCGAGGGGAACACCGAATACACCTGTCTCAATAAGATATCGCCCACTCAAGGGCGGTAGGAGTTCATATGATGAAGAAGAAACGCGCCGTTCCCGGAATACGGCCCTATGATGGGCCGGCAGGTGGCTGGGGCGCCTTGAAAGCGACGGCTATCGCCGTGAAAACACAAATGGAAACCTTCGAAGCGCCGGTCACGCTGATGCGCACCAACCAACCGGACGGCTTCGACTGCCCCGGGTGCGCCTGGCCTGACAAAGAGCACCACTCGACCTTCCAGTTCTGCGAAAACGGCGCCAAGGCGGTCACCTGGGAAGCCACCAGCAAGCGGGTAACGCCGGAGTTTCTGGCGGCCAACACCGTGACTTCCCTGCTGGAAAAAACGGATTTTGAGCTGGAAGGCTACGGTCGTCTGACGCATCCGCTGGTTTACGACAGCGTCAGCGATACGCTGCGCCCGGTCGAATGGGAAGATGCCTTCAAGCGCATCGGCGAACTATTGCGCGGCATGCAGTCGCCGGATCAGGTTGAGTTCTACACCTCCGGCCGCGCCTCCAATGAAGCCGCCTACCTGTTCCAACTGTTTGCCCGTGAATTCGGTACCAACAACTTCCCGGATTGCTCCAACATGTGTCACGAACCGACCAGCGTTGGCCTGCCGCAATCCATCGGTATCGGTAAGGGCACGGTGTCATTGGATGACTTCGACAATACCGAACTGGTGATCTCCATTGGCCACAACCCGGGCACCAACCACCCGCGCATGATGGGAACCTTGCACGAACTGGCTCGGCGCCAGATCCCGATTATCGTCTTCAACCCGCTGCGTGAACGCGCGCTCGAGCGCTTTGCCGACCCGCAAAACGTTATCGAGATGGCGACCTACAGCTCCACCAATATCGCTTCAACCTACTATCAGGTTAAAGCCGGCGGCGACGCCGCCGCATTGAAAGGGATCGCCAAGGCGCTGTTGGAATATGACGCCGCGCAGGGTGCGGGCAGCAACGTTATCGACCGTGATTTCATTGCCGAACACACCCAGGGGTTCGCGCAATTCGCCACGGATTTGGCCGCCACCCCGTGGCAAGACATTGAAGCGGAGAGCGGCCTGACTCAGGAAGATCTGGAGCAGGTTGCGCTGGCCTATGCGAAATCCAAAGCCACGATCATTACTTACGGCATGGGCATTACCCAGCACAACAAAGGAACGGCAAACGTACGTTTGATTGCCGATCTGCTGTTGATGCGCGGCAATATCGGCAAACCCGGCGCCGGGATCTGCCCGCTGCGCGGCCATTCCAACGTTCAGGGCAACCGCACCGTCGGCATCACTGAAAAACCTTCGCCAGAGTTCCTGGCCAATCTGGAAAACGTGTTCGGCTTTGTCGCGCCGAAAGAGCACGGGCATGATGCGGTAAAAGGCATGCAATCCATGGTGGAAGGCACCTCCAGGGCGCTGATTTGCCTTGGCGGCAACTTCGCGGTGGCCTTGCCGGACCCGGATCTGTGCTTCCCGGCGATGAAATCGCTGGATTTAAGTGTCCATCTCGGCACCAAGCTGAACCGCTCGCACCTGCTGGTCGCCAAGGAAACCTACATCCTGCCTTGCCTGGGGCGTACAGAACTGGATATGCAGGACAGCGGTCGCCAGTCGATCACGGTGGAGGATTCCATGTCGATGGTGCACGCCTCTTCCGGCAAACTGAAACCGGCATCGCCGTTCCTGCTTTCAGAACCGGCGATCGTCGCCGGCATGGCCAAGGCAACCCTGCAGGACACCAAGGTGCCCTGGATGGAACTGGTGGCCGATTACAGCATCATTCGCGATCTGATTGAAAAAACCATTCCCGGTTTCGATAAATACAATGAGCGTATCGCACAGCCCGGTGGATTCCGTATGCCGCTGCCGCCAACCGAGCGCATATGGCCGACGCCAACCGGCAAAGCCATGTTCTCGGTGTTCAGCGGCGTAGAAGAAGACGCCGAGGTTCAGGGCGACGACGTGTTGCGGCTAATCACCCTGCGCAGCCATGACCAGTACAACACCACTATTTACGCCATGGATGACCGTTATAGAGGCGTATTTGGCCGTCGCGATGTTCTGTTCATGCACGACATCGATCTCGAGAAGCGGGGCCTGGAACATGGTGATCTGGTGGATATCGAAACCGTGGTGGCCGGACGCAAACTGCGGCTGGAAAATATCACGGTGATCTCCTACAACATCGCTCCAGGCTCCGTCGGGGCCTATTATCCTGAGGCGAACGTGCTGGTTCCGCTGGATTATATCGACAAGGAAAGCGGCACCCCGTCTTATAAATCGGTGCCGGTTCGCGTAACTCACGCTACGGCCAGCTAACGGCGTAACAGACCGCCGTTAACGCATCTGCATTGAAGGGGGTGAAATCACATTCACCCCCTTTTTATTTGAACGCCTGCCCAGCGAGCAAACCGATGGCAATAAACAGCATGGCAACGCCGGAAATGCGGCTGACGACACGGGCGGCCTGCGGACGTGTCTGCAATAGGGACTGCGACCCCCACCCCACCAACAGATAAACCAACCCGCAACTCACCAGATGCAACAGACCCAACGCCAGGATCTGCATCGGAATCGACCAGGCGGCATTGGCATCGGTGAACTGCGGCAACAGCGCCAGAAACAACAGAAAGACCTTGGGGTTCAGGCCGCTGATGCACACCCCTTTACCGGCCCAACGCAGCCAGGAGCCGGACGGCTGCCCTTCACCCGCGCTGGGCGCAGGGGGATAAAGCAACATGTTGCAACCGATCCACAACAGATAAGCCGCGCCAATCAGAGTCAGCGCCGTGAGGGCCAGCGGATTGCCCGCCACCAGCGCGCCCACGCCGGCCGCCACGATCGCTATCGCCATCAGATGCCCCAACAACAAGCCCGCCACCGCAGGCACCACTACCCGTCCGCGTATGCCTGCCGATATGATATACGCCCAGTCCAGCCCTGGGGTAATGACAAACAGCATAGATACCGCCCAGAAGGCGGCAAAAATAGCCGGCGTCATGTGAGCGATGCCTTTTGCGGCCACCGACGCGCGGTGCATTGGCTTATCCGTTTTATCACTTCACCTTCCTCCGCAGGACCACCGCTTTCAGGCTCCAAAAGCCAGTAATGTCCAAAATTGTTCAATTATTGAAAAGAATATCCCCAAGTTGTTAGAATGTGGTTTCAATTATTTGCGTATAAATTGCAGATTGAGGGAAATTATTCCAAATGGATAAGATCGACCGCAAAATCCTTGCTGAACTCCAGTTCGATGGCCGTCTTTCCGTTACCGAATTGGCTGACCGGATCGGGCTCAGCGTTTCCCCCTGCCATCGCCGGGTACGCGCTCTGGAGCAATCCGGGGTGATAAGGGGTTACCGCGCGCATCTCGATCCCGGCTGCCTTGGCTTTAACTTTGCCGCATTGGTGTTCGTCACTATGCGGGAAGGGGATCGTCAGGCCGTTGAAGCCTTCGAGAATGCCATGCTGGACATTCCCCAGGTCATCCAGGCGCAGCGGCTGTTCGGCGACCCCGACTATCTGCTGCACGTCATCGCCCGCGATCTGCCGGCTTTTCAGCGGCTCTACGACGAACGGCTTTCCGCCCTGCCCGGCGTACAGCGCCTTACCTCCACACTGGTCATGAAAAGCGTGGTGCAAGACCGGCCTTTTCTGCCGTTGTAGATCCAAATCAATCCCAAGAGGAAACAGTAATGAGCAGTGGTTTCGAGGATTCAAAAGCCTTATACATCGGCATCTGTACGGTGGTAGGCGATGCCTTCCTGGCATTGGCCAATGAGGAGCGTCAAACGCAAAAAGCAGACGTGATTAATGAGCTCAAAACGGCGATTACCCGCGAAGGCCGGGATGTCGGCCTGGATGAAGCGCGCGAATTGGCGATCGAGTGGCTGGAGCGATAACCGTGCCGAGGATAAAAACCGCAGTGTGGCCACGCTCTTTTTTACCCGCGGGAAACCGGCAATAAAACGGGAGCGTCTCCGCTCCCGCATGTGGCTCAGGGCACAATCACAAAGTCCGGATTAGCAACGGCGAAAAGCGCATCGCGGTCCGCCGCAGGTGGGTAGATCCACTGCGTATTGATCTCCTGCTTAATCTTTTTGCCCTCCTGCCGGGTGAAGCGTACCTGACGATCCCAGCCTTCGGTGTAGAGCGCCCCCCAGGAGCCGAGATCAAGACAAGTGACATATTTCGGCTGGCTGTAAGGGTGTACCGGCAGCCCCGTCAGTTCTGCCGCCGCGTTATGGCCGGCAACGCGGCCGAGGCTCATGGCGTGCTGGCAGGACATCACGTTGTAGTTGCCGTAATCGTCGGTCGCTGCCTTCACCGTATCCCCGGTCACGAAGACGCCCGCCGCCGGTGCGCGCAGGAACGCATCGCCGATCACCCTCCCGCTGCCGTCGCGTTCACCGGGGATCTGCGCAGTGAGCGGATGCGCACGCATGCCCGCAGCCAGTATCACCGTGTTGGCCGCGATACGTTCGCCGTTCGACAGCGTAACGCTGTCCGCATCCATCGCAATAACGCGCACTCCGGCCCGCGACTCGACGCCGCACTCGGCCAGCGCCTGCTGGATCACCGCGGCGGATTCAGCGCCCATTCCGGCGCCGACCTCTGGCGCGGTATCAACAATCACCACGCGAATATCCGCCTGGCTGCCCAAAATATCGCGTAGCCGCATTGGCATCTCGGTGGCACTTTCCAGCCCGGTCAACCCGCCGCCGACCACCACCACGCTATTGCGCGCCGCAGTTTCCGCTTTATTGCTCAGCGCTTTTAAATGGGCATCCAGGCGCTGCGCGTTTTCCAGCGTATCCACGTTGAAACCGTATTCTGCAAACCCCGGCACCGCAGGAACAAACAGCCGGCTGCCGGTCGCCAGTACAAAGCGGTCATAACCCAGGGTGATTTTTTGCCCGTCGGCCTGTTGAACCACCAGCGATTGACTCAGGGTATCAACCTGCTCCACCAAACCCGCCAGATGATGCACGCCGACGGCGGCAAGCTGGGAGGAAATGTCGGGGTTCATGTTTTCCAGCACCGCCTCATAGAGGCGCGGTCGTATGGTGACATTTGGCGTCGGCGAGACCATCGTCACCTCAATCGTCCCGGTTTTGCCGGCAAGCGTGATGGCACGCATAGCGGAAACGGCAGCCCAAAACCCGGCAAAACCCGAACCGGCGATCACTATTTTCTGTGTCATTGCTTTACTCCTTCAAAAGTACAGATAACCGGGCCTTCAGGCTGCCCGTGACGTTTTCCGGACGAACGGCGCCGCTCCGCCGCCCGTCAACGGGGCACAGAGGGGCCCGCGCCTCTTCCGGAGAGGCGGGAAAAAAGAGTCTTTTCAGGAAAGTACTGCGGCGACGTTAGGGCTTGGAGCGCGCCGGTTTGCCGCTGCGGGTGGTGCGCTCGGTCATGCGTTCATCGATCCAGATATTGACCTCGCTGAAGAAGCCCTGCGGTGCCTTGCGGCCAAAACGAGTGGCCACGGCACCCAGCGTTTGCGCCGCCAGGGCGTCGCGCATGGCTTTTTCCGCCTGCAGCATCACCGCATGGATCGCGCACTTGCCGGAAACTGCCCAGTCGGGCGGCGAATTGTCGAATACGGCGCAGCGGCCACGCACTTCCTGGCAGTCGAACAAGGGCTTGTGCCCTTCAATGGCGTCGATGATTTCCAGGAAACTGATTTCATCCGCCGGGCGCGCCAGCCGGTAGCCGCCGCGCACCCCTTCGCTGGCCGCAACGATCCCCGCCTTTTCGAGTTTGGGAAAAATTTTGGCGAGGAAGCTGGGGGAAACGCCCTGCAATTCTGCCAGCTCACGGCTGCTGAGGGCGCGCTGATTATCGCCGACCAGCCAGAGCAAACAGTGGATACCATATTCAACGCTGGTTGTGATGTACGCCATTTTTGAGTCTTCAGTATGATGTGGCCTTCAATAACACAGACTATATGAGTCTCCGTTTATCTTGTCAATAAAACACGGACAAACTTGATCCTGGTTTTATCGTGCGGCCTGAGTCAATCGAAAGGGGAACGGCGCGCAAAGCGGGATGACAGCGAGGGTTCAGAAATGAAAAATAAAACTTTTTTGCCCGGTTATTCCCTGACGGAAGTTTCATTGTCGCCTGCGGCTGACTATGATGTGATCGGTTTAAACGGCGCTGCAGTGTGCCGTTTTGTGAGCCACCGCACTTTCGCGCTGATTGTTTTGGCGAGCCCGGCACGGAAGAAGAACTCTTATGTGATGCTGACGTCTTAGAGATGACTATTTAAGGGAAAGGCCTGACTATGACCACCCGGTTGACCAAAACAGCGATTGCAGTACTGTTGCTCGGCGCGATCAACGCCACGGCGATGGCGCCGGCGAAGGCGGAAACCCAGGATCAACTGCCGGACATGGGCACCTCTGCGGGCGGCACCCTGAGCATCGGCCAGGAGCTGGCGATGGGTGATTTCTATGTGCGCCAGTTACGCGCCAGCGCGCCCCTGATCAACGATCCGCTGCTAACCCAATACATCAACCAGTTGGGCAACCGGCTGGTGGCGAGCGCCTATTCGGTGCGTACGCCGTTCCATTTCTATCTGGTGCGCAACGACGAAATCAACGCCTTCGCTTTCTTTGGCGGCAACGTGGTGCTGCACTCCGCCCTGTTCCGTGAAACCGACAACGAAAGCCAACTGGCCTCGGTGCTGGCGCATGAAATCTCGCACGTGACCCAGCGCCATCTGGCGCGGGCGATGGAAGACCAGCAGCGCAATGCCCCGCTGACCTGGGTAGGCGCCCTCGGCTCGATCCTGCTGGCGATGGCCAACCCGACCATGGGCATGGCGGCGCTGAGCGGCACGATGGCCGGCACCCAACAGGGCATGATCAGCTTTACCCAATCGAATGAGCAGGAAGCCGACCGTATCGGCATTCAGGTGCTGCAACGCGCCGGGTTCGATCCGGAAGCGATGCCCAACTTCTTGCAGAAACTGTCCGACCAGTCACGCTATGCCTCCAAGCCGCCGGAAATGCTGCTGACGCACCCCTTGCCCGACAGCCGCCTGTCCGATGCGCGCAACCGCGCCAACCAAATGCCCAAGCACCTGGTGCAGTCCACACAGGATTACCTGATGGCCAAGGTGCGTTCGCTGGGCATGTACAGCACGGAAGGCTACAGCCTGAATGAAGAGCTGCTCGACACCTACAGCAAAGGCAACGTACGCGAGCAGATGGCCGCCAAATATGGCCGCGCCATCCTGTTCTATGAAGCGAAAAAATACGACGACGCCCGTAACATCCTGCAGCCGCTGCTGACGCAAGATCCGAAAAACGTCTGGCTGCTCGATCTGATGACCGACATCGATCTCGGACAGAAGCGCGCGCCGCAGGCCATTGCGCGGCTACAGGCCGCCAACGCCGCACAGAGCAACAACCCGGTGCTGCAGCTCAATCTGGCCAACGCCTATGTGGAAGGCAACCAGCCGGCGCAGGCGTCAAAAATACTTAACCGCTACACCTTCGCCCACCCGGACGATCCCAACGCCTGGGATCTGCTGGCGCAAGCCAGCGCCGCACAGGGGCTGCGCGACGAAGAGCTGTCTGCCCGCGCCGAGAGCCTGGCGCTAACTGGCCGCCTCGATCAGGCGATCGGCCTGCTCAGCAACGCCAGTTCGCTGCAAAAACTCGGCAGCCTGAAACAGGCGCGTTATGATGCGCGCATCGACCAACTGCGCCAGTTGCAAGAGCGTTTCCGCCAATACCAGCGCGGCTGATTTTCATAAGGATGAATTAAATGAAAAACGTCACTATTTATCACAACCCGCGCTGCTCCAAGAGCCGAGAAACCCTGGCGCTGCTGGAGCAGCACGGCGTAACGCCCGAAGTGGTGCTGTATCTGGAAACGCCGCCGTCGGCGGAAGAGCTGAAGAAACTGCTGAAGGAACTGGGTTTCAGTTCCGCACGCGAGTTGATGCGTAAAAAAGAGGATCTGTACAAAGAACTGAAGCTGGCGGATGACACCCTGAGCGAAGCGCAATTGCTGGCGGCAATGGTGGCGCATCCGAAGCTGATCGAACGCCCTATAGTGGTCAAAGGCAGTAAAGCGCGTATCGGCCGGCCGCCGGAGCAGGTGCTGGAGATAGTGTAAACGCCGCTCCGGTAACCCCATTGACCAAGATTATGATCATAGCCCTTACCTGGGCTATTTTTAATTAATTGTTATATAAATACTTTTCATCATCCCTTTTGGTTCTTCCTGCTATTCTCCCGGCGTGCAGTTTTAGCTCACAAACAGCGTTGACAACCGTCAACAGTTAAAATATCCTCACCCTGACTTTAGGTGGCCGATGAAAAACCACCCTAATAAACATATTCAGGCCGCGTTATCCTATGCCATCTCGCAAGGTTGGTTTTTTCGCTCCAGCAATGGGCACGCGTTTGGCCGCCTGCAATGTTCTCTTCCGGAACATCGGGAACACATGATGAGCATCTGGTCCACGCCAAAAAACCCTGAACAGCACGCCATGCAAATACGGCGCAAGGTAGATCAATGTCTTGCTCAATCAGGAAAAAAGTAACAGGGGGCCCCCTATGCCGCTTTACCATTTCTCGCTGACGCTGACCGGCGTAACCTCGGAGACCGCCAACCTGGAGGATGCATTGTATGCCGGCGGGTGTGATGACGGCTTAATCTGTTTCTATGGCAAGACCGTTTACCTGGAGTTCGATCGTGAAAGCGACAGCTTCGCCAAGGCTATTTTCAGCGCCATCGAAGATATCGAATCCGCCGGTATTGCCGCTCAGGTAGTGTCCGTCGATTCCTCTCTGGTGGGCTTAAGCGATATCGCCGAGCTCACCGACATGTCGCGGCAAGCCATCGCCATGCTGAAGGACGGCACACGCGGTTCGGGTGATTTCCCCTCACCGATCCAAAGAATCAAAGGTTCGTCGCCCTTATGGCGTTGGGCCAGCGTAGCTACCTGGCTGGCGAGCAAAGGTAAAATTGGCCAGGAATTGGCAGATAATGCGCGCTGTCTGGAGAACATCAATCTGGCGTTGCAACTGAGGGCCAGCAAGGAACGCGGTCAGATTGATCGCTATTTTGCCTTACTGGAACACGCGGAAGAATAACGGCGATAGGTCATTGCAGGACTAGGGCTACAGCCCCAGAATTTCTTTGACGAACGGGATGGTCAGCTTGCGCTGAGCGGTGATCGAAGCGCGATCGAGCTGATCCAGCGTCGTAAACAACGTGCGCATCTCGCGATCCAACCGTTTCAACAGGAAACGGCCTACGTCTTCCGGCAGTTCAAACCCACGCAGTTTACCGCGCAGTTGCAAAGCCTGCAGTTTCTCTTCATCCGACAGCGGTTGCAGCTTGTAGATTTGCCCCCAGTCGAGGCGCGAAGCCAGGTCAGGCAGATGGAGGTTCAATTGACGCGGCGGGCGATCGCCGGTAATGAACAGGCGCGTGCGGCCGGTTTCCAGAATGCGGTTGTAGAGATTAAAGATCGCCATTTCCCACTCTTCGTCGCCTGCGATGCATTCGATATTGTCGATGCACACCAGGGCCAACTGCTCCATGCCATCCAGCACTTCCGGCACGAAATAGGCGCGCTTATCCAGCGGAACATAGCCCACTGCTTCACCACGCTGTGAAAGCTCCGCACAGGCCGCATGCAACAGGTGACTGCGCCCACCGCCCTCGCGAGACCAGAAATAGATATAGCTGCCATGTTCCTGACGAACGGCAGACTGGATCGCGCTCAATAGGGATGGGTTCTCGCCCGGATAAAAACTGGCAAAAGTTTCATCATCGGGAAGATAAAGTGGCAGTGAAAGCTGTGCCGGCGTATTCAGGGAAGCACCTCAACCAAAACTGGCAGGAAAACACGGTGAGTCTATCACAAAAAGCAGGCTCTGTTGAACCGGCAGGATTTTATGCCGCAATAGTGAGCAACCGCCCTCCGTGAGCGTAAAGTAACTCACTGCCATCGCTGGCGAAATTTGTATTTTATCCAAGATTTATCCTAGTATAGAGGGGCGAAATGCAGTCACCATAAACCAGGTTTCTACAAGGACATAGACAATGAAAGTATGGAATAAAGTGCTTTTGGCCTCAATCATTGGGCTGTTGGTTGCCGGTTGTGATGATTCATCCAAAGTCGACGCCAATCTTGAGAAAGCTAAAGACGGCGCAGAGCAGATGAAAGACGCCGCGCAGAAAAAAGCGGACGATCTGACCGATAAAGCGGAAGCTACCGCCAAGGAAATCAAAAAAGAGGCCGCCACTCAGGCTGACCAGCTTAAAGACAAGGCTTCGGCCATTAAAGACGACGCCTCCAGACAGGCGGAAGCGATCACCAATGATGCCAAGGCCAAGGCCGACGCCATCAAGAATGACGCCACCCAACAAAGCCAACAGTTGGTCGATCAGGCTAAATCCATTAAAAACGATGCCATCAGTGGCGCCAAGGATCTGACCGCAGAAGCCAAAGCGAAAACCGAAGCGATTAAAAACAGCGCTGAGAAAAAAGCGGAAGAATTAAAAAATGATACCAACGCTGCCGGGACGCAAAACACCCCGCCAGCCAAACAGCAGTAATAAAAATCGAGTCTCAAAAGCAAAGTAAGGAGCAGTAAATGGGGATTATTTCCTGGATTATCTTCGGCCTCATCGCCGGTATTTTAGCCAAGTGGATCATGCCAGGCAAAGACGGCGGCGGTTTTATTCTGACCGTCGTGTTGGGTATTGTCGGCGCCGTGGTCGGTGGCTACATCAGCACCTTCTTTGGTTATGGCAAAGTTGACGGTTTCAACTTCGGCAGCTTCGTCGTGGCGGTGATCGGCGCTATCGTAGTGCTGTTCGTTTACCGTAAAATCCGCAGTTAACGGATAACGCATTAACGAAACGGGCAGCCCTTTGGCTGCCCGTTTTTATTTACTTCCGTGGTGCCGACTCGTCCGGCGCGTCGATCACCTCTTCTTCCTTGCGGTACAGGCTGATGACCTTGAACAGCAAGCTGAGGCCGATACCGACGATAGTCGCCAGCGCCATGCCCTTCAACTCCGCCGCGCCGATATGCACCTTGGCGCCGCTAACGCCGATAATCAGGATCACCGAAGTCAGGATCAGGTTCTGCGCCTTGTTGTAATCCACTTTGGATTCAATCAGCACGCGAATGCCGGAAGCCCCGATCACCCCGTACAGCAGCAGTGAAACGCCGCCCATCACCGGCACGGGCACCGCCTGAATGGCCGCCGCCAGCTTGCCGACGCAGGAAAGCAGAATCGCCAGAATGGCCGCGCCGCCGATCACCCAGGTACTGTAAACCTTGGTGATGGCCATCACGCCGATATTCTCGCCGTAGGTGGTGTTCGGCGTTGAACCGAAGAAACCGGAAATCACCGTCGAGATGCCGTTGGCAAACATCGAGCGATGCAGGCCCGGATCGCGGAGCAGATCTTTCTTCACGATATTTGCGGTCACGACCAGGTGCCCAACGTGCTCGGCGATCACCACCAGCGCCGCCGGCAAGATGGTGAAGATGGCGAACCATTCAAAACGCGGGGTGTAGAAGGTCGGCAGCGCAAACCAGTGCGCCTCGCGGATTGGCGTCAAATCCACCACGCCCATAAAGAACGACAGCGCATACCCGACCAACACGCCAATCAGGATCGGGATTATCGCCAGAAAACCACGGAACAGCACCGAACCCAGGATGGTCACGCCCAATGTCACCAGTGAAATGGTCACGGTAGTGGTATCCGCATTGGTGCCGTCGGCCGGCAGCAGGCCCGCCATATTGGCCGCCACGCCCGCCAGCTCCAGGCCGATAACCGCGACAATCGCCCCCATCGCCGCCGGCGGGAATATCACGTCCAGCCAGCCGGTGCCGGCTTTTTTGACGAGCAGCGCCACCAGGCAAAACAGCACGCCGCACATGATGAAACCGCCCAGCGCCACCTCATAACCCAGCGGCAACAGCAGCAGCACCGGTGAGATAAACGCAAAGCTGGACCCGAGATAGGCCGGGATCTTGCCCTTGCAGATAAACAGATACAGCAGCGTGCCGACGCCGTTGAACAGCAGCACCGTCGCCGGGTTGATCTTGAACAGGATGGGCACCAGCACAGTAGCGCCAAACATGGCGAAAAGGTGCTGGAAGCTGAGTGGAATGGTCTGCAGTAACGGTGGGCGTTCGCTGACGCCTATCACACGACGGGTCATGGATGTTTTTCCTCTGCTATCCCCGTCATACTTGCCGCTGCCTCTGCGTTGGCTACGCTCAATCACCCGAATCACTTACCTAAGTAAGCTCATCGGGATTCTGTCGCTTGCCGCCTTGATGCAACATCAATTATTTGGGGGATAGATATATTTTATGCAAAAAAAACCGACTGATTAAAGTCGGCTTATTTTTTTATTTGGTACCAAATATCTTGTCGCCGGCATCACCCAGGCCCGGCACGATGTACCCTTTATCGTTAAGACATTGGTCGATGGAGGCGGTGTACAACTCGACGTCCGGATGCGCTTTCTCCAGCGCGGCAATCCCTTCCGGCGCCGCAACCAGCACCAGCACCTTGATGCTGTTGCAGCCGGCTTTCTTCAGCAGATCGATAGTGGCGATCATCGAACCGCCGGTAGCCAGCATCGGGTCAACCACCAGCGCCAAACGCTCTTCGATATTGGAAACCAGCTTTTGGAAATACGGCACCGGCTCCAGGGTTTCTTCGTCACGGTAAACGCCAACCACGCTGATACGCGCGCTCGGGACGTGCTCCAGCACCCCTTCCATCATGCCCAGACCTGCGCGCAGGATCGGCACAACGGTAATTTTTTTCCCTTTAATCTGGTCTATCTCAACCGGCCCGCACCAGCCTTCGATGGTGACTTTTTCCGTCTCCAGATCGGCGGTCGCTTCATAGGTCAGCAAACTACCCACTTCTGATGCCAGCTCACGGAAGCGTTTGGTGCTGATGTCATTTTCACGCATCAGACCAAGCTTGTGTTTCACCAGCGGGTGTTTCACCTCAACGATCTTCATCATTTTTCTCCTATTAAGGTGGTTGACGGCCAAAAAAATCGCGGGATTATAACTCCTTTTACCGGCCGCGCCACCCACAATAGCCCGATCGGGATCAACTAAAGTCCGAATATTTGAATAACAGTATAGATGACGAAAAAACGGAGCCGGTTCACAAGCCACTCGCAAACGTTTGCCTGCGCTGTTAGAATTGCCGCGCCTTAATCCGGTATCAACGCCGGATGCACCGTATTCAAACCGCAAACCGTCGTGGGGATCGCGCAGTGACCGACAAAACCTCTCTCAGCTATAAAGACGCAGGTGTCGATATCGATGCTGGCAATGCATTGGTAGACCGCATCAAAGGTGTAGTTAAACAGACCCGCCGCCCGGAAGTGATGGGTGGTCTGGGCGGTTTTGGCGCCCTATGTGCGTTGCCGCAGAAATACCGCGAGCCGATCCTGGTTTCCGGTACCGACGGCGTAGGCACCAAGCTGCGTCTGGCGATGGACCTGAAACGCCACGACACCATCGGCATCGATCTGGTCGCAATGTGTGTGAACGACCTGGTGGTACAGGGCGCTGAGCCGCTGTTCTTCCTGGATTACTTTGCCACCGGCAAACTGGACGTGGACACCGCGGCCAGCGTCATCACCGGCATTGCCGAGGGCTGCAAGCAGTCCGGCTGTGCGCTGGTGGGCGGTGAAACCGCCGAAATGCCGGGTATGTACCACGGCGAAGATTACGATGTAGCCGGCTTTTGCGTCGGCGTGGTCGAGAAATCCGAAATCATCGACGGCAGCAAAGTGCAGTCCGGTGACGCGCTGATCGCGCTGGGCGCTTCCGGCCCGCACTCCAACGGCTACTCGCTGGTGCGCAAAATCCTGGAAGTCAGCAACACCGATCCGACCACCACCGACCTGGAAGGTAAACCGCTGGCTGACCACCTGCTGGAGCCGACCAAGATTTACGTGAAATCGGTACTGGAACTGATCGAGAAAATCGACGTGCACGCCATCGCTCACCTGACCGGCGGCGGCTTCTGGGAAAATATCCCGCGCGTGCTGCCGGAAGGCATGCAGGCGGTGATCGACGAATCAAGCTGGCAGTGGCCGGCGGTATTCAGCTGGCTGCAGCAGGCCGGTAACGTCAGCCGCCACGAAATGTACCGCACCTTTAACTGTGGCGTGGGCATGGTAATCGCACTGCCGGAAGAATCCGTTGAACAAGCCATCGCATTGTTGACCGCAGCCGGTGAAAAAGCGTGGAAGATCGGTAAACTGACCGCATCTTCCGACGAACAACAAGTGGTCATCAACTGATGAAAAAGATCGTGGTGTTGGTCTCCGGCCAGGGGAGCAATCTCCAGGCGCTGATTGACGCCTGCCAGCAGGGCCGGATTGCCGCCGAAATTGTGGCGGTGTTCAGCAACAAGGCGCAGGCTTACGGCCTGCAACGCGCAGAAGCGGCAGGCATTGCCGCCCATGCGCTGGATGCCAAGGCCTTTGCCGACCGCGCGGCGTTTGACGCTGCGCTGGCGGACGCCATCGACCGGTACCAGCCGGATCTGGTGGTGCTGGCCGGCTATATGCGCATTCTCAGCCCGCAGTTCGTGCAGCGCTATGCAGGCCGCATGCTGAATATCCACCCTTCCCTGCTGCCGAAATACCCTGGGCTGCATACTCACCGCCAGGCCATCGACAACGGTGACAGCGAACACGGCACCTCGGTGCACTTCGTGACCGAACAGCTCGACGGCGGCCCGGTGATCCTGCAAGCCAAGGTACCGATTTTCCCCGGCGACGAGGAAGATGAGGTGGTTGAACGGGTGCAGACCCAGGAACATACCATTTACCCGCTGGTGGTGAACTGGTTTGCCGAAGGCCGGTTGGCGATGCGTGATAACGCCGCCTGGCTGGACGGCGAACGCCTGCCGGAACAGGGCCACGCCGCCGATTAAAACGGCGCAGTCTGAACCTTGCCTAAACGGTGCCCATGCGGCGCCGTTTTTTTTCGCCGCCATTCATTCTCTGACGTTATACTTTGCACAATTTCACGACATAGAGGAACACACATGTCCAGCACTACCAGCGTCAGGCTGCGCCCATTGGAACGGGATGATCTGGCGTTCGTCCACCAGATGGACAACAACGCCAGCGTGATGCGCTATTGGTTTGAAGAACCTTACGAAGCCTTTGTCGAGCTTTCCGATCTCTACGACAAACACATCCACGATCAGAGCGAACGGCGTTTTATCATCGCCCACGAAGGCGCCAAGGTCGGGCTGGTGGAACTGGTGGAGATTGATCACATCCACCGCCGCGCAGAATTCCAGATCATCATAGATCCGGCCCATCAGGGCAAAGGCTACGCCAGCACCGCCGCCAAGCTGGCGATGGATTACGGCTTCTCGGTACTGAACCTGTACAAGCTGTACCTGATCGTCGACAAAGAAAACCCGAAGGCGATCCACATCTACAGCAAGCTGGGCTTCGAAGTAGAGGGCGAGCTGATCGACGAATTCTTCGTCAACGGCGAATACCGCACCGTGCTGCGCATGTGCATCTTCCAGCCGCAGTATCTGGCCAAGTTCAAAACCCCGAATGATAAGCCGCTGGTGAAGTGACGCTTACCGAGAAAAAAGAGAAAACCCGCACAGGCGGGTTTTTTATTGGGGTGACTGTATTAATGTGTTCACCCTGCATAACAAAAAATGACATATGAAATAAGTTTAGTGCTATAACGAGATACCCCATCATATTTTTCTATAGTCAGATTTAAACATGGAAATAACAAAACAAGAGGGATGAATACATGGGTAAAATATCAAGCCTGCTTATTTTTATCGGTCTGATTCTTTTCGCGATTGCTTTTTCCCTGAATCTTTACGGCAGTTATGCCGCCAACCATGCAAACGGCGCTCCCGTGTTTTCTGCACATTGGTGGGCGCGCTGGTTTCCGCTTTACGCCTCGGGAGCCGCTTTGCTGTTTATTGGGTTGGTATTGCGGCTGAGCGGTAACGCTCGTTAAGGGCCATATGCTGCTCTGGCCCGTACCGGTTATTTATCTTTCTTGCCCAGCATGCGCGTCAACCACCCACGCTGCGGCTTTTTGGCCGGCGGCAAATCGACCACGGTCTGCAAGGCGGTATCAGGTGCGCTCTCCTGCGCCGCCACGTTCCGCTCATGCCGGCAACGCGCCTCATACGCCGCTTCGCTTTGGCACAGGTGGGGCTGCCAGCTCAGCCAGAAAGCCTTGACGCGCAGCAGGGATTCCCATTCATTAATCGTCCAGGCCACGACGAACAACGCCATTATCAAATAGGCGAAAAAGAAGAATAAAAACCAAAAGGTGTTACTGGCAGTGGCTGCGCTTTCCCCTAACGGGGGCACGGTGATGGAAAAACCGTAGACGATAGCCAACGCACTGGCTATCAGGAAAAACAGCACAGAAAGGTGCTGATGGCGCAGCCGGCGGTCATCCAGGGTAAATGTTTCGTCCCTGATCGCGGTGAGTGAAGTGCGGCGCAAGAAGCAGTTCAGCGCAAGGTCGCTCAATGCCACCGGCGCGCGGCCCAGATAGTCCACCAGTTGATGCGCCACCCATACCGGCAAGCGGATCCCGATGCTTTCATACAGCGCCTTGATTTGCAGCAGCGTCATTCCATCCTGCGGCCTATCCCGAAGCGCCTGGATGCGGGACAGAACCGACAGGCGTTTCACGTCGCTGACCCGGTCAAACCGGCCATTTCTCCGGGCGTCATATCTCTTTAACCAACGAGAAAACCACCATGCCACCGCAGAAATCAGCATTGGCAATAACAAGAGAGATATTTCTTTAATATAATTACCATCAATATTCATGCTTATACCTTCCTTATATAAATAGGCATCCATTTATCGACCACGAAAATTAAATTATAATAAAAATCAATGATTGACGTGATAGGCAACAAAAAAACATATATATAGCACACCAGGAACCCGAGTCTTGGTAAGCACCAACTGTATAACATTAATAAAGCAGAGGCCGGAAGAAATATAAAAAATATTTTTATTCAGATGGCGAATCATGCCTGCTGAGTTTTATCGTAGTCAGCGGCGAAAACCAACCGATTTTCGCCGCCGAGCCTCAACCATACCGCCCGGTAATATAATCCTCGGTGCGGCGCTGGCGCGGTGAAGTAAAGATATCGTCGGTCGCGTTGTATTCCACAAGTTGCCCCTGGTGAATAAAGGCAGTGTAGTCGGACACGCGCGCCGCCTGCTGCATGTTGTGGGTCACCAGCACCACGCTGTACTGCTGTTTCAGCGCGGAGATCAGCTCTTCGATGGTCAGGGTAGAGATGGGATCCAGCGCCGAAGTCGGCTCATCGAGCAACAGCACTTCCGGCTCAATGGCTATCGCCCGCGCAATCACCAGTCTCTGCTGCTGGCCGCTGGACAGGCGGAAGGCGTTTTCGCGCAGCCGGTCCTTCACCTCATGCCACAGCGCTGCGGCGCGCAGCGAACGCTCCACCGCCTCGTCCAGGATCCGGCGGTCGCGCACGCCCTGTAGCCGCAGGCCATAGACCACGTTTTCATAAATCGACTTCGGGAACGGATTAGGGCGCTGGAACACCATACCAACCCGCCGCCGCAGCGCCGCTACGTCGATCTGCGTGCCGGAGATGCCCTGCCCGTTGAGTTGCAGCTCACCCTCGATCCGGCAGTTATCCACCAAATCGTTCATACGATTAAAACAGCGCAGCAGCGTCGATTTACCGCAGCCGGAAGGGCCAATCAGCGCCGTAACGCGGTGCTTTGGAATACGCAGCGAAATATTGTGCAGTACCTGCTTCTCGCCATAAAACAGGTTAAGGCCGTTCACCGCCAGCGCGGTATGTTCATCATCAAGATGCTGGACATCCAGCCGGGGCAAACTGCCTGGCGTCATCAAACCCATTACGCACTCCCCAGAAATAACGTCATTGTTACTGCGACCATGCTCTGTACCGCTCCCTCAGCGAATGGCGGATACCCATCGCCGCCAGATTCAACCCCACCACAATCGCCACCAGCAGAAACGCCGTGGCGAACACCAGCGGCCGGGCGGCTTCCACGCTCGGGCTCTGGAACGCCATATCGTAAATCTGGAAGCTCAGATGCATAAACTTCCGCTCCAGATGCAGATACGGGAAAATATCATCCACCGGCAGCACCGGCACGGATTTCACCACACCCACCAGCATCAGCGGCGCCGTTTCCCCGGCGGCGCGCGCCACGGCCAGGATCAGACCGGTCATCATCGCCGGGGCGGCCATCGGCAAAACGATACGCCACAGCGTTTCCGCACGGCTGGCGCCTAATGCCAACGATCCCTGGCGCAGCGCAGCGGGAATGCGCGACAGCCCCTCCTCGGTAGCCACGATCACCACCGGCAGCGTCAACAACGCCAGCGTCAACGCCGCCCACAGCACGCCGGGCGTACCGAAGGTCGGGTTGGGCAGCGACTCCGGGTAAAACAGCTGATCCAGGGTACCGCCAATCATATAAACGAAGAAACCCAGGCCAAACACGCCGTAAACAATCGAGGGCACGCCGGCCAGATTGACCACCGCAATGCGGATCAGCCGCGTAAGCCAATTATTGCCGGCATACTCGTGCAGATAAACGGCGGCGATCACGCCAAACGGCATCACCACCATCGACATCAGGATCACCATCAGCACGGTGCCGAAAATCGCCGGGAACACGCCGCCTTCGGTATTGGCCTCACGCGGGCTGTCGCTGAGGAATTTCTTCACCTGTTCGGCCCAATGCGTCAGCTTTTGAGTGGTGTTCATCGCATTGGGATACCAGGCATCACGCACCTGGCTGAGCGCAATGGTATGAACCTGCCCGTGCATGTCGCGCAGCAACAGCGCATCGCGCTGGCGATCGCGGTTCAACCCTTCCAGCCGCTCGGACAACTGCCGATACTGGCGTTGCAACTCCAGCCTTTCAGCCCTGATGGATGCCTGCGAACGAGCGTCCAGTTTGTCATCGCGTTGCAGGCGCTTTTCGCGCAGGCGCAGCGTATCGAACCTTTGGTTGATGCGCGCCATATCGCGAAATTGAATGTCATGCGCCTGCCGCGAAAGCGCGGCAATCTGCGGCAAACGCTGCTGCAGCGCCTGGTTGATGTTGCGCCCGGTCAAGGGTTGGCCATCTTCCAGCATCCCCGCCAAATAGCCATAAGCGGTGCCGTTGCTGTTGCGCTCCAGCACCAGCAGATCGCGCGGCGTGCTCTGCCGCAGGATGTCGCTGGCCAGCAGCGTGCGGAAATCCTGCCCTTCGCTCTCGCGGTTGCCGACTTTGATCAGATAGCGTTCGACGTTCTGCGCATTCCCCTGCGGCAGCGCAACGCCGGACTCCTGCAACTGGCGGCGGGAAATGCTTTGTTGTTGGTACAGCTCGCCGATCATCATTACCGGGCCGGCCGCGCTCTGATTCAGCTCAAACTGGTACACCGGGCTGGGCCAGAAATAGCGCATC
This sequence comes from Serratia plymuthica, assembly GCF_018336935.1. NCBI lineage: Bacteria > Pseudomonadati > Pseudomonadota > Gammaproteobacteria > Enterobacterales > Yersiniaceae > Serratia > Serratia plymuthica. The sequence goes on along the minus strand of NZ_CP068771.1, from coordinate 4,882,901 downwards.
CCCTGCCCGGCCAGCAGCAGCATGATGCCGATCAGCGCCAGCAGGCTGAGGGCCACCGAACCGGCGGTCAGCCAGATCCACGGCGAGCCGCTCCTCACCCAGCGCTTCATGGCGCCTCCTGATTCAGGGTGTAGCGTTTACGCAGGCGCAGACGCACCGCCTCCGCCAACGTATTGAACACGAAAGTGAAAATAAACAACACCAGCGCGGTAAGGAACAGCACCCGGTAATGGCTGCTGCCGGCTACCGCCTCGGGCATTTCTATCGCGATATTGGCCGCCAGCGCGCGCAGGCCCTGGAACAGGCTGCCGTCGATAATCGGCGTATTGCCGGTGGCCATCAGCACAATCATGGTCTCGCCCACCGCCCGACCAAAACCGATCATCAGCGCGGAGAAAATACCGGCGCTGGCCGAAGGCAACACCACCCGCATCACGGTTTGCCACTGGGTCGCCCCCAACGCCAGCGAGCCCTGGCCGAGGGTAGCCGGTACGCTGAACAAGGCGTCTTCCGCCAGTGAGAAGATAATCGGCACCAGCGCAAACCCCATCGCCACACCGACCACCAGCGCGTTGCGCTGGTCATAATCGTCACCCAACCAGAAATGCAGCGGTTCGCCGAACAGTTTAACTTCCAGCCACGGCCCAACGCTGAACGCCAGCCAGATAACCAACAGCATCAACGGCAGCAGGATCAACAGATCGAAACCTGGCGGTAACCGCCGCGGCGCAAAGCGGTTCACCCCTGCGCCACAGGCCAACACCGCTACCGCCAGCAGCACCGGCAGCGACAGCACCGCCAGCAAATAATGTTCAATCACCGGTGCCAGCCAGATGCCGGCCACCAACCCGATAACCACCGTCGGCAATGCGCCCATCACCTCGATAGCCGGCTTGATCACCCGCCGCAGCCCGGGCGACATGAAATAAGCGGTGTAAATCGCCCCGGCCAAGGCCAGCGGGATAGCGAACAGCATCGCGTAGCTCGCCGCCTTGAAGGTGCCAAAAATCACCGGCATCAGGCTGAATTTGGCCTGATAGCTGTCCTCACCGGAGGTCGATTGCCACACGTAGGCCGGCTCAGGGTAATTCTCATACCACACCTTGTGCCACAGCGAACGCCAGGTCACGTCAGGGTAAGGGTTATCAATCGCATAATGCTGCCAGCCCTGCGCCGTTTCCAGCAGCAGGCCATCGCCGCTCGGGGCGAACGCCAACTGCTGAACGCCGCTGCTCAGCCTGCCGTTGAGCAGCGGCTGCGGCTGAATGCTGGAAAACAGCGAGAAACCGCCATCGGGCCGCAGGGTAGCGAATACCCGGCGATAAGGCTCGGCCACCAGCAAATCTTGCGGTTCGGCACTGTGTTCGAAATGCTGCACCGGCGTCAATTGCCAGCGCTGGTTCTTTTCCACGTCGAACCATTCGCGCACGCTGCCGTCGGCCGCTGCAATCAACAGCGCACTGCCGCCGGGCAACGCCGTCAGCCGATAAGGGGAATGCTCGCCGAGGGTACGGGTTTCTTTCAGTTGCAGCTGGGTGTCGTTAATCTGGTAGCGAGCCAGGCGGTTGCCCGCCAGCAGGTACAGCTGGCGGCCGTCCGGAGTCAGTACGATCTGCTGCGGCGCGCTCTCCAGCACGTTTTCGCTCAACTGCGGCGGGTGGTCGTTACCGAAACGGCCAAACACCAACCGGTTATCGTCGGTGACGCCGGCCAGCAAGTACTGGCCCCGCCGCGCCTCAGAGAGCGTCAGCAGCGTCAGCGGGCGGCCCCGTTGATCCAGCGCCTGCGGCCGCTGCCCGAGTGGAAACGCCCACTGCGGCACCGCCGTTCCCGCAGCCGCGAAGTCCGCGCTGGCGACAATAAACCGGCCATCGGCCTGCGCCAAAGCAAACAGGTCGCGTTCGCCCGCAGCCTGGGTGAGCAACGTCGGCCTGGCCAGCAGCGGTTGTTGCGCCAGCGGTTCGCCGGCCTTCGCGCCCTCTTGCGGCGTCAGGCGGTAAAACTGGCCCGCGCCCTGCGCGTCAATGCGATAACCGATGCGCTGTTGCACGTCCATGCCCAACGCCAGCGCCGGTGCCGTAGCAGCGATCGTCAGCGGCTGCGCCTTGCTCATCGCTGCGGGTTTGAACAGCGGCAGCACCGCAAACAGCAGGTAAACGAAGATCAGCATGAGCGTCATCAGCACCAGCAGCCCGCTGACGGTTACCGCCGCCTGCACGCTATGGTCGATGCGCGCGCGCAGGCGATCCCGGGGATGTTGGTTTACCGTAGTCTGTGCCATGTCTCTCGCTGTCGCTGATATGATCAGGCTTGCGCCATAGAATAACCGGGCATCTTATGTCAGTTTTATGACGTTTGCATGACAAAGTTACCCATCAATCAATTGGATTCTTCCTCTACCAATTCCCACTATATACTCCCTATATTGCTGAAAAATTATGGCAATACTGGTCATATAGCAAAGAATCACACCCCATAATCGCGATTTTATATCGGGCAACATTGCCCCGCGGCTTCACCGCCACAAAAATATTTTTTATACCGCAAAATGCCCCGCGCCAACGCAATGGATATGTTGGACTTTCCTGTCAATCTCTCGCAATAATGATCAAGGACAATAGGTTGTGTCCCGAAATAGGTCGTGGCAACGTCGCAGACCCAAAAACCCGTAATCGAGACGGGGGGACTGAACATAACGGACCTACGTTCAAGCCCGGCAACGCAGAGCACGGGCTTCTGGGGCACGTCTCGGGTCCTTTTCTAAAATTGAACTGGAGTGGCAATGGGTCAGGAAAAGCTCTACATCGAAAAAGAATTAAGCTGGTTATCCTTTAATGAACGCGTGTTGCAGGAAGCCGCAGATAAGAGCAATCCCCTGATTGAGCGCATGCGTTTTCTGGGCATTTATTCCAATAACCTCGACGAGTTCTATAAGGTCCGCTTTGCCGATCTCAAACGACGCATCCTGATCAGCGAAGAGCAAGGGTCTGGCGGCGCCTCACGCCATTTACTGAAGAAGATCCAGGCCAAGGTATTAAAAACCGATCAGGAATTCGACAGCCTGTATAACGATCTGCTGCTGGAAATGGCGCGCAACCAGATCTTCCTGATCAACGAACGTCAGGTGTCGGAGAACCAGCAGACCTGGCTGCGCCAATACTTCAAGCAGCATCTTCGCCAACACATCACTCCGATCCTGATCAACCACGACACCAATCTGGTGCAGTTCCTGAAAGACGATTACACCTATCTGGCGGTAGAGATTATCCGCAGTGCGCGCATCGAATATGCGCTGCTGGAGATCCCGTCCGATAAAGTGCCGCGCTTCGTCAACCTGCCGCCGGAAGCGCCGCGCCGCCGCAAGCCGATGATCTTGCTGGACAACATTTTGCGTTACTGCCTGGACGATATCTTCAAGGGCTTCTTCGACTACGATGCGCTCAACGCCTATTCGATGAAAATGACGCGCGACGCCGAATATGACCTGGTGACAGAAATGGAATCCAGCCTGCTGGAACTGATGTCCTCCAGCCTGAAACAGCGCCTCACCGCCGAACCGGTGCGCTTCGTTTATCAGCGCGACATGCCGAACGAAATGGTGGAACTGCTGCGCGGCAAGCTCGGCATCTCCAACTATGATTCGGTGATCGCCGGCGGCCGTTACCATAACTTTAAAGATTTCATCAGTTTCCCGAATGTCGGTAAGGCCAACCTGGTCAATAAGCCACTGCCGCGCCTGCGCCATATCTGGTTCGATAAATTCCGCAACGGCTTTGACGCCATCCGCGAACAGGACGTGCTACTCTACTACCCATACCATACCTTTGAGCACGTGCTGGAGCTGGTGCGCCAGGCATCGTTTGACCCCAGCGTGCTGGCGATCAAAATCAATATTTACCGCGTCGCGAAAGACTCGCGCATTATCGAGTCGATGATCCACGCCGCGCACAACGGCAAAAAGGTCACGGTGGTGGTGGAACTGCAGGCGCGCTTTGACGAAGAGGCCAATATTCACTGGGCCAAACGCCTGACCGAAGCCGGCGTGCACGTTATCTTCTCTGCGCCAGGGCTGAAAATTCACGCCAAACTGTTCCTGATCTCGCGCCGTGAAGGCGACGATATTGTGCGCTATGCTCATATCGGCACCGGTAACTTTAACGAGAAAACCGCGCGCATTTACACCGACTATTCACTGCTGACCGCCGACTCGCGCATCACCAATGAAGTGCGCCGGGTGTTCAACTTTATCGAGAACCCATACCGGCCGGTGACCTTCGACAATCTGATGGTATCGCCGCAAAACTCGCGCCTGAAACTGTACGAATTGATCGACCAGGAAATCGCCAACGCCCAGGCCGGGCATTCGGCCGGCATTATGCTGAAAATCAACAATCTGGTGGATAAAGGCCTGGTAGATCGGTTATATACCGCCTCCGGCGCCGGCGTAAAAATCCGCCTGTTGGTCCGGGGTATGTGTTCTTTGATTCCCAACCTGCCGGGGATCAGTGACAATATTCAGATAATCAGCATCGTCGACCGCTATCTGGAACACGATCGGGTTTACGTTTTCGACAACAAAGGTGACAAACTGGTCTATCTGTCCTCTGCCGACTGGATGACCCGTAACATAGATTACCGTATAGAAGTGGCGGTCTCGCTGTTGGATCCAACGCTGAAACAACGGGTTCTGGATATTCTGGAAATCCTGTTCAGCGACACGGTCAAGGCCCGTTACCTCGATAAAGAACTGAGCAACCAGTACGTGCCGCGCGGCAATCGCCGTAAAGTGCGCGCTCAGGTTGCCATTTATGAGTATTTAAAAGCTCTGGAACAACCAGGACAGTAGGCCAGCCACTATGCCGCTAAAAAGCACTGCAACGAACAAACCGCAGGAAATCGCCGCCATCGACCTTGGGTCGAACAGTTTCCACATGGTGATCGCCCGCGTCGTCAACGGCGCCTTACAGGTGTTGGGCCGTTTAAAACAGCGGGTCCACCTCGCCGATGGATTGGACAGCAACAATGTGCTCAGTGAAGAGGCAATAGAACGCGGCCTTGCCTGCCTGGCGCTGTTCGCCGAACGGCTGCAAGGCTTCCCGGCGGATAACGTCACCATCGTCGGCACCCATACCTTGCGCCAGGCGATTAACGCGGAAGTGTTCCTCAAACGCGCGGCCAAAGTGATCCCCTATCCGATTGAAATCATCGCCGGGCAGGAAGAGGCGCGTCTGATCTTTATGGGCGTGGAGCACACGCAGCCGGAAAAAGGCCGCAAGCTGGTGATCGACATCGGCGGCGGCTCCACCGAGTTGGTGATCGGCGAAGACTTTGAGCCGCTGCTGGCGGAAAGCCGCCGCATGGGCTGCGTCAGCTTCGCTCAGCTGTTCTTCCCCGGCGGCGAAATCAGCAAGAACAACTTCAAGCGCGCACGCCTGGCGGCGGCGCAAAAGCTCGAGACCCTGGCCTGGCAATACCGCATTCAGGGCTGGCAGTATGCACTTGGCGCGTCCGGCACCATCAAGGCCGCCCATGAAGTGCTGGTGGAGATGGGCGAAAAAGACGGCCTGATCACCCTGGATCGGCTGGATATGCTGGCGGAACAGGTGCTGCAGTTTAAAAACTTCAGCGCACTGAGCCTGCCGGGGTTATCCGAAGACCGTCAGTCGGTGTTTGTGCCGGGTCTGGCGATCTTGTGCGGCGTGTTCGATGCGCTGGCGATCCGCGATCTGCGCCTTTCCGACGGCGCGCTGCGCGAAGGCGTGCTGTACGAAATGGAAGGCCGTTTCCGCCATCAGGATATTCGTAGCCGCACCGCCAAAAGCCTGGCCGATCACTACAATATTGACCGTGAACAGGCTAAACGGGTGCTGGAAACCACCGAGCTGCTGTATGCGCAGTGGACGGCGCAAAACCCCAAGCTGGCGAATCCGCAGTTGGAAGCGCTGTTGAAATGGGCCGCGATGTTGCATGAAGTGGGGTTGAGCATCAACCATAGCGGCATGCATCGTCACTCGGCCTATATTCTGCAGAACACCAACCTGCCGGGTTTCCATCAGGAACAGCAATTGCTGCTGGCGGCGCTGGTGCGTTTCCACCGCAAGGCTATCAAGCTCGAAGAGCTGCCGCGCCTGAACCTGTTCAAGAAAAAGTATTATCTGCCGCTGATCCAGTTGCTGCGCCTGAGCACCCTGCTCAACAACCAGCGCCAGTCGACCACTACGCCGGAGACGTTGCGCCTCAGCACCGACGATAACCACTGGACGCTGCGCTTCCCGGCCGGCTATCTGGCGCAGAATAACCTGGTACAGCTGGATTTCGAACGTGAGCAGGCCTACTGGAACGACGTCGTGGGCTGGAAACTGATGATTGAAGAAGAAGGCTCGCAGGACGAGAAACGCTCAGCCTGAGTCCGTCGCCCCCCCCTGCGGTGGGGGCGCGTTAAACGCCGAAGCGGCGCCCCCCTATCCTAAACGACGATGAAATGCCCGGCGGCTTACGCCGGAAATAAATGGACAACTTTTGTCATACCCTCCTAAAATTCCGGTTACAATTTCCAACACCAGATGGCACAGGAAACCGGCATGCCGGGTGATATATGCGTAAAAAAACCACCGGACAAATGACAAAGATAGTGCTGTTGATCAGCTTTATCATTTTAGTCGGCCGATTGCTGTATGCCGCCGTGGTTGCGGTGCCCCATCATCAGGAAAAAAAGCTCGCCCCCGTTCAGAGCGCCACGGAGATCCGCGAAGAAAACCGGGACGGCTCCCCCTGAAACGACAAGATGCCATCAACACTCAGGCCAACCGAATAGTTAAGCAGCCTGCCGCCGGCCAACGCCCGTTAGGTATGCCAGGCCCCTTACTTATTCCTCAGCGCCTGCATCCATTTCATAAAAATGACGCCTGCATTCACTATGCTCTATCTTGGGTAGAGATTGTCCGTGAGGAGCTCTGAGTGCCAGTAAGGAATACCATGTCAGTCGCAACGCATAACGTTAAAAAAGTCGCTGAATATCGCCAGCGCATTCTTTCACTGCTGCTAAACAATAAAGACCTGATCGATGGCATTCTGGGTCGGCCGGGGGATGAAAATGCGCTCAGCAAAACCGAATTGCTGAACCAGACCGCCGAAATCACCGCCCTGCTGGACGATATGCACGCCGCTGACCTGGCGGATCTGCTGGAAGCCCTGCCGCAGGACGAACGCCTGGCGCTGTGGCGGTTGGTAGGCAACGGCAAGCGCGGCCAGACGCTGGTGGAAGTGGCCGAACCTGTGTGGGACAGCCTGATCGAAGAGATGAGCGATAAAGACCTGCTCAAGGCGATCAAAACGCTGGACGTCGATGAGCAGGCCTATCTGGCGCAGTATCTGCCGCGTAACCTGATGGGCCGCCTGTTGACCTCGCTCGAGCCGGATCAGCGTGCGCAGGTGCGTGAGATGATCCACTACGGCAAGGACACCGTAGGCTGGATGATGGATTTTGAGCTGGTCACGGTGCGCCCGGACGTCACGCTCGGGGCAGTGCATCGTTTCCTGCGTCTGCGTAAAACCATCCCGGCGGCTACCGACAAACTCTTTGTCACCGATCGCAAGAATACCCTGCTGGGCGAGTTGCCGCTGACCGCCGTGCTGCTGAACGACCCGGAAACCCCGGTGCAGGCAGTGATGGACAGCGATCCCACCCGTTTCCTGCCGGAAGACAAGGCCGAGGCGGCGGCCGGCGCGTTCGAACGTTATGACCTGATCAGCGCCCCGGTGGTCGACGCCAAGGGCAAGCTGATGGGCCGCCTGACCATTGAAGAGATCGTTGACGTGGTCAACGAGGAAAGCGACACCACCCTGCGCCGCATGGGGGGCTTGAGCCCGGATGAGGACGTCTTTGCCCCGGTCAGTAAAGCGGTAAAAACGCGCTGGGCGTGGCTGGCCATCAATCTGTGCACCGCGTTTATCGCCTCACGCGTCATCGGCATGTTTGAACACACCATTTCGCAGTTGGTGGCGCTGGCGGCGTTGATGCCGATCGTCGCCGGTATCGGCGGTAACACCGGCAACCAGACCATCACCATGATCGTCCGCGCGCTGGCGCTGCACCAGATCGAGGTTGGCAATATCTCCCGCCTGATGTTGAGGGAGCTGGGGGTGGCGATTATCAACGGTGTGGTCTGGGGCGGCATTATGGGGGTGGTCACCTGGCTGCTGTACGGTGACTGGGCGATGGGCGGCGTGATGACGCTGGCGATGATCCTCAACCTGCTGGTAGCGGCGCTGATGGGGGTGGTGATACCGATGACCATGATCAAGCTGGGCCGCGATCCGGCAGTGGGTTCCAGCGTCTTGATCACCGCGCTGACCGACACCGGCGGCTTCTTTATCTTCCTTGGCCTGGCGACGCTGTTCCTGCTTTGACCCTTTATCGCCGGCGCCTGCGCCGGCTTTTGCGTTCGCTCACTAAAGCCGTATGATTCGGTAGGTTTTATTGCCGAGCTGTACTACCCTTTGCCAATAAATCGTCTCATTCTATCCGCGTCATGACCTCGCTCAGTGACAGAGATGCCGCGAAAAGGTTATCTATGGATATTAGCTCACCCAATCACGTCACCCCGCGTAAAGGCACCTGGCTGACACAGACGCTGCTGGCGACGCTGGCGGTTTTTGTCCTGGCGCTGCTGAGCTTGTTGCTGTCCCGCGAATCCAGCCATTTTACCCCGCTGTGGTTCCCGACCGCCGCCATTATCGTTGCACTCTACCGGCAACCGACGGCGCAGTGGGGATTGTCGCTGTTGGCATTTTGGGTGGCCATCGTCGCCGCCAGCATTATTTTGTTCGGCTACAGTTGGCTGCCGGTCAAACTGGCGCTGCTCAACCTGCTGGAAGCCGTGGTCAGCACATTGCTGCTGCGCCGCCTGCTGCTGGCGGACGACCCGCTGAACGGCCTGGTCAGTTGGCTTAAATTCGTGGTCTGCGCGGTGATTTTCACCCCCTTGTTCAGTGCCCTGCTGGCAGCCTGGTGGGCACCTGAACCCGGACAACCGTTCTGGTACCCATTCAGTACCTGGTTTATTTCGGAAGCGGTTGGCGTGCTGTCGCTGACGCCGATTGGGCTGGTGTATCGCCGCCGCATGCTGGAAACGCTTAACCTGTTCTCGCTGTTGCTGGCGCTGATGATGACGCTGGCCTTCAACTATCTGGCGCTGAGCTATCTGCCCTTTCCCTTCACCTTCGTTATTCTGCCGCTGTTGTGGGCGGCAATCGCGCTGCTGCGGCTGGAAACCTTCATCATCTGTTTTTGCACCACGCTGCTGGTCACAGTGATGATTACGTTCGGGTTGCTGCAAGCCCATACGTCCGTAATCCCCCTCAGCAACATAGATATTTACCTGCCGATTTTGCTGATCTTGATCCCGGCGCATTCGATGGCGATGGTGATGCACGCCTTCCGCGAGGAAAAACGGCATATCGTCGAAAGCGAAACCCGTTTTCGCAATGCGCTGGAGTATTCCGCCATCGGCATGGCGTTGGTTTCCCCGCAGGGGAACTGGTTGCAGGTCAACCAGGCGCTGTGCAAACTGCTGGGTTACACGCCAGAGGCGCTGCAACGGCTGACGTTCCAGGAAATCACCCACCCGGACGATCTGGACGCCGATCTGTCCCAGGTGCGCGATCTGCTCGACGGCCATATCAGCAGCTATACCCTGGAGAAACGCTATATTCGCAGCGACGGCGAACTCGTCTGGGCGCTGCTGGCCGTATCGCTGGTACGCGATCCCGAAGGTCTGCCGCTGTATTTTATTTCTCAGGTGGAAGACATCAGCGAACTGAAGCACACCGCAGCGGAAAACCACCGGTTGGTGGAACGCATCACGCTGGCCAATCAGGTGGGTGGCGTCGGCGTTTGGGAATGGATGATGAACGACGACGTCCTTACCTGGGATAAGCGGATGTACGAGCTGTATGACCTCAGCCCGGACCAGACGCCGACGCTGTCGCTGTGGCGCACGCTGCTGCTGCCGGAGGACCGCGAACGCACCGACCTTGAGATGGCCTCCTTGCTGGAACACCCGCGGCCGTTCATTCTGGAATTCCGGCTGCTCACTCGCCAGGGGAAAGTGCGCCACATTCGTGGCCAGGGCAACGTCATTCTGGACGAACAAGGCCGCCCCTTGCGCATGATCGGCACCAACATCGACATGACGGAAGTCAGAAACCTCACAGGAGCGCTGCACGAAGAGAAAGAGCGCCTGCACATTACGCTCGACGCCATTGGCGAAGGCGTGATCTCCACCGACGACGAAATGCGTATCACCTTTATGAACCCGGTGGCCGAACAAATGTGCGGCTGGTCGCTGAGCCTGGCGATCGGCATGCCTATCGCCGGCGTGGTGCGCCTGACCAACGGCAAAGACGGCGAAGAAGTGGAAAACCCGATCCAGTGCTGCCTGCAGGAAAACCGGCCGCTTTCGGCGGATTATGCCCTGGTGCTGCACAGCCGTGACGGGCGCCATTTCGACATTCAGCAGTCGGTATCGCCGCTGAAAACGGTGGACGGCGAAGTAATGGGCGCAGTGATTGTCTTGCAAGACGTCACCGCCTCCCGCGAACTGATGAAAAAACTGAGTTACAGCGCATCGCACGATGCGCTGACCGGCTTGCCAAACCGCGCCAACTTCGAGAAACGCCTGAAAGCCACCCTCGCCGGAACCGGTGAAAAACAGCAGCATGCGCTGGTATTTCTCGATCTCGACCGCTTCAAGGCGGTCAATGACAGTGCCGGCCATGCCGCAGGCGACGAGCTGTTAAGAGAGATCGCTCAGTTGATGCTGCACCATCTGCGCAACAGCGACTGCCTGGCTCGGCTCGGCGGCGACGAGTTCGGATTGATCCTGTTTGACTGCGCGCGGGAACAGGCCAAATCACTGACGCAGCAACTGATTAACCACATCAGCCAATACCCGTTTTTTTGGGAAGGGAAGATTTATCACGTCGGCGCCAGTGCGGGCATCACCCGCATCGATGCCGCCGGCGGCAAAAGCGGCGAACTGCTGGCGCAGGCGGATATCGCCTGTTATACCGCCAAACATCGCGGCCGCGGCCAGGTTTATCTCTACGAAACGCGCCAGAAAATGATGCTGGAACGCCAGCATCAACGGTTGACGAGGCAGGAAGTGGCAGACATCATCGCCGACGGGCAGTTGGCGTTGCACGTCAAAGCGGCGGCACCGCCCAAAACGCCGCAGGCGGTCTGTTTTTATCAATTGAAACTACAGGTTATGGCGCTGGACGACCGGTCGTTTACCCGCGACGAGTTTATCGCCGCCGCGCAAATGTATAGCCTGCAGCCTGATCTGGATCGTTGGATCGTCGGGCAGGTTTTGACGCAGAGCGCCGGAGACATTAGCCGCAAGGGGATATCCGTGGCGCTGCCGCTGGCGACCGACAGCCTGCTCGATGCGCAATTCCAGCGCGACCTGCTGACAACTCTCGACGCTTCCCCATTGCAGCCCGAAGCCCTGTTGTGGATGGTCGATGACACGGCGCTACTCGAGCACGCGGCCATCTGCAGGCCATTTATCCATCAGCTGCAACAACGGGGTTGCAAGCTGATCGTCAACGGTTTTGGCCACAACCTCAATGCCTTCGACGAGTTGCAAGGCCAGATGATTGACTATATTCGCATCGACGAACGCTTTATCACCAACGTGCATTGCAATCAGATGGATGAACTGATGGTGTCTATGCTCAACAGTGCGGCTCACCGGGTACATGCCCAGACGCTGGCCGGCCCGGCGCACCAGCAGATCACGCTCACTACGCTGCAGACCATCGGCGTCGCTCTGGCCGACGGCGACACCGTGGCGCTGGAACAGCCGCTGTCGGAGCTGCTCAGCGGCGGTTACTTCGGCGTCCGCTAACCCCAGCCTTTCCCCCTGCCTTTCAGACTGCGGCCTTATCAGCGGCCGCACGCCCCCTGCCGATCTTTTTTGCTTAGCCAATCTTGAGTTAATGGTATAACTAACGAGTAAAGATTAATCGTTTGAATAACATGATATCGCCGGACGGCGCCAGTCAGGCTGTTTTACAAACCGTCTTTGTACGCGATTGCCCAGGGATAATGGCTATGAAAAATGAGTGGTTCGCCGCCAGGGAGCTTACAGGCATTGCAGGATTACCTACCTCGCCACAGGGAATAAATTTGAAGGCCCGGCGCGAAGGCTGGATCAGCCGCCGCCGGGAAGGCGTACAAGGCAGGGCCGTGGAATACCATATCGACAGCCTGCCCATCGGGGCGCGCAGCCTGCTGACGCTGCAAGAGGAGCCGGCATTTTACCAACTGGAACGCCAGCCGCCGCTGACCTTGTGGATTGAGTATTACTACCACCTGACGGAAAGCGAACGCGAAAAGCTGCTGAGCTTTCTGATGCGCGAAGGCATCAGCAGCCTGCTGGCGCGGCTCCCCTCTGAAGAATAACCCCTCTACCCGGCGGCATTCTCTGAGGGTGCCCAGACGCCGTTATGCCACAGATGCAACGTGGCGTAGGAACGCCATGGCCGCCAGCGTTCGGCATAGCGTTCAATCTGGCGCGGCGTCATGCCGGGGAAACGCTGTTTGATCAGATAATCCCCCGCCAAAAATACGTCCGGCCATGACCAGGCGCGCATGGCGATGTAGCTTGCCGTCCAGTTGCCGATACCCGGCAGCGCGGTCAGCGCCTTGATCCCCTGCTCAATATCCAGCACGTTATCTAGCTGCAATCGCCCTTCGGTGACCGCCTGCGCAATGGCGATCAGCGCCGCCGCGCGTTTGAGCTGCACCCCCAGCGGGCGCAAATCTTCGGGCCGCAATTGCGCCACCCGTTCGGCTGCGGGAAACACATGGGTAATGCCGCCGTAGGGCTGTTCCAGCGGGGTTCCCCAACGTTCGGCCATGCGCCCGGCAAAGGTGGCCGCCATCTTCACGCTGACCAATTGCCCCAGCACCGCGCGGGTCGCCTGTTCGAAACTGTTGACGCAGCCAGGCAGCCGCAGGCCCGGCGCATCGGCGGCTAATGTCCCTAACGCATTGGCGATAAGATCCGGCGCCGCGTCCAAATCAAACAGCTGGCGAATGCGCCGCAGCACCTCGGTGGCCGCCCGGCTCAGCGTCGGCGCAATTTCCACCCGCACCCGGTTATGCGCCTCCTCCGGCTGCACGCTGACCCAGCCGCGATACTCCACCCCGCCCAGAGTGACGGCGATCGACCGCAAATACTGTTGATCCTGCACTTTTTCCACGCCGCTCACCGCGCGCATCTGTAAAAAACCCAGCATGCGCGGCCAGTCATACGGCGGACGATAAGCCAGATGAAACACCAGCCCGCTGGCGACGGTGCGCTCATTGCGGCCACTGTTGCTGCGCAGCGCTGAGGGGATCAGCCGATAGCGCGCCTTGAACAACTCGTTAAACCGCCGCAGGCTGCCGAAACCGGCGGTAAACGCCACCTCGCTCAACGGCAGGTCGGTATCCGCCAGCAGCCGCTTGGCCTGCAACAACCGGTGCGACTGAGCGTAATCAATCGGGGATGCGCCAAACTGATCGGCAAAGATACGGCGCAGGTGGCGATCGGAAATCCCCAGCCGCGTAGCCAGTTGCTCACAGCTGTGTTCGGACAAATAGCCCTGCTCAATCAGTTGCACCGCCACCTGTGCATAGCGGTTGCCGAGGTCGATCAGCGCCAGTCCCGGCGCCAGTTCCGGCCGGCACTTCAGGCAGGGGCGAAACCCCGCCAGTTCCGCCGCCGCCGCGCTGGGATAAAAAGTGCAGTTTTCGATTTTCGGCGTACGGGCGCTGCACACCGGCCGGCAATAGATGCCGGTCGAGGACACGCCGACGAAAAAGCGGCCGTCAAATTTGCGATCGCGCGCACTCAGTGCGTCATACAGGGCCTGTTGCTGGTTTTTCATGGCAACGCTCGGGGTCAGTTTTTTGTTCATTATGCGACTCGGCTGGCGCGCTGACGTGCGGGATTCGGACATTAAGACAGGAAGCCTAAGTTAAGCATAGCGCCGCCCGCCGCGCTAAATTTTTCGTCAGTTAAGCGCGCATACGTTGCCCAGGGGCCGGGACTCGGGTAAAGTCGCCCCCCTTCATTGGCATGGGGAGAGAGAGAAGACATGTTTATTGGATTTGACTACGGAACGGCCAACTGTTCCGTCGCAGTGATGCGAGATAACGGCCCCGAGCTGCTGACGCTGGAAAACAACGAACCTTACCTGCCGTCGATGCTGTGCGCACCGACGCGCGAAGCGGTGAGCGAATGCCTGCACCGCCACTGGCAGGTGCCGACCGGCAGCGAAGAGAACCAGCAGTTGCTGCGCCGGGCGATCAACTACAACCGCGAAGAAGACATTCCGGTCGGCAACGACAGCGTGCAGTTTGGCCTGCAGGCACTGGCGCACTACGTTGAAGATCCGGAAGAAGTCTATTTTGTCCGCTCGCCGAAATCCTTCCTCGGCGCCAACGGCCTGAAGCCGCAGCAGATCGCGCTGTTCGAAGATCTGGTGTGCGCCATGATGTTCCACATCAAACGCCAGGCGGAAAACGTGCTGCAGAGCAGCATCAGCCAGGCGGTCATCGGCCGCCCGATCAACTTCCAGGGCATCGGCGGTGAAGACGCCAACCGACAGGCGCAGGGCATTTTGCAGCGCGCCGCCGAACGCGCCGGGTTTAAGGATATTGAATTCCAGTTCGAGCCGGTAGCGGCGGGTCTGGACTTCGAAGCCACGCTGGGCGAAGAGAAAACCGTGCTGGTGGTGGATATCGGCGGCGGCACCACGGACTGTTCGGTGCTGTTGATGGGGCCGCAATGGCGCGATCGCGCCGATCGCCAGCAGAGCCTGTTGGGGCACAGCGGTTGCCGCGTCGGCGGTAACGATCTGGACATCATGCTGGCGTTCAAACAGCTGATGCCGCTGTTCGGCATGGGCGGCGAAACCGAAAAGGGCATCGCTCTGCCTGCGCTGCCTTACTGGAACGCGGTGGCGACCAACGACGTGCCGGCGCAAATCGATTTCTACAGCGCCGCCAACGGCCGTATGCTGCGGGATCTGATCCGCGACGCCGCCGAGCCGGAAAAGGTCAAGCGCCTGTTGAAAGTACATCAGCAGCGGCTGAGCTACCGTTTGGTACGCGCGGCGGAGGAGAGTAAAATCGCCCTGTCCGCACAGCAAACCACCCAGGCGCCGCTGGCGTTCGTTCAGCCGGAACTGGCGGAAATCATCAGCCAGGATCAGTTGGCCGACGCTATCTCTCAGCCGCTGTTGCGCATTCAGGAGCAGGTCAGCGCCGCGCTGGCCAGCAGCCAGACCGCGCCGGAAGTGATTTATCTCACCGGCGGCAGCGCACGCTCGCCGCTGCTGCGCGCCGCGCTGCAACAGCAGTTGCCTGGCATTCCTATCGTCGGCGGCAACGACTTCGGCTCGGTTACCGCCGGGCTGGCGCGTTGGGCGCAAACGCTGTTCCGTTAATTGCCCGTGGGCGCGGCCTGCCGCGCCCCGGTCATTGGAGGCCAGTGATGCCTGAAATCCTCCCACCTGACAGCGCTCGGCTGCGGTTGCGTGCCTGGCGCGACGAGGATCTGCCGGCCTTTGCCGCCCTCAACGCCGATCCGCAAGTCATGCGTTATTTCCCCTCAGTGATGACGGCCGAGCAAAGCCACGCCCAGGCCGACGACATCCGCCGGTTCATGCGCCTGCACGGCTGGGGCTTTTGGGCGCTGGAAGTGAAAGGCAGCGCGCCTTTTATCGGCTTTGTCGGGCTGGCGATGCGGGCGGACGATCTGCCCTGCTCCCCCTGCGTGGAAATCGGCTGGCGGCTGGCGGCCCCCCACTGGGGCAACGGCTACGCCAGCGAAGCGGCCAGGGCGGTGCTGGCTACCGCCTTCAACGCGCTGCAACTGGATGAAGTGGTGTCTTTTACCGCTGCCGTCAACCAACCTTCGCGTCGGGTTATGGCGCGTATTGGCATGGCGTTCGACGGCGAAAGCTTCCTGCACCCGCGCTTACCGCAGGGCCATCCGCTGCAAAATCATGTAGTGTATCGGCTGGGACGGCAACAATGGCGGGCACAGCAATGCTGATCGTTTTTTCCGGGCTGCCGGGCAGCGGTAAAACCACACTGGCGCGGGCGCTGGCAGCCACGCTGCCGGCCATCCATCTGCGCATAGACACTCTTGAACAGGCGATCCGCAACAGCGGCATGCTGGCGAGCGACATTGGGCCGGCCGGTTACTTTGCCGCTTATGGCGTGGCGGAGGATAACCTGCGTTTGGGCCATCGGGTGATTGCCGACTCGGTCAACCCGTTGCCGGTGACGCGAGCCGCCTGGCACAGCGTCGCGCAACGGGCCGGCACCGCTTGCTTTGATATTGAAGTCTGCTGTTCCGACAGCGCCGAACACCGCCGCCGGGTGGAAACCCGCAACGGGGATATCGCCGGGCTGAAACTCCCCGATTGGCAGAGCGTTATCGACCATGACTATAGGCCCTGGGCCACGCCTGTGGCCCGCATCGATACCGCCGGCCAACCGATGGAAAACGCCCTCGCCCGGCTACTGGCGTTGTTAAACGCCGCGCCGCGCTAATACAGCGTATCCCGCAGCCGCTGCGGCAGTGCGCTGTCGTACTCGTCGCCGTCAAACTGCGTTTTGCTCACCTCGGCCAGAATGTTGCCGGTGCTGGGCAGCGCCGAACGTTCAAGGTGGCTGGCTTCGTCCCACAGCCCTGAGCGCAATATCGCCCGGCTGCACTGGAAAAACACCGCCTCAACATGAATGCGCAACACCGAACGCGGCAACATATTGCGGTGGGCAAAACGTTGCAGCACCTCCTGGGCGACAACAATCTCCGCGCGGCCGTTAATCCGCAGCGTTTCGCCGATACCGGGGATCAGCAACAGCAGCGCCACCCGGTTGTCATGCAGGATATTGCGCAGGCTGTCGATGCGGTTGTTGCCGCGTCGGTCCGGCAGCAGCAGGGTTTTCTCGTCTTCGATATGAATAAAACCGGCCGGATCGCCGCGTGGGGAGACGTCCATCCCGTCAGGCCCAACGGTGGACAATGCGGCAAAGGGGGCGGCTTCGATAAAGGGGCGGTAGACCGGATGAATGTAACTGACTTCTTTAAATACCGACGGCGCGGCGGGTTTGCCATACAGCTGTTCCAGCGTGGCAAGGTCGTTGATAATATCGCTTTGCATTGCGGTTCCCTGAATGGATCACATTGACCCATTCAGGATAGAGCAAAATTACCGCCCGGCAATACGAATTACCAGGCGCTGGCTTCGTTCAGCGCCTTGATATCATCGGCGTCCAGTTGCAGCCGGGTCGCGGCGATCAGCTCGTCCAACTGCTTTAACGACGTGGCGCTGACGATCGGCGCAGTGATGCCCGGCCGGGCGATCAACCAGGCCAGCGAGACTTGCGTCGGCGAGGTACGGTGTTTTTCCGCTACCCGATCCAACGCCGCCAAAATGCGGAAACCGCGCGGGTTGAGATATTGCGCCACAATACGGTCCCCGCGCTGGCTTTTGCCTTCATCCTGCGCGCTGCGGTATTTGCCGGTCAGAAAGCCGCTGGCCAGCGAGAAGAAGTTGATCACCCCCAGGCCGTGGCGTTGCGTCACCGCCGCCAGCTCTTTTTCGAACCCTTCGCGCGCATACAGGTTGTATTCCGGTTGCAGGGTTTCGTAACGCGCCAGCCCTTCCCGCTCACTCACTTTCAGCGCCTCTTCCAGGCGCTCGGCCTGATAGTTGGAAGCGCCTATCGCCCGCACCTTACCGGCCTTGATCAGCGCATCGAACGCGGCCAGGGTTTCCGCCAGCGGCGTGTCCCGGTCATCGTCGTGCGATTGATAGAGATCGATATAGTCGGTCTGCAGGCGGCGCAACGAGTCTTCCACCGCCCGTTGGATGTAGCGCGGCGACAGCCCCTGTTTGCCTTCGCCCATCGGCTTGCCCACCTTGGTGGCGATAATCACCTGGTCGCGTTTACCGCTTTTTTTCAGCCATTCGCCAATCGTGGCTTCGGACTCCCCACCCTGATTACCCGGCGCCCAGCTCGAATAGACGTCGGCGGTATCGATGAAATTGAGCTGGTTTTCCACCAGCGCGTCCAACAGGCTGAATGAAGTCTCGCGGTCCGCCGTCCAGCCAAACACATTGCCGCCGAAGGTTAATGCCGGCACCTGAATGCCCGAACGGCCCAATTCTCTTTTGCTCATTGCATGCTCCATGGGATAAATGATTCGCAGGGTAATTATTAGCGCAAAAACAAGGGATCGTTAAAACCTATTGGCTATAAGCCGGAATAAATCACTTATAAAGATAGCAGGATAAAATTGACACTCTATTCGGATAATGCTGACGCTTCCTCCATATTTCCTTCATTTTTATGCCGTCTTTACTGGCTAAACTAGTATTCTGTAAGGAGTGTAATTTTTGTGGCAATGAGTGCCCGCGCCCCTGCCCTTTGGAGAGAATTTTCGCCACCATGAATGCAAAAACCCAACGTCGTTCACTGCTGCCGCGCCTGCTGGTTGTGGTGATAGTGGTCATTGCCGCCGTTCTGATTTGGCGTCACTTCAATGCCGCCGCTCCCGCAGCCGATACAGCCTCTGCCGCACGTCACGCCGCTGGCGGCAAAGCCGCAGCGGGCGGCCGACGCGGCGCGCCGATGTCGCCGGTACAGGCGGCAACCGCCACCGAACAGACGGTACCGCGTTATCTCTCCGGCCTGGGCACCGCCACTGCCGCCAATACCGTTACCGTCACCAGCCGGGTCGACGGCCAACTGATGGCTATCCACTTTACCGAAGGCCAGCAGGTCAAAGCCGGCGATCTGCTGGTCGAAATCGACCCGCGCCCGTTTGAAGTGCAACTGACGCAGGCTCTGGGACAATTGGCCAAAGATCAGGCAACGCTCGCCAATGCGCGGCGGGATCTGGCGCGCTACCAGCAACTGGCGAAAACCAACCTGGTTTCACGTCAGGATCTGGATACCCAGCTCTCGCTGGTGCAACAGACCGAAGGCGCGATCAAAGCCGATCAAGGTTCGGTCGACAGCGCCAAACTGCAAATCACCTACAGCCGCATCACCGCGCCGATTGACGGCCGCGTCGGCCTGAAACTGGTCGATGTCGGCAACTACATCACCAGCGGCAGCACCACCGGCATCGTGGTGATCACCCAGACCCACCCTATCGACGTGGTGTTCACCCTGCCGGAAGGCAATATCGGCGATTTGCTCAAGGCGCAAAAAGCCGGTCCGATCGGCGTAGAAGCCTGGGACCGCACCAACCAGACTCAACTGGCGACCGGTTCGCTGCTGAGCCTGGACAACCAGATTGACACCACGACCGGCACCATCAAGCTGAAGGCGCGGTTTACCAATGAAGACGATGCGCTGTTCCCGAACCAGTTCGTCAACGCCCGGTTGAAGGTAGATACCCTGCATAACGCGATTGTCATCCCGACCGCCGCGCTGCAAATGGGCAACGAAGGCAACTTCGTCTGGACCCTGAGCGAAGACAACAAGGTCAGTAAACACCGCGTGACCACCGGCGTGCAGGACAGCCGACAAGTGGTCATCAGCGCCGGCCTGAACGCCGGTGACCGGGTGGTAACCGACGGCATAGATCGCCTGACCGAAGGCATGCAGGTTGAAGTGGTGACGCCGCAGGCCACCCCGGGCAGCAAGCCGCTCGCACAGGGGAAATCCTGATGCAGGCGATGCCACCTAACGCCGGCGGCGGCCCCTCCCGCCTGTTTATTCTGCGCCCGGTCGCCACCACGTTGTTGATGGTGGCTATTTTGCTGGCGGGGATTATCGGCTACCGCTCCCTGCCGGTTTCCGCCCTGCCGGAAGTGGATTACCCGACCATTCAGGTGGTCACGCTGTATCCCGGCGCCAGCCCGGACGTGGTCACCTCGGCCATCACCGCCCCGCTGGAGCGCCAGTTTGGCCAGATGTCCGGCCTGAAACAAATGGCGTCGCAAAGCTCCGGCGGCGCGTCGGTGGTAACGCTGCAGTTCCAGCTTGAGCTGCCGCTCGACGTCGCCGAGCAGGAAGTGCAGGCGGCGATCAACTCCGCCACCAACCTGCTGCCGAGCGATCTGCCCTACCCGCCGATTTACAGCAAGGTCAACCCTGCGGATCCGCCGATCATGACGCTGGCCGTCACCTCGACCGCCATGCCGATGACCCAGGTTGAAGACATGGTGGAAACCCGCGTCGCGCAAAAAATCTCCCAGGTGACCGGCGTAGGTCTGGTTACCCTCTCCGGCGGCCAGCGGCCGGCGGTGCGCGTGAAGCTGAACGCCGCGGCGGTGGCCGCCTACGGTCTGGACAGCGAAACAATCCGCACCGCCATCGGCAACGCTAACGTCAACTCCGCCAAAGGCAGCCTGGATGGGCCGACGCGCTCGGTGACGCTTTCCGCCAACGATCAGATGAAATCCGCCGACGACTATCGCCAACTGATCGTCGCCTACCAAAACGGCGCGGCAATTCGGTTGCAGGATATCGCCACCATCGAGCAGGGGGCGGAAAATACCCGCCTGGCCGCCTGGGCCAACAAACAGCCGGCGATCGTGCTGAACATTCAGCGCCAGCCGGGCGTGAACGTGATCACCACCGCCGACAGCATTCGCGAAATGCTGCCGCAGCTGATAAAAAGCCTGCCGAAGTCGGTGGACGTCAAGGTGCTGACCGATCGCACCACCACCATTCGCGCTTCGGTCAACGACGTACAGTTTGAATTGTTGCTGGCGGTCGCGCTGGTGGTAATGGTGATTTACGTGTTCCTGCGCAACCTGCCGGCCACCATTATCCCGAGCGTCGCGGTGCCGCTGTCGCTGGTCGGCACCTTTGCCGCCATGTATTTTCTCGGTTTCTCGATCAATAACCTGACGCTGATGGCGCTGACCATCGCCACCGGTTTTGTCGTCGATGACGCCATCGTGGTGATCGAAAACATCTCGCGCTATATCGAAAAGGGTGAAAAACCGCTCGACGCGGCGCTGAAAGGCGCCGGCGAAATCGGCTTCACCATCATCTCGCTGACCTTCTCGCTGGTGGCGGTATTGATTCCGCTGCTGTTTATGGGGGATATCGTTGGCCGGCTGTTCCGCGAGTTCGCCGTCACGCTGGCGGTGGCGATCCTGATTTCCGCCGTGGTGTCGCTGACGCTGACGCCGATGATGTGCGCACGCATGCTGAGCCACGAATCGCTGCGCAAGCAGAACCGGTTTTCCGCCGCCTCCGAGCGCTTCTTCGACCGGGTGATCGCGCAATACGGCAAGTGGCTGAAAATCGTGTTGAATCACCCGTGGCTGACGCTCGGCGTGGCGCTGAGCACCCTGGCGCTGACGGTGCTGCTGTATCTGCTGATCCCGAAAGGCTTCTTCCCGCTGCAGGACAACGGCATCATTCAGGGCACGGTGGAGGCGCCGCAGACGGTGTCGTTCAGCAATATGGCCGAACGCCAACAGCAGGTCGCGGCGGAAATCCTCAAAGATCCGGCGGTGGAAAGCCTGACGTCGTTCGTCGGCGTCGATGGCAGCAACGCCACGCTCAACAGCGGCCGTTTGCAAATCAACCTTAAACCGCTGAGCGAGCGCAGCGAACGCATTCCGGCAATCATCGCCCGCCTGCAACAGCAAAGCGCACAATTCCCCGGCGTGAAGCTGTATCTGCAGCCGGTACAGGATCTGACCATCGACACCCAGGTCAGCCGCACGCAATACCAGTTCACCTTGCAGGCGATGTCGCTGGACGATCTCAGCCTGTGGGTACCGCAACTGATGGCCGAGTTGAAGCAAACGCCGCAGTTGGCGGACGTGACCAGCAACTGGCAGGATCAGGGGCTGGTGGCCTACGTGAATGTCGATCGCGATTCCGCTTCGCGCCTCGGCATCAGCATGAGCGACGTGGACAACGCGCTGTACAACGCCTTCGGCCAGCGGCTGATCTCCACCATTTACACTCAGGCCAACCAGTACCGCGTGGTGCTGGAGCACGATGTCAGCACCACGCCGGGGCTGGCGGCGCTGAACGATATCCGTCTGACCAGCAGCAACGGCACCACGGTGCCGCTGAGCACCCTCGCCAAAATCGAAGAGCGCTTCGGGCCGCTGTCGGTCAACCATCTCGATCAATTCCCGGCGGCGACCATCTCGTTTAACGTGGCGGGCAACTATTCGCTCGGCGAAGCGGTGGACGCCATTACCCTGGCGGAAAAAAACCTCAACATGCCGAAAGACATCACCACCCAGTTCCAGGGCGCAACGCTGGCGTTCCAGGCGGCGCTGGGCAGCACGCTGTGGCTGATCCTGGCGGCGGTAGTGGCGATGTATATCGTGCTGGGTGTGCTGTACGAGAGCTTTATTCATCCGGTGACCATTCTCTCCACCCTACCGACCGCCGGGGTCGGCGCGCTGCTGGCGCTGATGATGGCCGGCAGCGAGCTGGACGTGATTGCCATTATCGGCATCATCTTGCTGATCGGTATCGTGAAGAAAAACGCCATCATGATGATCGACTTCGCGCTGGCCGCCGAGCGCGAACAGGGCATGACGCCGTACGACGCGATTTATCAGGCCTGCCTGCTGCGTTTCCGGCCAATCCTGATGACCACGCTGGCGGCATTGCTTGGCGCGCTGCCGCTGATGCTCAGCACCGGCGCCGGCGCGGAACTGCGTCACCCGCTCGGAGTTTGTATGGTCGGCGGGCTGGTGATGAGCCAGATCCTGACGCTGTTCACCACGCCGGTGATCTACCTGCTGTTTGACAAACTGGCGCGCAATACCCGCCGCCAGCCCGATGCGCAGGAGCTGCCGTGAAATTCTTCGCCCTGTTCATCTACCGACCGGTCGCCACCACGCTGCTGACGTTGGCGATAGCCATCAGCGGCGTGATTGGCTTTAGCCTGCTGCCGGTCTCGCCGCTGCCGCAGGTCGATTACCCGGTGATTTCGATCAGCGCCTCGCTGCCGGGCGCCGACCCGGAAACCATGGCCTCGTCGGTGGCGACGCCGCTGGAGCGTGCGCTGGGGCGGATTGCCGGGGTCAATGAAATGACCTCGATGAGCTCGCTGGGCAGCACGCGGGTAATCCTGCAATTCGATCTCAATCGCGATATCAACGGCGCCGCCCGCGACGTGCAGGCGGCGATCAACGCCGCGCAAAGCCTGCTGCCCACCGGCATGCCGAACCGCCCCAGCTACCGTAAGGTCAACCCGTCCGACGCGCCGATCATGATCCTGACGCTGACCTCGGAAACCTACAGCCAGGGCCAACTGTACGATTTCGCCTCCACCCAACTGGCGCAGAAAATCGCCCAGACCGAAGGCGTAGGCGACGTCTCGGTCGGCGGCAGCTCGCTGCCTGCGGTGCGGGTGGAGTTGAACCCGACCGCCCTGTTCAACCAGGGCGTCTCGCTGGACGCCGTGCGCCAGGCCATCAGCGGCGCCAACGTGCGCAGGCCGCAGGGATCGGTGGAAAGCCCGCAACAGCGCTGGCAGATCCAGGCCAATGACGAGTTGAAAACCGCCGACGCCTATCGGCCGTTGATTATCCACTACAACAACGGCTCGGCGGTGCGGCTGGGGGATGTGGCCGAGGTCAAAGACTCGGTACAGGACGTACGCAACGCCGGCATGACCAATGCCAAACCGGCGATTATTCTGGCGATCAGTCGTGCGCCGGACGCCAACATCATTGAAACCGTCGATCGCATTCGCGCCGAGCTGCCGACGTTGCAGGACAGCATTCCGGCGTCAATCCAGTTGAATATCGCCCAGGATCGTTCGCCGACCATTCGCGCCTCGCTGGCGGAAGTGGAGCAGTCGCTGGCGATCGCCATAGGTTTGGTGATCCTGGTGGTGTTCATCTTCCTGCGCTCCGGCCGCGCCACGCTGATCCCGGCGGTCGCGGTGCCGGTGTCGCTGATCGGCTCTTTCGCCGCCATGTACCTGTGCGGCTTCAGCCTGAATAACCTGTCGTTGATGGCGCTGACCATCGCCACCGGCTTTGTGGTCGATGACGCCATCGTGGTGCTGGAGAATATTTCGCGCCACGTCGAGACCGGCATGAAACCGCTCAACGCGGCATTGCAAGGGGTGCGGGAAGTCGGCTTTACCGTGCTGTCGATGAGCGTGTCGCTGGTGGCGGTGTTTATCCCGTTGCTGCTGATGGACGGCCTGCCCGGGCGGCTGTTTCGCGAGTTCGCCGTCACCCTGTCGGTGTCGATAGGGCTGTCGCTGATCGTCTCGCTGACGCTGACGCCAATGATGTGCGCCTACCTGCTGCGCCACCAGCCGGCGCGCGCCCAGCGGCGCATTCGCGGCTTCGGCAGAATGTTGCTGGCCTTGCAACAGGGCTACGGCCGCTCGCTGAACTGGGTGCTCGGCCACTCGCGTTGGGTGCTGGCGATATTCTTCGCCACCATCGCGCTCAACGTCTGGCTGTATGTCAGCATCCCGAAAACCTTTTTCCCCGAACAGGATACCGGCCGCCTGCTGGGCTTTATCCAGGCTGATCAGAGCATTTCTTTTCAGGCGATGCGCGTCAAACTGGAAGATTTCATGAAGATCGTGCGTGAAGACAAGGACGTGGAAAACGTCACCGGTTTTACCGGCGGTTCGCGCACCAACAGCGGATCGATGTTTATCTCGCTGAAGCCGCTTTCGGAACGCAGCGATGACGCGCAAAAGGTGATAGCCCGGTTGCGCGCCCGGCTGGCGAAAGAGCCGGGAGCCAGCCTGTTCCTGATGGCGGTGCAGGATATCCGCGTCGGCGGCCGGCAATCCAACGCCAGCTACCAGTACACGCTGCTGGCAGACGATCTCGCCGCGCTGCGCGAATGGGAGCCGAAGATCCGTACCGCGTTGGCCGCGCTGCCGGAGCTGGCGGACGTCAACTCCGATCAACAGGACAAAGGCTCGGAGATGGATCTGATCTACGACCGCGAAACCATGTCGCGGCTCGGCATTTCGGTCTCCGATGCCAACGCCCTGCTGAACAACGCCTTCGGCCAGCGGCAGATCTCCACCATCTATCAGCCGCTCAATCAGTACAAGGTGGTGATGGAAGTGGCGCCGCCCTATACCCAGGACGTCAGCTCGCTGGACAAAATGTTCGTGATAAACAAAGACGGCAAGGCGATCCCTCTGGCCTATTTCGCCCGCTGGCAGCCGGCCAATGCGCCGCTGTCGGTCAACCATCAGGGGCTGTCGGCGGCTTCGACCATCTCCTTTAACCTGCCGGACGGCGGCAGCTTGTCAGACGCCACCGCCGCGGTCGAACGCGCCGTGACGACGCTCGGCGTACCGTCCACGGTACGTGGCGCCTTTGCCGGTACCGCGCAGGTATTCCAGGATACGCTGAAATCCCAGCTGTTCCTGATCGCCGCCGCGATCGCCACGGTGTATATCGTGCTCGGCATGCTCTACGAGAGCTATATTCACCCGCTGACTATCTTGTCGACCCTGCCTTCCGCCGGGGTCGGCGCGCTGCTGGCGCTGGAGCTGTTCGGCGCCCCGTTCAGCCTGATCGCGTTGATCGGCATTATGCTGCTGATCGGCATCGTGAAGAAGAACGCCATCATGATGGTCGATTTCGCCCTCGATGCGCAGCGCAACGGCGGCATCGGCGCGCGAGAAGCCATTTTCCAGGCCTGCATGCTGCGTTTTCGGCCGATCATGATGACCACGCTGGCGGCATTGTTCGGCGCACTGCCGCTGGTGCTGACCAGCGGTGACGGCGCGGAGCTGCGCCAACCGCTCGGCATCACCATCGCCGGCGGTCTGATCATGAGCCAGTTGCTGACGCTGTACACCACGCCGGTGGTGTATCTGTATTTTGACCGGCTGCAGATGAAGTTCCGGCGCGGCAAGAAGTTGGATCCGCTGCCTCACTAATGATTAACCCGGTTGACTGATGATCATGAAACGCACCGCCTCAGTACAGTGGCAACTCTGGATCGTGGCGTTCGGCTTCTTTATGCAGACGCTGGACACCACCATCGTCAATACCGCCCTGCCGTCGATGGCCGCCAGCCTGGGGGAGAACCCGCTGCGCATGCAATCGGTGATCGTCTCCTACGTGCTGACGGTCGCCGTGATGCTGCCCGCCAGCGGCTGGCTGGCGGACCGGGTTGGGGTGCAGCGGGTGTTCTTCAGCGCCATAGTGCTGTTCACCCTCGGCTCAATCCTGTGCGCCCGTTCGGAAACCCTGAATGCGCTGATCGCTTCGCGGGTGATCCAGGGCATCGGCGGCGCGATGATGGTGCCGGTCGGCCGCCTGACGGTGATGAAGATCGTGCCGCGCGAGCAATATATGGCGGCGATGACCTTCGTCACCCTGCCCGGCCAAATCGGCCCGTTGATGGGGCCGGCGCTGGGCGGTTTTTTGGTACAGTACGCCAGCTGGCACTGGATTTTCCTGATCAATATCCCGGTCGGCATCGCCGGCGCCATCGCCACGCTGCTGCTGATGCCCAACTACCGCATGCAGACCCGGCGCTTCGACGTCAGCGGTTTTATCATGCTGGCTGTCGGTATGGCGACGCTGACGCTGGCGCTTGACGGTCACAAGGGCATGGGGCTGTCCATCGCCACCATCGCCGGGCTGGTGGCGATGGGCATTGCGGCGCTGGCCGGTTACTGGTGGCATGCGCGCGGTAACAGCCGGGCATTGTTCTCCCTGCGGCTGTTCAGGACCCCAACCTACAAGGTGGGGCTTAGCGCCAGCCTGCTTGGCCGCATCGGCAGCGGCATGCTGCCGTTTATGACCCCGCTGTTCATGCAGGTGGGCATGGGGTTTTCACCGTTCCACGCCGGGCTGATGATGATCCCGATGATTATCGGCAGCATGGGGATGAAGCGTATCGTGGTGCGGGTAGTTAACCGTTTCGGTTACCGCAACGTGCTGGTGGCCGCCACGCTGATGCTGGCGTTGA
This sequence comes from Serratia plymuthica, assembly GCF_018336935.1. Classification (NCBI taxonomy): domain Bacteria; kingdom Pseudomonadati; phylum Pseudomonadota; class Gammaproteobacteria; order Enterobacterales; family Yersiniaceae; genus Serratia; species Serratia plymuthica. The sequence continues at coordinate 4,855,912 of NZ_CP068771.1, read as the reverse complement.
TCAGCCTGAGCTTCCCGCTGGTGGCGATGATCGGCTGGATCTGGCTGCTGCCGGTGGTGCTGTTCTTCCAGGGCATGGTCAACTCGCTGCGCTTCTCGGCAATGAATACCCTGACGCTGAAAGATTTGCCGGACCGGCTGGCCAGCAGCGGCAACAGCCTGCTGTCGATGGTGATGCAGCTGTCCATGAGCCTCGGCGTCAGCATCGCCGGGATCCTGATTGGCAGCTTTGCCCATCACCAGGTGGTCACCGACAGCCCGGCGATACACAGCGCATTTATTTACAGCTACGGCTGCATGGCGTTAATCATTGCCCTGCCGGCGCTGGCCTTTGCCCGCGTGCCGCCGGACAGCGCGCCGAACCGTACGCTGACCAAAGAGCCGGGCACCGGTTCAACGAGGTTACCAAAATGAGAATAGGCATCACCGGGAAACTGTTCCTGGCCATCTTCGCCACCTGCATGCTGGTGCTGATCACCATGCACTGGGGCGTGCGCGTCAGCTTTGAACGCGGTTTCATCGACTACATCAAGCACAGCAACGAGCAGCGCACCAACATGTTGAGCGAAGCGCTGGAAGAGCAGTACAGCCAACACGGCAATTGGGCTTTCCTGCGCAATAACGATCAGGTGGTTTTCCAGATCATGCGCTCGTTCGAACAAAACAGCGACAGCAGCCACAATCTGCCCCCCAAAGGCTGGCGCACTCAGTTTTGGGTGGTGGACAACCAATTCAACCGGTTGGTGGGGCACTCCGGCCCGGTGCCCAAAGAAGGCCCGCGCCATCCGATCCGCTACAACAACGAAATCGTCGGCTGGGTGATCACCACGCCGGTCGAGCGGCTGACCCGCAATGCCGATATCAATTTCGATCAGCAGCAAAAGCGCACCAGTTGGATGATAGTCGCACTCTCCACGCTGCTGGCGGCGGCGGTGACCTGGTTGATGTCGCGCGGGCTGTTGGCGCCGGTCAAACGTTTGGTCGCCGGCACCCACCGGCTGGCGGCCGGTGATTTCAGCACCCGCGTGACCGTCGACAGCCAGGATGAGCTCGGCCGCCTGGCGCAGGATTTCAATCAGCTCGCCACCTCGCTGGAAAAGAACGAGCAGATGCGGCGCGCTTTTATGGCCGACGTGTCGCACGAGCTGCGCACCCCGCTGGCGGTGCTGCGTGGCGAACTGGAGGCCTTGCAGGACGGCGTGCGCCAGCCGACGCCGGCGTCGCTCAGCTCGCTGCAGGCGGAAGTCACCACCCTGACCAAACTGGTGGACGATCTGCATCAGCTTTCGCTGTCCGATCTCGGCGCGCTGGCCTACCGTAAATCGACGGTGGACTGCGTGCATTTGCTGCAAATTGCGGTCGCCGCCTTCCGCGAGCGTTTTCGCGCCAAAGGGCTTGAGATCGTCACCCTGCTGCCGGAACAGGCGCCGCTGTTCGGCGATCCCGATCGTCTCAATCAGTTGTTCAACAACCTGCTGGAGAACAGCCTGCGCTACACCGACGCAGGCGGTAAGCTGGAGATTGGCGCGGAGCAGTTGCCGGGCCAGCTGCGGCTTTACTGGCGAGACAGCGGGCCGGGCGTCAATGACGAACAGCTGGCGCGTATTTTCGAACGCTTCTACCGCACCGAAGGCTCGCGCAACCGCGCCAGCGGCGGTTCCGGCCTGGGGCTGTCGATCTGTCAAAACATCGTGGAAGCCCACAACGGCCGGATCTTTGCCGCGCACTCGCCTTTGGGCGGCGTGCAGATTACAGTAGAATTTACCACCCCGATAATGAATAAGGCGCCATGATGGAATCCCAGAATCAGCCGTTGCAAATCATGATTGTTGAAGATGAACCCAAGCTGGGCCAACTGCTGGTGGACTATCTGCAGGCCGCGGGATACGCCACCCGTTGGCTGACCAACGGCAGCGAGGTAGTGCCGGCGGTGCATGAACACTCCCCGGCGCTGATCCTGCTGGATTTAATGCTGCCGGGCAGCGACGGGCTGACGGTATGCCGCGAATTGCGCCGCTTTACCGATGTCCCGGTGGTGATGGTGACGGCGAAGATTGAAGAGATCGATCGCCTGCTGGGGCTGGAAATCGGCGCGGACGATTACATCTGCAAGCCCTACAGCCCGCGAGAAGTGGTGGCTCGGGTGAAAACCATTTTGCGCCGCTGCTACCGGCCGCTGGAAAACCAGCAGGAAGAAACGCAGCTGCATATCGACGAACCGCGCTTTCAGGCCAGCTATCAAGGCCAGATGCTGGATCTCACCCCGGCGGAATTCCGTCTGTTGAAGACCCTGGCCAGCCAGCCGGGCAACGTCTTCTCGCGCGAGCAGTTGCTGAATAATCTGTATGACGACTACCGGGTAGTGACCGACCGAACCATCGACAGCCATATCAAAAACCTGCGGCGCAAGCTGGAGCTGATCGACGGCGAAAAGTCGTTTATTCGCTCGGTATACGGCGTGGGTTATCGCTGGGAATCCGAGCCCTGCCGGCTGATAAACGGGCTATAGAGAGGGTTAACTGACTGCGCTCCGAAAAGGGTCGCGGTCAACAACCTCCTGCCGGCGTTCCTCAGCCGTCAGAGAATCATGGGGCATCTCTATTTTGGCGATCGTTGCCAACAATGACTCCCAATTATCCGGGTTAGCCTGGCTTTTACCGTCGCTAAACTGCTTTGCGTTTCTTTCCATCCCTGACTCCTTTTGACAAATTTCTTTCCGCGAATATGCCTGTACAGCGTCGATGCCAAGTGCTTCGCTTGTTTTTTAATCGCATTGCTTTGCGATGCGGCAAACCTTAGCGCGCAATCCCCTGCAGCGGAATACCGCGTTATCCAATGTGCGGCAAGCTACGCAATTTGGAACATCGGGATCGCCATTAGCTTCCCGTGCTTTGTCGCCCTTGGCTGACGAAATTCAACGCCAACGCAAAAAAATTGCGTCTTTTTTAAGCTACTCTGCGCAAGGGATGTTTATTAGCCGCCCAATTTCAAGCTATTGGCTACACTTACATCACTTATCGGAACCCACAGGAGAGGAACCATGGCAATCGGTCACTATGAGCTGAAAAAAGCAAAGAATGGGCAATACCACTTCAACCTGAAAGCCAGTAATGGCGAAATCATTTTGGGCAGCGAGATGTACGCCAGCAAAGCCTCGGCGGAAAACGGTATTGCCTCGGTGCAAACCAACTCGCCGCACGAAGCGCAGTATGAATTGAAACACAGCACCAGCAATCAACCTTACTTTGTCCTGAAAGCCAAGAACCATCAGGTGATCGGCGTCAGTGAAATGTACAGCTCTGAAACTGCCGCGAAAAATGGCATTCAGTCGGTGATCAAGAACGGCCCGAGCACCGACGTGCGCGATTTAAGCGCGTAGCTTCGTTACCCGGCGCGCGATGATCGCCATCGCGCGTTTTTCTTATCCGGGATCAATCCCCCTGTAATAAATCCGGTTAGCTGCTGATTTTTTGCCGCGCTGCCGCTACAATCCCCCGCTTTTACTGCGCCATTTAGTGGTGCGTTATACCCACAGGCTTTCATGTTGCAGCCAGGCGGCCAGCTCGCTCATCCCCAGGCGCTTACTTAAGGGTGCGCGAGTGCAGTCGACAACGCTGCGGCTTGAAAGACAGAGAGTATACTGACCTGAAATCAGACCGAGACTCATTATGTTTACACCGGAACTTCTCTCCCCGGCCGGAACGCTGAAAAACATGCGTTACGCCTTTGCCTATGGCGCCGATGCGGTTTATGCCGGCCAGCCGCGTTACAGCCTGCGGGTGCGTAACAACGAATTCAATCACGAGAATCTGGCGCAGGGGATCAACGAAGCGCACGCGCTGGGCAAGAAGTTCTATGTGGTGGTGAACATCGCTCCGCACAACGCCAAGCTGAAAACCTTCCTGCGCGATCTTAAGCCGGTGATCGATATGGGCCCGGATGCGCTGATCATGTCCGATCCGGGCCTGATCATGATGGTGCGCGAAGCCTTCCCGCAGATGGATATCCATCTGTCGGTGCAGGCCAATGCGGTTAACTGGGCGACGGTGAAGTTCTGGCAGCAGATGGGGCTGACGCGCGTGATCCTGTCGCGCGAGCTGTCGCTGGAGGAGATCGCCGAGATCCGCGCCCAGGTACCGGAGATGGAGCTGGAAATCTTCGTCCACGGCGCGCTGTGCATGGCCTACTCCGGCCGCTGCCTGCTGTCCGGCTATATCAACAAGCGCGATCCCAACCAAGGCACCTGCACCAACGCCTGCCGCTGGCAGTACAAGGCGGAAGAAGGCAAAGAGGATGACACCGGCAACATCGTGCATCTGCACGAGCCGATCCCGGTGCAGACCGTCGAGCCGACGCTGGGTATCGGCGCGCCGACCGACAAGGTGTTCATGCTCTCCGAAGCGCAAAAGCCGGATGAATACATGAGCGCCTTCGAAGATGAACACGGCACCTACATCATGAACTCGAAGGATCTGCGTGCCATCCAGCACGTAGAGCGTCTGACTCAACTCGGCGTGCATTCGCTGAAAATTGAAGGCCGCACCAAGTCCTTTTACTACTGCGCGCGTACCGCACAGGTTTACCGTCGCGCCATCGACGATGCGGTCGCAGGCAAGCCGTTCGACCCCACGCTGCTTACCACGCTGGAAGGCCTGGCGCACCGCGGCTACACCGAAGGATTCTTGCGCCGCCACGTGCATGAAGCCCAGCAAAATTACGATTACGGCTCCTCGTTGTCCGAACGCCAACAGTTCGTCGGCGAATTCACCGGCGCAAGGCGCGACGGCTGGGCGGAAGTGGACGTGAAAAACAAGTTTAGGGTCGGCGACAGTGTGGAGATGATGACCCCCGGCGGTAACGTGTTGTTTACCCTGGAGAGCATGCAAAATAAAAAAGGCGAAGCGATCGACGTGGCACCCGGCAACGGGCATATCGTTTATTTGCCGATCCCACAGGATATCGATCTCAATTACGCATTGCTGATCCGCAATTTGTCGGACGCCCAGAGTCCCACCGCGTAAAAAACATCTAACGTCACCCTTGGGTGGCGTTTTTTGGCAAATATTAGAATTGGATCACATCAATTACTGCGCAGCTTGGTTACCATCAGGCTGCTTAAAACCAAGAATGAAAAATATTTGCATAGCAATACTAGGAACCACCTCCTTAGCCGGTCCAATCTCCCTTGGGCTGGCTTTTTCTTTGGTGCCTTCACAATACCCGCCAATAATTCCCCTTATTTTTTCGATATTTAAAACTGTCGAGTTATCTATTTTAATAACAGGTCGCTCCGCACTTCTATATAAATAAAACGCCAAGGGCAGAGATTAATTAAACCATTAACGAAAACCCATCACTGACACAGTGTCCATATCTTAAATTAAGTCAAACATGCAGAAATAATCACTGGCCCGCTGCCGATAATCAGAATTAACTGAATATTCTGATGGCCTGCTCCCCGCTTGTAGTTTATGGTTTCAGTCCAACGCATTTGTCAGCCGGGAGAGAGGGAATGAGTCAACACACGTCAGCGCTTCTTATCATTAATGGCAAAGGCGCCGGCAACGAAGAAGTTCGCCTTGCGGTACAAAAGCTGCGGGATGAGGGGCAAACCCTGCACGTTCGCGTGACCTGGGAGCAAGGTGACGCTGCGCGCTATGTGAAGGAAGCTTGCCAACTGGGGGTCGCCACCCTGATCGCCGGCGGCGGCGACGGGACCATCAACGAAGTGGCCGCCGCGCTGACGGCACTGCCTGCGGGAAGCCGCCCGGCACTGGGCATACTGCCGCTGGGTACCGCCAATGACTTTGCCGTGGCCTGCAATATCCCGCTGATGCCGGAACAGGCGCTGCAGTTGGCGACGAAAGGCCGTGCGGTGCCGATCGACCTGGCGAAGGTCAATGACGAACGCTACTTTATCAACATGGCGACCGGCGGTTTCGGCACCCGCATCACCACCGAAACGCCGGAAAAACTAAAGGCCGCACTGGGCGGCGTTTCTTACTTTATTCATGGCCTGCTGCGCATGGATACGCTGAAGGCCGACCGCTGCGAGATCCGCGGGCCGGATTTCCAGTGGTCCGGTGACGCACTGGTGATTGGCATCGGCAACGGCAAGCAGGCCGGGGGCGGCCAGCAGCTGTGCCCGGACGCGTTAATCAACGACGGGCTGCTGCAACTGCGGCTGCTGATCGCAGACGAACTGCTGCCGGCGTTGGTGGCCAGCCTGTTTAACGGCGAGGAAAACAAAAATGTGGTTAGCGCTGCGCTGCCTTGGCTGGAAATCGATGCGCCGCACGAGATCACTTTTAACCTCGACGGCGAGCCGCTGAAAGGCATGCATTTCCGCATCGAAGTGCTGCCGAACGCCATTGAATGCCGCCTGCCGCCAAACTGCGAACTGCTGGGCTAAGGCCGCCCTTTCTCTGATCCCTGGGCGCAGCCGGCCTGCTGCGCCCCCCTTGCCGGTTCCCCCTCCTCTCTTGCCTCATTACGCGATGAAATGTGATCTTCCCCGGCAAATCCTTTAAATCATACTTGTATGGTAGTTAGTTCATAACGTATTTTCCCCCTATTAATGACCCGTGGGAACAGGATGTAGACGTTATGAAAATTGTTAACGCAGAGGTGTTTGTCACTTGCCCAGGCAGGAATTTTGTCACGCTGAAGATCACCACCGACGACGGCATTACCGGCATTGGCGACGCCACCCTCAACGGCCGCGAACTGCCGGTCGCCTCCTACCTGAAAGATCATGTCTGCCCGCAGTTGATCGGCCGCGATGCCCACCAGATCGAAGACATCTGGCAATTCTTCTATAAAGGCGCCTACTGGCGGCGCGGCCCGGTTACCATGTCCGCCATCTCCGCCGTCGATATGGCGCTGTGGGACATCAAGGGCAAAGCCGCCAATATGCCGCTGTATCAGCTGCTGGGCGGCGCATCGCGCACCGGCGTAATGGTTTATTGCCACACCACCGGCCATTCCATCGACGAAGTGCTCGACGACTACGCCAAACATAAAGAACTGGGCTTTAAAGCCATCCGCGCCCAGTGCGGCGTGCCGGGCATGAAAACCACCTACGGCATGGCCAAAGGCAAAGGGCTGGCCTACGAGCCGGCCACCAAAGGCAACTGGCCGGAAGAGCAACTGTGGTCCACGGAGAAATACCTCGATTTCACCCCAAAACTGTTCGAGGCGGTGCGCGACAGGTTCGGTTTTGACGAACATCTGCTGCACGACATGCACCACAGATTGACGCCGATCGAGGCCGCGCGCTTTGGCAAAAGCATTGAACAGTACCGGTTGTTCTGGATGGAAGATCCGACCCCGGCGGAGAACCAGGAATGTTTCCGTCTGATCCGCCAGCATACCGTTACGCCTATCGCCGTCGGCGAAGTCTTCAACAGCATCTGGGACTGCAAACAGCTGATCGAAGAACAGCTGATCGACTATATCCGCACCACCCTCACCCACGCAGGCGGTATCACCGGCATGCGCCGCATCGCCGATTTCGCCTCGCTGTATCAGGTGCGTACCGGTTCGCATGGCCCTTCCGACCTGTCGCCTATCTGCATGGCGGCGGCGCTGCACTTTGATCTGTGGGTGCCGAACTTTGGCGTGCAGGAATATATGGGTTACTCCGAGCAAATGCTCGAGGTGTTCCCGCACAGCTGGACCTTCAACGATGGCTACATGCACCCGGGCAACAAACCGGGGCTGGGCATTGAGTTCGACGAAAAACTGGCCGCACGCTATCCGTACGAGCCGGCCTATCTGCCGGTCGCGCGCCTGGAGGACGGCACCTTATGGAACTGGTAACGGGAGAACGCGCAATGCAAAGCGTGGTGATTGAACAACCTGGCCGGCTGGTTATCCAGCAGCGCCCGCTGCCGCAGCCGGCCGCCGGCGAAGTGCGGGTCAAGGTGAAGTTTGCCGGCATCTGCGGCTCAGACGTGCACATTTATCATGGGCATAACCCGTTCGCCCGCTACCCGCGCGTGATCGGCCATGAGTTTTTCGGCGTGATTGACCAGGTGGGCAGCGACGTCGACCCGCAACGTATCGGCGAACGCGTTTCGGTGGATCCGGTGGTGAGCTGCGGCCATTGTTATCCTTGTTCCATCGGGCGCCCCAACGTCTGCACCGAGCTGCAGGTGATCGGCGTGCACCGCGACGGCGGCTTCAGCGACTATGCCTGCGCCCCGGCGCGCAACGCTTACCGCATTCCTGAAAGCATCAGCGATCGCCACGCCGCGATGGTCGAACCTTTCACCATTGCCGCCAACATCACCGCCCATCTGCAGCCAAGGGCCGATGATATCGCGCTGATCTACGGCGCCGGGCCGATGGGGCTGACGGTGATCCAAACGCTGAAAGGGGTCTACGGCGTGAAGCAGGTGATTGTCACCGACCGCATCGCTGAACGGCTGGCCATGGCGCAAGAAAACGGTGCCGACTGGACGTTCGATAACGCCGAGGCGTCGCTGCCGGCCGAGCTGGAACGACGCGGCATCCGCCCGACGCTGATCGTCGACGCCGCCTGCCACCCGGCCATTTTGCAGGAAGCCATTAACCTTGCCTCACCGGCGGCGCGCATCGGCATCATGGGTTTCTCCGGCGATGCCTGCACCGTCACCCAGCAAAGCATCACCAGCAAGGAGCTGTCGATTTTCTCCTCGCGCCTCAACAGCGCCCGCTTCCCGCAGGTTATCGACTGGATGGCCGGCGGAAAAATCGACCCGCAGCGGTTAATCACCCATTGCGTAGCCGCCAGCGAAGTGGAACAGGCAATGCTGATGTTCGAAAAAGACCAGCGCACCTGCTGCAAGGTGTTACTGCAATTCAGTTAGTTTTGTTAACACCGGGGCATAGGGCGGCCTGGCTGCCCTTGCAGAAAATAAAGCATCAAAACCAGAAATATATGGAGTGCTTTTATGTTTAAAAACCTGCGTTGGACCATAGTATTCCTGCTGTTCATGGTCTTTATGATCAACTACCTCGACCGCGTCGCACTGTCGATTACCGTGCCGATGATCGAAAAAGATCTGATGCTGAACGCCGAGCAGTTCGGCCTCATCTTCGGCAGCTTCTTCTTCGGCTACGCCATCTTCAACTTTATCGGCGGGCTGGCGGTCGACAAGTACGGCCCGACGCTGGTGCTCGGCACCGCCGTGGCCTTATGGTCAATCTTCTGCGGCATGACGGCGTTCGCCACCGGTTTCTATTCCATGCTGATCCTGCGCATTCTGTTCGGCATGGCCGAAGGGCCGATCAGCTCTTCCGCCAACAAGATGATCAACGGCTGGTTCCCGAAGAAACAGGCGGCCACCGCCATGGGCCTGCTCAGCGCCGGTTCACCCTTGGGCGGCGCGGTAGCCGGGCCGATCGTCGGCTATCTGGCGCTGGCGTTCGGCTGGCGGGCGGCGTTCATGATCATCTGCTCGATCGGCATCGTCTGGATGCTGGTGTGGTTCTTCGTGGTGGCGGATAACCCGGCCAAGAGCAGGCACGTCAGCGAAAACGAACGGGCGTTGATCAACAAACTGAAAGAGGAAAAAATCAGCGAAGAAGAAGAGCTGAGCGACGCCGCGCATGGGCTAGGTTACTACCTGAAGCAGCCGATCATCCTGGTCACCGCCTTCGCCTTCTTCTGCTACAACTACATCCTGTTCTTCTTCCTGAGCTGGTTCCCGGCGTATCTGGTGCAGGCGCACAACCTGAACATCAAGGAAATGAGCCTCACCACCATGATCCCGTGGATTGTCGGCTTTGTTGGACTGGCGCTCGGCGGCTATATCTCCGACAAGATTTTCAATATCACCGGCAAGCTGCTGCTGTCGCGCAAGATCGTGTTGGTGACCAGCCTGCTGGCGGCGGCCATTTGCGTCGCATTGGCGGGCACCGTCAGCAGCGTGGTGCCGGCGGTAATGCTGATGTCGGTCTCTATCTTCTTCCTGTATATCACCGGGGCCATTTATTGGGCGATCATTCAGGACGTGGTGCATAAATCCCGCGTCGGCGGCGCCAGCGGCTTTGTTCACATGATCGGCAGCGTGTCGGGGATCATTGGCCCGGTCGTGACCGGTTATATCGTGCAGAACACCGGCAAGTTCGACAGCGCCTTTATCCTGGCCGGCGGTGTGGCCGCACTCGGCGCCGTGCTGGTGTTGCTGGTGATCAAGGCACCGCGCAATGCCGCACAACCGCAAATCTCGAAACACTAACCCTGCGGGGCGGCCGACGTCGCCCCGCTCTTTCAGGGATTTCAGCATGACACTTTCCAGCAACAGCGCGCTGCCGGCGGCAATTGCCCGGCCAGGTTACGCCCGTGAACGAATAAAACCCCGCATTGTCCACCTCGGCTTTGGCGCATTTTTCCGCGCACATCAGGCCGTGTATGCCGAGCAGTTGGCCAACGATCGCGCCGGCGACTGGGGCTACTGCGTGATCAGCATGCATAACGGCCGGCAAAAAATCGCCGATCTGCAACAGCAGGATTTGCTGTACACGGTGGCCGAAATGGACGGCGACGGCTGGCACGGCCGGACGATCGGCGTGATCAGGCAGGCGCTGCACTTGCAGGTTGACGGGTTGGAAGCGGTGCTCGACGCCATGGCTCAGCCAGAGATTGCCATAGTTTCATTGACCGTCAGCGAGAAAGGCTACTGCTATCAACCTGCCAACGGCCAGTTGATGCTCGATCACCCGGATATTCAACACGACATCGCCAACCCGCTGCGGCCGCACTCCGCGCTGGGGCTGATCCTGGCTGCACTGCGCTTGCGCCGGGAGCGCGGCCTGCCAGCATTTAGCCTAATGTCCTGCGACAACATGCCGGCCAACGGCCAGGTAACCCGCAACGTCGTCACCCAGTTGGCGCAGCGGCAGGATGCCGGGCTGGCCGACTGGGTGCGGCAAAACGTCCGCTTTCCTTCCACCATGGTAGACCGCATTGTCCCGGCGGTGACGCCGGAAACCCAACGCCAGTTGCAGGCGTTGCTGGGCGGCGTGAGCGATGCGGTCGGCGTGGCCTGCGAACCCTTTCGCCAATGGGTAATAGAAGACGACTTCCCGCAGGGGCGGCCTGAATGGGAGCGAGCGGGCGCCGAGCTGGTCGGCGACGTGCTGCCCTATGAGGAAATGAAGCTGCGGATGCTGAACGGCAGCCACTCGTTCCTTGCCTATCTCGGCTATCTGGCCGGTTATCCGCACGTCAGCGACTGCATGCAGGATGAAGACTTTGTGCGCGCCGCTCGCCATTTGATGTTGGCGGAACAGGCGCCGACGCTACAGGTAAGCGGTGTCGATTTGGCGCATTACGCCGACTCGCTGTTGCGGCGCTACCGTAACGGCGCGTTGAAACACCGCACCGGGCAAATCGCCATGGACGGCACGCAAAAATTGCCGCAGCGCCTGCTGGATCCCATTCGCCACCATCTGGCGCACGGCAGCCGTTTTGACGCCCTGGCATTGGCCGTGGCCGGTTGGATGCGCTATGTCGGCGGCCTGGATGAACAAGGCCGGCCGATAGAAATCAGCGATCCGTTGCGCGAGCCTATCGCCGCGCTCGTGGCGGGCAGCGAACAAGGCCAGCCGCGCGTGCTGGCGCTGCTCCAGTTGGAAACGGTATTCGGCCGCGACCTGCCGGGCAACCCGCGCTTCGTCGGCGCAGTGACCCAGGCTTATCTGGCGCTGTTGGATAAGGGAACAAAAGCCGCCGTCGCCGGATTAACGGTTAGTTGATGGATTGATTGAAATTCATCAGGCTGCGGAGGGATTTATCCGCCCGCAGCCCCAAGATAATCTGCTAGTATGGTGGCATTCACAGCAAGTCGGGTCACTGATTGTCGCCATGTCTGAATCCTACAGCCTCACCAACACCCTTCCGGTCAACCAGCAAATTTACCGCTTCCTGCGTAAAGACATTGTCGACTGCACCATTCCGCCCGGCACGCTGCTTTCCGAGAAAGAGATTTCCACCCGTTTTAGCGTTTCGCGCCAACCGGTTCGCGAGGCGTTCATCAAGCTGGCGGAGGCCGGGTTGGTGCAGATACTGCCGCAGCGCGGCACTTTCGTGATGAAGATCTCCGCCAAGCGGGTGGCCGACGGGCGCTTTATCCGCCAGGCGGTGGAATGCGCGATCGTCCGCCGCGTGGCGCAGCGGATCACGCCGGAACAGCTGATGACGCTGGAGCACAATTTGCATCGTCAGGAGCTGGCAGCGCAAAACCAACAGACGCGCGAGTTTTTGGCGCTGGACGATGAGTTCCACCAGTTGCTGACCCAGTTCGCCGACTGCCCCCTGGCCTGGGAAACCATCGAAACCATCAAGGCCACCATGGACCGGGTGCGTTTTCTCAGCCTGAGCGAGGTGTCGCCGCCGGAAAGCCTGATCCAGCAGCATTATCGGATCTTTGCCGCACTCAAGGCCCAGGATGCGGACGCCGCCGAGCGCGCCATCCATGAGCATCTGCAGGAGATGATCTACTCCATTACGCCGATCGCCCTGCAAAACACCGAGTGGTTCGATATCGAGTAATCAGCCAGTTACCGCGCCGGGGGCGATCGCCCTCGCGTATTTGCCCCCGCAAATGGAATTTCCTCTCAATCGCATCTATTGTTTCTCCTTGCCAAAGGAAATTCAGTAGTCTCGTTCTTTCAGCTTTAATCACCGCTTTCTGCTATGCCGGTGACAAAATATCCCCTATGGCCTTCACGTTGCAGCCAGGTGGCCAGCGCAGGTAACAAGGCTGCAGCCTGGAAGACGACGGGATGGCATTGCCGGTGTATGAGGAAGCTTAATCGGGAGTTAATCATGACTGATATCGCGCAGTTGTTAGGAAAGGAAGCGGAAGACCTGTTGCAACACCGCTGTACCACCATCCCTGCTGAGAATCTGTACCTGCCGGGCGCCGACTTTGTTGACCGGATAATGATCGATAACAACCGTCCCAATACCGTCCTTCGTTCCATGCAAACCCTGCTCAACCACGGCCGCCTGGCCGGTACCGGTTACCTGTCGATTCTGCCGGTCGATCAGGGCATTGAACACTCGGCCGGCGCTTCTTTCGCCGCCAACCCCTTGTATTTTGATCCGAAAAATATCGTCGAACTGGCTATCGAGGCCGGCTGTAACTGCGTCGCCTCCACCTACGGGGTATTGGCGTCGGTATCGCGCCGCTACGCCCACAAAATTCCGTTCCTGGTCAAACTGAACCATAACGAAACCCTGAGCTACCCGACCCAATACGACCAGACGCTGTACGCCAGCGTCGAGCAGGCTTTCAATATGGGGGCGGTCGCGGTCGGCGCAACGATTTACTTCGGCTCCGAGCAATCTCGCCGCCAGATCGAGGAGATCTCTGCCGCCTTCGAACGCGCGCACGAGCTGGGCATGGTCACCGTGCTCTGGGCCTATCTGCGTAACCCGGCGTTCACCAAAGACGGCGTGGATTACCATTCCAGCGCCGATCTCACCGGCCAGGCCAACCATATTGCCGCCACCATCGGCGCCGATATCGTTAAGCAAAAAATGGCGGAAAACAACGGCGGCTACCGCGCGGTAAAATTCGGCTACACCGATGACCGCGTCTACAGCAAGCTGACCACCGACCACCCGATAGATCTGGTGCGTTACCAGCTGGCCAACTGCTATATGGGCCGCGCGGGCTTGATCAACTCCGGCGGCGCCGCCGGTGAAAACGACCTGCAGGAATCGGTGCGTACCGCCGTCATCAACAAACGTGCGGGCGGCATGGGCCTGATCCTGGGGCGCAAGGCGTTCAAAAAATCGATGAAAGAAGGCGTGGCGCTGATCAACGCCGTGCAGGACACCTATCTGGACAAAAACGTTACCATCGCCTGACCCCTTCCCCTGCCTCCACAGCCCGGTACGCCGGGCTTTTTTGTGCCTGTTTTCCGCCAATCCTTTCGTTTTATTCTTATTTTTCTTTCATTTTTAACTTTCACAATAAAATATTTATCTTTCAAAATGTGATCTATTTAAAACAAATGAATCCATAAAGTGATTAGTGTAAGGCCCATGGCGACAGAGCCGCTTTTCGCTCCAGGCCATACCGTCCATCACAGGAGAGCAATAATGATTGAGCTAATCACCCACGGTGCCGAGTGGTTTATCGGCCTGTTTCAGAAAGGTGGTGAAGTGTTTGTCGGCATGGTGACCGGCATTTTACCTTTGTTAATCAGCCTGTTGGTTATCATGAATGCGCTGATCAAATTTGTAGGCCAGGAACGTATCGAACGATTGGCGCAGCGCTGCGCGGGCAACCCGGTATCGCGCTATCTGCTGCTGCCGCTGATCGGTACCTTTGTTTTCTGTAACCCGATGACCCTCAGTCTCGGGCGCTTTATGCCGGAGAAATACAAGCCCAGCTACTATGCGGCGGCGTCCTACAGCTGCCATTCGATGAACGGCCTGTTTCCGCACATCAACCCCGGCGAGCTGTTCGTATACCTCGGGATCGCCAGCGGGCTGACGACTCTCGGCCTACCGCTTGGGCCACTGGCGGTGAGCTATTTCCTGGTCGGGTTGTTCACCAACTTCTTCCGTGGCTGGGTAACCGACCTCACCACCAGTTTGTTCGAACGCAAGATGGGCATCCGCCTGGATCGCCAGGTGCAACTTTAATCCGTGGAGTGCAGCATGAGTGCTTATATCCGTATTGAGAAAGGCGCCAGCGGCTGGGGTGGCCCGTTGGAGATTGCGATCGAACCCGGCAAGAAAGTGGTGTACATCACCGCCGGCACCCGCCCTTCGATCGTCGATCGGCTCAGCGAGCTGACCGGCTGGCCGGCAGTCGACGGCTTTAAAGAGGGCGAACCGCCGGCGGAAGAGATTGGCGTGATGGTGATCGACTGCGGCGGCACCCTGCGCTGCGGGTTGTATCCGAAGCGCCGCATCCCGACGGTCAATATCCACGCCACCGGCCAGTCCGGCCCGCTGGCGCAGTTTATCCTCGAGGACATTTACGTCTCCGGCGTACGCGACAACAACATCAGCCTGGTGGCGTCGGCAACAGGTACGGCGCAAAAGCCCCCCGCGCCACAGCCAAAAGGGTGCGATTACGACACCAGCAAAAAAATCACCGAACAGAGCGACGGCCTGCTTGCCAAAGTCGGCATGGGCATGGGTTCGGTGGTGGCGGTGTTCTTCCAGGCCGGGCGCGACACCATCGACACGGTGCTGAAAACCATCCTGCCGTTTATGGCGTTCGTCTCGGCGTTGATCGGCATCATCATGGCCTCGGGTCTGGGTGATTTTATCGCCCACGGCCTGACGCCGCTGGCCAGCAGCCCAATCGGCCTGGTGACGCTGGCGCTGATCTGTTCCTTCCCGCTGTTGTCGCCCTTCCTCGGCCCCGGCGCGGTGATCGCCCAGGTGATTGGCGTGCTGGTCGGGGTGCAGATCGGTCTCGGGCATATTCCGCCGCAGCTGGCGCTGCCTGCGCTGTTTGCGATTAACGCGCAGGCTGCCTGCGACTTTATTCCGGTCGGCTTGTCGCTGGCGGAAGCCAAACAGGACACCGTGCGGGTCGGCGTGCCGTCGGTACTGGTCGGGCGTTTCCTGACCGGCGCGCCAACGGTACTGATCGCCTGGGCCGCTTCGGCCTTCATCTATCAATGACACTGTTTTGCAGGGAAAAGATCATGCACACCATTTACCACACCACCATTACGCAGATTGGCGGCAGCGCCCGCGAGGCATTGCAGGATGACATGCTGATCACCTTCCGCGAAGGCGCGCCGGCGGACATTGAAGAGTTTTGCTTTATCCATCGGCACGGCGACACCGCCGGTGAACTGCAGGTCGGCGGCTGGATGGAGCTGGCGGAGCAGCGTTATCCGATCACCGCCGTCGGCAGCGTCGCGACGCAAAACCTGCGTGAGCTGGGTCATGTCACCGTGCGCTTCGACGGCGTAACCCAGGCCGAGTTTCCGGGTTCGATCCACGTTTCCGGCGCCACGCCGGCTGATATCCCGTTAGGCAGCACGCTGAAATTTATTGCATAAGGAGTAGACCATGTCTGAAGTAGCGGTAGTGATTGGCGGCGGCCAAACCTTAGGTGCGTTTTTATCTCATGGCCTGGCGCAGGCGGGTTACCGGGTCGCGGTGGCCGATTTGAATGCGGACAATGCCCATCAGGTGGCGCAACAGATTAACCATGAGTTCGGTGCGGGCCGCGCCCAGGCCTTCCAGGCCGACGCCACCGACGAGCAGAGCGTCATTGCGCTGGCGGCGGCGGTTGATCAGGCGTTCGGCCAGGCCAATCTGCTGGTTTACAGCGCCGGTATCGCCAAGGCGGCGCCGATCACCGATTTCCTGCTGGGGGATTTTGACCGCTCGTTGCAGGTCAATCTTGTCGGCTATTTTCTGTGCGCCCGCGAGTTTTCCCGCCTGATGATCCGCGACGGCGTGGCCGGCCGCATCATCCAGATCAACTCCAAATCCGGCAAGGTGGGCAGCAAGCACAACTCCGGTTACAGCGCGGCCAAGTTCGGCGGCGTGGGGCTGACCCAGTCGCTGGCGCTCGATCTGGCGGAATACGGCATTACCGTGCATTCACTGATGCTCGGCAATCTGCTGAAGTCGCCGATGTTCCAGTCGCTGCTGCCGCAATACGCGCAAAAGCTGGGGATCGAGCCGGATCAGGTCGAAAAATATTACACCGACAAGGTGCCGTTGAAACGCGGCTGCGACTATCAGGACGTGCTGAACACCCTGCTGTTTTACGCCAGCGACAAGGCGTCTTACTGCACCGGCCAGTCGATCAACATCACCGGCGGCCAGGTGATGTTCTGATGTGGTAGCCTCCCCCTCCACCCGGAGGGGGATTAAGGAGGCATTATGACTCAAGCATTGGTTATCTTCGCCGTACTGGCCTGGCTGCTGCAAATCGGCCTTGGCGGGTGGCAAATCCGCCATTTCAACCGCGCCTTCGACAGCCTGTGCCGGCAGGGCACCGTCGGCGTCGGGCGCTCCGGCGGCCGTTTTCGGCCACGGGTGGTGCTGGCGCTGGCTTTCGATGCCGAGCGGCGAGTCTGCGGCAGCCTGATGATGCGCGGCCTGACCATCTTCGCCCGGCCGCAGCCGCTCACGCATTTGCACGGCCTGCATCAACAGGATTTGCGCCCGGATGTGATCTTCCCCGAGGATCGTGCATGCCGGACTGCACTATCGTTAGCGATTGCCCCTAAATCATGATATTTTCACATTAAAAGACATTACCTTTCATATTGAATTATTCGCTGACGGGAAATGCTCACCTCTTGTGAACGGGAATCGCGATGAAACCAAAGCAGCGGCAGGCCGCTATCCTTGAATATCTGCAGCGGCATGGCAAAACGGCAGTGGACGCCCTGGCCGAACATTTTTCCACTACCGGCACCACCATCCGCAAAGACCTCACCCTGCTGGAAGACGAAGGCGAGGTGATCCGCACCTACGGCGGCGTGGTGCTCAGCCGCGACGACGGCGACCAGCCGATCGACCGTAAAACCCATATCAACAGCGAAAAGAAACGCCAAATCGCTTATGCCGCCATCAAGCTGATTAACGACGGCGACTCGCTGATTTTCGATGCCGGCAGCACGGTGCTGCAAATGGTGCCGCATCTGGCGCAGTTCAATAACATCACGGTGATGACCAACAGCCTGCATATCGTCAACGCGCTGGTGGAGCTGGACAACGACCAAACCATCCTGATGCCCGGCGGCACCTACCGCAAAAAATCGGCCTCGTTCCACGGCAGCCTGGCGGAGTCGGCGTTCCAGAAGTTCAGCTTCGACAAGCTGTTTATCGGCGCGGACGGGGTCGATCTCAACGCCGGCGTCACCACCTTCAACGAGGTGCACAACGTCAGCAAGGCGATGTGCGAGGCCGCCAGCCGCATTATCCTGCTGGTGGACTCGTCAAAATTCGGCCGCAAAAGCCCGAACGTGGTGTGCGATTTGAGCGCCGTGGATACGCTGATTACCGATAAAAACATCAATCCGGATTACCTCGCCGCGCTGCAAGCGAAAGGCATCAATATCATTCTGGTAGGAGATTCCGATGAGTAACGCGACTGCCCTGCTGGCTTTTGCCCGCGAAACGCTGGAAATTGAACTGACCGAAGCGCAGCGCCTGCTGGCGCGCCTGGACGACAATTTCGTCCGTGCCTGCGAACTGCTGTTGAACTGCCGGGGCAAGGCGGTGATTTCCGGCATCGGCAAATCCGGCCACATCGGCAAAAAGATTGCCGCCTCGCTGGCCAGCACCGGCACGCCGTCGTTCTTCGTCCATCCTGCGGAGGCGCTGCACGGCGATCTCGGCATGATCGGCGCCGACGACGTGGTGGTGTTTATCTCCTATTCCGGCCGCGCCAAGGAGCTGGATTTGATCCTGCCGCTGCTGGCGGAAAATAACATCCCGGTGATCGCCATTACCGGCGGCAAAGAGTCGCCGCTGGCGCTGGCCGCCGCCTGCGTGCTGGACATCAGCGTCGAACGCGAAGCCTGCCCGATGGGGCTGGCGCCCACCTCCAGCGCGGTCAATACGCTGATGATGGGCGACGCGCTGGCAATGGCATTGATGCGCCAACGCGGGTTCAACGCCGAAGACTTTGCCCGCTCCCATCCGGGCGGCAGCCTGGGCGCACGCCTGTTGAACCGGGTACACCACCTGATGCGCATCGGCGATCGCCTGCCGCAGGTCAGTGAAAACGCCAATGTGATGGAAGCGATGCTGGAACTGAGCCGCACCGGGCTGGGGTTGGTGCCGGTGTGCGATGCGCAGCAAAAAGTGGTGGGGGTGTTTACCGACGGCGACCTGCGCCGCTGGCTGGTAAAAGGCCATAGCCTGCAGGATGCGTTGGGCCCGGCGATTACCCGCCCCGGCTACCGCTTGCCGGAACAGTGGCGCGCCGGAGAAGCGCTGGAAGCACTGCACGAACAGCACATCAGCGCCGCGCCGGTGGTCAATCTGGACGGCGTGCTGGTGGGCGCCATCAACCTGCACGATCTGCATCAGGCCGGTGTTGGCTGAGTGCGTTGCCTCAGGGCGCAGGCAACTGCGCCCCAGGTCGTTTTATTTCCAGTCGGGATTGCTCTCGAACTGCTTTTTCAGCAGCGCCTTCATGTCTTCGTCCGGCTTGCCCAGCCATTGGTATTTGGCGTATTTCTTCGGATGATCAATCGCTTCCGGCTTATTCGGGACCTCAACACGCACGGCCCAGGCCTGGGATTTGTCTTCTTTAAACGCCACGATCAAAAAGTTGTTGGCGCAGTCGTGCGGCTTGCACAGATTGCCCACCAGGTAGTTCTGCCCCTTCCAGCTCAGGCTTTGCGCCGGAGTGGACGTGCCCACCCCTTTGCGCGCCCAGCCCGGCAGGCGAGCCTGCCCCTTCACCATGTTCTGCCAGCCGGTTTGATAACCCGGCTGCTGGATCACGTCCGAGGTGGTAACAATCTGCTGGGCAACGCTGCCCGCACTGAGGCTGAGTAACGCGCCAAAGATGGCGCTGCGAAGTGCGTTTTGTCCTGTCATGGCCTTCTCCCTTGGTTAAACCCGCTCGTACCCGGCGAACGCCGGGCATGGATCCAGTCTGACCACAACGACGGCAAAAAGTTGAATCACCACCACGCGTGAAAATGATGCACCGGCCCGATGCCGTGCCCTACTTCCAACGTATCCGCCTGCTGCAAGGCCTTTTGCAGATAGTCCTTGGCGGCGGCGACCGTGCCGGCCCAGTCTTCATAGCGCGGGCGCAACGCAGCCAATGCGGCGGAGAGCGTGCAGCCGGTGCCGTGCGTATGACGAGTCGCTACGCGCGGTGCGCTGAAGCGCAGTTCCTGCTCGGCGCTGAACAACCAGTCCGGGCTTTCGTTTTCGCTGAGGTGGCCGCCCTTCATCAGCACCGCCTGGCAACCCATGGCCAGCAACGCCCGGCCCTGTTCGCGCATCTGCTGCTCATTTTCCGCCGGAGCGCACGCCAACAGGGCCGCAGCCTCCGGCAGGTTCGGCGTGATGATCGACACCTGCGGCAACAGTTCGCGGCGGATAGACTCTACCGCCTCCGGCGCCAGCAAGGGATCGCCGCTTTTCGCCAGCATCACCGTATCCAGCACCACGAACGGCGGCCGGTAGTGGCGCAGGCGTTCGGCCACCGCCTGCACGATATCTGCGTTGGCCAGCATGCCGATCTTGGCGCTGTCGATGCGCACGTCGCTGAATACCGAATCCAACTGGGCGGCGACAAACGCCGGATCGATGTTATATACCGACTGCACGCCACGGGTATTTTGCGCCACCAGCGCGGTGATCACGGAAGTGCCGTAAGCCCCCAGGGCAGAAAAGGCTTTCAGATCGGCCTGGATGCCGGCGCCGCCGCTCGGATCGGTGCCGGCGATGGTCAAAGCGTTAATCCGTTTCATTGCAGCTCCTCCGCACGCAGTTGATACAGGGCGTCGAGGAACGCCGGGGTAAAGCTGCCCGGCCCGGCAGCCCGGTGCGTGGCCCGTTCGCCGCAAAGCGACATCACCCGGCAAGCGGTCGCGACGTTGTCCAGCCGATCGCCCGGCAGGCTGCAAAATGCCGCCACCACCGCCGAAAGCGCGCAGCCGGTGCCCACCACCCGCGTCATCAGCGCATCGCCACCGGCGACCGCCCAGTCGCGCCGGCCATCGGTGATGTAATCCACCACGCCGGTGACCGCCACCACCGCGCCGCTGAGCTGCGCCAGTTCCCGTGCCGCCGGCAAAGCCGCCAGCGAGTCGTCGGTGCTGTCTACGCCGCGCCCGGCGCTCTGCCGGCCGCTCAGCGCCATAATTTCAGACGCGTTGCCACGGATCGCCGCCGGCTTCTCGCCCAGCAAACGCCGGGCAAAGGCGGTGCGATACGCCAACCCGCCTACCGCCACCGGATCCAGCGTCCAGGGCGTTCCCGCCACATTGGCGGCTTCTACCGCCGCCAGCATGGATTCGGCGCGCGAGGCATTGAGAGTGCCGATGTTGATTAACAGGGCACCCGCCAGTTGGCTGAACTGCGCCGCTTCGGTCGGTTCCACCACCATCGCCGGAGAAGCGCCAAGCGCCAGCAATACGTTAGCCGTCAGCTCCTGCACCACTTCGTTGGTCAGGCAGTGAATCAGCGGGGGCTGTTGTTTGAATTGGGTCAGACAGGCCGCGGCGCGGGCGCCGGGTAAAGCATCAGGTCGAGCGAACATATTCCTCCCAACCGGCGTTCAAGAAGGCGGGTACCGGTTGGGGCACCGAGACTTCCCTACGCTGGCATAATCCAGATCAGGTAATACGGGTAAAATCTCAGCCCCTTGGGGCACCCCGAGTCAGGAGGCCATTATTGGGGTTGCCGCCGGCGAGGTCAATTGCGCTATAGTGTCAAAAAAATAAAAAGGAGATGCCATGCAAACAAGACCCTACCGAGAAGCCGTTCCTGCGCACCCTTTATCCCGTAGAATCATTCTATTAGCCTATACGGTTCCGGATGAAAAAATATAGTACTAAATACTTTTCTGATAACTATGCAACAAAATAAAGCAAAAAAATTGCTAATAAGGCCGTCCATCGAGCGGCCTTATCGGCACTAACGTTTGTAATTACCCTTGCTCGCAATCTTGGTACATAGATGACTCTGTTAGCTATTGGCCGCCATAAACTTTATTGCCCATCTACAATACGAGCAGGAACACCTGCGACGGTTTTACCCTCAAGTACGCATTCTAGAACAACTGATCCCGCAGCTACCTTGGCATTATCCCCAATATTAATGTTACCCAATATTTTGGCGCCAGCACCAATGGTAACGTTATCACCAATTTTAGGATGACGATCCCCCTGTTCTTTTCCCGTACCACCCAATGTTATACTGTGAAATAGTGAAACATTATTTCCAATAACAGCCGTCTCACCAATAACAAGACAATGCGCGTGGTCAAACATAATACCCGAGCCAATTTTTGCCGCAGGATGGATATCAATTGATAAAACTTCAGAAATTCGACTCTGAATAAAAAGCGCTGTTTCTTTTTTTCCCTGGAAATATAACTCATGAGCTACGCGATAGCATTGCAAGGCGATAAACCCCTTAAAAAAAAGCATTATCTGCAGGTATCCGTAGCAAGCAGGATCTCTTTCTCTGAAAGCATGTAGATCAGACAGTGCCTGATTAATAATTTCGGGGTTATTATTATAAATTTCAATGACAATTAAATACCAGTCTCTAAACCGATCTTCATCCTTATTCAGTTTATCTACTACGCACCACGCAAGAGACGCATTAAAATCCGAGTGTACAAGAATAGACTTATACAAAACCTGGTTGATAAGTGGATTTTTTACAAGAGCCTGATGAGCCTCTTGCTTCAGCATATTAAACATATAGGTAGATTCACCTACTTCAAGATATTCATCATTTTTAAAAAAACGCATGTATATGCTCACCTTAAAGTAAATTAAATTGTAGCCAAACCCACGCAGGACGCCAGCTCATCAATAGCAGAAAAAAGCGTTTCTATTTCTGACAGTTCATTGTAAACACCGGCAGAAATACGAATAACTTCACCCTGTGCTTTTTCAGTTACAAAGGGTTGCGCGCAAAGATAGCCACTGCGACACATGATACCCCATGAATCACTCAGCAAACGAGTCAACTCCCCTACGGGGATACTGCTGTCAAACTTCACGGAAAATATCGCATGCCGGTCCTTTGCATCGCGCGGTCCAAGTAACGACAGGAATGGGCGTTCTGCAATAGATTTCAACATCGCCTCTGACAATGCCCTGTCATGAGCACTTCTCAGGCTTTCATCACACTGCAACAAGTAACGCACAGCGGCTCCAGTGCCTAATACAGAAGCGATAGCGGGTGTACCGGCTTCAAGATGGTATGGTGCGCGTCTATTTATCTGCTTTTTCGCATCAACCCAATCGACAGTTCCACCGCCGTATTGCAACGGTTTCAATTTTTCCAGCAAGGCATATTTCCCATATAGAAGACCTACTCCTGTTGGACCATACATTTTATGGGCGGAAAATGCCGCAAAGTCGACATCAAGCTGGTGAAAATCAATGCGCTCATGCGGCAATGACTGAGCTGCGTCCAGGACGATAACAGCGTTAGAGGACGCCCTGATTAACCCCACCATCAGCCCGACAGGATGCACAACCCCCGTGACGTTTGAACAGTGAGTTAATGCCACAACGCTTGGTTTTAGCAGCAATAACTCACGAAAATGGTCCAGATCGAGCCGCCCTTCCGCAGTAGTGCGAATAAAGCGCACATCCGCTGTTTGCCGCCAGGGAAGAATATTTGAATGGTGGGCATCCGCATTGACCAGGACAATATCTTGCTTGCTTAGCTGCAGCCCATGCGCAACGATATTCAGAGAATGCGTAGTATTTCCGGTAAAGACCAATTCATTGGCTTGCGCGCCAATATAGTTAGAAACATCCAACCTTGCATGTTCATAATCATTCGATGCTTCATCGGAAAGTCGATGCTTACCGCGATGTATATTAGCTCCATTAAAGGTATAAAAATCACTGACCGCCTTAATAACCGCGCGAGGCTTTAGAGTAGTGGCGGCATTATCTAGATAAATAATACTATTACCGTCAATCTCTTGCTGCAGGGCTGGGAAATCAGATTTACAGACCGGGGAATGGCTCATGGCTTTACCTCATGAAACTGAGAAACACAGGACTGGAATTTCCCACTACGCTCACAGGGGATATAATCTACCGATAGATATTCAATATCATCGTGGCCAATCAACGTACCGACGACATCCTTTATTCGAGCCAGGGTTAACGCATTAAACTGCTCATTAGCGATAAAGCGGAAGGTAAGTTTCCCTGCCTGGTTTTGCTCCATTTTGTAGAGGTCGATCCCCGGAGCATCGCCCACAGCAACATCCAAATCAGTCGGCGAAATACTCCTATTCCCCACCTGCAGATTCTGCGTTACTCGCCCCTCGATCACCACGCGGGGTAAGGTACTACCGCAGGTACAGGAACCTGCGACGAAGCGATAAAGATCGCCAGTAGCATAGCGAATACGCGGGATGAGTCCATCATCGATAGTTGAAATGATCAATTCTCCAGGCTGGTTCTCCTGCACGTCCTCCCCATTTGCCAGCAGCTCAACGAAATAATCCTGATTGTTAAGATGCAGACTCCCGTGGTGGCATTCAAAGCCCAGATAACCCAACTCTGACATGCCCAGCATGTTGCCCACCGGCACATCGTCACCGAAGAACTGCGTGATTTGCCGCCGCGCCACGTGGGTCAACTGCGTGTAACCGCAGATGATGTGCAATTTGTTACTGCTGCTAATAGTTCTACCCAGCTTCGTGGCCTGACGCGTCAAAAATGCCAGATGCGTGGGGTCCACCACCAGAATATCCGGATTGTAAAGCACGATTTCATCCAGTGCTTGATTGATCATCCGCAGAGGGGTTGCCAACAGATCATGCGCCACCGGCAGGACCAATGTGCCATCTGCTAACGTACGTTCCTCCATTGTACTCAAGCCAATACCGCACTCGACATCTGAACAGTTAGGCGGCGCATAACGGCACAGCTTGAGCTTTTTTCCGGGCAGCCAGAGCGAATTGAACTTCTCATTTACGCTCAGGCTGGTAGCCTGCCGACGCGCCAGATCAAAGGAGAAAATCGCGCTGTTCAACCGCTCGCCCGACGTCCCCGAACTTTGAAAACGCATGACGTGTGGTGAGTTCAGGGTGTAACCCGCCGCCAATACGCCAAACGGATAATTTTTTCGATAATGCATCTTACGCGTGACGGGCAGGCGCTTAAACGCCTGTACAGAGTCAATGGCATCGGGCACGATGCCCGATTCATCGATATGGTTACGGAAAAAACGCGCATGCTGATACGCATATTCAATCTCGCGTTTTACATCCTCAAAATTGCCTGAATCGATCATGTCATTGCCACCATAATGGAACGTGGAGTTTTGAAAGGTCGCCGCCCATGTGACATCACCTCGTTATCAACGATCAGAATGTCCCCCTTTTCCCAGTCGAAGACTAACTCCTCCTGCTGGTAGGTCGCCCGAATGGTGGCCAAATCCGCTGCTGGGATCGGAGTACCGTCACCAAACAACGTGTTACGCGGCAGATCAATTTCAGAAAACTCAAGACGTAATTCCTGCTCCGTCTCCGGAGGGAGGCTACTGACATGAAATAGATGAGCCTGGTTAAACCAGATCCCCTCACCGCTGTGTTTATCGCGTATCGTAGCCTGGCAAACCTGACGCGTACGAAGCCTTCCCTCGCTTAACCACTCAAACTGGATGCCGTTTTCCGTGCAATAGCGCTCAACTTCGCTGACTTCCTCCGTCTGGAAGACATCCTGCCAGCTCAAATCAAGCCCTAGGCCATAGTTACGCACATACATAACGCCATGCCGGTCAAAGCGTTCGATCAGATCTGCCGGTAAGCATTGGTACATTCTTTTACTGTCCGCTAAAGGGGTTTGTCCCTCTTCACCCGGTTTAACCGCGCAGTAGAAAAATAGACGCGTGGGCCAGTTCAGCGTGTAGGACATCTCGTTGTGCTGAGGAATATGCTGATCCGCCGGATATTCGGTTGAGCTGTAAATCCCCGCACTGATGCTTTTCCGTGGCGTTGACCGGTGGGTGTAGTTCAGCAACGTGCCCCGTGTCGCCTCAACCACCTGACGGAAAGCGTCGGTATCGGTTACGTTAAATCCTCGTAACAGCAGTGCGCCATGCGCGTTCAGCCATTCGGTCATCTGCTCCAGGTGTTCCAGTACCCAAGCGTGCGCAGAAACGTCTTTACGATCAGGTATGACCATTTTTCCCCGCCGTGTTTCATCCACCAACGGCACCAGTGTTACGTCTTGATGCCGTGAGACTTTCACTACCTGGCGACGACCGCCAAATCGCGCTTCGGTTAACATCATTTTGCCTCCTGCTTTTGTGCCAGCGCCGTATCGATCTGCACACTCAGTCCACTGACAGTGGCATCCATAAAGACAGAGCGCAGGTTAAAAGGGATCGTGAACTGCTGACGGATCGCAGCCACCAGCCTTGTTGCAACCAGTGAATGACCACCGATATCAAAAAAATCATCTTGCTGGCCGACTGAGGTGACCTGAAGCAACGATTCGAATATTCCGGCAACAGTTTTCTCTGTGTCACTTTTCGGAGCCACGTAATGGCTGTTATCGCCGGAATATAGCGATTCGGGATGAGGAAGGAGTGAAATATCAATTTTCCCGTTATGGTTGAGCGGGAAACGAGGCAACGCAACGACGTACGACGGCAACATAAAGTCCGGCAATTGCGCACTGAGGTAATCGCGCAGCGCCGATTGCAAACCAACCGAGCCGTCCTGCAACACCACATAAGCCACCAGATGTGCGCTGGCAGACTCACCCTGTTCAATGACGCAGCTATCCAGTACTTCTGCATGACGGCGCAGAATCGCTTCGATCTCGGCAGGCTCCACCCGAAATCCACGGATTTTCAACTGTCGATCTATGCGCCCCAAGAACTCAAGACGTCCGTTTGGCAAGCGGCGGACCTTATCTCCGGTGCGGTATACGCAGCCTTCATGCCAGGGATCCGCAATAAAACGCGCGACATCCCGCTCTTCCGCGAACACATAACCGGTGCTGACGCTTTCCCCCCCGATATATAATTCACCAACCGCGCCATCCGGCAACAAATGGCCATACGCATCAACAATGTAAGCACGCACATGGTCTAATGGCTGCCCCAACGGAACGGTAGATGCTAGTGCCGCATCCACGTCAGTTTCGACAACACCAGCAATCACCCCCACGCAGGTTTCTGTCGGGCCATAATGGTTGAAAATATTGCAACCGTGGCTGAAGGAATTGAACAAACGCCACATCCCCCAGCTCAGCATTTCCCCGCCCAGCACCAGCGTTTTTTCTGGCATCACGCGAGCGGGTTCCTGACACAGAGCAAACAGCGAGGCTAAATGCGAAGGCGTGATCTTCAGAACATCAAATTGCGTTATTTCCATAAACGCGATTTGTTCCTGGGCTTCTTCCGCTTTAGAGTGCGGAGACATGACGATGCAACCACCGCTGGTTAACGCCGGGAAAATCGTCGTGTTACCTAAATCCGTGGTCAATGGGCCGACAGAAAGATAGACCAACGGATCTTTAATGCCAATACGTGTCTGAACACCATCAATGTAACGCGCGAGCGCGCGGTGCGTTACTTTCACCCCTTTAGGGTTACCCGTGGTGCCCGAGGTGTAAAGGATGTAAGCAAGCGCATCGGGATGGATCGTCACCTCCGGCCCGCTCGACGGATACGCTGTCGCGGCTTCCAGCACTGTGGACAGAGAAAGTGTAGCCTGTTCGCCAATAACATCGATGTCACTGCCGTCATCCTGAATCAATAACACTGGCGCGGTTTGCTGGAGCAAAGTTGCAACACGCTGTTCAGGCATAATGATATCTAACGGCAGATAGGCTGCCCCCGCTTTATTAACGGCGATAATCAGTGCTAAAAGGTAATCACTGCGTTCCAGCCGTAAAGCCACCGTGGAACCGGGAACAACCCCTTTAGCGACCAGCATATTGGCAATCTGGTTGGTCAGCGCATCCAGTGAACCATAACTCCAGGCACGATCGTTAAAACGTAAAGCAGGCGCATCGGGCCTTTCCTGCACTTGCCGAGCAAAAACCTGCGTCCAGGGTTCAAAGGCAGCCAGAGCCACAGGACCAACCGTATTCTGCAAAAGCTGTTGCTGTTGAGCCGTGTTCAGCAGGGCGAAATGCCCGAGAGGTTGTTGCGCATTCGCCAACAGTGCATTGACTGATGCATTAAAGGCTTGAGAAATCGCCTGTATGCCAGCATCGGGAATAGTGCCATTGCGCACATTCAGCGTGCAGCGCAATACCTCTCCGACCTGTACCTGCAACATCAGATCGGTATCAAAATCAACGCGCGGCTGCGACTGGTTACACCAGCTCAGTTCTGCCAAGCTGATTGCCGTTGCTGCTTCATCAAAATCAAAAGCAACATTTACTTTCTTGCTAATCTGATGAAGACCACTGGAGCGTACCTGTACCAGCGGTTCATAACGTGATAAAGCGTCCTGACATTGCGTCAATAATTGTGAAAAAGCATGGGTTGGTAACGGAGCCAGATTGAGCGTGACCGGCGCGCTATAACGGCCAAGTGAATGCTGCAATTCAGCAAAAGGCCTTCCGAGCATGTTCACGCGGATGCTGACAGCATCAGGAGAGCCACAAAGTCGCCACAGCCCCGCCGTCCAGCAGGCTAGAAGCACCGCTTTTTGCCCCACCCCCAGCCGATCAGCAACCGCCATCAGGCCCGACTGTTGCTCCACGCTCAGCGACAGTAGGTGACGGTTAAAATCTGTTTTCTCTGATTTCATCTCCAACGGCAGGTTCAATGCAGTGGCATTCGCCAACTGTGTCTGCGCGTAGGTATCACCGTTATTAACGTGGTTTTTCTGATCTTCTTCCCGCTGCCACTGGGCAAAATCCACATACTGCACAACATGGTTTTCACCCACGGCCATTTGCTGGATCAACGCATGATATTCAGCCGCAACCTGCTGCATCAGCAAATTCCCGGATAGCCAATCAAAGCCGATCGCAGGCACCTCGAGCAGCAATGTGTGATAATCTCCCCGGGAGAGTAAGCTCGCATTAATCACATCATCACGATTTACAACCTCACCATTTTCTAGCGCAGCCATTTCGCTTGCAATCACTGACTGTCTTTCGGCTTCCGATAATAAATCTATATCATCGAGATGCAGTAAGGCAGTCTCACTGATTACCATCAGTGGGTTTTTACTCTGATTTTGCAGAGTTCGATAGTGGGTACGAAGGATTTCATTTTTCTCAACAATGTTATTTAGCGCATTATTAAGAACAATCTTATCAATCACACCTTTAATATCGAATCGCAAACACAGAGTACGGATCTTTTCGTTTACGCGCTCAGCACAAAATTCTTCCTGTTGGAAAGATAATGGAAATCCTTCCCATGTATTATCGGGCATTAACGTCATTTTATTTTCTCCAAAGAATTTGAGTTAGCTGACTATCTCATTCCAGACACGTATCTTATTTCCACCAAAATACTCCGCGACCACTTCCCAGAATGCGCCGTATTGGGCAGGAATATTGGTGCAAGTATGATTTTTATGCGTTGGGGCATGCGCAAGCACATCCGCTAATTTTAAGGTCAGCAGTTTTTCGAAATATTCACGAGTCACCGTAATGGCTTCGCCGCTACGGCGATCTTTTAATACGGGTACACCATCGGCTTTCAACAGGTTGCGAAAGCTTTTACTGAGCGACTCATAGCTCATCACCGAAAAATGATAAACCAGGCTTTCAACCTGAGTACCCGCGCAATTACGCACTATCTGGCGCTGGGCTTCGGGGATATCGCCGATTTCATCCGTATGCAGGCCCTGTGTGCCATAAGAGCCGTGAAAAAGACCGGCCAGGCACACGGACTCCTCACACGACATCCGGCACAATATTTCGTAAGTACGGATCAGATGATTCATCAGGGGTTCATCCAGATGAGCAACCTTGTGTACGCCAAGCGCAACAAAATCATTCTGATAACGTTCAACGAACATAGCTGTTTCCGTCATAAGATCCTCGAACAGTTTGGTTATCGATTAATGTTTTTACGATTCTTTTGGAGTTGCACAACGCGTTGCCTGGCTGACAGATTTTTATCTGTCGGCACGAGCTGAGTTGCAGCTTGTTTTTCTGAGTGTCCTTTTAACCACTGAGCTAACGAACGAATTGTGGTGTACTGAAATAAACTCATTACTGGGAAGTTAAACCCTATTTCATCCTGTAATGCCCGATGCATTCTGATAAGCCTGGCAGAGTCTCCCCCTGCATCAAAAAAGTTATCCGTAAGACTAATTTCATTTCTATTTAAAATAACTCGCCAGACGCTTTTTATTTTTTCCTCAATACCCATTCCTTTTTCCGGTACCATCGCGGTATCTTTTACATTCAACTGAGGTTCCGGTAATTTACTTTTATCAAGTTTCCCATTTACCGTTACCGGCATTTCATCGATCGTAATAAACAGAGAGGGGATCATATATTCAGGCAAGCACTGACTTAACGTTCCTTTAATCAGCGTAATATCTGGCTGAGTCATTGCCTGACCGACAATGTAGGCACAAAGCCAGTAATGATGTCGTTCACCTTTTCTTGATACGTGAGCCGCCACAATGCCTTCACATCTCAGGAGCGCCGCTTCGATTTCATCGGTTTCGATGCGATAACCATTGATTTTGACCTGGGAGTCCTGCCGCCCAAGGAACTCAATATTACCGTCGTCAAAGAACCGCGCCCGATCTCCAGTGAAATACATCCTGGCTGAAGGGGAGGCGACAAAAGGATCGCGACAGAATTTCTCCGCTGTGCGATGTACATCACCGTAGTAACCCTCGGCCAGCACATCACCACCAATATACAAGTCGCCTTCAACCCCGACCGGTACCGGCAACTGATGCGGGTCCAGAATGTAGTAGCGCGCATTCTGAATTGGCTTGCCGTAGGGAATGCTACTCAGCTCTCTTTGACTGCCGGATGCCGGGAAAAAATTGGACCAAATAACGGCTTCTGTGGCGCCCCCCAGCGAAATCAGCTCTGCTTGAGGGCATTTTTCCGTCAGCCGGGTCGGCAGCGACACCGGGATCCAGTCACCGGATACAAATGCCAGCCGGAGATGCGGGTTACCTGTTACATCCA
The DNA here is from genome assembly GCF_018336935.1 of Serratia plymuthica. Classification (NCBI taxonomy): domain Bacteria; kingdom Pseudomonadati; phylum Pseudomonadota; class Gammaproteobacteria; order Enterobacterales; family Yersiniaceae; genus Serratia; species Serratia plymuthica. The sequence goes on along the minus strand of NZ_CP068771.1, from coordinate 4,825,103 downwards.
GATAAGGGATAAGTTGATCGAGGATCACCGGCGCCGAATTCCAGAAGGTTATCGCTTCCCGGCTGACAATCTGGCTCAGCAGTTCAGGGTTACGAATTTCTTCCCGACTAGCTACGCGCAGCGTCGCACCCGCTGCCAACGTGCCTAACATGTCATAAACGGAAAGGTCGAATGCGATCGACGTGACAAACAGAAGTTTATCCGCGGGAGAAACCGCAAACGTGCGATTAACCCAGTCAATCAGGTTGACCGCCGGTCGGTGTTTCACCGCGACGGCTTTTGGTATTCCCGTGGTACCAGAGGTAAAAATAATATAGGCACGATCGTCCGCCCCAGTTGGATTGTCCGGCGGCGTATCGCGCTGCATGCGATGTGCATCAGAGTCCGCCCGGATCAACTTCAGTGGTACTTCAGCCTGAACGCTCAGCGCTTTATTATGCAAAGCCTCATCACTGATCAGGCAAGAAAAATCGGCAACAGTGGTCATAAGCCGACAGCGTTCTGCGGGTGTCGACGGGTCGATCGGCACATAGGCACATCCCGCCTTCAGCACTGCCAGTACGGCAATAACCATTGCAGCACCGCGTTCACATAAAATCCCTACATGAGACCCCACCGGCACACCAGCATCACGCAGGCTCCAGGCCAGCTGGTTCGCACTCTGATCGAGCTGCTGGTAGCTCAACACATCTTGACCCGCAATCAGGGCGATGTGGTCGGGTTGTTCGATAACACGTTGCGAGAAAAGCATGTCGATGCGCCCTTCAAACGCCACAGCCGTTTTCGTGTTGTTCCAATCCTCCACAATTTTCTGATGAGACGCCTCAGATAACAGACCGACCTGCGACAGTGGTGCTCCGCTATTTGCCGTTAGATTCGCGCAAAATCCGGCCCAGGTCTGCGACAAATTCCTCGCCATAGCATCGCTAAACCGCTGCGTATCGTATTCCAGATTCAGCACCAGCCCGGTGTTGTCGTAACGGAAAAACAGGCCGAGGTCAAAACGGCTGGTGCCAAGATCTACAGGCAAAAAGGTTGTCTGACAGCCCTCCAGTTCCAGAAGTGCCGGAGATACCAACAGCGACAGCATGACATTCACGGACGGTACGCCTTCAGCGGAACGTAACCCTTTCACCGCATTCAATACCGACTCAAAAGGCACATTTGCATGCCGCAATAGCTGAAGGGTGTTCTCTTTCGCGGCCTGTAGTAACTGTTCAAAGGTCATGGCGGCATGTGGCCGTCCGCGCGCAATAGCAGTATTAACAAAATTTCCGACCGTTCTGGTGTATTCCGCTGGACGGGTATGTACTGGCAAAGCCAGCAACACATCGTCACTTTCTGACAGTTTGCCCAGAAATGCCCAGGTAACGGCCAGCAGACCGTGGAACAATGACACCTGATGCTGCTGACACAGCTTCATCAAAGAGCGTACCGTCTCCTGCTCCACCGTGATACCCAGCAGTTTCCCAACACCGGTCGTGCTTCGTTTAGCCGGTTTGTCGAAAGGTAAGCGTAAAAACTCTGGTGGATTCGCGAGCGCCATTTGCCACCATTGCAGCGACTTTTCCTGATCCATTTTCAACGACGGAGTCAGCAAATATTGGGCGTAGTCATTATACGATCGGCAGCTCTGTATGAGGGCGTGCGGGCGGTTATAACGGAACGAGATCTCCTCCACTAGCAGCTCTATCGATCCATCAGCCGCAATGTGATGGGTTTTGATATCCACCAAATGCAAGGTGGGAGCAACAGTGATAATTTGCACACTAAAGGGGACACTGCTACTGAGTTCAAACGGCTGTCGCTGGAAAGCACTGGACAACGTTTTTGCCTGCTCCAGTGCCTGAACCAGCGGCATCTGGCTCAAATTTTTCTGCAATATGCTTATGTGATGATCGGCCAGTTGCACAGGTTGCAGGCCACGGTCGGACTCATCATATACCGTGTGCAGCATGGCATGGTGTGCCGCCGTTGCGGTCAGCGCCGCAATCAGCCGTTGGTTATCCAGCTCGCCCTGCAGCTGGAAGGTGTTTGCAATATTGTAACGCGGCGATCCTGGTAGCAACTTTTCCAAGGTCCACATTCTGCGCTGGGAAGGTGTGCAGGACAACTCTTCGCTGCTTCCTGCGTGATCGTCTACCGCGTCGGATTGATCTATCAATTTGGCTTGTTCAGCCAATGTGGACGCTGACATCAACGCTGTCAGCTCAATGCTGACCGAGAAGGTTTCACGGATGTGATACTGCAAACGGGTGAACAACAGGGAATGTCCACCCAGAGCAAAAAAGCTGTCATGCCGGCCAATCGTCGGCTGCTCTAACAAATGACGCCAGCACTGTGCCAGAGTTTCTTCAGTCTGCCCCACCGGATGCTGATCGTCGGTTAAGTGTGCTCTGACAGTTGCGGCTTTGCGCAGGTAAGCCCGATCAATTTTGCCGTTTGGCAATCGCGGAAGCTTGTCAAAAACCTGCCACTCCGAGGGGATCATAAACGCCGGCAAGCGTGCACTCGCCCACGCGGCGATATCGGCTTGGTTTGTACTGTCCCGCAGTTCGAGCGCACAGCGCAGAAACTTTCCGCGTGCGGGTGAATCGACCACCACCACCGAAACCTCTGCCACCGCGGGGTGCTGTCGCATTGTTGCGTCCACCTCACCAATTTCAACGCGATGACCACGAATTTTCACCTGATCGTCACGTCGCCCCAGACACAAGATCCGCCCGTCTGCAAGCTGGCGACCAAAATCACCGGTACGGTACATGCGATAGCTGTCGGGTTGCCGTTTATCCGGCATAAATACGCTCTCAAGGTCGGGACGCCCGTAATATCCGCGTGCAACACCCGGCCCGGCCACGTAGATCTCTCCAACCTCTCCGTGCGCGACCTCATCACCACTTTCATTCAGCAAATAGCAGTGACGTCCCAGCATTGCAAGGCCAATAGTAGGCTGGTCATCACTTGCTAAAACCTCGCTTACGGTGGAGTAGGTCGTATCTTCCGAAGGTCCATATAAGTTGAAAATCTGCGCATCGGGGCACTGTGCGCGTAATACCCACACTAAGCTTGCAGGCAGCGGTTCACCGGCTAGGTTAATCACCGAAAGCTGCTGCGGTAAATGCCCCAACTTCGCCACTTCATTGAGCACAGAAGGCACGGTATTCAACAGCGTCAGCTCGTCGCGCCACTTCCAGTCAAGCAGCGATAAGCCATTTTCCAGGATGTGAATCATTCCCCCCGCGCTCAGCGGCACAAAGATTTCAAACACCGAGAGATCAAAGGTGATCGAAGTAGTAAATGCGACACTTGCCAACTGTGATGATGAATAAAAATGGTGCGCCCAGTAAAGGAGTGACAGTGCATTGCCATGCTCAATCATCACTCCCTTTGGTACCCCCGTTGAACCCGAAGTAAAGATAAAGTAAGCCAGTGAGTTCGACTGCGCAGGGTCGTTATTCAGAACATAGTCCAGATCGGCCAGCACAATATCTTCAATGCAAATGGCCGTGATATCATCAGGCAATGTCTCCGCCAGCAATCGCGTGGTAATGACACACTGAACCTGACCTATCGTGATTAACTGCTCAATGCGCTGCTGCGGGTAACGTGGGTCGAGCGGTAAATAGGCACAGCCGACGGCCATGATGCCGATCAATGCAGCGGGTAAATTGCGATCGCGGGGTAAATACACTCCGACCGCCGTTTCCGGCATCAGTTCATGACGGCGCAAAGAGGAGGCGATAGCACAGGCTTGCATCCGTAACTCGGAGTAGGTCACCACACCGTCATCATCGCGAAGAGCAATTGCCGCTGGCGTGCGTATTGCCTGGTGAAAAAACGCATTGTGTAAGCTGTATCCATAATCCGACGGACAGAAATGCCCGGCAACGCTTTGAGGGTTATTCATCACAGTTCCTTCACTCGACGACGATTATTAGAGAAACTCCATGACGGGAGAGCGTCAGTAGGGTGCTGCTGGTGTTTCAGTCGCGCTTTTTCAGTGTCCAACCACTGCATTAGCTGACAGAGGGGCGTTTCCGCGTTAGTTACAATCCGAGCTACTAAACCGACGAAACAATCACACAGCATCCCGGGCTCTTCCTGAGCCAAAAGGCCGTTACGATAGTCAAGCCCACCCTCTACTACTCCCACACCATTACTGACGAGTGACAGCTTGATGTCATGGACGTCCAGTAGGAATTCAGCATCCAACAGGCGAGACGCGATCCCATCAATATCCCACTGAGGAACCGGTACATCGTGCAAAACAAACCAGGAACGATAAATAGGTGACGATTCCGCATCGGAACGACGCGGACGGAGAATACTGACCACCTGATCAAAGGGGATGTCCTGATTGATGTAAGCATCGAGGCAGGTAAGACGTACTTGCTGCGCCAACTGAGTAAAGGACTGCTCACGATCAAGATGAGTGCGGATCGCCAGGCTGTTCACCATGAAACCAATAACATTGGTCAATGCCGGATCCGCGCGGTGGCCCGCAGGCGTACCGACAATAATGTCATCCTGATGGCACCACCACCCCAGAACCAGCTGCCAAACCGACATGTACCCCATGAAAGGCGTAATACTCAGCGCAGAACACAGTTCAGTGAATGCCGCGGCAACCGGTGTTGTGATATGGAAGACATGGCGCTGTCCCCCCGTCGCCGGCTCACCCGTAGCGATCGGTAATGCCAGAACAGGTAGCTCACCACCCAGTTGCTTCAACCAATATTCACGCTGTGCGGCAAACGCATCGGCCGCAATCTGGCTTTGTTCCCAGCAGCAAACGTCAAAAAAATTGAGCGCGTCAGCCGGCAGGTGCAGCGGTTGGCCATTGAGCAAGGCGCGATAACGTTGACTCACCTCTTTGATCATAATGGCAGTAGACCAGCCATCCCAAATGATATGGTGTGCAACCACAATCAACACATGTTCACACGGAGAAAAACGCAGCAGGTGTAATTTGAACAACTCGCCCGCATTAGCATTAAGCGGGGTGTTCGCTTCGCGCTGAATATGCTGCCCGATAAAGTAATGGCGCTTGTTTTCTGCAACGTCGCTACAGTCGCTCACGCGGATAAGTGGTTGAGCGTCCGGGCGTAACACCATATACGGCTCAGCGACATCATCAGAGATCGCGCTGGTCAACACCGGATGCTGCTGAACAAACCCGGTCAGCGCCAGGGTGAACAACTCCACATCCACTCTCCCCTCCAAGGCAAAAGGCTCCACCAAGTTATAGGTGGTATTACCTGGATAGCATTGATCGTGGAACCATAAGCGCAGCTGCGCTGAAGACAGCGGATAGCTATCACGACGCTCTGCCTTTTGCACACCGGATTGACTTGTCTCATCGGAGCAAGCTGCAGGCTGATACTCTTCAACTACCTGGCTGATAGCGCGCACGTTCGCGCGTTCGAACGCGGCCCGTAGTGGGAACAGTGGGCACATCTTATGCCGGATGTGTGTAACCAACTCAGTCAATCGGCGAGAATCCATGCCTAACGTAAACAGATCCTGCTCAACACTGAACGTCGTGCATTGCATGATGGCTTGCACCAGCCCCGCCACCTGCGCTTCAGTCTCATTTTTCGCTGCAATCTGCTGTGGTGCCAAGTCAAGCAGAACAGGGGAAGGTAGCTGCTTAACATCGACTTTTCCATTTGCGGTTAATGCAAAACCCGGAACAACCGTGATCAATTTCGGCACCATGTATTCGGGCAGTCTTTCGGCCAGATGCTGCCGCAGCCGTGCAACGCCACTCGGGCAATCTTTATTCAGGGTGACCCAGGCCACCAACAGCTTCGCTCCTTGGTGCTGATGAGCACCGACGATGCAGCCTGTCACGCCATCGCATTTCAGCGCAATCGACTCAATCTCACCCGTCTCGACCCTGAAACCATTTATTTTGAGCTGATTATCCAGTCTGCCCAGAAATTCGATGCTGCCATCAGCCATCCAGCGCCCCATATCCCCGGTACGGTAGAGTTTCTCTCCGGTATGAGGGTGGCTGATAAAGCGTTTCGCCGTTTCTGCCGGATTGCCAAGATAGCCCAGCGAAAGGCCGTCACCACCAATGTACAACTCTCCTGCAACGCCTATTGGACGGATGCGCATTTGCTGGTCAAGGACATAGAACGTCTGGTTAGCCAGCGCTTTGCCGTACGGAATACTGACCCGCTGACGATCCTCACGCACAATGGGGTGGAAGATTGACCAAATCGACGCTTCCGTCGCACCGCCAAGGCTGATTTGCAATGCCTCTGGCAGCGTTTTTTCAATACGCGCAGGCAATGAAACCGGTATCCAGTCGCCACTCATCATGATCAGTCGCACAGAGGGTAGTGTTTTCCGATGAGATTCAAGCGCTGACACCAGCAGCTCCATCAGTGCAGGAACGCTATTCCATAGCGTGACTTGATACCACTCAATGCGGCTGATCCAATGCTCCGGATCTTTACTCAACCGGGCATCCGGTATAACCACAGCACCACCGACGCTGAGAGGTCCAAAAATGTCGTATACCGACAGGTCAAAAGTCGCTGAGGAAAGGGCTAATACCCGGTCATTACAATTTAGCTGATAACGGCTGTTGATATCTGACACCGTGTTATGCGCAGCGGCATGGCTGATCATCACTCCCTTCGGGGTTCCGGTGGTCCCGGAGGTAAAGATGATATAGGCCAATGCATCCGGTGACATCGCCACCTCCGCACAGGTCGCCGTGTGATGGTATAAGGCATCAGGCAACACAATCCGCTGCAGCCCGCCAGGCCATTCGGTGGCCTCTGCACACTCCTCGGTAACCACGGCAATATGGATATCCGCCATGTTAAGTAAGGTATGCAGGCGTTCTTTTGGAAGCGAGGGATCTAACGGCACATAAGCGCAGCCCGCGCGCAAGATTGCAAGGATGCCTGCAACCTGTTGCCAGCTCTTCTCCGCCACAATCGCCACCGCCGATGACGGAAGGGCGCCCGCGCGCTGGATCTGTTCCGCCACTGCGGAGGTGAATCGAGCCAGTTCACCATAGCTGATGGTGCGATTCCCAATGAGTGCGGGCGCTTCTGGCGTCATGTCTGCCCAGCTCAGGAAAGCCTGATGCAATAAAGCAGGAACGACCTCGCATGCGGTCTGGTTCGATGCAGCCACCACGCCTCGGTTAAAGCGCTCTGCCCATTGCTCACGCCAACTATTGTCTTGCCAGAACGCCGGGCGGTGCGCCATTTTCAGCAACAGCGTACGGTAATCAGCGAACATATTTACCAACATTGCGGGATCAAAAATACCGTCTAATACATCCCAGTTAATCAGCAGATCACCGCCTGCTTCGTACACCTGACAATCCAGCCAGACATGTGGCGTCTGTGAGATGCCGTCGATCAGCTTGCCAAGACGGCTAATGATCGGTTTATCCTGTGCAGAAGGGAAAATCAAGCTGGTAAAGACATAGGGCATCAGCACCCGCTGCTCGCGCTGTTCTGAAATGTCCCGCAGCACTTTAATTCCGTTATATTGCAGCGCTGCCAGATCATCCCACAGCCTTTTTTGCATTGAGCGCGCGCGGTCAATGAATGTTGATTCTTCACGTAGATCGGCTTCAAACAGCAGTACCGAAGTAAAGTCTCCCATCACGTTATAAATACCGGGATCAACCTCTAGCCGGTTAAATGCCGGAAGATTCAGGCAAAAGTGCGGCGATTCAGCCCAGACGGCCAGCACTTCCGAATAGGCAGTGAGCAACAGGGTTGATGCCGTAACGCCATGGCAACTGGCACTCTTTTTGATCTGCAGCCATACATCAGCTGGCAGGCGTGTTTCTCTGCGAACAAAACGATGCTGCTCTAACGCATCGGGATCGGCAATTAAGGGTAAAGCCGGGGCGGAAGGAAACCCCGCTATCCGCGACTGCCAGTAAGCTTTTGCCGTGGCAAATGCACCACTGGCTTCCAAACGCTGTTCAGCCAGAACGTAATCACGAAATTCAACATCACAACGCTCTGGCTGGTAGCTGACATCCTGATAGCAGGCTTCCAGTTCACTCCAGAACAACGTGATACTCCACGCATCCAGAATCAATAAGTCGAAGCTGATATGCAGGCGCGATGTGCTATCCGGCATATGCGAGACTGATAAATCAAACAGTGGCCATTGACGATAATCCATCACCTGATGGGATTTACCCTCACGCCACGCACTGAGGAAATCCGTGGCCTCCTGGTGGGATAAGCTGCTGTAATCGTTGATAGTAATACGGTATGGCGGTACTTCAGGCAGCGTCCGCTGCATGCCATTATCATCGAACACCGTGCGCAGCATACTGTGCCGCTTGAGCATTGCGTTTAGCGCCATCTCCAGGCGCTCTGCATCGAGTTGATAGCATTCGAACTCCTCGTAAGCATGAGCAGCCATGCATCTTTCCGGGTTCCCTGTATTGCGGGCAATCCAGTAGGCGTACTGAATGTCCGTCAGCGGAAACGGCTCGAACGCGTCTTGCGGGGCCTTTAGCAAGGCGGTCGCTATTGCGGCAGCTTCATTATCTTCAACCAACGCTGATGTACCATCAACGTTCTCAGGAATGCTTTGGTCTACCTCGCTAACGAAGGCGTCGAATATAGGGAAATCTAAAATCATGCCCGGCGGGAAGGCACAGCCATACGCTTTAGCGCGGCTGGCGATCTGGATACTCAAAATCGAGTCCCCCCCGAGTAAGAAGAAATTATCGGTAGGATCCAGCGTTTCGATACCCAACGCATCGCACCACAGCTGCTGTAACCGCTCTGCTCTTGTTGCGGGTTCCACACGAGAGCCGGGTATACTGTTCCCATCACTCACGGTTTCGCTTTGATCCTCCAGTGGAGTCGCTTCAACCCAATGGCGCATGCGATCAAACTGATACCCTGGTAATGAAAGTAGCTGACCGTCGGTGGTCAGAACGTCTGAAAATTCCTCACAGCCGCAACACCACAGCCCTGCCTTCAGACTCAACAGGGTTTCATCCGGGTTCCGCATTACCCACGCGGCAGGCAGAACAGAAATGACATTGACTCCCTCCCGCTGCTCAGCACGCGTGATTTCCTTTATTGCGCCGTTAAGAGATGTACCAGGTCCACATTCAATAAAGTGATAAGAGGGATTGAGAAGGAGTGTCCTTATCCCATCAGCAAAACGTACGGTTTCCCGTAGATGCTGCACCCAGTATTCAGGATCCGCGGCCTGTGCCGCCGTAATCCACGTACCGGTTAAGTTAGAGATGAAGGCCTGTTGAGGCGCAGCTAACGTGATATCTGCCAGTACGTCGCGATAAGCCTCCAGACATGGCTCCATCATCGATGAGTGAAACGCATGCGAGGTTTCCAGCATACGGCAACTGATATCGTCATTTTCGAGCTGCTGACGCAGTTTTGCGACCGATTCCTGCGGCCCGGAGACTACACAGAGTGACGGCCGATTAATTGCGGCCAGCGAGATATCTGCTGGCAGGCACGGGATCAGCTGCTGTTCATCCAGCGACACTGCCATCATATCGCCCGGCTCCATTGCCTGCATCAGACGCCCGCGGGCCGCAACCAGCCTGACAACTTCAGGCAACGACATAACGCCGGACAGCGTCGCGCAAATATACTCGCCAATACTGTGACCAATAAAGGTCTCGGGCTGAACGCCCATCGCCATGAGCTGCTTTGCCATCGCATAGGCGACAGAGAACAACGCCGGTTGTGCGATGGCAGTCTGTTCCAGCAGTTCAGTCCCATTATCACCAAAGACCACAGTCCGCAGATCGAACTGAAGATGATCGTTAAACAACTCAGCGAGCTGGTCGAACATTTCAGCAAATACGCTGCCAGGCTGATAAAAATTACGCCCCATACCAGCAAAATGCGTCCCCTGACCGGGGAACATCAATACCCAACTGACAGGCTTCTCACTGCATATCGCCATCTGTTTCGTACGCTGCGGATCGTCCCCCAATCGTTTGCTGGCTTCCTCCAGCGTCTGTGCCATAACCACTTGCCGGTAGGGGAAGTCCTGATAGCGACGCCGCAAGGTATAGGCAACATCGCGCAGGGGCAGATCAGGATGGGATTCGAGGTAATCGGCTAATTGCCGAGATAAAGATTGCAGTGCCGTTTTGCTCTGCGCTGCTAAAGGTAAAACCAGATAATCGCCTTGATGCGTGTTTTGCCCATCGAATACTACGGGCGGTTGTTCAAGAACAACGTGCACATTGGAACCACCAATACCGAATGCGCTAACCCCCGCACGCCGCACGCCAGGTCGATACCAGGGCTGAGACACATTGACGACGCGAAAAGGCGTTTGAGAAAAATCGATACCGGGATTTGGGCGTTCAAAATGGAGTGTCGACGGAACGAAACCCTGCTGTACAATCTTGGCGGTTTTGATTAGCCCTGCAATCCCAGCCCCCGCATCCAAGTGGCCTATATTGGACTTCACCGCGCCCAACAAACAACTGTCGGCCTCAATATGCGGATAGAAAGCCTGACTAAGCGCAGCGATTTCAATAGGATCACCCATCGAGGTGCCCGTACCGTGGGTTTCTACATAACCAATCGAGTCAGGTGTCACATCAGCTGCGGCATGCGCCATGCGGATAACCTGCGCCTGCCCATCGACACTTGGTGCCGCGTATCCAACCTTTTGCGCACCATCGTTATTGGTGGCCGATCCACGGATAATCGCGTAAATCCTGTCTCCATCAGTCATTGCATCTTCCAGGCGTTTCAGCAAGACCACTCCCCCACCATTGCCTCTCACCGTGCCTGAGGCCCGATCGCTAAAAGGCCGGCAATGGCCATCACGCGAGAGAATGCTGCCTTCCTGATGGATATAGCCTTGCGAGAGTGGAAACTCCAGCGAAAACCCACCGGCCAAAGCCATATCACACTCTCCCGCCAGAAGGCTTTGCGCTGCCTGATGTACTGCCAGCAAAGACCCTGAACAGGCTGACTGAACCACCACGCTAGGCCCTTTCAGATTGAGTTTGTAGGAGATACGGCTAGCCGCGTAGTCTTTGTCATTGCCAATCAGCAACTGCATCTGGCCGGTCTGAGACTTGATTTGTCGATTCGCTAACACTTGCTGGGTCAGATAGTTGGCAGGACCGCAGGCAACATAGACCCCGACCAGGCAAGGCGAGTCATAACCGGCGTACCCGCCATCTTCGAGTGCATGCCAGGCACACTCTAATAACAAGCGTTGTTGTGGATCGGTAATATCAGCTTCACGCGCTGATATTGAAAAAAACTTCGCATCGAAGGCATCTACATCATCGATCAAAAATGCGGAAGGAATGAAGTTATCTTCATTTTCAAAGCATATATTTTCGTTTTTTTCGAACCATGTGACAGACTCTTTTGAATTACATAAATTCTCCCAGAACTCATTAATATCTTTCGCACCCGGGAACTTTCCCGCCATTCCAATTATTGCTATTTCGGTGCCAGCATAAAACGTGGCTGCTGCCGAATTTAATTCAGACATGTTCACTTGCCTCATTAATCAGAATGTTCAGAGATAATTAGCGCGCATAACCTTCGCAACATCACTTAACCAAACATCCCGATCATTATCCATCAGGAAATGGCCAGTATTATGCTCAGTCACATCAATAGATGTATGACTCATCGTCACCCAAGAATCAATATAATGTCGGGATATCACTGGATCTAAATTTCCGTAACTAATATAAATTGGCGCGTGTAGAGCTCTGGGGTGTGCTGGTTGGAAATTGTCACTAGCACATAAATCACGCCTTATTGTATCTGCAAAAATAGAGAAATATTCATCATCTGCAAATCCAGCATTACCTCTGTCACTAAGACTAGTTAAAGCATCCACTAATGCTTTATCAGACATACTTTCCCAGTCGATAATCTCTTTGCATACATAGGGTGCTCGTTGACTTGCAATAAAAACGCCATCAACAACTATGCCCTGTTTTTCGAAACGATTAGCCAGTTCGTATGCCAACAGTGCACCATAACTCACGCCGCACACATAAAGTTTTTCAGCTGAAACTGGACTGATCCTCGCATAAATATCATCAATAACAGATTCGACGCTGTTCATTGCCCGTTCAGGAAAACGCTCTTCCCGGCCCGCAATAACCGGGGCATAAACATTGGCGTATTTCCCAACCTCACTCCCCCAGCGATGGTAGCGCCCTGTTCCACCTCCAGCATGCGGAAAGCAGATTAGGTTATGCCGATTTTCAGGCGAGTAATGGCACTCACGAATAAACTGAGTTTTCATAATTATCACCTATTTACTTATGAAATAAAGACTCTGGCTTTGACCCTTTCAGTGCCAGTATGAAGGCAATCACCGCAAGACATGCTACCGACCCCATCAAGATATGCGGCGATCCATCATTCACTTCTGCAGCAAACTGCGTCGCAATACTGGCCAAAATCATGCTAATAAACATGCAAAGTCCGGCTGCTGTGCCCGCTAATTCACGGTTAGCGCCAATTGCGCTGGTCTGCGCAACAGGTGCCGTTACACCGAAAAAGAAGCAAAATAGCATCGCAGGAATAACAAGCACATAAAGTGAAAGAGGCGAAATCAGTGTGAGAACCAAACCCGAAAAGCTAAATATAGCGCCAAGTAGACTGCCCCATTTCAGGCGCTGCACCAGCAGAACAGAGTCTGGCAAACGGCCCGACAGAAGATTGCCAGCGATGACGCTGAGCGAGCAAATCAACAGCACAATACTGGATTCCGCTGCAGTAAAGCCAAATGTTGTCGTCAACACAATGGGTGAGGTAGCCAGTATTATCATAAATGCAGACTGGGACAGTCCAAACTGGAATACATTTCCTGAGAAAACATGATTGCTAATTAATTGTTTATAGGCTTGCAGTAAGCTGAATCTAGCATTATTTTCGGTGGTATTTTTGACAGCAGGTACCATAAGCACTACGCAAACCAGTGCGACACAGGCAAATAAACCGATAAAGGTAAAATTAGATCGCCATCCGTAGTTATCCGTCAACACCCCCCCCAATGGCACTCCAATTAGAGGGGCTGTCATCATGGCAGCAACTAGACGTGACATTATTTTAGCTGCTTTCTCTCCTTGATATAAACGCATAATCATTGCACGTGCTGCAACGACACCTGCAGCCCCACCCGCTGGTTGAATAACTCTGCCTAATATAACCATTTCGATATTATGCGAAAAATACCCAATAATGCTCCCAACAATCAGCACAAACATGCCAATAATCAGTAGTTTTTTATTTTCAAATCTGTCAGCCATTCTTCCGTAAAAGAGCGAAAAAAATGCAAAACTCAACATTGATAGCGAAATTGTCAGATTTGCCACTCCTGGCGTGGACGATAAATCTTTAATAATATTAGGTACAGAAGGCAAAAAAATCTGAAATGAAGCCGGCCCTAAAGCAGAAAGTAATACCAGCGTAAAAATAGCAGTTCGTTCTTTGTATCTGCTCGTTTGATCCTTCACCATTCCAGGTTCAACCTTAGAATTATCACTCATGAACGCTCCCTATGTTGCTATTACAGCCGTCATGTAAATAAGATTCAGCCAATCTTCAGTTTTTGTAAGTTTGATTAGTAAATCTGTATTGATAGACCTTGTCAATCACATGGCATTAACTTTCCACCCACCTTTTTAACTTACAAAAAGTAACAAACGGCACGGAACCCATAAAAAATGCGGCCTGCGAAGGAAACGGTTGCAGTTTCTTGCTTAAAAATAAGAAAGAATAAATAACTTACAACAAATAAAAATAAAAAATATAAAACAAATTAAATTAAAAAATACAGAATTTAACACCAAATAAATTAATAAAAACAGCAATTTAATCCGTACTATTTTTTCCAATTAAAGCTATGCCGCAACAATCTTATTCAAATTAAATGATTAAAAACGCATAAGTTGCATTTTATATTTGATGGAAAATGTTAGATTTAGCTCTAACTCCGCCAAACACATATCTTTAATTGACTATACTTATCAACAATAAAAATACAACCAACTATAAGAAAAACAATTAACAGCACAAACAACTAATCAGGTAATTGGAGTACAAGTTTAGTAATACCGAATAATCTGTAAAAGTGTCGATTAAATGGACTAGGATAATTCACATTTTCTAATGATTTTGAGTAGAGAGTATTTGACATTAGGAATATCAATGATTTGACCAATTTCACGTTAACGCCATAAGTTTTCGGTCAGGTAATTCTGTTGGATTATTTTTTACTAGCTTGAGAGGGGAATAACTATTTATCGGAATTGAGACGCAGAACATTTAGGAATTTGATAGCCTGAGTAGATAACTGAACGTAACGCTCTCCCCCAGTATTGGTTTCTCGCAGATGGATGGCACCACCAATATCATCCCAAGCCATGCTGCAGACCCCACCTGTTCGACAGCCAGTCCAGATCATCAACTGCAGCACATGTTTGATCGTTGGCCTATAAGCAAGACTTGGTAACTATTATAAAAATTGCGCCAATTCCTTCCCAAGGAGAATTCTCATTTCACACTTACTGCTCGATCTGGCGGAGGTTAAATGTCACCTGTAACGCAGAGTTTGACCCATGGAATCTGTGTACCCAGCCTCAGGCTCCAGAATTGCTCATCGAATGGCTTAAAATCGCTCTGGGTATGCAGAATAGTACATGATATCTGAAACAGCCATTTCTATCGAGGAGAGCATAATCCAGATCAGGTAATACGGGTACAATCTCAGCCCCTTGGGGCATCCCGAGTCAAGGAGGCCATTATTGGGGTTGCCGCCGGCGAGGTCAATTGCGCTATAGTGTCAAAAAAATAAAAAGGAGCTGCCATGCAAACAAGACCCTACCGAGAAGCCGATCGTCCGTTCCTGCGCACCCTTTATCTGGCTGCGCGCAAGGCGGCGTTCACGTGGCGCGATACCGAAGATTACCGGCTGGAGGATTTCGACCGCTCGACGCTGGGCGAGGATATCTGGGTGGCGGAAGATCAGGGAAAACTGCTGGGGTTCGTGTCGATTTATCGCCAGGATAACTTTATTCACAACCTGTATGTCGATCCTCACTTGCCGCCACGCGGCGTCGGCACGGCCCTGCTGCACGCGGCGGAGCGAACCTTTACCGCGACAGGTTCGTTGAAATGCCTGGTGAAAAACGAGAAGGCGCTGGCGTTTTACCATAAGCATGGCTGGCAAAAGATAACCACCGGCAACGACGGCGGAGAAGAATACTACCTGCTGCACTCGCCTAAAAAATAGCGTCATCCGCTGTAAGCCAAACAAGAAAAGGCCTGACATCGTCAGGCCTCTAAAACGGCTCAGGCTACAAACCTCAGGTTACCCTTGCAAAACGATATCCTGCATCGCCGGGATAGTTGCTGTGCGACGCACTGATTTCCCTACGGTTATTGTTCTACCGCCGCGCCTGAGGCCGGCATGCCACGCAGCGTCAGCCACCAGAACAGCAAGGCGACCAGGCTAACGCCAGCCCCCAGCCCACACACGCCGGGCCAACCCGCCACGGCGTATACGTGGGTGCCGGCAAAGGCGCCCAGCCCGCTGCCCACCGCGTAAAACAGCATATAACAACCCACCAACCGGCTGTGGGCCTGCGGGTGCGCGCTAAAAATCATGCTCTGGTTCAGCACGTGAATCGCCTGCCCGGCCAGATCGAGCAGCACGATACCGGCCACCAGCCACGCCAGACCGTGCCCCAGCATGCCAAGCGGCAACCAGGCCAGCACCAGCAACAGCAGGCAGACACCGCTCGCCACTTGCCCTAACCCACGATCCGCCAGATGCCCGGCGCGCACCGCCGCCAGAGCGCCAACCGCCCCGACCAAACCGAAGGCGCCAATCACCGAATGTGAAAAATTGAACGGCGCCTGGCTGAGCGGCAGCACCAGCGCGCTCCAGAAGATGCTGAACGCGCCAAACATCAGCAGTGCCAGCATGCCGCGAATTTGCAGCGTGCGATCGCGCAGCAATAAAGCCAGCATTGAGTGCAGCAAGGCCGGATAACTGAGCGTCGACGGCGGCGTGCGCAGCGTTGGCAACAGGCGCGACAACACCGGCAGCAGGATCAACGTCACCGCAGCCGAGAAAAAATAGACCGCCCGCCAGCCGCCGATATCCGCCAGTGAGCCGGACAGCGTGCGTGCCAACAACAGGCCCAGCACCACCCCGCCTTGCGCTGCGCCCACCACCCGCCCGCGCTCATGCGGCGCCGCCAGCGTGGCGGCAAAGGCGATCAATCCCTGAGTCATGGCGGTGCCAAGCAACCCCACCAGCAGCATGCCCGCCAGCAATAGCGCGCTGCTGTTCGCCCACCCCACCACGCACAGCGCGGCCATCAACAACAGTTGCTGCACCGCCAGCAGCCGGTGGCGATTAATCAAATCCCCCAGCGGCACCACCAGCAACAGAGCCAGCGCGCAACCAAGCTGGGTGGCGGTGATCACTATCCCCACCGACGCCAGGCTGATATTGAAATCATGAGCGATCGCATCCAGCAGCGGCTGAGCGTAATACACGTTAGCCACGCTAAAAGCGCTGGCCCCGGCCAGCAGCAGCACCAGCGAAACCGGCAGCCGGCTGAGCGCGCGGCTTTGCGGCGTACAGATCGGATCCAGCGTTTTGTCACTCATCGTTCGCCCTTAAAGTAGTTTCATTATTAAACCCAATGAACTTTACGCGTAGAGGTTTTATAATGCAACCAGATATCATGAATGGAACTGAGCCATGAAACGCAAAAGCCTGGAAGATGCACAGTGTCCGGTGGCACGTACGCTGGATGTGATCGGCGATTGGTGGTCGCTGCTGATCGTGCGCGACGCCTTTGACGGCGTACGCCGTTTCAGCGAGTTTCAAAAAGGGTTGGGGATGGCGAAGAACATTCTCTCCACCCGCCTGCGCACGCTGGTGGCGCACGGCATTTTGGAAATAGCGCCCGCTTCGGACGGCAGCGCCTATCAGGAATATATTCTTACCGACAAGGGCCGCGCGCTGTTCCCGGTGATCGTCGGCCTGCGCCAATGGGGGGAAGATCATCTGTTTGCGCAGGGCGAGGCGCACTCGCATCTGGTGGAAAGCGACAGCGGCCAACCTATCCCGCGCATGACGCCGACCGGCCACGACGGGCAGACTCTTACGCCGCTGAATACCAGAGTGGTGAAGGTGGAATAGCATCGGCGTCGCAATGGCTCCCACAGTCGGGAAAACCTATCGCGGAGGGTCATAATTGAACCTTGTACGCCTGAAATCAGAGTACCGGCATGCATAAAAGACCATAAAGGGTCAGATATGACACTTTATGGTTTCCGGCAGAACAACGTGAAGCCGTGCTCAATTACGTGGCAAGGAGAATAACCTTGCTTAAAACGACGTGAACGCGCCCCGACCTTGCAACGCCCCCTGCGTAAGGTATAGTCCGCGTTTTACGGGGAAACCATGCTGACTCAATCATCCATTCGCCTCAACAAATACATTAGCGACAGCGGCATCTGTTCCCGTCGCCATGCCGATCGTCACATCAAACTGGGCAACGTTTTTATCAACGACAGGCTGGCCGCCGTGGGCGCACAGGTATTTTCAGGGGACAGAGTGAGAGTTAACGATCGGCAGATCGCGCCGCGGGATGCGGAAGATCTGGTGCTTATCGCGCTCAATAAGCCGGTTGGTATCCTCACCAGCATGGGCAAGCACGAGCGGGATAACATCGGCGATTTCGTTAACCACGACAAACGCACCTTCCCTGTCGGCCGCCTGGATAAAAACTCTCAGGGGCTGATCTTTCTGACCAATCAGGGTGAACTGGTCAACAAGATCCTTCGCGCCGGCAATAATCACGAAAAAGAATACATAGTCACCGTCAACAAGCCGCTGACCGATGCGTTTATTCAGGGTATGGGCGCGGGTGTGCCGATATTGGGTAAAGTGACCCATCCATGCCAGGTGGAGAAAGAAGCCTCGCAGGTATTTCGCATCACGCTGGTTCAGGGGCTTAACCGCCAGATTCGCCGCATGTGCAAATACTTCGGTTATGAGGTCACCAAACTCGAGCGCGTGCGCATCATGAACGTCGAGCTCACCGGGCTGGCGCTGGGCGAGTGGCGGGATTTCACCGATGACGAGCGGATCGAATTATTTAAGCTGATAGAACACTCGTCGTCCGAAGAGCCTTGCCTTGCGGCACAATAGCGCCGAAGTCGAGATGTCGCCAGGCAACCCCCCGTTGCCCAGCGACCTCTCGATACCACAGAAACCTAACTCCTCAGCACATCAGAATGACCATTTGATGTTGGCATTGACCGCATTGACCTGAGTATCAGAACCGTATTGCCCCTGATAACCGACGGCCAGCGTGGTGGATCGCGACAGCTTCACGCTCACCCCGACATCGGCCACCATCAGGTTGTCATCAACCGCCTGCCCCTGGGTGACAAAAGCGTCACTGCCGGCAAATGCCATGCGCGATGACGTGTTTTTATCGCCGTAGGCATGCTGCCAACCTAGCGAGCCGTAAAGACTGACGTCTTTCGGCAGCTCTTTGGTACCGCGTACGCCCAATGTCGAATAGAAGGTATTCATCGTTTCATTGCGGACGCTCAGCGCGGCGGCGCCGCCCTTTTCCTGGAAGTTATCGGTGTGCAGACGGATGTAGCTCAGATTGATAAATGGCTCGACGTTCGCTTCCGGCTGACCAAAACGGTAGCTCGCTTCGGTGAACGCCAGCAGCGAGTCAGCGTCATAGTCCGCCTTGAGCCGATCGGAAAAATTACCGAAATCAACGTTGCGCTCATTCTCAAGCCGATGCCAGGTGTAACCCAGCGCACCGCGCAAGGAGAAGGCATCCTGCTGCCCTGCGGCATACAGACCCAGGTGGTAATTGTCGCTGTCGGACTTGGAGCGGCGGCTATCGATATCGTAATCGCCGCGGCTATAGCCAAAATATCCCCCAACGCGAACACTGTGGTCGGTGAGCTTACGATCGGCACCGATCAGGAAACCGCTGGTGTTGCCCTCCAGTTTCCCCACGTTGTCGTTACCGCTGTTTCTTGTCCAGGAGCCGAAGGTCTGCCCCCATACGCCGTTATTTTCAGCTTGGCCAGGCTGAACCAGCGTCATCGCCAGCGGTGGCACGGGCAACGCATCATTATCGAACGCGCGCAGCATGCGTTGATTCAGAACATTGAACAGCTGCGTGCTGCCGGCGATCAGGTTTGACTGAATGGAGGGATAGACTTCACCGGACAGTTGATTGAATGCGTCGCGGGCTTCCGGCGCGTTCAACAACAGCAAGGAATTGTATAAGGCCAATGAAGGGCCGCTCTGCGCCAACGTCGAAAGGGCGCCGGCGGTATTCCACTGGTTGCCGGTTTGCGCCACCGTTTGGAAAATACCGGGCTTGTTGCCGCCTTCGCCTGGGTTGCCACCCTCGCCCGGGTTGCCGCCTTCGCCTGGGTTACCGCCCTCGCCTGGGTTGCCGCCCTCACCCGGATTACCGCCCTCGCCTGGATTACCGCCCTCACCTGGATTACCGCCCTCGCCTGGGTTACCGCCCTCGCCTGGGTTACCGCCCTCGCCCGGATTGCCGCCTTTTTGCGCAATCGTCAGATCCACGGCATTCGCACCCTGATTGAGCGCCACGTCCAAAAATGCCGATTTTGAGATAGCCTCGGCGAACCGGCCGTCAATCCCGCCCTCCGAAGTTAAAATGCGATAGCTTTGTCCTGTCTGATAGCTGGTTTGCGGATCCAGCGCGGTAACCTGCACTTTGGCCTGCTCGCTGATGGTGGTTTTACCCGCCACGACCAGTTTGTCGCTGCTGCCGTCGCCGGCGATATCGACGTCGTAGAAAGATTCACCGAGGAAATTCAGATAGCGCTTCAGCGTGAGCGTGCCGATGTTGCCGTCGCCGGGGGAAATATGGCCGCCAGACTGGATCTCGGTCTGGCCCAAGGTGCCGTTGCCGCCCAGCGTACCGCCGGATTTGATCGACGCGGCGCTGCTGTAACCCAGGCCATTGCTGACGTCAGAACCGGCCGTGGCGTTGAGGATCAAGGTACCGCCGTTCTCGGCGCTCAGCGTCTGCACGTCGAAAGGGCTGTCTTCTGGCTGCGTATTGATATCGCCGGCGATGATGATTTTGCCGCCCCGCGCGGTCACATTCGCCTTGAGCTGGGTCAAATCGCCGCTCAGGGTCGTGCGCCCGGCGGTATTGATAACCTCGCCTTCCCCCATCATCTTGTTGCGGAAGTCGTAGTTGTCGGAAGTATGGTTAAAGTACACATAGCTGCCGAACAAGCCGCCCCGCAGGTTGACCGCCGTCTGGGCATCGATAGTGCCCGCGCCACCCGCCGCGCCTAGCGTGGGTTCGGTCAATCCGGTGCCGGTATCCATATTGCCGCGGCTGCCGATGATCAGCGCGCCTCTGTTCGAGCCGGAGCCGGTATCGCCCAACCGCAATTCGTTTGCGCCGGCGGAAAATTCGCCGCCGTCAACGACCGACAGCACGCCGTTGCCGTAATCCCCCACGCTGACATGGCTCCCGCTGGTGAAGCGCGAGCCATTGCCGGCTATATACAGCTCGGCAGTTTTCCTCGCGCCTGAGACGCCCGCCACCTCGATGCTGCCGACATTGACCGCACCGCCGTTCAACACATCAAGATCGCCGTAAAGCGTGAGCGCGCGGCCGACATGCCACTGCGAATTCGCCCCCGTAACCGTAGCTTTCGGGCTTAGCTTATCGGGCTCGCCGGGCCCGGAACCGTTGCCGATGCGCGCATCGAACGTGGTGTTCAGCACCGCGCCGTCTTCAATCGACAGCGTGGATCGGGCCCCCAGATCGGTGCCGACGCTGAGAAAATTGCTGACGACTCTGGAACCGGCGCCCGTAGCGACAAGATGGCTGTCGTAGCCGCGGTTGGCGCCGACCACGATCTCTTTCGCGCTGGCCAGCGCCCCTTCTTCAACCCGCAACGTACCCAGGCCCAGATTTAAACCGCCGCGCAGAACATATTGATCGTTGACGGCGCTCAATACGGCATTAGGCCCCCTGACCGTCACCAGGCTTTCATAAATCAGACCGTCATGACGAGTGCCGATATTGATGTTATAGGCGTTGACTTCACCGTTATCGATCAACAGGTTCCCGCCTTGATTACGACCGACGTAAACATTGCCCGCGTAACTCAACGGTTGCGTAATACGGGAGTCGCCATCAAAAATAGCGTCATCGGCGCGCGCCATATCGGCGGGCCCGATCAATATCAACGGCGCGGAAAAAAGTGCGAGGTAAATTTTGGAAAGCGGCTTTCTTACCGCTAAGTGATGCGATGTTTGATCTTTCATGTTATCTCTCCGGCTCAATTATCTTGATGCCATCAACGTTATTATTTATATGAAAAACTCAATGCGTTAGAGAATGCGCGGCGCGTTATTTGCGAGCACAGAGGGCGAGCACAGAAGGATTGTCATCGAGACGCCAGCTTATTGCCCCCCAGCGCTAATGCCCCGATGCCAAAATTAGTGGGATTGCGGATTTCTCCTGATTGCCAACTCCGGCTCGCGCCTGAGGCGAATTATTTATGCGTGACGACAGGAGTACAGCTCGGTGCGCTCAGCGAGGGCGCCGAACCTAAAATACCCGGCATCATCAGCGAGGAACAATCGAAGATACGGCCTTTCTCGGTGGTGGCGCGATAAGAAAGTTTTTGCCCGCCCAGGGCATCGGGCTGAGCGCCATTGACATTGGTCACAGTTATTTCATCCGATGATCCCAGGCCCAGCATTTTAGCCGTTTCCGCCTGCAACAAGGGTATTGCCTGATCGGTTTTCAACGTTGAACAGCCGGCTACCAGTAAAGTAACGGCTAAAGCGATAAGTGGTTTTTTCATAAATTATCCTTTGTAACCAAACAGATCCAATCGCTGAATGGTTTTATGTTTTACCTTATCCAAATCCCCGAATAATATATTTCCCTTTCTTAAGTTAAAAAACCCTCCTAAAGTAGGGAGGGTTGATAATAAAAAGTCATCGGAGCCAATCTGGTACGTTTACACGAAAGGAGATATCTTTGGAGCAGGATTATGCACTGGTTGTCGATGACCATCCGCTGGTGGCAAGCGGCATCGCCAATTACCTGAATACGCATTGTCGTTTTAAACATGCCTATGTGGTAACCAACGAAGCTGATTGTTATCGCCATATTCTGGAAAATGGCGCTCCGCGCTTAATGGTCATCGATTTTTGGTTGTCCGAGGGTACGGCGTTGAAGTTACTCAAAGAGCTAAAAAACCAGTATTCGAAGATTCGTTTTCTGGTGGTCAGCGGCGATGAGAACAATGAAATATGGCAAAAAGTGCGCGATGCCGGCGGGCAGGGTTTCGTACTTAAAAATAAACCGCCTGAATTATTCGCCGAAGCCGTTTCCGCTCTGATGGAAAATAAACAATGGTTCCCTCTAGAGCACGAAGAATGTGTAACCAACGCTCACGGCCACCTGCAAAAATTCAATTTAACTCCGCGACAAACAGACGTATTAATCATGATGATGCGCGGTTTCCCCAATAAGAGAATAGCTTCGCAGTTGTCTATTTCCGAACCCACGGTTAAAGAGCACATTAGCAACATTCTCAAGAAAATAGGCGTAAACAGCCGGGTGGAGGCCATCACCCTGCTGCATGGCAGGCAGGATCATTCGCAATGAAATTACTTCAATCATTACAAAATGATGAGATCTCCCCACACGCACAAATCCGCCTGCTGGACAATACCTTCATGCGGCTGGTCTTCAGCTTTACCGCCGTGCCCTTTGTCGGTATTCCTTTCGCCATTTGGCTCTATTTATTGGGGAAGGAACTCACGCCAATTATTGTCTGGATACTGATATATTTTCTCTGCGCATTGGCCATCAGATTATGGCATCGTCGCTATCGCCGTGATACCCAGGAAAATAATGCCGGCACAGTGATTGGCCGTTGGTTGCCGCGCATAAATAACGTCGCCTTCGTGCATGGTTTGGGGATTTCATCCTTATATTTAATCACCCCGGAAAAAAACAGCTTCGATTTTTTCCTGTTATTAAACATCAGTATCGCAGCCATCGTCGCAGCCAATGCAACCCATCTGACGCCGGTCATCAGCACCTTTACACGCTTTTTCTTCGCCTCTTGGGGCGTGCTTAATCTTGGCATTATCTGGCGATTAGACGACGTCATGCCGATCGTGTTGATGCTCAATTTGCTTTATGGCTTCGCCATTTACCGGCACGCATTAACCTCGCATGCCTTCTTTATTCAGCAAGCGCTGCTCGAAGAGAAAAGCTCGCGCCTTGCGGAACAATTTCGGCAGGCCAAAGAAGAGGCGGAACAAGCCTTGCTGGATAAAAATCAATTTTTGACTACCGCCAGCCATGATTTGCGCCAGCCGGTACACGCGATGGGCTTTCTGATCGAGGCCATAATCCATAAGAATCGCGACGCCACGCTGATCCCTCAGCTGTTGGATCTGCAACAAAGCGTGCGGTCCGTGCATCTGATGTTCAACTCCTTGCTCGACCTCAGCAAAATCGAGTCCGGCAACGTCAGTACGGCGACCACCCATGTGGACATTGGAAAGCTGCTGGATTCCGTGATTACGCTGTTTCGCGAAGAAGCCAACAGCCGGGCACTATCATTGCGCACATGGCGGCCCAAACGGCGAATTTGCGTGATGGGCGATCAATTGCTCATCAGGCAATCGCTGATCAACCTGATACAAAATGCGCTGCGCTATACGCAAGAAGGCGGCGTATTGATAGCGATCCGCCCACGGGGCGAGGAATGCCTGATCGAAGTGTGGGACACCGGCGTCGGTATCGCCGACGAAGAGAAAGGTAAAATCTTTTCCCCCTATTATCGGCCCGAACTGGCGTGGAAAATCGACAGCGCCGGCCATGGATTGGGGCTGGCGGTGGTGGCGCGCTGTGCCAAACTGATGAAGGTGAAATACGGCATGCGCTCCATCGAAGGCAAAGGATCGCGTTTCTGGATGCGCTTTGCCCTGTATGCCGGCGAAGAGCACCCGCCGGAAAGCGTTAATGCCTACGCCGCCGCCGCTGCCCCAACCCGCTATGAGTCACTGCGCGGCGCCTGCCTGGTGGTGGACGATGACCCGCTGGTGACCTCCGCCTGGTCGAGCCTGATGAGTACCTGGGGCATCACCGTGCGCTGTGCGGCTTCAGCAGAGGAAGCTTTTGCGATTATCGACGAAGGCTTCACGCCTTTCGCCGTGCTGTGCGATCAACGGCTCCGCTCCGGCGAGAGCGGCTTCGATATCTTGAAAGCGCTGTTTGAGCGCCTGCCGGACACCAGCGGCGCCATGGTCAGCGGGGAATTCAACTCGCCGGTTCTGCAAGAGGCCGAGCAGGAAGGTTATCTGGTATTGAGAAAACCGCTGGAGCCGGCGAAATTGCATGCGCTGTTGAGCCAGTGGGCGGGATGTTAGCGATCTGTCTGGAGTGACAGGGCTTCCGGCCCTGTCGCCAAAATGCCTTAAACGCCAGGCTCGCGCAGCAGGCCCTCGAGGTTGCGCTCCCCCTCTTTAGTCTGGGCGCCGGCCTTAAGCCCACCGCGAATCAGTTGCTCCGCTGCCGGGCGGGCAAACAAACCCGCCCAGGCTGCGTGCTCGCGCTGAAAGCCCGCCCGCAGGTCCGGCGCGGGCATCGCCTGCTTGGCCGCCGCGATAACCCCCGCAGGCAATGCCGCGATGTTGCGCGCCAGCCGATCGACGAACCCATCAAGCTCGGCGGCGGGCAATGCGCGATTAATCCAGCCGTAGCGCTCTGCGGTCGCCGCGTCGATAAGATCGGCGCCAAGGACCACTTCAAGCGCACGGCCGCGCGTCATGCGGCTTGTCAGATATTGGGTCGCGCCGCCGCCGGGCGTAATCCCCATCAGGGCTTCGCACTGGGCAAGCCCCGCCCGCCCTTCCGCGGCGAAGGCCATGTCGGCCGCCGCAACGAATTCTGCGCCGCCGCCGCGCGCCAGCCCGGCCAACTTAACGAGGGTGACCTGCGGTTGGCTGCGCATCAGTTCGCCAAAGGCCTGGAACGGATTAAGCCCCTCCGGCGCGTTGCGCGCCAGTTTATCGAAGGCGTGCGGCTCATCGATCAGCGTCATATCAACATGCGCAATGAAGAACTCGGGATCCGCGCTCTGGAAAACCAGCACGCGCGTGTCCGGATCGTCGCGCACGGCATGCAGTAAACGGCTAATTTCCGACATCAAAGCCACATCAAGCACGTTTACCGGCGGGTTATCGATAGCGATCGTCAATACGCCGTGCGCATGCGACAGCCTGAGCTTGCTGAAATCTGTATCTGTCATGTCAATGTCCTGTTTGCCTGGGGATAGCGGTGCTGGATTTTCGCGCCGTTTGTCGAATGGTATACTTTGCATACCTGGCGTCAATTACGCACCTTAAGCATCCCAGGGATGCTGGAGAATACCTATGGACAAGACTGACCCGATATACCGCGCAGACTGCCCGAGCCGTATCGTTCTCGATCAGATCGCCGACAAATGGTCAATGATGGTGCTGGAGGTACTGCGTGAGCCGCAGCGCTTTAACGCCATCAAGCGGCGCCTGGATGGCGTCACCCAACGCGTACTGACCCAAACGCTGCGCAAGCTGGAACGCAACGGCATGGTGAAACGCAAGGTGTTGGATGGGCGGGTGCTTGGCGTCGAGTATTCGCTGACACCGCTTGGCGAATCCTTGCAGGGGCCGTTCTCGATACTGTTCAACTGGACGCTGGGGAATATAGCGACGATTCAGGACTGCCAGCGCAGGTATGATGAGCAGAGTAACCAGATTGAAAGTTGAGGCCGGCTATTGATAAGGCATACCCTGCGATCCCTTGAAGGCAAAAATCGTATTTGGGAATGGCCCATTTTATATCTTCGGCGCCCCGTGCCGGGCGCTTTCCTTGTCGCCGCGGCCGAGCGCCGTGCCCCTACCGGTTGGAAATACCCTGTTCATCAGTCGAATTTGACCAGGTCCTTAAAGATCAGCCGACCCCATTCGTCTCCGCGTGCCTGTACCAGCAGGCCACCTTCAGAAAGCCCGCCAAGCTTGATCGGCGCAAAACCGAGATTTTCCGCGAGACCGCCAATCTCCGCAGCGGCGTCTTCGTCGTCGCTCGCCAGGAACACGACTCTCCTGCCACCCTGTACGGCCGGATCTTGGTCAAGAACGGCGGCGACCAAATGGTTGAAGCCCTTGACCAGTCTTGCACCAGAGAAGGCCTGCGCGACGAACCTGGAAGAAGGCTGTCCGCCCAGTCTCTCTGGGGAAACGCCGTAGGCATTGGTCACATCGACAATGGTCCTCCCTTGCCAGCTGGGAAGCACTTTCGCAACATCCGGGTGCGACTCGAAACGGACAGCCAGGAAAATAATGTCCGCCTTGACGGCGTCCGCCAATGTCGTGGGGATGACTTCGGCGCCGATCGCGGCCGCTTCGGACGCAAAGCTTTTCGGGTCACGCGTGGTGGCCACTGATACTTCAATGCCCTTGCGGACAAACGCCTTGGCAAGAGCCTGGCCGAGTTTGCCAAAACCGATAATTGCGTAGCTCATATATTTTCCTTGGGTTGACCGAGCCCAAACCGGCTCCGGATATCGAATGGAGCGACCGGCAGGGCACGGTGTATCAGAGTTGTGCGAGGCCGCCGTCGACGGCGACTTCGCTGGCGGTCATGAAGCTACTGTCCGATGACGCGAGAAAGGCGGCCACGGCCCCAATCTCCGCCGGTTCGGCCATGCGCAGGAGCGGAGTCATCGCGGCGAAGAGCTGCTGGCCCTCTTCGCCTAGCGCCTCCTTCGCGAGTTCGGTTGCGGTCGCGCCGGGCGACAGCACGTTTACCCGGATGCCGGTTCCCTTCAGGTCCTCCGCCCAAGTCCGTGCAAGATTGCGCACTGCCGCCTTGCTTGCGCTGTAAGCGCTCATTGCCGGGGCGCCCGTGGTGCCGGCGCTCGATCCGGTCAGGATGATCGAACCGCCCTGTCCCATCAGCGGCAGCGCCTTTTGGACCGTGAAGATCGTACCTTTCACATTGGTGTCGAAGGTTTCATCAATGTGCTCGGCGGTGATCTTGCCAAGCGGAAGCTGGCTTCCCGCCCCAGCATTAGCGAAGACGATGTCGAGGGTTCCGCGCTCGGCCTTCACCGCCGCATAGAGACGGTCGAGGTCGGCCTCATCCGAGACCGACCCCTTCACCGCACGGGCATTGGGCCCGAGGTTGGCGACAGCGGCGTCGAGCGCTTCCTGTCGGCGGCCGAAGATGAATACGAAGGCACCCTCCTCGATGAAACGCTTTGCTGCGGCGCGGCCGATGCCGGTAGCGCCCCCCGTGATGACTGCAACCTTACCTTCAAGCTTTCCCATGACTTTCTCCTTCGTTATGTCGGACAGCATGTCTGCCCCATGGCAGAAATGTGCGGTGTCTTGCCATTCACTGATTCAGGAATCCTGACTTGCGTTATTCGGATCAGTGATCCGAATATATGGATCACTGATCCGATTGTCAAGCTAGTGGGAACCGGCGGGCCTCGGTTCCCATTTCTGCAAGGGTGCTGTATCTTATGGACCACTGATCCATTTGAAAGTGGTAACCCATGCGAGCCGACGCCAGAAAAAATTACAATCACCTACTTGCAGTCGCGCGCGACGTCGTCGCCGAGCATGGTGCCGATGCGTCCATGCGGGATATCGCCCGCCGGGCCGAGGTCGGGTTGGCCACGTTGCTTCGCCATTTCCCGACGCGGGAAACCTTGTTCGAAGCGTTGTTGCGCATGAATCTGGAGGCACTGACTCAGAAGGCCGTCGAACTCGAAAAGTCGAGCCCACCTGACGAAGCGCTCGTGTCCTGGTTTCGCGAAGGGGTAGCATTCACTCATAGCTACAGCGGGGTTGTCGCCTTGATGGCAAGCGCCCACGCGGACCCGGAGTCCGCGCTTTACGCCACATGCGCAGCGGTGCACTCGGCGGGTGCGCGCTTATTGCTTCGTGCCCAGTCCGAGGGAACGGCGCGCGCCGATATGGATGGGACCGACCTGTTCGCCCTGATGTCGGCGCTCGCCTGGCTCGACGGCCAACCCGGATTCGCGCCGCGGGCCGATCATCTCTTTAGCATGATCACGAACGCCATTCTGACAAATCGGCCAGGCAACGCTGCCAATAAGGCGACGTAACAGAGTTGGTACGTTGCGCAAGATGGCACCCGCAGGCTACATAAGTATTCGTCCCGTTGACTGGAGCCCCCCTCCCTCCGAAAGCCCGCCAAGCGTTACCCGATACAAAAACAAAAAACCCGCAATTACGCGGGTTTAGTTATTTTTGGTGCCTGTCAGTGCCCGCCATTGCCAGCCGCAGGATCATGAGTGTCATACAGGCTCTGCCGACCCATCCCCATCGCACCGATCAACATGCTCGCTGAATCCTCTGTATCGCAATGTATCTGCTCCTGAACAGATTACACCCTGATGCAATAAGCCTGCTTTATGCAAACAAACCCTATACATAGCCGTGTTCTCCTATAAGCGTTGTCTTGCCATCCCTTTAAAGGAGATACCGCCATGCTACGTAAATTACTGCTGATCCCTCTGCTTATTTTTACCTCTGCAACCTGCGCTTGGTCGGAAGGCCTGACCGGGCGCAGTGCTGCCGACGTTGTCGGCCTCGCGGCCGTCGCCCCGCTCGAACACCCCCAACCGCCGGCAAAGCTGATTGTCGACGCGCCGCTGGCCGGCCCGCTGCGCAAGGGAGCCGTTTTTATTCAATACCGGGCGGAGAACCTGCGCATCGAACCGGTTTTCGGGCCTGAAGCGCTCAAGGTTACACCGCGTATCGGCCATATTCACGTCGTCCTGGATGACAATCCTTGGCACTGGGCGGATGCCAGCGGCGAGCCGGTGATTCTGGTTGGGCTGCCCGCAGGCAAACATAAAGTGACGATCATCCTTGCCGACCCTAGGCACCAACCTCTCGACAGCAAAACCGTGGAATTTACCGTGCCGCCCCATGCGGCCGCTCCGCATGCCATGCATTAAGCGACGCGCAGACATTAACGCTCAGGTGAAATATGAAAAAGTTACCTAACGATTTACCCGATGAATCACGCCGCCGTTTACTGATTGCGTCGGCCGCAGGCATAGCAGCGATGGGCCTGCTCGATAACGCGATGGCCGCGCCGAACACAGCGGCAAACATCGCCGATGACGGCAAAATTCATCCGTTTACCATCGCCATTGCGGACAGCGAACTGATCGACCTTAAGTTCCGCCTGTCGCGCACCCGCTGGCCGGATAAGGAAACCGTCGGCGACGATTCACAGGGATTGCAGCGGCAAAAACTTCGCCCCCTGGTGGAGTATTGGACAAACGGCTACAACTGGCGCAACGTGGAAAGCCGGCTGAATAGCCTGCCACAGTACCTGACTCGCATCGACGGCCTGGCCGTGCATTTCATCCACGTGCGTTCGCGCCACCGCAACGCCATGCCGCTGATGTTGACTCACGGCTGGCCGGGGTCAGTGCTGGAATTTCTGAAGGCCATTGGGCCTCTGACCGACCCTACGGCACATGGCGGCAATGCCGAAGACGCATTCGACGTGGTCATTCCCTCCATTCCCGGTTACGGCTTTTCGGAACGCCCCAAGGATACCGGCTGGCAACCGGCGCGCGTTGCCCGGATGTGGGACCGGTTGATGAAGCGCCTCGGCTATGCGGGCTACGTTTCGCAGGGCGGCGATCACGGTTCGGTCATTTCCAACGTGATGGGCCGCCAGGCGCCGGCTGGGTTGCTCGGTATCCATCTGACCATGCCCGCCACTGTCCCGGATGCGCTTATCCCTGCGATTAATGCGGGGCTGCCTTCCCCGCTGGCGTTGGCCCCTGAGGAGCAGCGCGCGTTCGATAAGCTGAGTCGCTTCTTCACCCGCAACGCGGCATATGGCGCGATGATGGTGACGCGTCCCCAAACGATTGGCTATGCGCTGAATGATTCACCGGTCGGGCTGGCGGCCTGGTCTTACGACAAGATTGCCCAATGGACAGACAGCCACGGCGAGCCGGAACGCGTACTGACGCGCGACGAAATTCTTGACGACCTCTCTCTGTATTGGCTGACCAATACTTCCGCTTCGGCGGCGCGTTTCTATTGGGAAAATAACAACAATAACTTCAGTTCCGCCGCGCAACAAACGCGGGAGGTCAAGGTTCCCGTGGCGATTTCCGTGTTCCCGGGAGAGATCTACCAGGCCCCGAAAAGCTGGTCAGAAAAGGCGTTTCCGACCTTGTTCTATTATCAGATTGCGCCGCGCGGCGGACATTTTGCCGCTTGGGAGCAGCCCGACATCTTCGCCACCGAACTGCGCAATGCCTTCCGGCCGCTGCGCGACAAACTCCGATCTCGCTCGAATTGATTAAGGAACAAAAAATGAAATATTTTATTGGAAAATCAATGCTGGCAGCGCTGGTTCTGACCACGGCCGGCAACGCTGCGGCAACCACGTCGACGGTGGATAATTATGCGGCGGCGTTTAAAGATATTCATCACATTAACGCCGGCGTGCTGAATGTCGGCTACGTCGACATTGGCCCACGCGAGGGCGAGGCGATCATCCTGCTGCACGGCTGGCCTTACGATATCAACAGTTATGCCGGCGTGGCTCCGCAATTGGCGGCAAAAGGCTATCGCGTCATCGTGCCTTACCTGCGCGGTTACGGCAGCACGCGATTTATTTCGGCCAGTACGCCGCGCAATGGCCAGCCTTCGGCGATGGCCGAAGACACGGTGGCGCTGATGAACGCATTGGGCATCAAGCAGGCCGTCTTCGCCGGTTTTGACTGGGGAGCACGCACGGCAGATATTGTGGCGGCGCTATGGCCGGAGCGGGTGAAATCGCTGGTGTCGGTCAGCGGCTATTTGATTGGCAGCCAGGAAATCGGCAAGAAACCGCTACCGCCGCAGGCTGAGCTACAGTGGTGGTATCAGTTCTATTTCGCCACCGAGCGCGGCCGCGAAGGTTATGCGAAAAATACCCATGACTTTGCAAAACTGATCTGGCAGCAGGCATCGCCAGGCTGGAAATTCAGTGACGCGACGTTCGAGCAAAGTGCCAAAGCGCTGGATAATCCCGATCACGTCGCGATCACCGTCAGCAATTATCGTTGGCGGCTGGGGTTGGAAAAGGGTGAACACAGATATGATGCTTATGAGAAAAAATTAGCTGCGCTGCCGGTAATAAGTACACCGACAATCACGATTGAAGGTGATGACAACGGCGCGCCGCACCCCGCTCCGGAAGCTTATCGGGCGAAATTCAGCGGTAAGTACGAGCACCGCACCTTTACCGGCAACATCGGACATAATCCGCCGGAAGAAGCGCCGAACGATTTTGTCAAAGCCGTGGTGGATGCCGCAGGAATGTAGGCGCGGAGGTAAAACAAAGTCTATTTTCATAGACCGGGCTGTCGCAGCCGGTCTTTTTGGGTTTGGATGACGACCCCTTCGCACATTGCCAATCAGGAGTTTCATTTGGAGCATATTGATAACATTCTCGTCGTGGATGACGACCGCGATATCCGCGAACTCGTCACCGACTACCTGATTAAGTCGGGTTATCGCGCTACCGGTGCGGCCAACGGCCGTGAAATGCGGGCCGTACTCGCGAACAGCCACATTGATCTGGTGGTGCTGGATATCATGATGCCGGGCGATGACGGCCTCACGTTGTGCCGCCAGTTGCGTAACGACACGCAACGCAATTTGCCGGTACTGATGCTCACGGCGCGCAGCGAAGATACCGATCGTATTCTCGGGCTGGAGATGGGGGCAGACGACTATCTGGTGAAGCCCTTTGTCGCCCGCGAATTGCTGGCACGGATCAAGGCGATCCTGCGCCGCACCCGCGCCCTGCCGCCTAACCTGCAAGTCACTGACGTGGGAAGAATTATTGCCTTCGGCGACTGGCAGCTGGATACTTCCGGACGCCATCTTCTGGACAACGAAGGCACCATAGTGGCCCTGAGCGGTGCCGAGTACCGGTTGCTGCGCGTGTTTCTCGATCATCCGCAGCGGGTATTGTCGCGCGATCAGTTGCTCAACCTGACGCAGGGCCGCGATGCCGAACTGTTCGAACGCTCCATCGATCTGCTGGTCAGCCGGCTGCGCCAGCGATTGCGCGAAGACGCACGCGAACCCGCCTACATCAAAACGGTGCGCAGCGAAGGTTATGTGCTCGCCGCACCGGTGATCATTAAAGAGGTTAATCCATGAGGCTGTGGCCGCGCTCCTTGCTGTCACGTCTGCTGCTGATCGTGCTGCTTGGCCTATTGCTGGCGAATGGCATGACGCTGGTCAGCCTGATGATCGAGCGGATGAGCAGTGCAAAAAGCGTGATGCTGGGTAACCTGGAGTACGACGTGGCGACCAGTGTCGCGATCCTCGATCGTCTGCCGGCCGCCGAGCGGGCACAGTGGCTACCGAAGCTGGCTCGCGGCAACTATCGTTATGCGCTTTCAGCAGGGCTGCCAGGCCCTTATCCCACCAGTTGGCGCTCGCAAGGCGCGGTACGCTCATTGCAGGAAACCCTTGGCGGCCGATATCAAATGAGCATCAGCGCCATTCCCGGCCCGCGCGAGCACATTCAGGTACACCTCACGCTGCACGACGGCACGCCCTTAACGCTCGATCTCTGGCCGCGCATGCCGGCCATCGCACGCTGGTTGCCGGCGGTGCTGTTCGGCCAGCTGCTGTTGCTGCTGGGCTGCGCCTGGCTGGCCGTGCGCCAGGTGGTGCGGCCGTTTATCCGCTTTACCCAGGCCGTAGACGCATTGAAACCGACCTCGAGCGCCACGCACACCCTGCCAGAAAGCGGGCCGGTGGAAGTCCGGCAGGCGGCACGGGCCTTTAATGCCATGCAGACGCGCATTCAGGATCATCTGAAAGAGAGAGCGCAGATCCTCGCCGCCATCTCACACGATCTGCAAACGCCGATCACCCGCATGAAACTGCGGGTGGAGATGTCGGAACAGCCGGAGTTGCGCGACAAGCTGCTGAGCGATCTGGACGAAATGAGCCGGCTGGTGCGTGAGGGAATTGCCTTTGCGCGTTCGGCGGACGTGCTGGAGGAAAAACGCCAGATCGTTAGCCTGAACGCTTTTCTCGACAGCATGGCCTGCGATTATCAGGACATCGGTAAAGCGGTCACCTTCTTGCCTTGCAGCGGCGACGATCGCTTTGCGGTGCGGCCGCAGGCGCTGCGGCGCATCATGACCAACCTGATCGACAATGCATTGAAATTTGGCAGCCATGCCGAAGTCACGCTTTCGACGCCGCAGCAGGGCCAGGTTGAACTCCACGTTCGCGACAATGGGCCGGGGATCCCGGAAAGCGAACTTCAGGCGGTATTGGCGCCTTTTTACCGCGTGGAAAACTCGCGCAATCGCCACACCGGCGGCACCGGGCTTGGGCTGGCCATTGCCTCTCAACTGGCCAGCCAGATGGCTGGCACCTTGACATTGAGCAATCTGCCGCAGGGTGGCCTTGATGCTCGCGTCACCCTGCGTGACGAAACATTGTAGCCTTTTGTATCTCAGCCGCCCCGGTATAAGGATTCTGACAAATCCGGGCGGTTTTGGACACTTCGTGAACACACGCGATGGGTTTAATGTCTCCACTGCCAAATAACGCAGTCATTAATCCACTCAATGCCGTTTACGAGGTTAATTATGAAAAAATTTATGCTTGCCGCTGCTCTGTTCGCCCTCTCCACCGCAGGTAGCGCCTATGCGGAAAACGTCAACAGCGTGGTGCTGGTGCACGGCGCATTTGCCGACGGCAGCAGTTGGAACCGGGTCATTGAAAAACTGCAGTCGCGCAACATTGACGTGATTGCCGTCCAACTGCCGCTTACCTCGCTCCGGGACGATGTTGCGGCCACGCGCCGCGCCATTGCCCGTGCGCACGGCGACGTGGTGCTCGTCGGCCACTCCTGGGGCGGAACGGTGATCAGCGAAGCGGGCAACGATGCGCGCGTCAAGGCGTTGGTGTATGTGGCGGCGTTCGCGCCCGCCGACGGACAATCTACCGCCGAACTGGCCGACAGTTTTCCCGCCCCGCCGGGCAGCGCGGGCATTGCCAAAACCGCGAGCGGTTTCCTCTATCTGCCGCCGGCCGCAGTCGCCAAGGATTTTGCTCAGGACCTGCCGCCCACTGAGCAGCATATTCTGACCGCGACCCAGGGACCGATACGCGCCGCCGCTTTCGGCGACAAGGTGACCCACGCAGCGTGGAAGAAGAAACCCAGCTGGTTTGTGGTCAGCGCCGATGACCGCATGATTAACCCCGACCTCGAACGCGCGATGGCGAAGACCATTCATGCCAGAGTCACGACCCTGTCCGCCAGCCATGTCTCTATGCTGAGCCGGCCCGATACCGTCACACAGGTTATCGCTCAGGCCGTCGATAAGATTGACGCTCATTAACCCCATACGGATGAATATTATGTCGCTGATCATTGCTTTGTTGGCGGGCATGCTAACGCTGCTCAGCCCCTGTACCTTGCCGGTCATTCCGTTCGTCTTCGCCAGCGTACGCGGCAAAAAAGGCCAATTGCCAGCCTTGCTCGCCGGGATGGTCATGATGTTTACTGCCGTGGCGCTGCTGGTTTCGGTCGCCAGCCATTGGGTGGCAAGCATCACCGCCGTCGGCCGCTGGGCCGCGCTGGCCTTCCTCGCGCTCACCGCCCTGACCCTGCTTTCCACACGGGCGGCGCAGTTTATCAGCGCACCGCTGGTCTCGCTGGGTAATCGCGTCAATGACTCCAGCCGCCGTCACCGCGGGCTTATCGCGGCGCTGCTGGCCGGTATGGCAATCGGCTTATTGTGGTCACCCTGCGCGGGCCCGGTGCTCGGGGCACTTCTTAGCCTGGCGGCAGTAGGTAAGGAGCCGGTTTCTGTCGGCCTGCTGATTGCCGCCTACGGCAGCGGCTGCGCATTGATGCTGGCGTTGCTGTGGGCGGCGGGACACGGATTGATGACGCGTTTGCGCCCAGGGATGGCAATCATGTCGCGCCTTCGCCAGATCGCCGGGGCGTTGATGCTGGCATCGGTCGTGCTGATTGCCTCCGGCGCCCAGAACATCCTGCAAAGCGCACCGGCATTCGCCCAAAATCTGGAACAACGTCTCAGCCGGCACCTTTCGGTACAACAGCCCCGGGTACAACTCCAGCCGGTGGTTGAACCGGAAATCACCCACACGCTGCCTTCGCTGGCGGGCGGCACCCACTGGTTTAACGGCGGCCCGGTGAACAACGCCTCGTTAAAAGGCAAGGTGGTGCTGGTGGATTTCTGGACCTACGACTGCATCAACTGCCAGCACACGCTGCCGCATGTGCGCGATTGGGCAAACAAATACCGGGCGGACGGATTGGTGGTGTTGGGGGTGCATACGCCTGAATACCCTTGGGAGCACGACCCCGATGCGGTGGCGAAGGCCATCGCCAAATGGCAGCTTCCCTACCCCGTTGTGGCCGACAACAATTACGCCATCTGGAACAATTTCGGTAACAGGTACTGGCCGGCGCACTACATTTTTGACGCAACCGGAAAGCTGCGGTACACCGCTTTTGGCGAAGGTGACTACGCGAAACAAGAGCAGGTTATTCAGCAGCTGTTGAAGGAAACACGGGCCTGAATGCAGGGAAGGACAAAAAAGCCCGCATGATGCGGGCCAGGTATTTTATGCAGCCAGAAGCCATCTTGAACAAAAAACACTGGGTGGACCTGTTCTGATGCCCACTTTTGCCACCAAACTGCCAGTAACGGTGTTCTTTGGCGGCGTTGAGTGAGGAACGAACGCGCCCTGTTTAAACGGTGGCCTTATAAAAAATAAAACTCTGCCAAGAGAAATGCGTTATTGATATGCTATCGGTACAGACAAATCTGGAGATAATTATGGATAAGAGCACAATAGTCACACTGCTGAAGTACAAGCGTTGGATGGACTCCGAAACTCTAAAAACAATTAAAATTATCAACGAATCCACTTATGCAGAAAAGCGTCACCTGATGCTAAGACTGATGAATCATATTCATGTAGTAGACATGATTTTCAGAGCCAATATTTCTGGTCAGAAGCACGGTTACACGGCTCTAAATACCCCAGAAACACCGTCTGTAGATGAACTTGAAGTTAAAATGACCGACGGTACGGACTGGTATATCCAGTATGTTAATTCAATAAATTCAGCTGATCTCGGAGAAACCATTAAGTTCAATTTTGTCGATGGAGGTAACGGAGAGATGACAGCCGTGGATATGCTGAATCACATGCTTTTTCATGGAACCTACCATCGAGGAGCCGTTGGCTGGTTAATTTCAGAATGTGGAGGTATTCCTCCGAAAGATGTGCTGACAGTCTTCCTAAGGGATCATAATCACTGACGGTAAGCGCTCTTCTACTCATACAACCAGCGGCTTCGACAACCGCTATGAGCGAGGAGCGGGCGTTAACGCCGCGCTTTGAGGAAAATTTGTCCGACAGCAGCACTATGTTAAATGCTTGATATCAGTAGCTTGAGATCAAACCCATTAAACTTATGATTTGGCCAGTGCTCAACAATCAATGTGATTGTTTTATCCTCAACTCTCTCAGAATGTGAATTACAACCTAAAATAGCACTTTTCATCTCTTCAGATAAAGGCAAGCTTAAGCTTGACATACTCAAAGCTTCTGCAACAGCCTCTAACTTTTCACATGCCTGATGGGTTCTGGAAGAATCATTCACGTTCACTTTAAGCTTCAGTACTTTTGCAACGTCTTCAGAGCCTTCAACATAATAAGCGATATTGTCCGGGATAATACCATCGCTAAATTCTCCCATAGGGGATGATGCAAGCCATTCTTCTTCGAAAGATCTATTGTAAAATCCAGTACTCAACCCTTCATTTACGAGAAATTCTTTAGCTTTATAAGGGCTCCAACCTTGCCCTTTTGGCACTTCCTTTGGGTTTCTCTCAGAATATCTCGCTTTCAATATATACTTAAAGGTATCAATTAGATCCGAGTATGATTCTATGTTTTTTTTGGCGACTTGAAATGACCATCGCTCTAGCAAGCTGAGCCGAACATTAAACAATATAAATGCAAAGAGTACAGCCGCATATCTATGGAACCGACTCTTTATTGAAAGCCTAAGGCGAACAAATACCTGCTCATATGTTGAATAAACCAACATAAAGAAAACGAATGGTAAGTAAAAAAGAGTCAATAATGGAGGAATAAAGAAGTCATATGCAGTTTTTTCTTTCCCAAACTCACCGAAATTAGTCATTAACATGTACAAAGTGTAAACAATTAAGACTACCCCAAATGAAGTAAGGCAATATTCTAGAATGGTCTTAACCTGATGATGTTTTTTGTCGGTTTCAGCAATAGCTAGCATAGCTCCCAATAATGCTAAAACAGGGAATAGCAGAATCTCGACCCAAAGGGAGAAAGTATATACGCCAACGACAAATTGAAGAATCGCTAGTAGTTTCAAGTTATCTAAAACTAAGCGCTTAAAAAAAAGCTTATCTTTTTTAATTTCATCAAGCTTAAATAGAGACATAAAACCAACAGAAACGCACCAAAAAACAGTATTTTTTAGCTGTTCAAAATTCCATAGTTCTAATGCAGAAAGCCAGTAAATGACAATTGCCATGTAAGCAACCATCAAACAAAGCACACGCATTATTTGTCTAACAAATAAAGCCGCTAGGACGCCTTTGAAGGCATTTCTAACTGCTGCCATTTTTGATGAAGAAAAAATGTAAACCGAAATTGCTAGAAGCCATAACGCAATTGCAATCTCTCTATTATTTAGAATATCCACGAGCTTCCTTGGGTATTTGACGCCTAATTTAAGGACCGGAGCTGCGTAACAGCAAAGGCAAAGTCCACTTGTGGGCGACTACAATTACTGACTATGAGTTGGGAACTCCAGCCATCATCACTATCTTCCCAGTGGTTGTTGTACCCAGTAGCTCATGGTGAGTTTTGCATAATCTAACATATCCATTCGCATCAAAACTACACTTTGAACTGCTCCCGTAGATTGACACAGAGCACAATGTTAATAACTTCCGCTTCTGGCACATAGCTGACATCCAAACCCAATTTTTCACGGGCAACAAGAATGCCAGTTCAGATATGAGGCAGCACAATCAAAGGTAAGCACTCACAAAAACTTTAGCAGCTAAAACTTTCTTCTATCGCAACAAGCGATGCCAAAACTTACTCATCATTACCAGACACAAAAACAAAAAAAAACGCAATTACGCGAGTTTAGTTATTGGGACATCAATCTACCCGGCCAAAGACGCCCCACTCCACCGAACGGGGCGCGTCTTCCCTGTTAATCCCTGTCAGCTGGCCGGATTGCGTGCCATGACGATCCACGCCGCGCCACCGATCATCACCGACCGCTCGCCGGGGAGGCCCGCGAAGGCGGCACGAACCGCGGCCGAAGCGTGGGCGCGGATGTCGTCGGGCTGATCAGCGAGCGCACGCGACAGCGGGCCGACCTCGAGCGTCATTTTCACCGCGTCGTCGATCGCCGCGCCCCGCGTCCCGCCCTTGCCGAACGGGACGGAAGCATCGAAGGGCGCGATAGCGATATCGGTAAAGCCGGCTGCCGTCAGGATGCGCTCCACCCGCCCAGGGTCGCCGAACGAGAATGGGCCGGGCGCTTCGGGATCGGGCAGCGCGGTCAGCGGGACGATGCCCTTGAGCGCTCCCATCGGCAGGCGCACCCAATCGTTCTCGGCAACGCTGCGCCAGCAAACGAAAGCGACCCGCCCGCCCGGCCGCAGCACGCGTCGCAAGTGGGCGAACGCCCCTGTCGGATCGTCGAAGAACATCACCCCGAAACGCGAGAACAGGATGTCGAACGCGCCCTCGGGCAGTTCAGCGCTACTGGCGTCGGCCACCTGGAACCGGGCCGGCGTATCCTGCGGCGCAAGCGCGCGCGCTCGGTCGATCAGCGGTTCGGATATGTCCACGCCCAGCACTTGGCCCCCCGCACCAACGCAGGCGGCCAGTGCCAAACTTGACGCGCCCGCGCCGCAGCCGACGTCCAGCACGCGCTCGCCCTTCGCAGGCGCGGCGGCTTCGATCGCGGCCTGGCCGAACACCGCCACCATGGCGTCGAGCCGGGCCTGGTTGGCAACCCAACGCTCCCCGCTTTGGCCATTCCAGTCGGCGACCTGATAAGCATTTTGCTCTGTCATGAGATCTCCTGGTTCTGATTCGCTCTTAACAGAAGGGAATCTGCGCTTTCAAAGCAGCATCGACTGCTGAGCGGAAATACCCGCCGTCGCGCCCTGCGATATTGCCGTGGTGACCGAGGCCATCGCTGGGTTGGCAAGATCACCGGCGGCGTAGATGCCGGGCGTGCTGGTTTCGCGGCGCTCGTCGACCTTGATGGCAATGCCGAGCGGGGTGTCGACCGTGGCGAGTCCCAGTGATTCATGCAGGCTTGCAGACGGCTTGTTGCGCGGATGCGCGAACAAGATATCGACTGCGACACTGGATTCGGTACCGAGCTTGACGGTGGCATTCTGGCCCTCGCCACGAGCGATTTCCGTGATCCGGCCATCAACGACAGGTATGTTGCGACGCGCCAGATCGGCGCGGATTTCGGGCGCAATGTCGCGGCCATCGGCGAAGACCGTCAACGTGTCGGTCCAATCGTGGTACAGCCGGACATAGTTGTGCGACTGCGGGCCGGACCAGACGAGGCCCCAATGCTTGCCGGCGACTTCAAAGCCGTCGCAGTAGGGGCACGGCACAATGGACGTGCCCCAGCTTTCGGCAAATCCCGGGACGTCAGGCATCTGATCAACGACGCCATAGCTCAGGATCAGGCGACGTGCCCTTAGGCATTCGTTATCGTCCGTGACGACGCAGAAATCGTCGATGGCGCCAGACAGGCTCTCCGCCCGGGCATTGACCAGCCTGATTGTGGGATAGCGCGTCAGCTGCTGCCGCGCCTCGGCCAGGATGTCCAGCGGTGGCTTGTGATCGTGGCCAAGCAGGCCATGTGAGTGGCCGGCGAAGCGGTTGCGCTGCCGGCCGGTATCGAGAACGATGACGTTGCGGCGAGCGCGGCCGAGTTGCAGGGCGGCGGCGAGGCCGGCAAAGCTGCCGCCGATGATGATGACGTCATTCATGATGATGGGCTCCGGGTTTGTCGATGGTTGATGCTGACTTAGCGGTCGAATTTTCGTGGGCGAGGCCGGCGGAGGAAAGCGCGGCCAATTTCAATAGGGATCGTCGTTTCATAGAACCTCGTTTATCCGCGTTTGATTGAAGCCCGGGAAGGAGCACGTGTCACGCCCTGGAACCCGATGAGGGCGCAGACAGCTACCGACACGCTTGCACAATTAAGATACTATGAGGTATCCTATATTTTAATTTAAGATACTGTCAAGTACCGGAATAAACGTGAACGAAAAAAAACAGGGGCGACGCGGCCGCCCCACCAACGAAGCACTTGGCCAAACGATAGTCGACGCCGCAAACGAACTCTTTGTGGAACTGGGTTTTCAAGCGACGACAATGGACAAGGTCGCCCAGCGGGCGAAGATATCCAAGCTGAGCATCTATCGGCATTTCGAGAACAAGGAGGCGCTGTTCAGCGCTGCCATCGCGGCCGGCTGCCATCAGTTGTTTGCGCCACAGACCCTTCTTGAAGGCGTCCAGGGTTCGGTCGAAGATCAACTGATGGCGGTGGGATCATCCCTGCTTCGCACGCTGTTGAGATCTGACGTCCGCAGTGTCGAAGCTATGGTCATGGCCGACAAGACGACTCAAAATTCGTTAAGCAAGCTGCATTACGAAGCCGGCCCCGCCCATGTCATCGCCCAAATCGAGGCCCTGTTGCGCCAGTTGCACGCGAAGGCGCTTCTGAACGTGCCCGATCCTCTCGGGTCTGCCCGCCTGTTTGCCGCACTTTTCAAAGGATCCGATCTCCTGATGATCGTGCGCTTCGATCCGGCGAGAGCAGAGGACGACAACGAAATCGAATCCTATTGCCGGTCGGCCGTCGCCATGTTCATGGCCGCGCACGGTGGCAACGACCACTCGGGCGGATAAGCATTTGATCCGGGGCGCTCATGGGAATGGGGAATGTGATGCCGTTGAGGCACAAGCAGTTAAGGGCCTAAGCCTTCTGATAGTTGGGGGACTGTACCCCTTTTCAACCGCTGCCAGGAAACTTCACACAATGGTACAGAAAGGGGGGACAATCAGGCGCCGACAACACCGTGCTTGCGGGTAACAGTGGCGAGGCCGATGGTGATGAGTCAGCCATACCAACACCATAGTGGAGACTGGCAAACAGTTACTGCTGATACTGCTGACATCTGGGCTGCCGAGCGTTCTCGATACCATGTCGGCATTCCTTATCCGGAACATGGTATCGATGCAGCTCTCTTACATAGGTGCGATGTACGCCATGAAAGACGTAGTAACCATCACCATCAACTTTTATTTTTTACAATAAAATCAAATAATTGAGAGAAACCTTATTCCCACTCCATTATTAATAGACATATAAATTATATATTTATCAGTAAATTATTAAGGAAGATACAAACAATACCATGATTGATGCCATGCTTAGAACTAAAGGCCCGGAGGTGCTCCCTTTTGCCGTTCAACAATGATTCACCGAAACCACAGAGAGAGGTTGTAAGCATGGCCGGGCCTGGACCGAAGGCGCCGTTCCCCCGCGACTGGTTGAACGGCAGGTCTGGCAAGTCGCGGACGCTCGATAACCCTAGTGCGCAAAGATCCTCAGCCTGGCGTTCGCGCGGCCGCACGTCGTCGACAGGCCGTCGATGTACATGAGAAGTTGCCGCGTCCGGTTGGTCAAAGTGTTCGCCAACGCACGTTTGCGCGCAGTCTCAATGTTTAGCAACCGGCCTGCGACGAGCCAGACCTCCTTGGCAATACGGCGATCACGCAACGCCGCGCGTACCGTATCAGCAACGTCAGCGGGAGCGACCCCTCCAGTGTTGCGGAAGATGCGGATACTTCCCGACGCTGGCGCTGGGATAGTGGTCTTGTTCGCGGTGTATGCGCGCTGCCACCGATCGTTCTCGATTTGGGGCGACGAGGTCAGGAAGAACCCTAGCGATGCAGCCACCTGGCGTCCAACCTCCTGGATGGCCGTCACGGAGGCGCTTTCGTCACCGTCGTCCTTCCCCAGAGCTTTTGCGTGAAGCAGCACCACCTTGCTGTCTGAGACCAGAATGAAGTCGGCCATCTCCTGGCCGTCGTCGTCA
This sequence comes from Serratia plymuthica, assembly GCF_018336935.1. Taxonomy (NCBI): domain Bacteria; kingdom Pseudomonadati; phylum Pseudomonadota; class Gammaproteobacteria; order Enterobacterales; family Yersiniaceae; genus Serratia; species Serratia plymuthica. Next base: position 4,782,705 of record NZ_CP068771.1, on the reverse strand, counting down.
AGGAGGATAAGAGGGAACTCCCGCAGCGCCTTGGCGTAGTCGTCGGGTGCCGGGCCGGTTAGGCCGATGTATTTGGCAGTCAGTCCGAAAATTGACTCCTTTTGCCACTTGCTGACGTTGCCGTTCGCCCATGCTGCTTCTCCTTTCTCCACGAACGTGTCTCTCAGCGCCGGTACGGCAACAGCAACATCGAGTGCCGGGACACGTCTGTCCGACACGATCTCCCGCGCCTTGGCCCATTTGCCATGCATGTAAACCTTATCGGCCTCGTCGGTGAGGACGCGAAACGCCTGCTCGGCGTTGATTCTCTCGGTTAACGTCATGACCATACCCGAAGCCGAGAAGCCTTGCTGGAAAATGGCGTTGAGTTCGTCGCTTGAGATTGCGTAGCGGCCGGACTTGGGGTTGTAAGTGATCGAGCAGCCCAGCTTGCTGCCATCACTCATCGTAACCTGGAATTGGCCGTCGTCGATGTCGGCGCAGAGGTCGATCAAGGACGGCGCCTTCGGCGTCGACGGCTGACCCTCACGGTCGGCGATGAACGCTCCAAAGTCGTCAAGCGGCTGCAGATCGAGCAGTATATTCCGGGGGTTCTTCGCCTTTTCTGGGTCCGGTGTTGTGAGCTGCGCGAAACGATCGAACACTCGGTTGCCCGCCGTCGCGGCGGTGAGCTCGCGGTCGATATCGGTGGCCCACCTCACGTACTCATCGACGCCAACGCGGCGGACACTCGCGTCAGTGACCTTGGAACGGCTAAGGCCTAAGTAGCGTGCGGTGCCTCCAACGTATCCCGCGACGTTGGTAGGAAGGAGCACCGCATCCAGCAAGTCCGTAAACGTATCCTCGAAAGATGCGGTGCTGGTCGTCGTCGCCCGGATCGCGCGGTCCGCCATTTCGAGCGATGTGGCAGCCAGCTTGGTGATGCGGACCTTACGGTCGTTGCTGCTCGGACCGAAGAGCCGGACGAGGATCTGCCTGTCCAGACGCGTGACGCCGATCTTGTTGGCATCGAACGGCACACCGTCGGTGTCGAACACGAACAGTCGGTCGTTGATCCGCACCATTAGCGTGACCCCAAACTGCCATTCTGTAACAAAATGGCGACTGAGGTAGGGGCTTTCGTCGACGGAGAAGAAGGTCCAGCCCCAGACTCCTTCCGGCAAATCGTCCACGGGGTGGACCACGAAGCGATTGCGGGCGACGATGCCCTCGCGGGTCTCAGTTTCCGCAAGAGTCGCGTCGAAGTCCGGACCGATGGCGAAAATCGCTGCGCGGCGGGGGACCAGAAGATCATCACGGTGCAACGGACCCGTTACAGGAAGTCTCTGGCGGAAGCTCCCATCAACATACTGTTGATCCGGCATCGCCGGGACGATCCTCTCGGGCAGATAAGCCTCGCCGGGAATGATGCTGGCAAGATTCTCCTCCCCTGCGTCTTCGAAGGCCAGGTATTGTGCCCAGCTGGTCTTGAGCCTTGCGAGCTGCTCGGCGTTGCGTGCAACCACCGTCGCCGTCTGGATTTGCTGGCGCTTCGCATCGGTCGAGCGCAACACCCGACCGATCTGTTGCACGAGCTGGCGGTCGTTCGTGAAACCATCCAAAATAGCGACAGCGACGAACATCGGATCGTCGATGCCTTCAAGCAATTTTGTTTGGTGCAGCCAGAAGGTCGCTTCTCCGGCCTTGTTCTGCGCCTCCCTTACCGTGACGAAGCGAAGCGGATGCAATTTACGGTTATCACCCTTGCCCACTTGGTCATGGATCAGCACCGCGTCTGTCTGTTTGCTCCCCGCAAGGAGGGGCTGCAACGTCGCGAGCGCGCTCCATGATGCGGCCCGCACGATGATTTTTGAACCGGCCGGGCGGTCCTTAGTAAGCAAGGGTGCGAGTTCGAGCAGCTGGTCAGCAAAGGTCTTGATGGCCGATGCGTCGCCGTCGGCTAACGCCTGGTCGATATCCTCGTTAAAGCAGTTGATGGCCGTCGCGCTACCGTTCTGCGAGTCTAGCGTGGCGAAGCACACGTCCCTCACGATTTTGGCGTCGGCCGCCTTCAGAAACGAGAAGTTGTAGGCGAACGAGCCGCGTACGGTGAAAAGTTTATAGTCGTTGCGGAAGGGGGTAGCGCTAAGCAGGATAGTTGGCAGCGCAAGTTCTCTGACGCTCCGGCTCCACGACGGTGCCGGCTCGTAGTGCCCCTCGTCCACGACGACGAGATCGAACGTGCCCAACAGATCAAGGATGCGGTCCAGCCGTGTGAGTTCCGCCAACTTTGCTTCATTTAGCGGAACGCCAGCAGCCTGACGCCTCAACTTGTCTCGCTCTGTCCGGATCTTGTCGAGAGCTTGGAGGGTGCCTACAAGAACGGTTCGGTCGCTAGCTTCCACCATGTTGCAAATCTGTTCGGTTCGAGCCCTGTTCGGCAGCAGAATTTCGATCGCCGCAGGTTCGACGCCAGAGTCCGACCAGACCTTGTTGCCCGGCTCTGCGCATCCCATGTTCGCCCAAAACCTGCGCCGGATATCGGCGTGCATTTGCTGAACAAGGCCTTCCCTTGGCGTTAGTACCAGCGCACGTCGAACCTTGGGGAGGCATCGAGTCAGCACGGCGATGACCCCCGATTTCCCGCTCCCCGTCGGCATCTTGACAAGGGCGCCTTCGGGTTCACCCGTTTGTTGCGAAACGCGGACGTAGGCGGCACCGAGAGCTATTGCCTCCTTCTGGTTCTGCCAGAGTGATAGGCCGTTCGGAGTACCGGTCCACACAGGCAGGGCTTCAAGGACCTTAATGTCCGCAGCATAGGCGCCACCATCGAACTTAGAGGCCTCAGGCACGTCGAAGGTCGTGTTCCGACCATGGTAGGCAAGGTTCAATCTCACTCTGTTCACTCCAATATAGCTCCCGCTGTCAGAAAATGAATAATGCATGCTGTGCGCTCTTATCCAAACACTTTTCGCATTATCTAAGAGCAGATCTTGCTATCATCTGCTTAACAGTGACGACGACATAAAGCTGACCGGCGGCTTCCATCAGATGTGATTATTGCGGTGTTTAAACCAACGTCGGTTTGCACTTTTTGGGTCTGACGAATAACAGTAGTAGCACACTGAATTTGGTCACCTACTTAGAAGCGATATCATTGTCTCATAGTCAAAAACAGGTGACATAATAAGCAGACGTAACAGACGCAATTTTAGCAGCGAATTTATCCTCCAAGCTGCTAAAATTGATCTCGGTCAGTATTCACCGTTGCCGTCGCTGCTATAGCTATAGGTGTCGGAATATCCACGATAAGAAGATCGAGAAATAAAATCCTCCATAGATTCACCAATGACATTTGAACAGATTAAAATACGCCAGCTGAAGAACAGACTTCGATACAATGAAAAGATTATATTAGAAAGCAACCATAATCTTGATGCCAGATACACTAGACAGTTATCATTTGTTGAGAAACTCAGTGTTCACCTCGACAATTCACTCATTACAACTCTTTTCAGGCGGCAAAATTCAATATGTCACAGCATACTATCTTCGGCATCTTACACCATTAGAACAGATATTTTTAAGTAATGTACCTATTTTAGATGTGGTTTTATGTGATCGAGGTCATCTACCTGTTCGCGTACCTGACTAAAAAACATGATGGCTCTATGATATCATCCCTTCACTCAAAAACTTCATGATTCTGTGGTGAAAGTAGCCAGTATGAGCGACGAGGAAGCAAGCAAATACCCCCATAGCGCCATATCCACTTGGAGTGGATTTGTCTACCAAGGCAAGGTAGCGCTTTATCATTGTCTTAAGCTAATTAATCAAGGAGATAGTGATTTCCAGCTACAGCTTGACAGTACAGATGATTTCGCGATTTACAAAGATAATAATTTAATAAGCGCACATCAGGTTAAAGCAAAAATTGGTGATTACCGCAGTAATTATAAGGAAGCCTTAGAAAAATCGGCAACAATAAAACTTGATAGAATCGCAGGGATAAAAAGATATTTTCATATATCTCAACCGATTAACGATCATAGTGATTACATTGATGCTAATCACGAACGAGTTGAATTCTATCAATACGGTGAAAATCGCCACTGTGAACTAGATAAGATAGAAGATCTAACCAAAGATATTATTAAAGAAATCTATACCCGCCAGGCAATCGTTTATGATGAGAGCCTTATAGATGCAAATTATTGTCTACTATCAGATAAAATCAGCTCTCACGCGCTAGCTATTCACACAAAAATACAAAATGATGGTGACGCTCAGCGTAAAGCAGCTTATGAATACAGAGTATCTGCCGCAAGTATGCTTGCAGACATTACGGACGCTAGTCCATATGAAAGAAAGGACTATTACGCGATCGAGTTAAAGACGCGCCTCTATAGTCACCTAGAAGAAAGGCTCGCAGAATCACTCTCGGAGATGTCGGACGCGGCCTACGAAAGAGCCAGGCGTATCTATACGCTTATAAGAAAATCTGAGGGCGGCGATTTCAAGACACTCTGCCAACTTATGAAACCCTCAGAGAAGTTTTCACGCATTCAGAACTCAGATATACGCCGATATACGGATCTCGTACACACCTTTAAAGTCGATCCAATTTTAAAACGACTACCACATTATTTAGACAGCAACAATAAATTTTACGCACCAACGGCATTATATTTGCTGGAACCAACAGATAAAAAATACTGTACTTCTGATATTATCGCAGAAATAAAAAACAACGACGATCTAGGCAGGCTTTTATTCGAATTCAATAATCTTATTGCAGCCAAGGCTAATGAGAGTTTCACAATTGATACTAATTATACTAATTGCTCCGATATAACTTGCATCGATGATCAAGATCGCATCGATAGCAACATTACTAAAAGTTTATGCATTAGTATTTTAACAAAAGAAGACGCAGAGGCCCGACTTAAATGATTATTAACCTCATACATCAAGCCCTAGATGCACACAATTTCCTCAAAGTACATGAGAATGATACAACAAGCTTCTATGTTCGAGAGAATGGTACAGCGATACGATTTGCAGTCTTGCACAGGTTAGATAATCTAATGAAGCCAGGTGATCTTAATGCAACCATCAACCAGTCCGCACCTGTGGCATTTATATCTGATCCAGCATTTAAAAAGAATTGCGATTTAATATGTATCCATCATCTCGATAAGTTGGCCGAATTCAAAAACTATGAAGAACAGATTTTTGAAATCGAAGAAGATCCGCACTTCTACAAAAAATATGTTCTTTACTATAGCGACACAGAAGTTGAAGCCATAAAAGAATTAAATTTCACCAACCTAAATGAATTAATTTCAGATAAAAAGCACTTCGATGCCTACAAAAAAGAACCTACATCAGCAACTAAATATAGCGCAGTTGCCAAAATATTCATTAAGTTGCCTTTTTTGGAACTTAATATTAATAAAGTGGAACTAGTTCCACTTCGTTTGCAAATTGAGGAAGCTGTGGCTGAAGCCGACCTTACTAAGACGTATAAGACGATACAAAAACACGGCCAATTAAATGCAGAAGATTTGATCAAGGAACTGATTAGCGATGAACTGGCAAATATCCAAAATTGAGATTTCAAGTTTTAAAGCTTTCAAAAAAATCCATCTGGATTTCGGGGGAGCATCACTTTTGACCCTGGATGGACCCAATGGATTTGGCAAAACTAGCATATTCGATGCTATTGAGCTATTGTTAACTGGCAGAATAAAACGAATCTGCCATCTATTTTCAACCTTAATGATAGGAAAACGAACGAATTATGAAGATAATCTTCTTTGGAATAATCGCTCAGGCAATAATGACCTTGCAATCAAAATCGAGTTTATTAATGGTTCGAGGAGGCTTACTCTAGCAAGACATACTCCCGCCTCAAACTTTAACGAGAAGTCAAATAATAGAGCGGACCAATTTACCCACTTTACTCTTTACGAGCTCCCAGAGTTCACCTCAAACAGCTATGTAGCAGAAAATATCCGCGACGAAAACTTCATTGAGACACTCTTCGGAAAAAACTTCAAAGAGAACTTTTCATTTTTAAATTATTTGGAGCAGGGCCAAAATCAGCTCCTGCATACGCGAGTAGACAAACGTAAAGAGGCATTGAACAATCTCTTTAATATTAGTGACATAAAGGCAGAGACTGATAACTGCAAAACTATCGCCTTGCGGCTTACAAAGTTCATCGGCGATCCTAAGCGTGCTGCAGATTTATCAAGGTTAGAAATAGAGGCCAGTTCACTTAAGAAAATGATTCAAGCTGATTTGGGATCAATTGGATACAAAAAAATCTCCACCTCAGTGCTGCAACCAGGGTGGGACAAAGAGAATCCCTTCCCCACCTACTCTACAGAAATCCAAAGAGAATACATTGAAAATATCCACAGTCTTCAAAGGCTGGCTCTGCTAAAGAGTGCAATACAGATAAGAGATAAAAATGAATCGATTGAAAATTTTATTGAACTTAACAAGGATTCAATAAAAAGCTTAGCACGTTTTGGCAATGATTTAAACAAGCTGGATGGACTTGAAGCCATTAAAAAAGAATTGAATGAACTGCTCAAACGTGAAGGAATTATAAAACGTGGTGCAACAGTCATTAATGCCGATGAGGCCAGGAGTCTTAGTGGATGGGCCCAAGGGCGTTTGGAATGGTTTATTGAGCAAATAGTTATCCGTGACTCACTTCAAGAAAAGAGCAACTCTAATACCAACGCTGCAACCGAGTTGAATCGTTTAAAAGCAGAACTAGTTACTGAGCATACTAAACTCTTTCCTGACGCTCAGGATTGTCCGCTGTGTGGTGCAGACTGGCAATCCCATGACACTATGCTGCAAAAGATTGAATACCGATCAAAGCAAATCAATGACGCATTAAACGCTGATGGCCAGACTCTGTTAACTCTTATAGGAATAATGGCTACAGAGCTGGCCATAATTGATGCTCAACTTAAGAGTCTGAAAGCGCAGCTATCCGTGAACTACAACAGCGTCTTACACAACGCACTGCTCCGCGATAAAGCTCGGTTGCCTACTATTAACCAACTCGTCTCCAACTTTCAAACTTTAGGTGTAGAACTAAACTATTCGTTCTCCGAAAATGAGGAGGAGGTGGACACGAGAATTCAGTCTCTTACAGCTTTCATCAGAAGCCAGAAAACAGCTGAGACAGAACCTTTGCCCCAAGATTGGAGAAAGGTCATCATGGCTGTCTTTAAAGAGCTGCAGGACTTCTATATTGTTGAACCTCAGTTGTTGAAAGACAAAGAACTGTATATCTCAGCTAAAGCAAACGAGGCACAAAGCAAAAGGCTCAGACAATGCCTTAATGAGCTAGAGATCATTAAGAATGAAACTAAAGCAGCACAGATAGCTAAAGAAAAAGTCAATAACCTAAAGGCTACTCTTGAGAAAACAGAACGCAACTACTCAGAACAAACAATTGCTGAAATTGAACTGATTTTCCATATATATAGCGGACGGCTTATCCAAAACTATCAGCGTGGTTTAGGTCTGTTCATTGAAAGCAAGGATGGCAAAGAACTCAGGTTCCTTACAGCCGAAAAATCCGAGTATGATGCGATTCTATCAATGAGCTCCGGCCAAGTATCTGCGCTCAGTCTAGGTTTTTTTCTTTCCCTGAATCGGGTTTACTCAAACGTACCACTGATTCTGATCGATGACCCGTCCCAGTCGCTTGATGAGGTGAATATCGCCTCTTTGACTGACCTTCTTCGCTGTGAGTTCAGCAATCGCCAGTTGATCGTTTCCTCGCACGAGAGTGATATCTCCGCTTATATGCGCTACCGGTTCGCCAAGGCCGGTCTGAACACCCGCTCATTGAACATGCAACGCTTGGCTAAGGAAGCTTTAGTCGCCGCGGATTGAGTCATCGCGACAGGGGGCATATGGATCGTGCCCTACCCTAGAGACTAATCGATACATTTTTTAAAAAAAGCAGCTTCGTCACTAAAATGCTTGAAGATTATTTGCAGACCAGCGGTTTTGTCTCGATCTAGGTGGCGTTCAGAAAAAACACTAGAAAAAGTAAAATCTGCTTCTGAAAAGTTGAGGTTTAAGGTAATTGCGACTCGATACCTTACATCATTTCTCTTGATTGTATTGCATTTCCTGCAGGTTGCTCCAAAAATCCACATCGGTACCAAATATGGTAGCAAGAACGCGAGCCTCATCATCCGTAACACGACGCAAACCGCAGATAATATCGTCAACATCCTGTTTGCAAATACCCATAGCTTCCGCCAGTTCATCATGAGACATGTTCAGCGGTTTTAAAAATTCCTCTACCAGCATCTCTCCCACTGTCACAGGCCCGTCAGTATCTGCTTTTGTGTAGTATGCAAGAATCTCTGAACGCCCCTGCTCATACGTCAGCTCACCTGAAATAATACGTGCCTTAATGGACTCGTACAGTGGCGTACCACTGGGGTCCCTTCCTTCAAGTCTCAGGGAAGCCTCTGCTTTACGAAAGCCCTCATTGCGTAACCGTGAATCGGAAGTCTTGGACATAGTTTTTCCTTTGAGTTGCAGAAGTAAAGTTCGCTCAGTGGAAGCGTCAGCTCGCGCTCCCCCGTAAACTGATGCGCTTGATTCAAGAATTATTATTGCCGGATAAGCTATCTCCGGCAAAATCATCATGGTCGAGGTTATCCCGACGAGTAGCTGTTTGTTTACGTATCTGAGTCGCCAACTCCCCTCCAATTGTCCGTTGGACACGAGAAGCATCGCTACTTCGCTTCATTGTCTGGTATTCAGCAGTTCCGTTAGCCATACTGCTTCCCATATGGCTTGCCATGCGGCCAGCTCGTGAGAATGAAGCAAACCCCTGACTTCCTCCTCTGGCGCTACCTGAACAGCTCCCAGCAGACGAACCACCGGAATCGCCTGAGGGTTGGCCGCCAGAAGTATCTACGGAACCGGTATCTTCCCCGCCGCCAAATCCGCCACCGGAACCGCCTCCACCGCCTGAACCAGATTCTTCGGCCATGGCAGCTTGCGCAGACTCGAACGCTGCCTTTAATGCAGAGGCTCCACCGCTGGCTTGAGCTGATGCCCCCATTGCCATTGCTCCAGCACCGCTGATGGCAGTAGTGGCTGCGCCGGTAATCATACCCGCCCCAAATCCACCAATCCCTTGTAAAGAAGCCCCTCCTACAACACCTGATAACAACAGTGGTAGCTTATTCGTTAATACTAACAGGATAATTGACGCCAGAAGCAAAACGATAAGACTATTAAGATCAGGAACATCATCTTTAATAAGAGAAAAATATTGATCTATAAATGATTGTCCAACCCCAATAATTAATGTCATCGTGAATAATTGAATGCCAATCGATAAAACAGTTCGTAAGTAATTAATTGCTATATCAGAGGTCCATTTCGAACCACCAAACCCAAGTAATATAACTCCGGCATAGCATAACACCCATGCAGAAACCAACATGATTAGCATATTTATCGCTATAAGGGACATCACTACCAAAACGATTATCGCGACTGTTATCATAATGGTGGATATCATTGGCGACCAAATTGATGCGGCTGAACTGACCTTTGTTAATATCGCAAACGCCATATCAACTATGCTTGATGGAGAAATACCAGTACTTATTCCTAACGCGTTTGCTGCAAGTTGTCTCATTGAATTAATTATGGATTGCGATATGGATGGGCCGTTGATTAAAAGATAATAAAAAAAACCAACGACGGCAAAAAAGCGAACTATTTCAGCAAGTACGCCTGTCAACCCTTCCCCTTGCATCGCCATCATACCAAATGTCCAAACCATACTTATTAATACCAGCCCCCAGAAGAGCCAATTTGCATAGTCAGCAATTACTGTTGTCCATGTACTGGCTACTTGTTGAAACTTATCTAATAAAATATCAAGTAGCCCGCTACTATCTAATTGACCAGCATAGGCATTTATAGAAAAGAAAAGGATGATACCTAAAAAGGTGAGCTTACTTACTATTTTCATGATTACCATTCTCGTTTAGGGCTTGGATTGTTATTACTACGCAATGCACACTTATCGGATCTATGTGCATCAAATTTATTATCTGGCGTCGATGAGCAAACGTTATCGTTTTTTTCGCAAGAACATATAATCATTGAAATGATTAGAATAAAAACCATCATAATTGTATTTTTCATTCAGTTGTTCCTCACCAAATTCGCTTCGGGCTTGGTGTGTTCTGTCCAGCTAATACTTTCTCATCAGCAGCTATTTGTTGGGCTTCTTTATCGGCCTGAGCCTGTGCCAGTGTTGCCGCAGCGTTTTGTTGAGCTACCAGAAGCGAGCGGATTTGCAGTAACTGGTTTGTCTGTGCACTGGCAAGCTGGGTAGCGGCCTGAATAGCTTCCATTTGCCCTTGTGAGCCGGTTGCCTGAGTTTGCAAATCTGCAAGGTTATCAGCATCGCTCTGCAGGGTGTTCTGCTGTTCGTCAATTACCTTAAATAGCGCGTCATTGGCCTTTTTACGTGCCCCTGAACTGTTCTGTTCAGCTTCACGCAATGCGCTAATTTCAGACGAGGTACATTCAACATTGCTGTTAAAGCAAGGTGATGACCTGTAGTAGTTAACATCCTGATATCGTTTCAGGTACGCATCGAGACTCCCGGCCTGATTCTTGTAGTAATTAAGGGTATCCTGCACCTGCAACAATTTATTAATTGTTGAATTTGCCTGGTCCCAGATATAGGCCGCAGGTGCTACGGTGTTCTGCAGCATGTTTTCATACTGCTGCAGCTGCGTCTGGTACTGCTGGATTTGTTTAGCCACAGCCTGAACGTTGTTAACTGCGCTGATTGTGGTCTGAACCACATTAGTGCCATCAATAACGGGAATTCCGGCCTTCACCGGTAATGCCATGACGGACGCCACGAAAGGAACTATTAAACCTTTTTTAGCGGCTAAAATCCCTCTTTGTAATGAAACCACTTGGAAAATTAAATCCATTTGCTCACCTATTTTTCATCAGTTCAGTAATATTTAACACACTGTCTGTTAACAGACGCAGGTATATAGGAAACCACACATTTATTTATCCAAGATTTTATCCATAATGTTCCTTAGTTCTTGGCGAGTTGATTCTATTTTCGCAAGCAAGGTTCTTATCAGTGTGGGTGAAAAATCAACTGTTCGAGGATCATTTGCGAGCCATAATTTAAGTAATCCGCCAAGTCTTCCAAGATCAGCATTTACTCGGCTAAGTTCATTAACCTGTTTTATATCTACGATAGAATCAACCTGATAACCCATTGCAACTCTACGAACAAAACAGGCAACACTTAATCCAGATGCTTCTGCATTTTCTTGGATGAGAATTTTTTCTTCGGGTAAACAATAAACTTTTATTGGCGTACTATTTTTTCTAGTCTGAGTAACTTTCATATAGCTCTCCATACAGGCGGTAGCCTGGCAGCCTCGCAGAGCAGGACGCCCTTGAGCCGCGATGCGGCGAATAGGGAGTGGTAAAGTTGGAACACCGTAGCGGTGGGCCTACTTTACATGTCCTGCCCTCCTGTTGCCGTAGTATATCTGTGCACATCAATGTGTATTTCAGTGTACAGGATGTGTTTTCTTAGCGTATTAATATAGGATTACTCGGGTAAAGATCTGCAGCAAATGTGTTTCTTGCAAGGAAACTATATTTCTCCCTTTTGAAAATGACCTTTAGTAGTTATAAATGGGCGTCCACCAACTGTATTTATGTTTCGATATATTGTAAGAAATCTTTTATTTTCTCATGCACTTTTTTACTTACATTGTCAAAGCATGTGCATTGCAGATTTTAGCGGCTAAAATCTTCCTCCCTATGCCTAAAGCTAGGGGCGTACCTCATATGTCATAAAACCTACCTCAAGTGTCAATATACCAAACGAGTAAGTAATCTCTTCTTCTGGCGTACAACAATCGGCCTTTGGCCGATTCTAGATTTGAAAGCGCCTGCTCAGGCAGGTGATTTCAAAGACTGTAGTTCCTGAACGATCCTGTAAATACTGCTGAATAGTAAAAAATCGGGCCGCTGTAGCACGCTACCGGGCCGCTATAACACGCTATCGGGCCGTTGTGACACAATATCGGGCCGTTGTGACACGTTTTATCCTAGAACCGTTCAAATCAATTCCAATTTCCAGCAATTGCACGGAATCTTCTTTCAATCTCCGACGATAGTTACGTAAAGTCATATTACTCGTTCCTTCACCGCACACTGCTAATATCAACGTATCCATATACCACCCTCCTAAAGGATTATTCCTATGGGTTAAGACATGACGAGCGACTGCCTGGCTAATACCATGTTGTAGCCGAGCTATGGGGCCAGGATGATAATAAAATGGCAAATCTTTTTTGAGTAACATCGCTAATGCAACACCCAGACGGACACGCCATAAACGGCGTTCTCCCCCAGTCAAAGGATCTGGACGCGTCATAGGTGATGGCACTACATGATCGATCAGTCCCCCTATTATACAGTCGCCGCTTTTCTCCAGCTCTGGCGTTATAATTTCAACTGTTGCGACGCGCAGATCTAAAAGCAATTTCTGTATACGACCATAACTGTATTGTGCATCGGATAGCGTTCGGCGTACTTTCGCTGGATCTACTAATAATTCGATTCCACCATCAGAAATTTCACGACGTTGCTCGGCAACATATAATATTGTCTCTACGATATCGGCATGACGCTGTCCGAGCCGTCCGGTAACACGACAACGACCAAAACTAGTCTCCATCCATTGTCCCTTCACCTCCTTAGGACGCTGGCTTGGCTGGTACAGAATTACTCGGGCTTGCCAAGCTGTACTTGTGGGTGCCACTTTATTACCAGTTGTCATTGTCAGCACCACTCCAGGTAGATGTTCTTTCTTTAGTAAGCTTTTTATTATTCTTCGAGCTGAGCGCCGTTATTTTTAATACTCCCCCCTCATGTCTCTGTAACCAACGATCTGGCGCACGTTCTCCATAATTTACTTTATTTATTCCAAATCTAACAAATTGACCTCGAACATCATCAGAAATACCATACGTCTTCGCTTCCAAGGCGGTCATGCCCGCCAGATAAGATTGCCACCGTATATTATCAACCAGGACGCTACTACCCCTGCTTGCCTGCTGTATATCACCAACCCCCATCGTGGCAGCGCCTTTGTTTGAATGGTGTAGAAATATAATCGAACATCCAGTATCAGCAGCAATACCTTCTAGCTTTCCAATGACTTTGGACATTGCTGCGCTATTATTCTCATCCTCCTGGTGGAAACGGCGAAGAGTATCCAAAATTATTAAACGTCTACCTTTTGAAACTTCATTGATCAAGTTGCTCCAATCCGGCAAGAAAATATTTGGACACTTCCCTACCAAAGGTTCGACCAGTAGCTTATCAGCTACAATCTGCTGCTGACGTGCTGTTAGATATTTTCCCAAAGCATATAAACGATGGTGAACGATGGTTTCAGAGTCCTCCACAGGTAAATATGCCACCAACCCAGTCGGATATTCACCAAAGTTTAAAAGATCTACACCACAAGTAATCTGCACAGCCAATTGTAATGCCAGCATTGACTTTCCAGCACCTCCCGGAGAAACAATCGCTCCGATAGTACCAATAGCCAAATTAGGCAAGACGTAATCAATTGGTTGTGGCTTAGCTTCAAATGCTTCCATTATGTTCAATGACATTGCTGTTACCTACCTAAAACAACACCGGGTCTGGCCGCTTTAAACATTGCTGATTTACGATCCGCAATCCACTGTTCTACTTCGGATAACTGCCATGCAACATTTCGGCTAGTAAGTGCTATACGGCGAGGAAACTCGCCTCGCTGTTCAAGGTTATAAATAGTGCGGGCTGACAATGGGATCATTTCCAGAAGTGTTTTTCTGTTAATGAGCGTGCTATGTGCCTTTGTTTGCATCTGCCTTCCTCCTGTTTCCAATCAGGCCTATACAATGCCAAGCATTACCACTTGCTAAAACCTATTCATTGGCTAAAATGGTTGACATGAAAATTACTATCTGGGAAGGCTGTGACCTCACAGTTGCAGCTGCAATTAAATTATTTGTAGAGCGTAGTTATCCGTACTCCATATTTTCACGGAGGTATCCAATACTGCGTCTCATACAGGAAGTTATTGATCCAGCAGTAGCTGCTTATGTAAATTCCCTGCCACCAAGTCATAAAGACTACATTTCTGGAGTAAATCTAGGATTTAGTGATGTACTTAAAAAAGTGGGCTTAAACGTCGTAGTACAGGCACAAAGACTTCTTTTGCGTAATTTCGTTCTGACTTTAGATCAACAAACTTCTCTTGATAAATGCTTTACCGCTACGATTGAGTCTCTTATTGAATTAGTCAGTGAGTGCGCATCCAAGCGGCCGAAGAAATCCTCTCCTGCAAAAGGAGTAACTATAAATTCACAGCGTAAGCTCGGTTATTGCGAGTTCTGCGGTAATCTAACCGAATTTTCCAAGTTGATCAGTGAGATATCAGAATTTGTTGCTAACGATAATGAGTTCCCCGTTCATGAAAAACAGGTCCTTAGTCATCGATATTGTTCTGACCATAGGCCCAAACTCACCAATGGTCTATGGAATCCCAAATACAGACAAGGAAAGCGGTCTCTCGAACAGTTCAATAAAGAATTAATAAGGCTTAGACGGCAATGCGCTAAACCGCATAAAGCTAACGCAAACACAGGGGATATATTGATTGATACCTATTTTCATGAGTGGATGCAGGGTCAAACTTTAACCCCAGCAGATCTAGATAAACTTAGGAATATTGCCAGACGAATGGTTGACTCCAAATTCACTGATACTAAGAAAAAAATAATCATATTAAAACACCAAGGTTTTAACCAGTTTGAAACCGCACAGGTTTTAGAAAAAAATCACTACACAACTATGACAAAGCAGGCTGTGTCCAAGGCCTTAGCGTCTGTGAGGAAAGAATTTTATATTTAAAATAGTATATCCACGAGCTATTATGGTGGCAGTTTAAGTCTTAATACCATCCACTTTATTGAATTATAACCAGCCACTTACGAGTGGTTTTTCGCGATTACTCTGCTTCAAATTGATGATTTTGAAAATACAGTATTATAGTTTATTGTTTGTAGCGCAGCTGTAAGCGTTATGCAAAACGGATCACAGTGATACTACCTCACCAGTAAATCACTGAAGCCGATCTGTAATGACATAGAACGAATTGGTTTTATGGTTATGCAATGGCTCATCCCCTCACTTGTCCCTGACCATAAAAAGCATTCGCTTTCCTGAAAGCAAGTCTAAGCCAAGGGGCGTTTACAGTTGTCTTCTCTTGGCTCATTAGGTACTGGCTTAATTATTAGAATCATGTCGGTGGCATTTAAGTCCAAATATGCCCAAACTTTTAGCAGCTAAAATTCGTCTTCTCATGTAGGGTCAAGAAGCTTATGACTTAACCTATTGATTATGTGAATTACCTTGTGAGTATTACTCGTAGGATGGAATCTTCCAAAACTCTGACAATTCACTCTGAATGCATGGTAACAAAGAACAGTTTAAACCATGGTCTGTTCAGCGTTAAATTTCTCAAGATAGACTTCCATTTCGCGAGTCCACCTAGGGGTAGGTACCGAGGTGATCATTAGCCAAGGAAACCACCATACAAGCATGAAGAGTAACATAAGCGGTGCGATCATTTCGGCCGAAGAATGAGAAACTATATACATAATGAATAATATTAGTAGAACTGTGTTTACAATCTGACCTACCAGAAAAAGACGCCAGCGAAAACAATGCCATTTCCTGTTGAACACAATCCGTCCATCCCGTTCTTCGAGCCAGTTACGCCACGGCTTGAGATAACCAGCCCGCAACCCATAACGATCACACATTATTACAGCCAAATCCTGCAGCCGATAATTATACAAGCCTGTGAGCCGATAAAGGCTGCGCTGACGAAGCTCACGCTTTGCCAGACGGACCGAATTTTTATTCAAATATGGCTGTGTCAGCATTTGCTCTAGCCGGCGCTTCCTAAGATTGAGTAGTCCACGAAATACACTTCCAGATTCAGCATTAATTACTCTGTGACGAACTACACCGAGTGCAATATAGATACACAGCAATAGCCAGCCGGTCTTAGGGTATTGATTCATCCATTGTATAATTACAGACAACTCAGGCACTTTTATTTTTCCTTTTTATGCAATCCAGATAAAACCAGTAAAGATTCAGTAAATTTTAGCGGCTAAAATTGCTCTCCTGGCGTAGATAAAAGAAGTATATCCACTTAAATTACTGATTATTAACTACTTACTAGTCCATTCATCAATCATATTCGCCCAATCTTGTAGCATCTCGGCCCTCTGCTCACGATATTCAGCCTTGTTATAAACAGCTCGTACCCCCTTTTGTTCATGGGCAAGGCACTTCTCAATCCAGTCAGTATTGTACCCGGCCTCATGTAGCAAGGTGCTGGCAGTACGCCGTAAGTCATGGGGACCAAACTTAGGTAACAACTCCCCTTCTTTCTGAGCCAGACGATACGTCAGTGTCAAAACCCGGTTTAAAGTAGCGCTACTCATTGGCGCATCGGAATCGTACCGCGAAGGAAGGATAAAATCAGAGCTACCGGCAAAGGTTTTGAGAGCAATCATAATATCCATTGCCTGTCTGGAAAGAAAAACCAAATGTGGATTACGTCGTTTCATCCTCTCCTTTGGTATCGTCCATAATGCCTCACTAAAATTGATCTCGTTCCAGGTTGCGTTAGTAAGCTCACTTTTACGTACCATCGTTAACAGCAAAAGTTTAACCGCTGCTCTGATTGATGGCGTCGTTCCTACCCGTTCCATGTACCGATACATCAGACCAATTTCAACTGGCGTCAATGCCCTGTCACGAGGCTCAAATTTCGCTATGCTTGCAGGCCGTACCAGATCAGCGGGATTCTCAACCTTCTGACCGCGCTCAATAGCCCAGCGATAGACTTGCAATACAATCTCTCTGGCGTGCACAGCTGTCGCCGGTGCCCCTCTCTCGACAATGTTATCGGTTAATGCGCGTAAGTCTTCATGTGTAATCTCGGTCAATTTCTGCTGCGCAAATTTTGACTTCAACTCCCTTTGATATACCGAACGCCGCATATCACGCGTCGATTCAGCCATTTGATAACCGCGTAACCATTTCTCAGCCCATGCACCAAAAGTCTCCGCATCTTTGATACGAGCTTTATCTCTAGCTTTTTCCCTCGCAGGCGATCTTCCACTGGCAACCATTTTTTTAGCTTCATTGAGCCGTTCACGCGCTTCTGCAAGCGTGATCCCTCCAACACCATAGCGGCCAAAAGTAACGGTCTCCTGTCTTCCGTTTATTGAATAGTTATAACGAAATGAAATAGTTCCAGCCGGAGTGACCGCAACATACAGACCATCACGGTCATTAACTTTATAGAGTTTCTCCTTCGGCTTAAGGTGACGCAGCCTGGTGTCAGTCAACATGTTTTATTGTTTTCCTTTATCAAAAATACCATGTTGTAAAAAATTCAGAAAAGTTGTTTAACTATCTGTTTTTAATTGAGTTATAAAAAATAAATACCATAACTCAACCGAAATTTATCACATGGTACTTTTTCAAACCTGAATTCGAAACCAGAGAGTACCATCAAAAATTCCATTGAAAAAACCGTGCTTCCCGTTGCTAACAGCTGCCAGAAAGTGCCAGATACAAAAACAAAAAAGCCCGCAGTTACGCGGGCTTAGAGGTACTTTACTGCTTTTACGTGCAGGCTGTTGCCAGACGCGAAATCATTCCCACTCAATCGTAGCCGGTGGCTTGCCGCTGATGTCGTAAACTACGCGGGAAATGCCGTCCACTTCGTTGATGATGCGGTTGGAGACGCGGCCGAGGAAATCGTACGGCAGGTGCGCCCAATGCGCGGTCATAAAGTCGATGGTTTCCACTGCGCGCAGTGAAACAACCCAGTCGTATTTACGGCCGTCGCCCATCACGCCGACCGAACGCACCGGCAGGAATACGGTGAACGCCTGGCTGACCTTGTTGTACAGGTCGGCTTTATGCAGCTCTTCGATGAAGATGGCGTCGGCACGGCGCAGCAAGTCGCAGTACTCTTTCTTCACTTCGCCCAGCACGCGCACGCCCAGACCTGGCCCCGGGAACGGGTGGCGGTAGAGCATGTCGTACGGCAGGCCCAACTCCAGACCGATTTTGCGCACTTCGTCTTTGAACAGCTCTTTCAGCGGCTCGACCAGGCCCAGCTTCATCTCTTTCGGCAGGCCGCCCACGTTGTGGTGCGACTTGATCACGTGCGCTTTGCCGGTGGCGGAAGCGGCGGATTCGATCACGTCCGGATAGATGGTGCCTTGCGCCAGCCATTTCACTGCGTCTTGCTTGCAGGCTTCTTCGTCGAACACTTCAACGAAGACGCGGCCGATGATCTTGCGCTTGGCTTCAGGTTCGTCAACGCCGGCCAGCGCGCTCAGGAAGCGGTTTTCCGCCGCGACGTGCACGATGTTCAGGCCGAAGTGGTCGCCGAACATTTCCAGCACCTGGTCGGCTTCGTTCAGGCGCAGCAGGCCGTTGTCGACGAACACGCAGGTCAGGCGTTTGCCGATGGCGCGGTGCAGCAGCATGGCGGTAACGGAAGAATCCACGCCGCCGGACAGGCCGAGGATCACGTGATCTTCGCCCACTTGCTCGCGGATACGCTCAACCGCATCTTCAATGATGGTCGCAGGCGTCCACAGGGCTTCACACTGGCAGATATCCAGCACGAAACGCTCCAGCATGCGCTGGCCCTGACGGGTGTGGGTCACTTCCGGGTGGAACTGCACGCCGTAGAAGCGTTTTTCTTCGTTGGCCATAATGGCGAACGGGCAGGTATCGGTGCTGGCGACGGTCACGAAGTCCGAAGGAATGGCGGTCACTTTGTCGCCGTGGCTCATCCACACGTCCAGCAGCGGTTTGCCGGCAGAACTGAGGGCGTCTTCGATGCCGCGAACCAGCGCGCTGTCGGTGGTCACTTCCACCTGCGCATAGCCGAACTCGCGCTCGTTGGAACCCTGCACATGGCCGCCCAGCTGCATCGCCATGGTCTGCATGCCGTAGCATACGCCCAGTACCGGTACACCTGCGGTGAACACGTACTCTGGCGCACGCGGGCTGTTATGTTCGGTGGTGCTCTCCGGGCCGCCGGAAAGGATGATGCCGCTTGGATTGAATTCGCGGATTTGCTCTTCGCTAACGTCCCAGGCCCACAGCTCACAGTAAACGCCGATTTCGCGCACGCGGCGTGCTACCAGTTGGGTGTATTGCGAACCAAAATCCAGAATAAGGATGCGATGCTTATGGATATTATTTGTCATGTGAGGCGAATTCCAGCAACAGAGAAAAAGAGCGAAAAATAAGGTTTCGGGGCGAGGAGCCAAGCCCCCCACCCCGGCCTCTCCCGCAGGAGAGGGTCAAGCATTAACCCATGCGGTAGTTCGGTGACTCTTTGGTGATGGTCACGTCATGCACGTGGCTTTCCTGAATGCCGGCGCCGCTGATGCGCACAAATTCAGCCTTGGTGCGCAGCTCGTCGATGGTGGCGCAACCGGTCAGGCCCATGCAAGAGCGCAGACCGCCCATTTGCTGGTGCACGATCGCTTTCAGCATGCCTTTGTAAGCCACGCGGCCTTCGATACCTTCCGGCACCAGTTTGTCGGCGGCGTTATCGGTCTGGAAGTAACGGTCGGAAGAGCCTTTGGACATGGCGCCCAGCGAGCCCATACCACGGTAGGACTTGAACGAACGGCCCTGGTACAGCTCGATTTCGCCCGGCGATTCTTCGGTGCCCGCCAGCATGGAGCCGACCATCACGCAAGATGCGCCGGCCGCGATGGCTTTGGCGATGTCGCCGGAGAAGCGGATGCCGCCGTCGGCGATAACCGGAATGCCGGTGCCTTCCAGCGCTTCAACCGCGTCGGCGATAGCGGTGATCTGCGGTACGCCCACGCCGGTCACGATGCGGGTGGTACAGATGGAGCCAGGGCCGATACCCACTTTCACCGCGCTCACGCCGGCGTCTGCCAGCGCTTTGGCGCCGGAGGCCGTGGCGACGTTGCCGCCAACGATCTGCAGATCCGGGTATTTGGCGCGGGTTTCGCGAATGCGCTGCAATACGCCTTCGGAATGGCCGTGGGAGGAGTCGATCAGGAGTACGTCAACGCCTGCAGCGACCAACGCGTCAACGCGCTCTTCGTTGCCGGCACCGGCGCCAACCGCAGCGCCAACGCGCAGGCGGCCATGCTCGTCCTTACAGGCGTTTGGCTTGCGCTCCGCCTTCTGGAAGTCTTTTACGGTGATCATGCCCAGCAGATGGAAGTTGTCGTCCACCACCAGCGCTTTCTCAACGCGTTTTTCATGCATTCTTTGCAGCACGACTTCACGCGCTTCACCCTCTTTCACCGTGACCAGGCGCTCTTTCGGCGTCATCACGGCGGTAACAGGCTGGTTCAGATCGGTCACGAAGCGCACGTCACGGCCGGTGATGATACCGACCAGTTCGTTCTCTTCGGTCACTACCGGGTAGCCGGCAAAGCCGTTACGCGCGGTCAGTTCTTTCACTTCTTTCAGCGTGGTGGAGGGGGTTACGGATTGCGGGTCGGTCACTACGCCGCTTTCATGTTTTTTCACGCGGCGGACTTCTTCAGCCTGACGCTCGATAGACATGTTTTTGTGAATGAAGCCCAGGCCGCCTTCCTGCGCCAGCGCAATGGCCAGGCCAGCTTCGGTTACGGTATCCATGGCTGCGGACAGCATAGGGATATTCAGGTGGATAGTTTTGGTCAATTGGGTGCCGAGCTCAGCGGTATTAGGCAGAACCGTAGAGTGAGCTGGAACCAGGAGAACGTCGTCAAACGTTAGTGCTTCTTTCGCGATACGTAGCATGGGCAATATCTCACCAGAGTGGGCTGTGAAAAAGATAAAATATTGCCGCGGCATTATACAGAGCGTAATCGGTTGCCTCCAGCACTTTCTCACAAAAACTCTTGATTACCTTTTTCAGCCCTGTAGTATCGACCAATTAAGTGGTTGTTTTGGAATTTGATCTGGGTCACATGTCGCTACCTGTCTCGCCGTCTATTTTTACCGTAAGCCGCCTGAATCAGACGGTTCGACAGCTGCTGGAAATGGAAATGGGCCAGATTTGGCTCTCCGCCGAGATCTCCAACTTCTCTCAACCCGCTTCCGGCCACTGGTATTTCACGCTGAAAGACGACCGCGCGCAGGTGCGTTGTGCGATGTTCCGCAACAGCAACCGCCGCACCACCTTCCGCCCGCAAAACGGCCAGCAAGTGTTGGTTCGCGCCAGCATCACGCTGTATGAACCGCGCGGCGACTATCAGCTGATTGCCGAAAGCATGCAACCCGCCGGCGACGGCCTGCTGCAACAGCAATTCGATCAACTGAAACAGCGCCTGAGCGCCGAAGGCCTGTTCGACCAACAGTTCAAGCAACCGCTGCCCAGCCCGGCCAAACGCGTCGGGGTGATCACCTCCGCCAGCGGCGCGGCGCTGCACGATGTGTTGCAGGTGCTGCAACGGCGCGATCCTTCGCTGCCCATCGTTATCTACCCGACCTCGGTGCAGGGCGCGGAAGCGCCATTGCAGATCGTACGCGCCATCGAAACGGCCAACCGCCGCGACGAATGCGACGTGCTGATCGTCGGCCGTGGCGGCGGCTCGCTGGAAGACCTGTGGAGTTTTAACGACGAACGCGTAGCGCGGGCGATATTCGCCAGCCGCATTCCGATCGTCAGCGCCGTCGGCCATGAAACCGACGTCACCATTGCCGACTTTGTCGCGGATCTGCGGGCGCCAACCCCTTCCGCCGCCGCCGAACTGGTCAGCCGCAATCAGCTGGAGCTGCTGCGTCAGTTGCAATCCCAGCAGCAGCGGATGGAAATGGCGATGGATTACTATCTGGCCCAGCGTCAGCAGCAGTTCACCCGCATCAACCACCGTTTGCAACAGCAGCATCCGCATCTGCGCCTGGCGCGCCAGCAAACGCTGTTGTTCAAGCTGCAACGCCGGTTGGAAGACGGCATGCAAAATCAGCTGCGCCTGTCTTCACGCCGCAGCGATCGGGTGCAACAGCGTTTGGCGCAGGTGCAGCCGCAGGCGCGCATTCACCGCTACCAGCAACGCGTGCAGCAACAGGAATACCGTTTGCAGCAGGCGCTGGAGCGCCGGCTCAACGCTTACCGCCAGCGTTTCGGGGTGGCCTGCAGCCAGCTCGAAGCGGTCAGCCCGCTGGCGACGCTGGCGCGCGGCTACAGCGTGACGCAAACCCCGCGCGGCGAATTGCTGAAAACCACCAAACAGGCGCAGGTCGGCGAACTGCTGAAAACCCGCCTGCAGGATGGCTGGGTGGAAAGCGAAGTGAAAACCGTCATCGTCGCCAAGAAGCCGCGCAAGAAGCGCGCGGCCCCATAAACGCCCTATTCCAACGTAAAACTCTCGCCCGGCTCACCGTTGATCCACAGTTCCCGCGTTTCTCCGGCAGGCAGGCTGACCGTCAGCGTCCGCCAGGCCGGTTTGAACTGCCCTTCGGTGGTGACGTTCAGCATGACGCGCCGATTATCGCTGTGCATCTCCCAGCGCAGCCACAGCGCGTTGCCCTGCTGCCAGCCATAACTTTCCCCGTCGTCTTCGAACAACAGCCCAGAAGCGCTGCCACAGCCTTTAAACGGGTACAGTTGCAACTCGCGCCGATCGTCGGCGGCAACGTCGACGTGCGCCAGGCGAGATGACAGCGGCAACGCCGCCCCGGCGCGCACCAACAGCGGCAGACGCTCCAGCGGTGCATCCAGCACCACCGTCTGGCCACCGCTGAACCACTGGCCGCTGTGGAAGCAGTACCAGCCTTCGCCGTTATCCGGCAGATAGACCGAACGCGCACGCTGCCCCTGCTCCACCACGCTGGCCACCAGCAAATCGCGGCCGATCATAAAATCATCGGTTTCGTTCAGCGTGCGTTCATCATGCTCGTGATCGAGGAAGGTCGGGCGCAACATCGGCTCGTCGTCGGCGCTGGCCTGCCACAGCAGGGTGTAGAAATAGGGCATCAGGCGATAGCGCAGGTTGATCGCCTCGCGGACGGCCGGCGTGGCGGCCGGATACATCCACGGCTCGTTAACCGTCGCGTCGTCGTTCCAGGAGTGAATGGTGAAACGCGGGTGCATCACGCCGTTTTGCACCCAGCGCACCAGCAGTTCGGCGTCCGGTTTGTCGCCGGAAAAACCGCCGACGTCGTGCCCCAGGTTATACAACCCGGACAGGCTCATGCCCAACCCCATGCGGATGTTGTAGCGCAGGGTTTGCCAGTTGGTGCGGTTGTCGCCGCTCCAGGTCTGCACGTAGCGCTGCATGCCGGCACAGCCGGAACGGGAGATCAGGTACGGCCGCAGGTCGGGCGCGAAGCGCTGCTGGGCTTCCATCGAAGCGCGCATCATCAGCAACGGCATTACCGGGCGGATATGCTTGATGGCGATCGGCCGGCCAAAACCCTGGCAGCGCGCTTCTGCGTCCCACACTTCGTATTCGTTGTTGTCGTTCCAGGTCGAATCTATGCCCATCTCCAGCAGTTGCTGAGTGACGCCCTGCTGCCACCAACGCACCGTCGCCGGGTTGGTGAAATCGAGGTGCGAACCTTCGTCGTCCCAAAAGCTGGAGCGCTCCGGCTGGTCGCTTTCCGAATCGCGGATAAACAGCCCCTGCTCCGCCGCCTGCCGGTACTGCGGATGATCCTGCAACAGGCAGGGTTTGATGTTGGCCGCCAGCTTCAGCCCGGCGGCGTGGAACGCCTGGCTCAGCAACTTCGGCTGCGGCACCTTGTCGTAATTCCAGTTGAACACGTAGCGCTTGTTGCCGATCGAGGTGTAACCCGAAGACAGCTGGAACGAGTCGCAAGGAATATCGTGCTGCTTGCACAATGCGATGAACTGTTGCAACTGCTGCTGGGCGTCCGGCGCGTCGGTGTAATGCATGGTCGAACCGCTGTACCCGAGGCTCCATTTCGGCCCGAAGTGGGTCTTGCCGGTGAGGCGCACAAAGGCTTTGGTCACGTCCAGCACCTGCGGCCCCAGGAACAGGTAATAATCGAGATCCCCCGCCTCGGCCTGATAACGGCGGTAGGCCAAATGGTAATTGTCGATCTCGTTGCCCAAATCCAGCCAGCAGCTGCTCAGGTTGTCGTAAAACAGCCCAAAACTGGCCTCTGCACCGCGGGTGATGGTGAAGGGCACATGCTTGTACAGCGGATCGGTGCTGGCGGCGTTGTAGCCCATCGCATCCAGATTGCGCATTTCGAAGCGGCGGCCGCTGCGCTCCAGATCGCCGGCCTTCTCGCCCAGGCCATAATAGCGTTCGCCGGCAAAGCGGCGCTGGTAGTGCGCCACGCCGTCACCCTGCGGATTGAGCAGGTAGGCGCTGGTTGGCCGGTCGGCCGCCAGCGGCCGCCATTCACCGGCGGCATTGCGGTGTTCCCACTCCAGCCACAGCGGCTGGTGCACGGTAACGCGCAGCGCGGCGCCGGTCACCACCAATCGATCCTCATGCTGTTGCAGTTGATAACCCGGCAGGCTAAAACCGGCGACGCTCAGGCGATCGCGCCCTTCCCAGGGCACGTCGGCCTGCGGCGCAATGCTCCAGGTGCGGTCCAGCGCCAGCTCGCCGTTGCGTTTGATCAGCACGCGGAACAGGTTGTCTTCCAGCACGTACAGGCAGAACAGGTGGCGCTCGTCGACCAGCAATTCAACGCGGTCGGCATACTCGCCTGCCAGCGTCCATTTTTTTAACGTTTTCATAGGCATCCAACTTAACTATTCAGTGTTTTTTTACCGCCGCGCTCGGCGATCAAGGCAATCAGGAACAGGGCGCCGATCAGATCGAAGAAGCCCATGGCGATAAACAGCGGGTTGAAGCCGACGGTGTCGGAAACCGCACCGATCAGCAGCGTAAACAGGAAACTGGCGATCCAGGCACTGGAGCCGCGCATGCCGTTGACCGTCGCCATCTGGTTTTTATCGAACGACTCCACCACCAGCGCGCTGAGCATGCAGGAGATCACCTGGTGGCCGAAACCGCCGATCGAGATCAACGCGATCGCCACATAGGGATCTTTGGTCACCGCGACAAACGCCAGCGAAACCATCATGAAGGCGCCGGTGACCGAGCTGGCGACCACCGAGTTGACGCGGCTGCAGCCGAACCATTTGCGGTACAGGGTGGTGAGATAACCGCTGGCGACGCTGCCGATATCCGCCGCCAAAAACGGCAGCCAGGCAAACATGGCGATGTGCTTTAAATCCATGCCGCGTTCGGTAGCCAGGTACAGCGGCACCCAGAAGCTGAACACCGCCCAGGCCGGTTCGGCGAGAAAGGCCGGAATGGCGATGCCGTAGAACTTTTTGTTTTTACACAAGATTGCCAATGATTTTAAAAACGGCAGCCTCGGCAATACCGGCTCGTTATCTTCGCGGATCAGATCCAACTCTTTTTGGCTCAGATTGGGGTGTTTTGACGGCTCGTGGTAGAACAGCCACCACAGTACCACCCAGACCAACGCCAACGCGCCGGAGAACAAGAAGGCACCCTGCCAGCCAAAAGAGACGTGGGCAATGACGATGATTGGCGGGGCCAGCATGGCGCCGATAGAAAAACCGACGCCCGCCCAGCCGGCAGCAACCGGCCGTTCCTTTTTCGGGAACCAGTCGGAAATCGCCTTGGCGTTGCCCGGCGTGGCCGCCGCTTCCGCCCCGCCCATGAAGAAGCGCAGGATCGCCAACTGAACCCAGCTCCCCGCCCCGGCGTGCAGCATGCACACCACCGCCCAGATGCTGGCGCAGATCAAAAAGCCCATCTTCAGGCCGATAACATCGATCAGCCAGCCGCAGATCGGCTGAAATACCGTATAGGCCAGCTGGAATGACGCCACCACCCAGGAATATTGCTCGGTGGTCATGTTCAGGCTGGTTTTCAGCTCCGGCGCCAGGATACCCAGCGAGTTACGGGTAATGTAGTTGACCGTAACGCCGAGCAGAAACAGCGCCAGCATCCACCAACGCAGCGATTTAAACTTGCGGCGGCCGCTGTGCGCGACCGTCTGATTAATTTCAACACTCATCTGTCTTCTCTCCACGGCGGCTGCCCGGTGAAACAGCGCGCTTTTTGGTAGGGCACGTTTTGGTATCGAAGGTATGGGTTGCGAAAATTTGCGATAACGATCACGAAAAATCACACGCATCGCTGACAACCACATGATTTATTTTCATTTTATTTATAATTCAGCCGGTGAATTGGACTGATAAGTCTATAAAATTGGTGTACCAATGCAGACTAGCCAGCCGGGAGCGTGAGCGAAACGTGGTTTTTTGCAAAAATTTTCATAGGCAGCCTAAAAGCTCGCCATAATGGCGACCCAAGCCAAACAGTACGCTGAAAAAACGTGGTGAAAATATTTTCACCGGCAAATTTGAAGGAGATCACAGAATGAACGGAAAGCTGAAAATACAGGAAATTGCCCGCCAAACCGGGCTGTCGATCAGCACCGTTTCACGCGTACTCGCGGGCAAAGCCAACACCAGCGCCGAGGCGCGCCACAAGGTATTGGCCTGCGCCCAGCAGAACGGCATCTTGCAAGGCCTGTCCAACGGCCGGCTGATGCTGAACAACGTCATGGTGTTTGCCCCGCAGCGCGCCTTCGACGTGCGCACCGACATCTTTTATCACAAGGTGATCCAGGGAATCACCGCCGCGCTGGCGGAACATGAGGTGCGCATCCGCTATTGCGGGCTTGAAGAGCAGCACAGCGACGGCGCGCTGTTCCTGGAAAAAATGAGCGATCCGCAGACCGAGGCGGCGCTGATTATCGGCATCGACGACGAGCACATTCACCAGTTGGCCGCCGAGCTGCACAAACCCTGCGTGTTGATCAACTGTACCGATCGCCAGATGCGGCTGGACAGCGTCTCCCCCGATCATCAGCTGATCGGCGAGTTCTCCGCCAATTATCTGATCCAACAGGGCCACAGCCATATTCTGAACCTGCAATGCCTGCGCCGACACACCATGGAGCTGCGGCTGGCGGGCATCAGGCAGGCCTATGCGCAGCACAACATCGCCTTTGACGAAGGCCGCCATCTGGTTACTACCTCCGGCTTTGGCAGCGAAGAAGCCGAGCAGGCGCTGACCACCTTTATCGATCAGGTCAGCCAGCGTTCGCAGTTGCCGACGGCTATTCTCGCCGGGGGCGACTATATGGCAGTCGGCGCGGTCAAGGCATTGAACAAACTGGGGCTGAACGTACCGGCAGATATCTCGGTCATGAGCACCGACGGTTTTAACCTGGCGGAAATTCATGATGTGCCGCTCACCTCGGTGCATGTGCCGCGAGACGAACTGGGCCATGAGGCGATCCAACTGTTGCAGCGCCGGATGCTGCGCGCCGATGCGCCGCCATGCAACCTGCTGCTGCACGGGAAACTGGCGGTACGCGCCTCGGTCAAGCGCATCAGCCCGCACAAGACCAGCCCGGCGGTCAGCACCCACGATCATCGTCTTTACGATGTCTGAACTACACTTGGTGGTGGGATATTCATTTGTCGAGGTAATTTTTTGCCTAAGGAGAACCACCATGCCAACCCGTTCAGTCATCCCCCCTTATATGCTGCGCAGGATTATTGAACACGGCAGCGTACCGCAACGCGACTGCGCATTGCACACCCTGAACCACGTCCAAAGCCTGCTCGGCAACAAGCCGCTGCGTGCGCCCGGCGCGAAAACCGCTGGCAGCGGCAAAGTCATCCGCGATATCTACGACGCTCAAAACGGCACCCAGCTTCCCGGCAAGCAAGTGCGCAACGAGGGCCAGGCCAGCAACCATGACGTGGCGGTGGACGAAGCCTATGACTATCTCGGCGTGACCTACGATTTCTTCTGGCAGGCGTTTGAGCGCAATTCGCTGGACAACAAAGGCCTGCCGTTGACCGGCAGCGTCCACTACGGCCATGAGTATCAGAATGCCTTCTGGAATGGTCAGCAAATGGTATTCGGCGACGGTGACGGCGAGATCTTCAACCGTTTTACCATCGCTATCGATGTCGTCGGCCACGAACTGGCGCACGGCGTAACCGAAAGCGAAGCCGGGTTGATTTACTTCCAACAGGCCGGCGCGCTCAATGAGTCTATGTCCGACGTATTCGGTTCGTTGGTCAAACAGTTCCACCTTCGGCAAACCGCCGATAAGGCCGACTGGCTGATTGGCGCGGGCCTGCTGGCCAAGGGCATCAACGGCAAGGGCCTGCGCTCGATGTCTGCGCCCGGCACCGCCTACGACGATCCGCTGCTGGGTAAAGATCCGCAACCGGCCGACATGAAGGATTACATTCAGACCAAAGAGGACAACGGCGGCGTGCACCTCAACTCCGGCATCCCCAACCGTGCCTTCTATCTGGCGGCCACCGCGCTCGGCGGCTTCGCCTGGGAGAAAGCCGGCTACGTCTGGTATGACACGCTGTGCGACAAAGCGCTGCCGCAGGATGCCGACTTCGCCACTTTCGCCCGCACCACGGTAAAACATGCGCAGCAGCGTTTTGACCGCGCCGTGGCGGACAAAGTGCAGCAAGCCTGGCATCAGGTGGGGGTGGCATAATGAAACCCTTGCCGTCGCTCAATCAGGACACGGTCATTGAGCTGGCGCGTGAAGGCGGTTTCGCCTTTATTCCCAAACTGGCGGGCCAGCGGCGCATTGCGCTGGCCGATATTACGCCGGAGCAGCGCCAACGCCTGAGCCAGTTGTTGAATCAAACGCTGCCCTACGCGCAGGAAGAGGGAAAACCGGGTTCCCCCGGCTGCGGCGACCAACGCTACTTCCGCGTTCAAATCAGCTATTACAGCCAGAATCTGTGCAGCGAAATCGTATTGCTGATCCCGGAAACCAACGCACCGCAGGCGCTGGTGGACTTATGGAAAACCGGTCATGTGGATGAGTGAAGGCTTACAACGGCTGATAATCAAATAGCACGCGCTTTTTGGATACCAGCCCGTGGCCGTTCTGGCACAGATAATCCACTGCGCCGCAGGCCTTCAGCGCCTGCAGCGGCTGCCCGCAGTCCGGGCAGTTGGCCAACTGCCGATAATCGCGTTCACAGGGGGCGCAATGGTAGTGACCATTCACCCACTCCATCGTTTGATCGCATTGCGGACAGTGTGCTTCCATACTGACTCCCAGGTTAAATCGCGCCCCATGAGCGCAAGAAGTATATCCCCAGCGCGGTGGTAAAAAACGAACCGACGGTGGTGATGGCAATAATATTCGCCGCCAGCGTGGCGTTGCCGCCCATGGCGCGCGTCATGACATAGCTGCCCGAGGCGGTCGGCGTGGCGGAAAACAGGAAGATAATCCCCAGCGCCGCGCCGTGAAAGCCCCACAGCCAGCCGCCCAGCGTCATCATTACCGGTACCAGAAACAGCTTGGCTGAAGAAGACAGCGCGGCAACGTTGGATGAACGGAACATGGCGCGCAGATCCAGGCTTGCGCCGGTGCACAGCAGCGCCAGCGGCAGCGACAGCCCGGAGATATAGCTGCCGGTCTGCCGGATCACCTGCGGGATTTCCAGGCCGGTTTGCGCAAACAGCAACCCGCACACCAGGCCGATAATCAGCGGATTGGTGACAATGCTGCGCAACAGCGACAAACGGCCAATCTTCTTGCCGTGCCCGCCCTGCAGACTGCGCGTCAGGGTAATCACCGACAGCACGTTAAACAGGATCACCGTGACCGTCAGGTACAGCGAACCCAATGCCACACCTTCGTCGCCATAGGCCGTCATGGCATACGCCAGGCCGACAATGGCGGTATTGGCGCGGAACCCGCCCTGCACGAACACGCCCCGTTCACGCGGTTCCTTAACCAACCAGACCGCCGCCACTTCCAGCAACAAAAAGGTGGCGAGGGTGCCGATCGCGCCGTAGAGAACCAACGGCAGGTTGCCCAACAGTTGCGGATGATTGGTGGCGATACTGAAGAACAGCAGGCAAGGCAGCGCCAGATTGAACACCAACCGCGTGGCGCCATCGATAAAACGATCGTCCATCAGCCGCCAGTGGCGCAGCAGTATGCCCAACAGCATCATTAACAGATTAGGTACGGTGACGCTGAACGCAAAACTCCAGGTTTCCCAAGACATGGTGTTCCTTCAACTGGCGGTGACAATATGCAGATAATAGAACGACTTCAGGCCAATAAAAAAGAGCGCGGTATGGCTACCGCGCTCTTATTGAAGATTATTTGCTTTTCTTCAGGTGGCTCAT
Organism: Serratia plymuthica; assembly: GCF_018336935.1. Lineage (NCBI taxonomy): Bacteria > Pseudomonadati > Pseudomonadota > Gammaproteobacteria > Enterobacterales > Yersiniaceae > Serratia > Serratia plymuthica. Next base: position 4,752,289 of record NZ_CP068771.1, on the reverse strand, counting down.
CAGGCGTTTACGCTTGCGCATCTGGTTCGGCGTCAGCAGGTTGCGCTTGCCGGCGAACGGGTTGTCACCCTCTTTGAACTGGATGCGGATTGGCGTACCCATTACCTTCAGTGAACGACGGAAGTAGTTCATCAGATAACGTTTGTAAGAGTCGGCCAGATCGCTCACCTGGTTGCCGTGGATCACCACGATCGGTGGGTTATAACCCCCGGCGTGCGCATATTTCAGCTTCACGCGGCGGCCACGCACCAACGGCGGCTGGTGGTCTTCGGCAGCCATCTGCATGATTTTGGTCAGCATGGAGGTGTTCACGCGACGGGTCGCGCACTCGTAGGCTTCCTGCACGGATTCGAACAGGTTGCCGACGCCGCTGCCGTGCAGCGCAGAGATGAAGTGCACGCGAGCGAAATCGACAAAGCCCAGGCGCAGATCCAGCATCTCTTTCACATGTTCGCGATCTTCCTCGCTCATGCCGTCCCACTTGTTGACCGCAATCACCAGTGAGCGCCCACTATTGAGGATAAAGCCGAGCAGCGAGAGATCCTGATCGGAAATGCCTTCGCGCGCGTCAACCACCAACAACACGACGTTGGCGTCTTCGATCGCCTGCAGGGTTTTGATTACCGAGAATTTTTCTACGGTTTCCGTTACCTTGCCGCGTTTGCGCACCCCGGCGGTATCGATCAGCACGTATTCGCGCTCGTCGCGTACCATCGGGATATAGATGCTGTCGCGGGTAGTGCCCGGCATGTCGTACACCACCACACGCTCCTCGCCGAGGATACGGTTAGTCAGTGTGGACTTACCCACGTTAGGACGGCCAACAATCGCCAGCTTGATCGGCAAATCTTGCGGATTGAAGTCGTCTTCCGGCTCTTCTTCGTCTTCCGGGATTTCGTCTTCCTGCTCAGCCCAGTAAGCGGCGTTGGCCTCTTCGTCGGTCAGCTCGACTTCTTCGGGTTTTTCACCGACAAAAGGCACCAGCACGTGTTCGATCAGCTGCGCCACGCCACGGCCGTGCGAAGCGGCGATCGCATACACGTCACCCAGGCCCAGCGAGTAGAAATCGGCGGTGGCCATGTCCGGATCCATGCCGTCGGTTTTGTTGGCGACCAGGAAGGTGGCCTTCTGACGGTTGCGCAGATGCTGGGCAATGCCCTGATCGGCCGGCATCAGGCCAGCACGCGCGTCGACCATGAACAGCACGATGTCCGCTTCTTCAATCGCCAACAGCGATTGGCCGGCCATGCGCGTTTCAACGCCGTCTTCGGTACCGTCAATGCCCCCGGTATCGACGATAATAAATTCATTACCCTCAACTTCGGCACGACCATACTTGCGGTCTCGCGTTAGCCCGGGGAAATCCGCCACCAGCGCATCGCGCGTATGTGTTAAACGGTTAAACAAGGTGGATTTACCCACATTCGGGCGCCCAACCAGCGCGACGACAGGTATCATTGTGAAGCCTCATTACTTAATAATCAATGCGTTACTACACCATGGATAGACACCGGAAGTGCAGCTTATAAAATACGAAACGGCCCCTGAACACTCAGGAGCCGTTTTCCCCTTCATCTTTCGCGCCGCAGTGGCGTTGACTTCGTACCCTCACCCCAGTCACTTAGCTCACTAAGCTTCTGGGGATTTGTGCACTTGTCGCCTGACTGCACCCGAAATCTTTTGGGTACTGAAAAGGTTGCGACGTTCGGCGTTAGCGGGTGAAAGCGTAAACTTTTCCGCCTTTGGCCTGGATAACCAGCTTATCGCCAGCCACCATCGGCGCAGACAGGAAGCCGGAGCTATCCACTTCCTGCTGGGCAACGAAACGGCCGTCCGTGGTGTTAATCCAGTGCAGGTACCCTTCGGAATCGCCAGTCACCAGATAACCATTATACATCACCGGCGGGGTCAGGTTGCGGTGCAGCAGATCGCTCTGCGTCCACACTGTTACGCCGCCTTCGGTGCTCAACGCTACCACGCGATCGTTCTGATCGATCAGGTAGATGCGGCCCGCGTCCACGATGAAGTCGTTCACGGAACCCAGTTCACGCTTCCACATGATCTGGCCGGAACGCAGATCCAGCGCCGTCAGGTTGCCATTGTAACCTAATGCGTAGACAACGCCTTCAACAATCACCGGCGTCGTGTCCACATCGTTCAGGCGATCGATCTCGGTCGCGCCGCTCGGCTGGGAAATACGCTGTTGCCAGATCAACTGGCCCTGCTGCATCAGCACTGCGCTGACGCGGCCGTTATCACCGCCGACAATCGCCGCGCCAAAGGCAACGGCCGGTGCGGATTCACCGCGCAGTGACAGCGATGGCATGTCCAGGTTAACCGTCCACTTCACCGCGCCATCGGATTCGTTCAGCGCCTGCAGCAGGCCGTTGGAGGTATGGATCAGCACCATGCCGTCGCTGATTACCGGGCGAGAAATCGCTTCGCCGGCTACCTTGGTCTGCCACGCCACTTTACCGTCTGCGGTATTCAACGCGTAAACCACTGCTTTTTCACTGCCGACGTAAACCTTGTCGCCCGCAACCGCCAGGCCGCCCGACAGCAGTGCCGGCAGGTTGCTGGAGAAGAAGCCGGTTTTCTCGGAGAGATCGACCTTCCACTTTTCGTCACCGTTGTCGGCATCCATCGCTTTCACGATGCCGTGACGGTCGGCAGCATAAATGGTGCTGTCCTGGAAAGCGGGACGCAGGTGAGAATAAAACTCACCGACACCGTCGCCTACCGAGGTGCTCCACGCCTTGCTCGGCGTGAATTGATTTTCAACTTTTGGCAGCGGCGACATGGTAACCACGTCTTCTTCACTGTTAAACAGCGAGCAACCACTCAACAAGGCAACGGAAACCAGTCCGACCAAGAGTGTTTTACGCAATTGCATGGGAATTCCCCTTAGCTGGACAAGTTATTCAATTTCATGCGCAGCAAAACCTGCAGCGCCTGAGAAGCGTTGGACTCAATGCCTTTGCTGTAAGCCTCACGCGCACCTTTGGTGTCGCCTTTGGCCAGCAACGCGTCGCCGCGTACATCTTGCGCCATCGCCGCCCAACCTTCGCCTTTCACGCCATCCAGCGTTTTCAGCGCTTCATCCAGCTTTTTCTCCTGCAACTGGACACGCGCCAGACGCAGGTTAATCATCGCCAGCATATTATCGTCTTTGGTCTGGCCCTGAGCCAACACCAACTGCTGCTCTGCCTTGGCAAAGTCATTCTGCTCAACAAAGTGCTTCGCCAGCTCCAGCGAGGCCAATACGCCATAGCTATTGCTGTTGGCCTTGGCAAACGCCTCCGCAGCGGACACGTCGTCCGGCTTACCGGCCGCCAGACGATCGCTGGCTTCCTGATAGGATTGGGACGCAGCCATCATGTTGGAGTTTTGGTGGTTCTGCCAGAAACGCCAGCCGACCAGGGCACCAATTCCGAGCACCACACCCACCGCCAGCGCTTTGCCGTTTTCGGCAAAGAACCGACGCACGGCGTCGACTTGTTCGTTTTCAGTGGTATAGACTTCCACGGTGTCCTTCTCCTTAACCTAACATCGTTGCCAGACGCACTGCGACTTCGCTTTGCGCCAGCGTTTCTTGTTCACCACTGCGCAGGTCCTTAACCACCACCTGTTGTGCCGCGACTTCGTTCTCACCGAGGATCAAAGCGACGCGCGCGCCCCATTTGTCCGCACGGGTGATCTGTTTCTTAAAGTTGCCGCCGCCGTAGTTGGTCATTAATTTCAACTGTGGCGCCGCATCGCGCACGTCTTCCGCCAACTGCATCGCCGCGCTTTGGGCGCCGGCGCCGGAGGAGATAACATACACGTCAATGGTCGCCGGGGCTTTGAAATCCGGATTAACCGCCTGAACCAGCAATACCAGACGCTCCAGACCCATCGCAAAACCGACCGCCGGCGTCGCACGCCCGCCCAGTTGCTCGACCAGGCCGTCGTAACGGCCGCCGGCGCACACCGTGCCCTGAGCGCCCAGACTGGTGGTCACCCATTCGAATACCGTACGGTTGTAGTAGTCCAGACCGCGCACCAGGCGTTCATTGATGGTATATGGGATACCTGCCTGAGCCAAAAGTTCACACAGGCCGTCGAAGTGGGCTTTGGATTCTTCATCCAGATACTCGGACAGGCGCGGCGCGTCGTTCAGCAAGGTCTGAACTTCCGGATTTTTGGAATCCAATACGCGCAGCGGGTTGCTGTACATGCGGCGCTTGCAATCTTCGTCCAGCTTTTCTTTATGCTGTTCCAGGAACGCCACCAGGGCATCGCGGTAGTTGGCGCGCGCGTCCAGAGAACCGATTGAATTCAGCTCCAGATTCACGTGCTCGGCAATGCCCAGCGCTTTCCACCAGCGGGCGGTCAGCAGGATCAGTTCGGCGTCGATGTCCGGGCCTTGCAGGCCGAACACTTCCACACCCAGCTGATTGAACTGACGATAGCGGCCTTTCTGCGGGCGCTCATAGCGGAACATCGGGCCGATGTACCACAGACGCTGTTCCTGATTGTACAGCAGACCATGTTCGATGCCGGCGCGAACGCAGCCAGCCGTCCCTTCCGGACGCAGCGTCAGGCTTTCGCCGTTGCGATCCTCGAAGGTATACATCTCTTTTTCCACGACGTCGGTCACTTCGCCGATCGCGCGTTTGAATAACGGGGTCTGCTCTACAATCGGCAACCGGATTTCGCTGTAACCGTAGCTGCCCAGCACCTGCTTCAGTGTGCCTTCAATACGCTGCCATAATGCCGTATCTTCCGGCAGGTAGTCGTTCATGCCGCGGATGGCTTGAATGTTCTTTGCCACGTGATTTCTCTGTCCGTTGTCTATAAAAATGAACCCGATTATAGGGACTTTGCCGCCCCGTATTCAACGCGGGTGCCGCTTTTTGCCTCCCGGGTTCATAAACAAGCGGGCTAATCAGCCCGCCATGTAGCGATAACGCTTATTTTTCCAGCAGACTGACCGAGATGCGATTGCTTTCATCCATCATCGACGCCTTGGCGCGAATCTTCGCCTCCAGTTGGTCAATCATCTGCTCATTGTCAAACCGCTCTTTCTGACGCACGCCGTCTTCGTAAAAACCGCTCTTGTTATGGCCACCGGTCACGCCCAGCGTGGAAACCAGCGCTTCACCCGGACCGTTGACCACACAACCGATAATCGAAACGTCCATCGGCGTGATGATGTCTTCCAGGCGTTGTTCAAGCGCGTTCACCGTGCCGATAACGTCAAACTCCTGGCGCGAACAGGTTGGGCAGGCGATGAAATTAATGCCGCGCGCGCGAATGCGCAGCGATTTCAGAATATCGAAACCGACTTTCACTTCTTCCACCGGATCGGCCGCCAGCGAAATTCGCAGGGTGTCGCCGATGCCTTCCGACAGCAGCAGCCCCAGGCCAATCGCCGACTTCACTGAACCGCTGCGCATGCCGCCGGCTTCGGTGATGCCCAAATGCAGCGGTTGATCGATACGCGCGGCCAACAGGCGATAAGATTGCACCGCCAGGAATACGTCGGAGGCTTTGACGCTGACCTTGAACTGATCGAAATTGAGGCGATCGAGGATATCTACATGACGCATCGCCGATTCGAGCAGCGCTTCCGGCGTAGGTTCGCCGTATTTTTCCTGAATGTCTTTTTCCAGCGAGCCGCCGTTCACCCCAATACGAATAGGGATGTTTTTATCGCGCGCGCAGTCCACGACTGAGCGGATGCGCGACTCGTTGCCGATATTGCCCGGATTGATACGCAGGCAGTCCACGCCGTATTCGGCAACCTGCAACGCAATGCGGTAATCGAAGTGGATATCGGCGACCAGCGGCACGTTGACCTGCTGCTTGATCAGCTTGAACGCCTCGGCGGCGTCCATGGTGGGAACCGAAACGCGGACAATATCTACGCCCACGCGCTCCAGCGCTTTGATCTGATTAACCGTTGCTTCAACATCGGTGGTACGGGTGTTGGTCATCGACTGCACGGCAATCGGCGCGCCATCACCTATAGGCACCTTGCCGACGTAAATTCGCGTTGATTTTCGACGGTTGATGGGCGCTTGGTTATGCATTACTTACTCTCCATTGTTGCTCTGGCTTCACGACAATCGCCGCGCAATCACTGCGCGGCAATGGTCAGACGAGCAACACGGTTTGATTTAACAAACCGGCTTAAATCCACCGGCTTACCTTGATATTGAATCTGTACTGCGGCCGGTGCGCCAATAGTCAGTTTATATGGCGCGGTACCTGCCAGGTTCAGCTTGCCGCCGCTCTTTTGGGTGCCGCTGAACAACGTCTTGCCGCTGGCGTCGCTTACCTGCAGCCAACAGTCAGAGGAGAAGTTCATCACCAACGCATTGGCATCGCCGGCAGATGCAGCCAGGCCCGCTTCGCCGGTCGGCAACGGCGCTTGCGCCGTCGGAGCCGCAGGCGTGGTCTCTGGGAGCGGAGCTTGGCTCGGCGAAACCACCGCAGGTTGCTGTGCGGTTTCATTGCCGGTTGCGGCCGGAGCCGGTGCTGCCTGTTGCGCAGGCGCAACGCCGGTATCTACCGGCGTTGAACCATTGTCAACCAAAGGTGCGTTGTTGTCGGCATTGCTGTCGGTCAACGGCACTGATTGGCCTTCATTGTTTTGTGAAAGCTGGGCGGAAGATTGATCGGCCATGGTGGCAATCTCTTCTTGCTGCGCCTTGTGGTTTTGCCACCACCAGGCGCCGGTCAGACCGACTACCACGAAAACAATCAACCAGGTGAAGCTCATCAGCCAGCCGTCGCGTTTTTTGCGGCGTTTGCCTAACGAGAAACTCTGCATTGGCGCAACTTTCGCCACCTTCAGCGGAGCCTGCTTGGCCAACATCGGCAGCAGTTCATCTTCCGGCAAATGCACCAGCTTGGCGTAGGAACGGATATAACCACGCACGAAAGTCGAAGCAAGGTCTGCGGAGAGATTGTCTTCTTCTATGTCGCGCACGGTAGACATTTTGAGGCACAGGCGTTCTGCAACGGCCTGTTGACTCAGCCCGAGTTGTTCGCGGGCTTGACGCAGACGTTGGCCTGTCGTCATGGATACGGTTTTATCTTGGGAGGCTTCAGTATTCATTAGCTAAGAACTGCTGGTACTGTTTGGATTGTGGAAAACTTCGCGCCAGCTGCTTGCCATAACGTTGAACGCTATCCTGGCGGCCTGCTAACGCGGCGAAACGAATCTGTAACCATAAGCTGTCGGCGCTAGCCGGCAGAACATGTTGATAACTATCCAATAAAAGTTGCGACTGAGCGCGCTTCCCTTCTCCAAATTGCTTTTCTGCCTCCACCAACAGTGGAGTGCCTTTGTCCGGATCGACCTTCAGGGCGCGCGTTAACAAGGTGCGTGCTTCATCGTTCTGTCCGGCCTTGAGAAAACAGTAACCTGCGTTTTCCAGGCTGTCGGCAACCTGACCATAATCCGGTGCCAGAGCCGCGGCGCTAAACTGCTGTTGTGCCGGTACATATTGCCCTAAACTGCAGAGAAACGCACCGTAATTATTCAGCACGGTGCCATTGTTAGGCGCAAGTTTGAGCGCCTGCTGATAACGTTGTTCAGCCGCGCCATTCTCGCCAGTCCGCTGCTCGTAAAGCGCCATGCCCAATTGGGTACGGTAATCCTGCGGGGCGGCGTCCGCCGCTTTTTCCAGATTCTGCCGCGCGGCGTTCAAATCGCCCTGCTTCAGATATTCCAGCCCCAGTTGCAAACGCGTCTGGCCCGCTTCAGGCGGCGCGTCTTTTTCCGGTGACGAACCGGAACAGCCGGCCAGTAAACCGGCCGCCAGCAACATACCCCACAGATTCAGCTTCATGCCCGCATTCATTTCCTTATCTGATGCCATCTTGACGTCTATTCACATAACAGACTGTTAGATAACAAAAAAATCATGCTATAGGATTCAGACCGCACGCACGTTGATAGGTTCCCCGGCCATTTTCTTTTTCAGGGTACGCTTGGTACGGTCGATCACTTCACCTGCCAGTTGCCCGCAAGCGGCATCGATATCATCACCACGGGTTTTACGAACAATAGTCGTAAAGCCGTATTCCATCAACACTTTGGAAAAACGATCCACGCGGCTGTTGGAACTGCGGCCGTAAGGCGCGCCGGGGAACGGGTTCCATGGGATCAGGTTGATCTTGCATGGCGTGTCTTTCAGGACCTCCGCCAACTGGTGCGCATCGTCGGTGCTGTCGTTGATATGATCCAGCATCACGTACTCGACCGTAACCCGACCCTGATTGGCGTTGGATTTCTCCAGGTAGCGGCGTACCGCAGCCAGGAAGGTTTCGATATTGTATTTGCGGTTGATAGGAACGATTTCATCGCGGATCTTGTCGTTTGGCGCATGCAGCGAGATCGCCAGCGCAACGTCAATCATATCGCCCAATTTGTCCAGCGCCGGCACGACGCCGGAAGTAGACAGGGTCACGCGGCGTTTGGACAAGCCAAAGCCGAAATCGTCCAGCATGATTTCCATCGCAGGTACTACGTTGTTCAGGTTGAGCAGCGGCTCGCCCATGCCCATCATCACCACGTTGGTGATCGGGCGTTCGCCGGTGACTTTCAGTGCGCCGATGATTTTCGCCGCACGCCACACCTGGCCAATGATTTCCGACACGCGCAGGTTACGGTTAAAGCCCTGCTGAGCGGTCGAACAGAATTTGCACTCCAGCGCACAACCCACCTGGGATGACACGCACAGGGTCGCGCGATCGCCGTCCGGAATAAACACGGTTTCGACCTGCTGATCGCCTACCGTGATCGCCCATTTAATGGTGCCATCGGCTGAACGCTGTTCTTCTGCCACTTCCGGCGCGCGAATTTCGGCGACGCTCTGCAGTTTGTTGCGCAGCACCTTGTTAATATCGGTCATCTGCTCAAAATCGTCGCAGCAATAGTGGTATATCCACTTCATGACCTGATCGGCGCGGAAAGGTTTTTCGCCCATTTTGGCGAAGAATTCACGCATTTGCTGACGGTTCAAATCCAGCAGGTTAATTTTGGCCGCAGCCGGGGTTTCCGCATTAACGGATTGAGTAGTCAGCGAATTATTTTCAGACACGATGTGCTCGGACGTGATGGGTTCTAACATGATGATCTCTGGCCTCGTTGTTACACGTTATGGCGCTAAAGAATGGAAAGTAAGTGTGCGTTTATACCCGTTATCCTTCAAATCGCAGCTGTGTTGCCTGCCTTTACTCCCCCTAATCACTTACTACAGTAAGCTCATAGGGATTCGTTCAGTTGCCGCCTTCCTGCAACTCGAATGATTTTGGGTCTGCATCGCACTAAAAACGCGCCCCTGACAAGACGACTCATCAGGGGCGCGGCATTGTACAAATTTTAGTAGCGGGTTGCCACGACTGAAAGACATTCAGGGCATTTTTATTGTTTCAGCCAGTGAATGCTCATCAAGCCCCTGCGACCCACAGCACAGAATACCCTATGGATTTCAAGTCGTAGCCAACAACGCTGCGGCTTGAAAGACGACGGGGATTAACGTGCGCAGATTTCGCTTTCGTTGAAGAAGTAAGCGATTTCGCGTTGGGCAGATTCTACTGCGTCGGAACCGTGTACGGCGTTGGCAGTGAAGCTGTCCGCGTAGTCGGCACGCAGGGTACCGGCCAGTGCGTTGTCCGGGTTGGTTGCGCCCATGATGTCACGGTTGCGCTGTACTGCGTTTTCAGCTTCCAGAACCTGAACCACGATTGGGCCGGAGGTCATGAACTCAACCAAACCGTCAAAGAATGGGCGGCCTTTGTGCTCAGCGTAGAAGCCTTCGGCTTGTTCGCGAGTCAGACGCAGCATTTTGGATGCGATGATTTTGAAACCGGCACGCTCGAAACGAGCATAGATTGCGCCGATGTCGTTATTAGCTACAGCGTTTGGTTTGATGATGGAAAAGGTACGTTCTACGGTCATGATGGCCTCTGTATGGCTTCCAAAACTGACCGGTCTGCAGTTAAACGCGTGCCGGCCTTCTTAAGTGGCGCAGATTATATGTGCGCTGTTAACGCTTGCCTACGGGAAAATCAACATTTCATTAAAAATTATTATCTTCATTCCTCACTTTGTACCCTGCAGGCCGAAGGTGAAAAATCGGCTTAGTCGAGGCTAAATCCGCGTAGCGCCACCTGGCCACTCCCATCCAGCAGGCTGAGCTGATAGCGGCCCGGCTGCGTCAGCGTCTGCAACAGCGACTCCCCTTCCCCCACCAACTGGCCGTTCAGGAACCACCAGCGCTGCCCACTCCCTCCCTGGGCGCTGATCCGCAAATCAAGCGCATTTTTACCCGGCAGGCGACGCAGTATCACGCCGTCGCGTACGCCCAGTATCAGCAGCGGCGGTGCCTCTTGTTGTTGCAAGGGCGGGCACAGAGGATCGACGGCCGGCAAACGCTGGGCGCGACGTTCCGCCGGCGGCAACCATGGCTCCAGCGGCGTTGGCCACAGCGCCAAACGATGCGCCACCGCCCCCGGGCAATCCGCCGCCACACGCAGCCCGCGAGCATTCAGCCACACCAGGGGTTGGCTGCCCAACGCGCTTTCCTGTCCCGGCGCAGACAGCGTCGGCGGCAGGGTTCCGTCGAGGATCCAGCTCAGACGCCGCTGGCGACAGTTACTGTCCCCGGCGGCAAGCGGCTGCCCGCCTGGCCAGCAGATCTCCGCGCGGCTGACGCTCGCCGGGCGCGGATCGGTCGGGATCCCTTGCCCGCGCTGGCGCAAAGAGGCCAGCAGCAAATTATTGACCTGATTCAACAGCGGTACCGCCGTGGCGAAACCGAACTGCCCGGCCACCGGCGTGCCGTCCGGTCGCCCAACCCATATCCCCAGCGTATAACGGGCGTTAACGCTCACCGCCCAGGCGTCGCGGTAGCCGTAACTGGTGCCGGTTTTCCACGCCAGCGGCACGCTGGCAGGCAGCATGTCATCCGGTAATGGGCGCGCCTCTCCCGCCAATATGCGCCGCACAATCCAGGCTGCGCCTGGCGACAGCAACTGGCGATCGTAAAGCCCTTGCCGAGGCGTAAATCGCAGCGGCGCCACTTTGCCTTGCCGGGCCAATGCGCTGAACCCGGCGACCAACTGATCCAACCGCGCGCCGGCTCCGCCCAGAATCAACGCCAGGCTCGGTTCGGCATGGGCCGGCAACCGCAGTTCCACACCCACGTTGCGTAAATTGGCGGCAAAGCGTTTTGGCCCGTAAGCCTCCAGCAGTTGCACTGCCGGCAGATTAAGCGAGCGCGCCAGCGCCTCGCTGGCGCTGACCGGACCGTGAAAACCGGTATCAAAATTGCCGGGCCGGTAATCGCCGAAGCGACGCGGTACATCCTGCAACAGCGATTCAGCGTGGATTAACCCATCGTCCAACGCCAGTCCATACAAAAAGGGTTTGAGCGTCGAGCCCGGCGAACGCCAGGCGGCCACCATATCAACATGACCAAAACGGCCGTTGTCATTGAAATCCAACGAGCCCAGGTAGGCGCGCACCTTCATGTTGGTGTGATCGACCACCAGCACGCCAACCGAGGTCTTTTCCGGCAATTGGCTCTTCCAGCCTCGCGCCAGATCTTCAAGCCGCCGCTGTAACGTGGCGTCCAGCGTGGTCGTTACGACCTGGCTGCGGTTACCCTGAGTCATGCGCCGCGCCAGCAACGGCGCTAACTGAGGTACCTGACGCGGTGCCAGCCACAACGCTTCCTGGCGAATTTCATTCACCTGCTGCGCTGGCCAAACGCGGTAATACGCCAGCCGCTCCAGCACTTTGTCCCGTGCGGCCTGCGCCCGTTCCGGATAGCGATCCGGCCGCAAACGGCTGGGCGCTTGCGGCAATACCGCCAGCAACGCAGCTTCTCCACGCGTGAGTGCCGAAGGCGGTTTGCCCAGATAGGTCCAGCTTGCCGCGCCAATCCCCTGCAAGGTGCCGCCATAGGGCGCCCGATTAAGGTAGATTTCGAGGATTTGATCCTTCGATAAATGCCATTCCAGCTGCGCGGTACGCCACACCTGCCGTAATTTGCCGCCCAGCGTGCGCGGATGGGGATCGATAAGGCGCGCTACCTGCATCGACAGCGTGCTGCCGCCGGAAACGATCTGCCCATTGCGCAGGTCCTGCCAGGCGGCACGAGCCAGCGCCAGCGGGTTGATGCCGGGATGCCGGTAAAACCAACGGTCCTCATAGGTCAGCAACGCTTGCAGATAATAGGGCGACACCTGCTGCAAAGTCACCGGATAACGCCACACGCCGTCGCTGTCGGCATAGCGCCACAGCGGCGTGCCGTCTTCCGCCACCACCACGCGGGCCATCTCGGCATCTTTCAGCGGCAACGGCCACAGCCGGTCCGCCAGCCACAGCAAAGCGGGCGGCAGGAGAATCGCCAGCAGCCAAATTAACCCGCGGCGGCGCAAATGAGCGAGGAAGAGAGTCATAAGAAAAACATCGCTCCCTTGCCCCGCCGCCGGTTAAACCACCGGGGCGGGACAGGGCAGGTCATCGGGCAATCTCAAGTCGCGGCGGCGTAGTGCCCAACGCGCGCCAGGCGGGCACATACATCGACTCGACCTGCGGCGCCGGCACCAGATAGGCCCCCGGCGTCACCGCACGCGCCAGATACAGCAGCGTGGTATGACGGTAGCCGTCGATATTCACCGCCGCCACGTAGCGATCGTCGCGGAACTCCTGGTGTTTGATATCGGCCTGCTGCATGTCCTGCAACAACTCAGTCACGCTACTGGCGCTTTCGCCCAGGCTGGCGCTGCTGTCCCCCAGATTCTGATTTTCCAGCTCCAGACCGGCCGGCAGCAGATCCACCACCAGCGCGTCCGGCACCGCGTTATCGGCCCAGACATCCAGATGCACCAGAATCAGCTGTCCGCTTTTCAACCGGGTCAGATCCACAGGTTTGCCGTCCAATCCCAGGAACTCACGACGAATGTTCAGCACGTTGCTTTGCGGCTGCGGCGCCTGCTCCGGGTACCCCACCAGATCGACGCGGCTGTACAGCGTACCGCTGCCGGTATTGGTGAGTTGCAGCCCCGCGACCGCCTGCTCGGCGGACAGGTTTTGCGTCAGCGCCTGGCTGCCGGACAGCGCCTTGCCCTGCGCCGTTTGCGCCTGCCACGGCGTTTCAGCACTGCCGATCAGGTTACGTGCAGCCAGGAACAGCGCATTGCTCTCCTGCGTGGACAGATAACGCTCGCCGTTAAGCCGCTCAGACAGCGACAGCAAGCGCTGGTCGCGCACCGCCGGCAGCAGATTATTTTCGGTCAGCAACGCCAGGATCATCGCATCGTCACGCAGCGGGCTGCCGTAATCTTCCAGCCAGTAATCTTTGGCGCTGCGCTGTGTCGCCAGCCCCTGTTCGATCGCCTGGTTGGCGCGCGGCATATCCCCCATCAGCTTCAGCGCGACGCCAAGCTGCACCAGCGGCAAGCCTGAGCGGGCATCGGCACGGCGTTCATACAGCTGCCGCAACGCGCCAAGCGGTGCCTGCTGTTGACGCGCCAGCACCAACCCGGCATAGGCCTGCACCGCAAAACGGGTGTGATCAGGGAACGGGGTAGAGGTGACATCGATCTGGCTGCGGTCCTGTAAATAGCGCTGCAGGCGGTTATTGGCCGCGGTCAATGCATCGGCCGGTACGCTGTAATTCTGCTCGCTGGCGCGGAACAGGAAGTCTGTGGCATAGGCGGTCAGCCAGAACTCTTCCTGACTGTCGCGGTTCCACAGGCCAAAACCGCCGTTAAAGCGTTGCATGCTGAGCAAGTGTTCAATGCCGGCATCGATGCTGCTGCGGCGGCTTTCATCACTGCCGGTTTTGATGCCCAATGCGCTCAATTGCGCCCGGTTGGTATACAGCGACGGATAAAGCCCGCTGGTCGTTTGTTCCAGGCAACCGTACGGATAGGCGTAAAGCTCGCTGATATAACGCGCCAGATTAATCGGCGGCCGGCTGGTCAACAGCCATTGCCCCTCCAGGGTTGTCGGCGCCAGGCCGGTGGCGGCATCTGCCGGCAGGCTCCAGCTTTCACCGGCGCGGATCACGCTGGCGAACTGGCGGGTTTGCGCCGGGTAAGCCGGGCGCACGCCAATCTTCCAGGTATGCTGATAATCTTTCAGCGTTTCACCCGGCAGCGTCAGGCCACTGACCCTCAGCGCCACCTCCCCCTGGCCAAAGCCCGCCAGCGCCTGCACCGGTATCTGCAGCGTAGTGCGTTCGCCGTTTGCCAGGCTGAGCTGTTGTTCGCCCGCGCCTTGCAGCGCCACCAATCCGCTGGCGGCCAATTTCACCGTCAACGTCTGCGGCTGGCCGGACAGGTTGCTGACGTCCAATGCCAATTGGGTGCTGTCGCCCCCGGCCAGAAAACGCGGCGTCGCCAGCTCTGCCACCACCGGCGCGGCGACCAGGGTTTTGGCCTCCGCCTTGCCGAAGTCTTCGTCGCTCCACGCTTGCGCCATCAGCCGCAGTTCGCCGTTAAAATCCGGAATGGCGATCTGGATCTCGCCCTCGCCCCTGGCGTCCAGTTTAACCGGCTGCGCCTGTTGGGCCACAATGGTCACCGTGGTGATAGGTTTTTTACCGCCGCGCGACAGCGCATCTTCGTCGTCGCCGTCACCGCCATAACGCAGGTTGGCCAGGCGCCCTTTCCCCTCAATCAACTGCCCGTAGACATCGTATTGATCGGCGCTGTAACGCTTGCGGCCAAAGAATGCCTGATACGGATCCGGCGTCGCGTAGTCGGTTATATTGAGAATGCCGCTGTCCACAGCGGAGAGCAGTACGTTGATTTGCTGCGGCGTTTTGCCTTCGCTATGGGCCGCCTTGACCTTCACCGTCAGCGTCTGATTCGGCCGCATACGCTGCGGCGCATCCAGCGTGAGCGCCAGTTTGCGCCCTTCATCCACCAGCGGCAGATGCAACAGGCCCACCGCCCGCTTCGGCGTCGACTGCTGCTGTTTGTCGCCAGGGCGGATCACCAGCGCGCTGAGATACAGATCGTGGCGCTTCCAGTCCTGGTTAATCGGCACCTCGACATCGGCACCGCCGGCCGGCACCTCCAGCTCCTGCCACCACAGCGGGCCGTCGCTGGATTCCACCAGCAGATAGCCCTTGCCGGCGGCCGGCGCTTCAATATGCAGTTTTACTTTTTCGCCCGGCTTATAGGCCGGCTTGTCCAGCTTCAGCTTCACCTGGTCCGGCCGCACCGCGCCGCTGCCGTTGGTGTTGTCTTGCCAGCTGTAACCTGCCCAGAATCGCAGGCTGGTGATCAGGTTGCTCTGCGGATCTACCACTTCAATGCGATACGCGCCCCACTCCACCGGGAAACTCACCTTGGCGCTGCCGTTGGCGGCAATATCCAGGGTCTGTTCCGCCAGCGGCAGATCTTTCTTGTCATACAGCGACTGCCAGCCTTCCCCTTCCGACCATTGCCAGTAATAGTCGCGGCGCTCACGCACCAGCCGCGCCTTCAGCCCGCTGGCCGCCAGCTTCTCCCCGGCGGCATTGGCGTAAACGATATCAAAGCCGGCCTGGGTGTTTTCGTCCACCACCGGTTGAGCCTGATAGCTGTCGCTGCGGTAGTCATAAATCTGTTGTTTGTTGAACAGCGGCCGAATGCCGGGCAGCGCATCGGCAGGCCAGATCGCCTGTTCGGCGCGACGCGTTACCGGGCGGCCGCCGGATTCCAGCAGGCTGGCCTGCAGGATCGCTTTCAGCGGGGATTTCACCTCGGCCCAACTGCTGTCTACCGCCACCTGCGCCTTGCCCGCATTGTCCAGCGCCTGATCGAACTCGTCCATATTGCGCGACAGGCTTTCTTCCGTCACCGAGCCAAATTCATAGCCCGGCAGGCTGCTGACCGCCTCACGCTGGGGCCGCAGGAACACCTGTCCTTGCAGGCGATTGCCGGAAGCCGGCGCACCGTACAGATAGCGGCCAGTGACGTCAAACACCAGTTGCGCGTCGGGTTGCAGCGGGGTTTTCTGTGCGGTGATGTCGAGCGCCATGCGCTCCGGCAGGAAATCCTCGACCTTGAAGCCGTAAAGCCGCGGCTGGTTATCCCCCAGGTTAAAGCGCAGCGACCAGTTGCCGGTCGGCCCGCCCTCGGGGATTTGATACTGGTATTGATACAGACCGTCCTGCGGCTGCCAGACAAAGCTACGCGCCACCTGATCGTCCGGCTTGACGATATCCACCTTCACCGGTTGAGCCGGCAGCGGCTTGCCGTCGGCATCGCGCAGCAAACCGTTGACGATCAGCGTTTCGCCCGGCCGGTACAGGTCACGCGGGCCAAAAGCGAAGAACTGCTTGCTGTAGCCTTCCGGCCCGGCGATATCAAACTCGGCCAGATCCAGCGCCGGCGTCGAGAGATCTATCATGCTGGTCTGGCCCTGTTGGGTAGCCAGCAACAGGCGCGCCTTGCTGCTTTTCGCCAGTTGAGCGTGCCCTTGTTTATCGGTCGTGCCCTGGGCCAGGGTTTGGCCTTTCTCATCCAGCAGGCGCAGCTCAACCGCGCTTAGCGCCGCGCCGCCTTCCAGCCCCTGGGTAAAGACGTCCAGACGATCGTGGTAACTGTGCAGCGAAACGCCGATATCGCTGAGAGTGAACAAGGTCGCCGGGTTGGTGTAACCGTAATGACCGGCTTGCTGCATCACCGCCAAATAAACGCCGGGCTGCTGCAACGCCTCGATGCCGTTGAGCGGCAGCAGCAGGCGTTCGCGGGTATTGCGTTGCGGGTTGAGATCGAAACGGCCGCTGTAGACCAGGTCGGCCATTTTCAACAGCTCTTCCGACTCCCAGCTGGACAGCGCGTTGCGATATTCCCAGTTGGCCAGGAACGCCGGTAAGGCAGCGGCCTTCACCCGGAAGAAGTTAACGTCCACGTTGTCGACGTTCAGCGCCATCACCGGTAACCCCTGCGCCAGCTTGGTCGGCAGCAGCGAGCCTTTGCCGGCAAAGCCGACGCTGGGTTTGATATCGCGGGTAGCGAGAGTTTGTTGCTGTTGTTGGCCCAGTTCGGCGCCGTTGACCGCTTTCAGGCCGCCTTCAAGGGTCAGCACCAGCTTGCGGTTGGGTTGCAGATGACGCAACCGCAGCTCCATCAGGTTATCCGACAGCTCCCAGGCACCGTCGATTTTACCGCTAACGCTGTCGACCAGGTGCACCCGCGCGGCGAAATCCTGATTCGGATCCAGCGGCAGAGAAAACGTCAGCACCATAGCGCTGGCGCCGTCGAGTTGCAGTTCGGAAGCATCCAGCAGCGTCAGCGACTTGCCTGCGTCGCGTTTCGCCAGCCCCGCCAGTGCGGCGGCATCCGGCCGTTTCGCCTGGGCAGCGCTGTTCGTCGATCCATCGGCTTGCGCCGCGGTTGTTTTTTGGCCGCCATCATCGCAGGCAGCCAGCAGCAGCAAGCCCCCCGCCAATGCGATCCCCTGACAAAGTTTCTTGCCTGATGCGAATGCCCCTGAACGGTATGGTTTCATCGTTTAACTCCCTGGCAGCCTTTGCGCGATTCGTCGGCGCAATATCCGAATATGGATGAATAATAGCAGCGCTGCTCCCCAGGCCGTGAAACATTTCAATCTGTGTCGAACGTAATGACGTAGCCCCATGTAAAGAACTGTTACGCCGATCACACTGCGTCACCTTACTTGTTAGCATTGGGGTTATTTGTTTTTAAAACAATAGGATATCGGTAGAGCAGATGCGTGCGGCCGGCCAGGATATAGTGTTGAGCGCTACCGGCGGGCTGCGCGCCGCACGGTAGCAAGAGAAGGGTTACTGCGTTTTGTCTGTAGAAGGAATGATGTTACGCAACCAGCTGCCCCAACGGCGCTGATAGAAAGGCTGAGTATGGGTGATCAGATAATGGCTGACCCCACGATCTTTTTCCGACACCAGACAAAAATCTACCGGCTCGTCGTTGGGCGCCGTTTCGCTGGCCACGCTGCCGGCTTCGTTGATCAAGGCTTCGATATCCCCTTGATCGCCATCCACTTCCAGCCCCACCAGCAGGTTAGGCTTTTCATCCACCGCCTGATCATGCATCAGCGCCAAAAACGCGCGGCGTACCGGTTTGCGCTGGCTGAACAGCGTGGTCAACGCATCCACCATCGCCGACGGATATTCTTCCGGCTGGCCCAGCAGGATCTGGGTATCCTTGTCGATATAGCGTTCCGCAGGCTTGGCTACGCCGCCGGTAGCCAGCAGCATCGCGACTTCCTCGGGATAGAACTCTTTGCCGTACTCGGCTTTCGGGTTAAGGAACAGATCCGCGCCTTCGGTAATCTCAAACAATACCCGCGCTGGCATGGCGATAAACGGCTGTTCATCTTCGACGGCTTTCTGCAACGCTTCCAGCGAGGAGAAGAACGGAATGATGCTGCCGCCGTCCTGTTTTTCCCAGTGCTGGATATTCACCGGAGTATCGGCATTCAGCGTAATGTCGCCGTCCTGCTGCACCTGATCGCTGTCGCCGAGAATCAATACCGTAGCATCGAGCAACTCGCGGAAAAATGCCGGGCGATGGGCCGGCTCCGTCACCGCCAGCTTCAGCAGACGTTCAAGTTCGTTCTCGCCCGGGGCGGCATCGTGATGATGGGAACTCATGGCAAACTCCAGCAATTAAATAACGGGGCCCAGCATGCTGGGCCCCGAGGATAAACGACATTCTATACCCTATAGCTTTCATTTTGCAGCTAGGCGCCCAGTTCGCTCATCCCCAGGCGCTTACTTTAGTAAGTAACTGGGGTGCGCGAGTGCAGGTAACAACGCTGAAACTTGAAAGATGACGGGTATAACGCCCGCTGCAGCGGGCTTTCAATTATTTGGCTTTGCTCAGCAGCAGATTGGCCAGAGTCCGCACGCCCAGACCGGTCGCGCCGGCGGACCACTGATCTACCGCGCCTTTACGGTAGGTCGCGGAACAGTCGATGTGCAACCAGCCTTGCCGATAGTTTTTCACGAAATGCGACAGGAAGGCGGCCGCGGTGCTGGCGCCGGCGGTGTAAGCCGGACCGGCCACGTTGTTCAGCTCGGCAAAATTGGACGGTAACTGGCTGCGGTGGAACTCGGCCAGCGGCAGGCGCCAGAAAGGTTCTTGCTCCGCCGCCGCGCTGGTCAGCAATTCCTGCGCCAACGCATCGTCAAAGCTGAACAGCGCATGGTAATCGTTGCCTACCGCCGTTTTCGCCGCGCCGGTCAGCGTAGCGCAGTCGATAATCAACTCAGGGTTTTGCTCGCAAGCGTCAATCAGGCCGTCGGCCAGCACCAAACGCCCTTCCGCATCGGTATTCATTACCTCGACGGTTTTGCCGTTGCGGTAGCGAATGATGTCGCCCAGTTTGAAGGCGTTACCGCTGACCATGTTGTCGGCACAGCACAGGAACAGCTTCACGCGCTGTTTCAGGCCGCGAGCGGCAGCCAGCGCCAGTGCGCCGGTAATGGTGGCTGCGCCACCCATGTCGGACTTCATCGAGTCCATAAAAGCGCTTTGCTTCAGGCTGTAGCCGCCAGTGTCAAAAGTAATGCCTTTCCCCACCAGACAAGCGAATACCGGCGCGTCCGGATTGCCTGTCGGGTTGAAATCCAACGCCAGCAGCACGGGAGAGCGGTCGGAACCGCGGCCCACGGTGTGAAGACCGGCGTAGTTCTGCTCGCGCAGATCTTCACCCTTGGTGATGCGGTAACTGACGGCATCACAGCCGACATCACACAACAGATCGACGGCGCGGGTTGCCAGTTGCTCCGGCCCCAGATCTTCTGCCGGCATGTTGATGGTATCGCGCACCCAGTCAACAATCTTCAGGCGCTGTTCCAGTTCTTTACGGTCGGCTTCCGGCAGTTCTGCCCACTCAACGCTGCGTTTGCCTTTCGGCCCACGGAACCCTTGCCAGAATGCCCAGCTGTTTTCCAGATCCCAGCCCTCACCGGCCAGTTTGACGTTTTTGATGCCCTGGCCGTCGATTTTACGTGCGGCGCGCTGAACGCTGCCCAGCTTGTCGTTGCCGGTCAGGTGAATGGTCATCCCTTCAGCGTTGGTGCTCAGCAACGCTTTCTCGCCCCAGCGAGCGTCGGCAGGTTGGTGCGACAGCGTTACCAGCATAATTTCAGTTGTCATAGCCTTCTCACTCCGGATGTTCCCTTTATTATTTCATTAGGGCTTTATTGCATACCCTCTGGATTTCAAATTGCAGCCAGGCGCCCTGCGATCTCATCCCCGGGAGCTTACTCAGGTAAGTGACTGGGGTGCGATCGTGCAGGTAACAACGCTGCGGTTTGAAAGACGACGGGTATGTCGGATACAAAATAAACGGGCCGCCCATGGCAGCCCGTTACGCTATTTACTCCGCTTCATCTAACCAGACCAGCAGAATCGCTTCCAGTATTTTTTCGTTGGAAGCCTGAGGATCGTCGTCGAACTCTTCGAGATCGCAAATCCACTGATGCATGTCGGTAAAACGTACGGTTTTCGGATCGGTATCCGGGTATTGGTCGTACAGGGCTTCGCCGATTTCACGGCTGTCGGTCCACTTCAGTGCCATTTCTACTGTCTCCTCACCCTTCACGCGCATGGTTGACGGTATAACGCGGCATTTCTACCACCAGGTCTTCATCGGCGACCAGCGCCTGACAGCTCAGGCGGCTTTCCGGCTCGAGGCCCCAGGCCTTGTCCAGCATGTCGTCTTCCAGCTCGCTGCTCTCTTCAAGCGAATCAAAGCCTTCGCGCACGATACAGTGGCAAGTGGTGCAGGCGCAGGATTTCTCGCAGGCGTGCTCGATTTCAATCCCGTTGCGCAGGGCAACGTTAAGGATTGATTCCCCTTGTTCGGCTTCCAATACTGCCCCCTCCGGGCATAAATCTTGATGGGGCAGGAAAACTATTTTAGGCATGATTAAACCTCATCCACAGAATGGCCAGCCAGCGCGCGGCGAATGGAAGCGTCCATACGGCGTGCGGCAAAATCTTGCGTTTGTGCATCTAATGTTTTGATTGCGGCTTCAATGGCGGCAGGATCGGTGCCCTGCGTCGCCTGTTGCAGGCCTTCCACCGCAGCGCTAATCGCCGTGCTTTCCGCTTCGCTCAACAAGGCGGCATCGCTGGCCAGGGCGCCCTGCAGGCTTTCCAGCACCCGCGATGCCTCTACCCGCTGTTCAGCCAGCATGCGCGCGCCAACGTCGCTGTGCGCATTGGCCATCGAGTCTTTGATCATGTCGGCGATTTCGCCGTCGGACAGGCCATAAGACGGCTTCACCTGGATCGAGGCCTCAACGCCGGTGGATTTCTCCATCGCCGTGACGCTCAGCAGGCCGTCCGCATCCACCTGGAAGGTGACGCGGATATGCGCGCCGCCGGCAGGCATTGGCGGTAAACCGCGCAACGAGAAGCGCGCCAGCGAACGGCAATCCTGCACCAGCTCACGCTCACCCTGCAACACGTGGATCATCATCGCGTTCTGGCCGTCTTTAAAGGTGGTGAATTCCTGCGCGCGCGCCACCGGAATGGTGGTGTTGCGCGGGATCACTTTCTCGACCAGACCGCCCATGGTTTCCAGACCGAGCGACAGCGGGATCACGTCCAGCAACAGCATGTCGCTGTCCGGCTTGTTGCCCACCAGGATATCGGCCTGGATCGCAGCACCGATGGCGACCACTTTATCCGGGTCGATCGACGTCAGCGGCGTACGGCCAAAGAACGTACCTACCTGCTCACGCACCAGCGGTACGCGAGTGGAGCCCCCCACCATCACCACTTCCAGCACCTCTTCCGCGCTGACACCGGCGTCTTTCAACGCGCGGCGGCAGGCCATCAAAGTGCGTTTAACCAGGGGAGCTATCAGTGAATCGAACTGCGCGCGGGTCACTTCGCCTTGCCAGTTGGCCACGTCGACGCTGACGCTGTCGGCATCGCTCAGCGCAATTTTGGCGGCGATGGCCGCATCCAATAACTGGCGCTGGACGCCGTGATCGCTGCGATCGGACACGCCGGCCTGCTCGCGCAACCAGTCGGCCAGCAGGTGGTCAAAGTCATCACCGCCCAGCGCAGAATCCCCGCCGGTGGCCAGCACTTCAAACACCCCACGGCTCAGGCGCAGAATGGAAATATCGAAGGTTCCGCCGCCCAGATCATAAACCGCAATGGTGCCTTCCTGACCGGAGTCCAGGCCATAGGCAATCGCCGCAGCGGTCGGTTCGTTCAGCAAGCGCAGCACATGCAGGCCGGCCAGACGCGCAGCGTCTTTGGTGCCCTGGCGCTGTGCATCGTCAAAATAAGCGGGAACGGTGATCACGACACCGTCCAGGTCCCCTTCCAGCGCCGTTTGCGCGCGAGCGGAAAGTGCCCTGAGGATGTCGGCGGAAACGCCTACCGGATTAACCAGACCGGCGGCGGTGGCGATCATCGGCAGGCCGTTATCGCTGGGCTGGAATTGGTACGGCAGGTTCGGGTAACGCTGCTGAACGTCGGCCAGCGAACGGCCCATCATGCGTTTGATCGAGCTGATGGTATTGGCCGGATCCTGCGCCGCCTGCCGGCGTGCTTCCCAACCTACGCGCAACCCGTCAACCTGATAGTGCACCACCGAGGGCAGTAAATCGCGCCCCTGTGCGTCGGCCAGCGTTTCCGCCTGCCCACTGCGTACCGTGGCGACCAGAGAATTGGTGGTGCCTAAATCAATACCGGCAGCCAGACGGCGCTGGTGCGGCGCGGCGCTGAGACCGGGTTCACTAATTTGTAATAAGGCCATATTGAAGCTTCCCATATCCTTCATACTTGAAGCCGCATCTTTGTTGGCTGCATTTATTCGCACCAGTCACATAGTGACTATGCTTCCGGGGACTCACAAATTTGCCGCCTTGATGCAACGCCAATTATTTTGGGTATAAATGAAAAGAATTACTCAAAACCCAGCAGTTTTTCTTCGAGTTGTTCAACCTGTTGCTGGAGTTTGTCCAAAAAGCGCAGCTTACGCACGGTGTCGGCGGCGGCAGACCACTGCTGGCTATCCAACTGCTGCACCATCAGCGCGCTGCGCTGTTTGACCGTCTCGTTCACCCGCGCGCCAAAATCGGCCAGCAGGCTTTCCGCATCCGCTTTGCGTTCAATGGCGTCGAGCTCTTCACGCAGTTCCAGCTGTTCCATCAGGAACGCGGTATCGCGCAAAGTGTGCTGTTCGTTGCCCAAATCAAAACCGTGCAAAGATAGCATATACTCCGCGCGTTTTAATGGGTGCTTCAGCGTCTGGTAGGCTTCATTGATGGTCGCCGCCTGCTGCAGCGCCATCAGGCGCTCGCGCTCTGGCTGGAGGGCATTGCGATCGGGATGGAATTGGCGCTGCAGATCCTGATAGCGAGATGCAATCAGGCCGCCGTCCACGGAATAGCGAACTGGCAGCCCGAATAAAGTAAAATAATCCATAGCGTGCTCTGGGCGTTATCGGATGGGGTTCCCCCGCACGCTGCGGGGGAGCACGATGAGCTGTCAGACGTTGAAACTTTCGCCGCAGCCACACTCGCTCGAGACATTGGGGTTGTTGAACTTGAAGCCTTCGTTCAAGCCTTCCTTGACGAAATCAAGCTCGGTGCCGTCAAGGTAGACCAGGCTCTTGCCGTCGATGATCACCTTGACGCCTTTGTTTTCAAAAACGATGTCGTCATCGTTCATTTCGTCAACAAATTCCAGCACGTACGCCATCCCGGAGCAGCCGGAGGTTCTTACCCCCAGACGCAGGCCCAAGCCTTTGCCACGGTTATTCATAAAAGCCTGAACACGCTGCGCAGCGCTGTCGCTCATGGTAATTGACATCACAACCTCACACTCAAAATCCCCAACCTCTTGCAAAACCGGTGTTGGGGAGCAAACCGGTGTAGGGGGCGAATATATTCGCCCCGATCAACGCGGGCGCAGCATGCGGCGCCCCTACACAAAAACTACTTGGCGCTGTGCTTGCTCTTGTAGTCGGCAATCGCTGCTTTAATGGCGTCTTCAGCCAGAATAGAGCAGTGAATTTTAACCGGCGGCAATTCCAGTTCTTCGGCGATCTGAGTGTTTTTGATCGCTTCGGCCTGATCAAGAGACTTGCCTTTCATCCATTCGGTCACCAGCGAACTGGAGGCGATGGCGGAACCGCAGCCGTAAGTCTTGAAGCGAGCGTCTTCAATGATGCCTTCATTGTTGACTTTGATCTGCAGCTTCATCACGTCGCCACAGGCCGGTGCACCCACCATGCCGCTACCGACGGTAGGATCTTCGTTGTCAAACGAGCCCACGTTACGTGGGTTTTCATAATGATCTATTACTTTTTCGCTGTAAGCCATGACCTTGCTCCTGAATCCTGAGAATTAATGATGTGCCCATTCGATGCTGTTGATATCCACGCCCTGTTTGAACATGTCCCACAGCGGAGACAGGTCGCGCAGGCGGCCGATGGATTTACGCACCAGTTGAATGGTGTAATCGATCTCTTCTTCCGTGGTGAAACGCCCCAGAGAGAAACGGATCGAGCTATGCGCCAACTCGTCGGTCATTCCCAACGCGCGCAGCACGTAGGAGGGTTCAAGGCTAGCGGAGGTACAGGCGGAACCTGAAGAGACGGCCAGGTCTTTCAGCGCCATGATCAGCGATTCGCCCTCAACATAGTTGAAGCTGACGTTGAGGATATTCGGAACGCCATGTTCCAAATCGCCGTTCAGATACACTTCTTCCATATCTTTCACGCCGTTCCACAAACGGTCGCGCAGCGTACGCAGGCGCGCCATTTCCGTCGGCATCTCTTCTTTGGCGATGCGGTAGGCTTCGCCCATGCCGGCGATCTGGTGCACTGGCAGGGTGCCGGAACGCATACCGCGCTCGTGACCGCCGCCGTGAACCTGAGCTTCGATGCGAATACGCGGTTTACGACGCACGTACAGCGCGCCAATGCCTTTCGGGCCATAGATTTTGTGGCCGGAGAAGGACATCAGATCGACCTTCAGCTTGCTCAGATCGATAGGCAGTTTGCCCACGCTCTGGGTAGCGTCAACGTGGTAAATGATACCGCGCGCACGGCACATTTCGCCGATGGCTTCGATATCCTGCACCACGCCGATTTCATTGTTCACGTGCATGATCGATACCAGAATGGTGTCTTCACGCATGGCGGCTTCGAGATCCTGCAGGCTGATGATGCCGTTGCTCTGCGGCGCCAGGTAGGTTACTTCAAACCCTTCACGCTCGAGCTGACGGCAGGTGTCCAGCACGGCTTTGTGTTCGGTTTTGCTGGTGATGATGTGCTTGCCTTTCTTTTGATAGAAATTGGCCGCACCTTTAATCGCCAGGTTGTCGGATTCGGTCGCTCCGGAAGTGAACACGATTTCACGCGGGTCCGCGCCAACCAGTTCAGCAATTTGGTTACGGGCGATATCTACCGCTTCTTCCGCCTGCCACCCAAAGCGGTGGGAACGGGAAGCCGGGTTACCGAAAGTCCCGTCCAGGGTCAAAAACTGCATCATTTTCTCGGCAACGCGCGGATCAACCGGCGTCGTTGCTGAGTAATCGAGATAAATCGGTAATTTCATTGCTCTTGTGCTCCGTACATCACTTCCAAAAACTAAAAAGATATCGCCAGCTGCTTATGCGCGCAGATTAACGTTGATAGTTTCTTGCGGACGACCGTTGGCCGTGCGACGGGTATCGTTGTTCTGACGGTCCGCCACCACCAGCACTTCCTGGTTGTTCACCAGTTCTGCCAGCGTAATGTTGTTCAGGAACCCGCTGATGCGCTCGCTCAGATCGCGCCACAGGGTATGCGTCAGACAGCGATCGCCGCCCTGACAGCCTTCTTTACCCTGGCAACGGGTTGCATCTACCGATTCATCGACGGCAGTGATAACCGCGCCAACGGCGATTTCACTTGCGTCTTTCCCCAGCAGATAACCACCGCCCGGCCCACGCACGCTGGCAACCAGGCCATTTTTACGCAGACGGGAGAATAATTGTTCCAGATAAGAGAGCGAAATCCCTTGGCGCTCAGAAATATCCGCCAGAGGAACGGGCCCTTCCTGGGAGTGCAATGCCACGTCAAGCATAGCGGTTACGGCATAACGGCCTTTGGATGTCAGTCTCATAGCTAAATGGTTACCTGTTGGTGAAACATGGCCGAAATTCTGACATTCCCGAGTAAATCAGTCAACTATTTAACCTAGTAATTTACTCAAGTATTAGCACATTTTGACCTTAGCCAGATCAAAAGCATATAAAATACATGTTATAACCATTGGATAACTAATACTATTATTACCGACCGTTACGCCACATCAAATTAATTACCTTGATGTTTATCCTGTTTCTCTATCGACGTCAGCATGCCGCGCAGGATACTCAGCTCTTGAGCTTCCGGGCGCGCTCGGGTGAATAAACGGCGCAATCTGCTCATTACCTGCCCCGGATGCGCCGGGCGGATAAAGCCGCTGCGCTGCAGCGTTTGTTCCAGATGTTGATAGAAACGTTCGAGATCGTCCACCAGCGGATACGGCGTCTCTTCCAACGGCGGCACGCCCACCTGTTGACGATCGAGATAAGCCACGCGCACTTCATAAGCCAGGATCTGCACCGCCATCGCCAGGTTCAACGAGCTGTAATCCGGGTTGGCGGGAATGGCGACGTGATAATGGCACTTTTGCAGCTCATCGTTGGTCAGGCCAACGCGTTCGCGACCGAACACCAGAGCAACCGGCGCATGTTCGCCTTCGTGCACGGCGCGTACGCCGCATTCGCGCGGTTCCAGCATCGGCCACGGCAAAGTGCGCGAACGCGCGCTGGTGCCGACCACCAGGCTACAGCCGGCGATAGCGTCATCAAGGGTATCAACGATAGTGGCGTTGCCGATTACGTCGCTGGCGCCTGCGGCCAGGGCTATCGCCTGCGAATCGGGTTTTATCAGCGGATTAACCAGATAAAGGTTGGTTAACCCCATGGTTTTCATGGCTCTTGCGGTCGAGCCCATGTTACCGGTATGGGAGGTTTCTACCAGAATAATGCGGATATTGTGCAGCATACAAACTCTGAGCGTAGCGGAAAATCACAGCATCTTAACACAACCGGACACCCAAAATCATTCGAGTTGCATCAAGGCGGCAACGCAGCGAGGCCCCGGGAGCTTACTCAGGTAAATGACCGGGTGAACAAGGCGGCCAACAAAGATGCAGTTTGAAGGATGAAGGGAATTAGGCATTTTGCCGAACAGCTGCTATACTCCGCGCCGTTTCCTGTTCTTTAACATCCTAGTTGGAAGATACCCATGCATCCGATGCTGACTATCGCCGTGCGCGCTGCGCGCAAGGCCGGTAACCTGATTGCCAAAAACTACGAAACCCCGGACGCTGTAGAAGCGAGCCAGAAAGGGACCAATGACTTTGTCACTAACGTCGATCGCGATGCAGAGCATCTGATCATCGACGTGATCCGCAAGTCTTATCCGCAACACACTATTGTTACCGAAGAACGCGGTGAGCTGGTCGGCGAAGATCAGGATGTACAATGGGTGATCGATCCACTGGATGGCACCTCAAACTTCATCAAACGTTTCCCACACTTCTCAGTTTCCATCGCCGTACGCATCAAAGGCCGTACCGAAGTGGCTGTGGTTTACGATCCAATGCGCAACGAACTGTTTACCGCTACCCGTGGCCAGGGCGCACAGCTTAACGGCTACCGTCTGCGCGGCACCAATGCCAAAGATCTGGATGGCACCATCCTGGCCACCGGCTTCCCGTTCAAGGTTAAACAGCACGCAACCCCTTACATCAACGTGGTTGGCAAACTGTTTACCCAGTGCGCAGACTTCCGTCGCACCGGTTCCGCCGCGCTGGACCTGGCCTATGTGGCCGCCGGCCGCGTCGACGGTTTCTTCGAAATTGGCCTGAAGCCGTGGGACTTTGCTGCCGGCGAACTGCTGGTGCGCGAATCTGGCGGCCTGGTGACCGACTTTATTGGCGGCCATAACCACTTCAGCTCCGGCAACGTGGTTGCAGGCAACCCGCGCGTAGTGAAAGCCATGCTTTCTACCATGCGTGAAGAACTGAGCGAAGCGCTGAAGCGTTAATTCAGGCTATTGCGCTGGCCGCATGGCGCCTGAAGCTGTTTTGAATATTGAAGCGCTGCAATTTATTGCAGCGCTTTTTTTATGCCCGTCAGCGGGAGAAAGGCCGGATGCCGCCACCGAATTCCGGCTGGGCACTGGCATACAGCAGCAATCCGGCGAACAGCAGAATCAGGCCGCCGGCCAACGCCAGTGCTCCCCAGGCTACGGCGCTCCAGGCTGCCGGCGCGCGCGAACGGCTGAGCCTCACCGCCAAGCGGCGGCTGTAATGCACCAGCAAGGCCAACAATGAAATGGTCAGCGACGTGCCAAGCGCCATCGCCAGCGCCGAAATAACGCCCCAGGTGAATACGCCAATCACTTTGGAAAACAGCAGCACCAGTATCGCCCCGGAGCAGGGGCGCATCCCCATCGCCAGCACGATAGCGGTTTGCGTACGCCAGTCGCTGCCCGCCTGCAGCTCGCTGTCGCTCGGCAAATGACGGTGCCCGCAGCCACAGTGTTCGCTGTGGACATGATTTGGCGGCAGCGGTTGCAGGCTGTGGATGCGCAGCGCCGGTGATGGACGCAGCGCTTTCACCGCGTAGTACAGGCGTTTCAGCGCCCGCCAGCTCAGCAGCGCGCCGAGCAGCATGACCAGAATAAAACTGCCCTTCTCCAGCCAAAAACTGCTTTGGTGCAGTTGGCGAGAGGATAACTGCAACACCACCAGCATCAGGGTCACCAACGCGATAGCCACCAGCCCTTGAACCAGCGAAGCGGCGAAGGTCAGTTTCAGGCTGCTTTTCAGCCGCGCCGGGTGGGTGGCCAGATAGGTGGCGATCACCACCTTGCCGTGCCCGGGGCCAAGCGCATGCAGCACGCCATAGCTCAGACTGAACAGCGTCAACGCCAGCCCGGCCTGCCGGGGGGCGGCTTTTACCTGCTGCAACAGACCGGCCAGTTGCTGGTGCAGCCCCTTCTGCCACACCACGCTTTGCATCAGCAGCTGCGGCCAATAATGCCACGCCACCTGTGCGGCCAACGCCAGCAACAGAGCAAACACCAACAACGGCCACAGGCTGAAGGCCCAGTGCCGCTTACGCGCGGTGTTCTGGCTGAGGTTTATTGACATTGCAAAGTAACCCGCTGCGCGAACTGTTGCCCCAGCGCCATATCTTCGCTGGGGGCATCGTTCTTATCGAGGGACAATGCGTAAGCCTGCAAGGAGGAATCCGGCTTCGGCGTCTTCAGGCTGAACTTGCACTGTGCGGCCATTTCCGGCGGCAGATGCAGCGCCGTTGGGTCTTTGTAAGTCATATCGACAAAATAGGTGGGATCGTAGGTGGATATTTCAAACGGCTTGCCTGCCAGCGGCTGCGGCTCGGCCAGCGGCAGCACAAATTCCAGCACCGCCTGGTGCCCCTGGCGTGACAAATGGTATTCAGTCGGCAGATTCAGGTATTTCACCGGCTTGCCGCCACGATACACATCGGTGAAATAGTGCTGGCCGAGCACGTTGGCCATGACTTCCGCCGCCAGCTTTTTCCACACTTCCGAGTCGCTTTTCGCGTTCTGCGCATCGTACAGCAGGTCCGCCGAGGTGATTTCATCCATTACCCAGACCATTTTCAAGCCGACCAACTTTTGCTCTTTCGCCACGAAAGTGGTGTTCATATCAATAAAGCTGTGCGGGTGAGCGACAGCGCCGACGCTGAATGACGCTAAAAAACCGGCCACAATAAAACGTAAGGTCATCATCAAATAATACTCATTATTGTTATAAAGTAACATTAACCAACCTTCAACCGCCACCAATCGGCACAATAATTGTGACGAAAGTTGTAAGCCGAAATAAAACCGGGCGCCGCAGCCACGCCGCTGCACAGCCTTTTGCTATGCTTATTCATAATTTAAACGTTACCTGCCAGAAGGTGATATGAGCCTGGACACTGCTCCTGTGCCTGAGCTCTCCGGTCAACAACGGCGCTGTCATCTGTTACTGATGCTGTATGCGCCGGTGCCCGCTGTACAACTGGAGACCATCAGCCAAATCAACGGCGTCGACCACCCCACTGCCCGGCAAGATATAGCCGAGGTTGCCAGTGAAATCCAGCGTTTCCACCATCTGGAGATCGTCGGCAATTGCGACGAAGGTTACCGGCTCAAGGGAAGTGCGCTCAACCAACGCCTCTGCCTGCTTCACTGGCTGCGCAGAGCCCTGCGCTGCAGCCCGGAATTTATCGACCAACATTTTGCCCCCTGGCTGCACCAGGCGCTGGCGGTAAACGCCGATCCCTCGCCGCAGTTGGAAAGTTACATCGGCAGCTGTGAACCGCTGCTCAACCGCCCCCTCGATCAACGCGATCATCAATTTCTGCAGTATTATCTGTGTTACTGCGCCAGGGAAACCCAGCGCCAACGGCACCCGCTATTCACCGCCACCCAGCGCGCCTGGCTGCACCAGAAACCTGAGCATCAGGCGGCCAGCTTGCTGCATCAATCGCTGAATCAGCTTTTCGCCCTGCAGCCCGAGGCCAGCGAAAGCGATTTTCTGGTGCTGATGTTCACCATGCTGAAAAACCACAGCTACCACAGCAACGACTCAGAGGAAGATCTGCGGTTAATGAGATCGATTGAAAACATGGTCGAGCGCTTCCAGCAGATTTCCGGCATGACCTTCAGCAGTAAAGAAAATTTGATCAGCCAGCTGTTCGCCCATCTGGCGCCTGCGATCGAGCGCTGCCGTTTTGACATCGGCATTGACAACATGTTGCTCGAGGAAGCGTTACGCATGTACCCGCGCCTGATGCGCACCACTCAGGAAGCGCTGGCGCCGCTTGAACAGGAATATGAAATTCGTTTTTCCAGCGAGGAAGCGGGGTTGGTCGCCATCAGTTTCGGCGCTTGGCTGATGCAGGGTAACGCGCTGCAGGAAAAACAGGTGCTGTTACTGACGCTGGACAACCCGCAATTGGAAGAAGAAGTGGAACATCAGATCCGCGAATTAACGCTGCTGCCGCTGAATATCAAGTATCTGCCGCTGCGCGATTACCTGCGCTCCGGCGCGCCGCAGGGGGTCACGCTGGTGATCAGCCCTTATGCGGCGGTGCACAGTGAACCGCAGCCGCCGCTGATTTATACCGAATTACCGTTGGAACGCCAGCAGCGCAAAGCCATCCGCGCGCTGCTGGAAGCCTCTTAACGGCTGTCGCTGACCGCAATGGCCGGCGGGCGAATAAACAACGCCGGCAACGCCACCGCCGCCATCACCCAGAATACCCCGCCCTGCAGATGTTCAAACAGGAAGCCGGCAATCACCGTCATTATCGCAATACCGCCGCCCATCGCCAGCGCCGAGTAAATCGCCTGCAGCCGGATCACCTCCGGCCCTTTGCGCGCAGCGATGAAACGCATCGCCGCCAGATGGCAAACGGTAAAGGTGCCGCAATGCAGGATCTGGATCACCAACAGCCAGCCCAGCTCGGTGCTGGAGGCCATCAGGCTCCAGCGCAGCACCCCGCAGCAGGCGGAAAGCAGCAGCAGATTGCGCGCATTCCAGCGGCGGAACAGGAAATTGCTGCTGGCGAAAATAATGACTTCCGCCACCACGCCCAGTGACCACAGATAACCTATCGTCGAAGCCGAGTAGCCGGCCTCCTGCCAGTAGATAGAGCCAAAACTGTAATAGCCGGCATGCGCGCCCTGCAGCAAAGTGACGCACAACAGGAAACGCCAGACCGGCCCTTCCTTGAGCATTTCACGCAGTGAGCGCTCTGGCCCGCTTTGAGTACGCGTCTCCCCCTGCGGCATCACGCTCGGTTTCAGCATCATGCCCAGCAGCATCGCCAACACGCTGAGGATCAAGCTGTAAAGAATGGCGTTGTGGCCCCAAACCGACACCATTTGCCCGGTTAGCGCCGAGCCGATCACAAACGCCAGCGAGCCCCATAGCCTGACACGCCCGTAATCCATGGCGATCTGTTTTTGCCAGGTGGCGGCCAGCGCGTCGGTCAAAGGCACCAACGGCGAGAAGAACAGGTTGAAGCCGGCAATCACCAGCATCAGCCAACCCCAGCCGTTACCGAAGCAGAACCCGATGGCAAAGGCCAGCGTTAGCAACGCCAGCAGGCGCAATGCCGTCACCAGATGGGAAGGATCTTTAACCCGGGGAGCAATCAGCAAACTGCCGAGGAAACGCGCGACCAGACCGGCCCCCAGCAGAATGCCGATGGTTTCGGGCGCTATGCCCTCGCCTTTTAGCCAAACGCCCCAAAACGGCAAGAAGATGCCATATGAAAAGAAATAAGTGAAATAACTGAGAGCGAGCCAACGCGTTGATTGCAGAACCATGATCCCTCCGGTGTGTTGGCGATACTTTGACAGAGCTCACACCCGCGAGCAATGCCCATTCAGGTTCACGGGGATAGAGTGCAAAGCAGTTCACAGTTTTCCGGCAACGGGCATAAAAAAACCCGCCGAAGCGGGTTTTTAAAGAGAAAGCAGAATTATGCGTAGACCGGCAGGCGGGCGCAGATATCCAGTACTTTCTTCTTGGTGCGTTCGATGGTGGCTTCATCGTTGATGTTGTCCAGCACGTCGCAGATCCAACCGGCCAACTCAGTCACTTCAGCAACTTTGAAGCCGCGGCGGGTCACAGCCGGCGTACCGATACGTATGCCAGAGGTAACGAACGGGCTTTTCGGATCGTTCGGCACGCTGTTTTTGTTCACGGTGATGTTGGCGCGGCCCAGGGCAGCGTCGGCTTCTTTACCGGTCAGGTTTTTGTCAACCAGGTCCAGCAGGAACAGGTGGTTATGAGTACCGCCGGAAACCACTTTGTAGCCGCGCTCCAGGAACACCTTCACCATCGCTTTGGCGTTGTCGGCGACTTGCTGCTGGTAAACCTTGAACTCAGGCTCCATCGCTTCTTTCAGCGCTACCGCTTTACCGGCAATCACATGCATCAGCGGGCCGCCCTGGCCGCCAGGGAATACGGCGGAGTTCAGCTTCTTGTACAGATCTTCATCACCGCCCTTCGCCAGGATCAGGCCGCCACGCGGGCCCGCCAGGGTTTTGTGGGTGGTGGTGGTCACGATGTGCGCGTGCGGAACCGGGTTCGGATAAACGCCGGCGGCAATCAGGCCCGCAACGTGCGCCATGTCGACGAACAGGTAAGCGCCGATGCTGTCGGCGATTTCACGCATTTTTGCCCAGTCAACCAGACCGGAGAAGGCCGAGAAGCCACCGATGATCATTTTTGGTTTGTGGGTCTGCGCTTGCTTGGCCAGATCGTCGTAATCGATTTCGCCTTTGTCGTTGATGCCGTAAGGCACCACGTTATACAGCTTGCCGGACAGGTTGACCGGTGAACCGTGGGTCAGGTGGCCGCCGTGCGCCAGGTTCATGCCCAGAATGGTGTCGCCCGGCTGCAGCAGCGCGGTGTAGACGGCGAAGTTAGCCTGGGAGCCGGAGTGCGGCTGCACGTTGGCGTAATCTGCGCCAAACAGCTCTTTAGCACGGTCGATGGCCAGTTGCTCAACGATATCCACGTATTCGCAGCCGCCGTAATAACGCTTGCCCGGATAGCCTTCAGCGTATTTGTTGGTCAACTGGGAACCCTGAGCCTGCATGACGCGCGGGCTGGTGTAGTTCTCAGACGCAATCAGTTCAATGTGCTCTTCCTGACGCACGACTTCTTGCTCCATTGCACGCCACAGTTCGGCATCATAATCGGCAATGTTCATTTCACGCTTTAACATCCGGCATCTCCTGACTTAAATCGGCTAACTAAAAAATCACCAAATAACTACCCGGTTGGGTTCTGGGCAACAGTGTAAACTGTTTTCCCCTACCGAGGATAGGTCTTGACAGAGGTTTTTACGCAAACGATTGGCATGACGTGCTGCAAGGCTTTGATCCGATAAATCACGCTATCCGGCAACGGACTTTTACTCATGCTGAGGATGCGGTTTTTTCATGTTCTGTGAGCGGGATCGACGCTTAACAACGCCGCAACAAAAATAAGGGTATTTACAGCCCCGGCGGAAATCGCTAGTATTTGCGCAATCTTAAAGATGCATTTAATATGCAACTTAATTTAAATACGCCAATATTGAAGTCAAAAGGAGCGCTACCATGCTGGATAGCCAGACCATCGCCACCGTAAAATCCACCATCCCTCTGCTGGCTGCGACCGGGCCTAAACTGACCGCTCATTTCTACGATCGCATGTTCGAACACAACCCTGAGTTGAAAGATGTTTTCAACATGAATAACCAGCGCAACGGCGATCAGCGCCAGGCGTTGTTCGATGCGATCTGCGCCTATGCCGCCAATATCGAAAATCTGGCGGCGCTGCTGCCGGCGGTAGAGCGTATTGCCCAGAAACACACCAGCCTGAATATCCAGCCGGAGCAGTATCAAATTGTCGGCGGCCACCTGCTGGCGACGCTGGACGAAATGTTCAGCCCAGGCCAGGAAGTGCTGGATGCCTGGGGCAAGGCCTACGGCGTATTGGCGAACGTGTTTATCCAGCGTGAAGGCCAGATTTATCAGGAAAGTGAAAACGCGAATGGCGGCTGGCGCGAACGGCGCGCTTTCCGCATTGTCAAAAAGCAGCCGCAAAGCGACGTGATTTGCAGCTTCGTGCTGGCGCCGGTGGACGGCAGCCGCGTGATTGACTTCAAGCCAGGGCAATATCTGGCGGTCTATATCAATCACGACAGCATGGAAAATCAGGAAATCCGCCAATACTCACTGACCGCCGCGCCTAACGGCGAGTACTACCGCATTGCGGTGAAGCGTGAAGATCAAGGTAAGGTCTCGAATTTCCTGCATCAGCAGGCCAAAGAGGGCGATGTGCTGTATCTGGCGCCGCCGCACGGGGATTTCTTCCTTGACGTGCAGCCAACCACCCCGGTAGCCCTGATCTCCGCCGGCGTGGGCCAAACGCCCATGCTCGGCATGCTCAATACCCTGCACGACACTCAACATCAGGCGAACGTGCACTGGTTGCACGCGGCGGAAAACGGCAGCGTTCACGCCTTTGCGGATGAAGTGGCGGATATCGCCGGCCGCATGCCAAACCTGAGCAGTCACGTCTGGTACCGCGAGCCGGGCGCCGACGACGTGGAAGGCCGCGATTATCAGAGCAGCGGGTTGATGAACCTCAACGCACTGCGCGACACGCTCGAGGATCCACAGATGCAATATTACTTCTGCGGCCCGGTGCCGTTTATGCAGCATGTCGGCAAACAGCTGCTGGAAATGGGCGTGAGCGCCGAGAACATCCATTACGAATGCTTCGGCCCGCATAAAGTACTGTAATCAAACGGGGCGCGGCCTGTGAACAGCGCCGCGCCCCGCCGTTATTTCTCCGCCAGCTTGCGCGCCTCCTGCACCTGCTGCGCCGTTACCGCCCCAGCCTGATTGCCCCAGCTTCCGCGCAAGTAGCTCATCAGATCGGCCGCCTGCCGGTCATTCAATGCCCAGCCGTAACCTGGCATGGCGATCGCGGTGCCCTGCTGAGTGATCGGCGTTTGCGCCCCTTCCAGCAAGACACGCAGCGCCGTCAGCGGATTGTCCGCCGTCACCGTCGCGTTGCCTGCCAATGCCGGGATGGTGTTGTCGCTGCCCTCGCCTTTATTGCCGTGGCAGGTTGAACAGTACATCGCATAGGTGCGCTGTCCGGCCTGTTGACTGCCGGCCACCGGGGCAACGGCTTTCTCTGCCGACGTTTTTTCCGCCGCCAGGCTGTGCAGATAAGCGGCAATGGCGTTCAGGTCGCCATCGGTAAGATACTGCGTACTGTGAGTGACCACCTCGCTCATCGGCCCGGCCACCGCAGCATGTCGGCTGCGGCCGGTTTTCAACAGTGCAGCCACCTCTTCCTGCGGCATACCGCGCAGGTTAGACGCGTACCAGCCGTCCAGCTCGGCCCCGCTAAGGAAGGCCGGCTCCTTGCTGTCCAGCCCCTTCTCCTGCATTGCCCAGCCGCGCGGCGTATGGCAACTGCCGCAGTGGCCCGCGCCCTGCACCAGATAAGCGCCGCGATTCCACTCGGCGCTCTGCCCGCTGTCCGGCCGATATTGCGCATCGTCATGGAACAGCTGATTCCAAACCGCCAGCGGCCAACGCATCGACAGCGGCCAACTGATATCGACGGCGCGGTTGGCGACGTTCTGCGCCGGCACTTCCTGCATCAGATACTCGTACAGCGCGCGCATTTCCGCCGCATTCATCTTGGCGTAAGAGGTATAGGGCATCGCCGGATACAGCCGATGGCCATCTTTGGCGATGCCCTGGCGCATGGCGCGGTCAAACTCGTCGAAAGAGTAGGCGCCGATGCCGTGCTGCTTATCCGGCGTGATGTTGGTGGCGTAAATAGCGCCCAGCGGCGTCGGGAACTTCATGCCTCCGGCCAGCAAAGCGCCGCCCGGCGCGGTATGGCAGGCGGTACAGTCACCGGCCTTGGCCACGTATTCCCCGGCCGACATCGCCTGAGCCGAACCGCCCGCCGCCAGTAGAGTCAGCAAATACAGTGAACGCATTCTCATGCTCCCTCCTTGGCGGCCGCCTGGCCGAAGGCCAGTTCGTTGACCGCGCGCCATGCCTGATCGATTGCCGAGTTGGCGTACGGGCTCCAGTCCGAATCCGAGTTGGCTATGACAATCTTGCCTATCGGCTTACGCGCCGTCTCAATGATTTTTTTCGCCTCCTCTTCATCATCAAACAGCCCATTGAGGAAGTAGGAATAGCCGTGCGACCAGCGGTTAACGGTGATCGCCTGAATATCGCGCTGATGGTCGAAACCGGCGGAACCCAGCATGCCCTGCAACTGCTCGCGGATCATCTGCTCATGCACCTCAAACGGCGTGCCCAGCAGCAAGGCGCGCCCTTTGCGCGACTGTTCGCGGGGGCTCAGCCCGCTGCCCGCCAGCGTCGGCACATACACCATATGCAGGCCAATCGGCTGATTCGGGTCGCGAGGATGTTCATAACCGCCCATGCTCACCGGATAATCCAGCTTCACGCGGCAATAAGGCGCGGTCGGAGAATACACCTCATGCACGCCCAGCTTGATAAACGGCTGCCAGTTGCGGATCACCACTTTGCTGTACACCAGCGGTGATTTCACGTTCTGCTTCAGCGCCTCTTGCTGCTCATGCGACATTTCCGGCACCAGATACGGGATCATCATGTTGTAACCGGCCATCACCACCTGCCCGGCGCGCACCTTGGTCATTTTCTCGCCGGTCATATAGGTCACTTCAACCTTGTCGCCGACGTTAGCCACGTGCAGGCCGGTGCTGTTCAGGCGCAGTTTTACCGGCGATTCCGGCCGATCGAGCCGGCTGTAGTCGAACTTCGCCAGCACGATGTCGTTCATATCCTTGCCGCCCGGCGCCACCGCCGGGATCAGATGACGCACCATCAGGCGCGCCAGCGTGGCGTTGCCATCCGGGAAGTGGAACACGTAAGGATCGTCGAGATCCGCCTGCGATTCCTCATCCAGCGGCGGCAGGTTCATGCCGTTCAGGCCGGGCAGATCGCAGATGCGCGCATCGCTGCACGAAGTGGCGTCAATGCCCACCGCCTGGAAATCGCTGGTGGTCTGCTGGAAATAACGGATAGCCATTTCGCTCAGACCGACTTTTTCACGCAGGAACTGGGTATAACTGTGCTTGTCGAGCCATTCGCTCTTTTGTTCCTGAGTCAGGTCCGGCAGATAATCTTTGTCCACCGTGTGCAGCGCGATCAGCGCCTGTCGGTCACTTTCCGGCAGCGGGAAATCGCCGATAAAGGCTTCGTAGGAGCGGCCATTCAGCCGATCACGCGGAATATCATCCGCCACCATACGCCCTGGATCGCCATTCACCACTTTGTCGACGCCGAAGTTTTTACGATCGAAATAGACGCCGCGGCTCAGATTCAGATCCGGGTAGAAGGTTTTATCGAACGCCTTTTCCAGGTTGTCGATGCTGACGCCGAGCTTTTGCAGCAGCCCCATCGCCACAGGGCTGAAGTTCGAGCGTGGCGACTGCAGCGATTCGCTGCCGCCATAGCCGAGAATAGTGCCGTTTTCGCTGCTGAACTCATTGCGCTTGGCGTGGCCGCCAAAGTCATCGTGGTTGTCGATCAGCAAAATACGCTGCTGCGCGCCCTTCATTTGCTGCCAGAAACAGGCGGCGGCCAGCCCGCTGATGCCCGCACCGACCACGATCAGGTCAAACTCTTCCGTGGCGGGTACGCTACCGAAATCGAATGCCTTGCCGTCGCGCCCCAACTGGTGCGCATGCTCGAAGGATCCCGGATGGTTACCGCGCAACCCGGTCAGCGCCGGCGGATAGTACAGGGTTTGATTGGCGGTTTGCGGTGACGCACGCAAGATTTGCAGCGGCGTCAGCCCGGCGGCGATGGTGATCGCCACCCCGTTGAGAAAATCGCGTCGGGTGATACCCATATTGGCTTCCTTTCAATTTTTATTATCAATCAGACCGGTCGAAACCGGTCTGAATGTGCGCTATTGTGCGGATAAATACATTAAAATCAATGTTTAAACATCACATGCCGGATCGCGGTGTAGTCCTCCAGCCCGTACATCGACATATCCTTGCCGTAGCCCGACAGCTTCTGGCCGCCGTGCGGCATTTCGCTCACCAGCATGAAATGGGTATTCACCCAAGTGCAACCGTATTGCAGGCGGGCGCTCAAGCGATGCGCACGGCCCACGTCACGGGTCCACAGCGACGACGCCAACCCGTAGTTGGACTCATTGGCCCAGGCCAGCACCTGCGCCTCATCGTCAAACTCGGTGACGGTGACTACCGGGCCGAACACCTCCCGCTGCACGATTTCATCTTCCTGCCGCGTACCGGCCAGCAGCGTCGGCTGGAAATAGTAGCCGGGGCCGTTGACCCGCTCGCCGCCGGTCACCACCTGCACATGCGGCAGCGCCTTCGCCCGCTCGACAAACCCCGCCACCCGCTCCAGATGCTGGGCGGTGATTAATGGGCCAAGCTCGCTGCTTTCGTCTTCCGGCGGCCCGATTTTCAGGCTGGCGACTGCCTCGCCCAGCCGCTTCACCAGCTCGGGGTAAATGCCTTTCTGGGCATAAATGCGGCAGGCGGCGGTGCAGTCCTGGCCGGCGTTGTAAAAACCGAAACTGCGGATGCCTTCAACCACCTGTTGCAGGTCGGCATCATCAAACACCAATACCGGCGCCTTGCCCCCCAGTTCCATATGGGTGCGCTTAATGCCCGGCGCGGTATGCGCGATGATGTGTTCCCCGGTAGCAATTGAACCGGTGAGCGACACCATTCGTACCTTGTCATGGCCGGTCAGCCGATCGCCGACACCGGCCCCCTGGCCGAACAGCACGTTGAGCACGCCCGGCGGGAACAGCCCGGCGGCCAGTTCGGCCAGCTTGAAGGTGGTCAGCGGGGTCTGTTCCGACGGTTTAATCACCACGCAATTGCCCGCCGCCAGCGCCGGGGCCAACTTCCACGCCGCCATCATCAGCGGGTAGTTCCAGGGAGCGATCGAGGCCACCACGCCCAGCGGATCGCGGCGGATCATCGAGGTGTGCCCGGCCAGGTACTCGCCGGCCGCCAGCCCGCTCAGGCAGCGGCTGGCACCGGCGAAGAAGCGGAATACGTCGGCCACTGCCGGCAGTTCGTCGTTCAGCACGCAGTGATAAGGTTTGCCGCAGTTGAGCGATTCCAGCCGGGCAAAGGTTTCCGCATGGCTATCGATCAGACTCGCCAGCTTCAGCAGGCAGTCGGCACGCTCTTTCGGCGTGGTCTGCCCCCATTCGGTAAACGCGGCATCGGCCGCCAGCACCGCCTGATCCACCTGCTCCAGGCTGGCTTGCGCTACCTGCAAGATCACCTCTCCGGTCGCCGGGTTATATACCGGCAGCGACGTCCCCTGGCCGGTCACCAGTTGGCCGTTAATCAACAATTGGCTTTGCATAGGGTTATCCTTTAAAATTTTACAATTCAAAATGTTAATTAAGGTTCACTGAGCGTAACGAGCGTAGGCAGGCTGAGTGCGGACAGCGCGCAGAGCCCCGGAGCGTACACGAAGTACGTGAGGAGGCCGAGCACTGCCCAATCTCAGGATGCCAAGCGCAGTAGCCCAGTGGGCCTGAATTCTATTTGCCGCTGCCGGCGACGCTTTCGCCACCCTTAGTCAGGTAATAGGCACCCAAAATCGGGATCATGGTCAGCAGCATCACCGATAACGCCACCACGTTGGTGATCGGCACATCGCGCGGGCGGCCGAGCTGGTTTAGCAACCACAGCGGCAACGTGCGCTCATGGCCGGCGGTGAAGGTGGTGACAATGATTTCGTCAAACGACAGCGCGAACGCCAGCATGCCGCCGGCCAGCAGCGCCGACCCCAGGTTGGGTAACATCACGTAGCGGAAGGTTTGCCAACCGTCGGCGCCCAGATCCATAGAGGCTTCGATCAGGCTGTAAGAGGTGCGGCGGAAACGGGCAATCACGTTATTGAACACAATCACCACGCAGAAGGTGGCATGACCGATGACGATGGTCAGCACCCCCGGCTCGATATTGAGCGCCTTGAACGCCGCCAGCAGCGCCAGACCTGTGACGATGCCCGGCAGCGCGATCGGCAACAGCAACAGCAGCGAAATGCTGTCCTTGCCGAAGAAATCACGCCGGTACAGCGCCGCTGCCGCCAGGGTGCCCAGCACCAGCGCCACGGCGGTCGCCAGCGCGGCTATTTGCGCCGAAAGCAGCATCGCATCGAGGATATCCTGCCTGCCGGCGGCCACGCTGAACCAATGCAGCGTAAACCCCTTGGGCGGGAAGCTGAACGCAGCATCCTCGGTATTGAAGGCATAGATGGCGATAATCGCCAGCGGGAAATGCAGGAAGATCAAACCGCCCCAGGCGGCCAGCTTCAGCCCTAACGGCGCGCGTTCAGAGTGCATCGAAGGCCCCCAGACGTTTCACAATGGAAAGATAAATCGCGATCAGTACGATCGGCACCAGGGTAAAGGCCGCCGCCATCGGCATATTCCCGATAGCCCCCTGTTGGGCGTACACCATGCTGCCGATAAAGTAACCCGGCGGCCCCACCAGCTGCGGCACGATGAAGTCCCCCAGCGTCAGCGAGAAAGTGAAGATCGACCCGGCAGCAATGCCCGGCACCGCCAGCGGCAGGATCACGTAACGGAAAGTCTGCGCCGGGCGTGCGCCCAGATCCGCCGAGGCATGCAACAGCGAAGGCGGCAAGCGCTCCAGCGCGGCCTGGATCGGCAAAATCATGAACGGCAGCCAGATATACACGAACACCAGAAAACGCCCCAGCCCGGAGGTCGACAGGGTGTTGCCCCCCACGCCCGGCACGGTCAAGATTGCCGCCAGCACCGGTTCCAACCCGAGGTGTTGCAGGAACCACTGGGCTACGCCGTCTTTAGCCAACAGCAGCGTCCAGGCATAGGCCTTGACGATATAACTGGCCCACATCGGCATCATCACCGCTATGTAGAAGAACGCTTTGACGCGGCCGCTGGTGTAGCGCGCCATATAA
Organism: Serratia plymuthica; assembly: GCF_018336935.1. NCBI lineage: Bacteria > Pseudomonadati > Pseudomonadota > Gammaproteobacteria > Enterobacterales > Yersiniaceae > Serratia > Serratia plymuthica. The sequence continues at coordinate 4,710,636 of NZ_CP068771.1, read as the reverse complement.
TAGGCAATCGGGAACGCCAGCACCGCGCTGGCCAGCGACACCAGCACCGCCATCGTCAGGGTGCGCAGGATGATGTCGTAGTTGGCCGGGTTGAACAGCGCCCGCAGGTTATCGAAGGTCAGGTCCGGCGTCACCGTCATGGTGAAGTCGTCGAAGGTGTAGAACCCCTGCCACAGCAGCGTCAACAGCGAACCGAGATACACCGCGCCGAACCACAGCAACGGCGGCACCAACAGCAGCAACAGATACAGCGTCGGGCGGCGATATAACCAGGTCGACAACGCGCGCAGAGTGCCGCGGCGCGGCGCGGGAAAGTCGATGCTCATATCCATCTCACCTCTCCTCCAGCAGCGGCACCATCGCCTCACGCGACCAGCAGGCGGTGACCGGCTGCCCGATCAAACGCTGCTGCCCGCCGGCATGCCACTGAGGATTTGCCTGGCTGACCAGCAGTTTTTCGCCGCTGCTCAGCGTGATTTCATAACGCGTTGCCGCGCCCTGATAGTGGATCTCCTGCAACATGCCCTGCACCTGGATTTCATCCGGTGCCGCACCGGCCTGATCCGCCAGGCGGATATGCTCCGGGCGAATCGAGAAGGTGGCGGCCTGGCCGAGCAACCGCTGCGCCAGTTCGCTGCGCACCACGTTGGAGGTGCCGACAAACTCGGCGACGAACGGCGTCTTCGGCCGCATATACAGCTCGCGCGGCGCATCGACCTGCTCGATGCGGCCATTGTTGAACACCGCCACGCGATCGGACATCGACAGCGCTTCGCTCTGATCGTGGGTGACGAAAATAAAGGTGATGCCCAGTTGGCGCTGCAGTTTTTTCAGTTCGCCCTGCATCTGCTCACGCAGTTTGAGATCCAGCGCGCCGAGCGGTTCGTCCAGCAACAGCACCCGTGGCCGGTTGACCAAGGCTCGGGCCAGCGCAACGCGCTGCCTCTGGCCCCCCGAAAGATGCGCCGGTTTGCGTTCGGCCACAAACCCCAACGCCACGCTGTCCAGCGCCTCCTGCGCACGCGCCAGCCGTTCGCGTTTGGCGACGCCTTTGACCATCAACCCGTAAGCGACGTTTTCCAGCACCGACATGTGCGGGAACAGCGCGTAATCCTGGAACACGGTATTCACGTCACGCTGGTACGGCGGCAGGTTGGCGGCTTCTTGCCCGTGTATGCGGATCGAGCCGGCGCTCAGTTGCTCAAAACCGGCGATCAGCCGCAGGCAGGTGGTTTTCCCCGAGCCGGAAGGCCCGAGCATGGAGAAAAACTCTCCGTCCTGGATCTCGATAGACACCCGGTCTACGGCGCGAACATCGCCGAAGGTCCGCGAAACATCGATAAATTGCACGGCAATGGTCATGATCTGCACTCCAAAAAATCAAATGACTTCGGCGGCTTAGACGGCAACCCGTAACCTGGCCAGACCTATCCGCAAAATAATTCGAGCTGCATCGAGGCGGCAACCAAGCGCATCCCCGGGAGCGTACAAATCGTACGTGACCGGGGTGAGTGCGGGCAGCCAACAAAGAGGCGGCTTGAAGTATGAAGGGGATATTAGCGGCCGCCCATGATGGCGATATAGTCCTGCGTCCAGCGGCTGTACGGCACGAACTTGCCGCCCTGCGCCTGCGGCGTTTTCCAGAAGGCGATCTTGTCGAACTGATTAAAACCGTTGGTTTCGCAGCCCTTCTCGCCCAGCAGCGCGCTGGCCTTGCAGCCCGCTGGGGAGGCCGGCACTGAACCGAACCAGGCGGCCACGTCGCCCTGCACCTTCGGCTCCAGCGACCAGTTCATCCACTGATAGGCGCAGTTCGGGTGTTTGGCGTCGGCATGCAGCATGGTGGTATCCGCCCAGCCGGTAACCCCCTCTTTCGGGAATACGGTAGCGATTGGCTGGCCCTCGCCTTTCAGGGCGTTGGCCTGATACGGCCAGGCGCTGGAAGCGACCACGCCTTCGTTTTTGAAATCGCTCATCTGTACCGAAGTATCGTGCCAGTAGCGGTGGATCAACGCGTGTTGAGTGCGCAACAGCTTCAACGCCGCCTGATACTGCTCTTCGTTAAGCTGATACGGATCGCTGATGCCGAGTTGCGGCTGGGTGGCCTTCAGGAACAGCGCCGCATCGGCGATATAAATCGGCCCGTCGTAAGCCTGCACCCGGCCCTGATTGGTTTTGCCGTCCGGCAGGTTCTGCTGCTGGAACACCACGCCCCAACTGTCCGGCGGGGTCGGGAAGGTTTTGGTGTTGTACATCAACAGGTTCGGGCCCCACTGATAGGGCGTGCCGTAAGTTTTGCCGTCGACGGTGTACCAGGCGCCGTTCAGCAGGCGCGGGTCGATATTTTTCCAGTTGGGGATCAGCGCGGTATTGATCGGTTGTACCCGCTTGCCGAGGATCAATCGCAGCGAGGCGTCGCCGGACGCGGTGACCAGATCGTAACCGCCCTTGGCCATCAGGCTGACCATTTCATCGGAGGTCGCGGCGGTTTTCACATTCACCGCGCAGCTGGTTTGTTTCTCAAACTGGGTGACCCAGTCATAGTTTTTGTCGGACTGGCCGCGCTCGATGTAACCGGGCCAGGCGATGATATCCAGCCGCCCTTCGCCTTTACCGAGCGCCTGCGGCAACTCGGCCGCCTGAGCCAGGCCGCAAAGCACGGTGATACAGAGCGCGGAGAGCGTGGTGGTGACTGCGGTAGTTTTTCCCATCGTAATTACCCCTGTGTTGCGTATCTGTGTGCGGCAGGGAACGGCTGCCGCCGTTTTTTGCTTTATGAAACCGCTAGAAGCTGGCTTTGAATTTCGCCATTACGTGTCTTACAACGCTGTAATCCTGCAGCGAATCGCTGGAAAGATCCTTACCGTAGCCGGAGCGCTTCAGGCCGCCGTGCGGCATCTCGCTCGCCAGGGTGAAATGGGTGTTGATCCAGGTGCTGCCGTATTGCAGATGGGCTGCGATATGCAGCGCTCTGTCGATATTCTGCGTCCATACCGATGAGGCCAGCCCGTATTCGGAATCGTTGGCCCAGTTGACCGCCTGTTCCAGATGGTCGAAGCGGGTGACGCTCACGACCGGGCCAAACACTTCGCGCTGAACGATCTCATCGCTTTGCAGGCAGCCGGCCAGCAGCGTTGGCTGGTAGTAAAACCCCGGGCCGGAGTGCGCGGCGGCACCGGTGATCAATTCGATATGCGGCTGGCTAAGCGCCCGTTCGACAAAACTGGCGACGCGATCGCGCTGACGGCTGCTGATCAGCGGGCCGATTTCGTTATCTTCATCGCGCTTGCGGGCAAAGCGCAGGCTGGCGACGGCTTCACCCAAGGCGTCCACCAGCTTCGGGTAAATCCCCGCCTGCGCGTAGATACGACAGGCGGCGGTGCAATCCTGGCCGGCGTTGTAATAACCGTAGGTGCGGATGCTGCTGACCACCTCGTCGAGATCGGCATCGTCACAAACGATCACCGGCGCTTTACCGCCCAGCTCCAGATGCGTGCGCTTGACGCTTTTCGCCGCCGCCTGCAGAATTTTTTGCCCGGTAACGATGTCGCCGGTCACCGATACCAGCCGAACCTGCGGATGGCCGACCAAATGGCTGCCGACGCCCTCCCCGCCGCCGTACAGAATGTTCAGCACCCCCGGCGGCAGGATCTCCTGCAACGCAGGCACCAGCGCCAAAATGCTCAACGGGGTATGTTCGGAAGGTTTGAATACCACGGTGTTGCCCGCGGCCAACGCCGGGGCGATTTTCCATGCCGCCATCATCAGCGGATAATTCCACGGCGCAATAGAGGCCACCACGCCGATCGGATCCCGGCGGATCATTGAGGTATGCCCTTCAATATATTCACCGGCCAGCTGTCCTTGCTGAGTGCGTACCGCACCGGCAAAAAAGCGGAAAACGTCGATGGCAGCCGGGAGATCGTCACTGCGCGCCTGATGCAGCGGCTTGCCGCAGTTAAGCGCCTCCAACCCGGCCAAATACTCGGCCTGCCGCTCGATAGCGTCGGCGATGCGTAACAAAATAGAAGCTCGGTAAGCCGGGGTAGTACGCGACCACTGGCCAAAAGCCTGTTGCGCAGCCTTGACCGCGCCGCCGACCTGCGCCGATGAAGCCTCGGTAATCGAAACCAGCGTTTCGCCATTGGCGGGATTGACGATGCACTCTTGCTGGCCTTCGCCTTCGACCGATTCACCGTTAATGAATTGCTGACAGGTCAAGCCTGTAAGGAAGTGCACATCTGCCATCGCCTGGTGCCCCTGAGTGACTAAAACGTTAACTAAATGTGAATAAGTTAGTTTTAATCAGACTATGCGAGCATCGAGCAGCCAACAAATTCTAAATACTGAAGGCCGCGTTCGATTAAATCGAATGCTTCAGGCCGGCAGCATGCATATTGCCATTCTCGCGCGCGATGGTGAGAAACGGCGTGACCAGTTCCGGCCGCGCACTGCCCCGGCGCCACGCCAGGCCGATATCCAGCGGCTCCAGCAGATCCGCCAGCTTGCGCGCCTCGATCATATTGCCTTCCAGCGACCAGGCGCGGTACGCCATGTCCGGCTGGATAGAGACCCCCATCCCCGCCGCCACCAGGCTACGCACCGCTTCGGTTGAAGCGGTCTTCATGGCGATCTCCGGTTTCAGCCCGGCGCGCGCCCAGATGCGGCGCGCATGCACGTCCATTTCGTCGGCGTTAAGCTGGATCAGCGGTTGCTTTGCCACGTCTGCCAGGCTGATGCTTTCGTGCTCCAGCAACGGGTGCAACGGCGGCAACCACAGGCGATACGGCGAATGCATCAGCACTTCGGTTTGCAGCGCATCGCGGTCTTCGATATTCGACAAGATCAGCACACCGATGTCGATCTCCCCGCTCACCAGCAGGTGCTCAATATAGGGGCGTTCATCCTCTACCACCTGAATGGTGACGTTGGGATAAGCCGATTTAAACCGCTTCAGCAGTTCCACCAAAAAGTAGCCTGCCACCAGACTGGTGACGCCAATGGTCAGTTTGCCGGTCAGGCTTTCGGTGCCGAGTTGCAGGCTGCGCTTGGCGTTATCCACCGTGGCGAGGATCAGGTAAGACTGACGCAGGAACTGATGGCCCTGATGGGTCAGGTTCATGCCTTTGGCGTGGCGATCGAACAGCCGCACGCCGATTTCGGTTTCCAGCTGCTGGATAGCCAGCGTCAGCGAAGACTGGGATACGAACACCGCCTGGGCGCCGGCGGAAATCGATCCGGTTTCCGCCACGGCGATAAAGTGGCGGATCTGGCGCAACGTCATCATCCCCATCGCCTTTCAAGCCGCTGCGTTGTTGTCTGCGTGCGGTTATTCAGCCCATCCATGGCCTTCCCCCCCTTCGGGGCCGCTGAAGCCGCGTTCAAGTCTGCTCCTGGCAGCAACGTGAAATTCATTGGGGATCGCCTTAATCAAGATGGTTGAGTTGAGTGTAGATCCCGTGAGAAAAGCGATCGAAAAAACTATCAAAAACGCGATAACCTTCGCTTTTTTAGAATGCTGATGGCGAAAATGACTGAGCGATAAAGCGTTGGGACGTTTTTAGCGAGGAGGGTATGGGCGTCGTGAGCACGACCGGGACAGGATGTAGGAAATCGAGCACTGCCCAGCTCAAGCCGGCAGTGCTCGGTAGACGATCGGATTAAATCGCTTCTTCGTCCTGTTCGCCGGTACGAATCCGCACCACCCGCGCCACGTCGAAGACAAAGATCTTACCATCGCCGATTTTACCGGTTTGTGCGGTCTGCATGATGGTTTCTACGCAGGTATCGACGATATCGTCGGCCACTACGATCTCGATTTTCACCTTAGGCAGAAAATCGACCATGTACTCTGCGCCGCGGTACAGTTCGGTGTGACCCTTTTGGCGGCCGAAGCCTTTCACTTCGGTGACGGTCATCCCGGTAATGCCCACTTCGGCCAGCGCTTCACGGACATCATCCAGTTTGAACGGCTTGATAATAGCGTCGATCTTTTTCATCTTTTTTCCTTTACCAATTTTTGCGGCCAAAGCCGGATGTGATTGGGTAGCGGCGGTCTTTGCCGAAATTGCGGGCGGTGATGCGCGGCCCGACGGCGGCCTGACGCCGCTTGTATTCGTTGATATCCACCAGGCGGATAACCTTGCGCACGATCGCCTCGTCAAAACCTTCGGCCACCAGATCGGCAACCGATTTATCGCGTTCGACGTAACCTTCCAGAATCGCATCCAGAATGTCGTACGGCGGCAGGCTGTCCTGATCGACCTGATCCGGCGCCAACTCGGCGGAAGGCGGACGATCGATAACGCGCTGCGGGATCACGTAGGAGACGGTATTGCGGTATTCGGACAGTTTGAACACCAGCGTTTTCGGCACGTCTTTCAGTACGTCAAAGCCACCGGCCATATCACCATACAGCGTGGCATAGCCTACGGCCATCTCGCTTTTGTTACCGGTGGTCAACACGATGCTGCGACGCTTGTTGGACAACGCCATCAACACCACGCCGCGGCAGCGCGCCTGCAGGTTTTCTTCGGTGGTGTCGCGTTCGGTGCCGGCGAACATCGGCGTCAGCTGGCCCATAAAGGCGTCGAACATCGGTTCGATGGAGACGATATCGAACTCGACGCCGAGGATTTCAGCTTCTTCCTTGGCGTCGGCGATGCTGATATCCGCGGTATAGCGGAACGGCATCATCAGCGCCTGCACCTTGTCTTTGCCCAGAGCATCGACGGCAATCGCCAGCGTCAGCGCCGAGTCGATACCGCCGGACAGCCCCAACACCGCGCCCTTGAAGCCGTTTTTGGTCACGTAATCGCGCACCGCCAACACCAGCGCTTCATAAACCTGCGCCAGCTGCGGCAACTCGGCGGCCGGTGCGAGCATCGGCACCACGTCCAGTTCGTTGAACTTCAGCAGCGTCACCTGCTCGGCGAACGCCGCCAGGCGGTGGGTCATGTTGCCGGCCGCGTCGAACACCTTCGAGCAACCGTCAAAAATCAATTCATCCTGCCCGCCGATCTGGTTCAGATACACCAGCGGCAGGTGGGTGCGCTGGCAATGGCCGGCCATCAGCGTCTTGCGGATATACGGCTTCTCGCGATTGTACGGCGAGGCGTTGATCGACAAAATCATTTCGGCGCCGGCGGCTTTGGCAGCATCGACCGGCTCCGGGAACCACAGGTCTTCGCAAATCAGCAAGCCCAGACGATAGCCTTTCAGGTTCACCACGCAGGTTTCGTTGCCGGCGTGGAAGTAGCGTTTCTCATCGAAGACGCCGTAGTTCGGCAGCTGTTGCTTGAAATAGCGCGTCAACAATTGCCCTTCAGAGAACAGCGACAGCGCGTTATACAGCTTGTCGCCTTCGCGCCACGGGTGGCCGACCAGGATCGCCACATCGGTGGATGCCTGTTGCAGGCGATGAAGCTGCGCGTCGCAGCGCTGGTAGAAATCGTCGCGATACAGCAGGTCTTCCGGCGGATAACCGGACAGCGCCAGCTCGGTGAACATGACCAGATCGGCTCCCGCCTTCTGCTGCTCTTGCACGGTTTGCAACATGCGTTCGGTGTTGCCTTCAATGTCACCGACCAGCAAATTCAGCTGGGCCAATGCGATGGAAAGTGATCTGCTCATTGTTTAGGATCCTGCTCAATACGTTCCATGGTTCTCTACGCCCGGTCATGCCACGACAAAGAGAACGGAGTGTAAATCATTCCGCCGCGTTTGTTGAGAACCTGCATTCGCAGGCCCTGACGGAAAACATCATTCTTTAAAATCGCCGGCGTCCAATTCATGACGCGACAGCAATTTATAAAACTCGGTACGGTTGCGCCCCGCCATACGCGCGGCCTGGGTTACGTTACCCTTGGTGATCTGCAGCAGCTTGCGCAGATAGTGCAATTCAAACTGATTACGCGCCTCGACGAAGGTCGGCAACGCGGTATTTTCCCCTTCAAGTGCCTGCTCCACCAGCGCTTCGCTGATCACCGGCGCGGACGTCAGCGCCACGCACTGTTCGATCACGTTCACCAGTTGGCGCACGTTGCCCGGCCAGGTGGCGGTCATCAGGCGCTTCATGGCGTCGGAAGAAAAGCTGCGGACAAACGGCTTGTGACGCTTGGCGGATTCACGCAGCAGATGGTTGGCCAGCAGCGGGATATCTTCGGCCCGTTCATTCAGCGCAGGGATCTTCAGGTTCACCACGTTCAGGCGGTAGTAGAGATCTTCGCGGAACTCGTTTTTCGCCATCGCCTTTTGCAGGTCACGGTGGGTGGCGGAAATAATCCGCACGTCGATGTCCAGATCGCGGTTGCTGCCCAGCGGGCGCACCTTACGCTCCTGCAGCACGCGCAGCAGCTTGACCTGTAACGACAGCGGCATATCGCCGATCTCATCGAGGAACAGCGTGCCGCCTGCCGCCGCCTGGAACAACCCTTCACGGTTGCTGACCGCGCCGGTAAACGCCCCTTTGGCGTGACCGAACAGCTCAGACTCCAGCAGTTGTTCCGGCAAGGCGCCGCAGTTAATGGCGATAAAGGCTTTCTTGCCGCGCGGGCTGGCGCCGTGGATCGCCTGAGCCAACACTTCTTTACCGGTGCCGCTGTGGCCGTTGATCAGCACGCTGACGTCGGATTGCGCCACCATTTTCGCCTGCTCCAGCAGGCGCAGCATAATCGGGCTGCGGGTGACGATATCTTCGCGCCAGCTGTCGTCACCGGCCGGCAGCGAGAGCGACAGCGCTTCGTCAATGGCCTTGTACAGCGCATCGCGATCCACCGGTTTGGTGAGGAAGCTGAACACCCCCTGCTGGGTGGCGGCAACCGCATCCGGGATCGAACCATGGGCGGTAAGAATGATCACCGGCATGCCAGGCTGGTGTTTTTGGATTTCGGCAAACAGCGCCATGCCGTCCATTTCGTCCATCCGCAGATCGCTTATCACCAGATCAATCTGTTCACGCCCCAACAGGCGCAGCGCTTCCTGGCCGCTTTCGGCGGTGGTGACATGAAAACCTTCGCTGGTCAGGCGCATACCCAACAGTTTGAGCAGGCTGGGATCGTCGTCAACCAATAACAAATTGGCCGGTTTGCGGGCTGTCATCGCGCGTGAGACTCCTTGTTAGCGGGGGGCGGCACGTAGGTATCTTCCGGATCCACCGGCAGGGCGGTGCCCTTTTCCGGTTCGGCCTCCGGTTCTGCGGCCTTGCCCGGCGCGGCATTTTTATCTGCGGCGTCGGTTTTTTGCTGTGTCGCGCCGTTATCCGGGATTTCGCCCTGTAGCTGCTTGCGCGAGGAGAGCTGACGTTCGATATCGGTCAGATTCTCCAGCTTGCGCGACGTATCCTGCAGCTGGGCCTGCAAACGGATCTGGCTCTGGCGCAGCGCATCTATCTGGCCGTCCGAGCTTTCCTGCAGGTGCTGATAGCGCGCCTTTTCATCGAACAAGGTGATCTGCAGAACCTGCTGCTGGCGCCACAGTTGCAGCAACGGGCGCAAGGAGCTAGGGAACTCCAGGCGGTAACTGTTCAGACGATCGATCATCTGGCGACGTTCGCCCGACGTCGGCTCGGCGCTGCCCAGCAGAATACTTTGCTTGAAAATGCCGTCCCAGCTGTCGCCAGGCAGGGTTTTCGCCAGAGCGCGCGCCTGGGTCGATCCAACGCGATCGGCGCAATCCATCGCACGCAACCAGTAAAGTGAATTATTCAACGCGTCTTTGTCGTCGAGCTGCCACAGGGTATCGCAGGCCGCGATGCGGTAATCCACCACTTTGGTGTCCGGGATCGCTTCTTGCTGCTGCTGGCTGAGGCCGCTGCTGACCGCACGATCGACGCAGCCTGCCAGCAAAAACGGCACGCAAAGAACACTGCCTAAAAAGGAAAGACGACGCTTGCCGAGTGGCGCGCTCTGCGTGGCACGCGGTGAACGTTCGGTCTGCGATAGACGAAGGCGTTTAGACCATGTGTACATTATTTATTCATTCTCGGCGGTTAATGGCAATTCAATGCGGAAGCAGACGTCTGCGCCGGCAACTTCGACCAGCTGCAATTCACCGCGCATCCGGCGGATACAATCCTGAGCGATGCTCAACCCCAGACCGCTTCCTTTTACCGCCCCTTTTCGCTGGTGGCTACCCTGGAAAAAAGGCTCAAAAATCATGGTTTGCTCGGCCTCAGGGATTGGCGTGCCGCTGTTGGCGACATCAATTTGCACCCGTTGCCCAACCTGACGGCTGCGAATCCAAATGTTACCGGATTCCTTGCCGTAGTGCACCGCATTGGAGTAGAGATTATCCAGCACGCGCATTAAAAGCGTAGGCTCTGCCCAACAGATTTCCGCATCCAATGTGATCTCGGTCCGGATCATTTTGGCCCTGGCCGGCAAACTGTGCGCGGCGACCACCAACTCGACCATATCGCGCAGCTCAACATTCTCATGCTCCGCCGGGCCATCGGCCAGTTTACGGTTGTAATCCAGCAGTTGCTCGATCAGTTGCTGCAGGTGGCGGCTGCTGTTATCGAGAATGGTCACGACCTCTTTCTGATCGGAAGTCAGCGGGCCGGCCACTTCGTCGGCCAACAGTTCTGTGCCCTCGCGCATGCTGGCCAGCGGCGTCTTCAATTCATGCGAGATATGGCGCAGGAACTCATGCCGTTGCGACTCCAGCCACGCCAGGCGCTCGCTCAGCCAGATAATGCGTTGCGCCAACGAACGCAGCTCACGCGGGCCTTTAAACGACTCGGCGCTGCCCAGCGCCCGCCCTTCCCCCAAACGGTTGATCATGCGCTCCACCGCTTTCACCGGGCCGATGATCATGCGGGTGAAAAGCACCACCAGCAGCACGCTGACCAGAAACAGCATCAGCGCCTGCCAGCCGAAGAACTGGCCACGTTCGGCAATCGCCTGCTGCAACTGCTGGCCGCGCGAGAACACCACGGCGCGGGTGGCCTGCACCATCTCGGCGTTGGAGCGCGAGAAAGACTCCAGCAGAGTCGATGCCTGTTTATCCGGCCCGCTGCTCTGACATTTAATCGCGGCCAGTTGGGTCAGCAGACTGCGCAACGTTTGATAATAGCGTTCATCCGGCAGGATCGGCGCATGGGCGTCCAACATCTGCGAATACTGTTTACGTTGATTTTGGTACAGCCGCTCCAGGGTGGGATCCACCAGCACGCAATACTGACGATAGCTGCGCTCCATCTCCAGCGCCACGCTGGTCATCGCCTCGCTGCGCCGTGCATCCACCAGCGTGGTACGGTTGATGTCTGCGGCCTGCGCGCTGAGATGATCCAGACTTTGATAAGCCTGATAAGCCAGCACCAACAGCGGCAGCAGCACCAGCAGAAACGCCATCAGGACCAACTGACGCAGCGAGCGGGGGAATAAACGCCATCTTTTCAACGAAATCATCTCATTGTCTCTCATCTGCTCCGATGCTAACCGAGTCACCGGTGAGAGGAAAGCCCGGCGTTCAGCGGAGCGTCAGGAAAATAGGGGAAGCCGAGCGGTGAGGATGGGGGGTTTGTGTTCGGACCTATCGTAATACCCAAAATAATTGGCGTTGCGTCAAGGCGCACAAGCGCAGGCAACACAGATGCAACGTCGAGTATGAAAGGTATTTGACGCTGGGGCAGGACTGCCCCATCGCAAGAAAGTGTGGATGCCCTTGAATCTCGTCCCCAGGGTGATGTAGCACAAGGCTGGCATCGAACAGGACGAATAGCATCCATAAGTATCCGGGATTGATGAACACTCATCACAGTTGGATACAGGCGGTGCCTCACTCCACGTGTCGTCCGATGCTTGATAAAGCCGCTTACGCGTCTGTTATCGGTTTGGTTGGACGATAGGCACCATTTCTTTGGCATCATTCGGAGGCTTATGAGGCAAATTTCCCGTCTAAATACGGGGCCATCATAAAAAGTTGAATGAGCAACTGGGGAGAATAATGCACTTAGCATGCCAACTTTTCAACATATTTATTAACGCATTGAATAAACTAGAAAATAAATAAAAACATGGCCAATGGACTCAAATTGCCTCGCCGGCAGGCGTTTAAAAAACAACCACCCTGTCGTCAAAAACCGACAACTTAAGCCAATTAATTTTTCACTATTAAAAATCAATGAGTTAAGTGTCTCTTTTTAGAGACATGAAAAAGGTGCGCTGTCGCAAAATGCCGACAGCGGCAAACCGGTACCGGCGCAATAAGTAAAAAGGGGGCGCAATCTCTTGCGCCCCCTTTCGTTACCGCGCGGTAACCGCTTAGCCCAGTTGCTTGCGGGCGTTGCGGAACATGCGCATCCACGGGCTGTCTTCGCCCCACTCTTCCGGGTGCCATGAGTTGCTCACGGTACGGAATACGCGTTCCGGATGCGGCATCATCACCGTCGCGCGGCCGTTGCTGCTGGTCACTGCGGTGATGCCGTTCGGCGAACCGTTAGGGTTGGCTGGATAGGTTTCCGTTACCTGGCCGGCATTGTCCACAAAGCGCAATGCCACCAGACCACTGCTTTCCAGCGCCGCCAGGTGCACGGCATCGCGCACTTCAACGTGCCCTTCACCGTGGGATACGGCAATCGGCATTCGTGAACCTGTCATGCCCTGCATGAACAACGACGGGCTGGCCGCCACTTCCACCAGGCTGAAACGCGCTTCAAAACGATCCGACAGGTTGCGTACGAAACGCGGCCAGTGTTCGGCGCCGGGGATAAGATCGCGCAGGTTCGACATCATCTGGCAACCGTTGCACACGCCCAATGCCAGGGTCTGCGGACGGTGGAAGAAGGATTCGAATTCGTCGCGAACGCGGTCGTTGAACAGAATCGACTTCGCCCAGCCTTCGCCGGCGCCCAGTACGTCGCCGTAAGAGAAACCGCCGCAGGCAACCAGCGTATGGAAATCTTGCAGATCGCGACGCCCTTCCAGCAGATCGCTCATGTGAACGTCTACCGCATCGAAGCCGGCGCGGTGGAAGGCTGCCGCCATCTCAACGTGGGAGTTGACGCCCTGCTCGCGCAGCACCGCCACTTTAGGGCGTGCGCCCTTGGCGATGTAAGGCGCGGCAATGTCTTCTTCCGGCGCAAAGGTCAGCTTGACGTTCAGACCCGGGTCGCGCTCGTCCTGCTTGGCCTGGTGCTCCTGATCGGCGCATTCCGGGTTATCGCGCAGGCGTTGCATCTGCCAGGTGGTTTCCGCCCACCAGGTGCGCAGGGTGGCGCGGCTTTGGCTGTACAGCGCTTTGTCGCCCTGAGTAATGACAAAGCGATCGCCGGCCTGCACGCTGCCGATGTGGTGCACATTGTCCGTCAGGCCGTGTTGAGCAAACACCTGCCGTACCGCTTCAAGCCGGTCGGCTGTGACCTGAATCACCGCGCCCAGCTCTTCGTTGAACAGCGCTGCCAGCGCATCGTCGCCCAGCCCTTTGATATCCACGTTCACGCCGCAGTGGCCGGCAAACGCCATTTCCGCCAGCGTAACCAGCAGGCCGCCGTCGGAACGGTCGTGGTAAGCCAGCAGCGCGCGATCGGCCACCAGTTGCTGCATGGCGTTGAAGAAGCCTGCCAGCTGTTCTACATTGCGCACGTCGGCCGGCTTGTCGCCCAGTTGGCGGTAAACCTGCGCCAGTGCGGTAGCGCCCAGTGCGTTATGGCCGTTGCCCAGGTCGATCAACAACAGCGCACTGTCGCCCTTATCGGTGCGCAGTTGCGGCGTCACGGTATGACGAACGTCTTCCACGCGGGCAAAACCGGTGATCACCAGCGACAGCGGCGAGGTCATTTCGCGCTGCTCTGCGCCTTCCTGCCAGCGGGTTTTCATCGACATCGAGTCTTTGCCCACCGGAATGGTGATGCCCAGCGCCGGGCAAAGCTCTTCGCCCACCGCTTTCACCGCGGCATACAGGCCGGCGTCTTCACCCGGGTGACCGGCTGCCGCCATCCAGTTAGCGGAAAGCTTCACGCGCTTGAGCGAACCGATTTCGGTCGCTGCCAGGTTGGTCAACGCTTCCCCTACCGCCAGGCGGCCGGAGGCGGCGAAGTCCAGCAAGGCAACCGGCGCACGTTCGCCGATCGACATCGCTTCACCATAGTAGCTGTCCAGGCTGGCGGTGGTCACCGCGCAGTCGGCTACCGGGATCTGCCACGGGCCAACCATCTGGTCGCGTGCCACCATGCCGGTTACGGTGCGGTCGCCGATGGTGATCAGGAAGGTTTTCTCTGCCACCGCCGGCAAATGCAGAACGCGTTTTACCGCATCCTCCAGGGTGATATTCGCGCGTTGGATCGGTTCGCCCTTGACCTGCAGGCTGGTCACGTCACGCGTCATTTTCGGCGTTTTGCCCAGCAGCACGTCCAGCGGCATGTCGATCGGTTGATTGTCGAAATGGCTGTCGTTCAGCGTCAAATGCAGCTCTTCGGTGGCTTCGCCGATCACCGCATAAGGTGCGCGCTCACGGCGGCAAATTTCGTCAAACTGCGCCATCTGCGCCGGCGCAATCGCCATCACATAGCGCTCCTGCGATTCGTTGCACCACACTTCCAGCGGGCTCATGCCCGGCTCGTCGTTAAGGATATCGCGCAGTTCGAAACGGCCGCCGCGGCCACCGTCGCTGACCAGTTCCGGCATGGCGTTAGACAGACCGCCGGCACCCACGTCGTGGATAAACAGAATCGGGTTTTGTTCGCCCAACTGCCAGCAGCGGTCGATCACTTCCTGACAGCGGCGTTCCATTTCCGGGTTGTCGCGCTGCACCGAGGCGAAGTCCAGATCGGCATCGGACTGGCCGGACGCCATGGAAGAAGCCGCGCCGCCGCCCAGGCCGATATTCATCGCCGGGCCGCCGAGCACCACCAGCTTGGCGCCCACGGTGATTTCACCCTTCTGCACGTGATCGGCGCGGATGTTGCCGATACCGCCCGCCAACATGATGGGCTTGTGGTAGCCGCGCAGCTCGACGCCGTTGTGGCTGTTGACCTGCTCTTCATAAGTACGGAAGTAGCCTACCAGCGCAGGACGCCCGAATTCGTTGTTGAACGCCGCACCGCCCAATGGGCCGTCGGTCATGATATCCAGTGCGGTAACGATGCGCTCCGGTTTGCCGAAGTCCTGCTCCCACGGCTGTTCGAAACCGGGAATACGCAGATTGGAAACCGAGAAGCCCACTAGGCCCGCCTTGGGCTTGGCGCCGCGGCCGGTGGCGCCTTCGTCACGGATCTCGCCGCCGGAACCGGTAGCGGCGCCCGGCCATGGGGAGATCGCCGTCGGGTGGTTATGGGTTTCCACCTTCATCAGGATATGCGCGTCTTCCTGATGGTAGTCATACTGGCCGTTTTCCGGCGCGGCGAAGAAACGGCCGACCTGAGAACCTTCCATGACCGCCGCGTTGTCTTTATAAGCAGAGAGTACGTAATCCGGCGTCTGCTCGAAGGTGTTTTTGATCATTTTGAACAGCGATTTGGGTTGCTGTTCGCCGTCGATGATCCAGTCGGCGTTGAAAATCTTGTGGCGGCAGTGCTCGGAGTTGGCCTGCGCGAACATATAGAGTTCGATATCCGTCGGGTTGCGCCCCAGACCGGTAAAGGCATTCAGCAGATAGTCGATTTCATCCTGCGCCAGTGCCAGCCCCAGCTTGAGGTTGGCCTGTTCCAGCGCGCTGCGCCCTTCTCCCAGCACGTCCACCGCCTGGTACGGCGCCGGTTGATGCTGAGCAAAAAGCTGTTCTGCCTGCTGCAGTTCGCTGAATACCGTTTCCATCATGCGATCGTGCAGCAACGCGGCAAGCTGTTGCCACTGCGCTTCGGTCAGCGTCGGCGCCTTGACGTAAAACGCCAGGCCGCGCTCCAGCCGCACCACTTGCTTCAAACCGCAGTTGTGGGCGATATCGCTGGCTTTGGAAGACCAGGGTGAAATGGTACCCGGACGCGGCGTCACCAACAGCAGGCGGCCTTCAGGGGCATGTTCGGCGAGAGAGGGGCCATACTTGAGCAGGCGCGTGAGCTTGCCATGCTCTTCGGCACTTAGCGGTGCATTAACATCGGCAAAGTGGACGTACTCGGCGTAGATATCACTGACCGGAAGTTGAGCGTCCTGACAGCGGGACAGCAGTTTGGTAATACGAAAAGCCGACAAAGCGGGCGAACCACGCAGTATTTCCATAATCAAAGTTCTCTCGTCTTCGAAGCAACTGACTTCAGCACTTCTTTGGGCGCAACAGGGGAAAACGCGCGTCATTATAGAGAATCTGCGCCGCCGACGAAACCGTTTGCGCAGCTATTATTGATAAAAGCTGTTCGCCCCCTCGAATTGTCATAACGTGTCAATAAAGTTGCACGCTGGCGTTTTGTTGCGCAAAATGCTCCCGCACTGGTGATTTAACCATAAGAAAAGACTGACCCCCGGTCACCGGAGCACCCGTACCACCACTGGATAACTATTTGAAACGCCTAAAAATAAACTACATTCTCATCGGTGTTGTTACCTTGCTTCTGGCGCTCGCCCTGTGGCCCAACATTGCCTGGCGCGGTGGCCAGGGAGGGCAGCTCGAAGAGATCAAATCCCGTGGCGAGCTGCGTATCAGTACGCTGAACACGCCGCTAACCTATTTCACCACCAAACAGGGGCCGGGTGGGCTCGATTACGAACTGGCGAAGCGCTTCGCCAACTACCTGGGCGTGAAGCTGGTGGTGATCCCGCACAACAATATCAATGACCTGTTTGACGATCTGGACGATGACGACACCGATCTGCTGGCCGCCGGCCTGATCTACAACCAGGATCGCCTCAGCCGCGCACGCACCGGTCCGGCCTATTATTCCGTATCCCAGCAGTTGGTCTATCGCCTGGGCACCCCACGGCCAAAAACCTTTGCCGATATTAAAGGCAAGCTGGCGGTCGCCTCCGGTTCCGCGCACGTCAGCACGCTGAAGCAGCTTAAGCAAAGTAAATTCCCGGACCTCAGTTGGGAAGCCTCCAGCGACCTGACCTCCAAAGAGCTGCTGGAACAGGTGGCCGACGGCAAGCTCGACTATACCCTCGGCGACTCCGTGACTATCGCCCTGCTGCAGCGCATCCATCCGCAACTGGCGGTCGCGTTCGACGTCACCGATGAAGAGCCGGTCACCTGGTATCTGAAGCGCGGCAACGACGACAGCCTGTATGCGGCGATGCTGGATTTCTATAGCCAGATGGTAGACGACGGCACGCTGGCGCGGCTGGAAGAGAAGTATCTCGGCCACGTCGGCAGCTTCGATTACGTCGATACCAGAACCTTCCTGTCGGCCATCGACTCGGTGCTGCCGACCTTCCGCTCGCTGTTTGAAAAATACGCCAATGAGATCGACTGGAAATTGCTGGCGGCCATCGCCTATCAGGAGTCGCACTGGAACCCGCAGGCCACCTCCCCTACCGGCGTACGCGGCCTGATGATGCTGACGCGGGCCACCGCCGACGGCCTGGGGGTCAACGATCGTCTGGATCCCGAGGAAAGCATTCAGGGCGGCGCACTTTACCTGCAAAGGCTGATGGCCAAGGTGCCCGACAGCGTGCCGGAAGACGAACGCATCTGGTTCTCGCTGGCGGCGTACAACATGGGCTGGGGCCATATGCTCGACGCCCGCAAGCTGACCAAAATGCAAAAAGGCAACCCGGACAGCTGGGTGGACGTCAAACAGCGCCTGCCGATGCTCAGCCAAAAACGTTATTACCCGCAGTTGACCTACGGCTATGCGCGCGGACGCGAAGCTTATAACTACGTGGAAAACATTCGCCGCTATCAGGTCAGCCTGGTCGGCTATCTGCAAGAAAAAGAGAGGAAGGCGGCGCAGGAAGCGGCCGAACAGGAGGCGTTAGGGAAAGGCTATCCGGTCGTTATACCGGAACTGGCGCTTAACCACTGATTACTCCGGCTTATCCGCCGCGCGCTGCGCCAGCTTAAGCGCTTTTTTCTGCTCGCGGCGCAGGCGGAAAAAGTTGCTCAGCGTCGCGGCGCATTCGTCCGCCAGCACGCCTGAAGCGATCTCCACCTGATGGTTCATGCCGGGATGGCGCAAAATATCCACCAGCGACCCTGCCGCACCGGTTTTCACATCGGCCGCGCCATACACCAGCCGACGAATGCGGCTGTGAACCATTGCGCCGGCGCACATCACGCACGGCTCCAGGGTGACATACAACGTGGCATTCAACAGGCGATAGTTCTGTAACACCGCTCCGCCCTGCCGCAGCGCCATGATCTCCGCATGCGCGGTAGGATCGTGGCGGCCAATCGGCCGGTTCCAGCCTTCGCCAATCACCTGATTGTCCAGCACCAGCAGCGCACCCACCGGCACCTCGCCTTCTTCCTGAGCACGCTGGGCAAGCAGCAACGCCTGACGCATCCAGTATTCATCGTTATATTCAGTCATCGCATAATTCCTCGTGCGCTTTTGCGGCGGGCATTATACACAGTAGGTGCGCCGCATGCTGCGCCCGCGTTAACCGGAGTGAATATATTCGCCCCTGCCGACCGGGAACGGCGTCGAGCGCTGCGGCTTGAAATGCGACGGGTATATACTGAACGAATAGCGATGTTATCAGGGATAAGAAACATGAAATTCAGCAAGAAGAACGCCGCCGTGGTACGCAAAGCCCTGAACGGCTGGGTCGGCGAAGGCGCGCTGACGGCGCAACAGCAAGAACAGTTGTTGCAGCATGTGGAAGTGCAGCCTTTCGACTGGCGGCGGCTGGCGCGTTATACCTTTCTCGCCGCACTGGCCTCGCTGGTCATTGCCATCACCAGCCTGTTCGCCGACAGCGCTCTGTTGGACTGGCTGAGCGGCTTGTTCCGCTTCGATGCGCCGGTTCGCATGGCGATGGCCGGCATACTGGCCGCGCTGGCCTATATCTGGGCCTTGCGCCGTCGTCGCCGTCATCCGGAAAAACGCTACGGTAATGAGGCCGCGCTGTTCATCGCCGTGCTCTTCACCGCCTGCGCTCTGTGGCAAATGGGCGTCTGGCTGGACAACGGCAGTGGCCGGGTTTCATTGCTGCTGATGTTCGCCGCTCTGCTTTACGGCGTGATTGGCTGGTTCAGCCGCTCCGGGCTGGTGTGGTGGTTTGCCCTGCTGTCGCTCGGCAACGCCTTCGGCGTCGAAACCGGCTACCTTTCCGGCTGGGGCGCTTACTGGCTGGGCATGAGCTTCCCGATTCGCTTTATCGCCTTCGGCGCTGTCCTGATCGCCGCAGCATTGCTGCTGCAACCGCTGCTTGCACGGCGTGGGCTGGAGCGGGTTTCGCTGGCGATGGGGCTGCTGTATTTGTTTATCGCCCTGTGGCTGCTGTCGATCTTCGGCAATTACGGCGATCTTGACAGCTGGTATAGCGTGCGCCAGATCGAACTGTTCCACTGGAGCCTGCTGTTCGGCATCGCCGCCGCAGTGGTCATCTGGTTGGGGCTGAAACGTGACGACGCCATGCTGCGCGGATTCGGTCTGACCTTCCTGTGCATCAACCTTTATACCCGCTTCTTCGAGTTTTTCTGGGACAGCATGCCCAAGGCGATCTTCTTTGTGGTGCTCGGTCTGAGCCTGTGGGCGTTGGGGCACTATGCAGAGAAGATATGGCAACTGGGACGCAAGTCGCACGATCTGACCGATGATTAAGGCGTTATGAGTGCGGTCTGTCACGCTGCAATTCGAAAACCAGAGGAATATAAACGGCAAAGGGCGGAAATCCGCCCCTTTGCTTACTCCAACTGCTGCAACTCCCCCAGCTTGCTGACCCGCCAGCGGTGCTCGCAAAAGTACAGCAGCGGATTGTCCTGCTTGCTGTCACTGTAACCGCTGTACAGCCTGAGCGGCGCGCCGAGACGCTGTTCCAGTTGCGTCACTTTCTGGACGCCGAGACAGCGCATGGCCAACACCCAGCCGCCGTGACGGCGCACAATGCGGCTGCCGACCAGGCGCACCCGCGACAGGAAAGCGGAGTCCCGATAAACCTGTTCCACCAGCCGCTCCGGTGAGCCGGTGATCAGCCACACCTGCGCATCGTGCACATCGAGGTACTGGCGCAGGCGCATTTGCACCACCGGAAACGCGGTCACCTTGTCGCGGAAATAGCCGACGAACTGCAGTTCCAGCGCCTTTAACCTGGCCTCCGACCGGCCAAAGGTGATCGACCACAGCAGGACGCTCATCGGCCAGCGCGCAGCGCGCCCCATCACCAGCATCGCCAGCCCGACCACCGGCAGCAGCGGCACCACCAACAACAGGTTCAGCGGCAGATGGCGCAGCAAGAAACGCAAGAAACTGCCAAACATGTCTTCCTGATGCAGCGTACCGTCCAGATCAAAGAACACCACGCGGCGGCCCCCCACGGCCTCCTGGCTCTGTTTCTCGCTCAAACGTCACTCCTCAGGATCGTTGAATCCCATTATCCAGGTGAATATAAACCCAGCCGCAATCGTAATCACCATACCGGCCAGATACAACATCACCTTACCCGAGACAATGGTCAGCGCCAAAGGCAAACCCGAGATACCGAAGGTAATCACCGTCGCCACCTTCCAGTAACTGATCAGCGCGCCCCCCACCGCGCCGCCGAGGCAGGCGGCAATAAAGGGCTTGCCCAGCGGCAGGGTCACGCCGAAAATCAGCGGCTCGCCAATGCCGAGAATACCGACCGGCAACGCCCCTTTGATCACCTTTTTCAGGCGCGCATTGCGCGTTTTCATTAACACCGCCAATGCCGCCCCCACTTGCCCCACACCGGCCATCGCCAGGATCGGCAACAGCGGGTTGGAGCCGTGCGCCTGCACCAGCTCGACATGTATCGGCACCAATCCCTGATGCAGACCGGACAGCACCAGCGGCAGAAACAGCCCGGACAGCACCGCGCCCACCAGCAACCCGCCCTTGTCGATAGCCAGATTGGCGCCATGGGCGATGGCGTCCGAGATGTAGCCGCCGAGCGGTTGCAAAATCATAATCGCCAGCGAGGCAGTCACCAAGGTGGTCAACAGCGGATTGAGGATAAGCTCGATCGACTCCGGCAGCAGGTTGCGCAGGCGTTTTTCCACCCAACACATCAGCGCCACTACCAGCAGCACGGCAATCACCCCACCGCGCCCCGGCTGCAACGCTTCGCCGAACAGCGTAATCTGCGCCAGCGCCGGGCTGGAGAGAATTCCGGCCATCACGCCGCCCATCGCCTGCGAACCGCCAAACACCCGGGCGGCGTTGACCCCTACCAGAATATTCATGATGGCGAACACCGCGCTGCCGAAAATCGCCAGCAGCCCCAGCACGTTGGGGTAATTCACCGCCAGCTCGCCGGCGATATCCGGCCGCTTCAACAGGTTGATAATGCCGGTAATCAGACCTGAGGCGATAAACGCCGGTATCAACGGGATAAAGACATCGGCCAGTTTTTTCAGCGCACCGCTCATTGGTGCCGAATACTTTTGCTTAGCCTGTGCCTTGTTGCGAGCAATATTATCTTCAACGGCCGCCGGGGCGTCACTGAACAGTGTACGCATGGCATCTACCACTTTGGCGGCGGCGCCAGGGCCGACAATAAACTGATGCTGATCGCCCTGCTTGATATAGCCCTTAATGCCCGGTAACTGCCTGAGCGCCGCTAAATCAAGGCGCTGTTCGTCACGGACCTCGACGCGAACCCGCGTCATGCAGTTCTCCAGCCTGAGGATATTCCCCTCGCCGCCAATCCCCGTCAGAATCTGTGTTGCCAGTGCCGTTGTCTTGTCCATCGCCCGCCCCAAGTGTGGTTTAACGCGTCAATGCCGCGCGCAAATAGCCGTCGTGCTGCTGCAAGCGACGCTGCGCTTCTTCGGCGCCAATACCGGCCAAAATCATCAGAATCGCCGGTTTGACTTCAAAACCGGTCTGCGTCAACGCCGCCTCAACCTGGCTGCGTTCGGCGCCGGTGGCTTCCACGACGATGCGGCAGGCGCGATCCACCAGTTTGACGTTGGTAGCCTTCACGTCCACCATCAGGTTTTGATAAACCTTGCCCAGTTTGACCATCGCGCCGGTCGACAGCATGTTCAGCACCAGTTTTTGCGCAGTGCCGGATTTCATGCGCGTCGAACCGGTCAGCGCCTCCGGCCCCACCACCGGCGAGATCGCCACCTGCGCTTCGTGGGCGATGGGTGAATCCGGATTACAGGAAATCGCCGCCGTCGGGCAACCCAACTGACGCGCGTAGCGCAAGGCGCCAATCACATAAGGCGTACGCCCGGACGCCGCCAGCCCCACCACCATGTCGGTGGCCGTCAGCGTCAGCGCTTTCAAATCGGCCTCTCCCAGGGCTGCGTCGTCTTCTGCGCCTTCTACCGCCTTCAGCAGCGCGCCAGGGCCGCCGGCAATCAGCCCAACAACCCTGCCGTGCGGCACGCCGAAAGTGGGTGGGCATTCGGAGGCGTCAAGCACGCCAAGACGGCCGCTGGTACCCGCCCCCAGATAAATCAACCGGCCGCCGGCCTTCAACGCCGCCGCCGCCAGATCTACCGCCTGCGCGATCGCCGGCAGCACTTTTTCAATCGCTTCCGGCACCTTGCGGTCTTCCCGGTTAAAGCAGCTCACCATCTCCAATGTCGACATTTCATCCAGCCCCATGGTGGCTGGGTTACGGGTTTCAGATACCAATGCGCCTAGGTTCATTTGCTTACCTTTGAATTTTTAATTCCAAACATAAAAACATTATTTGAATATTTTATTCAGCAAAGCGAGCACTATTTGCTATTTTAAAGACGAGTTCACAAAAAATTTTCACTGCGCGTTTTCGCCGCCGGCGTGGCAGAATACCCGTTGGTTTCCAGGGAAAGAGCAATGAGCACCCTTCTTCGCATTCGTCAGATGTATCCGACACTGGCTCAAAACGACCGCAAACTGGCGGATTTTCTGCTGCATAACGCCGAGCAGGCGCGCCATCTCAGCTCGCAAAAGCTGGCCCAGTTGGCCGGGATCAGTCAGTCAAGCGTGGTGAAGTTTGCTCAGAAGATGGGCTACAAAGGCTTCCCGGCGTTGAAGCTGGCGCTGAGCGAAACCCTGGCCCAGCCACAGGCTGAGCAGGTGGTCACCGTACATAACCGGATCCTCAGCAGCGATGCGCTGAAAACGGTCGGCGAAAAGCTGTTGGTGGAAAAGCAGTCCGCGTTGCGCGCCACGCTGGATATCAATAGCGAAGAGCGTCTGCATCAGGCGCTGGATATGCTGCGCCAGGCGCGAAGGGTCATTTTGGTGGGGATCGGCGCTTCCGGGTTGGTCGCCAAGGATTTCTCCTACAAGCTGCTGAAAATTGGCGTGATGGCGATAGCGGAGCCGGATATGCATGTCCAGTTGGCGGCGGTACAGGCGCTGGATAAGCGGGATTTGCTGCTGGCGATCTCATTCAGCGGAGAACGGCGGGAAATCAACCTGGCGGCGGAAGAAGCCCGCCTGGCCGGCGCCAAGGTGCTGGCACTGACCAGTTTCTCGCCGAACGGGCTGCAGCAACGCGCCGATCACTGCCTGTATACCATCGCTGAGGAACCCGATACCCGCAGCGCCGCCATTTCCTCCAGCACCGCTCAGTTCGCCCTCACCGACCTGCTGTTTATGGCCTTGATTCAGCACGATCTCGATCATGCCCGCGACCGCATCAAACACAGCGAACAGTTAGTGAAAAAACTGGTTTAGACGTTATAATCCGCGCTGCGCAAAATACCCCTATTAACGATGAGAGATAAACCATGGCCCTGCTAATCACACGCAAATGCATCAACTGTGATATGTGCGAGCCGGAATGCCCGAATCAGGCCATTTCGATGGGGGAGGATATCTACCGGATCGATAGCGATCGCTGCACCGAGTGCGTTGGCCATTACGATATTCCAACCTGTCAGCAGGTATGCCCGATCGATAACACCATTGTCGTTAACCCGCAGCACCGCGAAAGCAACGAACAGCTGTGGGACAAGTTTGTGGTGCTGCATCACGCCGATCGGCTGTAATCGTCACCTTCCGATCGACAAGGGCGCCAACAGGCGCCCTTTTGTTTTTACGGCTGATACCGCGTTACCCTTCGATAATGACCGTTGCACAGGCGTAACGGCGTTCATCCGCCAGCGAGACGTGGATGGCGGTAACGCCCATCTCCTGCGCCAACTCGGCGGCGCGATCGTGCAGACGAATGTTCGGCTTGCCGAGACCGTCGTTGAAGACCTCGAACTGATTAAATGCCAGCCCGTTGCGAATGCCGGTACCGAAAGCCTTGGCGGCCGCTTCTTTCACCGCGAAGCGCTTGGCGAGAAAGCGTACCGGCTGCTGATGCTGCTGATACACCTCCCACTCGGCCGCGCTCAGCACGCGACGTGCCAGGCGATCGCCGCTGCGTTCCACCACGGCTTCGATACGCGCCATTTCAACGATGTCGGTACCCAGCCCCAGTACCGCCATTAGCGACGCGCTTCCCGCATCAGCAATTTCATGTCGGCAACCGCTGCCGGCAACCCACTCATTACTGCCTGGCCGATAATGGCATGGCCGATATTCAGCTCATACATCTCCGGCAGCGCAGCTATCGGCTGAACGTTATGGTAAGTCAGGCCATGACCGGCGTTGACCTTCAGCCCCTTGCCGGCGGCATAGGTAGCCGCGACCGCTATACGGTGCAGCTCGGCCTTCACCGCCAGTTCGCCTTCGGCTTCGGCATAGGCACCGGTATGGATTTCAATATAGGGAGCGCCAACCGCCACCGCCGCATCAATCTGGCGATGATCCGGGTCGATAAACAGCGAAACCAAAATGCCGGCCTGTGTCAAACGCTCCACCGCCACGGCCATTTTGTCCTGTTGCCCGGCAACGTCCAACCCACCCTCGGTAGTGACTTCTTCGCGTTTTTCCGGCACCAGGCAGCAAAATTGCGGCTTCACTTCAATGGCGATATCCAGCATTTCGTCGGTCACGGCCATTTCAAGATTCATGCGCGTCTGGATGGTTTGACGCAGAATACGCACGTCGCGATCGGTGATGTGGCGACGGTCTTCGCGCAGGTGCACGGTAATCCCGTCAGCCCCCGCCTGTTCGGCGATAAATGCCGCCTGAACCGGATCCGGATATTGGGTTCCGCGCGCGTTACGTAACGTGGCGATGTGATCGATATTAACGCCCAGCAGCAAATCAGCCATGACAACCCTCTAAAAACGATTTTCAGTGCCAGCAGTTTACACGCGGGCGCAGGGCCGCAAAAGGGGAAAAGGTCAGGCGTCGTCGACCGGCGTATCCGGCTGCTTGCGGACGAACTGACGAAACAGTTCGCGGCTCTTCAGCGGTTTGCCGCCCAGATAGGGTTTTAGCGCCATGCGGGTGAAGCGTTTGGCGGCGCGCAAGGTTTGCGCATCGGGGAACTGACGCTCCGCCAGCGCGCGCAGTTCGCGGCCGGTAAAGCTGTAATGGTCCACCACCAGACTGGCGATAAAGCCCTTTTCCTCGCGGTAACGGTAGGTCATGCCATCGTCCACCGGCTGGCCGCTGCCGGCGCAGTGCAGAAAATCGAGGCCATAGCCCAGGTGATTCAGCAATGCGAGTTCAAACTGACGAAGCGCCTGCTCCGGGGAAATGTCTTCCGCCGCCAGCGCCTGCAAACATTGCAGATAATCGAAGAATAAGACCGAGTAGTTGGCTTCCTGCTCCAGCACCCGCGACAGCAGTTCGTTCACGTACAGGCCGCTGTACAGCATCATGCCGCTGAGGGGTAAACCAAGGGAGACCGCTTCGGCGTTACGCAGCGTTTTCACTTCGCCACGGCCGCCCCAGCGCACCAGCAGGGGAGTAAAGGGTTGCAGGCAACCCTTCAGATTGGAGCGGCGGCTGCGCGCGCCTTTTGCCAGCAAGCGCACCCGCCCATGACCTTCCGTGAACATGTCCAGCATCAGGCTGGTTTCACTGTACGGTCGCCCATGCAGGACGAAAGCGCGCTCCCAGCCGTCCATTGGAGAGGTTATTTCAGGTCGTCGGTATAGCCCAGACTGCGCAGCGCACGTTCGTCGTCCGCCCAGCCGGATTTCACTTTCACCCACAGTTCCAGATGCACTTTGGTTTCAAACATCTGTTCCATGTCGTGGCGAGCTTCGATACCGATAGTTTTGATCTTCGCGCCCTTGTTGCCGATGACCATTTTCTTCTGGCCTTCGCGCTCAACCAGGATCAGCCCGTGCACGTTGTAACCGCCGCGTTCGTTCGGCACAAACTGTTCGATCTCAACCGTGACCGAGTAAGGCAGCTCTTCGCCCAGGAAACGCATCAGCTTTTCGCGAATGATTTCCGACGCCATAAAGCGCTGCGAACGGTCGGTGATGTAATCGTCCGGGAAGTGGTGTTCCGCTTCCGGCAGCAGCTTGCGCGCGATAGCGGCGATAGTGTCCACATTCATGCCTTTTTCGGCAGAAATCGGCACTACGTCGAGGAAATTCATCTGCTGGCTCAAGAACGCAATGTGCGGCAACAGCTTGGATTTGTCGGTAACGTTGTCGACCTTGTTGATCGCCAGCAGGACCGGGCATTTCAGGCTGCGCAGCTTGTTGACCACCATTTCATCGTCGGCAGTCCAGTTGGTGCCTTCCACTACGAAGATCACCAGTTCGACGTCGCCGATTGAGCTGCTGGCCGCGCGGTTCATCAAA
Organism: Serratia plymuthica; assembly: GCF_018336935.1. Classification (NCBI taxonomy): domain Bacteria; kingdom Pseudomonadati; phylum Pseudomonadota; class Gammaproteobacteria; order Enterobacterales; family Yersiniaceae; genus Serratia; species Serratia plymuthica. The sequence continues at coordinate 4,683,981 of NZ_CP068771.1, read as the reverse complement.
CGGTTGATGGCGCGTTTTTCTTCGATATGCAGACCCGGGGTGTCGACGTAGATAGCCTGATAGGCGCCATCGGTGTCGATACCCATAATGCGGTGACGGGTCGTCTGCGGTTTACGCGAAGTGATGGAGACTTTTTGCCCCAGCAGTTGGTTGAGCAACGTGGATTTGCCCACGTTGGGACGACCGACTATCGCAATAAAACCACAGTATTGTTTTTCTTCGCTCATTCAAGCTCCAGCTTTTTCAACGCTTGTTCCGCTGCTGCCTGTTCGGCTTTACGGCGGCTTGAGCCGGTACCTACGACAGGTTCGCTCAAACCACTCACCTGGCAGTGGATAGTAAACTCCTGATCGTGCGCCTCACCGCGAACCTGCACCACCAGATAAGAAGGCAACGGCAGATGACGACCTTGTAAAAACTCCTGCAAGCGGGTTTTCGGGTCTTTCTGCTTATCACCGGGGCTGATTTCGTCCAACCGGCTGCGATACCAGTCCAAAATCAGTCGTTCGACGTTTTGGATATCGCTATCCAGGAAAACGCCGCCAATTAATGCCTCCACCGTATCCGCCAGGATTGATTCGCGGCGGAATCCACCACTTTTCAACTCACCCGGTCCGAGACGCAGACATTCGCCCAGGTCGAACTCGCGCGCCATCTCCGCCAGCGTATTACCGCGCACCAACGTGGCACGCATGCGGCTCATATCGCCCTCGTCTACGCGAGGAAAACGATGGTAGAGCGCATTGGCGATGACAAAACTAAGAATAGAGTCACCCAGAAACTCAAGACGTTCATTGTGTTTACTGCTGGCGCTACGGTGAGTCAACGCTTGCAGTAAGAGCTCCTGCTGTTGAAAAGTGTAGCCCAGCTTCCGCTGCAGCCTGTTTATTACGATGGGGTTCATGAGTTACCAATAGATCAAGAATGCGTCAAAAACTTGCAGCATACGGAACAGGCCTGCTTCGCCGAAAGCCAATCCAAAGCTGTTTCGTTTGCAGTGGCTCCCAACAGGGAGCCAACTTTTTATCGCTCGAGGAGGTATTCTACAACGAGTGGAAATATAATGCTGCGTTTATATACCCTTCATCTTTCACGTTGCGGCGGTGTTGGCTTCCCTTTTTCACCCCGGTCACTTGGTTATCCAAGCTCCCGGAGATTCACTCGGTTACCGCCTTGCCGCAGCGCGAAATCTATTGGGTATAACGGAGCTATTAATGAATTCCACCGATACGGCTAAACCTTACGCCGGTTGGCCATTCACCTTCCTGCTTTTCAAAACTCATCCAGATAGCCGTGGCTTTACCCACCAGATTTTTCTCCGGTACGAAGCCCCAATAACGGCTGTCGGCACTGTTGTCGCGGTTATCACCCATCATGAAGTAATGCCCCGCCGGTACAATCCATTCCGCCAGTGGATTACCCGGCTGCTGGTTGTAAGCGCCCACCTGATCCTGCGTGCCCGGCACGGTCAGAATATGGTGAGAGACAGTGCCCAGCGTTTCCTGGCGCTCACGCAGGCGGATCCCGCCTTGTGGCACGTTATCGCTCTGCGGGATCTGGTAGAAACCGTTGCTGGCTTCGCCCATGCCGCTGCGGCTGAACATCTGCACAAAATCGCTTGGTTGCGCATCGGTGTATGTCAGCGCCAGTGCGGTATCGCAAGGCTGGCCGTTATTACAGGATGGCTGAACGGTCACGCGTTTATTAACCGGATCGTAAGACACCCGGTCACCCGGTAGCCCCACGACACGTTTGATATAATCCAGCTTCGGATCCAGCGGATATTTAAATACCGCAATATCGCCGCGTTTCGGATGGCCGGTTTCAATTAGCGTGGTCTGGGTAATCGGATCTTTAATGCCGTAAGCATATTTCTCCACCAGAATAAAATCGCCAATCAACAGCGTCGGCATCATTGAACCTGATGGGATCTGGAAAGGTTCGTAAATAAACGAACGCACCACAAACACCAGCAGCAATACCGGGAAAACCGACGCGCCGGTTTCGACCCAACCTGGCTGCTTCGCCACTTTCGCCAGCGTTTTATCGTCTACGGCGCCCGCAGTCTGTGCATTCACCGCCGCAATCTTCTCCCGGCGGGCCGGCGCCCATTTGAAGCGCTCAAAAGCCCATATGATCCCGGTAACCAGTGTAGCTATAGCCAGGATCAGGGCAAACATATTCGCCATGCAAACTCCCTAATTACGCGACCTTATCGCGGTTACTTGCTGTCTTTGCCAACGTGCAGAATGGCCAGGAACGCTTCTTGCGGCAACTCAACGTTACCGACCTGCTTCATGCGTTTCTTGCCGTCTTTCTGTTTCTGCAACAGCTTCTTCTTACGGCTGACGTCGCCGCCATAGCATTTTGCCAGAACGTTCTTACGCAGCTGTTTCACCGTGGAACGCGCGATGATATGGGTGCCGATCGCAGCCTGAATGGCGATATCGAATTGCTGACGCGGAATAAGCTCTTTCATCTTCTCCACCAGCTCACGGCCACGGTACTGCGCGTTGTCGCGGTGGGTGATCAAAGCCAGTGCATCCACGCGCTCGTTGTTGATCAACACATCGACGCGCACCATGTCAGACGTCTGGAAGCGTTTGAAGTTGTAATCCAGCGACGCATAACCGCGGGAGGTGGATTTCAGACGGTCGAAGAAGTCGAGCACCACTTCCGCCATCGGGATTTCGTAAGTCAGCGCGACCTGGTTGCCGTGATAGACCATGTTGGTCTGTACACCGCGTTTTTCGATACACAGCGTGATGACGTTGCCCAGGAACTCCTGCGGCATCAGCATGTGACACTCGGCGATCGGCTCGCGCAGCTCCATGATATTGTTCAGCGGCGGCAGTTTGGACGGGCTGTCGACGTAAATGGTCTCTTTGCCGGTGGTTTCAACTTCATAAACTACCGTTGGCGCCGTGGTAATCAGCTCCAGATCGTATTCACGCTCCAGACGCTCCTGAATGATCTCCATATGCAGCAGACCGAGGAAGCCACAGCGGAAACCAAAGCCCAACGCGGTGGAGCTCTCTGGCTCATAGAACAGGGAGGCGTCGTTCAGGCTCAGTTTGCCCAGCGCGTCGCGGAAGGCTTCATAATCGTCCGAGCTGATCGGGAACAGGCCAGCGTAAACCTGCGGCTTCACTTTTTTGAAACCTGGCAGCGCCTTGTCTGCCGGTTGACGTGCCAGCGTCAGGGTATCGCCCACCGGCGCGCCCAGGATGTCTTTAATGGCGCAAACCAGCCAGCCTACTTCGCCGCAGTTCAGCACGTCGCGATCGACGCGTTTCGGGGTAAAGATCCCGAGGCGATCGGCGTTATAAGTTTGGCCGGTGCTCATCACCTTGATCTTGTCGCCCTTGCGCATCGTGCCGTTCTTGACGCGCACCAGGGAAACAACGCCCAGATAGTTGTCGAACCAGGAGTCGATGATCAGTGCCTGCAGCGGCGCCTCAGGATCGCCTTCCGGCGGTGGGATGTCGCGCACCAGACGTTCGAGAACCTCCGGCACGCCGACGCCGGTTTTGGCCGAGCAGCGCACCGCATCGGTGGCGTCGATGCCAACGATGTCTTCAATCTCCTGCGCGGCGCGATCGGGATCGGCGGCCGGCAAGTCAATTTTGTTCAGTACCGGCACCACTTCCAGATCCATATCCAGCGCGGTGTAACAGTTGGCCAACGTCTGAGCTTCTACGCCCTGCCCGGCATCCACCACCAGCAACGCGCCTTCGCAAGCGGCCAGCGAACGAGAAACCTCGTAGGAGAAGTCAACGTGCCCTGGGGTGTCGATAAAGTTGAGCTGATAGGTTTGACCGTCTGTCGCCTTGTAGTCCAGCGTGACGCTCTGCGCTTTGATGGTAATGCCACGCTCGCGCTCAAGATCCATAGAATCAAGCACCTGCGCAGCCATTTCACGCTCGCTCAGGCCACCGCAAATTTGGATAATACGGTCGGACAGCGTCGACTTACCGTGGTCAATATGGGCAATAATGGAGAAATTTCGTATATGCTTCATTATAAAAGTTTTTCTGCCTTGGTATTTCTGAATTACTCGCCTATAGAAACCCGTATGGACCTAAAGCGACAGTGAATGGGTTCGGCCGTCTTCCGCCTGAATCGCTGCATTCTACATGCCACAACACTGAAAACCTAGCGATCGGTGCAGTGAAGGCATTCTATTATGCGCACTTTAGTGTTACACGGCGCTCCAGGTTGTGAAAGAAGATGTTAACAAAAGCCGATGAATGAAAAACCACTGCTTGCACCACCGAATCAACGGAAATCATGTGCTGCGCATGCCTTCATCTTCGGCGCTAATACATAACCGCCGATAACGCAATAAACTCCTTCCTAAATCAGGAATAAATAATATTGGGATCAACATCTTAGAATTGCCTTTCCCCTCTCCGGCTTTCGGAAAATCCCCATATACGCTCTCCGGTGCCTCCTATAGAAAGGGTGAAGAACTCCGCGACAAAATATTATTCAGGGCACTACATCGGCATGCCCACCGGAGTTCACCGGCATATCTCTGTACGTTGATTGGAAGGTGCGTAATGATCGATAAAGGGCAAATGCTGAGCCGGCACGATTTTTCTAAGGTCAATTGGGGCATTCTGGCAGCGGCATCGCTGCTGTTATCTGTAGGTGCGGCGCTGCTGTTGCTGCCGCTGCTGAGCAACATGGATGAAAATGCGGTACTGATCTTGCTGCAAACCGGCGCAGCCACTATTTTACTCGGCGGTAGTCTGCTGGCGCTGCGCCACTACCTGCGGCCAACGCTGACTTATCGCCTGTACGAGCATGGCGTTCGGGTGATTAACGACCATAGCCGCAAAGAGCGGTTTATCCCCTTTGAAAAAATTGGCGATATTTATCGTTTTCGCGGTGGGCGCTTGTTTGGCGGGCTATGCAACGTGATGGCATTTCGTACTACTGCCGAACAACCCTGGTGCACGGTGTTCAGCAATCTGTCCCATTCCTGGCGGTTGGTCGATGTCATTATCAACCAGCAGATCCAGCAGCGCGGTCCACTGGCGCTGAATGCGCTTTATCAGGGTGAGGTGTTGTCATTTAGCTATCTGAGCTGCAGTGCCCTCTGGCTGAACCATTTGCTGCCGGGCAATCGCAAGAAGCAAACGCCCCAAACGCTGCAGTTGAGCGCGACGGCGCTGATCACGCCGCAGGAGAGTATCCCGATTGAGCAGATCCGCACGCTGGAGAATAACACGCAGCGCGGCATTATCCGGCTGCTGGATAACCAGGGTAATGCGCTGTTTACGATAGGCTATTTTTCGCTGCTCAGCGCCGATCTGTTTATAGCGCTGTTGGAGCATATGATCTACAACCGCATCCCCGCCTATCATAATCCGGCGATGACGCGGCAGCAGTTTTAACGCAGGGGTTCAGTGTCCGTCTGCAGGCGCATAGCCCCAGGCGGCAAACCGATTTGCAGAACTATGGGTTGGTAATTCGCCTGCTCGCCGAGGCGGTGCGCCAGGCTACGCGCCAGCATAAAGGCCGCGCCGCCGCCAAGCAGTGCGCCGAGCGCCGCAGAAGCGTCGGTGCCCAGCCAGTATTGCAGCAGGCTCCCCCCTAACATCATGCCCAGCAAAGGCGTCAAATAAACCAGCATCGCCGAACGCAGCAAGCTGCCCTCGGCGATACCCACCTCGACCCGCTGGCCCGGCTCAAGCGGCTGCTCGATACGTACCTGCAGCTGATGTTCCGTTTCCGGTACCAGTTCGTTCAATGCGCGCGCGCCACAGCCCGAGCGGGCAGTGCAACTACCGCAGCCGGCTTTGGGTTCGCAGCGCAGCAACGCTACGCCTTGTTGCCACGAAACCACCGTGGCCCACTCTTTCATCATTGCGGTGACACCTTGAAGGTAATACTGTCAGCGATACGTTTGGCCGTCGCCGGCGGCAGTTCGCCAACGATGGTGATCTCGTTGCCGTTGCGCACTTCAGTCTGAATAGTACGCCGCCCCTGGCGATAATACTGCTGGCCGGCGCCGCTTCCCGCCGGGCTGACGTTGACCGAGAAACTGAACAGGCCATCGCTGTATAACCGCGTCTCGACAGGTTCGGTCACATTCGGCAGTTTGCGGCGGTTACGCGCCACCTCATCCACGCCGGCCGGCAACCAGCCGGTGCTCCAGCCCAGTTTGACGTTTTCGACCGCAGGAAGCGACAGCAACGGCGGCAGATTGGCCTTGATCAGCCCCTGCATCACGCCCTGCACTTCCGTGCCCACCACGAACGAAATAACCCGATATTGTTCCAGCGTTTCGCCATCACGATCGAGTAAGTCCACACGCAGCGGCAGCTTGGTATCCACATCCATCCAGACAATATAGCTGTAGCGCGAACCATCACGCGCAACCACGCGAATCACCTCGCAGGGGCGATCGGAGATTCGCGTGCTGCCAACAGAGATGAAATCGTAATATTTCGCCAGGCGGTCAAAATCGGCGTAGACGATAGCCGGCAGCGCATCGACGATATGATCGCCGGACAACGTAAAGGGCTCCAGGCCAGGTTCAAAATAGCTGATGCCTTCACCACGCTGCAATACTTCACGGCGCGGGCCGTCCATATGCAGAAGTTGACCCAGCGGCTGCTTGTCGATGACCGCATGGCGATAACGCAGCGACTCAATCCCCTGCTTGCTGATGCTGATATAGGCGAGTTCGTAATTGAGTGAACGGCTGGCACTGCTCATCTGTTGTAACAACGCCCCGGACGCAGTGGGCTGCGCCGGGGCGATGTTTGAGTAGAGCAGGCTGCCCGTCAATAGACAGACGGAGAACCAAAGTTGCTTCATTACTGCTGTTGCATTCCTAAAGACTGGGTTCCGGGAACCTGAACGGCAGCCTGTTGTGGGTTGCTTTGCTCAAGCTGCAGCTGATCGGAATGCAAACGGCGTTGCAATTCATAATCCTGCAGCATAGCGTTAATACGTTTGCGCTGTTCCTGCACCTGCTGCTGTTGCCCGCTGCCGGTTGAGAAACTGTCTGCCGGCACGCCGAGGCTGACCGGGGACGCCTGCCCCATGATCGGCAGGGTGTTAAACGCCGGTGACTCAGCTGCGCCAGACTGCGCGGCCGGTTGATTATAGTGTTGTACGCCTACAATCACCGCCAGCGAAACGCAGGCGGCCATGCCAATCTGAGTGATCTGGCTGGCCCAGGGACGCACTTTGTCCCAGAACGGCATTTTCTGCCAGGTGTGCGGTTGCGGCTGAGATTCCGGTACTGCAGAAGGAACCAGACGTGCAGGTTCTTTCTCAAGTGCAGCAGCAACACGATCTGCGATATCGAGATGCATTACTTGTCCGATATCACCCCGTAGTGTGTCACGTATCAGGTGATAGCTCTGCCAGGTTTGTTGAAGCGCCCTGTCATTAGACAATGAACTCAGCAGCTCAGTGTCGAGCGATTCTCCATCCATCAGAGCGGAAAGCTTTTCTTTCTGCATGCCTAAGTACCCTTCCTGTGTCCGCCATTGCTAACGTTGAATCAGCGGTTGAACTTTATTATCGATAGCCTCCCTGGCGCGGAAAATACGCGAACGTACGGTTCCTACCGGGCAATCCATGATGGCAGCTATCTCTTCGTAGCTTAGACCATCCAACTCCCGCAGGGTAATCGCCATGCGAAGATCCTCGGGGAGAGACTCAATGGTACGGAAAACTATCTGTCTCAGCTCTTCTGACAACATTAAGTTCTCAGGGTTCGAAATTTCTTTCAGTGCGCCCGCACTTTCGTAATTTTCAGCATCGTTGGCATCCACATCGCTGGATGGCGGACGACGCCCCTGAGCAACCAGATAATTCTTTGCCGTGTTCACGGCAATTCGATACAACCAGGTATAGAAAGCGCTATCCCCACGGAATGATTCCAGTGCGCGATAGGCTTTAATGAACGACTCCTGCACCACATCGGGCACATCGCCCTGCGGCACATATCGGGAAACCAGGCTCGCAACCTTATGCTGGTAACGCACTACCAGTAAGTTAAACGATTTCTGATCGCCTTTTTGGACCCGCTCAACCAGAACTTGATCCGTTAACTGCTCGCTCATCCGAGGTAAATTCTCCCCAAATCCGTCTCCACGCGTAAAATTGTACTGCCAGCCATACATTATTTTCCTGAGCAAGCACTCGCTTGGAGTTCATACAGAACACGAAGTTCCGTATCGCCATTGTTTTTTCTGTTGATGTCATCCAATCCGTGGCTTTTGCCCGGACAATTAGGCTAACATGAATTTCACTCTTCTTCTGCACACATCATACGTTATGCAACCATCATCTGAACATGTTAGCGATGTCTTGATCGTCGGCAGCGGTGCTGCGGGCTTGTCACTGGCGCTGCGCCTGGCACAGCATTGCAAGGTTACTGTACTCAGCAAGGGGCCTCTCAACGAAGGCGCCACATTTTATGCCCAAGGCGGGATCGCCGCGGTTTTCGATGAGACGGACAGCATTGCCTCACACGTTGATGACACTTTGATTGCCGGAGCCGGCCTGTGTGACAAAGACGCCGTTGAGTTTATCGCCGGCAATGCGCGCCACTGCGTGCAATGGCTTATCGAGCAGGGCGTACTGTTCGACACCGAAGTCAATGCTCAGGGCGAGGAACACTACCACCTGACGCGTGAGGGGGGGCACAGCCACCGCCGTATTCTGCATGCCGCCGATGCTACAGGTAAAGAAGTAGAGACCACCCTGGTAGGGAAAGCAAGCAGCCACCCCAATATTTGCGTGATGGAGCGCCGTAACGCGGTCGATCTGATCACCTCGAACAAAATCGGCCTGCCGGGCACCCGGCGCGTGGTAGGCGCCTATGTCTGGAACCGCGAGCTGGAGCAGGTGGAAACCTACCGCGCCAAAACAGTGGTGCTGGCCACCGGCGGGGCAGCCAAGGTGTATCAGTACACCACCAATCCGGACATCTCGTCCGGGGATGGCATCGCCATGGCCTGGCGCGCGGGCTGCCGGGTCGCCAACCTTGAATTTAACCAGTTCCACCCCACCTGCCTGTTCCACCCGCAGGCGCGCAATTTCCTGCTGACCGAAGCGTTGCGCGGTGAAGGCGCCTATCTGAAACGGCCGGACGGCAGCCGCTTTATGCCCGATTTTGACCCGCGGGGCGAACTGGCGCCGCGCGATATTGTAGCGCGCGCCATCGACCACGAAATGAAACGCCTGGGTGCGGACTGCATGTATCTGGATATCAGCCATAAACCGGCTGAATTCATTACCCAGCACTTCCCGATGATCCATGAGAAATTGCTGACGCTGGGCTTCGATCTGACCAAACAACCGATCCCTATCGTGCCCGCCGCGCATTATACCTGCGGCGGCGTCATGGTCGATCAGCACGGCCGTACCGATCTGGACGGGCTTTACGCCATTGGCGAAGTCAGTTACACCGGCCTGCACGGCGCCAATCGCATGGCGTCCAACTCGCTGCTGGAATGCCTGGTTTACGGTTGGTCGGCGGCGGAGGACATCAAACTGCGCCTGCCGTTTATCAAGCTGGCGAAACAGTTGCCGCAGTGGGATGAAAGCCGTGTAGACGATGCGGATGAGCGGGTGGTGATTCAGCACAACTGGCATGAGCTGCGGCTATTTATGTGGGACTATGTCGGGATAGTGCGCACCACCAAACGGCTGGAGCGCGCGCTGCGCCGCATCAATACGCTACAGGCCGAAATCGATGAGTACTACGCCAACTTCCGTATTTCCAACAATCTGCTGGAGCTGCGTAACCTGGTGCAGGTGGCGGAACTGATCGTCCGCAGCGCCATGGAGCGCAAAGAGAGCCGTGGGCTGCACTACACGCTGGACTATCCGGATATGTTGCCGGAAGCGCTGCCGACCATACTGCAGCCATGATTGACGCCGCCGGGGCGCCCTGGCGGTTTCAGTAAAAAAGATAAAAATCGGTAATCAGGCGACGGAAATCATCGGTGTAACTGCCGTCGGCCTGTTTAATCGCCAGGCTTTGTTCTGCCCTTTCTTCGACCGGCTGACGCATCAGCACCAACAATACCCGGTGCAGCGGCGTATCGGCACGGTCGCTGACATTCAATCGCTGTGCAGTATGCCAGCCACGCCGTTGCGCATTGTTTTCAAATGCCTCGCCAATATCATGCGGCAATACCACGCAAAAAGCGCCCCGCTCGGCGAGCAGCCGCTCAGCGCTGACCAGCAAGGCATCGTGAGTCAGGGTTTCGGTATAGCGTGCATTGTGGCGCGCCCGATCGCGGCAGGCGACCGCCGGCTCGAAATACGGCGGGTTGCTGACGATCAGATCGTACTCACCCGCATGATGCCGGGCAAAATGGTGAATATCCTGCGCATGTACCCGAATGCGCTGCGGCCAGGGGGATTCCAGCACGTTGTCACGCGCTTGCCCGGCGGCGGCTTCGTCCAACTCAACCGCATCGATCAACACATCATCGGCCGATCTTTGCGCCAGCATCAGCGCAATCAGCCCGCTGCCGCTGCCGATATCCAGCACCCGCCGCGCTTGCGCCAGCGGTGCCCAGGCGCCAAGCAGTACGCCGTCGGTGCCCACTTTCATTGCGCAACGATCGTGAGCAACAAAAAATTGTTTAAAGGTAAAACCGCCGCGACGCGGGGTAAAATTTGCTTTCGATTGATTGCTCACAATAACCACCTGGATACAAAACTGGCGTAGCATAAGGCAATCTGATTTGTGGGAAAAGAGATGCTTTCCGCTTAAATAGGTGAAGAACGCGGCCAACCCGTCTATAATCGGCGCCCCAAGTAGAGGTAGACCATGACAGCAACCAATTTTTCCGAACTCGATCTCGATGAACGCCTGATAAAAGCCCTGCGCGATAAAGGCTACGAACGCCCGACCGCCATTCAAGCCGAGGCTATCCCACCTGCGATGGATGGGCGCGACGTATTGGGTTCGGCGCCAACCGGCACCGGCAAGACCGCCGCATTTTTGCTGCCGGTATTGCAGCATCTGCTGGACTTTCCACGCAAGAAGTCCGGCCCGCCGCGCGTATTGATCCTCACCCCGACGCGCGAACTGGCGATGCAGGTAGCCGACCAGGCACGTGAACTGGCTGCCCATACTTCGTTGGATATCGCCACCATTACCGGCGGCGTCGCCTATATGAACCACGCGGAAGTCTTCAGCGAAAACCAGGACGTGGTGGTCGCCACTACCGGCCGTCTGCTGCAGTACATCAAAGAAGAAAACTTCGACTGCCGCGCGGTAGAAACGCTGATCCTCGATGAAGCCGACCGCATGCTGGACATGGGCTTCGCGCAGGATATCGAAACCATCTCCGCAGAAACCCGCTGGCGCAACCAGACTTTGCTGTTCTCCGCGACGCTGGAAGGCGATGCCATCCGCGAATTCGCCGAACGCATTCTGAAAGAGCCGGTGGAAGTTGAAGCCGACCCTTCACGCCGCGAGCGCAAAAAGATCCTGCAGTGGTACTACCGTGCCGACGACGTGCAGCATAAAACCGCCTTGCTGGTGCATTTGCTGCAACAGCCGGACGTGCTGAAATCCGTGATCTTCGTGCGTAAACGCGAGCGCGTGCACGAGTTGGCGGCCTGGCTGCGCGAGGCGGGCATCAACACCTGCTACCTCGAAGGCGAAATGGTGCAGGCCAAGCGCAACGAGGCGGTAAAACGCATGATGGACGGCCGCGTTAACGTGCTGGTCGCCACCGACGTCGCGGCTCGTGGTTTGGATATCCTGGATATCACCCACGTGTTCAACTTCGACATGCCGCGTACTGCGGACACCTATCTGCACCGCATCGGCCGCACCGGCCGCGCTGGGCGCAAAGGTACCGCGATTTCGCTGGTCGAGGCGCACGATCACCTGCTGTTGGGCAAAGTGGGCCGTTACCTGAACGAACCGCTGAAAGCGCGTGTGATCGATGAACTGCGTCCGTCAACCAAGGTGCCAAGCGAAAAGAGCAACGGCAAACCTTCGAAGAAGGTGCTGGCCAAGCGTGCGGAAGACAAAGAAAAGAACAAAGAAAAAGCCAAGGTGAAAGTACGTCATCGCGATGCGAAAAACGTGGGCAAACGCCGCCAGCCAAAGGCCAAGCCTGAGAGCAACGGCGCGAAGTAATGCTGCCGCTGTGAATAAAAACGCCTTCACTCATCTGAAGGCGTTTTTTTATGCCCATTACGGCTGCGCGTAATGCGTCGCCTGGTGATGGGTTTTCAGCCAGGCATCCAGTTGCCGATAACGATCGCGCATCTCTTCACTCTGCAGGTGGGCAGGCGTCATTGAGAAATAGAACTGGAAGGTCGCGCCTTGCCGATTACGGGCTTTGCCGTCCGCGCCCGCCTGCAGCAACATCAACGCCAACTGCGGCGCATTGATTTTCGCCGCCAGATGCAAAGGCGAGTCCCCCAACCTGTCGCTCACCGCGGTATCCGCACCGGCAGCCAGCAGCAGCCGCAATTGCTCCTCGCGCCCCGCCAGCACCGCAGCGGACAGCGGCGTCGCGCCGGTCACCGCATTGCGCAGGTTAACCGGCACACCCTGCGCCAGCAACAGCCGCAAATACTGCGGATCCTGCACCGTTGCGGCGGTATGCAGCACGCTGTTGCCCTCCAGCCCCGGCACGCGGGCATCAGCCCCCAACTCCAGCAGCGAGCTTAGGCTTTGCGGTTGCTGCGACAGAATCGCCCATTGAAGCAGCGTGACCTGACTATCGCCCTGCTCGTTCAAGCGCTGCTCTGTTGCCTGTTCGACAATGCCCTGCGTATCGCCGCGCATCACCGCCTGCGCCAACGCCTGATTGCCGCGCCCGTTGAACGGGGAGATAAACTGATTCATCTGTTGCTCCTCAGCCATAATCAGCAAACCGGCGACCGTTATCAGCGCCAGCACGGCGATAATCAACGTCTGCCGAACCCGACGCCTTTCAGGCATTGGCCTTCATCTCCCACGGCTTTTGCTCTGCCATTGAACTGATCACCTTATCGATACCGTGCGCGGTCAAGCTGCGATCCACATGTTTGCTCGGCCGCCAGTCGTCAATGCCGCTCAGGGTATCGTTATTGGCCAGGGTAATTTTATGCCCGATGGCATCCGGGATCAGCGAAGTGGATTCCTGCGTTCCGGTCAGCATATCGTACTGTTCGCTGTAGCGGCGAATACCGCCGGCTTGCGCATCCTGCCTGGCCGCCGCCGGATCAATGCCCATACGGTTCAACGTATAGTCGGAAACGCCCGCCGCGTTGAACGTAACCGCCACCGTACCTGTCGCCAGCGCCGCCGTTGCCGCCAGCCCACCGCCGAGCGAATGGCCGGCAATCACCAACGCAGCGCCAAACGCCGCCCTGGCGCCTTTAGCTACCGCGACAGCCTGATTGTACTGCACATCATCATAACCGGTCGCCTGCCGCACATTGCTCAGCCAATCGCGCATATCGTTGGTGCCGGCAAAGGCCAGAACATACTGTTGGTTGTCGCTATAAATACCGGCCTGAAAACCCGATGTCGCGTCATGCAGGCTGGCAGGGTCAATACCCGCGCCGAGCAAAGCGCTGTCGCTCAGGCGGCTGAACCCTTCCGCACCTTGGCCGTTCAGGCTATAAACGTCTTTCGCCAGCAACGCGAGCGTATAATCGCCCTGTTGAGGCTGCTGACCGCGGGTTATCCCCTGCGGCGTGGCGGCCTGCGCGGCAGCCGACATATCGCTCACCAACGCATTCAGCAGGTTCCGGGCATTCAGGCTGTTCGATGATAGCGTTGCCGCAGGTGATTGCGCGGGTTGCGGTGTACTCACCGGTTGCAGTGCCGCTCGCACTACAGGGGGTTGAACGGCCGCAGGGTTAACCGCAGAGGTAAAACTCAAAGACATACTCATGCCGACTCCTTGTCGATAGGCTTATCAATGCCGCACCCAATGCAGGTGCCAGAGTAGCTATCGGCAGGTCGGAGCAGTTCTGTAATGCAGGCGATTATCTTTGCGGAGGAATGTGATCCGGATTCACTTTGCCGGCCGGCGAGCAATAAAAAAGGGAGCCTAAGCTCCCTCGGTGACTGCGCAGGTCATTACAGGCTGGCAGTAAAGGTACGTGCGATCACGTCACGTTGCTGTTCTGGCGTCAGCGAGTTGAAGCGCACGGCATAACCGGACACGCGAATGGTCAGCTGCGGGTATTTTTCCGGGTGCTTGACCGCATCTTCCAGCGTCTCGCGGCGCAGTACGTTCACGTTCAGGTGTTGGCCACCCTCTACACGCACGGTTGGCTGCATTTCCAGCGGCACTTCACGGTACTCGATCTGGCCCAGATCGCTGACCGGCACAACCTGATCTTCGGCATAGTTGGCTTTAGCGCAAACGCAGCGGGCTTCTGATGTTTCATCGTTCAGCAGCCAGAAAGAGTTCACCAGCGCCTGGTCGTTCGCTTTAGTGATTTGAATACCAGTAATCATTTTGTTGCCTCCGTACAAGAACGAAAAATTCTCTTTCGTGAGAAAATTCAAAGTTGGTTTCGGCCATTTGGTAAAACCATTGTTGTCTTATTGTTCTGTATACCAGTCCGCCAAAGTCAATTCTTTGATTAAAATCAATCCCTATCGATAATCCATACATAACGAAGGGACAAGTTTATGTTTTATGTCAATTTTCTCTTTGCCGCCGTGAATAATTATTTGTATGCATTTTGAAAAAACTTGCACCAGGACAGGTGGCTCAATGACAAAAGCGGGTTTCGCTGGATGACGCTAAACGGTAAGCTATGACCCATTAATTGTTAACGAAAACAAAGGAGAGCGTTTATGTCCACCTCCCTCACCTGGCATGACGTCATCGGCAAGGAAAAAGAGCAGCCCTATTTCCATGAAACGCTTGCCTTTGTTGCCGCTGAACGCCAGGCCGGTAAGACCATTTATCCACCGCAAAAAGACGTGTTCAACGCCTTCCGCTATACCGAACTGGCGGACGTAAAAGTGGTGATACTTGGCCAGGATCCCTATCACGGCCCGAACCAGGCCCACGGCCTGTCTTTCTCGGTGCTTCCCGGCGTGCCGGCTCCTCCTTCGCTGGTGAACATGTATAAAGAATTGGCGACGGATATTCCGGGGTTTGAGCGGCCAAGCCACGGCTGCCTGCAAAGCTGGGCAGAACAGGGCGTGCTGCTGCTGAACACGGTATTGACCGTTGAACGCGGCCAGGCACATTCCCACGCCAAACTGGGTTGGGAAACCTTTACGGATAGAGTGATCGCCGCACTGAATGACAATCGCGAAGGCGTGGTATTTTTGCTGTGGGGCTCGCATGCCCAAAAGAAAGGCAACATTATCGACCGCAAACGCCACCACGTGCTGAAAGCGCCGCATCCTTCGCCGCTCTCGGCCCACCGCGGCTTCCTCGGCTGTCGCCATTTCTCGCAGGCCAATCAACTGCTGGAACAACAGGGCCTGAAACCTATCGACTGGCTGCCGCAACTGCCGCAGGCATAACTCAGACCGGGCCCAGACGCAAAAAAGGCACCCGCAGGTGCCTTTTCTTTACTTAATTCCGCTTAAGCCTTGGCTTTGGAAACTGCAACCATCGCCGGGCGCAGCAGGCGGCCATTCAGCGTATAGCCTTTTTGCATCACCATCATTACGTGGTTCGGCTGGTGATCGTCAGACTCCATCAGGCTCATCGCCTGGTGCACGTCCGGGTTGAACGGCACGTTGATGTCGCCAACGATTTCGATACCGTACTTGCTTACTGCGTCTTGCAAGGATTTCAGCGTCAGTTCGATGCCTTCGATCATTGCCGTCAGTTCCGGATTGTTTTTATCCGCCAGATCCAGCGCGCGCTCCAGGTTATCAATCACCGGCAGCAAGTCGCCCGCGAATTTCTCCAGCGCGAATTTGTGCGCTTTCTCGATATCCAACTCAGTACGGCGGCGAACGTTTTCCATTTCCGCTTTGGCGCGTAGCAGGCTGTCGCGTTCATGCTGCTGGGATTCAGCCAGCTGAGTTTCCAGCTCGGCAATGCGCGCATCCCGCAGATCGACGCCCTCAGCCACTTCCGGCAAGACTTCCTGCTGGTCCATTTCTTCCGAGACTTGCTCGTTTGGCGTCTTCTGTTCTTTACTACTCATGAATATCTCCGCGTTTTAGCATTAATCTCGCAACTTGGCTTATTATGGGGATCAAAACCGGGGTTTCAAGTCAACCGGTCACAATGTGGGGCATAAACTCGTCCCGGTGAGGAAAATCACAACAATGAATAAGAAATTCGCCTGTATTGGCATTGTGGGTCACCCGCGCCACCCTTCAGCGCTGGCAACGCATGAGATGTTGTTTCACTGGTTGGTCGCCCGAGGCTACTCGGTGATGCTCGAACGGCAGATAGCCCAGGATTTGGGCCTGAAAGACGTCGTGACCGGCAGCCTGGCAGACATAGGCCAGAAAGCCGACCTGGCCGTGGTGGTCGGTGGCGACGGCAATATGCTCGGCGCGGCGCGCGTGTTGGCGCGTTACGATATTAAAGTGATCGGCGTAAACCGCGGCAATCTCGGCTTCTTGACCGATCTCGACCCCGACAACGCGCTGCAGCAATTGGCCGACGTGCTGGAAGGCGAATACATCGATGAACAGCGCTTCCTGCTGGAAACCATCGTACACAAAGAGAACCAGCAGTGCCGCATCAGCACCGCCATCAACGAAGTGGTGCTACACCCCGGCAAAGTGGCGCACATGATCGAATTCGAAGTGTATATCGACGATCGTTTCGCCTTCTCGCAGCGTTCCGACGGGTTGATTATCGCCACGCCGACCGGCTCGACCGCCTACTCGCTCTCCGCCGGCGGGCCGATCCTGACACCTTCGCTGGAGGCCATCGCGCTGGTGCCGATGTTTCCGCACACCCTCTCCGCCCGCCCGCTGGTGATCAACGGCAACAGCACCATTCGGCTGAAGTTTTCGCAGATCGGCAGCGATCTGGAAATCAGCTGCGACAGCCAGATCGCGCTGCCTATCCAGGAAGGCGAAGAGGTATTGATACGCCGTAGTGATTTCCATTTGAATCTTATTCATCCAAAGGACTACAGCTATTTCAATACCTTAAGCACAAAACTCGGCTGGTCAAAAAAATTGTTCTAAAAACGTCGCCAGCTACTTTACTGTATATAAAACCAGTTTATACTGTATGAAACTACAGTTATGTGTTTATACACAGGAAGGTTCCCATGCTGGCGCAATTGACCATCAGCAATTTTGCTATCGTTCGTGAGTTGGAGATTGATTTTCAACCGGGTATGACGGCGATTACCGGTGAAACCGGCGCCGGTAAATCCATCGCCATCGACGCGCTGGGCCTGTGCCTCGGCAACCGCGCCGACGGCAATGTGGTGCGCCTGGGGGCCGCCCGTGCCGATATCTGCGCGCGCTTCTCGCTGGCGGATACCCCCTCAGCCCGCCAATGGCTTGAGCAGAACCAACTGGACGACAGCAATGAGTGCCTGCTGCGCCGGGTGATCAACGCAGACGGCCGCTCGCGCGGCTTTATCAATGGCACCGCCGTGCCGCTTTCGCAACTGCGCGAACTTGGCCAACGCCTGATTCAAATCCACGGCCAGCATGCTCATCAGCTGTTGCTCAAACCCGAGCATCAAAAACAGCTGCTGGACGCCTATGCCGATGAACCCGCCCTGCTGGCGCAAATGCAACAGGCTTACCAACGCTGGCACCAAAGCTGCCGCGAACTGGCGCACCACCAACAACAGTCCCTCGAGCGTGACGCACGCAAACAGCTGCTGCAATATCAGTTGAAAGAGCTGAATGAGTTCGCCCCGCAGGCCGGCGAATTTGAACAAACGGATGCGGAATACAAGCGCCTGGCCAACAGCGGCCAGTTGCTGACCATTAGCCAGCAAACGCTGCAATTGCTGGCCGATGATGAAGAACACAACATGCTCAGCCAGCTTTACACCGCCAAACACCTGCTGGTCGAACTGGTCGGCATGGATGAAAAACTGGGCGAACTGCTGAACATGCTGGAAGAGGCCTCAATCCAAATCAGCGAGGCCAGCGATGAACTGCGCCACTATGCCGCTCGCATGGATCTCGATCCCAACCGCCTGCATGAACTGGAACAGCGCCTGTCGCGGCAAATCAACCTGGCGCGTAAACATCACGTGGCGCCGGAAGAACTGCCGCAGCTACACCAGCAATTGCTGGATGAACAACAGCTGCTGTCGCAACAGGAAAGCGACCACGAGCACCTTAACGAAGCGGTCACCCTGCACCATCAGCAAGCGCTGGTTCTGGCGGAACAATTGCACCAGAAACGCCAGCATTACGCCGCCGAACTGACCACGCTGATTACCGACAGCATGCAGGCGCTCTCTATGCCACACGGCAAATTCAACATCGATGTGCGCTTCGAGCCCCAATATTTGAGCGCCGAAGGGGCAAGCCGCACCGAGTTCTGCGTATCCACCAACCCGGGTCAACCATTGCAAGCGCTGGCTAAAGTGGCGTCCGGCGGCGAATTGTCACGCATCGCGCTGGCGATTCAGGTCATCACTGCCCGCAAGATGGAAACCCCGGCGCTGATTTTCGACGAAGTGGACGTGGGTATCAGCGGCCCGACCGCCGCCATCGTGGGTCGCCTGCTTCGCCAGCTAGGGGAATCAACGCAAGTGATGTGCGTTACCCACCTGCCGCAGGTCGCGGGGTGCGGGCATCAACATCTGTTTGTCAGCAAGCAGACCGACGGCACGGAAACCGAAACGCAGATGTCGCCGCTGGATAAACGTGCCCGCTTGCAGGAGTTGGCGCGCCTTCTCGGAGGCAGTGAAGTCACCCGCAACACGCTGGCAAACGCAAAAGAACTGCTGGCTGCATAAAAAAGCTCAACTTTTTCACTTTTCCGAGGTCTGACTTTGGCGCTGTTTACCTGGCAGATTTCAAGGTGCAGCAAGGCGATAACCGCCCCATCCCCCAGCCGCTTAGTCAGTTAAGCGCCTGGGGTGCGAGAAGGAATCCCCAGGAGCTTAGTCAACTAAGTGACTGGGGCGAACGAGGGAAGGCAACGCCGCTACAACTTGAGAGATGAAGGGTTCACCCAATAGATTTCAAGCTGTGGCAAGGCGACAACCGAGAGAATCTCCAGGAGCTTAGTCAACTAAGTGACTGGGGTGAACGAGGGAACGCAACGCCGCTACGACTCGAGGGATGAAGGGTACACCCAATAGATTTCAAGCTGTGGCAAGGCGACAACCGAGAGAATCTCCAGGAGCTTAGTCAACTAAGTGACTGGGGTGAACGAGGGAACGCAACGCCGCTACGACTCGAGGGATGAAGGGTACACCCAATAGATTTCAAGCTGTGGCAAGGCGACAACCGAGAGAATCTCCAGGAGCTTAGTCAACTAAGTGACTGGGGTGAACGAGGGAAGGCAACGCCGCTACAACTTGAAAGATGAAGGGTATAAAGGTTTCCAACTGCTGCAAGGTCTATTATCATCGGCATCCTATGCCCTAAAGGAATGTGATTACTATGCGCTGTAAAACGCTGGCTGCTGCCGCTGTGGTTCTTGTGATGCTGACTGCAGGCTGTTCTACTTTTGAGAAGGTGGTTTATCGGCCTGACATCAACCAAGGGAACTACCTGACGTCGACCGACGTGGCTAAAATCCAAAAAGGTATGACCCAGCAACAGGTCGCTTATACATTGGGTACACCAATGTTACAGGATCCGTTCGGTACTCAGACGTGGTTCTATGTATTCCGCCAGCAACCTGGCCATGAAGATATCACCCAGCAAACCCTGACGCTGACCTTTGATAGCGCAGGCGTGTTGACCGATATTCAGAACAAACCGGCGCTGACCAAGTAATAGGCGCAGGAGCTATCGTCCGGCCCGTGAGGGGCGATTCAGGTTCTTCATGACAGTAACAGGCTGCAACTCGGAAGATAAAATTCTGATAAAAAATAAGGCGCATTCAGCGCCTTATTTTTTTGCTTTCTCTGCCCGTTGCCGACGCAGTTCTTTCGGGTCGGCAATCAGGGGGCGATAAATCTCTACCCGGTCGCCATCGTTTAGCACATCACCCAGCTTGGCCGGGCGGCTGTAGATGCCCAGCTTATTGCTTTGCAAGTCAATGTCACCACGCAGTTCCAGCAGCCCGGAGGCCGTGATGGCCTGCTCAACGCTGCTGCCTTCCGCCAGCGTAACCTTGCGCAGATACTGACGCTCCGGCAAGGCGTAAACCACCTCAACCCGAATATCAGACACTGTAAACCTCTTTCGCCCGCTGGGTGAAGGCCTGCACCATATTACCGGCCAGCTCTTTGAACACCTTGCCGAACGCCAGCTCGATCAGTTTGTTGGTAAATTCAAAATCCAGGTGCAGCTCAACCTTACAGGCTTCCGGGCTCAGCGGCGTAAACTGCCAGCCCCCCATCAGCTTGCGGAACGGGCCATCAACCAGTTGCATATTGATGCTCTGGTTATCCAGCAACGTGTTGCGCGTAGTGAAGGTTTTGCTGATACCGGCTTTGGCAACGTCAACCGCGGCGGTCATCTGATTGTTGGACGCGTCAATCACCCGGCTGCCGGTGCAACCTGGCAGAAAATCGGGATAAGAGTGAACATCGTTAACCAACTGATACATCTGCTCGGCGCTGAACGGCACTAACGCAGACCGACTGATCTGGGGCATATCATTTCCTGTGAGACACAAAACATACAGATAATACCATTTATCTATCGCCAAACAAAAAATCTGCTATGCAACGCGGGGGCCAAAAATGCGAAAAATTGCGCAGGTGCTGAGCGGTAAAGGATTTCTTTCGTCGAATCATCCAGTATAATGAACAAACTATGACAAAGAAAAAAGCACACAAACCCGGTTCAGCCACCATTGCGCAGAACAAGCGAGCGCGTTTCGAATACTTCATTGAAGAAGAGTTCGAGGCAGGCCTGTCGCTGCAAGGGTGGGAAGTAAAATCGCTGCGTGCCGGCAAAGCCAACATTAGCGACAGCTACGTGACCTTCCGCGATGGTGAAGCCTACCTGTTTGGGGCCACCGTCTCACCGCTCAACGTAGCCTCGTCGCATGTGGTATGCGATCCGACACGTACCCGTAAATTGCTGCTGAAAAAACGTGAGCTGGACTCACTGCTCGGCCGCGTAAACCGCGACGGCTATACCGTGGTTGCCTTGTCCATGTATTGGAAAAATGCCTGGGCCAAGATCAAAATCGGCGTAGCCAAAGGTAAGAAAGAACACGATAAACGCGATGACATCAAAGATCGTGAATGGCAGACGGCGAAATCCCGTATCATGAAGCATGCCAACCGATAAGCCTCTGGCTTAACGGGTTAAACTTCTGGTATACTGAACAAAGTTACTTGGGGCTGATTCTGGATTCGACGGGATTGTGAGGCCTTAGGAGCATGCCGAGGGGCGGTTGGCCTCGTAAAAAGCCGCAAAAAAAATAATTGCAAACGACTCGCAATTCGAATCTGCTGCTTTAGCAGCTTAATCAGCCTAAGAAACTGAAGATTCCCTCTCTCCCTAGCCTCCGCTCTTAGGACGGGGATCAAGAGAGGTCAAACCCAAAAGAGATCGCGTGGATGTCCTGCCTGGGGCTGAAGCGTTAAACCCAATCAGGCTAGTTTGTTAGTGGCGTGTCCATCCGCAGCTGACCGGCGAATGTAATGATTGGACTAAGCATGTAGTGCCGACGGTGTAGTAATTCCGGACGGGGGTTCAAATCCCCCCAGCTCCACCAAATAGGTCACCGGTGATACCAGATAGATCCGGCGATAATAGCGAAAAAGCCCGCGACTCAGTTGCGGGCTTTTTTGTGTCTGTCGTACACCGAGGCCCCCAGGATATCCACTTAACCTGGGATTTATTGGTCTACGTTTAGGTAAATATGTGCCATAAATGTCGATCAATCACCGATGCAGACACTTCGTCTCCGCATCTGCATCGCTCACAATCACGTTTAATCATCTATTTTAAAAATAAAATAGAAATAACTGCCGTTATATCTTTAGCCATCTCACACAACAACCCCACATTACCCTTGCAAAGCATAAGGTTGCCCGCTAGTTTATTGGTTACAGTGAAACGCTGATTTATAAGCATCAGAGACGCCCGCTGCGTGTCGTCATAGCCCCACACCGAAGTAAGGACATTACCATGGTGGTTTACAACTTTTTCGTGAAAGGGGATCAAATTTTTGCTCTCAATATCTCATCACCTGATTTCGAAGCCAGGCAGAAACATTTTTTGAGCAAAGGATACGCAAAACAATTTGAAGAACTGGAAGCCCTGTCCCCGGAGGCCGCCGTTATCAGATTTAAAGACATCAAAGATGAGGAGCACAAAACAGAACATGCTTTTTCCTCAAGCGCCGTATTTACCTCGCTGATAGATGTTTTGTTGAAGAAGGGCTGACTGTTCACAGTGAGTGAAAAGGTTTTCTATAAAGCTTTTTCTGAGCAAGATGCTGAATTCGATCTAGCATGGAGCAGATCCGAAAACAGACTCATTTAAGGGATAAACTGCCAAGATGGAAATGACCAGAAAAATAATCATGGAAGGATTAGAGCGGCATGATTTAAGCAAGCTCCCCGGCCGCCCTTATGATTGTTCCTTCGAATTGTTAGCAGCCAAACCAGCAAGAAAGCGTTTAATCATGGTTGGGTTCAATGGTTCATCTGCAGATGGCGGTTTTACAAATGCTGAAGCAGTGATAAACGGCTTTAATTCACCTTATTTCTCTAATGTTAAGGCCGGTACTGAAGGTGAATGGGGTATCAAACATTTGGCAAATCGCCTGCAATCAGTCCCTGAGCAGCTTGGCTTTAGCTGGCAAGATACTGTCTACACAAACGCATTGCTCATGTGCTCTAAAGATGCCCTGTCGCTCAAAAAAAGTGCTCAAGAGAGCGCAATTGGCAGTTTGGATCGCCTGATTGAAAAATCGATGGGTTTCTTTGAAGAAATTACCGTCCCCCTCTGTAAGCCTGAGCTAATTATTGCTTACAGTAACGGAATGAACTCTCACTCAGCAGCTCGCTTGCTATTAAAAGCCTTCGGCAATGGCGATGAACCCGAGTACATAAGCCAAAGCCGCTATTACTCCACCTTCTGCTTTACTGCGAGGTTTAAGCAATTCGATGTGCCTGTGGTAGGTATCCGCCACATGTCACGCTTCAAACCTAACATTCAGTACATCAGAGAAGCATGGGAACAAAAGCGTTAACTACTGATGCCGGATGCTAGAATCACCTTCTAAATCAGCGCCACTTTCCTGCATTGGTATACGTTCAGATATGGTCTGAAGATAATACTGGCAAATCCGCCCCCCGCTCTCAACCCGCCCCCTGCTTAATAAAATCGATAAAAGCGCGCAGCGGCGAGGGGATAAACCGCCGGTCGGAATAATAGAGAAACGGGCCGGAAAACTGTGGCCACCAGGGTTCTAGCACCGGTTCAAGGTCACCCTTGACCAAATAAGGTTTCAACCAATCTTCAAACAGATAGACAATCCCCACGCCGGCTACCGCCGCCGCAATGGCCAGATCCGTGGCGCCACCGGCCTGCACCGTCAGCGGCCCCTCAGGCTGAAGTGAGATATTCTCCCCGTCCTTTGCAAACTCCCAGGGGTAGATTTTCCCACTGGGGAAACGCCCCTTGATACAGGCGTGCGTAAACAGATCATGCGGATGCACAGGCCGCCCACGCCGTTCAAGGTAATCCGCAGATGCGCCTGCGGCAAAGCGCTGTACCCGCGGGCCAATAGGTACGGCAATCATGTCTTTTTCCAGCCGCTCTTCATAACGGATGCCGGCATCGCAGCCGGCGGCCAGCACATCGACAAAGCTTTCTTCCGTCTGCACTTCAACCTTGATATCCGGATAGGCAGCGAGAAAGGCGGGAATCAACGCAGGCAGCACCAGACGCGCCGCACTGGCAGGAACATTCAGCTTAAGCGTTCCGGCGGGTTTATCGCGAAAACCATTAACCACATCGAGCGCGCCCTGCACCTCGGCCAACGCCGGCCCCAGCCTTTCCAGCAAGCCATAACCGGCGGCGGTTGGCGTTACGCTGCGCGTCGTGCGGTTAAACAACCGGACGCCAAGCTGCTTTTCCAGGCGCCGAACGGCGTCGCTGACTCCGGACGCGCTCCGGCCCAACGTTCGCGCACCTTCACGAAATCCCCCTGAGCGCGCGACGGCGAGAAAAGCATGCAGGTCTTCTAAATCGTTTTTCATTGTGCGTTTCCCCGTACACCCCGTCCACTGCCCTACTACTTATCACGGGTATGAGCAGCGCCTATTATAAATAAATGCGGCTATTCCGCTGGCTATCTCAACTGGAGACAAGTTATGTCCAATAACGACAAGCATCATACATTTCCCCTTGGCGATCGAAACGTCAAGCGGCTCGGCTACGGTGCCATGCAGTTGGCCGGCCCCGGCGTATTCGGGCCACCGAAAGATCCTGATGCCGCCCTGGCGGTACTGCGGGAAGCCGTTGCGCTGGGGGTCAACCATATCGACACCAGCGACTTTTACGGCCCGCATATCACTAACCAATTGATTCGCGAAGCGCTGGCCCCCTATCCGGACGATCTGACCCTGGTCACCAAGATCGGCGCGCGCCGGGGGGCGGACGCCTCATGGCTGCCGGCCTTTTCCGCCGCAGAACTGACCAGTGCGGTGCATGACAATCTGCGTAACCTGGGCCTTGAAAGGCTGGACGTGGTTAATCTCAGGATCATGCTTGATACCCATGGCCCGGCGGAAGGTTCGATAGAAGAACCCCTGACGATCCTCGCGGATCTTCAACGCCAGGGGCTGGTGAAACACATAGGCCTGAGTAATGTGACACCGACCCAGGTGGCGCAGGCGCGCAAGATTTGCAACATTGTTTGCGTGCAAAACCACTACAACCTGATAAACCGCGGCGACGATGCGCTGATTGACCATCTGGCCCGGGAAGGCATCGCTTATGTGCCGTTTTTCCCGCTTGGTGGTTTTACGCCGCTCCAATCCACGGCGTTGTCAGATATCGCTGCGCGTCTTGGGGCCACGCCTCTGCAAACCGCGCTGGCATGGCTGTATCATCGTTCGCCCAATATTCTGCTGATACCGGGCACCTCCTCCGTCGGTCATTTGCGCGAAAACCTCGCGGTGCCTGATTTGCCGTGGACGGCGGATATCGCTAAAGCGCTGGATGCTCTCGCCTGACAATGCCCCGCCGCGTGCCGGGTTCGCCTTATTGATATGGCGGGCCTGGCTGCGGCGGCCTTTACAACGCCCGCGTATACACCCGTGAAGCTTCGCCCCAGGGGTACAACTCGCCGCGGCTGATAAAGTCATTGGTGATCAATCCTGCACACCCCAGGATGCCGTGGTCGTCCATCAGCAAATACCACTGCGGCAAGCGAAAGGATATAGCATGGCCTTTATTATAGAAATCAGCCGGATGTGCGGATAACATGGTGACGCTGCCCAAAAATTCGGCAGTGCTTTTCCCAAACAGGATCCGTTATGACGCAAAATATTTATGACAATCAGGCCTTCTTCGACGGTTATGCCCAGCTCAGCCGATCGGTGAACGGGCTGGACGGCGCTCCGGAATGGCCGACTATCCGCAGCATATTGCCGGATTTGCATGGCAAGGAGGTGGTCGATCTCGGCTGCGGCTACGGTTGGTTCTGCCGCAGCGCACGCGAACAAGGTGCCGCGAACGTGCTTGGCATCGACCTCTCCGAGAAAATGCTGAACAAAGCGCGGGAGATGACGCAGGACGCCGGCATTGAATACCGCCGGCAGGATCTGGAGCAGCTTCAACTGCCGCCGGCATCCTGCGATCTGGCCTACAGTTCGCTGACGCTGCACTATATCGAAGATCTGGCCCGGCTGTTCGCCACGGTTTATCAGGCGCTGACGGCGGGTGGGCAGTTTATCTTCACCGCCGAGCATCCGATTTATACCGCACCGCAGCATCATGGCTGGCTGGTCGATCAACACGGACAAAAATCCTGGCCGGTCAATGGCTATCAGCAGGAAGGGCGACGGACCTCCAACTGGCTGGCGGAAGGCGTCATCAAGCAACACCGCATGATCGGCAGCTATATCAACTTGCTGGTGCAACAGGGATTCGTTATCACCTACCTGAATGAATGGGGCCCCTCGGCGCAGCAAATCACGGAGAACCCGGCGCTCGATGAAGAAAAAGAACGCCCGATGATCTTTATCCTGGCCGCTCATAAACCCGCCTGATTATTCTCTCTCGCAGTAAACCCTTCACACATCCACTCTTGGGGAGTCCGCCTCCCCCCAACGTTTTATTCCGCCCCAGGCGGCTGCGCCTTCTTGCGTAAAGCCTGCCAACAGCCGACTATACTTAAGCTTTTACCCCTTTGAACCGGAGAAAAAACAATGGCATTTACTATCGGCGATTTTGTACAACGCACCACCGGCGGCCCAAAAATGGTCGTGGTGGCCATTGATGGTGACACACTGGTTTGCAGTTGGAACGAAATGGGCAGCGAGCAGCGTGCGGAAGTGCAGGCCAGCGACGTGGCGCTCTATCATGAAGACGGCGATTTCGGCGTATGCTGAACGGTCGGGGCGCAGCAGCGCCCCGCTGAGCCTTCAGGCGCGAATGTCCTGATATTCCGGCGTGGTGTCGAATTCATGTTTGGCGAACGGGCACAGCGGAATGATTTTACGGTTTTCCGCCCGCATTTTCGCCACCACCCGCGCCACCAGCTTTTTACCCACGCCCTGGCCTTTCAACACCTCATCTACCCATGTGTGATCGATAATGGTTAATTTATCCCCGCTCGGCACAAAAGATATCTCGGCGATCGTTTTACCCTGCCGATCGTTTATATAGAAACGTTTCTCATCTTCCAGAATGTTAAGCTCCACAGCCTTTCTCCTGATATTTAAATGCGTAATGGCCTGCCGTCACTAGAAATAACCTAGGGTTAGTCTAGTCTTTAATCAGTAACACAACATAATTCTGTAGCGGCTAAGGAGTTCAAAATGGGTGACGGCTCAAAAGACGGCGTTATTCTGCTATCCCGAATATTGTTGATGATCCTGTTTATCATTTTTGGCTGGATGAAACTGACCAGCTTTGGCGCAACGGTGAGCGCAATGGAGGGTTACGGCACGCCAATGCCGTATTTGGCGGCGATTATCGCCGTGGTGGTTGAGTTTGTTTTCGGCATTGCGCTTATTCTCGGCATATTTACCCGCCCTATTGCGGTTATTTTCGCCGTCTATGTGCTCGGCACCGCCTTTATCGGCCATCCGTTCTGGAAAATGACCGGGATGGAAATGATGGGCAATGAAATAAACTTCTTCAAAAACATCAGTATTATCGGCGGGCTGCTGCTGTTGGCGGTCACCGGTGCCGGGCGTTATTCGCTGGACTATAAATTCTTTAATAAATAGCCTCATTCAGCCGGCAGTCATGCTGCCGGCTGCGCTTACCTTGTTTACCCCCTAGCGGCTACGCTTGGCATGACGCTCAAAGTTGTCGGCCTTGGCCTGTGCCGATTTACGCAGCGTGACGTAGCAAGCGCCGTCTCCCCCGTCGCGCGGCAGCGCCCGACAAAATGCCTGCACCTGTTCAAACTGCGCCAGCCATTTGGCAAGGTAGCTGCGCACAATATTTGGGTGACTCTCGTCCTCACGCCCTCGGCCATGGACTATCAACAACGAACGCAGATTGTGCTTTTCCGCCAGCAGAATAAAACGGAACAGCTCTTGCCGACAGGTCTCGACCGGCTGTCTCAGCAGGTTGAGGTTGGCCTGCGGCGGATAGCGGCCATTGCGCAACTTATCCAGCACGCCCTGTTGAATGCCCTCGCCTTTGTATTCCAGCGGCAGCCCGCAGGGGATCACTTCAAGAAAACCGGTGCTGAGAAAATTATCCTGCCGCAGCGCCTGCGCTTCGCGGCGCGCGCTTTTATCCACCGTCTCCTGCGGTTTGAGGTACAGCGTCTGGCGCCCGCGGGGTAACGGGATAACATCGGCCATCGCCTGCGCAAAAACATCTTTTTCCTGGTTGCTCATCTCACTGCCACTCCTGGACGGGAAGCCTTTTGGCGCGGATGAACCTGATTGTAAGACGCAGCGCCCCGGTTGCAAGCCTGAATTGTCGGTGAAGTTTTTCCGCAATCGTCGTCAACGGGTGAGGTTCTGTGCAGTTTTCGTTATACTGCAAACCATTATTGAGTGCCGCAAAGGAAGAGACCATGAGAATGCGCGAGCTGGAAATCCAGTTTCAAAATGCAATGAGTGAGTTGCAGGCCAGCTTCGAAAAGCAGCACCGTGAATGGCAACAAAGCTATCAGGCTCTGCAACAGTTATTGGAAGAGTCCAAACAACGCGAAGCAGCGCTGCATCGGCAAAATGATCAGTTGGTGCGCAAACTGAGCACCGCCAACTCGGTGCCGGAACAGCACGCGCTGGTGAGGCAAATCAAAATGCTGGGCGCGCACCTTGATGCATTGGCCAAAGACGCCGCCACTTTCAACCATCACCTGCGCAATCAACAGCGGGCGGCCGACAACTTCAGCGGCGAACAGCGTTGACCCCGGGCGCTGTAGCGCAGCGCCTCCTGCCAAATACTGGCGCTCTGAGAGTGTAATAAATCATAAATGACCTGGATCATCATCGCTGCCCTGATCGTTGTATTTATTATTGGTTACCGCATTCTGACTTCAGACACCCGCAAAGCTATCGACTCGCTGGCCCACCTGCTGAAAGTTAAACCGATGCTGATTGAATCGATGATTCAGGAAATGGGCAGCCGCAACAGCCAGACCTTTATCCGCATGCTGAATAACGGTTACACCGAAGAGATGCACCAGGCGGCTTATCTGCTGTTTATCTATCTGACCTTCATCAAGCAGGCGAGCGACGAGCAAATCGCCCTGTGGCGTGAAACGTTGCTGCGCGCCGGGTTATCGCCGGATCTGCATGCCGAGCACACCGAGGCCGCGCTGTTTTACTTTGCCGATCTGGACATTGACGCGTTCGAACTGGCGCAGTTTCGCCGCGCCTACAATGAGCGTTTTAACCGCGAGGCGATCGCCAACGGGTGAGGTGGTACTCCCCCGCAGGCGGGGGATGGATTACAGGAACATGCTGTAGAGATAGCGCGAAAGCGCATCACGCGAGCTGAAGCCGTGTGGAATGCCATAACGCGCACTCGGGGCATCGCTGCTTAAATCCAGGGGAAACTCAAGGTACTGCTCGCTGGCGCGAACCGGCGAGGTCGGCGTGGCGAAATGCACGCTTTTCTCTTTCAGCGCAGGGTGGATCACCAGCGCAGTTCTGCCCATGCGCGCTTCGCGATTCACATACACGTAGTGCTCACCCTTGCGGTAACCATAGGCTTGATCGGTGACATAATCACGTTCAAAGCCGGTACTCTCCAACACTCTAGCCACTTCATCCGGCCGTAAATACATCGATTTCTCCTCTCGTTCTGGACCGCTGAGCGACCTTACCGTAATCATGAGATGAAACAATAAATTTCTCGGTATGGATGTGGGTTTAGGAATAATCCTTAACTAAGTATTTGCCCGGCTCTGCAACAGCAACCGCAGCGTCAGCAATGCCCCCAGAAATACCAGCAACGCGGCCGCCAGGTAGATCGATGGCACGCCCATCCGGCTCATCAGCAAACCGGCCAACGGCCCGGTGATCCCCAGCGCCAGATCGAGAAACGCCGAGTAGGTGCCAAGCGCGGTGCCCTGATTCTGCTGCGGCACCTGCTTCACCGCCTCCACGCCCAGCGCCGGAAACACCAGCGAAAAACCGGCGCCGGCCAGCAAGGCTCCGGCCTGCACCATCAGCGGATCCTTGGCCAGCCAAATCAGCAACAGCCCCGCAATTTCAATCAGGAATGACGCCAACGTGACCTTCAAGCCACCGTGACGGTTAATGGTGTGGCTGAAGATCAGGCGGATACCGACAAAAGCGCAGCTGAACAGCGTCAGCGAGAACGCCGCCCCGCTCCAGCCCTTATCAGCATAGTAAAGGGTAATAAAAGTGGCGATCACGCCAAACCCCACGGTGCCCAGCGCCAACCCCAGGCCATAGGTCCAGATGCGGCCAAACACCGCGCTGAAGGCAAGACGCTGGCCGGCGGAGATCGACACGTTCGGTTTACCGCTCGCCAGCCACAGTGAAACCGCCACCGCCGACACAATCAGCGCCGCCACCCCGGCCAGCCCCCAAAGCTGATTGAGATAAACGCCGAGCGGCGCGCCGGCCGCCATCGCGCCGTAGGTGGCCACCCCATTCCACGAAATCACCCGGGCGGTGTGCATCGGCCCCACCCGGCCAATGCCCCACAGCGTGGAGCCGGTGCTGGCGAAGCTTTCGCCGACGCCGAGAAACACCCGGCCGATGCACAGCAGCAGCAGGCTCAGCAACGGCAGGCCGTCGCACCAGAAAGCGACGGCATAAAACACCCCGCTCACGCCGCAACAGGCCAGCCCGAACAACACCACCTTTTTCGGCCCGAGCTGATCGGCATAGCGCCCGGCATGCGGCCGGCTGAACAGCGTTGCGAAGTACTGCGCGCTGATGATTAACCCGGCCAGCACCGAGTTATACCCGAGATGGTTATGCACAAACCCCGGCAGCACCGCCAGCGGCAAACCGATGGTCAGATAACAGACGAAGGTAAACATCACCACGGACAAGATACGCCGGTTAAGCTGGAAGGTGTTTTCTTTGGTACTGACTGCGGTCATCGAAGGCGGCTCGCATCAAACGGGGTAAGCAACAGCGCTCAGCATACCCCGGCGCGATCCGATCATAAATATGAGAGTTATAACGAATTATTATTTAACTAACCTTCTGCTGCCTGCGCCATTCGCTCGGGCTGACGCCCTGGATACGCAGAAACTCACGGTTAAAATTCGATTTGGTGGTAAACCCGGCCCTTTGCATGATATCCGTCACCGGATCGTCGCCGGCCAGCAACCACTGCGCCGCCTGGTGAATACGCAGTTGGTTCACATACTGCGACACATTCATCCCCGTATGCCGGTTTATGGCCTGTGAAACGCGCCGTGCCGGTAAGCCTGCCTTGCGCGCCAGCCGGGCAAGATTCAGCTCAGGCTCCAGATAAAGATCGTCCTGCCGCAGCCGCCGTTGCACCAGACCGAACCACTCCGCCAGCCGCTCTTCGTCTTCCGCGACGCTATCAGGTGGCTCCGGCACTCGCTCTGCCGGGGTTTCCGAAGGCCGGCTGCGGGACAGCACCAGACAAATGCTCAACGCCACCAGCAGGTTGTCGAAGGTCGCCAGCATGGCGGCGTGTCGCCCCTCGAAATAGGCGAAATCGAGCACAATCACCCCTTCGGCAATAGCTATCGCCACCAGCAACATCCCCAACCCGCGCCACAGGCGGTAGCTGAGCCAGCTTTCCGCCAGCGGCACCAGCTGCAACGCATTTTCGCCGCGTCGCAGCGCGTACAACAGGGCAGCGCCGTAGCCAAGATCGGTGACAACGATCAGTATATCCAGCCAGAACGGAGCCAAGAGGCTTGCCAGTAGTGTCAGGCACAACGGCGTCAGATGCCACAGCTCACGCCACCTCAACCTTCCCTGAGTGCTGGCAAGAAATGCCAGATAGATCAGCGGCGGTATCGCCACCGCACCGAAGGGTTGCAGCCCGTTGAACTGCGTCAGTCCATAGCCGTAACGCAGGCCCACCAGCAGGCTCTGCCAGGCGCATAACAGCAACAATAGCTGAAACACCCAGCGCCACGCCTGCGGCCGGCCGAGACGGTACAGCAACCCCAAACACAGCAGGCCAAACAGAAAAGTGACAGGAATAAGCGGCATCGGCGACATCGTGTGGTCTTTATTCGAGATCCGCAGTGTAGGACCTTAAACCTGTTAAAACAATTATTTAAAGACCCGGATCGCGATCGAGGTCGCCGGATGAAGCGGCAAATGCCAGCCTCTGCGCATTGGCATACACCTTGAGGAGTAAAAATGAAAAGAGCGCTGTTTCTGTGGTTGCTGCTGTGTGGAATGGCTAATGCCGCCACTTACCGGGTCGCCACCCATGATGAGATATTTCAGACCGGCGCACGCCAGTTGGCGAGCCGCATTTATTACCCGACCTTAGCCGCAGGCACGCCTCGGCAGGTCGGGGAAAACCCGGTATTTACCGGTATCGAAAGCCAGCCGGAAGCGCCGGTGGCCAAGGGACGTTTCCCGCTGATCGTGCTCAGCCACGGCAGCGGCGGCAACAACACCAGCCAGGCTTGGCTGGCGGCAGCGCTGGTTCAGCAGGGTGCCGTGGTGGTGGCGGCCAATCATCCAGGCAGCACCACCGGTCACTCGATTCCTGCGCTTTCCGCCCAACTGTGGCTACAGACCGGCGATATTTCCGCATTAATTGACGCCATCACCGACGATCCCCGCTGGAGCCAGGCAATCAATCGTCAGGCGATCGGCGTTATCGGCCACTCCAAGGGCGGCTACAGCGCCATTGCCGCCCTCGGCGGCAGGATCAGGCTGACCGACTTTATCGCCGGTTGTCGCCAACGCCCTCAGTCACCTGACTGCCAGTTTTATACTCAGGCAAAGGTTGACCTGGCCCAACTCCCCACCGGGCGGTTTGACGCCGACTACAGGGACCCGCGCATCCGCTTTGCCGTCGCGCTCGATCCCGCTATGGCACCCTATCTGTTACCGGACAGCCTGCATCGGCTCGGCGCGCCGCTGCTGATCGTCGAGCCGCAACGCTACTTGCCTGGCAACCGGCAACAAAGCCTTGGCGGCGCGGCACTGGCCGCGTACGCCGGGCGGCAGCCGATCCGCGCGCTCAAGCTGACCGGCGGCAATCATTTTGATTTTCTGCCGCTTTGCCGGCCCAACGGGCGACAAATACTGCAGGAAGAAGGCGACGGTGAAATGCTGTGCGCCGCTTCCGGTGAACAGCGCGAAGCGGTGCACCGACAAACGTTGGCGGCTATCCTGGCGTTTATCCGCCCGTGGCTACCCGCTCGCGCAGGAAATCAATAAACGCCCGCACCTTTTCCGGCACGTGGCGAGTATTTGGGTACAACGCATAAATGCTTTGCGCGGGAAACTGATGGTCCGCCAGTAACGCGCACAGCTTGCCTTCGGCGATGGCTGGGCTTACCAACCATTCGGGCAGCAGCGCTACCCCAGCGCCATGCAGGGCAAACGCCAGCAGCGCGGCGGCGCTGTCGCCCATCAGCGTGGCGGCGTCTTCAACCTTGAACAGCACCGCCTGCCGCTGCGGGGTAATCACCTGCCAGCTCAGCGGCGAACTGAGGCGGCTGTGGGCGATCCACTGCGCCTGCGCCAGTTGCGCCAACGATCCGACCGGGTGACGGGCCAGATAATCCGGCGCTGCGACAGGCAGAATGGCAAAGCTGTCGATCAGCGCGGCACGGTGGCTGGAGTCCGCCAGTTGCCCTAGCCGGATAGCCACGTCGAACCGTTCCGAAATCAGGTCGGCATGGTAAGAGGAAGAAACGTGCTGAATGCGCAAACGCGGATGCAACTGTGAAAATGCCGCCAGCGCCGGCACCACCACCTGAGCGCCATATTCCGGCGTGGTGGTGATACGCAACACGCCGCTCAATCCGTGGTGATCGCGGCGCACATCGTCCAGCACGTTTTCCGCATCCTGCAACAGCCGCAAACAACGCTGATAAAATCGCTCGCCGGCATCGGTCAGCGCCAGCCGCCGGGTGCTGCGCACCAGCAGCGACACGCCCAGTTCGCTCTCCAGCTGTTTGATGTTGAAACTTACCACCGCCTTGGTTTGCCCGAGCGTCACCGCCGCAGCGGTAAAACTCCCGGCGTCCACCACCGCCACGAAAATAGCCAGACGCTGCAGGTTAAGCATGCTGTCGCCCTTTATTGTCAAAATAATTTTGACAGTGTAATCGTCCGTGGCCGATTTATCCTCACTTTCGCCACAGCTACACTGCCGGCCTTCAACCGGAGGCACCATGCCCTATCGCATCAAAGTCGCAATCGTCTATCTGCTCGGATTTTTCGTCGATCTGATCAACATGTTTATCGCCAACGTCGCCTATCCGTCCATCGGCCATACGCTGCATGCCTCGGTCGGCGAACTGGCCTGGGTCAGCAATGGCTATATCCTCGGCCTGACGCTGGTCATCCCGCTCAGCGCCTGGCTGGCGCAACGCATTGGCGGGCGGCGGGTCTTTTTGCTGTCGCTGACGCTGTTTATGCTGGCGACCGCGGCGGCGGGCTATGCCGGCTCAATCGGCGAGCTGATTGGCTGGCGGGTCGTACAGGGCATGGGCGGTGGGCTGCTGATCCCTGTCGGCCAGACGCTGACCTATCAGCTCTATCGCAGCCATGAACGCGCCGGGCTATCCGCCGCCATTATGCTGGTCGGGCTGCTGGCTCCCGCGCTGTCACCGGCGCTGGGTGGGCTGATTGTCGACAGGCTTGACTGGCGCTGGGTATTTTTCGCCAACCTGCCGCTGGCGGCCCTGGCGCTGCTGCTGGCCGCACTTTGGCTACGCGTCCAGGCACCGGACCCACAGCGCAAACCGCTCGACGTTCAGGGGTTGTTCAGCGCCTGCGCCGCCCTGACGCTGATCCTGCTTGGCCTGACGCGATTGGGTGAGGTCGATAACCTGCTGCAGGGCACATTGTTGCTGGCCGGTGGCACGCTGGTGCTGGCCCATTACCTGCGGCACAGCCTGCGCGTCGCCCAGCCGCTGTTGAACCTGCGGCTGGTGCGGGATCCCCTGCTGCGCACGTCGATGATGATTTATCAGTGCATTCCCGGCCTGTTTATCGGCGTTAGCCTGGTCGCCATGCTGTATTTGCAAAATCAGCTGGGTATGCGCGCCGCGCAGGTTGGCAGCCTGATGCTGCCCTGGTCGCTGGCCTCATTCCTGGCCATCACCCTGACCGGCAAGAAATTCAACCGCCTTGGGCCGCGGCCGCTATTTATTACCGGCTGTCTGTTGCAGGGGCTGGGTATTTTGGCGCTGTCGCAGATTGCGCACGCCGGAGATCATGAATTGCAAATTGGCGCCTTCGCCCTGATGGGCTTTGGCGGCAGTCTGTGCAGCAGCACCGCGCAAAGCAGCGCGTTCCTGCATATCGCCGATGAGCAGTTGGCGGACGCCAGCGCGCTGTGGAATATCAATCGCCAGCTCAGCTTTTGCCTGGGCGTCGCGCTGCTCAGCCTGTTGCTCAATCTGTTGCTTGAACATTTACCGCCGATGGTCGCTTATCAACGCTGTTTTTATCTTGCCGCCGCCAGCACGCTGATCCCGCTGCTGCTGTGTCTGCGCATCGCTAATCGCACCATAGTGCGCCATCTCAACGCTCAACAGGAAACCCCATGAACCGATATTTTACCGAAGTGCTCGACGCTCACGTCGCTATTGAAAACTGGCTGGAAAAAGGAGCAGGTGATGAGCAGGCGCTGCTGGCGCGCTTTGATCCCGCCTTCAGCATGATTGCACTGAATGGCGGCAGGTTGGATTTCGCCGCACTGTGCGCGTTTTTCCGCGCGCATCGCGCTGCCAAACCGGGTCTGGAAATCGTAATAGAAGAGATGACGTTAGTGGCCGAATGGCCGACGGGTGCGGTGGTTAGCTATCGCGAAAAGCAAAGGCTGCCTGGGCAGGCGGCCACATTGCGTAACTCAACGGTGGTCTTTGAACAGACCCAAACCGGTCTGGGCTGGCGGCATCTGCATGAGACTCCCCTCGCACAATAATCACAGGAAGCCGTCGGCCAGGAAAAGTTCCCAGGCGACGATCAGCCCGCACAGGGTGACGGCGCTGAAAATCACTTCAAACAGATAGCGATTGATCATCATGAGATAGCCCTCAAAGAAAACACCCGGCGAACCGGGTGTCTGAATACTGGCTGGATCATGCGGCGCCTTCAGGCCCCGCATTTTTCACTCAATTAAGCGGCTGGAGTAGCGGCTTTTTTGGCAGCTTTGTGGTGCTTTTTAGCGGCCTGAGCTTTCTGCACTGGAGCTTTTTTGTGCATTTTTTTAGCAGCCTGGGCTTTCTGAACTGCTGCTTTTTTGTGGTGCTTTTTAGCGGCCTGGGCTTTCTGAACTGCTGCTTTTTTGTGGTGCTTTTTAGCAGCCTGGGCTTTCTGTACAGCTGCTTTCTTGTGGTGTTTCGCTTTCTTGTGATGCGTTGCTTTAGCTGGTGCTTTCTCAGCAGTAGCAGCCGGCGCAGCAGCAGCAGTGGTGGTGGTGGTAGTTGCAGCCGGAGTAGTAGTTGCTGGAGCAGCAGCTGCAGTATCAGCAGCGAAAGCAACAGAAGACAGACCCATGGTAGCAGCAACGATCAGGGCTAATACTTTTTTCATCTTTAAATCCTCAGAGTGTTTTTTCGGTAAGCCCTGTTGGGCCGTTGAAACAGATACTAGAGGAATCGATGAGCCGCTTCCGTGAGTGATTGGTTTCGCCGAGTAACCAAATGTACAAGGCTTGTGAACAACGTACACAGGTATATGCTGAGCGTAGATACGCCCCTCTTCTCTATAGGCAGAACCTGCCATGAAAACGATATCGATGAACATTACGCCGGCAAAATTTGCCGCTCTGAGTACCGGCGTCCTGGCGCTGCTGACCGCAATCTTTTTGTTTGCTCGCCACTGGGCGGAGTTCGTCCAATACTGTATCAATGCTCAAATCTACATGCATCGTTATCTGGTGCTGTATCTGTTGCAGCAACGCAATCACCAGTACAGCGGCGGCGTGATGTTGGCGTTGGGCAGCTTTATTTACGGTTTTCTGCATTCCGTCGGCCCCGGCCACGGTAAATTCGTGATTACCACCTATTTGGCAACCCACCGTCGGCAACTGAACGCCAGCCGCCTTATCACACTGTTCGGCAGCCTGCTGCAGGGCGTTGTGGCGATCCTGTTCGTCTTGATGTTGGCGGTAACGCTGAACCTGTCAATGGGGGATCTCAGCCTGAGCCGCTACTGGCTGGAGAAAGGCAGCGCCCTGTTTATCGCCGCTTTTGGACTGGTGGTGATCCTGCGCGCTATCGGCCTGCAGCGGCGTAAGCCGCTGATCATCAGCACCCTGAAACCGGCAACGACGGCAGAGCATCAGGGCCATACGGACGATTGCGCCTGCGGTCACCGGCACCTGCCCGGAGCCGCGGAAATGACCGGCGACTGGCGTAATACGCTATGGCTTGTCCTCTCGATAGGCATCCGCCCATGCAGCGGCGCGATCCTGATCCTGGTATTCGCCAATGCGGTGGGCATGTTTACCTGGGGAGTGATTTCCGCCATGAGCATGGCGCTCGGGACCGCATTGTCGATCATGATCCTCGCAACCCTCGTTCACTATGCACGGGAAAAATTTATCGCCGCCAACGGCAGCCTTACGGGCAAACGACTGGCGCAGACGTCGCAGTTGGCAATGATTATCGGCGGCGTGCTGCTGGTGTTATTTGCTCTGCTGCTCTTCGGCTCCGTCATCCCGATCAGCGCCAATGGCGACTTTATTGCCGCCGGCTGTTGATAGTGGTTATCACGCGGCCAACGGTCACGAAAACAAAACATAACCGCAGTTTTTTCCGTGATCGCCAACACAGTTTGAAAAATGGTCTAAACTTAATAGACATGTGTCGAAACGGAGAGTCGAATGTTTAGGAAATCAGAAAAAACAGAACGCGACATCGATCAGGACGTTACCCTGCTGGCCGATACGCTGGATGAAGTGTTACGCGAATCCGGTGACAAGACCAAAGAGGAGCTGAAAGAACTGCACAGCAAGGCAAAAGGCGTATTACGCGATGCCCGTGCGCGCTTCAACGGTTCCAGCAGCCTGACACAACACGCACGCGACGCCGTCGATCAAGCCGACAGCTATGTACGTGACAAACCTTGGCAGGGCGTGGGGATCGGGGCCGCTGTTGGCATCGTCCTCGGCGTGCTGCTGGCCCGGCGTTAACACCCCTTGCAGTCATAAAGATAAAACAGATGTGCGTCTGGCCCACGGGAAACCGTGGGCCGTTTAATTTCCGCCGTTGAATAACCTGGCCAGTCTGGCCACCGCCCGTTCCGCATCCGTCCGCTGTGTGAAGTTGGCGAAGCCCATTAACAGCCCCTCTCCCGAAGGGTGAGTTATCTGCCAATCCGACAACGCCTGCAGCGACAGCCCCTCCTCCCAGCCGCGCCGCGCCAGATGCTTATCCTGCCCCGACGACGTTGTCAGGCGAGCCAACAACTGAATGCCGCCCGCCTGCGATGCCACCGCAAGATGCTCGCTCAACTGTTGCTCGATCGCCTGCGCCAACCATTCGCGCCGCTGGCGGTAGATAGGCCGCATTCGCTTCAAATGGCGGTAAAAATGCCCCTGATTGATAAAATCTGCCACGCCGGCTTGCATCAACGGCGGGCAACCGCATCCCCGCAGCCGGCTGCTGTGGCTAAAGGCCTCCACCAGTTCGGCAGGCACCACCAAATAAGCCATCCGCAACGCAGGAAACAAGGTTTTGCTGAAGGTGCCGGCGTACAGCACCCGCCCCTGGCGATCGAGGCTTTTCAGCGGCGGCAGCGGCCGGCCGTGATAACGGACCTCGCTGTCATAGTCATCTTCAAGGATCCACGCCGCGCGCTGCTGCGCCCATTCCAACAGCGCCACACGCCTTGTCAGGCTGAGCGACACGCCCAGCGGGCTTTGATGCGTCGGCGTCAACACCGCCATGCGTGCGCCTGGCGCTGCGGCAATACCGGCGGCGATGTCCATCCCCCGCTCGTCAACCGGCACCGCCACTGGCCGCATGCCGGCTGCGCGAAACAGCGGCAACGTCACCGGATACCCCGGATCCTCCAGCCACACGTCATCACCCGGTGTCAACAAGGTGCCGATAACCCGATCCAACAACGCCTGATAACCGGCGCAAACGAAGACCTGCTCCGGCCGGCAGTTGATGCCGCGAGAAAGATGCAAATAATTGACGATGGCCGCACGCAGTTCCGGCAGGCCATTGGCAGGGGGATGCGCCAGCGATGCCGTAGTACCGGTGCGCAACTCGCGGGCGACGATCCGTTGCCACAACGCACGCGGAAAGGCGTCCAGCGCCGGTAGCCCCAGTTGAAACGGCGGCATCATTCCGTTCGGATGCAGCGAGTTCGGCGCCACCGCCGGCACGGGTTCCGCCACCGGCGCGGCGCCTACCGACAGGTTAGGTAACTGCGGTGAAACATAGGTGCCCGCCTGCCCCCGGCTCTGCAAAAAACCTTCGGCAATCAGCTGAGCATAAGCGCTTTCCACCGTGGCGCGCGCGACGCCCAGATCGCTCGCCAGCCCCCGCACCGAAGGCAGCCGGCTGCCCGCCGTCAGCGCTCCCTGCGCAATGGCGTCTTTAATCCGCAGATAAATCTGCCGGTAGAGCGGTTCGGCAAGCTGGTTATCCAGCCGCAGGGAAGAAAGAAATTGGCGCATCATGGCCCGGTCAAATAATCATTTTATGGCCCTATAGCATAGTCCATATCATCGCTAAAGTAGCCCCATGATTTTGCTATCCGCTCACTGAGGTTGACCATGATTAAGCAACGATTGAAATACGCAGAACTCTCTGCCGCCCCCTACAAAGGCCTGGTAAGCGCGCTGATGGCGCTGGAGAAAGGCGCACTGGACAAGGCGACCATTGAGCTGATGTTTATGCGCGTCTCCCAAATCAACGGCTGCGCCTTCTGCCTGGAGATGCACGGCAAGGCGCTGCGCGAAAGCGGCATCAGTCACGACAAACTGGACCAACTGGCGGGCTGGCGCGTCAGCAATGCCTTCGGCGAGCGCGAACGCGCGGCGCTGGAGTGGGCGGAATCCGTGACCCTGATCGCCGCCACCGGCGCACCGGATAGCGCATTTGAAGCGTTGCGGGCGCACTTCAGCGACGCAGAAATCGCCGATCTGACCTTTGCCATCAGCATCATGAACGCCTTTAACCGCCTGGCCGTCAGCATGCGTCAGTAATCGGCTTGCACTTCCCCCTCTCCTTGCGAGAGGGTTCTCTCCTGCCGGAAGCCCCCTCGAAATAAATTTCCGCCCCCAGATCCAGCCCCACTGCGGCCTTAGCGTAAAAATCATCAAAACACCATATATAGCGTGGTTGATAAATAAAATATCAACATATAGTATTTAACTCATCCGGCGTCGGTATGATTTGTCGCTGGGTAACGCCGTCAGAAACGCCGTTCAATGCTCCGTTATCTGACCTGTCCGCCTTTCCTTCACCTTAAAAGGTAAATGCGAATCATGAGCATTATTATTTACAGCAAACCAGACTGTGTCCAGTGCAACGCCACCTATCGCGCCTTTGATCGACAAGGCATCGGCTATCAGGTGATCGACCTCACTCAGGATCAACAGGCGCTCAATCATGTTAAATCTCTGGGTTATCAGCAGGTTCCGGTGATTGTCGCCGGTGACGATCACTGGTCGGGTTTCCGTCCCGACAAGATTGGCGCCCTGGCCCACGCCCTCGCGTCCTGAGGCCCGCCATGCACCCGTTGGTTTATTTCTCCAGCAGTTCGGAGAACACCCACAGGTTCGTTGAAAAACTGGGCTTGCCGGCGATGCGCATTCCGATCGCCGGCGCCCGCAGCAAATTGCTGATGGAAGAACCTTATATCCTGATTGTGCCCAGCTATGGCGGCGGCAGCGCCATGGGGGCCGTGCCGATCCAGGTGATCCGCTTTCTCAACGATCCGCAGAATCGCTCATACCTGCGCGGCGTTATCGCCGCCGGGAATACCAACTTCGGCGCAGCGTACGGCATTGCCGGCGACATCATCGCCAAAAAATGTCAGGTGCCTTTTCTTTATCGCTTTGAGCTGCTCGGCACCACGCAAGACGTTGCAAACGTTCGACAGGGAGTAACCGCATTTTGGCAACGACAGAACTGACCAGGCCCGCCGGC
Organism: Serratia plymuthica; assembly: GCF_018336935.1. Classification (NCBI taxonomy): domain Bacteria; kingdom Pseudomonadati; phylum Pseudomonadota; class Gammaproteobacteria; order Enterobacterales; family Yersiniaceae; genus Serratia; species Serratia plymuthica. Next base: position 4,642,990 of record NZ_CP068771.1, on the reverse strand, counting down.
GGCGCGCTGGATTACCATTCGCTCAACGCTATGCTCAATCTTTATGATGCCGAAGGCCGCATCCAGTTCGATAAGGATCGGCTGGCGGCGCGGCACTATTTCCTGCAGCACGTGAATCAGAACACCGTGTTCTTTCACAATCTGGAAGAGAAGCTGCGCTATCTGGTGGAGGAAGGTTATTACGAGCCGGCGGTGCTGGCGCAGTACGACTTCAGCTTTACCAAACGGCTGTTCCAGCAGGCCTACGCCAAAAAATTCCGCTTCGAGACCTTCCTCGGCGCCTTCAAGTACTACACCAGCTATACGCTGAAAACCTTCGACGGCAAACGCTATCTGGAACGTTACGAAGACCGCGTATGCATGGTGGCCTTGACGTTGGCGGCGGGCGATACCCGGCTTGCGCAGGATCTGGTGGAAGAGATGATTTCCGGCCGTTTCCAGCCGGCGACGCCAACCTTCCTCAACTGCGGCAAACAGCAGCGTGGCGAGCTGGTTTCCTGCTTCCTGTTGCGTATCGAAGACAATATGGAGTCGATCGGCCGGGCGGTGAATTCGGCGCTGCAATTGTCGAAACGCGGCGGCGGCGTGGCGTTTCTGCTGACCAACATTCGTGAAGTGGGCGCCCCCATCAAGCGCATTGAAAACCAGTCTTCCGGCGTCATCCCGATCATGAAAATGCTCGAAGACGCCTTTTCCTACGCCAACCAGTTGGGTGCGCGTCAGGGAGCCGGCGCGGTGTATCTTAATGCGCACCATCCCGACATCCTGCGTTTTCTCGATACCAAGCGCGAAAACGCCGACGAGAAAATCCGCATCAAGACGCTGTCGCTGGGGGTGGTGATCCCGGATATCACCTTCGAGCTGGCCAAAAATAACGAAGAGATGTACCTGTTCTCGCCTTACGACGTTGAGCAGGTGTATGGCATGCCCTTCTCGGAAATCAGCATCAGCGAGAAATACCGCGAGATGGTGGATGACAAGCGCATCCGCAAATCGCGCATCAATGCGCGCGAGTTCTTCCAGGTGCTGGCGGAGATCCAGTTTGAGTCCGGCTACCCGTACATGATGTTCGAAGATACGGTCAACCGCGAGAACCCGATCGCCGGGCGTATCAATATGAGCAACCTGTGTTCGGAGATTTTACAGGTCAACCGCGCCAGCACGTATCACGATGACCTGAGCTATGATCGGGTGGGCAAAGACATTTCCTGCAACCTCGGTTCGCTGAACATCGCCAAAACCATGGATGCGCCGGACTTCGGCAAAGCGGTCGACACCGCAATTCGCGCGCTGACCGCCGTGGCCGACATGAGCGATATTCGCTCGGTGCCGTCGATCGCCGAAGGCAACCGCAGCTCGCACGCCATTGGCCTGGGCCAGATGAACCTGCACGGCTATCTGGCGCGTGAACGCATCTTCTACGGTTCGGAAGAAGGCATCGACTTCACCAATATCTATTTCTATAGCGTGGCTTATCACGCCATCCGCGCCTCAAACCGGTTGGCTATCGAGCGCGGCAGCGCGTTCGAAGGCTTTGAGCATTCCACCTACGCTTCCGGCGACTACTTCACCAAATATACCGAACGGGAATGGCGGCCGCGGACCGAACGGGTGCGCGCGCTGTTCGCCGATGCCAATATCGTCATTCCAGGCCGTGAAGAGTGGCTGGCGCTGCGTCAGTCGGTGATGATGTACGGATTGTATAACCAAAATCTGCAGGCGGTGCCGCCGACCGGCTCCATTTCCTACATCAACAATTCGACTTCCAGCATTCATCCGATCGTGTCGCGCATCGAGATCCGCAAAGAGGGAAAAATTGGCCGCGTGTACTATCCGGCCCCCTATATGACCAACGACAACCTGGAGTATTACCAGGATGCCTATGACATTGGCCCGGAAAAGATTATCGATACCTACGCCGCCGCCGGCCAGCACGTCGACCAGGGGCTGTCGCTGACGCTGTTCTTCCGCGACACCGCCACCACCCGCGATATCAATCGGGCGCAGATTTACGCCTGGCGTCAGGGTATCAAAACCATTTACTACATCCGCCTGCGCCAAATGGCGCTGGAAGGCACCAAGGTGCAGGGCTGCGTGTCCTGCGCGCTGTGAGGCAACTTATGACCACCGTTAAACCGGCGCCGCTGGTGCGCGCCATCAACTGGAATAGCATCGAAGACGACAAGGATCTGGAAGTCTGGAACCGTCTGACCTCCAACTTCTGGCTGCCGGAGAAGGTGCCGCTGTCGAACGACATCCCTTCCTGGGCCACGCTGACGCCGAAAGAACAGCAGCTGACCATCCGCGTGTTCACCGGGCTGACGCTGCTCGACACCATTCAGAATACCGTCGGCGCGCCGGCACTGATCGCCGATGCGTTGACGCCGCACGAAGAGGCGGTCTATTCGAACATCGGCTTTATGGAGGCGGTACACGCCCGCTCTTACAGCTCGATTTTCTCCACCCTGTGCCAAACGCCGGACGTGGACGATGCTTACCGCTGGAGCGAGGAGAACCGCGCGCTGCAAAAAAAGGCCAACATCATTCTGGCCCACTACCGCAGCGACGATCCGCTGCTGAAGAAGGTCGCCAGCGTGTTTCTGGAATCCTTCCTGTTCTATTCGGGCTTTTATCTGCCGATGTACTGGTCGAGCCGCGCCAAACTGACCAACACCGCCGATTTGATCCGCCTGATCATTCGCGACGAAGCGGTGCACGGTTATTACATCGGCTATAAATTCCAGAAAGGGCTGGAGAAAGTTGACGCCACGCGCCGCCAGCAGGTGAAAAATTTCGCCTTCGATCTGCTGCAGGATCTGTACGACAACGAGGTGCGCTATACCGAGGAGCTGTATGACGGCGTGGGCTGGACGGAAGAGGTGAAAACCTTCCTGCACTACAATGCCAACAAGGCGCTGATGAACCTGGGCTATGAAGCGCTGTTTCCACCGGCGATGGCGGAGGTCAATCCGGCCATTCTCTCGGCGCTGTCGCCGAACGCCGATGAGAACCACGATTTCTTCTCCGGCTCCGGCTCGTCTTACGTGATTGGCAAAGCGGTCAATACCGAGGATGAAGACTGGGATTTCTGAGGACATGACAACGATCCTGGCCTTTCAGGCCGGGATCCTACACTCAATACCCTCGTTCTTTCCGACTACGGATCGCCAAAACAAACGCCGTATCGATATCAGGGATATATTTGTAGAGCGCCAAATAACCGCGAGCTTGCTGCCCGATAATCAATTCACGCAGTCCTGCACCAAGGGACCTTCCGATCAATGGATTATACTCCAATACCGCAATCGCCTGGATGATTTCCTGAATGTGCCGCCCTGAATCGGCGGCGCCATACTGAGCCAAATGAGCGAGAATACGTTCGATATCATCCCTGACCTCTGGCGCCAACTCGACATTTGCCATCAGCGCCCCAATTTTTTAACGGGGGGTTTAACAGCGGCAGTATCACCCGCTGCGTAATTTTCCAAATAACCGCGCATCTCTTTCCAAGAGACAGTCTCTCCCGTCGCAATTATCTTGGCATAACGTTTTTCCGCTTCATTCTCAAAGTCGCGGCGCAACTCTTCTTGCTGCGTTTTCTCCGCTATTGCCTGCAAAATAAAGCTGTGAGACGTTACGCCAACCTGCTCGGCGACGGCTGCGACTCGGGCTTTAAGCTCATCTGGAATACGGATGGTCGTCGTCGACATAATCGCTCCCAACATAGGTCAATCTCATGTAGCTCAATTGTGCTACATGAAGTCTGACTGAGCAATGACGTTGAGGATTATTTCATCCATTGACGCAGCTCAAGCCGCTGCCAAATGGCACGTTTCTCCTCGTCGCTGGCGGTCGGCCAGGCGGCGATCTCCGCCCGCGTGCGCCGACATCCCCGGCACTGCTGGGTTTCGTCGTCGATCCGGCACAGGCTGACGCAAGGCGATCTCACGCCGTGCTGGGATTGCTGATTGTCGCCCGCCATAAACCGCCCTTGATGTGATGTGTTCCGCCACAGGATACCCGATCCTGCGGCGGCGCGTCGTCAATCAGATGATGCCGCCGTTGGCGCGCAGGGTTTGGCCGTTGACCCAGCTGCCGTCGGCACCGGCCAGGAAGGAGACCGCGGCGGCGATATCCTGCGGCTGGCCCAGGCGTTCCAGCGGCGCCATCTGCGCCAGACGCTCAATCAGCTCCGGAGTTTTGCCATCCAGGAACAGGCTGGTGGCGGTCGGCCCAGGCGCAATCGCATTGACGGTAATGTTGCGGCCGCGCAACTCTTTGGCCAATACGCTGGTCAGCGCTTCGACGGCGGCCTTGCTGGCGGCGTACATGCCATAGCCCGGCTGCAGCAACCCCACCACGCTGGATGAAAAGTTAATGATGCGCCCATTGTCACGTAAACGCTTTGCCGCTTCACGCAGCGTGTTGAAGGTGCCTTTCAGGTTGATGTCGATCAGGCGATCGGCGTCGGCGTCGCTCATTTCCGCCACAGGCGCCAGAGCAATCACTCCGGCGTTATTCACCAGAATATCGACACCGCCGAAAGCTTGTTCGGCGCGGTCAAACAGCTGGGCGACGGCGGCCGCATCGCTGACGTCGGCTTTGGCGCTCAGCGCGCGGCCGCCGTTTTGTTCAATTTTACGCACCAGCTCATCGGCCAATGCCTGGTTGCCCGCATAGTTGACGATCACGGTAAAACCGTCCGCTGCCAGCCGCTCGGCAATGGCGGCGCCAATGCCGCGAGAGGCTCCGGTCACAATGGCGATTTGCGGGTTGCTGTTGTTCATCTTCTCAGTCCTCTTCGGATAAGCGTCGGCAGGCTTGCCGGCGTAGAGTGATAATGCACCTTTCGCACCGGCGAATAATCACCTAAAATTCGTCATCACTATCCGAAATAAACGAACAATAACCATGGACAGAATTGATGCCATGCGCCTGTTCACCCGCGTGGTGGAACAGCGCAGTTTTACTCAAGCCGCACAGGATATGAACCTGCCGCGTTCGACGGTAACCGATGCCATCAAACAGCTGGAGGCGCGGTTACAGGTGCGGCTGCTGCAGCGCACCACGCGCCATGTCAGCCCGACGCTGGATGGCGAAGCCTACTATCAGCGCTGCCTGATCATTCTGGCGGATATCGAAGATGCCGAGATGACGTTTGCCGGCGCCAAGCCGCGCGGGCTGTTGCGCATCGACGTGCATGGCACGCTGGCTCGGCACTTTCTGCTGCCGGGCTTGCCCGACTTTTTGGCGCAGTATCCGGATATCGAATTTTACATGAGCGAAGGTGACAGGCTGGTGGATCCGGTGCGGGAAGGCATCGACTGCGTGGTGCGCGTCGGCAAACTGAAAGACAGCGATATGGCGGCGCGCCGATTGGGGGAGTTGGAAGAAGTCACCTGCGCCGCGCCGGAATACCTGCGGCGCTTCGGTACACCGCTCAGCCTCGATCACCTTCAGGGGCACCGCATGGTCGGTTTCCGCTCCTCGGCTACCGGCACGGTGATGCCGCTGGAGTTTAACGTCAACGGCCTGCCGCAACAGGTGACATTGCCCAGTACGGTGTCGGTCAGCGCAGCGGAAAGCCTGGTCGCGGCGGCGCGCATGGGGCTGGGCATTATTCAGGTGCCGCGTTATCACCTGCTTGACGATTTGGCCAACGGCAACCTGCTGCCGCTGCTGCCGCAATGCCCCTCCACACCGATGCCGGTTTCGCTGCTCTACCCGCGTAACCGCCAACTGTCGCCACGGGTGAGGGTCTTTATCGACTGGTTCAGCAAGGTTTTTGCCGCACACAATCAATAACAGGCCGCCTGTTCGGCGGCCTGAGGTCTACAAGGCGCCGTAATCCAGCGGCACCCAGTTGTAGCCTTCCCCCTGCTTGTTCAGGTAACCCAGGCCAGGGAACGACAGGTGCGCGGCTCCGACCAACTCACTTTGTCGGGCGCTGTCGCCAAACACCCTCAGCCGTTGCGCGACCGCCGCTTTGGCGTCGCTGTCGAAACTGATCGCCACCTGCGGATGGGCAAACTGTACTGCGGCCACGTGGATCAAATCGCCCATCAACAACAGCTTTTTACCCTGGCTGGTCACCTGATAAACGCTGTGGCCCGGCGTATGGCCGTGGGCAGCGAATGCGGCAATGCCCGGCGACAGCTCGCCGTCGTTGCTGAAGGGTTTGAAATGCCCGGCGGCCTGATAGGGCTTGATCGCCGCTATCGCGTTTTCAAAACCGGCCTTATCTTCCGCCTTCGCTTGTTGCAGGTGTTTTTCGCTCAGCCAAAAATCGGCATCCTGCTGCGAAGCGCGCACCAGAGCATTAGGGAAGCGCGCCCGACCGTTTTCCGTCAGCCCGCCCAAATGATCCGGGTGCATATGAGTCAGATAAATTTCATCTATCTGTTCCGGCTGGTAGCCGGACGCCCGAAGATGATTCACCAGTTGATCCAGACCGTCACCCAACAGCTTACCGGCACCGGCGTCAATCATGACAAGCTTGCTGCCGGTATTGATCAAATAGGCGTTGACCGAGGTGACCACCGGCAGGCTCTGATGATGTTCCGCCAGGCCCTCGGCAATTTGTTGCGGCGTACTGTTGAGCAGCAGTTTATCCACCGGCAGACGGATCACGCCGTCGGACAAGGCCGTGACTTCATAACTGCCCAGCATGATGCGGTAAAAACCCGGTGAAGGCGTTTTTACCTGCGGTGCAGCGGCCGTAGCCTGCAACGCCATAACCGCCAATGCCGCAGCTAACAGGTAACCTTTCCAGAACATGATGACTCCTTATTGTGATTGGACAGCGGTAAGTATTACCCCAAAACCGCCGATGCGCCTGCGCAACAAATAAATTTAAATTATATCATTTAAAAAAATATATTTAATTTGAATGATTTTGTCTGGAAAGCCACACAACCCCAATCAATATTTAATAAAATTCGAATCCGTTATTTTCTTTACTCACCCAAACAACGAGTAAGGAATTATTATGAAATATCAATTTGAAAATCTGGTGTTTGAAGGCGGCGGCGTAAAAGGTATCGCCTATGGCGGCGTTTTGGAAATGTTGGAAGCCAAAGGCATTATGCCGCAGATCAAAAAAACCTCCGGAGCTTCGGCCGGCGCGATAGCTGCACTGCTGGTGGGCCTGGGCTGCAGCGCCGCCGATGTCACGAAAATTCTGTCCGACATGAATTTCAAGAAGTTCCTCGATTATAACGGCGGTATTTTTGGCTCTCTCTACGATGCGCATCGCCTGTTTAATCAATATGGCGTTGCCCCCGGCGATTATTTTTACTCCTGGTCGCGCAATATTATCAAGCGATATACCGGAAATGCGGATATTACCTTTGAGAAATTTGAAGCATTGAAAGAAACAAAAGGATTTAAATCCCTCTACTTTATTGGCGCCAATTTAAACAGCGGGCTGCGCGAGGTGTACTCCCATCAGACAACGCCGCGTATGAAGGTTGCGGATGGATTGCGGATCTCCATGTCATTCCCCTTCGCCTTTGTGGCTAAAAACAATCAGCTGGGCGATCTGTGTATCGACGGCGGCACAATCGATAACTATCCGGTACGCATGTTCGATTACGACTTCACCGCATCGCCGCCCTATATCGACGTCACCACGCAACAGATCAATACCCGAACCCTGGGTATTCGGCTGGATTCCGCCAACGAAATTGCACAGGCGGCGGGCCAATCGGTCAATAAAATCGCCATCAATAACCTGTGCGATTTCACTCTGGCGGTGGTCAACACCCTGCTGGATATTCAGACCAAGGTGCATCTGGACAGCGACGACTGGAAGCGGACCCTTTACGTAGACACCCTTGACGTCGGCACGCTGGATTTCGCCATCAGCGAAGCCAAAAAGCGCGCACTGATTGAATCCGGCCGTCAGGGTGTGGAGCGCTATTTCGCCTGGTATGACGCGGCCGCCAAACAGGCGGCGTAGCCGGTAATCTCCCGCCCGTTCGCCGAACGGGCAAAAAAAATCCCCGCGGGGGCGGGGAAAGGCAAAGAAATGCTTAGGTCTTATTGGTTATTATGCGAAAAATTTGGCCAGTACCAGCAGAGAGAGCGAGACGTTAATCGCACCGCCGATACGGGTGGCAATCTGGGCAAACGGCATCAGCGACATGCGGTTGCCGGCGGTAAGAATAGCGACGTCACCGGTGCCGCCCTGCCCGCTCTGGCAACAGGAGACTATCGCCACATCAATGGGATGCATGCCAATTTTCTTGCCGACGAAGAAACCGGTCGCCACCAGCGCACAGACGGTGCTGACAATCACCACCAGGTTTTGCAGGGTGAAGGCGTTGACCAGTTCCTGCCATGGGGTGATCGCCACGCCGACGGCAAACAGAATCGGATAGGTCACTGCGGTGCGGAAGAATTTATACACCACCTGCGAACCTTCCTGAATGCGCGGCGACACGCCGTGCGCCAGCTTCACCGCCACGGCGGCAAACAGCATGCCGACCGGTGCAGGCAAACCAATCATGCGGTGCAGCAACATCCCCACCATGTACAGCAAAATAGCCAATAAAGCGCCGCAGGCAATGGTGCTGACATCCACCTTGCCGCTGATTTTATCCACGGCGGCCATATCGCTGTCGCCCTGTTTGCTTGGCATCAGGCTGCCTTCACCGGTCAGGTGCGGATAGCGCTTGCCGAGTTGGTTGAGCAGGCCGGCAAGGATAATGGCGGTCAGGCTACCGAGCATGACGATCGGCAGAATGCGGCCCAGCGCCACGCCCTGCTCCATATGCAGGATCGCCGCGTACCCCATCGACAGCGGTATAGCCCCTTCGCCGACACCACCGGCCATGATTGGCAGGATCAGGAAGAAGAAGATCTGGAACGGCTCCAGCCCAAGCGCCATGCCAACCGCCATCCCCACCAGCATGCCGACAATCTCACCGCACAGCATGGGCACGAAGATCCGCAGGAAACCCTGAATCAGCACCTGACGGTTCATACTCATAATGCTGCCGACGATAATGCAGCAGATATAGAGATAAAGAATATTGGTCGACTTATAGAATTTGGTGGTCGATTCCACCACCACGTCCGGCAGCAGGCCGTAATGCACCAGTGCGGAAGGAATAAAGGTGGCGCAGATCGCCGCCGCCCCCATTTTGCCGATCAGCGGCAGGCGCTTACCAAACTCGCCGCAGGCAAAGCCAAAGAAAGCCAGCGTGGCGACCATCACCACAATATCGCTCGGTAATTTCCCTTCCAGGCAATCCAGTAAAATAAGTACGCCGGCCAGAATAAAGAACGGTAACGGAATAATCCCTACTTTGTAATTGTCCAGTATGTGCCACCATTTTTCTCTCAGCGGTATTTCAGCCGTTTTGTCTTTGGCGACGAGGTAAGAATCATCTGTTGTGCTCATAATCTGGCCTCTTATTAGTTTGTTCGGCCATCATAGATAAATGCACGGCTTAACTGCTGTGATTTTGTTCAAAATAAAAAAGGGTTTTTAATGGTGGTTATGGTTTCTATGGAGTTAATTAGGATTATGTAAAATAATGCGTGGTTTTAATGGTGTTAATGCTATTTTCATTTAAATTTTATCCGTTTTATCGCAGCCGTTGAATAGCTATGCCCGGTAAGCATAATCCCGTGGCTGCGATCACAACTTGATCGGACGCAATATTACATTAACCGCGACTCATGATAGGGTAAGCGTTCAGGAACTCTCAGGGTGAACCCCGGCCATGCGCGTAAAACTCTCATTTCAAATCAAGCTGTTCCTGTGCCTGGTCGCCTTCTCCTGTCTGCTGCTGACGTTGATTGGCGCTTACACCTACTATCAGTTGGATGCCCAGTTGCACCGTGACCTTGGCGCGCGAGCGCAGGTGCAGGCGCGGGAGATAGCCCTGATCCCTTCCCTGGTCAGCGCCGTGGGAAAAAACGACCCTGAGCAAATCGCCGCGCTGATGAAGAAAATACGCGCCAGCAGCGATGCCAGTTATATTGTCATCGGCGATAATCGCGCCCGGCATCTTTACCATTCCGAATACGCCGATCGCGTCGGCACGCCGATGGTCGGCGGCGATAATAAAGAAGTCCTGGAAGGAAAAAGCATTATTTCGTTCCGCAAAGGCGGCATCGGCATTTCATTGCGCAGCAAAGCGCCGATACTGGATGAAAATAATCACGTCATCGGCATTGTTTCGGTTGGCTATCTGAAGTCACATATCGACAATTTGAATGCCAGAACCCTGACGCAGATCGTCGGTTCCATTGTGCTGCTGTTAATCGCCCTGTTTATTTTTTCCTGGCTGCTATCGAAGAATTTAAAACGCCAAATGTTCTGGCTTGAACCCAAAGAAATTGCGTTGCTGGTACGCCAGCAAAAGGCCCTGCTGGAAGCGATCTACGAAGGCGTTATTGCCGTCGATCCCCAGTTGCGGATCATCACCATCAACCACGCGGCGCGCGAACTGCTGGATCTGCGGCAACCCGCCAGCGCCCTTATGGGCCGTAAAATCGGCGAAGTGATCCAGTCGCAACCGGACTTCTTCGGTGCGTCGCAACTGGGCCAGGATACGCACGATGAAGTGTGCCGCTTCAACCACGTGCGGGTGATCGCCAGCCGGGTCCGCATCATGCAAGAAGATGTGCTGCAAGGCTGGGTGATCAGTTTCCGCGACAAAAATGACATCAATACCCTGAGCAGCCAGCTAAGCCAGGTAAAGCGCTATGCCGACAACCTGCGCATCATGCGCCATGAACAACTGAACTGGACCGCCACCCTCGCCGGGCTGCTGCATATGCAGCGTTACGACGAGGCAATCCGTTATGTGGAGGCTCAGTCGGAGGGCGCGCAAGAGATCCTCGACTTTATCTCGCAGCGCTTCAGTTCGGCCGCATTGTGCGGCTTGCTGCTGGGCAAATACTCCAGCGCGAAGGAAAAAGGCGTCGAATTGCGCTTTGATCCCGCCTGCCAGCTGCGGCAGATCCCGGCGGCGCTGAACGAAACCGAACTGATGTCGATCATCGGCAATTTGCTGGATAATGCGGTAGAGGCTACGCTGCATTGCGATGCGCCGCACGAAGCGGTAGAACTCTATATCAGCGACAGCAGCAATGAGTTGGTGATTGAAGTGGCCGACCGCGGCACTGGCATTGCGGCGGAGGTGCGCGATACGCTGTTTGAACAGGGCGTCACCACCAAAGATGACAAAGGCGACCACGGTATCGGCCTGCATCTGGTCGCCAGCCACGTGGCGCAGGCACACGGCAGCATAGAAGTGTCGGACAACGATCCGCACGGCGCCATATTTTCCTTATTTATCCCCTATGAATTTCGAGCCGCAAGCAACAATGCTGAAGTTTGAAAGACGACGGATAGAGACCTAAAAACCTTATAACAGTCTTGAGCACCCGATTATGCAACACGAAGCACTGGACGTTTTGATCGTGGAAGATGAGCCGCAACTGGCGACGCTGCACGCAGAGTTCATCGAGCAGAACTTTACTCTGCGGGTGGTGGCCCATGCCGCCACGCTGGCCGAAGCCAGGGCCAAAGTCAACGCGCACCAGCCACGGCTGATCCTGCTGGATAACTTTCTGCCGGACGGCCAGGGCATTGAACTGATGGAAGAGCCGGCGGTGAAAAATCCCGGGTGTTCGGTGATCTTCATTACCGCCGCCAGCGATATGAATACCTGCAGCCAGGCGATCCGCAACGGCGCCTTCGATTACATCATCAAACCGGTGTCCTACAAGCGGCTGCGTAACTCGCTGGAGCGTTTTATGCAGTTTGTGCAAACCCAGCGCAGCTTCAAAGTGATAGACCAGAGCAGCGTCGACGCATTGTATAACCTGCAATCCAAACAGTTTTCCAGCGAGCCTGGCGCCAAAGGCATTGAAGCCAATACGCTGGAGCTGGTACAGGCGCTGTTTATCAACCGGCCGGAGATCGCGCACGCGGTGGAAGACGTCGTCGAACAGGTCGGGATCAGCAAAACCACCGCCCGACGTTACCTGGAATACTGCGTCGCCAATCAATTCGTGCGCGTGGAGATGATGTACGGCAATATCGGCCATCCACGCCGCCTGTATCGCAAAGCTTAAGCTGCAATATGGCTGTCATATAAGGGGCGTACAGTGCTTGCGACGATATCCCCCTCGATATCGGCACCTGTCGTTGAATACTGATGAAATACTGATGACTTTTACCCGGCCTATGGTCGGGTTTTTTATTGTCTGAACGGCAGCTTTCAGGGTAAATAAGGCGGGATTTTTTTACCCTTATTCCTGTGAAATATCGCCTTTCAACGAGAAATATAATTCAGAAACATCCTAACAATAATTTGACGTGGGCCAAGCTACCATAACTAATCGACAGACCGATGTAAACCGCCAATATTCTCATTCCGGGACATTGAGGGTTGTCTCAGAATTTCACTGTGTTAGGGTATAGGCGACTATTATTTTCTATTAGGACATTTTTTATCGTTTGATAATTCATCAGAGGAAACAGCAAATTGCATGGCAATTAAACTCGAAGTAAAGAACCTGTATAAGATATTCGGCGAGCATCCGGAACGAGCATTCAAACTGATTGAGAAAGGTCTGACAAAAGACCAACTGCTTGAAAAAACCGGATTATCGCTTGGCGTGAAAGACGCCTCTCTGGCCATTGAAGAAGGCGAGATATTTGTCATCATGGGGCTTTCCGGTTCCGGAAAATCTACCCTGGTACGCCTTCTCAATCGTCTGATAGAACCCACCCGCGGACAGGTGCTGATTGACGGCGAAGATATATCGAAAATATCCGACAGTGCGCTGCGCACCGTACGCCGAAATAAGATCAGCATGGTGTTCCAGTCATTCGCCTTAATGCCGCATATGACCGTATTGAATAATACCGCTTTCGGCATGGAATTAGCCGGAATACCGCCACAGGAGCGTCAGGAAAAAGCCCTGGAAGCCCTGCGACAGGTCGGCCTGGAGAATTATGCGCACTCTTATCCCGATGAGCTTTCCGGAGGTATGCGCCAGCGTGTGGGATTAGCCCGCGCCATGGCGAATAATCCGGACATATTATTGATGGATGAAGCCTTCTCGGCGCTCGATCCCTTAATCCGTACCGAAATGCAAGATGAACTGGTCAAATTGCAGGCCCGGCATCAGCGCACGATCGTGTTTATTTCCCACGACTTGGATGAAGCCATGCGTATTGGCGATCGCATTGCGATTATGCAAGGCGGCGAGGTGATTCAGGTCGGTACACCGGAGGAAATATTAAATAATCCGGCCAACGATTATGTCCGCACCTTCTTCCGCGGCGTGGATATCAGCCACGTGTTCAGCGCAAAGGATATCGCCAAACGCCGCCCGGTTGCCCTGATTCGTAAAACCCCCGGTTTTGGTCCGCGCTCGGCGTTGCAACTGCTGCGCGATGAAGACCGCGATTATGGTTATGTTGTTGAACGCGGAAAGAAATTTATCGGCGTGGTGTCGGTAGATTCGCTCAAACAGGCGCTGGCCGCCAACCTGGCGCTGGATGACGCCCTGCTGGACGCCCCAGCGCCGGTACCGGCGGATATGCCGCTGAGCGAACTGATTTCCCTGGTTGCCCAAGCCCCCTGCGCGGTGCCGGTAGTCTGCGAAGAAAATAACTATATCGGAATTATTTCCAAGGGCATGCTGCTGCAGGCCTTGGATAAAGAGGGCCCAGCGAATGAGTGATACAACACAGGATCCATGGGCCACCGCGCCTGCCGACCCCAGCGCCGCGCCGGCGACTGATGCCGCCGCTTCTGCGGCTCCTGCCGAAGGTGGCGGCGATGCCTGGTCCAGCGCACCGCCACCGGCAACACACGACGCGGCCAATCAGGCCGCTCAGGGTTCTGATTGGCTTAACAGCGCACCGGCCCAGCCGGAGCATTTCAACCTGCTCGATCCGTTCCACAAGGCCTGGGTGCCGTTCGATTCCTGGGTGACTCAAGGCATCGACTGGCTGGTCCTGCACTTCCGCCCGCTGTTTCAGGGGATACGCGTGCCGGTCGACTTTATCCTCGGCGGCTTTCAGCAGTTACTGCTCGGCATGCCGGCACCGATCGCCATTCTGGTGTTCTCACTGATCGCCTGGCAGATCTCCAGCCTCGGCATGGGTGCCGCTACCCTGGTGTCCCTGATTGCGATAGGGGCGATTGGCGCCTGGTCGCAGGCCATGGTAACGCTGGCGCTGGTGTTGACCGCCCTGTTCTTTTGCATTGTCATCGGATTGCCTCTTGGCATTTGGCTGGCGCGCAGCAAACATGCCGCCAAGATCATACGGCCGCTGCTCGACGCCATGCAGACCACGCCGGCGTTCGTCTATCTGGTGCCTATCGTCATGCTGTTCGGTATCGGCAACGTGCCGGGAGTGGTGGTCACCATTATCTTCGCGCTGCCGCCGATCGTGCGTCTGACCATTCTCGGCATCAAACAGGTGCCGGAAGATCTGATAGAAGCTGCCGAATCCTTCGGCTCCAGCCCGCGTCAGTTACTGTTCAAAGTGCAATTGCCGCTGGCGATGCCGACCATCATGGCCGGCGTTAACCAAACCCTGATGCTGGCACTGTCGATGGTGGTTATCGCCTCGATGATCGCCGTCGGCGGTCTGGGCCAAATGGTGCTGCGCGGCATCGGCCGTCTGGATATGGGGCTGGCCGCCGTGGGCGGCGTCGGCATCGTGATCCTGGCGATTATTCTCGATCGTCTCACCCAATCGCTGGGGCGCGATCGCCGCAGCAAAGGCATGGGCCGCTGGTACGCTCACGGCCCGATCGGGCTGCTTACCCGCCCCTTCATCAAAAAGCCTTAATGCCCTGCCCCCGGCGAACCGTCGGGGGCGCCGGCCGCTTCATAAAACCGAAGGAAACACTATGCGCTCGACAAGAATTTGGGCTGTTGCCCTGACTTCATGGCTAAGCACACAGGCGTTCGCCGCCGAACTTCCCGGCAAAGGCGTCACGGTTAAACCGCTGCAAAGCACACTCGCGGAAGAAAGTTTTCAGACCGAACTGGTCAACCGCGCGTTGGTAAAACTGGGCTACGACGTCCAGCCCACCGGCGAGGTGGATTACAACGTCGCCTATACCTCCATCGCCTCCGGCGACGCCACCTACATGGCGGTGAACTGGGATCCGCTGCAAACCGATATGTACAACAGCGCCGGCGGCGACAAGAAGTTTTATCGCCAGGGCGCTTATATCACCAATGCGGCGCAGGGGTATTTGATCGATAAAAAAACCGCCGACAAATACCACATCAGCGATATTTCCCAGTTGAAAGATCCCAAGCTGGCAAAGCTGTTTGACGCCGATGGCGACGGCAAGGCCGATCTGGCCGGCTGTGAGCCGGGCTGGGTGTGCGACAGCGTGATTGACACCCATATCAAGGCCTACGGGCTCAGCGGCACAGTGACCCAAAATCAGGGCAACTACTCCGCCATCATCGCCGACACCCTGACCCGCTATAAGCAGGGCAAACCGGTGCTGTACTTCACCTGGACGCCTTATTGGGTCAGCGACGAACTGGTGCCCGGCCGTGACGTTGTCTGGCTGACCGTTCCGTTCTCCGCCAGCCCGGGATCGCTGAAAGACAGCAACACCGCGTTGCCAAACGGCAAGAACTACGGTTTCGCCGTCAATAACGAGCATATCGTCGCCAACAAAAAATGGGCAGAAGCCAACCCGGCCGCCGCCAAGCTGTTCGCCATCATGAAATTGCCGCTGGCGGATGTGAATGCGCAAAACCTGCGTATGCACAACGGCGAGAACGGAGCAGACGATATACAGCGCCACGTAGACGGCTGGATTAAAGCCCATCAGGCCACTTTTGACGGCTGGGTAAACACCGCTGCCGCGGCAGCGAAATAATCCCGACTTCACAACATAAAAAGGTATTTCACTATGCGCACGACAGGAATCTGGGCGGTAGCCCTTACGACACTGATTGGCTCGCAGGCGGTTTTCGCCGCTGACTTACCGGGAAAAGGCATCACGGTACAGCCGGTACAGAGCACCATTTCTGAAGAAACCTTCCAGACGCAACTGGTCAGCAAGGCGCTGGAAAAGCTCGGTTATGACGTCAAAGACACCCGCGAAGTGGATTATAACGTCGCCTACACCTCTATTGCCTCCGGCGACGCCACCTTCCTGGCGGTGAACTGGGATCCGCTGCATGCCGATCAGTACAAGGCCGCAGGCGGCGACGCCAAGTTCTATCGTGAAGGGGTATACGTCAACGGCGCGGCGCAGGGTTACCTGATCGACAAGAAAACCGCCGATAAATACCACATTACCAACGTTGAACAGCTCAAAGATCCGAAGATCGCCAAGTTGTTTGACACCAACGGCGACGGCAAGGCGGATCTGACCGGCTGTACGCCGGGCTGGGGTTGCGAGGCGGTGATTAACCACCATATCGAGGCTTATGGCCTGAGCAAAACCGTCGAGCACAACCAGGGCAACTACGCGGCGATGATCGCCGACACCATTACCCGCTACAAAGAAGGCAAACCGATACTCTACTACACCTGGACACCGTACTGGGTAAGCGACGTGTTGGTGCCGGGGCGTGACGTGGTTTGGCTGCAAGTGCCGTTCTCTTCCCTGCCGGGCGAGCAGAAAAATGTCGATACCAAGCTGCCGAACGGTGCCAACTATGGTTTCCCGGTGAACACCATGCGCATCGCCGCCAACAAAAAATGGGCAGAAGCCAACCCGGCGGCGGCCAAGCTGTTCGCCATTATGAAGCTGCCGATTGCCGACGTGAATGCGCAGAATCTGCGTATGCATGAAGGCCAGGCGTCCGACGCCGATATCCAGAACCATGTTAACGGCTGGATCAAGGCGCACCAGGCGACCTTCGACGGTTGGGTGAAAACCGCCGCGGAAGCCGCGAAGAAATAACCCCTCTGCGGGGCGCAGGCTACTGCGCCCCCTATTGCGTCAGTTCAATCCCGCTGAACTGCAAAAAGCGTTCGGCGGTCCTCGACAGTTGCTGCGGCCATACGCAATACACCTGCCGCCGCGGGCCATCTTCAATCGGGATCGACACCAGCGAGTTCAGGCGCTGCGCCGTCGAGATCGGCACAATGCCCGCCGCCAACCCCCGCTGCACCAGATTTTCCAGCCATTCGATATGATCGATTTCAAAACTGATATGCCGCTTGATGCCCGCAGCCTGAAACGCGCGGTCGGTCTGGCGCCGGGCGCCGGTACCGCTGTAAAAATCCACCAGCGGCACTTCCGACAGGGTTTGCAGATTGACCCGCTGGCGGCTGGCCAAAGGATGTTGCGCCGCCACCAGCGCCACCAGAGGTTCATCGGTCAACTGACGATGGGATACCGGCAGCATATCGATATCCCCCGGCCAGATCCCGACAAACGCCACATCGGTCTTCTGTTGGCGGACATCCTCGAGCAGTTCCTCACTCATGCCCACATACAGCCTGATGTTAACCGCCGGATAGCGGCGATGAAACTTGCTCAGTTTTTCGGTCAGATCAATCGCGTTTATGGTGGAGATGGTGCCGATGGTCAAGGTGCCGGAAATCGTCCCGTTGGCCGCCACCACTTCTTCCACCAGCGATTGTTTGGCCGCCAGCAGCCGCTGCGCAGGCAGAATAAACGCCTGCCCGGCGCTGGTCAGCCTGACCCGCCGCGAGGTGCGTTCAAACAATGCGCAGCCCAGCTCTTCCTCCAGTTTGGCAATTTGATGGCTGAGGGCCGACTGCACCGTGTGGCAACGTTGCGCCGCACGGGTAAAGCTCTGCTCTTCGGCTACCGCCAGTGCAAAGCGGATCTGTTTCAGGTTCATGGTATCTATCGCAAAATGAGATTAATAAAATGAAAATTATACATTGGTTTCATATGCTTTCCTGCCCGATACTTCGCATCACTTCTTCTTGTAACTAAGCCCTCATGAATCAACAAAATCCCCATCCGGGCCTGAGCCCGGCGCTGATTGTCCTGATCGCTATCGCCACCGGCCTGGCCGTCGCCAGCAATTATTATGCGCAGCCGCTGCTGGAAACCATTGCCAAGAACTTTGCGTTGTCGGTCAATCAGGCCGGTTTTATCGTCACCGCCGCGCAGTTGGGTTACGCCGTTGGCCTGCTGCTGTTGGTCCCGCTCGGCGATATGTTTGAACGGCGCGGATTAATCGTCTTCATGACGCTGCTGGCAGCAGGCGGTATGTTGATCACCGCCAGTTCAACCACCTTGCCGATGATGATCCTCGGTACCGCGCTGACCGGGTTGTTCTCGGTGGTGGCGCAAATCCTGGTGCCGCTGGCCGCCACCCTGGCGCATCCGGAAAAACGCGGCAAAACCGTCGGCATCATCATGAGCGGCCTGCTGCTCGGCATCCTGCTGGCACGCACCGTGGCCGGGGCGCTGGCGTCTATCGGCGGCTGGCGCACCATTTACTGGATGGCCAGCGGACTGATGATCCTGATGGCACTGACCCTGTGGCGTGCGCTGCCGCGTTACAAACTGCATTCGGGTCTGAATTACCCCCAGTTGCTGAAATCGATCTTTACCCTGTTTTACGGCACGCCGCTGCTGCGCACCCGCGCCGCGATTGGCGCGCTGTCGTTCGCCAACTTCAGCGTGCTGTGGACCTCGATGGCCTTCCTGCTGGCAGCGCCGCCGTTTGGTTATTCCGAAGGGGTGATCGGCCTGTTTGGCCTGGTGGGTGCCGCCGGTGCGCTGGCCGCCTCCCGTGCCGGGCATCTGGCGGACAAGGGCAAGGCCGGGTTGACCACGACGCTGGGCCTGCTGTTGTTGCTGCTGTCGTGGATCCCCATCGCTTTCGCGACACAATCGCTGTGGGCACTGATTGCCGGTATTCTGATCCTCGATCTGGCGGTGCAAGCCGTGCACGTCACCAACCAGAGCGTGATATACCGCATTATGCCGGAAGCGCGTAATCGCCTGACCGCCGGCTATATGACCAGCTATTTTATCGGCGGCGCGCTCGGCTCGCTGCTGTCCGCTTCGGCCTATCAGCACGCAGGGTGGTCGGGCGTCGCCGCCACGGGAGGCGTTTTGTGCGTTCTGAATCTGCTGGTCTGGTGGCGCGGCAAACATCACGACCCGCAGGGACCGGCAACAATCTGATTAGCACGCAAATAATCATATTGGGAATTTATTAGCGCCGCAGGGTATAAACGTTACTCACTCTCTGGTAATGTTCTGGACATAAACTATTGATGTCCTATATACCCTGCGATCAGAACAAAAATGCCTAGCCAAACTGCAGAAAACGTCAATTCCCCTGCCGCCAGTTCTACCTTCTTCAACGGCATCGTCGACAGTTTAGCCGCCATCATCGGCTCCATGTCGGTGGCCTTTGCCTGCGGCCGGAACGCCGGCATGCGGCTGCGAGTTTCCGCCCTGCAGCTATCCTCCACCGCGCGAGTCATGCCCCTGCCGGGCAAACGGCGGCCGACGCTGGCCGATTTTATCGCGCAGGGTCTATGCTTTTATCGCAGCAAAAACATCATTTTTTCTCCGCCGATCGGCGCGGAGAGCTTTGGTATCCCATTAAAATTACTTATGATTCTCAGGCGGAATAACCGGTGATTTTGTGCGTCCGATCACACTGAAGCTTTTTTTCAGGCGTGAGTCGTTTACATAAAACTGACAAATGACACGAATAGCTAAATTATTCACTCTGTCGAACATTTACATTATTAATCACTATCGTTACTATCTCGAACGAAATTAATGAGGCCCTAAATTATGGAAAGCTCGTTTACTCCCATTGAACAAATGCTTAATTTTCGCGCAAAACGTCAGAAGGATTTCCCTTATCAGGAAATCTTGCTGACCCGGCTGTGCATGCACATGCAAGGTAAGCTGCTGGAAAATCGCAATAAAATGCTCAAGGCACAAGGGATTAACGAAACATTGTTTATGGCGCTGATTACCCTGGATGCGCAGGAAAATCACAGCATTCAGCCTTCTGAGCTAAGCTCTGCTCTGGGTTCTTCGCGCACCAATGCTACGCGCATTGCCGATGAGCTGGAAAAACGCGGCTGGATTGAGCGCCGGGAAAGCGACCATGACCGCCGTTGTCTGCATCTGCATATGACGCCGCAGGGCGAAGAGTTTCTCAGTCAACTGCTGCCACCGCAGCACAAATGTCTGCATTTCCTATGGTCCACGCTGGACAATGATGAACAGCAACAGCTTGAAAAGCTGACGCGCAAACTATTGGCACGTCTGGATCAAATGGAAATCACAGAACAGTTATCCTAATTCACAATTTCTGTTCAGGTACTTACTTATGCGATCCCCATTTAACTGGAGGTTCACCCCACTGTTCGCGGTATTACTGCTGGCCGGGTGTGCATCCACCGATAATATTGCCCCGCAATCCACGCTGATGGACCCGCAGAGCCTGCAGCTGTCGCAGCCGAAAGTCAGCTCGCTGAACGTCAGCCCGCAGTGGTGGCGTGCGCTTAACGATCCACAGCTCGATGCCCTGATGACCCGAACGCTGCAAAGCTCGCCGACGCTGCGCCAGGCCGCGGCCCGCGTGCGTGAAGCGCAAAGCGTCATGGGCCAGGCTAATGCCGCCAACGGCCCGAACCTGGATCTGAACGCCAGCACCAACCGCCAGAAAGTCCCGCAAAACGTCAATATGGGGTTGGGGTATCCGCATAAGCCAATCTATGAAAGCTCCAACTCGCTGGGGCTGAACCTGGCCTATGAATTCGACTGGTGGGGCAAGTACCGCAACCAGGTCAACGCCGCCAAGGCCCAGGTCGATTCGGCCCGTGCCGAGCAAGAACAGGCCGCACTGACGCTGACCAGTTCGGTGGCCTCCTCCTATTACCTGTTGCAGAGCAATTTCGCACAGGAAAAACTGCTGCAACAGGAAGTGGACAACAACCAACGCCTGACCGAACTACGCCAGCGGCAATATAAAGCCGGCATCACCGGTATTGATGTTCCGCAACAAACCCAGGCGCAGGCCGACAGCGCCAAGCAACAGATCCTGCAGTTGCAGTCGCAAATTGAACAGTTGAAACACCAGTTGGCGGCCCTCGCCGGCCAAGGCCCGAGCGCCATGCAAAACCTGCGTCCGGTGGCACTGCCCGCCAATACGCTGATGGCGCCAAAAGGCGAACTGACCGCCGATCTGCTGGGTAAACGCCCGGATATCGCCGCCCAGCGCCAATTGGTGGAATCCTACAGCCAGCGCGTCAGCGCCGCGCGTAAAGAATTTTACCCCAGCCTGACCATTTCGGCCTTTGCCGGTCTGACCACCACCAATACCTCCGGCACCAGCCCGAATCTGTTTGAAGCGGCCAGCCAGGCCTGGAACGTGATGCCGGCGATTTCGCTGCCGATCTTCCACGCCGGTGCGCTGCGCAGCAAGCTGGGTGAGGAATCCGCACTGTATGACGAAGCCGTGGAGTCCTATAACCAAACCATCCTGAATGCCGTGCAGGAAACCGCCGATGCCATCACCGTCCAGCAAAGTACTGCGCAACAGCAGCTGCAGGCGGCATCCGCGTCCCAATCGATGCAGCAGGTGTACCAAGTCGCAAACGCCCGATACCAGGCAGGGATTATCGGGCGCGACGAACTGTTGACCAGCCAGACGCAGCTCTTGCAGCAGCAACAGGCGGAACTGACAGCCAGCAGCAATTTGTTGCAGGCGAAGATAGGACTGATCCGCGCACTGGGCGGTGGCTATCAAGCCCCGGCCGTAGCGGATTCAAAAGCATAATAAAATCTACCCAAAATAGTTGGAGCTGTATCAAAGCGGCAAGGGAACGAATCCCGATGAGCTTACTCATGTAAGTGATTCGGGTGAGCGAATGAAGCCAACACCGATACAGCTGCAAATATGAAGGATAAAGAGAGCTTGGAGAACGCCATGAGTGTAAGCGCGGAGACTCAAAACCCGCAGCAGCCGAACGGCAAAAAGAAGCAGCGCAAGTTTTGGCTGCTGTTGCTGACGGTTATTTTCATTGTTATTGGGGTGGCCTATTTAGTGTATTGGTTCCTGGTGCTGCGTCATCATCAGGAAACCGATGATGCCTATGTATCCGGCAACCAGGTGCAGATCATGGCGCAGGTTAACGGCAGCGTAAACAGCGTCAATTTCGATAACACCGACTATGTCAGACAAGGTGATGTCCTGCTGACGCTCGATCCGACCGATGCCGAACAGGCGTTGGAACGCGCCAAGACCAGCTTGGCCAACAGCGTGCGTCAGACCCACCAGCTGATTATCAACAGCAAGCAGTATCAGGCCAATATTGCCCTGCGCAAATCTGACCTGAGCAAGGCGGAGAACGACCTCAAACGCCGCGTGGTGTTGGGCAGCGTTGACGCTATCGGGCGCGAAGAACTGCAACACGCGCGTGATGCCGTCGACAGCGCCAAAGCGGCGCTGGAAGTGGCGGTACAGCAATATAACGCCAATCAGGCGATGGTGCTGGATACCCCGCTGGAGAAACAACCGGCAATTCAGCAGTCCGCCGCGCAGATGCGCGATGCCTGGCTGGCGTTGCAACGGACTAAAATCATCAGCCCAATCACCGGCTATGTTTCCCGCCGCAGCGTACAGGTTGGCGCGCAAATCGCCGCCGGTTCCCCGCTGATGGCGGTGGTCCCTGCCGAGCATATCTGGGTCGACGCCAACTTCAAAGAAACCCAGATCGCCAATATGCGCATCGGCCAATCGGCAAGCGTAGTCAGCGACGTTTACGGTGATGACGTGGTGTACAGCGGCAAAGTCGTCGGCATCGATATGGGCACCGGCAGCGCCTTCTCGCTGCTGCCTGCGCAGAACGCCACCGGTAACTGGATCAAAGTGGTTCAGCGTCTGCCGGTACGTATCGAGCTGGATGCCAAGCAAATCGCCGATCATCCGCTGCGCATTGGCCTGTCGACGCTGGTGAAAGTGGACACCAGTAATCTGGATGGCCGCATGCTGTCTGACGTGGTGCGAGACAAACCGCTGTACCAGACCGACGCACTGGCGTTGAATCTGGCGCCGGTTGATCAAATGATCGCCGACGTGATCCATGCGAATGCCGGCTAAGCGCGCGGGAGGCTACCTTGGCACAGAAACCGCTTGAAGGCGCACAGTTAGCCTGGATGACGGTCGCGCTCGCCATGGCGACCTTCATGCAGGTACTGGACTCGACCATCGCCAACGTGGCGATCCCGACCATCGCCGGTAACCTCGGGTCCTCCAACTCGCAGGGGACTTGGGTGATCACCTCGTTTGGGGTGGCGAATGCCATCTCCATTCCGATCACCGGCTGGTTGGCCAAGCGCATCGGTGAAGTGCGCCTGTTCCTTTGGTCCACGGCGCTGTTCGCCCTCGCCTCCTGGCTGTGCGGCATTTCCAACAGCCTGGGCATGCTGATCTTCTTCCGCGTGATCCAGGGGTTGGTGGCGGGGCCGTTGATCCCGCTGTCGCAAAGCCTGTTGCTGAACAACTATCCGCCCGCCAAACGATCGATGGCTCTGGCGCTTTGGTCAATGACGGTGATCGTGGCGCCGATCTTCGGGCCGATCCTCGGCGGGTATATCAGCGATAACTATCACTGGGGCTGGATCTTCTTCATCAATATCCCGATTGGCCTGTTCGTGATCCTGGTGGCGATGGCGACGCTGAAAGGCAGAGAAACCCAAACCGAGATCAAACCGATCGACACCGTCGGTCTGGTGCTGCTGATTGTCGGCATTGGTTCGCTGCAGGTGATGCTCGATCAGGGTAAAGAGCTGGACTGGTTCAACTCGACGGAGATTATCGTCCTGACGGTGATCGCCGTAGTGGCGCTGGTGTTCCTGGTGATATGGGAGCTGACGGATGACCACCCGGTGGTGGATTTATCGCTCTTCAAATCGCGCAACTTTACCATCGGCTGTCTGTGCATCAGCCTGGCCTATATGCTGTACTTCGGCTCTATCGTGCTGTTGCCGCAGCTGTTGCAGGAGGTCTATGGCTATACCGCCACCTGGGCCGGCCTGGCTTCGGCACCTATCGGGCTGTTACCTGTGTTGCTGTCACCGATTATCGGTAAATTCGGCAACCGGCTGGATATGCGGCGACTGGTGACCTTCAGCTTCGTGATGTATGCCGTGTGCTTCTATTGGCGCGCCTATACGTTTGAACCGGGAATGGATTTTGGCGCTTCGGCCTGGCCGCAGTTTATCCAGGGCTTCGCCATTGCCTGCTTCTTTATGCCACTGATCACCATTACGCTGTCCGGCCTGCCGCCGGAGCGCATGGCGGCGGCATCGAGCCTGTCGAACTTTACCCGTACGCTGGCAGGTTCAATCGGCACCTCGATTACCACTACGCTGTGGACCCAGCGCGAATCGCAGCACCACTCGCAGCTGGCGGAGTTTGTAAATCCTTATAACCCGCAGTCGCAGGAGATGTACCGGCAGTTGGAACAGGTTGGCATGAGCAAACAGCAGGCCTCGGCCTATATTGCCAACGAGATCACCGCGCAGGGGCTGATTATCTCTGCCAACGAGATCTTCTGGCTGGCGGCGGGGGTGTTCCTGATCCTGCTGGCGTTGGTCTGGGTGGCGAAACCGCCATTCAGCTCCGGCGGCGGGGGTGGCGGCGCTCACTAGGCCGTAGAAAACAAAACGGGCGCCCTAGGGCGCCCGTTTTTTTATAACCTATTATGTATACCCTATGAATTTCAAGTTGCAGCCAGGCGACCAACTCACTCATCCCCAGGCGCTTGCTCTAGTAAGTAACCGGGGTGAGTTAGTGCAGGTAACAACGCTGCGGCTTGAAAGGCGACGGGTATATTAGGCCTGGTTTTGACGCCACCAGTCGGCCAGCAGAATGCCGGTCGCGACCGATACGTTCAGGCTTTCCACCTTGCCGGTACCGCCGATAGACACGCTCATATCCCCCTGCTGCCATGCGCTGTCGCTCAGACCATCACGTTCCTGGCCCAGCACCAGCACCATTTTGGCCGGCAGTTTGGCTTGCGCCAACGGCGTGCCTTTGTGGCTTGAGGTGGTGACGATGGTGTAACCCGCTTTGCGGAAGGTATCCAGCACCGACAGGAAGTCATCGGCGTTAATCGCCTTGATGTGCTCCGCGCCGCCTTCAGCAGTACGCACCGCCGCACCGGATTCCAGCACCGCCGGATCCTGCAACAGCACGCCGTTCACGCCAAAGTGGGCGCAAGAACGGACGATAGCGCCCAGATTGTGCGGGTTGCCCACTTCTTCCAGCGCCAGCACGCAATCTTTCGCCGGGGCTTCTTTCAAATAGGTTTGCGCATCCAGACCCTGACGCTTCTTGATCAGGAAACATACGCCGCCGTGGTGTTCGGTGCCGGACGCTTTCGCCAGCTCTTCTTCATCCACCACGTGGTAGGCTTTGCGGTTAGCCGCCATCCAGCGCAGCGCTTCGCGGAAACGCGGCGTAACGGACTGCACGAACCAGGCGCGGACAATGGCGTCCGGGCGGCTGGCGAACAGCGCCTGACAGGCATTCTCACCGTAGACACGGGTTTCTTCCGCACGTTGACGGCGCAACTGCTCTGGATCGATAAAGCTTTTGCCACTGATGCCGCCGTGATCGAACGCCGGCTCTTCTTCCGGGGCGCGTGACACGGTTTTCCACGGCGAATCATAACCGCCACGGTCTTCAGTATGCGCCGGACGGCGAGGACGATCGCTTTCACTGCGGCGAGAATCGGAGCCACGGCGATCATTATTGCCACGCGGCTTGTCCTGACCGGTACGGCCCGAGCGCGCACCGTCAGCCGGACGGCCTTTGCCTGCCGGACGTTTATTCTTGTTACGGTCGTCGCTGCTGTCGTCGTCACTACGGACGTACATCACTTTAACTTTACCGTTCTTGCCACTAAATGAATCGTTCATTGTCTTCTCCACCAACGCGCAGGGCGCGAAGATTACCTGATGTTGGGGTGCTAAGCCACCTACTTGCGCTAAAAGCTAGCAACTATCGTATCCATCGAACAAACCTCTTTGTTCAATGCCCCGTTTTTACCGATAATAACCAGCATTAAAGAAACAACTCCGCAACCTGACTGCGGCGTAGAGAATGCTTTCTCAGTCTCCGAGGTAAACATGAATACAGTCTGTGCAGTTTGCAATGCCACCAACCGCGTACCTGAAGAACGCGTGTCGGACGGCGCGAAATGCGGCCGCTGCGGCCACCCGTTATTTGACGGCGAGGTGATCAATGCCACTGCAGCCACGCTGGACCAACTGCTGCAGGATGACTTGCCGGTAGTGGTCGATTTCTGGGCGCCGTGGTGCGGCCCCTGCGTCAACTTTGCGCCCGTCTTCGAAGACGTTGCCGAAGAGCGCGCCGGCAAAGTACGCTTCGTGAAGGTGAACACCGAAGCCGAACCGGAACTGAGCGCCCGCTTCCGTATCCGCAGCATTCCGACCATCATGCTGTTCCGTGAGGGCAAAATGGTCGACATGCTCAACGGCGCGATGCCGAAAACGCCGTTCGATAACTGGCTCAATGAACTAGTTTAACGCAGAAAGTATAGGCGGTGTTGCCCATTGTGGATGACATCGCCGTGACGCAATCCAGCCCGAACGCTCCCGTCGGGCTTTTTTCTGCGTTACAATGGCGGTTTTCGCCGGAATACTTATGACCGACAACGCCGTACTTCGCCTGCGCCAGTTTCGCCTGGAACGCTCTACTCGCCCCTTTCTGGCGCGCGGCAACCGCATATCGCGTTGTCAGGGTTGCCTGCTGCCGCAAAAAAACTGCCTGTGCGACACTATCCAGCCACAGCCCGCCACCAGCCGTTTCTGCCTGATCATGTTTGGTGCAGAGCCGTTGAAGCCAAGCAATACTGGCCGCCTGATCGCCGATATACTGCCAGACACGCAGGCGTACCTTTGGTCGCGCACCGAGGTTGACCCAGCGCTATTGACGGCAATTAACGATCCCGAACGCCAGCCTTATGTGGTGTTTCCCGCGTCTTATGCCGCACCTGAACGGCCGGTGTTCAGCGAGCTGCCTGCCGGTGGCAAACCGCCGCTGTTTATTATGCTGGACGGTACCTGGACCGAGGCAAGCAAAATGTTCCGTAAAAGCCCGTATCTCAATCAGTTCCCGGTGTTCTCACTCAACGTGACCGCCGCGTCGAACTACCAACTGCGCGAAGCCAGCCGCACCGAGCAACACTGCACAGCAGAAGTCGCGACAGCGCTGTTGCAACAGGCCGGTGATGCAGCCGCTGCAGAGGGGCTGGCCGAGCATTTTCGCTATTTCCGCCAACAGTATCTGGCAGGGAAACCTACGCGCCCGGAGGCACCGGTCACAGCAAAGCCGTCTCAAAACGTCTAGAATCAGGCAGTAACCTAGCTATAGCCAATAATTCGAAATGCAGGTCGCTGACAACTGAACATGCCCCAGGACGTTTGGTTTACAAAGCAGCCCAGGTAAGCGACGGCAGCCAACGCCTCTGTTATTTTGAAGGACATAAAGGAGCCGTACATGAGCCAGCGAGGGTTAGAAGCGCTTTTACGTCCTAAATCGATTGCCGTTCTCGGCGCTTCACAACAGCCCGGCCGCGCCGGTAACCTGATGATGAGCAACCTGTTGGCCGGTGGCTTCAGCGGGCCGGTAATGCCGGTCACGCCGCGTTATAAGGCCGTGTGCGGCGTGATGGCCTACCCTGACGTCGCCAGCCTGCCGCTTACGCCCGATCTGGCGATACTCTGTACCCACGCGCAGCGCAACCTGGCATTGATTGAGGCCCTGGGCAAACGCGGCTGTAAAACCGCCATTGTGCTCTCCTCCCCACCGGAACAGTTCGCCGAGTTGAAAGCCTGCGCGCAGCGTTACTCGATACGCCTGCTTGGGCCGAATAGCCTGGGCCTGCTGGCCCCCTGGCAAGGTCTCAACGCCAGTTTCTCACCGGTACCGATCCTCAAGGGCAAACTGGCGTTTATTTCGCAGTCTGCCGCCGTCGCCAATACCATTCTCGACTGGGCGCAACAGCGCGAGGTCGGGTTTTCCTATTTTATCGCGCTGGGCGACAGCCTGGATATTGACGTCGACGACCTGCTGGATTTTCTGGCACGCGACAGCAAAACCAGCGCCATCTTGCTGTACCTGGAAAACATCAGCGACGCACGCCGCTTTTTGTCTGCCTCGCGCAGCGCCTCGCGCAATAAGCCGATACTGGTGATCAAAAGCGGCCGCAGCCAACAGGCGCAACTGTTGCTCAACAGCCAGCAAGGCCTGGACGCGGCCTATGATGCCGCCATTCAGCGTGCGGGGTTATTGCGCGTTCAGGACACCCACGAACTGTTCTCCGCGGTGGAAACCCTGAGCCATATGCATCCGCTGCGCGGTGAGCGGCTGATGATCGTCAGCAACGGCGCGGCACCGGCGGCGATGGCGTTGGACGAACTGCTAGGCCGCAACGGCAAGCTGGCGCAGTTGGGGGAAGAGAGCCTGTCGCAGCTCGGCGAGGCTTTGCCGGAGTCCATTCGCGCCGGCAACCCCATAGATCTGCGGGATGACGCCACGCCGCAACGCTATCTGGCGGCGGTCAAGACGCTGCTCGACAGCCACGACTACGATGCTCTGTTGCTGATCCACGCCCCAAGCGCGGCGGCCCCAGGCACCGTCACCGCTGAACGCATTATCGATACCGTACGCCAACACCCGCGCGGTAAACGCATCACGCTGCTCACCAACTGGTGCGGCGAATACTCTTCGCAAGAAGCCCGGCGATTGTTTACCGAGGCCGGTATCCCCACCTACCGTACCCCGGAAGGTGCGGTGACCGCCTTTATGCATATGGTGGAATATCGCCGCAACCAGAAGCAGTTGAAAGAGACCCCGGCGCTCCCGGTCGGCCTTACGGCCAACACCGCCGATGCGCATAGGCTCATCCATCAGGCATTGACTGAAGGCGCTACACAGCTCGATACCCACGAAGTGCAATCCATTCTGCAGGCCTATGATCTGACCACCCTGCCCACCTGGATTGCCGAAGACAGTACCGAAGCGGTGCACATCGCCGAACAAATCGGTTACCCGGTGGCGCTGAAGCTGCGCTCGCCGGATATTCCTCATAAATCAGAGGTTCAGGGCGTTATGCTCTACCTGCGTACCGCCACCGAGGTCCAGCGCGCGGCGGACGCTATTCTCGATCGCGTAAAACGCACCTATCCGCAGGCCCGCATTCACGGCCTGCTGGTGCAAAGCATGGCCAACCGTGCCGGAGCGCAGGAACTGCGTATTGCCGTAGAGCAGGACGCTATCTTTGGCCCGCTGATCATGCTGGGCGAAGGGGGTATCGAATGGCGGCAGGAAAACCAGGTCGCCGTAGCCTTGCCGCCGCTGAATATGGCGCTGGCGCGTTATTTGGTGCTGCAGGCGGTTAAAGGCGGAAAAATCCGTGGGCGCAGCGCACTGCGGCCGCTGGATATTCCCGGGCTGAGCCGCCTGCTGGTGCAGGTATCTAACCTGATCCTCGATTGCCCTGAAATCACCCGGCTGGACATCCACCCGGTGCTGGCCTCCGGCAGCGAATTCACGCTGCTGGACGTCTCCATGCAAATTGCGCCTTTCGAAGGCGACCCGCAGGCGCGGCTGGCGATCCGCCCTTATCCGCATGAACTGGAAGAAACTATCCGCTTGAAAGATGGTTCTCAGTGCCTGTTCCGGCCAATTCTGCCGGAGGACGAGCCGGCGCTGAAGCATTTTATCGATCGCGTGACCAAGGAAGATCTCTACTACCGCTATTTCAGTGAGATCAACGAGTTTACCCACGACGATTTGGCTAACATGACGCAAATCGACTACGATCGTGAAATGGCTTTTGTCGCCGTGCGCGATGAGCAAATCATCGGCGTAACGCGTGCGCTTTCCGATCCGGACAATACCGATGCGGAATTCGCCGTGCTGGTACGCTCTGATCTGAAAGGGCTGGGCCTCGGCCGCCAACTGTTGGAAAAGATGATCGCCTATGCCCGTGCTCACGGACTGACCCGCCTGACCGGCATCACCATGCCGAATAACCGCGGTATGATTGCGCTGGCACAACGGCTGGGCTTTGGCATTGATGTGCAACTTGAGGACGGGATCGTCAATTTGACCCTGCCGCTGCAGGCTGGCGACGCGCAGTGACCTATGTCGCAATGCGCTACGAATCCACCACTTAACGCCAAAACATACGCACAATCGGGGCAACTAGTGGTATTATCGCCCGATTATTCGTTTTATCGTTTTATCGTATTTGGCGTTCCGGCCATCTAATCATGAGAGAAGAAGCGCACTGTGATGTTGTCAAAATTTAAACGTAGCAAACATCAACAACACCTTGCACAACTACCAAAACTCCCCCAGACGGTAGCTGATGTACGTACCTTGTACACACCGTCCGATTACCGTACTGCACTGCTGGAATTGATCGCTAACGCCACCCATCGCATCTATCTGGTCGCTCTGTATCTGGAGCATGACGACGCCGGCCGCGACATTCTCAATGCGCTTTATCAGGCAAAGCAACGGCGTCCGGAACTGGAGATTTGCATCTTGGTCGACTGGCATCGCGCACAGCGTGGGCGCATTGGCGCCGCAGCCGCCAATACCAATGCCGATTGGTACTGCTCGATGGCAGACCAGCATCCGGGGCTGCAAGTTCCGGTCTACGGCGTGCCGGTAAATACCCGAGAAGCCTTGGGAGTACTGCACCTGAAAGGGTTTGTTATCGATAATACCGTTATTTACAGCGGTGCCAGTATCAATGACGTTTACCTGCATCAGCACGAGAAATACCGTTACGATCGTTACCAGTTGATCACTAACGGCGCCCTGGCCGATACCCTGATCGATTACATCAAACAGCACCTGTTGGCCGCAGGGGCCGTACAGCGTTTGGATCGTGACGATCGTCCGAAAAGCCCGGAGATCAAAAACGAAACTCGCCTGTTTCGCTTTGCCCTGCGCCGTGCCGGTTATCAGTTCCGTAACAACGCGGGCAACGATGAGCTGGCGGTAACCCCGCTGGTTGGGTTGGGTAAACAAAGCGTGCTGAATAAAACCATTCATCACCTGATGTCCTGCGCCGATCAGAAGCTGACGCTGTGTACCCCCTATTTCAACCTGCCGGCTCTGCTGGTACGCAATATCATTTATCTGCTGCGCCAGGGTAAGCAGGTGGAAATTATCGTCGGCGACAAGACCGCCAACGACTTCTACATTCCTGAAGATCAGCCGTTCAAAATTATCGGTGCGCTGCCCTATCTGTACGAAATTAACCTGCGCCGCTTTCTCAGCCGGCTGCAACGTTATATCGATACCGGCCAGTTGATCGTGCGCCTGTGGAAAGACGGCGATAACAGCTATCACCTGAAAGGCATGTGGGTAGATGACGAGTGGCAGTTGATCACAGGTAACAACCTCAACCCGCGCGCCTGGCGGTTGGATCTGGAGAACGCCATTCTGATCCACGATCCGAAACAGGAGATGCGCGAACAACGCCACAAAGAGCTGGAGTGTATCCGCACCCATACCACCGTGGTAGGCAACTACCTTGAATTACAAACTATTCAGCAGTATCCGGTCAAAGTGCGCAAGCTGATCCGTCGTCTACGCCGTATCCGTATTGACCGGTTGATTAGCCGTATACTGTAATCCCGCTATAATTGAGCTATCCCCACCCCGGCCCAAGGCTGGGGTTTTTTATACGCCATGACAACAGGATGTTTTCATTATGCGCCCATTCCGTCTCTTGCTTGTCCCGCCCTTCTTGCTGTTCACCAGCGGTTGCACTCATCTGGCAAACGACAGTTGGACAGGTAAAGACAAGGCGCAGCATTTCGTCGCCTCAGCGGCCTTCGCTGCCGCCGGTACCGCTTATGGCGATCGCCAAAACTGGAGTGAAGCCAGAAGCCGCAGCTTCGGCCTGATGTTCTCCATTGGGCTCGGCGCCGCCAAAGAGCTGTATGACAGCCGCGAAGGCGGCACCGGCTGGAGCTGGAAAGATTTTGCCTGGGACGTGGCAGGAGCAGCGACCGGCTATAGTCTGTACCACGCCACTCTCTGATTTACAGCTGAACCTCTTTCCCCTTGCGATGCAACTTGAGCGAAACGATCAGGGCCAGCAGACACATGCCGGAAACATACCAGAAGAAAGCGTTCTCCACGCCGAACGACTTCAGCGACAGGGCAACATACTCCGCAGAACCGCCAAACATCGCGTTAGCCACCGCATAAGATAACCCGACACCCAGCGCACGAACTTCCGGCGGGAACATTTCAGCCTTCAACAACCCACTGATCGACGTGTAAAAACTGATGATAAACAGCGCCAGAACTATCAATCCAAATGCTGCATAAGGGTTGGAGACGTTTTTCAGCGTCATCAGAATAGGCACCGTCATCAGCGTGGCAAACGAAGCGAAGACCAACATTGAACTACGACGGCCAATTTTGTCCGAGAACGCGCCGACCAAGGGTTGCAACAGCATGTAAATGAACAATGCGCCGGTCATGATACCGCTGGCCAGCTTGGCATCCATACCAGAGGTATTCACCAGGTATTTTTGCATATAGGTGGTGAAGGTATAGAAACTCAATGAACCGCCCGCGGTAAAACCCAGCACCATCAAAAACGCCTTGCGGTTTTTCCACAGACCTTTCAGCGAACCGGCATCTCTATGGTTTCGGGTTTTCGCATCGGACGTTTCATTCAGCGAACGTCGCAGGTACAGCGCAACTACCGCCAACACTGCACCCAGCGCAAATGGAATACGCCAACCCCAGGCTTTTAGCTCTTCTGTAGAAAGGATTTGCTGCAACGCGACCAGAACCAATAGCGCTAACAATTGGCCACCAATCAGCGTCACATATTGGAAAGAAGCATAGAACCCGCGCCTTCCCTTGATCGCCACCTCACTCATGTAGGTAGCGCTGGTACCGTATTCACCGCCAACGGACAGGCCCTGGAACAACCGAGCAACCAACAACAGCACCGGTGCCCAACTGCCGATCGAATCGTAGGTCGGCAAACAGGCGATCACCAGCGATCCGGCGCACATCATGCAGACCGAAATCAGCATCGAATTTTTACGACCGTGTTTATCAGCAATATAACCGAACAGCCAACCGCCAATCGGGCGCATAAAAAAGCCCGCGGCAAAGACGCCTGCGGTCTGCAACAGTTGGGTTGTGCTGTTCCCGGCGGGAAAGAACGAGGCGGCGAAATAGATCGAGCAGAATGAGTAAACGTAAAAATCGAACCACTCCACCAGGTTTCCCGATGAAGCGCCAACGATAGCGAAAATACGCTGTTTTTTATCCTGAGCAGCCAAATCGGCGGCATCCCCATCCTCAATAGCCGAGGTTGTTTCTGTCATATTGTCTTCTCCGAGCCAGATAAATAGTGAAGTCGGCGTCCTGCCGTTTAATTATTACTTTGTTGTTATGTTTAAGTTAACAATTAAACCTGATAGCAGGCGAAGGATATCTGGTGAAACGGGAAGCAAAGCGCAGTTTTTGTGATGAATATTAGATAGTGAAATGAAAATAAGAGGAGATTACAGACGGTTTTTTGCATAGCAAAAAGCCCCATGCTTTCGCATGAGGCTTTCGACTTTGTTTGATGCCTGGCAGTGTCCTACTCTCGCATGGGGAGACCCCACACTACCATCGGCGCTACGGCGTTTCACTTCTGAGTTCGGCATGGGGTCAGGTGGGACCACCGCGCTATTGCCGCCAGGCAAATTCTGTTTCATTCCAACCGCTTCACTCTCGTGTCGCCATCGAAACCAATCTCGGAACTTCGCTGAAAATCTCTCAAATCAAAACACCTTCGGTGTTGTAAGGTTAAGCCTCACGGATCATTAGTACTGGTTAGCTCAATGCATCGCTGCACTTACACACCCAGCCTATCAACGTCTTAGTCTTAAACGTTCCTTCAGGGGCCTTAAAGGCCCAGGGAAGACTCATCTCGAGGCAAGTTTCGCGCTTAGATGCTTTCAGCGCTTATCTTTTCCGCACTTAGCTACCGGGCAGTGCCATTGGCATGACAACCCGAACACCAGTGGTGCGTTCACTCCGGTCCTCTCGTACTAGGAGCAACCCCTCTCAATCTTCCAACGCCCACGGCAGATAGGGACCGAACTGTCTCACGACGTTCTAAACCCAGCTCGCGTACCACTTTAAATGGCGAACAGCCATACCCTTGGGACCTACTTCAGCCCCAGGATGTGATGAGCCGACATCGAGGTGCCAAACACCGCCGTCGATATGAACTCTTGGGCGGTATCAGCCTGTTATCCCCGGAGTACCTTTTATCCGTTGAGCGATGGCCCTTCCATTCAGAACCACCGGATCACTAAGACCTACTTTCGTACCTGCTCGAGCCGTCACTCTCGCAGTCAAGCTAGCTTATGCCTTTGCACTAACCTCACGATGTCCGACCGTGATTAGCTAACCTTCGTGCTCCTCCGTTACTCTTTGGGAGGAGACCGCCCCAGTCAAACTACCCACCAGACACTGTCCTCACCCCGGATTACGGGGCCGAGTTAGAACATCAAACATTAAAGGGTGGTATTTCAAGGTTGGCTCCACGCAGACTGGCGTCCACGCTTCAAAGCCTCCCACCTATCCTACACATCAAGGCTCAATGTTCAGTGTCAAGCTATAGTAAAGGTTCACGGGGTCTTTCCGTCTTGCCGCGGGTACACTGCATCTTCACAGCGAGTTCAATTTCACTGAGTCTCGGGTGGAGACAGCCTGGCCATCATTACGCCATTCGTGCAGGTCGGAACTTACCCGACAAGGAATTTCGCTACCTTAGGACCGTTATAGTTACGGCCGCCGTTTACTGGGGCTTCGATCAAGAGCTTCGCCTTGCGGCTGACCCCATCAATTAACCTTCCAGCACCGGGCAGGCGTCACACCGTATACGTCCACTTTCGTGTTTGCACAGTGCTGTGTTTTTATTAAACAGTTGCAGCCAGCTGGTATCTGCGACTGGCTTCAGCTCCGAGAGCAAGTCTCTTCACCTACGCGCCAGCGTGCCTTCTCCCGAAGTTACGGCACCATTTTGCCTAGTTCCTTCACCCGAGTTCTCTCAAGCGCCTGGGTATTCTCTACCTGACCACCTGTGTCGGTTTGGGGTACGATTCTGTGTTACCTGATGCTTAGAGGCTTTTCCTGGAAGCTTGGCATCAACTACTTCTGCACCGTAGTGCATCGTCATCACGCCTCAGGGTTGAATAAGAGAACGGATTTACCAATTCTCTCCCCCTACACGCTTAAACCGGGACAACCGTCGCCCGGCTAGCCTAGCCTTCTCCGTCCCCCCTTCGCAGTAACACCGAGTACAGGAATATTAACCTGTTTCCCATCGACTACGCCTTTCGGCCTCGCCTTAGGGGTCGACTCACCCTGCCCCGATTAACGTTGGACAGGAACCCTTGGTCTTCCGGCGAGCGGGTTTTTCACCCGCTTTATCGTTACTTATGTCAGCATTCGCACTTCTGATACCTCCAGCAACCCTCACAGGCCACCTTCAACGGCTTACAGAACGCTCCCCTACCCAACAACGCTAAGCGTCGCTGCCGCAGCTTCGGTGCATGGTTTAGCCCCGTTACATCTTCCGCGCAGGCCGACTCGACCAGTGAGCTATTACGCTTTCTTTAAATGATGGCTGCTTCTAAGCCAACATCCTGGCTGTCTATGCCTTCCCACATCGTTTCCCACTTAACCATGACTTTGGGACCTTAGCTGGCGGTCTGGGTTGTTTCCCTCTTCACGACGGACGTTAGCACCCGCCGTGTGTCTCCCGTGATAACATTCTTCGGTATTCGGAGTTTGCATCGGTTTGGTAAGCCGGGATGGCCCCCTAGCCGAAACAGTGCTCTACCCCCGAAGATGAGTTCACGAGGCGCTACCTAAATAGCTTTCGGGGAGAACCAGCTATCTCCCGGTTTGATTGGCCTTTCACCCCCAGCCACAAGTCATCCGCTAATTTTTCAACATTAGTCGGTTCGGTCCTCCAGTTAGTGTTACCCAACCTTCAACCTGCCCATGGCTAGATCACCGGGTTTCGGGTCTATACCTTGCAACTATTCGCCCAGTTAAGACTCGGTTTCCCTACGGCTCCCCTATACGGTTAACCTTGCTACAAAATATAAGTCGCTGACCCATTATACAAAAGGTACGCAGTCACACCACGAAGGTGCTCCCACTGCTTGTACGTACACGGTTTCAGGTTCTATTTCACTCCCCTCGCCGGGGTTCTTTTCGCCTTTCCCTCACGGTACTGGTTCACTATCGGTCAGTCAGGAGTATTTAGCCTTGGAGGATGGTCCCCCCATATTCAGACAGGATGTCACGTGTCCCGCCCTACTCATCGAACTCACAGAATGTGCATTTTAGTGTACGGGACTATCACCCTTTACTGTGCGACTTTCCAGACGCTTCCACTAACACACAAACTGATTCAGGTTCTGGGCTGTTCCCCGTTCGCTCGCCGCTACTGGGGGAATCTCGGTTGATTTCTTTTCCTCGGGGTACTTAGATGTTTCAGTTCCCCCGGTTCGCCTCGTATGGCTATGTATTCACCATACGATAGTGTGTCGAAACACACTGGGTTTCCCCATTCGGGTATTGCCGGTTATAACGGTTCATATCACCTTACCGACACTTTTCGCAGATTAGCACGCCCTTCATCGCCTCTGACTGCCTAGGCATCCACCGTGTACGCTTAGTCACTTAACCTCACAACCCGAAGATGTTTCCATCGTTCGCATTGCTACATTTGAGAGACTCTATGACAGGTTAATCCTTATCCCAATACTTCTACGGAGGGATAAGTTTCAGCTGTCATGTTTCAATTTTCAGCTTGTTCCAGATTGTTAAAGAGCAAAATACTTCGCAGCATACTGTTGCCAGTACACTCTGAAGTATTGAAATACAGGACTATATGGTGGAGCTAAGCGGGATCGAACCGCTGACCTCCTGCGTGCAAGGCAGGCGCTCTCCCAGCTGAGCTATAGCCCCATACAGTCACTTACAGAGACCTTTGATAGTACAACTTCTTTTCTAGGCAAGGCATGCGGAAGGGAAGTTTACCTGGGTAAACGACCGCGCGCATAACGCAGCATAGGGAAGAAGTGGTAGGCCTGAGTGGACTTGAACCACCGACCTCACCCTTATCAGGGGTGCGCTCTAACCACCTGAGCTACAAGCCTATAAAGGTATTTCTGCTCGTTACTTTTTCATCAGACAATCTGTGTGAGCACGCCACGCGAATCAATATCATTAGGTAAGGAGGTGATCCAACCGCAGGTTCCCCTACGGTTACCTTGTTACGACTTCACCCCAGTCATGAATCACAAAGTGGTAAGCGCCCTCCCGAAGGTTAAGCTACCTACTTCTTTTGCAACCCACTCCCATGGTGTGACGGGCGGTGTGTACAAGGCCCGGGAACGTATTCACCGTAGCATTCTGATCTACGATTACTAGCGATTCCGACTTCATGGAGTCGAGTTGCAGACTCCAATCCGGACTACGACGTACTTTATGAGGTCCGCTTGCTCTCGCGAGTTCGCTTCTCTTTGTATACGCCATTGTAGCACGTGTGTAGCCCTACTCGTAAGGGCCATGATGACTTGACGTCATCCCCACCTTCCTCCGGTTTATCACCGGCAGTCTCCTTTGAGTTCCCGACCGAATCGCTGGCAACAAAGGATAAGGGTTGCGCTCGTTGCGGGACTTAACCCAACATTTCACAACACGAGCTGACGACAGCCATGCAGCACCTGTCTCAGAGTTCCCGAAGGCACTAAGCTATCTCTAGCGAATTCTCTGGATGTCAAGAGTAGGTAAGGTTCTTCGCGTTGCATCGAATTAAACCACATGCTCCACCGCTTGTGCGGGCCCCCGTCAATTCATTTGAGTTTTAACCTTGCGGCCGTACTCCCCAGGCGGTCGATTTAACGCGTTAGCTCCGGAAGCCACGCCTCAAGGGCACAACCTCCAAATCGACATCGTTTACAGCGTGGACTACCAGGGTATCTAATCCTGTTTGCTCCCCACGCTTTCGCACCTGAGCGTCAGTCTTTGTCCAGGGGGCCGCCTTCGCCACCGGTATTCCTCCAGATCTCTACGCATTTCACCGCTACACCTGGAATTCTACCCCCCTCTACAAGACTCTAGCTTGCCAGTTTCAAATGCAGTTCCCACGTTAAGCGCGGGGATTTCACATCTGACTTAACAAACCGCCTGCGTGCGCTTTACGCCCAGTAATTCCGATTAACGCTTGCACCCTCCGTATTACCGCGGCTGCTGGCACGGAGTTAGCCGGTGCTTCTTCTGCGAGTAACGTCAATGCAATGTGCTATTAACACACTACCCTTCCTCCTCGCTGAAAGTGCTTTACAACCCTAAGGCCTTCTTCACACACGCGGCATGGCTGCATCAGGCTTGCGCCCATTGTGCAATATTCCCCACTGCTGCCTCCCGTAGGAGTCTGGACCGTGTCTCAGTTCCAGTGTGGCTGGTCATCCTCTCAGACCAGCTAGGGATCGTCGCCTAGGTGAGCCATTACCCCACCTACTAGCTAATCCCATCTGGGCACATCTGATGGCGTGAGGCCCGAAGGTCCCCCACTTTGGTCCGTAGACGTTATGCGGTATTAGCTACCGTTTCCAGTAGTTATCCCCCTCCATCAGGCAGTTTCCCAGACATTACTCACCCGTCCGCCGCTCGTCACCCAGAGAGCAAGCTCTCTTGTGCTACCGCTCGACTTGCATGTGTTAGGCCTGCCGCCAGCGTTCAATCTGAGCCATGATCAAACTCTTCAATTTAAAAGTTCGATTTGCTTCAACTCGTGAAGCGATGCTCAAAGGTTACTAAATGAATTTTACTTCAGTAGTCACTCTTCAAGACTTGATATTTTTTCGAACCCGAAGGTTCTGGATATCGTCTTGTGGAGTGCCCACACAGATTGTCTGATAAATTGTTAAAGAGCAGTGAGTTAGCCGCCGTAGCTTGCTATCTCGAGGTGGCGTATATTACGCTTTCCTCTTTCAGAGTCAACCCTAATTTTCAGGATTTTTTCTCTTCGAACCCCGGAGACTCTGTGAAGTTGTTCACATGTTCCGTGTCGATGGAGGCGCATTATAGGGCGCCGGTTCAGAATGACAAGGATTAATATTCACTTTTCTTCCGACAGCTCACTATTCATGCATAACGCCTATTAAACCCGCTTTTTGATCGCTTCAGGCAGGTCTGCCAGGCTGTTTAACACCCAATCCGCCAGTTTTTCTCCCTGTTCGGTGACCGGCTTGCCGGTACGCACCAGCACTTTAGTGCCAACGCCAGCCGCAATGGCCGCCTGCATATCTTCCGGTTTGTCGCCAACCATATAAGAAGAGGCCATATCGATGTTCAATTCCTGCTGCGCCTGCAGCAACATGCCTGGCTGCGGTTTACGGCAATCACAGGTCTGGCGGTACTCTTCTATTACCGCTTCCGGGTGATGCGGACAGAAATAGATGCCATCCAGATCAACATCGCGATCGGCCAGCGACCAGTCCATCCACTCGGTGAGGTACATAAACTGTTTTTCGTCGAACTTGCCGCGCGCGATGCCGGACTGGTTGGTGACCAATACCAGGGCAAAGCCCATCTTTTTAAGTTCGCGACAGGCGTCAATCACGCCATCAATAAAATGGAAGTCATCGATTTCATGGACGTAGCCATGATCGACATTAATCGTGCCGTCACGATCGAGAAAAATTGCTGGAACGCTTTGTGTCACCGGTTTACTCCTGAGGGCCTGAAAACGCGTACAGTATCGCATGTTTTACCCGGTACTGAGAACGGCAGAGAACGGTGTTGGTCGTTGACTTGGACGTCTAGACGCCTTAACATCTACCCCATACCTTGGTCCACGCCAGGGTTTACTTTTATCTAGCCACGGGCAACCACGCTAAAATAAGAAGAATATGATTAAACTTTCTAACATCACTAAAGTGTTCCAGCAGGGTTCGCGCTCTATTAATGCGCTCTCTGACGTGACTCTTCACGTCCCTGCCGGGCAAATTTATGGCGTTATCGGTGCCTCAGGTGCCGGTAAAAGTACGCTGATCCGCTGCGCCAACATGCTTGAGCGCCCAACCTCCGGCCAGGTGCTGGTTGACGGACAGGATCTGACCTCCCTGTCTGAAAGCGAACTGACACGCGCTCGCCGTCAGATCGGCATGATTTTCCAACATTTTAACCTGCTGTCCTCCCGCACGGTATTTGGCAACGTTTCGCTGCCATTAGAGCTGGACAACACCCCGCGCGCTGAAATCAAAAAGCGCGTGACCGAGTTACTGGAACTGGTCGGGCTGTCAGACAAACACGACGCCTACCCTGCCAATTTGTCCGGCGGCCAGAAGCAGCGTGTGGCGATTGCCCGCGCGTTGGCAAGCCAACCCAAAGTGCTGCTGTGTGACGAGGCCACCAGCGCGTTGGATCCGGCAACCACCCGTTCGATTCTGGAACTGCTGAAAGACATCAATCGCCGTCTCGGCCTGACCATTTTGTTGATCACCCATGAAATGGACGTGGTAAAGCGCATCTGCGATCAGGTTGCGGTTATCAGCCAGGGGCAACTGATTGAAAAAGACAGCGTCAGCGAAGTGTTCTCGCACCCGAAAACGCCGCTGGCCCAACAATTTATTCAATCCACGCTGCATCTGGATATCCCGGACGATTATGCCAAGCGCCTGACACCGGAACGCAGTGGCGGCCGTCAACCGCTGCTGCGCCTGGAATTCACCGGCCAGTCCGTTGATGCGCCTTTGCTGTCAGAGGCCGCTCGCCGCTTCAACGTTAATAACAACATCATCAGCGCCCAGATGGATTATGCCGGTGGTGTGAAATTCGGCGTAATGCTGGCGGAGCTGCACGGCAGTGATGAAAACGCGCTGGCAACGATTAAGTTCCTGCAGGAAAATCAGGTAAAAGTAGAGGTTCTGGGTTATGTCTGAGGCAATGATGTGGTTAATGGCACGTGGCGTGTGGGAAACCGTCATGATGACCTTTGTCTCCGGCTTCTTCGGTTTCGTGCTCGGCCTGCCGGTTGGCGTGCTGCTGTATGTGACCCGTCCGGGGCAGATTGTCGCCAACAATACGCTATATAAAACCCTGTCCGGGCTGGTGAATGTGTTCCGTTCCATTCCGTTCATTATCTTGTTGGTGTGGATGATTCCGTTTACGCGTCTTATCGTCGGTACCTCGATTGGCCTTCAGGCGGCCATCGTCCCCTTGACCGTAGGAGCCGCGCCGTTTATCGCCCGCATGGTGGAAAACGCCCTGCTGGAGATCCCATCCGGCCTGGTGGAAGCGGCCCGCGCGATGGGCGCGACCCCGATGCAAATCATCAAAAAGGTGCTGTTGCCGGAAGCCCTGCCCGGCCTGGTGAACGCCGCCACCATCACGTTGATTACCCTGGTTGGCTATTCCGCCATGGGCGGCGCGGTTGGCGCCGGTGGTCTGGGGCAAATCGGTTATCAGTACGGTTATATCGGTTATAACGCCACAGTAATGAATACCGTATTAGTATTACTGGTAGTGCTGGTCTATCTGATTCAGTTCTCTGGCGATCGGATTGTAAAAACCGTCACCCACAAATAGTTTTCACAGCAACTGCGCTCATACAGCGTATTTTTAATGCGAGTCTAATGAGGAAGGGATATGTCGTTAAAATTTAAATCCATCGCGGCAATCGGCGCACTGATCGGTACTCTGGCTCTGGCAGGCTGCGGTCAGGAAGAAAAAGATCCAAACCATATTAAAGTGGGCGTTATCGTCGGCGCGGAGCAGCAGGTTGCTGAAATAGCGCAGAAAGTTGCAAAAGAGAAATACGGTCTGGACGTTGAACTGGTAACGTTCAATGACTACGTGCTGCCAAACGAAGCGCTGAGCAAAGGCGATATCGATCTGAACGCCTTCCAGCACAAGCCGTATCTGGATCAGCAAATCAAGGATCGCGGCTATAAGCTGGTCTCGGTAGGCAACTCCTTCGTTTACCCGATTGCCGGTTACTCCAAGAAAATCAAATCGCTGGATGAGCTGAAAGATGGCTCTCAGGTTGCCCTGCCTAACGACCCGACCAACCTGGGCCGTTCTTTGCTGCTGCTGCAGAAAGTTAACCTGATCAAACTGAAAGACGGCGTTGGCCTGCTGCCGACCGTGCTGGACGTAACGGAAAACCCGAAAAACCTGAAGCTGGTAGAACTGGAAGCGCCACAGTTGCCACGCTCCCTGGACGATCAGCAAATCGCACTGGCGGTGATCAACACGACCTACGCCAGCCAGATCGGCCTGACTCCGGCAAAAGACGGCCTGTTTGTTGAAGATAAAGACTCACCGTACGTTAACCTGCTGGTTGCTCGCGAAGACAACAAAGACGCGGAAAACGTGAAGAAGTTCGTGCAGGCATACCAGTCTGACGAAGTGAACGAAGCGGCCAACAAAATCTTTAACGGTGGTGCTGTAAAAGGCTGGTAATCATTAATTACCGATTTTATTCCTATAATTGCAAGACGGGCTCCGGCCCGTCTTGTTATTTCCGCCGTAGATTGCTTCAATAGCGCCACTTCTATAAAAAGACAGAGGAATCTCAATGCGTGTTTTATCTCTCTGTTTGTTAGCGCTCGCGCTGGCAGGGTGTTCGTCGCAGCGTATCGCGCCCTCCTCAACAAACAACACCAGCAAACCGACTGTAACCACACCGACAAAGACCACGCCCGCGGCACGTCCAGCGCCGGTAAAACTGTATAAAAGTGCAGAAGAATTAGTGGGCAAACCTTTCCGCGATCTGGGTGAGGTCTCTGGCGAGTCATGCCAGGCCACCGTACAGGATTCACCGCCAAATCTGGCGACGGCCCGTAAACGCATGCAGATCCGCGCTTCTTACATGAAAGCAAACGCCGTGCTGCTGCACGACTGTCAGATTGTCGGCGGCGTTGCCGGTTGCTACCAACAGGCTATTTGCCAGGGTTCAGCGCTTAACGTTTCGTCCAAATGACCGAGTTTGTCTTCAATCAGATCGGAACCATCCGTTCACCGTATAAAGAAAAGTTCGCCGTACCTCGCCAGCCGGGGTTAGTCGAAGACGGTGGCGGTGAGTTGCTGCTGCTGCCGCCCTACAATCAGGCGGAAGCAGTGCGCGGCCTCAGCGATTTCAGCCACCTGTGGGTGATGTTTATTTTCCATCAAACCCTGGAAGGCGGCTGGCGCCCCACAGTGCGGCCACCGCGCCTGGGCGGCAATGCCCGTATGGGCGTCTTTGCCACACGCTCTACCTTTCGCCCTAACCCGCTCGGCATGTCGTTAATAGAATTAAAAGGCGTGCGTGTTCAAGGGGGCGAAGTGGTGCTGGAGCTGGGCAGCCTGGATCTGGTTGATGGCACGCCGGTGGTGGATATCAAACCCTACCTGCCGTTTGCCGAAAGCCAACCGCAGGCCCGCGCCGGGTTTGCTCAGACGGCGCCCGCTGGCGATATGCCTGTGAGTTTTTCCCCCGAGGCTGAACAGCAGCTACAACAGCACCAACAACGCTATCCGCAACTGCGGCGTTTTATCACCCAGGTGCTGGCCCAGGATCCACGTCCGGCCTACCGAAAGGGAGAGGAAGCGGAACGGGATTATGCGGTTTGGCTGCTGGATTTCAACGTGCGCTGGCGGGTGGTGGATCAGCAAACCGAGGTGTTGTCACTCGACCTGCGTTAAAATTCCGCCGTCTCTCTTTTGACAACCCGCTCACGCTGGTAAACTAAACCACTTTTGGCCGCCACTGTGGCTG
Organism: Serratia plymuthica; assembly: GCF_018336935.1. NCBI lineage: Bacteria > Pseudomonadati > Pseudomonadota > Gammaproteobacteria > Enterobacterales > Yersiniaceae > Serratia > Serratia plymuthica. The sequence continues at coordinate 4,599,135 of NZ_CP068771.1, read as the reverse complement.
CCTGATGCAATTTGCAGTTCTAACGGAACCAAAACACCATGCGTACTAGCCAATATTTGCTCTCCACCCTGAAGGAGACACCTGCCGACGCCGAAGTGATCAGCCACCAGTTGATGCTGCGCGCCGGGATGATTCGCAAGCTGGCCTCAGGTCTTTACACCTGGCTGCCAACCGGCCTGCGCGTTTTGAAAAAGGTTGAGAACATCGTCCGCGAAGAAATGAACAACGCCAACGCGATCGAAGTTTGCATGCCGGTGGTACAACCTGCCGATTTATGGCAGGAAAGCGGTCGTTGGGAACAGTATGGTCCTGAGCTGCTGCGCTTTGTCGATCGTGGCGAACGTCCGTTTGTGCTGGGCCCAACGCACGAAGAAGTGATTACGGATCTGATCCGTAACGAGATCAGCTCTTACAAACAGCTGCCGCTGAACTTCTTCCAGATTCAGACCAAGTTCCGTGATGAAGTGCGCCCGCGTTTCGGCGTGATGCGTTCTCGCGAATTCCTGATGAAAGACGCCTACTCGTTCCATACCTCGCAGGAATCGCTGCAGGCGACCTACGATGCAATGTACGAAGCCTACAGCAAAATCTTCAGCCGCATGGGCCTGGATTTCCGTCCTGTGCATGCCGACACCGGCTCGATTGGCGGTAGTGCATCACACGAGTTCCAGGTGCTGGCTGACAGCGGTGAAGACGATATCGTGTTCTCTACCGGTTCCGACTTTGCCGCCAATATCGAACTGGCAGAAGCAGTGGCGCCGGCTCAGCCGCGCGCGGCAGCCGGCGAAGAACTGCGCGTTGTGGATACGCCGAACGCCAAAACCATCGCAGAGCTGGTAGAGCAATTCCAACTGCCGGTTGAGAAAACCGTCAAGACGCTGCTGGTGCACGCCGAAAAAGAAAGCGGCCATAAGCTGGTTGCCCTGCTGGTGCGCGGCGATCACGAGCTGAACGAAATCAAGGCCGAGAAGCTGCCGCAGGTAGCCGCTCCGTTGACCTTTGCGACCGAAGAAGAAATCCGCGCCATCGTCGGTGCCGGCCCTGGCTCCCTCGGCCCGGTCAATCTGCAGGTTCCGGTCGTGGCCGATCGCAGCGTGGCGGCGATGAGCGATTTTGGCGCCGGCGCTAATATCGACGGCAAACACTACTTCGGCATTAACTGGGAACGCGATCTGCCGCTGCCGCAGGTTGCCGATATTCGTAACGTGGTAGAAGGCGACGCCAGCCCGGACGGAAAAGGCACGCTGTTGATCAAACGCGGTATCGAAGTGGGCCATATCTTCCAGCTCGGCACCAAATACTCTGAAGCGATGAAAGCCACCGTTCAGGGTGAAGATGGCCGCAACCAGGTGCTGACCATGGGTTGCTACGGCATCGGGGTGACTCGCGTGGTGGCTGCCGCCATCGAACAGAACCACGACGATCGCGGCATCATCTGGCCGGACGCCATCGCCCCGTTCCAGGTGGCTATTCTGCCAATGAACATGCACAAATCCTTCCGCGTACAGGCGCTGGCTGAAGAACTGTACGACACCCTGCGTTCGCACGGTATCGACGTTATTCTCGACGACCGTAAAGAGCGTCCGGGCGTGATGTTCGCGGATATGGAACTGATCGGCGTACCGCATTCAATCGTTATCGGCGATCGTAATCTCGACAGCGAAGAGATTGAATACAAAAACCGCCGCGTCGGCGAGAAACAAATGATTAAAACCGGCGAAATCGTTGATTTCCTGCTGGGGCAAATCAAGCGCTAAGCTGCTGCATCAGAAAGTAAAAACCCGCCGAGGCGGGTTTTTTTATGGCGGTTATTTGCTGTCGCAATTCTTGGTTTTGTCGAAGGCTATCTTGCCGTCCGGCACCAACGCCCTCTCGGTCTGCCCTTCTTCCATTGACGGCTGGACGCTGAAATGGCCATTCAAGGTCAGGAACACCGGCTCACCGGGGGTTTTGTACGCCTTGGCATACCCTTGTTCCAGCGCGACGGTATTGTCTACCGGGAAAGTCTTGCCGGTAGCGCAATCCTTGAACACCGCGGCATCCGCCATATAGGTGTAGCTGCCTTTGAGCGCCATCGGCGTTTTAGGCAATGCTTTTTCCACCGGTTCCAGGCGGTAGTTCAGCGTGGACTCGATCACAGCACCGCTTTGATCCAGCATTTCCAGGCTTTTGCCCACCGGGCGGAAATAGCGTTTTTCGCCATGGCTGTCGGTCAGCACCAGCTTATCTGCGGTTCGCGCCCATTTGCCGTAATCGGCAAAAGTCTGGTCCCCGTCTTTGGTTTCGCGATAAGTTTCCTGCAAAACGAAAGTGCCATCTTCATCCAGGAACAACGCGGTATCCAGGCCACCGCAATCAGCGCAAGGCAATACGCCCTGATAACTCTGCTGCATCGCCTGAAGAGGTTGTTCTTTCGGCTGATACTGATTATTGCATCCCAATAATGAGAGCGCCCCTGCCGCTAAAAACAGGGCTATTGTTATTTTCTTCACAGCTATTCTCCTACTGTGCTCATGTATCCTTAAGTGCGGATCTTGCCGCGCAGCGCTTTAGTCGCGCCTTTACGTACCTTGCCTTCCAGCCGACGTAATTTTGCCCCTTTCGTGGGCTTGGTCGCTCTGCGCGTTTTTTCCACCACCATCGCCTGCTGAATCAACGCTACCAGCCTGGCCAACGCCGCCTCGCGGTTTAATTCCTGACTGCGATATTCCTGCGCTTTAATAATCACCACGCCGTCGGCGGTAATTAAATGATTATTCAGGGCCAGCAGCCTTTCCTTATAATACTCTGGCAGGCTGGACGCCCGAATGTCAAAGCGCAAATGGATAGCCGTTGAGGTTTTGTTCACGTGCTGGCCACCCGCGCCCTGCGCGCGGATCGCCGTCAGTTCCAGCTCGTTATCCGGTATAGCGACGTTTCCAGACAGTTCCAGCACCGATCACACCTGAGCCTGTTGCCACTCGGCAAACTGGATTTCCAGACTATTCTGAGCATCAGAAAGCCAGATAGTTCCTTCCTGCAGCGTGGCTTGCAGCGTCATATTGCGGCTGGCCATCGCTGCCAATTTGCCTAATTGTTCATCATCCAGAAAACGGATGCTTAGGTTTTTGTGGTTTGCCACTTTGCTCTGGATACCCTGCCACCATACGTGTCCGGCCCGTTCACCGTAGGCGTAAAGCACCACTCGCGGCGACTGGTTGCAGGCTTTCCTGATTCGCTTCTCGTCAGGCAAGCCCATTTCGATCCACATTTCCAACCCGTTGTGGTCGTTACGTCGCCAGATCTCCGGCTCGTCTTCGGCGCTCAAGCCCTTGGTAAACACCAGGCGCTCATCGGCGTGGCAGATCCAGGCCAACAGGCGCAGCATCATACGTTGTTCGGTTTCGGAAGGATGCTGGGCCAGGGTGAGCGTGGCGTCGTGGTAGAAGTGACGATCCATATCAGCGATATTGACCGTGGCTTTATAAATAGTTGCTTTCAGCGCCATGGGTGACCTCATTATTATCAGGCGACAGTGTACTAGATTTGGCCCATCCGCAGCCAGCGCGGCTGGGCAAAGTGCAGTGCGAAAGCCGCGCTGAGGTGCTAATAACTCCCCAACAGCTGTGCTATAGTCGACTAGGATTAAGTAAAGCTCCGAGAGCCTGCGCCTCATCGCTATACGTGACTTCGATGACGCAGAGGTTCTTAAGGGAGGAAACTGTGCAACAATACTGTGAGTTAGTACGCCGTTTTTACGCCGAGATCGGCAGTGGGGATCTCGGCTACGTGCCTGATGCGTTAGCATGTGTATTAAAGGCATTGGACGAAGTTGCTGCGAATAACGCGCTACCGTCCTCCGTTAGGGAACAGGCGGCTTTTGCCGCCGCTAACTTATTGGTGAGCGACTATGTTGATGAATGATGAGTACCAATCCATCAATTGCGATGACTATGAAAGCCTGGAACTCGCCTGTCAGCATAACTACATTCTGAAGCTGGAGTTACGCGACGGAGATAAACTCGAAGGCAAAGCCACCGAGCTGAAATTTACCAAGGGTGTTGAATACCTGATTATCGATCAGGCCGGCAATGCTCTCAGCTTGCGTCTGGATCACATCCTCAGTTTCAGTCATCCGGAAATCGGTACTGTGGTCGTCAGCCTGTCTGATTGATTTAACGGTAACGCCATCCCAACAGGGCAGCCCAACGGCTGCCCTCGTCATTTATGGCTTCGGCTATGGTTTAAGGCTGGCATAGTAGGCTGCCAGATCGGCAATATCCTCATCAGACAATGCCGAGACGTAGGCCTTCATCACTTCAGCCTGGCCGCCGTTGCGCTCCCCTTTTTTATACGCCTGCAGCGCATGCTCCAGATACATGGCGTTTTGCCCGGCCAGATTCGGATACATCGGTACCGACACTTTCCCCTCAGCGCCGTGGCACGCGACACAGCTGGCGGACTTGCCCTTCCCTGCGGCCACGTCACCCGCGGCTATGGCCGACAGACTGAAAAGACCGAACACCACGGCCATTGCGCTCACAAATTTCATCATTGCTCCTCACATTATTATTTTTTATGCCAACGCAGCCGCCAGCATTGCGCCCCTTCAGGCGTCTCGCCGGCTTCACTGACAAACACGCCCAGCGCAGCGATAAGCTGGTCATCGTAATAGATCAATGGAGTACGCTCGCGCTGCCACGGCGGCACGCCCAACTCCTGCCACAGTTTTTTGACTGACCGGGAATGCGTTCGGCCAAGGATGCGGATTTTTCCCTGGGCGGCAAAACGAACGCTCACCTTCTGTTGCGGCTGCGGTGCCCGCAGACAAATATCGCCCTCCCCGCAACTCAGCTTACCCAATCCATCCGGCAGCTCGAGCGGCTCCGCCAACGACCAGTTCAGGCAGACTTCGCGCAAATCCGCCATTATCGGCAGCAGATACAAACGCCGGCGGAAACGGCGGATCTGATACTGCCCCGGCTGCAACTGCGGCTCGGCATCATCCCGGCTGAGCACCACCTCGTCCCATAACCGCTGCAACTGCTCGCGTGAAGGCATGGTAACGCCAAACAGCGCGATCCAACGGCGCAGCAAGGCAAAACGCCGCGCTGGCGAACAGCCCAACAGGCCGTCGATCGCCAGCGCATTATCTTCATTGAGCAACGAGTGCAGTTGCTCTGACAGCAACTCATCCAGCAGTTGCTCTTGTTCCGCGCACAGGCTGGCGCTGCGCGCCGTCGCGGCGGCAAAATACGGCCAGCGTTGGTTCAGCAGCGGTAACACCTGAAGGCGCAGAAAGTTGCGGTCGAAACGCGGGTCCTGATTGCTGTCGTCATCAATCCAGGCGAGCTGATGCTGCTGTGCATAATCCTCCAACTGCAGACGCGACGTACCCAGCAACGGACGCAGCAAGGGGTTACTCCCCAATGAGGCCTGAGCGGCCATCGCCGACAGGCCCGCCGGGCCACTGCCGCGTTTCAGCGCCAGCAGGAAGGTCTCACATTGGTCATCAAGATGTTGCGCGGTAAGCAAGGCCTCATCGGCCGCCAGCGTAGCGACGAAAGCCGAGTATCGCGCCGCTCGGGCCGCAGCTTCAATCCCGCCCTGCCTGCCATCCACCTGCACATATTGGACCACCAACGGCAACTGCCAGGCTGCGCATTGTCGCTGGCAGTGGGCGACCCATTCGTCGGCAAAAGCGTTCAGGCCATGGTGTACGTGCACCGCGCGCAACTGCAAATCCGGCAATTGCCTTCGCAGATGCACCAGCAGATGCAACAACACGCTGGAATCCAGCCCACCGCTGAATGCCACCAGCAAACGCCGTTGAGTACCCAACTGGCGGCTGACCTGTACGGAAAGTTGATCGGTATTCATTGGTTTATCGTTTATCGCCTGACAGGCGGCTGGAGGCCGCCATAACACCCATAGGACAGCACGTTAACCAGCCCGCCGCCTTCAGACAAGCTTTCATCGTTCATACAGTTCCAGCGGCAATCCATCAGGATCGCTGAAAAAAGTAAAACGGGACTGGGTATAAGGATCGACGCGTATCGGCTCGCACACTACCCCAGCGGCCTGCAGATGCGCGATAGCCTGTTCGATGTCGTCCACGCTGAACGCCAGGTGGCGCAGGCCACATGCTTCTGGGCGGCTGACGCGGGCCGGTGGTGACGGAAAGGAAAACAGTTCGATGCTGTATTGGCCATTGAGCGCCAGATCCGCCTTCCATGAATCTCGTTCTTCCCGGTAAAACTCGCCCAACAGGGTAAAACCGAGGATGTCGCAGTAGAAATGCTTACTGGCCGCATAGTCTGAACCAATGACTGCGATGTGATGCACCTGACGTAATGCCAACATGGTAATGCCTCATTGTCTGCCTGATGAGGCACGGTATCCGGCGAGGGTTGCAACGTCAACGGTAAAAAGCCCCGCAGCACAAATGGGGCCGTCATTCAGATTAGCGGCTCAAACGTTGACATCGGCCGGCGGCGTTTTCAGTACCTTCACCAGATAACGCCCGTCCTCGGTCAGTTTCGCACCGTGGATATCGGTTTCGAAACCGGGATAACGCTCGCCGATGGAACATAACATCAGCAAGAAATCGAGTACCGCACGGCTCTCCTCGGTGATCATCTCACCCGGCATCACCAACGGCACCCCTGGCGGATAAGGCAGGATCATATTGGCTGCCACCTTGCCCACCAGTTGATCCAGTTCGCAGGTTTCCACATTACCGCGTACCTGCTGCTGGAACATCTGGTGCGGCGTCAGCTTCATTTCCGGCAGCACGTCGAATGCCCGCAGCATCAACCGCGGTAGATCGTGCCGGCAGATCAACCGGTGGATCCCGGCCGCCAGATCCTGAATGCGCATATTGCGGTAGAAATCAGGATCCTCGGCATACAGATCCGGCAGCATGTTTCTCACCCGCAGATTAAGATCGTAAGCGCGTTTGAAATCGGTCAGGCCACGCAGCAGACTCATCGCCTTGGTTTTATCAATGCCGATGCTGAACAGGAACAGCAGATTGTAAGGCCCGGTTTTTTCCACCACGATGCCACGTTCGTCCAGGTATTTCGCCACCAGCGCCGCCGGGATCCCGCTCTCTTCCAACGCACCCAGTTCGTTCATTCCCGGCGTCAGGATCGTCACCTTGATCGGATCGAGATACATGTGATCGCTGTCGGTATTGCCAAACCCGTGCCAGTTATCGTCCGGGTTCAACGGCCAGCATTGCGCCTCGTCGATCTCTTCAGGCTGCCAGATATCGAAGAACCAGCTATCGCTCTCCTCTCGCAGTCGCTGTACCTCGCGACGAAAATGCAGCGCACGCTCTACCGAGCGGTTGATCAGGCGCCGGCCAGGATTGCCGCGCAGCATGGCGGCCGCGGTTTCCATCGATGCCACAATGCCGTAGTTCGGCGAAGTGGTGGTATGCATCATATAGGCTTCGTTAAAGGTACTTTCGTCGTAATCGCCTTTAATGTGAATCATCGAGGCCTGCGAGAATGCCGCCAGCAGCTTGTGCGTGGACTGCGTTTCGTAGATCACCTTGCCGGGCGTGCGCTCACCGCTCATGCCGCTCTTGCCTTCGTAGATCGGATGGAAGTTGGTATAGGGAACCCAGGCGGAGTCAAAATGGATCGAGGGCACATCCAGCGTCTGCTTGATGTAATCGGTATTATACAGCAGGCCGTCATAGGTTGAGTTGGTGATCACCGCATGTACCGGCCAGCTGGCATTCGCGGTAGTGGCAACCCGGCCGGCAATGCTCTCATGGGTAAATTCATGCTGCGGGATGCCGCCAAGAATGCCGTAGGCGTTACGCAACGGGCGCAGGTAAATCGGGACGATATCGCTCATCATCAGCAAATGGCACAGCGATTTATGACAGTTGCGGTCGATCAACACCGTGCTGCCGGCCGGTGCCGAATACATGCCGACAATCTTGTTGGCGGTAGAGGTGCCATTGGTCACCAGATAGCTCTGCTCGGCGTTGAAGGTGCGCGCAATATACTCTTCAGCCTCCAGATGCGGCCCGGTGTGGTCCAGCAGCGAACCCAATTCGGTCACCGATATGGAGACGTCGGCTTTTAAGGTATTGGCACCGAAAAAATCGTAAAACAGGCAGCCAACCGGGCTTTTCTGAAAGGCGGTCCCGGCCATATGCCCTGGGGTGCAAAAGGTATATTTGCCCTCGCGCACATAGTTGAACAGCGCCTTGGTTAAGGGCGGTGTAATGGTGTCGATATATTCTGCGGTATATTGCCGGAATCGTTGCGCAATATCATCCGCCGCATTCAGACCGTACTCGAAGAAATATAGCACCATGCGCATTTCATGCAGGCTGACGTCAAAGGTGGAATACTGGTTGATAAACGCATACAGCGGCAGATACTCATTCAGCTCGTTAATTTCGCTGCACAACTCCAGGCTGTAGTCGTCCCAGTCGAAAATCACTCCGCAAATACGCGCATTGGCTTCGATCAGCTTTAGCAGATCATTGCCGTTTTTCGGATACACCAACTGGAAACCCATTGTAGCCAATGCGGTGTGCAGCTCGCGAATAGGCTCATCTTTGTAATAGACGCCCGTTGGGCTCATGATTGCGATGATATTCATCGGCTGCTCCTGTCAGTTAACCGCCAAACCGCTATAACAACATGAAAATAAGACGGTGTGTACCCCGTCATCGGCATGCTGCGCGCCACAGCGCAAAAAGCTTGCGCATAGCCATGCCTTTTTCATCAGATATAAAAAAACCGCCCGAAGGCGGTTTTTTGCAACGCAGGACAAAACTCAGCAATAGCCGTAGTTCATCAGGCGCTGGTAACGGCGATTGAGCAACTCTTCGTTGTTCAGGCCGTCGAGATCTTTCAGATCGGCCAGCAATTGCGCTTTCAACGAGGCGGCCATTGCCGGTACGTCACGGTGAGCGGAGCCCAAAGGTTCCGGGATCACCGAATCGATCAGTTTCAGCTCTTTCAGGCGCGGTGCGGTAATGCCCATCGCCTCTGCGGCCAACGGCGCTTTGTCGGCGCTCTTCCACAGGATTGAAGCGCAACCTTCCGGCGAGATCACCGAATAGGTGCTGTACTGCAACATATTCACTTTATCGCCAACGCCGATCGCCAACGCGCCGCCAGAACCGCCTTCACCGATCACGGTACAGATCACCGGGATATTCAGGCGAGACATTTCACGCAGGTTGCGGGCAATGGCCTCAGACTGGCCGCGTTCTTCCGCGCCCACGCCCGGGTAAGCCCCTGGCGTGTCGATGAAAGTGATCAGCGGCATCTTGAAGCGAGAAGCCATTTCCATCAGACGCAGTGCCTTGCGATAGCCTTCTGGTGCCGGCATACCGAAGTTACGGCGGATTTTCTCTTTGGTCTCGCGGCCTTTCTGATGACCAATGATCATCACCGGGCGGCCATCCAGGCGCGCAATACCACCAACGATCGCTTTATCATCGGCATAAGCGCGGTCGCCAGCCAACTCTTCGAAGTCGGTAAAGATGTGTTTGATATAATCCAGGGTATAAGGACGGCGCGGGTGGCGTGCCAATTGGGCAATTTGCCAGGCCCCAAGATCGGAAAAAATCTTGCGCGTCAGCTCAACGCTCTTTTCACGAAGGCGCTGAACCTCTTCGTCCAGATTAATATCTAATTTTTCGTCTTGACGACTGACTGCAGTCAGCGAATCAATTTTCGCTTCCAGCTCTGCAATCGGCTGTTCAAAATCAAGAAAATTCAGACTCATAGCATTCCTATATTAGTCAAATTCCAGTTCCACCTGCTCATTACCTACCAAAGTCCGCAAATCTATCAACAAGCGGTCGGTGGGCGTCACGCGCCAGGTTGCGCCAAAACGCAGCTTGGCCCGCGCATCTTCCCGTTGATAGTAAAGATGCACTGGAATCGTCCCCGAGCGATGGGGTTCCAACGACTGACGGAGACGGTTCAAAAGCTGGTCATCAATTTGCCTGTCCGTCAGCGAGATAGCAAGCCCACGAGCGTATTTTTCACGGGCCTCACTGATGTCCATTAGTTCGCGGGCCGTCATTTTAAGCCCACCGCTAAAGTCATCAAAGCTGACCTGTCCACTGGCGATAAGGATACGGTCTTTTTCCAACAAATGCTGGTATTTTTCTAATGCATCGGTGAATAACATCACCTCCAGACGGCCTGAACGGTCATCCAGCGTACAAATACCGATGCGGTTACCGCGTTTGGTGACCATAACCCGCGAGGCGATCACCAGCCCAACGGCGGTCGTCATTTTGCCCCGATCCGTCGGATGCATATCTTTCAAACGTTGGCCACCGGCGTAACGTTCGATCTCCTTCAGATACTGGGTGATCGGGTGGCCGGTCAGGTACAGCCCCAGCGTTTCCCGTTCACCATCCAGCACCACCTGCTCCTGCCAGCGCGGTACGTTGGCGTAGGATTGCTCCACCTGCTCCGGCGCTTCCGCCAGAACGCCAAACATGTCCACCTGGCCGATCGCTTCGGCTTTCGCATGCTGATCGGCCGCTTTCAACGCGTCGCCCAGTGAGCTCATCAACGCGGCGCGGTGCGGCCCAAGACGGTCGAACGCCCCGGACATGATCAGCTTTTCCAGAATGCGGCGGTTCAGCTTTTTGATATCGGAACGTGCGCACAGATCGAACAGATCTTTAAAGTAGCCCTGTTCCCCGCTGTTACGCGCTTCGAGAATGGCTTCAATCGGCCCTTCGCCGACGCCTTTGATGGCGCCGATACCATAAACGATCTCGCCTTCATCGTTAACGTGGAAATGGTACTGGCCGCTGTTGATGTCCGGCGGCAGGATTTTCAGGCCCATGCGCCAGCATTCATCCACCAGCCCCACCACCTTGTCGGTGTTGTCCATATCGGCGGTCATTACCGCCGCCATAAACTCGGCCGGATAGTGAGCTTTAAGCCACAGCGTCTGATACGACACCAACGCATAGGCGGCGGAGTGCGATTTGTTAAAACCGTAGCCGGCGAACTTCTCTACCAGATCGAAGATTTTTACCGACAGTTCACCGTCGATACCGCGCGATTTTGCCCCATCTTCAAAACCGCCGCGCTGCTTGGCCATCTCAACCGGGTTCTTTTTACCCATGGCACGACGCAGCATGTCCGCACCGCCCAGCGTATAGCCGGCCAGCACCTGGGCAATCTGCATTACCTGTTCCTGATACAGGATGATGCCGTAGGTCGGTTCCAGCACCGGCTTGAGCGACTCATGTTGCCACTGGATGTCCGGGTAGGAAATCTCTTCACGGCCGTGTTTGCGGTCGATGAAGTTATCCACCATGCCCGACTGCAACGGCCCCGGGCGGAACAGCGCCACCAGTGCGATCATATCTTCGAAACAGTCGGGCTTCAGGCGCTTGATCAGATCCTTCATGCCGCGTGATTCAAGCTGGAATACCGCTGTGGTTTCCGAACGCTGCAGCATATCGAAGCTTTTTTTGTCTTCGAGTGGAATAGCCGCGATATCAATAGGTTCCAGCCCGGTTTTCGCTCGCCGGGCATTGATCATCCCCAGCGCCCAGTCGATGATGGTCAGGGTACGCAAGCCAAGGAAGTCGAACTTCACCAGCCCGGCGTATTCCACATCGTTCTTGTCAAACTGGGTGACCGGGTGATTCCCTTCTGCGTCGCAGTACAACGGCGCGAAGTCAGTGATCTTGGTGGGTGCGATAACCACCCCACCGGCGTGCTTACCGGCGTTACGCGTCACCCCTTCCAGCTTGCGCGCCATGTCGATCAGCGCTTTGACCTCTTCGTCAGCCTCGTAAATTTCCGGCAGCTGCGGTTCGGCGGCAAAGGCCTTTTCCAGGGTCATGCCCGGATCGGGCGGCACCAGCTTGGAGATGCGATCGACGAAACCATACGGGTGGCCCAGCACGCGGCCCACGTCGCGGATAACCGCTTTCGCCGCCATGGTGCCGAAGGTGATGATCTGCGATACCGCCTCGCGGCCATACATATCCGCCACGTGCTCAATCACCAGATCGCGTTTTTCCATGCAAAAGTCGACGTCGAAGTCGGGCATCGAAACACGTTCCGGGTTGAGGAAACGTTCGAACAGCAAGTCAAATTCCAGCGGATCGAGATCGGTGATTTTCAGCGCATAGGCCACCAGCGAACCGGCGCCGGAACCACGTCCCGGGCCTACCGGTACGTCGTTATCTTTCGACCACTGGATGAACTCCATCACGATCAAGAAGTAGCCGGGGAAGCCCATCTGGTTGATAACTTTCAGCTCAACGTCCAAACGCTCGTCATATTCAGGGCGCCGCTGCGCGCGAACCTCCGGATCCGGGAACAGGAATTCCAGGCGCTCTTCCAGCCCTTCCTTCGATTTGAGCACCAGGAAATCCTCGGTGGTCATATCACCGGTCGGGAACTGCGGCAGGAAGTATTCGCCGAGCCGGATGGTGACATTGCAGCGCTTGGCTATTTCGACGCTGTTGAGCAGCGCTTCGGGGATGTCGGCAAACAGCTCGCACATCTCGTCTTCGTTGCGCATGTATTGCTGCGTGCTGTAGTTGCGCGGGCGTTTGGGATCGTCAAGCGTGAAACCGTCATGGATCGCGACGCGGATCTCATGGGCGTCAAAATCGTCCTCTACCAGAAAACGCACGTCGTTGGTGGCCACCACCGGTAACCCACGTTCGGTGGCCAGCGCTACGGCTGCATGCAGGTAGTTTTCTTCGTCCGGCCGGCCTGTACGGATCAGTTCAAGATAATAGCTGTCCGAGAAATATTGCTGATAGAACTCCAGGCACTGATCTACCTGTTGCTGGTTACCGCGCAGCAAAAACTTGCCGACATCACCCTGACGGGCGCCAGAAAGCAGGATTAACCCCTCACGGTGCTCGATCAGCCAGTCACGGTCAATAATCGGGCCGGCGGCGCCGTAACCACGCTGGTAAGCGCGGGAAATCAGCAGCGTCAGGTTTTGATAGCCTTCATTGTTGGCGGCCAGTACGGTGAGCTGCGCCAGCTCATCGCCCAGCACTTCGCTTTGCACATGAAAATCCGCGCCGATGATCGGTTTGATCCCGGCGCCGTGCGCGCTGCCATAGAACTTGACCAACCCGCACAGGTTGGTGAAATCGGTAATTGCCAAAGCAGGCATGGCTAACGCGGCGGCTCTTTTCACCAACGGCCCGATCTTGGCTAATCCATCAATCATGGAGTAGTCACTATGAACGCGCAGGTGAATAAAACGAGGTTCGGCCATATCCAGATACCTGAAACTAGGGGGTTCAGCACGCTGAACCCAGGTTAACGCTATCGCGCGCCCAGCCCGGATGCCCAGGCTGGCAGATTACAGCTCCAGCGCCCTTCTTACCGGGGCAAAGCTACGGCGATGATGTTCGGTCGCACCCAGCACGGCCAGGCGCTCCAGGTGGAAGGCGGTCGGGTAGCCTTTATGCTGCGCAAAACCGTAATCCGGGAACTCGCGATCCAACTCGGTCATTTCGCGATCGCGCGTCACCTTCGCCAGAATGGAGGCGGCGCTGATTTCAGCCACGCGGCTATCCCCCTTCACCACCGCCTGCGAGCGCATTGGCAATTTCGGGCAACGGTTACCGTCGATTAATACCATGTCCGGCGCGATATGCAATCCGGCGACCGCACGCTGCATCGCCAACATGGTGGCGTGCAAGATGTTCAACCGATCGATCTCGTCCGGCTCTGCACGCCCCAGGCTCCAGGACAAGGCCTTCTCCACGATTTCGTCATACAGCGCCAGACGGCGTTTTTCACTGAGTTTTTTCGAGTCCGCCAAACCAATAATCGGCCGCGCGGGGTCGAGGATCACTGCGGCGGTCACTACTGCACCCACCAAGGGGCCACGGCCTACCTCGTCCACACCGGCAATCAACGTGGCGGCGGGATAGATAAAGGGTTCAATCATGCTAATGCCAGCTCCAACACAGCCTGAGCGGCCTGTTCGTCAGCACCGCAACGGATGCTTTGGTGCAAGGTAAGGAAAGTCTGTTTCAGATCTTCGGTCTGCGGGCTGTCTTCCAGCAACGGCATCAGGGCCGCCGCCAGTTTGTCCGGCACGCAGTCGTGCTGCAACAGTTCGGTGACGATTTCGCGCCCGGCCAGCAGGTTAGGCAGCGAGACATACGGGGTTTTCACCAACCGCTGCGCCAACCAGAAGGTAAACGGCTTCATGCGGTAACCCACCACCATCGGGCATTTGGCCAGCATACACTCCAGCGCTGCAGTACCTGAGGCCAGCAATGCCGCATCGCTGGCGATCATTGCCTCACGTCCCTGGCCATTCAACAGGTGAACGGTCAGCTCCGGCGCCACTTCAGCCTTGATTCGTTCGAACTGTTCACGCCGTTTGGCGTTGACCAGCGGCACCACCACTTCCAGCTCGGGATAACGGGTGCGAAGCAGTTGGGCCGTCTTCAGGAAGTCGGCGCTCAACATCTCGACCTCGGCCCCTCGGCTGCCCGGTAACAAGGCAAGACAGCGTGCGTCGGGGGCTATGCCCAGCGTAGCCCGCGCGGCCAGTTTGTCCGGCTGCAGCGGCATGGCATCGGCCATGGTGTGACCGATAAACCGACAGGGAACGTTGAAACGATCGTAAAACGCTTTTTCGAAAGGGAGAAACGCCAACACCAGATCGGTGGCTTTGCCAATTTTGAAAACGCGCTTCTGACGCCAGGCCCAGACCGACGGGCTGACATAGTGAATAGTGCGGATGCCGCGCTGCTTGAGACGGCCTTCCAGCGTGATATTGAAGTCGGGCGCATCGATGCCGACAAACACGTCCGGCTTCAACTCACTGAACCGGCGGGTAAGATCCTTGCGGATCTTCAACAGGCGTGGCAAGCGCTCAAGCACTTCCACCACGCCCATTACCGCCAGCTCTTCCATTTCGTACCAGGTTTCGCAGCCTTCAGCCTGCATCAGCGGGCCTGCGACGCCAACAAAACGCGCGTCGGGGTTCTGCGCCTTGAGCGCGCGGATTAACCCCGCGCCAAGAATATCACCGGAGGTTTCTCCGGCGACCAATCCGATAGTCAATGGACGATTTTGCATAGGTCAGCGAATAATACCGCGGGTTGAACGGCCAAAGAAATCGAGGAACTGCTGCACTACCGGCTGCTCTTTGGCCAGGGCTTCGATTTCAGGCTTGGCTTCGTCCAGCGTTTTGCCGCTGCGATAAAGCAGTTTGTAGGCATTGCGAATGGCATGCAGCGCCTCTTTATCAAAACCACGACGCTTCAGCCCTTCGATGTTGATACCGAATGGCGTGGCGTGATTGCCCTGCGCGATGACAAAAGGCGGCACATCCTGAGCGACGCCCGAGCAGCCGCCAACCATAACGTGAGCACCAATCACACAGAACTGATGCACCGCCGTCATACCGCCAATGATCGCATAATCATCGACCTCAACGTGGCCGCCCAACGTCGCGTTGTTGGCGAAGATGCAGCGATTACCGACGATACAGTCATGGGCAATGTGCGCATTCACCATGAACAGGTTGTCGTCGCCGATCTTGGTCAGACTGGTGCCCTGCACCGTGCCGCGATGAATGGTGACGCTTTCGCGGATGCGGTTGCGATCGCCAATCTCGACGCGCGTCGGTTCACCCGCGTATTTCAGATCCTGATTCGCTTCGCCGATAGAGGCAAATTGATAGATCTGATTATCGCGGCCGATTTTGGTCACACCATTCACCACAACGTGGGATTTCAGTACCGTGCCAGCGCCGATTTCCACCTGGGAGCCGACGTAACAGAAGGGACCGATGTGCGCGCCAGCGCCGATAATGGCGCCTTCTTCGATAATCGCGCTTGGATGGATAAAGGCGGTTTTGTCAATCACGGATTAAGACTCCCGGCTGCGCGCGCACATCATGGTTGCTTCGCAAACAATTTTGCCGTCAACGGTTGCTACGCCTTTGAAGCGCGTCAGACCGCGACGAGTTTTCTCAAAGGTGACTTCCATGATCATCTGATCGCCTGGCACTACCGGTCGTTTGAAACGGGCTTCGTCGATACCGGCAAAGTAATACAATTCGCCCGGCTCCAGCTTGCCGACGCTTTTAAATGCCAGAATGCCAGTGGCCTGCGCCATTGCTTCCAGAATCAATACGCCTGGAAAAATCGGCTTACCAGGGAAATGCCCCTGGAAAAACGGCTCATTTACAGATACGTTCTTCACCGCACGCAGGAATTTGTGCTCCTCAAACTCAAGGACGCGATCGACCAGCAAGAACGGGTAACGGTGAGGAAGCAATTCCAAAATTTCTGCAATATCCAGAGTATGAGTGTCAGTAGTCAAAATACTCTTCCTGTCTCTAAAAACTGATGGCATCAACAACACGGCCTGCGCTGCCCCCAATAAGGAGGAAGTCATGCAGGCCGCAAATTAACAACTCTTTGCGCTTTTGGTCTTATGACCAACGCGTTTCGTTTTGTACCCAGCGTAGCGGGCGGCAATGACTAGTCTTTTCCGACTTTTCGTTCGACAGCTTTTAAGCGCTTGCTTATCTCATCGATATTCATCACCAACGCAGCGGTTTTACGCCAAACTTTGTTGGGTTGTAACGGAATGCCCGAAGAGTATACCCCAGGTTCGGTGATTGGTCGCATAACCATTCCCATTCCAGTGACAACAACCTTATCGGCGATCTCCATGTGACCGTTGATCACGCTGGCTCCGCCGATCTGGCAATAGCGGCCGATTTTCAGGCTGCCCGCCATAATCACACCGCCGGCGACGGCGGTATTGTCGCCAATCACAACGTTATGTGCAATCTGGCATTGGTTGTCGATGATAACACCATTGCCGATCTGGGTGTTATCCAACGCGCCGCGGTCAATGGTGGTGCATGCGCCGATCTCGACGCGATCGCCGATAATCACCGTGCCCAACTGGGGGATTTTAATCCAGTCGCCGCGCTCGTTGGCATAGCCGAAGCCGTCAGCGCCAATCACAGTGCCTGATTGGATCAGGCAATGCTGGCCGATCTCGACTTCATGATAAATAGTTACATTCGCCCACAGACGCGTACCTGCGCCAATGCGTGCGCGTTTGCCGATAAAGCAACCCGGGCCGATAACCACGTTATCGCCGAGTACTGCACCTGCCTCGATCACCGCATTCGCCCCGATGGCAACATTCTGCCCCAGAGTCGCAGCAGGCGAGATGACCGCGCTTGGCGCGATATCCTGAGCCGGAGCCGGCGTGGTGTCCATCAGCTGCGCCATGCGCGCGTAAGTCAGATAAGGGTTTTTAACCACCAGCGCCGCAGAACGGCAGTGTGGTAGATCCGCCTCGGTAAGCACTACTGCGCTTGCCAGGCAGGAGGCCAGCTGCTCTTGATAGCGGCTGTTTGACAAAAACGTGATTTGTCCAGCCTGTGCCGAATGCATAGAAGCAATGCCGGTGATGACGAGATCGCCATCACCGTGCAATTGTGCATCCAACTGCTGCGCTAAATCAGCCAGTCGAATTGAAAGCATGTGTTATTTAACCTGTTTCAGCACGTCGGCAGTGATGTCTTTAGAAGTCCCTGCGTAAGCAACTGCGTTAGCATCGATAACGACGTCGTAGCCTTCTTTGCTGGCAACAGATTTCACAGCGTCCTGAATACGGCTCAGGATCTTGTTACGCTCTTCCATCTGACGGCGACGGTTGTCCTGCTCAAAAGCCTGCGCTTTCTGAGAGAACTGCTCGCGCTGAGCCATCACGTCTTTTTCCAATTTGCTGCGATCGCTAGCCTTCATGGTAGCGCCATCACGCTGCAAACGTTGCATCTTGGTCTGAAGGCTACGCTCCATGTTCTGAAGTTCGCCCGCACGGCCTTTGAACTCGTTTTCCAGCTGTTTAGCCACGGTTTCACGTGCTGGCAACTGTTGGAAAATGCTGGAGACGTTAACTACAGCGATGTTATCTGCTGCCTGAACGCCAGCTGAAGCAGCCATTGCTAAACCGAGGCCTGCGGCACACAACCACTTTTTCACTATAAACTCCTTACCATCACCCATTTGTGTCATATGACACTTGAAGTACACAATCTGCCAGACTTATCCCGTGAAACAATGAGAATCATCCCTCTCTGTCCTGGCGGGCATCTGGCATTTGCGATTCTTAATAACTGCTATGCCCAGAAGCGGGACCTGTTACCAGGTCTTGCCAATATTAAACTGGAACTGTTCGGACTTGTCGCCTTCGTATTTCTTGAGCGGGTTGGCGTAAGAGAACACCAACGGACCCAGCGGTGACATCCATTGCAAGGCAATACCGGCAGAAACGCGGATATTGCTCGCTTTACTGTAGTCCGGAATGTCGTAGCCTTGCGTCTTGCTGTTATCCCAGTTGGTATCCCACACTGTGCCTGCATCCATAAACAGCGAGGTACGCACTGAGTTGGCGTATTTTTCGCTGATAAATGGCGTTGGCGTGATCAGCTCCATACTGGCAACCGCCATGGCGTTACCACCCACTGCATCATCCGAATTACAAATGCCCGGACGCGTCGTCGTGTTCCCGCCAGTATATGCGCAATTGTAAGAGTTGGAGTTGTAGTACACCGCTTTCGGACCAATGGTATTCGAACCGAAACCACGAACCGTGCTTGAGCCGCCGGCGTAGAAGTTCTCGTAGAACGGCATCTCTTTACCGCCCAGACCATCGGCATAACCCAGACGACCACGACCCAACAGCACCCAGGTGCGGTCATCGTTGATCGGAACGTACTGCACGCTGTCCAACGTCAACTTGTAGTATTCGTTATCCGACCCCGGAATGGTGACTTTACCATTCAGCGTGGTGCGGTTACCCGACGTTGGGAAATAACCACGGTCCAGGTTGTTATAGGTCCAACCCAGGTTCAACGTGAAGTCATCGGCAGAATAGCTGGCGCGATCGGTGGTGTTCGGGTTCAGCCCCATCGAGTCCAGATAACGCCACATGGCGATCTGCGGCTGCATGTTCGACAGGCCGTTATGCACATAACCCAGGCCGGTACGCAACGAGTTGTTTTCGTTGATCGGGAAGCCCAAAGTACCGTCTATACCGTAACTCTTGTTGGTATAGTCGGACAGGTCCGCATCATCCGCTTTAAAATCGTTGTAGAAGATACGGCCACCCAGGCTAACACCGTCAACGGTGAAGTACGGGTTGGTTACCGACAGCTCGGTGTAGGTCTGGTAGTCGTTCTTGGTGCCGCTGATGCCGACGGAGTAGCCGGTACCCAGCCAGTTGTCCTGCTGCACGCCCGCCTGGAAGCTGACGCCGCTCTCGGTGCCGTAGCCGACGCCGAAGTTGAAGGTACCGGTGTTGCGCTCTTTCACCTTGTAGGTGACGTCGACCTGATCGGCCGTCCCCGGAACGCGCTGGGTTTCCACATCTACCGTTTCAAAATAGCCCAAACGGTTCAGACGTTCTTTACCCTGCTCGACCTGGGCGTTACCCAACCATGCACCTTCCATCTGGCGCATTTCACGGCGCAGTACGGAGTCTTTACTGGTGTCGTTGCCTTCAAACTTGATACGGCGTACGTAGAAACGGTTGCCGGCATCGATATTCACGTGCAACTTGACGGTTTTATCCGTGTCGTTGATCTCAGGCTGAGTGGCAACTCGCGGGTAAGCGTAACCATAACGGCCCAACATCGTTTTGACGTTGTCTTCCATTTTGGTCACTTTACTGCCGTTATACAGCTCACCTGGCTCAACCTTGGTCAACTGGGCAACTTCAGCAGAGTGGCCTGCCAGATTGCCGTTCACCACCACGCCAGCGAGCTTGTACTGCTCACCTTCGGTGATGTTGATGGTGATGTAGATGCCTTTTTTGTCCGGCGTCAGGCTGACCTGAGTCGAATCAATGTTAAAGCGCGCGTAGCCGCGATCCAGATAGAAACTGCGCAGGGTTTCAAGGTCACCCGCCAGCTTTTGCTTCTGGTATTTGCGATCGCCAACCAGGTTCCACCACGGTACTTCATCACGCAGTTGGAAGCGTGAAATCAGCTCATCGTTAGTGAAGGCATGGTTGCCGACAATGTTGATTTGTTGAATCTTGGCGGAAACCCCTTCCGTGAACACCAATTTCAGGTCGACACGGTTACGCGGTAATGGCGTGACTACGGCTTTCACCGAGGCACTGTATTTACCGACGCTGTAGTAGAAGTCTTCCAACCCTTTTTCAATGCTGGAAATCGTGGTGCGATCGAGCGCCTCGCCAACCCGAACGCCAGAGGCCTCCAGGTTTTGCTTGAGCATGTCATCCTTCACCGACTTGTTGCCGGAGAAAGTGATGCTGGCAATGGTAGGACGTTCCTTAACCTGAACAATCAGCGTATTACCATCGCGCAGCACGCGAACGTCCTCGAAGTTGCCAGTGGCAAACAAGGCACGGATGGTATTACTGATATCATCGTCAGTGACGGTATCGCCTACGCGAACCGGCATGTTGAGTAACGCCGCACCGACGGCGACTCGCTGCAGGCCTTCGAAATGAATATCTTTCACTACGAACCCGTCTGCACCGTATACGGTGGCGCTGCCAAACAGCAGCGACGCTATGAGCAACTTTTTCATCGCCATCGTTGTTATGCGTTCTTCCTAACCTATTCTCGCCCCTAAAGACGAGAAAAATCATTGAAAAGTGCAAGACCCATTAAAAGCACCAACACGATCGAACCAATGCGGTAACTGTAGTCCTGTACTCGCTCGGAAACCGGCCCACCCTTCAGCTTTTCTATCGCCAGGAAGAGGAGATGCCCACCATCTAACACCGGTAATGGGAACAGGTTGATGATACCCAGGTTGACACTGATCAACGCGAGAAACATCAAATAATACACAAACCCGACCCCAGCTGACGCTCCTGCTCCCTGTGCAATCGAAATCGGGCCACTCAGGTTGTTCAGCTTTACATCACCGGTTATTAATTTACCCAGCATGTTGACCGTAAGCCGCATAAGCTGCCAAGTCTTGTCCCCGGCCTGATACAGTGCCGGGAAAGGTCCATACTGACGAATCGTCCTATACTCGGCCGGCAGCGGCAGCACTTTCGGAATGATGCCCGCAAACCCCACGCTTTTGTCTTTTCCCACCGGCTTTGTATCCGGTATCAGCGTCAAAGACAAGGGGGCGCCGTTTCTTTCAATCTCTAAAACCAGCGGTTGCCCTGGACCATCGTGGATCCGCTTGACCAACGTTTGCCAACGGCCCAACAGCTGACCATCGACTTTAACGATCCTGTCTCCCGCTTGCAAACCCGCCTTCTGCGCCGCCGAATCCGGCTGCACTTCGGCAAGAACTGATTCTATCTGCGGGCCGCGCGGAATAATACCCAGCGCTACCACGGGATCTTGCTTGTCAGGCTCAAAATTCCACTGGCGTAAATCCAGGGTTTTAGTCACTACCTGCGAAGAACCGAATGGAGCGATACCCACTTCGGTTTCCGCGTCACCGATCTTCGCCACCAGAGCCAAACGAACTGACTCCCAATCAGGCGTTTCGATGCCATCAACGGACTTTAGTTCCATTCCGGGCGAAATTTCGGCTTGTGCGGCAATCGACTGTGGTGATATTTCACCAATCACCGGACGGAAACTGGGCACACCGATAATGAACACCAGCCAATAAGCAAGGATAGCAAACAAGAAGTTGGCGATGGGGCCGGCGCTGATAATAGCTGCGCGTTGCCATATGGTTTTATTGTTGAACGCCTGATGACGGAGTTCCGGCGCAACCGAATCAACCCGCTCATCAAGCATCTTCACATAACCGCCCAGCGGGATCAGGGCAATCACATACTCGGTACCCTGGCGGTCTGTGCGGCGCCATAATGCGCGGCCAAAACCAATGGAAAAGCGTTCAACACGGACGCCGCAGCGACGGGCAACCCAAAAGTGCCCGAACTCGTGCACGGTGATTAAAACACCGAGCGCAACAAGAAATGCGACTAAGTTCCAGAGCACGCTAACCATAATCCCTTCACTCCCCGCCATTGACGGATTAAAACACTAACAGCATCAGGCAGGCAAATACAGGCACTGCTGCGGTCAGGCTGTCGATACGATCCAGTATTCCGCCATGACCCGGGATCAGATGACCACTGTCTTTGATACCCGCTTCGCGTTTGAACATGCTCTCGGTAAGGTCGCCCAGCACTGAGGCCAGCGCGGCGATCACCGAACAAATCAGTAAGGTTGCCGGCACCACATTCAACGGCGCATAACGACCGAACAGCCAGGATATCAATGCCGAGGTAACCAGACCGCCGATTAATCCTTCCCAGGTTTTCCCTGGAGAGACCTTCGGCGCCAGCTTGTGCTTGCCGAACAGCTTACCGAACATATAAGCGCCGGAATCCGCGCCCCAGACCAGCAGCATCACATACAGCAGCCACCAGGCACCGGTGAAGTGATTTTGTTCGTAGCCGAATTGACGCAACGCCAGCATGCCCCAAAAGAACGGCACAATGGTCAACAGGCCAAAGAGCAGGCGAATCGGGCGTGAATTACGCCACAGCGCCGCGGAGCCGGGATAAAACAACACCAGCAGCAGCGCCGCCAGCCACCAGGCCAGTGACAGCCAGAGCGGCCCGCCCACCTGAGGCAAATGGACCGAATGGTGATAGGCTGGAATACTGAGCATCATCAGAGCCAGCAGGAAACCACACAGTATCGCCAACCAGATGCGCTCCGAGCGGGAAGTAAAACCGGCCAATTGGCCCCACTCCCAGGCAGCTAACATGCACACAACGAGCGTTACCAGGGCAAAGCCCATCGGCGGCAGCAAAAACAGCGCCGCGATAACAATCGGAATCAAGATCAGAGCAGTTATGAGGCGATACTTCAGCAAAAGTTCCCCCTAGGACGCATCGGCGCCGTTAGGTGTTGTTCCCCCGAAGCGACGCTCACGTTGTGCAAATGCATTCAGCGCACCTTCAAAGACAAGTTCATCAAAATCAGGCCAGAGTACATCAGTAAAGTAAAGCTCGGCATAAGCAATTTGCCACAGCAAGAAGTTACTGATGCGATGTTCACCACCGGTACGGATAACCAGATCCACCGGCGCCAAATCGTTCATGCAGACCCGCTCGCCCAATAACTCTTCGCTGATTTGATCCGGACGCAGCAAACCACCCTGCACCTGCTCAGCCAGATCCCTTACTCCCTGAATGATATCCCAACGACCACCGTAGTTGGCGGCGATGTTGAGTGTCAGGCCATCGTTATTTTCTGTCAGTTGCTCAGAGCGACGGATCCGCTCCTGCAAACGCGTGCTGAAACGGCTGATATCGCCGATCACCCGCAGTCTGACGTTATGTTTATGCAGGCTTTTTACTTCACTATCCAAGGCACGGACAAAGAGCTCCATTAACGCGGAGACTTCCTGTACCGGACGATTCCAGTTCTCGCTGCTGAAGGCATAAAGCGTGAGTGCATCTAAATGGTTGTTGGCGGCAAAACTGACCGCGCGACGTACCGATTTCACCCCTGCTTTATGACCGAAGACACGTAACTTGCCCTGACGTTTAGCCCAGCGCCCGTTGCCGTCCATAATAATGGCGACATGTCGCGGCCCAAAGACGGACGGATTAGCCTCTTGTTGATTTGCGGACGACATAACTCGTACTTATTTCCTCAATAGAAATACAACTGCCCTTCCGGAACATCAGGCCCTTACGCGCAAAAAAAGCCGTGTGCCCGACACGGCTTTTCAGTCTGCCCCCGCACACCCGGCGATATCCGGGGCGCTATCGGCATCCGAGATGCCAATCAGGCCATAATTCAACGGTATAACCGCCGACAGGTGGCGCAGACTATACCACCTCAGCCGGGCATGAACAAACAGCCCCACTGCGGCACGCGTAATTTACGAACAAAATAGGATAATAGCCGGTATCAACCACGCAGTGACTTCACTACCCCAACGGCAGCCTCACGGGCCTGACGATCTATGTCTAAGACCGCGTCAATACAGGACGGTTCCTGCAAAGACAACCGTTCGACTACTTTTTGGTTCACTGCCGCAATATCGGTAAAGCGAATCTGCTCTTGCAGGAAGGACGCAACGGCCACTTCGTTAGCCGCATTCAGCGCGGTAGTTGCCGCCTGGCCGGCATCAAAGGCGTCAATCGCCAGATAAAGGCAGGGGTAACGCTCCCGTTCTGGTTCGGCAAAGGTCAGAGAACCGATACGGCAGAAATCCAGCGCTTCCACGCCAGAGCTGACCCGCTGCGGATAAGCCATCGCGTGGGCGATTGGCGTACGCATATCCGGCGTGCCCAACTGGGCCAACACGCTGCCATCAGCATAGCGCACCATTGAATGAATCACCGACTGCGGATGCAGAATCACTTCCATTTGTTCAGCCGAAGCGTTGAACAGCCAACGGGCCTCAATATATTCCAGTCCTTTGTTCATCATGGTGGCGGAATCCACCGAGATCTTGCGCCCCATTGACCAATTAGGATGGGCGCAAGCCTGGTCCGGCGTCATTGTGGCAAACTGATCCAACGGCGTAGTACGGAACGGGCCGCCGGAACCGGTAAGCACAATGCGCGAAACACCATGTTCGACCAATGAAGAGTATCCCAACTGACGCTGAATGCTTTCAGGCAAACTCTGAAAAATCGCGTTATGCTCGCTGTCCAGCGGCAATAGCTGCGCCTGGCTCTTTTGCACCGCGTCCATAAACAGTCGGCCACAGGTTACCAGCGACTCTTTGTTCGCCAGCAATACCTGCTTGCCGGCGCGGATCGCCGCCAGCGTCGGCAGCAGCCCGGCAGCGCCAACGATAGCAGCGGTGACCTGATCGACATCATCCAGCGCCGCCAACTCGCAGGCGGCCTGTTCACCCGCCAGCACCTCAGTGCCAACGCCGTTTTCCGCCAGTACGGCACGCAGTTCACGCGCAGCGCCTTCGTCCGCCATCGCAGCATAAGCCGGGCGAAACTCCATACACTGTTGCGCCATCATCGCCACATTGCGGCCTGCAACCAGCGCTTTAATCGCAAAACGGTCGGGATTTTCCCTGACCACGGCCAGGGTGCTGGTTCCCACTGAGCCGGTGGAACCAAGAATAGTCAGTTGCTTCATGAGTTCACTCTGAATAACTGTCTGATGAGATCGGAGGTGTTCCAGTGTGTAACCTTGGCCACCGCTTGTCCATGATCAATCAGTACGATGAAACGGGATCTGCGCCACAAAAAACAAAGCGCCGCCCAGGCGACGCTTTTTTTCTGCGCGATGCTGATTAGAAATCCATCAGCTCTTTTTCTTTATCCGCCAGGGCGGCATCCAGAAGTTTGATGTAAGCATCGGTCAGTTTTTGAACGTCGTCCTGTGAACGACGATCTTCGTCTTCGCTGATTTCTTTGTCTTTCAGCAGCGCTTTAACTTTGTCGTTGGCATCGCGGCGAACGTTACGCACGGCCACGCGGCCCTGCTCGGCTTCGTTGCGCACAACTTTGATCAGATCTTTACGACGTTCTTCGGTCAGAGGAGGAAGCGGAACGCGGATCACGCTGCCTGCTGAACTTGGGTTCAGGCCGAGATCTGAAGACATGATGGCTTTTTCTACCGCTGAACCCAGAGAACGATCAAACAAGTTGATGGCCAGGGTGCGGGAGTCTTCTACGGTCACGTTAGCCAACTGACGCAGCGGCGTGGCAGAACCATAGTATTCCACCATGATGCCGTCCAGGATGCTTGGAGAAGCACGGCCGGTACGGATTTTGCTGATTTGGGTTTTGAATGCTTCTACGCTTTTTTCCATGCGTGAGTCAGCATCTTTTCTGATTTCATTAATCACGTTGCGAACCTTTAGAAACGGGTTACTTGGCAGGCTATACATCAGTATAGCCCGTGAATTTTACTTGAGGAAAGCGCTCAACGCACAGCATTGCCCGCTCCCGCTAAATTTGGCAGAACAGCTTTATTTGCTGATCAGCGTACCTTCGTTTTCACCCATCACTACGCGGCGCAATGCGCCCGGTTTGTTCATGTTGAATACGCGAATCGGCAGACCGTGATCGCGGGCCAGCGTAAACGCCGCCAGGTCCATCACTTTCAGCTCGCGCTCAAGCACGTCCTGATAGGTTATATGTTCGTACAGCGTCGCATCCGGGTTTTTAACCGGATCGGCGGAGTATACGCCATCGACTTTGGTCGCTTTCAGTACCACGTCGGCTTCAATCTCAATCCCACGCAGGCAAGCTGCTGAATCGGTGGTGAAGAACGGGTTGCCGGTACCGGCAGAGAAGATAACCACGCGGTTATTACGCAGCAGGCTGATTGCCTCGGCCCAGCTGTAGTTGTCGCACACGCCGTTCAACGGGATGGCCGACATCAGGCGGGCGTTCACATAGGCACGGTGCAGTGCATCACGCATAGCCAGGCCGTTCATCACGGTAGCCAGCATTCCCATGTGGTCGCCCACTACGCGGTTCATTCCGGCCTGCGCCAGACCCGCGCCGCGGAACAGGTTACCGCCGCCAATCACTACACCGACCTGAATTCCCAGTTCGACCAGCTCTTTAACTTCCTGAGCCATGCGATCCAAAACGCTGGCGTCGATACCAAAACCTTCTGCACCTTGCAGGGCTTCGCCACTCAGTTTGAGCAGAATACGCTGATATACGGGTTTTGCATTGGTTGCCATGGTGTTCTGTCCTAAGAAGCAGTATTAGTATTGGGGATTTCAGCCGATGAAGCGCGCCTGTGCTGAGTATAGCGCCACAGGGCTTGCCACCGGTGTAATTCTGGCTGGATAGAATGGAACCGCCTGACGGCGGCTCCATTATACCCTTCATCTTTCACGTTGCCGCTGCGTTGGCTGCCTTCACTTACCCCAGTCACCTGGTGAACCAGGCTCCTGGGAGTTCGCTCAGTTGCCGCCTTGCCGCACCGCGAAATCTATCGGGTATACAGTCATTAAGACTGTTTGCTCATTGCTGCAACTTCAGCAGCAAAGTCATTTTCAACTTTCTCGATGCCTTCGCCCACTTCGAAGCGGATGAAGTTAACAACGTCAGCGTTGTGCTCTTTCAGCACTTGGCCAACGGTCTTGCTTGGCTCGATAACGAAAGGTTGACCGGTCAGAGAAACTTCGCCGGTGAATTTCTTCATGCGGCCTTCAACCATTTTCTCTGCGATTTCTTTCGGCTTGCCAGACTGCATGGCGATGTCCAACTGAACCTGGTACTCTTTTTCTACCACTTCAGCAGACACGTCTTCAGGCTTCACGAATTCAGGTTTGCTAGCCGCAACGTGCATGGCAATTTGCTTAACCAGTTCTTCGTCAGCGCCTTTAGCGGCAATCAGAACGCCGATGCGCGCGCCGTGCAGGTAGCTGCCCAGCACTTCGCCTTCCAGGGAAGCAACGCGACGGATGTTGATGTTCTCACCGATTTTTGCAACCAGCGCTACACGTTCTTCTTCGAACTGTGCTTTCAAGACGTCAACATCAGTGATTTTGCCTGCAACAGCGGCTTCCAGCACTTTGTCTGCGAATGCCTGGAAACCGGCATCTTTAGCAACGAAGTCAGTCTGGCAGTTAACTTCCAGGATCACGCCGTAGTTGCCTTCGATCTTGGTTTTGATCACGCCGTCAGCAGCTACGTTGCCTGCTTTTTTCGCTGCTTTGATCGCACCGGACTTACGCATGTTCTCGATTGCCAGCTCGATGTCGCCGTTAGATTCGACCAGAGCTTTTTTGCAATCCATCATGCCAGCGCCAGTACGCTCGCGCAGTTCTTTTACCAGGGCAGCGGTAATATCAGCCATTTCTTTTTCCTCGGTTATCTCGCACGGAGATAGTTCTCATTCAGATAAGCAAAAGGGGCCTATTTAGGCCCCTCTAACCAACATATTCAATACCTGGTTAATAAGGGCTCTGTGACGAGCTTGCCTTATTATTCAGCTTCTACGAAGCTTTCTTCCGCCTGAACGGCCAGATCTTGAGAACGACCTTCACGGACGGCGGCAGCAACGGCAGTCAGGTACAATTTGATTGCACGGATTGCATCGTCGTTACCAGGGATGATGAAGTCAACGCCGTCTGGATCAGAGTTGGTATCAACGATAGAGAATACCGGGATACCCAGGTTGTTGGCTTCTTTGATCGCGATGTGTTCGTGATCTGCATCGATTACGAACAGAGCGTCAGGCAGACCACCCATGTCCTTGATACCACCCAGGGAGTTTTCCAGCTTGGCCAGTTCGCGAGTACGCATCAGCGCCTCTTTCTTGGTCAGCTTGTCAAAGGTGCCATCTTGAGACTGGATTTCCAGATCTTTCAAACGCTTGATTGACTGACGAACGGTTTTCCAGTTAGTCAGCATGCCGCCCAACCAGCGATGGTTCACGAAGAACTGGTCGCAGTTGTTAGCATATTCTTTTACCGCTTCGCTTGCTGCGCGCTTGGTACCAACGAACAGGATCTTGCCTTTGCGGGAAGAGATCTTGGTCAGTTCAGCCAGTGCTGCGTTGGCCATTGGTACGGTTTTTTCCAGGTTGATGATGTGAACCTTGTTACGTGCGCCGAAGATGAAAGGCTTCATTTTCGGGTTCCAGTAACGGGTCTGGTGACCAAAGTGTACACCGGCCTGGAGCATGTCGCGCATGGAAACAGTTGCCATGATTAAACCTCTATAGATTAGTTGGGGTTATGCCTCCACGTATCCCATAACGCCGACCCCGACGGTGATAAATCACCTCAGAGCACCCCGGTGTATGTGCCGATACGTGTGTGTTATTTACACAATGTGAGTGCAGTTAAAGTATTTTCGGCTTTTTCCGTCATCGTCACAAGGACCAACTTACGGATCGCCGGCGCGCTTTATACCATAAACACGCCACCGACACCAACTTTAGTTGCGTTTCCCGGGCCGCCGAGAAATCAAATTTGGCAGCCTCTGGCCGGGCTGATACCATAAGAGACTGCTTCTTATTTCTTTCTGTTGTCGGCGAGCACGACACCTGCGGACGAATTTCATGGCGATATCAATTAAAACACCTGATGACATCCAAAAAATGCGCGTGGCGGGCCGTCTGGCCGCCGAAGTGCTGGAGATCATCGAGCCGCACGTCAAACCTGGCGTGACCACCGGCGAACTGGACCGTATCTGTCACGAGTACATTACCAACGAACAACAGGCCATTTCCGCCTGCCTCGGCTATCACGGCTTCCCGAAATCCGTGTGCATCTCGGTGAACGAAGTGGTGTGCCACGGCATCCCGAGCGATGACAAGGCGCTGAAAGACGGCGATATCGTCAATATCGACGTGACCGTCATTAAAGACGGCTTCCACGGCGATACTTCCAAGATGTTCATCGTCGGCAAGCCGACTATTCTGGGCGAGCGGCTGTGTCGCGTCACCCAGGAAAGCCTGTATCTGGCGCTGAAAATGGTGAAGCCGGGTATCCGCCTGCGCACCCTGGGCAAAGAGATCCAGAAATTCGTCGAAGCCGAGAATTTTTCCGTGGTGCGTGAATACTGCGGTCATGGCATCGGCGAAGTGTTCCACGAAGAACCGCAGGTGCTGCACTATGACGCCGATGACGGCGGCGTGGTGCTGCAGGCCGGCATGGCGTTCACCATAGAGCCGATGGTCAATGCCGGTGACTACCGCATCCGCACCATGAAGGACGGCTGGACGGTAAAAACTAAAGATCGCAGCTTGTCGGCGCAGTATGAGCATACTATTGTGGTCACAGATAACGGCTGCGAGATAATGACGTTGCGCAAGGATGACACCATCCCCAACATCATTACGCACGAGATGTAAGCGCCGCGGCGTTCTGCCGCGATGCATGATGTCACAGGCCGGCTTTTGCCGGCCTTTTTTATGGGCTGCGTACTATGTCTGAAAATTTTCGCGAACAGAGCAACCCGGTCATTGAGCAACAGGCCGTACCGAAGCAGCCTGAGTATCCCAATGCCTATGGCGATGAAGAGATTAATTGCGTTGCGCTGAAACTGCGTCTTGAACAGTTTCAGCTGTGGTTGGCGGCCGCGTTCAACGCCGGCTCCAGCGCCGAAAGCCTGGTCGCGGCCCGCAGCGACTTTATCGATCGCCTGCTGCGTCGTCTGTGGATTTTTTACGGTTTCGAGGATATCCCGGAAACCGCTCTGGTGGCGGTCGGCGGCTATGGCCGCGGCGAGTTGCACCCGCTGTCGGACATCGACGTGCTGGTGCTCAGCCAGCGCCGCCTGAGTGAACAACAGTCGCAGCGCGTGGGGGAATTTATCACCCTGCTGTGGGATCTGAAACTGGAAGTGGGCCACAGCGTACGCACGCTGGAAGAGTGCCTGCTCGAAGGGCTGGCGGACCTGACCGTGGCCACCAACCTGATTGAGTCGCGCATGATCTGCGGCGATGTCGCGCTGTTCCTGCAAATGCAAAAACACATTTTCAGCGACGGTTTCTGGCCCTCCCCTCAATTTTTCCATGCCAAGGTGGCTGAGCAGCAGGAACGTCACCAGCGCTACCACGGCACCAGCTATAACCTGGAACCGGACATCAAGAGCAGCCCCGGCGGCCTGCGGGACATTCACACCTTGCTGTGGGTGGCGCGCCGTCACTTCGGCGCCACCTCGCTGGACGAAATGGTCGGTTTCGGTTTCCTCACCCAGGCCGAACGCAACGAGCTCAATGAATGCCAGAGCTTCCTGTGGCGTATCCGCTTCGCCCTGCATCTGGTGCTGCCGCGTTACGACAACCGGCTGTTGTTCGATCGCCAACTCAATGTGGCGCAATTGCTGCGCTATGAGGGGGAAGGCAACGAACCGGTTGAGCGCATGATGAAGGATTTCTACCGCATGACGCGCCGCGTCGGCGAACTGAATCACATGCTGCTCCAGCTGTTCGACGAAGCGATACTGGCATTGGACGCCACGGAAAAACCACGCCCGCTGAACGAGGATTTCCAGCTGCGTGGCAATCTGATCGATCTGCGTGACGAAACGCTGTTTATCCGCCAGCCGGAAGCTATCATGCGGATGTTTTACCTGATGGTGCGCAACCGCGAAATCAAAGGCATTTACTCCACCACCGTACGTCAGTTGCGCCACGCGCGCCGCCATCTGAAACAGCCGCTGTGCAACATTCCAGAAGCGCGCGATCTGTTTATGGCCATTCTGCGCCATCCGGGCGCAGTCGCGCGCGCGCTGGTGCCGATGCATCGCCACAGCGTGCTGTGGGCCTATATGCCGCAGTGGGGCAAGATCGTCGGGCAAATGCAGTTCGATCTGTTCCATGCCTATACCGTCGACGAACACACCGTTCGGGTTCTGCAAAAGCTGGAAAGTTTCGCCGATGCAGAAACGCGGCCACGCCATCCGCTGTGCGTGGAGCTCTATCCGCGCTTGCCGAATCCGGAATTGCTGCTGCTGGCGGCGCTGTTCCACGATATCGCTAAAGGCCGCGGCGGTGACCACTCAATCCTCGGCGCACAGGATGCGCTGGAGTTCGCCGAGCTGCACGGCCTGAATTCGCGTGAGGCCCAACTGGTGGCCTGGCTGGTGCGCTGCCATTTGCTGATGTCGGTGACCGCCCAGCGCCGCGACATTCAAGACCCCACGGTTATCCAGCAATTCAGCGCTGAAGTGCAGAGCGAAACCCGCCTGCGCTATCTGGTTTGCCTGACGGTGGCCGATATCTGCGCCACCAACGAAACCCTGTGGAACAGTTGGAAACAGAGCCTGTTGCGCGAGCTGTACTTCGCGACAGAAAAGCAGTTGCGCCGCGGCATGCAAAACAGCCCGGACTTGCGCGAACGCGTACGCCACCACCGCCTGCAGGCGCTGGCGTTGTTGCGCATGGACAATATCGACGAAGAGGCGCTACACCGCATCTGGAGCCGCTGCCGGGCCGACTACTTCCTGCGCCATTCGCCCAATCAACTGGCCTGGCACGCCCGCCATCTGCTGGCCCATGACTCCACCAAACCGTTGGTGCTGGTCAGCCGCCAGGCGACACGCGGCGGTACCGAAATCTTCATCTGGAGCCCGGACCGCCCTTACCTGTTTGCCGCCGTGGCCGGCGAGATGGACCGCCGTAACCTGAGCGTGCATGACGCGCAGATTTTCACTAACCGCGACGGCATGGCGATGGATACCTTCATCGTGCTCGAACCGGACGGCAGCCCGCTGGCTCAGGACCGCCACGCGGCGATTCGCCACGCGCTGGTTCAGACCATCACCCAGCGGGAATATCAGCCGCCGCGCGTGCGCCGGCCGTCCTCCAAGTTACGCCATTTCAGCGTGCCGACCGAAGTCAGCTTCCTGCCGACGCATACCGATCGCCGCAGCTATCTGGAACTGACCGCACTTGACCAGCCCGGCCTGCTGGCGCGGGTGGGCGAGGTATTCGCCGATCTCGGCCTGTCGCTGCACGGCGCACGCATTTCCACCATTGGCGAGCGAGTTGAGGACTTATTTATTCTGGCCGACAGCGATCGACGCGCCCTGAATCAGGAAACGCGCAGAAAGTTGGAACAACGGTTGACAGAGGCCCTCAATCCAAACGATAAAATGTGATACAAGTAACCTTTTCGTAGACAACAACATCAGGACAGAGAACAGCATGCAGCAATTACAAAACGTTATTGAAAACGCCTTCGAACGCCGCGCGGATATCACCCCGGCGAACGTAGACACCGTAACGCGCGAAGCGGTAAACCAGGTGATCGGCCTGCTGGACAGCGGCGCCCTGCGCGTTGCCGAGAAGATTGACGGTCAGTGGGTAACGCATCAGTGGCTGAAAAAGGCCGTGCTGCTTTCTTTCCGCATCAACGACAACAAAGTGATGGACGGTGCCGAAACCCGTTACTACGACAAAGTGCCGATGAAGTTTGCTGATTACGACGAAGCGCGCTTCCAGAAAGAAGGCTTCCGCGTGGTGCCGCCGGCGACCGTTCGCCAGGGCGCATTCATCGCACGCAACACCGTATTGATGCCGTCCTACGTGAATATCGGCGCTTACGTTGACGAAGGCAGCATGGTCGATACCTGGGCTACCGTGGGTTCTTGCGCGCAAATCGGCAAAAACGTTCACCTGTCCGGCGGCGTCGGCATCGGTGGCGTACTGGAACCGCTGCAGGCCAACCCGACCATCATTGAAGACAACTGCTTCATCGGCGCACGTTCAGAAGTGGTTGAAGGCGTGATCGTCGAAGAAGGCTCCGTGATCTCCATGGGCGTTTACCTCGGCCAGAGCACCCGTATTTATGACCGTGAAACCGGCGAAGTGCATTACGGCCGCGTCCCGGCCGGCTCGGTGGTGGTTTCAGGCAACCTGCCGTCCAAAGACGGTTCTTACAGCCTGTACTGTGCGGTCATCGTCAAGAAAGTCGACGCCAAAACGCGCAGTAAAGTCGGCATTAATGAGTTATTGCGCACCATCGACTAAATTAAAACAGCGGGTGATTAACCCGCTATTTTTTTGTCTTCAGTACGCGAGCAGTCACAGTCTCTGGCACGGTTTTTCGCCATAATCCCAGACCGTGGAATAAAGTCTATTTATAAGGTGGCGCTATTATGTATGACAACCTGAAAAGCTTGGGAATCAATCAACCGGAAGATGTCGATCGCTATAGCCTGCGTCAGGAGGCCAATAACGACATTCTTAAGATTTACTTCCGCAAGGATAAGGGCGAGTTCTTTGCCAAGAGCGTGAAGTTCAAATATCCGCGCCAACGCAAAACCGTGGTGGCGGATAACGCCGGCCAGGGTTACAAAGAAATTCACGAGATCAACCCGAACCTGCGTTACGTTATCGATGAACTGGATCAGCTGTGCCAGCGCGATCAGGTTGAAGTGGATCTGAAGCGCAAAATTCTTGATGACCTGCGTCATCTGGAAGGCGTAGTATCCCACAAAATTGCCGAGATCGAATCCGATCTGGAAAAACTGACCCGCGGGAAATAAGCTACAACTGTAGGGGCGCAGCATGCTGCGCCCGCATCAATCGGTGCGAATGTATTCGCACCCTACAGGCGACGGAATGCTATTTCAGCAGCGTGCCCCATTGCTCAACCCACGGGCAGGAAACCACTTCCGGCTCAGGCTGTTCCATCGCATCGATCTCCAGCACCTCACCCACGCGGGTTGCTCCCTGCTCTTGCAACAGTGCGTCAAAAGCACGTCCGGCGCCGCAGAAATTGTCGTAGCTGCTGTCACCGAGTGAAATCAATCCATAACGCAGTTCCGGCTGATAGCCGATTTGATCGCGGAGGGCATGAAACAGCGGCGCAATGCTGTCCGGTAAATCGCCCTGGCCGGTAGTGGAGGTCACCACCAACACATGGTGCTGGCGGTAAAATTGCCAGGCCTCGAGCGTGCCTTCTTCAAACAGTTTGACTTCATGACCCTGTTCGCTAAGGATATTTTCCGCCTCTTCCGCCACCAGCAGTGAGTTGCCGTAGACCGTTCCCACGAAGATTCCAACCTGAGCCATTGCTCCTACTCCCTCAATTACCTTTAAAAATTACCCGTTATCCTGACCGTTAGCCGCACTAAACTCAACCCCGGCGAGCTCAGGGAAAAACCCTGCCCAACCAAACTGCGACATGACTCCCTGCCAGGGTTCGTCCCAGCGTGCGGAAAGAGACAATGGCTCACAGGTCACAGGATGGTTCAACTGCAGGTGGCTGGCGTGCAACATCAAG
Source organism: Serratia plymuthica (assembly GCF_018336935.1). Classification (NCBI taxonomy): domain Bacteria; kingdom Pseudomonadati; phylum Pseudomonadota; class Gammaproteobacteria; order Enterobacterales; family Yersiniaceae; genus Serratia; species Serratia plymuthica. The sequence goes on along the minus strand of NZ_CP068771.1, from coordinate 4,564,460 downwards.
CGCGGGCAGCCGAAGTGCTGGGCCATGCCGCGGTTCTGACGCAGGTCGCCGTGCTTGCTGTCACCAATGATCGGATGACGAAGATGCACCATATGGCGACGCAACTGATGCTTGCGGCCGTTTTCCGGCTTCAGCTCCAGCAGGCTGTAGCGCGCACTGTCATAACGGCCAATGGCGACCGGCATCTCCACCTGCGCCAGCGGCCGGTAGTGGGTGACCGCCGGCTGCGGGCCTTTATCGGCCGCGGCATGCTTGTCGGCGATTTTGTCCAGTTCTTCCGTTAACGGGTAATCGAGGGTCGCCCCTTCCTGCACGTAGCCGCGTACCACCGCATGATAGGTTTTCTGCACCTGGTGTTGCTCGAACTGCTGCGACAGCAGGCGCGCGACCTCGCTGGACAACGCCATCAGCAGCACGCCGGAGGTCGGGCGGTCGAGCCGATGCACGGTAAACACGTGCTGACCGATCTGGTCACGCACCGTCTGCATCATAAACCGGGTTTCATGACGATCCAGCCAACTGCGATGCACCAGCCAGCCCGATGGCTTGTTCACCGCCACCAAGTGCTCATCCTGGTAAAGGATCTCAATCATTATTGCGGTTCTTTATTCAACATAAGATCCAAACGTTCCAGCAGCACCAGCAGCGGCATGCAGTTCGGATCCTTATCTTTCAGCGCCTCTTCAAAATAAGGCGTAATGGCGAAACGCGTCGGCAGTGGCGCATGCGCATCCAGTAGCGCGTACATCCGCGGCAGAAATACCCATTGCAGCCACTCTTCGGCCAGCATGCTGTCTACGCAGAAGGGTTCGGTGCTGGCGAAGGCTTCAGGCTCGGGCGGCGTGGCTTGCCACAGCGCCAGCTCTCGCATTGACTGTTCAATCGCCTGCAAACTAAGGCGAACCTGATTTTGTATACTCATCTGCATTCCCGATCCGTTTAAACCATGATATTCAGCGGCGTGGCTGAAAGGCGGCAAAGCATAGCATTTTACCCTTTATAGCCCAAATTCGGCTGAGTTGATGATATCGACCGATTTGATCTGGTGGCGCCCGCCGCCACACGGCACAATGAGCTCACCGAATAAACCTCAAAGATTAGACACATGCCTGCAATCACACCAATAAAAAATCATGCTACGCCCGGCAAAGCCATGCTGGCTTCAGTCACCGGCTACGCGATGGACGGCTTTGATCTGCTGATCCTCGGCTTTATGCTGCCGGCCATCAGCATCGAACTGGGGCTGAGCTCTTCCGCAGCCGGTTCGCTGGTTACCTGGACGCTGATCGGCGCCGTATTGGGCGGCGTGATTTTCGGCCACCTCAGCGATCGCTTTGGCCGCATCCGGGTACTGACCATCACCATACTGATGTTCTCCCTGTTTACCGGCCTGTGCGCTCTGGCGCAGGGCTACTGGGATTTGCTTGCCTATCGCACGCTGGCGGGGATCGGACTGGGGGGCGAGTTCGGTATCGGCATGGCGCTGATAGCCGAAGCCTGGCCGGCGGAAAAGCGCAACCGCGCCTCTGCCTATGTTGGCATGGGCTGGCAGCTTGGCGTACTGGCGGCGGCTTTCCTCACTCCGCTGTTGTTGACGCATATCGGCTGGCGCGGCATGTTTCTGGTCGGGTTGCTGCCGGCAATGGTGTCATTCCTGATCCGCCGCACGCTGGGCGAGCCGGAAGAGTTCGTGCGCCAGCAAAAGAGTGGCCAGCAACTCTCCTTCACCCAGCGCGTAAAACTGCTGTTTAAAGACCGGGCCACCGGCAAAGCCAGCATCGGCATTTTCATTCTGTGCTCAGTGCAGAACTTCGGGTATTACGGGCTGATGATTTGGATGCCGACCTATCTGGCAAAAAATTTCGGTTTTTCGCTGACCAAGTCTGGCCTGTGGACCGCGGTAACGGTGCTCGGCATGACGCTGGGTATCTGGCTGTTTGGCGTATTGGCGGATCGCTTCGCCCGCTGGAAGATATTTATTGTCTATCAGATTGGCGCAGTGGTAATGGTCGTGGTCTATGCGCAACTTAGCGACCCTATGTGGATGCTGTTCGCCGGCGCGCTAATGGGGTTATTCGTCAATGGCATGATTGGCGGCTACGGCGCGTTGATCTCCGATACCTACCCGGTCCAGGCGCGCGCTACCGCACAAAATATTCTGTTTAATCTCGGGCGCGGCGTAGGCGGCCTGGGGCCGTTGGTGATTGGGGCATTGGTTACGCAGGTTTCCTTCACTGCGGCAATCAGCCTGTTGGCGGCGATATATCTGTTGGATATTTATGCCACGCTGTTCCTGCTGCCGAAAAAGCAGGGCAATGGCGATACGCTGGGAGCTATTGGTTAACACTGCCGAAGAGTTCGAGACAGGTTAAGTATCTTCGATACTTAAGGTACAAACTGCCATAAAAAGTTGGGGGCACTGTATTAACAGTGCCCCCGGTTCGTTTTATAGCAGTCCCGCTACACAGTGTGCTCCCTGCTCAATCCTTGAAAACTTTTCCTGCGGCCATCCTGACCCAACCATCCTTGCTCTGTCCTGCAGCATCATCCTGACGCGGTTCCTTAGTCTTCATGACCCGCCAACCATCCTGTGCCGGCTCTCTATCTCCATCCTGGAGGTGTCCCTGGTTTCAATCCTGAAACATCCTGGGCATCTCCTGACGCCGTCCTTCGCTCTTCACTGAGCGCGTCCATTTCTTCTTCCTGAAGCCGCATCATCCTGACGCTTTCCTGCTCCACCGTATCCGTGCCGGTAACCATAAGATCGCTTAATTATCCCGGCTTCACAAGGGATTGGAGAAAGGATGACGGGAAATTAACGCTAAGAGTTATCCTAAAGCAAATCTAACCAATTGATCTGGATAACAATAAAACCAACTCAGGCTTTCGGCCGGAAAAAATTAAAAGCGATCTCTCACAGCCCGTGTGAGAGATCTCGCACACGGACAATGCTCTACAACCGTCAAACACTCAGCAGTGGGCGCAATGCATCGAGGAAATTCCCCAGCGAGGCCGCCAGCAAGGTGCGTTTATCGCTGCCGAATTGTTCCAGTACGACATTGCCGCTGACGTTGCACAGCGAGACCAGAGTCATCTCTGATTCAGTGGTTGCCAGGAATAGCGTCGGCGACAACTTCAGGCGTTTTTGCGTCACCAGATGGCCGATCAAATTCTCCTGTAAGCGAATAAAATCGTCTTCGCTCCACACCTGCAGCAGGGTGATATAATGCTCACCAAACTGCGCTCTCATATCACCCGCATACTGCTGGGTATAAAACAGGCCAATGTCTGGCTGCAACCGCAACTCGAGCGCGGCTTCCACCTTTTCCAGCGTCGCCGCAGGGGCGAACGGTTGCGGCAACCACAGCACTTCATCCTCACGGTTTTCTACAATGCAAGGTGAGGGTACGCCGTACAAGTCCAGGCTTGCCGGCGCATGACCGCGCTCCTGCTGCCAAAGATCGACATAGCGCTGAGTGAAATCACGCAGAGCGTGCGGTACATCATGGTCCATATTTCTTCTCGCATACGGTAAACTGAAGGCTATTGTACCTATCTATTACCGAGGTGACAGCAGATGTCCTCCTATCAAGACCATCACGCCCTGTCGGAACTGACTCTGGGCAAACCTACCGCGTACCGCGATCGCTACGACGTTCAGCTGCTGCAGGCGGTGCCGCGCAGCATGAACCGCGAACCGCTGGGTTTGTATCCGGACAGCCTGCCGTTCCACGGTGCCGATATCTGGACGCTGTATGAGCTCTCCTGGCTGAACGACAACGGCTTGCCGCAGGTCGCGGTGGGCGAGATTAGCCTCAACGCCAACAGCGTCAACCTGATCGAATCCAAAAGCTTCAAGCTTTATCTTAACAGCTTTAACCAGACCCAATTTACCGACTGGGAGACGGTGCGCAGCACGCTGCAACGCGATCTGTCCGCCTGCGCGCAGGGCGAAGTCAGCGTCGCCCTGTTCAGCCTCGATCAGGTGGAAGGCAGCCCGATCGCCCGGTTGGAGGGAGAATGCATCGATCATCAAGACATCCGTATTGATAACTACGAGTTCAACGCCGATTACCTGCTGAACGCTACCGGTACCCGTCAGGTTGAAGAGCAATTGGTCAGCCACCTGCTGAAGTCAAACTGCCTGATCACCAACCAACCCGACTGGGGGTCGGTGCAAATCCAGTATCGTGGCGCGCAAATCGATCGTGAAGCGCTACTGCGCTATCTGGTGTCCTTCCGTCACCACAATGAATTCCATGAACAATGCGTTGAGCGCATCTTCAACGATCTGATGCGCTATTGCCGGCCAGAGAGCCTGTCGGTGTATGCCCGCTACACCCGTCGCGGCGGGCTGGACATCAATCCCTGGCGCAGTAACCTTGACTTTGTTCCGTCGCATGGCCGTCTGGCGCGCCAATAGTGCGAAGCATTGCTCAACAACTAAGCTAACGAACGGTTTGTATTGGTAAAAATCAGGGGACGGCGGTAAGGTTAAGAAAGGCTGCGGCCAGTCATTGACCGCAGTGCGCCAACAATAACGAGATGCTGTTCTGCTGCGTATGGATTACTACTGCCCCGTTTCGGGTGCAAAGGAGTTACCTTGATTACACACATCAGCCCGCTTGGCTCTATGGATTTGCTGTCGCAGCTGGAAGTAGACATGCTGAAGCGCACCGCCAGCAGCGATCTGTACCGTTTGTTCCGCAACTGTTCGCTGGCCGTGTTGAACTCCGGCAGCCAAACCGACAACAGCAAACAGCTGCTTTCACGCTATGAAACCTTTGATATCAATGTCCTGCGCCGTGAGCGCGGGGTCAAACTCGAACTGGTGAACCCACCGGAAGACGCCTTTGTCGACGGCAGAATTATCCGTTCTTTGCAGGCCAACCTGTTCGCCGTGCTGCGCGATATCCTGTTCGTTCACGGCCAGATCGACAGCGCCGGCCGTTTCCAGCATCTGAACCTGGAAAACTCGGCCCACATCACCAACCTGGTGTTCTCCATCCTGCGCAACGCCCGGGCGCTGCACCTCGATGAAGATCCGAATTTGGTGGTGTGCTGGGGCGGCCACTCCATCAATGAAAATGAATACCTGTACGCCCGTAAGGTCGGCAGCCAGCTTGGCCTGCGCGAGCTGAATATCTGCACCGGCTGTGGGCCGGGAGCGATGGAAGCGCCGATGAAAGGCGCCGCTGTGGGCCATGCGCAACAGCGCTACCGCAACAGCCGTTTTATCGGCATGACCGAACCTTCGATCATCGCCGCCGAGCCGCCTAACCCGCTGGTCAATGAGCTGGTGATCATGCCGGACATCGAAAAACGTCTGGAAGCCTTTGTGCGTATCGCCCACGGCATCATCATCTTCCCGGGTGGCGTCGGCACGGCGGAAGAGCTGCTGTATCTGCTGGGTATTTTGATGAATCCGGAAAACAGCGAACAGGTATTGCCACTGATCCTCACCGGGCCGAAAGAGAGCGCAGATTATTTCCGCGTTCTGGACGAGTTCATCATGAACACCCTGGGTGACGAAGCGCGCCGTCATTACACCATCATCATCGACGATCCGGCCGAAGTGGCGCGGCAGATGAAAAAAGCCATGCCGCTGGTGAAAGAGAACCGTCGCAACACCGGTGATGCCTACAGTTTTAACTGGTCGATCCGCATCGCGCCGGACCTGCAACTGCCGTTCGAACCGACCCACGAGAACATGGCGAACCTCAATCTGTATCCGGACCAGCCGGCGGAACAACTGGCCGCTGCACTGCGCCGCGCGTTCTCCGGCATCGTTGCCGGCAACGTGAAGGAAAACGGCATTCACGCCATCGAACAGTTCGGCCCTTACAAGCTGCACGGCGAACCGCAGATGATGAAGCAAATGGACAGCCTGTTGCAGGGCTTTGTCGCCCAGCACCGCATGAAGCTACCGGGCAGCGCCTACGTGCCCTGCTATGAGATAGTCGCCTGACCCCAACTCCGGGCGGCGCAACAGCCGCCCTTCTTTTTTCTGACCTTGCAGCCCATGATGATACACCTACTGATTGTCGACGCCCTGAACCTTATCCGCCGCATCCATGCCGTGCAGGGGTCTCCCTGCGTGAATGCCTGCCAGCATGCGCTGCAACAGTTGATCCAGCATAGCCGGCCAACGCACGCGGTGGCGGTATTCGACGAAGACGACCGCAGTGAAAGCTGGCGTCACCAAATTCTGCCCGACTACAAGGCCGGCCGATCGCCGATGCCGGAAAATTTACAGCAGGAAATGCCGCAGCTGCGTCAGGCATTTGAAGCGCTCGGCGTCGCCTGTTGGCATTCGCCGGGCAATGAGGCGGACGATCTGGCGGCAACGCTGACGGCCAAGGTCGCCGGCGGCGGCCATCAGGTGACGATAGTGTCCACCGACAAAGGTTATTGCCAACTGTTGGCGCCCAACGTGCAGATCCGCGATTACTTCCAGAAACGCTGGCTGGACATGCCCTTTGTGCAACAGGAGTTCGGGGTAGCGCCGCAGCAATTGGCGGATTACTGGGGGCTGGCGGGAATAAGCAGCAGCAAAATTCCTGGCGTGGCCGGCATCGGGCCGAAAACGGCGGTATTGTTATTACAACAGGCGGGTACGTTGGATGGGTTGTATCAGGATCTGGAACAGGTGGCGGAAAAATGGCGCGGCAAGTTGCAACAACACCGCGACATGGCTTACGTCAGTAAAAAGGTCGCCACGCTGCGCACCGATTTGACGTTAACCGGCAACCTGCAGCAGTTGCGGTTACCGGTTAGCTAAAGGCGCCGCAAGCCGCGCCCGGTCAATTATTCTATTCGCGCTCGTCGCGACGCCCCGGCACCGCCGACCACATACGGCGCACATGCACCGTGACTTCTTCACGATCGTGATAAAGCTGTTTGGCATGAATTTCTGAACTGATGCCAACCGCGTCCAACGCTTCCTTGATGGTCTGCAGATTCTGCGAAACCTCTTCGTAACGTTTTTTCATCGGCAGCTTCAGGTTGAAGATCGCTTCGCGGCACCAACCTTTGACCAACCATTGAATCATCAAGCTGGTCACCTTGGCCGGCTTCTCCACCATGTCGCACACCAGCCAGTAAATCTTGCTGCTGCTTGGTTCGTATTTGAAACCGTCGGCGCGGTGATGCGTAACCTGCCCGGTATCCATCAGGCTCTGCGCCATCAGTCCGTTATCCACCGCATGCACCATCATGCTGCGTTGCACCAGTTGATAGGTCCAGCCGCCCGGGCAGGCACCCAGATCGACCGCATGCATACCACTGCTCAAACGTTCGTCCCACTCGTCGGCGGGAATGAACACGTGGAACGCCTCTTCCAGTTTCAGCGTAGAACGGCTCGGCGCGTCGGATGGGAACTTGAGGCGCGGGATCCCCATATAGAACGGCGAATTGTTGTTGCTGAAAGAGTAGCCGACATAACAGCAACCCGGTGCGATAAAGAACACGTGAACCACCGGACGGGTCGCGTTCTCGCGCGCCATCAGCACCTTTTGCTCACGCATTGCGGCACGCAGCGGCACGGTCAGTTTACGGCAGAACTTCATCAGCTCTTTGCTTTCGTTGGTATCCGGCACTTCCACTCGCAGCTCACCGCCGCGATCGACCACGCCAATCAGCATGCCAACAATCGGCGACACGCGATCTTCCGGCGGAAGGTCGCGCAGCAGCTCGCCAACCACCAGCATCTGACGGGCAAAAATCAGTTCACGGAACGGGATTTCCCGCGCCAGGCGGTCGGCGTCATCCGGCTGATAGCACTCGAACAATACGTAACCGCTGTTATCTTTTACCCGGGCAAAACCAAAGACTTCCAGCTCGGCAGCCTTGGCGGTAATTTCCGCCGCACACTCTTTTTCAAAACCAGGACGGCAATACAACGCAAGCTTATTCATGGCGCTCGGCCTTTTTCCTCAGACGCAAAGCGCCAATCAACATCAATGCCCAACCGATCAGGAAACACACGCCGCCAACCGGCGTGATATAGACCCAGACCTTCAGGTGTGACAGCGCCAGACAGTACAGACTGCCGCTGAACAGTACGGTGCCGAGCGCCAACAGCGCCCCGCTCCAATAAAACCACAGGCTGACGCGACGTTGCATCGCCACCGCCAGCACCAGGATCGCCAGGGTATGGAACCCTTGATAATCCAGCCCGGTGCGGATCCAGGCCATCTCGTTAGCGCCCAACGTGCCGCTTAATACATGCGCGCCAAACGCGCCCAGGGCAACAAATACAAAGCCGCTGATAGCAGCAAAAATCAGCATTGAGCGACTGCTCATCGTTATTTACCTTATTGAAGAAAACCGGCGGCGGCAGAGCGGCGGCCAGCCTTATTGTTCATAGCGAAAGCGGAATTTCTCCTGCTCGCTGGCTGCCCGAGCCAGGATCCACTGACGAAAGGCGGCTATTTTACCCAGTTCTGCCTGGCTGTCATGGCATACCAGATAAAAAGCGTTTTTACTGACCAGCACATCGTTAAACGGGCAAACCAGCCGCCCGGCTTCGATTTCGGTCTGCGCCATCACATTGTTCACCAGTGCGACACCCTGGCCATGAACCGCAGCCTGAACCACCATTGCACTGTGGCTGAAAATCGGCCCCTGCTGCACATTAATGTGCTGCAACCCCAACTGACGCGTATAGGCCAGCCAATCGCGGCGTGAAGTATCATGCAGTAGCGTGTGATAAGCCAGATCGTCCGTCACTTTTAGCGCATGTTCCCCGGTCAGCAGGCTGGGTGAACACACCGGCAACAGATATTCCGCATATAAACGTTCGGCGCGCACCCCTGGCCAGTTGCCGCGGCCATAGAAAATCGCCACATCGACATCATCCGCCAGCTTATCTTCCTCACGGTCCACCGCCTGGATACGCACGTCGATCCCCGGATAAGCTGAGTTAAAGCCAGAGAGCCGCGGCACCAACCACTGAATGGCGAAACTGGGGGGCAAACTGACGGTTAATGCCCCCTTGGCACTGCGCGCCTGTAACTTGCGGGTAGCCTCGGTGATCGAGGAGAAGATTTCCTTGATATCCAGGTAATAACTTTGCCCTTCTTCCGTCAGCAACAGCGAACGATTGCGCCGCCGAAACAGCTTCAGGCCGAGGAAGTCCTCCAGCGACTTGATCTGATGGCTCACGGCGGCCTGGGTAACGAACAACTCTTCTGCCGCTTTGGTGAAACTCAGGTGGCGAGCAGCCGCATCGAAGACCCGCAGCGCATTGAGAGGTGGTAAGCGTTTAGACATTTATTAGCTACTTTTGTGTAACAATATTCCGAATGATTCGGCATAAAAAATCAGGCGGCGTTGCGTACCAAGTTGCAGGTCCACGACAGCAAACCGCTATCATTAGTTTTTTTAATCCGAGCCATTATAAATTGTCCGTTGAGCATGCGCCAGCAAATACCTATAGTGGCGGCACTTCCCGGGCCGGAACGAAAAGGGAGTGGGTGTCGAGGACGCCGATGAACTTTTGGCTTGTGGTTGTGATGTTGTGTTTGCAAATTGTCTGGCAATCCAGACATGGTAGCTAAGCTACTGTTTTTTCACTTCCTGTACATTTACCCTGTCTGTCCATAGTGATTTTATGCAGCACCGCAATATTTGCGGTGCTTTTTTTTGCCCGTTTTTTGACGAGGTTACTGGTTGCTTTCAACCATCTCTTTCACGTCTGAACGGTTGATCTGCTGTTCAACGCCGTTGGCGTCTTTATAGCTGATCATGCCTGTGTCGTTATCCACCTTTGGTTTTCCGTCAGCGACAATGGTGCGTCCATCATTGGTATGCATTACGTAATTGCTGGAACATGCAGCCAGGGTAAACGTTAGCACCAGAGCAGAAATAACTGCGGCTGTTTTCTTCATTGTGGACTCCTTGTAGATAAAAATGCTGTAAAAAACCTTTTATGTTATTTAACGCCATTACCTGATAGGCACTTAATAGCATAACAAACTTATCAGAGATTTCCAGGCGATAAGTCCTAATGGACGGGAGAACTTGTCTCCGACGAAAAAATAGGACAGGATCACCCATTGACTCAAGCCAGTGACAATCAGGGTATGACACCTTTTAATCCCACCGATTTTCGAAATCAGTTTCCTGCCCTGCAGCAGGCGGGAATTTATCTCGACAGCGCCGCCACCGCGTTGAAACCGCTGGCGGTTATCGCGGCAACGCAACAGTTTTACCGTGACGACGCCGCCACGGTGCATCGCAGCCAACACCGCGCGGCGCAGGATTTGACCGCCCGCTTCGAGCAGGCGCGCCGGCAGGTCGCTACGCTGATCAATGCCCCTACGGCCGATGACATTATTTGGGTACGCGGCACCACCGAAGCAATCAATCTGGTGGCGCAAAGCTATGCCCGCCCCCGGCTGCAACCGGGTGACGAAATCCTGGTGAGCGAAGCCGAACACCACGCCAACCTGATCCCCTGGCTGATGGTCGCGGAACAAACGGGTGCGCGAGTGGTAAAATTGCCGCTTGGCGCCGATCGCTTGCCGGACCTGACGCAGCTCCCCAGGCTGCTCAACGATAAAACCCGGCTGTTGGCGCTGGGGCAAATGTCCAACGTCACCGGCGGTTGCCCGGATCTGGCGCAAGCCGTCACTCTGGCCCACCGCGTCGGCGCGCGCGTGATGATCGACGGAGCGCAGGGCATAGTGCACTGTCCGGCCGACGTTCAGCGGCTTGATATTGATTTTTACGCCTTCTCCGGCCACAAACTGTATGGCCCGACCGGCATCGGCGCGCTGTACGGAAAAAGCGAATTATTGGCGCAGATGGCGCCGTGGCAAGGCGGCGGCAAAATGCTGACCCAGGCGTCATTCGAGGGCTTTACGCCGCAAAAACCGCCGCACTGCTTTGAGGCCGGTACGCCAAATATCGCCGGCGTGCTGGGGCTGGCTGCCGCGCTGGAATGGCTGGGCACTCAGGATATGGCGGGCGCCGAGCACTACAGCCGTGGCCTGGCCGATCTGGCCGAGCACCGGCTGGCGCAGTTGCCGGGCTTTCGCAGCTTCCGCTGTTCAGGTTCCAGCCTGCTGGCGTTTGATATCGCCGGCATTCATCACAGTGATATCGTCACTCTATTGGCAGAGCAAGGCATCGCGCTACGCGCCGGCCAGCACTGTGCCCAGCCGCTGATGGCGGCGTTGGGCGTCAGCGGTACACTGCGCGCGTCATTCGCGCCTTACAACAGTACGGAAGACGTTGAAACGCTGGTGACCGCACTGATCAACGCCATAGATCTGCTGGCCGACTAAATTAACTTCGGAGACGCTATGCTTGCCCCACATCCCTTTGGCAGCGAAATTACCGCCGAGGCGCTGATCGTAAAATTTACCGCGCTGAAACAGTGGGAGGATCGCTATCGCCAATTGATTATGCTGGCGAAACAACTGCCGCCGCTGCCGGAACCGCTACGCACGGCAGAGAGAGAGCTCAGCGGCTGTGAGAACCGCGTCTGGCTGGGGCATCAATTATTGGCTGACGGCACGCTGCATTTTTATGGCGACAGCGAAGGCCGCATCGTGCGCGGTCTGCTGGCGGTAGTGCTGACGGCAGTGGAAGGTAAAACGCCGCAGCAAATAGCGGCAATGGATCCGCTGGCGCTGTTTGAGCAACTGGCGCTGCGCACCCAGCTCAGCGCCACCCGCGCCAGCGGGCTGGAAGCGCTGGCCGTCGGGGTGAAAGCGATCGCCGCCCGTTACGCCTGACGCGCGGCTTTCGCCACCATTTTCTTCAAGGCGTGGGACACGGCGACAAAGCCGAAGGTCGCGGTAACCATGGTCGCCGCGCCAAATCCCGCGCTGCAGTCCATTCTTTTTGGCCCTTCTGCGGTGCTGCGCGATGCGCAAACCGTGCCGTCCGGCTGCGGGTATACCAGCGGCTCGCTGGAAAACACGCAATCAATGCCGAGCTTGCCCTTACTGTTTTTCACCACGTTGAAATCATTCTTCAACCGCTCGCGCAGCTTGGCGGCCAGCGGATCCTGAATGGTCTTCGCCAAATCGGCCACCGCGATCTGCGTCGGATCTATTTGCCCGCCCGCCCCGCCGGTTGTGACCACCGGGATCTTGTAACGACGGCAATAAGCCAGCAGCGCGGCCTTCGGCCGTACGCTGTCAATCGCGTCGATCACATAGCTGAAATTGTGGTTCAACAGCTCAGCCACATTGTCCGCAGTAATAAAGTCGTCGACGCAGGTCACCCGGCATTCGGGGTTGATCGCCAGAATGCGCTCCGCCATCACTTCTGTCTTTGACTGGCCGACATTCTGGCGCAGCGCATGGATCTGGCGGTTGGTATTGGTGACGCACACATCGTCCATATCAATCAGCGTAATGGCGCCGATGCCGGTGCGCGCCAGAGCCTCGGCCGCCCAGGACCCCACACCGCCGATGCCAATCACGCATACATGCGCCTGGGCAAACAGCGCCAGCGCCTGCTGGCCGTACAAACGTGCCGTGCCGCCAAAACGCTGCAGATAGGCTTCAGAATAGGCTGTGCTCATAACGCTTTACTTACCTTAACAATGCAAATGATAAGGGCCGGAAAATCCGGCCCTTGCGGGTCAATATCAGTATACCCGTCGCCTTTCAAGACACAGCCAGGCGGCCGGCTTGAAATTCATGGGGCATAACTTATCGTCGTCAGCGGGTGACCAACAACGAACCGCCGTTAGCGGAAGAGGTCTGGCTGGTGAACAGTGGCGTGCCGGTGTTACCGCCTTTGAGCACCCAGACTCGGCCATAATGGTTGTAATACCCCGCCGAGTGGCCGGCGTCCGGCCCGATGCCCTGGTACATATCGAAGTGCTGGCCTTTGATAGCGCCGCCCACGTCCAGAGCCACCATCAGGCGCATCTCATATTTTCCCGTGAATTTACCCTTGTTGTCCAGCAAAGGCACTTCCGCCAGCAGCGTGGTGCCTGCCGGGATCAGTGAACGGTCGGAAGCTACCGAGGCTTTGGCAATCAAAGGAACCGCACTGGCGCCACGTACCGGCGCAAACGCCTCCGGACGGAAGAACACAAAGGAAGGATTCTGCTCCAGCAGCTCACGCACTTCCGCAGCGCTGTGGGTATCGGCCCACTGGCGGATCGCCTGCATAGACATATCCGCCTTGGCCACTTCGCCGCGATCGATCAACACTTTACCTATGCTGCGGTAAGCATGGCCGTTCTTGCCGCCGTAGCCGAAGAACACCAGCGGCTGGCCATTGCCGTAATCCACATAGCCGCTGCCCTGGACTTCCATCATAAAGTTGTCCATCAGCGAGTTGGTGTAAGCGACGATATAACGGTCATCCAGCGCGCCCGAGTATATGCCCGCGCGATCAGGCAGACGGCCTTTGCCTTTTGGCGGCATGCGGTACAGCGGGTAGCGGAACTCGCCCTGCTGGGTATAGCGCGCCTGCACGACCGGCGTATAGTAGCCGGTGAACTGCACGTTACCGTAGTTGTCCACGCCTTCCATCTGATAGGCGCTGAGGCCGTATTGGTTCAGTTGACGGGTATCGGCACCGGCGGCCATCCAGCTTTGCACTGCCTGAAAGGTGCTGTTGTTGCGATTAAACAGCGCAGGAGAAGCGTTTTTAATCTCCATCAGCTGATTCGAGTAATCCCTGGCGTTAACCGGCACGCCTTTGGCGTTGGGTTGATTCACCAACTCCAGCGACTGATCCAGATGGCCATCCTTATACTGCTGTCCCCGGTCGGTCGGCTTTGACGAACAGCCAGCCAGTACCGCTACCATCAACCCGCCCAGCAGGTATTTGCCCCAACGTCCTTTCATCGCACACTCTCAAACAGATATGATCTACCGGCGAACGATAACAAACACCCATAGATAAGGGAATCGCCGCAAATAAAAAAACCCGCACGGCGGATAGTGATGAAAAAGAACGCAAATTGCGGACTAATTCAGCATAAAGATGGCTTTAACTCAATTAATTGCAAAAAGGGTTGCAACAAAATGCACGGAGAGTATAGTGCGCTTCCATCGGACGCGGGGTGGAGCAGCCTGGTAGCTCGTCGGGCTCATAACCCGAAGGTCGTCGGTTCAAATCCGGCCTCCGCAACCAACCGATACTGCATCAGCGGTATCACGTAAAGGTTGGGATTCGATGAAAAAAGTATTATACGGACGCGGGGTGGAGCAGCCTGGTAGCTCGTCGGGCTCATAACCCGAAGGTCGTCGGTTCAAATCCGGCCCCCGCAACCAACCGATACTGTACCAGCGGTATCACATGAATGTTGGGTTTCGATAATACAAGCATCAAGACGGACGCGGGGTGGAGCAGCCTGGTAGCTCGTCGGGCTCATAACCCGAAGGTCGTCGGTTCAAATCCGGCCTCCGCAACCAATCTTGATGACTACAGATAAGCACCTTAACGGGTGTTTTTTTGTATCTGAAATCTGCCAAAACCCGGCCGGGCACCCACCCAGCCGCATCAGTTTACACCTTATCCGCGCGCCGCCGCGCCGCCGTTGGCGAAATACGCCTTGATACCCGCCAGAATGGATTCCGCCACCTGCTGCTGGAAATGGCTGGTCCGCAACTTACGCTCTTCTTCGATATTGCTGATAAACGCCGTCTCAACCAGGATAGAAGGAATGTCCGGCGCTTTTAACACTGCAAAACCGGCCTGATCGACGCGATTCTTGTGCAAACGGTTAATTTTGCCCATCCGGTTCAACACTTCCTTGCCGAATTTCAGGCTATCGTTGATGGTTGCGGTTTGGATCAGATCAAACATGGTGTGATCCAGATAGCGATCGCCGCTTTTGCTCACGCCGCCGATTTGGTCCGATTCATTCTGAGTTTGCGCCAGGAATTTCGCCGCCGAACTGGTGGCGCCCTTGGTCGACAGCGCAAATACCGAAGATCCGCGTGCGGCCTGGCTGGTAAAGGCATCGGCATGGATGGAAACGAACAGATCGGCACGCTGCTTGCGCGCCTTCGCCACCCTCACCTTCAGCGGAATGAACACATCTTCATTGCGCGTCATAAACACTTTCATATTCGGCTCACGCTTGATCAACGCGCTCAGTTTGCGGGCGATCTGCAACACGATATCCTTCTCGCGCGTTTTGAATTTGCCAATCGCCCCCGGATCCTCGCCGCCGTGGCCGGGATCCAGCATGATGACAATCGGACGATCGCGCCCCGCCTTGCCGGCCTGCGGCGCCTCGGCCGGCAAAGTGCGCTCGAGATCGCCCTTGTTGTAATCTTCCAGCAATGCCAATAGCGGATCATAGTCTTCGCCAGTGCCGCCCTTGCTGGGATACAAATCCATCACCAGACGGTTGCGATACTCCGGCACCGGCGGCAGAGTAAACATATGAGGGCTGACGCTCTGCTTAAGTTCCAGCACCAACCGAACGGTGTTTTGATCAAACTGACCGACGCGCGCCTGTTTCAAATAGGGATCGTCAGCGCGAACCTGGCCGACAATGCCCTTCAATACGCTATTGAGATGCACCCCTTCGATATCCACCACCACGCGATCGGGATTGGTCAGCGCAAACTGTTTATATTTCAGTTCGGTGTTTGATTCGAGCGTCACGCGGGTATAAGTAGAAGAAGGCCAGACACGCACGGCAATCACGTGCGATGATGCGGCGAAGCCTATGCGACTCACACTCAGCAACCAACTTGCGGCAACCCCTTGCAATATACGACGGCGGCCCAGATTGTGATTTGAGTTTGGCATGCGACTCCGGCAGTGATAACAGGTTAAAACAGATGAAAAAAACGCCGATAAAACGGGAATGGCGAAAACTTTAACGAATCCTCCCGGCGCTGTCATCAGAAAATCTTTCCAAGGTTTTTCAATTTATTAACCAGTTAGCCCCTTCCGCAAATAAATACAGACAATTTCCCGCTTGCCATTGGAGCAAGAAAAGAATAAAAATACAAAAATATCGTATAAATATGCAAAAGAGGTTTTGCCGTGAAGGAACGTAGTACCGAGCTTGTTCAAGGATTCCGTCACTCAGTTCCCTATATCAACGCCCACCGCGGCAAGACGTTTGTCGTCATGCTTGGGGGAGAAGCCATAGAGCATGAGAATTTTTCCAACATCGTCAACGATATCGGGCTGCTGCATAGCCTGGGGATTCGTTTGGTGGTGGTCTATGGCGCACGGCCGCAGATCGACAGCAATCTGGCGCAGCATAACTACGAACCTATTTATCACAAGCATACCCGGGTTACCGACGCCCACACGCTTGAGCTGGTTAAGCAAGCGGCGGGCCTGCTGCAACTGGACATCACCGCACGGCTGTCGATGAGCCTCAACAATACGCCGCTGCAGGGTGCGCACATCAACGTGGTCAGCGGCAACTTTATCATTGCCCAGCCGTTAGGGATTGATGACGGCGTGGATTACTGCCACAGCGGCCGTATTCGCCGTATCGATGAAGAAGCGATCCACCGTCAACTCGACAGTAACGCCATCGTGCTGATCGGCCCGGTCGCCGTTTCCGTTACCGGCGAAAGCTTTAACCTGACGTCAGAAGAAGTGGCGACCCAATTGGCCATCAAGCTGAAGGCGGAAAAAATGATCGGATTCTGCTCATCGCAGGGCGTCACCGATCAGGAAGGCAATATCATTTCCGAGCTGTTCCCCAATGACGCGCAGAAACGTATCGAAGAGCGCGAAGCCAGCGGCGATTACCATTCAGGCACCGTACGTTTCCTGCGCGGTGCGGTGAAAGCCTGCCGCAGCGGCGTACGCCGCAGCCACCTGATCAGCTATCAGGAAGACGGAGCGCTGGTGCAAGAGTTGTTCTCGCGCGACGGTATCGGCACCCAGATCGTCATGGAGAGCGCCGAACAGGTGCGCCGGGCGACCATTAACGATATCGGCGGCATTCTGGAACTGATCCGCCCACTGGAACAACAGGGTATTCTGGTGCGCCGCTCCCGTGAACAGCTGGAGATGGAGATCGACAAATTCACTATTATCGAGCGCGATAACCTGACCATTGCCTGTGCGGCGCTGTATCCATTCCCGGAAGAGAAAATCGGCGAGATGGCCTGCGTGGCGGTACACCCGGACTACCGCAGCTCGTCACGCGGTGAAATGCTATTGCAACGGGTGGAAAGCCAGGCGCGCCAGATGGGTTTGCAAAAACTTTTCGTGCTGACCACACGTAGCATCCACTGGTTCCAGGAGCGCGGTTTCACTCCGGCGGAAGTAGACGTGCTGCCGATGCAAAAACAGGCGCTGTACAACTACCAGCGCCGCTCGAAGATTCTGCTGGCGGACTTGTAATCCTCTGCGGGCGCAGCCTGCGCCCGTTTCGCTTTTATGCCGTTATCTGCAAGCGCTCCGCCAGCCCGCTGCGGCGCTGGGTTGGCGTGCGGATCGCCCGCATCAGCACGGCATCGGTGGCATACAGCGAAAGCTGTCTGCGCGCCCGGGTGATAGCGGTATACACCAGTTCGCGGGTCAGTACCGGCAGGAAGTGATTGGGCAACACCAGCACCGTATGATCAAACTCTGACCCCTGAGACTTATGCACTGTCATCGCATAGGCGGTTTCATGCGCCGGTAAACGGCTTGGCTGCACCGACTTGATGCTGCCGTCCGGCAGTTGGAAGTGCACGCGCAACTCACCGCTTTCATCGCGCAAAGCGATACCGATATCGCCGTTAAACAGCCCCAACGCACTGTCGTTGCGGCCAATCATCACTGGACGACCGGGATACCAACGCCCCAAGGCCCCTGGCGTACGCTGGATAAGCCCTGCCCGTTGCAGCCCCGCCTCGATACGCTCGTTCAACCCGGCGATACCGAATGGCCCTTCGCGCAGCGCGCACAGCACCTGGAAACGGCCAAACTCCGCCAACACCTCTCCCGCATCCGCCCTGGCAGCGACCCGCCGCAAATAATCCCCATAGCCTGCCACACAGGCGTTCAGCAGGGCCTGATAGTCCTCCGTTTCTGCCAATGGGTAACCCGCAACGTCACTGAAACTGCCGCTGAGTGCCCTGGCCGCCCGCTTGCCGTCACCGGCATTCACCGCGAAGGCCAATTGGCCGATGCCCGAATCGGCATCAAAACGATAGCTTTTGCGCAGCAGGCACAGGCTGTCTCGCACCGCTGCCTCCGCCTGCGCATTTTGCCCCTGCAACGGGCAGCCGGTCAGACGGGTGAGCTGTTCTGCGCGCGCAGTGCTGTACCCCTGCTCGGCAAAACGACAGATATCCCCCAACACAGCCCCGGCCTCTACCGACGCCAGTTGATCCCTGTCGCCAAGGAAAATCACCCGCGCCTGAAGGGGCAATGCGGCAATCAGACGCGCCATCATCGGCAGATCGACCATTGAAGCCTCGTCCACCACCAGCACATCCAGATGCAGCGGGTTGCCACGGTGATAACGCATGCGCTGGCTATTGGGCTGAGCGCCCAACAGGCGGTGCAGCGTCGACGCATCGGTGGGGAACAGCGCGCGTTGCTCCGGAGTTAACGCCAACTGCCTGCCGGCGCTGCCGAGCGACTCGGTCAGACGCGCCGCCGCCTTGCCGGTGGGTGCCGCCAGTTGAATACGCAAGCGCCGGCCATCGGCAAGCTGTACCAGCGCCGCCAGCAATTTGGCGACGGTGGTGGTTTTGCCGGTGCCCGGCCCCCCAGAAATCACTGCAATACGCCGCGTCGCGGCCACTGCGGCAGCAATTTTCTGCCAGTCAGGCTCATTGGTCGCCTCGCCGAACAGCCGATCGAGGATGGCGCGCAGTTCAGGCTCGTCAACCGCCTGATGGATACTGTCGCTGCTGATAAACTCCGCCACCTCGCCTTCGTTCTGCCACATGCGCTGCAGGTACAAACGCTGCTGTTGCAACACCATCGGCATGGCGCTGCTGCCGTCACCCACCGCCGCACTGGCCGTCAGGCGCTGCTGCCAACGGGCAAGATCCGGTCGCCCGGCCGCCAGCCACACGGCCTGAGCCAGCTCCGGCTGACGCCCCTCAAACAGATTTTCCGGCAGTAACTGTTCCAGCATCAGGCAAACATGGCCGGCGCCAGCCTCCGCGCTGAGGCAGGCGGCAGCCAGCAGAATGTCAGGCTCTTCCTCCCCGGCCACTATGCGGGCGAACTGCAGGTCCAATGGGCGCAGCACGCCAAGTGCCTGCGCCTGCTCCAGTAGAGCGATCATGGCTCATCCTCCGCCGTAATGGCTTCGCCGCTGAACAGACGGTCCATGCCTTCCACCAACTGCGGTGCCGGGCGACAGGCGAAGATACCGTTGCCCGGGTGCTGCGCGTCCACCCCGCGCAGGAACAAATAAATCACCCCGCCGAAGTCGCGTTGATAGTCATAATCCGGCAGTCTATGGCGCAGATAACGATGCAGTGCCAGCGTGTACAGCTGATATTGCAGATCGTAGCGGTGTTCCGCCATCGCCTGCTCCATCGCCGCACGGGTATAAGCGCCGCTGTCCTCTCCCAACCAGTTGGATTTGTAATCCAGCAGGTAGTATTTTCCCTGCCAGCAAAACACCAGGTCGATAAATCCCTTCAACATTCCCTGCACCTGCTGGAAATCCAGCGCCGGGCAGCGGGCAGAAAGCGGATCGTAATTTTTCACCAGCCTATCCAGCTCATCCGCCTGCAACAGTTTTTCTATGGGTAAATAAAACTGCAGCTCGGCCTGTTTATGCTGCGGTGCCAGCGCCGACAACGAAACACCGGCATCATTGAGCGGGACATTCAGCAACACCTGCATCCACGCCAGCAGTATCGGTTGCCAGTGCTCGGCAAACCCTTGCTGCTGCAACTGTTCAAACAACCATTGTTCATCAAGGGGTTGGGTGAAATCCAGCGTTTCAAACAGGCTGTGCAGGAAGGTTCCCGGTGCTGCGCCGCGCGGGAAGGTATGCGGTGTGAGCGCTGGCTCACTGTCCAACGCCTGTTCGCCTGCGGCGTCGACATCCAGCCGTGGCAGCAGATCCTGCATCAGGCCAGAGCCGTGTTGCTGCAGGCCGGTGTAACTGGTCACGCGCCAGAAATCCTGCACCGGGCGCGTGAAGCTTTTTGCCGCCAGTTCGGTTAACGCCGGCACTTGAGGCAGCCAGGCCCGTTCATCCAGTTGTTCAACCAGCGACAGTGCAATCCCCTCCCCAGCCAGCTGTTGAAGACGTTGGTGCAGCCAGGCTGCATCCCCGGCCTGGCCGGCCTGCACCAGGTAGCCCAGCGCGCTGCGGTGCAAATCGGTATCACCCTGTTTCTTGCGTGTGCCCTGGATCAACGGCGCTATGCCGATGCTGCAGTGGTATACCGAACGGGTCAAGGCGACGTACAGCAGGCGCAAATCCTCCGCCAGCCGCTCTTCTTCGGCCCATTCGATACTTTCTTCATCGGCGTTGAGGTCAAGCAGAGCCTGGAAACTCTGCCGATCGTGGTACAGCACCTGCTGCTGCTGGCGGAAATTGCCGACGAACGGCAACCAGACCAGATCGAACTCCAGCCCTTTCGATTTATGGATGGTGATCACCTTCACCAGATGACGATCGCTTTCCAGCCGCAGTTGCTGGTTGTCGGATTGGCGATTTGGTTGAGCAATCTGCTGTGCCAGCCAGCGCACCAGCGCATGTTCGCTGTCGAGTTGTGCAGAAGCCTCTTGCAACAGCTCCCCCAAGTGCATCACGTCGGTCAACCGACGCTCGCCGCCGGGGCTGGCCAGCAGATTCTCCGCCAGGTGGCGCTGATTCATCACCTCATGCAGCATGGGCAACACGCCACGGCGCAGCCAGCGCGTGCGGTATTTATCGAACTCGTTGACCAGCGTATCCCAGGCGCGTTCATTGCGATTCAAGCCGTCCAGCGCCTGCGCGTCCAACCCCATCAGCCCGGTCGCCATAGCGCTGCGCAGCGTGCGTTCCTGCTCCGGCGCCAGCACCGCCTGCAACAGCCACAGCAAATCCTTGGCTTCCGGCGTATCAAACACGCTGTCGCGATTGGACAGATAGACCGAAGGAATGGCCAGGGCGCTGAGCGCATCACGCACCAACGCCGCCTCATTGCGGCTGCGCACCAGCACGGTAATATCGGAGGCCTGCACCGCCCGCCGCTTTTCGCCGTTCACCAGCCAGGCCTGCTCACGTTGCCCGGCACTGAGCCAGTCACGGATTTGCGTGGCGCACAGGCGCGCCATCAATTGTTGGTACTCACTAACGCCAACGCCTTCACCCTGCTGCAACCAAAACTGCATCGCCGGCTGTGGCTGGTTATGCAGCTCAAACGCCAACCCGCGATTTTTTTCGGCGGCGGCCACCTCGATAAACGGAATTTGACCGAACAGGAAGGGTTTTTCCACCTGAGCAAACAGATGGTTAACGCTGCCAACCATTGCCGGCGACGAGCGCCAGTTAGTCTCAAGCGTGTAGTGGGCGCTTACCTCAGAACGGGCGCGCATATAGGTAAAGATGTCGGCGCCGCGGAAGGCGTAAATAGCCTGTTTCGGGTCGCCTATCAGCAACAGGCCGCATTCCGGCCGGCCGACGTAGAGCTTTTGGAAGATGCGGTATTGCTGTGGGTCGGTATCCTGGAACTCATCGATCATCGCCACCGGATAACGCTGGCGAATCGCCTGCGCCAACCGTTCGCCGCCTTCACTTTGCAGCGCACTGTCCAACCGGCTTAGCAGATCGTCAAAACCCAATTCGGCGCGCTGGCGTTTCTCCTGTTGAATGGAGAGACGTATCTCACTCAGCGCCCGCGCCATAATCAAATCGCGCAGCGTCAGCGGTTCATCAAACAGCGTATCTATCGCCATAAACAAGGCATGGCGAGGCGGTTCGCCCTTTTTGGTTTTATCCAGCAGCGCTGACTGCCGGAATTTTTCCAGCTCTTTCGGCAGTTGGTAATCCTGGGTTTCCAGCACCACCCATTCGCCCACCTTATGCAACCAATTAGGCAGGTGTTTGCTGCTGTAGCTGCGTTTATCCACGCCGGACTGGCTGATTAACGCCTCCAGATCCCCCGCCGCCGCCAGCCACTGAGCTTTAATGGCATCGATTCGCGCCACGATCTGCTCATGGCGCATCAATACCGTTTCTTCATCTTTCGGCGGCCGACGCAGCGTTGGCGCTTCGCCGCCCAGATAACCGGAAAGATCGGCCAGCAGCGCCTCCGGGCCGCTCCACTCCTGGCTCACCGCCCGGGCGACGCCCAACGGCAACGGGTAACAATGGCGACGCCAGAAATCTGCACAGGCCTGACGCCGTAGCGGCAATTCATCCTGCACCAGCGTTTGCTCAAACAGAATGCCGGACTCGAAGGCGTTGTGGGTCAGCATGCGCTGGCAAAAACCGTGGATGGTGTAGATCGCCGCTTCGTCCATCTGCCGTTCGGCAGCTAGCAGCTGCGCGGCGGCATCGGGCAGATCGTCAATCTCCTCCATCAGCGCAGACAACAAGGGGTCCTTGCTGAGACCGCGGACGCAAGCAATGCGTAACGCATGGATATTGCTGCGAATACGCCCACGCAGCTCTTCGGTGGCGGCCTCGGTAAAGGTCACCACCAGAATCTCCTCCACCGTCAGCCGCCGGGGAAAGGCCGCCGCCTGGCCCAGGCCAAGCAGCAGGCGCAGATACAGCGCACCTATGGTAAAGGTTTTGCCGGTCCCCGCCGACGCTTCTATCAGCCGTTCGCCAAACAACGGCAACGTCAGCGGATCAAGCCGCTGCGGGGCGGCCTCTGTCATGGTGTCGCCACCTTACGCGGCAGAGTTTGCTGCAGGGCAGAGGCGTTTGGATAGGTGACCCAGTCCTGCTGCACGGCATAATCCGCTTTCTCTTGCCCGCTGCCGCTAACCTGCGACAACACCGCCAGCCCCTGCGGCTGAATGACCGCCTGGTGGAAATAATCCGCCAGCTTGGTCGGCGTCAGTTGCTTAACCTGCTCAATCAGCTTATGGCGGGTATCGAAGGTGAAATTGCCGCGATCGAAATCATTGGCAAAGCGGCTGGCTTCTTCGCTCAGGGTTTGCGGGCGCTGTTTCAGCTCGTTGATCATCGCCTGCTTGTACTGCTCAAAGTCCGCCTCGCTCATCTCACGCAGGCGCTTTTCAGTTTTCGGGTAGAAATCCTGATAGCGTTGGTACAGATACGCCGGCTGCTTGCTGTTGCTTTGCAACAGGAAACCTATCCCCCACTGGCGGCCCACTGACATTGGGAAAGCAAACACCGCATAACCCAACTGTTCCTGAGTACGCAGTTGGCTATAGAACCAGGGCTGGATAATCTGCCCCAGCAGCGAGCTGTAAGCCATACCGGTCACTTCATCATACCCGGTCGGCACATAGACGGCCGCCAGCGCCGAGTCGGTGCTGCTGCCCGCACGCTGCAGGTTAGCCAACTGTTTTTTAGCCACTTCAACGTCTTCGCCGTGCCACCATTCAATGCCGGTGCAGCCCAGGCGGTGTTTCAGCGTTGAGGCCAGAGTATCCACCTGCTGCTTGCTCATATTGCCCACCACCAGCAACTCCGGTGTGGCGTCGGCCAACAGGCTGTCGCGGTATGCCAGAACCTCTTTCAGCGTCAGGGTCTTCAGCACCTCGCGGCGCTCACTGCGCTCGGAGTAAGGCACACGGGAAACCATCTGCACCGGTTGGATCGCCAGCTCGAACGCTTTCCCTTTCTCAGCCGAATCCAGCTGTTCCAGATACCAGGATTTGGCCTGCGCCAGTTGATCTTCCGTCGGCGTGAAGTTGGAATAGCCCTCAATCAGCGAGGTCAGCAACTGCGGCAAACGCTGGGTAAAACCGTTGGCATTGAACATCAGGCCATTGTTCGGTGAAGTCGAGAAGCTCAGCCCGCCAATCGAGGCCTGATAACTCAGTTGATCCAGCGAAATACCCGCCAGATAGTCGGTCAGCGAGAACAGCACCTGATTGCGCGCAGAGTCCATGGTTTTTGCGTTGCGGAACGCCACTGTGACATCGGCTTTCGGCTCGTCGGCAAAGTAACGGCTTGGCATATACAACACCCGCAGACCCGGCTGATCGACCACCATTTCCGGTTTCTTGAACTCGTGGGACGGTTTGTTCAGGCTAAAGTCATCGGGAATATACGGGTTCAGCGCAGGCAACGAGAGGCTGATCCCCTTGCCCAACTGCTGCCACTGTTCGAAACGCTGCGGCGCGATTTTATCAACCTGATAAGGTGCATTGACGAAATAGGCCATCTTGTTATGCGGCTCATTCGGGCTGACAAACCAGATGCGTGCATTTTGCGGCGTCATGGCATCCAGACGCTCGGCAATCGCCTTGGCGTCATAACGATCGGCCAGGTAAGGCGCATCCAGCGTGTGTTCTACCGGCACACGCAGCATGGTGTCCACCAGCCACTCTATGTAGTCCATATCGCGGGTGATCGACGGATAGCGGAAATCCAGGTTGAGAACGTGGGAGATCTCATCGAAATAGCTTTGTTTGATACCTTCGCTGCGCAGCATTTTCAGATAGTTAAAGATGGCCGCTATCACCTCGTCACGCTTGGCCAGGCCTTTATCGGTCAGGGAGACGCTGATTGAGAATACCCCGCCGTTGCGATCCACCATCGGATCGGCCCCGGCGTTGATCGCATCCGCCAACCCCTGCTTTTGCAGCCAGTCAGACAGGGTATTTTGGCTGCGGTTGCCAATCAGGTAGCTAATATAAGTGTCGGTCTTGCTGCGGAATTCGGCGCTGTTGTTATCAATGCGAAACTCTACTTTCAACTGCTTGCGCGGCTGAGCCGGCACATAGTGGATAATGATGCCCTGCTGTTCAGGGGTAACCGCAGGGACGGTAATTGGCGGCACGCTGGCTTCGCGATTGGGCACTTTGCCAAACGTATCGGCCGCCAGTTCGGCCAACTCCGGCAATGGCTTGCTGCTGTACAACACGCCCATCATCAGGTTGGCAGAATAATAACGCTGGTAGAATGACGTCAGTTCATCATGCAACTTGCTGCCCGGCTTGTCCTTCAGCGTATCGAGGTTGCCACCGGAGAAACGCGCGCTCGGGTGAGCCGGGTTCAGCGTTTCCGCCCCGACCTGCGCCATGCGCATGCCGTCGCGTGAACGCGCCATCGTCAGTTCGGCATTGACCGCATTACGTTCACGATCGGCATTGACGGGATCCAGCAGAGGCTCCGCAATGGCGTCCGCCATGCGGTCTACCGCCGGCGCTAACGCGTCGTTTTCTACTTCCAGATAGAACGCGGTGCGATAAGACGCGGTGCTGGCGTTGTGGCTACCACCGTGCTTTTTCAGAAACTCCGCCAGGTTTTCCGGCTGCGGATAGCGCTTGGATCCCATCAGCACCATGTGCTCCAGGTAGTGCGCCAGCCCAAGCTGGCTGTTCGGATCTTCCAGCGATCCCACCGGCAGCGCCAGTGCCGCCAATGATTTTGGCGCCTGAGCATCGGATACCAACAAGACGGTCATCCCGTTTGCCAGCTTAATCGCCTGATATTGGCGTGGATCGTGATCGCTTTTGTTGATCTTCTCCGCCAGCGGTTGCCATCCCTGCGCGGCCCAGCTTAACGGTGCCCAACACATGGCCAATAATACTAACCCGGTAATGCGGGCCAACTGTCTGCGCATATCCAAAATGAACCCCTATTCTGACACCGCTACGCCAAATCCCTGACGTTGGCGGTGTGCATCAAAACAACACAACCAAAGGCTATATACCTGTACGTTATGTAAGACCGGAGCTAACCCCGATAGTTGAATATAATCCTGCTTATTTTTACCACCTCGGGGCAATCAGTACCACCGGGGGATGTTACCCCAGTGGCTTACCAGAGCAAGCGCCTGGGGATGAACGAACTGGGCGCATGGATACGCCAGAGCGGCCAACTCGAAATTCATAGGGTAAATAACGCTATGTAATGTCAGGGGGTCAGCCTAAGTTATGCTTCGCCACCGGCAACAGGTAACGTTCTGTTTCGGCCAAAATTTGCTCTAAACAGGCATTGTCCAACTGACGGAATACCCGTTGAACATAGGCGTCTTCGCCTTCGCCAGGAATGCGCTGATCGCCTTGCCAGGTTTGCAGTAACTTGGCCCGCGCCTTGATTTGCACCTCTTCATCCCAGTCGATGCTCTGGGTTTCCGGTTGATAGCACTGGCTCAGCCACGCCCAACCGCTTTTATTCAGCAATAGCAACGGCTGGCATAAACCGCGCCGATAACCCGCCACCAGCTCCGCCAACTGCTCGCGGGCATCCTCGGCGGTTAACGCGGCAAAACGCCACGCGGCGCCTTTGCGGCCATAAATACGGCTTTCTCCCGTGCCACCGGCGCAGCAGTACGCCAGATGTTCCAGCCACAACAGTATGCCATCAACCGCCGACAGGGTGGCCGGTCGCCAGCGCAGCAGCCCATCCTCCTGTACCTGATGCAGCCAGCCGCTGATATGCACCCCGGCAATGTCGATATCCAGCTCCAGACTGTGCCCTTCGCTGCGTTCGGCGCGCACCTGTTCGGCCAGCTCGCTCATCTCCTCTTGCTGTTTCTGCCAGTAAATCTCGCCGAAGGGCCCAAAAGGCAATCCGCCGGCGGCACGCACCCGCTGGAACAAACGGGTGGCATCCTCGCCGTCAATCAAGGTATTCAACAATTGGCTGTTGAACTGATAACGGCTGAGATTATCCAGGATGAAGGGCTCTTCGTCCGGCAATTCGGTCTCTTCGAGGATAAAACTGACCCCCAGCCGCAGTTGGAAGAACGCGCGAATTGGGTGGCGATAGAACCGCAGCAAATCATCCAGCGAGATCTGGGTCTGCTCATCAGGCAATAGCGGTTGATTAAACTGCGGATGCGCCACGCCACGCCCAACGGCTGCGGGCAGCCATTCGGCGGCATAGCTTTGCGCTTCCGTGCCGGGCACAAAATTCTCGGCGGCGAACGGCATGCGCGCGTGCCAGCTAAGCAAATGTTTACCGACCTTCTGTGCGCTGGTATCGGCGTCCAGCGCCTCATCACCCTGCAGGCAATAGCTTTGCTCCAGATACTCCAGCAGCTCGGTCACCAGCACCGAAGGGTAACGCAGGCCGTTATCCTGAATAGAACGACCGATAAAGCTGATATACAGCCGCTGCTGTGCCGACAGGATCGCCTCCAGGAACAGATAGCGATCGTCATCGCGGCGGCTGCGATCGCCACGCTTCACCTGCTGCGCCATCAGATCGAAACCCAGCGGCGGCAAAGTGCGTGGATAAACCCCGTCGTTCATGCCCAGCAGACAAACCACGTTGAACGGAATGGAACGCATCGGCATCAGCGTGCAGAAGTTGATTTGCCCGGCGAGGAAGCGTTGACTGATACGCTCCTGATCGAGGCGCGCAGCCAGTTCGTCACGCAGAATGGTCAGCGGTACCTCATCGGGGTAACGCGCCGCCAGCCCGTGTTCGAACACTTTGTTCCACTGCTGCTCAATCAGCGCCAGTGCCGCCTCGGTTTCGCCGTCCGGCTCAAAGAAGGTATCGAGCAGTTGGCGGCAAAGCGGCAGCCACTCCGGCAAAGAACGCGCCTCGGTCAATCGTTGCCGCCAACGGCTGAGGGAGGCCAACAGCTCGGCCAACTGCCCGGCCAGCTCCGCGACCAGCCCGCTCGATTCGTCATAAGGCAACACGCCCTGCCAATCGCCGGCATTGCTGTCCATGGCGTATCCCAACAGCATGCGGGTAATGCCGAACTGCCAGGTATGCTGGCCGGTGGCCGGCAGATCCAGTTCACGTACGTTATCGTCATCCAACCCCCAACGGACGCCGGATTCCCCCACCCAGTGACGTAACAGGCGCAGCCCTTCCTCCTGGATCGAGAAACGCGCCGCCAGTGCCGGTACTTCCAGCAGCGCCAGCACCTGTTCCGAAGTAAAACGGCTCTGCGGCAGATCCAGCAGCGAAATAAACGCCTGCAAAGCCGGGTGCGCCTGACTCGCCTTCCGGTCAGAAATCGCAAACGGCAGATAGCGTTCCGGGGAAGCGTTGCCGAACACCGCCTGAATATAAGGCGTGTAGCTGTCGATATCTGCCACCATCACGATGATATCGCGCGGCGTCAGCGCAGGATCTTCCGCCAGCATGGTCAACAGCTGGTCGTGCAAAACCTCCACCTCGCGCTGCGGGCTGTGGCAAGCGTGCAGGCTGATAGAACGATCCCTGGGATCGAGCCGGCGTTTGGTCGCGCTGCTCTCCAGCGTCTCCAGCGTGGTGCCGATGACGGCGCTATTTTTCAACTCCAGCATGTCGTGCTGAATGGCGTGCAATACGTTGTCCGCAGGGATATCTACAAATGCGAAAACCTCCTGCGCGGATTCTATCTGCGAGAGCAAAAAGTGATGGTCGCGCCCCAACTTGCCCCATGAGGCCAACAGCGGATTGGGCAGATCCTGCTCGCCTTCCGCATTAAACAGCGCGGCGGCGTTATCGGGATCTCTGAATAACGCATATTCCGTTTTATCCTGATAATGACGCCGCTTGCGGCTCTGCAATTTCGCCAGGAATGACTGGCTCTGAATATCCCCCCAATAGTAGCGGCACGGATTGGTGAACATCAGGTGAATATCAATATGGCGGCCCAGCGCCTGCAAGGCTTCCAGATACACCGGCGGCAGCGCCGAGATACCGCAGATAAACACCCGCGGCGGCAACCCTTCCGGGCAATGATCCGCTTTTTCCAACGCGCTGATAAAGCGACGATACAGGTTTGCACGGTGCCATTCCGGCTGCCCCAGTTCGTGGGTATATTCGACCAATCGCGCCCACAGCGGTGCCTGCCATTGCTGGGCCTCCGCCAGCCCATCAATGCTTTCGCCTTTTTGCCAGCTTTCCAGCCATTGCGGGCGATACACCAGGTATTGGTCAAACAGATCCGCCACCCGGCCGGCAAGCTGATGAATTTTACGCTTGTCGCCGTCGTCGGTGAGGTAATGTTGCAACGGGGCGAATTCCGATCGGGTGAGCAGATCCGGCAACAGCCACATCAGTTTCCAGGTCATGGCGTCTTTACTGAAAGCGCTCTCTTTCGGGATGCCGGGCAAAACCCGGGTGAACATCTCCCAGATGAAGGTGGCGGGCAGTGGGAAGGCGATATTGGCGGCGATGCCAAACTGTTCCGCGAGCTGCATCTGCAACCACTGCGCCATGCCGGGGCTTTGCACCAGCACCACTTCCTGTTGAAAAGGGTCGGCCAATGGCTCTCTGGCAATCAACGTGCTGGTCAGCGTTTTCAGCAAATCCAACTGATTGGAATGATAAACCCTAAACATGGGTGCTCCCTTAAAACATGATATCTGCCGGATTCCCGGCGGTGCAGTACCAGCGGTTCAATTCAGCCCACTGCCGCTGAGGCGTTTGTATTCTTACCCTCAGCCGTTGGCAAGCGGCTTGCGGGGAGTTCAGCCGCATCTCGCGCTGCCACCCGAGCGGCAAGGGCAACAGTTCGGCATCCGTGCGGCCGGTGGCCGCAAAGACTTCCAGCTGTTGGTGCGCCAACGACCAGGCTTGCCGATACTGCCACTGGCGCTGAAAAGAGTGCAACAGCACCTGATGATACTGTAACAGTCCCAGCAGCGACACCGCGAACAGCAACGCGGCAATCAGCACTTCCGGCAGGCTGAACCCCTGTTGGCGCCATAGCCCTGCGGCGGGAGCCACACGAACGTTAATCCGCACAGTCCGCTTCCCGTTTTTCGGGGCAAAAATCCAGCCAACCGCCGATTTCCGCCCTTAGCGCAAAGGTACCGCCCGCGCCATCCGGTTTGGTCAATTGATATAATCGCAACGGCTCCCCTTCACTCATCGCCCCCTCCCCCCGCACCAGCACAATCCCCGCCTGGGCGGACAACTTGGCGCAGGCGCGCAGCTCTGCGGTTTGCCGGCACCACCAGCCGTTGGCGCCTAACCGGTTGCGGGGCCAGGACTGCGCCACGCCCCAACTGAGCGCCGAAGCGGCCTGGTTGTATGCCTTCAGATAGCGCTGTTGATCGGCGGCCAGCAGCAAAGCGCTATCCAGTTGGCGGTGCTGGGCATTCAACAACATCAGCCCCATCACCAACAGCAGCATCACTGCCGCCAACGTGCTGCCGCCATGCTGCCCCACCGCACTCATGGTAGCGAGGCCATGTTAATCGCCCAGTTCAGGCTGCGGCGTATAGCGTCATCCGCCTTCGAACGCCCGGCCAGCGACAGCAGCACCCAAGTTTTGCCGCCGCTGCCCGCGACCGATTTGACGCTGAAAGTTTCAATGCGCACTTCGTCATTATCAAGTAACCGCTCCCAACCCGTGCCGTGGCAGTGGGTTACGCCACGTTGCCCTTCCAGCGCCCCCTGCCGCAGCCGGTAGCCAAAATATCCGGCATCTGCGCCGAGCGTCTCCCAACGGCCATTACGGGTGATATCGTAAGCGACGATCACACAACTGCCCGCCGCCTCCCCGGACGCATGGTCAATCAGTAATGCCCGCCCGCGGCAGTTACCGGCGCAGAAACCGGCGCGGCGCAGATCTTTCTCGATGCCGAACGCCAACTGCCGGAGTACCGACTCCAGTCGATAGTGC
Organism: Serratia plymuthica; assembly: GCF_018336935.1. Taxonomy (NCBI): domain Bacteria; kingdom Pseudomonadati; phylum Pseudomonadota; class Gammaproteobacteria; order Enterobacterales; family Yersiniaceae; genus Serratia; species Serratia plymuthica. Next base: position 4,533,870 of record NZ_CP068771.1, on the reverse strand, counting down.
CGACCGACATCGACACTGTGCTGCCGCAACACCGGGTAGGTTTTAGCCGCCGCCAGCATAATCAGGCTGCCGAACGTCAGCGCCAGCATCACCTCCGGCAGCGTGAATCCGCGCTCTAGGGCTGGCATGGCGTAATACCCCGGATGCTTACATCCTCGCTGCACAGGCGTAGCCGGCCTTTGGCGGACAGCACCAATCGCAGGCTGCCGGCACCGTTGCTGAGCACAATATGCCCAGCCTGCGCGTTATTGCGTAATCCATAAAATCCCATCTCCTTTTGGGTGTGCGCTGCCAGCCTTACATCCCGGTAATGCGGGCTGAACAGCTCATCGCCATGCCCCTCACACCCCGAAAGCGGCTGATTGCTCCCGATACACCAGGGATCGCCGGTTTTAAACCACAGCAACGCCGTGCGGTTACGCCAGTTGGCGTCCGCCTGCAGCCGGGTGAGAAACGCCAGCAACTGTTGAGCGGTATGTTCCAGCCGCAGACTCTGCTGATAATGGCGCCAATGGCTGACGCCCCAGCCGGTGAGCATGCTCGCCAGAGTGATCACCACCAGCAGTTCAATCAGCGTCATGCCGCGCTGGCCTTTGATATTGAAAATCAGGTTGTCGTTCATGGCGGCCAGTGTAATCAAGGCGGCAAAACGGGGAAGCAGGGTTTACTCAGGTTCAAGCGCTCTGCGCAACCTTTCGATGCAACAGGCAACAGACCAAAATAAAATGCGAAGCGGAACGCAAACAGGGCCAAGGCAGAGGGGAAAAAAGTAAGGGCGCAACCCGTGCGCCCTTGGGGATAACTTATGCGGCCAAAATCAGATGGCAACCGGCGCCTTGATGGCGGGATGCGGATCGTAACCTTCGATTTCAAAGTCTTCAAAGCGGTAATCGAACAACGAAGCCGGTTTGCGCTTGATCACCAGCTTCGGCAACGCACGCGGTTCGCGGGTTAGCTGCAACCGGGTCTGCTCCATATGATTGCTGTACAAATGGGTATCACCACCGGTCCAGACAAAATCACCGACCTCGAGATCGCATTGCTGCGCCATCATATGTACCAGCAGCGCGTAGCTGGCGATGTTGAACGGCAGGCCGAGGAACACGTCGCAGGAGCGCTGATACAGCTGGCAAGAGAGCTTGCCGTCCGCCACGTAGAACTGGAAGAACGCATGACAAGGTGCCAGCGCCATCTGATCCAACTCGCCCACGTTCCAGGCTGAAACTATGATGCGGCGTGAATCCGGATCCTGTTTCAGTTGTTTCAGCACGTTGCTCAACTGGTCTATCTGACGGCCGTCCGCAGCGCCCCATGCGCGCCACTGCTTGCCGTACACCGGGCCAAGATCGCCATGCTCATCTGCCCATTCGTCCCAAATGCTGACGTTGTTTTCACGCAGATAAGCCACGTTGGTGTCGCCGTTCAGGAACCACAACAACTCATGGATGATGGAGCGCAGGTGGCACTTCTTGGTGGTCACCAACGGGAACCCTTCCTGCAAATTGAAACGCATCTGGTGGCCGAAAATCGACAGCGTGCCAGTGCCGGTACGGTCGGCTTTAGGGGTGCCCTCGGCGAGCACTTTGTTCATCAAATCCAGATACTGTTTCATTTGTTCCTCACGAGAGTTGCTGCTGCGGGCGACGACGATACGCCCAAATCATCATAATAATACCGGCCACCACCATCGGGACGGACAGAATCTGCCCCATGCTGACAACGCCGTCGAACAGGCCGAGCTGGGCATCCGGCTGGCGGAAGGCTTCGACGATAATGCGGAATGCGCCGTAGCCAATCAGGAACAGGCCGGACACGGCCCCCATCGGCCGCGATTTGCGGATAAACAGGTTCAGAATGATAAACAGCACCACGCCTTCCAGCAGCAGTTCATACAGCTGGGACGGGTGACGCGGCAGCACGCCGTACTGATTAAGCAACGGCAATAGCTGCGGATCGGCGGCGGCAATGGCGACGTCTTCGCCGCGCGAACCGGGGAACAACATCGCCCAAGGAGTATCTGTGGTCACGCGGCCCCACAACTCGCCATTGATAAAGTTACCCAAACGGCCGGCCCCCAGGCCAAACGGGATCAGCGGAGCAATAAAATCGGAAACCTGGAAGAAGGTACGTTTGGTGCGGCGGGCGAACCAGAACATGACCAGGATCACCCCCAACAGACCGCCGTGGAACGACATGCCGCCATCCCAGACTTTAAACAGGTAGAGCGGGTTATCCAGGAACAGCGGCAGGTTGTAGAACAGTACGTAGCCCACGCGGCCACCGACGAACACACCGAGGAAACCGGCATACAGCAGGTTCTCCACTTCATCCTTGGTCCAGCCGCTGCCCGGTTTGTTGGCACGGCGCACCGCCAGCCACATGGCAAAAACAAAGCCAACCAGGTACATCAGACCGTACCAGTGCAGAGAAACCGGGCCGATAGAGAAAATCACCGGATCAAATTTAGGAAACGCCAGATAGCTATTGGTCATCTATCACCACAACATGTCTATTATTCTTCCCCAACCGGGGGCGGCAGGTGCCAAACGCGCCAAAACACTCTTTTTCGTTGCTTTCAACGCAGTCGAGGAGGCGGATAATAGCATAAGCTTAACCGCCTCCGGACTGGCCGGCAGGGAAAAGTTCTGTAAAAAAATCAGTCAACAGCGGCCTTTACTTGCCGCCGCGGATCAAGCCGCCCATGCCGCGCCGTTCCATAAATGCCGCGACCTGGTGACGCACTTCGGTGGTCATCTGGGCGTTCAGCACCCGCTGCGCCAGCACTTCGGCATCGGATAACTCAATATGCCGCAGCAAATATTTGATACGCGCCACGCTGCGCCCGTTCATGCTCAGGTTACGATAGCCCATGCCCACCAGCAGCAACGCACCCATAGGATCCCCGGCCAGCTCACCGCACAGGCTCACCTGCAACCCGGCCGAGTTGGCCTGAACGACGATCAGCTTCAGCACCTGCAACATTGAAGGATGCAGACTGTCGTACAACGCCGCCACGCGGGTATTGTTGCGGTCTACCGCCAGCAAATATTGGGTCAGGTCATTGGTGCCGACCGAAATAAACTCAACCCGCCCGGCCAAATGGGGGATCAGGAAAATCATCGACGGCACTTCCAGCATCACGCCAAGCTTGGGCTTCGGGATTTCATAGCCGAGCACCTCTTCCACTTCGCGACCTGCGCGTTCGATCAGACGCCGAGCCTCGTCGATCTCTTCCAGGCTGGTGATCATCGGCAGCAGGATACCCAGGTTACCGGTCCCGGCATTGGCGCGCAGCATAGCGCGCACCTGAATCAGGAATATTTCCGGCTGATCAAGGGTGATGCGGATACCGCGCCAGCCCAGGCAGGGATTTTCTTCGCTGATCGGCATATAAGGCAGCTGTTTATCGGCGCCGATATCCAGCGTCCGCAGCGTGACCGGTTTGTTCGGATAGAGCTGCAACATGCCCTGATACTGCGCAACCTGCTCTTCTTCCGAAGGGAAGCCGCTCTGCAACATAAAAGGGATTTCGGTTCGGTACAGGCCGACGCCATCGACTCGCCCGCCCAACAGCTGTTCGTGTTCCGGGCTGAGGCCCGCGTTAAGCATCACCTGGACACGCTCACCGCTTTTGAGCTGGGCCGGCTGCTCGACGTCGTCCTCCGCCAGTTTGCTTAATTCAAGCTCTTCGCTGATCAGCCGCTGGTATTCCTGCACCAGTACCGGTTCAGGGTCCACCAACAGTTCGCCGCGATAACCGTCGACAATCAGCAGCCGCTGGCTGAGCAGCGCCGGCTGGATATCCGCGCCCATCACCGTCGGCACGCCCATCGCCCGCACCAAAATCGCCGCGTGGGAGTTGGCGGCGCCATCGCGGACCACCACGCCGACCAGCCTATCCTGCGGCATTTCGGCCAGCAGGGTAGCGGTCAGTTCGTCCGCCACCAGCACAAAACGCGCCGGCCACTGGGTAGCGCCCTGGGTGGTGTCGTCGAGGTGGAATAACAGACGCTGGCCGAGCGCGCGCAAATCGCTGGCGCGCTCGCGCATGTAAGTGTCTTGCAGGCTGGCAAATTGGGCGGCAAAGACCTCAATGACCTGCTTAACCGCCCATTCCGCCACCGAGCCGGCGTCAATTTCGGCGAACAGTTCGCGCTTGAGGCGAGCGTCGTTCAACAGGTGGGAGTACAGATCGAAAATCGCCGCGCTCTCTTTTTGCGAGCTGGCGGCAAAGCGCTTGCTGAAGCGGCGGAATTCCGCGCCGGCTTCTTCCAGCGCCTGCGTCAGGCGTTCCCGCTCGCTCACGGTATCGAGCGTCGAGGCCTTGTAAACCTGATCGAGCGACGGCTGGCTGCTGTCCTGCCAACCTTCCGCCACCGCTACGCCGGGGGATGCCGCCAGCGCCCGGATGCGGGTCTGGCGATATTGGCCAAAAATGGCGTTAAGCTGCGATTGCGAGAGGATCCCGGCCATTTGCGTAGCCAGAGTCACCATGAAGGATTCTTCGCCTTCGTCGAACTGGCGCAGTTCGCGCTGCTGCACCACCAGTACCCCCAACAGTTGGCGGCGATGAATAATCGGCACGCCGAGGAAGGATCGGAAACGATCCTCCTTCACCTGGGGTATGTATTTGAAGCTGGGGTGGCTCTGCGCATCCGCCAGGTTTATCAGCTCCGCACGGCGCCCGACCAACCCGACGATACCTTCATCAAATGCCAACGCGATAGCGCGCCCACGCGGTTTCTTCAACCCGCGCGTCGCCATCAGGTAATAGCAGCGGCGATCGTTGTCTGCCAAATAAATGGAACAGACTTCCGTATCCATCGCCAGACAGGTTTCATTGACCAAAAGATCCAGCGCATCTGTCAGACTGGCCGCCGCGGCCACCTTCTCAACAATTTCTCGCAAGCGCGTGAGCATAGTCGGCTTAACTTAACCTCTCTTCCGGCGATAAGCGGGGGGCTGCTGCCGCTGTGTTGCCTGCTCCTGCATCGGCATCACGGTGACGGCGAATTCTTTCATCACCCGGCGGTAAACGTCGCGTTTGAACGACACCACCTGGCGTACCGGATACCAAAAGCTCACCCAGCGCCAGCCGTCGAACTCCGGCGTGCTGCTGCGTTGCATATTGATATCCGCGTCATTGCTCATTAACTGCAACAGAAACCATTTCTGCTTTTGGCCGATACAAACCGGCTTTGTGTCCCAACGCACCAAACGTTTTGGCAATTTATAGCGCAACCAGTTGCGGGTAGAGGCCAGGATACGCACATCCTTTTTGCTCAACCCCACTTCTTCGAACAGCTCACGGTACATTGCCTGTTCTGCGGTTTCGCCAGGGTTAATCCCACCTTGGGGAAACTGCCAGGAGTGTTGACCGTAACGGCGAGCCCAAAGGACCTGCCCCTGACGATTACAGATTACGATACCAACATTCGGGCGGTAGCCATCATCATCGATCACCGGACTACCTCAATAGCTTAAATTCGCATAGATGTCCTGATTGTTTCACACAAGCTACAGGCGGTAAACCACTGCTTTGCAGCACTCTAAACCGGATAACATTGGGATAACTCACAGATAATGGCAAAGTTATAAACAAGCGAGCCGATTTCACGGCGGTTTTATTCACTTTTTCTGTGGATAGGTGTGTGAAGAACTCAAGGGATAAGCCGGTAAAACTCTGGTGAACCCAAAAATGACGCTAAAAGTGATTTAATATTAATTAAATAAAAACAATGATATAAATTATTATCAACAGGCTTTGGCAAGGTAAAAATGTGATCTATGCACGGTAAGGATCTTACCCTGGCGAAAGATCCACCAACATCGTTTTTATCCACAGATTATCCGTATGAGTTACGCACAAAACGGACAATTTCGTAAAAAAGCGCCCGCGTCAAGGCTGTAAATCGAACCAGTGATCGGGAAAAATTTGGGTTATCCCACAAATCTGTGGATAAATAGGTGTAAGATCCTGTTTATTGTCGGTGGCTTCAGGTGCACAAGCAGCGGACGAAATGGGTTTACTGTGCGGCGGAATAAAAAAAGTCATGAAAAATCATGCTGCTATTCGTTTATTCCCGTGTCTTTTCCCACTGATATTCGCTGTGCACAAATGCAGTACATTTTTCAACCAAACCTGACGAGCTTGTATTTATGGCGTTTTTATCCCCTCTCCCCTCTCCGCCGGAAAACGAACAGCGGCTGTTTGAGCGAGCGCAGCAGCTTGCCGGCTTTACCCTGGGCGAACTGGCTGCACGCGCCCAACTGCCGATCCCCAAGGATCTGAAACGCGATAAAGGTTGGGTGGGCATGCTGCTGGAGTTGTACCTTGGCGCCATGGCGGGCAGCAAGCCGGAGCAGGATTTCCCCGAACTGGGTATTGAGTTGAAAACCATCCCGATTGACGCCGCCGGCAAACCGCTGGAGACCACCTTCGTCTGCGTAGCACCGCTTACCGGCAACAGCGGCGTGACCTGGGCCAACTGCCATGTGCGCCATAAGTTGGCGCGGGTACTGTGGATACCGGTAGAAGGCGAACGGCAAATCCCGCTGGCGCAGCGGCGCATAGGCTCACCGCTGCTGTGGAGCCCGAGCGCCGCTGAAGAAGAGATGCTGCGCCGTGACTGGGAGGAACTGATGGACCAGATCGTGCTCGGCCACGTGGAGCGGATCACCGCACGCCACGGTGAGGTACTGCAACTGCGGCCCAAGGCGGCCAACAGCAAGGCGCTGACCGAGGCCATCGGCGAACAGGGCCAGCCGATCCTCACGTTGCCGCGCGGTTTTTATCTGAAAAAAAACTTCACCGCCGCGTTATTGGCAAGACATTTCTTAATATGATCCTCTTTGTTTAAGCCAGGTTTAGCTAACAGTGTCGCCAAATCAATAAACGCGTATAATTCAGCCTTTGCATTTCATTAAGGTGTGGCTTGGCAATGTTCGATTGGATTATGGATCCCAATGCCTGGTTAGCGTTAGGTACGCTGACCATTCTTGAGATCATTTTGGGTATTGATAATATTATTTTCCTGTCTCTGGTGGTGGCCAAACTGCCGAAGGCGCAGCAGAACAAGGCACGCCGTATCGGTCTGGCCGGTGCAATGCTGATGCGTCTGGCGCTGCTGGCGTCTATCGCCTGGGTAATCCGTCTGACCCACCCGCTGTTTACCCTGATGGACCACAGCGTCTCGGCGCGCGATCTGATCCTGCTGCTCGGCGGACTGTTCCTGATCTGGAAAGCCAGTAAAGAGATCCACGAAACCATCGAAGGGTCCGATGAAGAGCACCATACCAAAGTGAACGGCTTCCTCGGCGCCATCGTGCAGATTATGTTGCTGGATATCATCTTCAGCCTGGACTCGGTGATTACGGCGGTAGGCCTGTCCGATCACCTGTTTATCATGATGGCGGCGGTGGTGATTGCGGTGGGGGTAATGATGTTTGCCGCCCGGCCGATCGGCGAGTTCGTCAATCGCCATCCTTCAGTGAAAATGCTGGCGCTGGCGTTCCTGATCCTGGTGGGCTTCACCCTGATGCTGGAAAGCTTCCAGGTGCATGTCCCGAAAGGTTATATCTATTTTGCGATGTTCTTCTCGATGTCCGTCGAAGCGCTCAACCTGATGCGCAGTAAAAAAAACCAGGCAACCGAGTAATCCCCACGGGAGCATGCGAAAGCCGCTCCCGCTCGCATTTTTATCCCTCCTTCATATTTTCCCCATACTTTCTCTTACCAAGATAAGGACTTATCTGAAACACGAGGTATCCAGAGTTTGCTAATCTTGGAAGAAAGCTCTTTTCCGCATACATAATTGAGGATCGGCAGGATGAAAAAGTGGGTAATGGCAGTTTCTGCGTTGGTAATCGCCGCCGGTCTGACGGGCTGCTCCAGCGATTACGTGATGGCGACCAAAGACGGCAATATGATCCTGACTCAGGGCAAACCCGAGATCGACCAGGATACCGGCCTGATCAGCTATAAAGATGAAAAAGGCAACAACCGCCAAATCAACGGCGATCAGGTTTCACAGGTCATCGAACGTTAATCCCCCCCAACTAGTTACAGCCAGGCGGCCAGTTCGCTCACCCCAGTGACTTTAGTAAGGAACTGGGGTGAACGGGTCGCTGTCGCTTGAAAGACGACGGGTATATCGCCTCCTCCCCTGCGCGATAACCTTCTCCGCACGGAATCCACTTCCCCCATCTTCACGGCTTGGTTATAGTCGGGAAAGGCGATATTACCGCCTTGCAAGCTATCAGGCTCCTGTTTCACCGGGCGTAAAGGCCCGTAAGCACTGACACGAAAGGAAGGCCGTTAATGCAATACCACCGTATACCCCACAGTTCTTTAGAAGTGAGCGTGCTGGGACTGGGCACCATGACCTTTGGCGAACAGAACAGTGAAGCCGATGCCCATGCGCAACTCGACTATGCATTAGCCGCTGGCGTCAATCTGATCGATACCGCAGAGATGTATCCGGTACCGCCCCGTCCTGAAACCCAGGGGCTGACCGAACAGTACATCGGCAGCTGGATCAAGGCGCGCGGCAACCGTGAAAAAATAGTGCTGGCCAGCAAGATCGCCGGGCCGGTACGCGGCGCCGACAGCAGCATCCGGCCGCAACAGGCGCTGGACCGCAAAAATATCCGCGCCGCGCTGGACGCAAGCCTGAAACGGCTGAACACCGATTATCTCGATCTTTATCAGTTGCACTGGCCGCAGCGCCAAACCAATTACTTCGGCAAACTCAATTATCAATACACCGACGATAAAGCCAGCGTTACCCTGTTGGAAACGCTGGAAGCGTTGACCGAGCAGGTACGCGCCGGGAAAATCCGTTATATCGGGGTATCCAATGAAACGCCGTGGGGCGTAATGCGCTATCTGCAATTGGCCGAAAAACACGAACTGCCGCGCATTGTCTCGATTCAAAACCCCTACAGCCTGCTGAACCGCAGCTTTGAGATCGCTCTGGCGGAGATCAGCCAGCACGAGGGCGTTGAACTGCTGGCCTATTCCAGCCTGGCGTTTGGCACCCTGAGCGGCAAGTACCTAAACGGCGCCAAACCGGCCGGAGCGCGCAATACGCTGTTCACTCGCTTTAACCGCTATTCTGCACCGCAAACGCAACTGGCGATTGCCGAATATGTCGCGTTAGCCAAAAAGCACGGACTGGATCCTTCGCAGATGGCGCTGGCGTTCGTGCGGCAACAGCCGTTCGTGGCAAGCACCCTGCTGGGCGCCACCACGCTGGATCAGTTGAAAACCAACATCGACAGCTTTGACCTGGTGTTGGATGAAGACGTGTTGCAGGGGTTGGAAGAGATCCATACCCGCTTTACCATTCCCGCGCCATGAATACGTCGGGGCGCGGTGTGTTGCGCCCCGACAGCTGTCCATTGCGGTTATTTCGCGCCGCGCTGTGAAAACCACAGCGCGGTGATCGCCAGCGCAAACACCACGCCAAAACCAATACCCACACCGACCACCGGCACGCTCACTTTCACCGCCAGAGAGTACAGACCCAGCATGAGCAACATGGCGGTATTCTCTCCCAGGTTTTGTACCGCAATCGCATTGCCGGCGCCTACCGAACGTTTTCCTCGTTCCTGCAACAACGCGTTCAACGGCACCACAAAGAAGCCCCCCAACACGCCTATCGTCAGCAGCAACGCATAAGCATTAAACAGGGTGGTTTGCAGCGCAAAGATTGCCACCGCCACGCCAATCAGGATCCCGGCCGGCATACAACGTTTCACCGTTTCCAGCGTGACAAAGCGCGCAGCCGCCCCGGCGCCAATCACAATCCCTACGGCCACCATGGCGTTCAGCAGCGTCGGCGTGGCGTTATCGCCGATGCCAAGCGCCACCGGCACCCACAGCACCAACAGAAAACGCAGCGTCACCCCGGCGCCCCAGAACAGGCTGGTGCCAATCAATGAAAAACGTGTCTGACCGTCGCGCCACAACACAACGCATGCGTTGAAGAAGGCGCGGGTCATCGCGCGCGGCGTCCAGGAAGCCGCCGGGTGCGCCGCCGGCAGGCGTGGAATGTACAGGTTGGCGATCACCGCCGCCGCATATACCAGCGCGCAGACCGCCAACGCAGCCACAATGTGCCAGTCGGCCAGCACACCGCCGGCAACCGAGCCAATCAGGATCGCGGCAATGGTGGAGGCCTCCATCAGGCCGTTGGCCTTGACCAGCTTTTCGCCGTGCGTGATTTCACCCAAAATGCCGTACTTGGCCGGGGAATAAGCGGCGGCACCCACGCCCACCAAGGTATAACCGAGGAAGGGATTAAGCCCAAAACAGATGACCAGCGCGCCGGCCAGCTTCAGAGCATTCGCCGCCATCATCACCCGTCCCTTGGCGAAACTGTCGGCGACCTGGCCGACAAAGGGGGCCAGAATGATATAGGTGGCGACAAACGCCATCTGCAAAATCGGCTGGCTCCAGTCGGGGTACAGCTGCTGCTTGATCAACGCCAGCGTGGCGAACAGCAACGCATTGTCGCCGAAGGCGGACAAAAACTGCGCGCAAATCACGGCAATCATGCTGCGCGAGAGCAAAGGTGAGTCGGTATTCAACGACGGGTTCATCGGGTATTCTCCGGCTGTTCGGCCATTTTACGCAGGGTTACAAAGTCCGGTTTGCCACTGCCGAGCACCGGCAAGGTTTTCAGGAAACGAATATCACGCGGTACCGCCAGTTCGGGGCTACCCAACTCACGCGCCGCACGCAACAAGGCTTCGCGGGTGATGCTTGCGTCGGTGGTAAACAGCACCAGCGCTTCCCCCTTGCTGCTGTCGCTTTTCACCGTGGCGGCATGCTGCCCTTCCGGCGCCACGCGCTGCGCCAGCAACTCCACGCTCTCCAGCGAGACCATTTCGCCGGCCAGCTTGGCGAAACGCTTTACCCGGCCGCGAATGACGCAGTAACCCTGATCGTCCAACGTGACGATATCGCCGGTGTCGTACCAGCCCGGTTGCAGATTGCCGTTTTCATCTTCCGCCGCCGGCGGTTCCAGCTCACCCGGGCGCTCCACACGCAGATAGCCTTTCATGATATTCGGACCTTTCAACTGCAGGCGCCCGCCGTTATCGATGCCCGGCACCTTCATCAAACGCGCCTCCATTTTCGGCATAATGCGGCCCACGGTACCCACCTTCGCCGCCAACGGAACGTTGATCGACACCACCGGCGCACATTCGGTTACGCCATAGCCTTCCAGGATACGGATGCCGTATTTGTCCTGATAAATCTGTTTGGTGCTGTCCGCCAGCTTTTCCGCCCCGGCCACCACGTAACGCAAGCGGGCAAAATCATACGGATGGGCGAAGCGCGCGTAATTATTGAGGAAGGTGGCGGTGCCAAACAGCACGGTGCAGTTGCGGTCATACACCAGTTCGGGCACCACGCGGTAATGCAACGGGCTGGGGTAAAGGAAAATGCGGCTGCCGGTCATCAGCGGGGTCAGCAGCCCGACCGTCAGGCCGAACGAATGGAACAGCGGCAGCGATGACATAAAACGGTCGCGCGGGGTGAAATCGGCGATGGTGCGGATCTGTTCAACGTTGGCCAACAGGCTGGCATGGGAGTGCACCACGCCTTTTGGATTACCTTCCGACCCCGAGGTGAACAAGATCAAGGCGGCATCGTCCGGCTGTTGCGGCAGCATGGCATGTGCCGGCTGGAACAGGTGGCGCAGGATCCACAGCTTGTCCGCCAAAGTCAGGGTATCTTTAAGGTCCTCCAGATACACCCAGTTGGCCTCCGGCACCTGTTCCGGCAAGTGTGTCAGCTTGCCCTTTTCCAGGAACTGGCGCGAAGTGACGATGGTTTTGATGGTCGCCGCGGTCATCGCGCTTTTCAAACCGTTGGAACCGGCGGTGTAATTGAGCATTGCCGGAATACGGTTGCGCAGAGAGGCGCCGAAAATCGCCGCCACGGTGACGGTGGCGTTCGGCAACAACATGCCGACATGTTCGCCCTCTGCGGTAAAGCGCTGCAGGATACGGCTGACGCCCAGCGATTTTTTGATCAACTGCCGGTAGCTGTCCTCCCTGAAGGCAATGTCTTCAATACAGGGTTTGTTGCTGCCATAGCGGTGCTGAGCCGCCAGCAGGGCGCGGAACAGCGTTTGCGGCTCGCGAGTGTCCATCCGCGCCTTCATCATGATCTGCATCAGCCGGTCACCGGCCAATGCGCGACGATCGCGGGCGCGCGGCGCTTCCGGCATCGGCAGCGACGTCGGCGGTAAAATACGGATGCTGATCTGCGGGAACCAGCGGATCTTGAATACGCCGGCCATGCGGCCAAAGGGGCTGAACTCGGCACCGTCCAGCCGTACCGGTACCAGGGTCGCGCCCGATTTGGCGGCGATAAACGCGGCGCCGTCATAAACCTTCATCAACGAACCGGTCACGGTGATGCGTCCCTCGGGGAATACCACGATCGGCCGGCCCTGTTCGACCATACGCACCAGCTGTTTGATCGCCATCGGTTTGGTCGGGTCGAGATAAACCAGATCGATATAGGGTTTCAACCAACGCATAAACCAGCGATCGCCGATGCTGGCATAGACCGCAAACACCGGTTTGATCGGTAAAAACAGCGCCAGCAATATGCCGTCGAGGAAGGAGATGTGATTGGGCGTAATCAATAGCTTAGGCTGTTCGAAGTGCCGGGCATCACCCTCAACGCGAATTCGATACAGCAGGCGGAACAACGTGCGCAGCACGGACAGGATCATGCCCTTCTCCCTTTGGCCAAAAAAATGAGTGTATACCCAATAGATTTTAAGGTGCAGGAAGGCGGCAAGCATACGAATTCCCAAGAGCTTACTGAAGTAAGTGATTGGGGTGAGAACGCGCAGCCAACACACCAGCGCCTTGAAAGATGAAGGGTATAACTGGTTGTGGGGAAAAGAATACTATACGGCAGGCAAAAAAAAACCTACGCATCCGCGTAGGTTGGTGCAATTGAAAATGGCTTCAACATACAGAGTATGCTGATTTCTCACCAATCAATACCTCTGGGATCACCTACTCTAGAGAGATGCCGATCAAGAAACTACCGATGAATCGCAAGAGTTCTGCTCTAAATGCAACCAGCTGTAAATTTTCCACGATCTCCTGAAATAACTTAATGAAACTTAAACGATAGTAACGGTGAGAAAAGGAATTAACGGCGGCGGAAAGTAGCCTGACAGGAAAAAAACCTACGCATCTGCGCAGGTTGGTGCAATTAAACGAGTTTCAACACGCAAATTGTTGAAACTCATCAATCAATCCCTTTGGGACCACCGAGTCTGGATAAAGACTATTGGCAAAACTGCCGGTGAATCGAAAAATTAATTTTTGAAATGAAATCAAGTGCGTAATTTACGCCGCCGCATGAAATACATATTTATCTCGCGTCATTCACGTCAAAGGACGGCAGTGAATATATCCGAAAAATGCTCAGGCTGACCACAGAGAACTCTCTCCCCCCTTATTCACCACGATAACCTCACAGAAGACATGCATACAAAAAACACTATTAATAATTAACGTATAACGAGAAGTAATAAAATCTATATGCATGTATAAAAAAAGTAAAACCAAAAATACTTTCAATAAATCACGCAAAAAATCAGAACATAAATCTATTTTATTATACATATCAAGCATAATATTGCATAAAAATGCAAATAAAAATAATATAATCTCGCATTGAGACATCGAGGAAAATCATCGCGACATCAATGTCATTTATTCTCCAGTCAGCCAATAGGAATGCTAATTCTCTATTTAAATGGCATACTCTCAGAAGGAACTCTGAATGAAAAAATATTTATTATTAGCCTTACTGCCTCTGGCATGTTCTAACGCCCTGGCCGCCAAAACAGCCGGCACTAGCGTGGATTTCTCCGGTGAAATTTACAACAACACCAGTTGCAGCATTGCAGCCGGCACCAACAGCGTCGATCTTGGCCGCCATTCCAGCGAAGCTTTTGATAAAGTAAACCCCGTCCAACTGGAAGGCAATGGCATCGGCAACATCCCGTTTACCGTTAATTGCACCGCGCCGACCAGCATGGGTATCGAAGTCGTCAGCGCAAAAGGTGACGCAGATTATCAGTTTGGAGATAAAAGCTTTACCGCTTCGCTGGCCAAAGGCGCCAATAACAAAGACATCGCGGTACTCGGTTTGGCGCTGTCTGATATCGCTATGGATGGCGACCCTATCGGGGCGGTGATGATTCCTCAAGAGAATGAGATTTTTGATCTGACGAACGCGACCAATGGCGCGGATAAAGAACAGGCCATATTCTCCGTCGCTTCGGGCAACCGTTTCACGGCCACCTCAGACGGCAATTATGACGAGATAGCCATCGGTCAAAACCTCAGCGGCACATTCAGCTACCGCGCGTTCCTTACCCCACTCAGCTACATCGATGACAAGAGCATCCAAATGCAAGACAGCATTGCTCTGCAGGCCTCGGTGAACCTCTCCGTTCACTACCTATAACCGTCGCGTGGGAGCAATTTTTTTGTTCCCACCTATTTTGGCCCGCTGATACGCCAAGCATCCTAGCACCCTATTTCCAGGGTTCATTATTCTCTGACGTTCAGGAAATAAAATGAAAGGTCTTATCCACTATATTGCAGCAATAGTTCTATTTTCTCTTTCCATCAATGGCCACGCAACAATTAAGCTGGAAAAGATCAGTCTTTTGATCAACCAGGATAAAGGGGAAGCAACGATCAGGATCGATAATATCGGCAACTATCCGGTATTATTATTTTCATCCGTCGCAGAAAACTCATTGAGCCAACAAGGAAAAGACCCCTTGTTTATCTTATCCCCACCGGCGGCGCGCATCGATCCGGGCAAATCTCAACTGGTACGCGTCATGCTTGCCGACCCGGCACGTCTTGATCAGACCCGTCAGCATATGCGTCATCTGTATTTTCAGGAAATTCCTGATATGGGTGAAGGCAATAATCAGATCAAGATCAATACCCGACACCGGGTTGTCGCCGTCGCCCATCCCGCCACATTGGCGGAAAACAAACAGCCTTGGCAAGCGCTGAGCTGGCAGCGAAACGGGCATGCGTTGCAAGTCAGGAATCCAAGCCCCTACGTCGTGCGGTTAGTCCCCAGCATCACCACTCTGCCCGGCAAACAGCAGCTTGTGCTGGAACAGCCTTATTTGCTGCCTGGGCAAACCATTACGACACGTAAGAGCGATCGGCTCGCTCGCATTCCTTTCCGTTTGCATTACACGCCAATCAGCAATACAGGGCGCGCCATACCCGCAGTGACGGTTAACCTTGCCCCAAGCCAGTGAGGCAGCTTTGAAATTGCATACACCGCTACGCCTATTGGCGTTTTGCCTGACTTCCGGCTACATCTTGCCCAGTCATGCCGGCTACGATACTGATATGATGCGCGCCCTTGGGATCCCCAGCGAAATTGCCGACTACTTTTCTTCCGGGGCAAAATTTCCTGCTGGTAAACACCCGCTAAATATTAGCATCAACGGGCAAAACTACGGGCAGCACGAGATCAGTATCGACAAACAAGGCGAGTGGCGATACGACCCCGTTCTTGTGGAAACTCTGGGGTTGCACCCCTGCAAGCTCGATGTGAAAAAAGACATGCTGATGAGCCAGTGCTATGCGGACAGCCGCATCGACAGCGATACCGGCAACAATCGACTGGTTTTACTCTTGCCGCAGCACCATATTCGCCGGCAACCGGCCGAGTATGAATTTGGCGGCCATGCTCTGATGTTGAATTATACCGCCAGCCGATTCGACAGCCAAAGCCACAGCAGCGATTACGCCGCTTTGGAAACCGGTTTTAATAGCGACAACTGGCTGTTCCGCCACAACGGCACCTACAACAAATCCGAGCGGCAGCAGAGTTACACGCCTTACGACAGCTATCTGCAACGCACGTTGACGGACTATAACGCCATGATGCGTCTGGGACGAGCAACGCTGTCAGACTCGCTTTACAGCGGCATTACTCTGGATGGGTTGCAATGGCTGCCTGACTCGGCGCTGTCGTTTAGCCAGCGCAACGAGGTGCCGGTGGTCGAAGGCATTGCCGAGAGCCAAGCCAAGGTTGAAATTTTTCAGAATGGCAGGTTAGTTTACGCCACGCTGGTGCAACCGGGCGCCTTTCGCCTTGCGGATATTCCCGCACAGTTTGACGCGGTGGACTTGTCCGTCACCGTCACGGAAAGCAACGGCAGCCGTAAACAATTTGTCGTCCCTTATCTTGCGGCACCCGGAAATTCGGCGCCCCGCCAGGGCAGTTATTCCCTCGCCCTCGGGCGTACTCACAATCTGGACAACAGCGCAGAAACGCCCTTCATCACAAGCTCGTTCTCCTGGCCGTGGTTTGATAATCATCAGTTGAGAGGCGGCGGCTTTCTCAGCCGCAATTACCGCGGCGTGGCCACCGGTTATGGCGTAAATGGCCGCAATTATCGCTTCACGGCCCTGGGGCATGTGGCACGTTCATCAAGCGGCAACGGCGCTAAACTGCAGTTGAATGGCGCGTTGCCTTTGATAAAAACCTTAACGCTGAACGCCGGCTACAGCATTCAGTCAGAACAATATCGCACCCCCACGCAGCTTGGCTCAACCCGCAAGAGCAATCGCGAAGAAGCCCCCTGGTTTGCATCGCGCAGCGAACCTTCACGCCAGCGGCAAAGCTACAGCCTGGGTCTGGGCTGGTATCAGCAGCATATTGGCAATCTGTCCCTGGGAGCCACTCGCACGGAGGGAGGAGATACGCAGTTCAATCAACGGGTATATGCCTATTGGAACCGACAATTTGGCTCCGCAACCCTGAGCGTTAACCTGGAAAAAGAGCGCAGCCGCTACTCTCGCGATAACGACACGCGGGTATATGCCTCTATCTCGCTGCCGCTGGGGAAAAATCTGCGTTACAGCGCCAATATGATCAATAACGGCAAAAATCGCAGCATCGGCAATTCGCTTTCAGGCCAGGCGTTAAACGGCGATCTGACCTATGGGCTGAATGCCACTCAAAGCAACCAAACCCACAGTGGCGCCTATTCAGGCAACCTGAACTATCTAAGCCCGTTCGTAACGCTTTCCGGCAGCTATAGCCAATTGTCGGAAAGCCAGAGGGCGCTTTATTACAATGCCAGCGGCTCTTTGGTCGCAGACGGCAGCGGATTGACGCTGTCTCCACAGCAGATAGGCGATACCTTCGGGATTTTGACCCTCCCCGGCCTGCCCGGAGTCAGCGTCTCCACCCCGGGAGGAAAGGTGAAAACCTATGGCAAACAAGGGAAAGCGGTCATCCCTCGTTTACGCGAATACCAACCAAGCCTGGTCAACGTCGATACCAGTACTCTGCCCCCCGGCGCCGATATCGACAACGGAGTGCGCAATATGAATTTGGCGCGCGGCAGCGTCAAACACGTCAACATCAATGCCATCAACACGTTGCGGGTCATGGCTCAGATTAGCTATGACGACGGTAAAAAACCCGCCATCGGCAGCATGGTTCAGGATGAACGGCAGCGGGTAGTGGCCTTTACCGACGGACAGGGCGCCGCCTTCATTGAACACCAGAAAGCTCTCGACATCGAGAACGATGCGCCATCGCAGCGCTTTAGCATGAAAACGCCGTCAGGCCGGGTATGTTATTTCGAACTTGATGGAGAAACAGCCTCCGCCAACCGTGCCGGAATTAGCCGACGCCACGTCGTATGCCGCTAATCGCACGCAGATATAGGACATAAGATGAAAGTGATTTATTACGGGTTAGCCGCCATTGGCATCAGTTTTGGGGCTGGCGCCGACTGCAGGCTAACAGCCACGCAAAACAGCATTTACCTGGGAGAGCACGATATTGGAACGCTCTCCCAGCAACCCACCCTGCTGCACAGCACCCCATTGCAATATCAGTTGAATTGCGATGCGCCAGTGCGGCTTCAAGGGTTTACCCTGCGAGAAAACCGAAGCCAGGCCGAACACCGTGGCGGGGAAACGCCCCCATCAAGCTACCTTAATCTATCGATTGATGAGCTGCGCAGCGATGATGGGGAGCGAATTGCCTTTTCGCTCAGCCCAGAAGATCCAAGCCAAACCCGCCTGTCAAATTACCCTTTACCGGCCAATAGTGAAACGCTGCGGATCTTTACGCCAAATGCCGCATCCGGGCGGCATTTCACGCTGTCGTTAACCGTTGCCAATTTCGCGGCGCCCGCGACGCAGCTGCGTAAGCAATCACGAGATCTGATCCCGTTGTCGACGCAATTGCAGGTCAGCGCGGACTATGTTGAGCAGTGAGAGCAGGAAAGGCGCTCACTTCCACCAGGCAACTCATGGCATTCGGCCCCTGCGTCAACGGCGAGGTGCCGATATCCAGCGTTAAAACGTTCGGGTTGCCGGACTGCTCCACCGCCAGGCGCTGCGCGCCAAAGCCCGGGTCGAACCAGGCCCCGGTGGCCATCAGCACCACGCCGCGGGTGACGCCATCGGTAATGGCAACGCCTGCCAGACAACGGCCGCGCGCATTGCTGACCTGTACCTCGGCCCCCTCGGCAATACCGCGCGTTGCAGCATCCTCCGGGTGCATATACAGAGTCTCTCGGCCCGCCGTTTTATTGCCCTGCGCCAGCGGCGCCGGATCCATCTGGCTATGCAGACGGTCGCCCGGCTGAATGGAAATCAGATGCAGCGGCCACTCTTTGGCCTGCGGCGCGCCCAGCCATTCGACCGGCGGTTGCCACTGCGGATGGGGTGCAAAATCCGCATAGCGATAACCGGCAATTTTCTCGCTGAACAACTCGATTTTGCCGCTTGGGGTTTGCAACGGATTAGCCTGCGGATCGGCGCGGAAGCCGTCGAAGAATACAAACTCCTTCGCCGGTGCCGGCAGTTCCACATAACCTTTACGCCAGAAATCCGCGAACTCCGGCCATTCCACGCCGGTCCCCGCCTGCGCCTGCCCGCACTGCTGATAGATAGATTCGATCCAGGCCCGTTCGTCACGGTTTTCGGTGAACTGTTCGCGGTAACCGAGCCGCTCCGCCAGATCGGCGAAAATATCAAAGTCGTTGCGCGCCTGATGCTGCGGCGCTATCGCCTGATGCATCGCCAGCACATAGCGATCGCGCGATGAACCGCCGATATCGTTGCGCTCCAGCGAGGTCGTGACTGGCAGCACGATGTCCGCCATCTTCGCCGCCGGTGTCCACCAGATATCCTGCACTATTACCGTATCCGGCTTTTGCCACCCTTCCACCAGCCGGTTCAGCTGTTGATGGTGATGGAACGGGTTGCCGCCGGCCCAGTGAACCAGATGAATATCCGGATAGTGCAGCGTTTCCCCACGGAACGAGTAAGGTTCGCCGGGTTGCAACAGCATATCGCAGATGCGCGCTACCGGGATCGCCAGCCCGCAAGGATTGTTGCCCACCGGCATCATTGGCCCCGGCGTATCCACCCGCGGATTGCCGACGCCGTTCATTGAGCCATGGCCAAACGAGAATCCGCCGCCCGGCAGGCCGACCTGGCCGAGCATCGCCGACAGGGCGATCATCATCCAGTACGGCTGTTCGCCGCGATGAGCGCGCTGAACCGAGTAGGAACAGGTAATAAAGCTGCGTACGCCGATCAATTGCTGCGCCAGCAGGCTGATGCGCGCCGCCGGAATGCCGGTGATAGCACTGGCCCATTCCGGCGTTTTCGCCACGCCGTCGTCCGTGCCACGCAGATAATCCGCCAGTTGGTCGTAACCCACGCAATGGCTATAGAGGAAAGCCTCATCCTGTGCGCCCCGACGCTGAATTTCATACGCCAGCGCCAACATCAGCGCTACATCGGTGTTCGGGCGGATCGGGATCCATTCGGCATTCACAAAGTCCGGGCAGTCATCGCGCATCGGGCTGATGTTGATCACCGGGGTGCCTTTCTGCGCCAGCTTCTGCAGCCAGGGTTTGAGCGTATGCTCCGCTGCGCCGCCGGAGGATACCTGGGCGTTTTTCAACGCCAGCCCGCCGAAGGCGACAAACAGCTCGCAGTGTTCGACCACGCTCGGCCAACTGGTCACGCGCCCGGTCAATGGGGTAAAGGTGCCGATAACGTACGGCAGGAAAAACTGCGCCGCGCCCCAGCTGTAATTGCCCAGTTGGTCAACGCCACCGCCGCCGCTGAAATAAAAACGCCGCACCAGCGAGCGCGCATGATGCAGACGCCCGGCGGATGACCAGCCATAAGAGCCGGTAAACAGGCCGGAAGGGCCGTAACGATCGCGCACGCGGCGATTCTCTTCCGCCACCAGATCAAGGGCGAGATCCCATTCCACCTCAACAAAATCTTCCCGGCCACGCAGCGTGCGGTCGCTCCCTTCGCGTTTCTGCAACCAGGAACGGCGTACCGCCGGCTTGCGGATGCGTTTGTCGGAATAGACCATTGGCGCGATGGAATCGAGCAGCGGAGAGGGATCCGGATCGTCGGCGAACGGCTCGCAGCGGATAAGCCTGCCGTCTTCAACCACGGCGGTATACGCCCCCCAGTGTGCGAGTTGCGGGTAACGTTTAATGGACATGAGATTCTCGGGCAATCAATAGATGCACAAAAGTAACATCAGCCGACGCGCGGTTTCAAAGCACAAATTGCTCTATCACTGTACCCTGCGGGCCTAAGCGCACATTAAATCGCACATATCTGCAACGGCCGCCACAAGTTGCGATCACCACCGCTTGCAGCCCCGGGCTTTTTCCGCAAAACTGGGGAATGTAAGCGATTACCCAGGATGTATTACAGATATGGCTACGATAAAGGATGTTGCCAGGCTGGCGGGTGTTTCCGT
The DNA here is from genome assembly GCF_018336935.1 of Serratia plymuthica. Classification (NCBI taxonomy): domain Bacteria; kingdom Pseudomonadati; phylum Pseudomonadota; class Gammaproteobacteria; order Enterobacterales; family Yersiniaceae; genus Serratia; species Serratia plymuthica. The sequence goes on along the minus strand of NZ_CP068771.1, from coordinate 4,513,013 downwards.
GGCCACGGTGTCTCGCGTAATAAACAATTCCCCGAAAGCCAGCGAAAGTTCGCGCTCTGCGGTGCTGGCGGCGATGGAACAACTGCAGTACCACCCTAACGCCAACGCGCGCGCGCTGGCGCAGCAATCGACCGAAACGCTTGGGCTTATCGTGTCCGACGTTTCCGACCCCTTCTTTGGCGCCATGGTCAAGGCAGTGGAACAGGTGGCCTACACCACCCACAACTTCCTGCTGATTGGCAACGGTTACCACGAGGCTGAAAAAGAGCGCCAGGCGATTGAACAACTGGTGCGGCACCGCTGTGCCGCGCTGGTGGTTCACGCCAAAAAGCTGACCGATAACGAACTGAGCGGTTGGATGCAGCAGATACCGGGCATGGTGCTGATAAACCGCACGCTGCCGGGCTTCGAGGCACGCTGCGTGGCGCTGGACGACCGTTATGGTGCCTGGCTGGCCACCCGCCATTTGATCCAGCAGGGGCATCAACGCATCGCCATCGTCTGCTCCACCCACCAGATTTCCGACGCGGCAGACCGTCTGCAGGGCTATCTCGATGCGTTGCAGGAACATGGCATTGCGGTGGATGAAAAACTGATTGCCTACGGTGAGCCGGACGAGATTGGCGGTGAACAGGCGATGACCGAGTTGCTCGGACGCGGCAAGCACTTTACCGCAGTGACCTGTTATAACGACTCAATGGCCGCCGGCGCGCTCTCGGTGTTGAGCGACAACAGTGTGGACGTGCCGGGCCAAATGTCATTGATCGGTTTTGATGACGTGCTGATTTCACGCTACCTGCGGCCGCGCCTGACGACTATCCGCTATCCGGTGGTAGCGATGGCGACCCAGGCTGCCGAACTGGCGCTGGCGCTGGCCAACAACCAGCCGCTGCCGGAGATCACCAACATGTTCAGCCCGACGCTGGTGCGGCGTCATTCGGTCGCCAGTATCAATAACGTTTACGAACAGAATTAAACCAGCGCCCGGTGGTACAACCGCACCGGGCGGTCCGGATAATCCAGCGCGTCGCCGATGTAATGCCAGCCGTGACGTTCGTAATAACCGCTGAATTCGCTGTACAGATAGAGTTCACTGAAGCCGGCTCGCCGGCTGTAGTCCTGCACGTGTTGTTGCAACCTCAGGCCAAGACCGCTGCCGCGCTGGCTTTCATCCACGTACAGCGCCGCCAGCCAAGGGGTCAGATCCTGGCGACTGATCAGGTCACAGCGCCACAGAGCGACGGTGCCCACCGGCTTTTCCCCCTGCAAGGCAATAAAGGTGATCGGCAAATCCGCGCCCCGCAGGCCGCTTTCTACCACGCTGGCGAAAAATGCCCGGCTGTTTTCGCCGCCGAACGCCCGCCACTGCCAGTCCACCACCTGTTGCAGGTACTGCGGATAATCCGCCAAAGGCACAATGTTAATCATATTTCCGCTTCCTCTCGTTGCCCGAAAGCAGTCTAGTGCCGTTCCGCCACCGCGTAAACCAGAAGGAAAAAAGCCCCGCAGCCAAGGGATAACCCTATGCTAAACTGAGCGTTATTTGCCGCAGCGGATGTTGAAAAGGGGTTAGCCACTGATGATCACCATGTTGGATGTTTCCCTTCGCGCTGGGGTCTCTAAAGCCACGGTTTCACGCGTGTTGAATGGCACCGGCCAGGTGAAAAAAAGCACCCGCGACGCGGTGTTCAAGGCGATGGACGAATTGGGTTACCGCCCGAACTTTCTCGCCCAGTCGCTGGCGAACAAAAGCTCCAACAGCATTGGGTTGGTGGTATCCAACTTCGACGGCCCCTATTTCGGGCGCCTGCTGCGCCAGGCCGCCAAGCTTATCGAGGCCAGCGGCAAGCACCTGATAGTCACCGATGGTCACGATACGCCGGAAGATGAACTGCAGGCAGTGCAGCTGTTGGCCGATCGCCGCTGCGACGCGATCATTCTTTATACCCGTTTCATGTCCGAATCGGCGTTAATGGCCCTGCTGGGCAGCCTGCCGGTACCGATCATGGTGATCAATCGCGATCTGCCGCAGGCGCGTACGCGCTGTGTTTTCTTCGAACAGCGGCAGGCCGCCTTCCATGCGGTGGATTATCTGATTCGGCAGGGGCACCGCGAGATAGCCTGCATCACCGGCCCTATCGCCACCCCCACTGCCCAGGCGCGGCTGGCGGGTTATCGGCAAGCGCTTGAGCATCACAAAATTGCCTTCGACGATGCCCGCGTGGCCTATGGCGACAGCAGCGTGCAAAGCGGCTATCAGGGCAGCCGCAGCCTGCTGGCCGGCGAGACCGGATTCAGTGCGCTGTTCGCCTGCAACGACGATATGGCCGTCGGTGCGATGAAGGCGCTGCACGAAGCGGGCAAGCGCCTGCCGCAGGATGTCTCGTTATTCGGTTTTGACGACGAGCCGAGCGCCGCCTATTTGCAACCCGCGCTATCCACCGTTTACCTGCCGATAGACGTGATGATCGAGGCGGCTATCAGCCAGGCTTTCCGCCTGATCAACGGCGAAAGCCTCTCCCCGCTTTCCCCGTTCACCGGCGAGCTTCGGTTGCGCGACTCCGTGGCTCCAGGCCCCTACGCCGGTTGAGACTCTCAGGCGCAAAACGCTGATTGCGCACTGCGCCGCATTTCTTTTTCTGCGATTTCCCATTCCCCACCCGTACGCATATTGTCTCCACAATAACCTTTACACTATATAGCATAAAAGCTATATTCGGAGCGTGGTATGTGGCAAGTCGTAACCGTCGAACGATTCGACGACGGGTTTTTATCACTGAACGGCGATGAACAAAAAAGCGTGTTGGCGGAAATATTCAAATTGCAGGAATTCGGCCCGCTATTGGCTCGTCCGCATGCCGACACTCTGCATTTTTCCAGCTCAATAAGGCATCTTAAAGAGCTGCGTATTCAGCACCGCGGTCGCCCGTTTCGGGTGTTTTTCGCCTTTGATCCGCAACACCTGGCCGTACTGCTATGCGGTGGTGACAAGACAGGCGATAAACGCTTTTATCAGCGCCTGTTGCCCATCGCCGCCATGGAGTTTTCACATTATCTGGCGACCCAGAGGTAACGCATATGGCCAAGCCTTTATCAAATTTGATCGATAAGCTCGATCCCACCGTCGTTGCGGCAGCCCGGCAAAAGGCGGAGAAGGAAATTTTTGAATTGCGACTGGCGATGCTGCGGGAAGAACTTGCGGTGTCTCAGGTAGAACTGGCGAAACGGCTTGGCATCAGCCAGCCGTCGGTCGCCAATCTGGAAAAGCGCGGTAGCGAAATCAAACTCTCTTCACTGAAACGCTACATTGAAGCCATGGGCGGCACGCTTTCGTTAGAGGTTGAACTGCCCAACGGCCAGCATCGGCGGATGACACTCTGAGACGGGCGCAGCGCGCTGCGCCCGTCTGCATCAGATCAGTTCCAGCGCAATCAACTCTTCGATGGTCTGCCGGCGGCGGATCAGCCGTGGCTCCCCGTTCTCGAACAACACTTCCGGCAACAGTGGACGGCTGTTGTAGTTTGAAGACATCGAAGCGCCATAGGCGCCGGTATCATGGAATACCAGATAGTCGCCGACCTGCACCGGCGGCAACTCGCGGGTTTCAATGCCGCCACCGGCCTGTTGGGTGAACACGTCGCCGGATTCGCACAGCGGCCCGGCAATCACGGTGTCGCGCAGCGGCTGATGCTCGGTATTGCGGCCATCGGCCGGCAGCAGGGAAATATGGTGATAGCTGCCATACATCGCCGGGCGCATTAAATCGTTAAAACCGGCGTCCACCAGCACAAAGTGACGGCTGCCCATGTCTTTCACCGCACGCACCTCGGCGACCAACACCCCGGCCTCCGCCATCAGGAAACGACCCGGTTCGATCTCCAGGCTCACCGGATGGCCCAGATGAGCGGCAATGCGCTCGCGCGCGCTGTTCCACAGGCCAAAATAGTGTTCGGTATCAATCGCCTCTTCGCCGTATTGATAGGGGATCGACAGCCCGCCGCCGGCAGAAATCGCGCTGATATCATGACCCAGTTCGATCACCTGCTGCACCATGGCGTCGCACACGCGCTCCAGATGCTGGTAATCCACGCCCGAACCGATATGCATATGCACACCGATCAGCTTCAGGCCGTATTGCCGAATTTTTTCCACTGCCTGCGGCAAATCGGCATACCAAATCCCGTGCTTGCTGTTCTCGCCGCCGGTATTGGTTTTCTGGCTATGGCCGTGGCCAAAGCCCGGGTTGATACGTAACCACACCGGGTGGCCAACGGAAACCTGGCCCAGTTGATCCAGCATATCGATCGAGCCGACGTTCACCGGGATTTTCAATTCGCTGACGCGCGCCAGCGTCGCGTGGTCCAACACGTCGGCGGTAAACACGATGTCGCTTGGCTCACCGCCCGGCTGAAAACCGGCCTGCAACGCACGCTCAATTTCGCCCAGCGAGACGGAATCCACCTTGACGCCCTGTTCGCGCATCAGGCGCAGAATATGAATATTCGAGCAGGCCTTTTGGGCAAAACGAATCACGTCAAAATGGCGCAACTGGCTGATGCGCTCGCTGATGATAGCTGCGTCATAGGCCCATACCGGGCAGCCAAAACGCTGAGGCAAGGCCAGCAGGTTAGCGGCATTGAGGGCGGTGGTGGTATCGTGCAAAGCGCGTGGCATGGTGATGTTCCCGGATCAAAAATGTGGCTGAAGTCATGTCACCCATAGTGCCGCACTCTTTACTGCGTGGAAAATATCTATTTAGCCGAAGTCTATTCATTTATGATATGGACTTACCTGTTTATGGAGCGCGCCGATGCACGCGATTACCCTGCGCCAGATTGAAATTTTCCATGCGGTGATGACCACCGGCAATCTGACCGAGGCGGCAGCGCTGTTGCAAACCTCACAGCCCACCGTCAGCCGCGAACTGGCCCGCTTCGAGAAACTGATCCAGCTACAGCTGTTCGATCGGCTGCGCGGACGTTTATACCCGACGGTGCAGGGCCTGCGGCTGTTCGAAGAGGTGCAGCGCTCCTATTACGGCCTGGAACGCATCGTCAACGCCGCTGCAGGTATCCGCCAGTTCCAGCAGGCGCAGCTTTCCATTGCCTGCCTGCCGGTATTCTCGCAGTCGCTGCTGCCGGTGGTGTGCAAACCCTTTATCGATCGCTACCCGGAAGTCAGTTTCAGCGTGATACCGCAGGAGTCGCCGTTGTTGGAAGAGTGGCTGTCGGCGCAGCGCCACGATTTGGGTCTGACGGAAAACACCCTGACCCCGGCAGGCACCGAGCGGATGACGTTGATGACGCTGAACGAGGTGTGCGTGCTGCCGGCCGAGCATCCGCTGCTGGCGAAAAGGGTGCTGACCCCCCAAGACTTCGACGGACAAAACTTTATCAGCCTGTCGAGCACCGACAGCTACCGTCAGTTGCTCGACTCGCTGTTTAATGAGGAAGGCGTCAACCGCCGTCTGGTCATGGAAACTCACAGCGCGGCATCGGTATGCGCCATGGTGAAAGAAGGCGTGGGGTTGTCGATAGTGAACCCGTTGACGGCGCTCGATTACGCCAACAGCGGCGTGCACGTGCGGCCGTTCAGCGTTGAAGTGCCTTTTACCGTCAGCCTGATCCGGCCGCTGCACCGCCCATCATCGGCGCTGGTCACGGCCTTCATTCAGCATTTGCAGCAGCAGGCCGAGAGTCTTCCCGCCCGTCTGGCCGCAGTGATTAAGCGCTAGCCGGCCGTTTGGCTCGGCTGAAAGTCACCAGGCACAGCACCAACCCCAGCAAGGCAATCGCCGCGGCGGCCAGCGGCACGCTGGTCAGCCCCAGCCCCTGTGCAATCACCACCCCGCCTACCCAGGCTCCGATGGCATTGCCCACGTTAAACGCGGCGATGTTCAGCGTGGAAACCAGGTTCGGAGCCTTTTTACCGTAGGTCACGACGTTGATCTGCAGCGCCGGTACGGCGGCAAACGCCGCAGCGGCCCACAGGAACAGGGTCATTTCCGCCGGCACCATGGAATGGCTGGTCCAACTGAACAGCGCGGCAAAGAAGGCAATCACCAGAAACGTGCAGGTCAACGTAACCGGCAAGCGCCAGTCCGCCAAACGGCCGCCGACGATGTTACCCAGCGTCAGGCCGACCCCCATCAGCAACAGCGTCCAACTCACCCCATGTGACGAAATGCCGGTCACCTCAGTCAGTAACGGGGCGATATAGGTAAACAGCGCAAACATCGACGCGGCAAAGGCTACCGTCATCAGCAGCGAAAGCCAGATGCCGCCGCCGCGCAGGGCCGCCAGCTCTTTTTTCAGATCGGTTGGCGCCTCATCCTCCACCGCCGGCAGCTTGCTGTACAACGCCAGCAAGGACAGCACGCCGATGACCGCCACCGCCCAGAAGGTGGAGCGCCAGCCCAACGCCTGCCCCAACGCGGTGCCGAGCGGCACCCCCAGCACGTTGGCCAGCGTCAGGCCGGTGAACATCAGCGCCACCGCAGAAGCGCGGCGATTCGGTGGCACCAGATTGGCGGCCACCACCGCACCGATGCCGAAGAACGCGCCATGACACAACGCGGTGACAATACGCGCCAGCATCAGGAAGTCGTAGTTGTAACCCAACGCGCACATGATATTGCCGAAGATAAAAATCACCATCAGCAACAGCAGGGTATTCTTGCGCGGCAGCTTCGCCGTCAACAATGCCATGATCGGCGCGCCTATCGCCACGCCGAGGGCATAGCCGCTGATCAGCCAGCCGGCTGAAGGGATTGAGACCTGAAGATCCCCCGCCACCTCAGGCAGCAGCCCCATGATCACGAACTCGGTGGTGCCAATGGCAAATGCACTTAACGCCAGTGCAAGCAGAGAAACAGGCATGTGTAACGCTCCCAGTCGACAAAGCCCCGGCATCAGGCGCACGGGGCCGGTAAAAACTCGCGGAATTGCCGGACAGCCTGACAGGCTGCCCGCGAAAAAGGGTCAGAGATGTTGTTCAACCTGTGGGTTATTTTCTTAACCCTATAATTATTAAGTCTTATTCACTCTTTTCACGCTACAGAAATAGCACGGCGACCGACCTTGAAACCAGTGACAAAGCCCCGCTGAGCACAAAAAGCCATCATCAGGCCGCTAAACGCTTGAATGCGCTGGCGATGAAAAATGTGTGCAAATGTTGCTGTCGTGTTAACGATATCAGCGCAGCGTCGCCCGCCAGTTGGGGTCGGTGGCAAACCACTCCACCAGAAAATCCAGCATGGTGCGCAAGGTGGCCGGCATTTGGCGACGCGAGGTATAAATGCCGTAAATCCCCATCGACTGCGGCCGATAATCCGGCATAAGTTCTATCAGTTCACCGCTTGCCAGCAATGGAGCCGCCGAATAATAAGGCTGCATGGAAATGCCGGCGCCCTGCACCGTCCCGGCCATCAATACTACCGACTCGTTGGCGCTGAGATTGCCGCTGACCGCCACCGCCGACTTCACGCCCTGAGCATCAAAATGCCACAGGCTTTTACCAAAGTAGGAATAAGTCAGGCAGTTGTGCAGCGCCAAATCCTGGGGATGGCGCGGCATGCCGTGCGCCGCCAGATAAGCCGGGGAAGCGCAGACCACCGAAGCGCACGAAGACAGCGGCCGGGCGATCAGATTGGGATCCAGCTCATTGGTGATGCGCAGCGCCAGATCGATGCGCTCCTCCACCAGATTGACCGCCCGATTATTCATCTGCAAATCCACCGCCACCTGCGGATGGCGTTTGAGATATTGCGTCACCGCCCCCACCAGCGCGGTCTGGCCCAGCGACTGTGAACAGGTGATGCGCAGCAGACCGCGCAATTCGTCACTTTGCTCGCCTTCGACCAAATCGATCTCACCCGCCAGCGCCAGCATCTGCCGGCAACGTTCGAGAGTGCGCTCTCCGGCGTCAGTCAGACTAAGCTTACGGGTAGTGCGGTGCAGTAAACGCGCGCCGGCCCATTGCTCCATCTGCGCCAGATAGCGCGTCACCATCGCTCGCGACATTTCCAGCGTTTCCGCAGCGGCAATCATGCTACCGCGATCAACGATGGTGATAAAAACTTCTGCTGCGGTAATGCGATCCATGATTCGTCCGATTTACGCAATGAATAATTGCTCATTATCCGGTTTTTCTAACGCTTTATGCAACCTAACATCTGTACAACAACAACTGATTACCCAAAAGGACCTCTGCCCATGTTTAAGAAATCATTATTGACCCTGGCTTTCGCCAGCATCGCCACTGCAAGCACCTTCGCCGCTGCGGCTGACTCCCTGACCATGGAAGTGTACAACCCGGGAGAGAAAAGCGTGTTCCCGGTTTCTTCGGAAATCATCAGCGGTAAACACGAAGTGGCGCTGATCGACGCCCAGTTCCAACGCAACGACGCCGAAGAACTGGTTAAAAAGATCAAAGCGACCGGCAAGAAGCTGACCACCGTCTACATCAGCCATTCCGATCCGGATTTCTACTTTGGTTTGGACGTGATCAAAGCTGCGTTCCCGCAGGCAAAAATCATCGCGTCGCCGGACACGATCAAAGAAATCAATGCCACCAAAGACGGCAAAATGGCGTACTGGGGCCCGATCCTGAAAGACAACGCGCCTAAAGCGGTCGTGGTTCCGCAGGCACTGCATGGCGACAGCTTCACCATCGACGGCCAGAAAGTGGAAGTGAAAGGCCTGACCGGCCCAACGCCGGAACGTACCTACGTGTGGATCCCTGAGCTGAAGGCGGTAGTGGGCGGCGTCCCGGTAGCCGGCGACAATATCCACCCGTGGATCGCCGATAACCAGACCGTGGAATCCCGCGCTCACTGGCAGCAAACGCTGGAAGGCATCAAGGCGCTGAAACCGAAAGTCGTCGTCCCTGGCCACTTCCTGCCGGGCGCGCCGCAGACGCTGGAATCCGTGACCTTCACCCAGAACTACCTGACCACGCTGGAAGCCGAGTTGCCGAAAGCCAAAGATTCTGCGGCGCTGATTGCGGCAATGAAAAAGCATTACCCGAACCTGAAAGATGAATCTAGCCTGGAACTGAGCGCCAAGGTGCTGAAGGGCGAGATGAAGTGGCCGCAATAAGCGCGTCGCCAATCAGACTACACTGCCTTTGACAGGCTCAATGTTCTGCGGCGTTCAGCCGCAGAACATCACGAGGAGTAAAGATGACCGGTACAACTCTGCATTACGTTTTCGACCCGCTGTGCGGCTGGTGCTATGGCGCCGCGCCGTTGGTGCAGGCGGCCAAGAGCATTCCTGGGCTGACTGTCGCCCTGCACGCCGGCGGCATGATGACCGGCAATAATCGCCGCCAGATCACGGACGAATGGCGTAACTATGTGATTCCGCATGACAAGCGCATTGCGGAGCTGACCGGCCAGAGCTTCGGTGAAGCCTATTTCAATGGGTTGCTGCGCGATACCACGGCAGTGATGGACTCCGAGCCGCCGATTACTGCGATTCTGGCGGCGGAAGCGCTGGGGGGACGCGGGGTGGATATGCTGCACCGCATTCAGATAGCGCATTATCAGGAAGGCCGGCGCATCGCCGATACCCCGGTGCTGGAAGCCCTGGCGAAAGAGCTGGGCCTGCCCTCGGCTCCGTTCATTGCCGAGATGCGCTTTAACGCCGGCGCGCCGACCGCACAGCACATTGCGGAAAGCCGCGCGTTTCTTGCCAAAATCCAGGGCCAGGGGTTCCCGACCTTTGCGTTGCAAGACAACGAAGGCCAGCTGCGCCAGATCCCGGCAGGCAACTATTTGGGCAACGTTGATGCCTGGAAAGCGTTGTTGAGCGGCGCGGTGAACTGGGCTTAATACTGGTTTCGGCTGCGCACCCCGCAGCCGATTACTCGACCCGTATGAACGTCCCCTGCGCCTGTACGTTAAAACCAAATCCGCAGTCGCCCTTGGTGCGCAGGTCCACCGCATCCACCGTAAATTGCATCGCCACATCACAGGCCATTCCGTCCCCCGGCTCCCGCTGGCGGTATACCGCCTTGCCCCGTTCAATCGGCAATACCTGGGCGAACTCGCCCATATTCGGCCCGTAATACAGCCCCATTTGCGGCATATAATAGCCGGTATAATTAATCAGCCAGCGCTCACCCTGGGGTTTGACCGCAACTTCGCTCCATACGCCGCGCCCGGCGTACTGCCAATAGACGCCACCCGGCCCGCTTGCCGGCGGTTGCTTCGCCAGACGTTGCTGCAGCAGCTTCAGATTATGCTGGGATTTCGCATCCTTCGGCGCCAGCTCCAGATAAGCGCGCGCCTTGAGCAGTTCACCGGCATGCATCAGCGCCAGCGCCACGTTGTTATAGGCAGTGGCGATCGCCTGATCGTTCAGCCCGCAAAACTCGCTCCAGGCTGCCTGATCGCGGAAAACATCAGCCGCCCGGCCATAATCGCCCCGCTGATAAGCGTTTTTCCCCAGTTCGGCATAGCCCGCCACTTTCTGGCAATCGGCATCAATATCCGGCTCATCAATATGTGCCATCGCCTGGCCGCTGGCGAGCGCGCCATAGGTCAACAGCAGGGGAACCAACGCCTTCATGCCTTATCCTTTCCAGAGTGAGTAACCGGTAATTCGGCGCCAGTATAACCCTCATGTCACCCGGCTTCACCTCTAAGGATTCATCCACAATATTTCAAACGGTTAGCCGCGTTAAAACTGCTTACATGTCACGGTTTGTTTGTTACCTGGCGGCGGCTCATGCTGATCGGAACGTAACAAACCCGACCGAGAATCCTATGAACAGCCCCCCTACGCAAAAACGCGCCGTCTGGCAGTTGATTAAACCTTTTTGGGTTTCGGAAGAAAAATGGCGAGCCTGGTCGATGCTGATCACCATCGTCGCCCTGTCGCTCGGGCTGGTATATATCAGCGTGCAGATCAATCAGTGGAACCAGGTGTTCTATGACGCGCTGCAAAACAAAAATTATCCGGTGTTCAAGGCGCAGCTGTGGCGTTTCACCTATCTGGCGCTGATCTTCATCGTACTGGCGGTGTATAAAATCTACCTGACCCAAGGCCTGCAAATGCGTTGGCGGCGCTGGATGACGGAAAAATTCATGGGTAAGTGGCTGGCGCATCAGGCCTATTACCATACCGAGCAACAACAGATCGTCGATAACCCGGACCAGCGTATCGCAGAAGATCTCAACGTCCTGACCCAGTACTCGCTGTCGCTGTCGCTCGGGCTGCTCTCCAGCCTGGTGACGCTGTTTTCCTTTGTCACCATTCTGTGGCACGTCAGCGGACCAATGACCTTTATGATTAGCCAGCACACCATTACCGTGCCCGGCTATATGTTGTGGTTCGCGCTGTTGTACGCCGGGTTGGGCTCACTGTTGATCTGGTGGGTCGGCAAGCCGCTGGTCCAGCTCGGCTTTAATCAGGAACGCTATGAAGCGAACTTCCGTTTTGGCTTGATCCGCATCCGCGAAAACAACGATGCCATCGCGCTGTACCACGGCGAACCCCGCGAGGCGCAACAGCTGGGCGATCGTTTTGAGACTATTCGCGCCAACTGGTGGTCGATCATGCGCATCACCCGGCGGCTCAATATCGCCTCCAACTTTTACAGCCAGTTCGCTATCGTTTTCCCGCTGCTGGTGGCGGCGCCGCGCTACTTTTCCGGTGCCATCCAGATGGGCGGCATGATGCAGATCGCCTCCGCGTTTGGCGAGGTGCAGGGGGCGCTGTCCTGGTTTATCGATGCCTTCAGCGATCTGGCTACCTGGAAAGCCTGCGTGAACCGTCTGGCCGGTTTTAACGCCGCGGTGGATCAGGTACACCACCAGCAACGCGGCATTCAGTTGCGGCCGGAAAGCGCCCAACCGTTGATTCTTGATAACCTCAGCCTGCAACTGCCAGACGGCCAGAGCTTGCTGGATTCAAGCTCCATGACGCTGAAACGCGGCGAACGCGTACTGGTCGTCGGCCCTTCGGGTTGCGGCAAATCAACGCTGCTGCGCGCTATCGCCGGCATCTGGCCGTACGGCTCCGGCACCATCGGGCTGGACGCCGCCAGCCGCGCATTATTCCTGCCGCAACGCAGCTATATTCCGATAGGCACGTTGCGAGAGGCACTCAGTTACCCTCACCTCGCCGCCGACTACAGCGATGAGCAACTGCTGAAAGTGCTGGAAAATTGCCGCCTGAAGCATTTGCAACGCTGGCTGGACACCGGTGCCAACTGGAGCCAGCGCCTGTCGCCGGGTGAGCAGCAGCGGTTGGCGTTTGCCCGGGCCATTTTGACCCGTCCGGATATTCTGTTCCTCGACGAAGCCACCAGCGCGCTGGACGACGAAACCGAACAACTGATGTATTGCCTGCTGGTTGATGAGTTGCCGCAGGTGACGCTGGTGAGCGTGGCGCACCGCAACAGCGTGGCCAAATATCACCAGAGTTGCTGGCGCTTTAGTCGCCCGAAAGAAAATGAACCGGCGCACATGGCGCCTGGCCCGCTGCCCGTCGCCGGCTAACGGACCGACGGTAGCCCGATGAACACGCTTATCGTTCATCGGGCATGCGGGATCGCGGAAAGGTAAATCCCGTACCCGCCGGTCAAGCGCTCCTTGTCAGGCCGCCCGTTCTTCCCTACACTTGCGCACAAATATCGGTACCCTGCTGGTACGTAAGCGTTAACGTCAATCAACGCATCATGTCATGCAGCATTGATTGGCTGCATGCTGGTGCGAGGAATTCATGCCACACTCCGCTTTATCCCCAAAATCTGCCGCCACGAAGCGCAGCCGTTTACGCTCCCCTTTATTGCTGATTGCCGGCATCATGCTGATCGCCGCCAACCTGCGCGCCGCACTGACCAGCGTGGGCCCGTTACTGGAACAGATCCAGCGACAGTTGATGCTGTCCGCCACTGCCGCCGGCTTGCTCAACTCGCTACCGTTGATGCTGTTTGCCGTCCTGTCGCCGGTGACGCCGGGACTGGCCAAAAGAATCGGCATTGAACGCACATTGGGCATGGCGCTGCTACTGCTGGTTGCAGGCATAGTACTGCGCTCTCTGACGCCAAACGGCATGCTGTGGTTAGGCAGCATATTGATCGGCGCCGCCATCGCGTTTGCCAACGTGGTGTTGCCAACGCTGGTCAAACGCGACTTCCCCAGCCGAGCCGCCGCCATGATTGCCGGCTATGCGGCGGTGATGTCTCTGGCTGCCGCTACCGCCTCCGGCCTGGCAGTGCCGCTGGCGGAACTGAAGGATCTCGGCTGGCGTTTCTCCCTGCTTTGCTGGAGCCTGCCTGCCCTGTTGGCGCTGCTGGTCTGGTTGCCGCAGTTGCGCCGCCCACCGACCGTAACGGCCAGCGACGCGCGACAGGCCCCATTGACGCCGTCACGCTCGCCGTGGGGCAGCGCGCTCGGGTGGCAGGTAGCGCTGTTTATGGGCTTACAGTCCATCACCTTCTACACCATTATCGGTTGGTTCAGCGCCTTTGCCGCCAGTCACGGCACCTCGCCGCAACAGGCGGGGTTCGAACTGTTTATCTACCAGGTGGTGGCAATCGCCGCTAACTTTGCCATGGTATTTATTCTGCCCCGAGCGCGCGATCAACGCGCAATCGCGTTGTGCAGTTCGTCGCTGATTTTTATTGGCGTCACCGGCCTGCTGTCGCTGCCAGAAAACTCGCTGATATGGCTGATTTTTGCAGGATTGGGGGCAGGAAGTTCGTTGGTGCTGGCGTTGTCATTCTTTGGCTTGCGCAGCGGGCATCAACACCAGGCCACGCAGTTGTCAGGCATGGCGCAATCGGTAGGCTATTTACTGGCGGCGCTGGGCCCAACGTTGTTCGGCGTGCTGCACGATCTGACCCAAGGTTGGCAATTGCCGCTGAGTATCCTGCTGGGCCTGACGCTGCTGCAAATGCTGTTTGGCGTTCTTGCCGGGCGTAATCGCATCATCCGCTGACGTCGTGGCGGGTGGGTAGCGCCGGTGCAGGATCCGGGGCGTCCGCCTGCCAGAGATCGTCAATAAAATCGCGCTGTGCGGCGCTCAACTGCCAGCGAGGCGGTATCCTGGCAAGACTGCGCTCTTTGGCGCTCTTGCCGTTTTTAACGCGTTTCTTGTCCATCGACATGTTTCCTAAATCATCAACAACCCATAAATCGCGGCGGCAATACCCAACCAAAATATCCCACAGCCGATAAACACGCACAGCCAAGCCTTACGTTTGATGTCCACTCCATCCTTGCTTATCACTCCGCGCCTCACCAATAGATTAAATTGATTGAATGAGTATTTTTGATATGTTTAAACAATCAATAAAATAGTGCAAAAAACGACAGCACCACACTTCACAGGACATAGGCTAACAACAACCCAACTATCAGTATCCAGGTAGTGTGACACGATAAAAAAGATCAAAATCAAACCATCAGTAAACGAATTATTATTAAAACAAATGGCTGGATTTAACCTAAATTGGCGGGTGGTTTGGCGGTAAAGGGAAATAAAGAAGAGAACTTTTGCTGAGGCCTGAGCGACTGAATCCTTAATTCAGGCCGCGTAAAGCGGCCTGAAAGGATCAGCTAATCTGCATGACCGAGTCCTTACTGGCGTGATCACGCTCGCTGCCCGACAATTCAATCAGTTGCCCATCGCGCATTTGCAACAACCGATCGGCATGCTCGAAATAATGGTCGTCATGGCTGATGGCAAATACCGTTTTGCCTAACTCACGCAGTTGCGGTAACAACTCGCGATAAAAGATGCGACGAAATTGCGGATCTTGATCCGCAGCCCATTCGTCCAGTAGCAAAATATCCCGCTGTTCCGCCACCGCCAGCAGCAAAGCCAGGCGTTTACGCTGCCCTTGCGACAGCTGCGGATTAGTCACTCTCAGGCCGTCAAATTCCAGTTTGTTTTTCATGTTCAACCGGTTAAGCCAATTTTCCACCAATTCGGCGTCAGGCTGCCGGCCATCCGGCCCCTGCAAATGGTGGAACGGATGAAAATCGGTAAAAATGGCGGAAAACAAACGGCGGTAGTCGTGCATGTCCGATGGTTCCTGCGCAACGCCGTCCAGCAGGATCTGCCCGCTGACCGGCTGATACAGACCGGTCAGTAACATCGCAAGCGTTGATTTTCCGCTGCCATTACCGCCAATCAGAAACACCAATTCCCCCCGGCGCAACGTCAGGGAGACAGGCCCAACGGCAAAACCGGCTTTCTGCTCCGTCGCACCGTGATGGAATACGATGTCGCGCAGTTCCAGCGTTTGCCAGGTTTTGGCGGCAACCGTTGGGAATGCCGGTTGATAATCGGCAAGCCGCAGGGATTTGATCTTATTGAAGGCCACTTCTGCCCCTATCAGCGTCGGGAAAGCCCCTACCGCTTGCAGCAATGGCGTGCGTAAAAATAACAGCGTCAGTGAATAGGTCGCCGCAACGGCGGTATCCGCCCAGCCCAGGCTGTTGGCCATATAGAACACCAGGCCAATGGCGCCCAGCATCATGATATTCGACCAGTTTACCGCGCTGAGATGGAAGGTATCGGCGCGAATAATATGGTAACGGTAGCCTTCAGCATCCGGCCGATAAGCCTGTTGATAGAGCGTTTTCGCGCGATCGCGGTTCAGCGCCAGTTCTTTGCGGCCGTCAATGGCAGACTGATAATGTTGGTAAAGGCGTTCTTCCGCCTCACGCACGCTGCTCAGATGACGATACACTCGCGATACCAGATACCCGCTGCCGAAAACCGTTACCGCTACCCAGACTGCGGTCACTGCCAACATCTGCGGTGAAAGCCAGCCCAGATAGGCCGCAGACCCCAGCGTCAGTATCACCCCTTGCACCAGTTCCGGCAGACGGACAAAAGCCAGCGTAATATTGCGTATGTCGCTGGCCAGGCTCGCCAATAGAGAAGCGCTGCCCAATTGCTCAATCCGTTCAATAGGGGTATCCAGGATCCGCTTCACCAGTTGGCCGCGCAGACGGAATACGAAATGATGGCCAAGCGTGGTCAGCGCCAGCTGCGATCCCAGCGTCACCGCCAGCAACAAAGCCAATAGCCCGAGGAACTCCGGCAGCACAGTCAGTGGGTTGCCCGCCGCAGCCATCAGCCGCAGATTTATAAAGGCGATGATGCCGATGCCCAGCGCCGCGCTAGCCATGGTCAACGCCATTACCGCCAGAAACGGCCAACGATACTGATGGTAAACCACCCGTAGCAACTCCATGAAAAACCCTTACCCTGCAAACTTGTGATGGCAGGCATTGTAAGCGGCGAGAGAATGATATCAATAATAATTCTCATATCACTTGCAGCGCGGGGAGAAAACATCCCCAGCCGGGCGGCATCGGATATCCGAAATATTCAATACGGATATCGGTCTGGGGAGCACTAAATTGAATTAATGGAAATATAAATGCGCACTGCCACTCAAAAATACCACCCATTCGCTCAAATGAGAGATATCAAAAACATTCACTGCAAAAATAGAAATAAAATAAATATATGGATTTACCATTAACACCGTGAAGTAATTTTATTTTCTTTGCCGTTACTCTGCGTTAAGTGCTTTAATAAAAACTGAAAATTAAAACCCCAGCCAATGTTAATAGCCTAGGTAATTAAAATGAAGAAACGGAAATTTCTCAGCCAGGTTGAAATTGAGCAACTTATTTCAGCCGTTCCTGAGGGTAAAAACAGTATTCGGGACCGTTGTTTGCTACTGATGTGTTTTATTCATGGTTTACGGGTCAGCGAACTCCGTTCATTACGTTTACAGGATATTGATCTTGCAACTAATCGGGTGCACATATTCCGGTTGAAAAATGGATTTTCCGTTCAACACCCCATACAACCCCGAGAGCGCAATGTTTTGTTGAAGTGGCTTGGCCTGAGGTCGGGCTACCTTGAAGCCGATAGCCAGTGGCTGTTTTTGTCACGCCACGGTGGGCAAATATCGCGACAACAGCTGTATCGGCTGATGCGAATGTACGGTGAAATGGCCGGCATTAGCGTTCAAGTGCATCCTCACATGCTTCGCCACTCCTGCGGCTATGCCCTGGCTGACAGAGGGATAGATACACGCCTGATCCAAGATTATTTGGGGCATAAAAACATTCAGAACACCGTAATTTATACTGCCACTAACGTGGAACGATTCAGAATTATCAATATTTGATATAAAAACAATGCTAAATAGAGACTCAATGCCCCGAGGGAGAAATACCATGAAATACATATCTTCAGGGGCATTTCATTTGAAAAATGCCGAACGCAGATTCCCCCCACGTTATCATTGCCGATGCGGTTCTTTCACTATCGCCAGAAACGCGCCGGCGCACCAACGCACGCCTTAACGTTGCGTACTTCTCTGCCACTCTCCGGCAAGCTGGCGGGTAATTTTGCCATGCAGTGAAAACAGTTCACTGTCGTTCGACACCTTCAGCTTACGCATGGCGCTGCATTTGTGCGCGCTGATGGTTTTGATGCTGCGCCGCTGCAGTTCGGCAATCTCCCGTAAACTCATACCGTTAAACAAAAAGGCCAGAACATCGCTTTCACAACGGGTCAGCTCACGCGTTATCGTCGTTTCTCTCGCGGAAGTGCGCGCCAGACAGGCACCAATCTGCGGGCTTAATACTCGCTCTCCGTTCAGCACCCGGTTGAAAAACTCCGCCACCAAAGGTAACGCATCATCCCGCGCTACAATGCTGATATTAGGTTGGCTCAATAGCAGAGCCAGCTCTTCGACACTTTGGCTGCGGGTATAGGCTACCACCCGTAAGGCCGGTAACTGAACGCACAGATCAAGCAGTATCTCCCGGCCCTGTACCTCAGTCTCGCCCACGCCATTCAATTCGGCAATCAAGACGTCGGCCTGTTGGTAGATTGCCCCATCTGCCGCCTCTCTCATACTGGTTTCCCGTACCACGATCTTTCCCCGGGTCGAGAGCGTACTCACAAAACTTGCCAATCCATCCAGCGTCAATGGGCAACGATCCATTAACGCAATATTCAACCGTTGATGACGTGAAACCTGCATATCCTGCTCCTGTCTTCCTTCGATACTGCCGCGTTAAAACGCTGCCAGTTTACGCCCCTAGCGAACAAAGGACGGGCCATTCACCGCCATCCATTTACCCTGAAGATATAGCTCGCCATCATTATGAAAACCCAGCTTTAACATAGCATTACGCTTGTGCGTACTGACGGTGCGAATATCGCGGCACAGCGTCAAAGCCACATTGGTCACGCTTTTGCCGGAAAATAGCTGAGCCAATACATCCAACTCGCGCAGCGTCAGGGGTTTCTCTGCTGCGGCTTCATGCAACCCACGCTGGCGGATGCGATGGCTAAAGCTACTGCTTCCCGCCAAAACCTGCCGTACACAATGTTCCAGTGCGACGGCAGGTTCCTGTTTCAACGTCATGCCTCGGATACCTGAAGCTATCAGTTGCCGCAACACCCTGGGCTCATCCAGCGCAGTGCATACCAGCAGCGCTGTATCAGGCGACTGCTCATGTATATCGGCGATCAGTCTCAAGCCGTCCAATACGGACTCCGACTTGCCGCATAGTTCCATAATTAACAGGCGGGGCTGATGTCGGGTTAACGTGGCCTTCAGCTCGGCAAGGCTCCTCACCAACAGGAGATTGTCCTGTTGAAAACCACAAGACTCAATCAATCGGTTACTGATCCCTAACGCAGTAATGGAACAGGGTTCCATAATGACTACTGTTCCGGCTTTTTTATCGTATGTATCCTTTGAATCCGGCATATTATTGTGTTGATAATTAGTATCCATATCATCACCTTAACTTTACTATTACGACCCCTCGTCAGCCATTCGCCTGAAAAACATCACCGAGTAATATCGGCCTTCAACATCGACAGCCGGCAATCCAGAACGCTGGCGCTATAAATGCCTACTCATAGACAAAGGCAATCTGCAGTACGCCATCAATACTGCCGGGCGTGGCGCCACCATTAACGCTGTACGCTCGGGCCCGAAGATTGAATGTGGCCTCATGCGTCAGCGGGTTGACCAACTGCGCCATGCTTTTATTGTTACCCAGATTGGCACCGCTTTGGCTTTGCAACTCGATTTGTACCCTGCGCGATGTGCCGACGCTTTTATATAAACTCGCCCCTTCTTCCGCTTCCGAACCGCTGAACGTCGCCGTCGCCGAAGTGGTGGTGGCTGGACAGTTTTTCAGCGTTAGCGGAAACTCAATCCATTCGCTGCCGGTCCCGGCTCTCCCCAAAATAGCGGCAGAAATATTGTCGCCGAGATTGACCTGAATATTGCTGTTTGCTCCATCGACAATACAGGGCGCCGCTTTGATAGTGCCGGTTATCTGTAACTTTGCCGCCGCAACCGGAAACGCCACCTGAAAAATGCCGGCAATGACCAGCGCCCGGCTTATTCCGCTCAAGCCATAAAACATAACGCTCTCCTTTTCTTTAAGGGCATGATTTCCCCCAAGGTTAAATATTCACTTATTGAATCTCTGCCTGAATGGTCGCCGTCGCATTGAATTTCCCCACCGCAGGCATCTGCCCGGTGGTATTGACCGGATACGCGCTGAACCTGGTGTTGCCACTCTGGCTGGGGTAGTTGAAATCGACGCCCAGACGCCCGTTTTGCGGCGAAACCGGATAACCGGACCGATCATTAATCCTCACCCCTATACTGCCGTTAGTGGTCTTCAACAAATCAGGCATATTGCTGTCGGCTTCCCCCCTGAATGACAGACTGATCTTGACCCCTTCGGAAATATTGCGACAGGCCAGGGTCAGTTCCTTCTGATGCGGAGTAAAATTAGGCGGCATATTTCCTTTGGTCTGGAAATCGGTAGACAGAATGTCGCCAAAATCAATCATCACCGTCTGTGGGCTGATTTCGCAATTTTGCGGCACCGTCACCACACCGTTCATCATGACCGTTGATACCGGGGTAACGCTGCTCACCCCATTGGCGACCGAGACATAGTTCTCGACCAGTCGGGTGTTGGGGATGATGGTCTGGCCGACAAAAGGTCTGCGGAAATAGAGATGAACGCGCCCCCTGGCGCCGCTGCTATAGGGCGCACTCGCACAGCTTTCACCGGGCTCCAGCTCCGTTTTTCGATTGGAAATATTGTTGAAAGGCGTCGGGATATACTGTTGCAGATTGCCGCCAATATAGACCTCGCTGGCCACTGCCAGATATTCATTCAGCACGTAATAGGTTAAAGGACCGTCTACATGATTTTGTACCGGCAGACTCGGCCGGGCGGTGACATAAGAAGCCGTGCGGTTAGTGCATTCGCACTGCACATCGTAGGTATCGCTCAGATTCCAGTTATTGCCGGAGGCATTATTGATTACCATGCCGGTGATGTTCTGTTCCGGCCTGCTCAGGGTGGGTGCAAATATAAATGAAAATTGATGAGTTCCTCCTATGGGCCTGCATTGACCAAAGGCAGCCTGTGCTTGCGGCAGGCTGAGCATAGCGGCGCAAAGAAGGCCACAAGAAATCACAACCCGTTGATTTAATTTTACTGTTTTCATCACGCACACCTTATAAACACTGCCCGTTGACCAGGCGAATCCCACCGCTCTCGGGTTGGTTGGCCAATTGATAGCTGACCTGACACCGCTGGGTTGCGTCATGGCCCCACTTAACCTGCAACTGGCCACTTTCGGGCATACCTGCCAGATAAACCTGCCCGCCGTCGCCGACGATACTCGCGTTGTGGGCTGCCCCGACCGTAGCGCCAAAAGGCACCGGGTTACCGCTGCGCGTCAACAGCGTCATCAGTACCCGCTGGCCGACGTTAGGGTTGAAACTGGCGCGCACCACTGCACCGCGGGTCGGGATCACCGTTTGGCTACTGAGTGTCATATCGACGTCATCGGCGAACGAGTCTCCGTCCAATCCAACGATATTGCGGCGATAAGGCGTCAAATAAGGCACTACCGCATAACCGCGCCAGTCGGTGCTCACCCCGGTCTGATTCAGCACCTTGGCACCCGCGGCGCCCGGCGCTTGCACCAACGCGACCGTATCGCCCAGCGGCTGGGACAGCGTGATGCCGTTTTGATGCACCAGCACGCCGCCCTGAATGCCATAGTTCACCTGCCGGCGGTGGCGGTCATAGCCATAACCCAAATTCAGTTCCGCCAGGGAGCCCTTGTAATCGGCCTGAATATTGCCGTTGGCCCCTACACCTCGCCCGGTGTAACCCTGGCTCAGGCTGTAGTTGAGGTTATTGCCCTCCAGCGCGCTGCCGCTCAAGCCGAGATTGTTGCTGGTGGCACCATTGCGGCTGCTGTTCATGTTATAGGTTGCATAACTTCCCGGTAGCCACTTGCTCAGTGGCACGCTGACGTTGAAGGCCACAATATGGTCACGGACATAGGTTCGATTACCGTTGCTGTCATACCCGTTCTGGCTGAAGGTGTAATTCAGGCCATAACTCACGCTTTCCCAATTGTTGTTGTAGCTGACGCTTGCCGACTGGGAGCGGCGGTTGTCGTTCCAGTAGTCTTCACTGAACACACTGAGCGACAACGATCCCCCCCTCTCCCACAAGCTTTGACTCAGCATCAGTTCGGCACGGCTTTTCTTGTGATCGTTATAAAGTGCCCTGCCGCCATAGCTCTCAAACGCCTCTTGCAGGGTATAAAAGCCGCGCGTGGAATAACGGTAACTGGCCAGGCTGAAGTTAGTGCCGGACTCGATAAAGTTTTTGCCGTAGCGCAGCCGCCATGATTGCCCCTGCTCTTTGGGGTGAGTTTCCTGCTTGGTCCAGGCCTGCGTCACGTCGGCGGATATTGCCCCAAGCGCCCCCAGATTTTGCCCCAAACCCAGCGACAACCCTTGATACTTGCTGGCGGCTTGCACCCCGCCATAGACCGTCGCGCCCCAGGGAAGACCATAAATACCCGTGGCCTGGCTAAAGGGATGTTCATCAACGCCGTCGCTGTAAGAACGGTACTTTCCGCTGGTCAGGCTGTACTTAAAGCGCCCCTCACGTTGCAATACCGGCACCACTGCGTAAGGCACTACAAAATTTTGTTCCTGGCCGTCGGCTTCGCGAATGCTCACGTTCAGATCGCCGCTACCGCCGGTAGGATAAAGATCGGTAATTTCAAACGCCCCCGGCGGCACATAGCTTTGGTAAATGACATACCCGTTCTGGCGGATCACAATTTGAGCGTTGCTGCGCGCTATCCCACGCACCACCGGTGAATAACCTTTCATGCTGTCCGGCAGAATTTCATCCTCCGAGGCCAATTGCCCGCCGCGGAACTGTATGCTGTCGAATACGTCGCTGGCGGTGGTGCTGTCACCCAAGGTCAAACGACTTTGCAATGCAACGATGTCACGCTGCAGGTAGGTATTAATCGAACGCCATGAGGAAACTCCGCCGCTATATTGATTCCACACGGAATAGTTACGCAGGCGCCATGCGCCCCAGTTGATGCCTGAGCGTAGGTTGAGGTAATAGCTGTTGGTGTTTTGCCCTTGGCTTTCGCGTTCCTGACCATTGGCGCCGGTGAAGTTGTAGTTGACCAGCAGCACCGGTATGCCGGCATCCCACAGTTCAGGAGGCACATAGTCGCGCGCGTTCATATTCAGCGCGGCCTGGGGAATACTCAGATTAAGTCGCAATTGGTTGAACTGAAAAGTGGTGGAAGACTGAGGTATCGTCTGCGCCAGATTGACGCAACTTTCCAAGCTGTCGATAGCGGGAAATGCGCTTACCTTTACGCCCAATTCAGTTAGCTTCGCGGCGCTCAGACAAGGCTGTAGCTTTTGTTTCCCTGCCGCATCACGCAGGAGACGAAACTCGATATCCAGAGTCTCTATCTGCTGACCGTTAAGATAAAGATCGACCCGGTAGTTACCCGGCGCCTGGCTGCTGTTTTCTTCAAAAACAGAAAGATCCGCTCCACGCAGCGCCGGGTTATCGATTTCCAGCAGGGCCGGATTAAAATAACGGCTCGCATAGGCCACGCTGGAAGAATTCAGCAACAGCAGCATTTGACAAGAAATCAGGTACGCCAAGACCGACTTAGGTTTTCGCAGACCAATACAACTCGGGTTATTCATCTTTTTAACTCCCTGTCCCGATCATTTCGCCCACCCTGAACTCTGGCGAGCCGTATCCCTGTGTCCCGTCGTCTGTACGGGGCTTAAAATAAACGGCTATATCCTGTTGGTGAAAGTCGTCCCGGTACCGCCGTAATCATTGATGATTTGCCAACTCAGGTTACCGCCGCTTCCGCTGGCGGCCGGCAATGGAAAACTGGCGGTGGCCTGAGGGGCTACCATTGTGCTGCCGGGAATCTCATGACCATTGAGCTTCAAATTGAAAAAAGTGAGGTAATAGGGTGAAGGATTATTGACCTGCAAACGGTTGTCGCTACGCTTCCATGTCAATTTCCCGGCTGCCTCTTCCAGATTGCCGGATAACCCCTGCGGACGATAAATCAGCTTGATACGGGTCTTGATCGCAATTTGCAGCGTGTTGTCTTTTTTCTCTACCGATGGGATGGCTTTCACATTCAGCCAATACAGAGATTCTTTGTCCGAGGGTAAATTGCCGCCCGCCCGCACTACGCGCAGCAGGTTATTTTGCCCGCCATCCAGCCGGAACAAGGGGGGCGTAATGATAAAAGGGGCTTTGGTGCCGTCACCTTCCTGCGCGTCGACCCAAGACTGGATCAGATAAGGCACCGCGTCCGGATTATTGATATTCAAAGCGGACTCTTTTTTGGCGCCGTCATAAATCAGGCGAGTCCCCCCCACGATCACCCCCGCCTGCGCAGGCGTCAAAAACATTGCCAACAACGCTACAATCAGCGTGAAATAACCTGCTCTCATTTTCTTGTTGCTCCGTTCGTCCATGAATAAAGAGCCAGAGAAGACTTCCTCCGGCCCAGGTCTTTAGCCGCTAAATGTCGGCTGCGCGAGCTTATGGATAAACGATCGTAAAGTTGGTGGTGGCGTCAGCTTTACCGACAGAAACGGTGCCGAAAGCATAGTAACGGGCAAAGAATTTCAGGGTGTTAGCGCCGCTTGAAACCAGAGCGTATTCGCGGGAATCACTGCCCAGATTAATCGCATTATTGCTGTCGTCCAGCAATTGAACCCCTACGCCAGTCGCCTTATCGGCAACATCGGTCAGCGCCAGCAGGCCGACCGGGCCAGGAACCCGGGTCCCGTCAAAACGCACGGTGGCTTTGGTCACGGTGCTCGGGCAATCCTTCAGTACCAGACTGAACTCTTTGCCGCCCGCAGAGCTGCCGGCACCTGTGGCAAACGCAGTTTGAGAGATCGTGCCCAGAATAACGTCCTGGTTTTGTGAAGCCGTGTCGACGGTGCAAGATTTATCGGTAATCGAGCCTTTGAAATTCACGGTGCCATCGGCGGCGAATGCAGATGCGGTAAATGCTGATGCAGTCAAAACGGCTACGGCCAGTAAATTATTTTTCATCCTACTTTCCTTAAAAGGTATGCAAAATATGCATTGATTTATTTCCGACATAACCCTATGTCACTCCTTTCATTTAGCTCAGCAGTCAAGATGTACTCTTAGACAGAAACTATTAATTGTCGTGAGCCTACCCATCCAAACGATTCATTTTGAACTAAAGTGACTCCTTTGGTTTTTTTAACTAAAATTTTATTTATCTTTAGATTTTAATTCTTACGACAGGAAACTTATTAGCCACATTAAAGAGTAAAAAACCAACCTTTCGGCAAGGGTTCTCTTTCTGGCTTAAAAATGGATAGGATGATGCCTAGGGGAGGGTAACGTGAGGAATATGATGAAATGCCTTGCATCACATTGATTTAAAATAAAAATAACAATACATTAAGAAAATGCTGATACGAGTATTGACTTTGGATTACCTCATATTTACAGTATGTTTCAGTTTAGTTCAAAGTGACTCCTTAGTCATATAAACCTAAACGTTACTTACCAAATCTCCTTAAATCTCTGAGCGTTGCTGGCCGTATATATCACGGTGTTTTGAATGTTTTTGTGCCCCAGATAATCCTGAATTAATCGGGTATCTATCCCCCTGTCTGCCAGTGCAAAACCGCACCCGTGACGCAACATATGCGGATGGGCATTTACCTCCAGCCTGGCTGCCTTGCTGTAATTACGAATCAGCCAATAAATACGTTGCCGCGACAGGCGACCACCTCGATTGGAAAGAAATAACCATTCCCCCTCAGCCCCACGGTGCTCTTTACGCTTTTCCAGCCACCGCCGCAGGCATTGCCTTTCGCGCAAATATAATGGGTGAACGGTGGAAAAACCGTTTTTCAAGCGGTGAACATAAATATTCCCCCCTTCCAGGTCGATATCCGACAAACGCCAACCACCAATTTCGCTCGCGCGACAACCATGAATAAAACACATGTAAATCAAACAATAATCGCGTTCTGGATTCTTCCCTTGCAGCGTAACCTCAAGCATTCTTTCCACTTCGGAAGGCGTCAGGTGTTTACGATTGGACATGCTACCTCTATAACTTGATCAGAAAAATGTGGCTGTCATTTTCCTTTTACATCACCACAATGGATACCCGGAGCGCACCCCGGTTTACGGATAGGTTCCTGCATCCTGCGCGGAGTATAGCGGATTTAATTGTTGTGAACAGTCCAACGCCAGGCCGACCGACGAAGTATTCTCAGAAGGAAATCGAGACGGAAACCAATATAAAAAAAGTAAAAAACCAACGTTTTTAACGTATAGAAATGATCATGGACACCTAAAAAAACAAATATAAAAACTCTAATCAATCGATTTTAATCGTGTGGGAAATGATTATTCAAATGAAATTAAGGTTATTCCTAAACACAAACCACATCAAAACTGAATCACCACATACTTATTAGAATACAGTTTCCATTTATCTGAATTTATTATATTTATTTCAATGAGGTGCTAAAGATGGCATTGAGGCAAGTCGTCGCATAGGGTATTCAATCAGGCCCTGAGATAATTCGCCAGAGCCTGATGTCAATAGCCTATTGCATGGACATATAATGGCACAGTTCCCCTAATGTCATATCCGGCTGCTCGAGAAACATTTCCGCACTTAGCGAAATACCGAACTCTCGTCTCGCCAAAAGTATCAGTTCCACATAATCCAGACTGTCCAGGCCCAACTGCTGGAGCGGCACATCCGCAGACAGAGAGGTTAGCCTCAACTCCCTGGCCTCATACAGCATCGTGCAAATCCTTTCATACAGGATTTGATACTTTTCCATCATAGCTCCTTGTCCTCAATATCGTGCTTGCCGAATACCAGTACCGCGTTCGCCCCGCCAAAGCCAAAGCTGAGGTTCATGACATTCCTCAAACGCCCGTGGCGGTGTCCTTCAGGGATATAGTCGAGATCGCAGGCCGGATCTGCTTCATTCAAATGGCAGGTAGCCGGCATTATCTGCTGCTGCAATGCCAACAGGCAGATAATGGACTCAAAGCTGCCGGAGGCTGCAATCAGATGGCCGGTGTAAGATTTGGTGCTCGAAATCGGGGTTTGGTAGGCATCCTGACCCAAAGCCAGTTTAATCGCTTCCGTTTCGTTCAGATCATTGAGCAGCGTTGAGGTCCCATGCGCGTTGATATAATCGACCTCGTGATTGCGCAGGCCCGCCTGATCCAGTGCCTGGCATATGCTTTTCACCCTCGCCTGTTTATCTTCCGCCGGTGCGGTAAGATCAAAGGCATCCGAACAATTACCGTAGCCTTTGATTTCGCCCAATATCGCCGCACCACGCGCCAGAGCGGCATCACGCTCTTCCAGGCACAGTACCGCCGCCCCCTCCGCCAGTACAAAGCCATTGCGATCACGGCTGAACGGACAGCTGGCTTTGGTGACATCATGCTGTTCCTGAGCCAACACGCGCAACACATCGATATTCCAGAGTGCACCATTACCGCTCAGCGATTCCGCAGCGCCAGCCAGCATCACTGAGGCCCGGCCGCTGCGAATAACCTCAAACGCGTCGCCAATGGCGATACTGCCGGTAGCGCAAGCCGCCGCAGGTGAATTCTGATATCCCCTCAAAAGCCAGCGCTGGCTGCAGATCGCCGTCGCAATGTTGGGCATCGAGTGGAAGGCACCGAACAGTTGCCCCAATCCGGAACGCAAATAATCCGCATTGCTAAGTAATATTTCGTCCTGCCCACCCCATCCGCTGCCGATAATAACGCCGCAGTCCAGCGAAGGGTAAAAATGAGCCGGCCCAACCGAGGCCGAGGAGAATGCCATTTCGACCGCCTCCGTCGCCGCTGCCAACGCCAACCGGGCAAAACGCGGCAACCGCCGGCGAGTGGACTGAGAGATCCCATCCAGAGGCGGCTCTTGGTCCATCAGCGCAAAAAAGCGCGAGCGTATTCCCGCCGCCGACTTATCATGATAGCGATACGCCAGACGATATTCCATGATGGCCTGCCAGTTTTGCTGCACATTCATGCCCAGGGCAGTCACCGCACCATAGCCGGTGACTACCACCCGCTTCGGATGTATTTCCTTATCCATGCCGATCCCCTTTTTCTTTATCATCGCCGGATGCCACGCCGCCCAAAGCCAACCAAAGCTGCATGGTGGCGTTCAGATAACGGTACTGCAGCTCCGACAACGTATTTTCGCCGGACAGCAGCGCGTCCTGAGCATCCAGCAGTGTCTGCAGCGACACGGCACCAGACCGATACTGGCGCTGCGCTAAAAGCACCCCTTGCCGGCTCATCGCCAGCAGCTCTCGCTGATTGCCGATTTGCCGCTGCGCATCCAGACGCTGCTCCATAGCGTTATCCACATCTGCCAGGGCGCGATAGGCAGCATCACGAAACTGAATCTCCGCCTGCTGTGCCTGTAGCAACGCTTTTTCACCGGTCAGCCGCATCTTGCGCCACTCGATAAACGGCAACGTCAACGCGCCGCCCACCGTCCCCGTCGGATCGCCGAACCATTGCCTGAATACCTGGCTACCGGCGTCCAGAGCGGCAGACAGACTCAGTGCCGGATAGAAACTTAGCCTGGCCACTTCCGCTCCCGCCAACGCTGCTCGCAATCGGCGCTCTGCCGCCTGCACGTCGGGCCGCTGCGCAATCACCGCCACCGGCTGACGTTGAACAATCGCCACGCTTTCGATTGCCAGCGACTGCCGCTCCCAACGCCGCATCAACGGCGATTGGCCAAACAGCAGTGCCAGCGAATTGCGCGCATCCTCCCGCTGCCGGCGTAGATCGCTCAGTTGATTTCCCCGCTCCAGCACCCTTTGCCCGGCCTGCAACAGCTCAAATTGCCCGATGTCACCCGCGGCATGACGCGCCTTCACCAGTTGCAAGGTGTCTTGGGCGATCGTTAACGCAGCCTGTTGATTGCTGCTTTGCCGGTTTAGATTGGCTATCTGCCAATACAAACGGGCGCTGGAGCCGATCAGCACCAGCGCCGTGTTTTGCCGATCCAGCTCAGAGGCATTGGCCTGCCATTCCGCCTGTTCGCGAGCCCGCGCCAGTTTGCCCCATAAATCCAGTTCATAGCTCAGGGACAACGTGCCCCGATAACTCTCTTGCCGCACGGCGTTG
Organism: Serratia plymuthica; assembly: GCF_018336935.1. Lineage (NCBI taxonomy): Bacteria > Pseudomonadati > Pseudomonadota > Gammaproteobacteria > Enterobacterales > Yersiniaceae > Serratia > Serratia plymuthica. Next base: position 4,484,419 of record NZ_CP068771.1, on the reverse strand, counting down.
CGTAATGCCTTACTGTGGCTACCGCTCAGGCTTGCCGTCAGATCCGGAGTCAGATTGCCGCTCACCAGCCCGGCATCCAGCAGAGCCATGCGCAATTGCAATCCGGCCAGCGCCAGGTCCTGATTGCTTGCCAGTACGCTGCCGATCAGCGCCGACAACTGGGGATCGTTAAAATTATCCCACCATGTCGCATCTCCACGCACCGCGCCGGCACTCTCGTCGTTAACGCGCCATTGTTGCGGTAGCGCAATCTGTTGCCGTGCTCCCACGCCCGGCGATCGCTGGCCACAGCCGCCGTTCAGCAGCATCACCAGAGCCAAAATTAAAAATCTGTTCATTCGCGCGCCAGCGCCTCTACAGGTTGCAAACGCGCTGCGGTACGCGCGGGGAAGAGGCCAAACCCAACGCCAATCAACGCTGAAAAACCGCAGGCGAGCAGCAATGGCGGCCAGGTGAACACCATGACCATCTGGGGTGCCAGCCAGGCGAGCGCCAGGCTGGCCAATGCAGAACAGGCAATACCCAACGCGCCACCCAAGCTGCAAATCACCACTGCTTCAACCAGAAACTGACGCTGGATGTCCTTTTCTCTGGCACCGACCGCCAGTCTGATGCCTATTTCATGGGTTCGTTCGGTAACCGATACCAGCATAATGTTCATCACGCCTACCCCCCCTACCAGCAGTGAAATGCCGGCAATGGCGGTAATCAGCCAGGTCATGGAGTCAGATGCACTCTGTATGGCCTTTGTCATCTGATCGTCGGTAAGCGTGAAGAAATCCCGTCGTCCATGTTCCAACATCAGACGTTGCGTCACGTCGCGCTGAGCATTCGTCAAGGAGAGTCCTTCACTCACCCGCAGCACGATCGACTCCAGCGGCGTATCGCCCGCAATACGACCTTTCAGGGAGGTATAAGGCAGCCAGGCAAGCGGCTGGGCACCGGCATAGTTGGCCCCCTTGCGCTCAGCCACGCCGATCACCCGATGGGGGATACCCGCTAACTGAACAACCTCGCCTGCGGGATCCTGTTGGGGGGAAAACAGTGCCTGCCTGAGCTGCGTATCGATAATCGCCACCGGCTCGCGCTCGTCCAGATCCTGCGGAGTAAAGATGCTGCCGGAAATCAGACGGATACCTTGCGTACGGAAATAACCGCTGCCTACGCCCATCACGGGAAGCTGTACCTGCTTCCCCTCCCGAACGGCCAACACCTGAGCGCTGGCAACAGGAGAGACGCTGTCGACGTAAGGTAATGTCGACAACAGCGTGACGTCCCGCAGGCTCAGTGAACGCTCGAAATCCGGCCGGGTTTTCTCCCATCCGAGACCCGGCCTAATTTCAAGGGTACTGGTGCCAAGCCGGCTTATTTCATCAAGAATATTTCGCCTGGCCCCTTCACCGATGGCGATCGAAGAAACCACCGCAGCGATACCGATGATAATACCCAGCATCGACAGTAGCGCCCGCACCCGATGCCCCAGCAAGGAACGCCACGCCATACGGATCGCCCCGCTCAATGCCGGCCCCAAATGCGCCCTGCCAAGCGGTGTAGGCAGAGTCGGTGGCGATTTACCGGCCAAGACCGGCCGCGCGCTCTTTCGATGATCGCCGACGATCTCCCCGTCACCAATCTCAATGATCCGTTGCGCCTGTTCGGCAATCTGACGATCGTGCGTCACCACGACAATGGTATGTCCGGCGGCATGCAACTCATGCAGGATACCCATCAATTCCTGACCGCTGACGCTGTCCAAAGCGCCGGTGGGCTCATCCGCCAGGATGATCTCCGCGCCGTTCATCAGTGCTCGGGCAATGCTCACTCGCTGCTGCTGCCCGCCGGAAATCTGGGCCGGGCGATGTTCAGTTCGCGCAAACAGCCCCAGACGGGCCAGCAGATGCCGCGCCCGCCGCCGACGCTCGGCGGCCGGCATGGCGGTATACAGCGCAGGGATCGCCACGTTTTCGCTGGCCGTCAGATAGGGCACCAGATGGTAACGCTGGAAAATAAAGCCGATATGGCGACTGCGTAACTGCGCCAACCGATCGCCGTCGGCCTGCTGAATCGCCACATCGTTGATACGCACCGAACCCTGAGTGGGCTGGTCCAGGCAGCCGATAATATTCATCAGCGTCGATTTTCCGGAACCGGAGGCGCCGACGATCGCCACCATTTCGCCGCGATCGATACGCAACGAAACCTGATTCAATACCCTTATCCTTTGCTCGCCGGCAATAAAATCACGGGAAACATTCTCCAGAACAATGACTGCGGCTGCGTTAGTGGTCATGGTTCTCCCCCGCATCTGCCTGCGGCGCCAGCAGCACCCACTCCCCTTCGCTCAGGCCCTGCACAACTTCAGCGTAACGACGATCGTGAATACCAATGAGCACCCGACGCGCCAGAACCTGCTTTCCCTGCCGTACCTGTACCAAATACCGATCGGTTCCCTGCGGTTCGCCAAGCGCCGCCATCGGCACCCGCACGACGCCCGTTGCACGGTCGGTAATAATAAACACCTGCGCCGTCATGGCGGTGCGTAGCCGACGATCGCCATTGGCGATGGCAAAAACGCCGTTGTAATACACTGCCGACGCCTGTTGGCTCAGATTTCTGCCCAGAGGATCCGCCTCCAGCGCTTCGGCCGGCGCCTGCTGTATAACCCCCATGGCACTGTCAAAGCGCCGTTTGGGATCGGCCGCAACGTAGAACCACAGCGGCTGCCCGGTACGCACCTTAAGGATGTCGGTTTCCGATATTCGCGTATGCACCATCATGGTATCTACGTTGGCCAGTACCAAAATGGTCGGCGCACTCTGCGAAGACACGATGGTTTGCCCTTCCTGAGTCACTATGCCCAGCACTTCTCCGTCAATCGGTGCCACGATGCGAGTGAAGGCCAGGTTGGCCTTGGCGGTTTCCAGCGCCATTTCCGCCTGGATGATTTGCGCCTCATTCACCTTGAGTTGAGCCAGTTGAGCATCCCGCTGCGCTCTGGCCTTCTCCAAATCGCTGGGCACCCCGGCGCGATCGCGATGCAGCGCGGTCTGGCGTATCAATTCCAGCCGATACTGCGTCAGTTGCGCCTCGCTCGCCAGTTTCTGCGCCTGCGCGCTTTGCAGCTCAGCTTGTGATTTACGGAGTTCGTTATGCTGCAAGGTCGGATCTATTTCAGCCAGCAACTGCCCCTGAACAACGCGATCGCCTTGTTTGACATACAGTTTTTTCAACTGCCCATTAACCTGTGCGCCGACGTTGACCTGCTGAACCGGTTTCAAAATGCCGGTGGCCAATACGTTTTTCTCTATGTCGCCGCGATCGATGCGTACCGCAGCCGGCAGCTCGACCGCAGTCGGCCGGCTGAGCAGCGCCAACATTCCGGCAATCGGTACCAAAATGGCTATCGCAATAACCAGACGCACAACCGTTTTTTTCCGCGGCATCTTACTCAACCGCCGCATGATGCTTCAACGCCGCCTCAGCACAAGCCACGGCTTCCAATCGCCCCTCAGTCATGTGCAAAACCCGATCAAACAAAGGGAGCAACCGCCGATTATGGGTCACGGTGATCAGCGTCTTGCAATGCTCCCGACAATGCGCCAGCAAGGCAGCCACCACCTGGCTGGCAGTCTCTTCATCCAGATTCGCCGTCGGTTCGTCCAGTACCAGTACCGGGTTATTGCTGTACATCGCCCGCGCCAACAGCAGACGCTGCCTCTGCCCCAGCGACAAACCGGCATGGCTCTCGCGCACCAGTGCATTCACGCCTCCCGGCAGCTTCGCTACCGCCGCAGCCAAACCCAGCACGCGCAGCACCTGCTCTACTCGAACCAACTGGCCCGGGACCGATGGCGCAAACAACGTAATGTTCTGCAGCACCGAGGCGTTGAATAAAATATCCTCCTGGCTTTGCAGGAAAAACAATCCCTGCGCCGCACTGCTCTCTATCGGCTGACCATCCAACTCCATCTGACCCTGCTGCGGCGTCAGCAAGCAGGAAATGACTTTCAGCAAAGTGCTCTTGCCGGCACCGGAACCGCCGGTAATGGCGATACACTCCCCGCGCGTCAACGCCAACGACATATCGCGCAGAACCGGCTGGCCGGCATCATAGGCGAAGGTCAGCGAGCTGTAGCGCAGCCGGGCGTTAAAATCCTTTAACTGGCAGGTACTGCGTCCTGCGCCGGCGGGGGGCGTGGGGAACAGATCGCGCGCACGCTCATCGATTACATGCAGTTGGTTTTTGTGCAGGACGGAAAAAAAGATCTTGCTGGTATAAGAAGTGAAAATCTCACGGATAAAGCTGTAGGCAAAAAACGCCCCCAGGCCAAGCGCACCACTTTTCAGCAGCGGCAGTGCCAACAGCATGAAAAGCACCATCTCCAGGCTGCCGATCAGTTGGTAAATACTGCCTTTCACCTGTTCATAGACCTTTTGCCGCTGCAGACAGGTAAACAGTGAAAGGGCGTGAGCGGCGAATCCTTCTCGCCGCTGGCCGGCAAGCCCGGCGGATTTGATGGTTGAAAACCCCTGGATGGTCTCCAGAATAAAGTCATTTTGCGCTGCGCCTTTCCCCTGTAACTGCTGGGTATAGTGACGATCGCGATAAACGGCCCAGATGCTGACCATGCCCATTAGCAACATGCCGGCCACCGGAACCAGTGCCAACATCGGGTTCAGATAACACATCGCCACCAGCGCAATCGCACCGATAATCCAGTCGGTGCGCAGGCTGTTATCCAGCTCTATCTTTTGCCCGGCGGCCATTTGCCAACTGACAAAACGGCTAAAAATTTCGCCAGGAGCGCGTTTATTAAAGAAATTCAATGAATTATCAAGTAAACGGGAGAAACCGGCCGCACTGTGCAACAGCACGAAATTCTTGATGAAACGCTCGATAACCATCCGAGCCGCCAGCGCCAGAACGGTGGAAACTACGAACGCCAGCAGATAATAGAAATAGGGGAAGTCCGTTTCTCCCGCAGTGGAAAATACCTGATTAACCGCATTGCCAACCATCACCGGCATGATGAATAACGTCAGCGAGATAAAGAACGTCATTGCCGCCAGACGGTAAATGCCGGCGATAGCGGCGGTATCTTTCATGCTCAGGCTGGAAAAAATGTGCCAACGCCCGCTCCGCTTGACGTGGGTAGCGGCGACCGGCGCGTTATCGCGATCCAACACCAGCGCGTATCCGCTGATTTCCGCTTTCAAAGCATCGAACGGCAAAAGTTGCTGACCCAGCGCCGGATTCATTACGCACACATAGTCGCCCTGCCGATAAGCCAGCAGCACATAGTGACCGGCACCGTAATGCAGGATCGCCGGCAAAGGCAACGCCGCCAGATCCTGATGCTCAAACGCGACCGGATAGGTGGGCACGGTCAGCTCCGACAGAATTTCGCACAGCGCCGCCAGCGAAGTACCGTGCTGAGAAGCCGGATAACGATCCCGCAGCTCCGTCAGTGGCGCGCTGATCCCTTGGGTTTCCGCCAACATAGCGATGCAGGCCAATCCGCACTCGTTGATTTCACTTTGAAAGACCGGCGTTGGAATAATATTTCCCATGCTTTTTCTACATCCCTGACTTATTCATTAATAAAAAACAATGAATGTGAATGCCATAACAACCAGTCGTCCGCGTGGCGAACCATTGCGCGTTCAACTATCCCTGGCAAAGCGTGACTGACATTTTCCGCAGAGACCGGTTCATCGATATGAATGTGGACCCCGTGGTCGTAATACAGCGAATAAAACACCACCTGCGCCCGCAACGCACGCGACAGACGGACAATGCCGCTGTGCAACTGCGCCGGACGTTCGAACAAAGGGCACGCCTGTTTGGCCGACGGATCCTTATTGCCGTGCAGGGTGTAATCCGGCGTGATATCCGGGAACAGAATGATATTGCGCCCGTGATCCGCAGCCTCCAGCACGGCCTGCGCCAGTTTGCCGGCAATCAGCCGCCGATCGTCGTGAATCGAGCAATAGTCGAGGTGTTGTTGCCATTGATGCGCCGGTGCCTGCCGCACATACTCTTGCGCATCCCCCGAAACAATCACCGTGGCCCGTCCCGGATAGACGCCTGCACCGACCAGCGTGGCAAGCACGTCGGAAACCGTATGCATAGGTGCCAGCAGCACCGGGTCGCCGGCCCGATGCAGTGGCTCCACCACCCGATTGAGCTGTGCTGAGCACCGGGCGATCTGGCCCAAAAGTTGGGCGTTGTGCGCATACACCGCGGCCAGATCCAGTAACCGTCGTCGTTGCATCAACCACGTAAAATCCTGTGGATTGCGGCTTCCCAGCAAGCTGTAGCGATTCGCTGCGGCCACTGCGCCTCGGTTGCGCAAACCGCGCGGCAATAGCCGGCGGCAGTGCAGCCGACGCCGAACGCCTAACCAAAGGCGGTAGTCGATATGTCGCAGTAGGAAGCACGACAGTCTGTCGCCCAGCCCGGTCACGGCCAGGGTATAGCGAGCCATACCGTCGAGAGCGTTTTTCCACGCCAGATACACCCGGACCGAAAACAGGCGCATCAGGGCTCCAGCGGCTTATCGTGCTGCAACAGGGACAGCAGTTGCTTGTTAAAAGCCGGGAACTCACGATCCTGCACCGCCAACCACTTCCTGTTGACAATAAAGCTGGGGGTAGCGTTAACCTGGTAATAGCGACTCACCGAGGTCAGGTACGCCAGCAGCGCCTTTACCTGTTCTGAATCATGGGCTTTATCATATTCGGCCTGATCGATGCCATTGGCCTTCAGCCAGCGGTTGAGGTAGTTTTTATCCGCCAGATTATTGTTTTCTTCGATGATTGCCTGGTAGGCGGCGGAACGGTGCTGCGCCTCAATCCCCATAACCGTCAGAGTGGCAAACAAGGGGGCAAACGCCGCCAGACCGGCTTGATCCTCATTATTGATATGCAACTGTATCAGCCTGGCACCGGCGGGCAGCGCTTTTCCCAACCCGGCAATATTCGCCTCATTCGTCTCGCAATAATGACAACCATAAGAAAATATTTCGACAATGACATTGTCGTCTTTCAGCGGGCTACCTATTACTTTTTCAGGCGAGATAAAGCTCAGCGTTTTCTCTTCGGGTTGAGGAATGACGTAATGATAAAAATATGCCGAGGTACAAAAGCAAGCCGCAACGATAATAAAAAGTGTATAACTGACAAGTAATAACAGGCGTTTATACATGAGCGCATCCTGCGAACGGACCAACATTCTCGCCAGTCAGGCGGACATGATTACCGGGGAGTTAATATCGGGAGGAACGACGAACGTGTAGGCACAGTGAAGTTCCATCGAATTCAAGGCGGGGCGGCGACCAGCACCGCCCCGCTTGATAACTGTTAACCTAAAAACGGGTGTTTAGCCCATCTCAGTTAGGGGTCACAGCCAATGGAGTGCAGCTGCCGACGGGGGCTGAACGGTAGGTTTTTTTCACATTACCGAATTTATCAGCACAGACGGTTACCAGATTACAGGTTTTGCTGCTGCCAGAACCCACCCACTCAAAATTCCGGGAGCAAGCAAAAGTACCACCGACAATTTTTCCTGCTTCAGACAGATTGATCTTTTTCATTACAATATCCTTATATACATTAAAATTAAAATCACAACACGTGCTCTGCATTAAAAACAGAGCAACTCTAAAATTGGAAATTACGACAGTAAATATTAATAACAATGAAAACGCCTGAAAAGAATAGCCATCTAAAAAAAATAGATCAATACAATTATTTACATTAATCCATAGCGTTAGTTGAACCTTCCAGTCAGAAAGGTAAGATTATTCCATTAATTCCCCCCATTAAAATTAAGAATTAAAATATAACCCAGTAAACACTCGAATTATGCGAAAGGAAATATCTCATATATGCCGTTTTAAAAGTCAGAAAAAATCAGATCTTACCAGTTACCACCTTGGTGCCAACGGACGAAAAGATTGCTTCCTGGCCAACTGGATTTACACTGATGGGCTTAACCGGCCTTTGCAATACAGGACGCTGATGCTAGCCACACACGAATACGCCAATGACCTGCTGCTCTTTGCCCTGATTGTTGACTGCGGCTCATTCAGCAAAGCCGCCGAAACCGCCGGCGTGACCGGTTCGGTGGTCAGCAAACGCATCGGGCGTTTGGAAAAGTCCCTCGGTGCACGCTTGCTGTACCGCACCACCCGGAGTCTGACGCTCACGGAAAGTGGCCAGGCACTCTACCTGCAGGCCAAGGACATCAGCGCCAAAGTGCAGGATGCGCTATACGCCATCAGTGAAAAAAGTGAAGAGCTGACCGGCACCATCCGTATGTCGGTGCCGACCATTTCGGGCGAACTGTTGCTGAGCGAAAGCGTGGCGGAGTTCTGTGCGCAGCATCCAGGCCTGAAGGTGGAAATGCGGCTGGAAAACCGCTTTGTCGATTTGGTCGAGGAAGGCGTGGATCTGGCAATCCGTACCGGCACTCTGCCGAACTCCAGTCTGATAGCCCGGCCGATCCTCGACTCTCGCTGGGTGATCGTCTGCTCGCCAGGTTATCTTGAGCAACATTCGCAGCCAGATTCCGCCGCGGCGTTACTCAATCATAATTGCCTGACTTATACCTACCAGGAAAGCGGCACCGATAACTGGCTGATGAAACAGCCGGATAGCGGCGAGATCTATGAACTGCAGGTCAATGGCAACCTGTCCGCCAATAACGCCCGCGCGATCCGCAAAGCGGTCATCGGCGGTCATGGCATCGCCATGGTGCCGCGCTGTATGGTGTACGAGGATTTACAGGAGGGTAAGCTGACGGAAATTCTGGCCGGCCACTGCGGCAAGATATTGGGCGTTTACGCCGTCTATCCTTATACCCGCAATTTACCCTTGAAAACCCGTCTGCTGATCGAGCATATCATCGGTTCCTACCAAAATATCAGTCATTACTTTTGAACCCGATCACATTATTTTGGCGGGCCACGACGGCGATTAAGTCATATTTGGAAATAATCCATGGCCTGTTTTCACCTAATGGGTTTTCTCTTGTTCCCCATCGTCGACAAAAATCATAATCAATTGATTTAAATAAATAAAAAAATAAACTCTCTTATAATGCCCAGGTATTAAACAGTCGTGTCGATAAGAACCATAAAAAGCAGCGTGGTATAGCGCCGCCTGTTATGCCTAGAATGCTTCACTCTGGTTATTCACCTTTTCGCTACATTTATAATCGGTATCGGCGCACACGCGCTTCGATCTCCGGCGACCATTATAGAGAGCAAAAAATGATTATTTCCGCGTCAACCGATTACCGGGCCGCTGCACAGGCCAAGCTCCCCCCTTTTCTGTTCCACTATATTGACGGCGGAGCTTACGCCGAACATACGCTACGGCGTAATACCGAGGATCTGGCTAACATTGCCCTGCGCCAGCGCGTGCTGCGCAATATGTCGGATCTTAGTCTGGAAACCAGCCTGTTCGGCGAAAAGCTGGCGATGCCGGTAATACTGGGGCCCGTCGGGTTAACCGGCATGTATGCCCGTCGCGGCGAGGTGCAGGCCGCCCGCGCCGCGGCGCAGAAAGGCATTCCTTTTACCCTTTCCACCGTCTCGGTCTGCCCGATCGAAGAAGTGGCGCCGGCGATCGATCGGCCGATGTGGTTCCAGCTATACGTGTTGAAAGACCGGGGTTTCATGCGCAACGCGCTGGAGCGGGCCAAAGCCGCCGGCGTGAAAACGCTGGTGTTCACCGTCGACATGCCGGTGCCAGGCGCACGCTACCGTGACGCCCATTCCGGCATGAGCGGCCCTAACGCCGCCCTGCGCCGCATGTTGCAGGCATTTACTCATCCGCAATGGGCCTGGGACGTCGGCCTGCGCGGCAAACCGCACGATCTGGGCAACGTATCGGCCTATCGCGGCCAGCCCACCAGCCTGGAGGATTACATCGGCTGGCTGGGGACGAACTTCGATCCCTCCATCTCCTGGAAGGACCTGGAATGGATCCGCGAATTCTGGGAGGGACCGATGATCATCAAAGGCATTCTCGATCCGGAGGACGCCAAAGATGCGGTGCGCTTCGGTGCCGACGGCATCATCGTTTCCAATCACGGCGGCCGCCAGTTGGACGGCGTGCTGTCGACAGCACGCGCCCTGCCGGCGATCGCCGATGCGGTGAAAGGGGAGATTACCCTGCTGGCCGATTCCGGTATCCGCAGCGGTCTGGACGTGGTGCGCATGATAGCTCTCGGCGCCGACAGCGTGCTGCTGGGTCGCGCCTTCGTCTATGCGCTGGCCGCCGCCGGCGGTGCCGGCGTCAGCAATCTGCTGGAACTGATCGACAAGGAAATGCGCGTCGCCATGACGCTCACCGGCGCGAAAACCATTGCGGAGATCGGCGCCGGATCGCTGGTGGCCGGGCGCTGATTACAGCGGCTGTACTCCGTCGGGATAGGGGTTGTAGCTCATTTTGTGAATAAATGCGCCGGCAGGTGACACCAGTACCTTGCCGGCAACATCCAGGCCAAGAAATATCCCAGTGCAACGGCCAAGGATAAAATCAAAGAAGAACACGGAACAAACCGGGATGATCTTTTCCCGGAAGGTGAACAGAAACATCTCGTCCTCAAACTTGTAGTAGGTGGCATAGTCCATATCGCCATGGCCGAACTGCTCGCCGCGCAGGTTTTGCCAGGCATAGCGCTCAGTATTGACGTAAAAATGCTCGTAATAATGATTAGGACTGTAAATATTCAATGTACGGTAGCCGAGCAGCTCACGGGTAAGATGGGGAACAATGCCGCCCGGCGCTGTGTCCAGGATTTGGCCAACCATAAACGTTTGGCTTAGCCGCGAGCCTTTTTCTGTCTGTTGCTCAGGCAACAGCGTGCTGCGCACCATCAGTACCCTGCCGCTTTCGCCATTAAGCACCAGCGTCAGGCATTCGTTGCCCGGTGATTGCAACAAGATGTTGAAGAAATAGCGCGAGGGAGAAGTACGCACTTCTTCATAAACATCGTCACCGCTCTCCCCTTGCAACGCCCACAGCAACCGCTGCCGATCGACGCTGAAACGCAGCGTCATCTCCACCCCGCCCTCAAAGACAATCTGTAACGTCTTGCCCCGCCAGTCTTGGGTGCCCGGCAGGCGGTTGGTGTCGATGCCACGGGCAAAATCGTCGTAATTTTTCCAATCCGGTTCGGCATTCTGATTTAATACTGACTGTTCTGCAGACATGTTCACTCTCCTTGATTGATTAGGCATAAGAACTGCGTCAGACATCGGCGATGCCTTCGGTTTTCAACGCCCGTCGGCTAACCACTGCGGGTGCAGTTTCATCGAGAAAACAACTCAATACGCAGGCACAGGCGGCACCGATGGCCGCCAGCCACATCACGCTGACCAGGCCGTAACGATCGGCGATCAAGCCGGCCATAAAGGGCGCCAGGCAACCGCCAATGACTTCCCCAATTCCCATAACCAGCCCCAGTGCGGTGGCGATACGCGCCGGCGATACCGTCTCGGACGGAATGGTGGCCATAAACAGCGTAAAGCAGCCAAGGCCGGTGTAGGACAGGAATACCAGGCCACCCAGCAGCCACAGATTGTCGACGTAACTCAGGAACAGCGGGCAGCAAATCGCCAACAGCGAGAAGACAATCAGCGTTGGTTTGCGGCCAACGCGATCGGAGATCGCCGGCACGGCGACACCCCAGAAAACCCATGCAACGCCGATGGCGCTCATGATGCCCCCCATGGAACGCTCGCTGAAACCGCGGGCAGTAACCAGAAAGCTGGGCGTGAAGGTAATAATGACCATAAACCAGGTGACAAATACGCAGGAGATCAAAATACAAAGCGCCACGTTTTTGATTTTGAATAATTCGGCGTAGCCGGCTTTCTCCGACTGTTTTGCCGCAGCCGGTCTGGTGGTAAAAGCCGGATCTTTTTTGCCATTAACATATCGATAAATCAGCCAGGCCAGAATAATGCCCGGCACTGCGGTCAGATGAAATGCCATACTCCAGCCCCATTTCTGCGCCAGATAAATAATCAGCGGCGGGGCAATGATGCCGCCCAATAATCCCGGCGCAGCGCCCTGGATCAGGCCCATATTAAAACCGCGTCGTTGCGGTTGGGATTTTTCCACCATCAGCGACTGGGCAATGGGCAATACCGGCCCTTCGGCGATCCCCATCAGCGCACGGAATATCAGCAGCATGGCAAAACCACTGACCCATCCCGACAGCGCGGAGAACAGGGAAAACACCACGATAGAGCCGATCAGCATGGGTTTGCGGATATTATAACGATCGGCAATAGCCCCCAATCCGGTGCCGGACAGCGCCCAGGTCAGCGCCAATACTGCTGACAACGTGCCAAGATGCACGTTGCTTAGCTGTAAATCGGCAGCGATCATCGGGAATAAGAAAGAAATGGTTAAACGATCAACAAACACGCAGCCAAAGACGAAAAACAGAATAACCAGCAATCTGTTTTCCTCGCTCAATATCGAACCCTGCCCCGCCGATTTTTTCATGCTGTTATCTGCCTGTGAGTAAATTAATGAAGATGAAATCCCTTTCCCTTGTTCCTATTGTCTTAACGGGACTTGTTAACATGTTAACGATTTAAATTTATCCCAACTGAACAGGCTGTCAATCGGGCTGCGGCGGCAGTCAAGAAACCCGGTTTCGGGTACATTACAGCGGAGGTATTATTCTCATCGTTAAATTTACGACACTGTTATTACTACGTTAATGTCAATAACCAGGCACTTCCCATAAAAACAAAAGGTGTATTTTCATCGTCATCATAAAAATATGAGCATTTCATCCGTTAATTTTATTTATTGCTGCCTAAAAACAACCGATTCACCATTGCCATTTTATCCATTGAATTCTTTAATTTTTTTCGCCCACTTATTTCCCCGTTAACCCTATTGGGGGAATCATTTCCCTGGCATTACATTACTCTAATTGAATCATGAAAAAACGCGTAACGTGATACCAATCACATTAACCCTCTCAGCCCCGCCACGTTTTATCGCCACAACGACAACTGTCAATTGAGATTAGGGCGATTGATCGCAATTTTTCCGCGAGTGAAAATTCGGCTCATCCAATTCAGGGGCAATGCCCCTTATCGGCGTTACTGATGAACTTCACCGGACTTTTGCAAGATGCGTTGTCCATCGAAGGGAGAGTAAAACGCCTCAAGACGTCACCGGCTTCATGACGTAGCGATGCAAATCCTTATGCAGGCTGACCATATACAGCACGATCACCGCCGAGAACGGCAGGCCGCACAGCACTACGGCGGTCTGCATCGCACTGAAACTGCCTGCATACAACAGGCCGATGCATACCATTGTGGTCACCGCGGCCCAGAAAATGCGCAGCCAGGCCGGTGCGTCATCCTGCGCCGAACCGCCCTGACAGGACAGGTTGGCGATCATCAACGTGCCTGAATCGACCGGCGTCAGGAAGAGTACAAAGCTGATTAGCACGGTGAAACCGGCGGTGAGTTGGGTATAGGGCAGGTATTCGAACAGCTTGAACACCGCCATCGGCGGATCGTTCACCGCCACCCGGCCGAGGATCGCCTGCCCGCTTTCCAGCACCAGACTGATGGCGGTGTTACCGAAGATCGACAGCCACGCCAAAGTGAAGCCCAGCGGGATCAGCAGCACGCCGAAGATCAATTCACGAATGGTGCGCCCTTTCGAGATACGTGCGATAAACAGGCCGACAAACGGCGCCCACGCCACCCACCAGGCCCAATAGAACAGCGTCCAGGCCCCCTGCCACTGGCGCGCCTTGCCATACAAGTACATGTCAAAGCTTCTGCTGACGATCGAGGTCAGGTAGTCCCCCACGTTCTGCAGCAGGCCATTGACCAGGTTTAGCGTCGGGCCGGCCAGAAACACGAACAGCAGCAGCAGGCACAGGAAGCCGACGTTGATGTTGGACAGCATCGCGATCCCCTTCTCTACACCGGTCACCGCAGCCAGCGTGGCCACCACCATCATCACCACGATCAAAGCCAACAGCACGCCGTTGCTTTGCGGAATATCGAACAGGTAAAACAGCCCGGAGTTAACCAGCAAGGCGCCGATCCCCAGATTGGTCACCATCGAGATCACCGTGACCAAAATACCGAAGCTGTCCACCAGGTGGCCGATGCCGCCGTGAATGCGCTCGCCGAAGATCGGATACAGCGCCGAGCGCAACGCCAGCGGCAAGCCGCGGCAGTAGGCGAAATACGCCAGCGCGGTGGCGATCAGCGCATACAGCGCCCAGCCGTGCAGCCCCCAGTGCAGAAAAGTAAGCGCCATCGCCTGGCGCGCGGCCTGCACGCTGCCGCCGCTGCCTTCCGGCGGCGACAGGAAGTGATCCAGCGGCTCGTAGGCGCCGTAATAAACCAACGCAATGCCGATGCCCGACGAGAACAGCATCGCCACCCAGGAGGGATAACTGAACTGCGGCGGCTCGTCATCCGGCCCAAGGCGAATCTGGCCGAAGCGCGATAATGCCAGCCAAAAAACAAACGCCATACAGGCGACCATCAATAACATGTAGTACCAGCCAAACACATCGGCTACCCAGCTTTGGGCCAGGTTAAGCCACTGCTTGCTGCCGGCCGGGAACAGCACGATCAAAACGCCCAGCAGCAGGATCACCGCCGCCGAGCTGAAAAATACCGGTGCATTTAACCTAATCGGTTGCTCACCGTGCGATGGGAGACTTTTCACTGTCATTGGCAGGGTTCCATGATGCAAAAGACAGACGATTTAAATGCAACCCTTGGTTAACATTGCATCGCCATTTATTTGACATTTTTGCAGCATATAGAGTATTGATTGACCGTTCAATCAATCAAATTAAAACTGTGATTTGCCTATCAGTCGGGGAAAAAATGTACCGTAAAGACATTCCGGAGCAGCGTAAGGAACAGCTGATTAACGCGGCCTTCGAGGCCATTAACGTCGTCGGTCTGGCCGGCGTCACTCTGTCGCAGGTAGCAAAAGAGGCAGGGCTGTCGACCGGTATCGTCAGCCACTACTTTGGCGATAAAGAAGGATTACTGAGCGCCACCATGCGCAAGATCTTGCGCGATCTGCGCGACGCGGTCGCCGAATGCCGCAGCCAGGCGGCCGCCGACAGCCAATCACAGCTATTTGCCATTATTCAGGGCAATTTCCATCCCAGTCAGACCAATGCGATCTCCATGCGCGCCTGGCTCGATTTCTGGGCGGCCAGCATGCACCAGCCGGCGCTGCGCCGCTTGCAGCGCGCCAACGATCGCCGGCTCTATTCCAATATCTGCAGCCAGTTCCGCCGTGAGTTGCCGCAACAGCAGGCCCGCGATGCCGCGCGCGGACTGGCCGCAATGATCGATGGGTTGTGGCTGCGCGGCAGCCTGTCCGGCGATGAGGCGGATCTCCGGCAGGATTGCCGTATCGCCTGCGACTATGTGATGCTTATTTTGGGTACCGGTCAACCGGCGGCAAACCCTTCGGCAAAAGCGCCGCGCAAATAGCTGCTGAATTCCGTTACCGCACGCGACACCTGCGGCGCATAGGGCCGCACTACGTGAAGACTGTCGGCAAAGGCGCCAATCGGGCGCCAGGCCGGCAGCACCTCAATCAGCCGCCCGTCCGCCAGCGCCTGTTGCGCGCTGAAATCCGGTAGCAGAGCAATGCCCAGCCCTTCCGCCGCCGCGTCGCGTATCGATTCGCTGTTGTTAGTGGCAAACGGGCCGCTGACCGGCACGCGGACCTTGTCCACTTTCCCCTCCGGCGAATGCCTGGCGACAAAGCTCCAGCCCGGTTGCTCACTCCCCCGAGGATAGTAAAGGCACTGATGCCGTTGCAGCTCAGCGGGAGATGCCGGCATGCCGTGCCGTTTAATATAGTCCGCCGACGCCACCGCCAGTGTTTCCGTCGGGCACAGCCGCCAGGCGACGTGCGTATCCGGCAGGTTGTCGCTGTGGCGGATCGCCAGATCGAACCCCTCGGTGGTCAACGATACCAACCGGTCCGACACCTCAAGCTGTACCCGCACCTCCGGGTTGGCGCGCAGAAAGCCAGTGATCCTTGGCACCAACTGCTGGCGGGCAAACGCCACCGGCGCCGTTACCCGCACCGAACCGCGCAACGGCCCGGCGGAATCGCAGATGCCGGAGAAACTCTGTTTAATCTGCGCGAAAGGCTGGCGCAGTTCCTCTACCAACCTCAGCCCGGCATCGGTCAGCCGGACGCTGCGGGTTGTGCGCTGCACCAGCGGCACCCCGGCCAGCATTTCGATCTCTTTGATTTTCTGGCTCATGGCCGCTTTACTCACGTCCAGCCGTTCCGCCGCACGGGTAAAACTGCCCTGTTCGGCCAGCACGGTAAGCCAGTGCAAATGGGTCCACAGGGTGTCAATTTTTGGGTTTTTCATCATCAACTGTTCATTTATATAAACAATGAGTTCAAGTATAGCGCTTCTTCCCCAGCAGCGGCTTGGCTAAGATGGGTTATCGGAAGCGATGCGAAAACGCTGCCCCACGCACCTGAAAACTCCATTAACTCACTGACAGGATTATGCAAATGCCATTACTTATCTTCGAAGTCATCGAGGGCCGCAGCGAGGCCGAACTGAAAACCCTGCTCGATGCCGCCCACCGTGCCGTGCTGAGCGCCTTTGAAGTGCCACAGCGCGATCGCTACCAGATTGTTCATGAAAACAAGGCTCACCATATGGTGATCGAAGACACCGGCCTTAACCTGACGCGCACCCGGGATCTGGTGGTGGTGCGAGTGATCACCAGCCCACGCGCCGAAGAACAGAAACAACGGTTTTACGCCGATCTCAGCCGCGAGCTGAAAGAAAGCTGTGGCATTGAAAGCAGTGACCTGATGGTATCCATCACCACCAACAGCAAGGGCGACTGGAGTTTTGGCAACGGCGTGGCGCAGTATCTGACCGGCGAACTGTGATGCTCGCGGCTAACGTCCTGTTCGTGAGTGCCCGGACGTTAGCCGGCAAGATTATGACTCCTCGCTGTACTGGTTTTGCCACATCGCAGCGTAACGGCCATTGTTTTGCAGCAGTTCCTCGTGGTGCCCACGTTCAACGATTTCCCCCGCCTCCAGCACGATGATTTCGTCGGCGTCCACCACCGTCGACAGGCGATGGGCAATCACCAACGTCGTATGATCACGGCTCACTTCGCGCAGATGCGCCTGGATCTCACGTTCGGTTTGGGTATCCAATGCGCTGGTGGCTTCGTCGAACACCAGGATCGCCGGGTTTTTCAGGATGGTGCGGGCGATAGCCACCCGCTGCTTCTCGCCCCCGGACAGCTTGAGGCCACGCTCGCCAACCCGGGTTTCATAGCCGTCAGGCAGGCCGACGATAAACTCGTGGATATGCGCCAGCTTCGCCGCCCGTTCGATCTCTTCATCGCTGGAACCGGTTTTGCCGTAGCCGATGTTGTAGCGCAGGGTATCGTTAAACAGCACCGTATCCTGCGGCACAATACCGATCGCCTGCCGTAGGCTAGCCTGGGTCAGTTGGCGAATGTCCTGGCCGTCAATAGACACCGAACCGCCATTTACCTCGTAGAAACGGAACAACAGGCGGGACAGCGTGGATTTGCCGGCACCGGAAGCGCCGACCACCGCCACGGTGTTACCGGCCGGAATGGTGAAGCTGACGTCTTTCAAAATCGGCCGACGCGCATCATAGCCAAAGCTGACCGAGTCAAAACGCACTTCGCCATGGGTCAATGCCAGGGCTGCCGCATCAGGGCTATCGACAATTTCCTGCTTTTCCTGCAGTAAATCGAACAGGTTCTCCATGTCGATCAGCGCTTGCCTGATTTCGGCATAAATAAAACCGAAGAAATTCAGTGGTTGATACAACTGAAGCAGATAAGCATTCACCAACACAAAGTCACCGACCGTCATCCGCCCCTGCACAATGCCCTGCGCCGCCATCGCCATCATCACTATCAATCCAATGGAGATAATGGCGGTTTGCCCAAGGTTGATGGCGGTAAAACTGAACTGGTTTTTAATGGCGGCATATTCGTACAGCCGGCGGGACATATTGAAACGCTCGGCCTCGAACTCTTCATTACCGAAGTACTTTACGGTTTCATAGTTCAGCAGGCTGTCGATGGACTTGCTGTTGGCATCGGCATTGGCCTTGTTGAGCTCACGCCGAAAACGGGTGCGCCAACTGACCGCGATCACGGTAAACAGGATATAACCGCCGACGGTGGCCAGTATCGCCAGCGCAAACCAACCGTTCAGCATATGCCACATGATCACCGCGACCAAGGTGAGTTCGAACAAGATAGGCACAATAGAAAACAACAGCCGCGACAACACGGTAGCCACCGCCTGAGTGCCACGCTCAATCGATAGCGACAGCCCGCCAGTCTGGCGTTCCAGGTGAAAGCGCAGGCTCAGCGCATGCAATTGCCTGAACACCCGCAGCCCCAGCAAGCGGGTGGCATTCTGGCTGAGA
This sequence comes from Serratia plymuthica, assembly GCF_018336935.1. NCBI lineage: Bacteria > Pseudomonadati > Pseudomonadota > Gammaproteobacteria > Enterobacterales > Yersiniaceae > Serratia > Serratia plymuthica. The sequence goes on along the minus strand of NZ_CP068771.1, from coordinate 4,465,911 downwards.
TGAATGAACATCACGTTGCGCAGTTCTTCAAACAGCGTGGCACCGACTCGCGCGACACCGTAGGCGAGGATCAGCCCCAGTGGAATGGCCAGCATTTTCGCAGTATCCGCGCTCAGCGCGTCGACCATCGCCTTATACGCCAGCGGCACCAGCGAAGTACTGACCTTGGCGACCACCATGAAAATACAAGCGATAACCAGATACCACCGCAGTTTGGGGTTATTTTTCGGCCACAGGTAAGGCAGCAGGAAGGTTAGTAAACGGGAGCGATCCATAAGGTAATATTTATCTTCTCAGTCAAAGTAACGACGTCGGCCAGTGATCCATTTTGGCACGTATGGCGGCTAAACCCTTATGAAATCCGCCATCGCCGCCTTTTTTGATCTCTTAGCCGGCATCCCTGGCCCGCCTTCCTGCGCCCAATTTATTCTTAAAGTGCGATCTTTCAGGCTCGCCGTTAAAATTTGTTGTCGATAAGTTACCACCAAGTTAATATCCGAAAAAATTATTAAACAATGAATTATTGGTTACCGATCAATAATCAAAAGTATCTTTATTTCATCATCTTGTATTCAGTATCTGCCCTACCTTCGCCTACTCAGGCTTTAACACCAGTTGCGAGAAATTCACCATGAGCACTGTATTACCCAGCGAAAATTCGCGTTCGGACAAAAATGGAACCGGTTTCAGAAGAAGAGACGTGTTGTTAGGCATGGCTTCCGTCCTTGTCGCCACCTCCCTGCTTGGCTATCCATTTCTGACCCAGGCCGAGCAGCAAACCGCGGCAGCCAACCCGCTTGTCTTTGCACGTTTCTTCACTCTGTCCCGGACGATTACCGAACATCAGGACATCGACCAGGGCATGTCGGCGCGAATATTCACCGCCCTGAGCGCCAGCATCCCCAATTTCTCTGCTCAGATTAAGCAGCTAAGCGCCTTGCTGCAGCCGGAGCAAAGTGCCAAACAGCTGCAAACGCTGGCAATCCAGGCCGGCCTGCAGGATCTGCTCACCGCCATTATCAGCGCCTGGTATACCGGCACCGTCGGGCATGGTCAGCAAGCTGTGCTGATCGCCTACAAGGATGCGCTGATGTACCGCCCTGCCAGCGATGCGCTGATCGTACCGACCTATTGCGGCAACGGCCCGTTGTGGTGGACCGCCGCTCCGCCGATGACCATGACCCCCGTTCGCTGAGATTATCCTGATGAAAAAACCTGAATTTACCGCCAATGGCGACGCATCGGCCGACATCGTGATCGTCGGGTCCGGCATTGTCGGCGGCATCATGGCCGACCAACTGGTCAGCCTCGGCTATTCCGTCCTGGTGCTGGAGGCCGGCCTGCGCATCGATCGCGCCCAAGCGGTGGAAAACTGGCGCAATATGCCGTTCGATAACCGGGCGGGCTCAGATTTCCAGGGGCTGTATCCACAATCTGAATACGCCACCGCACCGCTCTACTTCCCGGAAAACAACTACGTAGCCCTCAGTGGCCCCAGCGCCGGCAGTTTCAAACAAGGCTATCTGCGCACCGTTGGCGGCACCACCTGGCACTGGGCAGCCTCTTGCTGGCGCCATCTGCCGAGCGATTTCCAGATGAAAACCCTGTACGGCGTCGGCCGCGACTGGCCGATTTCGTATAACGATCTCGAACCCTACTACTGCCGCGCGGAAGAGGAAATCGGTGTCGCGGGCCCCAACGATCCGGCGCAGCAATCGCCGGTGGAGCGCAGCAAACCTTATCCGATGGACATGGTGCCCTGGGCCTATGGCGACACCCGCTTCGCCGAAGTGGTCAACCCGCACGGCTACCGATCGGTGCCAATCCCGCAGGGACGCAGCATCCGCCCGTGGAAAGGCCGCCCGACCTGCTGCGGCAACAACAACTGCCAGCCGATTTGCCCGATTGGCGCCATGTATAACGGCATCCATCATGTCGAACGCGCGGAAATGAAAGGCGCAGTGGTGCTGGCAGAGTCGGTGGTCTACAAAATTGATACCGACGACCAGAATCGCGTTACCGCCGTGCACTGGTTGGATAATCAAAAACGCTCGCATAAAGCCAGCGCCAAAGCCTTCGCGCTGGCCTGCAACGGCATCGAAACGCCGCGTTTGCTGCTGCTTGCCGCCAATAAGCAGAACCCCAACGGCATCGCCAACTCTTCCGATCAGGTTGGGCGCAATATGATGGATCACTCCGGCTTTCACTGCACCTTCCTGGCTAAGGAGCCACTGTGGCTCGGCCGCGGCCCGGCGCAAAGCAGCTGCCTGGTGGGACCGCGCGACGGCGAGTTCCGTAAGGACTATTCTGCCAACAAGATGATACTTAATAATATCAATCAGATAGTTCCCGCAACGCAAAAAGCGCTGGCGCAGGGCCTGGTAGGTAAAGTGCTGGATGAAGAGATCCGCCGGCGCGCGGCCTATGGCGTTGATTTGTCGATTAGCCTGGAACCGTTACCAGATCCGAACAACCGCCTGACGCTGAGCGCCAACCGCAAGGACGCTCACGGCCTGCCGTGTCCGGATATTCATTACGACGTCGGCGATTACGTGCGCAAGGGCGCCGAGGCCGCGCATAAACAACTGGAGCATATCGGACGCCTGTTCGATGCCGATGAGTTCAAAATCACCACCAACCTGAACGCCAATAATCACATCATGGGCGGCACCATTATGGGCAGCGATCCGCATGATTCGGTGGTGGACGGCAACTGTCGAACCCACGACCATGCCAACCTCTGGCTGCCCGGTGGCGGTGCCATTCCTTCCGCCAGCGTCGTCAACAGCACGCTAACCATGGCAGCGTTGGGCATCAAGGCCGCCGACGACATCGCCCAATCGCTGGCGGTAAAATCATGAAGAAACAACTTGGATTGGCCCTGTTGCTGGGGCTGAGCGGCACCGCCCTGGCGAACGACGATGGCGCGGCGTTACTTAAACAGGGTGAGCAGCTTGCCGTAGCTTCGGATTGCCAGGCTTGCCACACCCAACCGGGCGGCGGCAAACCCTTTGCCGGCGGCTACGGCATCAACTCGCCGATGGGCGTAATTTACTCCACCAATATCACCCCTGCGGCGCATGACGGCATAGGTGGTTACACGGAACAGCAGTTCGCTCGCGCACTGCGCGATGGGGTACGCGCCGACGGCAGCTATCTCTACCCGGCAATGCCCTATACCTCCTACAGCAAATTGAGCGATGCGGACATCCACGCGCTCTATACCTACTTTATGCAGGGAGTGAAACCGGTAGAGCTGAAGAATACGCCGACTGCACTGCCCTTCCCGTTCAATATGCGCTTCAGTATGGCCGGCTGGAACTTGCTGTTTCTGGATAAGGGCCGCTTTCAACCCAATGCCGAGAAAAGCGAGCAGTGGAACCGCGGCGCCTATCTGGTTAACGGCCCTGGGCATTGCGATACCTGCCATACGCCACGCAACCTGCTGATGGCGGAAAGCGCCGATAAACCGCTGGCGGGGGGCATGGTGGGAAGTTGGTATGCACCGAACATTACCTCGGACGCCGTCAGCGGCATCGGCGGCTGGAGCAATGAAGAACTGGTGCAATATCTCAAAACCGGGCGGGTCGCCGGGAAAAATCAGGCCGCCGGCGGCATGGCGGAGGCAGTGGAAAACAGCCTGCAATATCTGCCTGAACAGGATCTGATGGCCATTGCCGTCTACCTGAAAAGTACCCGACCGATCCGCGATGCTCAGGATAAGCAGGCGGCGGACCGCTTTGGCCAACCGCTGAACGTAGAACCGATGCTACGCGGCCTGCACCCGTCCAATGCCAATAATACCGTCAACGACGGTGCGGCCTTATTCAGCGGCAACTGCGCCAGTTGCCACCAACCGGACGGCAGCGGCAGCAAAAACCAGGCCTATCCTTCGCTGTTCAACAATACCGCCACCGGTTCCGGCAACCCAGCCAACCTGATCTCCGCCATTTTGTTCGGCGTGCAGCGCAAAGCAGGCAACGAGGACGTGCTGATGCCGAACTTTGGCCCGCAATCCTACGTCAATCCATTAACCGATCGGCAAATCGCCGCCATCAGCAATTATGTGCTGAAAAACTACGGCAACCCTGAGGTGACGGTAAGCGAGGAGGACGTAGCGATGCTGCGCACCGGCGGCCCGGTACCGCTGCTGGCGAAGCTGCAGCCTTATATGGCTCCGGCCATCGGCGTTGCGGTGGTGGTGCTGTTGGCGTTGATCTGGCTATGTGGAAGGAAGCGGAAATAGCCCGCGATAGGGGCCCGCTCCCAGACGGAACGGGCCGTTATCTCCACGCTTAACAGGACGGCGAAGCGCCCTGCGGCGGCAGATAGCGCTGCGGATCGAGTGCGGAGGCGCGATAGCGGATCTGGAAATGCAGGAACACCGAGTCGGTACCCGTGCTGCCCATGGTGCCGATCTTTTGCCCTGCCTTCACATCCTGACCGTTACGCACCAGCGTGGTGTCGTTATGCGCATAGGCGGTGATGAAGTCTTCGCCATGCTTAATCATGATCAGGTTGCCGTAGCCGCGCAGCTGGTTACCGACGTACACCACCTTGCCTTTGGCGGAAGCGAAGATCGGCTGGCCGCGAGCGCCGGCGATATCTATGCCTTTGTTGCCGCCGTCTGCTGTGGAATATTTTTGGACAATCTTGCCGGTAGCCGGCCAGCGCCAGCAGCGGGAAGCCCCCGGCGGCGGCGTCGATTTAGCCAACACCGCGCCGGAAGAGGTATTTTTACGCCGGTTTGACGCCGTTTTGGTCGGGGCGCTGCCGCTCAGCCGCAGCTTTTGCCCGACTTCCAGCCCGTAGGGCGGGCGTATCTTGTTGATTCGGGCCAGTTCGCTGACTTCGCTGTCAGTGATCCAGGCGATGTAATACAACGTATCGCCACGTTTGACGGTATAGGATTTGCCGCTATAACTGCCCTTCGGCAGCTTGTCGTAGTCGCGGTTATAGCTGTTTTTGCCCGAACAACCGGCCAACAGCAGGCTCAATGTCAGACACGCTGCGGCGCGGCGCCACCACGCAAGTTTGCTTCCTGTGCTCAAATCCTGTCCTCAATCATATTTCCGGGCGCTGATACGCGTCAGGCGTCAATAGTAACATTTGCGCCGGGGCAGTCAAAAAGCGCCAAAAGGACTATGCTAAACAAGTAGGGATTACTGGGTACCAGACGACAAATGGAGAACTGTCATGTTAAGTTTTGACCATAAAAATCTGCCCCTCCTGAGTGAAGAACGTCTCAAAAAGCAACGCACTGCTCTGCTGATCATTGCCTTCCTGCTCTTGGTGGGCGGTATATTACTGGGCGTGGCTTATCTGATTATCGGTTACCTGTTCATCACCAGTCCATTAGCCGGCATAAGGGGGGTGTTATCGTCCCGGCTTTTTCACTCATTGGCCGCCCGGCCGCACAATTATGTCGATGTCCCGGTGGCAAGTGTCTTACCATGAGTAAGGTTTCATGCAATGCAGGCTCAGCCATTCCCTCAGATGAAAGATTGAAATGAGATGATTACGCTATGGAATTCAAGGACTATTATGCCATTTTAGGGGTTAAGCCATCCGACGATCTCAAGGCTATCAAAACGGCCTATCGTCGTCTGGCGCGAAAATATCACCCCGACGTCAGCACCGAATCGAATGCCGAAGCGCAGTTCAAGGAAGTCGCGGAAGCCTATGAGGTGTTAAAAGACGATGAACGCCGCGCCGAATACGATCAATTAGTGCAACACCGCAACGACCCCAATTATGGCCGCCAGGCGCAGCACGGCAACGCCAATAACGCCGAAGATTTTTCCGATATCTTTTCCTCAATGTTTGGCGAACATGCGCGTTCACAACATCGCCGCCAGAGTCGCGCCATACGCGGGCAAGACATCGAGATGGAAGTGGCGGTTTTCCTTGAGGAAACGCTGGCCGAGCAAACCCGGACCATCCGTTATAGCCTGCCGGTTTATAACGCTTTCGGCATGGTGGAGCAGGAAATACCCAAAACCCTTAATGTGAAGATCCCCGTCGGCGTGGGCGATGGCGAACGCATCCGCCTGAAAGGCCAGGGTGCGCCGGGTACTGACGGCGGCGCCAACGGCGACCTCTATCTGATCATCCGCATCGCGCCGCACCCTCTGTTCGACATCGTCGGCCATAATCTGGAGATCGTCCTGCCGGTAGCGCCATGGGAGGCGGCGCTCGGCGCCAAGGTACCGGTTCCGACCCTGAAAGACGCGATTCTGCTGACCATCCCTGCCGGCAGCCAGACCGGCCAGCGGCTGCGTATCAAGGGGAAAGGCTTGGTTGGCAAGAAAGAAACCGGGGATTTATATGCGGTGATCAAAGTCGTGATGCCACCGAAGCCGGACGAAAAAAATGCGGCGCTGTGGCAACAACTGGCGGAGGCGCAACCCGCTTTTGACCCGCGCAAAGAGTGGAGTAAGCAAAATGGCTAACGTAAAAGTAACTTTAACCATTACCGAATTTTGCCTGCATACCGGCGTTTCAGAGGAAGAATTAACGGAAATCGTCGGGCTTGGGGTGATAGAACCACGTAACCCGACGGCTGCGGACTGGATATTTGACGATCAGGCGCTGACCATTTTTCACCGCGCTCAACAACTGCATCGCGAATTGGCGCTGGACTGGCCCGGTATCGCGGTCACCTTGACGCTGCTGGAGGAAATTGAGCAGCTGCGTAAAGAAAACAGCCAATTGCACCAACAGCTTGCACGGTTCGTCATCAGGTCCTGATATCCTGGGATCGGCCCGTTGCGCCGGCAGCGGGCTAGCTTGATATTACCCAACCTTCTGCCCGGCCCCTGCAGAAAAAATTCAGACAGAATAAATAAAAAAATGCAAGTTGATGAAAAACAGGCTCTCAACGAAGTTTTAAATAGAGCCTGCATGAACACTGTAAATAAAAACATGTCATTAAAAACATGTCATTAAAAACAGTATTGACACCCCTTTAAAAACCCGTAGATTGGTAATCAGCAGCAGCGAAATGATAGCTGACTGTTATTACCAAAAGTGTTAGTTAAGTTGATTTAAATTTATTTTGCGATAAAGGCCACGAAGTATTTTTTGTATGGGCATCAACGCCGAGAAAAAGTGACAACCTCGCTTGATGACGCTTTAAGGCCACGTAGTCAGTATCTACAATCGCAGGGTGTGGACCAAAACGCGATGATGTAAGGCCATGATTCAATTGTTTTTTGTTTGCGATTGATTTTCAAGAGAGTGTAGAAAACAGTGCAACAAGATCGCAATGGAAGTGAGGCTACGCATCAAGAGTCTATATCGCGAGGGGAGATGTACTTGTTTAAAATGCCAGCCCCTGGAATAGTCATTCGGGTTGGTGGATGAAGCGAACTGGTAAATATAGGGGAGGATTGAGTTAGTATTAACACCCAATATTATCTGTGATAAACCTGTACATTTAAAACGCAGTATCTTAGTAGCAAGAAATTATTAAGTTCATTAATGTCAAATCTGAAGTCAATAGTACCATAAAAGCCCTGGCTGCAACGGTCAGGGCTTTTATCTTTTATGCATCAACCAGATTGCGATAAAAAACCCCTTCCCCAGTCAATCGCACTAAAATCATCGCACCGCGTCAGGAATATGTTGGCCTGCCAATGACATTAATAAATTTAATCCTTGCTTAATAAATCAAACCAAGCCTACTATGGCGTCATCGGTTTGGAACACAGACCTTATGTAAAGCAGTTTTAGTAAAGCAGCCCTCAGTTCAAGCGTTATCTCTAGATACCCCTTCTTCATGAGCCTCCTCCTAAGTGCCCCATAAGTAAAACTCTGCAAAACAGGCCATGCTCGCCACTAAGTGGCTCAAAATTGAAAAAGGATGTATCTATGTCTACTAAAATGACTGGTTTAGTAAAATGGTTTAACGCAGATAAAGGTTTCGGTTTTATCACTCCACAAGATGGCAGCAAAGATGTATTCGTACATTTCTCCGCTATCCAGAGCAGCGATTTTAAAACCCTGGACGAAGGTCAGAAAGTGGAGTTCTCTGTTGAGAGCGGCGCTAAAGGCCCGTCTGCCGTAAACGTTATCGCGCTTTAATCGCCGATAATCTCGCTAAAACTTACAATCGCGATGAAGGCAACGGCCTGAGCAGTTAAGTCTTAGTGATCACAAAAACCCGCTTATGGCGGGTTTTTGCATTTCTATAATATCGAAAAATGCTTCGAAACCAATAAAATGGAACCTGCGGTTTCACTATTCCCGCTGAAAAGCGAACCAGAAACCAAAAGTGCAAAGCCAGTCATCGCAAGGCCAATCCCCTACCATAAGCCCACCTGCGCTCCCGTCATATTGATCATGCTTTATTAAGATTTTTACCAAAAAAAACGCATTAAATTTAATAACATTAAGATTCGTCTTAAAATACGCCCGCAGGAATTCAGGGATGTTAATTTCCAGGGAATGTGATGAAAAGAAAGGATTTCAGACCCGATTATCAGGTTGAATACGGCGAAGAATGGAAGCCGGAAAAAACCTCTAAATGGTTTTGGGTCGTGTTGATCGCAATTATCGGTTTTTTGATCGCCATTTCATAAAACTGACCGGCAGGTAAGTGTGATACGACAAAAGGAAGTTTGGAGAAGGGCTTGGAGCGGGTGAAGGGAATCGAACCCTCGTATGCAGCTTGGGAAGCTGCCGTTCTACCATTGAACTACACCCGCATCGGTGTGCGACTGGCATTATAACCGGTTATCCACGCCGGGCAAGCGGAGATAGCGCGTAACTGCCGATGTTTTAAGCAGTTAGCCGCATCGGCCCCCTGTTTCCTTCCAACAAGCGAAAAAAAACCGGCGCAGTTGCCTGCACCGGTTGATGTTCACTTCACAAAAGATTATTTCTGCGGGCGCATTGCCGGGAACAAAATCACATCGCGAATGGTGTGGCTGTTGGTGAACAGCATGACCATGCGATCGATACCGATGCCCAAGCCTGCAGTCGGCGGCAGACCGTGCTCCAGCGCAGTGACGTAGTCTTCGTCGTAGAACATCGCCTCGTCATCGCCTGCGTCTTTCGCATTTACCTGGTCAGCAAAGCGCTGCGCCTGATCTTCCGCGTCGTTCAGCTCGGAGAAGCCGTTACCGATTTCACGGCCGCCAATGAAGAACTCGAAACGGTCGGTGATTTCCGGGTTCTCATCGTTACGGCGCGCCAGCGGGGACACTTCCGCCGGGTATTCGGTGATGAAGGTCGGCTGAATCAGATGGCTTTCCGCCACTTCTTCGAAGATCTCGGTGACTACGCGGCCCAGACCCCAGCTCTTCTCGATCTTGATGCCGATGGATTCGGCGATAGCCACCGCCTTGCCCATGTCGGCCAGATCGGCCAGATCGGTTTCAGGACGGTATTTTTTTATCGCTTCGGTCATGGTCAGTTTTTCAAACGGTTTGCCGAAGTCGAACACTTCATCACCGTACTGCACCTGAGTTTTGCCCAGCACGTCCTGAGTCAGGGTGCGGAACAGCGACTCGGTCAGCTCGATAAGGTCTTTGTAATCCGCGTAAGCCATATAGAGTTCCATCATGGTGAACTCTGGGTTATGGCGCGGAGAAACGCCTTCGTTACGGAAGTTACGGTTGATTTCGAATACCCGCTCGAAGCCGCCTACGACCAAACGCTTCAGGTACAGCTCAGGGGCGATACGCAGGTACATATCGATGTCCAGCGCATTGTGGTGAGTCACGAATGGACGCGCAGAAGCGCCGCCCGGGATCACCTGCATCATTGGGGTTTCGACTTCCATGAAGCCGCGTTCCACCATGAAGTTGCGGATCCCCGCCATCACCTGAGAGCGCACCTTGAAGGTGTTGCGCGATTCATCGTTGGCAATCAGGTCCAGATAACGCTGGCGGTAACGGGTTTCCTGATCGGCCAGGCCGTGGAACTTGTCCGGCAACGGGCGCAGGGCCTTGGTCAGCAGGCGCAGTTCGGTACAGTGGATAGACAGTTCGCCGGTCTTGGTTTTGAACAGCTTGCCGCGCGCGCCCAGGATATCGCCCAGGTCCCACTTCTTGAACTGCTCGTTATAAATGCCTTCCGCCAGATCGTCGCGCGCGACGTACAGCTGGATACGGCCGCCAACGTCCTGCAGCGTCACGAATGACGCTTTACCCATGATACGGCGAGTCATCATGCGGCCGGCAACGGTGACTTCTACACCCAGCGCTTCCAGCTCTTCGTTATCTTTATCGCCGTACGCAGCGTGCAGCTTGTCGGACGTGGTGTCGCGACGGAAATCATTAGGGAACGCAATGCCGTTCTCGCGCAGCCCGGCCAGTTTCTCACGGCGTGACTGCAACTCGTTATTGAGTTCCAACGCCTGATCGGCGCCCTGTGGTTGTTGCTCAGACATTTCTGTTCCTCATAACCCGGCTTTCAAACTTGCCTCAATGAATTTATCCAGGTCGCCATCTAATACGGCCTGCGTGTTACGCGTTTCAACGTTGGTGCGCAAATCCTTGATACGGGAATCATCCAGCACGTAAGAACGGATTTGGCTGCCCCAGCCGATGTCGGACTTGTTGTCTTCCATCTGCTGTTTATCAGCATTTTTCTTTTGCATCTCAAACTCGTACAGCTTGGCTCGCAGCTGTTTAAACGCTTGATCCTTGTTCTTATGCTGAGAACGGTCGTTCTGGCACTGCACCACGATGTTGGTCGGCAAGTGGGTAATACGTACCGCCGACTCGGTTTTGTTGACGTGCTGACCACCCGCACCGGAGGCGCGGTAAACGTCAATACGCAGATCTGCCGGGTTGATGTCGATATCGATATCGTCATCCACTTCCGGATAGATAAACACCGAGCTGAACGAGGTATGACGGCGGCCGCCGGAGTCGAACGGGCTCTTGCGCACCAGGCGATGCACGCCGGTTTCAGTACGTAACCAGCCGAACGCGTAGTCGCCGATAATCTTGATGGTGGCGGATTTCAGCCCCGCGACGTCGCCGTCGGACTCTTCAATCACTTCCGTTTTGAAGCCCTTGGATTCCGCCCAGCGCAGGTACATGCGCAGCAGCATGCTGGCCCAGTCCTGTGCTTCGGTGCCGCCGGAGCCGGCCTGGATGTCCAGGTAGCAATCCGCGCTGTCATATTCACCGGAGAACATACGGCGGAACTCTAATTGTTCCAGCTTGGCAGACAGTTGATCGAGTTCGGCAACGGCTTCGTTAAAGGTTTCTTCATCGTCGGCTTCAACCGCCAGTTCCAGCAGACCGGCGACGTCTTCGCCGCCCTGTTCCAACTGATCGATGGTTTCCACGATGGCTTCAAGCGCCGCACGCTCTTTACCCAGCGCCTGCGCGCGCTCGGGTTCGTTCCAAACATCAGGCTGTTCCAGCTCGGCGTTGACTTCTTCTAGGCGTTCTTTCTTGGCATCATAGTCAAAGATACCCCCTAAGAACGGCAGTCCGCTCGGACAGGTCCTGAATTCGGTTTTTTACCGGATTAATTTCAAACATGGTTTTTAGCGTTCTTTTACGTTGATGTCGTCGATGGCGAAATGCCATTAGAACCGGTAATTCTATCGGATCCGGGCGTCAGTTTATAGCGAGTTGGTCAGTTTTTGTGGGGGAGGAATGCGTATCTGAATCAGACGCGGCATCGCCGCGCCCGTTCAGGAAAAATCAACGCGGCCAGAGGTGCTGAATCAATAACTGCACGTTGCGATTACCGCGGAACTCATTGACGTCGAGCTTATAGGCCAGCTCCACTTCACGCACGCTGCTGTCGGGCCACAGGGTGGTGTCCACGTTGAAGGCGATGCCATCAAGCAGCGGGCCGCCGCCAAGCGGCTCAACCATCAGCTTCAGGTGTTTCTCGCCCACCAGCCGCTGTTGCAGGATGCGGAAGCTACCGTCGAAAGTCGGCTCAGGGAACGCCTGCCCCCACGGCCCGCCCTCGCGCAACAGCTCCGCCGTTTCCAGAGAAAGCTCCTGCATCGCCAGTTCGCCGTCGGACCAGATCACCCCTTCCAGCATCGCCGGATCGAGCCATTCCCCGACCAGATCGCCAAAACGCTGGCGGAATTCGTCGAATTTGGCCTCTTCCAGCGACAACCCGGCCGCCATCGCATGGCCGCCGAACTTCATCATCAAGCCCGGATTCAGCGTATCCAGCCGCTCCAGCGCATCGCGCATGTGCAGGCCGGCTATCGAACGGCCGGAACCTTTCAGAATGCCCTCGCCCGCCGGCGCAAAAGCAATCACCGGGCGGTGGAAACGTTCTTTGATGCGCGAAGCCAGAATGCCCACCACGCCCTGATGCCACTCCGGATGATACATCGCCAACCCATACGGCAAAGCGGTGCTGCTGCGCTCCAGTTCGTCGCACAGCTGCAAGGCCTCGACCTGCATACCCTGCTCAATCTCACGCCGTGTCAGGTTCAGCGCATCGAGATCGTTGGCCAGCATGCGTGCCTGCGCAATGTCATCGCTCAGCAACAGCGCCACGCCAATCGACATGTCGTCCAGCCGCCCGGCGGCATTGAGCCGCGGCCCCAGCGCAAAGCCAAGATCGTTAGCCGCCAGTTGGCGTGCATCGCGATTGGCCACTTCCAGCAGCGCCCGGATGCCCGGCCGACATTTGCCGGCGCGAATGCGATTCAGGCCCTGATACACCATAATGCGGTTGTTGGCGTCGAGCGGTACCACATCGGCAACCGTACCCAGAGCCACCAGATCCAACAGTTCAGCCAGATTCGGCATCGCCAACGCACGTTGTTCGAACCAGCCGCCGTCACGCAGCCGGGCACGCAACGCCAGCATCAGATAGAAAGCCACACCGACACCGGCCAGGGATTTTGAAGGAAACTCGCAGCCGCGCAGGTTCGGGTTGACGATCGCCTCCGCCGCCGGCAAGGTTTCCCCCGGCAGGTGGTGGTCGGTAACCAGGACCTGCATGCCCTTGGCGTGCGCCACGTCGACGCCCGCGTGAGAAGAGATGCCGTTATCCACGGTCAGAATCAACTCTGCGCCGCGCGCCGCCGCCTGCTCGACCACTTCCGGGCTCAGGCCGTAGCCGTCCTCGAAGCGGTTCGGCACCAGGTAGTCGACGGCAGTGCCGCCCATGCTGCGCAGCGCCAGCACCGTCAACGCGGTACTGGTGGCACCGTCGGCGTCAAAGTCCCCCACCACCATGATGCGGCGATTCGCGGCCAGCGCCTGTTGCAGAATGCCCACCGCAGTATCGATGCCGTCCAACTGCTGCCAGGGCAGCAAACCTTTGACGCCACGCTCCAGTTCCCTCTCAGCCTTAACGCCGCGCAGCGCGTATAAACGACGCAGCAGCGGATGCAGGCTGGCGGGCAGATGGCTGTCGTCCGTCGCCGCTCGGCGGCGTAGTTGCGTTTTGATGCTCACCGGCGATTAACCACCGGTTTTGGTTGCGGTCTGATGCGCATCCAGCATGGCGGCCATCTCTTTCGGCCCCTGGTAACCCGGGATCATCATGCCGTTTTGCAGAATGATGGCCGGAGTGCCCTGAATGCCGAACTGTACGCCGAGCGCATAGTGTTTGCTGATGTCGGTTTTACAGGTCGCCGGGGACACCGCATCGCCTTTCATGGCGGAATCGAATGCCTTGGCTTTATCGGCGGTACACCAGATTGACTGCATGTCTTTCTCGGCCTGGGAGTTCAGCCCCTGGCGCGGGAACGCCAAATAACGGACGGTAATGCCCAGATCGTTGTACTCTTTCATCTGCTCGTGCAGCTTGTGGCAATAGCCGCAGGTGATGTCGGTAAATACGGTGATCACGTGTTTTTCTTTTGGCGCTTTGTAGACGATCATCTGATCTTTCAGCGCTTCCAGTTTTCCGGTCAGCAGTTGGTTGGTGACATTCACCGGTTCTTTGCCGCTGACGTCGTACAACGGGCCTTGCAGAATGTGTTTGCCGTCTTCGGTCACATACAGCGCGCCGTTATCGGTCAGCACGGTTTTCAGGCCGCTAACCGGTGAAGGCTGTATTTCGGCCTGCTGAATGCCCAGGCTTTCGAGCGCTTTTTTGATTGCCGCATCGTCGGCCTGGGCCGTACCGGTCACCGAAGCCACCAGCAGAGAGAGCAGCATTAAACCTTTTTTCATTCTTCCAATCCTTTTGATCCCGGCGTGTCAGGCACGCGGGTGATGCTGTTGATGTAGCTGTTTAAGTCGTTCGGTCGCTACATGCGTATAAATTTGTGTGGTAGAGAGGTCGCTGTGCCCCAATAACATCTGTACGACACGGAGATCGGCCCCATGGTTCAGCAAATGGGTGGCAAACGCGTGGCGCAACACATGCGGTGACAGCCTCTCGCTATCAATGCCCGCTAGGATCGCATAGTGTTTGATGCGATGCCAGAACGTCTGTCGGGTCATCTGCTGGCAGCGGTTGCTTGGGAACAGCACATCCAGCGCCTGCCCGTTGACCAACCACGGGCGGCCGTGCTCCAGATAATTTTCTATCCAATACACCGCCTCCTCGCCCAGCGGTACCAGCCGTTCCTTGTTGCCTTTACCGATCACCCGCACCACGCCCTGGCGCAGGCTGACGTCGCTGATGGTCAACCCGACCAGTTCGGATACTCGCAGGCCGGTGGCGTACAGCACCTCCAGCATAGCCTTGTCTCGCAGCTCCAGCGGCTGATCGACGCATGGCGCCTGCAACAAGGCATCGACCTGCGCTTCGCTCAGATCTTTCGGCAGCCGCTGCGGCAACTTCGGCGAGGCGAGCAACGCGGTCGGATCGTCTTCCCGCAGATTTTCGCGGTACAGATACTGGAACAGGCGGCGCATGGCGCTCAACAAACGCGCAGAGCTGGTCGCCTTGTAGCCGCCCTCCACCCGCTCGGCGAGAAACGCCTGCAAATCCAGCGCCTGCGCCTGCAACAGCGAGGTATTTTGATGGTTCAGCCAGGCGGTCAGCGCCTGCAGATCCAGCCGGTAAGAGGCCAGCGTATTTTCTGCCAGATTGCGTTCGAGCCACAGCGCATCCAGGAATTGCTCAATCAGCGCACTCTCTTGCTGTTGCACGCGGTCCTCTCTTTGTTAGCTTTCCACCTGCGCCATTATGCCTTAAGCCGGCGCAAATCTGGTACACTCGATGCCATTCCACGAACGGTAACATAACGGTTTAAAAATGAAGATTGGTCTGTTTTACGGCTCCAGCACCTGCTACACCGAGATGGCGGCAGAAAAAATCCGTGAGATTCTGGGCGAAGACCTGGTCGACCTGCACAACCTGAAAGACGTGTCCCCGCAGTTGATGGAAGAGTATTCCATCCTGATCCTCGGCATTCCTACCTGGGATTTCGGTGAATTGCAGGAAGATTGGGAAGCCGTCTGGCCACAACTGACGACGTTGGATCTGAAAGGGAAAATCGTCGCCATGTACGGCATGGGCGATCAGCTCGGCTACGGTGAATGGTTCCTCGATGCGCTCGGAATGCTGCACGATCACATTGCCCCGCTCGGCGTGCAGTTTATCGGCTTCTGGCCCATTGAAGGCTTTGAATTCACCAGCCCGAAACCGCTGAGCGCCGATGGCAAACACTTCGTCGGCCTGGCGCTGGATGAGGTGAACCAATACGACATGAGCGAAGACCGCCTGCAACAGTGGTGCGAACAGATCCTGCTGGAAATGGAACCGCTGCTGTAATGCCAATGGGCGCGATTGCCGCGCCCAACGCCTCTGCTTATTTCCACAACCGGAAGCGGTTTTCGCCGTCGCCGGTCGGCGTTTCGCCGCTCAACCGCGCCGGGTCGGCCACCTGATACCAGTCCAGCTTACGCGTCAGCAGCATGATCCCCGCCAGAATAACGAACAACAGCCCTGCCCCCAGCACCAGCGCATTGTCTTCAGACTGCAACAGCAGGTACAACACGCCATAAAGCATCAGCAGGCTGCCGGCGAACATCGCCCCGCGCCGCTTACCGCGCAGCACCGCGCTGAGATAAAAGGCAATCAGGCCGCTGCAGGCCACGCTGGCCAACAGGTAGGCAGTGGCGAAGCCGAAATGTTCGGAGAACGCCAGCAGGATCAGGTAGAACAGTACCAGCGCGGCACCGACCAGCAGATACTGAATCGGGTGTACCCGCAAGCCGGTCAGGGTTTCGAACAGGAAGAACGCCATAAACGTCAGCCCGATAAACAGCACCGCATATTTCACCGCACGCTCGGTCAGTTGATAGTGATCCACAGGTTCAATCAGGCTGGTGCTGAAGGCCGGCAGCTTGTCTTCGTCAATGATCCCGTCGTCATAGTGAAACGCACTGTTGATGTTGTTGGCGAACCAGGTGCTGCGCCAACGGGCGCTAAAGCCTTTTTCCGTCACCTTGCGCTCATCCGGCAGGAAATTGCCGAGGAAATTGGGGTGCGGCCAGTTGCTTTGCAGCGTCAATTCGCTGCTGCGGCCAAGCGGCACCAATGACAAGCTGCTGGTGCCTGCCAACGTCAGGGTAAAATCGGCATCCAGCCCCTCTTTTTGCAACGCGGCAAGCTGCAGCGGCGCATGAATGCCCTGCGGCAATGTATCCACGCGCGTGCCCGGTTCAAAGGGGGTTGGCGGCTGGGCGCTGGCAAGCGGCGAAATGCTCTTGATGCCACGCGAGTCGCTGAGGGCGATCAGCAAGTAAGGCTGCTCAAGGGCCACGTTGCTGCGCTGCAAATCAGCCAAATCCGGCTGACCGAACTTCACCTGAAACTTTAACGGCCCCTGATATACCTGGGTTTGATAGATACCCAGCTTGCGCACCTCGACATTCGGCTTGCCGCTGACCTGTAAAGTCTCCGGCAGCAGATAACGATAATGCCTCACTCTCTGCACTACCGGTTGCCCCTTGTCATCCTTCTTCTCTTCCCGCTCGATATAAGGGATGACAATCAACGGCCCCAAAATACGCTGCGCCCGGCTGGTGCTTTCGCTCACCTGCCCAACCACGCTCTGGCGATAGCCGCTGCGCTCCTCAATTACGTTCATCAACTGCGTCACCGGGATAATCATTAAAATCATCAATCCCAGCAGAGTGGTTATTTTCCAAAACAGTACCGATTTCATCATCGCTGCGCGCTCCTTGTAGGTAATGGCGCCACGATAAAACCGGCAGGTGAAAACAGGATGTGGTTATGTGAAGAGACGGTGAAGTCAGAGCGATAAAGTGAAAACGGCTACCACGCCGTGCGGTTGGCGGTTGTGCAACTGAATGCCGCCCCGGTGCAATCGCGCCACTTCCTGCACAAAGTTCAGGCCCAGCCCGCTGCTTTTGGGTTTATCTGCCCGCGCCAGCGAATAGAAACGCTCAAACACTTTGTCCAGCGCGTAGTCCGGGATGCCGCTGCCGTTGTCGCTGACGGTGATGAGGTAATGGCTCTCCTGGCGTTCGCCGCACACGCTGACGGCGCCGCCCGGCGGGGTGAAATCCAGCGCGTTGTCGAGCAGATTGGTCAGCGCCTGGCTAATCAGCAGCCCATCGCCGGTCAGCGTGATCGCCGCCAGCGCATCCACCTGCAACACAACGCCGCGCTGCGCCGCCTGAGCCTCTTTGCCCGCCACCGCCTGGCGCACCAGCGTCGCCATCGCCAGCGGCGCCAACTCCAGGCCGGGCCGGCTCTCGAGGCGCGCCTGCACCAGCAGCTTATCCACCAGTTGCTGAATACGGGCGCTTTGCTGTTCGATATTGGTCAGAAACCGCCGGGCAGTCGCCGGTGGCGGCAGTTCCTGCAGCAGCTCGGCCGCACCGCGGATCGCCGCCAGCGGGCTTTTCAGTTCGTGGGTCAGGGTATGCACATACTGTTCGATATAAGCTTTACCTTCCAGCTTCATCCGCATGCTTTCCAGCGCTTGCGCCAATTGCGTCAGTTCGTGGCTGCCCATTGTCGGCAACGGCGCGCTTTCGCCCTGCGAGACACCGTCGGCATAGCGCACCAACCGGCCAATCGAGCGGTTGATCCACCAGACGAAACCCAGCCCGATCAGCAAGGCAATGCCCAGCAGCAACGCGCCGGCCCACAAGATCCTCCGCTCGCTGCGCTTGATCACCGGCGCCATGGTGCTGTTAGGCTTACCTACGCTGAGCACGCCGATAATATTGCCTTGCTCGCGCACCGGCGCGGCGACATACATCACCGAGCTGTTTTCATCCTGTGGATTGCTGCGCGTACTGCGCGCGCCATATTGGCCGCGCAGCGTCAGATAAACGTCATTCCAGCGTGAGTAGTCCTGGCCGACCGCCTGGCCGGCGGAGTCAAAAATGACCCTACCGCGCGCATCGGTCAGATAGACGTGATATTCGCTGCGATCCTTGCGTATACCGGCAATATTGGCGCCAATCGGCCGTTGATTCAGTTGGGTGAACGCCTGCGCCAGTTGCCCGTGCGCCACGTCGTCGCGCTGCATATCCAGGCGCGCTATTTGCGCCAGCAGATTGGCGGTGTCCACCAGGGTGCCTTCGGTCGCACGCCGCACGCCGGGTTTCACTTCCTGTACGAAAATGCTCAGCACGAAATAGCCCGCCACCGCCACAATCAGGAAATACCCCAGCAGCAGGCGCAGGCCGATTCTCATGATTGGCGGCTCACGCTATAGCCCATGCCGCGATGGGTATGAATAGGCGGCTCACCGGGATCGATCGCGCGCAGCTTGGCGCGCAGCGTTTTGATGTGGGTGTCGACAGTGCGATCCAGGCTCTCTTCCGCCTGCGCCCAAACGCTGTCCATCAGTTGCTGGCGTGAAAACACCCGGCCGGGCGCCAACAGCAGCGTTTTCAACAGCAGAAATTCGTAGCGGGTCAGCGGCAGCGGCCGTTGGTGGTAATAAATGGTCGCCGCGGGTTCGTCCAGGCCAAAAGGGCCAAAGGTGTACAGTGCAGGCTGCTGCAGGCGCTGCTGTTTTTGCAGGCGACGCAGAATGGTACGCACGCGGGCGCTGACTTCGCGGGGAGAAAAAGGTTTGGCGACATAATCGTCGGCGCCAATCTCCAGCCCTATCAGGCGATCGACTTCGCCGCTGCGGGCGGTGAGAAACAAAATGGGCAAATCCGCCGACTGCGACAACAAACGGCGGCACAGTTCAAAACCGTTGATATCCGGCAAACCGACATCGAGGATCACCAGCGCGGGCGCTCCTTGCGCCAACGCCTGTAATGCCGGCTCGCCGCGTTCGAACCAGCGTACCTGAAAGCCTTCGCTCTCCAGGGTATAAATCAGCGTATCGGCAATGCTGGGTTCATCTTCCACCAGCCAAAGCGTCGGCTTCATCAGGGTTCCTCGTCATCATCGGCCGACGGGTACTGCAACAGCTGGCGCAGATGCCGCCACTCGGCTTTGCCCATGCTGTCGGAGGCCAGCCACAGCCGACGGAGCTTTTTGCCCGGTATCGGCTGCAGCGTCAGCAGAATGCCGTAACGCGGCATCCAGGGCTGCTTTACCAGCAACCATTCCTGTCCGTGCCAGCTCAAACGCTTACTCGCCAGCAGGCGCAATTCGCCCTGCCGTGACGCAATGCGCTTTTGGCTGCGAATACATTCAAACACCACCAGCGTCAGCAGTACCAGCCAGATCGGGCCGTAACCTTCCGGCCAGGGTGCAATCAGGATCAGCAGGATCAGAACGCCATGGGTCAGCAGCGAGAGTAACTGGGTGCGCCAGGAAATGCGGACATTACATCGCCACTGGGCCACGGTCTTTATTTCGCGTCTGGATCAGTGTCACCATTCTCTGCAGTTCACTGTCTTGCGGAGCGCCATGATTCATCAGCCAGTTGAACAGATCGGGATCGTCGTTCTCGAGCAGGCGGATAAACAGGGCTTTGTCTGTGTCATTCAACTGGTCGTACTCATACTCGAAGAACGGCATGATTGAGATGTCCAGTTCGCGCATACCACGGCGGCAGGCCCAGTGAATACGTGCTCTATTATTAATATCCATGTTGTTATGACTAACCTCTTTTCGGCGTGGCAAAAGCCATCGCAGGGTTCAACCGACACACTGTATGGCAACGCCTGCACGATATAATTCCATCGGCCAAAGATCTGTCTGCAAGGGTTACCTTTGACCATAAGCCCATAGAGTAACAATTTGACATACTCGCCGGGAAGGACGTTCTCTGCGTAAAGTGGAATAAAGCGCTAAATGTCAAAAAAAGCGCTGCCGGGGAGGCAAGCGCGAATAACAGTTTGCAAAGCCCGCCGCCTCTTTTACCATGGGTTCAATACCCCTGAGAACCTGTCCCAATAGGCGTGTGGAATAGGTTCTAAGTTAAACGTTAAGCAGGAACTTATTATGGCGTATAAAATTCCATTTCCACCCCGTCAGCCTTCCGCCTCCTCCCATTTGCCCCTGACCCTGATCTCTCTGGAAGACTGGGCGTTGGTGACGTTGAACGGCCCGGACCGGGTGAAATACCTCCAGGGCCAGGTGACCGCCGACATCGAAGCGCTGGCGGACGATCGTCACGTGCTGTGCGGCCACTGCGACGCCAAGGGCAAAATGTGGAGCAACCTGCGTCTGTTCCACCGCGGTGAAGGCTTTGCCTATCTGGAACGCCGCAGCGTGCTGGACAGCCAACTGGCGGAAATCAAGAAATACGCGGTGTTTTCCAAACTCACCATTGCCGTCGACAACGAAGCGGTGCTGCTGGGCGTAGCCGGTTTTCAGGCGCGCGCAGCGTTGGCAGGCGTATTCAACAGCCTGCCGGATGCTGAGCATCAGGTGGTACAAGACGGTGAAACCACCCTGCTGCATTTCTCCCTGCCGGCGGAACGTTTTCTGCTGGTGACCACTGCCGCCGTGGCCGAACAATTAGTGGGCAAGCTGAACGAGCAGGCAGAGCTGAACGACAGCCAACAATGGCTGACGCTGGATATCGAAGCCGGTTACCCGGTGATTGACGCCGCCAACAGCGGGCAGTTGATTCCGCAGGCCACCAACCTGCAGGCGCTGGAGGGCATCAGCTTCAGTAAGGGCTGCTATACCGGCCAGGAGATGGTCGCTCGCGCCAAGTTCCGCGGTGCCAACAAGCGTGCGCTGTACTGGCTGGAAGGCAAAGCCGGGCGGGTGCCGCTGGCCGCAGAGGAGCTCGAACTGCAGTTGGGCGAGAACTGGCGCCGGACCGGTACGGTGCTGGCCGCCGGCAAGCTGGCCGATGGCCGGCTTTGGGTGCAAGCGGTGTTGAATAACGATTTGGACGCCGACAGCCAGCTGCGGGTACGTGACGATGCCGGCAGTCAGTTGACGATCAAACCCTTGCCGTATTCGCTGGAAGCGTAAGGGAGCAGCACGCAGAATCCGTGGGCGCAACCTGTTGCGCCCTACACCCCCTCGCTATTCGTCCAACTCTCCGTCACGCTGAACCAGATAGATCAGGACTAAAAGAAGAGTTACAAAGAAACGAAAGGCATCAGGCACGCCGTTCCACTGTTTCGACATCCACATACCGAACCACTCTCCGCCGATCGACATAAAGCCAACTTGCCAGGTCAGGAACCCGAGCGTCAGGCCGGCTACCGCCAATTTCTTACGGCCATTAAACGCTGACGACGGCAGTTTCAGGCCAGCCAACAAACGCAGGCCGCCGATCCAACACAGCAACGCGGTCAGGCTTTCCAGCAAAATAATGACGATATAGCCTGCGTGATGCAGCCAGGGAGTTTGTATCGAGCGGTAAGCGATGGTCGCATCGGGGAAAATAGTGTCCATCATAAAAACATGGCGCACAAAGGCGAAGTTGGAGCCGTAATCCGTAATATTGCCAAAGGCAACCAGGGTGGCGAACAGCGCCATGGCACATACCAGCAGCGTTTTAGATAAGCGAACGATCATAGCGATGATTCCTGAAAAAGTGATAAGCGCACCGAAAGTGCAAGAGTGCGGGCTCAGGAATGGGAAAGGGGCTTGCTGGATACCCGTAAGAAACAAGCGCTCCCTTTTTAGCCTAAAAGAAACGCTTGTTCAATATGGCATTAACACCTGCGGGGTCGACGCTTAAACGTACAGATAAATCGCCATAAAATGGCACAGGCTGCCGCCGAGTACGAAACCATGCCAGATAGCGTGGCCGAAGCGGAACCGTTTGGAAGCGTAAAAGATCACCCCCAGGGTATAAACCACGCCCCCCACCGCCAGCAACGTTACGCCGCCGAGAGCCAGGCGAGTCGCCAACTGGTAAATCACGATCAATGACAGCCAGCCCATCGTCAGATAAGTGACCAACGACAACGCCTCAAAGCGATGGGCGAACGCCAGTTTGAACAATACCCCCAGCAGCGCCAGCCCCCAGATAACCGCCATCAGCCCTTTGGCCAGCGGCGAGTTTAGTCCCACCAGCAGAAACGGCGTGTAGGTGCCGGCAATCAAGAGGTAAATGGCGCAATGGTCAAACTTCTTCAGCCAGTGCTTGGCTTTCTGATGCGGAATGGCATGGTACAGGGTGGAGGCAAGGTACAGCAGGATCATGCTGCCGCCATAAAGACTGTAACTGGCGATGGCCGTCATACCGGCGCCGGTATCCACCGCCTGCACCAGCAGCAACACCAGCCCGACAATGCCGAAAACCAGTCCGATACCGTGGCTGATGCTATTGGCTATTTCTTCCGCCCACGGATAGGTCGCAGCGGTATTTTTGTCGTCCTCGGCTTTCATCAATACGCCTGAATTTCCCATAAATCACAAACCCTCAAACGCCCAATATTGTTCGAAATTACCGCAAGCAAGCTTAGCTGAGAACAATTCCAGTGTACACGTGTACGCTAAAATAAAACTGTGAACGCGTGTAACGCCACAAACATCGAAATCCCCTGCCCACTGGTCTACAATCGACGGGCTTCACCCATCTACTTCGAGGTTTACACCATGTCATCCGCTGTACCCGCGTTAGATTTCGGCTCCATGACCCAGGTCGTCCAGTTCCTGATGGAAATCGACAAGTTGAAAAGCGTGCAACGCCGCACCAAGGTTCTCGGCACTCAGCGCCAGGAGAACTCCGCCGAGCACAGTTGGCACTTTGCCATTGCCGCTCTCAGCCTGGCTGAGTACGCCGGTGAAAGTGTGGATATCCAGCGAGTGATCCAGATGGCGCTGCTGCATGACATCGTGGAAATCGATGCCGGTGACGTGCTGGTTTACGATCTGGCGGCGCGCGCGGCAATTCACGATCAGGAAGTGGCGGCGGCACGGCGGCTGTTTGGCATGCTGCCGACGGCACAGCGCGAGTATTTCACCGCTTTATGGCAGGAGTATGAAGATGGCGAAAGCGCCGACGCGCGCTTTGCGCTGGTGCTGGACCGCACCATGCCGATGCTGATGAACCTGCATAACGAAGGCCAAAGCTGGGTCGAGAACGGCATCAGCCTCGAACAGGTGCTGTCGCGCAACGCGATGATCGCTGAAGTCCACCCGGAGCTGTGGAAACACCTGCTGCAACACCTGCAGGATGCGCAGCGCAAAGGCTGGCTGAAGTAATGCCTCAGCCGCAGCAAGCCGGGTGAATCTCTCACCCGGCCTTCCTTACAAGGGTTTGTGCGCCGTCTCCTTGGCGGCAATCACCGCCCACAGCGTGATCAGTAACGCCGCCACGACATACGCCGAGATCGCCAGCGTGCTGTCGTAGGATTTGAACAGCGTAGCGATAATCAGCGGCGCGAAGCCGCCACCCAGAATGCCGGCCAGCGTGTAGGCCAGCGACGAACCGGCATAACGTACCCGGGTCGGGAACTGTTCGGTGATAAATGCCGCCTGCGGGCCGTACATCGCCGCATGGATCAGCAAGCCGATCACCACCGCCAGACAGATCAGCACCGGCTGGCTGCTGTCCAGCAGCACAAAGAACACGAACGCCCAAACCATCGCCGCCAGCGCTCCGCCGATATACACCGGCCGACGGCCAAAGCGATCGGACAGCGCGCCGAACATCGGCACGGTAATGGCATTGCCAATCGCCCCCAGCATGGTGGCGGTCAGCGCCAGCGGGCGCGGCAGATTCAGCACCGTAGTGACGTAGGTCAGGGTAAATACCACCACCAACGCATACAGCACGTCGGAACCGATACGCGATCCGCCGGCGATCAGCAACGGCCGCCGGTGTTGAGCAAATACTTCGCGGATCGGAGCCTGAGTCACATCCTTAGACGCCTCCAGTTTCAGGAATGCCGGCGTTTCCCCCACGCCGCGGCGCAGCCACAAGCCAAATATCACCAGCACCAGGCTGAGCAGGAAAGGAATGCGCCATCCCCACTGCTGGAAATCATCCGCCGACATCGCCACCGTCACCAGCGTGATCAAACCGGTGCCGATCAGCGTGCCGCAGGAAGGGCCAACCTGAGCAAACGACGCGTTGCGTCCCCGCTGATGCGGCTTACCATGCTCCATCGATAACAACACCGCACCCGCCCATTCGCCCCCCAGCGCGATGCCCTGAATAAAGCGCAGCGTCACCAGCAGCAGCGGGCTCCAGACACCCCAAGTGGCGTAACCGGGCAGCAGCCCCATCAGTGCGGTGGTGACCCCCATAATCACCAGCGTGGTGACCAGCACAAACCGCCGGCCCAATACGTCGCCGAGATGGCCGAAAACGATGCCGCCGATCGGCCGCGAAACATAGCCGACCGCATAGGTGGAAAACGCCAGAATGGTGCCCACCAGCGGATCGAACGACGGGAAGAATACGTGGTTGAAAATCAGCGCCGCCATAATGTTGTAAACGGTGAAGTCATACCATTCCAGTGCGGTGCCAATCGAACTGGCGGCCGCCAGCCGGCCGGTTTTTGGCGGACGGGCAGCAGAGGCGGCGGCAGACGAATCGACGATCGGCGTTTCAGTGGTTGATGTGCTCATGATGTCAGCTCCTGCTTGGTCAGTTGCCAGCCAAGGGCATAGTGTTGAGTGGCGTCGGTTGTTGTTTTCAACTGGCGACAGGCCAGTTCATTTAACCGCTGGCCGGCGGCGGCGCTGCTGCTTTCAATCAGCAGCATCGGCGACAGGCGACGGTTTTCGCGTGATTCTTTTGGCAACGGCGAGCTGAGATCAGCGTCGGGCACGAGCAGGCAGCTGCGGACAAAACCGGGTTGTTCCGCCAGCATGCTTCCCAGATGGGTAATGGCGAGCTTAAGGCCCTCAGGTTCTGCCTGCTCAAGGGTGATGATGGCCAAATGACTGCCGCAGCCCTGCCCGGTTACCGCCTCTATCGCGCACACCCGACGCATCGGATCACGCATTTTATCGAGGCTCGACACCGACCAGGGAGTTTGCTGGGTAAAGGCGGCGCGGTAGGCCGCAGAGGTAAAACTGGCCAGGGATTCGGTTTTATACAACCCAAGGTATTTACGCCCGCCCTGCAATGCCTGGTAGCGCGTGCCCGACAAGAAACCGGGAACGCGTACCCGCTCTTCCACGTGCTCACGGTCGTACCACTGATTGAAATCCGCCTCGTCCTGCGCGGCGACATCTGTTGCGACAAACAGCATTCCGTTCGGGGAACCGGTCATGGGTACTCTCCTGTTAGCTCAAAAGTATGGCGGGGCCTTGCCCCACCGGAAAATCACGCACCGGCGAGACAGCGTTCAATCGCCAGCGCCCAACCCAGCAACGCCTCGTCATGCATAGGTAGCCCGGCCAGCATCAGGCCA
Organism: Serratia plymuthica; assembly: GCF_018336935.1. Classification (NCBI taxonomy): domain Bacteria; kingdom Pseudomonadati; phylum Pseudomonadota; class Gammaproteobacteria; order Enterobacterales; family Yersiniaceae; genus Serratia; species Serratia plymuthica. The sequence goes on along the minus strand of NZ_CP068771.1, from coordinate 4,440,274 downwards.
ACCGGCGCTCCGCCGGGCCGCTGACAAGGCAGCGACAGCGCGCAGCCGTCGAGGAAATTGATCACCGAAGGATTGCGCAGCGCGGCGCCATTGATACGGAAATAGGCGTCTTCATCCGCTTCAAGCTCGGCAATGGTCGGCGCGACCAGCGGTACGGTCGGCATCAGCAACGCGTCAAACGCTTGCACGGCAGCCGCAACCCGCCGTTGCCAATCGGCACGCAGCTGCTGTAGCCGCTGCAAATCCCCCTCTCCCAACGGCTGGCCGCGGCGAATGCGCGACAGCACCCGTGGGTCATATTCCTCGGCATGTTCAGCGATCAGCGCCTGGTGCCAGCGCCAGGACTCCAGCGCGCTAAAACCGCCGGCGGCGTTGATGGCCGCCAGTTCGGCGAATTCCGTGCAGGGAATGGTTTCAATCTGCGCGCCGGCCTGCGCCAGCCGTTGCAGGCTGAAGTGAAACGCCGCAGCGACCTCTTCATCCAGGCCGTCCAGCACCAGGGTTTGCGGTACCGCAAAACGCGCCTGGCTCACGTTTTTTAACTGCGGCTGCAACGGCCGATCGGCTATCGCCGCATCCAGGGCGAGGCAACCGGCAACGTCGTGGGCGATCACGCCGATCGAATCCAGCGACGGCGACAGCGGCAACAGGCCGCCATCGTTAATTCGCCGGGCGGTAGGCTTAAAACCGGTCAGGCCGCAGAAGGCCGCCGGGATCCGCACCGATCCGCCGGTGTCGCTGCCAATCGAACCAAAGCACATACCGTCGGCCACCGCGACCGCAGCGCCGGAGGATGAACCGCCGGGAATACGACGTGCAGCGCGATCCCAAGGGTTGGCAGGCGTGCCGTAGTGAGGGTTAATCCCAAGCCCGGAATAGGCGAACTCGGTCATGTTGGTTTTACCGATAACCACCGCCCCCGCCTGCAACAAGCGTTCCACCACGGCGGCATGTTTTGCGGCGGCCGGTGCAGCGGCCAGCAGCCGTGAGCCGGCGGCGGTGGCTTCACCGGCCACGTCGAACAGGTCTTTGACCGACACCGGCACGCCGTCCAGCGCTGACAAAGACTTCCCCTCCGCACGTCGGCGATCGGCCGCCAGTGCCTGCCGTTGCGCCCACTGCGCATACACGCGGGTAAAAACGCGCTCCCCCTCGCCCTGCTCATCGGCAATCTGCGCCAGCGCGGCGGCGGTCAGTTGCGCGGCGGTCAATTCACCGTTGGCCAGCCCGGCGGCGGCCTGTCCTAAAGTCAGTTTTTTCATCACGCCACCACCGGCAGTTCAATGCTGTGATAGCCATGAGTGATGGATCGCCCCAGAACCTCGTCCGCCAGTTCCATGCGGAATTCTGCCGCCGGCCGGATGCCGCCAATCGCCGCCACCGTACCGCAGGTCATGGCGAATCCATCACGCGGCTGCGGCAGCGTCAGCCCACCTTCCGGCAACTGCTGGCCGCCCAGATAACGCTCCAGCAGGTCGCCCGGGGTGCGCAGGCTGGCAAGGCTCCCTTGCTGATAAAGCCGGAACTCCCCGTCTTCCTTGATCCACGAACGCAGGATCAGCGAATCCCAATGCGCAACCACCTCTCGCAGCGGCCAGGCCGCGCGCGCAACCGGCTTGACGCAGATCTGTTTGGAGAGCGCTACGCTGTGCGCTTCCAGTTGACGATCGGTATGATCGGACGCCAGCGAAACGTACAGCTCGCCGCGATGGGCGAAGATCAACGGTTCCGCTTCCCCGGAGGTGGCGTTGCCGATCACTTCGATGCGTTCGCTCTGGCTCAGCTGGTTAACCGCCACCCGGTAAAACAGCGGAATTGCACTGGGTTGGGGCACGCCCAGCTCGGCCAACTCCCGAATATGGTGCAGAATCGCCTCGCGGTCGCGGCCGGTCCAGCCGGCGATCACCAAGTGATCAATTTCGGTATCCAGCGCCCCGGCGCCGCAGGATTCGGGTAAAGTGAAGGTCAATCTCATGGCATTGCGTCCCTTTGGTTAAAATACTGTGAAATTTCACTATATCTTTAGTAACCAAATAAGCGATTTCCGTGCCATGTTTTTGTGTACTATGTCTAAAAACTTTCTTCTTGCAGGAGCAGAACGTGATGACCGTTGACGCAGAGAGCCAGGCACTCCAGACGGCAGAGGAAGCCGGGCTGTCACTGAATGAACTGGCCTATCGGCGCTTCAAGCAGGCGCTGGTAACGTTGAGCTATAAACCCGGCGAATATCTCAATACCGCACAGGTCATGAGCGAACTGGATATGGGCAGAACGCCGATCAATCAGGCGATTCACCGTTTGGCCAATGAAGGGTTGCTGCAGGTGATCCCGCGCAAAGGGGTGATGGTATCGCCGCTGTCGATGGATGACGCGCTGGAGCTGATCGAAGTGCGGCTGGCCAATGAAATGCTGTGTATGCGGCTGGCTAGCAAAAGGATTACCGAGCCACAGATCGCTGCGCTGACCGCGCTCAACCAGCAAATCGAAGCCGCCTGCCAGAACCGCGACCGGGTACGGATGATGACGCTCGACCACGCCTTCCATCAGGAACTGGCGCTGATCGCCGGCAATAACATGTTGGTGGATATCTTGAGCGTGCTGCACGCCAGGGCGCAGCGTTTCTGGGCCAGCACGCTATCGCGGGAAGGGCATATGCGGGAGGTGATCGAGGAGCATCGGGCGATTATCGCTGCTTTGGCCGCCCAGGACAGCGACGCGGCGGCCAAAGCGGCAGAGGCGCATATTCTGTCGTTCCGCAGCGCACTGCTGCACGAGGGCTGACAAAACCATCACCGCCCGCCGGCAGCCTCGATAAAACTGCCGGTCACGTAAGACGCGGCATCGGACAGCAGAAAGGCGATGGCTTCCGCCACCTCTTCCGGATAGCCGCCACGCTGCATCGGCAACCCGCTTTTTACCCGATCGACACGCCCCGGCTCACCGCCGCTGGCATGCATTTCGGTATAAATAAACCCCGGTCGCACGCCGTTGACCCTAATGCCCTGCGCCGCCACCTCCAGTGAAAGCCCGGTAGTCAGCGTGTCGACCGCGCCCTTTGATGCGGCATAGTCGACATATTCGCCCGGCGCCCCCAAACGGGCGGCGGCGGACGACACATTAACGATTGCGCCCCCCTTCCCTCCATGGCGCTTGGCCATGCGCTTCACCGCCTCGCGGCAGCAGAGAAAATAGCCGGTCACGTTGGTGGTCAATACCTTGTTGATGCGCTCGGCGGTAAGTTGCTCGATACTGGCCTGCTGAAACAGAATGCCGGCGTTGTTGACCAATGCGTCGATCGGGCCAAGGGCCGCGTCCAGCGCCACAAACATCGCCACCACCTGGCTTTCGTCAGCGATATCCGCCCGCAGTGCCAGCGCCCGGCCACCCAGTGCCTCAATCTCAGCGACAACCTGCTGCGCCGCCGCTTCATCTTTCAGATAGTTAACGCCCACTGCATACCCCTGACGGGCCAGCAGCAGCGCCGCGGCGCGCCCGATACCCCGGCTGGCGCCGGTGACCAATGCAACTTTCGACATGCTGTTCCTTTTTAGGATTGGGAAATCAGAAACTGTAACTGGCGCTCAGGAAGGCAACCCCAGCCACCTTTTTCTCGACGATCGGGCTTTTGGCCGCATCGCCCAACAGAGTATAGATACCCGCACCGGCCTGGAAGGCGATTTCCGGCGTCCATTGGTAATTCAGCGCGCTACTGAGCGCCACCTGCTTAAAGCCGCTCCCCGGCCGATAGGCGGCGAAAGAGGTTTGCTGCGCCTGACGCTGCGTTACGCCGAAATAGCCGCGCTGATAGCCGCTGTTGGCCCAGGTGGTGCTCAGATCGGTCGACAGGGTCAGCGCCTCGCTCAGCGGATAAACCGCCGCCACACCCAGATCGACATAGGCGGTATGCCCCAGATCTTCATCTCCATAACGACGTGCCTTGGTCGCCTGCATCCCTCTTACATAGGTATGGAAAACATCAAATTTATAGCTCAGCTCAATGCCCGCCTCAAAAGCGCCCTCGAGATCACCCATGCCTTTTAGCCGCTTATTGCGGCCGCTCAGCGTTTTCACCTCTTCATCCCGCCCGGCGTCATAACCGGCCAATAAAGCGATGCCAAACGGCCCTGACAAGGGTAACTGCCAGCGTGCCCCCTCATGCAGGCCCAGACTGAAATCACCCCAGGCCGATTTAGCGTAGCCGGCCTCAATATCGTACAACGGCTCGGCGCTATAGCTGGAAGCCCCCTGATAAACCGGCGCCACCGCCATGCCGCCGCCGAGTTTCAATGAAGCTTCCCCGCCGTCTTGCGTAAAGCCTTGCAGGGGAAAAAGCATCAATAATGTCGCTGCGGAATAACCCAGAGTATTCTTCACCTTCTCTACCTTATTATTTAATGGGGATCTTATAGCGCCGCCAGGCGCCGTAATTGTTTTTTAATACGGGGTTTGAAGCTGTTAAAAATATCCGGCATCGCCGTATGCGAGCTACGCTGCATGCCCGGCGGGTGCGGTGCGGGTACGTTTTCGCCCCAGACGCCGGCATTAAAAAGCATCGAGGCCAGAGCTACGAATAAAATCGCGCGCGGGCGGGTAATCCCCCCGGTGATGGTTGAATTTGAAGCGTTTCCGGCATGCATTTTTTTACCCTGAGGTGATAGCTGTGCTGGAAATCCTACCCGAAACCCCGAGCACCTCCCTTAACGTGAAATTAACGCCAGATTAAGGTTTGCTTAAGAAGGGGCGTGCGAACCGCCACACGGCGTTGTCTTCCTCCGAAGGTTGTAGTTATATAGCCGCCAGCGCAGTGACATAAACCGGATATCAAGTGAACATATTGCTTGTGGAAGACGATCTGCAATTGGGTAAAGCCCTGTGCCGCGCATTGGAACTGGCAGGGTTCGACCTGTGCTGGGTACGGCTGCTCCATGATGCACAACATAAATTATCGCAGCGCAGCTTCGATTTAATGCTGCTGGATCTGACGCTGCCCGACGGCGACGGATTGACGAGACTGGTCGAATGGCGCGCCACCGGACAAAATATTCCAATCATTATTCTGACCGCCCGCGATCGCATAGAGAGCCTGGTCAATAGTCTGGACTCCGGCGCAGACGACTTTCTGGCCAAACCTTTTGCACTGCCGGAACTGATTTCACGCGTGAGGGCGGTGAACCGGCGTATGGCCGGGTTTGCTTCCCAAACCTGGAGCCTCGGCAATCTGTATCTGGACCCGATGAACCATCAGGTGACATTGGAGGACGAACTGTTGCTGCTGTCGAAAAAAGAGTACCGATTGCTGCATGAACTGATGCGCTGCGCCGGCACTGTGGTGCGCAAGGCCGCACTGGAACAGCGGCTGTTCGGCAATGGCGACTGTGTGGAGAGTAATTCTCTGGAGGTGCATATGCATAACCTGCGGCGCAAGATCGGCAAGGAAAGAATTATTACCGTGCGCGGCATCGGCTATTTGTTAAAAAAAGAGACGCAGGGATGATTAGCTTCAAGTCTTTTTTTATGCGCACCATTGTTTTTCAGGTTATGGCTATTTTATTGCTGTGGGGAATATTGCTTGGTTGGGTTAAATACCTGTATTACCCCGATGCGGAAAAGTACTTTGACAACCAACAACGTATTGTCGCACATGGCATTGCCAACATTCTCGATAAGACCGACATTACCAACGATAATTATCTCGAGATCATCAAAGATATCGAGATAATGTATATTGATTCGATCAAAAACGGTGTACAGGACGAAATAGACTATCGTCCGTTATTTGTGGTTTACGACCACAATAATCAGATGATCTACACGTCGCCACCGCAGGAAAAACCCTTGCTCCTGCCCCCATCTGTCCTGTCCGGCACCATCAGCTATGCCAACGTAAAATGGCACATCGCCGGCAGTTGGAGCGATAAACGGCGGTTTCGGGTGATCGTCGGCGAGTCCTTTGACAACCGCACCACCATTTTCGGCAACCCGGCGGAAAGCACCGCGATCCCATTACTGGTGATCCTGGCTGCGATCATTGTCACCTTGCTGATCACCGCCTATTTCAGCCTGCGGCCGCTGCGGCAAATCGCCAGAATGATCTCCGATCGCAAACCCGGCAATTTATCGCCGATCAACGTCCGCGAGCAATACCAGGAAATCCGGCCGGTAGTACTTGAAATCAATAAGTTGATGACGCGTATCGATGCCTCCAATCAGCGTGAAAAACGCTTTATGGCCGATGCCGCGCACGAACTGCGCACCCCGATCGCCGCCGTGCTGGCGCAGTTGCACTTGTTGACCCAGGTAGCGGACAAGACCGAGCGGCAGGAAATTATCGAAGATATGCAGCAGGGGCTGGATCGCGCTGCATCGCTGTCACGCCAGCTGATTGATCTGGCCAAGCTGGAATCGGAAAACTTTCCGCTGAAGATGGAAGCGGTGGATATCTACGCCGAAATCAGCAAGTGCATTGCGCAGCACGTGCCCTATGCGCTGGAGAAAAACGTCGAACTTTCGCTGGATGGCAGTGAAAGTGTGGTGATTGAGACTGACCGCCACTCGCTGATTGCCATATTCACCAACCTGCTGGATAACGCCATCAAATACGCGCCGGCTGGCGGTCGCATCGAAGCCAATATCCGTTCGCTGTCACCGATGGGTTGCTATATTAGCCTGCGCGACAACGGGCCTGGAGTGAATAAGGAACATTGTAAACGCCTGTTTGAACGCTTTTACCGCGTGCCGGGCACCCAGCAGATCGGCAGCGGCCTGGGGCTGGCGATAGCCAAGAACCTGGCCGATAAAATCGGCGCGCAGCTGCGGATCACCGAAGGGCTTGACGATCGCGGTATCGGATTTGTGATCGATCTGCCAGAAAATTACCCGATCACACAGGGAAAAGAATAAGGGATCGGGTCCATTTTTTGGGGACGGTGCTGTGGCTCGGGCTGGCCATCGGGGGGTGGCGCTGGCCCGTTTTTTCCTGGCGACCCAACTGGCCGCCAGGGCTCACGCCTAACGCGAAATGCGGATCACCGAACGAACATCGCTTTTCTTGTTCAGATCCCAGACCGCGGCAATCTCGGACAAGCCATGCTCCTGCGTCTCGACGGTGATCTTGCCTGCCGCCGCCAGGGCCAGGATCTGGTTGGCATATCTTTGCATTTCCGCCACCGGTGGGAAATTACCGGTGCCACTGCCCATAATCTGCAGCTGATTACTGCGCAGCACCGCCGCCGGCAACCGGATATCCGGCCCGGCCATTGAGCCGACGTTAACCAGCCGGATGCCGCGCCCACCGGCGTAGGAAGAGAGATCGTGGTTGTTCAAGGTGGCGAGCAGCGCTTCGGTGGCCGCTCCCCAGATATAATCGACAATCACGTTGTAACCTGCCGGGCCGGCTGCATCGGCAAAGGCCTGTACCAGCTCAGCGCCTGCCAGCCCGAGATCTACCGTGCCATCAACGCCCAGCGCATCCAACACGCTCTGCCGACGACCGGCGGCCACGATGCGCCCCGCTCCCGCCTGACGCGCGGCGGCCACCGCCAGCCTGCCCGACGTGCCCGTGGCGCCAATAATCAGCACGGTTTCACCCGGCTGCACTTCGGCGCGCCAATGAAGCGGCAGCCAGGCGGCGAAAGCCGGGTTAATCAGCGCCGCCGCCGTGGCGTCATCCACGCCTTCCGGTACCGGCACTGTCCATGACGCGACGGTTCTTTCCGCCAGTGCGCCATGCGGCTGGCGGAACGAGGCGAAATAAACCCGTTGGCCGTCCGGTGTATAGCCCACGCCATCAGTGCCGGGCACAATCGGCAAGGTCTTGGGGCTGGAGTAGTGGGTTCCCGCGACCATAGCGCGGTCAAGCTGCTTGATGCCCGCCAGCGTCACCTCAATCAACACCTCGCCGGCCTGAGCCTGCGGCTCTTCGATCGACCCGAAAACCGGTGGCTGCCCTAACGCTTTTACGATTGCCGCTTTCATAACGATTCCTTATGCCATTGAGTTTGCCCATTAAGCAGTGAAGCGCAATCACTGCGGCCCGGCAATAAAAAAGGGACACCGCATCATGCGGTGTCCCTTGCCAACAAACGTTGCCGAATGTGTTATTCGTATTCGCTCATTGGCACGCAGGAGCAGAACAGATTGCGGTCGCCATAGACGTCATCCAGACGCTTCACGCTCGGCCAGTATTTGTTCTCACGCACACCGGCGATAGGGAACACCGCCAGTTCGCGGCTGTAGGCATGCTGCCAATCGCCGACCAGCTCCGCCTGAATGTGCGGCGCGTTCACCAACGGGTTGTCTTCCAGCGGCCATTCGCCTTTCGCCACCCGGTCAATCTCGCTGCGGATAGCCAGCATCGCGTCGATAAAGCGATCCAGCTCCACCTTGCTTTCCGATTCGGTCGGCTCGACCATCAGCGTGCCCGCGACCGGGAAGGACATGGTCGGCGCATGGAAGCCGTAGTCAATCAGGCGCTTGGCGATGTCCATTTCGCTGATGCCGGTCTCTTCTTTCAGCGGACGAATGTCGAGAATACATTCATGCGCCACGCGATGGTCGCGGCCGGTATACAGCACCGGATAGGCATCTTTCAGGCGGGTTGCGATGTAGTTGGCGTTGAGGATCGCCACCTGGCTCGCCAGTTTTAACCCTTCCGCGCCCATCATGCGGATGTACATCCAGCTGATTGGCAAAATAGAAGCGCTGCCGAACGGCGCGGCGGACACCGCGCCTTGCTGAGTGGTTACGCCGTCGATCTGTACCACGCTGTGGCCCGGCACGAACGGAGCCAGATGCGCTTTGACGCCGATCGGGCCCATGCCCGGGCCGCCGCCGCCGTGCGGGATGCAGAAGGTTTTGTGCAGATTGAGGTGCGAGACGTCCGCGCCGATGTAACCCGGCGTGGTGATGCCGACCTGAGCATTCATGTTGGCGCCGTCAAGGTACACCTGGCCGCCGAACTGATGAACGATCTGGCACACTTCACGGATGGTTTCTTCGTACACGCCGTGGGTCGACGGGTAGGTCACCATGATGCAGGACAGCTCTTCGCCCGCCTGTTCCGCCTTGATGCGCAGATCGTGCAGATCGATGTTGCCGTTCTTGTCGCAGGCCACCACCACTACGCTCATGCCCGCCATCTGGGCGGAAGCCGGGTTGGTGCCGTGCGCGGAACTTGGGATCAGGCAGATATGGCGGCCCGCTTCGTTACGGCTTTCGTGGTAACGGCGGATCGCCAGCAGGCCGGCATACTCGCCCTGGGCGCCAGAGTTCGGCTGCATGCAAACCGCGTCGTAACCGGTCAGTTGCACCAGCCACTGCGACAGCTGGCCAATCATCTGCTGATAGCCTGCCGCCTGCTCTGGCGGGCAGAATGGGTGCAGCTCGGAGAATTCAGGCCAGGTGATCGGGATCATTTCCGCCGCAGCATTCAGCTTCATGGTGCAGGAACCGAGCGGGATCATCGCCTGGTTGAGCGCCAGATCTTTGCGCTCCAGACGGTGCATGTAACGCATCATCTCGGTTTCGCTGTGGTAGCGGTTGAATACCGGATGGGAGAGGATCGGATCCTTGCGCAGCATTGCCGCCGGGATCGACTGGCCGTTTTTGCTCACCGCCGCGTCCAGCGTATCGATGTCCAGCCCGTGATCGTCACCCGCCAACAGGGCGAACAGCGTCTGCACGTCTTCACGCGAGGTGGCTTCGTCCAGCGTGATGCCAACCGCGCCGTGGATGTCGGTACGCAGGTTGATGCCAAAGCTCAGCGCGCGTTCCAGCACGGCGGCCTTGTCTTTGACTTCCACAGTCAGGGTATCGAACCAGGTTTTATGACGCAGCGCCAGACCGGCCTGTTGCAACCCGGCGGCCAGAATGTCGGTCAGGCGATGGATACGCCCGGCAATGCGCTGCAGGCCCTGCGGGCCGTGGTACACCGCGTACAGGCTGGCGATGTTGGCCAGCAGCACCTGCGAGGTACAAATATTCGAGTTGGCCTTTTCGCGGCGGATATGTTGCTCACGGGTTTGCATCGCCATACGCAACGCGGTGTTGCCGGCGGCGTCGCGGGAAACGCCGATAATGCGGCCCGGCATCGAGCGTTTGAATTCGTCGCGGCAGGCGAAGAAGGCGGCATGCGGGCCGCCGTAACCCATAGGCACGCCAAAGCGCTGCGCGGAACCGAAGACCACGTCCGCGCCCTGTTTGCCCGGTGCGGTCAACAGCACCAGCGCCATGATGTCGGCCGCCACGCTGGTGACGATTTTGCGGGTTTTCAGCTCAGCCAGCAACGCGCCGTAGTCGTGCAGCTCACCGGTAGTGCCCACCTGTTGCAGCAGCACGCCGAACACGCCCTGCAGCTCCAGCACCTTCTCGGCTTTATCCACGATCACTTCAAAACCGAAGGTTTCGGCACGAGTACGCACCACGTCCAACGTTTGCGGGTGCACATCGTCGGCGACGAAGAAGCGGTTGGCGTCTTTCAGCTTGCTGGCGCGTTTGGCCAACGCCATGGCTTCGGCGGCGGCGGTGGCTTCGTCGAGCAACGAGGCGGAGGCCAAATCCAGGCCGGTCAGGTCGAGCGTGACGGTCTGGAAGTTCAGCAACGCCTCCAGGCGACCCTGCGACACTTCCGGCTGATAAGGGGTATAGGCGGTGTACCAACCCGGGTTTTCCAGCATATTGCGCAGGATAACCGGCGGCGTCAGCACCGCGCTGTAGCCCATGCCGATATAGGATTTGTAACGTTGATTCTGCGAGGCGATCGCTTTCAACTCAGCCAGCGCCTGATGTTCAGTCGCCGCATCGCCCACCGGCGGCGGCCCCGGCAGCTGAATGTCCGCCGGTACGATCTGTTGGATCAGCGCGTTGAGTGAGCGTGCGCCCACCGCTGCCAGCAACTCCTGCTGTTGTTGCGCAGAAGAGCCGATGTGACGTTCGATGAACGCTTCGCTGTGTTCAAGTTGGCTGAGTGTCTGAGTCATTGCTACAAATTCCTGAATGCTTGCGTGATACGGGATATAGCTTGAGCGGTAACTAAAACGCCCCGGCCGAAAGGCCTGGGGCGTGGCCACTATTACTCGTCGATCGAGGCCTGATAAGCTGCAGCGTCCAGCAGGTTTGCCAGCTCGCCTTCGTCTGAAGCTTTAATCTGGAACAGGAAGCCGTCACCGTAGGGCTCGCTGTTCACCAGTTCCGGGGCGCTTTCCAGCTCGCCGTTCACCGCCACGATTTCGCCGCTGATTGGCGCGTAAATGTCCGACGCCGCCTTGACGGATTCCGCCACGGCGCAATCTTCACCGGCGGCGACGTTGCGGCCCACTTCCGGCAGATCGACAAACACCATATCGCCCAGCAGTTCCTGCGCGTGTTCGGTGATGCCTACGGTGTAAACGCCGTTACCTTCTGAACGAACCCACTCGTGGGAGGATGCGTATTTCAATTCTGTTGGCACATTGCTCATAGCCAGCTACTCCTTCGAAGAAATAATTTCCCTGCGTCTTTCACACCGCGGCGTTGTTGGCTGCGTGCGAAATCCATTGGGAATAACCAATAAAAAATCAATTTGTCAGTGGCTTACCGGCACGGACAAAGCCGGGCTTGGTGACCTTGACCGGCATTTCGCGGTTGCGGATTTGCACGATAGCCTGCTCGCCGATACCGGCGGGCACGCGCGCCAGGGCAATGCTGAAGCCCAGGGTCGGCGAGAAGGAGCCGCTGGTGATCACCCCTTCGTGCGCCTGACCTGCCGCGTCGGTGAAACGCACCGGCAGCTCATTACGTAATACGCCTTTTTCCGTCATGATCAAGCCGACCAGTTGTTCGGTGCCCTGTTCCCGTTGCTGTTCCAGCGCGTCACGGCCGATGAACTGGCGATCTTCCGGCTGCCAGGCGATGGTCCAGCCCATGTTGGCCGCCAACGGCGAAACGCCTTCGTCCATCTCCTGGCCATACAGGTTCATGCCCGCTTCCAGGCGCAGAGTGTCGCGCGCGCCCAAACCGGCCGGTTTAACGCCCGCAGCCAGCAGCTGTTGCCAGAAATCCGCCGCCTGCTCTTTCGGCAGGGCGATTTCGTAGCCCGCTTCGCCGGTATAACCGGTGGTGGCAATGAACAGATCCCCGGCCTGTACGCCGAAGAAGGGCTTCATGCCTTCAACCGCGCTTTTTTGTTCCGGAGTAAACAGGGTAGCGGCGCGTTCTTTGGCCTGTGGGCCCTGCACCGCAATCAGCGCCAGATCGTCACGTACCTTCAGTTCAATACCATAAGGTGCTGCGTGTTCTTCGATCCAGGCCAGGTCTTTGTCGCGCGTGGCGGAGTTCACCACCAGGCGGAAATAGTCTTCAGTAAGGAAATAAACGATAAGATCGTCGATCACGCCACCGGACGCATTCAGCATGCCGGTATACAGCGCTTTGCCAGGTTGAGTGAGTTTGGCGACGTCATTCGCCAGCAGATAACGCAGGAACTCGCGGGTACGGGCACCGTGCAGATCCACAATGGTCATATGGGAGACGTCGAACATGCCGGCATCCTGACGCACGGCGTGGTGCTCATCGATCTGGGATCCGTAATGCAGCGGCATCATCCAGCCATGAAAATCTACCATGCGCGCACCGCACGCCACGTGCTGGTCGTACAGTGGGGTTTGCTTTGCCATCTTTTCCCTCATTCCACTCAATAGCTGAAGTTAGGGTGCTGCCACGCAATACGGTATGGCTCGCGGGCCGGGTTGCGTGGCGCACTGACTGCCCAACAGAAACGCTGCGCCGAAACGTACGGAAACTGCGGCTGACCGTCGTGACGCAAACGATACCTTTGTTCTGACGTTATCACCGAACGCCCCCATTAACCATAAGTTAAAATAGGTTTGGCGGTGTCCGTCGCCAGTGAAAAGCCGGGCTAGTGTGCAGAGTTTTTAACTGGAAAAATGCGCTTTAAGGCACAAAACCAACAATTGAAGCACCAAAAATCCGAACTTATATAACAAACCAACGGCCTGACGCGGAATTTCGATTTTTGATAATCGACCATTGAATTAGAAAAAATAATGCGAAAAACCGACTGAAATTAGATTATTTCAAATGAAGGGTAATATAAGGAAAAGCTATGGGCGATCTCAGGTTTGAGCAGCCCGAAACTTGTCGTTCACTTAGGCCACGTGAGTTTCCTGATGACGATAAAATGCGCACCGCCCCAGCCCCTCAAAAAACCGCAGTGGCTTCACATCGGGCTGATGGGGAGCGTTCGTTCTCCCACTGAGAGCAAAAGTTTCGTTTACTGGTTTAGGTAAAGGGTAAATATTTTTCACGTTTATCATATTTTTTCAGAAGATTAATATTTCCATCTCTTACCCATTTCCTGATTTTTAGATTAACAAAACCATAACCATTGGGTTTATAAACCAATAAATTAATGATAATCGATTTTTTAATCTGAAAGTCATCAACTTGTTAGAAAAAAGGAACCATGCTTCAATTAACGCTCAGTTTGTAATGTTAATGTTATCTTAACAATTATGAGGTGGGCGTTAGATGGAACCCAAACGTACCAAGGTTTTAATCATTGATTCGACAACGGAAAAACATTTTCCCCAACCAGATATTGAACGAGAAATACTGGCCGGGCATGATGTTCACTTGGCACATATCAGCAATATCAATGAAATCCCCGCCGAAATCCTGCCCGAGATAGAGTTTATGATCATCTGGGCATGCATCCCGTCCATCCAGTTCAATCAGACTTTTTTACGCAATTTAAGCCGCTGCCGCACTATCGTTAAAGCCGCCGTCGGTTACGATAATGTGGATATTGACGCCGCCAGGCAGCTCGACATCGCCGTGTACAATATTCCCGACTACGGCACGGAAGAAGTGGCCGATCACACTTTGGCGCTGATGCTCGGCGTAGCCCGCAAACTCAACGACATCAATTTGCATGTCAGACAAGGTGGTTGGGACTGGGCCAGCGTCAAAAAGTTGTACCGCTTGCGTGATAAAACGCTGGGGATCATCGGTTTTGGCCGCATCGGCGGCGCCGTGGCAAAAAGAGCGGCGGCCTTTGGTCTGAAAATCCGCTTTTACGACCCCTATGTCGCCAGTGGGATTGATAAAACGCATGGCGTCACGCGCTGCGAATCCCTTGAGGAACTGCTCGCTTCGTCGGATATCGTGTCTGTCAACGCTTCCCTAAACCGCACTTCCCACCATCTCCTTTCCGAACCGCAGTTTCAGCAAATGAAAGAAGGCGTATTGCTGGTCAATACGGCACGCGGGGGCATTGTGGATTCACAGGCTTTGTTGGCAGCGCTCAATACCGGCAAGGTGGCGGCGGCCGGGCTGGACGTCCTGGAGAATGAACCCAATATCCCCGCAGGTTTCAGAACTCTGGATAACGTTATTCTTACCGCACACTCAGCTTTTTACACTGAAGAGTCATTCCTGGAAATGAGAACCAAATCGGCCGAGTTGCTTTTGGGCATCATGGCCGGGGCTAATGTACGCAACTGCGTGAACGGAAACGGTATTTCACAACCCTCGTGATCAATAAGAGCATGGAGAATAACAATGTCTGCCGAGCAAAATATTGTCGTTAAACAGGTTGAAGAAGAAACGCGTTTTTCAGAAAAGCTGACGCCGTATTTAAAAGAACTCAGCAAAACCAGCCAGGCAATAAAGGAGATGTATGAGTTCAATCCTGAATATGAAACATTGCCGGCCAATCTTGACGTTGACCTGCTGAACGAGAAAACATCCACCCCCGTTTTTGGTACGGTGAAAAAATATGATGGCCAATTACTGGTCTTGCTCTCTTATACCTGCGCCGCCAACTGTCGGTATTGCGAACGGCAGGATCGCGTGGGGGTTGGCCTGGATGTGGAAGGCCGGTTAAAAATGTCTCAAATTGATGATATCGTTGACTATATCGCCAACGATAAAAGCATCTACGAGGTCATCGCCAGCGGTGGCGATCCGCTGACCAACCCCAAAGGTCTGCAATATCTGTTTAATCGACTGAAAGCGATCGACCATGTAAAAGTGGTCAGGATCCATACCCGCTATCCGCTGCAAAATCCCGGCAAGGTACGTATGGAACTGATGGAAGAGCTGGCGCAGGCCAAACCGACGGTATATTTGAGCCTGCATATCGATCATCCGGATGAGCTGCAACCTGAAGTCATCGAAATGATCCGGGCTTTCAAAAAGATGGGCTATGTGTTGCTGACGCAAACCGTCTTCCTGAAAACAATCAATGACGACAAGGACACGCTGAAAACCCTGTTTTTGCGTTTATTCGAGTTGGGCGTTCGCCCGTATTACATCTATCACGGTCAGGAAGTCACCTCTACCCGGCGTTTTGTCATGCGCCTCGAAGATGAGATGGCAATCATGACGCAACTGCGCAATGAACTGTCCGGCCTCGCCTTCCCCCAGCACGTTATCGATATCCCCAGCGCTTCCGGCAAAGTGGTGGTGCCGAGCGATCACTGGCAAACGGATACCGCTACCGTTACGGACTTTTATGGCAAAACGGTCAGAACGGCCGACTGGTCGCCCATTACCAACTAAAACAACCGGGAGAGAGGCTATCTCATGAAAACATTTATCATATTGCAGAACATTGTCACCTTCCGGGCTGACTGGAATAAGCTGATCGACAAGGAAGAATACGCCGTTTGCCTGCTGACGGGGAAACAGGGCTGGGGCAATTTGCCTGCTGATCAAAAACCCTGTTTCGACGATATTCAAATCTGCGATCCCTTCACCACAGAAGAGCTGGAACAAGCCTGTCGCGATCTGTTTACCCGCCGCAATATCACCAATATGGCGGAGGTGAGAATCATCACCAACGACGAATATTTTCTGGGGCACGCAGCACGCCTGCGGGAAATATTCGGTATTCAGGGCGCAACGTTCGCGCAGACGGAACCCTTTATCAACAAGCTGCGCATGAAAGCTGTCATGGCTGCCGGCAATATAGAGATCCCTCGGGTAACGCCTTTTTCTCCGCAGTCCTATCAGGACTCTCCTGAACGTTATCTTCAACAAGTTGAACAGTCCTTGTCTTACCCGATATTCGCCAAACAAATTGATTCTGCCGGCAGTGAACGAATCGCCAAAATTCATGACCGCCCGGCGCTGCGGCACTGGTGTGAAGCCAATAAAGACGTTGAAAACTATGAGTTGGACCAATTTATTGAAGGAACGCTGTTCCATATCGACAGCCTGGTTTATCAAGGAGAGATCGCCGATATTTATATCTGCCAATACAGCTACCCCAACGCCGAGTTTATTGACGGCAAGCCAGTGGGCAGCTTACCGCTGGACAAAGAAGATCCGCTGTATTCACGCCTGGAAGCGTATAACTCCCGCGTATTCGATGCGTTGGGTTACGTGCCCGACGGCGCGACCCATATGGAAGCCTTCCTGACCAAAGATGACCGTATCGTGTTTCTGGAAATCGCCGCCCGCGCGCCCGGCGGCTGGATCCCGCAAATGCATGCCCTGTGCTCTGGCCGCAATATCGAAGAACAGCACTTTCTGGCGCAAATGGGTCTGCTGGAACAGGCGAGCGAGCGGCCTGGCGGTTACGCCGCCTGGGTGTGGTATCCGCATCGGGAAGGCGCGCGTGCCGATATAGAAAAAAACATCAGCGTCGGCAGCGCATATAAAACGACATGGGAGGTGCCGCAAGGCACTCTGCTGACCAGACCGCAGAGCGTACGCGACCGCATTGGCGGGATCCTGCTGTGGAATGACTCGCTGGCGTCTTTAACGGCGGACTTCCAATGGCTGGTTAATGACTACCTGCCTTATCACGATGCCGTGGCGGCAGATATCGGGGAGAATACATGAATACCGCCGGCATGTTGCGGTTATGGTTTCCCAGTGCGATCAGCATCAGTCTGCTGAATCTGGAACTCCCCATTATCTCGCTCATTCTTTCAGCCTACAGTCTCAAGGCATCCGGCGATTACGCCATTGCCCTGAGTACGTTCATGTTTGCCAATGCGTTTGTTTTCCCTCTGTGCGCGGTGGTCATCAAAATGAAAAAGAGTGCGGAGACGCTGATGTTTTCCGCACTGCTCGCCGCCGCGGTCTTTTTGATATTCAATCTGGGCGTTTGGGGTTTCAGGCAACATATCAGCCCGCATATCGCCTTTATTACCCATGTGTTTTCTCTTTCTCTGCTGGCCGTAGGCGTCCGACGTTATCTGCAGGGATGCTGCATCCTGGAGGGGAAAACCGCCCTGATGAGCCGCGCCTCATTCGTACGCGTGCTGGTTTCGGTGCTCGGTTGTTATGCGCTGACCCGATTTCAAGTACCTGTGGATATGGCGGCGATCCTGGCGCTTGTGGCAGGTGCCTATACGGAGGCCATTTTGCTGTTGCTGTTGGTCCTGCGTCAGGGCATTCGGCTACACGACGGGGGCGGCAGGGACTATCGGCAAATCATCGCGCCCTACTTCTCGGCCTTTCTGATGACCGCCTCATCGCTCATGAGCAACATCATTGTCGTCATCTGTCTGAGCCGGGTTATCGGCGGCAGTGAAGTGCTGCAATACTGGCCGTTAACCTTTGGCCTGATCTGCATTTCCATCGGCGCGGTGTTGGATATCGAGAGCATCCTCTTAAAAATATTGGGGCATCAGCCGCAGAAAAAACAGCAGTTCGGCTTCCTGGCGCTGCTGTGTCTGGCGGCCCCCATATTGTTCGTCGCGTTGTGCCTTATTCTTGATCGATTTGACCTGTTGCCGGCCGGGAGCAGAACGATTTACATGAATGCGGAGTTTTTCATCGCCATCGTCGGCGTGTCGATGTTGTGGATTTTACGGGGTTATATTCGCGCCAACCTGATGAACGACAATCGGCTGAGGATCATCAATGCCAGCATTCTGGTGGCGATGCTGGCCCCTTTAGCCGTATTTTACGCCGTCGAAATCCCCAATTATGGCGTCATGCTGTCGCTGTCGATTTTTTCCGCGCTGATTATACTGGAGCTGTTGTGCTATGCGCTTTACGGCATGACGCAGGCCCTGCAACGGCGACCGATCGCCGCAGAGTAGCGCCCCTGGGTTCATTCCATGCTGATAAGGCTCCGCAAGGAGCCTTTTTTGTTTCATGGTGGGCGCCGGGCATGCAGCGCCCCTGCGACAAGTCCGGGCGAGGCTTCATCCTGGGTTTCCAGCCTTAAGCCAGCCACTCCGGCAAATCGTTCAGGCCCATTGCCTGGCGTACCAGTTTTGGCTTCACGCCCGGCAAGCTGTCGGCCAGACGCAGACCGACATCACGCAGCAGTTTCTTCGCCGGATGATTACCGTCGAACAGCTCACGGAACCCTTGCATACTCGCCAGCATCACGGCCGCGCCGTGTTTGCGACGGCGCTCATAACGGCGCAGATACAAGTGTTGGCCAATGTCCTTGCCCTGGCGTTGCAGGCGGCGCAGCTCGGCAATCAGCTCGGCGGCGTCCATAAAGCCCAGGTTCACCCCCTGGCCGGCCAACGGATGCACGGTATGCGCCGCATCCCCCACTAACGCCAGCCGGTGCGCGGCAAAGCTGCGCGCGTAACGCCCGGTCAACGGGAAGGTCTGGCGTTCACTCTCAAGCCGGCAAGCGCCGAGGCGCAGATCGAACGTCATCGCCAGCTCGCGATTAAACTGCTCCGGCTCCAGCTGCTTCAGGCGCTCCGCTTCTTCCGGCGTTACCGACCACACGATCGAGCACAGATGCGGATCGCTGAACGGCAGAAACGCCAGAATGCCATTGCCATAAAATACCTGCCGCGCCGTCGCCAGGTGCGGCTCGTCGGTGCGGATGGTGGCCACCAGCGCATGATGGCGGTAATCCCAGAAGGTCAGCGGGATGTCGGCGTGCTGACGCAGCCAGGAATGCGCGCCGTCGGCACCCACCACCAGCCGGGCGGTCAGCATGCGGCCATCTTCAAGCGTGATAAAGGCGTCGTTCTCGCCCCAGGCCACCTGTTTTAGCGCCGCAGGGGTGATCAGCGTGACATCGCTCAGGCTTTCCGCACGCTTCCACAGCGCCTGCTGGATCACCGAATTCTCAATGATGTGGCCGAGGTGACTGAAGCCGCATTCATCGCCGCGAAAGGCGATTTTGCCGAAGCTGTCGCGATCCCACACTTCCATCGCGTTGTAAGCGCTGGCACGCAGGGCGAGGATTTCGTCCCACACGCCAATATGCTGCAGCAGGCGCTCACTGGCGGCGTTGATGGCGGATACGCGCAGCGCCGGCTGTTCCTGCGGCGGTGCCATCTCCGGTTGCCGGTGTTCAAGCACCGCAACGCGCAGGCCGCTGCCTTGCAGGCCACAGGCCAGCGCCAACCCCACCATACCGCCGCCGGCGATGACCACGTCAAATGATTGCATGCTGCTTAATTTCCTTAAATGACTCGCTGCGCAGCGATTGCGCGGCGTTCCGGGCGCAACACGCTGCACCCCTGCTTAATACCAGCCTAGCGATCCACCCAGCCCAGCGTACGTTTGGCAAAGGCATCGCGCACCGCCGGCAGCTGTTCCATCGCCATCAGGCCCAGATTGCGGCCGACCACTAAAGGACCATAACGATTGGCGAACAACCGGATCAGGCCGTCGGTCACGCCGACGGTCGCCTGCTGATCTTTCTGCCGCCGCTGCTGATAGCGGCTCAGCAGCGCATAGCCGCCGGGATCTTCGCCCGCCTGCTCCGCCTCTGCCAACGTTTCCGCCAGCGACATCACATCGCGCAGCCCCAGATTGAACCCCTGACCGGCTATCGGATGCAGCGTCTGCGCGGCATTGCCCACCAATGCCAACCGATGGCTGACATGCTGGCTGGCGGTCAGCAGACTTAGCGGATAGCTGTGCCGTTTGCCGGCCTTGACGATCCGGCCCAGCCGCCAGCCAAACGCCTGTTGCAGCTCACGGATAAAGCGGGCGTCGTCCCAGTTGTCGACCTCGGCGCGATCTTCACGCGCATGGCACCACACCAGCGAACTGCGGCCCTGAGACATCGGCAACAGCGCCAATGGCCCATAGCGGGTGAAACGTTCGAAGGCACGCCCCTGCGGGTCCTCTGAAGTGGTGACGTTGGCGATGGTGGCAAACTGCGGGTATTCGCTTTGTTGCCACTGCACATTGCAGGCCTGCGCCAGCGCCGAACGCGATCCGTCCGCCGCCACCAGCAGTTGCCCGTTGATGCGGCGTCCGTTATCCAACAGCACTTCGGCGCGATCCGCAGTACGCAGCACGTCGACCACCCGTGCCGGGCAGTGCAGCGTGACGCCGGGCGCTTTGGCCAGCAACGCGAACAGCCGCTGGCCGGCATCATGCAGCTCAATAACCTGCCCAAGCGCGTCGACCTGATAATCTTGCGCATACAGGTTAACAAAACCGGCGTGGCCGCGATCGCTGACATGCACATGGGTAATGGCCGTCGCGCAGTCGCGCAGCGCCGGCCAGACGCCGATACGCGTCAATTGCCGGCAAGTGCCCTGCGCCAAGGCAATGGCGCGGGCGTCAAACCCCGGATGGCTGCGATCGTCCGGCCGCGTAGCTTCGATCAGATCAACCGCCATTCTGCCTTGTGTAAGCGACGAGATAGCCAGCGCCAAGGTCGCGCCCGCCATGCCGCCGCCAACGATAATTACGCTCATCCGCTTACCTTGCCGCCGCCATCAACGCTTCAATGGCATCGGCGTCTTTCACCACCCCGGCGGTCAGGTTTTCATTGCCGCCGGCGGTGATCACAATATCGTCTTCAATGCGAATGCCGATACCGCGGTATTGTTCCGGCACGTCGGCATCCGGTGCGATGTACAGGCCCGGCTCGACGGTCAGCACCATGCCCGGCTCCAGTTCCCGATCGCGAGCTGGCGTGACGTAATTGCCGACGTCGTGCACGTCCAGCCCCAGCCAGTGGCCCAGCCCATGCATGTAGAACTGACGGTGCGCCTGTTCGGCAATCAGTTGCTCCACCTCGCCTTTCAGGACGCCCAACTCCACCAACCCGGTAATCATGATGCGCACGACTGCGTCGTTTGCCTCACGGATGCTGGCGCCGGGTTTTAACAGCTCCAGCGCCCGCAGCAGCGACTTCAGCACGATGTCGTACAGAGCACGCTGCGGTTTGCTGAATTTACCGTTCACCGGGAAGGTACGGGTGATGTCGCCGGCATAGCCTTTATACTCGCAACCGGCGTCGATCAGCACCAGATCGCCATCGCGCAATTCACTTTCGTTTTCTGTGTAGTGCAGGATGCAGGCATTTTCGCCGCCGCCGACGATGGTGTTGTAAGACGGGTAACGGGCGCCAAGGCGGTTAAATTCATGCAGGATTTCCGCCTCGAGCTGATACTCAAACATCCCAGGGCGACATTTTTCCATCGCGCGGGTATGAGCCAGCGCGCTGATCTCACCGGCGCGACGCATCACGGCCAGCTCTTCAGCGGATTTGAACAGGCGCATTTCGTGCAGCCAAGGGCGCCAGTCGACAAGGGTCGCCGGCGCTTGCAGGTTCTGACGGAAGCCTTTGCGCAGCTTGTCCAGCGCCGCGAACAGGATCTGATCGGCATAGGCGTATTCGCCCTGCGCGTGATAAACCACATCCAGGCCATTGAGCAGCAGGTGCAATTGGTCGTTGATTTCATCAAACGGCAGCGCGCGATCCACCCCGAGCTTCGCCGGTGCGGCATCCTGGCCCAGGCGGCGGCCAAACCAGATTTCCGCCGTCAGATCGCGCACCCGGTTGAACACCACGCTGTGGTTATGCGTTTCGTCGCTCTTCACCAGAATCAACACCGCTTCCGGCTCGTTGAAACCGGTCAAATACCAGAAATCGCTGTTCTGACGGTAGGGATATTCAGTATCTGCACTGCGCGTCGCTTCCGGCGCAGAGAAAATAATTGCCGCGCTGGCCGGAGCCATTTTCGCCAACAGCGCCTGACGGCGGTTGTTGAATTCCTGCTGAGTCATCACCTTCTCCTGAAATCAATCTGCCTGTGCTCACGACCTCTGCGGGCGTGGTATCGGGGTTTAGTGCAAGGTCGGTTTGGCGTTCTCCGGCGCCGTCGGCTTGCGGCGAGTAAATTCGGTATGGCACAAAATGGCCGCCACCCGCACATACTCCACCACTTCTTCCAGAGAGTGTTCCAGCTCTTCCTGATCTTCGTCTTCGTCGTAACCCAGTTGGGCGATATTGCGCAGATCGTCGATCGCCTCACCCACTTCGTCTTTCACCTGAGCCAGTTTCGGTTGCATCATCCCCAGCCCGAGCAGGAAATGGTTCACCCACCCGGCCAGCGCGTCGGCGCGATCGAAAACGGTTACCGTTTCGCCTTCCGGCATCATCAGTTGGAACATGAAGTCGTCGTCTTCCAGCGTTTCACGCGTAATTTCATAAAGTTGCTGGAGCGGCAGGTTCAATGCCTGCGGAAAGGCCACGCCTTCGTTAGTCAGATCGTAGACCAGCGTCTGCCAGCCGGCGTCGCGGCTGCCACCGCACAACAGACCGCTGATCAGGCCGTGCATTTCTGCTGCGGTCAACGCCACCGCTTGCTGGTTGAGAGCAACGGTCAAAGATTGGTAACTTGGAAATGTATTCTGTATGGACATGCGCATTCGTCATCGTTGGCAGGATAAGTTCGTGTTATGCTACCACCAAGGTCCATCGCTGTACCAGATAAGCGCGACACCTCAGTGGCTAGTTATAATCGTGATGCGTCAGAACTCACACAGTGCCGGCAGGGATCAAAATGACGCTAAATACGCATTTTGAAACCCTTTTTTGACTGGTAATGTCTGTCGCGGTAGATTACAACCAGGTACTGAAAAAGGGGTTGTATCTTGGTACCGAGGTATATATAGTGGCGCCCGCTTTGGTGGCCCGGTAAGGGTAACTGGGGCTGGCGCGAAATTTAGGCAGGAAGGTGGCATGTCTGCACAACCGGTAGATATTCAAATTTTTGGCCGCTCGTTAAGAGTCAATTGCCCGCCAGAACAACAAGATGCGTTGAACATGGCGGCGGACGATCTTAACCAACGGTTGCAAGATCTTAAAGTTCGCACTAGAGTCTCAAATACTGAGCAACTGGTTTTTATCGCGGCATTGAACGTATGTCACGAACTTGCTCAAGAACGGTTGAAAACCCGTGATTATGCGTCCAATATGGAACAACGCATTCGTATGCTGCAACAGACCATTGAACAGGCTTTGCTTGAACAGGGTCGCATCTCTGAACGTCAGGATGCACAATTCGAATAACTTAAATTGCTGAAATCTAAGGTTTCGGCAATGAGTAAAAAATTTCTCTGAGATGTTCGCCAGCGGGCCAGTCCCCTGAGCCGATATTTAGTACCAACAGAATGTGATGATCCGCGATCGGTGTGCATGCTCGGCCCGCCGAGAAGCCTTAAGATTGCGACAGCACGTTCACCTTGAACCATGGGTTCAAGGGTTACAGCCTGCGACGGCATCTCGGAGATTCCCCCTTCCTCAGCGGTATGTGTGCTGACTATGTCTTTTCAATCCCAATATGCCCAACAGCGGCAAAATATCCGAAACCAGGTCCGTCAGCGTCGTCGCGCCTTAACGCCAGACCAACAACATGATTTTGCCTTGCAGATGGCTGAACGTATCGCCGCGCATCCGCGTATTCTGGTGGCAAAGAACGTGGCGGTCTTCCTGTCGTTTGACGGCGAACTGGATACCGCTCCGCTGATCGAACGGCTATGGCAGCAGGGTTTGCGGGTTTATCTGCCGGTTCTGCACCCGTTCAGCGCCGGCAATCTGCTGTTCCTGCGCTATGCCCCGGATACGCTATTGGTGAACAACCGCTTCAATATCCTTGAGCCACAGCTCGACGTACGCCACGTATTACCCGTCGGTGAACTCGATGTGGTGCTGACGCCGCTGGTCGCTTTTGACAGCGCAGGCCAGCGTTTGGGGATGGGCGGCGGCTTCTACGATCGCACGCTGCAGAACTGGCAACATGCCGGCCCCTACCCTATAGGGTTGGCACATGACTGTCAGCAGGTGGAGAGAGTGCCGGTGGAACACTGGGATATTCCGCTACCGGAAATCATCACCCCGTCGCAGAATTGGGTATGGCGGGAGCAGGAATAGCAAAAGGCCGGATAAATCCGGCCTTTTCATTAGGGTACGAAACCTCAGAACAGCAGGCGGGCGCGAATGGTGCCGGCAATGGCCTTCATGCGCTGCAGTGCGGCATCGGCACGCTCGGTTTCCGCTTCGATATCGATAACCACGTAGCCGATTTCCGGACCGGTTTGCAGGTACTGTGCAGCGATGTTAACCCCTTCTTCGGCGAAGATCTGGTTAATCTGCGTCAGCACGCCTGGGCGGTTTTCGTGGATATGCAGCAGGCGGCTGGCATTAGGGCCATGCGCCGGCAGCGATACTTCCGGGAAGTTGACCGCCGACAGGGTCGAACCGTTGTCGGAGTATTTCGCCAGCTTGCCCGCCACTTCGTCGCCGATATTCTCCTGCGCTTCCTGAGTGGAGCCGCCGATGTGCGGAGTCAGGAGCACGTTGTCGAACTCGCACAGCGGTGAGTTGAATGGCTCGCTGTTGGTCGCAGGCTCTTCCGGGAAGACGTCGATCGCCGCACCGGCCAAATGTTTGCTGGCCAGCACGTTGCACAGCGCAGGGATATCCACCACGGTGCCGCGCGAGGCGTTGATCAGAATCGAGCCCGGCTTCATCAGCGCCAACTCTTCTGCGCCCATCATGTTTTTGGTCGACAGGGTTTCCGGCACGTGCAGCGTCACCACGTCGCTCATATTGAGCAAATCGGACAGGTGCCGAACCTGCTGGGCATTACCCAACGGCAGCTTGTTCTCGATATCGTAGAAAAACACCTTCATGCCCAGGCCTTCGGCCAGGATACCCAACTGGGTGCCGATATGGCCGTAGCCGATAATCCCCAGCTTCTTGCCGCGCGCTTCGAACGAGCCGACGGCCAGTTTCTGCCACACGCCACGGTGCGCCTTGGCGTTGGCGGACGGAATGCCGCGCAGCATCAGCAACAGCTCGCCGAGAACCATTTCAGCCACGGATCGGGTATTGGAGAAAGGCGCGTTAAACACCGGAATGCCGCGTTTGGTCGCCGCTTTCAGATCAACCTGGTTAGTGCCGATACAGAAACAACCCACCGCCACCAGTTTTTCTGCGGCAGCGAAAACTTCTTCGGACAGATGCGTACGCGATCGGATGCCGACGAAGTGAGCATCGCGGATGGATGCCTTAAGCGCTTCGGTGTCTAACGCACCTTTGTGATATTCAATGTTGGTATACCCGGCCGCCAGCAGATTATCTACCGTGCTCTGATGAACCCCTTCCACCAACAGGAATTTAATCCTGTCTTTCTCCAATGATACTTTTGCCATTTACCCGACCCTATATTCAGACTTCAGAAGCGGCTGTTATGAAACAGCACGCATCCAACATAACAAAAATAACGCGGGCGGCAATACAAACGATTGCCTGCCCGTCAGTACAAGGCTCAGCGTTGTTGCTGGTTTTTGGCAGAAAATGCCAAAGGGAAAGAAATAGACAGAAGCTTTGTGGAGCCAAGGCTCACAATGTGACATATGTCACCAAATTTGGCGCTTTTAATAAAAGATATTTTAGCCAGTGAATTATGCGGTCAGGCAGGATCCAAGACCGCATACAAGATAAAGGCGCACCCTATGCGCCTCCGCAGCATGGGGTTTATTCAACCACCTTCACGCCGTCTGGCGTACCGACCAGCGCCACATCCGCGCCACGGTTGGCGAACAGGCCGACGGTCACCACCCCGGCGATGCCGTTGATTTTGTTTTCCAGCGCAATGGCATCCATGATGCTCAGGTTATGCACATCGAGGATCACGTTGCCGTTGTCGGTCAGCACGTTCTGACGGTATTCCGGCAGGCCGCCCAGCTTCACCAACTCACGCGCCACGTAAGATCGCGCCATCGGGATCACCTCCACCGGCAGCGGGAACTTGCCCAGCACCTCGACCTGTTTGCTGGAGTCGACGATACAGATAAACTTGCGCGCGATGGCGGCAATGATTTTTTCACGCGTCAGCGCCGCGCCGCCGCCTTTGATCATCTGCATCTGGCGGTTGATTTCATCCGCGCCGTCGACGTAAATATCCAGCGAATCCACCTCATTGCTGTCGAACACGTGGATACCCAGGCTTTTCAGCTTGGCGGTAGAGGCGTCGGAGCTGGACACCGCGCCTTCGATCTGGTGCTTGATAGAGCCGAGCGCGTCAATAAAGTGGGCGGCGGTAGAGCCGGTACCTACCCCAACGATGGTGCCCGGGGTAACGTAATCCAGCGCTGCCCAGCCAACCGCTTTTTTCAGTTCATCCTGCGTCATGATATGTCCATTGCCTCTGTACGAAAACGTGTGCGTATTATAGGGTAAATCGCTATTTTTCACTCCGGCAGGATCACACTTCTTCACCCCAAGCCGCATTTTTAGGCGCGCCGCAGCAAGATAGCCCCGTGATTTTTCCACCTGTAAAACACCAGAAATGTGGCATAGTGCCAGTATCAATCTAATTTAAGGGATATCTTTCCGATGAAACGCCCAGACTATCGAACGCTGCAAGCGCTGGACGCGGTGATCCGTGAGCGCGGCTTCGAACGCGCCGCACAGAAACTTTGCATCACCCAATCGGCGGTATCCCAGCGCATTAAACAGTTGGAAAATCTGTTCGGCCAGCCGCTGCTGGTGCGCACCGTACCGCCGCGCCCGACCGAGCAGGGCCAGAAATTGCTGGCGCTGTTGCACCAGGTGGAACTGCTGGAAGAGGAGTGGTTGGGTAACGACACCGGCGCCGATACGCCGCTGCTGCTGTCGCTGGCGGTCAACGCCGACAGTCTGGCGACCTGGCTGCTGCCGGCGTTGAAACCGGTGCTGACCGATTCCCCTATCCGCCTGAACCTGCAGGTGGAAGACGAAACGCGCACCCAGGAAAGGCTGCGCCGCGGTGAAGTGGTGGGAGCGGTAAGTATCCAACCGCAGCCGCTGCCAAGCTGTCTGGTGGATCAACTGGGCGCACTGGATTATCTGTTCGTCGCCTCGAAAGGCTTTGCCGAGCGCTATTTCCCGAACGGCGTCACACGCTCTGCGCTGCTGAAAGCGCCTGCGGTGGCGTTCGATCATCTCGACGACATGCACCAGGCTTTCCTGCAACAGAACTTTGACCTTTCGCCAGGCAGCGTGCCCTGCCACATCGTGAACTCGTCGGAAGCCTTCGTGCAACTGGCGCGCCAGGGCACCACCTGCTGCATGATCCCGCACCTGCAAATTGAGAAAGAGCTGGAGTCGGGCGAGCTTATCGATCTGACGCCGGGCCTGTTCCAGCGCCGCATGCTGTTCTGGCACCGTTTCGCGCCGGAGAGCCGCATGATGCGCAAAGTGACCGATGCCCTGCTGGAGCATGGCCGCCAGGTTTTGCGCCAGGATTAAATGGAAAAGGTTCGCCGCGGCGAACCCCTTTCAGACTGCTGACAAAGCCCGTTATTAGGGAGAGCGTGCCGAAGGGGTCGTAGCGGCTTGCCGCCGGAGCGCCCCTCGGTGCGCTAGGCCCGGGTATCTCGGGTTGCAAGACAACGTTGTCATCAAACTCAAAGGTTCGCCGCGGCGAACCTTTTTTACTGCGACAAGCCTGCCGTTACTGCGCGGCGTTACGCTGCAACTCAAACACCACATCCACCTGATCGTCAAAGTGAATGCTTTGCTGTTCGTAGGTTTGCGCCGCATCGGTTTCCGCTGCCGCACCCGCCGATTTATACATGCGCGCTACCGGCATCGGTTGGTAATTGGCCACATGGTAACGAATGCTGAAGACCGGCCCCAGCTTGGCGTTAAAGCCTTTCGCCAATGAAGCGGCCTGCTGGGTGGCGTTCTCAATGGCTTTCTGGCGCGCCTGCTCACGGTAAACATCCGGCTTCGCCACGCCCAGTTCAACGGCGCGGATCTCGTTCAGGCCGGATTTCAACGCGCCGTCCAGCAGCTCGTTCAGTTTATCCAGTTGGCGCAAGGTCACCTGCACCTGACGAACCGCACGGTAGCCTTTCAATACCGACTCGCCGGTTTTCAGGTAATCATATTCCGGCTGGGTACGCAGATTGGCGGCGCTGATGTCTTTCTTCTCGATATTGTTTTTCTGCAGGAAATCGAAATATTGCGCCACGCGCTCATCGACCTGCTTCTTCGCCTGCCCGGCGTCTTTGGAAGAAACGCTGACTTCGATAGCCAGCGTAGCGATATCTGGGGTAGCGTCCACGCTCGAGGTACCCGAGGTGACGACGTGCGGCCCTTCCGGCAACTCCGCCGCCTGCAGCGCCAGAGGCAGCGTCCCTAATCCAACCATTGCGGCCATAGCCAATGCTTTAAGCTTCACAGTGTCTCCTTGATGACAGGCTGTAACTGATTACCGGCCTGACAGCCGGTTCCTTGGCATAAAACGTAGCATATCGCGCGGGTTTTTAAATTCGGATTAGTGACAAACTCTTATAAATTTGCCCCCTGCCAGGCCAATTGTCCTGCGATGGCCCACATCACCAGCCCCACCAGCGTATTGATAATGCGCTGCGCCAGTTGGGTTTTCAGCCACGGCGCCAGCCAGGAAGCCAACAACGCCAGCCCGAAGAACCAGACGATGGAGGCGCTCACCGCACCCAGCGCAAACCAGGAGCGCACATCCGGCATCAGTTGGCCGCCCAGACTGCCCAGAACCACGAAGGTATCCAGGTAGACATGCGGGTTCAACCAGGTCACCGCCAGCATGGTAACCACCAGGCGCCAGCGGCTTTGTTTCAGCTCCTCGGCCGCCGCCAGGGTCAATTGCCGGGCGAAAGCGGTGCGAAACGCGCCCCAGCCGTACCACAACAGAAACGCCACGCCGCCCCAGGTGACAATCGCCAGCAGTAGCGGCGAACGGCTCAGCAAGGCGCTGCCGCCGAAAACGCCGCCGCAGATCAGCACAATATCGCTCAATGCGCACAGTGACGCGATCATCAGATGATACTGACGGCGGATCCCCTGATTCATAACAAAAACGTTTTGCGGGCCAAGCGGCAGGATCATCGCGGCGCCCAGGGCGAAGCCCTGGATAAAAACAGCTAGCATGGTGTTCCTCACAGAGAAAAAAGCGCCGTTCAGGGGGCGCGTGTCGGTCAACACGCGCATCATACGAGGAAGAAATTATTAGGTGAAATTGATATTTCTAATCAACTATCAGGAATGCTAATACTCAGGCTGGGATCACAAACCCCAATTCCTGGGAAATGCGCTGTGCGGTCGCCAACACCGGCTTGATCAGGGCCTTCACGCCAATCTGTTGCAGTTTGGCGGTCGGCAACGACACCGACACCGCATAGGGCACCCTCTGCTGAATATCAAATACCGGCGCCGCCACGCAGGAGACGCCCAGCTCATTCTCTTCACGATCCATCGCCATGCCGCGCTGGCGGATATCGGCCAATTCCTCATACATCTTCGGCAACTCGGTAATGGTATTGCGCGTTAACGTCTGAATCTCTTGCTGATGGGTTTGCCAATAGTGTTCGGGATAGTCGTTGTTGCCGTAGGCCATGAAAATCTTGCCCATCGCCGAGCAGTACAGGGGCATATGCTGGCCGATATAGGCACGGGTACGCATCATGCCGGTGGTCGGCTCCAGCTTGTAAATCAGAATGACGTGGTCATCTTCCCGGCTGGAGAAATTCACCGTCTCCCCCACTTCCAGATTCAGTTGTTCCAGATGCGGCGCGGCAACGTGGATGATATTCAGCGAAGAAAGCGCCTTCTGGCCGATGGAAATAAATTTGGTGGTCAGGCGATAGCTGCCAGGCGACGGCGCCTGGGTCACATAGCCGCTGGTATGCAATCCCTGCAACAGACGATGGACAGTGCTTTTGTTCATTCCCGCCAGCTCGGACAGGTGCGCCAACGGGCAGCCATTAGGGAAATTGCTCAGGATCTCGATCAGTTGCAAACCACGGAACAGGCTTTGGCTACCCAGGGGTTTATCTTTCTTGTCATCTTTCTCGTCGACGGCTTTCAGGCTCATAGCGCAATTTCTCCAATGTCGAACCGCCGGTCAACGCCACGGCGTGGCAAGCGGCTCCTTTGTCGGGAATGTTACCCCAAGGCCCGCATCAGGTGAAGACGGAACGCCGTTTCATTGTCAGCAGCAGGTTGAAAATGCGCAACAACCTGGCAACACCTGAAGTGAGTTGTCCGTCACAATTCCGCAAAGAGACAAATAACACATTGTTTTAAAACAACAATTAAAATGCCTCTGGCTTTGCTTTAGATCAGCGATCGGCATATTATTTTTGAAATTGAATTTCGCATAATGAAATTTAAAGGCGATATAACAACCAGAAGTTCACCCATTTTGCATTGCGCCGATAGCGCATGCCGGACACCAGGGGCGCATCACATGACACCAGACCATGCGGAACAACCCATTCTCACCCTCAGCCATATCGTCAAACGTTTTGGCGGCAACGTGGCGGTCAATGACGTCAGCCTGCACGTCATGCCGGGCGAGGTGCTGGCCCTGCTGGGCGAGAACGGCGCAGGCAAATCGACGCTGATCAAGGTGTTGGCGGGGGTTTACCCGCGCGACGGCGGCGACATTCAGTTTCAGGGAGCCAGCATAGCCTCCGCTGCGGCGATAAAAAGTGACAGCCGCCAGCCTATTGCCTTTATCCATCAGGATCTCGGGCTAATCGAATGGATGACGGTGGCGGAAAACATGGCGCTGGTGATGGGCTTCCCGCGCCGTTTTGGCTTGATCAACTGGCGCGCCATCCGCCACCGCGCCGTTCAGGCGTTGCAGGACGTCGGCATTGCGCTGGATCCCGATGCCAGGGTATTCGAACTGTCGCGCACCGAAAAATCCTTGCTGGCGATCGCCCGGGCAGTGGCGGTCAATGCCGAATTGCTGGTGCTGGATGAACCCACCGCCTCGCTGCCCGCCAACGACGTGCGCCATCTGTTCGCGGTCATCAACCGGCTGCGCGCCAAAAAAGTCGGCATGATTTACGTCACTCACCGGCTGGATGAAGTGATCGAAATTGCCGACCGGGTGTGCGTAATGCGCGACGGACGCTACGTGGCCGGTGGCAATACCGCCGACTACAGGCTGCGCGATCTGGTGCAGATGATCGTCGGCGAAGCCATGGCCGACGATCAGCGCGAGCCGCTGCCGGAACACCGGCCGCCGGTATTGCAGCTCAATAACCTGGTGGTGGGCGATATCGGCCCGGTCAGTTTCAGCCTGCAACCGGGCGAAATGCTGGCGCTGGCCGGTCTGCGCGGTGCCGGGCAAGAAGAGATCGGCCGGCTGCTGTTCGGCCTGCGCCAGGCCGACGGCGGCGAGATCCGTTTTCGTGACCAGCCCTATACGGCCGGCAACCCGCAACAGGCGATGGCCTGCGGCGTCTCATTGGTGGCGGGCGATCGTACCGGCGAAAGCCTGGTGATGTCGATGAGCGTGCGCGAAAACCTGTTTATCAATCCGACGGCCTCCGGCCACAAGCTGCTTTCGCGCTACAGCCGCCGCGCCGAGATAGGCGCCAGTTGGTGGAAGGTCCAGCTGTTCGATGTGCGGCCCAAGGACGTCAATATCGATATCAGCGCCCTGTCCGGCGGCAACCAGCAGAAGGTGGTGATGGCGCGCTGGATGCACCTGGGCGCACCGCTGCTGATCCTGGAAGATCCCACCGCCGGCGTGGACGTCGGCGCACGGGCGGAAATCTATCATCTCTTAAATAAATCCCTGGCAGAAGGCGTGGCGGTATTGGTTGTCTCCAACGATTTTGAGGAGATCGCCCATATCTGCAACCGCGCTCTGGTGTTTAACCGGGGAAAAGTGGTCGGCGAGCTGAAAAATCAGCAGGTGTCATTCGCCAATTTATTGGAACTGGCCTCCGCCAGCGCCGGGGAAACCCTCGCAACAACGTTAGAATCTGAGGTGGGTAATGTCTAAAACATCTGTTAAATCAACGGCGCTTGAGCAAAGGGTCAGCCTGTCGCAAGACGGCGCCGGCCCCTGGCTGATGCAGGTTCTCACCCGCTACGGCCTGCTGCTGCTGTGCGTTGCGCTGGTGGTCCTGTTTTCACTGATCGCGCCGTCATTCGCCTCGATGTTGACGGTGCAGGCGATCCTCTCCAGCAAATCCAAGATCGCCCTGCTGGCGCTGGCGGCGACCATTCCGATGATCGTCGGCAAAATCGACCTTAACGTCGGCTTCGGCATCGTGCTGTGGCATATCCTGGCCATTACCCTGCAGGTGGAATACGGCTTCTCGTGGCAGATGGCGGTGCTGACGGTGTTGGCCATCTCCGCGCTTTACGGCCTGCTGAACGGCATTCTGGTGGCGCTGGCGGATATCGACAGCTTCGTCGCCACCCTGGGTTCCGGCACCGTGCTGTATGCGATAGCGCTGTGGCACTCCGGCGGGCGCCAGATCGTCGGCGATCTGCCGGACGCCTTCATCGCCCTGCACCACACCGAGATCGGCGGGATCCCGATCGTCGCGTTCTACGTGTTGATCGTCGCCGTGGTGCTGTGGTTGATCACCGAACACACTCCGCTGGGCCGCTGCATGTACGCGGTGGGCGGCAACCCGGCGGCGGCGCGGTTAAACGGTATCTCGGTCAATCGCTTTACTGTCGGCGCCTTTATTGCCTCCAGCGTGTTGACCGGCTTCAGCGGCGTACTGATCGCCGCCGAACAGGGCGTCGGCCAGGCCAGCGTGGGCATGGACTACCTGCTGCCGGCACTGGTCGGTGCCTTCCTTGGCAGCACCACCATTCGCCCCGGCCGGGTTAACGTCTGGGGCACCGTGGTCGGCATCGCCATTCTGGCTATCGGCATCGCCGGTATTCAGCAGTTCGGCGGCGAATTCTGGGTCGAGCCACTGTTCAACGGCGCGACGCTGCTGCTGTCGATCACCCTGGCGGGCTATGCCCAGCGCCGCCGGTTACTCAATCAAAAAGCGGTACAACGCAGCCCGACCGTTACGGCGGATAAAAATAACCAAAAAGCGATCAATCCTTAACCAGGAGCTCACCCAATGAAACGTCTTTGGATCTTACCGACTACCCTGCTGCTGGCCAGCGCCACTTCACCCGCCTGGGCCGATGCCTATCTCGATCAGGCCACGGCGGCGGTCGCCAAGGCCACCGCCAGCGTCACCCAGTGGGACGGCCCCACCAGCGGGCCAAAATTGCAGGCCAACAAGAAAATCATCTTTATCGCTTCGGACATGAAAAACGGCGGCGTGCAGGGCGTGCAAGAAGGGCTGAGCGAAGCGGCGAAAGCCGCCGGCTGGAAGCTGGAAACCTTGGACGGCGGCGGCTCGGTGAAAGACCAGTTGGCTTCGCTCAATCAGGCCATCGCCCAGAAACCGGACGGCATCGTGATCGGCGGCTGGAACCCGAACGTAGCCAAGATCCCGCTGAAGAAGGCCATCCAGCAAGGCATAGTGCTGACCGCCTGGCACGCGGTGCCGGAGCCGGGACCGATCGCCAAATACAACGTGTTCTATAACGTCACCTCAGATTCCAACGAAGTGGCGCGCATCGCCGCCCAATACGCGGTGGCGCAATCCGGCGGCAAGGCCAGCGTGCTGATCTTTACCGATTCTCTGTATCAAATCGCGCTGGACAAGGCCAACGTGATGAAAGAAGAAATCGGCAAATGCAGTGGCTGTAAAGTGGTGGAGTTTATCGACACCCCGCTGTCGGACACCTCCAACCGCATGCCGTCCATGACCTTCAGCCTGCTGCAGAAATACGGCGATAAATTCCAGTACGCGCTGGCGATCAACGATTTGTACTTTGATTTCATGGCGCCGGCGCTGAAAACCGCAGGCAAAGGCGGCAAGAACGCGCCTTACAACATCTCCGCCGGCGACGGCTCCATTTCCGCCTACCAGCGCATCCGTTCCGGCGACAGCCAGTCTGCCACGGTGCCCGAACCGCTGAAACTGCACGGTTGGCAACTGCTGGATGAGTTCAACCGCGCCTTCGCCAAGCAGCCACCTTCAGGCTATGTCACTCCGGCGCACCTGGTGACGCGCGACAACATCGCCGCCGACGGTGGCAGCAACAACCTGTATGACCCGCAAAATGATTATCAGGGCCACTACAAAACCATTTGGGGCGTGAAGTAAGCGGAGGTCGGTATGAACGGACTGATGGCGGACCATCCGCTTGAGCGCCTGTGTTCACCGGCCATCTGGGCTGAAGGACCGGTGTGGCTGCCGCAGCAGGATGCGGTGGTGTTCAGCGATGTGAAAGGCAACCGCATGTTCCGCTGGTCACGGCAGGGGGAGCTGAGCCTGTGGCGCTCCCCTTCGCACTACGCCAACGGCAATGCCCGCGACGCCGAAGGGCGGGTGATCAGCTGCGAGCACGGGCGCCGCGGCATCTCCCGCACTGAAAGCAGCGGTGAAGTGCAAATGCTGATCGAACGCGTTGACGGCAAACGTTTCAATTCACCCAACGACGTGGCGGTGCGCTCTGACGGCACGATTTGGTTTACCGATCCGCCCTACGGCATTACCGGCGACGAAGAAGGTTACAAGTCGGAAAGCCAGGTGATCGGCTGCTATCTCTACTGCTTTGACCCGCGCGACGGTTCGTTGAACATTGCCGCCTGCGATCTGCAGCGCCCGAACGGCCTGGCCTTTTCGCCGGATGAATCGCTGCTGTACGTGGCGGATATGTCGATCGTCGATTTCCCGACCCTCGGCCGCAGCGAATTGCGGGTGTATCAGGTCGAGGGGCGTGAGTTGAGCAGCGGCCGGCGTTTCGCCACCGTCGCCCCCGGCTTTCCTGATGGCTTCTGCGTAGACAGGGCCGGCAACCTGTTTTGCAGTTGCGCCGATGGCGTGCTGATCTTCGACAGCCAGGGGAAAACGCGGGGTAAAATCGACGTGCCGGAGCGCGTCTCCAATTGCACCTTCGGCGGGCCGGACGGCAACGAGCTGTACATTACCGCCACCACCTCGTTATACCGCAGGATATTGAATACTCAGGGATAACTGACAGGGAAAGTGGACGCAGAGCGGGCCTGTACCGCTCTGCTTCGTCACGCCTGAAGCACGTCAACGGCCCAAAACGTGCCGCCGATCACAAAACCGCCAGATTAATTTAACTTGCTGTTTTATATAAATAACTTTCTCTTTGCTTGCTTTGACTTCACTCAACCGCAGGTATAGCATTTATTTGAAATGTGATTTCGCATATTGGAATATGACGGACACAAAACACACAAAACCGCCGTAACGGAGAGCCCGCATGAGAGTGAGTTACACCGATCTGAAACAGCAATTCAAACGCGTACTGCTGTCGCGGGGCGTGGCGGAAGCCACCGCTGACGACTGCGCCGGCATGTTCGCCGACACCTCGGCCAGCGGCGTTTACTCCCACGGCGTTAACCGGTTTCCACGCTTTATTCAGCAGCTCGACGCAGGCGATATCGTGCCGGACGCCGAACCCAGCAAGCTGCTGTCGCTGGGCGCAATCGAACAGTGGGACGCCCATCAGGGCATCGGCAACCTCACCGCCCGCAGGATGATGGATCGCGCCATGCAACTGGCCGATAGCCACGGTATCGGCCTGGTGGCGCTGCGCAACGCCAATCACTGGATGCGCGGCGGCGGTTACGGCTGGCAGGCGGCGGAGAAAGGCTATATCGGTATCTGCTGGACCAATTCGGCAGCCGTGATGCCGCCGTGGGGATCCAAAGAGTGCCGCATCGGCACCAACCCGCTGATCGTCGCGGTGCCGGGCAACCCCATCACCATGGTGGATATGTCGATGTCGATGTTCTCCTACGGCGCGCTGGAGCTGAACCGGCTGGCCGGCAAAACGCTGCCGGTAGACGGCGGCTTCGACAACGACGGCCAGTTGACGCGCGATCCGGCCACCATTGAGGAGAACCGCCGCATTCTACCTATGGGTTACTGGAAAGGATCGGCGCTGTCGATTGTGCTGGATATGATCGCCACCCTGTTGTCCGGCGGATCCTCGGTGGCGGAGGTGACCGAAGACAACCGCGATGAGTACGGGGTATCCCAGGTGTTTATCGCCATTGAGATCGAGCGCCTGATCGATGGCAATACCCGCGACGAAAAGCTGCAACGGATCATGGATTACATCACCGGCGCCGAACGCGATAACCCGGAAGTTGCCATTCGCCTGCCGGGCCATAAATTCCCGCGTATCCAGGCGGAAAACATGCGCGACGGCATTCCGGTCGATGAACGCGTCTGGGCGCGCATTCAGGCGCTGTAACAGGAGAACCGCCATGATATTCGGTCATATCGCCAATACGGCCCCCGAACACTACCCTGCGCCGGTCGCCAATGCCGTCGCCTATTTGCAGAATACCGATTTCAGCGCCCTGCCCACCGGGCGTTATGAAGATCCCGCCACGGGTTACGTGGTGCAGGTGCTGGATCTGCACACTCAGCCGCCGGACCAACTGCGGCCCGAAGTACACCGTAAAAACGTCGACGTACAGTTTCTGGTCAGCGGTACCGAATTGATCGGCGTAGCGGCAGATCGCGGCGATAACCCCGTCCATCAGGAATTGCTGGCGCAGCGCGACATCATTTTTTATCGGGACGTCGCGGACGAATCCTGGCTCACAATGCGCCCCGGCAACTTCGCGGTATTTTTTCCGCAGGACGTTCATCGCCCGGCCTGTATTCATCAACGGCCCTGCGCTATTCGCAAAGTGGTGGTGAAAATACCGCTGGCGTTATTTAACGCCCAATAAGCAACGCTGATTTTATAACGACTCATAACACGGGCCTGCGGGCCTGTGCGGGCGCCCCTACGCCCTAACGCCACCAAATGACTCTACAGGTGTATATATGAATACAGCCTCTGTTTCTGTCACCCAAAGCCAGGCGATCCCCAAATTACGCTGGTTGAGAATAGTGCCTCCTATTCTTATTACCTGCATTATTTCCTATATGGACCGGGTAAACATCGCCTTCGCCATGCCCGGCGGCATGGACGATGAACTGGGTATCACCGCTTCGATGGCCGGGTTGGCCGGCGGTATCTTCTTTATCGGTTATCTGTTCCTGCAGGTGCCGGGCGGCAAGCTGGCGGTGTACGGCAACGGCAAGAAATTCATCGGCTGGTCGCTGTTGGCCTGGGCGGTGATTTCCGTGCTGACCGGGCTGGTCGCCAACCAGTATCAATTGCTGTTCCTGCGCTTCGCCCTCGGGGTTTCCGAGGGCGGCATGCTGCCGGTGGTGCTGACCATGATCAGCAACTGGTTCCCGGACAAGGAACGCGGCCGCGCCAACGCCATCGTCATCATGTTCGTGCCGATCGCCGGCATCCTCACCGCACCGCTGTCCGGCTGGATCATCACCGCCTGGGACTGGCGCATGCTGTTCCTGGTCGAGGGCGCGCTGTCGCTGGTCGTGATGGCGCTGTGGTATTTCACCATCAGCAACCGTCCGCAAGAGGCCAAATGGATTTCGCAGGCGGAAAAAGATTATCTGATCAAGACGCTGCACGACGAACAGTTGCTGATCAAAGGCAAAACGGTGCGCAACGCCTCGCTGCGTCGGGTGCTGGGCGACAAAATCATGTGGCAGTTGATTCTGGTGAACTTCTTCTACCAGACCGGGATTTACGGCTACACCCTGTGGCTGCCGACCATTCTCAAGGGGCTCACCAACGGCAATATGGAGCAGGTCGGGATGCTGGCCATCCTGCCCTATATCGGCGCCATCTTCGGCATGCTGATCATTTCCACCCTCTCCGATCGCACCGGCAAGCGCAAAGTGTTCGTCGCACTGCCGCTGGCCTGCTTTGCCATCTGCATGGCGCTGTCGGTGCTGCTGAAGGATCACATCTGGTGGTCGTACGCGGCGCTGGTGGGCTGCGGCGTCTTTATCCAGGCCGCCGCCGGGGTGTTCTGGACCATTCCGCCCAAGCTGTTTAACGCCGAAGTAGCCGGCGGCGCGCGCGGCGTGATCAATGCGCTGGGCAACCTCGGCGGTTTCTGCGGCCCCTATATGGTCGGCGTGTTGATCACCTTGTTCAGCAAAGACGTCGGCGTTTACAGCCTCGCGGTGTCGCTGGCCATCGCCTCGGTGCTGGCGTTGATGCTGCCGAACAGATGCGACCAAAAAGCGGGGGCCGAATAATGGACTATTGGCTGGGGCTGGACTGCGGCGGCACCTTTATCAAAGCCGGCCTGTATGACCGGAATGGCACAGAGCTGGGCATAGCCCGCCGTACGCTGGACATTATCGCGCCGCAACCCGGCTGGGCGGAACGCGATATGCCCGCGCTGTGGCAAACCGCCGCCGAGGTGATCCGCGAATTGCTGGCCCGCAACGAGATTGTCGCCGCGGATATTCAGGCCATCGGCATCTCGGCGCAGGGCAAAGGCGCATTTTTGTTAGACGAACAAGGCCAGCCGTTGGGCAACGCCATGCTGTCTTCCGACCAGCGCGCATTGGCGCAGGTGCAAGAGTGGCAGAAACAGGGTGTGCCGCAGGCATTGTACCCACAGACGCGGCAAACGTTGTGGACCGGCCACCCGGTCTCGCTACTGCGCTGGGTCAGGCAGCACCAGCCGGAGCGCTACCGCCGGATTGGCAGCGTGCTGATGGCGCACGATTACCTGCGTTACTGCCTGACCGGCGAGCTGGCCTGCGAAGAAACCAATATCTCCGAATCCAATCTGTACCAGATGAGCGGCGGACGCTATGACCCGGCGTTGGCGCAACTGTTAGGCATCGGCGACATCATGCCCGCCCTGCCGCCGATCGTTGGCTCTGCCGAGATCGCCGGGCGGGTGAACGCCGCAGCAGCCGAGGCTACCGGGTTATTGCCGGGAACGCCGGTGGTTGGTGGCCTGTTTGACGTGGTTTCCACCGCGCTGTGCGCCGGGTTGCAAGATGAAACGCGGCTTAATGCGGTGATGGGCACCTGGTCGGTCACCAGCGGCATCACCGACAGCATCACCGAAGGTTTCGACCATCCCTTTGTCTATGGCCGCCACGCCGAGGCGGGGAAATACATCGTCCACGAAGCCAGCCCCACCTCAGCCGCCAACCTGGAGTGGTTCTGCCGCCAATGGGGGCTGAGCGACTATGCCCAACTCAATGACTGGGTCGCCGCGTTGCCCAAGGCCGGCAGCAGCCTGCTGTTCGCCCCCTTCCTGTACGGATCCAACGCCGGTTTGGGGCTGAGCGCCAGCTTCCACGGCCTGCAGGCCTTCCACCAGCGCGAACATCTGGTGCAGGCGATCTACGAAGGCGTGGTGTTCTGCCATATGACCCACCTTAACCGCATGCGGCAACGCTTCCCGGCGGCCAAAGCGTTACGCGTCACCGGCGGCCCCGCCAAATCGGCGCCCTGGATGCAGATGTTCGCCGACGTCAGCGGCCTGCCGGTGGAACTGCCGCAGGTTGAGGAAACCGGCTGTCTGGGTGCGGCGATGGCGGCGATGGTCGGCAGCGGCGCATTCCGTGATTTCACCGCCGCCCAATTGGCGCTGGCACCGCGCATCGAACGGGTGCTGCCGGACACCGCAGCCGGTGAAGCCTACGCTCGAAAACATCACCGTTATCAGGCGCTGATTGCGGCGCTGCAAGGGCTGCAATCCGGCCACCAGGAGGTTCCATGAGCAATAAACCGCGCCTGCAACTGGCGCTCGACCATACCCGGCTGGACGCAGCCCTGCAAACGGCAGAACGCCTGCAATCGCACGTCGACATCATCGAGGCCGGCACCATTTTATGCATCAGCGCCGGTATCCGGGCGGTGAGCGCACTGCGTGAACGCTGCCCGCAGCATACGTTGGTGGCTGACCTGAAAGTGGCCGATGCCGGTGGCACCCTGGCGCAGCAGGCCTTCGGCCAAGGTGCCGACTGGATGACGGTGATCTGCGCCGCACCGCTGGCCACCATGGCCGGCGCGCTGGAGGTGGCGCAGCAGCATCAGGGGGACATTCAGATAGAACTGTTCGGCCGCTGGACGCTGGACGACGCCAGACAGTGGCGCGAGCTCGGCATCCGCCAGGCGATCTACCACCGTGGCCGCGACGCTCAGGCCAGCGGGCAAACCTGGGGGCGGCAAGATCTGGATCTGATGAAAGCGCTGTCGGATCTGGGCATCGAGCTGTCGGTCACCGGCGGCATCACCCCGGCCGATTTACCGCTGTTCAAAGACATCGCCGTGACCGCCTTTATCGTCGGTCGGGCGCTGGCGGAGGCTGCCGATCCGCCGGCCGCCGCCGGTCAGTTCCGTTCCGCCATTGATGACATCTGGAGAGGTTGATATGCGCCAGCACCCGTTGGGAATTTATGAAAAAGCGTTGCCGAAACACCTGACCTGGCCCGAGCGGCTGGCGCTGGCCAAAGCCTGCGGTTTCGATTTTGTCGAGATGTCGGTGGATGAAAGCGACGAGCGGCTGGCACGTCTGAACTGGAACAAGGAGCAACGGCTGTCGCTGGTCAGCGCCATGCTGGAAACCGGCATCAGTATCCCGTCAATGTGTCTGTCGGGCCATCGCCGTTTCCCGTTCGGCAGCCATGACGATGCGCTGCGCCAGCGCGCCTTCGAGGTGATGGAACAAGCCATTCAGTTGGCGAAAGACGTCGGTATCCGCACCATTCAGCTCGCCGGATATGACGTCTACTACGAACAGCAGGACGACAGCACTCTGGCGCGCTTTACCGAGGGCATGCAATGGGCGGTCGAACGTGCCGCCGCCGCCCAGGTAATGCTGGCGGTAGAAATCATGGACACCGCCTTTATGAACTCCATCAGCAAATGGAAGGCCTGGGACGTTTGCCTGGCATCGCCGTGGTTCACGGTGTATCCGGACGTCGGCAACCTCAGCGCCTGGGGCAACGATGTGGCGCAGGAGCTGGCGCTGGGCATTGACCGCATTGCCGCCATCCACCTGAAAGACACCTATCCGGTTACCGAAAGTTCGCCGGGGCAGTTCCGCGACGTGCCCTTTGGCGAAGGCTGCGTGGATTTTGTCGCCGTATTCCGCACACTGCAACAGCTTAACTACCGCGGCGCTTTCCTGATCGAAATGTGGACCGAAAAAGCCGAGGAGCCGGTGGCCGAGATCGTTCAGGCGCGCCGCTGGATCGAACAGAAAATGCAACAAGGGGGAATGACATGCTAACTCTGCCGCAGCTTAAACAACAGGTGCTGGAAGCCAACCTCGACCTGCCCCGCCACAATCTGGTGACCTTCACCTGGGGTAATGTCAGCGCGGTAGACCGCGAGCGCGGGTTGGTGGTGATCAAGCCTTCCGGCGTGGAATACGAGCATATGGCGGCCGAGGATATGGTGGTGGTGGATCTCGCCAGCGGCCGTACCATAGAGGGAACCAAGAAGCCGTCGTCAGATACCGCCACCCACCTGGCGCTGTACCGTGAATTCGCCGATATCGGCGGTATCGTACACACCCATTCGCGCCACGCCACCATCTGGGCGCAGGCCGGGCTGGACATTCCCGCCTGGGGCACCACCCACGCCGATTACTTCTACGGCGCCATCCCCTGCACCCGGCTGATGACCGAGCAGGAGATTGAACATGACTATGAGCTGGAGACCGGCAAGGTGATTATCGACACCTTCCGCCGGCGCGGCATCAGCCCCAACGCCATTCCGGCGGTGCTGGTGAATGCGCATGGCCCGTTCGCCTGGGGCAAGGATCCGCACAACGCGGTGCACAATGCGGTGGTGCTGGAAGAAATTGCCTATATGGGGATTTTTTCACGCCAGCTGACGCCGGGTATCGGCAGCATGCAGCAACAGTTGCTGGATAAACACTATCTGCGCAAGCACGGCAAGAACGCCTATTATGGGCAATAAGTCGGGTTAGTCACCGTCGTAGCCAGGTGCCGGGAGGCGTCTGATGCCGGTATTGGTCGGCTGGCCGGCAATAAAAAAGGGGCCTGGGCCCCTTTTCGCTTATTCCGCTTTGGCGGCGGCTTGCTCGGTGCGATAGAGATGAACGTCCATCTGCGGGAATGGAATACCGATGTTGTTGGCATCCAGCGCGCGCTTGAAGTTTTCCATCAGATCGAAGTACACGTTCCAGTACTCCGCGTTGGTGGTCCAGGAGCGGGTCACGAAGTTCAGCGAAGACGGCGCCATTTCGTTCAGGCGTACGGTCACACCCTTGGCGTGCATGATGCGCTTATCTGCCGCGATCACGTCGCCCAGCACCTTTTTCACCACGTCGATGTCGGCGTTATAAGCCACGCCCACCACGATATCCACGCGGCGATTCGGCTCGCGGGAGTAGTTAATGATGTTGCCGGCAATGATTTTACCGTTCGGCACCACGATGGTTTTGTTGTCTGCGGTGCGCAGAGTGGTAGAGAAAATTTGCACCTGATCGACAGTCCCTGCCACGCCGCCCAGATCGACGTACTCGCCCACGCGCAGCGGACGGAAGATCACCAGCAGCACGCCGGCGGCAAAGTTGGACAGCGAGCCTTGCAGCGCCAAA
Source organism: Serratia plymuthica (assembly GCF_018336935.1). Classification (NCBI taxonomy): domain Bacteria; kingdom Pseudomonadati; phylum Pseudomonadota; class Gammaproteobacteria; order Enterobacterales; family Yersiniaceae; genus Serratia; species Serratia plymuthica. The sequence goes on along the minus strand of NZ_CP068771.1, from coordinate 4,397,717 downwards.
CCAACGGCCAAACCGGCGGCACCCAGTACGGCGATCACCGAAGTGGTCTGCACGCCAATGCGCCCCAGCACCGCAATGAAGGTAAACGCCAGCACGCCGTAACGCACGATCGCCGCCAGGAAATCCGCTACCGTGGCGTCAATGCCGCGCAGCTTCATCACGCGGTTTAATGCGTTGCCTATCACGCGGGCAACTATCGAACCGATGATCAGGATAACGATAGCGGCAACGATGTTCACCGCGTACTGGATCAGCAGATCCTGGTTCTTCACCAGCCAGTTACCGGCGCCGTTGATGCCGTCTACTACATTTAAATCTTTCATTCGTGTTGTCCTAACTCTGCCCCTAAAGGGATAAACGCGCAAAAATACACTGACATCAATCGTCAGTTGGAAACCACTGCCTTAGGTTAACCAACATTCGCCCCGCATCCAACCGCAAGCGCTAAAAATAGCCGAAACAGCAACCTGTTTAAGGCCATTTCCTCTATGCTAAACAAAGCGCTACTCTTTTATGCTACCAAGGAATCCCGACCTTCATGTACATTCCGTCGTCGATTAAACACTACTGGCAAGTCCGGCCGAGGCTGCTGCTTTCGGTGGGGGCCGGCATCCTGTGCTACCTGTTGCTGCCTGCCCAGCTATCTGAACTGCAACGCCTGATGGTTGGCTGGAACGTGCTGGCCTGGCTCTACCTGATGTTTCTCTGGCGCTTGATGCTGGTGAGCACGCCGCAACACATCCGCCAGATTGCCCGTTCGCAGGATGAAAGCGCCAGCATGGTGTTGGCGCTGGTCAGCATCGGCTGCCTGGTCAGCATTCTGTCGATTCTGTTTGAGCTGGGCACCACCAGGCAGGTCAGTAACTCGCTGAAAACGCTGCATCTGACGCTGACCGGCACCACGCTGGTAGTGTCCTGGCTGCTGCTGCCGACGGCCTTCACCATGCATTACGCCCATCAGTTTTACCGCAAGGGCGCGCAGCAGAACCCGCTGCCGCTGATGTTCCCCGGCAATCTTGCCGAACCGACCTATCTGGATTTCGCCTACTTCTCGTTCACCATCGCCGTGGCGTCGCAAACCGCCGACGTGGCGGTCGGCGCGGCGGAAGTGCGCAAAATCACCCTGCTGCAATCGGTCATCTCTTTCGTGTTCAATATGGTGATCCTGGGGCTGTCGATTAACGTCGGCGCCGGCCTGTTAAGCTAAAACGAAAAAGGCTCCCCGAAGGGAGCCTTTATGGCAAAACAGCTAACCGAGATTACAGAACGTCTACTGCGTTCAGATCTTTGAAAGCTTGTTCCAGACGAGTAATCATCGAAGTCTGGGCTGCACGCAGCCATACGCGTGGATCGTAGTATTTCTTGTTCGGCTGGTCGGCGCCTTTCGGGTTGCCCAACTGGCCCTGCAGGTAACCTTCGTTCGCTTTGTAGTACTGCAGGATACCGTCCCAGGTTGCCCATTGGGTGTCGGTATCGATGTTCATTTTGATCACGCCGTAACCTACGGACTCTTTAATCTCTGCGTCGGTAGAACCGGAACCGCCATGGAACACGAAGTTCAGGCTGTTGTGCGGCAGGTTGAATTTCTTGGACACGTAGTCCTGAGAATCACGCAGGATGGTCGGGGTCAGTTTAACGTTGCCTGGCTTGTAAACGCCGTGCACGTTACCGAAGGACGCCGCGATGGTGAAACGTGGGCTGATGGCGTTCAGTTTTTCGTACGCGTAAGCCACGTCTTCCGGTTGGGTGTACAGTGCGGATGCGTCCATATGGCTGTTGTCCACGCCATCTTCTTCACCGCCGGTGCAGCCCAGTTCGATTTCCAGAGTCATACCCAGCTTCGCCATGCGAGTCAGGTACTTGCTGCAAATCTCGATATTTTCTTCCAGAGACTCTTCAGACAGGTCGATCATATGGGAAGAGAACAGTGGCTTGCCGGTAGCGGCGAAGTGCTTCTCGCCCGCGTCCAACAGGCCGTCCAGCCATGGCAGCAGTTTCTTCGCACAGTGGTCGGTGTGCAGAATAACCGGCACGCCGTAATGCTCGGCCAGCTGGTGAACATGATGTGCACCAGAAATCGCGCCCAGAATCGCTGCGCCCTGCGGAACGTCAGTCTTCACGCCTTTGCCGGCGATAAACGCGGCACCGCCGTTGGAGAACTGAACGATAACCGGAGCACGTACCTTCGCGGCTGTTTCCAGCACGGCGTTGATGGAGTCGGTACCCACGCAGTTCACTGCTGGCAGCGCAAAGTTGTTCTCTTTAGCTACTGCGAATACTTTCTGAACGTCATCACCAGTGATGACACCCGGTTTTACGAAATCAAAAATTTTAGACATGTTACTTTGTCCTGTTTCGTCGGCCGTAGATGGATGTAAATCGATTTTTGCATGCCGCGCCGCCTTGGCCGCGCGGTATAAAACAAACGGGCGGCTTTCGCCCCCCGTTGTCTGAATTACTGCTTAGCACGCTCTTCCAGCATCACTACCGCCGGCAATGATTTACCTTCCACGAACTCCAGGAAGGCGCCGCCGCCGGTTGAGATGTAGGAAATCTTGTCGGCAATGCCGAACATGTCGATTGCTGCCAGAGTGTCGCCGCCGCCTGCGATAGAGAAGGCTTCGCTGTCTGCGATAGCGTTCGCGACAATTTCGGTGCCCCGACGGAAGTTAGGGAACTCGAAGACGCCAACCGGGCCATTCCACAGAATGGTTTTGGCATTTTTCAACAGCGCAGCCATTGCATAGGCAGTTTCGTCGCCGAAGTCCATAATCTCTTCGTTATCAGCGATGTCTGAAACGTTTTTCACCGTTGCCACGGCAGTTTCAGAGAATTCTGTGCCCACGCGAGAATCGGTTGGAACCGGAATGCCGTACTGATCGCGCAGACCTTTTGCCGCAGCAACGAAGTCTGGCTCGTACAATGATTTGCCCACGTTGTTGTCGATAGCAACGAAGGTGTTTGCGATGCCGCCGCCGACAATCACGGTATCCGCGATTTTCACCAGTGACTGCAGAACATCAAATTTGGTAGACACTTTAGAGCCGCCAACGATAGCGACCATTGGGCGAGCCGGGTTACCCAGCGCTTTGCCCAGGGCTTCCAGCTCGGCAGACAGCAGCGGGCCTGCACAGGCAACAGGGGCAAACTTGCCCACGCCGTGAGTCGAAGCCTGCGCGCGGTGCGCGGTGCCGAAAGCGTCCATCACGTATACGTCGCACAGCGCCGCGTACTTCTTGGACAGGGTTTCGTCGTCTTTCTTCTCGCCCTTGTTGAAACGGACGTTTTCCAGCACTACCAGCTCACCTTCTGCAACGTCAACGCCTTCCAGGTAGTCTTTAGCCAGACGTACCGGGCTTTTCAGGTGCTCTTTCAGATAGTTTACAACTGGCAGCAGGGAGAATTCTTCGTTGTATTCGCCTTCGACAGGACGGCCCAGGTGGGACGTTACCATCACGCGAGCACCTTGTTTCAGCGCAGCTTCAATCGTCGGCAGGGAAGCACGGATACGTGCATCGGAAGTCACTTTACCGTCTTTCACTGGTACGTTCAGATCGGAGCGGATCAGAACGCGTTTACCTGCCAGATCCAGATCGGACATGTTAATTACAGACATGGTGAACCCTCTTGGTTAACTCTCTTTAAAGTTGCCTAAGCGACGCACCGGCAAGCTGCCGATGCCGCCGTACTAGAAACCGCTTGCGGCCATTGCCCGTGTTGTATCCAACATCCGATTGGCAAAGCCCCATTCGTTATCGCACCAGACCAAGGTCTTGATCAGGTGCTGCCCGCTGACCCGGGTCTGCGTACCGTCGACGATAGCGCTATGCGGGTCATGGTTAAAATCAATCGAGACTAATGGTAGTTCCGTATAATCGACTATACCACGAAAAGATCCCTGTGCGGCCTTTTGCAACAACTGGTTGACCTCTGTCACTTTCACCGCCGAACTGACGCTGACGCTGAGATCGATAGCCGTCACGTTGATGGTCGGCACGCGCACGGAAATCGCTTCGAAACGATCGCAAAACTGCGGAAAAATGCGGGTAATGCCGGCAGCCAGCTTGGTGTCGACCGGAATAATCGACTGGCTCGCCGCACGGGTGCGCCGCAAATCCTGGTGATAGGCATCTATCACCGGCTGATCGTTCATCGACGAGTGAATGGTGGTCACGGTGCCGGATTCGATGCTGAAGGCATCGTCCAGCAACTTGATCACCGGAATAATGCAGTTGGTGGTGCATGACGCATTGGACACGATACGGTGTTCCGCCAGCAGCGTCTGATGATTGACGCCAAACACGATGGTGGCGTCCAGATCGTTGCCGCCCGGATGGGCGAACAGCACCTTCTTCGCCCCCGCCGCCAGATGGGCCTCGCCATCCGCCCGGCTGCCGAACACGCCGCTGCAATCCAGCACGACGTCGACGCCCAGTTCACCCCAGGGAAGCCGTTCCACCGCCGGCTGATGCAGCAAACGGATAGTGTCATCCCCGACGGTCAGCATGTCGCATTCCTGGCGGACATCCCAAGCAAAGCGGCCATGGCTGGAGTCGTATTTCAGCAGGTGGGCCATCCCTTCGGCGTTCGCCAGTTCGTTGATCGCCACCACGGAAATTTCCGCTCTACGTCCCGATTCATACAGTGCGCGTAAAACGCTGCGGCCGATGCGGCCAAAACCGTTTATCGCTATGCGGATGGTCATGCTGCTCCTGAAAAAGGGCCTTCTTCTGCCGGGCGCGTTCACCGGCGTTGAGAGGGCACAGGCTGGTTATCTGACTAACCTGCATAGAGTAGTGTATCGCACCGCCTGCTGTGAATCGTCGCGTAACATTATTCCTGCCTGCCGGCGGTAATTCACCGGCGTCACTCGGGCATTTCTGCGAGATACCGCTACAACTGAAACGCTTCAGCCGAGCATAAACCAAAGTTTTGCCAAAAGGAACAGGTGCAGCAAGCCGGTGGGCAACGCGGAGAGGTTTTGCGAGAATAAGATGATCTAGCGCACACTTTTGACTTAAGTAAGCGCCAAAGACACGAGGCAGGATGCCGAATTTATAGCCGGCCGCCCCGTAACCGGGTGCGGCCTTGCCGATATTATTCTTTGGGGAAAATCCACAGATGCTCTGCCGGCAACGATAGCCTGCACAACGCCTGCTCACGCCCCTCGCTGCCATAGGCACGCACCACAAAATCCTCGGCCACCGTGCGGAACAGGTATTCCCAACGGTCGCCAAGATACATGCTGGTCAGCAGCGGCAGCTCAAGCTGATTACCCTGAGGATCGTCCCCCAGACGCACGCGCTCGACGCGGATCACCGCCGTCCCCTCTGCGCCGGCTTTTACCCCCGCGCCCGCCATGCCCCACAGCGCCCAGTCTTTACCCTCGATACGCGCTTTGCCGTCACTCACCTCCGTGACCTTGCCGTACAGGCGATTATTGCTGCCCATAAACTCGGCGGTAAACAACGTTGAAGGTGAACCGTACATTTCCTGCGGCGTGCCCTGTTGTTCGATTTTCCCGTTGTTGAGCAGCAAAATACGGTCGGAAATCGCCATCGCCTCATTCTGATCGTGGGTCACCATCAGCGCCGACAGGCCAAGCTTGATAATCAACTCGCGCAGGAACACCCTGGCTTCTTCACGCAGCTTGGCATCCAGGTTGGACAAGGGTTCATCGAGCAGAATCACCGGCGGGTTGTACACCAGCGCCCGACCAATCGCCACGCGCTGTTGCTGGCCGCCGGAAAGCTGGTGCGGATGGCGTTTGCCCAACGCCCCCAGCCCAAGCTGATCGAGCACGCCCTGCACCCGCTGGGCAATTTCCGCCGAGGCGACCTTGCGTAATTTCAACGGGTAGGCAACGTTCTCAAACACGGTTTTATGCGGCCATAGCGCGTAAGACTGGAACACCAGCCCGAGGTTGCGCTCTTCGGCCGGGATCTCGCTGCGCGCGCTGCCGTCGTACACCGCATTGTTGCCGATGACGATACGCCCCTGCGTCGGTTTCTCCAGCCCGGCCACCGCACGCAGCAACGTGGTTTTCCCACTGCCAGACGGCCCCAGCAGCGAAACCACCTCGCCCCGTTTCAACTGCATCGAAACGCCTTTCAGCACCGGGTTGTCGCCGTAGGTCAAATGCAGATTATCTACCGAAAGTTCAATCATGTAATTTCACTCCAAAGCGCAGGGCGATACCCAAACCCAACACCACCAACAGGATGTTGATAAAGGAGAGCGCCGCAACGATATCAATGGCACCCGCCGCCCACAGCGAGACCAGCATCGATCCTATGGTTTCCGTGCCCGGAGAAAGCAGATACACGCCGGTGGAATACTCGCGTTCAAAAATCAGGAACATCAACAGCCACGAACCAATCAGGCCGTACCGCGACAGCGGAATGGTGACGTGTCGGGTGATCTGGCCACGGGTCGCACCGGCGCTGCGCGCCGCTTCTTCCAGTTCGGGGCCGACCTGCAACAGCGTGGAGGAAATCAGCCGCAGCCCGTAGGCCATCCATACCACGGTATAGGCCAGCCAAACGCTGAAGATGGTGCTGCGCAAGGAGCGTAACCAGACGATCAGGTTCTCCCGCAGCCACTCGGCCACCGGCAGCGCCGACAGCCAGCCCTCTTTCAGCGATTTATCCAGCCACATCGGCAGGAACAGGAATACCCACAGGAAAGCCAGACCGGCCAACAGGCCCGGCACCGCTCGCGGCACCAGCACGCTGTAATCGAGGAAGCGGGTCGCGCCGTCGGACTTGCGGTGCATGGCGATGCCGATAAACAGATAGCAAACCACCGCCAACGCGCCGCCGAGCACCCCAATCGCCATCGAGTTGACAATCGCCCGCAACAGGTTGGGTTGCTGCCAGATGGTGCGGAAGGTATTGAGCGACAGTTCGTCCCAGAGGGAAACGCCCACGCCCCAGTTGGAGATAAAGGCGCGCAATACCACGCCCACCAACGGTACGCCGATGGTGACCGTCAGCCAGAACACCACCACGGCGCCGGCGACCCAGCGCCATTTACCCAGCGGCAGCGCACGGGCCTGCGAAGCCTTGCCTTTGACGGTAACGAAACGGTTGGCGGTGCGCATCAGACGGCGCTGCAGCATCACCAACGGAATGGTGATGCAGATCAGCACCACCGCCACCGCCGCCATCAAATGGTAAGACGGCGTACCCAACTTATTGGTCAGTTGATACAGGTAGGTCGCCAGCACCAGGTTGCCTTCCGGATCGCCCAGCACCAGCATCAGGCCGAACACCTCCAGCCCAAGGAAAAACAGCAGCACGCCGGCATAGAGAATGGATGGCCGCACCATCGGCAAGCTGACGGCCGTCATCACCTGCAAGGGCGAGGCCCCCGCCGTGCGCGCCGCCTCTTCCACGTCGGAACCTACGCTGCGCAAAGCCGACGAAATATAAAGATAAGCGTGCGGTACGTGCGTCAGCCCGGCGATGACCACGATGCTGGACATCGAGTAGATATTCCAGGGTACGAAGCCCAGCAGCGATTCCGCCCACAGCGAGAAAAAACCCACCGGCCCGGCGGCTACCACGTAGCCAAACCCCAGCACCATCGGGGAGACAAAGATCGGCACCAGGATCAGCGGCTCAATGAAGCGGCGGCCGGGCAAATCGGTTCTGACCATCAAAAAAGCCAGAATACCTCCCAGCGGAATGGCGATCACCACCAGCCCGAAAGCCAGAATAAATCCGCTTTTCAGTGCCTTGTAAAAGTCCGGGTCGGTAAAAATAAACTGAAACGCCTCAAGGCTGAACACCTTGGACGGGGAGAAAAAGGGGGCGGAGAGGAAACTTTGAATCACGATAAACGACAGCGGCACATAGATAACCAGTGCGGTTATCAACACCACCAAGCCGCGTGGCAGGCTTTGCCACTTTCTGCGCCATGCATTCATAGATTATCCCTATGGTGGTAAACGGCGACCCAAGGGCGCACGCCCATGCGACGGACGCGCGTCCGAATGCGCTTCCTGTTATTTCGCTGCGGCGGCGCGCCACTGTTTGATGTAGTCCAGGCGTTTGGCTGGCTGCAAATACTCCAACAGGCTCTCATCCACCGGGATCGGCTTCAGCGCGTTGCCCAACAGCTTGGTCATGCCATCGATATCATTCTTGCCTTCGATATCGTTACGAATCGATGGAATGTCCGCCTGGTTGGCGAGAATGTTCTGCCCTTTCTCCGACAGCACGTAGTTAAGCCACAGTTTCGCGGCGTTAGCGTTGGCGGCTTCTTTGCTGATGAAACTCACACGCGACAACACCAGGGTATAATCTTTCGGATAAGAGATACCGAGCGACGGGTCGGTCTTGGCGCGCGCTTCGGCATAAGAACCGAGGATATTGAAACCGATCAGGTTCTCGCCGGAGGAAACGCGCTCCATCATGGTACCGGTAGAAGACTGTACCGACAGGCCGCCTTTGGCGACGTCAGCCAGAGTAGCGAAGTAGTGCGGATCAGCCTTGAAGTCCTGCACCGACAGCATGAAACCCAGCCCTGACTTTTCGATGTCATAGGTAGTGACTTTCTTTTTGAACTTGTCGGTCTGGCCGGCGATCAGTTTTGCCAGCGCGGCGTGGGAGTCCGGTACGTCACCCTGTGGGATCAAGCGTTTGTTATAGATGAATACCACCGGCTCGTAGGTGGTGCCGTAGGCCTTCTCTTTCCAGACCGCCCATTTCGGCAATTGAGCCTGCTCCGGCGAGGCGTATTCCTGTGCGTAGTCGGTCGCCAGCTTCAGCGCGGTGTCCATCGACGAGCTCCAAACCACGTCGCCGCTGGAGCCGCCCGCCGCCTGTTCGCTGATGTAACGATTGTATAATTCGGTGCTGTTCATGTCGTTGTATTCGACTTTCACGCCCGGATACAAGGCTTCGAAGCCCTGAATCAACGGCCCCGCCGCCTTAATGTCGGTCGTGGAGTAGATAACTACCTTGCCCTCTTTTTTCGCGCCATCGACCAACTTCTGGTAGTCGGCGGGATAGCCGGCCGGGAAAGCGGCGTAGGCAGGAACGGAGCCTAATATTGTCAAGGCAACCACAGACGCGCCGATTCTTTTAAACATAATTCAACTCCTGTTTACATTTAAGAAACTAAAAATTAACATATAGTTAATCATCGTTCTTAAGCAACGCCGTTGATTTTTTATCTTCGCGTTTTGTGAGGTTGGACGATTTTTAGGCATAAAAAAGCCCGGCAGAGTTGCCGGGCCTGGCGTCATCAGCTTCAGGGCGCGGCCTGCGCCGCCCCTGCCGTGACTTATTTCAGCAGCGCCTGCGCCCTGGCCACCACGTTGTCCACGGTGAAGCCAAACTCTTTGAACAGCTGCTCTGCCGGCGCCGACTCACCAAAGGTGGTCATGCCCACGATGGCGCCGTTCAGGCCCACGTACTTGTACCAGTAATCCGCGATACCCGCTTCCACCGCCACACGGGCAGTCACTGCCGCCGGCAGCACCGATTCACGGTAGGCCGCATCCTGCTTGTCGAACGCGTCGGTCGACGGCATCGACACCACGCGCACCTTACGGCCCGCGGCGGTCAGCTGGTCTGCCGCTTCCACCGTGATGCCCACTTCCGAACCGGTGGCAATCAGGATAACGTCCGGCGTACCGGCGCAGTCCTTCAGCACGTAGCCGCCACGGTACACGTTCGCCAGTTGCTCTGCGGTACGCGGCTGCTGGGTCAGGTTCTGACGCGAGAAAATCAGCGTGGTCGGGCCGTCGTTGCGCTCGATGCCGTACTGCCAGGCTACCGCCGATTCCACCTGGTCACACGGGCGCCAGGTGCTCATGTTCGGGGTCACCCGCAGGCTGGCGATTTGCTCGACCGGCTGGTGCGTCGGGCCGTCTTCGCCCAGACCGATGGAGTCGTGGGTGTAGACGAACACATTGCGGATTTTCATCAGCGCCGCCATGCGCACCGCGTTGCGGGCGTATTCCACGAACATCAGGAAGGTCGCGGAGTACGGCAGGAAGCCGCCGTGCAGCGCGATGCCGTTGGTGATGGCGGTCATGCCGAACTCGCGCACGCCGTAGTGGATGTAGTTGCCCGCCAGGTCAACATTCAGCGCTTTGGAGCCGGACCACATCGTCAGGTTGCTTGGCGCCAGGTCGGCGGAGCCGCCGAGGAATTCCGGCAGCACCTTGCCGAAGGCTTCCAGCGCGTTCTGCGACGCCTTGCGGCTGGCGATGTTGGCCGGGTTGGCCTGCAGTTTTTCAACGAAGGCTTTGGCCTCGGCTTTCCAGTTGGCCGGCAGTTCGCCGTTCACGCGGCGTTTGAACTCGGCAGCCAGTTCCGGGAAGGCCCTGGCGTAGGCGGCGAACTTGTCGTTCCAGGCGGCTTCTTTGGCCTGGCCGGCTTCTTTGGCGTCCCACTGGGCATAGATGTCCTGCGGGATTTCGAAGGCGGCGTATTTCCAGCCCAGGGCTTCGCGGGTGGCGGCCACTTCGGCGGCGCCCAGCGCCGCGCCGTGCACGTCGTGGGTGCCGGCCTTGTTCGGGGAACCGAAACCAATCACGGTTTTGCACATCAGCAGGGACGGCTTGTCGGTGACCTTGCGGGCTTCTTCAATCGCCGCCTTGATGGCGTCCGGGTTGTGGCCGTCGACGTGGCGCACCACGTGCCAGCCGTAGGCTTCGAAGCGCTCGGCGGTGTCGTCGGTGAACCAGCCTTCCACGTGGCCGTCGATGGAGATGCCGTTGTCATCGTAGAACGCGGTCAGTTTGCCGAGCTTGAGGGTACCGGCCAGCGAACAGACTTCGTGGGAGATGCCTTCCATCATGCAGCCATCGCCCATAAAGGCGTAGGTGTGGTGGTCGACGATGTCATGGCCCGGGCGGTTGAACTGCGCGCCCAGGGTGCGTTCGGCAATGGCGAAACCGACGGCGTTGGCGATGCCCTGGCCCAGCGGGCCGGTGGTGGTTTCGACGCCCGGGGTGTAGCCGTATTCCGGGTGGCCCGGGGTTTTGGAGTGCAGCTGGCGGAAGTTTTCCAGCTCGCTCATCGGCAGGTCGTAGCCGGTGAGGTGCAGCAGGCTGTAAATCAACATGGAGCCGTGGCCATTGGACAGCACGAAGCGGTCGCGGTCAGCCCAGTGCGGGTTGGTCGGGTTGTGGTTCATGTAGTCGCGCCACAGGACTTCGGCGATGTCCGCCATGCCCATAGGTGCGCCCGGATGGCCGGAATTTGCTTTTTGGACGGCGTCCATGCTGAGTGCGCGGATGGCGTTGGCAAGCTCTTTACGAGAGGACATGTTTTACTCCAGGTCGGATTAAAAAATCAGTCAAGTTTTCTATTTTCTCAGACTCAGCATTAAAACGGCAATCCCTAATGCCAAATGAGAGCGAGTTCACAACTTATTAGCACGATCGGACGGTTTTTCGGAATAACACTATTCTCCCGATTGCTGGCGTACACTAGTCTCGTGCGACAAGATTTCCCCTAAACTACAATCGCACTCCCCCTTGTTACCATTACAGGAAGATGGCCTTATGAAAATTCGTACCTCTTTGATTGCATTAAGCATTGCCACTTTGGCAAGCGGCTGTCAAAACCTGAATACCGATACGCTGATGCAGTCTGGGGCGCAGGCGTTTCAGGCGGCGACGCTGAGCAATGACGACGTAAAAACCCTGAGTGTTAAATCCTGCGCAGAGATGGACAGTAAGGCACAAATCGCGCCGGCCGACAGCACTTATGCCAAACGTCTGAACAAAATCGCGGCGGCGCTGGGAGACAATATCAATGGCACGCCGGCCAACTACAAGGTTTACGTTACCAAAGACGTGAATGCCTGGGCGATGGCCAACGGCTGTATCCGCGTTTACAGCGGGCTGATGGACATGATGACCGACAACGAAGTGGAAGGTGTGCTGGGTCATGAAATGGGCCACGTGGCGTTGGGCCATACCCGCAAGGCGATGCAGGTCGCTTACGGTACCGTGGCGTTGCGTACCGCAGCGGCCTCAACCGGCGGCATCATAGGTTCGCTGTCGCAATCGCAATTGGCGGATGTGGGCGAAAAACTGGTTAACGCTCAGTTCTCGCAGAAACAGGAAAGCGAAGCGGACGATTATTCGTTCGACCTGCTGAAAAAACGCGGTATCGATCCTAACGGCCTGGTCACCAGCTTTGAAAAATTGGCGAAAATGGAAGCCGGTCGTCAGAGCAGCATGTTCGACGATCACCCGGCCTCCGAAGAGCGCGCTCAGCATATCCGCGATCGCATCGCAGCAGGCAAGTAACAACGAGAACGCCCGGCAAGCGCCGGGCGTTTTTCACTTCATCAGTACAAACTCTTTTGCGGCGGCCCGGCGAAGGTCAGCGGCCCGATACTGTTCATATCCACCTCCACCACCGACGGCCCGGGGTAGTTAATCGCTTCCGCCAGCACGCCCTTGAACTGCGCAGCACTGTCCACCTTCCAGGCCTTCAGCCCCATCGCCTCGGCGACCAGCGTAAACGCCGGGGTATGCAGCTCGTTGTAATACTGACGGCCGGCAAAGTATTTATCCTGAATGCCGCGCATCACGCCATACCCGCCGTCGTTCATGATAAGCAGCGTGATGTTGGCCTGCTCCTGTGCCATCGTCGCCAGTTCTCCCAGCCCCAGCGCCAGCCCGCCGTCGCCCACCAGCCCAACCACCTTGCGCTGCGGGTTAGCGATCGCGGTGCCGATCGCCATCGGCAGGCCCATGCCGATCGCCCCGGCCAGCGAGTGAATGTTGCAAAGCGGCGAAATGGCGCGGAACAGACGGCTGCCCCATACGCTGCCGGACACGGTGATATCGCGCACCAACAGCCCATCCTGCGGCAACGCGTCGGCAATGGCGTCGTTCAGTTTGGCGTACTCTCCCGACTGCTCGCGCAGCGCGCCTTCCGCCTGCCGTACCGCAGAGGCGATCGCGGCGTCCCAGTCGGCATTCACCTTCTCGCCCGGGCTCAACCGGGCGGCCAGCGCGTTGAGCAATGCGGCGCAGTCGCCGTTGATTTGCTCATCGGCCAGATAGTTGCGGTTGCCCGCCGCCGGATCGATATCAATCTGCACCAGCGGGCGCGGCAGCGGCAGCGTCCAGGTGCGGGTTTCGTTGCTGCGCAGGCGCGAACCGGCCACCAGCGTCAGATCGCACTGCGTCAGGATCGCCTCAATGCCCGGAGAATTATGAAAGGCACGCAGGCTGCGCGGATGGCTGTCCGGCAAAATGCCGCGTCCGTGGGTGCTGGAGATCACCGCCACCCCGGCGTCGGCCAGCTTGCGCACCGCATCGCCGCAGGCAAGCGCCCCGCCCCCCAGCCACAGCAGCGGCCGCTTGGCGTTTTTCACCCGCTGATACAGACGTTCTACCGCCTCATCATCCGCCGGCGGCAGCGGCGCGGGCGCTAACGGCCGGCTCAGCACCGAACTGGATACCAGGCTGCTTTGAATATCGATCGGGATCTCTACCGCCACCGGGCCGCAAGGTAGGGTCTGCGCATCCAGGATCGCCCGCTGGATCACCGCCACCGCCTGCTCCGGGGAGTTAACCCGGTAGGCGCGCTTGGAACAGGCACGCAGGAAACCGAGCTGATCGCGAGTTTCATGAATAAACCCGGCATCGGCGTCCAGCCAGGCTTTTTCCACCTGGCCGGTAATGTGCAGCAGCGGCGTGTTGGCGTTTAACGCCTCGATCATCGCCCCGACCGCATTGCCGGCCCCTGCGCCGGTGCTGGTCAGCGCCACGCCCAGGCCGGAAAAGCGCCCGTGAGCGTCGGCCATGGTGACGGCCCCCGCCTCGCCGCGCGCCGGTACGAAGCGGATTTTTCCGCGCTGCCCCACCGCATCGGCAATCGGCAGATTGTGGATCGAAATGATGCCGTACATCGCCGACACGTCATACTGTTCCAGAGTCCGGGCTATCGCCTCACCAACCGTTATTTTATCGCTCATCATCAGCCTTCTTATCTGTTTATTGTAGGGGTATGCACCGTCGACCAACGCTAATCGCTCCAGCGGTTCACCTGATGGTTCAGCGCCAGGTACAAGCTTTTTTGCTGCATGTAGGCTTTGATGCCGTTCAGACCCTTTTCGCGGCCCAGACCGCTCTCTTTGAAACCGCCGAAAGGCGTAGAAATAGAAAATGTCTTGTAGGTATTGATCCACACAGTGCCGGTTTCCAATCGCTCCGCCAGCGCCATTGCCCGTGGGAAGTCGCGGCTCCAGATCCCGGCCGCCAAGCCGTACACCGAGTCATTGGCCTGTTCGATCAACTGCTGTTCATCGTCGAACGGCAGCGCCACCAGCACCGGACCAAAAATCTCTTCCTGACAAGCTCGGGCGCTGTTGCTCAACCCTTCGATAATCGTCGGCAGGTAATAGCTGCCGCCCGCCAGCAGCGGATCGGCCGGAGCCTCGCCGCCAATCACTATCCGGCCGCCCTCTTGCTGCGCCAGCGCGACATAATCCGCCACGCTCTGGCGATGCTTGTCGTTAATCAGTGGGCCAAGATGCACCCCCGGCGTCAGCGGGTTGCCCACCCGCAGCCCGGCCGCCAGTTCGCTCAGGCGCGCCAGCAGCGGCCGGTACAGCGAACGCTGTACAAACAGCCGTGAACCGGCGATGCAGGCCTGCCCGGCTGAGCTGAAAATGCCGTAACAAATCCCGCGCGCCGCCTGTTCCACATCGGCGTCTTCCAGCACGATGGTCGGCGACTTGCCGCCCAATTCCAGCGAGGTGGGGATCAGTTTTTCGGCGGCGACATGCGCCAGATGGCGGCCGGTACTGGTGCCGCCGGTAAAGGAAATCTTTTTCACTAACGGATGACGCGCCAGCGCTTCGCCAATCACCGATCCTTTGCCCGGCAGCACGCTGAGCAGCCCGGCGGGCAACCCGGCCTGTTCGAACAGCTCCGCCAGTTTTAGCGCCATCAGCGGCGTGGCTTCGGCCGGCTTGAGGATCACCGCGTTGCCCGCCGCCAGCGCCGGGGCCACCTTTTGCATTTCACTGGCAATAGGCGAGTTCCACGGCGTAATGGCGGCGATAACGCCCATTGGCTGATACTGGCTCAGGGTCATCACTTCGGCGCTGCGCTGGGTGGGCAGCTCGCCCTCAAGCACTTCGCAGGCGGCGGCGAAATAACGGGCAGTGGCCGCCGCGCTGGCCACCAGGCCACGGGTTTCCGCCAACGGCTTGCCGTTGTCGCGGGTTTGCAACTGCGCCAACTGCTCCTGTTGCGCCAGAATCAGGTTGCTGACGCGATAGAGGATCGAAGCGCGTTGGTGCGGCACCAGGCCACGCCATTCGGGGGCGCGCCAGGCGCGCTCCGCCGCCTCCACCGCCTCATTCACGTCCTCTACGCTGGCGGCGTTCAACCGCGCATTGATGCTGCCGTCGGCCGGGAATACCGAGGCCATCTCATCGCCCCGGCCTTCGCGCCAGCGCCCAGCCACAAAAATCTTTAACTTTTCCATGCTCCGCTCCTGCCGTTCAGGCAATAAAGCCACCGTCGATCAGACGGCGACAGGCTTGTACCGCGCTCAGCGCCGCCAGGGTTGATGTCTTGGGATTGCTCGCCAGCGGGTTGCCGCTCAGCTCAATGTGAAACTCACCGAAGCTGCCGCACACCTGTAGCCGGTGAGTGTTGCGCCGGGTGTGCGGATCGACCTGCAATCGCACCCGCGTAGCGTCCATGCCCAGCCCGTTCAGCGCGATGGTAGCCGCCACGTTGGCATTGGCCGGGAACAGCCGCGCCGCTTCGCGGGCCGAACCTTCAAAGAACACCCGCGCCTCGCTGACCGTATCGAGGTCGATCAGTTTTTCCGCCAGGCTGCCGCGCCAGCTGGCCGGGCTTTTGCTGGCCTGATAGGTAACGCTGTCCAGCCCGCCTTCGCGCGCCGACGCCAACCCGTCCATACCCGCCACCGCGCCGGACAACACGATCACCCGCCCCTGATATTGCCGCCCGGCCTGTTGCAACCTGAGCTGCAGCGCCGCATCCGCCAGCGCACCGGTGGAGATCACCGCCAACGACCAGCCGCGTTTTACCACCGCCTCGCCAAACTCCGCCACCGCCTGCTGGCTGGCGCACTCCAGCACCAGATCCGGCTGCCCGGTACAGTGATCCGGGTGCGTCAAAGCCTGCACTTTACCGCCGAAAGCGTTATGGATAGCCGCATGATGGGCCGCACGCGCCACGATCCAGCCAACGCCGACGCCCTCCGGCAAGCGGGAAAGCACTTCTTTCGCCATCGCGCCGTAGCCAATCATCATGATGTTCTTCATTTTTCAGCTCCCAACGGTTACAGATGGCGGTTAAAGCCGCCGGAGACGTCGAGCGCCGCGCCGGTGGTAAAGGACGCTAACGGCGAGGCAAGGAACAGCAACGCCCGCGCCGGTTCCTGCGGTTTACCCAGACGTTTCATCGGAATGCCGCGCCGTTCGGCGATCGCCGCCGTCCACTGCTCCCAGCTTTGATCCTTATCGCCGCGCTCCTCGAAACGCCGCCGCCACTGGCCGGATTCGACCATGCCCAGCAGAATCGAATTAACGCGAATGCCCTTCTCCACCAGCTCTTTCGACAGCGTCAGCGTCAGGTTCAGCAGCGCGGCGCGCGCCGCCGAAGTGGCGACCATGTGTTCTTCCGGCTGCAACGCCAGCAGCGAATTCACGCAGGTGATTGAGGCAATGTCCGAGCGCTCCAAAGCCGGTAAAAACGCCTGCACCGGGTTAATCACGCCGAACAGTTTCAGCTCCGCCTCATGCAGCCAGGCGGCGCGCGGCGTTTGGTCGAAATGGGCGACGAATCCCTGGCCGGCGTTATTGATCAACAGATCAACGCCGCCAAAATGCGCCGTTACCCGTTCGGCGAACTGCGCCACCTGCCGCTCATCGAGCACGTCGCAGCACAGCGCCAACACTTGCGCCTGCGGGAATTCATCGCGCAGGCTGGCTTCGGCGCCGGCCAGTTTGTCCGCATTGCGGCCGCAAAACGCCACCTTCGCCCCTTCCGCCAGAAGGAGACGCAGGGTTTCGAAGCCAATGCCCGACGAGCCGCCGGTGACGACCGCGACCCGATCCTCAAGCTGAAAATTCATGGTTGAATTGCTCCCGTAAAATCCTGCAAATAGCGGTTAAACAGCGCCGGTGCCTCGAGATAGCTGGCATGCCCTGCACCGTCGATCAGGCGCAGCGGCGCGTCATGCCGTTGCGCCAGCCTCGCGGCCGCCTCGGGGGGCGTGATACGGTCTTGATCACCGCACCACACTTCCAGCGGGCCGCGATAGCGCATCAAATAACGGTCGATATCCTCGTTGGCCAGCATCCAGGCGGCACCGAGAAAACCCTCGGGATCGAGCTGCTGCATGCCATTGCGCACCCAGGTGATATCTTGTTCCGACGCCTTTTCACTCAGCAGCGCAGCCGCCCGCTGTTCGCCGTAGCCCAACGGCCCCAGCGTTTCAATCATCTGTTTGCGTTGGCCGTACACCTGACGCCGTTTTTCCTCCGTCGCCGTGGCGTAACCCTGTGCAGGGTCCGCCAGCACCAGCCCGCACAGCCCGTCCGGATAACCTGCGGCATAGGCGCTGGCGATCAACGCGCCAAGCGAGTGGCCGATAATCAGCGGTTGTTCCAGCTCCAGCTCAGTCACCAGCGCCGCCAGCGCGGCGGCATAGGCGGCGGCGTCCGACTCGGCGGCGGCCAGCGGCAAGCTGCCGCCGTAGCCCGGAGCATCCCAGGCCAGCAGACGGTGAGCGTCGGTCAGCCCAGCGTCGTTAAACTGCTTTATCCACGAAGCCGAACCGGAGCTGATGCCATGCAGCAACACTACCGGTCGGCCGTGCCCCGCTTCGCGCCAACTGAGGGAGTATCCCCCGCAGCGCCGCTGCTGACGTTGCGCCAGACCCTTCATCAGTTGCGTTTCACTTTGGATAACGGGTGATCGGCCGGGTAGGTCGGCGTTTCCGGTTTGGCCGTGCCGAGCATCACGCACATCAGCGCCTCTTCCTCACCGTGATTGAACAACCCACGGTAGACACCGGCCGGCACCGAGATCAGATCGCGCTCTTTCAGCTTGGTTTCGTAATATTCCGCGCCATCCTGGATCATCAGCGTGATGCTGCCTTTCAGCATAAAGAACACTTCTTCCACGTCGTCATGCAGGTGCAGCGGCCCTTCGCATTTCGACGGCAACACCATGGTGGAGAAGGTGAAGTTTCCCGCCGGAATGGTATTGGTGTCGTTAACCACCCCGGTAGCGCCGGTGCCGATATAGCGCATCTGCGCACGGCGGTATTTCGGGTCGTAGTCGGCCTGGAACTTCAACGCGTTCCAGTCATATTTACGGCCTTCAAAGCGGGCGATACGTGATTCCACCCAATTTTCTATCGACTGATCCTGCGGCTTGACGCCGGCGTGTTTCTCAACCTGGGACATGTTGTTACTCCTCTGTTGAATCAAACGGTTATCCCCTTCGTCTTTCACGCTGTCGCGTTGTTGGCTGCATTCGTTCGCACCCGTCACTTGCCGCCTGGCCACAGCATGAAATCCATTGGGCTTAGTAATTGTTAATTCAGTACTTTCTCAGCAACGGCAGCAGAATGACGCTGCCGATAAAGGCCATCACCACCAGAAACAGCAGGCCGTTATCCATGTTGCCGGTGGCGGCGATCAGCGCCCCCATCAGCACCGGCGCCAATGCGCCGGCAAAATTGCCCAATCCGTTGAAAATACCGCCTGCGGTGGCGCTGACCTTGCTGCTGGTCGCTTTCGCCAGCAGCGCAAAGATGTTCGGCGCGCCGGCCCCCCACATAAAGGTGCTGAAGGCCATGGCGGCAATCACGCTGTAGGTGCCTTGCAGATGCAGTACCACGGCCAGGCCCAGCCCGGCGCCGCACAGCGAGACAAAGCAGGCCAGCGCGCGACGATCCAGTTTGTCCGACAGCCAGGCGCCGACCACTTCGCCGAGCAGCATGGCGATAAATGGCAGCGATGACAGGTAACCGGCGTGTTCCAGATGGATGCCTTTCCCCTTGATCAGGTAGCTGGGCAGCCAGCCGTTCATGCCCCACAGGTAGGTCAGGAAAGCGATGTTAAACAGGCAAATCATCCAGAAATGCGGATTGCGCAACAGTTCCCGACGCCGTTGTTTACGCTCCGCAGCCACAGGTTGCGCATCGGTTTTGGCTGCCGGGCGCGCCACGTTCAGGTGGCGCATGCCAAACAGCACCAACAGCATTACCGGTAGCGTCAAAAACGCCATAAAGAAGAAGGTGGTCTGCCAATCGAAGGTGTTGAGAATATACAGCGTCACCGGGAAGCCGAGCGCGGCTCCCAGCGGCGTGCCAAGCAGCCACAGCATGGTGGCGCGAGCCTGCAAGCGTTGCGGGAAGGCCTGGCGGATAATGGCGTACGCCATCGGCAGCAATGGCCCTTCCGCGATGCCGAGCAGGATGCGCAGCGTCATCATGGTGTGATAAGAACGGGACAGCCCCATCAACACCATCAGCACGCCCCACACCACCATCATGCCGATCAGCACTTTCACCGGATTCAGCCGGTCGCCAATGCCGCTCAGCAGCATGGAGGAGATGCCGTAAGAGAACAAAAACGCACTCATCAGCAAGCCGAGCCGCGCCGGGTCAAAACTGATGCCCAGCGCCTGCTGGAACTCGCCGTCGGAAAACAGCGCCGCAATGCTGATCTTGTCGAAAAACGCCAGCAGCACGCAGGCGAACAGCGCGATCGGTACCGACCAGCGAACTCGTTGCTGCGGATTTTCGGCAACGGCGTCCCCCACCCGTCCAGCGCGGGCGTCAATGTCTTGCGTAGTCATGAAACGCTCCCGATTTCCCCTTCACATTTCACGCTGCAGCGTTGTTGGCTGCGACATGAAACTCATTGGGGAATGATTATTTCAACGCCATTAAAGAAAACTCCGCGTCCGCCAACTGCTGCGGCTCCAGCACCCGCCCGCCGGCCAGCCAGCGTTTGCCCAGCTTGATGGTGCGAGCGTCGTTAAACGCCACCATCTGCACCAACTGCCGGTCGGCGTTGAGCGTAAAGAACACCTGCGACTGCGGCGTGCGGCGCACCACTTGATGCACCCCGCCGATCGGCACGCCGAGGATCTGAATATTGGTGTCGTATTGATCCGACCACAGCCAGGCCACGTCGCTGTATGGGGCGGCAAAGGCATCCAGCATCGCGCAAGCGGTGCTGATCGCCTGATTCTGCGCATAGGCCCAGGACTGCAGGCACAGGCCAAGCGTCGGGTGGCGCGCCACATCGCCGGCGGCGAAGATTGCCGGGTGGCTGGTGCGCCCCTGGCCATCGATCACGATGCCGGCGTCCACCCTCAACCCGGCGCTATGCGCCAGCTCGAGGTTAAGCTCGACGCCGATACCCACCACCACCAGATCGAAAGCCTGAGGATCGCTGCTTTCGCTGCCGATCCAGGCAGCGCCGTCACGATCCTCCAGCGAGATCTCGCCGCAGCCGCAACGTACCGTTACGCCCTGCTGCTGGTGCAGCTCAAGCAACGCCTGCGAAACGTCAGCGCCTACGCTGCGCATGCACAGCGCGGGCTGGCGCTCGAACACCGTCACCTCGGCACCGAGCCGTCGGGCGGAAGCGGCGATCTCCAGCCCAATCCAGCCGCCGCCGACGATCGCCAACTGGCGACACCCTTGCAATGCCTGGCGCAGTTTTGCCGCATCGTCCCAGGAGCGCAGCGTCATCACCCGCGGATGGCTGGCCCAGGAGGCATTCGGCACACGCGGGCGACCGCCGGTGGCGATCAACAGTTGCTCAAACTGTAGCTGCCGCCCATCGCTGAGCGTGACGATTTGCCGCTGCCCATCAATGGCTTCGGCACGCAACGGACGGTACCAGTCGATGTTCAGCCCGGCGACCACCTGTTCGCTGAACAGCCTGCTGAGCGGCGCATTGCCGTCCAGCAACACCGCCTTGGAGAGCGGCGGACGTTCGTAAAAGTCGTAGGGTTCATCGCTGACAACCGTCAGCCGGCCTGCATAACCGCGATCGCGCAGCGTTTTCGCCGCCCAACCGCCGGCCTGCCCGCCGCCGATAATCACGATGCCCGCCTGCACTGGCCGGTTCATACCGCCTCCGGTTTTTTCTGCTGGCGGCGCGTGTCGTGGTCGATACCGCCTTCCACCGCCCACTCGGTGAACGACACCAGAGAATGCTCCAGCTCACGCGGTTGCCAGTTTTCGGTCAGGTAATCGTCGTTGGTGTAGTACTCGAATGCACCGCCGGTCGGGCTGTTGACGTACCAGAAATAGGCCGAGGAGATCGGATGGCGGCCGGGGCCGATAAAGGTGCTCCACTTCTCTTTGTTCATGGCGATGCCGCCGCCGATCACCTCGTGGATGTCGCGTACGGTAAAGGCCACGTGATTGAGGCCACGCGGGCGATTAGGCAGTTTCAGCAGGAACAGATTGTGATGGCCGCCGCGCGCCTGGGTCCGCAGGAACACCGCGCGATCGATATAGCGATCCGAGACCTGAAAACCCAGCACTTCACGGTAAAATTTTTCGGTGGCGGCGAGGTCTTCGACGAAGAACACCACGTGACCGATGTTGATAGGTTGCGCCTGCGCATACACCGGGCTGGGCTGATCGATGCGGCGCACGTCGCCCCATTGATTGATCGGCGATACCGGCAACTCGACATCGCGCTGTTGGCTGACGCTAAAGCGCAGCGTCATGCCGTTCGGATCGCGGCACTCCAGCTCTCCTCCAACCCGACGGAAACCCGGCATTTGCGCCAGCAACGGAGCCAGAGCCGCCAATTCGCTTGGGCTGCCAACGCCCCAGGTCATGCGGCGCAGGGTAGAACCGCCCTCGAACGCCGCCGGCAATGCTTCACTCTGCAACGGATGCAGCACCACGCGCGCACCGCTCAGGGTAGTGAATTCGCGCTGGCGTTCCCCCCAATGCTGCTGTGCCGCCTGCAGGCCGAAGTTCCGCATGAATTTTTCGCAAGTTGGCAGATCTTCGACGCCAAATTCCAGCTTTTCGATTCCGATTATGCTCATTATTGTGCCTCACGTTCTCGCTGAATGCGTTTTTCAGGCATGATCGAACCCCGGCCCCTGATAGGTATGGGCCTTATCCCTGCCTGAGTAAAAGAGTCGGTGCCGTCAGTTAACCGACGTTTGCCTGCGGCGGTGCGCCCAGGAAGCCGGAGATTTTCTCTGCGGCGTCCCGCACTTCCTTGCGCAGCCGCTCGCGATCCGCTTTCGGGATCTCATCGAACGGCACCATAATGCTGACCACGGCCTCAACCCGCTGCTCGCGGTTGAAGATCGGATAGACGATCGAAGAGATGCCGTGGCGAAAGAACGACTCGCCGATCACATAGCCGCGCGCCTTGTCCTGCTGAACCATCTGCCACAAAGTTTCACGATCCGCCGGGGTGCCCGGCCCGCTGCCCGGTAATTGTTCCTGCGGATACAACAGCTCGAACTCTTCGCGGGTGGCGCTGGTCAGCAGCATGCGGCCGAGCGAAGTCCGGTGTACCGGCAGGCGAGTGCCGACGCTGACCTGATTGATTTGCGAACCGGCGGCGCTGACGCGGGCGATGTAGATCACATCGCGCTCATCGCGGATCGCCAGATGGCTGCTGCATTGGCTGCGATCGCGCAGCTGTTCGATCACCGGTTGGCCGGCCTGCGCCACGTCCAGCGAGGCGATATATTCAAAACCGAGCCGCAGCACCTTGATGCCCAGCGCAAAGGTGTTGGTGCGCGGGTTACGCTCCAGAAAACCCAGATGCTCCAGCGTTTGCACCACGCGGTAGGCGGTCGCCTTCGGCATATCGACCAGGCGATGTAATTCTGCAAAGGTCATTTCCTTGTGCTGCTCGCCAAACGCCAGCAGCAGCTGTAACCCGCGATCCAGCCCCGGGATCAGATACTTACACGCTTGATCGTCTGCCATGTGCGTTTCCTTATAGGGTCATGCCTTAAATAATCAGTTAAAGACGAAACCGCCGTTAACCGGCAACAGTTGACCGGTCACGAAATTCGCCAGCGGCGACAGCAGATAAAGCACCGTGCCGTTCACGTCGTCAGGATGTTGCGCCCCGGCCAGCGCCCGGCCCTGTTCGTACAGTTGGTGGCGCTCGGCGGGTACATATTCGGTCGCTTCTACCCGCGTCAGACCCGGTGCGATAGCGTTAACGCAAATCCCCTGCGGGCCCAATTCACGCGCCATCGAGCGGGTCATCGAGATAATCGCCCCTTTGCTGGCCACGTAGGCCATCAGGCGCGGTGCGCCCCACAGCGCGGTATCCGAAGCCACATTGACGATCTTGGCATGCGGGTTTTGCGCCAGCAGCGGCACCGCTGCCTGGCTCACCAGCCAGGTGCCGCGCACGTTGACCTGCATGACCCGATCCCACAGATCAATATCGTATTCCATCATGGTTTTACCGCCGACGCCGGTAGCCAGCGCCGCGTTGTTCACCAGCCCGTCGATCGTACCGCCTGCGGCAATGGCGCTGAACGTAGCGGTGATCGAAGCCGGCGACGCCAGATCGATAACCTGCGTTTCCACCTCGGCCCCCTGCTCACGCAGGCTGGCGGCGCTGCCCGCCAATTCATCCGCCAGAATATCGCACATCACCACCCGCCCGCCCGCCTGGGCGATGGCCCCGGCAAAGCTGCGGCCCAGACCGCGCGCCGCGCCGGTCACCACAATGCGTTTTCCCGTCAACAGGCCGTTCACTGCGCGGCCTCCTGTTCGGCGAGTATCGCCAGTTGTTTTTTCGCCTCTTTTTGCATCATGCGGCGCAGGCGGGAAAGGCCAACGTCATGCTGATACAAATATTCACGGCCACGCGCGTTTGGCGCCATGTTCTCCAGCACGATGCGATCTTGTTCCAGTACGTCCCAATGCAGGGCTTCCAGGCGATTGCGGTACATAAAGCGCCAGATGTCGCGCTGCCAGTCTTTGACCTTGCGGATACGCCAGAAGAACACCCGGCAATGATCTTTATCTTCCGGCACCACCATGCCGATGATCCAGAAGTGGCCGCCCGGCCCAAAGCGCTTCTTGTACGGGATCGACAGGCGCATCCAGTAGGCACCGCTGCTGCCGAACTCGACCCAGTCAAAGTTAACGCCGATCTGGCCGTTCTTCTTGAAGATGAACCCGGTATCGGTCGGCTCCAGCGCCATGTCCGCCTTGCGATCCCCTTCCGCCATCGAATGCGAAGAGGCGTGCAGGTAGGTGCCGTGCATCGGATCCATAACGTTTTCCAATGCATACTGATAGTTGCAGTCCCAGCTGGCGGTACACAGGAAGTTGCTGTAGGAAACCTCATCCGCCAGTTCCTGTGGGAAGGTCAGCTCCGGCGGCGCTTCGTCGGCGGTGATGCCGAAATAAAGGAACACGGCGCCGTAGGCCTCTTTGGCCGGGTAAGAACGCAGGCATTTTTGCCCCACCAGCGGGCAGCGATCGACCGCAGGCACGTCTTTGACCGTACCGTCGCCGCCAACCTCAACGCCGTGATACCAGCAGGCGATGCGATCGCCCAGATTCCAGCCCATCGACAGCCGTGCGCCGCGATGCGGGCAGCGATCTTCCAGCGCGTGGATCGCGCCTTCGGCGTCGCGCCACACCACTATCTGCTGCTCAAGACGCGTAATGCCTACCGGATTATTGCCCACTTCCCAACTGGCCAGCACCGGGTACCACATGCCGCGCAACCCCTGATCGAGATAGTCCTGCAAAGTCTTTGCGGAGGATGTTGTGTTTACCGTCATTGCCTTCTCCCGGGCTGCTCAGTAACCGTTAACGTGAAGGAATTCGCGGAACGTCGCCTCATTCCACGGCTGGCCGCTGCGATCAAACAGGCGGCGCTGGTTCAGCGCGCCGACGATCTGCTCAAGCTCTTCCGCGCCCTGCTCGAAGATCTCTTCCAGCGCCGCGACCAGTGCGGTTTCGAAGCCGTCCGGTACCCGGCTGCGGTTCTGCCAGATGACGTTCCGGAACTGGCCCGGTTGGTGGATCTGACCGTTGCCGCCAACGCGCGCCGGGCTCACCTGTTGGGTGTCCGGCAGCCAGGGATTGAAATCGGTGATGTGCTGCATGATTACTCCTCCTCGATAAAGGTGATTTGGATTTGATTGTCGACAACCCGGGTGGGATAGGTTTGCAGATCGCGGCCGCCTGGCTCACGCAGACACTGGCCGGTACGCACGTCGAACAGCGCTTCATGCAACGGGCACTCGATCTTGCCGTCATCAACAAACCCCTGGCTGAGCAAGGCATAGGCATGTGGGCAAACGTCTTCCAGCGCGTAATAGTTGCCGTCGATCAGATACACCCCGACTTCTTTTCCTTCCACGTTGGCGGAGAAAGGAAAATCTTCTTTCACCTGAGACACTTCACACACGTTCTTCCAGCTCATTGCTTCTGTCCTCTATCTGATTGTTTCATATATGAAACTCAGTTTCTTATTTAATACACTCACTATAAGTCTGGCGAAACTTTCGTCAAGGGAGCAAAGCGGCAAATGTTAATGAAAGGTTGTTTAAACGTAACAAGTGTGGGAGGGATCACGAAAAAAAGCATCAATATGAAAAACCGATATCAGGCACGCGTTTCATAGTGAGTTTATATATTAGAAGTCGTTAATCAGGCTCTGTCGTCCTTTTGGCAAGGGCAGGTCCCATAAAGCAAAACGCCCCCGATCATCAAGACCGGGGGCGTTTCATTATCGCTATTTAAAAATCACCCGGTGCGGTGGCTAACGGGGACTATTGGCCACTCAGCGACCTTTCTTTTTGCGGCCAGGTTGGGCGAAACGCTTGCGGGCAGCCGCATTGCCAGCGGATTTCTCGGCGCTTTTCGGCGCACTGCCGGCCGGTTTTTTCACCGCAGGTTTGGGTTTCTTCGCCGGTTTCGCTTCCGAGGAAGAATCCTCAATCGATTTAAACAGTTCGACCAGTTCGTCATCCGTTAAATCGCGCCATTCACCCGGCGGCAACCCGGCCAAGCTGACATTCATAATGCGGGTGCGTTCCAGCTTGGTAACCTCATAGCCAAAATGCTCGCACATACGGCGGATCTGGCGGTTAAGCCCCTGGACCAGCACGATGCGAAAGACAAACGGCGCTTCTTTCTTTACCTTGCACTTTTTAGTCACCGTACCCAGCATCGGCACGCCGGCCCCCAGGCCACGGATAAAATCGTCGGTCACCGGTTTGTTGACCGTAACCCGATACTCTTTCTCGTGATCGTTGCCTGCGCGCAGGATCTTGTTTACCAGATCGCCGTGGTTGGTAAGGAAGATCAGCCCCTGGGAATCTTTATCCAAACGGCCGATCGGGAAAATGCGGGTGCTGTGGTTTACGAAATCGACAATATTGTCTTTCTCGCCCTCTTCCGTGGTGCTGACGACACCCACAGGTTTATTGAGTGCAATGAAGATCAGATTGTCTTCGTTGCGGGGTTCAATCAGTTGGCCATTGACCTTGACCACGTCCCCTGGAAACACCCGATCGCCAAGCGCAACGCGCTTGCCATTGATAAAAACGTTGCCTTGTTCAATGTAACGATCGGCATCGCGGCGGGAGCAGATGCCGCTCTCGCTGATATATTTGTTAAGACGTATGGATGGTTTGCTGAGCATGGTTTCTCCGTAATCCCGGAATACACCCTATCGTTAAGGCGAACAGAAACCGGCTGTGTATGCCTTACTGCGGTGCGATTACGGGCGGCGGGCCAGAATCAGCCCGCCGCCCTATAATATTATCGTTTAGGCGTGTTTCTTGGCCGCTTGCAGATACAGCATTTCCAGACCCAGAGTCGCCGCGGCCAGCGCGGTGATTTCGGATTGGTCATAGGCTGGCGCCACTTCAACCACGTCCATGCCGACGATGTTCAGCGACTGCATGCCGCGTACCAGTTTCAGCGCGCGATCGGAGGTCAGGCCGCCGATCACCGGGGTGCCGGTGCCCGGTGCGAACGCCGGATCCAGGCAGTCGATGTCGAAGGTCAGGTAAACCGGCATATCGCCGACGATCTGTTTGATCTGCGTCAGCAGGTCGTCCACGCTGCGGTCGTTAACCTGTGCGGCATCCAACACGGTAAAGCCGTTGTCGTGATCGAACTCGGTACGAATGCCGATCTGCACCGAGCGGTTCGGATCGATCAGGCCTTCGTTCGGCGCATGGAAGAACATGGTGCCGTGGTCGTATTTGCTGCCGTTGGCGTAGGTGTCGGTGTGGGCGTCAAAATGCACCAGCGCCAGTTTACCGAAATGCTTGGCGTGCGCGCGCAGCAGCGGCAGCGTGACGAAGTGGTCGCCACCGAACGAGAGCATGCGCTTGCCGGCTTTCAGCAATTTTTCCGCGTGCGCCTGCAGCTTGTCGCTCATGTCCTGCGCATCGCCGAAGTTGAACACGATGTCGCCGCAGTCAACCACGTTCAGGCGATCGCGCAGATCGAAGCTCCACGGCCAACGGTTGCCTTCCCAGGCCAGGTTGGTAGACACCTGGCGGATGGCGGCCGGGCCATGACGGCCACCGGCGCGGCCGGAGGTTGCCATATCGAATGGAATGCCGGTGATGACCCACTCTGCATCGCTGTCGTAAGGCATGAAATTCAGCGGAAAGCGCAGGAAACCAAAGGCGTTGGACACTAATGAATTATCGGACTGATGGCCTAAGGTGCTCATAGTAAACCCTCGTAGTTCAACAAGTTGCCGGGCGCAGGCGCCAGGTCGTTACAAAAAAAAATCCCTCCCGCGTCGTTAGCCCGACGAGAAAGGGATTCATTCGATGTTTGTTTCAGTACTGCTGATGCGGCAGATTATCGCCGTATTTGGTTCGCGCTTCAAGCCCGCGCATCGCACTCATGGTGACTCGTCACTGTCAGTATAGGCTCTACTGCTTTACCAGTACGGGTTGCTGGCTGTAACGCGCCGGGAATAAGTGTTCCAGCTGTTTTATTTTCGGCTGGTCGTTAATCATGATGTAGAGGGAATCAGGGTGTTCGGTTAAAAAATTCTGATGGTAACTCTCTGCCGGGTAAAAATGCCCATTGCTCTCAACCCGCGTGACCAGAGGCCGGTCGTAACTGTGACTGGCCTGCAACTGAGCAATATACGCGTTGGCTACCTGTTGTTGCGACGCATTCAGCGGGAAAAGCGCGGAGCGATACTGGGTGCCGCTATCCGGTCCCTGGCGATTAAGCTCCGTGGGGTTATGCGCCACTGAGAAAAAGATCTGCAACAAGTCGCCGTAGGAAACCAGAGTCGGGTCAAAGGTCACTTTCACCGACTCGGCATGGCCGGTATCTCCGCCGCTTACCTGTTGGTAATCGGCAGTTTGCGCAGAACCCCCGGTGTAACCTGAGACGGCGTTGGTTACGCCTTTCACATGCTGAAAGACGCCCTGCACACCCCAGAAACACCCACCGGCAAAAATAGCGGTCTCGGTGTGTGACGTGCCTGCTGGCTCATCAACCGCAGGCGCGGGGATCACTACCGCGGTTTCCGCCCCGGCAAATGACCATGCACTCCCCTGCCAGAAACCCGCACCGACCAACGCGAGCACGCCAGTGATGGCATAAGATCGCAACAACATGCCCAACCTGTTTGAACGTTTCATCATATTCACCACTGGATTAACCGATCGCTCTTCCCATTATGCTTTTTGCGGCGCGAACAATAACGCCAACCCGTTCATGCAGTAACGCAACCCGGTAGGCTGCGGGCCGTCGTCAAACACGTGCCCAAGATGCCCGCCACAGCGCCGACAGTGCACCTCGTCTCGCACCATGCCGAATGAACGGTCCTGGCGTTGGGCAACGGCATGGTCAAGAGGCTGATAAAAACTCGGCCAGCCGGTATGGCTGTCAAACTTGGTATGGGAGGAAAACAGCGGCAAATCACACCCCGCGCAGGAAAATACCCCTTCACGGTGTTCATCATTCAGCGGACTGCTGTAGGGTATTTCGGTGCCTTCCTCACGCAGAATATGGTATTGCGCGGTGCTCAGCCGCTGATGCCACTGTTGATCGGTGTAGCTGACTTCAAATTGCCCATTGGCCGCCGCAAGGGCCGCTCGTCCAGGCACCAGCCCTAACGCGAACGCTGCGGACAAGCCGCCGCCGACCAGAATAAATCGCCTTCTGTTGATCATCATAGCCCCCCGGAAACCGATCAAACCAATAGCGACAACTTACAAAGAAAACCCTGTCCGAATCCTCACGGAGAGTTAACAAATTTGTGATAACCGATCGATGGCATCGGCGGACAAGGGAATATCGCGGGGGTACAGCGGGGGGAAACCATTAAAAAAGGCCGGGTATCCGTAAGATACCCGGCCTTTCAGAGCGGCTCTACTTATTCATCTTCTAAATAAGTATAACCATACAAACCGGCTTCAAACTCTTCCAGGAACTGCGCTTGCAACTCGCCGTCCAGATCGGTTTCTTTTACCTGATCGCGGAACTTGGCCAGCAGCGCGCTCGGATCGAGCTGCACGTATTCCAGCATATCGGCAACGGTGTCGCCCTCGTCGGACAGCTCGGTTTCTACCGTTCCGTCCGGGAACACATACACGTCAACCGAGGCGGTATCGCCGAACAGGTTGTGCATGTTGCCGAGGATTTCCTGGTAGGCGCCTACCATAAAGAAGCCCAGCGCCGGCGGGTTTTCCGGATCGTACGGCGGCATTGGCATGGTGGTCGCCACGCCGTCGCCGTCAATGTAGTGATCGATTGTGCCGTCGGAGTCGCAGGTGATGTCCAGCAGCACCGCGCGACCTTCCGGCGGCTTATCCAGCCCTTCCAGCGGCAGCACCGGGAACAGCTGATCGATACCCCAGGCATCCGGCATGGACTGGAACAGCGAGAAGTTGACGTAGAACTTGTCCGCCATACGTTCTTGCAGTTCGTCGATGATCGGACGGTGCGCACGGTTGCTTGGATCAAGCTGCTGCTGGATCTTGTTGCAGATATTCAGATACAGCTGCTCGGCCCAGGCGCGCTTGGTCAGATCCAGCATACCGTGGGCGTACTGGGTGTGAACGTCGTGCAGGTCCATTTGACTGTCGTGCAACCATTCGCGCAACGAGCGGCGGTTCTCCGGCTCGTTCATTTCCTGCCAGGTTTCCCACATGCTTTCCAGCGCGCGCGGCGCATCTTCCGCCGGCGGCAAAGGATCGCTGAACTCGTTGCGTTCAACGCCGATCACGTTGGATACCAGCACAGTATGGTGTGCGGTGACCGCACGGCCGGATTCGGTAATCACCGTCGGATGAGGCAGGCCGTGCTCATTACAAGCGTCGCCGATGCCCCAAATCACGTTGTTGGCATATTCGTTCAGGCCGTAGTTCACCGAACAGTCGGACTGCGAACGGGTGCCTTCATAATCCACGCCCAAACCGCCGCCCACGTCGAAGCACTGGATGTTAACGCCCAGCTTGTGCAATTCAACGTAGAAACGCGCCGATTCACGCACGCCGGTGGCGATGTCGCGAATATTGGCCAGTTGCGAGCCCAGATGGAAATGCAGCAGTTGCAGGCTGTCGAGGCGGCCCGCTTCACGCAGGGTTTCCACCAGCTTCAGGACCTGAATGGCCGCCAGACCGAACTTGGACTTCTCGCCGCCGCTCGACTGCCATTTGCCGGAACCTTGAGACGCCAGACGCGCACGCACGCCCAGACGCGGCACCACGTTCAGGCGCTCGGCTTCTTCCAGCACCATGTTGATCTCGGACATCTTCTCGATCACCAGGTACACCTTGTGCCCCAGCTTCTCGCCGATCAGCGCCAGGCGAATGTATTCGCGGTCTTTATAGCCGTTACAGACGATGACCGAACGGGTCATGCCGGCATGCGCCAGCACCGCCATCAATTCAGCTTTGGAGCCGGCTTCCAGCCCCAGCGGCTCGCCGGAGTTGACCAGGGATTCGATCACGCGACGATGCTGGTTGACCTTGATCGGGTAAACCAGGAAATAGCCGCCTTCATAGCCGAATGACTCGCGCGCGCGTTTGAACGCCGCGTTAATCGAACGCAGGCGGTGCTGAAGGATCTGCGGGAAGCAGAACAGCGCCGGCAGACGCTGGCCGTCTTTGCGACGCTCTTTCACCAGTTCAGCCAGATCGACACGCGCCTGAGGGACGTCCGGATCCGGGCACACGCTGATGTGGCCCAGTTCATTGACGTCATAATAATTGTTGCCCCAGTAGGCGACGTTATAAGTGCGCAGCATCTTGCTGGCATCACGGTCATTCATGGCAACCTCCTGCATGGAGCGTAAAGATATAGGTTCGCCCGCGGCTGGCGGACGGTGAATCAACAGATCATCAGACATTACTCGCCTCACATCCCGTACTGACGATACAGTCAGCCACTATCGCAGCTACAACCCGCGAGAACAACCCAACAAACCGCCCTTGCGGCAGCGAATACAACTGCCGTTCGCGGTCAGCGATCGGTTTATGCCCAAAAGAATTCATGTTGCGGCCAGACGGCAAGCGCGTAAATCCCCGGGAGCTCAGGTCCGCTGAGTGACTGGGGTGAACGCGCGCAGGCAACGACGCTGCAGCGTGAAAGCTGAAGGGGATATCACTCATATAATTGTAAGACACCCTGTTCAAACCTCGTGAATCGGGTCAAGAAACATCCCACAGGAAGGCTGCAGGCTACCCTTGTTCAGTTCTTCAGACGACCGTTAACCGGCCCGAGAATCCTGAGTAGCGCCCAAGTGTTTATCACACCTGGAAGGTGAAGTAGAGACAAGACGGGAAATAGCAGAAGAATGTGCGCCAGAACGGCACTGCTGTTGAGAACCAACAACCGGTAGACAACGGATCATTAATCCAACCACCTCCACGCACGTCGCCCGGAATGAACGACTGAGCCTCTATTAATAGTGTAAGAACGTGACCGTTCTATGAAGCGGCGACGCCAAGCGTCGGCGTCTGCGGCTGACCATGAAAGCCATGAGCGGGAGCTTGGCACTTTTTGCTCCACGCTGTGCACCAAATGAGCCGCGCGCGCAGTTTATACCGATAACCTGGGGAAAATGCAAAATGAAAATTTGTCGGAAACTGTTTCAAGCGATGAAAATGGTGCCGGTGGCTTTGCGCAAAAGAGCGAAACGACAAAAAAATACTGGCAATCCGGCTAAACCCTGACCTAAAATAGACGTCCAGATGTTAATCCATCTATACTGATTTGTGCCCTATGAATTTCAAGTTGCCGCCAGGTGAGCGAGTGCAGATAACGGCGGGGCAACTTGAAAGACGACGGGCATAACTAAGAAACTGCTTAACGGCTTTGCCTGAGGGGCGTTGCAGGATGTATCTCGCGCCATCAGCGGAAGACCCTTCGCTTCGATGCCGGATCTCCAGCGCTGTGCAGTAATTTCTAACCCGTCTTATGCAAGGTAAAGAATACAATGGCTAAACACCTATTCACGTCCGAGTCCGTCTCCGAAGGGCATCCCGATAAAATTGCCGATCAGATCTCCGATGCCGTTCTTGATGCCATCCTGGAACAGGATCCGAAAGCGCGCGTAGCCTGCGAAACCTACGTGAAAACCGGCATGGTGCTGGTCGGTGGTGAAATCACTACCAGCGCTTGGGTAGATATCGAAGAAATCACCCGTCAAACCGTGCGTGAAATCGGCTATGTTCATTCGGATATGGGTTTTGACGCCAACTCCTGTGCCGTACTGAGCGCCATCGGCAAGCAATCCCCGGATATCAATCAGGGCGTTGACCGTACCGATCCGCTGGAACAGGGTGCCGGCGACCAGGGCCTGATGTTTGGCTATGCCACCAATGAAACCGACGTGCTGATGCCTGCGCCTGTGACCTACGCGCACCGTCTGGTGCAGCGCCAGGCCGAAGTACGTAAAAACGGCACCCTGCCGTGGCTGCGTCCGGATGCAAAAAGCCAGGTCACTTTCCAGTATGACGACGGCAAAATCGTCGGCATCGACGCAGTGGTGTTGTCCACCCAGCACTCCGAAGATATCTCTTTGAAAGATCTGCAAGAAGCAGTGATGGAAGAGATCATCAAGCCGGTTCTGCCTACCGAATGGCTGAGCGCGAGCACCAAATACCACATCAACCCGACCGGCCGTTTCGTTATCGGTGGCCCAATGGGCGACTGCGGTCTGACCGGGCGTAAAATCATCGTGGATACCTACGGCGGCATGGCCCGTCACGGCGGCGGTGCGTTCTCCGGTAAGGACCCGTCCAAGGTTGACCGTTCAGCGGCGTATGCGGCGCGTTACGTGGCGAAAAACATCGTTGCTGCCGGCCTGGCCGACCGTTGCGAGATCCAGGTTTCCTACGCCATCGGCGTGGCGGAGCCAACCTCGATCATGGTGGAAACCTTCGGTACCGAGAAAGTGCCTACCGAACAGTTGACCCTGCTGGTGCGTGAGTTCTTCGATCTGCGCCCATACGGCCTGATCCAGATGATGGACCTGCTGCAACCGATCTACCGCGAAACCGCAGCCTACGGCCACTTCGGTCGTGAGCACTTCCCTTGGGAGGCGACCGACAAAGCAGAATTGCTGCGCGATGCCGCCGGCCTGAAATAAGCCTGCGCATCGACATGAAAACGGCGAGCCTGGGCTCGCCGTTTTTGTTTTTAGCAGATGGGTGCTCGTGGATCCACACTCAAACAACCAACAGGCGGGAGCAACGCCCCCGCCGTTGGGTTGCCTTACCTTTTGGATTCGTAAGCCAGAATGGTCGCAACTTCCGTGTTGCCCGATCGGATCCGCAGCTCACAAAGTTTGCTGCGTGTCATCCATTCCAGTGATATTACAGTGGCACAAATAACGACCAGTTTTACGACACTTCCTTTGTTCGGCATCATACTTCCTTCTCCTTGCCTCTCGGCGGGTAAGAAGCTAACCTAACGTTGT
The DNA here is from genome assembly GCF_018336935.1 of Serratia plymuthica. Taxonomy (NCBI): domain Bacteria; kingdom Pseudomonadati; phylum Pseudomonadota; class Gammaproteobacteria; order Enterobacterales; family Yersiniaceae; genus Serratia; species Serratia plymuthica. The sequence goes on along the minus strand of NZ_CP068771.1, from coordinate 4,363,778 downwards.
CTGGCGTTAGAGTTGGCCTCGGGTTGATGTATATCGACACGGGGCTTTTCTCTTTCTATCCCTTACAAATGCTCGGGACGAAAGATCCAGAGCACCCGCGCGCAGTATATTTATCTTCCCCCAGATTTCCGCCCCCTTTCCGCACTGGATATCCGTTCTGCGCAGCCGTACGCAAAGCTTTGCAATAGTATGAAAATACAAAAAAATAAAGGCTCAGCGATGCTGAGCCTTTGATTATGGAAACGGCGGGAGCAACGCCGGTTACGAGGTTTGCTTACGCAGCAGGTAAACGAAATACGGCGCGCCGATAAAGGTCGCCAGCAGCCCGGCGGGGATTTGGTACGGGAACATCACCATCCGGCCGCACCAGTCAGCGAACACCATCAGCAGGCCGCCCAGCAGTGCGGCAATCACCATCTGCGGCAATGCGCGGCGGAAGCCCAGCATGCGCGCCATATGCGGCGCCATCAGGCCGATAAAGCTCAGCGGCCCCACGGTCAAGGTCGCCATGGCGGTCAGCGTGGCGGCCAGCAGGAGAATCGCCACCCGCACCGGCGTCAGCGCAATGCCCACCGAGCGAGCGGTCGCGCTGCCCAGCGGCAGAATGGTCAGCCAACGGCGACACAGCGGCGCCAGCACTATCAGCGTTGCCGCAATGACTGCGGTGCGGATCGCCTGCTGCGAAGTCACCGAATAGGTCGAGCCGGAAATCCAGGTCAGCAGCCCGCCCATGCGCGGATCGCCGCTGGCCAGCAGCAGGAAAATGGTGGTGGTAAACGCCGTGCTGAGCGCGATACCGGCCAACAGCATGCGTTCGGTAGAAAAACCGCCGCGACCGGCGGCGACCATAATCACCAGCAACGTCGCCGCCGCCCCCAGGCTGCCGGCGGGTAGCAGCCAGCCGAAGGCATCGCCCGGTACGATAAACAGCATCACCACCACGCCAAAGGCCGCACCGGAGCTGATCCCCAGCACTTCCGGGCTGGACATCGGGTTGCCGGTCAACTTCTGGATTAAGGTGCCGGCCACCGCCAGCATCATGCCCGCCGCCAGCGCGGACAGCACCCGTGGCCAACGCCACGGCATCAATGACTCCAGTTCTGCGCCGTGGCTCCAGTGCCAGCCGGCGGCGTTCTGCCCGAACATCAGCGCCACGGCGATGCCGACCGCTAACACAACGCCTGCCAGCATCACCCACGCCAACAGATGGCCGCGTTCGGCCGGTACCTTGTCGCCCAGGTTCATCGGCGGCGGCGTGGCGGCGCTACGCAGGCGCGGCAGCAGCCACAGCAACAGCGGAGCGCCAAACAGCGCGGTCGCCGCCCCGGTCGGGATCTCACGCCAAACCTGAGTCAGCCAGATCATCACCTGATCGGTCAGCCACAGCAGCAAAGCACCCAGCAACGGCGCCAGGATCATGCGGTGCGCCAGCCGGCGCGCCCCCAGCATCTTCGCCATTAAGGGGGCAAACAGACCGATAAAACCGATCACGCCCACCGCATTCACCAGCATCGCACTGAAGATAATCGCCACCGCCAGCGCGCAAAAACGCGCCATCGACAGCCCCAGCCCCAAATTGCGCGCCACGCCGTCGTCCAACCCCAGCAGCGTCAACGGGCGCAACAGCAGCACCGCCAACAGCCCGGCCACCACCAGGCGCGGCAGGATAAATTGCGCAGTGCTCCAGTCCTGCTGGTTCAACGCACCTGTGCTCCACAGGAACAATCCCTGCAGTTGGTCGTAATTAAACAGCGCCAACAGGCTGTTGACCGCACCGCAGTATAATCCCAGCACCAGGCCGGCCAGAATCAGCGTCACCGGCGACATGCGTTTGCCCCAGGCCACGCCGAACACCAGCCCGCCGACCAGGATCGCCCCTGCCATTGCCGCCAGTTGTCGGGTCATCTCGCCGCCCGGCAGCATCCACAAAGTGGCGATGGTCAGGCCGAGCTGCGCACCGGCGGATACGCCCAGCGTCGCCGGCTCCGCCAACGGATTGCGTAACACCTGCTGGAACAGCACGCCGACCAGCCCCAACCCGGCGCCGGCCAACAGGGAGACCGACAGCCGCGGCAGCAGGCTGTAGTGGAACAGCATCTGACGCACATCGTCGTGATTCGGCGCGCTCAGCGCCTGCGCCCACAACGCCCAAGGCAACTGTTGCAACAGGTTGTAGATCGTCAAGCCGCCCGACGCCGCCAGCAATACCAAGATCAACGCCAGCGGTAATACCCGGATGCGCTCGCTCATGAATAGCTCTCCTGCGTCTGCTCCAGCAGATGGCAAAAACGCATCGCCGACAGCGTCGCACCGTAGAACCAGACCGCCGGCACCTGCCGCAGTCGGTTCTGACGCACAAAGGGCAAAGCCTGCCACAACGGCGTCGAGCTGACTTTTTCCATCATCGCCTGATTACCGTGGTCGAGATAAATCGCCCGCGCATTTTTCACCGTAATCAGGCGCTCAATGCCCACGACCGCCGTGCCCCAGAAGTTGGTTTCCCCTTCCCAGGCATTGTGAATGCCAAGCTGATCCATCACCTCCTGGAACAGGCTTTTCTGGCCGATAATCAGCACATGCCGCGTATCCAGCAAGGAGAACAGCAGCAGCGGCTGCCTGGTGTAAGAATGCAGGCGTTGGCGGGCATCCTGAATAAACCGGTCGAACTGCATCAGATGCCGTTCAGCGCGCGCCTCAAGCCCCAACCGCTGCGCCAATTGCTGCAACGAATTTCGGCCCACCGTCAGTGGTTTTCCGCTGCCGTCGTTGAAGCCAAAACTCATCGTCGGCGCGATTGGCGCCAGTTTTTGCGGCGTTGGCCCATACCCCTTTGACAGCAGCATCAGCGAAGGCCGCAGTTGTTGCAGCAACTCCAGATTCGGCTCGGTGCGTTGGCCCACGTCGATAACCGACGCCGGCATTTTCGGCTCTTCCACCCACAGGTTGTAGTTATGGATATCCGCCACCGCCAGCGGCGTGACGCCCAGCGCCAGCAGCAGCTCAATCGGCAGCCATTCCAGCGCCACGATGCGCGTGAGGTCGGGCGGTGTCACCGCAGCGCGCCCCGGTAAAGAGAACAGCAGCGGCGACAGCGCCATGGCGGTCAGCAGGCGGCGGCGTACGGGATCGTGTTGAAAATCGGAGAAAGCGGACATCAGTAGACAAAACTCACCGGCGCACCGCCGCTCGGATGCGCCAGCGTGCCCATTGGAATACCATAAATTTGCTCCAGCACCGGCCCTTGCATCAGCTCCAGCGGGGCACCTTGCGCAATCATCTCGCCACCGCGCAACGCCACCAAATGGTCGCAGTAGCGCGCCGCCATGTTGATGTCGTGCAGCACCGCAATCACCGTCAGGCCACGTTCATGGCTCAGGCGTTGAATCAGCGCCAGCACCTCAACCTGGTGCGCAATGTCCAGCGCGGAGGTCGGCTCGTCCAACAGCAGGCAGCGGCTGTCCTGCGCCACCATCATCGCCAGCCAGGCGCGTTGGCGCTCGCCGCCGGACAGGCTGTCCACCAGGCGATTGGCGAAGGGTTTCAGACCCACCAGCGTTATCGACTCCTCCACCTGCTCGCGGTCGTTCACGCCAAAGCGACCCAGCGCGCCGTGCCACGGATAGCGGCCGATCGCCACCAGTTCGCGTACCGTCATGCCTTCCGCGGCGGGCAGTTGCTGGGGCAGATAGGCGACCTGACGCGCGAAGGCTTTGCTGTCCCATTGCGCCAACGGGCGTCGGTTAAGCTGCGCGCTACCGGCGGTCGGGTTCTGATGGCGGCCAAGGATTTTCAGCAATGTGGATTTGCCGGAACCATTGTGGCCGATCAACCCGCAGACTTTACCCTGGGGAAAGGTCAGCGACAGCGGCTGCAACAGCACACGGCCGGGAACGGCAAAGCTGGCGTTGTCTAACGCGAAAATGGCGTCGTGATCGAGGTGTTTATCCTGCATAGGCCCTACTCTGTTCGGAGCGGCGATCCGCCGCCCCGATTATCCGGTTAGAAGCGGAAAGTTGCGGTGGCGACCACCTGACGTTCTGCGCCCCAATAGCAGGCGTAGTCGCGATAACAACTTGCAACGTAAGTCTTATCAAACAGGTTGTTGATATTGACGCCTACTGACGAGCCCGGCAGGCCAAAACGCGCCAGATCGTATTTGATGGTCGCATCCACCAGCGTGTAATCCGGCACTTTAAAGGTGCTGTTGTCGGCGCTGTTGAAGCTTGAGCTAGTGCCGACATAACGTACGCCGGAGCCCAATGTCAGGCCGCTGACCGCCGTTTCGTGGAAGGTGTAGTCCGCCCACAGCGAGGCCATATGTTTAGGGATCTCGGTGGTTGGCTTGCCCTGATAGGTGTTGTCCTTGGTGTATTTCGCGTCGGTGTAGGTGTAGGAAGCGATCAGGTTGACGTTGGCGTTCAACGCCGCTTTGGCTTCCAGCTCTACGCCGCGCGAGCGGATCTCACCGCTCTGGACGCTGAACTGCGCGTTATCCGGGTCCGGCGTCAGGTTGTTGTTTTTGGTCAGTTGGTACAGCGCCCCGGTCAGGACGACAGGACGATCCTTCGGCACGTATTTCACACCGGCTTCATACTGCTTGCCAATCGACGGAATAAACGTCTGCCCGTTCGCAGAGGTGTCCAGCGTCGGTTCAAATGACTCGCTGTAGCTGAAATACGGCGTGATGCCGTTATCAAACAGATAGTTCAGGCCGCCGCGCCAGGTGAACTGACCGTCCGAACGTTCGTTGGTGTAATTATCGATGCGGTTATTGGCCGAGGTCTTCGCCCAGTCGTAACGGCCCCCCAACGTCAGCAACCATTGGTTCCACTCGCCCTGCTCCTGCACGTACAAGCCAGTCTGTTCCTGACGGTTCAGGTAGTTGTACGGGAAGGTGACGGTAGTGCCGTCGTTGCCGTATTGCGGATCGGTCATGCTCAGGCTGTCTGCCGTGCCAAAGCCGGAATTGATGTCATTGCGCATGCGCGAATAGTCGACGCCAAACAACAGCGTATGATCGACATCGCCGGTTTTCAGCCTGGCCTGCGCCTGAGTATCCACCGAGAAGCTGTTCAGGTGTTCCTTCGACTGCACATAGGCACGGTTCAGCGTGGTCGGCGCCGTGGCGCTAACGCCGCTGCCATAGATACTCTTCATGTCGCTTTCCAGCTGCATGTAACGCAGGTTCTGGCGCACCGCCCAGGTGTCGTTGAACGCATGTTCGAAGCTATAGCCGATCATGCGCTGCTTGCGCGCAAAGTAATTGCTTGCTTCACCGTCGTTGAAACTGGTTGGCAGCTTGCTGCCGTCCGGCAGCGGGATCAGCGTGCCCTGCTTCGGCAACCAGCCGTAGAAGCCGGTATAGGGATCGTTTTGGATATTGGCCAACAGCGTAAAGTTGGTCCTGTCATCCGGCCGCCAGCTGAATGACGGCGCAATCGCATAGCGCTTCTCTTTCGTCATGTTCTGCTGCGCATCGCTGTCTTTCGCCAGGCCGGTCAAACGGTAGGAATAGACGCCGTTATCATCCAGCGCATCGCTGAAGTCAAAGCCGGTCTGGAACAAATTGTCGGTGCCCATTTTGAACTGGATTTCGTGCAGCGGCTCGGTGGTCGGCCGCTTGCTGACCAGCGCCACCAACCCACCCGGGCTGCTCTTGCCGTACAGCACCGATACCGGGCCGCGCAGCAGTTCCGCGCGTTCGAGGAAATAAGGGTCGACCGAAGCTTCGGTATAGTTGTCGCCCTGCAGGCGCAGGCCGTCCAGATACTGGTTGGTATTCACCGCCGGGAAACCGCGAATGGCCACCGAATCATAGGTACTGGAGCTGCCACGGCTGGCATAAACCCCTGGCGCATAAGCCAGCGCGCCTTTCACCGTATCCGGCTGGAGCATATCCATCTCTTCGCGCGTGACCACGGAAACCGACTGCGGATTCTTTTCAATCGGCGTATCGGTTTTGGTACCGGTGGCGCTGTGTTTGGCCACGTAGGTGCCGACCGGCCCCCAGGCGCTTTCCTGTTGCGGCTGGCTGCTGCCCACCACGGTAAGGGTGTCTTCTTTGGCTACCGGATTGGCTTCGGCAGAAGATGCCGGCATCGCCAGCGTGCCCAGCGCGGCAGCGATAGTGATCGCTAACCCACTGACGGGAGAACGGCCCTTCATGGCCCGTGATGAAGTTGGACGCTTGGTCGGCATAGGTGCTTTCTCTGATGAATTATTTGATAACGAATGTAAACGATAATAATTATTATAAGCGACGCATTTTATGCAGAAGCCAAATTAAACTGCAAGTCGAATTCAGCCAGTAAATAGGTGGGGGAGTAACCCTTTAGCCGTGTTAATCGAATGGAAATAAAGCGCGCAAAATAAAAAAGCCCGTAACTGAAGTTACGGGCCTGCAACAAAAAACTTTTCTACCAACGGGGTTAGCCGCTCGCCAACTTACTGCCCTTGGCCGAACATGTCCTTGATCCAGCCGGCGACGCCGTCGCCGTCTTTTTGCTCACCCGCCTGTTGCTGCTGTTGTTGCTGCTGCTGAGCAGCCTGGCTTGCCTGGCACAACCCTTGCGGATTATCGGTCCACACCGGGATGCTGCGCCCGCCGCCGCCACAGACAAAGTTACCGCTGGAGTCGATGCCAATCTGGTTGATGCCTTCCGGCGGCTGCAGCATCAGCGGCAGCGGCGTCTGGTTTTCCAGGTAACGGCGATAGAGCGTCAGCGCACCGTTGGCACCGGTCAGCTTGGCCGGGCCGTTGTTATCACGTCCAACCCAGGCGATAGCCACTTCTTTACCGTCGATACCGGCAAACCAACTGTCGCGCAGATCGTTGGTGGTACCGGTTTTCGCCGCCAGATTGTAGTTGGGGAACTTCACCGACAGAGAACGGGAGGTCCCGCGCGCTACGCCCTGTTGCATGGCGTACAACGTCAGGTAAGCGGCCTGAGCCGGCACCATGCGTTCCGCCTGCGGGAAGCTCTGGTACAGCACCGAACCGTCTTCCGCGATCACCGAACGCACCGCAGACAGCGGCGCACGGTTACCGCCGCTGGCGATGGTTTGGTATTCCTGCGCCACTTCCATCGGCGTCAGGCCAATCGCCCCCAGCAGCATCGAAGGCACCGGATTGATTTCCGCTTTCGGAATGCCCAGGCGCTGCAAGGTGGCGCTGATCTGATCCAGCCCGACCGCCATGCCCAGATTCACCGTCGGCACGTTGAGCGAGAAGGCCAGGCCATCCACCAGCATCACCTGTCCACGGAATTTGCGGTCGTAGTTGTTCGGCTGCCATACGCTGCCATTCGGTTGTTTCAGCGACAGCGGCTGGTCCGCCAACCAGGTATTCAGGCGGTATTTGTCCGGCTCGGAAAGCGCGGTCAAGTAGGTTGGCGGCTTGGCCAGCGACCCGACCAGGCGGCGCGCCTGCATCGCACGGTTAAAACCGGCGAACTGCGGATTGGCGCCGCCGACCATGGCGCGTACCTCACCGCTGAAGCGATCGACAATCACCATCGCCGCTTCCAGATCTTTAAGATGGCGGGCGGCACGCAGCGCCGGAATGCCGTCTTCGACCGCTTTTTCCGCCGCATCCTGAGAAACCGGATCCAGCGTCGTGAAGATTTTCACTCCGGACAGGTCGTTCACCTTGTCGCCCAGCTTGGCCTGCAGTTCCTGACGCACCATCTGCATAAACGCCGGCTGCGGCGTGATCACCCCACCTTTCGGCTGCACGCCCAGTGGCCGCGCGCTGAGCATGTTGTACAGCTCGGCGTCGATCACCCCCTGGTTTTGCAACAGCTTGAGCACCAGGTTACGGCGCTCCAGCGCCAGCGTCGGGTTGCGCCACGGATTATACAGCGAGGCACCTTTCACCATCCCCACCAGCAACGCTTGCTGATCCAGGCTCAGTTCATCCACCGGGCGGCCGAAGTAATACAGGCTGGCCAACGGGAAACCGCGGATCTGGTCGCTGCCGCTCTGGCCGAGGTACACCTCGTTCAGGTACAGCTCAAGAATACGGTCCTTGCTGTAACGATAATCGACCAGCAGCGCCATATAGGCTTCGTTGGCCTTACGCCACAGCGAGCGCTCGTTGGTCAGGAACAGGTTCTTCACCAACTGCTGCGTCAGGGTACTGCCGCCCTGCACCGCACGCCCGGCGGTCAGGTTCGCCAGCACCGCACGGCCGATGGAGTACGGGCTGATGCCGTCATGCTCGTAGAAATGACGATCTTCGGTGGCAATCAGCGTGTCCACCAGCAGGTCAGGGAAACCGGTGCGCGGCACGAACAGACGCTGTTCGCCGTTCGGTGACTGCAACATGGTGATCAGGCGCGGATCGAGGCGGAAGAACCCGAAGTTACGCTGGTTCTCCATGTTTTCGATTTTCGCCAAACGGTTGTTCTGGAAATCCAGACGGGCGTGGATCTGCCCCTCTTTACCATCCGGGAAGTCAAACGGGCGGCGCAGCATCTCGATGCTGTTGGCTTGCACGGTAAATTCGCCCGGACGGGTCATGCGGCTAACCTGACGGTATTGCATGCCCTCCAGCAAATCGACCATTTCCTTCTTGCTGTACGGCATGCCCGGTTCCAGGTTGACCATGCGGCCATAGACCGCCGCCGGCAACTGCCAGACCTTGCCGTCAATGCGGCTGCGGATCTGCGAATCCAGGTACACGCCGTAAATCGCCAACAGAACCGCGATCACCAGAATCAGTTTGATAAGCAGGCCAAGCCAACGGCGTTTTTTACGCGGCGGAGTCGCTTTTACCTTACGCGGCACGCTTTCCTCCTCGTCTTCATATTCATCATCTTGCTGCTCGTCTTCCTCGTAATCATCATAATCGTCGTCTCTGCGACGGCGCGGCGGCTTGCCCGACGCGGTGCGTTTTGGTTGTTTCCCTTTGCGCCCGATGGGCTCGCGGTCATCCCCAGCCATTGCTGTCATTCTCCAGACTTGGCGGCACTGCCGGCCATTATTAGTCGCTTAATCTGTCCCGACGCCAGGCCGCTGAACAGAAGAAACATCTGAATTCTCCCCCTAAATAATTGGCGTTGCATCAAGGCGGCAAGAGAGCTTATCCCGATGAGCTTACTCTAGTAAGTGATTCGGGTAAGTGACAAATCTGCCGGGAGCAGATTTGAACGCTGCTTGCAGCGGCCCCGTCAGGGGTGAGGCCCCTGGATGGGCCGAATAACACAGCCAACACCGATGCGGCGTCAAGTATGACGGGGTTACTGATATTTCTTCGTGCGCCGCGTGGGGGCGGTATTCGCCGGGTCGTCCGGCCACACGTGTTTCGGGTAGCGCCCTTTCATCTCTTTTTGCACTTCCCGGTAAGCGCCTTGCCAAAACGCCGCCAGATCGCCGGTGATCTGCAACGGCCGGTGTGCCGGTGAGAGTAACTCAAGCACCACCGGGATGCGACCCTCGGCCAGCATTGGGCTGCGCTGTTCACCGAACACTTCCTGTAAACGCACCGCCAGCGCCGGCGGTTTGCCGGCATCATAGCGAATCGGCAAACGGCTGCCGGTCGGCACAGTGTAATGAGTGGGCAACGCATTATCCAGCCGCTGCTTTTGCTGCCAGTCCAGCAGGCGCGCAAGGGCTTCGGCGATATTGACCTGTTTCAGCCCGCGCATATCGCGTACGCCATTCAGGGAGGGCAGCAGCCATTGCTCCAGCCGATCCAGCAGCGACTCATCATCGACCTGTGGCCAGGCAGCCTCCGGCAGCCAATTTTGCGCGCACTGCAAACGCAGGCGCAGCTGCTCGGCGGCGGTGTCCCAGTTGAGCACCGCGATACCCTGAGCTCGCACCCAGTTGAGCAACGCCAGTTGCAGCTCTTCATCGGCCGGCTTGGCCAACGGCTGCGCCCGCAGCGTCAGGCGGCCGATCTGCTGGCGTTTCCAGGCGCGCAGCGTGCCCTTTTCTTCATCCCACTCCACCGCGGTTTGCCGGGAAACGATCGCCGGCAGTTGCGCCGCCAGCGCATCAATCTCCACCGGCAGCGCCAGCAGAATGCGCGCATCGGGGCTGTTGTGGCCCTGCAGCAGGCTTGGCGCTATCAGCCACGGCGCACGCGACAGCGCCTCATCCTGATTCATCGCCGCCCCCATGCCATTGGCCAGCAGGTAACGGCCATCCTGACCGCGCCGCTGGGCGATGCGATCGGTAAACGCCAACGCCAGCAGGCGCGGAGCCATCTCGACGTCAACCTGCCCGCTTCGCGGCTGCAAACGCCGCGCTAACTGGGCGGCGCGGCGCTGCCAGTTCGGCTGCGGTCGGCTCAGCCAGTAGCCGATATCCATCTGCCCATTGCGTGGCGGTTCCTCCAGCAGCGCAGCCAGCGCCGCAGCGGTTGCCAGCCCATCCGCTCCCTGCTCTGCACCCTGGGTCAGCATCGCCGCCAAGCGGGGTTCGCAGCCCAGCATAGCCATCTGCCGGCCCCGTGCGGTTAATTTGTCGGCATCGTCGGTGGCACCGAGACGTTGCAGCAGCCTTTTTGCCGCCGCCAGCGCCGTCTCCGGCGGCCGATCGAGCCAGGTCAGTTGCCCAACGTCATGGCAGCCCCACTGCAACAGCTCCAGCCAAAAACCGGCGAGATCGCTTTGCAGGATTTCCGGTTCGGCGTGTTCCACTGCGCGTTCCGCCTGCTCTTTGGCAAACAGGTGCCAGCAAATACCCGGCTCCAGACGCCCGGCGCGGCCGGCGCGCTGGATCATCGACGCCTGGCTGATGCGCTGCGTCACCAACCGCGTCAGGCCGTTACGCACGTCATAACGCGCCACGCGCTCCAGCCCAGTGTCCACCACCAGCCGAATGCCTTCTATGGTCAGGCTGGTTTCTGCAATATTGGTCGCCAGCACCACCTTGCGACGCCCGGCCGGCGACGGTTGAATCGCTTTTTGCTGCTGCGCCAGCGGCAATGCGCCATACAGCGGGCACAGGTCGGTATCGGCCGCCACTTCGCCGTTCAGCCGTTCCAGCACCCGATTGATTTCCGCCACGCCGGGCAGGAACAGCAGCAGCGATCCGCCCTGTTCGGACAGCAGACGTTTCACCGCCGCCGCCACAGCGTCCTCCAGCCGTTGATGGCTGGCCAATGGCTGATATTGGCGTTCAACCGGGAAACTGCGCCCCTCGGACACCACCACCGGCGCTTGCGGCAGCAGCTGTGTCATACGGGCGTTATCCAGCGTCGCCGACATAATCAGCAGTTTGAGATCGTCTCGCAGCCCCTGTTGCACGTCCAGCAACAGCGCCAACGCCAGATCGGCCTGCAGGCTGCGTTCATGGAATTCATCGAGGATCACCAGCGAGACGCCCTGCAGCTCGGCGTCCTGCTGCAGCATACGGGTGAGAATGCCTTCGGTTACCACCTCCAGCCGGGTATGCGGCCCGCTTTTGCTTTCGGCGCGCATGCGGTAACCCACGGTCTGGCCCGGTTCTTCTCCCAACTGTTGCGCCAACCGATACGCCACGTTTTTCGCCGCCAACCGCCGCGGCTCCAGCATGATGATGCGGCCCGGCAGCCCGGCTTTAGCCAGGATCTGCAGCGGCAACCAGGTCGATTTACCGGCGCCGGTGGGCGCGTGCAGCAACACCTGCGGGGCGGATTGCAGCGCAGTGAGCAATTCATCAAGAACCGCACTGACAGGCAGTGAAGACACAGAACTCTCCGTGGTGGTTAACATTGGGCGGCGCACATTGTAGCATTAGACTCTGCGTTTCATTCACTTGCCGGGTATCTATGTCCAGTTCGCGCCGCCTGTTTTTCGCCCTGACCTTGCCTGATGCGCTACAGCAACAGGTGATCCGCTGGCGCGCCGAAGCCTTCACGCCCGAAGCCGGGCGGCCGGTCGCCGCAGCTAATCTGCATCTGACACTGGCGTTTCTCGGTGACGTCAGCGCGCAAAAGGAAACGGCGCTGAAAAAGTTGGCCGGCCGTATTATCCAACCCGGTTTCAGCATGGTGCTGGACGATCTTGGCCACTGGCCGCGTCCTGGCGTGGTGTGGCTTGGCACGCGCCGCGCGCCGCGAGGGGTTCTGCAACTTGCCGAATTATTGCGATCGCAAGCGGCCCGCAGCGGCTGCTACCAAAGCCCGATGCCGTTTCATCCGCACATCACCCTGCTGCGCTCTGCGACGCAACCGGTAGCCATACCGCCCGCAACGCCGGGCTGGACCTTCAGCGCTGACTCCTTTGCCCTGTACCAGTCGGTATTTGAGAACGGCCGCACGCGTTATCACCCGCTTGAACAATGGCCTTTAGCCCATCAGGATACTCCATGATTTTCACCCCGCCGCTACGTTCCGCCACGCTGATTAAACGTTACAAACGTTTTCTGGCCGACGCGATCACCCCAGAAGGCGAAACCTTCACCTTGCACTGCGCCAACACGGGTGCCATGACCGGCTGCGCCACTCCGGGCGATACCCTTTGGTATTCCACTTCAGACAACCCCAAGCGCAAATATGCCCACAGCTGGGAGCTGACGCACACCCAACAAGGGGATTGGATCTGCGTCAACACCCTGCGCGCCAACGGATTGGTGCGCGAAGCCATTGAACAGAATTTAATCAATGAATTATCCGGTTACAGTAAAATCACCGGCGAAGTAAAATATGGCAGTGAAAACAGCCGTATCGATTTGTTATTACAGGCAGAAGATAGGGTTAACTGCTATATTGAAGTTAAGTCAGTCACATTACTGCAACAACAACGTGGTTACTTCCCTGATGCGGTAACGCTCAGAGGACAAAAGCACCTGCGTGAGTTGCTCAGCGTGGTTGAAAGCGGGCAGCGGGCGGTTTTGTTTTTTGCCGTGTTACATAGCGGAATTGAACAGGTCGCACCGGCACATCATATAGATGAGCGTTATGCGGCACTGTTGGCACAGGTTCGGCAGTTGGGAGTAGAAGTCGTTTGTTATGGGGCTAAATTATCACCTGACGGTATATCTCTCTGCGATAAGTTACCGTTTTTTATCGATTAGCGGCACCGGGCACCCATAATTCAACAACCGGTTATCGCGTCGCCAAATACGCCTTCCTTCACACCATTGTCAAGCAGGCGACAGGAATAATTGCCAACCTACCTTCCATCTGTTATTTATAGCGGCCTGTTTTTCCCCCGCATTGGGGATTCGATAGTGCGTGTGTATGTAGGAGAAGCAACATGCAAGAAGGGCAAACCCGTAAAACCTCGTCCTTGAGCATTCTCGCCATCGCTGGGGTGGAGCCGTACCAAGAGAAGCCGGGCGAAGAGTACATGAACGTCGCCCAGTTGAAGCATTTCAAGCTTATTCTTGAAGCGTGGCGCAACCAGCTCAGGGACGAAGTGGACCGTACTGTATCGCATATGCAAGACGAAGCGGCCAACTTCCCGGATCCGGTAGATCGTGCCGCGCAGGAAGAAGAGTTCAGCCTTGAACTGCGTAACCGTGACCGTGAACGCAAACTGATCAAAAAGATCGAGAAAACGCTGAAGAAAGTAGAAGACGAAGATTTCGGCTACTGCGAATCCTGCGGCGTGGAGATTGGCATTCGTCGCCTTGAAGCGCGTCCGACGGCCGATTTGTGCATCGACTGCAAGACCCTGGCAGAAATCCGCGAAAAGCAGATGGCCGGCTAATACCGCTACTCTACATGATTGGGGCGGCATCACGGCGGCAAGAATGCGCATCCCGATGAACTTGCTTCGGTAAGTGATTCGGGTAAGCAAGCGCAGCCGACACAGATGCAGTTTCAAGCATGACGAGTATGTTACCGCTGTGGCGCACACTCCAACGTGCGCCACACAGAGAAAAGGGAAAGTTTCCCCTCTGATATGCAAGAAAGTCATTATGTGGGGCGCTTTGCCCCATCGCCTTCCGGAGATCTGCATTTCGGTTCGCTGATTGCCGCTCTGGGAAGCTACCTCCAGGCTCGTGCCCAACGCGGGCAGTGGCTGGTTCGCATTGAAGATATTGACCCCCCGCGCGAAGTCGCCGGTGCGGCCGTCCGTATCTTATCCGCACTGGAACGCTATGGTCTCCTCTGGGACGGCCAGGTCATCTATCAGTCCCAACGTCACGAAGCCTACCGCGCAACCCTGGATCAGCTGCAACAACAGGGGCTTAGCTATTTCTGCAATTGCACCCGCAGCCGTATCCAGCAAATTGGCGGTCTGTATGACGGCCACTGCCGTGATTTGCATCTTGGCCCGCAGGGCGCCGCTATCCGTTTACGTCAATCCAAACCGGTTTACGCCTTTCACGATCGCCTGCAGGGCGAGTTGCAGGCCGATCCGGCTCTGGCGCGGGAAGATTTTATCATTCGCCGGCGCGATGGGTTGTTTGCCTATAATTTGGCAGTGGTGGTTGACGACCATTTCCAGGGCGTGACCGAAATCGTGCGCGGCGCCGATCTGATTGAACCCACGGTGCGCCAGATTGCGCTGTATCATCAGTTGCAGGCGCCGGTCCCTGCCTATGTGCATCTGCCGCTGGCGCTGGGTGCAAACGGCATCAAGTTGTCGAAGCAAAATCATGCGCCCGCGCTGCCCGAAGGCGATCCTCGCCCGGTGTTGATCGCCGCGCTGAAATTTCTGCGTCAACCGCTGCCGGAAAGCTGGCAAGATCTTGACCTGTCGTTATTATTGAGCTGGGCTATAGCACACTGGACGTTAGAAAATGTGCCGCGCCAGGTGGATGAAAACACATCGGCATTCTCAAAGGAGCCATGGTGAGCTATGATTAGCCGCTATTTTTTGTTAGCTCCATTTTTATCAGTCACTATCGAGGTGTACCATTTTTACCCGAGTAGCCAATTTCTGCCGTAAGGTACTAATCCGCGATGACAAGCTGCCCCGCGATGATGCGCCGGTCAGCGATAAAAACGTAGTCCGCGAAGAAAGCGCGGCCGCTGAACAGCCTGCCGCGCCGCAACAACATCGGCGTGCCGAAAGCGGTAGAGAAACGCCTGCCCGCCGGCCGGCGCCGCGTAAGCGTCCCCCTTTTCCTGCCGCAGAGGGCACCGGCCCCATGACCGTGATCCCACGAGAGCAGCACTCAATTTCACGCAAAGACATCAGCGAGAATGCGCTGAAGGTGTTGTACCGCCTGAACAAATCCGGCTACGAAGCCTATCTGGTCGGTGGCGGCGTGCGTGACCTGCTGCTCGGCAAAAAGCCGAAAGATTTCGACATCACTACCAACGCCACGCCGGAGCAGGTGCGCAAGCTGTTCCGCAACTGTCGCCTGGTCGGCCGCCGTTTCCGTCTGGCGCACGTGATGTTCGGGCCGGAAATCATCGAGGTTGCCACCTTCCGCGGCCACCACGAGCAGCAAACGCCGGAATCTGATAAAAACTCGTCCCAGCAAGCCCAAAACGGCATGCTGCTGCGCGACAACATCTTCGGTTCGATCGAAGAAGATGCTCAGCGCCGCGACTTCACCATCAACAGCCTGTATTACGGCGTGGCGGACTTCACCCTGCGTGATTACGTCGACGGAATGCGTGACCTGCAGCAAGGCGTGATTCGCCTGATCGGCGATCCGGAAACCCGCTACCGCGAAGATCCGGTGCGCATGCTGCGCGCGGTGCGCTTTGCCGCCAAGCTGGACATGAGCATCAGTGACGAAACCGCCGAGCCTATCCCGCGCCTGGCTTCGTTGCTGCATGAAATCCCGCCGGCGCGTCTGTTTGAGGAATCGCTCAAGCTGCTGCAAGCCGGTTACGGTTACCAGACCTATTTGAAACTGTGCGAATACCAGCTGTTCCAGCCGCTGTTCCCGCAGATAGCACGCCACTTTACGCCTACCCACGACACGCCGATGGAACGTATTTTGGTGCAGGTGCTGAAGAACACCGATTATCGGCTGCAGAACGACATGCGCGTCAATCCGGCATTCCTGTTTGCTGCTATGCTTTGGTATCCGCTGCTGGAACATGCGCAGAAACTGGCGCAAGAGAGCGGGCTGGCGTATTACGACGCCTTCGCGCTGGCGATGAATGATGTGCTGGACGAACAGTGTCGTTCACTGGCGATCCCGAAACGCATCACCACGCTGGTCCGCGATATCTGGCAGTTGCAGCTGCGCCTGTCCCGCCGTCAGGGCAAACGTGCGCACAAGCTGATGGAACACCCGAAATTCCGCGCCGCTTACGATCTGCTGGCGCTGCGCGCCGAAGTGGAAGAAAACCAGGAAATGCTGCGTCTGACCGAATGGTGGGGCGAGTTCCAGGAAGCCACGCCGGCGCGTCAGAAAACCATGTTGAGCACTTTGGGTGACGACCCCGCGCCACGCCGCGCGCGTCAGCGTCGCCCTCGCCGCCGGACGCCGCGTAAAGAAGGAGCATAATGATCCGCGTTTATATCGCGCTGGGGAGTAACCTGGCGCAACCGCTGCAACAGGTGAAAGCCGCACTGGAGGCGCTGGAGCATCTTCCGCGCACCCGGTTGATCCTCTGTTCGTCGTTTTACCGCACCAAGCCGCTGGGGCCGCAGAATCAGCCGGACTTTCTCAATGCGGTGGTGGCGCTGGATACCTTGCTGCCCGCCGAACAACTGCTCGATCATACCCAAGCGATAGAACGCAATCAGGGCCGCGTGCGCAAAGATGAGCGCTGGGGCCCGCGCACCCTCGATCTGGACATCATGCTGTATGGCGAGCAGGTTATTCATACCGATCGCCTGACAGTGCCGCATTACGGCCTGAAAGAACGCGAGTTCATGCTCTACCCGCTGGCGGAAATCGCGCCCGATCTGGTGTTCCCGGACGGCGAATCACTCGCCAGCTGCCTGAAACGCGTGCCGGAGAACGGCATGGAACTGTGGCATCAGCCCAAGCAAAAAGCCTGATCCGGGCGCAGCATGCGGCGCCCCCTACAGCATCACCTGAGCGACAAACCCGCCTTCTGCCCGGTTGGCAAAGCTGATGCGCAGCCCGTGCAAGCCGGCGATGCGCTGCACAATGGACAGCCCCAGCCCGCTGCCGGTTTGCTCCTGACCCGGCGGACGATAGAAACGCTCCCCCAGCCGCGCCAGATGTTCCGTAGTGACTCCCGGCCCATTATCTTCCACCGCCAGCAAGCGCTCTGTAAGCCTCACAGTGACGGTGCCGCCCGCAGGCGTATAACGAACCGCATTGTCCACCAAATTACGCACCAGCAGCGACAGCAGCAGCGCTTGCCCCTGTAACGGCGCCGGCATCCCCTGCTGTTCGTAACGCAGCGTGACGCCGGCGGCATAAGCATGGCGATCCTGCTCCGCCAGCGTCATCGGCACCAGCCGGCTCCAGTCGACCGGCTCCAAATCGGCCAGATCCGACAGTGAATCCAGCCGCGACAGCGTCAGCAACTGATCGACCAAGCGGGTGGCGCGATCGATGCTCACCGTCAGATTGCCCAGCGCATGCTCGCGCATCGGCTCGTCGTCGCCGGCCAATTGCACCACTTCCGTCTGCACCCGCAGCGCCGCCAACGGACTGCGCAGCTCATGGGCGGCATCGGAGGTAAAACGCCGCTCACGCACCAGCAGCGCGTTGATGCGCGCAAACAGCGTGTTCAACGCATCCACCAACGGCCTGACTTCGGTCGGAACCTGGCGCGCATCCAACGGCGTCGCGTCGTCCGGTGCGCGTTTGCGCAGCCCGGCGGCCACCGTGCGCAGTGGCCGCAGTTCACGCCCCACCATCAGCGCGATCAACAGCATCAACATCGGCAACGTCGCCAGCCAGGGCACCAGTTGCCCGGTTACCATGCCCAGCGCCATATCCCGCCGATAATCCCATTCCTGCCCGACCACGATGCGATAGCGGCCGTCCGGGCTGGTCAGCCACAGCAGCCGCCAGCTGTCGTCGTCGCCTCGCCGTTCGCCATCGGTAAAGCCTTCACGCTCGCCGTCAAAGTGGAAATCCGCGCCGTTTTCACCGTCATTGAGCAACATCTTGCCGTTACGGTCGAAGATGGCGAACGCCAGCGCATCGTCATCCTGCTTGCCCCGCTTGCCGTGATGCACCAGCTTCTTGGTTTTCGGCAGGCTGCGCACGCTTTCGTCGGCCAGCAGATCGCCCAGATTGGCGGTCGCCAGGCGCTTGGCGAATAGCATCTGCTGGGTATCAAACACTTCATTGATGGTGTTGCGCGTCATCATCCACGCCACCAGGCTGGCGGCACACCAGGTCACCAGCGCCAGCAGGCTGAAAATCAGGATCAGCCGCAGCCGCAAGCTGAGATGTCTCACTATGCCTCCCCCAACGTATAACCCACGCCGTGAATGGTGCGGATAAAACCGTTACCCAACTTGCGCCGCAGGTGATGGATATGCACTTCCACTGCATTACTGCTGACTTCGTCATCCCAGTTGTACAGTTTTTCCTGGATCAGCGGCCGCGCCAGCACTCGCCCCTTGTTATGCAGGAACAGCTCCAGTACCGCCAGTTCACGCGGCGTCAAGGTTACCGGCTCGCCGCCGCAACTCACGCTGCGGGTGGCGGCATCGAATACGACGTTGCCGTGCACCAGCTGCGGCATCAGTTGCCCATGGCGACGGCGGATCAACGCCTGCAGGCGCGCAGCGACCTCCGACAGGGCGAAAGGCTTGCACAGGTAATCATCGGCGCCGCTCTGCAGGCCGCTGACCCGCTGTTCCAGCGCATCGCGCGCGGTAAGGATCAACACCGGCACGTCATGGCCGGCCTGGCGCCACTGGCGCAACAAATCCAGCCCATCCAGGCCCGGCAGGCTGAGATCGAGGATCACCGCATCGTAAGGCGCGCTTTCCAGCGCATTTTTTCCCACCAGCCCGTCGGTAAACCAGTCCAGATTAAAGCCGAGTTTGGTCAACCCGGCCTTGATGCCGTCACCGATTAACTTGTCATCTTCTATCAGCAGAATTCGCATGCTCGTCCCTTTTTCGCCATTACATCACAAGGTTCTTAAGAACCCCTTAAGCTTCATGATCTGCGCTACCCACCCCGTTAGGGTTACAGTAGAATGACAGCACTTTTTTGCAGCCAGGGCCCTGCGCGTACCGCACGGCTCTATTCAGGAGACGTAGTGATGAAACCCACCACCGTGACCCATTTGCGCCAGTGGAAACAGGAGCAACGCAAGTTTGCTTCACTGACTGCCTACGATGCCAGCTTTGCCAAACTGTTTGAAGAGCAAGGCGTTAAAGTGCTGCTGGTGGGCGATTCGCTGGGCATGACGCTGCAGGGCCACGACTCCACGCTGCCGGTCACCGTCGCCGACATCGCCTACCACACACGGGCCGTACGCCGTGGTGCCCCGGCCTGCCTGCTGCTGGCTGACATGCCTTTCATGAGTTACGCCACCCCGGAACGGGCCTTCGCCAACGCCGCCGAACTGATGCAGGCCGGCGCCAATATGGTGAAACTGGAAGGCGGCAGTTGGCTGTGCGAAACGGTGAAAATGCTCACCGAGCGCGCCGTGCCGGTGTGCGGCCATCTCGGCCTGACGCCGCAGTCGGTGAACGTATTCGGTGGCTACAAGGTGCAAGGCCGTGACGAGCTCGCCGCCAAACAACTGCTGGAAGATGCGCAAAATCTGGAGCTGGCCGGCATGCAACTGCTGGTGCTGGAGTGCGTACCGACCGAACTGGCACGCAAGATCACCGAAGCGCTGTCCATTCCGGTAATCGGCATTGGCGCCGGCAACGTGACCGACGGCCAGATCCTGGTGATGCACGACGCCTTTGGCATTACCGGTGGCCATACGCCGAAATTCGCTAAAAATTTCCTGGCGCAAAGCGGCGATATCCGCCTGGCGGTGCAGCAGTATATACAGGAAGTTGAGCAAGGCGCTTACCCCGCTGAAGAACACTCTTTTAATTAAGCGATCGTTCCAGGAGCTATCAATGATTATTATCGAAACTCTGCCTTTGCTGCGTCAGCAGATCCGCCGCTGGCGCCAGGACGGCAAACGCATCGCGTTGGTGCCTACCATGGGCAATCTGCACGAAGGCCATATGACGCTGGTTGATGAAGCCCGAGCGCGCGCCGATATCGTGGTGGTCAGCATTTTCGTGAATCCGATGCAGTTCGAACGCCCTGACGATCTGGCGCGCTACCCGCGCACCCTGCAGGAGGACAGCGAAAAGCTGACCCGCCGCAATGTCGACCTGGTGTTCGCACCCGCGCCGGCCGATGTCTATCCGCAGGGGCTGGAGCAGCAAACCTATGTCGACGTGCCGGGCATTTCCACCATGCTGGAAGGCGCCAGCCGCCCTGGCCATTTCCGCGGCGTCTCCACCATCGTCAGCAAACTGTTCAATCTGGTGCAGCCGGATCTGGCCTGTTTTGGCGAGAAGGACTACCAGCAACTGGCGCTGATCCGCAAGATGGTGGCGGACATGGGGTATAACATTGACATCGTCGGCGTGCCGACCGTGCGCGCTAAAGATGGCCTCGCGCTCAGCTCGCGCAACGGCTATCTGACCGCCGAAGAACGTAAAATCGCGCCTCAGCTCAGCAAGATCATGAACGCGTTGGCAGAACAACTCAGCAACGGTGAGCGCCACGTCGACGATCTGCTGGAGCAAACCGCCGCGCACCTGCGCGCCGCCGGTTTCACCCCGGACGAACTGTTTATCCGCGACGCCGACAGCCTGCAACCCCTGGGTGTTGAAAGCCGGCGCGCAGTGGTGCTGATGGCCGCCTGGCTGGGCAAAGCGCGGCTGATCGACAACCAGCAGGTTGATCTGACGCTGTAGGTTTTTGCATATTTGATACCGTTGTTACCGGGAAAGTGATAAAAAATCTACCCAATGGATTTCGAGTTGCGGCCAGGCGGCAAGCGCTGGCCCGAAGGGCGAGCCTCATGGGAGCTTACTCAGGTAAGTGACTGGGGTGAGCGTAAGCAGCCAACAACGCCGCAGCTTGAAAGACGAAGGGTACCAACACCCCACAATATTCAGTCAGGTAAAGTTATGATACGTACTATGCTGCAAGGCAAACTGCATCGGGTGAAAGTGACTCAGGCCGATTTGCACTATGAAGGCTCCTGCGCCATCGATCAGGATTTCCTGGAGGCCGCAGGCATTCTGGAATATGAAGCTATAGATATTTATAACGTTGATAACGGTCAGCGTTTCTCGACCTACGCCATCGCCGCAGAACGCGGTTCGCGCATCATTTCGGTCAACGGCGCGGCGGCGCGCTGCGCCTGCGTAGGCGACAAACTGATCATCTGCTCCTACGTGCAGATGAGCGATGCCGATGCCCGCCAGCACCACCCGAAAGTCGCCTATTTCGAAGGTGACAACAACCTGCAACGCAAGGCGAAAGCCGTACCGGTTCAGGTTGCCTGATTGTCAAAACGGGCGCATCGCGCGCCCGTTATCGTCTTACTGCACCACCACCGTTCCCGGCTTGTTGGCTATCCTGTCCGCCATGGTCTGAATGGAATCGGTGCGCAAAATATACAGCCGCTTCAGCGTATACGGATTATCCCCCGGCTTTACCTTGCCCTGCACCGTGGTCACCGCCATATGGAAACCGGCGTCTTTCGCCGCCTGTATCGCCCGCTGGTTGTAGCCGCCGAACGGATAGGATACGTACAACACATGCGGATTAAACTGCGACAGCGCGCGGCGCGAGCGCTCAAAATCGAATTCGATATTATGCAGCGAACGGCTCAGCAGAATAGGCTGGCGGTTGCCGTCGGTGCGGTGCAGGAAATGCGTGTGCGACTGTACGTCGAACACATCCTGGATCTGCTTGAGTTCTGAAATGCTCATAAACTGCAGCGAGTCCGGGTTCCATTTCTGCGGATGGCGTTTGATGCGCGAAGAAATAATGAACGCCGTTGCGCGGAAGCCGTAGTTCTTCAACACCGGATAGGCATAGCGATACACCGACTTCAACCCGTCATCAAAAGTCAGTACCACCGCCTTGCCCGGCAGGTTGATCTGGTTCTTCAGATAGGCTTCCAGCTGATACAGGGAAATGGTGTCATAACCCGCCTGCTTCAGATAGGTCATCTGGTTGCTGAACGCCACGTCCGAGGTGGTGGTCGAGGTGTGGCGAAAACGCTTGTTCTCTTCGTTTTTCAACAGATGGTGGTAGGTCAGCACCGGAACGCCGGTATCAATCTCGCAGTCCAGCTCACTGACATAACCCAGACGATCGCCAATATTGATCTCATACCAGGTGTTGTTCAGCCGATCTTTCAGTTTGCCGATGATCGGGTAACGCAGGTTTTCTTCCAGCACGCCAAACACTTCGCTGGCGTTATCCGCTTCGGTATAGACATTGATCGCCTTCTGAGTGATCAGGTTCTGATTGGTCAGCGGCTTATTCAGTTCGCCGAGATCGTCTTGCACCTTGCGCGATTTTTTGAGGTTGCGCACATCGTCTTTATCGATAAAACCAATGCCGTGGCCAAACTTGAATTCGTAATACTCAGCATCCGCCGGGAACACCTGAATCAGCTGACCCTGCTTCACTTCACCGACCGGGATCACATGTTCGCCAATCAGCGAATAAACCTCGCTGTCGCGTTGCGCTTCCATATATTCAGATTTAACAGCGCTGTCTTCCGACAGCAAATTTGCCAGCGTCGCCGGCGAGACGAGTGACATCAGGATGCCGAGTAGCCCAGCCGCTATCTTGTGTTGAGGCCGCATGGTTATGTTCTGCTTACGAGTGCGTGATAAAAATGGAGGAAATGTGGAGCGTCAGCATAGCACGATTTGAACATCGGGGAGAAAGGGGTTATATGAGCAATTCTATTGATTTATGTGATGCCGGCTTCAGATCGATAACAGCGCCCCCGAACGCTTGTCCGGGGGCGTCGGTACATCAGGTGCGCAGGCCACGACCGCGCTCTATCAGGTACCAGGACAGCAGATAGAACACCAGGATAAACGCCACCAGCACCGCCATGGTCAGCACCAGCGGCACGTCGCTGATGCCGAGGAAGCCGTAGCGGAAACCGCTGATCATATAGACGATCGGGTTCAGCTTGGATACCGCCTGCCAGAACGGCGGCAGCAGCGTCAGCGAATAGAACACCCCGCCCAGATAGGTCAGCGGCGTCAGCACGAAGGTCGGGATCAGGCTGATGTCGTCAAAGGTGGTGGCGAACACCGCGTTGATCAGGCCCGCCAGCGAGAACAGGATTGCCGTCAGCAACAGCGTGACCACAATCACCCACCAGGCATGCACCTGCAGCGGCACAAAGAACAGCGAGATCACCGTCACCAGCACGCCGACGCAGATGCCGCGCGCCACGCCGCCGCCGACGTAACCGGCAATCACCACATGAGTCGGCACCGGCGCCACCAGCAGCTCTTCGATATTGCGCTGGAACTTGGCGCTGAAGAACGACGATGCGACGTTGGCGTACGAGTTGGTGATCACCGCCATCATAATCAGGCCGGGAACGATAAACTGCATGTAATCAAAACCGTGCATATCGCCAATGCGCGAACCAATCAGGTTGCCGAAGATGATGAAATACAGCGTCATGGTGATCACCGGCGGCACCAGGGTCTGGATCCAGATACGGGCAAAACGGTTGATCTCTTTGGCCCAGATACTCTGTAAAGCCACCCAATACAAACGCGTCATGCTTTTTCTCCATTACCGTTAACCAGGGTGACAAACAGCTCTTCCAGCCGGTTAGCCTTATTACGCATGCTCAATACCTGCACCCCCTGCGCGCTGAGTTGAGCGAACAAGCCGTTCAGGCCCTGTTCGCGCATCACTTCCACTTCCAGCGTTGAGGTATCCGTCAGGCGGTTGCGATAGCCATCCAGTTTCGGCAGAGGGCTTTTGGCCGCCAAGTCGAGGATAAAGGTTTCGGACTTCAGCTTGGCCAACAACCCTTTCATTGAGGTGTTTTCCACCAGTTCCCCGTTCTGGATAATGCCGATATTGCGGCACAGCATTTCCGCCTCTTCCAGATAGTGGGTCGTGAGGATAATGGTGGTGCCCTGAGCGTTCAGCTCTTTCAGGAAACCCCACATGGAACGGCGCAGTTCGATATCCACCCCAGCGGTCGGCTCATCGAGGATCAGCAGCTTTGGCTGGTGCATCAAGGCGCGGGCGATCATCAAACGACGTTTCATGCCGCCGGACAGCATGCGCGCGCGTTCATCGCGCTTGCCCCACAGATCCAACTGGGTCAGGTATTTTTCCGCACGCGCCAGCGCTTCGCGCCGGGTCACGCCGTAGTAACCCGCCTGATTGACCACAATCTGCATGACGGTTTCGAACGGGTTGAAGTTGAATTCTTGCGGCACCAACCCAAGCTGACGCTTGGCGTTGACAATATCTTTATCGATGTCGTAGCCGAACACCCGCACGCTGCCGGTCGTTTTGTTAACCAGCGAGCTGATAATGCCGATGGTGGTGGATTTACCGGCACCGTTCGGCCCCAGCAGGGCATAAAAATCCCCCGCCTCGACGTTAAGATCGATCCCGCGCAATGCCTTGACGCCACCCGCGTAGGTCTTGGTCAACTGCGCTAATTCCAGTGCATAATTCATAAGTTAGAAAGTACCTTGTGACGATGAGTATGCTGCTGCGTCTTGTAATAAAGAGGATCTTATCATCAGCAGCGATTTCACTGAGGCGAATCCGTGCGGAAAAAAGCGTAACGGTTCCGATTTCCAAATTGTGACGCTTGTCCTATATTAGCCGAACGCAATCTGTTTGTTACAGGTCTATAACCCTCCATGAAAGAAATCGAAACGCTTATCGCCAACAACAAAGCCTGGTCGGCCAATATCAACCAGGAAGATCCAGACTTTTTTGAACGTTTATCCCAGGCGCAAAAGCCCCGCTTTTTATGGATAGGTTGCTCAGACAGCCGCGTCCCTGCAGAAAGACTGACAGGGTTGGAACCTGGCGAACTCTTTGTCCATCGCAATGTGGCAAACCTGGTGGTTCACACCGATCTTAACTGTTTGTCGGTCGTGCAGTATGCGGTGGATGTGCTGGAGGTTGAACATATCATCATCTGCGGCCATCTGGGCTGCGGCGGCGTAGAAGCCGCGGTGGAAAACCCGGAGCTGGGGCTGATCAACAACTGGCTGCTGCATATCCGCGACCTGTGGTACAAGCACAGCTCACTGCTGGGTGAACTGGAACCGGAACAGCGCCTCGACGTTCTGTGCGAGATCAACGTCATCGAGCAGGTCTACAACCTGGGCCACTCCACCATCATGCAGTCGGCCTGGAAACGCGGCCAGAAAGTGACGGTCCACGGTTGGGTGTACGGGATTCAGGACGGACGCCTGCGCGATCTGGAAGTGGCTGCCACCAGCCGCGAGAGCCTGGAAATGGGGTATCGCAAGGCTATGGCCAAATTGCAGCAGGATAAGAGCATTTAATCTGCCAGAGACGCGGCATATACCCTTCATACTTGAAGGGTATACCGCGCCCCTGCCGATTACTCGTCCAACAGCACCACTTTGCCGACGTACGGCAAATGACGATAACGCTGAGCGTAGTCGATGCCGTAACCCACCACGAACTCGTCCGGGATCGAGAAACCGACGAACTCCACCGGCACTTCCACCTCACGGCGCTCAGGCTTGTCCAGCAAGGTACAGATCGCCAGAGATTTCGGCCCGCGCAGCGCCAAAATTTCACGCACCTTATTCAGCGTGTTACCGGAATCAATGATGTCTTCGACGATCAGCACGTCTTTGCCGCGGATGTCTTCATCGAGATCCTTGAGGATTTTCACGTCACGGGTGGTGGACATGCCGCTGCCGTAACTGGAAGCGGTCATAAAGTCGACTTCGTGCGGCACTTCAATCGTGCGACACAGATCGGCCATGAACATGAAGGAACCGCGCAGCAGCCCGACCAACACCATATCACTGCCGCTATCGCGGTAATGTTCGGTGATTTGACGGCCAAGTTCGGCGATACGGGTCTTAACTTCCTGCTCGGAAATCATTACGTCTACAGTGTGTTTCATAGGTTTCAGGTCAGTTGCCGGAAGAAGGGCGCAGAGTTTAGCATAGCCTGACGCCGGTGGCGACGCGAGTGCGCCGCCTGGTTTTCCTTTGGTGTCTTTTGAAGAAACAAACTCTATACCCTATGGATTTCAAGTCGCAGCTAGGCACCCAGCTCACTCACCTCAGGAGCTTACTCAAGTAAGTGACTGAGGTGAGTGACAAATCTGTCGGGAACAGATTTGAACGCTGCTTGCAGCGGCCCCGAAGGGGCAAGGCCCAGGGATGGGTCTTGTAAGCAGGTAACAACGCTGCGGCTTGAAAGACGAAGGGTAGATCAGTCGGTTACGGTAAAGCCCAACATCATGCCGGTATCCTCATGCTCCAGCAGGTGACAATGCGCCATATAAGCATGTTCGCTGTTAGCCGGATGATCAAAACGCACCAGCACTTCGCTGCGCCACCCCTCGACGCGCACCGTGTCTTTCCAGCCGCTGCGGTGAGCCGCCGGCGGCTTGCCGTTCTCCGACAGGATGCGGAACTGGGTGCCGTGAATATGGAACGGGTGCAGCATCATGTCGCCTTCGCCGGACAGGGTCCATTTCTCGTACTTGCCGCGTTTGGCTTCAAACGCCGGCTTGGTCATATCAAAGGCTTTGCCGTTGATCTTATTACCGTGACTGAAGTCGAAAGGCTTGGCGCCATGATCCATGCCCTTCATGTTGCCGTGATCCATACCTTTCATGCTGCCGTGATCCATGCCCTGCATATTGCCATGATCCATGCCGGCCATTGCGCCATCGCTGTTGCCCATGCCGCCGTGATCCATGCTCATCCCGGCCATCGCCTGATGACCATAACGATCCATCAATGCCTGCATGCCCAGTTTGTCCAGTTGCGGATCCATCATCAGTTGCAGCCAGCGCTCCTGAATGCCGGCCAGCGGCGGCAGTACCGGCAGTTTCACCAGGCTGTCCGGCATCGTCTTGATGCCCTGCGCCAGCGAAGGCTGAATGCGCAACACCGGCAGCGGCTGGTCGAACGGTGCCAGCGTCATGCCCATCTGTTTAACCGGCAGCGTGACGATGTCAAACGGCTTGCCGTCCGAGGCATCCACCAGCACTTCAAAGCGCTCGCCCATCAGCATCGGCAATTCCGTCAGCTTCACCGGTTCGGCCAGGAAACCACCGTCACTGGCGATAACATATAACGGCCGATTATCGCTGGCCGCCAGGTTCAGCGATCGTGCATTACAGCCGTTGAGAAAACGCAACCGCAACCAGCCGCGGGGAGCGACGTGCTGCGGATATTGGGCGCCGTTGGTGAACATACGGTCGCCGAACCAGCCAACCGCGGCACTCATCACATCCAGTTGATATTCAATTTGCGCGTCTTTACCCAACCGTTTGTCCTGCAGGATCACCGGAATATCATCCTGCCCCCAGGTCTTGGGCAACGGCAGTTTACTGCTCTCGTCGTCTTCCAGCAGCACCAGCCCCGCCAGCCCCATCATCACCTGATGGCCGGTTTTGCCGTGGGTATGCGGATGGAACCAACAGGTGGCCGCGGGCTGTTCGACAGTGAAGCTCACTCTGCGCGTAGTCCCCGGCTGAATCAGCGCCTGCGGGCCACCATCGACATCACCGGGGATTTCCAGACCGTGCCAGTGGACGGTGCTGGCCTCCGGCAAGCCGTTTTTGATATCGACCGTCACAGGTTTGCCGCGCTGCAAGCGCACCGCTGGCCCCAACAGCGCTCCGTTGACGCCCCAGGTTTGGGTCGCTTTGCCCGGCAACCAGTTCATTTCACCGGTTTGCAGCGCCAGCGCGATGCTTCCCTGCGCGTCCGGCGTCAACAGCGGCGGGATCGGTAAGGCCGGCAACTCAGCCGCCCACACGCCTCGGCTCCACAGCGGCAAGGCGCTTGCTGCGCCCAGCGCAGCGGTCAGTTTGATAAAATCACGGCGTAACATCGCTGACTCCCTTTTCTCAGTGATATGTACCCTATGGCTTTCAAGTTCCAGCTCATTCATCCCATGCCAATCGGGGCGCTAGTGCAGGTAATAACGCTGCGGCTTGAACGACAACAGGCATAAATTTCATGCCAGACAGCCTAAACCCTCCCCTTAGCGGAAGGTCAAGCCTTTGCTGCCGGTTATGTTATCCGCAGGTAATAAAATTTGGTGCCTTTACAGGCAAGTGTGATAACGTTTGCTGACAATAAACAGGTCTATTTTCATGATGAAAAAAACAACGTTACTGGTGCTGCTGCTCACCATGCTGGGGTTCTCCAACGCCAGTCTGGCGCTAAATGAGTCTGAGGCGGAAGATCTGGCCGATCTGACGGCGGTATTTATTTATCTGAAAAACGATTGCGGCTACAACGACTTGCCCAACGCGCAAATCAAACGCGCCATCGTTTACTTTGCCCAGCAAAACCGGTGGGATTTGAGCAACTATAATAGCTACAACATGAAGGCGCTGGGCGAAGACAGTTATCGCGATCTCAGTGGCATCGCCATCCCTACCCCCAACAAATGCAAATATCTGGCACGCGACTCACTGAGCCTGCTGGCGTACGCCAACTAATCCCCCCGCCTTCCGCTACCTCTGTTTGAAATTCAGCCGTGCATCACCAGGCAGAGTTAGCTATGATGTTGCGCCAATTTTTCATGGCCGTTATTACGGAGTTCCCGCACATGACCCAGAAAGAAATTTGGTATGAAACGCTGCATGCCAACTTCGGCCAGTACTTCTCGGTAGAGAATGTGCTGTACCGCGAGAAGACCGAGCATCAGGATTTGGTGATTTTTGAAAACCCGGCGCTGGGGCGCGTGATGGCGCTCGACGGCGTGGTGCAAACCACCGAGCGCGATGAGTTCATCTATCACGAAATGATGACCCACGTTCCGTTGCTGGCACATGGCCAGGCGAAGAAGGTATTGATCATCGGCGGCGGCGACGGCGGCATGCTGCGCGAAGTCAGCCGCCATCGGGGCATAGAGCAGATCACCATGGTCGAGATCGACGCCGGGGTGGTGGAATTCTGCCGCCAGTACCTGCCGAACCATAACGCCGGTTCCTACGACGACCCGCGCTTCAAGCTGGTGATCGACGACGGCGTCAACTTCGTTAATCAGACCGATGAAAAATTCGATGTGATTATCTCGGACTGCACCGATCCGATCGGCCCCGGCGAAAGCCTGTTCACCTCGGCGTTCTACGAAGGCTGCGCGCGCTGCCTGAACGAGGGCGGTATTTTTGTCGCGCAGAACGGCGTCTGTTTCCTGCAACAAGACGAAGCGGTCAACAGCCACACCAAACTAAGCCAATATTTCAACGACGTCAGCTTCTATCAGGCGGCGATCCCGACCTATTACGGCGGCATCATGACCTTCGCCTGGGCCAGCCAAAACCCGGCGCTGCGTCAGCTCGATTTATCCGCCCTGCAACATCGCTTTAATCAAAGCGGCCTAAACTGCCGTTATTACAACCCAGCGATCCACGCGGGCAGCTTTGCCCTTCCACAGTACTTGCTCAACGCACTGAAGGTGACACGTTAAGCGAGAAGATAAGGAGGTGAACCCAATTGCAAAAGCTAAAACTGCACGGCTTCAACAACCTGACCAAGAGCCTGAGTTTTTGTATTTACGATATTTGTTACGCCAAAACCGCGGATGACCGCGATGGCTATATCGCCTACATTGACGAGCAATACAACGCCAATCGCCTGACCGAAATCCTGAGTGAAACCTGCTCGATCATTGGCGCCAATATCCTGAACGTCGCACGTCAGGACTACGAGCCTCAGGGCGCCAGCGTGACCATCTTGGTCAGCGAAGAACCGGTCGACCCGAAAGATGTCGATACGTCGGAGCAGCCTGGTCCACTGTCGAAGACGGTGGTTGCGCACCTGGACAAAAGCCACATCTGCGTTCATACCTATCCGGAAAGCCACCCAGAAGGCGGGCTGTGCACCTTCCGCGCCGATATCGAAGTGTCGACCTGCGGCGTGATTTCACCGCTGAAAGCGCTGAATTACCTGATCCACCAGTTGGAATCCGACATCGTCACCATGGATTACCGGGTGCGCGGCTTTACCCGCGACGTCAATGGCGTGAAGCATTACATCGATCATGAGATCAACTCGATCCAGAACTTTATGTCTGATGATATGAAGGCGCTGTACCACATGATGGACGTCAACGTTTACCAGGAGAACATCTTCCATACCAAGATGCTGCTGAAGGATTTCGATCTGAAGCACTACCTGTTTAACGCCAGGCCGGAAGCCCTGAGCGAAGCCGAGCGTAAAGAGATTACCGATCTGCTGTGGAAGGAGATGCAGGAAATCTATTACGGCCGCAATATTCCGCACTTGTGATGGGTTAAGGGTGCGGCCATACACATGCCGCGCCCTTACATTTAATATTTGAGCATGAAAGAACGGTAGGCCTTCAGCACCGCCAGGAAGTCTTCGACACCGCAGAATGAGAGGCTTTCTTCATCATAATAATTCATCCCCTCTTCCATCTCGTCGCCTTCAAACGCCAATAGATTGGCGCGGATCATCACCTCTTCACCGTCCATCAGCAATGTATATTCGTGGCCTTCCAACTGCCATTGACGTTCACTGCCTTTGACTTCCGCCGCCCCGGCTTCGATCCGATCCAGCAGATTGAAGTCGCCTTTGACTTCCTCATTGATCCAATGGCCAATCGCTTCATGCCCCATCGAAAATCTGACCACCACCTGACCGGTCACGTCACGCAGAAATTCGTAATCCATAGCACGCCCTCCTGAGCCTTTTTCTTAGTGTAAACATTAATTCATGACTAACTCAGCGAGCGCTCGCAAAGTTGGCAACTGAGCAAAATAAAACGGGAGGCCAAGGCCTCCCGTTGAACAGTTGCGCAATATTACCCAGCATTCTTCGAATTGCAACGGCGTTGGCCGCCTTTATTCACCCCGGTCATTTGGTCGGCCAAACTCCCGGGGATGCGTTCAGTTGCCGCCTTGCCGCAATCCGAATTATTTAGGGTAACGCGACTTAAACGGCGGTTTGGAAGATCACGCCGTCGGCTTTTTCAGTGTACTGGCCCAGTTGGTCGAAGTTCAGGTAGCGGTAGGTATCCGCCGCCGTTTTATCGACCTGTGCCATGTAGGTTTGATACTCGTCCGGCGTTGGCAAACGGCCCAGCAGCGAAGCAACCGCCGCCAGTTCTGCCGAGGCCAGATAAACGTTGGCGCCGGTACCCAGACGGTTCGGGAAGTTACGGGTAGAGGTGGAAACCACCGTCGCGCCGTCAGCCACGCGCGCCTGGTTACCCATGCACAGTGAACAACCCGGGATCTCGATACGCGCACCGCTCTTGCCGAACACGCTGTAATAGCCCTCTTCGGTCAGTTGAGCCGCATCCATCTTGGTCGGCGGCGCAACCCACAGGCGGGTTGGCAACTGGCCCTTGTGCTGGTCCAGCAGCTTGCCGGCGGCGCGGAAGTGGCCGATGTTGGTCATGCAGGAACCGATGAACACTTCATCGATCTTGCTGTTGGCCACGTCGGACAGCAGACGCGCGTCGTCAGGATCGTTCGGCGCGCACAGGATTGGCTGAGTGATCTCCGCCAGATCGATGTCGATCACCGCCGCGTATTCCGCATCCGCATCGCCTTCCAGCAGTTGCGGATCCGCCAGCCATTTTTGCATGCCTTGAATGCGGCGCTCCAGCGTACGGCGATCGCCGTAACCTTCGGAGATCATCCACTTCAGCAGCACGATGTTGGAGTTCAGGTACTCTTCGATCGGGGCCTTATCCAGCTTGATGGTACAACCGGCGGCGGAACGTTCGGCAGAGGCATCGGTCAGTTCAAACGCCTGCTCCACCTTCAACTCCGGCAAGCCTTCGATTTCCAGAATGCGGCCGGAGAAGATGTTCTTCTTGCCTTTCTTCTCTACGGTCAGCAGGCCTTGCTTGATCGCGTAGTAAGGGATGGCGTGCACCAGATCACGCAGTGTGATGCCCGGCTGCATTTTGCCTTTGAAGCGCACCAGCACCGACTCAGGCATATCCAGCGGCATAACGCCGGTCGCTGCGGCAAACGCCACCAGACCGGAGCCGGCCGGGAAGGAAATGCCGATCGGGAAAC
This sequence comes from Serratia plymuthica, assembly GCF_018336935.1. Taxonomy (NCBI): domain Bacteria; kingdom Pseudomonadati; phylum Pseudomonadota; class Gammaproteobacteria; order Enterobacterales; family Yersiniaceae; genus Serratia; species Serratia plymuthica. The sequence goes on along the minus strand of NZ_CP068771.1, from coordinate 4,331,707 downwards.
GGGTGTGGGAATCACCGCCGGTGCCGACGGTATCCGGCAACAGCATGCGGTTCAGCCAAGAGTGAATAACGCCGTCGCCCGGACGCAGCGATACGCCGCCACGGTTCATGATAAAGTCCGGCAGCGTGTGGTGAGTGGTCACATCAACCGGTTTCGGGTACGCGGCGGTGTGACAGAACGACTGCATGACCAGATCGGCGGAGAAGCCCAGGCACGCAAGGTCTTTCAGTTCGTCACGGGTCATCGGGCCGGTGGTATCCTGAGAACCCACGGAGGCCATCTTCGGCTCGCAGTATTCACCCGGACGCACGCCGGCAACGCCACAGGCGCGGCCCACCATTTTCTGCGCCAGCGAGAAGCCCTTGCTGCTGGAGGCAACTTCTTTGGCGATACGGAACACATCGCTGTGCGGCAGGCCCAGCGCTTCACGCGCCTTGGTGGTCAAACCGCGGCCGATAATCAGCGGGATACGGCCGCCGGCGCGCACTTCATCCAGCAATACGTCGGTTTTCAGTTCGAAGTTGGCGATCAGTTCGCCGGTTTCGTGGTTACGCACTTCGCCTTTGTACGGGTAAACGTCGATCACGTCGCCCATGTTCAGCTCGGAAACGTCCACTTCAATCGGCAAGGCGCCGGCATCTTCCATGGTATTGAAGAAGATAGGTGCGATTTTACTGCCCAGCACCACACCGCCGCCACGCTTGTTCGGCACATACGGGATGTCGTCGCCCATAAACCACAGCACAGAGTTGGTGGCGGACTTACGGGAAGAACCGGTACCGACCACGTCGCCGACGTAGGCCAACGGGAAACCTTTCTTGTTCAACAGCTCAATTTGCTTGATCGGGCCAACGCTGCCCGGTTGATCCGGCACTATACCTTCACGTTCGTTTTTCAACATCGCCAGGGCGTGCAACGGGATGTCCGGGCGTGACCAGGCATCCGGCGCCGGCGACAGATCGTCGGTGTTGGTTTCGCCGGTGACTTTGAATACGGTAACGGTGATTTTTTCCGCCAGTTTCGGGCGTGACAAATACCATTCGGCATCGGCCCAGGACTGCATAATCTGTTTGGCGTGCGGGTTACCCGCCTTGGCTTTCTCTTCCACGTCGTAGAAGTTGTCGAACATCAGCAGCGTATGGGAAAGCGCCTTGGCGGCGATAGCGGCCAGCTTTTCGTCATCCAGCGCGTCAATCAGCGGATGAATGTTATAACCGCCCTGCATGGTGCCCAGCAGTTCTACGGCTTTCTCAGGGGTAATCAGGGGAGAGGTCGCTTCACCTTTGGCGATGGCCGCCAGGAAACCTGCTTTGACATAGGCGGCTTCGTCGACGCCTGGTGGAACATGATTAATCAGCAGGTCTAACAGGAATTCTTCTTCGCCTTGTGGCGGATTCTTTAATGATTCAACCAGCGCTGCCATTTGGGTGGCGTCTAACGGCTTAGGGACGATGCCCTCTGCAGCACGCTCGGCTACGTGCTTACGGTATTCTTCTAGCACGACATTCTCCTCGCTCTCATTGTCATTTATTGTGCCTGGCGTTTTATCTTCAAACCGGGTTTAGCGCACGGTGTTGATGCCATTGATCCTGACGGGGCACTGCTGTCGATGTCCTGGACTGTAAGTTACAGTGCCCGGTTCCGCTCAGCCAGCATATCAGGATTTGAATTGGTTGTTAATTCGTTCACATAAAAGCAACATTAAATCTTTGCTGAATCGTTGAGTACAGTGTAATCGGCTGCGTCACTGACCAGACGGGGCTGTAAGAGGGTTCCCTCTACAACATAATTCAACCTGATGAGGACAACACAATACCCATTTACTTACAATGGTTACTGGTGGCAAAAATCGAAAGTTGAGAGCGAAAGACACAAAAAACCGCCCTGAGTGAAGGCGCTTCTATTGTTCCGTTCGGTGTTAGCAGGCACCTCACGGATTTCTTGCATCGTTAAAGAACGATACAAGCGCCACAAAGCGGGGGCATTGCACGCAAGGGCGATTGAAAAACCAACAAAAAGACTGTCCGACAGTTTATTTCAACGTACTATCAATGCGGGTTACCGAGCGGCCTTTTACTAAACGCCATCCATAAAAAAACGGCCCCTTTTCAGGAGCCGCTTATCAATCGTTCAAACCAGCAGAATTACTTCTTCTTGGCTTTCGGATTTGGCAGATCGGTGATGCTGCCTTCGAAGATCTCTGCCGCCAAGCCCACGGATTCGTGCAGGGTTGGGTGAGCATGGATGGTCAGCGCGATGTCTTCCGCATCACAACCCATCTCGATAGCCAGACCGATTTCGCCCAGCAGCTCGCCGCCGTTGGTGCCGACAATCGCGCCACCGATGATACGGTGAGTTTCTTTGTCGAAGATCAGTTTGGTCATGCCGTCTGCACAATCGGAAGCGATAGCACGGCCGGAAGCTGCCCACGGGAAGGTGGACGTTTCATAGCTGATGCCTTTCTCTTTCGCTTCTTTCTCGGTCAGACCCACCCACGCAACTTCCGGCTCGGTGTAAGCGATTGATGGGATCACTTTCGGGTCGAAGTAGTGCTTCATGCCGGCGATAACTTCAGCGGCAACGTGGCCTTCATGCACGCCTTTGTGTGCCAGCATCGGTTGACCGACGATGTCGCCGATAGCGAAGATGTGCGGCACGTTGGTGCGCAGCTGTTTGTCGACGCGGATAAAGCCACGCTCGTCAACTTCAACGCCGGCTTTGCCCGCTTCCAGCAGTTTGCCGTTCGGCACACGGCCGATAGCCACCAGCACCGCGTCGTAACGCTGTGGTTCTGCAGGCGCTTTTTTGCCTTCCATCGTGACGTAGATGCCGTCTTCTTTGGCTTCTACCGCGGTCACTTTGGTTTCCAGCATCAGGTTGAACTGCTTGCTGATGCGTTTGGTGAAGACTTTCACCACGTCTTTGTCGGCAGCCGGGATCACCTGGTCAAACATCTCGACCACGTCGATCTGTGAACCCAACGCATGATATACGGTACCCATTTCCAGGCCGATAATACCGCCGCCCATCACCAGCAGACGCTCTGGGACGGTTTTCAGTTCCAGCGCATCGGTAGAGTCCCATACGCGCGGGTCTTCATGAGGAATGAATGGCAGTTGGATCGGACGGGAGCCTGCGGCGATGATGGCGTTGTCGAAGTTGATGGTAGTAGGACCATTTTCGCCTTCAACGACCAGGGTGTTAGCGCCGGTGAACTTGCCCAGACCGTTAACGACTTTAACTTTACGGCCTTTAGCCATGCCAGCCAGACCGCCGGTCAGCTGATTGATGACTTTTTCTTTCCAGACGCGCACTTTGTCGATGTCGGTTTTCGGCTCGCCGAAAACGATGCCGTGCTCGGCCAGCGCTTTGGCTTCTTCGATTACTTTGGCAACGTGCAACAGTGCTTTGGAAGGGATACATCCCACGTTCAGGCAAACACCGCCCAGCGTGGAATAACGTTCAACCAGAACGGTTTCAAGACCTAAGTCAGCGCAACGAAAAGCAGCAGAGTAACCTGCAGGGCCCGCCCCAAGTACCACGACCTGAGTTTTAATTTCAGTACTCATCATGACCTCTTAATTAGTTGTCCGGCGGGTCAGACGTCATTTTATACCCGTCATACCTGAAGCGACATCGGTGTTGGCTGCATTCGCTTGCCGCCTTGATGTAACTCCAATTATTTGGGGCATATTATTAATCGATCTCATAACGCCCTTCATCCACCGGGACGCTTACACCGCGAGCAGTTTACAGAATTGTTAATAATCTGCAAAGCGTGTTCGAAGTGACCCGTGTCTCAACAATTTTGTCGAGTCATGCAAAAACCGACAAAACTGCTACTGAAGTGGTAAGGGCGCAGCATGCTGCGCCCTTTTTTCATTACATCACCAGACGGCGGATGTCAGACAGCATATTGTTGATGATGGTGATGAAACGCGCACCATCTGCACCGTCGATAACGCGGTGGTCGAAGGAGAGCGACATTGGCATCATCAGACGCGGCACGAACTCTTTACCGTTCCAGACTGGCTCCATAGCGGACTTGGAGACACCCAGGATAGCCACTTCCGGCGCGTTGACGATCGGCGCGAAGTGAGTCGTCCCGATACCGCCCAGGCTGGAGATGGTGAAGCAACCGCCCTGCATTTCGCCTGCGGTCAGCTTGCCGTCACGCGCTTTTTTGGAGATAGCCATCAGCTCGCGGGACAGTTCAGTGATGCTTTTCTTGTTCACATCCTTGAATACCGGAACCACCAGACCATTTGGCGTATCAACCGCAACACCGACGTTGATGTATTTTTTCAGCGTCAGTTTCTGGCCATCTTCGGACAGAGAGCTGTTGAAGCGCGGCATCTGCTCCAGAGCGGCGGCGACGGCTTTCATGATGAACACCACAGGGGTGAACTTCACGTCCAGCTTACGTTTGGCCGCTTCATCGTTCTGCTGCTTGCGGAACGCTTCCAGATCGGTGATATCGGTTTTGTCGAAGTGAGTCACGTGTGGGATCATCACCCAGTTGCGGCTCAGGTTGGCACCCGAAATCTTCTGGATGCGGCCCATTTCGACTTCTTCGATCTCGCCGAACTTGCTGAAGTCCACTTTCGGCCATGGCAGCATGCCTGGCAGACCGCCACCGGCAGCAGCGGTTGGAGCCGCTTCCGCACGTTTGACCGCGTCTTTCACGTAAGTCTGGACGTCTTCGCGCAGGATACGGCCTTTACGACCTGTGCCTTTCACTTTCGCCAGGTTTACGCCGAATTCACGCGCCAGACGGCGGATGACCGGGGTAGCGTGCACATAAGCGTCGTTCTCTGCGAACTCGCCTTTGCTTTCCGCTTTGGCAGCCGGAGCGGCCGCAGCGGCTTCCTGCTTGGCCGGAGCCGGTGCAGCTTCTGCTTTCTGGGCAGGAGCGGCGGCTGGCGCGGCGCCTTCAACTTCGAACACCATGATCAGAGAGCCGGTTTTCACTTTGTCGCCGGCGCTGATTTTGATTTCTTTCACGGTACCGGCGAACGGCGCCGGCACTTCCATAGAAGCCTTGTCGCCTTCAACGGTGATCAGTGACTGCTCAGCGGCAACTTTGTCGCCCACTTTCACCATCACTTCGGTCACTTCCACTTCGTCGCCGCCGATGTCCGGCACGGCAACGTCTTTGGCGGCAGCGGCAGCCGGTGCGGCTGGGGCCGCAGGAGCTTCAACCGCAGCCGGAGCGGCAGCGGAAGCTGCACCGGCCACTTCGAAGACCATGATCAGGGAACCGGTGGTGACTTTGTCGCCGGTCGCGATCTTGATCTCTTTCACGGTGCCCGCGAAGGGTGCCGGAACTTCCATTGACGCTTTGTCGCCTTCAACGGTGATCAGGGACTGCTCGGCTTCCACCTTGTCGCCCACTTTCACCAGGATCTCGGTGACTTCCACTTCGTCGGCACCGATGTCCGGTACCGCAACGTCTTTGGCAGCAGCGGCAGCCGGTGCAGCAGCAGGTGCTGCGGCCGGTTTTTCTTCCGCTTTGGCGGCTGGCGCGGCAGCTGCCGCACCTTCTGCTTCAAAGATCATCAGCAGTTTGCCGGTTTCGGTTTTATCACCGACGGAAACCTTGATCTCTTTCACCACGCCCGCTTGCGGGGACGGGACTTCCATGGAAGCTTTATCACCTTCAACGGTGATCAGCGATTGTTCAGCTTCAACTTTATCGCCCACTTTCACCAGAATTTCGGTGATTTCCACTTCGTCTGCACCGATGTCCGGCACCTTGATTTCGATAGACATTCTTCTGTACCTCTTATGCCAGACGCGGGTTGACTTTTTCTGGGTTGATGTCGAATTTCTTAATCGCATCAGCTACCACAGAAGCTTCGATTTCACCGCGTTTAGCCAGTTCACCCAGAGCAGCAACCACAACGTAAGAAGCATCGACTTCAAAGTGGTGGCGCAGGTTTTCGCGGCTGTCTGAACGACCGAAGCCGTCAGTACCCAGAACGCGATAATCGCTGGCTGGAACGTAAGTACGAACCTGTTCTGCGAACAGCTTCATGTAGTCGGTAGACGCAACCGCAGGCGCATCGTTCATCACCTGAGCGATGTAAGGCACGCGTGGGGTTTCGGTTGGGTGCAGCATGTTCCAACGCTCGCAGTCCTGGCCATCGCGCGCCAGTTCGGTGAAGGAAGTCACGCTGTAGATGTCGGAACCCACGCCGTAGTCTTTCGCCAGGATCTGCGAAGCTTCACGCACGTGACGCAGAATGGAACCTGAACCCAGCAACTGCACTTTACCTTTGCTGCCTTCCAGAGTTTCCAGCTTGTAGATACCTTTACGGATACCTTCTTCTGCACCCTGCGGCATGGCCGGCATGTGGTAGTTTTCGTTCAGCGTGGTGATGTAGTAGTAGACGTTTTCCTGCGCGTCGCCGTACATGCGGACCAGACCGTCATGCATGATTACAGCCACTTCGTATGCGTAAGCCGGATCGTAAGAGATACAGTTAGGGATAGTCAGAGACTGAATGTGGCTGTGGCCGTCTTCGTGCTGCAGACCTTCACCGTTCAGGGTGGTACGGCCGGAAGTCCCGCCGATCAGGAAGCCGCGCGCCTGTTGGTCGCCCGCTGCCCAGCACAGGTCACCGATACGCTGGAAACCAAACATCGAATAGTAGATGTAGAACGGAATCATTGGCAGATCGTTGGTGCTGTAGGAAGTCGCTGCGGCCAGCCATGAAGAAGCTGCGCCCAGTTCGTTGATGCCTTCCTGCAGGATCTGGCCTTTCTCGTCTTCTTTGTAGTAAGCAACCTGCTCACGGTCCTGCGGAGTGTACTGCTGGCCGTTCGGGCTGTAGATACCGATCTGACGGAACAGACCTTCCATACCGAAGGTACGGGCTTCGTCGGCGATGATTGGAACCAGGCGATCTTTGATCGACTTGTTCTTCAGCATCACGTTCAGGGCACGTACGAAAGCGATAGTGGTGGAGATTTCTTTGTTCTGCTCTTCCAGCAGTGAGCTGAAGTCTTCCAGAGACGGCATTTCCAGCTTCTGGGTGAAGGCCGGCAAACGGGTCGGCACATAACCTTTCAGCGCCTGACGGCGTTCGTGCAGGTATTTGTACTCTTCAGACTCTTTCTCGAAGGTGATGTACGGCAGTTTTTCGATGTCAGCATCGGCAACCGGCACGTTGAAACGATCGCGGAAGTGGTGAACCCCTTCCATGTTCATTTTCTTCACCTGGTGAGCAATGTTTTTACCTTCCGCGGTTTCACCCATGCCGTAACCTTTGATGGTATGGGCCAGGATAACGGTTGGTTTGCCTTGGGTGTCCTGCGCTTTCTTCAGTGCAGCAAAGACTTTCTTCGGATCGTGACCACCGCGGTTCAGCGCCCAGATTTCGTCGTCGGTCATGTCTTTGACCAGAGCAGCGGTTTCCGGGAAGCGGCCGAAGAAGTGCTCGCGTACGTAAGCGCCGTCTTTGGATTTGAAGGTCTGGTAGTCGCCGTCCAGGGTTTCGTTCATCAGCTGGATCAGTTTGCCGCTGGTGTCTTTACGCAGCAGTTCATCCCAACGTCCGCCCCAGATCACTTTCAGTACCTGCCAGCCTGCGCCGGCGAAGATGCCTTCCAGCTCATTGATGATCTTGCCGTTACCGGTGACCGGGCCGTCCAGACGCTGCAGGTTACAGTTGATGACGAAGACCAGGTTGTCCAGTTTTTCACGGGTAGCGATGGTGATCGCGCCCTTGGATTCAGGTTCGTCCATCTCGCCGTCGCCCAGGAAGGCGTAAACGGTTTGAGCAGAGGTGTTCTTCAGGCCACGGTGTTCCAGATATTTCAGGAACTTCGCTTGATAGATGGCGCTGATTGGGCCCAGGCCCATGGAAACGGTCGGGAACTGCCAGAATTCCGGCATCAGTTTCGGATGCGGGTAAGAAGACAGGCCTTTGCCGTGAACTTCCTGACGGAAGTTGTTCATTTGGTCTTCGGTCAGGCGGCCTTCAAGGAAGGCTCGTGCGTAAACGCCCGGAGAGATGTGGCCCTGGAAGTAAACCAGATCGCCGCCGTCTTGCTCGTTGCGCGCACGGAAGAAGTGGTTGAAGCAGACTTCATAGAAGGTCGCGGAAGACTGGAAGGAAGCCATGTGGCCGCCCAGGTCCAGATCTTTCTTGGATGCACGCAGAACGGTCATTACCGCGTTCCAGCGGATTGCTGAACGGATACGACGTTCCAGATCCAGGTTGCCTGGGTAAGCAGGTTCGTCTTCCACCGCGATGGTGTTGACGTAGTTGTTGGCGGCAGCACCGGCTGCAACGCTAACACCGCCTTTACGGGCTTCACCCAATACCTGATCAATCAGAAACTGAGCTCGCTCAACACCCTCTTCACGGATGACCGATTCGATCGCCTGCAGCCAGTCGCGGGTTTCGATCGGATCCACGTCATTGTTTAAACGTTCTGACATGGTGGTATTCCTTATCTGTCTAATGGTTTGTTTGGAGCCTGTCTTCCTGTGTTCTGTGCCTTTCATACTTGAAGTTGCCTCTATGTTGGCGGCGTTCGTTCACCCGAATCACTTACATTTGTAAGCTCATCGGGATTCACTCACTTGCCGCCTTGACGCAACTCCAATTATTTTGGGCATAAAGCAAAACACACGAAGACAGGCCCATCAGTTTAGTTGCCGCTTAAATGCTTAAATAAGCATTCCGAACGAAAGCCCCGCAGGCTGGTGTACCCTGAAGAGAACCGTTCTTAATCCTTGCGTTGCTGGAGACGCCGCAGCGATCTCTCGCGCCGGGTATGTTCCCGACTGAGATCCAGCAATATTTCCTCGATAAACGCCAAATGGCGGTGCGAAGCTTCACGGGCCCTTTCCGGCTCGCGTGCCACAATCGCCTCAAAAATCCCGGCGCGGTGGCTGCTCACTTTTGCCAACATCTCACGGCGCGAGTAGAGCAATTCAAAGTTCTGACGCACGTTCTGTTCCAGCATCGGCCCCATACAGCGTAACAGGTGCAGTAACACAACGTTGTGGGCAGCTTCGGTCACGGCGATTTGGTATTGCATGACCGCGTCGGCTTCTGCGTCGAGATCGCCGCTGTCCTGGGCCTGCTGAATCACGATATGGCAATCGCGGATGCGCGCCAGATCTTCGTCGGTACCGCGTAGCGCCGCATAATAGGCGGCGATGCCTTCGAGGGCATGACGAGTTTCCAACAGATCGAATTGTGATTCAGGATGGTCGGCCAGCAGTTCAGCCAGCGGATCGCTGAAGCTCTGCCACAAATTAGTTTGTACAAAGGTGCCGCCGCCCTGACGGCGCAGGAGCAGCCCTTTGGCTTCCAGGCGCTGGATGGCCTCTCTCAGAGAAGGACGGGAAACATCAAATTGTTTCGCCAGCTCGCGCTCCGGTGGCAACTTTTCGCCTGGACGCAACGTTCCCTCGAGGATCAGATGTTCGAGCTGCTGCTCGATAACGTCTGACAACTTGGGTTGGCGGATTTTGCTGTAGGCCATGGGTGAATTCTTCTCTGCGAATGGCGCGGAGTCAATTGGTAATACCAATTTCAAAAACGTGACGGTAAAGTAACAAAGTATTCACCTCCTGTCCATATGGGCCTCATTCGAAATCATGATTCCCCGCACATTTTAACACCTCGATATCCGGCCTGCCGTACACCGATAACCGAGGGTTGGTAATACCATTTACGAGGTAGATTTCTGATTAACGTTTTAGAGGCTGCGCCTCGTCCGGAAGACTGAAGCATCAAAGGCAGAATTTTATTGCATCTTTATTAAGCTTTAACGAATAGCTATTTGCATCCTGATACCCGGCACAAAGCTGATTACTATTTCACCATCGCCAAGGGTTCATCTCTACGTTATTTCTGCGCATTATGTGATTTGCTGCTTATTTCGTGCATTGAATCCCCCCTGCCGTCACACAACCCGCATTTTGTTTCCTAAACTGCTGAAATCTTAATCACTCACAGAATAAAGCAGGTGCAAACTGGCGCGCATAACATTATTCTTTTCCAAACGGTAGCGGCTCCGTGGAATTAATAGCTATAAGGCCGTAAATAAAACAAAACACACATCGTAACCACTGCTTTACAGCATGTGAGTATTTTGCAACGACAGAGGGTTTCATTGATGGATGGTCAACAGCAAGGCGACCAGCTGAAGCGCGGCCTGAAAAACCGCCATATTCAGCTTATAGCCCTAGGTGGCGCAATTGGTACCGGGCTGTTTCTCGGTATCGCTCAAACAATAAAAATGGCCGGCCCGTCGGTCATTCTCGGCTATGCCATTGGCGGCTTCATCGCGTTTCTGATTATGCGCCAGCTGGGTGAAATGGTGGTGGAAGAGCCGGTGGCCGGTTCCTTCAGCCATTTCGCCTATAAATACTGGGGTAACTTCGCCGGCTTCGCTTCCGGCTGGAACTACTGGGTGCTGTACGTGCTGGTGGCGATGGCGGAACTGACCGCGGTCGGCATCTACGTTCAGTACTGGTGGCCGGAAATCCCGACCTGGGTATCCGCCGCGGTATTCTTCCTGGCAATTAACGCCATCAACCTGGCCAATGTGAAGGTGTATGGCGAGATGGAGTTCTGGTTCGCCATTATCAAAGTGGTGGCGATTATCGGCATGATCGTGTTCGGCGCCTACCTGCTGTTCAGCGGCATGGGCGGCCCGGAAGCCACCGTCACCAATCTGTGGGCACAGGGCGGGTTCTTCCCGAACGGCATCATGGGGCTGGTGATGGCGATGGCGGTGATCATGTTCTCGTTCGGCGGTCTGGAGCTGGTGGGCATCACCGCCGCCGAAGCCGATAACCCGCAGAAAAGCATCCCTAAAGCCACCAACCAGGTGATCTACCGTATTCTGATTTTCTATATCGGCTCGCTGACCATTCTGCTGTCGCTGTACCCATGGGGCAAAGTGGTTGAAGGCGGCAGCCCGTTCGTGCTGATCTTCCACGCGCTGAACAGCGACGTGGTGGCAACGGTGCTGAACATTGTGGTGCTGACCGCCGCGCTGTCGGTCTATAACAGCTGCGTTTACTGCAACAGCCGCATGCTGTACGGCCTGGCGCAACAGGGCAACGGCCCGAAAAGCCTGCTGAAAGTCGACGGCCGCGGCGTGCCGGTGATCGCCATCGGCGTCTCCGCCATTGCCACCGCCTTCTGCGTGCTGATCAACTACCTGATCCCAGGACGCGCCTTCGAACTGCTGATGGCGCTGGTGGTATCGGCGCTGGTGATCAACTGGGCGATGATCAGCCTGGCGCACCTGAAGTTCCGCGCAGCCAAGAACCGTGAAGGCGTCGAGCCGAAGTTCAAGGCCTTCTGGTATCCGTTCAGCAACTACCTGTGCCTGGCGTTTATGGCCGGTATTCTGGTGATCATGTACCTGACGCCGGGCATTCAAATCTCGGTGCTGCTGATCCCGGTCTGGGTAGCGGTTCTGGCCATCGGCTACGCCATCAAACAGCGCAGCCAGCGTGCGGCGAGCACCACCGTCCGCTGATAAACCGCATTAAAATCAACATGGCCCGCAAATGCGGGCCATTTTATTGCCCTTCAATTTTGCCAACTTGCTCACAGTTTCTTCGCCACGCCCGGTTTGTCCATCTCTACAACCAATAGTTTCTGATAACTCGCCGCCTGCCGGAACAATAATCGTTGCCACTCAGTCAGATCCTGCCGTCACGGAGAAAATGTCCATGAAGAGCAATGCCCTATCGATAAAAGAAAAGATTGGCTATGGCATGGGAGATGCCGGCTGCAACATGATCGGTGGCGCGATTATGTTGTTTCTCAACTATTTCTATACCGACATCTTTGGATTGACTCCGGCGCTGGTCGGCATTCTGCTGCTCTCGGTTCGGGTGCTGGATGCGGTTACCGATCCTATTATGGGCGCCATCGCCGATCGTACCCAAAGCCGCTGGGGGCGCTTTCGTCCCTGGCTGTTGTGGGTATCCCTGCCCTATGTATTATTCAGCGTGTTGATGTTTACCACGCCGGAATGGGGCTACAACAGCAAGGTCGTCTATGCCTTCGCGACTTACTTCTTGATGTCGCTGACCTACACCGCCATTAACATTCCGTACTGTTCATTAGGCGGCGTGATCACCGCCGATCCGCAAGAGCGGGTATCCTGCCAGTCATACCGTTTTATTCTGGTCGGCATTGCGACGCTCATCCTCTCGCTCACCCTGCTGCCGATGGCCGAATGGTTTGGCGGCGCCGACAAGGCGCGCGGCTATCAGATGGCGATGGGCGTGCTGGCGCTGATCGCCCTGTTCATGTTTCTGTTCTGCTTTGCCACGGTCAAAGAGCGCATACGCCCGGCCGTGCCGACTCACGACGCGCTCAAATCCGATCTGAAAGACGTGTGGAAAAATGACCAATGGGTGCGCATTCTGCTGCTGACCTTCTGCAACGTTTGCCCCGGCTTTATCCGCATGGCGGCCACCATGTATTACGTGACCTACGTCATGCAGCAGTCAACCTCATTCGCCAGCCTGTTTATCGCGCTGGGCGTGGTCGGCATGATGGTCGGCAGCGCCTTGGCAAAGCCGCTGACCGACCGCTTCTGCAAACTGAAAGTGTTCTTTTGGACCAATATCGTGCTGGCGGCGTTTTCCTGCGGTTTTTACTTCCTCAACCCTCAGTTGACCGCATTAATCGTGGTCGCCTACTTCCTGCTGAATGTCTTGCATCAGATCCCCTCACCGCTGCACTGGTCGTTAATGGCCGACGTGGACGACTACGGCGAGTGGAAAACCGGCAAACGCATCACCGGCATCAGCTTTTCCGGCAATCTGTTCTTCCTGAAAGTCGGGCTGGCGGTAGCCGGCGCCATGGTCGGCTTCCTGATGTCGTATTCCGGTTATCAGGCAGATGCGGCCAGCCAAAGCGCCAGCGCACTCAATAGCATCGTATTGTTGTTCACCGTGATCCCAGGCATTGGCTATCTGATCACCGCAGGCGTAGTGCGCCTGCTGAAGGTCGATCGTCAACTGATGCAGCAGATTCAGATCGATCTGGAAAAACGCCGGGTCAATTATCAGGAGCTGGCCGACTACCCTGAACAGCAGTTAGAAACCAAACACCCGTAAGGAGCCCGCGATGCGAGACTACCCTAATCCCTTTATTGAACAGCGGGCCGATCCCTTTGTTTTGCGCCACAGCGATGGCTATTACTATTTCACCGCCTCGGTGCCGGAATACGATCGCCTGGAGCTTCGCCGGGCGCGCAGCCTCGACGAACTACCGCAGGCTACGGCAACGGTAGTATGGCGAAAGCCGCAGCAAGGGCCAATGAGCGCGCTGATCTGGGCGCCGGAACTGCACTTTATCGAAGGTAAGTGGTATTTGTATTTTGCCGCCGCCCACAGCCCCGACATTGCAGATGGCCTGTTCCAGCATCGCATGTTTGCGCTGGAATGCAGCGCAGCCAACCCGTTAACCGGGGAATGGATAGAAAAAGGCAGGATATACAGCCATATCGACAGCTTCTCCCTCGACGCCACCCATTTTGAGCACCGCGGCAAACACTATTATTTATGGGCGCAAAAGGATCCGGCCATCAGCGGCAACTCCAACCTGTACCTGGCGGAGATGGAAAATCCGTGGACGCTAAAGGGCAAACCGGTGCTGCTCAGCAAACCGGAGCTCCCCTGGGAAATCGTGGGTTTCGAGGTGAATGAAGGACCTGCGGTGATTACTCATGGCCGGCGGATATTTATCAGCTACTCCGCCAGCGCCACCGATGAAAATTACTGCATCGGGCTGCTCTGGGCCGATATCGACAGTGACATCACCGACCCAACCCAGTGGCGCAAGGCCAGCCAACCGGTATTCCGCACCAGCGCCAAAAACCGCCAATTCGGCCCCGGGCACAACAGCTTTACCCTCGACGAACAGGGCCGGGATCTGTTGGTTTACCATGCGCGCAATTACACGGAAATCGAGGGCGATCCGCTCTATGACCCCAACCGTCATACGCGGATTAAGCCGATAGCGTGGAATGAAGAAGGCATGCCGGTATTGGGTGAACCGCCGGCGGATAATCGCTAGAAGGGTAAAAGGGGCTCAGCACGCTGAGCCCCTTCTCGATCAAGGCTTATTACGCAGCTTCTTCACCTGCCCGGCCGTGACATCGCCCGGCAACCCGCCCCAGGTGACACGCAGATAGTTCACCAGCTCCGCCACCTGCGCATCATCCAGTCGTTCGCCAAAGGCCGGCATGCTCTGCAGGCTCTCGCCGTTGGGGAATTGCTGCGCCGGCAAACCGTCCAGCACTGAAACAATCAGGTTTTTAGCGTCCGGCTGGCGCAGCGTCGCGTTATCGCGCATCGCTACCGCCACATGCGGTTTACCCTCGCCTTCACGGGCATGGCAACCGGAACATTGATCCAGATAGACAATGCGCCCCGCATCGCTGCCCTGCCCCGCTTTGACCGGCACCGCGGCCGGCGGCTGCTCACCCATCAGATAGGTAGCCAACGCCTGGTGGTCTTCCGGCGTCAAATGACGGGTGCTGAGATCCACCACCATATGCATTTCGCTGAAGGCGCTGCCCTGAGGCGCGATGCCGGTTGCCAGGAAGCGGTTCAGGTCGTCCGGCGTCCAGCCGCGTTGCGCCAATCCGTGCGGAGTAATGTCCGGCGCCATAAAGCGCCCCAGTTCGCCGCCCTGCATCGGTTTCCCGAGATCCATCTGGCCCAGCATGCCGCGTGGCGTATGGCATTCCCCGCAGTGGCCCAGCGTATCCGCCAGATAACGGCCACGCTGCCACTGTGCCGACGCCCCCTGCGAACTGGCCGGCAGCGGATCCTGGTTGCGGAACAGCAGGTTCCAGCCAATCAGCGCCATGCGCTGGTTGAACGGGAACGGCATCTCGTTGGCCGGAATGGCCACGTCTACCGCCGGGCGCGTCATCAGGTAAGCGTAGATGTCGTCGGCATCCTGGCGCGAAATCCCTTTATACGAGGTGTAAGGCATCGCCGGGTACAGGTGTCGCCCGCCCGGCGCCACGCCCTGGGTCAGCGCCAGGAAGAAGTCGTCTTGGGTCCAGCGCCCGATGCCGTGGTCGGCCGACGGCGTCAGATTGCTGCCGTAAATCGTGCCGAACGGCGTGTCCAGCGGATAGCCGCCGGCCAAAGGCGCGCCGCCGCTGGCGGTATGGCAGGCGGCGCAGTCGGCAGCCTGGGCCAGATAGCGCCCCCGGACGATTTGTTCGGCGCTGGCGGTCACCTGCTGTACCGGGCCGTCGTAGCGGCGGTTTTCCCGCCACCACAGCAGGGCGATAACGATAATCGCCACCAGCAGAATCAAGAGTACGAGACGTTTTTTCATCGCGCCGTCTCCTTCAGCAGGCCCGGCGTCTTCAGCACCACGTCGCGCACCGCTTCGTAGTAGCGCACATAGCCGGTACAGCGGCAGATATGGTTGTCCAGCGCCTGCTCGATGGCGCTTTCCAGTTGATCGCGCGCAATGGGTTCACGTTTGAGCTTTTCCACAAAAAGGGTGGCGGCGTTGACAAAGCCCGGTGTGCAGTAGCCGCACTGGAAGCTGTAATGTTCGAGAAAAGCCTGCTGGATGGGCGAAAGCTCGACCACCTCGCCTTGTTCATCCACCCTGGCATGCCCTTCGACGGTACGCACTTTCTTGCCGCTGAAAAAGTGCGCGCCGGTGATGCAGGTGCGCACTTCCTCACTGGTGCCGCTCGGGTGATCGACAATCGCCACGCAGGCGTGACAGATGCCCTGCCCGCAGCCCAGGCGCGAACCGGTCAGATTGAGATATTCATGCAGGAAGTCGATCATCATCAGCCCTTCCGGCACCTCGATCGGGCCATACTGCTTATCGTTGACGGTCAAAGAGATCGGCTGGGTTTTAATGCTCATTGTAATACCTCACGAATATTTTCTGCACGAACGGGCAAATCACGGAAACGGTGGCCAGTGGCGTCGGCGATGGCGTTAACCAGCGCGGCGACCACCGGGATCATCACCACTTCGGCCATGCCTTTTGGCGGATCGGTTTCCGACAGCGCAGGCAGGATTTCGCCGGTCTGCTTCCAGACCGCCACATCGCTGGCGCGCGGCAGGTGGTAACGGTTAAAGTTCCAGGTGCCGTTACCCGGCCCGTCTTCGTACAGGGGTAAATATTCGTGCAACGCATGGCCGATGCCCATCGCCAGCCCGCCCTGCAACTGGCCGGAAACCAGTTCCGGCACAATCAGGTTGCCGCACTCCATGATCGAATGATGGTTAAGCAGCTCCACCTGGCCGGTGGCGATATCCACCGCCACTTCCGCCAACGTGCCGACGGCGCTGTAATAGGTCACCGCCGCGTTATTGCGCTGGGTCGGTGGGTAATAGACCTGGGTACGCGGCAGCGTTTTGAACTCGCCATTGGCATTGCGTACCGCCAGCCCGTCGATCGGCAGGCGTTCACTATCGCCGCCCAGGGTGAAATCCGCCTCCGCCCACTGCCAGCGGTTAAACACGTGCACCGCTGCGCCGGTGATACCGCCCATCTGGTAGGCTTTTTTCGCCAACGTCTCCAGGCTCAACACCGCCATGCCGGCGGCAGTCAGCCCGCCTTCTACCCAGCGCGCGTCCTCTCTGCGCACCACCAGCGGCGCCGCCTGGCCACCGCCGATACCCGCCTGCCACAGCGCCATCGCTGCCGGCCACAGGCCTTGGTTGAAGATCAGCCGGGCCGCTTCGCGCGTGCTGTGGGAGAAGTAATACGCCGAGTTGCTGGCGCTGGATGGCGAACAGTAGCTTGGCGTCCAGGCGGGGTTGGTTTGCGACCGGTCCTGCTCGGCCTGCGACATAAGGTAAGGATCGCCGCTGGTTGTCATCGGCAGCACTGACCAGTCGGTCACCGAAAAGTGCGCCTCATCCGCCGGTTTGCCCAGCCACTGCGCGCACAACACCGATTGTGACGTCGACATGCCGGTCCCCATCTCTGCGCCGCTGTGATGCAGCATGATGCGCCCGTCTTCCCCCAGTTCGACGCGAGCAAAGGAGGTTTCCGCGCCGGTGCCGAAGTCTTTTTGCACGCAACCGAAGCCGACGCCATAGCGTTTGCCCGGGTTCTTGCCCTCGAACTCCGCCTTGCGTTCGGCGCGTTTGAGCCACATCTCATGCTTCGCCGCCTTCTCCAGCACTTCATCGGCGCGGATCGCACCGGCAGGAATGGCGCCCTGGGTGTTTTTCATCCCGGACTTCAGTACGTTGCGCAGGCGGAACTCGATCGGGTCGATCTTCAGTTCGGCAGCCAGTTCATCCACCATCATCTCGGTGGCGGCCATGCTTTGCAGCGTGCCGTAACCGCGTGCCGAACCGGCGTCGATGGCACGCGAAGCCAGCCCCACCGCAGACAAATCGCTTTTCGGGAAGTAGTAAATCGACTGCGCCGCCGTCGCCGCCACCATCACCACCGACGGCGTAAAGTTGCTGCGGCCGCCACCGTCTGCCGTCATCTCAGCGTGGAATGATTGCAGAACGCCGGTTTGGCGGTTGACCGCAATGCGGTAATTCATGTCGAAGGCGTGGCGCTTCAGCGCCGTCTGGAACTGCTCGAAGCGATCATTGGCCAGCCGTACCGGGTGCCCGTCGCCATACATCGCCGCCACCGCACCGTAATAAGGGAAGTTATAGTGATCTTTCGAACCGTAGCCGACGGTGTAGCAAGGGTGCAGAATCAGCTGTTTCACCGGCGGGTTGCGTTTGGCCAGCATACGCGGCATTTCGTCGGCCACTTCTTGCGGCGACTGGGTCGGCACCACCAGATGCAGGGTTTGCGTCACCTCATCGAACCAGCCGTTGGCGTTGTCCGGCTCCAGCGCCGAAGTGTCGACGGACTGCGTGGTGTAGCGCCGCGACAGCACCAACCAATCATCCGGCGGCGTTTGCAGCTCTGCGGCGATCATCCCGGCATAATGCATGCCTTCCTGATCCAGTTTGCCGCCTTCGCGGCCTTCCGGCCACACCGGCAGGTGTTTCTTCATCGATACCGGGAAAATCGGCGTGTCTTTCAGGCTGGAGAAACGATCGTCATCGAACGGCTGGTCGCCACCCACCCGCACATAGCGGAAGGTGCCCCAGGGATCGCGCTCCAGCGGGCCGGTCTCGGCACCGTATTTAAGGGTATCTTCGCGGAATTTCAGCTTGTCCTTGGCAAAGCGGAAGCGAGCAAAGTCGTGATAAATCAGAATCGCAGCCGCTTGCCCCAGATAGGCCGGTGTCTTGCCGACGGGCAACAGCATGTCGTCGCCATAAAACGCCGGGAAAGCCAGGCCGTCGCGCGCCAAATCCTCCGCCGTCACCAGGCGATCCGGCTGCAGGTCGTCTCCCAACAACGAGAGGTCGAGGCCCGCAAACAGCCTGTCGGCCTTGGTCACGCGCAGAATAAAGGCGTGCGCCTGCTTTTGTGGCCAGTGCGGCATATCGACCGCGCGAATATCGCGGGCGAACACCTTCTGTCCCATGACCTTGGCACGGCCGTCAATGCGGAAACGCACGCGTTTCTCATGGGCATCCCAGTTAGGCGACTGAAGGATCTTTTGTTCAAACAGCGCGGCGTAGGCGCGGCTGTAGAGGGGGGCGAGGTAGACGGACACCCCCGCTATCACGGCGCTTTTTATAAAGCGACGCCGTGACGAGTTGAAATTGCTCATAAAAAATCCTTCGCATCTTTATTGTTGTTTTGTGTTCGCGATATTGTTGCGCAAACGCTGACGGCCTTGCCGTAGACGTCATAAGCATATGCGTATAACCAAAATCCTGTGATGATTAACATCCTGTTTTCAACAAAAACACATATCAAAAACACGCATTAGCGCTAAGGTAATCAATAGTTGCGCAAATTCGGGCAGAGCAAATGACAACAGGCATAGTGATCGCCGCCGCCGGGCGTGGGGAACGTTTTTCGCAGGCCGGTGGCGAAGGCAACAAATTAAACGCTGAGTTTGCGGATGAGACGGGTCGCCGGCGCCCGTTGTTTGAACATACCTTGCGCCGGGCGCTGGCCTCCGGTCTGCCGATATGGGTCGTCACCCGGCCGGATAACCTGTGGGTACAGCAGGTTTGCGCCGCGTATCAGGTGCCGGTCACGCTGATCGCCAGCGCAGGTCTCGGGGATTCCATTGCCGCCGGCGTTGGCGCTACGCCGCACTGGCAGGGCTGGTTGATCCATCTGGCGGATATGCCGTTCGTCACACCCGACATCTTCCGGTTGGTCGCCGATGCGCTGCGGCATCATGCGATAGCTCGCCCCTGTTTCGACCGACGGCCTGGCCACCCGGTCGGCTTTGCCGCTCCACTGTACAAAAAGCTTTGCCAGTTGCGCGGTGATAATGGCGCACGCGAACTGCTGCAAGGGGAAGCGGTTTATCTGTTGCCTCTTGATCGGGCAAGCGTCGTGCAGGATATTGATCTTCCGTCACAGCTACCGGCCAGCGAGTAAAATCATCTATGCAGCATCTTGATATCACCGTGATCGGCCAGGCGATAAGCTGGCTCAAACAGCAGCCGGTGTGGCTGTGTACCGTACTGAACACTTACGGCTCCTCGCCGCGATCGCCAGGCGCGCTGCTGGCGGCAACTCAGAGCGGGCATTACTGCGGCTCGCTGTCTGGCGGCTGCGTGGAAGAGGATTTTCTGCGGCGAGTGGCGGCCGGGGAGTATCTGGCGGCCAGCCAGGTGATCCGCTACGGTGAAGGCGGCCTGGAGCCGAACGTGGCGTTGCCCTGCGGCGGGGTGCTGGACGTGCTGATTGAATACCTGCCGGCCGGTGACGACAGCATCGGCTACCTGACAAAAATCGCCGGCGCGCTGGACGGACACCACGCGTTGGTCAAACACCTGACCTTGCCCGATGCCTGCCGCAATCTGGAACTGACCGACTTCGCCAGCGCCACCCAGGTGGAACGCCATGGGCAACAAATCACGCTCAATATCGCCGCTGCGCCGCGCCTGCTGATTGCCGGGTTATCGAGCGTGGCGCTGTATTGCGCCGATTTCGCCGCTTCGTTGGGGTTCGAAGTGCTGGTGTGCGAGAACCGCCCGGAGGCGCTGGATAATTTCGCCCCCCAGCTCCGGCACGGCGTGACGCTGCTGCGCCAGTTCCCGGCCAAGTTTATTGAGGACGGCGGATGCCACGCCAATACCGCCATTGTGGCGCTGACTCATGACCCGCGGATGGACGATCTGACGCTGATGGAGGCCATACACACCCCGGCATTTTATATCGGTGCCATGGGATCGCTGCGCAACAGCGCGCGCCGCCGCCAGCGCCTGCAGCAGATTGCCGAGTTCAGCCCCCAAGAGCTGGAGCGTATTCATGCGCCAATCGGGCTAGCGCTCGGCAGTAAAACGCCGGCGGAAATCGCCCTGGCGGTAATGGCCGATATCGTGCAACAGAAAAATCGCACGCCGGCCCGGCCTTTCAGCCCAGAGGAATTACGGGCACCAGATGCTGAAGCTCCACATGCAGCTCCTCCCGCTCATTGAGCGAATAGCTGAACAACGTCAGGTCGGGTCCTTCCCGGCGGGCCAGACCTAACTCCGGCAATACCTGGGTGTATATCTGCACCACGTGGTCGTTGAGTGCCACCGGCTTGCCGGAATAACAAAAGCGGCAAAAATCGCCGTAGATGTCCGGCAGCGGCTCCAGCTCGGGAACGACATTGACCGAACTGTCCGCGTCGACACCGAGAGCATAATCCACCCTGACCCGCTCCCCATCCGGCGTCAAATGAGTCAGCGCGTAGATCAACGGCGGACGGCCGCCAAGCAGCTTGTAGAAATTCTCTTTGATTGCGCTGCGCAGATGCAGATGCGACTTATCCAGATGTTCGATGTCCAGGTGATAGGCGTAATTTTTCCCTCTGAGGAGATACTGGCCTTTATCGACGGTGACGCGATCGACCTTAATATCGCCAGGCTGACCGGCGGACAGCGAGCGCACCAGATGGCTGAAGTCCTGCTTGCGGGCATGACGGTAGACGCTGGGGGATTCGGCAAAGTGCTTTTTGAAACAGCGGGAAAAGGTTTGTTGGTTATCGAATTGATATTCTACGGAAATATCAAGAATGCTCTTGCGCGTGAAACGCAAAGCAAAAGCGGCCAGATACAAACGCCGGGCGCGAATATACGACGCCAGCGACAGACCGGTCTGCTTTTTGAAAAGCCGCTGCAGATACCATTTCGAGTAGCCTGATTTGGCGGACACAATATCCAATGACAGCGGATTAGTCAGATTGTCTTCAATCCAGACCAGCAGATCCCTGATGTGATTTTCCTGCGTTCCCATTTTCTTGCCGAACCTTCCGTTACCAATATGCCTTTGTGCGCGTTTTACAGCTCTGCGCGTAGGGTATACAGGTTAAAACAAGGCGTCCAGCGAGCAACAGGACTTTACACAGGATGAAATTCTGTCTGAAAGTTGCCGCCCCTATCAGGCGGCAACCGTTTTGCAGGGTTATTTCACGCAGCGCGAGCACTGGCCGGCCTGGATCTTCTGGAAGAAGTCATTGCCTTTGTCATCCACCAGAATAAACGCCGGGAAGTCTTCCACTTCGATTTTCCAGATCGCTTCCATCCCCAGTTCCGGGTATTCCACGCAGGTCAGGCTCTTGATGCTTTGCTGCGCCAGAACCGCTGCCGGGCCGCCGATGCTGCCAAGATAGAAACCGCCGTGTTTGTTGCAGGCATCCGTCACTTGCTGGCTGCGGTTACCCTTCGCCAGCATGATCATGCTGCCACCGTGGGATTGCAGCAGATCAACGTAAGAATCCATGCGCCCGGCGGTGGTCGGCCCCAACGAACCCGAGGCGTAACCGTCCGGCGTTTTGGCCGGGCCGGCGTAGTAAATCGGGTGATCCTTAACGTATTGCGGCAAACCTTCGCCGCGATCCAGCCGCTCTTTCAATTTGGCGTGCGCGATGTCGCGGCCCACGATGATGGTGCCGCTCAGCGACAGGCGGGTCGATACCGGATACTGCGACAGCTGCTTGAGGATATCGGCCATCGGGCGGTTGAGGTCGACCTTGATCGCCTCGCCTTCCCCGGCCTGGCGCAGCTCCTGCGGGATAAATTTGCCCGGATTGTGCTCCAGCTTCTCGAGCCAGATGCCGTCACGGTTGATTTTGCCCTTGATATTGCGGTCTGCGGAGCAGGAAACGCCCATGCCGACCGGGCAGGATGCGCCGTGGCGCGGCAAACGCACCACGCGGATATCGTGCGCAAAGTATTTACCGCCAAATTGCGCGCCCAGCCCCAGATTCTGCGCTTCTTTCAGCAGCTCTTCTTCCAGCGCCACATCACGGAACGCCTGGCCGTGTTCGTTGCCTTCGGTCGGCAGGCCGTCGTAATACTTGGTCGACGCCAGCTTGACGGTTTTCAGCGTAGCTTCAGCCGAAGTGCCCCCGATGACAAACGCCACGTGGTACGGCGGGCAGGCCGCGGTGCCCAGCGTGCGCATTTTATCGACCAGATAATCTTTCAGCTTGCCTGGCGACAGCAGCGCCTTGGTTTCCTGATACAGATAGGTTTTGTTGGCTGAGCCGCCGCCTTTGGCGACGCACAGGAACTTGTATTCTTCACCGTCCACGCTATAGAGATCGATCTGCGCCGGCAGGTTGCTGCCGGTGTTGACCTCTTTGTACATGTCCAGCGCGGCGTTTTGCGAATAACGCAGGTTGTCTTCGATAAAGGTGTTGTACACCCCGCGCGACAGCGCTTCTTCATCGCCGCCGCCGGTCCAGACGCGCTGGCCCTTTTTCCCCATGATGATCGCGGTGCCGGTGTCCTGGCAGGTTGGCAAAATACCCTTGGCGGCGATTTCTGAGTTACGCAGAAATTGCAGCGCAACGTACTTATCGTTTTCGCTGGCGTCCGGATCGTCAAGGATATCGGCGACCTGTTGTTGGTGCGCCGGGCGCAGCATGAACGAAGCGTCATGGAAGGCATGCTGTGCGAGCAAGGTTAAGGCTTCTGGGGCAACTTTCAGGATTTCCTGGCCTTCAAACTCACTCACAGAAACGTGATCGCGGCTCAGCAGATAGTATTCGGTATCGTCTTTCTTCAGCGGGAACGGATCTTGATAATGGAACGGTTTATTCGACATTGATCTCTCACTTGCAACATCAGCTGCGTTAAATTCACACTTACTCAGCATGCCCGGGGCAGGCTGCGGCAAAAAACTGCCCACACCTTACTTATTTTTAATCAGTCGGTTATTGCGCTGAATCGCATAATAACCCCTATATTGGCAAGGCATTACCTCAGGTGGTTTTTTTCCAACCTCATACGGCGAGCGCTGCGGGTACAGACTCAGCATGTACGCTTTATTATCCCGCAGTTAACACATTGATTACAATCCGTCAGAGACGATCGGGTTGGCAATGCGCGAAAAAACCTGCCCGCGAGTACCCCGCATCATTTGCGTCGGTGGCGTATTGCCAGCCGGTGCAGCTTTGCTTAAGCTACCGACAATGAACAAAGTAAGAATCCCCATTGCGCTGCAACAGGCGGTAATGCGCTGTCTGCGGGAAAAGCTTCAGCTGGCCCGCCAGCATTATTCCGTCGAGTTTCCTGAACCCAAAGTCGTTTACCAGCAGCGCGGCACCACTGCGGGCACCGCCTGGCTGCAAGCCTGGGAAATCAGGCTGAATCCGGTGCTGTTAATGGAAAATCAGCAACCGTTTATCGACGAAGTGGTGCCGCATGAGCTGGCGCACCTGCTGGTGTTTCGCCAGTTTGGCCGCGTGCCGCCGCATGGCCGCGAATGGCGCCATATGATGGAAAACGTCTTGCGGGTGCCCGCCAGCCGCACACACCAGTTTGAAATCGCCTCGGTGCAAAGCAAAACCTTCCCCTACCTGTGCGGTTGTCAGCAGCACCAGCTCACCGTACGCCGCCACAATCGGGTGCTGCGCGGTGAAAGCGAATACCGCTGCCGCCAGTGCGGCGAAAGACTGAGATTTATCGCTAGCGAAAAGCATTAACGAAACGTTTTATACGTTAAAACAAGTAAATATCACCATTTGCCACTCTCCTAAACTTCCGTTACCCTGCCTGCTTTTCCAATTTCGAGCTGTTTTGGAATATGCTTCGCAAAATTCTGTTTATGGTGGCTTTCATTGCAGGTGCCGCGCACGCCCACGGCATCAATAATTTCTCTCAGGCCAAGACCGCAGCGGCCAAAATCAATCAGGACGCGCCCGGCTCCTTTTACTGCGGTTGCCGGATCGACTGGCAGGGTAAAAAAGGCATTCCTGACCTCAACAGCTGCGGCTATCAGGCGCGTAAAAACGCCCAGCGCGCTCAGCGCATTGAATGGGAACACGTGGTGCCTGCCTGGCAGTTCGGCCACCAGCTGCAATGCTGGCAGCAGGGCGGCCGTAAAAACTGCAATAAAGACGCGACCTACCGCCAAATCGAAACCGATCTGCACAACCTGCAACCGGCTATCGGGGAAGTGAACGGCGATCGCAATAACTTTATGTACAGCCAGTGGAAAGGCGGCGAAGGCCAGTACGGCCAATGCCCGATGAAAGTGGATTTCAAAAATAAGCAGGCGGAGCCGCCGGCCCGCGCACGCGGCACCATTGCCCGCACCTATTTCTATATGCGCGACCGTTATCAACTGCGGCTTTCGCGCCAGCAAACCCAACTGTTCGAGGTGTGGAACCGCCAATATCCGGTCAGCCAATGGGAATGTCTGCGTGAAGCACGTATCGCAAAGGTTCAGGGCAACCACAACCCCTATATTCAACAGGCTTGCCGGCAGCGAAAAAGCTAACCGTTGGGTATATACTCTTTTTTTTCAAGCTGCAGCCCTGATGACTGCACATTAGTCAGGATCGAATATTCACATGCGTATACCCCGCATTTATCACCCGCAGCCGTTGATCGACCATGCGGAAATCGCGCTGAGCGAAGACGCCGCCAACCACGTCGGGCGCGTGCTGCGCATGAGCGCCGGCCAGGCATTGCAGCTGTTCGACGGCAGCAACCGGGTGTTTGACGCCGAGATCGTTCGGGTTGATAAGAAAAGCGTGCAGGTGCAACTCAGCGCCGGCCAGTTGGAAGACCGCGAGTCACCGCTCAATCTGCACCTGGGCCAGGTGATTTCCCGCGGGGAGAAGATGGAGTTCACCATTCAGAAATCCATCGAACTGGGCGTTAACGTCATCACCCCGCTGTTTTCCGAACGCTGCGGCGTCAAGCTGGATGGCGAGCGTCTGGCGAAGAAAATTCAGCAATGGCAGAAAATCGCCGTTGCCGCCTGCGAACAATGCGGCCGTAACCGCATTCCGGAAATTCGCGAGGCCATGCAGTTGGAAGCCTGGTGCGCCGAGCAGGACGGCAGCCTGAAGCTTAACCTGCACCCGCGCGCCAGCCACAGCATCAATACCCTGCCGCTGCCGGTGGACCATGTCCGCCTGCTGATTGGGCCGGAAGGCGGGTTATCCGCCGACGAAATTGCGATGACCACAGGTTACGGATTTACTGATATCCTGCTGGGGCCACGCGTTCTGCGTACAGAAACCACAGCGCTCACCGCAATTACCGCTTTGCAGGTACGTTTCGGCGATCTGGGTTAAAGGAGAGAAAATGATTAAGCTCGGCATCGTGATGGACCCTATCGCCTCCATCAATATCAAGAAAGACACCAGCTTCGCCATGCTGCTCGAAGCGCAGCGCCGTGGCTGGGAACTGCACTACATGGAGATGAACGATCTCTATCTGCACGCCGGTGATGGGCGCGCACGCACCCGCTTGCTGAACGTGAAAGAAGATAAAGAAAGCTGGTTCAGCTTCGGCACCGAGCAGGATCTGGCGCTGCAGGATCTGGACGTGATCCTGATGCGCAAGGATCCGCCATTCGATACCGAATACATCTACGCGACCTACATTCTGGAGCGCGCAGAGGTGAAAGGCACGCTGGTGGTCAACAAGCCTCAGAGCCTGCGCGACTGCAACGAGAAGCTGTTCACCGCCTGGTTCCCGGAACTGACGCCGGACACCCTGGTCAGCCGTAGCGCAGCCCACATCCGCAAGTTCCACCAGCAGCACGGCGACATCATCCTCAAACCGCTGGACGGCATGGGCGGCGCGTCCATCTTCCGCGTGAAGCAGGACGATCCTAACCTGTCGGTGATTATCGAGACCCTGACCGAGCATGGCAGCCGTTTCTGCATGGCGCAGAACTTCCTGCCGGCGATCAAGGAAGGCGATAAGCGCATTCTGGTGGTCGACGGCGAACCTGTGCCGTACTGCCTGGCGCGTATCCCGGCGCAGGGGGAAACCCGTGGTAATCTGGCGGCCGGTGGCCGTGGCGAACCGCGCCCTCTGAGCGAAAGCGACTGGAAAATTGCCCGCGCAGTGGCCCCGACGCTGAAAGAGAAAGGGCTGATTTTCGTTGGCCTGGACGTGATTGGCGATCGTCTGACCGAGATCAACGTCACCAGCCCAACCTGCGCGCGCGAAATCGAAGCGGCCTTCCCGGTTTCCATCACCGGCATGCTGATGGACGCGATCGAAAAGCGTCTGGCCGCGAAGTAATCCGCCATGCGGGCGGCGCTGTCGCCCGCAATCCTGACCTTCCAGAGCCTGCGCAGCCAATAACGCTGCGGCTTGAAAGGCCTACGGGTATATACCCTATGGATTTCGAGTTGCAGCCAGGCGGCCAGCTCGCTCATCCCCAGGCGCTTACTTGAGTAAGTCACTGGGGGGAGCCTGTGCAGCCAACAACGCTGCGGCTTGAAAGGCGACGGGTATAGCCGCATACTGGCGGCTGTTTAACTTATCACCACTCAATTACCTTAAATAACGCCATGAATTTACAGCACCATTTTCTTATCGCCATGCCATCTCTTCAGGATCCTCGCTTCAAACGCTCGGTGATTTACGTCTGCGAGCACAATGAAGACGGCGCCATGGGCCTGGTGATCAACAAGCCGGTGGAACAGTTCACGGTGGAAACGGTGCTGAGCAAGCTGAAGATCATGCCGCCCGCCCGCAATCCGGCCATCAGCCTGGATAAACCGGTATTCGCCGGCGGCCCATTGGCGGACGATCGCGGGTTTATCCTGCATACGCCGCGCAGTGGCTTTGGCTCCAGCATTCAGATCTCGCAGGACACCATGATCACCACCTCGAAAGACGTGCTGGAAACGCTCGGCACCCCGGAACAGCCGGATGACGTACTGGTGGCGCTCGGCTATGCCGGCTGGGAAAAAGGCCAGCTGGAACAGGAAGTGCTGGAAAACGCCTGGCTGACCATAGAAGCCGACACCGACATTTTGTTTCATACGCCGATCGCCAGCCGCTGGCGCGAGGCCGCCAACCTTCTTGGCATCGATATCCGCAGCATTGCCAACCACGCAGGACACGCCTGATGACCAACCGTACCATTATCGCCTTCGACTTCGGCACCAAGAGCATCGGCGCGGCCATCGGTCAGGAACTCACCGGCAGCGCCCGCGCGTTGGCGGCGTTCAAGGCGCAGGACGGCTCTCCAGACTGGCAAAAGATCGAAAAGCTGCTGAAAGAGTGGCAGCCGGATCTGGTAGTAGTCGGCCTGCCGTTGAATATGGACGGCACCGAGCAGTTGGTGACCGACCAGGCACGCAAATTCGCCAACCGTCTGCATGGCCGCTTTGGCGTGCAGGTCGCGCTGCATGACGAACGCCTCAGCACCGTCGAAGCGCGCGCCAATCTGTTCGATCGCGGCGGTTTCCGCGCTCTGGACAAAGGCAGCGTCGACTCCGCCTCCGCGGTGGTCATCCTGGAAAGCTGGTTCGAAAAACAGCTGGGTTAACCGGCCTGTCACGCCCCTGCTTCTCCCCCCAACAAACCGGCGTCGATCCGCTGCTGCAATCCCTGTTCAAAGGTCTGCATGCCGGACTGCGCGCCGGTTTGCAGCACGCTGGCGAGCTGATGGGTTTTGCCTTCGCGGATCATGCTGCTGACCGCCGCCGTTGCCGTCAGCACCTCAAATATTGCCACCCGCCCTCCGCCGGGCCTGCCTAGCAACTTTTGCGCAATCACCGCCTGCAGGCTGGCGGCCAGCTGCGCACGCACATAAGGCTTTTCTTCCGCCGGGAAAACGTCGACCAAACGATCCACCGCCTGCGGCGCGCTGCGGGTGTGCAGCGTCGCCAGCACCAGATGGCCGGTTTCCGCCGCAGTAAGCGCCAGACGAATGGTGGCGGTATCGCGCAGTTCCCCCAACAGGATCACATCCGGATCTTCACGCAGCGCGGCGCGTAGCGCTTCGTCAAAACTGTGGCTATCGCGACCCAGTTCACGCTGTTGGATCAGCGACTTCCGGCTATGGTGCATAAATTCGATCGGGTCTTCCAGCGTGATGATATGCCGCCGTTGATGCTGGTTGATGTCGTCGATCATCGCCGCCAGCGTGGTGGATTTACCGCTGCCGGTCGCGCCGGTGACCAGTATCAGGCCATCTTCACGCCGCAGCAGCGCGGGGACAATCGCCGGCACCGCTAACGCCGCCAACGCCGGGCAGTGGCCGGCAATCAACCGCAGCGCAATGGATACCCCCAAATTCTGCAAAAAGAAATTGGCGCGCAGCCGAACATCGCCCGCCAGCGTCAACGCCAGATCGAGCTGGCCGCGCCGCTGCAAATGTTGCCGCTGCGGCGGTTGCAGCAGCGCGCCGCACAGCTGGTGCATACGCTCCCGGGTCAGCGTTTCCGCCCCTTCCAGCGGCTGCAGTTCGCCATCAATGCGCAACATGGGCCGATGGCCCGCACAAAGGTGCAGATCGGAAGCATTATGCTTTACACTAAGGGCCACGAATTCATCGATATCCATATCAATCTCCTGGGTCAATAATGAGCACTATCCAACAGAATCTGCAGGATGTCAGAAGCCGCATCGCGGCAGCCGCTCAAGGTTGCGCACGCGCTCCAGAAGAAATCACTCTGCTTGCAGTCAGCAAGACCAAACCTGTGGCGGCGATCGCAGAAGCCATCGCCGCCGGCCAGCGTGCCTTTGGCGAGAATTACGTGCAGGAAGGCGTGGATAAAGTGCAGCATTTCGCCACGCTGCCGGAAGGCGCAACGCTGGATTGGCACTTTATCGGCCCGTTGCAATCCAATAAAAGCCGGCTGGTGGCGGAGCACTTCGCCTGGTGCCACACGGTGGATCGGCTGCGCATCGCCCAACGCCTCAGCGATCAGCGCCCGGCAGGCATGCCGCCGCTTAACGTTCTGATCCAAATTAATATCAGCGATGAACAGAGTAAATCTGGCATTGTACTGGCTGAATTACCGGCGCTGGCGGAGGCGGTAGCCGCGCTGCCGAACGTGACGCTGCGTGGGCTGATGGCGATCCCCGCTCCGGAAGAAGACTACCAGCGCCAGTTGGCGGTATTCGGCCGGATGAGCGACGCCTTCCTGGCCCTGCAACAGCACTATCCGCAGGTGGATACCCTGTCTATGGGCATGACGGATGATATGGCGGCGGCGATCGCCGCAGGCAGCACCCTGGTGCGTATCGGCACCGCAATTTTCGGCGCTCGTGATTATTCACCGGCCTGACATATAACGAGGAATTTTGATGCAACACCGTAAGATTACCTTTATTGGCGCCGGCAACATGGCGCGCGCGATTATCGCCGGCCTGGTGGCGGGCGGATACCCGGCTAAACTCATCAGCGTCTGCGCGCCTTCGGCTAAAAACCGCGATGCGCTGGCGGCGGACTACGGCATCGTCAGCAGCAGTGACAACCTGGCCTGCGCGCGCGAGGCCGAGGTCGTGGTGCTGGCGGTAAAACCGCAGATGATGGCCGACGTCTGTCAGCCGCTGCAGCAGGTCGATTTCTCCGGCAAGCTGGTGCTGTCGATCGCCGCCGGCATTCAGGTCAGCCGTTTTTACCAACTGTTGAGCGACAAACTGAGCATCGTGCGCATTATGCCCAATACCCCGTCTCTGGTTGGCAAAGGCATGAGCGGCCTGTACGCGCCGCAACAGGTCAGCCAGCAGGATCGCGACTACACCGGCGATTTGATGGCCTCCGTCGGCAAGGTTTGCTGGGTGGATGACGAAAACGGCATCAACGGCGTCATCGCCGCCGCAGGCAGCGCTCCGGCCTACTTCTTCTTGTTTATGGAAGCCATGCAGCAAGAAGCCGAGCGCATGGGCTTCGATAGCCAAACCGCACGCGAGCTGGTGCAACAGGCCGCTTCCGGCGCAGCCGCGCTGGTGGAAGCCAACCCGGACACGCCATTATCGACTCTGCGCGAGCAGGTCACCTCCAAAGGCGGCACCACCGCCGAAGCGCTGCGGGTATTCAACGAGCAACAACTGCCGGAGACCGTGGCCAAAGCCATGCGCGCGGCGGTTTCCCGTGCGCAGGAAATGGAAAAATCATTTTAAATAACCGAAAGTTAAGGAGAAGGGCCCCTTCATGCTAACGCTGACTTTTTTGGTCAAAACCGTTATTGATCTTTACGTCATGGTACTGCTGCTGCGTATTTGGATGCAGTGGACGCGTACCGATTTTTATAACCCGTTCGCCCAGTTCGTGGTGAAGATCACCCAGCCGGTGGTTGGCCCGCTGCGCCGAATAATTCCATCACTGGGGCCAATCGACAGCGCTTCTCTGTTGCTGGCGTTCC
Source organism: Serratia plymuthica (assembly GCF_018336935.1). NCBI lineage: Bacteria > Pseudomonadati > Pseudomonadota > Gammaproteobacteria > Enterobacterales > Yersiniaceae > Serratia > Serratia plymuthica. The sequence continues at coordinate 4,301,035 of NZ_CP068771.1, read as the reverse complement.
TGCTGATGACCATCAAGTACCCGCTGCTGCTGTTGATCCAGGGCGGCGCGATGTCGCTCAGCCCGTATAACCTGCTGTTTGGCCTGATTTCGCTGGTCAAGTCGGCAGGCTATCTGATCTTCTGGGTGATGATTATCCGCGCCTTGATGAGCTGGGTCAGCCAGGGCCGCAGCCCGATCGACTATGTGATGTATCAGTTGACGGAACCCCTGATGGCCCCGATCCGCCGCATTCTTCCGGCCATGGGCGGTATCGATTTTTCAGGGATGGTGGTGATCCTGATCCTGTATCTGATCAACTACCTGGGTATGGATCTGTTCGGTGAGATCTGGTTCCTGCTGTGAGTGCAGTCACTCCCGTGCTGGACGGGCTGGCAATCAGGCTATATATTCAGCCGAAAGCCAGCCGCGACCAGATTATCGGTTTGCATGGCGACGAACTTAAAGTCGCCATTACCGCCCCGCCGGTTGACGGCCAGGCCAACGCCCATCTGATCAAGTTTATCGCCAAGCAGTTTAAAGTGGCGAAAAGCAACGTCACCATCGAGAAAGGCGAACTGGGGCGGCATAAACAGTTACGCATCGTTAATCCGCAACAGATCCCCGCCGTGGTCGCGGCGCTTATCGAGTAATTTTCAAGGTAGTCATTATGCAAAAAGTCGTTCTTGCCACCGGTAACCCGGGGAAAGTGCGTGAACTCGCCGACCTGCTGGCCGATTTCGGTCTGAACGTGGTCGCACAAACCGAGCTGGGCGTGGATTCCGCCGAGGAAACCGGCCTGACGTTTATCGAAAACGCCATCCTGAAAGCCCGTCACGCGGCGCAAATCACCGGCCTGCCGGCGATCGCCGATGACTCCGGCCTGGCGGTGGACGCCTTGGGCGGCGCACCTGGCATCTACTCTGCGCGCTACGCCGGCGTAGACGCTTCCGACCAGCAAAACCTCGACAAGCTGCTGGTGGCGCTGAAAGACGTGCCGCAAGGCAGCCGCGGCGCGCAGTTCCACTGCGTGCTGGTGTACATGCGTCATGCAGAAGACCCGACGCCGCTGGTGTTCCACGGTAGCTGGGCGGGTGAAATCGGCTTTGAATCCGCCGGTGCCGGTGGTTTCGGTTACGATCCTGTCTTCTACGTGCCGGAACTGGGCCGCACCGCCGCCGAACTGAGCCGCGACGAGAAGAGCGCGGTGTCACACCGCGGTCAGGCGCTGAAGCTGATGCTGGAAGCCATGCGCAATGCTTAAGCTGCCTCCGCTGAGTTTGTACATTCACATCCCGTGGTGCGTGCAGAAATGCCCGTACTGCGACTTCAACTCGCACGCGTTGAAGGGGGAAGTGCCGCATCAGGAATACGTCGATCACCTGCTGGCCGATCTGGATGCCGATCTGCCGCTGGTAAGCGGCCGGGAAATCAGCACCATTTTTATCGGCGGCGGCACCCCCAGCCTGCTGAGCGCCGAGGCGATGCAATCGCTGCTCGATGGCGTGCGGGCGCGTATTCGCGTCGCCGATGACGCGGAGATCACCATGGAGGCCAACCCCGGCACCGTGGAGGCCGATCGCTTCAGCGGCTACCAGCGCGCCGGTGTGAACCGCATCTCGATCGGCGTGCAAAGCTTCAGCGCAGAGAAGTTAACCCGTCTGGGGCGCATTCACGGCCCGGAAGAGGCCAAGCGTGCGGCACACCTGGCCACCGGTCTCGGCCTGCGCAGCTTTAACCTCGATCTGATGCACGGTTTGCCGGACCAGTCGCTGGAAGAGGCGCTGGACGATCTGCGCCAGGCGATCGCTTTGAACCCGCCGCACCTGTCGTGGTATCAGTTGACCATCGAGCCGAACACCCTGTTCAGCTCGCGGCCGCCGGTGCTGCCGGACGACGATGCGCTGTGGGACATCTTCGAACGCGGCCACCAGTTGCTGAGCGCCGCCGGCTACCGGCAGTATGAAACCTCGGCCTACGCCAAACCGGGTTATCAATGCCGGCACAATCTCAATTACTGGCGCTTCGGCGACTACCTGGGGATTGGCTGCGGCGCGCACGGCAAGCTGACCTTCAGCGACGGCCGCATTCTGCGCACCGCGAAAACCAAGCATCCGCGCGGTTTTATGCAGGGCAAGTATATGGACAAACAGCATGAGGTGACGACGGCGGATCGGCCGTTCGAGTTCTTTATGAACCGCTTCCGCCTGCTGGAGGCCGCGCCGCGTGCCGATTTCGCCAACTACACCGGGCTGGATGAAAGCGTGATTCGCCCACAGTTGGATGAGGCGCTGGAGAAAGGTTATCTGGAAGAAACGGCGGAATACTGGCAGATCACCGAAAAAGGCAAACTGTTCCTTAACTCGCTGCTGGAGCTGTTCCTGGTGGACGACGAGTAAAAAAAAGCGCTGAACTATCAGCGCTTTTTTATTGATTCTAGTCTGGGAAAAATTCTTGTGAAAGTGCGTGCTGGGCATCCCAAATGGCGCTTTCGGGGAAAACGTCCAATCCGGTTTCCGTGGTGGCAAGCGCTACCGCTTTTGACCAAATCACGTCCAGCCAATCTGCATCACCGAGCTTACTTTTTAAACTCGGCGATTCTTTCAAACTGTAAAGCACCTCTTTCCGTTGCGCTTTAATGGTTTTTTCCCAACTGCTTCCACGCCGCACCGGCTGATACTTCCATTTCAGCAGGTGTGCAATCAGCACCGTCATGCGGCTTGCAAGTTCCCTTTGCTCGCTCTTCCCCACGTCCTCAATCTCCTCGGCGATCTTTTCAATATCGATCTCAGACAATTTTCCGGAGCGCAAAAGAGCTGCCTGTTCATTTGCCCAGGCGACAACATCAGTTTCGTAGCGAGTATGGCCCATAGCGTTCTCCGTAAACACCCATGAATCAGTACATAATTTAACCAGTCTGTCAGATAACAATCCGCAGGTCAAAATATGCCCCCCTGATTGACTGTTACTTCAACGCGTTAAGCAGATCTTTACGCTGGGTTTCCAGGCCGGTAACGCGGCTGCAGACGTCGTGACCAAAGTTCTGGAAATCCTGCTCCTGGTTGTTCCATTCGTTCTGAATCGCCTTCTGCAGGCCACCCAGATTGCCCATAATCGCCTGCAACGGGTTACCGCCGCTGCTGGCGGCCTGCTTGACGCCCATCTCGTTCAGGCTGTCTTGCAGCACGCCGCCCATGCTTTGCTGCACGAGATTGCGGCCATCCTGCTCAACCTGGTCGATCGCCTTGTGGTGGAAAGCCAGGCCGTCGCTGCGGTGTTCGATAATGCGGTTCATCTGCTGCTTAAGCTGGTCGTTCAACGTGGTCAGGCGGTTGCGCACATTGCTGTCGCTACCCAGTTCCTTCACGATCACCTTGTCCAGCGCCACCCGCGCTTTTTCCAGATGCTGCTGCGCGCCCTTGTCGATCCACGGCAGTTCTTTGCGTAGCGCACTCTGGTAACTGAAGGCTTTCTGACGCTGGCTGTCGTTGAGGCTCAGCGCCTGGCCGTTACGGGTGACGTCGCCATCCGCCGAGATCTGCAGATTGCCGCTGGCGCCAGTCACCTGCACGTTCTGCGGGCTGATAACCACATCGTCCTGGGGTTTAACGCTGCACTGATATTCGGCATGCGCCTGTGAAGCGGTCAACAGCAGTAAGGCTAACCCGGTTTTCTTTAACATATTTTCTCCTGACTCCCTTCCGTGGTGGGATTAAAAAATCGAACGGCTAATCCGTTGAGACAACAGTTCCAGCGCCGCAGTTCCCGCCAGGGAGTTACCGGACGCATCCAGCTCCGGCGACCAGACGGCGATCGACAGCTCATCGGGCACGATAGCGACAATGCCGCCGCCCACGCCGGATTTGCCCGGCATGCCCACCCGATAAGCAAACTCCCCCGCGCCGTCGTACATACCGCTGGTCATCATCAGGGCATTGATCTGGCGCGCCTGCAGCGGGCTTATCACTTCGCGCCCACGGAGATCGCGCCCGTGATTGGCCAGATAGGCAAAACTGCGCGCCAGCTCAACGCAGCTCATGCGCAGCGCACAGTAGTGGAAATAGGTTTGCAGAACGGTGAGCACGTCGTTTTCGAAGTTGCCGAACGACTTCATCAGATAGGCTATCGCCGCGTTGCGATCGGAGTGTTCGAACTCGGAGCGCGCCACGCGGGAGTCATAGGCCAGATCGTCTTCGCCGGTCAGTTGCCGCACCACTTCCAGCATCCGCTGTTTAGGGGCGCTGAGCCGGGTTTGCAGCATGTCGCACACCACCAGCGCGCCGGGGTTGATAAACGGATTGCGCGGCTTGCCCTGTTCCATTTCCAGCTGCAACAACGAGTTGAACGGCAGGCCGGAAGGCTCTTTGCCGACCCGTTGCCAGATCTCGTGCTCCTGGTAGCGCGTCAGCGCCAGCGTCAGGCTCAGCACCTTGGAAATAGACTGAATAGAGAAACGTTCCGTGGCGTCCCCGGCCTGGAACATCTCGCCGTCGACGGTGCAAACGGCGATCGCCAAACGGTCGGCGGCCACTTCCGCCAGCGCCGGTATATAGTCCGCCACCTTCCCTTTGCCAATCAGCGGGCGCACCTGTTGCAGGATGTCATCCAGCAACGCGTTATCCAATGTCGTTACCACCTCGGTCACACTCCGGCTTTCCCTTCATCTTTCAAGCCGCAACTTGAAATCTATTGGGCATAAAACAAAGGCGCCGTTAAGGCACCTTAAATTCAAGGAACGGCGCGGCGCGAAGCCGCACTCATCAGGCTGAGAAAATCAATCCCACCAGATATCGAACAGATCGCTGACCTTAACGTCGGACAGCTTGCGCGCTTCCAGCCATTTTTTGACCAGTTCACGCTGTTCGTCGGTGCAATGCCCGATGGTTTGCAGGCAGATTAACCCTTCCCACTGCAGATAGCCGCTGCCGTCAAAGGCCAGGCCGTTCGGCTCAATCACTTCGTCGATGAAAGCGTCCAGCGTGCTGTCGATATCCTCAACCGCGGTGCCTTCGGCAAAGCGCCATGCTACGGAGAAACCCAGCTCCTGAAACTCTTCAATGTGTAACTTTTTACGTAAACGACGACTGCGGTTCTTAGCCATTATTCTTTCCTCTCAAACATCAAATCCCAAACGCCATGTCCCAGACGCTGGCCGCGTAATTCAAATTTTGTCAGCGGGCGTGAATCCGGACGCGGCACGTAATCATTATCGCTGGAAAGATTACGGTAGCCTGAGATCCCGTTCATAACCTCTAACATATGTTCTGCATAAGGTTGCCAGTCGGTGGCCATATGGAACACGCCGCCGACTTTCAGTTTGCGTCGCACCAGTTCAACAAACGGCGTCTGTACGATGCGGCGTTTGTTGTGGCGCGCTTTGTGCCACGGATCGGGGAAAAACAGCTGCACCATGTCCAGCGACCCGTCCGGGATCATATTCTCCAGCACCTCAACCGCATCGTGACACATCACGCGCAGGTTGCTCAATTCCGCTTCAGTGGCGTCAGCCAGGCAAGCGCCCACGCCCGGCGAATGCACCTCAATCCCCAGGAAGTTCTGCTGCGGATTGTTGCTCGCCATGGTCACCAGCGAGGCGCCCATGCCAAAACCGATCTCCAGCACGGTCGGCGCGTCGCGCCCGAACAGTGCGGCGATATCGACAGGTTCAGCCTGATACTCCACGCCCATCACCGGCCAATAGTTGTCCAGCGCGTGCTGCTGGCCTTTGGTCAACCGCCCCTGGCGGCGGACAAAACTGCGGATACGGCGCATCGCGCGGCCGTTCTCATCAAATTCCGGGGAGATGACGTCATTAATCATAGTGCTTTCTGTCTGTTTGGCTGCCAATTAGGGAAACGCGCATTATGCAAAGATACCTTGGTTTAGCAAGTGTTCATCTTGATACCTGCCGTGCGACGTCGGAAAGTTCCGGTTTACAGCAACATGACTCTATGCTGCAATCTCGCTTCATTTTCTGCCGGATATCGAATCTGCTTATGATGCAAGCACAACAGTTCGCACAGGTGGTGCTTGACTGGTACCAGCGTTACGGCCGTAAAACCCTGCCGTGGCAGCTTGATAAGACCGCCTATCAAGTATGGCTCTCCGAGGTCATGTTGCAACAAACTCAGGTTGCCACCGTTATTCCTTACTTTCAGCGTTTTATGGCGCGCTTTCCCAACGTACGCGCATTGGCAGAAGCGCCGCTGGACGAAGTGCTGCACCTGTGGACCGGCCTGGGTTACTACGCTCGCGCGCGCAACCTGCATAAGGCGGCGCAGACCATTGTCGCACAGCACGGCGGCGAGTTCCCGACAACCTTTGAAGAAATCGCCGCCCTGCCCGGCATCGGCCGCTCAACCGCCGGTGCGGTGCTGTCGCTGGCGCTCGGTCAACACTATCCGATCCTCGACGGCAACGTGAAGCGCGTGCTGGCCCGCTGCTATGCGGTTGAGGGCTGGCCGGGCAAAAAAGACGTAGAGAACCGCCTGTGGCGGATCAGTGAAGACGTCACCCCGGCCCAGGGCGTCGGCCAGTTCAATCAGGCGATGATGGATCTGGGCGCGATGGTGTGCACCCGCTCCAAACCCAAATGCGAGCTGTGCCCCCTTAATACCGGCTGCATCGCTTACGCTAACCACAGTTGGGCAAAATACCCCGGTAAAAAACCTAAGCAGACGCTGCCGGAAAAAACCGCCTACTTCTTATTGCTGCAAAGCGGCGAGCGGGCGTGGCTGGAACAGCGCCCGGCCGTCGGGCTGTGGGGCGGGCTGTTTTGCTTCCCGCAGTTCAGCGAACGCGAAGAGATGGAACTCTGGCTGCAACAGCGCGGTCTGAAAGGCAATCGCCTGGAGCAGTTGACCGCATTTCGCCATACTTTCAGCCATTTCCATCTCGATATCGTGCCAATGTGGCTGGAAATGAACGCGGCGGGCGGCAGTATGGATGAGGGGGTCGGTCTCTGGTATAACCTGGCGCAACCGCCCGCCGTCGGGCTGGCGGCGCCGGTTGACCGCCTGTTGCAACAGTTGGCAAAACACTCCCCGCTCCAACAGGGTTAATACCCTAAATAATGAGGAATTAGCATGAGCAGAACCATTTTTTGTACCTTCTTGCAGCGCGATGCCGAAGGGCAGGACTTCCAGCTTTATCCAGGGGACATCGGCAAACGCATCTATAACGAGATCTCGAAAGAGGCCTGGGCCGAATGGATGAAAAAACAGACCATGCTGATCAACGAGAAAAAGCTGAACATGATGAACGTGGATGACCGCAAACTGCTGGAAGCCGAAATGGTCAAATTCCTGTTCGAAGGGCACGACGTCCATATCGAAGGCTATACGCCACCAAGCGAATAATGCTGTTGGGGCCAGGCGCTGGCCCTTCCAAAACTTCTCGTATACGGCTTTAAGATGAAGAAAATTTTAGCTTTGCTAGTGATAGCGCCATTGCTGATTTCCTGTTCCGGCAAGAAAACCGACGAAGTCAACGAAGCCTGGGTCAAAGACACCAACGGTTTCGAGATCCTGATGGGCCAGTTTGCCCACAACATCGAGAATATCTGGGGTCTGAACGAAGTTCTGATCGCCGGGCCAAAAGATTACGTTAAATATACCGATCAGTATGAAACCCGTAGCCACATCAACTTTGATTCCGGCGCGATAACCATTGAAACCATCGCCACCACCGATCCCGCCGCTCACCTGCGCCAGGCGATCATCAGCACCCTGCTGATGGGGGACGATCCGGGTTCGATCGACCTCTATTCCGACGTCAACGATATCCAGATCAGTAAAGAGCCGTTCCTGTATGGCCAGGTGCTGGATAACAAAGGCGCGCCGATCCGTTGGGAATGGCGTGCGGCGCACTTTGCCGACTATCTGCTGCAAACCAAGCTGCAAAAGCGCACCTCCGGCCTGCACGTGATTTACTCGGTCACCATTCAGCTGGTGCCAAACCACCTGGATCAGCGTGCGCACAAATACCTGCCGATGGTACGCAAGGCATCGGAGAAATACGGGGTGGAAGAGTCGCTGATCCTGGCGATCATGCAGACCGAATCCAGCTTTAACCCGTATGCGGTAAGCGGTTCGGATGCGCTCGGCCTGATGCAGGTTGTGCAGCATACCGCCGGTAAAGACGTGTTCCAGATGCGCGGGAAATGGGGCACGCCAAGCCGCAGCTACCTGTTCGATCCGGAGAACAACATCGACACCGGCACCGCTTATCTGGCGATCCTGCAAAACAACTACCTGGCCGGCATTCAGAACCCGACCTCACGCCGCTATGCGGTGATCACCGCCTATAACGGCGGCGCAGGCAGCGTGTTGCGAGTGTTCTCCAGCGACAGAACCCGCGCGGTGAGTATCATCAACGGCATGCAGCCGGGTGACATTTACCAGACGCTGACCACCAAACACCCGGCCGGCGAGTCACGCCGTTATCTGGTGAAGGTGAACAACGCGCAGAAGAGCTATCGCAGAAGGTAATGCGCTCAGGCGGAAAATACCCAGGGCCGGCATAAAAACCGGCCCTTTTTTCGGCTTATCGCTGTAGATGCGGCGTTTAAATCACGTACAGATCGAGGTATTCATGCACCGGCATCTGCTCTAAACGCTGCCGATCCAAAGAGATAGCCAAAATCCGCTGCTGCTGCCGGAGCGGAAACTGGCGCCCCAGGTTAGCGGTGAATTTTTCAATCAGCAAAGGGATACCGTCCTGGCGGCGGCGGGCATGCCCGATCGGGTATTGCACCTCGACCTCCTCGAAGCGGCTGCCGTCGCTAAATTCCAGCGTAATGGCGTTGGCAATAGAACGCTTCTCGGGATCGTGGTAGTCGGCGGTAAACGCGGGATCTTCCACACAGCCGATCTTGGCGCGCAAGCTGTCGATGCGTTGATCCTGCGCGATATTGTCTTCGTAATCGGTAGCGGTCAGGCGCCCGAACAGCAGCGCGATGGCCACCATGTACTGAATGCAGTGATCGCGATCCGCCGGGTTATCAAGCGGCCCCTGCTTATCGATAATGCGGATGCAGGCTTCATGAGTGCGAATGCTCACTTTGCCGATATCCGCTGCGCTCTTGCCTGCCGCCGACATCCGTTGATGCAGCGTCATTGCGGCTTCTACCGCCGTCTGGGCGTGGAACTCCGCCGGGAAAGCTACCTTGAACAGCACGTTTTCCATCACGTAAGAGCCATAGGGGCGCTGAAAGCGCAGCGGTTCACCCTTGAACAGCACGTCGCAAAATCCCCAGGTCCTGGCGCTGAGCGCCGAGGGGTAACCCATCTCACCGGTTTGCGCCATCAGCGCCAGCCGCACTGCGCGTGAGGTGGCGTCGCCGGCGGCCCAGGACTTGCGCGTGCCGGTATTGGGTGAATGGCGGTAGGTACGCAGCGCCTGGCCATCCACCCAGGCCAGCGAGACGGCGTTGAGGATTTCGTCGCGGGACAACCCCAACATCTCTGCCACCACCGCCGTGGATGCGACTTTCACCAGCAAAACGTGATCCAGGCCGACGCGGTTAAAGGCGTTCTCCAGCGCAATGCAGCCCTGAATTTCATGAGCCTTGATCATGCCGCCAAGCACTTGCCCGATCGTCAGCGGCGCTTTTCCACCGGCCACCGCATTGCGCGACAGCCAGTCCGCCACCGCCAGGACCCCGCCCAGATTATCCGAAGGGTGCCCCCACTCGGCCGCCAGCCAGGTATCGTTAAAATCGAGCCAGCGGATCATGGTGCCAATATTGAAGGCCGCCTGCACCGGATCGAGCTGAAACTGCGTCCCCGGCACCCGTGCGCCGTGAGGCACCTGGGTGCCCGGCACTATCGGCCCGAGCAACTTCCTGCAGGCCGGATATTGCAGCGCTTCCAGGCCACATCCCAGCGTATCGAGAAAGCAATAGTGCGCGGTTTCATACGCCAGTGCCGATGAAATCTCATAATTCATAACATAATCAACAATGTCGACCATTTCACGATCGAAATCCGGACGGATATTGAGCACGGAGGCGGACATAAGGCTATCTTCCTGTTTTATGATTATTGGCAAATGCGGCGCCATGCGGCCGCCGGTTTATTGACGCTGATCGACGGGCACAAAAGCGCGGTCCTGCGGGCCGATATAGGCCGCCGCAGGCCGGATAATCTTGTTGTCGAGGCGCTGCTCAATAATATGCGCCGACCAACCGGTAACGCGGGCGATGACAAACAGCGGCGTGAACATTTCAGCGGGCACGCCCATCATGTTGTAAGAAACCGCCGAGAACCAATCGAGGTTAGGGAACATTTTTTTGCTTTCCCACAGCACGCTCTCCAATCGGTCGGCGATATTGAACAACTTCGGCTGCCCCGCTTCCTGCGCCAGCTGATGTGCAATGCGTTTGATGACCTGATGGCGGGGATCGGCGATGGTATACACCGGGTGGCCAAAACCAATGATCACCTCTTTGTTTTCGATGCGTCTGCGGATATCGGTCTCCGCCTCTTCCGGCGTTTCATAACGCTGCTGGATTTCCAGAGAGACTTCATTGGCGCCACCGTGTTTAGGGCCGCGCAGCGCGCCAATGGCGCCGGCAATCGCCGAATAAATGTCCGAACCGGTGCCGGCAATGACCCGACCGGTAAAGGTAGAAGCGTTGAACTCATGTTCGGCGTAGAGCACCAGCGAGGCGTGCATCGCCTTTTCCCAGCTTTCCGTGGGCCTGGCGCCATGCAGCAAATGGAGGAAATGGCCGCCAATCGAGTCGTCATCGGTTTCCGTCTCGATGCGTTTGCCGTTGTGGCTATAGTGATACCAGTACAACAGCATGGAACCGAGCGAGGCCAGGAGTTTGTCGGCAATATCGCGGGCGCCCGGGGTGCCATGCGCCTCTTTCTCCGGTAACACGCAGCCCAATGCGGATACGCCGGTACGCATGACGTCCATGGGGTGCGAGGCGGCGGGCAGCGCTTCCAGCACCGTTTTAACGTTCATCGGCACGTCGCGCAGCGCTTTCAGCTTGACCTTATAAGCGTCCAGCTCCTGCCGGGTGGGCAATTTGCCGTGGATCAGCAAATAAGCCACCTCTTCAAATTCACAATAATGCGCCAGCTCGAGAATGTCATAACCGCGGTAGTGCAAATCGTTGCCGTTTCTGCCCACGGTACAGAGCGCGGTATTGCCCGCGACCACGCCGGATAAGGCAACGGATTTTTTCGGTTTATTGCCTGACGGTGTCTGTTGGGGCGTCGTATCTGCCATGTCAGCCTCTCTGTGATATTGGCGAAGAAACCTTATTCGCCGCGTTCGCGGGCAAACAAGGCATCCAATTTCTCTTCGAACTGGTAGTAACCAATGCTCTCGTAAAGCTCGTGACGAGTTTGCATTTGGTCGATGACGTTTTTTTGCGTGCCTTCCCGGCGCAGAACCTGATAAACATTTTCCGCCGCACGATTCATGGCGCGGAATGCAGATAAAGGATAGAGCGCCATCGCAACATGCGCGCTTTTCAATTCTTCAGTAGTGAACAGCGGCGTCGCGCCGAACTCGGTGATATTGGCCAAAATGGGCACCTGCACCGCGCCGGCGAATCGACGGTAGATCTCCAGCTCGGTCACCGCCTCGGGAAACAGCATATCCGCCCCGGCTGCGATGTAGGCCCGGGCGCGATCGAGCGCCGCCTCTATCCCTTCCACGGCCAGCGCATCGGTGCGCGCCATGATGACAAAATTGGGATCGGTGCGGGCATCCACCGCCGCCTTGATGCGATCGACCATCTCCGCCGTAGAAACAATGGCCTTATTTGGCCGGTGCCCGCAACGCTTGGCGCCAACCTGATCTTCGATATGCAGCGCCGCCGCGCCGGCTTTGCCGATGGCCTTCACGGTGCGCGCCACGTTGAAGGCCGAAGCGCCGAATCCAATGTCCGCGTCAACCAACAGCGGCAACGGGCAAACGTCGGTTATCCGCCGCACATCGGTCAGCACATCATCAAGCGTGGAGATGCCTAAATCGGGCAGCCCCAGAGAGCCGGCCGCCACGCCGCCGCCGGAAAGATAGATGGCTTGAAAACCGGCGCGTTGCGCCAGCAGCGCATGGTTTGCATTGATGGTCCCGACAATTTGCAACGGGCTTTCTTTACCTAATGCGGCACGAAAGGCCTGGCCCGGAGAGGGGAATGTCATAGGCTTATCCTTTTGCAGACAGCTGTTATTTTCAGGTATCGGCCATAAAGCAAGGGGCGTACCAACCCTGGCTTAAAATCGGAAACATGAAAAAACAATGTTAATCAATGAGATAAAAAACCTTATCGCTGAGCCAGGCCGCCGTCTCAAAAAATGCGCCCCGGTTAACGTTTCATGAAACGTTTCACGTTCCCGGCTTGAAACATGCGTGAAACACGCCTACAACAATAGCTATGTTTCCGCATGCGTACTGATCCTATGGCTTACCCTTCAGCTCTACCGGGCGGCACCGGCGACAAGCCTGCCATCTGGATCGTCTCCGTCACGCGCCTGTTTGACTTGCTGCGCGACATCAGCCTGGAATTCGACAGCCTGGCAAGCATCACGCCCATTCAACTGGGCTTTGAAAAAGCCGTGCAGCATATCCGCCAAAAATTACTCACCGAGCGCTGCGACGTCATCATTGCCGCAGGCTCCAACGGCGCCTATTTGAAAAGCCACCTTTCCGTGCCGGTGGTGCTGATCAAACCGGGCGGCTTTGACATCCTTCAGGCATTGGCCAAGGCGCGCCGCATGGCCTCGTCAGTAGGCATCATTACCTATAAAAAAACGCTGCCGGAGCTGCTGGAATTTCAGCACGCGTTTGATTTGCAACTGGAACAGCGCAGCTACGTCACCAAAGAAGAAGCGCGCGAGCAACTCAATGAATTAAAAGCGAAAGGCGTTCAGGCGGTGGTCGGCGCCGGCCTGATTACCGATCTGGCTCAGGAAGCGGCGCTTGCGGGCGTGCTCATCTATTCGACCGCCACGGTGCGCCAGGCCTTTCACGAAGCGCTGAGCAGGACGCGCTCCCTGCAAGGCGCGGCCCAACCGCGCAAGCCCTCCTCCGGCCGCGAAACCCTGCGCGCGCGTTATGGGATAAACCACCTGCGCGGCGATTCGCCAATGATGGAGAACGTTCGCCGCACGATCGCGCTTTATGGCCGCTCATCCGCAGCGGTGCTTATCCAGGGGGAAACCGGCACCGGTAAAGAGTTGGCCGCCCAGGCGATTCATCAGGAATACTTTTCCCGCCGTGCGGCGGCTCCGTTCGTTGCCATCAACTGCGGTGCCATTGCCGAATCGCTGCTGGAGGCGGAGTTATTCGGTTATGAAGAGGGGGCGTTTACCGGCTCCCGCCGCGGCGGGCGCGCCGGCCTGTTTGAAACGGCCGATGGGGGCACGTTGTTTCTCGATGAGATCGGTGAAATGCCGCTGCCGCTGCAGAGCCGCTTGCTGCGCGTGCTGGAAGAAAAAGAAATCACCCGGGTTGGCGGGCAGCGCCCTATCCCGGTGACGGTGCGCATTATCAGCGCCACCCACTGCCGCCTGGAAAACGCGGTGAGCCGCAGCGAGTTTCGCCCCGATCTGTTTTATCGGCTCAATACGCTGCGCCTGAGCCTGCCCGCGCTGCGCGAGCGAGAGCAGGATGTGATGGAACTGGCCCAGTGGTATCTGAAACAGGCGCTGGCGGAGCTGAGCGTGCCGCTTACCGCCACCTGGATGCAGGGCATTGCTTCCTGCCGGCAACGGTTGCAGGGCTATAGCTGGCCCGGGAATATTCGCGAGTTGCGTAACATGATGCAGCGGCTGGCGCTGTTTTTAAGCGCCGAACCCTCTGAGGCATTGAGTGAACAGAAGCTCTGCGGCTGGCTGCCGGAGCTGGTTTGCGCCGGGTTATCGCCCGAGCCGCCTGCGCCCGTCATATCAGACGTTCAGGCCGCTCTGGCGCAATTTAATGGCGATCGCGCCGCGACAGCGCAGTATCTCGGCATCAGCCGCACCACGCTGTGGCGGCGCCTGCGGGAAACAGGCCTCTCTTAATGGCGGCAAAGAGGCCCGAGGCGCGGTTATTGCTTGATCATATAGCCGAAGATGCGTTTCCAGCCGTGATCCTTTTTCTCGATATACACGCCCTGCAGCTCCGGTGAGAAGCCCGGCAGACGGTTGATGCCGTCTTCCAGCGCCAGGAAGTAACGCTGCACGGCTCCGCCCCACACTTCGCCCGGCACCACGCACAGCACGCCCGGCGGGTACGGCAACGCGCCTTCCGCCGCAATGCGCCCTTCGGCCTGGCCGATCGGCACCAGCTCGACGTTGTCGCGGATAAACTCCACGTTCGCGTCCTGCGGGTTCATCACCACCTGCGGGAAATGGTTCTGGCGGAACATCTCTTTTTGCAGCTGCTTAACGTCGAAGCTGACGTACAGATCGTGCATTTCCTGACACAGCTGGCGGATGGTATAGCCGCGATAGCGCTGCTCGTTCTTGCGGTACACCGTCGGCAACACTTCGCTCAGCGGCGCGTCTTCTTCCACGTAGCGCTCGAACCGCACCAGCATATCGACCAGGTGCTCCATCTTGGCCGGATTTTCCGCCGGGGTCAGCAGGAACAGGATCGAGTTGAGATCGCATTTCTCCGGCACTATGCCGTTCTCGCGCAGGAAGTTGGCCAGAATGGTGGCCGGCACGCCGAACTCGGTGTATTGGCCTGTGGCCGCGTCGATGCCCGGCGTGGTCAGCAGCAGCTTGCATGGATCGACCAGATACTGATCCTGCGCATAACCTTCGAAACCGTGCCATGTCTCGCCCGGCACAAAGTTGAAGAAACGGGCGTCGTTGGCGATCAGATCAGTATCGTAATCCTGCCAGTCCTTGCCCGCGACCTGCAACGGAATAAACGGCCGGAGCTGCGAACAGCGTTCCAGCAGTTGCTTGCGCGTCTCGATGCCGAGCTTCACGCAGTCCATCCACATGCGGCGGCCGGCGGCCCCGGCATGCATCTTGGCGTTGACGTCCAGCGCGGCAAACAGCGGGTAGAACGGGCTGGTCGAGGCGTGCAACATGAAAGCATTGTTAAGGTGCTTATGGTTACAGTGGCGCTTCTGGCCCTTGATGTGATCGTCTTTCTTGTGGATCTGCGAGGTCTGCGAGAAGCCGGCCTGCTGCTTATGCACCGACTGGGTAACGAAAATACCCGGATCGAGTTCATCCAGCTCCAGCAGCAGCGGCGAGCACTCTTTCAGCATCGGGATAAAGCCTTCGTAACCCACCCAAGCGGAGTCAAACAGGATGTAATCGCACAGGTGGCCGATGGTATCGATCACCTGGCGCGCATTATAGATAGTGCCATCGTAAGTACCGAGCTGAATGATCGCCAGGCGGAACGGCCGCGCCTCATTCGCCTTCTCCGGTGCCACCTCGCGGATTTGCTCACGCAGATAGCGCTCGTCAAAACAACGCGAGTCGATGCCGCCGATAAAGCCAAACGGGTTGCGCGCGGTTTCCAGATACACCGGCGTCGCCCCGGCCTGGATCAGCGCGCCGTGGTGGTTGGATTTATGGTTATTGCGATCGAACAGCACCAGATCGCCGCGGGTCAGCAGCGCATTGGTCACCACCTTGTTGGCCGCCGAAGTGCCGTTGAGCACGAAATAGGTTTTATCGGCGTTGAAGACCCGCGCCGCATGCTTTTGCGCATCCTTGGCCGAGCCTTCGTGGATCAGCAGGTCGCCCAACTTGACGTCGGCGTTGCACATGTCTGAACGGAAAAGCGTTTCGCCGTAGAACTCGAAAAACTTCCGGCCGGCCGGGTGCTTGCGGAAAAACTCCCCGCCCTGATGCCCCGGGCAGGCAAAGGTGGAATTTTCCATTTCCACATAGGTCTTCAGCGTTTTGAAAAACGGCGGCAGCAGCGCCTGCTCATAGGCGTCCGCAGCGGCTTCCAGTTGCGCCATATAGAACGCCTTGCTGGCGCCCGCCAGGGCAAAAACGCCGGTAATAAACGGCAGGTAGTCCGGGGAGAGATGTTCGTCCCCTTCAACAGCAACAAACGTAGGGATCTCGAATCCGGTGGCTTTCAGCTGTGCCAAAATACCGGCGTTAACGTCATCGACCGACACGACCACCGCAGCCACGTCGGTATAGTCCGTCTGTTCAATGCGGACAATCTGGCGCAGCGTTTCAATGGTGGCGACCAGGCCGGCGCTTGTTGCTATTTTCAATTCTTTCATAATGCTAACTCTCAAACGGTTAAGGATGAGGTGGTGCCACGAGGCACGGCGATGAGATAACAAAGGTTATCCCGGCAAAGTGATGTCCAGCGTTGCAGCATAAAGCGCAACCGTGACCGGCTCATGATCGCGAGATCATCAGGCAGTAATCGGGGACTGGTATCGGCAGCATCCAATAAACATCAGTAAAATCAGAGCCGCAGCTCTATTTTTAATAATGCCTAACAGCGAGCATCAGAAGATGCCTTACCGCATGGTCGGCAAGGCGTTCTTGGCGTATGGCGTTCGGGAAAGGTAACGGCGGCGTGATGGCATCAACAGATGTCTGGTGCGCAATGGCGCTTGAGTAGCAAAACCAGTCATGCCAGTAACCCTCTGACTTAAATGAGCGCAAACACCGTTAAGAGACGAAGAGTGCTAAAATTTGCGCAATGATTGCATGTTTTTTTATGAGGTTCAAGTAACAATCATGTTACCTCCCCCTTCACCAACATTAACGCAACTCATTGTTATTTATCGTATAAAAATAAAATCCTGTAAAATCAAAATAGTATAAATACACATATTTTCTGCATATCTATTGCCGCAGGCCGAAGCCGTCGCCCGGCAGCGCCCCTCCCCATTGAATGAAAAAAGAGCAACCGATCGGGTTTGTGACAGAAAGCGATTGACGATATCCGGCCAATAGGGTTAAATGCGCCCCGTTGCCCGGATAGCTCAGTCGGTAGAGCAGGGGATTGAAAATCCCCGTGTCCTTGGTTCGATTCCGAGTCCGGGCACCATATTTAGAAGAACCCAGCCTATGGCTGGGTTTTTTGCTTTTCAGGGTATGGACTCTTCCTGCGGGCCAACGCCAAAGCGTTGTTCAATCCGGCGCAAGCGCCGGTTGTCCGAGTCCGGGCACCACTAATTCTGCATCAATGCACGCTGGTTAAAGGATGAGAACTTTAACGGGTGGTTAATACGGAATCGACTTGTTAAATAGGTGGTTAAGCAACCCTTTACCACTACGACGTTGTAAGTTGAATTCCTTAAGAAGGATGCCAGTGTTCAAGCACAGGCGTCCTTTTCTCGATCACTGGTGATATTCAAAGCAAATCATGCCTGCGTCAAGCTTTGTAAGCTTCTCGTCGCAGTGATATCCGTATGTAAAACAAGCTCCTGTTCAAGTGCTTTCCCCGCTACTTCCATATCCAATTCGATATACTCCATTGTTGTACTGACGTTACGGTGACCCAGCAGATCCTTAACTAGTTTTAGATTTCTGTCCGGAGATTTCATCAGCTCCGTGGCTAGCGTGTGGCGGAAACGGTGTGAGGAAATATCAAAGCCACTATCCCTCGACAACCGACGATAAAAGCTACGAAAGGACTGCAGAACATTTTTTTCGTCATAGATGTGATGAGTATGCCGTGGGTTGGTGAACCGTTTGACGTCAAAAAGCAGGTCATGCTGTCCAGCACCTCGCTCTGTAGCACGCATAATAAGCAGTTTTATTCGTTCTCTTAATTGACGAACCAGCGTTACCTTCCACTCTCTATGTGTTTTACTGCCTTCGAGCCGAAGCTCGATCCAGCCTTGCTCAAGGTTCACATCTCTCAGTCTGATGTGGATCATCTGATTGTTACGCATGCCGGTATATCGAAATGTATCTAATACCGTCATCCAGAACCAAATTGGAAAGAGAGGTACCCATGAGCGGTAAGCGTTATCCCGAAGAGTTTAAAATTGAAGCAGTCAAACAGGTTGTTGATCGTGGTTATTCTGTTTCCAGCATTGCAACACGTCTCGATATCACCACCACAGTCTTTACGCCTGGATAAAGAAGTACGGTCCGGATTCTTCCACTCATAAAGAACAGTCAGATGCTCAGGCCGAGATCCGCCGTCTCCAGAAAGAGCTGAAGCGGGTTACCGACGAACGGAACATATTAAAAAAAGCCGCGGCGTACTTTGCAAAGCTGTCCGACTGAGGTACGCCTTTATCCGTGACAACACCCGTTGCTGGCCTGTTCGCCTGCTCTGTCGGGTGCTGGATGTTCATCCCAGTGGCTTTTACGCCTGGCTTCAGCAGCCGCATTCACAACGCCAGCAGGCAGACCTGAGACTGACAGGACAGATTAAACAGTTCTGGCTGGAATCGGGATGCGTCTATGGTTATCGCAAGATCCATCTGGATCTGCGGGACAGCGGGCAACAGTGCGGAGTCAACAGAGTCTGGAGACTGATGAAACGTGTCGGGATAAAGGCTCAGGTCGGATACCGGAGCCCGCGGGCACGTAAAGGCGAGGCAAGTATCGTGTCGCCCAACAGGCTCCAGCGACAGTTCAATCCGGATGCTCCGGATGAGCGTTGGGTAACGGACATAACCTATATCAGGACCCACGAAGGCTGGCTGTATCTGGCCGTGGTTGTTGATCTGTTCTCACGCAAAATTATCGGCTGGTCCATGCAATCCCGGATGACAAAGGACATTGTCCTGAACGCACTGCTGATGGCTGTATGGCGGCGTAATCCCCAAAAACAGGTGCTGGTTCATTCGGATCAGGGCAGTCAGTACACAAGCCATGAGTGGCAGTCGTTCCTGAAATCACACGGCCTTGAGGGTAGCATGAGCCGTCGCGGTAACTGCCACGATAATGCGGTTGCAGAAAGCTTTTTCCATTTGTTGAAACGCGAACGGATAAAGAAAAAGATCTACGGAACGCGGGAAGAAGCCCGCAGCGATATTTTTGATTACATCGAAATGTTTTATAACAGTAAGCGTCGGCATGGTTCTAGCGATCAGATGTCACCGACAGAATATGAAAACCAGTATTATCAACGGCTCGGAGGTGTCTAGATTATCCGTGGCGATTCATTTATCCCTTGGCCAGCAAACCAAACATTGCCAAGCCCAGAGTGATTTATGCCATTAATGGCGTTCATCAGCTGTTCGCTGCCGGCAACGTGCAAAAACGCCTCGTCGATACTGTAGATTGTGATCGCTGGCGCCAGCGACTCCAAAACGGTCATGCAGCGTGCTGACAGGTCGCCATTTATGTGGAATACAAAATCAAGCAAAAAACGGCTCCGAAGAGCCGTTCGTAAGGGCATTGGATCTCTGACAATCCTAGCCTGCAGTGCTACTTTGTTACCTTAGCTGCACCTACATGCGCAAAAAACGTGCTTAATCTCAAACTGTTGGGAGCGGGAAGGTTACTCAGGCTTCTCAAGCAATCCAAGCAACTCCATATCATAAAGTAAGTCACTTTTTTCATCATCGCTAACATCTAATAGTAGCTTGTCTAAAGGATATTTAGAAAGAATCTCATAGACCCTCTTGCGGAGATTTTGCTCAACTATTCCTGGAGTACATCCAGCCAGCATAATAAGCGTAAATACATCCCGCATAAGCATTTCAATAGGAAGGTCGTAAGCATCCTCCCATTGATAGTAGGCATATCCCACTTCTGTTGATTGTTTTATAGCTATAGGTTCTTTGCTGTTTTGACTATCCTTAATGTTATCCCTTCGATAAACATAAAAACAACTCATAAAACCTGATCTTATCTCATTGTAATTCATTCTTTCTTCGTTCATTTTTTTGCTCCTGGCCTTAACACAATACCGTTGTTATCCAGAACATCCACTTTAATCCCGGGGTATTTATGCTGAAATTGTTCAATCACACCGAGGCAACTCTCACAAGCAGGACGTTCTGTAAAGATAGTTACAGAGCCTTTTGCAGCGACGTTTTTACCTAGTTTATCAGCAAGATTATCGAGTATTTTATATTCGGAATCGGTATTGCGTGCTATCAGTTCCCCTGCCTTATTAGGGAGCTCACTGTATTTTAAATTGTCAAGAGAAAACGGCTCCGAAGAGCCGTTTCTGTGTGCGGGTCAGATCCCATCTTCATAGCCGCTGTCATGGATCCAGACGATAGACAAAACACATAAATCCACACGAGCATTCTTTTATTCAGGCTTATCGATCAAGCCAAGCAATCGAAGATCGTTTAAAATTTCTTTTTTGTCATCTTCAGTTACATCCTTAAGCATTTCGAATAAATCATTTTCGGATAAAATTTTTAATATGATATCTGTGTGGAACTTTACTGTTTTATCACTACATCTACCAGCCATAAAGATAAGCGTCACTAGCTCAAGCATGAGGCATTCTATTGGTTCTTCAAACGAACCTTCTAATGACTCATACGCAAACGCCTGATCAGATGTAGCAACAACCGAATGATTATCATCACGTTTCAGTAGGTTAAGTATATTTCTGCAATAAGCGTAACTTGAATAGGCAAAGCTACTCCTTATTTCATCATAACTCATCACATTCATTGTTATTTACCTCTTCCTGGAATCAAACGCACACCATTATTGTCCAAAACGTCAATTTTCACCCCTGGATACCTACTTTCGAACTGCTTAACAACGCCTAAACAGCTTTCGCAGGCAGGCTTTTCTGTGAAAATAGTAACAGAGCCCTTGGCGGAATAGTTTTTACCTAATCTATCGGCTAAGTTATCCAATATTTTATATTCGGAGTCTATATTTCTTGCTACATGTCTACCATCATCAGTAAGAATAGTCTCATATTTGAAATTTTCTTTTCCCATCCCAACAAAGCCCTTACCTGCAGCGTCTATGAGATTATGGCTTGCAAGTATCTTTGGCATTCCAGATATATCAATACTGGCCACTGCAACGTTACCACTGCGTTTCGGGGCTGATGTCAAACCGGCCCTCAGTTCTGTAACCTGGTTTTTGAATGCAGCAGCCTGCTGAACGGTCTTCTCATTGACCAGATACCCTTTCCAGGTGCTGGTTGGCCCTACCAGTTTGGATGACAGGTACTGGTTGCCGACGTTCGCTTTACCCATACCTGCAAACGTACTGGCGATAGAGACTGCCATCACCGAGGCATTCACCCAGTCCGGCGACCAACCGGTCAACTTGCTGATTTGTTCTATCTGTTGGTTGCGCGCAAACAGCTGGCCGTCGGTTATCTGATCGCCCAAATCATACGTAAACAGTTTTTCACTGTCATAGCCGGCAAACGCCGGGTAATTGCCGAATCGCTGACGTTCTTTTTGCACCCAGTAATTGTCAATGAGCCCATCTTCATCGCGCGTTGACGGATATTTATTCATTAGGGCTTCAAACTGTTTGCGCTCCTCTGAGTTTAACGCTTCCTGCGTGGTGCAAGCTACTTTTCGGCATGACGCTGCCATCAAACGCGCTTCTTTTTCCTTGTCGCCCTTAGCCAGTTCCTTGATGGCGTTGAGCTCTTCCTGATGCAACTGGCGATTGAAGCGCTCAACAAACTCACCGGCATTTGCGCCGCTATTGGCGCCTGAGGCTTTGCCGGTGGCGATGGCACCGACGAATGCACCCGAGACCCGGCTGATTTGTGCCTGACGTTCTTGCCATCCTTCGGTTTTTACCAGGTTATCGTTGATGATAACCCCGGCCAGCTCCGCCGCCAGCGCGCCGGCGGCCGCGCCTTTGGCATTGCCCTTGCCGATTTCGGCACTGATGCCCGCCAGCACCGCATGGCTTACTGCTCGGCCAGGCAGGTTGAGGATGTCACCGTTGTTCCCTATCAGGTTAGCGCCCTCGGCCTGCACCTGGCCGCCGATATTCGCCAACAGCGCGTTGGTCAGGTTGTCTTTAAAGCTGCCGCCGTTGATGGTGGTGTTGAGACTCGAGCTAATAACCGATTGCCCGGCCACCCGCTGCGCCACCTTGCTCCAGTCGCCGTTGCTCAGTTGCGGCAACTTGACGTTGTTCGGGTTCAGCGGTTTGCCCGCCGCGTCCTTGCTCCAGCCCATTGCGCTGTCGAAACCGTTGAGCGCACCACCAATCGCCATCGCGGTGGCGGTCGCCTTCACGCTCTCGCTGCTGCCCAGCGCTTTCAAGGTTTTTGACAGGTTACCCTGATTCTCGACCAGCGCCACCGCCGCCTGAGAGGCCAACGATGACATACCGGCCGTGACCGCGCCACTGGTGACGGCACCGCCGCCGATAGCCCCGGCGACATTACTGGCCGCCAGAGCCGTTAGCGAACTGCCCGCCGTGACTGCGGCTGCCGCGATGGCAATCACTGCCGCCACCGCCGGGTTCAGGTGCTGGCTCTTGTAGTCCCAACTGTCGTAGGCGTCCTTGACAGTGTTCCACTGCACGTCATTACGTTTGTTCAGGTCCTTGACCCAGGTGGTGCCCGCCGTGTTGCCCAGCGCATCGATGGCGCTTTGCAGTGCCTGGCCGTTTTTCACCTTCACGTCGGCGCTGACGCCTTTGGCGGCATCAACCGTCAATGCGCTGCCGGTATGAATGCTCGGCAGCACCCACTTGTTGTCTTCATAGCCCTTGTTTCCCTGCTTGATGAAGAACCCTTTCGAATTGGTGACGGTCTGTTCGAAACTGGTGTTCTTCACCGCCCTGAAGTTGACCTGCCCGTGGGTACTGGTCAGCCTCGCATTCTTGCCGGCCTCAATCTTGCTGGCCTCGTAGGTGCTGTCGTCACGGCTCATCAGCGTGATATTGCCGGCGGCGGTAAACTCAGTGACCTTATTGGTCACGTCATGGCGAGTTTGCTTGACCTCGGTTTTTTTGCCCCACCATTTGCGTTTCTTCTCGGTTTTCTCGTAGTGACTGGACTCCTCCATTGCCTGGGCATAGAGATAACCGCCCTTGGCCGCGATGTCCATATTGCCGGCGTGCATGGTTTCGGCCTGGTTGTGGGCGTCGACCTGGGCCTTTTGTTTGGCCTCGTCCGCCCCCTTGCTCTGGGCTTCTTGGCGTGCCGCTATCAGGCTGTTCTGGGCTTCGTTTTTCGTATTGTTGCCTTGATTAATTCGCTGTTCTGCCTGCGCGACGTCATTTCGAGCAGCAGCGAGATTGTTTCTGGCAGTACCAAGTTCTGCTTCACGTTGCGTAACAAACTTATCCCAGTTCCCTACTTCAGCTGACCAGCCGCTGCCGTATTCGTGAGGTGGATTATTACGCATAAACTCGTCCCGTCTTTCCTCAGCATCCCTGACGGCGGCTTCTGCTTGCTGAACGGACGAAAGGCGTTGCGTAACAACATATTCAGCATTTGTTTTTTCCTGCAGTGCCTGATTAATGCGCTGCTGCGCATTTTGAAGTTGCTGCTCGGCAACGGCGATGCGGCCGCCCCAGTCCGTCACTGCGACCGGCGACTTCCAGTTGGCACCCAGCCCCTTGACCACCAGTTTGGTCGCCTGAAACAGAATGCTGCCACCGGCAATCACCGTCATCAGTCCGCCGGCATTCAGTTCTGTGCCCTGCTGGGAGTGCGTTTCGGTGAACTCGTTGCCACCCTCGCGGTAGGTGTGGTTCTGCACCGCCTCGAAACGCATGTCGCCGCCGGAGGTAAGCGTCATATTGCCGCCGGAGGTAAGTTTGGCACCGTAGGTCAGCAGTTGGTTGTTGGCCGCCGCCGTCAGGTTTTTGCCGGCATTGACGGACGTTACAGAATGGCGGTCATCCCTGTTGTTGTCATTGCCGACATCGATGGCGGAATAGGCCACGTTCGACAGCCACAGATTCTGCCCGGCCAGCAGCGTGATGTTGCCGTTGGCGGACAACGCCCCCCCCTGAGTACCCAAGTCACGGGCCGTGTTAATGAGCAGGTTGCCGCCGGCGTGTATTTTGCTTCCCAGTTCCGGGGTGCGAGAGGAAACAAAGGGATGGCCGTAATTACCGTCCAGCGCCCGGTAGTTGAGGTCGGCATTGTGTCCCGCCAACAGCGTCACATCCTTGCCGGCGTTGATGTTGACGCCGCGTAGCGCCAGATAACCGCCGCTGTTGAGCGAGACCGAGCCGGTGGCGTTCATCGCACCGACCTGGAGCAGGTTGTTGAAGTATTGCAGTCGTTTGTCTGCTGACAGGTTCTCTCCGGGGCGATTGCGCGTCAGGATGGCGTCATTTTTGATAATGGAGATGCTGCCGGGAGCGGTCATGCTGAGGTTACGGCTTTGTGGCGCCAGCAACGTATTGAGCAAGGTGATGGTGCTCCCTGCCGTCAGTGTCAGGTCCCGCGAGGCCTGCAGGCTACCCAGCCAACGAACGCCGTCCGGATGGTAATAGTTAGGCTTTTCACTGGTGTGGACCTTGATTTCGCCAGTACGGGCAGTCAGCGTGACGTCCTGCCCTTTTAGTTCGCTTTGCCAGGCATCAATGGCGTTGCCGGCACTCAAATCCAGCGCTTTACCTGCGGACAGAATGCCCTGCCCCAGAACGATGCGGTCTTCGGCAATGGCGGTGATGTTGCCTGTCGCGTTTATGGCATCGGTATTGGCGATATTGGCCGCATGCAGCAGCACATTCTGCGCCTTGATGGCTTCCGGGCGGCCGGCCGTTTTGACGTCATTGAGCTGACTTTCATTCGGCGTTGGCGTATTGATGTCTATCCGGTTTTTGAAGTCCGCCACCAGATTAGCCCCGGCAGTCAATTCTCCCATTAGAATTGATGTATTCTTCCATGAGGTTTTTTCGTCAACCTGATTCAAATTGACGTGTTGTTGGACGGTATTTTTCGGATCACCTGTGTATGGGCCTTTTATCGTGTGACTCAAGCTCTCCCCATCAGGCAGCTTAGGCAAAGAGTATTGCCGATAAGTATCCGACACTCCAAACATAGCACCTGTATTGTGGAGATTTTGCCCCGTCAGTATCAGATCCTTTAATGCTGAGATTTTGCTGGCGTGGTTATAAAGCATATCACCATATAAATAAGCGTTTCTCCCTGACTCGATAATGCCCGGGGCGCTAGCGCTTTTCAGTATTAATTCACTGTGAGCCAATTTGACATGGGGGTTTTTTGCAAAATCAACGTCCCCCAACCATTGTGTCAACCCGCTAGGTTTGTCGACAACGGTGATATATTGTGTTTGGATGCGCGGATCGGAAGGATCAATCTCCAGCCCACCCATAATATACATATGAGGAAACTGGGTTTGATAATCACGCTGGTTTTCCGTGCTGGTTTCAAACGTCTGTCGTACGTTATCTAGTTTTTTCGTACGAATGACCAAATCGCCGCTGTTGGTTTGAATGCGCGCGGAGCGGTTTTCTAGCTGTTTGGACTTATTTCCCTGAGCATCCTTCTGGATCCACAGATTATTATTGCTGTGTAACGCCGTATTGTCTCCGCCACGTAATTCAACATTGCGCACCGTGTCTGCAAACACCCGCATATCGCGGTGGGCAGTCACATTACCGTTGTTGTTGAGCGTATCGGCCGCCAGCGTCACGTCACGTTCGCCACGCACCTTAACGCCGGAGGCAATATGCACCTCTTTGGCACTGACGTTCAAATCCGTCTGTGCATGCGCGTGCCCTAGTTCAATACGCCCATTGGCGCTCAATGTGACATCCTGTTGCATGCCATTGATATTATTCAGGTTCACCCCGACCCCGTCTTCGGTGGCCACCAGACGGATTTTGTTGGCGTACATGCCCCCCAGCGCCTTGGTGTCGACCGCCAGCTGCGGTTTGGCCCCGTCGCCGGTAATCGTTTTTACTGTACCGTCTTTAAAACTGATGCGGTTGGCCCCCTGAGTCAGCGACAGATTTTTGGCGTTGATCTTGCCATTCAGTTCGGTAGCGCGGCTGATGATGTCGACATAGTCGGCACCCGTGCCGTCCAGCCCTTTACCGCCGATGGTGACGCCGCCCTTTTTCACCTCCAGCGCTTCCAGCGCGCCCTGTTTGTCGAACTGCGGTTTACCGGTGGTCAACGTCACGCCCGGCGCGTTAATAAAGCCGCAACCGTCGCAGGTGATGCCGTTGGGGTTGGCAATCATCACGTTGGCCTTGTTGCCGAACACCTCGAGCTTACCCTGCAGCTCAGAGCGGCTACCGCCGGTGACTTCATTGATGATGAGCTCTGCCGCCTTCCCCTTCAGATTCGAGTTGCCTGTCGCATTCTCAATGGTCACGCCCAGCTGGGTCTTGCCGCTCTGGGTGGCGTTATTCAGCACTGCTCCGGGCGTGCCAACATTGAAGTCCTTATAGACGTTGTGCGAAACCCCCGCGCCGTTCGGCGTGGCGATATTGACCACCGGCACGTTGCCGGGTTTGATGACCACCTGAGTGTTGCCGTTGGCGGCGTTAATACCGGCAGCGAAAGCCGGATGCAGCGGCGTCAGCGCCGTGGTGTAAATCAGCAGATGGCTGACGGCGCGCGCCAGCGGATGAAGGGGCTTGTCCATAAGGGGTGTCCATTTTCTTTATATAACATTCGGTCGCACGCTGGCGTCCGTGCCGTGTGTCGGTTGCTGCAAATACGTCGTCGGCCTTACAGGGTGATGCCGACCTGCCAATAGGCCACCCAGCGGTCCGGCTGCAAACTGGCCGGATACGCCAAGGGCTTGCCGACGGTGAACGACTGATTGAACCCCTTGCTGTTCATCGCCAATCCCAGCGAAGTCCCGGCTACACTGCCGCCGTCCACCCGATGCGTTTCGCTGTTCAGCCAGCCACCGTCCAGCGCTGCGGTCAACGAGACGTCGCCGATAACTGGCACGGGGCCGAGTTGCTTGTTAAGTTCGTTACGCCAGTACGCACCGCGGTTGCCGGTGAGGTACTGTTCTTTAAAGCCGCGCACCGAATACTGCCCGCCAAGAGAAAGTCGCTCACTGCTATACAGATTGTCGGCACTGGTCTGTCCGTAGGCGGAAGTCAGGTAATAGAGCGACGGCGTCAGCGGATAAAAGTAGCTGGCGCTGAGGCTGAGTTTGCGAAACTCGCTGCGTGGGGCATAGGGGGCCGCCGGCTCATCCCGCGTGGCCCCCAGTCCGCGCAGGCCATGCGATACCGCCGGGTTGAGCGTCAGGTAGCCGCCACCCAGCGTGCGGCTGTAGTTGAGGCCCGCGGACAGGCTCGCTACCGTTACGCTGCTGTTGGTCAGGCGCTGCCCGGCCAGCCGGTTCTCGGTGCGCCGGCGTGATAATCCCAGGTCCAGCGCCAGCTTCTGCCGGCCGTCACGCAGCAGGGTACGGTTAACACCCAAACGCTGCACCACGGCATTACCCGCATAGCGATAGCGTGCATCCTGAATGGGGATGTGCTGATAAAAGTCGTTCCAGGCGGCCTGATAGCTGAACAGCCAGTAACCGTAGGGAACAGAAACGCCGCCGTTCAGGCTGCGGCTGCGCCGGTCATGGTGAAATTCATTATCCCGTGAGGCCGACAGCGACCACTGGTCGGCCAGGCGCAACGGGTTGTCCAGTACAACGCCGGCATTCATCTGCCCGGTGCCGGTGCTTTTTTGGCCGCCGTTATCGGCGCCGAAGGACAAGGAAATCGGCAGACGGGCTGCCGTGCGGCGCAGCACCACCGAAGAATAGCCCGGCCGCTTGCCGGGCTGAATATCGATGGAAACCTGCTGCGAGGGCAGGCGGTTGAGCTGCTCCATGCCCTGCTCGATATCGCGCAGGTTGAGCACCCGGCCGACCAGGCCGGGAAACGCCATTTTCAGTGCCAGAGTTTCCTGTCCATCCAGGCTGATACCTTCAACGCGCCCCTCACTGACGGCGACGGTCAGTTCACCACCGGCGATATCCTGTTCCGGCAGCCAGGCCTGCGACGTGACATAGCCTCGCGTGATGTAGGCGTTGGTGGTCTCCCGCACCAGGTTATTAATGCGGGAGAGCGTCAGGCAGCGGCCCTGATAGGAAGACGCAAGTTTATCTTTCACCGACCAGGACAGATGTTCAGCGCCCTGGAAAGCAATGTGGCTCACGTAATGGCAGGTTTTATCTTCCGTGTCCGGCACAGGCAGAGGGAGAATCGGCAGGTCGGCGGTATTTTGCAGGTCGTCACGCTGCTGCTGTGCCTGCTCCAACAAATCCTTCTGTCGGCGCTCGATAATATCCTGGTCGGTAGAGTTAAGGGGCGATGCCGCCTGGGCCAAGCCAGACACCCCAAGCCAGGTAATCAATAACCAACATTCCTTGTTGATATGCAAATGAGACTCACTACTATTTACTTATATTGGTTGCAAAGTGTAAATATTTGTCAGCAAAAGTCCAGTAATTTATTTTTGATCAACTTTGAGGTGGCCGTAGAGGGTATTACGACGATCGGATTGGACAGAGTCAAACGTTTCACACCGATTATCCCCCGACTCGGCTTTATGTATTTGGTACAACGTTGGCCTGCAGACCGATTCAGGGGGAAGGTTTGGGCCCCCGAAGGACAGCAACCTGTGCGTGTTCTTTGTCCGCGAGCAACCAGGCATTGTGGCGTTTATACCGTTCTGCGTCGGCTTCAGCATCAATGCAACGTTTGAGCAGCACAGCATTCTCCGTGGCAAGCTGGCGGATCTCGGTTTGACCCCTTTGAATCACCTGGCACTGTTCAGCAAACTTATCTTCCCAGCCAGCGAGTTTTCTGGGCGTGGCCTGATGGTCACGGGCATGGCAGATGGCATTGGGCAGCGAACGATAGGATGGGATTAGGCTATCACCTGGTTAAGGAGTGATGATGGGCGATACAACACCACGCCTATCAGCGCGGTGTGCGTATGGCAAATCTGTGGAAGCGCCTTAAAGGTGCCATTCTGAAGTGGGATAGCCTTTGCGTGGCTAAAGCACGTAGCAATAAGCTACCGGGTTGGGCTGGTCACATTCCGATTATCATGCTTGTAGTAGTTATGATGTCTGCGATTGTATTTGGGGGCATAATTATCGCAAGCACTGCTGTTCTACTTGCGTTGCACAATCACGCAGAGTCTCTGCTGCAAACCAAATAGTTTATTTAAATCTAATTTTCAAGAGATAAATTAGTATCATTTCAGATTTTTAATTCAAAAATAACCCATCCGCACCCCCATCCACAAATAGCAGACACAAAGAGTGACCCTGACCCCGAATATGATCCAGTCATAATCAGGAATAACCGGCTTCATGTTGGTTGTGTATTCTGGCAACCGGCAGACTTCTCAGCAAATTCTGACGGGGTCATCCAGCCCAGCGCAGAATGGGGACGCCTCTGGTTATAGTGTATGCGCCAGGCCTCGATTTTGCACCGTGCATCCTCCAGAGACATAAACCCGTTCTCGTTCAGACATTCCTGCCGTAACCTGCCGTTGAAGGACTCCACCGTCGCATTGTCCGTCGATGTTCCCGGGCATGAGAAGTCGATTCTGATGCCTCTTTCGTACACCCATCTGTCCAGCATTTTCCCTGCAAATTCAGAACCATTATCGGTTTTCAGCAACTGGGGTAAAGGGCGTCTGAGCGCTATGCTATTCAGCATTTCTGCCACTTCTGTGGAACGCAAATTCTGCCCCACGCAGATCCCCAGGCATTCACGGGTGTACAGGTCGATAACCGTCAGCAGGCGCAATCGTCGCCCGTCAAACAACGCATCAGAGACAAAATCCATGCCCCAGACGTGATTCGGATACAGACCCTGAGGCTGCGGTTGTCGGCGCTGGGCCGATTTATTGCCGCGTGGCCGTTTGAGGCGCAGCGACAGACCCTGCTCACAGTAGAGGCGGTAGATTCTTTTGTGATTATCGCGCCAGCCTTCCCGCCTGAGCATCACGTGTACCCGGCGGTACCCGTAATGAACCCGGGTTTCGGTTATCTCACGGATGCGTAGCCGCAGTGCGCTGTCGTCGGCGGCCACAGAACGATATCGAAACGAGCTGCGGCTGACCCGCAGCGCAAAACAGACCTGTCTCTCACTGGCACCGTAGCGGGCTTGCAAATCCCTGACCCATTCGCGCAGGCGTGCCAGCGTCAGCTCTTTTTTGCCAGCACGTCCTGCAGCATCGCCTTGTCGAGGCTCAGATCGGCAACCAGCCTCTTCAGCCGCAAATTTTCCTCTTCCAGTTGCCGCATATGCTTCAGCTCCGAAGGAGAAATGCCGCCGTATTTTTTACGCCACGTATAGAAAGTGGCATCCGAAATGCCCAGCTTGCGACAGACGTCCGGCACTGACGTACCCAGTTCAGCCTGCTTCAGGGCAAAAACAATCTGCTCTTCGGTGAATCGTGACTTTTTCATCGGCACATCCTCCGTTCAGGGGAGTCATTATCATGCCGGAATTCTGTTTCTGAATGGCGCAGGATTTTGGGTCAGGGTCAACGTTACGGGACTTGCAATTTTTACGGTCAAGGTTCTAGCCCCCCCACCATCTGGATGATTCCTGATCGATTTTATGTGATTGCGATCAAATTCTGAAAGTCCGCGATTGACAATTTTTCCGCTGAAAAATAGCGTAGCAGCATTCTGATATCGATTTCATACATTATGACTGCAACCATTAAAGATGTGGCAGAACACGCCGGATTGTCAGTGTCGACCGTTTCGCGCTTTCTGAATAACCACCCTTATATCTCGGAAGATAAAAAAGTTCGTATCCAGGCGGCGATGAAGGCACTGGACTATGAGCCAAGCACCGCCGCCCAGCAGATGCGC
The DNA here is from genome assembly GCF_018336935.1 of Serratia plymuthica. Classification (NCBI taxonomy): domain Bacteria; kingdom Pseudomonadati; phylum Pseudomonadota; class Gammaproteobacteria; order Enterobacterales; family Yersiniaceae; genus Serratia; species Serratia plymuthica. Next base: position 4,270,390 of record NZ_CP068771.1, on the reverse strand, counting down.
GGTGTAAAGTCGCACCGTATTGGCATTCTGGTGTCGAGGATCACTAACCCGTTCTTCGCCAATCTGGTAGACGCGTTGGAAGTGAGCGCCCGCAAAAACGGCTATTCGGTGCTGATCGTGCAGAACCATGACATCGTGGGGGAAGAGATCAATTGCCTCGACTTACTTAAGAAAAAAATCATTGATGGCCTGATCCTCTGCTCAGTTGAGAGTGACAAATCGGTGCTGGAAAAATACCAGCAGTACGGCCCTATCCTGCTGTGCAACACCAGCGTGGACGGAGCGGATCTGCCGGTGGTGCGAGTAGATGATGAAGAGGCGACGTTTAACGCCATTCGTTATCTGCTGGATCAGAGTTACCAGAAAATTGCCTACTGCACCGGCGGTGATTTCGTGCAAAAAGGTCACGGTGAGCGTCGTAACCGGGGCTTCCTGAAGGCTATGGAGGCTGCAGGCAGGATCGTTGATAACGCCCTGATTTTCCGCCAACTGCATACCTACAAAGATGGCATCCGCCTGGCTGAGCAGTTGGTAGCAATGCCACCATCCGCACGGCCCGACGTAATCTTTACCGGCAGTGACGACGTAGCCTGCGGTCTGGTGACCTGGCTGACCAACCATGATATACGGGTGCCTCAGGATATCGCGGTAGTCGGCTTCGATAACCTGCCTATTTCGGAAATGGTTAGTGTGCCGATTACCACGGTGAATCAGCCGTTGGATAAGCTGGGTCAGTTCTCTGTGGAATATTTGATTGCGCTGATTACCGGTAAACCCTACAGCTACAACAATGACGATCTTAAAGCAGAATTAGTGCTCAGAAAGTCTGCGTAAATTTTTTTATCACAATGTGGTATCGATACCACATGACAGAGGTGCACATGTTAAAGCAGCAAGCAGGTCAGGATAACGCCTGGTGGAAAGAATCCGTAATTTACCAAATATATCCAAGGAGCTTTAAGGACAGTAACAACGACGGGATTGGCGATCTGCCGGGTATTATCGAAAAACTGCCCTACCTGCAGTCGCTGGGTGTGACCATGCTGTGGATTTCGCCGTTTTATCTGTCGCCGATGGCCGATAACGGCTACGACATTGCCGATTACTACGCGGTAAACCCGGAGTTCGGCGAGATGCATGATGTGGATATGCTGATCGACAAAGCCGCGTCGCTGGGGATTAAAATCATGATCGACCTGGTAGTGAATCACACCAGTGATGAACATCAGTGGTTCCGCCAGGCGCTAGCCGATGTGAATTCCCCTTATCGCGATTATTATCTGTTCCGCCCTGCGGTAAACGGCCTGCCGCCGAATAACTGGCGCTCAATTTTCGGCGGCAGCGCGTGGGAAAAGGTACCGGGGGAAGATACGTATTACCTGCACGTTTTCCATAAAAAACAACCCGACCTGAACTGGGAAAATCCGCAGATGCGCAAGGATATTTACCGGATGATTAACTGGTGGCTGGAGAAAGGCGTGGCCGGGTTCCGTGTGGATGCAATTACCTTTATCAAGAAAGATGCCGACTACGCCAGCGTCCCGGTAGACGGTGTTGACGGGCTGGGGTCGATCAAAAGCAAGTCGCGTAACCGCCCGGGCATTGACGTGTTCCTTAACGAGCTGAAAGAAAACACCTTTGATAAATATTCCTGCGTCACCGTCGGCGAAGCGCCGGGCGTTCCCTATACGGAGTATGGCCAGTTTATCGGCGAGAACGGCTACTTCAATATGATTTTTGACTTCCACGCAGCGGATATTGATGTGGAAAACGGTTCGGAGTGGTTCCGCCGCCGCAACTGGACGGTGGCGGAGTTCCGCGACGCGCTGTTCGACAGCCAGAACGCCTTTGCCCGGTGCGGTTGGGGAACCAGTTTTATTGAGAATCACGACCAGCCGAGAGCGCTGTCGAAACTTGTTCACCCGGATTATCACAACGACATCGGTGCTAAATGCTTGGCGGCAATGTACTTCTTCCTGCGCGGCACGCCGTACATCTATCAGGGACAAGAACTGGGCATGACCAACTTCTGCCGCAGCGATATCAGCCAGTTCGACGACATCTCCAGCATTGATAATTACCATCGTGCGTTGGCGGAAGGGTTCTCCGAGCAGCAGTCGCTGGCATTCGTCAATAACCGTTCGCGGGACAACTCACGCACACCGTTCCCATGGGACAACACGGTGAACAGCGGATTTAATCAGGGGACGAAACCGTGGCTGGCGCTGTCAGCGGAAGACGCATTGATTAACGCTGCCGCTCAGCAGCAGGATACACATTCGGTCTTTGCCTTCTACCAACAGCTCATACACCTGCGCAACAATGACTATCCCGACACGTTGATCTACGGTGATTTTATACCGCTGGAAACGGCCGCGCCGGAAATTGTCAGCTATCAGCGTCGCACAGAGGGCGAACGTTTTATTTCAGTCACCAATCTCAGTAACCACGAAGTTCCTTTTGCCCTTCCGGAGGGCGATATTATCGTTAATAACTATCCGCAGTTCAGCTCATCATTAAAGCCTTATCAAAGTATTCTTATCAAGGGAGCAACCCAACATGAATAAATATAAAAATATTGCCGTTGAACTGGTGAATATCATTGGCATGGAAAACATTATTTCCGCAACACACTGTGCCACCCGTCTGCGACTGCAGGTGAAAAATCGCAGCATGATCGAAGATGAAAAAATAAGAAACGTCGATGAAGTGAAAGGCGTGTTTTTCAATTCAGGTCAGTATCAGATCATTCTCGGCACCGGAATAGTGAATAAAGTCTACGCCGAATTTATGCAGGCGTTTAATATCAGTGAGGTCAGCAAGGATGAAATGAACCGTCAGGGCAGTAGCTCACTGCAGGCGGGAATCCGCCACCTCTCGGATGTGTTTGTGCCGATTGTACCGGTACTGGGTGCAACGGGGTTGTTCCTCGGGCTGAAGGGCGTGCTGTTTAACGATACGGTGCTGGCGTGGTTTGGGGCCAGCACTCTCGCCCTGCCGGCTTCGGTAACTACGCTGATGACCGTGTTGTGCGATACGGCATTTGCTTTCTTGGCGGCGTTTATCTGCTGGTCGGCGTTTAAGAAGTTTGGCGGTACGCCGATTATCGGGTTTCTGATCGGGCTAATGCTGGTTTCCCCTGCCCTTCCCAACGCGTATTCGGTCGCTTACGGCAACGCGCAGCCTATTTATCTCTTCGGTTTTATTCCTCTGGTCGGCTATCAGGGATCGATACTGACCGCGCTGATCACCGGGATTATCGGCGCGAAGCTGGAGAAGATTTTCCGCCGGATTATGCCTAATTCGATGGATCTAATCTTCACCCCTTTTCTGGTGATCCTCTTCGCCGTGGCGATTGCGCTTCTGGTACTCGGGCCGCTGGTTCACAGCTTTGAGCACTATGCGGTGATGGCTATCCAGCAGTTCCTCGCACTGCCTGCCGGTATCGGTGGCCTGCTGATCGGCTTTATCTATCCGATTGCGGTGATGACCGGGATGCACCATATGTTCATTATGATTGAGACCTCGCTGATCGCCGGTACCGGCTTCAACCCGCTGATCACCGTCTGCGCAATGTACGGTTTCGCCAATGCTGCCGTGTGCCTCGCGATCTCCCTGAAGACGAAAAACGTGGCGTTTAAAACCGCCGGCATCTCGGCAACCGTAACCCAATTGCTGGGCGTTTCTGAGCCTGCACTATTCGGTATCGTCATACAGTCCGGTATGCGGGCGATTGCAGTGATGCTGTGCAGTTCGGCCCTGGGCGGCATGGTGCTCTCCCTGCTGTCGATTAAGGCCAACTCCTACGGGCTAGCGGTTCTGCTGTCGCCGCTGATGTATCTGTACGATCGCTATCAGTTTATTACCTATATCACCGTCGGCGTGGCCGTGGCCGTTTTCGCCTTTATCAGCACACTGCTATTTGTCAGGGTGGATAATAAAAAATGATAAATAAATCGCAGACAAATGTAGTAAACCCTTTGCTGTAAAAACAGGCTTCACCTTATTAATGGCAAGCCGTATGCCCTGAATATTCCTATTCAGAGCAGGGGCACTCACGGGTATTAATAATGAAAATAGCATTTCTAACTTTCTGTACCTTGGCCTGTGCTTTACCTACGCACGCAGCGGAATTAACGCTGGCAGAAATTAACGCCAGACTGGAAAGGGTAGAGGCGGAGCTTAAGCTCTCCCAAAATAAATTAACGCAAGCCGAAAATAAGATTATCGCGGCGGAAAAAAGAGCCAATGATGCAGAATTAAAAAATAAAAACAGCAAGAGCGATGTTATTAATGGCGATACCGAAATTAAATTTGGCGGTTACGCCCGCACCGGTATCCTGAGCGGAAAACAGGGCACCACCACCACCGTCGGCCCATCACTAACGCCCGCGGGCAGCACTGGCGGCAGCGTTGGCCGCTTGGGTAACGAAGCCGACACCTACGTCACCGCAGACTTCGACTATAAACGCCATTCCGCCAACAATTCGAGCGTCCGCTACTACATGAAAATTGCCGAGTGGGACAAAACCTATAATACCGACAGCGCGTTTAACGGTCAGATGAATCTGCGCCAGGCATTTGTGGAAATGAGCGATCTGCCCACTTTCACTGGTGCGTTCAGCGGGTCAACGCTGTGGGCGGGTAAAAGAGAGGACCGGGATAACTTCGATATCCACTGGCTGGACTCGGATATGATGAACCTGGTCGGCACCGGCGCGGGGATTTATGATGTGAATTTCTTCGGCGATGTCAAAACCAACCTGTCAGTGTATGGGCGTAACTTCAACGATATCGATGCGATGGAGAACGTTGAGTACAACAACATGACCGGCGCGGAGAATACCTTTATCCAGAACTACACCTTCTCACTGAATAACCGCATCGGTAACTGGCAGTGGATGCTGAACGGGCTCTACTCCAGGGAAAATGACAAGCGGATCAACGACGGTCTGGCACAGGATAACGCCGCATCGCACGGCTTTAACACCATGCTGGCGTTTCACGGCGACAGCTTCTACGGCCTCAATGAAGGCTCGACAAAAACCGTGCTGCTGTACGGTAAAGCCCTTGGGGCCGAAGTGCGGGGGCCAGGATCGGATGGCTATCTAATCGACGATGCCTGGACAGTGAAGTTCGCCACCTACGGCATGACCCGGTTGAGCGACAGGCTGAGTATTGCCCCGCTACTGGTGGCGCAAAGCAGCAACAGTCGCTACATAGCATCCGACCACTATGACTGGGTGACACTAAACTCGCGGATGATCCAGGAGATTAATCAGAACTTTGCCCTGCAGTACGAAGCCAGCTATCAGTATATGGACATCGACCCGAAGGGCTTCAACGGCAATAAGCCGGTATCCGGCAGCTTTTACAAGCTAACCTTCGCGCCAACCTTTAAAATGCAGAACGTCACCGATTTCTTCGAGCGTCCGGAGATCCGTTTCTTCGTCACCTGGATGAACTGGGACAAAAATCTGGATAACTACTCATCGACTGATACCTTCGGAAATTCAGGCTATCACAGCGGCGGTTCGCTGATGTTCGGTACGCAGTTGGAAACCTGGTTCTGAGTATAACAGCCTACGTGACCCACGGGGCTGATGAACTGATATCATCCCCGTGGGTCATGGCAGAAAAGGGCGCAGTCTGAAGATCGAATATTTTTCTCCATCGCACAAGTTCGATTATTCGGCTGAACCCACCCTGCGGGCCAAGGCTGAAGCGTTGTTCAATCCGGCGCAAGCGCCGGTTGTCCGAGTCCGGTCGCCCTATTTAGAGAACCCGCCTATGGCGGGTTTTTTGCTTTTCAGGGGCATCCCAGCTTCAGCCGCTATTCGTCCGGCCTCGGTGCCAGGCAACGCCGTGGCCAGAGTATGAGGGGGAATCACCAAGGCAGCAGGTTGCCAAGGTGCTGCGGGAGTTGTTGCGCTTATTGAAAGGCAAGAGCAAGAATGCGCCATGAATGGCGCCGGCTTTTAAGCTTTTCCTTGCGAATTCCAGTCATAATTTCGATGCGCGGCGCAGCGCTCTTGGTGTGATCCTAAAACGTTTCTGAAAGCGATCGGTAAAACGCGAAGGACACATATAACCGTTCTCTCTTGCCACCACGCTTATCGGTTTAAGCGTAGTCTGAATGGCCGCCAGGGCATTATTCAGCCTCACGTCATCCAACAGATTTTGGAAACTTTCCCCTTCGGCTGCCAGGCGGCGACGCAGCGTTGAGGCAGACATAAACAGCAGATTGGCGATCTCCTGGGTAGTCCAGCGTGCACCGGGGTTGGCTAAAAGCAGATTCTGGCAACGGTTAGCCAGTGAATCCTGAGAATGAGAAAGAAACAGGTGGCTCATGTTGTTTTTGCCCAGCGTTAACAAAATTCCCATTGCCCAATGTTCCAGTAGTTGATCGGAAATTTTAAGCTGTACCGCAGCCTTAAGTTGCTCCCAGCAGTAGATCAACTCATAGTTCTGCTCAATACAGAAGCCGGGTTTGCTCTCTTCATGCGGTGCAAGCGGATAAAGCTGCCTGAAACGCTGAATCAGCCCCGCAGGCAGGTAAAGCATTTCCGCCATGTACAAGCCAGAACTGGGATGATTGGCGATGCCAAATTCATAACCGGACGGGAAGAGAATTATCTGGTTGTTATTGGCAATTTCGCAACGCCCCTCCCAATTGACGACCTTCTTCCCCTGGCGGATGCGACACAACGCAGGCATCAATAGTTTGACTCGGTGAAGTTCGTGGGCCTTATACATTCGTATTTCCTGTAGGGCCAATCGGGAAACGCCTTCTGCCTGCATTGAAACTCCTTATTCTCTTCCGTAGACCGGAACCACTTCAGCAGTGGCTATTTTGTTGGCGGTAAGCATATAACCGACAAGCGCTCCACTGGAGTTGCCATCAAGCGGCAGCTTGTCGGTTTTTAACGCCCAAACCTTGAAATGGTAATGATGCGGTTTATCGCCTTTCGGGGGACACGCCCCGCCAAAGCCAGCATAACCAAAATCATTTCTGCCCTGAACCGCTTCATGAGGTAGTTTAGTGCCGTCTTTATTCCCGGCATCAGCGGCAAGGGATGTCACCGAAACGGGAATATTGACGACCGTCCAGTGCCACCATCCGCTGCCGGTAGGAGCATCCGGGTCGTAAACAGTGACGGCAAAGCTTTTAGTGCCTTTGGGCGCGCCGGACCAACTCAGCAAAGGAGAGGTGTTGCCCCCTTCACAACCAAAGCCTTCGAAGACCTGTTCCTTCGAAAGCGGCGTTCCCGTTTTAATTTCACTACTTGTTACCTGAAAACCGGCAGCCTGAGCAGATAATGAAAATAAAGCCAGTGCGGTGACACCAATATACTTTTTCATGACGACCTCTTACTTGTTGGAATATAAATATCATATGGTGTTCCCGGCAAAGATATCGTGCAGAAAAAAGCAAAAATCATGCGAAAAAGCTCACAATCATTTTATTTCACTCGAAAACAGAAGGTATTGGCATGTTGATGCGTGGCGTTCCCGCCAATTTCGGCAATGCGTTTTGGCTTGATTAAACGCTGATCTCACCACATACCCACACTTTTGATAATGTTAAAAGCCGTGGCGATTCGATTTGTAGCTGCTTACATTCGCTTTTTATAAACCCAGAATAACGAGACTGCCCCTGGGTTTCTTTTGATGAAAAACATCGAGCACAGCTATCAGAAGCGTTTTTTGTTCTGCCGCATACAACACCACCAAGTAACAACGTTTCAGCTTTTTGCTTCAAGTTGGTGCACTCATGGCCATTTAATGGATTAGGTAATTATTATGTTATTGTTTTATATAAAGTAAAATTAAAAACATGAAATTGGCACAAGACTTGCTTTTATACAATATCGTTTCAATGGAGCTAAATGTGATGAACAGAATAAAGCAAGCCGGGCCAACTTTTGTGAGAGGAGTAAAACTCATCCTATAACCAGCATCTCATTAACCAAGGTGAGTAATAAAATCCATTGACTCAACGGGGTTCTCATCGCAACTGGATTACTGTTTAAGGAAACAGTCTGGAAAGTCACATTATTAACTTTCAAATAACCGCATAAAGTTATTTGTAAAATCATCCCCATGACAATGAAGGGGAATAATACAACAACGGAAAAATATATTTGCATTATCAAAACATGGAATTTAGATAAGACTGCAATTAATCACTTATTAAACCTATCGAATAAATTTAGGCGAGGTGTTGTTATGAGCATTTCAGAAAAATCCTCCTCGGATATTACAAAAAAAGAATGGCTTGAATCTCATGAGTCAGGATATCACAAAACCCTGGGTAACAGGCAGGTACAGATGATTGCCATCGGGGGGGCCATTGGTACGGGTTTGTTTTTAGGTGCAGGAGCCCGATTACAAATGGCTGGGCCCGCTCTTGCACTCGTCTATTTGGTTTGCGGTATATTTTCATTTCTTATTCTCCGCGCCCTTGGGGAGTTAGTCATGCATCGCCCCAGTAGCGGAAGTTTTGTTTCCTATGCAAGGGAGTTCTTAGGCGAGAAAGCGTCTTATGTTGCAGGCTGGATGTATTTTCTTAACTGGGCGATGACCGGAATCGTTGATATCACTGCGGTTGCATTATACATGCAGTATTGGAACGCATTTACGGACGTACCTCAGTGGATTTTTGCATTAGGGGCGCTTGGTATCGTCACTACCATGAATATGATAGGGGTGAAATGGTTTGCAGAGATGGAGTTTTGGTTTGCACTTATTAAAGTCACGGCGATAGCACTCTTTCTCATCGTGGGGGTGGTAGTCCTTGGTACCGGGCATCCCGTTTCAGGTCACCCAACCGGATTGAATTTGATTGCCGATAATGGCGGATTCTTCCCACATGGCTTGTTGCCGGCGGTAATTCTGGTTCAAGGGGTGGTGTTTGCTTTTGCCGGTATCGAGCTGGTTGGCACCGCCTCGGGTGAGTGTAAGGATGCCCGTAAAATATTGCCGCGAGCCATTAACAGCGTCATTTGGCGTATTGCACTTTTCTATGTTGGCTCCGTAATACTATTAGTCTGTTTATTACCGTGGAATGCCTATCAAGCTGGGCAAAGTCCTTTTGTCACTTTCTTTACAGCCTTAGGTGTTCCAGGTATTGGCTCGGTTATGAATATTGTGGTGTTATCAGCCGCGCTATCGAGCCTGAACTCTGGCTTATATTCGACGGGTCGTGTACTGCGAGCATTGTCAATGGGCGGATCTGCTCCGTCATTCCTGGCTAAGATGAGTAAACAGTCGGTCCCTTACATGGGGATTTGGATCACGGTCGCTATTTACTTTGTCGGTGTAATATTAAATTATCTTGTTCCGTCCAGCGTTTTCGAAATCGTACTTAATGTGGCATCTTTAGGCATCATCAGTACATGGGGTTTTATTGTCGTATGCCAAATGAAATTCCGCCAGGCCGTTGCTCAGGGAAAAGTGGCCGATGTCCCCTTTAAAATGCCCGGAGCTCCGGTGACCTCTTGGCTGACACTGGCTTTCCTGGCTTTTGTTATAATCATGATGGCTTTTGATTACCCAAATGGTACTTTCACGATTGCATCTCTACCTGTCGTCGCTCTATTGTTAGTCGCCGGTTGGTTTGGGGTAAGAAAACGAGCGCATGCCATGATGAAACCTACCATCCCCTCTGTAGTTTTAACTAAAAACATTCTTGAATAATTTATTTTATTGGTAAGGCAGCGGCTAATATTAATAACACAATAAAACTCTGAAGGGCATCAGTGTCACTGATGCCCTTTTTTATAAACAATTCCCTTCAGTATTCCAAAGTGCCTGTGTTTTTATGCTCGTTGCTCTCAGGCTGCACTCAGGATGGATATCCTTTAATTTACCCCAACGTCTCTGATGTCTGTCCACGGGGTATTGATGGCCTTACCCGTCAGTGTCGTTAAGTTCTCAGGCCGGCCAGGCGGAAACTGAAACGCTGATCTGTGCGCCCATGTAACATGCCTGGTGCGCGTCACTTGCCGGCCCCCGGGATTGCAGACGTCGCGCGCGATTGCACGCGCAGCGTGAGTCGAACCAGCGGTACGGTCAGCGCCGTCGTCACCAGCGCGAACACCACGAGGATGGTGTAGACCTTTGGCGGCAGGATCTGCATCTGCAGGCCGATAGACAGGACGATAAGCTCCATCAAGCCGCGCGTATTCATCAGCGAGCTCACCAACATCGCATCGCGTGGCTCAAGCCCGGTGACGCGCGCGCCCAGATAACTGCCGCCGAACTTGCCGATGAATCCGCCCGCGAGAAATACGCCGAACCACATCCATGATGCCGCGTCGTCGATCGTACCGACCGACGCATGCAGCCCCGCATACGCGAAAAACACCGGCATCAGCACAAGCCTGACAAAACCTTCGACGTTATCCCGCCACTCATTCGCGATGCCGGGCACCCGCCGCACGAACAGCGCCGCCGCAAGTGCGCCAAATGCGCTATGAAATCCGATCAGCGACGTCGCCAGTGCCGACGCCATGACGAAACATAACAACACGGCCAAGCGGTCGCGCGCCGCATGCGCAGTCGATGCGAGCCGCATAAGCGTCGGTCGAACCACGAAGCGCACCAGGAGCGCGCACAGCACCAGATACGCGAGCAGGCTGAGGAGCATGCGCGCAAATGCCCAACCAGGCCCGCTCGATAGCGAAGCAATAGCGGCAAGCAGCATCCATCCGAGCGCATCCGTCAGCATCGCGGCAGACATTGCGTGCCTTGCGCCCACCATGGCGTTGAGCGCCAGGTCGTCGACGATGCGCGCCATCACCGGTACCGCTGATATCGCAAGCGCGACACCGCAGAAGAGTATATAAGGCAGCGCCGGCGCGTCGCCGGCGAGCATGTCTTTCGAGACAGTGGCGACGATCATGCCGATCGCGGCCGGTAAGACGAGCCCGCCCGCGGCGATCGCAACGGGCATGCGCCAGCGCTTGCCACGCAGCGTCTCGCCCAACTCCATATGCAGACCCACCTGAAACATCAGCAGTATCAGGCCGACTTCACCGACTTGCCCCATCGCCGACAGCGTTCGGGGGCCGAACAATGCGTCGTAGAAATCCGGTGCGATCGCGCCGAACAGCGAAGGCCCCAACAGCAAACCGGCCGCGATCTCGCCGACGACCGCGCACTGGCCGAGCCGTTCGGCAATGCGGCCGCAGACATTGCAGAGCGCAATCACCAGCACGAGTTGCAACAGCCAGACAGTCATGAATACCTCGGAAAGTGCGATACCGGCACTGATCTGCTGGCCGCAAGCCCGAGCGGGCCCGCCGCGCCATACGCCATGATGACAGTGACGCCGCTCGTCAGGTTCGCGAGCGCCTGGCCGAACGACGTGCTCAAAGCCGGCTCGGTTAGGGCCGCCAACTCACGCATCATCGTTCACTCTCAACGCGGTCGACCCAACCCCGGTAGAACGCGCGGTACTTGAGCACCAGCTTATCGTACTTGCTGTAGGCGCCGCCGCCGTCCGGCTTCATCCCGTTCCAGATTTTGACGTCGTACTTCGCTGCCTGTCTGGTCTGCAGCCCGAACAGCACGAAGTCGATCGCGCGGCGCAGGGGACCGCCCACCTTCTTGATCGAGATGAGCATGTGCATGACGTTCTTGCCGTCGCTCACCGGCGTCACGCACTGGAGCAGCTTGTATTTGAAGTCGCCGTCCAGGGAGACGGTCATGACGCACCCGCCGGGGTAGCCATCGAAGTGCAGGTTCATCTGCGACATGTTCAGGCCGAGCGCGCGTGCCAGCATGCCGAAAGGCCCGAAATACCGGTCCACGGTGAAGTCGATCCCGGCACCGAACCACGCGCCCGCCCGGGCCAGCGACTCGACCTCCGGCCACCGCTGCCAATCGTCGAAGAGCTTGAGCTCGAAGGCCGAGATCGGGAGTTCGTGCACCGGGGTCGCATGCTGCGCGTCGTAGAAGTTCTCTACGATCCGCAACACCGCCGTCGTCGTCTCGAACGCGAAGTGCAGGTGCATAAAGTCACCGTTGTCGACGTCGGCTGCGGCGATTTCGGGCAGCGGGTGCAGCGGCTCCGGGGAGCCGTACCAGACCCACACGTAGCCGTATCGCTCTGTGGTGACCCACGTCGGCTGGCGCACCGATCGCGGCACGGGCTCCAGCCGGCGCACCACCTGGCTGTGGCCGGGGATGTGAACGCACTGGCCCTGCTCGTCGTACCGCCAGTGATGAAACGGGCACTGGATGCACCCGTCCTTGATCTGCCCGTCGGCCAGGTTCGCGCCGAGGTGCGAGCAGTGGCGGTCCATCACCACGGCCCGCCCCGTCGGCCCGCGCCACGCCACGCACGGACGGCCGAACAGCGTCAGCTCCGTCGGCTTGTCTTTGAGGTCGCCCGAGCGCATCGCGACGTACCAGCTCGCGGCCACGCACGTGGTCACATCGTACGCCCTCGGGGGATGCTCCTTGAGGCTCACTTGATCCAATTGAATGCTGTTCATCATTTTTGTGTCCTCGATGGCCGATTACTTCTTCCGAACCAAGCCGATGCGGGTCGTGATGTACGCCTTGAGCAGCGCGAACATCGGGTTGTAGTCGAAGTACTTTTTCACCTCCGCCGGCGCGCTGGTTTGTGTCCAGTACATCAGTTTCATCGCCGGCAGCAGGCTGAACTTCGAGTTGTTGAGCTGCGGCTTGTCCCCGGTGATGCAATACCCGAAGCCGAACATCGGCTTGGCGAATTCTCGCTCGTCGATGAGGGCGTGGATCCGCGTCGCGGCCTCCCCGGCCGGCTTGAGCCCGGCGCTCACGGCCTCGACCTCGGCTTTGGCGTCGTTGAACAACTGGTAGTACTCCTCCATGTCCGCACACAGGTAGCCAAGATACGGCGGGTCGTTGTCGAGGTGATCGAGGTCGCCCTCGTCGCGCGACGCGCGGAACCTGGCGTGGGCCTGCACAAGCCGGAACTGCCCGAGGATCGTGCCGACCGCCCACAGCCGGTGGAACGCGTTCCACAGGCGGAAGTCCGAGAACGCCGTGTAGCAGCAACTGACGAAGTCGTCGTTGTGGTCCAGAAGCTTCTGCTGCAGGCGTTCGATGTACTCGAAGCGCTCGGGGGAGAAGTCGTCGTCGCGCAGCGCCTTGATGAGGCGCGCCGCGAGCGCGTGGATGGTCACCGCGGTGTTCTCTAACCCCCGGGAGAAGAGCGGGTCGATAAATCCGTTCGCGTGCAGCATCAGGCAGTAGCGGTCGCCGACGCAGGTGGCTGACGAGAACTGCAGGCGGTCGGTCTTGACCCAGTCGCGCACCGGCACGGCGTCCCGGAACTGCGCAGCGATGCTCGGGAACCGCGCGAGGAACTCGTCGAATTCCTGCTGCGCGGGGATGTCCGTTTTAGGGTAGATACGCGGGTCGAGCTGCAGGCCGACGCTCACCAGGTTGTTGGTCGACCGCGGGTGGTTGTTGAACGGAATCACCCACAGCCAGCCGCCCTCGAACATGTGGTGCAAGGTCCCCTCGTGCCAGCGCCAGCGCTGCCCCTTGACCTTGAAGATGTCGTCGAACGGTTTGACCCCGATCATGTGCGTGTAGAGGCTGCGCGAGTGCGTCTTGAAGCGACACGGCTCTTCGCGGAGCCCGAACTTGGTCGCAAGCGGCGCGCGCGGGCCTCCGCAGTCGATCATGTACCGGCCGGTGAACCTATCGCCCTGGGCGGTGGTCACCGCGACGCCGTCTTTATCGGCGTGGTATTCGGTCACTTTAGTCTTCTGGCGGACCGTGCAACCGTATTTAATGGCGGCTTGCAACAGGTAGGCGTCGACGTCTTGCCGGTAATAATGGCTCTCCGGCCCCCAGGGCAGCTCGGGAATGACGCACTGCGTGAACTCCTTCGGGTCGTGCTCCTGGCCGGGCTTGTGGAACACGAAGCCGAAGTTGCGTTTGATGCCCGTGCTCGACGAGACGTAACGTTGCGTCGAGTAGAACGACGTGATGTGGTCGAGCTCCGGGATGCCGTAGCGATCGGCGATGATGCGGTTCATCAGAGACGTCTCGGGAATCGACGATTCGCCGATCGTGAACCGCGGGTGCGACGACTCCTCGATGATCAGCACGCGAAACTGCTGTTTGGCCAGGATAGCCCCCATCTGGGTGCCGGACATGCCCGAACCGAGGATGATCACGTCGAAGTGGTTGTTGTCGCGCCCGTTCTCGGGGCTCTTCTGAGTCATGAGGGCAAATCTCCTTAATGAGAGGGAACAGAGGGCCGTGCGTGTCAGGACTCGTTGAGAGCGGTGCGGATGCGGGAGCGCGCGGCAAGCGTGAGCGTGGCCAGATCGCCGAGCATGCTGGGCGCATACCCCCCGCTGCCGATTACGGGGCCGCTTCGCCCGACTTCGTACACCCGCTCCGCCAATTGAACATGAGGCGCCCGGAAGCGCAGCAGGACCACGAAAACCCGATTGAGGGCCGCCAGCCCGGCCCGGACGGGTTCGCCCTGCGCACCGACCGCTCGCGCCTCGCCGATCACGCGGTCGACGAGCGCCGGTTTCCCGGCGAACCGAGCGTAGGCCGCCCTGTACGCGGGGAGCACATAGGGCAGGTACGTCTCTTTGAATTCTCGATAAGCCTGGTGTTCCGATTGCGAGCCCCACAGGACGTGATCCAGCACGAAGAGGGGCATTTCTACGGCGCCGGGGCCAAGGTAGCTCTGGCCCCCGACCCGAATCGGTTCGTAGAAGGGGCGCAGCTCATCGTAGAAGACCTGCGGCGAGATGAAACGGTATGCGTAGACGATCGATTCGACCATTTTTTGCAGATAGGCCGCCAACTCGTCGCACCCTTGCGCGAACGCAGGCGAGTTCAGGGGCACGTCGTGCAGCTCGACGGTCACCGCGATGGCCGCCTCGAGGGCCGCCATCGAGATGCGCACGCTCTCGAGCAGGTGCGCTTCGTCGGGCAACCCGGTGTAGCTCCGTTGCGCGTCGGCCGCCGCAGGGTTCCAGACCGTCACATGCAGCAGCGTCTCGCGCGGCGGCAGGTCGGTCATGCGCGCCAGGTCGAGCAGCACCGGCTCGAGCCCGGGCACCACGTCCGTGGGCTCATGCCCGTGCCGCTTGAGCGACCCCAGGAAAAACCCGATGTCCCGCATCGCGGCGGCGGCTTCGACAAAGCCCCAGCCGGAGGGCACGCCGCGCACCGGGAGGAACTCGCGCAGCAGGCCGACGATGCCGGGCACGTCCTGGTGACGGTTCAGGCCCGGCAGTTGCAGAACCCGCGCGCGGGCCTGCAGCGGATCGCAGGCCGCTACGGCCGCGTGCGTGGCCGCGAATGCAGATACCCGGTCCAGGGCGCGCTCCACTACCGGCTCTCCGGCGACGCGGGCGTCGGCCCGGATCGAGACAGCCCCGCGTCGCCCTTGCGCAGCGACCGCAGGTAGTCATAGTTCGTCGGCAGGCTCGCCCGCAGACGCTCGGCCTCACGCTGGATACGGGCGAACATCGCCTCGGCCTTTTCGATCGACTCCGGTCGAAGTTGCAAGAGCGGCAGCGATCGGTCAGGCAGCATGCCCAAGCCGGCAAAGACGCAGTAGTAGTTGCCGTTCAACCAGAAGTTCTTGAATTCATAGTCGAAGGTCTCATAGTACGTGGCATCGTCGAACGACGTGGTGGTCAGCGGCAGCCCCGCCTTGTAGCGCTCAACCTTCTCTTTGATGGAGTCGGAGAGCCGCAGGTCGTGCCGGTTCGCCTGCCAGAACGGCGTGTCTTCGCGCGACGTGGTGAAATAGTGAGCCTGAACGAAGTCTCGGCAGTCGTCGAACATGTAGGTGATCTCGGCGTTGAACGCGTCGGCCAACCGCGGGTCGAACGAGGTGTCTGGGAAATGCTTCACCAGTTGGTAAAGCGCCGCGTAGATGAAGTAGATCCCCGTCGATTCCAGAGGCTCCAAAAAGCACGACGACAGCCCGACAGAGACGCAGTTGTTGACCCACGACCGCTTGTTGCGCCCGACCCGGAATTTGATCTGGTTGAGCGGCTGATTGTCCGAAAGGCCCCAGAGGTTGAGGAAGTCGGTAGTGGCCTGGTCGCGGGAGGTGAACTTGCTCGAGAACACGTAGCCGCTGCCGAACCGGCCCAGCATCGGAATCTTCCAGGTCCACCCCGAGTTCATGGCGATCGAGGAGGTGTAGGGTTCGACCCCCACTTGCGCGTCGTCGTTGGGTACGGCGGTAGCGACCGCGCTGTCGCACAGCAGGTAGTCGGACATGTCGATGAAGGGCTCTTTCAGGGCCTGGTTGATCAAGAGCCCGCGCATGCCGGAGCAGTCGATGAACAGGTCCGCCTCCAGCTTCCGGCCCTCCTTGGTGAGCAGGCTGGAGATGAAACCGCGGTCGTTCAGGTTTACCTCCACCACCTCGTCGACCACGCGGTTCACCCCGCGATCGACGGCCCAGCGCTTCAGGAAATCGGCCACCAGGTGCGCGTCGAAGTGCCACGCGTGGGACATCTGGCGGGTGCCGTCGTGCAGGCAGGGCGCCAGATTGCCGTCGAGCGCCCCGGGCTGCGGGTAGCAGGCGTACGCCATCGACTGCTGAAAGCCCTGTTCGCGCTTGCGCAGCCAGTAGTGGGTAAGCGGCACGCCGTCGCAGTTCGGCACATTGCCGAACAAATGGTAGAAGTAATCGTTGTGCGAGTGGTCGGGAGACTGTCTCCAGTTCACGAACTTGATACCGGCCTTGAACGCGCCGTTCACCTGGGGCATCCACTCCTGCTCCGGTATCCCGAGGAAGTCGAAGAACACCTTCTGCAAACTCGGGATGGTCGCCTCGCCCACGCCGATCCTGGGGATCGCCGCAGATTCGATGAGCGTAATATTCGCCTGCTGCTGGAGCGCCCGGACGAGGTACGAGGCGGACATCCAGCCCGCAGTGCCGCCACCCACGATGACGATATTCTTGATCGGATTGCTCATGACACTCTCCCATAAGAAATAATGGAGATGTTAAATTAGGTTCTAATTCAGGCTAGACTCTCGCCCGAAAAATACCAAATTCCGTTTCCGAATTAACTCTGCGACCTATTCTCACGCAAAACCACCGCTCACCCCCTAATTACCCACCCTTCATCAACCGGTTAAATATATTATTTTCAACCGGTTAAATTTACGTGAAAAACAGGAAAATCAAGATCGCGTCATTATTAAAAACAGCAAAAAAAGCCTTATAAAACCCCTACCCCACACCCAAAAAGTGTCAGCATAATTAACTGTTTTTACTGAATTATTTAAATAACAAAGGCGACACGAACTTATCCGAAAGGTCATGTTCGATGCTTTTCAATCACTGCCGGCGCCGGTTTGATCTCATTGTTTAAATAAACACCCCGTCAATTGGATATTAATCCACTTTGAATTGATAGCATGCTTAGTATTATATAAATACAACACCCCGTTAGTTATAGGCGATGCATTATAAACTTGCCAACCAACAGAAAATAACCGAGTCGGATTCATGCGTTACGTACGTATAAAAATATCCATAGAATAATATTATTTGCACAATCAAGCATTAGGTCTGAAAACAATTATTCGCCTGATTTTCATACGAATACGCAACAACATGCGGAAATTGTTTTCTGCCTCAAATGCCCATTTTCTTCATCCGAGAAAGCAGGGTCGTACGTTTCAGTCCTAACCGTTGCGCAGCGCCACGCGGCCCACCGACCACGCCGTTGGTTTCTTTCAGTACCCGCACAATCCGTTGATATTCATCCTCGCCCGCAATCGTTTGCGGAGGCGCTGCGATTGGCGCCATTGAAGGCTGCGCATATTGCAGCTCCGGCAGTTGCAGATTAAGCACCGTGCCCCGCGTCAGCAGTATTGCCCGCTCGATGACGTTTTCCAGTTCGCGCACGTTGCCCGGCCACGGCATTTGGCTCAGCAGGCGCAGCGTTTCGGCCGGAATGCTGTCGATGGTGCGTTTCATGCGCCGTGCAATCTTGTAGGTAAGAAATTTCACCAGATGCGGAATATCCTCCGGCCGCTCACGCAACGGCGGAATCAGTATCGGGAAGACATTGAGCCGGTAATAGAGATCGCTGCGGAATTCGCGGTCGGCGACCATCTGCTGCAGATCGCGGTTGGTGGCGGCGATCAAACGCACATCGACGGAAAGCAGCTTGTTGCCGCCAACCCGCTCAAACTCGCGCTCCTGAAGCACACGCAGCAATTTAGGTTGCGACTCAATCGGGATCTCCCCCACCTCGTCCAAAAACAGCGTGCCTTTGTCCGCCAGCTCGAAACGCCCCATACGCTGGGTGCTGGCGCCGGTAAATGCGCCCTTTTCATGGCCGAACAGATCGCTTTCCAACAGCCCGGCCGGCATCACCGCGCAGTTCATTTTCACCATCCGTTGATCGCGGCGCTCGCTCAAATTGTGAATGGCACGGGCAATCAACTCTTTGCCGGTGCCGGTTTCGCCGAGAATCAGCACCGAACAGTCGCTTTTCGCCACCATTTCTACCTGTTTCAACACCCGGGACATCACCGCGCTGCGGCCGACGATCTCGCTGAAATCCGGGTTGTCGTCATTAATCTGTTCGGTGAGATACAGGTTTTCATGCACCAGGCTCTCTTTCAACCGGCTGATTTCCTGATAAGCCAACGCGTTATCGACCGCAATGGCGATACGCTCGGCAATCTGCTGCAACACCCGCAAGTTGGCGGCGTTGAAGTTATCCGGCTGGCATTGCGCCAGCTTCAGCACGCCGAGGGTCTTCTGGCCGAAAATCAGCGGCAGCACGCACAGCGTCTGAATTTGCTCATGCCACAGATCAAACAGCTGCCGTTCATACTCGGCCAGCGGATCCGAGTGTTTCAGGTTCAGCAGCAGCATTTCGCCGCTCTGCATCACCTTTTCCGACAGCGTGCCGGCCAGGGGTACGCTGTATTGCTGACGTTTAGCCACGTTATCTTGCAGATAATGGGTGGCGTAGATCGTCACGCGATCCTCGCGATCGCCCGGCAGCACAATGCTGATGGCATCGGTTTTAAAGAAGCGGTGGATCTCGCTGGAGATCTCGCCAATCAGATCGTCCAGATCCAGCTTGGAGAGCACGGCATTGGTGACATCCACCAGCACGCGAAAATCATCGCGCTCATGGCGTAACTGGCGCTGCTGCCGCTCGGCGGTTTCGCGCAGCTGAACCTGCTCCACCGCCAGCGCCGTCAACTCCATCAGGGTGGCCAGTGAGCCAAGCGCCGCATCGCTGAACGCTTTGCCGTCGTTGCGCGACAGTTCGCAACCGCCAAGCAGTTGCCCGCCGGCACGCAACGGCATCAGGCAGTAATGGCTGAGCGGCGGATACAATGCCAGCATCGCCAACTGCGGATAGCGCTGGTGCAGATCGGCGCTGCACAGGCGCAGCGGCTGCGCATTCTCGCGTAATAACGCGATCGGCCCATTGGCCAACAGCGTTTCGTCCTGATAGTTCAGCGGCTGGCCATTCCCGTCCTGGCCGTGGAAACTGACTCGCGCGCTGTTCGGGTGCAGCAACACCAGCGCCACATCGTCCGCCAGCCGCCAGCGCCGGACGATCTGTTGCAGTTGGATCAGCACATCGCCATAGCCGCGCTGGCTGAACAACAAGCGGGTAATTTCCAGCAGTTCCTGTTTTTCTATGCTTGCATTCGACATTGACCATCACTCTGCCGGTTAAGGCATCCGGTTGCGGTTATTGAATTTTTTTATTTTTATGTGAGCTACGGCGCAAAGTTTACTGCTGACCGGCGGCCGCTTCCCCCGATCGGATCAACAAATGCGAGGTAAAGGCTCGGCATGCGGCAAATCGAGCAACCGGCTGATGCCATAGGCTCCGCGCAGCCGCACCTGTGTAGCGCCGTCGCTCACCCGGCCGATCACCGCCGCATCCGCGCCCAACGGGTGCCCGTGCAACGCGGCCAATACCGCCGGAACCGCCGCCTGCGCCACCGCCAGCACCAGCTTGCCTTCATTGGCGAAATTAATCGCGTCCAGCCCCAAGAGTTCGCAAATGCCGCGCACCGCCGGTTTCACCGGCAGGCGCTGCTCGTCGATGTCGATACCGAAACCGCTGGCGGCGGCGTATTCGTGCAGTATGGCGTTCACGCCGCCGCGGGTGGCGTCGCGCAGTGCGTGTACGCCGTCAATCGCCCGCAATGGCGCAATCAGCGGCGTTAGCACCGCACAATCGCTGGTGATGTCCATCGCCATGCCAAGCTGCTCGCGCAGGTTGAGAATGGTGGCGCCGTGGTCGCCCAGGGTGCCGCTGACGATGATCGCGTCATCGGCTTGAATGCGCTGCGCCGACCATTCGATGTTCTGCGGGATCACGCCAATGCCGGCGGTGTTGATAAACAGCTTGTCCGCCGCGCCGCGCTGCACCACTTTGGTATCGCCGGTCACGATCTGAATGCCGGCCTCGCGGGCGGTTGCCGCCATCGACGCCACCACCCGCGTCAATTCAGCCAGCGGCAGCCCTTCCTCCAGAATAAATCCGCAGGACAGATAGCGCGGCGTCGCCCCGCTGACCGCCAGATCGTTGGCGGTGCCGCATACCGCCAGCTTGCCGATATCGCCGCCGGGGAAAAACAGCGGATCTATGACGTAGCTGTCGGTGGTAAACGCCAGCCGATCGCCCTGCCGCATTAACGACGCCAGCGCGATGCGCGCCTGATCTTCACGCTGTTCCAACTGTGGGTTGGCGAAGGCGGGCAGGAAAAGCGATTCCAGCAGTTGCTGCATAGCTTTGCCGCCGCTGCCGTGCGCCAGGCTAATAACCGAATTCATACGGCGTTTTCCTCTGTTTCTCGACGATATTGATACCAGGCGGCGCAAGCGCCCTCGGAAGACACCATCAGTGCGCCAAAGGCGTTTTGCGGCGTGCAGACGCCGCCGAACAGCGGGCAATCGCGCGGTTTGCAGCGGCCGGTCAGCACCGCGCCGCAGCAGGCGCGCGGGTCATCCGCCGCCTGCTGCGGCCGGGGTTGAAAGCGGCGTTCGGCGTCAAAATCGGCATAGGCGGCGCTCAGGCCGATGCCGGAATCGGCAATGGTGCCCAATCCGCGCCATTCGCTGCTGCCGCCGACCGCAAACACCTCCGCCATCGCCTGCTGCGCCAGCAGGTTGCCGCTTTGCGGCACCACCCGGCGGTATTGGTTTTCGGTGCGGCTGCGCCCCTCGCAAAACTGTTCAATCAGCATCATCACGCCTTGCAAAATATCCAGCGGTTCAAAACCGGTCACCACCAGGGGTTTATGATATTCGCCGCTGATAAAGCGGTAGGGTTCGGTGCCGATGATCATGCTGACATGGCCCGGTGCCAGGAAACCGTCGATGCGCACCTCCGGCTGTTGCAGCAGGCTGCGCAACGTCGGGATCAGGCTGATGTGCTGGCAGAAGACGCTGAAATTCTCAATGCCCGCCAAACGCGCCTGTTGCAGCGTGACGGCAGTCACCGGCATGGTGGTTTCAAAACCGAGCGCAAAGAACACCACCTGCCGCTGCGGATTGGCGCGCGCCAGTTGCAGCGCGTCCAGCGGCGAATACACCACCCGCACATCGGCACCGCGTTCCCGCGCCTGCATCAGTGAACCCTGTTTGCCCGGCACCCGCAGCGCGTCACCAAAGGTGCAAAAAATCACCGAAGGGTTGGCGGCGATTTCATGGCAGGCGTCGATGCGCCCCATCGGCAGCACGCACACCGGGCAACCCGGCCCATGGATAAACTCCACCTGCGGCGGCAGCAGTTTATCCAGGCCAAAACGGAAAATGGCGTGCGTGTGGCCGCCGCACACTTCCATCAACTGCAATGGACGTTCGGCGCTGAACGGCAACGTTGCCGCCCGTTGCGCAATGCGCTGCAACAGCGATTTCACCAACTGCGGATCGCGGAATTCATCGACGTATTTCATCGTTGCCTTCCCCCGTCATAAACAGCGCCACGTCGTTTTCCACTTCGCCCATCGCCTGCAACGCCGCCAGCATCTCCACCGCTTCCTGTTCATCCAGCCGACTCAGGGCGAAACCGACGTGGATCAGCACCCAACAACCCAGCAGCGCCTCAGGCGGCTCGCCGGCCCGGCACACCAACGCAATGTTGATTTCACGCCGGGCGCCGCACACCTCCGCCCACGCATGCTGCGAGTGTCGTGGGTCCAACGCGACAATTCGCCCCGGAATGCCTATGCACATCGTTGCGCCGCCAGCCAGTTCAGCCACTGATCCATGCCGTCGCCGCGAGTGGCGGACAGCGTGATGATTTCAATCTGCGGATTGACCCGCCGCGCATTGGCGATGCAAGCGTCGAGATCAAAATCCAGATGCGGCAGCAAATCGATCTTGTTCAGCAGCATCAGCCGCGCCGCCGCGAACATGTGCGGATATTTCAGCGGCTTGTCCTCGCCTTCGGTCACCGACAGCACCGCCACCTTGTGCCGTTCGCCGAGATCAAACCCGGCCGGGCACACCAGGTTGCCGACGTTTTCGATAAACAGCAGGCTGTGGGGTTGCAGCGCCAGGCGGTGGGCAGCGTCATGCACCATTTGCGCGTCCAGATGGCATCCCTTGCCGGTATTAACCTGGATCGCCGCCACGCCGGTGGAGCGAATGCGTTCGGCGTCGTTAGTGGTTTGCTGGTCGCCTTCTATCACCGCGCACGGCACGCTATCGCGCAGCCGCAGCAGGGTTTGCGTCAGCAGGGTGGTTTTGCCGGAACCGGGGCTGGACACCAGGTTCAGCGCCAGGATCTGTTGCGCGGCGAAATGTTCGCGATTGTGCGCCGCCAGGCGGTCATTCTTCGCCAGCACGTTGGTTTCTATTTCCAGCATGCGCCGCTGGCTGATGCCGGGCGCATGGGTGCCGGCCGCGCCAAAGCCGTAATGCAGATCGCCTTTCGGGTTCTGACGCGGGCGGAACGGCACCCTGGCGGGCTGAGCGTCGCCTTCGATGGCCACTTCGCCCTCGGCGCAACCGCAAGTGCTACACATAAGCTTTCCCCTCTGTGGTTATTCGATTTCCAGACGTTTTATTTGTATGCCGTCGTCGGCCTGCACGCGCAGGTTGTGGCCTTCGCAGTGCGGGCAGATGCGCACCTGCGGCAACGGCAAGGTCACTTCACATTGGCAGTCATGGCACCAGCTCAGCGCCTGCTGTTGCTGTAAATGCAACGTGCAGCCTTCGGCCAGCGTGCCGCGGCACACCATGTCGAAACAGAAATGCAGCGCCTGCGCCTCGACGCAGGAATATGCGCCCACCTCGAGCCACACGGCGGTGATTCGCCGCGCCTGCTGTTGCTGCGCATGCTGCTGCATAATCTCCAGCGCGTAATGGCAAAGCGTTATTTCGTGCATGCGATCTCCGGTAACGGCAATAAAACGTCCAACTGGAAATATCTGTGCAAATACGGTGCCAGTCAGGCGCCGACACATTTGTCGAGTGTCGATGTCATCGACAGTAAAAGCCGCCGCATAGCGTTAGCCCATGCGTCAAATAATTCGCTGCATCATTGAATTCAAAGCCATTAATTAAAACCAAATCAAGCTGGCACGATTTATGCCCTATTAGCGTTACCACAGGAAATATCGACACACCGGGTGACACTGATGAGCACAATAAATGAACTGACCAGCCAGGCCGATTATATCGCCGGCAAAAACAACCGTTTAATGGCGCAATGGCAGCATTACCACAATACGCTGGTCAAAGCGGTAACCACCGCAAAACAGAATATTAATCATGAGTTTATCTGCGGACAGGGCCAGGACATCCGCTTCACGCTGTTCAATCACTTCACCTTGCGCATTCAACTGAGCGACGGTTTTTACAGCCGCGATATCTGCTACAGCATTAATTTGGCCGCGCCAAACGAAGAGGAAAATTTCGCCCCTTTCGCTCACGCCACGCTGGATGAAAGCGGCCTGATTGACGGCCAAATCAATAACCGTGACAGGCAGGCCGTGCTGGAGCATTACCTGAATAAGATCGCCGTTATTTACCAATGCTTATTTGACTCTTTGCATGGCGACTGCGCCATTCATGAAGAATTGAAAAAAATTGTTCTGCCGGCCTGAATAACGCCGCTTTATTGCTGACAGCGACTGTCGAAACGTCATTTTTACTGTCGACTTCGTCAAAAGTGACGAAATCGCAAGGAGTCTGCATGAACCGCTTTCTTATTGCGGATGCCAAATTATGCATGGGTTGCAATACCTGCATGGCCAGTTGCGCGACCGAACATCGCCTGGCCGGTTTGCAAGCCTTGCCGCGTTTACAGGTGATGCGCAATGCGCGCGATTCCGCGCCGGTAATGTGCCGCCAGTGCGAAGACGCGCCCTGCGCGCAGGTTTGCCCGGTGAACGCGATAACGCATCAGGATGACGCCATCGTGCTGAACGAGAGCCTGTGCGTCAGTTGCAAACTGTGCGGCATCGCCTGCCCGTTTGGCGCCATTGGTTTTGGCGGCAGCGTGCCGCTGGCCATTCCCGGCGATTGCCAGACCGCGCTGGCGCCGCCGCCGCCCGCTCCCGCTCGCCCGGTCAGCGCGTTTCTCGATTGCCAACCGGGGGTGCGCGCGGTGGCGGTGAAATGCGATTTGTGCGCCTTCAGCCCTGACGGCCCGGCGTGCATTCGCACCTGCCCGACCAACGCCATCCGGCTGGTTGCCGACCACGACGTGCGGCAGGCCAGCGAACGAAAACGCCGCAATGCGATGCAGGCGTTAGCCGCCGAATTGCCGTTTGTCAGCCCTCCCGTCGCCCGCAAGGAGCCGAACCGATGATCACCGATTTTCTGCCCGACCCGCTGCTGTTGCTGACGCTGTCACTGAGCGGTTCGCTGCTGCTGGCCGCACTGTGCTGGCTGCTGGCGATCTGGCCACGTTTTTGCGCCGGCGTTTGCGGCATCGGCACGCTGCTGGTGTCGCTGGCCGCCACTGCCGCGGCCCTGCCCTGGCTGTTCACCGCGCCTCATCCTGCCCGCCTGCCGTGGCTGCATTATGGGGTGGAAATCAGCGGCCTGAATGCGCTGCTGCTGCTGGTGATCGCGCTGAGCAACCTGTTCGTGGGGCTGTACCTTTGCCATTGGCTGACGACGCTCAATGACCACGGCCGCACCCGGCAGGGCAGCCTGATGCTGTTGATGCCCGCGGCGCTGAGCGCGGCCGTGATGGCGGACAATGCGCTGGCGCTGGTGCTGCTGCTGGAGCTGGCGGCGCTGTGCGGTTATTTCCTGATTGTTCGGCGGCAAGACGCCAAGAGCCAGCAGGCCGGCCACAGCCAATTTCTGCTGATGCGCTTCGGTACGCTGCTGCTGGTCGCCGCTTTTGCGTTGATCTACAGCCAAACCCACAGCCTGCAATTCAGCACCATGCGCGAGATAGCCTTGCCTTCGGCGCTGCGCAGCGGGGCATTCTTGCTGGCGCTGGCAGGGTTCGGCATTTACGCCGGCGTGATGCCGCTGCACGGCTGGGTGCCGCAAGCGCACAGTAGCGCGCCCGCCCCGGCGGCCTCGCTCTTTTCTTGCGCGCTGATGAAAGTCGGGCTGCTCGGCGTGATCAAAATCGGTATGGATCTGCTGGGGACACCGCCGCTGTGGTGGGGGTTGCTGGTGTTGTTGCTGGCGGCCGGCACCGCCTTTTTCGGCGGGCTGTATGCGCTGATGGAGCATGACCTGCGTCGGCTGCTGGCTTACCACACGCTGGAAAATATCGGCATCATCCTGCTCGGCATCGGCGGCGCGATGTTGGGCCTGGCGTTGCAACTGCCTGAACTGACCGCGCTGGCGCTGATGGGCGGCCTGTTTCACCTGTGCAATCACAGCCTGTTTAAATCGGCATTGCTGCTTGCCTCCGGCGCTGTCGAACAGCAAACCGGGCTGAAAGACATGGAAAAAATGGGCGGCCTGGCGCGGCTGATGCCGTGGACCTGTATCGCGTTGCTGGTCGGGCTGGTGTCAATGGCGGCACTGCCGCCGCTCAACGGTTTCGCCAGCGAGTGGTTGATTTATCAAGGCCTGTTCCAGTTCAGCGCCGCTTCGGCCTTTATCGGCCGGTTGCTTGGCCCGTTGCTGGCGGTGGCGTTGGCGATCACCGGCGCGTTGGCGGTGATGTGCGTCAGCAAAGTGTTTGGCGTGGTGTGCCTCGGCGCGCCGCGCTGTGAAGCCGCCGCCAACGCCCGGCCGGCGGCGTGGCCGATGATGCTCAGCCATCTGCTGCCGGCCTTGCTGTGCCTGCTGTGCGGCCTTGGCGCCCCCTGGTTGATCCCGCTGTTTGCCCGGCTGGCCGCCACCCTGACTCCGCAAGCGCCGCTCGGCGCCCATCCGCTGGTTTCCCCGCCGCTGATCGCCATTTTGCTGTTGGCGATGCCGCTGCTGCCGTTGCTGATCGCTGCGGTTTATCGGGGGAAACGCCAGGCGCGCCGTGCAAGCGGCGAAGCCTGGGTCTGCGGCTACGGCCACGAAGCCTCGATGGTGATCACCGCCACCGGCTTCGCTCAGCCGCTGCGGGTGATGTTCGCGCCGTTGTACGCCCTGCGCCAAACCTTGCAACCGGTCGCATTACAGCGCTGGCTACACCGCGCGCCTCTCAACGCGTTTTGCCGTGGCGTCGCCGCCATCGAGCTGGCGGTGCTGCTGATCGTGGCGCTGGCCTAAGGAGAACCCGATGACTTATCCCACTCTACTGATCGGCATCATGCAGGCGTTGCTGCTGCTGGCCATAGCGCCGCTGTTCGCCGGCGTCAGCCGCCAGTTGCGCGCCCGCCTCCACAGCCGCCGCGGGCCGGGCGTGTTGCAGGAATACCGCGACATCGCCAAGTTGCTCAAACGCCAGTCTCTCGCCCCTGCGGCAGCGGGAATCGCCTTCCGCGCCATGCCTTATCTGCTGACCGGCGCGCTGCTGGCCATTGCCTGCGCGCTGCCTATGTTGTTGCAGGCCTCTCCGCTGCCGGCAATCGGCGATGTCATCACGCTGATTTATCTGTTCGCCGTGGTGCGCTTCGTGTTTGCCATCGCCGGGCTGGATACCGGCAGCCCCTTCACCGCCATTGGCGCCAGCCGCGAAGCGGTACTGGGCATTCTGGTGGAGCCGATTCTGCTGCTTGGCCTGTGGGTGTCGGCGCTGGTCGCCGGTTCAACCCAGCTCAGCGCCATCAGCCAGCGCGTCGCGGATTGGCCGCCGTACGCCAGCGCGCCGCTGCTGTTGGCGCTACTGGCCTGCGGTTTCGCCACCTTTATCGAAATGGGCAAATTGCCTTTCGACATGGCGGAAGCCGAACAGGAATTGCAGGAGGGCCCGCTGACCGAATACGCGGGTGCGGCGCTCGGCATCCTCAAATGGGGCATCAGCCTGAAGCAACTGGTGGTGCTGCAACTGTTTATCGGCGTGTTCGTGCCCTGGGGCCAGGCCACGGCGTTGACCCTGCCCGCGCTGGCGGCGGCGCTGGCGTTATCGCTGTGCAAGCTGCTGCTGGCGGTGGCGGCGGTCGCCGTCGTGGAAAACAGCGTCGCGCGGCTGCGTTTTTTAAAAACCGCTCGCACCACCTGGGCCGGCTTCGGCCTGGCATTTTTGGCGCTGGTTTCCTGGCTGGTCGTCAGCTAATTCACAAGTAGGAACATCATGATTACTGAACATCTGGGCCAAGATTATCTGACGGCATTGCAACGGCAATTCCCGGCAACCGTGCTGGCGGCAGAATGGCAAACCGCCGATCAGCTCACGGTAACGGTGAAGCTGAATGCGCTGCCGGAGGTGGTGGAATGGCTGTATTACCGGCAAGGCGGCTGGCTTTCGGTGCTGTTCGGCAACGACGAGCGCACGCTGTGCGGCAGCTATGCGCTGTATTACGTGCTGTCGATGGAGCAAGGGGTGAAATGCTGGATCACCGTGCGCGCCGAAGTCGACGCCCAAACCCTGGAGTTCCCGTCGGTAACGCCACGGGTGCCGGCGGCGGTGTGG
Source organism: Serratia plymuthica (assembly GCF_018336935.1). Lineage (NCBI taxonomy): Bacteria > Pseudomonadati > Pseudomonadota > Gammaproteobacteria > Enterobacterales > Yersiniaceae > Serratia > Serratia plymuthica. The sequence continues at coordinate 4,242,404 of NZ_CP068771.1, read as the reverse complement.
GGCGAGCGCGAAGTGCGGGACATGTACGGTTTGCGCCCGGTGGGGTTGCCGGATGAACGGCGTCTGGTGCTGCCGGACGACTGGCCGGACGATCTTTACCCGCTGCGTAAAGACGCGATGGATTACCGCCAGCGGCCTGCGCCGACCACCGATGTCGAAACCTATCCGTTTGTCAGCGAAGCCGGCGCCAAGGCCAACGTGGTGCCGATTGGCCCGCTGCACATCACCTCGGACGAACCGGGCCATTTTCGCCTGTTCGTCGACGGTGAAGACATTATCGACGCCGATTACCGCCTGTTCTACGTCCATCGCGGCATGGAGAAGCTGGCGGAAACGCGCATGGGTTATAACGAAGTGACCTTCCTGTCCGACCGGGTTTGCGGCATCTGCGGTTTCACCCACAGCGTGGCCTACACCAGCTCGGTGGAGAACGCCATGGGCATTCAGGTGCCGGAACGGGCGCAAATGATCCGCTCGATCCTGCTGGAAGTGGAACGGCTGCACAGCCACCTGCTCAACCTCGGCCTGGCTTGCCATTTCGTCGGTTTCGACAGCGGCTTCATGCAGTTTTTCCGCGTGCGCGAGAAATCGATGAAGATGGCGGAAATCCTCACCGGCGCGCGCAAAACCTACGGCCTGAACCTGATTGGCGGCATTCGGCGCGACATCTTGAAAGACGACATGCTGCAGACCCTGCGGCTGGCGGCAGAGATGCGCAGCGAGCTCAAGGATCTGGTGGATATTCTGCTCGGCACGCCGAATACCGAGCAGCGCAGCGTCGGCGTCGGCCGGCTTGATCCGCAGATCGCGCGCGATTACAGCAACGTCGGGCCGATGCTGCGCGGCAGCGGCCACCGCCGGGATACCCGGATCGATCATCCGTTCGCCGGTTACGCCAAACTGCCGGTGGAACTGTGCGTCGAAACCGGCTGCGACGTGTATTCGCGCCTGAAAGTGCGCATTCACGAAGTGTTCAACTCGCTCGGCATCATCGAATTCGGCCTGCAATGCCTGCCCGCCGGGCCGCTGGCGGTGGAAGGCTTTACCTATATGCCGCACAAGTTCGCGCTGGGCTTTGCCGAAGCGCCGCGCGGCGACGACATTCACTGGAGCATGACCGGCGACAATCAGAAACTGTTCCGCTGGCGCTGCCGCGCCGCCACCTACGCCAACTGGCCGACGCTGCGCTTTATGCTGCGCGGCAATACCGTTTCCGACGCCCCGCTGATCATCGGCAGCCTGGATCCCTGCTACTCCTGCACCGACCGCATGACCATCGTCGACATCCGCAAACGCAAGTCTGTCGTGGTGCCGTACAAGGAAATCGAGCGCTACGGCATCGAGCGGAAAAACGCACCGTTTTAAGGGGACGACACCATGCTGAAACTGATTAAAAAAGTGCTGAAAACCGGCAATGCCACCCTGGCATATCCGGCGCGGCCGCTGGCGGTGGACGCCAACTTTCGCGGCAAGCCGGAGTATACCCCGCAGCAATGCATCGCCTGCGGCGCCTGCGCCAACGCCTGCCCGTCCAACGCACTGACCATGGAAACCGATGTCGAAAACGGCGTCATTCGCTGGCAGTTCTTTTTGGGCCGCTGCATTTTCTGCGCCCGCTGCGAAGAGGTCTGCCCGACGACCGCCCTTCGCCTGTCTAACCAGTTCGAACTGGCGGTGTGGCGCAAAGAAGATCTGCTCGAAAGCGCCGATTTCGCCCTCTGCCACTGCCGCCAATGCGGCAAGGCTTATGCCCCGCAAAAGGAAATCGATTACGCCCTGGCGCTGCTCGAACTCGGCGAACAGCGCCGCGAACAGTTCGAAACCTGCCCCGCCTGCAAACAACGACAAAGCCTGACTCAGGCCGACCGTATCGACGTCGGCCGCCATTTGACCCGGGAGACCGCCCAATGAACCAGACGCTGATTGGCCCACGTGACGCCGACGGGCAGCCGGTGCCGATAACGCTCGACGACAGCATCGCCCGGCTAAAAACCACCTTGCTGAAAGACATCCGCCGCTCCGCCTATGTCTATCGCGTTGACTGCGGCGGCTGCAACGGCTGCGAGATCGAGATTTTCGCCGCTATTTCTCCGCTGTTCGACGCCGAGCGCTTCGGCATTAAAGTGGTGCCCTCGCCGCGCCATGCCGACATTTTGCTGTTCACCGGCGCGGTCACCCGCGCGATGCGCATCCCGGCGATCCGCGCCTGGCAGGCCTCGCCGGATCCGAAAATCTGCATTTCCTACGGCGCCTGCGGCAACAGCGGCGGCATTTTCCACGACTTGTACTGCGTATGGGGTGGCACCGACCGCATCGTGCCGGTTGACGTGTATATCCCCGGCTGCCCGCCGACGCCCGCCGCCACGATTTACGGCTTCGCCATGGCGCTTGGTTTGCTCGAACAGAAAATCCACCGCCAACAGCACGATGAAACCGAGGGCGAGGCCACCGCGCTGCTGCACCCGCAACTGCCGCAGCCGCTGCGCGTGGCGGTGGATCGCGAAGCGCGGCGCCTGGCCGGGTATCGCTACGGTCGGCAAATCGCCGATCGCTTCCTGCAACTGCTGGCCGCCAACGACGCGCAAACGGCGGAACAACGCGTGGCGACCTATTTGCAACGGCAAGACGACCCGCGCCTGACGGAGATCGTCGGCCATCTGTTGGCCCTGTATCAGCGCGTGCAGCGCGGGGAGTTGCGGCTATGAGCGCGGTCTGCCACGTCACCTTTTATTCCCTCAGCCGCAAGTTCGTGCAGGAAAAGAAAGCGCCGCCCAAGGCGCAGGAAGTGATCTATTACAGCCTGGCGATCGGCCATCATCTGGGCGTGATCGACTGCCTGGAAGCCAGGCTCGATTGCCCGCTGGCGGCGTTTCGCGACTGGATTGCGCACCTGCCGGCCGAGGGTGCCGCCAGGCGCAAACTGGCTGGCGTCGAACGCTTTGGCGAAATCTGCATCGACAGCAGCCACACCCATATGCTGGCCAGCGCGCTGAGCCGCGCCGCTGAACGAATGACGCCGCAGCAGCAAGACTGGAGCCAGCGGTTAATCGCCCTGTTGCAGTCCATCGAAAACGAACCTGCGATTTATCTGATGGTCAGGAGGCACCATGGATAGCGTTTTGTTATGTGTCGGCAATTGCCTGATGGGCGACGACGGCGCCGGCCCGCTGCTGGCGGAACTGTGCCAGGCCGCCCCGCCCGCCGGCTGGACGGTGATCGACGGCGGTGCGGCGCCGGAGAATGACATTCACGCCATTCGCCAACTGCGGCCGCAGCGGCTGGTGATCGTCGACGCCACCGACATGGGGCTGGCGCCGGGCGAAACCCGGGTGATAGATCCGGCGGATATCGCCGACATGTTCATCATGACTACCCACAATATGCCGCTCAGCTTCCTGATCGACCAACTGCGTGCCGACATACCGGACATTACCTTCATCGGCATTCAACCGGAGGTGGTGGCGTTTTACTACCCCATTGGCCCGGCGGTGCAGCAGGCGGTGAGAACTCTGCATCAGCGCCTTGCCCACTGGCAGCCCCACGGTGGCTATTCGACATTAACCGTGACGACGGCCTGACATCGTCATCGTCACTTTTGTCGGCCCTCTCGTCACTGCAAAACTAACATTTTGTTTTTACTGTAATTAATGGATTGGCACGCTTTATGAATAGACCTTGTCATACCGCCACCGCCAACCCCGTAAACCAGGAGTTCCTGATGAACCGGTTCATCATCGCCGATCCGAAGAAATGCATCGGCTGCCGTACCTGCGAAATCGCCTGCGTCATGGCACACAGCGCCACCCAGGACATTTCGGCGTTGACCGCCGCCACCTTCGCCCCACGGCTACACGTGATTAAAGGCGTTAACGTCAGTACCGCCGTGCTGTGCCGCCAGTGTGAAGACGCGCCCTGCGCCAACGTCTGCCCCAACGGCGCCATCAGCCGCCAAAACGGCATGGTGCTGGTGATGCAGGAACGCTGCATCGGCTGCAAAACCTGCGTGGTGGCCTGCCCCTACGGCGCCATGGAGGTGATCACCCGCCCGGTTGTCCGCCAGAACGGCGCTCAGCTGACGGCCATCAGCGACAAAGCCGAAGCCCACAAATGCGATTTGTGCACCGGTCGCGCCGCCGGCCCGGCCTGTATGGAAACCTGCCCCACCAAAGCGCTGCACTGCGTTGACCGCAATTTGCTGCAGGAAATGAACGCCGAGAAACGCCGCCGTGCCGCGCTCGACAACCTGTCGTCTCTGTTTTAGGAGCTGAACCAATGAAAAAAATCACGACCGTCTGCCCTTACTGTGGCGCAGGCTGCAAAATGAAACTGGTGGTGGATAACGGCAAAATCCTTCGCGCGGAAGCCGCCGACGGCGCAACCAATCAGGGTGAGCTGTGCCTGAAAGGTTACTACGGCTGGGACTTTCTCAACGACACCAAACTGCTGACGCCGCGCCTGACGCAGCCGCTGATCCGCCGTGAAAAAGGCGGCAAGTTTGAAGCGGTCAGTTGGGACGAAGCCATCCGCTACACCGCGCAACGGCTGAAAGCCATCAAGCAGCAGCACGGCGCGCGCGCCATTATGCACACCGGGTCCTCACGCGGCACCGGCAACGAAACCAACTACGTGATGCAGAAGTTCGCCCGCGCGGTGATCGGCAACAATAACGTCGACTGCTGCGCCCGCGTCTGTCACGGTCCGTCGGTCGCCGGTTTGCAAGCCACGCTGGGCAACGGCGCGATGAGCAACTCGATCGGCGATATCGAAAACTCCAAATGCTTACTGATCATCGGCTATAACTGCGCCGACTCGCACCCGATCGTCGCCCGCCGGGTCCTGAAGGCCAAAGAGAAAGGCGCGCAAATCGTGGTTTGCGATCCGCGCCGCATCGAAACCGCACGCATCGCCGATCAGCATCTGCAAATCAACAACGGCTGCAATATGGCGCTGGTTAACGCCTTCGGCTACGTGTTGATCGAAGAAAACCTGTATGACCGCGATTATGTGGCGAAATACACCGAAGGCTTCGACGCCTATCGCCGACAAGTGGCCGATTACGCGCCGGAAACGGTGGAACAGCTGACCGGCGTCAGCGCCCAGCAAATCCGTCAGGCGATGCGCACCTACGCCAGCGCCCCTTCCGCCACCATCATGTGGGGCATGGGCGTCACCCAGTTCGGCCAGGCGGTGGATGTGGTCAAAGGGCTGGCCAGCCTGGCGCTGTTGACCGGCAACCTCGGGCGCGCCAACGTCGGCGTCGGCCCGGTGCGCGGCCAGAACAACGTCCAGGGCGCCTGCGACATGGGCGTGCTGCCGAACGAATTCCCCGGTTATCAATCCGTTACCGACCCCGCAGTCCGCGCCAAATTCGCTGCCGCCTGGGGCATCGACGCCGCCGGAATGGACCCGGAGGTGGGTTATCGCATCACGGAAGTGCCGCACCTGGTGCACGAAGGCAAAGTGAAAGCCTATTACATCATGGGGGAAGATCCGTTACAGACCGAAGCCGATCTCAGCCTGGTGCGCAGCGCGTTCGATGCGCTTGAGTTTATCGTGGTGCAAGATATCTTCATGACCAAAACCGCCGAACGGGCGGACGTGATCCTGCCATCCACCTCCTGGGGCGAGCACGGCGGCGTGTTCTCGTGCGCCGATCGCGGTTTCCAGCGTTTCGAAAAAGCCATCGAGCCACAGTACAACGTCAAACGCGACTGGGAAATCATCAGCCTGCTGGCGACCGAACTGGGCTATCCGATGCATTACGAAGACAACCAGCAAATCTGGGATGAAATGCGCGAGCTGTGCCCGCTGTTTTACGGCGCGACCTACGAAAAAATGGGCGAACTCGGCCATATTCAATGGCCTTGCACCACGCTCGAGAGCCCAGGCACGCCGTATTTGTATCAGGGCAATCAATTCACCACCCCGTCCGGCAAGGGGCAGCTGTTCGCCACCACCTGGCGCGCCCCGGCCGAAGTGCCGGACGCCGCTTATCCGCTGGTGCTGTGTACGGTGCGTGAAGTCGGCCACTACTCCTGCCGTTCGATGACCGGCAACTGCGCCGCCTTGCAAACGCTGGCGGATGAGCCGGGTTTCGTGCAAATCAACCCGCAAGACGCCGCCGCCCTGGGCATTGGCGATCAGCAACTGGTGTGGGTCGCCTCGCGGCGCGGCAAGGTGATCTCCCGCGCCAACTACAACGAGCGCATTAACCTGGGCGCGGTGTACATGACCTATCAATGGTGGATTGGCGCCTGCAACGAATTGACGCAGGAGAACCTCGATCCGATATCCAAAACGCCGGAAACCAAGTACTGCGCGGTCAAGCTGGAAGCGATTGGCGATCAACACTGGGCGGAAAACTACGCCAGCCAAAGCTACAGCGACATGAAAGCCCGCCTGCGCAGGGCGGCGGAAGACGTGATGTGACCGTTAACCAAACCGGGACGAACCTGTTCGTCCCAGATAGCTGACCAAGCCCGTTATTAGGGAGAGCGTGCCGAAGGGGTCGTAACGGCCTTGGCCGTCGGAGCGCCCCTCGGTGCGCTAGGCCCGGGTATCTCGGACTCAAAGCCCACTCTGTTATTAACCTCGGACGAACCTGTTCGTCCCCTACTTATTGGGTGGGTAAGATGTCCAAGTCACCGTCAGGATTATTGCTTCGCGTCAGCGGCAAGGTGCAGGGCGTGGGATTTCGCCCCTTTGTCTGGCAACTGGCGCAGCGCCTCGGCCTGCGTGGCGAAGTCTGGAACGACAGCGCCGGAGTCGAAATTCGGCTGGTGCAACCGGTGGATATCGATATCTTCCTGCATATGCTGCAGCGCCAGGCGCCGGTGTTGGCCCGGATTGATAATATCGGCCTGCGCCCCTTCACCTGGCTGCAACCGCCGCAGGACTTCGCCATTCGCCATAGCCGACAAAGCCAAATGGATACGCAGGTCGTTCCCGACGCCGCAACCTGCCCCGATTGCCTGCGTGAAATGAACGATCCGCGCGATCGTCGCTACCGTTATCCCTTCATTAACTGCACGCATTGCGGCCCGCGCCTCACCCTGATTCGCTATATGCCTTACGACCGCCCGGCGACCAGCATGGCGCCGTTCGCGCTGTGCCCGCACTGCGCCTGGGAATACCACACGCCGCAGGACCGGCGCTTTCATGCCCAGCCGGTGGCCTGCAGCCAATGCGGGCCGCAGCTCTTCAGTTGCCACGCCGACGGCAAAGCCATCAACCTGGCGGATATGGCGTTGCAACAGGCGGCGGCGCTGTTATGCGCCGGCGAAATCGTCGCCATCAAGGGCGTCGGCGGTTTCCATCTGGCCTGTGACGCCACCGATCAGCGCGCGGTGATGCGCCTGCGCGAGCGTAAACGGCGGCCGGGCAAACCGCTGGCGGTCATGCTACCGGATATCGGCTGGCTGACGCGCTGCACCGGCAGCCACTCGCTGGCGCAACTGAGCGAAACCCTGCTTTCCCCGGCGGCACCGATCGTCCTGGTGCCACAGCGGCCCCACTCGGCGCTGTGCGATGCCGTGGCGCCGCATCTGGACGAAGTCGGCGTAATGCTGCCGTCCAACCCACTGCATCATCTCCTGATGCAAGCGGTGCAACGCCCGCTGGTGATGACCTCCGGCAACGCCGCCGGACGTGCGCCGGCGTTAACCAACGAACAGGCGCTGCGCGATCTGACCGGCATTGCCGATCTGTGGCTGATGCATAACCGCGAAATCCTGCAACGCGCCGATGACTCGTTGCTGCGACAGCAACCGCAGGGCACCGAGATGCTGCGCCGCTCTCGCGGTTATGCGCCGGACGCCCTGCCGCTGCCGCCCGGCTTCCCGGTTCAACCGCCGCTGCTAGCCGTCGGGGGCGACAATAAAAACACCTTCTGCCTGGTGCGCGGCGACAAAGCGATCCTCAGCCCGCATTTTGGCAATCTGGCGCAGGAGGACATTCAGCAACAGTGGCAGCACGCCATCGCCCACTTCCTCAGGCTATACCACTGCCGGCCAGGGCGCATCGCCGCCGACGCGCACCCGGATTATGCCGGCCGCCGCTGGGCGCAGCGTCAGCCGCTCCCCTTGACCGAGGTACTGCATCATCACGCGCATGTGGCGGCCTGCCTGGCGGAGCACCAGTGGCCGCTCGATGGCGGCGCGGTTATCGGGCTGGCGCTGGACGGCCTGGGCTACGGCGACAACGGCCAACTGTGGGGTGGCGAATGCCTGTGGGTGGATTACCGGCAGTGCCGCTCGCTCGGCGGCTTGCCGGCGGTGGCGCTGCCGGGCGGCGATCGCGCGGCGCAAGAGCCGTGGCGCAACCTGTTGGCGCACTGCGCGCGCTTTGTCGAGGGTTGGCAACGGCTGCCGGAAACGCAATTTTTGCTGCAACAGCCGTGGCAGCCGCTGCTGAAAGCGATCGACGCCGGTATCAACGCCCCGTTGGCGTCGTCGTGCGGTCGGTTGTTTGACGCCGCCGCCGCCGCGTTAGGCTGTGCGCCTTTGCAACTCAGTTGGGAAGGCGAAGCGGCCTGCCGGCTGGAAGCGCTGGCGCATCAGGCAACCCATTGCCGCCACCCGCTGCATCTGCCGCTCAAAGAAAATGTACTCGATCTCGCCGCCTTCTGGCCGCAGTGGCTCGGCTGGCGTACATCGCCGGCGGAACGCGCCTGGGCGTTTCACGATGCGCTGGCACAGGGGTTCGCCGCCCTGGCCCAACATTTTGCCGCGCAGTACGGCATCAAACAGGTGGCGCTGAGCGGCGGCGTGCTGCACAACCGGCTGCTGCGCCAACGGTTGGTGCATCATCTGGCGCCGCTGCAGATCCTGCTGCCACAACGCATCCCCGCAGGCGACGGCGGGCTGGCATTCGGCCAGGCGATGGTCGCCTGCGCGCAGCAATCCCCGCTTTCCTCTTCTCTTTCTGACAGGACGTAACATGAATTACCCCGAGTTCTTCCAAAAAAATACCCGCGCCTTCTGGCTGCTGCTGGCGTTGATCGCCGTTAACCTGCTGGCCTGGGTTGCGGCCTTTGCCGCATTCCATCATCACCCGGCGCTGATGGCCGCCGCGCTGCTGGCTTACAGCTACGGTTTGCGCCACGCGGTGGATGCCGACCACATCGCCGCTATCGACAACGTGACGCGCAAATTGATGCAACAGGGCCAACGCCCGGTTTGCGTCGGCGCATTTTTCTCGCTCGGGCATTCGAGCATCGTGATCCTGGCCTGCGCGGCCATCGCCGCCACCTCGCTGGCGTTCGGCAACCGCATCGGCTGGCTGCATGACTACGGCTCCACCCTCGGCACGCTGATTTCCTCGCTGTTTCTGCTGGCGATGGCGGCGCTCAACGGGCTGATTCTGCGCGATGTTTACCGCACCTTCCGCCGGGTGAAAAGAGGAGAAAAACTGACGGATGAAGCGCTGGCGCACCGGCACGGCGGCCTGATGACGCGGCTGTTCCGCGTGACCTTCAATACCGTGAACAAAAGTTGGCATATGTATCTGGTGGGATTTTTGTTTGGGCTGGGGTTCGATACCGCCACCGAAGTCGGCCTGCTGGGCATTTCCGCCGCCGGCGCCGGTTCGGGCATGTCCGTCTGGTCGATCATGATCTTCCCGCTGCTGTTTGCCGGCGGTATGGCGTTGGTGGATTCGCTGGATAATTTCGTCATGGTGGGCGCTTACGGCTGGGCATTCAACCAACCGGTGCGCAAGCTGTATTACAACATGACCATCACCGCCACCAGCGTGGCGATTGCGGTGTTGATTGGCGGCCTGGAGGGATTGGGGTTGCTGGCCGAAAAATTGAACCTGCACGGCGCCGTTTGGGATAGCATTGCGCTGCTCAATGACAACATGGGCAGCGTCGGCTACGCCGCCATTGCACTGTTTGTCTTGTTCTGGACGCTGTCGGCAATCAACTACCGGCGTAAAAACTATGACGCGCTGGCGGTTTAATCATCGTTGATATTCTGATTGCCAGACGTCTGTTTTTGCGAATACACATTATTCCCGCCGCAGTGAAAAATCCGCGGCGGCCACCGGATTGCTCATATTTGCCCATAACCGTGCGGCAAAACGAAAAAACCTCCTTTTTATCACATCAAAGGAGGTGTTCCAGAGCAGAACCAATATCACGAAGCTTGCGATGACAAGCGGTGCGTATCTTAATAAATAACCACACAGAATAAAGATGCAATATTGCGCGCAAGCCATGCATAAATTCACCTTTTAAAAGCGTAAAAGTATTTTTTAAAGATGAGCTGCCGGTATTTATATAAACGCAAACAATAAAAGCCATAAACCGTATTGAAAGTGTAAGGAATGCGTAAATCTTATATTTATGGAAAATAATAAGGTCAATAAGTATATGCGTGATTCTGTTGCGCAGGCTAACTGACGGCGGCAATATCTGAACTGAACATTGAGCGTTGTGCGGGGTAATCCATAAGGCGGAAGAGAGTGGCTCCCCTTTGGCAAGTTAGCTTGCTCTACCGGTGGAGCCTTGAACAGCAGATCGACGTTCCTGGTGGGGCCCTGGTGAGGCGCAATAGGAATAGGTTACTGAGCAGGGTCTACCGTTATTTGTGCGAGTATTACGCTATTGATTGCCCTGTTACGGTCAATATAACCGCAGGCATGCCTGACGGGAACGGGTGAAAAGCCCTCTTGTAATACATTATGAAAAGTGATAGTTAAACGAGTTGGGTGGATTCCATTTAATTTCAACACGAATTATTAACAAGGGAAAGTATATTACTGCCATGAATATCAATGTGACGGACCAGCCTAACCCGCAGGACGAAGAGTACGTTATCGACAGCCTTTGGGCCCACAACGAGAATTATCAACCCGTAGACATCCACCCGCTGTTTCTGACCGTTACCGATGACGCAGGTAAAATCGTTGCCGGATTGGTGGCCAGAACCTGGTGGGGCGGCCTTGAAGTACAGTACCTCTGGGTCAGTGATGACCATCGCAAGAGCGGTTATGGCCGCCAACTGATGGAAAAAGCGGAAGAGGAAGCCCGCAAACGGGGCTGCCACATGGCCTATGTCGATACGTTCGACTTCCAGGCCAGGGGTTTTTACGAAAAATTGGGCTATCAGGTCTACGGCAATTTAGGCGGCTATGCCAAAAAGCATACGCGCCATTACCTGGCGAAAGAAATTTAGCGCAATTTTAATCGGTGAGGTCAGAATGGATTCGCCCGATAAAAATAACGAGTTTTATTTGAAGGGTCTTATTGCCATGATGGAACACTTAAGTGATCCCTGGGGCATTAAGGATCTGGAATCCCGTCATATCTATATGAACAAGGCCGCCTATCTCTATACCAATACGCCGTTGAGTTTCGATATCGCCGGCAAACGGGACGACGAGTTTCCCGCCGACTGGGCCGATTGCGCAGACGATTTCATCGAACACGACAAAATGACGGAGATGTCGCGGGATCGGGTTGCCGTCATAGAAACGCATTATTGGTACGGGAAAGACAGCCTGACCCCTTTTATCAGCGAAAAGTTGCCCATTTACAATGATAAAAAACAGGTGTTCGGGGTGATGTGGAATGCCAAACCGCTTAACACGCTAACGCCGCTGAAATACATCAATCAGCAAAAACCCAGCGTGCTGACCACCGAAGTGAATAATACCACTTTCACTCAAGCCGAGCTCGACGTTATATTTTTAATGCTGCAAAGGCTGTCGGTGAAAGAGATCGCCAAAATATATAACATCAGCACTAAAACGATAGAAAATAGAATATATAACATCTATCAGAAATCTGACGTCCATTCACAGCAGCAGTTTGAGGAGTTTTGCAAATATGCGCGCCTGGACAGCTATATTCCCGATCGCCTGATAGCAAAAGGCATCCAGTTTCTCTGAACAGCAAGGAATACCTTATCGTGATCAAGATTGAAGACTACCCGTTAACGCGGGTACCGCAGGATAAAAGAGTCTCTTTTTTAAGCGTGGCCATCGTGCATATGGGCATGCTGACCGCTCTGGACCAGTTTATGCTTGGGGCGGTGCTCGGCCACTCCATGACGCTGTTTGATGCGTTCACCGCCATTTTCATCGGCAGCCTGATATTTGGCGTAGTGACCTATGGCCTTGGGCTGGCGGGCATGCGCGAAGGGATCTCCGGCAGCCTGCTGGCTCGCTGGTGCGGTTTCGGCCGCCTGGGCTCGGTGTTGATCGGGGTGGTGGTGGCCATCAGCCTGCTGGGTTGGTTTGGCATACAAAACGCCATCTTCGCCAAATCGCTGGATTTCGCCCTGGGCAATAAGCTGGGCTTTGGCCTGGCCGCCGGCCTGTCCGGCACCCTGTTGACGATTCTGGTGGCGTTTGGCTTCAAGGCATTGCGCATTGCCGCCCGAATTGCGGTTCCGATGTTCATCATGCTGGTGGCCTATATTTCCATCACCGCCCTCTCCGGCCATAATCTGCAGGAGATCATCCAGTTGGTGCCGCCGGGAGAGCCGCTGACCATCAGCGCCGGCATCACCATCGTGGTCGGCGGCGCCATCGTGGCGAGCCTGATGACCCCCGATCTGACCCGTTACTCCAGGAACGGCAAACACGTGTTTGGCGTGACCATTTTCACCATCGTCGCCGGTGAGTTCGTGGTCAATGGCCTGGCGATCCTGATCGCCAAAACGCTCGGCACGGCGGATGTGGTGACCATCATGTCCCAGGCCGCCGGCGGCGCAGGCCTGCTGGTGGTGGTGTTCTCTACCCTGAGGGTCAATGACCTCAACCTCTATTCCTCCTCGCTCGGCATCGTCAACGCGGTCGAGGGCATGACCGGCAAAAGATTGAAATACACCGCCACCACGCTGGTTATCGGCGTGCTGGGCACCACGCTTTCCGTGCTGGGGATCCTGGATCGCTTCGTCGATTTCCTGACGGTGCTTGGCGTGGTGTTTCCGCCGATTATCGGCATCATGCTGGTGGATTATTATCTGCTGCGCACCCACCGTAAAATCCTGGATGAAAGCCGGCAGGCAGGCAAGTTGCCCGACCAGACGCCAACCATTGGCTGGGCGGCGATAATCGCCAGTATTGTGGGCGGCATCGTCGGGTTGGTTACCGAGTGGGGCGTACCAACCATCAATTCACTGCTGGCCGCCAGCCTCTTATATTGGGTATGCAAATTGGCGCTGGGCCGCTCTCAGAAGCCGGTAGCCTCGCAAAAACTGACGTAATCCATGCTGTCCCACTCATAGCAAGGCTCCCCACAGGCTGGGGAGCCAGGAGACCCACCCATGATCACCTGCACCCTAAGATATGTTTTAGATCCGTACAAAATCGCCGAATTTGAGCAGTACGCCCGTTTATGGATCCCTCTGGTCAATCGCATGGGCGGCACGCACCACGGTTATTTCTTGCCGTCGGAAGGCGCCAATAACATCGCGCTGGCGTTATTCAGTTTTCCCAGCCTGGCCGCCTACGAGGAATACCGCATAAAAATGGCTGCGGACGCAGAGTGTTGCGCCGCTTACGAGCTGGAAAAACGCAATCGCAGCATCATCAGTTATGAACGAAGCTTTATGCGTCCGGTTCTTTCCGGGCAGGACTAAGCGAAGAGAAAAATAAGGTGGGGTTCGGGCTTTAATGGCCTGAGGCAATGAAATAGATATCGGTCGGCTGGGCAGCCGACTGGAATCTGGACTTTCGGTGGGTTTAAAACTGCGCCTTTACGGCCGGAGACGTGATTGGAATTCCCTGGTGTCAGTTGCTAAAACATCCTTTAATCCTCAGAGAATGGAAACGCCCCCCCTCTGGGTTTTTTATTATAGAAGCCGTTAATGACCGTTTTTTAACTGTTTTGATCATCAAGAAACACTTCAGTATGGATGAACAGTAGCCCACCCAAACCGCTCTGGTCAACATAAAAGTGGACATAAAAATCACTTTTGTGTCCACTTTTTCAAAGACTCAACATAACAAATTGATTTAAATAAAATTACCAATATTACGCATCATGCTAATCATGACCAAATCATTAATTAGGTGAGTGAGTTAATTTTTCGGTCGCTATTTTTGAAGGGGAATCAGACACTTATCATCGTGAGGAATGCGTCCGTTGTAGACAATGTCGGTACGTACGATATAGTAATGCCTGCAACAATATTGTAAGGAATGCTTATGAAGACGACCAACGCTCAGCGCAAAATCAACATCATTAAAAATATAGAATATCTGATGCGTACCCGGGGCGAAACCAAGGCATCCTTCTCTAACCGCACCGGCCTGACGCGCACCACCCTCTATAAAATTCTGGATGGCCGGGTCAACAATGTGCAGCAGGCTACCGTTAACCGGATTTCAGACTTCTTTGGCGTTTCCTGTGAAGAGATTGAAGACTATGATCTGGAAAAGCTGGAGCGTCTCAACGAAACACTTTCCACCGAGGGGAATAAAAACCCTTCCGCCATCCCCGTCATTCCCCAGTCCCGATATCTCTCGGTCGCTGCATGGAAAGTCGGTCAGTTGGTCACCGCGTTCCCTTTGACTTATTTCTTCGGCGATGAGTCAAATATGGTAGCAATGAAAATAGAAACCGAAATAAAAGGTTCATTTATTCCAGGCGAGGTCATTATTATAAAACGCCCGCCGGTGCTGGTTTGCGATTCGCCTTTATTGTATCACTCGGGAAAAAACGGCTTCTTTGTGGTTAACGGCAAAGAAGATAGCGGCATGGAAGATACCGTGCGATTTCTGGGTTATATCGTTGGAGAAAGGCTATAAATGGAATCTAATCAAAAATTCAAACTGCTGGGGTTTACCCACCACGGGACCATTGCCGCCAATGTGATGGTGCTGGCCACGGGCAAAACCATTACCCTCGGGCTGAAAGAGCTGGCAGACAGCGAAATCTCGGAGGATTTGAGCCGGCACGAGCTTCAGACGCTTTACAGAAAGCTCTACAGCGATGACAAGGTTAAAACCGCTTACGAGCTGGGCGACCGTCACGAACGTTCATGGCAGGCTTATCTGCTGATCAGCGTTGCCCTCAGCGTGATCTACATCTTCTCGACCATCTGCGGCGTAAAACCCATTCATATTCCGGTGTTGGACATTATTACGCCGCCCGGCGTTTTCATTTATCCGCTCACCTTCTTGCTGGTAGATATTCTGAATGAGTTTTACGGCCTGCGCCTGGCACGCAGAACCATTGTCATCTCGTTTGTCGCCAACCTGCTGTTCGTGCTTGGGCTGTGGGGCACCGCGTTAATTCCGAACCTGCCGGGTTGGGAGTTCGGCGCCACCTATTCCGGCATGGTGAGCAGTATCGTTTCTGTCCTGCTGGCATCTTCCCTGGCCTATTTTATTTCAGAAAATATCAACTCTTACCTGCTGTGCAAGATCAAAGCGCTGACCAATTCCAAATACCTGTTCCTGCGGGTGATTACCAGCACCGTGGTCGCTTCTGCCTTCGACAGTATTATTTTCTGCTCGATTGCCTTCTATGGCGTACTGGGCTGGGACATTATCAAGGAGATGATTATCGCGCAGTTCCTGATCAAGGTGGCCTATTCCATTATTGGCGTCGGCCCGATCTATCTGGCGAGAAGTATATTCCGCAACTATATTAACCGGCCTTCTACCGCACCGGCGGCCGTCAACGACGCGGTGGCTTAAAACCGCAAAATATTCAGGGAGCCTTTCGCTCCCTGTTTTTCTTATGCCAGCTGGGTTTTACGCTTCATGCGGGCAGCCACGCCCACTTTATCCTGTTGGTAAGCCGCCAGGCCTTCGGCACGCAGATGGCAGGCCGTGCACTCCCCGCATCCCTCGCCTTTAACGCCGTTATAGCAGGTCAGCGTATCGCGGCGCACCCGCTCAAGCTGCCGGTAATAATCGGCCAGCGCCCAGATCTCCGTCTTATCCAGCCACATCAGCGGCGTTTCAAAACGAATATCCCGCGCCAGACCGAGCGCCACGCCGTGATGCAGCGCTTTGACAAACTCGTCCCGGCAATCCGGGTAGCCGGAGAAGTCGGTTTCACACACCCCGGTGATCACCGCTTGCGCTTCAACCTGATAGGCATAAATAGACGCCAGCGTCAGGAACAGAATATTGCGCCCCGGCACGAAAGTGCTCGGCAAAGCGCCCGGCTGCGTGCCGTTAAACGCCGGAACCGGAATGTTGTCGCGCGTCAGGCTGCTGACCGCCAGTTCGTTCAACATGGTAACGTCCAACACCTTGTGGCCCTTGACGCCCAGCGCCGCCGCCAGCTCGCGCGCCACCTCGATCTCCGCCCGATGCCGCTGACCATAATCGAAAGTAATGCAGTGCACTTCATCATACTGCTCTAACGCCTGAACCAGGCAGGTGGTGGAATCCTGACCACCGCTAAAGACGACAACTGCTCTCTTCATTGCATATCCCTTACGCCTATACTTATTAGCAATCAAAAGCATAGACTAATCGACGAGAAAAGCCTTCCGTGATCTTTGGTCATTACACCCGTTAACCGCTATCTTCAAACCACACAGCTAAAGGGAGTTAACGACGCATGCCCCATTTTTCACGCAGACAGTTACTGCAGGCTGCCGCCATAGGATCGGCGTTTTCACTGTTACCCGCTTCGATTCGCAAAGCGCTGGCCATACCGGCCAATAACCGCACCGGCACGATAAAGGATGTCGAGCATGTGGTGATCCTGATGCAGGAAAACCGCTCCTTCGACCACTACTTCGGCACCCTGCCCGGCGTGCGCGGCTTTAGCGATCGCATCACCATTCCCCTGCCGGAAGGCCGCCACGTCTGGCAACAGCAGGGCGCCGATCGGTTGGTGTTGCCTTACCATCTGGACAGCAAGCGCGGCAACGCCCAGCGCGTCGATGGCACACCGCATTCCTGGGTGGATGAGCAGTCGGCCTGGGACCATGGCCGGATGAATGCCTGGCCCACTTATAAAACGCCGACCTCGATGGGCTATTACCGCCGTCACGAGCTGCCGTTCCAGTTTGCCCTGGCGGAAACCTTCACCCTGTGCGACGCCTATCATTGCTCAATCCACACAGGCACCAACACCAACCGCCTGTTCCACTGGACCGGCACCAACGGCCCGTCGGCGGCCAACGTCGCCGTGGTGGTCAATGAGTGGGATAGCCCCGGCCCGGTGGACGTCGGCTACGACTGGACAACCTATCCGGAACGGCTGGAGGAGAACGGCGTCAGTTGGAAGGTTTACCAATTCCTGCCGGATAACTTCACCGATAACCCGTTGGCGGGCTTTCGCCAGTACCGCGCCGCCAGCGTTAAAGTGGGCAACCCGGCGCAACCGCCGAAAGACTTCACCGCCTTTGTGCCCTACAGCGACGCGTTGAACGACAGCGCGCCGTTGTACAAAGGCAACGGCAATACCCTGCCGGCCGCCGACGGCAACGATCTGGAAGCGATGCTGGCCGGTTTTCGCGCCGACGTGCAGCAAGGCAAGCTGCCGCAGGTGAGCTGGATAATCGCCCCGGCGGCCTACTCGGAGCACCCCGGGCCTTCCAGCCCGGTGCAGGGTGGCTGGTTTACCCAGGAGATCCTGAATGCGCTGACCGACAACCCCGAGGTGTGGAGCAAAACCGTGTTGCTGGTGAATTACGACGAAAACGACGGTTTCTTCGATCACATGCCTTCCCCTTCGGCGCCTTCGCTGCGGGAAGACGGCAGCTTCGCCGGCAAATCTACGGTGCCGTTCGAAACCGAGATATTCCAGCATGTCGCCCCACCCGGCTCGCAGGAACAACCGCCGCCGGATGGCCGCATCTATGGCCCCGGGCCACGCGTGCCTATGCTGATCCTGTCGCCCTGGAGCCGCGGCGGCTGGGTTAATTCTCAGGTGTTTGACCACACCTCGGTACTGCAATTTCTGGAAAAACGTTTTCAGGTGCATGAACCTAACATCAGCGCCTGGCGCCGCGCGGTATGCGGTGATCTCACCTCGGCATTCAATTTTGTCGATCCCAACGGGGAAACCTTGCCCAAGCTGCCGGCCACCACCCGCCACAGCGCCGACCGCCTGCGCATGCGCCAGGAACAACTGCCGCAGGTGCCGTTGCCACCGCCTGGCAACCAGCAGCTACCGCATCAACAGCGGCTGGCCCGCCCTTCCCGGGCGCTGCCTTACCGGTTGCATGTCGAAGCCGGCGCCGATCCCGAGAAAAAGCGGCTGACGCTCAATTTGTTGAATACCGGTGAGCAGGGCGCGGTGTTTCACGTTTACGACCAACGGCATCTGGACCAGATCCCGCGTCGTTACACCGTCGAGGCCGGCAAGGCGGCCCGCGATGACTGGCAAACGGCAGACGAGTATCACCTCTGGCTGCTGGGGCCTAACGGTTTCCACCGTGAGCTGCGCGGCACCTTGCAATGGCCGCAGCCGGAAGTGCGTTTGGTTCCACATGACGGTAGCCTGGAACTGTCGCTCAGTAACCCCGGCGACCAGGCAGTCACCGTCACTATCGCACGCTGCCCCTATACGCAAAACGGCCCGTGGCGTATTGAACTGCCTGCCGGGGAAAGCCATCGGCAAGCCTTCGATACCCTATCCAGCGGCGGCTGGTACGATCTGGTGCTAGAGAGTGCGCACGGCTGGCAGCGCCGATTGGCAGGCCGCCTGGAAAACGGCCGGGATAGCGTTAGCGATCCGCTGATGGGCAAAGCCTGAGCTACTTATGGCAGGCGGTTTATCGCAAAATGGGGGTTAAGGTTGTCGGCCCCCGCAACCGGGAGGCCGAAAACGTTCACTATCAGAAACGATAGCCAACGCCGATATTGAAGCCGTTGATCGAGAGGTTCCTGCCGTCGACATCCAGTCTGGAGCCTTCGTAGCCGACATCAATCGCCAGATTCTCGATGGGGTTAACCTGGAAACCGACGCCGTACATCAAGGAGGTTTTCTTCTGGCTGCCGCTCTCTTCGCCCATATACTCGTAAGTGTTGTAGGCGTAGTTATTCCAGGATGACCTGTAATCGACCTTATTATAATTCAAACCCAACAGGCCATAGACGCTGATATATTGGTTAATGCGGTACGCCGGGCCAACCGACAGGGAGTAATATTTGACTTCCGCATGGTTATCTACCCTGTCGCGATATACGTAGTAAGATTCGCTCTGATCGCCGCTCATATAGGTAAAGGAGCTGATCACGCTGATCGGTGAATCCCACTCGTAACGGTATTTCAGGTTAACGCCGCTGATATTTTTGAAGTCCTGCACCTTGCTTTGCGCATAACCGGCAGTGAGAGTGCTTTGCCCGGCATTCGCTGCAGTGCTGAGGCCCAGGGTGGAAATAACCATGCTGGCGATAACTAACTTCTTCATCGAATCATCCTTAATAGTAAACAGAACAAATACCGTGCCAACCCATATGAACCTATGAGTTATTTATGACATGAATATTTATTGGAATTTATAAAACAAACAGCTAGCAAACAAGAGAAAATAATAACTGACATGAGATAAAAATAAATCAGTCGAACGCGTAAGTTGCGAACCAGCACGCATTAATAGTAATTTCTGCCGCCCAGCAACCCGATCTTGTAATGGCACTCTTTATCGTCTTCCCCCCAAGACTTTGTCACATGATTACCCGCTGTTAAATCAATAATGTTAACATTCGCATTGACTGGGTAAATATCATAGTCGTGACCGACCTCAGGAACGAAACTGGAGGAGCGGTTGGCGATAATTTGATTGTATTGCGATCTAAACGTCTCTTCTTTATAGGTGATGCTGACATGTTGATTCGCTTTAATTTTGTACTCTATCGCATCCATACCCTGCATTTCAGGCGACGGCGGCAACATGCCCGGCAATTTTTTATTGTAGGTAGACTTTATACCGATAACGTTAACCCCGGCGGTTAACGTCCTGGCATCGGCAAGTTTGTAACACTCTCCTGCTTTTTCATAAACTTCAAGAGTTAATGGTGGCAGGTAGTTTTTCACTCTGATCCTGGCGGAATCTGTACCCGCATAATCTTCCATAGATTTTGTTAAGCTCACTGAACAGCCAGAAACAGCGCCGACCGAGAGGGAAATAGTCAGTATTTTTATCAATCTATTTACAATCATAATTAATCTCAAGTTTTAAACTAAAAACAAAATAATTAATACAATACCTTAATTATTATACTTTTTTGTCTTTACGCGACCGATACCAATCTAAAAGCTTAAATAAAATAGCCGCCAACGATATTGCACTTCCTCCGACAAAGCCGAAAAATACAGCTCTCAAGACCTGATCAAAAGGAAATTTAAACACCCCACTAGTGAAAAATGACAGCGTTGAAATAACCACACCAATGAGTAGCAATAAGGCAATGCAAAATATCCAACTATAGATAAATAACTTGATGTATTTAATAAGCGATCCCATCATTTTTTATTCCCATTTTCATCAACTGGCTTTGAAATATCCTTTATAAAGCCGCCAGTAAACTCGGACGACATACCACCAATGAAATCATACACATACCCTGGAACCTTATCCCGGATAATTTATTCTCTACGATATCGATTATCGCATTATTCTCAACCACCGTCTCACCGGTCTGCGCCCCCGCGACCGCATCGGCAATGCTGTCGCCAATCAACCCACCGGCCAGCCCAGCCAATGCCGATACCGTCTGCTTCTCCGTTTCGCTCAGTTCACTCACCGGTTTACCGTAAGCTTTGGTAGCAATCATGCCGATAAGCTCACCGGTTTACCGTAAGCTTTGGTAGCAATCATGCCGATAAGCTCACCGGTCGCTGACGTTCTGCGTCTGTTTGTCCTGATCGCGGATGACGATAGTACCGTCGCTCATCGCCGCGTGGGTGGTGGATCTATCGTTCCCGCTGTTGTTGGCGCCCACCAGCAGGCCGTTGACCATATGGATATAGCTATTTATTAGGTGGGGACTTCTTTTTCTCATCTAGTTTAGATAACACCCAGCAACCAATCCCCAGAGGAATCCCAGCCGCAATGCCCACTTTTAAAGCGTGCAAAAACTCCTTGGGCCAGCTAAATGATGAAATGTTCCCCTCTAAATGGCCAACAAATGCAATAACTCCTTTAGCCAGCAATACAGCAAGCACAGAAAAAATAATACAGTAGATAATCAAAAAAATAAGCAAATGAATACCTACTGTTTTTGGGACAAAGAAATTAATAAATTTCATTTGGTTTTATCCTTCCCATCTAACGTATCTTGTGTTGAACCACTTGTAATTTCTGCAGCCGTTGAGCCTATAACGTTCCCCATCGTCTCAGCTGTTTTATTCGATACAACAGGCTTTGACTGATTACCAACAGTAATTACCTTACCCCCTACAATACCCGAGTTAAACGAACCACTCGCACCTGCTTTTTGATACTCAGCTTCCATATTGTCGATGCGCTCAATATACGACTGTTTTACCGCATCAGACACATTACCAAGCACATCTCCACTGTTGAAAAGCTGTTTCAAAGCATCATAGGTTTCTACTGGGCTCAAGCCCATTTGCACGATACCTTCAACCGTGTCATATAGCCCAACTGAGCGCTCAGGGGGTAAGCACTGCAATACCTGTGTTCATCGGTAGCAAAACGGTCTTGCAAAGTCGTTTCATTTTTTCTTTTTTATCTCTTCTATCTTCGCAAACACCCAAACCCCAATACCTAATGGAATGCCAGCGCCTGCCCCAGCTTTGCAAGCAAAAATAAACGTATCCAATTGGTAATCAAAAACCCCATTACGGAAGAAGAAAATTATTGGAGCTATAAAACTAGCTAAAATAGCTATTCCTAATATCAAAAGCACACATGAAAACAATAAATATAAAAACATCGAGAAACCCACATTTTTATTTTTCATTATTTTTACCCTCAGCCTTCATACCATTCTCAATACCTGTACTTAACACTGTGCCTGCAACACCACCACCCACAACTCCCGCAGCTTCCGCTGTAACGGGTGATACACCTTTCGAAATGATTTTTTCAGTGATCTTTTCACCACCTTTATAACCGACTAATGTACCCAACACCGCCCCTGTAACAGCCCCTGTACCGTCCTCGCCTTTAATCTTACTTCCTAAATATGCCCCACTTGTGTTTGTAGCCTCTGAAAATGCCAAACCTTTGCCTTGTGTTAATGCGCCTGTACCAATGGCTATTAAGGTGTCGGCATAACTATATGTATCACTTGGTTGCATAGTAAGTAGTTGTTTACCCGCATCAGAAACACCACCAAAGACTCCACCACCAATAACAGCCGCCGTACCAGCCGTAGGAGTAATAACTGCCCCACCGACACCACTCATCAATAGCGCCCAAGCCTTAACAAACTCGGTTGCAGGCTGTGGTGCCCCGGTTCCCAAACCACGCGCCAAATCGGCCTGTGCAGCAGTAATTTGTTCCGCCGTAGCGCCATACTCAGTCATATACTGACCCAAAGTAATCCGAATTGAATCATCATCAATAATTGACATTGCCCATGCCGAAATTTTCTCCCGGCTTTCATCACCAGAGCAAAATCGTTCTAATTTACACTTCAATCCATCTCCTGATTATATCTTGGATCCAACACAACTAATGGTTCAGCCTCTTCCTCCCAGACTTTCTTCACTCGTAATTGCCATTCCGTCGGTGCATCCCAAGAGGAAATGCACTGACGAATCACTCTAATCACCATATTGAATTCATGGCTATCTAACTCAACGAAATGGATTTGGTCAAGAGGAAGCATTTCCATTATCTTCTCATGGAGTTTGGGATGTTTTTTTTCCAACGCATCATCAATAAGTAACTCCAAAGCATCCGAAGCCCCACGATTCAATGTCACATGTAAACTTTTATCCGTAGTGTAACCGAAGAAAACTGTAGACCCCATAATACTTACCTCATAATAATGATTTTTGATTGCTGCGACTCAGGTAGTTTTTTACAAAGTCTAAGAACACCTTTTGATTACCCGGTGTCAGAACACTAAAGTCCACAGGAATAATATCTGCCTTACCTAAATGGTCAAGAATTTGTTGTTGCCCTGCTGGAATTTTTCCCTCAATTGGAGATGTGGTCATATTTTTCTCATAGAACTTATTTAGACCATCAATTTCTTTCTGCGAAAGATTTTTCGTCGTATACATCAAATCAACAGTCTTTCCAGCCTGTGGTCCGCTGGTAATAACAAAGTCAGCACTTTTCTGCCCGGCGACTGAATCAGGTAAGCGCTCCACTCGCTGCGGCTGCTGCCTCTGCAGGATTAAGTTTACCATTACCCATTGTATCGACCGTATTGAGACGCTTTTGCCCTTCAGCCAGGCGCTGTTACCGCTGGCCGAAACGCTCAGCCCAATACCGCCGGAACCGACGCCGATTAGCGGTTTGCGGTTTGCGGTTTGCGGTTTGCGGTTTGCGGTTTGCGGTTTGCGGTTTGCGGTTTGCGAAGTATCTCGCAAATAAAAGAACAATATGATGTGTTATTTTAAACATTAAATCATACTGAAAATATAAACCCATTCCATAAAGGCAGCATCGGGTACTATCTGGGTAATTTCCCTTAATAGGACTCTGTTTCTATGTCATTAGGTGCCCGATTAAATGTGTTGCGTAAAAAGTTAGGACTTTCTCAACAAGCTATGGCAGATATGGTTGGAGTACATATAAATAGCTGGAAAAAATATGAAAACTCTCAATCACTCCCGTCATTGGATGCCATCAAAAAAATAGCTTCAGCATTATATATCAGCACTGATTTATTGCTCTTCGATGAACATGAACGTGGGCATATCAATACACTGAAATTACAGTTCGAAGCAGCCAGCCAGTTGAACGAGGATGAACAAGCAATTATCCGTGAAGTACTGGAAAGTTTGATTATCCGCTATCAAACCCGACGTTGGGATTCAGCAAGAAAAGTTACAAAATAAGGGTAGTGAAAATAACGCAGTAACAGCAGGGTGCAACCTGCTGTTACTGCTCACCACAAGCAACTAAAGAGGTAGTTACTATGGCTAGAGCAGATTCTACGTCAGAACCCGCCACACCCCAAGCACGCAAGTGCATTGTTGGCTATCGCCCCAACGGCGGCAGGCCCAACCCACCCCCACAGCTGACCCTTACGGGTAAATGGCTGGAGCAGTACGGCTTTACCACCGGCCAAAGGATCGAGGTGATCACAGAACCGGGGCGATTGATCATCCGCATCGTACCCGCCACGGAAGGAAGCGCCCTATGAACATCACTTTTATTCCTGAACCTATCCCGGAACTGACAATCTCTGGCGTTGAGCTGGCCGAGTTGGGTTTTGGCATCGGTGAACCGTTGCAACTCACCCTGCGGCCAGATGAACTGTGGATCACTACCGTTACCGAAGATGCTATCTGGGAAGCACTGTGCGAGGCCAGCCAGCACCGCACGGATCTGGGGGCGGACTGGGTGCGACAGAATGGCGAGCTGGTGATTGGTGGCGACTGGCTGATCGAATCCGGCATCACCGATGCGGCACAACTGGAAGTTACCGCCGCTCCGGGGGTTATTCGGCTGTTGCGACGAGAAGTTAGGGGATTTAGGGCTTAGAAGCAAAGATCCCGGCGCAAGGCCGGGATCTTTGTTAATCATCGTATTGCACTTTTATATTTATTTTTTCTTCGGGAACATCCACCGTTATTTCACACTTTGACCAGACTGGCATCCCATTAGTTAGGTTATTGTCTATAAAAAAATTTTTTAACTCAATTAAAGCATCCGTTAAATCGGCTATAGCTCTACCATCTGGATCGAACCAGCCTAGATCTCCGTTTTCATCCAGATAGTCGAACTCATATTTACTCCCATCATTCTCAGGGAATACTTCAGCTCTGACGATCAGCTTTCGAGCATTATCTGGCCCACAACTAAACAATATCTTTCCTATTTTTTGATATATCTCCTGATGTTGCATCATTTACCTCCAGGAGTATTTTTAAAGTCAATATTCACAGGCCTACCATTGTCTATCGAATACTTAACGATAAACCTATCTGGTCGAGTACTATCTCCCGAGTATATCGGCTGGATATTCACGTCGACTTTTTTACCATCTTTCAAAGCATTAGCCCAAGTGTTTTCCATCTGTTTCCACACGCCATTATTCAGATTACCGTCCATCGGAACAAGATTGAGCTTCTCACCAGGGCCATTGAAAATACTGGCAATCAAGTGTCCCCCTTCATCACCTGCATTACCACACTTCCCAGCTTTACATTGTTGATACGTATTTCGATCATTCTTGGACAAAGATAATGAACTCTCGATGCTCTCCGTCCTTCCCAAAGCGTCAGTTTTAAATGACTTATTACCATCCAGCTTATAGGTCTTATTTGGCTGAGGGTTGTTCAGTTCTTTACTCCAGTTACCTTTGCTACCAGAAACCGCAACAATTTCATCGCTTGCTTTATTAATCAGCTTCGACGCTTCAGCAACATCACCTTTTTCCAGCGCTTTCTCTGCCGCCTTGATGAACTTACCGGCACCATCTCCCAGTACAGGAATCAGACCTACTGTCGCGGCCAGGTAATCCAGTGCGCTCTGCGCTTCCGCAAAGCTCTTGATATCCCCCACCACAGGTACAAAGTCTATACCAAAACCGGCTGCACCTTTCAGCATTTCATCTCTGTTAGCCCGCAACTTGGCCGAACAAGCATCTGGGCTCAACCCGGCACAGGTTTTCTGCTGATAGGCCTCTACCGCCGCTTTAAGCTCATCCTGCGCTCTTTGGTATTTTTCTTCCTGCGTTATCCCAGAGAATTTATTCTCTACGATATCGCTTATCGCATTGTTCTCAACCACCGTCTTACCGGTCTGCGCCCCCGCGACCGCATCGGCAGTGCTGTCGCCAATCAACCCGCCGGCCAGCCCTGCCGCCAGTGTGGCCAATGCCGATACCGTCTGCTTCTCCGTTTCGCTCAGTTCACTCACCGGTTTACCGTAAGCATTGATAGCAATCATGCCGATAAGCTCACCGGTCGCTGCACCGCCTGCACCAACCAAAGCATTGTTGCCCTGAGCGGCCGCCAACGCACCATTAACCGCTGCGTGTGCCAGGACTCGCGCTGCCGGATCGTCGATACTGTCTGCTATCACTTTGGTGATATAAGGCGCAGCCCCATTAGCCAATGCCCCCGTCAAATCGCCACCAGACAACCCCTGAACTGCCGCCGTGGCTGCCTGCATGGCGCGCTGCACCTTACCGCCCGTACCATAACCCGATTCGCTAAACGCCTGGTTATACGCCGTCTGGTAAATCTGCGCGTTGATATCGTCGTCGGTGATGACCTTGCCCGGTTTCTCTTTCGCCAGCTTAGCCGCCGCAGCCTGGCGATCGGCGTCCGTGACGTTATTCATCTTCTCTTTTGCGGCTTTGGTCGCGGCGATCGAACCCTCGGTCCGCGCAATGTCCATCGCCTGATTGCCGATCTCGCCGATCAGTTGCGCCTGTTGCAGCCGTTTCTGCTCTTTCTCTTTGTCGAAGATCGGGCTTAACGTCTGGTTGGCGTGCTCGACGTCGCGGCTCAGGTCGTTGACGTTCTGCGTCTGTTTGTCCTGATCGCGGATGACGATAGTACCGTCGCTCACCGCCGCGTGGGTGGTGGAGCTGTCGTGCCCGCTGTTGTTGGCGCCCACCAGCAGGCCGTTGGCCATATTGCCGGCGAACTGGCTGCCGATGCTGCCGCCGGAGCTGATGCCCACGCTCTGGTGCTCGACGTCGAAATCAGCCTGATTGTGGATGTCCTTAAAGCCCAGCGTACCGGTGTCGAGTTTGTTTTTGTCCGCCGTGGCGGTGCTGCCAATCACCGCGCCGTTAAGCTGGGTGTGTTCGCCCACCGTCACGTCAAAGCCGCCCTTGCCGGCAAAGATGCCCGTCTGCTCCTGCACGCTGTCGTAGTTGCTGTGCATTTTGTCTTTGCTCAGGCTGATGCTGCCCGAGCCGGTCATGGAGCCAAAGGTAAAGCTGCCGCCCTGGCTCTCGTTCTTGCCGTCCAGATACTGGGTGTTTTTGGCGGAAAGCAGGTTCACGTCACGGGTGGCGTTCAGGGTCACGTCTTTGCCCGCCTGCAACTGGTTAAAAATAGATTTGATTGGCGAAAGCAAGCTACCGCCCTACCGTGGCATCCTTGCCTGCACATTTCCATAATACCAATATGAAATTCCCCTGCCATTATCTGTCTGCGAAGTATCTCGCAAACTTAAAAACATCAGGATGTATTTTTTAAACATAATGATACCCTTTAAACATAAACCCATTCCACGGGGTAACAATGAAATAATATTTGGGTAATTCCCTTTAACAGGACTCTGTTTTCTATGCCATTAGCTGCCCGATTAAATGAGTTACGCCAAAGATTAGGGCTTTCCCAACAAGAGATGGCCGATACCATTGGCATTCATGTAAATAGTTGGAAGAAATATGAAAATTCGCAAGCACTTCCCTCTCTGGATGCTCTCAAAAAAATAGCGATGGCATTGCAGGTCAGTACTGATTACTTACTTTTTGATGAATATGAACGTGGGCATACTTATGCACTGGCATTACAATTCGAAGCTGTCAGTCAGTTAAATGAAAGCGAACAGGCGGTGATCCGCGAAGTATTGGAAAGTTTGATTATCCGCTATCAAACCCGACGTTGGGATTCAGCAAGAAAAGTTACAAAATAAGGGTAGTGAAAATAACGCAGTAACAGCAGGCGCCAACCTGCTGTTACTGCTCACCACAAGCAACTAAAGAGGTAGTTACTATGGCTAGAGCAGATTCTACGTCAGAACCCGCCACACCCCAAGCACGCAAGTGCATTGTTGGCTATCGCCCCAACGGCGGCAGGCCCAACCCACCGCCACAACTCACCCTTACGGGTAAATGGCTGGAGCAGTACGGCTTTACCACCGGCCAAAGGATCGAGGTGATCACAGAACCGGGGCGATTGATCATCCGCATCGTACCCGCCACGGAAGGAAGCGCCCTATGAACATTACTTTTATTCCTGAACCTATCCCGGAACTGACAATCTCTGGCGTTGAGCTGGCAGAGTTGAGTTTTGGTATTGGTGAGCCGTTGCAGCTCACGCTGTGGCCGGACGGATTGTGGATCACTACCGTTATCGACGATGCTATCTGGGAAGCACTGTGCGAGGCCAGCCAGCACCGCACGGATCTGGGGGCGGACTGGGTGCGGCAGAATGGCGAGCTGGTTATTGGTGGGGATTGGTTGACCGGATCCGGGATCACCGACGCGGAACAGTTGGAGATCACCGCCGCACCCAGTGTACTCCGATTACGGCGGCGGGAAGAGGGAGGTTTTAGGGCTTAGATGTGAAGATCCCGGCGCAAGGCCGGGATTTGTTTTAACTCAACGTAGCCAAAATGGGGTATCGTCAGAGGCCAATGCGTCATATTCCTCTATAACTCGATCTCTATGCACCATAAAATCCGGCATGTCAGTCACTACTATTCTTACCGGCTTATAAATATTCCAGTCTTCATAAAACCCTTTCGCAGATTTTATGCAATGTTCAATACCATCAAAGTATTTAAAAAACCTCTGCTCAACGTCTTTTGGTAAAAGTTTGCGTAATTTTGTTATTAATGAATAAGTTTTGTCTAATTCATTGAAATGAATATATCTAAGATAAAGTTGTGCAAGTAAACACTCATCTTCTTTATCATTAACCTTTTCATTTAAAATAGAAAAAAAACCAACCATATCTGAAGGATAGCCAAGCTCAACGATAGAACTACCACCATAAAATCCTATGTGTTTCATACAAGTTACCTTTTGAATTCAATTGCAGCTGGATCGATAGCACCATTAGATTTCTGGACAATTCCTTTAATAATTGCTCTCTCTTGCTCTACTGACACACTTTGCCCACGCACATCAATAATGACTCGCTGCTGCATTCCTGTCGGTAAATTCTCAGCACGCTGGATCGCCTGTTTAGACACATTATTGATCAGCCCGCTCTGATTAGTCGCAATGTTATAGTTCTTCACTTCAACACTACAGACATCCCCCTTACACCAGTCAGGGCGAACCCCACCTTTTGTACCGTAGGGAACTTCTTTACCATCCTTGAAGCTGACTTGCTCGCGCCATCCGTCACCGAGATCTTTACCTACATCAATTTCTGATTGCCTATGACCTGGGCGTATTGTGGTTGCTATCTCATCACTGGCCTTATTAATCAGTGTCGAAGCTTCAGCAACATCCCCTTTAGCCAGCGCTTTCTCTGCCGCTTTCAGCACACCCACTGCAACACGCTCTCCCGGTATAAGGGAAGCGGCCACGTTGAGATAATCCAGTGCTGACTGAGCCTCCGCTGCACTTTTTATAGTACCCACCACCGGTACAAAATCTGCACCCGTTGACACCATATCTTTCAACGCTTCACGCCGTTCCGTGTACATCTTCACCGAGCAGGCTTCGGCGCTCATTCCGCCGCAGTTTACCTTCTTATAGCGCTCGTTTTCAGCCTCAACGTACTCACCAGCTTTCTGCTCCAGCGTTTTACCTTCAGACTGCGCCTGTACAATATCACTCAGCGCATTATTCTCAACCGCGTTCTTGCCGCTTTGCGCACCGGCCACTGCATCCGCAGTACCGTCACCCACAAGTCCACCTGCCAGCCCTGCGGCTAATGTTCCCAGCGCACTCAGGGTCTGTTTTTGGTCTTCCGTCAGGTTTTCGGGCTTCACATCCGGGTAAAGTTCGCCAGCAATATAACGCGCCATCAGCTCTCCGCTGGCCGCACCGGCTGCCCCCGCCAGGGCGCTGTTGCCGCTGGCTTTAGCCGCTACTGCGCCCCACACCGCATGCGCCATCGCGTTCGCGGCAACGTTGGTACTGCCATCAGCATTAGTCGTCATGGCTTTGATAACGCCAGCCGCATAAGGGCTCAGCCCCCCAGCCATCGCCTGCGCAAGATTGTTGCCCGCCAGCCCCTGAATCGCCGCCGTGGCCGCCTGCATGCCTTTTTGAACTGAGCTGCCGGTACCCCACTCTTTCTGCGTCGCTTTGTAGCTGTCTGTCGCATGCAGCTTCTCGTTGTAGGCTTTCCACTCTTCCTTGTCAGCCCCTTTCTCCGGCTCTTTGATCCCTTTCTTCTCAAGCTCTGCCTTGCCCGCATTGATAGAGCGGATATCCCCCTCGGTCCGCGCAATGTCCATCGCCTGATTGCCGATCTCGCCGATCAGTTGCGCCTGTTGCAGCCGTTTCTGCTCTTTCTCTTTGTCGAAGATCGGGCTTAACGTCTGGTTGGCGTGCTCCACGTCGCGGCTCAGGTCGTTGACGTTCTGCGTCTGTTTGTCCTGATCGCGGATGACGATAGTACCGTCGCTCACCGCCGCGTGGGTGGTAGAGCTGTCGTGCCCGCTGTTGTTGGCGCCCACCAGCAGGCCGTTGGCCATATTGCCGGCGAACTGGCTGCCGATGCTGCCGCCGGAGCTGATGCCCACGCTCTGGTGCTCGACGTCGAAATCAGCCTGATTGTGGATGTCCTTAAAGCCCAGCGTACCGGTGTCGAGTTTGTTTTTGTCCGCCGTGGCGGTGCTGCCAATCACCGCGCCGTTAAGCTGGGTATGCTCGCCCACCGTCACGTCAAAGCCGCCCTTGCCGGCAAAGATGCCCGTCTGCTCCTGCACGCTGTCGTAGTTGCTGTGCATCTTGTCTTTGCTCAGGCTGATGCTGCCCGAGCCGGTCATGGAGCCAAAGGTAAAGCTGCCGCCCGCGCTGGCGTTTTGCTGTTTGGAATCGTAACGGTCGTTGTCCTGCTGGCTCTCCAGCAGCAGGTTGCGGCCCACGTCGGCTTTGACCGATTCGCCGGTGACCTGCGCGCCGATAAGATTGGTGTCGCGCCCGCTGGTAATGTTGACCTGATTACCGGCGTTCACCGTGGTTTCGGTGTAACTGGTGCCGTTGCCTTTCTCGTTGCCCTTGCCTTTGTTGACGCTCGCCGAAATGCTCAGCCCGATGCCGCCGGAGCCGACGCCGATGCCCACGCCCAACGTGCCGCCCTGGCTCTCGTTCTTGCCGTCCAGATACTGGGTGTTTTTGGCGGAAAGCAGGTTCACGTCGCGGTTGGCGTTCAGGGTCACGTCTTTGCCCGCCTGCAACTGGCTGCCCTGCACGGTGATGTCGCCATCCTGGCCCTTCACGCCGTTGCCGCCGGCGGTGATGCTCAGGTTGTTGCCCGCCGTCAGGCTGCTGCCCTGGGCGGTGCTCTGCCCGCTGTTCTGGGTAGAGGTGGAAGACTGGGTGCCGTAGGAAATGCTGATCCCCACCATGTTGTTATTGGCCGGGTCGGCGCCCTGCGCTTGCGCCAGCCGCGCCGCCTGTACCGCCTGCACGCCGCTCAGCGCCGCTTTGGTGCCCTGCAAGGCCGCCAGGCGGCTGTCGTCGGTGGATTTTGCCTGTTGCGAGGTTTCCACGGCGGTGTTCAGCGCGCTGCCGACGGTGCCGGAAAGCGCCAGCGTCAGCCCGGATTTTTTCTGCTCGACCTTGTGGGTCTGGCTGTTTTCATCCTGCGCCTGCGTCACCAACACATTCTTGCCGCTCAACGCCATGTCCTTGCCGGCCACCAGCTCGGAGCCGGTCACCGCCAGATTGTTGCCCGCACCCAGCGTGACGTTGCCGTTCACGCTGCCGACGGTGCTGCCTTGGTTGGTCACCCCCTGCGAGGTGTCGGTGGTTTTCAGGCTTTCGGTACCGTAGCTGATGCCGATACCGCCGCTGCTCATCAGGCCGGATTTTTTCTCCTGCTTGAGGTGCAGCTCGCTGTTGCGCTCGGTGGCGCCGGTGACGGTCAGATCATGGCCCGCCAGCAGCTTCACGTCCTGGGTGCCTGCCACGCTGCTGCCCTGCACGCGCAGATCGTTGCCCGCCAGCACCTTGATGCTGTCGCCGCTCAGGGTGCTGCTCTGCAGGGTCTGGCGATCCAGGGTGTCGCGGGTGGTGGTGGTGGTTTTCGACATCAGGCCGTTGCCGCCGGTCACCTTGTGGCGCTCGTCCAGATCCTGGGTGTTTTCGCCGTTGAGGATGTTGACGTCATGGCCGGCATTCAGATTCAGCGCCTCGCCGGCGGAAATCGCCGCCGCATGAGCGGTGATATCGTTACCTGCATTGAGGGTCACAGTCCCTTTACCCACCACTTCGCTGCCCACCTGCTGGCTGTTGCCCTGTTTCAGGCTGTTGTCGCCGTTCCAGATCAGGTTGTCGCGGCTGGCGGTGGTCACCGCGTTCAGGTTGAGATCGCGCCCGGCGCTCAGCAGCGTTTGGCCATTCTCACCGCTGTTGACCACCTGCGCCGCATCCAGTTTGATGTCGCGCCCGGCCTGCAGCATCAGCTTGCCGTCGGCGCCCTGCACGTACATGCCGGCCACGCTGTCGATATTGGTGCGCTCGAAGCTGTTGGCGCCGTTCACGCTTTGCGCCGCCCGGGTGGTGCTGATGGCGTTGATGTCGCGCCCGGCGCTGGCCAGCAGCGAGTTGTTGCCCTGGATCACGCCGCCGATATTATTGATATCGGTGCGGGCGGTCAGGCCGACGTCGGCCCCCTGAATGCTGCCCGCCATATTGGTGATGTTGGCGGCGCTCAGTTTCACCACTTCGCGCCCGGCGATATGGCCGCTGTTAAACAGGCCGTCGCCGAGGTTGAGGTTAACGTTGCGCCCGGCGATCAGCGCGCCGGACCCGTCCAGATCGCCCGGCTGCATGCGGGCATACACCTGCGGCACCAGCACGTTTTGCTGGCTGCCGTCCGGCAGCGTGACCTTGGCGTTCACCAGCCAGACGATGTCTTTGGTCAACAGCCCCATTTGTTCCGGCGTCAGCGCCACGCCGACCTTCAGGTTATATTGTCGGCTGAAGGCCAGCCCCTGATCCATCAGCGCCTTGAACTGCTCTTCGTCGTTGTTGTATCCGTCCAGATAACGCTGGCCGGTCAGGTTGATCACCTGTTCGCGGATCAGCCGCTGCTCGTAGTAGCCATCCCCCAGACGTTTCAGCACGTTGTCCTGGTTGTTGGTGGCTTTCTCGATCATGTAATCCGAGCCCAGCCAGGATTTTTGGTTGGTGAAGCGCGGATCGGTTTCCACCAGATACTGGCCGCCCGGCGCCGGATTGGTCTTGAACAGGCTGTTGTCCGGCAGGCGGGTGTCCGGCCCGACGATGCGCACCACGCTGCTTGCCGCATCGCCTTGCTGGGCGTTCACTTGGTTGGCCACTTCAAACTGCTGGCCCGGTTGCAGGGCCGCCGCCTGAATCACCGGCAGTTCGCCGCCGCCGATGGTCTGCATCCCGGCGGAAATATCGCTGCCTGTGACCTGCGCATTCACCCCGCCGGCCTGGCCGATGGTAGCGTCTGTGCCTTGCGGCGTCAGCGGCGCAATGGCGACCGGGTTACCCGCTACCTGCCCGTGGTCGATCAGTTGGCTCGGTTTCAGCGCGATGGTCTGGATGGTGGTCGGCGGCGTATAGGCCGTGGCGTTATGCCCCTGTTTGTCAGTACCTTTTTTCTTGATGCGGTAGTAGCTGGTCACTTCCCCGACGTCGGTGGTCAGCCGCTGGCCCGCCACCGCCACGTTATCCAGGCTACCGGCATTAATCGCCAGCGTGCCGCCGGCCACCACCTGGCTCTTGTCGTTCAGCAAATGCCCTGCGTTGATCGCCATATCGCCACCGGCGATGATTTTAGCCGGATCGCTTTCCTTGATCTGGGTTTCCTGCACCGTCCGGTTATAGTCGTACTGATTAAATCTGTCGTTGCCGTATCCGGTTTTGCCTGGGGTGTTCAGGTTCAGCAACGAGTCTGACGAATTGCGGTCAACGAAGACGCCTTGTTCTCCCGCCTTCCAGCGCACCGGATCGCCGGACTGCTGATACTCGGTGACTTTTTCGTTGGAAACGGTGACCAGCTCGGTACTAAAACGATCGTTGATGTTGTTGATCAGCGCAGCGGACAGCGCCATGTTGCCTGCAGACTCAATGGTCGAACTGTGGTTGTTAAGGGTGCCTGCCTGGCCGCTTGCCAGGTGGTTGGCGTCAAGCTGGCCGCCAATCGCCATATCGCCACCGCTGTAAATCAGCCCGTGATCGTAGTTGTTCAGCGTCTGGGTGCCGATATCCACTCGCTCGCGCCCGGCCAGCGTAGCGGCGGTGCCGTTTTCCGCCAGATTGTTGAAGGTCGCGGTTTGCACGCCGATGGCGTCGCCATAAATACGGCCGGTGCCGATGTTGTTCAACGTGTTGGCCGTCAGCAGAGTGTGCTTGCCGTCGATCAGGCCGTAGTTGGTCAGGGTGCCGTTCACCGTCAGCCAATCCTGCCCGGCGTTGATCTCGCCGCTGACGGCGTTAAACAGGTTATTGGCGTGCAGATCCAGCTTCGCGCCCGCCAGCAGCTTGCCGCTGTTGGTGACATCGCCCGGCGTGGTGAAGTTGAAATTGCCGTTGGCGATCATCTCGCCGCTGTTATTGATGCCCTGAGCGCTGACCAGATTGATATCGCCCAGCGACAACAATTGCCCGTCACCGCCGACTGCGTTGGCGTTAATCTCCAGCAGCTTGCCGGCTTTGAGCGTGCCGCCGGTGTTCAGCAGGGTGAGCGCCGTGCCTTTCAATTGCAGGTTGTCGGCCGCAGCCAGCTGGCCGCCGCTGTTATCCAGGGCGCCATCATTGGTGATGGCCAACTGCCGGTCAGCCAAAATGCTGCCGCCACGGTTGCTCAGCGTGCCGGTGTTCAGCGTTACCGTCTGGCCTTCCAGCCCTTTATTTTCCGCCAGCGTGGCGTCGTTGGTGAACTGCAGGGCGTTGAGCGTCACGGTAGCGCCGCTGCGGATCAGCCCCAGGGTGTTATCGATAATCCCCTGCGCGCTGCCCAGCAACAGATTGCCGACCGCCTGAATTTGCCCATTGCGGTTATCCAGCCCGGTGTTGTTCAGCGTTACCGCCTGCTCGCCGATAATCCGCCCGCCGTTGCTGTTGTCCAATTTGAGCGCCGCCAGCATGAAATCGCCCTTGGCCCCCAGCGTACCGCCCTGGTTATTGACGTCGCCGCCGTTGAGTTGCAGTTGGCCCAGGCTGTGGAGAGTGCCGTTTTGGTTATCCAGCCGCTGGCCGCGGGTATCCAGCAGCATGTCGCCGCCGGCCTGTACCAGCCCGCTCTGATTGTTCAGGCCGCCCACGCCGGTGGTAGTGAGCGTCAATGCCTGCTGCGCCACCAGCTTGCCGCCACCGTTCAGCACCGTTTCAGCGTCAAGTTGCAGATTTTTGCCGGCAATCACCACGCCCTGGCCGTTATCGAACAGGCCGATAGACAGGTTCATCGCGCCCTGGCTGGTGATGCCGCCTTTCTCGCCGCTGTTGGCGTTGGTCAGCCGATCCACCGCCAGCTCCAGGCGATCGCCGCTCTGGATCAACCCGCCGTCGTTGTTATTGAGGTTATTGCCGTGCAGCTCCAGCGCCGTTTGGGCCGCCAGTTGGCCGCCCCGGTTTTCCAGCACGCCGAAGTTGATCTTCGCCGCATCGGCGCTGACCAGCGTCCCCTGATTATTCAGCAGAGACCCGCTGTCCAGCTGCAGGTTTTTGCCTGCGCCTATCACCCCCAGATTGCTGTTATCCAGCAGTTCTTTGGCGTTCAGCGCCATGTCCCGGCCGGATTTGATCGCCCCGCCCTGGTTATTGATCGCCCCGGCGGTCGCCGACAGCTGTTTTTCGGAAGCCAGCGTGCCGTGGCGGTTATCCAGTTGGCTGCCACTCAGTTGCAGGTCGCCCGAGCTGGCGATAAAGCCGCTTTGGTTATCCACCTCACCGCCGGCGATGTTCAGTTTGCCCAGGCTGCTGATGCCGCCATTTTTGCCGCTGTCGCGGTTGGTCAATGCCTGGCCATGAGTATCGATAGTCGCGTCTCCGCCGGCCTGCAACAGGCCGCCGTCATTGGTCAATGCC
Source organism: Serratia plymuthica (assembly GCF_018336935.1). Lineage (NCBI taxonomy): Bacteria > Pseudomonadati > Pseudomonadota > Gammaproteobacteria > Enterobacterales > Yersiniaceae > Serratia > Serratia plymuthica. Next base: position 4,206,449 of record NZ_CP068771.1, on the reverse strand, counting down.
AGGCTGTCGATGTTCAACTGCTGCTTGCCAACCAGCGTACCCTTGCTGTTATCCAGCCGGCCGGTGAACAGTTCGGTGGCACCGCCCCCCACCAGCATGCCCTGGCTATTGTCCAGCGCGCCGCTGTGGATCGACAGCGCCCCCTGGCTGAGAATGCCGCCGGTTTCGCCACTCAGGCGGTTGCTCAACGCGGCGCCCTGGGTGTCGAGGCGCATGTCACCGGCGGATTGCAGCAGGCCGCCGTCATTGGTCAGCGCCCCGCCATTCAGGCGCAGATCGCCCGCGGCGGCGATAGCACCCTGTTGGTTGTTCAATGCGCCGTTGCCCAGAGCCAGAGAAATGGCGCCGCCAACCACTTGCCCACCCTGGTTTTCCAGCCCGGCGCCGCTCAGTTGCAGCCCCTGTTTGGCTTCGATACGGCCGCTGCGGTTATCCAGCGCCTGATGGGTCGTTACCTCACTGTTGCCGGTAGCGGCGGAAACCAGGCCCTTGCGGTTATCCAGTTTATCCGCCCGTAAGCGCGTATTGCCGCTCGCGGCCAGTTGGCCCTGCCGGTTGTCGAGGGTGCCGCCAATCTGCGCATTCAGGCTTCCGTCCTGCGCGGCGATCACTTTGCCGTTTTGGTTGTTCAGCTGTGCGGCGTTCAAGACCACATTGCCGTTGGCCGCCAGTTGGCCGCCCTGATTGTCGATACCCTTACGGGTGCTGATACGCATGTCGCCGTTGCCGCTCTGCACCCATTGGCCGTTGCGGTTGGACAGGCTGCCGGCATCCATGGCGATCCGTTGCGCCGACGTAGTGCCGCCATCCAGCACGTAATCGCCGCCCTGCATCGAGAGCTGCCCGTTGGACAACAGCTTGCCGTTATCCCCTTGCAGCCGGCCGGTACTTACCGCCAGCGTGCCTTTGCCGGCATGGATAATCTGCCCGCTCTGGTTGTCGATCGCCCCGGCGTTCAGCGTCAGGTTATTGCCGTTGCTGGCGATGCGGCCGCCGCCGTTATCAAGCGTACCCTGCTGATTCAGGGCCAGATCGTCTTCGCCAAGCTGAGCGATCTCGCCCTTGCGGTTGGAGAGATCCTGCGCGTTCAGCGCCAGTTTGTTCGCCGTCAGCTTGCCGCCGTCGTTGCTCAGCCGTTTGCCGGTGTCGGCGGTCAGTTGCTGCGCCGCCTCAACCTGCGCGTTGGCCGCCGTCAGGTCGCCCTGCCCGGCGTTCAGCGTTACATTGGCGCCGGCGGTACGGCTGCCGCTGATGTCCATGCCTTGCCCGCTGGCGCGCAGGTTGCCCGCCGCCAGATTCTGGCCCTGCGCGGTCAGTTTGCCGCCGGCGGTCAACGCCAGTTCGCCGCTGCCGCCCAGTTTGCCGTCCTGCTGCACGCCTGCCGCCAGGGTGCTGCCTTTGCTGCTGTTCAGGCTGGCGGCCTGAACCTGTACGTTATTTCGCGCGGCGATGGAGCCGCTGTTTTGCACCTCGCCCTCGCTGGTGACGGCGGCATTGCCCGCAGCGAACAGCGAACCGCTGTTGCTGATGCCCTGTTTCGAAGCCATCGCCATATCGCCGCCGCTGCTGATGGCGCCGCTGTTTTCGATGCGGCCGTCGGCGGTCACCACCACGCTGCCGGCCTGCGCGCCGATATTACCGGCGTTGCGCACCCCGACGCCGGTTTCGGTGCCGATCATGCGGATCTTGCCGGCGTACATGCCGCCCAGCTTGGCCACGTCCACCGCCAGCTGCGGGCGGGTGGCCGGATCGTCGCCCTGCTTTTCGATCTGCTGATGCGCCGCATCCACCTTGTTGCGCCCGGTGGTGACTTTCAAATCGTTGGCCCACAGCCCGGCGTTGATCTTCGTCGAACGGGCGATGATCTCGGTGTAATCCTGACGCGAACTGTCCATACCGGCGCCTTCCACCACCACTTCGCCGCGCTCGACGTTGAAACCGGTCAGATTGCCGTTGTTCATCTGCGCCTGGCCGGTGGTCAGCGTGGCGCGGTTGGCGTTGATAAAGCCGCAGCCATTACAGGTAATGCCGGAAGGGTTGGCGATCACCACCTGCGCACGCTGGCCGGCGACCTCGATATAGCCGTTCAGGCGGCTGGGATCGCGGGAATTGACCTCGTTGAGGATCACCTTGGCTTCGCCTTTCGCCAGCCATGGGTTGCCATCGACCCAGCCGCCCTGCTGGGTCCGGGTCATTTTGTGCGAGTTGTTGAGGATCGCGCCCTGCTTGTCGACGTCGAACTGGCTGTAAGTATTGCGGGAAACCCCACCGGCGCTCGGCGTCTGGATATTGACCTGCGGCGTACCGTTGGCGCTGTTGACGATGGTCGGCTGCTGGCCGCCCGGCGCGTTGCGGTCGGCGACAATGGCCGCCTGCACCGGCTGTATCGCGCCCAGCGCCAATAACAGGCTGAAGCTGACGGCGCTCATCTTGCCGATGCACTGGCTCAGGGTATGGCCCAGGCCAGGCGAACGTGCGGATCCGGCGCGGCCGGAGCGGGCGATATCCGCCACCACCATCAGCATGCCACGCGCTTTGTTGAAAACGATACGGTACAGGTTCTTGTTCATGGCAATGTCCTTATTGAATGTCCGACGGCTCGACGGCTAACGGGTGGTTCGCCCACCATTGCTGCGCTTGCTGGTGGCTGACCTGCGCGCCTTTAAAGTTCACGACGCGTTTGCCGCGCTGCGCCCCGCGGTGGTACAGCGCCCGTACGCAGAATTGCGGGAAAATATCCCGGGCGATCAGATTGCGCATTTCCCGCGTGTGGCCGAACGGGGCGATCCAGTCGCAGAACCACAGGCGATCGCCGCTGTTCCAGTCGTTTTCCTGCATATTTATCGCCGGTTGCGTGAGATAACGCGCCTCGGCCTCTTGATTCATCCCGGCCCAGCTGAGGAAAAACACCGGCTGATTTTGGTACGAGGCCAGCACATATTGCTGCCGCTTGATGATCGGCAGCAGCAGCATCGGCAGGGTGTGCAACGGCGCATCGCGGTGCATCGGCGAATGCATCCACAGCCAAACCGCCGCGCCGAAGGCTTCCGCCTCGCTGTCATCGCCGCCAAGGATCAGCGGCGCTCGAATATCGTAGTCACCTATGCGCATCGTCGTTCCCTCAGTAGTTCCAGCTCAGGTTAAAGCCCAGCGTCACCGGGCTGGTGCTGAAGCCGTCCGGTTTGGAGAACGGCACACCGGCGAACAGGTCGTAACCCACCTTGAAGGCGTAACCGCGCAGGCCGACCACCCCACCCGCCAGGTGTTGCCCGGCCAGGTATTCGCTGCCGTAACCGCCCACTTCGCCATAGTCGGCCCCCAGATACAGTTCTTGCCCCGGCAGCGGCGTGCGCCAGGCCAGATCGTTGCGCACGAACCAGCCGTGGTTGGCGTTCAGGGTACGTTCGCCGTCAAAGCCGCGCACCGTCCAGCGGTTGCCGATAGCAAACTGATCCTGCGGCGTCAGTGGGGTATCGCTGATCTGGCGCTGGTACTGCACGTTGTAGTGGAAATCCTGGCTGAACAGGCTGAACGGCACGTCAAGCTGGGCGTTGAGCTGAAGAATTTTGCTGAGCGCCGTCGCTTCGCCAAAGGTCTCTTCCGGCGCAGGCAATGCGCCGAACCAGCGGGTGCCGCGCTGATAGCTGACGCCGGCGTCCAGCGTGGCCTGCTGGATGTAATGACGGTGCTGCAAGCCCAGCCGCCAGCCGGAGGTGCGGCGGCGCTGCACTTCCACTTCGGTATCGTTGATGTAGTTGCTGGATTCGCGTGCCAGCACATCATAGGTCAGCGTGGTTTTCTGGCTACCGTTACGGTGCAGCACCCGGCTGAGCTGGAAATCCAGGTTCTTGCTCTTGCCGCTGTAGCGGTAATCCTGATTCTGGCCGGCGATGGTCTGGTGATAGTCATAGCTATTGGCGGTCACACCGGCCATCCAGTAGCCGAACGGCACCGAATAATGGCCGGTGATGTTTTTGGTGCCTCTGCCGCCCTGGTTTTGCAGGTCGGTGGTGCCGGAGATATAGAACAGATCGCTGAGCGAGAATGGGTTATCCAGCGACAGCGTCAGGCCGCCCTGATAGCGGCCGGTGCTCTTGGTGCCGGAGTCGTCGAGTGACGCGCCCACGCGCCACATGCGTTCTTGCTTCCAACTCAGGGCGATATCGCTTTCGCCGGGCTGTTCGCCGGGGATGATTTCCATATTGGCCTGCACCGTCGGCAGGCGCTGCAGATTTTCCAGCCCCTGCTCGATATCGCGCAAGTCCAGCAGGTTGCCCGCGTGGGCCGGGAAGCTACTGTAAGGTTGAATGTAGCGGCCGCTGTCCGGCGTCAGTTTTACCTGGCGCACATAGCCGGGCACCACCACCAGCCGCAGTTTGCCGCTTTTCAGATCCTGCGTCGGCGCCAGCACGCGGGTGGTGATATAACCGCTATCCACCAGCCGGTTTTGCAGGGTGCTCATCAACAGGTTGATGCCCTGCCCGCCCAGGCATTGGCCCTGCGCCTGATTGGCAATGCTCTGCAACGGCAGCCAATGCGGGAGTTTGTCCTGGCCGGTCAGAACGACCTGTTCGATAGGGAAGCAGGGTTTTTCCTGCGGGAACGCAATGCGGCCAAAACCGGACGAAGGCGGCGACAGCCGCACATCCGGCGTCGGGGGCGTCAGCTGTTGTTCCAGCGCTTTTTGCCGCTGCTGCTGTATGATCAGTTGATCGCCATTTGGCGCTGCCGCCAGAACCGATTGATTGAATATAAACAGCGGCAAGACAACGGAAGCCAATGGAATAAAACCCTTGCGCACAGCAAGGCTGAGCGAAGAGTAAGCAGAGAGGCGCATGACGTTTTCCCTGTCGAAGGACAAATAAAAGATAAGAATTGTAAGTAAACGCGAACATTATGCGCGTGAATAGCACGGGATCAACTCTATTTTTGCCAATAATGGGCGCCGGATAACAAATACGCAGAATGAATAATCCAAGAGGTTAGCGCCATTATGCTGTAAATTAATATAACTATATGTTTATATTAAACAAATAATGAACCAACAAAAATACCCACTAAAAATAATTAGGAATAATTGCATGCCAATAATGCAATTATTCATCATGAGTAATTATTGCCAGGCAATAGCCATAATTTAAGACATTTCCTATTTCAAGCGCATTTTTTCGTGAATTAATCACCGTGATGAACGATATTATTATTAATTCACCTCCCACCTTTAATTATATTCATCTTATTTCAAGCTGCAGCATCGCTGGCCGCAACTTAAGGTTCTCAGGGCTGCGTTATCAACCCGCCCCCCTTATTCCAGAAGACGCAAACTGACCCCTCTATCCTTCTTCCGGCGCCCGGATTTACGGCCTCTGCGGATTCTTTCATTGCATTGCTAAACCGGTTCTTCTATTTTAGCTCGCCATCTGACACAGGTTAAAACAGGGGGTTGTACATGGGAAATCGCGTATGGGTGCTGGGTGACGCTGTAGTCGACCTCGTTCCTGAAAATTCAAACAGTTACCTAAAATGCCCCGGCGGCGCGCCCGCCAACGTCGCGGTCGGTATCGCCCGCCTGGGTGGCGACAGCGCCTTTATCGGCCGGGTTGGCAAAGACGGGTTCGGTACTTTCCTGCAGCAGGTGCTGCATGAAGAGCAGGTGGATATCCGCCACATGACGCAGGACGACACTTATCACACCTCTACCGTGGTGGTGGATCTCGATCTGCTTGGCGAACGTACCTTCACTTTCATGGTTACCCCCAGCGCCGATTTGTTCCTGCAACCTGAAGATCTGCCTGATTTCAAAGCGGATGAGTGGCTGCACGTTTGCTCTATCGCCCTGTCGCAAGAGCCCAGCCGCAGCACCACCTTTACCGCGATGGAGAACATCCGGGCGGCCGGCGGCTGGGTGAGTTTTGATCCGAATATTCGCGAAGACGTCTGGCACCAGCCTGAAGCCCTGCGCCCCTGCCTGCAAAAGGCACTGATGCTGGCGCACGTGGTCAAAATCTCGCAGGAAGAATTGAGTTTTATCAGCAGTATCGGTGAACTGGAGAGCGCCATCGACTGGATGATGCAACGCTATCCGCTGCGTTTGCTGCTGGTAACGCTGGGCGGCGATGGCGTGTGCGTGCATGACGGCAAACAGATCCGCCATTTCCGCGCCCCCTCGATTGTCCCGGTCGACACCACGGGCGCGGGCGACGCTTTTGTCGCCGGTCTGCTGGCTGCGTTGGCGCAGCTCGGCGAGCTGCCACAGGATGAACAGTGGCCGTCGGTGATCGCTCAGGCCCAATCCTGCGGTGCCCTGGCTACCACCGCCAAAGGCGCCATGACCGCTCTGCCGACCTCCGAACAGTTAAAAAATTTCCTTCAGCGCTAAGTCCATAACGGTGGGCCAGGCTCACCGTTTTCTCCTGCCGGGCCGAATTTGCGCACTCGATCACAATAGCTGAATCGGGTTAGCAAACTTGATTGCCAGCCGCCCTTCAACTCTTTATCTTTCATCCTGAAAAACCGGTTTAGCAATTTAGCAAAAAACAATAACAACTTTACCCGGATGATAGAGAACCATGAAAAAACTTAGCTATTTGGCTGTAACTACAGGGCTCCTCATTTCCACCTCTGCGGCGGCGGCTGGCGCCGACAGCAGTATCGAAGCACGCCTGAATGCGCTGGAACAACGGCTGCAACAGGCTGAACAACGTGCCACCCAGGCCGAAACGCGCGCCACGGCGGCAGAACGTCACGCGCAACAGTTGGAACAGCGTACCGCCAACACAGAGCGGCAAACCGTACAGGTTGCGCAGCGTACCGCGACGCTGGAAACCAAGGCCGCACCGGCTTCCAGCCTGAAGTTGAACGGTTTTGACGATCTGAAACTGTATGGCGACGTCGAGTTCAACCTCGACGGCGCCAGCCGCAGCGGCCAGCTCACCTCGTTGAAAACCAGCAACAACAAGGACTGGAAACCCGGCAACAAAGAGCGTTGGGATATCAACGGCCGCATTCTGGTCGGCGTGGACGGTTACCGCCGCAACCAGGACGGCAACTTCTCCGGTTTCAGCGTACAACCGCTGGCCGACATGACCGGTAAAATGAACCTTGATGATGCCGCCTTCTTCTTCGGCAACGAAAAGAACTGGCAGACCAAAATCGGGCGCTTTGAAGCCTACGATATGTTCCCGCTCAATCAGGACACCTTCATCCAGTATTCCGGCAATACCGCCAACGATCTGTATGCCGATGGCTTCGGCTATATCTACATGATGAAAGAAGGCCGTGGCCGCAGCAGCAGCGGCGGCAACCTGATGCTGAGCAAATACGCCGGCGACTTCTACTTCGAGCTCAACACGCTGGTGGAAGACGGTTCTTCGCTGTTCCAGGACAAGGCCTACCATGGCAACAGCCTGGATAATAAGAAAAACGTGGCCTATCTGCGGCCGGTTATCGCCTGGAAGAAAGACCAGCTCAGTGCGGCAGTGGCGATGGAAAGCAACGTGGTCAACAATGCCTATGGTTATCAGGACAATCAGGGTGAATTCGTCGACCAGTCCAAACGTAACGGCTATGGCATGACCATGACCTGGAACAATACCGCCGCCAATCCGGACAACGGTGTAGTCGCCAACCTGAGTACCGCCTATCTGGACGCGTCGGGCGAAAAAGACTTCACCACCGGCATCAACGTGCTGTGGCGCCGCTTCGAAGTGGGGTATATCTACGCCCACAACGACATCAAAGAGTTCAACACTGCCGGAATGGCGGCCAACATCGATAACCCGCTCAGTGAACCGGGCAAGTATGACATTCACACTATCCATACTTCGTATCAGATTCCTAACATCATGAATATGAAGAACTTCAATTTGTACCTCGGGGCCTACGTCTCGATGCTGGAAGCCAATGCCGATAACAAAATAGCCAACGCCAATAACGACCAGCGCTACGGCGTGCGCGCCAGATTCAAGTACTTCTTCTGACGCAGGCTGGAGATAATTTCCGCCGCGGAAAGCCGCGGCGGTGTTTTTGATTTATAAGGGAGAAAACATGGACATTACCGCAACCGCCAATGCGCTTTTGCCGCTGCTCGGCGGCAAAGAGAACATCGCCAGCGCCGCCCACTGCGCCACCCGCCTGCGGCTGGTGCTGGTGGATGACAGCAAGGTGGATAAAGCCGCAATCGGCAAACTTGACGGGGTGAAGGGCTGCTTCAGCAACGCCGGGCAGATCCAGGTGATTTTCGGCACCGGGCTGGTCAACAAGGTGCATGCGGAATTTATCAAGGCGGCGGGCGTCAGCGAATCCAGCAAGTCTGAAGCCGCCGACATCGCGGCGAAAAAACTCAACCCGCTGCAACGTATCGCCCGTTTGCTGTCGAACATCTTTGTGCCGATCATTCCGGCTATCGTCGCCTCCGGCCTGCTGATGGGCCTGCTCGGTATGGTGAAAACCTACGGCTGGGCCGACGCCCACAGCGCGCTGTTCGTGATGCTGGACATGTTCAGCTCGGCGGCGTTTATCATCTTGCCTATCCTGATCGGCTTCACCGCCGCGCGCGAATTCGGCGGCAACCCTTATCTGGGCGCCACGCTGGGCGGCATTCTGACCCACCCGGCGCTGACCAACGCCTGGGGCGTCGCCGGCGGTTTCCACACCATGAATTTCTTCGGGCTCGAGATCGCCATGATCGGCTATCAGGGTACGGTGTTCCCGGTGCTGCTGACGGTGTGGTTTATGAGCGTGCTGGAAAAACAGCTGCGCAGAGTGATCCCCAACGCGCTGGACCTGATCCTGACGCCATTCCTGACGGTGGTGATCTCCGGCTTCGTCGCCATGCTGTTTATCGGCCCCGCCGGGCGCGCATTGGGTGACGGCATCTCCTTCGTGCTCAGCACGCTGATTGCCCACGCCGGTTGGTTCGCCGGGTTCCTGTTCGGCGGCCTGTATTCCGCCATCGTCATCACCGGCATTCACCACAGCTTCCACGCCGTCGAGGCCGGGCTGCTCGGCAACCCGAAAATCGGCGTTAACTTCCTGCTGCCGATCTGGTCGATGGCCAATATCGCTCAGGGCGGCGCTTGCCTGGCGGTGTATTTCAAAACCCGCGACGCCAAGATTAAAGCCATTGCGGTGCCTTCGGCCTTTTCCGCCATGCTCGGCATTACCGAGGCGGCGCTGTTCGGTATCAACCTGCGCTTTGTGAAGCCCTTCCTGGCGGCGCTGGCGGGCGGTGCGCTCGGCGGTGCCTGGGTGGTGGCCAATCACGTCGGCATGAACGCCGTCGGGCTGACGGCGATCCCGGGGCTGGCGATCGTGCAGGCCAGCTCGCTGCTGAGCTATATCATTGGTCTGGTTATCGCCTTCGGCAGCGCCTTTACGCTCTCGCTGCTGCTGAAATACAAAACGGACAGTGAATGATGGAAGAACTGAATTTGATGAAACAGGCCGTTCAGGCGCTGATGAACGGCATGCCGCTGGCGCTGCGCGATCCTCATCGCCCGGCATGGCATCTGGCCCCCAGCGTCGGCCTGCTGAACGACCCCAACGGTTTTATTCAGCATAAAGGGGTTTATCACCTGTTCTATCAGTGGAATCCGCTGGGTTGCGATCACCGCAACAAATGCTGGGGCCATTGGCAATCGACGGACCTGCTGAACTGGCAGCATCAGCCGGTGGCGCTGGTGCCCGGCGCTTGTTACGACAGCCACGGCTGTTACTCAGGCTCGGCGGTGGTGGAAAACGGCAAAATCATGCTGGCGTATACCGGCAACGTAAAATACCCCGACGGTTCTCGCACCGCATACCAGTGCCTGGCGCTGGAAAATGCGCAGGGCGGGTATGACAAGCTCGGCCCGGTGCTGCCGCTGCCGGAAGGCTACAGCGGCCACGTGCGCGATCCCAAGGTTTGGCGCCATCAAGACAGCTGGTACATGGTGCTCGGCGCCCGTGACCTGCAGGATCGCGGCAAGGTGCTGTTGCTGCGCTCCGCCGATCTGCGCAGTTGGCAGCTGTTGGGGGAGATTGCCGGATCCCAACTGAACGGCATGGGCGATTTCGGTTATATGTGGGAATGCCCGGACCTGTTCACGCTGGCAGGAACCGAGGTATTGATTTGTTGCCCGCAGGGGCTGGCGGCGCAGGCTGAACGTTATCTCAACGTTTACCAGGCGGGCTATCTGACCGGCAAACTGGACTATCGGCAGGCGGGCTTTGAACATGGCGAATTCCACGAGCTGGACGCCGGGTTCGAATTCTATGCGCCGCAAACCACGCTGGCCGAAGACGGCCGCCGCCTGCTGGTCGGCTGGATGGGCGTACCGGAGCAGGACGAAGCCTGTCACCCGACATTGCAATACGGCTGGATCCACACCATGACCTGCCCGCGCGAGCTGTCGTTGCACGACGGCAAGCTTTACCAACAGCCGGCGCGCGAGCTGCAACGGCTGCGCGGCGAGGGCAGCCAATGGCAGGGAATCGCGGATAACGCGCCGGGCTGGCCGGTCGACAGTGCCGAAGTGCTGTTGACGCCCAACGGCGCATTCAGCGCCGACTTTGGCGATGCGATGACGCTGAGCTGGGACGGCGCCTTGCTGCGCCTGACGCGCAACAACCTGCGCAACGGGCAGCCTGAACACCGTTACTGGCGCGGCGAAGTCACCCACCTGCAAATGCTGTTCGACAGCTCCAGCGTGGAGATTTTTATCAACCACGGCGAAGGGGTCATGAGCTCACGCTACTTCCCTGGCCCGCAGCCGTTGCTGCGTTTGAGCGGTGAGACGCAGCTAGCACTGGAGCACTGGCCGCTGACGCCATGCATGCTAGAATGACGCATCCTCCGATGAACTCAGATGCCGTCAGTGAAAAAAAACAAACGCATAACCATCAGTGATATTGCCGCGCTGGCCGGCGTGTCGAAATCGACCGCCAGCCTGGTGCTTAACGGACGCAGCAAAGAATACCGGGTGTCCGACGACACCCGTGACCGTATTCTGGCGCTGGCCGGCGAGCACCATTATCAGCCTAGTTTCCATGCACGTTCGCTGCGCTCCTCCCGCAGCCATACCCTGGGGCTGGTGGTGCCGGAGATGACCAACTACGGTTTTGCCGTGATTTCACGCGAGCTGGAAACCCTGTGCCGCGAGGCGGGTTTACAGTTGCTGATCGCCTGCTCCGACGAAAACCCGGCGCAGGAAATGATGGCGGTGAACAGCCTGGTGCAACGTCAGGTCGACGGCCTGATTGTCGCCTCCAGCCAACTCAGCGATGTGGAATACCAAAAGATTAACGCCGGCCTGCCGGTGGTGCAGATGGACCGCCTGATCACCGGCTCCGCGCTGCCGCTGGTGATGACAGACTCGCTGACCTCGACCGCCACGCTGGTGGAAAACGTGGCGCGCCAGCATCCGGACGAATTCTACTTCCTCGGCGGCCAACCGCGCATCTCGCCAACGCGCGATCGCCTGGCCGGTTTTCAGCTCGGCCTTGAACGCGCCGGGGTGACCTGTAAACCGGAATGGATCATCAACGGCAACTACCACCCCAGTTCCGGCTACGAGATGTTCGCTCAGCTTTGCGCGCAGCTTGGCCGGCCGCCGAAAGCGCTGTTTACCGCCGCCTGCGGCCTGCTCGAAGGGGTTCTGCGCTACCTGAATCAGCACCAGTTGATGGAAAGCGACCTGCACCTTTGCAGCTTCGACGACCACTACCTGTTCGATGGCCTGACGCTGAAAATCGACACCGTCGCCCAGGATTGCCGCGCCCTGGCCCAGCACAGTTTCAACATGGTCAGCCAGCTTATCGACGAGCAGCCGTTGGCGCAGAATGCGTTATATCTGCCGGGCAGCATCCACTGGCGCCACCCCGGTTCGAAGGCGTTGCTCGGCCAGCCATAAATTCAGGTTTTTCCCGATTAAGGAGCCCATCATGAGTCACGAGATTAACAAAGATACCCAGTTGTGCATGTCGCTGGCCGGCCGCCCCGGCAACTTCGGCACCCGCTTCCATAACTACCTGTACCAGGAACTGGATCTGAACTTTATCTATAAGGCATTCACCACCCAGGATATTCAGGCGGCGGTGGGCGGCGTGCGCGCTCTGGGTATTCGCGGCTGTGCGGTCTCCATGCCGTTCAAAGAGAGCTGCATTCCCTTCCTCGATGAGCTGGATGCTTCCGCCACGGCGATTGAATCGGTCAATACCATCGTCAATGACGGCGGCTTCCTGCGGGCTTATAACACCGACTATATCGCCATCGCCAAACTGCTGGCGCAACATCAGATCCCGGCGGAAACCACTTTCGCCCTGCGCGGCAGCGGCGGCATGGCAAAGGCGGTGGCCGCCGCCCTGCGCGACGCCGGTTTCAAACAGGGTCATATCATCGCCCGCAACCCGGCGGCAGGCCAGGCGCTGGCTAGCGCCTACGGTTATCAGTGGCTGGCGGAAGTCGGTGATTTAACCGTGGATATGCTGATCAACGTAACGCCCATCGGCATGGCCGGCGGCGCAGAGGCGGAACAACTGGCCTTTGCCCCGGCAACCCTCGACACGGCGAAAATCGTTTTCGACGTGGTGGCGCTGCCGGCGGAAACCCCGCTGATTCGCAACGCGCGCGCGCAGGGCAAACGGGTGATTACCGGTGCGGAAGTGATTGCATTGCAGGCGCTGGAACAGTTCGTGCTTTATACCGGCGTCCGCCCTACCGATGAGCAGATCGCTCGCGCCGCGGCGCACGCTCGCGGCTGATTTCATCGCCCGCTCATGCTCTTCGGGCAGGCGTAGACCTGCCCGAATCACTTCACTGACGTTGCCATAACGCCCGTTGTCAATTTGCTCATGAACGAACTTTTCAAAATGAGGGCTTAAAGCAATGCTTGTTGGCATGGCTGGCTCCGGAAAGTAGTGTTAATTACTCTCTATTGGTATTTTCATTTGTTGAAGGTGCATCAAACCTTTGTACAAAATTCAGACAATAAAAAAGGGCGCCTCAGCGCCCTTCTCATCGTTAGCGATATCCAGCCCGCTATTTGGCGGCCCCTTCCATCCCCACCAGCCCCACCTTCAGATAGCCGGCTTTACGCAACGTATCCATCACGCTCATCAGCGTTTCGTAGTCCACGGTCTTGTCCGCCTGGAAGAAGATGGTGGTCTCTTTGTTCGCCTGAGTATGCTGATCCAGCACCGCCGTCAGTTGATCGGCGCTGACCGCTTGCTCACCCACGTACAGCTGCTTATCCGCTTTCACCGACAGGAACACCGGTTTTTCCGGGCGCGGCTGCGGTTTGGCTGAAGAAGCGGGGAGATCGACGCGGATATCTACCGTTGCCAGCGGCGCGGCCACCATAAAGATGATCAACAGCACCAGCATGACGTCGATAAACGGCGTCACGTTGATTTCATGCAGTTCGCCGCTGTCGTCCAAATCTTCATTTAAGCGCATCGCCATAACTCACCCCACCCGCAGTTGGTGTGAATGCTGTGAGCGTTTGGCTTCCGCCGTCGCGGCCAGATCCAGATCGCGGCCCAACAGCAGCAACACCTGCGCCGCCACGTCGCCAACCTGAGCGCGATGGCCGCTGATGACGCGGGCGAAGACGTTATAAATCACCACCGCCGGGATCGCGGCGACCAGCCCCAACGCGGTCGCCAGCAGCGCTTCCGCAATGCCGGGCGCGACGACGGCCAGATTGGTGGTTTGCGAGTGGGCAATGCCGATAAAGCTGTTCATGATGCCCCAAACGGTACCGAACAGACCGACGAACGGCGAGATAGCGCCAATGGTCGCCAGGAAGCCGTTGCCACGGCCCATATTGCGGCTGTAGCCCGCTACGCGGCGCTCAAGACGGAAACCGGTACGTTCTTTGATGCCGTTGTTGTCGTTGGATTCCGCCGACAGTTCCAGCTCGTTTTGCGCGTCGTTCAGCAACACCGCGCTGATGCTTTCTTCGGAGAACCCCTGTGCCAGTTCGCTGGCTTCATCCAGCGTACGCACATTGGCCAGCGCCAGTTGCTCGCGGCGCAGACGGCGCTTGGCGCGGAACAGCTCGCTGCCTTTGGAGAACAGAATGGTCCAGGTGACGACAGACGCCAGCACCAGGCCGATCATCACCGTTTTCACGACGATGTCCGCGTGCTGGTACATGCCCCAAACGGACAGATCCATGCCGCGGGTTTCCGGTGGCTGTAGGGTCGGCGCCGGGTTGAGCGGGGTCAGGCTTTCAGGCGCAGCAACAGGCGCGGCGGCCGGAGCAACGCTCTCGGTCACGGCGGGGTTTGCCGCCGGTGCAGCCTGTGCGCTGCCGGCCAATCCAACCACCAATACCATCGAAGCGATCAGACCGCGGCCTAACGCCTTGCCCCATTGCGCCCGGCCCTGGCCGAACGCTCGTTGATTTACATGCTTGCCAGCCGTTTTCACGCTGTGCCTCCACCCGTTACCGATCAAAATTGAGGAATAATTCAGCGTGCGATCATATCAAACCAATCAGGGATTGATAGTGGTTCTCATTATTATTTACCAAATAATCGGCAATATTTCAGATCCCACCGCATCGAAGCCGCAGCCTTGACCCATTCGCCGCCGGTTCGGCCCTTTACTCCCCTTTTAAAGGTCTTTTCGTTACTTTTCGCCCACAGAGATGCAACAAACCCGCCCCGACAGCATTTATGCCTGTGGGTTGCCCGTTTGCCGACATGCGGGCGGGTTAAATGCCGTCATGCAGAATGATGCCATGCCAGAACGCTCTCCGGCAGAGGATTATGGCCGTTTCTATATCTGGAAGTTAAAACGTCTGGATGGCTATTATATGTCATGTTAACCTAAGGGCTATCGCAAAATGCCAGTGAAAAGCCAGTAAAAGTGAGCCCATTCCTATGACGTCGAAAAATATCGAAACCACGCTGATCGCCGCCGGGCGCAGCAAGCGCTATACCCAGGGCTCCGTTAATCCCGTCACCCAGCGCGCTTCCTCACTGGTATTTGACTCAGTGGCGGCCAAGAAGCAGGCCACCGCCCAACGCGCCCACGGCGAGCTATTTTACGGCCGGCGCGGCACCCTGACCCACTTCGCGTTTCAGGATGCGATGGTCGAGCTGGAAGGCGGCGCGGGCTGCGTGCTTTATCCGTGCGGCGCGGCGGCGGTATCCAATGCCATTTTGTCTTTTGTCGGCGCCGGCGACCACGTGCTGATGACCGGTTCGGTCTATGAGCCGACGCAAGATTTTTGCAGCCACATTCTTAGCCGCATGAACGTGGCGACCACCTATTTCGACCCGTTGATCGGCGCCGACATCGCCGGGCTGATTCAGCCCAATACCCGCGTGGTGTTTCTTGAATCCCCCGGTTCCATCACCATGGAAATTCAGGATATTCCGGCGATGGTGCAGGCCATCCGCGCCGTAGCGCCGGAAACAGTGATCATGATCGACAATACCTGGGCGGCCGGCGTGCTGTTCAAGGCGCTGGATTTTGATATCGATATTTCGATCCAGGCCGGCACCAAATACATTATCGGCCACTCCGATTACATGCTCGGCACCGCCGTAGCCAACGAACGCTGTTGGGAGCAACTGCGCGAATATTCTTACCTGATGGGCCAGATGGTGGACGCCGATACCGCCTATATGGCTAGCCGCGGCCTGCGCACGCTGGGCGTGCGCCTGAAGCAGCACGAACAGAGCAGTATCGAAGTCGCCAACTGGCTGGCACAACGGCCGGAGGTGGAGGTGGTCAATCACCCCGCGCTGCCCGGCTGCAAAGGCCATGAATTCTATCGACGCGATTTCAGCGGCTGCAACGGCCTGTTCTCTTTCGTGTTGAAACAACGACTTGGCGACAAGCAACTGGCCGACTATCTGGATAACTTCCGCCATTTCAGCATGGCCTATTCCTGGGGAGGTTACGAGTCGCTGATCCTGGCCAACCAACCGGAAGAACTGGAGGCGATCCGTCCGGCGGGCGGCGTCGATTTCTCCGGCACGCTGGTGCGCCTCCATATCGGCCTGGAGAACGTGCAGGATCTGATCGCCGACCTCGCCGAAGGTTTCGAGCGTATCGCCAACGCACGCTGATCCATAGCCCGTTGCGCTGCCAATTTTATTCTGCTTCGTTTAATGTGTACTTAAGCTATTAGCAGTACACTAACCGGGTAATTGGTCAGATAAGGTCAACACCGCCCCCTGGAGAAAGTGACCCCGGGCGAAACCGGCATGCAACAGGACATAAAATGGATGTATTACGAGAGATTGTTCATGCGCTTTGGCAGCAGGACTTCATTGCTCTTGCCGACCCAAGCGTAATTTGGGTGGTTTATGCCGTACTTTTCACCACTCTGTTCCTTGAAAATGGATTACTGCCAGCCTCCTTCCTGCCCGGCGACAGCCTGCTGCTGTTATCCGGTGCATTGATCGCCAAAGGCGTGATGGCTTTTATACCCACGCTGATTATTCTGACCCTCGCCGCCAGCCTCGGCTGCTGGCTCAGCTATTTGCAGGGCCGCTGGTTGGGCCATACCGGCCTGGTGAAAAGCTGGCTGCTGCAACTGCCCGCCCAGTATCACCAGCGCGCGCACAATCTGTTTAACCGTCACGGCCTGATGGCCCTGATGATCGGCCGCTTCCTCGGCTTCGTTCGCACCCTGCTGCCGACCATGGCCGGCATCTCTGGGCTGAACAGCGCGCGTTTTCATCTGTTTAACTGGCTAAGTGCGGTCGTTTGGGTCGGTGCCCTGGTCAGCCTCGGTTACGCTTTCAGCCAGATCCCGCTGGTGAAACGTTACGAAAGCCAGGTGATGACCGGACTGATGATCCTGCCGCTGCTGCTGTTGCTGGTGGGCTTGCTGGGCGCCATGCTGGTCATCTGGCGCAAAAAGCGCGCCGCGGCCTAACCGACAGGCTTCGCCTCAATCAATTCCATATTGGCGGGCAACTTGCTCGCCAGTCGATCCACCGCCATTCGCACCTTCAACGGCAGATGCGGCGTCTGCGGCCACACCGCATGGGCGTCGAAAAACAGCCCCGGCCGATCTCGCATTATCCGCACCAGTTCACCTTTAATCAGTTGCCCGCGCACCAGCCAACACGGCAGCCAGGCGATGCCGAACCCGGCGACGGCCGCATCCGCTATCGCCTGCAGGTCATCCATCTGCAAACGGGTGCCCGGTATCATCTCCCGCGTCACGCCGTCCGCTTCCGGGATCAACCAGTTACGCACCACGCCGGCACGGACATAAGCCACCGCATCGTGCTGCGCCAGTTGTTCGATGCTCTGCGGTTCACCGCGGCGCTGCAAATAAGCCGGCGCGGCGCAAAGCGCCATGCGGTGGTTACCGAGCCGCCGTGCCACCAGCCCGCTGCTGTTGGCTAACTCGCCGTTGCGGATCGCCAGGTCAAAACCGTCCTCAATCAAATCCACGACGCGATCGTTAAACGACAGCTCCAGCTCCAGACCGGGGTGTTCGCGCGCCAGTTCGGTCAGCAGCGGCGCGATGCACATGCGGCCGAACAGTACCGGCATCGATACCCTTAGCTTGCCGCTGACTTCTCGCTTGCCCGATTCCAGCAGCGTTTCCGCCGCGCGGATCTCCTCCAGCGCCCGCAGGCAACGTTCGTAGAACAACGCCCCGTCGTCGGTCAGGCTCAGGCTGCGGGTCGTGCGGTGGAACAGGCGCACGCCAAGCCGCTGCTCCAGTCTGGCGATGGTCTTCCCCACCGCCGAGCGCGAGAGATGCAGCCGGCTGGCGGCCAGTGCAAAGCTCCCCGCCCCCACGGCGGTGACGAATACCGAAATGCCGTTCAATTGGTCGGTCATGGTTTGTATCTCTTGAGGAAACAATCAAAGGAAATCTTATCGCCACTGGCGAATATCAATCAACGATAATATTGACAGGTCTACTTATTACCGACTTTGGAGTGAATCATGACCGACACAATGCAACGCTGGACAATGGCCGCCCTGGGGCGTGAACACCTGCAACTGACCGAAAGCGCCATACCGCAGCCGGGGCCGCACGAAATCAGGGTGAAAGTGAACGCGGTGGCGCTCAACTACCGCGACAAGCTGGTGATTGAAACCGGTATGGGGATGACGCTGCCGCAACCCTTCACTCCCGCTTCCGACATGGCCGGCGAAGTGGATGCCATCGGTGCCGGCGTCAGCCGCTTCCAACCCGGCGATCGGGTGATCTCCACCTTCAGCCCTGGCTGGATCGACGGTCGACAGAAGCCGCACGGCGACGCGCGTACGCTGCCCTACCGCACCCTGGGCGGTTTCTATCAGGGTATGCTGGCGGAATACGTGGTAGTGCACGAAGACTGGCTGGCAGCAGCGCCCGCCACGCTGGACGACGTACAGGCCAGTACCCTGCCCTGCGCCGGCCTGACCGCGTGGTTCGCGCTGGTGGAACAGGGCCGCCTGCACGCCGGCGAATCGGTGTTGGTGCAAGGCACCGGCGGCGTGGCACTGTTCGCGCTACAGATAGCCAAGGCGCACGGCGCGGAGGTGTACGTCACCTCAGCCAGCGATGAAAAACTGGCGCGCGCCAAAGCGCTGGGTGCCGATCACGGCATTAACCGTCTGAACGGCGACTGGGTGGACGCCGTGTATGAACTGACGCAAGACCTGGGTATCGACCATATAGTCGACACCGTTGGCGGCCCCAACCTCGGCAACTCGGTCCGCGCCGTGGCGATTCACGGACGCATCTCGGTGATCGGCGCCCTCGAAGGCTTCGAAGTCTCTGCCCCTGCCGGCCCGCTGCTGATGAAATCGCCGGTGATTCAAGGGATTGGCGTCGGCCATCGCCGCGCGCTGGAAGATCTGGTGCGCGCCGTGGATACCCTTGGGCTGCAGCCGGTGATCGACCGGGTTTACCGCTTCGATCAACTGCCGCAGGCGCTCGATCATCTCGACCGTGGGGCCTTCGGCAAGATCGTGCTGACGCCGTAAAGCGCTGCCCGGCGGCAGACAGCCGACGTTAACTAAGTGGGCTGTCGCGCAACCGGGCAATTTCATCGCTCGGCGTCACGCCAAAGAAGCGTTTGAATTCGCGGCTGAACTGCGAAGCGCTCTCGTAGCCGACGCGGATCGCCGCGGTGCTGGCCTTCAGACCGTCGTGCACCATCAATAAGCGCGCCTTGTGCAGCCGATAAGATTTCACATATTGCAACGGCGAGGTGTTGGTCACCGCCTTGAAGTTATGGTGAAACGCCGAGATGCTCATATTGACCTCGCCCGCCAGCTGCTCCACGTTGAGGCCTTCCGCATACTGGTTCTCAATGCGCCGCAGCGCCTTGGCGATCTGGCTAAAATGCGTATGCCGGTTGACCAGCTCCTGCAACGATGCCCCACAAGAGCCGCGCAGCACGTGATAGAGGATTTCACGCACGATCTGCGGGCCCAGCACCCGGGCGTCCAGCGGTTTGGCCATCACGTCCAGCAGGCGCTCGGTGGCGCACAGCATCTCTTCCGACAGCGCGGCCAGATTTACCCCGCTGCTTTCCCTGCGCGGCTGCATCAGATAGTCGTCGTCGCCAATGTCGATCAACAGATCCTGCAGCATCTGGGTATCGATATTGACCGCCAACCCCACCAACGGCAGCTCAGGGCTGGCGAAGGTTTCGCACTCGAACGGCAGCGGCACCGACATCAGCAAATAGTTGCGCGGATCGTACTGGAACACTTTGTTGCCGCAATAACCGACCTTATGCCCCTGAAAAACGATCACCACTCCAGGTTCATACATCACCGGTTGACGCGGGCAGTACCGATCAACGTACAGGATCTTGACCCGCGGCACCGGCGACGGCGTATAGCCGTTGCCCTCGGCAAAGCGCGTGGCCTGGCGCGCCATGCGGCAGCGCAGTTCATCGATTTCCGCCACTGAAACACCCTCTTACACTCAGAACAATTCGGCATAAATAATAGTTTAAAACTCTATTTTTCTACAACGTTTTGTAGGAATAGGCAAGACTCGCACAGGAATGTGCATTGTGCTGCGGGGCTAAGTTACTGACAATACGCATCAGATATTTTTGCGCCGCCGGCGCTTTCCCCATGCAGAAGAGAAATTACCCATGCAAAACTTCATTCTCCATACCCCAACCAAAATTCTGTTCGGCCAGGACCAAATTGCCGGCCTGGCACAGCAGATCCCTGCAGACGCACGCATCCTGATCACCTACGGTGGCGGCAGCGTGAAGAAAAACGGCGTGCTGGATCAGGTTTATGCCGCGCTGGCCGGCCGTAACGTGCAGGAGTTCTCCGGCATCGAGCCTAACCCAACCTACGAAACGCTGATGAAAGCAGTCGACGTCGTACGTGCGGAAAACATCGATTTCCTGCTGGCGGTCGGCGGCGGTTCCGTGGTTGACGGCACCAAGTTCATTGCCGCTGCGGCCCATTATCAGGCGGACAGCGATCCGTGGCACATCCTGAAAACCGTCGGCAGCCAGATCGCCGGCGCGGTGCCTATGGGCTGCGTGCTGACGCTGCCGGCTACCGGTTCTGAGTCCAACAGCGGTGCGGTGATCACCCGCAAAAGCAGCGGCGACAAGCAACACTTCTTCTCGCCGCACGTGCAGCCGCTGTTCGCGGTGTTGGATCCGGTCGTGACCTACTCGCTGCCGCCGCGCCAGATCGCCAACGGCGTGGTCGATGCCTTTGTACACACGATTGAGCAGTACCTGACTTACCCGGTCAACGCCAAGGTGCAGGATCGCTTTGCCGAAGGCCTGTTGCTGACGCTGCTGGAAGACGGCCCGCGCGCGCTGGCCGAGCCGGAAAACTACGAAGTGCGCGCTAACGTGATGTGGAGCGCCACCATGGCATTGAACGGCCTGATCGGCGCCGGCGTGCCGCAGGACTGGGCGACCCACATGCTGGGCCATGAGCTGACTGCAATGCACGATCTGGACCACGCACAGACGCTGGCGATCGTTCTGCCGGCCCTGTTGACCGAGAAAAAAGCGCAGAAGCGCGAAAAACTGCTGCAATACGCTGAACGCGTTTGGGGCCTGCGCGACGGCAGCGAAGACAGCCGTATCGACGGCGCCATCGCCGCCACCCGCGCCTTCTTCGAGCAAATGGGCGTGCCGACCCGCATGGCGGATTACCAGCTCGACGGCAGCTCGATCCCGGCGCTGCTCGACAAACTGCATCAGCACGGCATGACCGCCTTGGGCGAACACCAGGACATCACCCTGGAAGTCAGCCAACGCATTTATGAAGCGGCGCGTTAATCGCAAACCGGCGATTTCCTGCTAGGCTTTAGTTTCTGTTTACCGTTTCTGCACCCTGCGCCCGACCGATCACCGGGCGCAGTTCAGCGCTTTCTCTGCGCTGCCGATCGCATCGCATGACATCGTCTCGTTAATCAATGGGAGAAAAACATGACCTGTATCAGACCGTGCCGCAACCGCTGAAATTCGGTTAGCAAACTCAGCAACACCCCGGTTTGCCAACTAGAATTTATTTATAGCCGTTTTCCGGTGCATGCAGCGCCGGGCAATCAGTTCACAAGGAGATGCGCATGACAACGCAACAACCCATCATCAAACTCCACGATGGTAATCTGATGCCGCAGTTGGGTCTCGGCGTTTGGCAGGCGAGTATTTCAGAGACCACCAATGCAGTGAGCAAAGCGCTGGAAATTGGTTATCGCTCGATTGATACCGCTGCGATCTACAAAAATGAGGAAGGGGTCGGCGCCGCGCTGCAATCTGCTTCTATACCGCGCGACCAACTGTTCATTACCACCAAGCTGTGGAACGACGATCAGGGCGACCCGCAGGCCGCGCTGGAAACCAGCCTGGAAAAACTCAAACTGGACTATGTCGATCTGTATCTGATCCACTGGCCAAAACCGCAACAGGATCAGTATGTCGACGCCTGGCGCGGGTTGATCAAACTGCGCGAACAGGGGCTGATCAAGAGTATCGGCGTGTGCAATTTCCACATTCCGCACCTGCAACGCCTGCTGGATGAAACTGGCGTCGCGCCGGTGATCAATCAGATCGAACTGCACCCGCTGCTGCAACAGCGCCAGCTGCGCGCCTGGAACGCCACCCATCATATCGCCACCGAGTCCTGGAGCCCGCTGGCACAGGGTGGCGAAGGGGTGTTTGATCAGCAGGTGATCAAACACCTGGCGGACAAATACGAGAAGACCCCGGCGCAGATCGTGGTGCGCTGGCACCTGGACAGCGGCCTGATCGTGATCCCGAAATCGGTCACGCCGTCGCGCATTCGTGAAAACTTCGAGGTGTTTGATTTTAAACTGGATAAAGACGAACTGAGCGAGATAGCCAAACTGGATATCGGCAACCGTCTGGGGCCGGATCCGGATTCTCTGTAATGTTGCCCGGCCCTCTCCCCAACGAGAGGGCCATTTTATTTCCCCGCTATAGTTGCTCGCCGTTGGTGGCGATCACCCGCTGATACCAGCCAAAGCTCTGCTTCTTCTTGCGCGCCAGATTGTCGTTGTGATCGACATAGACGAAACCGTATTGCTTCTGATAGCCGTTGAGCCAGGACAGCAGATCGATAAACGACCAGGGGTAATAGCCGCGCACGTCGGCACCCTGCTCGATCGCCGCGCCGATCGCCTGAATATGATCGCGCAGATAATCAATGCGCGGTTGATCGCGCACCTCGCCGTCGACAATCGGATCCTTGGCCCCCAGCCCGTTCTCGGTAATATAAAGGGGAATATTGCCGTAGCGTTTGACGATGCGGCCAATGGCGTCGGTCAGCCCCTGCGGGTAAACCTCCCAATCCCAATCGGTGTAAACGCCGTTCGGATTGCGCACCTGTTTGAACAGCCCCTTAAAGCCCAGTTCGCGCCCGCTGCCCTTCTGGCCGCTGGTGTTGATGGCGTAACCCTCCACGTCGTCGTTATGCGCCACCATCTCACGCTTGTAGTAATTCAGGCCGATAAAATCGACGATGTTCTGCTTCAGCAATTCCTCATCGCCCGGCGCGAAATACGGCACGCCAAACGCCTGCTGCGCCATCGCCAACAGCTCCGCCGGGTATTCGCCCTTCAGCACCGGATCGTACAGCCAGTGGGTGAAGATCCCTTCGGCGATCTCGCAGGCGCGCCGATCCTGCGGCGAATCGCTGATCGGATCGTTAGGTTGCAGTACGTTGACGAAGCCGATCTGCCCGTCGATCCCCATTTCGCGGAAGCTTTTCACCGCCCGCGCATTGGCCAGAAACACATGGTGGCAGGCCTGAATGCCCTTTTTCGGATCGGTCAGCCTGGGCGGATGCGCGCCGGTAATGTAGCCCATGCCGATAAACACGATGGTTTCGTTGAAGGTTGACCACAGCTCGACGCGATCGCCAAAGCGCTGATAGCACAGGCGGGCGTATTCATCGAAGGCATCGACGATCTCGCGCGACTCCCAACCGCCGAACTTCTCCTGCAAGGCCTGCGGCAGATCCCAGTGATAAAGGGTGATCATGGGTTTGATATTGTGCTTCAGCAGTTCGTCGATAAGTTCGCTGTAGAAGCGGATCCCGGCTTCGTTCACCTCTCCCCGCCCCTGCGGCAACAGCCGCGGCCAGGAGATCGAAAATCTATAGGTCTGCATGCCCAGCTCGGCCATCAGCGCCACGTCCTCCCGGAAGCGGTAGTAATGATCGACCGCCACGTCGCCGTTGGTGCCCTGATAGGTGGTGCTGGGCAGATGGGAAAACAGATCCCAGTTGGACAGGCCCTTGCCGTCGGCATCATGGCCGCCTTCTACCTGATAAGACGCGGTCGCCGCGCCCCAGAGGAAATCCTTGGGAAATACGCTCATGCGTTTTGCACTCCGTTCTGTTCCAGCAATCGATAAATTCTGACCAGCTCTTCCACCAGATCGCGCGCCAGCATGGCGTTCATGATGTGGTCCTGCGCGTGTACCATGATCAGGTTGACCGGCAGCTTGCCTTCGCCCTCGTCAAAACCAATCAGCTCAGTCTGGGTCGCGTGGGCGCGCTTCGCCGCCAGCTGCGATTCCGCCAACAGAATATCCACCTGATCCCACTGGTATTTACGCGCCGCGTACAGCGCCTGCATGGCGCAACTGCGCGCCTCGCCGGCATTGATAATCAGCTCCATTACCGCCGTTTCCATGTCGATCATTCGGTCACTCCTTGCGTTTGTTCAATCGAATCCGCGTCACTCACTTCCTGATCCAGCAGTTGCTGCTCATAGACTTTAAAGAACGGGTAATAAATCAGCGCCGATACCGCCGCCAGTACCAGCACCAGCAACGCCGCGCGGAAATCCCAGCCGGTGGCCCAGGCCGCGCCAATCGGCGCCGGGGCGGTCCAGGGCACCACCGAGATCACCCGGCCGATCAGATCCAGTCTCACCGCCGCATAGGCGATGATCGAATTGACGATCGGCGCGGTGATAAACGGGATAAAGAAGGTAGGGTTCATCACGATCGGCGTGCCGAAGATCACCGGTTCGTTGATGTTGAAACAGCTCGGCACCAGACTCAGCTTGCCGATCGACCGCAGGTGCGCCGAACGGCTGCGCAGATAAAGCAGCACCAGCCCAAAGGTGGCGCCGGAGCCGCCAATCACGATAAAGAAAGTCCAGAAAGCCTCCATAAAGATGTGCGGCAACGGCTGGCCGGCCGCGAGCATATCCTGGTTGATGCCCAGATTGGTCAACCAGAACGCCTGCAGCATGCCGGAGACAATCACCGCGCCGTGAATGCCGGCAAACCACAGCAGATGGCCGATCAATACCGCCAGCAGGATCGCCGGCAACGAATCGGCGGCGGAAATCAGCGGCTGGAACAGCGCCATGATCGCCTGCGGCAACAGCAGGCCAAACTGGTGTTGCACCAGCAGGCTGAGCGGATACAGCGTGATCACCACCGCCAGGATCGGGATCAGCAGATCGAACGACTGCTTGATTTTGGCCGGCACCTGCTCCGGCAGCGAGATACCGATATTGCGCACTTTAAGGAAACGGACCAGCTCGGTGGTGTAGATCGCCACCAAAATGGCGGTGAAGATCCCCACGCCGCCCAACGCGGCGGTCGGCAACACCTTCTCGGTCTGCGGCGCGGCGACCAGCAAGAAAGACATCAGCGCCAGCATCGCCGCCATAAAAGGATCGAGCTTATAACTCTGCGCCAGATTGTAGGCGATGGCGGCGGTAATATAGATCGACATAATGCCCATCGTCATATTAAACGGGGTAAGAATGGCGACCTGATGTTTTTCCGCCGCATTCAACCACCATTGGGCTATTCCCCAACTGCTGTCGGCGGCAAAAGGCGGATAGGCGAAGACCAGTAAAAATGAGCCGACGATCATGAACGGCATGGCGGAAATAAAACCGTCGCGGATCGCCATAATATGGCGCTGGGTCGATAATTTACCGGCAATCGGGCTGATGCGGTTTTCGATGAAATTGAATGCGGCCTGGCTGATACTCATGGTTCAACCCTCGGGACGTTTGGTGAGTAATGGGGTAAAGCGGCTCAACCCTGGCCGGAGAGCCAGGCACGACGTGCGCAGTACGGCCCGTTCTCTCGGTGTTATGCGATCATCGCCAAGGCTTCGGCCAGAATCTTATCGCCGCGCATCATGCCGTAATCCATGCTGTTAATAACCGCAATCGGCTTATTTTCCCGATCGGCGATCTTTTTAAAATCGGCCAGCTTATATTTGATTTGCGGCCCCAGCAGACAGCATTGGTAATTAGCCAGCGTAGATTCGAATTCCTCTATACCCACGGCAATAATATCCACCTCAATTCCCTGCTGTTCGGCAGATTTTTTCATTTTATTCACCACCATGCTGGTCGACATGCCGGCGGCGCAGCAAAGAAATATCTTTTTCATCCGATCTCCTGAGGCTAATCGCGTACAAATGATTCAGTTGAGAAATGAGTATGGTGGAAAATACGAAAAAACAGCAACCGGTTTCAGTAACCGGTTTCATCATTTAATCGGGTTATGTGAGGAAGATCCAGAATTGCCGCCAGCGATGAATTCATCATCATGGAGCACAGGAAAACAGCCATTTTTTTGCTAAAGATCTTTTACCCGGCTGAGGCTATCATGACGCACCTGAGGTTACCCCCACTCAACTAAAGCACGGAGCACCATGAAATTTTCTCTACGGCAGTGGTCACGCCTGGGCATCGTCTGCGCGATGCTGGTATTGGCAGGCTGCGCCGGCAAAAAGCACCGCGTCAGTTACAATCCTCACGCCTACGACGGCGCGATCGAAGATGCTGCCGATAAATACGGCGTCGACCAAAAACTGATCGCCGCGATGATTAAGGTAGAATCCGGCTTTAACCCACAGGCGGTGAGTAAGTCCAATGCCATCGGTTTAATGCAGTTGAAAGCCGACACCGCCGGCTGCGACGCCTATCGCTACAAAGGGAAACGCGGCTGCCCGGACGAAGACGATCTACTGGATCCCGACACCAATATCGATCTCGGCGCCGCCTATCTGGCCGTGTTGCAAAAACAGCAGCTTAGAGGGATCTACGATCCTGTGACTCTGCGTTACGCCACCATTATCGCTTACGTCAACGGCACCGGCGCGCTGTTGCGGACCTTTTCCAGCAACCGCGAGCAAGCCATTGCGATGATTAACACTCTGTCGCCGGAAGCCTTTAACTGGCATGTGCGCAAGTATCATCCCGCCCCGCAGGCGCCGCGCCATTTGATGAAGGTGGAAGCGGCCTACGAGCAGTTGTAATTCTTGCAAATAAAAAGGAGAACCCTGAGGTTCTCCTTTTTTAAACGCATTGCGTAGCCGTTACGGCTTGCCGTTGCGGATAGGCTTACGCGGCGGCTTATTGGACGGCGTGCGCTGCCGGGTAATGTCGGTATGTTTGGTCAGCGCCGGGCGGGTATGACGCTGCAGGCGTTTCGCTTCGCGCTGCTCGTCGATGCTTGGCGCCGGTACCAGGCACTCGCGGCGGCTGCCGATCAGGTGCTTCATGCCCATTTCTTCCAGCGCGGTGCGGATCATCGCCCAGTTAGCCGGGTCATGATAGCGCAACAGCGCCTTGTGCAGACGACGCTGACGATCGCCGCGCGGCACTACCACGTCTTCCGACTTATACCCTACCTTGCTCAACGGGTTCTTGCCGCTGTAATACATGGTGGTGGAGTTGGCCATCGGTGAAGGGTAGAAGTTCTGCACCTGATCGAGGCGGAAACGGTTTTTCTTCAGCCACAGCGCCAGATTCACCATGTCCTCATCGCGGGTGCCCGGATGCGAAGAGATAAAATACGGGATCAGATACTGCTCTTTGCCCGCCAACTTCGAATAATGGTCGAACAGCTGTTTGAACCGATCGTAGCTGCCCATGCCCGGCTTCATCATTTTCGACAGCGGCCCTTCCTCGGTGTGTTCCGGGGCGATCTTCAGATAGCCGCCGACGTGGTGGGTGGCCAGCTCTTTGATGTAGCGCGGATCTTCCACCGCCAGGTCATAACGCACACCGGAAGCGATCAGGATCTTCTTGACGCCCTCCAGCGAACGCGCGCGGCGATACAGGTTGATGGTCGGCTCGTGGTTGGTGTCCATGTAGGTGCAGATTTCCGGATAGACGCACGAGGCGCGGCGGCAGGTCTGCTCGGCGCGCGGGTTGGTGCAGCGCAACATGTACATGTTGGCGGTCGGGCCGCCCAGATCGGAGATCACGCCGGTAAAGCCCGGCACCTTGTCGCGGATCTCTTCGATTTCACGAATAATCGAATCTTCCGAACGGCTCTGGATGATGCGCCCTTCATGCTCGGTGATCGAACAGAACGAACAGCCGCCGTAGCAACCGCGCATGATATTCACCGAGAAGCGGATCATGTCGTAGGCCGGGATGGTTTCCTTGCCGTAGGACGGATGCGGAATACGCTGGTACGGCAGGGCGAACACACTGTCCATTTCCGGCGTGGTCAGCGGGATTGCCGGCGGGTTGATCCACACGTAACGGTCACCGTGCGATTGCATCAGCGCGCGGGCGCAGCCTGGGTTGGTTTCATGGTGCAGAATGCGCGAAGTGTGCGCATACAGCACTTTGTCGGCCTTCACTTTTTCGAAGGACGGCAGCAGCACATAGGTCTTTTCCCACGGCTTTGGCTTGGCGGCGCGCACGGTAACCGGCTTGGCTTCCGGTTCTGGCGTACCGCCGTCGGCGCACGGCAGATCCTCGCCGTAAGGGTTAGGGATAGGCTCAATGCGGCCCGGCTTGTCCAGACGGGTGGAATCCACGCCGGTCCAGCCCGGCAGCGCGCCCTTGCGCATCACCGCCGTGTTGCGGATGTCGTGGATCTCGCTGATTTTTTCACCGGCGGCCAGGCGGTGCGCCACTTCCACCAGCGGGCGCTCGCCGTTGCCGTAGATCAGCATATCGGCTTTGGAATCCACCAGCACCGAACGGCGCACGGTATCCGACCAGTAATCGTAATGCGCGATGCGGCGCAGGCTGGCTTCGATGCCACCCAGCACGATCGGCACGTCTTTATAGGCTTCTTTGCAGCGCTGGCTGTACACCAGCGTCGCGCGATCCGGGCGTTTGCCGCCCACGTTGCCGGCGGTATAGGCATCGTCGTGGCGCAGTTTGCGATCGGCGGTATAGCGGTTAATCATCGAGTCCATGTTGCCGGCGGTGATGCCGAAGAACAGGTTCGGTTTGCCCAGGCGCATAAAATCGTCTTTATTGCTCCAGTCCGGCTGCGCAATAATGCCCACGCGGAAACCCTGCGCTTCCAGCATGCGGCCGATGATCGCCATGCCGAAACTCGGGTGATCGACATAGGCGTCACCGCTGATAATGATCACGTCGCAGCTGTCCCAGCCCAGTTGATCCATCTCTTCGCGCGACATCGGTAAAAACGGCGCGGTGCCAAAACATTCGGCCCAATAAGGCTTATAGGAAAACAATTCACGGTCGGGTTGGATCAGGCTGGTCGTGCTCATTCTGGTGCTCTTTCACAGGTTAATTAATCGCCGGGCGGCGATTATACGCACTAGTGACAAAAAGAGCATGGTTATTTCACACATTAGTCACATCGCCGGCCCGCTTGCCCCTCGACTCCGGGCGTTTGCGACGTCATCATAGCCTATCTGTCCGGCCCGATGGCCGGCAGCGGAGGACAAAATGAATGAGCTTTTAGCAGTAAAACCGGTTTTGGTACTGGGCAGCGCGATCGGTGAAGTCGATCTGGGGCAACAGCGGCAGATTGGCGGCAGTGCGTTTAACGTGGCGCGCGCGCTAAGCCGCCTGCAGGTGCCGGTGGTCAATGGCATGCCGGTAGGCAATGGCGAATGGGGCGCGATGATTGAAGCCGCCATGAATGAACTCGGCCTGCCGGTGCTGCTGCGCCACGGCCAGAGGGATAACGGCCACCGCCTGACGCAACTGGAACCCTGTGGCAAATCCACGGTTGTCAAAGCGCCAGGCTGCGAAACGCAGTGGAACAAGGCCCAGCTCGCCACGCTGCCGATGACGCCTGAAACGCTGATCTACATCCATGGCGACGAACTGACGGGCGAGAGCGGCGAAGCGCTGCGCGACTGGCTGACGCGGCTGCCGTTCGACCAATGGCGCCTGATCGATCCCGGCCCGCGCGTTGGCCTGCTGGATGCGGATTTCTTCGCCATGCTCAGCGACAGCGACACGCTACTGACGCTCAACCGCAGCGAAACGGCAACGCTGTGCGGTGAAGGCGACATGCTCACCGCCGCACAACGTTTTGCCGCGGCACACAATATTACGCTGATATGCCGGCAGGAGGATGAAGGCGCATGGATTTGCGATGGCCGTAATCCGCCGCTGAACCTTGCCGCATCTCAGATCCAGGCGGTGGATGCTCTCGGCGCCGGCGACGCCCACTGCGCCGGTCTGCTGGCCGGAATCTCCGCAGGCTGGCCGCTGCCGCAGGCAGTCAGCCTGGCCAACCGCGTGGCCGCCTGCGTAGTGGCAAGCCAGGGTGCAGCAAACGCACCGGACTGGCAACAACTGCAACAACGCTTTCCCGAAAGCTAAAGCACAATGGGCGCACTTTCGCGCCCATTGCCTTGATCTAATGCGCGCGCTCTACCGGCCCGGCGTGCTCCTCCGGCCGATGCTGATAATGGAAGGTCAGTGCAAAGACCACGCCCAGCACCAGCGTATACAGCGCGAAAACCAGCCAGATGCTCTGCCAGTCTTTTATGCCGTTGCGGGTAAAGAAATCCACCACCTCGCCGCTGGCGATCGCCCCCAGATAAGCGCCCAACCCATTCACCATCGTCATGAACAGCCCCTGCGCGCTGGCGCGGATGCGGTGATTGGCCTCTTTCTCTACGAAGATCGCGCCGGAAATATTGAAGAAATCAAAGGCGCAGCCATAAACGATCATCGAAAGCAGCAGCAGCACGAAGCCAAAACCGGCCGGGGTACCGTAGGCCAGGAACAGGAAGCGCAGCGTCCAGGCCGCCATGCTGATCAACATCACCTGTTTAATGCCGTATCTGCGCAGGAAAAACGGAATGGTGAGGATGAAAAACACTTCGGAAATTTGCGACAGCGACAGCAGCACCGCCGGATATCTGACGCTGAAGCTGTCCTGGTACAGCGGGTTTTGCGCGAAATCGTGCAGGAACGGGTTGCCGAAGGTGTTGGTCACCTGCAGCGCCACGCCCAGCAGCATGGCAAACAGGAAAAACAGCGCCATACGCCGTTGGCGGAATAATACCAGCGCGTCCAGCCCCAGTACGCTGAACCAGTCTTTCGACTTTTCCGCCCGGCTGGTCGGGCAGTTCGGCAGCGTCAGCGAATAGCCGGCCAACAACAGCGACACCCCGGAAGCCAGATACAGTTGCATATTGCTGAGTTCAATTTTGCTGAAACCGATCAACCACATCGCCACAATAAAACCCAGAGTGCCGTACACCCGCACCGGCGGGAAATCCTTCACCGTGTCGTGACCGTGCTTCTCCAGGCAAAAATAGGCAATGGCGTTGGACAGCGAAATGGTCGGCATATACATCATGGCATTGAACAACATGACCCAGAACATCACCATCGGCTGCTCAACCTGGGCGGCACAGTACAGCGCGAGCGCACCGAACAGATGGCACAGCGCATACAGATAATTGGCCTTGACCCAGCGATCGGCGATGATGCCCGCCAGCCCCGGCATGATCAGCGCCGCGATGCCCTTGGCGCTGTACACCATACCTACCTGCATCCCACTGAAATGCAAGGTGTTAATCATGTAAGATCCCAGCGTGACCAGCCAGGCGCCCCAAATAAAAAACTGCAAAAAAACCATTACCTTCAGTCGCGTTTTTATTGCCATCACCATCACCTTATTATTTTGATTGAAACGATGATTGATGCGGCAGAGCCCTGCCCCTGCCGCCGGACCTGTTATGAGGTTACAGCGTTTTGAAGAACTCACGGATCAGGCGCATAAAATCGTCGGCCGCCAGCGCGGCGCAGCTCAGGGTTTGTTCATGGGAGAGCGGCGTATCGGACAGCCCTTCGGCGTAGTTGGTCATCGCCGACACCACCAGCACCTTCAGGCCGCAGTGGCGAGCCGAGAGCACTTCCGGCACGATCGACATGCCGACCACGTCGCACCCCAGCGTCTGCATCATGCGAATTTCCGCCGGGGTTTCGAAGTTAGGCCCGGTGTAAGCGGCAAACACCCCTTCGGCCAGCGGAATGCCCGCACGCTCGGCTACCTGCGCCAGTTGTCCGCGCAGTTCGCGGTCATAGGCGTTGGCCAGGCTGAAGAAGCGTGGACCGAAACGCTCGTCGTTGTCGCCAACCAGCGGCGATTCAGGCATAAAGTTGATGTGATCGGTAAGCGCCACCAGGCTGCCCGGCGGCACCGACTGGCGCAGCGAACCCGCAGCGTTGGTCGCCAACAGGAATTCGCACCCCAGCAGTTTGAATGTGCGCACGGCGGTGGTCATCACCTGCATGCCGCGCCCTTCGTAGTAGTGCCCGCGGCCTTTCATGCACAGTACCGGCACGCCTTCCAGCCAGCCGGCGACCAATTGCCCGGCGTGGCCCGCAACGCCGCTGACCGGGAAACCGGGCAGCTCCGCGTAATCGATGATCAGGGTGTCGGTCATCACCTCCGCCAGCGCGCCCAACCCGGAACCCAGTATCAGCGCTGCGCGCGGCTGGAAGCCCGGCAGGCGGCGGCGGATCGCGTCGGCACAGGAAAAAGCATCTTCTTGATTAAACATAGTATTCTCTTCTGTGGGAGGGTGAAATAATCCCCATAGTAGAGAGCGATACGCGGCAGAGACCAATACATTATTGGCAGCCGATTTATTCCGTTTACCTATAAATTGGTAGCACCAGGAGGCCATCATCAGCATAAAATCGCCCCGGCAACTGCCGGACCCCAGCAGGATTAACTTTCGCCTGCTGCACTATTTCCGCGTCGTGGCGGAAGAAATGAACTTCACCCAAGCCGCGCTGAGGCTGAATATTTCGCAGCCGCCGCTCAGCAAGCACATTAAAGAACTGGAGAGCCAACTCGGCGTCGCGCTGTTCAAGCGCACTACCCGTTCGATGGCGCTGACGCTGGCCGGCCGCACGCTGTTTCGCAACGTCGAGATGCTGTTGGATCAGGCCGGTCATGCGCTGAATCAGGTGCAGCAATTGGGCCGCGGCGAGGCCGGTCATATGGTGATCGGCATGGTCGGCACCTCGGTGTGGGGCGGGTTGATCCCGGCGTTGAAGCGCTTTGCCGGGCAAACCGCCAACGTCACCTGGGCGTTGAACGAGCTGACGCCCAGCCAGCAGATCGCCGCGCTGCAAAAGCGTCATATCGATATTGGCGTCTGGCGGGAGGCCAGGGAACAGGCATTGCCGGGACTGGCCTGCCAGCTGTTGGCGCGGGAGAATATTGCGGTGGTGCTGCCGATCGATCACCCGCTGGCGCAAGCGGAAAGCCTGCCGCTCGCGGCGCTGCAGCATGATAAATTCATGGTCCTGCCGCCGCACGAGGCCAGCCTGGGGCTGTATCTGCACAACCTGTGCCTGCAACAGGGTTTCAAACCGGACATCGCCTATCAGGTCAATGAGCCGCAAACCCTGATGGCGCTGGTGGCCGAAGGCTATGGCATCACGCTGTTGCCGGACAGCTACGGGCGCATTCCGTGGCCCGGCGTGCGGTTCTGCCCGCTGCAGCAGGCGCCGTCAGCGGATTTGTACGCCATTTATCATGCCGAGAGCGCCACGCCGGTCGTGCAGGCGTTTCTGGAAATGCTGCGTGCGACACCCTGACAGCGCCGCACAGGGCCGGCTTACAACGCCGGCTGCACCATAAACTGACCGGCGGTACCGCGATCCGCCATCTCCAGCGTCTGGCTGTAGAACAGGAACGGGAAGTGCTCCGAGGTGGACTGATTGAAGTAAACCAGCAGCTCGACGTCGCCGTCGATCCATACGGTATCCTTCCAGCCGCGATCTTCCGCCATTGGCTGCGCGCCATTGACGCGCTTCACCAGGAACTGCACGCCCTGAATGTGGAACGCCTGCGGCGTATCCGCGTGAATGTTCCAGCGCTCCCAGGTGCCCTGCTGCGTTTGCACATCGATGCGGTTCATGTCCCAGATGGCGCCGTTGATCCCCGGCTGGCTGTCGCCCAGACGGAATTCGCGGGTGCGGCTGGCGCTGCCGTCCAGCAGTTGATCCGCCAACAGACGCATCGGCAGGTTATCGGTCACCAGCGGCAACAGGCCGGTAGGCCGCAGCGTCAGCACCTGCGTGGAGACCAGAATGCTCGAAGGTTCAAACAGACCGCGCAGGCGATCCATCATGCCCGCCGCTTCACCGGCGGTGATGCTCACCTCATCGCCTTTTGACATATCGATCAGCACTTCGCGGCGTTCGCCCGGCGCCAGCGAAAGTTGCTGCACCGCCACCGGCGCAGGCAGGAAGCCCTGATCGCTGGCGACGACGTTGAACGGCCGGCCATCGCTCAACTGCAGCATGTAGCGGCGCGAGTTGGAGGCATTGAGCAGGCGCAAACGCACCCAGCCGCGTGAAACCTCGACGTAAGGGTTTTGCACGCCGTTGACCAGCAGCGTATCGCCGACAAAACCGCCCTGCGACGGCGGATCGTA
This sequence comes from Serratia plymuthica, assembly GCF_018336935.1. Classification (NCBI taxonomy): domain Bacteria; kingdom Pseudomonadati; phylum Pseudomonadota; class Gammaproteobacteria; order Enterobacterales; family Yersiniaceae; genus Serratia; species Serratia plymuthica. The sequence continues at coordinate 4,172,350 of NZ_CP068771.1, read as the reverse complement.
TTCCGGCGTACCGAAGTTATCCAACCGCTTGTCCTGAATGATCAGCGGGAAGTCGTCGACGCCGTAGTGGTTCGGCAACGGCAGCGCTTTGCTGACCTCATCCTCGATCAGCCACAGCCCGGTCAGGCCATTGTAAACGTGCGGCGCCATGCGGTTCGGCGTGTTGGCGTGATACCAGCAGGTGGCCGCGTTCTGGCGAATAGGCAACACCGGCGACCAGTCAACGTTAGGCGACATCATGCGCGCTGCGCCGCCCATCAGGGTGCCGGGTACCTGCAAGCCGCTGATGGTCATCGCCACCGGCTCCGGCAGACGGTTGCTGTAGATCAGCTTAACGTCGTCCCCGTTATAAACCCGCACCGTCGGCCCAAGATACATGCCGTTAATGCCCCACACCGATGCCTTGCGGTTATCCATAAACGCCCAGTGAGCGCGCTGCAAGGTTAAAAACAGCGGCTGACCGCGGCGGGATTCCAGCAGCGGAGGAATGGGTAATGGCGTCTGCGTTCCGCTCGCCTCAGCCCTCAGCGGCACGGCTCCCGCGCACAGCGCCAAGCCCGATGCCTGAATAAACTGACGTCGACTGAGTGACATATTTTCTCCATGAAAAGCAATGACTAAACTCTGGGCAAAGCCCGGGCCCCTGTTAATCAGATTAGCAGGAGCCCGGGCGTTAACGGCATCAGGCGCCGTTTAAAAATTCATTCTTTGAAGCCGGTTGGAATATTATTTTCCGGCCGCATTGCGCTGGGCGACTTCTTCGTCCAGTTCGGCGATTTTCGCCAGCATCAGCTCATGGCAATGGGCCGCCAGCTCACGCACATTTTCTCTGCCGTAATTACGGATGTCGATCGGTTCCAATATTTCTACGATCGCATGGCCATTATTCCAACGGTTAAGATTAATTTTACCGCTGGTGGTAGAAACGCAGATCGGCACAATCGGCACCCCTGCGGCGATTGCCGCGTGGAATGCGCCGGTTTTAAACGGCATCAATCCGCGCCCACGGCTGCGGGTGCCTTCAGGAAACATCCAGACCGAAATATCTCTCTTCTTGAACTGTTCGGCTACCTGAGCGATGGTGCCGTGCGCTTTGGCGCGGTTATCCCGATCAATCAGCAGGTTACCGGTCAGCCAATACAGCGGGCCAAAAAAGGGAACCCATAACAGGCTTTTTTTGCCGACGGTCACGGTTCGCGGCTGCACGGCTTTGGCGGCCGTCACCATATCGTAGTTATTCTGGTGATTGGCGATATAGATGCAGTTGCCGTTTTTGGCCGCATCGGCCGGTACGCGGACTTCTACTTTCAGCCCGAACAGCCCGGACAGACGACCAAACAGGTGGCCGAACGTCGCCACATGGCGAGGATCGCGGGGACGGAATAATAAACAGTAAATAGAACCGAAAATGCACACCAGAAGACAATACAGAGTGGCGAGCACGGCACGCAAAATTAATAACATAACAACCTCATTAGCACACTGCCGACGCAGCCTGAAGCGCTACGCAGATCCCTTTATCCCCTTCATACTTGAAGCTGCATCTGTGTTGGCTGCCTCCGCGCACCCCAATCACTTAGTTTACTAAGCTCCTGGGGATTTACGGCCTTGCCGCCTTGATGCAACGCCAATTATTTTGGGTAAACTCATTCTTTGATTGCAGAGTCCGAAAACCCGCCCTGCATTTTTTTCTATTTTCCCGCCAGCCGACGATACGCACAATAATTTTATGCAGGGAAATGTTAACTATTTGAAAATAATTGCCGGTAGGCCGGAAATAAGGCGGGCGCAGCATGCTGCGCCCGTTTGTCATGCCGTCAGGTTTACTCTTCGCTGTCGCCCGCAGGCGCACGCGCCGGCGCATCGACCTCTACGCGATCGATGCGCTGCAGGCCACGCGGCAGTGAAGTGCCTTTACGGCCGCGCTCCGCACGGAATTTCTGCAAATCTTCCGGACGCAGCGTCAGCTTGCGTTTACCTACATGCAAGGTCACGGAGGTTTGCGGCGGCAACACGAACAGCCATGCCAGCTTGTCTTCACCGGAAGCGGCCTGCGCCGCCGGAATGGAAACAATCTTGTTGCCCTTGCCCTTCGACAACTGCGGCAAATCGGCAACCGGGAACAGCAACATGCGACCGGCTGCGGTGATCGACAGCAACATGTCGTCGTCGCCATGGATCTCCATCGGCGCCAGCGCTTTGGCGTTATCCGGCAGGGTGATCATCGCCTTGCCGGCGCGGTTGCGCGCCACCAGATCGTTGAAGGTACAGACGAAACCGTAACCGGCATCGGAAGCCATCAGCAGTTTCTGATCGTCCGCCGCCATCAGCACTTGTTCGATGGTCGCGCCCGGCGGTGGCGTCAGCTTGCCGGTCAAGGGTTCGCCCTGCCCGCGTGCCGAAGGCAGCGTCAGCGGATCAAGCGCGTAACTGCGCCCGGTGGAGTCGATAAAGACCACCGGCTGGTTGGTCTTGCCGCGCGCCGCGCTGCGATAGCTGTCGCCGGCCTTGTAGCTCAGGCCGCTTGGATCGATATCGTGGCCCTTGGCGCTGCGTACCCAGCCCATTTCCGACAATACGATGGTCACCGGCTCGGACGGCACAAAATCGTGCTCGCTCATTGCCTTGGCTTCCGCGCGCTCGGTAATCGGCGAACGGCGATCGTCGCCATAGGCCTGCGCGTCGGCTTGGATCTCTTTCTTGATCAGGGTGTTAAGCTTGCGTTCAGAAGCCAGCAAGGCTTGCAGGTGATCGCGCTCCTTGGCCAACTCATCCTGCTCGCCGCGGATCTTGAACTCTTCCAGCTTCGCCAAATGGCGCAGTTTCAGCTCGAGGATCGCTTCCGCCTGGGTGTCGGAAATGCCGAAACGCTGCATCAGCACCGGCTTGGGTTCGTCCTCGCTGCGGATGATGTGGATCACTTCATCAATATTGAGGAACGCCACCAGCAAACCTTCCAGAATGTGCAGGCGTTTCAGCACTTTTTCCAGACGGTAATTCAGGCGACGGCGCACCGTGTCGCGGCGGAAGGCCAACCATTCGGTAAGGATTTCAACCAGCCCTTTGACCTGCGGGCGATTGTCCAGACCGATCATGTTCATATTGATGCGGTAGCTGCGTTCCAGATCGGTGGTGGCGAACAGATGGTTCATCACCTGATCCAGATCGATACGGTTGGAACGGGGTACAATCACCAACCGCGTCGGGTTCTCGTGATCGGATTCGTCACGCAGATCTTCCACCATCGGCAGCTTTTTGGCGCGCATCTGGCTGGCGATCTGCTCCAGCACCTTGGCGCCGGAAACCTGGTGCGGCAAGGCGGTGATCACCGCGCTGCCGTCTTCTTTTTTCCATACGGCGCGCATGCGTACCGAACCGCGGCCGTTCTGGTAAATTTTGCGGATTTCGTCGCGCGGCGTAATGATTTCGGCTTCGGTCGGGAAGTCCGGGCCCTGCACGAACTCGAGCAACTCCTCAAGCCCTGCGCCGGGTTTGTCGATCAGCGCCACCACGGCGGCGGCCACTTCGCGCACGTTGTGCGGCGGGATGTCGGTCGCCATGCCGACGGCAATGCCGGTGGTGCCGTTGAGCAGGATGTTGGGCAGGCGCGCCGGCAACATTTTCGGTTCTTGCATGGTGCCGTCAAAGTTCGGCACCCAGTCAACGGTGCCCTGGCCCAATTCGGCCAGCAGCACTTCCGCGTATTTGGACAGGCGAGATTCGGTATAACGCATCGCCGCGAAGGATTTCGGATCGTCCGGCGCCCCCCAGTTCCCCTGGCCGTCTACCAGCGGATAGCGATAAGAGAACGGCTGCGCCATCAGCACCATCGCTTCATAGCAGGCGCTGTCGCCGTGCGGATGGTATTTACCCAGCACGTCACCCACGGTACGGGCGGATTTTTTGAATTTGGCGCTGTTGTTCAGCCCCAGCTCGGACATGGCGTAGACAATGCGGCGTTGTACCGGCTTTAGACCGTCGCCAATGTACGGCAACGCCCGATCCATGATGACGTACATGGAATAGTTCAGATAGGCGTTTTCAGTGAATGTGTGCAGCGGTAAACGCTCTACACCGTCATGAGTCAGATCACTCATTACTCAATTATCCTCAGACCGTGGCTTGGCAATCCCTGGACGACAAAGCAAAGGGTATAGCTTGTCGATTCTGTCGGCGATAGTAACCCATCAGCAGGGTAGCTGTCACAGTTGGCGCAGCAATCACCCTGTGAAGCAGGTTCAACTGCCGATTTTATGCAAAAATTCATTGTCTGCCGGTAGATTTGTTGACTGCGAGTCAACACTGTTGTGCGCTGGATCCCATTTTTACCGGCATTGCTAGCGATTACACTCCCTGTCAGCGAAATGTTTTCTGCGCCAAAACGCGGAAAGCACCCCCTATTTCAACTCTGACAGGAGCCGCGGAAAATGAGCAATATCCTGATTATTAATGCTAAAAAGCAATTCGGCCATTCCAATGGCGAACTCAACCAAACGCTGAGCGACGTGGCGGAAAGCTACCTGCGCGACGTGAAACACGATGTGCAGGTCACCGTGGTTGACGACGGTTATGACATTGAAGCCGAAGTGCAGAAATACCTGTGGGCCGACGTGGTGATTTATCAAATGCCGGGCTGGTGGATGGGCGAACCCTGGATCCTGAAAAAATACATTGATGAAGTGTTCACCGCCGGGCACGGCAGCCTGTACGCCAGCGACGGTCGCACCCGCGCGGACGCCGGCAAGAGATACGGCTCCGGCGGCCTGATTCAGGGCAAAAAATACCTGCTGAGCCTGACCTGGAACGCGCCGCTGGAGGCCTTTACCGATCCGCAGCAGTTCTTCCACGGCGTCGGCGTTGACGGCGTTTATCTGCACTTCCACAAAGCCAACCAGTTCCTGGGCATGGAAGCGCTGCCGACCTTTATCTGTAATGACGTGATTAAACAACCTGATATCGACAGCGATATCGCACGTTATCGCGCGCACCTGGCAGAAATTTTTGCTTAACTAAGCGCGCTTAAGCGCATAAATCAATGAGGTTGTGATGATCACCGTAATTGCAGAAATCAAGACTAAACCAGGCCACCGTGAAACGGTGCTCAAAGCGATCGAAAAACTTATCCCGTTGGTACTGGCGGAAGAAGGTTGCGGCGAATATACGCCGATGATCGACAGCCATACCCAGGCGCCGTGGCAGAAGCTGTCGCCGGACTCGGTGTTTATGCTGGAAAAATGGGAAAGCCAGGCGCACCTGGAGAAACATCTGGATATCGCTCATATGCACAAGCATCGCGACACCATCAAAGACAGCGTGGTTGGCGTGACCATTCACGTGCTGGGCAACGCGCTGTAATGCCCGGGGCCGCTCTGGCCCCTACAGCGTCTGCGCGTCGATATGCGCGCTGACGTAGTCCAGAAAACAGGTAATACGCGCCGCCAGCTGGGTATTGCGGTAATACACCGCATTAATCGGCTGGCGCACGTCCAGCGTATCCTGCTCCAGCAATTGCACCAACCGCCCGCTTTGCCGATCGTCGCGCGTCATGAAATCCGCCAACTGCACTATTCCTTCGCCGCGCAACGCCAGTTGCCTCAGCGTTTCACCGCTGGAGGCCGAGAGGGTCGGCGTAATGGCGAAATGCGGCGCCTGCGGGTTGCGCAGCGGCCACAGATTGAGCGATTCCGGCTGGGTAAAGCCGAGCAGGCAGTGGTCGCGCAGCGCTTCCACGCTGTCTGGGGTGCCGTAACGCTCAAGGTAATCCGGGCTGGCGAGAATGCGCAAACGGCTGGCGCCCAGCAGACGCGCATGAATGGTCGAGTCGCGCAATGTGCCGATGCGAATGGCGATATCGGTGCGCTTCTCCAGCAGATCGATGATCAGGTTGTCGGTATTCAACTCCAGCTCGATCTGCGGGTAACCTTGGCGAAATCCCGCCACCAGCGGCACAATCACGTGTTCCATAAAGGGGGCGGCGGCATTGACCCGCAATTTGCCGGCCGGGATCAGCCTGCGCAACGCCATCTGCTCCTCGGCGTTCTCCACCGAACTGATAATGTCGCGCGCATGGCCAAGAAAGCCTTGCCCTTCTTCGGTCAACTCAAGCCGGCGCGTGGTGCGGCGCATCAGGGTAGTGTCGAGTTTCTTTTCCAGGCGACTGAGCGCACGGCTGATACCGGAAGTGGTCTGGCCGAGCTGCTCGGCGGCGGAGGTAATGGAGCCGCTGTCGACCACGGAGGTAAACGCCAGCAATTCTTCGAGGGTGATTTTCATGCATTCCGCCCAGAGTAGTCGGGTGCGGCTTGCCGCGCCCCTGCGGGAAGAAGGCCCGGCGCAGAAGCCGGGCCTGACAAGAGATCGCGATCAGACGGAAAGTTCGGCCATGTCGCCTTTGTCCTGCAGCCAGTTACGGCGGTCTTCAGAACGTTTCTTGGCCAGCAGCATATCCATCATCGCCAGCGTCTGGGTCACATCGTCATCGCTCACCGTCAGTTGCACCAGGCGGCGGGTATTCGGATCCAGAGTGGTTTCACGCAGTTGCAGCGGGTTCATCTCGCCCAGCCCTTTAAAGCGCTGAACGTTCGGTTTGCCCTTTTTGCGCTTCAACTGTTCCAGCACGCCGGCTTTCTCTTCTTCATCCAGCGCGTAGAACACCTCTTTACCGAGGTCGATGCGATACAGCGGCGGCATTGCCACATACACGTGGCCGCCCTTCACCAGCGAACTGAAGTGGCGCACGAACAGCGCGCACAGCAGCGTGGCGATGTGCAAGCCGTCTGAGTCCGCATCCGCCAGGATACAGATTTTGCCATAGCGCAGTTGGCTGAGATCTTCGCTGTCAGGATCTATGCCGATCGCCACGGAAATGTCATGCACCTCCTGCGAGGCCAACACTTCGTCCGAAGACACTTCCCAGGTATTCAGGATCTTGCCCTTCAGCGGCATGATGGCCTGATACTCGCGATCGCGAGCCTGCTTGGCTGAACCGCCCGCCGAGTCCCCTTCCACCAGGAACAGTTCGGTCATGTTCAGATCCTGCGACGTACAGTCCGCCAATTTACCCGGCAGAGCCGGGCCGCTGGTCAGCTTCTTGCGCACCACTTTCTTGGCGGCGCGCAGACGGCGCTGGGCGCTGGAAATAGCCAGCTCGGCCAGCTGTTCCGCCGCCTGTACGTTCTGGTTCAGCCACAGGCTGAAGGCGTCTTTCACCACGCCGGAAACGAAGGCCGCGCACTGGCGCGACGACAGGCGTTCTTTGGTCTGCCCGGCGAACTGCGGATCCTGCATCTTCACCGACAGCACGTAAGCGCAGCGATCCCAGATGTCTTCGGCGGACAGCTTCACGCCGCGCGGCAGAATATTGCGGAACTCGCAGAACTCGCGCATCGCGTCCAGCAGCCCCTGACGCAGGCCGTTAACATGGGTGCCGCCCTGCATGGTCGGGATCAGGTTAACGTAGCTTTCGGTCAACAACTCGCCGCCTTCCGGCAGCCACAACAGCGCCCAATCCACCGCTTCGGTATCGCCGGCGAAGTTGCCGACAAACGGCGCTTCCGGCAGGGTGATCAGGCCGTTGACCGCTTCCATCAGGTAATCGGTCAGGCCGTCCTGATAGCACCAGCGTTGCTCGGTGTTGTTCAGCTTGTCGATAAAGTAAATTTCGACGCCGGGGCACAATACCGCTTTGGCTTTCAGCAGGTGGCTCAGGCGCGAAACCGAGAAGCGCGGGCTGTCGAAGAACTTCTCGTCAGGCCAGAAGTGGATGCTGGTGCCGGTATTGCGTTTGCCGCAGCTGCCGGTCACCGCCAGTTCTTGCACCTTGTCGCCGTTTTCGAAGGCGATGCTGTAGATGTTGCCGTCACGCTTAACGTTGACTTCCACCCGCGTCGACAGGGCGTTAACCACCGAAATCCCCACGCCGTGCAGGCCGCCGGAGAACTGGTAGTTTTTATTGGAGAATTTGCCGCCCGCGTGCAGACGGCACATGATCAACTCAACCGCCGGGACGCCTTCTTCAGGGTGGATATCCACCGGCATACCGCGGCCGTCGTCGATCACTTCCAGTGACTGATCGGCGTGCAGAATCACGTCGATGCGCTTGGCGTGGCCTGCCAGGGCTTCATCGACGCTGTTGTCGATCACCTCTTGGCCGAGGTGATTTGGGCGCGTCGTGTCGGTATACATACCGGGACGACGGCGCACTGGTTCTAGACCGCTGAGTACTTCAATGGCATCAGCGTTATAGCTGGATTGAGTCATCGTTGAATTTTTTTCGTGGTTAGTAGGAAGGTGCCTATACCCGTCGTCTTTCAAGCCGCAGGGTATAACTCGCTTATTCACACAGCGTTTAGCCCTAAAAAATCCACAATCTGGGGGAAGTAGTGCTCGAAACCGACGAAGGCGTGGTTTCCACCCGACTCCACCGTTTGCCGGCACGCAGTGTAATAGGCCACCGCCTGCCCATAATCGAGAATTTCATCGCCCGTTTGTTGCAGCAACCAGATTAAATCCGGTGACTCCAAGGGATCGATCTGCATCGTTTTCAGATCGTAAACGTGACGTGACTCTAACACATATTGTTGACCGGTGTAGGGGTTCTCGTTTTTGCCAAGGTAGTCAATCAACAGCTCAAACGGCTTCACAGCAGGGTTAACCACTACCGCCGGCAGTGAAAAACACTGTGAAAGCCAGGTGGCGTAGTATCCGCCCAGCGAGGAACCCACAACGCCCAGCGTTTGCCCGGCGCGTTCCATCACCATGTTCTCAAGCATCTCGGCGGCATCGGCCGGGAAAACCGGCAATTGCGGCACCAGCATCTCGATGTCCGGGTGATTGTCGGCCAGCCACGCCTTGAAAGAGGTTGCCTTGGCCGAGAGCGGCGAACTGTTAAAACCGTGCAAATAAAGTAGCGTCGACATCAGTACCCTTCCGAATCCATGTCGGGGCGAAAATCATCGTTTTCCAAGCGGAAAACCTGGGTCTCGACGCGGCCGTCCGGCAGCAGGTCGAGATAGCGCCAGCCGGGCGAAACGTCGTCGATGGTAAAATTGGTGCAGTGCGGCTTGAATTGCACGCAGGTGGAAGGCGATGCCAGCAACCGGCGACCCTGCCATTCCAGATCCAGATCCTGGTGAATGTGCCCGCACACCACGGTGTTTACGTTCGGGTAGCGCAGCAGCACCGCGCCCAGCATGTGAGGGTTGCGCAAGCTGTGCTGATCGAGCCAGGTGCAACCGGAGGGCAGCGGATGATGATGCAGCAGCAGTAACGTATAACGCTCCGGGTGGTCCTGCAGGCAGCGCTCCATCCACTCAAGCTGGTAGTCGCTCAGTTCGCCGTGCGGCACGCCAAACACCTGGCTGTCCAGCAGCAACACCTGCCAGTGCTCGCCCAGCAGCACCTGCTTTGAAGGGGCGATGCCTGCGGCGGCCAGCGCATCGACCATCGCCGGCTGAAAATCATGGTTGCCCGGCAGCCAGACGCAAGGCGCAGGCAGCCGCGCAATACCTTCGGCAAAGTGCCGGTAAGCCGCCAGAGAATGATCCTGCGCCAAGTCGCCGGTGGCGACGACCAGATCAAAACCGCGCTGCTGCGCCATGATGGCGTCCAGCACCGCGTGGTAACTGCGATAGGTATTGATGCCGAGCAAGGTCTCGTTTTCGCCGGCAAAAAGGTGGGTATCTGTTATTTGCAGAATCCTGACCCTGGCCCCACTTGCCACGGTCAGTTTAAACAGGCTTTCCAAATGGTGTCCTTTGTTATTTCAGTCTGTTTAACAAACCGGAACCGCCATCGCTCCATGCGCCAAGCAGTAGCGCAACCAATCAGCAAGAAACTGGTTAATTTGATGCTTTTCGTCACGTTGATGCAACTTTTTATTGGGATAATCATAACGCGCTTTAAAACGGTAGATCTGCTGACTGGAACACACTTCCGCAACCATCGCGTCATGATACAGCCGCACCGTCATGGCGGGCAGGCTCCAATAACTGACCGCCGGCGCGGTCTGCTCGATCTGCACCAGCGAGGTGTAGCGCGTGGATTCAACAATAGTCAGACGATAACTGGCGCCGTTCACCTGATAAGTCACCGTTTCGCCCACTTCATCGTTGCGCGGCAGCAAGCGACGCAATTGCGCGAAGTTGGTTTCACACAATCTCATCATTTCCGGGAAATCAGGGGTATAGCGCTGTTTCATTGGTTGGCCCACTCTTTTCTTAACGATTCATGGTGCAACGCCAGCCACTGCAATGCAATCACAGATGCGGCGTTATCAATCGCGCCTTCTTCAACCCAACGGTAAGCCTGTTCGCGGCTAACCACGTGGACACGGATATCTTCATGCTCTTCTTCCAGCCCATGGATGCCTTCAGCGGTCGTGGCGTCCACCTCGCCCACCATGATCGACAGCCGCTCGCTGGTACCGCCGGGGCTTGCCAGGTAGCTCAACACCGGTTTGCAGCGCCCGACCTCGACGCCGGCTTCTTCCTGCGCTTCACGGCGGCACACGTCTTCGACGCTCTCGCCGGTTTCGATCATACCCGCCACCATTTCCAGTAGCCAGGGGGAGCTACTGGTATCGACCGCGGCGATCCGCAGTTGTTCAATCAACACCACCTCGTCACGCACCGGGTCATAGGGCAACAGCACCGCCGCGTGGCCGCGTTCGAAAATCTCGCGCTTTACCTCCGGGCTCATGTCACCGTTGAACAAACGATGACGGAACCGATAGAGATTGAGTGAAAAAAAACCACGGTAAAGCGTCTCACGTGCAATAATTTCTACATCGTTTTTATCGAGAGTAACGGGCGACGGCTGTGAGTGGCTCATAAGCGAATTCTCCTGCGTGAGTATGCCGATAAAATAAACAGTTTTGATGACAGAAACGGCGGGATAATCTTCCGCAGCTTTATGTTAGATTGTCAGCCATGATATCAGGTGTGGCCTGTGCGGCCAGTTGAACTAAAGTAAACACGGCAGTCTGAAAGGCAAAAGATACGCGAGATGGCACATTCAGCCACCTTATGCGAACAACAGACTCTGCTAGAATCGGCAACTATTTCGTCTATCGTCAGCGCTAACATAGCAATATTGCTGCACAACAAGGAATGCAAATGAAGAAACTGCTCCCCCTTCTTATCGGACTGAGCCTGGGCGGCTTCAGTGCAATGAGCCAGGCAGAGAACCTGCTGCAGGTTTACAAACAGGCCAGGGAAAGTAACCCGGATCTGCGCAAGACTGCCGCTGACCGTGACGCCGCATTCGAAAAAATCAACGAAGCGCGCAGCCCGTTGCTGCCGCAACTGGGTTTAACCGCCGGTTATACTTACGGTAGCGGTTACCGCGATGCCAATAACGTCAATAGCAACGCCACCAGCGGCTCGCTGGCGCTGACCCAAACCATTTTCGACATGTCGAAATGGCGCGCGCTGACGCTGCAGGAAAAAACCGCCGGCATCTCCGACGTGACCTTCCAGACCTCGTCGCAACAGCTGATCCTCGACACCGCTACCGCCTATTTCAACGTGCTGAGCGCCATCGACTCGCTGTCTTATACGCAGGCGCAAAAACAGGCGGTTTACCGCACGCTGGATCAAACCACCCAACGCTTCAACGTGGGCCTGGTGGCGATCACCGACGTGCAGAACGCCCGTTCCAACTACGACACCGTGCTGGCGTCCGAAGTGACTGCCCGCAACACCCTGGATAACGCGCTGGAAAAACTGCGCCAGGTGACCGGCACCTTCTACCCGGAACTGGCCTCGCTGAATACCGATCGTTTCAGCACCCAACGTCCGGAAGCGGTGAACAACCTGCTGAAAGAAGCCGAAGCGCGCAACCTGAGCCTGCTTTCTGCCCGCTTAAGCCAGGACCTGGCTCGCGAGCAGATCCGCTCGGCGCAGACCGGCTATATGCCGACCGTTGATGTAAGCGCTTCTACCGGCATTACCAACACCAAATATAACGGCTCTCGCACCGGCACAGGCACGGGCAACAATGACAGTGACGTTGGTCAGAACAAGGTTGGCATCAGCTTTAATCTGCCACTGTACAGCGGCGGCCAGACCAATTCACAGGTGCAGCAGGCGCAGTACAACTTCGTCGGCGCCAGTGAGCAGTTGGAAAGCGCACACCGCAGCGTAGTGCAGACCGTGCGTTCGTCATTCAACAACGTGAACGCGTCGATCAGCAGCATCAACGCCTACAAGCAGGCCGTGGTCTCTGCCCAGAGCTCATTGGATGCGATGGAAGCCGGTTACCAGGTAGGTACCCGCACCATCGTTGACGTGCTGGATGCCACCACCACGTTGTATAACGCCAAGCAGCAGCTCTCCAGCGCGCGTTATACCTATCTGATCAACCAGTTGAACATCAAGTCCGCACTCGGCACGCTGAATGAAAATGACCTGCTGTTACTGAACGGCGCGTTGGGCAAACCGATTTCTACCTCGCAGGATGTGGTAGCGCCGCCGACCACCGCACAGGACGCTTATGCGGAAGGTTATAACGGCAATGCGCCTGCGCCGCAAACGGCAGCTCCGGCACCGGTCGCTACCCGCGCCTCTGCGCCGGCGACCACCACCACCCAGCCGGCGCGCAGCAACAGCGGTAACCCATTCCGCAACTGATTCGCGCACTGCTGAACACGGGGCCCGGCATCTGTCGCGCCCCGTTTTTTTTGCCTCAACGCCGGTTCTGCCCGCCGCCTCACAGCCAGCCCCCCGCCCTGCGGTGGTATCATCGGCGCCATTGCCTTATCTCAGTCCGGATGGGATCCAATGGAGAACACCTCAAGCTGGCAACAGTTGATGGCCGACGGCGCATTGCCGCCCGCACAGCGCCCTGCACCGGCAATCTACGCTTCCTGGTTGCGCTGTCGCAGCCTGATGCAACCCGCCGTGTGGAAAGCGCCGCACCGTGCGCTCGGTGCCACCTTCAACTCGATCTGCCAGCGTAAAAACGATCTGCTGACGCTTGGCCAGGCGTCGCTGGAAGATGCCTGCGAATATATGGAACCCCGCCGCTGCCTGCTGATGATCCTCGACGAAAGCGGCTGCATGCTGTGGTTGTGCGGCGACGCCCCGACGCGTGAACGCCTGCAGCAATTGGGGTTTACCCCCGGCGCCTATTGGGCCGAGGGTGACATTGGCACCAACGCGCCTTCGCTGGCGGCGGCGGAAGGCCACCCGATACAGGTGAGCGGCAGCGAGCACGTGCGGCAGGCGCTGCACGGCTGGTCATTCTGCGCCACGCCGGTTTATGACAACAGCGGCCGCCAACGCGGCTCGATTGCGCTGGGCTGCCTGCTGGCGGACTGCGCCGCCGGCGATCTGTCACTGACGCTGGCGATCGCACGCGAGATAGGCAACTCGCTGAACGCCGACGGCCTGCTGGCGGAGTCCAACCGCCACCTGAATCAGCTTTACGGTTTGCTTGACGGGGTGGATGACGGGGTGATGGCCTGGGACCACCGCGGCTACCTGCAATACATCAACCAGCGGGCCGCCACCCTGCTGAAGCTGGACGAACAGCAGAGCCAGGGCAAACCCCTGACGCAGTTGCTGACGCTGCCCGCCCTGCTCAACCGGGCCATCGCCCAGCGCCAGCCGCTGCAACACGTTGAAGTCACTTTCGAAAGCCAGCGGCAGTTTATCGCCGCGCTGCTGACCCTAAAACCGATCTTCGACGGCGAGCGCTGCAGCTTTATCGCCCTGCTGCACCCGATTGAACGGCTGCACCAGTACGTCAGCAGCCAACTGGGCCGCGTCAGCCACAGCTTTGAACAGATGCCTTCCGCCTCCCTGGAGATGCGCCGGTTGATCCGCTACGGCCAGCAGGCGGCGAAGGGCCAGCACCCGATCCTGCTGTGCGGCGAAGAAGGGGTCGGCAAGGAGCGGCTCAGCCAGGCAATCCACAACGCCAGCGAACGCGCCGCCGGGCCCTATATCGCGCTTAACTGCCAGTTGATGCCGGAAGCGCAGGGGCTGCGCGAACTGCTGGGTTGCGACGCCAGCGAAGAGGAAGCGGGCCAGCTCAGCAAGTTTGAACTGGCCAACGGCGGCACGCTGTACCTGGAGCAAATTGAGTATCTGCCGGCGGAAATGCAGTCAGCGCTGCTTCAGGTGCTGAAAACCGGCGTAGTCATGCGGCTTAACTCCAACCGGGTGATCCCGGTCGATGTGCGGGTGATCGCCGGTAGCGCCGCCAATCTGCCGCTGTTGGTGCAGCAGAACCGCTTTCGCCGCCAGCTGTTTTACAGCCTGCAGGCGTTCGAGATCCAGATCCCGGCGCTGCGCCAGCGGCTGAGCGACATTCCGCTGTTGGTGAAGCACCACCTGCGAACGCTGGAACAGCATTTCCAGTGCCGATTCCGGGTCGATGACGACGTCATGGCCCAGTTGAGCCTGTATCTGTGGCCCGGCAACGATCTGGAGCTGAAAGGCGTGGTTGAGCGTACGGCGATGATGTGCCACGGCCACCATCTCCAGTTAGCGGACTTGCCCGCGCATTTGCTCAGCCACCAGCCGTTGCTGGAAAGTGAACCACAGCCGGGTACGCCGCTGCTGACGCTGGCGGAAACGGAGCGCCAGGCGATCATTCGCGCTGCCAACGTCAGCCGCGGGCAGCTCAATGAAATGGCGCAGCTGTTGGGCATCGGCCGCACCACGCTGTGGCGGAAAATCAAACAATATCAGATTGATATCCGCCAATTTAAACTGCGCGCCTGATCGCTTAATGGCTGAGCTGCAATACCCCGCGCGCCGCGTCCAGCATCGCTTTCTGGCCGCTGCGGGTTTTGCTCAGGCAGTCGTTCATGCCGACCACCATCGGGATCCCCATCGCCTTCGCCAGAATTGCGCTGTGCGACAGTGCATTGCCGCCGCTCAGGCAGATGCCGAGCACCAGGCGACGATCGAGCATCACCACGTCGGAAGGCATCAGTTCGTCCATCACCAGAATCGAGGGCGCAGTCAGCGTAATCGGCAGCAGCGGCTGCTGTTGCAGATGGCTCAGGGTACGGCGCAGCATGTCCCGCACGTCCAGTTCGCGCGCCCGCATGTACTCGTCGTCCAGCGCGCGATAATCCTCGATGATCGCCTCCATTTCCTGCCGCCAGGCCTGCTCGGCGCTGCATTGTTGCTGAGCAATGCGCGTATAGGCCGCCTGTTGCAGATCCGGATCGTCCAGCAGCATGCTGTGCGCGCCGAAAATCGCCGCCTGCGGTTTGCCAATCAATGTGCCGGTGCGCTCCGCCAGCCGGTTGAGATCGCTCAGGGTATGCTGCAGCGCCTCGCGCAGCCGCTGCTGTTCGGTCAGCACGTCGTCCGCGCCAATCGGGCGCTCGGTCACCGTCGGCCAGAAGCTGAGCGCCTGCAACACCGGGCCGCTGGTCACGCTTTCCGCCACCGGGATGCCGTGCAGCGAGGGCAGTTGCTGTTCCGAAACCGTTTCACCAAAGTGCTGTTCCGCCAGCGCCCTGAACGCCGCCAGCGCTTGCTCAGCCTGTGGGCCGTCGGCAATCAACCTGACGGTGTCGCCGTGCCGCACCTGCAGCAACGCCAATTGATTGAGGCTACGCGGGTTGGCGCATTGCCCCTGTTTTTCCAACACCAGCTCGGCCTCAAAGGGCGCCAGCGCCTCCGCCAGCCGCGCCGCCGGTCGGGCGTGTAACCCGTGCGGGTTCTGCACCGTCCAACTGACGCTTTTTCCCTGCGTCAACGGCAATTCAACGCTTTTTGCCGCAGGCGCGGCTTCACCCAGTTGCGCCTGCTTGGCCAGCAGCGCGCCCTGAGCTTCCGCCAACACCTGTTCCAGCCCGGCACCGGAATTGGCGGCGACCACCGCAGCCAGCGCCCCCTCAACCAGCGGTGCCGAACACAGCCGCACTTTGGCGGCCAACTGCGGATCCAGCAGGTCGAGCGCGGTTTCGGCGCTCAGCAACGCGCTGCCCAAATCCATCAGCACGACGATGCCCGCACCGTCCGCCACCGACTCAATGGCTTCCATGACCTTGATGGCATCGGTGCCGATCGGATGCTCGACGTCATCGACGCCCGCCGCCAGCACCAGCTTGCAGCCGTCGCCACGCATCATCTGCCGCGCCAGCTCTTCGACCCCGCGCGCCAACTGCGCGCTGTGGGAAACTACAACGATATTGATCATCTCGCCTCCTGCTAGTGGCCGGCGACCTCGGCCAGCGTTTTGATCATCAGCATCACCGAGGTGGCGCCCGGATCCTGATGGCCGATGCTGCGTTCACCCAGGTAGCTGGCCCGCCCTTTACGCGCCTGCATGATGATAGTGCCCTCTACAGCCTGTTCCGCCCGTTCACTGGCGCGCTGCAGGGCCTCTGCCACGCTCGACTGCTGCTGCGCCGACTGGCCGAGGCTTTCCACCACCGGCCACCAGACGTCGCACATGGTTTTGTCGCCCGGCTCCGCCTTGCCGCGCATCACCACGCCCTCGACGCCCTCTTGCATCATCTGATGCAGCTCCGCCAGATCCAGGCTTTGCTTGGCATTGGCCGCCTGCGCCGCGCGGATAAAGAACGTGCCGAACAGCGGGCCGCTGGCGCCGCCGACGCTCGACAGCAGCGTCATGCCCGTATTTTTAAGAATAAAACCGATGTCTTTATCCGCCACCGAAGGCAGTTTTTCCACCACCTTGTTGAAGCCACGGTTCATGTTCAGACCATGGTCGGCGTCGCCGATTTCGGTATCCAGCCGGGTCAAAAAATCACGTTCCCGGGTAAACACCTCGCCACAGCGCATCAGCCAGTCCACTACCTGCTGTTTCGTTAATGCCATAGATCCTCCTCAACAACCCCAACGCAGCGCGGGCGTTTTCACCGGCGCATCCCACAATGCCAACAGCTCGTCATCCACCTTCAGCAAGGTGATCGATACCCCCTGCATGTCCAACGAGGTGCAATAGGCGCCCACCAGACTGCGTTCAACGATCATGCCCGCCTCGGCGCAGCGCTCCGCCAGCCGGTGATAAACGCCGTACAGCTCGGACAGAGGCGTCGCCCCCAGGTTATTCACCAACGCAATCACCCGGTCGCCGCGCGTCAGCGGCTGCTTGGTCTGCACTTCATCGCGCCATTCGCCCTGCCGGCGATCCCAGGCGCGAATGGTGCGCTGGTAATGGCCGTGTTCGATCAGGGTATGGAACATGTCATCCACCGCCGCATTGAGGCCGCTGAACGGACGCCGCGCAATGCCCGGCTCGCCGTGAATACCGACGCCGAACTCCATCTCGTTTTCCGACAGCACGAACGAGGGCTTGCCGGCTGCGGGCACGGTACAGGCCCCCAGCGCGATGCCAATCGAATGCCCTTGATTGTTGATCCTGTGGCCCAACGTCACCACGCTGTCCAGATCGTCGCCGCGGGCCGTCGCTGCGCCGAGCAGTTTTTCCATCAGTACGGTATTCGCCACGCCACGTCGGCCGGCGGTGAACAGGCTATCCTTGACCGCCACGTCATCGTCCACCAGTACCGTCGCCACCTGGGTGCCGCTGTCGTGCAGCAATTCGGTGGCGGTTTCGAAATTCAGCACGTCGCCGGTGTAGTTTTTGATCAGCAACAACACTCCGGCGCCCCCGTCGATAGCCTGGCCGCACTCGTACATTTTATCCGGCGTCGGCGAGGTAAAAATCTCCCCGGGGCAGGCGCCGTCGAGCATACCTTCGCCGACAAAGCCGCAGTGCATGGGTTCGTGGCCGCTGCCGCCGCCGGACAGGATAGCCACCTTGCCCGCTACCGGCGCGTCGGCGCGGGTAACGAACACCGGCTCCTGATGCACCAACAGTTCAGGGTGCGCCTCCGCCAGCCCCAGCAGTTGCTCTTCCAGTACCGACTCAACCTTATTGATCAGTTTTTTCACGGTCATTTCCTCGTTTAGCCAATGGGACGCAGCCTGCTGCGTCCCTGCAGTATCAGCGTTGGTGTTGTTGCAGCCAGGCGCTGCCCAGCCGGTCTGCCGTCAAGATTGCGGCCTGCACGCTGGCCGGCGTCACCCTGAACGGCATGTTGTGGATGGTTTCGCCGGCGGCGCAGCTGGCTTCGGCAACCGCCATGATTTTCTCTGCCGCATCGCCGCTAACGCCCATCTCGGCCAGCGTGACAGGCAGGCCGATGCGGTGGCAGAAATCCAGCACCGTCTCGATCTGCGCCATGCTGCTGTTTTGCAGCACCAGTTGCGATAGCGTGCCGAAAGCCACTTTCTCGCCGTGGTACAGGTGATGACACTCATCCAGCACGGTGAAACCGTTGTGAATAGCGTGCGCCGCCGCCAGCCCGCTACTTTCAAAACCAATGCCGCTCAAATAGGTATTGGCCTCGATAATGCGTTCAACCGCTTCCGTCACCACCCCGGCCTCAACCGCCAGTTTGGCTTTGACGCCTTCTGCCAGCAGCGTCTCATAGCACAGCCGTGCCAGGCTGAGCGCCGCCAGCGTCGATTTGCCGCCCGCCATGCTGGTGGCCTGAGCGTCGAAACAAGCCTGGGCCTCAAAATAGGTGGAAAGCGCATCGCCCATTCCCGCCACCAACAGGCGCACCGGTGCCTTGGCGATAATCGCGCTGTCCATCACCACCATATCCGGGTTGCGCGGGTAGATCAGATACTCGGCAAATTCGCCCTGTTCGGTATAGATCACCGACAGCGCGCTGGTCGGCGCATCGGTGGAAGCAATGGTGGGGATTAACACCACCGGCACTTGCTGGTAGTGCGCGATGGCTTTGGCGGTATCGAGGGTTTTGCCGCCGCCGACGCCAATCACGCCGCGACAGCCATGGGCTTTCAGTTCGCGCCCCAAGCGGTCGATTTCCTTATGGCAGCATTCGCCGTTGAACAGGCTGGCGTGATGTTTCACCCCGTGCTGTTGCAGGCTGCCCATCAGGGTATCGCCCGCCAGCTTCATGACGAAGTCGTCGGCAATCACGAAATAATGGTCGGCAAACGCTTTAGCGTATTGACCCACGGCGACCAGTGCATTGGCGCCCTGAATGTACTTGCATGGAGACTGGATGATTCTCAACATAACCGGATCCTTGTAGGGAAATTGGCGATGGTAACGTTCAGATATCAGGTGATGATGCGCCCGGTCTTGTGCCGTCGCGTTGTTATGCACTGACTATAGGGCTTACGGAGAGCTTTGCGACAGACCGCGTTTTTGTTCCATTATGGAACATGACAACGGCTCTGCCGTTTCATAATGGAACTCTGCCGCCACTTTTTTAACCGGTAAAGCGAGCTGGCGCACAGCCTAACGTATAACTGCGTAAAGAGTGGATTCCACGGGCGTTTCAGCTTTAATTTTGACCATCTTTCCCCTATTCTTACCGCCACTACTGGGAAAGGGCGAAAACAGCCCGACTGATGGGATTAATAACGATGAAACGGACAAAAAACATCAACCAAGAGACGTTCCGCAAATCCTGGCGCAGCTACCGCGTTGCGCCCGTAGCCTTGGCAATCAGCGGAGTCTTTATGCTGGCCGGCTGTGAAAAAGCGGATGAAACGGTCTCTATGTATCAAAATGCCGACGAGTGTTCGCGCACTAACCCCTCCATGAGCGAGCAGTGCACCACTGCCTATAACAACGCCCTGAAAGAAGCCGCAAAAACCGCGCCTAAATACGCCAGCCGCGAAGACTGCGTGGCCGAGTTCGGTGAAGCGCAGTGTACTCAGGCTCCCGCTCCGGCGCAGGCCGGCATGGCGGCAGAATCGCAAAGCAGCGGCAGCTTCTGGATGCCGTTGATGGCAGGCTACATGATGGGCCGCATGATGGGCGGCTCCGGCTTTGCCCAACAGCCGCTGTTCACCTCCAAAAACGCCGCCAGCCCGGCCAACGGCAAGTTCGTTGACGCCACCGGCAAGAGCTATGGTCCGGCTACCGCCGGCGGCCGCACCATGACGGTGCCGAAAACCGCGATGGCGCCAAAACCGGCGGTAACCAGCACCGTTACCCGCGGCGGCTTTGGCGAATCCGTGGCCAAGCAGACCAGCATGCAGCGCAGCAGCGCGACCTCCGGCAGCTCACGCAGCATGGGCGGTTAAGGCATGAAACGCGTTGCGATTACCGAGCGCCCGGACTGGCGCGAAAAAGCGACCGAGTTCGGCTTCAAATTCCACACCATGTATGGCGAGCCGTACTGGTGTGAGGATGCCTATTACCAGTTTACGCTGGCGCAAATCGAAGAGATCGAAAGCGCCACCGCCGAGCTGCATCAGAGGTGTCTGCAAGTGGTGGAGAAAGTGGTCAACAGCGATGCGCTGATGGCTAAATTCCAGATCCCGAAACACACCTGGGATTTCGTGCGCAGCTCATGGCGCACCAGCCAACCTTCGCTGTACTCGCGTCTCGATCTGGCTTACGACGGCGTCAATCCGCCCAAGTTGCTGGAGAATAATGCCGATACGCCAACCTCGCTGTATGAAGCGGCCTTTTTCCAATGGCTGTGGCTGGAAGACCAGATCAACGCCGGCAATCTCAGCCCGGAGTCCGATCAGTACAACAGCCTGCAGGAAAAGCTGATTGAGCGTTTTGCCGATCTGAAAGCGCACCACGGCTTCGGCCTGCTGCATCTGGCCTGCTGCCAGGACAGCGAAGAAGATCGCGGTACGGTGCAATATCTGCAGGACTGCGCGCAGGAAGCCGGCGTGCCAACCGAGTTCCTGTTTATGGAAGAGATTGGTCTCGGCGAGAAGGGCCAGTTTACCGATCTGCAAGACCAGGTCATCGGCAATCTGTTCAAGCTCTACCCATGGGAGTTTATGCTGCGCGAGATGTTTTCCACCAAGCTGGAAGATGCCGGTGTGCGCTGGCTGGAGCCGGCCTGGAAAAGCATTATCTCCAACAAGGCGCTGCTGCCGATGCTGTGGGAAATGTTCCCGGATCACCCGAACCTGCTGCCGGCCTACTTCGCGCAGGACGAACATCCGCAACTGGATCACTACGTCACCAAGCCGCTGTTCTCACGCGAAGGCGCCAATATCCAGATCGTGCAGAACGGCCAGGAAGTGGCGCGCGTTGACGGCCCGTACGGCGAAGAAGGCATGATTGTGCAACAGTTCCACCCATTGCCGCAGTTCGAGGGCAGCTATACGCTGATCGGCAGTTGGCTGGTGGACGATCAACCCTGCGGTATCGGCCTGCGTGAAGATCGCGAGCTGATCACTCAGGATCTGTCGCGTTTCTATCCGCATATCATCCTCGGCTGACCAAGACTCGCCAGAGACCTGAAATGCAAACGCCAGTCCGAGACTGGCGTTTTTTATTTAACCGACCTGCACCGACAGCATGCTCAAAGCGCCCATCTCGATGCCGTCCACAGGCACGGATATCGCTTCTTCGCCATCCCAACTGCCCAGCACGTACAGCAGCGGCAGATAATGTTCCGGCGTCGGGTTCGACAACGCCGCCCCCGGATGCTGCATGAAATTCACCAGAGGATGGTTATCCCCCTGATAATTCAGATTATCGCGCACGAACTTGTCAAAGGATTCCGCCCACGGATAAGGGGTGGTATCCCCCTGCCATTTCACCATCCGCAGGTTATGCACCACGTTGCCGCTGGCGACAATCATCACCCCCTGCTCACGCAGCGCCGCCAGTTTGCGGCCCAGCTGGTAATGATATTCAGCCGGTTGGGTGCCGTCGATACTGAGCTGTACGATCGGGATATCCGCGTCGGGGTACATCTTGATCAAGACTCCCCAGGTGCCGTGGTCCAGCCCCCACTCGCTGACATCCGCCGTGACCTCAATCGGCGCAAGCAACTGTTGCAACTGTGCCGCCAGTTCAGGAGAGCCCGGCGCCGGGTACCGAGTATCAAACAGCGCCTGCGGGAAACCGCCAAAATCATGGATGGTTTTTGGCTTTTCCATCGCGGTAACCGCAGTGCCGCGGGTGTACCAGTGCGCAGAAACGGCGACGATGGCTTTTGGACGCGGCAGCGTTTCACCCAGCGTACGCCATGCCAGGGTGTAGCGATTTTCTTCCAGCGCGTTCATCGGGCTACCGTGGCCGAGGAAAAGAGCAGGCATACGAGAGGTGTTCATACATAATCCTTGGTTAGTCATCTTAGGTTCTGTTAACCAGATTACGCCGTTTGCCACAGCAACACAGCCGGATAACCATGATGATGATCTTCAATAAATTTGAACGGTTTAAACAATCGAAATCATCCGTCAAACCCGCTCGATTTCAGCTGTGACTCTGTTAGTATCAGAAAATAAACGATAATCATCAGCATATAAGGAGGCTATTCTGTCAGTACCCCTGATCCTGACCTTGCTGGCCGGCGGAGCCACCTTTGTCGGCGCCCTGTTCGGCATCATCGGCCAAAAACCGTCCAACCGGATGCTGGCTTTTGCCCTCGGCTTTGCCGCCGGGATTATGCTGCTGATTTCATTGATGGAAATGCTGCCTGCGGCGCTGCATACCCAGGGTATGTCGCCGATGCTGGGCTACGGCATGTTCATGCTCGGTCTTTTGGGGTATTTTGCGCTGGACCGCCTGCTGCCGCATCAGCACCCACAGGATTTGCAGCAAAAGCCGCTCACGCCCTATAACCTGAAACGCACCGCCATGCTGTTGACGCTCGGCATCAGCCTGCACAATTTCCCGGAAGGCATCGCTACCTTCGTCACCGCCAGCGCCGATCTGGAATTGGGGATGGGCGTCGCGCTGGCGGTCGCCATCCACAATATTCCTGAAGGATTGGCGGTTGCCGGACCGGTGTATGCCGCCACCGGCTCAAAAACCAAAGCGCTGCTGTGGTCGGGCATTTCCGGCATGGCGGAAATTCTCGGCGGCGTGCTGGCGTTCCTGCTGCTCGGCCCGATGATCTCGCCGGTAGTGATGGCGTCGATTATGGCCGCGGTGGCCGGTATAATGGTGGCGCTGTCGGTAGATGAATTGATGCCGCTGGCCAAAGAGATCGACCCGCACAATAACCCCAGCTACGGCGTGCTGTGCGGGATGACGGTTATGGGGTTCAGCCTGACGCTGTTGCAAAGCGGCGGCATCGGTTAATGCCGATTCTGACTGGCGGGGCCAGCCAACCCCGCTAAATCGAATGCCTTCAAATCAATTCATAACCTATATGAATATCAAAGTATTACTGCCACACAGGTCTAAATTGTGAACAATTTGCGTATGATTTGTTAATTCAAAATATACAATGAATTTCTCTGCCGGCTCCCCGCCGGCAGGTTCCGGCGCTACGGTGAAAACGTCGTACCCTCCGCGCCAGGCAACACGGAACGCAGGCACCACAAGGAGGAATTCATGTTCAAATCCACACTGGCAACCCACCTGGCTCTTTCCGTTACCTTATGCACCGGGTGGGTAGCACCCGTCTGCGCAGAGGAAAAAGCGCAGCTGGTACAGCACGAAGATCCTTACTTCAAACAGGCGCAGGAGCAGTTGCAACAAAGGCTGGCACAGCCTAAGAACACCCATCGGGCGAAAAACGTCATCCTGATCGTTGGCGACGGGATGGGGTTTTCAACCGTTACCGCAGCACGCATTTTCGAAGGGCAACAACGCGGCGTCGACGGCGAATCTAACGTGTTGGCCTGGGAAGCCTTCCCCTACCTGGCCGCAGCCAAAACTTACTCTGCCAATGCCCAGATAACCGACTCCGCCCCCAGCGCAGTCGCCATGACCACCGGCGTCAAAACCCTCAATGACCTGATGGGGCTGGACCATACGGCAAGCCTTAACAACTGCGAGGATCAGAAAACCAAAACGGTCACCACCCTGTGGGAGATGGCCGCCTCCCTCGGCATGTCCACCGGCGCCGTCACCACCGCGACCATCACCCATGCCACTCCCGGCGCCACCTATGCCCATATCGCCAACCGAGACTGGGAATCCGATGCAAAAATGCCGGCCGAAGCCCTGGCCGCCGGCTGCAGCGATATCGCTCGCCAGTTGGTTGAGATGAAATTCGGCAACGGCCTCAACGTAGCCATGGGCGGCGGGCGCGCCAACTTTCTGCCGGAGAGCGCAACCGACCCTGAATACTCCGCTAAAAAAGGCAACAGGAAGGATGGCCGCGACCTGACGCAAGCCTGGCTAAAACGCTATGGTGAACGCGGCAGCTACGTGTGGAATCAATCGCAGTTCGATCGGATCGATCCCACTAAGGTTGATCATCTGTTGGCCCTGTTTGAACCGTCGCATATGAACTTCGAGCACGATCGGCGGGAAGATGCCGCAGGTGAACCTTCTCTGGCCGAAATGACCGGCAAGGCCATCGACATTCTGGCCAGGAACCCCGAAGGCTATCTGTTGCTGGTTGAGGGCGGACGTATTGACCACGGCAGCCATAACGGCAATGCCTATCGCACCCTGACCGATACGGTGGCCCTCAATGAGGCGGTAAAAACCGTCATCGGCAAAGTTGACCTGGACGAGACGCTGGTGGTGGTGACCGGCGATCATAGCCATACGCTCACCCTTGCCGGCTATGCCAAACGGGGTAACCCGATCCTCGGCATCTCAGTTGGCGTCAACGGCAAACCGCTGCTGGGTAGCGACGGCAAGCCCTATACCACGGTCAGCTTCGCCAACGGCCCCGGCGGTGTCATTCCGCTACCGGAGCGCCCGACACTCACCATGGAGCAGGCCAGCGCACCCGACTTTATCCAGCCGGCGCTGGTGCCGATGAAGAGCGAAACGCACGGAGGTGAGGATCTTGGCATCTACGCCATCGGCCCTTGGTCGCATCTGTTCCAGGGCACGGTCGAGGAGAACTACACGTTTCATGTGATGAACTACGCCAGCCGTATCGGCGAACGTCTGTCAAATCTGTAGCCCATTGTTACGCCGATAAAAAAAGCCGCATTACGCGGCTTTTTTCGTCGAAGACCAGGCTGAATCAGCTGGCTTTCTGCTCGTGGGCCTGGCGATAAGCCACCAGATCCTCGATGGTCAGCACAGTCATATCATGCTTCCTGGCGAACGCGATCACTTCCGGGGCATGCGCCATGCTGCCGTCGTCGTTGGTCAGCTCGCACAGCACGCCGGCAGGTTTGAAACCGGCCATGGCCACCAGATCGATGGTCGCTTCGGTGTGGCCACGGCGGCTCAGCACCCCGCCCGGCTGCGCACGCAGCGGGAACACATGGCCAGGGCGGTTCAGATCGCTCGGCTTGGCGTTATCGGCCACCGCCGCACGGATGGTGGTCAGGCGGTCGGAGGCGGAAACGCCGGTCGTCACGCCCTGCGCCGCTTCGATAGTCACGGTGAAGGCAGTCTGGAACTGGCTGGAGTTGTTGGTCACCATCATCGGCAGCTCAAGCTGCTGACGGCGGTCTTCGGTGATGCACAGGCACACGATACCGCTGCCGTGACGAATGGTCAGCGCCATTTGCTCAACGGTCATGGTTTCTGCGGCGAAGATCATATCACCTTCGTTTTCACGATTTTCATCATCAAGCACCATCACACCGCGCCCGTTGCGCAATGCTTCAAGAGCGCGTTCAACGCGTTCTACCGGCGTGCCGAAATCTGAAAGTAGCGTCTGATTCATGGTAAAAAACCTCATTAGAAAATTATGGATTACCAGAACCAGGGCGATCTTGAGGAGTAGCTACAACAATAGCTAAAAAAATAACGCAAGCGGGCGCAAACCCGGCAGATACCGTTACTCTCTCCCATCCGGACTATAACCGTCGGCCCCGGAATTACACCGGATCTGCTGACCTCTAACCAAACTGCAAGAGACTGGCTGAGCGCTCGCGGGCTTTCACCGTAGAAGGTGATTTACCGCCGGTGGGGACTTGCACCCCGCCCTGAGAATAAGCATTCTGACTATAACGCTAATGATTAATCAGGGCAATTGGCAAAAGCACAATTCTGCCCCCTGCGGAGAATGCGGTTATTGGTTTATCCGGCGGGCAACTCGCATTACACTAGGCAACAGCTATTAAACTCTGAAAGGGATACGCCATGATTGACCCGAAAAAAATTGAACAGATCGCACGCCAGGTTCATGAGTCCATGCCTAAAGGCGTTCGTGAATTCGGGGAAGACGTCGAGAAGAAAATCCGTCAGGTGCTGCAGTCACAGCTCACTCGCCTGGATTTGGTCAACCGCGAAGAGTTCGACGTGCAAACCCAGGTGCTGCTGCGCACCCGTGAAAAACTGGCGTTGCTGGAACAGCGTATGAGCGAGCTGGAAAGCAAGCTGAACGCCGCACCGGCAGCGCAACAGCCAGACGCAGAATAAGACTTAACAAGGGCGCGATACCGCGCCCTTTTAGGGTTAGATAGCCGCCCGCGCTCTGCGCGGCAGCACCAGCCAAATCAGCGCGAACATCCCCAACGCATACAGGCTTTTCCAGCCGATAATCACCATCAGTAACAGGCACAGCGCCAAACCCGCCACCGCCATCAGCCGCGAACGCCCGTGCAAAATTCGGCACCCCGCCAGCATGCACAGCAGATAAATCAGCACAAAGATGCCATTGGCATACACCAGCAGCGCATCCAGCGGCAGCTTCAGCGTATAAATCAGCAAGGTGAACAGCAGGCAGCAGCCCACCACCGCGCTCAATGCATTGACCGGCGCCTGCCCGGCAGACAGCTTGGCCAATGCGCTGGACGGCCGATCCTGCGCCTGCGACCACACCAGCCTGGCAAAGCTCTGCGTATAGATATTCACGCTGGCGAAGCAGGCCAGATAGCCAATGATGCAGGCGACCCACAGCGCATGCTGCCCAAACAGTTGCACCACGATGCCGGGCAGCGACGCGGCGGCAGCCTGATGCTCGCCGTAAGCATGGAAATGCAGCACCGCCACGGTGCAACCCCAGTAGACCGCCCCGGCGACTAACATGCCAAGCAGCAGCGCACGCGGGAAATCGCGCTCGGGGTTGCGGAATTCGGTCGCCAAATGCGCGAAGGCCTCAAGGCCGACAAAACACCAGAACATCACCGCCAGCGCATGGAACAGATTGGGGGGAGAAATGTCGTCTATCGCAGGCCAGGGGATTTGGGCAGGCGAGATATCGCCTCGCCACCAGATAGCGGCCACTAACCCCACCACCAGAATGGCGATCAGCGTTTGAATATTGGCGCTGGAACCCGCGCTGCGCGTCCCCAACAGCCAAATCGCCACCAGCGTGGCGATCTGTACCAGCAGCAGGCCGTTGGCGCTCCAACCGAGCGTGGCCTGCCAGAACCCGGCGGCAATTTGCAAGGCAGCCGGCAGGCCGACCGGGATCACCGACAGAAACAACCAGCCGGTGACCTTCGCCATGCGCGGGCCAAAGGCCATACCGACAAAGTGCGCGGCGCCCCCGGCGCTGGGGAAGTGGCGGCCCAGAGCCGCAAAGGCGATGGCGATAGGAAATACCAGCGCAATCAACACCGGCCAGGCCCACAAGCTATCGCCCTGCGCCACCTGTGCCGCCAGCGCCGGAACGGCAAACACCCCGGTGCCCAGCAACGAAGTGGACAATAACCCGACGCCCTGCGCCAACCCCAGTTCCTGTTTCAATCCACTCACTGACCACCGCCATTTTCAGCAGGCGTTAACCACGCCCGTCTTTGATTGCCTTGATGATGTTGGTGGTCGACAGGCCATCTTCAAAGTTCAGTACCTTGACGTCGCCGCCGTTGGCCCACACCTCGGCGCTGCCGGCGATATCTTCAGGCTTGTAGTCACCGCCCTTCACCAGCAGATCCGGCAGGATGTCGGCGATCAGGCGCTGCGGGGTGTCTTCTTCAAACGGCACGACCCAGTCCACCGCTTCCAGCGCGCCGAGCACGATCATGCGGTTTTCCAGCAGGTTGACCGGGCGGGTTTCGCCTTTCAGACGTTTGGTGGACGCATCGCTGTTCACCGCCACGATCAGGCGATCGCCCATTTTGCGGGCATTAGCCAGATAGGAAACATGGCCGGCATGCAGAATGTCGAAGATGCCGTTGGTCATCACCACCTTCTCACCACGCTGGCGAGCCTGCGCCACGGCGGTTTTCAGCTGGGCTTCGGTCATCACGCCAAAGCCGGTTTCGGCACGGCCGCGCACCGCGTTTTCCAGTTCGATTGGCGAAACGGTCGAGGTCCCCAGCTTGCCCACCACCACGCCGGCGGCGGCATTGGCCAGGAAACAGGATTCTTCCAGCGTATTACCGGCGGCCAGAGCAGCAGCCAACACGCCAATCACGGTATCGCCGGCACCGGTCACGTCAAACACTTCCTGCGCCAACGTCGGCAGATGCAGCGGCGCTATGCCCGGTTGCAGCAGCGTCATGCCATGCTCGGAACGGGTAACCAGCAGTGCGGAAAGCTCAAAATCCGCCACCAGTTTCATGCCGCGTTCAACCAGTTCGGCTTCGTCTTTGCAGTGGCCTACCACAGCTTCAAATTCGGACAGGTTTGGCGTCAGCAACGTCGCGCCGCGATAGCGCTCAAAATCGGAGCCTTTTGGATCGATCAGCACCGGCACCTTGGCGGCGCGTGCCAGTTGGATCATGCTCTGCACCTGGCTCAATGCGCCTTTGGCGTAGTCAGACAGCACCAGCGCGCCAATGTGCGGCAGCGCCTGCTGGATGCGTTCCAGCATCGGCTGCGGATCGACATTGGAAAAACCTTCTTCGAAATCGAGACGGATCAGTTGCTGATTACGCGACAGCACGCGCAGCTTGGTGATGGTCGGGTGCGTCGGCACCGAGACAAAATCACAGCGCACGTTCACTTCGTTCAGCTTGGCGCTCAGCGCCCGCGCCGCGTCATCAATGCCGGTCAGGCCCACCAGGCGTGAGTTGGCACCCAGCGAAGCAATGTTCATCGCCACGTTAGCCGCACCGCCCGGACGCTCTTCGATGGTATCAACCTTGACCACCGGCACCGGCGCTTCCGGTGAAATGCGGCTGGTCGGGCCATACCAATAGCGATCCAACATGACGTCACCCACCACCAATACCCCGGCGCGGCGAAAATCAGGCAGCGTAACTTTCATCCGATAACTCCAAAAAAGTCCAAAATTTTAGTGGCGCAGATATTACCACAGACGTCCGTAATACCTGCAAAACGTATTGCGCAAGCGGCCTTGTCAGCCCAGCCACTTCGCCCAACTGGCGCGTACCTGCTCACGTTCGGCGGCGAACAGCTCACTGCTGACCTTGCCGGAATGCTCTTGCAACGCCAGATGATGGATCTCATCGCGCATGGTGACGTAAGCCTGGGTCAGCGCGCGCGCTTCCTCTTCCGGCATGATGTCGTAATTGGCCATCAGCTCGAAAATGCGCACGTTATCCGACCAGCGCGTCAAACGCGGCTCGGCGCCCGCATAGCCTAAGACCAGATACTGGGCAATAAATTCGATATCGGTGATGCCGCCCTCGTCGGCTTTGATATCAAACAGTTCGCGTTGCTTGCTGCCGAGGTGATTGCGCATTTTCTCGCGCATCTCGCGCACCTCCTTCCGCAAGGTTTCTGGGTCGCGCGGTTTGCACAGGATTTCGCGGCGGATGACGTCAAACTGTCGATGCAAAACCGGATCGCCGTGCACGATGCGCGCCCGCACCAGCGCCTGATGTTCCCAGGTCCAGGCCTCGTTTTGTTGATAATCGGCAAACGCCTCGACGGTGCTGACCAGCATGCCGGCCGCGCCCGAAGGCCGCAGGCGAGCATCCACCTCATACAAAATACCGGACGAGGTGCGAGTGCCGAACAGGTGCATCACCCGCTGCGCCAGGCGCAGATAGAACTGGCGGCCATCAATGCAGCGTTCGCCGTCAGTCATCACGTCCGGCGGGCAATCGAGGATAAACACCAGGTCCAGATCGGAACTGTAACCCAGTTCCCAACCGCCCAATTTGCCGTAGCCAATCACCGCAAAACCACGCCCTTCCCGCTCTTGCAAATGGGTTGGCTGGCCATAGCGCGCCACCATGTCGCTCCATGCCTGCTGCACCACCACGTCGATGATCGCCTCTGCCAGATAGGTGAGATGATCGCTGACTTTCATCACCGGCAGCGCGCCGGAAATATCCCCGGCGGCGATACGCAGTTGCTGGGCCTGTTTGAACTGGCGCAACGCTTCCAGCTTTTGTTCTTCGTCGTCTTCCGGCACCCGCAGCAGGTACTGGCGCAGCTCGCTGCGGTAGGCGTCCGGCGCCACCGGCTGATATAACGTCGCCGGTTCCAGCAGTTCATCCAGCAACAGCGGGTAGCGCGACAGCTGATTGGCGACCATCGGCGAAGCGGCGCACAGGCGAATCAAATGGTTAAGCGCCGCGTGGTACTCCACCAGCAGCTCAAGATAGGTGGTGCGGGTCACAATGCTCAGCAGCAGTTGCGTCAAACGCAGCAGCGCGGTCGGCGCATCCCGACGCGGGCACACCTCGGCCAACAAGCGCGGCATCAGTTGATCGAGCACGTCGCGGCCGCGCGGGCCAATGGTGCGTTTGTCTACGTCATGGCGGAATTCGGCAATGATGCGCAGCACCTGCCTGCGCGCTTCTTCATCCAGATGCGGGGTCAGCGGTGCCAGTTCGTTCTCTTCAAGCGCATCCTGCCACAGACTGTGATAGTGCTGATAATCGGGATCTTCGCCCACATCGGGGCTATCGTCGCCAATCAGGTCGTTAAATACCGCTCTTACTGCCTGCATATGGGTTTCCAGCGCCGCCAGCAACGCCTGCCAGTCGCTGAACCCCATGCCCCAGGCCAGACGCGCCTGATCGAGTTCATCCTGCGGCAGCGTTTGGGTCTGTTGATCGGCAATCGCCTGCAGCAGGTTTTCCAGCCGGCGCAGGAACAGATAACTGGTGCTCAGCGCCTGGGTCTGTTGCGGCTCAAGCAGCCCCAATTCCCCCACCGCTTGCAATGTCGGCAGCAGCGAACGCCCTTGCAGCATCGGCTCGCGCCCGCCGCGGATCAGTTGGAACACCTGGGTGATAAATTCAATTTCGCGAATGCCGCCGGCGCCCAGTTTGATGTTGTCTTTCAAACCGCGCCGCCGCACTTCACGCGCGATCATGCCTTTCATGTTGCGCAGCGACTGGATCACGCTGAAATCAATGTAACGACGGAACACGAACGGCCGCAGGGTTTTGCGCAACTCCTGGCTGTAAGCGTCTTCAGATCCGCCCATCAGCCGCGCTTTTACCATGGCGTAACGCTCCCAGTCACGACCCTGCTCCTGATAATAATCTTCCAGCGCGGCAAAACTCATCACCAGCGGGCCGCTGTCGCCGAAAGGGCGCAGCCGCATGTCCACGCGATAAACAAAGCCATCAATGGTTTGCTGGTCCAGCGCTTTGATCAGCCGCTGCCCCAGACGGGTGAAGAACTGGGCGTTATCCAGCTCACGCCGCCCGCCCTGGGTCTGGCCGTTTTCCGGGTAGGCGAAGATCAGATCGATATCGGACGAGAAGTTCAGCTCACCACCGCCCAATTTCCCCATGCCGAGGATCAGCAGCGGCTGCGGAACGCCCTGCGCGTTGCAAGGCGTGCCCCACTCGCGGCAACAGGTTTGGTACAGCCAGTCGCGGGCGCTGACGATCAGCGTTTCTGCCAGCCCGCTCAGTTGCAGCAGCGTTTCCTCCGTACTGCACAGGTTCAGCGCCTGCGCCCAGGCGATCCTCACCAACGTCTCGCGGCGGAACAGGCGCAACGCGCGCATCAGTTGCGCTTCGTCACGCACTTCCTCCAGAGAGTCCTGCAACCAGGCGGCATAGTGTTGCCACTCGTCCGCCACCGGCGGTTGCTTGCGCAGCGTCTCCAGCCATGCAGGCTGGTTGAGCAACATGTCGCTGACAAAGTCGCTTGACGCTAAAACCCCCTGTTCCTGACTGCTGAGCGCGCAATCCGCGCCCTGAGTTTCCTGAAAACGCTGCACGATGTTCTGTGCCTGAGCCTGTAACGCGCACGAGAGTGGCAACATAATGAATGATCCGTCCTGCGGCCTGCGCCTCGCAGGCCGGCTTGATTAGCGGAGCGCGCCGTTTAACCAGAATGGCGCATGCGATAAGGCCTGCTTGCGGGTGGCCTCGTACCAACCCTGACGCCGTTCAGCCACCGCCAGCTGCAGCTCGCGCCAGCTTTCGATATAGGGGCCGGTTTCGTCGTCCGGATACGCGCCCGACAGCAGAATAAATGCCGAGACCTGGCGCGTCAGACGCGGCAGCTGTTCTTCATACTCGTCGTCATTGAGCGTGCGGGTGAAGGCTTCTTTCAGCTCGGCGGCGCTGCGCCCAAGCATAATGTCGCTGAAACGTTTGAAAGAGCCGTCGAGCTTGGTCTGGGCTTTGGCGTCGATAAACGGTCGCCAGGCACCGGTCACCAACCATGATGTGAGCGCCAACTTACATTGCAGATATTCTGCGCTGTAGCACAGCACCTGCGGTTTGGTGGTTTTATCGACCAGCAGCGGTTCCAGCGCAGTCAGCCGGGCGCGCAGATCGGCGCTGGCCTTGCGCGGCACCAGGCCGCCGAAGACAACCAGCGCCTGGCGGATCAGGGCAATCGCCTCCATTACCGAACGGCGGGCCTGGCCATCGCCGCGCAGCCACAATTCTTCGTGATACTGCCAATGGCTCAGCCCCAGTTCAAAGCCGGCAACCATCCCCTGCTCAACGCTGGATTTGGCTGCGGGTTTCAATACCGTCAGCGGATGGCGCTCGCGTGGGAGGTTGCCCTGCGCCAAATGATAACCGCGCGCCGCCTTGCTCAGGCTACCCTGACGCAGGCCGCCGTGTTCTGCCAGCGCGTTGGCCAACGCCAGCAAATCGGCGGTGTTGCCTGCTTTAAGCTCCAGCTCGATCTCGCACAGCGCTTCATTCAGTTCACCTGCGCTCACCTCACCCAGGTCCAGACCAACCTCAATCTCGCTCTTACCGTAAGTGACCACCCACTTCTCGCGCACGAAATCGGTGCGGAACAGCGGCTGCAATTGCTGCTGCAGCGCCTGGATGTCGCAGCCCTGCGGCCAGATATCCGCCGGGAACAAATCCAGCGCCAGCTCCGGCTTGGCGATCGCCACGTTGTATTCCGGACGTTGGTGCAAACCTGCCACCACCTTGCCCGCGGTTTTGATGGTCATTTCGTAACTGTCGTCAAAACCGCGAATGCGCAGTCCCATATCATGGTTGCGCAAAAAATTGTCGGCGGTTTCGAAGTAAATATTGGTCAGCTTTTGCGGCGCCGAATGCTGATGCGGCCAGGCGGCCAGTTGCTGCGGCAAAGCGGCGACCGCATCCGGGGTAGCAATAAATTTCAATTCTATTTCAACGGTCATAAGTCTTTTACACCAATAAGTTACGCATTCGCGTCAGCCTTCACGGCGGCGAGCGCTGCCAGCCACGCTCTGCCCGATGACGCACAGTTACCGTTATCTTACCGCGATTCCCGACGCCTTAACCCTGCTAACTGCAGAAAAAACCTGTTACGTTATAAAACGCTGCGCAACTCACAGAATCTGCCACAGTAAGATAGTTCTCATTCCGGTTTTTGCGTTGCGTCGTCAGACTGAACGCTCTACTATCGTTCCATAAATTCACACAGAAACGATGAACTAATGCAGAAATTACGCCTAATTTGCCTTGCCGTGCTGAGCTTCAGCATCACTTGGGGCGCACATGCCGAAGATAAGCGCTATATCTCCGATGAATTGAGTACTTACGTCCACAGCGGCCCGGGTAATCAGTACCGTATTGTCGGTACGCTGAACGCCGGTGAAGAAGTCACCCTGTTGAGCGTAAATGACAGCACCAATTATGGCCAAATCCGCGATCCGAAAGGCCGCAATATCTGGATCCCTCTCGATCAGCTCAGCGAAACGCCAAGCCTGCGCACTCGCGTACCTGCGCTGGAGCAGCAGGTGAAAACCCTGACCGACAAGCTGGCCAATATCGACAACAGCTGGAACCAGCGCACGGCGGAAATGCAGCAAAAAGTGGCTGCAAGCGACGGCACCATCAGCGGCCTGCAGCAGGAAAA
Source organism: Serratia plymuthica (assembly GCF_018336935.1). NCBI lineage: Bacteria > Pseudomonadati > Pseudomonadota > Gammaproteobacteria > Enterobacterales > Yersiniaceae > Serratia > Serratia plymuthica. Next base: position 4,138,378 of record NZ_CP068771.1, on the reverse strand, counting down.
TCAAGATCTGAAAAACCAACTGGTCGTAGCCCAGAAGAAGGTTAACGCGGTTAACCTGCAGCTCGACGACAAACAGCGCACCATTATCCTGCAGTGGTTCATGTACGGCGGCGGCGTTGCCGGCGTTGGTCTGCTGCTCGGCCTGCTGTTGCCGCACCTGATCCCGCGTCGCAAGAACAACAATCGCTGGATGAACTGATTTCAGTATCGTTCAGTTTGAGATTGGCGCCTGCGGGCGCCTTTTTTATTGGCTTCGGCACGGCCCGGCTAATTGAGGTAATCTGGTCAACAGAGTCCCAGAATCATGCAGGAGCATAATAGTGAAGATCTACCTGGTCGGCGGCGCCGTCCGCGACAGTTTGCTTGAGATACCGGTTTTCGACCGCGACTGGGTGGTGGTGGGCGCAGCGCCTGCAGAACTGCTGGCGCTGGGGTATCAACAGGTCGGTAAAGACTTCCCGGTGTTTCTCAACCCTGAGACCCATGAAGAATATGCGCTGGCGCGCACCGAACGTAAATCCGGCCAGGGCTATACCGGCTTTACCTGCTACGCCGCACCGGACGTGACGCTGGAAGAAGATTTGCAGCGCCGCGATTTGACCATCAACGCCATAGCCCGCGGCACCGACGGTGAGCTGATAGACCCTTTCCACGGCGTGGCCGATTTGCAAGCGCGCTTGCTGCGCCACGTTTCCGATGCCTTCGGTGAAGATCCGCTGCGCGTGTTGCGCGTAGCCCGTTTTGCCGCCCGCTTTGCCCATCTGGGCTTTACCATTGCCCCGGAAACCGCTGAGCTGATGCGCCAAATGGCCCGCAGCGGTGAATTGGCGGCGCTGACCGCCGAGCGGGTATGGAAAGAAACCGAAAAAGCGCTGCAAAGCCAGAGCCCGCAAGTGTATTTCCAGGTTCTGCGCGACTGTGATGCGCTGGCGGTGCTGTTCCCCGAGATCGACGCCCTGTTCGGCGTGCCGGCCCCGGCCAAATGGCACCCGGAGATCGACACCGGCATTCATACCCTGATGACGCTGGCTATTGCCGCCCGGCTCAGCCCTGACGTCGACATACGCTTCGCGGCCCTGTGCCACGATCTCGGCAAGGGGCTGACGCCGCAAGAACTCTGGCCACATCATCACGGTCACGGCCTGACCGGCGTCAAGCTGGTCGAAGAACTCTGCCAACGTTTACGGGTGCCCAACCCGGTGCGCGATTTGGCCAAACTGGTGGCCGAATACCATGATCTGATCCATACCGTAAACAAGCTGCGCCCGGAAACCCTGCTGAAGCTTTTCGATGCGATAGACGTCTGGCGTAAACCGCAGAGGCTGGAACAGATGATCCTGACCAGCGAGGCGGACGCACGCGGCCGTACCGGGTTTGAAAACAATCCCTATCCGCAGGGCGACTATTTGCGCCAGGCTTTCCAGGTGGCAAATGCTGTCTCGGTAAAAGAGGTCGTGGCCAGCGGTCTGCAGGGGCTGGCGATCCGCGATGAGCTGAAACGCCGCCGCCAGCAGGTACTGGCCGACTGGAAACTCACCCAGGATATCCCTCTCGATCAGGCATAAAAAAACCCCGCAAAGCAGGGTTTTTTATTGACGCTGTCGCTTACATGAAGACCATGTAAACCACGGCGGCAACGATAAAGCGGTAGATGGCGAACGGCACAAACGAGATGCGCTTAATCAGCGACAGGAAGGTTTTGATCGCGATCAGCGCCACCACGAAAGCGGTCACAAAACCGACGGCGAACATCGGCAGATCGCCCATCGTCAGGAAGTGCAGGCTCTTATACAGATCCAGGCCGCTGGCACCAATCATCATCGGCACCGCCAAAATAAAGGAGAACTCGGAAGCCGCATAACGGTTCACGCCCACCAACATACCGCCGGCAATGGTGGAGCCTGAACGGGAGAAGCCCGGCCACAACGCCAGACACTGGAAACAGCCAATCATAAACGCCTGACGGTAGGTAATGTCATCCAGCCCTTCCGCACTCGGTTTCTTCGGCTTCAGCCATTCCGCCGCCAGCAGCAGGAAACCACCGACCACCAGCGCATACATCACGTTCTTTGGCGCGAACAGCGACTTGATGAAATCGTGGAGTAACAGCCCCAGCACCACCGCCGGGATCATCGCCAGCAGGATATGGCCCAGTTTTAACCGCCCTGCGGTCTTGCCTTCGTGCTCCACCGGCTTGCCGCCAAAGTGAATGCCGATCAGGCCGAACAGACGGCGCCAGAACATCACCACCACCGCCAGAATCGACCCCAGTTGAATAATGACTTCAAAAGTTTTGGCCTTGTCGCCGGTAAAGCCCAGCCATTCGCCCACAATAATCATGTGCCCGGTAGAGGATACCGGCAAGAATTCAGTTAACCCTTCGACCACCCCAAGAACAAATGCGATAAACAGTGAATGCAAGTCCGCCATGTGTTTCGCTCACCCTATAAATTTGCGCCTACCAACATAAAAAAGCGACAGTGTTCAATACATTGCCGCTAAAACAATTCTCAGGTTCAGACCAGGTTAACGGTCTTTAGTTGCACGCGTATGACAGGAAATCACACCGGCCGAGTGCCACGCTCAATAATGACCCCTACCCGGCTGGCGTGTGCAACTGCGCCCGGTTTGCTGACCTTAATACGGACCCACGGGGAATTGAAGCGCTGGAGTAAAATTTCAGATATTTCCTCTGCCACCCGCTCCACCAACGCAAAACGATTCGGCTCTACGTGCTGGATGATGGCTTCGCTGATATCGGCATAGCTCAGACAGTCGTTTACGTCGTCGCTGGCTGCGGCCTGACGGTTGTCCCAGCCCATTTCGATATCGAACACCAGCTTCTGGCGAATGGTTTGTTCCCAATCATAAACGCCAATGGTAGTAATAACGGTAAGCTCTTCAATAAATACGATATCCATCACGTCATTCTCTGTTTTTAGCCTTGCCGGATACCACTTCCAGCGGAATATGCGTATTATCCATAGATGTTGCTAGTAAAACGACCATTATTAAACGGAACCGCGTTATGAGTGCTACCGCGCTTGGCATGATTATCTTCGCGTATCTGTGTGGCTCAGTTTCCAGTGCGATCCTGGTTTGTCGGATCGCCAGGCTGCCCGATCCGCGTGAACATGGCTCAGGGAATCCAGGAGCCACCAACGTCCTGCGCATCGGCGGTCGCCTGGCGGCGGCGGCGGTGCTGGTGTTCGATATTCTCAAAGGAATGTTGCCGGTTTGGCTGGCGTACAAGCTGGAGATACCGCCGCTGTATCTGGGGCTGACGGCGATCGCCGCCTGCGTCGGGCACATCTACCCGGTGTTCTTCCATTTCCGCGGCGGCAAAGGCGTGGCGACTGCCTTTGGGGCCATAGCGCCGATAGGCTGGGATCTTACCGGCCTGATGACCGGCACCTGGCTGCTGACCGTGCTGCTTAGCGGTTACTCCTCGCTGGGCGCGATTATCAGCGCCTTGATTGCCCCTTTTTACGTTTGGTGGTTCAAGCCGCAGTTCACCTTCCCGGTGGCGATGCTTTCTTGCCTGATTTTGATGCGGCACCATGACAATATCCAACGCCTGTGGCGTGGGCAGGAAGGGAAAATCTGGGACAAGTTCCGCAAGAAAAAAGCGGATGCGGCGGAGCCGGAAGAAAAGAAAGAATCCTGAAGTTATAAGGCCGGAAATTTCCGGCCTTTTACAATCACGCTTTAACTTTTACAGGATACTTTGACGTATTACAGACGCCCTCAGGTTCCGGTAAACATTCAGCCACCTTCAAGGCAGGCGCAGCTCGAACCATCGCCGTGTACAACTCACTTTTCGATGCGCTGATTTTTTTACCGCGAGGAGTAATGGCTATGGTTTTCAACCCTTCACCATCCTCAATAACTAACGTAGAACCTTCTGCGGTTACAATAGTAGAAACCACTTTGTAAGAGGATTTAGGTGTTTTGACTTTAGTTGTTTGACCGACCATACCTAACTCCTTTTTGCATAGGTTGTTACTGCTTTTATTATTGCTCATATTTCACTCACCATCAACCAAAGGTAGCTGAAGCGTCGAGAACCATGCCGAAAGCTCATCGGCTGAGCGATACAGTATTAACTTTGCCCCACCGGTGATATCGACAAATTGGTGGCGATTGATATAGTAATCGGCGACTCCATCGTTAACCGGAAACATCAATCGCACCCCAGTCCCTTCAGTATCAGCCAAAAAAAAGACGATAGTGACAAGTGCATAGGTCAACATCCTTCCATCAAGCACTGAGCCTTCCGGTGAGAAATTCTGCAACATGTTAACGTTCAGAACCTGCTCTGCCTGAATATAATCACACGCACAGGCCCCTGCTGGTCGATCCATTGCATCCAAGAGCTTGAAAGCAAAATTGAACGCTTCGTCATCATCTAAAGAAGCGTTCACCGTTTCCCAGGGCAACCTCTTTTCCTCTGGTAAATTACGCACCATCGCCATACACCATGCCAAATCTTGTTGACTCAGCGTATTTGCAATAAGAGGCAAGCCCGTATCGAGAAAATATCGATTGGTTGTGTCAATGGCGTCAGCTCCATGCTGACGTATTGAAATATTTGGCATTTTGGTTCCATCCATTAATGCAAAATGTGATTCAGAACAATGCTGGTTTACTGCCGTTTTTTCATACCGCAGGCAGTTCAGCCAACGGCCAGCGCGGGCGCACCGAAACGCTCAGTTCCGGGTTGGCGCCGCTTTTCAATCGCACCAAGCCCGCATAGGCGATCATCGCGCCGTTATCGGTACAGAATTCCGGACGGGCGTAGAACACCTCGCCACCGCGTTTATGCATCATTTCCGCCATTTTGCTGCGCAGAGTGCGGTTGGCGCTGACGCCGCCGGCCATCACCAGGCGTTTGAAGCCCGTCTGCTCCAGCGCACGTTTGCATTTGATCGCCAGCGTATCCACCACCGCATCTTCGAACGCGCGGGCGATGTCCGAACGCGTCTGGTCATCATTGCCGTTAGAACGGATGGTGTTGGCGGCAAAGGTCTTCAGCCCGGAGAAGCTGAAATCCAGCCCCGGGCGATCGGTCATCGGACGCGGGAAGGTGAAACGGCCCGCAATACCCTGTTGCGCCATCTTCGACAGCATTGGCCCGCCGGGGTAATCCAGCCCAAGCAGCTTGGCGGTTTTATCGAAGGCTTCACCGGCCGCATCGTCTATCGACTCGCCCAACAGTTCATACTGCCCAATGCCGGTCACGCTGATCAACTGCGTGTGGCCGCCGGAAACCAGCAACGCGACAAAGGGGAATGCCGGCGGATTGTCTTCCAGCATCGGCGCCAACAGGTGGCCTTCCATGTGGTGCACCGGCACCGCAGGCACGTTCCAGGCAAACGCCAGCGCACGACCGACGGTGGCGCCGACCAGCAACGCCCCCACCAGGCCAGGCCCGGCAGTGTAGGCGACGCCGTCGATGTCGGCGGCGGTCAGGTTCGCTTCTTTCAAGGCCGCCTGAATCAACGGCACGGTTTTACGCACGTGATCGCGGGAGGCCAGCTCCGGCACTACGCCGCCGTAATCGGCATGCAGCTTCACCTGGCTGTACAACTGATTCGCTAATAAACCGGCCTGATCGTCATACACTGCAATTCCGGTTTCATCGCAGGAGGTTTCTATACCCAGTACTCGCATTACCCTTTCCCATCATTCACGTGCGGCCTGCAGTTTACCACAATCATGCCCATTTACCGCCAGCGGGGTCTATCTTGTCGCCGGTCGGAAGCTATGTCGATGATTCCAGCCATAAATGCCGGTTTGATTAAAAACGAGCATTTTTTTTTGATTAGACTATAATCAGCGCCCGATGCAAAATTGCGCACGTTTTACCAGGGCGGCGCAGGTTTCAATTTGCTGTGGTGCTTTACAAAGCAGCATCCGTTGAAGTAAAATTCCGCACCATTTTGAAAAGGCTGGCGCTTGGCCAGCAGCAAACCGAATTTTATTGAGGTGAGAGGCACATGCCGGTAATTAAAGTACGTGAAAACGAGCCATTTGACGTTGCTCTGCGTCGTTTCAAACGCTCTTGCGAGAAAGCAGGCGTTTTAGCTGAAGTTCGTCGTCGTGAGTTCTATGAAAAACCGACTACCGAACGTAAACGCGCTAAAGCTTCTGCTGTGAAACGTCACGCGAAGAAACTGGCTCGCGAAAACGCACGCCGCACTCGTCTGTATTAATTCTTCGGGGGTAACCCCGCCGCGTGAATTTCTGATTTTAAAAATCGCGCAGACCGTGTAGTTGCATACGAAGGCCGTGCTTTCCGAAAGGAATGCGCGGCTTGTTCTCGTTTATAGGCTAGTAAAGTAAGGGCTTATGGCTGGACGAATTCCGCGTGTATTTATCAATGACTTGCTGGCTCGCACCGACATCGTCGATCTGATCGACGCGCGGGTAAAGCTCAAGAAGCAAGGCAAGAACTATCACGCGTGCTGTCCGTTCCACCACGAAAAAACGCCTTCATTTACCGTTAATGGCGATAAGCAGTTTTACCACTGTTTTGGTTGTGGTGCGCACGGTAACGCCGTCGACTTTCTGATGAATTACGACAGACTCGAGTTTGTCGAAACCATCGAAGAGCTGGCGACCATGCACGGGCTGGAAGTGCCTTACGAGGCAGGAACCGGGCCGACCCAGATCGAACGTCATCAGCGTCAGAGCCTGTATCAACTGATGGAACAGCTCAGTGCGTTCTATCAACAGTCACTGCATCAGCCTTCCGGCACGCCGGCGCGCAATTATCTGCAACAGCGCGGGCTCAGTGACGACGTTATCCGCCATTTTGCCATCGGCTTTGCACCTGCCGGTTGGGATAACGCATTGAAACGTTTTGGTCGTGATGCCGACGCGCGTCTCGCATTGAACGATGCAGGCATGCTGGTGACTAACGATCAAGGCCGATCGTACGATCGTTTCCGTGAGCGCGTGATGTTCCCTATTCGCGACAAACGCGGGCGAGTGATCGCCTTTGGCGGGCGCGTATTGGGTGACGGCATGCCGAAATACCTGAACTCGCCGGAAACCGAAGTATTCCACAAGGGTCGTCAGTTGTACGGCCTGTATGAAGCGCAGCAGAACCACCCTACCCCGCAACGTTTGCTGGTAGTGGAAGGCTATATGGACGTGGTGGCGTTGGCGCAATACGGCATCGATTATGCCGTCGCCTCGCTCGGAACCTCAACGACGGCTGAACATATTCAGCTGCTGTTCCGCGCCACCGACAACGTTGTCTGCTGCTATGACGGTGACAGAGCCGGTCGCGAAGCGGCCTGGCGCGCACTGGAAACCGCGCTGCCCTATCTGAACGACGGGCGCCAACTGCGGTTTATGTTTTTGCCCGACGGCGAAGACCCGGACACATTGGTCCGAAAAGAAGGCAAAGACGCCTTCGAGCAGCGAATGGAGCTGGCGCAGCCGCTTTCCACTTTCCTGTTCGAAACGCTGATGCCGCAGGTGGATTTGAGCAGCCCGGACGGCCGCGCCAAGCTGAGCACGCTGGCGCTACCGCTGATTACTCAGGTGCCGGGCGAAACGTTGCGCTTGTACCTGCGCCAACAGCTCGGCAGCAAGCTTGGCCTGCTCGATGACAGCCAGCTCGACAAGCTGATGCCCAAACAGGCTGAAAATGCGAATACTTATCAGGCGCCCCAGCTAAAACGCACAACCATGCGTATACTGATAGGGTTACTGGTACAAAATCCGCAACTGGCTACACTTATCCCTTCACTCGAGGGATTGGAGCAGACCAAACAGGCGGGTTTACCGCTATTTGTCGAGCTGGTGCAGACCTGCCTGGCTCAGCCGGGGCTGACAACCGGCCAATTGCTGGAGCAGTATCGCGACAACAAATTGAGCCAGCAGCTTGAAACCTTGGCGACATGGAACCATATGATCGTTGAGGACAGGGTCGAGCAGACATTTTTGGATACCTTGGCCAGCCTGTACGACTCCGTACTGGAGCAACGGCTGGAGACATTGATCGCGCAGGCCAGAACGCACGGCCTGAGCCCGGAAGAACGTGAAGAAGTCCGTTCTCTCAATCAGGTTTTAGCGAAGAAAAACTGAAATTAGCCAAAATTATTCGCGTTTCAGGTAGGCGGCAACTGAACGAATCTCGATGAGCTTACTCAGGTAAGTGGTTCGGGTGAGAGAAGGCAGCCCCCCTGAGGCGTGAAGAATAAAGGATACAACGGCTTAAGTGCCGATAAATGCGAGGGCAGAGCCCTGCAATATGCCGCCACAGTGGGCCGCGGCAACAACAAAAACGCCCCAAATGCTATTGTTGGCGGTTTCGCCGACCGACACCAACCTAAATACTCTGAAGTGTGGATACCGTCTTATGGAGCAAAACCCGCAGTCACAGCTTAAACTTCTTGTCCAACGTGGTAAGGAGCAAGGCTATCTGACCTATGCTGAGGTCAATGACCATCTGCCGGAAGATATCGTCGACTCCGATCAGATCGAAGACATCATCCAGATGATTAACGACATGGGCATCCAGGTGATGGAAGAAGCCCCGGACGCCGATGACCTGTTGCTGGCTGAAAACTCAAACAGCACAGACGAAGATGCGGAAGAAGCTGCCGCTCAAGTCCTGTCCAGCGTTGAATCTGAAATTGGCCGTACCACCGACCCGGTGCGCATGTACATGCGCGAAATGGGTACCGTTGAACTGCTGACGCGCGAAGGCGAAATCGACATCGCCAAGCGTATTGAAGACGGTATCAACCAGGTTCAGTGCTCGGTTGCCGAATACCCTGAAGCCATTACCTATCTGCTGGAGCAGTACGATCGCGTTGAAGCCGGCGAAGCTCGCCTGTCCGACCTGATCACCGGCTTCGTCGATCCTAATGCGGAAGAGGACATCGCCCCAACCGCAACGCACGTCGGTTCTGAGCTGTCGACCGAAGAGCAGAACGACGACGAAGAAGACGAAGATGAAGACGACGACGCTGAAGACGACAACAGCATCGATCCGGAGCTGGCACGTCAGAAATTCACCGACCTGCGCGATCAGTATGAAGCGACCCGTCTGGTCATCAAAAAGAACGGCCGTAGCCACGCCAGCGCAGCAGAAGAAATTCTGAAGCTGTCTGAGGTGTTCAAGCAGTTCCGCCTGGTGCCAAAACAGTTCGACTTCCTGGTCAACAGCATGCGCATCATGATGGACCGCGTTCGCACCCAGGAACGTATCATCATGAAGCTGTGCGTTGAACAGTGCAAAATGCCGAAGAAAAACTTCGTCACTTTGTTCGCCGGCAACGAAACCAGCAACTCCTGGTTCGAAGCGGCGCTGGCGATGGCCAAGCCATGGTCAGAAAAGCTGAAAGACGTAACGGATGACGTACAGCGCAGCCTGCAAAAACTGCGTCAGATCGAAGAAGAGACCGGCCTGACCATCGAGCAGGTGAAGGACATCAACCGTCGCATGTCTATCGGCGAAGCGAAAGCCCGCCGTGCGAAGAAAGAGATGGTTGAAGCCAACTTGCGTCTGGTTATCTCTATCGCCAAGAAATACACCAACCGCGGTCTGCAGTTCCTGGATCTGATTCAGGAAGGCAACATCGGTTTGATGAAAGCGGTAGACAAGTTCGAATACCGCCGTGGTTATAAGTTCTCAACTTACGCCACCTGGTGGATCCGTCAGGCCATCACCCGCTCTATCGCCGACCAGGCGCGTACCATCCGCATTCCGGTGCATATGATTGAGACCATCAACAAACTCAACCGTATTTCGCGCCAGATGCTGCAAGAGATGGGCCGCGAACCGACGCCGGAAGAGCTGGCTGAACGTATGCTGATGCCGGAAGACAAAATCCGCAAAGTGCTGAAGATCGCCAAAGAGCCGATCTCCATGGAAACGCCGATTGGTGATGATGAAGATTCACATCTGGGCGATTTCATCGAGGATACCACCCTCGAGCTGCCGTTGGATTCTGCCACCTCGGAAAGCCTGCGCTCTGCGACGCACGACGTATTGGCCGGCCTGACCGCCCGTGAAGCGAAAGTGCTGCGCATGCGTTTCGGCATCGATATGAACACTGACCACACGCTGGAAGAAGTGGGCAAACAGTTCGACGTTACCCGTGAGCGTATTCGTCAGATCGAAGCCAAAGCACTGCGTAAACTGCGCCACCCAAGCCGTTCCGAAGTGCTGCGCAGCTTCCTGGACGACTAAGGCCAGCGGTTAGCCGCAAACAAAAAACCCCGGCCTGCCGGGGTTTTTTATTGCCTGAAATCCTGGAGAATCACTCCAGCGCCAGGAACAGCTCGCGGTAGCTCTCGGTAAGCTGCTCCAGCGTGGCGCGGTTCAGCCCGCTGGGATTAGGCAATACCCACACCTCGGTTTTGCCGATCGTCATCTCCTGCCGCCCCCAGGGCGCATTTTTCACCCCGAAGGCGCTGCTGAACGCCTGCTTGCCCAGAACCGCCAATGCACGCGGCTGGAATTGCAGGATTTTGTCTTTTAGCGCTTCACCGCCGCTGCGCAACTCTTCACGCGTCACTTCGCTCGCCGCTACCGTCGGGCGCGCCACCAAAGCGGTGATGCCGCAACCGGTGTCCTGCAACTGCTGCCACTGCTCCGGCGCCAGTTGGCACTGGGTGAAACCGGCCTGATGCAGGACCTTCCAGAAACGGTTGCTGCCATTGGCAAAGGGATAGCCCTGATGGGCGGAGGAAAGGCCGGGATTGATGCCGCAAAACACCACCCGCAAGTTTGGCGCCAAAAGATTCATGGGTCTGTGAGGTCCAATAAAAGGGATTTACACCGGTTATCGCAAAATCCGCCAGCAATTACAACAGACTAGAACTGCGCAGAAAAACAACATACAGGCGGCAAACAGTAGACCTGCACCGGAGGATTACCGTATAATCTCGCCGCTTGGCCCCTTAGCTCAGTTGGTTAGAGCACGCGACTCATAATCGCTTGGTCACTGGTTCAAGTCCAGTAGGGGCCACCACATTCTCGCTGACATAACGGCGCATCAAACCACCTCTATGCAGGTGGTTTTTTGTTTCCGCTCACTCAGCGCTGCCAAAGCGAATCCCGCCCCTCCTGATGCACGTCGCAGCGCCGCAGCCCGATGTCACGCAACTGACAACGGCTCATCGAGCGCAAAGACTTTCTGCGGGTATACGTAAAATACCCACGGCGGCAATACCGGCATAATTTGCGCCACAAGCCTTCGCGGGCAGCGGGTAAATCTAGCGTCTTTTCCATCATGTCACCCCAATTACACGTAAAGTAATAGGGTGACTCAGGTCACAAACACAAGACAGATTCAACGACTAACAATCAAAACCACACAGATCGGCATTCTGTGATTCTGTATGGTTAAAACAGTGGGTTTGTGTACCGGTACCCTCTTGCCGCTCGCCGACATCATCGGGCTGAGCCGTTCTGCCGCCGATGAGCGACCTGCTCCGCTCGTTGCAGGATCTCCTGCAAATCGTCCTCGTCGATGTCAAACAGTTCGCCCTGCATCAGCACTTCATGCAGATCCGCCCGGGTAATCGATACCGCATCAATCGGCAGGCCGGTGGGCTTGGCTTCGGCCGGCGCCAGTTGGTGCGGATAGCGGCGCCCGGCCAGGTTATTGAAGATAATCGCCAGCACCGCCAGCAACACCGAGTTAAGCAGCACCGGGTACAGCACAAAGCTGTAACCCAGTTGGTGAATGCCCGGCCCGCCGAGGATCGCGGTCAGCGCCACCGCGCCGCCGGGCGGATGCAGGCAACGCAGTTTAAACATCAGTCCAATGGCCACTGCGGCCGCTACGCCACAAGCCAGCCCGGGATCGGCAATCAGCAGGCTGGTGCTGACCCCCACCAGCGCAGCCGACATATTGCCGCCCACGATCGACCAGGGTTGCGCCAACGGGCTGTTCGGTACGCCAAACAGCAAAACGGCGGAGGCTCCCATCGGAGCGATAAACCACAGGTTTACCTCCCCCAAGACAAAATGGCTGATCCAGCCGGTAATCATCAACCCCAGCCCGGCGCCGATGCTGGAAAGCAAAATCTCTTTTTTGCCCATGGCCAACGGATGCGGCCACAGGCGCGCGCAGCCGATCCTGAGTTTTGTTGCTAACGGATTCTTCATGTTACTTCGCACTGCCAAATTCAACGTAATGGCAACAAATATATCACATCACCTCGGGCGCAATAACCGCCGCCCCGCCGGCACCCGGCAACAACTTTCCGCTAACAGATTGATTTTTCGCCACCCCTCGGCAATGATCAATGTTCTCCCCCTTAGCCTTGAGGAAAAGCCGATGTCTCAACCGATTACCGAGCTCTATACCGACAGCCAATTTTTCAGCCCTTATGCCATGTCCGCATTTATTGTGCTGACGGAGAAAAGCATCCCCTTCACCGTGAAACCGGTCGATTTGGCGCAGGAAGAAAATAAGGGCGCTGCCTATGCGGCACTGTCGCTAACCCGTCGGGTGCCTACGTTGGTGATCGGTGAGTTCCAACTGTCCGAGTCCTCGGCCATTACCGAGTATCTGGAGGATATCCATCCGGCTCATGCGGTCTACCCGCGCGACGTCAAGCTGCGCGCCAAAGCACGTGAAATTCAAGCCTGGCTGCGCAGCGATCTGTTGCCAATTCGCGTCGAACGGCCAACCGAGGCGGTATTCGGCAACGAAAAATTCCCGCCGCTGTCCGCCGCCGCCGGGGCCGCCGCCAACAAGCTGATCGCCGCAGTCGAAAAATTGCTGGGCCACGGCCAGGATAATTTGTTCAGGGAGTGGTGCATTGCCGATACCGATCTGGCGTTGATGCTGAACCGGCTGGTGATGAACGGAGATGACGTGCCGGAGAATATTCGCCACTACGCGCAAAAACAGTGGCAACGCCCTTCGGTGCAGGCCTGGCTGGCACTGCCGGAGCAAATGCGCAGCTAAAAAAATCGGCGGCCACGACGCCGCCGTTCTCAACTGAGAAACAACATCACTTTCTGAGGGAAGGCAAGTCACCATCCAGAGGGCAGATAACCTAACAACGACGCAATAGCGTATACCGCACTGGCCAGATACAGCAGCACGATGCTGATCTGCAACAGCGGATGGGTGATCCAGTTGCACTGCCAGCGCGGCGTCTGGTCACCGTGCTTGCGCGCCCCTCGCAGGATCAGCATCGGCATAATCGACAGGATCACCCCGCTGAACACCCCGGCGAAATACAGCGCGTTAACGAACGACACCAGGCCGCTGTAAGCCAGCGCGAACGGAGGCACCACCACCAGCAACAGCACGCCGAAGCGGCGCAGCGGTTGTTCGTCATTGCCCAGTCTGAACTGGTCGAAAATATTGGTCAGGAAGCTGCCGCCCAGCCCCCAGTAAGAGGTCAGCATCGCGCACAGCGCAAAGATATTGGCGGAGAAGAACGCCCATTGTCCTAGAGCCTGCCCCCAGGAAATAGTCGCCACGTCGGAGATATTATTCAGCCCACTGAGGGCAATCACCGACATCGGCACCGCCGTCAGCAGCACGAAGGTGACCGCCATGCCGACGATAATCGCCTTCGGCAGCTGTTCCGGCTTATCCGAGAAGCCACGCGCCATTTCCGGCACTATGTACTGCGCCGAGAAGCAGAACACCACCACGTTGAATACCGGCACCATAAAGCGCCAGTCGCCGTCCAGCAGGTTGCGCATCTGGGTGGTGTCTTTCAGCAGCGTAGCCGCCACCAGCGCGGTCAGCATCACCACCATGCCGATACTGATAAATTTCTCGCCGCGACCAATCGCCTTCAGCCCCAGGTACAACACCCCCGCGGCGGGAACGAAAAACAGCAGGCTGCCGATGGCCGGCGAGATACCGAACAGAGATTGCAGCAGCTTGCCGCTGCCGGTCATATAGGCAGTCAACGCCCCGACGCTGTTGACGCACACCGAAGCGAACATCAGCCAGGCGCCAATACCGCCGACATAGCGTTTCGCCAGCCCGCTAAGTTGCAAGTGAGCACGGGTGCGCAAGGTGGATTCGGCGACGTACAGCATGGTGATGGTGGTCAGGCTCCCCACCAGCACCAGCCAGAACAACAGCGGTAAAAAACCGGCTTTGCTGGAGGCATAGGCGATGGACAGCACGCCGGCGCCAATATTGGTGCCGACGATCATCGCCACCCCTTCGAGGAAACTCAGTGATTTGGCGGGTGCAGGCGTTCGCACCCCGGCGGCAAGCGCCGGAGAAACAGTGGTGTTATCAGCAGACATACAGCATCCTTTGTTGCCCGGCGGCTCCGGCCACCGGGACAGGTTAATTTCCCGGTGGTTAACAGCTCACATCGATACACAGGTATTTCAGCTCCAGATATTCTTCAATGCCGTAACGCGATCCTTCACGTCCGAGTCCTGACTGCTTCACACCGCCAAACGGCGCGACTTCATTGGAGATCAGCCCGGTGTTGATGCCGACCATGCCGTATTCCAGCGCTTCCGGCACTCGCCACTGGCGCGAGGCGCTCTGCGTAAACAGATAAGCGGCCAGGCCAAACTCGGTGTCGTTGGCCATGGCGATGGCTTCCGCTTCATCATGGAAACGGAACAGCGGCGCCACCGGGCCAAAGGTTTCTTCCCGGGCGAAGCGCATTTTTTGCGTCACGCCGGTCACCACCGTCGGCTGGAAGAAGGTACGGCCCAGCTCGTGCGGCTGCCCGCCGACAGCAATCTGCGCGCCTTTGATCAGCGCATCGTCAATGTGGCTCTGCACTTTATCCACCGCATCCTGGTCGATCAGCGGCCCCTGAGTGGTGCCTTCATGGCTGCCGTCGCCGACCTTCAGTTGCTCAACCGCCGCCACCAGTTTGTCCACCAAACGGTCGTAGATGCCGTCCTGCACGTAGATGCGGTTAGCGCAGACGCAGGTCTGGCCGCTGTTACGGAATTTGGAGGCCATGATGCCCGCCACCGCCGCGTCCAGATTGGCGTCGTCGAACACGATCACCGGCGCGTTGCCCCCCAGCTCCAGCGACAGTTTTTTAATCGTCGGCGCGCACTGCGCCATCAGAATGCGGCCGACCTCGGTCGAACCGGTAAAGCTCAGCTTGCGCACCACCGGGCTGTCGCACAGCACCTTGCCCACCTGCGCTGCGTCGCCGGTCACCACCTGCAGCACGCCCGGCGGAATGCCGGCATCCTGCGCCAGCTTCGCCAACGCCAACGCGGTCAGCGGCGTCTGTTCGGCCGGTTTGACGATCATCGCGCAGCCCGCTGCCAGCGCCGGCGCAACCTTGCGGGTGATCATCGCCGCCGGGAAGTTCCACGGCGTGATCGCCGCGCAAACGCCGATCGGCTGTTTCACTACCACCAGGCGCTGCGAAGCCAGGGGGGCCTGCAACACGGCACCGTCGACCCGCTTGGCCTCTTCGGCGAACCAGGTAATGAACGAAGCGGCATAGGCGACTTCACCGCGCGCTTCCGCCAGCGATTTACCCTGCTCGGCGGTCATCAGCTGCGCCAAATCCTCCTGGGCCGCCAGCACCTTGTCGGCCCAGGCCAGCAGCACTACGGAGCGCTGTTTGGCGGTCAGCTGTTTCCAGCCCTGCTGCGCCAACTGCGCCGCGTTAATCGCCTGCTGCGTTTCTTCTTCACTGACCAGCGGAATGCTCGCCAACTCTGCGCCGGTTGCCGGGTTGATGACCGCTTCACGCTTGCCGCTCAACGCGTCGCACCACTCACCGTTAATCAAACACTGGCTGCGCAGCAGCTCGGGGTTATTCAGTTTCATTGCCGGTCACTCCTTATTGGGCCAACGCGCGGGAAAGAATGCCCAGCGCCTGGGTGAACTGCGCCTCAGGGATGGTCAGCGGATACAGGAAACGGATCACGTTGCCGTTCACACCGCAGCTCAACAGCAGCAGGCCCTCTTCCAACGCCTTTTGCTGCACCTGGCGGGTGATCTCCGCCGAAGGCTTGCCGGTCGCCGGATCCTTGAACTCCACCGCCACCATCGATCCCTGCGCGCGAATATCCGCGATCGCCGGGCTGGTTGTGCGCGCCTGTTGCAGCACTTCTACCAAATGCTGGCCCAAACGTTGGGAACGCTGGCACAGCTGTTCTTCGTCAATCACGTCCAGCACCGCAAGTGCCGCGGCCACAGCCAACGGGTTACCGGCATAGGTGCCGCCCAGCCCGCCTGGCGCCGGGGCGTCCATCACGTCGGCCCGGCCGGCCACCGCCGAGAGCGGCATACCGCCCGCCAGGCTTTTCGCCATGGTGATCAGATCCGGTTTCACCGCGTAATGCTCCATGGCAAACAGCTTGCCGGTACGGGCAAAACCGGTCTGCACTTCGTCGGCAATCAGCAAAATGCCGTGCTGGTCGCACAGTTCGCGCAGCGCCTGCATAAAATCGGCCGGCGCAATGTTGAAACCGCCCTCGCCCTGCACCGGCTCCAGCACAATGGCGGCCACTTGTTTGGGATCGATATCCGCCTTAAAGATGCGTTCCAGGCTGTTCATCGCGTCTTCGGTGGTCACGCCATACAGCGCATTCGGATACTGGCCGTGGAACACCGATCCGGGGAAAGGCCCGAAGCCCAGCTTGTAGGGAGCCACTTTGCCGGTCAGCGCCATGGTCATGTAAGTGCGGCCATGGAAACCGCCGCCAAAGGTGATCAGGCCCGGCCGGCCGGTATAGGCGCGGGCGATTTTGACCGCGTTTTCCACCGCTTCTGCGCCGGTGGTGAACAACGCGGTTTTACAAGGGCCTTCGATCGGGGCGCGCTGGTTGATGCGCTCTGCCAACGCGACATAGCTTTCGTAAGGAACGATTTGGTAAGCGGTGTGGGTGAAGGCTTTCAGTTGCCGTTCAATGGCGGCGATCACCTTCGGATGCCGGTGTCCGGTATTCAGAACAGCAATACCGGAAGCGAAATCGATAACCTCATTACCTTCTACGTCCCACAGCGTGGCGTTCTCCGCACGCTCGGCGTAAAAACCGCACATCACGCCAATCCCGCGTGGGGTGGCATCCTGACGACGTTGATTCAGTTCTGCGTTTTTCATGCTGTTCTCTCCGGCCGGTGCCTGTTGTACGTTTCGTTCACATTCGCGAAACAATGACGTTTATTTACACAGGATGTGGCCCTATAATCGAGTGCCAGTTACGATTAATTGAGGGATCCAATTGCGCTCACTGAGTGGTGACCTGTTATTGCAGCGCCTCGGCGAACAGCCCGATGATAAGCTGCACAAGCGGCTGTATAACGCGATCCGCACCAGCATTTTGGACGGCAGTTTGCCGCCCTCCAGCCGCCTGCCCGCTTCGCGCGATCTGGCGCAGGAACTCGGGCTGTCACGCAACACCGTATTAACCGTTTATGAACAACTCTTGGCAGAAGGTTATGTTTTGGCACGCGCAGGCAGCGGCACATTCGTCGCCGAAACCGTGCCGGACAGCTGTTTATCTACCGTCAGCGCCCCCGCAGGCAGTGACGGAGAACAACGGCGCATTGAGCTGTCGGCCCGAGGATCCACCCTGCTGCATCACGCCAGTGCCAGCCCCAAACAGTGGGGCGCGTTTATCCCCGGCGTACCCGACGTCAACGCCTTTCCTCACCAGCTGTTCAGCAAGATCCAGGCGCGCATCAGCCGCCGCCCCGCTCCGCAGCGGCTGACCTACAGTAATCAGGGCGGCAGCCCGGAGTTGCAGCATGCATTGGTGGACTATCTGCGCGTCGCCCGTTCGGTTCGCTGCTCACCGGAGCAAATTTTGATTACCGAAGGCATTCATCAGGCGATAGATCTGGTGACGCGCATGCTGTGCAATCCGGGCGACGACGCGTGGATTGAAGAACCGGGCTATTGGGGGATCCGCAATATTCTGCGGATGAACGACGTGAATATCTGCCCGCTGGGGGTCGATGAGGCCGGCATGGTGCCGCCGGAGCAGCCAACCGGCGCGCCACGGCTGATTTTCGTCACCCCATCGCACCAGTATCCACTGGGATCGGTGATGAGCCTGGCGCGGCGGCAGCGGTTGCTGGCGTTGGCGCGCAACGGCGGCAGTTGGATTGTCGAAGACGACTACGACAGCGAGTTCCGCTTTTCCGGCCAGCCCATCCCGGCGCTGCAAGGGCTGGAAGCCGATGCGCCGGTGATTTATATCGGCACCTTCAGCAAAACGCTGTACCCGGCGCTGCGGCTAGGTTACGTGGTGCTGCCAAAGCCGTTGATGACGGAGCTGAAAACCGCGCACGCCGAACTGTATCGCGGCGGTCACCTGCTGATCCAGACCGCGCTGGCGCAGTTTATTCAGGAAGGCCACTACAGCGTGCATATTCGCCGCATGCGGCTGCTGTATGCCCGGCGGCGGGCGTTTCTGACCGCCTTGATTGAGCAGCATCTGGGCAAGCAGGCGTTGAGCGAATTCAACAACAACGCCGGGTTGCACCTGATCCTGAACCTGCCGGACGAAGCCGACGACGTGGCGATCGCCGCCGCCGCCGCCGCACGCGGCGTGCTGGTGCGGCCGCTGTCGCGTTACTACATGCTGCCCAACCACCGCCGCGGGCTGCTGATGGGCTTCGCCTGCGTGCCGGAGGAACAGATGGCCGCCGCCTTTACCCTGCTGCTGCAATGCATTACAGCGCCCTGAACTGCCAGCCCCCGTCCTGCCAATGCAGGCGATGAGTCAGTTTCAGCGCCCGCAGGAAGGCTTCATCGTGCGAGACCACCAGCATCGCACCGGGAAACTCCGCCAGCGCCGCCTCAATGGCCAATGACGAAGCCAGATCCAAATGGTTGGTCGGCTCGTCCAGCAACAGCAATTGCGCCGGCTCCTTACGCCACAGCGCACAGGCCAGCGCCGCCTTCAGCCTTTCTCCGCCGCTCAGCGCCGCCAACGGCAACGTGATCCGTTCCGCACCGAGTTGCAACTGCGCCAGTTGGGTACGCAACGCCCCTTCGGCCAGCGGAGAATCCTGCAATCCCAGCAGCGCCATCACCGATAATCGCGAATCGAACTGCGACAGGGTTTGGTCGAGGTAAGCCATTGGCAGCGGACAATGAACGTGACCGGACACCGCCGCCAACCGGCCGAGGATCACCTTCAGCAACGTGGATTTTCCGCAGCCGTTCGGGCCGGTCAGCGCTACGCGCATGGGGCCGTCGATGCGCATATCCAGCGGCCGCGCACCGACAAAAGGCAGTTGCAGCTGCTCGATCACCAGCACCTGCTTGCCCGCCATCACCGCACTGCCTGGCAGGGTCAACATCACCGGGCTGTCTTCTTCCACCCGCTGGTATGCCTCGCGCACGGCGGCATCGAGGCTGCCTTTTTGGTCCTGATGCTGTTTGCGCAGCGTGCCGAGGCTCTCTTTGGCCGCCGCTTTGTAAGCCACGCGTTCGAAAGAGGCGATATTCAGCGTATCGACGGTTTTCAGCGTTTGGGCTGAGCGCCGCTGGCTGATGTCGTGTTCCTTCTGCTGCCGGGCGCGAGTGCGTTTGCGTTCCTGCCGCGCATGTTCCCAGCCGGCTCGCGCCGCCTGCCGCTCCAGGTCGCGCTGCCGACGATAGTCATCGTAGTTGCCGCCATAGCTGCGCAGCCCGTCGGGCGTCAGTTCGACGATGCGCGCCATACGCGCCAGCAGTTGCCGATCGTGGCTGGCAACCAGCAGCCCGCCGCGCCACTGCGCCAACTGCCGGTACAGCCAGTCGCGCCCGTCGGCATCAAGGTGGTTGCTCGGTTCATCCAGCAGCAAGCAATCCGCACCGCCCAGCATCGCGCCACACAGCGTCGCACGCATTCGCTCCCCGCCGCTCAGGGAGCCGGCCGGCCGCAGCGGATCGAACTCAGGCAATCCGGCGGCGGCAAAGGCAGCGTGCAGACGATCGTTCAGATCCCACTGCCCTTCCAGGCGATCGATGTCGTCCGCCCACGGGCGCCCCTGCTCAATGCGGGCCAGTGCGGCAAACACCTCGCCGTAGCCCAGCAACTGCGCCAGCGTGATCTGCGCTGCGATCTCCGGCTGTTGCGCCACATAGGCCAGCGAAGCATGCGTTTCCACATGTCCGCTCCCCGGTTGATCCAGGCCGGCGATCAGGCGCAGCAAACGGGTTTTGCCGACGCCATTACGCCCAACCAGGCCACAGTGTTGTTGATCGAAAGCGAGATCCAGCGGGCCGAACAGCGTTTCGCCGTTAGCAAACTGGCAGGTCAGTTGGTGTAAAACAAAATAAGGGGATTGCGCAAAATGAGCCATAAGCACTCCTGAATGAAATCAAAACATCCCCATCCGGCACCGGCGTGCTCAGCATGGGACAAGATATCAACAGGCGTGTTTGTTCATTTTCGGTGATGGCTCCGCAGAGAGAAGGAATTTACAACGCGCAAAGGTTAACCGATCTTTTGTTCGTTATGCAAACGGTGCCTGAGATTCATGACGTCTATCACATTCGGCACAACGCAGATTCCCAAGCGGCGCGACAACGGCTAGATTTATCTCATCCGACCACTTGTGTTCACATAATAATAACAGATGCTCATCCCCAATCGCTTTCAACCTGCAGCCAGGCGGCAAGTTAGGGCGTTCCCAGGAGCTTACTCAAGTAAGTGACTGGGGCGAGCGAACGCAGGCGACAACGCTGCAGATTGAAAGAGGCGGGGGATGAACGATGGAGAGTGCAATGAGCAATTACCCTCACCTGCTGGCGCCGCTGGATCTCGGCTTCACCACCCTGAAAAACCGGGTGCTGATGGGCTCGATGCACACCGGCCTGGAAGAACTTCCCGATGGCCCGGAACGCATGGCCGCTTTCTATGCCGAACGCGCAGCGGCCGGCGTGGCGCTGATCGTGACCGGCGGCATCGCCCCCAATGAAAAGGGCGTGGTGTATCGCGGCGGCTCCACTCTCAACCGCCGGGATCAGGTCGATCATCACCGGATCGTTACCGATGCCGTCCACCGGGCCGGAGGCAAAATTGCGTTGCAGATCCTGCATGCCGGCCGCTACAGCTATCAACCGCAGCCGGTGGCGCCGTCCGCGCTGCAGGCGCCGATCAACCCTTTCGCCCCGACCGCGCTGAGCGAGGCGGAGATCGAACAGACCATCGCCGACTTCGCCCACTGTGCGCTGCTGGCGCAGCAGGCCGGCTACGACGGCGTAGAAGTGATGGGTTCCGAAGGCTATTTGATCAACCAATTCCTGGCGGCGCGAACCAACCAGCGCGATGACACATGGGGAGGCAGCTTCAGCAACCGCATGCGTTTTGCCGTGGAGATCGTCCGGGCGGTGCGTCAGGCGGTTGGCCGCGAGTTCATTTTGATTTACCGCCTGTCGATGCTCGATCTGGTGGAGGACGGCTCCAGTTGGCAGGAGATCGAACAGTTGGCGCTGGCGATAGAACAGGCGGGCGCGACCCTGATCAACACCGGCATCGGCTGGCATGAGGCGCGGATCCCGACTATCGCCACCATGGTGCCGCGCGCCGGTTTCAGTTGGGTGACCCGCAAGCTGATGGGTAAAGTACGCATTCCGCTGATCACCACCAACCGTATCAACGATCCGGCGGTTGCAGAACAAGTGCTGGCGGACGGCTGCGCCGACATGGTGTCGATGGCCCGCCCATTCCTGGCCGACGCCGCTTTTGTGCAAAAAGCCGCCGAAGGACGCGCCGACGAGATAAACACCTGCATTGGCTGCAATCAGGCCTGTCTCGATCAGATTTTCGAAGGCAAGCTCACCTCCTGCCTGGTGAACCCGCGTGCCTGCCGCGAAACCGAAATGCCGCTGACCATGGCCGAAAAGCCGAAAAAGCTGGCGGTGATCGGCGCCGGGCCGGCCGGATTGGCGTTTGCCACCACCGCCGCCAGCCGCGGCCACCGGGTGACGCTGTTCGATGCCGCCGATCAGATTGGCGGACAGTTCAATATCGCCAAGCAGATCCCCGGTAAAGAAGAATTCCACGAAACCCTGCGCTACTTCCGTCGCCAGCTGGCATTGCTTGAGGTGACGGTAAAACTGGGTACGCAGGTAGAAGCCGCCGATCTGGCGGAATTCGAGGAAGTGATCCTCGCCTGCGGCATAGTGCCGCGCACGCCGGCGATCCCAGGAATTGATAACGCCAAGGTGCTGACCTACCTGGACGTATTGCGCGACAAAAAGCCGGTCGGCCAGCGGGTGGCGATTATCGGCGCCGGCGGCATCGGCTTCGACACCGCCGAGTACCTCAGCCAGCACGGCGTGTCGAGCAGCCTGGATCAGGCAGAATTTAACCGTGAATGGGGTATCGATGGCCAGCTCAGCCAACGCGGCGGGCTGGCGGCGCAAGGGCCGGTGGCGGAACGCGGGCCGCGGCAAATCTATCTGCTGCAGCGCAAAACCAGCAAAGTGGGTGAAGGCCTGGGGAAAACCACCGGTTGGATCCACCGCGCCAGCCTATTGATGCGCGGCGTCAAGATGCTCAACAGCGTGAACTATCAACGCATCGATGAGGAAGGATTACACATCTCGCGCGCCGAGCAGGAAAGCTGTCTGCCGGTGGATACGGTGGTTATCTGCGCCGGGCAGGAGCCACGCCGCGAACTGCAGCAACCGCTGCTGGCGATGGGAAAAACCGTGCATTTGATTGGCGGTGCGGACGTAGCCGCCGAGCTGGACGCCCGCCGTGCTATCGATCAGGGCACGCGGCTGGCGATGGCGCTGTAAAAAAGGGGCGCGTTGCGCCCCCGGTTACTCAGTAGCGCGCGCCGGATTTCACCGCTTTCAGGATCACGAACTTCTTGTTGGATGCCACCAGCGTGCAGTTACCAAACAGACGCTTCAGCTTCTGGTGATAATCCAGATGACGGTTGCCGACGATGCGCAGCTCGCCGCCCACCTGCAGGCAACGCTTGGCATCGCAGAACATCTGCCAGGCGGTATGATCGGTGATCGCATGCTGCTGGTGGAACGGTGGGTTGCACAGTACCGCCTGCACGCTTTCACGCTCAATCCCCGCCAGCGAGTTATTCACTTCAAACTGACAGCGATCCAGATCCTGCGGCAGGTTGTGTTCCACGTTTAATTCGCTGGACGCCACCGCCATATAGGACTCATCAGTAAAGGTGACCTGTGCTTGCGGGTTCTGCATCAATGCAGCCATGCCGATGATGCCGTTACCGCAGCCGAGATCGATGATATGGCCTTCAATGTCATGCGGCAGGTGATCCAGGAACAGACGTGCGCCAATATCCAGATTGCTGCGTGAGAACACGTTGGCATGGTTGTGGATAAGCCAATCGGTGCCGTCCAGCGTCCAGTTGGTGGTTTCCGGCGCCGTCGGCGGCGCGATGTCCGCCACTTCGCAGTGGATCAGGCGCGCTTTCTTCCACGCCAGGCTGGTGCGCGTCGGCCCCAGCACCTTTTCAAACAGCTGCATGGTTGAGGTGTGCACGTCGCGCGCCTTGGCTCCGGCAATGATCACCGTGTCCGGCGCCACCACGTTGCGCAGCGAGCGCAGTTGCTGTTCCAGCAGCGCCAGCGCCTTGGGAATGCGGATCAACACCACTGCCGGTGATGCAGGCAGTTCGGCGAGGCTGTCCAGCAGCGTAACCTGCTCCGGATCCAGCTCATTGAGCTTCAGGTTATGGCGCGTAGCCAGCTGGCTCATGTATGAATCGCTGATGCTATAAGGCTGATGGCCGTGCAGCGCACAGGCCAACGTGCCGAAGTTGTCGTTGAAAATCAGCACCGGGCGACCGCCGATGTCTACATTTTCAAGCTGTTGCAGCAGATATTCGTCCGCCGCTTCCCACGCCTGCAATTGGGTGGATTCTTCCTGTTGGGGATAACGCTCCAGCTCAAGTTGCTGTGTTCCCAGATCGAGTTGGCTCATTGCCCCTCCTGACTGATAAAATTTGGGCTGTTTATCCCCTAAAAACGTCCATCAGTAAAATGTTTTTTCGGATAAATTGCCCTTTGCGGGCTTTGCGCGAAAAAACGTCATAGAATAGCCCGCTGAATTGCCGCCAATACGGGAAGATGATGTCCGAACTGACTTACCTGCAGGGTTACCCTGAACATCTGCAAAGCCAGGTGCAGCAGTTGATCGACCAGCAACGGCTGGGTGATGTGCTGTTGCAGCGCTATCCGCAGGTGCATGATTGCACCACCGACAAGTCGCTTTATCAGTATACCGTCGATCTGAAAAACCAGTATCTGCGCAACGCCCAGCCGCTGAGCAAAGTGGCCTACGACGGTAAAATCCAGGTGATGAAACACGCGCTTGGCATGCACACCGCCATTTCACGCGTGCAGGGCGGCAAGCTGAAGGCCAAGGCGGAAATCCGCGTGGCGACGGTGTTCAAGCTGGCGCCGGAGCCGTTCCTGCGCATGATCGTGGTGCATGAACTGGCGCATCTGAAAGAGAAAGATCACAACAAAGCCTTCTACAGCCTGTGCTGCCATATGGAGCCGAATTACCATCAGCTGGAATTCGACACCCGGCTGTACCTGACCCACCTCTCCGTATTTGGCGATCTGTATGCATAGCGGGATTCGCCTTCGGTAATTGCCGTGATAATCTGATTCTTTCTACCCTAGGCAGCACTTGAAATTCACAGGGTATAGGGCTTGGGAACCGGAGATATCTATGATTCGCTTTGCCGTTGTTGGCACCAACTGGATTACGGAACGCTTTATCGACGCCGCACATGAAAGTGGCAAACTGAAGCTGACCGCCATCTATTCGCGCAAGCTCGAGCAGGCGCAGGCGTTTGGCGCCAATTATCACGTCAGTCTGTTTTTCGATTCCCTGGAGGCGCTGGCCCAATCCGACGCCATCGACGCGGTGTACATCGCCAGCCCCAATTCCCTGCATTGCCGGCAATCGCTGCTGTTCCTCAGCCATAAAAAACACGTGATCTGCGAAAAGCCGCTGGCCTCCACCCTGCGCGAAGCAGAACAACTGGTCGCCTGCGCGCGGGAAAACCAGGTGGTGCTGTTCGAAGCCTTCAAAAGCGCCCACCTGCCGAATTTCCTGGCCCTGAAACAAGCGCTGCCGAAAATCGGCCGGCTATGCAAAGCCTTTATCAACTACTGCCAATACTCTTCGCGCTATCCGCGTTATCTGGCCGGCGAGAACCCAAACACCTTTAACCCGCAGTTTTCCAATGGCTCCATCATGGACATTGGCTACTATTGCCTGGCCAGCGCCGTGGCGCTGTTTGGCGCACCAAAATCCGTGATCGCCAGCGCCGCTCTGCTGGACACCGGCGTTGATGCGCATGGAACCGCCTGCCTCAATTACGGGGATTTTGACGTAACCATTTCTCATTCCAAGGTCAGCAACTCGGATATTCCGAGCGAGATCCAGGGTGAAGAAGGAACGCTGGTCATCGATAAAATTTCGGAATGTCAGGGTGTGACGCTGACGCCGCGCGGGGGCAATCGTCAGGATCTGACCCAACCGCAGCATATCAATACCATGCTGTATGAAGCGCAAGCCTTCGCCGAGCTGGTTGAAAAACGGCAGGTAGAACATCCGGGGTTAGAAAACTCGCTGATCGTCGCCCAGTTGCTGACCGAAATCCGCCGCCAGACCGGCGTGACCTTCCCTGCCGATGGAGAATGACATGAAACCGCTATTACTGATGCAAACCGGCGATGCGCCGGAGGCAATACGTCGCGATAAGGGCAATTTCGACGGGATGTTCCTGCAACAGGGCAGCATTGCCGCCGATCGCGTGCAGATCGTGCATCTTCCTTCCGGCGAACAGCTGCCGGCGCCGCAAAACTACGCCGGCGTGGTGATTACCGGATCGGCGGCGATGGTCACCGAACAATTGCCGTGGAGCGAACAGGCCGTCGAGTGGCTGCGTCAGGCGATGGAGATCAAGCTGCCGATTTTCGGCGCCTGCTATGGCCACCAGTTGCTGGCCTATGCGCTAGGCGGTGAAGTGGGCTACCACCCGCAGGGCATGGAGGTCGGTACGCTGGATATTGAACTGCTGCCCGCCGCCGCCAACGATCGCCGTCTGGCGATGCTGCCGCCGCATTTCAAGGCCAATCTGATCCACTCGCAAAGCGTACTGACGCCGCCTGCCGGCGCGAAGGTGCTGGCGCGTTCACAACAGGACGCCTGTCAGATCCTCAGTTATGGCGATCACGTACTGACCACCCAGTTCCATCCGGAATTTAACGGCGCGGTGATGCATCAATACCTGAGCTGGCTCGGCGAACTGTACCCCGAGCAGCAGACGCAGTATCAGCTTAAGCAACAGCAGGTTAGCGATACGCCCTTCAGTCGGTTATTGCTGCAAGGTTTCGTCGTCAGCCTCGGCGCGCAAAAGGCCCTGGCCGGCTAGCGTGATAAACGTTGACCGCTGACACATTTTGCATTACTTTTTGCGGTGCAAAGGGGAGTAACTTTTATACCCAATGAATTTCAAGGTGCGGCAAGGCGGCAACTGAAGGCATCCCCAGGAGCTTGGATTGACTAAGTGACTGGAGTGACAGAGGACAGCCAAGGCTGCAGCGGCTTGAAAGACGAAGGGTATCTTGCCGGTTAATCGTCATTACGATGCGCAAGCATCCGGTTACCGGGCAACATGATGTGACGGGCACTGCGGGTGCACCTTCATCAACGTTGTAAGTGAGACCTTGCCGGAAGGCGAGGTTTGCTTGCAGCGTTCACAGAGCGGCTGGCGTCTTCCGACGTTGGCCGTTTTTGTTTTTGAAGGATACTCTGATGATGAATACCGTTGGCACACCTTGGTTATGGGGCAGTTTCGCCGCCATCATAGTTGTGATGCTCGCAATCGACTTACTGCTGCAGGGCCGCAAAGGCGCGCACACCATGACGCTGAAGCAGGCCGCCAGTTGGTCGCTGGTGTGGGTCAGCCTTTCCCTGCTGTTCAACCTGGGTTTCTGGTACTACCTGAACCAAACCGCCGGGCGCGCCGTCGCCGATACGCAGGCGCTCGCCTTCCTCACCGGTTACCTGATCGAAAAAGCGCTGGCGGTCGATAACGTCTTCGTCTGGCTGATGCTGTTCAGCTATTTCGCCGTTCCGGCCAACCTGCAACGTCGCGTGCTGATTTTTGGCGTATTGGGTGCGATCGTGCTGCGTACCATCATGATCTTCGCCGGTAGCTGGTTGGTGACCCAGTTCCAGTGGCTGTTGTATCTGTTCGGTGCCTTCCTGCTGTTCACCGGCATCAAGATGGCGCTGGCGAAGGAAGACGATTCGGCGATTGGCGACAAGCCGCTGGTAAGGTGGCTGCGTAGCCACCTGCGCATGACAGACAACCTCGAAGGCGAACGTTTCTTCGTGCGCCGCAACGGGTTGCTGTTCGCAACACCGCTGGTGCTGGTGTTGATCCTGGTGGAACTGAGCGACGTGATTTTCGCGGTCGACAGCATTCCGGCCATCTTTGCCGTCACTACCGATCCGTTTATCGTCCTGACCTCTAACCTGTTTGCCATCATGGGCCTGCGCGCCATGTATTTCCTGCTGGCCAACGTGGCGGAGCGCTTCTCGATGCTGAAATACGGTCTGTCGATCATCTTGATGTTTATCGGCGTCAAAATGCTGATTATCGACTTCTTCCATATCCCGATCGGCGTTTCGCTCGGCGTGGTAGCCGGTATTCTGACATTAACGCTGCTGATCAATGCCTGGGTTAACCGCCGCAACGATCGCCTGGCGAATAAAGCACCATAATCTGTTATCCGGGGCGCTAGCCGCCCCGTGATTGTTTGGCAATTCGTCCAAAACGCCAAATGTTATTGCGATCACACAAATGTAACCAGTATGTTATCAAGAGTTGATCCGCCCTCAGAATTTCACTTCCTCCCCTTTCCAACCCCATTTGTTTACTGAATACTGGTTTGGCAAACATACTTAGTTACAGATAGAAATAAAAATTGCCCGGCAGCGTTCCTGTCGAGGCGGTCAGTCTGTGCGCAACCTCACCGGGAAGAAGAGCATTATGCAAAAACTGTTAAAACGGATCACACAGGGCAGCCTGGTTAAGCAAATTATGGTCGGCCTGGCGGCCGGTATTATCGTGGCGCTGGTTTCACCGGCGACGGCCTCCGCCGTCGGGCTGCTTGGCGCGCTGTTCGTCGGCGCGTTAAAGGCCGTGGCGCCGCTGTTGGTTCTGGTACTGGTCATGGCCTCGATCGCCAACCACAAGCACGGGCAGAAAACCAATATTCGCCCGATCCTGTTCCTCTATCTGTTGGGGACTTTCGCTGCGGCGCTGGTGGCGGTGGTGGTCAGCTTTATGTTCCCGTCCAATCTGGCGCTGGTTGCCGGCAATGCGGACATCAACCCGCCGGGCGGCATTGTTGAAGTGTTGAAAAGCCTGTTGATGAGCGTGGTCGCCAACCCGTTCCACGCGCTGATTAACGCCAACTATATCGGCATTCTGGCCTGGGCGATTGGTCTGGGGCTGGCGCTGCGCCACGCTTCGGAAACCACCAAATCGCTGATTAACGACATGTCGCATGCGGTCACTTTGGTGGTGCGCGCGGTGATCCGCTGTGCGCCGCTCGGCATCTTCGGTCTGGTGGCTTCGACGCTGGCGGAAACCGGCTTCGGCGCGCTGTGGGGCTACGCGCAACTGCTGATGGTGTTGATCGGCTGCATGCTGATGGTGGCGCTGGTGCTGAACCCGCTGATCGTTTACTGGAAGATCCGCCGCAACCCTTATCCTCTGGTGTTCGCCTGCCTGCGTGAAAGCGGCGTGACCGCATTCTTCACCCGCAGCTCGGCCGCCAACATTCCGGTGAATATGGAGCTGTGCAAAAAGCTGAATCTGAACGAAGACACCTACTCGGTTTCTATCCCGTTGGGCGCAACCATCAATATGGCCGGCGCGGCGATCACCATTACCGTGCTGACGCTGGCGGCGGTGCACACTCTGGGCATTCCGGTTGACGTCCCGACCGCGCTGCTGCTGAGCGTGGTGGCGGCGATCTGCGCCTGCGGCGCTTCCGGCGTGGCCGGCGGTTCGCTGTTATTGATCCCACTGGCGTGCAACATGTTCGGCATCCCGAACGACGTCGCCATGCAGGTCGTGGCGGTGGGCTTTATCATCGGCGTGTTGCAGGACTCCGCAGAGACCGCACTGAACTCATCCACCGACGTGCTGTTCACCGCGGCGGCCTGCCAGGCGGAAGATCAACGCCTGGCGGATGAAGACCCGTTGAACGTGCGTTAAGCGATTAACTATCGTCAGCAAGGCGCCCAATGGGCGCCTTTTTTTCTACCGCAAAAGGATCGATGCCGCGCAGTTGCAGGCGGCGGAAACGGATAATGTTGAAGCCGTTCATCAGCAGGAAGCTGCCTTCTATCAGTGAACCGCCTATCGACCCGAGCCAGATGTTATGCGTGACCCAGCAGGCGGTGGAACACCACATCACGCAACGGGTCGTCAGCCCGCGGGTGCGAAACAGCGCCCAGGTGCTGATCGAAGTACCGAAGATCGGCAGCAGTTCGATGGGATGTTGGAAACGCGTCAGGCCGATGGTCAGCGTCAAACCGATAAACAGCCACATCACCCACAGGCTGCGAGTGCGCATTGAAACCAGGTTGCGGCAGGCGCTGAGCAACGCGCTGCTGCCGGCGGCGCTCGCTCCCATCAGGAAGAAGTGAATGCCAATGATCAGGCTGTATCCTGACAGTTGCAGTTTGAAGCGCTGGTCGTCGCGATTGAAAAAACTGGTGATGCCTACCAGAAAAGCCAGCACGCCCACGGCCTGGGCAAACCAATAAAACGTCATTAGGGGATCCTGAAGCGGGAGACAATGGCGTTAAAAGTGAAACGCTGTTTTATGCTACCCCCGCTGCCGGCGCTTTACAATGTCACCCCGCTTTTAAAAATCGCCAACTCGCGGAAATCGTTCGCTTCGTTGCGCGCCGCTTTGCCATTGGCGATCGCCACGATCAGATCGACAAACTGTTCCAGCAGGCGATCCATCGGCGTGCCGTGGATCAATTGCCCGGCATCGAAATCGATCCAGTGCGGTTTTTTCGCCGCCAGTTCGCTGTTGGTCGCCAGTTTTACCGTGGGAACGAAGCCGCCGTAGGGCGTGCCACGTCCGGTACTGAACAACACCATATGGCAGCCGGCGCCGGCCAGCGCGCTGGTCGCCACCGCGTCATTGCCGGGCGCGCTGAGCAGGTTTAACCCTGGCTGCCGCAGCCGTTCGCCGTATTTGAGTACGTCCACCACCCGGCTCTGCCCGGCTTTCTGCGTGCAACCGAGGGATTTTTCCTCCAGTGTGGTAATGCCGCCCGCCTTGTTGCCCGGCGAAGGGTTTTCATAAATCGGCTGGTTGTGGGCGATGAAGTATTGTTTGAAATCGTTGACCATGCTGACGGTTTTCTCGAAGGTAGCCCGATCGCGGCAACGGCTCATCAGGATCCGTTCTGCGCCAAACATCTCCGGCACCTCGGTCAGCACCGTGGTGCCGCCGTTGGCGATCACATAGTCGGAAAACCGCCCCAGCAGCGGGTTGGCGGTGATGCCGGACAGCCCGTCCGATCCGCCGCACTCCAGGCCGAACTTCAGTTCGCTCAATTTGCCCGGCTGGCGACGATCGTCGCGCATGACCTGGTACAACTCATGCAGTTGCTCCAGCCCGGCTTCCACCTCATCGTCCTGCTGCTGGCAGACCATAAAGCGTACCCGCCGCTCATCCGTCGCCCCGAGCGTACTGCGGAAAACATCTACCTGATTGTTCTCGCACCCCAGGCCAATCACCAGCACCGCGCCGGCATTCGGATGGCGCACCATATTTTGCAGCATGGTGCGGGTATTTTCATGATCCTGCCCCAATTGCGAGCAACCGAACGGATGACTGAACAGGTGTACGCCATCGATCCCCTGCGCATCCTGAGTTTCCTTCAGAAAACGCTGCTGGATCTGCCGGGCAATGCCGTTGACGCAGCCGACGGTCGGTACGATCCACAGTTCGTTGCGGATCCCTACCTCGCCGCTGCTGCGGCGATAGAGCTGAACCTCTCGATCCGCTGCCTGCGGCGGCAGCGCGGGAAATTCCGGTTGGTACTGATAGCTGTCCAGATCGCTCAGGTTGGTTTTGGCATTTTGCGAGTGAATGTGCACGCCCGGCGCTATGGCTACCAACGCATGGCCGATCGGCAGCCCGTACTTGACGATCGCCTCGCCGGCTGCGATCGGCTGCAGCGCAAACTTGTGCCCACGCGCCACCGGTTGCGAAAGCCGAATGGTCAGCGCGTCCAGCGCCAGCGTTTCGCCGTCGGCCAGATCGCGCAGCGCCACCGCCACATTATCCTGCGAATGAATTTTTACGATGCTTTGCATAAACCAACCTCGGGAAGCGGCTACGCCAGTTCAATGGCGAAATAATTTTTGGCATTGTCGAAACAGATGTTTTTCACCATCTCGCCGAGCAGCGCGATATCCGCCGGCGCTTCGCCCTCGTCCACCCAGCGCCCCATCATCTGGCAGAGAATGCGGCGGAAATATTCATGGCGGGTATACGACAAGAAGCTGCGGCTGTCGGTCAGCATGCCGACAAAACGGCTCAGCAGGCCAAGCTGCGCCAACTGCGTCATCTGGCGTTGCATGCCGTCTTTCTGATCGTTGAACCACCAGCCTGAACCAAACTGCATTTTGCCTGGCGTGCCTTCCCCCTGGAAATTACCCACCATGGTGCCGATCACTTCGTTATCGCGCGGGTTAAGGCAATACAGGATGGTTTTCGGTAATCCTCCCTGCCGGGATTGAGCATCCAGCAGGCGGGAAAGCGGCTCTGCCAGCGGCCGGTCGTTAATGGAGTCGAAGCCGATATCCGGGCCAACGCTTGCCAGCATCCGGCTGTTGTTGTTGCGCAATGCGCCGATGTGATACTGCTGTACCCATTCACGGCGTTGATATTCAGCGGCCAGGAACAGCAGCACTGCGCTTTTGAACTGGGCGCTCTGCTCCGGCCCAGGCAGCTTGCCGCTCAGGCGTTGGGCCAGAATGGCGTCCAGCTCGGCTTCGTTAGCTTCGCCATACACCACCACGTCCAGCGCATGGTCGGCCACTTTGCAGCCGTGAGCGGCGAAGTGGTCCATACGTTTCTTCAACGCGTCGCACAGCGAGGTGAAGCGGCTGATATGGATATCCGCCGCCGCCTCCAGCTTTTTCAGGTAATCGTTAAAGCCCGGCGCATCGATATTGAACGCCTTATCCGGCCGCCAGCTTGGCAGCACCTTGATATCGAAACTGTCGTCGGCGGCAATCGCTTTGTGGTGGCGCAGATCGTCGATCGGATCGTCGGTGGTGCCGACCATTTTCACCTTCATCTGCTGCATGATGCCGCGCGCCCTGAAATCGTCCTGCGCCAACAGCGCGTTGCCGCGATGCCAGATATCGTCCGCCGTCGCCGGGGAAAGCAGCGTGCCGGTGATGCCGAACGGGCGGCGCAGTTCGAGATGGGTCCAGTGATACAGCGGATTGCCGATGGTATGGGGCACGGTGGCGGCCCAGGCGTCAAACTTCTCGCGGTCGCCGGCATCGCCGGTGCACAAACGTTCGGCCACGCCGTTGGTACGCATCGCCCGCCACTTGTAGTGATCGCCCTTTAACCAGATGTCATATAAGTTTTTGAAGCGGGTATTCTCGGCGATCTGTTCCGGCGGCAAATGACAGTGGTAGTCAAAGATCGGCTGATCCGCCGCATAGTCATGATACAAACGCCGGGCAAATTCGCTGCCCAACAAGAAATCTTCATTTAAAAACGTCGCCATATCAGGCTCCTCACCTTGCTGACCGTTCGGCACAGTGTTCAATACGACAAAGTTATCACACCAATTATACGAGGCGTCCAGCAAAATCTTACCCCAGCCTACGACCATTTCCCCTCTAAAAAGGCGATTAACGCGCAGTTTCGCAGCAAAAGGCGGCCTGAATCACGCGATTGCAGGCCAAAGTCTATTGCCCAATTGAATCTTGGCTTTTGTGATATCACTCAACTTTTAAATCTGTATGACAAGTTATTGTCTCGCCACCCCGTCGCTGGTGCGTTGGGCATGCGGCGGTGATGGAAGGGCCGGTGCAGAGCAACGAAAAGGAATCACACCCTACACGCCGCCACCTCGGCCGCGCATATTCAAGACTGGGAGATATTTCGGATGCGTAAAATTAAAGGGTTACGCTGGTACATGATTGGGCTGGTGACCATCGGCACCGTGCTGGGTTACCTGACCCGCAATGCCATTGCCGTGGCGGCGCCGACGCTGGAAGGCACCCTGCATATCACCACGCAGCAGTATTCTTACATCGTCGCCGCTTATTCCGCCTGCTACACCCTGATGCAACCGGTGGCGGGATACGTTCTGGACGTCCTGGGCACCAAGGTAGGCTACGCCATGTTCGCCATCCTGTGGGCGCTGTTTTGCATGGGTACCGCGCTGGCGAACAGCTGGGGCGGGCTGGCGCTGGCGCGCGGCGCCGTGGGCATGGCTGAAGCGGCTATGATCCCCGCCGGCCTGAAGGCCAGCAGCGAGTGGTTCCCGGCCAAAGAACGCTCCATCGCCGTGGGGTACTTCAATGTGGGCTCGTCGATCGGCGGGATGATCGCGCCGCCGCTGGTGGTCTGGGCCATTGTCGCCCATAGCTGGGAAATGGCGTTTATCATTACCGGCGTGCTGAGCCTGATTTGGGCCATCTGCTGGCTGATCTTCTACAAGCACCCGAAAGATCAGAAGAAACTCAGCCAGGAAGAGCGAGATTACATCCTCGAGGGCCAGGAAGCGCAGCACCAAACCAGCAACGCCAAGAAAATGTCCGCCTGGCAAATCGTACGCAACCGCCAGTTCTGGGGCATCGCGCTGCCGCGTTTTCTGGCAGAACCGGCCTGGGGCACCTTCAACGCCTGGATCCCGTTATTCATGTTCAAAGCCTACGGCTTTAACCTGAAAGAGATCGCCATGTTCGCCTGGATGCCGATGCTGTTCGCCGATCTCGGTTGCATCGTCGGCGGGTATCTGCCGCCGTTTTTCCAGAAACACTTTAAGGTGAACCTGATCGTTTCACGCAAACTGGTGGTCACGATGGGCGCGGTGCTGATGATTGGCCCCGGTATGATTGGCCTGTTCACCAGTCCCTATGCCGCCATCGCGCTGCTGTGCGTCGGGGGCTTTGCTCACCAGGCGCTGTCCGGCGCGCTGATCACCCTGTCTTCAGACGTATTTGGCCGTAACGAGGTGGCGACCGCCAACGGCCTGACCGGCATGGCGGCCTGGACCGCCAGCACCCTGTTTGCGCTGGTGGTCGGCGCATTGGCGGATACCCTGGGTTTCAGCCCGCTGTTCGCCGCGCTGTCGGTATTCGATATTCTCGGCGCCATCGTTATCTGGACCGTCCTGCAAAACAGGCCGGCCTCGCCGCCCACGCAAGACGCTCTGCAGCCGGCCCCGGCGCGCAGTTAACCCACCGCCCGGCCACGCGCCGGGCGCCCCTGCGGCCACTGGCAGCCCTGCCGAATAAGTGGTATAACAAATCTGACAGCCACGCCCCTTCTTACCCTAAGAGCATTCACTATGGAATTCACTGAAACCAGACGCCTGTATCAGCAACTGGCCGCCGAGCTTAAGCAGCGCATTGAAAGCGGCCGCTATCCGGTGGGCGATAAGCTGCCGGCCGAGCGCTATATTGCTGAAGAGATGAACGTCAGCCGTACCGTAGTGCGCGAAGCCATCATCATGCTGGAAGTGGAAGGCTACGTTGACGTGCGCAAGGGGTCCGGGATCCACGTGATGTCCAACCAGCAAAAACATCTGGTGGTACCGGGTGACAGCATCGAGTTCGCCACCGCCGGGCCGTTCGAACTGCTGCAGGCGCGCCAGTTGATTGAAAGCAACATCGCCGAATTCGCCGCCACCCAGGTCACCAAGCAAGATATCGTCCAACTGATGGAAATCCAGGAGCATGCGCGCAAGGAAGATCGCTTCCGCGATTCGCAATGGGATCTGAAATTCCACGTGCAGGTGGCGCTGGCTACGCAAAATACCGCAATGGCCACTATCGTGGAAAAAATGTGGAGCCAGCGGGTGAATAACCCTTACTGGATCAAGCTGCACGAGCATATCGACGAGCGATCTATCGCCAGTTGGTGCGACGATCACGATCAGATCCTCAAGGCATTGATACGTAAAGACCCTTACGCCGCCAAACTGGCGATGTGGCAGCACCTGGAAAACACCAAGCAAATGCTGTTCAACGCCACCAGCGACGATTTCGAATATAACGCCGACCGCTATCTGTTCGCCGAAAACCCGGTGGTGCATCTGGACGGCGTGACCGCCGAAAACAAATAGCGCACGCGGTCAAAAAACCTTGGGTTATGTCAGGTAATGTAAAATCCGCTGAATCGATGCCTGAACCGCCGATTGCCGTGTAGTATTTCACCGGCGGCAACGTAGATTTCCCTGTTGCCAATCGTGCTATTTTGGTAAAGTTAGGCCACTTTTTTTACCCTTTGCTGCGGGGCGGAACGCGAATACATGCGCTGGTTGTTTGCCATGCTTATTGCTCTTTTTTGCTGGACCGGCTCGGTCTCCGGCCAAAAACTATGCGCGGCGCCCTCCAAAGCAACCCCCACGGCACTGAGCAGCCTGCCATCGCTCGATAACCCGGCGCTGTCCTCTTATGACCAGGTTTATCGGTCTCCGGCAGAGTTACAGCGCAAAGCGCCCGGCAAGTTGCCGCTGCTGTTGCCGCGTATGCATTCTTACCCCGGTTCGCTGCCAGCCTCCATCCAATTGCAGCCGGTCTATACGTTGGCCGCTGAGCTGGGTCATAACGCCAGATTTCCGCGTCAGCACTTATCTGTGCCCAACCGGCTTGTCCAGGCCAACTGGATGCTGCACACCCCGCAGCAGCAAAACAGGCTCGGCGGCTGGAAAGAAAGTAATATGCTTTATCGTGGCACGCTGACTTACCACTCATGACCGGTGTCGCACCGACGAGAACTTACTAAAAAGCAACGCCGTTTCATCGTTATCAGCAGCCAGGATCGCCCGCGCGCTTTCAGCCCACTCCTGATCCGCCGCTGAGATAAAGACAAACAATGACGTTTTAGGAACACCGGATGGACATCATTAAAGAACTGTTACATGCCCTATGGCAGCAGGATTTTGAGACGCTGGCGAACCCGTCGCTGGTCTGGACGCTCTACGTCCTGCTGTTTCTGATTTTATTTCTGGAAAACGGCCTACTACCGGCAGCATTTTTACCCGGCGACAGCCTGCTGATCCTGGTTGGGGTATTGATCGCCAAAGGCACCATGAATTTCCCGCTCACCATCCTGATCCTGACCGTCGCCGCCAGCCTGGGGTGCTGGGTCAGTTACATACAGGGCAAATGGCTGGGCAATACGCGAACGGTGCAAGGCTGGCTGTCGCATCTGCCGGCGCACTATCACCAACGCGCGCACCAACTGTTCCACCGCCACGGGCTTTCCGCTCTGCTGGTCGGTCGTTTTCTGGCGTTTGTCCGCACCCTGTTGCCTACCATTGCCGGTCTCTCCGGCCTGAGCAATGCCCGCTTCCAATTCTTTAACTGGATGAGCGGTCTGCTGTGGGTGGTGATCCTGACGTCACTGGGCTTTGCTTTGGGCAAAACCCCGGTGTTCCGCAAATATGAAGACCAACTGATGTTCTGCCTGATGCTGTTGCCGCTGGTGCTGCTGGTCGTTGGGCTGGTGGGATCGCTGATCGTGCTGTGGCGCAAGAAACGCGCCGACAACCAGAATCAGGGGAAAGGGGCGTGATGGCAAAGCGCCCGCGCTGGCAGTATGTTTTGCTGATTGCACTCGCCCTGTTGGCGCTGGCAACGCTGCTGGTCCCCTGTATGGTGCGTACCGAAAGCGAGCTGCGCGTCCGAGCCGGCCAGCAAGGCCTTTCGCTGCCTGACGGGTTTTTTGTCTATCAGCGGCTGGATGAGCGCGGCATTCGCATCAAAAGCATTACCCCCGAAGGTGATGGTCTGGTGATCCGCCTGGATTCACCGGAGCAGCAGTTGTTGGCGCGCGAAGCGCTGCAAACGATTTTGCCGCCGGGTTATATCATCGCTCTGAGCGAATCCCCTGTTCCAACCCATTGGGTGCGTGAATTTGCACGCGCCCCACTCAATCTGGGATAATCCCCCTTCGAATGAATGGTTTTCATTTCGTTTTTACGCCCGCTCAATTAATCATCAATCGCCGTCGAACCGCGGCTGATTCTTTGGGGGTCTGCGCGATTCAGGGCTATGCTGAAAGCTGGCTGCGTAGAACCCCTGTCGCACTGCTTTTGCAAGCAGTCAGGAAAAGCGGATGCGTCCCAATGCATCCCAGTTAACAAGGAACCGATAGTATGAAATTACGCCACTCGCTCTTACTGGCCCTCCCGCTATGCGCATTGCCGGCCCTGTCGTTTGCCGCCGAAGGCGGTTGTGCGGCCAAGGCGCAAAACATTCAACAACAGATTGATTACGCTACCCAACATGGCAATCATGACCGCATAGCCGGGCTGAAAAAGGCGCTGAGTGAAGTGCAGACTCACTGCACGGAAGCGGGCCTGCAGGCCGATCGCCAGAAAAAAATCGATGAGAAGCAGAGCAAGGTCGCTGAACGTCAGCAAGAGCTGAAAAAAGCTCAGCAAACCGGCAATCTGGATAAAGTCGCCAAGAAGCAGAAAAAGCTGACGGAAGCGCAAGCCGAGCTTGAGCAGGCCCAGGCGGAATAATTTTTTTACACCAGCGTATTTATCGATGAGAACCGCGCCACACGGGATTTTTATTGCATATAGAATGGATGTCTAGTGATATCAGCTACTCATTCACCCTTTGCTCCGGCGAAAAAATCCGCTATGTTGAAAGTCTGTCGAAGTTAACGTTAAGGAATAATCACATGGCACATGATTCAAATGCAGAAAACTTACGCGCTGAACTTAAATCCTTAGCCGATACGCTGGAAGAAGTGCTGAACTCTTCCACCGATAAGCCAAAAGCCGAGCTGGAAAAGCTGCGCTCCAAAGCAGAAAGCGCGTTGAAAGATACCCGCGTTCGCCTGAGCGACGCCGGGGACAAAATTGCTTCCCAGACCAAGCAAATCGCCGGCCAGGCGGATGATTACGTACGTGATAATCCGTGGACTGGCATCGGTATCGGCGCTGCGGTTGGCGTGGTGCTGGGCGTTCTGTTAGCGCGCCGCTAATTATGGCAGAGCAACCACAAGTTCGTGCTCAGGGCCCCGCCAAAGGGGTCCTGGATATCGGCCAGCGCATCATCACCATTCTGGTGGGTATGGTTGAAACCCGGGTACGCCTGGCGGTTGTCGAGCTGGAAGAGGAGAAAGCCAATCTCATTCAGTTGCTGATCATGGCCGGCATGACCCTGCTGTTCACCGCATTCGGCCTGATGAGCCTGCTGATCCTGATTTTCTGGGCCATTGACCCTATCTACCGCCTGATGGCGTTAGGTGTCACCACGGGCATACTGCTGTTCCTGGCCATTTTCGGCGCCATCTGGACGCTGGTCAAAGCACGCCGTTCCACCCTGTTGGGCGCTACGCGCAAACAGTTGGAGATCGACCGTTCCGAGCTGGAGGGCGAAAAATGAATCGTCGTCGCTACCTGGAATGGAGAAAAGAGAAACTGATTCGGCAGATCCAGCAACAACGGCTGGATTTGGCCGAAAACAAAACCCTGTGGCTGGAAAAGACCGAACGCATCGATCGCGGCTGGCAAACTCTTTTCGGCCTGCGCAAATACCTGGCTGTCGGCTCCAGCGTGATGGCGCTTTACGGCATCCGCCATCCAAGCAAAGTGATTCGCTGGTCACGCCGCGCTTTTGGCGTCTTCGGTACTATCCGATTGATCCAGAAAACCTTTTCTTCCAAATAAATCCACCCTGCTTTATTCAACGCTTCCGTCGTTTCGCCCCCTTTTTCACAGAAATTCATTCTTTCTGTCGATGAAGGCCGGGCAACGTTCTGATTCCCCATCATTTGTTAGCAGACTACAGATTCAGTTTTTTTGAAAAAATACGACAGTTTTACTTGCTAACAACTGAATCGCTTCCCGATTAACATCCACTCCATCAAACGCATAACGGGCAGGACAGGGTCTAAGACCCAACATACCGCCTGCTGATATGGTAAATGCCAAAACTGGCGAACTAAAATCACTTTGGAGTAGATGATGAAAAAATTAGAAGATGCAGGTTTGCTGGTTGCTCGTATTCTGATGCCAATCCTGTTTATCGTGGCAGGTTACGGCAAAATGGGTGATGCCTACGCCGGCACCCAGCAGTACATGCAATCGATGGGCGTACCTGGCTTCTTGTTGCCTCTGACCATCTTGCTGGAATTTGGTGGCGGCCTGGCGATTCTGTTCGGTTTCCTGACCCGCACCGTGGCGCTGTTCACCGCCGGTTTTACCCTTCTGACCGCGGTACTGTTCCATACTAACTTCGCGGACGGCGTAAACCAGCTGATGTTCATGAAGAACCTGACCATCGCCGGCGGCTATATCGTACTGGCCGTTGCCGGCCCAGGCGGTTTCAGCATCGACCGTATTCTGAACAAAAAGTGGTAAGCTTCTAATACCGACTCAGGGGTCCGGCATGCCGGACCCTTCTGCTTTTCACTCGGACACTAAGGAGATCATCATGGGACAACTCGTCGATGGCGTTTGGCAAGACATCTGGTATGACACATCGTCCACCGGAGGCCGTTTCAAACGCTCAACCTCCCAGTTCCGCAACTGGGTGACCGCAGACGGCCAACCGGGCGAACACGGCACCGGCGGTTTTAAAGCGGAGAAAGATCGTTATCACCTGTATGTTTCACTCGCCTGTCCTTGGGCACACCGCACGTTGCTGATGCGCAAGCTGAAAGGGCTGGAGCAGATTATCCCGGTTTCCGTGGTACACCCGCTGATGCTGGAAAACGGCTGGACCTTCGGCCAGGACTTTCCTGAAACTACCGGCGACAGCCTTTATCACTCAGATTTTCTCTATCAGCTTTACCTGCGCGCCGATGAGCACTATACCGGCCGCGTAACGGTACCTGTGCTGTGGGACAAGCAGCAGCAGACCATCGTCAGCAATGAATCCGCCGATATCATCCGTATGTTCAACAGTGCATTTGACGGCGCCGGCGCTCGCGCGGGAGATTATTATCCCAACGACCTGCGCGGCAAAATCGATGAGCTGAACGGTTGGATTTATGATCAGGTGAATAACGGCGTGTACAAGGCCGGTTTCGCCACCAGCCAGGAAGCCTATGACGAAGCGGTGAATGCGCTGTTTGACGCGCTGGCGCGGCTGGAGCAGATCCTGGGCCAACACCGTTACCTGACCGGCGATCGCCTGACCGAGGCCGACCTGCGCCTGTGGACCACGTTGGTGCGCTTCGATCCGGTGTATGTCACCCATTTTAAATGCGATAAACGCCGCATCAGCGATTATCTCAACCTGTACGGCTTCCTGCGCGACATCTACCAGATGCCGGGCATCGCCGAAACGGTTAGCCTGCCGCATATCCGCAACCACTATTACCGTAGCCACACCACTCTCAATCCGCACGGCATTATTTCCATCGGGCCGACGCAGGATCTGGACGAGCCGCACGGCCGCGACAAAGGTTTCGGTTAGCCCGCGTTGCCCCTTGTTTGGCGAAGGGGTAAAACAGTCAACGGCCCGCCGTGCTTCCACCTGCGGGCCGTTGGCGATCAAAGGCGGAACACGGCCCGGTTACTGCCGTTCCTGCTGAGCGAAGAGCCGTGGGATTTCGCGCAGGAACCAGGCTTTCGCCTCTCCCATGCTGTCGCGCCGCCAGGCCATGATGATATCGGCCTCACGGCTGTATTCCGGGCCCACCACCCTCAACCGCCCTTCTTCGATGTCTTTTTCCACCAGCGGGTAAGGCATGGTCGCCACGCCCAGGCCGGCCAGCAGCGCCAGGCGCTTGTCGCCAATGGTGCTGACCGTCAGGCGTTGCTGCTTGTCCAACAGCTGTACGGTCAATACCGGCCGTTCGCGGGCGGTATCCGCCACCGCAATGCCGCGGTACTTTACGCGCGTCAGTTCGGACAAGGGTTCCGGCTCCAGATGAATGGGGTGATCCGGTGCAGCGACATACACGCTCATCACTTTGTACAGCTTGCGGGTGTTGATTTCCGACGAGGCGCGAAAATGCATGTCCGGCGCGATAACGATATCGGCGCGCCCCTGTTCCAGCCGCTCCCAGGCGCCGGCCAGCACTTCGGTGAAGATCGATACCTGGGTATTGGCCTTCAGCGCCAGCTTGTCGACCAGCGGAAACAGCTTGCTCGCCGGCGACAGCGCTTCACTGACGATGGTCAGATGGGTTTCCCAACCGCGCGCCAGCGCTTCGGCATCCGTGGTCAGCTTGTCTGCCGCCTCCAGCAGCACCCGCCCGCGCTCCAGCAACATACGCCCGACGTTGGTGAACTTGGTGCGGTGGCCGGAACGGTCGAACAGCACCACGTCCAATTCTTCTTCCAATTTTTGCATGGTGTAGCTGAGCGCCGAGGGCACCCGCCCCAACTCATCGGCTGCCGCAGCAAAGCTGCCACGTCGGTCGATCGCATCCATAACCCTTAACGCTTCAAGCGTTAACGCCCGATCTCTGGTCATCGAATCTCTCTGTCAGGAAATTTGAATATGCCGACCAGATTAACTGGCTAACAATCCGGCGTCCAGATGCTTACCATCTTAATATACCCAATAGATTTCGAGCAGCGGCAAGACGGCAATCGAGAGAATCCCCGGGAGCTTGGTTATTCAAGTGACTGAGGTGACCGAGAGAGGCCAACGCAGCAGCAGCCCGAAAGATGAAGGGAAGAATGAATTTAGAGAGCCGATTGCCATGATTACATGCAGAACAGCACAACAATGCGGGCAAGCTGACTTTGGTTGGCTGCAGGCTCGCTACACCTTTTCTTTTGGACATTACTTCGACCCCAAACTGATGGGCTACGCCTCGTTGCGGGTGCTGAATCAGGAGGTGCTGGCGCCAGGTGCGTCGTTCCAGCCACGCACCTATCCCAGCGTGGATATCCTGAATCTGATCTTGCAGGGGGAAGCAGAATACCGCGACAACGACGGCAATACCGTGCGGGCCGGGACCGGTGAGGCCTTGTTGTTGGCCACCCAGCCCGGACTGAGCTACAGCGAACAAAACGTCAGCAGCGATGCGCCGCTGACCCGTCTGCAACTGTGGCTGGACGCCTGCCCGGAGCGCAACAACGAGCGAGTGCAGCGCCTGGCGCTGCCGGAGAACGGCTCGACATTGCTGGCGTCACCGGACGGTGCGCAAGGCAGCCTGCAACTGCGACAGCAGGTATGGATCCATCATTTGGATTTACGGCCGGGCGAACAGCAGACGTTTGCGCTGAACGGGCAACGCGCTTACCTGCAGTCGATCCACGGCACCATTGAAGCCAATGGCGACCGTAACGAAGGCCAACGCTTGACCTGCGGCGACGGGGCTTTTATCCATGAAGAGAGCCGTCTGACGATCCGCGCCGAAACGCCGCTGCGCGCGCTGCTGATTGATTTGCCGGTGTGAATCAAGCGGGCGCGACATACCGAACCCGCTGGATGCAAATAGAAAAAACCCCGCGTAACTTGCGTCACGCGGGGTTTCCTTTATAGAGGGAGTTGACCGGTAAGCCGGGTTCTGTCGTGGACAGTCATTCCTCTAGGCCAGCAATCGCTCACTGGCTCAAGCAGCCTACCCGGGTTCAGTACGGGCCGTACCATGTGAACCCCTATTTGGCCTTGCTCCGGGTGGAGTTTACCGTGCCACGAACTGTTGCCAGCCGCGCGGTGCGCTCTTACCGCACCCTTTCACCCTTACCTGATCCCGCTTGCGCGGGCCATCGGCGGTTTGCTCTCTGTTGCACTAGTCGTAGGCTTGCGCCTCCCAGGCGTTACCTGGCACCCTGCCCTATGGAGCCCGGACTTTCCTCCCCTCCACCTGTCTCCCCCGAAAGGGACGGCAGTGAAGCGGCGACTGTCTGGTCAACTCCGGCGCGGATAGTAGCGTTGCGCTCACGGCAGGTCAACCGCTTTACTGTTCTTGTTGCTCTAACGCGTATTTATACAACGCATTTTTCTTCACGCCGTGGATTTCCGCCGCCAGCGCCGCCGCCTTTTTCAGCGGCAATTCTTTTTGCAGCAACGCCAGCGTGCGCAGCGCCTCCAGCGGCAATGCGTCATCCTGCGCCTTATGGCCTTCGACGATCAGCACCATTTCGCCGCGGCGACGCACTTCGTCTTCCTGCACCCAGGCCAGCAGTTCACCCACCGGCGCACCCGTGATGGACTCCCAGGTTTTGGTCAGCTCACGCGCCAGCACCACATAGCGCTGCGGCCCCCACACGGTGACCATGTC
This sequence comes from Serratia plymuthica, assembly GCF_018336935.1. Classification (NCBI taxonomy): domain Bacteria; kingdom Pseudomonadati; phylum Pseudomonadota; class Gammaproteobacteria; order Enterobacterales; family Yersiniaceae; genus Serratia; species Serratia plymuthica. Next base: position 4,094,965 of record NZ_CP068771.1, on the reverse strand, counting down.
CTGCAAACTTTCCAGCAACCTGTGGGTTGATTCGTAGAAAATCAACGTGCGCGGTTCCTCTGCCAGCGCCATCAGCGTATCCTTACGCCCCTTGGTTTTCGCCGGCAGGAACCCTTCGTAACAGAAGCGGTCTGAAGCAACACCGGCGGCACACAGTGCGGTGGTTGCCGCACAGGCGCCCGGCAGCGGTACCACGCGGATGCCGGCTTCGCGGCAGCGGCGCACCAGGTGATAGCCGGGATCGTTGATCAACGGCGTGCCGGCATCGGAAACCAGCGCAATGCTCTGGCCTTCCTGCAGTTTCGCCAGCAGTTGGTCCGCCTTTTGTTGTTCGTTATGGTCATGCAGCGCAAACAGCCGCGCGCTAATCGCAAAGTGTTGCAACAGCAACCCGGTGTGGCGCGTGTCCTCGGCCGCAATCAGATCAACGCTTTTCAGTACCTCTAACGCGCGGTGGGTAATATCCCCCAAATTGCCGATGGGGGTAGGCACCACATACAGCGTTGATGCAGAAATGACTGATTGTTGGTGTTGATTCATTGTTTCATCCGGGTTGCCGATTTAATATTGAGCATCTTGAAAAAAACATCACTGGATACAGTATGCTTTCCTCAACATTCGTTCGTACCAAAGCAGGGCGTTCAAAGCCTGTCCGACTTACCGCAGTGATCGCGGCAGCCTTGTTCCTCGCAGGCTGTCCGAGTCAGGCCCCACAGACGCCGCCCGCCAATATACAGGACGAAGCGAGCGCCAGCTCCGATTACTATCTGAAGCAGTTGCAACAAAGCAGCGATGATAACAAGGCTGACTGGCAATTACTTGCTATTCGCGCGCTGTTACGCGAAGGAAAGCTGCCGCAGGCCGGTGAGCAACTGAACCAACTGCCGAAAAACCTCAGCGGCGTTCAGCAGGTTGAACGCCAGTTGCTGACCGCAGAATTGCAGGTGGCGAACAAAAGTTACGTGAGCGCCCGCAGCACCTTGGGCCAATTGGATAGCGGCTCACTGTCCGCCAACCAATTGGTGCGCTTCTACCAGGCGCAGATCGCCGCCAATCAGGGCAAACCCTCTCTGCCGCTGATCCGCGCCTACGTTGCGCAGGAACCGCTGCTGACCGGCAAGGCTCATCAAACCAATCTGGATCAAACCTGGCTGGCGCTGCTGCAGTTGACGCCGCAGGACATGAACAGCCTGGTGATCAACGCCAATGAAAATGTGCTGCAAGGCTGGCTGGATTTGCTGCGTGTTTATCAAGATAACAAGCAAGATCCCAGCCTGCTGAAAGCCGGCATCAAAGACTGGCAAAACCGTTACCCGCAGAACCCGGCGGCGAAAACGTTGCCGACGCAGCTGAATCAGGTGCTGAACTTTACCCAGGCTTCCACCTCCAAAATCGCCCTGCTGCTGCCGATGAACGGCCAGGCAAAAGTGTTCGCCGATGCGATCCAACAAGGTTTTGAAGCGGCGAAAAACGGCATGGCCGTACCGGCGCAGGTACAGCAACAGCAGCAAACTGCCAATAACCCCGTTCAGACGGCAGCCCCTGCGGACGCCAATGCCAACGGTGCGGTAAGCACCTCGGCGCCGTCTGCCGATGCCGCGCCCGTGACGGCGGCTCAGCCTTCCACGCAGCCCAATGCGCCGATGACGCCGCCGGCCACCAATGCGCAAATTAAAGTGTATGATACCACCAGCCAACCGCTGGCCGCGTTACTGACGCAGGCGCAGCAGGACGGCGCAACGCTGGTAGTGGGTCCGCTGCTGAAAGAGAACGTCGATCAACTGTCCGGCACCACCACCACGCTGAACGTGCTGGCGCTCAATCAGCCGGGAACGCCGAAAGACAATCCGAACATCTGTTACTTCGCCTTGTCGCCGGAAGACGAAGCGCGCGACGCGGCCCGCCATATGTGGGAACAACAAAAGCGCCAGCCGCTGCTGCTGATCCCGCGCGGTTCGTTCGGCGATCGTATTGCCAAAGCCTTTAACCAGGAATGGCAAAAGCTGGGCGGTCAGACCGTGCTGCAGCAAGGCATCGGCTCTGCCGGCGAACTGCGTCAGTCGGTGAACAGCGGCGGCATCCGCATGACAGGTACGCCGATTTCCGCAGCGCCGGCTCCGCAGGCCGTAACCATTGCCGGGCTGACCATTCCGGCGCCGCCAAGCGATGTGCCTGCCGAGTCCGGCGGTAACGTGGATGCGGTCTATATCGTGGCGACCCAGTCCCAGCTGACGCTGATCAAACCGATGATCGACATGGCCACCACCTCACGCAGCAAACCGGCAATGTACGCCAGCTCACGCAGCTATCAGGCCGGCGCCGGCCCGGACTTCCGCCTGGAAATGGAAGGCCTGCAGTTCAGCGATATCCCGCTGCTGGCCGGGGCCAACCCGCAGCTGTTGCAGCAGGCGAGCAGCCGGTTCCGCAACGACTATTCGCTGGTGCGTCTGTACGCAATGGGGATGGATGCCTGGACATTGGCCAATCACTTTGCTGAAATGCGCCAGCTCCCCGGTTTCCAGGTGTCCGGCACCACCGGCACGCTGACCGCCTCACCGGGCTGTGTGATCAACAGGAAACTGCCTTGGCTGCAATACCGTCAGGGAATGGTCGTTCCGGTCTCTTGAGTCAACGCGCCAAAGGGGTGGGCTATGAGTTACAGGCCCGCCGCTATCTGGAACGCGCCGGGCTCACCTTCTTCGCCGCCAACGTTACGCTGCGCGGCGGTGAGCTCGATCTCATCATGCGCGATGGCCAAACCTGGGTGTTTGTTGAAGTCCGCTACCGCCGCAGCGACGCCTTTGGCGGCGCGGCCGCCAGCGTGACTTACCGTAAACAGCAGCGGCTGCTGCATGCCGCCGCCGTTTGGTTGGCGGGGCGCGGAGCCAGCTTTGACACATCGTCTTGCCGTTTTGATGTTTTGGCCATGACCGGTAGCCAGTTAGAATGGATACCCAATGCCTTCAATGCGGATTAATCATGGTTTACCGGTGCAGACCGGCCCTTTGACTTAGTGGATTAATACAACGTGCTGGATAGAATTAAAGCCTGTTTTACCGAAAGCATCCAAACCCAGATTGCGGCGGCGGAAGCCTTGCCCGACGCCATCTCGCGTGCAGCGATGACGCTGGTTCAATCCTTACTTAACGGTAATAAAATTCTGTGCTGCGGCAACGGTACCTCGGCGGCCAACGCGCAGCATTTCGCCGCCAGCATGATCAATCGCTTTGAAACCGAGCGCCCAAGCCTGCCGGCTATTGCCCTGAACGCCGATAACGTGGTGCTGACGGCGATCACCAACGATCGTCTGCACGATGAAGTCTATGCCAAGCAGGTGCGCGCCCTCGGCCATGCCGGCGACGTCTTGCTGGCTATTTCCACCCGCGGCAACAGCCGTGATATTGTGAAAGCGGTCGAAGCCGCAGTGACGCGTGATATGACGATTGTCGCGCTCACCGGTTACGACGGCGGGGAGCTGGCCGGTTTGCTCGGCCAGCAGGATGTCGAGATCCGTATCCCATCGCATCGCAGTGCTCGCATTCAGGAAATGCATATGCTCACAGTAAATTGCCTATGCGACCTGATAGATAATACGTTGTTTCCCCACCAGGACGATTAAGGAACTGAGATGAAGCTGAAAGCCACATTTGCAGTGCTGTCCAGCGCCCTGCTGTTACAAGGCTGTATTGCCGGCGTTGTCGTCGGCAGTGCGGCTGTCGCCACCAAAAGCGCCACCGATCCGCGCAGCGTAGGCACTCAGGTAGACGACGGCACGTTGGAAGCCCGGGTCGAAAACGCCATGAGTAAAGATCAACAACTGAAGAAAGACGCCCGGGTGGTTGCTACCGCCTATCAGGGTAAAGTGTTGCTGACCGGCCAGTCGCCAAGCACCGACCTCGCCGCCCGCGCCAAGCAAATAGCGATGGGCGTTGAAGGCACGAGCGAGGTGTATAACGAGATCCGTCAGGGAACGCCGGTCAGCCTGAGCACCGCGTCCTCGGATACCTGGATCACCACCAAGGTCCGTTCGCAGTTGCTGACCAGCGACACGGTGAAATCCTCTAACGTGAAAGTCACCACCGAAAACGGTGAGGTGTTCTTGCTGGGCCTGGTCACACAACAGGAAGCGCAATCGGCCGCGCAGATCGCCAGCCAGGTGAGCGGCGTGAAACACGTCACCACCGCCTTTACCCTGGTGAAATAACCTGCTGCGCCGGGATGGGCCTAAAACCTTTATCCCGGCGTGCTAATCCAGGTTATTTTCTTTCAAAAAGCCTTCCCCACCCAGTTGCCGCATCTGACGCATGATCCACTGCTGCCGTTGAATCACATAGCCGGAAGGCGCGCCGGCCTTAAAACGATGCGGGTTAGGCAACACCGCCGCCAGCAGCGCCGCTTCAGAAGAGGTCAGACGTTTGGCCGGCTTATTGAAAAAGCGTTGCGACGCCTCTTCCACACCGAATACTCCATCACCAAACTCAACGATATTCAGGTAAACCGTCAGGATGCGCCGTTTGGTCCACACCAGCTCAATCCCCGACGTCAGCCCGGCCTCCAGCCCCTTGCGCAGCCAGCTGCGGCCATCCCAGAGAAACAGGTTCTTCGCCGTTTGCTGCGACAGCGTGGAGGCGCCGCGAATGCGTGTAGGACGACGTTCGTTGTGGCTGAGCGCCTTTTCGATCGCCGCCACGTCGAAACCCCAATGTTCCGGGAACTTCTGATCCTCCGCCGCCATGACCGCCAGCGCCATCTGCGGGGAAATATCGTCCATCGACACCCAGTCCGAATGGGCGACGTAGCCGAAGTCGCCGCTCAGCCAGGCGCCGACCTGCCGTTCAACCATCACGGCGGAAAACGGCACTGGCAGGAAGGCGAAGGCCACAATACCCAACACCCACAGGCCGATAATTGCGATGACGCCACGCTTCAGCCAAAACCACGGTCGGGAAAAAATCGATTTGCCCGCGGACTTTCTCATTCAGCTAAATCCAGTACCCGTGAAACCAGCTTATCAATCCCGTCGGCCGCCTCGCCGATAGATTTCGCCAACATATAGGCCGGCGTGGTCACCACTTTGTTCTCAATGTCCACCACGATGTCATCAACCGGGCAAACAACCGGTTCGCCCCCCATGGCATCAATCACTTCACCCAGGTCCGGATCGTTGCCAATGGTCAGTCGCACTTGTTGATCCAACAGCTTCGGCAGCAATGCGGGGGTAATACACATAAAACCAATTGGTTTATTTGCCTTATACATTTGCTGCGTTAACTTAGCTAAATCTTTATCAATCCAGCATTCTGCCCCTTCACTGGCGAAGCTGCTGAGATTCTTCGCCGCGCCAAATCCGCCGGGTACAATCAGCGCGTCCAACCGGCCGGCATCGGCCTGTGAAAGCGGCTGGATGTTCCCTCTGGCAATACGCGCCGACTCGACCAAAACATTGCGTTCCTCCGGCATTTCATCGCCAGTTAAGTGATTAATAACATGAAGTTGAGATTTATCCGGTGCAAAGCACACCGCCTGTGCCCCCGCCCGGTCCAACGCAAGCAGCGTCAGGACGGCCTCATGGATCTCCGCACCGTCATAAACTCCGCAGCCGCTCAGCACAACGCCAACGTTTTTCATCACCCTTACTCCTTATGAGACTGTCAACTGGTTAGTGCTCGGAGTTAACAAACACTAATCTACATCACACATTTTAATGAATCTTCTAACAAGAGCGCTTACATTTGCTATGTTGTTGGCTGTATGATGTTTAGGAATTCTCTACAACCTGCTCGACCAGAACACTGAATACCAATACGCAGGTTCACAATTTCCCTGGTGTTGGCGCAATATTCGCGCACCCCGGCCTAGGTCGGGGTCATTTTTTTTCAGCGTTCGCAACCCACTCACGCAGTACTTGCACGTCGTTGTGCCATTCCTGCTTCAGCTCATCGACCCAATCCTGCACGTTATCCCACCACGCCGGCAGCGTCGGGGTCTGAATTTGCTGTGCCAGCTGCTGCAGATGGCGCAGGCCAACCGAACCGCAAGCGCCCTTGATTTTATGCCCTTCTTCGGTGATGCCTTTCTGGTCACGCGCCGTCATATTGGACTCCAGCACCGCCAGATAGCCCGGCATCATCTGCTCAAACATCTCCAGGCTCTGATGAATCAGTTGCGGCCCCACCAGGTCCATGTACTGTTCCAGCATTGTGGTATCCAGTAACGACTCATTAATCTGCATCGCCTTTTGCTCCGTTTTCTTTGTGGTGTGAGAGGGTTGATGATCCCAATAATGTTTAATGACTTTGGTCAACGCCGGTACCGAAAGCGGTTTGCTCAGTACATCGTCCATCCCCGCGTCGAGATACTCTTTTTTGTCTTTCAGTACGTTGGCGGTCAAGGCAACCAACGGCGGCAGCGCTTGCCCGGCATAACGTTCGCGCAGCACCCGGGCGATATCCAGCCCCGTCATGTCCGGCAGTTGGATGTCCAGCAGCACCAGATCAAACTCGTCCGGATCGAACATCGCCAATGCGTCGGCGCCGTTCATCGCCACCTCTACGCTGTTGCCGAGCTTTTCCAGCACCGAACGCGCCACAATCACGTTCAGTTCGATATCTTCCACCAGCAGGATATGCAGTGCCGGCAACGGCAGATCCTCTTCGGCCCGCGTCTCACTTTCCGCTTCCCGCACCGCCGGCGCATTGATGGTCAAGGTGAAGCAAGAACCGTGCCCCTGCACGCTGCTGACGGTGATATCGCCACCCATGCTCTGCGCCAGCCGCTTGGAAACAGCCAGCCCAATACCGGTGCCGGTCGCCGGGCGGCCGCCGTGCTGATCTTTCACCTGATAATACATGGCGAAAATCTTGTCTTGTTCGTCCTGCGGGATACCCATGCCGGAGTCTTCCACTTCAAACACCAGCCGATCCTGCTCTTCACGCCGCACGCGCACCACAATCTGCCCGTGCGGGGTGAACTTCACCGCATTGCCGATCAGGTTCCACAGGATCTGCCGCAGGCGGGTACCGTCGGTAATGATTTGCTGCGGCAGCGGCGGTTGCGGCTCCATCACGAACTGCAGGCCTTTTGGCTGCGCCAGCAGGCCGGAGAGGTTTTCCAGATCCGCCAGGAAGCCGGTAAAATCCACCGGCTGGTTGTCGAGCTGCACTTTCCGCCGCTCGAGCTTGTCCATCTCAATGATGTCATTGAAAATATTGCCCAGCGTGATGGCGCTGACGTGGATGGTCTTCAGGTATTTCAGTTGCTCATCGTTCAAATCGGTATCGAGCAGAATGCGGCTCAGCCCGACTATGCCGTTAAGCGGCGTACGAAGCTCGTGGCTGATCGTTGAGATGAAGGTGGTCTTGTCCCTGCTGGCGTTCTCCAGCGCGTCCTGGTAGCGCTTACGCTCGGTTATATCGCGCCCAAAGCCCATCAGCCCATGACGTTTGCCCACGCGATCGTAAAACGGCACCTTGCGCAGCTCGAAACAGGCCTTGCGCCCGTCCGGGTAAACCAGCCACTGTTCGTAGGTCAGGGAGACGTTATGGCGAAAGACCTTTTCGTCGGTTTCTATCACCTTTTCGGCGATTTCCTGGCTATAGACGTCAAACGGCGTCAGGCCAATCAGCTGTTTTTCGCTTTTTCCGGTCAGCAGTTCCATCGCCCGGTTACAGCCGGAGAATTCTTTGTCTTCGTTGCGGTAATACACCAGGTCAGGGGAAGCATCGAGGAACGAACGCAACAGCGCCGATTGTTGCCCCAGTTCAATCTGCGCCAGTTCGCGCTGCTCCATCTCTTGCGTCAGCTTGTCCATCACCTGCTGGCGATCTTGCTCCGCCTTGATACGGTCGGCGATTTCCTGATTCAACTGGCTGATATTGTCTTTAAGCTGCTGGTTCAGCTCCAGATCGCGGTGGCGCATTTCTTCCAGCTTATCGACCAGCCGCGCCAGACGCTGGCGAGATTCTTCCAGTTGCTCGACCACCACCGACAGAAAATACACTGCCCAGGGCGTAATCAGCAGGCCGAAGAAGATCGAACGCACCACGTCAATGCTTTCCACCTCGCCGCGCAGCAGCATGGTCACCGCCATCTGCACCACCATCGCCAGTACCACCAGCGCCGAAGCCAGCAGCAGCGAAAAGCGCACCAGCCCCAGTTTCACCATTAAATCAACGTAGTACTGGGCTAACACCCGGATTTGCTTCATAGCGGCTCCCATCAGACAGAATCGGTTAAATCATACCGTAAAACCTCGGTGAGATAAGGAAGCAAACACCGAAGTGTGGGAAAGTTTGCAAATCAAAACAGCGATCAAGGGCGATATTGCCGCTTTTCGTCCAACCCGCTGCCCTGCCCGCCATATCGCTGCAGATAACCACCGACCGCCTGCATGCCGTTCCAGCGGTTTTCGCACCATAATGGTGCCAACAGCGTCGGTCGACGGGCGTTGGCGGAGACGCGGTGATAGACAATCTCTTTCGGCGTATGGCGGATCATCTCCCCGGCGCTGGCGGCGTACTCCTCCATCGCCAGCTCAGGCATGCGCCCAGCCCGCCAGGCTTGCGCCAGAGTGCTGCCGGTAACAATATGCAGCGGGTGCAGCTTGATGCCATCCACGCCGCTGTCCACCACCTGCCGCAGCGTAGCCAGATGATCGGCCGCCGTTTCTCCCGGCAGCCCGACGATCAGGTGGCTGCACACCTTCAAGCCGCGTTCGCGCGCCAGCCGGGCGGTGTGCCGATAACAGGAGAAATTGTGGCCGCGATTAATGCGCTTCAGCGTTTTATCGTGCGCGGTCTGCAGACCCAGTTCGAGCCAAACCTCATACCCTTGATCAAGGTAACTCGCCAGCAGATCAAGCGCGGCAGAGGGTACGCAATCCGGCCGCGTGCCAACGCAGATCCCGACCATATCGGCCTGCGCCAGCGCCTGCCGATACATGTCCGCCAGCAGGCTCACTTCTGCATAAGTACTGGTATAAGCCTGAAAGTAGGCCAGGTAACGTTTTGCGCGGTTGACCTTGCCGGCCTGCGCCCTCAGCTGTTCGGCAATGCTCCGGCGCTGCATCTGTTCGTTCGCAAAGGAGGCCACATTGCAGAAAGTACAGCCGCCGCGCCCCAGGGTACCGTCACGATTTGGGCAACTGAAACCGCCGTGCAGCGTGAGTTTATGGATCTTTTCGCCGTACCGGCGCTGGAGATCGGCGCCAAACATATTGACTAATTGCGGCAACTGCATAATCTTGTCTTTCTCTGTGCTCAAAGCCCGTGATGCTAATAAGAAACGGCTTTTCCCGCGATGACAGAGATCAACGCTTTCCTCGCAAGGCCTCACCAGGCATAACTATTCATTATAAATGCAAATAAAATCACCCGAGCCACGATGAATTTTTCTTATTCCCACACGGCCGTTAACGCCCGTATGACAAAGCGATGAAAAATAGTTACAAATAACAAGAAAGAATAACTTAATAGAATAAAACTCTGGCATTCCCGCCCGCACTAGCATGGTGCAGAGATTCAGAGGTTGCACTATAGTGAGACAGCTCACATTTCCCCGGCACCTGACGCTCCCCGCTACCACCGTAAATTCATGTAAAAAACATTAATATTCAAAAAGATAACCCACATTAATTCAATAAAAAACCCACTTAAGCCTATATTTGACCTGCGTATTCTTTCTCGCTAAGTTGGAAGTCCGCTGGAAGCTTTCTGGACGGGCAAACGTCTCGTCATATTTATGCAGTTATTTAAGACTCCCTCTTAAAACAAGTCATTCACCACTTGTGAGAACCGTCACGAGAGGCCATTGATGGAGGGCGGAAAAGCAGATCGGCGGTAGTAACCTTGCTGATCGGACTTCCGCCTGAAGTTGGGAAGCCCCCTCGCAGTTGGTTGTAAGAGTCACGCAGAGCCTGGGGAGGTTCACTGATATGTTGTACGATAAATCCCTTGAGAGGGACAACTGTGGTTTCGGCCTAATCGCCCACATAGAAGGCGAACCTAGCCACAAGGTGGTGCGAACTGCTATTCACGCGCTGGCCCGTATGCAGCACCGTGGCGCAATCCTTGCTGACGGCAAGACTGGCGACGGTTGCGGCCTGTTATTGCAAAAGCCCGATCGCTTTTTCCGCATGGTTGGAGAAGAGCGCGGCTGGCGTTTAGCCAAGAACTACGCCGTTGGCATGATGTTCCTCAGCCAGAACGAAGAGGAAGCCCGTGCCAGCCGCCGCATTGTGGAAGAAGAGCTGCAAAATGAAACGCTGTCGGTCGTCGGCTGGCGTGAAGTGCCGACCAACCCGGACGTGCTGGGTGAGATCGCCCTCTCTTCCCTGCCACGCATTGAACAGATCTTCGTTAACGCCCCGGCAGGTTGGCGCCCGCGCGATATGGAACGCCGCCTGTTTGTGGCCCGTCGCCGTATCGAAAAACGCGTGCAGGACGACAGCTTCTATGTCTGCAGCTTCTCGAATCTGGTCACGATCTATAAAGGCCTGTGCATGCCTGCGGATCTGCCGCGTTTCTATCTCGATCTGGCGGACCTGCGCCTGGAATCGGCCATCTGCCTGTTCCACCAGCGTTTCTCCACCAACACCGTGCCGCGCTGGCCGCTTGCGCAGCCGTTCCGTTATTTGGCGCACAACGGTGAGATCAACACCATCACCGGTAACCGCCAATGGGCACGCGCCCGTACTTATAAATTCCAGACGCCGCTGATCCCGGATTTGCAAACCGCCGCGCCTTTCGTTAACGAAACCGGCTCCGACTCCAGCTCGCTGGACAACATGCTGGAGCTGCTGTTGGCGGGGGGCATGGACCTGATCCGCGCCATGCGGTTGCTGGTGCCGCCGGCCTGGCAGAACAACCCGGACATGGACACCGACCTGCGCGCCTTCTTCGACTTCAACTCGATGCACATGGAGCCGTGGGACGGCCCGGCAGGCATCGTGATGTCCGATGGCCGCTACGCTGCCTGTAACCTGGACCGCAACGGTCTGCGTCCGGCGCGTTATGTGATCACCAAAGACAAACTGATCACCTGCGCCTCCGAAGTCGGCATCTGGGATTACCAGCCGGATGAAGTGGTGGAGAAAGGCCGCGTTGGCCCTGGCGAGCTGATGGTGATCGACACCCGCAGCGGCAAGATCCTGCACTCCGCCGAAACCGACGACGACCTGAAAAGCCGCCACCCGTATAAAGAGTGGATGGAAAAGAACGTCAAGCGCCTGGTGCCGTTCGAGGATCTGCCTGAAGATCAGGTCGGCAGCCGTGAACTCGACGACGCGCAGCTCGAGACTTACCAGAAACAGTTCGGCTACAGCAGCGAAGAGCTGGATCAGGTGATCCGCGTACTGGGCGAGATCGGCCAGGAAGCCACCGGCTCTATGGGTGACGATACCCCGTTCGCCGTGCTCTCCAGCCGCCCGCGCATCGTTTATGACTATTTCCGCCAGCAGTTCGCGCAGGTGACCAACCCGCCAATCGACCCGCTGCGCGAAGCGCATGTGATGTCGCTGGCGACCAGCATCGGCCGCGAAATGAACGTGTTCTGCGAGGCCGAAGGCCAGGCGCACCGCCTGAGCTTCAAATCGCCGATCCTGCTCTATTCAGACTTCAAGCAGCTCACCACGCTGGAAGGCGAATATTATCGCGCCGACACGCTCGATCTGACCTTTGATCCTGCGGTGCAGGATCTGGAGCAAACCATCCGCGCCCTGTGCGACGAAGCGGAACGTAAAGTCCGTGACGGCGCCGTGCTGCTGGTGCTGTCCGATCGCGCCATCGCCGCCAACCGTCTGCCGGTGCCTGCGCCAATGGCCGTAGGTGCGATCCAGACCCGTTTGGTAGAGAAAAACCTGCGTTGCGATGCCAACATTATCGTTGAAACCGCCAGCGCCCGCGATCCGCACCACTTCGCCGTGCTGTTGGGCTTCGGCGCGACTGCGATCTACCCGTATCTGGCCTACGAAACGCTGGCCAAACTGGTAGATACTCAGGCGATCGACAAGAAATACCGCGACGTGATGCTGAACTACCGCAACGGCATCAATAAAGGCCTGTACAAGATCATGTCCAAAATGGGCATCTCGACTATCGCCTCTTACCGCTGCGCCAAACTGTTTGAAGCGGTCGGTCTGCATCGTGATTTGTCCGATCTCTGCTTCCAGGGCGTAGTCAGCCGCATCGGCGGCGCCAGCTTCAGCGACTTCCAACAGGATTTGCAGAACCTGTCCAAGCGCGCATGGCTGAAACGCAAACCGCTGGAACAAGGCGGCCTGCTGAAGTTCGTCCACGGCGGCGAGTACCATGCGTACAACCCTGACGTGGTAAGCACCTTGCAAACTGCGGTGCACAGCGGCAAATACAGCGACTATCAGGCTTACGCCAAACTGGTGAATGAACGCCCGGTCGCCATGCTGCGCGACCTGCTGGCCATTACGCCGCAGGGCACGCCGATTCCGGTCGACCAGGTTGAACCGGCGGAATCGCTGTTCAAACGCTTCGATACCGCCGCAATGTCTATCGGCGCACTGAGCCCGGAGGCCCACGAATCGCTGGCCATCGCCATGAACAGCCTCGGCGGTTTCTCCAACTCCGGTGAAGGCGGCGAAGATCCTGCGCGTTACGGCACCAACAAGGTTTCACGCATCAAGCAGGTGGCATCCGGCCGTTTCGGCGTGACGCCGGCCTACCTGGTGAATGCCGACGTGATCCAAATTAAAGTGGCGCAAGGGGCCAAACCGGGCGAAGGCGGCCAGTTGCCTGGCGACAAAGTGACGCCTTATATCGCCAAGCTGCGTTATTCGGTGCCGGGCGTAACCCTGATTTCTCCACCGCCGCACCATGATATCTACTCGATTGAAGATCTGGCGCAGCTGATTTTCGACCTGAAACAGGTCAACCCGAAGGCGATGATTTCGGTGAAACTGGTTTCCGAACCGGGCGTCGGCACCATTGCTACCGGTGTGGCGAAAGCCTATGCCGATCTGATCACTATCGCCGGCTACGATGGCGGTACCGGTGCCAGCCCACTGTCGTCGGTGAAATACGCCGGTTGCCCGTGGGAACTGGGCCTGGTGGAAACGCAGCAGGCGCTGGTGGCTAACGGCCTGCGCCACAAAATCCGCCTGCAGGTGGATGGCGGCCTGAAAACCGGCGTGGACATCGTCAAAGCGGCGATCCTCGGCGCGGAAAGCTTCGGCTTCGGTACCGGCCCGATGGTGGCGCTGGGTTGTAAATACCTGCGTATCTGTCACCTGAACAACTGCGCAACCGGCGTGGCGACTCAGGATGAAAAACTGCGCCGCGATCACTATCACGGCCTGCCGGAACGCGTAACCAACTACTTCCAGTTCATCGCGCGTGAAACCCGCGAGATCATGGCGCAGCTGGGTGTCAGCCAATTGGTTGATCTGATTGGCCGCACTGAGTTCCTGACCGAGCTGGACGGCATCTCCGCCAAGCAGAACAAGCTGGATCTGTCGCCGTTGCTGAAAACCGCAACGCCTCATCCAGGCAAGGCGCTGTACTGCACCGAAAGCAGCAACCCGCCGTTCGACAAAGGGTTGATGAACAAAGATCTGCTGGCGCAGGCGGAGCCGCATATCGAAGCGAAGCACAGCAAGACCTTCTACTTCGATATCCGTAACACCGACCGTTCGGTTGGCGCTACCCTATCCGGCGCTATTGCCAGCGTGCATGGCGATCAGGGCATGGCAGCTGACCCGATCAAGGCCTATTTCTCCGGCACCGCAGGCCAGAGCTTCGGCGTATGGAATGCGGGCGGCGTTGAGCTGACCCTGACCGGCGACGCCAACGACTATGTCGGCAAAGGCATGGCCGGCGGCCGTATCGCCGTACGCCCACCGATTGGTTCTGCCTTCCGCAGCCATGAAGCGAGCATTATCGGCAACACCTGTCTGTACGGCGCCACCGGCGGCAAGCTGTTCGCTGCGGGCCGTGCGGGTGAGCGCTTCGCGGTGCGTAACTCCGGCGCCATCACCGTAGTTGAAGGCATTGGCGATAACGGTTGTGAATACATGACCGGCGGCATCGTCTGTGTGCTGGGTAAAACCGGCATCAACTTTGGTGCGGGCATGACCGGTGGTTTCGCTTACGTGCTGGATGAAGACGGCGAATTCCGCAAACGCGTGAACCCGGAGCTGGTGGAGGTATTGGATGTCGACCAACTGGCCATTCATGAGGAGCACCTGCGCGGTTTGATTACCGAACACGTGCAAGCGACCGGTTCTGCGCGCGGGGAAGAGATTCTGGCTAACTGGCCGGAATGGGCGCCGAAGTTCGCTCTGGTCAAGCCGAAGTCCAGTGATGTCAAAGCATTGTTGGGTCACCGTAGTCGTTCCGCAGCCGAGCTGCGGGTTCAGGCGCAGTAAGAGGTCATTAATGAGTCAGAATGTTTATCAATTTATCGACCTGCAGCGCGTTGATCCGCCAAAAAAACCGCTGAAGATCCGTAAAATTGAGTTTGTAGAGATTTACGAGCCGTTTTCGGAAACTCAGGCGAAAGCGCAGGCGGACCGTTGTCTTTCCTGCGGCAACCCTTATTGCGAATGGAAATGCCCGGTTCACAACTACATCCCGAACTGGCTGAAGCTGGCGAACGAAGGCCGCATCATGGAGGCGGCGGATCTGGCGCACCAGACCAACAGCCTGCCGGAAGTGTGCGGCCGCGTCTGCCCGCAGGATCGCCTGTGTGAAGGTTCCTGTACACTGAACGACGAGTTCGGTGCGGTGACCATCGGTAACATCGAACGTTATATCAGCGATAAAGCGATCGAAATGGGCTGGAAGCCGGATATGTCCCACGTGCAGCCTACCGGCAAGCGTGTGGCGGTGATTGGCGCCGGTCCAGCCGGCCTGGCCTGTGCCGATGTGTTGACCCGTAACGGCGTGAAAGCGGTGGTTTACGATCGTCACCCGGAGATCGGCGGGCTGCTGACCTTCGGTATTCCGGCCTTCAAGCTGGAAAAAGAAGTGATGGTGAAACGCCGCGGCATCTTCAGCGAGATGGGCATTGAGTTCCAGCTGAATACCGAAGTGGGCAAGGACATCACCATGGATGCGCTGCTGAACGAGTTTGACGCCGTGTTCCTTGGCGTCGGCACCTATCAGTCGATGCGCGGCGGACTGGAGAACGAAGAAGCGCCGGGCGTCTATGACGCACTGCCATTCTTGATCGCCAATACCAAGCAGCTGATGGGCTATGAAGCCGAGCAGCACGAGCCGTATGTCAACATGGAAGGCAAACGCGTGGTGGTTCTGGGCGGTGGCGATACCGCGATGGACTGCGTGCGTACTTCTATCCGTCAGGGCGCCACTCAGGTTATCTGCGCCTACCGTCGTGATGAAGCCAACATGCCGGGTTCCAAACGCGAAGTGAAAAATGCGCGCGAGGAAGGGGTTGAATTCAAATTCAATCTGCAGCCGCTGAGCATCGAACTGAACAGCGCCGGCCGCGTCGCCGGTGTGAAAATGGTGCGCACTCAGTTGGGTGAGCCGGATGCCAATGGCCGTCAGGTCGCTGAGCAAGTGCCGGGTTCCGAGCACGTGATCGATGCCGATGCCGTCGTGTTGGCGTTTGGTTTCCGTCCGCACAAGATGGATTGGCTGGCGGCACATGACGTTCAACTCGACAAGCAGGGTCGCATTGTGGCGCCGGAAGGCACCGATAATGCCTTCCAGACCAGCAACCCGAAAATCTTCGCCGGCGGCGATGCGGTGCGCGGTTCAGATCTGGTCGTCACGGCGATTGCCGAAGGCCGTAAAGCTGCCGATGGCATCATGAGCTATCTGGAAGTGTAATATCCCTTCAGCTTGACACCTCAGGGGCCCGGTTCAATACCGGGCCCTTTGTTTTTTCCGCACACGCAACAACCGCCGCCTTCTGCGCCCGACAGAAGGATTGCATCCATCAGTGAAAAACCTATTGCTCGGCAGGATCAGGGCAATAAAAAAGGTCGCCTGAGCGACCTTTACTGTTCATTGCTGCGGAATTATTTCACCACGCGCAGCGCTGGACGGCCACCGCGCGGCGGCTGTGGCGGTTCATCGTCCGGCTCGTTGTCATCACTCACGTCCGGGCGATCGCCATCAATCACCGACATCAGGCTTTCCGATGGGATCGTCTCATTGTCCATGCCTTCAAAGGTGCCCTCCGCCTCATAGGCGGCTTCCGGCTCAAACATGGTACCTGCGCCATTTTCACGCGCATAAATCGCCAGTACCGCTGCCATTGGCACCGAAACCTCACGTGGCACGCCACCGAAACGCGCGTTGAAATGCACTTCGTCGTTGCCTAATTCCAGGCTGCCTACCGCACGTGGCGCAATGTTCAGTACGATCTGACCATCGCGGGCAAACTCCATCGGCACCTGCACGTCAGGGCGCGTGACATCCACCACCAGATGCGGGGTCAACTGATTATCAAGCAACCAGTCATAGAACGCTCTCAGCAGGTACGGACGGCGCGGGGTCATCTGAGACATATCCATGACGCTTAGCCCCGGGTCTGCAGGCGCATTTCGCGCTCGGCTTCGGTCAGGGAGGCCAGGAAGGCGTCACGCTCGAACACGCGGGTCATATAGCCTTTCAGCTCTTTGGAACCGGCACCGCTCAGTTCAATGCCCAACTGCGGCAAACGCCACAGCAGCGGCGCCAGGTAGCAATCCACCAGGCTGAACTCTTCGCTCATGAAGTAAGGGGTCTGACCAAAGATCGGTGCAATCGCCAGCAGCTCTTCGCGCAACTGACGGCGGGCCGATTCTGCTTCCTGGCCATTGCTCTTCTCGATTTTGTACATCAGCGAGTACCAGTTCTTCTCGATACGCAGCATCATCAGGCGGCTTTCGCCACGAGCGACCGGGTAAACCGGCATCAGCGGCGGGTGCGGGAAGCGTTCATCCAGATATTCCATGATGATACGGGATTCATACAGGGTCAGCTCGCGATCAACCAGCGTAGGCACCGTCTGGTACGGGTTGAGGTCAATCAGATCCTGCGGCAGGTTATCCAACTCAACCTGCTCAATCTCGACGCTGACACCTTTCTCCGCCAGTACGATACGTACTTGATGGCTAAAAATGTCGGTCGGGCCAGAAAACAGCGTCATTACCGAACGTTTGTTGGCAGCGACAGCCATGAAAACCTCCAAGTTTATCTAGAAAATACTGCGAATAGCCAACTTCCCTTCATCTTTCATGTCGCAGTGGCGTTGGCTTCCCTCTCTCACCCCAGTCACTTAGCAATCTAAGCTCCAGGGGATTCGTTCGGTTGCCGCCTTGCTGCACCCAGAAATCTATCGGGTTACCAGGCTGCTATCCTGAATGACCTTGACCGCTGGCCAGCAGCACACAGATAAACCCTGGGTCTAAAACAGGACGCGGAGGTAGACTGACGACAGCTGCATGGCGAACAGGCGCAAAAGTGGATGATAGTTTACCAGATTTTGCTTGTTTTGTGGGGACTGTGCGGTGATTTCGTGTTGAATTGTCTGATATACCACAGATTTTAGTCGAGAGAAGGGGAATTTCAGGCATAAAAAAACCCGGTGAAGCACCGGGTTTTTGGCGTAAACTCCACTGCCGAGGCAGTAAAAATTAACGCTTGGAGAACTGCGGACGACGACGTGCTTTACGCAGGCCGACTTTCTTACGTTCAACCTGACGAGCGTCACGAGTGACGAAGCCAGCTTTACGCAGCTCACCACGCAGAGTCTCGTCATATTCCATCAGTGCACGGGTGATACCGTGACGGATAGCGCCAGCTTGACCAGAGATACCACCACCTTTAACGGTGATGTACAGGTCAAATTTGCCAACCATGTCGACCAGTTCCAGCGGCTGACGAACTACCATGCGGGCAGTTTCGCGACCGAAGTACTGTTCCAGGCTGCGCTGGTTAATTACGATGTTACCGTTGCCCGGCTTGATGAAGACGCGAGCGGCGGAGCTTTTGCGGCGACCAGTGCCGTAGTATTGATTTTCAGCCATTGCCTATAATCCCGATTAGATGTCAAGAACTTGCGGTTGCTGTGCCGCGTGAGTGTGCTCGTTGCCCGCGTAAACTTTCAGTTTACGGAACATTGCACGACCCAACGGACCCTTTGGCAGCATGCCTTTAACCGCGATTTCAATCACGCGCTCAGGATTGCGGGCAATCATCTCTTCAAAGGTCGCTTGCTTGATACCACCGATGTGGCCGGTGTGGCGGTAGTACACCTTGTCTGTACGCTTGTTGCCGGTTACAGCAACTTTTTCTGCGTTCAGAACGATGATGTAGTCACCGGTATCAACGTGCGGGGTGTATTCCGCTTTATGCTTGCCGCGCAAACGACGAGCGAGTTCAGTAGCGAGACGGCCTAAAGTTTTACCATCTGCATCAACAACGAACCAGTCGCGTTTTACGGTTTCTGGTTTAGCTGTAAAAGTTTTCATTAGAAAGCTTACCCAATAATTAGTTACACGTTGGTGAACACCCAAACGCTCGAAAACAGTTGAGGCTCACACGACCATACAAGTCCAGCAAACCTACCCCTTCGAATAGCCATTGCCGGCACTATAAAGTTTTTGGGAAAAAAACTTTGTTGTAACGTGGGGTCGCAAGATTATAGAGAAGTCGCTCACAAAGATCGAACGCTTTTTGAATGGAAAAGCAATTTAGCGCCGGCGAGAGGAAAACGGGGGATCCTGGCGGCCAGATCCCCGGGCCATCAAGGCAGATGAGGCAGCTTCAGATACTCTTCGCTTTGCATCTCCTGCAGGCGCGACAGGCAGCGCTGATACTCGAACTTCAACCGCTCCCCCTGGTAAATGTCGAACATCGGCGCTTCGGCGGCAATCACCAACTTGACGTGCCGTTCGTAGAATTCGTCCACCAGCGCCAGAAAGCGGCGGGCGGTGTTCTCCTTCAATGGCCCCATCACCTGCACATTGTACAGCATGACGCTGTGATACAGCCGCGATAACGCAATATAGTCCAGCTGGCTGCGCGGCTCCTCGCACAACGTATGGAAATCCACCGCCAACACCCCATCCACCGCGCGGATAGCCTGCAGTGGGCGGTGATTGACCTGCAGCACCGGCGCGGCTTCCCCCGCCTGCCCCGCCAGCTTGATGAACATCCGGTCCATGGCGTCTCGGGTTTGACCGTCGAGCGGCGTCAGGTACAAATGCGCCTGAGTCAAAGTACGCAAACGGTAATCGATGCCGGCATCGACGTTCATCACATCGCAATAGTCGTTAATCAGGGCAATCGCCGGCAGGAAACGCGCACGTTGCAAGCCGTTGCGGTACAGATCGTCCGGCGGAATATTCGACGTCGCCACCAGCGTGATGCCACGCGCAAACAGCGCCTGCAACAACGTGGCCAGCAGCATCGCGTCGGTGATGTCGGAAACGAAGAATTCGTCAAAACACAAGACGTCGGTCTGCGCCTTGAAACCGTCGGCGATGATGTCCAGCGGGTTCTCCTGCCCTTGCAGCTCGGTCAACTCTTCATGCACCCGCAACATAAAACGGTGGAAATGCAGCCGCAGTTTGCGCTCTCCCGGCAGGCTGTGGAAGAACATGTCCATCAGCCAGGTTTTACCGCGCCCTACCCCACCCCACATGTACAGCCCCTGCACCGGGCGGCGGCTGGCCGTTTCATCGCCCTTGCCAAGCCAGCGGCTGAACTTGCCGCGCAGTCCACCGGCCGGCGCGCTGGCCGCAGGTATTTGCTGCAATGCCAGATAAATACCCTCCAACCGGGTAACCGCCTGGCGTTGAACCTCATCGGCCTGATATTCCCCCGCCTCCAGCGCCTGCTGGTAGCGTGATAACGGTGATAATGCCTGCATCTGTTCGATGTTCCCTTAGAACCCGTAGAAATTATTTAGCAAATTTTCGCGGCATGTTGATGCTGCTTCGCACCGTTATCGCCACATATGCCCGCGTCACGGCGCCCTGAAAAAACCCGTAAACGCCAGGTTATGGCTTATCAGGATTCCACTCGGACAAGGTTAACGGTTATAGTGGATATTATTAAGTGAAAAATCCCTGCGGAACAACGAAGTCAAAATAGGAGTCATCATGACCTGGGAGTATGCGCTGATTGGTTTAGTCGTCGGCATCGCCATTGGTGCGGTAGCGATGCGTTTTGGTAACCGTAAATTACGTCAACAACAAGTGCTGCAAAACGAGTTGGACAAGAGCAAAACCGAGCTGGAAGAGTATCGTCAGGAGTTGGTCGGCCATTTTGCCCGCAGCGCCGAGCTGTTGGATAACATGGCGCGAGACTATCGCCAGCTGTATCAACATATGGCGAAGAGCTCCAACAACCTGTTGCCGGATCTGCCGATGCAGGAAAATCCGTTCCGCTATCGCCTGACCGAAGCCGAAGCCGATAACGATCAGGCACCGGTAGAAATGCCGCGCGACTACTCTGAAGGCGCCTCCGGCCTGCTGCGTGGCGACCGCCCGCGCCGCGACTGATCCTCGCCCTGCCCGTGGGCCCGCCCCACGGGTTTTCATCTTGCCCCGCTTTATCCCCCGCGTCTGAGCTATCCTTAACGCTGGCGCTTGAGTGAACTTTTCACGCAAATTCACGGTCTTACCCTTCACTATGGTATTGCTGCTGCTTTATCATCACTATTTCACCGGCAGGTATTGAGAGAGTTATTATCAATGAAGAAAAAGTCGTTAATTCTTAGTGCATTGGCAATGAGTATTGGCCTCACGCTCACCTCCGTACCGGCAGTCAGCGCGGCATTGCCCGTCGCCGTTCAGGGGCAATCGCTGCCAAGCCTGGCGCCGATGCTGGAAAAAGTTTTGCCCGCAGTCGTCAGCGTGCATGTTGAAGGGACTCAGGTGCAGCGCCAGCAAGTTCCAGAGGAATTCAAACGCTTCTTCGGCCCCGACGCGCCCGGACAGCAACAAAGCTCACGTCCGTTTGAAGGGCTGGGCTCCGGCGTAATCATCGACGCCGCCAAAGGCTATGTACTGACCAACAACCACGTCATCAACAACGCCGACAAAATCAGCGTACAGCTGAATGACGGCCGCGAAGTGGACGCCAAACTGGTTGGCCGCGACGAACAATCCGATATTGCCCTGCTGCAGCTCAGCGACGTGAAAAACCTGACCGCGATAAAAATGGCGGACTCCGATGCGTTGCGGGTCGGCGATTTCGCCGTTGCCGTCGGCAACCCGTTTGGCCTCGGCCAGACCGCCACCTCCGGCATTATTTCCGCGCTGGGCCGCAGCGGCCTGAACCTGGAAGGGCTGGAAAACTTTATCCAGACGGACGCCTCCATCAACCGCGGTAACTCCGGCGGCGCGCTGGTTAATCTTAACGGCGAGCTGATAGGCATCAACACGGCCATTCTGGCGCCGGGCGGCGGCAACATTGGCATCGGCTTCGCCATTCCGAGCAACATGGCGCAGAACCTCAGCCGGCAGCTGATCGAATTTGGCGAGGTGAAACGCGGCCTGCTTGGCATTAAAGGCAGTGAAATGACCGCCGATATGGCCAAGGCGTTTAATACTGACGCTCAACGCGGCGCCTTCGTCAGCGAAGTGCTGCCGAAATCCGCCGCCGCCAAGGCGGGTATCAAGGCCGGCGACATTTTGGTTTCCGTCGACGGCAAGCCGGTCAGCAGCTTCGCCGAACTGCGTGCCAAAGTCGGCACTACCGCACCGGGCAAAACCATCAAGGTCGGGCTGCTGCGCGATGGCAAACCACAGGAAGTTGCCGTTACGCTGGACAACAGCGAGGGCGCCTCCACCAATGCCGAAACGCTGTCACCGGCCCTGCAGGGGGTTTCCCTCAGTAATGGCACCCTCACCAGCGGTGACAAGGGCGTGAAGATCGATAAGGTGGATAAAGGCTCAACGGCGGCGCAAATTGGGCTGCAGAAAGACGATGTGATCATTGGCGTCAACCGCCAGCGCGTTGAGGACATCGCAACCTTGCGCAAAGTATTGGCAACCAAACCACCGGTCATGGCGCTGAACATCGTGCGCGGCACTGAAACCCTTTATCTGCTGCTGCGTTAATTTGTTTAAAAACCGGGCTCAGTGACATACTGCGCCCGGTATTCTCATGTTATCCTCCGTGCATCCTTCATCTCACGTACTAAAACTCCATGTTTGCTAAGCTCTTGCGTTCTGTCGTTATTGGTTTAATCGTCGCCGGCCTGCTGCTGGCTGCGCTGCCTGTGCTGCGCTCTTCCAATACTCTGTTCGCAGAAAAGCATGACAATACCAGTGACGAAACGCCGGTCAGCTACAACAAGGCCGTGCGACGCGCTGCGCCCGCCGTGGTAAATATCTACAATCGCAATATGAGCGGTACCGCCAACGTACTGTCGCTGGGTTCCGGCGTGATCATGAACGAGCGCGGTTATATTCTGACCAACCGCCACGTTATCAAGGATGCCCAGCAAATTACCGTCGTGCTGCAGGACGGCCGCCGCTACGAAGCGCTGCTGGTCGGATCCGACAGCCTGACCGATCTGGCCGTACTGAAGATAGATCCGGGCAATCTGCCGGTTATCCCTATTAATAACGCCCGTGCCGCGCACGTGGGCGATGTGGTCTTGGCGATAGGCAATCCCTATAATCTCGGCCAGACCGTCACTCAGGGGATCCTCAGCGCCACGGGCCGCATCAGTATGAGCACCACCGGCCGTCAGACCTTCCTGCAAACCGATGCCTCGATTAATCGTGGCAACTCCGGCGGCGCTTTGGTCAACTCGCTGGGTGAGTTAATCGGCATCAATACCCTGACCTACGATAAAATCACCGACGGTGAAACACCGGAAGGCCTGGGTTTCGCCATCCCTATTGAACTTGCCACCAAGATCATGGACAAACTGATCCGTGATGGCCGCGTTATCCGCGGTTACTTCGGCATTCAGGGCAAAGAGATTATTCCTTTACGTTCGTCCAATTCCGGCATCGACCGCCTGCAAGGCATTATCGTGACCGAAATTACGCCGAACGGACCGGCGGGTAACGCAGGCTTCCATATCAACGATGTGATCATCAACGTAGACAACAAACCGGCGATATCGGTGCTGGAGACCATGGACCAGGTGGCAGAGATACGCCCGGGCACGGAAATACCGGTCGTCGTGCTGCGTGACGGCAAGCGCATTACGCTGAAGATGGCGGTAGGTGAATTTCCGGAAGACAGCAATTAAAAAGGGCCCGGCCACACAGTGAGCCGGACCCTCAATAGAGTATTTCCGCCGGAGCGTCGCCCCGGCGTCTGACAGATTACTCGCCTTTCACGCGCTCGATATTCGCACCCAGCGCACGCAGCTTGTCTTCAATACGCTCATAACCACGGTCGATATGATAGATACGATCGACGACGGTCACACCGTCGGCGATGCAACCGGCGATCACCAGGCTGGCAGACGCACGCAGATCGGTCGCCATCACCTGAGCGCCGGAAAGCTGCTCAACGCCGTGGCAAATCACGGTGTTGCTCTCGATCTCGGCGTGCGCACCCATGCGGATCAGCTCAGGCACGTGCATGAAGCGGTTTTCGAAAATGGTCTCGGTGATCACGCCGGTCCCTTCTGCCACCAGGTTCAGCAAGCTGAACTGGGCCTGCATATCGGTCGGGAAACCAGGATGCGGCGCGGTACGAATGGTCACCGCTTTAGGGCGCTTGCCGTGCATGTCCAGGCTGATCCAGTCTTCGCCCACTTCGATATCCGCGCCGGCTTCGCGCAGTTTGGCCAACACGGCGTCCAGCGTATCAGGACGGGTGTCGCGGCACATCACTTTGCCACCGGAAACCGCAGCGGCGATCAGGAAGGTGCCGGTTTCGATACGGTCAGGCAGAACGCGATAAACACCGCCACCCAGGCGCTCAACGCCTTCAATGGTGATGCGGTCGCTGCCGGCGCCGCTGATTTTCGCGCCCAGCGTGTTAAGGAAGTTGGCAGTATCGACAATTTCCGGCTCGCGCGCGGCGTTTTCGATCACGGTGGTGCCGGTCGCCAGGGTCGCGGCGCTCATGATGGTCACGGTGGCGCCAACGCTCACCTTGTCCATCACGATGTGCGCGCCTTTCAGGCGGCCTTCAACGGAAGCTTTAACGTAACCTTCTTCCAGTTTGATCTCGGCACCCAACTGTTCCAGGCCGGTGATGTGCAGATCGACCGGACGCGCGCCGATCGCACAGCCACCCGGCAGGGAAACCTGACCGCGGCCAAAACGCGCGACCAGCGGCCCCAGCGCCCAGATAGAAGCACGCATGGTTTTCACCAGGTCGTACGGTGCACAGAACTCGTTCACGCCGCTGGCGTCGACATACACCGAACCGTTGCGCTCGATCTTGGTGCCTAACTGGCTGAGTAGCTTAATGGTGGTGTCGATGTCCTTCAGCTTAGGGACATTCTGCAGCTCGACCGGCTCTTCCGCTAATAATGCGGCGAACAGGATCGGCAGGGCGGCGTTTTTCGCCCCGGAAATAGCAACTTCACCGCTGAGGCGGGTCCGGCCCTGCACACGAAATTTATCCATCTGACTACTCTCTGTTATCTAATCTGAAGCTGCCCGCCCCGGAGGGCAAACAGCCTTAAAATCCGTTGAGTTTGCGGTCTCGCTGCCACTCTTCAGGGGTGTACGCCTTGATCGATAAGGCATGAATGCGGTTGTCCGCAATGTATTCCATCAGCGGTGCATAGACCGTCTGTTGTTTTTTGACGCGGCTCATGCCGGCAAACAGTTCGCCGACCACGATCGCCTGGAAGTGGCTGCCGTCGCCCGTGACATGTACTTCATCCAGTGCCAACGCTTGCATCAGCACGTCTTTAATCTCGTTATTTTCCATAGTATCCAGTTCTGCAGCAAAAGGATCATAATCAGCCTGACATCTTAGTGGAATACGACGTTTTCTTAAACCAAAGAAAAAGCCCCTATTACACAGGGGCTTTTTGGGGTATGACCATCTTCATCCAGCTGAAAATATCGCTAACCAGCGGTATCGACAGGCATTATTGCTTGCAGGTTGTACAACGCGATCAGCGTTTTCAAGCGATCGGTGGCGCCGGAAATTTTTAATTCAACGCCTCGCTGACGCTGCAGTTCACGCAGATGCACCAGCAGCGCCAACCCGGAAGAGTCCACGCGTTGCAGTTGCGAGACGTCGAGGACGGTTTTATCCGCCAGCAACGTTTCCCGCCGATCCCACAACGGAAGCAGCGTTTCCCGGTCCAGCTCGCCGCGCAGGATCAAGGTCTGCTGCTGCGATTCAAAGCTGAGTGCGGCCGACATCAGTTTTTCTGATCCAGCGTGATGGGCCGCTGCGCAGCCGCTTGCAGCTGTTTGGTCAGACCGTCGATGCCCTGAGTACGCAGGGTCGACGCCCACTCGTTCTGCTTGGTGGTGATCATGCTGACGCCTTCGGCGATCATGTCATACGCCTGCCAATAACCGGTTTTGCTGTTTTTACGCCATTGGAAATCCAGACGTACCGGCGGACGGCCGTCTTTATCGATGATGGTCACGCGGATGGCGACGATATCGGCATTACCCAGCGGCTGCTCAGGGGCGATCTGGTAGGTCTGACCGTGGTACATCGCCAGCGCCTGGCCATAAGCCTGCTCCAGATAGGCCTGGAAGGCGGTGAAATAGGCCTCACGCTGCGCCGGGGTCGCTTCTTTGTAATAACGGCCCAGCACCAGCGCACCGGCGTATTTAACCTGTACAAACGGCATCAGCTCCTGGTGCACCACCGAACGCAGGTAGTTAGGGTCCTGCTTGATTTTTGGCTGCTCGGTTTTCAGCCGGGTAAAGGTTTTCTCAGCCGCGTCTTGCATCAGGCTGTACGGGTTGGTTTGATCGGCCGCATTCGCCAGTGGCGCAACCACCAGCAGGGCAACCATAAGTAAACGTTTAAACATGCAGGTTTCCTCTCTTAATGACTTGGAGCGGCAGATTGCGGCGCAGTACCGGCAGCCGGCTCAGCGGCCGCGTCTCCCGGTTTGGCTGCGTTATCCTGGCCGCCGCTTTTATACAGGAACTGACCGATCAGATCTTCCAGAACCATAGCTGATTTAGTGTCCTGAATCGTACCGCCATCTTTCAGAATGGTGGTGCCCATATCAGGATCTTCAAAACCGACGTTCAGTGCCAGATACTGCTCTCCCAGCAGGCCGGAGGTACGGATCGCCAGCGAACTGGTATCCGGGATCTGGTTATATTTTTCCTGAATATCCAAGGCGACTCGCGGCGTATAAGTCTTGGGATTAAGCGAGATATCGGCCACACGGCCAATCACCACGCCACCGATTTTTACCGGCGAACGCGCTTTCAGGCCGCCGATATTATCGAAGGTCGCATAGATGCGGTACGTCGGCTCGTTACCGATAGACTTAATGTTTGCTACCTGCAGGCAGAGAAAGATGATGGCGCACAGCGCAATCAGCATAAACGCCCCAACCCAAATTTCACTCTTCTTCGTTTGCATCGAATCAATTCCCAAACATCAGTGCTGTCAGCACGAAATCCAATCCCAACACCGCCAGTGACGAATGTACCACGGTACGCGTCGTTGCCCGGCTAATCCCTTCAGAGGTCGGCACCGCATCATACCCATTGAAAATGGCAATCCAGGTCACTGTGATGGCGAATACCACACTCTTGAGCAGGCAGTTGAGCAAGTCTTTTCTCCACTCCACTGCGCCCTGCATCGCCGACCAGAAGAAGCCGCTGTCGATGCCCTTCCAATCCACGCCGACGATCGAACCGCCCCAGATGCCCACGGCAACGAAGATAATCGTCAGCAGAGGCATACTGATCAAACCGGCCCAAAAGCGCGGCGCAACAATCCGCCGCAGCGGATCGACGGCCATCATTTCCAGGCTGGAAATTTGTTCGGTCGCCTTCATCAGGCCGATTTCTGCCGTCAACGCGGAACCGGCGCGGCCGGCAAACAGCAGCGCAGTGACCACCGGCCCCAGCTCACGCAGCAGCGACAACGCCACCATCATGCCCAGGCTGGCCTCGGCGCTGTAAGTGGTCAGTACCAGATAACCTTGCAACCCCAGCACCATGCCGATAAACAGCCCGGAAACCATGATGATCAGCAACGATTGCACGCCCACGCTGTGCATTTGCTTTAGCAACAACGGCCACTGTTTACGCGGCTCCGGCCGCCCGACCAACGCGTTGAACAGCATCAACCCCGCGCGCCCAAAGCTGGCGCTGGTATTGATGCCACGGCGCCCTAACGACGCTAACGCCTGTAATAACATGAGCTTATTTACTCCCTAAGCCTAACAACTCGGCCTGATAATCCCCGGCCGGATAACGGAACGGCACCGGCCCATCGGCAATACCATCCAGGAACTGGCGCACGCGCGCATCAGGATTGTTCTGTAATTGCGGCGTCGTCCCTTCGGCAATCACCCGGTGATCGGCGACGATATACGCGTAGTCGGCGATGCTCAGCACTTCCGGCACGTCGTGCGAAACCACGATGCAGGTGATGCCCAGCGCATGGTTCAGCTCATCGATCAGCTTCACCAACACGCCCATGGTGATCGGATCCTGACCGACGAAAGGTTCGTCGAACATGATCAGTTCCGGGTCGAGCGCGATCGCCCGCGCCAACGCGGCGCGGCGCGCCATGCCGCCGGACAGTTCGTTGGGCATCAGCTCAGCCGCGCCGCGCAATCCGACAGCTTCCAGCTTCATCATCACCGTGCTGCGCAAAATCGGTTCCGGCAAACGGCTGTGCTCACGCAGCGGATAGGCCACGTTTTCAAACACCGTAAGATCGGTGAACAGCGCGCCGGACTGGAACAGCATGCTCATTTTCTTGCGGGCTTCATACAACTGATGACGGGACAACGCGGGAATGTTATCGCCGTCGAACCAAATCTCGCCGCGGTCCGGTGCCAGTTGGCCGCCAATCAGGCGCAGCAGTGTGGTTTTACCAATACCGGACGGCCCCATGATCGCGGTGACCTTGCCACGGGGAACCGTCAGGTTGATGTCTTCGAATATCAGTCGATCGCCGCGCGAGAAACTCATGTCGCGCACTTCGACCAGATTCTCTGCATTTTGGTGCATGTTAATCGATCCTTTACGGCTCATTTTTGCCAAATCTACCCACGATGTTAAAGCAACGGACGCAACGCGTCTCATCTTTACAAAAACTTACCGGTATTTCGCTACCAATGGTGCGCTAAGGCCGTACCTGATTTTACTTTTACGCGCCACCCGGTCAAAATTGCGCATATAACGAAAAAAACGAATCTGTTCATATATTAGCCGGGAAAACCCGTTGCTGCGGCTTTAGCCTGCACAACGGAGGGCAAAGCAAGATAGCCGAATTTCGGCTTTTAACCAACGAACCGGGATGATACCCAACAAAGGACCCTGCATGTTTCTCGCGATAGCTTTACTCATCGTTGGTTTATTTTTACTGGTGTATGGCGCAGACCGCTTAGTTTACGGTGCTGCGGTGATTTCCCGTTCGCTTGGCGTGCCGCCGTTAATCATCGGCATGACCATCGTCGGTATCGGCACTTCGCTGCCGGAGCTGTTCGTGTCGACCACCGCCGCGCTGAATGGGCAGATAGATATGGCCGTGGGGAACGTATTAGGTTCCAACATTGCGAATATATTATTGATCCTTGGCGTGGCTGCGCTGATTCACCCGCTGGCGGCGCGATCCGAGGTGCTGCGCCGCGAACTGCCGCTGATGTTGGCGGTCACAGTATTGTGCGGTTTCGTATTGATGGACGGCACCCTGAGCCGCCTGGATGGTGTGGTGCTGTTGGCCGCCGCCGCCGCCTTTATTTTATTGATGCTGAAAATCGCCCGGCTGGCGCAGCGCGAAGGCAGCGACAGCCTGACCGTAGAGCAAATCGCCGAGCTGCCGCAAGACAGCAGCAACACCGTAGCGGTGCTGTGGCTGGTGCTGGCGTTCATCATTCTGCCGTTATCGTCCAAAATGGTGGTCGATAACGCCACGGTGATTGCGCACTATTTCGGCATGAGTGAACTGGTGGTCGGTTTGACCCTCATCGCCATCGGCACCAGCCTGCCGGAGTTGGCCACGTCCATCGCCGGGGCACTAAAGGGCGAGGATGATATGGCGATTGGTAATATCATCGGCTCCAATATTTTCAACACGGTGATCGTGCTGGGCGTTCCCGCACTGTTGTCGCCGGGCAGCGTCGACCCTGCCGCCTTCCACCGCGATTATTGGGTCATGCTGGCGGTCAGCATTGTGCTCAGCGCGCTGTGCATCGGGCGAAAACATCGCATCGGTCATCTGGCGGGCGCTCTGTTATTATGTGGCTTTATTGCGTATCTTGCGGTGCTGTTTTTTAACCCTTTCAGTACTTTCGGCTAAACCGACGGGAATGAACATGTCGAACATTCAGTTGCAACCGGGCTTTGATTTTCAACAGGCAGGCAAAGAAGTGCTGCAGATTGAGCGTGACGGGCTGGCCCAGCTCGATCGGTACATCAATGCAGACTTTACCCGCGCCTGCGAATTGATCGCCGGCTGCTGCGGTAAAGTGGTGGTGATGGGCATGGGTAAATCCGGGCACATCGGTTGCAAGATTGCCGCCACCTTCGCCAGCACCGGCACGCCATCCTTCTTTGTTCACCCGGCGGAGGCCAGCCACGGCGATCTTGGCATGGTGACGGCGCAAGATATCGTGCTCGCCATTTCCAACTCCGGCGAGTCCAATGAGATCCAGGCGCTCATCCCGGTCCTGAAGCGCCAGCAAATCCCGCTGATCTGCATGACCAACAATCCGGAAAGCTCGATGGGCAAAGCGGCGGATATTCACCTGTGCATCAAAGTGCCGCAGGAAGCCTGCCCGCTCGGCCTGGCGCCAACCACCAGCACCACCGCCACCCTGGTGATGGGCGATGCGCTGGCAGTGGCGTTGCTGAAAGCCCGCGGTTTCACGCCGGAAGATTTTGCGCTGTCGCACCCCGGCGGCGCCCTGGGCCGCAGGTTGCTGCTGCGCGTTTGCGACATCATGCACAGCGGCGAGGAAATCCCGCACGTCAGCGCCGATGCATCGCTGCGCGACGCGTTGCTGGAAATCACGCGCAAAAACCTGGGCATGACGGTCATCTGCGACGATCTGATGAAAATCGCCGGCATCTTTACCGATGGCGACCTGCGGCGGATATTTGATATGGGCATCAACCTCAACGAAGCCCGGATCGTCGATGTCATGACGCTCGGCGGCGTGCGGGTTCGCCCGAACCTGCTGGCGGTCGATGCGTTGAACCTGATGCAGCAGCGCCATATCACCGCGCTGCTGGTTGCCGATGGCGACCAATTGCTGGGTGTGGTACATATGCATGACATGCTGCGCGCCGGCGTCGTTTAATTAAGGAATAGAACTCAATGAGTCTGGTTGAAACCTGCTACGGGCCTGTAGAACAAGACGTCATGGCGCGTGCCGGCAAAATCCGCCTGCTGATTTGCGATGTCGACGGCGTGCTGTCAGACGGCCTGATTTTTATGGGCAACAACGGCGAAGAATTAAAAGCGTTCAACGTGCGCGACGGTTACGGCATTCGCTGCCTGAAAACATCGGATATCGACGTGGCGATTATCACCGGACGTTCAGCCAAATTGCTGGAAGATCGGGCGAAAACCCTCGGCATCACCCATCTGTATCAGGGGCAGTCCGATAAGCTTTTGGCCTTCCGCGAACTGTTGGATACACTGTCGTTAAACGCCGATCAGGTGGCCTATATCGGTGATGATCTGATCGACTGGCCGGTGATGGCTCAGGTTGGCCTGGCGGTCGCCGTGGCGGATGCGCATCCGTTGCTGACGCCAAGAGCCCACTACGTCACCCGCATTGCAGGTGGCCGCGGCGCGGTGCGCGAACTGTGCGACATCATTCTTTTGGCACAGAATAAGCTGGAGGACGCCAAAGGGCTGTCGATATGAGCAAAACCAAACTTTGGATCACCCTCTTTCTGGCGGTGATCGTCCTGGCGCTGATTGGCTGGAACATGACTGATTTCAGTGATGATGCGGTTCCGGGCCCCGTCAATGATCAGGACCCGACTTATCAGAGCCAGCACACGGTCACCATAGTGTACAATCCGGCCGGGAAGTTGAGTTACAAGCTGGTGGCGGAAGACGTGAAGTATTATACCACCGATGAATTAAGCTGGTTTACCCAGCCGGTGATGACGCTGTTTGATGAAAACGCGGTGGCCACCTGGTCAGTTCGCGCCGATCGCGCCAAACTGACTAAAGATCGAATGCTGTATCTTTACGGCCACGTTGAGGTGAACAGCCTGACCACCACCTCACAGCTGGAAAAAATTAAAACGGACAATGCTCAGGTGAATCTGGTGACCCAAGATGTCGCTTCGGATGATGAAGTGACCCTCTACGGGACAAACTTTACCTCTAACGGCATGAAAATGCGTGGGAACCTGCGGGCCAAAACCGCTGAGCTGATTGATAAGGTTAAGACCAACTATGAAATTCAGAACCAAAAAACAACGCCGTAATCTGTTGATCGGAAGCCTCATTTTGGCCGCCAGCGCACCCGCATGGGCGCTGAAATCTGACTCCAACCAACCGGTAAGCATCGACTCGCTGAAACAGTCTCTGGATATGCAGAGCAACGTCAGCACCTTTACCGATAACGTGGTGATCAAGCAAGGCACCATCGACATCAAGGCGGATAAAGTGGTCGTTACCCGCCCAGGCGGCGATCAGAACAAAACCTATATCGAAGCCTTTGGCAATCCGGTCACCTTCTACCAGATGCAAGACAGCGGCAAGCCGGTAAAAGGCCATGCGCAGAAGGTCCGTTACGACGTGGCGTCGCAGTTGGTGACCCTGACCGGGAACGCCTATCTGGAGCAACTCGACAGCAACGTGAAGGGCGATCGCATCACCTACCTGGTGCAACAGCAGCAAATGCAGGCGTTCAGCGATAAAGGCAAACGCGTGACTACGGTTCTGGTACCGTCGCAGTTGCAAGACAAAAACGGGCAAAAGAAGAGTAACTAATCACTTATGGCTACACTCATCGCAGAAAACCTGGCGAAAGCCTACAAAGGCCGTAAAGTTGTTGAAGACGTCAGCCTGAAAGTGAAATCCGGCGAGATCGTCGGCCTGCTGGGGCCAAACGGCGCCGGCAAGACCACCACCTTTTACATGGTGGTCGGCATCGTCCAGCGTGATGCCGGGCGTATCGTGATTGACGAAGAAGATATCAGCCTGCTGCCGCTGCACGCCCGTGCGCGTCGCGGCATCGGTTATTTGCCGCAGGAAGCGTCGATCTTCCGTCGTCTGAGCGTGTATGACAACCTGATGGCCGTCCTGGAGATCCGCGAGGATCTCAGCAGCGAGCAGCGTGCAGACCGTGCGGTTGAGCTGATGGAAGAGTTCCATATCTCCCATCTGCGCGACAACCTGGGTCAGGCGCTGTCCGGTGGCGAACGCCGCCGCGTGGAGATCGCCCGTGCGCTGGCGGCTAACCCGAAATTCATCCTGCTGGATGAGCCTTTCGCCGGGGTTGATCCCATTTCCGTTATCGACATTAAAAAAATTATCGAGCACTTGCGTGACAGCGGCCTGGGCGTGCTGATCACCGACCATAACGTGCGCGAAACGCTGGACGTGTGCGAACGCGCCTATATCGTCAGCCAGGGCAAACTGATCGCTCACGGCACGCCGGATGCCATTTTGGCTGATGAGCAGGTGAAACGCGTTTATCTGGGCGAAGAATTCCGCCTCTGAGTGCCGGCGCGTCCTGATGGACGACTGTTAACGGAAGTAGACTGAAGATTATGAAGCAAGGTTTGCAACTCAGGCTCAGCCAACAACTGGCCATGACCCCCCAGCTCCAGCAGGCTATCCGCCTGCTGCAGTTGTCCACGCTTGAGCTCCAGCAGGAGATACAGCTGGCGTTAGAGAGCAATCCCCTGCTTGAGCAGACCGATCTGCACGAAGAAATCGACGCTAAAGAGACGACCGAGACCGAAGGGCTGGATACCCGCGAGGCGCTGGAACAAAAGGACATGCCCGAAGAACTGCCGCTGGACGCCACCTGGGACGAAATCTACACCGCAGGCACGCCGTCCGGCACCGGTACCGATTACAGCGATGATGAGTTGCCGGTCTATCAGGGCGAAACCACCCAGACGCTGCAGGATTACCTGATGTGGCAGGTGGATCTCACGCCATTCTCTGATACCGATGTCGCCATTGCCACCTCGATAGTCGACGCCGTCGATGACACCGGTTATCTCACCGTGCCGCTGGAAGATATTCTGGAGAGCCTGGGTGACGAGAATGTGACAATGGACGAAGTCGAAGCGGTTTTGAAGCGCGTGCAGCGTTTTGATCCGGTTGGCGTCGCCGCGCGCGATCTGCGCGACTGTTTGCTGATCCAGCTTTCCCAGTACGCAAAAGATACGCCCTACCTGGCTGAAGCGAGCCTGATCATCAGCGAACATCTGGCTCTGTTGGCCAATCACGACTTTCGCAGCCTGATGCGAACAACGCGGCTAAAAGAAGATACACTGAAAGAAGCGATGCTGCTGATCCAGTCTCTTGATCCGCGCCCGGGCCAGTCGATCAACACCGGCGAGTCAGAATACGTGATCCCGGACGTGCTGGTACGCAAGGTGCAGGACAGTTGGACGGTAGAGCTCAACGCCGACAGCATTCCGCGGCTGAAGATCAACCAGCAGTACGCCGCCATGGGCAGCAGCGCGCGCAACGACAGTGACGGCCAGTATATCCGCAGTAATCTGCAGGAAGCGAAATGGCTGATCAAGAGCCTGGAAAGCCGTAACGATACCTTGCTAAAAGTCACGCGCTGCATCGTCGAACAGCAACAAGCTTTTTTTGAACAGGGTGCCGAATTTATGAAGCCCATGGTGCTGGCGGATA
Source organism: Serratia plymuthica (assembly GCF_018336935.1). NCBI lineage: Bacteria > Pseudomonadati > Pseudomonadota > Gammaproteobacteria > Enterobacterales > Yersiniaceae > Serratia > Serratia plymuthica. The sequence continues at coordinate 4,061,036 of NZ_CP068771.1, read as the reverse complement.
TCGCCCTGGCCGTGGAGATGCATGAATCGACAATTTCACGCGTCACCACGCAGAAGTTTCTGCACAGTCCGCGCGGCATTTTCGAGTTGAAATATTTCTTCTCCAGCCATGTGAATACCGACAGCGGGGGCGAAGCCTCTTCTACGGCGATCCGTGCTTTGGTGAAGAAATTGATTGCGGCGGAAAACCCCGCTAAACCGCTCAGCGACAGCAAGCTGGCCACCCTGCTCTCCGATCAGGGGATCATCGTGGCGCGGCGTACCGTCGCCAAGTACCGAGAGTCTTTGTCCATCCCGCCGTCCAACCAGCGTAAACAGTTGGTTTGACCTCAATAGAGAAGGAAGACACTATGCAGCTCAACATTACCGGACACCACATCGAAATCACCGAACCATTGCGCGAGTTCGTGAATACCAAGTTCGCCAAGCTCGAACAGTATTTTGACCGCATAAATCAGGTGTATGTCGTGCTTAGCGTGGAAAAAGTGCAGCAGATTGCGGAAGCGACGGTGCACGTGAATGGAGGCGAGTTGCATGCCACCTCGGAAGACGAGAACATGTATGCCGCAATTGACACCCTGATCGACAAACTGGCGCGTCAATTGAACAAACATAAAGACAAATTAAAACAACACTGACACTCTGATTCTCTTTCCGTCAGGGCACTGCTCAACGCAGTTTCAGCTATCGGCGCGTTCCCCGCCAGGGCAACGCGCCGAACGGTGATCAGGGTTAAAACAGGCGAAAGCCATCTTTTCAGGCGTCATTGACGCAGGCAGTTCGGTCACGGCCAGCGCGCAGAACCCCGAGCGTACACGCAAGTACGTGAGGCGTTCGAGCACTGCCCGGGGCCAAAACGACCCGTAAAACAGCCTGATAAGCATGGCTTTAAGTGAAGATGAGATGAACAACGAATATATGCAATTAAGCTCGGTGTTAAACATCGAGTGCACCAAAAGCTCGGTACACTGCACCAGCAAGAAACGGGCTTTGGAAATTATCAGCGAACTGGCTGCAAAACAGCTCAACCTGCCGTCGCAGGTGGTGTTTGACGCGGTTCTCACCCGGGAGCGCATGGGTAGTACCGGTATCGGCAACGGTATCGCCATTCCCCATGGCAAACTGGAAGAGGACACACTGCGGGCCGTTGGCGTGTTTATCCGTCTAGACCAACCTATTGCCTTTGACGCCATTGACAACCAGCCGGTCGATTTGCTGTTCGCCTTGCTGGTGCCCGCCGACCAATGTAAAACCCATTTGCATACCCTGTCGCTGGTCGCCAAGCGCCTGGCCGACAAAACTGTATGCCGTCGCCTGCGCTCGGCGCAAAGCGACGAAGAGCTTTACCAGATCATCACCGAGTAACGCCCGACTGGCGTGACTTCCAGCCGGGATAACGATACTGTTTAGCTACGATGGGTTCCGGCTCAGGCCGGAGTAATAAAGTTTCTAACGGTGGCGATAAACGCCACTGAGATGCCAGGGGAGTTGCCACATGGTGCTGATGATTGTCAGCGGCCGTTCCGGTTCAGGGAAATCCGTCGCCTTGCGGGCGCTGGAAGACATGGGTTTTTACTGCGTTGATAACCTGCCCGTGGTACTGCTGCCGCAGCTTGCCAACACGCTGGCGGAACGCAACATCTCCGCAGCGGTAAGCATCGACGTGCGTAACATGCCGGAATCGCCGGAAGTGTTCGAATATGCGATGACCCAATTGCCGGACTGCTTTTCTCCGCAATTGCTGTTCCTCGACGCCGACCGTAATACCCTGATTCGCCGCTACAGCGATACCCGCCGCCTGCATCCGCTCTCCACCAAGAACCTGTCGCTGGAAAGCGCGATCGATGAAGAGAGCGATCTGCTTGAGCCGTTGCGCTCAAGGGCCGACCTGCTCATCGACACGTCGGAAATGTCGGTGCATGAGCTGGCCGAAATGCTGCGTACCCGCCTGCTGGGTAAACGCGAGCGTGAACTGACCATGGTGTTCGAATCCTTCGGCTTTAAGCACGGCATCCCGATCGACGCCGATTACGTATTCGACGTACGCTTCCTGCCGAACCCGCACTGGGACCCGAAACTGCGCCCGATGACCGGCCTGGATAAACCGGTCGCCTCGTTCCTCGATCGTCACACTGAAGTGCACAACTTTATCTACCAGACGCGCAGCTATCTGGAACAGTGGCTGCCGATGCTGGAAACCAACAACCGCAGCTACCTGACGGTAGCGATTGGCTGTACCGGCGGTAAACACCGTTCCGTCTACGTAGCCGAACAACTGGCCGACTACTTCCGTTCACGCGGCAAGAACGTGCAATCGCGCCACCGGACGCTGGAAAAACGTAAACAATGACGGTCAAGCAAACGGTTGAAATCAAAAATAAACTCGGCATGCACGCTCGCCCGGCGATGAAGCTGTTCGAGTTGGTGCAGAGTTTTGACGCCGAAGTGATGCTGCGTAACGACAGCGGCACCGAGGCCGAAGCCAGCAGCGTCATTGCGCTGCTGATGCTGGATTCCGCACAGGGGCGGCACATCGAGGTGGAAGCGACCGGCCCGGACGAGGTGAAAGCGCTGAATGCGGTGATTGAACTGATTAATTCCGGGTTTGATGAAGACTAATCCTGACCGGTAACGACCTGATAAACGCGCCTTTCGTGGCGCGTTAATACCCGCCATACCCCAATGCCCACCATAAGGCTTCACGCAACTTTGCGAGCCGGACTCCAGATTCCGCAATAATTCCCCGTAAATCCCCCCGGCTTGTTTCTTGTGCAAATGGACGGCGATATTCTCCCCTTCCGGTGCTCGCACGGCTTAAATCCGGCTCAAACAGTCCAGCGCCACCGCCTTGAAGCTGTCGAAATTATCGCTGCTCAACAGACGACTCATCGAACGCTCGCGTACAAAGGTGACGAACAGATCGTAAATCGCCATCGCCTCTTCGTAGTCGCTTTTGCTGATCGCCAGCAGGAAAATCACGTGGGCGATCTCACCGTCGCCCCACACCACGCCCTGCGGCGCCAGCAGCGTCATCACCACGGTTTTTTTCGCCAGCAATCCCAACGAGTGCGGTAGCGCAATGCCTTCACCCAGCATGGTCGATACTATAGCTTCGCGCTCCACTACCGACGGGTAAAAATCGTCGCCGACGTACCCTTCCTGCTCCAGTTGAACGCACACTTTCCGGAACAGCTCCGCCTGCGTCAGCGGCTCGTTCACCACCCTGAAATGCGCGGCGTCGAAGAACTTCTCCAGCATGTAGGGTTTGGTCCGATCCACCAGCACCAGTTTACCCAGCTGCTCCAGCTGGTATTCGGTAGGAAACGGCGACATCACCACCACCGGCTTGTTCTTTTCGCTGACCCGCGCGTTGGAAATGACAAAATCTTCGTCGATATGAGCAAGCACCTCATAATCGCGCAGCGAAACGATGCGCGTCATCACCAGCTGTGGGTATTTGCGTGCAATCTGCGCCTGGATCATGCGCACCGTTGAATTACCGGTATCGCACACCAGCATCACCTGCGGATGGCGCTCGTAGCCGATGTTGTAGTGCCGTTCCAACCCAACGCCGATATGCAGCACCAGATAGCCGATTTCGTTTTCGCTCAGGGTGTAAGGGGTATATTTTCCCCAGCTCGATACCGCCGCCAGCGTCACGTCATAGGCCATCGGATAGTGTTGTTTGATATTGGCCAACAGCGGGTTGGGAATATTAATCTGGTATTTCACCCGGGTAATCATGGTCTTGATATGGGTGAGCAAGTCAGCCCGCAGTTGGCGATCACCCTGCAGGTTGTAGTTATAGTGTGCATTGATGTACGACAGAATGTAGTCCACCAGCGCTTCTTCGTCGTCGGCGTTGATCCTGGTCGGCTGCACGTCCTGTACCCGACGCGCGGCAATATTCACCCTTAAATAAGCCTCTTCCGCCATCGCCACCTCTTTGCCGCTGGCCTTGCGCAGTTCCCCCGCCAGCCAGGTGGAAACCTTGCGCACCGCGTCATCGCCGTCTTCAACGTCAAAATCGGACAGCGGGTAGCCATCGCTGATGCGCCGCAGCGCCACCGCACAGTAGAAAATCAAATACTGCTCACCTTCGTCCGTCAGGCGAATGGCATATTGCGACAGCAGCGGATGCAGCAGCCCGGCGAAGGTCGCCACCTGCGGTTGCAGCAGGATTTCATTGCTGAGCAACGGGTTCTCGGCATCGGCCAGATGCAGTTGAAATAACAGATCGGTCAGGCAAGCGCGGATCGCCATCTCCGGGCCGAACAGCTTCATGCCGTAGCGAGGTTTGGTTTCAATGGTTAACTGGTAGTTCGCCAGGCGCTCTCTCACCTCAGCCATGTCGTTTTGCAGCGTTCCGCGGCTGACAAACCATTCATCGGCCAAATCTTCCAATTTCAGGGAAAAGGCTGAGGTCAAAAAACGAATCAGCAGATAGTGTACCCGCTCCTGAGCACTGCGTGGCGTGGCGTGCTTTTTGCGCTCCCGATTCTGCAGAGCGCTGAACAGCACGGCATCGTCCACCTGCAGGCGATAGCCCGCCCCACGGCTATGCACAAAGCGAGCGCCGTATTTTTCCAGAATATCGTTCAACGCGGTGATGTCGGCACGCACGGTACGGGTGGATACCGCAAAACGCTTCGCCAGCTCATCCTGCGGCAAAGTCTCGGACTGCAAGGCATCGAACAGATAGGCCAAACGCGGGTAGGGAAATCGTACCATTCTCTTTCCGTCAATTAAGGTGCCCGCCCGGGGAAATCAGGCGGGCAACGAGTTACTTCGCCACCGGCAGGAACACCATTTGCGAGGGGCTGCCCACCGGCGTATAGCCCTCGACAAAGCTGAGTTTGCCGCTGACCTTGTCCAGGCTGAAACGGGTGACGTTATCGCTGCGCTGATTCATCGCATAGAGATAATGCCCGTCCGGGCTCAGCGTCAACGATCGCGGATAGTCACCGCGCGTCCAGATCTCCGCCACCGGCTTCAGTTCGCCGTCGGCGCCAACGCTGAACTGCGCGATGCTGTTATGCAGCCGGTTGGCGACGTACAGATTCTTGCCGTCCTCGCTCAGGACCAAGCCCGAGGCAAAGCTGGTGCCCTTATAATCGGCCGGCAGCGAAGAGACGACATGTAATTGTTTCAGAGTACCTTTTTGGCTGTCGAAACGGTAGCTGGTCAGCGTCGAAGCCTCTTCGTTCACTAACAGCACCGTCTTGCCGTCCGGATGGAACACGAAGTGACGCGGGCCGGCACCGGCGGAAGAGGCGGCGATCCACGGCGGATCGTTCGGCGACAGCTGGCCGCTTGCGCCGTCAAAGCGCCACTGGTAAAGGCGATCCAACCCCAGATCGGTAGAAAACACAAACTTGCCGCTCGGATCGCTGGCGATCATATGCGCGTGCGGGCCATTGTGGTCGCTGGCGGCAAAACTGCCCTCCACCGCCGCCGCCGGTTTACCCGCACCTGCCGGCCCCTGATCCTGTTGTACTGAACTGGCGTTGCCCAATTTACCGTCATTTTCAACCGGGAACACCGCCAGGCTTCCGCTGACGTAGTTCGCCACCAGCAGATGGCGGCCGTCCGGCGTCAGGGAAAGATAAACCGGCCCTGCCCCCTGAGAATCAACCTGATTCAGCTGCGTCAGCCCGCCATCAACCGGGTTGATGCGATAGGCGATGATACCGCCGTGCTTGCTGCCGTTAAAATCGGCCACTTCGCTGGCGACATACAGCGTCCGCCCTTGGGCATCCAGAGTCAGCTGCGCCGGATTAGGCTGGTTGCTGACCAACGTTTTAGCGCTCAGCGCGCCGCTGGCCGGATCGACCTGCACCCGGTAAACGCCTTCGCCGTTGGGGTTGTAAGTACCGATATAAGCAAAATGAGATGACGTGGAGTTCATTGTATCCTCGGCATGCAGCGCCGGGCTGGCGATAGCCAGCAGCGCCAGAGTTAGCGCAGTACGTAAGGGGGAAGTTTGCCAGTTTCGCATAATTATCCTTAGAGAGGTAACGGCGCGGTATACCGCGCCCGTAGAGACACAACCTATAGCCTCCCTGCCTTACGTCATCCGATATACCTTCCTTACTTGAAGCTGCAGCGTTGTTGGCTGCGCTTAACCCACCAGCTTTTTGCTCATCGCCAGCAGGGTTTTCACATCCTGCGGGCGGGTATCGCCGGTGGCGGAATCGATAATGGAGCTGTAAATATGCGGAATAATCCGCTTCACGCCGGCGGCCAACGCGATCTCGACGATCGGCTCGAAGTTTTCCAGATCGATGCCGCCAGTCGGCTCCAGCATAAAATCATGCTCGGCGCAGGCTTTAGCCACGTACTGGTATTCTTCTTTGCACTTCAGACCGCCCATCGGGAAATACTTGATGGAACTGCCGCCCATATCTTTCAGCATGGCGATGGCCGTCTCGACCGGCACGATGCCGTCTGGCGCGGCAGCGCTCAGCGGGCCGGTTGAGATCTTCACAAAGCCGACGCGACCGGTCGGAGAAACCAGCCCGTTCACCACGCTGTCGCTCTGGCCCAGCAGCGCGCGGCTGGTGCCCACGCCGGTAAACACCTGATTGACGTGCTGCGGCTGAACGCGCTGGGCAATCAGGCTGACCATCGCGGACTGTTTGGGATCGCCCGCTCCCAGGCCCACCGACAGCGCATTCTCGATCAGTTGCGCATAGTGCTGCATATCCGCCACCGCGCTGTCGACGTCCGGATAGTTCCTGGAGAGAACCCCAACCAGCACGTGCCCTTCCGCCGCAGCGTAGATGTCCTGTGCGTTGCCTTTGGAACCAGCCAGCACGTTCAGGCACAGACGGTCGCGATAATAATTTGGCTGCAGCTTCATGCTTGTTTCTCCGTGAACAGATTTTTAATACAGCTAAAGACGGTCATCAGTTGCTGCTCGTCGACGCTACGCACATCCACTTCGATCTTGCCTTCATTGGCCTTGTAGCCACGGAAGTAGATGGCGATCTCGCCGGTTTTCAGCGCCTGGACGATGTCGGTGGTAGAGCGCCCCAGCACCGCTTCGTCAAAGGTGATTTCAGCACGGGCGATATCGCGGCCGGCGCTGTCCCAGACGGTTTTGGCGCTGATGCCGGTCAGCGAATTCAGGCTGGTGATAAACGGCGTCATGCGCGCCACCATCTGCTCACCGGTGGTTTTTTCACGTGTCAGGTAGCTTTCAATCGCCTGTGTCAGGCCGAGGATGCCCTCTTTGCCGACCTTCATCGCCCGGCCGATGCCGCCGGACTGCAGCTTCACCCACTCGACGTACTGTTTTTTGCCGATAACCAGGCCGCTGGTCGGGCCTTCGATGGCCTTGGCGCCGCTGTAGATCACCAGATCGGCCCCCATCTGGTAGTAACACATCAGATCTTCTTCCGCGGCGGCGTCGACGATCAGCGGCAGGTTGTGCTTGCGCGCCACGACCGCTGCCTGCTCGACGGAGAGAATGCTTTTCTGCACGCAGTGGTGCGATTTGATGTACAGGATCGCCGCCGTTTGCGGCGTGATGCAGGCCTCGAGCTGCTCTGCGGAGCATTCGTTGGCATAACCCGCCTCAACCACCTTGCCGCCGCCGAGGGCAACCATGGTGTCGACCGGGGCGCCGAAGTTCACGTTGTGACCGCGCGGCAACACAATCTCGCGCGGTACGGTGATCGGTGCCGAATGCAGGTTCACCAGCAGGTTGGCGTTGTCTTTGACGATCACCGCCGCCACCGACTGGGCGATACCCGCCGAGGCGCAGGACACGATCACGGCATCTTCCACATTCAGCAGATCGGCGATGTAAGCACCGGTCTTGTTAACCAGATCCTTGATTTCAAAATAGTGGTTCAGGCCGTAGTCGACAGCGTCAATCACCTCCTGGCTCGGGGTAGATACGCCGAGAACGGTCATACGGCCGGAAGTATTAATCACTTGTTTTAAATTATATTTTTCATAAATCGAAGACATGATGGGCTTTCCCTTCGTCGGTTAATAGAATTTCCCCGGCAATCACTGCAGCTAACGGAACCAACAACTGTTCGCCGCCGACCGATTGCCCTTCTGAGTCGGCAAATACCTGCGGCCCCTGGCGGAGATCGAACAGGGTAAAATCGGCGTCATAACCCGGCTCCAGCCGGCCTTTATTGGTCAGGCGCAGTGCCGAAGCAGCATTTTCCGTCACGCAGGCAATCACCTGCGGCAGCGACAGGCCAATGCTGAAGAATTTGGACATCACCGTCGCCAGGCTGTGTACCGGCCCGGCCATGCGGTTGCGGCAGTAAATATCGGAACTGATGGTGTGCGGGAGAATGCCCAGCCCGATCGCCTGACGCGCCACGTCAAAGCTGAAGCTGGCGGTACCGTGGCCCACGTCGAGCAACACGCCGCGTTTCAGCGCCCGCTGAATAGACTCACGCAGCGTGCCCGCCGGGGTCAGAATACGGTTCGGCTTGCCGTTATAGCAGTGGGTAATGATGTCGCCGCGGGTCAGCAGATCGGCGATGTCATCCAGATTCGGCGGGTTATTGCCGATATGCACCATCAGCGGCAAACGGTTGTTTTCCTGCTGTATCTGTTTGGCGCGCACCAGCGGCACAATGCCGTTTTGCCCCACCACGCTGCTGCTCATGCGCGCCTTGATGCCGATGATGAAACCGGGGTACGCATCGATGGATTGTTTCACCGTCGGCGGGTCGATGTCCGCCAGGTCGGCCAGCTCATTTTGGCGTAACAGCCCGATGCGCGAGATATTCAGGAAAGCGAACACGTTGGTTTTGGCGCGGCGCGTCAGGGCATAGAACTCGTCGACGTCGTCGGTGCCGGCGCTGCCGGCGTCAACCACCGAGGTCACGCCGCTGGCTACGCCCACTAAATCCGGTTCGTCATGGTAAATCGGCGAAGAGGGATAACAGTGCACATGGGAGTCGATCCAACCGGCGCTCAGGCGGCAGTTACCCGCCAGATCCAGCTGCCTGCGGGCGCTGACGTCATCGCTCAACTGCCCAACGTCGACAATCTTGCCGCCCTGAACCGCCAGATCGACCAACCGGTCATCCGCCAACCTGGCGCGTCGGATTACTAAGTCATACATACTGCGCTACTCCTTTTCCAGCAGGGGGCGGCGCACCGCCCCACTATCGCACGGCTCTGGAACGGTGATTAAGCAATGGCTACCGGGAAAATGGCCCCTAACAGCATTGCGCCAAGGATCGCTCCGCCAGTGATTGGCTTGCCCCAGATATAGAACAGCAGCGCGCCAAGCAGCGAGCCTACGCCAATCGGAATGGATGCGGTCATCGCCGACAGGATGATCAATGGCCCCAGGAAGCGGCCGGAGGAGTTGCCTGCCCCCATCATCACGTCTGCGCCGTAGGTGGAATTGCTCTGGTTGATGGTAAATTTGCGCGCCAGAATGATCAGGTAGCCAATCGCCAGGCCAATCACCAGGCCGGTCACCAGCGAGGCGGCAAAATTGGCGACCGGGAAAATAATCCCCGCGCCCAGCAGCAGCGCCGGAACGCCCAGCCCCACACCGGTCTGGATCGCACCGCCGATGTCCAGAATGCCCACCAGCGAACCTTCAATGATGCGCGCAAACAGGAAGCTGGCGCCGAACGCCGCCACCGCGCCATAAACGCCGGTGTCCATCCCGGCGCGCAGCATGGAAACGAAAGCCACTTCGTTAAACGCGCCTATGCCGTACAGGTAGTACATGTGCGTCCCGGCGAACACGCCGGACGAGAGCAGGCCGACAAAAATCGGGAATGACCAGTCGGCGTACCAGAAGCCTTTTTGGGTTTGTTCTTCCATCGTCCCGCTCCTTATTTACCGCTCAGGGTGTTGTGAATGGTATCCAGCCAGCCCGGCACGCCGAGGCTGAAGGACTCGAGGACTTTCATGTCGAAGCCGCGGAAGAAACCGCTCAGCACGAACAGCAGCACGATCACCGCCATCATGATCTTGGTGATTTTGTTCCAGCCGCTCTCTTCCACGCCTTTACCGATCAGGATACCCAGCACCAGACCCGGCACGGCGTTACCCATGATCAGCTGCGCCAGGCCGCCGAAAATGGTGCCCCAGAAACCGGAGCGACGCCCGGCGTCGATCGCCGCCAGCCAGAAGATCACCGGCATCACGGTGTTCACCAGCAGGTTGGCCGCCGGCACCAGCACTTTGATTGCGGTAACCTGCAACGCAGCGGGCACTGCGGAAGCGGTGGTATTGAGGAACGCCACCACCAGCATGCCGATGACGCCGCAGGCGATAGCCATTTTTTTCGGATCGTGCAGCGTTTGCGCCAGATTGCGGTTCTTGACCATCAACGCTGCCGCGCCCCAATGAGGGATGATGCGGTGGTCAACGTCCTGCGTGAAGGCACCCGCCGCCACGGAAGATGCCCAGGCGTTGAAGAAGAAACCCAGACCGAATGAGAAGTGGGAAGCCGGATCGCCTTCGCAGGAATTCAGCTCGCCCAGTGTACGGAAGGCGCCCATGCCCTGCGTCGTCGGAGCATGGAACATGCGTGCGGCGCCGGCCCCTACGCCAACCCCCACCAGTCCGCCAATAATAAGCGACTTAAATAAGATGATTAAAAACATCAGTATACCCTTTGATTTATGCTAACGTTTTTATTTCGTGACGAAGACAACCTTTTCTGTATTGATCATTGTCACGTTCACGGTTATTTCCAGAGCCACGGTGTAGACTTTTCTTTCTCGAGGCAAAAAGAAAAAGAGAAATTTCTCTTTTGTTATTTTCTCTTCCGCTTTTAATACGCTGACATCCTGCGGTTCAATGCGCAGCAGAATATTGCTGGTGGATTTTAATACCGTGCCCTGCACATTAGCCAAGGCGGAAGCAAAAGCTTTCGCTTTGCTGTCCCCCTTGCCCTCCACCTTTACCGATGTGGTATATTGTTCTTTCATTACGGGTTGCCGTGTTTTTTGATGTAGGCTTCCACCAGTTTTTGGCCCAGTTCTTCTTTATCCATAAAGCCAAAACCCAGCACGGTATAACCTTCGTTGATTGCCGTCACGCCTTCATCGATGGAGCGCATACCGTATTTGGCTTTGTAGCCATATTTGGTCTGCGCGGTAATGGCCCCGGCGCCGCCGCTGCCGCAGAAAGAAATTCCCAGTTGCGCACCTTCCGCTTTCATTACGTCGCCCAGCTTCATATCCGCCGCTACGCCAGGGATAACGATGGCCTTTCCGCCTGCTGTTTCAATGCCCTGGCCGACTTTCTGGCCTTTGCCCAGACGATCGCCAATCACTACGGTAATTTGACCCATGGTATTTTCTCCTGATGAGATGAATGCGTTAAATGCTATTGGTTATTATCTCTTGCCACTTCAAAATGTACTGAAAGTAAATAGGCTTCTTCGATAGGTAGCGTCGAAAATTTATCGACTACCCGTTGCGCCATTTTCATCGACTCTTCTGAAATCTCGTCAAACAGCGATTTATCGACTTCCGGCAAAGGCTCACCGGTGATTGAACGCAGTACCATGGCGCGAATATGCGATTCCAGCATCTGTTGCTGCACCGCATTGGTATAAATGTCTTCTGCATTCAGCATGGCGGTAATATCGGCCAGCACCTGATCGGTGATCGCCCCAGCCTCACTGATGTCAGACCGTTCATTTTTTTCTCTCGCAACAGATCCTTCATTCACTTTTCAATACCCCAGGTTCCAACATTATTCGTAAGTCGCACAATGCATCACTTGAATATACCCTATGAATTTCAAGTCGCAGCCAGGCGGTCAGCGTGTGGGTCTTGTAAAGCAGCCAACAACGCTGCAGCTTGAAAGGCGACGGGTATTTCCCGCTTTCTTTGATGTCTTACCCTAACCCCGGGGAGAATTTCTGTGTAGCCGCTTTTTTTCCAGTTTAAAGTGGAAATTGAATGGTTGGCAGGGATCCATTTCGCAAAACAAGGGCTTTTAAGATAATTTAATTAAATTACAGAAAGATAACACCACAACGGGTTTCCCGTTCTCCCTGCGGCGGTGAAAAGCTTCGTGATCGGGATCTCTTTCTTTTCACCGCTTAACCGCCTACTATCGGTAAGACAATTCGACATCTGCAACGCCCCCGTTCCTCTGGCGCGGGGGCGTTGCTTTTGTGCTGTTTTTCCGAATTTATGGGCGCGAAAACGGGTGCCCTTTGATTTGACTGGAGAGTGGAATGACCAAACCAACCATTACTATTAATGAGCTGGATGCGGAACGCCTGGATGCGCTATTGGAACAACCGGCCTTTGCCAACAGCGACGTCGCCATCGCGCTGAACGACGAACTGGATCGCGCCGAAATCCTGCCGCCGGTCCAAATCCCGGCCAACGTGGTGACCATGAACAGCCGCGTGCGTTTCCGCGATCTGCATACCGCAGAAGAGCACGTGCGCACGCTGGTGTACCCGGCCTCGCTGAAGGACAGCCACGAGCAGCTGTCAGTGATGGCACCGCTGGGCGCCGCGCTGCTGGGCATGCATGTAGGCAACCAGATTACCTGGCAGTTGCCGAACGGCGAAGAAGCGCGGATCGAAGTGCTGGAACTGCTGTACCAGCCGGAAGCGGCAGGTGAATACCACCGCTAAGCGGTAATTCAGGGCGGTGTTCATACCGCCCTTTCTGAGCCTTACAGGCTGATGGCGATCAGTACCACCACCAGCAGCAGCACGTAAACTCTGGCGTGCAGCTTGTCATTAACCTTCGGCAGCGCCCTTTTGGCAAAGACGATCCCCGCAATGCCGGCGGCCACCAGCAGCCCAAGAATGGTCAGGTTGACGTAACCGAGATAGTGCGGCCCGCTCATTTCCTGCCAGCCCAAACCGATATACATCAGTGCGCCGATGACGGCGACCGGAATCGACAAGGGATTGGCCGCGCTGACGCAGTGCTTCATTTCATAGCCATGCCGACGCAATAAAGGCACCGTCATCACGCTTCCCCCCACGCCGAGCATAGTGGCGATCACCCCAATCAGTGGGCCACCGACCCACAACGTCATCTTTGACAGCGCCGCGCGCGCCGGTTTGACCAAAAAACCCTGCCTGAACAGACAATCCGCAATCGTCACCAGCATATAAATCACGAACAGCAGCCTGACCGCATTGTCCGCCAGCAGCGTGGAGGCAAAAGCGCCCAGCGCGGCGCCAATGCTGATGAAAAAGATCAGCGGGATGATGGTTTCACGCAGCAGGTTGCCGCTACGCCAGTTGGTTAGGGTGGCGTAACCCGAATTGAGGATCATCACCGCCGTCGAGGTCGCGACGGCGATATGCATCGCCTGGCCCGGCTGTTCGCCCGAGGAAGACACCAGATGATAGACAAAGGGCACCACCACAAAGCCGCCGCCAAAGCCGAACAAGATGGTGGTGATGCCGGTAATAAAACCGGCACCGAGAATAATCAACGTTTCAATCATGGCCATGCGCCCGGATGAAATCGTCGAAACCGGCAGAGAACTGGCCGGCTAGTGGATGGAACTCGTCGCCGACAAACAGCGCCAGATAATGCCGGCGAATGGCATCATGATCGATAAGCTCAATCCCGGCTTCCGCCGCCTGCGCCAGAGTCAGCGCATCCGGAAATCCCCAATAGCGGTAATTACCCTGCCGTTCGACAATTAGAGACTTGCGTTCGCCCGCGCGCATGAGTTGCCCCGCTAAAAAGGCACCGGACCGCATGCCCGCCAGCATCATGTTTTCCAAGAACGACAGCTCATAACGCAATTCGACCGGCAAGCGGGCAAGCACCGGCCCGGCATCCCAGTGTTCATCCATCTCGTGCAACGTTAACGCGCCGTTTTTCTCGCCGTTCATCATGGCGCGGAACAGCGTCATCACGCCACGGTAATGCGGCAAGTCGCCCGGATGCAGATTCCACAGCAGCTTGCCGCGCCGGCTGAAGGCGCGGACGTAATCAGCGGAAAATTTCTGGTAACAGCGCAAAGAAACCACCGCGTCCACATCACCCAGACTGCTGATAAAAGTAGCGTCATTGATGTCTGCAATACGGTGCGCCGTGACGCCTGCGCCGGCCAGGAATACCTGCGGCGGCTGGTAAGCGCCCTCGCAGGCGTCGGCATTTCTGCTGACAAAAGGGAACACGAAGTCATTCAGCACTGCACGTTCATACAACGCAAGCTGGCGAACTTCAGGCTCCTGCAACCGGCCGGCGGCTTTTGCCAGCGGAAAATAAACCCTAAAGGTGCATTCCTTGTTTAAGGCGCTAATAACATCCTGACAGGCCAGCCAGGAAAATATATCGTTGCCAACAAATAGCGCTACGTTTTTCATGCTTCCGCCTTCTTTGCATTGAATATGCTGTTATTGAAAACTATTTTGCTGATATCCCGGGTAATGGATTCCATCGCGGAAGTATAAAAAAGGTCGCCTTTGGCAGGGGCGCCAAGGGAGTAAAGATCCTGCTCGTTACCTTTTTCATCCGACACTCTTAACGTAAATGGATTGCATTTTACGCCACCGAAGATATTTTCTTGCGCCAGGCCGCCCTGAAGCAGATTTTTATTTAGTCGACTTGACTTCAGTTGATATGAAGGGGTGGTGCAATTAAGCAAATATTGGCTATACACCTCCGTATTGTGGCAGAGCGTTCTATATCCCTGGCCCTCTCTTTCTATATTTACCACCCCACCAAAGGCGCGCAGACGTTGACTCTCCAGCGCGGTAATAATTTTATAGGCATTTTTTAATGGCATGGCGTGCCGATTGCGCATCCAGGAAGAGTTATAGAAGCGCATAAAGATTTGTCGGTTATTTTCATCCATTTTTACCCAGGCTTCACATACGGCCGGGTGAATCGCCGCCAGATAGCTACAGATATGCTCACGAGCAAAGCGCGCCCGATCCAGGCTTTCGGCCAGGTCGCGATAGCAATCCCTGGCCGCGCCCAGTGCAGACAGCACCGTTAGCCGTTCCTGCCCCGGGTAATATTCTTCGAGCGCCGCGTTAATCGCCTGAACCCACTGGTGCGCATCAATATAGCTGTTGTCGGCGACAAAGCAGCTCAGCCGCTGCCTGAATTCTGGCGGTGGCGCACGCATCAACGCAGGCTGCACGCTGGGGAAGAGCCCGGAACGCGACAGGGCGGAAATATTGCTCGCCCCCACCCGCTCAATCAATTCAATAATGGCGTCGATCGCCGTCAGGCTACAGCCAATCACGCCGATTGCCGATGCAGGATTGATGGCGGGCAGATCCCGATTGGCCTGATAGGCAATCACCCCGTCGACCGGGTAGAGGCTCGCCGGCTCGTTATGCCCCGAGCACAGCACTACCGCATTCATCGGCTCCGCAGCCCCGCAGGCCGTTGTCAGCAGATATCCGCCAGGGTGCGAACCTATCTCCTCGACTTCGGCGGTCACGAAATTCAGCGTGACGTTGCTGGCAGCCGCCATAAACACCGCCCTGTCGCGAATAAAATCGAGATACTCTTTATAAAGCCAGCGCGGTGGATAGCGGTCTTTACTGTATCGCCGAAAATGCGTCGAGATCCAATCGGAAAAATGCGCGCTGTCAAACATATCCGCCGACATATTTTCTGGCGTCATATTTAAAATATGGCTGTCAAAATCGCTGCTGTAGGCCATACCGCCATTGAACCCCTGCTTGTCAAACACCTTCAGGGAAAGACGCTTATTGCAATTATTAACAGACTTATTCTTGATAAAGTTGTAGGCAAAAGAAATGCCTGCCGCCCCACCGCCAATCACACCGATCTTATACATGAAATATCACCTTATAGTTACAGCATTAAAAGAAGAACTATTGCTTCAGGTGTTGGAATAAAATAATTCCTTATTAACTTCTTGTATGATGCAGACGAGATAACCCGCCCGGCCCCGGCGTTTAAATTAAAAAGGGGTTAATCAACAATAAAAATACCTCGCCACCCAGGCAGCGTTATTTTTCTGCCCTGATAGTAGAGCGATGACCAGTGGCTTGCTTTATATGAAAGGCCAACTATCATTGCATTTCGGCCAAACTGCCCTGATAAGGATTATGCGCAACGTACGCATTGATGACATCGACCATGTGCCCAGGTCGGTGATTGCCATCGGCACCGACTACCCGTCGGGCCATTTACTGCCCATGCACCGCCACCGCCGCGCTCAGTTGCTCTATGGCGCCACCGGCGTAATGCACGTATTTACCCACCAGGGGAACTGGATTGTGCCGCCGCAGCGGGCGGTGTGGCTGCCGCCGCAGATACCGCATGAAGTGAGAATGGTCGGCGTCACCACCCGCAGCCTGTACATTGAACCGGCCGCACTGCCGGCCTCTCAGCCGCAGGTTTGTCAGGTGGTCAGCGTTACGCCGCTGATGCGCCAACTGTTGATGGCGGCGGTGGATATGCCGCTGGAGTACGATCCGGACGGCCGCGACGGCGCGCTGGTTTGCCTGCTGCTTCATGAACTTGCCCAACTGCAATCCCTGCCGCTGCACATCCCTCTTCCCGCCGATCGGCGGCTGGGCGAGCTGTGCCGGCTGTTCCTGCTTCAGCCCAATGCGCACGATTCGCCGCAGGAATGGGCCACGCGCCTGTACATGAGCATCCGCTCCTTCAGCCGATTCTTTCGCGCGCAAACGGGGATGTCATTTTCACAATGGCGACAACGGGCCTGCGTAGTGCTGGCGCTGGCGCAGTTGACGGAAGGCAGCAGCGTAACGCAGGTCGCGCTGGAGTTGGGGTATGAAAGCAGCGCGGCTTTTGCCACCATGTTTCGCCGCGTGTTGGGACAGGCGCCGTCCTGCTATCTGGGATCGGAACGGCGCGAAAAGGCTTAGCGGAACTTCTTGTGGTTAACGTCGCGGGTTTGCTTGAATCCCTGGGCGATCTGCTTGGCTTCAGCCAGCTTGCCCTGATTGGCCAGCGCCAGCGATTGGTCTATCTGGCCGATAAGCTGGTCCAGCCCATGCTGAAAATCTTTTATCTCCGGGCTGTCGGCCGCTTTACCCTCCAGCTTCGGCGGCGTGGATTGCTTCGCATCCAGCGCGGCGGCACGCATATTATGCAGGCTCTGCTTCAGGGTGTCCGTTGAGTCAGTACTCAGCACCGTTTTGTAATTGCCGGCGATAGTGTCCATGTCATCGCCCAGATCGGCTGCGACCGCCAATGAACTGGCACCCAGCAGCGCCAACGCCATCAATGCTTTCAGTTTGTTCGACATGCTTGCTCACCTTCCAGTTATTATTTTATCTCCCCATCGCCTTTCAAGTTGCCGCGTTGTTGGCCGCCACTCGACATTCATGGGGTATAAGCTTTTGTTCAACCTAAACATAGGCAAAGGCGCCGGAAACCGGAACAAGAGATTTGTAAGCAAGGTTATAACGGGGGGAAAGGAGAAAGGCTGGCAACCGGAGCGGCCAGCCTTGGCCGGTATTACTGGCCGGCGATTTTCATGTCCGGCAGCAGTACGGAACCGCACTGGATATTGCTGCGGGTTTCGATATCGCTGCCCACGCTGACGATGTTGCGCAGCATGTCTTTCAGGTTGCCGGCGATGGTGATCTCGCTGACCGGATACTGGATCTCGCCATTTTCTACCCAGAAGCCGGCGGCGCCGCGCGAGTAGTCGCCGGTGATGCCGCTAACGCCCTGGCCCATCAACTCAGTCACGACCAGGCCGGTACCCAGTTGCTTCAGCATGCCGGCAAAGTCATGGCCCTGCCCGGCAATGCGCCAGTTGTGGATACCGCCGGCATGGCCGGTGCTGTGCATGCCCAGCTTGCGCGCCGAGTAGCTGGTCAGCAGCCAGGTTTGCAGCACGCCGTCTTTGACAATGTCACGCCGCTGGGTACGTACGCCTTCGCTGTCGAACGGCGTGGAAGCCAGCCCTTTCAGCAGGTGCGGATGCTCTTCGATGGTCAGCCAGTCCGGCAGGATCTGCTTGCCCAGCGAGTCCAACAGGAAGGTGGATTTACGGTAGACGCTGCTGCCGCTGATGGCGCCAACCAGGTGCCCGAACAGACCGGTCGCCACTTCAGAGGCGAACAGCACCGGTGCGGTCATGGTTGACAACTTGCGTGGCCCCAGACGCGACAGCGTGCGGCGGGCGCACTCCTCGCCCACCCATTCAGGGCTGGCCAAATCGCCCATGGCGCGGCCAATGGTATAGGCGTAATCACGCTCCATATCGCCATTGTGTTCGGCGATCACGCAGCTCGACAGTGAGTGACGGCTTGAGCAATAGCTTTGCAACATACCGTGGCTGTTGCCGAATACCTTGATGCCGTAGTGGCTGTTAAAGCTGCCGCCTTCGGTATTGGTGATGCGTTTGTCCGCCGCCAGCGATGCCTGCTCGGCACGGGCAGCCAGCTCGATGCCGCGCTCCGCGTCCAGCTCCGCCGGGTGGAACAGATCCAGATCCGGCGCCTCAAACGCCAGCAGGTCTTTTTCCGCCGGGCCGGCGTTCGGATCCGCAGAAGTATACCGGGCGATATCCAGCGCAGCCTGCACGGTGCGGGCAATGGCGTCCGGGCTGAGATCGGTGGACGATGCGCTGCCTTTACGCTGCTGGTGGTACACGGTAATGCCCAACGCGCCATCGCTGTTGAACTCGACGTTTTCCACCTCGCCAAAGCGGGTGCTGACGCTGATACCGGTAGATTTGGTTACGGCAACTTCTGCCGCATCGGAACCGGCGCGCGCCAGCTCCAGAGCCTGTGAAACGGCCTGTTCCAGCGCCTTGCGCTGTTCTGCAACTTGAGTGACTACTTTCATCAATCTGCCATAATTAATCAGAAAATCGTTGAGAAAAGTGCCGTGGCGGCGTGGTTGCGCGCGGAGTCACGCGCAAAAATCATGTGATTTATGCTTTTGAGTCTAACAGGAACCGCGTGGAATTTCGCATAAAGCCGGCAACCTGTTAGGATTAGCCTCTTTTTATCGGAGCCTACCATGAACAAACAGCCTGAAGACTGGCTCGACGATGTCCCGGAGAACAAAGACGAGGACGATGACGAGATTATCTGGGTCAGTAAAAGTGAAATTAAACGTGATGCCGAAGCACTGAAAGACCTGGGGACCGAACTGGTCGAACTGGGTAAGAACGCGCTGGAACGCATCCCGCTGGACGAAGATTTGCGCGCCGCCATTGAACTGGCGCAGAAGATCAAGAAAGAAGGCCGCCGCCGTCAGTTGCAACTGATTGGCAAGATGCTGCGCGCCCGCGACGTAGAGCCGATTCAAACCGCGCTCGACAAGCTGAAGAACCGTCACAACCAGCAGGTTTCGCTGTTCCACAAGCTGGAAGCGCTGCGTGACCGTCTGGTGGAAGAAGGCGATGACGCGATCCCGTCTATCCTGGCCCTGTACCCGGAAGCCGATCGCCAGCAGTTGCGCGCACTGGTGCGTA
This sequence comes from Serratia plymuthica, assembly GCF_018336935.1. Classification (NCBI taxonomy): domain Bacteria; kingdom Pseudomonadati; phylum Pseudomonadota; class Gammaproteobacteria; order Enterobacterales; family Yersiniaceae; genus Serratia; species Serratia plymuthica. The sequence continues at coordinate 4,041,645 of NZ_CP068771.1, read as the reverse complement.
ACGCGCAGAAAGAGAAGGCCGCTAACAAGCCGCCGAAAGCCTACCGTCAAATCTTCCAGTACCTGCGCGATCTGGCCGAAACCGCCGAATGATCGTCGCCGTCACCATGGGATGAACCCGTTTCATCCCCGGTGATGTGCAGGTTCACCGCTGCTTTCACGGATATTGAAACGCAGGCTGCCTTCCAGCTCTTCCTCCGCCTCTTCAAACAGCAGGATAATCGCGCCGAAGCGGCGTTTGCTGCGGGCGTCGAGGTGGGTGAACTCAATCTCGACCGGTAATCCGATATCGACGGTCACCACGTCCCACAGCGCGTCCAGGTTGGCGCCGAACGCTTCACCGAGCGCGAACTTATGCGCAAAATCGCGATAGAACGCCGGCAAATCTTTGATCTGACTAAAATCGAACTCTACTTTTGCCATCAAACTCACTCCACCCGAATGAAGTTTTTATAATGGTCACGCGTGACAAAAATCAGGCCGTCGCTGGAATACAACAGGCGATCGGCCCCGCGCCGGCCGCATTGATAATTGATGTCCGCCTCACGCCATACCCGGCTGCGGGCGGTGGGCAGTTGCCCTTCACGGTTTGAGAAACGATCGCCGCCAATCGCTTTGCCCGGCAGAACCGAACACAGGTTGCCGTTGCGCGCATCCCACCCCTGCTCACGCGCCTGCTTTTTGGTGATGTAATAGTCCGGCAGCCGCTGATGCTGCTGCAGGTAGCTCACCACCCTTTTTTGCTGCGTCAGTTGGTCAATGCTCTGGCCTTCGGCCACCGCAGGCACATTGGCAATCACCCGATCGTTACCGCGCAAAGCGCTAAAACCGGCTATCACAACGGCGATGACGATCGCCACGAGGATCCGCTTGTTCATTACTGTCCCTGACTGAGTGCCGACAGGGGTGCATCAGCACCCATGCCCGTTGGATTTATAGATGAAAAAAATGAATCAGAGATGACCGGCAGGTAACATTTTCACTTCAGGGAACCCATGCCTCAACAATCCGCATCACCCATTCATGCTTATCATGCCATTTTCCCGTCTGCCTGGCACTCAGTGCAACTCCGAAACAAGGCCATATCAGGCAAGTATAGCCCTGGATAGCGGTATCAGGGTGCCCTTGGCGCCTCAGTCGATCAACGCGTGGCGATAGCGGTGCAGCATGTCGGCCAGGCGTTTTACCGGGCCGGTGACGCTGAGCGGTGCCTGATAGTCCACCAGCTTCTGCTGATAGTCGTTCATCTCGCTCAGCAGGCGATCGTAATAATAGGCGCGTTTCACGTCATTCTTGGCCGAAACCACGTGGTCGGCAGTATTGCGGATCTGCTTATGGAAGGCCGAAAGCTCTTCGCTGGCCGGGATCTCCGCCCGCTGCATGCGCTGGTGGGCGATGATCAGGTTCAGCGCCAGCCGGTACTTGGCGATATCGTTCGGGAACATCATCAATAGCTGATTAAGCTGCTGATAAAGCGCCGGCAGATGGTTCTGCCGACGGCGCGACGCCTTGGTAGTCAGCGCCGAGACCGCGCTGCCGACAAACTGGTTCAGCAGCGTGCGGCCGGTGCGCTCACGCGAGTTGTCACGGATCAAGAGCAGCACCATCAGCCCCACACAGCTGCCGAGGAACTGGCCGAGCGCGCCATCGAGGAACTGGGTGACGTTAAAGGTCATCGGGTTGCTCAATACCAGAATATTGATGGTCCCCGCCAGCAGGCCGAGCGAACCCAGCCGCCGCTTTTGCACCTCGATGCCGATGAAAAACGCCAGCAGGCCAAGGCTGAGGCACAGCAATAAAATGCTCTGCTGGGTCGCCGGCAGGATCACCATAAAGAACAGCGAACCGACCGGGATCGCCGCCAGCATACCCAGCACAAAGTCCATCGCCACCATGCGCGGTGCCGGGGTGCGCATCGCCAGCGACGTGATCACCGCGATGATCACCATAAAACCGCTGCCGGAAGTCCAGCCGGTCCACAGCCACAACAGGCTGCCAAACGCCGTCGCCACAAAGGTGCGCAGGCCGTTAATCATGGCGTGATGCCCTTCCGCCGAGGTCGGTTTGACCACCACTTCACTGCTCAGCACGTCTTCTTCCACTGCGCTGATGCTGCTGTTGGTATGCACGCCTTTGGCCAACAGCAGGTAACGCGTGGCCGCGCCGACCCAACTGGTGATGGTCAGCAGCGTCTCGTCGGTGCGGTTGGTGGTCAGCACCTGGCGCAGCAGCTTCATGCGCTTGTGGATCTCCTGCGGCGTTTCCGCCGGCACCATCAGCAGTTCGCGGATATTGTCCTTCACCGCATCCGGGTGATTCAGCAGGATAAGATAGGTCTCGCAAGCCTGGGTAATCAGCGTCAGCGACAGGGTATGCAGCGCCCGAACGCGCCGGTTGACCTTCTGCCAGCGCGATGACTCCATCATCAGGTTGCTGCGCATGCCGTTCAGCGCGGTCGTGCTTTTGACCAGATTGCTCCAGGCGCGGTCAATGTCTTCTTTTTCGGCGTTACTGACGCACATCTGCATCAGCAGATACTGATCCACCAGCAGCTTGTCTACCGCCCGGTCGATATCCAGTTTGATCGAACGCGGCGAGAACAGTAGATCCGCCAGCACCGCGCTGACGATCCCCAACACAATCTCGCTGCAGCGTTCGATGGCGAACTGCGGCGCCTCCAGCAGATGGGCTTCGCTGGTGGCGACAGTGACGATGATGATCAGCGCGGTATAGCCGGCAAGCCCCCAGGCGTAGGAGTTTTCAACCTTGATCAGCGAAGAGAGCCAGGTACAAAACCCGGCCCACATGCAGCACAACAGCAGCATCACTACCGGCGCACGCGCAGTGGTGATGATAATCACCAGGCCGACGAAACAGCCGATAAAAGTACCGATAATACGCAACCAGCCGCGGTGGCGAATAGCGCCGGAGAACGGCTCGCCGCCCGCCGCAAAGGCCGGGCCGGCGGCCACGATGGCGGCGGTCATCGCCGACCAGCGCGGGGTTTCCAAATTGAGATGAAAACCGACAAACAGGGCAAACACAATCGCGAAGCTGAGTTTGAAAGCAAATCTCAGCCGAATAAACGTTGGGCTATTCATTAGCCAAACTCACGTAGCCGATGCATCAGGCGAACAAAAGGCGAGCCGCTGTCGGTCTTGCGATCGTTCTTGCCGGTGATCACCACGGTCGCGGTGGTGCCGGCCGGGTACGGATGCAACTGGTCTTTGTCGTCCAGCAGGATTTTAACCGGCACGCGCTGCGCCAGGCGCACCCACTCCAGGTTGCTGTCGATAGACGCCAACCCTTTGCTGTTTACGGTGCTGCTGCTGTTGTTAACGGCGGCGGCCAGGCTATCGACGGTGCCGTGCATGATGCGGTTGCTGCCCAGTGGGGTGATTTCCACACGGTCGCCCTTGTTCAGGCCATTCAGCTTGGTTTCTTCCAGATAGGCCAGAATGTAGAAGGTGTTTTTCTTCACCAGCGCCACGGCGACCGAGCCGCGGGTGATGTATTCGCCGCTGTGGACGTTCAGGTTGGTGACCCAGCCGTCAGCCGGCGCGCGCACCGTGGTGCGATCCAGATCCAGCTGCGCCAACTCGCGGGTCGCCACGGCTTTCGCCAACTGATGCTGCACGGTTTGCAGCACGTTGTTCGCCTGGTCAATCTCTTCTTGCGACATCGCCTGCACGCCCAAACGCACGCGGCGGCCGGCTTCACGTTTTTTCTCCGCCGCCAGCGTCTGGTAATAGGCCACATCGGCGCTGGCTTCCGCCAAGGCCTGCTCATAGCGCGGCCGGTCGATAACGAATAGCACCTGGCCTTTTTTCACCAGTTGGTTATCCACCACCGGCACGTCGGTCAGCAAACCGGTGACGTCCGGCGCTATCGCCACGACGTCGGCGGTAAACTTGGCGTCACGCGTCCAGGGGGATTCGGTGTAGAACACCCAGGCTTTGAATACGGCGACGATCGCTAACAGGACCAGAAACAAAGTGATCGCGATTCGAACTATTTTTATTGAGAAATTTTTCACAGCGACCTCAAACGAAAAGACGTGAAATCAGATAGAACAGACAGCAATACAGCGCGGTATTAAACAGCGCCGGATGCCAGACAAAATCGTAAAGCCCGGTGGGTTGCAGCAGGCGACGCAGCAAAAAAAACAGCGCCAGCGATACCAGCAACTCAAAGAATACCGGGGGAAACGACAGTCCAAAGATGACCATAACCGGAAGCAAACTCATCCATTTTTCCTTATTGTTCACTGCGCCGGGTGTTACCCTTTCTTCTCATTCACATTCTCTTTACATGTTAGCTGACGCGCACCACAAATTTAGGCCCAGACAGGTCAGGAACCTGAAAAAAGGATAAACTCAGGGGCATACGTCCGCGATAGGGATTGCGAGGATACCGGAGGGATCGACCAAGGCTGCTCTGCCGATCGCGCTCGCGCATTGGTAAGGTCTTTCCACCCGACCGGTTTATATTAGCGTGCTTACTATCAACTCATCAACAATCTGTGATCTAAATCACTTTTAAGCCAGAGTGAATAATGGAAAGACTAAAACGGATGACGATATTCGCTAAAGTCGTTGAATGCGGGTCGTTTACGGCGGCTGCGCGCCAGCTTGATATGAGCGTTTCGTCTATCAGCCAGACCGTCTCCAAACTGGAGAATGAGCTGCAGGTCAAGTTGCTCAACCGCAGCACGCGCCGCATTGGCCTGACGGAAGCCGGGAAAATCTACTATCAGGGTTGCCGCCGCATGCTGCAGGAAGTGAGCGAGGTGCACGAACAGCTGTACGCGTTTAACAATACGCCGACCGGCACGCTGCGTATCGGCAGTTCGTCCACCATGGCGCAAAACGTGCTGGCGACCATGACCGCCGATATGCTGAAGGAATATCCGGGCCTGACGGTGAACCTGGTGACCGGCATTCCGGCGCCGGACCTGATTGCCGACGGGCTGGACGTGGTGATCCGCACCGGCGCACTGCAAGACTCCAGCCTGTTCTCCAAACGCCTCGGTTCAATGCCGATGGTGATATGCGCCGCTAAAAGTTACCTCAGCCAGCACGGCACGCCGCAGAAACCCAGCGACATGGTCAACTTTTCCTGGCTGGAATACAGCGTGCGGCCGGACAGCGAATTTGAACTGATAGCACCGGAAGGCATCACTACGCGCATCTCGCCGCAAGGGCGCTTTGTCACCAACGATTCGCAAACCATGATCCGCTGGTTGAAAGCCGGGGCCGGCATCGCCTACGCACCGTTAATGTGGGTGATCGAAGAGATCAAACGCGGTGAGATCGAGATCCTGTTCAAAAGCTATCATTCGGATCCTCGCCCGGTGTACGCCCTGTACACCGAGAAAGACAAGCTGCCGCTTAAGGTACAGGTATGCATCAACTACCTGACCGAATATTTCAAGCGCGTGGCGGAAGTCTATCAGGGCTACCGCTGAGCAGAAAACGGCGCGGCGGATTTACGTTCAATGACACCGCAACATTGGCAAGGCTTTGATGCCGTTAGCAAAAGCACCATCGGCATTACTCCGTCGCTCCGCGGTGCGTTATGCTGCGCAAACCTCTCCCCTGCATCAGGAATAAAAATGAAAAAAATCATACTGGATTGCGACCCTGGGCATGACGACGCCATTGCCTTGCTGCTGGCCTGGGGCAACCCGCAGATCGAACTGCTGGCGGTCACCACCGTGGTCGGCAACCAGACGCTGGATAAGGTCACCCGCAACGCGCTGGCCGTCGCGCGTATCGCCAATATCACCGGCGTTCCCTTTGCCGCAGGCTGCCCGCGCCCGCTGGTGCGGCAGATTGAGGTAGCACCCGACATTCACGGTGAATCCGGCCTTGACGGCCCGGCGCTGCCGGAGCCGACCCTGACGCTGGAGCCGCGCCATGCGGTGGACGTGATCATAGATACGGTGATGGCGCATCCGCCGGGCAGCGTGACGCTGGTGCCGACCGGTGGCCTGACCAACATTGCCATGGCGGTGCGTAAAGAACCGCGCATCGCCGAGCGGGTAAAGGAAGTGGTGCTGATGGGCGGTGGCTATCACGTGGGCAACTGGAGCGCGGTGGCGGAATTCAATATCAAGATCGACCCCGAAGCGGCGCACATCGTATTTAATGAAAAGTGGCCGCTGACCATGGTCGGGCTGGACTTGACCCATCAGGCAATCGCTACGCCGGAGGTGTGCGAACGCATTGCCGCCATCGGCACCGGGCCGGCGCATTTCGTCGGCGAACTGCTCGAATTCTTTGGCCAGATGTACCGGCAGGCGCAGGGCTTCAGCGCACCGCCGGTACATGACCCTTGCGCGGTGGCCTACGTGATCGACCCTGAAGTGATGACGGTGCGCAAGGTGCCGGTGGATATCGAGCTGACCGGTACCCTGACGCTGGGCATGACGGTAGCCGATTTTCGCGCCCCGCCACCGCCGGACTGCCATACGCAGGTAGCGGTAACGCTGGATCAAGACAGGTTCTGGGATTTGGTGGTGGATGCGCTGGAGAGGATTGGGGAGGTGAACTGACAGCCGTTAACCGGCTGGCGGGCCGAAAGGGCATGCTAGCCGGAACAAGCATCTGTCGGTATTTAATTCACCGAAGTCTTTTGCCGGAAAATAAGAAAAAAAGACAAAGAAAAATCTTAATAAAACACATTATAATTGAAGTTAAAAATAATTATTTCCATAAGAATTAGACAACAGAAATAATAAATAATATTTTTAGCCGCATGCCCGCCTGTCGTTTACCAAGAAAAATCTTAACGATAATCGCTCAACGCTCACTTCCATGCCCATTGATGGTGCATGACCTTTTGGCTTGCTGAACATAAAAACAAAAATAAATAATTGATTTAAATACAATTTAATCAAAAAATAGTAATCAGTTGACCGCGACATAATCAGTTTGCGAAAATAACCCCCTTGGGATAAATAATCGCCACCGACGCCAGCAGGCTATTTTTACGCTGAATATTCCGGTATATCACGATAAATCCCCTGGGCATTAACACCTAAATAAGCCACCTTCACCAACAATACCTGGCGATATTAATACTCTAAAACACCTGATTTAAAACCAGAATAAAACGACGGAAATAGTCATAATATGTTCGCAGCAAAATACGCTTTCACACGGCAGTTTGCCGTATGACCAGAAAATTCGCTTTGTCGACGCTGGGGGCTGGCGCGTTGGCCCTGCTTCTGGCCTGGATGCTGGCCATCTTACCGCTCTATCAGCCCAATATGGGCGGTGTCGGCCTGGCGTTGCCACAGAATATCTTCGCATGGGGCACGATGGCGCTGCTGACGCTGATGGTTTTCCTGAGCCTCTGCGCCGGGCGCAGGCATATCGCTACCACCCCAACGGCACGCCTGCTGTTCATCAGCATTATGGTGCTGGCGTTACCGCTGATCTACACCCAGCCGCAGTGGCGTGAGGCCGCCTTATGGCGCTGCGCCGGGTTGCTGGGCGGCTGGCTATTCTACCTGGCCTGCCTGCAGCTCAGGCTGACCTCCCGCCAGCGCTCACTGCTGCTGTATGGGCTAGTTTGCGCCGTCGCCATACAGGCGCTGCTGGCGTTCCTGCAGCTGTTTGCCCCGGAGTTTGCCTGGGTCCCGCCCAATGGCAGCCGGGTATACGGCATCTTTCAGCAGCCGAACGTGTTGGCCAGCTTTATCGCCACCGGGTTGGCGCTGGCGTTGTTGTTGTTGCTGTCGCCGACCTATGCATTAGCGGGGGGCGAACGCCGGCGGCGGGCACTGCTGCTGGCGCTGATAATGGGGCTTTCCGCATTGCTGGTGCTGATCCAATCGCGCGCCGGATGGCTGGGCGGCGCATTGGCGGCGGCATTGCTGCTGTGGCGCTTTGGACGCTACCGGCCCGAGTATACCCGCCTGACCTGTGGCGCGATATTTCTGGGCGTTGCCATCGGCCTCGTCGTGATGTTGACCGGTTTCGGTCTCAGCGAAAAAATGGGGTTGCTCAGCCGCAGCCATTCCAACGGCGCACGACTGAGCATGTTGCGCGACACAGGCGCCATGATTTTGGCCAAGCCACTGTCGGGTTGGGGCTATGGCGGTTTTGAATACAGCCTCCTGCATTTTCGTCTGAATGAAATGCCCTGGCGCCGGATATCGGAAGTCGCCAGCCACCCGCATAATGAAATTTTACTGTGGTGGGTCGAGGGCGGCCTGATCGCGCTGGCGGGCATTGGTCTGATCCTGGCAGCCGGCGCGCGGCTGTTGCGCCAGGCCTGGCGCAGGGACCTTCTCGAGCCGGCCGGTGACAGGATCGGGCTATTCTTGGTGCTGTTGCCGATGCTGCTTCACACCCAGCTGGAATATCCTTTTTATCTGTCCGCTCCCCACTGGCTGGTATTCCTGCTGCTGCTGGCGTTGCTGGACGGTCAAACCGACGTACGGCGCCCGCTGCCGGCCGCCAAAGCGCTGGGCGTCCCGGTTGCCATTTTAGCTGCCGGTGCGCTGGTGATGCTGAGCTTCGCCTGGATCGGCGGCCAGGCGTTAACCCGATCGGAGCGCACCATGCTGGTCAATATCGACAGTATTGAAACCATGCCCGAACCGGCCGCCTGGATCCACCGGGAACGCAAGGCATTTGACGAACAGTCGCACGCGCTGCTGGTTTATAACCAGACTCAGGATGAGGAATTGCTGACACATTACCGGCAGTGGGCGGACGCTTATCTGCAGCGACGCATTGACGCCAACGTCTACGCCACGCTCATTATGATATTGCGCCATCAGGGCGCAAATACGCAAGCCGACGCCCGCCGGCACGAAGCCGCATTTTTCTTTCCGCAAGATCCGCGTTTCAGGTAGGAACATCCACTCGCGCAACTGACCTGGAGTATCCGGGGCCGTGAACCGGCCCCGGAAAAGGACTAGGCGGTACCGCCTACGGTCAGCATATCCAGTTTCAGGGTCGGTTGGCCGACGCCCACCGGCAGGCTTTGCCCTTCTTTGCCGCAAACACCTACGCCTTTATCCAGCGCCAGATCGTTGCCGACCATCGAAATCTGCTGCATCGCCTCGATGCCGGAACCGATCAACGTCGCGCCCTTCACCGGCTTGGTGATGCGGCCTTTTTCGATCAGATAGGCTTCGGTGGTGGAGAACACAAACTTGCCGGAGGTGATGTCCACCTGGCCGCCGCCAAAGTTCGGCGCATACAGGCCGTACTCCACGCTGGCGATGATCTCTTCCGGCGTGGACTTGCCCGCCAGCATGTAAGTGTTGGTCATGCGCGGCATCGGCAGATGCGCATAGGACTCGCGGCGGCCGTTGCCGGTCGGCGCAACGCCCATCAGGCGCGCATTCAGCTTGTCCTGCATGTAGCCTTTCAGGATACCGTTTTCGATCAGCACATTGTACTGGCCCGGCACGCCTTCATCATCGATGGCCAACGAACCGCGGCGCCCCTGCAGGGTGCCGTCATCCACCACGGTGCAAAGCTCGGAAGCCACCAGTTGGCCCATCTGGCCGCTGAACACCGAGGTGCCGCGACGGTTGAAATCGCCTTCCAGGCCGTGACCTACCGCTTCGTGCAGCAGCACGCCCGGCCAGCCGGCGCCCAGCACCACAGGCATATTGCCGGCCGGGGCCGCTACGGCGGAAAGGTTGATCAACGCCATGCGCACCGCCTCTTTGGCGTAGGCGTCCGCGCGGACTTCGCCATCGGCGATTTCCAGGAAGTAGTCATAACCGAAACGGCCGCCGCCGCCGCTGGAGCCGCGTTCACGCTTGCCGTCCTCTTCCACCAGCACGCTGACGGAAAGACGCACCAGCGGGCGGACGTCCGCCGCCAGGGTGCCGTCGGTCGCAGCCACCAGGATTTGCTCATACACGCCGGTGATGCTGGCGCTCACCTCCTGCACCCGCTTATCGGCCGCACGGGCAACCTTATCGACGCGGTGCAGCAGGGCAATTTTCTCTTCGCGCGGCAGGCTTTGCAGCGGGTCGAGCAGCGGATACAGCGCCTTATGGCTGATTTCACCCAGCGTATGCGCCCGGCCGTCACCGCTGTCGCGCACGATGCTGCGCGCCGCCTGGGCGCTTTGATGCAGGGCGTTCAGGGTTATCTGATCGGCATAGGCGAAACCGGTTTTCTCGCCGCTGACGGCGCGCACGCCAACGCCCTGGTCGATATTATAAGAACCATCCTTGATGATGCTGTCTTCAATCACCCAGGCTTCGTGGTAGCTGGACTGAAAATAGAGATCGGCGTAATCGAGGCGGCGTTCGGCCAGTTGCCCCAAGACAGAGAACAAGTCCTGGTGGCTCAACTTATTCGCAGCAAGTAACTGCTCACTGACAAACGTCAGGCTCATAATTTTTTCACTCTTTATTGGAGGAGGTTTTTTCAAACGGCGCCGTCAGCGACGTCTGGAATCTGTTGTGTTGCAATACCGGCATTTGCGCGCGAATGGTGTTGAGGCCGGCCGTGTCGACCCGTACTTTCAACGCCGAAACCGCATCCGGGTTTTCGGCCAGCACCTTGCCCCAGCCGTCCACCGCCAGCGAATAGCCCCAGGTGCGGCGGGTGGGGCCGTGGCTACCCACCTGCGCCGGCGCCAGGATCACGCACTGGTTTTCAATCGCCCTTGCGCGCAGCAGGATTTCCCAATGCGCCTCGCCGGTCACCCGGGTAAAGGCGGCCGGTACGGAAATCAGCTCTGCGCCCTGAGCGCGCAACGCCTGATACAGCGCCGGGAAGCGCAGATCGTAACATATGGTCATGCCAAGACGGCCGACTGGCGTATCCACCACGGTCAACTGCTGGCCATGTTGGTAAGTGTCCGATTCCCGATAATGGCCGTGGGAGTCGTTAATGTCCACGTCGAACATATGCAGCTTGTCGTAGCGCGCCCGGATTTCACCCTGGTCATCAAACAGCAGGCTGCTGGTGGTGATAAGCTCCGGGTTCTCGCGGCTGATCAACGGCATAGAGCCTACCAGCAACCATACGCCATAGCGCCGCGCCAGCTCACGCACCGCCTGCTGCAGCGGACCATCGCCCTGCGCTTCCGCATGCTGGCGATAAGCGGCAGAGTTGGCGAACAGCAGCGCGTTCTCCGGCGTCATGACCAGTTTTACCCCGGCATTGAGCTGCTTGATCTGCTGTTCAATCTGGGCCAGGTTATCGCGTACCCGATCGCCACTGCACAACTGTAACAACGCAACGTTAGCATTTCTCATGACGCCTTATTCTCCTTTGGCTTACGCAACACCTCGTTAATTTTCGGCTGATCCAGGCTGCCGCTGATGTGATAGCGAATCAGCGAGATCTTGTTCCACAACGGCGCCAACACTTTGGAGGCGGCAAACACCGCCGCACCGACGATCGGATTGATCACGAACGCCGTCGCCACGCCGACCGTGGCTGAGATCTCCGGTGCCACCACCGCTTCCATATCAATCTGCCGACGCGCCAGATCAATCTGGCCATTCATGGCGATGTCTGCCGCCAGCCCGTCAACCAAAAGATTGTCGGTATGCATTATGCCATCTTTCATCCACGCGGTGCTGCGGATGGAATCAAAGTAGAAGCCCTTACCGAAGGTATCACTGAAATCAAACTGCAGCTTGCGTAACAGGGCGTCGAAACTCACCAAACGCAACAGCTGGCCTGCACGGCCGCCGCCGATGCTGTCGATCTCGCCCTTGCCCATATTGACTTTCAGCGCGCCGCTGAGGGTATCCATCTGCGGTTTCCACGGTTGGCCGCGCCAGTACAGGTCGAAATCGACATCGTAAGGCGCTCCTTTCAGCGGGGTGGTGATACCGAAGAAGGCGGCGGTTTCATCGATTTTGCCGCCCAGCAACTTGCCTTTCAGCGAACTGCGCTCTTCCTGCGCGTTCTGCTTCCACAGGCCGCTGGCGGTCATGCGCCCTTTGCCGGTGTCGATCAAGCCATGCGTAAGCAGAAGGGTATCCCCCTGATTGGTCAGATCGGCTTCGACCTTACCGAGATTCTGCCCCATCACCCAGCACGCCTTGCAGCGCAGCATCAGCGAAGGCCAGTCACTGAAGGAGACTTTATCCGCAACGGCCAACGGGTTGGTCGCCGCCGGGGCGCTCTTGTCCGCGCTGAACTGCGGGTTGTAATAGAGGTAGTTGATGTCCGCACGCCATGGTCCGCGATCCGCGACCCGCAGGCTGCCGTCAACTTCATCGCCTTTGGCGCTGACCAGCGTGCTACCCAGCTGTTTCTCCGCCGTCAGTTGCAGCTTATGCCATGCCTGACCGCCCAGCATCAATTGCGGCGTTTTCAGCGCCACGGTGGTCGGGAAATTAAAACCGCCCACCTGGCCTGAGCTACCGCCTTGTTTTAGCGCCGGCGCCAACAGCGCCAGCCATTTCTCACCGTCCAGCGGCGGCAGGTTCAGCGTCAACGAGGGGCTACCCGGCAACGGCGGCGTAGCGCCGGCATCGGTTTGCCATGCGGCGCGCGCCAGCGTCACCTGCTTTTTGGCAAAGAGCCATTCGCTGTTGAACCGGTTCTGCTTGCCTGCGCTGCCGGTCAGCATGAAGCCATTCAGTCCCCCCTTCACCTTAACGCTCAACGGCAAGGGCCCACCCGCCGGTTTATCCAGCGGTGGAGGTAAGTGACTGCTTACTTTTCTGAGGTCGGCATTGAGGCCAATGTCATAGCTGGCCGCGCCCTGGTGTGGCAGGACGATCGCAATCTGGCTCTGCCAGGGCGCGCTGCCGCTCAGCGCATCACTCACTTCCTGCGGTATGCCGGGGAATTTAGCCGGCAACCAGTCAGCTTTCAGACCAACGTTGACCTTATAGTCGCTTTTGCCCTCTTGAGTGGTGAAATTCACCGCTACCGGCTGCCCGAACCAGTTAGCCGACAGCGTGTCGCTTGTCAGTGTGCCGTTATCGAAGCGGAATTTGCCGCTGACCTGTTTCAGTTCGCTTTCAATCGGCTTAACCAGCAGCGAATTGTTGTTCAACGCGACCTCACCCTGCGCACGCACCTGCTCGCCGTTCAAGGGGATATCGAGATGTAAGCGCCCACTGACATTACCGCCAATCTGCAGCTCATCCAGGGCCGAACCGAGCGAATCATGCAGCGGGGTCTGGTTGAAATAGTTATGGATCTCTGCGCCTTCGCCCGCCACGTCGGCGTCAATCAGCAAGCGTTCTTTCAGGTAGTCAGGGATGACCGCCGTAATATTCTTGCCGTCCACCTTGCCCAATTTGGTTTGCGGAGCATTCATCCACAGTCCCTGGTTGGCAAAGTCGAGATCGATCGCCAGATCGGTCAGCGCCGGCCAGCCCGGCTGGAACTGAAAGGTGGAATGACGCAGCGGCACGAACACTTCGAACTGCCCTTCGTTCTTGCGATAAGGGAAATGCTGCGGATCGCCGGCGTAAATCAGCGTGGCGTTATCCACCTGGCCGCCCTGAATGGCACCGCCAAGATAATCCACCAGGTGCTTGCCCATCAGCGGTTCGGGGAAGTAACGCCAGGCGTCTGCGCCGTCATACAAACGAATGCCGGCCAAAATACTCAGCCAGGGGTCGCCTTTCGCCGGCTGCCGGTAGCGGAAATCGCCGTTAACCCACAGCGATTTGGCCTTCACATCCAGGTTCTTGCTGGCCAACTCCCAGCCCTGGTCGTTGTTAAGCCAGGTCAGCGCACCGCGCGCGCTGCTGACTTCCAACGGGGCGCGGAACATGTCGCCGTAAGGTAAGGTGCTGTTGTCGAGACCCAGCGTCAGGCGGCCATTCTCTACGCCGCCGCTCAGCGCGCCGGAGAAGTGATTAACCCCCGGCAGCAGTTTCCAATGCTGCCAACTGACATCTTGCCAGCGGGCCTGGAAACGGGTTTTTTCCGGTTGTTTCAACGGGATGTCGAGCGCCAGCGCATCGAGTTTTCCCTGTGGCTGTAAATCGTTCCAGCGCTCCAATACGTCCGGGCTGAGGAACGAGAACGTGGGCAACAACGCCGACAGCCGCTCAAGCTGAATACCGGTGGCGCGAACGCGCAATTCTTCGTTCTGCCCCGGCCCCATAAATTCGGTATTTTCCGGCAGCCACAGCGCTGAAAGCCGGCCCGGCGGCCAGGTCTTGCCGTCGGTTTGCACGCTGAGCTGCGGCACGTCAACTTGCCAGCCGTTGCCTTGGCGACTGAGCGCCAACGCCAGATTATCCACATCCAGCCGGTGCTGTTCGGTCCCCACGCTCCAGTTAGCCGCGCCTTGTTTCAGTAGCGCATTGCCACCGGCTATTTCGCCGTTTTTGATCTGCAGCCAGGCCGCCAGGCTGAAATCCGCGCTCTCCAGGCCGGTATTGGCACGCAGCCAGCGGGTAAACCACGGCTTCATGTCAATATTATCGGCCTGCATATAGACCGTACCGGTATTTAATAATCCCTGGTTATCGCGCAGATCCATACGCAGTTGCACCACGCCGTGCTGGCCATTCAGCGTCGACAGGCTAAGCTGCCCTTCGGCGCGGTGGCGATCGCGGCCATTAAGCCAGGTGAGCTGCGGGATTTCGAATTCGGCGCGTGCGCCGGAAGGCATGAGAAAAGAGACACGGCTGTCGCGCAGATCAAAATGATCGAGCTGATGCAGCATCAGATCGCTGATTTTGCCCGGCTCGATGGCGTTGCCCTTATTGTCATCGCCACCCAGCGTGCTATTCATGTCGAGCTGGAATTGATAAAAGGTGAGATCGCGGAACTGCCAGCGCCAGTGCAGCAGCGACTGCCACACGTCCAGCGCCAGCGTAACGCGTTCGATGTGCAAATTGCTTTTGGGTAGCGTGGCGCGCACGTTACGCATTTCAAGCTGTGGACCGAAGGTTTCCCAACTCCCCTGCATGAAATCGACCTGGAAAGGCACGCCGGAGAAGTTTGACACTTTGGCCAGCACTTGAGGACGGTACTTGTTCAGTTCAGGCAGCGCCAGACGCAGCCCACTGACCAGTAACGCCACAACAACAATCAGAGTGGCGCCTGTTGCTAACAAAATCCCAGGCAGTCGCCTCACGCAGTTCTCCTTACTTCCGCTGCCTGGCAACGGCTTTACTATTGAAAACCGAATCATAATCGTAGCGAGCGCCGCTCAGACAAGGCAGAAAAACGCGAAAAAGCGGAGTTTACACGCAGTAAATGAGCATTTTTCGCGTCTTTCCAACGCAGGATCAGCAAGCGCAGCAGATTATGAACCGTTTTACATCATGACGACGTCAAACTGTTCCTGGCTGTACAAGGGTTCGATCTGCACCTTAACCTGTTTGCCAACAAAGATTTCCACTTCGGCCAGCGCATGTGATTCTTCGCCTTTCAGCGCTTCACCAACCGCCGCAGAGGCGTAGACCAGGAAACGATCGGAATCGTAAGCATGGTGTACACGCACAATTTCACGCAAAATTTCGTAGCAGACGGTTTCCACCGTTTTCACGGTTCCGCGCCCATTACAGGTAGGACAATCATGACACAGCACATGTTCAATGCTTTCGCGCGTGCGTTTACGCGTCATTTCAACCAAGCCTAGCTGAGAGAAGCCGTTGATCGTGGTTTTTACCCGATCTTTACTCAACGCTTGCTCCAGCGAATGCAGCACCCGGCGGCGATGTTCGTCATTGTTCATGTCGATGAAGTCAATGATGATAATACCGCCCAGATTGCGCAACCGCAGCTGACGGGCAATGGCCTGCGTCGCTTCGATATTGGTATTGAAAATGGTTTCGTCGAGATTGCGGTGGCCGACAAAGGCACCGGTGTTGATATCCACGGTGGTCATCGCCTCGGTCTGGTCGATGATCAGGTAACCGCCGGATTTCAGCTCCACCTTGCGCTCCAGCGCCCGCTGGACTTCGTTTTCGACATCGTACAGGTCGAAGATCGGTTGCTTGCCGGCGTACAACTCCAGCTTGTCGGTGATATCCGGAATGTATTCGCCGGTAAACTCCACCAGTTGATCGTGAGTCTGGCGCGAATCAATGCGGATCCTGTCCAACGCCGCGCCGGCGAAATCGCGCAGAATGCGGTGCGCCAACGCCAGTTCGCCGTACAATTTGTATTTGGTCTGATTGCGCTTTTTGCGCTCCATGACCTTGGTCCACAGGCGTTTGAGGAATGCGGCGTCTTGCGACAGCTCTTCTTCGCCGATGCCTTCCGCCGCCGTGCGGATGATAAAACCGCCCAGCTCGTCGCAGTAGGCGGCTACGGCTTTTTTCAACCGCTCGCGCTCGGCTTCGCTTTCAATGCGCTGCGAAACGCCAACGTGCGCCGCACCCGGCATGAACACCAGATAACGCGAAGGCAGGGTAATATCGGTGGTCAGGCGCGCGCCTTTGGTGCCAAGGGGATCTTTCACCACCTGCACCATCAGATCCTGCCCCTGGCGCACCAGTTCGGCGATATCGCGCACGTGGAAATTCTTCTGCTCATCGCCGGCGACGCATTCGGTGTGCGGCATGATATCGGAGGCGTGCAGGAAGGCGGCCTTGTCCAGGCCGATATCGACGAATGCCGCTTGCATACCCGGCAAGACGCGGCTTACGCGCCCTTTATAAATATTGCCGACGATGCCGCGTTTGGATTCGCGCTCGATGTGGATCTCTTGCAGGATGCCGCCATCAATATAGGCAACCCGCGTTTCAGACGGTGTGATATTAACCAGTAGCTCAGCTGTCATGCCTTCTCCTCAGAGCCGGTCGATAATGGCAGCGCCCATCAACCGGTTCTTACATCACGTAATGCGACAAAATGACTGAGCAGCTCATGTGTTTCGACCAGCGGCAAACCCATCACCGCGTGATAACTCCCGGTTATCGTTCTGACGAAACAACCACCCTTTCCTTGAATTCCGTAGGCGCCCGCTTTATCCATCGGCTCGCCCGTTGCAATATAGTCGCAGATATCCTGGTGTGACAGGTTGCGGAACGTCACGTCTGTCACCACCAGCTGGCACAAAACGTCCTGGCTATCGGCGATCGCCACTGCGGTCATCACCTGATGCTGCTTGCCCGAGAGCATCGCCAGCATTTCTGCCGCATGCGCTTCGTCGCGCGGTTTTTCCAACACCCGGCCGTTGAGCACCACAATGGTATCCGCACCCAGCACCGGCCAGTCCTGCTGCGCCAGCGCCACGCCCGCTTTGGCCTTGTCCTGCGCCAGACGGCGCACATAGGCTTCTGCGGCTTCCCCTTCCCGACGCTGTTCTTCGGTATCCGTCAGGATAATTTCAAACGCAACGCCCAACAGGGTCAGTAATTCGCGTCGACGCGGAGAGCCGGAGGCCAGATAAAGCGAAGTCATTGATATACCCTTACTGTACGGCGAACTGACGGCGGATTTTGCGCATCAACAGGAACAACCACGGCCACAGAATGCCGTTAACCACACTACTCCAGAACACCTCTGGGCGGAAAGAGACGTTGATCACTAAAAACTCAGCCCAGAACACCACAACGTCCATCGCCAGGGACAACAGCACGACGATCAGCGCCTGTTGCCATAGCGCCATATTGCGGAACAGCTGGAATTTGAACGCCACCAGATAGGCGATGATACCCAACGCCAGCGCGCGTACGCCCAGCGTGGAGCCGAGGATCAGATCCATAACCAGCCCCAGCACGAAGCCGGTGCCGACGTTCACCCGGTGTGGCAGCGCCATCACCCAGTAAATCAGGATCAAAGCCAGCCAGGACGGCCGGAACATATAAAGTTGCTCCGGCCACGGCATGATTTGCAGCACCAGCGCGACCAAAAATGATAGCCAGATTATCCAGCGCCCGTTGCTGCGGTAGCGGTTCATTGCGCGGCTCCCGCAGCCGGTGCGGCGGTCTGCGGCGCAGCGGCGCCGGTTGCCGCTGCAGGCAGGGACGGTTGCGGGCCCATGGCGTCGGACGGCGGCAATACCTGCGGCATCATCTGCATCAGGCGCTCATTGGCGACACGGTGAACTTCATCGGGCGGCAGCGGCATATCGCCATTGCGATCGGCACCCCAAAGCAGCAGCAGATAACGCAAACGTTGCAGACCTGCGGTTGGCCGCGCCTGGATCACGGTATAGGCGCGCTGATTGTCCACTTTAACCGAGGAGACCACCGCTACCGGATAACCTTCCGGGAAACGGCCGCCCAGGCCTGAAGTCACCAGCACATCCCCTGTGCGGATATCGGTATTGTTCGGCAGATGCTCGAGCTGTAGATCGTCGGCGCAACCGCTGCCTGCGGCAATTACCCGGATATCGTTGCGCAGCACCTGAATCGGCAGCGCGTGAGAGGCGTCGCAAATCAGCAGCACGCGGCTGGTCACCTTCGCCACCGCCACCACCTGGCCGACCACGCCTTTATCGCTGATCACCGGCTGGCCTTCATAAACGCCATTGTCCGAACCTTTGTCGATCACCACTTGATCGCTATAAGGGTCGGAACCGGTGGAGATCACCTGGGTGACCATTTTGTGTTCATCCTGGCGCAGCGGCGAGCCTAACAGCTCACGCAAGCGGGCGTTTTCCTGCTTGAATTGGCCAAGAAGAAGAATATCGCTGTTTTTCAGCAGCAGTTCCTGCCGCAGAGCGCGGTTTTCCAGCTCCAGCTGTTGGCGGGTAGCTAGCGTTTCTGAAACGCCGTCCAAAACTTTACGTGGCCCATTGGCCAAAAAATAGAAAGGGCTGACGGCCGTGTCCATGTAGGTACGAATTTTCACGAACGTACCGAGACGGCTATCGGCAACGATCAGGCCAATGGCCGCAATCACCGCCAAAAAAAGTCGGAGTTGCAGGGAAGGCCCCCTGCTAAAAATCGGCTTCATAAATTATGCGAGTTCCTCGACAACAGAAAGAGGAACCGTACCTGATTTTCGCTTTGCGCAGTCATCCGATACGATTCCTCCTTCCTGGGGCTGACTATTCTTCGCTGAACAAATCGCCGCCATGCATGTCGATCATTTCCAACGCCTTGCCGCCGCCACGTGCTACGCAGGTCAGCGGATCTTCTGCCACGACTACCGGAATGCCGGTTTCTTCCATCAGCAGGCGATCCAGATTGCGCAACAGTGCGCCGCCGCCGGTCAACACCATGCCGCGTTCGGAAATGTCAGAGGCCAGCTCCGGCGGACACTGTTCCAGCGCCACCATCACCGCGCTGACGATGCCGGTCAACGGCTCTTGCAGCGCTTCGAGGATTTCATTGGAGTTCAGGGTAAAGCCGCGCGGCACGCCCTCAGCCAGGTTACGGCCGCGAACTTCGATTTCCAGCACTTCATCGCCCGGATAGGCTGAGCCGATTTCGTGCTTGATGCGTTCGGCGGTGGCTTCGCCAATCAGCGAGCCATAGTTACGACGCACATAATTAATGATGGCTTCGTCGAAGCGATCGCCACCGATACGTACGGAAGAGGAGTACACCACACCGTTCAGTGAGATCACCGCCACTTCAGTCGTACCGCCACCGATATCCACAACCATTGAACCGGTCGCTTCCGATACCGGCAAGCCTGCACCTATTGCCGCAGCCATCGGTTCTTCAATCAGAAACACCTCACGCGCACCGGCCCCTTGGGCGGATTCGCGAATGGCGCGGCGTTCAACCTGAGTTGCGCCAACCGGTACACACACCAGCACACGCGGGCTTGGTCGCATGAAGCTGTTGCTGTGAACCTGTTTGATAAAGTGCTGCAGCATTTTTTCGGTCACGAAGAAATCGGCGATCACGCCGTCTTTCATCGGGCGAATAGCCGCGATATTGCCAGGCGTACGGCCCAGCATCTGTTTGGCGTCATGACCCACGGCCGCAACGCTCTTGGGTGAACCGGCACGATCCTGGCGAATGGCAACCACCGACGGTTCGTTCAGTACAATGCCTTGCCCTTTAACATAAATCAGGGTATTGGCGGTACCCAAGTCGATGGACAAGTCATTGGAAAACATGCCACGAAATTTCTTAAACATAACTAAAGGATAATCCTGCAAGCTGGGGGCGGAAAATAAAATCCGCCTACTTTACCAACCACACGAAGCAGCGACAAGGCGCAAAAATGTTCTGCTTCGGTGAAAAATAGTCTGTATTGTTTCTGCTCGAATGCACGGAAATTGGATGGGGCCTGAATTCCCTGAACAAAGGCTCAGTTTACCACCCTGTCAGCGCACGAAACGGCGTAACACAGCTCATAAAATCTAACATATTCCCTGATTGACGCGGGTGGTAAGCACCTACCAACGTACAACAGAAAAGGGCTGACAAGAGCCTATATCAAATAGGCGTTCTTGTCGCAGGCAGTTTGGGGATAATCCCAAAATGACAGATAAAATTGCCCAGATGAATTGGCGCTCATTCTACGTCAATTTTTGCCCGGCATTCAGGTTAAACGCGATAACGGCGCGAATATTTTTTACGCCCCACGTCTATCGGCTCCGGCGGCGCAAAAAAGTCGCCCTGCCCACCCAGGATCCCACGTTCTTTCAACGTCTGCCATTCGTTGTTCGTCCGCACGCTGGCGGCAAACACCTTGGCGCGGGTGCCTTCGCAGGCGCCGGTCAGGCTCTGCACGAACAGCTGATTTTCATCGCGCTTATCAATCCCACGCACCAAACCAGCGTGGAGTTTGACGATCTCCACCGGTAATGACTTGATATAGGAGGCACTGACCACGGTTAATCCCGCCTGAGAAACGGCAAGACGGCACCCCAATCCTGAAAGCAATCTCAGCACCGGGCGCAAACGGTCGATATGTTGACACACATCTGCCTCTGCAAGTTCAATCAGAATTCGTCGACGGTGACTTTTTTCACACTGGAGCAGGGTATCGCGCAGCCAGCGCTGGAAACTGCGCTGCAATAATGAATCTACGCACAGCGTAAATGCCAGCGTCTCTTCCGGCCACAGCGCCAGCAGGGGAAGGATGCGGCTGATATGCTGGCGATCGTAACTTTCAGACAACCCCAACTGCTGCACCAACGGCATATATTCAGATGGTAACAGCTCTTGGGTTCCATCATAAATCCGGCTCATGATCTCACGGTGATGAACGTCCCCCTCCACCGTTACCGCCGGTTTTTGATACAGGCGCGGGCCGCCCCGCACCAGTACCTGCTCCAGCAGGGTACGCCATTTGACGCTGCCGCGCCCCTTTTCGGGCACCTTGCTGTCGTATACGTACCAGCCGTTTCCTCCCTGTAACGTGGCGTGCCGCGTTGCCTGCTCCGCGTAATCGATCACCTGTTCCGGGGTTTGCCCGCTGCGATAGGCCACGATGCCGATATGCAAGAACGCTTCGCGATCGATTAGCGCCGTTGAAGGGAGTGCGTCAATGGCATTCACCAGTTGCGCGGCGATGCCGTCCGCCTCTTTCAGCGTGCGGTGCGGCAACAATACGGTGAAGTCGCTGCGGAAATAGCGCGCCAGCAGCGCTGCGGGATAGCGCATCACGAAAGTCGACAGCAGATTGACCAGCGAGTACATCAGTTCTTGTACCGCGTTGTTGCCGTGGGTTTCCCGCAGCGTATCGAAGTCGGGTAACCGCACCATCATGACAATGCCGTGCGAGCCTTCCTCCTCCAACTGAGTCGCCAGTTGGTTATCAAAAAACAGTCGGTTGTTCAGCCCGGTTTTCGCGTCCTGCGCGGCAAAGGCGCGGATCAGCGTATCGACCCGGCTACGCTCTTCGCGCGCTTCCGCCAGATCCGCCAACAGGCGATCCAGAGCCCCGCTGACGTTCGCCGGCCATTCGCGCACATCGCCTTGCATCACACTCTCTCGTTCGCCGTTAAGAATGCGTCGCGCACGGCGTTCCAGCCGATCTTCCCCCTCGGCCTGCTCACGCAGCCAGCGCAGGCTGAACAGCAAAATAACCAACATCACGACGATCGACAGCGTGACAACCCCGGTGGATTGCAGCGAACGCACGTCGCTGACGAACGGATCGATATAGGTGATGTTAAGCGAACTGCCAGGGTGCTGCAGCAAAGGCCGGGAGGCCTGACGGTAGCCGTTCAGCGAATCCCAGGGCAGCTTCAACGTCGGCAGTTTATAGGTGAGGAGATTGGTGCGGCCGCTATCGACGCTGATGGCCACGATACCGAGCGGACGCATCACCAGCGGCAACCACTGCTGCTGTTCATCTGGGGATCCATGCAGCATTGACTGATCGAGCGACGTCACCAGCGAATCGAAGCGGCGCTCCAGGCGATCCTGAGTGACGTAGAAAAAACTGTATGAACACCCCATCAGCATCAAAAACATCGCCAGAGCAACAAGCAGGATGATCAGCGTAGACAGCTTCGTGGTAAATCGCATCCCTGTGCCCTGTCCGTTATGGTTACGTGAATTTTCACCTTTGGAGGTATAAAGGCCCCGAACCCGCTCAAATGCATACAACTCAATACCTTGATTTTTAATTAATAAATAACCTTTTACTTCGCTAGTTCCGCCAACGCGAGGCGGCAAATCACGCCGTTCAACCTATCAAGCATAGTCAACGAAGAAAACCTTAAAACGTCATTATTTGTCCTTTATCAGGACATAAATTCCTTATTATGCATATAGTCAAATAAATCTGATTCAGCCATCTGCGGCAAAATGAAAAAGCGAGGAAGAGTGACATGCGCGCACTGCTATTGGAACAACAAGACGAGCAAACTTTGGCACACATCAAAGACATCAGCAGCGATCAACTGCCCGATGGCGATGTGACGATCGACGTTAACTGGTCCAGCCTTAACTATAAAGATGCGCTGGCGATCACCGGCAAAGGCAAGATCATCCGCCAATTCCCTATGGTACCTGGCATCGACTTCGCCGGCACGGTACGCGACAGCGCAGACCCGCGCTTTAAGGATGGCCAGAGCGTGGTGCTCACCGGCTGGGGCGTCGGCGAAAATCACTGGGGCGGCCTGGCAGAGCAGGCGCGGGTATCCGGCGAATGGCTGGTGCCGCTGCCGCATGGGTTGGATGAACGCCAGGCGATGATCCTCGGCACAGCGGGGTTTACCGCCATGTTATGCGTGATGGCGCTGGAAGAAGGCGGCGTACGACCGGATGACGGCGACATTCTGGTGACCGGCGCCAGCGGTGGCGTTGGCAGCGCGGCGATCGCCATTCTGACGGCATTGGGCTATCACGTGACCGCGATCAGCGGCCGCGAAAGCAACACCGACTACCTGAAAGCGCTGGGAGCCAAAGAGGTACTGTCGCGCAGCGGCTATCTGGAAGCGCCACGCCCGCTGGAGAAACAGCTGTGGGCCGGCGCGGTAGATACCGTTGGCGACACCTTGCTGGCACGAGTGCTGGCACAGATGAACTATAACGGCGTCGTCGCCGCCTGCGGACTGGCCGGCGGTTACCACCTGCCAACCACGGTGATGCCGTTTATTCTGCGCAACGTGCGCCTGCAGGGTGTGGACTCGGTGCATACCCCGCTGCACCGCCGCCAAACCGCCTGGGAACGCCTGGCCGGTATTCTGCCGGACAGCTTCTACCAGCAGGCCACGCAGGAAATTACGCTGGAACAGGCGCCGGCCACTGCCGCAGCGCTACTGAATAACCAAGTCACCGGCCGCACGCTAGTGAAAATCCGCTAAATCTTATCTCCCCCGGCGACGGGGGAAATCCGCTCTACGAAATTTCATATTTTCCTGTCGCCTCTCGCATAAGCCCTGCTTTCGCGCCATGCTTATACTCTTAAGACGCGGAGAAAATGCCATGAGTAAACAACGAAAATTGACCGAGGCCGATGTCACACCCGAGAGCGTGTTTCATCAGCGGCGCAAAGTGTTGCAGGCATTGGGCATCACCGCCGCTTCACTGGCGTTGCCCACCCCTGCGCGGGCGGATTTGCTGTCATGGTTCAAAGGCCACGATCGACCCAAGGCACCCCCGGGCAAACCGCTGACGTTCACCAAACCTGCGGCCTGGCAATCCCAGTTGGCACTTACGCCGGAAGACAAGGTTTCCGGTTACAACAATTTCTACGAATTCGGTCTCGATAAGGCCGATCCCGCCGCCAATGCCGGGGGATTGAAAACCGAAGGCTGGAAGGTACGCATCGACGGTGAAGTCGGTAAACCGATCACGCTGGATATCGATGATTTGATCAAGCGCTTCCCACTGGAACAGCGCATCTACCGCATGCGTTGCGTAGAGGCCTGGTCGATGGTCGTCCCCTGGATTGGCTTTGAACTGGGTAAACTCATTAAACTGGCGGAGCCGAACAGCAATGCACGCTACGTGGCCTTCCAGACGCTGTACGATCCGGAACAGATGCCGGGCCAGAAGGATCGCTTTATCGGCGGCGGCCTGAAGTATCCGTATGTCGAAGGGCTGCGTCTCGATGAAGCCATGAACCCGCTGGCGCTGCTGACCGTCGGCGTATACGGCAAAACGCTGCCGCCGCAAAATGGCGCGCCGCTGCGGCTGATCACCCCATGGAAATACGGTTTCAAAGGCATTAAATCCATTGTTCATATCCGCCTGGTGCGTGATCAACCGCCGACGACCTGGAATGAGTCTGCGCCCAATGAATACGGTTTCTACGCCAACGTGAACCCGCACGTCGATCATCCGCGCTGGTCGCAGGCCACCGAACGTTTTATCGGTTCCGGCGGCATCCTGGACGTCAAACGCCAGCCGACGCTGCTGTTTAACGGCTATGCCGATCAGGTCGCGTCGCTGTATCGCGGGATGGACCTGCGGGAGAATTTTTAAGTGCGTTTAACTCCGCTTCACATCAAAGGGATCAAGGTCGCCATTTATCTGGCGGCATTCCTGCCGTTTCTCTGGCTGCTGCTGGCGGTGGATCAGGGCTGGTTCAGCGCCGATCCGGCCAAGGATATTCAGCATTTTACCGGCAGAATGACGCTGAAACTGCTGCTGGCGACCTTGATGATTGCCCCGCTGGCGCGCTATGCCCGCCAACCGCTGCTGATCCGCTGCCGCCGCCTGGTGGGGCTGTGGTGTTTTGCCTGGGGCACGCTGCATTTGATAAGCTATTCAACGCTCGAATTGGGGCTGAGCAATATCGGCCTGCTGGGGCGCGAACTGGTGACTCGTCCTTATCTGACACTCGGCATTATCAGTTGGCTGATTTTGCTCGCGCTGGCCGCCACCTCTACACTATGGGCAATGCGCAAACTGGGTGCCAAATGGCAGACGTTGCATAACTTCGTCTATCTGGCGGCGATACTGGCGCCGATTCACTATCTGTGGTCGGTAAAAACTTTTTCCCCACAACCTTTCATTTACGCCCTGCTGGCTATACTGCTGCTGGCGCTGCGATACAAAAAATTCCGCAATTGGTGGCGTTAAAAGGCGGAACTTTTCTGTGTTCTACCCCTCATAATGCAATACCGCCATCGTCAGTTTGCCGATTTGGGGTTGAATATCTTCGCTGATAAGACCAGTATTTAGCTGCGAATTGCTACGATATCGTTATAATGCTCGACCTAGCTCCTGTTTTCAGGGTGAATTTCCCCCTTAACAGGTGACAAATCGGTGACATCGGGTTATTTTCTACGATGATGGTTTTATTGCCGGAGATACCAGCACAATGGCAGACAAGTCTCACATTTTGCTTTTGAACGGCCCCAATCTGAATCTGCTGGGGACGCGTGAGCCGGAGAAGTACGGCAGCACGACGCTCACAGAAATCGTTAACGGATTGGAAAACCAGGCATCCGCGCTGGATATCACCCTGAGCCATCTGCAATCCAACGCCGAGTATCAGCTTATCGATCGCATACATCAGGCACGCGGCAACACGGATTTTATTCTGATCAACCCTGCCGCGTTCACGCATACCAGCGTGGCGCTGCGTGATGCATTGCTGGCGGTGCAGATCCCGTTTATCGAGATCCACCTCTCCAATGTGCACGCCCGCGAGCCTTTCCGCCATCATTCCTACCTCTCCGATGTTGCGGTAGGCGTGATTTGCGGCCTCGGCGCGGATGGCTACACATTTGCTTTACAGGCAGCGGTTAACCGTCTGTCAAAAACCCACTAATTGCTACGCAAAAAGAGTACGGAATCACACTCATGGATATTCGTAAAATCAAGAAACTGATCGAACTGGTTGAAGAATCAGGCATTTCTGAACTGGAAATCTCTGAAGGCGAAGAGTCGGTTCGCATCAGCCGTGCCGCGCCTGCGCAGGCTTACCCAATGATGCCGCAGGCCTATGCCATGCCGGCGCAGCAGCCGGCTCTGGCTAACGCCGTTGCCAGCGCGCCTGCCGCAGAACCCCCTGCAGCACCGGCGGCCATGAGTGGCCACATCGTCCGTTCCCCAATGGTCGGCACTTTCTACCGCACGCCAAGCCCGGATGCGAAAGCCTTCATCGAAATCGGCCAGAAAGTGAACGCCGGCGACACGCTGTGCATCGTTGAAGCCATGAAAATGATGAACCAGATCGAAGCGGACAAATCCGGCGTTGTTAAAGCTATTCTGGTAGAAAACGGCCAACCGGTTGAATTTGACGAGCCACTGGTCGTCATCGAATAACGAGGCGAACATGCTTGATAAAATTGTTATCGCCAACCGCGGCGAGATCGCGCTTCGTATCCTGCGTGCTTGTAAAGAGCTGGGCATCAAAACCGTTGCCGTGCACTCCACAGCCGATCGCGATCTGAAACACGTACTGCTGGCTGACGAGACCGTCTGTATTGGTCCTGCGCCCTCGGTAAAAAGCTATTTGAACATCCCGGCAATCATCTCTGCGGCGGAAATTACCGGCGCAGTGGCGATCCACCCGGGCTACGGCTTCCTGTCCGAAAACGCCGACTTCGCCGAGCAGATCGAACGCTCCGGCTTTATCTTCATCGGCCCGAAAGCCGAAACCATCCGCCTGATGGGCGACAAGGTTTCTGCGATCAATGCCATGAAGAAAGCCGGCGTGCCTTGCGTCCCTGGCTCCGATGGCCCGCTGACCGACGACATGGATAAAAACCGTGCCTTCGCCAAGCGCATCGGCTACCCGGTGATCATCAAGGCCTCCGGCGGCGGCGGCGGCCGTGGCATGCGCGTAGTGCGCAGCGACAAAGATCTCGAACAGTCCATTTCCATGACCAAAGCGGAAGCCAAAGCGGCTTTCAACAATGACATGGTTTACATGGAAAAATACCTGGAAAACCCACGTCATATCGAAATTCAGATTTTGGCGGACGGCCAGGGCAACGCCATCTATCTGGCCGAGCGCGACTGCTCCATGCAGCGCCGCCACCAGAAAGTGGTTGAAGAGGCTCCGGCACCGGGCATCACCAGCGAAATGCGCCGTTACATCGGCGAGCGCTGCTCGAAGGCCTGTGTGGAAATCGGTTATCGCGGCGCAGGCACCTTCGAGTTCCTGTATGAAAACGGCGAGTTCTATTTCATCGAAATGAACACCCGTATTCAGGTTGAACACCCGGTTACCGAAATGATCACCGGCGTGGATCTGATCAAAGAGCAGCTGCGCATCGCTGCCGGTCAGCCGCTGTCGATCAAACAAGACGAAGTGAAGGTCCACGGCCATGCGGTGGAATGCCGTATCAACGCCGAAGACCCGAACACCTTCCTGCCGAGCCCGGGCAAGATCACCCGTTTCCATGCGCCAGGCGGTTTCGGCGTGCGTTGGGAATCTCATATTTACGCCGGTTATACCGTACCGCCGTATTATGATTCCATGATCGGCAAACTGATCACTTACGGTGAAAACCGTGACGTGGCCATTGCCCGCATGAAGAACGCCCTGGCTGAGCTGATCATCGATGGCATCAAAACCAACGTTGAACTGCAGCAAAAGATCATGAGCGACGAAAACTTCCAGCACGGTGGCACCAACATCCACTACCTGGAGAAGAAGCTGGGTCTGCAGGAAACCTAAGGCAGGCTCCACGCATTGCCTGACAGAAGGCCGGTTAATCACCGGCCTTTTTCTTTTTCGTTTCGGCCGGTAACGGCTTGGCAAAACGATGGCATGCCGTAGAATTCCCTACCTTTGGTACATCCCTCACCCTAAACCTGTGGGAAACAATGATGGACAAACGCTTTATTCAGGCACACCGCGAAGCGCGCTGGGCGCTGGGGCTGACGCTGCTCTATCTGCTGGCCTGGTCGCTGGCGGCCTATCTGCCGACCAGCAATGCCGGTATCACCGGTCTGCCGCACTGGTTCGAGATGGCCTGCCTGCTGGTGCCGCTGCTGTTTATCGTCCTGTGCTGGCTGATGGTACGCGGCGTGTTCCGCGATATTTCGCTGGAGGATAACGATGCGAACTGAAGTGATCCTGCCGTTAATCGCCTACCTGCTGCTGGTGTTCGGGCTGTCGGTGTATGCTTACAGTCGGCGTCAGAGCGGCAACTTCCTCAGCGAATATTTCCTCGGTAACCGGTCAATGGGCGGCTTCGTGCTGGCCATGACGCTGACCGCCACCTATATCAGCGCCAGTTCCTTCATCGGTGGCCCCGGCGCCGCCTACAAATACGGCCTTGGCTGGGTACTGCTGGCCATGATCCAACTGCCTGCGGTGTGGCTGTCGCTCGGCGTGCTGGGCAAAAAGTTCGCCATTCTGGCGCGCCGCTATAACGCCATCACCCTGAACGACATGCTGTACGGCCGCTATCAAAGCCGTCTGTTGGTATGGCTGGCCAGCCTCAGCCTGCTGGTGGCGTTCCTGGGCGCCATGACGGTGCAATTTATCGGCGGCGCGCGCCTGCTGGAAACCGCGGCCGGTATCCCATACGACACCGGCCTGCTGATTTTCGGCATCAGCATCGCGCTCTATACCGCCTTTGGCGGTTTCCGCGCCAGCGTGCTGAATGACGCCATGCAAGGACTGGTGATGCTGATCGGCACCGTGCTGCTGCTGGTTGCGGTGATCCACGCCGCCGGCGGCCTGCACAGCGCGGTGGACAAACTGCAACAGATCGACCCGGCGCTGGTGTCGCCGCAGGGCGGCGAGCAAATCCTCAGCCTGCCCTTTATGGCATCGTTCTGGATCCTGGTGTGCTTTGGCGTGATTGGCTTGCCGCATACCGCGGTGCGCTGCATCTCATACAAAGACAGCAAAGCGGTGCATCGCGGCATTATTCTCGGCACCATGGTGGTGGCGGTGCTGATGTTCGGCATGCATCTGGCCGGCGCGTTGGGCCGCGCGGTGTTGCCGGATCTGAAAATCCCCGATCAGGTGATCCCGACGCTGATGATCACCGTGCTGCCGCCGTACGCCGCCGGCATTTTCCTGGCCGCACCGATGGCGGCAATCATGTCGACGATTAACGCCCAACTGCTGCAATCTTCCGCCACTATCGTCAAAGATCTCTATCTTGGCGTGCGCCCACAGCACATGCAGAACGAAAGGTTGATCAAGCGTTTTTCCAGCCTGACCACGTTGATCCTCGGTCTGCTGGTGCTGCTGGCGGCCTGGCGACCGCCGGAAATGATCATCTGGCTGAATCTGCTGGCGTTTGGCGGCCTGGAGGCGGTATTCCTGTGGCCGCTGGTGCTTGGGCTGTACTGGGAGCGCGCCAACGCGCAGGGAGCGCTTAGCTCAATGGTGACAGGTGCGGTATGCTATACGCTATTGGCCAGCTTCAAGCTGCAGTTGGCGGGGTTGCACCCTATCGTGCCTTCGTTGTTGCTCAGCCTGCTGGCGTTTTATATCGGTAACGTCGTCGGCGAAAAGCGCCGGGTGGCGTCATCATTACCCTCTTAAAGAGAATAGCTATGCCTTGGATCCAACTAAAACTGAACACCACCGGCAGCCAGGCGGAAGACCTGAGCGACGCGCTGGTTGAAAGCGGCGCCGTCTCGGTGACCTTCCAGGACACCCACGACAACCCGGTGTTCGAGCCGCTGCCTGGCGAAACCCTGCTGTGGGGCGATACCGACGTGATCGGCCTGTACGACGCGGAGACCGATATGGCCGAAGTGGTGGCGATACTGGAACAGCATCCGCTGCTGGGCACAGGTTTCCGCCACAAGATTGAACAGCTGGAAGACAAGGACTGGGAACGCGAGTGGATGGACAACTTCCACCCGATGCGCTTCGGCGAACGCCTGTGGATCTGCCCGAGCTGGCGCGACGTGCCCGATCCGGATGCGGTCAACGTAATGCTCGACCCGGGCCTGGCGTTTGGTACCGGCACCCACCCGACCACCGCGCTGTGCCTGCAGTGGCTGGATGGCCTCGATCTGGCCGGTAAGACCATTATCGACTTCGGCTGCGGTTCCGGCATTCTGGCGATTGCCGCACTGAAGCTCGGCGCAGCGCGCGCTATCGGCATAGATATCGATCCCCAGGCCATTCAGGCCAGCCGCGACAACGCGCAGCGTAACGGCGTTTCAGAGCGTCTGGAACTGTATCTGCCGAAAGACCAACCGGCCGACCTGCTGGCAGACGTCGTGGTCGCCAATATCCTGGCCGGCCCCCTGCGCGAACTGGCGCCGCTGATCGGCTGCCTGCCGAAGTCCGGCGGTTACCTGGGCCTGTCCGGCGTGTTGGCTAGCCAGGCGGCAAGCGTGGCGGAAGCCTATGAAGATAAATTCACGCTCGATCCGGTCGCAGAGCGCGAAGAATGGTGCCGTATTACCGGCCAGCGTAACTAATCGCCCCCCTTCCTTTCATGCAAAAATCCATCGGAAGTTACCCCTTCCGGTGGATTTTTTTATTTCCCTTTAGCCTGACTGATTTATACCTACATTTAGCAAGTGTATTCTCTTGCCTCTGGCGCCAACGCCCCCTGAGGCGACGGCGCCCATTCAGGCAAATCTCACACTGTCGTTTTTAAAGGGAGTTAACATGAAAGGTCACTTATTGATTGCTGCGCTTTTGGCCGGTAGCTTTTCGGTCACTGCGGCGGAACAGGCGCATTGGGGCTATGATGGCCAGGAAGATCCGGCGCACTGGGGCAAGCTCTCTCCAGACTTCTCGCTGTGCGAAACCGGTAAAAACCAGTCGCCGATCGATATCAAGGGCGCTCTGAAAACCCATCACGGCCAACTGCAATTGGCGTTCCAGCCAGGCAAACAGCAGATCGTCAACAACGGTCACACCCTGCAGGTCAACGTCAGCGGCGGCAATACGTTGGTGCTGGATAACAATATCCTCACGCTGCAACAGTTCCACTTCCACGCCCCCAGCGAAAACGAAATTGACGGCAAACAATTCCCGCTGGAGGCCCACTTTGTTTATAAGGGCAAAGGCGGTGAACTGGCGGTGCTGGCGTTGATGTTCCAGCAAGGCAAAGCAAATGCGCAACTGGCGAAAGCCTGGCAACAGCTACCGACCTCCGTCAATCAAACCGCGGTATTGAACACCCCGCTGGATATCAAAGCCCTGCTGCCCAAGCAGTTTGACTTCTATCGCTTCAGCGGTTCGCTGACCACGCCACCTTGCTCCGAAGGCGTTAGCTGGATGGTGCTGGATAAACCGGTCAACGTGTCGACCGAACAGATCGCCCAATTCAGGAGCATAGTCCGGCATGCGAACAACCGCCCGATACAGCCGCTGAATGGCCGGGTCATCGTCGACTAAGGCTATCGCCAGGTTACCCGCCGGTTTTGGCCGCCGGCGGTGAATAAGCCCCCGCGTAGCCGGTACCCGTACAAGGGGGTTCAGCGTAATTCAGCCTATTCTCAACGGAATCCCCTGATAAACACCGTATATTGATACCGTTCTTCAGTGGAATCCGCGCTGATTACAGATAAAATTCTGTTGCGTCGGGAATATTTTATTGCGCAAAAATAAGCCAATTAAAGTCAACCCATTGTTAAATATATACAATATTTCTATGAATCCTGACGCAGACCCTTTTCCTTGCCCGATAACGGCGAATTGGTCAAAGTTTGGCCTTTCATCTCAACGCAAAAATGCGTAATATACGCGCCCTTGCGGACACAGTATGGTTACTCTTTGTCTATGCGCATTGGACACCACCAGCTTACAAATTGCCTGATTGCGGCCCCTATGGCCGGCATTACAGATCGCCCGTTTAGAACCCTATGTCATGCAATGGGTGCTGGGATGGCTGTATCCGAAATGCTCTCCTCCAATCCGGAGGTATGGCGGACGGATAAGTCGCGTCTGCGTATGGTACATAGCGATGAACCAGGGATCCGTTCCGTGCAGATTGCCGGATGCGATCCCGATGATATGGCCGCCGCGGCGCGTATTAACGTGGCCGGCGGCGCACAGATCATCGACATCAATATGGGATGCCCGGCCAAAAAAGTGAACCGGAAGCTTGCAGGGTCTGCGTTGCTGCAGTACCCGGATCTGGTTAAACAGATCCTCCACGCGGTGGTTAACGCTGTGGATGTGCCGGTAACGCTTAAGATTCGCACCGGCTGGGCGCCAGAACACCGTAACTGTGTAGAGATTGCCCAACTGGCCGAAGACTGTGGTATACAGGCCCTGACTATTCATGGCCGAACCCGTGCCTGCCTGTTCAACGGCAACGCGGAGTACGACAGCATTCGGGCAGTTAAGCAGAGTGTTTCCATTCCGATTATCGCGAATGGCGACATTACTGACCCGCATAAAGCCAGAGCAGTGCTCGACTACACCGGGGCCGATGCCCTGATGATAGGCCGTGCTGCTCAGGGGAGACCCTGGATCTTCCGGGAAATCCAGCATTATCTGGACACTGGGGAGTTGCTGCCACCTTTGCCGCTTGGCGAGGTTAAGCGCTTGTTGATAGGGCATATTCGGGAATTGCACGGCTTTTATGGCCAAGGCAAGGGATTCCGGATTGCTCGTAAGCACGTGTCCTGGTATCTCCAGGAACACGCCCCGAATGACCAGTTTCGGCGCACATTCAACGCCATAGAGGATGCCAGCGAACAGCTGGAGGCGTTGGAGGCATATTTCGAAAATCTTGCGTAACAAAAAAGAGCTGACAGAACTATGTTCGAACAACGCGTAAATTCTGACGTACTGACCGTTTCTACCGTGAACTCACAGGATCAAGTGACTCAAAAGCCTCTGCGTGACTCGGTTAAACAAGCACTGAAGAACTATTTTGCTCAACTGAATGGTCAGGACGTTAATGACTTGTATGAGCTGGTTTTGGCTGAAGTTGAACAGCCACTGTTGGACATGGTGATGCAATACACCCGTGGCAACCAAACCCGTGCTGCTCTGATGATGGGCATCAACCGTGGTACGCTGCGTAAGAAATTGAAAAAATACGGCATGAACTGATACTAGTCAGTTAACGTATTGAAAAAAGGCGCTTTATCTCATTTGATAAGCGCCTTTTTCTTTAATTTTGCGCTAAGTCAACCTAACCTCAATGCGAATGAGAATATTCGCATGCCCCTCTTACTTCGTAGCCCGTATTGTGTGATAGAATACGCATTCCCGGAGCCGCCTTCGCTGGCCTACAGCCATCCTTCCGAAGCCTGACAGCAGCGCGAACTGCCCCTTAGAATGTAAAGATTTAGTCAATTATGGAATCTGGCTAAACCATAATGATGTCTGGGTGTCTGAGTAGTCGTATCGCAATCAAGTGGATCCTTTATGCGTTACAGGTTACAACCCCCTACTGCATAAAGAGTTGATATGAAGCGTCCGCAAAAATTCCGTTCTGCCCTGCTGCACCCGCGCTACTGGTTTACCTGGTTCGGCCTGGCTATTTTGTTCCTGCTGGTTCAACTGCCTTACCCGCTGCTGCACAAGCTCGGCGTCTGGATGGGCCGCACCTCTATGCGTTTCCTGAAACGCCGCGTTGCCATTACCCGCCGTAACCTGGAACTGTGCTTCCCGGATATGGACGAGGCGCAACGCGAGCGCAAAGTGATCGGCAATTTCGAATCCCTCGGCATGGGCCTGCTGGAAACCGGCATGGCCTGGTTTTGGTCGGATAAGCGAGTCAAACGCTGGTTCAACGTCTCCGGCATCAATCACCTGAAAATGGCGCAGCACAATGAGCGCGGCGTACTGGTGATTGGCGTGCACTTTATGTCGCTGGAGTTGGGTGGCCGCGCCATGGGGCTGTGCCAGCCCATGATGGCGATGTACCGCCCACACAACAATAAAGCGATGGAGTGGGCTCAGACCAAAGGCCGCATGCGCTCCAACAAGGCCATGCTCGATCGCAAAGACCTGCGCGGCATGGTGCATGCCCTGAAGCGCGGTGAGGCCGTTTGGTTCGCTCCGGATCAGGACTACGGCCCACGTGGCAGCGTATTCGCACCGTTATTCGCCGTCGATCAGGCCGCCACCACCAGCGGCACCTTTATGCTGGCGCGTATGGCCAAGCCGGCACTGGTTCCGGTGGTATTGATTCGCCGCGAGAAAGGCCGCGGCTATGACCTGTTGATCCAGCCTGCGCTGGAAGATTATCCGATAGGCGATGAGCTCGCGGCGGCGGCCTATATGAACAAAGTGGTCGAGAAAGAGATCATGCGGGCGCCGGAGCAGTACATGTGGCTGCATCGCCGCTTCAAAACCCGGCCGATCGGTGCGCCCTCGCTGTACTGAGCCCAGATTCTGTTTCCGAGCCCGGCCAAAACGCCGGGCTTTTTTGTGCGTTGCGTTTAAAAAAACTGCGGCCGGCCCTTCGGCTTTGCTGTAACCTCTTTTTTTACCCGCACAGGAAAAGGAAACGATGAAAACTCAAGTCCGCATCGCTCTGGTCGGCGACTACAAACCCCAGGCCGTATCTCACCAGGCTATCCCCGTCGCTCTCCAGCTCACCGCCGCACACCTTAACGTCGATATTCAATCCCACTGGCTGCCCACAGAAACCCTCACCGACACTTCGGTATTGCAGGATTATGATGCTATCTGGGTCGTACCCGGCAGCCCGTACAACCATGACGATGGCGTCTTTATGACCATTCGCCATGCACGCGAACAGAATATCCCCTTCCTCGGCTCCTGCGGTGGCTTCCAGTATGCGATTGTGGAATACGCGCGTAACGTCATGGGCTGGCACGATGCCGGGCATGCGGAAACCGACACCGGCGGCCGGTTGGTTATCTCGCCGTTGAGCTGTTCGCTGGTGGAACAAAGCGGGGACATTATTTTCCAGCCGGACACGCTGGTCGCCCGCGCATACGGCAAGCTGGAAACGCGTGAAGGTTACCACTGCAATTTCGGCGTTAACCCGGACTTCGTTGCCGATCTGCAACAACACCCGCTGATTATCAGTAGCCATGACCACGCAGGTGACGTGCGCTCGATAGAGCTGCCGGGGCACCGCTTTTACGCCGCTACGCTGTTCCAGTCCGAACGCGCCGCGTTGCGCGATGAGCTGTCGCCGCTGGTGGTCGAGCTGATCAGGACCGCGGCTAACAGCTGAAAAAAGCCCTCGCACGAGGGCTTGTAGCATCGTTCAATATCTTTACCACATCAGTTGCCCAATCAGCGGCGCGGCGATCACCGTGATAACCCCCGCCAGCATCATCACCAGGCTGGCAACCACGCCTTCTTCCTGCCCCATTTCATAGGCTTTAGCCGTACCGGCACCGTGCGACGACGCACCCAGCCCGGCGCCTTTGGCCAGGCTGCTGCGCACCGCCAGCCGCAGAAACAGAATGTCCCCCACCGCCATGCCGAATACCCCGGTAATCACCACGAACAGCGCCACTAAATCCGGCTGGCCACCCATCTGTTTGGCGGCCTCCAACGCGAACGGCGTAGTGATGGAACGCACCGCCAGGCTGCGCTGCACCTCTTCCGGCAGCGTCAGCAGCCGCGCCAGCCACACCGAGCTGTAAACCGCCACCAGAACCGCCGTCAATACCCCGGCGCTGAGCGATAGCCAGTGGCGGCGGATAATATGCAGATTTTCATAAACCGGCACCGCAAACGCGATAGTCGCCGGCCCCAACAGCCACAGCAGCCAGTGCGTTTCGCCAATGTAATCCTGATACGAGATATGCGTCACCACCAGCAGCAGCACCAGGATCATCGGCGTCAGCACGAGCGGCATCAGCAGCAGGGTACGTCGGCGGCGGTAGAGCTTCTTATTGGCGAAGTACAATGCCAGCGTCGCCAGAAAACAGGCCAGGCTGAGGATAAAATCATTCATCGCGCTGTTTCCGTCGCTGCAGCCAAACCTCTAAACGGTATACCCGGTCGACCACCAGCCCGGTGGCACCGAGCGTCAGCATGGTGCTGATCGCAATCACCAAAAATATCTTCCAGCCTTCAACCATCAACAACTGGGCATAGTTGACCACCGCCACCACCGCCGGGACAAAAAACAGCAGCATCTCTGCCAGTAGCCAACGCGAGCCGGCTCTGACCCAACTCAACGGCAAAATCCTCAGCAGGATCAACGCCAGCATCAGCAGCATGCCGACAATGTTGGCGGGCAGCGGCAGATGAAATTGTTTTACCAGCCGGTCGGCAATGAGAAACAGCACCGCGTATAAAGCAACCTGAACCGGCACCTGCAGGCGGGTCAACAGAGAGGGAGCTGCGCGGCGTAACGCCAGTAACATGGAAGATAGCCTCAAAAAATTCAAGGGTTGCAGTATACGCGGCCAGGAAACCTTGCCTGAAATGAATTAAAATCATCAATATCATGCCATCAGGGAATAGTTTCCCGCCGGTATTGTCCTGAGGAGAACCCAACGTGGATGTCCGCACCCTGCGTTACTTCGTGGAAGTCGTGCGCCAGCAAAGCTTTACCCGCGCCGCGGAGAAACTGTTCGTCACCCAGCCGACCATCAGCAAGATGCTGCGGCATCTGGAAGAAGAGCTGGAGTGTACGCTGCTGATCCGCGAAGGACGCAAGCTGCACCTGACCGACAGCGGCCAGGCGGTATACCAGCGCGGGCTGGCGATCCTGGATGAGTTCCGCCAACTGGAGGCCGAACTGGAAGACATCAGCTCGGTGAAAAAAGGCGTGTTGCGGCTGGGTATCCCGCCAATGGTCGGCCGGCAGATAGCCGATTTGATCCGTCGGTTTCGCCAGACCTATCCTGGCATCGAGCTGAAAATTTCCGAACTGGGCGGATTGTCGGTCGAGCAGGCGGTGATGTCCGGCGAGCTGGATCTGGCCATGACGGTGCTGCCCGTCGACCTGGATCAGCCACTGACCTTTTTGCCGCTGCTGAACCATCCGATGTGCGTGGTCGCGCCGCGTACGCCCCACTGGCTTAACCGCACCAGCATCGATATCGCCGAATTGGCCAGTTGGCCGATCCTGATTTATAACGAGGATTTCTCGCTGTACAAAATGCTGATGAAGGCATTCCGTCAGGCCGGTTTTGAACCGCAGATTGCCGTACGCAGCGGGCAGTGGGATTTTCTGGCATCGATGGTGCAGGCTGGGGTCGGCATCGCTACCCTGCCGGAGCCGGTTTGCCAGTGGCTGGATAAAGAAACCCTGATCTGGCTGCCGCTGGAACCGAGGATGGAATGGCGTGTCGGGCTAATCTGGCGCCAGGGCAACTACCTGTCGCACGGCGCCCAGGCCTGGATCGCCTGCTGCCGCGACTACTGGCCGCCGGTCAAATAGCCCCAATAACAAGGGCCGCGTCTGCGGCCCCGTTGGCGTTACCCCTCGCGCTCTATCAGCAGCGCCTCCAGCAGGTCGAGATCGTGCAACAGCTTTTGCAGCGTCTCGTTGCTGATTTTCTGCGTAGCGCGCAGGTGATACAGCTCCCCGCGCTCGGCGCGCAGAGCAGTCAGGCGGAAGCGTCGCTCGAGGTTCTCCAGCATCAGCGCATTTTCGATATCGTCCTTGGTGGTGATGCGCCGCCGCAACGTGCCCACGACCCGTGAACTGATCTCTTTCAGCACCTGCGGGTCGATGTTTTCCTCTACGTCGACGGCCAAGCGTTCTTCCATCTTGTTGATGCTTTCGATCGCCACTTCAGCCGCCATGGCAATCGCCATCCGCTCCTCGCTCTTGCTGGCACTCTTGTCCGCCACCACTACGCCGCGCAGCAGCAACGGCAATGCCAGCACCCCGACGATCAGTGAAAGCAGGATCACGCCGGCGGCGATAAACACCAACTGATAGCGCGCCGGGAAGGCGGAGCCATCGCTTAGCAGCAGTGGGATCGACAGCACACCGGCCAGCGTGATTGCCCCGCGCACCCCGGCGAACGACGCTATCCACAACTCACGCATGCTGTAATCGCCAAACTGCAATGGCCGTTTTTTCATAAAGCGTCGGCTGGCGTTTTTCATCAGCCACAGCCAGGTAAAGCGCAGCAGCAACAACGCTGCGTAGATAATCGCCACGTCGGCGAACAGGTACCAGGTCTGAATGGTCGGATCCAGCTCCGCCTGCAGGATTGAGGTTTCCAGGATCCCCGGCAGTTGCAGGCCCAACATGATGAACACCATGCCGTTAAACACGAACTCCAGCATCGCCCAGACGCTGTTGGCGCGCAGACGCATCGCCAGCGGCGCATTGCGGATCACGCCGGACTGGCTGATGGTCATCCCCGCGGCCACTGCCGCCAGAATGCCGGAGACGCCGATGTGTTCGGCAATCAAATAGGAAGCGAACGGCAACAGCAGCAGGAAAACGATCTGCGTGGCCGGATCATCGCCGCTCCAGCGGCTCATCATCCGCAACGATTTGCTGTAGCACCAGGTGACCGCCACGCCGGCCAGCAGGCCGCCGATAGCGACCTTCAGAAACTCCAGAGTGGCGCCGCCCACGGTAAACACCATGGTGCCCATCGCCACTGCGATGGCGAATTTGAGCGAAACCAGGCCGGATGCGTCGTTCATCAGCGCCTCGCCTTCCAGCACGCCCATAATCGGTTTCGGAATGCGCCCTTTACCGACGATGCCGCCCAGCGCCACGGCGTCCGTTGGCGACAGTACCGCCGCCAGCGCAAATGCCGCCACCAGCGGGATGCCCGGCACCATGGCGTAAATCAGGTAACCGATGCCAACCACGGTAAGCAGCACCAGCACCAGCGCCAGGCCCAGGATTTCACGACCGTGATGCAGGAATTCGCGCGTTGGGGTTTTCCAACCGTCGGCAAACAGCAGCGGCGGGATAAACAGCACCAGGAACAGCTCGGGGTCAAAGTCGACATGCAGCCCGAAATGTGGCCAGGCCAGCAGGGCCCCGATGACGATTTGCATTAACGGCAGCGGTATCTGGAACGGCAACATACGTGTCACCACCCCAGACAGGGAGACCACCAGGATCAAAATGAGGATTGTAAAAAATATTTCCATGCTTTCCTTAGACTCTCGGGTTCAGACTACCTCTTTGATGTATGCCCGATAGTAGATCACTTTTTTTACAGCGATTAAAGCTTGTTGTGCCTTTCAAAACGCAGCACAGGCAGAAGGAGATTTTTCTGAAGGGGAATAGGGGCTAACTTTCCCCCGCCTGGCGGGAGGGGGAAACACGGAGGATTAAATCGCCCAGCCGCCGGCGTAGAAGGCCACCAGCGCGACGGCGATCAGCACGGTGCCGATATTCAGCCTGCGCCATTCGCCGGAGCAAATGCGGCCAATCACCAGCGAGCTGAAGCCCAGCATGATACCGGTGACGATATTGCAGGTCAGCACGATAAACACCGCGCACAGCAGGCCGGACATGGCGTCGACGAAGTCGTTGAAATCCAGCTTGGTGACGTTGCTCAACATCAGCAGGCCAACGTACATCAGCGCCGGTGCGGTAGCGTAAATCGGCACCAGATAAGACAGCGGCGACAGGAACAGGATCAGCAGGAACAGCAGGCCAACCACGGTTGCGGTCAGGCCGGTTTTCCCGCCCGCTGCGGTGCCCGCTGCGGATTCGATATAGACCGCCGCCGGGGCCGCGCCCACCAGGCCGGAGAAAATGCTGCTCAGGGAATCCGAGGTCAGCGCCTTGCCGCCGTTGATGATCTGCCCGTCCTTGTCCAGCAGGTTCGCCTGGCCGGCCACCGCGCGAATGGTGCCGGTCGCGTCAAACACGGCCGTCATCACCAGCGCCAACACGCTGGGCAGCACCACAGGTTTCAACGCGCCCATGATATCCAGGCTGAAGATCAGCGAACTGCCATTGGCGTCCGTCAGGCTTGGCATGGCGAACAGCCCCTGATATTTCACCGCCGGGTCAAACAGCAGGCCAATCACCGAAATAGCGATAATCACCAGCAGAATACCGCCGGGTACACGCAGTTTTTCCAAGCCGAAAATCACCGCCAGACCGAGTAGCGTCATCACTACCGGGAAAGAGGTGAATGCGCCCAGCGCTACCGGCAGGCCATCCAGCGGGTTCTTCACCACCAGACCCACGCCGTTGGCGGCGATCAGCAGCAGGAACAAACCGATGCCGATACCGGTGCCGTGCGCCACGCCCATCGGCAGATTGCGCAAGATCCAGGAACGGATGCCGGTGATCGAGATAATGGTGAACAGCACGCCCATCAGGAATACCGCACCCAGCGCGACCGGAATGCTGATGTGCTGGCCCAGCACCAGGCTGAAGGCGGTGAAGGCGGTCAGGGAAATCGCACAGCCGATGGCCATCGGCAGATTAGCCCATAACCCCATCAGCAATGAACCGAAGCCGGCGACCAGGCAGGTGGCGACGAACACCGCCGTGGGCGGGAAGCCCGCTTTACCCAACATGCTCGGCACCACGATCACCGAATAAACCATCGCCAGGAAGGTGGTTAATCCCGCCACCACTTCCTGACGCACGGTGCTGCCGCGTGCGGAAATATTAAAATAGCCATCAAGCCCGCCTTTTGGTTTAACGGCGTTGTTCGCTTGAGAATTCGACATGTTGCTGTCCCCTGTGTTTCATTGCCAGCCCGTTTCAAAAGGCTTGTTATTCCGCCCGCGTATGTTCATTACGGAATCTTTTCCATCACGTTGGCTTCCCTGCCCTTCGGCCGCGCCGCCCATTGGCGCCGCGTAAAAAGGCAAACGTTTAACTCTCATCGCGTGATGCGGGTGATTTATGGTGGTTTATTCAAGGCAAACGATTATCCGGCCTTCCATACCCTCTGATCAACCAAAGATCGCGACAATTCATGCAGAAAAGCGCCGAGATCAATCATTATCGAAAAGGCGATATTTGTCACATAGGTAAATCCGATGGGAGCGCCCCCGGCTCAGGGGGCAAAACCGGTTACTGAGCCTGTGCGACGTTTTCGTCCATATACATCAGTTCCCAGATATGGCCATCCAAATCCTGGAAACCGTGACCGTACATAAAGCCATAATCCTGCGGCTGATTATAGGTATTGCCACCGGCGGCTATCGCCTTGCGCACCAGGCTGTCCACCGTTGCCCGGCTGGGCTGCGACAGGCAAACCAGCACTTCGGTCGCTTTTCTGGCATCGCCAATCGGGTTCGGGGTGAACATTTTGAATTTATCGTGTGTCAGCAGCATCACATAAATGGTATCGCTGACCACCATGCAGGCGGCGGTATCATCGGTAAACTGCGGATTAAAGCCGAAACCCAGCTGGGTAAAAAACTCGATGGATGCAGGTAGATTGCCCACCGGCAGGTTAACAAAAATTTGCGTAGCCATGTGCTACCTCCGAACAGACGTAACCCCTCAAGTATAGATCATGTCATCAGCTCAGCAGTTCATAAGGACCGCCCTGCTCCAGCGCCCGTTGGTAGGCCGGCCGGGTATGGATACGTTGCAGATAGCCACGCAGCTTCGGGCAACCGTCCAGCGAGCCGCGCGCCGCCATCACCTCCAGCGGAAAGCTCATCTGGATATCCGCCGCGCTGAATTCGTTGCCGACAAACCAGGTGCTTTTGCTCAGGTGCTGCTCGAGATAGTCGCGATGCGTGGCGATCTGTTTGTCCAGATACTCTCGCTGAACCCCTTTGCCAATCGCCCCCGCCACCGGGCGCAACAACCAGGGAATT
This sequence comes from Serratia plymuthica, assembly GCF_018336935.1. Taxonomy (NCBI): domain Bacteria; kingdom Pseudomonadati; phylum Pseudomonadota; class Gammaproteobacteria; order Enterobacterales; family Yersiniaceae; genus Serratia; species Serratia plymuthica. The sequence goes on along the minus strand of NZ_CP068771.1, from coordinate 3,999,845 downwards.
GGCGGTTGTCCCAGGCGGCTGAACATCAGCTTCATGACCTGCAGCGGCATCAGCGATCCTTCCGCATAATGCAGCCAGTAACGATATTGCTGGCGAGCATGGTGGTCGGTCGGGATAAACAGCCCCTGCGCATCGTAGGCTTCTTGCAGATATTCGATAATGGCGCCGGATTCCGCCAGGATCAGATCGCCATCGACAATCACCGGAGATTTACCGAGCGGGTGGATCTTTTTCAGCTCCGGCGGTGCCAGCATGGTTTGCGGATCGCGCCGGTAACGCTGCACCTGATAAGGCACACCCAGTTCTTCCAGAAACCACAAGATACGCTGCGAGCGTGAGTTATTCAGATGGTGCACGATAATCACAAGGTTTCTCCTTTAAAGATCCTGCTGATTTAAAGGTAGTGGTGATTTTTCCAGCGCGCCAGCGTTCAAAATTAAGTCAATTTATTTGAATCAGATACTCAAAACTCTCCGATTTTCTCTTTGGGCATGCAGGTCTATTATTCAAAATATCGAGAGGGGACAACCTCTCACCTGAAAAATACCCTGAGGATTGAATCATGAAGAACATCAAAATTTTTGCTACCGCTCTGCTGCTGACTACCGCTTCTTTCGCCACCGTTGCCGCTGACCAGCCTTCCAGCCAACCTGCCCCCGACGCTCAGAAAATCGGTGTCATCTCCGTTGCCGGCGCTTCTAACCTGAGCGCACTGGAAACCGAACTGGCTAACAAGGCCGCTGCATTAGGCGCCAGCTCTTACCGCATCATCTCCGCCGGTGGCCAGAACAAACTGCACGGCACCGCTGAAATCTTCAACTGATCGTCAGACAGCCCACTGACGGAAGAAAAAAAGCCCCGCGAGGGGCTTTTCTCGTGTTCAACGCGCATCAAAACGCGCCGCCAGCTTCTGCAGGTGAAATTGCTCGGTGATGTAGTCGACAAACACCCGGGTTTTACTCGGCAAAAACTTGGCGGTGGGAAAGTAAAGATAGACGCTGCCGCGATCGACATACCAGACGGGCAATACCCGCACCAGGCGGCCGCTTTCCAGATAAGGCAAGGCATTTGGCATGGAGATCAATGCAATGCCCAGCCCCATTTCCGCCGCTCGCGCCGCCGCCTCCGGCTCATTCACCGTCATGCTGATGGTCATCAATGGCGCCCTCTGTTCGTTATCCGCATTACGTAACGGCAGGTTGCGGATGCGCCCGGTTTGCGGCGAGCGGATAAAAATACCCGCATGGTTCGCCAGCTGTTCCGGCTGCTCCAAAGGCGGATGACGCCGCAGATAGTCCGGCGAGGCCACCAATATCCCGTGGGCCGGCGCCAATTCACGCGCAATCATCCCCTGCGCCAGTTCAATGCCGCCGCCGATTGCGGCGTCGAAATGTTCGCCAATCATATCCACTTTGCGATTGTCAAAATGCCAGTCTGGCACGATCGACGGGTAACGAGACAAAAATGCCGGCAACAGAGGCATCACAAAATGCAGGCCGAAAGCGGTGCCCATGCTGACCTTTAACGTACCTGCCGCTATGCCGCCACTGCTGCTCACCCCTTTCATCGCGCACTGGATCGACTGCAAACCGCCGCTCACTTCCTGCAGAAAACGCTCCCCTTCTTCGGTCAGCGTCAGCTTGCGCGTGTTGCGCTGGAACAGCCGTACTCCCAGCAGCGTCTCCAATCTGGTGACATTCTTCCCCACCGCCGCAGAGCTGATGCCCAGCTTGCGGCCCGCAGCGGAAAAACTGCCGTTTTCCGCGCTGCTGACAAAACATTCCAGATAGCCGAGCATGGCTTTCCTCCGTAGATTTCAAACCTATGGTTTAAGCTGATTATAGCGTTTTGTGGCTAGTGCCCGCGTTGCGTTTCTCCGATACTGGTCCGGTAGATTTTTTAACCTTAACCCACTCTGGAGAAACATCATGTCAGCAACCCTCTCTCTGCAAGGCAAAGTCGCATTCGTTCAGGGCGGCTCACGCGGTATCGGTGCCGCCATCGTCAAACGTCTGGCGCGTGATGGCGCAGCGGTGGCATTCACTTACGTAGCTTCCGCCGACCGGGCCGATGCCGTGGTGAATGAAATCACCGCCGCCGGCGGCAAGGCTATCGCCATCAAAGCCGACAGCGCCGACGCTGCAGCAGTACAGCAAGCGATACGCCAGGCGGTGAACAGCTTCGGCAATCTGGATATTCTGGTGAACAACGCCGGGGTGTTTACGTTGGGCAGCACCGAAGAACTGGCGCTGGAAGATCTGGACCGTATGTTGGCGGTGAACGTACGCAGCGTCTTTGTTGCCAGCCAGGAAGCTGCGCGCCATATGAACGACGGTGGCCGCATCGTTCATATCGGCAGCACCAACGCCGAGCGCGTGCCTTTTGGCGGCGCCGCAGTTTACGCGATGAGCAAATCCGCGCTGGTCGGCCTGACCAAGGGCATGGCGCGCGATCTCGGCCCGCGCGGCATCACCGTCAACAACGTGCAGCCCGGCCCGGTGGATACCGAGATGAACCCGGACGACGGTGACTTCGCCGCGCAGTTGAAACAGCTGATGGCCATCGGCCGCTACGGTAAGGATGAAGAGATCGCCAGCTTTGTCGCCTATCTGGCCGGCCCGCAAGCGGGCTACATCACCGGCGCCAGTCTGAGCATCGACGGCGGCTTCTCGGCTTAAGGTTGGCAGAAAAGCAAAAAGCCCCGAAAGGGGCTTTTTTATTGGCTTCAGACAGCCTGATATCAGAAAGGAATATCGTCGTCGAAGTCCATTGGCGGTTCGTTGCCGCCGGCTGCCGGCGCGTTGCTCTGCGCTGGGCGCGCCTGCTGGCCGCCGCTGAACTGGTTGCCGCCCTGTGGTTGCTGAGGCTGGCCCCAACCGCCCTGGCCGCCGGAAGCCTGGCCACCGCCTGCAGGTGCGCCGCCGCCTTGACGGCCGCCCAGCATCTGCATGGTGCCGCCAACGTTAACCACAACTTCGGTGGTGTATTTTTCTACGCCGGCCTGATCGGTCCATTTACGGGTCTGCAGAGCACCTTCGATATACACCTGGGAACCTTTACGCAGATATTCGCCCGCCACTTCAGCCAGCTTGCCGAACAACACAACGCGGTGCCACTCGGTTTTTTCTTTCTGCTCGCCAGTCGCCTTGTCACGCCAGCTTTCGGAGGTCGCCAGGGTAATGTTGGCCACTGCGCCGCCATTCGGCATGTAACGGACTTCCGGGTCTTGGCCCAGATTCCCGACCAGAATTACTTTGTTTACGCCTCTGCTGGCCATGAGAACTCTCCTGATGATTGATTTTTACACAGTATAAACGAGTAAGTTTAACACGCTCAGCCTGAAACGACACCCGTGTTGATAACTGCGTATTGTATTCCAGAATTGTCCTTTCGTACGACTCGTACGACCTTGTTGCATTCGTATACTGGATATTCATTCAGGTTTTTTTGTGTCATAATTATGCGTTTCGTACTGGCTGTGCCGATTTTTTGCGCGTTTGATCACAAAATCACCCGCACCAAATCCAGACAGGCGCGGTGTATCATCAAGACGGGAAGTGTAAATGGACAATATCGAAGTTCGTGGTGCTCGAACCCATAATCTCAAAAACATCAACCTGATTATCCCGCGTGACAAGCTGATCGTCGTCACCGGTTTGTCCGGTTCAGGCAAGTCCTCGCTGGCTTTTGATACGCTGTATGCCGAAGGGCAGCGCCGCTACGTCGAGTCGCTCTCCGCCTATGCACGCCAGTTTCTTTCGCTGATGGAAAAACCTGACGTCGACCATATTGAAGGTCTGTCGCCGGCGATTTCCATCGAGCAGAAATCCACCTCGCATAACCCGCGATCCACGGTCGGCACCATCACCGAGATCCACGATTACCTGCGCCTGCTGTTCGCCCGCGTCGGCGAACCGCGCTGCCCGGATCACCACGTGCCGCTGGCGGCGCAAACCGTCAGCCAGATGGTAGACAACGTGCTCAGCCAACCGGAAGGCAAACGCCTGATGCTGCTGGCGCCAGTGGTGAAAGACCGTAAGGGCGAGCACACCAAGACGCTGGAAAATCTGGCGACCCAGGGCTATATCCGGGCGCGTATCGACGGCGAAGTCTGTGACCTCTCGGATCCGCCGAAGCTGGAACTGCAGAAGAAGCACACCATTGAAGTCGTGGTCGATCGCTTCAAAGTGCGTGAAGATCTGGCGCAGCGCCTGGCGGAATCGTTCGAAACCGCGCTGGAGCTGTCCGGCGGCACGGCGGTAGTGGCCGACATGGACGACGAAAAAGCGGATGAGCTGCTGTTCTCCGCCAACTTTGCCTGCCCGATCTGCGGCTACAGCATGCGCGAGCTGGAACCGCGCCTGTTCTCGTTCAACAACCCGGCCGGCGCCTGCCCGACCTGCGACGGCCTGGGCGTGCAACAGTTCTTCGATCCGGAACGCGTGGTGCAGAACCCCGAGCTTTCGCTGGCCGGCGGTGCGATCCGCGGTTGGGATCGCCGCAACTTCTATTACTTCCAGATGCTGCGTTCGCTGTCGGAGCATTATGCGTTCGACGTCGAAGCGCCGTTCAACTCCCTGGATGCCAACGTGCAGAAAGCGGTGCTCAGCGGTTCCGGCAAAGAGTCGATCGAATTCAAATACATTAACGATCGCGGTGATACCACCGTGCGCCGCCACCCGTTCGAAGGCGTGCTGCACAACATGGAACGCCGCTATAAAGAGACGGAATCCAGCGCGGTGCGCGAAGAGCTGGCGAAGTTTATCAGCAACCGCCCTTGCGCCTCCTGTCACGGCACCCGCCTGCGCGAAGAAGCGCGCAACGTGTTTGTCGAAGATACCACGCTGCCGGAAATCTCCGATCTGAGCATCGGCCACGCCATGACCTTCTTCCAGAACATGAAGCTCAGCGGCCAGCGCGCCCAGATCGCCGAAAAAGTCCTGAAAGAGATTGGCGACCGCTTGAAATTCCTGGTGAACGTCGGGCTTAACTACCTGTCGCTGTCGCGCTCGGCGGAAACCCTGTCCGGCGGCGAGGCGCAGCGTATTCGCCTGGCCAGCCAGATCGGCGCCGGCCTGGTGGGCGTCATGTACGTTCTCGATGAGCCGTCGATCGGCCTGCATCAGCGTGACAACGAACGCCTGCTGGAAACCCTGATCCACCTGCGTAACCTGGGCAACACGGTGATCGTGGTGGAGCATGACGAAGACGCCATCCGCGCCGCCGATCACGTGATCGACATCGGCCCCGGCGCCGGCGTGCATGGCGGCCAGGTGGTGGCGGAAGGCACCGTCGAAGACATCATGGCGCAGCCCGAATCGCTGACCGGCCAGTTCCTCAGCGGCAAACGCGAGATTGCCATCCCTGAGCAGCGCGTGCCGGCCGATCCGACCAAGGTGCTGAAGCTGAGCGGCGCACGCGGCAACAACCTGAAAGACGTGACGCTGACGCTGCCAGTGGGGCTGTTTACCTGCATCACCGGGGTCTCCGGTTCAGGCAAATCCACGCTGATCAACGACACGCTGTTCCCGATCGCCCAACGCCAGCTCAACGGCGCCACCATTGCCGAACCTGCTCCGTTCCGCGAAGTGACCGGCCTCGAACATTTCGACAAAGTGATCGACATCGATCAAAGCCCGATCGGCCGCACTCCGCGCTCCAACCCGGCCACCTACACCGGCATCTTCACCCCGGTGCGCGAACTGTTCGCCGGCGTGCCGGAGTCGCGCAGCCGCGGCTATAACCCGGGCCGCTTCAGTTTCAACGTCAAGGGCGGGCGCTGCGAAGCCTGTCAGGGCGACGGCGTGATCAAGGTGGAAATGCACTTCCTGCCGGATATCTACGTGCCTTGCGACCAGTGCAAAGGCAAGCGCTATAACCGTGAGACGCTGGAAGTGAAGTACAAAGGCAAGAGCATCCACGAAGTGCTGGAGATGACCATCGAAGAAGCGCGCGATTTCTTCGATGTGGTGCCGGCGCTGGCGCGCAAGCTGCAAACGCTGATGGACGTCGGCCTGTCCTACATTCGCCTCGGCCAGTCGGCGACCACGCTGTCCGGCGGTGAGGCGCAACGCGTCAAGCTGGCGCGCGAGCTGTCTAAACGCGGCACCGGCCAGACGCTGTATATCCTTGATGAGCCGACCACAGGTCTGCACTTCGCCGATATCCAGCAACTGCTGGCAGTGCTGCATCAGTTGCGCGATCAGGGCAACACTATCGTGGTGATTGAGCACAACCTGGACGTGATTAAAACGGCGGACTGGATTGTCGACCTGGGGCCGGAAGGCGGCAGCGGCGGCGGTGAGATCCTGGTCTCCGGCACGCCGGAAACCGTGGCCAACTGCGAAGCTTCGCATACCGCACGCTTCCTCAAGCCGTTACTGAAATGAAGAAATAACCTTTCTTGTCTTGCCGGCGGGCCGTTTTGCGGCCCGCCATTTTATCCGCTCTGCCCCAATTAAAGAGAAACAGGCAAGATTTAGACATTTTCAGGCATTTCCCTCCCCGCTCACAGCTTTTATCATCAATGTTCCCTCTGCGCCGCCCGTATGACCTGGGCCGCGTCTCACCGGCACTCTGCTGCCGGAAAGCATTATCCCCCCATTCACTGATGACTGGAGTTACCATGAACATTACGCATGCCTATGCCGCGCATGACGCGAAGTCAGCGCTCGTTCCTTTCGATTACACACCGCGCGCCCTGCGCGACCACGATGTGCAAATCGAGGTTCTGTTCTGTGGCGTCTGCCATTCGGATCTGCACCAGGCCCGCAACGAATGGAACAACTCGATTTTCCCGGTAGTGCCCGGCCATGAAATTGTTGGCCGCGTGACCGCCGTCGGCAACCACGTATCCCGCCATCAGGTCGGCGATCTGGTCGGCGTCGGCTGCATGGTCGATTCCTGTCGCAGCTGCCCGAGCTGTGACGAAGGGCTGGAGCAATACTGTGAAAACGGTTTTACCGGCACCTATAACGGCCAGGATCGGCAAACCGGCGCCATCACCTACGGCGGCTACTCAACCGCGATGGTGGTGGATCAGGACTTTGTGCTGCGGGTACCGGCAAACCTCGATCCGGCCGGCGTCGCGCCGCTGCTTTGCGCCGGCATCACCACCTATTCGCCGTTGCGCCAATGGGGGGCCGGGCCGGGCAAGAAAGTCGGTATCGTCGGCCTCGGCGGCTTGGGGCATATGGGGGTCAAGCTGGCGCGGGCAATGGGCGCTCATGTGGTGCTGTTCACCACGTCGGCTTCCAAAGTTGAAGACGCCAAACGCCTCGGCGCCCATGAAGTGGTGATCTCGCGCAACCCGGAAGAAATGGCGCAGCACACCAACAGCTTCGATTTTATTCTCAACACGGTAGCGGCTCAGCACGATCTGAACCCGTTCCTCAACCTGCTGCGGCGTGATGGCACCTTGACGCTGGTCGGCGCGCCGGAACACGATCACCCGTCACCGCAGGTGTTTAACCTGATCATGAAACGCCGCCGCCTTGCCGGTTCGCTGATCGGCGGCATTGCAGAAACCCAGGAGATGCTGGATTTCTGCGGCCAGCACGGCATTACTTCGGATATCGAACTGATCCCGATGCAGCAAATCAACGAAGCCTATGAGCGCATGCTGAAAAGCGACGTGAAATACCGTTTCGTGGTGGATATCAACTCTCTGCGAGCATAATGCGACGGGCGCCCACTGCGGCGCCCGTTTTTTGCTATAGCTGTTTAATCACCCGCGCCGGATTGCCGCCGACCACGCAGTTGGCCGGCACGTCTTTGGTGACGACCGCCCCGGACGCCACCACCACGTTATCGCCCAGAGTGACGCCGGGGTTAATGACTGCCCTGCCGCCGATCCACACGTTATTGCCAATGTTTACCGGTTTGCCGAACTCCGCACCGCCGACGCGGGTTTGCGCATCCAGCGGATGGGTCGCGGTGTAAATATGCACCCCCGGCGCCAACAGGCAGTTATCGCCAATATGCACTTCGCACACGTCCAGGATGACGCAGTCAAAATTGGCGTAAAAATTCTTCCCCAGATAGATGTTATAACCGTAATCGCAGCGGAACGTCGGTTCGATGGTTCCCCCCTGATACTGGCCCAGCAGCGCCGTCAGCCACTGTTTGCGCAGGTCGCCCTCGTCCGGGGATGAATGGTTGTAATGGTGCACCAGCTGGCGCGCACGCTTGCGTTCGCTGCGCAGCAGCTCGTCACCGGCATCGTAGAGTTCGCCGGCAATCATCTTGCGTTTTTCTTCACTCATCGCCATCTCGGGGCATCCTTTGGTCTCGCGGCTCATTGATTAAAAAAGCCTAGTCTTTCCTGATGCCCAATGAAAAGGGAACGTTCCCATTTTAGAATCGCGATCACAATTTAAAGAGAAAAAGGAGATAACGCAGCGGAAAGGCAGGCAGCCACGCCTGCCCTGCAGGTTAAGCGCGCAGCTCCTGCCGCACGTGGTCGGGTAACCCTTCCAGCACCAGCTGATATGAACTGTCGATCAGGGTATAAAATTGCGAGTTCGGCAAGTTGCCGTCGAGAAACACCGTATTCCAGTGCGCCTTGTTCATGCCGGCGCAGGCGACGATCTCCGGGTGATGCTCGCGCAGGCTTTCCGCCAGCTCCGGGCTTGATTTCACCGCCAGCGCCGGCCGCCCCTGCACCTCGCACACCATGGCGAACATCACGTCGCCGACCTTGATCTGGCTGGCCTGCCACTGGTTCTGGTCGCTTTGTTCAGCGCCCGGCTTCGCCATGCAGTATTCCAGCAGTGCTGTGTTATTCATTGGGTTACTCCCCCTGTAAAGTGGCCACAATACGGCGTGAACCGCCGTGGATGCGGTGCTCCCCCAGCCAAATCCCCTGCCATGTGCCCAACATCAGCCGCCCGTGACTCACAGGCAGCGTTAAAGATGCGCCCAACAGCGAGGATTTGATGTGTGCCGGCATGTCGTCCAGCCCTTCGTAGTCATGCTGATAGGGTGCGTTCTCGGGTACCTGACGCAGGAAATGCTGCTCCATGTCGGCTCGCACCGTGGGATCGCAGTTCTCGTTGAGCGTCAGCGAGGCCGAGGTATGCTGCAACAACAGATGCAGCAGGCCGGTTTGCAGGCGGTGTAAGTGGGTTAACTGGTCGGTAATCTCTTCGGTAACCAGATGAAAACCACGCGCTTTTGCGCTGAGGATAAGCGTTTGCTGATGCCACATGAGTGAGCGCCCCTCAATCAGTATATTCTCTATCCGGTTTGCGGCAACTTTGGCGGCAAACCGACAACAAAAAAGGAGCGATATCGCTATCGCTCCTTTGCGAACTTCAGTTCACCCTAACAGTTTTTACTGCACTGCGGCAAACGCCTCGGCCACCTGATGCACGTTGTTGTGGTTCAGACCGGCCATGCAAACGCGCCCGCTGTGGATCAGGTACACGCCGAACTCTTCACGCAGGCGATCAACCTGCGCCGCGCTGAAGCCGGTGTAGCTGAACATGCCGCGCTGCTGCAACAGGTAATCGAAGTTACGCTGCGGCAACGCGATTTTCAGCGCCTCTACCAGCGTTTTGCGCATCTCAAGGATGCGGGTGCGCATGGTTTCCACTTCCGCCAGCCACTGGGCCTTCAACTGCGTATCGTTCAGCACCTTCGCCACCACCTGCGCACCGAAGTTCGGCGGGCTGGAGTAGTTGCGGCGCACGGTGGCCTTCAATTGCCCCAGCACGCGCCCGGCCGCTTCTTCGCTTTCGCACACTACCGAAAGGCCGCCGACGCGTTCGCCATACAGCGAGAAGATTTTCGAGAACGAATTGCTCACCAGGCACGGCAGACCGGCGGCGGCGATAGTGCGGATAGCGTAAGCATCTTCGGTGATACCGCCGCCAAACCCCTGATAGGCGATGTCGAGGAACGGGATCAGCTCACGCTCGGCGATCACCTTGACCACTTCATCCCATTGGGCATTGGTCAGGTCAGAGCCTGTCGGGTTGTGGCAGCACGGATGCAGCAGCGCGATGCTGTGTTTCGGCAGCTGTTTCAACGCGCTCAACATGGCGTCAAACTTCACGCCCAGGCTTTCGCCATCAAAGTACGGATAGGTGTTCACTTTGAAACCGGCGCCGCCGAAGATGGCAATATGGTTTTCCCAGGTAGGATCGCTGACCCACACCTGCGAATCCGGGAAGTAGCTTTTCAGGAAGTCGGCACCCACTTTCAGCGCGCCGGAACCGCCTACGGTCTGAATGGTGGCGATGCGCCCCTGCTGTAGCATCGGGTGCTCGGCACCGAACAGCAGGTGCTGAATGGCGGTACGGTAAGGCAGCAGACCTTCCATCGGCAGATACACCGACGCCCCCTGATCCACGCTGTTCAACTGCGCTTCCGCTGCGGCAACCGCCTTCATCTGCGGGATAATGCCCCGCTCGTCATAGTAAAGGCCGATACTCAGGTTAACCTTGTGCGCACGTGTGTCTTTTTTGAATTTTTCCATCAGCGACAGGATAGGATCGCCTGCATAGGCATCAACGTTCTGGAACACGGGGTCGTTCTCCTAGATTGGGTTATTCAGAGGGTACAAATTTAAACGCTGTAACGACCAGGGCGATGGTTCATCGCGATAATCAGATTCAGCACCATTGCACCTAATATAGACGCAATTAGCAGGGAAATATTCACCACAAACAGTGAGGCTAAGACGATAGAAATATCGACCGCCATTTGCAACTTGCCGGCGCGCAAACCGTATTTATCCTGCAGATACAGCGCGAGAATATTGACGCCGCCCAGGCTGGCCCTATGGCGAAATAACACAATAAACCCTAACCCCATGATCATGCTACCGAATACCGTTGCATAAAAAGGCTGCAGGCGATCAAAATGGATGAAATAGGGGTGCAAATCGGAAAATATCGACACCAGCGCCACCGAGCAGAAGGTTTTGACGGTGAACGCCCACCCCATACGGCGGATCGCCAGATAATAGAACGGCAGGTTAAGCAAAAAGAACGCTACGCCGAACGACAGCGGTGTCAGGTAATTGATTAAAAAAGCCAATCCGGCGGTGCCGCCGGTCAGCGCGCCGGCCTGCCGCAGCAGGATCACGCCGAACGACACCATCAGCGTGCCGATCAGGATCGCCAGCACGTCTTCCAGCAAAGTATGGGAAATATTGTCTTCAGGGCTGATGCAGTTATCCATGGTGTTATTACTCAAAGTAGGTTGCCATCACCGCCCGGTGAACCGGGTTTGTACGCTGAATAATGCAAAAGCCACACCATAAGATAAGCAAAACGGCCGTCATCATGCGATTTCACAGGATGTTCGGCATTTACCCACAATAAGCCGCTGTTTTCATTTAAAATAAAAAATGCACAAAATACGCATAAAAAACAAAATAACCGCAAACATCACGCATTAAATGCAAATTTACCAACCATTAATCGCATTAAATGCCCATTAATGGTGCAGCCCGCCCCTAAATGGTTCATTCAATGGATGTGATAATGTCCGATTAGCGCGCTACCGGCAGCAGCCCGTTTTCTTTCAGCCGGTTCAGTACCACCGCGGTTTTCACGTGCGCTACGCTCTTGTGCATCGACAGGGTTTTGCTGATAAAGTCGCTCAGCGCAGCCAGATCGGCCACCGCCACCTTTAACAGATAGTCAGCGTCGCCGGTGGTTTTATAGGCGTCGAGAATAGCGTCAACCTCTTCCAGCATGCGATGAAAGCTGTCCACATGTTCCTGGGCATGGTTGGTCAGGCTCACTTCGATTAACCCCACCATCCCCAACCCCACGGCCTCCGGCGCCAGCCGCGCATGGTAACCGCGGATCAACTGAGCCTGTTCCAGGCTGATGCGCCGCCGTGAGCACTGGGAAGCGGACAACCCCACCAATTCGCTCAATTCCTGATTGGTCAGACGGCCATTGGCCTGTAACAGCGTCAGGATTTTCATATCAAAATCGTCAATGTTGTACATAGCCACCTGTAAACCCGTTAAGAAATGTTGACGTTACAGACTATCAGTTTTTTTGCCCCTGTAATCCCCCCGTTTTGATTCCCCGGCGACACCTCACAATTTCATTGCACCACCCTGGCCCATTTCCGGTCATCACGGGCACCCAATACGGGCATTACGTGCGAAAAACAAGGTTAAAACGCCCTAAACCCCGCAATAAACACAGTTTAATGCACGGTCCGTGAGTTAAAGTGAAAAAATAATTAAATAACGTTTTCAGCAGGTTATTAGTGATACCCCCCATCATCCTTACCCACTGGCCCGATAGTTGCAAAATCCCCAGCGACACGCATTTACCTTTTTGGGGAACACAGATGGACAATCATCAGTCAGAAAACCAGTTGAAAAGAGGGTTAAAAAACCGTCACATCCAGCTGATCGCTCTCGGCGGCGCCATCGGCACCGGCCTGTTTCTCGGCATCGCCCAGACCATAAAGATGGCCGGCCCCTCGGTGCTGCTCGGTTACGCCATCGCCGGGATCATCGCCTTCTTTATCATGCGCCAACTGGGTGAAATGGTGGTGGAAGAGCCGGTAGCCGGCTCCTTCAGCCACTTTGCCAATAAATACTGGAGCGGGTTCGCCGGTTTTATGTCCGGCTGGAACTATTGGGTGCTGTACGTGTTGGTGAGCATGGCGGAACTGACCGCCGTGGGCATTTACGTACAGTACTGGTGGCCGGAGATTCCGACCTGGGTCTCCGCAGCGGTATTCTTTGTGGCGATCAACGCCATCAACCTGACCAGCGTCAAGGTGTACGGCGAGATGGAGTTCTGGTTTTCCATCATCAAAGTGGCGGCGATCATCAGCATGATCGCATTTGGCGCCTGGCTGTTGGCCAGCGGGCACGGCGGGCCGGACGCCAGCGTGGCCAACCTGTGGCAATACGGCGGTTTCTTCCCTAACGGCATCAGCGGCCTGGTGATGGCAATGGCAGTGATCATGTTCTCATTCGGTGGCCTGGAGCTGGTCGGCATTACCGCCGCCGAAGCGGATAACCCGGAGAAAAGTATCCCGCAGGCCACCAATCAGGTGATTTACCGTATTCTGCTGTTTTATGTCGGCGCACTGGCGGTGCTGCTGTCGCTGTATCCGTGGCAAAAGGTTGTGGAAGGCGGCAGCCCGTTCGTCCTGATCTTCCATGCGTTGGACAGCAATCTGGTGGCGACGCTGCTGAACATGGTGGTGCTGTCCGCCGCCCTGTCGGTGTACAACAGCTGCGTATACTGCAACAGCCGCATGCTGTTTGGGCTGGCGAAACAGGGCAACGCACCGCGCGCACTGCTGAAGATCAACCGGCGCGGCATTCCGCTGGCGGCGCTGAGCGTCTCGGCGCTGGTGACCGCACTGTGCGTGCTGCTCAACTACCTGATGCCGGGCAAGGCGTTTGAATTGCTGATGGCGTTGGTGGTGTCCGCCTTGGTGATCAACTGGGCCATGATCTGCATTACTCACCTGAAGTTTCGGCGCGCCAAGCGGCTGGCCGGGCAGCAAACGCGTTTCCAAAGTTGGGGTTACCCGTTCACCAATCTGATTTGTCTGCTGTTTTTAGCCGGGATTTTGGTCATTATGTTCATGACGCCAGGCATCCGGATTTCGGTATGGTTGATTCCGGTTTGGCTGTTGGTGCTGGCGGCAAGTTATCTGCTGAAGAAAAAGAACGCCGCCGCGCCGGGCGCCATTGCTGAATCCAATAACGTATAAGCAAGGGAAACAGATGAAAAAGCTATTACCTCTCGCCCTGCTGGTCGCCGCCGGGAGCGCCAGCGCCCAATCCCATCTGGATAAGGTGATACAACAGGGTACGCTGGAAGTTTGCACCACCGGCGATTACAAGCCCTACACCTTTTTGAAGGAAGACGGCAGCTACGAAGGCATTGATATCGCCATGGCGGAATCGCTGGCCAAGAGCCTGGGCGCCAAAGTGAAGTGGGTGAAAACCAGTTGGAAAACCCTGACGCCGGACTTTGTCGCCGGCAAATGCGACATCGCCATGGGCGGCATTTCCGTCACGCTACAGCGGCAAAAACAGGTGTTCTTCGCCGATAAGCTGGATACCGACGGTAAAATCCCGCTGGTGCGCTGCACCGACGTGAAGAAATACCGGACGGTCGATCAGATCAACAAGGCGTCCGTGCGCCTGCTGGAACCGGCGGGTGGCACCAACGAAGCTTTCGTGCATGCTTACCTGCCCGACGCCAAGCTGACGTTGACCCATGATAACGTGGGTATTTTTCAGCAGTTAGTGGACAAGAAAGCCGATGTGATGATTACCGACGCTTCCGAGGCGCTGTATCAGCAAAAACGTTATCCGAAACTGTGCGCGGTCAATCCGGACAAACCGCTGCAATACGGCGAGAAGGCCTATATGTTGCCGCGTGATGATCTGAGCTGGAAGCTGTATGTGGATCAGTGGCTGCACCTGGCCAAAGCGACCGGCGAGTATCAGAGCATTATCGATCAGTGGCTGGCGGTAAAGAAGTAACGCATTGAAGATCAGGGCCGGCGCCTTGCCGGCCCACGACAGGCTATTCGCCGATATATTCCATCGCGACGCGCTGCGTCAGCTTGGTAATCAGCTCATAGGCGCTGATGCCCGTACAGGCGGCAATGCGCTCGACCGGCAACGCCTTGCCCCATAGCACCACTTCATCGCCGACCTTATCGGTCGCGTCCGGCCCGAGATCGACCGAAATCATGTCCATCGATACCCGGCCGACCACCGGCACTTCACGGCCATTAAGCCATACCGGGGTACCGGAGGGCGCACTGCGCGGATAACCATCGCCATAGCCCATCGCCACCACGCCCAGCCGAGTGTCGCCTTCGCTCACCCAGGTGCCGCCGTAACCCACCGACTCGCCGGCCTTGTGGTCGCGCACCGCAATCAGGTTGGACTTCAGCGTCATCGCCGGCTGCAGATCAAACTGGCTGCCGCAGGAATCTTCCATCGGAGAAACGCCGTACAGGATAATGCCCGGCCGTACCCAGTCATTGTGCGCGTCCGGCCATAGCAAGGTGCCGCCCGAAGCGGCGATCGAGCGCTGGCCCGGCTTGCCACGGGCAAAACTTTCGAAGCACTGCATTTGCCTGAGCGTAGCGTCAGAGTCCGGTTCATCGGCGCGGCTGAAGTGGCTCATGATATTGACCGGCTGCGCCACGTTACGGCAGGCGATCAGACGCTGGTAAAACGCTTCGGCCTGTTCCGGACGCACGCCGAGGCGGTGCATGCCGGTGTCCAGCTTCATCCATACCTGCACCGGGCGCGTCAGCTCGGCCTGCTCCAGCGCTTCAAGCTGTTCGATGCTGTGCACCGCGGTTTCGATGTTATTCGCCACCAGTACCGGCAGATCTTCCGCGCAAAAGAAGCCTTCCAGCAACAAGATCGGTTTCACTATGCCGCCGGAGCGCAACATCAGCGCCTCGCCGATGCGCGCCACGCCGTAGCAGTCGGCGTCTTGCAGGGTATGAGCCGTTTCCAGCAGGCCATGTCCATAAGCGTTTGCTTTCACAACGGCAATCAGGCGGCTTTGCGGCGCCTGGCGGCGCACCTGTTGCAGATTATGTCGCAGAGCGCGGCGGTCGATGACAGCGGTTGCCGCTTTCATTTCAATTCCTTAACTGATTATTCATCATCATATTGTGGCCCCGCGTAGTTATCGAAACGCGACCACTGGCCATTAAAGGTAAGGCGCACGGTACCGATCGGGCCGTTACGCTGCTTACCCAGAATAATTTCGGCAATCCCTTTCATGTCGCTGTTCTCGTGATAAACCTCGTCACGGTAGATGAACATGATCAAGTCGGCATCCTGCTCGATGGAACCGGATTCACGCAGGTCCGAGTTGACCGGGCGTTTGTCGGCGCGCTGCTCCAGGCTTCGGTTCAACTGCGACAGCGCCACCACCGGCACCTGCAGCTCTTTCGCCAGCGCCTTCAGCGAGCGGGAAATTTCGGCGATCTCCAGCGTACGGTTGTCGGACAGGGCCGGCACGCGCATCAGCTGCAGGTAGTCGATCATGATCAGGCTAAGGCCGTCATGCTCGCGGAAAATACGGCGCGCGCGGGAGCGCACTTCGGTTGGCGTCAGGCCGGAGGAGTCGTCGATGTACATATTGCGCTTCTCCAGCAGGATGCCCATGGTGCTGGAAATGCGCGCCCAGTCCTCGTCGTCGAGCTGGCCGGTACGAATACGCGTCTGGTCGACGCGCGACAGCGACGCCAGCATACGCATCATGATCTGGTTGCCGGGCATCTCCAGGCTGAAGATCAGCACCGGCTTTTCCTGCGTCATCGCGGCGTGTTCGCACAGGTTCATGGCGAACGTGGTTTTACCCATCGATGGACGGGCGGCGACGATGATCAGGTCGGATTTCTGCAGGCCGGCGGTTTTCTTGTTGAGATCCTGATAGCCGGTATCTACCCCGGTAACGCCGTCGTGCGGCTGCTGGTACAGCTGTTCGATACGCGAAACGGTGTCTTCCAGAATGCGCTCGATGCCTTTCGGGCCTTCATCTTTACTGGCGCGATTTTCCGCGATCTGGAATACCCGCGACTCGGCCAGATCGAGCAGATCTTCACTGCTGCGGCCCTGCGGATCGTAACCGGCGTCGGCGATCTCGTTGGCTACCGAGATCATTTCGCGCACGACCGCACGTTCACGCACGATGTCGGCATAAGCGCCGATGTTGGCGGCGCTTGGGGTATTTTTCGACAGCTCGGCCAGATAGGCGAAACCGCCCACCGAATCCAGTTCGCCGCGCTGCTCGAGCGATTCGGACAGGGTGATCAGGTCGATAGGCCGGCTCATTTCCAACAGCCGCTGCATCTCGGTAAAGATCAGGCGGTGCGGGCGGCTGAAGAAATCGTTGGAGACCACGCGTTCCGATACGTTATCCCAGCGTTCGTTATCCAGCATCAAACCGCCCAACACGGACTGTTCCGCCTCCAGCGAATGTGGCGGCATCTTCAGCCCTTCCATCTGGCGATCTCGGGGGCGATCTCTGGCTTCGTCCGCGTAAGTTTTGTTGGTTGGTTTTTTTCCTGCCATGAAGCGTATTCTTTATCCGGTTGCGAATGGAGAATCCTGACGCGAGAGTATACGTGATTTTTATCTGTGATTCCCGCGGCATAACCGATGCAAAAAAGGTATCAATCCGCGCCCGGCTAAACTGGATCGTCAATACTAAAACGCGTAGGGTGAAATCA
The DNA here is from genome assembly GCF_018336935.1 of Serratia plymuthica. Taxonomy (NCBI): domain Bacteria; kingdom Pseudomonadati; phylum Pseudomonadota; class Gammaproteobacteria; order Enterobacterales; family Yersiniaceae; genus Serratia; species Serratia plymuthica. The sequence goes on along the minus strand of NZ_CP068771.1, from coordinate 3,982,631 downwards.
GACACCCCAATGAGGTAATGAAATGGCAAAGCGCATTCAGTTCTCCGCCACCGGCGGCCCGGAAGTGTTGCAATACGTTGATTTTACACCTACAGATCCAGCCTCCGGTGAGGTCCAGGTTGAGAATAAGGCGATCGGCATCAACTACATCGATACCTATATTCGCAGCGGTCTCTACCCGCCCGCCAGTCTGCCAAGCGGGCTGGGCACCGAAGCGGCCGGCGTGGTGATCAAGGTGGGCGCCGGCGTCAGCGCGGTCAAACCTGGCGACCGCGTGGTTTACGCTCAGTCGTCACTCGGCGCCTACAGCGACATTCACAATGTTTCGGTGGATAAAGTGGCAATACTGCCGCATAACCTGAGCTTTGAGCAGGGCGCCGCCTCGTTCCTGAAAGGGCTGACGGTACATTATCTGCTGCGCCAAACCCACGAAGTGCAGCCGGGCGAAGTGTTTCTGTTCCATGCCGCCGCAGGCGGCGTCGGGTTGATTGCCTGCCAGTGGGCCAAGGCGCTCGGCGCGAAGCTGATCGGCAGCGTCGGCTCCGACGAAAAAGCCGAACTGGCTAAACGCGCCGGTGCCTGGGCGACCATCAATTACCATAAAGAAGATATCGCCCAGCGCGTGGCTGAACTGACGCAGGGCGAAAAAGTCGGCGTGGTGTACGATTCGGTGGGTCAAAGTACCTGGCAGGCTTCACTCAATAGCCTCAAACGCCGTGGGCTGATGGTCAGCTTCGGCAACGCCTCCGGCCCGGTAACCGGCGTCGATCTGGCGCTGCTGAACCAGAAAGGTTCGTTGTACGTCACCCGCCCTTCGCTTAACGGCTATGTCACTAACCGCGACGAGTTGCAATTCGCCAGCAATGAACTGTTCTCGTTGATCGGCAGCGGCGCCATCAAGGTCGACGTAAAAGAAGAGCAAAAGTTTGCGCTGGCCGATGCGCAGCGTGCGCATGAAGTGCTGGAAAGCCGCAACACCAGCGGTTCAAGCCTGCTGATCCCCTGAGCCCCCAGGCAAAAGAAAAGGGCTCCGTAAGGAGCCCTTTCTATGTACTGCATTTGTAGGGGTAGAGCAGAGTCCGCCAGAGACAGGGGGTTGCTTCAGCAACGCTCGTATTGGGTATTATTGTCTCTTGCGGTGATGAAATAGGTCGCATCGCTGCATCGACAAGTATCCTACCAGCCCCTAAATGCAAAAAACACGCTTAATGTGCCGCATTCGCATTTAAAACGCCAAGGTGTGATCGCCGCCCCATTCACGATACATTCGTTACGCAAATTTCAGCGTGACTGTCTGATTACTCGACAAAAAATCAGTAACGGCGTATTTGCGGCTTCTGCATCGAACGGTATATCCAGACGCCCACCACGGCCAAAATCAACCAGGGCAGCAGCTTTATCACCATCGCAAACAGGCCGCCCAGCAGCATAAATGCCGCCGCGACCAGTAACGCGGCGAACACGCCCAGCAGCGAAATTCCGGTCACCATCAGCATCACTACAAAGCCAACGAGAAAGAAGAGTTCTAACATGATTGCTCCTTCGCAAAAAAATCTCTGCAGGAGTATTACAAGATGCATGCCAGAACGGTGGAAAAGATAAGCAATTGAAATATAAAAAAAGGCAAACAGCGGAGCGCTGAATGCCTGATGAAAAGGACTAACTGTTAGTCAAATTCTTTGCGTATTACGCCACTTCGGTACGCGGCAGACGAACCAGATCCAGCGCAGCTTCCACCACGCGCGCATCGGCACCCGGTTTGTGGGCGTTCTCGCTCAAATGGCGACGCCACTGGCGCGCACCCGGCACGCCCTGGAACAGGCCGAGGATATGGCGGGTGATATGCCCCAAATAGGTGCCGTTCGACAGCTCGCGTTCAATATACGGATACAGCGACTCGATAATCGCCACGCTGTCCATGACCTCGCTCTGGCGGCCAAACAGCTCGCTGTCGACCCGCGCCAAAATGCCCGGATTCTGATAAGCCTCGCGCCCCATCATTACGCCATCCAGATGCTCCAGATGCTGCTTGGCTTCTTCCAGCGTTTTCACACCGCCGTTAATGGCGAGAGTCAGCTGCGGAAAATCCCGTTTCAGTTGGTACACACGCGGATAGTCCAGCGGCGGCACCTCACGGTTTTCTTTCGGGCTGAGGCCGGACAACCAGGCCTTGCGCGCATGGATAGTAAACATGTCGCACTCGCCGCGCCCGGCGACGGTGGCGATAAAATCGCACAGAAATTCGTAGCTGTCCTGGTCGTCGATGCCGATGCGGGTCTTGACCGTCACCGGGATCGACACCACGTCGCGCATCGCCTTGATGCAGTCGGCGACCAGCGTCGCCTGCCCCATCAGACAGGCGCCGAACATACCGTTCTGCACGCGATCGGACGGGCAACCGACGTTGAGGTTAATCTCGTCGTAGCCGCGCTGCTCGGCCAGTTTGGCACAGTGCGCCAGCGCAGCCGGATCGCTGCCGCCCAGTTGCAACGCCACCGGATGTTCTTCTTCGCTGTAGGCCAGATAGTCGCCCTTGCCGTGAATAATCGCGCCTGTGGTCACCATTTCGGTGTAAAGCAGCGTTTCTTTGGTCAGCAGGCGATGGAAGTAACGGCAATGACGGTCGGTCCAGTCGAGCATCGGCGCGATGGAGAAACGATTGGCGGCATATTTTGAGGCGTGGTTGTCTGTCGTCATGCTGAGTTACTGGCTACCTGATTCTGTCTGGGATTCAACGAACGGCGTACTGCCGCAAACGGCTATTATAACGACAATCGGCGGCGTTGGGAAAACCGCCGTGCCATCAGGCCAAAAAGAAAAAGAAAAACGAATAAAAACGCCGCTTCAGGTGTTCTCTCACCAAGGGGACAATTCGTCTCCCTTCCAATGAGGAAAAAACCATGAACAGTTTCGTTAAACGCCTGTTGCTGCCCGTGATTGCCGGCTCTCTGCTGTTTTCCGGCGCGGCCATGGCAATGGGGGGAGACGGCAGCGGCCAAACCACGCCGACCTGCCCGAAAGGCCAGATATACGACACGAAAACCAAGACCTGCATGGTGGATAAAAGCAGCATGATCGGCGACAACGATCGGGCGAACTATGCCTATGCGCTGGCAAAAAGCGGCCGCTATCAGGATGCTCTCGACGTGCTGAACACCCTGAAAAACCCCAACACCGCCGTCGCGTTGAACTACCGGGGTTACGCCACCCGCAAGCTCGGGCGCACGGATGAAGGGATAAGCTACTATTTAAAATCAGTGGCGCTCGACCCCAACTACCCGAAAGTCCGCGAATATCTGGGCGAGGCCTATATGGTGAAAGGCCGTCCGGACCTGGCGAAAGAACAACTCACGGTGATCCAGTCACTGTGCGGCACCGGTTGCGAAGAGTACCGCGACCTGGCGGCGGCCATAGATCACCATCCCGAATCATAAGGCAGCAAGGCCCGGAGGCGAGCATCAGCAACGACGCAATCCGCAACGAAATCGGCCAGTATCTTTCCCGCCTGTGGCGCTATGGTTTAGTGCTCTCCCACCGGCGGGATATCGCCGACGATTTGGTTCAAGCCACCTGTGTGCGGGCGCTGGAGCGCGCCGCACAGTTTACTCTGGGCTCGCGCATGGATCGCTGGCTGTTTTCGATTCTGCATTCCATTTGGCTGAACGAAGTCCGTGCCCGGCATATCCGTCAGGGGCAGGGTTTTGTCGACCCCGACGATCTGGCCGGCGAGGAAAACGGCGAAGATACGATATGGGCCAATGAGGTGATGCAGCGGGTCAATCGCTTGCCGGAGGCGCAGCGCAATACGCTATTTCTGGTGTATGTGGAGGAGCTTTCTTATCGGGAAGCGGCCGAGGTGCTCGGCGTCCCCATCGGCACCATCATGAGCCGCCTGGCAGCGGCACGTCTACGGCTTGCGAACGACAGCGTGCTGCAACCCCATATCCCGCAGTCAAAAGGAGAACGATCATGAGCTCATACTATACTGCGGATGAACTGCTGGTCGCCTATCTGGATAATCAACTGGATCCCCAGCAACGTCGCAGCCTGGAACAGCGCCTGGTCGACGAACCGGCATTGGCCGACCGTTTGTCGCTGCTGGAGCGCAGCAATCTGCCGTTCAAACAGGCGTTTGCCCCTTTACTGGATGAGGCCCCGGCGCAACGGCTCCAGGCCAGATGGCCACTTGCCGCTCCTGCCCCGCAACGCGGCGTCAGCCGCCGTGCCCTGATTGCCGCTGCCGTCGGTTTTCTGGCGCTGGGTGTCGCGGGCGATCGCGCCTGGCTGCAGGCGAATCAGCCAGAAGACAACTGGCGCGGCCTGGTGGCCCAGTACATGGCGCTCTATACCCCGGAAACGCTGGCGGGCTTCGACAGTTCCCCAGCGCTACTCGCCAGCCAGTTGCAGCATACCGGTGAACGGCTGAACATTGCCCTCCCCGCTCCCAAACTGGCATTGAACGGCGCAGAGCTGAAAAATGCCCGCGTGCTGGCTTACGACGATCGTCGCATTGCTCAGTTGACCTGGCTGGACGCACAATTTGGCCCACTGGCGCTGTGCATCATTCAGCAACCGGGCAAGCCGGAGGCCGCACAAAGCGAACGGCGCCAGGGGATGAATGTGGTGTATTGGGCCGATGGCAGCCACAGCTTTATGCTGATTGGCCATAATCCGGCGGCGGAAATGACCATGCTGGCGGGGCGCCTGCAACGCTCACTTTCCGTCTGAGAGAAAATGGGCGTTGCTCACCGCGCAGGCGTCGGTATAGAGGCTGATTTTCCTCTTTTTTCAGGCGCGCAAACGCTGCCCCTGCCCCCCGTCACATCCTTATCAGCGGAAAAGGGTGCGACTCTCGGCGATTACGCTTAATCATGGTAAAATCGGTTTTTTTACGTACCGGGATATTTGCCATGAACTCAAGCACCCAGGAAAAACTGCTGGCGCAGGCTGAACAACTCTGCCAGCAGCGCAATGTGCGGCTGACGCCGCAGCGGCTGGAAGTGTTACGCCTGATGGCACAACAACCCGGTGCCATCAGCGCTTATGACCTGCTGGATCTGCTGCGCGTGGCTGAACCGCAGGCTAAACCGCCAACGGTCTACCGCGCGCTGGATTTTCTTTTGGAACAAGGATTCATTCATCGGGTGGAGTCGGCCAACAGCTATGTGTTGTGCCATCACTTCGAACAACCGATGCATACTTCCGCGCTGTTTATCTGCGATCGCTGTGCTCAGGTAACGGAACGCACCACCGAAGGGGTCGAGGAAACGCTGCAAAAGCTGGCGAAAGAGTCGGGTTTTGTGCTGCGCCACAGCGTGGTGGAAGCGCATGGCCTGTGTTCAGACTGTGTTGAGGTAGAGGCCTGCGACAGCAAGCATGATTGCGGCGAGCACGATCACAGTATCGCCATCAAGAAGAAATAAATGACGCGGGGTGGGTCAGGCACTTCCCTGTACCTGTGGCCGTGGCGTTAAGGGGATGAAAAACGCCAGGCCGGCTACGGTCGCTTACGGCCACCGTCCGCTGTGGCCCTGCTCGCTACCAGCGATACTTGTTGTGGTCTTCCCAGGATTTAACTTCTTTCTCGGCCGCCTCTTTCTGGTAGCCATAACGTTCCTGGATTTTACCGACAAGCTGTTCGCGTTTCCCTTCAATGACCGTCAAATCGTCATCGGTCAGCTTGCCCCATTGTTCCTTCACTTTTCCTTTAAACTGTTTCCAGTTACCGTCGGCTTGATCTTTGTTCATAGTCTCTCCGTTAACCTGTGCTAAATCAGTTTGACACTGTGCTGACAGGGCGTCTAACCCAGCAATTTTTATGGTCTATTACCGCTAACCAAAGGGATGCCACCCCCCATTAATTTAGCCAGCAACATGATTAAGTGTAGACGCAGATAACGAAAAAATAATAAAAACCAGAATAAAAATCCATTAACAAACATTTAAACAGAAAAATACGCCAACAAACAAAGCACTACCCGAATGGAGCGGCGCTTCGAAATATGTAAGCAAATACAAATAAAAACATAAGATAAATTACTTAATAGTCGGTAAGGCTCACTGGCTTATCACAGCGTAAACCAGGTGCCGTGCAGCCGGTGACGGTGCCAGAACCAGCCCAGCGCAATGCCCCGCAGCGACAGAAACACCGCCAGCGCCAGCCATAATCCGTGGTTGCCTAATACAGGGACGGTAAACAACGTCAGGCCGAAACCGACGGCCGCCACCGCCATGCTGTTGCGCATTTCTGCGCCGCGGGTAGCGCCAATAAACATGCCATCCAGCAGATAGCACCACACTCCCACCAACGGCAGCACCACCTGCCACGGCAGATAATGGCTCGCCAGCGTACGCAGTTCCGGTAAAGAGGTTAGCGCTGCCACGATATGCTGCCCGGCAAAGGCATACACCACCCCAAAAGCCAACGCCACCAGACAAGCCTGGCGACATGCCGCGCGCCACACCTTGTGCAGTTGGCTGTCGTCGCGGGCGCCATAGGCATGACCGGAATGCGCCTCTACCGCGTAGGCAAAACCGTCGAGCGCGTAGGCAGTGAAAGTCAGTAAATTCATCAGCACTGCGTTTACCGCCACCACGTCGCCGCCGAGCCGGGCGCCGAAGATGGTCAGCGAAGCAAAACACAATTGCAGCAACAATGAACGCAACATAATGTCGCGATTCAGCGCCAACAGGCGCCGCAGATTACCGCGCCAGGCCTGGCGCAGCATCGGCGCTGAAATACCGCGTACGCGCATCACCCGCCAGGCAAGCCATAGCCCCAGCAACAACGTGGCATATTCAGAGATGGCGGTGGCTATCGCCGCCCCCTGCACGTTCCAGCCCAACCCCACCACCAGCCAGATATCCAGTAAGATATTCAGCAGATTGCCGATAATCAGCAAGATCACCGGCGCACGCACGTATTGCACCCCAAGCAGCCAGCCCAGAATCACCATATTGGCCAGCGCTGCCGGCGCGCTTAACCAGCGGATCTCGAGGAAAAGCCGCGCCTGCTCCAGCACCGCGCCATCGCCGCCCACGATCTGCAACGCCATGCCGATCAACGGATGCCGCAGCAGCACAATCGCCAGCCCGGCCAATACCGCCATCAGCAGCGGCTGCATAAAAGCGCGCGCCAGTGCCGGCGGATCCTGCGCACCGAGCGCCTGCGCCGCCAGCCCGGTAGTGCTCATGCGCAGGAACAGCAGCAGCATAAACAGGAAGCTGGTAGCCATGGCGCCAATCGCAACGCCGCCCAGATAGGTAGAACTGTCCAGGTGGCCAATCACCGCCGTATCCACCAACCCCAGCAGCGGGACGGTAATATTGGAAAAGATCATGGGCAACGCAAGGCGCCATAGGGCTTTATCAGTATCGCTGGTGAAGGCAGAAAGCAGGCGCATAGTGAAATGTTCCCGTGGATACCCTTCATCTTTCAAGGTGCAGATGTGTTGGCTACGCGCGATCACCCCGGTCACTTACTTGAGTAAGCTCCTGCGGATTCTCTCGCTGGACGCCTTCCCGCGCCTTGAAATCTATTGGGTATTACATTGAAATCAGAAATGATATCGCCCCAGAGCTGGGGCGATTTAAATCAGGGGACGACGTTCAGGCGGGTGGGTTAAATCCAGTCGCCATTGCGGATCACGCCGACCGCCAAGCCTTCAATGGTGAAATTCTGCTGACGCAGATCGACCACGATAGGCTGGAATTCGCTGTTTTCCGGCAGCAGTTCAACCACATTGCCGTGCTTTTTCAGACGTTTGACCGTCACTTCGTCTTCAATACGCGCCACAACCACCTGGCCGTTACGCACGTCCTGGGTTTTATGCACCGCCAGCAGATCGCCGTCGAGAATGCCGATATCACGCATCGACATGCCGTTGACCCGCAGCAGGAAATCCGCGCTCGGTTTGAACAGGGAAGGATCCACCTTATAGTGCCCTTCGATATGCTGCTGCGCCAGCAGCGGTTCACCGGCGGCCACGCGGCCAATGAGCGGCAAACCTTCTTCATCTTCCATCAACAGGCGAATACCGCGTGAAGCGCCGGAGACGATCTCGATCACGCCCTTGCGCGCCAGCGCTTTCAGATGTTCTTCTGCAGCATTTGGCGAACGGAACCCCAGACGCATGGCGATCTCGGCGCGCGTTGGCGGCATGCCAGTTGACGAAATATGATCGCGAATCAGATCATAGACTTCTTGTTGTCTGGTAGTTAATGCTTTCATTCCGCCCCCTGTTTGTTTATACAGTCTTGCTGTGAGTATATACAGGTAAGCGCGGCTTGGGAACCGAAGAATGAATAAAAATCAGGGATTAGCGTCCCCGCCGCAATGAAGCATTCCACTCAGACAAAGTGCTGCCACAGTACAGAACCCCAGACAAACAGCGCCAGTACGATCGTCAGCGTTACCGCCGCCGACCCCATATCTTTCGCGCGGCCGGAAAGCTCGTGGTGTTCCGTACCCACCCTGTCGACAATGGCTTCAATCGCGCTGTTCAGCATCTCGACGATCACGACCAACAGTACCGATCCGATCAGTAAAATGCGCGCTATCGCACCCACATCCAGCCAGATCGCCAGTATGATAGCCAGCACGGTCGCCACCAGTTCCTGGCGGAAGGCGGCTTCGTGCTGCCAGGCAGCAGAAAAGCCTTTGTATGAGTAGCCGGCGGCTTTAATAATACGGGTCAGGCCGGTTGCTTGGTTTGCCATGTTTTTTAGTGCCTTTCACAGAGGTAAGTCATAATTATAGAGCTTGGGTCAGGAAACTCTCCCGGCTCCCGGTTTTCCAACACCACAGATCTGCTACCCGGTTTCTGGTATGCTTGCGGCGCATTGCTAACAAGAGGCTTCACGTTGTTATGTCAGGTTGGCGTAAAATTTATTATAAATTATTGAATTTACCACTCAAATTGTTGGTAAGAAGTAAGGTTATCCCTTCAGATCCGGTCACGGAGTTAGGGTTGGATCCCACACGACCGATTTTGTATGTTTTACCTTATAATTCCAAGGCGGATTTGCTGACGCTGCGCACCCAGTGCCTGGCGCAGGATTTGCCCGATCCCCTCAATCCGCTGGAGATAGACGGCACCGTACTGCCAAGCCACGTGTTTATCCACGACGGCCCGCGCGTATTCCGCTACTACACGCCGAAAGAAGAATCGGTAAAACTGTTTCACGACTATCTGGATCTGCACCGCAGCAATCCGGATCTCGATATTCAGATGCTGCCGGTTTCGGTGATGTTCGGCCGTTCTCCGGGCCGCGAAGGTCACGGCACGCCGCATCTGCGCTTGCTGAACGGCGTTCAGAAATTCTTCGCCGTGCTGTGGCTGGGCCGCGACAGCTTCGTGCGTTTCTCCAACACCGTTTCACTGCGCCGAATGGCGACCGAACACGGCACGGACAAAATTATCGCGCAGAAACTGGCGCGCGTGGCGCGCATGCATTTCTCGCGTCAACGTCTGGCCGCCGTCGGCCCGAGCCTGCCGGCCCGCCAGGATCTGTTCAATAAGCTGCTGGCCTCCAAAGCGATCGAAAAAGCGGTCGAAGACGAAGCGCGCAGCAAGAAAATTTCCCACGAAAAGGCCCAGCAGAACGCCATTGCGCTGATGGAAGAGATCGCCGCCGACTTCTCGTACGAGACGGTGCGTCTTTCCGATCGCGTGCTGAGCTGGACCTGGAACCGGCTGTATCAGGGCATCAACGTCACCAATGCCGAGCGCGTGCGCCAGTTGGCGCAGGACGGCCACGAGATCGTGTATGTGCCGTGCCACCGCAGCCATATGGACTACCTGCTGCTGTCCTACGTGCTGTATCACCAGGGCCTGGTGCCGCCGCACATCGCCGCCGGCATCAACCTCAACTTCTGGCCGGCCGGGCCGATCTTCCGTCGCCTGGGCGCGTTCTTTATTCGCCGCACCTTCAAAGGCAACAAACTGTACTCGACGGTGTTCCGCGAATACCTCGGCGAGCTGTTTACCCGCGGCTACTCGGTGGAATACTTCGTCGAAGGCGGCCGTTCCCGTACCGGGCGCCTGCTGGAACCGAAGACCGGCACCCTGTCGATGACCATTCAGGCCATGCTGCGCGGCGGTACTCGCCCTATCACGCTGGTGCCGATCTACATCGGTTACGAACACGTGATGGAGGTAGGTACCTACGCCAAAGAACTGCGCGGGGCGACCAAGGAAAAAGAGAGCCTGTTGCAGATGCTGCGCGGCCTGCGCAAACTGCGTAATCTCGGCCAGGGTTACGTCAACTTCGGCGATCCGCTGCCGTTGACCGCCTATCTGAACCAGCATGTGCCGCAGTGGCGCGAATCGATTGACCCGATCGAAGCCCAACGTCCAAGCTGGCTGACGCCAACGGTCAACGACCTGGCGGCCAAGATTATGGTGCGCATCAACAACGCGGCCGCCGCCAATGCCATGAACCTGTGTTCCACGGCGCTGCTGGCCTCACGCCAGCGCTCGCTGACCCGCGAGCAGTTGCTTGAGCAGTTGGAGTGTTATCTGCAACTGATGCGCAACGTGCCTTACGCCGGCGACGTCACCGTGCCGACCCAGACGCCGGACGAGCTGCTGGATCACGCGCTGAACATGAACAAGTTCGAGGTGGAGAAGGATAACATCGGCGATATCATCATCCTGCCGCGCGAGCAGGCGGTGCTGATGACCTATTACCGCAACAATATCCACCATCTGCTGGTGCTGCCTTCGCTGATCGCCACCATAGTGATGCATCACCGCCGGGTGTCACGCGCTGAGCTGCTGCGGCAGATCGGCCTGATTTACCCGATGCTGAAGGCCGAACTGTTCCTGCATAACGACAAGGAACAGTTGCCGGAAGTGCTGCGGCCGCTGATCGAGGAAATGATCCGTCAGCAGCTCATCTGCGACAAAGGCGACGATCTGGTGCTTAACCCGGCGCGCATTCGCCCTCTGCAGTTGCTGGCAGCCGGCGTGCGCGAAACGTTGCAGCGCTATGCCATCACCATGTCTATCCTCAGCGCCAACCCGAGCATCAACCGCGGCGCGCTGGAGAAAGAGAGCCGCATCATGGCCCAGCGCCTTTCGGTGCTGCACGGCATCAACGCGCCGGAGTTCTTCGACAAGGCGGTGTTCTCTACCCTGGTGGCGACGCTGCGTGAAGAAGGCTACATCAACGATATCGGCGATGCCGTCCGTGAGCACACCCTGGAGGTGTACAGCATGCTGAGCGATTTGATTACCCCGGAAATCAAGCTGACTATCGAAAGCGTCAGCATGCCGGCGGAAACCAGCGTGCAGCCGGAAACGGCGACAACGGAAGAAAAAGACGAGTAATTGGTTAATAAACAAAAAGGCACCGTCAGGTGCCTTTTTTATTGCCGAAATACCGCTAACCCTGCCAGTAACTCAATGCGATACCGATAAACAACACCAGCCCGACGTAGTTGTTATCCAGGAATGCCTTGAAGCAGGCATCGCGATCGCGGGTGGCGATTTGCTTTTGCTGATGGATAAACAAGGCGCCCGCCAGCAGCAACGACCAATAAAATGCCCCGCTCAGCTGTGCGAGATATCCAACCCACAGCAACAGCAGCAGTGTGGCGAACTGCAGCAGACCGACGATCAGCTTGTCGTAACGGCCAAACAGAATGGCGGTGGATTTGACGCCAATCTTCAGGTCATCGTCGCGGTCTACCATGGCATACAGCGTATCGTAAGCCACCGTCCAGCAGATATTGGCCAGCAGCAGCAGCCAGCAACTCAGCGGCAGCGACTCGCTGACGGCGGCATACCCCATTGGAATACCCCAGCCAAACGCCGCTCCCAGCACGAACTGCGGCAGATTGGTAACCCGTTTCATAAACGGATAGACCCACGCCAGCGCCAGCGCCGCCAGCGATAGCCAAATGGTCATGCTGTTCAGCGTCAGCACCAGCCCAAACGAGACCAGCACCAGCACCACGAACAGGATCTTGGCCTCTTTCTCGCTCACCCGGCCGCTCGGCATTGGGCGCCCCGCGGTACGCTTCACATGCCCGTCAACGGCGCGATCGGCATAGTCATTGACCACACAGCCGGCAGCGCGCATCAGGAACACCCCAAGGACAAACACCAGCAGAATGGACAGCGGCGGCACACCCTGCCCCGCAATCCACAGCGCCCACAGCGTTGGCCACAGCAGCAACAGGCTGCCGATCGGTTTATCGAGGCGCATCAGATGGCTGTAAGCCCGCCATTTGCTTTGAGTCACGCTTCCCTCCAAGGTATTTCCTCTCCTCATCATGCAGTTTCCGTACTGCCCGCCGCGTACAACGGCGAAGCAGGTAAAAACAGTTCGGTCAGCAACAACGGCTTGCCCGCCAGCCGCAAACGGGAACGGCGCGCCCACAGCGCATCCTGCCGCCCCATATGAATGTAATCGCGAGTCAATTCACCGCTGCTGAACAGGTAACGCCCCAGCGGCAGCGTGCCCAAATCCACCAGCGCCTGATCCGGCCCGGTCAGGGTTTCCTGCGGGATCACCGTGCGCCCCAGCAGCCAGGGCTGGTTATCGCCCAGCAGTACAATCTCACGCAGCCAGTAACGCGGGCTGTCCGGCAGGTGCTCGGCCTCTTCACCCAACTGGTCGCGGGTGACGAAACATTCGCGCTGCGGTTCGACGTGCACGCGCCCGCAGTGGCGTTCAAAACGGCGGGTCATGGATCCTGGCTCCATCAGCCAGTCACTGACGGCGGCGGGTACCGGGGGGGATTGCGCAGATAACCACTCAAGCGGCGGCAGGATGGAATCCCTATTGCCAGACATTGTTCTACTCCAGGCCTGACGCCTCACCCTGCGGGCTGCACCAGACCATACAAACTGTTAACAGAAATCCATTGTAACGCAGAAATCCAAAAGCGGCAGGCGGATTCGTGGCGCGGCAGGCAGCAAAATCGCTGCGATAAAACGCCGTAATGTCATCTTTCTGCCATCTGTTTTCTCTACCTTCAATCCCCGGAGCGATGGGGATTCTGTGATCGTCTGCAAACTTTCGCCTCTGCGGCATTGTTTTATCTACGCGCGTAGATACCTTTGCAAGGCAACGTTGAATCGCCATCAGACCGACACTTTTGTCAGCAAATCTTATTGCCGACGCCAGGGAAACCATCTTTAACGGCGCCACTCATGGCGCATGACGAAAAGAGGACATCAATGCCATGAGCGAAACAACGCTTGCCCCCCCACAGGCCACCGGCGATACGCTGGCAGCCGATGAACGCCTGGCCACCAAAGAAGGGCGCAGCCAATTCTGGCGCGCCACCTTCTCATGCTGGCTCGGTACCGCCATGGAATATGTCGATTTCGCCCTGTACGGCCTGGCGGCCGGCATGGTGTTCGGCGACGTGTTCTTTCCCGAAGCCACCCCTATGGTGGCGTTGCTGGCCAGTTTCGCCACCTACTCGGTCGGTTTTATCGCCCGCCCTATCGGCGCTTTGATCTTCGGCTGGATTGGCGATCGCAAAGGCCGCCGCGTGGTGCTGATCTCCACCGTGGCGCTGATGGGCGTCTCCACCACGCTGATCGGGCTGATCCCCTCCTACGCGCAAATCGGCGTCTGGGCGCCAACCTGCCTGGTGATCCTGCGTTTTGCCCAAGGGTTCGGCGCCGGGGCGGAGCTTTCCGGCGGTGCCGTGATGCTGGCGGAATACGCACCGGCCAAACGGCGCGGACTGGTCGCCTCAATCATTGCTATTGGCTCCAACAGCGGCACCCTGCTGGCCTCGCTGGTCTGGTTACTGGTGTTGCAGTTGGATAAAGCCGATCTGATCGCCTGGGGCTGGCGCATTCCGTTCCTTGCCAGCATCCTGATCGCCGGGGGCGCGCTCTATCTGCGCCGACACGTGCGTGAAACGCCGGTCTTTGAACGGGAACTGCAGCAAAATCATCAGCGGATGCTCGACAGCGCCGCCGCGCCGGATGACCGCAGCTATCTGCAGCGCACCAAAGCCTTCTGGGTGATGCTCGGCCTGCGCATCGGCGAAAACGGTCCGTCTTACCTGTGCCAGGGCTTTATCGTGGGCTATGTCGCCAAGGTGCTGATGGTGGATAAGTCGGTGCCGGCGTTGGCGGTGATGATCGCTTCACTGTGCGGCTTTCTGGTGATCCCGCTCGCCGGTTGGCTTTCCGATCGCTTCGGCCGCCGCATCACCTACCGCTGTTTCTGCCTGCTGCTGGTGCTGTATGCCTTCCCGGCTTTCTGGCTGCTCGACAGCCGCGATCCGGCGACGGTGATTTCGGTGATTGTCGTCGGCATGTGCATTGCGTCGCTGGGGATTTTTGGCGTGCAGGCCGCTTATGGGGTGGAACTGTTCGGCGTCAAAAATCGCTACTCAAAAATGGCGTTCGCCAAGGAGCTGGGTTCTATCCTCTCCGGCGGCACCGCGCCCTTGATCGCCACCGCGCTGCTGTCCGGTTTCGGTCACTGGTGGCCTGTCGCCTGCTATTTTGTTGTAATGGCGGCCATTGGCTTAATCACTACCTTCTTTGCACCGGAAACCCGCGGCCGCGATCTCAATCTGCCGCAGGATGCGGTGTAACCAGGGCGCACAGGAATCCCACTTGGATAAGCAACCCGCACGGCGCATCACCCGCGCCGACGTCGCCCGCGTAGCGGGCACGTCGGTCGCCGTAGTCAGCTACGTGATCAACAAGGGCCCGCGCCCGGTGGCGGAAGCCACTCGTCTGCGGGTGCTGGCGGCCATCGAACAGACCGGTTATCGGCCGAATGACATCGCCCGGGCGCTGGCCTCGGGCAGCACGCAGACCTACGGTTTGGTCGTGCCCGACATCTCCAATCCGTTTTTCGCCACGCTGGCGCGGGCGCTACAGCGTGAGGCGTTCAGCCAGGGTCGCGTGCTGCTATTGGGCGACGCCGGCGATGACCGCCAGCGCGAGTACGAATTAATTAACCATCTGCTGAGCCGTCAGGTCGACGGCCTGCTGTACACCAGCGTCGATCGCCACCCGTGGTTCGATCTGATCCGCGCCTCCGACACCCCCTGCGTGATGATAGACACCATCGACAGCCATGCCGGCATCTGCGCCATACGCGTCGACGAACGCGAGGCCGCCTGTCAGGCAACCCGCCATCTGTTACAGCACGGCTACCTGGAGATCGGCATTTTTGTTGGTCCGCTGACCATGCTTAACGCTCAGGATCGCCTGAACGGCTGGCGCGATGCGTTGCTCGAAGCAGGCATTACGCCACGCGAAGAGTGGATTTTTGAAGCGCCCTATACCCGCCAGGGCGGGTTTCAGGCAGCGCAGAAAATGGTTCAAGGTCCCCGTCCGCGGGCGGTATTCACCTCCAACGAACAGCAGGCGCTCGGCTGCCTCTCTGCGCTGGCGGAACATCACCTGCGTGTGCCGGACGATCTGGCTATCATTTGTTTTAACGGCACGCAGCAATCCGAGTTCAGCGTGCCGCCGCTCAGCGCGGTCGAACAGCCGATTGACGCCATGGCCAGGCAAGCCATCGCCATGCTGGCCGCCGGCGCCGCTCAGCCGGAGTTGCACGAATTCGCTTTCCAGTTGCATATCCGCCGTTCATGCGGCTGTTAGTTTTTTATTCAGGTAACCCTTATGCGTTTGATTATTGATTGCGATCCCGGCAACGGCGTTCCCGGCGCCAACGTGGACGACGGGTTGGCGTTGGCATTGGCGCTGGCGGCCAAACCGCAAATCTCGCTGGAGTTGATCAGCATCGTAGCGGGCAATACGCCGCGCGATACCGGTTTTGCCGTGGCCAACCATCTGCTGCAACAGACCGGCTATCAGGTGCCGTTGGCCGTCGGCGCGGCGCGCGCGCTGATCGAACCGCCGGAACCCTGGCGCGCCCATCTCGATCGCGCGATTACCGATCCGGAGTTAGCCGCATTATGGCGCAACACGCCTTATCCGCAGGCCGTTGCGACGCCAACGCCAAACGCCGCCGTGGCCATCGGCGAGTTGATCTGCAACAACCCGGGTGAAATCACCCTGGCGGCGATAGGCCCGCTGACCAACATCGCCCATGCTCTGCAGCTGTACCCGCAGATGGCGCAGGCGGTGAAGGAAATTGTGATTATGGGCGGGGTGTTCAACGTGGAGGGTTACCTCAAGGACACCAATTTCGGTCTCGATCCTGAAGCCGCCCGACAGGTGCTGACCAGCGGCGCCAACATCACGCTCGCGCCTCTGGACGTCACCACGCAAACCATGCTCACCCAGGCGGATCTGACGCGCATGACGCAACCGGATACGCCGCTGTGCCGCTATTTGCGGGCGACTACCCAGCCCTGGATCTATTACTCGCGCCAGACCCGTCGTCTGCCGGGTTGCTGGATCCACGATGCGTTGGTGATTGCCTGGCTGCTTGAGCCGCAGTTGGTGAGCACCGCGGAGTATTATGTGGATGTGGCCCTGGAAGGCGCCATGACGCGCGGCAGCTCTCGCCGCTGGCGGCCGGACAGCCTGCGGTTGACGGTCGGCATGCCGGAGCCGCAGGGCAAACCGGTACGGGTGATGGAACAGGTAGATAACGCCCGCCTGCTGGCGCTGATTGGCGAAACGCTGGCCCGCGCATGAAAAAAGGTGCGCCGAAGCGCACCAATCATCGAGCCAGCATCGGCAGCGTCGGGTACTACCCCTTGCCTTTCACGCTGCCAATAAACGTTTCACGCGCTGTGGTGGAACCCAGTCTTTCAGCCTCATTCATCAGTTTCAGCGCCTTATCGATATCGCCCGCCTTCACCGCCTGCCTGATGCCGTTATTGAAATAGCTTTCGGTGTCGTTCAGCATCGGCTCCGAAGGCTTGGCCGGTGCTGCGGCAGGAGCCACCGCGGCCGGCGCGGTTGAACCCACCACCACAGGTGCGGCGGTCGGCGCCGGTTGCAGCATACCGATCATCACGTTGCCGGAACCCTGTTCAGCGGTCACCTTCAGCTTGAGCGTTCCGCTCGCGCTGTGGCTGGCGATCGGGTCCGGGATATCCGGTACCGCGTTACCCACACCGGCGGCATAGGCCTTGGCCGGGTTAGTCAACTGGGTGGTTTTGGCCAGATCCTGACGGGTGGTGTACACCAGCATATAAATCTGTTTTTGACCGAGCGCCGGGGTCAGCTTCAGCGTGCCCTCGAGGCGATCGGCGGACATCGCCCCCGGCGGTTGGTATGGGAAGTAGCTGCTCGGGTAATAAGCCGCCGGGCGCAGGTGCTCGTCCAGCACCAACACGCTTGGCGCGTAAATCGAATTATTCTTGCTGATGCTGCTCAGCGTGACTTCCAGCGAACCGCGATCGGCCGGCAGCGTATAGGCGGCTATGGCGCCCTGAATGTCGCCCTGATTGATTTGCGGGCTGACATTATCCAGTTTCACTTCCTGGCTGACCGGCGGCACCAGCGGTTGCCATGGCAGGCTTTGCAGCGTGGCTGCGCTGATGGCCGGGGCGACGGAGACATTGGCCGGCGTATCGGCATTGGCCGCCAATGGCGCCCCCAGGCTCAGCGCCAGCGACAAACAGAGTGACAGCAGATTCTTTTTCATTGTTATACCCTCTATCAGCGCCGATGCGGGTCAGGCAAGAGAGCCGGCGTCGGCGAATACATGTTGGGGAGAGCACATGGCTCTCCCCGTCCTGTCATTACCACCAGATTTCCATCTGGGCGCCGAAGGTGACTTCATCGTCATTGCCGCGGCTGAAGGTGTGTGCGCTGGTGTCGTTATACGCGGTACCCGAGGTGTAAGCGGCGCCGGAATCGCTGTTGGCGTAGCCCCATTTTTCATCCCACTTGGCGTAGGTTGCGAATACGCGAATAGCCGGACGTGACCAGATGCTGTTGCCCGCCTGCCATTGCTGCGCCAGGGTGACTTTGTACTGGCCGTTGCGATCGCCGGTACGCTGGGATTTCACGTTGTCGTAACCGGCTTCCAGCAAGGTGCTCATGATTGGCGTCCATTTGTACATTGGGCGCACGCCCACGGTGTACCAGGTGGTGCCGTTGTTATTGTCGCGATCGATATCCTGGAACATGCCGACGTACATCAGCGCCCATTTATCGTTGAAGTCGATGGCACCGTGATCCAGCACGCGGATCATCTTGCCGTTATTGTCGATGGTGGCGCCTTGGCTGCGGCCATTGTTTTGCGAGGTCATCGAGTCGGTGGCGTATTGCAGCACGAACTTGTTGTAGCCGCTCAGGATGCTCTGGGTATGTTCCGCAGTGAACATCCAGCCGTCTTTGCTGGCGCCATCGGCCAGACGGTAGTTGTCCTGCGCGTTGGCGCGGCCATAGTCCACGCCGAGCTCCAGCGTACCGCCCGGGTTCAGTTCCAGGCCTGCCAGACGCACGTCGAAGGTGTCGTTAACGGTCGGGCGCTGTTTCCATTCGTTATCCAGGTAGCCGTAGGAGCCACCGGATTCGGAGTTACGGGTCACGGCGGCAGACAGCTTGCCGAAGCCCAGATCGATGTTTTCCAGACCGGCGCCCGGGCCGGAGATATCCCAGTAGTAGAAGTCGATCATATGGACATCATGACGCTGATAGAAGCGCTTACCGGCCCACATGGTGGAGCCAGGCAGCCAATCGATCAGGTTTTTACCCTGCACGTTCACTTCACGGAAGCCCGGCGTCACGTCTTCCCAGTCGGAACGTTGCGAAACGGAATAAGCCAGGTTGGTATCGAAGTAGAAGCTTTTATCGCCCTCTTTCCACACTTCCTGACCCAGCTTCAATTCGGCGTAGGTTTCACATTCGTTACCGAGACGGTATTTGCTGTCGGCGCCGGTGGCCTTGAAACATTGTTGTTCACCACCGCTACCGGTCCAGCCGATGCCGGAACGTGCATAGCCTTTAAAATCAACGGCCATTGCCTGGGTGGTCAGCACACCAGCGGCGATTGCCAGTGCCAGAGGAAGTTTGCGCAAGACAGTCATCATTATTCTCCTGTTATAATCGCTGGATTATCCGGCTATCACGCTTGCCATGTTGAACCTGGGCAGTGCTCACGATCGTCGCGTACTGCGTGTACGCTCCGGATTGCTCCGCACTGTCCGTGTCCAAACTGGCGGCGCTCATCACGCCAACTAAAACCAGCTCTGGATGTGCTTTAAACGCCCGGCTCCTGGTGCAGCCGTTTACATGCCGTACCGTCTTCACGGAACAGATGGCAGCGGTGAGGCGGCAGGCCTATGGCGAATGTTGCACCTTCTTCTACCAGCACCACGTCGTTCTGGCGGTAAACCAGGTTCTGACGAATTGCCGGGATTTGGATGTGGATTTGCGTCTCGTTACCGAGTTGCTCCACCACTTGTACGTCCCCTGAAAGCTGCACTTCAGAGGCATTGCTGGGCAGCAGATGTTCAGGGCGGATGCCCAGAGACATGTTCGCGCCGGCCTGAACCTGCGTGCCTTCCACCGGTAGCCATACCAGCTGGCGGTTAGGCAATTCGACCTGCACCTGTTGCGGTTCTGCGGCGGTCACTTTGACCGGCAGGAAATTCATTTTTGGCGAACCGATAAAACCGGCGACAAAGCGGTTGGCCGGGTAGTGATACAGCTCCAGCGGTTTGCCGACCTGGGCGACTCGCCCGGCGTCCAGCACCACGATCTTGTCGGCCAGCGTCATCGCTTCCACCTGATCGTGAGTGACGTAAATCATGGTGCGCTGCAGGCGTTTGTGCAGACGGGAAATCTCGATGCGCATCTGTACCCGCAGCGCGGCGTCGAGGTTCGACAACGGCTCGTCGAGCAGGAACACATCGGGTTCCGCCACCAGCGTACGGCCGATAGCCACCCGCTGACGCTGCCCGCCGGACAGCGCTTTGGGCCGCCTGTCGAGCAAGTGGGCCAATTGCAGCACTTCCGATACCTGATTCACCCGCTGGCTGATTTCCGCTTTCTTCGCGCCCGCCAGTTTCAGGCCGAACGACATGTTGTCGGCCACGGACAAATGCGGGTAAAGGGCATAGGACTGGAACACCATCCCGATACCGCGCTCGGAAGGCGGGACTTCATTCATGCGTTTATCGCCGATCAGCAGGTCACCGGAGGTAATGTCCTCCAGCCCGGCGATCATGCGCAGCAGCGTCGATTTGCCGCAGCCCGATGGCCCGACAAACACCACAAACTCACCGTCATCGATGGTCAGATTGACGTCTTTGGAAATCACAGCCTCACCGAAGGCTTTATAAACGCTGCGCAGTGTGACGCTAGCCATGCGTTACTCCCCTGCTTTCGCAGTTAACATTTCGTGTAAAAATGGCGGACGCAAAACCCGCCAAAACCCATTGATGACCCTCTTGCTGCGCGCCGTGCTGCCATGCCAGTGGCAAGGTCGCCTCAGACGGCGCGGCCGCCTGAGTATAAGGCTGCAGATTAATCAGCGCTTCAAGGCATTGATCCTGATGGGTAATAAGTAAACGAACCACGCCATTTTTCTGGCTGACTGCGCTCAACTCACCGTGCTGGATCACCGGTAAGCGACGCAACGCCAGAAGCGGCTGGCAGTAACGTAAAGTGGATTGGCTGTCATGCTGTTGACGACTAATCGCCAGCGCGCGGTGCTCTATCGCCACCTGCTGATACCAGTGGATTTCCCCGGCAGTCACCTGTTCCGGCGCCTCGTGCCACGGCATCGGCGTTTGCGCGCCCAGCGGATCCTGCAGACCGGCGGCGTGCGGCAGGCCCAGTTCCTCGCCCTGATACAGGCAGACAGGCGCAGGCAACATCGCCAGCAGCGTCAAAAACGCATCGGCGGAGCGTAAATTCCCCTGCCCCCAATGGCTGACCACCCGTGGCTGGTCGGCATCGCCGGTGCTCCACAGGCTGTCCGCCAGCGTGGCGCGACGGGCATGCAATACCTCAACCAACCGCTCGATGCTGAAGGGCACAACCTCCAGCGCCAACGGACTGCGGAGGTACTGCTGCCGGCTGTCAGAATGGCGGACAAGGCTCCGCCCATCGCAGTACCACAATCCGAGCCCCTGAGCGGCTACCGCAGCGGCGACTTGCGCCGACAGCTCATGCGGCAATACCAGGCCATCGATCGACAGCGTTTTCAGATAAGGCAGCGCCGCAACCATGCCGTGCACGTCGCCCACGCCGTCCCCGTTTCCATCGCGGAAACTGACCGGATGGATCCGGTACAAGGTGGGTTGAGCGACGGTAGGCATTAGCGACATAAATCCGGTTCCCTGCTGCACGTGACGACGATGAAAATCAATGTGGCCGATACTGCGGTAATCCCCACAAGGGGTAATCATCCGTAACAAGATTTTTCATGGGGGAGGAGATGGGAGGATGAGAGAACGACAGGTGTGGCGAGAAGTTCAACGCTTAAAGCAAATCTGTGATCCGTATGGCAAAAATCGTCACCCTATTCTGTGTCTGACACCACAGAATAGGGCACAACGTTAACTGGATCACACTCCACAGCGGTGGGGCGTAGAGGGGGGGAGGATGAGAATGTGTCGCTTTGTGACCCACTATTACCGCGAAACCTCTCTCCTTGATTTACGTGCCCACAAAAGAAGGATTGGATTATGACTCGCAGCTTTACCACCGCCCGCACGCTGGTGCTTTCCGCTCTGACCACCTTGGTGCTTTCCTCTTCCGCCTTCGCCAAGATCGAGGAAGGGAAACTGGTTATCTGGATCAACGGCGATAAAGGCTATAACGGCCTGGCCGAAGTCGGCAAAAAGTTTGAGAAAGACACCGGCATCAAAGTCACCATTGAGCACCCGGACAAGCTGGAAGAAAAATATCCGCAGGTAGCCGCCACCGGCGACGGCCCGGACATCATCTTCTGGGCTCATGACCGCTTTGGCGGCTACGCGCAGTCCGGCCTGCTGGCCGAGATCCACCCTTCCAAGGCCTTCCAGGACAAGCTGTTCCCGTTCACCTGGGACGCGGTGCGTTATGACGGCAAGCTGATTGGCTACCCAATCGCGGTAGAAGCGCTGTCGCTGATTTATAACAAAGACCTGATCAAAGCAGCGCCAAAAACCTGGGAAGAGATCCCGGCGCTGGACAAAGAGCTGCGCGCCAAAGGCAAGAGCGCCATCATGTGGAACCTGCAGGAACCCTACTTCACCTGGCCGATTATTGCCGCCGACGGCGGTTATGCCTTCAAGTATGAAAACGGCAAGTACAACATCAAGGACGTCGGCGTTGCCAACGCCGGTTCACAGGCCGGCCTGCAGTTCATCGTCGATCTGGTGAAAAACAAACACATCAACGCCGATACCGATTACTCGATTGCCGAAGCGGCGTTCAACAAAGGCCAGACCGCGATGACCATTAACGGTCCCTGGGCGTGGGCAAACATCGAGCAAAGCAAAATCAATTACGGCGTAACCCTGCTGCCGACCTTCAAAGGCAAGGCGTCCAAACCCTTCGTCGGCGTGCTGACCGCCGGGATCAACGCCGCCAGCCCGAACAAGGAGCTGGCGACCGAATTCCTGGAAAACTACCTGCTGACCAACGAGGGTTTGGCGGACGTCAACAAGGACAAACCGCTGGGCGCCGTGGCGCTGAAGTCATACCAGGAACAGCTGGCGAAAGATCCGAAGATTGCCGCCACCATGGCAAACTCGCAGACCGGCGAAATCATGCCGAATATCCCGCAGATGAGCGCCTTCTGGTACGCCGAACGCAGTGCGGTGATCAACGCCGTCAGCGGTCGCCAGACGGTGAAAGCCGCGTTGGATGACGTGCAAACCCGTATTACCAAGTAACAAACTACGTTGTGCGGGATTAGCATCCCCAAAATAATTGGCGTTACACCGCGACGACAAGTACGCACATCCCCGGGAGCATGGATAGCTATGTGACCGGGGTGAGCGGACGCAGCCAACCAAGGTGTAGCTTCAAGTATGAAGGGAAGAAGCGCCCCGCTGTTGCTCCACAGAAAGGAACGCCCTATGCAATTAGCTCACGCCGGGTCGCCTGCGCGCAAGAAATCGAAGTGGTGGCAGAGTGACGTACTGAAATGGCTGGTGATCGGCCTGTTCAGTCTGGTTACCTGCTACCTGATTGTGTTGATGTATGCACAGGGTGAATACCTGTTTGCCATTCTGACGCTGATTCTGGTCAGCGCCGGGCTTTACGTCTTCGCCAACCGCCGCGCTTACGCCTGGCGTTACGTCTATCCGGGCATCGCCGGCATGGGGCTGTTTGTCCTGTTTCCGCTGATTTGCACCATTGCCATCGCCTTTACCAACTACAGCAGCACCAACCAGCTGACCTTTGAGCGCGCCCAGTCGGTGCTGATGCAACGCCAGTTCCAGACCGGCAAGACCTTCACTTTCGGCCTGTATCCGGCGGAAAACCAACAGTGGCGCCTGCAGTTAACCCATCCTGATAGCGGCCAACAGCTGATTTCCGAGCCGTTCAGCTTTGACGCCAACGCGCCGCAAACGCTGAAACTGACGGCGGAAAACGCCGAGCCGGCAGGCGAACGCGCCACATTGCGGGTGATTACCCAGAACCGCCAGGCGCTGAGCCAAGTGGTGGCGCAGTTACCGGAAGGCGGCGAGCTGCGCATGAGTTCACTGCGCCAGTTTTCCGGCACCTCTCCGCTGTATCTGCTGGATAAAGACGGCAAGGTGCTGACCAACCAACAGACCCATATTCAATACCGACCGAACCCGGACATTGGCTTCTATCAGGCGCTGAATGCCGATGGCAGCTGGGCCAAAGAGACCCTTAGCCCGGGATACACCGTCACCATCGGCTGGAAAAACTTCCTGCGCGTTTTGCAGGATGAAGGCATCAAAAAACCCTTCGTGTCGATCTTTATCTGGACCATCGTGTTCTCGGTGATGACCGTGATCCTCACCGTGGCAGTGGGCATGGTGCTGGCCTGCGTGGTGCAGTGGGAAGCGCTGAAAGGCAAAGCGGTGTATCGCGTCATGCTGATACTGCCCTACGCGGTGCCGTCGTTTATTTCGATTCTGATCTTCAAGGGGTTGTTTAACCAAAGCTTCGGTGAAATCAACATGATGCTCAGCCATCTGTTCGGCATCAAACCGGCCTGGTTCAGCGATCCCATTACCGCCAAGAGCATGATTCTGATCGTCAACACCTGGCTGGGTTACCCGTACATGATGATCCTGTGCATGGGGCTGTTGAAAGCGATCCCCGACGATCTGTACGAAGCCTCGGCAATGGACGGCGCCACCCCGATGCAGAACTTTTTCCGCATCACTTTCCCGCTGTTGATCAAGCCGCTGACGCCGTTGATGATTGCCAGTTTCGCCTTTAACTTTAACAACTTCGTCTTGATTCAGCTGTTGACCAACGGCGGGCCGGACATGATCGGCACCACCACGCCGGCCGGTTATACCGACCTGCTGGTCAGCTACACCTACCGCATTGCCTTTGAAGGCGGCGGCGGGCAGGACTTCGGTCTGGCGGCCGCGATTGCCACGCTGATCTTCCTGCTGGTAGGCGCCCTGGCGATCCTGAACCTGAAAGCCAGCAAGATGAACTTCGACTAGGGAGAAAAGAATGGCTATGGTCCAACCCAAATCCCAGCGCCTGCGCCTGTGGATGACTCACATTTTGATGCTGTGCTTTATTGCCCTGATCATGTTCCCGCTGCTGATGGTGGTGACGATTTCACTGCGCTCCGGCAACTTTGCCACCGGCAGTCTGATACCGGAGCAGATTTCGTGGGATCACTGGCGTTTGGCGCTCGGCATGAGCGTGACGCACGCCGATGGCAGCGTCACCCCGCCGCCATTCCCGGTGCTGCTGTGGTTGTGGAACTCGATTAAGATCGCGGTGATCACCGCCATCGGCATCGTCACGCTGTCCACTACCTGCGCCTATGCCTTTGCCCGCATGCGCTTTCGCGGTAAAAGCACCTTGCTGAAAAGCATGCTGATTTTCCAGATGTTCCCGGCGGTACTGTCATTGGTGGCGTTGTATGCCTTGTTCGATCGTCTGGGTCAGTACATTCCCTTTATCGGCCTGAACACCCACGGCGGGGTGATCTTCGCCTATATGGGCGGCATTGCGCTGCACGTCTGGACCATCAAGGGTTATTTCGAAACCATCGACAATTCGCTGGAAGAAGCGGCGGCGCTGGATGGCGCCAGCCCGTGGCAAGCCTTCCGCCTGGTGTTGCTGCCACTGTCGGTGCCGATTTTGGCGGTAGTGTTTATTCTGTCGTTTATCGCCGCGATTACCGAGGTGCCGGTAGCCTCTCTGCTGCTGCGCGACGTCAACAGCTACACGCTGGCGGTAGGGATGCAGCAATATCTGAACCCGCAAAACTATTTATGGGGCGACTTTGCCGCTGCGGCGGTGTTGTCGGCTATTCCAATTACCGCCGTATTCCTGCTGGCTCAGCGCTGGTTGGTGGGTGGCCTGACGGCCGGCGGGGTCAAAGGTTAAGGTTTTTTGCCACTGCAATGCGCTTGATGTACTTCAGTTCTTTCCGATCAATACCTGTGTCTTCGGCGGCCCCAACGGGCCGCCATTTTTATGGAATAGCCAAAATAATCGGCGTTGCAGCGAGGCTACAAGCGTGTAAATCCCCAGGAGCTTACTCGGTAAGTGACTGGGGTGCTCACGTGCAGCTAACGCTGCTGCTTCAGGTATGAAGGATATTTATTCGCGCTTTAAGCGGTCGGTATTGGCGAGATAGAGAGTCACGACCAACAGCAATATCGCCCCGGCATAAATCAAGGTATCGAATGGGTTTTTATGATCCACTATGATCAAACGAATAATCGCGGTAATGCCGATATAGATGAAATAGCGCAGCGGAAAATGATATCCCGATTCAAAATACTTGACGATCAAGGCGATGAACTCAAAATACAGGAAGTAAATCACGATGCCTTCAATCAACAGATAAGACGATGATTCCTCACTGTTTACAAACAATACTTTCGCCAGGTGAATGGTTTCTTTCACCAAAAAAACGACCAGGATCGCCGCCAGCAGCAGCAGCCCGATGTTCAGTACCCGCTGCAACCCCTTCGCAATCATTATCGAACGCGATGTTTTCGCCATAAGAACTCCCCCTTAAATACCGCTAAAATTATCTGCGCATCCTAACATAGGCATTATCTTAAAATTTATTACCCTGATGAAATCACCTTTAAACTCAATTTAATTCAATCAGTTACATTAGGATATTTCTGGTTGATATATTTGTAGCAAATTGAAATGTCAACTATGATGGGACATAGATCTTTACATAAAACTAATAACCTCGAATTAACAAGGGAATTCTTTATGCGCGCTAAACTTAACGGACTGGTCGCGGCGGGCCTGTTTACCTGTGCATTAACCGGTCACGCCGCCGGCCTGGTCACTCCTGATAACGATCTGCGTAACGATCTTGCCTGGTTGTCAGACCGCGGCGTGATTAACGTCAGCTTGTCCACCTGGCCGCTGAGCCAGGAAGAAATCAGCTCGGTTATTTCACAAGCCAAACCGGTAACCGGTACCGAGAAAAGCGTCATTGACCGCGTTCAGCGCCGTGTCGATGCCCTGAAAGCCAATATCCGCGTCAGCGGCTACGCCTCTACCGACAAACCCGGTACCCCGCAGGGCTTCGGTCAGAATGAATATGCTGATGACCGCCTGACTATCGGCGCTGGTGCCAACGGCGAATTCTGGGACGTGCGCGTCCAGGGTTCTGTCGAAGGCGATCAACGCGTCAGCGACGGCTCAAAGTTCAACCTCAATGGCTCCTACGGCGCAGTAAAAATCTGGAACCAATGGCTGTCATTCGGTGAAGTCTCCCAATGGTGGGGCCCAGGTTACGACGGCAGCCTGATTCGCTCCGACGCCGCACGCCCGGTGGCCGGTTTTATGCTGCAACGCGCCGACCAGTCTCCGTTTGAAACGCCTTGGTTGTCCTGGATTGGCCGCTGGCAGTACCAGCTGACCGCCGGTCAGCTGTCGCAATACTCTTCCGTCCCTGATACCAAGCTGATTGGCGGTCGTTTCACCATGATGCCGACCGACTTCCTGGAGCTCGGCGCCTCACGCATTATGGAATGGGGCGGCAGCGGTCGACCTCAGTCCTGGAGTTCATTCTGGAACGCATTTGCCGGTAAGGATAACGATGACTCTGGCAAAGGCAACGATCCGGGCAACCAGCTTGCCGGCTTCGACTTCAAGCTGAAAATGCAGCCGTTAATTGGCTTGCCGGTAAGTTTGTACGGTCAGTTGGTGGGTGAAGATGAAGCGGGTATGTTGCCTTCACAAAACACCTATTTGCTGGGGCTGGAAGGCCACCCGGAATGGGGTACGACCACCGTCAACTGGTCTATCGAAGGGGCTGATACCCGTGCCGATATGAGCCGCAAAAACTATGTGTACAACCATTACATTTACAAGGGCGGCTATTATCAGCAGGGTTACCCGCTGGGCCACGCCATGGGCGGCGACGGCCAAATGCTGTCCGGGCGCGTAGAGTTGGTGCTGGATGACAGCCAGCGCTGGAGCACCCGTTTGGTGTATGCCAAAGTGAACCCGAACAGCCAGTCCATCAACCAGGCGTTCCCGAAATCTGACACACTGAAAGGCATTCAGCTCGGCTGGGGTTACACCCTGGATTCCCAGGTCAAGTTTGATACCAGCCTGTGGTATACCGACAACAATGCCAGCACCGCCGATGACGTGGGCGCAGGCATCAGTTTCGAAGTGCCGATCAATCTGTAATCATCCAGATGCAAAAAAACCCGCCGCGGCGGGTTTTTTTATTGGCATCAATCAGATACGGCCATTAACGCCATTCTTTAAAGCGGTTGATCAGCGCGTTGGTTGAGCTGTCGTGGCTGCTTACCGCCTCGTCGCCCGCCAGCTCCGGCAGGATACGGTTAGCCAGCTGTTTGCCCAGCTCTACGCCCCACTGGTCGAAGGTGAAGATGTTCAGGATCGCGCCCTGGGTGAAGATTTTGTGTTCATACAGTGCGATCAGGCTGCCCAGGCTGAACGGCGTGATCTCACGCAGCAGAATGGAGTTGGTCGGGCGGTTGCCTTCAAACACCTTGAACGGCGCCACGTGTTTGACCTCTTCCGCGGTCTTGCCCTGAGCGGCGAACTCTTCTTCCACCACCTCCAGCGACTTGCCGAACGCCAGCGCCTCGGTCTGCGCGAAGAAATTCGACAGCAGTTTAGCGTGGTGGTCGCTCAGCGGATTATGGCTGATGGCCGGTGCGATAAAGTCGCAAGGAACCAGCTTGGTGCCCTGGTGAATCAGCTGGTAGAACGCGTGCTGGCCATTGGTGCCCGGCTCGCCCCAGATGATTGGGCCCGTCTGGTAATCTACCGGGTGACCGTTGCGATCTACGTATTTGCCGTTCGATTCCATATTGCCCTGCTGGAAGTAAGCGGCAAAACGGTGCATGTACTGGTCGTACGGCAGAATCGCTTCAGTCTCTGCACCGAAGAAATTGTTGTACCAGATGCCGATCAGCGCCAGCAGTACCGGCAGGTTTTGCTCCGCCGGCGTTTGCGCAAAGTGTTTATCCATCTCGTGCGCGCCGCTCAGCAGCTGTTCGAAGTTCTCATAGCCCAGCGACAACGCGATAGACAGACCAATCGCCGACCACAGAGAATAACGGCCGCCAACCCAGTCCCAGAACTCGAACATATTGGCTGTATCAATACCAAACTCACCTACCGCCTTGCCGTTGGTGGACAGCGCCGCAAAGTGCTTGGCCACGTGCTTTTGATCACCGGCGGTGCTCAGGAACCAGTCGCGCGCGCTGTGGGCGTTGGTCATGGTTTCCTGCGTGGTAAAGGTTTTGGACGCCACCAGGAACAGCGTGGTTTCCGGGTTCAGCGGTTTGAGCGTTTCGGCGATATGGGTGCCGTCAACGTTGGAAACAAAATGCATGTTCAGGTGATTTTTGTAAGGACGCAGCGCTTCGGTAGCCATATAAGGGCCGAGATCCGAACCGCCGATGCCGATATTCACCACGTCGGTAATCGCTTTGCCGGTATAGCCTTTCCAGTCGCCGCCAATCACGCGGTCGCAGAACTGTTTCATCTTGGCCAATACCGCATTCACTTCCGGCATCACATCTTTGCCGTCAACGATAATAGGGCTGTTGCTGCGGTTGCGCAGGGCAACGTGCAGCACCGCACGATCTTCGGTACGGTTGATTTTCTCGCCGGCAAACATCGATTTGATCGCGCTTTGCAGATCGGTCTCTTTCGCCAGCGCCTGCAGCTTCTCCAGCGTTTCTGCGGTGATGCGGTTTTTAGAGTAGTCCACCAGCATCTGATCGTTGAAGGTGGCGGAGAAGCGAGAGAAACGCTCTTTGTCCTGAGCGAACAGATCGCTGATCCGGACGTCTTTCATCTGTTCAAAATGTTGCTGCAGGGCTTGCCAAGCAGCGGTTTGACTAGGATTGATATTTTTCATAGCAACACTCTTAGGCTTGAGAATAAATGTGACGTGGTTGCCCGATTGTAGCCTGTTCGACTGCGATTATGATCTCTTTTCTTGCGATAGGCGCCAACTGTCAAACGTCCCCTGCATCGTTTCAGCCATTCCCCTATACTTTTGGATAACAGCCTGTTATCAGGGTTGCCGAACTGTCACTGAAATGTGCCATTGTTGCTGATAGCCAATTAGAGAAGGACCTCCGCCATGGAATTATCTGCTCCACTGATGTTGGTGATCATCGGTTTAAGTTCGCTGCTGGCGCAATGGCTGGCCTGGCTGTTGCGGCTGCCGGCCATTCTGCCGCTGCTGCTGTTTGGCATCCTGCTGGGGCCGGCGGTGCATCTGGTCCAGCCGGACGCGCTGTTCGGCGATCTGCTGTTCCCGCTGGTGTCGCTGTCGGTGGCGATCATTTTATTTGAAGGTGCGCTGACGCTGAGGGTAGAGGAGATTCGCGGCCTGGGCGGCGTGGTGCGTAACCTGGTGACCATCGGCATGCTGATGACTTTCCTGGTGATCGGCGTCGCCTGCTGGTGGCTGCTGGACTTTCCGCCCGAGCTGGCAGCGCTGATCGGCGCGGTAACGGTGGTGACCGGGCCGACGGTGATAGCCCCGCTGATGCGCGTGGTGCGGCCCAACGCCAATATCAACCAGGTGCTGCGCTGGGAAGGGATAGTGATCGACCCGGTTGGCGCTATCTTCACCCTGTTGGTGTTCGAGTTCATCGTGCTGAAGCAGCATTCGGAGTCCTATACCCACCTGTTCTGGACGTTGGGCATTACCGCCGCCGTCGGCCTGGCGATCGGCGCGCTGTTCGGTTACCTGCTGGGGCTGGCGTTGCGCCGCGTCTGGCTGCCGCGCTACCTGCAAAACCTGGCGGTGCTGGCGATCATGCTGACCGCCTTCGGCGTGTCCAACGCCATTGCCGACGAATCCGGCCTGTTGACCGTGACGGTAATGGGCATTTGGCTGGCCAATATGCGCGACGTGGATACCAGCGACATTCTGGCGTTCAAGGAAGAGCTGTCGGCTATCCTGATTTCGGCGCTGTTCATCATTCTGGCGGCGCGGCTGGATATTCATGCGCTGTGGAGCATGGGCTGGCCTCTGCTGGGCCTGTTGCTGGCGGTACAGTTTATCGCCCGGCCGCTGTGCATTGCGGTGTCGACCTGGCGCTCTTCCCTGCATTGGCGCGATCGCCTGCTGCTGTGCTGGATCGCCCCACGCGGCATCGTCGCCGCAGCGGTCAGCTCGCTGTTCGCCCTGACGCTGCAGCGCAGCGGCTATCAGGGCGCCGATCGGCTGGTGACCGTGGTGTTCGCCGTCATCATCGGCACGGTGGTGTTGCAAAGCCTGACCAGCGGCATGATGGCGCGCTGGCTGCGGGTGCAGCAGCAAAAACCGCGCGGCGTGCTGATCGTCGGTGCCAACAGCGTGGCGCGCATGCTGGCGCAGGCGTTGATAAAAATGAATATCCCGGTGCTCGTCACCGACAGCAGTTGGGAATATTACCGCCAGGCGCGTATGGAGGGCATTCCCGCCTATTATGGGCATGCTTACTCCGAACATGCCGAGAACTACCTCGATCTGAGCGATACCGCGCAAGTGTTGGCACTCTCGCCCAACCGCCATCAGAATGCGCTGGCGGTCTACCACTTCAGCCATATCTTCGGTGACGAACAGGTCTTCGCTATCCGCTCCGGCGCGCCGCTGAAAGGACGCGGCAACAGCGCGGAAAGTTCGCGCTTCCGCCGGCACGAAATCCTGTTCAATCAGGAGGCCACCTACGGCCGGTTAAGCAGCCTGATCGCCAAAGGCGCGACCATCAAGGCCACCAAGCTGAACGAAAACTTTGGCTGGCTGGAATATCTGGAAAAACATCAGGGTGTGATTCCGCTGTTGTGCCAACGCGAGGACGGCAAGCTGCAACCGATAGGCTCCGGTTTCGTCCCCGCCATGCCCTGCACGCTGATAGCGTTAGTGCAAATTGAAAATCCCTCAACGTCTGACCGTTGACACAAGCGCAATAACCGGCTATTCCTATCAGCCTACTTGCGCACCCGGTGCGCAAGCCAGAAGAGGCGCGTCGCCCAGGTAGAGTGTCAGAGGAGCCGTTTCCCATGACGGCACTGGAGGGGGAGCGACGCCGAGGTAGGGTGATGCACGGCATTCATCGTATCGGCTACAGGGGCTGAATCCCCTGGGTTGTCACCAAAGTTTGCCCCGCGGGGGCAATCAGCAAGGTGGGGCGCTTCTGGGTGTATCGTAGTTTCAACCTCTACGTCTGCCCCCTGTTTATCGCTCTCCCCTTGTGCCAAGGCTATGGAAAAAAGTGCTCTCAAAGTAGGGCATCCCTGACACGAGGTTTTACATGAACCAAGCAGTACCCCAGAATTCTACCGTTGTGGCCAAATTCGGCGGCACCAGCGTTGCCGACTATGAAGCCATGAACCGCAGCGCCGACGTCGTGCTCGCCAATCCGCAGGTCCGCCTGGTAGTCCTGTCCGCTTCTGCGGGCGTCACCAACCTGCTGGTCGCATTGGCCGAAGGCAGCGACGTCGACAAGCGCAGCTACCAGCTCGATGAAATCCGCCGTATCCAGTACGCCATTCTCGACCGCCTCGGTAACCCGGCGGTGATCCGCGAGGAAATCGATCGCATGCTGGAAAACATCGCCATGCTGTCCGAAGCGGCGGCGTTGGCGACCTCTACGGCACTCACCGACGAGCTGGTCAGCCACGGCGAACTGATGTCCACCCTGCTTTTCGTTGAGATCCTGCGCAGCCGCAAGGTGCAGGCGGAGTGGTTTGACGTACGCAAAGTGATGCACACCGACGATCATTTCGGCCGCGCCACGCCGGACAGCGCGGTACTGAAAGAGCTGACCCAGACGCTGCTCAAACCGCGTCTGCAGGAAGCGCTGGTCGTCACTCAAGGCTTTATCGGCAGCGAACCTAAGGGCCGCACCACCACGCTGGGCCGTGGCGGCAGCGATTACACCGCCGCCCTGCTGGGTGAAGCGCTGAACGTCGGCCGGGTAGATATCTGGACCGACGTGCCGGGCATCTACACCACCGATCCGCGCGTGGTCCCTACGGCGAAGCGCATCGACAAAATCACCTTTGAAGAAGCGGCTGAAATGGCCACCTTCGGCGCGAAAGTGCTGCACCCGGCCACCCTGTTGCCGGCGGTACGCAGCGATATTCCGGTGTTTGTCGGTTCCAGCAAGGATCCGTCCGCCGGCGGCACCCTGGTGTGCAATACCACCGAGAACCCACCGCTGTTCCGCGCATTGGCGCTGCGCCGCAAACAAACCCTGTTAACGCTGCACAGCCTCAATATGCTGCACGCGCGCGGTTTCCTGGCCGAAGTGTTCAGCATTCTGGCACGCCACAATATTTCGGTGGATTTGATCACCACCTCAGAAGTCAGCGTGGCACTGACCATGGACACCACCGGCTCCACCTCCACCGGCGGCAGCCTGCTGACCACCTCGCTGCTGACCGAGTTGTCGTCGCTGTGTCGGGTGGAAGTGGAGGAGAATCTGGCGCTGGTGGCGATAATCGGCAACAAGCTTTCCCAGGCCTGCGGCGTGGGCAAAGAGGTGTTCGGCGTGCTTGACCCGTTCAATATCCGCATGATCTGCTACGGCGCCAGCAGCTACAACCTGTGCTTCCTGGTGCCGGGCGATGACGCCGAACAGGTAGTACGCACCCTGCACCACAATCTGTTCGAATAATTTTAATAATACCTGCGCCAATAGGCGTATATCGTCGTAGCCGGTTTGGGTTCGGGCGCTGCCCGGACTCAACATGGCAAGTAAGATAGCCTATTGAAGGAAAACCCTATTCATGTTGGCACTGCTAACCCGATTATTCCCCCTGTGGGCGGTGCTGCTCGCCGTCGCCGCCTACGCTACGCCCACCACCTTTACCGGTATTGGTCCCTACGTCAGCCCACTGCTGATGCTGATCATGTTCGCCATGGGCGTCACGCTGCGGCTGGATGACTTCAAGCGCGTACTGTCGCGCCCCGCGCCGGTGGCGGCAGGCATCTTTCTGCATTATCTGATCATGCCGCTGGCGGCCTGGTTGCTGGCGATGCTGTTCCATATGCCGCCGGATCTTTCCGCCGGCATGGTGCTGGTCGGCAGCGTTGCCAGCGGCACCGCCTCCAACGTGATGATCTACCTGGCAAAAGGAGACGTTGCGCTGTCGGTGACCATTTCGGCGGTCTCCACGCTGGTGGGCGTATTCGCCACGCCGCTGCTGACCCGTCTGTATGTCGATACCGAAATCAGCGTCGATGTGATGGGCATGCTGCTGAGTATCCTGCAGATCGTGGTGATCCCGATTGGCCTGGGCTTGATCGTGCATCACACCTTTACCAAAACCGTCAAACGTATCGAGCCGTTCCTGCCGGCGCTGTCGATGGTCTGCATCCTGGCGATCATCAGTGCGGTGGTCGCAGGCAGCCAGAGCCACATCGCCTCCGTCGGGCTGGTGGTGATCATCGCAGTGATCCTGCATAACGGCATTGGCTTGTTGAGCGGTTACTGGGGCGGCAAGCTGTTCGGCTTCGACGAATCCACCTGCCGCACGCTGGCCATTGAAGTCGGCATGCAGAACTCCGGGCTGGCGGCGACGCTGGGCAAGATTTACTTCTCACCGCTGGCCGCGCTGCCGGGCGCCCTGTTCTCCGTGTGGCATAACCTTTCCGGCTCGCTGCTGGCAGGGTACTGGTCTGGCCGACCGATCAAGAAAAAATAATCTCACGCCGGGGCGCAGCCATGTGCGCCCCGCTCAACTTCTGCGAAATTTCGTATTTCCCTCACCAGATTCAGATATGTTTACAACGTGCTCGGCGTATCGTCCCACTCACGCTCATCATCGCGCTCATCCTGATCCAGCACGTTATACGCCACGGCGCAGAACAGCGAGTTCAGGCGCTTCATATCCCCCAACAACCCCAGATGCAGCGAACTGGTTTCGATGCTTTGCACGTTTTGCTGATGCAGACGATCGACGTGCGCATGCGCGTAGCGGCGATCCAGAATGCGAAAACGGTGCTTGGAGCGCCGCAGCCGTTTGGCGCTGGTAAGATCGCCGGACAGGAACACCGACAGGCTCAGGCGCAGGTTGCCGACCAGCCGCTCATGCAGCGTATCCAGCTCCGCCAGGCCTTCCGCCGAGAACGCCCGCCGCGCCGCGTGCGATTTCGCCGCCACGTCACCGGTCATGCGCTCAATGATATCCCCGGCTTGTTCCAGGTTCAGCGCCATTTCGATGATTTCCGCCCAACGGCGCGAATCCTCTTCGCCCAAATCCTCTTTTTGGATCTGCGCCAGATACAGCTTGATGGCGGTATAGAGCACATCGACATCGTCGTCCAGCCGGCGCACCTCTTTATCCTGCCCATTCTTGCCGTGCAGCACTTCGCGATGCAGGATCATCATGTGTTCCACCACGTCGCCCATGCGCAGGGTTTCACGCGCCGCATTGGCCAGCGCCAACGTCGGCGTATCCAGCGCGCTGGCGTCCAGGTGTCGCGGCCGCAGACGGGGATCGTCGGCCGCCACGTCGGCGATCAAAGTTTCGCATAAACGCGCCATCGGGCCGGCCAGCGGGATCAGCATCAGGCAGCGGATCAGGTTGTAGAAGACGTGAAAATAGATCACCAGCTCTTCGTTTTCGCCCGGCAATCGGGTCATTACCTCTGCCAGATAAGAGACAAACGGCAGCACCAGCACGCAGCCTATCAGCTTGAACAGCAGGCTGCCGAGCGCCACCCGGCGGCCGGCGGCGTTCTGGCCGCTGGTATTGATGACCGCCAACAGGCCACTGCCAAGATTGGCGCCAATCACCAGACACAGCGCCACTTTCAGCGAGATCACGCCGGATGCGGTCAGGGTGGCGGTCAGCAACACTGCCGCCAGGCTGGAATAGCTGACGATGGCGAACAGCGCGCCGGTAAGGGCATCCAGCATCACGTCGCCGGTCAGCGACGAGAACAGCACTTTCACGCCCGCCGCCTGGGTTATGGGCGTCGCGGCGGCCACGATCAGCTCCAGCGCCAGTACGATCAGCCCGAGGCCGATGCACACGCGCCCCATTTGGCCAACCCGGGTTTGCTTACGGCTGAGGAACAGGAAAACGCCGACCAGAATCAGCAGCGGCGACAGCCAGGAGAGATCGAAAGTCAGCACTCGTGCCATCAAGGCGGTGCCGACGTCGGCGCCCAGCATGATCACCAGCGCAGGCGCCAGCCCCACCAGCCCTTGTGCGACGAAAGAGGTGACCAGCAGCGCGGTGGCGTTGCTGCTTTGCACCAGCGCGGTTACGCCGATGCCGGAGACGAACGCCAGCGGTTTTTTCTCGACGCTGTCGCTCAATACCCGGCGCAGATTAGCGCCGTAGACCCGCATAATCCCGGTGCGCACGATGTGGGTACCCCACACTAACAGCGCCACGGAAGAAAGCAGGTGGAGAAGGGTCAACACGGAAAATACGCTCCATTCACGCCCGGCAGGAAAAATCAAATCCATACCCTATGAATTTCGGGCTGCAGGACGGCGGCAAGCGGGTGAATCCCCAGGAGCTTACTCAAGTAAGTGACTGGGGTGAGACCGCGCGGCCAACACACCTGCAGCTTGAAAGGCGACGGGTATAGCAGGCTATCCTGCCTGCCGGGCGGTAGTCGGGCAGGACAGCGGTAACAGGCTGCAGACCGCATATTGGAGGGTTAACGCAACGGCAGGAATTACCCTGGAGTTATCATTGATTGCCGCAGCGAAGTCATGCAACTTCCCGTAATGTAACAGTTTCCAAGTGTAGCCCAATTTCGCTGCCGTCGGGCCGTAAATCCTCGACCGACCGGTTGAGCGCGTCAACCAACAGCTCGACGCCACGAACCTGGACACGGTAGCGTACCACATTCCCCAACAGACTATGGCTGAGGATCACCCCCTCAATCCCCTGCCCGGCCGGCAGCAGCGCGATCGATTCAGGGCGTATCGCCACCTTGCCGGCATAACTGCGGCCGGTAAGTGCGCTCGCCTGCTCGGCGCTCAGCAGGTTGTAGTTGCCGATAAACCCGGCGGCGAAGACGTTAGCCGGCTGGGTGTACAGGGTTTCCGCATCGCCGCTCTGCACGATTTGGCCCTTGTTCATCAGCACGATGCGATCCGACAACGTCAGCGCCTCTTCCTGATCGTGGGTGACGAAGATTGCCGTCAGGTTCAGTTCACGCTGGATACGGCGGATCTGCTCGCGCAGATGTTTGCGGATACGGGCGTCCAGCGCCGACAGCGGCTCGTCGAGCAACAGCAGGCGCGGGCGGGTCACCAGCGAGCGCGCCAGCGCCACCCGCTGACACTGACCGCCGGACAGTTGGTGCGGATAACGCTTCGCCAGTTCGGTCAACTCCACCAGCGCCAGCACTTCCTGTACCCGCTGGTGGATCTGCCCGGCCGCCAGCTTCTGCATTTTCAGACCAAACGCCACGTTGCCTTCAACGGTCATGTTCGGGAACAGTGCA
Source organism: Serratia plymuthica (assembly GCF_018336935.1). Lineage (NCBI taxonomy): Bacteria > Pseudomonadati > Pseudomonadota > Gammaproteobacteria > Enterobacterales > Yersiniaceae > Serratia > Serratia plymuthica. Next base: position 3,945,659 of record NZ_CP068771.1, on the reverse strand, counting down.
TAGCTCTGGAACACCATACCTATGCCGCGCTTTTGCGGCGGCACCGGCACCAGATCCTGGCCCTGCAGCAAGATTTGGCCGCTGTCGACCGACGTCAGCCCCGCCAGACAGCGCAGCAGCGTGGATTTACCGCAGCCGCTCGGCCCGAGCAGCGTGACGAACTCGCCCTCTTCGGCGGTGAAATCGATATCCTGAAACACCTGGGTCTGGCCGTAGTGTTTATTGAGGCGGGTGACGGTGAGATATGCCATGCGTTAACCCTTATTTTTATTCAGCAAATTCGCCAGCCAGGTGACGATCAGCACCACGGCGAAATAAGAAATGACCAGCGCGCTGGTGAAGTGGCCGCTGCCGTTGCGCATGTTATAGAGATAAACCTGCAGCGTTTCATACTGGCTGCCCACCAGCAGGTTGGCGAAGACGAATTCGCCAATCAGGAACGAGAACGACAGCAGCACCGCAATCATCCCGCCCTTGCGCAGGTTCGGCAGCACCACCAGCAACGCAGCCTGCCAGGTGCTGGCGCCCAACAGGTGTGCCGCGTCCATCAGATCGCGCAGGTTGATCGCCTGCATGTTGTTGCTGATGGCGCGGTAAATAAACGGCAGGGCAATCGAGAAGTAGCAGCCGATCAGGATCCAGGGCGTGCCGAGCAGCGGCAGCGGATCGGCGGCGAACAACTGCATCAGCCCGACCGCCGACACCACCGGCGGGACGGCGAACGGCAACAGGATCAGCACGTTCATCACCGCGTCCAGTTTGGGAAAATAGTACGCAATCGCGAACATCATCGGCAAAATCACCACCACCGCCAGCACCAGGGTGCCGAAACAGATCAGCAGCGAGTGCCACAGCGCCAGCAGGAAACGGGGATCGCTCCACAATGCCGTCACCCACTTCAGGGTAAAGCCGTCCGGCAGGATGGTGGCGCCCCACTGGGTGGCCAGCGCGTAAATCAGCGTCGCCGCCAGCGGTAACAGTAGGATCAGCAAAAGCAGACCGGTCACCACGCGGTGGTAGCCGGTTTCAAAACGGGACATGGCCGCCCTCCGCAACATTATGAGCGCGCATTCAGGTAGCTCCTGCGCAACAGCCATTGATGGATCAGGGTAATGAACGCCATCATCGCCACCAACAGCATCGCCAGCGCGCTGGCCAGGTTCGGATCGAGGGAAATATCCCCCGCCACCAGCGACGAAATACGTATCGGTATCACGTTGAAATTCCCGGTGGTCAGCGCATATACCGTGGCGTAGGCCCCCAGCGCGTTGGCCAGCAGGATGACAAAGGTGCCCATCAGCGCCGGCGCCAGCACCGGCAGGCCGATATGCCGCCAGTAGCGCCACGGGCCGGCGCCGAGCAGCGAGGCCGATTCGCGCCAGTCTTCGCGCAGCGCGTCGAACGCCGGGTATAACAGCAATACGCCCAACGGGATTTGGAAGTAGGTGTAAAGCACGATCAGCCCGGTTTTGGAGTAGAGGTTAAAGCTCTCCATCAGGCCATACTTGCGCAGCAGCAACGTCAGGCAGCCGTTCAACCCCAACAGAATGACAAAGGCGAAGGCCAGCGGCACTCCGGCAAAATTGCTGGTCATGTTGGTAAACGACATCACAAAATCATGGAACCTCGTCTGGCCCAGTTGACGCAGCGAGTAACTGCCGACCAGAGCAATCAGCAGCCCGTACACGCTCGACCAAAGGGAGATCTCCAGCGAGAACTGAAATGCCTGCAGATAGAACGGCGAGGTCAGGACGTCGACGTAATTACCCAGCCCCCAGCCGCTGGTCTGGCTGAAAAAACTGCTGACCGCAATCCACACCAGCGGCGCGATTTGGAACGCGCCGAACAGCAGAATAAACGGCAGCAGGCACAGTGCGGCAATCCACTTGGCTTTCATTTTCACCCTTATGCCAACAGCGCACGGCAGCGCGACTTGTCGTGCGCCACCTGCAACACTTCGCACAGCGTGCCGCACAGGTCGGTTTGCTGCGGGTTGGCGTCGTTCTGGCTGAAAGCCGCACCGAATACAAACAGCGGCACCTGCCGCTCCTCCGGCAATACACCGCCGTGGCTGCGGTCGTCATTCATGCCGTGATCGGCCGTGACCATCACCTGATACCCGGCGCTTAGCCAGTCGCCCAGATAGCGCGACAGCACGCCGTCGGCATTGCGCGCCGCGTTACGGTACTGCGGTGAAGACAGGCCGAAGCGGTGCCCGGCATCGTCGATGTTCATCGGGTGGATCAACAGGAAATCGGGCTGATGACGGCGGCGCAGGCTTTCGGCGTCGTCAAACAGATGGGAGTCTGGGTAGCGGTCGTCGTAATAAAAATGGCCGTGCTGGATGGGCAGCCCGGCATCGTCGGTATGGCGATCGCGCGCGGCGTCGAACGGGGTACGGTTATACAGCTCACTGAACCAATGGTAGGCGGCCGCAGCGGTAGTCAGCCCTGCGGCGCGCGCATAGTGAAACACGCTTTGCTGATGCGAGAGGCGCGATACCTGATTATGCACCACGCCGCTCTCCACCGGCGGTACGCCGGTGAGAATGCATTCATACAGCGGCCGAGAGAGCGAAGGCAGCTCGCTCTCCAGCTGATACAACCGTCCGCGCCCTGCCGCACACTCGGCCTGCAGATATCCCATGGCGTCATGCGCCACCTGATAGTTCAGGCCGTCCAGCAGTACGAGGATCGTTTTCATGATGGCTTAACTCACTGCTGCATAAACATAATGACGTTTTCCTGCCACTGGCGCGGCAGCGTTTTGGCGCTTTGTTCCCAGGCCGCCGGATCGGCGATCGGGTGGGCGTTTTTATACTGTTCGGCCGGCAGCAGCTTGGCTTTTACGTCGTCCGGCAGCGTCAGGTGTTCCGCACGGATCGGGCGAGCATAGCCGCGCGCCAGATTGATCTGACCGGCGTCGGAGAAAATATATTCACGCGCCAGCTTGGCGGCGTTCGGGTGTTTGGCGAATTTGTTGATGATGGTGGTGTAGCCTGACGTGATTGAGCCGTCGGATGGGATCAACACTTCAAAACGGGTTTTGTCGATCTGGTCACGGTAGTTCAGGCCGTTAAAGTCCCACACCACGCCGACCTGCACTTCGCCTTTTTCCAGCGAAGCGATCACCGGGTTGCTCAGGCTCAGGCGCCCGGCCTTGGCCAACTTGCCGAAGAACTCCAGGCCCGGCTTCAGGTTTTTCTCGTTGCCGCCCATGGCGTAGGTGGCCGCCAGCACGCCGCTTGCCGCCTGCGAGGCGGTGCCGACGTCACCGATGGTGACCTGATAAGTGCCTTTCAGCAGATCGGCCCAACTGTGCGGGATCTCTTTCACCTGCTGTTTGTTGATAATGAAGGCGATGGTGCCGGTATAGGCCAGCGCCCAGTGGCCATCCTTGTCTTTCGCCCAGCCAGGCACCTGCTCCCAGGTGGACGGCTTATAAGGTTGGGTTACCCCTTTTTGCACCGCGATGGGGCCGAATGCCGCGCCCACGTCACCGATATCCGCCGTGGCATTGCCCTTTTCCGCGTCGAACTTGGCGATTTCCTGCGCCGAGCTCATGTCGGTATCGAGATGCTTCAAACCGTACTTGCTCTGCAGATCCTGCCAGGTGTCTTTCCAGTTGGCCCAGCTGTCCGGCATGCCGACGCTGTTGACTTCACCTTCCTTCTTGGCGGCCTGCTCGAGCGCGGCCAGATCGGAATCTGCGGCCCAGCTCATCTGGCTGGTCAGTACAATGGCACTGGTTAACACAGAAGCGCACAAACGTTTCATAACAGATGCTCCAGGTGGTAGTGTGGGAGTAGCTGGACTAGTCCAGCAAGAACCAAGCCAATCTAACGGACGAATGTGATAATTATATGTCAGCCCAAAAAAGCAGCAGCTTTATCTCATTTACGCCTCAAGGGGCCGCCCGCTGGTCTACCTTAACAGGGGCAAAACGCACTGAAATGGGGCATGTGTCATGAGTGAAGGAGCAACCACCGTGGCGATAATCTGCCAGACGTTGAACGCCCGCATTGCTGCGGGGGAGTTCAACATTGGCGGCAAGCTGCCTTCGGAACGCGCCCTGAGCGAGCAGTTCTCCACCACCCGCATTACCTTGCAGGAAGCGCTCGGCCAGTTGGAGGCGCAGGGGGTGATTTACCGTCAGGTGAGGCGCGGCTGGTTTATCTCGCCGCCACGGCTGGTGTACAACCCGTTGCAGCGCAGCCACTTCCACGCCATGGCTCAGCAGCAGGGGCGCGACGCCCATACCCAGGTGATCGACAGTGGTCGCGTGCATGCCGACGCCGCCCTGGCGCGGCGGCTGGCGCTGCCGGAAGGCGCAGAGGTTTACCGCATCCGCCGGCTACGCTTTATCGACGGGCGTGCGGTGCTGTATTGCGAGCACTACCTCAATCCGGCCTACTTTGCCGGTATCCTGGAGGCCGATTTGACGCAGTCGCTGACCGCACTGTACGCAGAGCGCTACGGTATCCATTATGGCCGGGTGCGCTTCGATATGCTGCCGACCCTGTTACCGCAGGAGGCAGCCGCGATGCTGAAAGTCACCTACGGCAGCCCGTCGCTGTTTATTACCCGGGTTAACCGCGATCAGCACGATCGGGTGATTGATTGCGATTTGGAGTATTGGCGCTACGACGCACTGCACATTGATGTGGAGGCAGTGGCGAACGACGAGGGATAAGCAGGGGCCAACATGTTGACCCTATATGAGAAAAGCGGGGTGGCAGGGGCGCCGCATGCAGCGCCCCTCAATCGTCAGTCGGCGTCGTAGCCGAGGTTAGGCGCCAGCCAGCGTTCAACTTCGCTGATGCTCATGCCTTTGCGCGCCGCATAGTCTTCCACCTGATCGCGCTGGATCTGCGCCACCGCAAAATACTTGCTCTCCGGATGGCTGAAGTACCAGCCCGACACCGCCGCCCCCGGCCACATGGCGAAGGATTCGGTCAGTTCCATGCCGGTGTGGCGGTTAACGTCCAACAGGCGCCAGATCTCCGCTTTCTCGGTATGCTCCGGGCAGGCCGGGTAGCCCGGCGCCGGGCGGATGCCCTGGTAATTCTCGCGGATCAGCTCTTCGTTGCTCAGGTTCTCGTCAGCGGCAAAGCCCCAGTACAATTTACGCACCTGCTCATGCAGGTACTCGGCGAAGGCTTCCGCCAGGCGATCGGCCAACGCCTTGATCATGATTTTATTGTAATCATCATGCTGCGCATCGTAGGCCGCCGCCAGCTCATCCTCTTCCAGACCGCCGGTGACGGCGAAAGCGCCGAAATAATCGGCCTTGCCGCTGCTTTTCGGCGCGACGAAGTCCGCTAGGCAGTAGTTCGGGAAGTCGGTTTTCTCGGTCTGCTGGCGCAGGTGACGGCTGACCGCCAGCACCTCGTCGCGGTTTTCGTCGCGATACACCTCGATGTCGTCGCCGACGCGGTTGGCCGGGAACAGGCCGTAGACGCCGCGCGGATTGAGGCTGCCGTTGGCGGCCAGCATATCCAGCATCTGGTTGGCATCGGCGAACAGGCGCCTGGCCTCCTCACCCACCACGTCGTCTTCCAGAATCCGTGGGTATTTGCCTGCCAGCGACCAGGTCATAAAGAACGGTGTCCAGTCGATGTACTGGCGCAGCGTCTCGATGCCGGCCTCCACCGCATGTACCCCAAGCTGCTTCGGCACCGGCGGCCGGTAGTTTTCCCACTCCAGCGCCATGGCGTTATCACGCGCTTTTTGCAGGCTGACCGGCGGGGTGCGCGGTTTTTTACGCGCATGCTGGATACGCACGGTTTCGTATTCTTTGCGGGTGCGCGCCACAAAATCGTCGCGCTGGGTGGCGGACAGCAACGCCGACACCACGCCCACGGTGCGCGAGGCATTTTGCACGTAGGTGGTCGAGCCGCTGTAGTTCTGTTCAATCTTCACCGCAGTATGCGCCTTGGAGGTGGTCGCGCCGCCAATCAGCAGCGGCAGGGTAAAGCCCTGGCGCTCCATCTCTTTCGCCACGTTGACCATTTCATCCAACGACGGGGTGATCAACCCCGACAGGCCGATGATGTCCACGTTCTGTTCGCGTGCGGTTTTCAGGATTTTCTCCGTCGGCACCATCACGCCCAGATCGACGATTTCGTAGTTGTTGCACTGCAACACCACGCCGACGATGTTTTTGCCGATGTCATGCACGTCGCCCTTCACCGTCGCCAGCAGGATTTTGCCCGCCGTGGTGCCTTTCTGCTTGCTGGCCTCGATGTAAGGCTCCAGATAGGCCACCGCCTGCTTCATCACGCGGGCGGACTTCACCACCTGCGGCAGGAACATCTTGCCTTCGCCGAACAGGTCGCCGACCACGTTCATCCCCGCCATCAGTGGTCCTTCGATCACTTCGATCGGGCGATCCGCCCGCTGCCGGGCCTCTTCGGTGTCCAGCTCGATAAACTCGGTAATGCCTTTCACCAGCGAGTATTCCAGCCGCTTTTCCACCGGCCAGCCGCGCCATTCCGCCTGCTGTACCGCCACGTCGTTGTCTTTGCTGCCGCGATATTTCTCCGCCAGATCCAACAGGCGTTCGGTGCCGTCGTCACGGCGGTTGAGGATCACATCCTCCACCGCGCTGCGCAGTTCTTCACTCAGATCGTCGTAGATCGCCAGTTGCCCGGCGTTGACGATGCCCATGTCCATACCGTTGCGGATCGCGTGGTACAGGAAGACCGCGTGGATCGCTTCGCGCACCGGCTCGTTGCCGCGGAACGAGAACGACACATTGGACACCCCGCCGGAGATCATCGCGTGCGGCAGGTGGGTTTTGATGTCGGCGCAGGCCTCGATAAAGTCGACGGCATAGTTGTTATGCTCTTCGATGCCGGTGGCGACGGCAAAAATGTTCGGGTCAAAAATAATGTCTTCCGGCGGGAAGCCGACGCGTTCGGTCAGAATTTTATAGGCGCGGCGGCAAATCTCGAACTTGCGCTCGCGGGTGTCGGCCTGGCCAACCTCGTCAAACGCCATAACCACCACCGCCGCGCCGTAGCGGCGCACCAGTTTGGCGTGGTGAATAAAGGCCTCTTCGCCTTCTTTCATCGAGATGGAGTTAACGATGCCTTTGCCCTGAATGCACTTCAGGCCTTTTTCAATCACCGACCATTTGGAGGAGTCGATCATGATCGGCACCCGGGCGATGTCCGGCTCGCCGGCAATCAGGCTGAGGAAACGCACCATCGCCGCTTCGGCGTCCAGCATCCCCTCATCCATGTTGATATCTATTATCTGCGCGCCGCTTTCCACCTGTTGGCGCGCCACGGCTAGCGCTTCATTGTATTTTTCTTCTTTAATCAGCCGTTTGAAGCGCGCAGAGCCAGTGACGTTGGTGCGTTCACCGACGTTGACGAACAGCGTTTTGGCGTCGATATTCAACGGTTCCAGGCCGGCCAGGCGGCAGGCTACCGGGATATCCGGCAACGGGCGCGGCGGTACGCCCGCCACCACATCGACCATCGCGGCAATGTGCTCCGGCGTGGTGCCGCAGCAACCGCCGATAATATTGAGGAAGCCGGCATGCGCCCACTCGCCCACCTGTTTCGCCATCTCTTGCGCGTCCAGATCGTACTCGCCGAAAGCGTTGGGCAAACCGGCGTTCGGGTGCGCGGTGACGTAAGTTTCCGAGATGCGCGACAGCTCGGCAACGTATTGGCGCAGCTCGTCCGGCCCCAGCGCACAGTTCAGGCCAAAGCTCAGCGGCTTGACGTGACGCATCGAGTTATAGAAGGCTTCGGTAGTTTGGCCCGACAGGGTGCGGCCGGAGGCGTCGGTGATGGTGCCGGAGATCATGATCGGCAGTTCCACGCCAAGCGCTTCGAATTCGGTTTCCACCGCAAAGGCGGCGGCTTTGGCGTTCAGGGTATCGAAAATGGTTTCGATCATGATCAGATCGACGCCGCCTTCCACCAGCGCGCGCGTTGATTCGCGGTAGGCTGCCACCAGTTCGTCGAAGGAGATATTACGGAATGCCGGATCGTTGACGTTCGGCGAGATAGAGGCGGTGCGGTTAGTCGGCCCAAGCACCCCGGCCACGTAGCGCGGTTTATCCGGCGTGCGGGCGGTCCATTCGTCGGCGCAGGCGCGCGCCAGGCAGGCGGCCTGATAGTTAATCTCGGCTGACAGCGACTCCATATGGTAGTCGGCCATGGCGATGGTGGTGGAGTTGAAGGTGTTGGTTTCGAGAATATCGGCGCCCGCCTCCAGATAACCGTAGTGGATCGCGGTAATCACTTCCGGCTTGGTCAGCACCAACAGGTCGTTATTGCCTTTCAGATCGCTCTGCCAGTCGGCAAAACGTTCGCCGCGGAAATCGCTCTCCTCCAGCCGGTAGCTCTGGATCATGGTGCCCATGCCGCCGTCCAACACCAAAATGCGCTGTGCTAACTGCCGGCGCAGTTGTTCTACTCGATTTGTCACCCATGATCCCCTTTATCTTTTAAGCCACACTCTTTCACCATCGCTCAACCGTTGCATACCCTGTGGATTTCAAGTTGCGGCCAGGCTGCCCAGCTTGTTCAGCCCCCGGAGCTTACTCAAGCCAAGTGACTGGGGTGAACCCGTGCAGGCAACCACGCTGCGGCTTGAAAGACGATGGGTATCGGCCATCCTAGCACAGGTTGTATGGGCAAAGTGGCGTGCGGCTATTGAGAGTTTTTCAGGTTGGCGGCCAACACATCCGATGAGCTGATTGACGGCTTGCAATTCATCTGCAAAAAACGAAAATGAATTCCATAATACGGAAAGAGGAATGTGAATTATGGTCACCCCCGCTCCCGCCAAACGCGGCAAAAAGCCCCGCGCCGCCTCACCGGCCGCCAGCGCGGCGACCGGTCAGGTTCAATCGCTGACCCGTGGCCTGAAACTGCTGGAATACATTGCCGAAGCCCAGGGAAACGTGGCGCTGACCGATCTGGCCCAGCAGGCCGGGCTGCCGAACTCCACCACCCACCGCCTGCTCACCACCATGCAACAGCAGGGATTCGTGCGGCAGGTGGGCGATCTGGGCCTGTGGACCATTGGCTCGCACGCCTTTGTGGTCGGCAGCAGCTTTCTGCAAAGCCGCAACCTGCTGGCGATGGTGCACCCGACGCTGCGCCGTCTGATGGAAGAATCCGGCGAGACGGTCAATCTGGCCGTGCTGGATACCAGCGAGTATCAGGCCATCATTATCGATCAGGTGCAATGCACCGCGCTGATGCGCATGTCGGCGCCGATCGGCGGTAAACTGCCGATGCACGCCTCCGGTGCGGGGAAAGCGTTTCTCTCTACCCTGTCGGATGAGCAAGTCACCAAACTGCTGCATAAAAAGGGCATGCAGACCTACACCCAGCATACGATGACGCCGCATAACCTGAAGGAAGGGCTGGCGCAGATCCGCAAGCAGGGCTTTTCCTTCGACGACGAAGAGCATGCCCTCGGCCTGCGCTGCGTGGCGGCCTGCATTTTCGACGAGCACCGGGAAGCCTTCGCCGCCATTTCGATCTCCGGCCCGGTGTCGCGCATCACCGACAACCGCGTGATCGAACTGGGCGCGCTGGTGATCCACGCCGCAAAAGAGATCAGCCTGGAGTACGGCGGCATACGCTGAAATTGCCCCGGAGCGCCGGCGGCGGCGCTCCGTCCCCCCCTGTTGTCAGCATGTAAAACTCTGTAGGCAGAGTGTTTCCAGCCCCGAAAAAAACTTGAAGCCGATCACAGTTAACGATCCTCACCGCTAAAGCTCATTGCAACCGGCCAAACTTCCTTCGACAATGTTACCGATAACATGTTACCGGTAACAACGCATACAAGGTAACCCTATTTGCCGTTTTGGAGCTAAGCCATGACCAACAATCAAAACCGAATCTACGTCATCATGGGCGTTTCCGGCAGCGGCAAATCCGCCGTGGCCGCGGCGGCCGCCCGCCAACTGTCCGCCGGGTTCCTCGACGGCGATTTCCTGCACCCGCGCAGCAATATCCTGAAAATGGCCGCCGGTGAGCCGCTCAACGATGACGACCGCGCCCCGTGGCTGGCCGCGCTCAACGACGCAGCCTTCGCCATGCAGCGCACCAACAGCGTGTCGATCATCGTCTGCTCTGCGCTGAAAAAGCATTACCGCGACCGCCTGCGCGCCGGCAACGGCAACCTGTCATTCATCTATCTGCACGGCGATTTCCCGGTGATCGAAGCCCGTCTCGCTGCGCGCAACGGCCACTTCTTCAAACCGCAAATGCTGGTCACCCAGTTCGCCGCGCTGGAACAGCCGGGCATCGATGAAAGCGACGTGATGGCAGTCGACATCAATCAGCCGCTGGAGGGCGTCATTGCCGATACGGTGCGCCATATCCAAAGCTTCCTGCCGCAGGACGTGTGCGCGTGAGTACGATAACGCTGGTCGGTACCGCAGTCGGCTCGGTTTTACTGCTGTTATTCCTGGTGATGAAGGCGCGCATGCACGCCTTCGTTGCGTTAATGCTGGTGTCTATCGCCGCCGGTATCTTCTCCGGCATGCCGCTCGACCGCATCGCCGACACCATGCAAAAAGGCATGGGCGATACGCTGGGCTTTCTGGCGATTGTGGTGGCGCTGGGTGCCATGTTCGGCAAGATCCTGCATGAGGTCGGCGCGCTGGACCAGATTGCGGCGCATTTACTGAAACGTTTCGGTCAGAGCAAGGCGCATTATGCCCTTGGCATCGCCGGTTTGATCTGCGCCCTGCCGCTGTTCTTTGACGTGGCGGTGGTGCTGCTGATCGGCATCGTCTTTGCCGTGGCGCGCCGCACCGACGGCAACATCGTCAAGCTGGCCATTCCGCTGTTTGCCGGCGTCGCGGCAGCCGCTTCGTTCCTGCTGCCGGGGCCGGTGCCGATGCTGCTGGCCTCTCAGATGAAGGCCGATTTCGGCTGGATGATCGCCATCGGGCTGGTCGCCGCCATTCTCGGCATGCTGATTGCAGGCCCATTGTACGGCAGCTTTATCAGCCGCTTCGTTAACTGGCCAATGCCGGCGGACGAAAACGAACCGACGCTCAATAAGGGCAACCTGCCGTCATTTGGCTTTAGCCTGGCGCTGGTACTCTGCCCGCTGGTGCTGGTCGGCATGAAAACCATCGGCGCGCGGCTGGTCACGCCCGGCTCGCAATTGCAGCAGTGGCTGGAGTTTATCGGCCACCCGTTCACCGCCATTTTGATCGCCTGTCTGATCGTGATTTACGGTCTGGCGAAACCGCGCGGCATGACCAATGAACAAACGCTGGCCATCTGCTCTGCGGCGGTGCAACCCGCCGGGATTATCCTGCTGATGACCGGCGCGGGCGGCGTATTCAAACAGATCCTGGTGGATTCCGGCGTTGGCCCGGCGCTGGGTGACGCCATGATAGGCGCAGGCCTGCCGATCGCCGTAGCCTGCTTCGCGCTTTCCGCCGTAGTGCGGGTGATTCAGGGTTCTGCGACCGTCGCCTGCCTCACCACCGTCGGCCTGGTGCTGCCGGTCACCGGCCAACTGGGACTGGGCGGTGGGCAACTGGCCGCGCTGGCTATCTGCATCGCCGGCGGCTCGATTGTGCTCAGCCACGTGAACGACGCCGGTTTCTGGCTGTTCGGTAAATTTACCGGCGCCAACGAACTGCAAACGCTGAAAACCTGGACGGTGATGGAAACCATTCTGGGCAGCGTGGGTGGGATCATCGGCATGGTCGCCTTCACGATGTTTTAAAAAAATATAACGACATAACCCGCCCCCGGTCATTGCACATCAGGGCTGCAGTCAACCACCGGGGGCAGCGCCACTGGCGACGTCAATAACAACAGCAATGTGAGGAAGGTATGATCAATCCAATCCTGTCTCGTGTCACACAGCGCATCATCGACCGCTCAAAAGAGAGCCGAACCGCCTATCTGGCGCGTATCGAGGCCGCCCGCTCCCAAACCGTGCACCGCTCGCAACTGGCCTGCGGCAACCTGGCGCATGGCTTTGCCGCCTGCCAACCGGATGATAAAGCCGCGCTGAAAAACATGGTGCGCAGCGATATCGCCATCATCACCGCCTATAACGATATGCTTTCCGCCCACCAGCCTTATGAGAATTATCCGCAACGGCTGAAACAGGCGCTGCACGCGGTGGGAGCGGTCGGCCAGGTGGCCGGTGGCGTGCCGGCGATGTGCGATGGCGTAACCCAGGGCCAGGACGGCATGGAGCTGTCGCTGATGAGCCGCGACGTGATTGCCATGTCTTCCGCTATTGGCCTGTCGCACAACATGTTCGACGGTGCGCTGTTTCTCGGCATTTGCGATAAAATCGTACCGGGGCTGGTGATGTCCGCCCTGTCCTTCGGCCATTTGCCTGCGCTGTTTGTCCCCGCCGGCCCGATGAGCAGCGGTTTGCCGAACAAAGAAAAGGTACGCGTACGCCAGCTGTACGCCGAAGGCAAGGCTGACCGCCTGGCGCTGCTGGAAGCGGAGGCCGCCTCTTATCACGGCATCGGCACCTGCACCTTCTACGGCACCGCCAACACCAACCAGATGGTGATGGAAGTGATGGGCCTGCACCTGCCGGGCGCGTCCTTTGTTCACCCCGCCACGCCGCTGCGCGATGCCCTGACCGACGCCGCCGCGCGCCAGGTCACCCGCCTGACCGAAACCGCCGGCAATTACCTGCCCGTCGGCCAACTGGTGGATGAAAAAGTGGTGGTGAACGGCATCATTGCGCTGCTGGCCACCGGCGGCTCCACCAACCTGACCATGCACATGGTGGCGATGGCGCGCGCTGCCGGCATCATCATCAACTGGGACGACTTCTCAGAACTGTCAGATGCGGTGCCGCTGCTGTGCCGCATCTACCCAAACGGCCCGGCGGACATCAATCAGTTCCAGGCTGCAGGCGGCGTAGCCTTGGTGGTACGTGAGCTCTTGAAGCATGGCCTGCTGCACGAGGATGTGCACACCGTGGCCGGTTTTGGCCTGGCGCGTTACACCCAGGAGCCGTGGCTGGATAACGGCCAACTGGCCTGGCGTGAAGGGGTGGAAAGTTCGCTCGACGCCAAGGTTATCGCCAGTATTGCCCAACCGTTCGAACATCACGGCGGCACCAAGGTGCTTTCCGGCAACCTCGGCCGGGCGGTGATGAAAACCTCGGCGGTGCCGACCGACAATCAGATTATCGAAGCGCCTGCGGTAGTCTTCGAAAGCCAGCACGACATCGTACCGGCGTTCGAAGCCGGCAAACTGGATCGCGATTGCGTGGTGGTGGTGCGTTTCCAGGGGCCACAGGCCAACGGCATGCCAGAACTGCACAAGCTGATGCCGCCGCTGGGCGTATTGATGGATCGCGGTTTCAAGGTGGCGCTGGTGACCGACGGCCGCCTGTCCGGCGCTTCCGGCAAGGTGCCCTCCGCCATCCACGTTACCCCGGAAGCCTACACCGGCGGCCTGCTGGCGAAGGTGCAAAACGGCGACCCGATCCGCGTTAACGGCCGCACCGGCGAGCTGGAATTGTTGGTCGACACCGATGTGCTGGCTCAGCGCGCCCCCTCTCAGCCGGACCTGAGCGCGGAACACGTCGGCTGTGGCCGCGAACTGTTCGGCGCCTTACGCAGCCAGCTTTCCGGCGCGGAACAAGGTGCCTGCTGCATTAAATTTTAATCGTTGGCATGGCCACGGCGGCCATAACTGGAGAACATCGTTAATGAACAATTGGAAGACAAGCGCAGAGCAAATCCTGCTGGCCGGGCCGGTCGTACCGGTGATCGTGATCAACAAGCTCGAACACGCGGTTCCGCTGGCAAAAGCCCTGGTCGCCGGCGGCGTGCGGGTGCTGGAAGTGACGCTGCGCACTGCGTGTGCGATGGATGCGATTCGCGCCATTGCCCAGGAAGTGCCGGACGCGATTATCGGCGCAGGCACCGTCATTAACCCGCAGCAATTGCGGCAGGTGACCGACGCCGGCGCACAGTTCGCCATCAGCCCGGGCCTGACCGACGAGTTGTTGAAAGCGGCCACCGCCGGTTCGATCCCGTTAATTCCCGGTATCAGCACCGTGTCTGAACTGATGCTGGGTATGGATTATGGCCTGCGCGAGTTCAAGTTCTTCCCGGCGGAAGCCAACGGCGGCGTGAAAGCGCTGCAGGCGATCGGCGGCCCGTTCCCGCAGGTGCGCTTCTGCCCCACCGGCGGCATTTCGCCGGGTAACTACCGCGACTATTTGGCGCTGAAAAGCGTGCTGTGCATCGGCGGCTCCTGGCTGGTGCCGGCGGATGCGCTGGAAAACGGCGACTACGCGCGCATCACCGAATTGGCGCGCGCAGCCGTTGCGGGTGCTGCGGCTTAATCGTATCGGGCGCGGCATGCCGCGCCCCTACGCGGTGGCTGATATCGCGGGCAGCTCCGTGCCGCTACGCTGACTGAAACGCCGCTTCTTGCGGTAAGCGAACACGTCCTCCACATACCCATCGCGGATGCGCTGCTGCAACCCGCGCCAGTAGTCGGCCTCAAACAGATCGCTGTGCATCTCTTCAAACACCTGGCGGATGCGTCGATCACCGCACAGAAAATGCCTGAATTCCTCCGGAAACACGTCGTTCGGCGACACGCTGTACCAGGGCTCGCTGGCCAGTTCGTCTTCCGGATAGCGCGGCGGCGGAATATCGCGGAAATTCACCTCGGTCATGTAGCAAATTTCATCGTAATCGTAGAACACCACCCGCCCGTGACGGGTCACGCCGAAATTCTTGAACAGCATATCGCCGGGGAAAATATTGGCTGCCGCCAGTTGCTTGATGGCGTTGCCGTACTCCTCAATCGCATCGCGTATCTGCTGCTCACTGGCCTGCTCCAGATACAGGTTCAGCGGCGTCATGCGCCTTTCCATATACAGATGCTTGATTACGATGCGATCGCCCAGATCCTCCAGCTTGTCCGGCACCTCGCGCTGCAGCTCCGCCAACAGCTCCGGGCTGAGACGCGCCTTGTCGACGACGAAATTCTCGTATTCCTGGGTATCCGCCATACGTCCGACGCGATCGTGCTCTTTCACCAGTTGATAACAGGCCATCACCTGCGCCTGCGTCACCTCTTTTTGCGGTGCGAACTGATCTTTAATCACTTTGAATACCCGATCGAACGACGGCAGAGTAAATACCAGCATCACCATGCCCTTAACCCCGGGCGCGATGATGAACTGCTCCTGCGAGCGGGCCATAAACGTCAGGTATTCGCGGTAACATTCTGTTTTACCGTGCTTCTGGCAGCCAATCGCCATATACAACTCGGCGGTGGTTTTACCCGGCAGGATCTCGCGCAGCCACTCGACCATAGCCGCCGGCAACGGTGCATAAACCATGAAGTACGAGCGGGCGAAGCCGAACACGATGCTGGCCTCGGCCTTGCTGGTCAGGCAGGTGTCGATAAACAGCGCGCCGGAATCACTGTGATGAATAGGCAGCAGGAAAGGATAAACCCCCTCCGCCAATCGCAGTTTGCCGACCAGCCAGGCA
This sequence comes from Serratia plymuthica, assembly GCF_018336935.1. Taxonomy (NCBI): domain Bacteria; kingdom Pseudomonadati; phylum Pseudomonadota; class Gammaproteobacteria; order Enterobacterales; family Yersiniaceae; genus Serratia; species Serratia plymuthica. Next base: position 3,930,158 of record NZ_CP068771.1, on the reverse strand, counting down.
GCCTTGTTGCGGTAAAACAGCTCATTGGCGATCTGGAACGTCGCCCCCGCCAGTTGTTGTGCGCTGAAACTCTGCTGCAATGCCAGGGTGATGTAATGAATATCGCGCGGCAAGTTTTCCCACGGCAAACGCAGGGGTAAATCGGTCAGCAGGGTGTGCAGCATCGCCGGGACGTCGCCGCCGGCGGTAAAATTGCGCGACAGCGGGCGCGGGATGTCGCGAAAACGCCCTTCCGGCTGAGAACTGAAAACAAACAACTTTTCCGGCGTCAGATCGCGATGCCGGAACAGACGGCAGTAAACCGAATTAAAGAAGCTCTCGGCAATCTCGAAACGCGGGTACTCCGGCAACAAATCGGTATAGACCGCCTTCACCCGGCAAGGGAAATCCGCATCGAAATATTTTTGCCCGGTGATGCACTTGAGTTGCTCCACCACCAGACCGACATGATGATCATACAGATGGATACGCTTTTTCATCGCCTGCTGCACGGCCGGCCAATCCGCCCGCTCAAAGCGCTGCTGCGCGCCGGCGGTCACCTCAAGGAAACGGCCGTATTGCGCATCAAAGCCCTGCAGGATCGTCTGAGCGATCAACAGCTCCAGTTTTGCCGCCATCCTTACCTCCCGCCAGAAAACAGAGCCTGCATAAGCAGGCTCTGGAATACCCGTGTCAGTACTGTTGCATCAGAACTGCTGCTCTTCCGTCGAACCGGTCAGTGCGGTCACCGAGGACGCCCCACCCTGAATAATGGTGGTGACTTTATCGAAGTAGCCGGTACCCACTTCCTGCTGGTGTGAAGCGAAGGTATAGCCACGTTCAACGGCGGCGAATTCCGGCTCTTGTACCTTCTCGACGTAGTGTTTCATGCCTTCACCCTGCGCGTAGGCGTGCGCCAGGTCGAACATGTTGAACCACATGCTGTGGATGCCCGCCAGGGTAATGAACTGGTATTTGTAGCCCATCGCGGACAGCTCTTCCTGGAAGCGGGCGATAGTCTGATCGTCCAGATTCTTTTTCCAGTTGAATGACGGCGAGCAGTTGTATGCCAGCAGCTTACCCGGGAATTTGGCATGAATGGCGTCGGCGAAACGCTTGGCCGCTTGCAGATCCGGGGTTGAGGTTTCGCACCACACCATGTCCGCGTAAGGAGAGTAGGCCAGCCCGCGGCTGATCGCCTGTTCAATGCCCGCATGGGTGCGGAAAAAGCCCTCTGCGGTGCGTTCACCGGAAACGAACTCGCTGTCGTAAGGATCGCAATCGGACGTCAGCAAATCAGCCGCATCGGCGTCAGTACGCGCGATCACCAGCGTCGGCACGCCGAGTACGTCGGCCGCCAGACGCGCGGCGACCAGCTTCTGAATCGCCTCCTGGGTTGGCACCAGCACTTTGCCGCCCATATGGCCGCATTTTTTTACCGCCGCCAGTTGGTCTTCGAAATGCACCCCGGCGGCGCCGGCTTCAATCATCGCTTTCATCAGTTCATAGGCGTTCAGTACGCCGCCAAAGCCGGCTTCCGCATCGGCGACGATCGGCAGGAAGAAATCGGTGTAGCCTTTGCTGCCCGGTTCAATCTTGTTGGACCACTGGATCTGATCGGCACGGCGGAAAGTATTGTTGATACGCTCAACCACCGTCGGGACCGAGTCAACCGGGTACAGCGACTGGTCCGGGTACATCGCGGTCGCGGTGTTGGCATCCGCCGCCACCTGCCAGCCAGACAGGTAAATTGCCTCGACGCCCGCTTTGGCCTGCTGCAACGCCTGGCCGCCGGTGAGCGCACCCAGACAGTTAACGTAGCCTTTGCGTGATTTGCCATTCAGCAGATCCCAAAGTTTGGCAGCGCCGTTCTGCGCCAGGGTACAAACCGGGTTGACCGACCCGCGCAGGTTGATCACGTCTTCAGCGCTATATGGGCGAGTGATGCCTGCCCAGCGGGCCGATTTCCATTCCTGTTCCAGCTGTTGAATCTGTTGGGTACGTGAGGTAGACATAATTTTTATCCTTTTCAATAATGTAGGGTTAATGTTCAGGAATGTTTTCAGGCCAGTAATTCGTAGCCGGGCAATGTCAGAAAATCGATCAGCTCATCTGAAACGGTGATTTTCTCCATCAGACGCGCGGCCTCGGTAAAACGCCCGTGGCTGAAACGTTGCTCACCGAGTTCTTCTTGAATAACGAGAACTTCTTCGGCAAGCATCTGACGGAACAGCGCTTTGGTGACCAGTTGACCATCGCTGAGGGATTTTTCATGGTGGATCCACTGCCAGATCGAGGTACGGGAGATTTCTGCCGTCGCCGCATCCTCCATCAGCCCGTAAATCGGTACGCAACCGTTGCCGGAGATCCAGGCCTCAATGTATTGCACCGCCACGCGAATGTTGGCGCGCATGCCGGCTTCGGTCCGCTCGCCGTCGCACGGTTCCAGCAGTTGAGCGGCGCTGATCGGCGCATCGTTTTCACGCAGCACTTCCAGCTGGTTGCGGCGCTCGCCTAGCACCCGGCTGAACACCTCCATCACGGTATCCGCCAATCCCGGGTGCGCCACCCAGGTGCCGTCGTGGCCGTTATTGGCCTCCAGTTCTTTATCCGCCCGTACCTTATTCAGCACCCAGGCGTTTTTCTCGGCGTCTTTACTCGGGATAAACGCCGCCATGCCACCCATCGCGAAGGCGCCACGTTTATGGCAGGTTTTGATCAGCAAGCGGGAATAGGCGCTGAGGAACGATTTGTCCATGGTGACCGACTGACGATCCGGCAATACCCGGTCAGCATGGTTTTTCAGCGTTTTTATGTAGCTGAAGATGTAATCCCAACGGCCGCAGTTCAACCCGACGATATGGTCGCGCAGGTGATAGAGGATCTCGTCCATCTGGAAGACCGCCGGCAAGGTTTCGATCAGTACCGTGGCTTTGATGGTGCCGCGCGGCAAATCAAAACGATCCTCGGTAAAGCTGAAGACTTCGCCCCACCAGGCCGCTTCCTGCCAGGACTGGGTTTTCGGCAGATAGAAGTAAGGGCCGCTGCCTTTTTCCAGCAGTTGGCGGTAGTTGTGGAAGAAATACAGCGCGAAATCAAACAGGCCACCGGGGATCGCCTCACCCTGCCACTGCACGTGTTTCTCCGGCAGATGCAGGCCACGCACACGGGCGATCAAGACCGCCGGATTCGGCTTCAACTGGTAAATTTTTCCGGCTTCGTTGGTATAGGAGATGGTGCCATTCACTGCATCATGCAGGTTGATTTGCCCCTCGATCACTTTGTCCCAGCTTGGCGCAAGCGAGTCTTCGAAATCAGCCATAAACACCTTCACGTTGGCGTTCAGGGCATTGATCACCATCTTGCGTTCAACCGGCCCGGTGATCTCCACCCGACGATCGCGCAGATCATCAGGAATACCGCGAATTTTCCACTCACCTTCACGAATGGAATTAGTTTCCGAAATAAATTCAGGAAGATCGCCTTGATCGATCTTCTGTTGCCAGCAGGCGCGCGCAGCCAAAAGCTTGTTGCGTTGTGGAGTAAACTTACTCACCAGTTCCGCCAGGAATTCGACTGCGTCATCCGTTAACACCTGTCGCTCAGCAGCGGTAAAACCCTGCGTAAACGTTAACTCCGTGCCTACTATCTGTTGCGTCATTGTCTTACTCCTTCCCATTGTTGCGCACCTGCCATCGCCAGGAGACCGGTGCCTCTTTATCAGAAATCAATGTGGATCAGGGCATGCAAAACGATCTCGGCTGGTCAGATCTCAACCCCATTGGATCTAAGAATACTCAACTAAAAATAAAAATCAAAAACGATTTCCATTTTAATATTAAATATTTAATTAACCCATTATTATCAATAAGTTAATTTATATAATGAATTTAAAAAACAAGGAAACCGGTTCCATTACCATGAAGAAATAGAAGTAATCATTTGTTTATAAAGGGATTTAACTGAAAATATGATGAGGGAAATGGGTTATGACAGGGAGGCGAAGACATCGGCGGCCTCGATTCAGCCGCCGGTTAAGACAAAAACGTTACTCGAGAGTGGGATTCATATGACGCAGATCGTACGGTGTGATCTGGTAAACATAGTAATTCAGCCAGTTGGCGAACAAGAGATGCCCATGACTACGCCAGGAGGCTTTTGGGGTGAGTGCAGGATTATCATCAGGGAAGTAGTTAAGCGGAACAACGGGGTTAAGGCCGGCCTCGTTATCGCGACAATACTCACCCGCTAACGTCAACGCATCATATTCCGGGTGACCCGTCACAAATGCCAGCCGCTTGTCCTTACTGGCGAATAAATAAGCCCCGGTTTGCTCCGACTCAGCCAGAATGTCCAGATCTGTGTATTGACGAATAATCTCCGTAGGGAAGTCCGCGTAGCGTGAATGCGGAGCCAGGAAGGTTTCATCAAAGCCACGAGTCAGCAGCGCATGTTGCTGCAGCGTCTGGTGCTGATAAACGCCTGAGAGCTTCTCCTCACGCGTCATCTTCGGGATACCGTACAGGATATTCAACGCAGCCTGTACCGCCCAGCACACAAACAGCGTGGAGGTGACGTGGTTTTTCGCCCAGTCTATGACACGCTCTATCTGCGGCCAGTAGGCAACGTCACAGAAATCAACTAACCCCAACGGCGCGCCGGTTACGATCAGGCCATCGAAATTCTGATCCTGAATATCTTCGAAATCGCAGTAAAAATTGTTCAGATGCTCCGCCGGCGTGTTCTTCGACTCACGGCTGTCGATACGCAGCAGTTGGATGTCAATTTGCAGCGAGGAGTTGGAAAGCAGACGTAAAAACTGGTTTTCCGTCTCGATCTTCTTTGGCATCAGGTTGAGGATCAATACTTTCAACGGCCTGATTTCCTGTGTTTTTGCCCGAGAGGATGTCATTACAAAGACATTCTCATTGCGCAAGAAACTGACCGCAGGTAACTCATCAGGAACACGAATCGGCATTGCTTAATCCTCACACATCCGTTTATACGTTTAGACTTCTAGATGCCTGAAGATAGCGTTTTTTGGGCACAATGTCGAGTGTTCAACGGTAAGGTGAAAATGTTTCATTACCTCGAGACAGGCGGGAAATCGTACTTTTGGACGGGCACAAAGCAAAAAGGCCATCCTTGCGGATGGCCTCTTGGCTTAATTGATGCCTGGCAGTGTCCTACTCTCGCATGGGGAGACCCCACACTACCATCGGCGCTACGGCGTTTCACTTCTGAGTTCGGCATGGGGTCAGGTGGGACCACCGCGCTATTGCCGCCAGGCAAATTCTGTTTCATTCCAACCGCTTCACTCTCGTGTCGCCATCGAAACCAATCTCGGAACTTCGCTGAAAATCTCTCAAATCAAAACACCTTCGGTGTTGTAAGGTTAAGCCTCACGGATCATTAGTACTGGTTAGCTCAATGCATCGCTGCACTTACACACCCAGCCTATCAACGTCTTAGTCTTAAACGTTCCTTCAGGGGCCTTAAAGGCCCAGGGAAGACTCATCTCGAGGCAAGTTTCGCGCTTAGATGCTTTCAGCGCTTATCTTTTCCGCACTTAGCTACCGGGCAGTGCCATTGGCATGACAACCCGAACACCAGTGGTGCGTTCACTCCGGTCCTCTCGTACTAGGAGCAACCCCTCTCAATCTTCCAACGCCCACGGCAGATAGGGACCGAACTGTCTCACGACGTTCTAAACCCAGCTCGCGTACCACTTTAAATGGCGAACAGCCATACCCTTGGGACCTACTTCAGCCCCAGGATGTGATGAGCCGACATCGAGGTGCCAAACACCGCCGTCGATATGAACTCTTGGGCGGTATCAGCCTGTTATCCCCGGAGTACCTTTTATCCGTTGAGCGATGGCCCTTCCATTCAGAACCACCGGATCACTAAGACCTACTTTCGTACCTGCTCGAGCCGTCACTCTCGCAGTCAAGCTAGCTTATGCCTTTGCACTAACCTCACGATGTCCGACCGTGATTAGCTAACCTTCGTGCTCCTCCGTTACTCTTTGGGAGGAGACCGCCCCAGTCAAACTACCCACCAGACACTGTCCTCACCCCGGATTACGGGGCCGAGTTAGAACATCAAACATTAAAGGGTGGTATTTCAAGGTTGGCTCCACGCAGACTGGCGTCCACGCTTCAAAGCCTCCCACCTATCCTACACATCAAGGCTCAATGTTCAGTGTCAAGCTATAGTAAAGGTTCACGGGGTCTTTCCGTCTTGCCGCGGGTACACTGCATCTTCACAGCGAGTTCAATTTCACTGAGTCTCGGGTGGAGACAGCCTGGCCATCATTACGCCATTCGTGCAGGTCGGAACTTACCCGACAAGGAATTTCGCTACCTTAGGACCGTTATAGTTACGGCCGCCGTTTACTGGGGCTTCGATCAAGAGCTTCGCCTTGCGGCTGACCCCATCAATTAACCTTCCAGCACCGGGCAGGCGTCACACCGTATACGTCCACTTTCGTGTTTGCACAGTGCTGTGTTTTTATTAAACAGTTGCAGCCAGCTGGTATCTGCGACTGGCTTCAGCTCCGAGAGCAAGTCTCTTCACCTACGCGCCAGCGTGCCTTCTCCCGAAGTTACGGCACCATTTTGCCTAGTTCCTTCACCCGAGTTCTCTCAAGCGCCTGGGTATTCTCTACCTGACCACCTGTGTCGGTTTGGGGTACGATTCTGTGTTACCTGATGCTTAGAGGCTTTTCCTGGAAGCTTGGCATCAACTACTTCTGCACCGTAGTGCATCGTCATCACGCCTCAGGGTTGAATAAGAGAACGGATTTACCAATTCTCTCCCCCTACACGCTTAAACCGGGACAACCGTCGCCCGGCTAGCCTAGCCTTCTCCGTCCCCCCTTCGCAGTAACACCGAGTACAGGAATATTAACCTGTTTCCCATCGACTACGCCTTTCGGCCTCGCCTTAGGGGTCGACTCACCCTGCCCCGATTAACGTTGGACAGGAACCCTTGGTCTTCCGGCGAGCGGGTTTTTCACCCGCTTTATCGTTACTTATGTCAGCATTCGCACTTCTGATACCTCCAGCAACCCTCACAGGCCACCTTCAACGGCTTACAGAACGCTCCCCTACCCAACAACGCTAAGCGTCGCTGCCGCAGCTTCGGTGCATGGTTTAGCCCCGTTACATCTTCCGCGCAGGCCGACTCGACCAGTGAGCTATTACGCTTTCTTTAAATGATGGCTGCTTCTAAGCCAACATCCTGGCTGTCTATGCCTTCCCACATCGTTTCCCACTTAACCATGACTTTGGGACCTTAGCTGGCGGTCTGGGTTGTTTCCCTCTTCACGACGGACGTTAGCACCCGCCGTGTGTCTCCCGTGATAACATTCTTCGGTATTCGGAGTTTGCATCGGTTTGGTAAGCCGGGATGGCCCCCTAGCCGAAACAGTGCTCTACCCCCGAAGATGAGTTCACGAGGCGCTACCTAAATAGCTTTCGGGGAGAACCAGCTATCTCCCGGTTTGATTGGCCTTTCACCCCCAGCCACAAGTCATCCGCTAATTTTTCAACATTAGTCGGTTCGGTCCTCCAGTTAGTGTTACCCAACCTTCAACCTGCCCATGGCTAGATCACCGGGTTTCGGGTCTATACCTTGCAACTATTCGCCCAGTTAAGACTCGGTTTCCCTACGGCTCCCCTATACGGTTAACCTTGCTACAAAATATAAGTCGCTGACCCATTATACAAAAGGTACGCAGTCACACCACGAAGGTGCTCCCACTGCTTGTACGTACACGGTTTCAGGTTCTATTTCACTCCCCTCGCCGGGGTTCTTTTCGCCTTTCCCTCACGGTACTGGTTCACTATCGGTCAGTCAGGAGTATTTAGCCTTGGAGGATGGTCCCCCCATATTCAGACAGGATGTCACGTGTCCCGCCCTACTCATCGAACTCACAGAATGTGCATTTTAGTGTACGGGACTATCACCCTTTACTGTGCGACTTTCCAGACGCTTCCACTAACACACAAACTGATTCAGGTTCTGGGCTGTTCCCCGTTCGCTCGCCGCTACTGGGGGAATCTCGGTTGATTTCTTTTCCTCGGGGTACTTAGATGTTTCAGTTCCCCCGGTTCGCCTCGTATGGCTATGTATTCACCATACGATAGTGTGTCGAAACACACTGGGTTTCCCCATTCGGGTATTGCCGGTTATAACGGTTCATATCACCTTACCGACACTTTTCGCAGATTAGCACGCCCTTCATCGCCTCTGACTGCCTAGGCATCCACCGTGTACGCTTAGTCACTTAACCTCACAACCCGAAGATGTTTCCATCGTTCGCATTGCTACATTTGAGAGACTCTATGACAGGTTAATCCTTATCCCAATACATCTACGGAGGGATAAGTTTCAGCTGTCATGTTTCAATTTTCAGCTTGTTCCAGATTGTTAAAGAGCAATATCTTAAACACGACTCGCAAGAGTCATCTTTAAGATGTTTTCGGTGATGACTCACCGGTGATAATGTCTTTCACTCATTATCGGATTGGCGTCCCCAAGGGGATTCGAACCCCTGTTACAGCCGTGAAAGGGCAGTGTCCTAGGCCTCTAGACGATGGGGACACGAAAATCCGATTAAACTGAACGTTTTAATCGGTTCGTATCAGCATGAGTCAGAGACTCATTACATCAACAGGTAGCGCTTTTGCTCATTACTTTTTCATCAGACAATCTGTGTGAGCACGCCACGCGAATCAATATCATTAGGTAAGGAGGTGATCCAACCGCAGGTTCCCCTACGGTTACCTTGTTACGACTTCACCCCAGTCATGAATCACAAAGTGGTAAGCGCCCTCCCGAAGGTTAAGCTACCTACTTCTTTTGCAACCCACTCCCATGGTGTGACGGGCGGTGTGTACAAGGCCCGGGAACGTATTCACCGTAGCATTCTGATCTACGATTACTAGCGATTCCGACTTCATGGAGTCGAGTTGCAGACTCCAATCCGGACTACGACGTACTTTATGAGGTCCGCTTGCTCTCGCGAGTTCGCTTCTCTTTGTATACGCCATTGTAGCACGTGTGTAGCCCTACTCGTAAGGGCCATGATGACTTGACGTCATCCCCACCTTCCTCCGGTTTATCACCGGCAGTCTCCTTTGAGTTCCCGACCGAATCGCTGGCAACAAAGGATAAGGGTTGCGCTCGTTGCGGGACTTAACCCAACATTTCACAACACGAGCTGACGACAGCCATGCAGCACCTGTCTCAGAGTTCCCGAAGGCACTAAGCTATCTCTAGCGAATTCTCTGGATGTCAAGAGTAGGTAAGGTTCTTCGCGTTGCATCGAATTAAACCACATGCTCCACCGCTTGTGCGGGCCCCCGTCAATTCATTTGAGTTTTAACCTTGCGGCCGTACTCCCCAGGCGGTCGATTTAACGCGTTAGCTCCGGAAGCCACGCCTCAAGGGCACAACCTCCAAATCGACATCGTTTACAGCGTGGACTACCAGGGTATCTAATCCTGTTTGCTCCCCACGCTTTCGCACCTGAGCGTCAGTCTTTGTCCAGGGGGCCGCCTTCGCCACCGGTATTCCTCCAGATCTCTACGCATTTCACCGCTACACCTGGAATTCTACCCCCCTCTACAAGACTCTAGCTTGCCAGTTTCAAATGCAGTTCCCACGTTAAGCGCGGGGATTTCACATCTGACTTAACAAACCGCCTGCGTGCGCTTTACGCCCAGTAATTCCGATTAACGCTTGCACCCTCCGTATTACCGCGGCTGCTGGCACGGAGTTAGCCGGTGCTTCTTCTGCGAGTAACGTCAATGCAATGTGCTATTAACACACTACCCTTCCTCCTCGCTGAAAGTGCTTTACAACCCTAAGGCCTTCTTCACACACGCGGCATGGCTGCATCAGGCTTGCGCCCATTGTGCAATATTCCCCACTGCTGCCTCCCGTAGGAGTCTGGACCGTGTCTCAGTTCCAGTGTGGCTGGTCATCCTCTCAGACCAGCTAGGGATCGTCGCCTAGGTGAGCCATTACCCCACCTACTAGCTAATCCCATCTGGGCACATCTGATGGCGTGAGGCCCGAAGGTCCCCCACTTTGGTCCGTAGACGTTATGCGGTATTAGCTACCGTTTCCAGTAGTTATCCCCCTCCATCAGGCAGTTTCCCAGACATTACTCACCCGTCCGCCGCTCGTCACCCAGAGAGCAAGCTCTCTTGTGCTACCGCTCGACTTGCATGTGTTAGGCCTGCCGCCAGCGTTCAATCTGAGCCATGATCAAACTCTTCAATTTAAAAGTTCGATTTGCTTCAACTCGTGAAGCGATGCTCAAAGGTTACTAAATGAATTTTACTTCAGTAGTCACTCTTCAAGACTTGATATTTTTTCGAACCCGAAGGTTCTGGATATCGTCTTGTGGAGTGCCCACACAGATTGTCTGATAAATTGTTAAAGAGCAGTGAGTTAGCCGCCGTAGCTTGCTATCTCGAGGTGGCGTATATTACGCTTTCCTCTTTCAGAGTCAACCCTAATTTTCAGGATTTTTTCTCTTCGAACCCCGGAGACTCTGTGAAGTTGTTCACATGTTCCGTGTCGATGGAGGCGCATTATAGGGATCCGTTTTTTTTGCACAACCCCTTTCTTGATCTTTTCTTTCCGTTTGCACACTTTTCAGCCCTTTCGGGTGGATCTTGCACGAACAGGGCCATTTTTCGCAGGATCCTTCGCGTCCATTGGTTGTAATTCCACCGCCAACGTCTAGTATTGCCGGTAAATATGATCCCGATCTGAGGTTATTTTCATGTCCGATGCAGTACGTTCTTATCTTCATTACTCCCCTCAACTGGGTCAACGCGTGATGATCGACCCTTCCAGCGTAGTGATCGGCAACGTTGAACTGGCCGATGACGTCAGTATCTGGCCATTGGTTGCCATCCGCGGCGATGTGAACGCCGTAAAGATCGGCGCACGCAGTAATATTCAGGATGGCAGCGTGCTGCATGTTACCCATAAGTCTGATCATAACCCCGAAGGCTACCCGTTGTTGATTGGTGAAGACGTTACCGTCGGGCACAAAGCGATGCTGCACGGCTGCGCGATCGGCAATCGAGTACTGGTAGGAATGGGATCGATCCTGCTGGATGGAGCAGTAATAGAAGATGATGTGATGATTGGTGCCGGAAGTCTGGTCGCTCCGGGCAAACGTCTGGCAAGCGGCTATCTCTATATGGGCAGCCCGGCGCGCCAAATTCGTCCGCTGAGCGCCGCTGAATTAGAGGGGCTGCTTTACTCTTCGACTAACTACGTACGCTGGAAAGACGAATATCTGTCGGAAGACATCTGAACGATCCCGTTCCCTATATAGGTATAGGGAACGGGAAGCAACCTATGCCGCCAATTCGCTGCGCAGTTGATGCAGCACCGGTTCGATTTCCGGCATAACGCCATGCCATAACAGGAACGAATGGGCAGCCTGCCCCACCAGCATCCCCAGACCGTCGGCATACTCTTTCACGCCCTGTTGCTGCGCCCAGGCCAAAAACGGTGTTAATCCCTGCTGATAAAACATGTCATAACAGCGGGTATGCGCGTTAACCGTACCGGCCGGCAATGCCGGGATCTCTCCGCTGATGCCAGACGCCGTGGCGTTAATCACCAAATCAAACTGCCGTTGACCGAGTTTATTCATTGGCAATGCGGATATTTCGCCCAGATGACAGAATGCTTGCGCCAGCAGTTGCGCGCGGCTGAAAGTACGGTTGACGATAACCACCTCGCAGCCGAAGGACAAAAGTGGCAGGATCACCCCGCGAGCCGCACCACCAGCCCCCACCAGCAAAATACGATCCTTCGGCTGGATCAACTGCTGGCGTTCAAGATCTGTCAGTAAACCGATCCCGTCGGTGTTATCCCCCAGCAAGCGGCCTTCCGGCAGTACTTTCAGCGTATTTACCGCACCCGCCAGCGAAGCTCGCTCACTCAGCTCCGTGGCAACCTTATAGGCCTGCTCTTTAAAGGGGACCGTGACGTTAGCTCCTTGGCCGCCCGCCTGGATAAAGGCCTGCAGAGTGGTTTCAAAACCGTCAAGCGGCGCCAGCACTCTACCGTAAGGATGTTCCAATCCAGTCTGAGCGGCAAACAACGCATGAATATGCGGAGATTTACTGTGGCCGATAGGGTTGCCGAATACCGCAAACTTCTCCATGCATATAACCTCTAGCCCTGACGGATCTGCTCGCCGGTCAAGACATCTCTGATTTCGGAAGGATTAAGGCGACCGCCTACGCTGCCGGCTAATACCGGGAATGCGGCGCCAAACTGTTGCAAGACCTCATCGGCGTTGCGGCAAGGCTCTTGCCCGCTCAGATTGGCGCTGGTCGACACCAGCGGTTTGCCAAATTGCCGGCACAGCTGTTGCACCAATGGATGATCGCTGACACGCACCGCCAATGAATTGAAACGGCCGGTCAGCAGCCGAGGCGTTTCAGGCCGTGCGGGAATAACCCAGGTCACCGGGCCTGGCCAAGTGGCAAACATTGCAGCGCGCTGCTGTTCGCTCAGAGCGCCATCATCAATATAGGGTGTTAGCTGCGCGTAATCAGCCGCAATCAGGATCAGCCCTTTTTCCCAGGGACGCTGTTTCAGAGCCAATAAGGCGTTGACCGCCAGCTCACTGTCAGGATCGCATCCCAGGCCAAATACCGCCTCGGTCGGGTAAGCAATGACCTGCTGGTTATGCAGCGCGTCAATCATTGGCGTTAAGATAGAAGTGAATTCAGAGCTCATGATGTCATTATTCTGTGGTGACTACGGGTTTTCCGCAAAGTTTACTGGCGCAGCAAAGGGTTGGCCCTTTTGCCGTGCGTTTCTCCATCAGCAGTGGGTAGTGACAGTATTCGCACTCACCGGCGACAGGTTTAAAATTGAGGGCAAACTGGCATTCAGGATAGCGATCGCAGGAATGGAATACCTTGCCGTAGCGTGACTTGCGCTGCAGCAGTTTCCCCTGGCCGCATTGCGGACAGCTGATGCTGGTTTCATCCGGCTTGTCGATCACTTCAGTGTGATCGCACTCCGGATAGTTGCTGCAGCCGACAAACATGCCGTAACGCCCCTGGCGCAACACCAATGTTGCCTGGCATTTCGGGCACTCCTGCCCCTCCAACACCTTGACAATATGGCCATCGGCCTGCGCTTTAAGCGGCCGGATATGTTGACATTCGGGATAACGAGAGCAGCCGAGAAAGGGGCCGTGGCGACCACTGCGGATCACCAACTCGGCCCCGCATTCCGGACAGGGTTCATTTTGCCTGGCGGCAAAAATCGCTGTTTTTGTCATAACATCTTCTATGCGTGTTACCGGCTCAGTGCAGATAACCTTCGTTTACTTCAAACAACAGTTCTTCCATTTGCTGATAGGCGCTTTCATACCCTGGGATATTAAACAGCACCATCAGCACCACCCATTTCAGATCTTCGAGATCGAATTCCGTGTTATCTAAAGCCATAACACGATCGATAACCATTTCACGGGTTTCGAGGTTCAATACTTGAATCTGTTCAAGGAACAGGAGGAAACCACGGCAACTGGCATCCAAACGCACGCCTTCTTCTTCGGTGTAGATCCGCATTGCCAGCGGATCGGCATCCATAAAATAGGGCGCATTTTCGCCTTCCTGCAGGTCAGCGAGTTTTTCAAGCCAATTCAACGCGTTGTAGATATCATCCCGATGAAACCCCGCCTGAGCGAGATCATCGGTCAGTTGATCCTGATCGACGCGCATCTCTGGTTCATTGTGGATATAAGTTTCAAACAAGTACATGAGTACGTCGAACATGGCCTGCCCTCCTTATTCGGACATAGCCGCCGGGTACAGCTGCGATCCACCCTGCTAACTCCAGATCGAGTAACTTGATTACCACTTCTGGCACAGGTTGGCCGGCACGTTCAGCGACGACGTCAACAGGTGTCACCTCATCTCCTACGTTAGCCAACACATCAGCAAATGGCAATTCAACTTCGGCCTCAGACGCACAAATAGTTGTATTTTCGTTCAACGATAGCCAATGCAGGCCGCTTCCCAGTTGTTCGGCTACCTCTTTCGGCCCCGTGACCAGGTAGGCTCCCTGTTGGATCAACCAATGCGTTCCTTCACTCATCGGGTTGCCCAGAGCGCCAGGAAGCGCGAAGACTTCACGACCTTGTTCCAGCGCATAGCGGGCTGTAATCAGCGTTCCGCTGCGTAGAGAGGCCTCAATCACCACCACACCCAGGCTTAGACCGCTAATAATGCGATTACGACGCGGAAAGTGATCGGCCATTGGCAGGTCGGTAACCAGATACTCCGAGATTACCGCCCCGCCGTTTTCGACAATTTGTTCGGCCAAGTGACGATGCCGGCGCGGATAGATATTGGCAAGACCGCTCCCCAATACGGCCACCGTGCCGCCTTCCGCCTCCAGCGCCGCACGGTGGCAAATGCCGTCAATACCGATGGCCAACCCGCTGGTGACGGTAAAACCGCAATGCACCAGCCCGGTGGAAAAATAGCGGCCCCAATGTTCGCCGTAATGACTGAACTGACGACTACCGACCATGGCGATTTGCGGTTGCCGCAAAGCCTCTGGGTTGCCCTTTACCAGCAGCAGCAGAGGGGCATCGTCGATAGGAAGCAATTGTTCGGGGTAACCGGCCTCACCATAGGTCAACAGCACGTTGTCGGGCTGTTCCAGCCAGGCGAGCGTGGCGGCCAGATGACGCGGCTCCATCTGGCGAAACTGCGTCTGCTGCCGGTCATCCAGCCCCAATGACCGTAACAAACGAGAAGGATCGCCCCCTGCAGCGACCATCTGCCGTATCATCTGGCTGGCCTGAGCGGCACCCAATCCAGTAACCCCGTGCATTCGTAAGCCAATTTCCTCTGCCTGCATCGCCAGTCCCCCTCGCAGAAAACGGTGGTTTTATCAATTCGAGCAATTGGTGCGCAATGCTGTCAATCAGGCAGGGAAATGTCTAGAATAGAAGCTAAACCTCGTTTATCACTCGGAAACAGATCTCAAGATATATGTCAGTATTGCAGGTATTACATTACCCAGACGAGCGGCTACGCAAAGTTGCGGCCCCGGTAAAAGAAGTCAACGCGACTATCCAGCGCATCGTGGATGATATGTTTGAAACCATGTACGCAGAGGAAGGCATTGGCCTGGCTGCAACACAGGTGGATATCCATCAGCGGATTATCGTCATTGACGTTTCTGAAAACCGCGATCAGCGCCTCGTGCTGATCAACCCGGAACTGCTGGAAAAAAGCGGCGAAACCGGGATCGAAGAAGGCTGTCTTTCCATTCCTGAGCAGCGTGCCTTAGTTCCGCGCGCCGCCAATGTGAAAATCAGAGCGCTGGACCGTGACGGCAAATCTTTCGAGCTCGAAGCCGATGACCTGTTGGCCATCTGTATCCAGCACGAAATGGATCACCTGATGGGCAAGCTGTTCGTCGATTATTTGTCGCCGCTGAAGCGCCAGCGTATCCGTCAGAAACTGGAAAAAATGGCCAAGCTGAACGCACGCGCCTAACCGAGCAGGAAATCAACGTGTCTGACACTTTACGGATTATTTTTGCCGGAACTCCAGACTTCGCAGCGCGTCACCTTGACGCGCTGTTGTCATCTGGGCACCAGATTGTCGGGGTATTTACCCAACCTGATCGCCCGGCAGGGCGAGGTAACAAACTGACGCCCAGCCCGGTCAAAGTACTGGCCCAACAGCACCAACTGCCGGTGTTTCAGCCCAAATCATTGCGCCCGGAAGAGAATCAGCATCTGGTTGCCGATCTCAACGCCGATGTAATGGTGGTGGTGGCCTATGGCCTGATCCTGCCGAAATCGGTGCTGGATATGCCGCGCCTCGGTTGCATCAACGTGCACGGTTCACTGTTGCCGCGTTGGCGTGGGGCAGCCCCCATTCAACGTTCACTCTGGGCTGGCGACAGCGAAACTGGCGTCACCATCATGCAGATGGACGTGGGACTCGACACCGGCGATATGATGCACAAGATCGCTTGCCCAATCGAAGCCGATGACACCAGCGCCAGCCTGTACGACAAGCTGGCAAAACTCGGCCCGCAAGGCATGCTGACCACATTGCAGCAAATGGCCGAAGGTACGGCACGACGTGAAGTGCAGGATGAAACGCTTGTCACTTACGCCGAGAAGCTGAGCAAGGAAGAAGCCCGCCTGGACTGGAGCCTGTCCGCTGCACAGCTTGAACGCTGCATCCGCGCCTTTAACCCATGGCCGGTCAGCTATTTCACCATTGACGATCAACCGGTGAAAGTGTGGCAGGCTACGGTGCTGGCGGAAACGCCTGGCGCAGAACCTGGCACCATCATCCATGCCGACAAGCACGGTATTCAGGTGGCTACCGCCGACGGGATTCTTAACCTGACGCAGTTGCAACCGGCGGGTAAAAAACCCATGTCGGCGCAAGACCTCTTGAACTCACGCCGCGAATGGTTTGCACCGGGTAACCGGTTATAAAGCCCCCTACTACCCGACCGGTCATCGTCGGGTTGTTTCTCTCTTAATACCGATCGTTATCAGCTTAAGCCTATGAAAAACAATTACAATCTCCGAAGCCACGCTGCAAAAGCCATCGGCCAAGTGCTGGATCAGGGTCAGTCACTCAGTACTGTCCTGCCGGCCCTGCAAAAGACCATTTCTGACAAGGACCGCGCGCTGTTGCAGGAGTTGTGTTTCGGCACCCTGCGTGTGCTGCCGCAGCTTGAATGGTGTATTCAGCAATTAATGGCAAAACCAATGACCGGCAAGCAGCGCACGCTGCATTATTTGCTGATGGTTGGCTTATATCAGCTTCTGTATACCCGCATCCCTGCTCACGCAGTGCTGGCGGAAACGGTGGAAGGCGCAGTAGCACTGAAACGGCCACAGCTTAAGGGCTTGATCAATGGCGTATTGCGCCAGTTTCAGCGCCAGCAGGAAGAATTACTGCAGCGCGCCGCCAATAACGACAGCCGCTACCTGCACCCAAGTTGGCTATTAAAACGCATCCAACAGGCTTATCCCGCACAGTGGGAACAGATTATTGATGCCAATAACCAGAAGCCGCCAATGTGGTTGCGCGTCAACCGCCTTCATCACACTCGCGAAGGTTACTTGCAACTGATGGAGCAGGCAGGCATTGCCGCAGAGCCACATGCGGAATACCCTGATGCGCTGCGTCTGCTGACACCCTGCGCCGTTACCGATCTGCCTGGTTTTGCCGAAGGCTGGGTCACGGTGC
Source organism: Serratia plymuthica (assembly GCF_018336935.1). NCBI lineage: Bacteria > Pseudomonadati > Pseudomonadota > Gammaproteobacteria > Enterobacterales > Yersiniaceae > Serratia > Serratia plymuthica. The sequence goes on along the minus strand of NZ_CP068771.1, from coordinate 3,912,876 downwards.
AAGACGCCTCCGCGCAAGGCTGTATCGATCTGCTGGATCCGCAAGACGGAGAACAGATCCTCGATCTGTGTGCGGCTCCAGGCGGTAAAACAACTCACATTCTGGAGGCTGCCCCCAAAGCCCATGTGATGGCGGTGGATATCGATGAACAACGCCTCGGCCGGGTCAAAGAAAACCTGCAGCGCCTGCGTTTACACGCCGAAGTGAAATTGGGTGATGGCCGCACCCCACAACAATGGTGTGGTGATAAGCAATTCGATCGCATTTTATTGGACGCTCCTTGCTCTGCTACCGGCGTAATCCGCCGCCATCCAGATATCAAATGGTTGCGCCGAGACAGCGACATCGCTGAGCTGGCAAAGTTACAGGCTGAAATCATCGAGGCCATTTGGCCACACCTCAAAAACGGTGGCGTGATGGTGTATGCCACCTGTTCTATCCTGCCGGCGGAAAACGCTGAGCAAATTGCCGCCTTCCTCCAGCGTCATTCCGATGCCAGGTTGGTTGAAACGGGTGACGAACAACGGCCCGGTCGACAGAATCTTCCGCATCCAGAGGATGGGGATGGCTTCTTTTACGCTAAGCTGATTAAACTGTAGCAGTTCGGTACTCAGGGCGCGCTTGTTGCGCCCTTTCAGATAATATTCAGCGGTTTCAGTGTGAAGCAGAGAACCAAATGAAAATAATTATTCTTGGTGCAGGTCAGGTTGGTGGAACGCTGGCAGAAAACCTGGTGGGTGAAAATAACGATATCACCGTCGTGGATACCGATTCAGGCCGCCTGCGTCAGTTACAGGATAAATTTGATCTACGGGTCGTGCAGGGATATGGCTCCCACCCGCGCGTGTTGCGTGAAGCAGGTGCGGAAGACGCAGATATGTTGGTTGCCGTTACCAACTCTGACGAAACCAACATGATTGCCTGCCAGATAGCCTACTCGCTGTTTAATACGCCTAACCGCATTGCACGTATCCGAGCGCCGGAATATATCCGCGAATCGGAAAAGCTATTTCAGCCGGAAGCCGTGCCTATTGATCATCTGATTTCACCAGAGCAGCTGGTTATTGATTACATTTATAAATTAATTGAATACCCGGGCGCGCTGCAGGTTGTCAATTTTGCCGAAGGCAAGGTCAGTATTGCAGCGGTGAAAGCCTACTACGGCGGTCCGCTGGTAGGTAACGCATTGTCCGCAATGCGTGAACATATGCCACACATTGATACTCGCGTCGCCGCGATCTTCCGCCAGGACCGACCAATTCGGCCGCAGGGTTCTACCATTATCGAAGCCGGGGACGAGGTGTTTTTTGTTGCCGCCTCACAGCATATTCGAGCCGTGATGAGTGAACTGCAACGGCTGGAAAAACCTTATAAACGCATCATGATTGTCGGTGGCGGCAATGTAGGTGCAGGCTTGGCGCAACGGTTAGAAAAATCTTACAACGTAAAGCTGATTGAACGTAATCAGCAACGCGCGGCAGAGCTGGCCGAGCAATTGCATGACACCATAGTGTTTTATGGCGATGCCTCTGACCAGGAGCTGCTGGCGGAAGAGCACGTTGATCAGGTAGACGTCTTTATTGCCATTACCAATGATGACGAAGCCAACATTATGTCCGCCATGCTAGCCAAACGTATGGGCGCCAAAAAAGTAATGGTGCTGATTCAGCGCCGCGCTTACGTCGATCTGGTGCAGGGCAGCGTAATCGATATTGCTATATCCCCACAACAGGCGACGATTTCCGCATTATTAGGCCATGTGCGTAAAGCGGATATCGTCAGCGTTTCATCGCTACGCCGCGGTGTAGCGGAAGCTATCGAAGCCATAGCGCACGGTGACGAAAGTACGTCAAAAGTGGTTGGCCGCATCGTTGAAGATATTAAATTGCCACCAGGCACCACCATTGGCGCGATTGTACGAGGTGACGACGTTATTATTGCTAATGGCAGCAGCAAGATTGAACAGGGCGACCATGTCATTATGTTTATTACTGACAAAAAGTACGTTCCTGACGTTGAGCGCTTGTTCCAGCCAAGCCCATTCTTCCTGTAGAACAAATGTATTAAGCAATAGTCTATAATCAGGTAGATATTTGCTGCCGTAGGGAGAGATAAAGACTTTTCTCTCCTTATGTGGCAAAGGGAAATTGCTTTGTTAAACTTGTGTTGTTAATTTCTTTGAGGGGTGTGCTATGAGTATGTTAAAAGAATTCCGCGAATTTGCCATGCGTGGCAACGTGGTTGATCTGGCAGTGGGTGTGATTATCGGTGCTGCTTTCGGTAAAATCGTATCGTCCTTCGTTGCAGATATCATCATGCCACCGCTGGGTTTACTGATTGGCGGCGTAGATTTCAAGCAATTCCACCTGGTACTGCGGGAAGCCCAGGGTACCATTCCAGCCGTGGTGATGAACTATGGTTCATTCATCCAGACCGTTTTTGATTTCGTTATCGTTGCCTTCGCTATTTTCCTGGCCATTAAATTAATGAACAAAATGCGTCGCAAGCAGGCAGAAGAGCCGGCAGCCCCGCCTGCGCCAACTGCTGAAGAAAAACTGCTTACTGAAATTCGTGATTTGTTGAGCCAGCAGCAACAGCCAAAACTATAAATCCGTTTGTCTTATACTAATAAAAAGCCATCGTAATCAGATGGCTTTTTTAATGTCTTAAAACCAGAAGGCCAGTGGCAAATTATCGTTAGATAACTTGCCACTGGCCTCCCAGTTACCGCCTTTTGCGTGTTTGTCTTTACGCCGATAGCTGCCTTTCCCTTTACTATTTTTCTCTATCCGTTGGCGGAATAACGGATCATGCAGCAGTGCTTCAATCGCGTTGTCCTGTATCTGGCCTTTAGTATGACGGTATTTAGTCACGGTAATGCTCCTGTAGAAACTAGGGTTATAAAACGAGCAGATAATACTGCCGGACGTATAAAAATTAAAGAGCTGCGAGTCCTTTTACGCGCCTTTTTTTGCCTTCTCTTCACTGGCTCCCTGCTCCAGCGCTTCCAAAATTGAACAATAGCTGCTGGTATGGGCGGTGCCACAGCAGGCATCACTCAACCGCTTTAACGATTCGCGCATCCGCATCAACTCAGTCAGCTTGTTCTCTACCTCACCAAGCCGCGCTTCAACGATCGATTTGGATTCCTGGCAGGTATGATGTTCAGGATCGACTCGGATCGATAGCAGTTCAGCGATAGTTTCCAAAGTGAAACCAAGTTGTTTGGCATAGCGGATAAAACGCAGGCGCTGCAGGTCCTGATCGCTATACAGCCGATAGCCACCCTCTGTGCGGACATTGTGATCCATCATGCCCTGCTTTTCGTAGTAACGCACCGTGTCCGGCGTTACGTCCGCGAGTTTGGCCAACTGACCAATTTTGAACATTACTTTTCCTCCCGAGTGAATTTACCGTCAAGCGCACGCCGATAGTCGCCATGCAGGAAATCGGTACTCATTCCCGCCTGACGCAAACGGTGCTCCAACAGCGCCATCCGTTTACTGAGCTCGGCATAGTCTGCATGCTGGCTGCCAATCTCCTGCAGCAGTTTCGCAAGGGTTAGCGCCTCTTTGCGATCTTCCAGTTCCGGCGGCAAATAGCCGGCGTTCTTCAGCAGGCGAAACCCGCTACGCAATTCTGCAGGCACCGCACTGTCATCATCCAGCACCAGCGGTTGCCCCTGGCCCGGCAGATCGTCGAACTCGCCTTTTTCCTGAGCGTCGAGAATATGGCGCTCCGCCCACTGATCGAGTAACCACATGGCATAAAGCCTCAGTTAGCCTGATTAACAGGGATAGCATAGCGGATGGGGAGGGGGAACTTAAGACCAACGGGGAAAGAGAGCACATTTGGCCGGCTTTGGACGTAAAAAAACCGGGCAAGCCCGGTTTTTTTACGCATCTACAGATTACTCTGCAGTTGCCACTTCTGCTTGAGACTCAGCACGATCAACCAGCTCGATGTATGCCATCGGCGCGTTGTCGCCTGCGCGGAAGCCACACTTCAGAATGCGAGTGTAACCACCGGCACGGCTCGCAAAACGCGGGCCCAGCTCGTTAAACAGTTTTGCCACGATCTCGTTATCACGAGTACGGGCGAATGCCAGACGACGATTAGCTACGCTGTCGGTCTTGGCAAGAGTAATCAGCGGCTCAACAACGCGACGCAGCTCTTTCGCTTTTGGCAGGGTCGTCTTGATGATCTCATGACGAACCAAAGAGCCGGCCATGTTACGGAACATAGCCTGGCGGTGGCTGCTGTTACGGTTCAGTTGACGACCACTCTTACGATGGCGCATGACCTTATCCTTCTCAGTAAAACCTTAACCTGTGATCCGGTTACTCGTCAGCAATGCTTGCCGGTGGCCAGTTTTCCAGGCGCATGCCCAGTGACAGACCACGTGAAGCCAGCACGTCTTTAATCTCGGTAAGAGATTTTTTACCCAGGTTCGGCGTTTTCAGCAACTCAACCTCGGTACGCTGTACCAGATCACCGATGTAGTGGATAGCTTCTGCCTTAAGGCAGTTAGCAGAGCGGACAGTCAATTCCAGATCGTCAACAGGGCGCAGCAGGATCGGATCGAATTCTGGTTTCTCTTCTTTAACTTCCGGTTGACGTACATCACGCAGGTCAACGAATGCTTCAAGTTGTTCGGCCAGGATGGTTGCCGCACGGCGGATCGCCTCTTCAGGATCGATCGTGCCATTGGTTTCCATTTCGATAACCAGCTTGTCCAGGTCAGTACGCTGTTCTACACGCGCTGCTTCAACATTGTAGGCAATACGCTCTACAGGGCTATAGCAGGCGTCAACCAACAGACGACCGATCGGGCGCTCATCTTCTTCCGAATGAATTCGGGCAGAAGCCGGCACGTAACCACGACCGCGCTGAACTTTGATACGCATGCTGATAGCAGCGTTCTCATCGGTCAGGTGGCAGATCACATGCTGAGGCTTGACGATTTCGACATCACCATCATGGGTGATGTCGGCAGCGGTCACAGGGCCAATGCCAGATTTATTCAGGGTAAGAATAACTTCGTCTTTGCCTTGAACTCTCACCGCCAGCCCTTTCAGGTTGAGCAGGATCTCCAGGATATCTTCCTGTACGCCTTCTTTGGTGCTGTACTCATGCAGTACACCATCAATCTCAACCTCGGTCACCGCGCAACCCGGCATAGATGAAAGCAGAATACGGCGCAGTGCGTTGCCAAGAGTATGGCCAAAGCCACGCTCTAAAGGCTCAAGGGTCACCTTGGCGTGCGTCGAACTGACTTGCTCGATATCTACCAGGCGCGGTTTTAGAAACTCTGTCACAGAACCCTGCATTGTGTCCTCTCTTTGGTACTAAGCTTTACTTGGAGTAAAGCTCGACGATCAGGTGTTCGTTAATGTCCGCAGACAGATCGGTACGTTCAGGCATACGCTTGAACACGCCTTCCATCTTAGCAGCATCAACTTCCAGCCAAGTCGGCTTTTCACGCTGCTCAGCCAGCTCCAGAGAAGCTTTAACACGAGATTGCTTTTTAGCTTTCTCGCGGATGCTGACTACGTCATTCGGAGATACCTGATAAGAAGCGATGTTAACAACGCGACCATTTACCATAATTGCTTTGTGGCTAACCAACTGACGTGACTCTGCACGAGTAGCGCCGAAGCCCATACGGTAAACAACGTTGTCCAGACGACCTTCCAGCAGTTGCAACAGGTTTGCACCGGTGTTGCCCTTCAGGCGTGCTGCTTCTTTATAATAGTTACGGAATTGACGTTCCAGAACACCGTACATACGGCGAACTTTTTGCTTTTCACGTAACTGTACACCGTAGTCAGACAGACGCGGTTTACGCGCACCGTGTTGACCAGGCGGTTGCTCAATTTTACACTTGGTATCGATCGCGCGAACGCCAGACTTCAGGAACAGGTCTGTGCCCTCACGGCGGCTAAGCTTGAGCTTAGGACCCAAATATCTTGCCATTTTCTTTCTCCAACTAACCTAAAAGCAGCGTTATACGCGGCGCTTTTTCGGCGGACGACAACCGTTGTGAGGGATAGGAGTCACATCAGTAATATTAGTGATGCGGAAACCAGCGGCGTTCAGAGCACGAATAGTTGATTCGCGACCCGGACCCGGTCCCTTAACCATAACTTCCAGGTTCTTGATACCGTATTCTTTTACTGCGTCAGCACAACGTTCTGCTGCAACCTGAGCTGCAAACGGAGTTGACTTACGAGAACCACGGAAACCAGAACCACCGGCAGTTGCCCAACCCAATGCATTACCCTGACGATCGGTAATAGTTACAATGGTGTTGTTGAAAGAAGCATGGACATGAGCCACGCCGTCAGAGACTTGTTTTCTTACACGCTTACGTGTACGAACAGGTGCCTTTGCCATTATTCAATCACCCTGATTATTTCTTGATTGGTTTACGCGGACCCTTACGGGTACGTGCGTTGGTCTTCGTACGCTGACCGCGAACTGGCAGACCACGACGATGACGCAAACCACGGTAAGTACCAAGATCCATCAGACGCTTGATGCTCAGGGTAACTTCACGACGCAAATCACCTTCTACAGTGAATTTGGCGACTGCTTCACGCAGCTGTTCAATTTGCTCTTCAGACAGCTCACTGATCTTAACATTTTCAGCAATACCCGTAGATGCACAGATAGACTGTGAACGGGTCTTACCGATTCCGAAGATCGACGTTAAGGCGATAACGGTATGTTTATGATCAGGAATGTTAATGCCTGCTATACGGGCCACTATGCACTCCTACTATTTTATACGGCAACACCATTCTGAAAAGCCCGTTTTCAGGATACTCAAATAATGTTGCAGCTACATACAAAAGATTGGCTGGCTAATCTAGCCAGCTCAACCCAACTTTGCAAGAAAAATATGCGAGATAATCAGCCTTGACGCTGTTTATGCTTCGGCTCGGCGCTGCAAATCACACGAACGACACCGTTACGCTTAACGATTTTGCAGTTACGACATAATTTCTTGACGGAAGCACGAACTTTCATTTTTACTCTCCGTAACTTCTCAAACGCACCTGACTAGCGGTTATAGCCTTTCAGGTTTGCTTTCTTCAATGCAGACTCGTACTGACTTGACATCATCAGAGTTTGCACTTGAGCCATAAAGTCCATGATGACGACAACCACGATCAGTAGCGAGGTACCACCAAAGTAGAATGGTACTTTCATTGCATCACGCATGAACTCCGGGATCAGGCAGATGAAAGTAATGTACATCGCGCCCACCAGGGTTAAACGCGTCATTACTTTATCGATGTACTTCGCCGTTTGCTCTCCCGGACGAATTCCTGGTACGAAGGCACCGGACTTCTTCAGGTTATCTGCTGTTTCACGCGGGTTGAAAACCAACGCCGTGTAAAAGAAACAGAAGAAGATGATTGCAGATGCATAGAGTAACACATAAAGCGGTTGCCCTGGCTGCAAATACAGCGAAATCGTTGTCAGCCAGTTCCAACCGGTACCGCCCCCAAACCATGATGCGATCGTGGCTGGGAACAGAATAATGCTGGAAGCGAAGATTGCCGGGATAACCCCTGCCATGTTCACTTTCAACGGTAAGTGTGTGCTCTGTGCTGCATAAACACGACGCCCTTGTTGACGTTTCGCATAGTTAACGACGATACGACGTTGACCACGTTCGATGAAAACAACGAAGAAGGTTACTGCAAACACTAATACTGCAACCAACAGCAACAGGAGGAAGTGCAGGTCGCCTTGCCGAGCTTGCTCAATGGTATGGGCTACTGCCGGCGGAAGTCCCGCTACGATACCCGCAAAGATAATGATCGAGATACCGTTACCGATACCGCGTTCAGTAATCTGCTCACCCAGCCACATCAGGAACATTGTCCCGGTAACCAAGCTAACTACTGCAGTAAAGTAGAATGCAAAGCCTGGATTTAACACCAGACCCTGCATACCAGGCATATTCGGTAAACCGGTAGCAATACCGATTGACTGGAATATAGCCAACACTAGCGTACCGTAACGGGTGTACTGGCTAATCTTGCGACGGCCAGCCTCCCCTTCTTTCTTAATTTCTGCCAACGCTGGATGTACCACCGTTAACAGCTGGATAATGATCGATGCCGAAATATACGGCATGATCCCCAGAGCAAAGATTGAAGCACGGCTGAGGGCACCACCAGAGAACATGTTAAACATTTCAATGATAGTGCCTCTCTGCTGCTCGAGCAATTTGGCAAGCACAGTGGCATCGATACCAGGAATCGGAATAAAAGAGCCGATACGGAAGACAATCAGCGCGCCGATTACAAACAAAAGTCTGCGCTTCAGCTCGCCGAGCCCGCCTTTAGCACTTTGAAAATCTAATCCTGGTTGCTTAGCCATCTGCTACTTATTCCTCAATTTTACCGCCAGCAGCTTCGATAGCAGCACGAGCGCCTTTGGTGACACGCAGACCACGCAGGGTAACCGGACGAGCGACTTCGCCAGAAAGCATAACTTTCACGAACTCGATCTGGATACCAACAACGTTAGCGGCTTTCAGCGCGTTCAGGTCGATTACGTCGCCTTCAACAAGAGCCAGCTCAGACAGACGAACTTCTGCCGTGATCATAGCTTTGCGAGAGGTAAAGCCGAATTTCGGCAAACGACGATATAAAGGCATCTGACCACCTTCAAACCCACGACGTACGCCACCGCCAGAACGAGAGTTCTGACCTTTGTGACCACGACCGGCGGTTTTACCCAGGCCAGAACCAATACCACGACCTACACGCTTCGGCGCATGCTTGGCACCTTCAGCCGGAGACAGAGTATTTAAACGCATCTGTTACTCCTCAACTTTAACCATGTAGGAAACCAGGTTGATCATACCGCGTACAGCAGGAGTATCCTCGCGCTCTACGGTGTGACCAATACGACGCAGACCCAGACCGAGCAGTGTAGCTTTATGCTTCGGCAGACGGCCAATGGAGCTGCGAACTTGTGTTACTTTGATAGTCTTAGCCATGGTCAATTACCCCAGAATGTCTGCAACGGATTTACCACGCTTGGCAGCGACCATTTCAGGGGACTTCATATTTGCCAAAGCATCAATAGTTGCACGAACCACGTTGATCGGGTTGGTGGAACCATAAGCTTTAGCCAATACGTTGTGCACCCCAGCGACTTCCAGGACGGCGCGCATTGCGCCACCGGCAATAATACCGGTACCTTCGGAAGCCGGCTGCATGAACACACGGGAACCCGTATGAGCACCTTTAACAGGATGCTGCAGGGTGCCGCTGTTCAGCGCGACATTCATCATGTTGCGACGGGCTTTTTCCATCGCTTTCTGGATCGCTGCCGGAACTTCGCGTGCTTTGCCGTAGCCAAAACCAACGCGACCGTTACCATCACCAACTACTGTCAGTGCGGTAAAGCTGAAAATACGGCCACCTTTTACGGTTTTAGATACGCGGTTTACCGCGATCAGCTTTTCCTGCAGTTCGCCAGCTTGTTTTTCGATGTGAGCCATCTTAAACCTCTTCCTTAGAACTGAAGGCCAGCTTCACGGGCAGCATCTGCCAGTGCCTGGACTCGACCATGATATTGGAAACCGGAACGGTCAAAGGATACTTTAGAGATCCCTTTTTCCAACGCGCGCTCAGCCAGAGTTTTACCTACGGCAGCTGCTGCGTCTTTGTTACCGGAATACTTCAGTTGCTCAGTGATAGCTTTTTCTAAAGTAGAAGCTGCTACCAGTACTTCAGAACCATTTGGAGCAATTACCTGTGCGTAAATGTGACGCGGGGTACGATGTACCACCAGGCGGGTTGCACCCAGTTCTTTGAGCTTACGGCGTGCGCGGGTCGCACGACGGATACGAGCAGATTTCTTATCCATAGTGTTACCTTACTTCTTCTTAGCCTCTTTGGTACGCACGACTTCGTCGGCGTAACGGACACCCTTGCCTTTGTAAGGCTCAGGACGGCGGTAGGCACGCAGATCTGCAGCAACCTGGCCAATAACTTGTTTATCAGCGCCTTTCAGCACGATTTCAGTTTGGCTAGGGCATTCAGCAGTAATACCTGCTGGCAGCTGGTGATCGACAGGGTGAGAGAAGCCCAGGGCTAAATTCACCACGTTGCCTTTAACAGCAGCACGATAACCAACACCTACCAGTTGAAGCTTTTTGGTGAAGCCGTCGGTAACACCAACTACCATTGCGTTCAGCAGAGCGCGCGTAGTACCCGCTTGGGCCCATGCGTTAGCAAAACCTTCGCGTGGAGCGAAAGTCAGTGCGTTAGCTTCTTGCTTCACTTCAACGGCGTCGTGGACAGTACGAGTCAGCTCGCCGTTCTTACCCTTAATCGAAATAACCTGACCGTTGAGTTTTACCTCTACGCCGGCAGGAATGACGACGGGTGCTTTTGCAACACGAGACATTCTTTCCTCCCGAATTAAGCTACGTAGCAGATAATCTCGCCACCAAGACCAGCTTGGCGAGCTGCACGATCGGTCATAACACCTTTAGAGGTAGAAATAACAGCAATACCCAAACCGGCCATAACTTTAGGCAGCTCATCTTTTTTCTTATAGATGCGCAGACCTGGACGGCTGATTCGCTGAATGCTTTCTACCACTGCCTTTTCCTGGAAGTACTTCAGTACCAATTCCAGTACAGGCTTGGTGTCGCCTTCGATTTTGAAATCTTCAATAAAACCTTCTTCCTTCAGCACGTTGGCAATTGCCACTTTCAGCTTGGAGGAAGGCATGGTGACCGCAACTTTGTTCGCGGCTTGACCGTTACGGATACGGGTCAGCATATCCGCGATCGGATCTTGCATGCTCATCTGTCTTTACTCCCGTGATTCAATTGGTAATTACCAGCTAGCCTTTTTCAAGCCTGGTACTTCACCGCGCATAGCGGCTTCACGTAGCTTGATACGGCTCAACCCGAATTTGCCCACATAACCATGTGGACGGCCAGTTTGGCGGCAGCGTTTACGCTGACGAGACGGGCTGGAATCACGCGGCAGAGTTTGCAGCTTGAGAACAGCATCCCAACGATCTTCGTCGGATGAGTTCACACCAGAAATGATAGCTTTCAATTCCTCGCGTTTAGCGCGGTACTTGTCAGCCAGTTTCACGCGAACGACTTCGCGTGCTTTCATTGATTGCTTAGCCATCAGTAACCCTGCCTTACTTGCGGAACGGGAAGTTAAAAGCAGCCAACAGTGCGCGGCCTTCATCATCAGATTTCGCAGTAGTGGTAATGGTAATATCCAAGCCACGAACACGATCGACTTTGTCGTAGTCGATTTCTGGGAAGATGATTTGCTCACGCACACCCATGCTGTAGTTACCACGGCCATCGAATGACTTAGCGGACAAGCCACGGAAGTCTCGGATACGTGGAACAGCAATGGAAATCAGACGCTCAAAGAACTCCCACATGCGTTCGCCACGCAGAGTTACTTTACAGCCGATCGGATAGCCCTGGCGGATTTTGAAGCCTGCAACAGATTTGCGTGCTTTGGTGATGAACGGCTTTTGACCGGAGATTGCTGCCAAATCGGCTGCTGCGTTATCCAGCAGTTTCTTGTCAGCGATCGCTTCACCAACACCCATATTCAGGGTGATCTTCTCGACCCGAGGGACTTGCATGACAGAATTGTAATCAAACTGAGACATCAGTTGTTTGACTACCTCGTCTTTGTAGTAATCATGCAGTTTCGCCATCGTATTACTCCAAATTACTTGATAGTTACGCTGTTAGACTTGAAGAAACGGACTTTTTTGCCGTCTTCGAATCTAAAGCCTACACGGTCAGCCTTACCGGTAGCCGTGTTGAAGAGAGCAATGTTAGAAACCTGAATAGCAGCTTCTTTTTCAACAATGCCACCTGGTTGGTTCAGGGCCGGAACCGGCTTCTGATGTTTCTTAACCAGGTTGATACCTTCAACAATGACCTTGCCAGCAGACAAGACATTTTTTACTTTACCGCGTTTACCTTTGTCTTTCCCGGTAAGCACGATAACTTCGTCATCACGACGGATTTTCGCTGCCATGGTTCGCTCCTTAGAGTACTTCTGGTGCCAGAGAGATAATTTTCATGAACTTCTCATTACGCAGTTCACGAGTTACCGGCCCAAAAATACGCGTACCGATAGGTTGCTCGCTGTTATTGTTTAAAATAACGCATGCATTACCATCGAAGCGAATGACAGAACCGTCCGGGCGACGTACACCCTTCTTGGTGCGCACCACTACCGCCTTCAGCACATCGCCTTTCTTCACCTTACCGCGAGGAATTGCTTCCTTGATGGTAATTTTGATGACGTCGCCGATGCCTGCGTAGCGACGGTGCGAGCCACCTAGAACCTTGATACACATTACGCGACGTGCACCGGAGTTGTCGGCCACGTTCAGCATAGTCTGTTCTTGGATCATGTTAGTGCTCCGCTAATGTCAACTACAACTTTAGGACCTATTACTAGGTCGTTGAAAAGCCCCATAACCGAGGGCGCAGCATTATAACACCGCTTCCAAAGTATGGGTAGAAAAAATAAACGGCTCATTTTTTGAGCCGTTTATTAAGTTAGAGGCAGCTACTCTATTACAGAATCGCTTTCTCTACAACGCGAACCAACGTCCAAGACTTAGTCTTAGACAGTGGACGGCATTCGCGGATTTCTACCACGTCACCGATACCACATTCGTTGTTCTCGTCATGTACGTGCAGCTTGGTCGTACGCTTGATGAATTTCCCGTAGATTGGGTGCTTCACCGTGCGCTCGATAGCAACAACCAAGGATTTCTCCATTTTGTCACTAATAACACGACCCTGCAGAGTACGGTTAATATCAGTCATTTACACACCCGCCTTTTCAGTCAGTAAAGTCTTAACGCGTGCGACGTTACGACGCACTTGTTTCAACAGGTGAGTTTGTTGCAGCTGGCCACTTGCCGCCTGCATGCGCAAGTTAAATTGCTCACGCAGCAGGTTGAGCAGCTCAGTGTTCAGCTCTTCAACGCTTTTTTCACGCAGCTCTTGTGCTTTCATTACATCACCGTCTTAGTTACAAAGGTGGTTTTGATCGGCAATTTAGCTGCAGCGAGCTTGAATGCCTCACGGGCGACCTCTTCTGGCACACCGTCCATTTCGTACAGGACCTTACCAGGTTGGATCAGGGCAACCCAATACTCTACGTTACCCTTACCTTTACCCATACGCACTTCGAGCGGCTTCTCGGTAATCGGTTTGTCCGGGAATACACGGATCCAGATTTTACCTTGACGCTTAACTGCACGAGTCATTGCACGACGAGCTGCTTCGATTTGACGAGCAGTCAGACGGCCACGGCCAACAGCTTTCAGACCGAAAGTGCCGAAGCTAACATCCGTACCCTGCGCCAGACCACGGTTGCGGCCTTTGTGCATCTTACGGAATTTTGTACGCTTTGGTTGTAACATCAGCGACTCTCCTTACTTGCGGCCTTTACGCTGCTGCTTTTTAGGTTGAGCAGCCGGTTCCGGTTGTTCAACTGCAGCCATACCACCCAGGATCTCACCTTTGAAGATCCATACCTTAACGCCGATTACACCATAAGTGGTGTGCGCTTCAGATGTGTTGTAATCGATATCCGCACGCAGTGTGTGCAACGGAACACGACCTTCACGGTACCATTCGGTACGCGCGATTTCAGCACCGCCAAGACGGCCGCTTACTTCAACTTTGATACCTTTAGCGCCAAGACGCATTGCGTTCTGTACAGCACGCTTCATAGCACGACGGAACATAACGCGACGTTCCAGCTGGGAAGTGATGCTGTCAGCAACCAATTTAGCGTCAAGTTCCGGTTTACGGACTTCGGCGATGTTAATCTGTGCAGGAACGCCAGCGATATCCGCTACGACCTTACGCAGTTTTTCGACATCTTCACCTTTCTTGCCGATAACGATGCCTGGACGAGCAGTGTGAATAGTCACACGGATGCTCTTCGCAGGACGCTCGATAACGATGCGAGAAACGGAAGCTTTCGCCAGTTCCTTAGTCAGGAATTGACGAACTTTAAAGTCGCTGTCCAGGTTGTCAGCGAATTCTTTGGTATTCGCATACCAAGTAGAGTTCCAAGGTTTGACAATACCCAGGCGAATACCATTAGGATGTACTTTCTGACCCATTGCTAGTCTCCAGAGTCTCAGCGATCGGACACAACCACAGTAATGTGGCTGGTGCGCTTCAGGATGCGATCTGCACGACCTTTTGCACGCGGCATAATGCGCTTCATGCTTGGGCCTTCGTCTACGAAGATTTTCGTGACTTTCAGATCATCGATGTCAGCGCCATCGTTGTGTTCTGCGTTAGCAATGGCAGACTCCAGCACTTTCTTAACCAAATCAGCAGCTTTCTTGTTGGTGTAGTTAAGAGTTTCCAGAGCTTGCGACACTTTCTTACCGCGGATCAGGTCTGCAACAAGGCGAACCTTCTGAGCAGAAGAACGAGCGTGGCGATGTTTAGCGATAGTTTCCATCTCTTCCTCCTACCTTAGCGCTTTTTAGCTTTTTTATCAGCCGCATGGCCGCGATAAGTACGAGTCGGCGCGAATTCACCCAGTTTGTGACCGACCATTTCATCGGAAACGAACACTGGTACGTGCTGACGACCATTATGGACAGCGATGGTCAAACCGATCATGTTAGGAAAGATCGTTGAACGACGGGACCAAGTGCGCAAAGGCTTCTTGTCACCGCTTTCCACCGCTTTCTCTACCTTCTTCAGCAAGTGCAGGTCAATAAAAGGACCTTTCTTGAGAGAACGTGGCATGGCTTATCCTCTAATTATTTTTTGCTACGGCGACGTACGATGAACTTATCAGTACGCTTGTTGCTACGGGTCTTCTTACCTTTGGTCTGAACGCCCCACGGAGTTACCGGGTGCTTACCAAAGTTACGACCTTCACCACCACCGTGCGGGTGATCTACCGGGTTCATCGCCGTACCGCGAACGGTAGGACGAACACCACGCCAACGTGCAGCACCTGCTTTACCCAGAACGCGAAGCATATGTTCAGCGTTACCGACTTCACCCAGGGTGGCGCGGCAATCAACTGGAACTTTACGCATTTCGCCTGAGCGCAGACGCAGAGTTACGTAGGAACCGTCACGAGCAACGATCTGAACGTAGGCACCAGCAGAACGAGCCAACTGGCCGCCTTTACCTGGTTTCATTTCTACGTTGTGAACCGTTGAACCAACCGGGATGTTGCGCATAGGCAGGGTGTTACCCGCTTTGATTGCAGCATCAACGCCAGATTGAATCTGGTCACCAGCTTTCAGGCCTTTCGGCGCCAGGATGTAACGGCGTTCGCCGTCTTTGTACAGAACCAGCGCGATGTTCGCGGAACGGTTCGGATCGTACTCCAGACGCTCAACCACAGCAGGAATACCATCTTTGTTGCGTTTGAAGTCAACCAGACGATAATGTTGCTTGTGGCCACCACCGATATGACGGGTGGTGATACGGCCATTGTTGTTACGACCACCGCTTTTGCTCAGTTTCTCAAGCAGCGGGGCATAAGGTTTACCCTTGTGCAGCTCAGGGTTAACCACTTTAACAACGTGGCGACGACCCGGAGATGTAGGTTTACATTTAACAATTGCCATTGTTCTTACTCCTCCGACTTACTCTGCGCCGCCGATGAAGTCCAGGTTCTGGCCTTCTTTCAGGGTGACGTAAGCTTTTTTCCAGTCGCTACGACGACCAACACGCTGACCGTGACGTTTCACTTTCCCTTTAACTACCAGGGTGTTCACGTCTTCGACTTCGACTTCAAACAGTTTCTGCACTGCAGCTTTGATTTCTGCTTTGGTCGCGTCTTTGGCAACTTTGAGAACGATGGTGTTGCTTTTTTCCATCGCAGCGGATGCTTTTTCAGATACGTGCGGTGCACGCAGCACTTTCAGCAAACGTTCTTCACGGATCATGCCAGCATCTCCTCAACTTGCTTCACAGCATCAGCAGTCATAACCACTTTGTCGAAGGCGATCAGGCTAACCGGGTCGATACCAGCTACATCGCGCACGTCAACCTTGTACAGGTTGCGAGCTGCCAGGAACAGATTCTCATCCAGTTCACCGGTCACGATCAGCACATCTTCCAGAGCCATATCTTTCAGTTTCTGTGCCAGCAGCTTAGTTTTAGGCGCTTCTACAGAGAACTTCTCGACAACGATCAGACGATCTTGACGTACCAGTTCGGACAGGATGCTTTTCAGCGCGCCGCGGTACATCTTTTTGTTTACTTTCTGACTGTGGTCCTGCGGTTTAGCAGCAAAGGTCACGCCGCCTGAACGCCAGATCGGGCTCTTTACAGAACCTGAACGCGCACGGCCGGTACCTTTCTGGCGCCACGGTTTTTTACCGGAACCAGTCACTTCAGCACGGGTCTTCTGAGCACGGGTACCTTGACGGGCACCTGCTGCATAAGCAACAACAACCTGGTGTACCAGCGCTTCGTTGAAATCACGACCGAAGGTAGTTTCGGAAACAGTCAGCGCGCTTTGCGCGTCTTTCAATACTAATTCCATTGCTATCCCCTTACGCCTTCACAGCTGGTTTAACGATCAGGTTGCCACCGGTTGCGCCCGGTACAGCACCCTTAACCAGCAGCAGGTTGCGCTCAGCGTCAACACGTACTACGTCCAGGCTTTGAACGGTTACACGCTCGTCACCCAGGTGGCCAGCCATTTTCTTGCCTTTGAACACTTTGCCCGGAGTCTGGTTCTGACCGATAGAACCCGGAACGCGGTGAGACAAGGAGTTACCGTGGGTAGCGTCTTGGGTACGGAAGTTCCAGCGCTTTACAGTGCCAGCAAAACCTTTACCTTTAGAAGTACCGGTAACATCGACTTTTTTAACGTCAGCGAAGATTTCTACGCTGATGTTTTGACCTGCAGTGAACTCTTCACCTTCTGCAAGGCGGAATTCCCACAGACCACGGCCAGCTTCAACGCCAGCTTTAGCGAAATGACCCGCTTCCGGTTTGGTCACACGGTTAGCTTTTTTGCTACCAGTGGTGACCTGAACGGCACGGTATCCGTCGTTAGCCAGGTCTTTAACCTGAGTCACGCGGTTCGCTTCAATTTCAATCACGGTTACTGGGATAGAAACGCCATCTTCAGTGAAGATACGAGTCATACCCACTTTTTTACCGACTAAACCAATCATTGTTTCAACCTCTCAATCGCTCAATGACCTGATTAACCCAGGCTGATCTGCACGTCTACACCGGCAGCCAGATCCAGACGCATCAGAGCATCAACGGTTTTCTCGGTTGGCTCAACGATGTCAACCAGACGCTTGTGAGTGCGGATCTCGTACTGATCACGCGCGTCTTTGTTAACGTGCGGAGAGATCAGAACGGTAAAGCGCTCTTTGCGAGTTGGCAGCGGGATCGGACCACGGACTTGCGCACCAGTGCGCTTGGCAGTCTCGACGATTTCCGCGGTTGATTGATCGATAAGACGATGATCAAACGCTTTCAGGCGGATACGGATTCTTTGGTTCTGCATGAGACCAGAGCTCCAATTATTTATAAACGTAAATAATTACTCCTCACACCCATTTCGATTGATGGGGGAGTGTAATCGTCAACATATAACCCCCATATCGGGAGTATTGTTCGATGAGCAGAAAGTCCTGCCTATCGACTGATTCGCTAAAATCAGGCTTACCAAGATTAGGTAAGCCCGCGCATTATACGCAAAACAGAACGGGAAGCAAGCCGCAGATGGAAATATGCTCAGGATATCGACATTTTTTACCGATTTGCGCCTTCGACGACGAAAAGCGATTCAGGGAGGTCGGATTATGCAGGTAGGCGAGCGCTTGCCCGCAACTCCCCTACGGCGTCTATAAAATAGCTGCCGGCGAGGAGTGGGAAGGATAGGGAGACTAGTCTTTGCGTTCCAGTACCTGGGCCTGCGCGTAATTCTGAATCCCCAGACGCGCAATCAAATCCAGCTCAGTTTCCAGCCAGTCGATATGCCCTTCTTCATCTGCCAGGATCTCTATCATCAAATCACGGCTGACGTAGTCATGGATCGAGTCGGCGTAGGCGATGGCTTCACGCAAATTCTTGGCGCCATCCAACTCCAGGGCCAGGTCGGAACGCAGCATTTCTTCGATATCTTCGCCGATATTCAGTTTGCCAAGATCTTGTAAATTCGGCAGACCTTCAAGGAATAAAATGCGCTCGATGTAGCGATCGGCATGCTTCATTTCGTCGATCGACTCGTGATATTCCTTGTCATTAAGGCGCATTAAGCCCCAGTTTTTGAACATTCGGGCGTGCAGGAAATATTGATTGATGGCAACCAGCTCGTTGCCGAGCAGTTTGTTGAGGTGAGCAATGATCTTTTTATCGCCTTTCATAGGTAACTCCTCCTGGCCAGTTCTGAAAGTGTAGAAGCTGGCAGCCAAGAGTCAAAAAATAACCTTACCTTTAGTTAGGCGACTTCGTGCATAAGGATAATGGTTCCGCGCTCCTCCACCATAATCTGTCTTGCCTGTCGAATGCACTTCCCGCAGTCGGTACCAATCGGCACTAATTCACGCAGTTGCTTCATGGTATGAGGGTTGTGCTGACGCACGACTTTACGGATTGCTTTGTCAGTCACGGCATTACATAGGCATACATACATAGAGAGACTCACTTCTTAACCAATTCCATAAGTCTAAATAGTAATGCTTTTTATTTCAATTAAGATTTGAACGAATTGCATAAAAAAAGGGCACCGAAGTGCCCTCTTTTTGTGTCGAAAAATTATTCGCGATTAAGCGATAACTTTAGCAACAACACCAGCGCCAACAGTACGGCCGCCTTCACGGATTGCGAAACGCAGGCCGTCGTCCATCGCGATTGGGTGGATCAGGGTAACAACCATGTTCACGTTGTCGCCTGGCATTACCATCTCAACGCCTTCTGGCAGTTCGATGGTACCGGTCACGTCAGTTGTACGGAAGTAGAACTGTGGACGGTAGCCTTTGAAGAATGGAGTATGACGACCACCTTCTTCTTTGCTCAGGATGTACACTTCTGAGTCAAACTTGGTGTGCGGCTTGATTGAACCTGGTTTAGCCAGTACCTGACCACGTTCGATATCTTCACGCTTGATACCACGCAGCAGAACACCCACGTTCTCACCAGCACGGCCTTCGTCCAGCAGTTTGCGGAACATTTCAACGCCGGTACAGGTAGACTTAACGGTGTCTTTGATACCCACGATTTCAACTTCTTCGCCAACTTTAACGATACCGCGCTCAACACGACCGGTAACAACGGTACCACGACCGGAGATGGAGAATACGTCTTCGATTGGCAGCAGGAACGGCTTGTCGATAGCACGCTCTGGTTCTGGGATGTAAGAATCCAGGAAACCGGCCAGCTCGATGATTTTAGCTTCCCACTCTGGCTCGCCTTCCAGTGCTTTCAGCGCTGAACCACGAACAACCGGCAGGTCATCACCAGGGAAGTCGTAAGCAGACAGAAGTTCACGAACTTCCATTTCTACCAGTTCCAGCAGCTCTTCATCATCAACCATGTCGCATTTGTTCATGAATACGATGATGAAAGGAACGCCAACCTGACGACCCAGCAGGATGTGCTCACGGGTCTGAGGCATTGGGCCGTCAGTCGCAGCAACAACCAGGATAGCGCCGTCCATCTGAGCAGCACCGGTGATCATGTTTTTAACGTAGTCGGCGTGCCCTGGGCAGTCAACGTGCGCGTAGTGACGGCTTGGGGTGTCATACTCAACGTGAGAAGTGTTGATGGTGATACCACGAGCTTTTTCTTCTGGCGCGTTATCGATCTGGTCGAAAGCACGTGCAGAACCGCCGTAGGTTTTAGCCAGAACGGTAGTGATTGCTGCAGTCAGGGTAGTTTTACCGTGGTCAACGTGGCCGATAGTACCAACGTTAACGTGCGGTTTGGAACGTTCAAATTTTTCTTTAGACACGGCTATATTCCTTACTCTTATGCTCTCTCCTCATGGAGAGAGCACTGATCAATGTGTTAAACCCGACAGCTTATTTACCACGGGCTTCGATAACGGCCTGAGCGACGTTGTTCGGCGCATCATCGTACTTCAAGAACTCCATGGAGTAAGAAGCACGGCCTTTGGTCAGAGAACGCAGTTGAGTTGCGTAGCCGAACATCTCGGACAACGGAACTTCAGCGTGAATCTGAACGCCAGTAGCGTTGGATTCCTGACCTTTCAGTTGACCACGACGACGGCTAAGGTCACCGATGACGTCACCGGTGTTCTCTTCCGGCGTTTCAACTTCAACCTTCATAATCGGCTCAAGCAAAACAGGTTTCGCTTTCTTAAAGCCATCTTTAAAGGCGATAGACGCAGCCAGTTTAAACGCCAATTCGGAGGAGTCAACATCGTGGAAAGAACCGAAATGCAGACGCACACCGAGATCAACAACCGGATAACCGGCCAGTGGACCAGACTTAAGCTGTTCCTGGAGACCTTTATCAATGGCAGGGATGTATTCCGTTGGGATCACACCACCTTTAATGTCATTGATGAACTCGTAGCCTTTCGGATTTGAGCCCGGCTCCAGCGGGTACATGTCGATAACGACATGGCCATACTGACCACGACCACCAGACTGCTTGGCGTGTTTACCTTCGATATCGGTAACTTTTGCACGAATCGCTTCACGGTAAGCAACTTGTGGTTTACCCACGTTCGCTTCAACGTTAAATTCACGACGCATACGGTCAACCAGGATATCCAGGTGAAGTTCACCCATACCTGCGATGATAGTCTGACCAGATTCTTCGTCAGTCCATACGCGGAATGATGGATCTTCCTTCGCCAGACGGCCCAGAGCCAGACCCATTTTTTCTTGGTCAGCTTTGGTTTTTGGTTCAACTGCAACGGAGATTACCGGCTCAGGGAACTCCATACGCTCCAGAATGATCACGTGGTTTGGATCACACAGAGTGTCACCGGTAGTCACGTCTTTCAGACCGATCGCAGCAGCGATGTCGCCCGCACGAACTTCTTTGATCTCTTCACGCTTGTTAGCGTGCATCTGAACGATACGGCCCAGACGCTCACGTGCAGCCTTCACTGAGTTCAACACGGTGTCACCGGAGTTAACGATACCGGAGTACACGCGGAAGAACGTCAGGTTACCCACGAATGGGTCGGTAGCAATTTTGAACGCCAGTGCAGCAAATGGCTCATCATCGTTAGCATGACGCTCAGCCGGCGTATCTTTACCGTCGTCCAGGATACCGTTGATTGCAGGAACGTCAGTTGGTGCCGGCAGATATTCGATAACCGCATCCAACATTGCCTGCACGCCTTTGTTTTTAAAGGCAGAACCACAGGTAACCAGGATAATCTCGTTGTTCAGCACGCGCTGACGCAGAGCGGTCTTGATTTCTTCCTCGGTCAGCTCTTCGCCGCCCAGGTATTTTTCCATCAGCTCGTCTGAAGCTTCAGCGGCAGATTCAACCAGGTTCTGGTGCCATTCTTCGGCCAGAGCTTGCATGTCCGCAGGGATCTCTTCGTATTCGAAGGTCACGCCCTGGTCAGCATCGTTCCAGTTGACTGCTTTCATTTTCACCAGGTCAACGATACCGGTGAATTTCTCTTCTGCGCCGATAGCCAGCTGCAATGGCACTGGATTCGCGCCCAGACGAGATTTGATCTGACCAACAACTTTCAGGAAGTTAGCACCCATGCGGTCCATTTTGTTAACGAACGCGATGCGTGGAACTTTGTATTTGTTAGCCTGACGCCATACGGTTTCAGACTGTGGCTGAACGCCACCAACAGCACAGTAAACCATTACTGCGCCATCAAGAACACGCATGGAACGTTCTACTTCGATGGTGAAGTCAACGTGCCCTGGGGTGTCGATGATGTTTACGCGGTGCGGCTCAAACTGCTTGGCCATACCAGACCAGAAAGCGGTAGTCGCTGCAGAAGTGATGGTAATACCACGCTCCTGCTCCTGCTCCATCCAGTCCATGGTGGCAGC
Organism: Serratia plymuthica; assembly: GCF_018336935.1. Taxonomy (NCBI): domain Bacteria; kingdom Pseudomonadati; phylum Pseudomonadota; class Gammaproteobacteria; order Enterobacterales; family Yersiniaceae; genus Serratia; species Serratia plymuthica. Next base: position 3,890,811 of record NZ_CP068771.1, on the reverse strand, counting down.
GCCATCATGAACTTCACCGATTTTGTGGTTTACACCGGTGTAGAACAGAATACGTTCGGTAGTGGTCGTCTTACCGGCGTCGATGTGAGCGCTGATACCGATGTTACGATAGCGCTCAATGGGTGTTGTACGAGCCATTTGATTCCTCTATTGCCTTAGGCGTTCAAGTTCGGTTAACCCAAGCGGGTTGGCTTCTTGAAGCGCCCGCTTGGTTAGCATAACTACTGCGTGGCAATTACCAGCGGTAGTGGGCGAACGCCTTGTTGGCTTCTGCCATACGGTGAACGTCTTCACGTTTCTTAACAGCAGAACCTTTGTTCTCAACTGCATCAGAAAGTTCGTTCGCCAAGCGCAGAGCCATGGATTTATCACCGCGTTTACGAGCAGCATCAACGATCCAACGCATTGCCAAAGCATTACGACGGACCGGGCGGACTTCAACTGGTACCTGATAAGTAGAACCACCAACGCGGCGCGACTTAACTTCTACAGTCGGGCGAACGTTGTCGAGAGCTACTTCGAAAGCTTCCAGGTGATTTTTACCAGAACGCTGAGCCAGGGTCTCCAGCGCGGTATACACGATAGCTTCTGCAGTAGATTTTTTACCGTCTACCATCAGGATATTTACAAATTTAGCCAACAGCTCGGATCCGAACTTAGGATCTGGCAGGATTTTACGTTGGCCTATTACGCGACGACGTGGCATGGAAATACTCCGTTGTTAATTCAGGATTGTCCAAAACTCTACGAGTTTATTTTGACATTAAAGTGAAAATGTTTGGCCTTACTTAACGGAGAACCATTAAGCCTTTGGCTTCTTCACGCCGTACTTGGAACGAGCTTGCTTACGGTCTTTAACACCGGAGCAGTCAAGTGCACCACGGACGGTGTGGTAACGCACACCTGGCAAGTCTTTAACACGACCGCCACGGATCAGGATCACGGAGTGTTCCTGCAGGTTGTGACCTTCACCACCGATGTAGGAAGTCACTTCGAAACCGTTAGTCAAACGCACACGGCATACTTTACGCAGCGCGGAGTTTGGTTTTTTCGGGGTGGTGGTATATACGCGGGTACATACACCACGTTTCTGCGGGCAAGCTTCCAGCGCTGGAACGTTGCTTTTAGCAGCCTTCACAGAGCGTGGTTTGCGAACCAGCTGATTAATTGTTGCCATTAAAAAAGCTCCTGGTTTTGCTTCGTTTGTTGCTTCGTAAACATGTGATAAATCCCCTCGTATGCACTACTGGCAAAGTACGAGGCCGCAGAATTTTATGGCTGAGTGGTAGAGGTGTCAAGAAATATACAACATCACTCTCATCACCAAGCCATTTGGCTGCGATGTTTTTCGGTTAATTCAACGAAGTGATTATAGCCGATGACCGTGATTTTGTGTGAAAAATGACCAACAAGACCTCTGGCTTCCAGGTCGTCCTTCAGCGCATAAAGTGATATGGGGGCATTGAGCAGCAATTCAAGGTGTACGCTTCCGGCCAGCCCGGCCAGTACGCCATCCTGCAGCAGCAGCAGATCGTCGCCTTGTGCGGTCAGGCGCAACAGCGCAGGCAAATCGCATTGAGCGGGAGAGTGGCTAAGGGTATACAGCATCCGAATGTCCTAAAAAGTCATTACCGTGTCATAACCGGCCAATTGTTGGCGCAACGCATCCGGGGCCAGCACCTCGGCCTCCAGCACCCAGTCGGTAACCTGGCTCAGGCCGCGCTCCTGCAAAGATGCCTGGCACAGATAACACCGCTCGACGTCATACAGCGGCAACACGCCAAAGGTGGCGATATAATTGCGCGCCAAAATTTTTTCCGGCTGCTGCCCCGGCAAGAGCTGCAATACGCCATCGCCGATAAAAAACACGCCCAGATCTTCGCTCAGCGCCGAAGTCGCCAACAACGCATCCAGCCCTTCCCTGCCGCCGGCGCTACCGTGCGGGCCTTGGGTAAAAACAAAAGCGACTCGTTTCATAATTCTCTCAGAACTGCACCAGACGGTCACAACTTAGCGCCGCCTCAGCCAACGAACCCAACCCGCTAAGGGTAAAGCCAGGTTGCAGATTAGCTGTTTCCAGCCCCTGCTGCGCGGCTTCCTGTTCATCGGTCACGCCGCGCCGCAGCGCTGCGGCCACACAAACATTGAGCTCAATACCCTGCTGCTGCGCCAGTTGCGCCCAGCCGCGCACCAGATCGAACTCGTCGCTGGCAGGCGATGTCAGTTGGTTGGCGTTCAGCACCCCTTCACGGTAGAAAAACACGCTGGAGAGGCGATGCCCTTTCGCCAGCAGGGCTTGCGCGAACTGATAGGCGCTGCTGGCCTGTTGAGTGCCGTACGCCGGGCCGGTGACCAAAAGGCAGTAATCCAGCATCAGCGCTCGGTTCCCAGCAGGTCACCGCTTTTGAACTGGCGGATATACAGATACACGGTGTGCTTGGAAATATTCAGGCGGTCCGCCACCTGATTAATCGCATCTTTGATATCAAAAATGCCTTTTTCATAAAGATTCAGCACCACCTGACGATTTTTGGCGTTGTTGGCGACATTACGATCGGCATTAACTTCCTCAATGGTGAACTCCAGCGTCTGCGCCACCAGATCGTCCACCGAAGAGGCAAAATTGACTGAAGGGGCCACTTCCTGGGTTTCCGGCGGCATGAACGTTTGCATCACCTGGGAGAACGGCACGTCGAGGTTCATGTTGATGCACAACAGGCCGATCACCCGCTGCTCGCGATTGCGGATGGCGATAGTGACCGATTTCATCAGCACGCCGCTTTTGGCGCGGGTGAAGTAGGCCTTCGACACGCTGCTGTCATCGCCTGCCATATCATGCAGCATGCGCAGCGCCAGGTCGGTGATTGGCGAACCGATCTGCCGCCCGGTATGTTCGCCGTTGGCGATACGCACCGCCGAGCATTTCAAATCTTCCAGCGCGTGCAGCACGATCTCGCAGTGACCGCCGATAAGCATCGCCAGGCCATCGACCACGGCTTCATAAGACTTCAGGATTTCATGATCCGTCTGGCTAAACGGACGTTCATTCAGCAAATCAAGTTCGCTGGCTTCGCTGGATAAAAGCGAATTAGACATCGAAAATACCACCCTCAAAGATCGCCTGTGCCAGGGGGCGCAGCTAAAACGGCTCGTGCAGGCTCCCTTTTCACAGGCGGCATGCCCTTGAGGATCCACAGGGCAGGCAGGCTGGTATCAGCATGAAACAGCACGACGGGCGTCCGCAGGCCAACGCGGCCGGGAACAGTTTTAGGTACACGCCCTAAGGGGCAGACGGATGACTCATAAGTCCGGATTATTAGTCTAGCAAAACTACCAGAGTAAAGTCCTTGCGTTTGCGCGTGGTATTGACGTTAAGCCCGATGCCAGGCAGGCGTCAAGCAAACAGTGGGAGAGGAAAGTAAAAGTTACGCGTAATGGGGCATTCATCAGAGAGGCTGAAATGAACACCGCCGCGAAAAAATTCGCGGCGGTGAGGGTAATCAGACAGGCTTATTGCGCTTTGGCGTCAGCCGCTGCGTCAGCCGGCTTTTCAGCCTTGGCGTCTGCTTTCGGCGCAGCTTTCACATCCAGCAGCTCAACGTCGAATACCAGGGTGGAGTTAGCCGGAATACCCGGAACGCCGGTTTTACCGTAGGCCAGCGCCGGTGGGATTACCAGCTTGATTTTGCCGCCTTTCTTGAGGTGTTTCAGGCCTTCAGTCCAACCTGGGATCACGCCGTCCAGGCGGAACGACAGTGGCTCGCCGCGGGTGTAGGAGTTGTCAAACTCGGTGCCGTCGGTCAGGGTACCTTTGTAGTTCACTACCACGGTGTCGCTGTCTTTAGGCGCTTCACCCGCACCTGGTTTCTCTACCTTGTACAGCAAACCGGATTCAGTTTTCTTCACGCCTTTTTCTTTGGCGAAGGTCTCACGGTACTTGGCGCCTTTGGTTTCGTTGTCTTTAGCGTCTTGTTCCATCTTCGCCTGAGCGGAAGACTTCACACGCGCTTCAAAGCTCTGCAGCGTTTTTTCGATGTCCGCATCGTTCAACTTGCTCTTGTTGGCGAACGCGTCCTGAACGCCTGAGATCAACTGATCTTTATCCAGTTTGATACCCAGTTTTTCTTGTTCTTTCAGAGAGTTGTCCATATAACGACCCAGGGATGCGCCCAGGGCATAGGCCGCTTGCTCGTCATCGTTCTTGAACTTGCCGGTGCTTGGCGCTGCAGCAGCTGCGTCCGCCGGTTTAGCGGCTTCGGCCGGTTTAGCCGCATCTGCAGCCATAACCTGAGTCGCATTCAGAGCAAAAGCCATGGTGGTTGCCAGAAGCGTGACTTTAAACAAAGATTTCATCCATTTCTCCAGTGTCTGAAGCGGTGCCCCAAACAATCATTAAGTAAGATAACCGGGCTACTATAGCTGTCTGAAAGAAAACAAAACAGTCACACAGGTAACCAATCGAGTCAAAGTGTGACTCCAGGTTTAAAGAGAAGTTTCCTTAAATGTGCTACCCGTATGATAAATCAGATTTTTCTTTCATTCACGCCATCAACGGTAACAAAATCAGCCAAGATAAGCGCTCTATTTTTCAGCACTTTACACAGTGTTTCGGCGCTTGTGGCTACCCCCTATTTTGAGAGGGGTGAAATAGCGCAGCGCAAAGCCGACGGCAGCTGTTAACATAGCGTCAGATTCAGGATTAACCCGCTTCAGAGGTAGCATCATGCATAACGCCGATACCCAAAGCCTGTTACTGCGGCTGGAGGAGCTGGAGAGCCGCCAGGCTTTCCAGGAAGTCACCATCGAGGAACTCAACCAGACCGTGGTGCAGCACCAGCTTGAAATGCTGAAATTGCAGGAACACCTGCGCATTCTGACCGATAAACTGCGCTCGACCCAAACGTCGATGATCGCCTCGCAATCGGAAGAAACGCCGCCACCGCATTATTGATAAAACAATAAAAAAGGGCAGCCAATGGCCGCCCTTTTTTGCAATTGCTGCACCGCGATTAGTGGCAGCCGCAACCGCCGTTACCGCAACCGCCTTTCTTCGCCTGATCTTGGTCATGCGCATGGTCATGATCGTGATCGTGGCCATGGCCGCCGCAGCAACCGTCACCGTGCTCGTGGTGGTGATCGTGCTCGCCGTGGACGTGACCGTGCGCCAGTTCTTCAGCGGTAGCTTCGCGGATCGCGACAACTTCCACGTTGAAGTTCAGGTTCTGACCCGCCAGCATATGGTTACCGTCAACCACGACGTGATCGCCGTCCACTTCGGTGATTTCGACCGGAACCGGGCCCTGATCGGTGTCAGCCAGGAAACGCATGCCGACTTCCAACTCGTCAACGCCCATAAAGACGTCTTTCGGTACGCGTTGCACCAGGTTTTCGTCGTAGTTGCCGTACGCATCGTTAGCGCCAACATTCACGTCAAAACGATCGCCTGCCTCGTGGCCTTCGAGTGCTTTTTCCAGACCTGCGATCAGAGAACCATGCCCGTGCAGATAGTCCAGCGGCGCGCTCACCGGAGACTCATCAACCAAAACACCGTCTTCTGTACGTACTTGGTAAGCCAGGCTGACCACCAAGTCTTTTGCTACTTTCATGATATCTCCTACCGTTGGACACTTGGACGCAGCCCATCATCGGGTGCTGCGCCTTTACCGGACAGATTGTATCGGAAATCTGCCCCGCTGTACCCTTCAGCATAAAAAAACGCGCCCGATAACGCTACTCCGGATGGAAAATACCGATCACCTGCTCCTGCGGCCGGACATGCTTTTCTACCTGTTGTTCAGTCTGTCGCTGGTGATGACCGCACTTGACGCACTCCACCACTTCGACCTGGTCTTCGCGCCAAACTGCCAGCGTATCCATAGCCTTACAGCTCGGGCAGACCGCCCCGGCGATAAATCTTTTACGTGTTGCGGACATCTTCTGTGCTCCAAATCATTCGTATTCATCCCAGCCGTCGAACTGGCGACTCTCTTTTTGCATTTCGCGATGGAAAAGTTCCTCCAGCTCGCGCCGCGCCTCTTTCACGCGGGAAATCTGCGCCACATCGCCATGATGCGGCGGCATCAGTTCACGCAGCATGCGCATGTCCAACCGACGGAAGTGCTGCTGCGCGCGATAGGCCTGATGAGGATGCATACCCAGCTCCATCAGGGCCTTGCGTCCCAGCTCCAGTGCGCTGGAGAAGGTTTCGCGGCTGAACTGTTTGACCCCAGCCTGCAGCAATTCGTGCGCCTCCACGCGACCGCGCGCACGTGCCAGAATGCTCAACTCCGGAAAGTGCTGCTGGCACAAGCGCACGATCTCCATGGTGTCTTCCGGCTCATTGCAGGTGATGACAATCGACTTGGCCTTCGCCGCGCCGGCCGCACGCAGCAGCTCAAGTTCGGTGGCGTCGCCGTAATACACCTTATAGCCGTAGCGACGCAGCACGCCGACCGCGCTGACATCGCGCTCCAACACGGTAATGCGCATCTTGTTGGCCATCAACAGGCGGCCGATCACCTGACCAAACCGCCCGAAACCGACAATGATCACCTGCGGATCATCGTCCTCCACATACGGCGTTTCTTCGTCTTCACCCCTGGCGTTATACCGGTGCGCCAGGATGCGATCGATAATCTGCATCAGCAGGGGTGTAGTCATCATCGACAAGGTCACCACCACCAACAGCAAGGCGAGTTGGTCAGACTGCAACACCTTCTGCGCGCCCGCGGCGGAGAACAGCACGAAGGCAAACTCCCCGCCCTGGCTGAGCACGCCGGCGAACTGCAAACGCACCGAACTGCGCAAGCCAAAGATGCGCGACAGCGAGTACAGCACCCCCGACTTTACCGCCACCAGCAGCACCACGCCGAGCAATACTTCGGCCAGATGGGTATAGAGCACGCCGATATTCAGCGCCATCCCCACCGAGATAAAAAACAGGCCCAGCAGCAGCCCCTTGAACGGCTCGATGGCGATCTCCAGCTCATGGCGATATTCGCTCTCCGCCAACAGCACGCCGGCGATAAAGGTGCCAAGCGCCATCGACAGGCCGAGCGTATCCATAAACAACGCCGCCCCCAACACCACCAACAGGGCGGCGGCGGTGAAAATTTCGCGCACCCCGGAAGAGGCGATATAGCGGAACAACGGCCGCAGCAGGAAACGCCCGCCGATCAACATGCCGCCGAACGCCGCTACCTTGATCGCGATTTTTGCCCAGTCGTCGCTGGTGCCGCCGGCACCCGCCAGGATAGGGATCAGCGCCAGCGCCGGGATCACCGCCATATCCTGGAACAGCAGCACCGAGAACCCTAACTGGCCGCCTTCATTGCGGTTCATGCCCTTCTCGCGCATCAGCTGCAACGCCATCGCCGTCGATGACATCGCCAACCCGATCCCGCCGATAACGGCGGCCTGCCAGGCGAAATGCGTCAGATAAAGCAACACCCCCAACACCGCGGCGGTGATCAGTACCTGCCCGGCGCCAACGCCGAATATCGAACGCCGCAGTTCCCACAGTTTGGTCGGGTTCAGTTCCAGCCCGATGATAAACATCAGAAACACCACGCCCAGTTCGGAAAAGTGCAGGATCTCATCCACGTCGCGGATAAAGCCCAGCCCCCAGGGGCCAATGACAATGCCGGCGATCAGATAGCCCAGCACCGCGCCAATCCCCAAACGGCGGGCGATTGGCACCGTGACCACGGCGGCAAACAGGAACAGTAAAATTGCGGTCAGTAACGTCGAGCCTTCCATGATCATCTTCCTCCATGCGGCAGCGGGTTACGCAGCCAGTCGCCATAGGCCGTGGCGTGGCTTTCCAGCACCTCCGGCTTCTGCCGACGCGCCCAATACACCAGCATCGGCGTCAGCCAGTGCATGTGGCACATCGCGGCGGTCAGTTCGAACGGGCGCAGGATGTCTTCCATCGGGTAACGGTTATAACCGCCGGTACGGTAGGCACCTTCCGGTTCCCCGGTGGTGATCACCGAACGCCAGTATTTGCCCGCCAGCGCATTGCCGCCCATGCCGCTGGCAAACCCGCGCGACAGCACGCGATCCAGCCATTCTTTCAGCAATGCAGGGCAACTGTAGGTATAGAGTGGATGTTGAAAAACAATGACCTGATGTTCACGCAGCAGTTGTTGTTCGTGGTGAATATCAATAAAAAAGTCAGGATAGTGCGCGTATAAATCGTGCACGGTGACATTTTCCAACTGCTGCGCCGGTCGAAGCAAAACCCGATTCGCGACCGAGTCATGGGATTCCGGATGGGCATACAGCAGCAAGACCTTGGGCGGCTGCGACATCATTCCCCTCCAAAGCGTCGTCAGGATAGCGGTTTTCCGTTACCATGCTTCGCAAAGACTAATAATAGGACAGCCAGTGTCCCGTTAACTTAGAATCCTCTCAATTTAACATACTCTGAACATACGGCGCTTTATGATTGTATTCTCCTCGCTACAAATCCGACGCGGTACCCGCGTCCTGTTGGACAACGCCACGGCGACGGTTAATCCAGGTCAGAAGGTCGGCCTCGTGGGTAAAAACGGCTGCGGCAAATCCACGCTGCTGGCGTTGCTGAAAGGCGAAATCGCCGCGGACGGCGGCAGTCATACCTTCCCCAGCAACTGGGCGCTGGCCTGGGTCAACCAGGAAACGCCGGCGCTGGACGTGCCGGCCATTGAGTATGTCATCGACGGCGACCGCGAATTCCGCCAGCTTGAAGCAGAATTGCAGTTGGCGAACGAGAAAAACGACGGCCACGCCATCGCCACGCTGCACGGCAAGCTGGACGCCATCGACGCCTGGACCATCCGCTCCCGCGCCGCCAGCCTGCTGCACGGCCTGGGCTTCTCCAACGAACAGCTGCAAAGTCCGGTGCGCGCTTTCTCGGGCGGCTGGCGCATGCGTTTGAACCTGGCGCAGGCGCTGGTCTGCCGTTCCGATCTGCTGCTGCTCGACGAACCGACCAACCACCTGGATCTGGACGCGGTCATTTGGCTGGAACGTTGGCTGAAGGGCTATCCGGGCACGCTGGTGCTGATTTCCCACGACCGTGACTTCCTCGATCCGATCGTCGATAAAATTCTGCATATCGAGCAAGAGACCATCAACGAATATACCGGCAACTACTCCTCGTTCGAGCGTCAGCGCTCGACCAAACTGGCGCAGCAACAGTCGCTGTATCAACACCAGCAGGAGAAAGTGGCGCACCTGCAAAGCTATATCGATCGCTTCCGTGCGCAGGCCACCAAAGCCAAACAGGCGCAGAGCCGCATTAAAATGCTCGAGCGCATGGAGCTTATCGCCCCGGCTCACGTCGATAACCCGTTCAGTTTCAGCTTCCGCCAGCCGGAAAGCTTGCCGAACCCGTTACTGCGCATGGAGAAGGTCAGCGCCGGTTACGGCGACAAGGTGATCCTGAAATCGATCAAGCTCAATCTGGTGCCCGGTTCGCGCATTGGCCTTCTGGGCCGTAATGGCGCCGGTAAATCGACCTTGATCAAAATGCTGGCCGGCTCGCTGGAACCGCTTAGCGGTGAGATTGGCCTGGCGAAGGGCATCAAACTGGGCTACTTCGCCCAGCATCAGTTGGAGTTCCTGCGCGCCGACGAATCGCCGCTGCAACACCTGAGCCGCATCGCTCCCCGGGTGCTGGAACAGCAACTGCGCGACTACCTGGGCGGTTTCGGCTTCCAGGGCGACAAAGTCACCGAGGCCACCGAGCGTTTCTCCGGCGGCGAAAAGGCGCGGCTGGTGCTGGCCCTGATCGTCTGGCAGCGCCCTAACCTGCTGCTGCTCGACGAACCGACCAACCACCTGGATCTGGACATGCGCCAGGCGTTGACCGAGGCGCTGATCGACTTTGAAGGTGCGTTAGTGGTGGTCTCGCACGACCGCCACCTGCTGCGCTCCACCACCGACGATCTCTATCTGGTGCACGATGGCCAGGTCGAAGTTTTCGAAGGCGATCTGGACGACTACCAGCAATGGCTGAGCGACCTGCAACGGCAGGAAAACCAGCAGGATGCGCCGGAGAAAGAAAACAACGGCAACAGCGCACAAGCGCGTAAAGATCAGAAGCGACGCGAAGCCGAATTCCGCACCCAGACTCAGCCGCTGCGCAAGCAAATCGCCAAGCTGGAGCAGCAGATGGAAAAACTGGGCGCCGAGCTGGCGGCGGTAGAAGAGAAGCTGGCGGACTCTGCGCTGTACGACATCAGCCGCAAGGCCGATCTGACCGAGTGTCTGCAAAAACAAAGCCAGGCCAAATCCGCTCTGGAAGAGACGGAAATGACCTGGCTGGATGCGCAGGAACAGCTGGAACAGTTAACTCAGGCCTTCGAATCCTGAAATCGACGACGGGCGCCGCAATGAAGAATGACTGTGCGGGTGCGAAGCGACGCGGCAACACAGCCGCAGCTCCGCACGGGCATTCTTAACCGCGGTAAAAAGGTTTATCCCCTAAAATGGTCGCACGGTGCATGATGCGCCGCTGCGGCAGATAATCCGCGTTGGCGTAATGCTGCGTCACGCGGTTATCCCAGATCGCGATGTCGTTCTCCTGCCAGCGCCAGCGCACCTGGAACTCCGGCTTGGTGATGTGGGCAAACAGGAATTTCAGCAATGCTTCGCTCTCCTTCGGTGCCAGATCGACAATCCGCGTAGTGAATCCTTCATTGACGAATAACGCCTGCCGCCCGCTTACCGAATGGGTACGCACCACCGGGTGCAGCAACGGCGGATTTTTCTGCTTCGCCACCTGCCAGCGCTGATGCTCCTCGTCACTCGACAAATGCTTATGCTCCGGGAATGACTTGGTGAAGTCATGTTCCGCCTTCAACCCAGCCAGCAGTTGCCGGAAGGGTTCAGACAAGGCTTCATAGGCCGCGATGCCGCTGGCCCACAGAGTATCGCCGCCGAAAGACGGCAACGTCTTCGCCGCCAGTATCGCCCCCAGCGGCGGGTTTTCGATAAAGGTGACGTCGGTATGCCAGTTATCGTTGTCCGGCGGGTTATCGTCATGGGTATCCAGCACGATGATCTCTTCCACGTCGGTGGCGTGCGGGTAAACCGGGTGAATGTGCAGATCGCCGAAGCGCCCGGCCAAATCACGCTGCTGCAGCGGTGTGATCGGCTGATTGCGAAAGAACAGCACCTGGTGTTTGAGCAACGCATGGTAAAGCTGTTCAAACTGGCCGTCGCCCAAGGGGCGTGCCAGCGCGACGTTTTCCACCAGCGCGCCGATGTAAGGCCCCAGCGGGGTAATCTTCAGACGTTCGTTCATTGCTGTACTCCATGCCACGGGGTTAATCGGCGCTGCAAGGCGCGCAGCCCCAGCTCCAGCCCAAATGCAATAATCGCAATCACGCCGATCCCGGCCAGCACCACGTCGGTGGCCAGAAACTCACCGGCGGATTGCACCATAAACCCCAGACCACGCGTAGCGGCGATCAGTTCGGCTGCCACCAGCGTCGACCAACCGACGCCCAACCCAATGCGGATGCCGGTCAAAATCTCCGGCAGTGCGCTCGGTAGCACCACAAAACGCAGCACCTGCCAGCGGTTGGCGCCTAAAGCGCGAGCGGCGCGCACCCGTACCTGTGCCACGCTGCGCACGCCGGCTACGGCAGACAGCGCAACCGGGGCGAAGATCGCCAGGTAAATAAGCAGAATTTTCGAGGTTTCGCCGATGCCGAACCAAATCACCATCAGCGGCAGATAGGCCAGCGGCGGCACCGGGCGGTAAATCTCAATCAGCGGGTCGAGAATGCCGCGCACGGTGTCGCTCAGCCCCATGGCGATACCCACCGGGACACCGATGATCACCGCCGCCAGCAGCGCCACCAAAATGCGCCCCAGGCTGGCTGCCAGGTGTTGCCACAGCGTGGCGTCCATAAAGCCCTGCGGGCTGGCGATGACCAACAATTGGTGCAAGACTTGCTGCGGCGCCGGTAAAAATAACGGGCTGATCAGGTTCAGTGCGGTCACGCCCCACCAGACAGCCAATACCACCAGCAAGGTGACGCCACTCAGCAAGAGGTTGCGCGGTAGGCGGAAACGACGCGGCGGCGCAACCTGCGGTTGGGCAACCTCTTTGAGGGTGGAATGCAGGCTCATAGCAATGCCTCGCGCTGTTGGAACACTTTGCCCAGCACATATTCGCGCTGCGCGATAAATTCCGGATCGGATTTGATCGACCGACATGCCTCGCCGTTGGCGTAGCGTTGGCCGAAGTTCAGCGAAAGGCGCTCCACCACCTGCCCCGGCCCCGGCGACAGCAGCAACAGTTCACTGGCGAGGAAAACCGCCTCTTCAATATCGTGGGTGATCAGCAATACCTGCTTGCCGGTATCACGCCAAATGGTCAGCAGCAGTTCCTGCATCTGCTCGCGGGTGAAAGCATCCAGCGCGCCGAACGGCTCGTCCAGCAGCAGCAAGCGCGGATCGGCGGCCAGCGCGCGGGCAATGCCGACCCGCTGGCGCATACCGCCGGAAAGTTGCCAGATAAAGTGCTGCTCGTAACCCGCCAACCCCACGCGTTGCAACATCTGCCGCGCCACCTCTCGGCGCTCCTGCTTGCCGATACCGGCCAACTGCAGGCCAAACTCGACGTTATCCACCACGTTACGCCACGGAAGTAAACCCTCATGCTGGAACACCACGCCCCGCTCGGCTCCCGGGCCGTTAACGGACGCTCCATCCAACGTGATGCTGCCAGCTGAAGGCTCGATAAACCCGGCGATCAAATTCAGCAGCGTGGTTTTGCCGCAGCCCGACGGGCCAAGCACCACCACCAGTTGCCCGGCGGCAATCTGGAACGAGACATCGCGCAGCGCGGGGCGCCCCTGATAGTCTGCTGAAAGATGGTTAACGTTTAGCATGCGGCTCCCCTACGACTGCGGCGCAGCCTGCACCTGTTTCACAAAGCGGTCGGTCACATAGGCGCTGTAATCGCTGTCGACCTGCGGAATTTTGCCTTGCTGTTTGAGGAACTCGGCGGTATCACGAATCGCCTTGTCCACCGGCTGACCAAGCTGGGTAATCTGCTCGGCCACCGGCAGATAGGTGTTGCCCTTCACCAGCACCGGCACCTGCTCCTCCGGCACGCCACTCAGGCGAGACAGCGTACCGAGATTGCTTTTGTCCTTCAGCCATTGATCCGGTTGCGCCAGATAGGCTTTCTGGGCATTCAACGCGCTGGCGGCAAAGGCGGTCACCACCTCCGGGTGTTTTTCGGCGAAGTCCTTGCGCACCACCCAGACGTCGAGCGTCGGCGTGCCCCACTCCCCGACCTGTGCGGAATCGGTCAGAACCTTGCCTTGTTTGGCCAGCTCGTTGACCACCGGCGCCCAGACGTAGGCGCCGTCGATATCGCCGCGTTGCCAGGCGGCGGCGATGGCCGGCGGCTGCAGATTGAGGATTTTGACCTGTTCAGGCTTGATGCCCCAATGCTTGAGAGAGGCCAGCAGGCTGTAGTGGGTGGTGGAGATAAACGGCACCGCAATGCGTTTGCCGATCAGATCCTGCGGGCCTTTAATGTCCTTCTTCACCACCAGCGCTTCGGAACTGCCGAGCTGCGAGGCGATCAGGAACACTTCGATAGGGAGTTTCTGGCTGGCGGCCACCGCCAACGGGCTGGAGCCGATATTGCCGATTTGTACATCGCCGGAAGCCAGCGCGCGCAATACGCTGGAGCCGCTGTCGAATTTGCGCCAGTCGACGGTGGCACCGGACTGTTTGGCAAAGCTGTTTTCCGCCTGCGCCACCTTGGCCGGTTCCGCCGAGGTTTGATAGGCCACGGTAACGTCGACCGCCTGCGCACTGGCCGCGCCGAGCGATAACACCAGCAGCGTTACGCCGCGTAATGAAAAGAGTTTGCTCGCCATGATCCGCTCCGTTGATAAAAGTCTGTTCAGTTGCTGACAGTTTTATCCGAGCGGTGACGAGCGATAAAAGAATAAAAAAAACCTCGTTATTACCTTGAGGAATATGCCATGGCATTCAGAGCGCTAACTCACCCCGTAAAAACGTCTGGGCATAACCGCCGAGCAGCGTGCGATCGCCTTTCCATTCGCAAAACAGCTCACCGCCGCGGGCGGAAATCTGCCGGGCATGCAGCTTATGGCGCCCCAGGCGTGCAGCCCAATAAGGCGCCAGCGTGCAGTGCGCGGAGCCGGTTACCGGGTCTTCGCCGCCGTCGAGGGTAAAATAGCGCGAGACAAAATCTACCTTTTCACCCGGGGCGCTGACGATGACCGCACGGCCGGCCAGCGCAATTAACGCCGGGATGTCCGGCTGCAACGCCCGCACCTGAGCTTCGTTCTCCAGCAGCACCAACAACGCGGTAGCCTGCCACACGTCCTGCGATTCCACGCCGAGCAGTGCCGCCAGCCCGGCCGGCTCCGCCACCTTTTGCGGCAATCGCGAAGGGAAATCCAGGATCAGCCGCTCGCCGTCGACGGCATCACGCTTAACGTACAGCTCACCGCCGGCCGAGCGGAAGCGGATATCCTGCAACGCCGGATTCACCGCGCTGAACATCACATGCGCCGCCGCCAGCGTGCCGTGGCCACAGAGATCCACCTCACGCTGCGGGGTGAACCAGCGAATCGCCGACATGTCGCCATCGTCCCAGACAAAACTGGTTTCCGGCAGGCACAGCTCATTGGCAATGGCCTGCATCTCGGCAGTCGACAAGGGTTGCTTCAGCAGGCACACGCCCGCCGGATTGCCACGTAAGCCTTCGCCGGTAAACGCCACGACGTGGAAGTAATTGTCCGTCATCCGCAATTCCTTAATGCCAGATAAGTAACACACAGGCTGCGGTTAACAGCCCCATGGAAAGGTTAAAAATGATCCAGGCCTTTTTGCTGCGCAGCAAGCGGCCAATCACCGTGCCAAACCCCAGCCAAATCACCCCGGCGACGACATTCACCACGAAAATACCCAGCGCAATCGCCAGAATAGAGGCGTTATATTTATCGCCCGCCAGACTGAAGCTCGCCACCGCGCCCAATGCCATCAGCCAGGCCTTGGGGTTGAGGAACTGCAACAGCCAGCCCTGATACAACCGTATAGGCTGCGGCGGCGCCACGTCGGTTTCCAGCTTTTCATAGGCGGCGGTAGCGACTTTCCACGCCAGCCATAGCAGGTACAGGCTGCCGAGGACTTTCAGAATCAGGTGCAGCGCAGGGTAAACCAAAATCAGGCTACCGACGCCGAATGCCACCAGCAGCAAAATGCTTTGCATGCCGAGCATAATGCCCATCATCAACAGCAGTGAGCGCATAAAGCCAAAGTTGGCGCCGGAGGTGGTCAGTAACATATTGTTGGGGCCAGGCGTGATCGCGGCAACCCACAGGAAGCCTAACATCGAAAGAAATAAACTCGGTTCCATGAAGCGGGTGCTCCTCACCCGGGGCGTTTTTTGCAGTATTATTGTTAACTCATGGTATCGAAGCTAACAGTGCGCTATTGATCAGACAATAGCCGCCAATAAGATTTTTACTCAGGTTATGCATGAATCCTTTCGCCCTTTAACCGGGGCCAGTAACCCACATTTGCAAACGCTGCTGCCACGGCTGGTGCGCCGCCGCGTGCGGTTGAAACCGCACTGGCAGCGGCTGGAATTGCCCGACGGCGATTTTGTCGATCTCGCCTGGAGCGAAGATCCGGCGCAGGCCGCCGGCAAGCCGCGCGTGGTGCTGTTCCATGGGCTGGAAGGCAACTTCTACAGCCCCTATGCCCATGGCCTGCTCAACGCCTGGCGTGAAAAAGGCTGGCTCGGGGTGGTTATGCATTTTCGCGGTTGCAGCGGCGTACCGAATCGCAAACAGCGCATCTATCACTCCGGAGAGACGGAGGATGCGCGCTTTTTTCTGCGGTGGCTGCGCGCCAGCCACGGCGAAGTGCCGACGGCGGCGGTTGGCGTCTCGCTCGGCGGCAACATGCTGGCCTGCTACCTGGCGCAGCAAGGGGCAGAGAGCCTGTTGCAGGCGGCGGTGATCGTGTCCGCTCCGCTGATGCTGGAGCCCTGCTCATTGCGCATGGATCAAGGGTTTTCGCGCGTTTATCAGCGCTATCTGCTCGGGCAGTTGAAACAAAACGCCACCCGCAAGCTGCTGCACTACCCCGATACCCTGCCGCTCAAACTGCCGCAACTCCGGGCGCTGCGCCGTATCCGCGATTTTGACGATGCCATAACCTCACGCGTCCACGGCTTTAGCGACGCCACCGATTACTACCGCCGTTGCAGCGCGCTGCCGCTGTTACCGGCAATTCAGACGCCGCTGCTGATCATCCATGCCAAGGACGATCCCTTCATGACCGACGCAGTGATCCCCGACATCGCCGGCCTGCCGCGCAACATTGAATACCAGTTGACCGAGTTTGGCGGCCACGTCGGCTTTGTCGGCGGCACTTTAAGCAAACCCCACATGTGGCTGGAATACCGCATTCCATCCTGGCTTTCCCCTTATCTGGAACCCGCAACGTGATTATCCCCTGGAAAGAACTGGAAACCGAGACGCTGAACAGCCTGATCGAATCCTTTGTGCTGCGCGAGGGCACCGACTACGGCGAACACGAACGTTCGCTGGAGCAGAAAGTGGAAGACGTTCGCCGCCAGTTGCAAAACGGCGAAGTGCTGCTGGTGTGGTCAGAACTGCATGAAACCGTCAACATCATGCCACGCGGGCAGTTCCGCGCCGGGCAGGAAGAAATTTAGTGTCAGCCGGTTCTATGACTGACGGAAAAAATCAGGTAACAATGAACCATTGCAAACCCGCGCGCGGAATTTTGCCCTTGGCGAAAGGGCGTCAAACAGACCAATAACCCTACTCTGACGCCGGCGCATTTAACACGGAGTGACAACCACCATGTCCGCCAAACATCCCGTTATCGCAGTGACCGGCTCCAGCGGCGCCGGCACCACCACCACCAGCGTGGCGTTCCGCAAGATATTCCAGCAGTTGAACATCCGCGCGGCGGAGCTGGAAGGCGACAGCTTCCACCGCTATACCCGGCCGGAAATGGACGCGGCGATCCGCAAAGCGCGCGATCTGGGTCGTCATATCAGCTATTTCGGGCCGGAGGCCAACGACTTCGGCCTGCTGCAGCAGAGCTTTATCGAGTACGGCAAGAACGGTACCGGACGGTCACGCAAATATCTTCATACCTACGACGAAGCGGTGCCCTATAACCAGGTACCCGGCACCTTTACGCCGTGGGAGGCGCTGCCGGCGCCGACCGACGTGCTGTTCTATGAAGGGTTGCATGGCGGCGTGGTTACCGACCATACCGACGTGGCCAAACATGTCGATCTGCTGGTCGGCGTGGTACCGATCGTTAACCTGGAGTGGATCCAAAAGCTGATCCGCGATACCGGCGAGCGCGGCCATTCACGTGAGGCGGTGATGGATTCGGTCGTGCGTTCGATGGAGGACTATATCAACTACATCACGCCGCAGTTTTCGCGCACCCACATCAACTTCCAGCGCGTGCCGACGGTCGATACCTCCAACCCGTTCGCCGCCAAAGCCATCCCTTCACTGGATGAAAGCTTTGTGGTGATTCATTTCCGTGGTCTGGATCAGATCGATTTCCCTTACCTGCTGGCGATGCTGCAAGGATCTTTTATCTCGCACATCAATACGCTGGTCGTGCCGGGCGGCAAAATGGGGCTGGCGATGGAGCTGATCATGGCGCCGCTGGTGCAGCAACTGCTGGAAGGCAAAAAAATCGAGTAATGGGCCGGTGCGCGGCGGCAGGCCGCGCCCCTTTCTGCTCGCGTTTTACGCCACGGCGCGGATTTCAAAGCTGTGGGTCACGCTGGCGGCCTTGTTCAGCATCAGCGATACCGAACAATATTTCTCGGCGGAGAGATTCACCGCACGTTCCACGATCTTGTCGGTCAGATCTTTGCCGGTCACGATAAAATGCAGGTTGATATGGGTAAATACGCGCGGCGCTTCTTCACGCCGTTCGGAGGTCAGTTTCACCTCGCAATCACGCACGTCATTCCGCCCTTTTTTCAGGATCGACACCACGTCGATAGCGCTGCATCCGCCCACCGACATCAGCACCATTTCCATTGGGCTGGGTGCTTTATCGCCGGCGTTGCCATCCATCAATACCTGATGACCGGACGAGGACTCACCCAGAAACGTCAACCCTTCTACCCACTTAACTCTCGCCTGCATGCTGGTCACTCCGGTTAATTTCTTAAAATCAGGGTACGCTTTCGCATAGAAACTGGCAACGGAACCTGATGCTAATCATGCGCGAGCAAGACAACACGAGACACCCGCCTCACTCTGTGCTACAAACAGAGCCGCAATAAATCTTTCCGGGACACTGATTTCAGGGAAACTCCCAGAGAAAGGCTCCTTTACCGGTATGTTAATAGAATGTAGCTTGCAGCGCTCCCGGCAAGTTAATATGCTAGAGCGACAGCGTATATTCATGACACGCCTCAAAACCTGCTGCCAGCCACCCTTAAAACAACGGCGACAGCACGTTTTACAGGGAACTCTGACCCCTGTGACACAAGGCAGCGATAACAACAGAGGATAACAGCGAATGGTTCTCGGCAAACCGCAAACAGACCCTACACTCGAATGGTTCCTGTCTCATTGCCATATCCACAAATATCCATCCAAAAGTACGCTGATTCACCAAGGTGAAAAAGCCGAAACGCTTTACTACATCGTAAAAGGCTCCGTCGCGGTGCTGATTAAAGATGAAGAAGGTAAAGAGATGATCCTGTCCTACCTTAACCAGGGGGATTTCATCGGCGAGCTTGGATTATTTGAAGAAGGCCAGGAGCGTAGCGCCTGGGTCAGGGCGAAGACCGCCTGTGAAGTGGCTGAGATTTCCTACAAGAAATTCCGCCAGCTGATTCAGGTCAACCCGGATATCCTGATGCGCCTGTCAGCGCAGATGGCAAGCCGCCTGCAAGTAACCTCGGAGAAAGTGGGTAACCTCGCCTTCCTGGACGTTACCGGCCGCATCGCGCAAACGTTGCTGAACCTGGCGAAGCAGCCCGATGCCATGACTCACCCAGACGGCATGCAGATCAAAATCACCCGCCAGGAAATTGGCCAGATCGTCGGTTGTTCACGTGAAACCGTCGGCCGCATTCTGAAAATGCTGGAAGATCAAAACCTGATCTCCGCCCACGGCAAAACCATTGTCGTTTACGGCACGCGTTAATCACTGAAAAAACGGCGCGATGATTCGCGCCGTTTTTTTATGCCCCGGCCGATCATGTGGCGTCGACTGATTTACCACCCGGAAGTCAATTACGCACTGCGGCAAACGCTGGTGCTGTGTCTGCCAGTGCTCTTTGGTCTGCTGATCGGCCACCTGCAACTCGGCCTGCTGTTTTCCCTGGTTCCCGCCTGCTGTAACATCGCCGGGCTGGACACACCCCACAAACGTTTTTTCAAACGCCTGATCGTCGGCGGCTCACTGTTTGCACTCAGCAGCCTGTTGCTGCAGCAGGCGTTGCTGTGGCAACTGCCGCTGCCGGCGTTGATGCTCGGCCTGGCTCTGCTGCTCGGCGTCAGCGGCGAAATCAGCCCGTTGCATGCCCGCCTGCTCCCCGCCGCGTTGATCGCCGCCATCTTTTCGCTCAGCATGGCCGGCACGGTACCGCTGTGGTACGCCCCCGTGCTGTATGTGGTGGGGACGGCCTGGTACGGCCTGTTCACCTGGTTCTGGTTCAAGCTGTGGAAAGAACAGCCGATGCGCGAATCGCTGAGCCAGCTTTATCTGGAACTGGCGGACTACTTCGAAGCCAAGTATTCCCTGTTAACCCAACATACCGATCCGCAAACCGCGTTACCGCCACTGCTGGTGCGCCAGCAAAAAGTGATGGACCTGATCAGCCTGCTGTATCAGCAGCTCAACTTTTTGCCGCACGCCAATAATCTCGAGCAAAAACGCCTGCAGCGAACCTTTCAGGTCGCGCTGGATTTACAGGAACACATTACCGTCAGCCTGCACCTGCCGGAAGAAGTGCAAAAGTTGGTGGAGCAGAGCCAGGCCGAGGCGATTATCCGCCGCAATGCGCAGGTGATTGCCGGCCGGTTGCGCACGGTGGCGCACGATATTCTCTACCATCAATACTCCCAGCGCTTCAGTATGACCCACGAGCTGGCGGCCCTGGAAAAAGTGGCAGCACAACACCCCGACAACCCGGTGGGCCAGTTCTGTTACTACCACTTCAGCCGCATCGCTCGCCTGCTGCGCACCCAGCATCCGTTATATCGCCGTGATCTGATGGCCAATCAAAACCGCCTGCCGTTCTGGCCGGCGCTGTTCAGCTACCTGTCACTCAAATCCAACGCCCTGCGCAATGCGGCCCGGTTAGGCGTGATGTTGGCGGCAGGCAGCAGCCTGGGCATGTTTTTCAACCTGCCAAAGCCTTACTGGATCCTGCTGACCATCATGCTGGTAAGCCAGAACGGCTATAACGCGACTCGGGTACGCATCCAGCACCGTGCGCTCGGCACATTGGCCGGGCTGGTGATCGCCGCCGGGTTGCTGCAATTGCAAATGCCCGAGGGCGCGACCCTGAGCGTGATGTTGGTCATCACGCTGGCAGCCTATCTGGTTTCGCGTAAAAACTACGGGCTGGCGGTGATAGGCTTTACGGTGACGGCGGTCTATACCCTGCAACTGCTGGCGTTGAACGGCACGCATTTCCTGATCCCTCGTCTGATCGATACCCTGATCGGTTGCGTGTTGGTGTTCGGCGGCACCATCTGGCTGTGGCCACAATGGCAAAGCGGCCTGCTGCGCAAGAACGCCCATCAGGCGCTGGAGAAAGATCAACAGGCGCTGCGCCTGCTGCTGGAAGAGCAGGAACCCGATCCCAGCGCGCTGGCTTACGCGCGCATGCAGGTGAACCAGGCGCACAACGCGCTGTTCACCTCGCTCAACCAGGCGATGCAGGAGCCGGGGTTTGAATCCAGCTATCTGGCAGATATGCGCCTGTGGGTGACGCACAGTCAATTTATTGTCGAACACCTGAACGCCATGACCATTCTGGCGCGCGAGCACTATATGCTGACGCCGAAGCTGGCGCAGGAGTATCTGCAAACCTGCGAGATCGCGCTGCAAAGCTGCCAGCAGCGGCTGGAATACGACGGGCCGAGCGGCAGCAACAGCATCATGCAGCCACCGGATTTGCACCCGGAAATGCCGGTCACCGAGATGGAGCGCCACCTGCGCCGCATCCTGTCTCACCTGAGCGTCATGCACACCATTTCGTCGCTGGCCTGGCGCCAGCGCCCGCATCACGGCATCTGGCTGAAACGCAAACTGCGCGATCAATAAGGGCGCCCTGCGGCGCCCCTTGTCATCCCGAGATAAGATTAAGCGTTAATCACGTCCTGCACCGCCAGTTCAAACAGCGCCATGCCATCGTCGATGTCTTTCAGCTCCACAACCAGCGAAGGCGCAAAGCGGATCACATTAGGGCCGGCGTTGAGGATCATCAGCCCACGCGCGGCGGCGGCGGTGAGGAAATCGCGCGCCTTGCCGTGATACGCTGGCGTCAGTTCGGCGCCAATCAGCAGGCCCATACCGCGAATGTCGCTGAAAATACCGTATTTCTCGCCGATTTTCCGCAATGCCTGCACGTACAGAAGATGACGCTGTTCGATGCCGCTCAGCACTTCCGGGGTATTGATCACGTCCAGCGCCGCTTCCGCCACCGCACAGGCCAGCGGATTACCGCCGTAAGTGGTGCCATGGGTGCCCACCTGCATCACCGAAGCAATCTCTTCCGTGGTCAGCATGGCGCTGACCGGGAAACCGCCGCCCAACGCTTTGGCGGTGGTGAGAATATCCGGCGTCACGCCATAATGCATATAGGCGAACAGTTTGCCGCTGCGCCCCATGCCGCTTTGCACTTCGTCGAACACCAGCAGTGCCTGGTGCTTATCGCACAGTTCGCGCACGCCTTTGAGGAATTCAGCGTCCACCGGGGTTATCCCGCCTTCGCCCTGAATAGGTTCCATCACCACCGCGCAGGTATGATCGTCCATCACCGCTTTTACCGCCGCCAGATCGTTGAACGGCACGTGCACGATATCCGCCGGTTTTGGGCCAAAACCATCGGAATACTTGGCCTGCCCGCCCACCGAAACGGTGAACAGCGTACGGCCGTGAAAGGCGTTATAAAACGCGATGATTTTGGTTTTATAGGGGCTGTGGCGGTTAATGGCGTAATGACGCGCCAGCTTGAAGGCCGCTTCATTGGCTTCCGCGCCTGAGTTGGCGAAAAATACCCGATCGGCAAAGGTGGCATCAATCAGTTTGCCTGCCAGGCGCAGTGCCGGCTCATTGGTGAAGACGTTGCTGGTATGCCACAAGGTTTCGCCCTGCTGCTTCAGCGCCTCAACCAAGGCAGGGTGGCAGTGCCCTAGCGCCGTGACCGCAATGCCACCGGAGAAATCGATGTACTCTTTCCCCTGCTGGTCCCACACGCGGCTGCCTTTGCCCTTCACCGGGACAAACTGGGCAGGTGCATAAACAGGCAAGATAACCTGATCAAAAGTGCTGCGGCTTACTGGGTATTTTTCGGTCATTATGGGGTCCGCCCTAAAAGTGATTCGGTATTCTCACTGCCATTAAGTGAAAATATAATCACAAAATATGCATAAAAAACCAATAAAGGGCAAATGCAAATCGTCTTCGTCGGCAAAAAAAACCTAACTGATTAACTTTTAAGAAAATTATCCAGCAGTTGGTGGCCCTGCTCGCTCAGGATGCTCTCCGGATGGAACTGCACACCCTCCAGCGCCAACTCAGGGTGGCGGATGCCCATGATTTCATCGCGAACGCCGTCGCGCTCGCTCCAGGCGGTGACTTCAAAGCAGGCCGGCAGCGTGGCGGCTTCCAGCACCAGCGAGTGGTAACGGGTAACGGTCAACGGGTTGTTCAGCCCGCGAAATACGCCGCCGTCGAGATGACGGATCGCCGAGGTTTTACCGTGCATCACCTCGCGGGCGCGCACCACCTTTGCCCCAAACGCCTGACCCAGCGCCTGATGCCCCAGGCAAACGCCGAGGATCGGCAGCTTGCCGGCAAAATGACGGATCGCGGCCAGCGAGATGCCGGCTTCGTTCGGGGTGCAGGGGCCAGGGGAGATCACCAGACGCTGCGGCGCCAGCCGTTCGATATCGGCCAGTTGCAGCTCGTCGTTACGCTTCACCAGCACCTCGGCGCCTAATTCGCAAAAGTACTGGTAAAGGTTATAGGTAAAAGAGTCGTAGTTATCGATCAACAGCAGCATAGTGTTTCCAACGGACATCATCGTAGGGGGAGAATATCTCGCCCCGATTTACACGGGCGCAGTATACAACGCCCCGACAATACTGCCGCTATCGATAATTTCCGCTTACTTTTTACGGCCGCCCATGATCGAACCCAGCACGCCGCGCAGGATCTGGCGGCCGAGATCGCGCGCCATGCTCTTGGCGGCGGTCTGGACAATACCGTCGCGCTTGCCGCCGCGCGGGCCGGTGGAGCCGAACAGAATTTCGTTCAGGCCGCCCATCAGGCCACCGCCCGCCGGCTGCTGCGCCTGCGGTTGTTGCGCCGGCTGGCCCGGCTGCGGGCTGCCGACGGTGGCGAACCCTTCCGACGACAGCTTCTCATAAGCCGATTCGCGATCGACCATATCTTCGTAGCGGCCATACAGCGGTGACTTGTTAATTGCGCTGTTTAGCCCTTCAGCCCCCAGCATGCCCATTTTGGACTCAGGCGCGATCACCATCGCACGCTCCACCACGTTAGGCCGCCCTTTCTCGTCGAGGAATGACACCAGCGCCTCGCCCACGCCCAGTTCGGTGATTGCCGTTTCCGCGTCGAAAGCCGGGTTGGCGCGTAGGGTTTGCGCTGCGGCTTTCACCGCCTTCTGATCGCGGGGAGTAAAGGCGCGCAGGGCATGTTGCACGCGGTTGCCCAACTGGCCAAGCACGCTGTCCGGGATATCCAACGGGTTTTGGGTGACAAAATAGATGCCGACGCCTTTGGAGCGGATCAGGCGCACCACCTGCTCGATTTTGGTCAGCAGCGCTGCCGGCGCATCGTTGAACAGCAGGTGCGCCTCGTCGAAGAAGAACACCAGCTTCGGCTGTTCCGGATCGCCCACTTCCGGCAGATGTTCGAACAATTCGGCCAGTAGCCACAGCAGGAACACCGAATACAGCTTCGGCTGATTGATCAGCTTGTCCGCCGCCAGCAGGTTAATGATGCCGTGGCCGTTGGCGTCGGTTTTCATCAGGTCGTTGATGTCCAGCATCGGCTCGCCGAAGAACTGATTGGCGCCCTGCTCCTCCAGCGTCAGCAGGCCGCGCTGGATAGCGCCGACCGAGGCAGAAGAGATATTGCCGTACTGGGTCTGGAACTGTTTGGCGTTGTCGCCCACGTATTGCACCATGGCGCGCAGGTCTTTCATGTCCAGCAACAACAGCGCATTGTCGTCGGCGATTTTGAACACCAGTTGCAGCACGCCGCTTTGCACATCGTTCAGATCCAGCAGGCGCCCCAACAGCAGCGGCCCCAAATCGGAAACGGTAGCGCGGATCGGGTGGCCCTTCTCGCCGTAGATGTCCCAGGGAATGAGGGTGCAGGCCTGCGGCTGCCAGTCGCTAACCCCAATCGCCGACAGGCGCGCTTGCAGCTTCTCGGAGGGCACGCCTTCCGCGCCAATCCCCGACAGATCGCCCTTCACGTCCGACAAGAACACCGGTACGCCGATGCGCGAAAACTGCTCGGCCATTCTTTGCAGCGTCACGGTTTTACCGGTCCCGGTCGCGCCGGTAATCAGGCCATGGCGGTTCGCCAAAGCGGGCAGGATCGCCAGATCCTGTACCGGTTTCCCGTCCTTCATCGCTTTGGCGATAATCCGTGCTTCACTCATTTTCTTTTCCTTTGACGCTGACGCGGCGCGAAAAGCGCCTGTTGATGTCAATAAAGCTATAAGCGCGACGTAACCCCGTCAAGGACAAACAAAAAGGGCGTCATCAAGACGCCCGCAAAGCCAATAATTTCAGATTCCGCCGATCCTCGTACTCGCAGTTTCTACCTGCTTGAACAATAAGCCACCGATGATATAGTAAGATTTACGTTGTATATACGAGGTAATTATCATGTCTGAATCTACCGTAGTTATCCGAGTGGATGAGGAATTAAAAATCGCCTTTGCCAGCGCGGCCAAAGCAGCTGATCGCACCGCATCTCAGTTGCTGCGCGATTTCATGCGTGATTTTGTCAGCCGGCAAACTCATCAGAAAGAATATGAGCAGTGGCTACAGGAAAAAGTGGACTTAAGCCGTAAAGCGCTTAATGAAGGAAAAATTACTGATAATGAAGCAGTTGAGACCTACTTCGCTGAACGCAGGTCAAAACTGATAAGGTAATGCGATTGCGATAAGGAAATATCGTGACACTCAAGTGAACGGAACCCGCGATTGCCGATCGTATGGCAATTTATGACTACCTGGAAACAAAGAATCCGGCCGCAGCTATAGAAATTGATAGCTTGATTTCAGCGGCTGCGACACCACTCTCACAAAACCCGTCCAGTGGAAAACCAGGCCGAGTGCCCGGTACACGTGAAATGGTCATTCATCATTCCTATTTTCTGGTTTATGAATTAACCAATGGGTTAATCATTATGCTGGCCGTAGTTCATGCCCGCCGTCAGTGGCCCGCCAATTAATCATCCCCGCAGCCCCAGTTCTTCCTTCAGCGCTTTCAGGTAGCGGCGGCTGACCGGCACCGGTTCTCCGGCCGGCATGATCATCTCCGCCGCGCCGCTGTCCTCGAAGCGAATTTCGCGTACCTGCTCCAGGTTGACCAGGTACTGGCGGTGGCAGCGCACCAGCGGCGTACGGAGCTCCAGCGTCCGCAGCGTCAGTTCGGTGAAACACTCCATGCCGTCATTGCGCACCACGAACACCCCGCTCAACCGCGAGCGGACAGCCACCACCTCGTCAAAACGCAACAGGTAAATGCGGCTGTGGCCGGTGCAGGGAATGTATTTCAGATAGCCGGCGCTCTCATCCAGTGCGGCGATATTCTGCTGCCCACGGTGCTGCTGCAGGCGCTGCAGCGTTTTGCTCAACCGCTTCGGCTCCGCCGGTTTCAGCAGATAATCAAACGCATGTTCTTCAAAAGCCTGCACCGCGTACTCGTCATAGGCGGTCAGGAACACGATATGCGGCATGCGGTTGGGATCGAGCATACCCACCATTTCCAGCCCGGTAATGCGCGGCATCTGAATATCCAGGAACACCACGTCCGGTTGCAGGCGGTGGATACCGCTGATGGCCTCTATCGCGTTGGCGCATTCGCCGACGATGCAGATGCCGTCTTCCGCCTCCAGTAAATGCCGCAGGTTATCGCGTGCGGAGGGTTCGTCATCGACAATCAGTACGTTTAACATCAGGCAGCCCTCGCCAGCGGCACGTTGAGCGTAATGCGGGTGAATGTTTGCGGTTCGCAGGCCACCTGAACGCCATAACCGTCGCCGTAGCGTACGCGTATGCGCTTATCCACCAGGTTCATCCCCAGCCCGCTGTTGTTCGGCTGCGGCTGAAACAAACCGGCGTTATCGGTCACTTGCAGCAGCAGACACTCCCCCTCGCGCCGCGCGCCGATATCGATCCGTCCCACGCCCAACAGCTGCGATGTGCCGTGCTTGATGGCGTTCTCGACGATCGGTTGCAGCGAAAAGGCCGGCAATCGCACCGCCAACAGTTCTGCAGGCAGCGAAACCGCAATCTCCAGCCGATCGGCAAACCGAGCCTGCTCAATTTGCAGGTAGGCGTTCACGTGTTCAAGCTCGTCCGCCAGGCTGACCTCGTCATCCGAACGTTTCAGGTTTTTGCGGAAAAAGGTGGAAAGATATTGCACCAGCTCACAGGCCCGGTCGCCATCGCGGCGGATCACCGCCACCAGCGTATTCAGGGCGTTAAACAGAAAGTGCGGGTTAACCTGCGCATGCAGCAGTTTGATTTCGGACTGCGCCAGCAGCTGTTTATGGCGCTCGTACTGCCCGGCCATGATCTGCGCGGACAACAGGCTGGCGATACCCTCGCCCAGCGTGCGATTGATGGTGCTGAACAACCGGCTTTTCGGTTCGTACAGCTTGATGGTGCCGATCACCCGTTGATTCTCGCCGCGCAGCGGGATCACCAGGGTTGAACCCAGCTTGCAGTTGGGGTTGATCGAGCAGCAGTAGGAAAGCTCGTTACCGTCGGCGTACACCACTTCGTTGTTGTCGATGGCGCGGTGCGAATGCCCCGACGAGATCGGCGTGCCCGGCAGATGGTGGTCATCGCCAATGCCGATAAACGCCAGCAGCTTCTCGCGATCGGTTATCGCCACCGCGCCAATGCCCAACTCCTGATAGATCACCCGCGCCACCTTCATGCTGTTTTCCTGATCGAACCCCTGCCGCAGAATGCCTTCGGTGCGTTCGGCAACCTTCAGCGCCTTGGCGGAAAACGCGCTGGTGTATTTCTCGAACATCGCCCGCCGGTCCAGCAGGATTTGCATGAACATCGCCGCCCCCAGGGTATTGGCGATCAACATCGGCAAGGCAATGTGCTCCACCAGCCGCAGCGCCTCGTCGAACGGCCGCGCAATCGCCAGAATGATCGCCATCTGCAACACTTCGGTGACCAACGCCACGCCGGCGACAAACAACGGATTAAACAACAGATCGATACGCCTGCGGCGCATGGCGATGCTGTGCACCAGCCCGCCGACCAGCCCTTCCGCCACCGTGGATACCGCGCAGGCGATGTCGGTCATGCCGCCCAGCGTGTAACGGTGCAGGCCACCGGTCAACCCCACCAGAAAACCGACCGAAGGCCCGCCCAGCAGGCCCCCCAGCACGGCGCCGATGGCGCGGGTATTGGCTATCGAGCCTTCGACGTGCAGGCCGAAATAGGTGCCCATGATGCAGAACACCGAGAAGATGAGGTAGCACAACAGCTTATGCGGCAGCCGGATGGTCACCTGCGTCAAAGGAATGAACAGCGGGGTTTTGCTCAGTAAATAAGCAATGACAAGATAAACGCACATCTGCTGCAACAACAGCAGAACCTGGTTAAATTCAAACATGGCAGCCGCTCATTCCGAGAGAAAACAAAGGCAAGACGCCGGGTTTCCGGTCTGATTATAAGCGGGCTATTAAAACATGCGGCGGGGAAGAAAACAGTGATGCAGGCAAAGCTTCGGAAGGAAGGAAGAGCCGACCCCGGCGGGATCGGCGCAGAAAATTTATGGCAGCACTTTGGCTGACAGAATGACGATAGGCTTGCTAGGCACATTCTGGTACGGGCCTACATTGCCGGTCGGCGCCTGGGAGATTTTGTCCACCACGTCCATGCCTTTAACCACTTTGCCGAATACCGCGTAACCGAAGTCGCGCTGGCCGTGATCCAGGAAGGCGTTATCCGCCACGTTCAGGAAGAACTGGCTGGTGGCGCTGTCTTTATCGGCGGTACGCGCCATCGAGATGGTGCCGCGCAGGTTGCGCAGGCCGTTATCGGCTTCGTTCTTGATAGGCGCGTTAGCGGTTTTTTGCTGCATATCCGCAGTAAAACCGCCGCCCTGAACCATAAAGCCCGGGATCACGCGGTGGAAAACGGTGTTGTTGTAATAGCCGCTGTTCACGTAGTCGACGAAGTTCTTGGTGGAAACCGGAGCCTTCTGACTGTCGAGCGCCAATTCGATATTCCCTGCCGAGGTGGTCAGCATGACATGAGTTTCACCGGCGGCGAACGCTGCGGGCGTCATTGCTGTCAGGGAACACAGCGCAACGAAGGTCACTAAAGTACGTTTGAACATTAACGGGTCCTTTCTCTGAGAGACAAACAACGGAAAAGCGCTTTGATTCTAAAGAGCTGTACCTGCGAGTGCCAGCCATTTACCTATATTTACGCAACTGAGGGGGCATATCTTGGCCAGCCGCGATTTTTACTGCCGAAAGTATGATCGCCGATGCCCTTTTTGCCAACTGCATCACGCATTTTTTGCCCTTTTCACACCTTCGTCGCTTTTTGCGACACAACTCCCGGTTTGGTTCTCGGTTCTCGTTACTCTAGACAAATGAGAGCGCTCTCATTTTAGAGAAACCGAGATTAACGCCGGGACGCCGGCACCGCTGTCGCGCGATAACAGGAGAAATAACGTGAGTGAATTGATGACTGAAATCAGCCCCGATTTTGAAAGCACCATCATGGAACTGCTGGTGTTCTCCGGCGGCGCCCGCAGCAGTGCCCTGATGGCGCTGCAACAGGCGCGCGCCGGGGACTTTGCTGCGTCAGCCAAACACATGGCCGAATCGAAACAGTCGGTGAAAAAGGCGCACCTTATCCAGACCCAACTGATCGGCCTGGATGAAGGCTGCGGCAAACTGACCATCAACCTGATTACCGTTCATGCCCAGGACCACCTGATGAACGCCATGGTGATCCAGGATCTGGCAGACGACATGATTGAACTTTACCGCCGTCAGGCACTGTTGGAGACTCGCGCATGAATGCGTTGAAAATTGCCGTTATCGGCGGCGGCAGCAGCTATACGCCAGAGTTGGTCGATGGGTTGATCCAACGCATCGAAGAACTGCCGGTGACCGAATTGGCGCTGGTCGACGTTGAACCGGGCCGCGAAAAGGTAGAGATCATCGCCGCGCTGACCCGGCGCATGCTGGCGCGCAATGGGCTGGAACAGGTGAAGGTCAGCGTGCATTTCGAGCTGGATGACGCCATTCGCGGCGCCCACTTCGTCCTGACTCAGTTCCGCGTCGGCCAGTTGCCGGCACGCGCTGCCGACGAGCGTCTCGGCCTGAAATACGATTTGATCGGCCAGGAAACGACCGGCGTGGGCGGCTTCGCCAAAGCGCTGCGCACCATCCCGGTCATGCTGGATATTGCGCGCAGAGTGGAAAAGCTGGCGCCGGACGCCTGGATCATTAACTTCACCAACCCGGCCGGCATCGTCACCGAAGCGGTCTCACGCTACACCAAAGCGAAAATTATCGGCCTGTGCAACGTGCCGATCAGCATGCACCACATGATCGCCACTATGTTAAAAAGCCCCTATGAAGATGTGCAGCTGCAGTTCGCCGGGCTGAACCACATGGTCTGGGTGCATCAGGTGCTGCAAAACGGCCATGACGTGACCGACAAGGTGATCGACATGCTGTGCGACGGCGCGGCGCTGACCATGAACAACATCAAGGAAGAGCCGTGGCAGCCGGACTTCCTGCGCGCCGTCGGCGCCATCCCCTGCCCGTATCATCGTTATTTCTACCAGACCAAAGAGATGCTGGCCGAAGAAGTGGCCGCGGCAGCCGAGCGCGGCACCCGTGCCGAGCAGGTGATGAAGGTGGAGAAAGAACTGTTTGAGCTGTATGCCGATCCTCAGCTCGACAGCAAGCCTGAACAACTGAGTTTTCGCGGTGGATCATACTATTCGGAAGTGGCGCTGGAGCTAATTCGTGCGATCCATAATAATCTCGGTACGCAATTAGTCGTCAATACCGCAAACCGGGGTGCCATTCGCGGCTTACCGGACGATGCCGTGATAGAAACCAACTGCATCGTCGATGCTCAGGGCGCGCACCCGCTGACCTTTGGCACGCTGCCGGATTCCATGCACGCGCTGACCCAACAGGTGAAGGCCTACGAGCGCCTGACCATCGAAGCCGCAGTGCATGGCGATCGCCGCAGCGGGCTGCTGGCGCTGGTCACCAACCCGCTGGTGGCCAATGCCAACGTGGCGCAACCGCTGCTGGAAGACGTGCTGGCGGTGAATGCGCCTTATCTGCCGCAGTTTAAATAACCGTTTGGCGGGACGCGGTTGCTGATACATTGCTATACCTATATGCAGGGGTTCGGTGCGCCGAACCCGGTTTAAGCCGTAATCAGGAGTCGGATGATGGTGACACTGGAAGATGTCGCAGCATTGGCGGGCGTGTCCCGCGCCACCGTGTCACGCGTAGTGAATGGCGATATCAACGTTAAAGCGCCGACCCGCGAGAAGGTTGAACGAGCGGTAGCCCAGCTCGGCTATACCCCCAATCCCGCCGCCCGCGCGCTGGCTTCCAGCCACAGCAATACGCTGGGCCTGGTCACCACCTCGTATCGCGGCGGTTTCTTCGGCGCGCTGATGGACTTTGTGCAAACCGAAGCCGAATCCCAGGGTAAGCAGTTGCTGGTGACCCAGGGCCGCAACAGTGCGGAAAACGAATGGCGGGCGATCCAGCGGCTGTTCAACCTGCGCTGTGACGGGGTGATCCTGCACGTACGTTTCCTCAGCGACGATCAACTGCGCCAGTTGGCGGCGGAGCAACGCAGCTTTGTGCTGCTCGATCGCCTGGTGCCCGGTCTGGAAGACCGCTGCGTCATCTTTGATCACCCGCTCGCCAGCCGCATGGCGACGCAGCAGCTGATCGATGCCGGCCACCGGCGTATTGCCTGCATCAGCGGCCCAAGCGAACGGGCTTCCAGCCGGCTGCGGCTGCAGGGTTTCGAACAGGCGATGCAGGCCGCGCATATCAAGCCGCTGGCCTGCGTGGAAGGCGTTTACGACCTGGAAAGCGGCTACCGTTGCGCCGACCGACTGCTGCAACTGCCAACCCTGCCCACCGCCATTTACTGCTGCAACGAAGAGATGGCCATCGGCGCGCTGCTGGCGCTCAACGAGCACCGCCTGCGGGTACCGCAAGATATCTCGCTGATCTGTTACGACAGCGGCGAACGCGCGCCCTTCGTGCGACCGGCGCTGACCAGCGTACACTTCCCGATTACCGAGATGGCGCAATACGCCACGCGGCTGCTGATTGATCCCGCCACCCCGCACATCAGCTTCGCACCGACGATCGTCAGCCGCGACTCGATCGTGACGATAAGCAAATAGATCACAAAAAAATTTCACGACCTTTCATTGATTGCATCAAAAAATCGACAGCCATCACAAAAACTCCCGTTGTCTGTGCTAGGATCCGCTCCCTGGTGGCCTGATCGGGACTTTTCCACTTTTACCAGGAAAAGCCAGCGGCCTTAACCCAGTGTTATACCCTATGAATTTCAAATTGCAGCCAGGCGCCCAACTCACTCATCCCCTGGCATTGTAGGGGCGCCCCCTACAATGACCGGGACCAATGAGCGCAGGCAACAACGCTGCGGTTTGAAAGGCGACGGGGATAATCCTAAACAGACATAATCAGGCCTATATAATGAATGACAGCAACCGTCTACGGCTTACCTGGATCAGCTATTTTTCTTACGCGCTGACCGGCGCTTTAGTTATCGTCACAGGGATGGTGATGGGAAACATTGCAGAGTATTTTAATCTGCCGGTTTCCAGCATGAGCAACACCTTTACTTTCCTTAACGCCGGCATCTTGATTTCGATCTTCCTCAACGCCTGGTTGATGGAAATCATTCCGCTGAAGCGTCAACTGATGTTTGGCTTTATCCTGATGGTGCTGGCTGTCGCCGGGCTGATGGTGACCAAGAGCCTGACGATGTTCTCCCTGTGCATGTTTATCCTTGGCGTGGTCAGCGGTATCACCATGTCGATAGGCACCTTCCTGATCACCCATATGTACGCCGGCCGCCAGCGCGGTTCGCGCCTGCTGTTCACTGACTCCTTCTTCAGCATGGCCGGGATGATCTTCCCGATTGTCGCAGCAATGCTGCTGGCGCGTCAGATCGGCTGGTACTGGGTGTATGCCTGCATCGGCCTGCTGTACGTGGGTATCTTTGTGCTGACCCTGTTCTCCGAGTTCCCGGTGCTGGGCAACAAAGGCGCCAATGCCGGCCAGCCGGTGGCAAAAGAGAAATGGGGCATCGGCGTGCTGTTCCTGTCGATCGCCGCACTGTGCTATATCCTCGGCCAGTTGGGCTTTATCCAATGGGTACCGGAATACGCCACCAAATCATTCGGCATGGACATCGGCCAGGCCGGTAAACTGGTGAGCGATTTCTGGACTTCGTACATGGTTGGCATGTGGGTGTTCAGCTTTATTCTGCGCTTCTTTGACTTGCAACGTATCGTCACCGTTCTGGCCGCTCTGGCGACCGGCGCGATGTACCTGTTCGTCAGCACCGACAATCCGGAGCACCTGGGCTACTACATCATGGCCTTGGGCTTCGTTTCCAGCGCGATCTACACCACGCTGATCACCCTCGGCTCGCTGCAAACCAAGGTGTCTTCGCCGAAGCTGGTTAACTTCATTCTGACCTGCGGTACCATCGGCACCATGCTGACCTTCGTGGTCACCGGCCCGATCGTGGCCAAAGGCGGCGCACACGCTGCGCTGACCACCGCCAACGGCCTGTACCTGGCGGTGTTCGTCATGTGTCTGCTGCTCGGTTTCGTTACCAAGCACCGCAGCCACGGTCACGTGACGCACTAATCTGCCGTCGGTGACATCAAAAAGGCGCCTCTGGCGCCTTTTTTTATGGTTGTTGCCACGCCTTAGCGCCGGAAATCCACCTTCTCGTCCTGCGCCAGGTACAGTGTGGTTTCCGCCGGCCGGGTCTCGGCAATCACCGCCCCCTGACGAATCGAATAGCGTACGGGGGTCTGGCGGCGCACCGCATCAAAACCGCTTTCCGCAGGCAGGATCACCAGGTTGGCGCTGTTGCCCGCCGCCAGGCCGTAATCGGTCAGGTGCAGGGTGCGCGCGCTGTGGCTGGTGATCAGTTTCAGCCCGTCGTCAATCTGGCCGTATCCCATCAGTTGGCAGACATGCAGCCCCATATGCAAAACTTGCAGCATATTGGCGGTCCCCAGCGGATACCAGGGATCGAAGACGTCGTCGTGGCCAAAGCAGACGTTAATCTCCGCTTCCAGCATTTCTTTTACCCGCGTGATGCCGCGCCGTTTCGGGTAACTGTCGAAACGCCCCTGCAGGTGAATATTGACCAGCGGATTAGCGACAAAGTTGATGCCGGACATTTTCAACAGGCGGAACAGCCGCGAAGTGTAAGCGCCATTGTAAGAGTGCATCGCGGTGGTATGGCTGGCGGTCACCCTGGCGCCCATATTCAGCTTCAACGCCAACGCCGCCACGGTTTCGACAAAGCGCGACTGCTCATCGTCAATCTCGTCGCAGTGCACATCCACCAGCCGATCGTACTTTTGCGCCAGCGCAAAGGCTTTGTGCAGCGATTCTACGCCGTATTCGCGCGTGAACTCGAAGTGCGGAATGGCCCCCACCACGTCAGCCCCCAGCCGCAGCGCCTCTTCCAGCAATGCCTCGCCGTTGGGATAGGACATAATGCCTTCCTGCGGGAAAGCGACGATTTGCAGCGTCACCCAGGGCGCGACCTCCTGCTTCACCTCCAGCATGGCGCGCAGCGCGGTCAGGGTCGGATCGGAGACGTCAACGTGGGTGCGCACGTACTGCACGCCGTTGGCGATCTGCCATTTCAGCGTCTGCCAGGCGCGTTGTTTGACGTCCTCATGGGTCAACATCGCTTTGCGTTCGGCCCAGCGCTCAATGCCTTCAAACAGGGTGCCGGACTGGTTCCAGGCCGGCTGCCCGGCGGTCTGGGTGGTGTCCAAATGGATATGCGGCTCGACAAACGCCGGCAGCGCCAGCCCGCCCTGCGCATCGAGCACGTCGCTGCGCCATTCCTGCCCCTCAGGTTGCGGCACCAGATGGGCAATGCGCCCCTGCTCAATGGCCAGTTGCCACAGCCCTTCATGTCCGCTCAAACGCAGGTTGTCGATAAACTTCAATGGATTCTTGGCCACCCTTCACCTCTGCTGTTACGGCTCGTTTTACTCATCATACTGGCAGTGGATCCGGCTGACAAAGCCGCAAAAAGTTTATTACTCCCTCCGCTACCCCGAAGGGGTAAGGCTTACAGTAACTGGCTCGTTTCAGCTAAAGGCGAATAAAAACCGCAACTTATCAAATATTGATAAAAATCATCTATATACCACATTAGAGGTATATGAAGGTGCACTTGATTTGCATCAATAAATTGCCCGTGGGGAGGCATAAGGTAAGCCCAGGAAATCAGAATTTTGAGGCAATAATGAGCAGAGTCAAACTTGCTGTCATCGGGAACGGCATGGTCGGCCACCGGTTTATCGAAGATCTGCTGGAAAAAGCGGACAAAGACCAGTTTGAGATCACCGTATTTTGTGAAGAACCGCGCATCGCCTATGACCGCGTGCACCTGTCTTCTTATTTCGCCCACCACACCGCCGAAGAACTTTCGCTGGTGCGCGAAGGCTTTTACGAAAAACAAGGCGTAAAGGTGTTGGTTGGCGAGCGCGCCATTACCATCAACCGCAATGAGAAGGTCATTCACTCCAATACCGGCCGCACCCTTTACTACGACAAGCTGATTATGGCCACCGGCTCCTACCCGTGGATCCCGCCGATTAAAGGCGCGGAAAGCCAGGATTGCTTCGTCTACCGCACCATTGAAGATCTGAACGCCATCGAAGCCTGCGCACGCCGCAGCAAACGCGGCGCCGTAGTTGGCGGCGGCCTGCTGGGGCTGGAAGCCGCCGGGGCGCTCAAAAGCCTGGGGGTCGAAACCCACGTCATTGAATTCGCCCCAATGCTGATGGCCGAGCAGCTCGATCCTATGGGTGGCGATCAGTTGCGCCGCAAGATCGAACGTATGGGCGTCAAAGTGCATACCGGCAAAAACACGAAAGAGATCGTCAACGGCGGGGAACAGGCGCGTAAAACCATGCAGTTCGCCGACGGCACCGAGCTGGAAGTGGACTTTATCGTGTTTTCCACCGGCATCCGCGCTCAGGACAAGCTGGCTCACCAATGTGGCCTGGCTACCGCCCGCCGCGGCGGCATCGTGATTAACGACAGCTGCCAAACCTCCGATCCGGACGTTTACGCCATCGGCGAGTGCGCTTCCTGGCGTGAGCGCACCTTCGGCCTGGTGGCGCCGGGCTATAAAATGGCGCAGGTCACGGCCGATCACCTGCTGGGCCGTGAAAATGCCTTCCAGGGCGCCGACATGAGCGCCAAACTGAAACTGCTGGGCGTAGACGTTGGCGGCATTGGCGATGCTCATGGCCGCACTGAAGGCGCACGCAGCTACGTTTATCTGGATGAAAGCAAAGAAGTCTATAAGCGCATCATCGTCAGCGCCGACAACAAAACCCTGCTCGGCGCGGTGCTGGTCGGCGATACCAGCGACTACGGCAATCTGCTGCAACTGGCGCTGAACGCCATTGAACTGCCGGAAAACCCGGACGGCCTGATCCTGCCGGCACATGCAGGCAGCAAACCGGCCATCGGCGTGGATTCCCTGCCGGACAGCGCGCAAATCTGTTCCTGCTTCGACGTCACCAAGGGCGACATCGTCAAGGCGGTCGGCATGGGCTGCCACACCGTCGCGGCGATAAAATCAGAAACCAAGGCCGGTACCGGCTGCGGCGGCTGTATTCCGCTGATCACCCAGGTGCTGAACGCCGAGCTGAGCAAACAGGGCATCGAGGTTAACCACCATCTGTGCGAACACTTCGCCTATTCCCGCCAGGAGCTGTACCACCTGATCCGCGTTGAAGGCATCAAGTCCTTCGACGCACTGCTGGCCAAATACGGCAAAGGTTACGGCTGCGAAGTCTGTAAACCGACCGTCGGCTCGCTGCTGGCTTCCTGCTGGAATGAGTTCGTGCTCAAACCGCAGCATACGCCGCTGCAGGACACCAACGACAA
Source organism: Serratia plymuthica (assembly GCF_018336935.1). NCBI lineage: Bacteria > Pseudomonadati > Pseudomonadota > Gammaproteobacteria > Enterobacterales > Yersiniaceae > Serratia > Serratia plymuthica. The sequence continues at coordinate 3,854,054 of NZ_CP068771.1, read as the reverse complement.
CTTCCTCGGCAATATCCAGAAAGACGGCACTTATTCGGTGATCCCACGCTCCGCCGGCGGCGAAATTACGCCGGACGGGCTGATGGCGGTCGGCCAGATTGCCAAGGAATACAACCTGTATACCAAAATGACCGGTTCACAACGCATCGGCATGTTCGGTGCGCAGAAAGACGACCTGCCGGCTATCTGGAGCAAGCTGATTGCCGCCGGTTTTGAAACCGGCCATGCCTACGCCAAGGCGTTGCGCATGTCGAAAACCTGCGTCGGCAGCACCTGGTGCCGCTTTGGCGTGGGTGATAGCGTCGGATTTGGCGTCAAACTGGAACACCGCTACAAAGGTATCCGCACGCCGCACAAAATGAAGTTCGGCGTTTCCGGCTGTACCCGCGAATGTGCTGAAGCGCAGGGCAAGGACGTCGGCATCATCGCCACCGAGAACGGCTGGAACCTGTACGTATGCGGTAACGGCGGCATGAAACCCCGCCATGCCGACCTGCTGGCGGCGGATCTCGACAGCGCTACGCTGGAGCGTTATCTGGACCGTTTCATGATGTTCTATATCCGCACCGCCGATAAGCTGCAGCGCACCTCGGTGTGGCTGGAAAGCCTGGAAGGCGGCATCGATTACCTGCGCAAGGTGATCATTGACGACAAGCTGGGCATCAACGACCAGTTGGAAACCGAAATCGCCCGCCTGCGCGATGCGGTGATCTGCGAGTGGAAAGAAGCCGTCGAAGATCCGCAAACTCAGGTGCGTTTCGCCCACTTTATCAACAGCAGCCTGCGCGATCCGAATGTACAGATCGTGGCCGAGCGCGAACAGCATCGCCCGGCGCGCCCGGATGAACGCATTCCCGTCACCCTGCTGGACGCTGAGGAGAACAACGTATGAGCCAGTGGATCACCCTTTGCCCCGTCACCGATATCCTGCCCGGCACCGGCGTGTGCGCCCTGATCGGCGAACAGCAGGTGGCGGTATTCCGCCCCCATGCCGATGAGCAGGTCTTTGCCATCAGCAATATCGATCCCTTCGCCCAGGCCAGCGTGCTGTCACGCGGCCTGATCGCCGAACATCAGGGTGAACTGTGGGTCGCCAGCCCGCTGAAAAAACAGCATTTCCGCCTGCACGACGGCTACTGCCTGGAAGATGGCAGCCGCTCGGTTGCGCATTTCACCAGCCGCGTAGTCGACGGCATGGTGCAGGTCGCGGCCTGACATTTTCACGTTAACCTCAGGGGAAGCAGCATGTTCACCGATACCATCAACAAATGCGCCGCCAACGCGGCTCGCATCGTCAGGCTGTCGAAAGACAGCCCGCTGGGCTTTTGGATCAGCTCGGCGATGGCCGGGGCTTACGTCGGCCTCGGCATCATTTTAATCTTCACCCTTGGCAACCTGGTCGATCCGTCCCTTCGGCCATTAGTGATGGGCGCCACCTTCGGCATCGCGCTGACGCTGGTGATCATCGCCGGTTCCGAGCTGTTTACCGGCCACACCATGTTCCTGACGCTGGGCGTCAAAGCCGGTACCATCCGCCAAAGCCAGATGTGGGCAGTCCTGCCGCAAACCTGGTTGGGTAACTTGCTGGGGTCGGTGCTGGTGGCGCTGATGTACTACTACGGTGGCGGCAGCCTGCTGCCGGTGGACACCAGCCTGGTACATACCGTGGCGCTGGCGAAAACCACCGCCCCCGCCGAAGTGCTGTTCTTCAAGGGCGTGCTGTGCAACTGGCTGGTTTGCCTGGCCATTTGGATGGCGATTCGCGTCGAGGGTGCCGCCAAATTCATCGCCATCTGGTGGTGCCTGCTGGCCTTTATCGCCTCCGGCTACGAACACTCCGTCGCCAACATGACGCTGTTCGCCCTGTCCTGGTTCGGCCATCACAGCGAAGCCTATACGCTGAGCGGGATCGGCCATAATCTGTTGTGGGTAACGCTGGGCAATATCCTGTCCGGTTCGGTCCTGATGGGCCTGGGTTATTGGTATGCCACCCCACGCGCCGAACGTCCGCAGGCCGAGAAAACCGCAGCGCGCCAGGCTGCATAATATTCCGGGGGCGCAGTGCGCCCCCGTTGCCGATTGCTCCGAGGATTGCCAATGGATTACCTGCCGATTTTCTGCCAACTGCAACACAAAGCCTGCCTGCTGGTCGGCGGCGGCGAAGTCGCCGAGCGCAAGGCGCGTCTGCTGCTGGATGCCGGCGCGTTGCTGACCGTCAACGCCTGCGCATTCAGCCCACAGTTCCACGAGTGGGCAGCCCGAGACCGGGTTATGCTGGTGGAAGGGGAATTCAGCGCGGCATTGCTGGCGGAAAAATGGCTGGTCATCGCCGCAACCGATCGGATTGAGGTTAACGCGCGGGTCTATCAGTGCGCCAACCAGCAACGGGTATTCTGCAACGTGGTCGACGACCCCAAACGCGCCAGTTTTATCATGCCGTCGATTATCGATCGCTCGCCGATCATGGTCGCGGTGTCCTCCGGCGGCAAAGCGCCGGTGCTGGCGCGGCTGCTGCGTGAAAAGCTGGAAGCCGTGTTGCCGCAGCATCTTGGCAAGCTGGCGCTACTGGGCGGCTCATTGCGCCAACGGGTGAAACGGCACTTTACCGGCGCGGGCGCCCGTCGTCGTTTTTGGGAAAAGCTGTTTGCCCATGACCGGCTGGCGCAGTCGCTGGCCAATGATGACCAGACGCTGGCGCAACGGCAGATCGAACAGTTGTTCGACAGCCCTGCGGAGGAGACCGGCGAAGTGGTGCTGGTGGGTGCAGGGCCGGGGGACGCCGGTTTGCTGACGCTCAAGGGCTTGCAACAGATCCAGCAGGCCGACGTGGTGGTTTACGATCGGCTGGTGTCCGACGAGATCATGACGCTGGTGCGCCGCGATGCCGAGCGTATCTTCGTCGGCAAACGCGCGGGCCATCATTGCGTACCGCAGGAGCAGATCAACCGCATCCTGCTGGAACAGGCGCAACGGGGGAAACGCGTCGTGCGGCTGAAAGGCGGGGACCCGTTTATTTTTGGCCGTGGCGGCGAAGAGCTGGAAACGCTGGCCGATGCCAACATTCCGTTCTCGGTAGTACCGGGCATTACCGCCGCTTCCGGCTGTTCTGCCTACAGCGGCATTCCCCTCACCCATCGCGACCATGCGCAGAGCGTGCGGCTGGTGACCGGCCACGCCAAGAGCGACGGCGGGTTGGACTGGGCGACGCTGGCCGCCGGGCAGCAAACGCTGGTGTTCTACATGGGCCTGACGCAGGCAGCGGACATCCAGCGCCAACTGATTGCCCACGGCATGCCCACGACCACGCCGGTGGCGCTGGTGGAAAACGGCACTTCGTGCCGTCAACGGGTGATCGAAAGCGAGCTGAACCGACTGGGAACGCTGGCCCAACAGGCCGCCAGCCCAAGCCTGATTATCGTCGGCAGCGTGGTGAGCCTGCGCAGCAAGCTGAACTGGTTCTCCAGCCAGGAAACGCCGCCAGAACTGGCTCAAATGGCCTGATACCGACGTAAAAAAAGCGGCTCATGGCCGCTTTTCTATCTGCGCAAAGCATTAAGGCTGTGACACGAAGCCTACCGCCTGGTAAACCTTCGCCAGCGTTTCCTGAGCGCGTGCACGCGCCTTGGCCGCACCGTCACGCATCACCTGCTGCAGCAAGGCCTCGTCATTGCGGAACTTGTAATAACGCTCCTGCAACTCACCCAGCATATCGGATACCGCGTCGGCAACCGCGCCTTTCAGATGGCCGTACATCTGGCCTTCAAATTCGGCTTCCAGCTGAGCGATGCTTTTGCCGGTCACGCCCGAGAGAATATCCAACAGGTTGGATACGCCCGGCTTGTTTGCCACGTCGTAACGAATCACCGGCGGCTCTTCGGAGTCGGTCATTGCGCGTTTGATTTTCTTGGCCACCGCTTTCGGATCTTCCAGCAGGCCGATCACGTTATTGCGGTTATCGTCCGACTTGGACATCTTCTTGGTCGGATCCTGCAACGACATCACGCGCGCACCGGACTTGGGAATGAACGGCTCAGGCACCTTGAACACGTCGCCGTACAGCGCGTTGAAACGCTGGCCGATGTCGCGGCTCAATTCCAGATGCTGTTTTTGGTCTTCGCCAACCGGCACCTGGTTGGTCTGATACAGCAGAATGTCCGCCGCCATCAGCACCGGGTAGCTGAACAGACCGGCATTGATGTTTTCCGCATAGCGCGCGGATTTGTCTTTGAACTGGGTCATGCGGCTCAGTTCGCCGAAATAGGTGTAGCAGTTCAGCACCCAGCTCAGTTGAGTGTGTTCCGGCACGTGCGACTGCACAAAGATGGTGCTCTTTTGCGGATCGATGCCGCAGGCCAGATACAGCGCCAGCGTATCCAGCGTAGCCTTGCGCAGTTTTTCCGCGTCCTGACGTACGGTGATGGCGTGCAGATCGACGATGCAGTAGATGCAGTCGTAATCGTCCTGCAACTTGACCCACTGACGCAGCGCACCCATGTAGTTGCCAATGCTCAGTTCGCCGGACGGCTGCGCGCCGCTAAATACGATGGGCTTACTCATGTTTAAATTTCCTGATTCTCTAAAGATGACAGCCCAAGAGCGGGCAACAAATCGGCAAAGCGCTCCAACACGCGGTCGGGGTGGCTCAGGGCTATCGCCTCGCCGTAGTTATAACCGTAGGTCAGCGCAGCGCTCGGGCAACCCGCCCCCTGAGCCGCCTGAATATCGTTGCGCGAATCGCCCACGAACAGCAGCTCATTGGCGCGCAGGCCAAGCTTGCCGAGCACCAGATACAGCGGCGCCGGATGCGGTTTCTTTTCCACCACGTCGTCACCGCCGATGATCAGCGAGAAATAATCGATAATGCCCAACGCGGTCAGTAACGGCGCAACAAACGGCGTCGGTTTGTTGGTCACCAGCGCCATCGGGTAACCCTGTGCAGCCAGGCGGGCCAGTGTTTCCTTTACCTGCGGAAACAGACGGCTGCCGCTGTCGACGGTTTGCGCGTAGAAGTGATCGAAGCGTTCACGCAACTGACGATTGTGTTCCGGCGTGGCTTCCACTTCAGCCCAACGCAGCGCACGCTGCACCAGCACATCGGCGCCATTGCCAATCCAGGTACCCACGCGGGCTTCGCCGGCCTGCGGCAGGCCCATTTCGGCCAGCGCCAGATCGATGGCTGCCGCCAGTCCCGGCGCGCTGTCTACCAAGGTGCCGTCGAGATCAAAGGCCAGAGCGCGAACTGCGCCGAAATCAGCCATGAGTCACTTTCGCCAGTTCGCTGCGCATTTCGTCGATCACTTTACGGTAATCCGGCTTGCCGAAGATCGCTGAACCGGCGACAAACATGTCCGCGCCCGCTGCGGCAATCTCGGCGATATTGTCTACTTTGACGCCGCCATCGACTTCCAGACGGATATCACGACCGCTTTCGTCGATCAGCTTGCGCACCTGGCGCAGCTTATCCAGGGTGCCGTGGATAAACGACTGGCCGCCAAAGCCGGGGTTGACCGACATCAGCAGAATTACGTCGATTTTATCCATGACGTAATCCAGGTAGCTCAACGGCGTCGCCGGGTTGAATACCAGACCGGCCTTGCAACCGTGCTCTTTAATCAGCTGAATGGTGCGATCGACGTGTTCGGAGGCTTCCGGATGGAAAGAGATGTAGTTGGCGCCCGCCGCAGCGAAATCCGGGACGATACGATCGACCGGTTTCACCATCAGGTGCACGTCAATCGGCGCGGTGATGCCATAGTCGCGCAGCGCCTGGCAAACCATAGGCCCGATGGTCAGATTGGGTACGTAGTGGTTATCCATTACGTCGAAGTGCACCACGTCGCCGCCGGCGGCCAGCACGTTAGCGGTATCTTCACCTAACCGGGCAAAATCTGCCGACAGAATGGACGGGGCAATCAAAAACTTTTTCATCCGCAATCTCCAAACGTAGGGTTCGAATAGTTATCCCCTTCGCGTTTCAAGCCACAGCACTGCCGGCTGAGCTAGAAATGCACCGGGTATATACGCCGGGACGTCCCCCGGTTTAACGATACAGCGCCAAAAGCTCGTTCACTTTACTGCGACCAAGAATATTGCGGCTGATCGTACGACGCGCTTTCACCACATACAGCGCGGCATGCTGGTACCAGTCACGCGTCAGCTCGGTGTCATGGTTGGAAATCAATACCGGCACCTGGCTTTCCACGGAAAGCTGATGCGCCATTAACGCCAGGCTTTGCTGATCGGCAATGCTGAAGCTGTTGGTGTGGTAAGCGGTAAAATTCGCCGTCGCCGATAATGGCGCATACGGCGGATCGCAATATATCACCGTCCCGCGCTCGGCTTTTGCCATGGTATCGCGGTAATGCTCACAAACAAACGTAGCGTTGCGGGATTTTTCAGCGAACCAGTACAGCTCTTCTTCCGGGAAGTACGGTTTCTTGTAACGCCCAAACGGGACGTTGAACTCACCACGCAGATTATACCGACACAGGCCGTTATAACAGTGGCGGTTCAGATAGAGAAACAGCAGCGCACGGCGATAGGCATCGGCACTGGTATTAAACTCTTCGCGCAGCAGATAAAACTGATCCGAGTTATTGAATTCATCGGTGAAAAGAAGGCGAGCATCGCGTACGAAATCATCCGTACGCAGCTTAACGATGTTATACAGGTTGATAAGATCGCTGTTGATGTCGGCGAGAATATAGGCGTCGTACTCCGTGTTCAGGAAGACTGAACCCGCACCCACGAAGGGCTCGATTAAGCAGTCGCCCGCCGGCAGATGACGACGGATCTCGTCAACCAGCGGGTATTTTCCACCAGCCCATTTTAAAAAAGCGCGGTTTTTCTTCATGCCGTCAGTTAGCTACTTATACAATTCAGAGCGGCGGATTGTACTCTGTTTCAGACAGCACATCAGCGCACAAATTTAAATGATTAATACCCTTCATCTTTCAAGCTGGAGCCATGTTGGCTGCGTGCAGTTGTTCGACCTGTCCGTGGGCCTCACCCCTCTCGGGACCAGCGCAGGGGGTGTGCAAATCTGCTCACGGCAAACTTGCCCCCCAACGCCACAGGGGCGAAAACGTCGCCCCGCTTACACGGCCGCAGCATGTACATCCCTGCCAGGCATGAAATTCATGCCCTGGCTGCAGCTTGAAATCTATCGGGTTACTTTTTCAGGTCCTGCTGCACCTGACGTACCGGCTTGGCCCATGGTTTTTTCGCCTGAACATCCGCCGGCAGCGACGCGATTGCACGCTTGGCTTCGGCCGCAGAGGCGTAATTACCACTCACCAGCACGTACCATGCCTTGCCGTCACGCTGGGTTGCGTACACCTGATAATTCTGCAGTTTCTGCTGCTTGGCGTAGGCGTTCAACGTATCGGAACGTGAAGCGCTGCTCAACTGCAGGGTGTAATGGCTGGCCGGAGCAGACTGCAGCGAACTGCCGCTGCCGCTAACAACGCCCGTCTTGGCGCTCGTCGTGTTCGCCTTGGCGCTCGTCGTGCCCGCTTTGCTGCTTGCCGCTCCCGGTTTGGCGGAAGGAGCCGGGGTATACACCGTGGTTGGCGCTTTATGCTGCTGCGCCGTCGCCGGTTTGCCCGCGGTTTTTGCCGGCGTCTTGTGTTGCTGCGGCGCAGTGCCCTGAACCGGGCGCGTCGCTTCTTTCGCTGCGGCGCCGTTCATCAGGGTGGCCGGAGCCGTAGGCAGCGTTGAAGCCGGGCCACTCATGCCCTGTGTCGCCGCATCAACCTGGCCCTGCTGAGCAGATAACGCATCCGACATATTACCCGGCAGATCGACACGCTGCTGCGCGCCATCTTGCACCGGCTGCGGTTGCGCTTCCGTCGGAGTACTGGAAATCGGCGGAACGCTGACGTTTTGCGGCTGTTGCGCAGAGGTGCTGCTCACGCCGTTGTTGTCATTGGTATCGGTCGTGCCGCCCGGAACACCGGTGTTACCGGTGGTCAGCGACGAAGAACCGGACAGGTTGATGTCTTTGGCCGCGCCGCTTTGCGCGCCTTCCTGTGCCGCTTCATGCTTGGTTGGCGCCTTCAGCGCCGAGCCGATGCCGATAATCAGCAGCAGCAACACCAGAATACCGATACCAATCATTAAGTGCTGACGTGAGACGGCAAAGCGTGGTCCCGGAGCCGGTTTACGCGAACGTGCAGGACGACGATCGCTGCTATCAGGTCTGAGATCGTCTTCCGGTTTAAACTCATCCATCTGAAACCCTCCAACTAGAGGCAAAAGCCCACCACCGTAGACCTACCGTGGCACGGGCAGATTAACCCGATGATGACAAAGCGACATCAGTCATGCTTTGCACATCATTAATAATAGATGTAAACGGCAGCTAAGCCACTGTTACTTCGTCCGATTTACTCAGGCATGCCGTTCAGGAAGGCAAGCTGCGATAGAAGCAAGCACCAAATCATGCCCGACTCCGCTACGCACTTCCGCCTGGCCGATGGCCGTCGGCAGTACCAGACGCAGTTCGCCGGCCAACACTTTCTTGTCGCGCATCATGTGCGGCAAATAAGATTCCGGCACCATTTCCTGCGGCCCGCACACCGGTAAACCAGCGCGTAACAACAGTGTTCTAATGCGTTCAATATCGTCGGTGGAGAACTGACCGAGACGATGCGCGGTTTGCGCAGCCATCATCATGCCGGCTGCCACAGCTTCGCCGTGCAACCATACACCATAGCCCATTTCCGCTTCGATCGCATGGCCGTAAGTATGGCCCAGATTCAGCAGCGCGCGCAGGCCGCTTTCGCGTTCATCAGCGGCAACCACTTCGGCCTTCAGCTCGCAGCAACGGCGGATACAGTAGCCCAGGGCATTCATATCCAGCGCAACCAATGCATCGATATTGTTTTCCAGCCAGACGAAGAAATCACGATCGAGAATAATCCCGTACTTGATCACTTCGGCCAGACCGGAGGAGAGCTCACGCGCCGGTAAGGTTTTCAGGCAATCCAGATCAACCACCACTGAAGCAGGCTGATAGAATGCGCCGATCATGTTTTTACCGAGCGGATGATTGACGGCGGTTTTACCGCCAACGGAAGAGTCCACCTGCGAAAGCAATGTGGTAGGAACCTGAATAAAGCGGACACCGCGCTGATAGCAAGCCGCGGCAAAACCGGTAAGATCGCCCACCACGCCGCCGCCGAGCGCGATCAATGTGGTATCGCGACCGTGGGGCTTTTGCAGCAGCGCCGAGAACACCTGCTCAAGCACGGCAAGGGATTTATACTGTTCGCCATCAGGTAGAATCACCTGATCCACCATTACGCCAGCCTGCTCAAGCACCTTCCGGACCCGGTCCAAATAGAGCGGCGCCAGGGTTTGGTTGGTGACCAGCATGACCTGTTCACCCGCCTTTAGCGGCATAAAAGAAGCCGGATCGTTAAACAATCCGGCGGCTATGGTAATCGGGTAGCTGCGCTCCCCAAGCGTTACGGTAATTCTCTCCATGTCGCGCTCAGTTCTCAATGTGTGGTTTATCCCCGCTGCTGCGGGGAACACAATCAGTCTTTCCGCATTTGCCGTGGCGAACACGGAAACCGCAATTAGTTACTTTCCAGCATATTGATAATCTGGTTGGCAACCACTTTAGCGCTTTGATCGTCGGTGCGGATGGTGACATCCGCAATTTCTTCGTATAACGGATTGCGCTCTTTCGCCAGCGCTTCCAGCACTTCGCGCGGAGGAGAATCAACCTGCAGCAACGGACGCTTTTTGTCGCGCTGAGTGCGGGCCAACTGCTTCTCGATGGTGGTTTCCAAATAAACCACGACACCACGCGCCGACAGACGGTTACGCGTTTCACGCGATTTAACCGAACCACCACCGGTAGCCAGCACGATCCCTTGCTTTTCCGTCAGTTCATTAATGACTTTTTCTTCACGATCGCGGAAACCTTCTTCACCTTCCACGTCGAATACCCAGCCCACGTCAGCTCCGGTACGTCGCTCAATTTCTTGATCAGAGTCGAAGAACTCCATATTGAGTTGCTGAGCTAACTGACGGCCAATAGTGCTTTTGCCGGCACCCATAGGCCCAACCAGAAAGATATTGCGTTTCTCTGCCATGTTTTTGGTATTACTAAGACTATTCGTTAATGTTAACCCGCCCCGCCAATCAAATCAGCGGCGGGACCTAAACTGAAACCTCATGAGCGATAGTGCGAGATCAGACGGAAAATTATCTCAACACTCTTGGTAGTTTGGCAACCGAATAAATCGCAATCCACGCCGCAGGAGGGAAACCATACGTTTTTAACGGCGTCTTGGCGTTAACAAAAAAACCTCGGTGCTCAATTCGGTAACCCTTGTAAGCTAAATCGGCCGCAGCGTCAAACGCAGATGCCCCCAAGGTGAGAAAAAAGTGCATCTGCTCATCAACTTTAGGCGATTTCCACCGAACCTGACAGCCTGCTGCTCATGCCTTAATCAATGTTGGAGTAATGAATATCACCAGCTCGCGTCGTTTATGCTGTTTGGTGCTCTGTTTGAACAAGGAACCCAGCAGTGGAACATCCCCGAGGCCCGGTACCTTGTCCGCTCCCTGGGCGCTCTGACGCTGAAATACGCCGCCCAACACAATGGTTTCACCGTCTTTTACCGTCACCTGGGTTTTTATCTCCTGCTTATCGATAGCCAGCGCCTCGCCGGCTGCCCGGGTGATGGAGCGCCCGGGCATGTTCTGGCTGATTTGCAGCGTCAGCGTAATGCGGCCGTTCGGCAAAATTTTCGGCGTAACCTCCATGCCCAGCACCGCCTCCTTAAACTCCATCGATGTCGCCCCGCTGCTGCCGCTACTCACCTCATAGGGAATTTCCGTGCCCTGTTTAATGCTGGCGGTTTGCTGATGTGCGGTCAGCAAGCGCGGGCTGGCGATGATTTCTACCCGGTTCTCCTGCTCCAGCGCCATTAACTCCAGATCCAGCAGCCGCCCGCCGATGCGCGCCAAGTGGAAACCGGCGTTGACCGCGCTACGCTCCAGCGGCAGGCTCACGTTAAAGCCGCCCATCCGCCATGGCTTTGCTGCGCCTTCATCTGGGGCCAAACCCCAGCGCACGCCGAGCTCGCGCAAACTTTCGCTGTTGATGGTGACAATATGCGCCGCCAGTTGCACCTGCGCCAACGGCGCATCCATTTCCGCGATGCGCCGGGTTAATAACGCCACGACCGAGGCGGTATCGCGGATCAGCAATGCATTGGTGCGCTTATCCGCCACCACGCTGCCGCGTTCGCTCAGCAAAATGCTGCCCTGAGCATTCAGATTTTCGGCAATCTCAACCGCATCGGCATGATTTAACGTCAGCGTCACGCTTTCCAGCGGCTGCTTTTGCGCCAAAGCCAACCGTTGCCGCTGTTTCTCCTGCTCATCCGGCTCGGGGAACACCATCATGACGTTGCCTTCCAGCGTCATCGACAGTTTCCCCATACGCAAGATCACCGCCAGCGCTTGCTGCCAGGGCACGTTATCCAACCGTAATGTCAGATTGCCGCCCACACCAGCCGCGGTAACCACATTAAGCTGTTGATAATCCGCCAGCGCCTGTAATACCAGGGTGACCGGGGCGTCCTGAAACGCCAGCGATATCGGTTCCTTGTCCTGTGCCGCAATACCGGTGGCGGCAATGCCCCACAACACAACACCCAGCCAAATGCATCCTTTCACGTTTTTTCTTCCTTATGGTTTCCCAACGTCAGCACCACCGCATTGTCAGCCTCCGGACAAGCCGGATCTTCCGGGCCCGCTTTCAATACCAGCCGCCTCTCAAGCACCTGTTCCACCTGCCAGCGCCCGCCCAGCAGGCTTTGCCGCGCCTCTAAACGCAACCACTGCCCTGTGGGCGTGACCACCCAGGCATGGCGCGACGTCGCCTGCCCGAGGGTACCCTTCAAAAGCCAGTTTGCCGGCGATTCCCTCTGCGGCGGGCAATCGGTCACGGCCGGCGGCATAAAGGGATTGCGCGGTTGCGCCATCAATACGCACGGCAGCAACAGCCACCAAACCCCATAACCTTTATTCATCCGCATTTACCTGAGCGGCGTCTGGCGGCGCGTCGTATAAAACGAAGTGCGCCACCAGCTCTTCAGCCTGTGCTTCAAGGGTTATTTGATCGATGCGCAATGCGGAAGGCAACGCCTCCAGCAGCCGCAATAAACCGCCGTAATGAATATTCAGGCTCAGGTTTTGACGCTGCGGTTTCTCCTGCTGCTGCCAGCGTTGCAATGCGGCGCCCGCCCGTTGCAGCACCTGCGTCAAGTCATCATGAACCGCAGGTCTGGACGCGTTCTGCTGCAGACGAAGATTAATCTCGTCCAACGTTGGCATCTGGGCGAGTTGCCGTTTTAACGGCTCAATCTGCTGAATCAGACGCCGTTGCTCCGCCAGCGTCTGCTCCCGCTGTTGCCATTTACCGTGCAACAGCAGCATGCCGCACAACAAAGCCAGGCCGCCCAGCGCCAACCACTGCGCGGCCAGCGCCTTCCAACCCGGCAAATCCAACCAACGCCTTGTCCAGAGTGGCAACGGCTTATTCATTCGGCCCCCATTGCGCCATCAGCGTGAATGAAAACAGGCCATCTTTGCGCTGTACCACCTCAGCCAGCCGACAACGCTGCAATAGCGGCAGGGCCGCCAACTGCCGCTCAAACCGGATGACCGCCCCATAACGGCGGCTGAGGCCCCGCAGCGTAATTTTTTGTGCGTCGCTTTCCAGTACGGTAAGCCACAGCGGCGCGGGAAGAATGGCTGAGAACTGTTGTAACAGCTGCAGATAACGCCGGTTATGCGCCTGGTTCTTCTCCTGCCGATCCGCCAGTTCGGTCAAGCGCGCCAAACGCGCCATCGCCTGCTGGGTTTGTCGGTAGCGCTCGGCCAACCCGGCCTGCTGCCGGGACAGCGTCAACAGGACCTCATGCCGTTGCATCTGTTGGTGATTCATCAGGCCAAAAACAGCCGCCATCGCTGCCAGCATCAGCGCCAGTTGCAACCCGAAAAGGCGTAACCAGAAGGTACGGCGGCGACGCTGGGCCTGCCTACGCCAGGGCAGAAGGTTAACTTGATACATCAGTGGTCCCCACTGCGCAGCGCCAGCCCACCGGCCAACACAAATGCCCCCGGCAATCGGGGTAACGGGGGGCGCAGTTGGTTGAATGCGCTGAACGGCGACCATGGCAAACACCCTGGCGGAGGCGGCTCATCCAGCACGCTGCTGTAATAGACCTGACGGTCACCGATTGAGGGGCAGGCTGCATGCATCGCCGCCAGCGCCTGGCTTGCCCCGCCAGCTTCGCCCTCCGGCAAAATGCCGTAGGCAAAGGCCGCGCGGCGTGGGGCTGCCCACAGCCACTCCCGTTCAAGGCGGTGCAGCAAGCCCGCGTCGGCCGGTACGCCCGCGGCAAACGCCATCATGTGCAAGGCACAGGGAGTGATGTCGACCACCTGCGGCCGTAAATTGGCCTGGCGTAAACAATGCAGCCACTGCTGCAACTCTTGCTGGCGTGCGGCGGTGAGCAACAAAGCGGCAGAGTCAGGCGGAGATTGCCGGTAGTCCAGCGCCAGTGTCTGGCTGTCCAGCGGGAACTGCTTCAGGCCCTGGCTGGTGATATAATCGTCGCGCGCCGGCTCTTTCAGCCGCGCATCCGGCATCGGCATCAGATGCTGCAAAACCCGTTGGGCAGGCAAAGCAATGCGTAAGCAAATATGTCTTGGCAACTGGACCCGCCATTGCCGCAGCGCGCGAACCAGCACCTCGGGTTGCTCGATGCAACCTTCGCGCAGCACCGCTTGCGGCAGCGTTTGCTGCCACCAATGACGCAGTTGCCAACCGTTGCGCCGGCGCTGTGCCGCCAGGGCGCAGAGGCGGTTACTTTGTATATCCAGCCCCACCTGCCATGCTTGAGAGAACATATTTCGCCCGACCTCCATATCGTCAGATGATAAAAGAACATATCCATGTTGCAGGCTTGCCTTTATACTACCGCGCGGTTGTTTATAAACTGCCCAAATGACATGAAAATGGGAAATCTCAGGTGAAGTTCGTAAAGTATTTACTAATCCTTGCAGTGTGTTGCATCGTGTTGGGGGCAGCCTCGATTTTTGGCTTGTACAAATATGTCGAGCCACAGCTGCCTGACGTTGCAACGCTGAAAGACGTGCGGCTGCAAATACCGATGCAGGTTTACAGCGCCGATGGCGAACTGATCGCCCAATACGGTGAAAAACGTCGTATTCCGCTGAAGCTGAATCAAATTCCGCCGGTCATGGTGCATGCGTTTATCGCCACCGAAGACAGCCGTTTCTATGAGCATCACGGCGTCGATCCGGTCGGTATCTTCCGTGCCGCCTCTATTGCACTGGTCTCCGGCCATGCGTCACAGGGGGCGAGTACCATTACCCAACAGCTAGCGAGAAACTTCTTTTTAAGCCCGGAACGCACCCTGATGCGCAAAATCAAGGAAGCCTTCCTGGCGGTGCGCATCGAACAGATGCTGTCCAAAGACGAAATCCTCGAGCTGTATCTGAACAAAATCTACCTGGGTTACCGCGCCTACGGCGTGGGCGCTGCAGCGCAGGTGTATTTCGGCAAAGACGTCAGCCAACTGACCTTGAGCGAAATGGCGACCATCGCCGGCTTGCCTAAAGCGCCGTCAACCTTCAACCCGCTTTACTCGCACGATCGCGCCGTGGCTCGCCGTAATGTGGTGCTGTCGCGCATGCTGGACGAGCATTACATCACTCAGGCCCAGTACGATCAGGCCCGTGGCGAAGATCTGGTGGCTAACTACCATGCGCCGGAGATTAACTTCTCTGCACCCTATCTCTCCGAAATGGTGCGTCAGGAGATGATCAAGCGTTACGGTGAAAATGCCTATACCGACGGTTACAAGGTCTATACCACCATCACCAAAAAGTTGCAGTTGGCGGCTCAGGAGTCGGTACACAACAACGTGCTGGCGTATGACATGCGTCACGGCTACCGCGGCCCGTCCAACGTGCTGTGGAAAGTGGGTGAAGCGGCCTGGGATCAAAAACAGATCGTCGACTCACTGAAAAACTTGCCGAATTATGGCCCGCTGGCGCCTGCGGTGATTACCCGGGCGACCGCCGAAGAAGCAACGGCCATGCTGGCCGACGGCAGCAATGTCGCTCTGCCAATGGCCGGCATGCGCTGGGCACGGCCATACAAATCCGACACGCAACAGGGCCCAACGCCAAAACGCGTGACCGACGTGGTGCAGGCCGGCCAGCAGGTGTGGGTACGCAAGGTGGATGAAAGTTGGTGGCTGTCGCAGGTGCCGGACGTCAACTCGGCGTTGGTGTCGATCAACCCGAACGATGGCGCCGTTAAAGCGCTGGTCGGCGGGTTCGACTTCAACCAGAGCAAGTTCAACCGCGTTACCCAGGCGCTGCGCCAGGTCGGCTCCAATATCAAGCCGTTCCTGTACACCGCAGCGATGGATAAAGGCCTGACTTTGGCCACTATCCTGAACGATCTGCCGGTCACCCGCTGGGATGCAGGTGCCGGTACTGACTGGCGACCGAAGAACTCGCCGCCGACCTACGACGGCCCTATTCGCCTGCGTCAGGGTCTGGGGCAATCGAAGAACGTCGTGATGGTGCGCGCCATGCGTGCAATGGGCGTCGATTACGCGGCGGAATATCTGCAGCGTTTCGGCTTCCCGGCGCAAAACATCGTGCACACGGAATCTCTGGCGCTGGGTTCAGCTTCGTTCACCCCGATGCAACTGGTGCGCGGCTATGCGGTGCTGGCAAACGGCGGTTATCTGGTCGACCCGTATTTCATCACCAAAATCGAAGATGAAACCGGCAATACCGTGTTTGAAACCAAACCCAAAGTGGTCTGCGACAGCTGCAATCTGCCGGTGATTTATGGCGATACCCACCGTTCCGCCGTGCTTTCCGACGACAACGTCGAAAACGTCGCGACCTCGCAGGAAGGCGGTAACGGTAACGTGCCGATGCCGCAACTGGAACAGGTCACGCCGGCTCAGGTGCAGCAGGATGGCGATCTGCAATATGCGCCGCATGTGATCAGTACCCAGTTGGCGTTCCTGATGCACGATGCATTGAACAGCAACATCTTTGGCGAACCGGGTTGGATGGGCACCGCGTGGCGCGCAGGGCGCGATTTGAAGCGGCATGATATCGGCGGCAAAACCGGTACCACCAACAGTTCAAAAGACGCCTGGTTCTCCGGCTATGGCCCGGATACCGTCACTTCGGTATGGATTGGCTTCGATGATCATCGTCGCGACCTCGGCCGCGCAACGGCTTCCGGTGCCATCGAAGATCAGATCTCCGGCGGTGAAGGCGGTGCGAAGAGCGCCCAACCGGCATGGGATGATTTTATGAAGGTCGCACTGGAAGGCATTCCTGAGCAGAAAGTCACCCCACCGCCGGGCATTATCAGCGTCACCATCGACAAAAGCAGCGGCAAGCTTTCCGGCGGCGGCGGCGGCAGCCGTTCTGAATACTTTATCGAAGGAACTCAGCCAACGGACTACCCGACCCGGGATACCGGCACTACGTTGACGGACCCCGGCGGCGAAAGCCACGAGCTGTTCTAATAGAAAATGGCCAGAGAAATCTGGCCATTAGGTTGATGACAAAGTGGTCTTTGAGCCCGAGATACCCGGGCCTAGCGCACCGAGGGGCGCTCCGGCGGGCAAGCCGCTACGACCCCTTCGCCACGCTCTCCCTAATAACGGGTTTTGTCAGCAGTCTGAGGGCCAGAGAAATCTGGCCCTTTTTTTATCGACGGAAATAGGGGATTTATGCCTAGCGCGAGCCGCGCAGAAAGGCTTCGGTGAGAAACAGCGCGCTGACGTTGCGCGCCTCGCGGAAATCCGGCTCCGCCAGCAATGCCATCATGTCGGCTATCGGCCAACGCACCTGCGGCAAGGGTTCGGGTTCGTCGCCCTCCAGGCTTTGCGGATAGAGATCGTGCGCCAGCACAATGTTCATTTTGCTGGAGAAATAGGAAGGCGCCATGGTCAGCTTGCTGAGAAAATCGAAACGTTTGGCGCCAAACCCCACCTCTTCCATCAGTTCGCGGTTAGCCGCCTCCAGCACGCCTTCACCTGGATCGATCAATCCTTTGGGGAAACCCAACTCGTAAGATTCGGTGCCCACCGCATATTCGCGGATCAGCAGCAAGTCGTCGCCAATCACCGGGACAATCATCACCGCCTCCCTGTCTGAGGGCCGCATCCGCTCGTACACCCGCCGTACACCGTTACTGAACTCCAGATCGACCGACTCAACGTTAAATAAACGCGAACGAGCGACCGTTTCCACTTTCAGAATTTTGGGTTTTTGCAGGTGTTTATCCATGATTGCCTCAAATGAGTTATCCGTCGGTGCGCCACAGCATCGGGGTGATGACGCGGATAACCAGAATAATGATTGGCGTGGCGTATGCGCTCAAACGCTGACCAAATTCGATCTTGATCACATTGTGCGTTAATGAGAACCTTTGTCGCAACGAGCACAAGCAGTAATTTACTTTTTTTTAACAAGCGTAGCCAGCACCCGCCGATTTTCTGTACCCATTCAGCAAAAAGAGAGCATTAAAATAGGATAATGCCGATATCGACCCCCCTCCGCGGTTGCTATTATCGCGTAGAGTAGGCACGGCAACTGCGCAGAGATATTTCATGAAAATGAGGCCGCGACGGAAAATCTGTTCCCTCCCTCATTGTTCTGAGTGCCTGTGAGCCGTTTACTCCGTATAATATTCAACGTTTCATCAAGTTGGTGAGGTTCACGGGTGCAAGATGGGGATAGCATGAGCACAATAGTGTTGATATTGGCCTTGGTCCTTGCCTGCCTGATTGCCGCCGGCCTGTATCTTTGGTTTAAAGCCCGCAATCGGCCGATGCTGACGCGTGCCCTGCCCTTTCTCAAACCTACACATCGCAAACTGTCCGGCGAAGAACGCGCGGCCGTTGAGCACTACCTCAACCTGCAAAACAAGCTAAGCAACAAATTGCTGCCTGGCAGCAGCGCGTCGCTGCCTACCGTCAAGCTGGCGCTGACCCCGCACAGCGACAACGTTTATCCTGTGACCCACGCCATTACCCGCTACGGGCTGGCCAGCGATGAACCCAATAAATGGCGCTACTATCTTGATGCCGAAGAAGTGCATCTGCCGCCGTTTTGGGAACAATACATCAGCGCCGATAACCATGTTGAAGTGATAAAAACCCAGACGCTGCCGCTGGTCATTTCACTCAATGGGCATTCGCTGAAAGATCATATCCACGATCGGCCGCAACCGCCGGTAGTGACGGCTGCACCAACCAAAAACGCCTCTATCCGCAAGGAAGAGAGCGAGCACGTCGAGTTGGTGAACATCCGCAAGGAAACCCCCGAAGAGCATGCGCTGAATCGCCCGAACGGCCTCAAGGACGCCGGCATCATCTCTGCCGCCCTGCTGTTGCTGTTTTTCAGCCTGATAAGCCCGGTACTGGTCATCCCCTGGATGATTTTCGTCGCCGTGCTGACCATCGCCTGGGGTTGTTGGAACCTGTTCCGCCGGCCCGCCACGCGTGAACTGAAGGAAGTGCACTGCCTGCGAGGCACCCCAAAACGCTGGGGGCTGTTTGGCGAATCCAATCAGGGGCAGATAAGCAACATCTCGCTCGGCATCATCGATCTGATTTACCCGCCGCACTGGCAGCCTTACATTACCCAGGATCTGGGGAAAACCACCGACGTGGATATCTATCTTAACCGTCAGGTGGTGCGTCAGGGGCGGTTCCTTTCGTTGCACGATGAGGTGAAAAACTTCCCGCTGCAGCAATGGGGCAAAAACGCGGTGTTGATGGCCAGTTCGTTGCTGGTGCTGGTGCTGCTGCTGACCTATATCCCGCTGAGCCTGCCACTGAAGCTAAGCATGGCCTGGCTGCAAGGTGCGCAAAAAATCGAGGTGACCAATGTGCAGGCGCTGGAAGGCGCGACCTTGCGCATTGGGGACCAATTGAAGGCTCGGGGTAACGGGATGTGTTATGTTCCGCCGCTGGCCAACGGTACCAACACCTCCAACTTTATGCCTTTCGACTGCTCGGGGATTTACTGGAACACCGCAGCGCCGCTGCCACAGCCGGAATCGGAAGTCATCGACAAGGCCTCGGCGTTGCTGGCAACGGTAAATACCCAGTTGCATCCTGAAGGTGCCGAACAAAAGCTCAACCCGCAACTGGCCAGCGCGATTGAAAAATCCGGCATGATACTGCTGGATGATTTTTCCGATATCGTGCTGAAAACGCAGGATTTGTGTCAGGGGGAAAATGACTGCGTCCGGCTCAAGAACGCGCTGGTGAATCTGGGTAACGTCAAAAACTGGAACACCCTGGTGAAACGCGCCAAATCAGGCTCGCTGCAAGGGATAAACGTATTGCTGCGCCCGGTGAGCGCAGAATCGCTGGAAAGCCTGACCAAAGTTGCCGCCTCCTCGTTCGTGTACAACGAAACCCGGCAGGCCGCAGCGGCGCTTAACAGCCCGCCTCCGGGCGGTGTCCTGATCAGCAGCGATGAAGGCAAACAGCTGGTGAATCACCCGCAGCCGGCAGTGCCGTTAAACGAATACAATGCGCTCGAGCAATGGAATGAACTGCAACGCCTTGCCGGCATGTTGCTGCATACGCCGTTCGAAGCCCAGGGAGTCATCACCAGTATCAGCGTCGATGCCAACGGCACCCGCCACATAGCGCTGCATAGCGAACCGGATATGATCACCTTATGGCGTTATCTGGGCACCAGCCTGCTGTTGCTGGCGGTCACCGTCATTCTGGGTTACAACGCCTGGCGGCTGGTGCAGCGCCATCGCCTCAACCGGCGTCGCATCGCCGATATCCAACGCTACTACGAAAGCTGCTTTAACCCGCAGCTCACCCCGATGTCGTTGCGGCCGATGGCCTGAGTCATTCGCCGATTTCGGCCCTGTCATCTGCTTATGCTACGCTAACGCTATTATCCTTATCCTGCGGACCGCCGACGGTTCGCCTATGGAGTTTTCATGGTTCCCGAGTTTGACTGGCATGAGATCGACACCGTGCTGCTGGATATGGACGGCACCTTGCTCGATCTGGAGTTCGACAGCCATTTTTGGCTGCGCCTGGTGCCGCAGGCAGTGAGCGAGCAACGCGCGATCCCGCTCGATGAAGCGCGCCAGATTATTCATCAGGAATATTTGGCGGTGCAGCACACCATGAACTGGTATTGCTTCGATTACTGGAGCGAACGGCTCGATCTGGACATTTATCGCATGACCAGCGAAGTGGGCAGCCGCGCCCGTCTGCGCGAGGATACCGAGCCGTTTTTACAGGCCTTGCGCGCGGCCGGCCATCAGACTATTTTGCTGACCAACGCCCATCCGCACAGCCTGGCGGTAAAAATTGAGCATACCGGTTTGGATCGGCACCTTGATTTATTGCTTTCCACCCACACATTTGGTTATCCGAAGGAAGATCAGCGTTTGTGGCAGGCCGTTCAGCAGCACACCGGTTTTGATCCGCAGCGCACGCTGTTTGTCGATGACGGCGAACCTATTTTGGACGCCGCCCGCAGTTTTGGTATTCGCTACTGTCTGGGCGTGCAGAACCCGGACTCCAGCATGGCGGAGAAAACCTTCCGGCACTATCCGTCGATGCGCGACTACCGCCTGTTGATACCGGCGCTGGAAAAGGGCGAACGATGAAAGAAAAAGCAACGCGGGACGATGCGGTCCGGCTGGACAAATGGCTGTGGGCAGCGCGTTTCTATAAGACCCGCGCACTGGCGCGGGAGATGATCGACGGCGGCAAGGTGCACTACAACGGACAACGCGGCAAGCCGAGCAAAATTGTCGAGATCAATGCCGAGATCAAACTGCGTCAGGGCAATGAAGAACGCACGGTGATCGTGCTGGCCCTCACCGGCCAACGGCGCGGCGCCGACGAGGCGCAGCAAATGTATCAGGAAACCGAGGCCAGTATCGTCAACCGAGAGAAAATGGCGATCGCGCGCAAGATGAATGCGCTGACCATGCCGCACCCGGACCGCCGTCCGGACAAGAAAGAGCGGCGCGATCTGATTAAATTTAAATTTGGTGAGCAGGAATAAGCCCTCACCGCAATGAGAGAAAACTATGTCTAACCATGACCAATTGCACCGTTACCTGTTTGAAAACTACGCGGTGCGCGGTGAGCTGGTTACCGTCAGCGAAACCTATCAGCAGGTTCTGAACAATCACGACTACCCGGCGCCGGTACAAAAGCTGTTGGGTGAACTGCTGGTCGCCACCAGCCTGCTGACGGCAACCCTGAAGTTCGACGGCGACATCACCGTGCAATTGCAGGGCGACGGTCCGCTGAAGCTGGCGGTGATTAACGGCAACAACCGTCAGGAAATGCGGGGCGTGGCGCGCGTACAGAGCGACATCGCCGACGACAGCACGCTGCATCAGATGATTGGCAACGGCGTCATGGTGATCACCATCGCGCCTACCGAAGGCGAACGCTATCAGGGCGTGGTCGCGCTGGAAGGCGAAACCCTGGCCGAGTGCCTTGAGGCCTATTTCCGTCAGTCAGAACAGTTGCCAACCCGTCTGTTCATTCGCACCGGCGAGTCGGAAGGCAAACCGGCAGCGGGCGGCATGCTGCTGCAGGTGCTGCCGGCGCAAGACGGCAATGCCGATGATTTCGATCATCTGGTGCAATTGACCAACACGGTGAAAAGTGAAGAGCTGTTCGGCCTGCCGGCCAATGAGGTGCTGTATCGCCTGTACCATCAGGAAGAAGTCACCCTCTACGAACCGCAGGACGTGATCTTCCGTTGCACCTGTTCACGCCAGCGCTGCGCTGACGCCCTGATCACGCTGCCAGCCGAAGAAGTGGCACACATGCTGGAGCAGGACGGCAATATCGATATGCACTGTGACTACTGCGGCAATCACTATGTCTTTGACGCCGTGGATGTTGCGGCGCTGTACACCGGTAACACCGGCGAAAGCGAACAGTTGCACTAAGCAACACCCCGCCTCGGCGGGTGCACCCTGCACCTGCCGATTTGCCCCGTTTGCACGTTTGCTTTTTTCCGTGGACTATCTCTCAGATCGTAACGAAAAACCGCTTAAAACGTTAAATATTTGATACCTATCGCGGTTACGCGCTGCCGGATCCCTACAATTGGCGCCAGAAATTCTGTGACCAAGGAGTAGTGACATGCGTGTTAAAGGTATAACCCCTCAGGAACTGGCCGCTTATGGCATTCATAACGTCGGCGAAATCGTTCACAACCCAAGTTATGAACTGCTGTTCAAGGAAGAAACCGACCCGTCTCTGGAGGGTTTTGAACGTGGGGTCGTGACCAAGCTGGGTGCCGTATCCGTCGACACCGGTATTTTTACCGGCCGTTCCCCGAAAGATAAATACATCGTCCGTGACGACATCACCCGCGACACCGTCTGGTGGGCCGATCAGGGTAAAGGCAAAAACGACAACAAACCCCTCAGCCCAGAAGTCTGGGCAGACCTGAAACAGCTGGTCACCACGCAACTCTCCGGCAAACGTCTGTTCGTAGTAGATACTTTCTGCGGCGCCAACGCCGACTCCCGCCTGAAAGTACGCTTTATCACTGAAGTGGCCTGGCAGGCGCACTTCGTGAAAAACATGTTCATCCGCCCGTCTGATGAAGAGTTGCAGGATTTCGAGCCGGACTTCGTGGTGATGAACGGCGCCAAGTGCACCAACCCGAACTGGCAGCAGCAGGGCCTGAACTCGGAAAACTTCGTCGCTTTCAACCTGACTGAACGCATGCAGCTGATTGGCGGCACCTGGTACGGCGGCGAAATGAAAAAGGGTATGTTCTCGATAATGAACTACCTGCTGCCGCTGAAGGGCATCGCCTCCATGCACTGCTCGGCCAACGTGGGCGAGAAAGGCGACGTGGCCGTGTTCTTCGGCCTGTCCGGCACCGGCAAAACCACCCTGTCCACCGATCCAAAACGCCAGTTGATTGGCGATGATGAACACGGCTGGGATGACGACGGCGTATTTAACTTCGAAGGTGGCTGCTACGCCAAAACCATCAAGCTGTCTGAAGAAGCCGAGCCGGAAATCTATCACGCCATCAAGCGCGATGCGTTGCTGGAAAACGTTGCCGTGCTGGCGGACGGCACCATAGACTTCAACGACGGCTCAAAAACCGAGAACACCCGCGTTTCCTACCCGATCTACCACATCCAAAACATCGTCAAGCCGGTTTCCAAAGCGGGTCATGCCACCAAGGTGATCTTCCTGACCGCAGACGCCTTCGGCGTACTGCCGCCGGTATCCCGCCTGACCGCGAACCAGACTCAGTATCACTTCCTGTCCGGTTTTACCGCCAAGCTGGCCGGTACCGAACGCGGCGTGACCGAGCCAACCCCGACCTTCTCCTCCTGCTTCGGCGCAGCTTTCCTGACGCTGCACCCAACGCAGTATGCTGAAGTGCTGGTAAAACGCATGCTGGCCGCCGGCGCGCAAGCCTACCTGGTGAACACCGGCTGGAACGGCACCGGCAAACGCATCTCCATCAAGGATACCCGCGGCATTATTGACGCGATCCTCAACGGTGAAATCGACAAGGCGGAAACCATCACTCTGCCAATCTTCGATCTGGCGATGCCGACCTCACTGCCGGGCGTCAACCCGGCTATCCTGGATCCACGCGCTACCTACGCCAGCCTTGAGCAGTGGCAGGAAAAAGCGCAGGATCTGGCCGAGCGTTTTATCACCAACTTCGACAAATATACCGACACGCCTGCGGGCGCCGCGCTGGTCAGCGCCGGTCCAAAACTGTAACCCTCTCTTTTTACAGCTTCAGCTAAGGCGTGGATTCCACGCCTTTTTTTATTTTTATTGATTGTTTTTTAGCCTATACAAAGAGATAATAATGCAGTGCAATCATTGATAGCAAAGGAGGTTACAATGGCTACCATAACCGTCAGAAATCTGGACGACGAAGTAAAAGAATTGCTGCGCGTCTCGGCAGCGAAAAACGGCCATTCCATGGAGGAGGAAGCTCGAATGATTTTGAAACAGGCATTAGTGAAAAAACCGCCGCGCTATGGTTTAGGAACACGTATGCATCAGCACTTTGCCGAGCTGGGCGGCGTTGAATTGGAGATCCCGCCGCGCGATAAAACACCCCCGCGGATTGCCACCTTTGACGACGACGATGACCAAGTATGATTATTCTCGATACCAATGTCGTTTTAGAATTGTTGCGTCCAGCGCCTCATTACCATGTCTTAAGGTGGCTGGACCAACAAGATACCTATCAATTCTATCTGAGCGCTGTCGTGGTCGCGGAGCTGTACACCGGCATAGCCTGTATGCCCTCCGGCAAAAGGCAGTTCGAGTTGCAAACCAATCTGGGTGTAATGCTGCAAGAGGAGTTTTCGGAAAGAATTTTGCCCTTTGATACTGGCTGCGCTCTGCAGCATGCTGAACTCATGGGCGCTAACCGCCGCCGAGGCATCGGCGTCAGCTTTCCAGACACCCAAATCGCCGCCACCTGCCTGCATTACGGCGCCACATTAGCCACGCGTAATACCAAAGACTTTATCCATTGCGGGATTGAGTTAATCGATCCTTGGCAAGCCAACACCGCTCGGCGTCTGCACGAAGAAGCGGCGGAATACTATGTGATGAGCAGAAAACCCTGACGGAGCCGCAGCGAGGCGGCCCTCTGTCAGCAGGCGTCATACGTTCTCTTTCGCCGCCAGATGCCCATTTGCCGGCTCTTTTTTCTCCATCGGCAACGGAATATAAGCCCTGATCAACAGCCCGCCGCGTTCGCTGGTGCCGATATCCAACGCGCCGTGATGGCCGTCGATAATGCGCTGCACGATAGCCAGGCCAAGCCCGGTTCCGCTGGTGCTGCGCGCGCTGTCGCCACGGACAAACGGCTGCAGCAGATGTTTCAATTCTTCAGGTTTTATGCCCGGGCCGTCGTCTTCTATCTGGAACCAGCCACGTTGCAGTTCACGCCCGCTGCTGACCTTGATCCAGCCGTTACCGTAACGCGCCGCATTCACCACCATGTTCACCGCCGCACGCTTAATCGATAGCGGATGCACATTCATCATCAGCTCACCCGGCGCCATGGCGGTTTCGATAACCCGCTCATAGCCGCTCTCGGCCGCCACGACCTCGCCCAGAATCGAGTTCAGATCGCTGAGCTCGGTTTGCATCTCCTGGCCGGTACGCAAATAGTCGATAAACTGCTCGATAATGGCGTTGCACTCTTCGATATCTTTATTGATCGACTCCGCCAGATAACCATCTTCGGCGCTCATCATCTCGGTCGCCAGACGGATACGCGTCAGCGGCGTGCGAAGATCGTGGCTAACCCCGGCCATCAGCAGCGTGCGGTCATCCGCCAGTTGCTTGACGCCCGACGCCATCTGATTGAAGGCCCGCGTCACCGAACGCACTTCCGAAGCGCCGTATTCACGCAGCGGCGGCGGGATAATGCCTTTGCCGACCTGCAAAGCCGCGTGCTCCAGCTCCACCAGCGGGCGGTTCTGGATGCGGATAAACAGCCAGGCGCCGCCGATAGCCAACAGCATAATCGCCAGGGTATAGCGGAACAGCGGCGAGAAATCGCCCTGGTGGATTTCAGTCAGCGGAACCCGCACCCAGATATCAGGTTGCAGCCAGGTTTTCAGCCACACCACCGGGGAGTTCTTGTTCACTTCCACCCGCACGTCGGTCGGCCCGCCGAGCTGCTGCGCCATCTGCTGGCTGAGGAATTGGTAATGTTGCGCCCAGCGCAGCCCGCTCTCCTCCGCCGCCGAATTGGTGTACAGAGAAATCCCCAACTCACGGTAAATTTCCCGGCGAAACGCCGGCGGCACTTCCAGCAGCGTGCCATCTTCCAGCTGCAACCTATCGGTCATCAGCATACGCACTTCGTAGGCCAATACCTTGTTGAACTGCTGCAAACTGGGCAGGATGGCGAAGTTCAGCACCACCAGATAGGTCGTCACCAGGCTGACGAACAGCAAGGTGACGATCAACAGCAGGGTTCGGGCAAACGAGCTACGCGGTGAAAAGCGCAATCGCCTCATGCCTTGCTGCCGTCCGGAACGAAGACGTAGCCAAGACCCCAAACGGTCTGGATATAGCGTGGATGTGCCGGATCTTCTTCAACCATGCGGCGAAGACGGGAAATTTGCACGTCGATGGAGCGTTCCATCGCGCTGTATTCGCGGCCGCGCGCCAGGTTCATCAGCTTGTCGCGCGAAAGCGGTTCACGCGGATGGCTCACCAACGCCTTCAGTACCGCAAACTCACCGCTGGTCAATGGCATAGGCTCATCTTCGCGGAACATTTCACGGGTGCCCAGATTCAGTTTGAATTTGCCGAAGGCAATGACCGCTTCTTCCTGCGAAGGCGCGCCCGGCAATTCGTTGGCCTGACGGCGCAATACCGCCCGGATGCGCGCCAGCAGTTCACGCGGGTTGAAAGGTTTTGGGATGTAATCATCAGCGCCGATCTCCAGCCCAACGATACGGTCGACTTCTTCGCCTTTGGCGGTCACCATGATGATCGGCATCGGGTTGCTCTGGCTGCGCAGACGACGGCAGATGGACAGACCATCTTCACCCGGCAACATCAGGTCCAGCACCATCAGGTGGAAAGATTCTCGAGTCAGCAAGCGATCCATTTGCTCAGCGTTGGCGACACTGCGAACCTGAAAGCCCTGTTCGGTTAAATAACGCTCTAAAAGCGCGCGCAGGCGCATGTCATCATCGACGACCAGAATCTTATGATTCTCTTGCATTGTATTACTCCCAAAGGCTTTATTGCCTGACGTGAATATTGTTAAAAAACCCTGTCATTTCGGACAGCATTTAATGGTATATATTCTAGACGAAATTGTTACAAAGCTTATTCTTTTGCCCATTTATCAACAATTTTCATCAAAATGCCGGCGACGGTTCGTCAAAATCCCGATATTTTTAGATTAAATTTGGGATAACTCCGTCATTCGACCAAGGGCGATACACCCATGAATTTCGAGTTGCAGCCGGGCGGCTGGTTCGGCAGTGTAACTCAGGCGAGGCGATAAAAAACGTCAGCGATCGGCAATTTTGCGAGCCGACGCTTTATTGAGCGCTTATTGCATCCGGCAACGCCAAGCCAAAGCACCGTCATGCAACCTTTGATATCCCATAAAGGCAGAAAACAATGAGAACGCAGCTGATAACCCGCGAAGGTTACGACAAGCTCAAACAGGAGCTGGACTTTCTCTGGCGTGAAGAACGACCGGAAGTCACCAAAAAAGTGACCTGGGCCGCCAGCCTCGGCGACAGAAGTGAAAATGCCGATTACCAGTACAACAAAAAGCGATTGCGGGAAATCGATCGCCGCGTCCGCTACCTGACCAAATGTCTCGAGCAGTTGAAGATTGTCGACTATTCGCCGCAACAGGAAGGCAAGGTGTTCTTCGGCGCCTGGGTGGAAGTGGAAAATGAGAATGGCGAGATCAAACGCTTTCGCATTGTGGGCTACGACGAAATTTTTGGCCGTCGGGACTACATTTCCATCGATTCGCCGATGGCCCGCGCCCTGCTTAAAAAAGAGGTGGGGGATGCCGCCACCGTCAACACCCCGGTGGGTGATGCGCTGTGGTATGTGAATGAGATCGAGTACGTGAAGTAAGATTCGGTTTTTTCCGAGCGGCCTCGCGGGTGGCCGCTGTCCCGCGGAGCTTGCGGCAGCAGCCACCCGCACAACCTCGGCGCATCGGGCAAAGACGGGCAGCGCCACTGGCATTTTTGCCGATCAATCCGTATAACTGTCCCCCTGTTTCCTAACCGTTCTCAACAGATACCAGACTTATGAATGACCCACTGAGCCGCATTATTGCAACAGAACTGCAGGCCCGGCCGGAGCAAGTTGACTCCGCCATCCGTCTGCTGGATGAAGGTAATACCGTGCCTTTTATCGCACGCTATCGTAAGGAAGTCACCGGGGGCCTGGACGACACTCAACTGCGCCAGCTGGAAACCCGCCTGGGTTATCTGCGTGAACTGGAAGACCGCCGTCAGACCATCCTCAAATCGATCGACGAGCAGGGCAAACTGACCGAACAGCTGGCGGGGGCGATCAACGCCACGCAAAGCAAAACCGAGCTCGAAGACCTCTACCTGCCGTACAAACCCAAACGTCGTACCCGTGGCCAAATCGCTATCGAAGCAGGTCTGGAGCCATTGGCCGACACCCTGTGGCAGGATCCGCAGCAACAGCCGGAACAGCTGGCCGAAGGCTACGTTGACGCCGACAAGGGCGTGGCGGATGTCAAAGCCGCCCTCGACGGCGCGCGTTACATCCTGATGGAGCGCTTCGCCGAAGACGCCGCGCTGCTGGCCAAGGTACGTAACTACCTGTGGAAGCATGCTCACCTGGTGTCCAAAGTGGTGGAAGGCAAAGAAGAAGACGGCGCCAAGTTCCGCGACTACTTTGATCACCATGAGCCTATTGCCCAGGTGCCTTCACACCGTGCATTGGCGATGTTCCGTGGCCGCAACGAAGGCGTGCTGCAGTTGGCGCTGAACGCCGATCCGCAGTTTGAAGAAGCCCCGCGCGAAAGCCAGGCGGAGCAAATCATCATCAGCCACCTCGACCTGCGCCTGAATAACGCCCCGGCCGATGCCTGGCGCAAAGCGGTGGTCAACTGGACCTGGCGCATCAAGGTGCTGTTGCATCTGGAAACCGAACTGATGGGGACGGTGCGCGAACGCGCGGAAGACGAAGCCATCAACGTTTTCGCCCGTAACATGCAGGATCTGCTGATGGCCGCACCGGCCGGCATGCGCGCCACCATGGGCCTGGACCCCGGTCTGCGCACCGGGGTAAAAGTGGCGGTGGTGGATGCCACCGGCAAGCTGGTCGCTACCGATACCGTCTACCCGCACACCGGCCAGGCTGCGAAAGCCGCTGCCATCGTCGCCGCCCTGTGCATCAAACACAAAGTAGAGCTGGTCGCTATCGGCAACGGCACCGCATCGCGTGAGACCGAGCGTTTTTACCTTGAATTGCAGCAGCAGTTCAGCGAAGTCAAAGCGCAGAAGGTGATCGTCAGCGAAGCGGGCGCCTCGGTATATTCCGCCTCCGAACTGGCGGCGCTGGAATTCCCGAACCTCGACGTTTCGCTGCGTGGCGCCGTCTCCATCGCCCGCCGTTTGCAGGATCCGTTGGCCGAACTGGTCAAAATCGACCCGAAATCCATCGGCGTCGGCCAGTACCAGCACGATGTCAGCCAAAGCCAGCTGGCGAAAAAGCTGGACTCGGTGGTGGAAGACTGCGTAAACGCCGTCGGTGTGGATCTGAACACCGCCTCAGTGCCGTTGCTGACCCGCGTGGCCGGCCTGACCCGCATGATGGCGCAGAACATCGTTACCTGGCGTGATGAGAACGGTCGCTTCAGCAACCGCGAACAACTGCTGAAAGTCAGCCGTCTGGGGCCAAAAGCCTTTGAACAGTGCGCCGGCTTCCTGCGCATCAACCACGGCGATAACCCGCTGGATGCCTCTACCGTTCACCCGGAAACCTACCCGGTGGTCGAACGTATTCTGGCCGCCACCCGGCAGGCGCTGCAGGATCTGATGGGCAACCCGGCGGCGGTGCGTAGCCTGAAGGCCAGCGACTTCACCGACGACAAATTTGGTGTGCCGACGGTCACCGACATCCTGAAAGAGCTGGAGAAACCGGGCCGCGATCCGCGTCCGGAATTCAAAACCGCCACCTTTGCCGAGGGCGTGGAAACCCTCAACGATCTGCAGCCGGGCATGATTTTGGAAGGCTCGGTCACCAACGTCACCAACTTCGGCGCCTTTGTGGATATCGGCGTACATCAGGACGGCCTGGTGCATATCTCCTCGCTGGCGGACAAGTTCGTCGAAGATCCGCATACCGTGGTGAAAGCCGGCGACATCGTCAAAGTGAAGGTGATGGAAGTGGATCTGCAACGCAAACGCATCGCGCTGAGCATGCGTCTGGACGAGCAACCGGGTGAAGGTTCGCCACGTCGCGGCGGCGCCCCGGCGAAGGACAGCCCTTCCCGCGCGCCGGCCAATAAGGCCAAACCGCGCAGCAGCTCGACGGCAGGCAACAGCGCCATGGGCGACGCGCTGGCTGCGGCATTCGGTAAGAAATCGTAGGGGCAGTGCTGCCTAGCTGAAAGACTCAAGGTACACAGGGCGGAGCCGGCTCCGCCCTTTCTCAAAAAAAGCGTCGCTATTTTTTGACCCGCCTCAATAAACCCGCTTATTTTTCCCGAGCGACAATCCCCGGTTTTTCAGCCTGAAAATAACGCCGAATCCCCGTTCATTAACACCGTTTTTAACATCAGGTTTTCATTTCGTCCTTTCCCGGTGAAACACAAATGGTTACCGCTCGTATTCCGCCGGCAAGATGTTACCGAATAAACGCCGGCTCGCCGCCATCCCCTCTAAACGCCACTCAATTTGTCGCTAATTTTTGCAAATCGGAAAAAATCACTGCAATTACGTAACTGATTTAACTCGCCATTCGCATTTGATCCCCCACAGGCCAGGTGATAAAAATAGGGGCATCAGGCAATCCGATCGTTAAGTGCCGATGCCATAACCTTTGGTTACCAATACCCCTACTTTTTGTATTGAATACGATAACTATTCTCACTATTATTGCGTTGCGTGTTCACTGCATTACCTCATGAATTGAAAACGTCGGCAGCCTGCGATCTTCATCGCGGCGCTTGGTCTGGAACGTTCTTTTATCGTCATCGGCCCAATAACAGGGGCTCTGAGAAGGTTATATGCATCTTCAGCCTAAACGCTCTTATAAGATTGCCGGTTTTTCCAGTGACATCGGCCCGGCCTATCGCCAGAAACTGTTATCGCTAGGCATGCTGCCCGGCTCTTCGTTTGAAGTGGTGCGCGTCGCACCGCTGGGTGATCCGATAGAAATAAAAACCCGCCGCGTCAGCCTGGTGCTGCGCAGGAAAGACCTGGCCCTAATCCTGCTCGACGGCCAATCCTGACTCTGCGCCGTCTCGCTCTGGCCGCGCCCATCGCCCGGCTCAATGTCCATTGACTGATATCACGCGAAAAATGAAAAAACTCACGATTGGCTTAATAGGCAACCCCAATTCCGGTAAAACTACGCTGTTCAACCAGTTGACCGGAGCTCGCCAGCGGGTCGGCAACTGGGCCGGCGTGACGGTAGAGCGTAAAGAAGGCCAGTTCACTACGCCGCAATCCCAGGTCAACCTGGTCGATCTGCCCGGCACCTATTCGCTGACCACCATCTCGGAACAAACCTCGCTCGACGAACAGATCGCCTGCCATTACATCCTGAGCGGCGATGCCGATCTGCTGATCAACGTCGTCGACGCCTCCAACCTTGAGCGCAACCTGTACCTGACGCTGCAACTGCTGGAACTGGGCATCCCCTGCATCGTTGCGCTGAACATGCTGGATATCGCCAGAAGCCAGCAAATCGAGATTGATATCGCAGCGCTGTCGGCGCGTCTCGGCTGCCCGGTGGTGCCTTTGGTCTCCACCAAGGCCGACGGCATCGGCATGTTGAAGCAGATAATCGACAACCACCGGTTTAACGATCTGAAAGCGCTGGTGAACTATCCGCCGGCGCTGCTGAAGGAAATGGCCACCCTGAGCGACGCCATGCCGGCGGCTATGCCAACGGAGCAACGCCGCTGGCTGGCGCTGCAAATGCTGGAAGGCGACATCTACAGCCATCAATTGGCCGGCAACGCCACCGCCCTGCTGCCTGCCGCCAGGCTGGCGCTGCAACAACAGCAACAGGAAGATCCTGCATTGGTGATTGCCGATGCGCGCTATCAGTCGATAGCCACCCTGAGCGATGCGGTCAGCAACTCGCAGCAGGCGATGCCAAACCGCCTGACCGAAGCGCTGGACAAAGTGATCCTCAACCGCTGGCTGGGGGTGCCCATCTTTTTGCTGGTGATGTACCTGATGTTCTTGCTGGCGATCAACCTCGGCGGCGCGCTGCAGCCGATCTTTGATATCGGTTCGGCGGCAATCTTTATCCAGGGCATCCAATGGCTGGGCTACAGCCTGCACTTTCCTGAATGGCTGACGATTTTCCTAGCGCAGGGCATCGGCGGGGGCATCAACACCGTGCTGCCGCTGGTGCCGCAAATCGGCATGATGTATCTGTTTCTGTCCTTCCTCGAAGACTCCGGCTACATGGCGCGTGCGGCGTTTGTCATGGACCGCCTGATGCAAGCTCTTGGGCTGCCCGGTAAATCCTTCGTGCCGCTGATTGTCGGCTTCGGCTGCAACGTGCCGTCCATCATGGGTGCACGCACGCTGGATGCCCCGCGTGAACGCTTGATTACCATCATGATGGCGCCGTTCATGTCCTGCGGCGCCCGGCTGGCGATTTTTGCGGTGTTTGCCGCCGCCTTCTTCGGCCAGGACGGCGCCGGCGTGGTGTTCTCGCTGTATATGCTCGGCATCGTGGTGGCGATCCTCACCGGACTGGTGCTGAAGTACACCATCATGCGCGGCGAAGCTTCGCCGTTCGTCATGGAATTGCCGGTTTATCATGTGCCGCACCTGAAAAGCCTGCTGCTGCAAACCTGGCAGCGGCTGAAAGGCTTTGTGCTGCGCGCCGGGAAAGTGATCGTGATCGCCAGCATCTTCATCGGCGGCCTGAACAGCTTTACGTTCAGCGGCAAGCCGGTCGATAACCTCAATGATTCCGCGTTGGCGTCGGTGTCCAAGATCCTGACGCCGCTGCTGCAGCCGATGGGCGTACATAACGATAACTGGCAGGCCACCGTCGGGCTGGTGACCGGGGCCATGGCGAAAGAAGTGGTGGTCGGCACATTGAACACCCTGTACACCGCCGAACATATCAATAACGCCGAGTTTGATGCCGCCAACTTTAATCTGCTGAACGAACTGAGCGGCGCGGTGGGAACCACCTGGCAGGGGCTGAAAGACACCTTCAGCCTGAGCGTATTGTCCAACCCCATCGAGGCCAGCAAGGGCGACGGCGAAATGGGCGTCAGCTCAATGGGCATGATGAGCAGCAAATTCGGCTCCGGCGTCTCTGCCTACAGCTACCTGATCTTTGTGCTGCTGTACGTGCCCTGCGTATCGGTGATGGGCGCTATCGCCCGTGAATCCAGCCGCGGCTGGATGGCCTTTTCCATTCTCTGGGGTCTGAACCTCGCCTACTCCTTGGCTACGCTGTTTTATCAGGTTGCCACCTTCGGCCAGCATCCGGGATACAGCCTGACGGCCATCGCGATCGTGGTGCTGGTCAATCTGTTGATTTTATTCGGCCTGCGCCGGGCGCGCAGCCGGGTGACGGTGCGTCTGGGCAAAGCTACGCCTGCAGCCTGTTGCCAGGGTGCTCAGGGTAACTGCCACTGATGGCCGGCCTGCTGCAGCTCCGCGATGCGCTGGCGCTGCACGGCAGCGCTCAGGCGCAACAGCTCAGCCGCCAGTTGGAGACCCCGCTGCCGCTGGTGCTGGCGATGCTGGAACGTTTAACGGCGATGGGTAAAGTGGAGCGGATTGAACAGGATAACGGCGCTTGCCTGACCGGCAGTTGCAAAAGCTGCCCGGAGGGCAAGGGTTGCGGTACGGTGGTGTATCGGCTGAAATAATCGGAGCAGGGGCGCGCATTATGCGCCCCTTTGTTAATCAAGAATGATTACTTGTCTTTATACACGTCGGCTATCGCGCTGAATTTACCGTGTTCGCGGCCGGCGATGATCACGTAATACTGACCGCCTTTTTCATCCGCCAGTTTGGACAGCTCTTCTTTAGCATCCATCGGCGAAGTGGTTTCCGCGGTGGTGGTTACCGTACCGATCTTCTCGTATTTACCCGGATTCTTGTCCAGATCTTCTTTGGTCAGCAAGGTTGCCGCCAAAGAGCTGAAAGACACGGAACCGACGACCAACGCTGCAATAATCATTTTCAAAGATTTCATTACCATACCTCTCAAAGGAATATTTATTTGTTATGAAAGCCGTCCAAGGGTACATGCGCAATAACACCGGCTGCCGTGACATCTTCAGGCCTCGCTGCTTTCCCTGACGAGAGCCCTTTTCCCAGAGACGAAACGCCAAAGTGAAAAAATCCGCGAACGGTTTTTCAGTTTTCAGCCAGCGCATCTACCCCACTGAGTATCGAACAGGTTTCTTTTTTATCCACCGAGCGGCCGTTTCTTTAGCGCTTTATTGTGCGTTTTCACGCGGAATGCCACCTTCGGTCACAAAGGTGCGAATAATTTCGGCAAATTCATCAGGGTGAGAAATGAAGGGCGCATGCGCCGCTTTCGCCATGACGATCGACGGCGAATGCGGCCAACTGGCATCGAGCAGCGCGGCAACCTTGCGCGGCACCACCCCATCCAGATAACCGTATATACGCAGCAGCGGCAGAGTCAGTTCCGCCATCGGCAAGCGTAAATCCGCGGTGCGCAGCATCTCCAGACCGCCGTTCAGCACCTCGACGCTCGGCATCGGCTGATTCAACACCACCGATTTCAGCAGGCGGGCGTCCTGCCGCGCGCTTGCCGTACCCAGGGTTTGTAATGCCAGAAAGCGTTCTACGGTGCGCTGGAAGTCCTGACTCAACTGATGCTGAAAACCGCTCAGCACCTCTGGGCGGATCCCCGGCCAGTCGTCCTGCGCGGCAAAGCACGGCGAGGACGCCACGGTGATCAGCCCGCGTACCCGTTGAGGCTGCGTCAGCGCAATCTGGCCGGCCACCAGCCCGCCGAGTGACCAGCCCAGCCACCAGGCCTGCGGCGGTGCGGCGGCCAGCACAATCTCCGCCATCTGCGCAAGCGACATGCCGCCAAACCCCTGACTGCGGCCATAGCCCGGCAGATCGACCAGATGCAGGCGAAAATGCGGCGTCAGCCGCTCAAGCGTGCAACCCCACACCTCCGCATTCAGTCCCCATCCGTGCAGCAGCACAAGATCGCGTTCGCCTTCACCTATTGTTTGCCAGTACAGCGCGGTCATCAGTTATTGTCCTTTCATTCTCATCCGTCAGGGAGGACGGCTATGCTATCAATCCACAGCCGCTGTTGGCTATGCCGGCAGCCATTATGCCTTAGCCGCCACGGCATCTGTAGTTACTGCCTGCGCCACCTGCCGGCCAAACCGCTGTGTTGCCCCTGCTGCGGCCTGCCCGCCGGCGACGCCGCGCACCCCTGCGGCCGCTGCCTGCAACGGCCGCCACCCTGGCAGGCGCTGGTGTTCGTCGGCGACTACGTCGCGCCGCTTCGCCAACTGATCAAAAAATTCAAGTTTCAACACGCGCCGGAACTGGCGCCGCTGCTGGCACGGTTGATATTGCTAAACTGGCAACGGGCGCACAGAGAGCAGTATCTGAACAGACCCGATGTGATTTTAGCGGTACCCTTGCAGGCTAAACGCTGCTGGCGACGCGGCTATAACCAGAGCGATCTGCTGGCGCGGCCGCTGGCGCACTGGCTGGGTTGCGATTATCGCCCCGCCGCCCTGAGGCGGGTACGAAAAACGGCCCCGCAGCAGCGGCTGCCTGCCCGTATGCGCAGGCGCAACCTGCGTGGCGCCTTTCGTTGCCATGAGCCGCTGGCGGGCCGACACGTTGCCCTGTTGGATGATGTGGTGACGACCGGCAGTACGGTGGCGGAAATCACCCGGCTCTTGCTGCGACAGGGTGCCGCATCGATACAAATCTGGTGCGTTTGCCGCACATTGTAGTGCCACGGCAATGGGCGTATTATAACCGACAATAGAAGTCAACTACTGAGCTAATGCTATGATTCGTATAACAGATACCGCACAGGAACACTTTGCCAAACTGCTGGCAAATCAAGAAGAAGGCACCCAAATCCGCGTATTCGTGATCAACCCGGGTACGCCTACGGCCGAATGCGGTGTCTCTTATTGCCCGCCGGACGCCGTGGAAGCGACAGACACCGAGCTGAAGTTCGAAAAGCTGTCCGCCTATATCGACGAAATAAGCAAACCCTATCTGGAAGACGCCGAAATCGACTTCGTCACCGACCAGTTGGGTTCGCAGCTGACGCTTAAAGCGCCAAATGCCAAAATGCGCAAGGTGGACGACAACGCCCCGCTGATGGAGCGCGTTGAATACGTGCTGCAATCGCAGATCAACCCGCAGCTGGCAGGCCACGGCGGCCGCGTAACGCTGATGGAAATTACCGAAGACAGTTTGGCGATCCTGCAGTTCGGCGGCGGCTGTAACGGTTGTTCAATGGTCGACGTAACGCTGAAGGAAGGGATCGAGAAAGAACTGCTGCAGAAGTTCCCAGAACTGAAAGGCGTGCGCGATCTGACCGAGCATCAGCGCGGCGAGCACTCTTATTACTGATACCCTTCTTGCTTGAAGTTGCAGCGTTGTTGGCTGCGCGCGCGTACCCCAGTCACTTACGCAAGTAAGCTCCTGGGGATTTACGCACTTGCCGCCTGGCTGCAACTCCAATTAATTTGGGTATCCATACATTAAGGATAAGAATCATAGTTTTCAGATTTCATCTTTAATGCAATCTCAGATCCCTGATTACCCTACCGATACCGTTCGCCGGCGCTTGTCCAAATCTTTCAGCAACCGGTTAACCTGCTGATCGGCAAACATCTCCTCCAGCGTTTTGTTCAGTTTACGCCGCCAGTTCGGGTACTGATCGCTGGTGCCGGGAATATTGACCGGTTCGGCCATGTCCAGCCAGTCTTCCGGCTGCAGGCCCAGCAGTGCGCTGGCGCTGTCGGCGACATAGCGCTGTAAACCCCGGTTCAGCAACGGGCTCATGTTCAGCAACGCCGCCTTCTTGCCCACCTTCTGCGGCACGCAGCCATAATGATGCAATCCGTCCAGCAATCCCTGTTTGGCGCGCTCACGATCGGCAAACAATTCTTTCAGGATCTCCGCATCCGGATACAGGCCCAGCTTGTTGCCAAGTTGCAGATCGCCGCCCTGCCAATAACCGCGCAGCGTCGGCAAGTCGTGCGTGGTGATGGTCGCCATCGCCTGCACCGGGTAGGCCTGCGGCGCGCGGAAGTGGTTCTCGCCGTCACGCTCGAAATACAGCACCTTATAAGAATAGACGCCGCTGTCGCGCAGCTTGGCGACGATCTCGACCGGCACGGTGCCAAGGTCTTCGCCGATCACCATACAGCGATGGCGCTGACTCTCCAGCGCCAACACCGCCAACAGGTCATCCACCGGGTATTTCACGTAAGCGCCATGATCGGCGGTTTCTCCGTAAGGGATCCACCACAGGCGCAGCAACGCCATTACGTGGTCAATGCGCAGCGCGCCGCAACTGGTCATATTGGCGCGCAACAGGTCGATAAACGGCTGGTAGCCCCGCGCCGCCATCACGTGCGGATCCATCGGCGGCAGCCCCCAGTTTTGCCCCAACGGACCCAGAATGTCCGGCGGTGCGCCAACCGACGCTTTCAGGCAATAAAGATCCGGCTCGCACCAGGTTTCCGAACCGCCCTCCGCCACGCCCACCGCCAAATCGCGGTAGAGGCCAATCGGCATTTGCTGTTGCTGGCTCTGGCGGAAACAGTCGGCGAACTGGCTGGCGGCCAACCACTGCAACCACAGATAGAAAGTCACCGAATCCTGCTGCTGCCGGCAAAACTGCTTCACTGCAGCGCTGTCGCCCTGCCGATATTGCTCCGGCCAGGCAGGCCACCCCCACAGGCTGCCGTCAACGGCGGCAAGGTGAGCATGCAATGCGTCAAACGCCGCCTGTTGATACAGGCTGTCGCCACCGTCGGCAACAAACTGCTCGAACGCCTGACGCCGTTCGTCACCGGCTTTACGCCCCTGGAACAACGGGAACGCCAGCTTCAGCGCCGCCAGCTTGAGCTGCGTCACCGCGCTGTAATCCACCAGTTCGCTGCTGCGCGCTTTGGCCAGCTGTTTTTGCGTTGCCGGCTTCAGCCACCATTTCTGCGCCGCATCGCTACGCTGGAACTCTTCCACCGCGTTCACATCGATATACACCACGTTCAGCCAGCGTCGCGACGACGGGCTGTACGGGCTGGCGCTTTCCGGGTTCGCCGGATACAGCGCGTGGATCGGGTTCAGCCCGACAAAAGCGCCGCCCCGTTCACCGACCTGCTCCACCATTTGCCGCAAATCGCCAAAATCGCCGATTCCCCAGTTACGATCGGAGCGCAGAGTGTAAAGCTGGACGCAAGCGCCCCACAGCTTTTGCCCGGTCAGCAGCGCATCCGGCTCGAAGCAGCGTTTGGGCGCAACAATCAACCGGCACTGCCACTGCTGTTCGCCCTGGGTCAGCGTCAATTGGTGATAACCCGCCGGCAACTCGCTCGGCAAGGTAAAGGTTTTACGCGCGCTGGCGCGCCCCTGTTGCCGGCCACCGTCTTCACGCAGCAGCGTCCAGAGATACTCGCCGCTGCCCGCAAGCGGCAACGCCACCGGCGCGCCCTGATAGAACACCTTGACCGCCGGCAGCGGCGTTACCGCAGCCTCCAGCGGTGCGGCAGTCCGCCCCATGGCATCCAGCAGCTTGCGCTTGGTATCTTCCGCGATCGCCTGCTGTTTCCCGTGGGCGTTAATATAATCAGCGGCAATACCCGCCTGAGCGGCCGCCTGATCGATGCGCTTGCGATCCATTCGCTCTCCTTAACGCTTGGCTTGCCAAATACGCTGCTGGTAGTCGCGGATCGAACGATCCGAACTGAACATACCGACCCGCGCGGTGTTAAGAATAGTGCGGCGCGTCCACTCGTCCTGGTCACGATACAACTCGTCTACCTGCCGTTGAGCCTGGCAGTACGAAGCGAAGTCGGCCAGCACCAGATAAGGGTCACCGCCTTCCAGCAGGCTGTGCAGCATCATGTCGAAAGCATGCTTGTCGCCATGGCTGAATGCGCCGCTCGCCAACTCGTCGAGGATCGCCTTCAGGTGTTTGTCCTTCTTGCGGTAGCTGAGCGGGTCGTAGCCTTTCGCCAACAGCGCCTTCACCTGATCGACGGTATTGCCGAAGATAAAGATATTGTCTTCGCCCACCTGCTCGGCAATTTCCACATTGGCGCCGTCCAGCGTACCGACGGTCAGCGCGCCGTTCAGCGCCAGCTTCATGTTGCCGGTGCCGGACGCCTCTTTGCCGGCGGTGGAGATCTGCTCGGAGATATCCGCCGCCGGGATCATCAGTTCAGCGACGGAAACGCGGTAGTCGGGAATAAACGCCACTTTCAGCCGATCCTTCACCAGCGG
Source organism: Serratia plymuthica (assembly GCF_018336935.1). Classification (NCBI taxonomy): domain Bacteria; kingdom Pseudomonadati; phylum Pseudomonadota; class Gammaproteobacteria; order Enterobacterales; family Yersiniaceae; genus Serratia; species Serratia plymuthica. The sequence continues at coordinate 3,814,705 of NZ_CP068771.1, read as the reverse complement.
ATCGTTATTGATCACCGAAGCCGCCTGATTGATCGCATAAATGATGTTCTTCGCCAGGTAGTAGCCCGGAGCCGCTTTGGCCCCGAACAGGAACACCCGAGGCACGATGTCCAGATTCGGGTTGTCGCGCAGTTGGCGATACAGCGACAGAATGTGCAACAGGTTCAAATGCTGGCGTTTGTATTCGTGCAGGCGCTTGATCTGCACGTCGAAAATGGCGTCCGGGTTCAACGTCAGCCCCATCACGCCGTGCACATAGTTTGCCAATGCGACTTTGTTATCGCGTTTGATTTGCTGATAACGCTGGCGGAATGCCGCGTCATCGGCGTATTTTTCCAGCCCTTTCAGCGCGTCGAGGTCGTTGGCCCACTCAACCTTCAGCGTCTCGTCAATCAGCCCCGACAACGCCGGGTTACACTGTTTCAGCCAGCGACGCGGCGTGATGCCGTTGGTGACGTTGTGGAATTTGTTCGGCCACAGCTGGTGATATTCCGGGAACAGGTCTTTCACCACCAGATCGGAGTGCAGCTGTGCTACGCCGTTGACCGCAAAGCCGCTGACCACGCACAGATTGGCCATGCGCACCTGCTTGTCATGGTGTACCGCCAGCTTGGCCCACACCGCCTTGTCGCCCGGCCAGCGTTTATCCACCAGCTTTTTGAAGTTGGCGTTGATCTGCTTGATGATCGAGAAATGACGCGGCAGCAGGCTGCGCACCAGCTTCTCATCCCAGCACTCCAGCGCCTCGGGCATCAGGGTGTGGTTGGTGTAGGCGAAGGTGTTGCTGGTGATCGCCCAGGCCGCATCCCATTCCAACTGATGCTCATCCAGCAGAATGCGCAGCATTTCCGGGATGGCGATGGTGGGGTGAGTGTCGTTGAGTTGAATCACTTCGTACTTAGGCAGGTCTTCAATCTTGCGGCCGGCCTGATGGTGTTTGCGCAGGATATCCGCCACCGAACAGGCGCACTGGAAATATTGCTGCATCAGGCGCAGGCGCTTGCCCGCCTGGTGGTTATCGTTCGGATACAGTACCTTGGTCAGCTTGGCGGCTTGTACGCCCTGCTTCTCCGCCTGCAGGAATTTGCCGTCGTTGAAATCCCCCAGATCGAACGGGTGCTGATGGGTCGCCTGCCACAGGCGCAGCGGTTGGGTCACGCCATTGCGGAAACCCAGCACCGGCAAATCCCAGGCTTCGCCGCGCAGGGTAAATTCCGGGTGCCACAGTTCGCGGCCATCGGCCAGTTTCTCCAGTTTCCCGCCAATCCCTACATCCACCGACAGCGCGGCATTGTGCTGGAACCAAGGGTAGCTTTCGCGCTGCCAGTTATCCGGCGCCTCTTGCTGCTGACCTTCGCTGAACGACTGGCGGAACAGCCCGTATTGGTAATTGAGCCCATAGCCGGTGGCCGGTTGCTCCACCGTCGCCATCGAATCCAGGAAACAGGCCGCCAGACGCCCCAGCCCGCCGTTGCCCAGCGCCGGATCGGTTTCCTGCTCCAGCAGATCCGCCAGCTTGATATCCTGCTCCGCCAGCGCCTGTTCGACGGTGTCGTACCAGCCCAGATTAATCAGGTTGTTCGCCGTCAGGCGGCCAATCAGAAACTCCATCGAAATGTAGTTCACGTGGCGCAGCGGCTTGGTGCTTTTACGCGGTGCCGGTTGTGCGGCCAGTTGCTCGGCCAGCGCTCGGCTGACCGCCTCCCACCATTGGTGTTGGGTCATCTGTTGTGCAGAACTAAGGCCAAACCGTTGCCACTGACGGGTCAGTGCCGCCAGAAAAGCATCCTTTTTAAGCATAGGCTGTGACATAAGGAAAACTCTCTATCCAGTAAGTGGGTCAAATTACCGCTATCGTGCCGGGGAGAAAGGTTGAAGGCATCATCCCGCCTGGGGATTAGCTGGGGAGGAGGATTGGGGCGTAGCTAAAATTGTGATCTCAGGCACTTTTTGACTCCCTTGCACGATGCAAAAAAGCCCGCCGACGAACGCGCGAGCACTGAGAATAAGCAGAAAATCCCCACAATGAAATTAGCATAGTTAATGCAGCTGATGAAGTTTTGTACATGCATCGACATGCTTTCCCTCAACCGCGCGACCAAACCGCACCACAACGCCGCAATTGCGCAATGATTTGCCTGCAAACGTAAAAAAGTGTGATCAATAGCAATTTAACTCCAAGCCAAAGATGAACCTTGTTGCAATACGTTTAACGTTGTCAGAAGTTAGGAGGGTGATTAATTACGAGCCATAAAATAATTAGTTTTACTCCGATCCCGGCAGGAGTCGCGATGAAATGAACCCCTTCGGGCAGGCCAACGGCTACGGGAGCCGCGATTTTCACTCTGGAATACTATGCTGATCCCATCAAAACTGAGCCGTCCGGTACGGCTGCAAAATACCGTGATCCGCGATCGCCTGCTGGCCAAATTAGCCGGCACGGCAAACTATCGCCTGACATTGGTTAATTGCCCTGCGGGATACGGAAAAACGACGCTGGTCGCACAATGGGCAGCCGGCAAATCAGATTTGGGCTGGTACTCGCTGGATGAAAGCGACAACCAACCCGAGCGCTTTGCCAGCTACCTGATCGCCGCCTTGCAACATGCCAGCGGCGGCCACTGTGTAAAGAGCGAAGCCCTGAGCCAAAAACATCAGTACGCCAGCCTGTCGGCGCTGTTCGCCCAGCTGTTCATTGAGCTTTCCGACTGGCATCAGCCGCTGTACCTGGTGATTGACGACTACCATCTGATCACCAATGACGTCATCCATGAGGCCATGCGCTTCTTCCTGCGCCACCAACCGGAAAACCTGACGCTGATCCTGCTGTCCCGCACCCTGCCGCCGCTGGGCATCGCCAACCTGCGCGTACGCGATCAACTGCTGGAGATGGGCACGCAGCAGTTGGCGTTTACCCATCAGGAAGCCAAACAATTCTTCGACTGCCGCCTGGCCGCACCGATGGAGCAGCATGACAGTAGCCGCCTGTGCGACGAAGTCGAAGGTTGGGCCACCGCGTTGCAGCTGATTGCGCTGTCTGCCCGGCAATCCACCTCTTCTGCACAGCAATCCGCCAAGCGCCTGGCAGGCCTGAACGCCAGCCACCTGTCCGATTATCTGGTGGACGAAGTGCTGGATCACGTCGATGCCGGGGCGCGCGCCTTCCTGCTGCGTTGCTCTGTGCTGCGCTCAATGAACGATGCGCTGATCGTACGCCTGACCGGCGAAGATAACGGCCAACAGCGGCTGGAAGAGCTGGAGCGCCAGGGGCTGTTTATCCATCGCATGGACGACACCGGCGAATGGTTCTGCTTCCATCCGTTGTTCGCCACCTTCCTGCGCCAACGCTGCCAATGGGAGCTGGCGCTGGAGCTGCCGGGGCTGCACCGCGCCGCCGCCGAAGGCTGGCTGGCATTGGGTTACCCGGCGGAGGCGATTCACCATGCGCTGGCGGCCAGCGACGTCAGCATGCTGCGCGATATCCTGCTGCAACACGCCTGGTCGCTGTTCCATCACAGCGAGCTGGCCCTGCTGGAAGAGTGCCTGAACGCATTGCCGTATGAACGGCTGATCCAAAGTCCCAAGCTGGCGCTGTTGCAGGCCTGGCTGGCGCAGAGCCAACACCGTTACATCGAAGTGAACACCCTGTTGGAACGCGCCGAACAGGCGATGCGCGATCAAAAAATCGACGTCGATCGGACTCTGCATGCCGAATTCGACGCCCTGCGCGCACAGGTGGCGATCAACGCCGGCAAGCCGGAAGAGGCCGAGCGCCTGGCCACCGAAGCGCTGAAGTTTCTGCCGCTTTCCAGTTATTACAGCCGCATCGTCGCCACCTCGGTGACCGGCGAAGTACATCACTGCAAGGGCGAGCTGGCCCGCGCGTTGCCGATGATGCAGCAAACCGAGCAGATGGCGCGACGCCATCAGGCCTATCACTACGCGCTGTGGGCGCTGTTGCAGCAGAGCGAAATTCTGATTGCCCAGGGTTTCCTGCAGGCCGCCTATGAGACGCAGGACAAGGCGTTTGAACTGGTGCGCGAACAGCATCTGGAACAACTGCCGATGCATGAGTTCCTGCTGCGTATCCGTTCGCAGATATTGTGGTCCTGGTCACGGCTGGACGAAGCGGAAGACGCGGCGCGCCAGGGGCTGAAAATTCTGGCCAACTTCCAGCCTCAGCAGCAGCTCCAGTGCATTGCCATGCTGGCCAAATGCTCGCTGGCGCGCGGCGATCTGGATAACGCCCATGCGCATCTGCAGCGTTGCGAAGCGCTGTTGCACGGCTCTCAGTATCATCGCGACTGGCTGACCAACGCCGACAAACCGCGGGTGATCCACTGGCAAATGACCGGCGACACCGCCGCTGCGGCTCAATGGCTGCGCCAAACCGAAAAACCCGGCATGGCGGATAACCACTTTATGCAGGGCCAGTGGCGTAATATCGCCCGGGTGCAAATCATGCTCGGCCAGTATGAAGAAGCCGAAGTGGTGCTGGATGAACTGAACGAAAACGCCCGCCGCCTGCGGCTGGTGAGCGATCTGAACCGCAACCTGCTGCTCAGCAACCAGCTTTACTGGCAGATGGAGCGTAAAGGCGATGCGCAAAGGGTACTGATGGAGGCGCTGTCACTGGCCAGCCGCACCGGATTTATCAGCCACTTCGTCATCGAGGGCGAAGTGATGGCGCAGCAGCTGCGTCAGCTGATTCAGCTCAATACGCTGCCGGAGCTGGAGCACCATCGCGCTCAGCGCATTCTGCGCGACATCAACCAGCATCATCGGCATAAATTCGCGCATTTCGACGAGAACTTCGTCGATAAGCTGCTAACGCACCCGCAGGTGCCGGAACTGATCCGCACCAGCCCGCTGACGCAGCGCGAATGGCAGGTGCTGGGGCTGATTTATTCCGGTTACAGCAATGACCAGATCGCCGGCGAGTTAGACGTGGCGGCCACCACCATCAAAACCCATATCCGCAACCTGTATCAGAAGCTGGGCGTGGCCCACCGTCAGGAAGCGGTGCAGCAGGCGCAGCAACTGCTGAAGATGATGGGGTATGGCGCCTAAAAACCACAATATTGCTCTGGTCTTAATTGCCGCAGAGTTGGTTACAATGGCGGCATATTCTCATTACAAGGCAGTCTGAAGTCATGGAACAGTTTGAAGCGATCAACGTTGAACAGGCCTATGCGCGCTGGAAAGAAGGCAGTGCCGCTCTGGTCGACATCCGCGATCCGCAGAGTTTTGAAGCCGGGCACACGCCGGGCGCATTTCACCTCACCAACGCCAGCCTGCAAGCATTCATGCAGCACAACGATTTTGACCGGCCGGTGATGGTGATGTGCTACCACGGCAACAGCAGCCGCAGTGCAGCACAATACCTGCTGAATCAGGGGTTTGATGCGGTGTACAGCATTGATGGCGGCTTTGAAGCCTGGGCACGTCAGTACCCGCAGGACGTTGAAACTTCAGCGTAAAAAATCAGGGCGCATCCTGCGCCCTCTTCCTTTGCTACTCCGCCGCCACCATCGGCCGTTTGACAAACAGACCGTAGCTCAAGGCCCCCAGCATCAGCAAACCCGCGCCAAGCAAGAATACGTTGGTGAACTGCCCGGTCAGATCGAGGATCACCCCGGTGACAATCGGCGCCATCGCCGCACCGAGGAAACCGCCAAAGTTCTGGATCGCCCCCAGCGAAGCCACCTGCTGTTTCGGTGCGATATCCGTCGCCAGCGTCCAGATCACGCCGGAAGGCAGCTGCGAGAAGAAATACCCCAGCGACAGCAATAAAATGCACAGCGGCGTACTGTCGACAAAGGCGATCGGCGCCACGCAGCAGGCCGCCAGCGCGGCACCGCAAACGATCGGGATTTTGCGAGCGGTGATCGCTTTCACCCCGCGGCGGATCAAACGATCGGAAATCGCCCCGCCGCACAATACCCCCAGAATGCCGGCAAAGAACGGGATCGACGCGATCCAACCGGTCTGCTTCAGGCTAAAGCCCAGCGAATTCTCCAGATAGCTCGGCAGCCAGGTCAGGTAAACCCAGATGGTGAACATGATGGAAAAGTTGCCCAAAATCATGAACCAGGTGGTTTTATGGCGGAACAGCGAACCCCAGCTCCCGCCCTGCTCCTGGCTGACGGCTTTTGCCGCCGCGCGTTTTTCGGCGTGGATCATCGCCTCTTCCCGTGCCGTCGGATCACGGTAAAACTTCAGCCAGGCCAGCATCAGCGGAATGCCCGCCAGACCAATGGCGATAAACATGCCGCGCCAGCCGAGCGTCAGCAGCAGCACGGTGAGGATCGGCGGAGCGATGGCGTTGGCAATCTGCGAACCGGTGTTGATGATCGAAGTAGGCAGGCCACGCTCTTTCTCCGAGAACCAGCGATGGGTGATCTTGATCCCCGAGGTGAAAAACGGGGATTCCGATACGCCCAGCAGCATCCGCAGGCCATAGAACATCGAGTAGCCGTTGACGAACGCGGCCATCACGGTAAATGTCGACCACAATCCCAGCGCCCAGGAAAACATTTTCTTCGGCCCCAGTTTGTCCACCAGCCAGCCGGCGGGCAGGTTGGCGAGCGCGTAAGGCCACAAAAACGCCGACAGCAGCAGGCCCATTTCGGTAGAGGAAAAGCCAAACTCCCGGGCGATAGTGGTATTGGCGATGCTCAGGTTGGCGCGATCGAGATAATTCACCACCGCGGCAATCAACAGGATCAGGATAATGCCCCAGCGCAAACGGGAGATCGGTGCCGCCGGTGCGGCGGCCGATGCATGCAACGCAGAAGTCGCCTCTTTCATGATTGCGGCTCCGTAAACAGACTGAGGTGAATTTTAATCACGGCTTTGCGGATAAAGGACTCGCCGTGGGTTTGGCAGCAAGGGCGATGCAGATCGTGCGGGAAAAATACCGCAAAGGTGCCGGGCAGCAGCGGGACCGCCATTTCATTTTGCACCCGTTGGTAAAACACGATGTCGTGGTGGCGCCGCTCTTCCGCCACGGGTTCATCGCCCCGGCGGCGCGCCACGCCGATGGTTTCTTCCCCCTGCAACAGATACTGCACGTCAACGTAGTCAAAGTGCGACTCAGGGCGCATTTGCGGCGCCGGCACGGTGCTCATTTCCTGCAGCAGGCAAAACATCTTGCCGGGAATAATGTCGATTTTACCGGGTTGCAGCGCGGCAAAGTCGGTGCGTTCGATAAACGCGATAGCCTGGTGGATAATCGGATGAAACGCGTGTTTTTCCCGCGCCCAGTCCTGCAAATCGCAAAGCATCATGATGGTGTTCCCCGTGTAGTGATAGTTTTAGCGGGTGTAGTAGGTACAGCGGTGTTGTTGCATGGCGGGAGGATGTCGCCATCTTCCCGCCCGGCCTTAACCGGCAATTTTTTGCCGGTAGAACCCGGTGCCGCTGCGGATTTGATCCAACAGCACGCCCAGCCCCCAGAATTTCTCCAGCACGTCGTCTTGATTTACCCGGCACAGCTCGCTGTCGAAAGTGCCCAAACGCTGGTGATAGATTTTGGCGTTTTTCGGGTAACCCAGCGTCTCCGTGACCGCCGCCAGCGACAGGAAGGTCGCCAGTTCCTGCGCCAGCTCAGGCCGCTGCGCGCCGTGGTGATACAACCAGTGGTACAGCTCCGGGTGGAAATTGGTGAACACCCCGCTGAACCCTTTGGATCCGGCCTGCATCGCCGGCCAAGCGATAGCGGCGTTGGCATTGATGACGTTCAGCGGCGTCCCTGCGGTCAATGCCACCCGGCGCGTCACAGTCGGCAGATCGCAACTGACGTCCTTCAGCACGACAAAGCGGCCGCTGTTGGCGCAATAGCTCAGCTCTTCATCGCTCAGCAAACGGCGGTAAGGCGCCGGGCATTCGTACAGGCCAAGCGGCATGCTAACCGGCAACGCCGCCAGCAGGCTGTCCAGCGTGGCGAAAAACGCCGCGCTGCCCTGGCGTTGCGCGTCAAGATGGTTGGTCACCAGCACCAGCGCGTCGATACCGGTTTGCGCCATCGCCTGCAGCTCTTCAATTTGCTGCTCCAGCGCGTCGCTGATATGGCCGGAAGCGATAACCGGCACCCGGCCGTCTACCCGCTGCACCACGAAACGCGCCAGCTCGACCCGTTCCGCCAGGCTGAGGAACTGCATCTCGCTGGACTGACAGACGGCGAACAACGCATCGACGCCGCGCTGCAAATACCAGTCGATCAGGCGCGCCAGGCCGGGATAGTCAATCTCGTTGCGAGCGGTAAACGGCGTTAGCATGACCGGCACAATGCCCTCGATGTTCTTCATTTTTGCTCCTCACACCGCGCTGACGCGGCAGGCAGTAGTGTTGTTTGGTTAGGGATCAGCGCTGGCTCAGACGAGCCAGCACCTGTTGATGTTGCGGCATGTTGGACGCCCCTTCTCTTTCCACCGCCAGTGACGCGAAGGCGGCGGCATAGGTTGCCGCCTGGGCAATCGTTTGCCCGGTGGCGATAGCCGCGGCGAAGGCGCCGTTGAACGCATCCCCCGCACCGGTGGTATCGACGCTCAACGCCGGGAAAGCGGGAATGTGCTGGAACTGCGAACCTTCGAGGATCATCGCTCCGCGCGCGCCCATGGTGATGATGACTCGTCGGGCGCCCAGCCCGGCGATACGCTGCGCCGCCTCTTTGGCGCTGTTCAAATCCGTCACCTCCACGCCGGACAGCAGCGAGGCCTCGGTTTCATTCGGGGTGATCACATCGACATATTCCAGACATTGCAGCGCGTCGGCGGAGTAAGGCGCAGGATTGAGGATCACCCGGATCCCCAACGCATTGGCCAGCTTCATGGCGTTCAGCGTGGCGTTAAAGTTATTCTCCAGCTGCACCAGCAGAACCTCTGCGCCGGCCAGTTCCGGGGCGATTGCAGCCACTTCTTCGTCGGTGATGGTTTTATTGGCGCCGGAATAAATGGCGATCATGTTTTCGCCATCCTGCTGCGAAACATAAATGATGGCGTTGCCGGTCGGCTCGGTTTCCGACTGGTATAAGGTGAACGAGTGGATTTCCGACGCAGAGAGATGGTCGAAAGCGAACTGGCTGAACTGATCCTTGCCGACTTTGGACACGAAATGCACCTGAGCGCCGGCCCGGCTGGCGGCCATCGCCTGATTGGCCCCCTTGCCGCCGGGGCCGAGCGTACTGCCGAGCGCCAGCAGCGATTCGCCGCCTTTGGGAAAGCGCGCCACCCTGGCGACGATATCGACATTGAATGACCCCAGAATACAGACCTTGCCTCGCATGTTTTTTCCTCTCTCCGGTGCCTTTCTTTTCTGGCTTTCCAGGCGTCTTAACAGCACTTCGAACGTGCCGTCGGTTTCGGTAATCAATTTGGCCTGCAGGCTGCGGCGGATGACGATCGCGCCACCGTGGCAGCGCTGCACCAGGCCCAACTGCGCCAGCACGTTTAAATCGCTGCGGATGGTTTCTTTGGTCACCGCAAAAGACGTGGCCAGGTACGCCACGCTAACGCGTTCATATTTATCCAGATAATCCAGAATGTTATTGCGTCGTTCTTCAAGAAACATAGTCACCTCAGCACCTGTTTTTGAGAGTAAGGGACCCCCAGTGGTTAAAAAGTGACTGTGATCATATGTTGCAGGGCTAAACGGAAGTAAACAAAAATCGCTGCAATATTCGCCGGCCCATGGCGGGAAAACCGCAGGATTCATTGGCCGCTACGGGGCCGTTAGTGGGTGTTTTTACTGGTTTTTTGCAGATCCTTTGCCTGCGTTCAAGATTTCAACGGTATAATCAGCCGTCAACGCCGTCGGCGGCAAACCGACGGTTCAACTTATCTTTACCTATGAATTTCAAGCGGCGACAAGGGTATCAATCCCCCGCAGCGCACTCAGGGCAGTGACCGGGGTGCGCACATGCGGCCAACAACGCCGCGGCTTGAAAGGCGACGGGTATATGAAACGGAATATCTATGGTTCGAGTAATCGCCGTATCCAACCCCCGCCTGGCTCAGGCCTTTGTCGACTATATGGCGACGCAGGGCATTGAACTCAGCGTGCACAACACCGGCGAGGCGGCGGAAATCTGGCTGGCTGACGACAGCCATCTGGAGCAGGTACAGCACGAGTTGCAGCAGTTCCTGGTCGATCCGCTCAACCGCCGCTATCAGGCCGCCAGTTGGGAAACCGGCAACACCGGCGCCGATCTGCACTACCCAGGCTACTCCTATCTGCACACCCTGCGCAGCAAGGCCGGGCCGCTGACGCTGGGCGTGATGGCGCTGTGCATTGCAGTGTATATCCTGATGCAGGTAATGGGCGATGATACTCTGATGTACTGGCTCTCCTGGCCACAGGACAACAGCCAATACCCGCAGCTGTGGCGCTGGGTCAGCCACGCGTTTTTGCACTTTTCGCTGCTGCACATCACCTTTAACCTGCTGTGGTGGTGGTATCTCGGCGGCCCGCTGGAAAAACGCCTCGGCACCGGCAAGCTGTTCGTGCTGGCGGTAGTATCGGCCTTCTTCAGCGGTTGGGCGCAGTCGCTGTTCAGCGGCGCGTTGTTCGGCGGCCTGTCCGGCGTGGTCTATGCGCTGATGGGCTACAGCTGGCTCAGCGGCGAACGGGCGCCGGAACGCGGCCTGATGCTGCCGCGCGGCCTGATGGTATTTTCAGTGCTGTGGTTGGTGGCCGGGTATTTCGATATTTTAGGAATGTCGATCGCTAACGCGGCACACGTGGCCGGTTTAGTGTTAGGGTTATTGATGGCATTTTGGGACACGCGTCATCGCGCGCACAACGAACAATAACAGCCAGGTACAAGCCGGGCGTTTTAGGGGATTATCGTGAAGCAAACACAGCGTCATGACGCAATTATCGAGCTGGTGCGTCTGCAGGGTTATGTCAGTACGGAAGAACTGGTCGAACATTTTGACGTCAGCCCGCAAACGATTCGCCGTGATTTGAATGACCTTGCCGATCAGAACAAAATTCAGCGCCACCACGGCGGTGCTGCGTTGCCTTCCAGCTCGGTCAACGCCGCCTACAACGATCGTAAAGTGATGTGGTCGGAAGAGAAAGCGCGTATCGCCCAGCGCGTCGCCAGCCAGATCCCCGACGGCGCCACGCTGTTTATCGACATCGGCACCACACCGGAAGCGGTCGCTCACGCGCTGATGAACCATAAAAACCTGCGCGTGGTGACCAATAACCTGAACGTCGCCACCCTGCTGACCGCCAAGGAAGATTTCCGCCTGATCCTGGCCGGCGGCGAAGTGCGCACCCGCGACGGCGGCATCATGGGCGAGGCCACGCTGGACTTTATCTCCCAGTTCCGGCTCGATTACGGCATTCTCGGCATCAGCGGCATCGACATGGACGGCTCGCTGCTCGAATTCGACTACCATGAAGTGCGCACCAAACGCGCAATTATCGAAAACTCGCGCTGCGTGATGCTGGTGACCGACCATTCCAAATTCGGCCGCAATGCGATGGTCAATCTCGGCAATATGAACCTGATCGACTACCTGTTTACCGACCAGTTACCGCCGCCGAGCGTGATGAAAATCATCGAACAGTACGACGTGCAGCTGGAGCTGTGCTGATCCCCGCCCTTCTCGTCTAATCCAAGGGGCGCAGCCTGCCGCGCCGCCATCCCTGCCGTTTTTACCCGGGTTCAGCCTGCTGAGCCCGGCATTGCCTGCCTGAAATATCCCTTTTCTTTGTATAACTACTATCACCAAACTGTTACCTCTATCACGCCTAAATGTTTTTGTTTGGTTAAGTCTTGGCTTGTTTGTTGGTTTTTGATTACAATAATGAGCGAAAACGAACATGAAAGAGCTATTTCGAACATCTGGAGGAAGTTGACGTGGAAACCAAAGACTTGATCGTTATCGGTGGCGGCATCAACGGTGCCGGCATCGCGGCGGATGCTGCCGGGCGCGGGCTGTCCGTACTGCTACTGGAAGCGCAAGACTTGGCCTGCGCTACGTCTTCCGCCAGTTCCAAACTGATCCACGGCGGCCTGCGCTACCTGGAACACTACGAATTCCGCCTAGTGAGCGAAGCGCTGGCCGAGCGTGAAGTGCTGCTGAAGCTGGCGCCGCACATCGCGTTCCCCATGCGTTTCCGCCTGCCGCACCAGCCGCATCTGCGCCCGGCCTGGATGATCCGCATCGGCCTGTTCCTGTACGATCACCTGGGTAAGCGCACCAGCCTGCCGGGCAGCAAGAGTTTGCGCTTTGGACCAGAATCGGTACTGAAACCCGAATTGAAGCGCGGTTTCGAATATTCCGACTGCTGGGTGGACGATGCCCGCCTGGTGGTGCTGAACGCGCAGGAAGTGGAAAAACGCGGCGGCGAAGTGCGCACCCGCACCAAAGTGACCCGCGCATGGCGTGAAAACGGCCTGTGGATGGTGGAAGCGGTTGACGTCGACAGCGGTAAAACCTTTACCTGGCGCGCCAAGGGCCTGGTCAACGCCACCGGCCCTTGGGTGAAACACTTCTTCGACGACGGCCTGAAGCTGAAATCCCCGTACGGCATCCGCCTGATCAAAGGCAGCCACATCGTGGTGCCGCGCGCTCACAACCAGCCGCAGTCCTATATTCTGCAAAACGAAGACCACCGCATCGTATTCGTGATCCCGTGGAATGACGAATTCTCGATCATCGGCACCACCGACGTGGAATACCACGGCGATCCGAAAGACGTGAAAATCGACGACAACGAGATCGACTACCTGCTGAAAGTGTACAACGACCACTTCAAGAAGCAGTTGGGCCGTGACGACATCGTCTGGACCTACTCCGGTGTGCGTCCGCTGTGCGATGACGAATCTGATTCGCCACAGGCGGTGACTCGCGACTACACGCTGGACGTGCATGACGAACAGGGCAAAGCGCCACTGCTGTCGGTGTTCGGCGGTAAACTGACCACCTACCGCAAGCTGGCTGAGCATGCGATGGAAAAACTGGCGCACTACTACCCTGGCTGCGGCCCGGCGTGGACCAAAAACGGTTCGCTGCCCGGCGGCGACATCGGTGGCGATCGCGACAGCTACGCCGCCAAACTGCGCCGCGAGCACGGCTGGTTGCCGGAATCCCTGGCGCGCCGCTACGCCCGCACCTACGGCAGCCACAGCGAGCTGATCCTGGCGAATGCCAACGGCCTTGGCGATTTGGGCGAAGAGTTTGGCCACGGTCTGTATGAAGCCGAACTGCGCTATCTGGTAGAGAAAGAGTGGGTGGTCGAGCTGGAAGACGCCATCTGGCGCCGCACCAAGCTGGGTATGTGGCTGAATGATGCACAGCAGGCGCGGGTGAAAGCCTGGCTGGCGCAACACACGAAAGCGAAAACGCTCTCTCTGGCTTCCTGAGCCATTGAACGTGAAAAGGGCCGGATATCCGGCCCTTTTGCATTACAGCTTGATCGGTTTGATGTGCCAGATTTCGTCCGCGTATTCCTGAATGGTACGGTCAGAAGAGAAGTAGCCCATATTGGCGATGTTCAGCACCGCCCGCCGCGTCCAGTCATCCTGATTGCGGTACACCTCATCCACCTTATCTTGCGTATCCACATAGCTGCGGTAATCGGCCAGCAGCTGGTAGTGATCGCCCAAATTCACCAGCGAATCAAACAGGTTGCTGTAGCGCTTTGGCTCCTCCGGGCTGAATACGCCGGTGGCGATCTGGGTCAGCGCCTGATGCAGTTCGGGATCCTGCTCGTAGTACAGATGCGGGTTGTAACCGTTGCGACGCAACTCTTCCACCTGCTCGGCGGTATTGCCGAAGATAAAGATGTTCTCTTCACCCACGTGCTCCAGCATCTCTACGTTGGCGCCGTCCAGCGTGCCGATGGTCAGCGCGCCGTTAAGCGCAAATTTCATGTTGCTGGTGCCCGACGCCTCGGTGCCCGCCAGCGAGATCTGCTCGGAAAGATCCGCCGCCGGAATGATCATCTGCGCCAGACTGACGCTGTAGTTCGGGATAAACACCACCTTCAACTGAGTGTGCACGCGCGGATCGTTGTTGATCACCTTCGCCACGTCGTTAATCAGCCGGATGATCTGCTTCGCCGCATAGTAGGCCGAGGCCGCCTTGCCGGCGAAGATCACCACCCTCGGCACGCGTTCGGTTTCCGGATCCTGCAACAGGCGGTTATATAGCGTGATCACGTGCAGGACGTTGAGCAGTTGCCGTTTGTATTCATGAATGCGTTTGATCTGCACATCGAACAACGCATCCGGGTTGACCACCACATTCAGGGTTTTGGCGATGTACTTCGCCAACCGCTCCTTGTTCTGCCGTTTGGCGGCCTGAACCGCCTGCAGGAAGCTGGGGAAATCGATATTGGCTTTGATCTCGCTCAGTTGGCTGAGATCGGTGCGCCAGGTCTGCCCGATGCTGTCATCCAGCACGGCGGAAAGCGGCCGGTTGGCCAGCCCCAGCCAGCGGCGCGGCGTGACGCCGTTGGTTTTGTTGCAGAAACGATCGGGGAAAATGCGCGCAAAGTCGGCAAACAGCGACTGCACCATCAGCTCGGAATGCAATGCGGAAACCCCGTTGACCTTATGGCTGGCCACCACCGCCAGCCACGCCATGCGCACCCGACGGCCATTGGTCTCGTCAATGATCGACACCCGCGCCAGCAGCTCGTTGTCGCCCGGCACCACTTCCTGCACATGCTTGAGGAAGTGATCGTTGATCTCGAAGATCAACTGCAAGTGACGCGGCAGGATCCGGCCGATCATGTCCAACGGCCAGGTTTCCAGCGCTTCGCTCATCAGCGTGTGGTTGGTGTAGGAGAATACCTGCTCCACTACGGCCCAGGCGTCGAGCCAACTGAATTTGTGATCGTCGATCAAGCGATGCATCAGTTCGGGGATAGACAACACCGGGTGGGTGTCATTGAGGTGAATGGCAATCTTGTCCGCCAGATTGTCGAAAGTTTTATGCATCGTCCAGTGGCGGTTGAGGATATCCTGCACCGTGGCCGACACCAGGAAATACTCCTGCCGCAGCCGAAGTTCGCGCCCGGAATAGGTGGAGTCGTCCGGGTACAGCACGCGCGATACGTTCTCCGAGTGGTTTTTATCCTCAACCGCCGCGAAATAATCGCCCTGATTGAATTTACCGAGGTTGATTTCGTTACTGGCCTGAGCGCTCCACAGCCGCAGCGTGTTGGTGGCGTCGGTATCAAAACCGGGGATCACCTGATCGTAAGCGATGGCGACCACCTCTTCGGTTTCCAGCCAGCGCGCCTTGGCGCCTTCTTGCTGAATTCGCCCGCCGAAGCGCACCTTATAACGGGTGTTGTGGCGCGGGAACTCCCACGGATTGCCGTATTCCAGCCAGTAGTCCGGGGACTCCATTTGCTGGCCGTTAACGATGTTCTGCTTGAACATGCCGTATTCGTAGCGGATACCGTAACCGCGCCCCGGCAGCGCCAGCGTCGCCAGCGAGTCGAGGAAACAGGCCGCCAGCCGCCCCAGGCCGCCGTTGCCCAGCCCTGGGTCGTTTTCTTCTTCCAGCAATTCACCGAGGCTCAGCCCCATTTCATTCAACGCGTCGTCGATATCCTGGTAAATCCCCATCGACAACAGCGCGTTGGAGAGCGTGCGCCCGAGCAGGAACTCCATCGACAGGTAATAGACCTGCCGCACGTCCTGGGAAAGCTGGGCGCGATTGGAGCGCAGCCAGCGTTCCACCATGCGGTCACGCACCGCAAACAGCACGGCGTTCAGCCAGTCATGCTGGTTGGCGATAGCCGGATCCTTGCCGACAATAAACATCAGCTTATAGGCGATGGAATGTTTCAGCGCTTCAACACTGACCGTGGGTGAGGTGTAACTAATCGGTGAAGTCATAGCTTTTCTATCCCCTGAAGGGAGCGTCATATTCTTCGGAATATCGGCGCCCCGCTGAATATAGGCACAGCATGCTGCGCCCCTACAACCTACAATTACGGATGCTTGCTGCCATGCACGCTAACCAGACACCCGCATTACGCCTATAACAACCGTTGATAAAGCGACAGATAAGCCTTGGCCGCTATCTGCCAGCCAAAATCCACGCTCATGGCATGGCGCTGTACGTGACGCCAATGCTTTGGCCTGCTCCACAGCACCATGGCGCGCCGGATGGCGTTGCCCAGCGCGGCGGCATCACAATCATCAAATACAAATCCGCTGGCGGTGCCGTCGGCCAGATTCTCCAGCGCGCAGTCCACCACCGTGTCCGCCAGCCCGCCGGTGCGGCGTACCAACGGCAGCGTGCCGTATTTCAGGCCGTAGAGTTGGGTCAGCCCGCAAGGTTCGAAGCGGCTCGGCACCATGATCACATCTGCCCCGCCGATAATCCGGTGCGAGAATGCCTCGTGGTAGCCAATCTGTACGCCAACCTGTTCCGGGTAATCCGCGGCAGCCGCCAGAAACGCCTGCTGCAACACCGCATCGCCGGCCCCTAACAGCGCCAGTTGGCCGCCCTGCTCCAGCAACGCCGGCAGCGCTTCCAAGACCAAATCCAGGCCTTTCTGGCTGGTCAGGCGGCTCACCACCGCAAACACCGGCAGCGACTCGTCCACCTTCAGGCCCATCGCTTTTTGCAGGTGCAGCTTGTTCTTGGTCTTGTTCTTCAGATCCTCGGCATCGTAGCGAGCGGTCAAGCGCGGATCGTGGGACGGATCCCAAATCTTCTCATCCACGCCGTTGAGAATGCCGCTCAGCCGCCCCTGCCGCTGGCGTTCCTGCAGCAACCCTTCCATGCCGTAGCCAAACTCCGGCCGGGTGATTTCCCGCGCGTAGGTCGGACTGACGGCGGTGATATGGTCGGCGTAATACAGCCCGGCTTTCAGGAACGACATCTGGCCGTAAAATTCCAGGCCGTATACGTTGTAAAACGAGGGCGGCAGCCACAGTTCCGCCACGTGATGGGCGGAGAACAGCCCCTGATAGGCCAGGTTATGCACGGTGAAAATCGAACGCGCCGGGTGGCCGTTGGCCGCCAGATAGGCGCAGGCCAGGCCGGCGTGCCAGTCATGGGCGTGCACCACCTGCGGCCGCCAGTAGCGGTCCAGCCCCTTGGCCAACTCACAGGCAATCCAGCCCAGCAGGGCGAAACGCCGATGGTTGTCGGCATAGGCATTCATCGACTGGTCGTGATAGGGGCTGCCCGGCCGGTCATACAGCCAGGGGGCGTCGATCAGGTAGATGCCCACGCCATGATAGGTACCGTAGCGCAGGCCGACCCGGCCGGCGAACGAATCGATCTCCGCCACCAGAACGGAGTCCGGTATACCATTACGCACGTCAGGAAAAGCGGGCAATAGCACCCGAACGTCGCCGCCCTCGGCAATTTGAGCCGCCGGTAATGCGCCAACCACGTCTGCGAGCCCCCCGGTTTTCAGCAGAGGGAACATTTCAGAACATACGTGTAAAACCTGCATTATCACTCCTGAAGTCGGCAAAGAAGCAGGCTTGCCGCTGTTGTAAATTCCGCGTTTTGCAAGCCATCAGTCCATTCACAATGGCGGCGGTATCATCGTTCCGCCGACAACCTTAACTCACAACTTTGACAGCATTTCGCGCGTCACCAGCACAATGCCGCCTTCCGAGCGATAAAAGCGTTTGCTGTCCTCATCGGCGTTTTCGCCAATCACCATGCCCTCGGGAATATGGCAGGCGCGGTCAATGATGCAGCGCCGCAGGCGGCAGGAGCGGCCGACGTTTACGTCCGGCAGCAATACGGTAGAGTCGATGGTGCAAAACGAGTTCACCCGCACCCGCGGGAACAGCACCGAATGCACCACCACCGAACCGGAGACGATGCAACCGCCGGACACCAGCGAATTCATGGTCATGCCGTGGCTGCCGGAGCGGTCCTGCACGAACTTGGCCGGCGGCAGCGGTTCCATATGGGTACGAATCGGCCAGGCGCGGTCATACATGTCCAGCTCCGGCGTCACCGAGGCCAGATCGAGGTTGGCGCGCCAGTAGGCCTCCAGCGTACCCACGTCGCGCCAATACGGCGGCAGATCGGGGTTGGAGGTGACGCAAGAGAGCGTGAACGGGTGCGCCCACGCCGCTTTCTGAGCGGTGATTTTCGGGATCAGATCCTTGCCGAAATCGTGGGTGGAGCCGGGGGTCGACATATCCTCTTCCAGCAGTTGGAACAGATAGTCGGCGTTAAAGATGTAGATCCCCATGCTCGCCAGCGACATTTCCGGGTTACCCGGCATGGGCGGCGGATTGCTCGGTTTTTCCAGGAACTCGAGGATCAGATCGTTCTCATCGACTTCCATCACGCCGAACTCGCTGGCCTCATCGCGCGGCACCGGCAAGCAGGCCACCGTGCATTGCGCGCCCTTTTCGACGTGGTCGATCAGCATGCGCGAGTAATCCATCTTGTAGATGTGATCGCCCGCCAGGATCACCACGTACTCGGCATCGTAGCGGCGGATAATATCCAGGTTCTGGTACACCGCGTCCGCCGTGCCCTTGTACCAGTGCTCGGTACTGAGACGTTGCTGGGCCGGGAGCAGATCGACGAATTCGTTCATCTCTTCATTGAGGAACGACCAGCCACGCTGAATATGCTGCACCAGGGTATGGGACTGATACTGGGTGATCACGCCGATGCGGCGGATACCCGAGTTCAGGCAGTTCGACAGGGCAAAATCAATGATGCGGAACTTGCCGCCAAAATGGACGGCAGGTTTGGCGCGGGTTGAGGTTAAATCTTTCAAGCGCGAACCGCGGCCGCCGGCCAGAATCAGAGCAACGGACTTAATCGGCAGTTGGCGCGCCAACATCAGGGGGTCTTTATTTTCAAACCTAACCATAGCTGACTCCTTTTATTATTTCTGTACCAGCACGCAAATCGAGTGCGCAGCCTGGTTCCAGGCGGGTAAAACCGCCTGCGGTCCTTCCTGAGTAAAGGGGGCGACAACCTGCCAATCACCCGCAGGCAACGTCATCTCCGCCGCCTGCGGCGTGGCGTTAACCACCACCAGCCAGCGCTGCGACAGGCGGATCTGCAATTGCAAGTTTCCCTGCTCCCATTCCTGCGCCGCGGGCGGATGCCCTTGCGCGTTCAGCCACTGCACGTTGCCGTCACCCTCCTGCCACCAGCGGTCTTGCTGCAGGGCGGGGATCTGCCGGCGCAGGTGGATCAGCGCTGCGGTATAAACGGTGAACGAATCATCCGCCTTGGCCCAGTCAAGCCAGGTGATGGCGTTATCCTGGCAATAGGCATTGTTGTTCCCCTGCTGGCTGTGTCCATGCTCATCGCCGGCCAGCAGCATCGGCGTCCCCTGGGACAGCAACAACGTGGCAAGCAGCGCCTGTCGGCTGGCCCTGCGGCGTTGCACAATGGCGTCGTCGGCAATCGGGCCTTCGACACCGTGGTTATAGCTGAAATTATGGTCGCTGCCGTCACGGTTGCCTTCACCGTTAAGCTGGTTGTGCTTACGGTTAAAACTGACCAGATCCTGCAGGGTAAACCCGTCATGAGCGGTCAGCATGTTGATGCTGGCGTACGGCGCACGCCCGCGTTGGTTGAACAAATCGCTGGAGCCGGCAAAGCGTCTGGCAAACTGGCCAAGCGGCAAATCGCCCTGCAGCCAAAAGCGGCGCATATCATCCCGGTAATGATCATTCCACTCGGCAAAGCGCCCCGGAAAAGCGCCCACCTGATAACCGCCGGGGCCAATGTCCCACGGCTCGGCGATCAGCTTGCAGCGCGACAGCAGATCGTCCGCCAGCATCGCCTGGAACAGCGGCGCATCGCGATCGAACGCCGGGGTGCGGCCCAGCACGCTGCCCAGATCGAAGCGAAAGCCGTCGACATGGCATTCGCTCACCCAGAAACGCAGGCACTCCATCACCCAGGCCACGCCCTGCGGTTTATCCAACCGCAGCGTGTTGCCGCAGCCGGTGTCGTTCACGTATCCCCCGCCAGGAGTCAGCCAGTAATACTCCGGGTTATCGATGCCGCGCAGCGACAGTGTCGGCCCGTCCATATCCAGCTCGGCGCTGTGATTGAACACCACATCGAGGATCACCTCGATCCCGGCCTTATGCAGCGCCTTCACCGCATCGCGGAATTCGCGCAGCGGCGTCATGTCGGTGCGCAGGCTGCAATAACGGTTATCCGGCGCATAAGGCGCCAGCACGTTATATCCCCAGTAGTTAATCAGCCCGAGACGCTGCAGACGCGGCTCCGAGCTATGCTGCTGTACCGGCAGCAGTTCCAGCGCCGTGATGCCGAGGCGCTTGAAATGGGCAATCATCACCGGATGGCCGAGTGCTGCGAAACTGCCGCGCAGCACCGGCGGGATATCCGGGTGCAGCAAAGTGAGGCCGCGCACGTGCGCTTCGTAAATCACCGTTTTGCCCCACGGTGTGGCCGGCGGGCGATCCCCCTGCCAATCGTAGGCTTCGTCGATGACCACGCACTTCGGCATCACCTCTGCGCTGTCTTGCGGGTCCGGTCGGTCGTAGCCGCCATGCAGCTCCAGATCGTCCGCCACCGGCCCCTCGACCGCACGGGCGGCGGGATCCAGCAGCAGCTTGTTGGGGTTAAACCGCAGCCCTTGCGCGGGATCAAACGGGCCGTGCACCCGGTAACCGTAGCGCTGGCCCAGTTTGCCGCCCGGCAGATAGCCGTGCCAGATATCACCGCTGCGCGCCGGCAGCGGCAGACGCACCTCGCGCTGTTGCCCGTCGAACAGGCACAGCTCCACGCCGGTGGCGTGGGCGGAATACAGGGTAAAGTTGATGCCGTTACCGTCATAATGCGCCCCGAGCGGCGCGGCGATGCCGGGCGTCAGCTCAGTCATTGCGCCTCCCGCAGCAGGTAGATCGTCGCCAGCGGCGGTACGGTCACGCTAATCGAATGCTCGCGGCCGTGGTTGCCGATCGGTTCCGACACCACGCGCCCCTGGTTGCCGGTATTGCTGCCGTGATAATGGTGCGAGTCGGTATTAAGGATTTCCCGATACTCGCCGGGGCGGGAGATACCGATGCGGTAGTGGTGGCGCGGCACCGGGGTAAAGTTGCTGACGGCGATCAGCTCGTTGCCCTGTGAATCGTAACGGGCAAAGGCAAACACCGAGTTGTCGTGGTCATCCACCACCAGCCATTCGAAACCGTCCGGGCGGTAGTCACGCTCATACAACGGCGCCTGCTGCTGATAGCAGTGGTTGAGATCGCGCACCAGCCGCTGCACGCCGTGATGCCAACCGTCCAGACCTTCCAGCAGATGCCAGTCGAGGCTGGTATCGAAATTCCATTCGCGCCCCTGAGCAAACTCACAGCCCATGAACAGCAGTTTTTTGCCGGGGTGCGCCCACATAAAACCGTAATAAGCCCGCAGGTTGGCGAACTTCTGCCAGGCGTCGCCGGGCATGCGATCGAGAATCGATTTTTTGCCGTGTACCACTTCGTCATGAGAAATCGGCAACACGAAATTCTCGGTGTAGGCGTACAGCATGCCGAAGGTCATCTGATTGTGATGATATTTGCGGTGGACCGGATCGCACTGCATGTAATTGAGCGTGTCGTGCATCCAGCCCAGGTTCCATTTGTAGTGGAACCCCAACCCATTGGCGTCCGGCGGTAGCGTGACCCCCGGGTAATCGGTGGATTCCTCCGCCAGCGTCACCGCGCCGGGCCGCTCCTTGCCGACGGTCTGGTTGGTGTAGCGCAGGAAGGCGATGGCTTCCAGGTTCTCGTTGCCGCCGTAATAATTCGGCACCCACTCGCCTTCGGCGCGGCTGTAATCACGGTAGATCATCGAGGCCACGGCATCGACGCGCAGAGCGTCGATGCCGTAACGTTCCATCCAGTAAAGGGCATTGCCCGCCAGATAGTTGCGCACCTCATTGCGGCCATAGTTGTAAATCAGGGTGTTCCAGTCCTGGTGGAAGCCCTCGCGCGGGTCGGCGTATTCATACAGCGCAGTGCCGTCGAAATTCGCCAAACCGTAGGCGTCGCTGGGGAAATGCCCCGGCACCCAGTCCAGGATCACATTGATGCCGGCCCGGTGCGCCGCCGCCACAAAGGCTTTGAAATCGGCGGGCGTGCCGAAACGCCGGGTCGGGGCGTAGAGCCCCAGCGGCTGATAACCCCAACTGCCGTCGAAGGGGTGCTCGTTAATCGGCAGCAGTTCAATATGGGTGAACCCCATATCTTTGACGTAATTGATTAATTGCTCCGCCAGCTCGCCGTAGCTAAGCCAGAAGTTGTTGTCGGTATGACGTCGCCACGACCCCAGATGCACTTCGTAGATGGAGATCGGCCGATCAAAATCGTTGGCACGTTGGCGTTCCGGGGTACTTGCCACCACCTCCGGCAGCGGCGTCACCAGAGATGCCGTATCCGGCCGCATCTGCGCTTCAAAAGCGTAAGGGTCGGCCTTCAGTTGGGTGTTGCCATAGCAGTCGATGATTTCGTATTTGTACAGCTGACCGGCTTTCACCCCTGGCAGGAACAGCTCCCAGATACCGTTTTCACGGCGCAGGCGCATTGGATGGCGGCGACCGTCCCAGAAGTTGAACTCTCCCACCACCGAAACGCGCTGGGCATTGGGCGCCCAGACGGCAAAGCTGACGCCTTCTACCCCGTCAAGCGTAGCGAGATGCGCCCCCAGCCGCTCATAGGGCCGCAGATGGGTACCCTCCGCCAGCAGCCAGCCGTCGATATCCTGCAACAAGGTGCCAAAACGGTAGGGATCGTCGACGATCTGCTGGTGATCTTGCCAGCGGACCTCCAGTTGATAACGAAACGGGGTTTTCCGGCGCGGAACGGTAGCGCTGAAAAAGCCACGGGCATCGTCGCAGGCCAGTTGTACCACCCGCTTGCCGGTTTGCTGCTCCAGCAACCAGACTTCGCTGGCGTCAGGCAACAGCGCACGCACTTGCAGGCCATTATCGACCGCATGCATACCCAGCAGAGAAAAGGGATCGGCAAAATTGCCGGAGAAAAGCTGATCAATCACGTCACGATCGGGAAGTACAGGCATAGACTTCTTCCTTAGATTAAGAGCATGATTTATAAGAGGCTGCGTCTACCCATCACCGTCCAGACCGCCGCCTTGCAGGCCGCGAGTTGACATCCATTGGGTAAATGATTAATCCATAGCCGTTTTGGTTATCATGCAATTCATTCGGTATCTAAAGCGTGATTGCGGTCGGTTATTGATCAATCTTCAGCTTGCCGACCTGAATTTCCGCTCTTTATGCTTATTTTTAGTCGTCTTTTCAGCGTTGGTGAAAATTCAGTCGCCAACGCTTTAAGCATAGCCAATGTCTGTCAAAAGCAGTGCCGTATTAGCATGGAAAATCATTCATTAAGAAAACTGCCAGCCCGCAGCGCCGTTGCGCTAGTGCTTGCCGGGAGGAAGGACGGTTATCGGTGCGCGCCTTTCCCCTGGCAGCGACTTCGTCCATAGCGCGCCAAAACGGGGTAAAAGCGGAAAATAAGGCTTTGGGGGGCTGAAAGAGGCCAGCCCCCGGGAAGTTCAGTTCAGGTTTACAGCAGGATACGCAGCATACGGCGCAGCGGCTCTGCCGCGCCCCACAGCAGTTGGTCACCCACGGTGAACGCGGACAGGTATTCCGGCCCCATATTCAGCTTGCGCAAGCGACCGACCGGCGTGTTCAGCGTCCCGGTTACCGCAGCCGGCGTCAACTCACGCATGGTCAGCTCGCGGTCGTTCGGGATCACCCGCACCCAGTCATTGTGGGTCGCCAGCATCTGTTCGATTTCCGGCAGCGAAACGTCTTTTTTCAGCTTCAGGGTGAACGCCTGGCTATGGCAGCGCAGTGCGCCGACACGCACGCACAGACCGTCAACCGGGATCACGCTGGAAGTGTTCAGAATCTTGTTGGTTTCCGCCTGGCCTTTCCACTCTTCGCGGCTCTGGCCGTTATCGAGCTGTTTGTCGATCCACGGGATCAGGCTGCCGGCCAGCGGCACGCCGAAGTTATCGGTCGGCAGTTTACCGCTGCGGGTGGCCGCGGTAACTTTACGTTCGATATCCAAAATGGCCGAAGCCGGGTCCTGCAGCTCTTTCGCCACGTCGGCATGCAGCATGCCCATTTGGGTCAGCAGTTCGCGCATGTGGCGCGCGCCGCCGCCGGAAGCCGCCTGATAGGTGGATACCGAAGCCCACTCAACCAGATCGTTGGCAAACAGGCCGCCGAGCGACATCAGCATCAGGCTGACGGTGCAGTTACCGCCAACAAAGGTCTTGATGCCTTTATCCAGGCCCTGCTGAATCACCGCATGGTTGACCGGATCCAGGATGATAATCGCGTCATCCCCCATGCGCAGAGAAGATGCTGCGTCAATCCAGTACCCCTGCCAGCCGCTTTCACGCAGCTTAGGGTAGATTTCATTGGTATAATCGCCGCCCTGGCAGGTAATAATGATGTCGAGCGCGCTCAGCGCGTCAACATCGTAAGCATCTTGCAGCGTGCCCTGCTGGCCGCCGAATGCCGGCGCCGCAGAACCGTGCTGCGAAGTGGAGAAAAAGACCGGGCGAATGGCGTCGAAATCGCGCTCTTCCGTCATGCGTTGCATGAGTACGGAGCCGACCATTCCGCGCCAACCGATGAAACCAACGTTTTTCATAATAACTGCCCTGCTTTGGAGGATGACTACTTAGAGTTGTGTGCAATATCTCTCCACCTTACAAAATGTCGGCGCGGGCGCAAAGTGAATTTATTCGATGGGTGAGCGATTCTCAGCAATCCTTCTTATATACCCGCAGTCTTTCAAGCCGCAGCGTGGTTACCGGCACTTGAAAGCCCTCGGCTATGGCCTGTGCACCGTCGGGATGGGCGGCGTGTTTTTTTAATTCTGAGGTAATAATGACAGAGATGATTTCAGTCACGGTATTGCTGTTTTTAATCATGGATCCGCTGGGCAACCTGCCGATTTTCATGTCGGTGCTCAAGCATCTGGAGCCGCGCCGCCGGCGGATGGTGTTGATTCGCGAGCTGCTGATCGCCCTGCTGCTGATGCTGATTTTCCTGTTCGCCGGCGAGAAAATCCTGGCGTTCCTCAACCTGCGTACCGAGACCGTGTCCATTTCCGGCGGGATTATCCTGTTCCTGATCGCCATCAAGATGATTTTCCCTTCGCAGGAGGGCAACAGCAGCGGGCTTTCCGCCGGTGAAGAACCTTTCCTGGTGCCGCTGGCGATCCCATTGGTGGCAGGGCCGTCGATTTTGGCGGCGCTGATGCTGCTCTCGCACCAGTATCCGAACCAGATTTCGCATCTGGTGGTGGCCCTGCTGATTGCCTGGGGCATTTCCGCCGCGATATTGCTGATGTCGAATCTGTTCCTGCGCCTGCTGGGCAGCAAAGGGGTCAGCGCGCTGGAAAGGCTGATGGGGTTGATTCTGGTGATGTTGTCGACCCAGATGTTCCTGGACGGCGTGCGGGCTTACATGAAGTTGTAGTGAACATACTGGCGCCTGGCGGCGCCGGTATCATGGCGCAGCCGGTTATTGCGGGGTTGCGACGCTGCGAATGTAAGCCAAGGTATCGGCGATCACGCCGTCCAGCGGCTGGTTGATGTCAATCGCCCGCACGTCCTGCTCCTGCTCGCCCGGCTCTTCAAGCGTCGCGAACTGAGAAACCAGCATCTGCGGCTTGAAGAAATGCCCCTTGCGCTGTTTCAAGCGCTCTTCAATCACCGCCTTATCCCCTTTCAGATAGATAAAATGCAGGTTGCTGTTACCTTCGCGCAGCCGGTCGCGGTAGCTTTTTTTCAGCGCCGAACACACCAGCAGCGACACGTCATTGGTACGCTGCATGGCGAAAATGGCGTCGTTCAGTGCCGTCAGCCACGGGGCGCGATCGTTGTCGTCCAGCGCATGCCCGGACGCCATTTTGTTGATATTGGCGCGTGGGTGCAGGTAGTCGCCGTCCAGCATCGCGGCGTGGGCCTGGTAGGCAACGTCGCTGGCGACGGCGGATTTACCGCTGCCTGAAACGCCCATCAAAATAAATACGTGGTGTTGCGGATTGCTCATAATTTCATGCCCTTATGGGGACTCACGCAGGTTTGTCCGGTAGATTGCACGCTCAATGCGCCCCAAACTCGAAATGATGCCCGGTGCCGCGCGGCACCCGATAGCCTCGAAATATCCTATGAATTTCAAGCTGCGGCCAACCATGCCGCAGCTTGAAAGGCGCCGGATAAATTATACGACCGTTGCCAACAGCAGACAGCCCACCAGCCCGCAGACCGAGATGATGGTTTCCAGCACCGACCAGGATTTGAGGGTCTCCATGATGCTCAGGTTGAAATACTCCTTGAACAGCCAGAAACCCGGATCGTTGACGTGAGAGAAAATCACGCTGCCCGAACCGACCGCGATCACCATCAGCTCCGGGCTGACGCCGGTGGTGGCAATCAGCGGGGCGACGATACCGCCGGCAGTGATCGCCGCCACGGTAGCGGAACCCAGCGCCAGACGCAGCGCCGCGGCGATGGACCACGCCATCAGAATTGGCGATACGTTGCTGCCTTCCATCAAACCGGCGATGTATTTTTCTACGCCGCTGTCGACCAGCACCTGCTTGAACGCGCCGCCACCGCCGATGATCAACAGCATCATGGCGATAATTTTGATTGAATCTGTGATGGTGCCCATCACTTCATCCATGGTGCGGCCACGGTTAAGACCAAAGGTGAAGATAGCGATCAGCACCGCAATCAGCGTCGCCATCACCGGATCGCCGAAGAACTCGGCAAAGCGCAGCAGCGTATGGCCCTTCGGCAGCACCATTTCGGCCACTGCGCGCAGTGCCATCAGGATCACCGGCACCAGAGAAGTGGCAACGCTGATGCCAAAACTTGGCATTTCTTCTTCGGTGAAGATTTTCGGGTTATACAGGCCTTCCGGCACCGGCTTGTCGATGCCTTTCAGGAAGCGGGCGTAGACCGGGCCGGCCAGGATCACCGTCGGAATGGCCAGCAACGTGCCGTACAGCAGGGTTTTCCCCATGTCGGCATGGAAGATGGTGGCGATCGCCGTTGGGCCCGGGTGCGGCGGCAGGAAACCGTGGGTCACCGACAACGCAGCCGCCATCGGCACGCCAACGTACAGCAGCGGAACGCGCGCGGAGGCGGCGATGCTGAATACCAACGGCAGCAGCAGCACGAAGCCGACCTCATAGAACAGAGCGAAACCGACGGTAAAACCGGTCAGCACCACCGCCCATTGAATGTGTTTTTTACCGAACTTGTCGATCAGCGTAGTGGCGATGCGCTGAGCGCCGCCGCAGTCCGCCAGCAACTTGCCGAGCATGGCGCCAAAGCCCATGATCAACGCCAGGCTGCCCAGCGTGCCGCCAACGCCGGCCTTGATGGAGCCGATAACTTTATCCACCGGCATGCCCTGTGCGATACCCACCGCCAGCGCTACCAAAACCAGAGAGATAAAGCCGTTCAGCTTAAAGCGAATCATCAGCAGCAGTAGCAACGCTACGCCGCCTGCAACAATCACTAATGGCATAATTTTTCTCCAACCCTTTTTATCGCGACTCTCTTTAACCCTAGACCCAAAATAATCGGAGTGGCATCACAACAAAACCAAGGGTTTTGTTGAACGGTGCTTACGCTTGCAGCCAACACAGATGCAGCTTCAAGTATGAAGGGTATAGACCGTAAAGCATGCGCTTGTTGTATTTTCAGGCTCTTCCCCGGTGTCAGAAGGCGAGCTGTAGGTGGTACTGAGTCAAAGGTTCTGTCCCTGCTTGTAGAGGGCGATTGACTCGCCCCGCTCCGTGCGGCTGCGGCATGCTGCGCCCCTGCACGGTCATTGACCTCGTTGTTACCGGTATCATGATACCGGTAACAACACGAAGACCGGAATCGGGTAAACGACTAAAATTCGCGTTCTGGGATAGAGATCAAACTTACGGCAGCAATAAACGGCAAGCGCACAGACAGGAGGTGAAACGCGCCGGACGGCGCGGGTTCAAAATGGGATCAGTTGGAAACGGTCAAATACTGCCGCCGGGGATGACGGTAAAACCAACGTCCACCATGCGCGGGCAGAGGGTTTCGCCCCGCAACCGCGCCAGCAGACGCTCGGCGCCGATTTGCCCCATCCTTTCACGCGGCGTCAGCACGCTCGCCAGTTTCGGCACCATCACCTGACCGATATCGTGGCCGTGGAAACCGGCAATCGCCATCTGATCGGGAATCGACAGCCCCTGACGCTGACACTCAAAGGTGGCGCCAATCGCCAGGTCATCGTTGGTGCAAAAGATACTGTCAATCTGCGGATAGTCGCGTTGCGCCTGACGCAGCAGTTCGCCGCCGGCGGAATAGGACGACGAACGCGCGGTCATGACGCTGTACGGCTCCAGACCGGACTCGCGCATTGCCTGCTCATAGCCCTGCTGTTTGATAATGGTGCGCTCATCCTGACGTGCGCCGAAATACACCACGTGACGGTGGCCGCGAGCGATGATTTGCTGGGTCATCTGGCGCGCGGCTTCGAAGTTATTGAAGCCCACCGCCAGATCAATGCACGGCGACACGCAGTCCATCAGCTCCACCACAGGGATGCCCGCCACCTCGATCATCTTCAGGGTACGCGGAGTATGGTGGCGTTCGGACAGGATCAAGCCGTCGATATTGTAAGACAGCAGCGAAGTCAGGCGCTGCTCTTCACGCTCCGGCAAATAACCGTAGTGCGCCAGCATGGTCTGGTAGTT
This sequence comes from Serratia plymuthica, assembly GCF_018336935.1. Classification (NCBI taxonomy): domain Bacteria; kingdom Pseudomonadati; phylum Pseudomonadota; class Gammaproteobacteria; order Enterobacterales; family Yersiniaceae; genus Serratia; species Serratia plymuthica. The sequence goes on along the minus strand of NZ_CP068771.1, from coordinate 3,785,961 downwards.
GTGCGCGTCGGTCACGCTCTCGATACCGCGCAAGACTTCGGCAAATACCTGGTTGGTTAACGACGGCAGCAGTACGCCAATGGCGCGGCTGGTCGAGTTGGAAAGGATATCCGGCGCACGGTTGGGAATGTAGCCCAGCTCATCAAGCGCGACGGCAATTTTTTGCTGCAAGGCGACAGAAACCTGATCGGGATTACGCAGATAACGGCTCACCGTCATCTTGGTCACGCCAACCTTGTCTGCAACATCTTGAAGTACCGGCCGTTTTTTCTTCATTATCAATGAACTGGCTAACCGTGAAAGGGCGTTCATTTTAGCAAAAAAAAACCGGGGCCGATATTGTTGGTTGCCGGATGGCCGAATGCAAAAAGGGCTCACCGCGTGAGCCCTTGATATTTACCGCTTAATCACACCGGCGGCAGGTCAAACAACAGGATTTCACTGTCTTCATCCGCCTGAATCGACAACTCGGCTTCATCCCACACCGCAAAAGCATCGCTGGTGCCGGCCTGTTGACCGTTGATAACCACGTTGCCGCGGACTACCTGGATCCAAACGCGGCGCTGGGCCTCAATCTGATACGCCGACTGCTCGCCTTTGTTCAACGCCCAGCGTGACAAAGTCATATCCTGGAACACCTTCAGCGAACCCTCGCGCGCATCCGGCGACAGCACTAACTGGCGGCCTTGCGGCGCATCGAACATACGTTGCTCATAACGCGGCTCCAGCCCGACCTGATCGGGAATAATCCAAATCTGATACAGGTGCAGCGGGCGATCCTTATTGCCGTTGTATTCAGAGTGGCGCACCCCGGTGCCCGCACTCATGATCTGGAACTCACCGGCCTGGATCTGCTCTTTGTTGCCCATGCTGTCCTGATGTTCTACCGTGCCGCTCAGCACGTAGGTCAGGATTTCCATATCTTTATGCGGGTGAGTGCCAAAACCCTGCCCCGCGTCGATCATGTCTTCGTTGATCACCCGCAGCGCCGAGAACCCCATAAAATCGGCATCGTAGTAGTTGGCAAATGAGAACGTGTGCCAGCTATCCAGCCAACCGTGATTGGCATGACCGCGATCTTCTGCTTTACGTAAATAAATCATATTCAACTCTCCTCAACGTTTTTTTACAGTCTAGTCCCGGCAGCAGAATAAGAAAGCGCAAAAAACTCACCCCTCTGTTCAAAAAATTAGATGGAGTCGCGAGGTCATTTTCAGCGGAGTTGTTGAAGGCGTGAAGGGGGGTAAAAACAGGCAAAAAAAAAGCCAGCACCCGAGCTGGCTAAGTAACACTGGAAGCAATGTGAGCAATGTCGTGCCTTCGCAGGGAAAATATCAAAAAGGCGATGCTCTCCCCGGAACGCATCGCAATAATAATCATTATCATTCGCACCTGTAAAGCGTTATTTTGCCCCATCCGAAATAATGTTGACTCATCAGGATAAACGGATAAATTCAAAGGTTATTCAACCGGTAAGCCAAAGGAGCAGCGTAATGGGTGAAATCGTAGTTCGTCACGTAGAAACGGCAGATGCACAGGCCCTGCATCAACTTTATTCTCAGCCGAAGGCTTACCGTGACACGCTACATCTTCCACTACCTTCCGTCGAACTATGGCACAAGCGGCTCGCCAACCTCGAACCGGGCACCCATAATCTGGTGGCCTGTATCGATGGGCAGGTCGTCGGTCAGTTGAGCGTGATGTTGAACCAGCGAGTGCGCCGCCGTCATGTGGCGACCTTCGGCATTGGCGTCGATGCGCGCTACCACGGCAAAGGCGTGGGCAGCAGCCTGATGAAGGCGATGATCGATCTTTGCGACAACTGGGCAGCCATCGAACGCATCGAACTGACGGTGTTTACCGACAATCAGGCCGCCATTGCGCTCTACCGCAAGTTCGGCTTTGAAATTGAAGGTACCAGCCGCGCTTATGCCATGCGCGATGGCGAGCTGGTGGATTCTCATCATATGGCGCGCTTTCGCAGCGAGCAGCGGGTAAAAGCGCATCATGAGTGATAGCGAAAGTGAATCAGGGCCGGTTAACCGGCCCTTAACCGTCAGCCGCCGCGCTTTTGTGCAGACGCTGGCCTGCGTAACGGGTGCCATCGGCATCCTTTCTCCCACCACCTTCCTGGGGGCCGCCATGCCAACCTCTCCCGCCGTGCGGACCGGCGCCCGCAACCTGATTACCGACGTACCCGGCCTGCAGGTCGGCGTCGCCCAGAGCAGCCAGGTACGCACCGGCACCACGGTGATCCTGCCGGATAGCCCGGCGGTCGCCGCCGTCGACGTCCGTGGCGGTGGCCCGGCAACCCGTGAAACCGACGCACTGGGGGAAGATAACCTGGTGCAAACCGTCGATGCGCTGGTGCTGAGCGGCGGCTCGGTATACGGGTTGGCGGCGGCGGACGGCGTCGCGGCCTGGCTGGGGCAACAAGGCCGCGGCTACGCCCTGCGGCCGGCTCCCGGCGTGCCGGTTTCCCCGATAGTACCTACCGCCTGCCTGTATGATCTGAACAACGCGGGCGATAAAAACTGGCAGCTTGATCCGCCTTACCGCCAACTGGGGATAGAAGCGGCCGGCAAAGCGGGCCACGACTTCCCGCTCGGCACCGTGGGTGCAGGCTATGGCGCCATGACCGGCATGGGCAAGCTGAAAGGCGGCCTCGGCTCGGCTTCCATCGTGGCGGCTAACGGCGCAACCGTCGGCGCGCTGGTGGCGGTCAACAGCCTGGGTTCGGTGGTCGCTCCCGGCACCCGAGCCTTCTGGGCCACGCCTTATGAAGTCAACGGCGAATTCGGCAACGGCGGCGCGGCGGCGCTGGCGCAGTTGCATGGCCAGGGCGAAGACTGGATGCCCACCGAGCCGACAGGCGGCAGAAAAAACACCACCCTGGCCTGCATCGCCACCGATCTGGCGCTGACCCGGGTGGAGTTGAAACGCGTGGCGATCATGGCGCAGGACGGCATGGCGCGCGCCATCCGCCCATTGCACAGCCCGTTCGACGGCGACGTGGTGTTTGCCTTGTCCACCGGCAAGCGCGAGGTTCAGGGCAGCCGCGAGCTGGCGGTGCTGCAAATTGGCGCCCTGGCGGCAGACACGCTGGCGCGGGCGATCGCCCGTGGCGTTTACGCCGCCACCCCATGGCCCGGCAGCCAGGTCACCACCTGGAAAACTCTCGCCTGATCCCGGCAAATAAAAAAGGTGCCTTGATCACTCAGACACCTTTTTTTATACCCAAAATAATTGGAGTTGCGTCCAGGCGGCAAGGGTACTTATCCCGATGAGCTTACTCAAGTAAGTGATTCGGGTAAGTGCGCGCAGCCAACACAGAGGCAGCTTCAAGTATGACGGGTATCTTGCCCGGCCCGATTAAATACCGGCGGTCTCCTTGATATAACGGCGCGCCTTCACCGCATATTCAAACGGGTTGGCCAGCGCCGGATCCTGTTCGGCCTCCACCACCATCCAACCCTTGTAACCCCGCTCATCCAGCAGTTTAAACACCGGACGGAAGTCGATCACACCATCACCCGGCACGGTGAAGGTGCCCTTCTTCACGCCATCCAGGAAGCTCAGCTTATTGGCTTTCACTTCCGCGACCACTTCGTCACGCACGTCTTTCAAATGCACATGGTTAATGCGCGGCAGATACTTTTCCAGTATCGCCATCATCGCCTGCTGGCTGCCTTCCGAGTAGTAAGCGTGGCCGGTATCAAACAGCAGATAGACGTCGTCGTTCACCATGCTCATGTAGCGGTCAATCTCTGCGGTAGTCTGGATGCCGGTGCCCATATGGTGGTGCAGGCAAACCTGCATCCCCTTTTCGGCGGCAATTTTCGCCAGCGCATTGTAGCCATCCGCCACCCGCTGCCACTCTTCGTCGCTGAAATACGGCTTCTCTTCGAACACCCCTTTGCTGGTGCCCTGAATGCTCTTGCTCTGCTCGGAACAGCCGATCACCCTGGCGCCCATCGCATGCAGGAAATTCATATGGTTGATAAATTCATCGATGGTTTTTTCTTTCTGGCCGTCGGCAAAAAAGGTGCTGAACCAGGCGTTGCAGATCTGGATGCCACGAATATCCAGCATCGGCTTCAACACCGCCGGATCGCGCGGGTACTTGCTCCCGACTTCGCTGCCGGTGAAACCGGCCAGCGCCATTTCACTGACGCACTGCTGGAAAGTGTTCTCTTTGCCCAATTCGGGCATATCGTCATTGGTCCAGCCGATCGGCGCGATGGCCAGTTTCACGTTGTCTTTGTTCATGTTCAGCCTCAATAATCGGATGACGCGCCGGCGGCGTTAACGCCGACGCGCCGAAAAGGTTATTTGCCCAGCAGCTCTTTCTCGATGCGCTCTCTGGTCGCCACTGCCTGGCTTTTCATTTTTTCCGGGTAGCCGAACAGCGAAGTGCAGATGATCGATTCGCCGCCGACCTTAAAGTTGCGGTTGGCGAACTCCATATCGCGCAGGGTCTGGAACAGCGCGTCGAAATCCACCTCGCCTTCGCCAATCCCCACGTGCTGGTGCACAGCGGCATCCACTCCCGGCGGGTTGACGATATAGCGGCAGTGCTTGGTGTGGTTCATGGTGTCGGCGATCAGCACATGGGAAAGATCGTCTCCGGCATATTTCAGCATGCCGGCCACGTCGCCCTGGCCTTTGTCGTAATAGAAGCTGTGCGGCACGCTGTAGAGATACTTGACGTGGTCGCTGCGCAGCGATTTCACCATGTCGGCGGTTTCGTTGCTCAGTTCGCAGAAATCCCACGGATGAGACTGGATCTCCATGCGGATGCCTTCGCGCTCAATGATCGGCAGCAGCTCCTCCATTGAGCGATACCATAGCTCCTCGCAAATTTCCGGCTCATTGGGGTTGCCGGCCAGCTCGGTGTTGATCACCTGCACGCCCATTTCCACCGCAATCTCTATCATCCGGCGCCAGTTTTTGACGGCCGCCTGGCGGCGATCCTCACCCGGGCCGGACCAGCGGTACACCACGATAAACGAGGAAATCTCCACCCCGGTCGCTTTCAGCGCGTTCTTGTATTCCGCCATCACCTCACGGCCGGCTTTCGGATGCTTATAGAACGGATTGATCTGCGGGTGCGGCGACTGTTCGATATACCTATAGCCCCAGTCCGCTACCTGCTGAACCATTTTGGTGATGCCCAGGTCCCTGATGACATCGACATCAAAAGCGATCTTCATGGTCATTCCTCTTAAACGTGGGTACGGCGGTCAGCCTATTATTTGTTGTATACCCAAAATGACTGGAGTTGCATCACAACAAAACCAAGGGTTTTGTTGAACAGTGCTTGCGCTGGCCCCAACGGGGCGAGGCTTTGCCGAGTCACGCGGCAAAAGAGCTTATCCCGATGAGCTTACTTCAGTCAGTGATTCGGGTAAGTGAGTGCAGCCATCACAGAGGCAGCTTCAAGTATGATGGGTATAGAACGCCGGGCGCGGCGGCAGGGTAACCGGCACAATCTCGCCGCTGAGCTGCGCGGCCACGCAGGCGTCGGCAGTCACAGAGGCTGCATAGCCGTCCCAGGCGGAAGGCCCGGTCAGTTGCCCGGCCAGTACGTCGTTGATAAAGCCTTGCAGCTCAACGTCATAGGCGTCGATGAAACGGTCTTTCCAGTCGGTCAGGATCTCGGTAGACAGTTTGGCGCCGCTGCGCATCTGCACCGACGAAGGCTCCGGCAGTTTGGCGATGCCGGTTTCACCCACCACTTCACACTGAATGTCATAGCCGTACTGGCAGTTAACGAAGATTTCGACGTCAATGCGCGTGCCCTTGGCGGTTTCAAACAGCACAATCTGCGGATCTTTCAGGTGCGGGAACGCCTTGGGGCTTTTACGCGGGAACACCACCTGTACCGAGACGTAGTCGTCATCCAGCAGCCAGCGCAGCACGTCGATCTCGTGAATCAAGGTGTCGGTGATCGCCATATCGGTAGTGTAGGCCTCGCCGACGGTCGGGTTGCGGTGCGCGCAGTGCAGCATCAGCGGCTCGCCGATCTGGCCGCTGGTCAGCACCTGTTTTAAGGCGCGGTAGCCGCGATCGTAAGGGCGCATGAAGCCCACCTGCACCAGGCGTTTGCCGTGCTTCGCTTCGGCCTCGACGATGTTTTTACAGCCCTGCGCGGTAACAGCCAGCGGCTTCTCGCAGAACACCGGCTTGCCGGCTGCGATGGCCGCCAGCACAAATTCTTCATGGCTCGGGCCCCAGGAAGTGACCAGCACCGCCTGCACGTCCGCCGCCTTGATCAGGTCGTGGCCGTTGTCATACACCTTGGCGTCCAGCTTCAGATCGCTCACAACCTTGGCGGCGTTGTCGCGGTTGATGTCGTTGACCGCCACGATGCGGCTGCCCTGCAACACTTTGCTGCAACGGCGAATATGATCCCGACCGATTGCGCCGGTGCCAATAACCCCAATGTTCAATGTCATCTTCGTTATCCTCTTCAAATAGTTGCGGCAGACGCAAGGTCTGGGTAATCAGTAATCGCGGGCCTTATCGATGTTTTCCTGCAGCTTGCGGGCCACGGCGACAATTTTTTCGCTGTCGGCAACCTGGGCACCGCCCACGCGCCACCAACTGAGATACTTGTGCACCATGGTTTTTGGCAGCACTTTGATGTCCAGCAGGGTGGAGACCTTCTGCAGGCGGGCATCGGCCAGCGCGTCGATCAGTTGCTGCTCGGTGGTGACGCTGTAGGTTTTACAACCGTAGGCCGCCGCCAGCATGGCGAAATTGACCGGCACAAAATTGCCGTCGAGTTTGCCGCCCTGCGGGTTGCGGAAGCGGAATTCGGTGGTATAGCTGTCCATGCCGTGTTCCATCTGCAGGTTGTTGATGCAGCCGTTGGTCATGTTGTCGAACAGCACCACGTTGATTTTGCAGCCTTCCTGGATCGAGGTGACCAGTTCGGAATGCAGCATCATAAAGGCGCCGTCGCCGACCATCGCATACACCTCGCGCTGCGGTTCGGCCAGCTTGACCCCCAATGCCGCGTTAACCTCGTAGCCCATGCACGAATAGCCGTATTCCACGTGATAGCCGTGCTCGCCATGGTTGTGCCACACACGCTGCAAATCGCCCGGCAGGCTGCCGGCGGCGGCAACGATCACGCTGTCCTGCGGCAGGTGCTGATTCAACACGCCCAGCACCCGGCTTTGGGTCAGCAGCGAGTCGGTCTGTTCGATAAATTCGGCGAAAACGCGGCCGCGATCGAGATGATCGTCAATTTCCGGCACGAAGCCTTCGCCCGTGTATTCCACCGCATAAACGCGGGCGGTTTCCCACTGCTGCGCGCTGCGCGCCTCGGCAATGGCATCGCCCCAGCCGGCGCGGTAGTCGGATTGCGCCAGCAGGGCGCTCAAGGCAACCAGCGCCGCACGAGCATCGGCCAGCACCTGCACGCCGTCGAGCTTGCCGGCGTCAAAGCCGCTGACGTTGATATTGAGGAACTCGACGTCCGGGTTCTGGAACAGCCATTTGGACGAGGTGGTAAAGTCGGTGTAGCGGGTGCCGACGCCGATCACCAGATCGGCCTGCCTGGCAAGGGTGTTGGCCGCCAGACAGCCGGTTTCGCCGACGCCTCCCAGGTTAAACGGATGGCTGGAAGGCACCGTGCCCTTGCCGGCCTGGGTTTCCACAAACGGGATATGAAAACGTTCGGCAAACTCGCGCAGCGCCTGCCCGGCCTGCGAATACTTCACCCCGCCGCCGCACACCAGCAGCGGCTTGCGTTTGGCGGTCAGCAGCGCCAGCGCATCCGCCAGCATGCCTTCGGTCGCCGGACGGCGATCGAGCCGATGCACGCGCTTTTGGAAAAAATAGTCCGGGTAGTCATAAGCTTCGCCCTGCACGTCCTGCGGCAGGCACAGCGTAACCGCGCCGGTTTCCGCCGGATCGGTCAGCACGCGCATCGCGTTGATGCAGGCGCTCATCAGCTGTTCCGGCCGCACGATGCGATCCCAGTATTTGCTGACCGCGCGGAAAGCGTCATTGGTGCTGATGCTGAGATCGTAGGACTGTTCAATCTGCTGCAACACCGGGTCCGGCTGGCGCGACGCATAGACGTCGCCCGGCAGCAGCAATAAAGGAATGCGGTTGGCGGTGGCGGTCGCGGCGGCGGTGATCATATTGGCGGCACCGGGGCCGACGGAAGAGCTGCAGGCGTAGATCTGCCGGCGCAGCTTCTGCTTGGCGAAGCCGGTCGCCGCATGGGCCATGCCCTGCTCATTGCGCCCCTGATGCACCACCAGTTCGCCGCTGTCTTGTTCCAGCGCCTGCCCCAGGCCGAGGACGTTGCCGTGGCCGAAAATCGCAAAGATGCCCTTTACGAATTTGGTTTCCACGCCGTCGACCAGCAGATACTGGTTGTCGAGGAACCTGACGAGTGCCTGTGCCATGGTTAATCTGATCTTGCCCATTTCTCCACCCTCTACATTATGCCCTATGGCTTTCCAGCGGTGCCGCTCACTGAACCGACAACGTGAAACGTGAAGCGATTATAAACAAATATATTTTCCATAAAATCACATTACAGAAGAAACATTTCATTTTGCGATAAAGATCGCATAATGATGAAAACCCCATTTCATCCATGCCTTTAGAATTCACTGACTTAGGCCCCCTTTCCCGTCGGCGACACCCCATTTCAATCCTGCAAAACCCGCCTGTGCACCCGATGCCATCAGCCTGCGCCGCATAAGCATCAACTGCGGTTACGGCAGGTTTTCCTCTCAGGCGGGGCGCGGTTTTTACCCTCCGCAGCCCCGGTTTCATCACGCTTTTAAATGCATCACATTTTTGGGGTGTAAATTTCATTCAATCTTGAAATTGAAATTTTTATTCCTCATACTCCAAAACATGCTTTGCAGTCGGGGTTTGGCTTAATACAGAAGGAAACGGGTATGGCTACACAAGAAAAACAGCTTGATGTCATTTGTCTCGGGCGTATCGCCGTCGATTTCTATGCACAACAGATCGGCGCACGCCTGGAAGATGCCAGCACATTCTCCAAGTATCTCGGCGGCTCTTCCGGCAACGTAGCCTACGGCACCGCCATTCAGGGGTTGAAATCCGGCATGCTTGCCCGCGTCGGCGATGAACATATGGGCCGTTTCCTGCGCGAAGAGCTGCAGCGCGTCGGCGCCGACACCCGGAGCCTGATCGTCGACCCGGAGCGCCTGACCGGCCTGGTGATCCTCGGCATCAAGGATCAGGAAACCTTCCCGCTGATTTTCTACCGTGAAAACTGCGCCGACATGGCGCTGACGCCGGACGACATCGACGAATCCTATATTGCATCGTCACGCGCGCTGGCCATTACCGGCACCCACTTGTCGCACCCGAACACCCGAGCTGCGGTGCTGAAGGCGCTGGAATACGCCCGCCGCCACGGCCTGCGCACCGCGCTGGATATCGACTATCGCCCGGTATTGTGGGGCCTGACCTCGTTGGGCGACGGTGAAACCCGCTTTGTGGAATCCGAGAAGGTGACCCGCGAACTGCAAGAGGTGCTGCACCACTTTGATTTAATCGTCGGTACCGAGGAAGAGTTTCATATTGCCGGCGGCAGCACCGACACGCTGACCGCGCTGAGCAACGTACGCAAAGCCACCCGAGCCACGCTGGTCTGCAAACGCGGCGCGCAGGGCTGTTCGGTCTTCGAAGGCGAGATCGCCGCCGACTGGCAGCAGGTAAAACTGCATTCCGGCGTACGGGTTGAGGTACTGAACGTGCTGGGCGCCGGCGATGCCTTTATGTCCGGCCTGCTGCGCGGCTACCTGAACGATGAAGGCTGGGATCAGGCCTGCCGCTACGCCAACGCCTGCGGCGCGCTGGTGGTTTCGCGCCACGGCTGCGCGCCGGCGATGCCCACCAAACTGGAGCTGGATGACTATTTGCAACGCGAACGGGAAGTGAAACGCCCGGACCGCGACCCGCGGCTCAACCACCTGCATCGGGTGACGACCCGCAAACAACAGTGGCCGGAACTGTGCGTGTTCGCCTTCGATCACCGCAAGCAGCTGGCGGATATGGCGCGCGAAGCCAACGTCAGTGAAGAACGCATCCCCCAATTGAAAACCCTGCTGCTGGCGGCGGCGCAACAGGCCGCAGAAGATGCCGGGCTGCAGGGCAACAGCGGCATTCTGGCCGACACCACTTACGGGCAGGCGGCGCTGAACGAAATCACCGGCCAGGGCTGGTGGATTGGCCGGCCGGTCGAGCTGCCCAGCTCGCGCCCGCTGCGGCTGGAGCACGGCAATATCGGCTCGCAACTGATCGACTGGCCGCAGGAACACGTCGTGAAATGCCTGGTGTTTTACCATCCGCATGACGCCGCCGAACTGCGTCGCGAACAGGATGAACTGATCGGCGACGTCTATCGCGGCTGCTGCAAATCGGGCCACGAGCTGCTGCTCGAGGTGATTTTGCCGGAAAGCAACGCCGACAAAGACGAGCGCCACTATCTGGACATGCTGCAACATTTCTACCGGTTGGGCGTAAAACCGGACTGGTGGAAACTGCCGCCGCTGAGTGCCGAGAACTGGCGACAGGTCGGCGCGTTGATCGAAGCTAACGATCCCTTCTGTCGCGGCGTACTGATCCTGGGGCTGGATTCACCGGAGGAAACGTTGAAGGCCGGCTTCGCCGCTGCGGCGGATGCCCCCTGGGTGAAAGGCTTCGCCGTTGGCCGCACCATTTTCGGCCAGCCTTCACGCCGCTGGTTGCAGGGCGAACTGGATGACGCCGGCTTGATCGAGCAGGTGAAACAAAAATACCTGACGCTGATCGGTTTCTGGCGCCAATACCGCCCCGGCCACGACGCAAGTTAATCGACAAAGACTCCCCTTACAGCGATTTTCGCCGCTTTAAGGGGATTTTTTTGCCTGTTTTCTGTGAAGTAACGCAACTTGCAATCGAATAAATCGCTTTTAGATGAAATGAAATTTCCGCTCCATCTGTTAGAATGGCCTGTCAACAACTCAGGCGTCAGGCCGATACGCCTTAGCCCCCACTGCGAGCCGAATGGATGAACAACCCAACTCAACTTTCGCTGTTACAGGACGAGATTCGCCACCGTTACGAAACGCTGAGCAAGCGTTTGAAACAGGTGGCGCGCTACATTTTGGATAACAGTAACAGCATTGCTTTCGATACCGTTGCCTCCATCGCCGCACAGGCCAGCGTTCCGCCCTCCACGCTGATCCGCTTCGCCAACGCGTTTGGCTTTAGCGGTTTCAACGAAATGAAACAGGTTTTTCGCCAGCACCTGATGGAAGAAACGGTCAACTACACCGAACGCGCGCGCCTGTTTCGCCAGACGTCAACCGACGACAACGTCGCACCGGAAAAACCGGCGGAAATTCTTAACGTGTTCACCATGGTCAACGCTCAGGCGCTGCAACAGCTGGCGATGCAAACCAGCTCAGAGCAGCTGGACCGAGCCGTTGAACTGCTGAACAACGCCGAGAACATCTACGTGATTGGCCTGCGCCGTTCCTTCAGCGTCGCCTCCTACCTCACCTATGCGTTGCGCCACCTTGAACGCCGGGCGTTCCTGATCGACGGGTTGGGCGGCATGTTCACCGAGCAATTGAGCATGGTGAAACCCAAGGACGTGGTGATTGCCATCAGCTACTCGCCGTATGCGCAAGAAGCGCTGGAGCTGGTGGAACTGGGCGCCAAACGCGGCGCACAACAGATCGCCATCACCGACAGCCAGGTCAGCCCGCTGGCCGCCTTCAGCGACGTGTGCTTTGTGGTGCGCGAAGCGCAGGTGGACGGTTTCCGCTCGCAGGTCGCCTCAATGTGTCTGGCGCAAACCCTGGCGGTATCCTTGGCGCTGAATAATGCCAAAGACGAATAGTGATGGTGACAAGAGAGGCGGCACGCAGGAAACCGGGCCGTTTCACCGATGAGAACGTACCCGGCACAGCCGGGTGCCGAAGCTATTGCAGTACCAGGTAGCGGTACAATGCGCTTTCCAGATCCTGTTTCATGCTGACAAAAACCAGGATTTCGATGGTTTTGTCGTCACAGTCATAGATAACACGATACTCGCTGTCGGGATCCAGTCGCTCACAGAGCTGTACGCCGCAGCCTGATAACATCGCATTGAAACGATAACGAGTGGGGTCTTCAGCTATCGCCGATAGAGATGATAACAGCAGATTATCCACAAATTCGCCGGCATTAGCCGCGCCAATAGTCCCGCTTTTAAACGACTCGATATCTTTAAGACTTCATTCTGCCGCCGGCGAAACAATAATATCCCTATATTTCGGCACTCAGCACCTCTCAATATTATTTGCGTGCTTCACGCAATCGTCTCAGCGTTTCCTCAGGTGACATTCCACGCTGATTTTTAATGTCTTGGTTAGCCAACATAACCAGCTTTAACAGGGCATTAGCTTGTCGTTCGAGATTGCGTTCCCTAATCTCTGCTTCTCTCTCAGCTGCAGTTTGGACAAACAGCTCAGCGACGCCATTTTTGGTTACGAAAACACCACCTTCAAATAGGTCGGGAGAACCCAACCCTTCTCGAGCAGCTTTTTGGGACATCGTCGTCATAACGGATTTCTCTTTTACTCCTGTTGTGCAGGCGAAAGCTTCTGCTCAAAGGGCGCCTCATCAGGCTTGCGAACACATTGCGGCAATTGCACTTCGCGGCTACCGGCTACTTTCGCTTTCACACGCATAGCCTGCCATCACACGCAGCGACTCATGTTCAAAACGGTTATAATTTGAACAGCCGGGGAGCAAATTGATACTAAATTTATACACGCGCCAATTGGCAACTATGTGAACGATAATGAGGAAAGCCCGCTTCACGGGCTTTACGTCATAACCCAAGGCGGGTCCTAGCGTGCCGGATAACCGTCGCTGTTAATCCAGGCGTGGTCTTTTTCCCAGGTGAATTTCCACAGCCGCACCGGCCCGGCCATCACGTTGAGATAGTAGCTGTCGTAACCGGCCAAGGTCGCCACCGGGTGGTAACCGCGCGGTACCTTGACCACGTCACGGTTATACACCGGCATGCACTCATCCAGTTCGCGATCGTCGGTATAGACTCGCTGCAGGCAAAAGCCCTGTTCAGGCTGAATGCGGTGATAGTAGGTTTCTTCCAGATAGGTTTCATCCGGCGAATCTTCCTGGTCGTGCTTATGGCTGGGGTATGAACTGGTATTGCCTTCATCGGTGTACACTTCCACCACCAGCAGGCTGTCGGCGGGTTCGCTGTCCGGCAGAATGTTGTGCACCAGACGCTGATTGCGCCCCTTGCCGCGCCGCTCGACGCCCACATCCGCCGGCGTAATCAGGCGCGACGGCAGATGCCCTTTACCCGGTGCGCTGCACACCGCCAGCTCCAAATCGCTTTCCGCCCGCACGCTAATCTTGTCGTGATGCGGCACGTAGACCGCGTAAGGCGGCGTGCGCTCAAACGGGCTCATGCGTTTGCCGATATGCGGATATTCCGCCCGCAGGGTGGCGACGGAGGCAATGCCGGCGACCAGCACCAGGCACAGCTCTTTATCGCCGCTTTCCAATTGCAGCGTCTGGCCGGCTTCGAGGCGATAGACATCGAACCCGACAAAGCGCCAGTCGGCATTCTCTGGGGTGACGTGCTGGATGCGCCCCTCGGCGTTCGGCTGCTGACATTTGGCAAGCAATGAAGACATGATGATTCTCCCGAATGGATACCCGTCGTCTTTCAAGCTGCAGCGTTGTTAGCTGCAACTCGAAATCCATAGGGTATTGGTATAGATCAATTCAAGCGTAAAACTTTAGCCCAGCGTCGGCATGCTGTATTCAGACACCGTCTGCTGCCCGGTCGGCCAGCGCGCCGTGGCGGTTTTCATGCGGGTGTAGAAACGCACGCCGTCGGTGCCGTGCACGTTCAGGGCGCCGAACACCGAGCGCTTCCAGCCACCGAAGCTGTGAAACGCCATCGGGACCGGCACCGGCACGTTAACCCCCACCATGCCGGCCTGCACTTCCTGCACGAACTGGCGTGCATAGTGGCCGTTACTGGTGAAGATGGCGCTGCCATTGCCAAACTCATGGCTGTTTACCGTGTCGATGGCGGTTTGGTAATCCGGTACGCGGACAATGCCCAGCACCGGCCCGAAGATCTCTTCACGGTAGATGCGCATGTCGGAGGTCACATGGTCAAACAGAGTGCCGCCAACGTAGTAACCTTCCGGATAGCCCGCGACCTGATAGTTGCGGCCGTCGGCCACCAGCGTTGCGCCCTCTTCCACACCCAGATCGATATAACCCAACACTTTCTTCTGGTGCGCCGAAGAGACCAGCGGCCCCATTTCGTTTTCTTCGCCGCCATGCTGAATGCCAGGGCCAACGCGCAGCTGGGCAATCAGCGGTTTCAGCTTGGCGATCAGCTTGTCGGCCGTGTCGTCACCCACCACCACCGCCACCGGCAGCGCCATGCAACGCTCGCCGGCAGAACCGAACGCGCCGCCCATCAGGGCGTTTACGGTTGCGTCCAGATCGGCGTCCGGCATGATGATGGCCTGATTTTTCGCGGCGCCAAAGGCTTGTACCCGCTTGCCGTGAGCGCTGGCGGTCGTGTAGATGTGTTCCGCTACCGCCGACGAACCGACAAAGCTTACCGCCTGAATGTGCGGATCGGTGCACAGCTGGGCGGCATTTTCATTAGAACAGTGAACCACGTTGAATACGCCGTCCGGCAAGCCGGCTTCTTTCAGCAACTCGGCCAACCGCACCGAGGCCGAAGGCACCAGCGCCGGCGGCTTGAGGACGAAGGTATTGCCGCAGGCCAGCGCGATAGGGAACATCCACATCGGCACCATCGCCGGGAAGTTGAACGGGGTGATTCCCGCCACCACGCCCAGCGGCTGCATCAGCGAGAAGCTGTCGACACCGCTGCCGACGTCCGGCGAATATTCGCCTTTGATCAAATGCGGAATGCCGCAGGCAAACTCGACCACTTCCAGGCCACGGGTCAATTCGCCCAGCGCATCGGAATAGACCTTGCCGTGTTCACTGACGATGAGCTGCGCCAGTTCTTCGCGATGCTGTTCCAGCAACGCCTTAAAATTGAACATGATGCGCGCACGGCGCAGCGGTGTGGTGCGCGACCAGTCGGCAAACGCCTGATGGGCGACATCGATGGCCTGTTTCACCTCGGCGGCGGTGCTCTGCGTGACGCGACGTTCAACCTGGCCGGTAGCCGGGTTATGCACGTCGACGGTTTGATTGCTGCTGCTCAGGCACACCTGCCCGCCAATAAAGTTACCCACGGTTTTCATGTCTCACCCTCTTTTAAGTCCGCTGTCGCCTGGCCGCATGCCGTGGCGTTTGAATCACACTGCCAGCTGATGCGCGCAAGCAGGCTAAATCCTGACCGGATAAAGCAAACTCTATTTCATTGAAAAAAAAGTTTCAAATAAATTATTTTAGAAATTTTGTTTTTAGTGCGGGCGGTCGCAATTTTTCCGTGTCGTCATGCGGGGTCATTGCATTGCGGTAAAAAAGTGCGCCACCCGCCTACCCGACAGCGGACGGCAGTTAACCCTGACTTTTATACAGAAAAAGAGCGGCACCCGCTCAACGCAACGGCGCCGGGCGCACGTCAATCATTCGGTAACGCCGGCTGTCCGTTTGCGCTTTTTTTTGAACTGGATCTAAAAATCAATATTTCATTATTCACTAATTATGAAATAAATGTTTTTGTTTAAGGCAGAAATGCACAAATATCACCGCCTTGATGACAGGCACGGTTCACTCTTCTGCTCCCCTTTCCCTACAACGCACCATGCGGGCAGAAGCCAGGATAAAAATCGGAGCAATAAATGTCATATCAGCGTAAGCGCAATACCGGCTACATCATGAAGATTTGCGGGGTCGCCGCTCTGGGCGGCCTGCTGTTCGGCTACGATACCGCCGTGATCTCCGGCGCGATCGAATCCCTGAAAACCTATTTCAATCTCAGCCCGGCCGAAACCGGCTGGGCGGTATCCAACGTGGTGATCGGCTGCGTGGTGGGCGCCTTTGCCGCCGGGCCGCTGGCGGGGCGTTATGGCCGCAAGAAAGCCCTGATGCTGGCGGCGCTGCTGTTCACCGTCTCGGCCATGGGTTCCTCGTTGGCGCCCACCTTCACCTGGTTTGTCATTTACCGCATTATCGGCGGGCTGGCGGTAGGCATCGCCGCCACCGTCTCACCGATGTACATGTCTGAAGTGTCACCGAAAGACATGCGCGGCCGCGCACTCAGCATGCAGCAGTTCGCCATCGTGTTCGGCCAGATCGTGATCTTTTACGTCAACTTCAAGATTGCCAGCATCGCCAGCGAAGCCTGGCTGGTGGAGATGGGCTGGCGCTGGATGTTCGCCTCCGGCGTGCTTCCCTGCATCCTGTTTTGCATTCTGGTGTTTATCATTCCGGAATCCCCGCGCTGGAGCGTGATGGTCGGTCGTGACGATCAGGCGCTGGCAATGCTGACCCGCGTCTCCAACGCCGATCATGCCAAAAACGTACTGCGGGAAATCAAGGACTCGATACGGCAGGATCAACAATCCAGCAAGCAAAAACTCAGCTACGCCGATAAGCGCGTGCGTTTCATTCTGTTTGTCGGCTGCATGATCGCCATGCTGCAACAGGTCACCGGCGTTAACGTCATGATGTATTACGCGCCGGTGGTGTTGAAAACCGTCACCGAAAATGCGCAGGAAGCGCTGTTCCAGACCATCTGGATTGGCGTGATGCAGTTGGTCGGCTCGGTGATTGGCGCCATGCTGATGGATCGCATGGGCCGTATCCCGCTGATGCGCTGGGGCACGCTGGGGGTCATTGTCGGGCTGCTGATCACCTCTTATGCGCTGTATACCGAGGCTACCGGCTATTTCGCGCTGTTCGGCATGCTGTTCTTCATGGTGTTTTACGCGCTGTCCTGGGGCGTCGGCGCCTGGGTGCTGGTGTCGGAGATTTTCCCCAACCGCATGCGTTCGCAGGGCATGAGCATCGCCGTCGGCTGCATGTGGCTGGCCAACTTTGTGGTTTCGCAAACCTTCCCGATGATCAACGACAATCCGTATCTGTTCTCCCAGTTCCACGGCGCTTTCCCGATGTGGATTTTTGCGGCGTGCTGCCTGTTCAGCTACTGGTTTGTCAGCCGTTATATCCCGGAAACCCGGGGCGTCTCCCTCGAAAAAATGGAAGACGTGGTGATGGCGAAACGCTATCGCCTGCCCTTGTCCGACACACAACCGATGCCGTTGCAAGACGGCAAGCTCTAAGCTTTCTCAACCCCTTCAGGAGTCATGCATCATGACCATTGCGCCAGAGCGTTTTTGCATCAACCGCAAGATCGCGCCGAATCTCGATTTGGAATCCTTTTTCCGCCTGGTGAAAAAGTGCGGGCTCAACAACGTTGAGCTGCGCAACGATATGCCGAGCGGCAAGGTGACCGACAGCCTGAGCAATGAGCAACTCACTGCGCTGGCGGCAAAATACGGCATTGAGATCGTCACTATCAACGCCCTTGGCAGGTTTAACCTGCTGGACGACGAGGCCAGGCTGCTGAAAAACGCCGAGGCGCTGCTGTCGCAGGCCCAGGCCATCCGCAGTAAGGCGCTGGTGCTGTGCCCGCATTGCAGCGCGGACGATCGCCGCAGCGAAGAGCAGAAAAAGCACGATACGTTGGCAGCCCTGAAGCTGCTGGCCCCGCTGTTTAAACAATACGGCGTGCAGGGCTATGTTGAACCTCTGGGCTTCGGCATCAGTTCACTGCGCTCGTCGCTGCTGGCGCAGTCGCTGATCGGGGATTCCGGCGCGCCCTACAAAATCGTGCTGGATACCTTCCACCATTATTTAAGCGAGGTGGCGCAACCCGAGTTTGATGCGCAGATTGACATCGATGGCATTGGCCTGGTGCACCTTTCCGGGGTGGAGGATCCGCTAAGCAAAAGCGCGTTAAGCGACGAAGAACGCATCATGCTGAGCGACAAAGATCGGCTGGAGAGCAAAAAGCAGGTGCAGAATCTGGAGCGCCTCGGTTATACCGGCATTTACGCCTTCGAGCCGTTCTCTTCGCAACTCGATAGCTGGTCAGAGGCGGATATAGAACGTGAAATCCGCCAGAGCATCGCCCTGCTGCAAGGATAATGGCCACGGCAGTGTCAAAGGGGTGGGGGTCGAGCATGCTCGACCCGATTTAACCGGGCGCAGCATGCGGCGCCCCTGCCCTTCAACCCTGGCCGTTTGGGGTTATTTCAAGTTGCTGACCACCAGTTGATGGCGGGCGTTATAGAACTTACGGTAAGCCAGATAGCAGGCAATAATGGTCGACAGGGCGGCGGTGGAAAGCAGCATAAAGGTCACCATGATCTGGTACTTGATCGCCTTGACCGGATCAATGCCGGCGAAGATCAAACCGGACATCATGCCCGGCAGGCTGACCAACCCGACGGTTTTGGCCGAGTCGACCGTCGGAATCAGCGATGCGCGAATGCTGTCGCGGATCAACGCCGTCGAGGCAAACTTCGGCGACGCGCCCAAACTGAGCATCTCCTGGATCTTCTGTTGATCGCCTTTGAAACGCTGCCCCAGATTGTTGTAACACAGCCCAACCGCCACCATCGCATTGCCGGCGATCATGCCGGAAATCGGGATCACCTGCATCGGCGTAAACTCTATCGAACCGGTCAGCACCAGCACCACCAGCGTCAATACCGCGCCCGTGGTAATGGCGATAAATGAGGTAATAAACGCATGCTCAATATATTTACTGCGTTTTTGCGCGTTATAAGCGGCGTTAAAACAAATAAACAGCACCATCAACACCGTCAGAATGGCATTGTTCACGTCAAAAATGTATTTCAGCACATAGCCGACAATAATCAGCTGCACTACCGCGCGGCAAATGCTCCAGATAATGTCTTTTTCCAGCGCCAGCTTTTCTTTATGGCTGATCAAAATAGCGATGACCACCAGTATCATCGACAACCCCAAAGACTCATTGGTGATATTATGCTGGTTCATCGGTTTTCTCCTGTGCCCGTGCGCCGTGCGCGCTCAGGGTAATCACATCATCCGCATGTTTGATTTCGTCTTTATCGTGCGTGACCCAGAGTGCCGCTACGCCATGCTGCGACACCAACTGATGAATAATCTCGTTGACGTTGCGCTTGTTATCTTCATCCAGCGCACTGGTAACTTCATCCAACAACAGCACCCTGGGCATAAATTGCAGGTTGCGGATCAAGGAAATACGCTGCTTCTCCCCACCTGATAATTCGTTAACGCTTTTTTTCAACTTATTTTCCGCCAAGCCAAAGCGCGCCAGATCGGCCTTCATTTTTTGCTCGTCCGGCTTTTGCTTGCGGATCAGATAAGGCAGCGCAATATTGTCATACACCGTATCGCCAAACAGCGCCGGGGTCTGAAAACAATAAGAGACCTGTTGGCGATATTCTTCCGGCGGCATATCGGTGATGGGCTTACCGTCAAAGATAATTTTTCCACGGGTCGGATCGATCAGAGAGGAAACGATTTTCAACAGGGTGCTTTTTCCGCAGCCGGACGGCCCGGTAATCAGTTTGAATTCGCCCGGCCTTAGGCCGAAAGAGACGGAATCCAAAATAACCTGACCGTCTATTTGATAATGAATATCATCCAATAAAAGTATGTCTTTGCTTTCCTTCATAATATACCCGCCTAGCCATAAAGCGCTTTTCACTCAGCCGGCAAGTATACCCTATGGATTTCAAGTTGCAGCAGGCATCCCCGTCAGGGCAACGGCGCATTGAACAAACAGTTTCCGGGTAACAAAGCAACAGGGCCGGGGGCTCACCCCCCCGGCCTTATCATGATTCGCTGTGAAAGGTAGTCCAAAAATTTGAAACGAAAGGGGGAATTACGCTTTTTGGGTCGACGTGCAGATATACCAGCGTAACGAATTATTGATGCTGCGGTGGGAACAACGCACTTTGCCCTCTTTTTCCAATGCTAATAACAGCGTGCGCGTGGTGTAAATATTTTCGCCGCATTTGTCTGCCAGCTCCCTTGTTTTAGGCCACTGTTCCGGCGGTGGCGGGTGATGCCCCCCAGCTCCCGCCGCACGTTCCATACACAGTTTTCGTAACACGTTTAGCATATGCGATTTCCTGATTTCATAGGTTATCGGCGCCTTGGCCATCGCGTCCTCCTGGGGTTACTTTTGCCTGTCCTTATCCGGCGGTAGCACGTCGGCCACGCGCAGGGTGTAAATCATGGTGGCTCCTGGCGGGATGGCGGGTGGGCTGCCTTTATCGCCATACGCCAACTCCGGCGGCACGACCAGAGTAATGGACCCGTGTTTATCGAGTTTGCCGATAGCTGCGCGAAACAGCGGCGGGTATTGCGCCGGCGGCAGCGAGATGGTCGTTCCGGCCAGCTCCATATCCTTAATCACCGTGCCGTCCGGCAGGCTTTCACGCACCACGACGCTGACGTTATCGCCCTCTTCTATCCGCCCGCTGCCGGCGTAATCCACGCGGTAATAGAAACCGAGCGCGTCCTTTTGCACCCCCGGCCTTGTGGCGAAATCGGCAAGATAGGCTTTACCGTCCTGCTGCAGGGTTTGCTGCCGTTGCCGGTGCGCCTGCTGCAAAGCGCTGTCTGCAGCCAACAGCGCGCTGTCGATGGCCGCGTTATCCAAACGGGGTTTGCCGTGCAGCGTATCGGCGATACCCGCCAGCAGACGTGCCCGGTCGGCTTCAATGCCCAACTGTCGGTTCTGTTCTTGCAGTTGCACGATGTCACGCCCCAGCGAAACCCCGGCGGCATACGCCTGTTTATCCGCATCGCTGGCCAACGCCGGCGGCTGTTGCAACAGTGCCAACTGTCGGCTGAGCTGCTGCAGCCGTTGCTTTTGTTCTCCGGCTATCCGTTGTTGCCGCGCCAACGATGCCGCCATCGCGATCAGATCCGGCGGCGGCGCAATGGCCCGTCGGATGCCCTTCAGCGCCGCCGCCAACGGCCGGATATCCACCACCGCAGGCGCAGTGGGGGGCGCCAGGGTGACCTGAGCCGCCAACAGCCGCTCCAGCCGACGGACGGTGTCAGCCTGCTGCTGAATCACCCCGGCCTGTTGACGCAGGGTCTGATTCAGCGCCGTCAGCCGGGCGGTATCCCCTCGCGGCACGATACCTAGCTTGGGTTTGACGGTAACCGGCGAAGAAACCGACGGCGCCTTTTCTGCCACTGAGGGGGCCGGAGCCGCCACCTGCTGCTGCTCGGCAAATTTCAGCAGCGCGGGAATGCCGTTATCGGGCGGCGTTTTGCCCACCGCCGACACGCTGCCTGCCATCAACAGCAAAAGAAAGGCTGCGGCTCCTTCCGCACACGTTTTCATGGCTACAGGCTCTCCACCCGGCTGGACAGATCGGACATCAGCTCATGCTCGACGTCGGCACAGAACTTTTCGGTTTTATATTTATAAAGCGCGTCTATAGCCTTACGGGTACTTTCATCGACATGACTGCGAATACCGGCATATCCGGAGGCGTTGGAAAGCAGTCCATTAAAATAAGCAATCCGTTTCTGGTAACTTTGCGGATTAATATTCTTAAGTGAATTCACCCGCTGCTGACAAAGTACGATACGCTGCTCATCAGTCTTTTCGTTAGGATTATTCTGTGAGATTTTTTTCACGGTAACAACGCCCGCGCTATTCTTCCCTGCACAGCCCGACAACATTAAACCTGTCATTATCAACAGGGTCAAAGCAACGGCAGAGCGGCGAGTTGAATCATTAATTATGGTAATCATTCCGTTTATCATCCCTTAATTATCACTTAGGTCATTATTATGTCGCGAAGCCCGGCAAAACCTCACCTTTTTGGATTAATCCAAACGAGTTAAATAACCAAGAAAAGCGCAACATCGGCGGGCACCGATAATAATTCGGCACACGTCGACATTGTTGTTTTTTTGTTAACGCAACGAAAGAAAGCCACGCCGCCGCCCTGTATAAAAGCCGCGATCCCGGCTGGCGATGTCGCCACACCTGTCTTTTAAAACAATAAGTTAAATTTACCCTGACGATTAACAGCCGCATTTCATCATCTGCTGTCCGAGGGCGATATTATCAAAACAATATTGTGAATTGTAGTGTCATCGGCATATCTGGCGATCTAAAATCTCGCACATTGCAAATTATACAGTCATTTATTCTGGATAATAGGGCTATACGATCTATTGATTTTCAATCATATATATTTCTTTTTCCTTTTGGTTTTATATTCTGTATTTGACCTAACTTAATAAAAGCTATTTCCAACAACACCTATTATTTGCAAGAATATTCTCACCAAGACGCCAGGGTGATATTCATATTTTCATTTTAATGGAATGCGTTTTTACGCCTTCCAAAAACTTTCGTTATTGCCGAGAAAATAACGGAGGGTGGCGTATTGCCCAGAGCAAAAGGATCTGGCTCCAACTTCGAGGGCGGTGACATGACGTTGCCGTCGTCGTGGGGGATTTAGATGTGCTTTTCTTTTTATTTAAATACTCTCTACAGGAACTTGAGAAATGAAACTGAATAAATTAATGCTGGCAACCATGATTGCTTTCGCCTCCGCATCTGTTGCTCACGCCGCATCTAATCAGGGCAGCGGTAAAGTGACTTTTACCGGTGAAATCATCGATGCGCCATGCAGCGTAGCGCCAGAGTCCGTTGACCAGACGGTACCTATGGGCCAAATCAGCAGCCGTATCCTGGCCAAAGAAGGCAAATCCAGCTCTCAGCCATTCAGCATTGAGTTGAAAGACTGCTCTCTGACAACCATGAAGAACGTCCAGGTGACCTTCACCGGCACCCCGGATCCTGATAACAGCAAGCTGTTGGCACTGAGCGGCACCGCGACCGGCGCGGGCATCATGATCTACGACAACCTGCACTCCAAAGACGTTGAGCTGGGCACCGCGACTGACGGTCAGGGCCTGAACGAAGGCAACAACTCCCTGAAATTCGCCGCTTATCTGCAAGGCAGCAGCGCGTCTGGCGCCGTGGTCCCTGGCGAGTTCACCAGCGTAGCGAACTTCACTCTGGCTTACCTGTAATCCCCTTGGGGGGCGCCGTTTCGGCGTCCCCGCTTTTACCTGCACGGATATTAGGTAACGAGACGGACGGCTACAGGGAGACGCCAGCATGACAACCCGGATTTGGGGCGCGCTGCTTATCGCGCTCAGCGTTTGCAGCCTGGAAGCGACAGCGAAAAATCAGGGCCACGGCACGGTCAGCCTGGGCGGCGAGATCGTCGAGACCCCTTGTGGGATTGCCGGCGAAAGCCTCGACCAAACCATTGATTTCGGGCTGATCTCCATGACAGATGCGGCATTGGGCGCGCAGCCGGTATTGATCGGCAGCCGCCGCAATTTTGAGATCAAGCTGGTGAACTGTGAACTGGCAAGCGTAGTGAAGCCCGACTTTATTTATCGCGCGGCTACCGTCACCTTCGACGGCACCGCAGACAGCCGGGATCCGGCGCTATTGGGCGTTTACGGCGAAGCGCAAGGCGTGGCCATTGAACTGCTTACCGCAGCCGGTACCCCTATCCCGCTGGGCACCACCACGGCGGATTACCAGATCGTCGCCGGCGACAATACGCTGCGCTTCGGTGCCCGACTACGTATTCACCCAGATAAGGCCCGAGCCGGCGGATTCAGCTCGCTGGCGAAATTCACCCTGTCTTATCTGTAACGCCGCGTTAGGCGGGTACCGGCATCAGGTACCGAATGACATCACGTATTACGTATTCAGGTCGTACAGGATGACCTGCTATTGGGCGCGGATTTGCCATGAGTGATTATTCTATGACGTCATTACTGACACGGAAAAAAAGACCCCTTACCGTCATTCTATCTTTCCTCTGGGCGCATTCGGCTTTTTCCGCCACGGAATTCAATACCGACGTATTGGATATCGGCGATCGCAGCAAAGTGGATTTATCGCGTTTTTCCGATGCCGATTACGTCATGCCCGGCACCTATCTGCTGGATATCAAGATCAACCAGAAAACCCTGCCGCAGCGCCGCATCCAGTATTATCCGTCAGCGGATAAAAAGGAGCGCTCCCGCGCCTGTCTGCCGCCGGATCTGGTGGAGAAAATGGCGCTGAAAGAGGAAGCCGCCAAAAAAATCACCCTGTGGCACGACAACCAGTGCGCCGATATCAGCGGGATCAAAGGGGCGACCCTTTCCGATCGTATCGGCGGCGGCGTATTGGCGATCACCATTCCGCAGGCATGGATGAAATATTCCGATCCGGACTGGACCCCACCTGAACAATGGGACGACGGTATTCCGGGGCTGCTGCTGGATTACAACCTCAGCGGCCAGGTCGGCAAACAAAGCCACAATAACAACACCTCAGAAAATCTCAGCAGCTACGGCACGCTGGGTGCCAATATGGGCGCCTGGCGCCTGCGTGCCGATTATCAGGCCAATTACAATCAGCAGGCCGGCCAGCGTGACAGCGGTTTTGACTGGAACCAGATCTACGCCTATCGCGCACTGCCCATGCAGGCCGCCAAGCTCACCCTCGGCGAGATCTTTCTCGACTCGGGGGTGTTCGATTCGTACCGCTTCACCGGCCTCAATCTGGCCAGTGACGAGCGCATGCTGCCGCCCAACCTGCAGGGCTATGCGCCGGAAGTGCGCGGCATCGCCAAGAGCAACGCCAAAATCACCGTTTCCCAGGAAGGCCGCACGCTGTACGAAACCACGGTGCCCGCCGGGCCGTTCGCCATTCAGGATCTCAACAGTTCGGTACGTGGCCGGCTGGACGTGAAGGTAGAAGAACAAGACGGCAGCGTCTCCACCTTCCAGGTCGATACCGCCACCATCCCTTATCTGACCCGCCCCGGCTATGTGCGCTACAACGTCGCACTGGGTAAGCCCTCGGCTTACGATCACCGCACGCAGGGGCCGCTGTTCTCCGCCAGCGATTTCTCCTGGGGGCTGACCAGCGCCTGGTCGCTGTACGGCGGCGCGCTGCTCGGCGGCGATTACAACGCCTGGGCGCTCGGCCTGGGCCGCGATCTGAACGTGTTTGGCGCCATGTCGCTGGACGTCACGCAGTCTATCGCGCGCCTGCCCAATGAACCGACCGCCAGCGGCATGTCGTTCAAGGTCAACTACGCCAAACGCTTCGATGAACTGAACAGCCAGATCACCTTCGCCGGTTACCGCTTCTCGCAGCGCAAGTTCATGAACATGTCGCAGTATCTGCAAGAACGTTACAACGACTACGACGAACACTACAACGGGCGCCAAAAAGAGCTGTACACCATCACCGCCAGCAAAACCTTTATGGCGGAAGACAGCGCCAAAGCGATCACCGCCTACCTGACCTATTCCCACCAGACCTATTGGGACGCCAAGGCACAGGATCGTTACGGGCTGTCCGCCAGCAAATTGTTCAACGTCGGCAACGTCAGCAACATCACCGCTTCGCTGTCGGCCTACCGCACTACCTATCACGGCCGCACGGACGACAGCGTGATGCTGAACTTCAGCGTGCCGATTGGCGATCGTCGCCGCATCGGTTACTCGCTGCAAAGCAGCAACAGCGACGTCACGCAAATGGCGTCCTACAACGACTACACCGATCCGAACAATACCTGGCAGGTCAGCGGCGGCTTTAACCAAGCCGGCAAATCGCTGGCTCGCGGTTACTACAGCCATAACGCGTCATTTGGCTCGCTTAACGCCAGCGCCTCTTACCAACAAGACAGCTACTCCTCTGTCGGCGGCACTTTCCGCAGCGGCATTACCGCCACCCGACACGGCGTGGCCGCGCACCAGAACTCCAGCAACGGCGGCAGCCGGATGATGCTCGACACCGATGGCATCGCCGGGGTGCCGATCAACAACGGCCGCACCTACAGCAACCACTTCGGCCTGGCGGTGATTTCCGATATCACCAGCTACTACAACACCGATACCCGCATTGACGTCAACCAACTTGCGGACGACGTCGAAGCGACCCGAGCGGTAGTGCAGGGCACGCTGACCGAAGGCGCCATCGGCTACCGCCACTTTGAGGTGGTGAAAGGCAGCAAGCTGCTGGCCACCATCAAGCTGACCGACGGCAGTGAACCGCCGTTTGGCGCTACGGTGCTGAGCGAGCGAGGCCGCGAAGTGGCGGTGGTGAACGACGGAGGATCGGTCTACCTGACCGGCGTCCAGCCGCAAGAGCAACTGGATGTCGCCTGGGAAGGCCAACGCCAGTGCCGCATCGTGATACCGGGCGCCGCCAAGCCGCTGGACCAGCTGCTGCTGCCGTGCGCCAAACTGTAATCCGCAACACAGAGAATTGATGACTATGAACAACTATCCGCTAGCAAAAGTGGCCGCACTGGGCCTGGCATTGGCCAGCGCGGCGCCGGCCGTCAACGCAGCGATTTCGCTGGATCGCACCCGCGCCGTCTACCTCAGCGACGCGAAATCCATCAGCCTGAATATCGTCAACGAAAATAAGGAACTGCCTTTCCTGGCGCAATCCTGGCTGGAAAACGAACAGCATCAGAAAATCACCTCGCCGCTGGTGGTACTGCCGCCGTTGCAGCGGGTAGAAGCCGGCGAACGCAGCGTCGTGCGCATCACCAAGACCCCGGAAGCCGACCGCCTGCCGCAGGATCGCGAATCGGTGTTCTATTTCAACCTGCGTGAAATCCCGCCGAAGAGCAGCAAAACCAACGTGATGCAGCTGGCGCTGCAGACCCAGATCAAGCTGTTTTACCGGCCGAAAGCCATCGTCGCGCCAAAAGGCGAAGTGTGGCAGGAGAAGCTGGTGTTCAGTAAAAGCGCCGGCGGGTTCACCATCGAAAACCCCACGCCGTTTTACATCACTCTGACCGGCATGACCCGCCAGCCGCAGAAACAGGGCGGCGGCGCGCTCGGTGACTTCCAGCCGGTGATGCTGAAACCGAAATCCAGCGAAAGCGTGAAGCTGCGCGACAACGGCCTGAACAGCTTTGTCGTCACCTACATCAATGACTACGGCGGCCACCCCGAGCTGCGCTTCGCCTGCAGCGGCAGCGTCTGCCATGTCGTGCCCGATACCAAAAAATAAGGAGATACCGCATGGCTGAATTCACCGGCGGCCGCCTGCGGCCCTTGCTGTTCGGCGCACTGCTGCTTAGCGGCAGCGCGGCGGCGGCAACGCCGCTCGACGTGATTGAAGGCACTACCGGCACCCTCAGCTTTTTCGGCGGCCTGCTCAGTTCCCCTTGCAGCCTGACGCCGGACAGCCAGGACCAGGCCATCGATTTGGGCGAGGTTAACGCGCGTGACTTCCAGAATGCCGGCGATCGGAGCGCGCCGGTGCGCTTTCGTCTCGCCTTCCGCAACTGCCTGTTGGGGGCCAAAGCGCTGGCGGATAACCCCGCCGGACAACGCAACGGCGATGCCGGGCAGCTCTATTTACAGGGCGAGCAGGCCGCGACGCTGGTGTTTCTCGGCGACAGCGATGTGAATAATCCGGACTTGCTGAAACTCAACGGCGGCGTGCAAGGCATCGGCCTGCGTTTGCAGGACCAACAGGGGCGTGCGCTGTCACTTAACCAACAGAGCCGGCCCTACATTCTGCAACCCGGCAGCAACACGCTGTGGTTCAGCGCCAGCCTGGAGTCAACGCAGCGGGCGGTGATGGCGGCCGGGTTTTCCGGCGTGGCGCACATTCAGGTGATTTACCTGTGAGGTTCACAAACGCGATGAAAAACCAATACCTTACCTATTGCCTGCCGTTGGCGTTCGCGCTGGCGGCGCCTGCCGTCTGGGCAAATGGCTACGTGACGCCGGACGGCGGGGCAAAACAGTTCTATATCGACCTGAATGAAACCAACATCACCAATCAGGTGGGCTTCACCAAAGAATTTACCTATTCATTAGGCGGCCAATATACCGGCAAGGCCTATTGCGATACCCGTATTCCGACCAGCCCGCACTTTTATAAGTCGGATTCGGCGCTGCCCCCCTCCGAGTTCGGCAACGGTTATTTAAAACTGAATGATTACCTGGATTTAAAAGCCGAGGTGTGGATCGCCGGCAATAAAAGGGCCTACGTCACTGTGCCTTTTTACAATGTATCCAACGAGTTGAACCAACATTCATGCAACCCGCCCTACGTGCAAATCAACAACTACGAAAGCGGTTCCCGGGGCAAAGTCACCTTCCGGGTGCGCAAAAAAATCATCAATGGCGTGCAGATTAACGACCGGCAAATCATCGAGATGTATGGCCGCCTGGGGTCGACCGACGCAGGTTTCGGCCCTAACCCTATGGCGCAGGTGTTTATTCAATCCGCCATTCTGTACGTGCCGGATAAATGCGTGGTGAATGAAGGCCAACTGATCAACGTCGAATTTGGGGAAATCAGCGGCAGCAACCTGAACGGCGCAAGCTATCCGCAAAGCATTCCGGTGCGCTTTCAGTGCGAAGGCGGCAGCTTTGAGGACGGCACCCTGAATATCAAACTGGCGGTCTCCGGCAGCCCGGCGCCCTTCACCAATAACGCGTTTAAAACCGATAAAACCGATCTCGGCATCGAGATCAAACATAAGGGTCAGTTGGTGATCCCGAATGAGTTTTACCCGGTGCCGAATATCGGTAACGGCGGCAGCTGGAACCTGGTTGCCGCGCCGCTGGCCAACGGCGGCAAGGACATCGCGGAAGGGGAATTCAACGCCTCGGCCACCATTGTGGCGGCCTTCGAGTAACCCAGGGAGAAACAGACCATGCGTTTACGCGCTTTAGCGATGCTCAGTTGCACGCCCCTATTGTTTACGGCGTTGCCGGCGCCGGCGGATACCGAACTGATCGGTTCACCACTGCAGTTCCACGGTACCGTGGTGAGCCGGCCGTGCAATATCGAACCGCAATCGGCCGATCAGGTGGTGGAGATGGATACCGTGATCGTCAAAACCCTGTACCGCTATGGCCACAGCAATCCGGTGCCGTTCAACATCAAACTGACCGACTGCAAAACGGCGGTGTTCAAATCCGTCAATGTCACCTTCAGCGGCACCGAAGACCACGAACTGCCGGGCAAACTGGCGATCAATAACGGCACCAACGGCGCCGCCATCGCGCTGTTCGACAGCAAGGGCGCCGATATTGAGTTGAATCAGGCCACCAGCGCAGTGGCATTGCAGGACGGCGCCACTGTGTTGAATTTCACCGCCTATGTGCAGGGCCACCCCAGCGCGATACAGAATAAAACCATTACCGAGGGTGAATTCAGCTCGGTAGCCAATTTTGTGCTGGCTTACCAATAAGGCCGGGCGTTTCAGGAAGCAGTGATGATATCCAACGACAAAACGGCCGGGTTATTCAGGCTGGCGGCGTGCCATTACCTTGATTTTCTGGGGGGGTCGTCGGGCTCGCCGACGGTTCCCGCACGATGCGCGTTTTAAGGAGTAACTATGCTTAATATTCGGTTCACCCTGCTGGGCAGCGATAATTTTTATCAACAGGGGTTACGGCAACTGCTGCAAGAGTATCTGCATGACCTGAATCACAGCCGCCGCGGGCATCTGCACGAATTGCGCAACCTGGAGCCGATCGAGATCGTGTTCCACACGCTGGAAGACCAATGCGGCTGCGCCAGTTGCTACCAAAGTCCGTACCAGACGCCGCGCCATCGGCAAATGATCGTGCTGATCCTGGACGATCGCGACACCCGTTATCTGCACGCCCATCCGGCGTTGTTCAGCATTAACCGACGCGACGATGCCGCTACCGTTCGCCACAAGCTCCACATGGCGCTGGAACGCTTTTGCCGGCACCCCTGGGTGGCGCTGCACGCCGGCGCCATCTGGAAATGCCGGCAGTGCCGCATCTCCGCCCTGAGCAGCTGCGAAAAGAAGGTGCTGAAGCTGATGAGCACCGGCATGTCCGCCTGCACCATCGCCGGGATGCTGCACCGCAGCCAGAAGACCATCAGCGCCCACAAGCGTTCGGCAATGCGTAAATTGAACGTGCGCAAAAATACCGAACTGAACAAAATGCTGCTCAATCAGATGGGGCTGAACTGAAACGGCGCAGGCTCAGGCCAGAGCGCGTTTCTTTGGCAGAAAGATCTCCGCCAGCATACAGCGCGCGCCGCCGCCGCCGAGATCTTCGATAATATCGAGTTCCCCCAGCGCCAGCCGGGCGTAACCGCCAATCAGCGCCTGCTGCGGCGGCGTAAAACTGGCCCAGGCGCGGGTCGACATGGCGTAAACCGGGCTGCCGTCTTGGGCGCGCAGCTCCAGCACGTTGCAGGCGAACGCCTCCATCTGAGCGTAGCTGACGTCAATCAGGGTTTTGCCGCTACCTTGCAGGCTGGCGATCAGCGCGCGCTTTTGCTCCGGGTTACGCAGGCTTTCCAGGCAGAGAATGGCGTAGCGCTCGCCGACGCTCATCATCACGTTGGTGTGATAAATCGGCCGATTATGGCGATCTACGGCGTCGAACCAGACGATTTTGTAGCCGGAATGGCGCTCAAATTCGCGCCCCACTTCTGGAGAGCTGCGTGACGACAGACAGGAATAAGCCAACCTGTTAGGGTGATCCAGGATCAATGAACCTGTGCCCTCCAGAAAACGCCCGGCCCGTTCGTGGGCGGAAAGATCAATACGTCGTTCAATCACGAAATCATTGGCGAGCTGCGCGATAATATCCTGACGGCGTTCCCGTCGTCGGTTTTCCGCTTCCATCGGGAAAGTGAACAGGCTGCCGTCGCCCAGCAGCGCAATCCAGTTATTGGGAAACAATGCGTCCGGCGTTTCCTGCCCGTCGATATCATCCATCACCCTCACGTCGACACCGGCCTGTTGCAGAGCAACAACGTAACCGTTAAAGGCGATCAATGCCCCGGCCTCGTGATGTTGATGGCGCTGCGTGGCCTTCTGAAAAAAATTGCTGTGCTGGGTCTGTTTATTCGCGGCAAAACCGGAAGGCCGGATCATCAAAACGGATTGGGTGGTTTGCATGATATTTCTCACAGGGATCGGGGGAATGACGCGCCCCTATTATGGAAAATCAATTTGGCGCCAGGCAGTGTGAAAAATGACTAAATTGCTCTATATTTTTACAAATCGCCACCGCCAGCCGACACCTTGCCACCATGAATGATACCGATCGCCAGATCCTCGCGCTGCTGCGCGAAAACGCCCGCAGCTCGGTGACCGAGATAGCCAACAAGGTTCGGGTTTCACGCGCTACGGTGCAAAAAAGAATCGAGGCGCTGGAAGCGCAAGGGATCATTACCGGCTACACCGTTCGCGTGAAGCCTGGCGTGGAACATAACCGCATTCGCGCCTGGATGTGCGTGGCGGTGGAAGGCACCAAGGCGCAAAGCGTGTTGCAACAGCTGCGCGGCGAACCGGCGGTGTTCACCCTGCACACCACCAACGGCAAGTGGGACATTCTGCTGGAGATCCGTACCGACAGCCTGGAGAGTTTCGATAAGATTCTGGGGCGTATCCGGCGCATCGCCGGCATTTCCAACACCGAAACCAGCATCCAGTTGTCGACGCACAAGGCATAACGCCGTCAGCGGGAGCGGAACATCGCCTCCAGCATTTCCATTATCAGCGCCGCGTATCGGCCGTCGGGATCGAGCTCGGGGTCGAATACCGACAGCGTCATGCCGCAGCACAACGGATTTTGCAGCAAGCGCGCCACGATATTTTCCAGCCAGAGGCGATCGATACCGGGGCTGCCGGGGGAATCCACCGCCGGCATAATGGTTTGGTCGAGCACGTCCACATCCAGATGCAGCCAAAAGCGCCATTCCGGCTCGGTGGCCAGCATCTGTTCGATTTGCCGCACAATTTCCGCTTTGCCCATCCGATTGGCGGCGAAGACGTCAATGCGCGCAATTGCCGTTTGATTGATATCCGGCCAGGCAAAATCCGCATCCCGGCACTCACGCTCGCCCAGCTGTAAAACCTGCCGCTCCGGCACCAGCGGCCCTGTTACGCCAGGCCATTCAGTCAGCAGCGGTTCCCCGCGCCCGGTCGCCAACGCCAAATCCATCCCCGCCGCCGCACCCAGCATCTGCTGCGGATCGTAGTTGCCGGGATGACGGAAATCGCTGTGCCCGTCGATGTGCACCAGCGAAAGCGGCCCCGCACGGCGCGAACCGGCCAGCGCCCCCAGCAGAATCGAACAGTCGCCGCCGACCACCAGCGGGAACTCGCCGCGCGCCTGCACCGCAGCAATCTCTGCGGCCAACGTGATCGTAAAGGCGCGAATCGCGTGGCCATTACGTATGCGGGTACCGGGCTGCGCCGCCGGCGAATAGGTCGGCTGCGGCAACTCAGTGACGCCCCCCGCCCCCAGCCTTTGCGCCAGGCCATGTGCCATCAGCGCCTGCGGCGCTCGCCATGTACCGGGAACATGGCCCGGCCGTAAAGGGCGCAGCCCCAGATTGGTAGGTGCAAGAATAATATGCATGGCGAATACCCCGGATAAACTCTCTAAAAGTCAGCTTAGTCTATCCGGCTGCGCCGGGCCCGAGTTTTGCCTACGGCTGCCGCGTAGCCTTGTACCCGGCGGTTCCCGAATGCGACAAAGCCACGCCCTCCCTCAAGACAAATCTCTGCCGCCGGCCACCTGCCGCCATTAAAAGTGACAAGTGGTCGGGAATTTTCCCTGTTATTCATAAATCATGCACTTTTCGTTTGGCTATCGTTTGGTTGCGTAACATTACATTGTTGTTTTCGACAAGAAATGTAAAAAAATATATGAAAAAAGCACTGTTTGGTTGGGAACCAACAACGCCAGAAGCCTACAGGGAGGCCTATTTTCTCTTTGGGGGAAGTGTATGTACTCACCCTGACGTGCTGGACTTCTTGAGTCAGCGGCTTGTTTTTCCTGAATTCTATCGTTACACGAAAAAAGGCTCGGTTATATCTGCGGCCTTTTCTCTAAAGGGTAATCTTTCGCTTAAGGTAAGTGGATATCCCTTTTCTTTTGACGACATCATCATTCCGATTAAAAAAGGCAGCGGCAAGATTGTTATGCCTTTTAAAACCAAACAGTTATCTTCTTATCATAAAGGGGATTTTTATAACTGCATTCATTGGGAAAAGTTAAAAAGAAAGACATGCCTGGTCAAAGATGATTTTTCCAAAAAAACGCATAAAAAAAGATTAGCGGAGTTTGATAAATTCATAAGTAGCGGTGGGGAATGCTTGTCAATTGACAATTTTTCCGATAGGGAGCTGTCTGATATTTATATCTCGCTTTTCAAAAAAAGATGGGGGGATACATTAGAGTGTTATTCTGAGGAAGCCCTGTTGGCGGTCTTTAGTAAATTACGCCACCTGCTATTTGGTTATGTATTGTTGATAAATGGCAAGCCTTGCGCTTACGACCTGGTATTTAAAGCAGAATGCAGGGAGTGGATTTTCTTTGATTGCCATAATGGTGGCGTTGACCAAACCTATGCGAGCCTCAGCACAGGGAGTGTTCTTATGTATATGAACATCAAGTTGGCAAAAGAATTATGCAATCAAAAAGGCGTAAAGATGATTTACTCCCTGGGAATGGACAATCCAAGGTGGAACTATAAAAAGCAGTGGTGTGAAATAGTCACTCTGGGCCGAACATTGGTGCCCTGAAATCGCTCGCTGACCGAAACCTTCTGATACCCCCGGGCCTCACAGCATCCTCCCGACCCCCTGCGCCTGCGGATCGCTTGTCACCGGCCCGATGAGTATGACTGCGGAAGTTGGTGTCGGCGACGACGCCACGGGGGCAGTAGATACTCCGCGCCATTCATTAACGGCATGATGCCAATACCTACCGGCTGCGGAGTAACAATCAGCCTTGCTGCCCCTGCGCCGCCAGCGCCTGAGCGCAAGCCCAGGCCGAGCTCCAGGCCCACTGGAAGTTATAACCGCCCAGCCACCCTGTCACATCCACCACTTCACCGATAAAGTACAAACCTGGCACCTTGGCAGCTTCCATGGTCTTGGAAGAGAGTTCTTTGGTATCTACACCGCCGAGTGTCACTTCCGCCGTGCGGTAGCCTTCGGTGCCATTGGGCTGTACACGCCAGTTTTGTAATGTTTCCACCAATGCAGCCTGCTGCGTCGGGTTTAACTGTTTCAGCGTGGCTTCCGGCAATTGCCCCAGCGTCTGCAGGCACTCCACCAGGCGTTTCGGCAAGTGCAGCGCAAGAGTATTCTTCAGGCTTTGATTAGGGTGAGCCTGGCGTTGTTCATTGAGGAAGCCCGCCAGATCAAGCGCAGGAAGTAAGTTAACGCTCACAAACTCACCGGGCTGCCAGTAGCTGGAAAGCTGCAATACCGCCGGGCCGGACAGGCCGCGATGGGTAAACAGAATGCTTTCGCGGAAGCTGACGCCGTTTTCGGCGGTGATCACCGCCGGCACAGAGACGCCGGACAGCGTTTGCAGGTGTTCCAGCAGCGGTTTATGCAGGGTAAAAGGCACCAGCGCGGCGCGAGTCGGCAACACCTTGAGGCCAAATTGCTCCGCCAGCTTATAGCCGAACGGCGACGCGCCCAACCCCGGCATGGAAAGCCCGCCGCTGGCCACCACAAGTGAGCGAGCACTCACTTTCTCACCGTTGAGCGCCAGTTCGAAACCGCCTTCGGTTTTTTCCACGCCCAGCACTTCACTGCGCAGGCGCGTCGTCACCTGGCCCAGTTCGCACTCTTTAACCAGCAGCTCGACCACCTGCTGCGCCGAGTCATCGCAAAACAGCTGCCCCAGCGTTTTCTCGTGGTAGGCGATGCCGTAGCGGTTAATCAGATCGATAAAATCCCACTGGGTATAGCGCGCCAGCGCCGATTTACAGAAATGCGGGTTGTTCGACAGGTAGGCGGCCGGTTCGGTGTACATATTAGTAAAGTTACAGCGTCCACCGCCGGACATCAGGATTTTGCGTCCCGGTTTTTTGCCGTTATCGAGCAGCAGCACCCGACAACCGAGTTGCCCCGCCTGCGCGGCGCAAAACATACCCGCTGCGCCCGCACCTATTACCACGACATCAAACTGTTCCACCTGCGCCTCTTTCTGAATATCCCTTCATACCTGAAGCTGCAACTGCCTTGCTGCAACGCCAATTATTTTGGGTGTAAAAAACCACAATCGCGACAAAAGGCCGCCATATTACGCCGTTTCGCTACCGGTAACCGACAACTTTACGGCGGCAGATTGTAAAGCCATGACGCCGTCAACGCCATAGTAAGAAAATATTACAGCACGCTTATCAGCATAAGGTTCTGATATTTCATATCTTTGTCATGCCAGCGCCATCGTTTCGTCATATCCAAATCAAAAAAACGTCATATTTTCCTTTTCCCCGGCCCCGGTTGTCACGGATAATGCGCGGCGTTCATGTCCACAAACTGGCGTAACGCTTATGCTGCATTTGTTCGCAGGCCTGGATTTCCATACCGGCCTGATGTTAATTCTCGCATTGTTGTTCGTGTTGTTTTATGAAGCCATCAACGGCTTTCATGATACGGCCAATGCGGTCGCTACAGTAATCTATACCCGTGCCATGCGCTCGCAACTTGCGGTCGTGATGGCGGGCTTGTTCAACTTTCTTGGCGTTATGCTCGGTGGTTTGAGTGTTGCTTACGCCATTGTTCACCTGTTGCCTACCGATCTGTTGTTGAACGTCAGTTCAGCGCACGGATTAGCCATGGTCTTCTCCATGCTGCTGGCGGCGATTATCTGGAACCTCGGCACCTGGTATTTCGGTCTGCCGGCCTCCAGTTCCCATACGCTGATTGGCGCAATTATCGGTGTTGGTTTAACCAATGCACTGATGACCCACACCTCGGTGGTGGATGCGCTTAACGTCCCGAAAATGATCGGTATTTTCCTGTCATTGCTCATCTCGCCGCTGGTCGGCATGATGGTCGCCGGGCTGATGGTGTTTGCCTTGCGCCGCTATTGGAGCGGCAACAAGAAACGCCAGCGTATCCACATGACCCCTGCGGAACGCGAAAAGGTCGACGGCAAACGCAAGCCGCCGTTCTGGACCCGTATCGCACTGATCCTGTCGGCTATCGGCGTCAGCTTCTCGCACGGCGCCAACGACGGCCAGAAAGGCATCGGCCTTATCATGCTGGTGCTGATCGGCGTTGCGCCGGCCGGTTTCGTGGTCAATATGAATGCAACCGGTTATGACATCACCCGTACGCGCGATGCCGTGACCCACTTGCAGCAATATTACCAGCAGCACGGCGATGCCCTGTCACACGTGGTGTCCCTGACGCCGCTGGTGCCAAGCCCGGAGGATGAGGTTTCGCCGAATAAGCCGACCGAGTTCCACTGTGACAGTTCCCGCGCCATGCCGGCGATTGAGCTGACGCAGGGCCTGCTGAACAATCTGCAAAGTTACGATCAACTGACGGTAGAACAGCGCAGCCATCTGCGTCGCCTGCTGATGTGCGTAACGGATACCGCAGACAAGGTCGCCAAACTGCCGGAAACCTCCGCCGCGGACCAGCGTTTCCTGAAGAACCTGCGTCAGGATCTGCTGCAAACCGTTGAGTATGCACCGCTGTGGATCATCGTTGCGGTTGCTCTGGCGCTGTCACTCGGCACCATGGTTGGCTGGAAGCGCGTTGCCACCACCATCGGCGAGAAAATCGGTAAGAAGGGCATGACCTACGCTCAGGGCGTGTCGGCTCAGATGACCGCGGCCTTGTCGATCGGCGTGGCCAGCTACACCGGTATGCCGGTTTCCACCACCCACGTACTCTCTTCGGCGGTAGCCGGGACGATGATCGTGGACGGCGGCGGCGTACAGAGCAAAACCGTGAAGAACATCCTGTTGGCCTGGTTACTGACCCTGCCGATTTCGATTCTGCTTTCCGGTTCACTGTACTGGCTGGCGCTTAAGGTTATCTAAGCAGCTTGTTCCATGAGAAAGGCGGCCCGTTGTGGCCGCCTTTTTTTTGCCCGTAGCTGAGGGAAACCGCCCGGTTTAATACCAGATCATCAGCGCCAGCAGGCTGACGACCACCAGCCCGCACAGGGCGGAAGTCAGCATAAACTGCCCGCGCACCCGCTCACAACGGCGAATAAACTCCGGATCGTGATGCTCGACGTAGCGCTGCGAGAAAATGTAGCGCACCAGCCGCAACTGCTTGCTCGGCTGACCGTGGGCCGTAAAGAAACCGCCGCCATCGACGTATTGGTACAACAGCGGATCGCAGCCGCGCAACACCACCAGCAGCGCACGCAGAGAAGAGTAATACCGCACCATGTTTACCACACACACCACACACAAAGCCCAAAACAGCGCGACGGTACTGATCATGATTGCCCCCTCAAGGCGTTGTTATCCGCGGCGCTCCGCCGGGTCCAACTGCCCTACCTCGATGCCCATTACTGCGGGAGCCTACCGCTCCGATCCCCTTTTACCGCTCGGGCCGCGCATAACCCACAGCCTCTGAAACAAACCGTCGCCAGGTAAAGTACCCGTAGCGCGGACCGACTCAGAGAAGAAAGGGTGAGGCCCATATTCATTATTGTAGGTGAATGAAACGCAAACTGGCCTGAGCAGTAGATAAAATTTACCGCAATCTGGCTATTTGTCACCCATCGATGGGTTATAAGCAATAACCGCCCCTGCCCGCCACTCCCGGTCTTTTCCACGGCCGGAAGGGCATTTGAGGCTATACTCTGTTTAAGAACGCTTATGTTTCAAACGATCAAACCGCCAATAACCCCAGTAATGATAGGATTTTCAGCCCGGCGGGTGTAAAACTGGCAAGGGTAGAGATGAAGAGATTTTCTGATGCGGCACACTGTGATCGCCCCAACATATCATTGTGTTATCTGAATGATAAAATGCAGGTAAACCTAAAGCGCCAGGCTGGTACGCTGAAATGCCTGCTAACCCTTTAATCGGCATTATATGGAAGGAGTATTCTCATGGCTTACAAACACATTCTGATTGCGGTAGACCTGTCCCCAGAGAGCAAAATTCTGGTGGAAAAAGCCGTATCTATGGCGCGGCCGTACAACGCCAAAGTTTCCCTGATCCACGTAGATGTTAACTATTCCGACCTGTATACCGGCCTGATCGACGTTAATCTCGGCGATATGCAAAAGCGTATCTCCGAGGAAACCCACCACGCGCTGACCGAGCTTTCGCAAAATGCCGGTTATCCGATCACCGAAACCCTGAGCGGCAGCGGCGATTTGGCGCAGGTGCTGGTCGATGCCATCAAGAAATACGATATGGACCTGGTGCTGTGCGGCCACCACCAGGATTTCTGGAGCAAGCTGATGTCCTCTGCGCGCCAGTTGATCAACACCGTTCATATCGACATGCTGATTGTGCCGCTGCGTGATGAAGAAGAAAAAGACGCAAATTAAGTAAGCCCCCACAAACATAGCTTGCCCACGCCCGCCGCCGCGGGCGTTTTTCGTTCTGCCGTCATCACTAATCGCTTGATAATCAACCGCCCTCCAGTGATATAGTCGCTAAAGACACAACATCATCCCCCACACTTTATCCATACCAATATTTATAAAAACAATGGGGGAACATTAATGCTAAAAGGAGCTATCCATGGAAAATGCCGTCTCGGTAGAATCGTTTTTGTCCTCGCTACAACGCCATAATCCTCACCAGCCCGAATATTTGCAGGCGGTAAGAGAAGTGTTCACTTCGCTGTGGCCGTTTATCGAACGCAACCCGCGCTATCGCGAACATGCGTTGCTGGAGCGGTTGGTGGAGCCGGAGCGTGCCATCCAGTTCCGCGTCAGTTGGGTGGACGATCGCGGCCAGGTGCAGGTTAACCGCGCCTGGCGCGTGCAGTTCAATTCCGCCATCGGGCCGTATAAAGGCGGCATGCGTTTTCATCCGTCGGTAAATTTATCGATTCTGAAATTCCTCGGCTTCGAGCAGACCTTCAAAAATGCGCTGACCACCTTACCCATGGGCGGCGGTAAAGGCGGATCGGATTTCGATCCAAAGGGCAAAAGCCAGGCGGAGATCATGCGGTTCTGCCAGTCGCTGATGACCGAACTGTACCGTCATCTTGGCCCGGATACCGATGTGCCCGCCGGGGATATCGGCGTTGGCGGCCGTGAAGTCGGCTTTATGACCGGCATGATGAAAAAACTGTCCAACAACACCGCCTGCGTGTTTACCGGCAAAGGGCTGTCGTTCGGCGGCAGCCTGATCCGGCCCGAAGCCACCGGCTATGGGCTGGTCTATTTCACCGACGCCATGCTGCAACGCCACGGGCTGGGCTTTGAGGGAATGCGGGTCGCCGTTTCCGGCTCGGGCAATGTGGCGCAGTACGCCATCGAGAAGGCGCTGGAGCTGGACGCGCGCGTGATCACCGCGTCTGACTCGGGCGGCACCGTGGTCGATGAGGCCGGTTTCACCACCGAGAAGCTGGCTCATCTGGCGGAAATCAAGAATCAGCGTTACGGCCGGGTGGAAGACTACGCCCGTGAGCGCGGCCTGACCTACCTGGCCGGCCAGCAGCCGTGGAGCGTACCTGTGGATATCGCACTGCCGTGCGCGACCCAAAACGAACTGGATTTGGCAGCCGCACAGTTGCTGATCCGCAACGGGGTTAAAGCTGTGGCCGAGGGCGCCAATATGCCTACCACCATTCAGGCTACCGATGCGTTCCTGGATGCCGGCGTGCTGTTTGCCCCCGGCAAAGCCGCCAACGCCGGCGGCGTGGCCACTTCCGGGCTGGAGATGGCGCAGAATGCCGCACGCATCAGCTGGCGGGCAGAAAAAGTGGATGTACGTTTACAACATATCATGGCGGATATCCACCAAGCCTGCGTCGAATACGGCGGTGAAGGGAAGCAAACTCACTATGTGCATGGCGCCAATATCGCCGGGTTCGTCAAGGTTGCCGACGCCATGCTGGCACAGGGTGTGCTGTAACCCGCCCTTAAGGTGATCTTGCTCACACCCCCGTTAAATGCTTCAATGCCGGGCTCGCCTGCCGGCATTTTTATCGCCCCAAAACGCCATTCCCACACCCACAAAGTTGCACATATGTAAATAAATATGGTTTATTTTGTTAAATAAATGATGATTTCACGTAGTAATATTACCACCGAAAGATTATTAAACATTTAATTAACATTAAAACCGCCATAATTTTACTTCAATGTGCGTGGATCACATTTCCCCAACTTCGGTTACGTCCCCCCTTCCATTCCTTTGTAATCTGCACTGGTGGAAAAACAGCCACCCCTACAGATAAAAAAGGTACAGCGAAATGAAATTTAACCTCGCATTATTAAATGCATGTGTGGTTTCTGCGTGCATGTTATCGACAACACCTGCTTTTGCCGCTGAAAAGTACGAGATCGCCGTGGTTGCCAAAGTGACCGGCATTCCCTGGTTCAACCGTATGGAAGTGGGCGTAAACGACGCGGCCAAAAAGCTCGACGTCAACGCTTACCAAACCGGGCCTTCCACGCCAGACCCGGCCGCACAGGTCAAAGTGATTGAAGACCTGATCGCCAAAAACGTTAACGCCATCATCGTGGTGCCAAACGACGCCAAAGTGCTGGAACCGGTGCTGAAAAAAGCGCGCGAGAAAGGCATCGTGGTACTGACCCATGAATCCCCGGACCAGCAGATCGGCCAGTGGGACATCGAAACCATCGACAGCGAGAAGTACGCGCAAGCCAACGTTGACGAGCTGGCGAAAGACATGGGCGGCAAAGGTGGCTACGCCATTTACGTCGGCTCGCTGACCGTGCCGCTGCACAACGCCTGGGCCGATTCCGCCATCAAATACCAGAAAGCCAAATATCCGGACATGTTCGAAGTCACTTCGCGCC
Source organism: Serratia plymuthica (assembly GCF_018336935.1). Lineage (NCBI taxonomy): Bacteria > Pseudomonadati > Pseudomonadota > Gammaproteobacteria > Enterobacterales > Yersiniaceae > Serratia > Serratia plymuthica. Next base: position 3,745,098 of record NZ_CP068771.1, on the reverse strand, counting down.
TGCCGGTAGCGGAAAGCATCGATAAATCCTACGCCACCACGCTGGATTTGATGAAAACCTATCCGCAGATGAAAGGCATTATCGGTTTTGGCTCCCTCGGCCCGATCGGTGCCGGCCAGGCGGTCGCCAAGAAGCGCGCCAAGGACAAGATTGCCGTGGTCGGCATCGCCATGCCGGCGCAGGCAGCCCCTTACCTGATGCGCGGGGATATCAAGAAAGTGCTGCTGTGGGACCCGAAAGACGCCGGCTATGCGCTGGTGACGGTGGCCGACCAACTGTTGCAGGGCAAGGAAGTGACCAAAGATTTGTCGATCGAAGGGCTGGGTAAAGCCGACGTCGATATGGATAAGAAAGTGATTCGGTTTAATAAAATTCTTGAAGTCACCAAAGATAATGCCAAATCGCTGGGCTTCTAGCCTTCAGTAATATTGCGCCACACCGGGAAAGTAATTAAATAACGTCGGCGCGCAGCCTACCGCGCCCGACGATAATAAAAACCTGCACAGGTTAACGCTATGACCACATCCACCGCATTTATCACCCTGGAAAATATCAGTAAAAGATTTCCAGGCGTGCTGGCACTGGACCAGATCAACCTGACGCTGAATATCGGCGAAGTGCATTGCCTGGCCGGACAAAATGGCTGCGGCAAAAGTACCATTATTAAAATTATTTCCGGCGTTTATCAGCCGGAAAAAGGCGCCAATATTTCGCTGGAAGGCAAACTCTTTCATTCCCTGACGCCGCAGCTCTCCGGCCATTACGGCATTCAGGTGATTTATCAGGATCTGTCGTTATTCCCCAATCTGACGGTGGCGGAAAATATCGCCATTCATCGCTATCTGCCCGGCGGCCATTTCTGGGTGCGCAAGCAGGTAATGCGCCAGACGGCGCTGGACGCCATGGCCCGCGTCGGGGTGCATATCGATCCCGATAAAAAAGTCGAAAAACTGTCGATTGCCGATCGCCAACTGGTGGCGATTTGCCGCGCCATTGCCGCCGATGCCCGGCTGGTGATTATGGATGAGCCTACCGCGTCACTGACGCGTCAGGAGGTCAACGGCCTGCTGCGGGTGGTCAACGAGCTGAAAGCGGCGGGCATCTGCGTGGTGTTTGTCAGCCATCGCCTGGATGAGGTGATGGAAGTCGCCGACCGTATTAGCGTGATGCGCGACGGCAAGCTGGTCGGCACTTACCCGGCAAGCCAGCTCGACAGCCACGAACTGGCGTTCCTGATGACCGGCCAACGCTTCCACTACAGCCAACTGCCGGCACGCCCGCCAGCCGAAACCGCCCCGCTGCTCGAGGTCTGCCACCTCAGCCGGCACGGCAAATACCGGGACATCAATCTTTCGCTGCGCGGCGGCGAAATAGTCTCGATCGTCGGGCTGCTCGGCGCAGGCCGCACCGAGCTGTGCCTCAGCCTGTTCGGCATGACGCGCCCGGACAGCGGTGAAATCAAAATCGACGGTCAACCGGTGCGGCTGCACAACAACCGAGAAGCGGTGCGCCACGGCATCGGCTACGTGTCGGAAGATCGTCTGACCCAGGGGTTGATCATGGAACAGTCGATCTACGACAACACCATCGTCACGGTGTTCGATCAACTGCATACCCCGCTTGGGTTGCTGGATCACGCCAAGGCGACCGCGCTGGTCAACCGGCTGATCCGTGACCTGAACATCAAGGTGTCCGACAGCGCTCTGCCGGTCAAAACCCTGTCCGGCGGCAACGCCCAACGTATCGCCATCGCCAAGTGGGTGGCGACCCAGCCGAAGATCCTGATCCTCGACTCGCCCACCGTCGGGGTGGATATCGCCAACAAAGAGGGGATCTACCAGATCGCCAAAGATCTGGCCGAGCTCGGCATGGCGGTGTTGATGATCTGCGACGAGATCCCGGAAGCCTATTACAACAGCCATCGGGTGATGGTGATGCGCAAAGGCGAACTGATCGCCGAGTTTTCGCCGCACCACAGCACCGAACAACAGATCGCCGAGGTGGTGAATGGATAAGTCATTACTGGCCCGCCTGGCCGGCCGGCATGAGTTTTACCTGGGCCTGCTGGTGTTGCTGCTGGCCATTGGCCTGAGCGCCGGCACCAGCGAATTTCTGACGCTCGGCAACCTGACCGACGTCGCCACCAGCTACGCCATTCTCGGCATTCTCGCCTGTGGCCTGTTCGTGGTGCTGATTGCCGGTGGCATCGACATTTCGTTCCCGGCCATCACCGCCATCGCCCAGTATGTGATGGCTACCTGGGTTATTCAGCACGGCGGCGGCTTCCCTTTGGCATTCGTGCTGGCGATGGGCGTCGGCCTGTTGCTCGGGCTGGTGAACGGTTTTCTGGTGTACTGGCTGAAGGTGCCGGCCATCATCATCACCATCGCCACCCTGAACCTGTTCTATGGCCTGCTGGTATACGCCACCAACGGCACCTGGCTGTACGGGTTCCCGGACTGGTTTATGGACGGTATCAACTGGTTCTCGTTCCAGGGCGCCGATGGCTACGACTACGGCCTGACGCTGCCGCTGCTGTGCCTGCTGGCGGTGGTGATCGTCACCGGCGTGCTGATGAACTTTACCCGCCTCGGCCGCCAGATCTTCGCCATGGGCGGCAACCGCGATGCGGCGTCGCGCCTGGGGTTGAACCTGCTGCGGCTGCACTTCTACGTTTATGGCTACATGGGCATTCTGGCCGGCATCGCCGCAGTGGTTCAGGCGCAAATCACCCAGTCGGTCGCGCCCAACTCGCTGCTCGGCTTTGAGCTGACGGTGCTGGCGGCGGTGGTGCTCGGCGGCACCAGCATGACCGGCGGCCGCGGATCGCTGACCGGCACGCTGCTTGGCGTCGTGTTGCTGGCCTTCCTGCAAAACGGCCTGACGCTGCTCAGCGTGTCGGCTTATTGGCACCAGGTGTTCAGCGGCGCGATCATTTTGATCAGCATCAGCAGCACCGCCTGGAATGAAAAACGCAAGCTGGCCAAGGAGCTATGACATGAATTCGTTAACCCGCCTGATCCCGAACGATCGGATCATCCGCCTGCAAAGCGCGATCATCATCGCCGTGGCGCTGCTGTTTGCCGGGCTGCTCGGATCGCGTTTCTTCAGCGTCGGCAACTTCCAGTCGATCGCCTCGCAGCTGCCGATCCTCGGCATGCTGGCGCTCGGCATGGGCATTACCATGCTGACCGGCGGCATTAATCTGTCGATCATCGCCGGTGCCAACGCCTGCTCGCTGGTGATGGCGGCGATTATCGTCAGCCACCCGGATCAACCGCTGTTTTTAGCGCTGGCGCTGCTGGCCGGGCTGCTGGTCGCGGTCGCCATCGGCGCGCTTAACGGCGTGCTGATCGCCTGGGTCGGCGTTTCGCCGATTCTGGCCTCGCTCGGCACCATGACGCTGATCGCCGGCCTGAATATCCTGCTGTCCAACGGCGCGGTGATCTCCGGTTTCCCGGCGGTGATTCAGTTCTTCGGCAACGGCAGCCTGCTCGGCATTCCGGTGGCGCTGCTGCTGTTCCTGCTGGTGGCCGTCGGCCTGTGGCTGCTGCTGGAGCACACCTCGCTGGGCCGCAGTTTGTATCTGATCGGCTCCAACGAACAGGCTACCCGGTTTAGCGGGGTCAATACCGCCCGGGTGCAGATCGCGGTGTATATCCTGTCGGCCTTGCTCGGCTGGGGCGCAGCCCTATTGATGATGGCCAAGTTCAACTCGGCCAAGGCCGGTTACGGCGAATCCTACCTGCTGGTGACCATTCTTGCTTCGGTGCTGGGCGGCATTAATCCGGACGGCGGTTTTGGCCGGGTGCTTGGCCTGGTGCTGGCGCTGATTGTGCTGCAAATGCTGGAAAGCGGCCTCAACCTGCTGGGCGTCAGCAGCTATCTGACCATGGCCCTGTGGGGCGGTGTGCTGATCCTGTTTATCGCATTACAGAATCGAAAAGTTTAGGTTGCGGACACGACCTTTAGGAGAAGAATAATGGCGAGTTATTTTATTGGCGTAGATGTAGGCACCGGAAGCGCACGCGCAGGGGTATTCGATCTCAACGGCCGCATGGTCGGGCAGGCCAGCCGACCCATCGATTTGTACCGCCCGCAGGCGGACTTTGTCGAACAGTCTTCGGACAATATCTGGCAAGCGGTGTGCAGCGCGGTGCGCGATGCGGTCAACCAGGCCGACATCAACCCGATTCAGGTCAAAGGGCTGGGGTTCGACGCCACCTGTTCGCTGGTAGTGCTGGATAAAGAAGGCCGGCCGCTGACCATCAGCCCGTCCGGCCGCACCGAGCAGAACATCATCGTGTGGATGGATCACCGGGCGATCGTTCAGGCCGAGCGCATCAACGCCACCAAACACCGGGTACTGGACTTCGTCGGCGGGATCATCTCGCCGGAGATGCAAACCCCCAAAATGCTGTGGCTGAAGCAGCATATGCCGACCACCTGGGCCAATGCCGGCTACCTGTTTGACCTGCCGGATTTCCTCACCTGGCGCGCCACCCAGGACGCCACCCGTTCGCTGTGTTCGACGGTGTGCAAATGGACTTACCTCGGCCATGAGCAGCGCTGGGACAAAAGCTATTTCAAACAGATTGGGCTGGAAGACGTGCTGGAACACGACGCAGCCAAGATCGGCAGCGACGTCAAAATGATGGGTGAACCCCTGGGCCACGGCCTGACGCAGCGCGCCGCCGGCGAGATGGGCCTGATTGCCGGTACGGCGGTCAGCGTGTCGATCATCGACGCTCATGCCGGTACCCTCGGCACGCTGGGCGCCACCGGGGTTTCCGGCGAAGTGGCGGATTTTAACCGCCGTATCGCGCTGATCGGCGGGACGTCTACCGGCCATATGGCGATGTCGCGTACCGCGCGCTTTATCGGCGGCGTGTGGGGGCCGTATTACTCGGCGATTCTGCCGGAATACTGGCTGAACGAAGGGGGGCAATCCGCTACCGGCGCGCTGATTGACCATGTGATTCAGTCTCATCCGTGCCATCAGGATCTGCTGGCGCAGGCGAAAACTCAAGGGCAGACCATCTATGAGGTACTGAACGCCCTGCTGCGCCGTATGGCCGGCGAACCGGAAGACATCGCCTTCCTGACCCAGGATATTCACATGCTGCCGTATTTCCACGGCAACCGTTCGCCGCGCGCCAACCCGACGCTGACCGGCACCCTGACCGGGCTGAAGCTGTCGCGCACCCCGGAGGACATGGCGTTGCACTATCTAGCGACCCTCCAGGCGATCGCGCTCGGCACCCGCCATATTATCGAAACCATGAACCACAGCGGCTACAGCATCGACACCATTATGGCCAGCGGCGGCGGCACCAAGAACCCGCTGTTCGTGCAGGAACACGCCAACGCCACCGGCTGCGCCATGCTGCTGCCGGAGGAGAGCGAAGCGATGCTGCTGGGCGGTGCGATGATGGGCACCGTGGCGGCGGGCGTGTTCGACACGCTGCCGGAAGCGATGAGCGCCATGAGCCGCATCGGTAAAACCGTCACGCCGCAGACCAACAAAATAAAAAGCTATTACGACCGCAAATACCGCGTGTTCCATGAACTGTATAACGACCATATGAAATACCGCCGGCTGATGCAGGAGGAGGCGTGATGCAGCAGGAATGGCAGCGTGCGGCGGAGGCCTGGGCCATTTACAGCCGTGAACTGGCGCAGCTCAGCCAACGCATCGACGCGCCCACCTGGCAACGGCTGCTGACGCTGCTGGCGGCGTGCCGGGGCAAGATTGTGGTCACCGGCGTCGGCACCTCCGGCATCGCGGCGCGCAAGATTGCCCATATGCTGGCCTGCGTGGAACGGCCGGCCATCTACCTGAACGCCACCGACGCGGCGCACGGCGATTTGGGCTTTCTGCGCGGCGATGATCTGATGATTTTGATTTCGCGCGGCGGCAATTCCGACGAACTGACCCGCCTGCTGCCGACGCTGCAGGCCAAAGGCGTACCGCTGATTGGCGTGACGGAAAACCCGGATTCGGCGATCGCCCATGCGGCGCAGCTGGTGATCCGCACCGGGGTGGAAAACGAGATAGATCCGCTCAATATGCTGGCAACGACGTCTATCGTGCTGGTATTGGCGATTTTCGATGCCGCCTGCGCCTGCCTGATGGAACGCAGCGGCTACAGCAAGGAAACCCTGCTGGCGGTGCATCCGGGCGGTGACGTGGGGAAAAGCCTGCGCGAGCAGGAATAACAACGGGGGCGAAGAGTTTCGCCCCCCGGGAATAAGCTTACAGCGGCATATAAATATCGAAGCGGTGGCTTTTGGTCAGGCTGGCCGCGTGCGCAGGCACGTTGGCCAACGGCGGGGCGTAATCCGGCCGCTTCACCACCACCCGCTTGGTCGCCAGCCGACGCGCCGGCTCCAGCAGGCCGTCGGCGTCGTCATCACTGCCCACCAGCGACTGAAATACCCGCATCTCCTTCTTCACCAACGCGCTTTTTTGCTTGTGCGGATACATCGGATCGAGATACACCACTTCGGGCCGCGGATCGAGGCCGGTCAGCGCGGTCAGGCTGGAGGCGTGCAGCAGCGTCAAACGCTCACGCAGCCACGGACCGATTTCCGCATCCTGATAGCCGCGTTGCAGGCCGTCATCCAACAGCGCGGCAACCACCGGGTTGCGTTCCAGCATCCGCACCTTGCAGCCCAGCGAAGCCAGCACAAAGGCATCGCGCCCCAGCCCGGCGGTCGCGTCCACCACCTCCGGCAGGTAACTACCCTTGATGCCGACCGCCTTGGCAACCGCTTCGCCGCGCCCGCCGCCGAAACGGCGCCGATGCGCCAGGGTGCCGGAAACGAAATCGACGTAAATCGCACCCAGTTTGGGTTCGTCGCGTTTGCGCAGCTCCAGCCGTTGCGGCGTCAACACCAGCGCCATCAGCGCGTCGTCGTCCGACGTTAACTGCCAGCGCTCCGCCAGAATAGACAAGGCGCCGGGATCGGCGCCTTCTTCACACAATAAACACACACTCACCGGTGAGTTATCCTTTAATGCCGTAATGGCGCAGCATAGCATCCAGCTGCGGCTCACGGCCACGGAAGCGTTTGAACAGCGCCATCGGCTCTTCCGAACCGCCGCGCGACAGGATGTTGTCGAGGAAGGATTTGCCGGTTTCGGCGTTGAAAATCCCCTCTTCTTCAAAGCGCGAGTAGGCATCGGCAGACAGCACTTCCGCCCACAGATAACTGTAGTAACCCGCCGCATAACCGCCGGCAAAGATATGGCTGAAGGCGTGCGGGAAGCGGCCCCAACTCGGTGAAGGCACCACGGCCACCATTTTCTTCACTTCCGCCAGCGTCGGCAGGATTTGCGCGCCGCGTGAAGGGCTGTACTCGGCGTGCATACGGAAATCGAACAGGCCGAACTCCAGCTGGCGCAGGATAAACAGCGCCGCCTGGTAATTTTTGGCCGCCAGCAGCTTGTCGAGCATCTCTTTCGGCAGCGGCTCGCCGCTCTGATAATGGCCGGAGATAAAGGCCAGCGCTTCCGGCTCCCAGCACCAGTTTTCCATAAACTGGCTCGGCAGCTCGACCGCATCCCACGGCACGCCGCTGATGCCGGAGACGCCGGCGGTATCGATTTGGGTCAGCATATGGTGCAGACCGTGACCGAATTCGTGGAACAGCGTGGTCACTTCGTTATGGGTGAACAGCGCCGGTTTGTCGCCCAGCGGGCGGTTGAAGTTGCAGGTCAGGTAGGCAACCGGCTTTTGCAGCGAGCCGTCGGCCTTGCGCAGGCTGCCGACACAGTCGTCCATCCAGGCGCCGCCGCGTTTGTTCTCACGCGCGTACAGATCAAGGTAGAAGCTGCCGCGCAGTTCGCCGTCAGCATCGAACAGGTCAAAGAAGCGCACTTCAGGATGCCAGGTATCCACATCCTTGCGTTCTTTGGCGGTGATGCCGTAAATGCGTTTCACCACTTCAAACAGCCCTTCGACTACGCGCTGTTCAGGGAAGTACGGGCGCAGTTGTTCGTCGCTGATGGAGAACAGGTGCTGTTTTTGTTTTTCACCGTAATAGGTGATGTCCCAGGCTTCCAGCTCATCCGCGCCGTAATGCTGTTTGGCGAAGGCGCGCAACTGCGCCAGCTCTTTCTCGGCCTGCGGGCGGGCGCGCTTGGCCAGATCGTTCAGGAAACCGATCACTTGCTCCGGGTTTTCCGCCATTTTGGTCGCCAGCGATTTGTCGGCGTAGCTGGCGAAGCCCAGCAGTTCAGCCAGTTCGTGGCGCAGCGCCAGCGTTTCCGCCATCACTTCGCTGTTATCCCATTTGCCGGCGTTCGGCCCCTGATCGGAAGCGCGGGTAGCGAAGGCGCGGTACATTTCTTCACGCAGTGCACGGTTGTCGCCGTAGGTCAGCACCGGCAGGTAGCTCGGCATATCCAGCGTCAGCAGCCAGCCATCCTGCTCTTTGGCCTGCGCCATCGCCTGGGCCTGTGCCAGCGCGCTTTCCGGCAGGCCGCTCAGTTCGGCTTCATCGGTAATCAGTTTGCTCCAGCCCATGGTGGCGTCGAGCACATTGTTGCTGTAGGTGGAACCCAGCTCGGACAGGCGCGCGACGATCTCGCCGTAGCGCCGCTGTTTTTCCGGCGACAGGCCAATGCCCGACAGTTCGAAATCACGCAGCGCGTTTTCCACCGACTTGCGCTGTGGCGCGGTCAGTTGGTTAAACGCTTCGCCCTCTTTCAGGCTGCGATAGGCCTGGTACAGCCCCTCATGCTGGCCCACCCAGGTGCCGTATTCAGACAGCAGCGGCAGCGCCTGTTCGTAGGCGGCACGCAGCTCCGGGCTGTTTTTGACCGAATTCAGATGCCCGACCGGCGACCAGATGCGCGACAGGCGATCGTCCGACTCCGCCAGCGGCTGACACAGGTTATCCCAGGTGAATGGCCCCGGCTGCGCGACCACGCGCTCTACCGCAGCGCGGCAATCAGCCAAGGCGGATTGCACCGCGGGCACGACATCTTCAGGGCGAATGGCGGAAAACGGCGGCAGGGAAAACGGTGTCAGCAACGGATTTGTCATAGGGCAGTCCTGATTAGCGTTGGGGCCCGCCGCAGCGGGCAGGCCTTAAAATGCGGATGAATATCTAACATGGAGCCAAGCGGCTGGAAAATCAATGGCCGGGCGTTGATAGATAGTGCCTTAAAGGGTGCTCTGGCGGATTTTCGCCGCCAGCGCGGCCAGATGCCCATCGTCGACGCGCGCGGCATCGTGCGAAGACAGATAGCCCTCGTAGCGATCGAAAAACTTGCTCGATTTGGACTCTATCGGCTGCCATTGAGCCAGCCCGGCGGTGCCGTGCATCGGGATCAGTTTGGCATGCACGTGATCGACGCCAAAACCCTCGAACACCATGCCGCAGCGGCCCACGTCGTCAAACGCCCGGTCGAGCAATTGCGCCACCCGTTTGGTCGCCAGCATCAATTCGCTGAGCGCCGCGTCCGGCAGCGCAAAGGCGTAGCTGTCAAAGTGCGCCTTGGGGATCACCACGCTGAAGCCTTCGGTATTGGGGTAGATGGACAGGAACGCCATATGGGCGTCGTCCTCCCAGATTTTATGGCACGGCACGTTGCCCGCCACCATGTCGCAAAAGATGCAGCTCATGTTATCTCCTTGTGATTCACAGCGTTTCGACCAATTCAAACTCTTCAAACACCAGCCACATATCCGGTGCGAAGCTGCCTTCACGGGTGAAAAACGCCCGGTGCCCCTGCCGCCAGAACGCCAGGCTTTTATCCCCTTCCCCCTCTTTGGCCGCCATCTCGGCGGTGACGTCACAGTAGCGGATCAACCGCAGGGAGAGCGTTCGAAGCACGCAGGCGGGTTCCCCGCGCCCATCGAGGATGACGTTATAATCGCCCAGCATAGGCGACTTCTCTTGCCGGTAACTGGCATAAGAACCGCAGGTCGCCGTTTTATCCCCGCTCAGCACCAGCTGCAGCAGTTCATTGGCCAATTCGGGCCCATCGCCGAATGCCCAACGCGCAGCGTCGGGGTAGCGGTCCAAAATCGCGTTTTCGCTCATCGTCTTATCACTCCCTTAATGACCTGCGGCAACGCAGTTCAGTTTTTCCCTGCCAGACAGTTTATACTGTGCAGATTATAAGCCTTCATTATCTTCAGCACGCTCCGCAGGAGCACAAGGAATTACCACCAGCCATGTTAAGTTACCGCCACAGTTTTCACGCCGGCAACCACGCCGACGTGCTCAAGCACACCGTTCAGAGCCTGATCATTGAATCGCTGAAAGAAAAAGATAAACCTTTCCTGTACCTGGATACCCACTCCGGCGCAGGGCGCTATCAGCTGAGCGGTGAGCACGCCGAACGCACCGGGGAATACCTGGAAGGCATCGGCCTGCTGTGGCAACGTGACGATCTGCCGGAAGAGCTGGCGGCTTACATGAGCGTGATACGCAACTTTAACCGCACCGACAAGCTGCGTTACTACCCTGGCTCGCCACTGATTGCCCGTCAGTTGTTGCGCCCGCAGGATAAAATCCACCTGACCGAGCTGCACCCGAGCGATTTCCCGCTGCTGCGCAGCGAATTCCAGAAAGACGAACGCGCCAAGGTGCAACGTGCCGACGGCTACCAGCAACTGAAATCCCAGTTGCCGCCCCTGTCGCGCCGTGGGCTGATCCTGATGGACCCGCCGTACGAGATGAAAACCGATTATCAGGACGTGATCAAAGGCTTGCAGGAAGGTTACAAACGCTTTGCCACCGGCACTTACGCGCTGTGGTATCCGGTGGTGATGCGCCAGCAGATCAAACGCATGCTCAAAGAGCTGGAAGCCACCGGCATCCGCAATATTCTGCAGATCGAACTGGCGGTAAGACCCGACAGCGATCAGCGCGGCATGACCGCCTCCGGCATGATCGTGATTAACCCGCCGTGGAAGCTGGAACAGCAGATGAAGAACGTGCTGCCGTGGCTGCACAAGACGCTGGTGCCGTCGGGCAATGGCCACCATTTGATCAACTGGGTGGTGCCGGAATAAGCCCACCGGGCGCGGTACGCCGCGCCTTCATACCCTATAGCTTTCAAGTTGCAGCTAGGCGGCCAACTCGCTCATCCCCAGGCGCTTACTCAAGTAAGTAACTGGGGTGAGCGAGTGCAGATAACAACGCTGCAACTTGAAAGATGACGGGTATATCCCACCTATCGCAACCATCGACGCAATCTTTGCGACAAACCCGTATCAGGCGTTAAACTCTTACCCTCTTCGATTCACACAATTCATGGAAATCCCAGATGACCAAACATTACGATTATCTAGCAATTGGCGGCGGCAGCGGCGGCATCGCATCGATCAACCGGGCAGCCATGTACGGCCAGAAATGCGCGCTGATTGAAGCCAAGGAACTGGGCGGCACCTGCGTAAACGTGGGTTGTGTACCGAAAAAAGTCATGTGGCACGCGGCGCAGATCGCCGAAGCCATCCACCTGTACGGCCCGGATTACGGCTTCGATACTACCGTCAACGCCTTCGACTGGAAGAAGCTGGTCGCCAACCGCACCGCCTATATCGACCGTATCCATAATTCCTACGACAACGTGCTGGGCAAAAACAAAGTCGACGTGATTAAAGGTTTCGCGCGCTTTATCGACGCCCACACGGTGGAAGTGAACGGCGAGAAGATCACCGCCGACCATATCCTGATCGCCACCGGCGGCCGCCCGAGCCACCCTGACATTCCAGGCGCCGAATACGGCATCGACTCAGACGGTTTCTTCGAGCTGGACGCAATGCCAAAACGCGTTGCGGTGGTCGGCGCGGGCTATATCGCGGTGGAGATCGCCGGCGTGATGAACGCGCTGGGGGCCGAAACCCACCTGTTCGTGCGTAAACACGCACCGCTGCGCACCTTCGATCCGATGATTGTCGAGACCCTGGTGGAAGTGATGAACACCGAAGGGCCAAGCCTGCACACCGAATCTGTGCCGAAAGCCATCGTCAAGAACGCCGACGGCAGCCTGACGCTGCAACTGGAAAACGGCAAGGAATTCACCGTCGACAGCCTGGTGTGGGCGATTGGCCGCGAACCGGCGACCGATAACCTGAACCTGAGCGTAACCGGGGTGAAAACCAACGAAAATGGCTATATCGACGTCGATAAATACCAGAACACCAGCGTAAAAGGCATTTACGCGGTGGGCGACAACACCGGAGCGGTTGAACTGACCCCGGTCGCGGTCGCCGCCGGCCGTCGTCTGTCCGAACGCCTGTTCAACAACAAGCCGGAAGAACACCTGGATTACAGCAACATCGCCACCGTGGTGTTCAGCCACCCGCCGATCGGCACTATCGGCCTGACCGAGCCGGAAGCTATCGAGAAATTCGGCGCCGACAGCGTGAAAGTGTATAAGTCTTCCTTCACCGCCATGTACAGCGCCGTAACGCAGCACCGCCAACCGTGCCGCATGAAGCTGGTGTGCGTGGGTAAAGAAGAGAAGATCGTCGGCCTGCACGGCATCGGCCTGGGCATGGACGAGATCCTGCAAGGTTTCGCCGTCGCCATCAAGATGGGCGCCACCAAGAAGGACTTCGACAACACCGTGGCGATCCACCCGACCGCAGCGGAAGAGTTCGTTACCATGCGTTGATTTGCCTGCCCGGCGGCCTATGCCGCTGGGTAAACGGCAACAAAAAAGGTCAGGCGCCTCAGGGCCCTGACCTTTTTTTATCGCGATACCCGGCTTAACGGGCCGGGTTGAAATGATCCCTGATAAACACCGGCAGGTCGTTTGACGGCGGCGTGAAGGGCACCTGATACATCATGTCGCCGACAAAGCCGCGGTGATAGGTAGCGTGATTCACCAGGTGCAGCACGATTTCTTCCTGCGTCATCACGCCTTCACCCCCACCGACAAACTCGAAATGGACGGCCTTCGTCAGATCCTCGTTTGACCAGGTATCCACCAGATCGACATACCAACGGTCCATTTCCTGCACCGCCTGCCACAAATCCTCTAGCGCCGGCGTATGCTCGGTATTGCGCGCGGTATAGCCGTGTTTTTTCCCCTGCAGATGGTGCCTGAAAATATCGTCTACCACGTAGATATGGTTCAAGGTATGCACCATATTGCCAAACCGCGTCGGGCGCTGTTTCAGGGCTTCGCCCTCCGGCAACGACCTGACGTTGCTGAACGTCAATGCATCCGCCCAGGCTTTGTAACGCACCAGCATTTTCAACGTGTTGAGGGCCGAGGCCATCGGCGCAGTCTGAACGGCAGTTTCACTGAGAAGCGAGTTATTCGTAACCACTGACATGCTGTGAACTCCTGATTGCAACATTTAACGTTTTAAAAAGCGTCGATGACCCTGCGCCAGTCACCTGATTGTGCATCAAATCAACCAGGTTGCGTCAGCGCCTGGTTTTTTTATTTCACCATTGCCATCCCATCCCCTTTTTCACCGAGCTCGGGGAGAGGCCATATTTGGCGGAAAATGCCTCTCTCGGACCAGGGTCATGCCCCGGCCTGCCTATTTTCACTTTCTTTACCTTTCCCTCCGGCACAACCCTGTGTTTTCTGCCATGATTTTGCCTGTTAAATTAGCAGGCCTTATGCAGACTTCCGCTACTTCTGGAGAGCACCGATGCTGTTCACTTTTTTTAAAAACGCCGCGTGGGCATTTTTTGCGCTGGTCATCGTTCAATCCAGCGCGCTAAGTTTCACTCTGGAAGTGACAGGCAATATCGAAAATGCCACCGACCCGGCAAAAAAAAGCTATCTGTTTACCGATAAGCAACTGTTGGCAATGCCGGTGCACAGCATCACCACCTCAACCTCCTGGACGCCGCAAAGAAAATTCGAAGGGGTGGCCGTGGCGGATATTCTGGCGCGCGTGGGGGCCAAAGGCAGCACGCTGACGTTTTATGCGCTGAACGATTATTACATCGACGTGCCGCTGTCCGACGTCGAGAAATACCATATAATTTTGGCCTACAAGATGGACGGCGAAATGCTGAAGATCAGAAACTTCGGACCGCTGTTTTTGGTTTATCCAAGGGATGCCGCAGGGCCTGAGTTAAATTCCCCACTCTACAACTCGCGCTTTATCTGGCAAGTGGACAGGATTGCAATTAAATGAAGCTTAAAGGATTTAAAAGCGGCAGCAGGCTGGCGATCCCCGCGATTTTTGCCGCGCTTTTTTTGGTTGCCTCTACGGTAACGCTGTATTACTACAGCGCCACCCTGTCAAAGAAAGGGCTGTATGCCATTGCCGGCACTCAGGAAAATTACTCTTGGTCGATCGCAAAATTCGCCATCAAGCTGGCTGAATTTGAAACCCTGGTAGAACAACAGAAAAATGCGCCGCGGGTGGATAGCGAAGATCTCAGGCTTAAATTTGAAATCCTGTACTCACGCTTTTACGTGCTGGAAACGGTGTCCGAATCCACGCAGCCGCTGTATGCCGAGCCGGGTTATCCTGAAGTGGTCACCCAAATGCGCCGGCAAATGGATCGGATCGATACGTTGCTGGATAGCCCGACGATTGACTTCACCCACATTTCTCAGGCCATGAAGCAAATCAAGCCCTACTCGATTGAGATGGCCAACCTGACCGATCACGCAGAAGTGAAGCAGCGTACTGTCGCCTATGAAGACTATATCGAAAAGCGACACATCATTTTTTATGGCCTGGTGATCGTCATGTTCTCGGTGATCGCGCTGATTGCCATCACCCTGATTGTGTTGCGCCAGCAGCGCCTGACCATCCGGCAGCAGGCCAAAGCGATTGAGGCGGAGAAAGCCACACGCAGCAAAAATGCCTTTCTCGGCGCCATCGGCCATGAGTTGCGTACCTCGCTGCAAAGCATCATGTCCGCCATTGACGTGTTGATGAATACTAAAGTGTCGGCCGAACATGCGGACACCTTCCAGCGGCTGGAAACCGCCGCGCAGCAGGTTGAGAGCCAGATGAAGGACCTGACCGATTATGCTCACCTGGACAGCGGCATGATGGAGCTGCGCATAGTGCCGTTCGACGCCCAAGGGTTGATCGAGGAAACGGCGAATGAAATCACCAGGCTGAGCCAGAAAGATCGGGTTACGCTACTGTGCGAGGTTGAGTGCGGCCACCAGCAAATACATTCCGATCCGCTGCGTATCAGGCAGATTATCGTCAACCTGCTGACCAACGCCTACAAATACACCGAAAACGGCACCATCACGCTGCACAGTTGCCTGCGGCGGCAACCTACCGGCAGTTCGCTGATTATCGAGGTCACCGACACCGGTATCGGCATCGAAAAAGAGATGCTCGACCAGATATTCAAACCCTTTACCCAGCTTGATCAGTCGCACACCCGGCAGTATGGCGGCGTCGGTATGGGGTTGGCGATTGTGCATGGGTTGGTGACGCTGCTCAACGGCACCATTACCGTCTACAGCGAAATCAAGAAAGGCAGCACCTTTATCGTCAGCATCCCTGTCGAGATCGGCGATGAAGAGGAATCGGCCGCAACACCGGCGCAGCACCACGGCCTGACGCAGAAGCAGCAGCATATTCTGGTGGTGGATGACAATAAGTCGGTAAGCGACGCCTTTGCGGCTCTGTTGGACAAACTGGGTTACCGGCACGAGCTGTGCAATTCGCCTGAACGGGCGCTGCAAAAGCTGTTCCGGCGCCCTTACGACGCGCTGCTGCTGGACCTGCAAATGCCCGGCATCGATGGCGCCGCGCTGGCCAAACAGTTGCGTAGCCGCCGCGGCCCCAACCGCCAGGTGCCGATTATCGGCATCAGCGCCTACCCCTCGGAACAACTGTCTGCCGAACAACGGGCGCTGTTCGATAACTATTTAATGAAGCCGGTGCGGTTGGACGCGCTGTCCAACGCATTGGCCTCGCTGTTCACCGCTAAAGATTAAAGCACCGCAACAGGGCAGCTTCGATGACGTGAAGCCGCACTGGCTTTTCATAGGGGCCGAGCACGTCATAGTCACGCATCGCTTTGGCGATTTCCGACTCGCGCTGATCGGTGCCCAACTGGCCGGTCAGCACCAGTACCGGCGCATCCGGGTTGTCGGAGTTGCGGATGGCTTCAATGCATTTATCCGCCGTTTCCTCGCCGATCAGCCAGTCGACCACATAACCGTCGAACAGGCTTTGTTGCAGCGCCTGGCAAAAACTGCCGACGTCGTAGAATGCCACCGCCGTGAAACCGCGGCCATCGAGGTATTTTGCCAGCTCATCCGCCGCCTGGTGCGAATCATCCAGCACCGCAATGCTCAAACGCTCATCATCGGTATGGCTCGGGCGGATCTCTATCAATTCAACCCAAAAGCGTTTACCCAACGGCGCATCGTCCGCGCGATAAATCTGCCATTGCTGGTCCGGCTTCAGCGCCACGAACTCCGCCTGCCGCCCAGCCGGCAGTTCATCGCCGATATGGCCGACACAGGCAATTTCCGCACCCGCCACAAAAAAGATGGCATCCTGCGCCATAGTTTGCGCCGCTGCCTCCTGTTCGGCGCCCATGTCCGCGATAGCCGCCGGCGTTTCACCCAATGCAGCAGCTACGCTGTTAATCTGTTCCAGCGTCCAGGGGCTTTGCCCTTTCAGTTTTCGATGCGCATGTGAAAAACTCAGATCCAGAATACGGCTAAGCTCTTTTGCATGCTGCCGCTTACCAATGCCGTAATGCAAAAACAGTTCCCTGACCCGGTTTGCAATCGACAACGAATCGAATTTTTGGTGATTGTTATCCATTTTTCCCTTCGATTTTTCTGCTTATTTATCAATTATTTTAATTATTAATTATGAAGAAGTATCAACAAAACATTGCATACCATGCAATCTTAATTTAAAAACGTTGCTTGACATACCATGTTCTATAGTCAAACATGGTATCAAAAGACACATACAGCAATACACTATAAAAAATAATACTAGAACCACTTTTGATAATAACCATAATAACACCAGGGAAAATTAGTTCCGATTGCCGCTACTGAAGGATGCCTGCATTCACTCAGTTTGTAAGCAAACCGGGATTTGAGCCGTAGCGCTAATCTGTTTTACCCACTTTTGAACCGGGATCCGCAAGGGTCTCGGTTTTTTATTGCCGTTTTCTCGCCAAACGGCGCGATGCATCATACGGACAGCTTCCCTTGCCGTCACTGTTACCCGGCCCCAATAAAAACGGGGCCAGCAAGCTGACCCCGTATCTTTCAGGCTAAGGTCGTTAAAAACGCCAGGTAAAACCGGCGTTGACGCTGTTGTCCTGATGGTTTTGCGACAGCAGGCCGCCATAACCCAGCGACAGCGTGGCGTTTTTGTTCACCGCCACTTCCGCGCTGGCCTTCAGCACCGCACCGTCACGCGATGCCGACACGCTGTTCACCACGAACGGCGAGCTGCCGCCGTTGAAGCGCAACCCGGTGCCGCGATCCAGATCGCCGTACTGATGCTGCCAACCCAGTTCGCTGCGCAGCGCCACCGAGGTGGCTTTCGTCGCCTGCCACTCGGTATCGGCGCGCAGTCCCAACGTCGAGACGGTGGCGTCGGTGTGCTGTTTGTCGCCATGCAGCGCCGCCGCACCGCCGTCTTCAGCGATGCCGTTGTTCTGGAAGTTGATGTACGCCAGGTTGGCGAACGGCTCCAGGTTCACCCAACCGGCCTTCACGCTGTAACCCGCTTCGGCGAACACCTGCTCAGTACGCGCACTGTACTTCGCGGTTTCGCGGTCCGACTGCGCGCCGTAATTGACCGAGCGCGAGGTATCGATGCGGTGCCAGGTGTAGGCGCCGCCGGCGCGCAGCGCCAGCTCGCCGAACTGCTTGCCGCCGTACACCGCCAGGTGATAGTTGTCGCTGTCGGCGTTCGAACCGTAACCGCCGTCCAGCGAGGTGCGGGTATAGCCGGTCGCAACCCCTAACCGCCCGTCGTCAGCCAGCGCCGCGTCCAGCCCCAGCAGCACACCGTAGGTCGAGGCCTGGTAGCCGGTGGCGTTGGCATCCCCCGATGCGTGGTCCCAGGCGCCCAGCAGCTGCGCCCAGGCACCGCCTTCATCGGCCTTGATGTCCGGCGAGGTCGCCAGCCCTTCCGCCTGCCGCAGGCGGCCGTTGAGCGCCTCACGCAGGTAGCGGCTGTCGTTGACCTGCGCCGAGGCGATATCCGCGTGGATCTGCCCCGACAGCTGACGGAACGCCTGCCGCGCTTCCCCCGCCGAACCGGCGCTGAGGAGGCTCTCGTACACCGGGTTACCCGCCACCAGCGCATCCGCCGCCGCCGCCACCGCACGCTCGTTCTGCGTTTTCGCCACGCTGGCGAAACGGGTGTCGTTGCGGCCCACGTTCAGCGTCACCTGATTAGGCTGATAACTCAGCCCGGTGCCCAGGAACAGATAATTCGGTGCCACCGAGTCAAACTGCCCGCTGACGCCCTGATCCGCCGTCAGAATGCTGTACTGCCGGCCGAGCAGGCTGCGCACTTCGCTCTGCGATAACAGATTAGGGCTGTTCTCCAGCGAGACCGCCACCTCACCGCCGCCGATCGTCGCCGATCCGCCGCTGTGGATCCGATCGCTCTGGCCGTTCGGCGCGACTTCCACCGCATAGCGCGAACCCGGCTCGAAGCTGACGTTGTTGGCCACGTTGAGCGTGCCGATCGAGTTGCCCGGCGCCACGGTGCCGCCACGGCGAGCGGTCAGCGAACCGACGCTGCCGGAGCCGCCCAGAATACCGGCGTTCTGCACCGTCACCGCCGAGGTAACCGAACCGTTGATTGCCAGCAGACCCTCGTTAACCAGCGTCGGGCCGGCGTAGGTATTGGCACCGGTCAGCATCAGCGCGCCCGTCCCCTCTTTGGTCAGGCCGCCGTGGCCGGAAATGTTATTTGAGTACACTTCCCACCCGCAGTGGAAGTCATCACAAATGCGCGCATGCAACGTGCCTTGATCGACCTCCGCCCCCTGCCCTGGAATATTGGCGACAAACTGCGTCGAACCGTAGGCCACACCGTCCGGATCGGGAATACGGAACTCCTGCGGAATATCTTCAGCGGTATAGAACATCCCCGGCCCGTTAATCGCTTTGCCCAGGTTGATCATCCCCCAGCCGTACAGCGCATCGATACCCGGCGCGCCCATATCGGTGGCGGTGGTTTTCAGCACGTCGGCAATTTGCGCCGATGTCATGTACGGGAAACGCTGCAGCAATACGGCGACCGCGCCGGTCACGTGCGGCGTCGCCATCGAGGTGCCGTTTTTATTGCCGTAGTCCGAGACCAATTGATTCGGATCTGAACCGTTGGCCACGGTGCTGTAAATTTTACTGCCCGGCGACGAGACGCAGAAGCTGGCGGTATAACCGCAGCGCGAAGAGAAGCTGCTGAGGGTGTAAGGCACGCTATTGGTGGAAGCGGCATCTTGCGCGACGCTGGCAACCGACAGCCAGTTAGGCGCAATATCCGGCACAAAATACGCCAGACCGCTGATCACATCCGGTTGGTTGTAGTTACCGTCATTACCGGCGGCAAACAGCACCAGAATGTTTTTACGGGCGGCGTCGATCGCCCCCTGATACCCCGCACCGGCCAGGCTGCCGAGCAGCGGTTTAACCTGATCAAACTGTTCTTGCGCGTCTTTTAACTCAAAATGCAGAGCGTCGGGGGTTTTGCCATTGTCCGAGAGAAAATCGGGAATACTGACGCCCCAGCTGTTGTTGATCACCCGTACGCCGTTGTTGATCATCGCCTGCCAACCTGCGTTGGTCACGCTGCCGTCCAGCCCGAGGAACTCGCCGTAAGCCGGACCGTCATTGTCGTTGTCCACGCTGACGATCTGCGAATCAAAGGCAACGCCGTGCATGCCGGTACCGTCACGATTGGCGGCAGTGATACCCGCCACATGGACCCCGTGATTACTCAACAACCCTTGCGATCCGCTGTAAAAATGGAAGGTCCCGTCGAAGTAAAAACGATCGCCGGCATTAATCCCCGGCCGATGCGGATCGGTATAGGCGCGATAGCCTTCGGTCACCACGTTGGTCAGCTTGCCGTCGCCGGCAAATTCTGGATGCTTGTTCACCGGGGTATCGAAGATCCCCACCTTTTGCCCTTTGCCGGTATACCCCGCCGCATAGGCCTCATCGGCATGGATCGCGCCCAACCCCCAGTTGGCATTGAATTCATCGCTGCGCCAGCTGGCCGGATCGCCGAGGTTGCCGCCCACGTCATGCGGAGCCGCCTGCGCCCCTCCCACCGCCAACATTGCGCACAGCAAGGCGTTCAGTTTCCAGGCTGGCGCCAATGCCGATTTATCGTTTCCTGCAGATTGCTTCATTCCCTTATCCTTTTTGTTTTACGTAAAACCGCCCCAGACGGGGCGGCTGTGCCGTTTGTTTTTTTAAGATCAGAAATGCCAGGTAAAACCGGCGTTGACGCTGTTGTCCTGATGGTTTTGCGACAGCAGGCCACCATAGCCCAGCGACAGCGTGGCGTTTTTGTTCACCGCCACTTCCGCGCTGGCCTTCAGCACCGCACCGTCACGCGATGCCGACACGCTGTTCACCACGAATGGCGAGCCGCCGCCGTTGAAGCGCAATCCGGTGCCGCGATCCAGATCGCCGTACTGATGCTGCCAACCCAGTTCGCTGCGCAGCGCCACCGAGGTGGCTTTCGTCGCCTGCCATTCGGTATCGGCGCGCAACCCCAACGTCGAGACGGTGGCGTCGGTGTGCTGTTTGTCGCCATGCAGTGCCGCCGCACCGCCGTCTTCAGCGATGCCGTTGTTCTGGAAGTTGATGTACGCCAGGTTGGCGAACGGCTCCAGGTTCACCCAACCGGCCTTCACGCTGTAACCCGCTTCGGCGAACACCTGCTCAGTACGCGCACTGTACTTCGCGGTTTCGCGGTCCGACTGCGCACCGTAATTGACCGAGCGCGAGGTATCGATGCGGTGCCAGGTGTAGGCGCCGCCGGCGCGCAGCGCCAGCTCGCCGAACTGCTTGCCGCCGTACACCGCCAGGTGATAGTTGTCGCTGTCGGCGTTCGAACCGTAACCGCCGTCCAGCGAGGTGCGGGTATAGCCGGTCGCAACCCCTAACCGCCCGTCGTCAGCCAGCGCCGCGTCCAGCCCCAGCAGCACACCGTAGGTCGAGGCCTGGTAGCCGGTGGCGTTGGCATCCCCCGATGCGTGGTCCCAGGCGCCCAGCAGCTGCGCCCAGGCACCGCCTTCATCGGCCTTGATGTCCGGCGAGGTCGCCAGCCCTTCCGCCTGCCGCAGGCGGCCGTTGAGCGCCTCACGCAGGTAGCGGCTGTCGTTGACCTGCGCCGAGGCGATATCCGCGTGGATCTGCCCCGACAGCTGACGGAACGCCTGCCGCGCTTCCCCCGCCGAACCGGCGCTGAGGAGGCTCTCGTACACCGGGTTACCCGCCACCAGCGCATCCGCCGCCGCCGCCACCGCACGCTCGTTCTGCGTTTTCGCCACGCTGGCGAAACGGGTGTCGTTGCGGCCCACGTTCAGCGTCACCTGATTAGGCTGATAACTCAGCCCGGTGCCCAGGAACAGATAATTCGGTGCCACCGAGTCAAACTGCCCGCTGACGCCCTGATCCGCCGTCAGAATGCTGTACTGCCGGCCGAGCAGGCTGCGCACTTCGCTCTGCGATAACAGATTAGGGCTGTTCTCCAGCGAGACCGCCACCTCACCGCCGCCGATCGTCGCCGCTCCGCCGCTGTGGATCCGATCGCTCTGGCCGTTCGGCGCGACTTCCACCGCATAGCGCGAACCCGACTCGAAGCTGACGTTGTTGGCCACATTGAGCGTGCCGATCGAGTTGCCCGGCGCTACGGTGCCGCCACGGCGGGCGGTCAACGAACCGACGCTGCCGGAGCCGCCCAGAATACCGGCGTTCTGCACCGTCACCGCCGAGGTGACCGAACCGTTGATAGCCAGCAGACCCTCGTTAACCAGCGTCGGGCCGGCGTAGGTGTTGGCACCGGTCAGTACCAAGGTGCCAATACCCTGCTTGGTCAGGCCGCCGTGGCCGGAGATAGCATTGCTCCAGACGTCCAGCCCGCAGTGAACATCGTCGCATACCCGCTCAGTCGGTTTGCCCTTGTCCAGTACCGCGCCGATGCCCGGCAGATTCACCACAAACTGCTCGGGACCATAGGCACCACTGACGCGAAACTCCTCCGGAATGTCCTGTTCGGTGACGAACATGCCAGGACCGCGAATCGCTTTGCCCAGATCGATCATCCCCCAGCCGTACAGCGCATCGATACCCGGCGCGCCCATATCGACGGTGGTGGTCTTCAGTACCGAAGCTACCTGCGCGCCGGTCATGTACGGGAAGCGCTCCATCAGCACCGCAATGCTGCCGGCCACGTGCGGCGCCGCCATCGAGGTGCCGCTGTATTTAGCGTAACCCGTGGTCAGATTCTCCAGGCTGTTGCCTTCGATGATCGAGCTGTAGACTTTGCTGCCCGGCGCGGCAACGCAGAAGCTGGCGGTGTAACCGCAGCGTGAAGAGAAGCTGCTGATGCTGTAATCGCCGCTGTTGTTCGGATCTTGCAGGCTGGCGACGGAAAGCCAGTTGGGGGCAATCTCCGGCACAAAATAGGCCAGGCCGGCCATTGCATCCGGGTTATTCAGGTTGTAGTCATTACCGGCGGCAAAAATGGTGACGATGCCGCTGCGCGCCGCATCGATAGCGCCCTGATAGGCACCGCCGGCTTTGGTGCCCAATATCTGTTTGATTTGATCGAACTGTTTCTGCGCGTCGGCGAGAGTGAAATGAGGGTAAGCCGGATCCTTGCCCCCCTCATCGAACTTCTCGGTGATGCCGATACCCCAGCTGTTATTGATGATGCGCGCACCGCTGGCGATCAACGCATCCCAACCGGCTTGGTATACCGCGCCGTCGTTGCCGAGAATGATGCCGTCTTCCGGCCCCGGGTCACCGTTTTCCGCGCTGATGATTTGCGCATTGAACGCCACGCCGTGCATTTCGCCGCCATCGCGGTTGCCGGCTGCAATACCGCCTACATGGGTGCCATGTGAACCGAGCGTGCCGTCTGAATCCACGCTCGGCGTGCCGTCATAACGGAATGCGTCGCCTTTCTTCACCGGGATATAAGGATCGGTGTACTCGCGGATGCCGGTCGTGACCAGGTTGATCACCTTGCCCTGGCTGGCAAACTCCGGATGTTGGGCATATACCGGCTGATCGAAAATACCGAGCTTAACGCCTTTTCCAGTATAACCGGCGGCGTAGGCCTGATCGGCATGGATCGCCCCCAGGCCCCATTCAGCGTTGAATTCGCTACTGCGCCAACTGGCCGGATCGCCCTGCCTGCCGCTCTCGACATAGGGTGCAGCCTGCGCTCCGCCGATCGCCGCCAGACATAAAAGCACTGCGCTCCATTGCGCGCGATTCACGCCAATTTCAGGCCAGCCAAAGGCCGCCTGAACAGGCTTGTCTCCTCTACGTTTACTTTCCATCCCAGATACCATCCATTGTTGTTTGCAAATGTTTTATTGGTTTTTTTGTGTAACAGTTTCGTAACACCAAATAAATAAAGCACAACAATCTCAAGCACGCCTAATGAGTCAATCGCGAGTTCGCCTGATTGGGACCGATAACCGTTATGTAAAGGAGGTGGGATGCATAAGGATTTCAAATGACCAGAAATGGCCGGAGAGAGCGTTTTAATTACCGCGGATAAAAACATAACTCAATGATAAACATTGACAATATAAAAACAAAAAGGCCAAGGGCTATTTTCCCTCAGGCCTATCAAAAAAGCTTACCTGCCTCTTCTTATCATTTTAAATTATAAGAACTGCCAATATTTACTCAGTGAAATGTGCTGGTTTTGACAGAGGAAAGCGTTGAAAATTGGATTATCATGCTAAGGGTTTTCTGCTGTTCATCGCATCTTCTTCGGCCTGCCGAATAATGGCCTTCGCCATCCACTGCGTCACATCCTGAATGCCGCCGAGATCCAAACCCCAAATATCTTTCAGTACCAGAAAAACTTCCGAACCATAAATCAGTGAAAAAGAATGAATCACCCTCTGTAACGCCTCTGGCGGCAGTTTATCCTGCAGCGGTTCTACCGCCAACTTCAGCAGACGTTTGCGGTTGCCGCGTACCAGCTTTTCTATCGGCTTAATGGTACTGGAACGCGCCTCGGCCCATTGCTGGAGCGAAAGTTGCAATGCAGCACGCAAAGCGCCCTCATGTTGCTCCATTTGTGGATAAGCAAAACTCAGTAATTGTTGAATGCGCACCCGCGCGTCATCGTCTGTTGGTTGCCACTCTAGAATAGGCCCCAAACCCTCCGCAACCACGGCAGCGACTAACACACTCTGCGTAGGGAAATAGCGATAAGCCGTAGCACGCGAAACCTGCGCATGCAGGGCCAGTTCGGTAATTGAGGGAAAAGTCCCACCGTCAAACAACACCATTGCACTGTCAAGTAACAGCTTGCGGGTTCTTGCACGAGTATGGGTCAGATTTGGGGATACATTTAAGGGCACGGCGACCTCTTTCACCAAGATAACGCTTGCCAGAACAATAGCTCAGGCGAATAAACACCACTGTAACAAACTTGGCTAACGCTGCGCCACGCATGAAAAGGCGTTAATTTTTCCTTTCTTTCATCATATAAGACGCCAGTCTCATTTTTGTGCGCAAACCTCTTGCATAAATGATACAGCCGTCTCATTATGATGATGAATTCACCGACTACGCTCAGTAACATTAGTCAACACCAGGGATTCAATTGAGTTAACTTATTAAATTATAATTAATATAGCGTGGCGGCCATCCGAATCTATCATTCAGGAACAGGCTAATGAACAGTAATCAGAGGATGATCTATATCGCAACAACGGCGGATACGAAAGGGCGAGAATTGGCCTATGTCCGCAGCCTTATCGCCGATATCGGGTTACCCACGCTAACCATTGATTTATCCACCCATCACGTTCCGGCCTGCTACCCTGCCGATATTTCTGCCGCTACCGTCGCCAGCTACCACCCAGAAGGCGAAAACGCGGTATTCTGCGGGGA
This sequence comes from Serratia plymuthica, assembly GCF_018336935.1. Lineage (NCBI taxonomy): Bacteria > Pseudomonadati > Pseudomonadota > Gammaproteobacteria > Enterobacterales > Yersiniaceae > Serratia > Serratia plymuthica. Next base: position 3,720,029 of record NZ_CP068771.1, on the reverse strand, counting down.
TCGCGGTAAAGCGATTGCCGCCATGTCCATCGCTTTTGAGCGGTTTATGCTTTCGCGTCAGGATGTTGCGGCCTTACTTGGCCTCGGCGGTTCCGGCGGTACTGCATTGATTACACCCGCCATGCAGCAATTACCCATTGGCCTGCCAAAGCTAATGGTTTCGACCATGGCATCCGGTGATACCTCCAACTATGTGGGCGCCAGTGATATTAGCATGCTGTACTCGGTTACAGACGTAGCCGGTCTCAACCGCATTTCCCGTATCGTTTTAGGAAATGCCGCCCATCAAATCGCCGGTGCCGTTCGCTTTGCCACTCCGGCAGATACCGACAGTAAACCTGCTGTTGGGCTTACCATGTTTGGTGTCACTACTCCTTGTATTCAGGAGGTGACAGCTGCAATTGAAAAGGAATGGGATTGTCTGGTATTCCATGCAACCGGCAGCGGCGGCAGGGCGATGGAAAAGCTGGTTGATAACCACCTGTTAAATGGCGTACTCGATTTAACTACTACTGAAGTCTGCGACTACCTGTTTGGTGGCGTGCTGGCCTGTAACGAAGATCGCTTCAATGCGATAGCCCATACTGGCATTCCTTGTGTCATGTCTTGCGGCGCCCTGGATATGATTAACTTTGGCCACCCAGACACCATCCCCGCTCGTTATGCTGAGCGTCAGTTCTATAACCATAATGCCCAAGTGACTCTGATGCGGACTACGCCAGAAGAAAATACCCAAATGGGCCGTTGGATTGGTGAAAAGCTGAATGCGTGTACCGGGGAGGTTCGCTTCCTGATCCCTGAAGGTGGCGTTTCCGCTCTCGATTCCCCTGGGCACGCATTCTGGGATCCTGAAGCTTTGGCAGCCTTCGTCAACGCGCTGGAAATGACATGGCGACCCACGCAAAAACACCGTCTGATCAAAACCCCTTATAACATCAACGATCCCCGCTTTGCCGACATCGCCGTGCAACAGTTTAGGGAGATATCTCGTACTTATTGATTGGAGTTAAAAATGGCCAAACATACCCGACAGGAGCTACTTACTAAATTCAGGGAAATGATTGCCCGCCGTGAACCTATCATTGGCGGAGGTGCCGGCACCGGGCTCTCAGCCAAATGCGAAGAGGCCGGCGGTATCGATCTGATTGTCATTTATAACTCAGGCCGCTATCGCATGGCGGGTCGAGGCTCCCTGGCCGGTCTGCTGGCTTATGGCAACGCAAACGAGATCGTCATGGATATGGCCAAAGAAGTTTTGCCCGTAGTCAAAAAAACACCTGTTTTAGCCGGGGTTAATGGTACGGATCCTTTCTGCCATTTTGACAAGTTTCTTGATGAGATTAAGAACACGGGCTTCGCCGGGGTGCAGAACTTTCCAACGGTGGGTCTTATTGACGGCAACTTCCGCGCCAACCTGGAGGAAACCGGCATGGGATATGCGCTGGAGGTGGACATGATTCGTCTGGCTCATGAAAAAGATCTGCTGACCACACCTTATGTTTTCAATACACAAGATGCGGTAGCAATGACTGAGGCAGGTGCCGATATCATAGTGCCGCACATGGGGCTGACTACCGGCGGCAGTATTGGCGCAGCAACGGCTCTGACCCTGGCCGATTGCGTCCCGCTGATTAACGATTGGGCCCAGGCTGCCAAACGGATCCGCGAAGACGTGATCGTCCTTTGTCATGGGGGTCCAATAGCCACGCCTGAAGATGCCTCATATATCATGCGGCACTGCCCTTTGGTGGATGGTTTCTACGGTGCCAGTTCCATGGAACGTCTGCCTACTGAACTAGCGTTAACCGAAACCACTCGTCAATTTAAAAAAATTAACCGGGATTGACAGGAAACTCACTCACTCGCACGCAATACCAAGGGAAACCCGTTGTTTAACGGGAAGGTAAGTTGAAGTGAGATAAGCAAAAGGGCCAGATGAATAATCTGGCCCTTTTTATTTACCCCATGACGTTATTACTGTTCGGTCGTCATTTTCGATTTCATTTTATTCATGTGGTCCATCATTTTTTGTTCGCGTTTCTGATAATTCTCATTGTATTGTTTTTTCTGCTCAGGGGTCAGCAGGTTATACATTTTATTTTCCGCTTTTGCGCGTTCCAGCATATGTTCGGACTGCGCTTTGCTGATGGCATCAATTTGGGATTTCGCTTTTGCTTCATCGAAGCTGTCGCTCGCCACCAGGTTATGCAACGCCTGACGCTCCTCTTTTACGCCCGCGCCGCGATTCTGATGCGATTCTTTCATGATGTCGCGCATTTGCTGGCGCTGCTGTTCGGTCAGGTTCAGGCCGGCGAATGGCCCACCTTTACCTTCGCCTTTATGGTGCATCATTTTCATCGGTGCGGCATCGGTCGTAGCCGGTGCCGCCGTAGTGTCGGCAGCGAAGGCCATGGAAGCAGAGCCCAGCGCCAGAGTAGAAGCTACAAATAAAGCGGTCAGTTTACGCATAATCATTTCCTTAAAATTATTCTTCATCAGGAGCGCTGTATGTGAACAGGCTCTTCTTTCGTTCGTCGGAGATAATAGTAGGCCGTTAAACCTAGAGTAATGCGATGCTGTGTAAATTTTTTAAAACCCCAAACAGGTTTATTCGACAACTTTGAGTAAATTATGAAGAAAGCGTCTATTGTCCGGAAATTTTGATTGCCTGAGGAAATTAAAATTCCCCCCAATGGGGTTATTCCTGCCGTACGCCCCCTTTATTATAATTTATCCTCATCCGCTGCAACCGCCCTTCAACAATATGGTGGTACCCAATGCGCAGAAATCGTACACATTTCCCGTGACTGAAGATTTTTCTCTTACACTCAAAGCAAGCGGCGGCAACGGGACATTTACACAGCAAAACTAATTATTGCTTATATAATAGTTTCATCACCCATGCCCGCCTGTGAAAAACGTGTTATATGATGGAGATACGTGCACTGCGGCCGCTACCGAGCCTGAAAACTGCTGCTACGCTCATTGCGGAGACCTGGCTGTCGTGCCCTTTTGAGGAATCATCATGTTCGCAGACCAAGGTCCTATGCTTCTTAACGCCCATTTTGGCACCAACAGCCCCTACTGGCGGCTGGCGTTCGACAGCAATGCCCTGGAGCTGTCCGCTGTCAAAGGCAAAGCTCATATGGCCGTGGCGCTCAGCGCCATGCAGGCGGCAAAAATCCGGCGCCTGAGCGGCATTACCGCGAGTCTGGATATCTCAATTACGCTGGTCGGCGAGCCAATCCATCTGCACCTGGTGGGCCGCCGGATCAACAAGCTGGAATGGGCCGGCACCGCCTCCGCCTTCAGCGACACCAAGTCGGTCGCCCGCGATCTGGTGCATGGGCTTTCCTTTGCCGAGCAGGTGGTGTCGGAAGCCAATTCGGTGATTGTAATTGTCGACCAGCATGGCCGCATCCAGCGTTTCAACCGCCTGAGCGAAGAATATACCGGCCTGCATGAACATGATGTCATAGGCAAAAACGTCTTTCAGCTGTTTATGAGCCCGGAAGAAGCGGCGGCATCGCGGCGAAATATCGCCGGTTTTTTCCGCAATGGCTCGTCCTACGAGGTGGAGCGCTGGGTCAAAACGGTAAAAGGCGAGCGGCTGTTCTTGTTCCGCAACAAATTCGTCCATAGCGGCAGCGGAAAAAACGAAGTCTTCCTGATTTGCTCCGGCACCGACATCACTGAAGAACGCCGTGCCCAGGAACGCCTGCGGGTGCTGGCCAATACCGATATCATCACCGGCTTGCCCAATCGCAACGCCATTCAGGACAAAATTATCCAGGCCATTGCGGCGCGTGGTGACAGCAACGTTGGATTGGTGTACCTCGATCTCGATAATTTCAAAAAGGTGAACGATGCCTACGGGCATATGTTCGGCGATCGCTTGCTGGTGGAAGTATCGCTGGCGGTGCTCGGCTGTCTGGAACCCGATCAGGTTCTGGCCCGTCTCGGGGGCGACGAATTCCTGGTGCTGGCGCAACAGGCCAATCGCGAGCAGTTGCAACAGCTGGCCCAGCGTATTATCGACCGGTTGAAAACTCCCTTCCGCATCGGCCTTATCGAAGTCTATACCGGCTGTTCGATTGGTATCGCGCTGTGTCCGGAACACGGTAGCGATCTCGACGGCCTGATCCGTAGCGCCGACACCGCCATGTACGTGGCCAAAGAGCACGGCAAACGTACCTTTACCGTGTTCTCGCCGGAAATGAACAAGCGAGTCGCGGAATATATGTGGCTGGACACCAACCTGCGCAAGGGTCTGGAACAGAATCAACTGGTGGTTTATTACCAACCGAAAATCGATGCGCTCAGTGGTACGGTGCGCAGCGTGGAAGCCCTGGTGCGTTGGAACTCGCCCGAACGCGGCCTGATCCCGCCATTGCAGTTCATCTCTTACGCTGAAGAGTCCGGGCTGATTGGCCCGCTCGGCCGGTGGGTGCTGCAAACCGCGGCCAAACAGGCCGCCCAATGGCAACGGCAGGGGCTGGCGCTGCGGGTTGCCGTAAATCTTTCCGCACGTCAGTTGGTCGATGATTCCATCGTGGGGGATCTGATCAACGTGCTGCAGCACAACCAGTTAGCGCCATGCCTGCTGGACTTCGAACTGACGGAAAGCAGCCTGATTGAGGATGAGAAACGTGCGCGCGCGGTCATCACCCGGCTGCGCGAATTGGGCGCGCAGGTTCATCTTGACGACTTCGGCACCGGTTATTCCTCGCTGGCGCAGCTGGCGCGTATCCCGCTGGACGCGATTAAGCTGGATAAGAGCTTTGTGCGCGGCGTGAATTTCAATCCGGTTTCACAGTCGCTGGTGCGCGCTATCGTTGCGGCGGCCGAGGCGCTGAAATTCAGAGTGATCGCCGAAGGCGTCGAGACAGAAAGCGAGAACAGGTTCCTGGATGAGGTTGGCGTGGACGAAAAACAGGGGTTCCTGTTTGCGCGGCCAATGCTCCCGGAACAGCTGGAACATTGGCTGCAGTCTTATTGCCCGCCACCGCCCTCAGCGTAATGCGGGCAGGTTTACATTAGCCGGCACGTCGCAGGTTCAGCGTATGGCGATCCTGCAGCATAACCAGACGTTCAATATAGGCGCGGTCTTTCTCCTCGATGGTGAAAGCCGAATGCACCCAATCTTCGGTAATATCCATCAACTCGGAACGCGTAAGTTGCAATACCCGCTGGCGGGCACGCAACATGGCACGCATGCCGTTCAGCTTGGGCCGGATGGTGTCGATAAAGGTGCGGGTGGCTATATAGGCGTCGCCGGGCTGGAAAAGTTGATCGACCAGACCACGACTTTCAAACCATTCGGCTGTGTGCGACTCGCCGCTCCAGATAAGCTCCTCCGCCAAACGCATGCCCGCCTTGCGCGCCACCAGCGAATAGCCGCCCATACCCGGGAACAGATTGAAGGCAATTTCCGGGAAACCCATGCGCGCATTGTTCTGCGCCAGAACGAAATGGTGCGCCAGCGCCGCCTCAAATCCCCCGCCCAGCGCGCTGCCCTCCACCATGGCTATGCTGACCGCTCCGGTATCGAACCCGCGCGCCGCCGCGTGCACACAGTCAATGCAGGCACGCGCGTAAGCCATCATCGCTTCACGTTTGCGGTTTTTAATCGCTTCGGCGAAGAACTGCAGATCGCCGCCGACGTTGAACATGTTCGGCACCAACGAGCCGGTCACCCAAAAATCAAACTGCAGCGACGACTCTTTTGCCGCCTGCGCCAGCGTCATGATGTCTTCGATCAGCGCCTGATTGAAGCAAGGGCGCGGCTCGGCGCGCAGCAGCATCCACATGATGTGCCGCTCTTCCTCATAGTAGGCGGAAATCTGTGTCAAAGTGCCCGCTTCGGTAAACGGACGACAGGTGGGATGATTAAGTAATTTCATATGACCTTCCATTTTATCTATTGATAACAGGTGAAACCGTTCCAGCCCCTACGGCTGCAGCAACGCCGCGATCGGTAAACCGCGGCGCCACCCCATGAGTAAACGCTTTCTTGGTGATGAAATAGATAAAAATTGGCGGCCGGTGAATGAAAAAACCGCGCAGGAAGGCAGCCGATATAAGAATTTTACCTATCGGCGATCAATAAGATTTCGCCCGGCAGGGCAACGCGATAAGCTCACAAATTACCCGGTTGCCGCTCCCGGCGGCCAATCGGCGGGCATTTTGGCTATAATCAAGGCTGAGACAGCCTATTTATCGTTAAGGAAATCGTGACGTAATGCCTACAGGATCAGATAAAGAACCCCGTCAGCCCCACAGTGAAACGCCGCAAAAGCCGCTGATCGCCATCAAAACCGGCAACGGGAAAATTGACCGGCACATTTCCGGTTTTTCACGTCTGGTTGAGCGCATCAAAGCCTGGCCAAGCATCGCTCATCTGCTGCGCGCCGCCGAACGCTTTAACGATCGTCTGGGCAGCCAGTTTGGCGCCGCCATCACCTACTTTTCGTTTCTCTCGCTGATCCCGATTCTGATGGTATCGTTCGCCGCCGTCGGTTTTGTGCTGGCGTCCAATCCTGACCTGCTGGCCGGGTTGATCAATAAAATTGTCGGCAGCATCAGCGATCCCACGCTGGCCAGCACGCTGAAAAATACCGTTAATACCGCCATTCAACAGCGCACCACCGTGGGGCTGACCGGCCTGGCGCTGGCGCTGTATTCGGGGATCAGTTGGATGGGCAACCTGCGTGAGGCGATCCGGGCGCAGTCGCGCGACGTGTGGGAACGTAATCCGCAGGATCAGGAAAAGCTCTATTTCAAATATACCCGCGACTTTATCTCGCTGACCGGCCTGGTGGCGGCGCTGATTATTACCCTGACGCTGACCTCCATCGCCGGTTCAGCGCAGGCGGCAATCGTCAGCGCGTTAGGCCTGGAAGGAATAGAATGGCTGCGGCCTGCGATGACGCTGATTGCGCTGTCGATATCCATTTTCGCCAACTACCTGCTGTTCTTGTGGATCTTCTGGATGCTGCCTCGTCACAAGCCGAAGAAAAAGGCGCTGCTGCGCGGGACGCTGCTCGCCGCCATCGGTTTCGAGGTGATTAAGTTCGTGATGACCATGACATTGCCGCAAGTGGCCAAATCCCCTTCCGGCGCCGCCTTTGGCTCAGTGATTGGGCTGATGGCGTTCTTCTATTTCTTCGCCCGCCTGACGCTGTTCTGCGCCGCCTGGATCGCCACCGCGCAGTATAAAGAGGATAAAACCCAGCCGGCGTCCGGGCAGCCTGCCCCCTGAAGCAATGCAATCATACCGGCCACCACTCGCTGGCCGGTTTTTTATGTTGCTATAGACGCAAAATACCAGCACATACAACTAAAACAAAACCTTCCGCTCCGGCAAAACCAGCATAACAAACTACCGGCTAACTTTTCTTTCCGATTTTTACAGCAATTAAATCCGTATATTATTCATTTTGCAACGTTAAAACCTACAGAGAAACGCAGCGTTGAAACATCATACTTTTTAACCGGTTAATGGCGGTATTGTACAAAGTATCATCATTGAAAAGGCATTTTGCTATGACTAAGATGGATTTTTACAAATTCAAAAAATAAGAAACACTATGCAAGCATCCATCGCACCAACTCTGAACGCCGACGAGGCGCCAACACCAATAAACTCACGCGGAAAAGTGATTGTCGCCTCGCTGGTCGGTACCGCCATCGAGTTTTTCGACTTCTATATTTACGCCACCGCTGCGGTGATCGTATTCCCGCATATCTTCTTCCCACAGGGTGACCCGACCACTGCCACGCTGCAATCGCTGGCCACCTTCGCCGTCGCCTTTGTCGCGCGCCCGATTGGCTCTGCGCTGTTTGGCCACTTCGGCGATCGCGTGGGCCGCAAAGTGACGCTGGTCGCCTCGTTGCTCACCATGGGGATTTCTACCGTGCTGATCGGCCTGCTGCCGAGCTACGAAACCATTGGCATCTTTGCCCCCATCCTGCTGGCACTGGCACGTTTTGGCCAGGGGCTGGGTCTGGGTGGGGAATGGGGCGGCGCGGCCTTGCTGGCCACCGAGAATGCACCCGCTAAAAAGCGCGCGCTGTACGGCTCGTTCCCGCAGTTGGGTGCGCCTATCGGCTTCTTCTTCGCCAACGGCACTTTCCTGCTGCTCTCCTGGCTGCTGACCGACCAGCAATTTATGCAATGGGGCTGGCGCGTGCCGTTTATCCTGTCTGCCGTGCTGGTGCTGATCGGCCTGTACGTCCGCGTATCGCTGCATGAAACCCCGGTGTTCGCCAAGGTGGCGAAAGCCGGCAAACAGGTGAAAATTCCGCTCGGCACGCTGCTGAGCAAGCATTGGAAGGCAACCATCCTCGGTACCTTCATCATGCTGGCGACCTATACCCTGTTTTACCTGATGACGGTTTACTCGATGACCTACGGCACCACGGCTCAGCCGCTGGGGCTGGGCTACTCACGCAATACCTTCCTGTGGATGCTGATGGTGGCGGTGATCGGTTTTGGCGTGATGGTGCCGATTGCCGGCCTGTTGGCGGATGCCTTTGGCCGCCGCAAGACCATGATCGCCATTACCCTGATGATGATCGCTTTCGCCTTCCTGTTCCCGAGCCTGTTGGGCTCCGGTAACCAGGCGCTGGTGATGGGCTTCCTGCTGTGCGGTCTGAGCATCATGGGCCTGACCTTCGGCCCGATGGGCGCGCTGCTGCCGGAGCTGTTCCCGACAGAGGTGCGCTATACCGGCGCATCGTTCTCCTACAACGTGGCATCCATCCTCGGGGCTGCGGTGGCGCCTTATATCGCCACCTGGCTGGCAACCCACTACGGCCTGTTCTACGTCGGTCTGTATCTGGCCGCCATGGCCGGCCTCACGCTGATCGCCTTGTTGCTGATGAAAGAAACCCGAGATAAATCGCTGTAATCCTGCTTCTGCGGCCCCGTCATACGGGCCGCACTTCCCGTACTGTCACCTGTCATAAAACCAGACTATGCTGAACGCTTCTCTTTTTACGGAAACGGAAATCAATCATGTCTCTGCGCCGCAGGCTATTTTTGTACGTTGCCCCGTTGGTGATGGTCGCCATTGCGATTACTGCTGCGCTCTGGATATGGGTAAAGCCTCCCCAATCGAGCGCGCTGTGGCGTATCGTCAGCCAACAGTGTTTGCCCAACCAGCAGGCGCATAACAATCCGGCACCTTGTGCGCAGGTTGACACCCAGGGCGGCTTTGTGGTGTTCAAAGACCGTAACGGGCCACTACAGTATCTGCTGATGCCAAGCACCAGAATCACCGGTATTGAAAGCCCGACGGTGCTGGAAGCCACCACCCCGAACTTCTTTGCGCAAGCCTGGCAGGCGCGGCACTTTATGGCCGATAAATATGGCAAGGCGATCGACGACGCAGATATTTCGCTGGCGATTAATTCAGAATATGGCCGCAGCCAGAATCAGTTGCACATTCATATTTCCTGCCTGCTGCCGGCGGTAAAAACGCGGCTGGCGCAGTTTGCGGCGGATTATACCGAACAGTGGCAACCGCTGCCCGGCGGCCTGCTGGGCCATGACTATCTGGCGCGCCGGGTCGCGCCTGAAGAATTGGCCAGACAGGGCGCTTTTCGCCTGTTGGCCAAGGGTATCCCGCGCGCCCAAGACCGCATGGGCAGCTTTGGCCTGGCGATGACCGCACTTCCGGGCGGCGACTTCCTGCTGCTGGCCACCGAACGCAGCCTGCTGCCCTTCACGCTGGCCTCGGCAGAAGAGATTCAGGATCACGATTGCCAGGTGTTGAATTAAAAATGGCCCGTTTGACGGGCCATTGAGATCATTTCCTTTGCTTCATCTTTTGCAGGATTTGCCCGCATTGGTTTTCATCGCCACCTTCGCTCGGGGAGACCAGCGCCAACAGGGCCGCTGCCGGCGTCAGCACCACGCCCAACGCCACCGCAGCCGCACCGCGCGCGAGCAGCGGGCCGGTCTTAACGCCGGCATCCGGGTTCTTGAAGGTGCCTTTCACATACAAGGGGGAGCGTAGCGTCAGCACACGCATCCCCTTGCTTTCCGGATCGATGGACAGATCCAGCCGCTCGGTGGCCAAATTGGTATTGCCGCTGATATTGATAATGGCGTTCTCGGTGTCAAACACGAACAGCCGCGGCACGGCGACGCCATTGCGAATACCGACATCCGCCGCCGCGCAGTTGATGCCCACGACGTCGTCACCAAACAGTTTCGCCACCAGATAGTTGCCCACATTCAGGCCGAGGATCTCCATCAGGCCACGGCTGATCACGCCGTTGTTAACCACCATACGCAGTTCGCCGCTGCTGGTTGCCAACAGATCTGCCACCGAATTACCGCTACCGGTCAGTTTGGCATCCCCGTTCATCTGCCCCAGGCTGCGCTTCATCGACGCCACGTTCGGCAGCAGTTGCTGAAGCTGGAACTTACGCGCATGCATATCGACCCGGCCCTGCATCGGGTTTTTACCGCCGTCCAGGCGTAGGGTGGCGTTAAGGTTGCCGCCGGCCACGCCGAATCGCAGCGGGTCCATCAGGATCACGCCGTTATCCAGCTGTAAATGGGTAGAGAGATCGCTCAGCGGCAGCGAATTGCCGCGCTCAATGCGTTTCGCGGTAAATTTAACGTCCGCATCCATCACGTTCCAGCTTTTGGTGTCAAATTTCTCAACCGGTAACACCTTGTCGGCCGGCTGGCGGCTCTTCTCCCCACGGCCGGCTTTTTCCGTATTGGAATCCGCACCAATCAACGGCGCCAAATCGGCCAGGCGCAGCTGTTGCGACAGCACTTCACCGCTCAGTTTGGGCCGCGGTTTGCTGGCCACATATTTCAAATTGCCGTGGATATCGCTGTCGCCGATTTTGCCGTCGAACTTCTGGTACTGGAACACCGCGCCGCCTTTCTCGTGCAGCCGGGCGATCAGATGCCCATCGGTAGAGTACGGCGGGGTATTCGGCAGCAGCACGCCGGTCAGGGCATATAGATTACCCAAGCTATCGCCGGAGAATTTCACCCGCAGATCCAACCCGCCAAGGTTCATCGGATCGGACAGCGTACCGGCCACCACCACCCGGGCTGCGCCAGAGCGCACGTCGGCTTGCAGCGGGAAAGGCACTTCCGCGTTCTGCAACGACAGCATGCCGCCCATCTTGCCGCTGCCCGACAGCGGCTCGCCGTTGTATTTGCCCTTCACCTTCCAACCAAAAACATAGTCGGGGGTGACCGCTTTACCGGCATCTTTTTTTCCTGTGACCTCGCTGAACGGCAGCGGCTTGCCAAGCGGATCGATCAGCGCACGGAAATCCGCCTTCAGCCTCGCGTCTTTAAAATCAATCTGACCACGATCGAAGACGATGTCATGGATATTCACCGACCAGTCGGACGTCGGTTGTTTCGGGTCGCCGGCCAGGTTGAAGGTCCAGTTATTGTCACCGTTCGCCAGCCGCTGCAAGGCGGCATTCGGTTGCTTCAGCCAGATGCGCGGAATCAATACCTCTTTGCCGAGCAGCGCCAGCGGTGCGATGCTGGCATCGACGCGCTGCAGCTGGACCATGCTGTCGCCGGGAATATTTTTGGGATTGCCCAGCACGATGTCTTCGGCATGAATATGCGGCCACGGCACCCAGGCGCGCCAGCCGCCTTCATCTTTCTCACGCGCCCAGTCCACACCCAGCTCGCCGCGGATCGCGAACGGCCGCTGCAATTCGGCAGACACCTTGTCATTTATGGTCGGTTTAAGGCGATTCCAGTCGAAGGTCATCACAAAGACCACCAGCGCGGCAACCACCAGCAGCGCAATGCCGCCAACCCAGCTGAAAACTTTTCCTGTTCTTGTCATAACGGCTCCCTGAACACGGTAATCTGCCAGTAAAATTGATAAGCAAGCTTTACCAAGCCTAGCCGAGGATAGGCAAGAGTTCACACTTTAGGCGAGCAGAGAGTCAGACTGTCGGCGCGACGAGGCGATAAAACTTTAAGCGGCGGCAAAAGCCTTCTACATTGGAAACGGTATCAATAACCAAGGAAAAAATATGCCCTACGTAAATATCAAAATTACTCGCGAAGGCGCGACGCCGGAGCAAAAGAAACAGCTGATCGCCGGCGTGACGCAACTGTTGGTGGATACGCTGGGGAAAAACCCGGCGACCACCGTGGTGGTCATTGATGAAGTAGAAACCGACAATTGGGGTATCGGTGGCCATAGCGTCACCGACCTGCGTGCAGCCGCTAAATAGCGGCGGGCGGCTCGCTTCGCATCGGGAAACTTTTCGGTTTCCCGATCGCGATCATAAATTAATTAAAACATCGTTTTATTTCCATTGACTCCCACCCGCCCTTGCGTTGAGACTGAAGGCATTGCGCATCCCTTTGTTTTCTTCTTTCTTTCAGCCAGGGCCGTTGATTATGACCACCCAGAATCTTGCCGTGATCGGCGAATGCATGATTGAACTGTCGCAAAAAGGCGCGGATCTCAGCCGTGGCTTTGGCGGCGATACCTTAAATACCGCGGTCTACATTGCTCGGCAGGTAGCGGAAACCGCGCTGCAGGTGCATTACGTCACCGCCCTCGGCACCGACAGCTTCAGCCAGGAAATGCTGCAGGCCTGGCAACAGGAAAAGGTTAAAACCGATCTGATCCAACGGCTGGAAAACAAGCTGCCGGGGCTGTACGTGATCGAAACCGATGATACCGGCGAGCGCACCTTTTATTACTGGCGCAACGACGCCGCCGCCCGCTACTGGCTGGAAGGACCGCAGGCGGAGAGCCTGTGCGAGCATCTGGCCCAATTCGATTATCTGTACCTCAGCGGTATCAGCGTGGCCATTCTCAATCCGGCCAGTCGCACCCGACTGCTGGCGTTGCTGCGCCAGTGTCGCGCCAACGGCGGGAAAGTGATTTTCGACAATAACTATCGGCCGCGCCTGTGGCAGAACCGCGAGGAAACTCAACAGGTTTATCGCGATGTGCTGGCCTGTACCGACATCGCCTTCCTGACGCTGGACGATGAAGACTTGCTGTGGGGCAACCAGCCGGTGGAACAGGTGGTCCGCCGCACGCAGGCATTGGGCGTGACGGAGATTGTGATCAAACGCGGCGCAGACGCCTGCCTGGTATTCAGCGCCGAAGGCACCGAGCTTGAGATCCCGGCGGTACGGTTGCCGAAAGAGAAGGTAGTGGATACCACCGCCGCAGGGGATTCCTTCAGTGCCGGTTACCTGGCGGTACGTTTAACCGGCGGTGATGCCGTGCAGGCAGCACAACGCGGCCACCTGACAGCCAGCACGGTCATTCAGTACCGCGGGGCGATTATTCCACTCGCCGCCATGCCGCAATGATTCCTGTGCCGTAGAAATGCGAAAGGCCAGCAACGACGCTGGCCTTTTTATTTGGGCTTAATGTTAAAACCTACAATTTTATACCCTAAATAATTGGAGTTGCATCAAGGCGGCAAGGCCGTAAATCCCCAGGAGCTTAGTCAACTAAGTGACTGGGGTGCACAGGTGCAGCCAACACAGATGCAGCTTCAAGTATGACGGGTATTTAGCCTGCCACCGCGATACGTTTCATATCCGTCATATAACCACGCAGTTTGCGGCCAACGGATTCGATTGGGTGATTGCGCACCGCTTCGTTCACGTCACGCAGTTGCGCGTTGTCTACAGAAGTACCGGCCACGGATTTACCCAAATCGCCGGCCTGCAGAGTTGTCATAAACTCTTTCAGCAACGGCACTGCGGCGTTAGCGAACAGGTAGTTGCCGTATTCAGCGGTATCAGAGATAACCACGTTCATTTCATACAAACGCTTACGCGCGATGGTGTTGGCGATCAGCGGCAGCTCGTGCAGCGACTCGTAGTAAGCGGATTCTTCGATGATGCCTGCGTCAACCATGGTTTCGAACGCCAGCTCAACGCCTGCTTTCACCATAGCGACCATCAGCACGCCGTTATCAAAGTATTCCTGCTCGCTGATTTTGCCTTCGAACTGCGGTGCATTCTCGAAAGCCGATTTGCCGGTCTCTTCACGCCAGTTCAGCAGTTTTACGTCGTCTTCTGCCCAGTCGGCCATCATGCCGCTGGAGAAAGCGCCGGAGATGATGTCGTCCATGTGCTTCTGGAACAGCGGCGCCATGATCTCTTTCAGTTGCTCGGACAGCGCATAAGCACGCAGCTTGGCCGGGTTGGACAGGCGATCCATCATCAGGGTGATGCCGCCCTGCTTCAGCGCTTCGGTGATGGTTTCCCAGCCGAACTGAATCAGTTTCTCTGCGTACGCCGGCTCTGTGCCTTCAGCAACCAGTTTGTCGAAGCACAGCAGCGAACCCGCCTGCAACATGCCGCACAGAATGGTTTGCTCACCCATCAGATCGGATTTCACTTCGGCAACGAAGGAAGACTCCAGCACGCCGGCACGGTGGCCGCCCGTCGCTGCGGCCCAGGCCTTGGCGATCGCCATGCCTTCGCCTTTCGGGTCGTTTTCCGGGTGAACCGCAATCAGGGTCGGCACGCCGAAACCGCGTTTGTATTCTTCGCGCACTTCGGTGCCCGGGCATTTTGGCGCGACCATCACTACGGTGATGTCTTTACGTACCTGCTCGCCCACTTCAACGATGTTGAAGCCGTGGGAGTAGCCCAGCGCCGCGCCGTCTTTCATCAGCGGCTGTACTGCGCGAACCACTGCGGTGTGCTGTTTGTCCGGCGTCAGGTTAACCACCAGGTCCGCCTGCGGGATCAGATCTTCGTAGGTGCCCACTTTGAAGCCGTTCTCGGTCGCTTTACGCCATGAAGGGCGCTTCTCGTCGATAGCTTCTTTGCGCAGGGCATAGGCAACGTCCAGGCCCGAGTCACGCATGTTCAGCCCCTGGTTCAGGCCCTGTGCGCCACAGCCGACGATCACCACTTTTTTGCCTTTCAGGTAGCCGGCTTCATCCGCAAATTCGTCGCGTGCCATGAAACGACACTTACCCAATTGCGCCAACTGCTGACGCAGGTTCAATGTGTTGAAATAGTTAGCCATGGTGGAACTCCAGTTAGATGTTGTGTCGATTTAGCTTATCGATGTTATTTTCATTCCCCGCCCTGTCTGTGCGGAGATTCGTTAAACTCAATGTATAACAGGAAACGCGTTGCTTAAATTGATATATTACGAATGTGATATTGCAATTTATGCAACACTACTTGCAGCGAGCGTACCGATATGGATTTGCGTGATTTAAAACTGTTCCTCCATCTGGCGGAAAGCCAGCATTTTGGCCGTACCGCCAAGGCGATGCACGTCAGCCCCTCGACGCTTTCCCGCCAGATCCAGCGGCTGGAAGAGATCCTCGGGCAACCGCTGTTTTTGCGCGATAACCGCACCGTGCAGCTCACCGATGCCGGCGAACAGCTGAAAGAATTTGCCCAACATACATTGTTGCAGTACCAGCAGTTGAAACATTCGCTGGGCCAGCACGGCCCTTCGCTGAGCGGCGAGTTGCGGCTGTTTTGCTCGGTTACCGCCGCCTACAGCCACCTGCCGCCGATCCTCGACCGCTTTCGCGCGCAGCATCCATTGGTGGAAATCAAGCTGACCACCGGAGACGCCGCCGACGCGGTCGATAAGGTGCAGTCCAACGAGGCCGACCTCGGCATCGCCGGCCGGCCAGAAACCCTGCCCACCAGCGTGGCGTTCACTAAAATCGGCGAAATCCCGCTGGTGCTGATTGCGCCGGCGCTCCCCTGCGCGGTCCGCAGCCAGGCGTATGCCGAGAAGCCCGACTGGGCCACCATTCCGTTTATCCTGCCGGAGCACGGCCCGTCGCGAAAACGCATCGAACTGTGGTTCCGCCGCCAACGCATCGCCAATCCGCTGATTTACGCCACCGTCGGCGGTCACGAGGCCATTGTCTCGATGGTCGCGCTGGGCTGCGGCATTGCGCTGATCCCCGGCGTGGTGGTGGAAAACAGCCCGGAACCGGTACGTAACCGCATCTCGCAGTTGGAAAATATTTCGATGGTCGAGCCGTTTGAACTGGGCGTTTGCGTACAGAAAAAACGCCTCGGCGATCCGCTGATCGACGCTTTTTGGCACCTGCTATAAACGGTCGACAATCTTTAAAACCAAACCGCTGCGTTGATAAAAATACCCTATGGATTTCAAGTTGCAGCCAACGACGCTGCGGCTTGAAAGACGACGGGCATTCATAAATCAGCCGGATCGATTTGCTTCATTGTCTCCACCTGCATCAGCCAGTGATACAGCGGCTCAAGCTGTTGGAAACCCTGCGTCAGCGTCTGCACCAGGCCGGCGCTGAACAGTTTTTCTACCTGGCTGTCGCTGGCCATCACCGCGAAGGACTTGCGGTTGTACCAGGTGGCAATCTCCGCCGCCTGCTCTTTCATCAGCGGGCGCTTGTAACTTTCCCCCACCAGCTCGAACGGTGGCCGGCAGCAGGCCGCTACCTCTAAAAACGGCTGCGGCCGGCGCAGCAGCGTATGGCGGAACAGGTCCATCGTCGGCTTGTTGGCACTGTAATAGCCCAGCCCATAGCGCAGCATATCCGGCCCCAACTCGAAGAAATACACCGGCGCGTCCTTCCAGTCTTTACTCGGCCGTTTGAACGTCAGCCACATGCGGCTGCGATAGCGCGATTTGTCGTGAGAAAAACGCGTGTCGCGATGGATGCGCGACAGCGTTTTACCGATCGCCGGCCGGGTTTCAAACTGAGGATCGATCGCCAGCATGGCCGGGCCAAGCTCGGCCACCAGCGTACGAAACGGCGTCAGCAGTTCCCGCTCGTAAACGCCACGATTGGCCTCAAACCAGTCTTTGTCGTTCTCGACACGCACCTGTTGGAGAAAATTCAGCCCCTGTTGGCTGAAACCGGTGAAACTGTCTGTCATACGCCGTCCTTGTCGGTTCCCTTAGCCTTGCAAGAAAAAGCGGAACGCCGGGTTATCGGTTTCATCGTGGCAGTCGTAGCCCAACGCCTGCAAGTGTTGCTCAAACTCGGGCTCGGTCTGCGACAGCTCGAAGCCCGCCAATACGCGGCCAAAATCGGTGCCGTGGCTGCGATAATGGAACAGCGAGATATTCCAGTGGGTCCCCAGGGTCTGCAGGAACTTCAGCAGCGCGCCCGGCGACTCCGGGAATTCAAAGCTGTACAGGCGTTCGCGCAGCGGCTTCGAAGGACGCCCGCCCACCATGTAGCGCACATGCAGCTTGGCCATTTCGTCATCGGACAGATCCACTACCTGATAACCGTCGGCGTTCAGCTCGTCGATGATTTCCAGCCGTTCGGCATGACCGCGCGTCAGGCGAACGCCGACGAAAATGCAGGCGTTATCCGCGTCGGCATAGCGGTAGTTGAACTCGGTCACCGATCGCCCACCCAGCAACTGGCAGAACTTCAGGAAGCTGCCTTTCTGCTCTGGAATGGTCACCGCCAGCAGCGCTTCACGTTGTTCACCCAATTCGCAGCGTTCGGATACGTAACGCAATCCGTGGAAGTTCAGGTTGGCGCCGGACAGGACGTGCGCCAGGCGCTCGCCCTGAATATTGTGCTGCTGCACGTACTTTTTCAATCCCGCCAGCGCCAGCGCGCCGGATGGCTCGGCAATGGCGCGCACGTCTTCGAACAAATCTTTGACCGCCGCGCAGATGGCATCGCTGTCGACGGTGATCACGTCGTCCAGGTATTCCCGGCACAGGCGGAAGGTTTCGTCACCGATGCGTTTCACCGCCACGCCTTCGGCAAACAGCCCGACGCGCGCCAGATCCACCGGATGTCCGGCATCCAGCGCCGCCCGCAGGCAGGCGGAATCTTCCGCCTCCACGCCAATCACTTTGATTTGCGGCATCAGTTGCTTGATCAGCACCGCCACGCCGGCCGCCAGACCGCCGCCGCCGACCGGCACGAACACCCGGTCAAGATGCGCGTCCTGCTGCAGCAATTCCATCGCCAACGTGCCCTGCCCGGCAATCACCGTTGGATGGTCGAACGGCGGTACGAAGGTCATGCCCTGTTTCTGCGACAGCTCAATCGCCCGCGCCTTGGCTTCATCAAAGTTGGCGCCATGCAACAGCACTTCGCCACCGAAACCGCGCACCGCATCCACTTTGATATCTGCGGTGGATACCGGCATCACGATCAGCGTTTTGATCCCCAGCCGTTTGCCGGAGTAGGCTACGCCCTGCGCATGGTTACCGGCGGAAGCCGTCACCACGCCGCGCGCCTTTTGTTCTTCGTTCAGGCCAGCGATCATCGAATAGGCCCCGCGCAGCTTGAAACTGTGCACCGGCTGGCGATCTTCACGCTTCACCAGAATGGTGTTACCCAGTCGCGAAGAGATTTTGCTCATGGCCTGTAACGGGGTGACCTGAGCCACCTCGTAAACCGGCGAGCGGAGCACCGCTCGCAAATACTCCGCGCCGCCGGGGGCGTCGGATAGGGGTTGTGATTCCGCCATGATGCTTAGCCTCCCAGCTTGCTCTTGTCGCGCACCGCGCCTTTGTCGGCGCTGGTCGCCAGGCTGGCGTAGGCGCGCAGGGCGTAGGAAACCTGACGCTCACGATTCTTCGGTGTCCAGGCGCTATCGCCGCGCGCCAGCTCAACCTCGCGGCGTGCCGCCAGTTCGCTGTCTGCAACGTCCAGCACCATGCTGCGTTTTGGAATGTCGATGTCGATCATGTCGCCATCTTCGATCAGGGCAATCAGGCCGCCGCTGCCCGCTTCCGGAGAAACGTGGCCGATAGACAGGCCCGAGGTGCCGCCGGAAAAGCGCCCATCGGTGATCAGCGCACAGGCTTTGCCCAGCCCCATGGATTTCAGGTAGGTCGTCGGGTACAGCATTTCCTGCATGCCCGGCCCGCCTTTTGGCCCTTCGTAGCGGATGACCACCACGTCGCCGGCAACCACTTTGCCGCCGAGGATCGCTTCCACCGCCGTATCCTGGCTTTCGTAGACTTTCGCCGGGCCACGGAAGGTCAGGTTATCTTTATCGACGCCGGCGGTTTTAACGATGCTGCCGTCGAGCGCCATATTGCCGTACAGCACGGCCAAACCACCTTCCAGGCTGAACGCATTTTCCAGCGAGCGGATACAACCCTCTGCACGGTCGTCGTCCAGCGTATCCCAGCGGCAATCCTGCGAGAACGCCTGAGTGGTACGGATACCCGCAGGGCCGGCGCGGAACATTTTCTTCACGGCGTCGTCTTTGGTCAGCATGATGTCGTACTGTTCCAGCGTTTCCGGCAGCTTCAGGCCCAGGATGTTATCGACCTCGCGATTCATCAGCCCCGCGCGGTCCAATTCGCCGAGGATCGCCAGTACCCCGCCGGCGCGGTGCACGTCTTCCATATGGTATTTCTGGGTGCTTGGCGCCACTTTGCACAGGTGCGGAACCTTGCGCGACAGACGATCGATGTCCGCCATGGTGAAGTCAATCTCGCCTTCCTGCGCCGCAGCCAACAGATGAAGTACGGTATTGGTCGAACCGCCCATGGCGATATCCAGCGTCATGGCATTCTCGAACGCCGCCTTGTTGGCGATGCTGCGCGGCAGCGCGCTTTCGTCGTCCTGCTCGTAGTAACGTTTGGTCAGGGCAACGATGCGCTTGCCGGCGTTGAGGAACAGATCCTTACGGTCCGCATGGGTCGCCAACAGCGAACCATTGCCCGGTTGGGACAGGCCCAGCGCTTCGGTCAGGCAGTTCATCGAGTTGGCGGTGAACATGCCGGAACAGGAGCCGCAGGTCGGGCAGGCGGAGCGTTCGATTTGCGCGCTGTCGGCGTCGCTGACGTTCGGGTTGGCGCCCTGGATCATCGCATCGATCAGGTCCAGCTTGATGATCTTGTCGGACAGCTTGGTCTTGCCGGCTTCCATTGGGCCACCGGAAACGAAAATCACCGGAATATTGAGGCGCAGCGACGCCATCAGCATTCCCGGGGTGATTTTGTCGCAGTTGGAGATACACACCATCGCATCGGCGCAGTGGGCATTCACCATGTATTCGACCGAGTCGGCGATCAGTTCGCGCGACGGCAGGGAATAGAGCATGCCGCCGTGGCCCATGGCGATACCGTCATCCACCGCGATGGTGTTGAATTCTTTGGCGACGCCGCCGGAGGCTTCGATCTGCTCTGCAACCAGTTTGCCCAGATCGCGCAAGTGCACGTGGCCCGGCACGAACTGGGTAAAGGAGTTGACCACCGCAATAATCGGCTTGCCGAAATCGTCGTCGGTCATTCCGGTCGCGCGCCATAATGCGCGGGCACCCGCCATATTGCGGCCGTGGGTGGTGGTGGCGGAACGGTACTTAGGCATGCTCTTCACTCCAAATGTATTCTGTGTTGGGCGGCGAACGAACCGCCCATTTATGCTTGTCTGTCGTTAATTTCTTATGGATTTACCGGGTCCAACCAGCCGTACTTGTCTTCGGTCTTGCCGGTAAACAGGCCGAAGAACGCCTGCTGAATTTGTTTGGTCACCGGGCCGCACTTGCCGATACCGACCTGGATGCCGTCGACGCTGCGCACCGGAGTGATTTCCGCCGCGGTGCCGGACATGAACACTTCGTCGGCCAGATACAGCGACTCGCGCGACAACACCTGCTCACGCACTTCGAAGCCCATGTCTTTCGCCAGTTTGATAATGGCGTCACGGGTGATGCCCGGCAACGCGGAAGAGGTGAACGGCGGGGTAAACAGCACGCCGTCTTTCACTTCGAACAGGTTCTCGCCCGCGCCTTCGGAAATATAACCGTGCACGTCAAGCGCAATCCCTTCCTGATAACCGTGGCGACGCGCTTCGCTGCCCACCAGCAGGGAGGAAAGGTAGTTGCCGCCGGCTTTGGCCGCCGTTGGAATGGTATTTGGCGCCACGCGCTGCCAGGAAGAAACCATCGCATCGATACCTTGCTCCAGCGCTTCTTCACCCAGATACGCGCCCCAAGGAAACGCCGCGATAATCACGTCAGTTTTGTAACCGGCCGGTGGGTTAACCCCCATACCGACATCGCCGACAAACACCAGCGGACGAATATAAGCACTGACCAAATTGTTTTTACGCAGCGTGGCGCGGCAGGCCTCCATCAGCTCATCGACGCTTTGCGATACCGGCATGCGATAAATTTTTGCCGAGTCGTGCAGACGCTGCATATGTTCGCGATGGCGGAATACCACCGGGCCTTTATGGGAGTCGTAGCAACGGACTCCTTCAAACACCGAAGTGCCGTAGTGCAACGCATGCGACATCACGTGCACTTTGGCGTCAGCCCAGGGAACCATCTCACCATTGAACCAAATGTAATCGGCTTTCTTCGTCATTATTCTTTATCCTTCTCGCGCCTCAGGCGCGTATTTGTTGTGATGTTGGTTGCTGGATCTCAACGCAGGAGACGTCCATCAGTTTGCTTAACTGTGATGACAGTAGATCCACCGGGCGCTGGCTGGCAACGGTCAATTCAATATTAATATTGTCGGCATTCACCGCTGAAACCATATTCATAGCACAAACCTGAAAGCCGCGATGACGCACGACGCGCAATACGCGCTCTAACATTTCAGGACGGAAACGGGCCTGGATCGAGAGTTGATGCTGCATCATGACATTTTCTCCAACATGGTTTCGTTGCCGGCGCCCGGCGGTACCAGCGGCCAGACGTTTTCGAGTTCATCAATGGACACATGCAGCAGGTAAGGCCCTTCGCTGTTGAGTAAGGCGTCGAGGGCGTCTGCCACCTGGTCTTTACGGGTGATGCGCTGGCCGGGAATACCGAAGGCATTGGCCAACATCAGGAAATCGGGGTTATCGGACAGGTTGGTTTCGCTGTAACGACCGTCAAAAAACAGCTGCTGCCACTGTCGAACCATGCCTAAACGCTGGTTATCCAGTAAAACGATTTTCACCGGCAGCTGTTTTCGTTTTATGGTGCCCAGCTCCTGCACGTTCATCATGAAGGAACCGTCGCCCGATACGCAGATCACCGTATCCTGCGGCCGCGCCATTTGGGCCCCCACCGCAGCCGGCACGCCGAATCCCATGGTGCCCAGACCGCTGGACGTGATGAAGTTTTCCGGGTGTTCAAAGGTCATGTGCTGCGCGGTCCACATCTGGTGCTGGCCCACGTCGGTGGTGACCACGGTATTGGCCGGTTTGCGCTCGGACAACTGTTTCAACAGCAGCGGCGCATAGATAGGTTGACCTGGGTGATCGTAACGCCAGGTATGGGTTTCTTTCAGTTCAGCGACCCGCCGCTGCCAGGCGCTGATATTCAACGGCTGTTGCAGAGCCGGCAACAAAGCTTTCAAATCGCCCTGCAATGCTACGTGCGCCTGACGCAGCTTGCTCATCTCCGCCGGGTCGATATCCATGTGGATCACCTTGGCGTGCGGTGCGAAAGCGTTCAGTTTGCCGGTCACGCGATCGTCAAAACGCGCGCCGACGGCGATCAGCAAATCGCACTCCTGCACCGCCAGGTTGGCGGCCTTGGTGCCGTGCATGCCCAGCATGCCGAGATAATAGGCGTGTTCCGCGTCTGGCGCGCCCAGCCCTTTCAATGTGGCGACGCTTGGCATCCGGGTCACGGCGATGAACTCGCGCAGCGCCGGCACTGCCTGCGCCATGCCAACCCCGCCGCCAACGTACAGCATCGGTTTGTGCGCCTGCGCCAGCAACTCGGCCGCTTGCGCCAGCTCCGCTGCCGGGTAGTTCAGTTCTTCCACTACCGGCATCAGGTGCGGATGCAGGTCACCCTGCGCCAGCTGGATGTCTTTCGGGATATCGATCAGCACCGGGCCTGGGCGACCACTGCCGGCGATGGCGAAAGCTTCCGCCATGATGCCCGGGAGCGCGTCCAGTGATTCCACCAGGAAGCTGTGTTTGGTGCAGGCCAGAGACAGGCCGAGAACATCGATCTCCTGAAAGGCATCGGTGCCGATCAGCGCAGAACCCACTTGGCCGGTGATAGCCACGACCGGCACAGAGTCCAGCAGCGCATCGGCCAGGCCGGTGATCAGATTGGTGGCGCCAGGGCCGGAGGTAGCAATACAAACGCCGATTTTACCGGTTGAACGGGCATAGCCGATAGCGGCCATCGCGGCGCCTTGCTCGTGGCGGCAGAGCAGGTGTTCCACCCCACCGTCATACAATGCATCGTAAACCGGCATGATTGCGCCACCCGGATAGCCGAATACCGTATCAACTCCCTGCGCACGCAACGCCTGTACTACCCACTGAGCCCCATTCATGGTTATTTCCTCGCCTTACTTCGACAGCTGCAGGATTTTGTTCTGTTATTCATGTTCTTATCCTTAATCCACTTTTCTTATGCCAATAAAAAACCCCCGGACCTTACGGTGCGGGGGTTCTCTTGCGATTCCGGCTTGTTTTCTAAGCCTTTCTTCGTCCAAGTGCAGCCCCGCACGGTGGGATAATAATCACCACCACGCTAATCACGACTAGGCTAATCACTTGGGCAAAGGCTTTCATAATAGGTTTGTTCACTGTGCTCGTTTCGAACTAATACCTACAGAGGTACCATAGTCACACTCGGCATGACAACACTTTTTTTGCGTTATTATTCGACGCAATCTGGTCATACCTCGCGCAAACTCTCGCGATTTCAAACGTTAGCGTGCAGGCTTGAGGGGTTCGCCTCGCCAGAGATTGCCTTGCCGCGCGTATCCTTGCCGAAGAACACCAGCAGTGCGATCACTATCGCCACCGTCCCGGCAATGATCGCCATCGCCAACCCGTAGTTATGGCCGTGGTGAGCGGCAATCGTCGCTTGCAGCGTTGCGTTCACCGATGCGATCAGATTACCCAACTGATAAACGAATCCCGGCAGCACCGCACGGGTGTTCGCCGGTACCAGTTCGGTGAGATAAGTCGGCACCACGCCCCAGGCGCCCTGCACCATGAATTGCATCAAGAACGCGCCAATCCCCAGCATCAGCGAACCGCTGGAAAACGCCCACAGCGGGATCACCGGCAAGGCCAGCAGCGCAGCGATGATAATCGCTTTCCTGCGGCCAATTTTTTCCGATAGCGCGCCGAAGAAAACCCCGCCGATAATTGATGCGATATTGTAGCTAATAGCGATGATACTGACGGTTTTGGCATCGAAACCGTGCTGAACTTTCAGGAACACCGGATACATATCCTGGGTCCCGTGCGAGAAGAAATTGAATGCCGCCATCAGCAACACCAGATAGCCGCACAGTTTCCAGTGGCTCTTCAGCACCGGCAGCAACGCGCTGCTTTCCTTGCGTTCACGCGCCGCCAGCCACACCGGCGATTCCTGTACGCAATAATAAATAAATGGCAGCAGTAAAATCGGCGCCGCGCCGATCACAAACATGCCACGCCACCCCACCGCCTCAAAGAGCAGGCCATACACCACCGCCGCCAACAGGTACCCAAACGGATAGCCAGCCTGGAAGATCCCCGACATCAGGCCGCGTGAACGGTCCGGGATGGTTTCCATCGCCAGCGATGACGCCACGCCCCAAATCCCGCCCATCGCCACGCCGTACAATACCCGTAACAGCAAGAATACCGTCAGCGACGGCGCCGCAGCAGACAGCAGCTCAAACACCGAAAAGAAGACGATATTCAGCATCAAAATCGGTTTGCGGCCGTATTTTTCCGCCGCGCGGCCAAACATCAGCGCACCTATCGGGCGAACTGCCAGCGTCAACAGGATCGCCAGCGTCACCTCCTCCATACCGACATGGAAAGACTGCGCGATATCGCTGAGCAAAAACACCAGCACGAAGAAATCGAACGCATCGAGCGTCCAGCTTGAAAAGCTGGCGATAGCCGCATTGCGTTGTTGCGGGGTCCAACCAAACATAGTGTTATCCCTACTCCGGAGTACGAAATCATGAGGTTTAGCGGCTGCCGTGGCGGAACGCGTCGGCGGTCGGAGTTTGTTAACGAAGTGATTTTTATTTTAATCAATTGTTAAATACACCCGTTCACCCTCCGGCCGCAACAAGGTAAGCCTGCTAATGTGTTGCAGCGTTCGCGGAATTGTTAAGAGGTATTGCCCCCGCCTTGCGAAGCACTTCGCAAAATATTGCTATCCCTTTGAAATAAAATATCTACATTGCGGTTTTGCGCGCAGATACCTTAACGCTGCCGCGCCCCGACGGCCCTAATCCCGCATCATGTTGCCTTCAGCAAGGAGAGCAATATGTCACTGGCGGTTATCTATACCCGGGCAACGATGGGCGTTCAGGCCCCTTCGGTGACGGTAGAAGTGCATATCAGCAACGGGTTGCCCGGCCTGACCATGGTCGGTCTGCCGGAAACTACGGTGAAAGAAGCCCGCGATCGGGTACGCAGCGCGTTGATCAACAACGGTTTCACCTTTCCCGCCCGACGCATCACCGTCAATTTGGCACCGGCCGATCTTCCCAAAGAGGGCGGCCGTTACGATCTGCCGATAGCCCTGGCGATCCTCGCCGCCTCCGAACAACT
Source organism: Serratia plymuthica (assembly GCF_018336935.1). NCBI lineage: Bacteria > Pseudomonadati > Pseudomonadota > Gammaproteobacteria > Enterobacterales > Yersiniaceae > Serratia > Serratia plymuthica. Next base: position 3,694,556 of record NZ_CP068771.1, on the reverse strand, counting down.
GCCGGCCGATCGGCTGGCGCGCTACGAATTCCTCGGGGAGCTGGCGCTCTCCGGCGCTCTGCGGCGAGTAAGCGGCGCGATACCCGCCGCGCTGGCGGCTATGGATGCCGGAAGACAGCTGATTCTCGCGACGGCCAATGGTAAGGAAGTCGGCCTGATTGCGCAGAGTGAAACTCGGGTGGCGGAACACCTGCTGGAAGTGTGCGCCTTTCTGTTGGGCAAAGGTGTTTTACCGGTGGCCAGCGCCCCAGCCGCCGCCGAAAACCGGCAGGACCCTGCCGATCTGCAGGATATTCTGGGCCAGGAGCAGGCCAAGCGCGCGTTGGAGATCGCTGCAGCAGGGGGGCATAACCTGTTGCTGGTCGGCCCTCCGGGTACCGGGAAAACCATGTTGGCCAGTCGCCTCAATGGCCTGCTGCCGCCGCTGACCGACCGGGAGGCACTGGAAAGCGTGGCCGTAGCCAGTCTGCTGCATCACCCTGCTGAAACGCTGCCATGGCGCCAGCGGCCATTTCGCGCGCCGCATCACAGCGCCTCAATGGTTGCGCTGGTCGGCGGTGGCTCGCTGCCGCGGCCAGGGGAAATCTCCATGGCGCACAACGGCGTACTGTTTCTGGACGAGCTGCCGGAATTCGAACGGCGCGTGCTGGATGCCCTGCGTGAACCGCTGGAGTCTGGCGAAATCGTCATTTCACGCGCCAACGCCAAGGTCTGCTTTCCGGCCAGGGTGCAGTTGATCGCAGCCATGAATCCCAGCCCGACAGGACACTATCAGGGCATGCACAACCGCGCGTCACCGCAGCAGGTCCTGCGTTATCTTGGGCGGCTTTCAGGGCCGTTTCTCGATCGTTTCGATTTATCGATTGAGGTGCCGTTGCTGCCGCCGGGCGTTCTCAGTAAAAAGCGCGCCGGCGGAGAAAGCAGCATTCAGGTACGGGAGCGGGTATTGCAGGCACGTGAGAGGCAGCTCTGTCGGGCAGGAAAAATCAACGCTCTGTTGAGTAATCCTGAAGTCGAGCGGGATTGTACGCTTAGCGCAGCGGACGCCGATTTTCTTGAGGCTACGTTAAACAAGTTGGGATTATCGGTTCGCGCCTGGCAACGAATTTTAAAAGTGGCACGTACGCTGGCGGATTTGGCGGGGGATCGGGATATTGATAAGCGCCACCTGAGCGAAGCGCTTGGCTACCGCTGTATGGACCGCTTGTTGCTGCAGTTGCACCGCAGCCTGGAATAAAAATGGGGCCTAAAGGCCCCATCGTTATCAATCGTCGCTTTCGGTGTAGTCTTCCACCGCATCAGCCTGCGGCTTGCCACCGGACAGGGTATGGAATTTTTTCGGGCGACGTGTGCGCGCCAGATATTTAGCCCATACTTTTTCCTGGTCGGTTACCGGCTCACGCTCACCGTGACACACTGCGACGAACAGCTGTTCTTCTTCAGTGGCCGGCTGGCGTTTGCCTGCGTCCAGCTCGTTGAACGCATACCCGAAGCGCTCTAGCAATTGCGCTTCTTTAATGGTGAAATCGCCGTGACGGGAGAACCCGCGAGGATAATGTTTATTATCAAAAAAACGATTGGTCGTGGTGAAGCTATCCGCCATCTGACACGCTCCTAATTCTCTCATGGCCGTGCTGTTTATGGCGCGGAGTATTAGATAGGCTTGACATTGTGTAAAACAAAACATTTAAATCTTAACGATAAAAATTTCTGGAGATAGGTGTGGATACCGAATTACTGAAAACCTTTTTGGAGGTCAGTAGAACGCGTCACTTTGGCCGAGCCGCAGAATCCTTGTACTTAACGCAGTCTGCGGTCAGTTTCCGCATCCGCCAGTTAGAAAACCAATTAGGCGCGAATTTATTCACCCGTCACCGTAACAATATTCGCCTGACGCCCGCCGGAGAGCGGCTCCTGCCCTATGCTGAAAGCCTGATGACGACCTGGCAGTTGGCAAAAAAAGAGGTGGTGCGTTCGCTGCAGCATACCGAGTTGTCCATCGGTGCCACCGCATCTTTATGGGAGGCCTACCTAACCCCGTGGCTGCAATCGCTCTATCAACAACGTGGGGCGCTACAACTGGAAGCCAGGGTTGCGCTACGGCATTCTTTGGTAAAACAGCTGCATGAGCGACAGCTCGATTTGCTCATCACTACCGAACCGCCAAAGATGGATGAGCTGGCCAGCCAGCTACTGGGGAATTTCTCGCTGCGGCTATTCTCTTCCGCTCTACGTGACCAGCATGCGCCGATGCCGTATATCAAGCTGGAATGGGGAGCGGACTTTCATCAGCAAGAAAGCCGCATGCTGGAGGGTGATAGTCTGCCGGTGCTCACCACCACCTCGGCGCACCTGACCCGCCAGTTACTGGAAACCACCGGCGGCTGCGCCTTCCTGCCCAGCCAGTGGGAGAAGGACTATCCGCAGTTGGTCGCCACCGCCGAGATCCCGGCGATTATCCGCCCGCTGTATGCCGTGTGGCTGCAAAATAGCGATCAGCAGCCACTCATCCGGCAATTGCTGAAAATACCTTTAAACACCACAGCCTAAGACGCTATAACGGCTTTAGTCGGGGATGGCGTGGTTTGGTTCGTCTGTTGAGCCAAAACGCGCTCATCGCCTTCTGGAGGCCGATAAAGCAGAACAGCAGGATACCGATGACGATTTTGGTCCACCAGGAGCTAAGCGTACCGTCGAAGGTGATATAGCTCTGAATCAGCCCCTGGATCAGCACGCCAAACAGCGTGCCCAACACGGTGCCGACACCGCCGGTCAGCAGCGTGCCACCAATCACCACGGCGGCAATGGCATCCAGCTCGACACCGCTGGCCGCCAGCGCGTAGCCCGCAGAGGTATATAACGAGAAAATAATTCCGGACAGCGCCGCCAGCGTACCTGAAAGCATATAAATCAGCACAGTGGTGCGCTGCACCGGTACACCCATTAATGCCGCAGACACCCGGTTACCGCCGATGGCATAGACGTTATGGCCGAAGCGCGTGCGGTGTGCCAGCACCATGCCGACCGCCACCACCAACAGCATCACCAGCGCTAACAGCGTGAATCGGCCGCCACCCGGCAGTTTCCAGGCGTAGTTCGCCAGCGTCGCATACAGCGGATGATCAATGGGTATTGATTCTTCCGAAAGGATAAAACTCATGCCGCGTACGAAGAACATCCCAGCCAGCGTGATGATAAATGCCGGTAGCTTGAGCGCATCAATGATCCAGCCCATCAGAGCGCCAAAAGACGCTCCCATCAACAGAGCAATCACGAACGCATAACCCGGTGCAATGCCGTAAACGCCAATCAGCTTGGCCAACAATACGCCGGTGAAGGCGATCACCGAGCCAACCGACAGATCGATACCGCCGGACAGGATCACAAACGTCATCCCCACCGCCACAATGCCGAGAAACGCGTTGTCTGTCAGTAAATCGCACCATACCCGCGTTGACGCAAAGCTGGGGAACTGGGTGAGACAAAATCCGTAGCCCAGAAGAAAGACCACGAGGGTAATCAACAGCGACAGATTACGTTTGATCATGGTTTCCGTCTCCTTAACAGCCGGTGCAACGACACGCTCGGCGATTGAATCATCAGCACCGCCAGCACCACTACCGCCTTCAGCACCAGATTGAACTCCGGCCGATAGCCGGACAGCAGAATGCCGGTATTCATACCCTGGATTATTAATGCCCCAATGACCGACAAAAGAAGGTTAAAACGGCCGCCCAGCAAGGAGCCTCCGCCAATCACCACCGCTAAAATCGCATCCAGCTCCAGCCACAGCCCGGCATTATTGGCATCCGCGCCACGGATATCCGCAGTCACAATAATCCCGGCCACGGCGGCGCACAGCCCGCAGATCACATAGACTGCCATGATCACCCAGCGCGTACTCACTCCTGCATTGCGCGCCGAGCGCAGATTAATCCCCACCGCCTCGATAAACAGCCCCAGCGCGGTTTTGCGCGTCAGCAACCAGATCAACAACAGCATCACGGCGGCAATGATCGCCGGCATCGGCAAATACATCAGCGCGCCGCTGCCCAGTTGCGCCAAACCTTCGCGTTCGAAAGTGACGATTTGCCCTTCGGTGATCAGCTGTGCAATACCGCGCCCGGCCACCATCAACATCAGCGTGGCGACAATCGGTTGTATCTGCAGCACCGCCACCAGAAATCCGTTCCACAGGCCACACAACGCCCCCACGGCCAGCGCGGCGGCCAGCACATAACCCAGTGGATAGCCCGCGCTGGTCAGCGTTGCCGCCGTAGCACCGGCGATTGCCATCACCGCCCCCACTGAGAGGTCGATACCGCCGGTGGCGATCACCAGCGTCATGCCCAAGGCCAGCAACGCGACCGGCGCTCCGCGGTTAACGATGTCGATCACGCTGCCAAACAGACGACCATCCTGAATGTGGATGGAAAAGAAATTCGGGGCGACCAGGCTGTCGATCAGCAAAATCGCCGCCAGCGCTCCCAGCTGCGTCACCCCGGCAGGGAATACCCATTTGACTTTGCGTGGTCCACCGGTCATGGAGAAGCTCCTGTGGTTCATCCTGCCCCCTGTTGCACAGCAATAGCCTGCATAATCGCAGGTACCGTAATAGCCGCATGCTCAAGCTGCGTAACGTGTTTTCTGTCGCGCAATACCACGATGCGATCGGCATATCCCGCCAGTTCTTCCAGTTCGGAAGAGATCACCAGCAGCGCTAATCCTTCTTCACACAACCTTTCAATCAGCCGAATGATTTCAGCATGCGCACCAACATCAATCCCGCGCGTCGGTTCATCCAGGATCAGAAAACGGGGTTTGGTTGCCAACCAACGCGACAGCAGCACCTTCTGCTGATTCCCTCCGGACAGGTATTGGATCTGTTGCTCCGGGCCCGGCGTGCGAATACCTAACAATTGGATAAAACTCTCGGCAATGCGGGTTTGCTCTCGTAGCGAGAGCGGCTTTAACCAACCGCGCTGAGCCTGCAGCGCCAGAATGATGTTTTCTCGCACCGTCGCAGCGCCGATAATTCCGTCGGTTTTACGATCCTCCGGGCAATAACCGAAGCCGAGACTGGCAGCTTTGCGCGGCGTGCGAATATTCACCGCGCGGCCCTCCACTTTCGCACTGCCGCTATCATGCGATTTGATGCCAAATATCAGTTGGGCCGTTTCGGTGCGCCCCGACCCGAGCAGGCCTGCCAATCCGACAATCTCACCCGGCCTTATTCTCAGATCGAAGGGTTCAACCATGCCACGACGCCCGTAGCCGTTCAGTTCGACCAGCGGAGACGCATCCGTCGGCTCATGCTCGCCCCGCTTGAGCAACGCCTCGTCAAAGGCGTGACCGAGCATCATCTGGACCAGCTCCAGCCGTGGCAAGTCGTTGGCAGGCTTGGTGCCTACCAACCTACCGTTGCGCAGCACGGTAATGCGATCGCTGATGCGGTAAACCTGATCGAGGAAATGAGTGACAAAGATCATGCCTATCCCCTGCGATCGCAACTGACTGAGAATATCCAGCAGCATGGTGACTTCTTTAGCATCCAGGCTGGCTGTAGGCTCATCCAGGATCAGGACTTTGGCTGATAGGTCGACCGCCCGGGCGATGGCGACAATCTGCTGGATCGCAATCGAATAGTTGCCCAATGGCTGGCTGGCATCCAGCTGCAATCCATAACCCTGCAAAAGTTGCTGGGCCCGTCGCAGCATGGTTTTTTGATCGACCAGACCGAAACGGGTCGGTTCACGGCCGATAAACAAATTGGCGGCCACCGAGATATTCGCCAGCAGGTTAACTTCCTGATAAACCGTACCAATCCCCAACACCTGTGCCTGCGCAGTGCTTTGCGGCGCGATGGCTTTGCCCTCCAGCAGGATTTCACCGGCGGAACGCTGATAAACCCCGGTCAGCGCCTTGATCAGCGTGGATTTCCCCGCGCCGTTCTCACCCAACAGCGCCATGATCTCTCCGCGCTGCAGCGTGAAATCAACCTCTTCCAGCGCCTTTACGCCAGGAAACTCGACGGATAATCCCTTAATCGCCAATAACGTGGTCTGAGATGCGGCCATCTTTTGTCCCGTCGGTGAGTGGATTAATAGCCCATGCTTTTCTTCAGCTCGAATTCCTGTTTGGCGGTATCAGGCTGCAGCAGTTTCGATTCGGTCTGAATAAACTTCGCGGGTTGCGTTCCGTCTTTTTTCATCGCCAGCAGCGCGTCAAACGCAGGCCCTGCCATATTTGGCGTCAGCTCGACCGACGCATTGGCCTCGCCATTGATCATCGCTTTGAAGATATCGGGAACACCGTCGATGGAGACAATTTTAATTTGTGAGCCTGGTTTTAAGCCGGCTTCTTTGATCGCCTGAATGGCACCTATCGCCATATCGTCGTTGTGAGCGTATACGGCGCAGATATTTTTGCCGTTCTGCTCAGCCTTGATGAAGCTTTCCATCACCTCTTTACCCTTGCTGCGGGTGAAGTCACCGGATTGCGAACGGATGATTTTTACGTTGGCGGCGCTGGCGATACCGTCAGCAAAGCCTTTCTTGCGGTTGATTGCGACGCTGGCGCCCACGGTGCCTTGCAGTTCCACCACGTTACAAGGCTTGCCGGCTACCTCTTTTACCAGCCACTCACCCGCTACTTTGCCTTCATGCACACTGTCCGATGCCACAGCAGCGGTATACAGCGAGGGATCGTTCACCTCGATCATCCTGTCGAGCAGGAATACCGGGATTTTGGCCTCTTTTGCCTCTTGCAGCACCGGGGTCCAGCCGGTAGCGACAACGGGCGCAATGAAAATAGCGTCAACTCCCTGGGCAATAAAAGATCTTACCGCTTTGATCTGATTCTCTTGTTTTTGCTGCGCATCGGCGATTTTCAGCGTAATTCCGCGCTTTTCCGCTTCTTGTTTTGATACCTTGGTTTCTGCCGAGCGCCAGCCCGATTCAGAACCAATCTGAGAAAAACCGACGACCAGCGGTGCTGCCTGTGCCGTGCCGATCAATGCGCCCGTAATGGCGGCTGCTAACAGCAGACGTTTAACCATGTTGTTCTCCTCGCTTTGCACAGGGATGTGACTCCCTCCGACAGGGGTAGTCGTTGTTGTATATGCTGCATATTTTTCTGGTGAAGTTGGCGCCTAAAGGGTCGGGCGCTAATTAGGTGTAGCTGAAAATCAGGCAGGAATAATGCGCGGCATCACATCGCGGCAGAACAACCATTTTGTACATGGATTCAGCTAAAAATGTCTAAATTGGGAACGATTTCAGAGGGGTTTTTAGGCAATCTTTCAGAAGGGTAGCGGGGATTATGGAAATGCAGAAAGCAAAAAAAACCCTTCGCTTTCGCAAAGGGTTTTTAATATGGCAGGGGCGGAGAGACTCGAACTCGCGACACCCGGTTTTGGAGACCGGTGCTCTACCAACTGAGCTACACCCCTAAATCTCGCTTAACATTATGCCTGCTAAAATTAGCAGGCATAATTTAAATAAGTGGCGGAACGGACGGGGCTCGAACCCGCGACCCCCTGCGTGACAGGCAGGTATTCTAACCAACTGAACTACCGCTCCACCGGTTCTTTCACGTTACATCTTTCGATGTGGGCAAAATCGCTCTTGGCGATCCTGCTCATTACCGGGTGTCAAACCGATAACGTTTAATTGATGCCTGGCAGTGTCCTACTCTCGCATGGGGAGACCCCACACTACCATCGGCGCTACGGCGTTTCACTTCTGAGTTCGGCATGGGGTCAGGTGGGACCACCGCGCTATTGCCGCCAGGCAAATTCTGTTTCATTCCAACCGCTTCACTCTCGTGTCGCCATCGAAACCAATCTCGGAACTTCGCTGAAAATCTCTCAAATCAAAACACCTTCGGTGTTGTAAGGTTAAGCCTCACGGATCATTAGTACTGGTTAGCTCAATGCATCGCTGCACTTACACACCCAGCCTATCAACGTCTTAGTCTTAAACGTTCCTTCAGGGGCCTTAAAGGCCCAGGGAAGACTCATCTCGAGGCAAGTTTCGCGCTTAGATGCTTTCAGCGCTTATCTTTTCCGCACTTAGCTACCGGGCAGTGCCATTGGCATGACAACCCGAACACCAGTGGTGCGTTCACTCCGGTCCTCTCGTACTAGGAGCAACCCCTCTCAATCTTCCAACGCCCACGGCAGATAGGGACCGAACTGTCTCACGACGTTCTAAACCCAGCTCGCGTACCACTTTAAATGGCGAACAGCCATACCCTTGGGACCTACTTCAGCCCCAGGATGTGATGAGCCGACATCGAGGTGCCAAACACCGCCGTCGATATGAACTCTTGGGCGGTATCAGCCTGTTATCCCCGGAGTACCTTTTATCCGTTGAGCGATGGCCCTTCCATTCAGAACCACCGGATCACTAAGACCTACTTTCGTACCTGCTCGAGCCGTCACTCTCGCAGTCAAGCTAGCTTATGCCTTTGCACTAACCTCACGATGTCCGACCGTGATTAGCTAACCTTCGTGCTCCTCCGTTACTCTTTGGGAGGAGACCGCCCCAGTCAAACTACCCACCAGACACTGTCCTCACCCCGGATTACGGGGCCGAGTTAGAACATCAAACATTAAAGGGTGGTATTTCAAGGTTGGCTCCACGCAGACTGGCGTCCACGCTTCAAAGCCTCCCACCTATCCTACACATCAAGGCTCAATGTTCAGTGTCAAGCTATAGTAAAGGTTCACGGGGTCTTTCCGTCTTGCCGCGGGTACACTGCATCTTCACAGCGAGTTCAATTTCACTGAGTCTCGGGTGGAGACAGCCTGGCCATCATTACGCCATTCGTGCAGGTCGGAACTTACCCGACAAGGAATTTCGCTACCTTAGGACCGTTATAGTTACGGCCGCCGTTTACTGGGGCTTCGATCAAGAGCTTCGCCTTGCGGCTGACCCCATCAATTAACCTTCCAGCACCGGGCAGGCGTCACACCGTATACGTCCACTTTCGTGTTTGCACAGTGCTGTGTTTTTATTAAACAGTTGCAGCCAGCTGGTATCTGCGACTGGCTTCAGCTCCGAGAGCAAGTCTCTTCACCTACGCGCCAGCGTGCCTTCTCCCGAAGTTACGGCACCATTTTGCCTAGTTCCTTCACCCGAGTTCTCTCAAGCGCCTGGGTATTCTCTACCTGACCACCTGTGTCGGTTTGGGGTACGATTCTGTGTTACCTGATGCTTAGAGGCTTTTCCTGGAAGCTTGGCATCAACTACTTCTGCACCGTAGTGCATCGTCATCACGCCTCAGGGTTGAATAAGAGAACGGATTTACCAATTCTCTCCCCCTACACGCTTAAACCGGGACAACCGTCGCCCGGCTAGCCTAGCCTTCTCCGTCCCCCCTTCGCAGTAACACCGAGTACAGGAATATTAACCTGTTTCCCATCGACTACGCCTTTCGGCCTCGCCTTAGGGGTCGACTCACCCTGCCCCGATTAACGTTGGACAGGAACCCTTGGTCTTCCGGCGAGCGGGTTTTTCACCCGCTTTATCGTTACTTATGTCAGCATTCGCACTTCTGATACCTCCAGCAACCCTCACAGGCCACCTTCAACGGCTTACAGAACGCTCCCCTACCCAACAACGCTAAGCGTCGCTGCCGCAGCTTCGGTGCATGGTTTAGCCCCGTTACATCTTCCGCGCAGGCCGACTCGACCAGTGAGCTATTACGCTTTCTTTAAATGATGGCTGCTTCTAAGCCAACATCCTGGCTGTCTATGCCTTCCCACATCGTTTCCCACTTAACCATGACTTTGGGACCTTAGCTGGCGGTCTGGGTTGTTTCCCTCTTCACGACGGACGTTAGCACCCGCCGTGTGTCTCCCGTGATAACATTCTTCGGTATTCGGAGTTTGCATCGGTTTGGTAAGCCGGGATGGCCCCCTAGCCGAAACAGTGCTCTACCCCCGAAGATGAGTTCACGAGGCGCTACCTAAATAGCTTTCGGGGAGAACCAGCTATCTCCCGGTTTGATTGGCCTTTCACCCCCAGCCACAAGTCATCCGCTAATTTTTCAACATTAGTCGGTTCGGTCCTCCAGTTAGTGTTACCCAACCTTCAACCTGCCCATGGCTAGATCACCGGGTTTCGGGTCTATACCTTGCAACTATTCGCCCAGTTAAGACTCGGTTTCCCTACGGCTCCCCTATACGGTTAACCTTGCTACAAAATATAAGTCGCTGACCCATTATACAAAAGGTACGCAGTCACACCACGAAGGTGCTCCCACTGCTTGTACGTACACGGTTTCAGGTTCTATTTCACTCCCCTCGCCGGGGTTCTTTTCGCCTTTCCCTCACGGTACTGGTTCACTATCGGTCAGTCAGGAGTATTTAGCCTTGGAGGATGGTCCCCCCATATTCAGACAGGATGTCACGTGTCCCGCCCTACTCATCGAACTCACAGAATGTGCATTTTAGTGTACGGGACTATCACCCTTTACTGTGCGACTTTCCAGACGCTTCCACTAACACACAAACTGATTCAGGTTCTGGGCTGTTCCCCGTTCGCTCGCCGCTACTGGGGGAATCTCGGTTGATTTCTTTTCCTCGGGGTACTTAGATGTTTCAGTTCCCCCGGTTCGCCTCGTATGGCTATGTATTCACCATACGATAGTGTGTCGAAACACACTGGGTTTCCCCATTCGGGTATTGCCGGTTATAACGGTTCATATCACCTTACCGACACTTTTCGCAGATTAGCACGCCCTTCATCGCCTCTGACTGCCTAGGCATCCACCGTGTACGCTTAGTCACTTAACCTCACAACCCGAAGATGTTTCCATCGTTCGCATTGCTACATTTGAGAGACTCTATGACAGGTTAATCCTTATCCCAATACATCTACGGAGGGATAAGTTTCAGCTGTCATGTTTCAATTTTCAGCTTGTTCCAGATTGTTAAAGAGCAATATCTTAAACACGACTCGCAAGAGTCATCTTTAAGATGTTTTCGGTGATGACTCACCGGTGATAATGTCTTTCACTCATTATCGGATTGGCGTCCCCAAGGGGATTCGAACCCCTGTTACAGCCGTGAAAGGGCAGTGTCCTAGGCCTCTAGACGATGGGGACACGAAAATCCGATTAAACTGAACGTTTTAATCGGTTCGTATCAGCATGAGTCAGAGACTCATTACATCAACAGGTAGCGCTTTTGCTCATTACTTTTTCATCAGACAATCTGTGTGAGCACGCCACGCGAATCAATATCATTAGGTAAGGAGGTGATCCAACCGCAGGTTCCCCTACGGTTACCTTGTTACGACTTCACCCCAGTCATGAATCACAAAGTGGTAAGCGCCCTCCCGAAGGTTAAGCTACCTACTTCTTTTGCAACCCACTCCCATGGTGTGACGGGCGGTGTGTACAAGGCCCGGGAACGTATTCACCGTAGCATTCTGATCTACGATTACTAGCGATTCCGACTTCATGGAGTCGAGTTGCAGACTCCAATCCGGACTACGACGTACTTTATGAGGTCCGCTTGCTCTCGCGAGTTCGCTTCTCTTTGTATACGCCATTGTAGCACGTGTGTAGCCCTACTCGTAAGGGCCATGATGACTTGACGTCATCCCCACCTTCCTCCGGTTTATCACCGGCAGTCTCCTTTGAGTTCCCGACCGAATCGCTGGCAACAAAGGATAAGGGTTGCGCTCGTTGCGGGACTTAACCCAACATTTCACAACACGAGCTGACGACAGCCATGCAGCACCTGTCTCAGAGTTCCCGAAGGCACTAAGCTATCTCTAGCGAATTCTCTGGATGTCAAGAGTAGGTAAGGTTCTTCGCGTTGCATCGAATTAAACCACATGCTCCACCGCTTGTGCGGGCCCCCGTCAATTCATTTGAGTTTTAACCTTGCGGCCGTACTCCCCAGGCGGTCGATTTAACGCGTTAGCTCCGGAAGCCACGCCTCAAGGGCACAACCTCCAAATCGACATCGTTTACAGCGTGGACTACCAGGGTATCTAATCCTGTTTGCTCCCCACGCTTTCGCACCTGAGCGTCAGTCTTTGTCCAGGGGGCCGCCTTCGCCACCGGTATTCCTCCAGATCTCTACGCATTTCACCGCTACACCTGGAATTCTACCCCCCTCTACAAGACTCTAGCTTGCCAGTTTCAAATGCAGTTCCCACGTTAAGCGCGGGGATTTCACATCTGACTTAACAAACCGCCTGCGTGCGCTTTACGCCCAGTAATTCCGATTAACGCTTGCACCCTCCGTATTACCGCGGCTGCTGGCACGGAGTTAGCCGGTGCTTCTTCTGCGAGTAACGTCAATGCAATGTGCTATTAACACACTACCCTTCCTCCTCGCTGAAAGTGCTTTACAACCCTAAGGCCTTCTTCACACACGCGGCATGGCTGCATCAGGCTTGCGCCCATTGTGCAATATTCCCCACTGCTGCCTCCCGTAGGAGTCTGGACCGTGTCTCAGTTCCAGTGTGGCTGGTCATCCTCTCAGACCAGCTAGGGATCGTCGCCTAGGTGAGCCATTACCCCACCTACTAGCTAATCCCATCTGGGCACATCTGATGGCGTGAGGCCCGAAGGTCCCCCACTTTGGTCCGTAGACGTTATGCGGTATTAGCTACCGTTTCCAGTAGTTATCCCCCTCCATCAGGCAGTTTCCCAGACATTACTCACCCGTCCGCCGCTCGTCACCCAGAGAGCAAGCTCTCTTGTGCTACCGCTCGACTTGCATGTGTTAGGCCTGCCGCCAGCGTTCAATCTGAGCCATGATCAAACTCTTCAATTTAAAAGTTCGATTTGCTTCAACTCGTGAAGCGATGCTCAAAGGTTACTAAATGAATTTTACTTCAGTAGTCACTCTTCAAGACTTGATATTTTTTCGAACCCGAAGGTTCTGGATATCGTCTTGTGGAGTGCCCACACAGATTGTCTGATAAATTGTTAAAGAGCAGTGAGTTAGCCGCCGTAGCTTGCTATCTCGAGGTGGCGTATACTACGCTTTTCACCCGAAGAGTCAAGCGTTTATTTCGCTTTTCTCTTACCGACCTGGCGACGCGTTCTCGTTAGAGGAGTCGTTGTTCCCGGTCAGTGGAGGCGCATTATAGGGAGTTCTCAGAAGGCCGCAACCCCTAAATGCAAAATTTTTTCCAACCGTCGAATGTTTAACCAAAACACTGTTAAAGAGGTAGTTTTTTCAACGATTTAAAGCCGTATCCCTGCAAAACGGGCAATAAAGCGTCAGTGTCTTCATTCAACGCCATGCAATACGCCAGATTATCTTCCTGAGTCGACACCAGATTTTCCTGCGAAGAGATAAGCCAAGCGGTGCGACGGGCAATAGCCGCGCCGGAATCTACCAACCGGGTTCCCTCAGGCAACACCTGCATTAACTCTTCTGCTAATAGAGGGAAGTGGGTGCAACCGAGTACCACGGTATCCGGCGGCTCGCGCATGCTCAGCCATGGATGCAGAATTTTCTTCAGCGTGGCCAGCGGTACGGCTTCACCGTGCAGCTTGGCTTCCGCCAGTTCCACCAGCTCTGAAGATCCCAATAGCTCGATCTTGCAGTCGGTGGCAAAGCGGGCAATCAACTCATGAGTATAGGTGCGTTGTACCGTACCACGGGTAGCCAACAGGCCCACGACGCCATTGGCGGTCAAGCGGGCAGCAGGTTTAATCGCGGGCACAACGCCCACTACCGGGAAGGTAAAGCGCTCGCGCAGCGCCGGCAGCGATACGGTACTGGCGGTATTACAGGCGATGACGACAATCGCCAGAGGATGGCGTTGCTGTACCGCGCTGACAATCTCCAGCACGCGTTCAACGATAAACTCTTCGGATTTCTCGCCGTAGGGGAACGCCACGTTATCGAAGGCATAGATATAGTGGAGGTCCGGCAGCAATTGCCGAACCTCTTGATACACCGACAGCCCGCCGACGCCGGAATCAAATACCAGCACCGTCGGGCGGGGCGTCGCGGTGGTGTTAGAAGGTATAGCTTCCAGTGAGGTAGTATTCTCTTCCTGGAGTAGCGTAGCCATAAGCCGTCTCATAATCTTTATCAAACAGGTTGGCAATTCTACCACGAACTGTCAGATGAGATGTGACCGGATACGAAACTGCGAGATCCCACAGGCTGACACCGCCGAGTTTGACAGTACGCGTGGTGTAACCACTGTAGTCGCCATCGTAACGTTCGCCCAGATAATGGTAGGTTACCGCCCAGTCAAAATCATAGACCTGCCAATCCAACTCATACTTCACCTGCTGTTTAGCGCGGCGCAGCAGAACTTCATTGGTTTTGGCGTTGCGTGGATCAACATAGTCATAACCAATCTGGTGGGTAAACAACCCGGTATCGAAGGAAGCCGTAGCTTCGACACCTTTAATGGTTGCCTTATTAACGTTGTAATAAGCAGAACCAGAACCACTGGATGCATAGCTGATCAGGTTATCTATATCGTTACGATAGCCTGTAACACGCCAGGTAACTGGCCCGGTCAATCCCTCAAAGCCACCTTCCCACTGCTTGCTTTCTTCTGGCTTCAAATCCGGGTTGCCGCCAAAGCTACCGTACTGCTGCCCTAAATTCGGTGCTTTAAACGCAGTGCCATAAGAGGCAATGGCGCGATAACCCTCGACAAACTCCCAGGCCGCGCTGGTTTGCCAAGTGCCATGCCAACCAAACTGCGAGTTATCATCCCCCCGTACGGATCCTTCCAAGGTAAAGGCATCAATTTGTTGCTGCGCAGTCAGATAAAGTCCGGTATTACGCTGGCTCTTGCTGTCAGTAATATAAGCCGTACCCGGCTCAATTTTCTGATCCTGCCAATCAACACCAGTACTGATATTTCCCTTGGCAACCTGGAATGTATTGCCCCACTGCACATTGTATTGTGTGGAATCATCCAAAGTAGCGGAAGCAGAATAAGGACCATACTTGGGATCGTAGTTATAGTCCTTTGCGTGGCTATAACTGGCAATCAACTGGGTAGCATAAATACCGTCCTGATAACGCAGACCGCTATCCCAACTTTGGCTATAGAGCTGGCGGGTGTCAGGCAGCGCATCAAAATGTGCCGGGTCAGAATAGCTGTAATTGCCATCATAAGCCGTTCGGTTGTCATAGCCGTAACCACGAACAAAGCCGCTGAACGCCTCATTAAACTTATGCTCTATACCGCCATATAGGGATTTGCTCATGAAACCGTCGCGATCGGATTGCGCTGGGTTGCCAAAACTGTCCGGCAGGTTCGCCACGACATCATAACCTTTGGTATAGGTGTAATTACCGGCGACTGTTGCAACCGTGTTGTCACCCAGTTGCTGCTGAGTGGACGCGTCATAGGCCTGATAGCCGTTTGAACCCATACCGGCGGAAAGCGTGCTGCCGTTCTTCTCGCGGGTGGTAATAATGTTGACCACGCCGCCGATAGCATCGGAACCATAAACGGCCGAACGCGGCCCGCGGATAAACTCAACTTTCTGCACCAGCGAGATCGGGATCTGGCTGAGGTCGGAAGAACCGCTGACACCGGCCTGATTAAGGCGAATGCCGTCAATCAGCACCAGTACGTGGCTGGAGTTGGTACCACGAACAAATAGTGAACTGGTTTGCCCCAACCCGCCGTTTTGCGACACATCCACACCCGGCAGGCGGCGCATCACGTCAGTCAGGCTTTTGGCCTGCCAGCGATCGATATCATCACGGGTAACCACAGAGGTGGGGGCCAGCACGGAAGAAACCGGCTGCGGGAAACGGTTAGCGGTAACCACCAGGTTCTCGCTGTTATTCGCTGTAGTGTTGTCTTGTGCCCAGCCAGAAAAAGCCGTGACGGAGGAAACCACCATCAGCAGCGTATTTTTTGTAATTGTCATGAAAAAGCATCCAAACTTAATTGGCGGATGCCGCAGGATCATGGCCGATATTTCGCGACGACCACGGACATTGCGACGTAACACCGGCAGGTCTTCGGGCTTGGGAGTTGCGGGTTGTTTATGAGCAACCTGCACCAGGCGATGACTTCCCGTCCTGCAGTGGACAGTGTCTGCGTAAAAACGCTATCGCCATGACTTCCCCTTACCGCTGCGCGTCAGCTCCGGATTCACACCGGATTCCCTTTTCACTCGCTGCTTGAGGCCGGACGGCAATGCTACGATCAATGTAAATAGATGTCTAGACTTCCACCAATGTTACAAATAATAAACACGACAAAACTGGACTTCACGGGCTGATTCCCTACAATCCCCGCTGATCAAATTTGCCTGACGAGAAGAAACATGACGCCCGAGAATTTGCCTATTGAACGTTACGATGACCAACTGGCGGAGAAAACTGCCCGGCTGAAGACGCTGATGTCACCGTTCACGGCAGCCGAGCCGGAAGTGTTCCGCTCGCAAGTCGAGCATTACCGCATGCGCGCCGAATTCCGCATCTGGCATGATGAAGACGAGATGTACCACATCATGTTTGACCAGCAGACCAAGCAACGCATCCGCGTCGATCGGTTCCCGGCCGCCAGCGAATTGATTAACCGCCTGATGAGCGCGCTGATCGCCGCTATCAAGCCGGAGCCCCTCCTGCGCCGCAAGCTGTTCCAGATTGACTATCTGTCGACCCGCAGCGGCAAAATCATTGCTTCGTTGCTGTATCACCGCAAACTGGATGAAGCCTGGCAACAACAAGCCGAAAAGCTGCGTGACAACCTGCGCGCGCAAGGCTTTGATTTGCAGCTGATTGGCCGCGCGTCGAAAATGAAAATCATGCTGGATCAGGATTACGTGGACGAAGTCCTGCCGGTCGCCGGCCGCGACATGATCTACCGCCAGGTGGAAAACAGCTTCACCCAGCCGAACGCCGCGATGAATATACAGATGCTGGAATGGGCACTGGACGTAACGGCAGGCTCTAAAGGCGATTTGCTGGAACTCTACTGCGGCAACGGCAACTTCTCGCTGGCGCTGGCGCGTAACTTCGAGCGGGTGTTGGCCACCGAAATCGCCAAACCTTCGGTCGCCGCGGCGCAGTACAACATTGCGGCCAACCATATCGATAACGTACAGATTATCCGCATGGCGGCGGAAGATTTTACCCAGGCGATGAACGGGGTGCGGGAGTTTAACCGGCTGAAAGGTATCGATCTGAGCAGCTATAACTGCGAAACCATTTTTGTCGATCCGCCGCGCAGCGGGCTGGACGATGAAACGGTAAAAATGGTGCAAACCTATCCGCGTATTCTGTATATCTCATGCAACCCGGAAACGCTGTGCGCCAACCTGGAAACGCTGCAGGAGACGCACCGGGTCAGTCGCCTGGCGCTGTTTGATCAGTTCCCGTACACCCATCATATGGAATGCGGCGTGCTGTTGGAAAAACGCGTTTAACCCGACAGGGGCGGCGTTGTTGCGCCCCTGCCTGGTCACCTTTATACCTGCGAACTCCCCTCCGGCGCCTTGCGCGCCTTCAGCTTCACGCCAATCCAGAGCACCAGCGCCACAGCGACAATCGCCGGCAAGAAGTTAGAGCCAATCTGCGGGTATTCAGCGCGCACGATCGCACTGTATAACAGCACCCCCAACAGGAAACAGGCGGCGGCCAGCTTTGGCATGCCGTCCGGCATGACGCGATGCAGATAGCGCTGGTGCAGGCAGTACACCGCCAGAACCAAAGCGATTATCGGGAAAATAGAAAACGGTACCACCGAGCTGAACAAGGCGGCAAACGAACCGTTGATTGAAAGACCGGCAATCAACGCCAGCAGTAAAGTGCCATTCTCACGGCCTGATTTTTCCATCACTTTCTACCTTTTATACGTGGGACACAGAAGCTTTTTCTTGCTCGCGGCGATACCAGTAATAAGCGCCCTTGGAAATCATCCGCAGTTGCAACACTAAACGTTCCTCAAGCCGACGCCGTTGGTCGATGTCAATGTCCAGCGCTTCGGCGCCGGCGCTGAACACGATGGTCACCATGGCTTCCGCCTGCGCTTCGGTGAAGCTGCGCGGCATATGGTTTTCCAGCTCGAGGTAATCCGCCAGCTCGGCGATAAAATGTTGGATCTCGCGTGCCACCGCCGCACGGAAGGCGGCTGAAGTACCGGAACGCTCACGCAACAGCAGGCGGAAGGCGTTGGGATTATTGCCGATAAACTCCATAAAAGTGGAGACCGAGGTGCGGATCACGCTGCCGCCCTTGGCGATACGCTGACGTGCCTGCCGCATCAGTTGGCGCAGCATCAGGCCACTCTCATCGACCATGGTTAGCCCAAGCTCGTCCACGTCACGGAAGTGGCGGTAAAATGATGTGGGCGCGATGCCCGCCTCGCGTGAGACCTCGCGCAAACTCAGGCTGGCAAAGCTGCGTTCGGCGCTTAGCTGGCTGAATGCCGCCTCAATGAGGGAACGACGAGTCCGTTCTTTTTGTTGTGCTCTGACGCCCATATGCATATCCAGATAAGATCCATTCATTGAGTCTAACGCCGCTGAGTCGGCAATATAGCAAATTTTATTGCAACAGCATTTATACAAACGCGTCCTGTCACAGTTTCAGCCTGTACCATTTGTGCTTTGCCTCAAAAAGACTAATGGTGATTGGGCGCTCAGCGCTATGATGTTAAGATACCGTTGTAATTTTGTATAAGAACAGGTCTCTCCTACATGCAACAGCACTATCAATTTGATGCCATTGTAATTGGCTCGGGCCCTGGTGGTGAAGGTGCCGCTATGGGGCTGGTGAAACAGGGCGCCCGCGTGGCCGTTATCGAACGGTACAATAATGTGGGCGGCGGATGTACTCATTGGGGTACCATCCCGTCCAAAGCCCTCCGCCACGCCGTCAGCCGCATTATCGAATTCAACCAGAACCCGCTTTACAACAATTCACGCACGCTCAGTGCAACCTTCCCTGACATTTTACGCCACGCCGATAACGTCATTAATCAGCAAACCCGAATGCGCCAGGGTTTCTATGAACGCAACCAGTGCAAACTGTTCGCCGGCGATGCACGCTTTATCGACGCCAATACCGTCAGCGTCAGCTACATGGATGGCACTCAGGACACCATTCGCGCCGATCATATCGTGATCGCCTGCGGCTCGCGCCCTTACCACCCGGCCAGCGTCGACTTTAACCATCCGCGCATCTATGACAGCGATTCCATTCTCGAACTGAGCCACGAACCGCGCCACGTGATCATTTACGGCGCAGGGGTGATCGGCTGTGAATATGCGTCGATTTTCCGTGGTCTTAACGTGAAGGTGGATCTGATCAACACCCGCGATCGCCTGCTGGCATTCCTCGATCAGGAAATGTCGGACTCGCTGTCATACCACTTCTGGAACAACGGCGTGGTGATCCGTCACAACGAAGAGTTCGAGAAGATCGAAGGCACCGAAGACGGCGTGATTGTTCACCTGAAATCCGGCAAGAAGGTGAAAGCGGATTGCCTGCTGTACGCCAACGGGCGTACCGGCAACACCGATTCACTCGGGCTGGAGAATGTCGGTCTGGAGTCGGACAGCCGCGGCCTGCTGAAAGTGAACAGCATGTACCAAACCGCGCTGGCGCACATTTACGCCGTGGGTGACGTGATTGGTTATCCGAGCCTGGCATCCGCCGCTTACGATCAGGGCCGCATCGCCGCACAGGCGATCGCCTCCGGCGAAGCCAGTGGACATCTGATCGAAGATATCCCGACCGGTATCTACACCATTCCGGAAATCAGTTCCGTCGGCAAAACCGAGCAGGAACTGACGGCGATGAAAGTGCCGTACGAAGTGGGCCGCGCCCAGTTCAAGCATCTGGCACGTGCGCAGATTGCCGGGATGAACGTCGGCAGCCTGAAGATCCTGTTCCACCGCGACACCCTGCAGATCCTCGGGATCCACTGCTTCGGCGAGCGTGCGGCGGAGATCATCCACATCGGTCAGGCGATCATGGAACAGAAAGGTGAAGGCAATACTATCGAATATTTCGTTAATACGACCTTCAACTATCCGACCATGGCCGAAGCCTACCGGGTGGCAGCGCTAAACGGTCTAAACCGCCTGTTTTAACGTGGTACTGAAGTAGTTCTGCATGTGCTCGCGGATCGCCTCGGCCAATTGCTCATAACGACTGCGCAATGGGGAACCGGGGCGGTACACCAGCGCAATGGTGCGCTTCGGTTCCGGTTTATAACAGTCGAGGTAGCAGACGCCGTCTCGCTCACGCTGCGACGGTACCGCAAGCGTTGGCAACAGGGTAATGCCGCTGCCTGCCGCCACCATATTGCGCAGCGTTTCCAGACTGGTCGCGCGGAAGTGAGTATCCTCGTCCGCCCCCGCCTGGAAGCAAAAGCCCATCGCCTGATCGCGCAGGCAGTGGCCGTCTTCCAGCATCAGCAGTTTTTCGCCCGCCAAATCCGGCATCGCCACGCGATCGCGCTGCGCCCATGGGTGATCGGAATACACCGCCAGCTTCATCGGCTCATCAAATAGCGGTACTTCGATAAAGGCTTCCGTTTCCTTCACCAGCGCCAGAATGGCGCAGTCCAGCTTGCCGCTGTCGAGCTGCGCCAGCAGCTGATGGGTCTGCGCTTCATGCAGGTACATTTCCAGCTTGGGAAAGGTTTTGTGCAGGGTAGGAATGATCTGCGGCAACAAATAAGGCCCGACGGTCGGGATCAAGCCGATATGCAGCGGCCCTGACATCGCTTCCCCTTGTTGGCTGGCCATCTCTTTCAGGACTTTGACTTCGCGCAGCACGGTACGCGCCTGCTCCACCAGCAACAGGCCCGCCTGGGTGAATAACACCTTGCGGCTGGTACGTTCGAGTAACATCACGCCCAGTTCGTCTTCCAGCTTGCGGATCTGCCCACTGAGAGTGGGTTGGCTAACATGGCATGAATCGGCGGCACGGCGGAAATGCCGATGCTCGGCCAAGGCGACCAGGTACTCTAAATCACGAATATTCATTTTTTCCCTCCAGACCATGATAGCTCATGGCGATAGATAAGATAGCAATGAGCGATTAGATCTATCAACCCCCGACGTCAATAATGTGTCTTAACGAAGCGATACAGCGCTAACAGCAAAAAATTATTTTCCTAATTAAAGGGTTAATCCATGTTTACCAGCCAAGAAGGCAAAAAAGTTCCTCAGGTTACTTTCCACACCCGTCAGGGCGACCAATGGATTGATGTCACCACCAATGACCTGTTCAAAGATAAAACCGTCATCGTATTTTCTCTGCCGGGCGCGTTTACCCCAACCTGCTCTTCCAGCCATTTGCCACGTTACAACGAGCTGTCCAGCGTATTCAAACAGCACGGCGTTGACAGCATCTTGTGCGTCTCGGTGAACGACACCTTCGTGATGAACGCCTGGAAAGCCGATCAGCACGCCGAGAACATCACCTTCGTACCCGATGGCAACGGTGAGTTCACCAAAGGCATGAACATGCTGGTCGAGAAAGCCGATCTGGGCTTTGGTCCACGTTCATGGCGTTACTCGATGCTGGTGCGCAACGGCGTGGTGGAAAAAATGTTCGTCGAGCCCAACAAGCCGGGCGATCCGTTTGAAGTCTCTGACGCCGACACCATGCTGAAATACCTGGCGCCGGAATTCAAAGTGCAGGAATCGGTTTCGCTGTTCACCAAGCCCGGCTGCCCGTTCTGCGCCAAAGCCAAACAGATGCTGCAAGAACACGGTATCCAGTATGAAGAGATCGTGCTGGGCAAAGACGCTACCACCATCAGCCTGCGCGCCGTCAGCGGCCGCGCCACCGTACCTCAGGTGTTTATCGGCGGCCGTCACATCGGCGGCAGCGATGACCTGGAAAATTTCCTGTCAGCCTGATCAATCAATAATAACGAAGCCAACGTGAATTTTGGCGGGCTCCGGCCCGCCTTTTTTTACCTTTCAGCAGCAGATGACCATCAACCAGATGCTGGATATGCCGTTCTACCACCCGGTGAGCGAAGAAGGCCTGCGCACCGCACTGCGCGACCTGCAGGCCAAGCTCAAACTGGGTGAGGCCGAGGCGGAACGCTGCCAGCGCTGCCCGGACGAGTAGCCTTTTCCCTCTACTATCTATTTCAACCGGGCCCCCGCGCCCGGTTTTTGCGCATCGTATTCCACTCTTCTCGCTTCCTGCTTGCTGTTCTGCACCTAACCGTTCATTTTTTACCCACCCATTGAAATGATATCAATATTGATACTAAAATAAGGTGCTGACATGAAAGGAATCAGGGATGCCATCAACCATCTACAGCAACGACAGAGCAGTATCAGGTTTACTGAGTTAGTGAAAATCTGCACGCAATGGTTTGGTGAACCGCACTTGAACAGTGGCAGCCACCAGGTTTACCGCATGCCCTGGCCTGGCGACCCCCGGGTCAATATACAACGAGGAAACAGCGGTATGGCAAAGGTGTATCAGGTTAAACAAGTCATTGCCGCATTGGCCAGAATGGAGGAAGAACATGGAAAAGCATGAACATTACACTTATCGCATCACCTGGTCGGCGGAAGATAACGAATATGTCGGGCTCTGTACCGAATTCCCATCCCTGTCATGGCTGGCCACTACCCGCACCGCGGCGCTGGATGGCATTGAAAAGCGGGTCAGAGAGGTGATCAACGACATGCTGGCACAAGGGGAAATACCGCCACAGGCTATGGCAGAGAAAAACTTCAGCGGCAAGCTGGTACTGCGCATGACACCCGAACAACATCGGCGTCTGGCGATCAATGCTATAGAGGAAGGTGTCAGCTTAAACCGTTATCTTTGCGCTCGGCTGGCAGGGTAATCAATAAAGGGCAGCTTAAGGCTGCCCCTACGTCGTTTAAGCCAACCGCTGTTTCGCTTCGGCGATCGCGCTGGCGACCTGCTGAGGAGAAACGCCACCCTTGGCCGAACGCTTGTCCAGGCAAGATTGCAGCGCCAAAATCGGGTACACGTCGTCGCCAATCACCGCACTGAATTTCTGCAATTCGGTCAGCGTCAGCGCCTCAAGCGCCTTGCCCTGTTGGATGGCTTCGACCACCGCCTCACCGACGATATGGTGCGCCTCACGGAACGGCACGCCTTTGGCGACCAGATAGTCCGCCAGTTCGGTCGAGTTGGCATAACCCTGCTCAGCCGCCTCTTTGCAGCGTGGGCGTTTCACCTGAATGCCGTCCAGCACCAGCGCCGCCATCTGCAGGCAATCCATCCAGGTATCGAGCGCGTCGAACAGCCCTTCCTTGTCTTCCTGCATGTCTTTGTTATACGCCAGCGGCAAGCCTTTCAGCGTCATCATCATGCCGGTCAATGCACCCTGCACACGGCCGCATTTGCCGCGGATAAGCTCCAGCGCATCCGGGTTTTTCTTCTGCGGCATCAACGAAGAGCCGGAGGTTACGCGGTCGGACAGATCGACAAACGCCGCTTCGCCGCTGTTGAAGAAGATCAGGTCTTCGGCAAAGCGCGACAGGTGCACCATGCTGATGGAAGCATTCGACAGCAGCTCCAGCACGTGATCGCGGTCGGAAACGCTGTCCAGGCTGTTGCGGGTGGCCGAGGCAAAGCCCAACCAACCGGCAAGCTGTTCACGATCGATCGGATAAGCGGTGCCGGCCAACGCGCCGCTGCCCAGCGGGCTGACGTCCAGGCGCTTGAGCGTATCTTGCAGGCGGCTTTCATCGCGCGCCAGCATTTCAACATAGGCCAGACACCAGTGAGCGAAAGTGACCGGTTGCGCGCGCTGCAAGTGGGTATAACCCGGCATCACCGCATCCTGATTGGCTTCGGCAGTTTCCACCAGCGCCTGCTGCAGTTGCACGATGGCCTGATGCAGTTCGCCGATTTGCTGTTTGCACCACAGTTTCAGATCGGTCGCGACCTGATCGTTACGGCTACGGCCGGTATGCAGCTTCTTGCCCAGATCGCCGACTTTGTCGATCAGCTTCTGCTCCACCCAGCTGTGAATATCTTCCGCATCGCTGCTGACAATTGCCTGCGGGTCAGCCTGCACTTCTTCCAACAACACGCTCAAAGCCTGCTCAAGCTGTTGCTGTTCGGTTGCCGTCAGCACGTTGACGGTGACCAGCGCTTTCGACCAGGCCACAGAGCCAACAATGTCCTGTTCTGCCAGGCGATAGTCAAAGCGCAGAGAGTCGTTTAACTGTTTGAACCGCTGATCTGCCGCCTGACTGAACCGTCCGCCCCAAAGTGCCATACTTTTACTCCTGTACCCGTCATACTTCGAGCTGCAGATCTGTCGGCTGCGGACGCTCACCCGAATCACTTAGCGATGTAAGCTCATCGGGATCCTCGCTCTTGCCGCCTTCGTGCAATTCGAATTATTTAGGGTATTAATTTTATACGAAAAGGCGCAGCACGCTGCGCCCTTAACAAGTCACGCCGAATAATGAAATTACTTGTTCTTTTTCTCGTTCAACGCGCGAATACGTGAAGAGAGCGAGAACAGACGGATAAAGCCGCCCGCGTGGCTGTGATCGTAAACTTCATCTTCGCCAAAGGTCGCAAACTCTTCAGAGTACAGGCTATTGGCGGATTTCTTCTGAATCGCCGTCACCTGGCCTTTGTACAGCTGCAGCACCACTTCGCCGTTCACTTCTTCGGCCAGCGCTTCTGCAGAGGCCTGCAGCGAACGACGCAGCGGAGCAAACCAGCGGCCGTCGTACACCACGTAGGACATTTCCAGGCCCAACTGCTCGCGCCATTTGAAGCTGTCGCGATCCAGAACCAGTTGCTCAACGCCGCGCAGCGCCGCCACCATGATGGTGCCGCCCGGGGTTTCGTAGCAACCGCGGGATTTGATGCCCACCAGACGGTTTTCCACGATGTCGATCCGGCCCACGCCATGTTTGGCGCCCAGCACGTTCAGGGTTTCCAGACATTTGTATGGGCTCAACGCTTCGCCGTTAACCGCCACAACGCGGCCTTTTTCTACGGTGATGGTCACTTGCTCAGGCTGGTCCGGCGCTTCCTGCGGATCCACGGTCCAGACCCAGCAGTCTTTGTTCGGTGCATTCCACGGGCTTTCGAGCACGCCGCCTTCGGTAGAGATATGCCAGGCGTTCTCGTCACGGCTGTAGATTTTTTCCAGAGACGCAGTCGTCGGGATATTGCGCTCTTTCAGGTAATCCAGCAGCGCTTCACGGGAACGCAGGTTCCACTCACGCCAAGGCGCAACCACTTTCAGGTGTGGCGCCAGCGCGGTGTAGGTGGTTTCGAAACGCACCTGGTCATTGCCTTTGCCGGTTGCACCGTGGCACAGCGCATCAGCGCCGACTTTCAACGCCAGCTCAACCTGCGCTTTAGCGATAATCGGGCGCGCCATTGAAGTGCCCAACAGGTAGCTGCCTTCATACAGCGCACCGGTCTGCAGAACCGGATAGACGTAATCGCGGATGAATTCTTCACGCAGATCAACCACGTGACACTCAGAGGCACCGGATTGCAGGGCTTTTTGCTCCACGCCTTCCAGATCGCTGCGCTCCTGGCCGATATCCGCCACGAACGCTACCACTTCGCAGCCGCCGTAGTTTTCTTTCAGCCAGGGAATGATGGCCGAAGTATCCAGGCCGCCAGAGTACGCCAGAACGATTTTTTTGATGCCTTGGTTTTGCATGGTCTTTTCCTTTTTAATTCTAAATTTAAGCGAGGATCCGGGTGCCAATCGACACGCCGTTAAACAGAGCTGGAAGCTGATCGGCATGGCGCCAGCTGGCGATATCCACCGGCCGGCCAAGGGTGCGGGCCGCGTCGAGCGCCGCATTCACCTTCACCACCATACCATCGGTGATGATGCCTTGGGCAATCAGTTGTTCCGCTTTTTGTGCCGTCATTTCTGCAATGCGTTGTCCTTTCCCATCGAGAATGCCACTGACATCCGACAGCAGGATCAAATCCGCACCCAGCGTGGCGGCCAGAGCCGTCGCCGCCTGATCGGCGTTCACATTCATTAATTCCCCTTCGGCGGTGATGCCGATAGAGCTGATCACCGGCAGGTAGCCGGCACCCAGCAGGGTATTGAGCAATACCGGTGAACCCGGCTGCGCGTTGCCTACGTGGCCCAGCGCCGGGTCGAGTTGGGTCACGGAAACGCTGCCGCCGTCCGCCAGGCTCAGGCCCACCGCATTGATCCGGTGCTTGATGGCCCACGCCAGCAAGGTCTTGTTGGCCGTACCGGCCAGCGCGCCGGTAATGATGTCGATCTGGTCGGCAGGGGTTACCCGCAGGCCGTTTTTCTTCACCACCGGCAGAGAAAGTTGTTTCATCAGCTCATCCACCAGGCAACCGCCGCCGTGAACGATAACCAGCGGGCGCTGATGCTGCTGAAGGTAGCTGTCCAGGGCGGTGAATAAACGCTCCAGCGCTTCTTCACTGTCTAATAACACGCCACCTAACTTGATAATTAACGGATTCATCGCTGTTTACATCCCACGCTGGTTATTCATTAAAGTAATGACTGGGTTTCCGGGAACCCAAAACGGATATTCAGGCATTGCACCGCCTGAGCGGCCGCGCCTTTCAACAGGTTGTCTTCCGCCGCTACGGCGATCAGGTGTTCACCCTGAACGGCAAAGCCGATATCGCAGAACGGCAGGCCCACCACCCCTTTCAATGCCGGCACGCCTTTTTCGTACAGCCGCACCAGCGGTTTGTCGTCATAAGCGGTGTGATAAGCCGCAGCCACGTCCTGCGCGGTAACGCCGGCTTTCAAACGGCAGGTGATGGTCTCGAGAATACCACGCGGGAAGTTACCCAAATGTGGCGTGAAGATGACCGGCGTGCCCAGATGCGCAACGATTTCCGGGTGATGACGGTGGTTGAAGATGCCGTACGGCTGCAAACTCACTTCGCAGAAGCTGGTGGTCACGCTGGCTTTGCGGCCCGCGCCGCTGACGCCGCTGGTGGCGTTGATGACCGGCCATTGGTCAAGATTCAGCAACTGTTGGTCGATCAAGGGTTTCAGCGCCAACTGCGCCGCCGTCGGGTAGCAGCCCGGCACGGCGATCAGTTGCGCCTGTTTGATTTTTTCGCTCTGCCACTCCGCCAGGCCATATACCGCCTGCTCCAGCAGTTCAGGGTACTTATGTTCGAAACCGTAGTACTGGCTATAGAAACCGGCGTCTTTCACGCGGAACGCGCCGGACAGATCGAACACCACGCAGCCCGCCGCCAGGAACAAAGGCGCGATATCGTGGCTGACTTCGTGCGCCGTGGCCAGGAACACCACGTCGATGCCGTCGGCGGCGGCAGCCACGTCAACCAGCGGTTGCAACGGCAGATCGACGATGCCTTTTAACTGGGGATGCAAATCAGAAAGCAATTTTCCTGCATCTGCACTTTGCGCTGAAACCGCTAATGCGGTTATGTTCATGTGTGGGTGACGATTCAGGTAAGCCGTGAGCTCCGCTCCGGCGTAACCGCTGGCACCAACGATCAGCGTATTCAACATGTGGCCTTTCACCTTCTTGGCTTACGAGTGGTCGTATTCGACTCAGGTAACCGGGCTCACCAGCGTTGTTTCGCCGTTCACCCACGTGGTCGAGCGTTGATGTTTTTATAATCATCCGGGAATCGGGTTCCCTTACGCTCTATCTTACTGTATTTTTATTCAAAATAAATGCATGAATATTGATACTACCCTAACCAAAGGCTGTCAACAGTGAAGATGAAATTACCTCCATTTATTGAGCTGTACCGGGCGTTGATCGCCACTCCGTCGATCAGCGCCACCGATGGCGCCCTCGATCAGAGTAATGAAGCGTTAATCAACTTGCTGGCCGGGTGGTTTGCCGATTTGGGCTTCCGCGTCGACGTACAGCCGGTGCCCGATACCCGCAACAAATTCAACCTGCTCGCCAGCATTGGCGAAGGCAGCGGCGGCCTGCTTTTGGCGGGCCACACCGACACCGTACCTTATGACGAAGGCCGCTGGACGCGCGACCCTTTCACGCTGACCGAACATGACAATAAGCTGTACGGTCTGGGCACCGCGGACATGAAAGGCTTCTTTGCCTTTATTCTGGATGCCGTGCGCGATATCGATGCCGGCAAACTGACCAAGCCGCTGTACATTCTGGCGACCGCAGATGAAGAAACGACGATGGCCGGCGCGCGTTATTTCGCCGCCTCGACCGCCATCCGCCCGGATTTCGCCATTATCGGCGAACCCACCTCGCTGCAACCGGTGCGCGCGCACAAGGGGCATATGGCCAGCGCCATCCGCATTGTCGGCCAGTCCGGGCACTCGAGCGACCCGGCGCGCGGCGTCAACGCCATCGATTTGATGCACGACACCATTGGCCGCCTGATGGAACTGCGCAAAACGCTGCAGGAGCGCTACAACAATCCGGCATTCGCCGTGCCTTATCCGACGATGAACTTCGGCCATATCAGCGGCGGCGACGCGGCCAACCGTATTTGCGCCTGTTGTGAACTGCACCTGGATATTCGCCCGCTGCCGGGCATGACGCTCGACAATATCAACGAGCTGATGCACCAGACGCTGGAGCCGGTCAGCCAGCGCTGGCCGGGCCGCCTGAACATTGAGGAACTGCATGCCTCGGTCCCGGGCTACGAGTGCCCGACCGATCATCATATGGTGGCGGTGATTGAGAAACTGCTGGGCACCCGCACTCAGGTGGTCAACTACTGCACCGAGGCGCCGTTCGTCCAGCAGGTATGCCCGACGCTGGTGCTTGGCCCGGGGTCAATCAACCAGGCGCACCAACCGGACGAATACATTGATACGGCGTTTATCGAACCGACGCGCAAGCTGCTGGGCCAGTTGGTCGAGCACTTTTGCCATCAATAAACCTGACACAAGGTAGGGTTAATGATTTATCATCGCCCCTACCTATTAAGAAGTATCAAATCAATATAATAAGCCAGACTGATAACCGGCGCGTCGTAATTAAATTTCAGAAAATGCGCCGATTTTGATGTTTTTTTGCTAAAAATAGTGTCAATTGACGATTGGACAGGAACATGGCGAGATGAAACAGACGCTCTTCGCCTGAAACGTGAAATTTACTTACAAGATAAAAATCATCTACCCAATAGATTTCAAGTTGAAGCCAACGCAGATGCAGCTTGAAAGATGCAGGGTAAATACAGAACTGGGCCAGGGGTTATATGAACGAACAATATTCGGCAATGCGAAGTAATGTCAGTATGCTCGGCAAATTGCTCGGCGATACCATCAAAGATGCGCTGGGCGAGCATATTCTCGATCGCGTTGAAACTATCCGTAAGCTTTCCAAATCTTCACGTGCCGGTAACGAGGCGCACCGTCAGGAGCTGCTTTCTACCTTGCAGAACCTGTCCAACGACGAGTTGCTGCCGGTCGCGCGCGCCTTCAGCCAGTTCCTTAATCTGACCAACGTCGCCGAGCAGTACCACAGCATTTCGCCCAATGGCGAAGCCGCCAGCAATCCCGAAGCACTGGCCCAACTGTTCACCCGGCTGAAAGACAAAAAGCTCAGCACCAAAGAGCTGCAAAATGCAGTCTCTCAGCTCTCCATCGAGCTGGTGCTGACGGCGCACCCGACGGAAATTACCCGCCGCACCCTGATCCACAAGCTGGTTGAGGTGAATACCTGCCTGAGCCAACTCGATCATAACGATCTGGCCGATTACGAGCGCAACAAGATCATGCGCCGCCTGCGCCAGCTGGTTGCCCAGTCATGGCACACCGACGAGATCCGTAAAAACCGCCCTTCGCCTATCGACGAAGCCAAGTGGGGCTTCGCGGTGGTGGAAAACAGCCTGTGGGAAGGGGTGCCCGCCTTCCTGCGCGAATTCAACGAGCAGTTGGAAAACTCCATCGATTACAGCCTGCCGGCGGAAGCCGTACCGGTGCGTTTCACCTCCTGGATGGGCGGTGACCGCGACGGCAACCCGAACGTGACCGCCGAAATCACCCGTCACGTGCTGCTGCTCAGCCGCTGGAAAGCCTGCGACCTGTTCACCCGCGATATCCAGGTGTTGGTGTCCGAGCTGTCGATGACCGAATGCACCCCGGAACTGCGCGCCCTCGCCGGTGGCGACGAAGTGCAGGAACCGTATCGCGAAATCATGAAACAGCTGCGCGGCCAGTTGATGCGCTCTCAGGCCTATCTGGAAGGCCGCCTGAAAGGCGAACGCGTGCTGAAGCCGAACGACCTGCTGGTAAGCAACGATCAGCTGTGGGAACCTTTGTTCGCCTGTTATCAGTCGCTGCAGGCCTGCGGCATGAGCATCATTGCCAATGGTCAGTTGCTCGATACCCTGCGCCGCGTCCGCTGCTTTGGCGTGCCGCTGGTGCGTATCGACGTCCGTCAGGAAAGCAACCGCCATACCGAAGCCATCGCCGAACTGACCCGTTACCTGGGCCTTGGCGACTACGAAAGCTGGTCAGAAGCCGACAAACAGGCATTCCTGATCCGCGAACTGAATTCAAAACGCCCGCTGGTGCCGCTGAAGTGGGAACCGAGCGCCGACACCCAGGAAGTGCTGGAAACCTGCCGCGTGATCGCCGAAGCGCCGCAAGGCTCCATCGCCGCCTACGTCATCTCCATGGCACGCACCCCTTCTGACGTGCTGGCGGTTCACCTGCTGCTGAAAGAGGCCGGTTGCCCGTTTGCGCTGCCGGTAGCGCCGCTGTTCGAAACCCTCGACGACCTGAACAACGCCGACGACGTTATGACCCAGTTGCTGAATATCGACTGGTATCGCGGCTTTATCCAGGGCAAGCAGATGGTGATGATCGGCTATTCCGACTCGGCGAAAGACGCCGGGGTGATGGCCGCGTCCTGGGCGCAGTACCGCGCTCAAGATGCCTTGATCAAAACCTGTGAAAAGGCCGGCGTGGCGTTAACGCTGTTCCACGGCCGTGGCGGTTCAATTGGCCGTGGCGGCGCGCCTGCGCATGCGGCGCTGCTGTCGCAGCCGCCGGGCAGCCTGAAAGGTGGCCTGCGCGTGACCGAGCAGGGCGAGATGATCCGCTTCAAATTTGGCCTGCCGGAAGTGGCCATCAGCAGCCTGGCGCTGTATGCCGGCGCGGTTCTCGAAGCCAACCTGCTGCCGCCGCCGGAGCCGAAGAAAGAGTGGCGTTCGCTGATGGACGACCTGTCAGAGACATCATGCAAAATGTACCGCGGCTACGTGCGTGAGAATCCGGACTTCGTGCCTTACTTCCGTGCCGCAACGCCGGAGCTGGAGCTGGGTAAACTGCCGCTGGGTTCACGCCCGGCCAAGCGCAAGCCAAACGGCGGTGTAGAAAGCCTGCGCGCCATTCCGTGGATCTTCGCCTGGACGCAGAACCGCCTGATGCTGCCGGCCTGGCTGGGCGCCGGCGCAGGTTTGCAGGAAGCGGTGAAAGCCGGCAAACAGAATCAGTTGGAGGCCATGTGCCGCGACTGGCCGTTCTTCTCCACCCGCATCGCCATGCTGGAAATGGTCTTCGCCAAGGCCGACCTGTGGCTGGCGGAATACTACGATCAGCGCCTGGTCGACAAATCGCTGTGGCCGCTGGGCCAGCAGCTGCGCGATCAGCTCGAAAGCGACATCAAGGTGGTGTTGACCATCGCCAATGACGCTCACCTGATGGAAGATCTGCCGTGGATCGCCGAATCCATCGCGCTGCGCAACGTGTATACCGATCCGCTGAACGTGCTGCAGGCAGAATTGCTGCACCGCTCGCGCCAGCAGGAACATCCGGAT
Source organism: Serratia plymuthica (assembly GCF_018336935.1). Taxonomy (NCBI): domain Bacteria; kingdom Pseudomonadati; phylum Pseudomonadota; class Gammaproteobacteria; order Enterobacterales; family Yersiniaceae; genus Serratia; species Serratia plymuthica. Next base: position 3,662,842 of record NZ_CP068771.1, on the reverse strand, counting down.
ACCCGCGTCGAGCAGGCATTGATGGTCACCATTGCCGGCGTCGCCGCCGGCATGCGCAACACCGGCTAGGTTGCGCGCCAAAGCACGGCTCCTGTTCACAGGAGCCGTTTTTCTATCTGTCGCTGACGGGCGCGGAGGTGCGCGATGGCGTTATCCCTCTCGGACTGGTTTGTTGCCAACGATATCGAGTGCTCGCGCCTGACGGCGATCAATGCCTCCTTCCCCCGCCACACCCACGATGAATACGTGATCAGCGCCAATTTGAGCGGTACCGAACAGATTTGGCTGGACGGCAAAACGGCGTTGGTGCGCGGTGGCGAGATCACCGTTTACAACCCGGCCAGCATTCAGTCCTCGCAATTTGGCAGTGAAAAAGTCGAATTCTGCAGCGTGCATTTGCCGCAATCACTTTTGCGCAGTCTGGCCAACAACCATAACCTGGGCTCCCATCGTCAGGCGCCGGTGCTGACCGAAGGCGTGCTGCGCAACCCGGCGCTGTTCGACGCCATTTGCCGCTACGCCTGTACGCCGCACGACGCCGTTGAACAAGAGCAAAATCTGTTGTGGCTGCTGGGTACCCTGCTGGACGATCGCACCGCGGATCACCCGCAACCGACGGAAACCGTCGGCCGGGCGCTGGAATTCATGCGCGACAACCTGACGCTGAAAATCAGCCTGGACACGCTGGCCCAGGTCAGCGGCATGAGTAAATATCATTTTGTCCGGTTGTTCCGGCAACGCATCGGCATGCCGCCGCTGCAATATCACATGCAGCTGCGGCTACTGGAGGCGCGTAACCTGCTGCGGCAGAATCAACACACGCTGGACGTGGCGCTGGCCTTGGGTTTTTACGATCAAAGCCATTTTATTAACGCTTTCCGCAAAACGATGGGCATCACGCCGCATCACTATCTGCAATCCTTCACCCGCTAAATAAACTCGCGGTAGCCCGACACCACCACGTACAGCGCGAAGTAGCCGAAAATCACCGCCGAGGCGAAGTAAGAATATTTCAGCAGGCGAGCCCCCAGCATTTTGCCGCCCAGGCTGCCCACGGAGCAAAGCACCGCCGTCCACACCACCCCGGCAATAAAAAAGCCGCAGAGGAACCACGACGTTGCCGCCGGCCCCCCCTGACCCATACGTGAAATCAGCGCACCGCCCACCGCCGCAAACCACAGAATCGCCGTTGGAGAAGACATGGCCAGCACCACGCCGCGCAGGAAGTTGCGCGGCACCGAGCGCGGCCTCTCCGGCTCAGCCACCGCCAGCTCAACGGCCTGGGCGAAGGCCGCGCGCAGCATCTTGTAAGCGAACCACAGCAGCATCATTGAACCACCGACCCACAGTACCCAGCGGACACCCGAGTATTGCAACAGCACCGCCATGCCGGCCAGCGCCAGCACCGCATAAATCAGGTCACCCACGCAGGTGCCGATCCCCAGCCAGAAACCGTGAAAATAGCCGCGCTGCATCGCTAACGTGATCATGGCGATATTGGCGATGCCAATATCCAGACAAAGCGACAGACTGAGTAAAAAACCATTGGAAAACGGCATCATGGCGACAAGCTCTTTCATGGGGATGATGCGTCATCTCATCATGCCGCTAAAGAGAGATATTGGAAGAAATTGCGCCCAACAAAAAGGGCGCTGTTTTTACGCAGCGCCCCTCCCGATAGCGAATGGATTATGCCGCGGCCGGGCGCACGCCCAGCGTGTGGCAAATGGCATAACTCATCTCGGCGCGGTTCAGCGTATAGAAGTGGAAATCTTTCACCCCTTCGCGGCTGAGGATCTTCACCATGTCCATCGCGATATTGGCGCCGACCATTTTGCGGGTTTCGGCGTCATCGTCCAGCCCTTCAAACATGCTGGTCATCCAGCTCGGTACGCGCACGTTGGTCATGGTGGCGAAACGTTGCAGCTGCTTGAAGTTGGATACCGGCAGAATGCCCGGTACGATTTCCACGTCAATACCGGTGGCGACGCAACGGTCGCGGAAACGCAGATAGCTTTCCACGTCGAAGAAAAATTGGGTGATCGCGCGGTTGGCGCCGGCATCGATTTTACGTTTCAGGTTAATCAGATCCGCCTGCGGGCTTTTCGCCTCCGGATGCACTTCAGGGTAGGCGGCGACGGAGATATCGAAATCGCCGACCTCTTTCAGCAACCGAACCAAATCGGTCGCATACATGTCCGGCTTGCCGCCACCCGGTGGCAGGTCGCCGCGCAGCGCCACGATATGACGAATGCCGTTGTTCCAATAATCGGTGGCGATTTCACGCAGCTGCGCCGGGCTGGCGTCGATGCAGGTCAGGTGCGGAGCCGCATCCAGACCGGTGCGATCTTTAATGCCTTTGATGATGCTGTGGGTGCGATCGCGCTCGCCGGAGTTGGCGCCATAGGTTACAGAGACAAATTTAGGTTTCAGGCTGCTCAGACGATCGATGGACTGCCACAGGGTGTCTTCCATCTCGCTGGTGCGCGGCGGGAAAAACTCGAACGATACGTTAATCTGGCCATTTAACTCTGCCAGACTTTGATTCAGCGCTTCCCGCTGGTTTGCGTGAAAAAAACTCATACCCTGTCCGCCTCTTATCGATCACTGTTTTGCATTTTGCTTTATTTTAATAAGCGTCTATACGTTTAGACGTCTAGATAGAAAATGCCGCATGTTGGCTAAAGAGTCAACAGGAAACTGGGGGGAATAAGATGATTAATCCTCACCCGCACAGAGAAAGAATTTCATGTTCAGAACAAGAGGAATTATGGCAGGAAAAACGAAGGGCGCGGTGAACCCGCGCCCGAAAGACAATTAAAGCAGTTGCGCCAAACGGTTAAGGTCTGACTGGATCGCCCCGGCGGTGACGTCGCGGCCGGCTCCCGGCCCGCGGATCACCAAAGGGTTATCGCGGTACCAGCGGCTTTCGATAGCAAACACGTTGTCGCACGGCAACAGTGCCGCCAACGGGTGCTCAGGCCGTACCGCCTCAACCCCGACACGCGCCTTGCCGTTGGCATCGAAGCGCGCCACGTGCCGCAGCACCAGACCCATTTCACTGGCAGCCTCAAAACGCTGCAGCATCTGTTGGTTCAGCGCATCGCCGTTCTCGAAGAACTGATCGATAGAGCCCTGCTCGGCACCGGCAGGCACCAGCGACTCTACCCGCACCTGATTCGGTTCGATGTCATAGCCTGCTTCGCGCGCCAGAATAACCAGCTTGCGCATGACATCCTGGCCGGAGAGATCGACCCGCGGATCCGGTTCTGTCAGCCCCTGCTGCCAGGCCTGATCCACCAGTTCGGTGAACGGCACTGTGCCGTCGAACTGCAGGAACAGCCAGGAAAGCGTACCGGAGAAAATACCGCTGATCGCCAGAATGCTGTCGCCGCTGTCGCGCAAATCACGCACCGTATGGTTGACCGGCAGACCGGCGCCGACGGTGGCGTTATACAGCCAATGGCGGCCGGTTTTGGCGAAGGCATCGCGGATTTGGCGGTAGTTATCGCCGCACGACGCGCCCGCCAGCTTGTTGGCGCTAATCACGTGGAAGCCGTAGCTGGCGAAGTCCAGATACTGCTCGGCCAGATTTTCACTGGCGGTAACGTCAAGCACCACCAAATCGTCGAAAGGATGCGCACGCATCCACAGGAACAGAGACTCTTCGTCCAACTCCTGCGCTTCGTCCTCGAAGAATGCCAGCACGCGGCTGGCGTCCAGCCCGTCGTAATTCAGCAGACTGCGGCGGCTGTCCACCACCCCGGCCAGAGTGAATTCAAAACCGCTGCGGGCGGAAATATTTTTCTGCTCGCGGGCAAACAGTTCCAGCCAGCGTGCGCCAATATTGCCTTTGCCGAACAGCACCAGGCCAATGCGTTTTTCAGCACGGAACAATGACTGGTGCAGGCCCTGAATCAGCAAGGCGGTCGGCCCCTGACGCAGCACCGCCACCAGGCTGATGCCGTCTTCTGCCTGCCAGATAAACTCGACCGGCTGGTCTTTCAACTGTTGGTAGAAACGATGGCTATGCAGCGGATTTTTACAAACCCCCGCCCCCACCAGCGCCACCAGCGCCAGCCCTTCACGCAGTTTCAGCTCACCCGGCAACCCGGCATCCTGCAAAGTACGCAGCACGCTGTTCACCACTTCCGAGGTGTAGCACAGCTGAACCAGATTGCGGTCCGGATGAATGCCCACGGCCAGCGGTTTGATCTGCGCGCGTTTCAGCACCAGATCCAGCTCTTTCTGCGCCAGCTTGAAATCATGCTGGCTGGCGACGCGCAGCTCAATCAGGCACACGTCATCATGGCTGGTGACAATCTTGGCGCCCGTGCCGGAGGCCAGCACGCGCTCAATGCGCGTTGAACCCTGTTCCGGTTGGTAGCTGCATCTCAGTTGAAGATCGATATCGCTGCCGGAAACCGGCTGCAAGGTGCGGGTATGCAGCACAGGTGCCGCCAGACGCGCCAGTTCGCTGGCTTCATCCAACCGCAGCAGCGGCAGCAGGCAGGCATCTTTCACTTTACGTGGGTCGGCGCTGTACACCCCGGCCACGTCGCTCCAGATGGTCACGCGCTCCACGCCGGCCAAAGCGCCGACCTGGGTCGCGGAATAGTCACTGCCGTTACGCCCCAACAGCACGGTTTCACCGGCGTCGTTGCGTGAAATAAAGCCGGTCACCACCAGGCGTTTGCCTGGGTGCTGAGCCAGCAATTGTTGCAGCAGCGGGTAAGAACGGCCTTCATCAACCTGCGGCTGAGCAGAACGTTCCGTACGCAGGAAATCGCGCGCATCCAGCCAGGCTGCCTGCATGTCCAGCTTGTTCAGTACCGCTGCCATCAGCCGCGCCGACCAGATTTCGCCGTGTCCGACGACCTCGGCATAGGTCGCGTCGTCAACCTTGTCATCCAGCAGTACCGCCAGACGCTCCAGATCCTGAATAAATTCGGCGATCAGCGGTTCGGCGGTTTCCGGCGGCAATAAACCACCGATCAGTTCGCTGTGATAACGGCGCAGCGCTTGCTGAACCTGATGCGCAGAAAGGCGATCGCTCTGGCTGAGCTTCAGCCAGCTAATCAGTTGGTTGGTGGTGCTGCCGGCAGCCGACACCACCATCATATCGCCCGGCTGGCTGTATTCGGCCATGATCCCGGCCACCCGCAGATAACACTTCACGTCCGCCAGGCTGCTGCCGCCAAATTTGTGCAGTTGACGCCCGCTCACCGGCCCTGCTACCGCAATTGCATTCATGCTTACCTCGTTGCCGCCGCCTGGAAAGCACGTTCCAGATCGGCAATCAAATCTTCACTGTCTTCAATACCCACGGAAATACGCAGCAGGCTCTCGGAGATACCGGCCGCCGCACGTGCTTCCGCTGCCATACCGGCATGGGTCATGGTCGCTGCATGCGAAATCAGGCTTTCTACGCCCCCCAGGGATTCTGCCAGAGTAAACAGCTCAAGGGCAGAGAGGAAACGGCGAAGAAGCGCCTCATCACCATCCAGTTCAAAACTGAGCATTGCGCCAAAGCCGCGTTGCTGGCGGCGTGCAATCTCGTGCCCCGGGTTCTGTGGCAGAGAAGGATGATACAGCTTTTTCACCAGCGGTTGCTGCTGTAAATAACTGACAATCGCTTCGGCGTTTTGTTGCGCCGCCTTGATACGTGGCGACAGGGTGCGCATGCCGCGCAACAGTAAATAGCTGTCGAAGGCGCCGCCGGTGACGCCGATATTATTGGCCCACCACGCCAGCTCCACCGCCAGATCTTTGTCTTTGGCGATCACCGCGCCGGCCACCACATCGGAATGGCCGTTGAGGTATTTGGTGCAGGAGTGAACCACCAGATCGGCGCCCAACCCAATCGGCTGCTGCAGCGCCGGGCTGAGGAAGGTGTTATCTACCACCGTCAGCGCGCCCGCCGCATGCGCCGCATCGCAAATCGCCGCAATGTCCACCACGCGCAACAGCGGGTTGCTTGGGCTTTCAATCAGCACCAGCTTTGGTTTTTGCGCTAACGCCTGCGCCAACGCCTCTTCATTGCTCTGATCGACGAACAACACGCGGTAGGTGCCACGTTTGCTCAGGCTGTCGAAAAGACGGTAGCTGCCGCCATAGCAATCGTGCGGTGCCACCAGCAGATCGCCGGGTTTCAGGAACACGGTGGTTACCAGATGGATCGCCGACATGCCGCTGCTGGTCATCACTGCACCGGCACCGCCTTCCAGTTCCGCCAGTGCACGTTGCACCACATCACGCGTCGGGTTGCCGCGGCGTGAGTAGTCATGGGCGCGAGGCTGGTTGAAATCGGTGAAATTATAGGTGCTGGAAAGATGGATCGGCGGGACAACGCAGCCGTACTGTTCGTCATCGTTCAGGCCGCTACGTACGGCAATCGTGGCTGGTTTACGCGTCATAGGGTCGCTCGGCTCTCAGGATTCGGATGAATGAGGGCTAAAGATTAATCGCAGCGGAGATGGACGTCAATACATCTGGACATCTAAACTTCTTTGCGTATAGATTGAGCAAAGCGGCAATACCCGCTAAAATTATGCCGGTTTGAGATGACGATACGATGTTAACGCGAAATGCATAGGCGACACCTATTGATCGTGAGCATACAGTGACCCTGGTCGCGTAAAATTGACATTTATTTAGTGAGAACAGTGAAGATCGGGCATAATTGGCCGGTTTTTAGAATTTTGTAATTTTTCTGACAAATTTAAGGTGTCCCATGGCTGAGTGGAACGGCGAGTATGTCAGCCCTTACGCTGAACACGGTAAAAAAAGCGAGCAAGTAAAAAAAATCACGGTATCCATTCCGCTGAAGGTCCTGAAAATCCTCACCGATGAACGGACTCGTCGCCAGGTCAATAACCTGCGCCACGCCACCAACAGCGAATTGCTGTGCGAAGCATTCCTGCATGCTTTTACCGGCCAGCCGCTGCCGAACGATGAAGACCTGCGCAAAGAACGCAGCGATGAAATCCCGGAAGCCGCAAAAGTGCTGATGCGTGAATTGGGTGTGGATCCCGATACCTGGGAATACTAACTCGTCGGCCTGCGAAAGCAGGCGGCAGAAACGAAAAAAGGCGCCGAAGGCGCCTTTTTCATCTGACGGCAAGAAATATTATTTCTTGGCGCCTGGTACGCTGAAACGCTTGTTGAAGCGGTCAACGCGGCCACCGGTAGCAACGTCACGCTGCTTGCCAGTGTAGAACGGGTGGCATTGACCACAAACGTCCAGGTTCAGATCGTGACCCACGGTAGAGCGGATTTTGATCACGTTACCGCAAGAGCAGTTAGCAGTAACTTCTTCGTATTTTGGGTGGATACCTTGTTTCATGGGAAACCTCAGTTAAGGCCGTGTCGCTATCCAGCCCTGTTTCGCCAGACACCACACGTGGTTGATAATATATTTTGGTATCGGATTATACCAAAGGCGGCAAACTATACAGAAATTCAATGTAGCGCGCAATTGGAACCGTACATTTTGCGGCCCGCAGTGTAAACTACCCGACAATTTTTCCATCTGGATGGCCGCCACATGCCCGTTGTACACGTTGCTTTACCGGTTCCCCTCGCCCGCACCTTCGACTATCTGCTGCCGCAAGGCCTGCAACCGGTAGCCGGCGCGCGCGTTTGTGTACCCTGGGGTAAGCAACGGGCGATCGGCATCGTCACCGGCAGCAGCGACACCAGCGAACTGCCGCTGGATAAGCTTAAGCCCATCGACAGCATCATCGACAACGCCTCCCTGTTCTCCCCCAGCCTGTGGCGCATTCTTCGCTGGGCCAGCGACTATTATCATTACCCGATCGGCGAAGTGCTGTTCCATGCGCTGCCTATCCTGCTAAGGCAAGGGAAACCGGCGGAAGCCGCGCCGCTGTGGCAATGGTTCGCCACTGAACAAGGGCGCGCCACGCCGCCGGAAAGCCTGAAACGCGCCCCCAAACAGCAGCAGGCGCTGGCCGCGCTGCTGCAGCGCCCGGTGTATCGCCACCAGGTCAGCGAACTCGAACTGACCGAGAGCGCACTGCAGGCATTGCGCGCCAAAGGGCTGATCGACTTACGGGCTCAGGCGTTGGCGACGCAGGACTGGCGACCGGGTTTTGCAGTGCTCGGCGAACGGCTGCGGCTGAATACCGAACAAGCCACCGCCGTGGGCGCGATCCGCAGCGAAGACGATCAGTTCTCCGCCTGGCTGCTGGCCGGGGTCACCGGCTCCGGCAAGACAGAAGTCTATCTCAGCGTGCTGGAAAACATTCTGGCCATGGGCAAACAGGCGCTGGTGCTGGTGCCGGAAATCGGTCTGACGCCGCAAACCATCGCCCGCTTTCGCGAACGCTTCAGTGCGCCGGTGGACGTGCTGCACTCCGGCCTCAACGACAGCGAACGGCTGGCAGTATGGCTACGCGCCCGCAGCGGCGAGGCGGCGATCGTCATAGGGACCCGCTCGGCGCTGTTTACCCCGTTCTCCCGCCTGGGCGTGATCATTATCGACGAAGAGCACGACAGCTCCTATAAGCAGCAGGAAGGCTGGCGCTACCACGCGCGCGATCTGGCGGTGTTCCGTGCCCGCGAAGAGAACATCCCGATGGTCATGGGTTCCGCCACGCCGGCGCTGGAAACGCTGCACAACGTACAACTCGGTAAATATCGTCAGCTCAAACTCACCCAACGCGCGGGCAACGCCAAACCGGCGGCGCAGCACCTGATCGATCTGAAGGGCCTGCCGCTGAAGGTCGGCCTGTCGCAGCCACTGCTGAAAAGCATGCAGCACCATCTGAAAGCCGGCAATCAGGTGATGCTGTTCCTTAACCGTCGCGGCTATGCGCCGGCGTTGTTGTGCCACGAGTGCGGTTGGATTGCAGAATGTCAGCGCTGCGATCATTACTACACCTTTCATCAGAACCAGCGCCAACTGCGCTGCCACCACTGCGACAGCCAGCGCCCGGTACCGCACCAGTGTCCGCAATGCGGTTCAACGCATCTGGTCTCGGTCGGCGTCGGCACCGAGCAATTGGAAAACGAACTGGCGCCGCTGTTCCCGGAAACGCCGATCACCCGTATTGACCGAGACACCACCAGCCGCAAGGGCTCGCTTGAGCAGCATCTGGCGGATATTCACCGTGGCGGCTCGCGCATTTTGATCGGCACCCAAATGTTGGCAAAAGGCCACCATTTCCCGGACGTGACGCTGGTCGCCCTGCTGGACGTTGACGGCGCGCTGTTTTCGGCTGATTTTCGTTCCGCCGAACGCTTTGCCCAGCTGTATACCCAGGTTTCCGGTCGTGCCGGCCGCGCCGGCAAACAGGGAGAGGTCCTCCTGCAGACTCACCACCCGGAACACCCGCTGCTGCAAATTTTGCTGCAGCAAGGCTACGACGCCTTCGCCAAACAGACGCTGGCGGAGCGCAACAGCGTGTTCCTGCCCCCGTACACCAGCCATATTATCGTGCGTTCGGAAGATCACGATAACCAACAGGCGCCGCTGTTCCTGCAGCAACTGCGCAATCTGCTGGAGGCCAGCCCGCTGAAAGACGACGCGTTGTGGGTCATGGGGCCCGTCCCGGCATTGCAGTCAAAACGCGGCGGCCGCTTCCGTTGGCAACTGCTGTTGCAACACCCTTCGCGACGCGTGCTGCAACAGTTGATGAAAAACTCTTTGCCGCTGATCGGCACGCTGCCGCAGGCGCGTAAGGTGAAATGGACGCTGGACGTCGATCCGATAGATAGCTGAACCCGGAAAAGTCTGATTCAGTTCAGGCAAGGCAAACGTTTACCCTTGAAATTGCGAGCGAACGCTAAAAAACCTTCCCAGGTCACACTTTTTATGCAAATTAGGTAACAAAAGCGGGACATATTCTGTTTAGAATGTCTGGCAAGGCATTTTTGTCACCTAAAGTAGCGCCGTGACAGAATGTTCGAATGCGGATGGCGCTAAATGATAACAACACCACCGTACGCCAGAATTTGTGAGCAAACTGCAGTAGTCGCGTTGGCATGGGGCTAACGCAAGGAGAAAGGCGTTGGAACACAAGAAAGAATTACCCATGGCAACCATGAAAGACGTTGCCGAGATGGCTGGCGTTTCAACGGCAACCGTGTCGCGCGCACTGATGAACCCGGAGAAGGTGTCAACGCCGACGCGTCAGAAAGTGGAGCAGGCCGTTTTGGCCGTGGGCTACTCTCCTCATGCCCTCTCGCGCAACATCAAGCGTAATGAATCCCGCACCATTCTGGTTATCGTTCCCGACATTTGCGATCCGTTCTTCGCCGACGTGATCCAGGGGATCGAGCAGACCGCCGCACAGCAAGGTTATCTGGTGCTGATTGGCGACTGCGCTCAGCAAAACCAGCAGGAGCGCACCTTCGTCAATCTGATTATCACCAAGCAAATCGATGGCATGCTGCTGCTCGGCTCCAATCTGCCCTTTGACGCCAGCAAGGAAGAGCAGCGTAACCTGCCGCCGATGGTGATGGCCAACGAGTTTGCCCCGGAGCTGGAACTGCCGACGGTGCACATCGATAACCTGACCGCCGCCTTCGAGGCCGTACACTATTTGCACCAGCTCGGACACAAGCAAATCGCCTGTGTCGCCGGGCCGGAACAGATGCCGCTCAGCCATTATCGGCTGCAAGGTTACATTCAGGCGCTACGTCGTAATGGCATTAACGTCGAAAGCAGCTATATTACCCGGGGTGATTTCACTTACGAAGCCGGTGCACAGGCGCTGACAGCGCTGATGGCGCAACCAAAACCCCCGACGGCGATCTTCTGCCACAGTGACGTAATGGCGATCGGCGTGCTGTCGCAGGCGAAAAAAATGGGGCTGCGGATACCGCAGGACCTTTCCATCGTTGGCTTTGACGACATCAAGCTGACGCAGTATTGCGATCCGCCGTTAACCACGGTGGCTCAACCGCGCTATGAGATCGGCCGGCAAGCGATGCTGCTGTTGTTGGAACAACTGCACGGACAGGCAGTACCCAGTGGCTCCCGGCTATTAGACAGTGAGTTAATTATCAGAGGCAGCACCGCTGCCCCTAAACGCTAGTCAAATATTTTAGGGTTCAGTAACATGCAGGACTTATCTCCTCATCAGGACACAGCGGAATAATAGTGGCACAAAAAGACTATGTAGGCCGTGGGCGCACAGGAGCGCGGCGCAAAACCCCCAGCCGTAAAAAAAGCAGTTCTCCGAAAGTATCCAAAACCGTGCTGGCGTTAGCCGTCGCACTGGTGGTGATCTTTATCGGTGGCCTCTATTTCATTACGCACAACAAAGCGGACGACGTTCCGCTGTTGCCTGCACACAGCAATCGCCCTGGCAATGGCCTGCCGCCGAAGCCGGAAGAGCGCTGGCGCTATATCAAAGAGCTGGAGAACCGCCAGATTGGCGTGCAGACCCCGACCGAGCCAACGGCCGGCGGCGAAGTCAATTCCAAGACTCAACTGACCGATGAACAGCGCCAACTGCTGGAACAGATGCAGGCGGATATGCAACAGCGCCCGACGCAGCTGAACGAAGTGCCGTATAACGACCCTTCGCAAGCCGCGGTGCGCGGCAACAGCCGCCAGCAGCAGATGCAACAACAACAAATACAGCAGCAGGTTCAACAACAGGTGCAGCAACCACAGGTTACCCAGCCGCGTAATCCGTTTAACAAAGGCGCAACCACGGTGCCGGTGCAACAGCACCAGCAACAGCAACAGCAACAGCAGCAGACTCAACCCAAACCCAAGCCGCAGCCGGTAACGCCGCAGCCGGTCCAGGTTAAGCAGCCTGAGCCTAAACCGCAGCCAAAACCTGAGGTAAAACCGGAAACCAAGCCGGAAGTGAAACAGGAAACGGCCAAGCAGGAAACCAAGCCTGAGCAGAAACAGAAGTGGATGGTGCAATGCGGTTCGTTCCGCGCCACCGATCAGGCTGAATCCGTCCGTGCGCGCCTGGCGTTTGAAGGCATAGAAAGCCGCATCACCGCCGGCGGCGGTTGGAATCGCGTGGTGCTCGGCCCTTACAGCAGCCGCGCGACGGCGGACAAAACCCTATCGCGCCTGAAGGGCGTTGGCATGTCAAGTTGCATTCCCCTCTCCGTTGGGGGTTGAAAAGCGTCAATCCCCCCCCATCTATACTCTCAATATGCCTCGCAGTGTCTGCACCAGCAGACGCTGCGAGGGCTTCTTTCCGTCTTCAACGAGGGTCTGCTCGTGACAACAATTGTAAGCGTACGCCGCAACGGCCAGGTAGTGATCGGTGGCGATGGCCAGGCCACCTTGGGCAATACGGTAATGAAGGGCAACGTCAAGAAAGTGCGTCGCCTGTATAACGACAAAGTGATTGCCGGTTTCGCCGGTGGCACCGCGGATGCTTTCACGCTGTTTGAGCTGTTCGAGCGCAAACTGGAAATGCACCAGGGCCATTTGGTTAAAGCGGCCGTCGAGTTGGCTAAAGACTGGCGTACCGACCGCATGCTGCGCAAGCTTGAAGCGCTGCTGGCCGTGGCGGATGAACACTCTTCGCTGATCATCACCGGCAACGGTGACGTGATCCAGCCCGAAAATGATTTGATTGCGATCGGTTCCGGCGGCCCATACGCCCAGGCTGCCGCTCGTGCGATGTTGGAAAATACCGAGCTGAGCGCCCGCGAAATCGTTGATAAATCTCTCAACATCGCCGGTGACATCTGTATTTACACCAACCATTTCCACACCATCGAAGAATTGCCTTCCAAAGCGTAAGGATCGAATACTATGTCTGAAATGACCCCGCGCGAGATCGTCAGCGAGCTGGACAGCTACATTATCGGCCAGAACAAGGCCAAACGTGCCGTTGCCATCGCCCTGCGTAACCGCTGGCGCCGGATGCAGCTCGACGAGATGCTGCGTCACGAAGTCACGCCAAAAAATATTCTGATGATCGGCCCGACCGGCGTCGGTAAAACTGAAATCGCCCGTCGTCTGGCGAAACTGGCCAATGCACCTTTCATCAAGGTAGAAGCCACCAAATTCACCGAAGTGGGCTATGTCGGTAAAGAAGTGGATTCCATCATCCGCGATCTGACCGATGCCGCAATCAAAATGGTGCGCTTGCAGTCGATCGAGAAAAACCGCACTCGCGCCGAAGAAATGGCGGAAGAGCGCATTCTCGACGTACTGATCCCGCCGGCCAAAAACAACTGGGGCCAGCCGGAAGAGCATCAAGAGCCGTCTGCCGCGCGCCAGGCATTCCGCAAGAAATTGCGGGAAGGCCAGTTGGACGACAAAGAGATTGAAATCGATCTGGCTTCTGCGCCAATGGGCGTCGAAATCATGGCGCCTCCGGGCATGGAAGAGATGACCAATCAGTTGCAGTCGATGTTCCAGAACCTCGGCGGCCAGAAGCACAAACCGCGCAAGCTGAAGATCAAAGAAGCCTTCAAGCTGTTGATCGAAGAAGAAGCCGCCAAGCTGGTGAACCCGGAAGAGCTGAAAGAACAGGCGATCGAAGCGGTTGAGCAACACGGTATCGTGTTTATCGACGAGATCGACAAAATCTGTAAGCGCGGCGGCCAAAGCTCCGGCCCGGACGTGTCACGCGAAGGCGTGCAGCGCGACCTGCTGCCGCTGGTGGAAGGCTGTACCGTTTCCACCAAGCACGGCATGGTGAAAACCGATCACATTCTGTTTATCGCCTCCGGTGCGTTCCAGACCGCCAGCCCGTCGGATTTGATCCCGGAACTGCAGGGCCGCCTGCCGATCCGCGTTGAATTGCAGGCGCTGACCACCGAAGATTTCGAGCGCATCCTGACCGAGCCAAGCGCCTCGTTAACCGAGCAGTACAAAGCGTTGATGGGCACCGAAGGCGTCAATATCGAGTTCACCGCCGAAGGTATCCGTCGCATCGCCGAAGCTGCGTGGCAGGTTAACGAAAGCACCGAAAACATCGGTGCGCGCCGTCTGCACACCGTGCTTGAGCGTCTGATGGAAGATATTTCCTACGATGCGAGTGAAATTAACGGCCAATCCATTACAATTGATGCGGATTACGTGCGTAATCATCTGGATGAACTGGTAGCGGATGAAGATTTGAGTCGTTTTATCCTATAATCGCTCAATCATGTCCTGTCGGTCATCTGTGTGGGAGGCATTGCCTCCCACAATTATTTCTAACGGACACAGCCACTTACTCTGAAGCGAAAAATGAGCTCATCAACCCCCACCTCCCCGGCCAGAGCCTGGCTTGAAAGTTTACGACCACGCACCCTGCCGCTGGCCTTTGCCTCGATCGTCGTCGGTTCCGCCATTGCCGCCTGGCATAACAGCCTGAAACCCGGCGTGGCGCTGCTGGCACTGCTGACTGCCGGCTTGCTGCAAATTCTCTCCAATCTGGCGAACGACTATGGCGATGCGGTAAAAGGCAGCGACAAGGAAGACCGCATCGGGCCGCTGCGCGGTATGCAAAAAGGCATGATCACCCAGGCGCAGATGAAACGCGCGCTGGTGGTGACGGTGGTGTTGATTGCCATCGCGGGCTCTTCACTGATCGCCGTCGGCTGCGAGCAGCCCAGCGATGTTGTGGGTTTCCTGGTGCTGGGTGGGCTTTCTATCGTCGCCGCCATCACCTATACCGTAGGCAATAAGCCCTACGGTTATCTGGGCTTGGGCGATATTTCGGTGCTGGTGTTCTTTGGCTGGCTAAGCGTGGCGGGCACCTACTATCTGCAAACCCACACTTTCGACAGCATCGTGATGTTGCCGGCCACCGCATGCGGCCTGCTGGCAACCGCAGTACTCAATATCAATAACTTGCGTGATATCGAAAGCGACCGCGCCAACGGCAAAAATACCCTGGCGGTACGGCTCGGGCCGCAGAAGGCGCGCTATTACCACGCGCTGCTGCTGATCGGCGCGGTGGTGTGTTTTGCTCTGTTCACACTGCTGAATCTGCATAGCCTTTGGGGCTGGCTGTTTGTGCTGGCGATCCCGTTGTTGGTGCGTCATGGCCTGCGCGTACTGCGCGACCCGACCCCGGTCGGCATGCGGCCGATGCTGGAACATATGGTCAAGGCGGCACTGCTGGCTAACGTGCTGTTCGCCATTGGCGTGGCGCTCAGTTAAAAACTGATGATTTTGCCAACAGGGCGAATAAAGGGATATACTGGTTATTCCAGCGGCAAACAGACGTAAAATCCTATGAAATACGATACTTCCGAGCTTTGCGACATCTATCATGAAGAGGTGAACGTTGTTGAACCTCTATTCTCCAATTTTGGCGGGCGTACTTCATTTGGCGGGCAAATCACTACGGTGAAATGCTTTGAGGATAACGGCCTGTTATTCGATCTGCTCGACGAGAACGGCCGTGGCCGCGTCCTGCTGATCGACGGCGGCGGTTCGGTGCGTCGTGCACTGATCAACGCAGAGCTGGCGCGTCTGGCAACCCAGAACGAATGGGAAGGCATCGTGGTTTACGGGGCGGTGCGCCAGGTTGACGATCTGGAAGAACTGGACATCGGCATTCAGGCGATGGCGGCCATTCCGGCGGGCGCCATCAGTGAAGGTGTCGGCGAAAGCGATATCCGCGTTAACTTCGGTGGCGTCACCTTCTTCTCCGGCGATCATCTGTATGCCGACAATACCGGGATCATTCTGTCTGAGGACCCGCTCGATATCGAGTAACCCGCAGCTATGAAAAAGGGCGCCTGAGGCGCCCTTTTCGATCCTGGCATCCGGGAATCAGACTTCTTCCATTTTGCCCAACAGCGCGCGCAGGCGATCTTGCCATACGTGCTGCTCTTCTTTCAGTTGCTGGTTTTCACGCACCAAGGATTCGTGGTTGCCTGAGGCAGCCTGAACTTCGTGAGACAGCGTGTTGTTTTTGTCTTTCAGCTCTTCAATTTCCATCTGCAGCAGGGTGATGGTATCGATCGCCTGCTGAACTTTCGCTTCCAATTTCTCAAATACTTCAAATGACATTCTTCAGTCCCCTCATGATAGCAAGGCGTACATCTATAGCTAGCGGCCGCAACTCGGTTGCAACTGCTGCGAATATGCATCGCGCCAAGTGACACGCGCTTTTATTGAAAAAACGCGCCTGTCTCGATAAAACGTTTCTTTCGATAAAAACGATTGTAAGTAGCCTGTCCCCGACTGTCTAGCAACATACCGGCTCATCGCGCAGTCTGTTGCAATTTTCCTGCCCTCGCCATCAGCAAAAACTGAAAATGCCCATCGGACAAAAAGCGGTTTGTTAACAATTGGCGGGCAAACCACTGGTCAGATCACACTTTCATGGCGCAGAAAGAACACCAGACGACGCGAATTCGCTCAATTTTATGACGAAGCACACACATTTTGATTTCGCTATTTCTCGTTTATGTTCGTTAACGATAAATTTACATCACGTCCTCAATTGATAATTGGACGAGATGAAAAAAACTGTACCCATAGGCCGGGTGCATTAGCACAGTGAGCCTATAAACCTATAACCGCCGTTTTGCAGGACAACAACATTATGAGCCAAACCACCAGTCCGACCCTAAAAGGCCAGTGTATCGCCGAGTTCCTCGGCACCGGTTTGTTGATCTTTTTTGGCGTAGGCTGCGTTGCCGCGCTGAAACTGGCAGGCGCCAGTTTCGGTCAATGGGAAATCAGTATCATTTGGGGCCTGGGCGTTGCCATGGCCATCTATCTGACCGCTGCCATCTCCGGTGCGCACCTTAACCCGGCCGTCACCATCGCGCTGTGGCTGTTCGCCTGCTTTGACGGACGCAAAGTACTCCCTTACATTGTCGCGCAGATCGCCGGAGCCTTCTGCGCAGCAGCCCTGGTCTACGGGTTGTATTACAACCTGTTCTTCGATTTCGAAGCGGCCAACCACATGGTGCGCGGCAGCGACGAAAGCCTTGCTCTGGCCGGTATCTTCTCCACCTATCCTAACGCGCACATCTCCGTCGGCCAGGCTTTCCTGGTGGAAACGGTGATCACCGCGATTCTGATGTGCCTGATTCTGGCGCTGACCGACGACGGTAACGGTATTCCTCGTGGCCCGCTGGCACCGCTGTTGATCGGTATTCTGATTGCCGTTATCGGCGCCTCCATGGGACCATTGACCGGCTTTGCATTGAACCCGGCACGTGATTTCGGCCCGAAACTGTTCGCTTATCTGGCAGGCTGGGGCAAAGTGGCCTTCACCGGCGCGCGTGACATCCCGTACTTCCTGGTGCCAATCTTTGGCCCAATCCTCGGTGCCGGCCTGGGTGCCTTCGGCTACCGTGCGCTGATTGGCCGCCATCTGCCGTGCGACGTCTGCGTAGAGGAAGAAGAACCCGCTACCAAGACCCAGCAGCGCAAAGCGTGATTGACACAGTTTTAAAACGGTTAACAACAGCAGGATTAAGATCATGACAGTAGAAAAAAAATACATTGTCGCTCTCGACCAGGGAACCACCAGTTCACGCGCCGTAGTGCTCGATCACGATGCCAACATTGTTGCGGTATCTCAGCGCGAGTTCACGCAGATTTACCCGAAAGCCGGCTGGGTTGAACACGATCCGATGGAGATCTGGTCATCGCAAAGCTCCACGCTGGTAGAAGTGCTGGCCAAAGCCGACATCAACTCCGATCAGATTGCCGGCATCGGCATCACCAACCAGCGTGAAACCACCATCGTCTGGGAAAAAGAGACCGGCAAACCGATTTACAACGCCATCGTCTGGCAATGCCGCCGCACCGCCGACATCTGCGAAAAGCTCAAGCGCGACGGTCTGGAAGAGTACATTCGTCACAACACCGGCCTGGTGGTCGACCCGTACTTCTCCGGCACCAAGGTGAAATGGATCCTCGATAACGTTGAAGGTGCCCGCGAACGCGCCAAGCGCGGCGAGCTGCTGTTCGGCACCGTCGACACCTGGCTGGTGTGGAAAATGACCCAGGGGCGGGTGCATGTGACCGATTACACCAACGCCTCGCGCACCATGATGTTTAACATCCATGAGCTGGACTGGGACGATCGCATGCTGGAAGCGCTGGATATTCCGCGCGTCATGCTGCCGAAAGTCCGCCCGTCCTCTGAGGTGTACGGCCAGACCAATATCGGCGGTAAAGGCGGCACACGTATTCCTATCGCCGGTATCGCCGGTGACCAACAGGCGGCGCTGTACGGCCAACTGTGCGTTCAACCGGGCATGGCGAAAAACACCTACGGCACCGGTTGCTTCCTGCTGATGAATACCGGCAAAGAAGCGGTGCGATCCAGCCACGGTCTGCTGACCACCATCGCCTGCGGCCCGCGCGGTGAAGTGAACTATGCGCTGGAAGGCGCGGTATTTATCGGTGGCGCCTCTATCCAGTGGCTGCGCGATGAGTTGAAACTGATCAGCGATGCGGCCGACTCCGAATACTTCGCCACCAAGGTGAAGGACAGCAACGGCGTCTACGTAGTGCCGGCCTTCACCGGCCTGGGCGCCCCTTACTGGGACCCGTATGCCCGTGGCGCGATCTTCGGCCTGACCCGCGGTGCAAACAGTAACCACATCATCCGCGCCACGCTGGAGTCCATCGCCTACCAGACGCGCGACGTGCTGGATGCCATGCAGGCTGACTCCAACACCCGCCTGCAATCGCTGCGTGTGGATGGTGGTGCAGTTGCCAATAACTTCCTGATGCAGTTCCAGTCCGACATCCTCGGCACTCGCGTAGAGCGCCCTGAGGTGCGTGAATCGACGGCTCTGGGCGCAGCTTTCCTGGCGGGCCTGGCCATTGGTTACTGGAACGATCTGGACGAGGTGAAGAGCAAAGCCGTTATCGAGCGTGAGTTCCGCCCAAGCATTGAAACCACCGAACGTAACTTCCGTTACAACGGCTGGAAAAAAGCGGTTGCCCGCGCCCAGGCATGGGAAGATCACGACTAACACTCTTTTGCGTTGTTGACCGAATCATGCGCTGCCCCCGGGCGGCGCATTTTTTTTGCCCCGCCCCGCCACCGCCCTGCTGTGATAGACTTTGCCGATATTTTCTTCCTTTCTCACAACGGGTTTTGCCATGAAACGTGAATTAGCCATCGAATTTTCCCGCGTTACCGAAGCCGCCGCGCTGGCGGGCTACAAATGGCTGGGACGCGGCGACAAGAATGCCGCCGACGGCGCTGCGGTCAACGCAATGCGCATTATGCTCAATAAAGTGGATATCGATGGCCGCATCGTGATCGGCGAAGGCGAAATTGATGAAGCGCCGATGCTGTATATCGGCGAACACGTCGGCAGCGGCCAGGGCGATGCGGTAGATATCGCGGTCGACCCTATCGAAGGCACCCGCATGACCGCCATGGGCCAGCCCAACGCCCTGGCCGTGCTGGCGGTGGGCGATCGCGGCACCTTCCTGCACGCGCCGGACATGTATATGGAAAAGCTGGTGGTGGGCCCGGCGGCGCGCGGCGCTATCGATCTCAACCTGCCGCTGGCAGAAAACCTTATCCAGGTCGCAGCCCGGTTGAACAAGCCGCTGGCGCAGCTGACGGTAGTCATTCTGGCCAAGCCGCGCCACGACGGCGTTATCGCACAGCTGCAACAGCTAGGGGTGCGGGTCTTCGCTATCCCCGACGGCGACGTAGCGGCCTCCATCCTGACCTGCATGCCGGAAAGCGAAGTCGACGTGATGTACGGTATCGGCGGCGCACCTGAAGGGGTGATTTCCGCTGCGGTGATCCGCGCGCTGGACGGGGATATGCAGGCGCGACTGCTGCCGCGCCATCAGGTGAAAGGCGACAGCGCCGAAAACCGCCGCATCGGTGAAGAAGAACTGGCGCGTTGCAAAGAGATGGGGATTGAGGCCGGCAAGGTGTTGGTATTGGACCAAATGGCGCGCAACGACAACGTCATTTTCTCCGCTACCGGCATCACCAAGGGCGATCTGCTGGAAGGCATTAGCCGTCAGGGCAATATGGCCACCACGGAAACCTTGCTGATCCGCGGCAAGTCCCGCACCATCCGCCGCATTCGCTCAACCCATTACCTGGACCGTAAAGATCCGGCGCTGCACGAGTTCCTGCTGTAATTAAACAGGGTACCCTGTTGGTTTATGCGGTATGTCCCTGATGCTGGAGACGGTTTGACAACGGCCACCAGCACAGCAAAATCAGCAGCGCCATAGCAAACATCAGCAGGCCGAGGCTGAACTGCCCGGTCTGCGGCAGCATGGCGGAGAGCCAGGTCGCCAAACCCGATCCCATATTCTGCATACCGCCCACCAACGCGCCCGCCGCGCCCGCCAGATAGGGGAAAGGCTCCATCGCGCCGGTGGTAGCCAGCGGGAACAACATCCCTGCGCCGAAAAAGAACAGCGCCGCCGGCACGATCAGCGTCCAGATGTTCATCACGCCAAACCAGCCCGGGATCCACATCATCAGGCCTGCCAGCAGGCAGCTGACGACCGAATGCCACATCAGGCTGTGGAAGGTTTTGCCGTCACGGCCGGCGTACCAGGCGCCAAAGAACGCCGCAGGGATCGGCAGGATAAACAGGATACTGACGGTCAGCCCGCTCAGGCCCAACACGCCGCCCATCAGCACGCCGCAGCTGGCCTCAAACACCGCGATCCCCGCCAGCGCGCCGATCAGCATCACCAGATAACAGCTGAAAGTGCCGTCCGCCAGCAGCTTGCCGAAACTCGCCAGCATGCGCCGTTTTTCTGTCTGTTGCGGCCGGGTTTCCGGCAACCAGCGGAACATGGCGAAAGCAACGCCGGTGCAAAGCGCCAACAGGAAGGCGTAACAAGCACGCCAGCCAAATAGCATCGCCAGCGCTCCGCCGATGATCGGCGCCAGCAGCGGGCTCACCAAAATGCCCATATTGAGCAGGCTATTGGCATAGCGCAATGAGGTCCCGGCATACAGATCACGCGGCATGGTTCGCGCCATCACCCCCGCTACGCCGGTGCCCATGCCCTGAATGGCGCTGGCGGCGACCAACATCGTCAGGCTATTGGACAAGAGCGCGCCCAGAGCGCCAATCAGGAAAATCATCATCCCGGCGAGGATCACCGGGCGGCGGCCAATGCGGTCCGACAGCGGGCCGTAAATCAGCTGTGAAAAACCATAGGTCATCAGATACGCCGCCATCACGCGCTGCACCGCACCGGTGCGCACCGACAGATCTCGGGCAATGTCAGCAATGACAGGAACATAAATGGTTTGCGCCATCTGACCGACGGCCACCAACAGGGTAAGCATCACCAACAGGTGAAAGTTGTCTATTTTTCTCATTATCTTCGTTAACGTATTAACTCGTCACAGCGTCCCGGTATGACTCCAGATTGAGCCAGAACGGCGAGCAGCCCTCATGGCGGCATAAGCTAACAAATCTGATTTTTTTAGCGAGTTTCAGACAAATATTGATCCCGGTCACACTGGCAGCAAAGGCAACCAGCCTCGTAAATTAAATTGTACGTATAACGCTTAAGGGGTAAAAATGGCGGCACTCGCCGTAAGTTGGCTTTAGCATTTAATCGATAATTATTTTCATCATATTGAAATAAAATAACACCATAGGGATTTGGTTCATGAAAACACCAGAGCTGATTTTGTTGCAGTTGAAAACCTTGGGGCCGCATTCCGCCAAAATGCTGGCTGAGCGTCTGGACATCACCCCAATGGGTATCCGCCAACATCTGCAATCCCTGGAAAGACGTGAGCTGGTTTGCTACGAAGAGGCGCGAACCAAAGTGGGCCGCCCCACGCGTTACTGGTCGCTGACCCATCAGGGCCACGCCGAGTTCGCCGATTGCCACGATACGCTTGCCACGGCGTTGCTGGAGTCCGCCCATCAGCTGTTTGGCGATGAAGGGGTGGAACAGCTGATTAGCGAGCGTGAAGAAAAGCTTTATCAGCGCTATGCCGGAGAGTTGTCGGAAGAAACCAGCCATCAGGGCAGACTCGCCCGCTTGGTGCGCCTGCGGCAGCATGACGGTTACATGGCCGAACTGTTCGAACATCCGCAGGGCATGCTGCTGGTGGAAAACCACTGCCCGATCGGCATGGCGGCCACCGTCTGCAGCAGCCTGTGCAATTCGGAGCTGCGGCTGTTTCACCGCCTGTTTGGCCGCGGCTACCGGATAGAACGCGCTGCACATGCCATTTCTGGCTCGCGACATTGCGCTTATTTGATTCGACCATTGGAGCTTTAGAGTATGGCAGACTGGGTTAATGGCAAGGTTACGCAGGTAGAGCAATGGACCGACGGGCTGTTCAGCATTACCGTCGACGCTCCTATTGATCCCTTTACCGCCGGGCAATTTGCCAAACTGGCGCTGGAAGTTGACGGTGAGCGCGTGCAACGTGCCTATTCCTACGTCAACGCGCCCAGCGATCCGAATCTGGAGTTTTACCTGGTTACCGTGCCGGAAGGCAAACTGAGCCCGCGGCTCAATCAACTGCGGCCGGGATCGGAAGTGATGGTGACCAAAGAGGCCGCCGGGTTTTTCGTGCTGGAAGAAGTGCCGGAATGCGACACCTTGTGGATGTTGGCGACCGGCACCGCCATCGGCCCTTACCTGTCCATCCTGCAGGAAGGCAAAGACCTGGAGCGCTTCAAAAATCTGGTGCTGGTGCATGCAGCCCGCTTTGCGCACGATCTCAGCTACCTGCCGTTGATGCAGCAATTGCAGCAGCGCTATAACGGCAAGCTGCGCATTCAGACCGTCGTCAGCCGTGAAGACGCCGCGGGTTCACTGACCGGACGCGTGCCGGCGCTGATCGAAGACGGCCGGCTGGAAGCGGCGGTGGGGCTGCCCCTTGATGCCGAAACCTGCCACGTCATGTTGTGCGGTAACCCGCAGATGGTGCGAGATACCCAACAGACGTTGAAGGATCAGCGGCAGATGCGCAAACACCTGCGCCGCAAGCCGGGCCATATGACCAGCGAGCATTACTGGTAACCGCAGGATTATTTACTGCGGAACCTGACCGGCTCGGCTTCCGGGCCAAAACGGTTGTGCCCTGGGGTGCCGACAAAGGCGCCGAGATCAATCATCATCATCACGATAATCAGCGTCGGGATAAAACGCCCGACGCCCCATTGCCAGATTGGCGCCAGCATCTGCCAATTGCCCGCCGCCAGCATCCACGCCAGAACCAACAACAGCGCCCACCAGCCGGCCTTGTTGCGATCGTGCAGGCGTTTGATCAGCACCGCCGCCGTTGGCCACAGTAGCGCAACAATGAAGAATGCGATCGATTGGATAGCCACCAGTTGGTAGTTCGCCAAGGTAAAGGCTGCGGCCATCAATACCACCCAGGCCCCCATCCAGATCCAGAAGTCACGCCGCCCGATGCGGCCCTTAAAAGAAAAACACCACTGCTGTAACGTCATCGGTTCCTGTGCTCTTTGCCTGCCCATATTCTGTCGCGCAGTGTAACATAGGCGCGGCCGGGCAGAGATTTACGCCCTGCATTACGCGGAGTAACGCACAGCTTTCCTGTCAGCAAGCGATAAATGGCGCGGGATCTTTGACAACCCCCCTTGGTTATCGCTTTAATCGGAGCCATCTTTGTTCTTGATGCCGTATGCCATGCTGAGAAAAACCACCGCCTTCGCCTGCCTGTTGCTAAGTATCGGCAACGCCTGGGCCGATCCACCGGATGCCGCCGCCAGTGCTTCGCCCACCGCACCCTACCTGCTGGCCGGTGCACCGACGTTTGATCTGACGGTGGTAAAATTCCGCGAAAAATACAACCGCGACAATCCAACGCTGCCGATCGGCGAATTTCGCGCCATCGCAACCGCAGAAGATGACTCGCCACTGCTGACGCGCGCCGCCAGCAAGCTGAATGAAAACCTCTATGCCTCCACCGCGCTGGAAAAAGGCACCGGTAAAATCAAAACGCTGCAGATCACTCACCTGCCGCTGCAACAAAGCAGCGAAGAGAAGGCTGCGCGCAGCATTGCCGTCAACTACATGGCTGCGCTGATGCGTCAATTTGAGCCGGCGCTGACGGTGGAACAGAGCCTGGCAAAAGTGACCAGCCTGCTGGAAAAGGGCAAAGGCTCACGCTTCTACCAACAGCAGGTCGGCGCGATCCGCTACGTGGTGTCGGACAACGGCGATAAAGGGGTAACTTTCGCGGTTGAACCGGTTAAGCTGGCGTTGTCCGAGCCCTAACAGCACGGCATTTAATGACGAAAAGCAAAGCCTTCGCGCTTAATCATCTCTATACTGTTGGCCAGGTAAACTGCCGGTCCGGCAGTGGTTATTTCGACTCTCGCGTTCCCTTGTTGGAGGAAAAAACATGCGTCATCCATTAGTTATGGGTAACTGGAAGCTTAACGGCAGCACTCACATGGTTAACGAACTCATTGCCGCTCTGCGCAATGAACTGAGCAGCGTTGACGGTTGTGGCGTCGCTATCGCACCGCCGGTAATGTACCTGGATCAGGCCAAGCACGCTCTGGCCGGCAGCCGCATTGCTCTGGGCGCTCAAAACGTAGACGTGAACCTGTCCGGTGCATTCACCGGCGAAGTTTCCGCTGACATGCTGAAAGATGTAGGCGCGCAATACATCATCATCGGCCACTCCGAACGCCGCACTTACCACAAAGAAACCGACGCTGCGATCGCCGAAAAATTTGCCGTGCTGAAAGCGGCCGGCCTGATCCCGGTGCTGTGCATCGGTGAAACCGATGCAGAGAACGAAGCGGGTAAAACCGAAGAAGTTTGCGCACGCCAGATCGACGCCGTGCTGAAAACTCAGGGTGCTGAAGCGTTCAAAGGCACCGTTATCGCTTATGAGCCAGTTTGGGCCATAGGTACCGGCAAGTCCGCTACCCCTGCGCAGGCACAGGCAGTACACAAATTTATCCGCGATCACATCGCCAAACAGGACGCTGCAGTCGCTGCAGAAGTGATCATCCAGTACGGCGGCTCCGTGAACGATAAGAATGCCGCCGAGCTGTTCACCCAGCCGGACATCGACGGCGCGCTGGTTGGCGGCGCATCACTGAAAGCTGACGCTTTCGCCGTGATCGTCAAAGCCGCTGCAGCCGCTAAAAAAGCCTGATTTCATTCGGCTCATAAATAACAAAACCCCGGCATGCCGGGGTTTTTTATTGCTGCGTACGGGGATCAGCGTTTGCTGATCTCATCGAACACGCCGCCGGTGGCGAAATGCACCTTCTGCGCTTCGGTCCAACCGCCGAAGGTATCATCCACGGTGAACAGTTTCAGTTTCGGGAACTGCTCGGCAAACTTGGCCGCCACTGCCGCATCACGCGGGCGATAGTAGTTTTTCGCCGCGATGGTCTGCCCTTCCGGCGTGTACAGGTACTTCAGGTAAGCCGTAGCCACATCGCGGGTGCCGCGCTTATCGACCACTTTATCTACCACCGAGACGGTAGGTTCAGCCAAGATCGATTCGCTTGGCGTGATAATCTCAAACTTGTCTTTACCCAGCTCTTTTTCCGCCAGCAACGCTTCGTTTTCCCAGGCAATCAGCACATCGCCGATACCGCGTTCGACGAAGGTATTGGTTGAGCCACGCGCGCCGGAATCCAGCACCTCAACGTTTTTATACAGGTTTTTCACGAACTCCTGCGCCTTGGCTTTGTCGTTATTGTTATGGTGCAACGCGTAACCCCAGGCAGCCAGATAGTTCCAGCGAGCGCCGCCGGAGGTTTTCGGGTTAGGTGTAATCACCGACACGCCCGGTTTAATCAAATCAGCCCAGTCGTGAATTTGTTTTGGGTTGCCTTTGCGCACCAGGAACACAATGGTCGAGGTATAAGGCGCGGAGTTGTCCGGCAGACGTTTGATCCAGTCTTTGTTGATACGCCCACGTTCGGCGATGGCATCCACATCATAGGCCAGCGCCAGTGTGACCACGTCGGCCTCAATCCCGTTAATCACCGAGGTAGCCTGCTTGCCGGAACCGCCATGCGATTGGCGCACAGTCACTTTATCGCCGGTCTGCTGCTGCCAGTATTTACCGAATGCGGTGTTGTATTCCTGATAGAACTCACGCGTCGGGTCGTATGAAACGTTCAACAGTTGAATATCTTTCGCCATGGCGCCGGACGCCAGCAGCATTATTGTCAGACCTACACCCCATTTACGCATCGACTCGCTCTCCCAGGAAAAATAATCACAACCTCAATCGGTTGATTTAGCATCAGAGCCTGCCAGAAACTCTCTCGCCGATTAAAGAATAAAAAATTTTGGGCTAGACGATTCTGGAATATAACCGCAACAAACAAAAAAAAAGCCCCCGCACGCGGAGGCTTGTTACTGCCGGACTGAAATGAGATCAGTACAGTTTTTTCGCCGTATCCAGCCAGTCGCCCTTAAACGGACGCTTCATGTTTTCAATCGCATCGATGATGTCGTGGTGCACCATCTTCTCGTTCTGGATACCAACGCAACGGCCGCCGTAACCCTGCAACAGCAGTTCGATGGCGTAAGCGCCCATGCGGGAAGCCAGAATACGGTCGTAAGCCACCGGCGAACCGCCGCGCTGAATGTGCCCCAGCACGGTAGCACGGGTTTCGCGCTTGGTTTCTTGTTCGATATGGCGCGCCAGTTCATCGATATCGCAGATGTGCTCGGTGATCGCCACAATCGCGTGTTTTTTGCCTTTGGCGATACCGGCCTTGATTTCACAGACCAGGTCTTCGCGGTTGAATTCAGTTTCAGGCAACACGATAAATTCACAGCCGCCGGCAATAGCCGCCGCCAGCGTCAGATCGCCGCAATAGCGCCCCATCACTTCAACGATGGAAATTCGCTGATGTGAAGATGAGGTATCGCGCAGGCGGTCAATCGCTTCAACCACGGTTTCAAGCGCGGTGAAGAAGCCGATGGTGTAGTCGGTACCGGCCACGTCGTTATCGATGGTGCCCGGCAGGCCGATGCAAGGGAAACCTTCTTCCGTCAGGCGCTTGGCGCCCATATAGGAGCCGTCGCCCCCAATCACTACCAGCGCATCGATACCGCGGTTTTGCAGGTTTTCAATCGCCTTGGCACGTACGCTGTCGTCTCTGAACTCCGGGAAACGCGCTGACCCCAGAAAGGTGCCGCCGCGGTTGATCATATCGGACACGCTATAACGGTCCAATTGTTCCATGCGATCTTCGTACAAACCAAGGTAGCCATCGTAAATACCAAAAACTTCCAGACCTTCCGAAAGCGCGGCACGCACAACACCACGGATCGCAGCATTCATACCCGGCGAATCACCGCCACTCGTCAGTACACCGATTTTCTTGATCATGACTACCTCTAAACTGTAGATGCAATTTCTTAAGAATTCTGTATTCGCCGATTGCCTTGAAACCTCTCGGCTGCAGAAAACCAGCGGTACGGCTTTATTACTGGATATTATAACAAAAACACCCAGCTGAATTGATTCAAGTCACGCAATATTACGGTAAAAAATCGACATGGCACGCTGAGCTAACTCGCTATTCGGCCGCCGTACTTATCCTGACCGTCCTGCATTAATTATAGCTCCCAACGCCCCTGTCGGCCCGTTGGCACCACGGAACAAGGGTCTTGGTGGATGAGGACATCCGCCCCAGGAAAGCGATGCAGCAGCGCCTGCTCCACCTGCTCGGCCAGAATATGCGCCTGCATCAGCGGCAGCGCATCGTCCATCTCCAGATGCAACTGGATAAAACGCGTCGGGCCGGACTGACGGGTACGTAGATCGTGCGCACCTTTCACCCCCGGCCAGGAAGAAATCACGTCGATAATCGCCTGACGCTCGTCATCCGGCAATGCCCTGTCCAGCAGAGATTGTACCGCTTCATAGCCCATCCGCAGCGCGCTATAGAGAATGTAAACGCCAATTCCCAATGCAAACAACGCATCTGCGCGCTGAAAACCGTACCAGCTCAGCCCAAGCGCAATAAGAATAGCACCATTCATCATGACATCTGACTGATAATGAAGCATATCTGCGCGTACGGCCTGACTGCGGGTTTTTCTTACCACCCAACGCTGATATGTGACCAGGATCAGGGTGCTGAACAACGCTACGATCGTCACGGCAATACCGATGCCGGGATCGCGCATGGTTTCCGGCGAATACAGATGCTGAAAACCGGTCAGAAACAAAAACAGCGCCGAGCCGGAAATAAACATGCTTTGCGCCAGCGCCGCCAGCGACTCCGCCTTGCCGTGCCCGAAGGCGTGTTCCTCATCGGCCGGTTGCAGGGAGTAGCGCACCACCAGCAGGTTAGTCAGCGATGCGGCAATATCCACCAGGGAATCCACCAGCGCAGCCAGCAGGCTCACCGAACCGGTGCGGTACCAGGCGACAATCTTTATCAGTAACAGCGTGGAAGCCAACACGGTGGCAGCTAACGCGGCAGACTTCACCAAACGCGCATATTGCGGTTCCATAACCTACCCTGGGTAGAACGTGAGAGGGTCAGTATAACGGAATGACAGGCAAAAAAAGCCCCGCCATCATGGCGGGGAAGACAGGGATGGTGTCTATGGCAAGGAAAAACAGGGGATTACTCAGTCATACTCAACTTCTGGGCAGAAGTTTGCTGCAAACCAGAAATTTGTTGCTCCATCTGCTGCATGCGCTGCTGATGCTTCTGGTCTAAAACATTTTTTTGCTCTGGCGTCAGCAGGTTATACATTTGATTGCGCACCCGGGCCATTTCGACCTGGCGCTTAACCTGTTGCTGGGCCATCTTTTCCGCCTGGTTATACACGGCGGCTTCATCAAATTTGTCTGCGGTCACCAGTTTATGCATGGCTTCCATTTCAGCTACATTGACACCAGGCAGATCGTGGCGCGCCTGGCGCATTAAATCGCGCATTTGCTGGCGCTGCTGTTCAGTCAGGCTGACACCGTCAAACATGTGGTGCTGGCCAGGGGCTCTGGTTATCGCATCATTTCCGGGAGTCGGTGCAGTTTCCGATGTAGTCTCGGCAGCAAACGCAGCGGTAGAACCTATTGCCAGCATTGATGCCATAACTAATGCGGTCACCTTACGCATTTTAACTCCTCGGTCTTTCTCACTTTGCGAATCAACGAGGAGCAGTGTACTGCTGCACCTGCAAACATGCGTCAGTGCATGTAAAACTACGTAAAGTCATGGAATGCCAACAGTTGATGACGTATTTTGCGTCAGGAGGTAAAAACATAATGAACAAAATTCTGTTAGTTGACGACGACCGCGAGCTGACCTCGCTGTTAAAAGAACTGCTTGAAATGGAAGGTTTTACTATCGTCGTTGCTTACGATGGCGAACAGGCGTTGTCGCTGCTCGACAGCTCCATAGATCTGCTGCTGCTCGATATCATGATGCCGAAGAAAAACGGTATCGATACCTTGAAAGAGCTGCGCCAGCATCACCAGACGCCAGTCATTATGCTGACCGCACGCGGCAGCGAACTGGATCGCGTGCTGGGCCTGGAACTGGGTGCCGATGACTACCTGCCGAAACCCTTTAACGATCGCGAGCTGGTGGCACGTATCCGCGCCATCCTGCGCCGTTCCAACTGGAGCGAACAGCAGCAGAATGTCGATACCGGCGCCCCGACGCTGGACGTTGACGGCCTGCAGCTCAATCCGGGTCGCCAGGAAGCCAGCTTTGACGGCCAGACGCTGGATCTCACCGGCACCGAATTTACCCTGCTGTATCTGCT
This sequence comes from Serratia plymuthica, assembly GCF_018336935.1. Taxonomy (NCBI): domain Bacteria; kingdom Pseudomonadati; phylum Pseudomonadota; class Gammaproteobacteria; order Enterobacterales; family Yersiniaceae; genus Serratia; species Serratia plymuthica. Next base: position 3,633,207 of record NZ_CP068771.1, on the reverse strand, counting down.
GGCGCAGCACCTCGGCCAGGTGGTGTCGCGTGAGTTGCTGAGCCAGGAAGTGCTGGGTAAGCGCCTGACGCCATTCGATCGCGCCATCGATATGCATATCTCCAATCTGCGGCGTAAATTGCCGAATCGCAAAGACGGCCATCCGTGGTTCAAGACCCTGCGCGGCCGGGGTTATTTAATGGTATCGGCAACATGATCAACAGTTTGACGGCACGCATCTTCGCCATTTTTTGGTTCACATTAGCCCTGGTGCTGATGCTGGTGTTGATGGTGCCCAAGCTCGACTCCCGCCAAATGACCTCGCTGCTGGACAGCGAGCAGCGGCAGGGATTAATGGTAGAGCAGCACGTCGAGGCCGAGTTGCAAAACGATCCGGCCAACGATCTGATGTGGTGGCGGCGTTTATTCCGCGCCATCGAAAAATGGGCTCCGCCAGGGCAGCGCCTGCTTCTGGTCACCAGCGAAGGCCGCGTGATTGGCAACATGCAACGCAACGAAATGCAGTTGGTGCGTAACTTTATCGGCCAGTCTGATAATTCTGATCATCCGAAGAAGAAAAAATACGGCCGCGTCGAACTGGTCGGCCCGTTCTCAGTGCGCGACGGCGAGGACAATTATCAGCTGTATCTCATTCGTCCTGCCAACAGCCCGCAATCCGATTTTATCAACCTGATGTTCGACCGGCCGCTGCTGCTGCTGATCGTCACCATGCTGATCAGCGCCCCCTTGCTGCTGTGGCTGGCCTGGAGCCTGGCAAAACCGGCGCGCAAGTTGAAAAACGCCGCCGATGACGTCGCGCGCGGCAACCTGAAACAGCATCCGGAGCTGGAAGCCGGGCCTCAAGAGTTTCTGGCCACCGGCGCCAGCTTCAACCAGATGGTTAGTGCGCTGGAACGCATGATGACCGCCCAGCAGCGGCTAATCTCAGACATCTCGCATGAGCTGCGCACGCCGCTCACCCGCCTGCAGCTGGCTACTGCGCTGATGCGCCGACGTCACGGTGAAGGGCATGAGCTGGCTCGCATCGAAACCGAGGCTCAACGTCTGGACTCGATGATCAACGATCTGCTGGTGCTGTCGCGCGGGCAGCAGAAAAGCGAGTTGGCGCGTGAGCGGCTGCTGGCCAACGAACTCTGGGCCGACGTGCTGGATGACGCCGGATTCGAAGCCGAGCAAATGGGTAAACATCTGGAAGTCACCTCCCCTCCAGGCCCCTGGACACTGTTCGGCAACCCAGGCGCTTTAGACAGCGCGCTGGAAAACATCGTGCGTAATGCTCTGCGCTATTCACACACGCGCATTGCCGTGGCATTCAGCGCCGACAATCAGGGCATCACCATTGTGGTCGACGACGACGGCCCTGGCGTCAGCGAGGAAGATCGCGAGCAGATTTTCCGGCCGTTCTATCGCACCGACGAAGCCCGCGATCGCGCTTCGGGCGGCACCGGCCTGGGCCTGGCGATTGTAGAGGCGGCAGTCAATCAACATCGCGGCTGGGTGAAAGCGGAAGACAGCCCGCTTGGCGGCCTGCGGCTGATACTGTGGCTACCGCTGCACCAGCGTTGATCGCCTAAGACAGGTCAGCAAGATTTTGCTATTCTGCGCCCCTCTTCATGAGGGGCCTTTTACATGCTGAATATCGTTTTATTTGAACCTGAAATTCCACCCAATACCGGCAATATTATCCGCCTGTGCGCCAATACCGGCTTTCAGTTACATCTGATAGAGCCGATGGGCTTCCCATGGGATGACAAACGGCTGCGCCGCGCCGGGCTGGATTATCATGAATTCGCCAATATCCGGCGCCACGCCGATTACGCCGCGTTTATCGCCAGCGAAAACCCGCAGCGGCTGTTTGCCCTGACCACCAAAGGGACTCCAGCGCACAGCGCAGTCAGCTATCAGGCCGGCGACTACCTGCTGTTCGGGCCGGAAACCCGCGGTTTGCCCGCAGAGATCCTCGAAGCCTTGCCTGCACAGCAGAAAATCCGCATTCCGATGCAGGCGCAAAGCCGCAGCATGAACCTGTCGAATGCCGTCGCAGTGGTGGTATACGAAGCCTGGCGGCAGTTGGACTATGCCGGCGCCCTGATTAAACCTTAAGCGGTGACAATCGGCTCTACGGGGAGGATAATCTGAACGGGATCGCCTCTCCGGGGACATCATATGGCTTTCACAGAGAGTATCATCGCCCAGTTTCGCAGGCTCGAAAACGCGCTAAATCAGGCGCTGTCGCGTTTACAGGACCCGATGGACACCGAGGCTCTGCATGATGTGCGCATCAACCTGCGGCGCATCAGGAGCCTGCTGAGGCCCTTGCGTGGTTTACCCGGCATCGCACCGCTCGACAACGCCGCCGCCAGCCTGGGGAAACTCACCACGCCGATACGCGATTTGGAAGTGCTGATTGCCGAGCTGGCGCGACATCAACTAGAGTGGCAGACCAACGTCCGCAAAACCGAACTGCAAAGCCGCAACCTCGCTCTGGCGTCACATCCCTTGCTGTTCCGCTTTCCCAAATTGCTGCATGGCTGGCCGAAAAACTTCCGGCGGGCCAAACGCCGGCACGCAAAACGCCGCGTTGCTCAGCGCCTGTCCCGGCAGGTTAAACAATTGCGTCTGGCGCTGGCCGACGCGCACTACGATCGCCACCTGCTGCGCCTGCTGATCAAACGGGTGCGCTATGCTGCCGACACCTATCCCCAATTCGCACTTATCACGCCACAAGCCGCCGCCTGCCTGAAAACGGCGCAAAGCGCATTGGGCGACTGGCACGATCGTTTTGTCTGGTGCCGGCAAGCCGAGAATCAGCAAGATCTCTGGCCGCTGCTGCCAGAATGGCAGGAAGCCCAGGAAACGACGCTGGAGAGAGCCGAAGCTGAATTGTTTGCGCTCTCGCGAGCCCTCAACCTCTAAAACCCACCACGCATCACGATCCTGACAAAGTAGGTAAAGGCAGTGCACGTCTGGCCCCAAAACATTCTCTGCAACAGAGGATAATGAGCTATGTTTTGTAAGGGTAATAGACATTCATCATAGGACATCGTATGAAAAAAAAACGCTTGAGCGTTGCCATGGCGGTACTGGCAACAGGCCTGTTATTGGCGGGCTGTTCGTCTAAAGTAGCAAATAAGCAGCAGTATTCAGGTTTTCTGAGCGATTACAGCAAACTGCAGGAAACCGAATCAGCCACCGGCCATAAAACGCTGCGTTGGATCGACCCTACCTTTAAAGAATCCAATTATCGGGGCGTCTATTTTTCTCCTGTGACCTATTACCCGGCAGCCAAACCGACGGCACGCGTCAACCAGGATACGCTGAACAAAATCAAAGACTACGCCAATATGCGAATCAACGCCGCACTGAGCGAGCGAATGACCGTGCTGCCAAGCCCGTCGGGATCGCGCGTGCTGCTCGCCAAGGTGGCGATCACCGCCGTGTCGGCTGAAAATGAAGATGTGAAGTTCTATGAAGTGACCCCGGTTACCGCAGTGATAGCCAGCACCATGGCCGTCAGCGGGCACCGCACGCAAAACACCACGCTGTTCCTCGAAGCGCAACTGATCGATCAGGATACCGGCAAAACGGTGATGGAAGTGGTGCGTAAGGGCTATGGCAAGACCGTCAGCAATGACTCCGCGCCGGTGACGGCGAACGAGGTCAAAGCGGCAATCGATAACATGGTTACCGATATCGTGAAATTCCCGAAACAGGGTTAATTCTCTGCCGAAAAACATCGGGGGAGCAAAAAGCTCCCCCGATTTCATGCTTCAGCAAACCGGTTTAGATGCCGTCGCCGTATTCAAAACCCTGGTTAGTGCCGTTGAAGTACTGATCCATATCCATCGAAGGCGTATCGCTTTCCGGCCGCCCCACGAGACGCGCCGGCACCCCGGCGGCAGTGGTATGCGGCGGTATCGATTGCAACACTACCGAGCCGGCGCCGATTTTTGCGCCTTTGCCCACCTCGATATTGCCGAGAATTTTAGCCCCGGCGCCAATCATTACGCCTTCCCGGATCTTCGGATGACGATCGCCGCTGGTTTTGCCGGTACCGCCAAGGGTGACCGACTGCAGGATAGACACGTCGTTTTCTACGACTGCAGTTTCACCAATAACGATGCCGGTGGCATGGTCGAGCATGATTCCGCAGCCGATGGTAGCCGCCGGGTGGATATCCACGCCAAAGGCAACCGAAATTTGATTTTGCAGGTAAATCGCCAACGCCTGACGCCCCTGCAGCCACAACCAGTGGCCGATACGGTAGGCCTGTAGCGCATGGAAACCTTTCAGATACAGCAGTGGCGTCGAATATTTATCTACCGCCGGGTCGCGCAGGCGCACCGCCAGAATATCGCGCGCAGCCGAGGCGATCATCTGCTTATCGGCAAGGTAGGCGTCTTCCACCACTTCACGCACCGCAATAGCCGGCATAATCGGGTTTGCCAGCTTGTTTGCCAGAATATAGCTGAGCGCACTGCCCAGGTTTTCATGCTTGAGCAACGTCGCATGGAAAAAGCTAGCCAGCATCGGTTCACACTCAGCCAGCTCTCTCGCCTCTGATTTGATGCTCTTCCAGACCTGCTCTAACTCTTCTGACGACATCAGGTTCCTCTCCACCTTGCAAAACAGGCTGCCCCACCGCGTCACGGTCAGGCAGCCCAAATCAATTGCCGGGTCAGCATGCTGCCCTGCATATCAGTTTTATACTTGTCGCCTTTCAGGCCCCAGCCATTGTTGGCTGCAGTCTGAAATCCCCGGGGTATGGCGATCAGACGCTGTGCTTTTCGTCTTTTCTGGTACGCCCCAACAGGCTCAACGCGGCTTCCCGGGCATTTTTATGGCAATACAGCACCTGATAAATCTGCTCGGTAATCGGCATTTCCACACCGTGCCGTTGCGCCAGCGCCAACACCTCTTTGGTATTACGGTAGCCTTCGACCACCTGACCGATGCTGTCTTGCGCTTCTTGCACGCCTTTTCCCTGCCCCAGCATAATACCGAAGCGGCGGTTACGCGATTGATTATCGGTGCAGGTCAGCACCAGATCGCCCAAACCGGCCATGCCCATGAAGGTCGACGGATCGGCACCCAGAGCGGAACCGAGGCGGCTCATTTCCGCCAGGCCACGGGTAATCAATGCTGTACGCGCATTAGCGCCAAAGCCGATGCCGTCCGACATCCCGGCGCCGATGGCAATCACGTTCTTCACCGCCCCGCCCAGCTGCACGCCGATAAAATCGGGGTTGCTGTAAACGCGGAAACTTTTGCCGCAGTGCAGCAGCTGTTGCAGATCTTCAGCGAACTGAGCATCGGTGGAAGCCAGCGCAATCGCGGTCGGCAGCCCAGCGGCCAACTCTTTGGCGAACGTTGGCCCCGAGACCACCGCCAGCGGAATATCATCGCCCAGCACTTCTCGCGCCACGTCCTGCAGCAACCGGCCGGTTTCCGCTTCCAGCCCTTTGGTCGCCCACACGATGCGGGCATCCGGGCGCAGATGCGGTTTCAACTGGTGCAATACGTCGCCGAACACATGGCTTGGCACCACCACCAGCACATCGCGGCTGGCAGCCAGCGCACGCGCCAGATCGGCTTCGAGCAACAGCGTGTCGGGGAAGGCTACGTCGGGAAGAAACGCCTGGTTGCAGCGATCGTGCTGCAATTTTTGAATTTGCTCGGGGTTATGCCCCCAAAGCACCACGGGGTGGCCGTTACGCGCCAGCGTAATGGCTAATGCGGTGCCGTACGAGCCGGCACCGATAACAGTCATTGAAGCATTGACGGTGTTCATCAGGCATCCTGATGTGGTGCGGCACCTTCGCCTTCCGCCTGCTGTTGCAGATAGTTCATGAACAGCGCGTCGAAGTTAACCGGTGCCAGGTTCAGCTGCGGGAACGTGCCGCGAGAAACCAGGCTGGTGATGCACTCACGCGCATACGGGAACAGAATGTTCGGGCAGTATGCGCCCAGGCAATGCGCCAGCTGCGTGCCGTCGATGCCTGCAACGGAGAAGATGCCCGCCTGCTGCACTTCACACAGGAACGCAGTTTCTTCGCCCAGAGACGCAGTCACGGTTACGCGCAGTACAACTTCATACACTTCGTCAGCCAGCTGGCTGGAAGCGGTATCTAGATCCAGTTTAACTTCTGGCTGCCATTCCTGCTGGAAAACCTGCGGAGCGTTTGGCGCTTCGAAGGAGATATCCTTGGTGTAAATGCGCTGAATCTGGAAAGCCATCTCTGTGCTGTTTTGTTCTGACATGTGTGTAATACCCTTGGTTAAACGTCCTTATTGACACTCAGTAACCGGCAGCGGCCCGTTTAAAGCAACGGATCCAGGCCACCACGAGCATCGAGTTCATATAAATCATCGCAGCCGCCGATGTGTCGGCCATCGATGAAAATCTGAGGCACGGTGGTGCGCCCACTGCGCGCAATCATCGCTTCGCGTTTTTCATTATCGCCATCAATGGCGATTTCGTTAAACGCCGCGCCCTTACCGTTCAGCAGCGCTTTGGCGCGATGGCAGAACGGGCAGGTCGCTTTGGTGTAGATATCAATGTTAGCCATGGATTACCACTTCAAATACGTTAAAGAATTACTTACCGCGCACTAACGGCAGGTTTTCCCCGCTCCAGCCGGCAATACCGTCTTTCAGCATGGCCACGTTTTCAAAACCAGCCTTGCTCAGGTTTTCCGCCGGCTCGCGGGACGCGGTGCCGTTGGCGCAAACCACGATGATCGGCTGAGCCTTGTGTTTTTCCAGTTCGCCCAGGCTGCCGCTTTTGATTTCGCTCGCCGTCAGGTTGATGGCGTTGGCCAGGTGGCCTTTACGGAAATCATCACGGCTGCGGGTATCGACCACCACCGCATCTTCTTTATTAATCAGGCGGGTGGCTTCACCACGCGCGATCTCTTTCACCTTGGAGAAACGGCTTTTGAACGTCATGACGATCACGGCAACCAGCAAGCCAATCCAAGCCAGGCTCAGTATGGGATGCTTGCTAACGAATTGCATAATTTCTTGCAGCATGGGGTGTAACAACTCCCGTCAGTTAAGGGAAAAATAAGTCAAGGCTCCAGAGTATACCTGCCGAGTGCGGCAAATACAGCCAATAAGCAAACGCTATTGCAGAAACTGCGGGGTACGCTGAGAAATTGCCGGCGTCAGAGCATAAAAGCCGGGGTTGTTCGCCGCAACTTTGATCTCTCGGGGCTCTTTTTAATCGTACGCGTTGTAAAATCAGGCGGTTTTAGGGTGAATAGCCATCACTCCGGCGGCGGGCCGATGGCTATTCACATCTTAAAAGTTCATAACGAGGTTAATGCAATGTCGAGTAACAAAAAGCCGATGGTGCTGGTGATCCTGGACGGCTACGGCCACCGGGAGGAACAGCAGGACAATGCCATTCTGAACGCCAAAACGCCGGTGATGGATCGCCTGTGGCAACGGCAGCCGCATACCCTGATTGCCGCTTCCGGTCTGGACGTGGGCTTGCCTGACGGCCAGATGGGCAACTCGGAGGTCGGCCACGTCAACCTGGGTGCCGGGCGCATCGTTTATCAGGATTTGACCCGACTGGACAAAGAAATCAAAGACGGCGACTTTTTCGCCAACCCGACGCTGACGGCGGCGGTCGACAAGGCCGTACAGGCGGGCAAAGCGGTGCATATCATGGGCCTGCTGTCGCCGGGCGGCGTGCACAGCCACGAAGACCATATTTTGGCCATGATTGAACTGGCCGCTCAACGCGGCGCGAAAGCCGTGTACCTGCACGCCTTCCTGGACGGCCGAGACACCCCGCCACGCAGCGCAGAAAACTCGCTGCAGCGCGTTAGCGACGCCTTCGCCAAACTGGGGGCCGGGCGCATCGCCTCGCTGATTGGCCGCTATTACGCCATGGACCGCGACAACCGCTGGGACCGCGTCCAACTGGCTTATGATCTGCTGACTCAGGCTCAGGGCGACTACGTGACCGATAACGCCGTTGCCGCTCTGCAGGCCGCTTACGAGCGTGGCGAAAACGACGAGTTCGTGAAACCGACCGTGCTCCAGGCCGCCGGTGAAGCCTCTGCCGCTCTGCAGGATGGCGACGCGCTGATTTTCATGAACTTCCGCGCCGATCGCGCGCGCCAGATCGTGCGCGCCTTCGTGAATGCCGATTTCGACGGATTCCCCCGCGCCAGGGTGGTGAACTTCGGTGATTTCGTGATGCTGACCGAATACGCCGCCGACATCAAAACCCCTTGCGCCTATCCGCCGGCGTCGTTGAGCAACACCTTCGGCGAATGGCTGATGAAGCACGACAAAACCCAGTTGCGCATCTCGGAAACCGAAAAATACGCGCACGTCACTTTCTTCTATAACGGCGGGGTGGAAGAACCGTTCAAAGGCGAAGAACGCGTGCTGGTCAACTCGCCGAAGGTCGCCACCTACGATCTGCAACCGGAAATGAGTTCGGCCGAGCTGACCGACAAACTGCTGAGTGCCATCAGCAGCGGCAAATACGACGCCATTATCTGCAACTATCCGAACGGCGACATGGTGGGCCATACCGGCGTCTATGACGCGGCGGTGAAAGCGGTGGAAACCCTCGATAGTTGCATCGCGCAGGTCGTGGAGGCCGTTAAGGCCGTCGACGGGCAACTGTTGATCACCGCCGATCACGGCAACGCCGAACAAATGCGCGATCCGGCCACCGGCCAGGCGCATACCGCCCACACCAGCCTGCCGGTGCCGCTGATTTACATCGGTAAGCCTGCTCACGCGGTCAGCGGCGGCAAGCTTTCCGACATCGCGCCAACCATGCTGGCACTGATGGGAATGGAAATCCCGAAAGAGATGACTGGTAAGCCGCTGTTCATCGTGGAATAATCCTTCTCCATGAGGGAGAAGGCGTTTTTTGCACTATCAAGGGTAACCCGAAGCGCAAACGCAGGCAGCCAGCCGCTGCCTGAACGCACCGCGCCAAGGAAGTTGACCACCATGTGCGCCAGCGTATTTTACGCTGGCGTCTTGCTGTTGCCGTTAGCCGGACAGGCGGCGGAAGACAACAAATCCCAGCTCAAAGATATCCAGCAAAGCATCGCCGAAAAAGAGAAGGCGGTTAAACAGCAGCAGCAACAACGCAGTTCATTGCAGGATCAGCTTAAACAGCAGGAAAAAACCATCGCGCAGGCCAGCCGCCTGCTGCGTGAAACCCAGAGCACATTGGGCCAACTGGGGAAAGACATTTCCGGCCTGAATGCTTCCATCGCCAAGCTGCAAAAGCAGCAGTCCACTCAGCAAGAGATCCTCGCCAAACAGCTCGACGCCGCTTTCCGCCAAGGGCAACACAGCGCAGTGCAACTGATCCTCAGCGGTGAGGAGAGCCAACGCAGCGAGCGTATTCTGGCTTACTTCGGCTATCTGAACGAGGCGCGTCAGCAAACCATCGAAGAGCTGAAGCAAACCCGCGCCGAGCTGGCAAAGCAAAAAACCACGCTGGTGACCAAACAGGGTCAACAGAAATCGTTGCTGGGCGAACAGCAGACGCAACAACAGAAGCTGGAGCAAGCGCGTGGCGCACGTAAGCAAACGCTGACCGCACTGGAAGCCTCGCTGGAAAAAGATCAGCAGCGGCTGGTGGAACTGCGTCAGAACGAAACCCGCATGCGCGATAAAATTGCCCGTGCTGAACGCGAGGCCCGCGCCCGTGCCGAACGCGAAGCGCGTGAAGCCGCCAAGGTGCGTGAGCAAGTGCGCGCCAAAGAACAGCAGGCGAAGAAAACCGGCACCAGCTACAAACCTAGCGAAGCCGACCGATCGCTGATGGCCCGTACCGGCGGCCTCGGCAGACCGGGCGGGCAGGCGATATGGCCGGTTCGTGGCCGTACCTTGCACAACTTCGGTGAACAGTTGCAAGGTGAATTGCGCTGGAAAGGCATGGTGATCTCGGCCGCCGAAGGCAGCGAAGTGAAAGCCATAGCCGACGGTCGCGTATTGCTGGCCGACTGGCTGCAAGGCTACGGTCTGGTGGTAGTGATCGAGCACGGAAAGGGTGACATGAGCCTGTATGGCTACAACCAGAGCGCGTTGGTCAACGTCGGGGCGCAGGTCCGCGCCGGTCAGCCGATAGCCTTGGTAGGTACCAGCGGGGGTCAGGGAACGCCGTCGCTTTATTTCGAAATCCGTCGTCAGGGCCAGGCGGTTAACCCACTACCGTGGTTGGGAAGATAGATTTGCGTTATATCAAAACCCGTACTGTCGTATTGATTGGCTGTCTGTTGCAGGTTTGCGCCGCGCAGGCAGGGAAGTTATCCATCGTTATCGATGATGTAGGCTATCGCCCGCACGAGGAAGACGCCGTGCTGCAAATGCCGACGGCGATCTCCGTTGCCGTGCTGCCCAATGCCCCCCACGCCCGTTTAATGGCCACCCGCGCTCACAGCCAGGGCCGGGAAGTGCTAATCCATATGCCTATGGCGCCGCTCAGCAAACAGCCATTGGAGCGCGATACGCTGCAACCTTCCATGAGCAGCGAAGAGATCCAGCGCATCATGCGCAATGCGGTGAATAACGTGCCTTACGCGGTGGGGATGAACAACCACATGGGCAGCGCCATGACCTCTAGCCTGCCGGGCATGCAGAAAGTCATGCTGGCGCTCGAAAGCTACCGTTTGTATTTTCTCGATAGCATGACCATCGGCAATAGCCAGGCCACGCGCGCCGCCGCAGGTACCGGAGTGAAGGTCATCAAACGCAAGGTATTCCTGGACGATACGGCCAACGAGGCCGATATTCGCCGCCAGTTCAACCGTGCGGTCGAATTGGCGCGGCGCAACGGTTCCGCCATCGCGATTGGCCACCCACGCCCGGCAACGGTGAAGGTGCTGCAGCAAATGCTGCCGACGTTACCGGCCGATATCGTGCTGGTGAAACCCAGTTCGCTGCTGAATGAACCGCAGGGCAACAGCGGCGGCGGCAGTTATGTTCCACCTCCGGTCAAGCCGCAGAAACCGCAGCCGAAGAACCCGTTCACCGGCGGTATCAAGCAGTGCAAGGTCAAATTGCCGAAGGAAAAAGTCAACGCAGGCAAGGCGATAAGCGTGATCGGCGAAAGCGTGGCACAGTCGCCGGCGGCAGAGTTTATCAAGCGTCAGTGGCATCGCTGGGTCGGCTCGGCGCCAGACAAACCGAAAGCATAAAATCAGGGCCGGAATTTTCCGGCCCTTTTTACTGTCAATCCCAGCTCAACACCACTTTTCCGGACTGTCCGGAGCGCATGGCGTCAAAGCCCTGCTGGAACTCATCGATCGAGAAACGGTGGGTAATGATAGGCGTCAGATCCAGACCAGACTGGATCAGCGCCGCCATCTTATACCAGGTCTCGAACATCTCACGGCCATAAATCCCTTTGATAAACAGCCCTTTGAAGATCACCTGATTCCAGTCGATCGACATATCCGACGGTGGAATGCCCAGCATGGCGATGCGCCCGCCGTGGTTCATGGCATTCAGCAGCGTACGGAACGCCGGCGGCGCACCGGACATTTCCAGCCCCACGTCGAACCCTTCGGTCATGCCCAGTTCGGCCATCACGTCGTTCAGGTTTTCTTTGCTGACGTTCACCGCACGGGTCACGCCCATTTTACGCGCCAGTTCCAGCCGGTATTCGTTCACGTCGGTGATCACCACGTGGCGGGCACCAACGTGCTTACACACCGCCGCGGCCATAATACCTATCGGGCCGGCGCCGGAAACCAACACGTCTTCGCCAACCAGATCGAACGACAGCGCCGTATGCACCGCATTGCCGAACGGGTCGAAGATTGACGCCAGTTCATCGGAAATATTGTCCGGGATCTTGAAAGCGTTAAACGCCGGGATCACCAGATATTCAGCAAAGGAGCCCGGGCGGTTCACGCCCACGCCAATGGTGTTGCGGCACAGATGAGTGCGGCCGCCACGGCAGTTACGGCAGTGGCCGCAAGTGATGTGGCCTTCGCCGGAAACGCGGTCACCGACGTTAAACCCTTTAACTTCCTGGCCAATGGCGACCACTTCGCCCACGTACTCGTGGCCGACCACCATAGGTACCGGAATGGTTTTCTGCGACCAGTCATCCCAGTTATAAATATGAACATCGGTACCGCAGATCGCGGTTTTACGGATTTTAATCATGATGTCGTTATGGCCCAGCTCAGGAGCAGGCACATCGGTCATCCAAATCCCTTCTTCCGCTTTCAGTTTTGACAATGCTTTCATGGTTTTACCTTATGCAATAACGCCAAGATCCTTACCGATACGAATGAACGCCGCGACCGCACGTTCAATTTGCTCCGGGGTGTGGTCAGCAGACATCTGGGTACGGATGCGTGCCTGGCCTTTCGGCACCACCGGATAGAAGAAACCGGTCACATAAATGCCTTCCTTGAGCAACGCGTTGGCGAACTCCTGCGCCAGCTTTGCTTCACCCAACATCACCGGGATGATGGCGTGATCGGCCCCGGCCAGCTCAAAGCCCGCCGCGGTCATTTTTTCACGGAACAGGCTCGCATTGGCCCACAGACGATCGCGCAGCGCATCGCCCTGCTCCAGCAGTTCCAGCACTTTGATCGAAGCGGCGACAATCGCCGGCGCCAGCGAGTTGGAGAACAGATAAGGCCGCGAACGCTGGCGCAACCACTCCACCACCTCTTTTTTCGCCGCAGTATAACCGCCGGAAGCGCCGCCCAGCGCTTTGCCCAGGGTGCCGGTAATGATGTCGACGCGGCCCATCACGTCACAATACTCATGGGTGCCACGCCCATTGGCGCCAACGAAACCTACCGCATGAGAATCATCCACCATCACCAGCGCCTGATACTGGTCCGCCAGGTCGCATACCCCTTTCAGGTTGGCGATCACGCCGTCCATGGAGAACACGCCGTCGGTAGCAATCATGATGTGGCGCGCGCCATCGGCCTTGGCCTGTTTCAGCTGTGCGGCCAGCTCGTTCATGTCGTTATTGGCATAGCGGTAACGCTTCGCCTTGCACAAACGTACGCCATCGATGATCGACGCGTGGTTCAACGTGTCGGAGATAATCGCGTCTTCCGGCCCAAGCAGCGTTTCGAACAACCCGCCGTTGGCATCGAAGCAAGAGGAATACAGGATGGCGTCTTCCATACCGAGAAAATCGGCCAATTTCCGCTCCAGCTGCTTATGGCTGTCCTGGGTGCCGCAAATAAAGCGCACCGACGCCATGCCGAAACCGTGGCTGTCCATACCGGCCTTGGCCGCCGCGATCATCGCCGGATGGTTGGCCAGGCCAAGGTAGTTGTTGGCGCAGAAATTGATCACATGGCGGCCGTCGGCAACGGCGATATCAGCCTGCTGAGCGGTGGTGATAATGCGCTCTTCCTTGAACAACCCTTCGCTACGGGCGGTTGCAAGCTGTTGTTCCAACTGCTGATAAAAAGACGCGGACATTCGGTTATCTCCAGGATGGGTCTGTTTTCCACATATTTTACTGATTTGTAACCAAACTGACGACAATACACAGGAGAGAATATGAAAATTGCAGCAGATATCACGGCAAAGTGCTTTGATGCTCGACATCGCGGGATATTCGGAGCCCGTCCGATGTTTGCGGCGGCATGAAATGCTATTATAAGCGGCATTGAGCGTGGGGCACCCTGTCCCACCGGGCAGAATAATAGGGGTAACCCAATGATTATCGTTACTGGTGGCGCCGGCATGATCGGCAGCAATATCATTAAGGCGCTGAATGACACAGGGTATCGCGATATCCTGGTGGTAGATAACCTGAAAGACGGCACCAAATTTGCCAACCTGGTCGATCTGGATATCGCCGACTATATCGATAAAGAAGATTTTATCGCCAACATCGTGGCCGGCGACGATCTGGGTGAAATCGACGCGGTGTTCCATGAAGGTGCCTGTTCCTCCACCACCGAGTGGGATGGCAAGTACATGATGGACAACAACTATCAGTACTCCAAAGACCTGCTGCATTATTGTCTGGATCGCGAAATCCCGTTCCTGTACGCCTCATCGGCAGCCACCTACGGCGGCCGTGAAGAATTTATCGAAGAGCGCCAGTTTGAAGAGCCGCTGAATGTGTACGGTTACTCCAAATTCCTGTTCGATCAGTACGTGCGTGAAATTCTGCCTGAGGCGGATTCACAGATCTGCGGCTTCCGTTACTTCAACGTTTATGGCCCACGCGAAAGCCACAAAGGCAGCATGGCCAGCGTTGCATTCCACCTGAATAGCCAGATCAACCGCGGAGAGAACCCGAAACTGTTCGACGGCAGCCAGGACTTCAAGCGTGACTTTATCTACGTCGGCGACGTGGCGGCGGTAAACCTGTGGTTCTGGAAAAGCGGCGTGTCCGGCATCTTCAACTGCGGCACCGGCCGTGCAGAAACCTTCCAGGCGGTAGCCAACGCAGTCGTCGATTTCCACCAGAAAGGCGCGGTGGAAAATATCCCGTTCCCGGAAAAACTCAAAGGCCGCTACCAGGCGTTTACCCAAGCCGACCTGACCAAGCTGCGCGCTGCCGGCTATGACGCGCCGTTCAAAACGGTCGCCGAAGGCGTGAAAGAGTACATGGCCTGGTTGAACCGCACCGCTTAAGCTGAAGGAAATCGTTCAGGGTATGAAAATACTGGTTATCGGCCCTTCGTGGGTTGGCGATATGATGATGTCGCAAAGTCTCTACCGCACCCTGAAGGCCGAGCACCCGACAGCGGAAATTGACGTGATGGCGCCCGCCTGGTGCCGTCCGTTGCTGGCGCGTATGCCGGAGGTCAATCAGGCTCTGTCGATGCCGTTAGGCCACGGCGCGCTGGCGCTCGGTGAACGCCGGCGTCTGGGGCGCGCACTGCGCGCCAACGGCTACGATCGCGCTTACGTGCTGCCCAACTCGTTCAAATCCGCGTTGGTGCCGTTCTTTGCTCAGGTGCCGCAGCGTACCGGTTGGCGTGGCGAAATGCGCTACGGCCTGCTCAATGATCTCCGGGTGCTGGACAAGGCGGCCTTTCCGCTGATGGTACAACGCTATGTGGCGCTGGCTTATGACAAGCAACGCATTCGGCGCGCCGAAGATCTGCCGCAGCCGTTGCTGTGGCCGCAGTTGCAGGTAAGCGACGAAGAAATTGCCGAAACCACCGCGGCCTTCAACCTGACCGATCATCGGCCGATTATCGGTTTCTGCCCGGGGGCCGAATTTGGCCCGGCCAAACGCTGGCCGCACTACCACTACGCCCGGTTGGCCCAGATGCTGATCGACCAGGGTTATCAAATCGCCCTGTTCGGCTCCGCCAAGGATCACGAAGCGGGCGAACAAATCCGCGCGGCGCTGGATGACGACGCCCGAGGATTTTGCATGAATCTGGCTGGGGAAACCCAGCTGGAACAGGCCGTGATCCTGCTGGCGTCCTGCCAGGCCGTGGTCAGCAACGACTCAGGCCTGATGCACGTTGCAGCGGCCTTGAATAAGCCGCTGATAGCCTTGTACGGGCCAAGCAGCCCGGATTTCACGCCGCCGCTGTCCGATAAGGCCAAAGTGATCCGCAAAATCCGTGGTTACCATAAGATACGCAAAGGCGATGCCGATCAGGGTTACCATCAGAGCCTGATCGATATTCAGCCACAGCAGGTGTTGGACGCGCTGACGCCGTTACTTGCCGCCAGCGAGGAATAAGTAAGCATGCAGGTGTTGATTGTAAAAACCTCCTCGATGGGAGACGTGCTCCATACGCTACCGGCGTTGACCGACGCCATGCGGGCGATCCCCGGCATCCGCTTCGATTGGGTGGTGGAGGAAGGGTTCAGCCAGATCCCCACCTGGCACCCGGCAGTAGACCGCGTGATCCCGGTGGCGATCCGCCGCTGGCGCAAAAACTGGTTTGGCAGCGAGACCCGTCAGGAGCGTTGCGATTTTAAACGTCTGGTGCAGGAGCGCACCTACGACGCGGTGATCGACGCCCAGGGGTTAATCAAGAGCGCCGCCTTGATCACCCGCATCGCCAAAGGCAGCAAGCACGGCCAGGATGCCAAGAGCGCCCGCGAACCCTTTGCCAGCTGGTTCTACAACCACCGTCATGAGATCGAAAAACAGCAGCACGCCGTAGAGCGCACCCGTGAGCTGTTTGCCAAAAGCCTGGGCTACGACAAGCCGGAAAGCTACGGCGATTACGCCATTGCGGCGCGCTTTCTCAGCCACCTGCCGGCCGATGCCGGGCAATACCTGGTGTTTTTGCACGCGACGACCCGCGATGAGAAACATTGGCCTGAGTCGCACTGGCGCGAATTGATTGAGCTGATAGCGCCAAGCGGGCTGAAGATCAAATTGCCATGGGGCGCGGAACACGAACGCCTGCGCGCGCTGCGTTTGGCGGAAGGCTTCCCGCACGTAGAGGTGCTGCCAAAACTCAGCCTGCAGCAGGTCGCCGAGGTGCTGGCAGGCGCGAAAGGCGTGGTCTCGGTCGATACCGGTCTCAGCCACCTGACCGCGGCGCTCGACAGGCCTAACATTACGCTGTTCGGCCCGACGGATCCGGGGTTGATCGGCGGCTATGGGCAAAATCAATATGCCTGCCGACCAGAGTCAGGCAATAGCATGGCGGATATCTCCGCACAGCACGTCGCGGCGCTGATTCACGACAGGATGCCGGTGTAATGGGAACTTTTTTCAAGCAAATATATCGTTATACGCATGCCAGACCCTTTCGGCATAACGAGAATCTCTGGCCCTACGTAAAGATTAAGCGCGCCGCCAGCGGGGAAATCGTCGCGCTGCACTACAAACGACAACAGGTGCCGATGGCGCAACTGGCTACGCTACAGGGGCATTTTTCCGGCGACATCCTGTTGACGGCTACCGGCCCGTCAGTGAAAAACCTTTGCCTGGAAAAATTCCCCCCGATGCCTGCGATGGGGGTCAACGGCGCCTACTCCCTGCAAGACCGCGTCGACTTTAGATTCTATGTCATTGTGGATATGGGATTTATCGACCAGAAACCGGAAATCATCGGCCGTATTATCGCTGACGAGCGGCTAACCTTGTTCACCACGGTGCACGGCGTGGCGAAAATCATCGACAGATTCACCCTGGAACGGGTGAAGTGCCGTTTCGCCGTGATCGAAGACGCCGCATTTAAAATTTATCGGCCCAGAATTACCCATGATGAACTGTGGACGGCTTACCGCGACAATCGCGACGTCGCTTTTGCCGATGGCCGAAAAGACATCGCGTTCAATCACGATATTCGCAGCGGCATCTTTGATGCCGGCACCGTTATTTACTGGGCGCTGCAGATCCTTACTTTCCTCGGCTTCAAGCGGTTATTCATCATCGGTCTGGACATGAATAATTTCCACCAACCGCGTTTTTATGAAGCCGCAGAGAATAAACTTTCCACCGATTTGGAGAGCAAAGTTGACGACCTGGTCATGCCATCATTTCGCCATGCCAGTTTCCAAATGAAAGCAAAAGACATCACCGTAAAAAACCTTTCCGTAACCAGCGCAATCAGCAATGAAATTTTCGAGAAGGCCGACCCTGATGCATTATTCAAGTAATGCTTTTCACCCGAAAAAGCTATACGTTTTGTTTTTTTTACTTTTTTCCTTTTTCAGCGCCATATTCTGCGGTTTTACCAAAGTTAATAATTTGTTCCACCTTTCGGCAATTCTATTCATCATCACGCTGTATCTCGATAAAGATCTGCGGATGTCGTTCTTCCGCCATAGAGAAACACGCTGGGGATTGGCGCTCATTGGTGCGATGCTGCTCTACTTTGCCTGCAGTAACCTGTGGACAGACGACCCAGGAAATATCGAGTCGACACTGACGCACAGTATTTATCTGTTGCTGTATCTGGGCATGCTGATCACCGTTCTGAGCGGGCCTCAGCGTAACCTGCTGTTGATCAGCATAGTCATGGGATTAACGATCCTGTGTCTGTACTCATTATGCTTTGATTACCAAGATATTCTGATTAACCGCATGGTATCGAAAAACAATCCTGGTCCCGAAAATGTGATCGATCTGGCGGGGTTGGCCGGGATTGGCGTGATACTCAGCCTGATCGTTTTTCGCGAAAAAAAGAACGTGGCGATCCTGCTCGCCATCCCGATACTGTTCGGTACCATGTTGCTCACCCAGAGCCGCGGCCCGGTGCTTTCATTACTGATAGCGCTGCTGGTGACGCTACCCCACAGGCAGCTTACGCTGAAGCACCTGGCTTACTTTGTGATCGCTCTGGCCATCGTGGCTGCGGCAGTGCTGCTCTCGCCCATCGGGCATCTGCTCCTCTCCCGCTTTGAAGAAATGTATGTGCAAAGTTTCCTGCGGGTGAGTATCTGGCGGCACACCTTCGAACTGGTAAGCCAGGCACCGTATTTTGGTTACGGTTTCAATTATGAGTTGGATTTCACCAACTATTCTGGCGAACATATTCGCACCACGCACAGCCTTTACTGGGGCGCATTGCTGAAGGGGGGAATCGTCGGGTTGGGATTGCTGTTGGTTGTCTTGAGCTACTGCGGCTCCCTGGCCGTGCGCCGCATGCGCAGCGGAATGCGGCTGGAGGCTGCGCTGTTCATTTTCATGCTGCTGTTCTATTCCTCACAGGGCATGTTCATGATCGGCAACCCGGCGGAATTCTGGTATCTGTTCTGGTTCACTTTAGGCGTCGCCATCACGCCCAAACTGAAACCACAGACCTGTTGACGGATCGTCAGTGCCACCTCTTCGGGTGGCACTGTTATTTTAGAGAGCCGTTTCTCTTGCAGCGATCAATAAAACCGACGTTTTTTATTCGGCAACTATTAGCAACACTCTTTCCATCACTTCTTCGCTGCTGATAATGCTCAATGGCTGATGACGCTGTTCTTCACTGAGGTTCTGCGTATCGATCGGCACATACATCACCTGATGCAGCTCGGTATTCTGATAGGGCCCGGTTTGCGTCGGATTCGCCGTCACGAACAGGCTGACGGTTTTGGTTTTCAGCGCAATAGCCAGATGCAGCGGCCCGGTGTCGCCGGTAACCAGCACCTCCATATTTTTCATCACCGCCAACAGTTGCGGCAACGTCGTTTTACCAATGTGGCTGATAACCCGGGTTTGCTCTTCCGCCGTCAGCCCTGCCATAAACTCATGCTCAATCGCCTTTTCTTTCGGCGTGCCAATCAGGGCTATCTGATAATCCGGCGAACGGGCCAACAGCTTTTTGGCCAATCCGACAAACCGGCTGACCGGCCAACAACGCAAGGGTTCGGACGCGCCCATCTGGAACCCAATCACCATCTTGCCTGGCTGTTTTTGCTGCAACGGGAAATCTACCGGGATAAACATTTCCCGATTTTGCGTATCGCAACCCAACTGTTCCACCAGGTCCAACTTGCGCTGAATCAGATGGCCTTTTCCACGGGTGCTGGCACCGGTGAGCCATTGCTCCATACCGGTCAGATCGTTTTTATACGCATCTTTAAACAGATATTCGCAGCCGGAAAATATCGCAGTGATCACATCATAAGGGGCTTTGGAATGCAGAATCACCGCCAATTGCGGCCGATTTTTCCTTAGCCGACAAATAACGCTGAGCATATCCTTGGCTTTATGATCCCAATAAATGACGTCGTCAAAATAGCGGCTGGTACCCACCAGGCCGCCATTCTTATAGCTGGAGATCAGCGTGATTTTTGCTGCAGGATAGCGTTCACGTATGGCGCGGATGGCAGGCGTATTGAACATCAAATCGCCCAACGCGGTGGTTGAGAAAATGGCGATACGGTCAAACTCGCGTTTTTTGTCGAACGTGTTTTTATCTTTAAAATTACTGCCAAGGTTCGTATAAAGCCGCAGACAGGCGTTCGCCAGCTTTACTTTCCATTGCTTCGACATTTCAGTTCACTTTAAGTTGATAGTACTCGGCTAGCGTCATACCTACCGTACGCTGCTGCAGCCAGGCGAACAGCTGCTCCAAATCACGGTACAGCACTTCAATATCCTGCTCGGTTTTAAACGTCGGGCTGCCGCCGGGCATAAACTCGGAAGAGTGGAGCATAAATTCAACGTAGTCATGCCCCTGCGCCAAACAGCGCTCAACCACCCGCTGCATTTTTTCCAGATTACCGCCGCTTGGCCGCAGCCAGTTTACCGACGGCGAACGCTGCTTGCCGCGCAACCGATCGTAACCCTGCTTGATCGTATTCATCAGCGCCGAATGCTTATACTGGATGCTCATCGGTACTTCCAGCAGCGTTGAAGCACCCGCTTCGGCGATATTTTCCGGATCGATAAAATAGGCCTGTGACGGGAAGTGCCGGTAGTCGGTACCGCCGTTCCCTTGCGGGTTGCCCGGCGAATATTGCCAGTTGACGCGCGGCGTGACCGAGCAATCTACCTGATAGCCGTATTCCAGCAACAACGCCGCATAGTACTCGTTAAACGCCCAGCGCCCGGCGCGGTGGCTGAGCATTTTGGTCTGGAAAGCATCTTCCAGCAGCTTGGTCATATGATCGACCTTGGCGCGAATTTGATCGGCCGGGTATTCGATCAGATAAGGTTTGTGCCGCCAGTCATCGTCGGTCAACGGCGTCAGAGGCGGGCTGTTCCAGGCGTGGAGGTGCATCCCTACTTCCCCCGTCCCGCGCGCAATCACATCGCGAGCAAACTCGACATATTCGGCGTCTACCGCCATTTCATAGTTGGTGAGGTACACCGGCTTGAAGCCATATTTCTCACACAACGCCTGAAAGCGCGGCAAAAAGCGCGTGTTTTCGGTCGAAATACGATCGTGGTTTTGCCACAGATTGTCGCCTTCGGTATCAATGGTGATGAGAAACGCCGGTTTAGTCATAAATATCGAGCCTGATATCAACAGAATGCATTATGTTACGCAGGGCGTTTCGCCAGGGCAAACGACTTTACTGCCTGGTTTGGACAACGTTGAAGGCCTTTTGTCTCTCCTTCACGCTATTTTTTCACTTCGCGGCAAGAAAACCGTGCAACAGTAGCCACATGCGATCGGGTCATTTAGAATCAAAGATTGGTTTCCCTGAAAGCGACTCATGATGAACGACGCGCCAGCCCCAGCTCCTGATACCTCGATACAGCGTATTCTGATCGTTAAACTTCGCCATCACGGCGACATGTTGCTGACCACGCCGGTCATCAATACCCTGCGGCAAAACTACCCGCAGGCGCAGATCGACGTGCTGCTGTACAAAGAAACCCAGGATATGCTGGCCAGCCATCCGGCGCTGTCGAATATCTTCGTTATCGATCGCCAGTGGAAAAAGCAGGGTACGAAAGCCCATCTGCGCCACGAGCTTAATCTGATCCGGCAGCTCAAAGGCCGACGCTACGATCTGGTGGTCAATCTGGCCGATCAGTGGCGTAGCGCCATTATCGCCCGCCTGACCGGCGCGCGAATTCGACTGGGGTTCGATTTTCCCAAGCGGCGAGGCTTCTTATGGCGCCATTGCCACACGCATTTGGTGCCGGTAAGCGACCACGCGCGGCTGCATACCGTTGAGCAGAATCTGTCGCTGTTACAACCGCTCGGCCTGCCCAGCCTCAACCAGCAGGTGACCATGAGCTATCCGCCGCAGGACTGGCAGACCTGCGAGCAGTTGTTGCGGCAACGGGGCATTACCGGCGACTATATCGTGGTGCAACCCACGTCCCGCTGGTTCTTCAAATGCTGGAGCGAAGAAAAAATGGCCGCCGCTATCAGCGCGTTGCAGGCCGACGGCCACCGGTTGGTGATCACCTCCGGGCCGGACACAAAAGAGCGGCAAATGGTGGAACGCATTCTGGCACTCTGCCCCCCGCAGGGCGTCGTTTCGCTGGCCGGCCAGTTAACGCTGCGCCAGCTTGCCGCCCTGATCGACCACGCCAAACTGTTTATCGGCGTAGATTCTGTGCCCATGCACATGGCCGCTGCGCTGCAGACGCCCTGCATTGCGCTGTTTGGCCCTTCCAAGCTGGTATTTTGGCGCCCATGGCAGGTTAACGGCTGCGTGATATGGGCCGGCGACTTCGGCACCTTGCCCGATCCGGACGCCATCAATACCGGCACCGATGAACGTTACCTGGAACTTATACCTACAGACGCGGTGATTGCAGCCGCGCGGAGCCGGCTAGCATGAAAGCATTTCGTTTGGCGATCGTTCGCCAAAAGTACCGCCCGGACGGTGGAGCAGAGCGTTTCGTCTCACGCGCCCTGGAAGCGCTGGAGCAGCAGGACCTCGATCTGAACGTCATCACCCGCGAATGGCAGGGTGATGCCGACCCAAGCTGGCATATTCATTTGTGCAATCCGATAAAGCTCGGGCGCATCAGCCGTGAACGCGGCTTTGCCGAGGCCGCCAGAGCGCTATGGCAGAAAGAGAAATTTGATCTGGTGCAGAGCCACGAACGTATCCCCGGCTGCGATATTTACCGCGCCGGCGATGGCGTTCACCGCCGCTGGTTGCTGCAGAGGGCGCGCTTGTTGCCCGAATGGCGCCGCAAATGGCTGTTTTCCAACCGCTATCACCGTTACGTAATGTGTGCGGAACGTGCGATGTATGCCGCACCGGAACTGAAAGCGGTCATCTGCAACGCCGAAATGATTAAGCAGGAGATCATCGACGACTTTGGGGTGCCGGCCGATAAAATCACGGTGATCTACAATGCCATTGATAATCAAAAGTTTCTGCCCGCCACGGCCGAGCAGCGGCAGCAATTGCGTCGACAATACCAGATCCCTCAACAGGCGCACTGCCTGATTTTTGTTGGCTCCGGCTTTGAACGCAAAGGGTTGGCGGCCGCCATCCGCGCCGTCGCGGCCACGGACAGCTATCTGCTGGTCGTCGGTAAAGATAAGGCCGAAAAGCGCTATCAGGCGCTGGCACAATCGCTGGGATGCGGCGATCGGGTGCGGTTTATGGGCGTGCAAAAACAGACGCTGCCGTTCTACCAGGTAGCTGATGCCCTGCTGCTGCCTACACTGTACGACCCGTTCCCCAATGTGATCCTGGAAGCGATGTCCTGCGGTCTGCCTGTCATCACCAGCACCACCTGCGGCGGCGCGGAATTTATCGCCCAGGGAGAAAACGGCTTCGTAACCGATGCGCTGGATGTTCCCGCTCTCGTCGCGGCGATCAAGGCACTGCCTCGTCAGGCATTGGGCTCAGCCATGGGTGAAGCCGCGCGGTTGCGTATTATGTCTGCCACCCCGGCACACCTGTCGGAACAGTTGATATCCCTCTATAACCGGTTGCTGGATTAACGATGCGCATTCTGATGATTATCGACGGCCTGCCCGGCGGCGGCGCAGAAAAAGTGGTGCTGACGCTGTGCCAGGGCATGCAGGAAATGGGCAATGACGTCAGCCTGATTTCGCTTCGCGACGTCTGTCACTACCCTA
The DNA here is from genome assembly GCF_018336935.1 of Serratia plymuthica. Taxonomy (NCBI): domain Bacteria; kingdom Pseudomonadati; phylum Pseudomonadota; class Gammaproteobacteria; order Enterobacterales; family Yersiniaceae; genus Serratia; species Serratia plymuthica. The sequence continues at coordinate 3,609,793 of NZ_CP068771.1, read as the reverse complement.
TCCCTCCTGGCGTTCATTATCAGGTGGTTGCGGACAGCAGCCGTTCACCCTGGCGCAAACTGACCGAGCTGTCACGCCGCGCCGCCGCGCTGGATCGGGTTATTGCCGACAACGAACGCCGGCAGGGCGCCTATGATTTGGTGTTCTCTAACCTGCATAAAACCGATCGCATCGTCAGCCGCAGCAAGCTGCTCTCTTCGGATCGCCTGTGGTTTTGCATCCACGGTATGCTATCGACCTCTTATCTCGGTCATCGCAAGGGCCTGGATCGTTGGCTGAAACAGCGGAAAATCGCCGGCGTTTACCAGGGCCAAAATATCGTGGCCGTATCGAAAGCCGTCGGTGACGATCTGCAACAAAACCTGCCTATCCACCCGAACCGATTGGCGGTAATCAACAATCCGTTTGATATTGCCGCCATCGAACAACAGGCAGCGGAACCCTGTGAACTGGCGGGCCAGGAGTATCTGGTGCACGTCGGACGCTTTCATCCGCACAAGCGGCACGATCGCCTGCTGAAAGCCTATGCACAATCGGGCATACAGGCGCCGCTGGCGCTGATTGGCGCCGGCAGCGAAGCCCAGGTAGGGGAAGTGAAACAGCTGGCAAGCCAGTTGGGCATCGCCGATCGCGTACTGTTCCTCGGTTTCCAGGCCAACCCTTATCCGTTTATTCGGCACGCGTCGCTGTTGGTGCTCAGTTCCGACAGCGAAGGCTTTGGCAATGTGCTGGTGGAAGCGTTGCTATGCGGCACGCCGGTGGTCAGTACACGCTGCCCGGGTGGGCCTGCTGAAATTCTGGAAAATACCGGAATGGGTAACGCACTGGCAGAACTCAATGAAACGTCGCTGGCAGAAAAAATGGCGGAAATTTACGCCAACCCGCCTGAAATTAATCACCAGCAGTTGCTTAACTACGGGCTTGAGCCTATTTGCCAACGTTATTTGGCACTTAAGAAATAAATAAGGCAGGGAATTCCCTGCCTTTATCTTAATTAATCGAACGTTTGTATTTTCCGCCAGACATCATCAACGGTGACATCAATACAATCACCCGACTCGGTTTGCAGAATGTGATAACGCCCGGTCCATGGATGCCAGGATTCTTTATTCGTATCGCCAAAGAACACCACCATGTCTTTATTCAACGCCGCAGCCAGATGCATTTGCCCGCCATCGCTGCACAACACCCTGTCGCATAAATCAAAACCGGCGAGCAATTCCCGCACCGAGGCCGTCGGGTAAGGCGCCACGCGTTCATTCTGACACAGCGCCAACAGCTGTTCCGCACGTTTTTGGTCACCAATATCATCCGGCGTCAGCGTGCCTTGCGGGGACCAGAAAATCAGCACTCCGGTGTTTTGATCGGCGACTAAGCGATTGATAATTTCGGCATAGCGTTCTATCGGCCAGCGTCGTTTAGGGCTGCGACTGCTGATATGGACCGCGCAAACTCGCCCGACCGGCGGCAAGAGTTTTTGCATTCGCTGCGCCGCCTGCCGGCGCTCTTCCGGGGTCAGGAATACGCGCACCGGCGGGATCGGGATGCGCTGTTCGGTAATTGCCGATAAGTAGCTGTAGGTATGTTCTACCTGATGCTTGCCGCTGAAATCTTGCTTACGGAAAGGATGATGAATATCAGGCGTGCCTAAATCCGCGCCAATAATATTGCTTACCCCCGCCATTTTAGCCAACCGCAGGCTGTACTTGCAAGGCACCGGATTGGCCAGGATCGCCGCGTCGAATTTTATTTTACGCAGCTTAAGGAAAATCATCAGACGCTCAAAATAAACCCCTAATGTGGTTTCACCTTTCGTCTTGTGCTTTGCCTTTTTATAGACAAAAACCTTTTCAAGGTACGGGTTGTTTTTAACAACGTCCTGGCTGACTTTATTGATTAACAGATAAAGTTTGGCATCCGGATAGGCAATTTTCACCCCTTCAATCAGAGGAGTCGTACAAACAAGATCGCCAATATTGTCACGGCGAATAATTAAAATATTCTTCATTCCAAGCCTATCAGCGAAATCTCTCGCCTGTTGTCTGAAACTGACACCAAAGGTTACCAAATTAGCGCCTTTCCCTTCCAGTTATGGTACTATTCTGACTAACCCATATAAATGAAATTGATAGAATGTTGCTGCGTTTATATCAGGTACTACTCTACCTCATCCAACCCCTGATCTGGCTCCGCTTACTGCTGCGCAGCCGCAAAGCTCCAGCCTACCGTAAACGCTGGGCAGAACGCTATGGCTTCTGCGCCGGAAAAGTCGTGCCGGGCGGCATCATGCTGCACTCCGTCTCCGTGGGGGAAACGCTGGCCGCCATCCCGTTGGTCCGCGCGCTGCGCCACCGCTATCCCTATTTACCGATTACTGTGACCACGATGACGCCAACAGGTTCAGAGCGCGTTCAGTCCGCTTTCGGTAAAGACGTTCATCATGTTTATCTGCCTTACGACCTGCCCGGCTCCATGCGCCGCTTCCTCGATCAGGTGAACCCCAAGCTGGTTATCATCATGGAAACCGAGCTGTGGCCAAATCTGATTAACGCGCTGCATCAGCGTCAGATCCCGCTGGTGATCGCCAACGCACGCCTTTCTGCCCGCTCTGCGGCCGGTTATAAAAAAATCGGCGGTTTTGTCCGCGACATGCTGCGCCGCATTACGCTGATCGCCGCGCAAAACCAGGAAGATGGCGAACGCTTTATCGAGCTTGGCCTGAAGCGCTCGCAATTGACCGTCACCGGCAGCCTGAAATTCGACATTTCCGTCACGCCCGAGCTGGCTGCGCGCGCGATCACGTTACGCCGCCAATGGGCACCGCGGCGCCCGGTGTGGATCGCGACCAGCACCCATGAAGGTGAAGAAACCATTCTGCTGGCGGCGCACCGCAAGTTGCTGGAAAAGCACCCCGACCTGCTGCTGATTCTGGTGCCGCGTCACCCTGAGCGTTTCCCTACCGCCAAAGAGCTGGTGCAGAAAGCCGGTTTCAGCTACACCCTGCGCAGCAGCGGTGAAATCCCCTCCGGCAGCACCCAGGTGGTGATTGGCGATACCATGGGCGAACTGATGCTGCTGTACGGCATTGCCGATCTGGCCTTTGTCGGCGGCAGCCTGGTAGAACGCGGCGGGCATAATCCGCTGGAAGCCGCCGCACACGCAATTCCGGTGCTGATGGGGCCGCATACCTTCAACTTCAAGGATATCTGCGCCAAGCTGTCGCAGGCCGAAGGGCTGATCACCGTGACCGACGAAGACTCTCTGGTCAAGGAAGTCGCCACCCTGCTCACCGACGAAGACTATCGCCGCTATTACGGCCGCCATGCGGTGGAAGTGCTGTATCAGAATCAGGGAGCGCTGCAGCGCCTGCTGCAACTGTTGGAACCGCACCTGCCGCCACGGAGCCATTAAATGAGCGACCGCAAAAGCCTGTCGGTGGTGATCATCGCCAAGAACGAAGCCGGGCTGCTGCCGGATTGCCTGAACTCTGTAGCCTGGGCGGACGAAGTGGTCATTCTCGATTCAGGTAGCCAGGATGACAGCATCGCCGTTGCCGAAAGCCTCGGCGCCAAAGTGTTCGTCCATACCGACTGGCAAGGCTTCGGCAAACAGCGCCAACGGGCCCAAAGCTACGCCAGCCACGACTATATTCTGATGCTCGACGCCGACGAGCGCGTCACGCCTGAACTGCGCCAGTCAATTGAACAGACGTTGGCCGCGCCTGACGACAATCAGGTCTACAGCTGTGCGCGCCGCAACCTGTTCCTTGGGCGTTTTATGCGTCACAGCGGCTGGTATCCGGATCGCGTCAACCGGCTGTACGCCAACCGACGCTATCGCTATAACGACGATCTGGTGCATGAATCGCTCAATATAGGCGCTGCGAAAGTGGTGCCCCTCAGCGGCGATCTGCTGCATCTGACCTGCCGTGACTTTTTCGCCTTCCAGCGCAAACAGCTGCATTATGCCGAAGAATGGGCCAACCAGCGCCATCAGGCCGGCAAGCGCTGCGGTTACTCCTCCATACTGACTCATACTCTCGGCGCCTTCTGCAAAACCTGGCTGCTGCGCGCCGGCTTCCTCGACGGTAAACAGGGGTTGCTGTTAGCCGTGGTCAACGCGCAATATACCTTCAATAAATATGCCGCATTGTGGGCATTGGGCCGCAACTCTTCAGAGAAGTGAATCATGACCAGTAAAGCCATTTATCCCGGTACTTTCGATCCCCTGACCAACGGCCACCTGGATTTGGTGACTCGCGCGTCATTGATGTTCGATCACGTCATTCTGGCCATTGCCGCCAGCCCAAGCAAAAAACCGTTGTTCACGCTGGAAGAACGCGTGGCGTTGGCCACCCAGGTCACATCGCATCTCGATAATGTCGAAGTATTGGGATTCAGTGAGCTGATGGCGCATTTTGCCGCCCATCAAAATGCCAACATTCTGGTGCGCGGCCTGCGTGCGGTTTCTGACTTTGAGTATGAATTGCAGTTGGCGAACATGAACCGCCACCTGATGCCAACGCTGGAAAGCGTGTTTTTGATGCCATCCGAAGAGTGGTCGTTTATCTCTTCCTCTCTGGTGAAGGAAGTGGCGCGCCACGGCGGCGATATAGCACCTTTCCTGCCGGACGTGGTCACCCAGGCACTGATGGAAAAGCTCGCCGCACAATAATCAGCGTTGGCAGCGCCGGCAGAAGAAGGTGCTCCGCTGCCCGTGTTTAGCGGATTCAATCGGCGTGCCGCACACGCGGCAAGGTTCACCCGCCCGGCCATACACCTGCAACTCCTGCGCGAAATAGCCCGGTTTGCCGTCCGACTGCAGGAAATCGCGCAGCGTGGTGCCACCTTGCTCAATCGAGCGTAGCAATACCGCCTTAATGGTTTCCACCAGCAGCTCAGCCTCCGCTTTACTCAGCGAGCCGGCCGGGCGATCGGGCAGGATCCCGGCGGTGAACAGGGATTCGCTGGCGTAGATGTTGCCAACCCCCACGACCAGCTTGTTATCCATCAGCCAGGGTTTGATCAACGTACGCTTGTTGCGTGATTTTTCGTACAGGTAGGCACCCGTAAAGGCTTCACTCAGCGGCTCCGGCCCAAGATGCGCCAGCACGTTGCTGGTCGCCAGGTCGTCACACCACAGCCAGGCGCCAAAACGGCGAGGATCGGTATAACGCAGCGTCATACCGTTACTGATCACCAGATCAACGTGGTCGTGCTTGCCGGCTTCGGTTTCCTCGGCCAGCATGCGCAAGCTGCCGGACATCCCCAAATGGACGATAATCCAGCCCCGGTCCAGTTCAATCAGCAGATACTTGGCGCGGCGTTGCACGCTGCGTACCGGCCGGTCGCTCAGCGCCAGAATTTGCTCGGAAACAGGCCAGCGCAGCCGTGCGTTGCGCACCACGGCATATTGAATGCTATGGCCCACAAGATAAGGTTCAATACCACGTCGGCTGGTCTCTACTTCTGGTAATTCAGGCATCTGGCACTCTCCCGTCGGTTTCCTACCCTTTTAAAACAAAAAACCCGGCCTAAGCCGGGTTTTTATTAATCCACTAAAATTATTTAATTTTAGCTTCTTTGTACAGTACGTGTTGACGGACAACTGGATCGAATTTCTTCAGTTCCAATTTTTCCGGCTTAGTACGCTTGTTCTTCGTGGTGGTATAGAAGTGACCAGTACCAGCAGAAGAAACCAGCTTGATCTTCTCGCGAACACCTTTAGCCATGATGCAGTTCCTTAATACTTCTCACCACGGGCACGCAGATCGGCCAAGACCGTCTCAATACCCTTCTTATCGATAACACGCATACCTTTAGCAGATACACGCAGCGTTACAAAGCGCTTCTCAGCCTCAACCCAAAAACGGTGTGAGTGCAGGTTCGGCAGAAAACGGCGCTTGGTCGCGTTCATTGCGTGGGAACGGTTGTTACCGCTCACCGGGCGCTTGCCAGTAACTTGGCAGACTCGGGACATGTCTATTCTCCAAAAATCAAATCAGCTCGAGCTTCGTATAGGGTATGGCCGCCTCGTCAGGCTTTTAGAGCCCATCTCAGCAAACTCCATACTGAGGAGACTCCCGTCATCAGGTCAGAAACCACACATCAGGTTAGAAACCTGCTGAGATAGGCCCTTACGCCAAACCCAAGATTCTCAAAGGTGGCGTAGTATACGCTCTGAGGCGTAAGTGCTCAAGTCCCGAACAGCTAAAGATCCCTCAAGGATCGCGAAAAAATCGCTTAAAGCCATCCGCGCTCGGCAAAAGAGACGCACTCACCCCGACCTATCACCAAATGATCGAGCACTCGGATCTCCAATAACAGGCAGGCATTAACCACATGCTCTGTTATCAAACGGTCAGCGTGACTGGGCTCAGCCTTACCCGAAGGGTGATTATGCGCCAGAATAATGGCGGCCGCATTAGCCTTCAACGCTTCACGCACAATTTCTCTCGGGTGCACGACGACGCTGCTGATGGTACCAGCAAACATCTCCTGATGGCGAATGACACGGTGCTGATTGTCCAAAAATAATACCAAAAATACCTCCCGTTCACGATGAGCCAGCAGGCTTTGCAAATAATGCTGAGTTATTTTTGGGTTGAGCATGGCGTTTTCCTGTGCCAAGTGGCCGGAAAAGAAGCGAAACGCCAATTCTGAAATCGCCTGCAGCTGCGCATAGCTCGAATTGCCCAACCCTTTGTGGCTGCAGAAAACCTGATGATCCGCCGACATCAGGTGGTACAGCGAGCCAAACTGCTTCAACAGTTGCTCCGCCAGTTGCATGACATGCAGACCGGGGAACCCGGTGCGCAGAAAAATGGCCAGCAACTCCACATCGGACAGCGCCGCCGCACCGTCACGCAGCAACTTTTCCCGCGGCGCCAGCGCTCCCGGCCACAAGGTTATTACCTGACTGCTCATCATCATCCCCCCCGAAAGCGCCAAAGCATGCCATGCAGAGCGAAGGGCAGCGACAGGTGTTTGATAACATTGCGAAGTACTGCGCAAAGCGCAATGTAACGGGCTACAGAAGCAGCGGAATTGCTCACCTGTCTGGCGGTTATGCTAAAATGGCGCATCTTTCGGTTTTCAATCGGACAATCATGATGACGGGACTTTCCGGCAAACATATTGTGCTTGGCATCAGTGGCGGCATCGCCGCCTACAAATGCCCGGAGCTGGTGCGCCGCCTGCGTGACAGAGGCGCGGAAGTGCGTGTGGTAATGACCGGCGCGGCGAAAGCGTTTATCACGCCGCTGACGCTGCAGGCCGTTTCAGGCTATCCGGTCTCCGACGATCTGCTGGATCCCGCAGCCGAAGCCGCGATGGGCCACATAGAGCTCGGCAAATGGGCGGATTTAGTGATTCTGGCTCCGGCTACCGCCGATCTGCTGGCACGCGTCGCCGCCGGCATGGCCAACGATCTGCTGACGACCCTTTGCCTGGCGACCGCCGCCCCCATAGCCGCGGCGCCCGCCATGAACCAGCAGATGTATCGCGCCCCCGCCACCCAGGCCAATCTGCAAACGCTGCAGGCACGCGGCATGTTGCTGTGGGGCCCGGACAGCGGCAGCCAGGCTTGTGGCGATGTTGGCCCCGGCCGCATGCTCGATCCGTTGAACATCGTCGACCTGGCGAACGGTTATTTCTCCACTTCGCAAGATCTGCAACATTTAAAGATTATGATCACCGCCGGTCCAACGCGTGAGGCGCTGGACCCGGTGCGTTTCATCAGCAACCACAGTTCCGGCAAAATGGGCTTCTCTATCGCCCGGGCCGCCGCCGCACGAGGCGCACAAGTCACGTTAGTGACCGGGCCGGTCAACCAGCCGACGCCGCCGCGGGTAACCCGGGTAGACGTCATCAGCGCGCTGGAAATGGAGCAGGCGGTGCAGCAGCGCGCCGCTCAGCAGGATATTTTCATTTCCTGTGCCGCCGTAGCCGATTACCGTGCCGGGCAGATCGCCGGTGAAAAAATAAAAAAACAGGGTGATGAAATCATCCTCAAAATGGTAAAAAACCCCGACATCGTTGCCGGCGTCGCCGCAATGACTAAAAATCGACCCTTTGTCGTGGGGTTTGCCGCCGAAACCCAGAATGTGGAAGAATACGCGCGACAAAAACTGGCGCGTAAGAAACTGGATTTAATTTGCGCTAATGATGTATCGCTTGCAGAGCATGGGTTTAACAGTGACACCAATGCCTTGCACCTTTTTTGGCAGGATGGAGAAAAGCGCCTGGCGCTGAGCGATAAGGCACTCCTTGGCCAACGTTTAATAGACGAGATAGTCAGCCGTTATGATGAAAAAAATCGACGTTAAAATCCTCGACCCGCGTATCGGACAGGATTTCCCTTTACCGACCTACGCCACCCCAGGTTCAGCCGGCCTCGATCTGCGTGCCTGTCTGGACAGCGCGGTTGAACTGGCTCCAGGTGAAACCACGCTGCTGCCTACCGGTCTGGCTATTCACATTGCCGATACCGATCTGGCGGCGGTGATCTTGCCGCGCTCAGGTTTGGGCCATAAGCACGGCGTGGTGTTGGGCAACCTGGTTGGTCTGATCGACTCCGATTACCAGGGTCAGTTGATGGTTTCCGTCTGGAACCGCGGTCAAAAATCCTTCACCATCGAACCAGGCGAACGTATCGCGCAGATGGTCTTTGTGCCTGTTGTGCAAGCTGAGTTCAATTTGGTAGAAGAGTTCGACAGCAGCGAACGTGGTGCAGGTGGCTTTGGCCACTCGGGCCGCCACTAAGCGCAGCCCAAGGCTTGATGGTCGGCAGGGAAATGTCGTCCGAAACCTTGCCGCCCAGAGAGAAGGACATTTCAATGGCAAGGTTTGCCCGGCAACGATTACAGCGCACACCAGGTCGCGCGGAGAACACAGGTCGTTAAGACCGCTGACCCCAGCATCGTAAAAAAGCTATCACATAAGCCGCACAGAGATCTCTCTGCAATGGCCGGTGCGCGGGTTTCCGAAAGTCTAAGCAGTTTTAGCAAGGGTCTAATCAGACATGGCAGAAAAAGAAAATACCAAAAGGAACCGGCGCGAGGAAATACTGCAGGCGTTAGCCCAGATGCTGGAATCCAGCGACGGCAGCCAGCGTATCACCACGGCGAAGCTGGCCGCTAACGTCGGTGTCTCCGAAGCTGCGTTGTATCGGCATTTTCCCAGCAAAACACGGATGTTCGACAGTCTGATCGAATTTATTGAAGACAGCCTGATAACGCGCATCAACCTGATCCTGCAGGACGAAAAAGAAACCTTTAACCGCCTGCGCCTGATCCTGTTGCTGATTTTGGGGTTTGCCGAACGTAACCCTGGCCTGACGCGCATCATGACCGGCCATGCGTTGATGTTTGAGCAGGATCGCTTGCAGGGCAGGATCAGCCAGCTGTTTGAACGTATAGAGGCGCAGCTGCGGCAGGTGCTGAAAGAGCGCAAACTGCGGGAAGGCAAAGGCTTTATCGTGGATGAAACGCTGCTGGCCAGCCAACTGCTGGCCTTCTGCGAAGGTATGCTGTCACGCTACGTGCGCTCCGAGTTCCGTTACCGCCCTACGCAAGACTTCGATGGCCGCTGGCCGCTGCTGGCGGCACAATTGCAATAAGCCCTTTGTCAGGCGCGTTTTGGCGCGCCTGACAAAGTGAATAGCGCGTTAAACCCCGTACTGTTCACGATAGGCGCGCACCGCCGCCAGGCTCGCCGCCATTTCCGGTTTCTCTTCCAGATAAGCAATCAGATCTTTCAGCGTCACGATGGAAATCACCTTGCAGTGATAGTCGCGCTCGACTTCCTGAATAGCCGAAATATCCGCACGCCCGCGCTCCTGGCGGTCCAGGGAGATCAACACCCCGGCCAACGTCGCACCGCTGGCGCCGATGATTTCCATCGACTCACGGATTGCGGTGCCGGCGGTGATCACATCGTCCACCAGCATCACCCGGCCCTGCAGCGGGCTACCCACCAAAGTGCCGCCTTCGCCGTGGGTTTTGGCTTCTTTACGGTTAAAGCAGTAAGGCACGTCGCGCTCATGGTGTTCCGCCAGCGCTACCGCCGTGGTGGTGGCGATCGGGATACCTTTGTATGCCGGGCCAAACAGCAGATCAAAATCGATGCCGGAGTCCATCAGCGCTTCGGCGTAGAAGCGTCCTAACAACGCGAGATCACGCCCGGTATTAAACAGGCCGGCATTAAAGAAATACGGGCTGGTGCGGCCGGATTTCAGAGTGAACTCACCGAATTTCAATACCTGCTTGTTAAGCGCGAACTCGATAAACTGGCGCTGATAGGCTTTCATTACTGCTTCTCCTCGTCTGGGTCTGTTAGATCTGTTATTACCGCCACCCGATAGTCGGGCGTAAAAAAGGCGACTCTTCAGTCGCCTTAAAAATTACTCTGCCAGCGCCGCTTTCTGCGCCTGGAAGATGGTTTCGATGCCCCCCCGAGCCAGCGCCAACAGCGCCAACAGCTCGTCGTGGCTGAAGGGTTCGCCTTCTGCGGTGCCCTGCACCTCGATCATGCGGCCGTCTTCCATCATGACCACGTTCATATCGGTTTCTGCCGCAGAGTCCTCAACGTACTCCAGATCGCACAAGGCTTCGCCCTTGACGATACCGACGGACACCGCAGCCACCAACCCTTTCATTGGGTTGGCCTTCAGTTTGCCCGCAGCCACCAACGCATTAAGCGCATCAGCCAGCGCAACGCAGGCACCGGAAATGGAGGCGGTACGGGTGCCGCCATCGGCCTGCAGTACATCGCAGTCGAGGGTAATGGTGAATTCACCCAGTTTTTTCAGATCGACCGCCGCACGCAGCGAACGGGCGATCAGGCGCTGGATTTCCAGCGTACGGCCGCCCTGCTTGCCTTTTGCGGCCTCACGAGCGTTACGGCTGTGGGTGGAGCGCGGCAGCATGCCGTATTCGGCGGTGATCCACCCCTGGCCCTGACCTTTCAGGAAGCGCGGAACGCCTTCTTCTACCGTGGCGGTGCACAAAACTTTGGTATCGCCAAACTCAACCAGCACTGAGCCTTCAGCGTGTTTGGTATAGTGACGGGTCAGTGTCAGTGGGCGAACTTGTTGTGGTGCTCTGCCTGCAGGACGCATGGGCTCTCTCCGGCTTCTAATCTACGATTGGCTGCGCATTATACGGGCTTCGTGACGTAATGCCTATCCTGCCCGGAGGTCCAACGTTATAATCGTTCCATCTTTTCCTATTACGGGTACGCATCAATGATCCGCAGCATGACCGCCTACGCACGGAGTGAAATCAAGGGTGAATGGGGCAGCGCAGCTTGGGAGCTGCGTTCCGTTAACCAACGCTATCTAGAAACCTACATCCGTTTACCGGAACAATTTCGCAGCCTGGAGCCGGTGATCCGCGAACGTATCCGTGGCCGTCTGACCCGCGGCAAAGTGGAATGCAACCTGCGCTTCGAGCTGGACCCGAGCGCGCAAAGCTCGCTGATCCTGAACGAAAAACTGGCTAAACAGCTGGTTGAAGCCGCCAACTGGGTAAAAATGCAGAGCGATGAAGGGGAAATCGATCCTATCGACGTACTGCGTTGGCCTGGCGTGATGTCTGCTCAGGAGCAGGATCTGGACGCCATCAGCGCACAGCTGATGCAGGCTCTGGATGGCGCGCTGGATGACTTCATCACCGCTCGCGAAAGCGAAGGCACCGCGCTGAAAGCCCTGATCGAGCAGCGCCTGGACGGCGTCAGCGCCGAAGTGACCAAGGTGCGCGCCCAGATGCCAAACATCCTGCAATGGCAGCGTGAGCGCCTGGTCAGCAAGCTGGAAGAAGCTCAGGTGCAGTTGGAAAATACCCGCCTGGAACAGGAGCTGGTGTTGATGGCGCAACGTATTGACGTTGCCGAAGAGCTGGACCGTCTGGAAGCCCACGTAAAAGAGACGCATAACATCCTGAAGAAGAAAGAAGCCGTAGGCCGCCGCCTCGACTTTATGATGCAGGAGTTTAACCGTGAATCGAACACGCTGGCGTCCAAGTCGATTAATGCCGAAGTCACCACTTCCGCTATCGAGCTGAAAGTGCTGATCGAGCAAATGCGCGAGCAGATCCAAAACATCGAGTGATATTTTCTTCACTCAGCAAAACCCGCACTATGCGGGTTTTTTTATGAACTCACCCTGGCCCACTCCAGCGGCGATGGGTTTACAGGCATCTCCGCCGTAAAAGCGAGGCTTTTACGAAAAACTGCGGCGATCACCCAGAGAGTGACAATCCATAACCCATACCAGCCGCCCGAAGTATTTTGTTCTAATTATCACGTAAGGTAATGAAAGGCGGGCAAAGCTGTGGCTAAATGTGTTTTTTTCATGCCCGCAAGCCGTACGGACCCTTTATGCCGCAAATTCTGCAATTTATTTTCGCCCTGGTGGTGATCGTCGCCCTGGCGTTGCTGGTCAGCAACGATCGCAAGAGAATCCGCCTGCGCTATATTATTCAGCTCCTGGTCATTGAAGGCGCTCTCGCCTATTTCTTTTTGCATTCAGAAAGCGGCCTCAGCGTAATCAGGCACGTCGCCGGCTTCTTTGAAACGCTGCTGACCTATGCAGCGCAAGGCTCCGACTTTGTTTTCGGTGGCATGAGCAAGGACGGACTGGCATTCATTTTCCTGGGTGTTTTGTGCCCGATTATCTTTATTTCCGCGCTAATCGGTATTTTGCAGCACTTTCGTATTCTACCGCTGATTATCCGCCTGGTCGGCACCCTGCTGTCCAAGGTTAACGGCATGGGCAAGCTGGAGTCTTTCAACGCCGTCAGCACGCTGGTGCTCGGTCAGTCGGAAAACTTTATCGCCTATAAGGGTATTATCGGCGATATTTCGCCGCGCCGTATGTACACCATGGCCGCAACCGCCATGTCGACGGTCTCCATGTCCATCGTCGGCGCCTACATGTCGATGATCGATGCGCAATACGTGGTCGCGGCGCTGATCCTCAATATGTTCAGCACCTTTATCATTCTGTCGATCATCAACCCTTATCAACTGGACGATGAGCCTGAGCTGAAGCTGAACAAGCTGCATGAAGATCAGAGCTTCTTTGAAATGCTGGGTGAATACATTCTGGCAGGCTTCAAGATTGCGATGATTATCGCCGCGATGCTGATTGGCTTTATTGCGCTGATCTCTGCGGTGAATGCGCTGTTCTCCGCCGTGTTCGGCATCAGCTTCCAGCAGATTCTGGGCTACGTGTTTTATCCGCTGGCCTGGCTGATCGGCATCCCGGCGCAGGATGCGTTGCGGGCCGGCAGCATCATGGCGACCAAGTTGGTGGCCAATGAATTCGTAGCGATGATCGAGCTGAAGAAAATTGCGGCGGAACTGTCGCCGCGCGGCCTGGGCATTCTGTCCGTGTTCCTGGTTTCTTTTGCCAACTTTGCTTCTATCGGCATCGTCGCCGGGGCGATCAAAGGGCTGAATGAACGACAAGGCAACGTGGTGTCCCGCTTTGGCCTGAAACTGGTCTACGGTTCAACGCTGGTCAGCCTGCTCTCGGCAGCCATCGCAGGGTTGGTGCTGTAAGCAAATATCCCGGCCCCGGCCGGGATTGCCTCAGAACGCGACGCACACCGGCGCATCGACACGCATCACCGAATCCTGCGCAAACTGCTGCTTATAGCTGCTGCGCAGCGCCTCGATGTTGGTTTCACTGTCCTTGCCCGGCGCATGAATCAGCATCAATGCCTTGCTGTTCTCGCGCGCCAGCTTGCCGTCATTGCCCAGCCACTGTCCTTTGGCGTCAAACACCGACAGGCCGTCTTTAAAGCGCGGCGTCACCTGCCGATCGACAAAATTCTGCCACTCTGCTGCGGTAATCACCGGCCCGGCTGGGCGGTTCAGACCAAAATAAAGCGTGGTCTGGACCATAGGATCTCCGGCGCCGCAAACCTTCGTTTTTTGCTGCGTGGCATTCTGCGCCGTTGCGACACAGCCGCTCAACAACAAGGCGGTAACCAGGGCCGCCGCCAGCATGGGAGTATTTTTCATTTTATATTCATATTCCTCGGTGGGCACACCCGCCATCAGCCTGAAAGACACCGCCGATGCGCAGCGTAAAGATAGAATGCAAAAAGCATAGTCAACACTGGAAACTAACACGAAATATCTAATACCTTAATGGGCATTGAAAGGTTAAAAAAGGCCAACAACAAGTCAGGTAAACCACCACCAGATTAATTAAAGTAATCCGAATTGGCATTGGTTAGAAAAACTCAGTAGCGATCTGCCTCGTCGGCGATTACCCTTTCGGCCTTACACTCACTCCCGCCCACCCTGTGAATACCTTATGTTACTGAGCATTCTTTATATCATCGGCATCACCGCCGAAGCCATGACCGGCGCGCTGGCTGCCGGCCGCCGCCAGATGGATATGTTTGGCGTGATTATTATCGCTTCGGCCACAGCGATTGGCGGAGGCTCGGTGCGCGATATGCTGCTCGGGCACTTTCCGTTGGGGTGGGTCAAGCATCCTGAATATATCGTGATTGTCGCCATTGCCGCGATTGTCACTACCTGGGTTGCGCCGCTGATGCGCCACTTGCGCCGCCTGTTTCTGGTGCTGGACGCCGTTGGCCTGATTGTATTTTCAATCATCGGGGCGCAGGTCGCTCTGGATATGGGCCACGGCCCCATCATCGCCGCCATTGCGGCTGTCATCACCGGCGTATTCGGTGGCGTGCTGCGCGATATGCTCTGCAACCGCATCCCTCTGGTTTTCCAGAAGGAAATCTATGCCGGTATCTCCTTCGCCGCCGCCTGGCTGTACATCGGCCTGCAACACTTCAGCCTGCCGCACAATCTGGTCGTCATCATCACGTTGGTCGCCGGCCTGAGCGCCCGCTTGATCGCCCTGCGCTTTCGCCTGGGGCTGCCGGTATTCAACTACCAGCATCCAGACCATTAATACGGCTCATCTCAAAGGCAACATATGCTGCGCCAGGTAGTCTACAAAGACCCTCACCTTGGGCAGCATATGCCGGCTTGACGGCCACAGAGCCGAGAAAAATCCCTGCTCCTGCGTGTATTGATCCAACACCGCCACCAGTTGCCCGGCGTTAATGGCCGAACACAGCGTAAAATCCGGCAGGTAAGCGATACCCAATCCTTCCTGGGTGGCGTGGATCAACGCTTCAATGCTGTTGCAGCACAGCGTCACCGGGATCCGTTGGGAAACCGGCTCTCCATCAGAAAACAACCTCCACTCCTGCAGTTGCTGGCCCCCCGGGTAGCGGTAGCGCAGGCAGGCATGGTCGAGCAAATCTTCCGGCCCCTGCGGCGCGCCCCGACGCTGTAAATACTCAGGCGCACCCGCCAGTATCAACCGGAACGGCCCCAGCCGCCGGGCCATCAGCCGGGAATCCGCCAGCTCACCGCTGCGAACCGCCACGTCGATTCCCTCGGCGATCAGATCTACCATCCGGTCATTGAAGTCCACGTCCAGCTCAACCTCGGGATAAAGCGCGCTGAAATCAGCAAGCAAAGGTACCAACATTCGATAGCCGATAGCCGGCATGCTCACGCGCAGCTTGCCGCGCGGCGCATCGGAGATCCTCGCCATTTCGGCTTCGGCATTTTCAATTTCGCTGACGATGCGTTGGCAGCGTTCAAAAAACAACGCCCCCTCGTCGGTAAGATTGATACGCTGGGTGCTGCGGTTAAACAGCCTGACGCCCAACGATTCCTCAAGCCTGGCCACGCTTTTCCCGACGGCAGAGGCGGACACGCCCAGCCGTTCACCAGCGGCGACAAAACTGCGTAGCTCGGCAGCGCGCACAAAAGCCAATAAGCCACTGAGGCTGTCCATAGAGTCTCCAATTAGAGCGTTATTGTCCTTAAAGAGTGGAATATAGCCCCATTTCTAGCCAATTAAATCCACTTTATCATCCGCCCCAACCGACAATACTGCCGCTGGAGCTCATCATGAACCATCCTCACCCTCTTCCAGACCCGTATCCCGACCCGCAGCGCTGGATTATCTTATTCTCCGTCTGCCTGGCGGGGTTGATCATGCCGATTAACTTTACCGGCCCGGCAGTCTCTTTGCCCGCTATCGCCGCCAGCCTGGGCGGCAGCGTAGTCGCCCTCAGTTGGGTCACCAACGCCTTTATGTTGACCTTTGGCTGCAGCCTGATGATTGCCGGCGCTCTCGCCGATCGCTTTGGCCGCAAACGCGTGTTCATCAGCGGCCTGGCGGTGCTTACCCTAAGCTCAATGGTTATGCTGACGGTGCAAGATATCATCGCCTTTGATGTGATTCGTGCGCTTCAGGGGGTTGCCGCCGCAGCGGCGTTTGCCGGAGGAACCGCCGGTCTGGCTCAGGTATTCGATGGCGCAGAACGCGCCAAAGCCTTCAGCCTGTTGGGAACCACCTTTGGCATCGGCCTGGCATTTGGCCCGCTGCTGGCCGGTTTTTTGGTACAGCATTTTGGTTGGCACGCAATTTTTATCAGCGTGTCGCTGCTCAGCGCCATCGCCCTGTTCGCCGGTATACGCTATATGCATGAGTCACGCGATCCTGCTGCGGCCAAACTCGACTGGCCCGGCGCAGCCACCTTTACGCTGGCTCTGACATTATTGACTTATGCCGTACTGCAAGCCCCCGACAGCGGTTGGGGCAGCCGTGAAGTCATCGCCCTGTTCAGCGGCGCGCTGCTTTTCATGATTGCCTTTGTCGTGATCGAGAATCGCGTGCGCAGGCCGATGCTTGATCTGTCCTTATTCCGCTATCCACGCTTTGTCGGCGTGCAGTTTCTGGCAGCCGCCCCAGCCTATTCCTACGTGGTGCTGCTGGTTTTACTCCCGCTGCGCTTTATTGGCATCGAAGGTTACGGCACCCTGGAGGCGGGTATCGTTATGTTCGCACTCTCAGCGCCAATGCTGGTATTGCCTGTGCTGGCAGGCATCTTGGCGCACCGGTTTTCCGCCGGTATCATTTCCAGTCTGGGTTTGCTGATCTGCGCCTTCGGCCTGCTATGGCTGGCGCAATATGCGCCGGGGAAACCCTTAGTGTTATTGATCCTGCCGCTGTTGACCATTGGCTGCGGCATCAGCCTGCCCTGGGGATTAATGGACGGCCTGGCCGTCAGCGTGGTGCCGAAGGATCGCGCAGGTATGGCTACCGGCATTTTTAGCACCGTCCGCGTCGCGGGCGAAGGTATCGCACTCGCCGTGGTGGGCGCGTTGCTGGCCACCTTGGTTGAACAGCATCTGTCGGGCTCTCAGTTGGCCAATGCCACCGCCGGCGCCCACCGGCTGGCAATGGGCGACCTGCAACAAGCGACGGCGCTGCTGAATGTCGATACTGTGGCCTTGAAACAGAGCTACGAAGCCGCGTTTCATAACCTGCTGTATATTCTGGCTCTAGTGACGGCGATTTCAGCGGGCATCGTTTTTATTTTCCTGCGTCATGCCTCCCCCCCGCCAATCACACATCCACAGACGGACGCAAACTCGCTTGCCGAGAGATCTACGGAGTAACAGCACATCACCGGGTTCCGACAAAACCTGTTATTTCCTGTGCCTCTAGCGTGCCTACCAGCATCAGAAATGGCGGGTGCTGCAGAAAACCGGTGATTTGCTCGGCCTTTTTCGCGCCTATCCCGGTCATTTTTCGCCACTCACTTACGGGGAGTTGCCGTATCTGATGCCAGCTTTTCAGCGCCGACGTTTGTTGCAGGCTCAGCGGCACGCCCAAGGCTATCAGCCAACGAGCAAACGGCTGCTGTCGCGCCTGCTGAAATTGCCGGTGGATGCTTCGCCCGCGTTTATCACCGATACCGGGCGCTGACATCAGTTGCTCCGGCGTCAACACCAGCCAATCCAGCAAGTGCCGCACCAACCCCTGATCAATCAGCATCTGCCAGGTAGATTCACTGATGCCGTGCAGGCCGAGCCCTTGCGGGCCCCCCAACCACACCAGCCGCGCCAGAAACTGCTGACGGCACTCCGGCAGCCAGGTAAAGCAACTCAAAGCATGGTAGCGATCTGCAGCCGGCGCACTCGGCTCTCTTCTTTCTGCGGCCCGCCAGACCACCTTATCCAGACGCGGGATCCCGTGCCCCATCAGGCTAATAGCCACCTGGTCACCGGGCACAACCGCCCACTGCCGCCAACGGGGCAGCGATCCCAGGTTAACCCGCGCGACCCATTTATCATCCATCCTGAGGGGATCAAGCTTCAGCACCACGGCAATCTTTCCGGTACGGCCTACATTGAACTCGACATCATTGACCCTGGCGACCTGCTGCACCGGCGGATACTTCCAGGCAACCGCCCAATCGCCGGGCTTTGCCTGCCAGTAGCGCCCCTGCGGTGAGCGCGCCTGGTGAATCACCACGCCATCCGTGACGAAGGGCAGTGCTTCGCGATACCAACGCTCACGCCATTGCCGCACATCGTCCAGTGAACTCACGGGCTGGGAATAAGCCAGCGCGAGGGGGAATCCCATCGCGGCAAGCTGCTGCAAACGCTGCGTCATGTCTTGCGGGCCATCCGGCCATGCCCAGACAAACAGGCCTATCCGTTGCAAGACCGGCGAAAGCCGGTTTTTCATCAGCGCACCGGCTACCGTGGATCGGGCATTGATGCCGCCATGAATCTTTTGCTGATGATCGTTCACCATCAAAAAGAGTTCGCCTTGCAGAATCAACGTCGCCGGGGCGCCCTTCACCGCCGCCGGTATCGCCGGAATGGCCCGCACCTTTTCCAGCCAGTTTTCCCCCTGTAACCCGTTCCCCCGGCTGACGGCTGCCGCCAGTTCGCCATCGCGATACACCAAAGTAATAGCGACGCCGTCCACCTTTGGCTGAACCCAGACATCGCTGCGGCCTCGCAGCCATTGGCCCACGGCTGCAGGATCCGCCAATTTATGCAGCCCGGTATGCGCCACCGGGTGAGGCGTCTTGCCCGCCGGTAAAAGCGGACGAGCCTCCTCGCCCCTTTCCAGCCCGGCGCAGCGGCGCCACAACTGCAGCTGTTGCCGCAGGCTGTCGTAGACCTCATCCTCAATTAAACTGTCGCCCTGTTGGTAATAAGCCACATCCCAGCGTTCAAGCTGGTTTTTTAACGCGGTTATCTCCAGTTGCAGCCGCTCCGGCCGCCAGGCCGGACAACTTTCTGCCCGCAGCGCACCACAGAACATTAACCCGCCCAATAGCGCCATCCCGACCCGTATTCCACATTTTCGCATGGTGCACCTCCCTGATAACCGGCAGTAAAACCGGGTAGCGGCGCCTCGGCAACGGCCAGTTTTCCGAACTGCCAAGCGGCTCGAGAAAGGCAGATTACGTTGCATGAAAACGCGGAAATTTACCGATACGCTGCGCAAATACGCCGTTTAGCGGTTTTTTCAGCACAAAGCGGCGGGCAAAATGCGAGCTAACGCTGCACCCGGCGCGTTAGCCGTGTATACTGTGCGGAGAAAATACACATCCGCTGTTATTGGCACATCAACCGCTATCAACGAACATCATCATGGCTCAAGGCACGCTTTTTATTGTCTCTGCCCCCAGTGGCGCAGGGAAATCAAGTCTGATTCAGGCTTTGTTAAAGACGCAACCGCTGTACGACACGCAGGTTTCGGTTTCGCACACCACGCGCGACAGTCGCCCGGGTGAACATCACGGCGAGCATTATTTCTTCGTCTCAAAAGATGAATTCCGCCGGATGATTGAGCAGGATGCGTTTCTTGAGCATGCCGAAGTGTTCGGCAACTATTACGGAACCTCACGCGCCGCCATTGAGCAGGTGCTGTCGACCGGCGTAGACGTCTTCCTGGATATCGACTGGCAGGGTGCGCAGCAGATCCGCGCTAAAATGCCGCAGGCGCGCAGCATCTTTATTTTGCCGCCTTCGAAGGATGAACTCGGCCGCCGCCTGCGTGGCCGTGGGCAAGACTCTGAAGAAGTGATCGCCAAACGCATGGCGCAGGCCGTGGCGGAGATGACGCACTACGCGGAGTATGATTATTTAATCGTGAACGATGATTTCGATCTGGCCCTGTCCGATCTGAAAACCATTATTCGCGCAGAGCGCCTGCGTTTAGGCCGGCAATTGCTGCGGCATGACGCTTTAATCAGCAAACTATTGGCAGACTGAAGACAGTTTCAGTATTATGCCCAGTCTTTTCGTCACCTGTGGAGTAGCACAAATATGGCACGCGTAACTGTTCAAGACGCTGTAGAGAAAATTGGTAACCGTTTTGACCTGGTGTTGGTCGCTGCTCGTCGGGCACGTCAAATCCAGACTGGCGGTAAAGATGCACTTGTTCCGGAAGAAAACGACAAGTACACCGTTATCGCTCTGCGCGAAATCGAAGAAGGCCTGATCACCAGCCAGATCCTCGATGTTCGTGATCGTCAGGAGCAGCAAGAGCAGGAAGCCGCAGAAATTCAAGCGGTTACCGCAATTGCTGAAGGTCGTCGTTAATTAGACTGCGAGTCTGCCTTGTACCTGTTTGAAAGCCTGAATCTGCTGATTCAACGTTACCTGCCTGAGGAGCAGATTAAGCGCCTCAAACAGGCATACCTCGTTGCACGTGATGCTCACGAGGGACAGACACGCTCCAGCGGTGAGCCCTACATTACTCACCCGGTCGCCGTGGCCTGCATTCTGGCGGAAATGCGTCTCGATCATGAGACGCTGATGGCCGCGCTGCTGCATGACGTCATCGAAGACACCCCGGCCACCTACCAGGATATGGAACAGCTGTTCGGCAAGAGCGTCGCTGAACTGGTTGAAGGCGTATCCAAGCTCGACAAGCTGAAGTTCCAGGACAAAAAAGAAGCCCAGGCGGAAAACTTCCGCAAAATGATCATGGCGATGGTGCAGGATATCCGCGTCGTGCTGATCAAGCTGGCCGACCGCACGCACAATATGCGGACCCTGGGTTCGCTGCGCCCTGACAAACGGCGGCGTATCGCGCGTGAAACCCTGGAAATCTACAGCCCCTTGGCCCATCGCCTGGGTATTCACCACCTGAAGACCGAGCTGGAAGAGCTGGGTTTTGAGGCGTTGTACCCGAACCGCTACCGTGTCATCAAAGAAGTGGTGAAAGCCGCTCGCGGTAACCGTAAGGAGATGATCCAAAAGATTCTCTCCGAGATCGAAGGCCGATTGAACGAAGCCGGCATTCCTTGCCGCGTCAGCGGGCGAGAAAAGCATCTGTATTCCATCTACCTCAAGATGCACCTGAAAGAGCAGCGGTTCCATTCGATTATGGACATCTACGCGTTCCGGGTGATCGTGAAGGAAGTCGATACCTGCTACCGCGTGCTGGGTCAGGCCCACAGCCTGTATAAGCCGCGTCCGGGCAGGGTCAAAGACTATATCGCCATTCCCAAGGCCAACGGCTACCAATCGCTGCACACCTCCCTGATCGGCCCTCACGGCGTGCCGGTTGAGGTGCAGATCCGTACCGAAGATATGGATCAGATGGCAGAAATGGGGGTGGCTGCGCACTGGGCTTATAAAGAAAAAGAACAGGGCGAAACCGGCACCACCGCGCAAATCCGCGCTCAGCGCTGGATGCAAAGCTTGCTGGAGTTGCAGCAAAGCGCCGGCAGTTCATTTGAATTTATCGAGAGCGTAAAATCCGATCTGTTCCCGGATGAGATTTACGTTTTCACCCCGGAAGGCCGCATCGTTGAATTGCCTGCGGGCGCAACGCCGGTCGACTTCGCCTACGCGGTGCATACCGATATCGGCCATGCCTGCGTTGGCGCCCGCGTCGATCGCCAACCCTATCCGCTGTCGCAGTCGCTGAGCAGCGGCCAGACGGTGGAAATCATCACCGCACCGGGCGCGCGGCCGAACGCCGCCTGGCTGAACTTTGTCGTCAGCTCGAAAGCGCGCGCCAAAATCCGCCAGATGCTGAAAAACCTCAAGCGTGATGACTCGGTCGGCCTCGGCCGTCGCTTGCTGAACCATGCGTTGGGCGGCAGCCGCAAACTGGCAGAGATCCCACCGGAAAATATCCAGCACGAGCTGGATCGCATGAAACTGGCGACCCTGGACGATCTGCTGGCTGAAATCGGCCTCGGCAACGCCATGAGCGTGGTGGTGGCGAAAAACCTGCAGGGTGACCAATCCAACCTGGGCACCTCCTCCGGGGTTCGTAACCTGGCGATCAAGGGCGCAGACGGCGTGCTGATCACCTTCGCCAAGTGCTGCCGACCTATTCCGGGCGACCCGATCATTGCCCACGTCAGCCCGGGCAAAGGGCTGGTGATCCACCATGAATCCTGCCGGAATATCCGCGGCTACCAGAAAGAGCCCGAGAAATTCATGGCGGTAGAGTGGGATAAAGATATCGAGCAGGAATTCATCGCCGAGATCAAAGTGGACATGTTTAACCATCAGGGCGCGCTGGCCAACCTGACGGCGGCTATCAATGCGGCCGAGTCCAATATTCAGAGCCTGAATACCGAAGAGAAAGACGGCCGGGTTTATAGCGCCTTTATCCGCCTGACCACCCGCGATCGCATCCATCTGGCAAATATTATGCGTAAAATCCGTATCATGCCGGATGTGATTAAAGTTAACCGTAACCGAAATTAGCGCCTATGAGCCCTGAACGCTATGCGCGGATTTGTGAAATGCTGGCGACCCGGCAGCCGGATCTGACGGTCTGCCTGGAACAGGTGCACAAACCGCATAACGTCTCCGCCATTATCCGCACCGCCGACGCCGTCGGCGTGCATCAGGTGCATGCCGTGTGGCCGACCTCACGCATGCGCACCCTGGTTTCCTCCGCTGCCGGCAGCAACAGCTGGGTCAATGTAAAAACCCACCGCACCATCTCCGACGCGGTAACCCACCTGAAAGATCAAGGCATGCAGATTCTGGCGACCCACCTTTCCGACCGCGCGGTTGATTTCCGCGAGGTGGATTACACCCGCCCAACCTGCGTGCTGTTGGGCCAGGAAAAAACCGGTATCACCGAAGAAGCGCTGGCCCTGGCCGACCAGGACATCATCATTCCGATGATCGGCATGGTGCAATCCCTCAACGTGTCGGTCGCCTCGGCCTTGATCCTGTACGAAGCGCAGCGCCAACGCCACAACGCCGGCATGTACCTGCGCACCCACAGCGCGCTGGACGAAGAAGAACAACAACGCTTGCTGTTCGAGGGCGGCTACCCGGTGTTGGCCAACGTCGCCAAGCGCAAAGGGCTGCCGCGTCCGCAGATTGATCAACAGGGCCAGGTGGTCGCCGACGCCGAATGGTGGGCGACCATGCAGGCAACGGTACGCCGATGAAAGGCCGCCTGCTGGATGCCGTCCCTCTCACCACGCTTTCCGGGGTTGGAGCCAGCCAGGCGGGCAAGCTGGCAAAAATTGGCCTGGAAACCATTCAGGACCTGCTGCTGCACCTCCCGTTGCGTTATGAAGACCGCACCCGTCTCTATCCGATCAACGACCTGCTGCCGGGCATTTTTGCCACAGTGGAAGGCGAAGTGCTGCGCAGCGATATCAGTTTTGGCCGTCGGCGTATGCTGACCTGCCAAATCAGCGACGGCACCGGCCTGCTCACCATGCGTTTCTTTAACTTCAACGCGGCGATGAAAAATAGCCTGGCCGCAGGCCGACGCGTGACCGCTTACGGTGAGATCAAACGCGGCAACCACGGCGCAGAAATCATCCACCCGGAATACCGCATTCAGGGGGAAAGCAGCGAGGTTGAGCTGCAGGAATCACTGACGCCGGTTTATCCGACCACCGAAGGCATCAGGCAGGCCACGCTGCGCAAGCTGACCGATCAGGCGCTGGAGCTGCTGGACACCTGCGCCATCGCCGAACTGCTGCCACCGGAACTCAGTGGCGGGCTGATGAGCCTGCCGCAGGCGCTGCATACCCTGCACCGCCCGCCGCCGGATATCCAGCTGGAAGATTTGGAGCAGGGCAAGCATCCGGCGCAAAAACGCCTGATCCTGGAAGAGCTGCTGGCGCATAACCTCAGCATGCTGGCGGTGCGTGCCGGCGCGCAGAGTTATCAGGCGCTGCCGCTGATGCCGGATGACCGTCTGAAAAAACGCTTTCTCGCCGAATTGCCGTTCTCGCCGACCGGCGCGCAAGAGCGCGTGGTAGCCGATATCGAAGCCGATATGCAAAAAGGCTTCCCGATGATGCGGCTGGTGCAAGGCGATGTCGGCTCAGGCAAAACGCTGGTGGCCGCCCTGGCGGCACTGCGCGCCATCGCCCACGGCAAACAGGTGGCATTGATGGCGCCTACCGAACTGCTGGCCGAACAACACGCCAATAACTTCCGCCAGTGGTTTGAACCGCTGGGGCTTGAAGTCGGCTGGCTGGCCGGCAAGCAAAAAGGCAAGGCACGCATTGCTCAGCAGGAAGCGATCGCCAGCGGAAAAGTGTCGATGGTGGTCGGTACGCACGCCATATTCCAGGAACAGGTGCAGTTTTCCGGCTTGGCGCTGGTGATCATCGACGAACAGCACCGGTTTGGCGTGCACCAGCGGCTGGCTCTGTGGGAAAAGGGCGAGGAGCAAGGCTTCCATGCCCACCAGTTGATCATGACCGCCACGCCCATCCCACGCACGCTGGCAATGACCGCCTATGCCGATCTCGATACCTCGGTGATCGACGAATTGCCGCCAGGCAGGACGCCGGTCACCACCGTCGCCATTCCAGACACCCGGCGCGCCGATATTATCCAGCGGGTAAAAAGCGCCTGCATGGAAGAAGGCCGACAGGCGTATTGGGTCTGTACGTTGATCGAAGAGTCGGAGTTGCTGGAAGCGCAGGCGGCGGAAGCCACCTGGGAAGAGCTGAAGGCTGCGCTGCCCGAACTGAAAGTCGCTCTGGTTCACGGCCGTATGAAGGCGCAGGAAAAACAGGCGGTCATGCAGGCCTTCAAACAGGGTGAGTTACAGCTGCTGGTGGCGACCACAGTGATCGAAGTCGGCGTCGACGTACCGAACGCCAGCCTGATGATTATCGAAAACCCGGAGCGGCTTGGGTTGGCGCAGCTGCATCAGCTGCGCGGCCGCGTTGGCCGTGGCGCAGTGGCATCGCATTGCGTGCTGTTGTACAAAACCCCGCTCAGCAAAACTGCGCAGAAACGTCTGCAGGTACTGCGCGACAGTAACGATGGCTTTGTGATTGCCCAGCGCGATCTGGAAATTCGTGGCCCAGGCGAGCTGCTTGGCACACGCCAGACCGGCAGTGCGGAGTTCAAGGTGGCCGATTTGCTGCGTGACCAGGCGATGATACCGGAAGTGCAGCGCGTCGCCCGCCATATTCATCAGCAGTACCCGGAACATGCCCGCGCCCTGATTGAACGCTGGCTGCCGGAGAAAGCGCGCTACTCCAACGCCTGACCCTCTGCCATAGACAAGGGCGCCAATGGCGCCCTTGCTTTACATCTCGAACGCTATTCAGCCCACCGCCGGGAATACCGGCAACAGCAGATACAGCTTAATCACGATCGCGTTGGCGATATCAATAAAGAACGCCCCCACCATCGGCACCACCAGAAACGCCAGATGCGATGGACCGAAGCGATCGGTAATCGCCTGCATATTGGCGATCGCCGTTGGCGTAGCGCCCATGCCAAAACCACAGTGTCCCGCAGCCAGTACCGCCGCGTCGTAGTTTTTGCCCATCACCCGATAAGTGACGAAAATTGCGTAGAGCGCCATCACCAGTGTCTGCACAGCCAGAATGGCCAGCATCGGCAGCGCCAGCGACGCCAGCTCCCACAGGCGCAGGCTCATCAGCGCCATGGCCAGGAACAGCGACAGGCTGACGTTCCCCAGCACCGACACCGCCCGTTCGAACACGGTGTAAAAACCGCTGAACGCCAGCGTATTGCTGAGGACCACCCCGACAAACAGCACACAGACAAAGTTTGGCAATTCAAACACCGTGCCATTCAACAAGCCGGCAATAAACTGCCCCAGGCTCAAGCAGATGGCGATCATCGCGATAGTTTCGATCATCACCAAAGAGGTGATCAGTCGACCGCTTTCCGGCTTTTCAAAACCGCTCGGTTGCACGCTGTCTTCCGGTGTGCCTTCCGGCGTAGAGGAGTGTTTCACCAGGTAACGCGCCACCGGGCCGCCGATCAGCCCGCCCAGCACCAGGCCGAAAGTCGCACAGGCCATCGCCACTTCCGTAGCGTTTTCAAATCCATAACGCTCGATGAACAGCTTGCTCCAGGCTGCGCCGGTACCATGACCGCCGGATAGCGTAATTGAACCGGCGATCAGGCCCATCAGCGGATCCAGACCCAGTATTTTCGCCATGCCGATGCCAATGGCGTTCTGCACCACCAACAGGCCCAGCACCACAAACAGGAACACCATTAGCGCTTTGCCGCCCGCGCGCAGCCGCGCCAGGTTGGCATTCAGGCCGATGGTGGCGAAGAAGGCCAGCATCAACGGGTCTTTCAGCGACATATCGAAGCTGATTTCCCAGTTAGCGAACTTTTTCAGGGCTAACAACAAGAGCGCCACCAGCAAACCACCGGCGACAGGTGCGGGAATAGTGTATTTTCGCAACAGCGGAATGCTTCTGACGCATTTGCCCCCAAGGAGCAGAACCAGCGTTGCCGCGACTAACGTGCCATAAGTATCGAGATGAAACATCCAGGTACTCCCTGTAACGGAAAAGATCCAATAAGAAATAATAAGTTATAGAAAACCGCTTAGTTTTTAAAACTTGATGAGGGTGGGATTAGAAGTAAAAAATGCTGAGAAGACAAGAAAAAATGAACAAAAATACGACATAGGCATTGATATCTCTGACGTAATATCAGGGCGCAACCGTTTGCTTTTGCGGGGTGGATCATTAAAATGCCTGCTTTGCCGTTTCTGGAAATGCCACATCATGACCATGCCATCCACCGAGCTTGATGCCGTGCAAAAAGCCGCCGTAACGCCCCACACCAGCGAACTGATTTACCGTCTGGAAGACCGCCCGCCGCTGCCGCAAACGCTGTTTGCCGCCGGTCAGCATCTGCTGGCGATGTTCGTGGCGGTTATCACCCCAGCGCTGTTGATCTGTCAGGCGCTCGGTCTGCCGGCACAGGATACTCAGCACATTATCAGCATGTCGCTGTTTGCCTCCGGCCTGGCCTCTATTTTGCAAATTAAAACCTGGGGGCCGGTCGGTTCGGGCCTGCTGTCGATTCAGGGCACCAGTTTTAACTTTGTTTCACCGCTGATTATGGGCGGGCTGGCGCTGAAAAACGGCGGTGCCGACGTCCCAACCATGATGGCTGCGCTATTCGGCACGCTGATGGTCGCCTCCTGCACCGAGATCTTGCTTTCCCGCGTGCTGCACCTGGCGCGACGCATCATCACCCCGCTGGTCTCCGGTATTGTGGTGATGATTATCGGGTTGTCGCTGATTCAGGTTGGGCTGACCTCCATCGGCGGCGGCTATGCCGCGATAAGCGATCACAGTTTCGGCGCACCGAAAAACCTGCTGCTGGCCGGCGCGGTATTGGCGGTGATTATTCTGCTTAACCGCCAGCGCAACCCGTACCTGCGCGTCGCCTCGCTGGTGATCGCCATGGCGGTCGGCTACCTGCTGGCCTGGGCGATGGACATGCTGCCGGCAAGCCAGCCGGCTCCGCAAACGGCGGCGGTCACCCTTCCGATCCCGCTGTATTATGGCCTGGGCTTTGACTGGAGCCTGCTGCTGCCGCTGATGCTGATCTTTATGGTCACCTCACTGGAAACCATCGGCGACATCACCGCCACCTCAGACGTGTCGGAACAGCCGGTCAGCGGCCCCTTGTATATGAAACGCCTGAAAGGCGGCGTGCTGGCCAACGGCCTGAACTCGATGCTGTCGGCAGTATTCAACACCTTCCCCAACTCCTGTTTTGGTCAGAACAACGGCGTGATCCAACTGACCGGGGTTGCCAGCCGTTACGTCGGCTTTGTGGTGGCGTTGATGCTGATCGCGCTGGGCTTGTTCCCGGCAGTGGCCAATTTCGTGCAGCATATTCCTGAACCGGTGCTTGGCGGCGCTACCCTGGTGATGTTCGGCACCATCGCCGCCTCCGGCGTGCGTATCGTGTCGCGCGAAAGGCTGAACCGCCGCGCGATCATGATCATGGCGCTGTCGCTGGCCGTCGGCATGGGTGTTTCCCAGCAACCGTTGATCCTGCAGTTCGCGCCCGACTGGCTGAAAACCCTGCTCTCTTCAGGCATTGCCGCCGGCGGCATCACCGCCATCGTGCTCAACCTGGTGTTCCCGCACGAACACCAGAAGCCATAATCCACCGCGCTGCCTGCCACAAACGGCCGCTTGCGGCCGTTTTTTATTGCCTATCAGACCATTGCACTTGAGATGCCCGGCCAATTGCGGCATAAACAGGGTATCTTTTTTGACCGACGCGGATGTAGACGATGAAATTTATCGGAAAACTGTTGCTGACGTTGCTGCTGCTGGTAGTGCTTGCCATTGTGCTGTTGTACGTCGTGGGGCAAACCGGCTGGGCGGCGGGTTGGTTAAGCCGTTGGATCAGCGATAACAGCGAATACCGCCTGTCGGTGGCAAAAATCTCGCACTCATGGAATCAACCGGGCCAAATCAGCCTGGAAGACGTCAAACTGGCCAAAAATAATCAGCCGCAGGCGTTGGTCGCCAAACGGGTAGATCTCGGCCTGAGCCTGCGCCAAATTACCGAACCGCGCTATTTTCACAGCGTAACGCTGCGCGACGGCACGCTTGCCGTTCAGCCGCAGACCGCGACACTGCCGGTACAGGCCGATGTGTTGCAGTTGAGCAATATGGCGCTGCAGTCCAGCGATGAAACCTGGCAGCTGAACGCGCAGCAGGTCAATGCCGGCATTACGCCCTGGCAGCCCAAAGCCGGACATCTGCTGGGAGAAAACAATCAGTTCCAGTTCAGCGCCGGCTCGATGACGCTGAACGGTATCCCGGCTTCGCAGGTGCTGGTACAGGGTGAGCTTAAACAGAACCAGCTGAAGCTCAACAACTTCGGCGCCGATCTGGCGCAGGGTGACCTGACCGGAGTAGCCAGCCGCGCCGCCGACGGCAGCTGGCAGGTGGAACGCCTGCGGCTGAGTGGCGTACGCATGCAAACTCCGCTGACGCTGGCCGAATTCTGGCAACGCTTTACGGCGCTGCCGCCGGTCACTCTCAAACGTTTTGATTTGATCGACGCACGACTGGAGGGCAAAGAGTGGGCATTCAACGATCTCGATCTGTCGCTGCAGAACGTTACCTTCCAGCAAGGCGACTGGCGCAGTGAGGACGGTTCGCTGAACTTCAACGCCAGCGATCTGATCAACGGCGGTTTCCACCTGATCGATCCGATCATGAATATGCGGCTTTCACCGGCCGGTATCGCCATTCAACAGTTCACCAGCCGCTGGGAAGGCGGGCTGCTGCGTACCTCCGGCAGCTGGCTGCGCGCCAACAACCGCCTGCAACTGGACGAAGTGGCCGTCGCCGCACTCGAATACACCTTGCCGCAAGACTGGCGCGCGCTATGGCTGCAACCGCTGCCGCACTGGTTGGCGGAGGTGTACGTCAACAAACTGACCACCAATCGCAACCTGATCATCGACATTAATCCGGACTTCCCGTTCCAGATCACCGCGCTGGACGGCTACGGCGGCAACCTGCTGTTGGCGCGCGATCACCAGTGGGGTATTTGGTCCGGCACGCTGAACCTGAATGGCAGCGAAGCCACCTTCAATAAAATTGACGTTCGGCGCCCATCGCTGGCGCTAAACGCCAATGACGGGCAGATCAACGTCACCGAGCTAAGTGCCTTTATGCCAAAAGGATTACTGGAAGCCAAAGCCACGGTCGAGCAGCTGCCGGGCAAGCCGTTTACGCTGTCGTTGAACGGCCGCTCGGTACCGATGAATACCTTGCAGCAATGGGGATGGCAGCCGGTTCCGCTAGAAGGTGACGGAAATCTGCAACTGCAGTTGAAAGGGTTGCTGAACAGCGATGGGCCGTTTAAATCCTCACTTAAGGGCGAACTGCAGGCCACCGCCGGCGATGGCCGGGCGGTCAACCAACAGTTACCCTAGTCTTTCACACCCTCTTCCCGGGGAAGAGGGCCGACGACTCAGCTTTCTATCGCCTCAGAGCCGCCCTGGTCGAGGGGCACGTCCGACTCGGCCGGCAGCACCATATAAGTGCCTTCAAATACCGCGCCTTTATCGTCGTCGCCGAACAGATGCACCTCCGCCTGCACGCGTGCGCGGCGGCCCCGCGCCAGACGGGCCAGATCGCCGCTCAGCGAGCTGAGATCGGCCACCGCCCGCGGTCTGCCGGTAATAGGTTTGCTGTAGCGGATATGCGCATCCGCCAGAATAATGGTGCCGCCCAGATGGCGCTCACGCAGCAGCAGCCAGATAAGCCCCCAGGCAGTCAGCGTGGCCAGAGAGAACAGGCTGCCGGCAAACAGCGTATGGTGCGGGTTCTGGTTGCCAATCTCCGGCATGGTGGTGACGAAACGCTGGCCGGTATACTGGCTGATGCGCACCCCCATTTTCTCGCTAAGCGGGATATGATCGTACCAGGCCTGCTGCAGCTGGCCGCACCAATCGGGGCGATGCAGAATATCGTCCAACGTGGCCACCGGTTTAATCATCAGGAAGTGGCGGATCGGGGTGGTTTGCGGCGCGGTGATCTCGCCCTGATTGACGAAGCCAAGCTTGGCAAAGAACTCCACCGCATCCTCACGGGCGCTACACACCACCCGCTTTACCCCTTCCTGACGTGCCACGGATTCCAGCGTCATCGCCACCAGCGTGCCGAGGCCTTTGTCCTGCACCGTCGGGTCTACCGCCATAAAGCGGATCGCCGCCTCGTTGTCGGCATTGATATACAGCCGCCCGATAGCGACAATTTTACCGCCCTCATCCACCACCATCTGATGGTGCGCCATGGCGTCGTAGGCATCCTTTTCCGAACCCACCGGTTGGTGCAATGGCTTGCGCAGCATTTCCCAACGAAACTGGTAATAATCCTTCAGCTCTTGTTCTGTTACGGGTACTCGTAGGTGATACATAGACGCCTTCTCTCTCAAAATACTTAGACTTGAAGCCAAAACGTCACCGGCCCGTCGTTCACCAGCGCCACTTGCATGTCGGCGGCGAACTCACCGGTCTGGGTTTCTACGCCGCGTTCGCGGCACTGGCCAACAAAATATTGATACAACCGATCGGCCTCCTGCGGCGTGGCGCCGCGTGAGAAACTCGGGCGCATGCCTTTTTGGGTATCGGCCACCAGCGTGAACTGCGAAACCACCAACAGGCTGCCTCCCGCCTGCTGAACGTTGAGATTCATCTTGTCGTTCTCGTCGCCAAAGATGCGATACCCCAGCACGCGTTCGCACAGGCGCACGGCTTTTTGCTCGTTATCGTCCTGCTCCACGCCCAATAACACTAACAAACCGGGGCCAATCTTGCCTACCGTCTCTCCCTTGACCGTGACGCTGGCGCTTAACACCCGTTGTATTAACGCAATCATAACTGCCCTTCTTGTGTCTGATCCTGTTGCTCCGCCTTTTGCCGACGGTAGTCACGGAACTCCCCGAGAGTAACGGTGATTTCCGCGCCGAGTAACACGATACACCAGCTCCAGTAGACCCACAGGAATAAAATCGGGATCACCGCCAGCACGCCGTAAATCAGCTGATAAGACGGGAACATGGTGATATACAGCGCAAAGCCCTTCTTGCCCAGTTCAAACAATATTCCGGCCACCAGCGCGCCGACCAGCGCATCCTTAGGCGGTACGCGTACCGTCGGCACGATGCAATACAGCAGCCAGAACGATATCCACGACAGGATCAGCGGGAAAATTCGCAGTACCTGATCCACCAGGCTGTTCACGCCTGCCTGCGCCAGCCAGTTGAGCGACAACAGGTAGGAGCTGATAGCCATGCTGGCGCCCACCAACAGCGGCCCCAGGGTCAGCACCATCCAATACACCGCAAACGAGAATACGATTGGCCGCTTGTTCTCGCTGCGCCAGATGGTGTTGAGCACGCTATCGACCGAGGAGATCAGCAGCAACGCGGTGACAATCAGCCCACAGGTCCCGACGGCGGTCATCTTGTTGGAGTTGGCGACAAACTGTTCCAAATAACTTTGGATCACGTTGCCGGCGGCCGGCATGAAATTGGAGAAGATAAAACTTTTCAACTGAACGCTGATGTCGGAAAACATCGGGAACGCGGCAAACAACGCGAACACCACGGTAATCAACGGCACCAGCGACAGCAGGGAAACATAGGCCAGATGGCCCGCCAACATGGTCAGGCCGTCGCTGTCGACGCGCTTGAGCAGCAATCGCCCGAAGGTGACGCTGGGCTTGATCGCGGAAGGCAGCTTTTTACGGCGGAAAAACGACATGGTCACTCCTTGATGTCAGTTTGTACGCCTTAAGCTTACCTCTTCGCGTTCATTGGGCAAAATAAGCCGGCACCACGTCACGATCGGTCACGTGTACCGTTTTGATGCCCAGCACCTGTGCAGCGGCGACGTTGTCGGGATGATCGTCAAAGAACACGGCGTCTTCCGGCGACGTATTTTCGGCGTTTAAAACGTGCAAATAGATGTTGGCGTCCGGCTTGCGCATGCCGATATCCTGAGACAGATACAGATGATCGGCGGCCTCGGCCACTTCGGGATAGTGCTGTGGCCAGTAGTTGCAGTGCAGACGATTGGTATTCGACAACACTACCACCCGATGACCTTCGCTGCGCAGACGTTTCATGATGTCGATCACCTCTGGGCGCAGGGCGACAAACACCGCCTGCCAGCCAGTGGCGAACTGTTCAAAACTGAGGGCGACGCCCATTTCATCACTCAGCCGTTCGGCAAAATCTTCGTCGCTGATTTCACCGCGCTCATGCTGCTGGAACAACTCGCCCATGGCGAAACGCTCGGACAATACCGCCAGCGGCGTGCCACTCAAATTGCTCCATACACCCAGTACACGTTTGAAATCGATATCGACAATCACATTACCTAAATCAAAGATATACAGCATAGTCCTCTCCTGATGGGCCGGTGAGATTTCACTGTAGCGGGAAAAGAAGGAGCTGAACAGAGAGCAACGGGAAAAGCGCATAGCGCATGGCAGAAATGGGGAAAGGCAGAGGAAAAAACTCAGGGCGCAAGAATGAACTGCGCCCTAAGCATGGAACACTAAATCAGCGATTAAGCGTCTTTAGGACCGCGGCTGGCACGCTTACGATCGTTTTCCGTCAGGTGACGTTTACGAATACGTACGGACGTTGGCGTTACTTCTACCAGTTCGTCATCATCGATGAATTCCAGAGCTTGCTCCAGAGTCATCTTGATAGCCGGAACCAGAGTCGTGGCTTCG
The DNA here is from genome assembly GCF_018336935.1 of Serratia plymuthica. Taxonomy (NCBI): domain Bacteria; kingdom Pseudomonadati; phylum Pseudomonadota; class Gammaproteobacteria; order Enterobacterales; family Yersiniaceae; genus Serratia; species Serratia plymuthica. The sequence goes on along the minus strand of NZ_CP068771.1, from coordinate 3,576,402 downwards.
TCAGTACCGGAAGCACGCATGTTGGTCAGCTTCTTACCGGTCAGGCAGTTTACGGTCAGGTCGTTGGAACGTGAGTGAATACCGATGATCTGGCCTTCATACACTTCCGCACCGTGGCCCAGGAACAGCTTGCCGCGATCTTGCAGACCGAACAGGGCGAACGCTACCGCTTTACCCTGGCCGTTGGAGATCAGCACGCCGTTCTGACGCTGGCCGATTTCGCCCTGGCGCACATCATCGTAGTGGCTGAAAGTGGAGTACAGCAGACCGGTACCGGAAGTCATGGTCATGAACTCGGTACGGAAGCCGATCAGGCCACGCGCAGGGATCAGGTAATCCAGGCGAATACGGCCTTTGCCGTCAGGGATCATGTCCTTAACGTCACCTTTGCGCTCACCCATGGCTTGCATGACTGAACCCTGGTGCTGTTCTTCGATATCCAGCGTCACGTTCTCGAACGGCTCTTGCATGCGGCCATCGATTTTACGGTTGATAACTTTAGGACGGGAAACCGCCAGCTCGAAGCCTTCACGACGCATGTTTTCGATCAGAACCGACAGGTGAAGTTCACCACGGCCCGATACGCGGAACGCGTCAGCATCTTCGGTTTCTTCAACGCGCAGTGCCACGTTGTGCACCAGCTCTTTGTTCAGACGGTCGAGGATCTGACGTGAAGTCACGTACTTGCCTTCTTTACCACAGAACGGAGAGGTGTTGACGTTGAAGTACATGGTTACGGTCGGCTCATCAACAGACAGTGCAGGCAGCGCTTCAACGGCGTTGGTGTCGCAGATGGTGTCGGAGATGTTCAACTCGCCCAGACCGGTGATAGCGATGATGTCGCCAGCTTCAGCCACGGCAGCTTCGATACGTTCCAGGCCCATGTGGGTCAGAACTTTAGCCACTTTACCGTTACGGGTTTTGCCTTCGCTATCAATGATAGTGATCTGCTGGTTAGGTTTGACCTTACCGCGCTTGATACGGCCGATACCGATAACGCCAACGTAGTTGTTGTAGTCCAGCTGAGAGATCTGCATCTGGAACGGCGCTTCAAGCTCAACCTGCGGCGCAGACACGTGGTCTACGATCGCCTGATACAGCGGGGTCATGTCTTCCGCCATCTCGTTGTGGTCGGTGCCCGCGATACCCATCAATGCAGAAGCATAGATGATTGGGAAGTCGAGTTGCTCATCGGTCGCGTCGAGGTTAACGAACAGGTCGAAGACCTGATCAACAACCCAGTCAGGACGTGCGCCCGGACGGTCAACCTTGTTGATTACCACGATCGGCTTCAGACCATTAGCGAAGGCTTTTTTGGTCACGAAACGGGTTTGCGGCATTGGGCCATCCATTGCATCCACAACCAGCAGCACCGAGTCAACCATTGACATCACACGCTCAACCTCGCCGCCGAAGTCGGCGTGTCCTGGGGTATCCACGATGTTGATGCGGTAGTCTTTCCAATTAATGGCGGTGTTTTTTGCGAGGATGGTAATCCCACGCTCTTTCTCCAAATCGTTGGAGTCCATTACGCGTTCGGTGGCTTCTACACGCTCTCCGAAAGTACCGGATTGTTGCAGCAGCTTATCAACCAGGGTGGTTTTACCATGGTCAACGTGGGCAATAATGGCGATGTTACGCAAATTTTCGATCACAGCTTTGCCTCAGGCATTAGAAATAGCGCGCTATTGTACACGTATTAAGCGAGGTACTAAACAAGATCACAACAGTCTCTTATAAACAACTGTGTACAGGTCAGTTTGTGATCCCTTTCACGGTGCAAAAAGCAGCAGTTGGTGCACTTTTGCACCATTACAGTGCCCCACGCTGCGTTAATTGCACCAATTAAGTGCAATGCATCACTAATGGTGCATACTGATTCTGTGCAAAACCCGCGCAGAAAGGCGATTAAAGCGCTTTTGCAAAGTTGGCACAGTTTTCGCTTTAGTCTATTCAAGGCAAAAACAGCCAGTTCCACAGATTCGTTCCACGACGACGACAATGATAAATCCGGGAGAGTTAAGTATGTCCGCTGAACACGTTTTGACGATGCTGAATGAGCATGAAGTGAAATTCGTAGACCTGCGTTTCACTGACACCAAGGGTAAAGAACAACACGTCACCATCCCTGCTCATCAGGTGAATGCCGACTTCTTCGAAGAAGGTAAAATGTTTGACGGCTCCTCGATCGGCGGTTGGAAAGGCATCAACGAATCTGACATGGTGCTGATGCCAGACGCCAGCACTGCGGTGCTGGATCCGTTCTTCGAAGAATCCACCCTGATTATTCGCTGCGATATTCTCGAGCCAGGCACCATGCAGGGCTACGACCGTGACCCGCGCTCCATTTCCAAACGTGCGGAAGACTTCCTGCGCGCTTCAGGCATCGCGGACACCGTGCTGTTCGGGCCAGAGCCTGAGTTCTTCCTGTTCGACGATATCCGTTTCGGCAGCAGCATCCGTGGTTCTCACGTAGCTATCGACGATGTCGAAGGCGCATGGAACTCCGGCACCAAATACGATGGCGGCAACAAAGGCCACCGTCCGGCAGTAAAAGGCGGTTACTTCCCGGTTCCTCCGGTCGACTCTTCACAGGACATCCGTTCTACCATGTGTCTGACCATGGAAGAAATGGGTCTGGTGGTCGAAGCGCACCACCACGAAGTGGCAACCGCGGGTCAGAACGAAGTGGCAACCCGCTTCAACACCATGACCAAGAAAGCCGACGAAATCCAAATCTACAAATACGTGGTTCACAACGTGGCTCACGCATTTGGCAAAACCGCGACCTTCATGCCGAAACCTATGTTCGGTGATAACGGCTCAGGTATGCACTGCCACATGTCGCTGTCCAAGAACGGCACTAACCTGTTCGCAGGCGACAAATACGGCGGCCTGTCTGAAACTGCCCTGTTCTACATCGGCGGTATCATCAAGCACGCTAAAGCTATCAATGCCCTGGCCAACCCGACCACCAACTCTTACAAGCGTCTGGTCCCAGGCTACGAAGCGCCGGTCATGCTGGCTTACTCAGCCCGTAACCGTTCCGCTTCCATCCGTATCCCGGTAGTTGCCAGCCCGAAAGCGCGCCGTATCGAAGCCCGTTTCCCGGATCCAGCGGCTAACCCATACCTGTGCTTCGCGGCTCTGCTGATGGCAGGCCTGGATGGCGTGATCAACAAAATCCACCCTGGCGATGCGATGGACAAAAACCTGTATGACCTGCCGCCGGAAGAAGAAGCTGAAATTCCAAAAGTTGCAGGTTCCCTGGACGAAGCGCTGGCTGCACTGAGCGAAGACCGCGAGTTCCTGACCCGTGGTGGCGTATTCACCGACGACGCAATCGACGCTTACATCGACCTGCGTAAAGAAGAAATGGACCGCGTTCGCATGACGCCGCATCCGGTTGAGTTCGAACTGTACTACAGCGTTTAAGCCTTACCGCGCCATCTGCGGATGGCGCACCACATTTTAGTTGTCGTTTTTTTGTTGCCGTGGAAACTTTCAGCCCATCTTCGGATGGGTTTTTTTCTCCACCGTATTTTCTGCAAAACTATTCCATACCGCACGCATCACGGATGGGGTAGCATAGATGCACTAAAAAGGTGCAGGAGTCTGCTGTATGGCAACTGGCAAGCTGCCCGATGCTGGGCAGATCCTCAATTCTCTCATCAACAGCATCCTGCTGTTGGATGATGATCTGGCGGTTCATTATGCCAACCCGGCGGCACAACAACTGCTGGCGCAAAGTTCCCGTAAACTTTTCGGTACACCCCTACCCGACCTGCTAGGCTATTTCTCACTGAACGTCGATCTGATGCGTGAGAGCCTGCGTGCCGGCCAGGGCTTTACCGATAGCGAAGTAACCCTGGTGGTTGACGGCCGTGCGCATATCCTCTCCCTGACCGCTCAGGCGCTGCCTGAAGGCTTTATTCTGGTTGAGCTGGCGCCAATGGATAATCAACGCCGTCTGAGCCAGGAACAATTGCAACACGCCCAGCAAGTGGCGGCCCGCGATCTGGTACGAGGCCTGGCGCACGAAATCAAAAATCCGCTTGGCGGCCTGCGCGGCGCAGCACAATTGCTGGCCAAGGCACTCCCCGACCCGGCGCTGACCGAATACACCAAAGTCATCATTGAACAGGCCGACCGCCTGCGCAACCTGGTCGATCGTTTGCTGGGGCCGCAACGGCCAGGCCAGCACATTACCCAGAGTATTCATCAGGTGGCGGAACGAGTATGCCAACTGGTGTCGCTGGAGAAACCGGACAACGTGACGCTGGTGCGCGACTACGACCCCAGCCTGCCGGAAATGGCGCACGATCCGGACCAGATCGAACAGGTATTACTGAACATTACCCGCAATGCCTTGCAGGCGCTGGGCGCTGAAGGTGGCACTATCACGCTGCGCACCCGCACCGCGTTCCAGATAACCCTGCACGGCACTCGCTACCGATTGGCGGCACGTATCGATATAGAAGATGACGGCCCCGGCGTACCGGCGCAGTTACAGGACACCCTGTTCTACCCGATGGTCAGCGGCCGCGAAGGCGGTACCGGCCTGGGTTTATCCATCGCCCGTAATCTTATCGATCAGCATTGCGGAAAAATTGAATTTAACAGTTGGCCAGGACATACCGAATTCTCGGTTTACCTGCCTATTCGCCAGTGAGGTTTTCTATGCAACGAGGGATAGTCTGGATCGTCGATGACGATAGCTCCATCCGCTGGGTGCTTGAACGCGCGCTCACTGGAGCGGGTGTGAGCTGCGCCACCTTCGACAGTGGCAATGCAGTGCTGGAAGCATTGGCCACGCAAACTCCCGACGTGTTGCTGTCTGACATCCGCATGCCGGGTATGGATGGTTTAGCGTTACTCAAGCAGATCAAACAGCGCCACCCAATGTTGCCGGTCATCATAATGACCGCGCATTCGGATCTGGACGCCGCCGTCAGCGCCTACCAACAAGGGGCGTTCGATTATCTGCCCAAACCCTTTGATATCGATGAAGCGGTGGCGCTGGTAGAACGCGCCATCAGCCATTATCAGGAACAGCAACAGCCGGCGCGCAGCCAGCCTGCCAGCGATCCGGCGGCGGACATCATCGGCGAAGCGCCGGCAATGCAGGATGTTTTCCGCATCATCGGCCGCCTGTCGCGTTCGTCGATCAGCGTGCTGATCAACGGCGAATCAGGGACAGGTAAAGAGTTGGTGGCCCATGCCTTGCATCGCCACAGCCCGCGCGCCAAATCGCCTTTTATCGCGCTGAACATGGCGGCGATCCCCAAAGACCTGATCGAATCCGAACTGTTCGGCCATGAGAAAGGTGCCTTTACCGGCGCCAATCAGATCCGCCAGGGCCGTTTTGAGCAGGCCGACGGCGGCACGCTGTTCCTGGACGAAATCGGCGATATGCCGCTGGACGTTCAAACCCGCTTGCTGCGCGTACTGGCAGACGGTCAATTCTACCGGGTCGGCGGTTATGCGCCGGTGAAGGTGGACGTGCGTATCATCGCCGCCACGCACCAGAATCTGGAGTTGCGGGTCCAGGAAGGCAAATTCCGCGAGGACTTGTTCCACCGCCTGAATGTGATCCGCGTGCACCTGCCCCCTCTGCGCGAGCGCCGTGAGGATATCCCGCGTCTGGCGCGCTACTTCCTGCAGGTAGCGGCAAAAGAGCTGGGCGTTGAAGCAAAGAATCTGCATCCGGAAACCGAAACCGCACTGACCCGCCTGCCATGGCCAGGGAACGTGCGTCAGTTGGAAAATACCTGTCGCTGGCTGACCGTGATGGCCGCCGGACAGGAAGTGCTGATCCAGGATCTGCCGAGCGAGCTGTTTGAAACCTCCGCGCCGGAAGTCGCCGGCCACAGCCTGCCGGACAGCTGGGCTACGCTGCTGGCGCAGTGGGCCGATCGCGCCCTGCGTTCCGGTCATCAAAACCTCTTGTCGGAAGCACAACCGGAGATGGAGCGTACACTGCTCACCACTGCGCTACGTCATACCCAAGGGCATAAGCAAGAAGCCGCCCGGCTACTAGGCTGGGGCCGCAATACCTTAACGCGGAAATTGAAAGAGCTGGGAATGGAATAGTTTGCGTCATTGATTATAAAAAACACAATCAAGCGCACAAAAAAACGGCTACCCCAGGCTTTACAGCCTGCATGGCCGCAGTATGATCGGGTCGCACACTCTGGAGGCTCAGGATGTTGGATTCATTCATCGTATTTATTTCCCAAGGCGCAGAGCTTGGCTCTTCCGCCAGCCACACGCCGCAGGCAGCCGTTGCCGCGGTGCTGTGCGCAGCACTGATTAATTTCTTCAGCTGAAAAAACGGCCGCATCAGCGGCCGTTTTTTTATGCATCAAATCACCCGCGAGAACTGCTGAGTACGCGCCTGCTGACGCAGATAGAGATCAAAGCACATGCAAATATTGCGGATCAGCAAACGACCGCGCGGGGTTACGCGAATGCCTTGTTCATCACGCTCCACCAGCCCATCGCGTTCAAACGGCGTAAGCAACTGCAGGTCTTCGGCAAAGTAAGCGGCGAAGTCGATGGCGAACTGCTGTTCTATCGCGCGATAACCCAACTGGAAATTGCAGATCAGCGTTTTAATCACTTCACGCCGCAAGCAATCGTCTTCCGTCATGGTCAAGCCGCGCCACAGCGCATTGCCCTGCGCCTCGACGCTGCCGTAATAAGCCTTCAGCTCTTTCTGGTTCTGCGCATAGCTGTCGCCTAACATGCTGATGGCGGAAACGCCCAACCCCAACAGATCGCTGTCGCCCTGGGTGGTGTAGCCCTGAAAATTGCGGTGCAGTTTACCTTCGCGCTGGGCCACCGCCAGCTCATCTTCCGGGCGAGCAAAGTGATCCATGCCGATAAACTGGTAACCGGCCTCAGTCAGAGAAGCGATGGTCTGCTGCAGGATATCCAGTTTCTGCCGTGCGCTTGGCAAGTCGGCGTCCTTGATCTTGCGCTGTGCCGCGAACAGACTCGGCAAATGCGCATAGTTGAACACGCTGAGACGGTCCGGGCTTAGCTCCGCCACCCGCTCCAGGGTGAAAGCAAAACTCTCCGGCGTCTGTTTTGGCAGCCCGTAAATAAGATCGATATTGGTGGAGTTAAATCCCAGCGCCTTCGCGCGGGCGATCAGGGCAAAGATAAATTCTTCATCCTGCTCGCGATTAACCAGCCGCTGAACCTCTTTATTGAAGTCCTGCACCCCCATGCTCAGGCGGTTGAAACCTTCGCTGCGTAAATGATCGAGTACGTCCAGTTCAATCTCACGCGGATCGACCTCGATCGACATTTCCGCATCGGGCAAGAAATCAAAGTGTTGCCGCAGCATCGCCGTCAATCTGCTGATTTGCGACTTACTGAGGTAGGTAGGAGTACCGCCGCCCCAGTGCATCTGGCCGACCTTACGCCCGGAAAATAACGGGGCGCGCTGGGCGATTTCACGCGCCAGCGCCGCCAGATACTCATCAGCCTTATGCGTCTGACGCGTTACCAGCTTGTTGCAGCCGCAGAAATAACAGAGTTTATGGCAGAACGGAATATGCACATACAGTGACAACGGACGCTCAGGATAACGAGCTGCGGCGCGTTGAAACGCCGCTTCGTCGTAACCCTGGTTAAACTCCAGCGCCGTGGGGTATGAGGTATAACGCGGCCCTGAATAGTTATATTTCTGGATCAGGGCCAGATCCCAGACAATTGCCTGCTCTGACATGCTCACTCCTTCCGATATTTTTTCCTACCGGGCCGGGAAATGGGCAGTTGTCTACGCTGTCTGGCCGCGGAAGCGCTGCGAAAACGCGTTTTGCGTTTGGACAGCCGCCATAGTTTACCGAATAACCACAGCAGATAACACATCAAGAGTAGGGCTATTACCAGGATCGGCCACATGGCACGTTAAAATACGTCTTTCGGGTTACCGCTTTTCAGCAGTTTCAGGATGTCTTCCTGCTTTTCTTCTTTTTCATCGTCTTCGTCGTCGCCCAGCTCAATGCCCAATTGCTCCATCAGCGCATCGATGCGATCCAGCGTCTGGTCAACGTAAGCCTGATCTTCGGCGTTCAGTGTCGCGCCGTCGTCGATACGATCCAGCAATGCATCCAAACGCTCATCATTTTCCAGCTTCGCCAGCTCTTCTTCCGGCGACAGGCGCGGTTTGGCTGCGGCCTTCGGCTTAGGCTGAGGTTTGGCTTTTGGTTTAGCTTCCGCCACCAGCGCTACCGGCACTTTGCTGCCAATACGCGGATCTTTGACCTGCGCCTCGGACTTGTTTTTCTGATTTGCAGACTCAACCTGGGTGCGAGAACCGGAAGCGAGACCACGGCGTTTTTTCAGGCGCTTGCGTTCACGGGCTTCCTGATCGAGCTCCACACGGCTTTTCTTTTTCGATTTCGACGTCGCCGCGCTGCTGCGTGGGGCGCGAGGTGCTTTTGATGGCTGGTTCATAGCGTACGCTCTTAGGTATGTAGATTCAGTATAGAGATGCTATACGATTGCGGCGGAATCTAGCAGAAAGCGGACAAAGAAAAAAGGCGGCAGGTTAAACCTGCCGCCTATTTCTCACCCTCTTTCGAAGGATATTCCTGCCACGCGCTCCATGCGTACACTCAACATCCTGGTTTTTCCCTCTGCTATAAACGCACTCCCTGCTACTACGTCCTTCATCCTGAAAGGGAAATCGTCCATGGCGCAATCCGTTCGCATCCACTCTTCCTGAGTGCGCTTCCTGCGGGCATCCTAATTGCAATAACTTCACCATCCTTGTGTTGTTCACACATTCAGGTGCAAACAAGGCATTCCTGCTGAGGTCATCCTGGCACTCATGGCACTTCCCGTGCGCTCCCTGAGATTTGTCACCCTTCCCGAATGTTCCTTACTCCTGCACAGCCTTGTGCTGCAATCTACTTTACGCGATTGAGAAGGGCACTCAAGGTATCTGCCACGGAATGCCTATCATCAGTCACTCAGAAAAATATTAACTTTTTGTTTTTCAATAGAAAGAATAAAAATCACTTTCGAATAAAGCGACATTACCCACTATTCGAATGGCAAATGTCTCACACACCCAAGGCGACGTGAGTGCCACGCCCTGCTGGCCCGGCGCTTAAAAACAGAGAAACACACCATTTTTGCCGCTGATGCAGTTATAATCGCCAACCAGTTAGCCATCCTCGCGGAGACGAAAAATTTTGACCAGCAAGAATTACAATTATCATGTGACCCATTTCGTCACCAGTGCGCCCGATATTCGCCACCTTCCGGGGGATGAAGGTATTGAAGTTGCCTTCGCCGGCCGCTCTAATGCCGGTAAATCCAGCGCGTTAAATACCCTGACCAATCAAAAAAGTCTGGCGCGTACCAGTAAAACGCCGGGCCGTACCCAGCTCATCAACCTGTTCGAAGTCGAGGAAGGCATCCGCCTGGTCGACCTTCCGGGTTATGGCTACGCCGAAGTTCCTGAAGAGATGAAACGCAAGTGGCAGCGGGCGCTGGGTGAATACCTGCAAATGCGCAACTGCCTGAAAGGCCTGGTGGTACTGATGGATATCCGCCACCCGCTGAAAGATCTCGACCAGCAGATGATTCAATGGGCAGTCGATGTTGGCACGCCAGTGCTGGTTCTGCTGACCAAAGCGGACAAACTGGCCTCCGGCGCGCGCAAGGCGCAGCTCAATATGGTACGCGAGGCGGTAGTGCCGTTTATGGGCGATATCCAGGTAGAAGCCTTCTCCTCGCCGAAAAAAATCGGTGTCGACAAGCTGAGCCAGAAACTGAATACCTGGTTTAACGAGATCCCGCCGGAAGTGTTACCGGAAGACGACGCTGCCGGCGAGTAACCAGCCGCAGATGTCGCAAGAGCCGATGTGGAAACGCATCGGCTTTTTTATGCCTGTTATTCATGGCAGTAGAGGATTTTCGTTATCTAATTACAGTTTTGACAAAAATCCATCATAAATTCTTATGACGACTTATCGGCAACGACAGAACTGGCGGGCAATAGCAGAGGAGCGTCGGAGGATGAGATGCGGGTGAGAATAGGAAAAAACTATGGACTGGTGTTGTTTTTACAATAAAAAACGCCCCAGTCAATACTGACTGGGGCGGCTAAATATTCAGCCAAATCCGATTACGTGAAGTAAAAGGTCTGAAAGATAGAACATCTTACCTCTGTACCCTACGCCTGTAACTCTACATGATTTTTTCGCAGTGCAAAAGAATTTTTTGTAGTTTACTTACACAACTTAGTGCGCAATAACGGCGAGGTTGGGGAAACAATCGCCGTATCTTGTAGCTAAATTACGAAAAGTGCTTAGGTTATCGCCAGTTAGCGCCTCAGAGAGGGATTAACGGGTGAGCAACCGCGTTATCAATGGGCTTCATCCCAGTTGGCACCCACGCCGACGTCCACTTTCAGCGGCACCGCCAACGTCATGCTGTTTTCCATCAACTCGCGGATGCGCTGGCTGGACGCTTCAATCACTGACTCATGCACCTCGAACACCAGTTCATCGTGCACCTGCATGATCATGCGCACCAATGGCTCATCCTGACCTTGCAGCCAGGCGTCCACCTCAATCATCGCACGCTTGATGATATCGGCAGCCGTCCCCTGCATCGGGGCGTTGATCGCCGCACGTTCGGCGGCCTTGCGGCGCATGCCATTGCTGGAACTGACGTCCGGCAGATAGAGGCGGCGACCATCCAGCGTGCTGACATAACCCTGTTCGGCAGCCTGCTGGCGGGTGCGTTCCATATACTCCAGCACGCCTGGGTAACGCTCGAAATAAAGATCCATATAGCGCTGCGCTTCGCCACGCGGGATCCCCAACTGACGCGCCAGACCGAATGCGCTCATGCCATAAATCAGGCCAAAGTTAATTGCCTTGGCGCTGCGGCGCTGCTCATTCGTCACCTTGTCGAGCGGCAGGCCAAACACCTCGGCGGCGGTAGCCCGGTGGATATCTTTACCGGCCGCAAAGGCCTTCAGTAAACCCTCGTCCTGCGACAGATGAGCCATGATGCGCAGTTCAATCTGTGAGTAGTCGGCCGCAACGATGCGGTAGCCTTCAGGAGCAATAAATGCCTGCCGGATGCGGCGCCCTTCGTCGTTACGCACCGGAATGTTCTGCAAGTTCGGATCGCTGGAGGAGAGGCGCCCGGTGGCCGTCACCGCCTGATGATAGGAGGTGTGCACCCGCCCGCTGAACGGGTTAATCATCAGCGGCAGTTTATCGGTATAGGTGGTTTTTAGCTTCGCCAGGCCACGGTATTCCAGAATCACCTTCGGCAACGGATAATCCAGCGCCAACTCGGCCAGCACCTCTTCGTTGGTCGATGGCGCACCGCCTGGGGTTTTCTTCAGTACCGGCAGCTTTTGCTTTTCATACAAGATCGCCTGCAGCTGTTTGGTCGACGCAAGGTTAAAAGGCTCTTCCGCCAGTTCATGCGCCTGAATTTCCAGTTCGGCCAGACGCTTGGTCAACTCGATGGAGTGGGCGGCCAAAATACTTTGATCAATCAGCACCCCGGTGCGTTCGATATGCGACAGCACTGGCAGCAGCGGCATTTCAATCTCATTGAACACCCTCAGCAGCTCGGCGCTTTCTTTCAGCTGCGGCCACATCGCCAAATGCAACTGCAGCGTGACATCGGCATCTTCAGCCGCGTAAGGTGCCGCCTGCTCCAGCGCAATCTGGTTGAAGGTGAGCTGCTTTTTGCCCTTACCGGCGATCTCTTCAAAGGTAACGGTTTTATGGCCGAGATAGCGATCGGACAGACTGTCCATGTCGTGGCGCCCACCCACGCTGTCCAACACATAGGACTCCAGCATGGTGTCGAAGGCAATACCGCGCAGGGTGATGTCGTAACGCGCCAACAAGCCCATATCAAACTTCAGATTCTGGCCGACTTTCAGCGCTTTCTCGTCTTCCAGCAACGGTTTCAGCGTTTCCAGCACATAGGCGCGATCCAACTGCGCCGGCGCATCGAGATAATCATGCGCCACTGGCAGATAAGCGGCTTCGCCTGGCGCAATGGCAAAGGACAGGCCGATCAGGTTGGCAGTCAGGGTATCCAGGCCGTCGGTTTCGGTATCAAAGGCAAACACGTCGGCTTTTCTCAGCTTTTTGAGCCAGTCAGCGAAGGTCTCCTTGTCCAGTATAGTGACGTAGCCCTCTTGCGACAGCGTCGCTTCCGCAGCCACTTTTGGGGTGTCTGCGGCTACGCCGGCAGGCTTCACCGCACTGGCCGCTTTCGCGCCGGCGCCTTTTTTGCCTTCCAGCCAGATACCGGCTTCAACATCCGCCAGCCAACGTTTGAATTCGTACTGTTTGAACAACTGTTGCAGCGTGTCGACGTCTTGCGAAGAGACTTCGAGATCGGCGCAGGAAAGATCCAGCTCTACATCGGTTTTAATGGTCGCCAGCTTATAGGAGAGATACGCCACCTCTTTGTTCTGTTCCAGCTTGGCTGCCATGGTCTTGGCACCACGGAAGCTGAGCGTGGCGATGTTGTCCAGGTTGGCATAGAGTGCATCCAGCCCACCAAGCCCCTGTAACAGCGCCTGTGCGGTTTTCTCACCGACGCCAGGCACACCGGGGATATTATCCGAGGAGTCGCCCATCAGCGCCAGGAAGTCGATAATCAGCTCCGGCGGAATGCCGTACTTATCGCACACTTCTTGCGGACCAAGAATGGTGTTATTCATGGTGTTGATCAGCGTAACGTTCGGTGTGACCAACTGCGCCATGTCTTTATCACCCGTGCTGATCAACACCGAATGGCCGGCCTTTTCGGCTTCCAGTGCCAAGGTGCCGATAACGTCATCCGCTTCTACACCAGGCGTGACCAACAGCGGCAGACCCATAGCCTTGACCATTTTATGCAATGGCTCAATTTGAGCACGCAGATCGTCCGGCATCGGTGGGCGATGTGATTTGTACTCTGCGAACAGCTCATCACGGAAGGTTTTTCCCTTGGCATCAAACACCACCGCAACATGGCTTGGCTGGTACTGCAGCAGCAGGCTGCGCAGCATATTCAGCACGCCGTACATTGCCCCGGTCGGTTCGCCCGCGGAATTGGTCAGCGGAGGGAAGGCGTGATAAGCGCGGTAGAGGTAAGAGGAACCGTCAACCAGGATTAATGGGTTTTCTGCAATTTGGGCCATAACGTTTCTTTATCGTGATCGGACATAGTGGTAAGCATGCCATAGCTGACCGCCTGAGACGAACCTTAGCGTGCATTGCGGATGAAAATGATGTGATTATGCGAAGCGATCCGCAAGATCCTGTCTGTGGATAACTTTGTGCATAGAAAAGACACCAGATTATAACGATGCGTTTGTCGTTATAATTGAAAATAAAATTCCTATTTAAATCACAGTGTTAAATAGCGTTAATTTAACGAGGGGTATTTATCGACTTTTACACGATTTGTGGATATAACTTGCGCTCGATTTTAATCGCACCATTGATCAAATTTGGCACCTCAATTACCCTAGCACAAGATGAACAAGTTGCGCGAAAACGCAGCAAATGATTATTTCTTCAGCTATAGAAACTGTTGCCGGTAACGAGCACCTTCCCCCGATTGTTTCTGTTAGAATATTTTTTTGTTCATGCACAACGGCATGTAACACTGTTCTCACCTACCATCAGCCCATAACCATGCCAAGACTACTGTCCCCTGTTATTTTTATATTTTCTGCCTTGCTTGCCATTTTGGTGACCGTGCTGTGTTCGATCCCCATCGCATTCGCCGGCATCGTTAAGCTATTGATCCCTTATCCTGCCATCTGGCGACATATCTCCGCCTTTGCCGATTTTATGATGTGGTGCTGGTGTCAGGGATTGGCGCTGCTATTGCGCATTAACCGGCAGCTACACTGGGATATTCAAGGGCTGGAGGGGTTGGAACGTAAAAACTGGTATCTGCTTATCAGCAATCACGAAAGCTGGTCGGATATTGTCGTGCTGTGCGTGCTGTTCCGTAATCACATTCCAATGAATAAATACTTTCTCAAGCAACAGTTAGCCTGGGTGCCCTTTGTCGGCCTTGCCTGCTGGGCGCTGGATATGCCATTCATGAAGCGCTATTCACGTGGCTATTTGCTCAAACATCCGGAAAAACGCGGTAGAGATATCGAAACCACACGACGCTCCTGCGAGAAATTCCGCAAGCGCCCAACCACTATCGTCAATTTTGTGGAGGGTTCTCGCTTTACTGAAGCCAAGAAAATTAAAACCCGCTCCCCTTATCACAATTTACTCGCCCCAAAGGCGGCCGGCATTGCTTTTACGCTCAGTGCGTTAGGCAAGCAGTTCGATAAAGTGTTAAATGTCACCCTGCTTTATCCAGAGAATAGCGAACGGCCTTTTATGGATATGCTGTGCGGCCGGTTAAAGCGCATTGTGGTGAGAATTGAGCTTCTGCCCATCGATGAAAACCTGCATGGCGATTACTTTAACGACAAGCTCTTCAAGCGGCGTTTCCAGCTGTGGCTGAATACGTTGTGGCAGGAAAAAGACAAACTGTTGGATAAGTTAAAGCGGCAATATCGTTAAAAAAAACGCCGGCTGAGCCGGCGTTCTTCACGTTCAATTTCAGTTATTTCTGCTGGCTGAGGAATTTGACCACGTCGGCGAATTGCTTCACGTAAGCATCCATCGAGCTGGTGTCCAGACCGTCATTTTTAACCATAAACTTACCGTTAACAAATACTGCCGGGACGCCGCGCAGTTGCAGATCTTCCGCCGCTTTTTCCTGTTGAACCACCAGGGATTTCACAACGAAGCTGTTCCATGCCGCATCGTAGTCTTCAGCGCTCACGCCCGCTTTGACAAACACGTTACGGATATCATCTGGAGTTTGCACGGTCTGAGTTTTCTGTACGGCTTCAAACATCAGCGGGCTCACTTTATCTTCCACACCCAGCGCCATCGCAACCGCCCAGGCCTGAGTCAGCTGTTTACCCAACGGCCCCAGAAACTCAACGTGGTATTTGGTCATTTTGGTGCCTGCAGGCAGCGCTTTTTTCACATTCTCGGAAACGTGATAAACCTGCTCGAACTGATAGCAGTGCGGGCAATAGAAGGAAAAGAACTCCAGTACCTGAGGTTCACCGGTCACCGGTTTGTCCAGGGTTACATACTGAGAACCATCGCTAAACTGCGCAGCCGAGGCACTGAATGCCATTACCATGCCAACGAGTGCCAACCATATTTTCTTCATAAGACTAAACTCTCCATTATGTTAAAGCTTCAATACATTGGCATCAGCTGCAGAGGGGGTTCCTGCAACAGCTTAACCTGTTCAGTGAATGCCGCAGTCTGAGATAACCAGAAATCAGACTCCGCCATCCACGGAAAACTTTTAGGAAATGCGGGATCCTGCCAACGGCGAGCTACCCATGCCAGGTAGTACACCATTCGCATGGCACGCAGCGGCTCGATCAACGCCAACTCACTCTGATCAAACTCGGCAAACTCTGAGTATGCCTCCAGCAAAACGTCCAGTTGCATCAGGCGATCACGGCGCTCACCGTGCAACAACATCCACAGATCCTGTACCGCCGGTCCATTACGCGCATCGTCAAGATCAACAAACAGCGGGCCATCACGCCACAGGATATTGCCCGGGTGGCAATCGCCGTGCAAACGCCGCGGCTGCCAGTCCAGATGCCAATGCTGTTTTATCGCCTCAATCAGAGCGTCCGTCGCGGTCAGGAAGCTGTCGCGCTGTGCCTTGGGCAACAGTGTGCAGCCAGCCAGCACTTCACGCGGTGCGGTGAGGTATTCCTCAATCCCCATAGTAGGACGCTCCACAAACAGGCTTTCACTGCCCACCTGATGAATACGCCCCAGAAAACGGCCAACCCACTCCAGTTGATCGAGATTGTCGATCTCATACTGCCGCCCGCCAACGCTGGGAAATACGGTAAAAAAGAAACCGCCGTGAGTATGTAGCGTATTGCCCTGCAGGGCCAGTGGCGCAACAGCAGGGATCTCTGCCTGAGCAAGATCCCCGGCGAACCGGTGTTCTTCAATAATTTGCGCCGCGCTCCAACGTTCGGGGCGATAAAACTTCACCACGTAGCGCTTACGATCTTCGTCCATAAACTGGTAGACGCGGTTTTCATAACTGTTCAGCGCCGTTAGCCCGGAATCTACACGCAGGCCAACCCCTTCCAGCGCATCCATGATCAGATCGGGCGACAGGGTTTGAAAATTAAAAGCAGAGTTGTTCATAACAACATTCAGTTTCATTGGGTGACAACACTGTGCCGGGAATGAGAAATAGTAGCATTAATGACAAATTTCACGAGTACTGGTTCACCCTACCGCACAAATGCTAATCCTTTATAACGCCCCGAGCGCGCAGCAAGGCCGTTTTAAAGTCTTCTTCGTAATCCTTTTTCAGCCCTGGGATTTGTTCCGTGCCGGCGCTGCCGCGCATTTTCAGGTGGTAGATCAGAATATCATCACTCAGTTCAGCCAAATCACCCTGAAAACCGGCCTCCTGCGCCAGCTTTTGCAAAAACTGAATCAGATTGAGATCCGGATCTTCCTGCCAGGCCGGATGTAACAGCTCAATCAGTTCGTTTACGCGGTGCGTTTTCATCGCAATATCGTCCAATAGAATGAATAAGCACACAAAGTAACAGGCTTACCAACGCAGTGAAAGAAGCAGCTTGTCAATAAAGGTAAATCCTGATGCCACACCGGCTTTAGCGCTACAATCAGGACGTTAGCCACAATGCAGGATGAGAAATATGCACGAGGACATTACCGGCATTATTCTGGCCGGTGGGCGCGCCACGCGAATGGGCGGGGAAGATAAAGGCTTGGTTCAGGTTGCCGGAATACCGCTGTATAAACACGTTCTTGCCCGGCTACGGCCGCAGGTAGGCCCGATTGCCATCAGCGCCAACCGTCATCAGGCCCGCTATCAGGAAAGCGGTCTGCCGACGATCGGTGATTTAACGGCTGACTTTCCCGGCCCTTTGGCCGGTATACTGGCCGGCCTGAGATATGCCACCACTAAATGGGTCGTATTTGTTCCCTGCGACGTGCCCGATTTTCCCACCACGCTGGTTGAACAACTCTGGCAGCAAAAAGGCCAGTCACTGGCCGCCTATGCCAGCGACGGGGAGCGAGCGCACCCAACTTTGGCGTTGTTGCATACCAGCCTCGCGCCTCAGTTGGCGAGTTATCTGGCTCGAGGGGATCGAAAACTGATGCTGTTCCTGGACGCAGCAGGCGCACACCAGGTGCCGTTCACGGGCCAGCAAGCGGCTTTCCATAACCTGAATACGCGAGAAGACTGCCAGCGCTGGCAGCAGGAAAAAGGATTCACCCATGAATAACCCTCTCCCTCCTTTACTGGGCATTGCCGCCTATAGTGGTACAGGTAAAACCACGCTGCTTAAACAGCTAATACCGTTACTGAGACAGCGGGAAATCCGCGTTGGGCTGATTAAACACACGCATCATGATATGGATGTAGATACGCCTGGCAAAGACAGTTATGAATTACGTAAGGCAGGTGCCGATCAAACACTGGTTGCCAGCGATCGTCGGTGGGCACTGATGACAGAAACACCAGAGCAATTGCCACTTGATCTGCACTATCTGGCCAGCCGATTTGATCGTGACAAGGTGGATGTGATTTTAGTGGAAGGGTTTAAACATGAGCCGGTGAGCAAGATCATTCTATATCGTGAAAATATAGGCAGACCGCTGGAGGATATGCTGGATAAGTTTGTCATTGCGGTAGCCAGCGATCGGCCTGTTGCTGGGGTTACATCTTTGGATCTAAACCAGCCTGATACAATAGCTGCGTTCATAGTCGAGTGGTTGAAAGGCGCAGCGTAGCTGCGCCCGCTATTCCCTGACCCAAAAGCAAAAAGCCCCATGCTTTCGCATGAGGCTTTCGACTTTGTTTGATGCCTGGCAGTGTCCTACTCTCGCATGGGGAGACCCCACACTACCATCGGCGCTACGGCGTTTCACTTCTGAGTTCGGCATGGGGTCAGGTGGGACCACCGCGCTATTGCCGCCAGGCAAATTCTGTTTCATTCCAACCGCTTCACTCTCGTGTCGCCATCGAAACCAATCTCGGAACTTCGCTGAAAATCTCTCAAATCAAAACACCTTCGGTGTTGTAAGGTTAAGCCTCACGGATCATTAGTACTGGTTAGCTCAATGCATCGCTGCACTTACACACCCAGCCTATCAACGTCTTAGTCTTAAACGTTCCTTCAGGGGCCTTAAAGGCCCAGGGAAGACTCATCTCGAGGCAAGTTTCGCGCTTAGATGCTTTCAGCGCTTATCTTTTCCGCACTTAGCTACCGGGCAGTGCCATTGGCATGACAACCCGAACACCAGTGGTGCGTTCACTCCGGTCCTCTCGTACTAGGAGCAACCCCTCTCAATCTTCCAACGCCCACGGCAGATAGGGACCGAACTGTCTCACGACGTTCTAAACCCAGCTCGCGTACCACTTTAAATGGCGAACAGCCATACCCTTGGGACCTACTTCAGCCCCAGGATGTGATGAGCCGACATCGAGGTGCCAAACACCGCCGTCGATATGAACTCTTGGGCGGTATCAGCCTGTTATCCCCGGAGTACCTTTTATCCGTTGAGCGATGGCCCTTCCATTCAGAACCACCGGATCACTAAGACCTACTTTCGTACCTGCTCGAGCCGTCACTCTCGCAGTCAAGCTAGCTTATGCCTTTGCACTAACCTCACGATGTCCGACCGTGATTAGCTAACCTTCGTGCTCCTCCGTTACTCTTTGGGAGGAGACCGCCCCAGTCAAACTACCCACCAGACACTGTCCTCACCCCGGATTACGGGGCCGAGTTAGAACATCAAACATTAAAGGGTGGTATTTCAAGGTTGGCTCCACGCAGACTGGCGTCCACGCTTCAAAGCCTCCCACCTATCCTACACATCAAGGCTCAATGTTCAGTGTCAAGCTATAGTAAAGGTTCACGGGGTCTTTCCGTCTTGCCGCGGGTACACTGCATCTTCACAGCGAGTTCAATTTCACTGAGTCTCGGGTGGAGACAGCCTGGCCATCATTACGCCATTCGTGCAGGTCGGAACTTACCCGACAAGGAATTTCGCTACCTTAGGACCGTTATAGTTACGGCCGCCGTTTACTGGGGCTTCGATCAAGAGCTTCGCCTTGCGGCTGACCCCATCAATTAACCTTCCAGCACCGGGCAGGCGTCACACCGTATACGTCCACTTTCGTGTTTGCACAGTGCTGTGTTTTTATTAAACAGTTGCAGCCAGCTGGTATCTGCGACTGGCTTCAGCTCCGAGAGCAAGTCTCTTCACCTACGCGCCAGCGTGCCTTCTCCCGAAGTTACGGCACCATTTTGCCTAGTTCCTTCACCCGAGTTCTCTCAAGCGCCTGGGTATTCTCTACCTGACCACCTGTGTCGGTTTGGGGTACGATTCTGTGTTACCTGATGCTTAGAGGCTTTTCCTGGAAGCTTGGCATCAACTACTTCTGCACCGTAGTGCATCGTCATCACGCCTCAGGGTTGAATAAGAGAACGGATTTACCAATTCTCTCCCCCTACACGCTTAAACCGGGACAACCGTCGCCCGGCTAGCCTAGCCTTCTCCGTCCCCCCTTCGCAGTAACACCGAGTACAGGAATATTAACCTGTTTCCCATCGACTACGCCTTTCGGCCTCGCCTTAGGGGTCGACTCACCCTGCCCCGATTAACGTTGGACAGGAACCCTTGGTCTTCCGGCGAGCGGGTTTTTCACCCGCTTTATCGTTACTTATGTCAGCATTCGCACTTCTGATACCTCCAGCAACCCTCACAGGCCACCTTCAACGGCTTACAGAACGCTCCCCTACCCAACAACGCTAAGCGTCGCTGCCGCAGCTTCGGTGCATGGTTTAGCCCCGTTACATCTTCCGCGCAGGCCGACTCGACCAGTGAGCTATTACGCTTTCTTTAAATGATGGCTGCTTCTAAGCCAACATCCTGGCTGTCTATGCCTTCCCACATCGTTTCCCACTTAACCATGACTTTGGGACCTTAGCTGGCGGTCTGGGTTGTTTCCCTCTTCACGACGGACGTTAGCACCCGCCGTGTGTCTCCCGTGATAACATTCTTCGGTATTCGGAGTTTGCATCGGTTTGGTAAGCCGGGATGGCCCCCTAGCCGAAACAGTGCTCTACCCCCGAAGATGAGTTCACGAGGCGCTACCTAAATAGCTTTCGGGGAGAACCAGCTATCTCCCGGTTTGATTGGCCTTTCACCCCCAGCCACAAGTCATCCGCTAATTTTTCAACATTAGTCGGTTCGGTCCTCCAGTTAGTGTTACCCAACCTTCAACCTGCCCATGGCTAGATCACCGGGTTTCGGGTCTATACCTTGCAACTATTCGCCCAGTTAAGACTCGGTTTCCCTACGGCTCCCCTATACGGTTAACCTTGCTACAAAATATAAGTCGCTGACCCATTATACAAAAGGTACGCAGTCACACCACGAAGGTGCTCCCACTGCTTGTACGTACACGGTTTCAGGTTCTATTTCACTCCCCTCGCCGGGGTTCTTTTCGCCTTTCCCTCACGGTACTGGTTCACTATCGGTCAGTCAGGAGTATTTAGCCTTGGAGGATGGTCCCCCCATATTCAGACAGGATGTCACGTGTCCCGCCCTACTCATCGAACTCACAGAATGTGCATTTTAGTGTACGGGACTATCACCCTTTACTGTGCGACTTTCCAGACGCTTCCACTAACACACAAACTGATTCAGGTTCTGGGCTGTTCCCCGTTCGCTCGCCGCTACTGGGGGAATCTCGGTTGATTTCTTTTCCTCGGGGTACTTAGATGTTTCAGTTCCCCCGGTTCGCCTCGTATGGCTATGTATTCACCATACGATAGTGTGTCGAAACACACTGGGTTTCCCCATTCGGGTATTGCCGGTTATAACGGTTCATATCACCTTACCGACACTTTTCGCAGATTAGCACGCCCTTCATCGCCTCTGACTGCCTAGGCATCCACCGTGTACGCTTAGTCACTTAACCTCACAACCCGAAGATGTTTCCATCGTTCGCATTGCTACATTTGAGAGACTCTATGACAGGTTAATCCTTATCCCAATACATCTACGGAGGGATAAGTTTCAGCTGTCATGTTTCAATTTTCAGCTTGTTCCAGATTGTTAAAGAGCAATATCTTAAACACGACTCGCAAGAGTCATCTTTAAGATGTTTTCGGTGATGACTCACCGGTGATAATGTCTTTCACTCATTATCGGATTGGCGTCCCCAAGGGGATTCGAACCCCTGTTACAGCCGTGAAAGGGCAGTGTCCTAGGCCTCTAGACGATGGGGACACGAAAATCCGATTAAACTGAACGTTTTAATCGGTTCGTATCAGCATGAGTCAGAGACTCATTACATCAACAGGTAGCGCTTTTGCTCATTACTTTTTCATCAGACAATCTGTGTGAGCACGCCACGCGAATCAATATCATTAGGTAAGGAGGTGATCCAACCGCAGGTTCCCCTACGGTTACCTTGTTACGACTTCACCCCAGTCATGAATCACAAAGTGGTAAGCGCCCTCCCGAAGGTTAAGCTACCTACTTCTTTTGCAACCCACTCCCATGGTGTGACGGGCGGTGTGTACAAGGCCCGGGAACGTATTCACCGTAGCATTCTGATCTACGATTACTAGCGATTCCGACTTCATGGAGTCGAGTTGCAGACTCCAATCCGGACTACGACGTACTTTATGAGGTCCGCTTGCTCTCGCGAGTTCGCTTCTCTTTGTATACGCCATTGTAGCACGTGTGTAGCCCTACTCGTAAGGGCCATGATGACTTGACGTCATCCCCACCTTCCTCCGGTTTATCACCGGCAGTCTCCTTTGAGTTCCCGACCGAATCGCTGGCAACAAAGGATAAGGGTTGCGCTCGTTGCGGGACTTAACCCAACATTTCACAACACGAGCTGACGACAGCCATGCAGCACCTGTCTCAGAGTTCCCGAAGGCACTAAGCTATCTCTAGCGAATTCTCTGGATGTCAAGAGTAGGTAAGGTTCTTCGCGTTGCATCGAATTAAACCACATGCTCCACCGCTTGTGCGGGCCCCCGTCAATTCATTTGAGTTTTAACCTTGCGGCCGTACTCCCCAGGCGGTCGATTTAACGCGTTAGCTCCGGAAGCCACGCCTCAAGGGCACAACCTCCAAATCGACATCGTTTACAGCGTGGACTACCAGGGTATCTAATCCTGTTTGCTCCCCACGCTTTCGCACCTGAGCGTCAGTCTTTGTCCAGGGGGCCGCCTTCGCCACCGGTATTCCTCCAGATCTCTACGCATTTCACCGCTACACCTGGAATTCTACCCCCCTCTACAAGACTCTAGCTTGCCAGTTTCAAATGCAGTTCCCACGTTAAGCGCGGGGATTTCACATCTGACTTAACAAACCGCCTGCGTGCGCTTTACGCCCAGTAATTCCGATTAACGCTTGCACCCTCCGTATTACCGCGGCTGCTGGCACGGAGTTAGCCGGTGCTTCTTCTGCGAGTAACGTCAATGCAATGTGCTATTAACACACTACCCTTCCTCCTCGCTGAAAGTGCTTTACAACCCTAAGGCCTTCTTCACACACGCGGCATGGCTGCATCAGGCTTGCGCCCATTGTGCAATATTCCCCACTGCTGCCTCCCGTAGGAGTCTGGACCGTGTCTCAGTTCCAGTGTGGCTGGTCATCCTCTCAGACCAGCTAGGGATCGTCGCCTAGGTGAGCCATTACCCCACCTACTAGCTAATCCCATCTGGGCACATCTGATGGCGTGAGGCCCGAAGGTCCCCCACTTTGGTCCGTAGACGTTATGCGGTATTAGCTACCGTTTCCAGTAGTTATCCCCCTCCATCAGGCAGTTTCCCAGACATTACTCACCCGTCCGCCGCTCGTCACCCAGAGAGCAAGCTCTCTTGTGCTACCGCTCGACTTGCATGTGTTAGGCCTGCCGCCAGCGTTCAATCTGAGCCATGATCAAACTCTTCAATTTAAAAGTTCGATTTGCTTCAACTCGTGAAGCGATGCTCAAAGGTTACTAAATGAATTTTACTTCAGTAGTCACTCTTCAAGACTTGATATTTTTTCGAACCCGAAGGTTCTGGATATCGTCTTGTGGAGTGCCCACACAGATTGTCTGATAAATTGTTAAAGAGCAGTGAGTTAGCCGCCGTAGCTTGCTATCTCGAGGTGGCGTATACTACGCTTTTCACCCGAAGAGTCAAGCGTTTATTTCGCTTTTCTCTTACCGACCTGGCGACGCGTTCTCGTTAGAGGAGTCGTTGTTCCCGGTCAGTGGAGGCGCATTATAGGGAGTTCTCAGAAGGCCGCAACCCCTAAATGCAAAAAACTTTTCAAGCGCGGTTTTTTTCGGCAAAACGCTGCACAAGCCAGCGATTTCGTCACTTTTTCCGGCAAACAGCCACAAAAGCTGGCGATCCGTAGAGTAAAATAAGAATAACGATGTCAGTAAGGACCCGCAGCCATGCAATTTAATGCTCAACAACAGGCCGCCCAACGCAACCTTTCTTATCTACTTGCAGAGAAACTCGGCCAACAAATTCTGGCAGGCGATTATCAGGCGGGCAGTATCTTGCCTGGAGAGATGGAACTGGGAGAACAATTCGGCGTTAGCCGCACGGCAGTACGCGAAGCAGTAAAGATGCTGGCAGCCAAAGGTATGCTGTTGCCACGCCCGCGCATCGGTACCCGGGTGATGCCGCAAAGCCAGTGGAATTTCCTCGATCAGGATTTATTGACCTGGTGGATGACCCGGGAAAACTTCGATCAGGTGATGCAACACTTTCTTATATTGCGCACGTCATTGGAACCGCAGGCCTGCTCGCTAGCTGCGGCCAACGCCAGCGCTCAGCAAACTGCACAGTTGGCCGAATTGATGGCGGAGATGCGTGCGCTGCACACCCAATTTGACCGCGAGCGCTGGATCCAGGTCGATACCCAATTCCACCAGCTTATCTATGAAGCCAGCGGCAACCCGTTCCTGACATCATTTGCCAACCTGTTCAGTTCGGTGTATCAAAGTTACTTCCGCGCCATTACCGGTAATGAAGTGATTAAGCTCCAACACCATCAGGCCATCGTAGATGCGATACTGGCCGGTGACGGCCCCCAGGCGTTAGCCGCATGCCAGGTTTTACTTAAAGAGAAAGACTAACTCATCCCCTACTTATATATAGAGAAGAAAGATGAGAGAGACGGATACGACAGTTAACCAGGACCGACAATGACCAAATCCGCGCGCAGTATGGCAGGGCTACCCTGGATCGCCGCAATGGCGTTCTTTATGCAGGCGCTGGACGCCACTATCCTCAACACCGCATTACCGGCGATCGCCCACAGCCTGGATCGCTCGCCGTTGGCGATGCAGTCCGCCGTAATCAGCTATACGCTGACGGTCGCCATGCTGATCCCGGTCAGCGGTTGGCTGGCGGACCGCTTCG
This sequence comes from Serratia plymuthica, assembly GCF_018336935.1. Taxonomy (NCBI): domain Bacteria; kingdom Pseudomonadati; phylum Pseudomonadota; class Gammaproteobacteria; order Enterobacterales; family Yersiniaceae; genus Serratia; species Serratia plymuthica. The sequence goes on along the minus strand of NZ_CP068771.1, from coordinate 3,551,840 downwards.
GCACTCGCCGGGTATTTATCCTCGCGGTGTCGCTGTTTACCCTGGGTTCATTGCTGTGCGCGCTTTCCCCTACGTTAAGCGTGCTGGTGACCTCACGCGTCATTCAGGGGATCGGCGGCGCGATGATGATGCCGGTAGCGCGTCTGGCGCTGTTGCGCGCCTATCCGCGCAGCGAACTATTACCGGTACTGAACTTCGTGACCATGCCGGGGTTGGTTGGGCCAATCATGGGGCCGCTGCTGGGCGGCTGGCTGGTGACCTACGCCACCTGGCATTGGATTTTCCTGATTAATATCCCGATTGGCCTGCTCGGCATCTTCTATGCGCGTAAATATATGCCGGACTTCACCACCCCCAAGCGCCGTTTCGATCTCATCGGTTTTATTTTGTTTGGCCTGAGTCTGGTGCTGGTTTCCACCGGGCTTGAGCTGTTCGGCGAACGGGTACTGGCCAGCTATATCTCGCTGGGTATCCTGCTGAGCGGCGTGGTGATGCTGTTCGGTTATATCGCTCATGCCCGCAGGCATCCCCAACCGCTGATTGGTCTGGATTTGTTCAAGACTCGCACCTTCTCGGTGGGCATTGCCGGCAACGTCGCCTCGCGCCTGGGCACCGGCTGTGTGCCGTTCCTGATGCCGCTGATGCTGCAAGTGGGCTTCGGTTATTCTGCAATTATCGCCGGCTGCATGATGGCGCCGACTGCCGTCGGTTCGCTGATGGCAAAATCCACCGTCACACAGGTGCTGCGCTGGTTTGGTTATCGCAAGACGTTGGTTGGCATCACTGTGATTATCGGCATGTTGATTGCCCAGTTCGCGCTGCAAAGCCCGGGGATGCCGCTGTGGTTGATGATCTTGCCGCTGTTCGTTCTTGGCATGGCGATGTCTACGCAATTCACCGCCATGAACACTATCAGCCTGGCGGATTTAAACGATGCCAACGCCAGCTCCGGCAACAGCGTGCTGGCAGTCACCCAACAGCTTTCCATCAGTTTCGGCGTGGCGATCAGCGCAGCCGTGTTGCGTTTCTACGAATCGATGTCGATCGGCACCATGATCGATCATTTCCACTACACCTTTATTACCATGGGGATTGTCACCGTCGCGTCGGCGTTTGTCTTCATGCTGTTGAGAAGGAAGGATGGCCGCAATCTGATCGGCGGCCGGGAAGCGAAGAAAGAAGCGAAAGCGGCAGGCTAGCGGTAGCCGACCGAAGCACGTTCCACCAGCTCAGGGGTCAGCACCAGAACCTGAGCTTCCCGTTCCGGATTCTGCAGGCGGTTGATCAGCGCATCAATCGCCAATTCCCCCAGCGAATCTTTCGGCTGATGAATGGTACTTAACGGCGGCGCCAGATATTTGGCCAGTTCGATATCATCGTAGCCCATCACCGCCATGTCCTGCGGTACCGACAACCCGGCCTGGTATAGCGCCTGATAGGCGCCTACCGCTACCGCGTCGTTACCGGCGAATACCGCATGCGGCGGTTCGGCCAACGCCAGCAGCCGTTTCATCGCGGCAACGCCACCTTCAAACTCAAAGTCGCAGTGCACTTCGTATCCGGGCAATATCGCCAGCCCGGCGCGTTGCATGGCGCTGCGGTAGCCTTCCAAACGATGGCGTGCGGTGGTTTTATCCTGCGGGCCGGCGATGCAGGCGATTTTGCGATAACCGCGGGCAATCAGGTGATCGGTCGCCATCTCCCCACCGAGCAGCGAGTTATCCTGAATAATGTCGTTGGCCCCTTCGAACGGTGCCCAGTCCATCATCACGATAGGCAGTGACGGATAGCGGCTCAGCGCGTCCTGTGACGGCCGATGATTTTCGGTGCACATCAACAGCAGGCCATCGACGCGTTTTTGCAACAGCGTTTCCATGCTGCGGTTCATGCGCGCGGCATCCTCTTCGGTATTGCACAGGATCAGGCTGTAGCCGCGCTCGTAGCAACTGCGCTCAACGCCACGCACCACTTCGGCATAGAACGGGTTGTTGCTGGAAGTCACCAGCATGCCAATGGTGCGCGTCTGGTTGAGCTTCAGGCTGCGCGCCAGCGCGGAGGGCGCATAGTTCAAGTGTTCTACGGCCGCCATGACCTTGTCGCGCACGCTGTCGCTGACAAAGCGATTGTTATTGATAACGTGTGAAACCGTCGAGGTTGAAACGCCCGCCAGGCGAGCGACATCTTTCATGGTGGCCAAAGGAATTACTCCTGCTGCTGCAAGAAGGCGTCGATCTCTTCACGCCAGGGAACGGAGGGCTGAGCGCCGGGACGAGTTACCGCGATCGCCGCCGCCGCATGGGCGAAGCGCACCGCATCCGCCATGGTTTTACCTTCCAGTAGCGCCGTCACCAACGCCCCGTTGAAGGTATCACCGGCAGCGATGGTGTCTACCGCTTTAACCTTGAAACCGGGCACCAACTTACCGTTGCCGTTCTCACTCAACCAAACGCCACGGCTGCCAAGGGTAATGATCACCGTGCCGATGCCTTTATCGTGCAAGGCTTGCGCCGCACGCGCCGCGTCATCATCATTAGCGATAGCTATGCCGGTGAGGCGCTGGGCTTCCGTTTCATTTGGCGTAATCATATCGACCATCGCCAGCAGTTCATCCGGCAGCTCACGCGCCGGCGCCGGATTGAGGATCACCTGCGTTTGATGGTGCTTCGCCAGACGAGCGGCGGCCATCACCGTCTCCAGCGGCGACTCGAGCTGCATCAGCAAAGCATCGGCCTGGATCACTTTCTGCTGATAGCGCGCCAGATAGTCGGGCGTTACGGCGGCATTGGCGCCGGCATCGATGCCGATCACGTTCTCGCCTTCAGCATTAACAAAAATCAGCGCCACGCCAGTGGTATTGTCGGCAATCGCCTCAATCGGTTGGGTATCAATGCGATCGGTCGCCAGTTGCAAGCGGATCCGTTCACCGATGTCATCTGCGCCGACGCAGGCTATAAAGGCGATATCCGCACCGCTGCGCCCTGCCGCCACCGCCTGATTCGCGCCTTTACCACCAAATGCCACCTTATACTGTTTCCCGATCACCGTTTCGCCCGGGTGGGGAAACTGCTCAATATTGAGGATATGGTCGGCATTGATACTGCCAAGCACCACCAGCTTACCTGTTTCCATCGCATTGATTCCTGAATTGCGCGCCATCGTCAGATGGCGCGGGTATGGCTTATTTAGTGACCAGTTTCAAATCAACCGGGATGGTTGCCGGCACTTTCTCGCCTTTCAATACTTTATCCGCCGTTTCCACGCCAATCACGCCGATTTGATCCGGACGCTGCGCGACGGTCGCCGCCAACTTGCCGCCTTCAACCGCTTTCACGCCGTCGGCGGTGCCGTCGAAGCCTACCACGACCACATCGGTTTTACCGGCGGTTTGCAGCGCGCGCAGTGCGCCCAGCGCCATTTCGTCGTTCTGCGCAAACACCGCCTGCACGTCCGGATGCGCAGTCAGCAGGTTCTGCATTACGTTCAGGCCCTTGGTACGGTCGAAATCTGCCGGCTGGCTGGCCAGCAGTTTGAATTTGTTCTGATCCAGCGACTGTTTGAACCCTTCGCCACGCTCGCGGGCGGCGGAGGTGCCGGCAATCCCTTCCAACTGGATCACTTTAGCGTCTGTACCCGCTTTTTTAGCGATAAAGTCGCCGGCCATTTTGCCGCCAACGCGGTTATCCGAAGCGATATGGCTGACCACCTCGCCCTTGCTTGCCACGCGATCCAGCGTAATGACCGGGATTTTGGCCTGATTGGCCATCTTGATGGCGTTACCCACCGCATCGGAATCCGTCGGGTTAATCAGCAGCAGTTTGGGCGCCTGCACCATCAGATCCTGCACGTTAGCCAGTTCTTTCGCCGGGTTGTTCTGCGAGTCCAGCACCACCAGGTTATAGCCCAGCTTGTTGGCTTCCTGCTGCGCCCCTTCTTTCATGGAAACGAAGAATGGGTTATTCAGGGTGGACACCACCAGCGCGATGGTGTCTTTCGCCAACGCGTTAGCGCTCAGGGTGGCGGTCAGAGCGAAGGCCGAGGCCAGGATTGCCAGTTTTTTCATTTTCATCATCGTGATTCCTGTAGGGGAGGTTACTTGTTGCTTTTGTTATCTACCAGAACCGCCAGCAGTATCACCACTGCCTTCACGATCATTTGGTAGTAGGAAGAAACACCCAGTAAATTCAGGCCGTTGTTCAGGAAGCCGAGGATCAGCGCCCCGATCAGCGTGCCTACGATGCGGCCCTTGCCGCCCGCCAGGCTGGTGCCGCCCAACACGACGGCCGCGATGGCGTCCAACTCATAGCCGGTACCGGCAGTCGGCTGCGCAGAAGACAGGCGCGCCACTTCGATAACGCCGGCCAGCGCCGCCAGCAGCCCGCACAGTGAATAAACGATAATCTTCACTTTATCGACGCTAATGCCGGAAAGGCGGGTCGCCGCTTCGTTGCCGCCCAGGGCATAAATATAGCGACCCAGGCGAGTGTGGTGAAGCATGTACCAGGCGGCGATAAACACTATCGCCATAATCCAGATCGGGGTTGGCACCCCCAGCGGGCGGCCGATACCGAACCAGCCGAAGGTATCGGCCACATCGGTAAAGCCGGTATTCACCGGGCTGCCGTTGGTGTACACCATGGTGACGCCGCGCAGCAGCAACATCATCACCAAAGTGGCAATAAATGCCTGTACCTTGCCTTTGGCGACAATCACGCCGGTGCAGGCGCCCACCGCAGCACCCAACGCCAGCGCCGCCGCAACGGCCACCACCGCGTTGATTTCAAAACCGACGATCGACGCCGCCACCGCACCGGTCAGCGCCAGCAGCGATCCCACCGACAGATCGATACCGGAAGTCAGGATCACCAGCGTCATCCCCACCGCCATAATGGCGTTTACCGAAGTTTGCTGGAGAATATTGAACAGGTTGTTCAGGGTGAAAAAATTCGGGCTCATTGAAGAGACCACGGCAATCAGCACCAACAGAGCAATCAGGGACTTTTGCTCTAACAGCCACTCTTTACTGAACCAGCGCTTTGCGACACTCTGGGAACTCATATCTGATTACTCCTGCTTTACGCCGTATTGCTTGCCGACGGCCGCTGCCATCAACACTTCCTGGGTGGCCTGTTCAATCGGGAATTCACCGCTTAAGTGCCCTTCGTGCATCACCAGGATGCGGTCGCTCATGCCCAGCACCTCCGGCATTTCCGAAGACACCAGAATGATGCTCAGCCCTTCTTGCTTGAACTGGTTGATTAACTGATAAATTTCTTTTTTGGCACCGACGTCGACGCCGCGCGTCGGCTCGTCGAGGATCAGCACCTTTGGCCGCGTCATCAAACCGCGGGCAATCGCCACCTTCTGCTGATTACCGCCGGAAAGCAGGCCAATCGGCTGTTCCATGGAAGGAGTCTTGATATTGAACAGGCGAATGAAATCCCCTACCGCCTGCTGCTCATCAGCCTGTTTCAGGCTACCGCCGGCGCGGCTGAAATACCGCAGCGCAGTCAGAGACATGTTTTCCTTCACCGACATTCCCAGCACCAGGCCATCGCGCTTGCGGTCTTCGGAGATATACACGATGCCGTTCGCCAGGCCGTCCTGCGGGGAACGCGTCACCACCTCATGGCCATCGAGGCTGACCGTGCCGGCTTTGCGCGGCGCGGCGCCGTAGAGAATCTTCATCAACTCGGTGCGCCCGGCGCCCATCAGCCCAGCCACACCCAGGATTTCGCCGCGGTAGAGGGTAAAGCTGACGTCATGCACGCCGGGGCCGGAAACCTGGCTGACCTGCAGCCGCTTTTCGCCGCGCGGCAGATTAAGCCGCGGGTACTGCTCTTCCAGCTTGCGGCCGACCATCATTTCGATAAGCAGGTCTTCCTGCAGCTCACTGACCGGCCGTTCGGCGATAAACTGCCCGTCACGGAACACCGTGACGTCATCGCAGATTTCGAAGATCTCCTTCAGCCGGTGCGAGATATAAACGATGCCGCGCCCTTCGGCCTTCAGCTCGTTGATCACTTTAAATAAAGACGCGGTTTCCGTGTCGGTCAGCGCATCGGTCGGCTCATCCATAATGATGACCCTGGACTCGAAGCTCAGCACCTTGGCGATTTCCACCATCTGCTGATCGCCGATCGACAGTTCGCCCACCAGCCGGTGGCTGCTGTAACTCAGGTTAAGCCGCGCCAGCAGTTTGTCGGCTTCGGCGTACATTCGCTTCCAGTCAATGCGGCCAAAACGGTTAACAAACTCACGCCCGAGAAAAATGTTTTCCGCAATCGTCAGTTGAGGGATCAGGTTCAGTTCCTGATGGATAATGCCGATGCCCGCTTCCTGCGAATACTTTGGTCCGTTGAACGCCACCTCTTTGCCGAGAAAATACTGACTGCCGGCGTCTTTGTTATAGATGCCGGTCAGCACTTTCATCATGGTGGACTTCCCGGCGCCGTTTTCGCCCACCAGCGCCATCACCTTACCGGGATAAACGCTGAGTGCGGCGCCGGAAAGCGCCTTCACGCCGGGAAAGGCTTTATCGATCCCTTTCAGTTGCAGTAAAGGTTGCATAAATGCCTCAGAAAGTTACGCCGGCGCAGAGGATAACGTTCGCGTACGGCGAACATTCACCACTGCGGATCACCGCCCGGCTGTGTTCAGTTTGCGCTTTAAAAGCCTGGTGGCTGATATAACTCACGCTAATGGTGTTTCCCTGGTGTTGGCCAAGCTGTATCAGTTGAGCCAACAAGGCTTGATGGAGCTGCGGATTTTGATGCACCATCTCTTCCGCCAGAATGGCGCTTTCAACCTGCATCTCCTGCGTCACTACCCCGACCACCTGCAAAAACGTCGGCACTCCCTGGGTCAGCGCCAGATCGATACGCTGCGTTACCGCCGGGATCGGCAGCCCCGCATCGCAGATGACAATCTGATCGGTATGGCCGAGCCGGGAAACCACGGCAGAAACCTCAGCATTCAGCAGTACGCCTTTTTTCATCTTCTCACTCCAGCAGCGAAACGTTTCGCTATCGGATGAGTTTAAAAAAACGGCAGGGGAAGGCAACCGGGATAATGCAGAAATGTGATCGCTATCGAAACGTTTCGCTCGCACAACTGAAAAGCGGAAACAAAAGGGGCCCAGCATTGCTGAGCCCCTGAGAGGGAGTTAAATCTCGACCTGGGTTCCCAGTTCTATCACCCGATTCGGCGGGATCTCGAACTGGTCCGGCGCACGCAGCGCGTTACGGCTCAGCGCGATAAACAGCTTGCCGCGCAGGAACAGATACCAAGGCCGCTTGGTCAGGATCAACGACTCATGCGACATAAAGAACGAGGTTTCCGTCATGCGGCACGGCAGCCCTTCCAGCCCACAGCGGTGGAACACTTCTTCAACGTTCGGCGTTTCGCGCCAGCCGTAGCTGGCCACTACCCGCCAGAAGGTCGGTGAAAGCTGTTCGATGGTCACCCGGCGCACATTGTGGACGTAAGGCGCATCCTCGGTGCGCAGCGTCAACAGCACCACCCGCTCATGCAGCACCTTGTTGTGTTTCAGGTTATGCAGCAGCGCAAAAGGGATCACGTTAATGGCGCGCGACATAAATACCGCCGTACCAGGCACCCGCACCGGTGGCGATTTCTCCAGTGAGGCAATCATCGCCTCCAGAGAGTTACCGTGTTCATGCATACGGCGCAACAGGCGGAAACGTTCGCTTTTCCAGGTGGTCATGATGATGAACATCATCAGCGCCAGCAACAACGGCAGCCAACCGCCAGAGAACAGTTTCAGGGCATTGGCGGAGAACATCGGCACGTCGATAATCAGCAGGATAATCAGGATGCCGACCATGAGGAAGCGATTCCAATGCCAGTTGTTGATCGCCACCGAGGTCACCAGAATGCTGGTCAGCACCATGGTGCCGGTAACGGCGATGCCATATGCCGCTGCCAGGTTGCTGGAGTGTTCGAAGCCCACAATCACCAGCACTACCGCGATATACAACGTCCAGTTAATCACCGGAATATAGATTTGGCCGGACTCCATTTCCGAGGTATGGATAATGCGCATCGGCGACAGATACCCCAGGCGCACAGCCTGGCGGGTCAGGGAGAATACGCCGGAAATCACCGCTTGCGAGGCGATGACCGTAGCCAGCGTCGCCAAGATCAGCAGCGGGATCAACGCCCAATCCGGCGCCAGCAGGAAGAACGGGTTCTTGATCGCCTCGGGATTTTTCAGCAACAACGCGCCCTGGCCGAAATAGTTCAGTACCAGAGAAGGCAACACCACGGTGAACCAGGCCAGGCGGATAGGGAATTTGCCGAAGTGCCCCATATCGGCATACAGCGCCTCGACGCCGGTAATCGACAGCACTACCGCGCCCAACGCAAAGAACGAGACCTTCTTATATTCCATAAAGAAGTTCAGCGCCCATTTCGGATTCATCGCCTGCAGCACTTCCGGGTTAGCGATGATGCTGCGCGCGCCCAGCACCGCCAAAACGATAAACCACAGCAGCATCACAGGAGCAAACAGTTTTCCGACGCTGCCGGTACCGTGTTTTTGGATAGCAAACAGCAGCGTCAGCACCAGAATGGATAAGGGGACGATATAACCGTCGAGCGACGGTGCGGCGATCTCCAGCCCCTCTATCGCCGACATCACCGATATCGCTGGGGTGATCACCACCTCGCCATAGAAGAAACTGCCGCCAATCAGGCCGAGAATCACCAACACCGCAGTGGTGCGCGCCGAGGTATTGCGCCCGGCCAACGACATCAGCGTCAGGATACCGCCTTCGCCGGCGTTATCCGCACGCATGACATAGCTGAGGTATTTGAGCGAAACGATGATAATCAGCATCCAGAAAATCAGGGACAGGAAGCCAAACACCACGTCAGGACGCACATCGAAGCCATAATGGCCGGAGAAACATTCTCTCAGGGTATAAAGAGGGCTGGTGCCAATATCACCGTAAACCACCCCAATTGCCGCCAGAGTTACCGCTGATAAGGACTGTTTATGTTCTGTGCTCATGATTCGTTTCTTTATTAGAACATCCGTTAGCGATGCATCCGCATCAGCCAGAGATACGGGCTCTAAGATCCGTTACGCCCACTAAAAGGCGCACAGTATGCACGATTTATACTGCTTGCCTACTCTTATATCAGCCCCGAAAAATAAACAAAATGTGAACCAGCCACCCTTTTGATAATAGAAAGATTTTACTAATCAACAAGCTATACCATTAAAAATAATGGTGGTTTATCATCGAATTATCCACCAAGATTGGCTAACTCTCGGACAACACGACAATAATATGGCGCCATCATCACTTCTGGCAGAACGGATTTCCCGCCTCAGCAGCGCGCTGGAGAGCGGTCTTTATGAACGGCAGGAAGCAATTCGCCTGTGTTTGCTGGCGGCGTTGAGCGGTGAAAGCGTGTTTCTTCTCGGCCCACCCGGCATCGCCAAGAGCCTGATTGCCCGCCGGTTAAAATTCGCCTTTCGCCGCGCGCGTTCGTTTGAATACCTGATGACACGCTTCTCGACGCCGGAAGAAGTGTTCGGCCCGCTGTCGATCCAGGCATTAAAAGATGAAGGCCGCTATCAGCGTCTGACCGCCGGCTATCTGCCCGAGGCGGAGATCGTGTTCCTGGATGAAATCTGGAAAGCCGGCCCGGCGATCCTAAATACCCTGTTAACAGCGATCAACGAACGCCGCTTCCGCAACGGTAATAGCGAAGAACCGATCCCGCTGCGATTACTGGTTACCGCCTCTAACGAACTGCCTGAGGCCGACAACAGCCTGGAGGCGCTGTACGACCGCATGCTAATCCGCCTGTGGCTGGACAAAGTTCAGGATAAACAGAATTTCCGCTCGCTGCTGGTCAGCCGCCAGAATGAGAATGACAACCCGGTCCCTGAAGCCCTGAGCATCAGCGACGAAGAATTTCACCAATGGCAGCCGCAGATCGACAAGGTCAAACTACCCGAAGGCTGCTTTGAGCTGATATTCCAGCTGCGCCAACGGCTGGATGCGCTGGAAAGCGCCCCCTACGTTTCTGACCGTCGTTGGAAAAAAGCGCTGCGGCTGTTGCAGGCCTGCGCCTTCTTCAGCGGCCGCGACGCCGTCGCCCCACTCGACCTGATGTTGTTGAAGGATTGCCTGTGGCATGACCTCACTTCGCTAAAGCTGCTGCAACAGCAAGTCGACCAGTTACTGACCGAGTCGGCCTATCAGCAGCAGACGCTGTTGATCCAGCTACAGCAGATCCATACCCGCTGGCTGCAACATCAGCAACAGCAGAGCGATCGTCAGGCGATAGCCCTGGTGAAAAAAGGCGGCATGTTCAGCAGAAAACCCCAGTTCATGCCGGCGGCGCCATTAGGCACCGGCACCCTGACCCTGCTGTTGCAAAAACCGCTGCAGCTGCATGATATTCAGGTCAACCATCTGAGCATTGAAAGCAGCGCACTGGAAAACTGGCTGCAAAAGGGCGGCGACGTGCGCGCCAAGCTGAACGGCATCGGTTTTGCCCAGCAGATCGACCTGGAAGTGGACGAGCAACTGCACCTGACGGTGCTGGACGTCAGCCGCCAGCCTTCGCTGCTGGCCCTGCCCGGTAAGCAGACCGGCGGTACCCCCCAGGCGATGCTGGACGAAATGGACGCGCTGGCACAGCGCCTGGCGGAACAGCGCCGGTTGTTCAGCCAACACCAGCCCTGCCTGTTTACGCCTGCCGGCGGCCTGGCGAAAATTGAAGCCAGCCTGTTGCAGGTGGCGGAACAGATCAAGCAGCAGCACCAGCAGATGCGCGGCCAATAACGATGCTCAGCCTGGAAACGCTCGATCTGCTGCTGGCGATCACCGAAGGTGAGCTGATCGAGGAGATGATCGTCGGCATGCTGGCAGCACCGCAGCTAACGGTTTTCTTCAAGAAATTTCCGGCCATCCGCCGGGCGCTGGATCGCGATCTGCCGCGCTGGAAACTGCAACTGAAAGAGCGTATCCATGAAGCCATGGTCCCCCCAGCGCTGGCGCAGGAGTTTTATCGCTATCAACAGTGTCAGTTGGAGAACAACACTCAGTTCTATCACCACCTGAACGATACCCTCGATCTGCTACGCCAGTTGGTTTCCCCGTTTTATGAGCAGGCCCGTTCGCTGGTGGACGCCGCCGATCTGCCCAATCATCCGCTGGACGACAGCTTCCAGACCCTGTTTTTGCAACGCTGGCGCATCAGCCTGACGCTTCAGGCCACCATGCTGCACCACCAGTTGCTGGAACAGGAGCGGGAGCAACTGATGGCGGAGCTGCAAGAACGTCTGGCGCTGAGCGGTGCGCTGGAGCCGCTGTTGTCGGAAAATGACACCGCCGCCGGGCGGTTGTGGGATATGAGCAAAGGCCATCTGCAGCGCGGCGACTATCAGCGGCTGGTGGAATACGGCAATTTCCTGCAACAACAGCCGGAGCTGAAAAAACTGGCGCAGCAATTGGGCCGCAGCTATCAGGCCAAGGCGGTGCAACAGCAAGACGCGCAGCCGGAACCGTTCCGCGTAATGGTCCAGGTACCGGCCACGCTGCCGGAAGAGGTCAGCGGCCTTCACCAAAGCGACGATATTTTGCGCCTGCTGCCGCCGGAACTGGCCACGCTGGGCATCGAAGAGCTGGAGTTTGAATTTTACCGTCGCCTGCTGGAAAAGCGGCTGTTGACGTATCGCCTGCAGGGCGACGTCTGGCAGGAGCAAATCTTGATCCGACAGGTCACCCACCAGCAGCAAGATCAGCAACCGCGCGGGCCGTTTATCGTCTGCGTGGATACTTCAGGTTCGATGGGCGGTTTCAATGAGCAGTGCGCCAAGGCTTTTTGCCTGGCGCTGCTGCGCATAGCGTTGGCGGATAACCGCCGTTGCTACATCATGCTGTTCGCCAACCAGATCGTGCATTACGAGCTTACCGCCGCCAGTGGCATCGAGCAGGCGGTGCGTTTTCTCGGCCAGCATTTTCGCGGCGGCACAGATCTGGCCGCTTGCCTGAACGCCACGGTCACCAAAATGGCAGACAGCGGCTGGTTTGACGCCGACGCGGTGATCATTTCCGACTTTATTGCCCAGCGGCTGCCGGAGGAGGTCATAAAGAAGGTGAAACAGCAGCAGCAAAACCATCAGCAGCGCTTCCATGCCGTGGCGATGTCCGCCTATGGCAAGCCCGGCATCATGCGCATCTTCGATCATATCTGGCGCTTTGATACTGGGTTAAAAAGCCGTTTAATGCGCCGCTGGCGGCGTTGAAGATTACAGCAGCCCTTCGACCGCTTCACGTACTTGCGGCGACCACACGCCGCATTGCACCTGGCCGATATGCGACAGTTGCAACAACAGCATGACCAAACGCGATTGTCCGATGCCACCGCCAATGGTCTGCGGCATCTCCCCGCGCAGCAGCGACTGATGCCACTCCAACTGGAGGCGATCTTCATCGCCAGTCAGCGACAGTTGGCGTTTCAGCGCGTCGGCGTCAACGCGGATCCCCATAGAAGAGATCTCAAAGGCATCCTGCAATACCGGGTTCCACACCACAATATCGCCGTTCAGGCCGGCCAGCCCCTCTGCCGCCGGCGTGGTCCAGTCATCATAATCCGGCGCACGCACATCGTGAGATTTGCCATGCGACAGCTTGCCGCCGATACCGATCAGGAATACCGCACCCAATTCTTTGGCAATAGCCCGCTCGCGGCCTTTGGCATCCAGCTCAGGGTAACGTTGCAACAGGGTTTCGCTGTGAACAAAGTGGATTTGCTCCGGCAGGAACGGGGTTAAGCCGTATTCGCGGCTCACTTCAGCTTCCGTAGCCTTAATAGCCGCATAAATGCTGCGCACGGTGCTTTGCAAGTAATCCTGGCTGCGTTCGCCGTCGCCCATCACCCGTTCCCAATCCCATTGATCAACGTAAACCGAGTGGATCGCGCTAAGACGATCTTCATCCGGGCGCAGCGCTTTCATATGGGTATACAGGCCTTCACCTGCGCTGAAATCATAGCTGCCCAAGGTTTTGCGTTTCCACTTGGCCAGTGAATGCACCACTTCAAAGGTGGCGTCCGGCAAGGTTTTCACCTTCACTTGCACCGCTTTCTCGCTGCCGGACAGGTTGTCCTGAGTTCCGTCGCCCAGGCGGCTGAGGATAGGCGCTTGCACTTCGATCAGGCCAAGCTGCTGTTCCAACTGGCGAGAGAAGAAGGATTTAACCAGGCTGATTTGTTGTTGTTTTTGGATAAACTGTTTTTTCATTGCCGTTTCTCTTATAAATCTGTCTCTGTTGCCATCGATTAAGCAACAGAACGGCAGCGTAATTCAATATCCGCTAATCAATATTGCCTTTTCACTTTTAATCGTTCATTTTTAGGCGTCGATAATTCGACAATCAATAATTAATGGGGGTTTAAATGGCGGAAAATTACCAGATCGATAATCTCGATCGCGGCATTCTCAACGCCCTGATGGAGAATGCGCGCACGCCCTATGCCGAGCTGGCCAAGAACTTTGCCGTCAGCCCCGGCACCATTCATGTGCGGGTAGAAAAGATGAAGCAGGCCGGTATCATTACCGGCGCACGGGTAGACGTAAATCCCAAACGGCTGGGTTACGACGTCTGCTGTTTTATCGGCATTATATTAAAGAGTGCCAAAGACTATCCTTCCGCGCTAAAAAAACTCGAAAGCCTGGAGGAAGTGGTTGAGGCCTACTACACCACGGGCCACTACAGCGTATTTATCAAGGTGATGTGTCGCTCGATAGATGCGTTGCAACAGGTACTTATCAACAAGATCCAGACGATTGACGAGATCCAGTCCACCGAAACCCTGATCTCGCTGCAGAACCCCATCATGCGTACCATCACGCCTTAGTCAGTTAATTAGTATACCCATATTATCCACAGGTAGATCCCAGCCGATTCACAGCGTACAATGCTGCGACTTTTAGAAGGCTGGGATCATTCATTCATGGCAGACATTACTCTGATCAGTGGCAGTACGCTTGGCAGCGCCGAGTATGTAGCCGAGCATTTGGCTGAAAAACTGGAAGAAGCGGGTTTCACTACCGAGATGCTGCACGGCCCCGAATTGGATGAACTGACCCTATCCGGGCGCTGGCTGGTGGTGTCTTCAACCCACGGCGCCGGCGACTTGCCGGATAATCTCCAGCCGCTTTTGGAACAAATAGAAGAACAGCGGCCTGATTTATCGCAGGTAGCGTTCGGTGCAGTCGGTTTAGGCAGCTCCGAATACGATACCTTCTGTGGCGCGATCCAACGGATCAACGATCTTTTGATCGCCTGCGGAGCGAAAAGGATCGGCGATCGGCTGGAGATCGACGTGACTAAACACGAAATTCCTGAGGATCCGGCAGAGGAATGGGTAAAAAACTGGGTTAATTTACTCTGATTTGCACAAAGATCACGCGAACGATTGTGGATAACTAGGCTTAAAAGCAGGGTAAAAGCAGTAGTTATCCCAATAACAACCGTAGGTCGCTTTTTGTCCTGTGCATAACATGCCATTTAGATCCCAGCTTATAAGCAACAGGATCACCGATCATTCACAGCTAACGATCCTCCTTAATCCGCTGATCTCAATCGCGAATAATCACTTATCCACAGAGGATCGCGATCCTAATAAGAGATCTAATAAAGAGATCTTTAAATAAAAAAGATCTTCTTTTAATTACCCAAGATCCTGACCACTTGGTCGATCGACTAAACTTGAGTAGAATCGCCCACCCCAGGGCAAACAACGATCGTTCGCAATACGGCGAGGTGCAGTTCCATGTTTTATCCAGAGCAATTTGACGTCATCATCATCGGTGGTGGCCATGCCGGTACCGAAGCCGCTATGGCTGCGGCACGCATGGGGCGTCAGACTTTATTATTGACACACAATATCGATACGCTGGGGCAAATGTCTTGCAACCCGGCGATTGGCGGTATTGGTAAAGGGCATCTGGTTAAGGAAATTGATGCACTTGGCGGCCTGATGGCCACGGCGATCGATCATGCCGGCATCCAGTTTAGGATACTAAACGCGAGTAAGGGTCCTGCAGTACGGGCAACGCGTGCCCAGGCGGACCGCGTGTTGTATCGTCAGGCAGTACGCACTGCTTTGGAGAACCAGCCAAACCTGACTCTCTTCCAACAGCCGGTCGAAGATCTGATTGTGGAAAACGATCGTGTCGTCGGTGCCGTTACCCAGATGGGCCTTAAATTCCGCGCCAAAGCGGTGGTACTGACCGTAGGCACCTTCCTGGACGGCAAAATCCACATTGGTCTGGAAAATTACAGCGGTGGCCGAGCCGGTGATCCTCCGTCGATCTCGCTGTCACAGCGTCTGCGTGAGCTGCCACTGCGCGTAAACCGGTTAAAAACCGGCACACCGCCACGCATTGACGCACGCACCATAGATTTCAGCGTATTGGCTCCGCAACATGGCGATACACCGATTCCAGTTTTCTCGTTCATGGGCAATGCCGCTCAGCATCCGGAACAAATGGCGTGTTACATCACCCATACCAACGAAAAAACCCATGACGTGATCCGTAATAACCTCGATCGTAGCCCGATGTATGCCGGGATCATCGAAGGGATCGGCCCACGCTACTGCCCGTCGATCGAAGATAAAGTGATGCGCTTTGCCGATCGTAACGCGCACCAGATCTTCCTCGAACCGGAAGGCTTGACCAGCAATGAAATTTATCCAAACGGCATTTCCACCAGTTTGCCGTTTGACGTACAGATGCAGATTGTTCGTTCGATGGAAGGCATGCAGAATGCCCGTATCGTTCGTCCGGGTTACGCCATCGAATATGATTTCTTCGATCCCCGCGATCTGAAACCCACGCTGGAAAGCAAATTTATCCAGGGCTTGTTCTTCGCCGGCCAGATCAACGGCACTACCGGTTATGAAGAAGCCGCAGCCCAGGGCCTGCTGGCCGGTCTGAACGCCGGGCGCTACGCCAATGAAGACGAAGGCTGGTCGCCACGCCGCGATCAGGCCTATCTGGGCGTGCTGGTGGACGACCTCAGCACGCTGGGCACCAAAGAACCCTACCGCATGTTTACCTCACGCGCCGAATACCGCCTGATGCTGCGTGAAGACAATGCCGATCTGCGCCTGACCGAAAAAGGCCGTGAACTGGGCCTGGTTGACGATGCCCGCTGGGCGCGCTTTAGCGAGAAGCTGGAACATATCGAACAGGAACGCCAGCGTTTGCGTGACATTTGGGTGCATCCTCACGCCGAAAACGTCGAGCAGGTTAACGCGTTGCTGAAAGCGCCGCTGTCGCGCGAGGCTAACGGCGAAGAACTGCTGCGCCGTCCTGAAATGGATTACGCGCAGCTGACCACCGTTGCCGCTTTCGCGCCGCCGCTGGCGGATACCCAGGCCGCCGAACAGGTTGAGATCCAGGTAAAATACGAAGGTTATATCGCTCGCCAGCAGGAAGAGATCGAAAAACAACAGCGCAACGAGAATACCGTGCTGCCGCTGGATCTCGATTACCGGCAGGTTTCCGGCTTGTCGAATGAAGTGATCGCTAAACTGAACGATCATAAACCGAATTCTATCGGCCAGGCTTCACGTATCTCCGGCATCACTCCGGCGGCGATCTCGATCCTGCTGATTTGGCTGAAAAAGCAGGGGCTGCTGCGCCGCAGCGCATAAATCCTGTTTCTGGGCGACCGTTTGTTTACTCGGTGAGCAAACGGCCGCTGACATCATCCCGGGCCTGAATTATCATGGTCGCCTTATTGGCCAGCCCTGATTTGGCTTGCCGCTCCGCGCCTGTCAGAGGACACGTTGTGCAGAAAAAATTAGATTCGCTGCTCTCGGCGGCAGGTATTGCGCTTCCCGATCAGCAAAAACAGCAGCTGCTGGGTTATGTCGGCATGCTGGATAAGTGGAACAAGGCTTATAACCTCACCTCCGTGCGCGATCCGCAGCAAATGCTGGTTCGCCATATTCTCGACAGCATAGTGGTGAATCCGCATCTGCAAGGCTCGCGTTTTATCGATGTAGGCACAGGGCCCGGTCTGCCCGGCATTCCGCTGGCTATCGTTCGTCCAGATTCGCATTTCACCCTGCTCGACAGTCTGGGCAAGCGCGTGCGCTTCCTGCGCCAGGTACAGCATGAACTGGGACTGACCAATATCGAGCCGGTGCAGAGCCGTGTTGAGGCGTTCCCGGCCGAGCCGCCGTTTGACGGCGTCATCAGCCGCGCTTTCGCTTCGCTGCAGGATATGCTGTCCTGGTGCCACCATCTGCCGGCAAAAGGGCAGGGCAGGTTCTACGCGTTGAAAGGAGTACGCCCGGATGAAGAGCTGGCACACCTGCCTGAAGGCATAGTGCTGGAGTCGGTGGTGCGTCTGCAGGTGCCGGAACTCGAAGGTGAACGCCATTTGGTGGTGCTTAAGGCAAACTGAGTTTGCTTTCGATCAAATAAGCGTGAATTAAAAGATAGTGCCTAAAGTAAAAGTAAGCAGGCTAATTAAATGGCGGTTTTTTTAGTTAATTTACTTTTTATTAACACAAACGGCGCCGTTAATTAGCGACAATAAGGTAATTGCCGTTTGAAATAGTTACGTTAGCAACGATGCGCGAACGATTCTGCTTTGCTGCTAATGTTAATTGGTTGTTGTAATATTGGCCCGGAAGCTGTCAATAAAAGGTTTTTATCGGGTGTACGGATTGTTTTTGAACAGTTAACTTGTAATGTTTTGATTTATAATATCTTTTGATCGCCCAATTAGCTAAAGACAGTTTGAGCGACGATGAGCTATAAATCAGGAAGAGGCATTATTGTGAGCGGCTTCGCGTTTCTTGGTGCAATGCTGGAATAATCAGACAATTAAATTAGCCCTATTATTCCGACCGTTTTCTTGTGAAAATGGCCTCAAATGGGGGAATTTAAATAATTGTTCACCTTTTCGCTACTTATCGATTGAATTCGTTGGTATGCCCCGTATAATTTGCTCGTTTTTTGCTGCTTGACTCAGGACAGCAAAGACAGTTTCATACGTCACTCAGCATACCCCCTCTGGGGTACGGAGAGAACAAACGTCATGTCTGTGTCCCTTTACAGCGGAAAAGTAGCACGCAAACTGCTGTTTCTGCAGTTAATGACGTTTGTTCTGATCAGCGCTGTTTTCTTGCTGAAAAGCCTGGAATGGAGCGCTTCGGCATTGGCTGGTGGTCTCGCCGCCTGGTTGCCGAGTGCAATGTTTATGCTGTTTGCCTTGCGCCATCAGGCGCAGACGCCGGCGCCCGGTCGGGTTGCCTGGTCGTTCGCCATAGGCGAGGGGCTAAAGGTCGTGATCACCATAGTTTTGCTGATCGTGGCGCTTGGGGTGTTCAAGGCGGAATTTATACCGCTTGGCCTAACCTATTTAGCGGTGTTAGTGGTGCAAATTTTGGCACCCGCCGTGATTAACAGTTACCGAAATTAACTAAATAAGGGTAGAGGCATCATGTCTGCAGGAGAAGTCTTGACTCCACAGGAGTATATCGGTCACCACCTGACGCAGCTTCAGGTCGGGACGGGGTTCTGGTCGATCAACATCGACTCGATGTTTTTCTCCGTTGTCCTCGGAGCGCTCTTCCTGGTGATCTTCCGCAAAGTGGCTAAAAACGCCACCAGCGGCGTGCCGGGTAAACTGCAAACCGCAGTGGAATTGGTCGTTGGGTTCGTCGACAGCAGCGTTCGTGACATGTACCACGGCAAGAGCAAAGTGATCGCTCCGCTGGCGCTGACCGTGTTCGTCTGGGTATTCCTGATGAACATGATGGACTTGCTGCCGATCGACCTGTTGCCAACCATTGGTGAACGTTACCTTGGTCTGCCTGCGCTGCGCGTAGTGCCAACCGCGGACGTGAACGTGACCTTGTCGATGGCGTTGGGCGTATTTATCCTGATTCTGTTCTACAGCATCAAAATGAAAGGTGTTGGTGGGTTCGTTAAAGAGTTAACCATGCAGCCGTTCAACCACCCAGTATTCATTCCTATCAACCTGATTCTTGAAGGTGTCAGCCTGCTGTCCAAGCCTGTTTCACTGGGCCTGCGACTGTTCGGCAACATGTATGCGGGTGAGTTGATCTTCATCCTGATTGCTGGCCTGTTGCCGTGGTGGTCACAGTGGGTCCTGAGCTTGCCTTGGGCTATCTTCCACATCCTGATCATTACGCTTCAAGCCTTTATTTTCATGGTTCTGACGATTGTCTATCTGTCGATGGCATCTGAAGAGCACTGATTTTCTTAAAACACTTGCACTTTTAAACTGAAACAAACTGGAGACTGTCATGGAAAACCTGAGTATGGATCTGCTGTACATGGCTGCCGCTGTGATGATGGGTTTAGCGGCAATCGGTGCTGCGATCGGTATCGGCATCCTGGGTGGTAAATTCTTGGAAGGCGCTGCTCGTCAGCCTGACCTGATTCCTCTGCTGCGTACACAGTTCTTTATCGTTATGGGTCTGGTTGACGCCATCCCGATGATCGCTGTTGGTCTGGGTCTGTACGTGATGTTTGCTGTCGCGTAAGTAGAGAATTTCTCTACACTGAAACCACTATTAACTTTTAAAGAGGCATTGTGCTGTGAATCTTAACGCAACAATCCTCGGCCAGGCCATCGCGTTCGTTCTGTTTGTCTGGTTCTGCATGAAGTATGTATGGCCGCCGATTATGGCAGCCATCGAGAAGCGTCAGGGAGAAATTGCTGACGGTCTCGCTTCTGCAGAGCGTGCCAAAAAAGATTTGGACTTAGCGCAAGCCAATGCGACCGACCAGCTGAAAACTGCTAAAGCAGAAGCTCAGGTGATCATCGAGCAAGCAAATAAACGCAAAGCTCAGATCATGGATGAAGCGAAAGCCGAAGCCGAGCAGGAACGTAACAAAATCGTGGCGCAGGCTCAGGCTGAGATCGAAGCCGAACGTAAGCGCGCTCGTGAAGAGTTGCGTAAGCAAGTCGCGATGCTGGCAATTGCCGGCGCCGAGAAGATCATCGAACGTTCCGTGGATGAAGCTGCTAACAGCGACATCGTTGATAAACTGGTCGCTGAACTGTAAGGAGGGAGGGGCTGATGTCTGAATTTGTAACTGTAGCTCGCCCCTACGCCAAAGCAGCTTTTGACTTTGCCGTTGAGCACCAAAGCGTAGAGCGCTGGCAGGATATGCTGGCGTTTGCGGCTGTTGTCACTCGCAATGAACAAATTTCTGAACTGCTGTCTGGCGCTGTCGCGCCGGAGACGCTGTCCAAAACGTTCATCGCTGTTTGTGGCGATCGGCTCGACGAACATGGCCAGAACTTTATCCGTGTAATGGCCGAAAATGGACGTTTACTGGTTCTTCCTGCGGTGCTGCAGCAGTTCATCGAACTGCGCGCTTTGCTGGAATCCACCGTCGAAGTCGAAGTGCTCTCTGCGAGCGTACTTAACGACGAACAGCAGGCTAAAATTGCCGCTGCGATGGAAAAACGTCTGTCACGCAAAGTTAAGCTGAATTGCAAAATTGACAAGTCTGTTCTGGCTGGCGTGATTATCCGCGCTGGCGATATGGTGATTGATGGCAGCGTTCGCGGTCGTCTTGAACGCCTGACAGACGTCTTGCAGTCTTAAGGGGACTGGAGCATGCAACTGAATTCCACCGAAATCAGCGAACTGATCAAGCAGCGCATTGCTCAGTTCAATGTGGTGAGCGAAGCTCACAATGAAGGTACTATTGTTTCCGTCAGTGACGGGATCATCCGCGTACACGGTCTGGCCGAAGTTATGCAGGGCGAAATGATCGCGCTGCCAGGCAACCGTTACGCAATCGCATTGAACCTGGAGCGCGACTCCGTAGGTGCCGTGGTTATGGGTCCGTACGCGGATCTGGCCGAAGGCATGAAGGTAAAATGTACCGGCCGTATTCTGGAAGTTCCGGTTGGCCGTGGCCTGCTGGGCCGTGTAGTTAACACCCTGGGCGCACCTATTGACGGTAAAGGCCCGGTTGATAACGACGGTTTCTCCCCGGTTGAAGCTATTGCCCCTGGTGTTATCGAGCGTCAATCCGTTGATCAGCCGGTTCAGACTGGCTACAAATCTGTTGATGCGATGATTCCAATCGGCCGTGGCCAGCGTGAGCTGGTGATCGGTGACCGTCAGACCGGTAAAACCGCTCTGGCCATCGATGCGATCATCAACCAACGCGATTCCGGCATCAAATGTGTTTACGTGGCTATCGGCCAGAAAGCGTCCACCATCGCTAACGTGGTGCGCAAACTGGAAGAGCACGGCGCATTGGCAAACACCATCGTTGTGGTTGCTACCGCGTCTGAGTCTGCTGCACTGCAATATCTGGCGCCATATGCCGGTTGCGCAATGGGTGAATACTTCCGTGACCGCGGCGAAGATGCACTGATTGTTTACGATGACCTGTCCAAACAGGCCGTTGCCTATCGTCAGATCTCCCTGCTGCTTCGTCGTCCACCAGGTCGTGAAGCTTACCCAGGCGACGTATTCTACCTCCACTCTCGTTTGCTGGAGCGTGCTGCGCGTGTAAACGCCGACTACGTTGAAGCCTTCACCAAAGGTGAAGTCAAAGGTAAAACCGGTTCACTGACCGCTCTGCCGATCATTGAAACCCAGGCGGGTGACGTTTCCGCGTTCGTTCCGACCAACGTAATCTCGATTACCGATGGTCAGATCTTCCTGGAATCCAACCTGTTTAACTCCGGTATTCGTCCGGCAGTTAACCCGGGTATCTCTGTATCCCGTGTGGGCGGTGCAGCGCAAACCAAGATCATGAAAAAACTGTCCGGTGGTATTCGTACCGCGCTGGCACAGTACCGTGAACTGGCTGCGTTCTCTCAGTTCGCTTCCGATCTGGATGATGCGACCCGCAAACAGCTGAGCCACGGTCAGAAAGTGACCGAGCTGCTGAAACAGAAACAGTATGCGCCGATGTCCGTCGCACAACAGTCTCTGGTGCTGTTTGCCGCTGAACGTGGCTACCTGAACGACGTTGAAGTCGCGAAAGTCGTGAGCTTCGAAGCCGCGCTGGTTGCTTACGCAGACCGCGAGCATGCCGAGTTGCTGAACCACATCAACCAAACTGGCAATTTCAATGACGAGATCGAGGGCAAGCTGAAAGCTATCCTCGAGACCTTCAAGAAAACCCAGTCCTGGTAACGCCTAACGGTCCTGCTGTTGAAAGACAGCAGGCCGTCTGGTAATGAGGAGAAGCAGAGATGGCCGGCGCAAAAGAGATACGTAGTAAGATCGCGAGCGTGCAAAACACGCAAAAGATCACTAAAGCGATGGAAATGGTCGCCGCCTCCAAAATGCGTAAATCGCAGGAACGCATGGCGGCCAGCCGTCCTTATGCAGAGACCATGCGCAAAGTGATTGGTCACCTTGCGTTGGGTAATCTGGAATATAAGCACCCGTACCTGGATGAGCGTGACGTTAAGCGCGTCGGGTATCTGGTGGTGTCTACTGACCGTGGTCTCTGTGGCGGTTTGAACATCAACCTGTTCAAGCGTCTGTTGTCAGAGATGAAAGGCTGGTCCGAAAAAGGCGTCGAAGTTGATTTGGCGTTGATTGGCTCTAAAGCGGCTTCTTTCTTTGGTTCCGTGGGCGGCAACGTGGTTGCCCAGGTGACCGGCATGGGGGATAAACCTTCCCTGTCGGATCTGATCGGGCCGGTGAAAGTGATGCTGCAAGCCTACGACGAAGGTCGTTTGGACAAGCTGTACATTGTCAGCAACAAATTTGTCAATACGATGTCCCAGGAACCACAGATCGTTCAGCTGTTGCCGTTACCGCCTTCCGATGACGGTGAGCTGAAGAAAACGTCCTGGGATTACCTGTATGAACCCGATCCAAAAGTGCTGCTTGATACCTTGCTGCGCCGCTATGTGGAATCGCAAGTTTATCAGGGCGTCGTGGAAAACCTGGCCAGCGAGCAGGCCGCACGAATGGTAGCGATGAAAGCCGCAACCGATAACGGCGGTAGCCTGATCAAAGAGCTGCAGTTGGTATACAACAAGGCGCGTCAGGCCAGCATCACTCAGGAACTCACCGAGATCGTTTCGGGAGCCTCCGCGGTTTAAGCTAGGTTTACGAATTACGTAGAGGATTCAAGATGGCTACTGGAAAGATTATCCAGGTAATCGGCGCCGTAGTGGACGTCGAGTTCCCTCAGGATGCCGTACCGAAAGTGTACAACGCTCTTGAGGTAGAAAACGGTACCGATAAGCTGGTGCTGGAAGTTCAGCAACAGCTGGGCGGTGGCGTGGTTCGCTGTATCGCGATGGGGACCTCCGATGGTCTGCGTCGTGGTCTGAAAGTGATCGACCTGGATCACCCGATTGAAGTACCGGTAGGTAAAGCTACCCTGGGCCGCATCATGAACGTATTGGGTGAACCAATCGACATGAAAGGCGACATCGGCGAAGAAGAACGTTGGGCGATTCACCGTCCGGCGCCAAGCTACGAAGATTTGGCCAACTCCCAGGATCTGCTGGAAACCGGTATCAAGGTTATGGACCTGATCTGTCCGTTCGCTAAGGGCGGTAAAGTTGGTCTGTTCGGTGGTGCGGGCGTGGGTAAAACCGTAAACATGATGGAGCTGATCCGTAACATCGCGATCGAACACTCCGGTTATTCCGTGTTTGCAGGCGTGGGTGAGCGTACTCGTGAGGGTAACGACTTCTACCACGAAATGAACGACTCCAACGTACTGGACAAAGTATCCCTGGTTTACGGCCAGATGAACGAGCCACCGGGTAACCGTCTGCGCGTTGCTCTGACCGGTCTGACCATGGCGGAGAAATTCCGTGACGAAGGCCGCGACGTTCTGCTGTTCGTTGATAACATCTACCGTTATACCCTGGCCGGTACCGAAGTGTCCGCACTTCTGGGCCGTATGCCATCTGCGGTAGGTTATCAGCCAACGCTGGCGGAAGAGATGGGCGTTCTGCAAGAACGTATCACCTCTACCAAGACCGGTTCTATCACCTCCGTACAGGCCGTTTACGTTCCTGCGGATGACTTGACTGACCCGTCACCAGCCACCACCTTTGCCCACTTGGACGCAACCGTGGTACTGAGCCGTAATATCGCTTCTCTGGGTATCTACCCGGCCGTTGACCCGCTGGATTCCACCAGCCGTCAGTTGGATCCGTTGGTCGTTGGCCAGGAGCACTACGATGTAGCGCGTGGCGTGCAGTCTATTCTGCAACGTTACCAGGAACTGAAAGATATCATCGCAATTCTGGGTATGGACGAGCTGTCAGAAGAAGACAAACTGGTCGTATCCCGTGCGCGTAAAATCCAACGCTTCCTGTCTCAGCCGTTCTTCGTGGCAGAAGTCTTTACCGGTTCTCCGGGCAAGTTCGTATCGCTGAAAGACACCATTCGTGGTTTCAAAGGCATTATGGACGGCGACTATGACCACCTGCCTGAACAAGCGTTCTACATGGTTGGCACCATTGAAGAAGCAGTGGAAAAAGCCAAGAAACTGTAACGTCTTGAGAGGAGGGTGATATGGCTATGACTTACCATCTGGATGTAGTCAGCGCGGAAAAACATATGTTTTCCGGCCTGGTGCAAAAGATCCAGGTGACAGGTAGCGAAGGCGAACTGGGGATTTTCCCTGGCCATGCGCCGCTGCTGACTGCCATCAAGCCTGGCATGGTGCGTATTGTTAAACAGCACGGTGAAGAAGAGTTCATCTACCTGTCCGGTGGTATCCTTGAGGTACAACCGAGCGTGGTAACCGTGTTGGCTGACACTGCTATCCGTGGAACGGACCTCGACGAAGCGAGAGCGCTGGAAGCTAAGCGTAAAGCTGAAGAGCATATCAGCAGCTCTCATGGCGATGTCGACTATGCTCAGGCATCTGCAGAACTGGCGAAAGCGATCGCGAAACTGCGCGTTATCGAGCTTACCAGAAGATCGATGTAATATTTTGGCGCGTGCATAACGCAGCTAAAATTAAGAAAGCGGCCTATAGGGTCGCTTTTTTTTTGCTTTAAAATAAGCGATTCAGCCAGGTGGGTATTGTGATGTATAACTCTTGGCACAGGTTAAAAATGTCTCCATTTGCCGACAATTATGCCCAGGATTGCAGGATGTCGGCCTGAGCTGCGGCACGCCTAGTGCCACATGGCTTGCGCCGGGTTCGTACAGAGAAATATGTAGTAATATCGTCATTAAAGAGTTCTACTTTCGTCTATCAAAATGGAGTTATCAGGTTGCTTATGTCGAACAGCGCAATGAGTGTGGTGATCCTCGCCGCGGGCAAGGGAACACGCATGTATTCCGATCTTCCCAAAGTGTTACATCCATTGGCCGGCAAGCCGATGGTGCAGCACGTCATTGATGCCGCGATGAAACTGGGCGCGAAAAACGTCCATCTGGTGTATGGCCACGGCGGTGATTTGCTGAAAAGCACCCTGACCGATGACGCCTTGAACTGGGTGTTGCAGGCCGAGCAATTGGGTACCGGCCATGCCATGCAGCAGGCTGCGCCGCATTTTGCCGATGATGAAGACGTCCTGATGCTATATGGCGACGTGCCGCTGATCTCCGTCGACACGCTCACGCGCCTGTTGGCGGCGAAGCCGCAGGGCGGCATTGGCCTGCTGACGGTGAAGCTGGCCGATCCAAGCGGTTACGGCCGCATCGTGCGTGAGAACGACGATGTGGTGGGTATCGTTGAGCACAAGGATGCCAGCGAAGCCCAGCGCCAGATTACTGAAATCAATACCGGTATTTTGGTCGCCAATGGGCGCGATCTTAAGCGCTGGCTGGGGATGCTGAACAACGACAATGCGCAGGGTGAATTCTACATCACGGATATCATTGCGCTGGCCCATGCCGACGGTAAGAAAATTGAAGCGGTGCATCCGTCGCGCCTGAGCGAAGTGGAAGGCGTGAATAACCGCCTGCAGCTGTCACGGCTTGAACGTATCTATCAGGCAGAACAATCTGAAAAGTTGCTGCTGGCCGGCGTAATGCTGCTGGATCCGGCACGCTTTGACCTGCGTGGGGAACTTGTGCACGGCCGCGATATCTCTATTGATGCTAATGTCATTATCGAAGGGTCGGTAAAGCTGGGCAATCGGGTGAAGATCGGTGCCGGCTGCGTACTGAAAAACTGCGTGATCGGCGATGATTGCGAAATTAGCCCTTACAGCGTGCTGGAAGACGCGGTGCTGGAAGCAGCCTGTACGGTGGGGCCTTTTGCCCGTTTACGCCCGGGCGCAGAGTTGGCGGAAGGCGCTCACGTCGGTAATTTCGTGGAGATAAAAAAAGCGCGTCTGGGCAAAGGCTCTAAAGCGGGTCATCTGAGCTACCTGGGCGATGCTGAAATTGGCGATGATGTGAATATCGGCGCTGGTACCATTACCTGTAACTATGATGGCGCCAATAAACATAAAACCATTATTGGCGACGGCGTGTTTGTCGGTTCCGATACCCAGCTGGTGGCGCCGGTTTCCGTTGGCAAAGGTTCCACCATTGCCGCAGGCACCACGGTCACCCGTGATATCGCTGAAAACGAGCTGGTACTGAGCCGCGTCAAGCAGGTGCATGTCCAGGGCTGGCAGCGCCCGGTGAAGAAGAAATAACGAGTGTGTTTTGCTTTGGGCTCTGCTTACGAGCCCAATACAAAACATAAAAGTCCTCAATAGATTTTGCGTTGCTGCTAGGCGGCAAGAGTGTGAATTCCCAGGAGCTTAGTTCGCTAAGTGACTGGGATGAGCACTCGTAGCCAACAACGCAGCAGCGCGAAAGATGAAGAGGATAATCCCCACCATCTACAGGCTCGGGGAAGCACGGTAAAAACCGGCGAGATCAGGTCAAGACATCGAAAGCGCCCCGAAAGGCGTTTAATTAGGAATACAACTGATGTGTGGAATTGTAGGCGCAGTAGCGCAACGTGATATTGCAGAAATTCTGTTGGAAGGATTACGCCGTCTCGAGTACCGCGGTTACGACTCCGCCGGTCTGGCGGTGGTTGATGCCGAAGGCAACGTAAGCCGTTTACGCCGCGTAGGCAAAGTTCATAAATTGACCGAAGCCGCAGAACAACACGAACTGCACGGTGGCACCGGTATTGCGCATACCCGCTGGGCAACTCACGGGGAGCCTACAGAGGCGAATGCGCACCCGCATGTTTCCGATTACATCACCGTAGTGCATAACGGCATCATCGAAAACCACGAACCGCTGCGTGAATTGCTGATCGAGCGCGGTTATCACTTCAGCTCTGAGACCGACACCGAGGTGATTGCGCATCTGGTGCATTGGGAACAGCGCCAGGGCGGTACGTTGCTGGAAGTGGTTCAGCGCGTGATCCCGCAGCTGCGTGGCGCCTACGGCACCGTGGTCATGGACAGCCGCGACCCTAGCGTGCTGGTGGCTGCGCGTTCCGGTAGCCCGTTGGTTATCGGCCGTGGCGTCGGTGAAAACTTTATCGCTTCCGATCAACTGGCTCTGCTGCCGGTAACCCGCCGCTTTATCTTCCTGGAAGAAGGCGACGTGGTGGAAGTGACCCGCCGTACCGTCAGCATTTTCGACAAACAGGGCAACGCCATCGAGCGTCCTGAGATCGAATCCAAAGTGCAGTATGACGCCGGTGACAAAGGCGCTTACCGTCACTACATGCAAAAAGAGATCTACGAACAGCCGCTGGCGCTGAAAAACACCCTGGAAGGGCGTTTCAGCCATGGCCAAATCAATCTGAGCGAGCTGGGTCCGCGTGCCGATGAATTGCTGGCTAAAGTGCAGCACGTACAAATCATCGCCTGCGGCACCTCCTACCACTCCGGCATGGTGGCGCGTTATTGGTTCGAGGCGCTGGCTGGCGTGCCTTGCGACGTCGAAATCGCTTCTGAATTCCGCTATCGCAAATCTGCGGTGCGCCCGGGCAGCCTGATCATCACGCTGTCGCAGTCCGGTGAAACCGCCGATACCCTGGCGGCGTTGCGCCTGTCTAAAGAGTTGGGTTATCTGGGGTCGCTGGCGGTGTGTAACGTAGCCGGTTCTTCGCTGGTGCGCGAATCCGATTTGGCGCTGATGACCAAAGCCGGCACTGAAATCGGTGTAGCTTCTACCAAAGCCTTCACTACCCAGCTTGCGGTATTGCTGATGCTGGTGGCGCGTTTGGGTCGTCTGAAAGGCATGGCGGAAAGCGTTGAGCATGAAATCGTGCATGCTCTGCAGGCGTTGCCGGCGCGTATCGAACAGATGCTGTCGCTGGACAAAAACATTGAAGCGCTGGCGGAAGGTTTCTCCGACAAGCATCACGCGCTGTTCCTTGGCCGTGGCGATCAGTACCCGATCGCTATGGAAGGTGCACTGAAGCTGAAAGAGATCTCTTACATTCACGCGGAAGCCTATGCGGCGGGTGAGCTGAAACATGGCCCGCTGGCGTTGATCGACGCCGATATGCCGGTCATCGTGGTGGCGCCGAACAACGAACTGCTGGAAAAACTGAAGTCCAACATCGAAGAAGTGCGCGCGCGCGGCGGCCAGCTGTACGTGTTCGCAGATCAGGATGCCGGTTTCGTCAGCAGCGAAGGCATGACCATCATTCCATTGCCGCACGTGGAAGAAATCGTGGCACCAATCTTCTACACCGTGCCGTTGCAGCTGTTGTCTTATCACGTAGCGTTGATCAAAGGCACTGACGTTGACCAGCCGCGTAACCTGGCGAAGTCTGTCACGGTAGAGTAATCAATTGCTGTTATGTTTGAAAAGCCGGCCTGAGCGCCGGCTTTTTTCATGGTCATATCAACGATGACAATACTGTGACACAGAGGATAAAAGTTGTCGTTTTCAAGTGGATAGCTGCGTCGGCAAAGGTTTTTTTATTGATTAATTATTGTGTGTTTTTGTATTTAACATTATGATTTTTATACGATATTAACCACTTGTTTTACGGTGTAATATAACTGTCATATTTCGTACATTTTACTGTCACCAAACTGTCCTATTTTCCCTCCTGCAGCAATACTTACTCTGATGAAAACGACTTGAAGTCGATTTTTGAATATCCCATTAGGAGGGATTATGAAACTGATGCGTACCACCGTCGCCAGTATTGTGGCAGCGACTTTCTCCCTGACCGCCGTGTCCGCGTTCGCTGCTGCTAGCCTGACCGGTGCAGGTGCGACATTCCCCGCTCCGGTGTATGCCAAGTGGGCAGATTCTTATCAGAAAGAAACCGGCAACAAAGTTAACTATCAGGGGATCGGTTCCTCTGGCGGCGTGAAGCAAATCATCGCCAACACCGTTGACTTTGGTGCCTCTGATGCCCCGTTGTCTGATGAAAAACTGGCGGCTGATGGCCTGTTCCAGTTCCCTACCGTGATCGGCGGCGTAGTGCTGGCCGTTAACATCCCGGGCATCAAATCCGGTGAGTTGACTCTGGACGGTAAAACGCTGGGTGACATCTACCTGGGCAACGTGAAGAAATGGAATGACCCTGCAATCACCAAGCTGAACCCGGGCGTCAAGCTGCCGGATCAGAATATCGCCGTGGTACGCCGCGCCGACGGTTCAGGCACCTCTTTCGTGTTCACCAGCTACCTGTCTAAAGCCAACGCGCAGTGGAAAGAGAAAATCGGCGCAGGCTCTACCGTTAACTGGCCAACCGGTCTGGGCGGCAAGGGCAACGACGGCATTGCCGCGTTCGTACAGCGTCTGCCTGGCTCCATCGGCTATGTTGAATACGCTTACGCCAAGCAAAACAACCTGGCTTACACCAAGCTGATTTCTGCCGACGGCAAGCCGGTCAGCCCGACTGAAGAGAGCTTCAGCAACGCGGCTAAAGGCGTGGACTGGAGCAAAACTTTCGCTCAGGACCTGACTAACCAGAAAGGCGAGGGTGCATGGCCAATCACCTCCACCACCTTCATCCTGGTGCACAAAGAGCAGAAAAACCCGGCTCAGGGCGCAGAAGTGCTGAAGTTCTTTGACTGGGCGTACAAAACCGGCGCCAAGCAAGCCAACGATCTGGATTACGCCTCTCTGCCTAACGAAGTGGTTGAGCAGGTGCGCGCAGCATGGAAAACCAACGTAAAAGACAGTTCCGGTAAAGCACTGTACTAAAGAACGCAGGGGCGCGGGGACACCGCGCTCCAGCCTATTTTGCAGGGCTCACCCATTGAGCTCGCCAGGGTTAAAACAGAGAGTGATCTATGGCTGAGTATAAGCCGACCATCAAAGCACCGAGTAAGAATGGTGATGTCATCTTCAGCGCGCTGGTTAAACTGGCGGCGCTGATTACCCTATTGTTGCTGGGCGGCATTATTGTTTCGCTGATTTTCGCCTCCTGGCCGAGCATGCAGAAATTCGGCTTCTCCTTCTTGTGGACCAAAGAATGGGACGCGCCTGCCGAGCAGTTCGGTGCGCTGGTGCCCATCTACGGCACCGTCGTCACGTCGTTGATTGCCCTGATTATCGCCGTACCCGTGAGTTTCGGTATCGCGCTGTTCCTGACCGAGCTGGCACCAAACTGGTTGAGACGCCCACTGGGCATCGCGATCGAGTTGCTGGCGGCAATCCCGAGTATCGTTTACGGCATGTGGGGGCTGTTTGTGTTCGCCCCGCTGTTTGCCCAATATTTCCAGACCCCGGTCGGCGACGTGTTGTCCGGCATTCCGATAGTCGGCGAGCTGTTCTCCGGCCCGGCGTTCGGTATCGGTATTCTGGCTGCCGGGGTGATCCTGGCGATTATGATTATTCCTTACATCGCTGCGGTCATGCGCGATGTGTTCGAACAAACCCCGGTGATGATGAAAGAATCGGCTTACGGTATCGGCTGCACCACCTGGGAGGTGATGTGGCGTATCGTGCTGCCGTTTACCAAGAATGGCGTGATTGGCGGCGTGATGCTGGGACTGGGCCGCGCGCTGGGGGAAACCATGGCGGTGACCTTCATCATAGGTAACACCTACCAGCTCGACAGTGCTTCACTGTATATGCCGGGCAACAGCATTACCTCTGCGCTGGCCAACGAATTCGCCGAAGCGGAATCGGGCGTGCATACCGCCGCGTTGATGGAGCTGGGCCTGATTCTGTTTGTTATCACCTTTATCGTCCTGGCGCTGTCGAAGTTGATGATCATGCGTCTGGCCAAAAACGAGGGGCGCTAACGTGGTGACTATGGAAATGCAAAACGACCTGACGCTGTTAGAAAGCCGCCGCAAAATGCAGGCCTGGCGTCGCCAGAAAAACCGACTGGCGCTGTTCCTGTCGATGGCGACCATGGTATTCGGCCTGTTCTGGCTGGTGTGGATCCTGTTCTCCACCGTGACCAAAGGCATCGACGGCATGTCGTTGGCGCTGTTCACCGAAATGACGCCACCGCCGAACACGGCGGGCGGCGGCCTGGCCAACGCCATCGCCGGCAGCGGCTTGTTGATCCTGTGGGCCACCGTGTTCGGTACGCCGCTGGGTATCATGGCCGGCATTTACCTGGCGGAATACGGCCGTAAATCCTGGTTGGCGGAAGTCATCCGCTTTATTAACGACATTCTGCTGTCGGCGCCGTCGATAGTCGTGGGCCTGTTCGTCTACACCATTGTGGTGGCGAAAATGGAGCACTTCTCCGGCTGGGCCGGGATCATCGCGCTGGCGCTGCTGCAGGTGCCGATCGTAATCCGCACCACCGAGAACATGCTGAAGCTGGTGCCGGATACGCTGCGTGAGGCGGCTTACGCGCTGGGTACGCCGAAATGGCGCATGATTTCTGCCATCACGCTGAAAGCCTCTATCTCCGGCATTATCACCGGCGTGTTGCTGGCCATTGCGCGTATCGCCGGCGAAACCGCACCGCTGCTGTTTACCTCGCTGTCGAATCAGTTCTGGAGCACCGACCTGATGCAGCCGATCGCCAACCTGCCGGTCACCATTTTCAAATTCGCCATGAGCCCGTTCGCCGAATGGCAACAGCTGGCCTGGGCCGGGGTGCTGTTGATCACCCTGTGCGTACTGTTACTGAATATCCTGGCGCGTGTGGTTTTCGCCAAGCAGAAGCATTCATAAAATTTTGAGCGCTGCCGTGGCGGCGCTGATGAAAAGAGAGAAGTCTTGATGAGTATGGTTACTGACGCTTCCAGCAGCAAAATTCAGGTACGCGATCTGAACTTCTACTATGGCAAATTCCATGCGCTGAAAAACATCACGCTGGACATTGCCAAGAACAAGGTCACCGCGTTTATCGGCCCGTCCGGCTGCGGCAAATCCACTCTGCTGCGTACTTTCAACAAAATGTATCAGCTGTATCCCGAGCAGCGTGCTGAAGGTGGCATCCTGTTGGATGGGCAGAACATTCTGACCGATAACTCGGATATCGCTCTGCTGCGCGCCAAGGTCGGCATGGTGTTCCAGAAACCGACGCCGTTCCCGATGTCGATTTACGACAATATCGCCTTCGGCGTACGTCTGTTTGAAAAGCTGTCGCGTGCCGACATGGATGAGCGCGTACAGTGGGCGTTGACCAAAGCGGCGTTGTGGAACGAAACCAAGGACAAGCTGCACCAGAGCGGTTACAGCCTGTCAGGCGGCCAGCAACAGCGTCTGTGCATCGCTCGCGGCATCGCCATTCGCCCAGAAGTGCTGTTGCTGGATGAGCCTTGTTCGGCGCTGGATCCGATTTCCACCGGCAAGATTGAAGAGCTGATCAGCGAGCTGAAAGCCGACTACACCGTGGTGATCGTTACCCACAACATGCAGCAGGCCGCGCGTTGCTCTGACTCCACGGCATTTATGTATCTGGGCGAACTGATCGAGTTCAGTGATACTGATAACCTGTTCACCGCGCCACAGAAAAAACAGACTGAAGACTACATCACCGGCCGCTACGGTTGATTACGGGAAACCCAAATGGACAACCTGAATTTAAATAAACACATTTCCGGCCAGTTCAACGCAGAACTTGAGCACATCCGTACCCAGGTGTTGACCATGGGCGGGCTGGTGGAACAGCAACTGACCGACGCCATCACCGCGATGCACAATCAGGACGGCGAACTGGCCAAGCGCGTTATTGAAGGTGACGCCAAGGTCAATATGATGGAAGTGGCGATCGACGAAGCCTGCGTGCGCATCATTGCCAAGCGTCAGCCGACCGCCAGTGACCTGCGCCTGGTGATGGCGATCATCAAGACCATCTCCGAGCTGGAACGTATCGGCGACGTGGCGGATAAAATTTGCCGTACCGCGCTCGAGAAATTCTCGCACCAGCATCAGCCGTTGCTGGTCAGCCTGGAGTCGCTTGGCCGCCATACCGTGCAGATGTTGCATGACGTGCTGGACGCCTTTGCGCGTATGGATCTGGATGAAGCTATCCGGATATACCGCGAAGACAAGAAGGTCGATCAGGAGTATGAGGGCATTGTCCGTCAGTTGATGACGTACATGATGGAAGACACCCGCACTATTCCAAGCGTGCTGACTGCGCTGTTCTGCGCCCGTTCCATCGAGCGTATCGGCGACCGTTGCCAGAACATCTGCGAATTTATTTTCTACTTCGTGAAAGGTCAGGATTTCCGCCACATTGGCGGCGATGCGCTGGAAAAACTGCTGTCTGCCGACGGCAAAGAAGAGAAAAAAGAGTAATTTTCCCCGCGAGTTACTCCCCGGAAGGCGCAGAAAACTGCGCCTTTATGCCATTCAAAGCCCTTAAAGATAAAAAGGTTATAAATATAGCTTTTTATATTATTTCCTGACCTAAGTGGCTCTTGCTAGCTTATCAGCCAGCAGGACATCACCCACTTAGGAGCTTTTCATGAAACATCGCGCTTTGGCCTTAACGTTGTTAGCCAGCCTGACCAGCCTCGCCACCGGCGCCGCACATGCGGACAAACTCGACGACATCAAAAAAGCCGGCGTAGTGCGTATCGCGGTGTTCGACAGCAACCCGCCGTTCGGCTATATCGATCCGCAAAGCAAAAAGTTGGTCGGTTATGACGTTGATGTCGCAGACGCGATCGGCAAAGCGCTGGGCGTAAAGGTTGAGCTGCGCGCCACCAATCCGGCTAACCGCATTCCTTTGCTGGTATCCAAGAAGGTCGATTTGATCGCCGCCAACTTCACCATTACCGATGAGCGCGCCAAGGAAGTGAACTTCAGCGTGCCTTATTTCGCCACAGGCCAGAAATTTATCGCCCGTAAAGGCGTGCTGAAAACCCCGGAAGACATTAAAAAGCTGCGCATCGGCGCGGATAAAGGGACGGTGCAGGAAATCACCCTGCGTGAACATTACCCGACCGCAAAAGTGATCTCTTACGACGATACCCCGCTGGCCTTTGTGGCGTTGCGTAACGGTAACGTACAGGCGATCACTCAGGATGACGCCAAGCTGGTTGGCCTGCTCGGCAATCTGCCGGCGGCGCAGAAAGCCGATTTCGAGATCTCACCGTTCAGCATCACCAAAGAGTACCAGGGGGTCGGTATTCCAAAAGGTGAAGATCGCCTGACAGCCAGCATTAACGACACGCTGATCAAGCTGGAAAAAGATGGCGAAGCGGTTAAGATCTACGACCGCTGGTTCGGCCCTGAAACCAAAACCGCCCAACCGCGCGGCGATTTCAAGATCGCGCCTTTGGATCAACAGCCAAAAGCCTGACGATCTGGAGTGCCGGGATCTGAACGGAGGGGCGCAGCTTGCTGCGCCCCTGATGCATTTGGCAAAACAAGGATTGAACATGAATTTGGACTGGCTGCTGGCGCCTCAGTATCTGGGCTGGTTATGGGATGGCTTCCTGCTGACGCTGTGGCTTTCAGCTTGCGCGAGCCTGGCGGCCACGCTGTTGGGCTTGATACTGACGGCGATGCGCGACGGTAGCCTGCGCCCGTTGCGCTGGCTGGCGGTGGGCTACAGTTCGTTGTTTCGCAATACGCCGCTGTTGGTACAGCTGTTCTTCTGGTACTTCGCTGCCGGTCAGATCCTGCCTTCCGCCGCCATGCAGTGGCTGAACACTTCGCATCAAATTGGGCCAATCGCCTGGCCGTCGTTCGAATTTCTCGCCGGCTTCTTTGGCCTGACACTGTATTCCACCGCCTTTATCGCCGAAGAGATCCGCTCCGGCATTCGCGGCGTCGCAGGCGGGCAAAAATACGCCGCCAATGCGCTGGGGCTGACCGGCTGGCAGGCCATGCGTTACGTGGTGCTGCCGCAGGCGCTGAAAATTGCCTTTCCGCCGTTGTTGGGCCAATACATGAACGTGATAAAAAACTCGTCGCTGACCATGGCGATCGGCGTTGCCGAACTGTCTTACGCCTCGCGTCAGGTGGAAACCGAAACGCTGCGCACCTTCCAGGCGTTCGGCGTCGCGACGGTGTTGTACATCGCCATCATTGCGTTGTTGGAAGGCTGGGGCATGTGGCGGCAGCAGCGTAAACCCCTGGGAGGGCACTAACATGGATTTCAGCGTTATTTACGACAACCTGGGGTATTTGCTGTGGGGCACCTGGCCGAATGGGCCGTTGGGCGGCGCGGCGTTGACGCTGGCGATCAGCCTGATGGCCGGCGTAGCTTCGGCTGTCCTCGGCACGCTGCTGGGCGTGGCGTTGGCGATGTCGCGCGGCGTAGCCGCCGGGCTATTGGCTGCGGTGCTGGGTTTTTTCCGCGCGATTCCGGTGATCATGCTGATTTTTTGGACTTATTTCTTGCTGCCGATCCTGTTTGGCGTGGATATTCCGGAGATCACCACCGTGGTATGCGCACTGGCGCTGATCGCTTCGGCCTATCTGGCCCATGCGGTGAAAGCAGGCATTGTCGCCATTGGCCCCGGCCAGTGGCAGGCCGGTTTGTCGCTGGGGCTGACCCGCTGGCAAACGCTGCGCATGATCGTGCTGCCGCAGGCGTTGCGCATGATGGTGCCGTCGTTTATCAACCAGTGGATTTCCCTGATCAAGGACACCTCGCTGGCTTATATCGTCGGCGTCAGCGAACTGACCTTTCTGGCAACCCAGGTCAATAACCGCAGCATGGTGTACCCGATGGAAGTCTTCCTGTTTGTCGCCTTGGTGTACTTCGTGTTCTGCCTGGCGCTCGATCTGCTGGCCAACGCGGTCAACCGCCGCCTCAGCCCGCAGGCCAGGGCAATAAAACGCTCCTGGCGCTGGTGGCGCAACAAACCGCCGCTGCCGGCGAGTTGATCGGGGCCGATTAACGGGTCAACCGCCAGCCGCGTTCTCGCCATAACGCCGGGAGTTGGGCCAGGTCGTTAAACGGCGTTACCAGCGGACTTTCGATAGGCGGGTTGTGCGGATCGGCGCAGAAGTAAAACACCGGAATACCGGCGGCGATCCCGGCCTGAGCACCGGCGGCGGAATCATCCACCAGAATGCAGCGTTCAATGGGGACCTGCATTTTTTCGGCGGCGTGGAACAGGATCGCCGGGTCCGGTTTCCAGCGCTGGATGTCATAGCCGCTGAATAACCGGTCATCAAAATAGTTCAGCATGCCGGTCAGGCCGAGCGAGTGCTGCATTTTGCTGACCGGGCCGTTGGAGACGGTGCACATCGGCACGGCTACCTGTGCCAGCAGCTCGCGTGCACCGGCGATCTCCTGCAGCTCGCTGTCGAACAGGCGAGCCACTTCCCGGCGGTATAAGGGTTCCAATTCCTCTTTCGGCAGCGCGACGCCGTGTTCCGCATTAACCTGCTCGATGATCTCGTACAGTTTTATTCCTTTGTATTTCCTGAACATCTCTTCCAGCGACAGCTGAAGGTCATAGTGGGCGAACATATGTACATAGGCTTTGCTGCACAGCACTTCGCTGTCTACCAGCGTGCCGTCGCAATCAAACAAAATGCAGTCGATTTGATTCATCAGGATAAGCGTCCTTCGGTTAAGCGGCGATAAAACCACTTTAACCGCATCAGGCAAGATTGCGACTCCTTAATCCACTTTGCCGATGATTATCAATAAATACAGTCCGTTGACTACTTTGGCCGTAAAGACGGCGAAAAAAACCTGTGATCGGCATCAAAACCCTGACTTTTTGTCATATACCCGGCATACTTGAAACCGCATCTGTGTTGGCTGCGAGCGCTCACCCCAGTCACTTACTTGAGTAAGCTCTTGGGAATTCGCGTTCTTGCCGCCGTGATGCGAGTCCAATTATTTTGGTTATAGAATAGCGGCGACTGTCCATTTCCCTCTTCGGAATTCTGATAATGAGCAAACCAGTATCTGGCCTTGACGTTGAGCAAGGCTTGCTTGGGCGCGTGTTTAAACTCAAGCAGCATGGAACCACGGCGCGTACGGAAACGATTGCCGGTATTACTACCTTTTTGACCATGGTGTATATCGTGTTCGTTAACCCCCAGATCCTGGGCGCGGC
This sequence comes from Serratia plymuthica, assembly GCF_018336935.1. NCBI lineage: Bacteria > Pseudomonadati > Pseudomonadota > Gammaproteobacteria > Enterobacterales > Yersiniaceae > Serratia > Serratia plymuthica. The sequence goes on along the minus strand of NZ_CP068771.1, from coordinate 3,514,452 downwards.
GGGCATGGATACGCAGGCAGTGTTCGTAACAACCTGCCTGATTGCCGCTTTCGGCAGCATTTTTATGGGTTTGCTGGCTAACCTGCCGGTCGCGCTGGCGCCGGCGATGGGGCTGAATGCGTTCTTCGCCTTTGTGGTGGTTGGCGCGATGGGCATTTCGTGGCAGGTCGGCATGGGCGCTATTTTCTGGGGCGCCGTCGGTTTGTTGCTGCTGACCATTTTCCGCATCCGTTACTGGATGATTGCCAATATTCCGATGAGCCTGCGGGTGGGGATCACCAGCGGCATCGGCCTGTTTATCGGCATGATGGGGCTGAAAAACGCCGGTATCGTGGTGGCCAATCCGGAGACTCTGGTCACCATCGGCAACCTGACCTCGCACAACGTGCTGTTGGGCGCGCTGGGCTTCTTTATCATCGCCGTGTTGTCCTCACGCAATTTCCATGCGGCGGTACTGGTTTCTATCGTGGTAACCACTCTGATCGGCTGGGCGCTGGGCGATGTCAAATACGGCGGCCTGTTCTCCATGCCGCCGAACATTACTTCGGTGGTGGGCCAGGTCGATCTGGCAGGAGCATTGAACATCGGTCTGGCCGGGGTGATCTTCTCCTTCATGCTGGTTAACCTGTTCGACTCTTCCGGCACCCTGATTGGCGTGACCGACAAGGCTGGGCTGACCGACGACAAGGGCAAGTTCCCGCGCATGAAACAGGCGCTGTATGTGGACAGCATCAGTTCGGTCGCCGGTTCGTTTGTCGGCACCTCTTCCGTCACCGCGTACATTGAAAGCTCTGCCGGCGTATCCGTTGGCGGCCGCACCGGCCTGACTGCGGTGGTGACCGGTATTCTGTTCCTGCTGGTGATCTTCCTGTCGCCGCTGGCGGGCATGGTGCCGGCTTATGCCGCCGCCGGCGCGTTGATCTACGTCGGCGTGCTGATGACATCCAGCCTGGCGCGCGTGAAATGGGACGATCTGACCGAGGCGGTGCCGGCGTTTGTCACCGCGGTGATGATGCCGTTCAGTTTCTCGATCACCGAAGGCATCGCGCTGGGCTTTATTTCTTACTGCGTGATGAAGCTCGGCACTGGCCGCTGGCGTGAAATCAGCCCGTGCGTGGTTGTCGTGGCGCTGTTGTTTGTGCTGAAGATTGTCTTTGTGGACGGTCATTAATACGACCAGGGCCGACGTTGGCCGGCCCTGTTATCTATGCCCCTGGCGTCGCGTCCGGCGCCTGATCCAATACCCACTGTAATGGCCGTTTGAAACGCGCCTGCCAGCCGCCTTCCGCGTTCTCCCCTTGGGGAAAATGCAGCGCCTCCACCTGATTGTTCTCGCTGAAAAGATTGGCGAAGTGCAGCGCCAGCGCCTGATCGCTGAAGTTTTGCCGATCGTAGTACGCCACCACCACCTTTTTGTGCGCCGCCAGCGATTGCTGCGCCGGTTTGATCCCGCCATTGGGGGCGATCAGCATTGCGCCGGCATAATACTGCGGATACCTGCTCAGCAGATTGGCGGCATGCAATGCCCCTTGTCCGCGGGCCGTGAGGTAGATCTTTTGCGGGTTAAGTTTTAATTCTTCCTGCGGTCGCAGGGCCTGTTGAATGGCGCTCTGGGTGCTTTCCTCGCTGTAATTCGACCAGCGGAAGCTGTTTTCCGACAGCATCTGGGTGCCGTTGATTTCGATATAGGCGACGCCCATTTCACTGAACAGCAGACGTTCTTCCGGGCTGATATTGGCGCCTTTGCCGTAGCCGTGCAGGAACACCACCGTCGGCCATCCTCCTGACGGAGGTGCGCCCTCCGGTATGGCGTAACTGGCTTTGCCTTCGAATAAATGGGCGTGCTGGAGGTAGCGGGCTTTGGTGGCGGCGAGGATCGACTGATAGGTGGCGCGGTGCTGGATGCTGTTAAAGGCGTCGTCTTCGAGCAACGTGTAGTAATACCACAACCCACGATTGGCGCTCAGTTGCAGATAGCGTTCGGCCAGCTCTGTCTGGCCCTTTTCAGCCGAAGAGGCCGCTAACTGATAGGGTGCCCATATGTTGCGTTCGTCTTCGCGCATCAGCGTTAAATAAAGCGACATGGCCCCGATTTTCTTGTCTTCGTGACTTTGGGCGGTACGCGGCAACTGGGTGTTCAGCGGGCTATGTACAGGCAGCTCAATCGGCTCTTCCCCGGCGGGATAACGCATTTCTGCGGCGAGCAAAGGTCTGGTGAGCAAAGCCAGTAATGAGGCTAAAATAAAAAAATACATAATTGCATAACTTTATTTTTTAATGAATTAGATGTTTTTTTCTTTTTGGAATAGCGCCTTCAGCCTATTTTGTGACCGAAGGCGTCAAAAACAGAATTTACTTCAGGCGGCGGATATAGTCGCTGAATGCGGACAGCTGGCCGGTCAGGAAATCCAGCGTGCCTTGTTCGATCAATTGCCCGGCCTGCGCATCCACTTTATTCTGGATGACTCCGCCCATAAACTCCGGCTTGTTCATCACCATGGCGTCGAGGAATACCAGAATTTGACGCAGATGATATTGGCAGCGCGCGCCGCCAATCGGCCCCATAGAGCTGGTCTGAATCGCTACCGGTTTACCCGCCAGCGGCTGGTTCGGCAAGCGGGATAGCCAGTCGATGGCATTTTTCAACCCACCCGGCACCGAGTAATTATACTCCGGAGTCACGATGATCACGCCGTCAGCCTGACGGATTTGCGCGGCGATAGCTTCAACCGAGGCGGGGAAACCTTCATCTTGTTGCACATCGGCATCATACAGCGGGATATCACGGATAGAGGGAAGCGCTTCGATGATCACGCCCTGGGGGGCGAGGTCAGGCAGCGCACGGGCCACCATGGCATTGTAAGAGCCTTTGCGCAGGCTGCCGAGCAGGGTGACTATTTTTAAGGCTTGGTCTGACATGGTGATTCTCCCTTTCGAATGAACAGATTCAGCTTAGAACACCTGCCGATAGTAGGCCAAACATGGCGGTGAAAATAGCCAATTTCTGCATATTTGCCTGCCTTTACAATTTTATTCAGAAATTAATAGGTTAAAGAAAGTTTTATCTTGCCTTCTTCGCCATAAACCGTCGATGTCAGCGGTGATGGGTCAGGCTGGTCAGCTTTACAAAGCGGGTGGAGATGGCGGGGGTGCGAGATGAAATCTCGCCGTACTTCTGCAGACCTTTGTGCTCTTCGTACTGCCAGCACATTAGCCGGTCAAGGCTGGATTCATGTGCGCAGGCCCAGCTCAGGTACTCGTCGGCATCGCTCATCACCTGAACCTGGGGCGTGGCGCTGGAGCGAAGATGGCCGGAAAAAGGATGCAGCAGCAGCGTTGATTGCCCGCTATTTCCCAGACCGGAAAGTTTCAACACGCTCTGACGAATGCTCCACAGCTGGGTTTCCGCTTCCAGCCGATCGTATTGTGCGCTGATCCAGGCGGTCTCTGCCGGTGACTGATATTGGTGTTGCAGTTTTTTTTGCTGACCGCCGCGCGCGCGCATGACCTCTATATCCAGCCCTACCTTGCCTTCATTGCTGAGCAGGACGCCTACCGTATCGCTGGCATAGGCCAGGCTGAAATCAGGCAGATGGTGGTCGGCAAAACAGGGGCGTCCGGTGGGGGTAGTGGCTATCTGTGGCAGTGTCGGCAGGCCATAAAGATAAAACATCATCTCGGCGAGCAGGATGCGTCCCTGAAGGAAACGCTGGCGGCGTTTAGCGGAAAAAGCCGCGGTCGCGGTCAACACCTCGACGGATAATCTGTGGGTATCCAGGGCGGCGCTAGCGGGGATCCATCGGGCAAAATGACACGCCATTGTTCACTCCATGACAGAGAGGTCTCTGATAACGCTGGAGTGTTAGATTAAGCATAAGTCGCGGATTTATCATTAAAAAACAGTATGAGGTTTATCCTATTTATCCGTTTTTTGAATGTCATTGTCCGGTGCCGCGTCACTCCACCATTGTATCAGCGAGGCGTTGGGCGTCAGATCAAAATGCGGTTTGCCGAGCAAATGATTGAGGATGCGGGCAGAGCGCCAGGCCATCAGGCTCAGGCCGCCTTCAGCGCTGCCGTGGCTGTGGATACCGGCATTCACCGCATAAATCCGGTTCCGCTCCGGCCCTTGCCACTCAAGGTTAAAATCCGGTAACAGCGGCAGGTGCTGTTGATTGTCGAAGGGGATACGCGGCAACAGCGGTTTCAGGCAGGAAGGCAGCGAAGGACGGTAGCCGGTCGCTAAGATGACCATATCGGCATTGAATCCTTCCTGACGATTTTCCAGGCCATGCCGGGCACGCAACTGGAAATCTTTTCCCGTTGGCTCTATCGCCAACAGCGTTCGATGCGGCAACAGGCGTACGTTACGGGTCTGATGCATTACGTCAAAACGCATGTACAGCTCGCGATACAGAGTACGCAGCGTATGGTTGCTGATGCCGTCGGCGGGCAGCTTCTGCGCCTTGATTTCCCGCTCGCGGATATCTTGCGGCAGCGTATAGAAATAATCGACGTATTCCGGGGTGAAGTACTCATTGGTGAAGGCGGATTCATCCAGAGGTTGGAAGTTGGGCCGGCGGGAAAGCCAGTCCAGCTGCGCCGGTTTTCCCCAATGCCCGCGCAGCGCATTGAGGAAAATGTCGGCGCCGCTTTGGCCGCCTCCCACCACCATAACCCGTTTGCCGGTAAGATCCGGATTGCGGAGGGCGATCTCTGCGGCATGCAGGCAATTTTCCCCCAGAGCCGGGTAGAACTCATCGGGGATCCAGGGGTCGTGGCCGGTGCCCAGACAGATGTTTTTTGCCCACAGGGTTTGGTTGAGGGTACGGACTTCAAACAGCTGCTGGTCATCGTCAAAATCAATGCTTTCTACCGACTGCGAAAACTGTAGCCCATCTAATCTATCGCAGGCCCAACTTAAGTAGTCCGAAAACTCTTCACGGCTGATAATTTGCTGCTCGGTGATCAGAAAGCGGTAAATTTTTTTCTGCTCGACCAGATAATTGATAAATGAAAACTGGCTGCGCGGTGCAACGGCGGTCACTAAGTCCTGCAGCACGTAAGTCTGCATATAAGCCGAGGGTAGCAACATGCCGGGGTGCCAGCGAAAGCTGGCGTTGCGATCGAGAAAGGCATACTTCACCTCACCGCTTTCAAAGGCCATGGCCGCCAGGCTGAGATTGAATGGCCCCAGGCCGACGCCCAGTAAATCCAATGGGTTGTTCATTTATGCTTATGTCTCCCGGCAAAAATCGCTGAGATAAGCTTAGGCTAATTTGGGCGGACAAAGGGGAAACGGCGAAGGGATGGGGGGATGCGGGTGCCGTTTCCAGCACCCGCTGCCGATTATTTTCCGATGCAGAAGCTGGAGAAAATGCGCCCCAGCAGGTCATCTGAGGTAAATTCGCCGGTGATTTCACTCAGCGCTTGCTGCGCCAGACGCAATTCTTCGGCCAGCAACTCCCCCGCGTAAGCGCTCACTAACTGCTCTTTGCCCTCGACCAGATGCTGGGCCGCTTGTTCAAGCGCCTGCAGGTGGCGACGGCGCGCCAGGAAGCCGCCTTCCATATTGCTGGTGAAACCCATGCTCTGTTTCAAATGATCACGCAGCAGGTCGATGCCTTCGCCGGTGCGCGCCGAGAGGCGAATAAGTGAGTGACCATTCACTTCTGTCATGCCCAGCGTTTCACCGGTGATATCGGCTTTGTTGCGCACCACGGTGATCGGCAGGCTGTGTGGCAGGCGTGCCATAAACTCTGGCCAAATCTCTGCCGGTTCGGTCGCGGCGGTGGTGGTGCCGTCAACCATAAACAGCACGCGGTCTGCCTGTTCAATCTCGTTCCACGCACGTTCGATGCCGATGCGCTCCACTTCGTCGCTGGCTTCACGCAGGCCGGCGGTGTCGATGATGTGCAGCGGCATACCGTCGATGTGAATATGCTCGCGCAGCACGTCGCGGGTGGTGCCGGCAATGTCGGTGACGATCGCCGCATCGCGGCCGGCTAACGCATTGAGCAGGCTTGATTTACCGGCATTTGGCCGCCCGGCGATCACCACCTTCATCCCTTCGCGCAGCAGGCTGCCCTGACGTGCCTCGGCACGTACGTTATCCAGATCGGCCATCACGCCGTTGAGCTGCGCTTCGATTTTACCGTCAGACAGGAAGTCGATTTCTTCATCGGGGAAGTCGATCGCCGCTTCCACGTAGATTCGCAGGTGAGTGAGTGCTTCCACAAGCTGGTGGATGCGGAGGGAAAACGCCCCCTGCAATGAGTTCATTGCGGAACGCGCCGCCTGCTCGGAGCTGGCGTCGATCAGATCGGCAATGGCTTCCGCCTGCGCCAGATCGAGTTTGTCGTTGAGGAAGGCGCGCTCGGAGAACTCGCCGGGCCGCGCGATGCGCACACCGGGCAGCGCCAGAACGCGTTTCAGCAGCAGATCGAGGATTACCGGCCCGCCGTGGCCTTGCAATTCCAGCACGTCTTCACCGGTAAACGAGTTTGGGCCGGGGAACCACAGAGCGATGCCCTGATCCAAGGTGGCGCCTTCGGCGTCGCGGAACGGCAGATAATCGGCGTATCGTGGCTTCGGCAATTTGCCAAGCAGGGCCTGGGCGGCGTCTTTTGCGCCACGGCCGGAAATACGCAGAATGCCGACGCCGCCGCGTCCCGGCGGGGTGGCTTGGGCTACGATGGTATCGGTAGTGCTGCTCATATACCCTTTATCCTTCAAGTTGCAGCGGTGTTGGCTGCCTTCTCTTACCCCGGTCACCTGGCTTACCAGGCTCTCGGGGACGCGTTCAGTCGCCGCCTACCTGCAAGCTTGAATGCTGTCGGGTAACGCGGCTCTGACAATTCAATATGCAAAAAGGCGGTCTAAATGACCGCCTCTTATCTTTCGCTGCAAGGGTTCGGCGTGCCGAACCCCTACGATACGCTTAGGTCTTTTTCTTGTCGCGGCTGTGTAAGCCACGTTTTTCCAGGCCGCGGTAAATCAGCTGCTGCTGGAGGATGGTCACCAGGTTACTGACGATGTAGTACAGCACCAGACCTGACGGGAACCACAGGAAGAACACTGTGAAGATCACCGGCATAAAGGTCATGATTTTCTGCTGCATCGGGTCAGTCACTGTGGTTGGCGACATCTTCTGGATGAAGAACATCGTCACGCCCATCAGGATTGGCAGAATGTAGTACGGGTCTTGCGCCGACAGGTCATGGATCCACAGGGCGAACGGCGCATGGCGCAGCTCAACCGAGCCCATCAACATGTAGTACAGCGCCAGGAAGATTGGCATCTGGATAACCAGCGGCAGACAACCTCCCAACGGGTTCACTTTCTCGGACTTGTACAGCGCCATCATTTCCTGACTCATGCGCTGTTTGTCATCACCGATACGCTCACGCATCGCCTGCAGTTTTGGCTGCAGCATGCGCATTTTCGCCATCGAGGTGTACTGCGCTTTGGTCAGCGGGTACATGATGCCGCGCACGATGAAGGTAATGATGATAATCGAGAAGCCCCAGTTACCGATGAAGCCGTGGATGAACTTCAGCAGTTTGAACAGCGGCTGGGAGATGAACCACAACCAACCGTAGTCCACGGTCAGGTCCAGATGCGGCGCCAGTTGGGCCATCTGATCCTGCAGCTCCGGACCAACCCACAGGGTGGCATTCAGCTGCTGCTGCGCGCCAGGCTGCACGACTACCGGAGTCGATTTGAAGCCGATGGTGGACAGGTTGTCGCCAGGTTTAGCGGTATAGAAGGTATTGCTGCCCTGAGTTGCCGGCACCCACGCGGTGGCGAAGTACTGTTGCAGCATCGCAACCCAACCGCCCTGAGTGGTGACATTCAGGTTCTCGTCCTTGTCGAACGCGTATTTCTGATACTTGTCTTCGCTGGAAGAGTACGCCGCGCCACGGAAGGTGTGCAGAGCGAAGTTATTGCTGCCGGTGTCGCGGTGCTTAGGCAGCTCTGTCGTCTGCTTCAGTTGGCCGAACAGGGTCAGCTCCAGCGGAGCGGTGCTTTTGTTGTCGACGTTGTAGTCAACGCCAACCGCGTAATGGTTACGCTTGAGCACGAAAGTCTTGGTGTAAACCGCACCGTCTTTGCCGGTAAAGGTCAGCGGAATGCGCAACTCATCCTGGCCTTCCGGCAGGGTGTAGCTGTCCTGCGCCGCCTGGAACAGAGGACGTTCGCCGTTTGCCGGGTTATCCGGGCCGTTTCTGCCGGTCAGGCCGCTTTGCGCCTGATAAACAAATGACGGGGTGTTTTCCAGCAGTTGGAATGGAGTCGATGAACCCAGGGTATCCGGGTAGGCCAACAGTTTAGCCTGCTCGATATCACCACCACGCGTGTTGATGGTCAGCGACAGCACATCAGTGTTAACGGTAATCAGTTTACCCTGGCCACTGGCTGGCACAGCCTGGCTTGCAGCATCACCGGTAGCTGTGTTCGAAGTCTGTTGCGTGGTCTGGGCGGCTGGTTGCGGAGCGTTGTCCGTTTGCCAGGCTTGCCAGATCATGAAAGACACGAACAGCAGAGCGATGAGGAAAAGATTGCGTTGCGAATCCATCGTTAGTGTTCTCTGTTATCGTCGGTTTTCGGCGGCACGGGATCATCGCCACCTGGGTTCAAGGGGTGGCATTTTAATACGCGTTTCAATGCTAACCAACTGCCTTTTATCATGCCAAACCTGCTTAATGCCTCAATTGCGTAATGAGAGCATGTCGGCTGGAAGCGACAACGAGGCCCAAGCAGCGGACTGATGACGAGCTGGTAAGCCCGCACCAGCCCGATCAGGATGCGGGAGCCTGGCGACAGTGGCGACGCCATAATTTTTCCAAAGCTTCCGTCAACGCGCGGTTATCCAAATCCGCTATCCCTTTTTTGGCCACCACGACAAAATCCATCGCCGGTAACTCGTGCTGACGTAAACGGAAGCTCTCGCGGGTAAGGCGTTTGATCCGGTTGCGTTCATGCGCGCGTTTGACGTGTTTTTTGGCGACGGTAAGACCGATGCGGGGATGCCCCAGCTGGTTCAGGCGGCCGAGGATGGTGATTTGCGGCGTGCCAGCCCGTTGTGGCTGCTGGAAGACGAAAGTGAAATGAGTGGGAGTTAACAAACGTAACTCCCTGGGAAAAGCGAGCTTAACCACTCAGCGGGTTAGCTTTTATTACTTAGAAACAGTCAGACGAGTACGGCCTTTCGCACGACGGCGGGCCAGAACTTGACGACCATTTTTGGTGGCCATACGAGCACGGAAACCGTGGCTACGGTTGCGCTTCAATACGGACGGTTGGAAAGTGCGTTTCATGGCGATTTCTACCTAAACTTAAATAAGGACAATAAGTCAAATGCGTTTGGCTACTCGGCGTGAAAGCTACCGACGCCTCAATCGCAATATATAAAGAGGCGGGATTGTAATAATTGTACAGTCCTGAGTCAATTCACATCGCGCTAGCCTACCTGGTTGTCTGCCAATACGGAGTAAAATCCGGTCATGGCTCGTGGTCACAGCTGAATCCTGTCTGGCTAATGACTCACCATAAGGAACCAGGTATCACACGTAGGGCGAATATTATACGGACTCGGGGGGAAACCGCAAGGATCCCGGAGCGATCCTTGCGGTTAAAACCCAGGATCCTTCGTGGATAACAGGGTATAACCGGTTGACAATGTAAAAAATGCCCTTCCTCGGGCGGGATCTCGCCTGTAATTTAACGTGGGTGGCGAAAAGATCGCCGCAGGCCGGGGCCTGTGGATAAAATGGATCTAATCTGTGATGAAGGGGAGGATCTCTTGCTCGGATTGCGCTATGATCCGTCATTCCGATCGCGATCTCTCAAGCGGGGATCGTGGGGGACATAAACCGTGAAAGGCGGTTCGCATACCCCACTGGTGTTCAGCCGATGCCGGGTATGTGTCAAAAATCATGAGTTATAAAAAATTAGCCTGATTCTTTTCTTTTATTGATCTTGTTCGAGTGGAGTCCGCCGTGTCACTTTCGCTTTGGCAGCAGTGTCTTGCCCGATTGCAGGATGAGTTACCTGCCACAGAATTTAGTATGTGGATACGCCCATTGCAGGCGGAACTGAGTGACAACACCCTGGCGCTTTATGCGCCCAATCGCTTTGTGCTGGATTGGGTTCGCGACAAATACTTAAACAATATCAATGGCCTGCTGAACGACTTCTGCGGTACGGATGTCCCTTTGCTGCGTTTTGAAGTCGGCAGCAAACCGCTCACCCAAATTATCAGCCAGACCGTCACCGAAAGCCGCAGCGCACCAAGCGCGCCGGTGGTGCGCGCCGTGGCGCCTTCCCGGCCAAGCTGGGATAACGCGGCGCCCCAGCCCGAACTTTCTTACCGCTCCAACGTTAACCCAAAGCACACCTTTGATAACTTTGTTGAGGGTAAATCCAACCAGCTGGCGCGCGCGGCGGCTCGGCAGGTGGCGGATAACCCGGGTGGCGCCTATAACCCACTGTTTTTGTACGGCGGCACCGGCCTGGGTAAAACTCACCTGTTGCATGCGGTCGGTAACGGCATCATGGCGCGCAAGGCCAACGCCAAAGTGGTCTATATGCACTCTGAACGCTTTGTGCAGGACATGGTTAAAGCCTTGCAGAACAATGCCATTGAAGAATTTAAGCGTTACTACCGTTCGGTCGACGCGCTGCTGATCGATGACATCCAATTTTTTGCCAACAAAGAGCGTTCGCAGGAAGAGTTCTTCCATACCTTTAACGCCTTGTTGGAAGGCAATCAGCAGATTATCCTGACCTCGGATCGTTATCCCAAAGAGATTAACGGGGTTGAGGATCGCCTCAAATCCCGCTTCGGTTGGGGTCTGACGGTAGCGATCGAACCGCCGGAGCTGGAAACCCGCGTGGCGATCCTGATGAAAAAGGCCGACGAGAACGATATCCGTCTGCCGGGCGAAGTGGCGTTCTTTATCGCCAAGCGCCTGCGTTCCAACGTGCGTGAGCTTGAAGGGGCGCTGAACCGCGTGATTGCCAACGCAAACTTTACCGGCCGTGCCATTACCATTGATTTCGTGCGTGAAGCGCTGCGCGATCTGTTGGCACTGCAGGAAAAGCTGGTCACCATCGACAATATTCAAAAGACGGTGGCGGAGTACTATAAAATTAAAGTCGCGGATTTGCTGTCCAAGCGGCGCTCGCGTTCGGTTGCCCGTCCACGCCAGATGGCGATGGCGCTGGCAAAAGAACTCACCAACCACAGCCTGCCAGAAATCGGCGATGCGTTTGGTGGCCGCGACCATACCACGGTGTTGCACGCCTGCCGGAAGATTGAGCAGTTGCGTGAGGAAAGTCACGACATCAAAGAAGATTTCTCCAATTTAATCAGAACATTATCTTCCTAGCGCTATGAAATTTATCGTTGAACGTGAGCATCTGCTAAAACCGCTGCAACAGGTGAGCAGCCCGCTGGGCGGCCGCCCAACGCTGCCAATTCTGGGTAATCTGCTGCTGCAGGTGACGGAAGGCTCCCTGCTGCTGACCGGTACCGATCTGGAGATGGAGATGGTGGCGCGCGTTGCCCTGTCCCAACCCCATGAAGCGGGCGCGACTACCGTCCCCGCGCGTAAATTCTTTGATATCTGCCGTGGTCTGCCCGAAGGGGCCGAGATCACCGTAACGCTTGAAAGCGAACGTATGTTGGTGCGTTCCGGCCGCAGCCGCTTCTCGCTCTCTACGTTGCCGGCGGCGGATTTCCCGAACCTGGACGACTGGCAGAGCGAAGTTGAATTTACTCTGCCGCAGGCGACGTTGAAGCGTCTGATTGAGGCCACCCAGTTCTCGATGGCGCATCAGGACGTACGCTACTACTTAAACGGCATGCTGTTCGAAACCGAAGGTGAAGAACTGCGTACCGTGGCGACCGACGGTCACCGCCTGGCGGTATGTTCAATGCCTATCGGGCAGCAATTGCCTTCGCATTCGGTGATCGTGCCGCGTAAAGGGGTGATGGAGCTGGTGCGTCTGCTGGACGGTGGCGATACGTTGTTGCAGTTGCAGATCGGCAGCAATAACATCCGTGCTCACGTCGGTGATTTTATCTTCACCTCCAAGCTGGTTGACGGCCGTTTCCCTGATTATCGCCGCGTATTACCGAAGAATCCGGACAAAACGCTGGAAGCCGGCTGCGATCTGCTCAAGCAGGCGTTTGCCCGAGCGGCCATTTTGTCGAACGAAAAATTCCGCGGCGTGCGTCTGTATGTCAGCCAGAACCAGCTCAAGATCACCGCCAACAACCCTGAGCAGGAAGAAGCGGAAGAGATCCTCGATGTCAGCTACGATGGCACCGAGATGGAAATCGGTTTCAACGTCAGTTACGTGCTGGACGTGTTGAATGCGCTCAAGTGTGAAGATGTGCGTCTGCTGTTGACCGATTCGGTTTCCAGCGTGCAGATCGAAGACGGTGCGAGTCAGGCAGCAGCCTACGTCGTCATGCCAATGCGTCTGTAGAAATTATCGGGCTATCTTACTTGCCCCTTTACGCTTGGGCAGTGCTCGCCATCCTCACGTACTTTGTGTACGCTCCGGTGGCTGTGCGCTGGCCGCACGCAAATGGCCTGCGACGATAACGCCCTGGGTTGTTCGATGATTAAGATAACTGCAGCATGGCATTAACGCGTTTACTGATTAAAGATTTCCGCAATATTGAAGCGGCGGATTTGGATCTGGCATCGGGATTCAATTTCCTGGTTGGGGCCAACGGCAGTGGGAAAACCAGCGTGCTTGAGGCGGTGTATACCCTTGGCCACGGGCGCGCGTTTCGCAGCCTGCAGGCCGGCAGGGTGATCCGCCACGACCAGCCGGAGTTCATTTTGCACGGCCGCATTAACGGCGCAGAACGTGAAATATCCGTAGGATTAAGCAAGAGCCGTCAGGGGGACAGCAAGGTACGTATCGATGGCAGCGACGGCCACAAAGTGGCCGAACTGGCGCAGCTATTGCCGATGCAGCTGATCACCCCCGAAGGTTTTACCCTGCTAAACGGCGGGCCGAAATTCCGGCGCGCCTTCCTGGACTGGGGCTGTTTTCATAACGAACCCGGTTTTTTCACCGCCTGGAGCAACCTGAAAAGGTTACTGAAGCAGCGCAATGCCGCGCTGCGCCAGGTCAGTCGCTATGCGCAGATCCGCGCCTGGGATCAGGAATTGATCCCGTTGGCCGAGCGTATCAGCGAGTGGCGGGCAGCTTACAGCGACGCGATTGCCGCGGATATCACCGCGACATGCGCGCAGTTTTTGCCCGAATTTGCCCTGAGTTTCTCTTTCCAGCGCGGCTGGGACAAAGAGAGCGACTACGGAGAGCTGCTGGAGCGCCAGTTTGAGCGCGACAGGGCGTTAACCTATACCGCTGTGGGGCCGCATAAGGCGGACTTCCGCATACGTGCCGACGGCACGCCGGTAGAGGATTTGTTGTCGCGCGGTCAGCTGAAACTGCTGATGTGCGCGTTGCGCTTAGCGCAGGGTGAGTTTCTCACCCGGCAGAGCGGGCGGCGTTGCCTGTATCTGATTGATGATTTTGCCTCCGAGCTGGACACCGGCCGTCGCCGGTTACTGGCCGATCGCCTGAAAGCCACCCAGGCCCAGGTCTTTGTCAGCGCAGTCAGCGCTGAGCAAGTGACCGATATGGCCGGTGAAAAGGGCAAGATGTTCCGCGTGGAACAAGGTAAAATAGAGGTTCAACCACAGGACTAAAATGAGCGAGAAACGTTGATGTCGAATTCTTATGACTCCTCAAGTATCAAGGTATTAAAAGGGCTGGATGCGGTGCGTAAGCGCCCGGGCATGTATATCGGCGACACCGATGATGGCACCGGTCTGCACCACATGGTATTCGAGGTTGTGGACAACGCTATCGACGAAGCACTCGCTGGCCACTGTAGTGACATTCAGGTGGTCATCCATGCCGATAACTCTGTTTCGGTACAGGATGATGGTCGAGGTATCCCGACCGGTATTCACGAAGAGGAAGGGGTTTCCGCAGCGCAGGTGATCATGACCGTGCTGCATGCCGGCGGCAAATTTGACGACAACTCCTACAAGGTATCCGGCGGCCTGCACGGCGTGGGTGTCTCCGTTGTTAACGCCCTGTCGGAGAAACTGGAACTGGTGATCCGCCGTGAAGGCAAGGTGCATGAGCAGACCTATGCCATGGGCGAACCGCAGGCACCGCTGAAAGTGGTCGGTGAAACCGATCAGACCGGCACCACGGTGCGTTTCTGGCCAAGCTATGAAACCTTCACCAACAATACCGAGTTTGAGTACGATATCCTGGCCAAGCGCCTGCGTGAGCTGTCTTTCCTTAACTCCGGCGTGTCTATCCGCCTGAAAGACAAACGCACGGACAAAGAAGACCACTTCCACTACGAAGGCGGTATCAAGGCGTTTGTTGAGTATCTGAACAAAAATAAAACCCCAATCCACCCCAACGTGTTCTATTTCTCCACCGTGAAAGACGATATCGGTGTGGAAGTGGCGCTGCAGTGGAACGACGGTTTCCAGGAAAACATCTACTGCTTTACCAACAACATCCCGCAGCGTGATGGCGGTACCCATCTGGTCGGTTTCCGTACCGCGATGACCCGTACCCTGAACAGCTACATGGATAAAGAAGGCTACAGCAAAAAGGCTAAAATCAGCGCCACCGGCGATGATGCGCGTGAAGGCCTGATTGCCGTGGTTTCGGTGAAGGTGCCGGATCCCAAGTTCTCTTCTCAGACCAAAGACAAGCTGGTTTCCTCCGAGGTGAAAACCGCGGTTGAAACGCTGATGAACGAGAAGCTGGTCGATTATCTGATGGAAAACCCGGGCGATGCGAAAATCGTCGTCGGTAAAATCATCGATGCGGCGCGTGCCCGCGAAGCGGCGCGTAAAGCGCGTGAAATGACCCGTCGTAAAGGCGCGTTGGATCTGGCAGGCCTGCCAGGCAAACTGGCGGACTGCCAGGAACGCGACCCTGCGCTGTCTGAACTGTACCTGGTGGAAGGGGACTCTGCGGGCGGCTCTGCCAAGCAGGGGCGTAACCGTAAAAACCAGGCGATTTTGCCGCTGAAGGGTAAAATCCTCAACGTTGAGAAGGCGCGCTTCGACAAGATGCTGTCTTCGCAAGAAGTGGCGACGCTGATCACCGCGCTGGGCTGCGGCATTGGTCGCGACGAGTACAACCCGGACAAGCTGCGCTACCACAGCATCATCATCATGACCGATGCCGACGTCGACGGCTCGCACATCCGTACGCTGCTGTTGACCTTCTTCTACCGCCAGATGCCGGAAATCATTGAGCGTGGCCACGTGTTCATTGCTCAGCCGCCGCTGTACAAGGTGAAAAAAGGCAAGCAGGAACAGTACATCAAAGATGACGAGGCGATGGATCAGTACCAGATCGCCATCGCGATGGACGGCGCAACCCTGCACACCAATGCCAACGCGCCGGCGCTTGCCGGTGAACCACTGGAAAAACTGGTGGCAGAGCACTACAGCGTGCAGAAGCTGATCGGCCGTATGGAACGCCGCTACCCGCGTGCGCTGCTGAACAACCTGATCTACCAGCCAACCCTGAATGAAAGCGATCTGAGCGATCAGAGCAAAGTCCAGGCATGGATTGAATCGCTGGTAAAACTGCTGAACGACAATGAGCAGCACGGCAGCAGCTATGATTCGGTGATCTTCGAAAATCGCGAACGCCAGATGTTTGAGCCGGTACTGCGCATCCGTACCCACGGCGTGGATACCGACTATCCGCTGGACTTCGAGTTCTTCCATGGCGGCGAATATCGCAAACTCTGCCAACTGGGCGAAAAACTGCGCGGCCTGATCGAAGAAGACGCCTTCATCGAACGCGGCGAGCGCCGTCAACCGGTAGACAGCTTCGAGCAAGCGCTGGAGTGGCTGGTGAAAGAGTCGCGCCGTGGCCTGTCGGTACAGCGTTATAAAGGTCTGGGCGAAATGAACCCTGAGCAACTGTGGGAAACCACCATGGATCCGGAAAGCCGCCGTATGTTGCGCGTGACCGTGAAGGATGCCATCGCTGCCGACCAGCTGTTCACCACCCTGATGGGTGATGCGGTTGAGCCGCGCCGTGCCTTTATCGAAGAAAACGCCCTGAAAGCGGCGAACATCGATATCTAACTTCCTTATCCCCAAAATAATTCAAGTTGCATCAAGGCGGCTTGAAGTATGAAGGGGATCGTTGAAAATCCGCGCCGGGTGACTTGCGCGGATTTTTTTTACGCTTTTTTTGGCGCTGACAGCACGGGCTGAAACGCGTTAGCATGGGAAAAAACCACTGGGAGAAACTCGAATGGCTATTGAACTGATTGCGATCGATATGGACGGTACGCTACTTAATCCGCAGCACCAGATTACGCCGGCGGTAAAACAGGCCATCACCGAGGCGCGCCGCAATGGGGTGCGCGTGGTGTTGGCCACCGGGCGGCCTTACGTCGGCGTGCAGGATTACCTGCGGCAGTTGGATATCCAGGGCCCCGGTGATTTCTGCATTACCTATAACGGCGCTCTGGTTTTACAGGCGGCAGACGGCGCCTGTATCCTGCAGGAAACCCTGGATTTTGAAGACTATATTTATGTTGAACGGTTGGCGCGCGAGTTGGGCGTCCACTATCAAGCGTTTGATTTCGATACCTTGTATACGCCGAACAAGGATATCGGCAAATACACCATTCATGAAGCTCACATGACCGGTATTCCGTTGAAATACCGCAGCGTGGAGGAAATGGACCGCCAGATGCGTTTCCCTAAAGTGATGATGATTGATGAGCCGGAGCTGCTCGATCGCGCGATTGCGCGCCTGCCTGCCGAAGCGTGGGAGCGTTATACCATCCTGAAAAGCGCGCCTTACTTCCTGGAGATCTTGCATAAGCGGGTTGATAAGGGCACCGGGGTGAAAATGCTGGCAGAACACCTCGGCATTGCGCAGGAAAACGTGATGGCGTTGGGCGATCAGGCCAATGATACTGCGATGATCGAATACGCCGGCGTTGGCGTAGCTATGGGCAACGCCATCCCGGAACTGAAAGCGGTGGCGCGATTCGTTACCACCGCCAACACTGAAGACGGCGTGGCGCGGGCCATTGAGAAGTTTGTGCTGAATGCCTGAGGCGTTGTTGCATCCCAGAGGGCGCATCCGCGCCCCTGAAGCGCGTCAGAGCCGCGCTAAAATACCCTTCGCAATCTGTACGTCCTGAATCGCCAGCCCGGTAAGATCGGCAATAGTGATTTGCTGCGGGCTGCTGCGCAGCTTTCCCCCCTGCGCCAGCGCTGTGCCAAATTCAACGATCGGCTTCGATGTCAGCAAACCTTGCCGATAAGCGCAGGCGATCTCGCCATAATCTGCACACTGCGATAAAGCATCAACCAGCAACAGATCCGCTTTGGCCACCAGATCGGTCGCCAGCTCCTGCTTGCCGTGGGCGTCTGCGCCAATCGCCGTAATATGGGTGCCAGGCTGAATATCCGCCGCCTGCAAAATGGGCTCGCGGCTGGGTGTGGTGGTGACAATCAGCCGACAATGCGCCGCCAGCTCTGCCGCATCCTGGGTGGTATGCACCCGGAAACCCTCGGCTTCGGCATCGTGGCGAAAGGCTTGCAGAGCAGGTTCGCTACGCCCCCACACCCAGACTTCACGGCACGCGATGAGTGGTTTTAGCTGCTGCAACTGCAGCCGGGCCTGCATGCCGCAGCCGACGATGCCGATCGCCGGGATGTCCGCCGGAGCGCACAGCTCGGCGGCAATACGGCCCGCCAGCGCAGTGCGTAACGCGGTCAGCCAGCCTTCGTCCAGCAGCAGCGCCTGCGGCTCGCCGGTCAGTGCAGAGAAGGCCATCAGCAATCCCTGATTGCTGGCCAACCCTTGCGCCGGGTTGCGATAGAAACCGGCGGACACCTTGACGACAAACTGCTCGTCGCCTTCCAGCCACGCCGATTTAATGCAGCAGTCGCCTGCGGCTTGCTCAAACAGAAAATGCTGTACCGGCGGCTGTTGTACCTGTTGCCGCGAGTAAGCAATAAATCCAGATTTAAGCAGTGACGTGATGCTATCTGCGTCGAAACTGTCAATTATCTGTTGCTGATTAATGATTTTCATCGGCAATGGCCTTGAGGTATTTCTCCAGCACGATGT
Organism: Serratia plymuthica; assembly: GCF_018336935.1. Lineage (NCBI taxonomy): Bacteria > Pseudomonadati > Pseudomonadota > Gammaproteobacteria > Enterobacterales > Yersiniaceae > Serratia > Serratia plymuthica. The sequence continues at coordinate 3,496,269 of NZ_CP068771.1, read as the reverse complement.
TTTTTCCGCACAGCACCACCGCCACTTTTTTTCCCTGAAATTCCGGTGCCAGCTTGATGGCCGCCGCCAGGGCCACCCCGGCAGCGCCTTCAATAATCCAGCGATCGCTGGCGGCAATCTGGCGCATCGCCCGTTTGATTTCCTTTTCACTGACCAGAATTTTGCGATCGATCAGCCGCTGGCACAGCGGGAAGGTAATGGCGTTCGGCTCCACGCCGCCGGCGGTGCCGTCGGACAGGGTTTCCTGCTCTTCTACCGGGAAGATATGGCCGGCTTCCAGCGCGCTGTACATGCTGGTGGCATTCTCGGGCCAACAGGCGATAAGCTGGGTTTTCGGCGACAATTGCTGCAATACGGTGCCAATACCTGAAATATAACCACCGCCGCCCACGGCGACAATCACCGCATCCAGATCTGGCTGCTGTTCGACCAACTCCATGCCGCAGGTGCCCTGGCCGGCGATCACTTGCTCGTCGTTATAAGGGGAAACATACACTTTGCCCTGTTCCTGGGCCGCCTTCTCGCCTGCCTGTTCCGCTTTCAGCGCATCCCCCGGCACCGTCACGACTTTACCGCCCAAAGCGCGGATGGTTTCAAGTTTTATCGCGGCGGCGGTTTCCGGCGCATAGACCGTCACGCTGACGCCCATCAGTTTGCCCGCCAGCGCCATCGCCTGGCCGTGATTACCGCTGGAGGCGGCGATCACCCCGCGTTGACGCTGTTCGTCACTCAGCAGCCGCAGTTTATTGCTGGCGCCGCGAAACTTGAATGAACCGGTTGGCTGCAGATGGTCGCATTTCAGATACAGTTCGCAACCCAACTGTTGCGACAGCAGCACGCTGCGCTCCAGCGGGGTCACGCGTACCTGAGGACGCAGCTGCTGATGGGCGGAAACAATTGCGTCAAATAAGCTGCTCATACCGGTTCCTTTTATTTTCATCGGGTTGATGACCATTTCTGGCCTGACTTGCCATTGGGCATTCATTACTGATGTAGACTTAAAAATCCATATTGTACTTTATTGTATTTATTGTAAACCCCTTCATCGGCGGAAAGTGCCCTGATGGGCGATGTGAAGCCATTGTCCAATCCGGTAAGATGGTGACTTAGTGCCAACATGTGCAGGGGAGCCGCCATGAGCTATCGGGAAAAACAGCTGACTTTTGATCCACGTGGACACCAGTTAACCAATATCAACGTCTGGACGCCAGACAGCCAGTGGCTGGTTTACGACGTGCGCCCGAACGGCGCTTCCTTTACCGGCCTGAGTATTGAACGGGTGAATGCCAACAGCGGCAAGGTAGAGGTGGTATATCGCGCCCAGCACGGCGCACATGTGGGTGTGGTGACCGTCAGCCCGGACGCGCCGGCCCGCTACGCGTTTATTCACGGCCCTGAACACCCGGACAGCGTTTGGCATTACGATTTTCATCACCGCCGTGGCGTGATCGTCAGCGAACCGGACCGTGAATTGGCCATTACTCTCGATGCGATGGATATCACCGCACCTTATACCCCCGGGGCGCTGCGCGGCGGCACTCATGTCCACGTATTCAGCCCGGACGGCAGCCGCCTGAGCTTTACCTATAACGACCATGTGATGCACGAGCTGGACCCGGCGCTGGATCTGCGTAACGTCGGTGTGGCTGTGCCGTTGCAGGGCGTAAACCCGCCCAGGCAGCATCCGCGTGAATATGATGGCAGCCATTACTGTGTGCTGGTCAGCGAGACTACGCCACAACCGCAGCCGGGCAGTGACCAGATTAGCCGTGCCTATGAAGAGGGGTGGGTCGGGCAATGCGGCTATGCCCGGCCCGATGGACGCCAACAGCGTTGGGCACTGGCGTTTATCGGCGATACGCGTTCCGCTGCCGACGAAAAGTTGCCGGAAGTGTTTATTGTCGATCTGCCGCACGACGACGCCGATTATGCTAAAGCCGGCTCCCGGCCGCTGCAGGGCACCCCGACCCATTTACCCGCTCCTCCTTTGGGCGTGCGCCAACGTCGCCTGACCTTTACCGGCGGGCGTCGTTATCCGGGGGTCGTCACCGCGCCGCGCCACTGGCTGCGCAGCTCGCCTGATGGCAGCATGATTGCCTTTCTGATGAAGGATGACGAGGGCGTCGTGCAGCTGTGGACGGTTTCGCCGAACGGCGGCGCGCCGCGCCAAATTACCCGGGGTGAGCATGGGATCCAGTCGGCGTTCAGTTGGCACCCGGCGGGCGGGTGGATCGCGCTGGTGAGTGATAACAGCCTGATGCTGTGCGAAGTGGCCAGCGGCCGCATGCAGCGCCTGACGCAGCGCACTGCGCTGCCGCCGTCGGGCGATGCCATTGTTTTTTCGCCGGACGGCAATCACGTGGCGTTTATGCGCGAGGTTGAGGGGTTCAGCCAGATTTTTGTGGCTGAGGTGTGATCAAGACGCGGGCCGCGCAGCCCGCGTAAGGCGTCTTAATGTGCGACTACGTTGGCTGCATGGCTGGGATCGCCGCTGGCCGCCAGGTTCTGCTCTTCGCTTCGCAGGATCCGTGCTTTCGGGGAGTCTGCGGTGTCGTCGCTGCCGGAGCGCATATAGTCGTAAGGCAGCAGCACGGTATCCATCACCGCGGAGAAGGGCAGATCCAGTGCCAGCAACGGCATCATCGCCCAGCTGGTGTTGTCGTCCTTCAGCATGCCCACGCTGGCGCGGGTACCCGGATAGTAGCCCTGATTCGGGCCGGTGTGGCTCATGACGCTGGAGCAGCCGTTGGTTGCCAACAGTATACAGCTGGTTGCTATCACTTTTATCGTTTTCATTATTCCATCCTGCAGGGTGCTGTGCCCCAAATTTTGCTGATCTATAACATCTTATCGATGTTTTAAAAGGAGCAAGGTCACGCTCTGTGGCGGCTCTCTCACTTTATTGTAAGGGATAAAAAAACTTTCGCCGAACGGATTGTCATTTTTTTGATCGCCGCCGGTTGAAATGATGAAATCGACCCCCATTTTCTTATCAGAACCAAATTAAGAATTTGCCGTAAGGGAATTCTTATTATTAGTCTGTCCTTAGTGGAAGGCTTAATTATTAAACCTCGCTGAAGTGCCTTAGGAGGCTGTTTTATGCGCAATTTTGATCTTTCCCCGCTATACCGTTCCGCCATTGGTTTTGATCGTTTGTTTAACGCGTTGGAGGCCGGGCAGAGCCAGGGGAATGGCGGCTATCCACCTTATAACGTTGAGCTGGTGGATGAAAACCATTATCGCATTGCGATCGCGGTGGCCGGGTTTGCCGAGCAGGAGCTGGAGATCACCACCCAGGACAATTTGCTGATTGTGCGTGGTGCCCATAATAATGAGCCTGCTGAAAGAACCTACTTATATCAAGGTATTGCCGAGCGTAACTTCGAGCGTAAATTCCAGCTGGCCGAGCATATCAAAATTAAAGGTGCGAAGCTGGAGAATGGGTTGTTGTATATCGATATGGAGCGCATCGTGCCGGAAACATTAAAACCGCGTCGGATTGAAATTAAATAATTCTTATTTCATCGGCGGAATGAATCGCCGGTGGGACGTTAGTTAACTTGCCTGCCGTCAGGGGGCGATTTAAACATAATCTCGCTTCATAGAAGGAGTTTTACATTATGCGTAATTACGATTTGTCACCTTTGCTGCGTCAGTGGATTGGTTTCGACAAGTTGGCCAGCTCAATGGGCGGCCAGGAACCCCAGGGCTTCCCGCCGTACAACATCGAGAAAAGCGACGACAACCACTACCGCATTTCTCTGGCGCTGGCCGGGTTCAAACAAAGCGAACTGAATATTGAAGTGGAAGGCCCACGCCTGACCGTGAGCGGTAAGCCGACGCCGCCGGAAAAACAGGTGGAATATCTGCATCAGGGGCTGGTGTGCAAAGAGTTTACTCTGACCTTCACGCTGGCCGAGCACCTGCAGGTTTCTGAGGCGCAGTTTGAAAACGGCCTGTTGCATATCGATCTGGTGCGTCAGGTGCCGGATGCCTTGCAGCCACAACGTATCGCCATCGGTACCACGCCGGGGTTAGAAGCCCAGTAACCGACTGAAAAAAGCGGTAATGACACGGGGGAAGTCCAAACGGGCTTCCCCCGTTGCATTCTGTGGCGTAACCCACATTCCCTCCGGCCCGCCTATGCCAAAATCCCTATTAATTGTGCGTATTTAACCGCGAACCTGTTGTTAAACTTCTGGCAAGGATGTGACCTATGAGCGATATCGCCCTGACCGTCAGCATGTTGGCATTGGTGGCCGTTCTCGGGCTGTGGATGGGTAACTGGAAGGTGTATGGCGTCGGGCTGGGTATTGGCGGGGTGCTGTTCGGCGGCATTATCGTGGGGCATTTCGCCCAGAGCTGGCAAATCAGTCTTAACGGCGACATGCTGCATTTCATCCAGGAATTCGGGTTGATCCTGTTCGTTTACACCATTGGCATTCAGGTGGGGCCAGGTTTCTTCTCTTCGCTGCGGGTGTCCGGGCTGCGGCTCAACGGTTTCGCCATTTTACTGGTGCTGGTCGGCGGCGTGGTGGCGGCGGGGGTTCACAAGCTGTTTGCCGTGCCGCTGCCGATCATTCTCGGCGTGTTCTCCGGGGCGGTCACCAATACTCCCGCGCTCGGCGCCGGGCAGCAAATTCTTACCGATCTGGGGTCAGATCCGGCGCTGGTCGATCGCATGGGGATGGGCTACGCCATGGCCTATCCGTTCGGTATCTGCGGCATCCTGCTGGTGATGTGGCTGATCCGCCTGTTCTTCCGCATCAATATCGATCGGGAAGCCCAGGCGTTTGAAAACAGCCTGGGCAATCATCACGAACTGCTGCACACCATGAACGTGGCGGTGCGTAATCCCAATCTGCAAGGGATGGCGATAAAAAATGTACCGCTGCTGAATGGGGAGGACATCGTCTGCTCACGGCTGAAACGCGGCGAGCTGCTGATGGTGCCCGCGCCGCTCGAGAGGCTGGAGTTAGGTGACTATCTGCATCTGGTAGGAAAGCGCGAGAGCCTGGAAAATGCCCGGCTGGTGATTGGCGAAGAGGTGGACGTTTCGTTGTCAACGCGCGGCACGGCGTTACAGGTGGTTAGGGCGGTGGTGACCAATGAGAAGGTGTTGGGCAGCAAAATCCGCGATCTCAACCTGAAGCAAAAATATGACGTGGTGATCTCGCGCCTGAACCGTTCCGGGGTTGAACTGGTGGCCGGCAGCAACGTTACGCTGCAATTTGGCGATATCCTCAACCTGGTGGGGCGGCCGGAAGCGATTGAAGCGGTCGCGGCCATCGTCGGCAACGCGCAACAGAAGCTGCAACAGGTGCAGATGCTGCCGGTTTTTATCGGCATCGGGCTGGGCGTGTTGCTGGGCTCGATACCGCTGTTCGTGCCCGGTTTCCCGGCGGCATTGCGCCTTGGGCTGGCCGGCGGACCGCTGGTGGCGGCATTGATCCTCGGGCGTATCGGCAGCATTGGCAAGCTGTACTGGTTTATGCCGCCGAGCGCCAACCTGGCGCTGCGCGAGTTGGGCATTGTGCTGTTTCTGGCGGTGGTGGGGCTGAAATCGGGGGGGAATTTTGTCGATACCCTGATGCATGGCGAAGGGCTGGCGTGGATTGGCTACGGCGCGTTGATTACCGCCATCCCGCTGTTCAGCGTGGGCGTGTTGGCGCGGGTGGTGGGCAAGATGAATTATCTGACGCTGTCCGGCATGCTGGCAGGTTCGATGACCGATCCGCCGGCGCTGGCCTTCGCCAACGGCCTGCACCCGACCAGCGGCGCTGCCGCGCTGTCTTACGCCACGGTTTACCCCCTGGCGATGTTCCTGCGCATCATGTCGCCGCAGTTGCTGGCGGTGCTGTTTTGGGCGATGTAGCGAACCGGGGCGCAGCTTTTACCTGCCTGCTGCGCCCCGGCTCAGGCGTTAGCTCGCTTCCTGATGCGCGCGTTCGATCTCTTCCGCCAAAATCGCTACGCCGCGCTCGATTTTCTCCGGATCCGGCACGTAGTTCATCCGCATGCACTGGTGAGTATGCGGCCATTCATGCTCCAATCCCGGGAAGAAGTAGTGGCCCGGCACCATCAGCACGCCGCGTTTTTTCAGGCGCTGATACAGCAGCTCGGTGGTGATTGGCAGATCCTTGAACCACAACCAAAGGAAAATCGCCCCTTCCGGTTTGTGGATCAGGCAACGCTCTGGCGACAGATAGCGGCGGATTATCTCGATGGTGTGTTCAACGCGCTGTTTGTAGAACGGGCGGATCACCTCGTTCGACAGGCGCAGCAGATCGCCGCGTTCGATCATTTCCGCTGCCATCGCCGGCCCCATGCTGCCCGGTGACAGGCTGATGATGCCGTTCATGTTGGTCAGGGCGCTGATGACTTTCTCATCGGCGATCACGATGCCGCAGCGTGAGCCGGGCAGCCCGAGCTTGGACAAGCTCATGCACAGGATGATGTTCGGGTTCCACAGCGGCGTCGCTTCGCTGAAGATAATTCCGGGGAACGGCACGCCGTAAGCGTTATCGATCACCAGTGGAATATTGCGCTGTTGCGCCAGCAGATCGAGCTTCATCAGCTCTTCGTCGGTGATCACGTTACCGGTTGGGTTGGTCGGGCGCGACACGCAGATCATGCCGATGTCGTCGCCAATATGTAGGTGTTCGAAATCAACGTGATATTTGAACTGGCCTTCCGGCAGCAGCTCGATATTGGGCTTGGCCGAAACGAACAGGCCCTCGTCCAACCCGGCGTCGGCATAGCCGATATATTCCGGCGCCAGCGGGAACAGCACGCGGCGGCGGCTGCCGTCGGCATAACGCCCGGCAAACAGGTTAAACAAGTAGAAAAACGCGCTCTGGCTGCCGTTTGTCAGTGCAATATTCTGTGGTGAAATCTGCCAGCCCAGCTCGTCGCGCAGCAAAGTGGCCAACGCTTTCAGCAGGGCGTCTTTGCCCTGCGGGCCATCGTAGTTACATAGCGCCTCGGTCAGTTTGCCCTGGTCGAGCATGTCCTGACACAGCTGTTTGAAGTAGCTTTCCATCTCTGGAATTTGCGCCGGATTGCCGCCGCCGAGCATGATGGCGCCGGGCGTGCGCAGGCCTTCGTTCAGGTCATCCATTAAACGGGTAATGCCCGCGTAACGGGTAAATTTGTCGCCGAAAAGTGAAAAAGTCATAGGTGCAGCAGTATTGTTTTTAGCAGGTAATCGCCCACCATACCGCCAGATAATTCTCGGCGCAATGCGGTACATAAAACAACCACCGGGAATAAACGCCACCCGGCGGTTGTTTTCCAGCAGATTGTACTGAATTAATGTGACCGATCGCCGACCCACACCACCATCACCTTGTCGTCGCCAAGCCGGCGGCTGAAGGCATAGTAGCTTGCGGTTTGCTGCGACTGCTGCGTGCCAGCGCCGATCGCAGGATGGCGGGCGCGGAACTGCCCAAGCCGCTGCCAATGCGCCAGCAGCGGCGCCTTGGCGCCTTGCAGTTCACGCCAGTTCATATCGGAACGCGTGCCCTGCAGCGGATCCGAACCGGTCGGGCCGAGCTGACGACCGCTTTCATCACCGTAGTAAATTTGCACCGCCCCTGGGGCCAGCAGCAGCAAATCTGCCGCACGCTGCTGCAATGGCAGCGAACCCTTGGCGTCGCTGGCGAAGAACAGCCGGGTATCGTGCGAGGAGAGGTAGCTCAGTACGTTGAAATCCTGCAGCTTGTCGGCCATTTGTTGGTAAGTGGCATCGATACTGGAGAAACAGCTCAACGCCTGCGACGCCTGATCCTGAAAATCGAAATTGATCATCGCGTCAAAGCCGTTCTGGTAATAGTCGCTTTTCATCACGCCATGGCCCCAGGCTTCGCCGGTCATCCAGAATGGGGCGTCATCCAGCGCCTGTTGCGGATTGGCGGCTTTCCATTGCGCCAGCGCCGCCGTGGCACGTTGTTTCAGCAGCGCCAGCGTGGGCTTCTCCACGTGCTTGGCGGTATCGACGCGGAAGCCATCGATGCCGTAATCGCGCACCCATTGGCTGAGCCAGGTGGTGAGATAGTCGCGGGTCGTGGCACCGGGAATGTCGTGCGCGGCGGTGTCGGGTTTATGGCGATAAAACAGCGGCAGCCCACTGGCGCCGGGCGCTTCAGTTTTGATGTCCGGGAGGAAGGCCAGTGACATGGTGAGGTCGTTATAACCCGGCGAGTCATAGTCGCCGATATCGGTGCGGATCCAGTTTTTCCCCCACCATGGGCTCCAGCCCGCCTTGTCGCTGAAATTAATGTAATCGTTGAAGCTGTGCCAGTTTTGGCCCGGACCGGGCCGCCAGTCCCCCCAGTTTTTACCCAGCGTTTTTTCGATCTCCGCGCCCTTCAGGTAGAGCGAGCCGAATTGGAAGGTCTGCATATCGGCCAGGGTGGCGTAGCCGACATGGTTTACCACCACGTCGAACAGAATGCGGATGCCGCGCTGGTGTGCCTGTTCGACCAGCTTGTGCAGGTCTTGCTCGGTGCCCATGTTGGCGTCGAGCCGGGTCCAGTCCAGTGCGTAGTAGCCGTGATATGCGTAGTGCGGGAAATCGCCTTTGGTGCCGCCGCCGACCCAACCGTGGATCTGTTCGAGCGGCGAGCTGATCCACAGTGCGTTGACGCCAAGCTGTTGCAGGTAATCCAGCTTTTGCGTCAGCCCGGCGAGATCGCCGCCGTGGAAGGTGCCAATCTCCTGCATGCCGTCGCTGCGGCGGCCGTAGCTGTGATCGTTGGCCGGGTTGCCGTTTTCAAAGCGATCGGTCAGGGCGAAATAGACCGTGGCGTTGTGCCAGTTGAACGGTGCCGGTTTTTCCGTGCCGGCGGATTCCAGCAGCAGCATTCCGCCGCTGCCTGCGGCAGGCTGAAGGGTCACTTTGCCCTGGCTGACCTTGGCCGTTTGGCCGGAATAGAAATCGCGTACCCTTTCGCCTTCGGCGAAGGTCGTCGCTACGTCAAGGGTGACGGGTTGGCCGTCCCAGCGCTGGCAGGTGCGGGATACCGCCGCGGCGGCGGCCTGTGGGGCCGTTTTCAGGCTGAGCTGCAGCGTTGGCGTGCCGCTGCGGGTATCGACGCGCACCTGGTATTCACCGTCGCGGAACAGCCGCCAATTGACCGGTGGGGCATCGCCGCAAGGTTGCAGCGACAGGGTTTGATTCAGCTTTGCCGCCGCGGTCGGCTGCCAGCATTGCCGATCCTGATAAATTTTCAGCGGCAGTTCGCCCTTGGGCAGCGTGGCGTGGCTGGTGAACAGCCCGGCGGTCGATTCGTCAAAGGTCGGGAAGCTTTGCAGCGTCCAGTTTGCCAGTGCGGCCGGTGACAGCAGCATCAGCAGAGGTAGGGTCAGGCGTTTCATGGCTCTCCTTACGCGTGGCAGGAAGCGTTTTTATTCTGGGGTAATGCTCAGTGTGACAAATGAAGAAAAAATAGCCTCATCCCGATGGCGTATTTTCAGGGAGGAGAAGGAAGGGGGAGAACCAACGCTGTTACCCGGTGTTTTTCTAATCTATATTACAATGTATACATTGTAGTATGAGGTGATCTATGAGCGTGATGTCTGTTCGATTATCGGAAGATCTCAGTGAGCAGCTTGAAGCTTTGGCCAAAGCGACCGGCAGAACAAAATCGTTTCTGGCTGGGCAAGCCATTCGGGATTTTATCAACCGCGAAGCCTGGCAAATTGCTGAAACTCAACAGGCGATGATTGAGGCGGATCAAGGGGATTTTGCTTCTGATGATGAAATGGAAGCCCGTTTCAAGAAGATGGGAGTGATTGTTAACGATGAAAATTAAATGGCTAAGGAAAGCCGCAAGCAATTTTGATGACGAATATGATTGGTTTTATCAAGAGAGTCCTCAGGTTGCGACTGAGTTTGCCAGGGAGGTCTTTCGTTTAGTGAGTTTATTGGTTTCCAACCCGGCCTTGGGCAGAGCCGGCAGGGTGATGGGCACGCGGGAAATAGTGATGAAAACTTTCCCGTATCTGATTCCATACAGAATCAAAAACAATGAAATACATATCCTTAGGATTTTCCATATGCATAGGCGTCCACCGAAAAAATGCTGGTAATTTTGCATGGATGCCAGTTTTTTAGCCCACTGGCATCCATGAAAGTTACTTCTTCAGCAACTGCGGATTGACGCAGTTTTCCTTGACCGTGCCGGTCAGGGCGGCAATCAGGTTATCCACCGCGCATTCGGCCATGCCATAGCGGGTTTCATGAGTGGCGGAGCCGATATGCGGCAGCGCCACCACGTTCGGCAGCGTCAGCAACGGCGAAGAGACCGGCAGCGGCTCTTTCTCGAAGACGTCCAGCCCGGCGGCGTGGATCGTCCCGTTCTGCAACGCGTCGATCAGCGCGGCTTCATCCACCACCGGGCCACGGCCGGCGTTGATCAAAATGCCGCTCTTTTTCATCTTCGCCAGTTGGTCGCGGCTGATCATATGGAAGGTTTCTTCGGTCAGCGGCAGCGTGATGCAGATGAAATCGGACTCGGCCAACAGGGTGTCCAGATCGCAGCGGCGGGCGTTAAAACGCGTCTCGGCCTCTTCGTGGGTGCGGCGGGCGTTGTACAGTATCGGCATACCGAAGCCGAAATGCGCGCGCTGCGCCAGTGCCAGACCGATGCGACCCATGCCGAGGATGCCGAGGGTTTTATGGTGCACGTCGACGCCAAACCAGTCCGGCCCGATGCTGCCCTGCCATTCACCGGCTTTTACCCGCTCGGCCACTTCCACCACGCGGCGCGCCGTCGCCAGCACCAGGCTCATGATGGTATCGGCGACGGTTTCGGTCAGCACGGTCGGGGTATGCATCAGCACCACGTTATGGGCGTTAAGCGCGTCGACGTCGAAATTGTCGTAACCGACGGAAATGGTCGAGGCGGCGCGCAGCTTGGGCGCCTGCTGCAGGAAAGCTTCATCAATCTTGCCGCCGGAACCGATGATCCCTTCCGCCTGAGCGAGCGCCTGTTTCAGCTCGTCGCGGTTATCCGGCGACAGGCCATCGAAGGCGTGCACGGTGAAGTGCTGTTCCAGCCGTTCACGCAGCTCGGTGGGAATGCTTTTGTACAATACGATAGAAGGCTTCATCACGAACTCCAGCAATACCCTTTGTCTTTCAGGCTGTAGCGTTGTTGGCTACAACCCGAAACCCATCGGGTATGTTCAACGAAAAATAAAGTATAACGAGATCAGGCTACTTGTGGATGAACCTCGTTGCGGGCGGGTTTGACGATCAGTGTCACCACCACCGCCACGACCAGCGCAATCGCCATAAACATATAGGAAGCTGCCGGGTTGCCTGTCGCGCCGTTCAGGTAGCCGACGAACCAGGAGCCGAAGAAAGAACCCAGCGCCCCCATGCTGTTGATCAGCGCCATTGCGCCACCGGCGACGTTTTTCGGCAGCATTTCCGGAATGATGGCGAAGAAGGGGCCGTACGGGGCGTACATTGCCGCGCCGGCGATCACCAGCAGACCGTAGGAAACCCAGAAATGGTTGGTGCCGATGGCATAGGAGCCGAAGAACGCCAGCGCGCCGATCAGCAGCAGCGGCCAGACGAACAGCTTACGGTTCTGCATTTTGTCCGAAGCCCAGGACACCAGAATCATGGAGATAGTCGCCGCCAGGTAAGGTACCGCCGACAGCCAGCCGGCTTCCACCATGCCCATTTGCATGCCGCTGCGCAAAATGGACGGCAACCAGAGTACGAAGCCGTACACGCCGATGCTCCAGGCGAAATACTGCACGCACAGCAGGATCACGTTGCGTGAGCGGAAGGCTTCGCCGTAGTTGCGCACCGCCTTGATGCCTTTTTGTTCCTCATCAAGCTGCTTCTGCAGCGCCGATTTTTCGTCTTCGCTCAACCATTTGGCCTGCGCCGGCTTATCTTTCGCCAGCACCCACCAGCAGAAGGCCCAGAGTACCGCCGGGATACCTTCGATGATGAACATCTCGCGCCAGCCGAAGGCGTGGATCAGGTAGCCGGAAACCACCGACATCCACAGCACGGTTACCGGGTTACCGAGGATCAGGAAAGTATTGGCGCGTGAACGTTCTGATTTGGTGAACCAGTTGCTGATGTAAATCAGCATCGCCGGCATCACGGCCGCTTCCACCACGCCGAGAATAAAGCGAATGGCGGCCAACATCGGGATATTGCTGACCACGCCGGTCAACGAGGCGCAGCCGCCCCACAGGATCAGGCACCAGAAGATCAGTTTTTTTACGCTGCGGCGTTCGGCATAGATCGCGCCGGGAATTTGGAAGAAGAAATAGCCCAGGAAAAACAGTGCGCCCAGCAGCGAGGACATGCCTTTGGTAATGCCCAGATCGTCGTTGATGCCGGCGGCCGAGGCAAAGCTGAAGTTAGCGCGATCGAGGTAGGCCAGGCTGTAGGTGATAAACACGATGGGCATGATGTACCACCAGCGTTTAGCCGCGAGAGTCGCTTTATTCATGGTCTGATTCCTCAGTGATCTCCCAACGCGCCCTGGTTGTAGGGCCAGAGGTACACGTCGTGCGGAGAAGTCGGTTAACCGATTATGTTTGTTATGACCCTAAATAATTCGAGTTGCAGGAGGGCGACAAGAGCGTGAATCCCGATGAGCTTACTCACGTAAGTGATTCGGGTGAGTGCTCGCAGTCAACACACCTGCAGCTTGAAGAATGACGGGTATATTTATTCAGCCAGTGCCGCGCGGGTCGGCAACCCTTCGCTGTCGCCGATGGCCTGGATCGCCAGCGAGCCGATTTTATTGCCGCGTTGCACCGCCTGTTTCAGCGTTTTGCCCTCCAGCAGGGCGCTGATTGTCCCAACGGCAAAGCCGTCTCCCGCACCTACGGTATCTACCACGTTGCTGACTTTGATCGCCGGCACCGTGGCCCGATCGCCGGCGGCGGTTTTAAACCAGGCGCCGTCCGGGCCGGTTTTGATGATCACCGCTTGCACGCCGCGTTCCAGGTAGAAGTCGGCGATGCCTTCCGGCGTGGATTGGCCGGTAAGAATTTGCCCCTCTTTGAGCCCCGGCAGCACCCAGTCGGCAGCGAACGCCAGCTTGTTCAATTGGTCGATCATCACCTGTTGGCTGGACCACAGCACCGGGCGCAGGTTGGGATCGAATGAAATGGTCTTGCCCATGGCGCGCATCTCACGGGCGGCATGGTTGCACAGCTCCAGAGACTGGCCGGACAGGGCCGCAGCCACGCCGCTCAGGTGCAGATGGCGTGCGGAGCCGAAGTAATCGCGGTTAAAGTCGGCGGTCGACAAATGGCTGGCCGCTGAGCCTTTGCGGAAGTATTCCACACTGGGATCGGTACCATCGGTGGTTTTCGATTTGATCTGAAAACCGGTCGGATAGTTGCCGTCTATCGTGACTTGCTGGAAGTTTATGCCTTCTTTTTTCAGCTGTTGCAGAGCGAAACGGCCGAAAGCGTCGTTGCCGACCCGGCTGACCCAGCCCACGTTCAGGCCCAGGCGCGCAAGGCCGATCGCCACGTTCAGCTCGGCACCGGCGATGCGCTTGGTGAAGGTCTCGACTTCAGCCAGATCGCCGGTTTGCGTGGCCACGAACATCGCCATGGCCTCACCCAGCGTAACTACGTCCAATGGCGCATTACGCGCCGCTGTCAGCGTTGTCATGATGTTTACTCCGCACGCAGAAGGTTAACGTAGTGGCGGGTAACGGCTTCCAGGCTGTCACCCTGCAGAGGGAATTCGATGCCGCGCGGCGCGTCCAGCGGCAGGCGGGCCAGCAGATCGCGCCAGCTGCCGTCGGTGTCGTCCAGCGCCACTGCGCGCCAGCCGCGCGGGCCGTGGGTGGCGGCTTTAACGTGAACATAGCTGACGTGGTTCGCCAGGCGTTCTGCGGCGGCGAAGGCGTCTTGCCCCACCCAGTGCCAGTTGGCCATATCGAACGTCATGCTGACCGGCAGGTGGTTATCTTCCGCCGCATGGAAAAAGGCATTCAGCAGCGACAGAATGCCGCAGTCAGGAGTCTGGTCATTTTCCACCACCAGTTTGACCGGGTGCTGCTCCAGCGCCACTTTCAGTTCGGTAAAATCGAAACCCGGTTGGTAGTGGCCAAGGGAAAGCTTCAACTGCCGAGCATGCAGCACCTGGGCTTCTGCCAGCAGCGCCGGCAGGTTTGGGTTCAGCGTATGCTGTGGGGTAAACAGCGCCTCAGGAGCGGAATAAACGGCAAACAGCTGTTGTTGTTCAATCGCCTGAGCCAGCGCCGGCAGGCTTTCCAGCTCCTGGGCGGAAAACAGTTCACGGCGGATCTCCACGCCATCAGCGCCTGCGCCGGCGATGATCGGCAGTAAAGCGGCTTGCCCGCCGTGTTGCTGAACCACATCGGTGCCGTATGCGCCGGTCACTACGATAATTTCTCTTTTCATTTTGTTGGCTCCTGAGGTGGCGTTATTCCCACCGCTGCTGTTAAGAGTACGTTAAATGGAACCGGTTCCAGGTGAAAGCGACAGAATGTAAAAATATGATCGCAATCACGAACATGAGCAAAAAATAGTCTTTCGAGGGGGCAGAGAGGCGCCGTAAACCGCGCCACAGCTGGGAAGGGGGGTTATCGGGTGGTGGAGCCGCGCACGATCAGTTCACCGGAGAACATCTGTTCGCCGATCGGCGCATCCAGGCCCTGAATACGTTGCACCAGTTGTTCCAGCGCCGCGTGGCCCATTTCATAGGTCGGTTGCTTCAAGGTGGTGATGCCTACCCCCGCCAGTTCTGCCCATTCCAGCTCGTCAAAGCCGAGCAGGCCGATATCGCTGCCCCATTGGATGCCCAGCCGGCGCATGGCGCGCGCTACCTGCAACGTCAGCGCGCCGTTGGCGGAAATCACCGCCTTGCGCATACCGCGGTGGCGGGCGTTAAAGCCACTGAGCACGCTTTCCAACTGCTTCAGGTCGTTAAGCGGCGTCTCGGCCTGTTCAGCCAGCAGCCCGTCATGTTGCGCCATGGTCTGGTTAAAGGCGTGCAGCCGCTCCAACCGGGTATTGACCGTGCCGATAGGCTCGCTGAGAAACAAGATGGCTTCGAATCCCTGCTGCAACAGATGTTCGGTAGCAGTGGTCGCCGCCTCATGGTTGTTCAGGCCGACCACGTCGCAGGCGAAATCAGGGATTTTGCGGTCGATCAGGACCATCGGCAGCATGGATTGTTGCAGCGTCGACAACGCTTCTTCACGCATGCCGACGGCGTTGACCACGATGCCCTCCACCCGATAGCTGCTGAGCAGCTGCAGATAGTGTTGCTCCTGATTGACCTCGTTATTGGTGTTACACACCAGCAGGGTAAAGCCGTGTTGACGGCAGGCGGCTTCGATGCCGCGCATGACGTCCACCGAGTAGGGGTTGGTGATATCGGCGATGATCAGGCCAATCAGGCGCGTTTGCCCGCCCTTCAGGCTGCGGGCCATCTGGCTCGGCCGGTAGTCGAGCTGGTGGATTGCCTGTTCGATGCGCTGTTTGAGATCGTCAGAAAGCAGGTGCTGCTCACCATTCAGATAGCGCGATACGCTGGTCTTGCCGGTTTTGGCGGTTTTCGCCACATCGCTGATGGTGGCGCGCCCCGAGGCGCGCATTGCCTTAACAGTGCTCACTGCCGATCTCCCCTGCGGTTAATTGCCAAGGAGACTACCACACCCGGCGCCGGGCCGGGAATGCTGAATGGCAGGTTGTGCGTGACTAAGGGATGGGCGGAAAGCGAGAAGCGGCGGGGCTTGGCGCCCCGCACGGGATTACTGCAGCGGGCTGAGGGTGATCTCGACGCGGCGGTTTTGCGCCTTGCCTTCTGCCGTGCTGTTGGAGGCGATTGGATTATCCGGGCCTGCGCCTGAGGTGCGGATGCGGTTTGCCGCCACGCCCTGGGTGATCAACGCGCTGCCTACGCCGTCGGCGCGCTGTTGCGACAGGGTCATGTTCAGGGAGCGGGAACCGGAGCTGTCGGTGTAGCCAATCACGTTAACCGCAGTTTTTGGGTATTCCTTCAGCACCATGGCTACGCCGGTCAGGGTGTTGGCGCCCGCCGGTTTCAGGGTGGCGCTGCTGCTGTCGAAGGTGACATTGTTCGGCATATTCAGCACGATATTGTCGCCCTGGCGGGTGACGCTGACGCCGGTGCCTTTCATTTTGTCGCGCAGCTTGGCTTCCTGCACGTCCATGTAATATCCCGCGCCGCCGCCCAGCGCCGCGCCGGCTGCTGCGCCGATCAGCGCACCTTTGCCGCGGTCTTTTTTCGACGAGGAAATCATGCCCACGCCGGCACCCAGCGCAGCACCAATACCGGCGCCAATACCGGATTTGCCGGCTTCAGATTCCCCGGTGTACGGGTTGGTGGTACAGGCTGACAGCGTGAGCGCAACGCTCACCGCGCCGGCAATAATCGCAATGCGTTTCATGTTTTTTCCTTAACAAGCGGATAGAAGCTAAGCCTGTTATCAGGGAAAAATCAGAGGAATACCATGCAGCGGATTCTGAATTGACCGCACCCCGGTGCAGAGTGCGTTATTTTTAAGCAAAATCGACAGAATTCAGACGGCCGGTGGCCAGTTCATGATCAGCGTATAAGCCTGGGTTTCTTCATTGAACAGCCGTTGGGATACCTGAAAACCCTGCTTACGGTAGAACGCGCAGGCACGCAGATTTTGCTCATACACTTCAAGGCTCAACCGGGGATAGCGCTGCTGTACGTGCGTCATCAGCGCCTGGCCGACGCCGTGGCCGTGAAAGGCCTGTTCGACGAACAGCGCGCCGATAAAACGGTCATCCAGCACGCTGATAAACCCGACGATCTCCCCTGCGTGGCAATACACCCAGCTTTGCGCCCGTGGCAGATAGCTATCCCGTACCAGCGCAGCGCTTTCCCGCCAATAGCTTTCCACCACGAACGGGTGGGCGGCGATGGTGCTGGGCAACCACAGGGCTATCAGCCGCGGTATATCGGCCGGGCGACAGGGGCGGATCATTTCTGCTTTGGGTAGCAAATACACCCGGTCAGATGATCGTTCACCAACCCGCAGGCCTGCATAAAGGCGTAACAGATGGTGGAGCCGATAAATTTGAAGCCGCGTTTTTTCAACGCCTTGGACAAGGCATCGGACAGCTCGGTTTTCGCCGGCACCTGGCTCAGCGCTTGCCTGCCGTTGAGCTGTGGCTCGCCACCGACAAAGCCCCAGATAAAGGCGGAAAAATCTTCGCCGGCTGCTTCCATGGCCAGATAGGCTCTGGCGTTGGCGATGATGGCTTCGATTTTGCCGCGATGGCGGATGATGCCGCTGTCTTGCAGCAGCGTTTCCACGTCCTGTTCGGTCATGGCCGCCACCCGTTGCGGATCGAAATTGTGGAAGGCGCGACGGTAATTTTCGCGCTTTTTCAGCACCGTGATCCAGGAAAGCCCGGCCTGCTGGCCTTCCAGACACAGCATTTCAAACAGTTCGCGCGCATCGGTGGTCGGTGCGCCCCATTCCTTATCGTGATAGTCGAGATATAACGGATCTGCCGTTACCCAACCGCAACGTTCGCTGGTCATACTGCCTTTCCTTGAGCTGTGTTTATTTACAGTAATCATCTCCCGAAGCGGTGAGCTTGGCAAGCCCCTGATTGTTTTATCATCAAGCGACTTGACGTGGCGAAAAAGCCAGCAATATTTACTAGATGGCCGCAGGCAAAAAAGGTCAATGATAAGAAACGGTTTTCCTTCATTTGCTGGCTCTCAGGAGTCTCTTCATGCCTCTAAAAATA
This sequence comes from Serratia plymuthica, assembly GCF_018336935.1. Lineage (NCBI taxonomy): Bacteria > Pseudomonadati > Pseudomonadota > Gammaproteobacteria > Enterobacterales > Yersiniaceae > Serratia > Serratia plymuthica. Next base: position 3,478,488 of record NZ_CP068771.1, on the reverse strand, counting down.
ACTCGCATGCCCCGCCCGGCGGCGCTTGCAGTGGCGATATTATGCAGTACGACTACCCCGGCGCCGGCTTATGACCAAGTCTACGTATTTGGCGATAGCCTGAGCGATACCGGCAACAATGGCCGCTTTACCTACGACAGCAATAAACACCTGTTGTATGACGAAGTGCTGGCGCAACGCATCGGCGCAGCGCTGGTGGCGTCGGACGACGGTGGCTACAACTATGCCGCCGGCGGCGGCGTGGCGGTACCGGCGCTCAACCCGGCGGACAATACTCAGGATCAGGTGCAGAGCTACCTTGGTCGGGTCGATGGCCGGGCCGACAGCGACGGTCTGTATATTCACTGGATTGGCGGCAACGATCTGGCGGCGGCGGCGTTAAATCCGGCCACCGGGTCGGACGTGGCCTATAACAGCGCTGCGGCAGCCGCAGTACAGGTTCATTCACTGTTGGATGCCGGCGCAGGTACGGTGATCGTGCCGACGGTGCCGAATATTGGTTCAACGCCGCAGCTGATGGAGCTGATTATCCAGCAGGCGCTGACGCCGGTGCAGGGCGCCGCCGTGCAGGCGGCCTATGCCACCCTCAATTCGCTGACCACGCCGGATAATGCTTCGCGCACTCAGGCGATCCATCAGGCGCTGACTTCCGCTGCCGCACAGGCCAGCGCAATCCCGCAGGTGCAGCAGGCGATCGCTGCGCAGCTGATTGCCGCCTTTGACAGCCTGAGCGCTCAGGCCGCGCAACTGACCGATTTTTATAACCAGAGTGAGGATCGCCTGCTGGCGCAGGGCGGCGGTAATATTGTTCGCGTCGACGTGAACAAGCTGTTCGCCGAGGCGATAGCCAATCCGGCGCAGTTTGGCTTCGCCAATACCGCCGGCATGGCCTGCCCGGCCGGCGTGTCGTCGGCGGTGTGCAATTCCGCCATGCCGGGGTTCGACGCCAGTCAGTCCTATCTGTTCTCCGACCATTTTCACCCCAGCCCGCAGGCGCATCTGTTGATTGCCGATTATATTCAGGCGGTGCTGGACGGCCCGGCGCAGGTGGTGGCGCTGAATCAGGCGACGGCGGCGATGGCGCGTGACAGCCGCGCGACGCTCGACAGCCGTTTCCAGCAACTGCGCAATGGCGACAATCCGCAGGGAGCGCTGGGCGTCTTCGGCGGCTATGCCGGGCAGCATTATGATTACTCGGCCAATAAGGCGGCGGGCGACGGCAACGCCACCACCCATAATCTGACGGTTGGGGTCGATTATCAGTTGACCGAAGGCTGGCTGATTGGCGCGCTGATATCCGGTTCCAATGACGATCAACAGCCGTCCAGCCGCTATGAATACAAGGCGCGCGGCCTGTTGTTGTCGGCCTTTACCGCCCTCGATCTGTTTGAGCACGGCTGGGTGAATGCCGATCTGCACTATGCGACCATGGATTACGACGATATTCGCCGCAGCATGCAGCTTGGGCCGCTAACCCGTACCGAAACCGGCTCGACCTCCGGCAAGCAGTGGGGCGCTCGCGTTACCGCCGGATACGACTTCCCCATCACCTCTTACCTGACTACCGGCCCGATGGCGCAGTTTGCCTGGGATTACAGCAATGTCTCCGGTTACAGTGAGGATGGCAACACCAGTACCTCAATGCGCTTTAACGACCAGACCTACCATTCGCAGATCGGCGCGTTGGGCTGGCGGCTGGATACTCAATTTGGCCTGTTTAATCCGTACGCCGAAGTCAGCTATCAGCATCAGTTTGGCGATGATGTCTACCGGGCCGGCGGCGGGCTGAAGTCCACGCAGACCTCGTTCACCCGCGACAGCGCCAGCCAGGATAAAAACTGGGTGGATGTGACGCTGGGGGCGAACATGCCGCTGACTGACCAGGTGGCGGCGTTCGCCACCGTTTCGCAAACCGGCGGTCTGAGCAGCGGCGAGCAGTTTATGTATAACGTCGGCGTCAGTGCGAGGTTTTGATGCTTAGGGGCACAGATTCGGTGCCTGTGCTGATTCCCTTCATCTTCCTTTCCGGTTGCAGCAGGGTCATGCACAGCATGCTGCAGAACGATACCGCGGCGGTGGCGAAGAACATGGCGCCATAGCCGTGGTGCTGCGCCAACCAACCGCTCAGCATCGGCGCGGTTATCGACGCAATATTGGCGATCGCCAGCGTCATGCCGCTGTAAGCGCCCACCGACGCCTTCGGCGTGACGTCGATCACCACCGACCAATACACATTATTCACCAGCGCATTCAGCGCATTGCCCAGCGTCATCAACAGAATGATTTCAGTCGGCGTGCTCATAAACGGGATCAGCAGGAAGCAGGTGGCGGTCAGCAGCAGCGTCACCGCCGCAAACAGGTTGCGCGCCAGCCGCAGATTGCCAAAACGCCTCAGCAGCGCATCGGCGATGCGGCCGCCGAGCAGCACGGTAAAGCAGGCGCCGCTCCAGGGGATCATCGCCACATACCACAGCGAGTGCAGATCGTAATTAAAGGTGTCCTGCAGGTATTTCGGCCCCCAGGTGACCAGCACAAAGGTGACGTAGAGGAAAGAGAAGTAACCCAGGGCGTTAAACACCAGCGTGCGGTTGGTGAAAAATGCCCACCACGGCAGGTGCGGTTGTCGGCTGTCCGCTTCCTGATCGGCGCCGATGGCCGCCAGTTCGGTGGCGTTAACCAGAGGATGCTCCTGCGGCGTATCGGTAAAGACGCGGGCGAACAGCAAAATGGCGATCAGCGAGAACAGGCCCAGCAGAATAAACATGCTGCGCCAGTCATCGGTCAACAGCAGCAACCCTACCGCCAACGGTGCGGTGAGCAGTGAACCCACCTGGGTACTCAACAGGCCGATGCCCAATGAGAATCCCCGTTCCTTGCGCGGCGCCCAGTTGGCGATGGTTTTGTTCATCAGCGCGTAGGCCGGGCCTTCGGCAAAGCCGAACATGATCCGCAGCGCGGCGAACCCCATGATCGCCGAACCGCCGAACAGCGCCACCCCCAGCTCGCCGGCCCAGGCAGTGGCGATCTCCAGCAGCGACCACAGGGCACCGGCCATCAGCCAGACTTTTTTGGTGCCGATTCGGTCGGCCAGAAAGCCGCCGCACAGCGAACCGAACAAATAGCCGAAGCCGAAGTAGCCCAGCACGGCGCCCAGCTGCGCCTTGTTGAAGTTGAATTCATGCGAGATATCGTTGGCGGCGAAGGATAACGCGCCGCGATCGACGTAGTTGATCAGCGCAATAAAAAACACCATGGCGAAAATACGGTAGCGATAGCGGCTGTCGGTTAAGGCGTTGGTCATCAGCGAACCTCCTGAAACGTTTGATATCAGGACGCTGCAAGGTTGGTGCCAGTCTTGTGGCCGTGGCGGGACGGGATGCGGCGGGGTGGCGAGAGCATGGAATGGGTGCCTGTCAGGGGCGTTTGCCCTAAAAGAGTGCATGAAAAGGCGACGCTTCTTTACCGATTCGCACTTGTTGCCGGATTCTGGCTGTATATCTTACGGTCAACGGGTATACTGGCGCATTCCATATAAATCCACTTGTATCGCGTGCGAATTCAACATGCAAAAGTTTGATACCAAGACCTTTCAGGGCCTGATCCTGACACTGCAGGACTATTGGGCGCGCCAGGGCTGCACCATTGTTCAACCATTGGACATGGAAGTCGGCGCGGGAACCTCTCACCCGATGACGTGCCTGCGCGCACTCGGCCCAGAGCCGATTGCCGCCGCCTATGTGCAGCCGTCCCGTCGCCCGACCGACGGCCGTTACGGTGAAAACCCTAACCGCCTGCAACACTACTATCAGTTCCAGGTGATCATTAAACCGTCGCCGGACAACATTCAGGAACTGTACCTCGGCTCGTTGAAAGAGCTGGGTCTGGATCCGACCATCCACGATATCCGCTTCGTAGAAGATAACTGGGAAAACCCGACGCTCGGCGCCTGGGGCCTGGGCTGGGAAGTGTGGCTGAACGGCATGGAAGTGACGCAGTTCACTTACTTCCAGCAGGTCGGCGGCCTGGAGTGCAAACCGGTTACCGGCGAGATCACTTACGGCCTGGAGCGCCTGGCGATGTACATCCAGGGCGTGGACAGCGTCTACGATCTGGTCTGGAGTGACGGCCCGCTGGGTGTGACCACCTACGGCGACGTGTTCCATCAGAACGAAGTGGAGCAGTCCACTTACAACTTCGAGTATGCCGACGTCGACTTCCTGTTCTCCTGCTTCGAGCAGTACGAGAAAGAAGCGCAGTCGCTGCTGGCGTTGGAAAAACCGCTGCCGTTGCCGGCTTACGAACGTATTCTGAAGGCCGGCCACACCTTCAACCTGTTGGATGCGCGCAAGGCGATCTCGGTGACCGAGCGTCAGCGCTATATTCTGCGCATCCGCACGCTGACCAAAGCCGTTGCCGAGGCCTACTACGCTTCCCGTGAAGCGCTGGGCTTCCCGATGTGCAAAAAGAACGAGAACTAAGAGGCAGCCATGACTCAACAGACTTTCCTGGTGGAAATCGGCACGGAAGAGCTGCCGCCGAAGGCTCTTCGTTCACTGGCAGAATCCTTTGCCGCGAATTTTACCGCTGAGCTCGATAGCGCCAACCTCGAGCATGGCGAAGTGAGCTGGTTTGCCGCTCCGCGCCGCCTGGCGCTGAAAGTGGCCAGTCTGAGCGCCGCACAGGCCGATCGCGAAGTCGAAAAACGCGGCCCGGCGATTGCCCAGGCGTTCGACGCCGAAGGCAAGCCGAGCAAAGCGGCCGAAGGCTGGGCGCGTGGCTGCGGCATCACTGTCGATCAGGCCGAGCGTCTGGCGACCGACAAAGGCGAGTGGCTGCTGTATCGCGCTCATGTCAAAGGCCAGTCCGCACAAGCGCTGCTGGCGGGCATGGTCAGCACTGCGCTGTCCAAACTGCCGATCCCGAAACTGATGCGCTGGGGCGACTCCGACGTGCAGTTCGTGCGTCCGGTGCACACCGTGACGATGCTGCTGGGCGATGAACTGATCCCGGGCACCGTGCTGGGTATCGATTCCGCCCGTACCCTTCGCGGCCATCGCTTCATGGGCGAAGCCGAGTTCACTATCGACAACGCCGACCAATACCCGCAGATCCTGCTGGAGCGCGGTAAAGTGATTGCCGATTACGAAGCCCGCAAGGCGCTGATCAAACGTGATGCCGAGCTGGCGGCGCAGCAGATTGGCGGCAAGGCCGATCTGAGCGAAAGCCTGCTGGAAGAAGTGGCCTCGCTGGTGGAATGGCCGGTGGTGCTGACCGCCAAATTCGAAGAGAAATTCCTGGCGGTGCCGGCGGAAGCGCTGGTGTACACCATGAAGGGCGACCAGAAGTATTTCCCGGTGTATGACGCCGCGGGCAAACTGCTGCCGAACTTTATCTTCGTGGCGAATATCGAATCCAAAGATCCGCAGCAAATCATCTCCGGTAACGAGAAGGTGGTGCGCCCGCGTCTGGCCGATGCCGAGTTCTTCTTCAACACCGACCGCAAAAAACGTCTGGAAGACAATCTGCCGCGTCTGGAAACCGTGCTGTTCCAACAGCAACTGGGCACCCTGCGCGACAAGACCGATCGCATCCAGGCGCTGGCGGGCTGGGTTGCCGGCCAAATTGGCGCCGACGTGAACCACGCTACCCGCGCGGGCCTGCTGTCGAAGTGCGATCTGATGACCAACATGGTCTTCGAATTCACCGACACCCAGGGCGTGATGGGCATGCACTACGCGCGCCACGACGGCGAAGCGGAAGACGTTGCCGTTGCGCTGAACGAACAGTATCAACCGCGTTTTGCCGGCGATGCGTTGCCGGAATCGCTGGTGGCCTGTTCGCTGGCGATCGCCGACAAGATGGACACCCTGGCCGGTATTTTCGGCATCGGGCAACATCCGAAAGGCGACAAGGATCCGTTCGCTCTGCGCCGTGCCGCCTTGGGCGTGTTGCGTATCATCGTTGAGAAAAACCTGCCGCTGGATCTGCAGACCCTGACCGAAGAGGCCGTGCGCCTGTACGGCAGCAAGCTGACCAATGCCAAGGTTGTCGACGAGGTTGTCGAGTTTATGCTGGGCCGCTTCCGCGCCTGGTATCAGGAAGAAGGCCACGCCGTCGACACCATTCAGGCGGTGTTGGCGCGTCGTCCGACCAAACCGGCTGACTTTGACGCGCGCGTGAAGGCGGTGACGCACTTCCGTACGTTGGAAGCTGCGGCAGCGTTGGCTGCGGCCAACAAACGCGTTTCCAATATCTTGGCTAAGTCTACCGACACCTTGAATGACAGCGTACAGGCTTCGGTATTGAAAGAATCGGCTGAGATCAAACTGGCGACCCATCTGGTGGTGTTGCGCGATAAGCTGGAGCCGTATTTCGCAGCAGGCAACTATCAGGATGCGTTGGTAGAACTGGCTGACCTGCGTGAGCCGGTCGATGCCTTCTTCGACAACGTGATGGTGATGGCAGAAGACGAAGCGGTGCGTGTGAACCGTCTGACGTTGCTGAGCAAGCTGCGTGAGCTGTTCCTGCAGGTGGCGGATATCTCCGTATTACAGTAAACGGCTCTGCCGTGAAAAAGGCGCCTGCGGGCGCCTTTTCTATTGCTGGCGGTGCTGTGCTGCGCCTTCTGCGGTGAGGCGGTATTTTTGCAGACGGCTGTTGGGCTTATCCGGTAGCGTCATTTCGATCCATCCTGCATGCAGCGCCGGTTGCAGATAACGTTCGCGGAATGATTTCCGATCCTGCAGTTGCAGCGCACTCTGAATGGCTCCGCGCGACATCTCCCCTTTTAGCACCGCTAACAGCTCGCCGACTTGGGGGGTAAGACTTTGCTCCAGCGCCCGCAAAATCATCTCCAGCATAAACTCCACAAAGGGCGCGCAGTCGGTGCGTTGGTTACTGGTATTGATGGTCAACGCTGGCTGACAGGATGACATGTGCCAGAGCCCGTGCAGTAGCCTGTTGCCTGCGGACAAGCGGCCTTTCACCACAGAATCGCAACCGAATGGTGAATCGCGTATCGGATCGCATTCAGTTGATCTATTCTTATAGGCGCAAGGAGTGCGACAAAAGGGACGGAGTCCGATGAGAAAGCAGGTTTATAACAGGAGTTATGTCACATGGCGGTAGGGATCCAGAGCAGAGTTTTCGCGCGTTGGTTGGCCCCGGTATTGGCATTGTTGGTGGTCATGCAATTGACCGCCTGCGGCGATAAAGAGCCGGAACAACGCAAGGCGTTTGTTGATTACTTACAGAATACGGTTATGCGCAGCGGCGCGAAAATCCCGACGCTGAGCGAAGATCAGAAGCAGAAATTCGGCAACTATGCCGGTGATTACGCCATCCTGGTCGGTTTTTCACAGCAGTTGTCCAAATCGCTGGATGCCAGCCTGACGCCGGCGTTGGATCAGATTAACCAGATCCGCACCGCGCAGGATTACATGAGCAAACGCGATTCGCTGCAGCAATCCGTTGGGGCGCTGAACCTGCTGGGTCAGCAGATTCAGTCGGCCAAGTCACAGGCAGACACCTCCCGGGCGGCGCTGAAGCAACCTGACGATCTGAAAGCCGTTTATAATCAGGCGTATGACAAGATTGTCACCGGGCCGGCCAATGCGCTGATGCCGGTTATCCCTACCACCGCCAGTTTCGTTCAGGATCTGGTGCAGGTCGGGGATTTCCTGCGGACCCAGGGCAATCAGGTGAGCTTTAACAATAACGGCGTGCAGTTCCGTACTTCGCAACAGGCAACGCAATACAACACCATGATGTCGAATCTGGTGGCCAAGCAGCAGGATTTACTGAATGCACAGAAAACCGTCGCGAGCGTGACCCAGTAATTGTTTTTGAGAGGCCGGCTTGCCGGCTTCTGTTATTTATCCCCCCGGCTTTCCAATAGCTTGCTTACTTCTTCCCCATCGCTTCTGTACTACACTTCAATTAATCATCGTATTTCGTCATGTAGTTTTCTTACATTCATCACATCGCTATTTCCCGGCGGGATGAGTGCTCACAGGGAAGGTCTTCCTCAAACCAGGATTCAGTAGTCACCGATAAAATAAATTGTGATTAATGTCACAATTTAAAAACAAACACGCATCTTAAAAGTGTGATCTTTATAACTATTTTTGCGCATTTACGCGGGTTTTGTTCTCGTTGTGTTTTTTTTACACGGAGTAATTGTGACGAGTGTCACTATAAATGACCGGTGCATGGGGTGTTTGGTGTGATATTCGTCACGAAAAGTTCGTGAAGTTCGCGTGATAAAAACAGCGTGATAGAGTCCACTCGCAGACAGCACCAACACGGCTGGATCGTAACAACAATAATCACGCGCTCTATTGTCAGCGCGTAACAATAGGGGTGTGTTTTATGTTTTCACCAGACATCAAAGTCAAAGTTCAAAACTTTGGCCGTTTCCTGAGCAACATGGTGATGCCCAACATTGGCGCCTTTATCGCCTGGGGTATCATCACCGCGTTATTCATTCCTACCGGCTGGCTGCCGAATGCCACTCTGGCCAAACTGGTTGGCCCGATGATCACCTACCTGCTGCCGTTGCTGATCGGTTTCACCGGCGGGCGGCTGGTGGGCGGCGATCGCGGCGGCGTGGTCGGCGCCATCACCACCATGGGGGTGATCGTCGGCGCAGATATGCCGATGTTCCTCGGCGCGATGATTGCCGGCCCGCTGGGCGGCTGGGCAATCAAGCATTTTGACCGTTGGGTGGACGGCAAGATTAAAAGCGGTTTCGAGATGTTGGTGAACAACTTCTCCGCCGGCATCATCGGCATGCTGTTGGCGATTCTGGCCTTCCTGGGCATCGGGCCGTTGGTGGAAGTGCTGTCCAAGCTGCTGGCGGCGGGCGTGCACGTCATGGTGGCGAATAACCTGCTGCCGTTGGCGTCCATCTTCGTCGAGCCGGCGAAAATCCTGTTCCTGAACAACGCCATCAACCACGGTATCTTCTCGCCGTTGGGTATCCAGCAGGCCACCGAGGCCGGCAAATCCATCTTCTTCCTGATTGAAGCCAACCCAGGCCCGGGCATGGGCGTGCTGATGGCCTATATGTTCTTTGGCCGTGGCAGCGCCAAGCAGTCTGCAGGCGGCGCGGCGATCATTCACTTCCTCGGCGGCATCCACGAAATTTACTTCCCGTACGTGCTGATGAATCCTCGCCTGGTGTTGGCGGTGATCCTGGGGGGCATGACCGGTGTATTCACCCTCACCATGCTGAATGGCGGCCTGGTATCTCCGGCTTCCCCTGGCTCCATCCTGGCGGTGCTGGCGATGACGCCGAAAGGCGCTTATTTCGCCAATATCGCGGCGGTGGCGGCGGCCTTTGCCGTATCCTTCGTGGTCTCCGCTTTCCTGTTGAAAACCTCCAAAGTGAAGGACGAGGACGATCTGGAAGAAGCGACCCGCCGCATGCAGGAGATGAAATCTCAGGCTAAAGGCGGTGCGGTGGCTCAGGCGGCGGTGGACGGCGACTTGACTACCGTACGTAAAATCATCGTCGCCTGCGATGCGGGCATGGGCTCCAGCGCCATGGGCGCCGGCGTGCTGCGCAAAAAAGTGGCGGACGCCGGGCTGAAAAACATCTCCGTGACCAACAGCGCCATCAACAGCCTGCCGGACGATGTGGATCTGGTGATCACTCACCGCGATCTGACCGAGCGTGCGATGCGCCATGCACCGCAGGCCCAGCACATCTCGCTGACCAACTTCCTCGACAGCAAGCTGTACAGCGATCTGACCGAACGCCTGGTGGCGGCCAACAAAACCACCGATAACCAGCAAAAAGTCATCAGCACGCTTGACGACAGCTTTGAAGCGACCGAGCAAAACCTGTTCAAACTGAGCGAAAGCAACGTGTTCCTTAACCTGCAGGCCAGCGATAAAGAGCAGGCAATCCGCTTTGCCGGCGAGCAACTGGTTAAAGGCGGCTACGTAGAGCCGGAATACGTCCCGGCGATGCTGGAACGTGAAAAACTCACCTCCACCTATCTGGGCGAGTCGATCGCGGTGCCGCATGGCACCATCGAAGCCAAAGACCGGGTGCTGCGCACCGGCGTGGTGTTCTGCCAGTATCCGCAGGGCGTGCGCTTCGGGGACGAAGAGGATGAAGTGGCGCGGTTGGTTATCGGTATTGCCGCCCGCAACAACGAACATATCCAGGTGATCACCAGCCTGACCAACGCGTTGGATGACGAAGGCGTCATCGAGCGGTTGGCGAATACCACCAGTGTGCAGGAAGTGCTGGACCTGCTGGGTGGCAAAAAAGTCGGATAACAGAATCATTTTAAAGGGTGCAGCTTGCTGCACCCTTCGACATTGGAAAGGTAGGAATATGAAAGCATTACATTTCGGTGCAGGGAATATTGGGCGTGGTTTTATCGGCAAGCTGCTGGCGGACGCGCACGCCGAACTGACCTTTGCCGACGTTAACCAAAGCGTGCTGGACCTGCTGAACAGCCGCAAAGGCTATCAGGTTCACGTCGTGGGCGAGCAGGCGCGGGTTGAGAGCGTGAATAACGTCAGCGCGGTTAACAGCGGCAGCGAAGAGGCGGTGGCGCTGATCGCCGAAGCGGACATCGTGACTACCGCCGTCGGTCCGCAGATCCTGGCTAAAATTGCCGGCACTGTCGCCAAAGGGCTGATCAAGCGCCATCAACAGGGCAACACTCGGCCGCTGAACATCATCGCTTGCGAGAATATGGTGCGCGGCACCAGCCAGTTAAAACAACACGTGTTCGACGTGCTGCCGCAAGATGAGCAGGCGTGGGTCGAACAGCATATCGGCTTTGTCGATTCGGCGGTGGACCGCATCGTGCCGCCGGCGGAAGCGGGCAGCAGCGATCCGCTGGAAGTGACGGTAGAAACCTTCAGCGAATGGATTGTCGATCAGACCCAGTTCAAGGGCCAACCCCCGGCGATCGCCGGTATGGAACTGACCGATAACCTGATGGCCTTTGTCGAGCGCAAGCTGTTTACGCTCAATACCGGCCACGCCATCACCGCTTACCTTGGCCAACAGGCCGGTCTGCTGACCATCCGTGATGCTATCCTCGATTCGGCTATCCGCCGCGTGGTGAAAGGCGCGATGGAAGAGAGCGGCGCGGTGCTGATCAAACGCTACGGCTTTGACGCCGACAAGCACGCCGCTTACATCGACAAAATCCTCAGCCGCTTTGAAAACCCGTACCTGCACGACGATGTCGAACGCGTGGGCCGCCAGCCGCTGCGCAAGCTGAGCGCCGGTGACCGCCTGATCAAACCGCTGCTGGGCACGCTGGAATATGGCCTGCCGCACGCCAACCTGATCCAGGGCATCGCCGCCGCCATGAGCTACCGCAGCGAGCAGGATCCGCAGGCGCAAGAGCTGGTGGCGTTGCTGGCTAAACTGGGGCCAAAAGCGGCTCTGGCGCAAATTTCCGGCCTGCCGGTTGAAAGTGAGGTTGTAGAACAGGCCATTGCTGTGTATAACGCCATGCAGCGCCAATAGGCTATTTTACTTGCCATTTTAGGGTTGGGCAGTGCTCGAACTTCTCGCGTACTACGTGTAGGCTCCGGGTTCTGCGCGCTGTCCGCCCGCAAACTGGCTGCGACAATAACGCCTATGGTATGAAATTAGTGGCCGATACAGCACACCCCTCCCACGCCATTCGAAAAGCGACGATGGAAGAAGCACAGGCATTTGAAAACCAGGTTCTGGAAAAGCTGAACGCAGGCAAGACGGTGCGCAGTTTTCTGATCGCAGCGGTAGAGCTGCTGGCGGAAGCGCTCAACGTGCTGGTGGTGCAGGTGTTCCGCAAGGACGACTATGCGGTGAAGTATGCCGTTGAACCGCTATTGTCCGGCGCCGGCCCCTTGGGTGAGCTGTCGGTGCGCCTTAAGCTGATGTACGGGCTGGGCGTTATCTCGCGTCACGAATACGAAGACGCCGAACTGCTGATGGCGATGCGCGAAGAGCTCAATCACGACGGATCTGAATACCGTTTTGTCGACGATGAAATCCTCGGCCCGTTCGGCGAACTGCACTGCGTGGCCGCGCTGCCGCCGGTGCCGACGTTTCTGCAGCCCGGCGAAGCGGAAGAATCGCTGATCGCCATGCAGCATCAGCGATACCAGCAGATGGTGCGCTCCACCATGGTGCTGTCGATTACCGATCTGATCGCCGGCATCGGCGCCAAACAGCCGTCCCGGCTTTCTCCTCTCGGCCGCGGTTAAGCAAAGGCCGCGCGCCACTCATCGAATAACAGCCACAGCGCCGTTACCGCCATCAAACCCGCCATCGTCGCGTTAAACAGCCGCAGCTTCCAGGTGACGCGCAGCGCATCGCGCAGGCGATCGCCCAGCGCCGCCCACACCAGCACGCAAGGGATATTCAAGGCGACAAAGCCGGCAACGAGCATTAGCGTGTGGCCAAGGCTGGTCCCTTCGCGCGGGGTGAACAGGATTGCGATGTTAATTGCCATCAACCAGGCTTTGGGGTTCACCGCCTGGAACAGCGCGCCGTTGAGCAACCGCATCGGCTGCGCCTGCTGTTTGGCATCCGGCGAGGTTGCCTGGAACAGCTTCCACGACAACCACAATAAATAGGCGCAGCCAATCACCGCCAGCGGGAAACGGATCGCTCCGGCCCAACTGAGCACCAGCGCCAGCAGGCTGGTGGTCAGGGCCAGCTGTACCCCACAACCAAGGCTGATGCCGAACACCATCGGCAGGGTGCGACGCAGGCCGAAGTTGACGCCGGACGAGGCCAGCAGCAGGTTGTTGGGGCCGGGGGTGATCGACATCACCGTGACATAACTGATAAAGGCGGAGTCCAGCATAACGGGTTCCTTAAACGGCACAGTAGCAAGGGAACCAGCATAAAACCTGCGGACAGATGGTGACAGAACCAGAAACCCGCTATTGTTATGGGTACAGTTTTATAAAATGTAAACTGTACCCATTCTCTGGAGATAAACTGTGACCCTGCTGGATGAAATGCCTGAAACGCGTTATCAGCAACTGGCGGATACCCTGGCGCAGGCCATTCGCCGCGGTACGCTGCTGCCCGGCAGCCGTTTGCCTTCGGTGCGCCGCTGCGCGCAGACCCACAGCGTTAGCATCAATACCGTGGTGGCGGCCTACCGCGCGTTGGAAGACCGTGGGCTGATCGAAGCGCGGCCGCAGTCCGGCTTCTATGTGCGCAGCACGTTGCCGGCGTTGAAAGCCGCCTCGCAGCCCAGTAGCCGGATAGAACCGCCGGCCGATGATGTGCTGGCGTTGATCGACACGGTGTTTGCCGCCCAGCAGAACCCGGCGTTCACCAACCTGTCGCTGGCCTGCCCGCAAACCCCTGATTTTTATCCCGGCGGCAAGCTGGGGCGGATGCTGTCGTCGCTGCTGCGTCGCCAGCCCGATCTGATCGGCAAGTATGCATTGCCGCCCGGCAGTTTGCGGCTGCGCCAGCAGATCGCCCGCCGTTCGATGACGTTGGGCATGCTGGTGGAACCTGGCGATATCACCCTGACCCACGGCTGCATGGAGGCGCTGCAACTGGCGTTGCGCGTGACCACCAAGCCGGGTGATTGTATCGGGCTGGAATCGCCGACCTATTTTTATCTGCTGCCGTTGCTGGCCAGCCTGGGGCTGAAGGCGCTGGAAATCCCGACCGATCCGCAGCATGGCCTGTCGCTGGACGCGCTGGAGCTGTTGCTGAATGAGAAGCGGCTGGATGCGGTGATCGCCATGCCGACGGTGCAGAATCCGCTGGGTTGCACCATGCCGCTGGCGGCCAAGAAGCGCCTGGCGCGGTTGATGAACGATCATCAGGTGCCGCTGATTGAAGACGGGCTGTACGCCGAGATTCAGTTCGGCGGCGCGCTGTCGCCGGCGGTGAAATCTTTCGATCGCGACGGCTGGGTGCTGTTCTGTTCCAGCTTTACCAAGACGCTGGCGCCGGATTTCCGCATCGGTTGGATCGCCGGCGGGCGTTTCAACGAAGCGCTGCGCAAGCTGAAGGCGGTGTCATCGATGGCGGAATCGCAGCTACTGTCAGAGACGCTGGCGATGTTCCTGGAAACCGGCGGCTACGATCATCATTTGCGCAACCTGCGTAAAGGCTACGCCACCCAGGTGGAGGCGGCTCGGGCGTTGATTGCCCGCCATTTCCCGCGCGGCACGCGGGCGACGCAGCCGGCGGGCGGTTTTGTGTTCTGGGTCGAGTTGCCGGGCGGGGTCGACAGCGTGGCGCTGTTCCATCAGTTGCTGGAGGAACAAATCTGCCTGACGCCGGGCACGCTGTATTCCCCCAGCGGCCGCCACCGCAACGGGCTGCGGCTCTCTTGCTGCTATCCGTTTAATGCACGTTATACCCAGGCGCTGGCGCGCGTGGGGGCGAAAGCCTGTGAGATGAGCGGATTGCCGCCGGGAATCGAGCAAGGCGAGTAACTGCGTGCGCATTTTGCTACAATGTGGACATCATTGATTAGCGTGCCGTACAGGCACAGACAGGCCATAAACCATGAAAGAGAAAGAAAAGGCAGAGATTAAGCGCCTTAGCGACCTGCTGGACGCACTGAATCACAAAGACACGGCGGTGATCCAACAGGGCAATATCGAGCTGATTACCCAGCACACCAAAGAAAAAGAGAAGCTGGCGACGGAAATCGAACGCCTGAAAAGCGTACGCGTCGAGAAGCTGAGTGCGGAAGCGCAGAAGCTGAGCCAACTGCCCTTCAGCCGCGAAATCACCAAGAAAGAGCAGGCGGATATGGGCTCGTTGAAGAAAAGCGCGCGCGGCCTGATCGTGGTGCACCCGATGACCGCACTGGGCCGTGAGATGGGCCTGAAAGTGGTCACCGGCTACGCCAAAAAAGCCTTCTGATCGCCGATACCCGTCATACTTGAAGCTGCATCTGTGTTAGCTGCGCAGTTATTCGGCCCATCCGTGGGCCTCCCCCTTCGGGGCCGCTGCAAGCAGCGTTCAAATCTGCTCCCGGCAGATTTGTCCCCCCAGTCACTGACTCTAGTCAGCTCCTGGGGACTCACGCTCTTGCTGCCTGGATGCAACTCCAATTATTTGGGGTATGTGGCACCTTGCTTTCATCGCTTGGTCGTGAAATACGCCTTGGTTTGATAGGGCACGGTCAGGGTTTCCTTGCCCTGCAATTCCTCTTCCTCCGCCACCAACTGGCGAATCTGATCGATCACCCGTTCCTGCTGTTGCGGCGGCAAAGCAGCGATAAAGCTGGTGGAACGCACCCGGTTGTAAATCACATCTTCTGCTGCGCCCTGATGGCCGAACATAAACACCTGCTCCTGCAGCGGTTCTAACCCTTTGACCGGAAACAGTTTGCGCCATTCGCCGGTGTAGAAACGCGGCGCGTCGCCTTCGTGTCTGTCGACAATCTGATTCAGCTTGCGTACCCAGCTCACGCGCGCATCGCGCATGTTCCATACCAGACCCAGCTTGCCGCCGGGCTTGAGGATACGCTGAATTTCAGCCAGCGCCTGCGGCGTAGCGAACCAGTGGAAGGACTGCGCGCAAACCACGGCGTCGACCGATTCGTCCGGCAGTGGGATCGACTCGGCGGTGCCCGCCAGCGTTTTCACCTGCGGCAGCGCGGCCGACAGTTTTTCCAGCATTTGCGCGACCGGTTCGACGGCGATCACCTGCGCGCCGGTTTCCAGCAGGCGCGGGGTGAATTTGCCGGTGCCGGCGCCGAGGTCGATGACCGTCATGCCGGCATGCAGGCCGATAACCTCACGCAGCCAGGTGGCGATCTCCGGCGGATAATCCGGGCGCCCTTTCACGTAGCGGTCGGCATTGGCCTGATAACCAGCGGCTGCGGCGTGGTGGATCGAATGAGATGGGGTGGTCATAGCTTCTGCTCCTGCCTGAAAGAGGTTGCACAACAGTATACCCGGGGTCTTTTTCAACGTCCCAACAGGCGGCGGTTAACGTTTTCGATATGGCCCGTCGTGATGCGCGTCAGCATGGTTTTGCTCCAGCTCGCGGACAATCCGGCCACCGCCAGCAGGCGGCGATACTGCTCTTCATCGAACGGCATATGCCAGGCGATGCCGATGGCTTCGGCCACAGAGATGTCGCTGTTGCGTGTCGCCAGCTCCAGCGGACGATCGCCGCTGACGACGCCGGCGGACACCACCCGATACAGCCAGCCGCAGCGGCCGCTTTGCTGCATCAGCACCGAGATGTCGTCGATGGCGAAGTGGTAATTGAGCTTGAAGCAGGGAGATCGCGGCTGGGTGACCTGAATCAATGCTTCGCCCCAGCGGAAGATATCGCCCATAAACACGTTGTGCTCGGTCAACCCCAGGGTGGAAATATTCTCGCCGAAGGCCGGCGCGCTGAACTGTTCCGCTTGCGCAGGAAACTGCTCGCGCCAGTGAGCGTAATGTTCGCGCGGATAGTGGCACAGCGCGCGGTCCGGCCCGCCGTGATAGCTTTTTTCCGCCTGCTCGTCGCCTTCCAGGCCGAGCGGGGTCAGCTTGATGGCGCCGTCCACCTGGCGTTTGGCGATGCCGCTGGGCCGCCCGCCGTCATAAGGCTGGACGGTGCCGATATAAACCTCTGGGTGATGCATATGCGCCTCCGTTCTTTGCGTCAGAGGTTCAGCATAGCCTGAGTTGATCGGGAGGGACAGGATATCCCGCCCGAAAATAACCGGGCGGGGAGATGCATCAGAACGTGGTCCAGTTGTCTTGCGCTACCGCTGACTGCGTTTTAATCGCCGGGGCTTTTGGCGCGCGGGTTTTCGCCACGGCGGCGTTGGCTTGCTGCTCCGCCAGGCGGAACACCGAGACGCTTTGCAGCAGCATTTCAGCCTGCTCTTCCAGCGAGTCGGCGGCGGCGGCGGATTCCTCCACCAGTGCGGCATTCTGTTGGGTGGTGTGATCCATTTCGACAATCGCCTGGCCGATCTGGGCGATGCCGCGCGTCTGCTCGTCGGAGGCGGCGGCGATCTCCGCCATGATGTCGCGCACGTGGGTCACCGACAGGACAATTTGTTCCATGGTGCTGCCGGTATTCTCCACCAGGGTGGTGCCGGTTTGCACCCGGCTGACCGATTCGGCGATCAGCCCTTCGATCTCTTTTGCCGCCTGGGCACTGCGTTGCGCCAGATTGCGTACTTCGCTGGCCACCACCGAAAAGCCGCGCCCCTGTTCGCCGGCGCGCGCCGCTTCTACGGCGGCATTGAGCGCCAGAATATTGGTCTGGAAAGCAATACCGTTGATCAGGGTGGTAATTTCGGCGATGCGTCGCGAACTACTGGAAATATCGCGCATGGTGCTGACCACGTTCGCCACCAGCTTGCCGCCCTGTTGGGCAGTTTGCGAAGCGTCGGTAGCCAGTTGGTTGGCGTGGTGAGCATTTTCGGCGTTCTGCTTCACCGTGGCGGTCAGTTGCTCCATGCTGGCGGCGGTCTCTTCTACCGCCGCCGCCTGCTGTTCGGTGCGAGAGGACAAATCGGTGTTGCCTGCGGCAATCTCCGCCGCGGCGGTGGAGACCTGGCGGACCCCCATCTGGATTTTTTCGATCATATCGCGCAGGTTTTGGCTCATCGCCGCCACCGCATTCAGCAATTGGCCCAGCTCGTCGCGGCGGGGGCTGGTCTGCGCCTGGCGCAGATCGCCGTTGGCGATGCGTTCCGCCAGCGCCAGCGTGCTGCGCAACGGCCGGGTGATCTGCAGCGTGATGCGCCAGGCAATCAGCAACCCGGCGATAATGGCAACCAGCGTGGTGATGCCCATCTGCAGCTGCGCCGTATTAATGTCGTTATGGGTTTGCGCCAGTTCGTCCCGCATAAAGGCATTGACCAGCGTACCGACCTCCTGAGCGCTGTCGCCCAGCCGTTGGCTGATCTGCTGTTCCTGTTCGTAGGCCGGCAGGTAAGCTTCGATGCGGTTTTTGTAGTCGTCGAGCGCGCTCAACAGCGGTTGCAGCAGGGGGCGCTGGGCATCGCTGAGCCGTCGGCTGAGTGCGTTTGCCGTGCTGCGTGCGTCATCAATCGCCGTTATCAGCGGCGCTTCAGATTCGCGGTTCAGGCTGAGCAACAGGCCGCGCGCACCGTAGCGCACCAGGGTCAGCTTCTGATTCAACTGAACAAAAGCCAGTTGCAGCTCGCCATTGGTCAGTTGGCGCTCTACCTGATTCAGGCTGTCTTGCACTTCCGACATGTTCCAGCTTTGGCGTACCGCGTCTTTTGCCGCCACCGCCTTTTCGAAGGCGTTTTGCTGTTGCTGGTATTCGCCGATCAATACCATCAGCCGCTGCAGGTCTTGCCGGTTTTGGGCATCCCAGTCCAACGCCTGGCCCTGGTTGATCAACTGCACCGCGTTTTCGATATTGGCGCGGTTATTTTTCAGGTACTCCGGCCGGTAGGTCTGGCCGAACAGCGCGCGGTTATATTTGGCCTGATTGATTTCGTCATTCAGCCGGTTGCTGAAATCGATGCGGTCGGCGCGGGATTCGATGATATGCAGATATTGCGCGCCGGTACCGGCGATGATCGCCGTCAGCAGCAGCATCAGACCAAACCCGAGGCCGAGTTTTTTACCCACGGTGAGATGAACGAACTTTCCTGCCAGTGTTTGCCATGCCGCCATATTATTTTTCCTTTGCGGGCGAACGTCTATTGAACAAACCATCGGCAAAGGGCGGTCAAACTTTAGCGGATTTTGGGCAAAAAAATGCCCGCTTCACGCGGGCATCATCAGTGCCGGGGGCGAATTACTTCTTCGCAGCGAAGCGTGCTGCCGCTTCGTCCCAGTTAACCACGTTCCAGAACGCTTTGATGTAGTCTGGGCGTTTGTTCTGATATTTCAGGTAGTAAGCGTGTTCCCACACGTCCAGGCCAATGATTGGGAAGCCTGAAACGCCGGCAACGGCTTCGCCCATCAGCGGGCTGTCCTGGTTAGCGGTAGATACCACGGCCAGTTTGTCGCCTTTCAGCACCAGCCAGGCCCAACCTGAACCGAAGCGGGTCGCTGCGGCTTTCTCGAACTCTTCCTGGAATTTCTCGACGCTGCCGAAATCGCGCTCGATAGCGGCTTTCAAATCGCCACCCAGCGTGGTGCCGATTTTCAGGCCTTTCCAGAACAGGCTGTGGTTAGCGTGGCCACCGGCGTTGTTACGCATGAAAGTGCGCTTGTCGGCAGGCACTTTATCCAGATCCTGGATCAGCGCTTCAACGCTCAGCGAAGCCAGCTCAGGGTACGCTTCCAGCACGGTGTTCGCGTTGTTGACGTAAGTCTGGTGGTGTTTGGTGTGATGGATTTCCATCGTCTGCTTGTCGAAATGCGGTTCCAGTGCGTCGTAGGCGTACGGCAGGGATGGCAGTGAATAACTCATAATCATCATCTCCAGTGGGGTATGGGCGGCGCAAGGTGCGAGCACCGCGTAAGCAGTCGGATCATTATAGTTAATTAAATGATCTTGAAAATGATTATCAATGCCCTACTTAGTGTAAGGCATTAAATTAATCCACAATGCGCTGCGGGTGAGTAAACACCGTGGCGCGGCCGGGTTTGCTGAAACCGACCAGCGTCAGGTTGCTGCGCTCGGCGATTTCCACCGCCAACGAGGTGGCCGCAGAAACCACGAACAGGATCTCGACGCCGCACATCGCGGATTTTTGCACCATTTCATAGCTGGCACGGCTGGACGTTAATACCGCGCCCTGTTGCCAATCTTGCTTCGCGCGCACGCCGAGCAGCTTGTCGAGCGCTACGTGGCGGCCGACGTCTTCGCAGCCGCCCAGCAGTTCACCCTGCGGCGAAATCCAACTGGCGGCGTGGGTGCAGCCGGTGAGCTGCCCGACGTTCTGCACCTGTTTGAGCTGCCCCAGCGCGTGGTCGAGGTTGGCGAGAGAAAACGTTTGGGTGAACGGCAATGCCGGCAGTGGGCGAAAAATATCTGCTAACTGTTCGATGCCGCACACGCCGCAGCCGGTGCGGCCCGCCATGGCGCGGCGGCGCTCCTTCAGCCCGGCGAAGCGGCGGCTGGAGAGCTCTATTTGCACCTCCAGCCCGTTACAGGTTTGGTTAATCTCTATACTGTAGATATCGCGCGGTGACTCGATAATGCCTTCGGACAGCGAAAAGCCGAGGGCGAATGCCTCCAGATCTTTTGGCGTACACATCATCACCACGTGAGAGATGCCGTTATAGACCAGGGCGACCGGCACTTCTTCCGCCAGCCAGTCCGGCTGCGCGGTGGCGAGTTGCCCGCGCTGATAAACCTGGGCCTGGGTCACCCCTGTGAGCGAGGTCTCATTTATGTGCTGCTCTGGGTTTATAGTGTTCACTTAACTGGCACCTGTTTGTAACAACCCCATATACGCTGTGGTAATATTGCCGCGTAAAAACAAGATCGATTTTAGCGCTTCCCGCTTCAAGGGGGAAAGCGCCATTTGAAACAATGTGACAATCGAGAGTGAAAGGAGACCCCCATGCAGGTCAGCAGAAGGCAGTTCTTTAAGATCTGCGCTGGCGGTATGGCAGGAACGACGGTAGCCGCACTGGGCTTTGCCCCGGAAGTGGCGTTAGCGGAGACCCGGCAGTACAAACTGCTGCGCGCCCGTGAAACCCGTAATACCTGTACGTATTGTTCCGTCGGCTGTGGGCTGTTGATGTACAGCCTTGGTGATGGCGCCAAAAACGCCAAAGAAAGCATATTCCACATTGAAGGGGACCCGGATCACCCGGTAAACCGCGGCGCGCTTTGCCCGAAAGGCGCGGGGCTGGTCGACTTCATCCACAGTGCTAGCCGTCTCCAGTTTCCGGAGTATCGTGCGCCAGGTTCGGATAAATGGCAGCGCATTAGCTGGGACGATGCCTTTACCCGCATCGCCAAACTGATGAAGGAAGACCGCGACGCCAACTTCGTGAAAACCAACGAACAGGGCGTCACCGTCAACCGCTGGCTGACCACCGGCATGCTGTGTGCCTCCGCTTCCAGCAACGAAACCGGTTATTTGTCGCAAAAATTTAGTCGCGCTCTCGGCATGCTTGCCGTAGACAACCAGGCGCGTGTCTGACACGGACCAACGGTAGCAAGTCTTGCTCCAACATTTGGTCGCGGTGCGATGACCAACCACTGGGTTGATATCAAGAACGCGAATCTGATTATCGTCATGGGCGGTAATGCGGCGGAAGCGCATCCGGTGGGGTTCCGCTGGGCGATGGAAGCCAAAATCCACAATAAAGCCAAGCTGATCGTCATCGATCCGCGCTTTACCCGTACTGCATCGGTAGCGGATTTCTATACGCCAATCCGTTCCGGGACCGACATCGCTTTCCTGTCGGGCGTGTTGCTGTACCTGATGACCAACAACAAAATCAACCGCGAATACGTTGAGGCCTACACCAACGCCAGCCTGCTGGTGCGGGAAGACTTTGCCTTCGACGATGGCCTGTTCAGCGGCTATGACGCGGAAAACCGCAAATACGACAAAACCACCTGGAATTATCAACTCGACGAGAACGGCTTCGCCAAGCGCGACGTTACGCTGCAAGATCCTCGCTGCGTATGGAACCTGCTCAAGGAGCACGTCAGCCGCTATACGCCGGAGGTGGTGACCAACGTTTGCGGCACGCCGAAGGAAGATTTCCTCCAGGTGTGCGAATACATCGCCGAAACCTGCGTGGCGGATAAAACCGCATCGTTCCTGTACGCCCTGGGCTGGACCCAACACTCGGTCGGCGCGCAGAACATCCGCACCATGGCGATGATCCAGCTGCTGCTCGGCAACATGGGCATGGCGGGCGGCGGCGTCAACGCGCTGCGCGGTCACTCCAATATCCAGGGCCTGACCGATCTGGGCCTGCTGTCGCAGAGCCTGCCGGGCTATATGACGCTGCCGTCGGAGAAACAGACGGATATCGACACCTACCTGAAGGCCAACACGCCGAAAGCGCTGCTGCCGGGCCAGGTGAACTACTGGAGCAACTACCCGAAATTCTTCGTCAGCATGATGAAGAGCTTCTACGGCGACAAGGCGCAGAAGGACAACGGCTGGGGCTTTGACTGGTTGCCGAAGTGGGACAAAGGCTACGACGTGCTGCAGTACTTCGAGATGATGTCGCAAGGGAAGGTCAACGGCTATTTCTGCCAGGGCTTTAACCCGGTGGCGTCGTTCCCGAACAAAAACAAGGTGGTGGCCTCGCTGTCGAAGCTGAAGTTCCTGGTGACGATAGATCCGCTCAACACCGAGACGTCCAACTTCTGGCAGAACCACGGCGAGTTCAACGACGTCGATCCGTCGAAGATTCAGACCGAAGTGTTCCGCCTGCCGTCCACCTGCTTTGCCGAAGAAAACGGCTCGATCGTCAACTCCGGCCGCTGGCTGCAGTGGCACTGGAAGGGCGCGGATGCCCCGGGCGAAGCGCTGAACGACGGGGAAATCCTGGCGGGCATTTTCCTCCGCCTGCGCGAGATGTACGCGCGCGACGGCGGTGCGGTACCTGAACAGGTGCTGAACATGACCTGGGATTACCTGACGCCGGAAAATCCGGCTTCGGAAGAAGTGGCGATGGAAAGCAACGGTAAGGCGCTGGCGGACATTCTCGACGCTGACGGCAAAGTGCTGGCGAAAAAAGGCGAACAGCTCAGCACCTTCGCCCACCTGCGCGACGACGGCACCACCGCCAGCGGCTGTTGGATTTTCGCCGGCAGCTGGACGCAGGCCGGCAACCAGATGGCGCGGCGCGACAACGCCGATCCGTCCGGCCTCGGCAACACGCTGGGCTGGGCCTGGGCCTGGCCGCTCAACCGCCGCATTCTGTATAACCGCGCTTCGGCCGACCCGCAGGGTAAACCCTGGGATCCGAAACGTCAGTTGCTGGAGTGGGACGGCGCCAAGTGGGGCGGGGTGGATATCCCGGACTACAGCGCCGCCGCGCCGGGCAGCGACGTCGGGCCGTTTATCATGCAGCCGGAAGGCATGGGCCGCCTGTTCGCCACCGACAAAATGGCGGAAGGGCCGTTCCCTGAACACTACGAGCCGTTCGAAACGCCGCTCGGCACCAACCCGCTGCACCCGAACGTGGTGTCCAACCCGGCGGCGCGCGTGTTCAAGGACGATCTGGCGGCGATGGGCAAATCCGACAAGTTCCCTTACGTCGGCACCACCTATCGCCTGACCGAACACTTCCACTACTGGACCAAGCATGCGCAGCTCAATGCCATCGCGCAGCCGGAGCAGTTTGTGGAGATCGGCGAGAAGCTGGCGGAGAAAAAAGGCATCAAGCACGGCGATACGGTGAAAGTCAGCTCCAATCGCGGCTATATCAAGGCCAAGGCGGTGGTGACCAAGCGTATTCGCACATTGCAGGTGAACGGCCAGGAGGTCGACACCATCGGCATCCCGATCCACTGGGGTTACGAAGGGGTGGCGAAGAAAGGCTTTATCGCCAACACGCTGACGCCGTTTGTCGGCGATGCCAACACGCAAACGCCGGAGTTCAAGGCGTTCCTGGTTAACGTGGAAAAGGTGTAACGGAGACGAATTATGGCAATGCAATCTCAGGACATCATTCGTAAATCCGCCACCAATGGTTTCACGCCGGCCCCGCGCGCCCGTGACCATCAGGAAGAAGTGGCCAAACTTATCGATGTCACCACCTGTATCGGCTGCAAGGCCTGCCAGGTGGCCTGTTCCGAATGGAACGACATCCGCGATGAAATCGGCAGCAACGTCGGGGTGTACGATAACCCCGCCGACCTGACCGCCAAGTCGTGGACGGTGATGCGCTTCTCCGAAGTGGAGGAAAACGGCAAGCTGGAATGGCTGATCCGCAAGGACGGCTGCATGCACTGCGCCGACCCGGGCTGCCTGAAGGCCTGCCCGTCGGAAGGCGCGATCATTCAGTACGCCAACGGCATCGTCGACTTCCAGTCGGAGCACTGTATCGGCTGCGGTTACTGCATCGCCGGCTGCCCGTTCGACGTGCCGCGCATGAACAAGGACGACAACCGGGTGTACAAATGTACCCTGTGCGTCGACCGCGTCGATGTCGGCCAGGAACCGGCCTGCGTGAAAACCTGCCCGACCGGCGCCATTCACTTCGGCACCAAGGAAGCGATGAAGCAGGTGGCCGCCGATCGCGTCAGCGAGCTGAATACCCGGGGTTATCAGAACGCCGGTCTGTACGATCCGGCGGGCGTGGGCGGCACCCACGTGATGTATGTGCTGCACCACGCCGACAAACCGCAGCTGTATCACGGTTTGCCGAACAACCCGACCATCAGCCCGGCGATCACGTTCTGGAAAGGTGTGTGGAAACCCCTGGCGGCCATCGGCTTTGCCGCCACCTTTGCAGCCAGCGTGTTCCACTATGTCGGCGTCGGGCCAAACCGTGTCGAGGAGGAAGACAACGACGAGCTGCACGATGAGGAGACGCGCAAATGAAGAAGGAAAAGCGGATTCAGCGCTACAGCGCGCCGGAGCGGATCAACCACTGGATTGTGGCGTTCTGTTTCGTGTTCGCCGCCATCAGCGGGCTGGGGTTCTTTTTCCCCTCCTTCAACTGGTTGATGAACATTCTCGGTACGCCGCAGCTGGCGCGCATCCTGCACCCCTTTGTCGGGGTGATTATGTTTGCGGCCTTCCTGCTGATGTTCCTGCGCTACTGGAAGCATAATCTGATCAACCGGGAAGATATCGTCTGGGCCAAAAACATCCACAAAATCGCCATGAACGAGGAAGTGGGCGACACCGGGCGTTATAATTTCGGTCAGAAGTGCGTATTCTGGGCAGCTATCATCAGCCTGGTGCTGCTGTTGGCCAGCGGTGTGGTGATCTGGCGGCCGTACTTCGCGCCGTCGTTCCCGATACCGTTGATCCGCATCGCGCTGCTGGTGCATTCGCTGGCGGCGGTCGGCCTGATCATCGTGATAATGGTGCACATTTACGCCGCGCTGTGGGTAAAAGGCACTATCACCGCGATGGTCGAAGGCTGGGTGCCTGCGGCCTGGGCTAAAAAACATCATCCGCGCTGGTACCGAGAGGTCCGCGAGAAACAACAGGAAGACAAACCCTGATGAGCATCCGCATCGTTCCTAAAGAGCAGTTAGGGGCACAGCGCGAGAAGTCCACAACGGCGGAGACAATTCCGCCGTTACTTTTCGCCAATTTGAAAAGCCTCTACAGCCGCCGCGCCGAACGCCTGCGCAAGCTGGCGACGGACAACCCGTTGGGCGACTACCTGAACTTCGCCGCCCAACTGGCCGAGGCGCAGCACCATGCGCTGCACGACAACCCGCTGCAACTCGATCTGTCCGAAGCGCTGCTGCAGGGCGCGGCCAGCGGCAAGCCGCCGCTGGATTTGAGCGTCTATCCGCGCAGCGAACACTGGCACCGGCTGCTGGGCTCGCTGATCGCCGAGCTGCGGCCGCAGGCGCCGGAACACATTCTGGCGGTGCTGGATAACCTGGAAAAGGCGTCAGCGCATGAGCTGGAGCTGATGGCCGACGCCTTGCTCAACCGCGAGTTCGGCAAGATAGGCAGCGAGAAGGCGCCGTTCATCTGGGCCGCGCTGTCGCTCTATTGGACTCAGATGGCAAGCCAGATCCCCGGCAAGGCGCGCGCCGAATATGGCGAGCACCGTCAGTTCTGCCCGGTGTGCGGCAGCATTCCGGTCTCCGGCGTGGTGCATATCGGCACCGTCAGCGGCCTGCGCTATTTGCACTGCAACCTGTGCGAAAGCGAGTGGCACGTGGTGCGGATAAAATGCAGCAACTGCGAGCAAACTCGCGATCTGAATTACTGGTCGCTGGACAGCGAGCTGGCGGCGGTGAAAGCGGAAAGCTGTGGCGACTGCGGCACTTACCTGAAGCTTTTGTATCAGGAAAAAGATCCGCATATCGAAGCGGTGGCCGACGATCTGGCCTCGCTGGTGCTCGACGCCAAGCTGGAAGATGAAGGTTTTGCCCGCAGCAGCATCAACCCGTTCCTGTTCCCGGGGGAATAATGGCCTCCGGCTGTTGCGCTACGGCACTTTGACCTTGGGCAGTGCTCGGCCTCCTCACGTACTGCGTGTACGCGCCGGGGCCGGCGCGCTGTCCGCGCTCGCTACGCCTCTTCGGTAGTGAACAACAATGATTAATTTCAGACTGCGCATCTGGCATTCACCGGGGCGAGTTGCTACGTTTATACCCGTCATACTTGAAGCAGCATCTTTGTTGGCTGCGCCTACTCACCCTGGTCGCATCGTTGGCTATGTTCCCGGGGATTTGCAGACTTGCCGCCTCGCTGCAGCTCCAATTATTTAGGGTATACGCCATGACGCGCAACGCGAAAGGAAAGGGACGGACGATGTTGAAGACCATTGCGAAACTCACGGCGATCGGCGTTTTGGCGATCGGGCTGTCTGCCTGTGACAACAAGGAAGACACCAAACCGGCAGTGCCCAAGCCGGACCCCAAGCCGATCGTGACGCAGCCCATTGCGCCGCCGCCACCGCCGGTGGAAAGCGAGCCCGTGGGGCTGAAGGTGTCGCTGCAAAGGGGCAACGTGACCTTTTTACTGCCGGCGGGGTTTAGCGATCAGACCCAGAACAGCGGCATTGTCAACGACAGCAAATCCACCATTCAGCGTTTCCTCGACGGCAAGACACGCCAGAGCACCGTGTCTTCTGAAGTGGTCCCGCCTGACGACATGAAGCTCAACACCAGCGATAAAATGCTGAAAGATCTGACGCAAAGCATCATCACTGAGCTGTCCGACCGCTATCAGAATATCAAGACCACCAAAGAAGAGAACTTCAGCGTCGGCAAGCAGAAGTTCCATCGGCTGGATACCGAGCAAAGCGTCAATGGGCAAAAGGTACTTTCCACCTTTGTGCTGACGGTATTGAATAAAAGGGTGGTGACGTTGCAAATGCTGTCGCCGGCCAAAACGCCCGAGGCGCACCAGGCGCTGGTTCAGCGGATTATCGACACGCTGGTGGTGAAATAACAACGCTGTGTTTCGACAGCCGGGGGGAAGACGAATGAAGCTGATAGGCAGCTATACCAGCCCTTTTGTACGCAAGATTTCCGTGATGCTGCTGGAAAAGGGGATAGCGTTCGAATTCGTTAACGATCCGCCGTATGAGCCGGGCAGCCGGGTGGTGGAACTGAATCCGCTCGCCAAGGTGCCGGTGCTGGTGGCCGATGACGGCGCGGTGTATTACGACTCGCGCGTCATTGCCGAATACCTCGAACTGCTTCCCGCCGCCCCGGCATTTTTGCCTGCCGATCGCGCGGCTGCGCTGCGTATTCGCCAGGTTGAAGCGCTGGCCGACGGCGTAACCGAAGCCGCCGCTACGCTGTTTCGCGAGAGCAAGCGCGCGCCGGAAAAACAGGACGAAAACTGGATACTGCGCCAGCGCGACAAACTGACGCACGGGCTGGACGCGCTGGAGAAGCTGGCGCAGGAAAAGACGCTGCTGAACGCCGCCGAACTGACGTTGGCGGACATCGCTACCGGCTGCGCGCTGGGCTACCTCAATTTCCGCCGCATCTTGCCCAACTGGTGCGTCGAACGGCCTGCGTTGGTCAAACTGGCCGAGCGGCTGTTTGCCCGCGAAAGTTTTGCCCGTACTTCACCCCCCTGAATTCCCTCACCCCGCTTTGGCGGGGGTTTTGCTTTATGCCGACATCATCACACAAAAAAACCGAGCGACCATGAGCACTGAATCCCACCGTCTTTACAGCCAGTTACCCGCCATTGATCGCCTGCTGCGCGATCCCGCTATCGAACCGCTGGTGGCCCAATACGGCCAGACGCTGATTGGCGACCTGCTGCGCGAGCTGCAGTTGCAGGCGCGTGAGACGATCAAGCAGCAGCAGCGGCTGCCCGATTGGTGCAGCGACTGGTCGCTGGCGCTCAGCGCCGGTTTGGCGCAACGGCAGCGTTCGGCGCTGACGCCGGTCTTCAATCTGAGCGGCACCGTGCTGCACACCAACCTTGGCCGCGCCCTGTTGGCGCAACCGGCTATCGAGGCGGTGATGCAGTCGATGGGGGCGGCGGTGACGCTGGAATACGATCTGGACGGCGCCGGGCGCGGGCATCGCGATCGCGCCGTGGCGGATTTACTGTGCCGGCTGACCGGCGCGGAAGATGCCTGCATCGTCAATAACAATGCGGCGGCGGTGTTGCTGATGCTGGCGGCGGTGGCGCCCGGCAAGGAAGTGGTGGTGTCGCGCGGTGAGCTGGTGGAAATCGGCGGCGCGTTCCGCATCCCCGACGTGATGCGCCAGGCGGGCTGCCGGTTGGTTGAGGTCGGCACCACGAATCGCACCCACCTGAAAGATTACCGCAACGCCATCAACGAACAGACCGGGTTGCTGATGAAGGTGCATACCAGCAACTACAGCATCCAGGGCTTTACCGCCGCGGTGGAGGAAGCCGAACTGGCGCAGCTCGGCGCCGAATATGGCGTGCCGACCGTCACCGATCTGGGCAGCGGCTCGCTGATTGATATGGCGCAGTACGGCCTGCCGGCCGAGCCGATGCCGCAGCGGCTGCTGGCCGCCGGGGTGGATCTGGTGACTTTCTCCGGCGACAAGCTGCTGGGTGGCCCGCAGGCCGGGATTATCGTCGGCAAAAAGGCGTTGATTGCCCGGTTGCAGCAGCATCCGCTTAAACGTGCGCTGCGTGTCGGTAAACTGACGCTGGCGGCGCTGGAAGCGACGCTGCGCCTCTATCAACAGCCTGAATTGTTGGCGGAGCAACTGCCGACGCTGCGGCTGCTGACCCGCCCGCAGCAGGCGATGCAGGCCGCAGCCGAACGCTTGCTGCACGCGCTGGAACCGCAGTTTGGCGAACGCTTCCAGTTGCGCGCCGAGCCGTGCTGGTCGCAGATTGGCAGCGGCTCGCTGCCGGTGGACAGGTTGCCCAGCTACGCATTGACCTTTACGCCGCTCGACGGCCGTGGGGCGACGCTGGAGGCGCTGGCAGAACGCTGGCGCCGCCTGCCGCAGCCGGTGATTGGCCGAATTAACGACGGCCGGCTGTGGCTGGATCTGCGCTGCCTTGAGCAGGAACAGGCGCTGATTGAGGCGTTAAACGCATGATTATCGCCACCGCCGGCCATGTCGATCATGGCAAAACCACCCTGTTGCAGGCGATCTCCGGGATCAACGCCGATCGCCTGCCGGAAGAAAAACGCCGCGGCATGACCATAGATCTGGGCTATGCCTACTGGCCACAACCCGACGGCCGGGTGCTGGGTTTTATCGACGTGCCCGGCCATGAAAAATTCCTCGCCAATATGCTAGCGGGCATCGGCGGTATCGATCATGCGCTGCTGGTGGTGGCCTGCGACGACGGCGTGATGGCGCAAACCCGTGAGCATCTGGCGATCCTGCGGCTGAGCGGGCGCCCGGCGCTGACGGTGGCCTTGACCAAGGCCGATCGGGTGGACGAAGCACGGGTTGACGAGGTGCGGCGGCAGGTTAGCGATGAACTGTCGCGGCAGGGTTGGCCCGATGCGCCGCTGTTTGTCACCGCCGCGGTGCGGGAGCGGGGGATTGAGGCTCTGCGTGCGCATCTGCGGGCGTTACGGCCTGATGAGCATGCGCTGACGCGCCGTTTCCGGTTGGCGGTAGATCGCGCCTTCAGCGTGAAAGGGGCGGGTCTGGTGGTAACAGGCACCGCGCTGGGCGGGCAGGTGGCGGTAGGGGATACGCTGTGGCTGACCGGTGCGGACGCCCCGGTGCGGGTACGCGGCCTGCATGCGCAGAATCAACAGGTTGAGCAGGCGCAGGCCGGTCAGCGCATCGCGCTGAACATCAGCGGTGACGTCAGCAAAGAGCAGGTGGCGCGCGGTGACTGGCTGTTGGCGAAAAAGCCGTTGCAGGCGGCAGAACGCATTCTGGTGGCGCTGGATACCGACCAGCCGATAAAGCATTGGCAACCGTTGCATCTGCATCATGCCGCCAGCCATATCACCGGGCGGATTGCGTTATTGAATGAACACCTGGCGGAACTGATCCTCGATCGCCCGCTGTGGCTGGCGGACAACGATCGGCTGGTGCTGCGCGATATCGGCGCCCGCCAGACCCTGGGTGGCGCACGGGTGCTGAGTTTGACGACGCCGAAACGCGGTAAACGCCAGCCGGACTACCTTGCCTGGTTGGCGGCATTGGCGCAGGCCGGCGACGATCGCCAGGCGCTGACGCTGCACCTGCCCAACGGGCCGCTGGATCTGGCGATGTTTGCCTGGGCGCGGCAACTGACCGAAGGCGGTCTGGCTGAGCTGTTGGCGGACCATGAATTGCTGATTGCCGGCGAGTTGGCGCTGGCGCAGGATAACGTGCAGCAGAGCGAACGGCGCCTGCTGCAAGTGTTGGAAGAGTACCACCGCCAACATGCCGATCAGCTTGGCTTGGGGCGAGCGCGCCTGCGGCGCATGGCGTTGCCTTTGTTGCCTGAAGCGCCGGTGTTTATGATGATCGATCGGCTGCTGGCCGCCGGCAGCGTGCGCAATACGCGCGGCTGGCTGCACCTGCCGGAGCATGGCCTGGCGTTCAGCGCCGAAGAACAGATTCTGTGGAGCCGCATTGAGCCGCTGTTCGGTGACGAAGCCTGGTGGGTGCGCGATTTGGCCGCTGAATTGGGCGAGGAAGAGGCCCCGGTGCGGGCGACGCTGCGTAAAGCGGCGCAACTTGGTCACATCGCGGCTGTGGTGGTGGACCGTTACTATCTCAGCCGGCGTATCGAACAGTTCGCCGCGCTGATCCGTGAGCTGGATGCAACGCAGGGCAGCACCAACGCCGCGGATTTCCGCGACAGGCTCGGCGTCGGCCGCAAACTGGCGATCCAGGTGCTGGAATTTTTCGATCGCAGCGGCTTTACCCGCCGCAAGGGTAACCAACATCTGCTGCGCGACAGCGGTCTTTTTGGCGGTGATTCCCATCATACTTGAAGCTGCATCTGTGTTGGCTGCGAGCGCTCACCCCAGTCACTTACTTGAGTAAGCTCCTGGGGATTTACGCTCTTGCCGCCTTGATGCAACTCCAATTATTTTGGGTATCTTACATTTTTTGATTTAGCGACGAGGCGAGCAGGATGAATGTTAATACTTTGCTGCTAGTAGGAAAAAATAACGTAGGGACTGACAAAACTGTTCGAGAGGAAGAACAGCGACGTTTGACGCTAGAGGCACTTAATGATGTCGAACAAATGAATATTATCAGCCATGAGGAAGTACAAGCATGGGCGATAAGTTTGGATGCTGACAAACGGAGTTGAGGGTGTTGAACCCAGTGCAAACTTTACAACACGCGAGGAGATAACCTCTCCTCGCGTGCAGATCATTACAGCGCTGCGTTAGGCGTCGGCGTTGCATCGCCGCTGCGGCGTTTGCTGAGGAACAGCGCCACCAGCGCCAGCCAACACAGGCCGCCGATCAGGTTAAACAGGTTGAACAACCCGCTGCCGCCCCAGACATAGGCCACTTTCGCCAGCTCGATGCCGACGGTGAACACCAGCATGCTCAACATGCCCATGGTGGCGGAAACCGTCCCTTTGCTGACGGAGCTTGAGAACAGCGTCAGGCGGTACAGCCCGGCGTTGGCCAGCCCGATACCGAAGGCATACAGGCTCAGCCCGGCGGTCATCCACAGATAGGCGTGGCTGGAGAACAGCGTAGCCAGCGCCGCGATCAGCAGCCCCAGCATCATAGGTACCGCGCCCAGCTTGATCAGGCGCTCTACGCTGTTTTTGCCGGTCAGGCGCGCCAGCGTCAGGTTGCCGAGGATCAGCGCGCCGAACACCGGGATCTGCAGCAGGCCGTAATCCAGCGTCGACAGCGATTCGCCGCTGATCAGGATCACCGGCGACTGGGCAATCCAGGCCAGCAGCGGCAGGCTGGCGAAGCCGATGGCCAGTGCGCCGCAGATAAAGCGGCGGTTGGCCAGCACCTGGCGATAGTCGCGCCACAGGTTGGCGGCCGAGAATTTATCGCCCTGCAACGAGGCGGTTTCCGGCATCGCCTTCCACAGGCCGTAAAAGGCAATCGCCGCCAGCGCCGCGAACAGCACGAACATGCTCTGCCACGGCGCGACGTGGATCAGCGCAGCCCCGGCCAGCGGCCCGAGCAGCGGAGCGATCAGCGCCACGTTGGCCATCAGCGCGGTGATTTTTATGCACACCGATTCCTCGAAGGATTCCTGTATCGTGGCGTAGCCGACCGCGCCGATAAAGCACAGGCCAATACCCTGCAGGAAACGCATAAAGATAAATTGCTCGATGTTGGTCACCAGCAAAATGGCCAGACAGGCGACGATAAAGAACGCCACGCCGGCCAGCATCACCGGGCGGCGGCCGCGTCTGTCCGACAGCGGGCCGAGCAGCCATTGCAAGAAAATACCGCCGGCCAGATAGGCGGTCATGGATGTCGGCACCCATTCTTCACCGGCGTTGAACTCTGCCACGACCGCCAGCATACCGGGCTGGATCATATCGTTGGCGATGTAGGTGGCAAATTCGAACAGCACCAGACAAAGAGGGAATAAAAGCGCCTGTCGGCCCAAGCGTGCCGCAGGTGGTAATGTAGTTTTCATATTTATAGTACTGATAGTGAAGAAGAAAAAAGGAACTGCCAGGGCGGGAAGCGCAAACTGAGCCAGTTATGGCGGCTATTTTGCCGCCAATCGTTCACCTTAGCAACGATAAGGTGTTGTTTCAGCACATTCTGATATGACCCGTCAGGGTTGCCACCCACACTTTGGCTAGTTACCCTCTTTTTAACAGACGAAGATGACAATACGGCGAGCAATCTTTTGAGCACTAAAATTGGCTGGATAGATAACCTGCGCGCGGTGGCGTGCATGATGGTGGTGATGATCCACGCCACCACCTATTACGTCACCAACGGTATGGCGGTGGGGGAACATAACTGGGACATCGCCAACGTGCTGAACGGCATGTCGCGCGTTTCGGTGCCGCTGTTTTTCATGATTTCCGGCTATCTGTTTTTCGGCGAGAAAAGCGCCGGCAAAAAACATTTCATCCGTATTGGCTGCTGCATCCTGTTCTACAGCCTCATTGCGCTTGCCTATATCGCGGCCTTCACCAAAATCGGCTTCTGGCCGTCGCTGCGCGGCATGCTGCAAAAACCGGTGTTTTATCACCTGTGGTTCTTCTATGCGATTGCGGTGATTTACCTGCTCTCGCCGCTGATCAGCGTCAAACCGGTCTCGCGCCGTTATCTGGCCGGGGTACTGGTGATCCTGGCGGTCATTGCCAACCCCAATACCCGTACGGTGACCGTCGGCAACGCCCACCTGCTGCCGGTCAATCTGTATATCTACGGCGACACCTTCTATTACCTGCTGTATGCGCTGGCCGGGCGGGCGATTGGCATGATGGACACCGGGCGGCGCGGCATCAGCTGGCTGGCGGCGCTGGGCTTTGTACTCAGCGTGGCGCTGATTGTTCAGGGCACCAAAAGCCAGATGTTCATCAACGGCAGCTTCGCCGATACCTTTTACATCTACTGCGGCCCGCTGGTGTTTATCGCTGCGGTGTCGCTGCTGGTGTGGTTTAAGAACTGCCTGCCGGAACCGATCGGCTGGCTGGGCGTTTTTTCCCGCCATTCGCTGGCGATCTACGGTTTTCACGCCATTATCGTCAACTTTATGCGCAGCCGGCATCTTGAACTCGCCGCTTATCCGCTGCTGGACATCTTCTGGGTATTCGGTGTGGCGCTGGCGCTCAGTCTGTTGCTGTCGATGGGGCTGCAAAAGCTGGACGTTCGAAGGCTGGTGTCATAACGGGTTTTGCCCGCGCTGTTGCGCGCGCCGCAACTGACGGCCGGACGAGAACCCGGCCGCCAGTGCCGCTTTCTCGAGCCCGTAGCCTTGTTGCAGCCGCTGTTGCGCCACGGCCAGCCGCAGCTGTTCATGATATTCCCGTACGCTGATGCCGATATGGCTGCGGAACAGCCGCGCCAGATGGCGGCTGCTGACGTGGGCTTTTTCCGCCACCTGCGGCACTGACCATTCGGCCTCCGGTTCGGCGGCCATCACGTCCTGGGCGCGGTGGACCGCCGGGTGCAGATGATTGCGATAGCGCAGCCACGGCGAAAGCTGCGGGTCGTCGCCGGAACGGCGGAAGTACACCACCATTTCGCGGGCGATTTCCATCGCCCGGGTTGCGCCGCACTGGCGGTTGATCAGGTGCAGCGCCAGATCGATACCGGCGGTAATGCCGGCGCTGGTGTAGACGCTGCGGTCTTCGACAAAAATGCGGTTTTCTTTCACCAGCGCCGCCGGCGCCTGCAGGCGCATGCGTTCGAGCACGTCATGGTGAGTGGTGCACTGGTAACCGTCGAGCAAGCCGGCCTGCGCCGCCAGCAGTGCGCCGGAACACACGCAGACCAGCGTGATGCGCCGGCTTTGCAGATCGGGTTGCAGCGCCGCCAGCCAGCGGCGGGCCTGTTCGGCTTGCGGGCCGGCAAAGTAGCGCGCCGAATCGCTGACTCCCGGCACCACCAAAATCGCGCCGTCTTCCAACTGAGCAGGCAACGGCTCCAGCCGGCTCAGCGTCATGCCGATGGAGCAGGTTATCTGCGGCTCCGGGCCGATGTAATGCAGGCTGAAGGTTCCGGCCAGGCGCAAGGTTTCGGCCGGGCCGCTGACGTCCAGCGACAGCACCTGGGGCAGCATCAGAAAGTAGACGGCCTGCGGCATTATGACTCCTGTGACAGTTGCGCCAGCACCTCATCCACGCTGGCGAGCCGGGCGAAACGGTCGACCAGCACCGTCTCAGTATGCCGCTTGAGCTGTTCGGTGGTAAAGACCTGGCCGTCGGGGTGTTGCATCGGGAACGTCAGGGTCGCTTCGGTGACGAAGGTCACCCGATAGCCGAGATCGCTTGCCACGCGGGTGGTGGTTTCGCAGCACTGCTCGGTACGAATGCCGGAGATAATCAGGTGATTGATCTCCCGTTCACGTAGCCAGGCATCCAACCCGGATTCGGTCAGCGCGTTATGCACCTGTTTGCGCACGGTAACGTCCGCCTGGTGGCTGAGGAACGGCAGGCGCTGCACCAAGCCGGACGCCAGCGAGAATGGCCCCTGCGGGGAAACGTGGAACACGTCGACCAACGCCACGCCCTGCCGGCGGCAGCCTTCGATTAATCTTGTGATCGCCTGCTGGAAAGCGGGCAGATCGTCCTCTTGCCAGAAAGGGCGATGCTGGAATGATTGCTGAACATCGATGATCAATAATGCGCTGTGTGACATTTTCGGCCTCCGCCTGTTGGGTATAACGCCATACTGCGCCGTTATCCTGCGAGGAAGAAGGCCAAAAACGGCCATCATGATGGCATCAGCGGACCAGCATCAGGCTTTGCTGAGCTGACCGGCGACCAGACGCCCCCGATGGAAGGTGGCGCGGCGGGCAGGCAGGCGGGCCACCGCCTCGGCGGAGCAACTGGCGTTGATCAACACGAACTCCGCGCTGTCGCCGGCTTTGGGCCAGGCGCGTTGGCCTTTGTCGTTCAGCGGCAACACGCCGCCGGTGGAAATGGCCAGGGCGCGCGACAGATGGAACTCATCCGAACCGCGATACAGCTGGGCGTAGAGATTGGCTTTTTCCAGAATGTCGCCGGTACCGAACGGCGACCAATGGTCGATCACGCTGTCGGTTCCGGTCATCACAAATACCCCTTTTTCACTGAGCTGCGGCAGCGGCATCATCAGCCCGCCGATCGGCACCGTGGAAGCGATGGTGATTTGCTGCGCCGCCAGGCGGGTGGCGGTTTCCGCCAGCGCATTCGGGTTCAGCGTGGTCAGGGCGAAGGCGTGGCTGATGGTGACCTTACCGCGCAGCGCCGGGTTGTTTTCTACGGTGGCGATCATGTAGTTAATCGCCGCTACCCCGGCGGGGCTGGTTTCATGCAGGTGGATGTCGACGCCTTTGCCAGTGTCGAGCGCAATCTGGAACATCGCGTCCAGCGACCTCTCCATCGCGCCGTCGACGTTGGTCGGGTCCAGCCCGCCGACGTATTGCACGCCCATCTGCATGGCCTCGCGCATCAAGCCGTCGACTTTAGAATGCAACAGGCCATGCTGCGGGAAGGCGACGATTTCGCAGCTGAAATCCGCCCGGTGATTTTCCAGCGCGCGTTGCAGGTGCTCCAGGCTTTTCAACCCGCTGACCGGATCGATATTGCAGTGGCTGCGCGCCACGGTGCTGCCTTTGGATTGCAACAGGGCGATCAGGTTTTCCGCGCGCTGCTGCGAGGTCGGCAGCAGCTTGGGGATCAGCGTCTGTTCCAGCGCGATCATGTCCATGATGGTTTTGCCCTGGCGTGGGCGCGGTGCCTGCCACGGGCCGCTGTAGAAGGTTTTGTCCAGATGGATATGCATGTCGCGGAACGCCGGCAGCAGCAACTGACCCTGCGCCTGATAACGCGGCACGCCCGCGATCGGCGCCGCATCCGCCGCGTGGATGGCGGCAATGTTGCCGTCTTTGATTTCCAGTTGATAGAGGGCGGTGCGGGTGCCGATCACCGTATCGCCATCGTATTCGAAACCCTCCTCCAGCCGCACGTCGCTCAGCACGTAGTGATTGTCGGTCAGGGTCATGGGTTCTGCCTCCGGCGCACAGTGGCCGCCAGCCTGTGGTGCGGCCTGCGTCACGCCGCCGGTCAACCCGATCACCGCGCAGGCGGTGGTGAGTTTGCCGGTTTGGCTGAGGAAAGCTCTGCGGCTTTGTTGTTGGGTTTTTTCCACGTTCGGTTCCTTAATCCAGAGGTGAGGTGCGTCAAAAAACACCCACCAATTTAGGAGAGGAACCCGCGGGTTGGCAGCGACATTTGCCACTGGCGACTATTCGATTTGGTAATAATGAGGGGCAGGGTCACTGCCCCCGGGGCCTCACATCAGCGGCAACAGACAGGTATACAGCTCGCGGAACGTGCTGCGGCGCGCGGCGTAGTGCCGATGGCGCTCGGCATCCGGTTGGTGCAGCTGTTCCAGCGGCAATTCGGGCAGCAGGTCGCTCAACGGGCGCTGCGGATTCAGGGCAATCTGCGCCAGGCGCGCGGCCCCCAGCGCCGGGCCGACGTCGCCGCCGGTGCGGTATTCCAGCCGTTGGCCGCTGATATCCGCCAGCATCTGCCGCCAGAACGGGCTGCGCGCGCCACCGCCGATCAGGGTGATGCTCGACGGTTGCAGGCCGCTGGCGTGCAGCACGTCCATGCCGTCCGCCAGGGCAAAACCGACGCCTTCCAGCACCGCGCGCGCCAGATCGTTCGGCCCATGCTGGTGAGTGAGCCCCCAGAACGCCCCTTTGGCGTTGGGATTGTTATGCGGCGTGCGTTCGCCGGAAAGGTAAGGTAAAAACCACAACGGGGCTTCCGCCGGAGGGGCCTGTTCGACGTTGCGCAGCAGGGTGGCGACGCTGTCGACATTGGTCAGTTTGCAGACCCAGTCCAGGCAGGAGGCGGCGCTGAGCGTCACCGACATCAGGTGCCAGGTGTCGGGCAGCGCATGGCAGAAGCTGTGCACCGCGCTGGCCGGGTTGCTGAGAAAGCCGTCGCTGACCGCAAAGTAAACGCCCGAGGTGCCGAGCGACAGCATGGCTTGCCCGGCCTGATACAGCCCAACGCCGATCGCCCCGGCGGCATTGTCGCCGCCGCCGGCCACCACCGGCACCGGCGGCATCCCCCAGCGCCTTGCCAGCTCGGTGTGGGTCTGGCCGGTGATTTGATTGCCTTCGAACAGTTGCGGCATGTGGCGGCGCGAGAGGCCGCAGGCGGCCAGCATTTCGTCGCTCCAGTCGCGCAGCGCGACGTTCAGCCACCCGGTGCCGGCGGCGTCCGACATATCGCCGGCGAATTCGCCGGTCATGCACCAGCGCAGATAATCTTTGGGTAACAGCACCTTATCGA
This sequence comes from Serratia plymuthica, assembly GCF_018336935.1. Taxonomy (NCBI): domain Bacteria; kingdom Pseudomonadati; phylum Pseudomonadota; class Gammaproteobacteria; order Enterobacterales; family Yersiniaceae; genus Serratia; species Serratia plymuthica. Next base: position 3,440,584 of record NZ_CP068771.1, on the reverse strand, counting down.
TCTGGCTGAACAGGTGCGGTTCGTGCTGTTGCACCCACAGCAGCTTGGGGGCGGTAAAGCCGGGCATCATCAGGTTGCCGGTAATTTGCCGCGATTGCGGCACCGCCCGCTCCAGCGCCTGGCACTGCGCGGCGCTTCTGCCGTCGTTCCACAGGATGGCCGGGCGCAGCACCCGCTGGCGGTCATCCAGCAGCGTGGCGCCGTGCATCTGGCCGCTGAGGCCAATGGCCTTCACCTGTTGCAGACTGTGCTGCTTGCCCAACGCCAGCATGGCGCGATCGGTGGCGTGCCACCAGTCCTGCGGCGCCTGTTCTGACCATAGGGGATGGGGGCGGGAGATGGGCAGCGGTTCACTCTGGCTGGCGAGCAGTTGGCCCTGCTCACCGAGCAAAATGATTTTTACGCCGGAGGTGCCGAGATCGATGCCGATATACATGATTGAGATCCTTTAAAGCGCGGCGGACGGTGCGCCGCGCGGGTATACCCTTCATTCTTCAGGCTGCGTCTGTGTTGGCTGCTTGCGCCTACCCCCCTGTCGCGTACTGGCTGTACGCTCCCGGGGATGCGCTGGGTTGCCGCCATGATGCAACTCGAATTATTTTGGGCATAGTTAACCGAACAGGTAGCGGTTCATCAGGTTCTCAAGCTGCTCCTGACGGCCGCTGGCGTGCTGCGGCGCCAGTGCATGTTGTTCAGCGTACTGCGCCAAGGCTTCCAGCGACAGTTTGCCCTGCAAAATTTGCTGGCCCAGCTCACCGTTCCAGCCGGCGTAACGTCGGGCGACCTGCTGAGGCAGTTGGCCGTCGACGGTCATTTTGGCCGCCACTTTCAGCGCCAGCGCCATCGTGTCCATCGCACCGATATGGCCGTAGAACAGATCGTATTTGTCGGTGCTTTGGCGGCGGACCTTGGCGTCGAAGTTCAGGCCACCGGTAGTGAAACCGCCGGCCTTGAGGATCTCGAACATCACCAGGGCGTTCTCCTCCACGCTGTTGGGGAACTGGTCGGTATCCCAGCCCAACTGCGGATCGCCGCGGTTGGCGTCGACCGAGCCGAAGATGCCGAGCGCGATGGCGGTGGCGATTTCATGGTGGAAGGAGTGCCCGGCCAGGGTGGCGTGGTTGGCCTCGATATTGACCTTGATCTCCTTCTCCAGCCCGAACTGCTTCAGGAAGCCGTACACCGTGGCGACGTCGTAGTCGTACTGGTGCTTGGTGGGTTCCTGCGGTTTGGGTTCGATCAGCAGCGTGCCCTGGAAACCGGTTTTGTGTTTGTGCTCCACCACCATTTGCATAAAGCGGCCAATCTGCTCGCGCTCCTGGCGCAGATCGGTATTCAGCAGGGTTTCGTAACCTTCGCGCCCGCCCCACAGCACGTAGTTCTCGCCGCCCAGTTGATGAGTGGCGTTCATGGCGGTGAATACCTGAGTGGCCGCCCAACTGAACACTTCCGGATCCGGGTTGGTGGCCGCGCCTGCGCCGTAGCGCGGATGGGTAAAGCAGTTGGCGGTGCCCCACAGCAGCTTCACGCCGCTGCTTTGCTGTTTTTCCGCCAGCACGTCGGTCATCACCGCAAAGTTATTCAGATACTCTTTCAGCGAAGCGCCTTCCGGCGAAACGTCGACGTCGTGGAAGCAATAGTAAGGCACGTTCAGCTTGTGGAAGAATTCGAACGCCACGTCGGCCTTGCGTTTCGCCAACGCCAGCGCATCGCCCGGTTGCTGCCAGGGCCGATCAAAGGCCCCGACGCCGAACATGTCCGCGCCGTTCCAGCAGAAGGTGTGCCAGTAACAGGCGGCGAAGCGCAGGTGGTCGGCCATGCGTTTGCCGAGCACCAACTCATCGGGATTATAGTGGCGGAAAGCCAGCGGGTTATTGCTGTCGGGGCCTTCGTAGCGAACTTGCTCAAGCTGATCAAAATAGGATTGCATTTTCGACTCCTGGGTAGCGATGCCCGGTTTACGGGATGCATTTATCTTCGGAGTTAGAACCCGGTGGCTCAATTACGTTATTTCACTCTTAAATTCACAGAATTATTAAATGTGCGGCAGATCTCATAATAGGCGTTTAAGCGCGTTTCATTTGAATTTTATGGCGCACGACGATTTTTTTCAGGGAGAAAGCATGACCGCCATCATAAAAATAACATTAAACCAAAAAACATAATTCGCCGGTAAAAATCTGTAATTGCCGAAGAGTAAATAACCGACAACAATCCGCTCTAAGCTGATTCACCGGCCCGTTTCAATTACCTTCCCATACCCGTCGCCTTTCAGGTTGCGGCGTTGTTGGCTGCAACCTGAAATTCATAGGGTATAAATATTGGATAACAAAGGTATATAAAATGAAATTAAAACCCCTGTTCCTTTCGGTCTGCGCGCTGCTGGCGCTGGCCAGCCAACCGGCACTGAGCAAAGAAATCAAAATTGGCATGGCGATCGACGATCTGCGTCTGGAGCGCTGGCAAAAAGACCGCGATATTTTCGTCAGCAAGGCCAAAACATTGGGGGCGGACGTCTTCGTTCAATCGGCCAACGGCAATGAAGAAACCCAGATGGCGCAGATAGAAAACATGATCAACCGCGGCGTCGACGTGTTGGTGATTATTCCCTATAACGGCCAGGTGCTGAGCAACGTCATCAGCGAGGCCAAGCGGGAAGGCATTAAGGTATTGGCCTACGATCGCATGATCAATAACGCCGATATCGATTTCTATATCTCCTTCGACAATGAAAAGGTCGGTGAACTGCAGGCGCAAAGCCTGGTGCAGCGGGTGCCGCAGGGCAATTATTTCCTGATGGGCGGCTCACCGGTGGATAACAACGCCAAACTGTTCCGTCAGGGCCAGATGAAGGTGCTGCAACCCTTGATCGACAGCGGGAAAATCAAGGTGGTGGGCGATCAGTGGGTTGATGGCTGGCTGCCGGAAAACGCATTGAAAATCATGGAAAATGCGCTGACCGCCAACAGCAACCATATCGACGCCGTGGTGGCTTCCAACGACGCGACCGCCGGCGGGGCGATCCAGGCGCTGGCCGCTCAGGGGCTAGCGGGCAAGGTGGCCATCACCGGCCAGGACGCCGATCTGGCGGCGGTGAAGCGTATTATGGCCGGCACCCAGACCATGACGGTCTACAAGCCGATCAGCAAGCTGGCCGATGAGGCGGCGAGCATCGCCGTGCAACTGGGCAAAGGCGAAAAACCCAAATCCAACGCGACCCTGAATAACGGCGCCAAACCGGTGCCGGCCTGGTTATTGACGCCGATCCCGGTGGATAAATCGAATATCGACAGCACTATTATTGCCGACGGTTTCCATAAAAAATCCGACCTTAATTAATACCGATATCCGGTGACGTGGAGGGAATAATGCCCTGCCTATTGGAAATGAAAAATATCACCATGCAATTCGGTGCAGTCAAGGCCGTGGATAATGTCAGCCTGCAACTAGAGGCCGGGCAGGTATTATCGTTGTGCGGTGAAAACGGGTCGGGAAAATCCACGCTGATGAAAGTGCTGTGCGGAATATATCCGCACGGCAGTTATCAGGGCGATATTTATTTTTCCGACGATGTGTTGGCGGCAAAAAATATCCGCGACACCGAGAAAAAAGGCATTGCCATCATCCACCAGGAGCTGGCGTTGGTGAAGCAGATGACGGTGCTGGAAAACATGTTTCTCGGCAACGAACAGTGTCGCCGTGGCGTGATGGATTACGACGCCATGTACCTGCGCTGCCGGCGCATGCTGGCGCAGGTCAAGCTGGAGGTGGATCCCAATACCCGCGTCGGTGAGTTGGGGCTGGGGCAACAGCAACTGGTGGAGATCGCCAAGGCGCTCAACAAGCAGGTACGGCTGCTGGTGCTGGATGAACCGACGGCGTCGCTGACCGAAAGCGAAACCGCCACGCTGCTGGCGATCATTCAGGATCTGCGCGATCACGGTATCGCCTGCATTTACATTTCGCACAAGCTGAACGAGGTGAAAGCGATCTCGGATCTGATCTGCGTGATCCGCGACGGCAGGCATATTGGCACGCGGCCGGCGGCGGAGATGAGCGAAAAAGACATTATCGCCATGATGGTGGGGCGCGAACTGACCGAGCTGTACCCGCAACAGCAGCATGCGATCGGCGACGTGATTTTGCAGGTGGATAACCTGACCGCCTGGCACCCGGTGAACCGCCACGTCCGCCGGGTGGATGAGGTGTCGTTCAGCCTGCGGCGCGGTGAAATTCTTGGCGTCGCCGGGTTGGTCGGCTCCGGCCGTACCGAGACTATGCAGTGCCTGTTCGGCGTCTATGCCGGCCGCTGGCAGGGCAGCATCCGCATTAACGGCCAGCCGGCCATTATCAATAATTGCCGACAGGCGATGCGCCACGGCATCGCCATGGTGCCGGAAGATCGCAAGCGCGACGGCATTGTGCCGGTGATGGGCGTCGGGGCGAATATGACGCTGGCGGCGCTGAGCGACTTCAGTGGCGCATTGACGGTGATCGACGACGCGCAGGAGCAGGCGACCATTCGCCAGTCGCTGGCGCAACTGAAAGTGAAAACGTCGTCGCCCGAATTGGCGATCGCCAGGCTGAGCGGCGGTAATCAGCAGAAGGCGATTTTGGCCAAGTGTCTGTTGCTGAAGCCGAAAATCCTCATTCTGGACGAGCCGACCCGCGGCATCGATATCGGCGCAAAACAGGAAATCTATAAATTAATCAATCAGCTGGTACAGCAGGGTATCGCGGTGATCGTGGTGTCTTCGGAACTGCCGGAAGTGCTGGGCCTCAGCGACCGCGTGTTGGTAATGCATCAGGGGCGTATCAAGGCGTCGCTGGAGAACCGGGGTCTGACCCAGGAACAGGTGATGGAAGCCGCATTGAGGAGTGAAACAGATGTCGAAAAGCACGCAGTCTGACGCGATAGCGCAGGAAATCGCCGAAAAAAAGCCGATCCTGAAGCTGAAATCCATCAATTTTCAGGTGTTGGTGATGCTGGCGGCGATCGCCGTCATTATGCTGTTCTTTACCTTTACCACCGAGGGTGCCTATCTCAGCGCGCGCAATGTCTCCAACCTGCTGCGCCAGACGGCGATTACCGGCATTTTGGCGGTGGGCATGGTGTTCGTGATCATTTCGGCGGAGATCGACTTGTCGGTCGGTTCGATGATGGGGCTATTGGGCGGGGCGGCGGCGATTTTTGACGTCTGGCTCGGCTGGCCTCTGCCGTTGACCATCGTGGTTACGCTGCTGGCCGGTCTGTTGCTGGGGGCCTGGAACGGCTGGTGGGTGGCGTACCGCAAGGTGCCGTCGTTTATCGTTACGTTGGCGGGCATGCTGGCCTTTCGCGGCATTCTGATCGGCATCACCAACGGCACCACGGTAGCGCCGACCAGCGGCGCCATGTCGCAGATCGGCCAGAGCTATCTGCCGGGCGGTGTGGGTTTTGGCATCGGCGCCGTCGGGCTGATGCTGTTCGTTGCCTGGCAATGGCGGCGACGCAGCCGACGCGCGCAGCTCGGGCTGCCGGTGGCCGCCGCGACCGGCGACGTGACCCGGCAAAGCCTCCTGGCGGTGGTGGTGCTGGGGGCGATTTATCTGCTCAACGATTACCGTGGCGTACCTACGCCGGTACTAATCCTTACCGCGCTGATGCTGGCGGGGATATTTATGGCCACCCGCACTGCGTTTGGCCGCCGGATTTATGCCATCGGCGGCAATATCGACGCCGCGCGCCTGTCGGGGGTCAACGTCGAGCGCACCAAGCTGGCGGTGTTCGCCATCAATGGCCTGATGGTGGCGATCGCCGGGCTGATCCTCAGTTCGCGGCTGGGCGCCGGCTCGCCGTCGGCGGGCAATATCGCCGAGCTGGATGCCATCGCCGCCTGCGTGATTGGCGGCACCAGCCTGGCCGGCGGCATCGGCAGCGTAGCTGGCGCGGTGATGGGGGCGTTTATCATGGCGTCGCTGGATAACGGCATGAGCATGCTGGACGTGCCGACCTTCTGGCAGTACATCGTCAAGGGCGCGATCCTGCTGCTGGCGGTGTGGATGGATTCCGCCACCAAACGCCGGGCATAAGCATATTTCCTTCACACTTGAAGCGGTATCTGTGTTGGCTGCGTTCGCCCACCCTTAAGTGAGCTCATCGGAATGAGCTCCTTTGCCGCCTCGATACAACGTCAATTATGTTGGATATAGCTTCAGAGATCACAGTTATGAGGTGATGCCTGCTGCTCTCGCAGATGGGGTGTGCTATGCCAGAGAGCAATTACATTTACCGGGGATGCCGCATGTTCGCGAAGCGCTTTCGCATTACGTTACTGTTCAACGCCAATAAAGTGTATGACCGCCAGGTGGTCGAGGGCGTCGGCGAGTATTTACAGGCTTCACAGTGTGACTGGGACATCTTTATCGAAGAGGATTTTCGCTGCCGTATCGACAACATCAAGGACTGGCTGGGCGATGGGGTGATCGCCGATTACGACGATCGCGAGATTGAGCGGTTGCTGCATAACGTCAGGGTGCCGATCGTCGGCGTTGGCGGCTCCTATCACCGTGAAGAGGATTACCCGCCGGTGCACTATATCGCCACCGATAATCAGGCGCTGGTGGAGGCGGCGTTTATGCACCTGAAGGAGAAGGGGATCAATCGCTTTGCTTTTTACGGCCTGCCGGCGGAAGGCGGCAAACGCTGGGCGCAGGAGCGCGAACAGGCGTTCCGCCAACGGGTGGCGGCGGAGCAATATCAGGGCGTGGTGTATCAGGGCATGGCCACCGCGCCGGAGAACTGGCAGTACGCGCAGAACCGGCTGGCGGATTGGGTGCAGACCCTGCCGCAGCAAACCGGCATCATCGCCGTGACCGACGCGCGGGCGCGCCATTTGTTGCAGGTGTGCGAGCACCTGGATATCGCGGTGCCGGAGAAACTCTGCGTGATCGGCATCGATAACGAAGAGCTGACGCGCTACCTGTCGCGGGTGGCGCTGTCGTCGGTGGCGCAGGGCACCCGCCAGATGGGGTACCGCGCCGCCAAGCTGCTGCATCAGTTGCTGGACCGCCGCGAACTGCCGCTGCAACGCATCCTGGTGCCGCCGGTGAAGGTGATTGAACGCCGTTCCACCGATTTCCGCTCGCTGCGCGATCCGGCGGTGATTCAGGCCATGCATTACATCCGTCATCACGCCTGCAAGGGCATCAAGGTCGAGCAGGTGCTGGATGCGGTCGGCATGTCGCGCTCCAACCTGGAAAAACGCTTTCGGGACGAGACCGGCGAAACCATCCACCATATGATCCATCAGGAAAAGCTGGAGCGCGCCCGTAATCTGCTGACGGCGACCTCGCTGACCATCAACGAAATCTCGCAGATGTGCGGCTACCCGTCGTTGCAATATTTCTATTCGGTGTTCAAAAAAGGCTATGACGCAACGCCCAAAGAGTACCGCGAGCGCCACGGTGAAACCGGGTATTAGTTGCCTTTTTGTAGCCTTAAAGGCTACATTTGTAGCAAATAAGGCTACAAAAAGAGGCGTCATGTACAATCCTCTGCTCGACATCCTGTTCAGCGAATATCGGCGAAAAGTGCTAAGCCTGCTGTTAACTCAGCCCGAACAAGCGTTTCATGTGCGTGAAATTGCGCGCCGGACCGCAACTCAGGCTGGCACTCTGCATAAAGAGTTGAATAAGCTGGCACAGGGCGGCATTTTGCTCAGACAGCAACAGGGGAATCAAATTTGTTACAGGGCCAATCCCGACTGCCTGATTTTTACTGAGCTGGCGGCTGTTTTCCGCAAAACTTCCGGGGTTGTCGGGTGTTTGCAACAGGCCTTGTCCGGGCTCAATGCCGATCTTGAGTTGGCCTTTGTTTTTGGCTCAATCGCCAGTGGTAAAGCCAATGCAGACAGCGACATAGATGTTTTGATCGTCGGCGATGTGTCTTTCACGGAGGTTATCAAAACTTTTTATCCGCTACAGGAGATGCTGGGCAGGGAAATTAACCCTAAGTTGTACTCTTCAGCAGAATGGCAGGTGGCTTTGGCTGAGGGTTCTGCGTTTATTCAGGACATCATGAATAAACCGCAATTATGGATTTTGGGAGACAAGGATGACATTGGACAATCTGGTCGGCATCGGCCTGGAGGCGATACCGCCTGATTCGGGCGCTATTAGAAAATTACTCTCCGCCGCTGCACGTAATCGGCGTGACGCCAGCATTACGCAGCTCAGCAATGAAAGCCGTTTTGACACGGCGTATAAAGCGGTTATGCAAATGGCCAATGCCGCTTTGCAGGCGCAAGGCTTTCGGACGTTGACCAGCAAACCAGGCGATCACCAGATTGTGATTCAATCATTGCCGCTTACGGTAGGGATCCCCCGTGAAACCATGATTTGTCTGGATGCTTTGCGAAAGCAACGCAACATTGCGGATTATTCAGGTGATTTGGTCACGGATGCGGCGGTGCAGGCTTGTCTGGAACAGGCCGAGGCATTATGGCTGGCGGTTAATGACTGGCTTCGACTCAAACACCCCCAGCTTTTGGAATAGCGCCCCTCACACCAACCCGCAAAACGCTCTTAGCCGCTCGGCCAGCGCCGGGGTGGCGGCGGGTGCGCTGTCGCGGTAGTAAAGCGCCAGCTCGAAGCTGCCGACCGGCGGTAACCCTTCGGCGATACCCAGCACCCGGTGGCTCGGCAACCGGCAGCCGGCCGGCAACAGGGTGACGCCCAACCCGGCGGCGGAGGCGGCGGTGAGTGCCGCCAGGCTGGCGCTGCTGTAGCCGATGCGCCAGCGTTTACCGAGGTTATCCAGCGCCTGACACAGCTCCTCACGGTACAGGCCATTAAGCGGAAACACCGCCAGCGGCACCGGGGATTGTTCGATCGCCGGGAAGGCCAGGCTGTCGAGCCACAGCAGCGGTTCCGGCCTGGCGGCGCGCGGCGGCTGGCTGCGGCGCTGCTTGACCAGGATCAGATCCAGCTCTTCTCGGGCGTAGGCGCTGTGCAGATCGGCGCTCAGGCCGCTGGCGACGTCGAGGCGCAGGTGCGGGTGCGCACGGCTGAATTCCGCCAGCAGCTCGGTGGTCGGCACCGCGAAATCCTCCGGCATCCCCAGCCGTAATACCCCGTCGCGCCAGATGCCGGTCAGCGCGTCGTGGGCCTCTTCATTCAGCGCGATAATCCGCCGCGCATAGCTCAGCAGCTTGACGCCCTCTTCGGTCAGCAATACCTGATGGGATGAGCGTTCAAACAGCGGCTTGCCGAGCATCTCCTCCAGCCGCCGCACCTGCTGGCTGACGGTCGATTGCGACAGGAACACCCGATCCGCGGCGCGGGTGAAGCTGCCGCTGTCGCAGACCGCGACAAAGCTGAGCAATAACTGCGGATTGAACATCGGGTAACGATTCATTTTCCCACTGCCGGCTATTCTATTATTTAATTTCCCAATACTAGCGGCGATGCCTACAGTAACGCAACGCTGTGGCGCACAGGCTGTGACGCCGCACTCTTCATCCCGCAAGACCAGGATTATGCCGTGTTAAATCATTCCGTTTCCCCCGCCACCTCGCGCCGCGGGTTTAACCCGCTGCTGTGGGCGCTGGTGCTGATTGGCCTGAATATGCGGCCCTTGTTGACCTCTGTCGGCCCGCTGCTGCCGACGCTGCGGCAGGCTACCGGGCTGAGCTTTGGTGGCGCTGCGCTGCTGACGACCTTGCCGGTGCTGATGATGGGGCTGATGGCGTTGGCGGGCGGGGCGATCAACCGCCTGTTCAGCGAACGGAGCAGCGTGGTGCTGAGCCTGCTGGCGATCGGCCTCGGCGCCGCCTGGCGCGAACTGGCGCCGGGCAGCACGCAACTGATGCTGAGCGCGGTGCTGGGCGGGCTGGGGATTGGGGTGATCCAGGCGGTGATGCCCGGCATCATCAAGCACCACTTTCTCAAGCGGATGGCGTTGGTGGCCGGCCTGTGGTCGGCGGCGCTGATGGGCGGCGGCGGACTGGGGGCCGCGATAACGCCGTGGCTGATGAGCGCCGGGCATGACTGGCACGGCGCACTGGCCTGGTGGGCCGCACCGGCTCTGATGGCGTTGATCGCCTGGTGGCCGGTCAGCCGTGGGTTGGCTCGCCTTGCGCCATCCGGCGCTTCTGCCGGCCCGAGCCTGCTGTTCAGTCGCCGCGCCTGGCTGCTGGGCGCTTATTTTGGTTTGATCAACGGCGGTTATACCAGCCTGATCGCCTGGTTGCCGCCGTATTACATGCAGCTCGGCTGGCAGCCGCAGGCCAGCGGAACGCTGCTGGCGCTGATGACCTTCGGCCAGGTGATTGGCGCGCTGTTGCTGCCAGCGGTGGCGCGGGCACAGGATCGTCGGCCGCTGTTATTGTTGGCGCTGGTGATGCAACTGATCGGTTTTATCGGCCTGATTTACCTGCCGCAGACGCTGCCGTGGCTGTGGGTACTGATCGCCGGTCTGGGGCTGGGCGGCGCCTTCCCGCTGTGCCTGGTGCTGGCGCTCGATCATATCCCGCACCCGGCGGCGGCGGGGCGGTTAGTGGCGTTTATGCAGGGCATCGGTTTTCTGCTGGCGGGGATGACGCCGTATCTTTCCGGCCTGCTGCGCGACTACAGCGGCGGCTTTACGCTGGACTGGCAAATCCATGCGCTGCTGGTGGTGGTGTTGATCGCCATCACCGGGCGTTTTCATCCGCGCAGCTACCGGCAGGCATGTAGCGAATAATATTTCTGTCATTGCGGCTCCCTATAGTGACGTTGCTTTTACCTCGGGGCGATAACAACAATTAGGGAACCATGACATGCACATCACCAAAACCCGTTTGGCGCTGTTGGCCGGCTGTATGGCATTAAGCGGCAACCTGTGGGCCGACGCGCAGCCGGCGCAAGCGATACTGGCCGGGCATGCGCTGCTGCCGGTTAAATCCAGCATCTCCGCGCCACAGGATGCGCCGACCGATTTACGGCAAAGCGGCAAATACACCAGCGGCAAGCGCGTGAGCGAACTGGGTAGCGTGGCGGGCAAATCTGCCGATCGCATGACCGGCATCGGCCTGCCGATCAATGGCCAACCCTTGCAGGGCCATTCCGGCATCAAACATATGCCCGACGGCACCTACTGGGTGCTGACCGACAACGGCTTTGGCAGCAAGGCCAACTCGCCGGACGCCATGCTGTATCTTAATCACTACAAAATCGACTTCAGCACCGGCACGGTTACGCCGCTGAAGACGGTATTCCTGCACGACCCGGACCAGAAGGTGCCCTTCCATATCATCAATGAGAGCACCGAAAAACGTTACCTGACCGGCAGCGATTTCGACCCGGAGAGCTTCCAGTTCGCCGACAATGCGCTGTGGATCGGCGACGAATTCGGTCCTTACCTGATCAAGGCCGATCTGGACGGCAAGGTGCTGGCGGTGTTCGATACCAAGGTGGACGGCAAGGTGGTGAAATCGCCGGATAACCCGACGCTGACCCTGCCGGGCGCACCGGACGGCAAACAGAACTTCCAGGTGGCGCGCTCCAAGGGCTTTGAAGGCATGGCGGCGTCGCCGGACGGCAGCAAACTCTACCCGCTGCTGGAAGGCGCGCTGTGGGACGGCGAGAAGTTTGAAAACGTCGACGGCAAACGCTACCTGCGGGTGCTGGAATTTGACGTGAAACAGCAGGCATGGACCGGCCGCAGCTGGCAATACGTACTGGAAGACAACCAGAACGCCATCGGCGATTTCAATATGATCGACGCCACGCGCGGCCTGGTGATTGAGCGCGACAACGGCGAAGGCACGCCGGACAAAGCCTGCGCTGCGGGTGCGCCGACCGACAATTGCTTCAGCCAGGTGGCGAAGTTCAAACGGGTGTATAAAATCGCCTTCTCGGATGCCAACGTCGGCAAACCGGTGGAAAAACTGGCGTATATCGATCTGCTGAACATTCAGGACCCGAACAAGCTGGCGCGCAAGCCGCTTAACGACGGCGTACTGACCTTCCCGTTCTTCACCATTGAAAACGTCGACGTGGTGGATGGCAGCCATATCATCGTCGGCAACGACAATAACTTCCCGTTCTCCTCCAGCCGCCAGCCGAACGTGGCGGACGATAACGAATTTATCCTGCTGGACGTGAAAGATCTGCTGAAGCCTTAACCCCGCCGGCCTCCGGCATTGCTGCCGGGGGCCAACGCTATTCCCTCTTAGCGCCAGGGATAAACTGCGCTATAATCAGCCTCTTGCTTCTGACTCCCGAAGGAAGATCCTCGTCCCCGGTGGGGCGGCCGGACTTCAAATCCGGTTGGGGCCGCCAGCGGTCCTGGGCAGGTTCGACTCCTGTGATCTTCCGCCAATGCTTGTTCTGATAGTTCCCGCAATTGAAACGATTAGCCGTAAACGGCACACAAATAAAGCCGATCGATGGATTCTGGCCTACAGGGAAGAATCATGCGTACCTTTGAGCCGGATGTGTGTTCGTACGGTGATCAACGCCCCATTGCCGAGATTAAGCCCTTGGATTTGCTGGAAGTACTGTGGCGGATTGAGAAGCTTAGGGTATTGGGGAAAACCCGTAAGGTATGCCAGCGCTGTGGAGAGGTCTTCCGCTACGCCATTATCACCGGCGGCGGAGTACAATCCAGCCTCAGATCTTGCCAGTGCACTAACCATTCCCAAGCAAAAGCACCACCCGTTTCTTTCTGCCGAAGAGCTGCCTTATTTTGTTAAGGACTTGGAAGGGTATACCGGCAGCATCATCACTAAGAACGCAGCTAAGATCGTTATGCTGACGGGCGTACGCACGCAAGAAATGCGTTTTGCAACATGGGAAGAAATTGATTTTGAACGCGCTATCTGGGAGGTTCCCGCCGAACGCATGAAAATGCGCCGCCCGCACATTGTGCCGCTCTTGTTTAAACAGCTACAACCGATCACAGGTCACTATCCTTACATTTTCATTGGACGAAACAACCGCAGAAAGCCTATAAGTAAGGAAAGTGTGAATCAGGTGATTGAGCTGCTGGGATATAAAGGGAGAGCCACCGGTCACGGTTTCAGGCATACGATGTCTACTATCCTACATGAGCAAGGGTTTGATTCCGCATGGATTGAGATGCAACTTGCTCATGTGGATAAGAATGGTATTCGAGGAACTTATAATCATGCTCAGTATCTTGAAAGAAGAAGGGAAATGCTTCAATGGTATAGCAACACTCTTTTCGTAATGAAAATTAAGGAGCGGTAGTGAAAATAATATCTTTATTCAATCATAAAGGTGGTGTTAGTAAGACCACAACTACTTTTAATATGGGATGGATGCTAGCTCAACTTGGCCATAAAGTTTTGATAGTTGATGCAGATCCACAATGTAACTTAACGGCTTTAACGCTAGGTTATTCAACTACGGATGATTTTGATGTAATATATAAAAATAATCCAAATTGTGATATTTACACCTGCATTAAGCCAGTTGTTGATGGTTCTTTAGGTAAGGTTATTCCAGCCGATCCAATTGTTACATCTAATCCACAGTTAAGCTTATTATGTGGCAGTATATCTTTGTCAGAAATAGAAACTCAGATTGGGGTTGCGTTGACAACTAGCACTGCTATTCCGGCTATTAGGAATATTCCAGGGAGTATAGGTGCGTTTTTGCGAGAAACAGGGAAAAAACACGAGTTTGATTATATTCTAGTTGATATGAGTCCCAGTGTTGGTGCATTGAATGAATGTCTACTGATGTGTAGTGACTATTTTATTGTACCGACATCACCAGACTTTTTCTGTGCTCAAGCTATTAAATCACTCGCAAAGGTTCTCCCTAGGTGGAATAGTGAAATAAATAACTTTCGAGATGAGGCGATTTTATATCCTTTCCCAGTGGAACCACCAAAATTTATTGGTTTTATTTCCCAGAAGTATCGTCCGAGAAATAATCAGCCGGTTAAATCTTTCCAGCGATGGATTGATGTTATTAAGGGTGAGGTTACAAATACATTAATACCTTCTTTAATGCCAGTTAATATGTCGATATCAGAGGCTGAGTTTGTTAATGGAAGTTCTTCGAAAGAACCGTTTAATTTAGCAAATATTTCTGACTTTAACTCACTTATAGCTCAATCACAGAGGCATAGCACACCTGTATTTGCTCTGTCAGATGCACAAATAGAGCAAAGTGGAGTAATTCTTGAAACAATGAAAGAAAATAGAAAGGAGTTTAGAGATAATTTCATAACACTGGCTAATTCCGTTGCTAATTTAGCAAGGTAAATGTATTTAAGCCGTAGACTATATAGTCTCGGCTTTTTTATTTGTGCTAATTTTATTTTGATGTTTTTCTAGAAAGTCTGCATTATTTATTTTTTTAGCCTTTGTGCTACAATTTTATTTATTTAAGGTGTTAAATTAAATAAATATTCAATCCCAATTGTCAATCATATATTTTACCCATTGGGAGTATTTTTCATTACCTACCTTTATAATGTATTTGTTACTATAATCGAATCCTGAATCTTTCTTTGAAAGATAAAAAACCAACTCTCCATCACCCCAATTACAAACGATCCTCCTTAGGTATTCCTCTTTTGATGTCATTGCACCATGAAAATCACTGTCACTTGGAAATCGTGAGTTAAGGTATTTAGTTGCCTCAATAAATAGTAATACTATATCTATAAAATCTTCGGCTTCCTCAAGAGTTGCATCTCTGTACTCGTGCTCTATTTCATTTCTTAGCTTATTTATTTTATCTATTATTCTTGGTCTAACAATTCCAATGCTTTCCAAAAAATCAATTTTTCTTGGAAAGTTTTTCAATTTTTTAAAATAATCAACTCCACTAAATGAAATGCAAAGAATATCTACCTTCATATGCAAAGCAGCTTTTGCATTCCTTATCGAGTTATTTAGATTCCTTCTTTCCTTTCCTGCATTTAAATCATCAATAGCATCTTGTAAGTATTTATTTGGTTTCAAATAATCTTTATATCCAATGTAAGTCCAACTACAGTCAGGATAAACATCTTCGTCCAACTCGCTAGGAACTAACATAATATAACCTCCTTGGTATGTGCTAGTTTATAAATGGATTCTTAACGTATGTAAATAGTCTAACAACACTAAAATTTTTACCATAAGTTTTAGCTGTAATGCCTGCGCGCGCAATACTCCCTCGCCTACGCGCTCTGACTTTATCGTGCACATTTCATGCATGACACAGAGGCCCAGTAAGCCCTTGTGGCGCGGGGTTTCGGCTGTTTTGAAAGGCTGGGGATTAATGCAAAATCATGCACCCTATGCATGCACGCTCGATTTAAGGCAGGCTAGCCAGAGAAAAGGCTGTTTTCGGGCTTGAGGGACGATAAAAGCCCCGCAGCAAAATCAACATTGCAGCGGGGCCAGTTCAATCAATGAAGTGTTTGATTTCGGCTATAACGGCGGTAACGATTTAATGTCCTTTTTCCGGTGGCGGTAAATCATCGCCGGTCACGGCCTCTGCTTTAATTGGCTGACATAAAATCTTATCGACGCTCTCTATAGCAAACTAGGATTGATAAACACCGCCTTCATGCATCTGCAACAGGTGGTTGTTCGCCTGCTCGCTGAGTTCTAACAGGGCAGGGAGCACATGCGCGGAGGCTTTGAGCCAGGCGCTGATTTGCACCTTGCTGTTTGCTGAGTGCTGTTCCCCATTCTCCAGCGATTCCGCCAGATACAACAAGCCATGACATAACCCTTCTGCGGATTCCTGAGCCACGGCGCTGAGATCGCACAATTGGATATCGCTGAGTTTGCAAAATTGCAGGTCGGCAATGAGGTTGCGGAAGAGGGTGATAGAGGATGCGGTGTTTTCAAATGTCGTGTTCATAGTGTTTTTCCGAGATAGTAGTGATTGCTACCATCACGCGAGGTTCCAATCTCGGGTGGTGGCCCAGACAGGTTTGGAACCCCGGCTCTCAGAAAAACCGGTCAACCTTGCGGTTGCCCTGCCTGAGCCACCGAACTGAGTGTGCACGTAGGCGCTGAAAAAACACAAGGTTTTTCAGTTCTGAGATAATCGAGGGTTCCAATCCCGACTACGGATTTTGCCGCAGCAAGAAGACTTTATCCCGGCGATAACGCGCAGGAAACAGGCTGGATGGATTTACAGGGATTTGTTGCAGGGATTGGAATCGGGATCGCAAATTATGGTTACCTTACGGACCTTATTATCTCCGCCACCTGTACAGGTTGGGATATCACGCTGTGCACTGACCCACTATACTTTGTATGCCGGAAGCGCTGGAGAATGGGATGCGTTGTCGCCTGCGCCTGGGCTGCCAAGAGGTTCAGGGCACCTGGCCAGAAAGCGAGATCGGGCTGATACTGATTTATTCCATGATGAATGAGGTTGATTACCCTTCCAGTGACGGAGGTAATCAACTGACTCTGATTCAAAACGCAACGGCAAGCTCTGCGGGACAATGAGCTTCGCCGTCGACACAGTAAACCGGAGCAAACATGTTCGAGCCATGCTTTCCAGAAAATGAAGCCGAACGTCTGTCGGTTCTGAATTCGTTGAACGTATTGGACACGAATTCAGTGGAAAAATTGGACCGCATCACGCGGCTGGCCGCAAAATATTTTGGCGTCAGCATTGCGCTGATTTCTCTGATAGACCGCGATCGCCAATGGTTTTTGTCGCGCTTTGGCCTGGATGCCAGGGAGACGCCACGCAATATTTCTTTCTGCGGGCACGCCATTTTGCAGCGAGAGACCCTGGTGGTGCCCGATACCGCCGCCGACCCGCGTTTTTTCGATAACCCCCTGGTCACCGGCGGCCCAAAGATTGGGTTCTACGCCGGGCAACCCTTGCTCTCGCTGGATGGTCTGCCGCTGGGTACGCTGTGTATTATCGATAGTCGTCCTCAGGCATTTTCTCGTGACTTGGTCCGCGACTTACATGATTTTGCCGCGGTAATCGAAGAACACCTGCATGGTGTTGAGCGTGATATTTATACCGAAAGCCTGAAATCTAACCTGCAGCGCACCGAAGCCCTGTTTGAACAGACATTTTCTCAGGCGGCGGTCGGCATGGCCCTGGTCTCGCTGGAAGGCTATTGGTTGCGCGTCAACCCGCGCATTTGCGAAATGCTGCAGTATTCTGAACGGGAATTGCTGGATCGCACGTTCCAGGACATCACCCATTCGGACGATCTGCATATCGACCTTGGCCTGCTGAAACAGTTGCTCGCCAACGAGATAGAAACCTATTCGATGGAAAAACGTTATTACCGCGCAGATGGCTCAATTATTTGGGTTCAACTTACGGTGTCTCTTAACCGCTTGCCGAATGGCAATCCCCACCATTTTATTTCGGTCATCGTGGATATCAGCGAGCGTAAAGCGGCTGAGGCCGATTTGTTCGCGTTGCAGCATGAACTGGAAGAACGGGTCGAACTGCGCACCCGGGAGCTCAGTGTGGTGGTCAATAAACTCAATCGCGAAATTGACAGCAGGGTCCTTACCGAACATCAACTTAGCGCGGAGAAAGAACGTCTGCGCGCTATTACCGACAATATGCCGGCCCTGATCAGCCAGATTGACAACAATGAACGTTATCTCTTCGCCAACAGCGCTTATAAGGCCTGGTTTGGCCTGGATGAAGCGCGCCTCAAGGAAATGACGGTACGAGATTTGGTGGGGGAGGCCGCTTATGTGAGGGCCAAACCTGTGATCGAAAGAGCGTTATGCGGGGAAACCGCCAGTTTTGAGAATGAACTTCAGACGCGGCAAGGGTTATTGACGGTCCATACCACATTGGTGCCCTGTGAAACGCAGGGTTTCTATATTCTGTCCATGGATATCACCGAGCTTAAACACTTGCAGCAGCGGCTGGAATACGATGTCACCCACGACATGCTGACAGGGTTAACCAACCGACGCGCTTTCCTGCGCCGGCTGGCCGGTACATTGCAGAGTTGTTGTCCTCAACAGCAGATGGCGCTGTTGTTCATCGACCTCGACGGTTTCAAAGCCATCAACGATACCTTCGGCCACGATTTTGGCGATCTGATCCTGAAGACTTTCGCCAAACTTCTCAGCGCCTGTGCCGGCACCGGCAACAGTGCGTCGCGGTTAGCCGGAGATGAGTTTACGGTCATCCTGTGGCCGCTAATGCACCCGGAGCGGCAGGTCACAGAATTTTGCGAGAAGCTGCTCACGCAGCTGGCGGCGATAACGCACATCGGCAACCAGAAGGTGAGCCTGTCCGCGAGTATCGGCGCAGCGATTGCCTCAGACGGCAATATCAGCGCTGAAGCGTTACTGACCAAAGCCGATGACGCCATGTACCAGGCGAAGTCCGCAGGCAAAAAGACATACAGGATCCGTTAGGTGAATCGTCTTTATCGGCTTTGATGGGGGATCCCAGGCATGCTTAGACACCTCAGTAAAAACGAAGATGAACGGCAAGCCTCGATCGATGCCCTGGAAGGGCTTGATACCAGCCATAATGACGCTATCCATAATGTGTTGGATCTGACGTGCAGGCTTCTGCAAGTGCCCGGTTGTTTTATCTGTCTCTACGGCTCAAAAAAAATCTGGATCAAGGCAAAAATCAATACCGAATTGCAGGATATCGATTTTAACAGTCCGCTCTTCAACTTTGTCCGGCATAGCGGTAAACCGCTGATCTGCAAGGATGCCCAACAGGACAAACGTTTCGCATCAGACCTGATGGTCACCGGCCCCGCCGCCATTCGCCACTATGTCGCCATGCCTTTACGTACCCGCGAAGGCTATATCATCGGGGCGTTATGCATCACCGACAAACAACCGCGTTTGTTTTCGGCCGTCAGGGCCGGTTTGCTCAGTAATATGGCCACCATCGTTATTGAGCTGATTGAGGCACAAAGTGAGATTGGTTTGGTCGATGCGGTAACGCGTTTCCCTAATCGCCAGAGGCTAATGGGTGAGATCGGCAATTTGTCGTCGGCCCCCGGTGAATATGCCTTGATCCTGCTCGATACGATCGACATTAAATACGCCTACGAAATGGCGCGCTCTTTCGGCCTCTCGGCTGTGGAGCTGGTGTTGGTGGATATTGGGCATTTTCTAAAAGGCACGTTTCTTGGCGAGCAACTTTTATACAGCATTTCTCCGGGCCGTTTCGCCACCATTATCGATGCCCAAAAAACACACTCGGTAATCGGCATGCTGGAAACCTGTGCAGAGCGGATCCGCCATGAAGTGCGCGGTATCGTGCCATTGAAACTGGAGCTTTATGCCGGCTACACCCTGTTCTCGGTCCAGGACAGCAACCCGCAAGAGGTGTTGCGCGAAGCGACCAGCGCCTTGCATGACGCCATAGATGAGAACCTGACCGTCTCGGCATATAACGTATCGAAGGATGCCATACGTAAATACAAATTCAATTTGCTCAATGAACTGGCGGAAAGCCTGAAACAAAGGGTCGGCTTGTATCTTGAGTATCAACCCAAAGTTGAGCTGATCTCGAAGCAGATTGTGGGGGCGGAAGCGCTGCTGCGCTGGCAGCATCCGGTGCTGGGGGCAATCCCCACCGGTGACTTTATTCGTCTCGCAGAGAACACGTCGCTGATCAAACCCCTCACCGAGTTTGTGATTTCACAGGCGACCCGCGAGGTCTTCAGGTTGCGTCAGGCAGGGGTCAATATCCCCGTATCGATCAATGTCACCGCCGAGAACTTTGCCGAGAAACACTTTTCTGACAGGCTGGACGACGCACTCGGCCACTATAATCTGCAACCCCAAGATATCGAGATCGAATGTCTGGAATCACAGCGGATCCTGGAAAGCGGTGAGGCGTTAGCCTGTTTGCAGACGCTCAA
Source organism: Serratia plymuthica (assembly GCF_018336935.1). Lineage (NCBI taxonomy): Bacteria > Pseudomonadati > Pseudomonadota > Gammaproteobacteria > Enterobacterales > Yersiniaceae > Serratia > Serratia plymuthica. The sequence goes on along the minus strand of NZ_CP068771.1, from coordinate 3,420,747 downwards.
GGCCAAAGGTTACACCATTGCGCTGGATGACTTCGGCGCCGGCTACAGCAATCTAAACTACCTGCGTCATATCCCCGCCAGCGTGATTAAACTGGATGGTTCCTTGATCAAAAACTTGAGAACGGACAGCGAGAGCCGCATCGTGGTGCAAAGCATTATTGATATGTTACATAAGCTTAATTATGTCGTGTTGGCCGAAGGCGTAGAAGATCAAGAGTCATTGCACTACCTTGAGCAATACGGTTGCGATATCGCTCAGGGATTTTATTTCTCCCCGTCAGTCAGCCTGGAGAAACTGTGTGTGCTGCTCAATACCCACCCTCAGCGGTTAAAGATATCCTGACTCCCTACGCCGGTTTTTTCCGGGGCGCTGGCCGGAGGTGGTATGGCGCAGATGAATTTGAAATGATAGATTAACAATGTTAAAGTAAAAATTCCGGCCAGCAGTGACTTTTTGCATGCCCTGTCTGACCGGAAAATTTTCCCTGGTGTTGGCTATATTGGCTACCTGACCGTAACGGTCAGGTTTTTTTTACCAGTGCCTAACAAGGTTTATTATATATGGTGGGCTAAAATATATAAACTGTACTTAAGTTTAGGTTCTTTCCTCTAAAGGGCAAAGCCAGATCGCCACGGAGCCCGCATGCTTTCTACCCTCAATGAAAATCAGCTCATAACGGGAACGCTTCGGGAGTATATCGACAGGAAGTTATCCTCACTCGGTAGCCCGGCATACGCCTACACGGTTGTCAGGAAGAACAATCCGTCGGATGTTCTCATTATTTCCAGTTACCCTGACGAATGGGTGGATCTCTACCGCGCCAATAATTTCCAGCTCACTGACCCGGTGATTCTGACTGCGTTCAAACGCGTCTCGCCTTTTGTATGGGACGAAAATATTACCCGGATGTCAGATAAAATATTTTCCCTCTCCAGGCGGTACAACATCGTTAACGGCTTCACCTTCGTGTTGCATGACCCTATGAACAGCCTGGCGTTGCTGTCTGTCGTCATCGGCAGTAACGGACAAGGGGAGCTGGAAAAGCGGCTATCGTCCGATTGCGGGGCCATGCAGATGTTACTGATCGATTTTAATGAACAGATGTATCGTCTCGCCGGGTCGGTCTCCTCCGGTACGCGGAAGCATCATGCGGACGTAGACAAACCCATTTTCACCCCACGGGAGAATGAGGTGCTGTATTGGTCCAGCATGGGGAAAACCTATGGGGAGATTGCCGCCATCGCGGGTATTTCCCTGAGTACGGTGAAGTTCCACATGGGTAATATTGTGGTCAAACTGGGCGTCAGCAATGCCCGTCAGGCTATCCGACTGGGCGTTGAGTTGGGGCTTATGACACCGGTAGCGACAGCGGCCAGGCGATAAGGAGATCCATCCACTAAGCCCATTGAAGGCCGTTTGCCTTTACCCTGCGGATGGGCAGGTCTCCGCCAATTGAGTCAGCCCCTCACTTTCCTGCTTGAATGACACCTTATTCACTCTGCCGCTGTTATCCAGCGTGACCACAAAAATGCTGTCGAAGTCGCTGCCCGGCCATTTGGGTACCTGATTGGCGTCGCCACCGCGTGCGGCAACGATGTTTTTCACCGCCTGGTCGAGGTTCTTGTGTTCCCAGGCGATAAAGACGCGTGCGCTCTGGTATTTCTCGCTGAGCAGCTCTTGTTCAAGCCCGGCGATGTCGTTGGCGTGGAACTGAATGTTGATGGGTAACTCTGCACGCACGGCGGTGGGCATAATGGTCGATAAAGCGCGCAGCGAACTGCCGCTTTTGTTCTCTTTCGGCCCGGCGGCAAAGATAAAGTCCGGTTTGCCGTAGCGGCCCAGCAGCACCTGCGGTAATGCCAATGCGCGGTTCAACCCCTTACAGGTCAACTGGCCACTGTTGTTGGCGGGTTTCTCCCCGTGCCGGACGAAGATCAGCGTTTCCTGCGCCTGTGCGCTCTGGCTGCACAGCAGCAATGCCGCCAAACAGCCCAGTATTTTGTGGCCTATCTTGTTGCGCATCTTTACCCTCAACTTTCATGCAATGGTTCGTTGATTTTCTTGCGCTTTGCGCCGCATAACTCGTTATCATAACCGGTGTAACAAATAGGGCCGGCCGCCATACCGACGTGTCGCCTCTGGGATAATTAAATACTGACCTAAGGAAGGATTTACAATGAAAAATATTTTCTTTTTTGACGCGATGCTGACGCCGAAAATCATCACCGGCGTTTACTGGCTTTGCCTGTTGTGCATTCTTGTTGGCGGGATTGGGGCGATGTTCTACGGGGAGTTCTTCCGTGGCCTGTTCGGGATTATTCTCGGCGGCGTGTTTACCCGCGTCTGTTTTGAAATGATCATCATTGCATTCAAAAATAACGAATATCTGCGCAAAATCGCCGAAAAGCCTTAATTTAGCTACTATGCCGGGCACCGCTCGGCATAGTGCTATTTCTGCAACTCTCTCACGAAACGCTCTCGTATTGGCTCAATAAAATTCTTCGGCATTTTCACCCTTGAGGCTCTTTGGGGGGGAAGGCTCACATGCCGTACCGGAACTGTTCATAATCAATCACGCCAGAAGCACGAACCTGTGACAGTGCGGCACCGTACTTGCTGTAGCAGATTCGCCATATAATCGGCCACATGCCTGGAGTTTGATTTCCTGCGATGGCTGCCGGTCACGATAGAAATATCCATTAAAATCTCCTTATTCTTTGTGGTCGGTTGCTGAAAAACGACCACAGCATTAAACTTGCCGGGGCGGTTATGCTGATAGCAAGGATATAAATCCACGCGTGTTCATAACCGTCCTGGAATAAAAATACAGCCAACCCGGTGGCTATAACGCGATTGATTAAGGTAAATAATTGCCCGGTGGAAAACACACGGCCGATTTTTTCGCTCTCTACTTCATTCAGCACAACATTTTGGCTGCTAATGCGTGATGCAGAGTTGAAAAAACCGAGAAAGAAGGCACAGAACAGCACAACCGGTAGGGTCGGGGTCGTGGCAATCACTAATACTGTGAGCGCGAATCCGCCGGTAAAAATGTGAACGAGCTTTCTGGCAGGGAATTTTTGCGACAACCAACCCAATAAAATGCTGACCAATATTGCCCCTAAACCATAAATGATGCCGAAAGAAGCATAAGACTCTATGGATGCATTCAATACTTCATGCATAAAAGGTGCTTGTATGACATTAACAACCATGATGCAGACAAAGGGTATTGCTCCCATCAGCAGATACACAAGGATATCGCGACTTTCCGGTTGGAGTTGAAACAGTGAGCCCTTAGGCATATGGAGAACTGCCGATGAACGCCGCTGATAAGGTATCGCTAGCAAGATGACCAGAGAAATGGCAACCAGCGCCGCCAATATCGTAAATATGGCGTCGTAGCTAAAATAGGATGATGCAGAAATAACTAATAAGGCAGATATTAATGTCGACGCCTGAGATTCCATTTCAAGGAGAGAGTTGGTACGTGAAAGATAATCGCCATTAAATATATCCTTTATAAATCCCTGTCGTGCTATATAAAAAATGGCATAGTAAAATTGAATGACAAAGTAAGAGGCGATCAGTGGGAATATAATGTCAAAGGAAAGATACCGGCTGAAAATTGCCAAAACGAACGCAACGAATACAATGGCATTGACGACCGTAAGTAAATTTTTTCTGTTAAATTTGTCGACAAGCATGCCAATCCATGGTGTGACAAAGATCAGAAGTAGTGAAGATGCTGTTGCCATAGCGGCTAATAGTTTTGGCTGCCCGCCTTCATTGCTTATATACCAAGGGATGATATACATCCCTATGCTTACTGCAATGGATGAAAAAAAATTAGACGTTATCAGTAAGAGTAAGCAAGTTTTTTGCGAGTAATTCATGGATGTCACGCCATCTTAACTGTGGGCCGGGTTTTATCTGTTCGTTGTACAGTTCGTATTGTTGAAGATAGCCTGAGCGACCCAAAGTAGCAAACGTGTTGTCTTTGATATGTATAATGCTTTTCATATAGTCCTCACTGTTATAGATACTGTCTAACTGAGTGGCGGACAAGCGATCATATCTCAGCGCTAATGAAATACCGGTTATTTTAGCTGTCTGTACAGTGCCCATAAAATAACAACCCGTCATTGATAATTTAAAAGGACGGCAAGCGTGCGCTGCCCCTGAGCACCTTTAGCACCTATAATCGCTGCTGGATAACCGTGAATTCAGGGGTGAGTATGCCGTCCAGGGCGATAATCAAAGGGATCAAACGGCTGACGATTGTGGTCGTCACCGTCGTATTCACGTTGCTTGCGGTACGGGTTTACGACACCCAAAGCGGCCCGGCGCTGGAGCCGTGGCACACTTTTGTACCGCACGAATTGTCTGCCGCCGAGCTGGATAAGGCTGACTGGCAAGCGTACCTGGCCGCCGAAAACCGGGTGTTCGATGAGGTGAAGGCCAACGTCACCGACAAGCTTTCCGCCAGCGAACGGATTCCGCTCAACCGCTATTTCGACGGCAGCCCTGTGTATCCGCCGCACTTCGCTCAGGATTGGAACCGCTCCTATGAGCTGTTGCCGCAGGGCGAGCCGCGTGGCGCGGTGGTGCTGCTGCACGGCCTGACCGATTCCCCTTACAGCTTGCGGCATATCGCCGAAAACTACCGGCAGCGCGGTTTTGTGGCGGTCGGCATTCGCCTGCCGGCGCACGGCACCGTGCCGGGGGCGTTGACCGATATTGAATGGCGCGATTGGCTGGCGGCGACGCGGTTGGCGGTGCGCGAGGCACGCAGCAAAGTCGGGGGCGACAAGCCGCTGCATATCGTGGGTTTTTCTAACGGCGGCGCGCTGGCAATGAAATATACGCTGGACGCGCTGGAAGACTCGAAACTGGCGGCACCGCAGCGGCTGATTCTGATTTCGCCGATGATTGGCGTCACCAGCTTTGCCCGTTTCGCCGGTATCGCCGGATGGCCGGCGGTGTTCCCGGCGTTTGCCAAAGCGGCGTGGCTCGGGGTGCTGCCGGAGTTTAATCCGTTTAAATACAATTCGTTTCCGGTGAATGGCGCACGCCAGTCTTATCTGCTCAGTAATAGCCTGCAACAGCAAATCGCCCGTGCTGCGCGTGACGGCAAACTTGGCACCTTGCCGCCGGTGCTGACCTTCCAGTCGGTGATGGATTCCACCGTCAGCACCCGGGCGGTGATCCGCGCCTTATACAACGAATTGCCGGCGAACGGCAGCGAACTGGTGCTGTTTGACGTCAATCGAACGATCAACTTCGGGCCGCTGCTGCGGCCAAACGCGGCGGCGGCGGTCAGCCAGTTGTTGCCTGCGCCGCCGCGCCGTTACCGGACGACGGTAATCGCCAATGCCTCACCGGAAAGCAGTGAGGCGACTGCCCGCATAACGCCCGCCGGTGAAACCACGGAAACCGTGCAGCCGCTGGGAATGATTTACCCGGCGGATATTTATTCGTTGTCGCATGTGGCGCTGCCGTTCCCGGTGAGCGATTCGCTGTATGGACGTTTCCCGGCGCAGCGCAACGAGTTTGGCATCAGCCTGGGCACTATCGCCGCGCGCGGCGAACGGTCGGTGTTGGTGGTCGATCTCGATTCGCTGATGCGCATCGCTTCCAACCCGTTCTTCCCCTATCTACTGCAGCGCATCGACGAAAAACTTTAGGCGAAGCCCAGAATGCTGAACGCATCGTCCTGCGGGTAGTAGCCGAGCAGGCGGCTGGTCTCTTCCAGCGACAGCCGCTTATAGCGGTTGTTGGAGACGCCGTGCACCACCGCATGGTGCACGCCTTCAATGCGGATGCAGCGTTCCAGCAGATCGGCGGCGTCGCGATGGCTGAGAAAAGCGCTCATGTCACGGGCGCTTAGCTGCTCGCCGGCTTCCAGCGTGGTGAAGTTGGCGATGCGTACCGACAGCGCGGAAAGCCCTTCCTGATGGGCGAAGTAGGCTGCAATGCCTTCGCCGAACGCCTTGCTGACGCCGTACAGGTTTTTCGGTTTGGGCGCGTCCTCCGGACGGATCTGATAATCCAGCGGGTAGCCTTCCACCGCCTGCGCGCTGCTGGCGAATACCACGCGTTTGCAGCCTGCGTCTTTCGCCGCGCGGAAAATATTGTAGGTGCCGAGGATATTGTTATCTTTCAACGAGTGGCAAAAATCGGCGTCGGGGGAGGGATCGGCGGCCAGGTGCAGCACGGTATCGATATTGGCGCAGGCCGCACGGCAGGCGTCGAGATCGGCAATGTCGAAGCCGATCACTTCATCGCCGGGTTGCAGGCCGGTCAACACGTTACTGTCTCTTTCCGCCAGCCGCAATTGATAGCGATCGCCCACCGACTGACGGAATGCCGTGGCGACCCGGCCGCCGGCGCCGGTAATCAAAATTCGTCCAAATTCAGTACGCAATGTCATGATCACAGCCGTCCATAAAGTAAATTACGCGGCGATCAGTAATAATCCCCTGCGTGACTTTTGTCCAGCATTCAATTAGCAACCCTGATGTTTTATATTGCCAGCGGGCATTTTTTTCCGATGAGATCGCTCAGGAAAGTCATGACCGTGCGGATGGCGGTGGAACCTGCCAGATCGGGGTAGGTGACCAGCCATAACTCGCGCGTTGGCGGCGCTATCGGCGTCGGTAGCGCGACCAGTGCCGGGTCGTTATCGGCGACAAACGTCGGCAAAACTACGGCACCCAGCCCCGATCGTGCCGCTTCCTGCAAAGAGAACAGATCGCTGGCCTGAAACACCACCGGGCGGCCCAGCAGCAGCTGTTGCAACCACTGCTGGTGAGGCTGGTTGCTGTAGTGATGGTCATAGGCGATAAAGGCCCGCGCCGCTTCCGGCAGGGCGGCGTGCTGCGGGGTAGCGTACAGCCTGTAGCGCATCATGCCGATGCGTTGCACCAGCAAATCCGGCTGCTGTGGCCGCACCATGCGTACCGCCACTTCGGCGTCGCCGCGATCCAGTTCGGCGATGGAGGCTTCACCGGAGAGCACCAGCGTAATATGCGGAAAAGCCTGATGAAACTCGGCGATATGCGGGGCGATGACCCGCGCTGCGATCGACGGCGGCGCGCTGATGCGTACCTGGGCCTGCGGCGTTTCACTGGCGCTGCGGGCATGGCGAGCAATGGCGTGGCTTTGAGCTTCGATCTCTGCTGCCAGCCCGGCCACCTTTTGGCCGTCCGGCGTCAGCGGCGTACTGCGCGGCAACCGGAGGATCAGCCGCAGCCCGAGCGCCTTCTCCAGCGCCGCCACTCGCCGGCCGACCGTCGCGTGGTCGCAGCCCAACTCCCGTGCCGCCGCCGACAATGAACCGGTGCGAGCCAGCACCACAAAGTGTTTTAAATCCTGCCAATCGAACATCAGTGAATTCCTGCACAGTATTGCCGCGATTTTACGGAATATTCACACAGAGCGGGCTGTGATTCAATGCCGTTATCTCTTTAGCGAAATTGAATTATTCAATTAGGATATCTTATGGATTTGCAGTTGCAGGATCGTGTCGCGCTGGTCACCGGCGCCAGTGAGGGTATCGGCGCCGGTATGGTTCGGGTTCTGGCGGCGCAGGGCGTCACCCTGGTGGCGACCGCTCGCCGTGAGGAACGTTTGCTGGCTCTGGCCGATGAGGTTGAACGAAGCGGTGCCCCGCGGCCGTATACGATCGCGGCGGACATCACCGACGCGGCGGCGCTCGACGGCATGCTGGCGCAGGCGGCACGCCTGGTCGGGACGATTGATATCCTGATTAATGCGGTCGGCGGCGCTCGTCCGACCGCGTTGAGCGAAGGTGACGCCGGTTGGGAAGAGGCGTTCGCCCTGAACTTTACGCCGGCCCGCCGGGTGACCCACGCGTTGTTGCCCGGCATGCAGGCGCAAGGCTGGGGGCGAATCATCAACATCAGCGGCTCGATGGAACCGCGCAGCCTGAATGCCGCCACCGCCGCCAAGGGCGCGTTGCACCTGTGGGCCAAGGGGCTGGCAAGCGAGCTGGCGGCGCAGGGCATCACCGTCAATACGCTGCAGCCTGGGCGGATTAACAGCGAGCAGGTGCGCGAAAAACTGCACCCGACCGAGGCCGCGCGCCAGGCGTTCATCAAGCAGAATATCCCTATCGGCTACTTTGGCGAGCCGGAGGATATGGCTTATCTGGCGGCGTTTCTTTGTTCCCCGCTGGCGCGTTATATCACCGGCGCCGTGATCCCGGTAGACGGCGGCATGCACTATTTCGCCCACTGAGGCTGTTTTGCATGCCGGATCACAGTTCCACTCTTTGCCGTCGGAAAGCCTTGCCGTGGCAAAAAGCCGGGTGTTAACGTCATAGCTCAGCCGATTTAGGGTTGTCACTGCTCCGGCAGGCAAAACCTAAACCTCATGCTTCTGTTCCCCTTTTGCGGGGGCGGGGTCATGAGGTTTAGGTTTTTTTTTGCGCTGAATTCCGTCACGGCGATAGGCCATCGCTGCGCTGGAGCGGCAGAACACAGATCGTAAGGATAACACTATGAAATATGACACATTAGCCAGTGAGATTTTGGCCGGCGTCGGTGGCCGCGACAACGTAAAAAGCCTGGTGCATTGCGCCACTCGCTTGCGCTTTAAGCTGCGTGACCGCCAGCGTGCCGATGCCGCGGCGCTGAAAGAAAATCCCGGCGTCATCATGGTGGTGGAGAGCGGCGGGCAGTTTCAGGTGGTGGTGGGCAACCACGTGGCGGAAGTCTATAACGCGGTCAATCAGGCCGCCGGTCTGGGCGATGGCGCGGCGGCGGATGACACGGGCGATGGCAAGAAGGAAAACCTGTTCAGCCGCTTTATCGACGTGGTGTCAGGCATTTTTACCCCGCTGCTGGGGGTGATGGCCGCTTCGGGGATCCTGAAAGGTTTTCTGGCGCTGAGCCTGGCCTGTGGCTGGCTGTTGGAAAGCGGCGGCACCTTTAAAATGTTGTTTGCCGCCAGCGACTCGCTGTTCTACTTCCTGCCGATCATGCTGGGCTATACCGCCGGGAAAAAGTTCGGCGGCAATCCGTTCGTCACCATGGCGATCGGCGGCGCGCTGACGCATCCGCTGATGATGGCGGCGTTCGAAGCCGCGCAGCAGCCAGGCGCAGTGCGCGAGTATTTCCTCGGCATCCCGATGACCTTTATCAATTACAGCTCGTCGGTGATCCCGATTATTTTCGCCGCCTGGGTTTCATGCCGGTTGGAGCCGTTGTTTAACCGGGTGATCCACAGCGCGCTGCGCAACTTCATTACGCCGCTGCTGTGCCTGGCGATCACCGTGCCGCTGACCTTTTTGCTGATCGGCCCGGCGGCAACCTGGCTCAGCCACCTGCTGGCCAACGGTTATCAAAGTATCTATGCCTTTAACCCGATCGTTGCCGGCGCCTTTATGGGGGCGATGTGGCAGGTGTGCGTGATCTTCGGCCTGCATTGGGGCCTGGTGCCGTTGATGATCAATAACCTGAGCGTGCTCGGCCGCGACACCATGGTGCCGCTGCTGTTGCCGGCGGTAATGGGGCAGGTGGGCGCCGCGCTGGGCGTGATGCTGCGCACCCGCGACACCAAACTGCGGGCTTTGGCCGGCTCGGCCATCGGCGCCGGGGTGTTTGGCATTACCGAGCCGGCGGTCTACGGCGTGACCTTGCCGAACAAGCGGCCCTTTATCTTTGGCTGTATCGGCGGTGCGCTCGGCGGTGCGGTGATCGGCTATTTCCATACCGCCACTTACTCTTTCGGCCTGGTGAGCGTCTTCACCTTTGCGCAGATTATTCCCGCCGGCGGCTTCGATGCCACGGTGTGGGGGGCGATTGGCGGCACCCTGTTGTCGTTCTGTTTCGCCGCAGTCGCCAGTTATCTGTTCGGCGTGGCGCCGGCAGAGGTGGCTGCACCACAGGAGCCGATGCCCGTCGCCTCGCTCAATCGCAAGGAGATTGTCGTCAGCCCGATAGCCGGCGAGGTGATGCCGTTGGCCCAGGTCAACGACGCCACCTTCGCCAGTGGGTTGCTGGGCAAGGGCGTGGCGATCGTCCCGTTGCAAGGGCGGGTAGTGTCGCCGGTGGTGGGGTGCGTGGCGTCATTGTTTAAAACCAAACACGCGATTGGCATTGAGTCGGAGGACGGGGCGGAAATTCTCATCCACGTCGGCATCGATACCGTCAAGCTCGACGGGCTGCATTTCACCGCCCACGTGCAAGAAGGGGATCGGATCAACCCGGGCGATCTGCTGATTGAGTTTGATCAGGCGGCGATCCACGCTGCCGGCTTTGATACCACCACGCCGATCATCGTCAGCAACAGCGATGACTACGTCGACGTGTTGGCCAGCGGCCAGGGCAGGGTGCAGGAACAGGCGCCGCTGCTGACTTTATTACGTTAACCAAGGAGAAAGCGATGAGCAGCAAATTTCCAGACCATTTTCTGTGGGGCGGCGCAGTTGCGGCAAACCAGGTGGAAGGGGCTTATCAGACCGACGGTAAAGGGCTGTCGACTTCCGATCTGCAACCGCAGGGCATTTTCGGCGCGGTGACGCCACGGGTTGATGGCGACAGCGGCATCAAGGACGTGGCGATCGACTTCTACCACCGTTACCCGCAGGACATCGCGCTGTTCGCGGAAATGGGCTTCAAGTGCCTGCGCACCTCCATTGCCTGGACGCGCATTTTCCCGCAGGGCGATGAGGAAACCCCCAACGAGGCCGGGCTGGCGTTTTACGATCGGCTGTTTGATGAGATGGCCAGGTACGGCATCCAGCCGCTGATTACGCTGTCGCACTATGAGATGCCTTACGGGCTGGCGAAAAAGTACGGCGGTTGGGGCAATCGCAAGACCATTGGCTTCTTTGAGCGCTATGCGCGCACTGTGTTTGAACGCTATAAGCACAAGGTGAAGCATTGGCTGACCTTCAATGAAATCAATATGTCGCTGCATGCGCCCTTTACCGGCGTCGGCTTGCCGGAGGGCAGCAGCAAGAGCGCCGTCTATCAGGCGATCCACCATCAGCTGGTCGCCAGCGCCAAGGCGGTGAAGGCCTGCCATGAGATTGTACCGGAGGGCAAAATCGGCAATATGCTGTTGGGCGGTATTCTGTATCCGTTGAGTTGCCGGCCGGAGGACCTGCTGGAAACCCAGCGTCAGAACCGCGACTGGCTGTTCTTTGGCGACGTGCAGGCGCGCGGCGGTTATCCGGCCTATATGAAGCGCTATTTCCGTGAAAACGGCATTCAGGTCGAGATTACCGCCGAGGATCAACAGGCGCTGCGCGAGACTATCGATTTTATCTCATTCAGCTACTACATGAGCGGCTGTGTCACCACCGACGAGACGCAGAACGAGACCGCCCGTGCCAACATTCTCAACATGGTGCCTAACCCGCATCTGGCCAGCTCGGAGTGGGGCTGGCAGATAGACCCGATCGGGCTGCGTTACCTGCTCAACGTGCTGTATGACCGCTACCAAAAGCCGCTGTTTATCGTGGAGAACGGGCTGGGCGCCAAGGACCGCGTTGAAGCCGACGGCAGTATCAACGACGACTATCGCATCAACTATCTCAATGACCATCTGGTGCAGGTGGCGGAAGCGATTGACGATGGCGTGGAAGTGATGGGTTACACCAGCTGGGGGCCGATAGATCTGGTCAGCGCTTCTAAAGCCGAGATGTCCAAACGCTACGGCTTTATTTATGTCGATCGCGACGATGCAGGCAACGGCAGCCTGGAACGTCGCCGCAAAAAGAGTTTCTACTGGTATCGCGATGTGATCCAGAGCAACGGTAACAGCCTGAAAGACCAGGGCTAAATCTAAATACCCGCCCGGCGGCAATCGTCGGGCAATCACCTTTATTCACTGATGCTAATTATGGGGAATTCTCGCCCAGGGAATGCTGTTGCCCGCAGTCAGCGTTTTATATGCGGAGAAATATAATAATGAAATATCCATTACCTCACACCGGGACACTCGCGGCACTGCTGCTGTTTTGCAGTAGCGTGCAGGCGGAAACGCTGCAAACCGGCAAAGACGTCGAAGCGCCAACCGCCAAATGGGATGGTCTGGCGCTCGGTTTCGAACCGCCGTCACCGGGGTTGCTGGGCGATATGCTGGGGATCAGACCGATCCTGGAAGATCATGGTTTTCACTATAACCTCGGCTATCTCAGCCAGCTGTCGTATAACGCCGGCGGCGGGTATAACCAGGATAAGCAGGCTTCGTATATCGATCAGTTCTCGTTGACCTTCAGTCAGGATTTGCAGGCGCTGACCGGCATCCCGGACGCGGCCATTGAGGGCAATATCGTTAACCGCAACCACGACAACAACCTGACGCGCGATCGCTTGCAGGATCCGCGCGCCAATCCGACCGATCTGTCGCAGGAAAGTTATGGCGGCCAGTCGATCACCCGGCTGGGTTGGCTGACCTTCAGCCGCAGTTTTCTCGATCGCCGGTTGCAGTGGCGCGTCGGCATGATGAACAAGGTGCAGGATTTCGATCAGATCATTCCCTGCGATTTCCAGACGCTGGCGCTGTGCGGCGGCAAGTCCGCCAACTCGCTGACCTGGTATAACTGGAACGTGCATTATTGGGGCACCACCCTGCAGTACAAACTGACCGACGGGCTGACGTTCAAAACCGGCGTGATGGAGCAGAACCCGAACGCCACGAGCCGCGGCCATGCCTGGAGCACCACCACCAAGGGCAGCAAGGGCTTTTTACTGCCGATGGAACTGGAGCTGAAAACCAATGCGGTCAATCAGTTGCCGGGGGTGTACAACCTCGGTGTCCTGTTCACCAACGCCAGGCAGCAGGATCTGTATGAAGGGGTTTCCGGTGGCGCGGGCGCGACCGATCCGAACGGATATCGCAGCCACAATCGCACCTGGTTCCTGTACAGCGGTTTTAACCAGCAGGTGACGCGCCACCGTGATGACGCCAGCCGGGGTTTGAGCCTGTTCTACAGCCTGGGGCTGGCGGATCAGCGCACCAACTATATGCACTATTCCACCTCGACCGGCATTCGCTACCACGGCCTGTTCGATGCGCGGCCGGACGACTGGCTGGGGCTGGGGGTATCTATGATCAAGCTGAGCGATCATTACCGGGATAATCAGCGCTACATGAACCAAATCAACAACGTTACCGATTACCAGGATCCCAACTATCGCCCGGTGCCGGGGCATTCGGTGACGGCGGAGCTGTTCTATCGCTTCAACGTCACCCCCTGGTTACAGTTGCAGCCGGGTCTGCAATATTGGCATCACCCGGCGGGCGTGAGCGAAACGCAGGACGCCTGGGTGACGGCGCTGAAAACGGTGGTGACGTTCTGACGGCTAGGCCGCATCGCTTTCCCGGTAACGCCGGCGCGCATGTTCGAACCAACTTGCCGGGACGTTGTGCGGCGGCAACTGGAGCCTGGCCAGCCCTTGTTCGACGATATGGCTGGCCTGTCGCCACAGCGTCGGGTCGCCTTCGGTCAGCACTTCCAGCAGCCGCTGTTTTTCAATCAGATAGGTTCGGGCAAAGTGGCTGTCGTATTCCAGCAGCGAACGGGTGTTGTCGATCAGGTCCGCCAGTTTGATGGTTTTAGCCTGCGGCGAGGCGCCGGCGCTGTGCCGCCGATCGCGGTTTTTGCGTTCAAAGCGGTTGCCGTCGCCGGTGCCGCTGACGTTGGTGAGCATGCCCACCAGTTCAGCGACCTGCGGCCCAAAATGGCTTTCGATATCGCTGAGCGTTGTGGGTGTATCTTCTACCGTGTCGTGCAGCCAGGCCGCGGCCAGCATTTCTTCACTGTGTGGCACGCTACTGACGATTTCCATCACTGCCTGCGGGTGAACAATGTAGGGATCATTGGTGTATTTGCGGCGTTGGTCGATCGCCGCATGCGCTTTGGTGGCGTAACGGCGTGCACGCTCTGCCAATGTGGTTGTCATATCCTTTCCCTCCGCACAGCACCCTGCTGTGGCATCCCCTGCATTGAAAAATGTAGCACATCGCGTAAAAAATAGTTTGCGATTACATCGCGCACTATCTATATTTACCTCATGAAAACCAAAGACACCGAACAACCCACTGCGAAAAACCTGCTGCTGCTCGACCAGCAGATGTGTTTTGCCCTGTACTCCGCCAACCTGGCGTTGAACAAGGTATATCGTAAACTGCTGAGCCAACTCGAACTCACCTATCCGCAATACCTGGTGATGTTGGTGCTGTGGGAGCGCGATGAAATCAGGGTCACCGACATCGGTGAACGGCTGTTTCTCGATTCTGCCACCCTGACACCGCTGCTGAAGCGGCTCGAGACCGCCGGCCTGTTGGTGCGTTACCGTGCCACGACCGATGAGCGGCAGGTGATCATCGCCTTAACCGATAACGGCCGCGCGCTGCGTGAAAAAGCGCAGGCGGTGCCGGAAGCGGTGATGTGCGCCACCGATTGCAGCCTCGACGAAATAGTGAATATCAAGCAGCAGCTGGAAAAGCTGCGCGGCAAGCTGATCGACCAGATTTGATGGCCAGTGCCAGAAGCACGATCGCCGATCGTGCACTACACTGAGTTAAGCGCTTAATATAAGTAGTGTGCGATTTAATCGTGAAAGATAGAGAAGTGACGGAGTTCAGCCAACTGAATCCGATGTCATACCTCCAACCCGGAAATAAGGAACGATTTATGTCCATTGAAAAAGTTGTTTACCGCGCTCATGCAACCGCCACCGGTGGCCGCGACGGCCGTGCGACCTCATCCGACGGCGTGCTGGATGTGAAACTGGGCGTGCCGAAAGAAATGGGCGGCGCGGGCGGTGAAGTCACCAACCCGGAACAGCTGTTTGCCGCCGGTTACTCGGCCTGCTTCCTTGGCGCGCTGAAGTTTGTCGCGGCGAAAGAAAAAGTGAAGATCCCGGCCGAGGCCAAAATTGACGGTACCGTCGGCATCGGCGAAATTCCCAACGGGTTCGGCATCGAAGTGCAGCTGGATATCACCCTGCCGGGCATTGAACGCAGCGTAGCCGAAGACCTGGTGAAAAAAGCCCATGTGGTGTGCCCATACTCCAACGCCACCCGCGGCAATATTGATGTAACTCTTAACGTTAAATAACGTTTTTGCCGACACCACGGAAAAAATGGAGGGGAGACCCTCCATTTCCCCTTCTGCCCCGCATTTATCGTCATCACAAAAAACGGCAAAAAATGCCTGCTTTTTGAGAATTCACTTGATTATTACCCCCAAAATAGCGCTTATTGCCGATCGGCTGAACCTGCAGCCGCATCCAATGTCTGACTGATTCAGAACTGTTAAAGCTCCGGAGCCATCGCGTTACATGAACAAAGTTAAATCGCTATCACAGCAGAATTTATCGTTATTGTTAGCGATTTATATCGGCATCTTTTTGAACCTTTCCGTTTTTTATCGTCGTTTTGATTCGTTTTCGCACGGCATTCAGGGCATTAAGGTTATCTCTGCGGTCACTGAAGTTATCGCTATCGTTCTGTTTACCTTCTTCATCATGCGGCTGATATCGCTGGGCGGCCGGCTGTTTTACCGCATTATCGCTTCGCTGTTGGTGCTGATTTCCGTTGCCGCCAGCTATTACATGACGTTCTTCAACGTGGTGATTGGCTACGGCATCGTCGTCTCGGTGATGACCACGGATATCGACCTGTCGAAAGAAGTGGTCGGGATGCATTTCGTCCTGTGGATGGTGGTGCTCAGCGCATTGCCGCTGCTGTGCATCTGGAAAAACAACCTGCGCTACACGCTGATCGAACAGCTGAAAACCCCCGGGCACCGGGTGAAACCGCTGATGGTGCTGGTGGCGGTGGTGGCGTTGGTCTGGCTGCCGCTGCGCATGCTGGACAAAGAGCAAAGCGCACAGGAAAAAATCACTAACGTCGATCTGCCAAGCTACGGCGGCGTGGTGGCGCATTCCTACCTGCCATCTAACTGGATCTCGGCGCTGGGGCTGTTTGCCTATACCCGCTACGACGAAAGCCTGGATCAGGCCAATTTGTTCGATCCGGCCAAGAATTTTACCTATGTGCCGCCGGCGGATATCGATGACACCTACGTGGTATTCATCATCGGTGAGACCACGCGTTGGGATCACATGGGCATTCTCGGCTATGACCGTGATACCACGCCAAGGTTGTCGCAGGAGAAAAACCTGGTGGCGTTCCGCGGCGAATCCTGCGATACCGCCACCAAGCTGTCGCTGCGTTGCATGTTCGTGCGCGAAGGCGGCACGTCGGACAACCCGCAGCGCACGCTGAAAGAACAAAACGTGTTTGCGGTGCTGAAAAGCCTGGGCTTCACCTCCGAGCTGTTCGCCATGCAGAGCGAGGTCTGGTTCTACAACAATACCGAAGTGGACAACTATTCGTTCCGCGAGATGATCGCCTCCGAGAAACGCAACGACGGCAAATCGGTCGACGATATGCTGCTGGTGGACGAAATGAAAGAGTCGCTGGCGCGCTACCCGAAAGGCAAGCATATGGTGATCTTGCACACCAAAGGTTCGCATTATCTCTATTCGCAGCGTTATCCGCGCAGCTACGCGCGCTATCAGCCCGAATGTATCGGCGTTGACGACTTCTGTTCCAAAGATCAGCTGGTTAACGCCTTCGATAACTCGGTGCTGTATACCGACAGCTTTATCGCCAATGTGATCGACCAGGTGCGCGAGAAGAAGGCCATTGTGTTCTATTCGTCCGATCACGGCGAGTCGATAGGCGAGAATTCACACCTGCACGGCACGCCGCGCGAAATGGCGCCGCCGGAGCAGTTCCGCGTGCCGATGATGGTATGGGCCTCTGATAAGTTCCTGGAAGATCAGCAGCATCGCAGCGCGTTTGAGCAACTGCAGGCACAGCAGCGTATCGGCAAGACCCACCGCCACGTCGAGCTGTTTGATACCATTCTCGGTTGCCTCGGTTACACCTCGCCGAATGGCGGCATCGTAGATAAAAACAACTGGTGCAACATCCCGCAGGAAAAAGCAGCGGCGACCCCGCTGTAACATCCCCATGCCGGGCGCGGCTGCGCCCGGTGTTTATATCTCCGTCATACTTGACGCTGCATCTGTGTTGGCTACGGCCGTGATGCAACTCCAATTATTTTGGGGATGCATTCTCCTCAATACATTTTCTTCATCAATTCATCAGGCTCAGGCTTGCGGTATACTTGCGCACTTTCCCCTCGGACCGGAGATTTCCATGACCCTGCGCGTGGCGTTTATTGACGATCATGACATTGTGCGATCGGGCTTTGTACAACTGCTGTCGCTGGAGGCGGATATTCAGGTGGTCGGGGAGTTCAGCAGCGCGGCTCAGGCGCGCGCCGGCTTGCCGGGCCTGGAGGCGGAAATCTGCATCTGCGACATTTCGATGCCGGACGGCAGCGGGCTGGATCTGCTGGCGGACATTCCCTCCGGGATCCGGGTTGTGATGCTGTCGATGCATGACAATCCGGCGCTGGTGGAGCTGGCATTGGAGCGCGGCGCCTGCGGTTTTTTGTCCAAGCGCTGCAAGCCGGAAGATTTGATCACCGCGGTGCGCACCGTCGCCAGCGGTGGCGTGTACCTGATGCCGGAAATCGCCCAACAGCTGGCGCGGGTGAAGGTCGATCCGCTCACCCGCCGCGAACGCGAAATCGCGCTGCTGCTGGCACAGGGGCAGGAGGTGCGAGAGATCGCCGCTGCACTGGGGCTGTCGCCGAAAACGGTGCACGTGCATCGCGCCAATTTGTTCGCCAAGCTGGACATCAATAACAACGTCGAGCTGGCCAAGCGGATGCTGAACCTGTGATGCAACGCCTGATCACCCAGTTGGCGCTGTTTTTTATCTACGCCACCAGCGCTTTTTGCCTGTGGGGCATAGGTACTGCGCTGATCGACCCGCCGTGGCAGGCGCTGCTGCTGTTCCCGTTTGGCCTGCGGATGGGCATTTTGCTGCAAAGCCCTTACCGTTTTTGGCCAGGAATTTTGCTGGCCGATCTGCTGCTGATGGTGCTGCTGGCGGATCAGTTCGGCTATGGCCCGGCGCTGTGGGCTTCAGTCGTCGTGCTGGCGCTGACGGTGTTGCTCAGCCTGCTGGCTTCTCCCTGGTTGTTGCGCCATCAGCAAAGCGACAGTGAATGGCAATGGCCGCTGCTGCAGGGCGCGGTAGTGGCGGCGGCGGCCCTGTTGCAGGCCATGGTGTGGCAACTGGTGAACGGCGAAGGCGCGCGTGCGCTGCTGCTTGGCCTGGCGGGCGGTTTCACCATTGCGCCGACCTGCCTGCTGCTGTGGCACTATCTGGCGCGGCAAATCTGGGTACCGCTCGAGCCGGGCCTGATCCATAAACCCGTGACGCTGCGTCTGCACCATCTGGCCAGCTATCTGCTGCTGTTCGCGCTCAGCATCTGGTTGCAGCAACAGGTGAATGCCGCCGAGCTGCGCCGCTTCGCCCCGTTCTGCCTGGCTATTCCGATTGTCTTTATGTCCTATCGTTATGGCTGGCAGGGCGCGCTGCTGGCGACGCTGCTCAACGGCGTGGTGCTGGTGGCCAACGAGCCGCCGCAGCCGGAATCACACCGCGATCTGCTGTTGTCGCTGCTGGCCCAGAGCCTGACCGGGCTGTTGCTCGGCGCGGGCATCCAGCGCCAGCGCGAACTGAACCAGCAACTGCGGTTGCGGCTGGCGGAGAACCGCCAACTGGCGCGCGCGCTGGTCACCGCAGAGGAACAGACCCGGCGTGAGGTGGCGCGGGAACTGCACGATGAGGTCGGGCAGACCATCACCGTCATCCGTACCCAGGCCAGTATCATTAAACGTCTGGCGCCGCAGCCGCAGGTGGTGGGGTGCGCCGAAGCCATAGATACGCTGGCGTTGCGGGTCTATGACGGCGTGCATGACGTGCTGACCCAACTGTGGCCGGCGGCGTTGAATAACCTGCCGCTGTCGGCGGCGGTGGCGGCGATGCTGCGTGAATCACTGCCGCAAGATGCCTCGCTGGTGAGCGTGATGCAGTGGCAGGTGCCGGATGAACTGCTGGACGAAACCCTGAAGATTACGCTGTATCGGGTGTGTCAGGAGGGGGTGACCAACGTCTGCCGCCATGCGGCCGCCAGCCGGATTGAGCTGGATGCGCGTCTCGGGCACCGCAAAGGGCAGCCGCCGCAAATCCAGCTGACCATTTGCGATAACGGCGTGGGTATCGATCCTGCCGGCCACGAGCCGGGTTATGGCCTGCGCGGCATGCAGGAGCGTATCAGCGCGCTGGGCGGCCGGCTGCGGTTGACGTCGGAACAGGGCACCTGTTTGAATGTGATCTTACCCACAGTTTCACCGACAGAGGGGCAAAACTAGGAAATACTCCTAGCCGCGTCGGGAATCCGGCGTAAGCCATTCGCGCGCACGCGCAGCATGATAGCGGCACTTTTCCCACTCTTCTGAGGTTTCACATGTGGTCTTTCCTTAAAAGCCGCCAGGATGTGCCGCAGGTCACCGATCAAAAACAGATCGATGCCAGCTATAAATACTGGCGTATCCAACTGATGTGGACGATGTATATCGGCTATGCCGCGTTTTACTTCACGCGCAAAAGCTTCAACTTCATCATGCCGGCAATGCTGAGCGATCTTGGCCTGACGATGTCCGATGTCGGCATCCTCGGCACGCTGTTTTACATCACCTACGGCTGCTCGAAGTTTATCTCAGGCATGATCAGCGATCGCTCCAACCCGCGCTATTTCATGGGGCTGGGCTTGATCATGACCGGGATACTCAACATCTTCTTCGGTCTCAGCTCTTCGCTGATGATGCTGGGCACGCTGTGGATCCTTAACGCCTTCTTCCAGGGCTGGGGTTGGCCGCCATGCTCCAAAATTCTTACCAGTTGGTACTCGCGCTCCGAGCGTGGCGGCTGGTGGGCTATTTGGAACACTTCGCACAACTTTGGCGGCGCGCTGATCCCGCTGCTGGTCGGCTTTATCTCGCTGCACTTCAGCTGGCGCTACGGCATGATCATTCCGGGCATCATCGGCGTGGCGCTGGGCCTGCTGATGTGCTGGCGCCTGCGTGACAAGCCATCCACCCTGGGCCTGCCCAGCGTCGGCAAATGGCGCAACGACGCCATGGAACTGGTGCAGGAATCGGAAGGCCAGGGGCTGACCAACCGGGAAATCATCAAGCGCTACGTGCTGACCAACAAGTACATCTGGCTGCTGGCGGTGTCTTACGTGCTGGTGTACATCGTACGTACCGCGATCAACGACTGGGGCAACCTGTACCTGACGCAGGAGAAAGGCTATTCGCTGATGACCGCCAACTCGGCGATCTCCCTGTTCGAAGTGGGGGGCTTTATCGGCTCGCTGGTGGCCGGCTGGGGTTCTGACAAGCTGTTCCGCGGTAACCGTGGGCCAATGAACCTGATCTTCGCCATCGGTATCTTCCTGTCGGTTGCGGCGCTGTGGATCATGCCGGGCGTCACCTTCCTGTTGCAGGCCGCCTGCTTCTTTGCCATTGGCTTCTTTATCTTTGGCCCGCAGATGCTGATCGGCATGGCGGCGGCGGAATGTTCGCACAAGGATGCCGCGGGTGCGGCGACCGGTTTTGTCGGCCTGTTCGCTTACCTTGGCGCGGCGTTGTCCGGCTACCCGATTGCGCGGGTGATGGAAATCTGGCACTGGAACGGTTTCTTTGTGGTGATCTCCATCGCCGCCTGCCTGTCCGCGCTGTTCCTGTTGCCGTTCCTGCGCGCCCAGTCGCCGGCGCTCAATACCGCCAAGGCATAATGAAAAAGCGCTGCGCAGGCTCTGGCGCAGCGCTTTATGCCGTTTTTATCGCCACTTGACGGGCGCGATTGAAAAAGTCATTGACGCCTATGATGGCCGGCAGTAACATGCGCCCCCATCGGCGAGTAGCGCAGCTTGGTAGCGCAACTGGTTTGGGACCAGTGGGTCGGAGGTTCGAATCCTCTCTCGCCGACCACATTTAAGAAACCTGCTTTTTAAGCAGGTTTTTTTTCGCCTGGAGTTTATGAGGATGAGAACCTCCGAAGGAGGTTTGAGCCGAGCGCAGCGAGACCACGTTGCTTTAGCAACGGCCCGCAGGGCAAGCATCGTAGATGCGCGTAATCCTCTCTCGCCGACCACATTTAAGAAACCTGCTTTTTAAGCAGGTTTTTTTTCGCCTGGAGTTTATGAGGATGAGCACCTCCGAAGGAGGTTTGAGCCGAGCGCAGCGAGACCACGTTGCTTTAGCAACGGCCCGCAGGGCAAGCATCGCAGATGCGCGTAATCCTCTCTCGCCGACCACATTTAAGAAACCTGCTTTTTAAGCAGGTTTTTTTTCGCCTGGAGTTTAGGCAGCCTTGCCGACCACGAAGTCAAAATGGATTTCGTCGTAAGGGAACACGATCTTCGCACCTTTCTTCTCTAAAACACCGGCATTCAGTAGCGCTTGAACATCCGTATGCACAGCTTTGAAATCCCGGCTTACCCGCCTGGAAAGTTCGCGGATCGACATCGCCTCAGCACCGGTCATTTCTCTGATAAGCGCCATGCGGTTAGTGTTCAGCAAAACATAGGTCATTGTTTCGATATCTGGAAATGTCAGCACGCTTCCCATATCCACGCCAGATAATGCTTTGGAAAAATCGGTTTTAAGCCTGTTGATCGCCTGTTCGGCAGGCAGTACATTTACCATCAGAATGCTCATTGCGGCCTCCTTAGCTGGTTTACTTCAGTAACAAAATCATTAACCAATTGGTTGATGTCAATAAACTCTATGGGGACCTCGGCTGCGCCGAGATGTTTGTGGTCGCCTTTACCTGCTTCGTTGTCGTAGCGCAATACACACACATCTTGCACAACATAGGCCAAACGGTACTTGTATCTGTGGTTGCTTCCTCTTACTGAGGGGGTCACGTCCCAAACAACCAGGCTGAGCAAACTGCTTCTGTCCAGCCAGATGCGTCTCTTCATGATGAGTATTGCCGGCATTTAACATTCCTTGTTGATGTTTAAGCTACCATCAAATTTATTTTGATGTCAACGATGACATCATTCCCATAAAAGACATTCATCCTTTCCCACTAATTAATTCACTCTCCTTATTCCTGGCCACTTCTGTTATTCATATTTAAATAAATTCACCGTTGCCAAATAAAACCCGATTGATAGAGCTATTGTGTTGTAGGCGGTTTTATCTATAGTCTGAATACATACAGCGGAGGTAATTAATTCCCGTTGTGTGGCAAGATATTTAAATGTGTTTTTTAGTTTAATCGGCCAAGATTATTGCGGAATTATTTTGCTCCGGCAATAGGCGGCCGTCATTAACTCTTTTACGTTTATCCTCTCGGAATAAAGGAATCAGTTATGCGCAAATTTAATAAACCGTTGTTGGCGTTGCTGATCGGCAGCACGCTGTGTTCTGCGGCCCAGGCCGCCGCGCCGGGCAAGCCCACGCTGGCCTGGGGCAATACCAAATTCGCCATTGTCGAGGTTGATCAGGCGGCGACGGCTTATAATAATCTGGTGAAAGTAAAAACTGCCGCGGATGTTTCCGTTTCATGGAATTTATGGAATGGCGATACCGGTACCACGGCAAAAGTGTTATTAAACGGCAAGGAAGTCTGGAGCGGAGCCTCAACCGGCGCTTCGGGCACGGCAAACTTTAAGGTTAATAAGGGCGGCCGTTATCAAATGCAGGTGGCATTATGCAATGCCGATGGTTGCACCGCCAGCGACGCGACAGAAATTGTGGTGGCGGATACCGACGGCAGCCATTTGGCGCCGTTAAAAGAACCGCTGCTGGAAAAAAATAAACCTTATAAACAAGACTCCGGCAAAGTCGTCGGTTCTTATTTCGTTGAATGGGGCGTTTATAATCGTAATTTCACCGTCGATAAAATCCCGGCGCAAAACCTGACGCATTTGCTGTACGGGTTTATCCCGGTCTGCGGCGGTGACGGCATCAACGACAGCCTGAAAGAGATCGAAGGCAGTTTCCAGGCGCTGCAACGTTCCTGCCAGGGCCGCGAAGACTTCAAGGTGTCGATCCACGATCCGTTCGCCGCGCTGCAGAAAGGGCAAAAGGGCGTCACCGCCTGGGATGACCCCTACAAAGGCAACTTCGGTCAGCTGATGGCGCTCAAACAGGCGCGTCCCGATCTGAAAATCCTGCCGTCTATCGGCGGCTGGACGCTCTCCGACCCGTTCTTCTTTATGGGCGATAAGGTGAAGCGCGATCGCTTCGTCGGTTCGGTGAAAGAGTTCCTGCAGACCTGGAAGTTCTTTGACGGCGTGGATATCGACTGGGAATTCCCGGGTGGGCAGGGCGCTAACCCGAAACTGGGCAGCGCACAGGACGGGGCGACCTATGTGCAGTTGATGAAAGATCTGCGTGCCATGCTGGATCAGCTTTCGGCGGAAACCGGCCGCAAGTATGAGCTGACCTCCGCCATCAGCGCCGGCAAGGACAAGATCGACAAAGTGGATTACAACACCGCGCAGAACTCGATGGACCACATCTTCCTGATGAGTTACGACTTCTATGGCGCCTTCGATCTGAAAAATCTGGGCCACCAGACCGCGCTGAAAGCGCCGGCCTGGAAACCGGACACGGCTTACACCACGGTTAACGGCGTCAATGCGTTACTGGCGCAGGGCGTGAAGCCGGGCAAAATTGTGGTGGGTGCCGCCAAGTACGGCCGTGGCTGGACCGGCGTGAGCGGTTACCAGAACAACAATCCATTTACCGGCACCGCCACCGGGCCGGTGAAAGGTACCTGGGAAAATGGCATCGTGGATTACCGCCAAATCGCCAACGAGTTTATGAGCGGTGAATGGCAGTACAACTATGACGCCACTGCAGAAGCGCCTTATGTGTTCAAGCCGTCTACCGGCGACCTGATCACCTTTGACGATCCGCGTTCGGTGCAGGCGAAAGGCAAGTATGTACTGGATAAGCAACTGGGGGGATTGTTCTCCTGGGAAATTGACGCCGACAACGGGGATATTCTGAACAATATGAATACCAGCCTGGGCAATAGCGCCGGCACGCAATAATCCGGTTGTAGCACGTTGCCGGGGGATATCCTTTCGCCCCCGGCTTTTTGACAGACGAAAGTTTTTTCACGCCGCACAGATTGTGAGGTCAGAGGGCGCAAAAAGGACAACTCCGTCTCACCCTTTCGAGTAAGGAATCAGCATTTCATCCTGTTTTTAACCTAGATAACGAAAATAACCGTTCAGATATTCATCATTTAACAACAAACTTTTTTAGTTTTTTCTCGGAGTTAAATGCCAATAACTTTCCTCATGGCAGTCTATCGAGCTAAAAATGACCGCATAGCATAATTTTTAATGCTGCAAGTGTTAAAAAAAGGTTTTTTTTATGTTTGTTTGCTGTTTCTCACAGTCTGTGTAAATCCCTACTGGTTATATTGACGACACCCCAAACAGTTGGCAATTTGGTAGTCTCAGGGGTAAGAGCGAGAGTTGTTTGAGTGAATTCCACGCGCTCAGACGCCCCGGCGGGATGCGTTTTACCCGGCTCTCTCGCGCGTTTATCCCTTCTGCCTTCGGGCAACGACTGCACAGGCCGTGCAAAAAAAAATATAGGGTCTGGCGGTAACTACCCAATAGCTTTCGACCTGCAGCAAGGCGGCAATCGAACGAATCCCCGAGAGCTTAGGGGTGAGAGAGAGCAGCCAACGACGCAGCAGTTTGAAAGATGCAGGGTACACACACATCACATCACATAACGGAGCACAGCGATGACAAGTTCCTTGGGAAAAACAGGGATTCTGAAATTCGGGATTGGGCTGATTGCGTTGACCGTCGCGGCCAGCGTGCAAGCAAAAACGTTGGTTTATTGTTCTGAAGGGTCCCCGGAAGGGTTCAACCCGCAGCTGTTCACTTCGGGTACCACTTATGACGCCAGCTCGGTGCCCATCTATAACCGTTTGGTCGAGTTCAAAATCGGCACCACCGAGTTGGAACCGGGCCTGGCCGAAAAATGGGACGTCAGCGAAGACGGCAAAATCTACACTTTCCACCTGCGTAAAGGCGTGAAGTGGCAGAGCAGCAAAGACTTCAAACCGACCCGCGATTTTAACGCCGACGACGTGGTGTTCTCGTTCGAACGCCAGCTGGACGCGAATAACGCCTATCACAAAGTCTCCGGCGGCAGCTATGAGTACTTTGAAGGCATGGACATGCCGAAGCTGATCGCAAAAATCGAGAAAGTGGACGATAACACCGTGCGCTTCGTGTTGAACCGTTCGGAAGCGCCGTTCCTGGCCGATCTGGGCATGGACTTCGCGTCTATCCTGTCTGCCGAATACGCCGACAACATGATGAAAGCCGGCACGCCGGAAAAAGTGGACCTGAACCCGATCGGTACCGGCCCGTTCCAGCTGCTGCAATACCAGAAAGACTCCAAAATCCTGTACAAGGCATTTGACGGTTACTGGGGCACCAAGCCGAAGATCGACCGTTTAGTCTTCTCCATTACGCCTGACGCCTCCGTGCGTTACGCCAAGCTGCAGAAAAACGAGTGCCAGGTGATGCCGTTCCCGAACCCGGCGGATATCGCTCGTATGAAGCAGGACAAAACCATCAACCTGATGGAAAAACCGGGGCTGAACGTCGGCTACCTGGCGTTCAACGTCGAGAAAAAACCGCTGGATAACCTGAAAGTGCGTCAGGCGCTGACGTTGGCGGTCAACAAGCAGGCGATCATCGACGCGGTGTATCAGGGTGCAGGCCAGGCGGCCAAGAACCTGATCCCGCCGACCATGTGGGGCTATAACGACGCGGTGAAGGATTACACTTACGATCCGGTCAAGGCCAAAGAGCTGTTGAAAGAAGCCGGTATGGCTGACGGTTTCGCCATCGATCTGTGGGCGATGCCGGTACAGCGCCCGTATAACCCGAACGCGCGTCGCATGGCTGAAATGATCCAGAGCGATTGGGCGAAAATCGGCGTGAAAGCCAAAATCGTGACCTACGAGTGGGGTGAATACCTCAAGCGCGCCAAGGCGGGCGAACATCAGACGGTGATGATGGGCTGGACCGGCGACAACGGGGATCCGGATAACTTCTTCGCCACGCTGTTCAGCTGCGCCGCAGCGAAAGACGGCTCCAACTACTCCCGCTGGTGCTACAAGCCGTTTGAAGATTTGATTCAACCGGCGCGCGCCGAACCGAACCA
Source organism: Serratia plymuthica (assembly GCF_018336935.1). NCBI lineage: Bacteria > Pseudomonadati > Pseudomonadota > Gammaproteobacteria > Enterobacterales > Yersiniaceae > Serratia > Serratia plymuthica. Next base: position 3,394,545 of record NZ_CP068771.1, on the reverse strand, counting down.
CGACAAACGCGTAGAGCTGTACAAACAGGCTCAGGTCGTGATGCACGATCAGGCTCCGGCGCTGATTGTTGCCCACTCCACCGTTTATGAGCCCGTGCGTAAAGAAGTGAAAGGCTACGTCGTGGATCCGCTTGGCAAGCATCACTTTGAGAATGTCTCTCTAGATTAATTCTGGTCCTTCGGCCGGGGTGCACAAAAGGACTTGGCAGGGGCGCAACAGGTTGCGCTTCTGCTGAGTCGTCCCCGGCGTATGGCATCAGGGTTGTTCAAAGTGTGTGAGCTTTAATAAGCCTGGCGGACGATGAGCTGCCGGGCATTTTATACAGAGAGTTCGGGATATGTTGCAGTTCATACTCCGACGTTTGGGGTTAGTTATCCCAACGTTTATCGGCATAACTTTGCTGACTTTTGCATTCGTCCATATGATCCCGGGTGACCCGGTGACCATCATGGCCGGGGAACGCGGGATCTCCGCAGAACGCCATGCGCAGTTGATGGCGGAAATGGGGCTGGATAAACCGCTCTATCAACAATACTTCCATTACGTATCCAACGTGCTGCATGGCGATTTGGGTACCTCCCTCAAAAGCCGCATCTCGGTGTGGGAAGAGTTTGTTCCACGCTTTAAAGCCACGCTGGAGCTTGGCTTCTGCGCGATGATCTTCGCCGTGCTGGTGGGCATTCCGGTCGGGGTGCTGGCGGCGGTCCGGCGGGGATCGATATTCGATCACACCGCCGTGGGCATTTCGTTGACCGGCTATTCGATGCCGATTTTCTGGTGGGGCATGATGCTGATCATGCTGGTGTCGGTGCAGCTAAACCTGACGCCGGTATCAGGGCGCGTCAGCGACACGGTGTTCCTCGATGATAGCCTGCCGCTGACCGGCTTTATGCTGATCGACACCCTGATTTGGGGGGCGCCGGGCGACTTCACCGATGCGGTAATGCATATGATCCTGCCGGCTATCGTGCTGGGCACTATCCCGCTGGCGGTTATCGTGCGCATGACGCGCTCCTCGATGCTGGAAGTGCTTGGCGAAGATTACATTCGCACCGCACGCGCCAAGGGCGTGAGCCGTATGCGGGTGATCGTGGTGCACGCATTGCGCAACGCGCTGTTGCCGGTGGTGACGGTCATCGGCCTGCAGGTCGGCACCATGCTGGCCGGCGCCATTCTGACCGAAACCATCTTCTCCTGGCCGGGCCTGGGGCGTTGGTTGATGGACGCGCTGCAACGTCGCGACTATCCGGTCGTCCAGGGTGGCGTGTTGCTGGTCGCCTGTATGATTATTCTGGTTAACCTGCTGGTAGACGTGCTCTACGGCGTGGTCAACCCACGAATTCGCCACAAGAAATAAGGGGCGCTCTGATGTCTCAAGTCACTGAGTCTGTAGTTAAAGGTGCGCCGAAGCCCATGAGCCCGTTCCAGGAGTTCTGGCACTATTTCAAGCGCAACAAAGGGGCCGTCGTCGGCCTGGTTTATATCGTTTTGATGTTTGTGATTGCTATCGGTGCCGGCGTTCTGGCGCCGCATGCCCCGGCGGATCAGTTCCGCGACGCGCTGCTCAAGCCACCGGCCTGGCAGGAAGGGGGCAGCTGGCAATACTTCCTCGGTACCGACGATGTTGGCCGCGATGTGCTGTCGCGCCTGATGTACGGCGCGCGGTTGTCGCTGCTGGTCGGGTGCCTGGTGGTGGTGCTGTCGCTGATCATGGGCGTGGTGCTGGGCCTGTTGGCCGGTTACTTCGGCGGCGTGGTGGATGCTGTCATCATGCGTATCGTCGACATCATGCTGGCGCTGCCAAGCCTGCTGCTGGCGTTGGTGCTGGTGGCGATTTTCGGTCCCTCCATCGTTAACGCCTCGCTGGCACTGACCTTCGTCGCCCTGCCGCACTATGTGCGTCTGACCCGTGCGGCGGTGTTGGTGGAAGTGAACCGCGACTACGTCACTGCCTCACGGGTGGCGGGCGCCGGCGCGCTGCGTCAAATGTTTATCAACATTCTGCCAAACTGCCTGGCACCCCTGATCGTCCAGGCTTCTCTTGGTTTCTCGAACGCCATTCTGGATATGGCCGCTCTCGGCTTCCTGGGCATGGGTGCGCAACCGCCAACGCCGGAGTGGGGTACCATGCTCTCCGACGTGCTGCAGTTCGCCCAAAGCGCCTGGTGGGTCGTGACCTTCCCCGGCGTGGCGATTCTGCTGACGGTGCTTGCATTTAACCTGATGGGGGACGGCTTGCGTGATGCTCTCGACCCCAAACTCAAGCAGTAACAGAGGACGAGAGAGATGGCGTTATTAAATGTAGACAAGCTTTCGGTGCATTTCGGCGACGAAGGCACACCCTTCCGTGCGGTAGACCGTATCAGTTACAGCATTGAGCAGGGCCAGGTGGTCGGCATCGTCGGCGAATCCGGCTCCGGCAAGTCCGTCAGTTCGCTGGCGATCATGGGATTGATCGATTTCCCCGGTAAGGTGATGGCCGAAAAACTGGAGTTTAACGGCCAGGATCTGCGCAAGATTTCCGAAAAAGAACGCCGCCAACTGGTGGGCTCGGAAGTGGCGATGATCTTCCAGGACCCGATGACCAGCCTGAACCCGTGTTACACCGTCGGTTTCCAGATCATGGAAGCGTTGAAGGTGCATCAGGGCGGCAATCGCAGTACCCGCCGCCAGCGGGCTATCGATCTGCTGACCCAGGTGGGGATTCCCGATCCGGCCTCGCGGCTGGACGTCTATCCGCATCAGCTTTCCGGCGGGATGAGCCAGCGCGTGATGATCGCCATGGCCATCGCCTGTCGGCCGAAGTTGCTGATTGCCGATGAACCGACCACCGCGCTCGACGTGACCATCCAGGCGCAAATCATCGAACTGCTGCTGGAGTTGCAGCAGCGCGAGAATATGGCGTTATTGCTGATCACCCACGATCTGGCGCTGGTAGCCGAAGCGGCGCACCACATCATCGTGATGTACGCCGGCCAGGTGGTGGAGTCCGGCAAAGCCGCGGAGATCTTCCGCGCACCGCGCCACCCTTACACTCAGGCGCTACTGCGTGCGCTGCCGGAATTCGCCGCCGACAAGGCGCGCCTGGCTTCGTTGCCGGGCGTGGTTCCGGGAAAATATGACCGCCCGAACGGGTGTTTGCTCAACCCGCGCTGCCCGTACGCCAATGAGCGTTGCCGCGTTGAGGAGCCGGAATTGCGCAGCATTCCCGGCCGTCAGGTTAAATGTCACACACCGCTGGATGATGCGGGGAGGCCGACCGTATGAGCCAGAATCAACCCTTATTGCAGGCGATTGACCTGAAGAAACACTATGCGGTCAAGAAGGGGATGTTTGCCCCGGAACGGCTGGTCAAGGCGCTGGATGGCGTTTCCTTCACCCTGGAACGCGGTAAAACCTTGGCGGTGGTGGGCGAATCGGGCTGCGGCAAATCAACCCTGGGCCGCCTGCTGACGATGATCGAAGTGCCGACTGCCGGCGAACTGTACTATCAGGGGCAGGATCTGCTGAAGCCGGACGTCACCGCCGAGAAGCTGCGACGTCAGAAGATCCAGATTGTGTTCCAGAATCCTTACGGATCGCTCAACCCGCGTAAAAAGGTCGGGCAGATCCTCGAGGAACCGTTGCAGATCAACACATCGCTGACCAGCGCGGAGCGCCGTGAAAAGGCGCTGGAGATGATGGCGAAGGTCGGGCTGAAAACCGAACATTACGATCGTTATCCACACATGTTTTCCGGCGGCCAGCGCCAGCGTATCGCCATCGCGCGTGGGCTGATGCTAAACCCGGACGTAGTGATTGCCGATGAGCCCGTGTCTGCACTCGATGTGTCGGTACGTGCGCAGGTGCTGAACCTGATGATGGATCTGCAGCAGGATTTGGGGCTGTCCTATGTGTTCATTTCACATGATTTGTCGGTAGTGGAGCACATCGCCGACGAGGTGATGGTGATGTATCTCGGCCGTTGTGTGGAGAAGGGCAGTAAAGACGCCATTTTCAATAACCCACGCCATCCGTACACCCAGGCGCTGCTGTCTGCCACGCCGCGCCTGAATCCGGATATGCGCCGCGAGCGCATCAAGCTGACCGGCGAGTTGCCCAGCCCGATGAACCCGCCGCCGGGCTGTGCATTCAACGCCCGCTGCCGTCGCGCCTTCGGGCCATGCACCCAGCTGCAACCGCAGCTTAAGCAATACGGCGAACAGATGGTGGCCTGCTTTGCAGTCGATCAGGATGAAAATCCCGACGTATAAGTCTGTTATTACTGATAATTAATGTTAACGCCGGCATTTACGTCGGCGTTTTTTTTTGGCTAATTTTCGAAATTATTCATTGAATAATTATTCCGGGTATATTCATAAATATTTAATTTATTACCGAAACCCTCAAAAAAAATTATTTATATTCGTAATATCCTTAAAAACGTCATACCCACCATCCTCCCGCTTAATTAGCCCAATATTTAATGACAGGCGGTTCAGCGCTGTAGCTACTCCTTTATTCTACAAGCCATAAAAAAGCACGCCCGAAGGCGTGCCTAAGAATTAACTGCGGGATTGACCGTGACGTTTACTGTGGATAAGGCACCCAATCGCCACCGTTAAGGCGAATGTAGGGTTTACCCTGATATTGCATCACGATGGCGTTGTCGTTCTCCGAAATAACCGGCGTTTGTGGCAGATTTTGAGTCAGTGCCTGCCAGTCTACGCTTGGTGCGGTGAAGGCTTTACCGTCTACCAGGCGGGATACCAGCTCAGAGAGCGCCAGATAGCTGCTTGGCGTTTTAATCTGCAACGGGCTGCCCTGATGCGGCGCTTTCATGCCCACCAGTTTGATGCCGACCGGCGTATGGGTAATGCTCGGGCTTGGGATATCACGCAGGCCGGACATCTGCATTTTGTCGCCCACCAAGGCCGCGCCGTGTTCCGGCACAATGACCACCATCACTTTGCGTCCGGACTTCTCCAGTTGTTCCAGGAAGGTGTTCAACTGGTCAAACAGCTTTTGCGCACGCGGCTGATAATCCGCGCTTTTGTTCGAGCCGACGAAGCGGTTGCCGTCATGCAGCGGAATGACGTTGAAGAAGGTGGCGCTGCGGCTATCCCCGGCCTTCTGTTGTTGATCCAGCCAGCGGGTGAGCAGTTCCAGATCGTTGTAAATCGGCTCGCCGTCGAAAGAGGTCAGTTCATTGCCGATACCGGCTTGTGACATCAGCGGCGCCTGCAGATCGCCCTGCTCGCGCAGGTTTTTCAGGTAGTTGCCGAACACGCCCGAGTGGTCCAGCATCAGCTGCTCTTTAAAGCCAAGTTTGGCAAGATTATCAAACAGATAACACTGCTGATTCACCGGTTGATACAAATCGTGATGCGAAGATTGGCCGCAACTGGCGCGCAGCAGGCGGATAGCGGCCGGGCCGCTGTAGGCGGTCGCCGAGTTGAAGCTGTCGAACATGATGTCCATTTTCGACCACAGCGGATGGTTCTGCAGATTGATCGACTCCATATCGGCCCAGGCCAGCGAGCAGATATTGATCACCAGCAGGTCAAAGGGCTGGGCGTCGGCCGGCAGGGTGGCCGGGAAGGCGGTGGCGCGGGATTTTTCCCGATCGTAAAACTGATTCAGGTAGGCCGTCAGGTTAGCGCTGGTCGGCGGCGCGCTGTCGGCCGGGGCGTTGTCACCGCCTGCTGCGGCCGGCGCCGTCGTTGCCGGCGTGGAGGTGGTTGCGGTGGTGCTGGCGGGCAGCAGCGACACGGCCGGACCGGCGATGGTCAGGACATTCAGCCACACCAGCGCCCCCACGGTGAAGACCGTGACGCGCACCCACTGGGCCAGAAACAGATAGGCAATCAGCATCACGAAGGCGGCGCCGATCATCTGCCAGTTGATAAAGCGGTTCACCAGTTCCAGCAGGTATTGGGCGCTGAAGCCGGCCAACTGCGAACCCTGGTTGAGAATGCTGTTGATGCCTGGCAACCAGGTATCGTAATAGAACAGGGCGATACCGACAGGAATGGCGACATAGTGCCGCCAGCGGTGCAGGCGCAGCGCCGGTATCGGCATCAACAGGAACGCCATAAACACCAGGTTCGGCAGCGGGTGGAAATTCAGGTAGCCGAACCACAGCAGGCCGAACTTGGCCAGGAAGTAGTAGTTCCAGCCGCCGAGTCCGCGCCAGTAGCGCCACAGAGAGTTATCGGGTTGGGTGTTGTTTTTTGGCTTCATGGCTGTTTCTTATGCTTAATCTGAGATGAAGAACCTTCGCGCACCCATAACCCGGAGGATTTTAAATAACGCGGTGATAAAAACAGGTTTTGCCAATATTGACGCCAGCGCGGGAAACGGCGGTGAAAGAAATAGCCCAGCGGAATAAAAATGATCGCGCACAGCAAAATCAACTGCGCGATATCGTTAAGGTTCAGCATGCTTGTTCTCCTGTGCGCCGGCGGCCAGCGTGAAGGCTACCGGTTGACGGCGTTCCTGCGGGCCGTCAGCCACGGCGGCGCTTTGGCGCGGCGCGGGCGGCGTGGTGGCCTGCGGCGCTAACGGAATATTGGCGTTTTGCGCCAGCCGTTTGATTTCTGAAGTAATATCCACGTCCTGGTGCCACACCACTCGGTTGCTGAACGCCTCGTTCACCGGCAGGCGGAAGATGAATTTCAGGGCGGTGTCCAGATCGTTAATCCGGCAGGTGGAGAGGAACAGCACCAGCCGCCCTTGCACCACGGTCATTACGTCACCGAAGCGGCGCAGATGGCACAGAGTCATCGCCTGTTCGGCACGCAGCCCCGGCGCAGGGCGCAGCGCGACCATCACGCCTTTGCCGTCTTCCGGCAGCAGCGTGTTGTTCATCAGCGAAATGACCGCCTGGCTGAAGTCGTCCGGGCGCATATAGCCTTTCAATTGCAGCGGCCGCAAGCCGTGCAGCAGGGCGTCGATATCCGCCGGAACATGACGCGAGAAGCGTTGCCCCTGGATGCCCTCCAGCATGGTCAGAAAACGTGATAGCGGCGCAACGTGCGGCACAATCAGGTTGGCGCCGCAGGCCAGCAGCAGGCGTTCATCGCTGTAGCGCAGGCTGGCGCTCATCTCGCGCACCGCAATTTTCAGCCCGTTGCCGCGATGGCGGCGAAGGCTGTGAATTTGATGCGCCAGCGCATCGATTTCGTCGCTTTGGTACAGCGCGAAAATCAGCGTTGCCGAGAGCGTCAACATGCCGTGCTGAGCCAGCTCCGCATTGCTTTCCAACAGTTGCCAGTTGGCCGACAGCGGCGGCGCACCTTCAAGAATGCTTTGCTGGGCCAGATAGAGGCCTTCGTCGCTGCGTATGGAGGTTGGCGAAGGTTGATTGCCGTCATCGTCACCCTGCCAGCCGTTTTCTCCGACATACAGCGTCAGTAACTGGTTGGCGTTGATGCCATTTTCCGTACTCCACCAGCTAACCAGATATTGCGCGCTGTCTTGCTGCCACTGCAGGCTGGCCAGGCCGTTAAGAATACGGTGCTGGGTACTGAGCTGCCCTTTGAGTTTGTTCACGCCACTGCCATGGCTGAGGATCAGCAGGGTGCACCCTTGCCGATGCAGCCAGTGGCCAGTGGTACGGCCCCAGTCGCGCAACTCTTCGGTGGTGAAGGTTTGCCACAGGCTGGCGTGGGCCAGCAGGATTAACAAGCGGTTTTGCGGTTTTAAGGCGCGCATCAGGTCATCGCAGAAATGCGTCAGCGCCGCTTTTTTCTCCGGTAGCTGGTACAGCGGAATTTTTTTCAGTGCAGGGGAAGCCAGCTCAGCCAGCAGTTTGTCGGGTTTTTCTCCGCTGCAAATCAACGCGACCTGGCTGGTTGCGGCCTGGGCAGCTAGAGTTTGTTGGCAGAGCAGAGCGGCATCAGTTTGGCGGTCGACATTCACCCAATAAAGCCCAGGTGACTGCATCACTGACAGTTCTTCCCAAATCTGCCGAATACCTAATGAGAAAGATTGCGCCATAGGATATTTTTCTACTTTCGTTGAAAGTGCCGTCGCGAGCAACTGAGTAAGTATTGCTAGTCAGTCAGCGTATCATTGGGAACAATAATAACAAATCTGACAATCTGTGTAATAATATCTGTTAAGAATCATCTTATTGGTTATGTCTTTTTTAGGTTACTCTTTTTTTTAGATTGCTATAGTTAATTAACATTAGCCTATTTTTAAAAGGCGGCAGAATGAATAATCAATTAACGCGCTTTCACGGGGTGGTATCGCCGGAAACTCAGGACGATCTGCTGGCCCTTAGTCAGGCTTTTTCTCTGCCAACATTAAGTTATGTCGATATTTCGCGTCAGGAACGATTGACGCAGATGATGACGCGTTGGCCATTGCTGGCCGAATTGGCGCAAACCACGGGGAGCCGCTAGTTTATGCCGATAATTGCGCTGCAAGGGCTGCGAGGCGGGATGGGCGCGTCGTCGATCACGGCGGCGCTCGCCTGGGCATTACAGGAGTTGGGCGAGTCGGTGCTGGCGATTGATTTTGCGCCGGATAATCAGTTACGCCTGCATTTCAATACGCCGTTTGAGCTGGCACGCGGCTGGGCTCGTGCAGAGCAGGACGGCGGCGACTGGCAGCAGGGCGCCATGCGCTACTGCGAAAAACTCGACTTTCTGCCTTTTGGCCGGCTAACGGCCACGGAACGACTGAATTTGCAATCCCCGGCTCGCTGGCAAGATAATCTGGTGCAGTTGGCCGGCGGCGGTCAATACCACTGGATCCTGCTGGATGTGCCGGCGGATGATGGCGTGCTGGCGCGTCAGGCGTTGGCGCTGGCAGACAGCATCTTCATGCTGATCGCCCCGGACGCCAACTGCCAGATCCGCCTGCATCAACAGGCGCTGCCGGAAGGTTGCCACTTCCTGATTAACCAATATTTTGCCGCCAGTCAGTTGCAGCAGGATCTGCATCAGCTGTGGTTGCAAACCTTGGGCGGGCTGTTGCCGGTGGCTATCCACCGCGATGAGGCGATGGCCGAAGCGCTGGCGGCAAAGCAACCGCTGGGTGAGTACCGCCCCGAGAGCCTGGCTGCCGATGAGGTGCTGACGCTGGCCAACTGGTGCCTGATTAATCTCAAGGATGCGGCGCCATGAGCCGGGTGATGAGCCTGCTGCTGGTGCCGCCGGTCCATCAGGCGGTGCAGACGCGCTATCGAACTTACCGCCGTAACGGCTCCTCGGCCTTTAGCGCTTTCCTTGCCACACTGCTGGTGGCGTTGGGCTGGATTTTCCTGCGTTTTGAATCCCCGGGCTGGCAGCAAGTGAGCGCCGGCCGCGCCTATTGGTTCCCGCATCTGTCCTTCATCCGTCCGCGCCCTGCGGATGGGTTGCGTTATCTGTTGCAGGGGCTGTGGCTGTTGCTGTTTCGTACCGGCCGCGCGCCGATGGGCCGCCATTATTTCGCCGGTTGGCACCGTCTGCAACTGCGTTACGCCAACTGGCTGCAAAGGCTCCCGCACCGGTTGCAGAGCGCCGGGGTGGAGCAGCGTTCGGTGGAACGCCTGAGCCAGATGAGCCGGCGCATGCGCCGCGTGCTGTTTATCATTGTCGGCGTACTGGCGGCGATCCTCGCCATGCTGTGCATTTCGCAACCCTTCGATTTGCCGGCGCAGTTTGTGTTTGTGGTGCTGCTGTGGGGCATTGCGATGGTGGTGCGCCGGGTGCCGGGCCGCCTGCCGGCGCTGATGCTGATCGTACTGTCGCTGACCGTTTCCTGCCGCTACCTTTGGTGGCGCTATACCGCCACGCTGAACTGGGACGATCCGCTCAGCCTGACCTGCGGCCTGCTGCTGCTGGCGGCGGAAACCTATGCCTGGGTGGTGCTGGTGCTAGGGTATTTTCAGACCGTCTGGCCGCTTAACCGCCAGCCGGTGCCGCTGCCTGCCGACAGCACCACATGGCCGACCATCGATCTGATGGTGCCGACCTACAACGAAGATCTTGGGGTGGTGAAGCCGACCATTTACGCCGCGCTGGGCATCGACTGGCCGAAAGAGAAGGTCAATATCTACCTCCTCGATGACGGCAACCGGCCCGAATTCAAAGCCTTCGCCGAAGAGGTGGGGGTGAAGTATATCGCCCGGCCGACCCATGAGCACGCCAAGGCCGGCAACATCAACAATGCGTTGAAGCAGGCCACCGGCGAGTTTGTGGCGATTTTCGACTGTGACCACGTGCCGACCCGCTCCTTCCTGCAATTGACCATGGGCTGGTTCTTCAAAGACAAGAAGTTGGCGATGTTGCAGACCCCGCACCATTTCTTCTCGCCGGATCCGTTTGAGCGCAACCTTGGGCGTTTCCGCCAGACCCCGAACGAAGGCACGTTGTTCTACGGCCTGGTGCAGGACGGCAACGATATGTGGGACGCGACCTTCTTCTGCGGCTCTTGCGCCATTCTGCGCCGCAGCGCGCTGGATGAGATAGGCGGCATCGCGGTGGAAACCGTCACCGAAGATGCCCACACCTCGTTGCGTTTGCATCGGCGCGGGCACACCTCGGCTTATATTCGAATTCCACAGGCCGCCGGGCTGGCGACAGAAAGCCTGTCGGCGCACATTGGCCAGCGCATTCGTTGGGCGCGCGGCATGGTGCAGATTTTCCGGCTGGATAACCCGCTGTTCGGCAAGGGGCTGAAACTGGCGCAACGCCTGTGTTACGCCAACGCCATGTTGCACTTCTTGTCCGGTATTCCGCGGCTGATTTTCCTCACCGCGCCTTTGGCGTTCTTACTGCTGCACGCCTATATCATTTTCGCACCTGCGCTGGCGATCGCGCTCTATGTGTTGCCGCATATGATCCATGCCAGCCTGACCAACTCGCGCATCCAGGGGAAATACCGTCACTCCTTCTGGAGCGAGATCTACGAAACGGTGCTGGCCTGGTATATCGCCCGGCCTACCACGGTGGCGCTGTTCAATCCGCACAAGGGCAAATTCAACGTGACCGCCAAAGGCGGTCTGGTGGAAGAGGAGCATGTCGATTGGGTGATTACCCGGCCTTACATGTTCCTGGTGGTGCTCAATCTGGCCGGCCTGATCTTCGGCGCCTGGCGGATGGCCTACGGCCCGACGGACGAAGTGATGACGGTGATCGTCAGCCTGGTGTGGGTGCTGTACAACATGACCATTCTCGGCGGCGCGGTGGCGGTGGCGGTAGAGGCCAAGCAGGTGCGCCAGGCGCACCGCGTGGAGATTGCCATGCCGGCGGCGATAGCCCGCGCCGATGGCCATCTGTTCCCTTGCACGCTGCGCGACTATTCCGACGGCGGGGTAGGGATTGAAATGCGCGTGTCGGATGCGCTGAAAGACGGCGACAAGGCATCGCTGCTGTTAAAACGCGGCCAGCAGGAATACAGCTTCCCGTGCGTAGTCACGCGCGCCTTCGGCAGCAAGGTGGGGATCCGCATGGTCTCACTCACCACCCGTGAACATATTGATTTTATTCAGTGCACCTTTGCCCGCGCCGATACCTGGGCGCTGTGGCAGGACGGGTTCCCTGAAGATAAACCGATCGAAAGCCTGCGCGACGTTCTGGCGCTGGGCTTCCGGGGTTACCTGCGCATGGCGGACTATGCGCCGCCGATGGTGCGCAGCCTGCTGGTCGGATTCACGACGATGATTGCGTGGATAGCGTCGTTCATCCCGCACGGTGTCGGCAGGCACCCGGCTTTCAGCCAAAAAGAGACAGTGGTATAGGCAAACCGCCCCGTTCACTTGCCTGGCTCCCAGGCTTTAACATTGATGATGATACGATGACGAGAAAAATAACCTGGTTTACCGCCCTGGCCTTAGGCATCAGCACCCTGTCTCAGGCTGAAACCGCCACCGCGCCGACCGTCGTCGCGCCGCCGGCGAGCGTACCGGCCGATGCACCGGTCACCACGCCAATGGGAGCGGCCGCACCGCAGGATGCGAATGCGCCGGTCCGCGACGTGCAATTGCCGTTTGCCCAGATAGCGCCGCCGCCGGGGACCTTTACCCTGCGCGGCACCCGCCCGGATGGCCAGGTTGAGTTCGGCGTCCGCAGCGACGAAGTGGTGTCGCAGGCGACGCTCGATCTGGAGTTCACGCCTTCCCCGTCGCTGATCCCGGTGGAATCGCACGTCAAGGTGTACCTCAATGACGAACTGATGGGCGTGACCCCCCTCACCAAAGAACAGCTCGGCAAACCAAATCGCATCCAGATGGCGATCGACCCGCGCTATATCACCGATTTTAACCGCGTGCGGCTGGTGTTCGTCGGCCATTACCAGAACCTCTGCGAAAACCCGGCCAACAGTACGCTGTGGCTCGACGTCAGCAAATCCAGCTCGCTGAATTTGCGTTTCCAGACGCTGCCGCTGAAGAACGAGCTGTCGCATTTCCCGGAACCATTCCTGGACAGCCGCGACAACCGGCCGTTGACGTTGCCGATGGTGTTCGCCGGCTCGCCGGACCTCACTCAGCAGCGTGCGGCGGGCATGCTGGCCTCGTGGTTCGGCAGCAAGGCGCAGTGGCGCGGCCAGTCGTTCCCGACGTTGTATAACAAGCTGCCGGACCGGCACGCCATCGTCTTCGCCACCAATAAGCAGCGCCCGGATTTCCTGCGCGATTACCCGGCGGTCAACGGGCCAACGGTGGAGATGATCAGCCATCCTGACAATCCCTACGTCAAACTGCTGCTGGTGCAGGGGCGTGATGACAACGATTTGATCACCGCGGTAAAAGGCATTGCGCAGGGCAACATTCTGTTCCGCGGCCAGAACGTCACGGTGGATAAGGTTGAACAATTGGCGCCGCGCACGCCATACGATGCGCCTAACTGGGTGCGCACCGATCGGCCAATGACCTTTGCCGAGTTGCAACAGTACGCCGAACAGCTGCAAACCAGCGGTATCGAGCCTGGCCCGATCTCGCTGACCATGAACCTGCCGCCGGATCTGTTCCTGATCCGCAGCACCGGCATCGATATGCACCTGAAATACCGCTATACCGCGCCGCGCATTCAGGACGGTTCGCGCCTGAGCGTTAGCCTGAACAATCAGTTCGTGCAGGCCTATTCGCTGGTGCCGGAACACGAACAGGGCACTCAGCTGCTGCGTCTGCCGCTGACCCAGGGGCTGATCGACTCCGACAAGAGCGTCAATATTCCGGCGCTGCGCTTGGGTGCCAGCAACCAGATGCGTTTCGACTTCGATTACACCACGCTGCTGGCCAGTGGGGCGGAGGGGCGCTGCGAGACGTATTCGTTCACTCAAAACCACGCGGTTATCGACGGGTCGTCGACCATTGATTTCTCCGGTTACCGTCACTTTATGGCGATGCCGGATCTGCGCGCCTTCGCCAATGCCGGTTTCCCGTTCAGCCGTCTGGCCGACCTGTCGCAGACGCTGGTGCTGGTCAACAAACAGCCGCAGCCGGCGCAGGTTAGCGCCATGCTGAACGCACTGGGGATCATCGGCGCCCAGACCGGTTACCCGGCGCTGGCAATGACGCTGAGTGACGATTGGTCGCAGGCCAAAGATCGCGATGCCGATATTTTGATGATCGGCACTATTCCGCCGGAACTGCGGGACGACAAAAAAATCAGTCTGCTGGTGGATGCCACCCAGAGCTGGGTGAAACAGCCAACGCGTCAACTGCCGCTGCCGGCCATGGATGTGCTGCCGGAGGACAGCAAGCCGGACAGCCAGACCACCATCAGTTCCGAAGGGGCGATGTCGGCGATTATCGGCGTGCAGTCGCCGTTTAACGATCAGCGTAGCATTGTGGCGCTGCTGGCCGACAGTCCGCGTGGCTATGAGCTGCTGAACACGGCGCTGCTGGACAGCGGCAAGCGTGCGGCGGTGTTTGGTTCGGTGGCGGTGATCCGCGAATCGGGGGTGAACAGCCTGCGCGTGGGCGACGTTTACTATGTCGGTCACCTGCCGTGGTGGGAGCGCATCTGGCACGCATTGTCGACCCATCCGGTGTTGCTGGCGGTGATTGCGGTGGCGGTGGTGGTGATTCTGGCGCTGATGCTGTGGCGTGGCCTGAAGGCCTTTAGCCGCCGTCGCCTGTCGCCTGAAGATCGGGATTAATCACCATGTCCGTAACGCTGAAACGCCTGACGTTCGGCATGCTGCTGCTGTGCGCATTCAGCGCGGCGGCGGCCTGCGAGTGGCCGGCCTGGCAACAGTACAAACAGTTTTACATCAGCGACGAAGGGCGGGTGATCGACCCGAGCAGCCCGAACCGCATCACCACCTCGGAAGGACAGAGCTACGGCCTGTTCTTCGCCCTGGTGGCGAACGATCGGCCGGCGTTCGACAAGTTGCTGGAGTGGACGGAAAACAACCTGGCGGCGGGCGATCTCAGCGCCCATTTGCCCGCCTGGTTGTGGGGCGAGGACGATAAAAAGCGCTGGACGGTGCTGGACACCAATACGGCGTCCGATGCCGATCTGTGGATTGCCTACAATCTGCTGGAAGCTGGTCGTTTGTGGAAAAGCCGACGTTATCAAACCCTGGGTACGCTGCTGTTGCAGCGTATCGGCCGCGAAGAAGTGGCCGATATTCCCGGGCTGGGGCTGATGCTGCTGCCGGGCAAGGTCGGGTTCGTGGCGGAAGATCGCTGGCGGCTCAATCCAAGCTACCTGCCGCCGCAGCTGCTGGCGCGTTTCGCCGCCCTGAACGGCCCATGGCGAGCGATGCAGAAAACCAATCAGCGGTTGTTGCTGGAAACCGCACCTCAGGGTTTCTCCCCGGATTGGGTGGTGTGGCAGGCCGGCAAAGGCTGGCAGCCGGATACCGTGAAACCGGATGTCGGCAGTTACGACGCCATCCGGGTTTATCTGTGGGCCGGCATGCTGGCGGACGATGACGAGCATAAAGCCGCCTTGGTCAGACAACTGTTGCCGATGGCGCAATTGACCGCTCAACAGGGCGTTCCGCCGGAAAAAACCGACGCCGCCAGCGGTAAAACCAGCGGCGGCGGCCCGGTGGGCTTCTCCGCAGCCATGCTGCCGATGCTGGCCAATCAAACGGCCGCGCTGGATACTCAGCGTCAACGCATCAATCAACACCCGCCGGGCGACGATGCCTATTTCAGCGCATCGCTGACGCTGTTCGGCCAGGGATGGGATCAACAACGTTATCGTTTTAATCGGCAGGGCGAACTTCAACCTGCCTGGGGCGGCCAATGCGTAACTTCAGAATAAACTGGTTGGGCCTGGTGCCTTTAAGCCTGGCGATGCTGCCGCAGGCGCAGGCGGCAGAAGCCGTCTCGCCTGAGCAGTGGCTGTTGGAGCAGGTGCGCGTCGGGGAGGCCAGTAACAAGGATGAACTGGTGCGTCAGTCGCTTTATCGGCTT
This sequence comes from Serratia plymuthica, assembly GCF_018336935.1. Lineage (NCBI taxonomy): Bacteria > Pseudomonadati > Pseudomonadota > Gammaproteobacteria > Enterobacterales > Yersiniaceae > Serratia > Serratia plymuthica. Next base: position 3,379,195 of record NZ_CP068771.1, on the reverse strand, counting down.
GAACTGATGGATCCGAATAACCCGGACGTGATTTCAGCGCGCATGCGTCTGGCGTTGCGGCAGGGCAATCAGGCGCTGGCGCAGCAGCAACTGGATAAGCTTAAGCAGCTCGCGCCGCAGTCCAGCGCTTATCGTCAGGCGCAAATGAACATGCTGCTGACCCAGCCGGAAACCCGCCAAAAACTGCAACAGGCGCGGCTGATGGCGACCGCCGGGCGTTTGCCGGAGGCGAAAGCGCAATATGACGACCTGTTCCATGGCGACCCGCCGACGCTGGAACTGGCGGTGGAATACTGGCGTCTGGTTGCCCGTCTGCCGGGCCAGCAAGCGGCTGCGCTGAAACAGCTACAGTCGTTGGATCAACACTATTCCGGTAACGTGCCGCTGCGCATGTCGCTGGCGCGGATGCTGTTCAGCCAGGATCGTGACGCGCAGGCCTATGATTTACTGCAAAAAGTGGCCGCCGATCCCGCCGGGCGCGGCGATGCCGCCGATCTGTGGCTGGAAAAGGTCAAAGCCATGCCGGTCAGCCCGCAAAGCGTGGCGGCCCTCAACCGATTCCTTGGCGTATTTGAAACCGGCGATCAGGCGGTCAGCGCCCGGCAGGAACTGGCCCGGCAGCAAGCGTTGTTGTCGGATCCCGCCTATCTGGCGCGGGCGCGTGGGCTGGCGCAGGTGGACAAGGGCGGTAGCCGTGCGGCGATCCCCGAATTGAGAAAAGCGCTGGCGGCCTCGCCCAATGATGCCGAAGTGCTGGGAGCGCTGGGCCAGGCCTATTCGCGCGCCGGTAATCGCCCACAGGCGTTGAGCTTGTTCCGTCAGGCGTTGCAGGCCGATAAAGGTGGCAATAACAGCAGTAAATGGCAGAGCCTGATCAAGAGTAACGGTTATTGGCTGGCGATTGACGAAGGCGACAAGGCGTTGAAAGCCGGCAATCTGGCGTTGGCGCAGCAGAAATACCAGCAGGCCGCTCAGATTGATGGCAGCGACAGCAGCGCGGCGCTCGGCCTGGGCGATGTTGCGGTGGCGTGTAAAGATGACGCCGGTGCTGAACGTTATTATCAGCAGGCGTTGAGGCTGGAGCCGGGTAACGGCAGTGCGGTGCGCGGCCTGGTGAATATCTATCAGCGCCAGTCGCCGGAAAAGGCGCTGGCCTATCTCAATAGCCTGCCGCGCAGCCAGCAAAACAAGCTGCGCAGTACGCTCGACGGCCTGCAGCTCGACATGCTGAAACAGCAGGCTGACGACCTGGCCGGGCAGCAGCAATGGCATCAGGCGGCGGAAAAATACCGTCGCGCCCAGTTGATGGACCCTGATGACGTCTGGTTGACCTATCATTATGCGCAGACGCTGCGTCAGGCCGGGCAACCGCAACGGGCGGACGCCTTGTTCAGCCGGTTGGCGCAGAAACAGCGTGACAATCCGCAGCAGGCCTACGCTTATGCGTTATACCTCTCCGGCAGCGATCGCGACCGGCAGGCGCTGGCGCAGCTGAATACCTTGCCCGCCGCGCAGTGGAACGACAATATGCGCGAGCTGGCGCAGCGGCTGAAAATGCAGGCGACGCTGGATCAGGCCGAACGGCTGCGCGCCGCAGGCGACGAACCTGGCGCAGTGGCCTATCTGCGCCGGCAGCCGGCGGATACCCGTATCGATCTTCAGTTGGCCGATTGGGCGCTGGCGCGTGGCGAATATGACGCCGCACTGGCCGACTATCAGCGGGTGCGGGCCCGTGAGCCGAACAACCCGGATGCGCGGTTGGGTGAGATTGAGGCCTATGTGGCGCAGGGCAAACTCAGCGAGGCGCGCCAGCGCCTGCAAAACGAACCACAGGAGCCGGAACCTTCCAGCAACAGCGGGCGGCGAGTGGCCAATGCCTGGTATGCCGTTGGGGAGCCGCAGAAAGCGAGCGACATTTTTACCCGGCTGAAAACGGCGGCGCAGCAGGAGCCGGCGGGGCAGGCGAAAGCGCTGATTTACCGCGATGCGGCCCGGCTTGAGCGTGAACAACGGCAGCCGGAACTGGCACAACAGGATTATAAGCAGGCGATGGTCGCCGGCGGCATCACGCCGACCGTGCCGCAGGATAACGACAGCTATACCTATCTGACGCGCAACAACCCGGGTGACGACTGGCTCAAGCGCGGCATTCGCTCGGACGCGGCGGATCTGTACCGTCAGCAGGATGTCAACGTCACGCTCGATCACGATTACTGGCGTTCCAGCGGCACCGGCGGCATCTCCGACTACAAAGCGCACGACACCATGTTGCAGGTGGACATGCCGCTGTACGATGGGCGGGCCTTCGTGCGGACCGATACCGTGCAGCTGGATGCCGGCAGTTTTTCCTCCGACAGCAGCGGCAAGTATTACGAAACCTTCGGCACCTGCCATACCCAGGGCTGCAGCGGCGATGAGCATCAGAAAACCACCGGCACCAGCGTGGCGGCCGGTTGGGAAAACGATCGCTGGGCGGGGGACATCGGCACCACGCCGATGGGCTTTGAGGTGGTCGACTGGGTAGGCGGGCTGGCCTACAGCAATGACTGGAACCACATTGGCTGGACGCTGGCGGCCTCGCGGCGGCCGATCTCCAGTTCGCTGCTGGCGTTTGGCGGAACCAAAGATCCGAATACCGGCACCACCTGGGGGGGCGTGCGCGCCACCGGGGTGAGCCTTAGCGCCAGCTACGATCGCGGCGAAGCGAACGGCGTCTGGGCTGACCTCAGCGCGCACCAGCTGACCGGCAAAAACGTCGAGGATAACCAGCGTGAGCGCTTTATGGCCGGTTATTACTACAAGCTGATTAATGAAGATAATCGCCGTGTCACCGTCGGGCTGAACACCATGCTGTGGCACTATCAAAAGGATTTGAGCGGTTACTCGCTCGGCCAGGGCGGCTATTACAGCCCGCAGCAATATATGTCGCTGGCGGTGCCGGTCAATTATCGCCAGCGCACCGAAAACTGGTCCTGGGAACTGGGGGGGTCGGTGTCCCTGTCTCATTCGAAAACCAACAGCCAGCGGCGTTATCCGCTGCAGGGGCTGATACCGGATTCGTTGCCGGACAAGTTCGCGGTGGAAGACGGCAGTTCCTCTTCCGGCGTCGGCTATACTTTGCGGGCGATCGTTGAGCGCCGTCTCAGCTCGCACTGGACGTTGGGCGCCGGTATCGATATTCAGCAGGCGAAGGATTATACGCCGAGCCACGCATTAATTTATCTCCGCTATTCGTTGGCGGGCTGGCAGGGCGATCTCGATTTACCGCCGCAACCGCTCACGCCTTACGCAGACTTCAAATAACCGGGTTCAGTCAGATTCGGAGTGTCGGACACAGGGTAGTTTTGCTACCCTGTGTTAAGGCTGCGCCCTGCCATTTTCCGCCATCGGCGCTCATGTACCAGGGCGATACGGGGCCTTTCGTTTAAGAAAAGACTGAAACCCGCAGTTTTCTTGGTTCTGCCATGGGTATGGCAAGATAAAAACAGCCGACAATCGAGTATACTCGGACCGGTCCGAAGGGGGTAGGATACTTCTTAGCCTCTTTTTTATTTCAGCCCGAATTAGCGGAGAGCAGGTTTGCGGGTCAGGCGTTCATTAACGATTAAACAGATGGCAACGGTGTCCGGTGTGGCGCTGGTGACGATCTGCATATTTATCGTGATCCAGTTATTCCATTTTGTGCAGCAGCGCAGGGATGACTATGCCCAGCAACTGGAAAACATTGCTCATTCCGTACGGCAACCGCTGGCGGAGGCCGTGCTGCGCATGGACGTGCCGGAAACCAAACGGGTGCTGAATACCCTGTTGCCGGTAGGCATACTGACCCGTGCGGATATCGTGCTGCCGAACGAATTTCAGGCATTGCACGCCAACTTCCCGCCGGAACGCCCGGTGCCGACGTTGATCGCGCGGCTTTTCGAGCTGCCGATCCAAATTTCCGTTCCGCTCTATTCGCTGGAGCGCGTGCCCGCCAACCCACAGCCTCTGGCTTATCTGGTGTTGCAGGCCGATTCGTTCCGCATGTACCAATTCATTCTCGGCATGCTGTCGACCATGCTGTCGACCTACTTGCTGCTGGCGTTGATTCTGTCGGTCTCTATCAGCTGGTGTATGAACCGGTTGATGGTGCACCCGCTGCGCGCAATGGCGAAAGAGCTGGAAAATATTTCGCAAGATGAAGCGCCTTATCACCAGTTGATGCTGCCGGCCCTGCATCAGGACGATGAGCTGGGGTTGCTGGTGCGCAACTACAACCGCAATCAGCAGCGGCTTGCCAAAGCCTATGCCGAGATGAGCCGCCTGAGCACGCGTCATCCGGTTACCGGGCTGCCTAACCAGGCGTTGTTTACCGCGCTGCTGGAACAGCATATCGCCTCCAGCCTGCGGCCCGACCGCTTTAACCTGCTGGTCATCGGCATTGAGACGCTGCATGAGGCATCCGGCGTGCTCAATCCGGCGATGCGCGAAGCGCTGTTGCTGACGTTGGCGAAGAAGTTGCGTGAGTGTATTGATGAAAACGGCGTGCTGGCGCAACTGAGCAACACCGAGTTCGCTATTTTGGCCAAAGGCGTTGAGCGGCCCTTCCATGCCATGCAGTTGGCGCGCCGCATTATGGCGCAAATCAATGCGCCGCTGAGCCTGCAGGAAATGCCGTTGCGGCCAAGCGCCAGCATCGGTATCGCCCACTATCTCAATGTGGGAGAGAGCGCAGAACAGCTGCTGCGCAGCGCCACGTCGGCGATGATGTCGGCGCATCGTGAAGGCAAGAATCAGATCCTGTTCTTTGAACCGAGCCTGACGGAGCGCACCCAAAAGCGGCTGACGCAGGAAAGTGAGATTCTGCACGCCATTGATCAACGCCGTTTCACCCTGTTTTTACAGCCGCAGATGGACATGCAGTCCAATGCGGTGATCGGCGCCGAGGCGTTGCTGCGTTGGCAGCAGTACGACGGCAGCTTTATTCTGCCGGCAGACGTCATTCCGTTGGCCGAGGAGCTTGGCGTGATTGTGCCGCTCGGCAACTGGGTGCTGGAAGAGTCCTGTCGCATTCTGGCGGACTGGCAAGCCAGAGGCATTACGCTGCCGCTGGCGGTCAACATTTCCGCCATCCAGATGCAGCATGAAGACTTTATTCCGCACCTGAAGAGCATGTTGGCGCAGCATCATATCGACCCGCGCAAGCTGCTGCTGGAAATTACCGAAACGGTACGCATTGACGATCTCGACCGCGCGCTGGCGCTGTTGCGGGAGTTGCACGACCTGGGGCTGTCGATTGCGCTGGACGATTTTGGCATGGGATATTCCAGCCTTAATTACCTTAACCGGCTGAAATGCCTGCCGATCGATTTGATTAAAATCGACAAGAGCTTTATTCAGGGGTTACCGGCGGATGACGCCATGGTGCGCATCGTCAGTTCCATTTCTGAGGTACTGCATCTGCCGGTAATGGCTGAAGGGGTCGAAAACGCCGGGCAGCGCGATTGGCTGTTGCAGCACGGCATTCACAGCGGCCAGGGGTTCCTGTTTGCCCGCCCGTTGCCGCGCGCGGAGTTTGAATCTCAGTTCTGCCAACCTTCGGCTTAAGTCCAACACTTCTGTCTTTCGCTTTGGGCGACGTGTGCGTCGCCCGTTGCATATCCTGCCCAAAAAACGTTGATTATCAGCTACCCCTTTTGCGTTAGTGCAAAGAAATAGTTACGCAATTTGCCGCTTTACATTCGAGCTGGCGCGTTTCAGCTCTTAAATTCGTATCAACCTGTGTCTGTGGCTGCAACAAATTATTTCCATGTTGTTATGTGGGTGTTATTTTCCGCGCAAGCGATGAACAGGCGAGATAACTAGACTACCGCCTGGTGCGTGTCTTCCCCCCCAAAGGATGTTCATATGAAAATCACTATCTTTAAGAGCCTCTATTTTCAGGTGCTGACGGCAATTACGCTGGGCGTCCTGCTTGGCCATTTCTATCCTGATATTGGCGCACAGATGAAACCTCTGGGCGATGGATTCGTTAAGCTGATCAAGATGATCATTGCGCCGGTGATTTTCTGTACCGTGGTGACCGGCATCGCGGGCATGGAGAGCATGAAGGCCGTAGGCCGCACCGGTGCGATCGCGCTGCTCTATTTTGAGATTGTCAGCACCCTGGCGCTGCTGATTGGCCTGCTGATCGTCAACGTGGTGCAGCCGGGCGCGGGGATGAACATCGATCCGGGCACGCTGGATGCCAAAGCGGTGGCGGTATACGCAGAACAGGCTCAGCAGCAGGGTATCATTCCGTTCCTGCTGGACATCATTCCCGGCAGCGTCATCGGCGCTTTCGCCAGCGGCAACATTCTGCAGGTGCTGCTGTTCGCCGTGCTGTTCGGTTTCGCCCTGCATCGCCTGGGCGATAAAGGCCAGTTGATCTTCAACGTGATCGACAGCTTCTCGCGCGTTATCTTCGGCATCATCAATATGATCATGCGCCTGGCGCCGCTGGGTGCTTTCGGGGCCATGGCGTTCACCATCGGCAAGTATGGCGTGGGTACGCTGCTGCAACTCGGCCAGTTGATTGCCTGCTTCTATATTACCTGCGTACTGTTCGTGGTGGTGGTGCTTGGCACCATTGCTCGCGCCAATGGTTTCAGCATTTTCAAATTTGTTCGCTATATCAAAGAAGAGTTGCTGATTGTGCTCGGGACCTCTTCTTCCGAGTCGGTGCTGCCGCGCATGCTCGATAAAATGGAGAAGCTGGGCTGTAAGAAATCGGTGGTGGGGCTGGTTATCCCGACCGGCTACTCCTTTAACCTGGACGGCACCTCGATCTACCTGACCATGGCGGCGGTATTTATCGCTCAGGCAACCAATACTCATATGGATATCGTGCATCAGGTGACTCTGCTGGTGGTGCTGTTGCTGTCCTCGAAAGGGGCTGCCGGGGTGACCGGTAGCGGCTTTATCGTACTGGCTGCCACCATTTCCGCCGTGGGCCATCTGCCGCTGGCAGGCCTGGCGCTGATTCTGGGCATTGACCGCTTTATGTCCGAAGCCCGCGCGCTGACCAACCTGGTCGGTAACGGCGTGGCAACCGTGGTGGTGGCGAAATGGTGTAAGCAACTGGATGAAAAACAGCTGCATGACACCTTGTCCAACAAGCACGGTAACGGTGCCGATAAAACACTGCCTTCCGCCTGATTTTAGCTTCCAATCACCGGCTGCGGCCGTAGTCGGTGATGCTTTATTCCCCCAAGTAATGAATTCTTGCATTAAAAACCCGACTATCCATTATTTTTCACTTCAATGAGTGACATCCGCAAAGGCGTGCGGTCTAACAGAGTGGTACACTTTCTGCTTTCCGCCCCACTGTGAAACTCAGGGCGTATTTGTAGGCTGTACGAGACAGCCTAATATTCCGGTGAATGGAATATCCGCATTTGTATACAGAAATTGGATAGTAATTAAGTAGGGGTTCACATGCAGGGCACCAGAATTCATCTTATAGTCGGTGGGCTGTTGTTGGCTGCCGCCAACGGCAGCGTGCAGGCTGAAACACTACAACCCGATCCTGCCTGGCAGCAGGGTCAGCTCGACAACGGGTTTTCATGGCAGATTCTTGATACGCCGCAGCGGCCGAGCGATCGCGTCGAGCTACGGTTGATGGTCAATACCGGCTCGCTGGTGGAGTCTTCCCAGCAGATCGGCTTTGCTCACCTGCTGCCGCGCCTGTCGCTGGCGCGCAGTGAAAGCTTTACGCCACCGCAGTTGCGCTCGCTGTGGCAACAGAGTGTGGACAGCGAGCGGCCTTTGCCGCCGGCAATCAGCTCTTATGATTTCACCATTTATAATCTCAGCCTGCCAAATAACCGCCCAGACCTGCTGAAAGAAGCGCTGGCGTGGCTTTCCGATACCACGGGCAAGCTGGCGATCGACGAACATACCGTGCATGCGGTGATGAACTCCAGCGTCGACCCGGTCGGTACTTTCCCGCCGAACCCCAAAGAGGCCTGGTGGCGTTATCGCCTGAAAGGCTCGACGCTGCTGGCGCACGATCCGGCCCAGCCGGTGAAACGGCCGGTGAATATCGATCAACTGAAGAAGTTCTACCAGCAATGGTATACGCCGGACGCGATGACGCTGTACGTGGTGGGTAAAGTGGACAGCCGCAGCCTGGGCGAGCAGATCAACAAAGCCTTCTCGCCGCTGAAAGGGAAACGTGAAACGCCGGCCACCATGCCGACGCTGACACCGTTGCCGCCGCAGCCGGTCAGCCTGATCAGCGATCAGGTGAAGCAGGATACGTTGTCGATCATGTGGGACGCGCCATGGCACCCGATCCGCGATTCGCAAAATCTTAGCCGCTACTGGCGCAGCGATATCGCCCGCGAGGCGCTGTTCTGGCACCTTCAGCAGGTGCTGGAAAAGAGCGATCAGAAAAACCTGCATCTGGGCTTTGATTGCCGCGTGCAGTACCAGCGTGGCCAGTGCGCGATTCACCTTGATACGCCGAACAACAATCTGAACAACAGCCTGGGTTTTATCGCCCGCGAATTGGCCAGCGTGCGTAACAATGGGCTGTCGCAAGAGGAGTTTAACGGCCTGTTGGCGCAGAAGAACGATCAACTGAGCAAGCTGTTCGCCACCTACGCCCGCACCGATACTGACGTGCTGATGAGCCAGCGTCTGCGTTCGCAACAAAGCGGCGTTGTGGACATCGCGCCGGAGCAATATCAGAAGCTGCGCCAGGAGTTCCTGTCCGGATTAACGCTGGAAGCGCTGAACCAGGAGCTGAAGCTTCAGCTCTCGCAGGATGCGACGCTGGTATTGATGCAGCCGAAGGGCGAGCCGGAAATGAGCATGAAGCAGTTGCAGGAGACCTACAACGGCATTATGGCGCCGGCGCCGGCCGTGGTGACGGAAGAGGTCAAACCGACCGACGCCGCTCCGGCACCGGAGACCAGCGCACAGTAAAAACCAAGGGGGCGGCTCGCCCCCTTAGTTGCGGTACAGTACCTTGATGATGTGGTAGCCGAACTGGGTTTTCACCGGGCCATAAGGCTTCAGCAGCGGGATGCTGAACACCGCTTTATCAAAGGCCGCCACCATGGTGCCCTTGTTGAATTCGCCCAAGGCGCCGCCGTTGCGCTTTGACGGGCAGCTAGAATATTTGCGCGCCAGCGTGTCGAAGCTGACGCCGCGCTTCAGCTTGGCCAGCAGATCGTTGGCCAGTTTTTCGTTATCTACCAGAATGTGCAGGGCGCACGCCGTCTTTGCCATGGTATTGCCTTATCGATACAGAAATTGCGCCGAGTATACCCGTTAAATCTCATCGGCGCTTTCTGCTACAATCCCCTTCCACGTGAAAAAGCCGAGCAATAAAGCGCCATGCGATTAAATCCCAGCCAACAACAAGCCGTCGAATTCGTTACCGGGCCTTGCCTGGTGCTGGCCGGTGCAGGTTCCGGCAAGACGCGCGTCATCACCAATAAAATCGCTCACCTGATCCACAACTGCGGGTATCAGGCGCGGCATATCGCCGCCGTGACCTTTACCAACAAGGCTGCGCGCGAGATGAAAGAGCGTGTGGCGCAAACCATGGGGCGCAAAGAAGCGCGCGGGCTGATGATTTCCACTTTCCACACGCTGGGCCTGGAAATCATCAAGCGTGAATACGCCGCGCTGAAGATGAAGTCCAACTTCTCGCTGTTTGACGATCAGGATCAGCTGGCGTTGTTGAAAGAGCTGACTGAAAAATGGCTGGAGAATGACAAAACGCTGGTGGCGCAGCTGATTTCCACTATCTCCAATTGGAAAAATGACCTGGTCGATCCCAAAAAGGCGATGGAACTGGCGCGCTCCGAGCGCGACAAGCTGTTCGCTCATTGCTACGGCCTGTATCACGCCCATATGAGGGCGTGTAACGTGCTGGATTTCGACGATTTGATCCTGCTGCCGACCCTGTTGCTGCAGCGTAATGAAGAGGTGCGCGAGCGTTGGCAAAACCGTATTCGTTATCTGTTGGTGGATGAGTATCAGGACACCAATACCAGCCAGTATGAGCTGGTAAAACTGCTGGTGGGCAATCGCGCGCGCTTTACCGTGGTCGGGGACGACGACCAGTCGATTTACTCCTGGCGCGGTGCGCGGCCGCAAAATCTGGTGTTGCTGAAGGAAGATTTCCCGGCGCTGCAGGTGATCAAGCTGGAGCAGAACTACCGTTCCAGCGAGCGCATTCTGAAGGCGGCAAATATTCTGATCGCCAATAATCCGCACGTGTTTGAAAAACGGCTGTTTTCCGAGCTGGGCTACGGCGAAGAGCTGAAAGTGGTGACCGCGAATAACGAGGATCACGAGGCCGAGCGAGTCGTGGGGGAACTGATTGCCCACCACTTCGTGAAGAAAACCAATTACGGTGATTATGCGATCCTTTATCGCGGTAACCATCAGTCGCGGCTGTTTGAAAAAATGCTGATGCAGAACCGTATTCCTTACAAGATTTCCGGCGGCACCTCGTTTTTCTCGCGGCCGGAAATCAAGGATCTGCTGGCCTATCTGCGCGTGCTGACCAACCAGGATGACGACAGCGCTTTCCTGCGCATCGTCAATACGCCAAAGCGTGAGATTGGCCCGGCGACGCTGCAAAAGTTGGGTGAATGGGCCAATCAGCGTAACAAAAGCCTGTTCCGCGCCAGTTTCGATCTGGGCCTGAGCCAACATCTGACCGGCCGTGGGCTGGAGTCGCTGCAACGCTTCACCCACTGGCTGGACGGTATCGCTCAACTGGCGGAGCGTGAGCCGGTGGCTGCGGTGCGCGACCTGATCCACGGCGTGGACTATGAAAGCTGGCTGTTTGAAACGTCACCCAGCCCGAAAGCCGCCGAAATGCGCATGAAAAACGTCAACACGCTGTTTGGCTGGATGACGGAAATGCTCGAAGGCAGCGAGCTGGATGAGCCGATGACGCTGACCCAGGTGGTGACGCGCTTTACCCTGCGGGACATGATGGAGCGCGGCGAAAGCGATGAGGAGCTGGATCAGGTTCAATTAATGACGCTGCACGCCTCCAAAGGGCTGGAGTTCCCTTATGTATTCCTGGTGGGAATGGAGGAGGGATTATTACCGCATCAGAGCAGCATCGACGAAGATAACGTCGATGAAGAGCGGCGTTTGGCCTATGTGGGGATCACCCGCGCCCAAAAAGAGCTGATTTTCACTCTGTGCCGCGAGCGCCGCCAATATGGCGAGCTGGTGCGACCGGAACCGAGCCGTTTCTTGCTGGAACTGCCGCAGGATGATCTGGCGTGGGAAAGCGAGCGTAAGGTGGTCAGCCCGCAGGAGCGGATGCAAAAAGGGCAGAGCCATTTGGCCAATATTCGCGCGCAGCTGGCCAAAGCCAAAGGTGAAGGCTAAAAAGAAAGGGCGCTTGGCGCCCCTGGAGTTTGATGACAAAGTGGTCTTTGAACCCGAGATACCCGGGCCTAGCGCACCGAGGGGCGCTCCGACGGCCAAGGCCGTTACGACCCCTTCGGCACGCTCTCCCTAATAACGGGCTTTGTCAGCAGTCTGAAAGAGCGCTTGGCGCCCTTGTCATATTAACGTTGTTCTTCCAGCATCAGCGGCCAGTGCACATAGCTTTGCCAGTGGCTTTCCTGATCCAGTGCCTCTGCACGTAGCGGGTGCTGCTCCAGCCAGCCCGACGGCAGGATCACCGTCAGCTCGTCGTCGTTATTGGCACGCAGGCGCACCGCAGGCAGCGTGTCGTCGCGGCGCCGGCTGGCAAAAATGATGGCCAGCCGCAAAAGGCGGCATAGACGTTGCGCCATACGCGGCGGCAGGGCGTTTTGCTGGCTCAGCAGCGGCAGATCGATAGTGTTGCTCTGGTTTTGCAATAGCGTAGCCAACAGCTTTTTTTGCGCCGGCGTGAAGCCGGGCAAATCCAGATGGCGGATCAGGTAGGCGGCGTGTTGTGGCGCCTGCTTGAAATCAACGCTGAGGCCGATTTCGTGGATCAGGCAGGCGCTGTGCAATAACTCGCGACATCGCGCGTCCAACTGCCACTCGTTGCTCACCTGCTGCGAGAAGTTGGCAGCCAACTGGCTGACTCGCTCGGCCTGTTCGGTATCCAACAGGTAGCGCCGTTGCAGATTGCGAATGGTGCGGCTGCGGATATCCTGTTCAACCGGCAGATGCAGCATGCCGTAGACCAGTCCTTCGCGTAGCGCGCCGCCGGCCAGCATCATGCTTTCAATGCCCAGCTCCTGGAAAATCGCCAGCAGGATCGACAGCCCGCTTGGAAACACCAGTGCGCGTTCCAGCGTCAAGCCCTCGATTTCCAACTCTTCCAGCTTGCCGCATTGAATGGCGCGCTGTTTCAACTGACGCAGCTTGGACAGGGTGATGCGCTCATCCATGCCCTGCGCCACCATGATTTCCTGCAACGCCTGTACGGTGCCGGAAGCGCCGACGCAGATTTGCCAGCCGTGCTGACGCAGATGCGGTGCGATAGGGCGCACCATTTCGCGTGCGGCCTGTTCGGCGCGTTCGAAATTATCCTGCCCCAGATTGCGATCGCTAAAGAAACGCTCCAGCCAGGTGACACAGCCCATGGACAGGCTGTATAGCTGGGCAGCCTGAGCGCCGGTGCCGGTGACCAACTCGGTGCTGCCACCGCCGATATCGACCACCAAACGCTGGTCCGGCCCACCGGTGGTATGGGCAACGCCATGATAAATCAGGCGCGCTTCTTCCTCGCCGCTGATCACCTGGATCGGGCAACCGAGAATTTGCTCGGCGGTCTGCAGGAATTCATCGGCATTTGACGCCAGACGCAGCGTGGCCGTAGCGACCACACGGATCTGGGCGCGGGGGATGTCCTGCAAGCGTTCGGAGAACAGCTTCAGGCATTGCCAACCGCGCTGCATGGCGTCATGCGACAGGTGATTGTGCTGATCCAGCCCGGCCGCCAGACGCACTTTACGCTTGATGCGCGCCAGGGTCTGAATGCTGCCGGCCACTTCCCGTACCACCAGCATGTGGAAGCTGTTGGAGCCGAGGTCGATAGCGGCATAGAGCGTGCTGGAACTGAGCATGGTTATCAGCCTGGACGTTTACGGTTATTGCGTGGTGCACCGCCGCCACGACGCGGCGCGGAATTACGGCGTGGGCCGTTGCCACCGCGTGGACGGGCAAGGCGTTTCGGCGCAGGCAGGTCAGTCAGCAACGCGTCGCTGTTGTACTTGCTCACCGGAATGCTGTGGCCGGTATAGGTTTCGATCGCCGGCAGGTTGAGTGCGTACTCTTCACAGGCCAGGCTGATGGAATGGCCGCTTTCGCCGGCACGGCCGGTACGACCGATACGGTGAACATAGTCTTCGCAGTCGTCAGGCAGATCGTAGTTGAACACATGCGTGACCAACGGGATATGCAGGCCGCGGGCGGCGACGTCGGTGGCGACCAGAATATCGAGGTTGCCTTTGGTGAAGTCTTCCAGAATACGCAGGCGTTTTTTCTGCGCCACATCGCCGGTCAGCAGGCCTACGCGGTGGCCGTCGGCCGCCAAATGGCCCCAGACGTCTTCACAGCGATGCTTGGTGTTGGCGAAAATGATGCAGCGGTCCGGCCACTCTTCTTCGATCAGCGTCTGCAGCAGGCGCATCTTTTCTTCGTTGGACGGGTAGAACAGTTCTTCTTTGATGCGATGGCCGGTTTTCTGTTCCGGTTCCACTTCAACATATTCGGCGTTGTTCATCTGCTCGAAAGCCAGTTCGCGTACGCGATAGGACAGAGTGGCGGAGAACAGCATGTTCAGGCGTTGATCGACCGCAGGCATGCGGCGGAACAGCCAGCGAATGTCTTTGATAAAGCCAAGATCGTACATGCGATCGGCTTCATCCAGCACCACAACCTGGATCGCGCCCAGATCGATGTAGTTCTGTTTGGCGTAATCGATTAAACGACCTGTGGTGCCCACCAGGATATCCACGCCGCTTTCCAGCACTTTCAGCTGCTTGTCGTAACCGTCGCCGCCGTACGCCAGACCCAGTTTCAGGCCGGTGGATTGGGAGAGGGCTTCCGCATCGGAGTGGATCTGCACCGCCAGTTCACGCGTTGGCGCCATGATCAAGGCGCGCGGCTGGTTGGTCTGGCGATCCTGTTTCGCCGGGTTAGAAAGCAAATAGTGAAAAGTAGACGCTAAAAATGCCAGCGTCTTTCCGGTACCGGTTTGCGCCTGACCTGCAACGTCACGCCCGGAGAGCGTGAGCGGCAATGCTAACGCCTGGATAGGCGTGCAATGGTGAAACCCTTTTTTTTCAAGGGCTTCAAGGACTAACGGGTGCAGGGCGAAGTCGGAAAACTTCTGTTCGGTCAAGTGTGTTTTGCTCATAGTGTGGTAGAATATCAGCTAACTATTGCTTTACGAAAGCACATCCGTTGAAATAAACGCGGTGAAATAAAATCACCTTAGGTTGGTTAATGCTACACCAACAAGGTAGGCATAATCCTGTGGAGTAGAACATGAGCGATAAAATTATTCACCTGACTGACAGCAGCTTCGACACCGACGTGCTAAAAGCTGAAGGGCCAATCCTGGTCGATTTCTGGGCTGAATGGTGTGGGCCGTGCAAGATGATTGCTCCGATCCTGGATGAAATTGCCGTTGAGTTCGAAGGCAAGTTGACCATCACCAAGCTGAATATCGACCAAAATCCGGCAACCGCCCCCAAGTACGGTATCCGCGGTATCCCGACGCTGTTGCTGTTCAAAAACGGTGAAGTGGCTGCGACCAAGGTGGGTGCGCTGTCCAAAGGCCAGCTCAAAGACTTCCTTAACGCGAATCTGTAATCGGGCGTAACGCCCTATATCCTGTGGGATCAAAGCCGTAGCCAATCAGGCTGTAGCTTCAGAGGCAATGGGGATATTCAGGCGTCTGGCGGGGATTTAAATTCACCGCTAGACGCCTGCCAATAAGCGTGTTAAGTTTAGCCACACTGCATATAGAACTTGCCCGAAGTTTTAAATCTAAAGAGTTTGAATCTAAAGCTATACTCTGTGCTGAACCGCTGGTGTTGACAGTAAAATGAACTCAACCCGCGTTTTAGCAGTCAAAAGGTTTTGCAAAATCAATTTTAAGGTACCTTCGATCTTAAACCGTCAATGCGCGCGTCTCTTGTAAGCCATTTCTTACCGTGACAGCTCAGCGCCCGGTGGTCGAACGTCCAGTAAACAGGCACGTATCACGCTGCCATACCATTCACGATAGCAGTTCGAGACACACCCCGAGTTTAAGAACCCACCACTATGAATCTTACCGAATTAAAGAATACGCCGGTTTCTGAGCTGATTACTCTCGGCGAAAATATGGGGCTGGAAAACCTTGCCCGTATGCGCAAGCAGGACATTATCTTCTCCATCCTTAAGCAACATGCGAAAAGTGGAGAAGATATCTTCGGCGATGGCGTGTTGGAGATATTGCAGGATGGATTTGGTTTCCTCCGCTCTGGAGACAGTTCCTACCTTGCAGGCCCCGACGACATCTACGTATCCCCTAGCCAAATCCGCCGTTTCAACCTCCGTACAGGTGACTCCGTTTCCGGTAAGATTCGTCCGCCAAAAGAAGGCGAGCGCTATTTTGCCCTGTTGAAAGTTAATGAAGTCAACTACGACAAACCGGAAAACGCCCGCAGCAAGATCCTGTTCGAGAACTTAACCCCGCTGCATGCCAACTCCCGTCTGCGGATGGAACGTGGCAACGGTTCAACCGAAGACCTGACGGCACGCGTGCTGGACCTGGCTTCTCCGATTGGCCGTGGTCAGCGTGGCCTGATTGTCGCTCCACCGAAAGCCGGTAAAACCATGCTGCTGCAGAACATTGCGCAGAGCATCGCTTACAACCATCCCGACTGCGTGCTGATGGTACTGCTGATCGACGAGCGTCCGGAAGAAGTGACCGAGATGCAGCGTCTGGTGAAGGGCGAAGTCATCGCCTCTACCTTTGACGAGCCGGCTTCCCGTCACGTCCAGGTTGCGGAAATGGTGATCGAAAAGGCCAAGCGCCTGGTTGAGCACAAGAAAGACGTTATCATCCTTCTTGACTCCATCACCCGTTTGGCACGTGCCTACAACACCGTTGTGCCGGCTTCCGGCAAAGTACTGACCGGTGGTGTGGATGCCAATGCCCTGCATCGTCCTAAGCGTTTCTTCGGTGCGGCACGTAACGTTGAAGAGGGCGGCAGCCTGACCATCATCGCTACCGCGCTGGTCGATACCGGTTCCAAAATGGACGAGGTTATCTACGAAGAGTTTAAAGGTACCGGCAACATGGAATTGCATCTGGCGCGCAAAATCGCCGAGAAGCGCGTATTCCCTGCGATCGACTACAACCGCTCCGGTACCCGTAAAGAAGAGTTGCTCACCACGTCTGAAGAACTGCAAAAAATGTGGATCCTGCGTAAAATCATTCACCCAATGGGCGAGATTGATGCGATGGAGTTCCTCATTAACAAGTTGGCCATGACCAAGACCAATGATGAATTCTTCGATATGATGAAGCGCTCATAATGACGACGCGCTCATAATTGAGTAAAAAATTCAGAGAACGCCACGCCTAGCCGTGGCGTTTTTTGCATTTGGCGGATACGATAAGTAACAGAAATGGAAATGTAAGTTTTTTGTGACTTACTGAGAATTCATCTTATTTGCGGTCGGCGCTTTGCCGCTCGCGCTTTGTTGCTGTCTAAACGGCGGGCACACACATTGGCGTAAGAATGAATGGCTGTTGTCATAGGAAATGACTGAAAGGTAGCGGGATCCCATGGCGCAACCTGTCGCCCGTGTTAAGCTGCCTTATCTTCTACAGAGATCTGTTAACTGTGAACTTACTCACTATGAGTACTGAAATTCTATTTGTTTTCCTGTTTTCTTTGGCGTTTCTCTTTGTTGCCCGTAAAGCAGCAAAACGTATTGGTCTGGTTGATAAACCTAATTACCGTAAGCGTCATCAGGGGTTAATTCCTCTGGTCGGCGGTATTTCCGTTTATGCCGGGCTGTGCTTTGCCTTCCTTATCTCTGACCAAACGATTGCGCACGGTAAACTTTACCTGACCTGTGCGGGTATATTGGTGTTCGTTGGTGCTCTCGACGATCGTTTCGATATCAGCGTGAAAATTCGTGCTCTGGTTCAGGCGTTGGTTGGCATCGCGATGATGGTTTTCGCCGGTCTCTATCTGCGCAGTTTCGGCCACGTGCTGGGTGACTGGGAAATGCAGTTGGGGCCTTTCGGCTATCTGGTCACGCTGTTTGCCGTTTGGGCCGCCATCAACGCCTTTAACATGGTGGACGGCATTGACGGTCTGTTGGGTGGGCTTTCATGCGTTTCTTTCGGTGCGCTGGGTGTCCTGCTGTATCTGAGCGGCCATTCTGAGTTGGCTTTCTGGTGCTTCGCGATGATCGCCACCATCGTTCCCTATATCCTGCTTAACCTCGGCATTCTTGGCCGGCGGTATAAGGTATTCATGGGGGATGCAGGCAGTACGCTGATCGGCTTCACCGCCATCTGGCTGTTGTTGCAAAGCTCGCAGGGTAAGGTTCACTCCATCAATCCGGTTACCGCCCTGTGGATTATCGCTATTCCGCTGATGGACATGATTGCGATCATGTACCGTCGCTTACGCAAGGGGATGAGCCCCTTCTCCCCCGATCGTCAACACATTCACCATCTGATTATGCGCGCAGGCTTTACGCCGCGGCAGGCTTTCGTACTGATTACCCTGGCGGCAGCGCTGCTGGCGGCGATTGGCGTGCTTGGCGAGCGTCTTACTTTTGTTCCTGAATGGGTAATGTTGGCATTATTCTTGCTTGCTTTCTTTTTGTACGGTTATTGCATCAAACGCGCCTGGCGCGTTGCACGTTACATTAAGCGTATCAAGCGCCGCTTACGGCGTTCGACCGACAATAAGCAAGTATCTTAACCAGAGGCTTTTGGGCAGTGATGAATCCAGAAACAACGTCTGACAAGAATATCCCGGCAGTGGATAACGAACTCGATATCCGCGGCTTGTGCTGTACCCTGTGGCGCGGCAAGCAATGGATTATCGGCATGGCGGCATTGTTCGCGGTGGTTGCGCTGGCCGTATCCTACCTGGTGAAACAGGAATGGAGTGCGGCGGCGATTACCGATCGGCCGACCGTGAATGCACTGGGAGGCTATTATTCCCAGCAGCAGTTCCTGCGAAATCTGGATGTGCGTACGCTGCCGGCGGTCTCTGCCGAGCAGCCGGGCATTGCTGACGAAGCCTATAATGAATTCATTATGCAGTTGGCGGCATACGATACGCGTCGCGATTTCTGGCTGCAGAGCGATTATTACAAACAGCGCCAGGAAGGTGATGCCCGCGCCGATGCGGCATTGCTTGATGAACTGATTAACAACGTTCAGTTTACGCCGCGCGATGACAAAAAAGTGCCGAACGATGGCGTGAAATTGACGGCGGAAACGGCGGCGGACGCCAATCATCTGCTGCGCCAGTACGTGGCATTCGCCAGCCATCGCGCAGCTCAACACCTGAATGAAGAAATCCAGGGCGCATGGGCTGCCCGCACGACGTCGATGAAGGCGCAGGTGAAACGTCAGGAGGCGGTGGCGGACGCGGTTTACAAGCGCGAGCTGAACACGATCGAGCAGGCGCTGAAAATTGCCGATACGCAGGGCATCAGCCGGACTCAAACCGATACGCCGGCCGAACAATTGCCGGATTCCGATCTGTTCCTGCTGGGGAAACCTATGTTGCAGGCGCGTCTGGAAGGGTTGCAGGCTTCAGGGCCAACCTACGATCTGGATTACGATCAAAATCGTGCGATGCTGTCGACATTGAATGTGGGTCCGACCCTGGACGAGAAATTTCAGACTTACCGCTATTTGCGGACCCCGGAAGAACCGGTAAAACGTGACAGCCCGCGGCGGATATTCTGGTTGATCATGTGGGGCGCGATGGGCGCTTTGGTTGGCGCAGGTATTGCCCTGGTGCGCCGCCCGCGTAATTAAAAATAATATAATAATTCGCTTATGGGCGTGTGAACGCCCAATTCGCAGGTATGCCTGCGGTTAACCGACCAAAAGAGATTCGCTGTGAAAGTGTTGACTGTTTTCGGCACCAGGCCTGAAGCCATCAAGATGGCACCGCTGGTACATGCCCTGGCTCAGGATGAAGCCTTTGAATCAAGAGTCTGCGTAACGGCACAGCATCGTGAGATGTTGGATCAAGTGTTGCGGTTATTTGAAATCGTGCCTGATTACGATCTGAACATCATGAAGCCCGGCCAGGGACTGAGTGAGATTACCTGTCGCATTTTGGAAGGCCTGAAAGGCGTTCTGGAAGAGTTCAAGCCGGATGTGGTGCTGGTCCACGGTGACACAACCACCACGCTGGCGACCAGCCTGGCGGCTTTTTATCAGCGTATCCCGGTTGGACACGTGGAGGCGGGCTTGCGCACCGGCGATCTGTACTCGCCGTGGCCGGAAGAGGCCAACCGCAAGCTGACCGGTCATCTGGCGATGTATCATTTTGCACCGACGGAAAATTCACGCCAGAACCTGCTGCGCGAACTGTTGCCGGACGATCATATTTTCGTCACCGGCAACACGGTTATCGATGCGTTGTTCTGGGTGCGCGATCGTGTAATGGGTGATGCCGCCGTGCATGATGGCCTGGCGCAGCGCTACCCGTTCCTGGATGCCAGCAAGAAGTTGATCCTGGTGACGGGCCACCGTCGCGAAAGCTTCGGCGGCGGGTTTGAGCGGATTTGCAGCGCGCTGGCAGAAATCGCCCGTACTCATCCTGACGTACAGGTGGTGTACCCGGTACATCTCAACCCGAACGTAAGCGAGCCGGTCAACCGCATTCTGAAAGGGATTGATAACATTATCCTGATCGATCCGCAGGATTACTTGCCGTTCGTGTATCTGATGGCTAACGCTTATATGATCCTGACCGACTCCGGCGGTATCCAGGAGGAAGCGCCGTCATTGGGTAAACCTGTGCTGGTAATGCGTGACACTACCGAACGGCCGGAAGCGGTGGATGCGGGTACGGTCCGCCTGGTCGGCACCGACGTGGCTAAAATTGTTGATGCGGTGACCCGGCTGTTGACGGATGAAAAGGAATATCACGCCATGAGCCGGGCGCATAACCCTTACGGTGACGGGCATGCCTGCCAGCGTATTCTCGCAGCTTTGAAGAATCATCAGGTGACACTATGAGTTTTAACACTATTTCGGTTATCGGCCTGGGGTATATCGGTCTGCCAACGGCGGCGGCGTTTGCCTCGCGCAAGAAAAAAGTGGTCGGCGTAGATGTTAACCAGCATGCGGTAGATACCATTAACCGCGGCGCGATTCATATCGTTGAACCCGATCTGGATAAAGTGGTTAAAGAGGCCGTCGACGGCGGTTATCTGCAGGCGGTGACCAAACCCTTGGCCGCGGACGCTTTTCTGATCGCGGTACCTACGCCGTTTAAAGGCGATCATGAGCCCGATCTGGCTTATGTCGAGGCTGCCGCCAAATCACTGGCGCCGGTACTGAAAAAGGGTGATCTGGTTATCCTGGAGTCCACCTCTCCGGTGGGGGCTACCGAACAGATGGCGCAGTGGCTGGCCGAGGCGCGCAGCGATCTCAGCTTCCCGCAGCAGACGGGTGAAGCTGCCGATGTGAATATTGCTTACTGTCCGGAGCGTGTGCTGCCGGGGCAGGTGATGGTTGAGCTGATTCAGAACGATCGCGTTATTGGCGGCATGACGCCAAAATGCTCGGATCGCGCCAGCGAGCTGTACAAGATTTTCCTTGAAGGTGAATGTGTGGTGACTAATTCACGCACCGCCGAGATGTGCAAACTGACCGAAAACAGTTTCCGCGACGTGAATATCGCCTTTGCGAATGAGCTGTCGCTGATTTGCGCCGAGCAGGGCATCAACGTCTGGGAACTTATCCGTCTGGCGAATCGCCATCCGCGGGTGAATATCCTGCAGCCGGGTCCTGGCGTCGGTGGCCACTGCATCGCGGTCGATCCGTGGTTTATCGTGTCGCAAAATCCGCAGCAGGCGCGCCTGATCCATACCGCACGTCTGGTGAATGACGGAAAACCACTGTGGGTGGTTGACCGGGTGAAAGCCGCCGTTGCCGACTGTCTGGCGGCCACCGACAAGCGCGCTTCAGAAGTGAAAATTGCCTGTTTCGGTCTGGCTTTCAAGCCGAATATCGACGATTTGCGCGAAAGCCCGGCGGTGGAAGTGGCGCATCTGATTGCTGACTGGCACGTCGGCGAAACCTTGGTGGTAGAACCCAATGTTGAGCAGTTGCCGAAATCTCTGGCCGGTCACGTGACGCTGAAAGCGTTGGCCGATGCCTTGCAGCAGGCGGATGTGATCGTAATGCTGGTCGACCATAAGCAATTCAAAGCGATCAAGCCGGAAGAGATTACGCAATCCTGGGTAGTGGATACCAAAGGGGTATGGCGTTGAAACGTATTTTAGTCACTGGAGGCGCCGGCTTTATTGGTTCCGCCGTCGTGAGGCATATCATTGAAGCCACGCAAGACAGCGTCGTGGTGGTAGATAAGCTCACTTACGCGGGCAATCTGGAGTCGCTTGCGGTGATTGCCGATAACGAACGCTATGCGTTTGAACAGGTGGATATCTGCGATCGCACGGCGTTGGATCGGGTATTTGCCCAGTATCGGCCGGATGTGATCATGCACCTGGCGGCGGAAAGCCATGTCGATCGTTCGATCGACGGCCCGGCGGCATTTATTGAAACCAACGTGGTGGGGACCTACACCCTGCTGGAAGCGGCCCGCCAGTATTGGCAATCGCTGGATGCGGAGAAGAAGCAGAATTTCCGCTTTCACCACATTTCCACCGACGAAGTGTATGGCGATCTGCATGGCACGGACGATCTGTTCACCGAAACCACGCCTTATTCGCCGAGCAGCCCGTATTCGGCCTCTAAAGCCTCCAGCGATCATCTGGTGCGCGCCTGGTTGCGAACCTACGGCCTGCCGACCATCGTCACTAACTGTTCCAATAACTACGGCCCGTATCACTTCCCGGAGAAACTGATCCCGTTGGTGATCCTGAATGCCGTTGCCGGCAAGCCATTGCCGGTATATGGCGACGGCGCGCAAGTCCGCGATTGGCTGTATGTTGAAGACCATGCGCGCGCGTTGTACCAGGTTGTTACCGAAGGTGTGGTAGGTGAAACCTACAATATCGGCGGCCACAACGAGCGCAAGAATATCGAGGTGGTACACACCCTCTGCGATCTGTTGGAAGAACTGGCCCCGAACAAGCCGCTGGGCGTGAAGAAATACCGCGACCTGATTACTTACGTCAAGGATCGCCCAGGTCATGATATGCGCTACGCGATCGATGCCGGGAAAATTGACCGGGAACTGGGCTGGCGGCCGCAGGAAACCTTTGAAAGCGGCATTCGCAAAACGGTTTCCTGGTATCTGAACAACGAAACCTGGTGGCGACGCGTTCAGGACGGTTCCTATGCGGGTGAACGTTTAGGTTTATCCGACTAAATTTGGCGAGGCCGCTGCCGTTTGGCGGCCCTGTGAAGTCTGGAGTGAGTATGAAAGGTATTATTCTGGCGGGCGGCTCCGGCACACGCCTGCACCCGATTACCCGTGGCGTATCCAAGCAACTGCTGCCTATCTACGACAAGCCGATGATTTACTATCCGCTGTCGGTGCTGATGCTGGCGGGGATCCGCGACATTCTGATCATCTCCACCCCGGAAGATTTACCCTCATTCAGACGCTTGCTGGGCTCTGGAGAAGAGTTCGGCATTACCCTCAGTTATGCCGAACAACCTAGCCCAGATGGCCTGGCGCAGGCATTTTTAATTGGTGAAGAGTTCCTGGCCGGCGAACCGAGCTGCCTGGTGCTGGGTGATAATATCTACTTTGGCCAAGGGTTTAGCCCGAAACTGAAAACTGTCGCCGCCCGTACGCAAGGCGCTACCGTGTTCGGCTATCAGGTGATGGATCCTGAGCGCTTCGGTGTCGTGGAATTTGACGATAATTTCCGCGCCCTGTCGATCGAGGAAAAACCGCAACAACCTAAATCCAATTGGGCGGTGACCGGCCTGTATTTCTACGACAGTCAGGTCGTGGAGTTTGCCAAACAGGTAAAACCTTCCGAGCGCGGCGAGCTGGAAATCACCAGCATTAACCAGATGTACCTGGAGCGTGGTGAACTGACCGTCGAGCTGTTGGGCCGTGGTTTCGCCTGGCTGGATACCGGCACACACGACAGCCTGCTGGAAGCCAGCAGCTTTGTGCAGACAGTGGAAAAACGCCAGGGCTTTAAAATTGCCTGCCTGGAAGAGATTGCCTGGCGCAATGGCTGGCTGGACGATGACGGTGTGAAACGCGCCGCGCAATCCTTGCTTAAAACCGGTTACGGTAAGTATCTGCTGGATTTATTGCATGCACGTCCGCGCCAGTATTGAGCCCTTAGCCTGGGAAACAGAGTTTTTTGCCCTTAACAGCGCAAAGCTCAATTTTGCCACTGCAGCCCCCATACTCGCTGAAGCCGATTTGAATGCCTACGCATTGGTGCAGGCCAAAATCCCTGCGCATCAAACGGCCTGGGCGGATGGATTGGCCGGGTTGGGGTTTCAACTGGTTGAAGGCGAAGTCGATCTGGTACTGAATATCGGCACGGAATGTGCTTCATCTCAGACTGTGTCGCCAGGGACCATTCGCCCGGCAGTGCCGGGCGATATCCCGGCGCTGCGTGACGCGGCGGCCGGGGTGTTCACCGCCAGCCGTTTTCGTGCGCCCTGGTATGACGCTAATGACAGCGGCCGTTTCTATGCCATGTGGATAGAAAAAGCGGTATTGGGGACATTTGATCACCAGTGCCTGCTGGCGCTGGACGAAGCCGGGCAGCCTGAAGGGTTTGTCAGCCTGCGTGATATCGGTGGCCAGGAGGCACGAATCGGCCTTTTAGCGGCGTTTCCCGGCGCATCCGGCAAAGGGATTGGCTCCCGATTGATGGCGGCGGCTATCGCAGAGTGCCGGTCGCTGCAGCGCCTGCGGGTCGCCACCCAGATAGGTAATATCGCCGCGTTACGGCTCTATCAACGACAGGGTGCCGCTATCGAAAGCACCTCGTATTGGTTATACAGAGGAAAACATGATCCCATTTAACGCACCACCGGTTGTTGGCACCGAACTTGAGTATATGCAGGCTGCAATGAGCAGTGGCAAACTGTGTGGCGATGGAGGTTTTACCCGTCGCTGCCAACAGTGGATGGAGCAGCGTTTTGGTTGCCCGAAGGTGCTGTTGACGCCTTCCTGCACCGCCTCGCTGGAGATGGCGGCGATCCTGCTGGATATTCAGCCGGGCGATGAAGTGATCATGCCGAGCTTCACCTTTGTTTCAACCGCCAACGCTTTCGTGCTGCGCGGCGCTAAAGTGGTGTTCGTTGACTTGCGTCCGGACACCATGAACATCGATGAGAGCAAAATCGAAGCGGCGATCACCGATAAAACCCGCGCCATTGTGCCGGTTCATTACGCCGGCGTGGCCTGCGAGATGGACACCATCATGGCGCTGGCGAAAAAATACAACTTGTACGTGGTGGAAGATGCCGCACAGGGCGTGATGTCGACCTATAAAGGTAAGGCGCTCGGCACCATCGGCCATATTGGCTGTTTCAGCTTCCATGAAACCAAAAACTACACCGCAGGCGGTGAGGGCGGTGCCACGCTGATTAACGATCCGGCGCTGATCGACCGGGCGGAAGTCATTCGCGAGAAGGGCACCAACCGCAGCCAGTTCTTCCGTGGTCAGGTCGACAAGTACACCTGGCGCGATATCGGTTCCAGCTACCTGATGTCAGATCTGCAGGCCGCTTACCTGTGGGGCCAGCTCGAGGTTGCCGATCGCATCAACCAGCGCCGCCTGGCGCTATGGCAGAAGTATTACGATAGCTTCCTGCCGCTGGCCGAGGCCGGCCGCATCGTATTGCCGAGCATTCCGGCGGACTGCGTGCAGAATGCGCATATGTTCTATATCAAACTGCGCGATATTGAAGACCGCACGGCGTTTATCGATTATCTGAAAGAAGCCGAAATCATGGCGGTGTTCCATTACATTCCGCTGCATGACTGCCCGGCGGGCGATCGTTTCGGCCGCTTTGCCGGCGAAGACCGCTTCACCAGCCAGGAAAGCGCGCGCCTGGTGCGTCTGCCGCTGTTCTACAATATGTCTGATGCTAATCAGCGTACGGTGATCAATACCATTCTTAGTTTCTTCGCCTGATATGTCGTTGGCAAAAGCATCGATTTGGACCGCCGGCTCCACGCTGATCAAAATCGGCGTGGGGTTATTGGTGGTGAAACTGCTGGCGGTGGCGTTTGGCCCCAGCGGCGTTGGGCAGGCGGGTAACTTCCGCCAGTTGATCACCGTGCTGGGTGTGCTGTCCGGCGCCGGGATTTTTAACGGCATCACGAAATACGTCGCCGAATACCATCAGGATCCGCAGCGGTTGAGGCTGGCGGTCGGCACGGCGTCGACTATCGTGCTGGGCTTCTCCACGCTGTTGGCGCTGGTGTTTTTATTCGCAGCCGTTCCCATCAGCATTGCGCTGTTCGGCCACGCAGAGTATGTGAACGTGGTGCGTGCGGTGGCCTTTATTCAGATGGGTATCGCCTACGCCAACCTGTTTATGGCGGTGCTGAAAGGCTACCGCGATGCGATGGGCAATGCGTTGGCGGTGATTGGCGGCAGCCTGATTGGCGTGGTGGCGTACTACCTGTGCTTTAAGCTGGGCGGTTATGAAGGCGCGCTCGCGGGGTTGGCGCTGGTGCCGGCATTGGCGGTATTGCCCGCCGGCTTCCTGCTGTGGCGGCGCAAGACCTTGCCGCTGCGCTACCTGGCGCTGGCCTGGGACAAGGCGCTGGCCAGTCATCTCGGCAAGTTCACCATTATGGCGCTGATTACCTCAGTGACGCTGCCGGTGGCCTATGTGATGATGCGTAACCTGCTGGCCAGCCATTACAGTTGGGATGAGGTGGGGATTTGGCAGGGCGTCAGCAGCATTTCCGACGCTTATCTGCAATTTATCACCGCTTCGTTTACCGTCTATCTGCTGCCAACGCTGTCGCGCCTGAAGGACAAAAGCGCCATCTCGCAGGAGATTGTGCGTTCGTTGAAGTTTGTGCTGCCCGCCGTGGCGGCGGCGAGTTTCACCGTCTGGCTGCTGCGCGACGTCGCCATCTGGTTGCTGTTCACGGACAAGTTCGTCGCCATGCGCGATTTGTTCGCCTGGCAACTGGTAGGGGATGTACTTAAGGTCGGCGCTTATGTGTTTGGCTACCTGGTTATCGCCAAGGCGTCGTTGCGTTTTTACATCCTGACGGAAGTCAGCCAGTTTCTGCTGCTGACGCTGTTTTCGCACTGGCTGATCCCCTTGCACGGCGCACTGGGTGCGGCACAGGCCTACATGGCAACCTACATCGTGTATTTCGCGCTCTGTAGCTGCGTATTCATTCTTTATCGTAGACGAGTATGACCATACTGATTCACGTATTGGGATCTGATATCCCGCATCACAATCAGACGGTGTTGCGTTTCTTCAACGACGTGTTGGCGAAGCGCCTGCCGCCCGAACAGACGCGCCATTTTATGGTGGCGGCCAGAGACGTAGCGGCGTTGGGCGATTTTCCCGAGCTGAGCATCGAGGCTTTCCCGGATAAGAAAAGCCTGGCGGCGGCGGTCATCTCTCGCGCTCAGGGCGATCGGAATCAGCGTTTCTTCCTGCATGGGCAGTTTAATCCTGCGCTGTGGCTGGCGCTGCTGAGCGGTAAAATCAAAACTCGCCAGGCGAGCTGGCATATCTGGGGCGCGGATCTGTATGAGGATGCCACCCATTGGAAATTTCGCCTGTTCTATTTACTGCGCCGCATCGCGCAGGGGCGGGTAGCACGTGTATTTGCTACCCGCGGCGACGTGATCCATTACCAGCAGCGCCATGCGCGCGTGCCGGCCTCGCTGTTGTATTTTCCAACGCGAATGGATCCGGCGCTGACCGGCATTAGCGCAGAGAAAAACCTGGCCGGGCCAATGACCATTCTGGTAGGGAATTCCGGCGATCGCACCAACCGCCACGTTGAAGCGCTGAAGGCGATTCACCAGCAGTTCGGTGCGGACGTGCGCGTGATCCTGCCGATGGGGTATCCGACCAACAACGACGTCTACATTGAGCAAGTGCGTAGCGCCGGGCTGCAATTGTTCGGCGACAAGAACCTGCAGTTGCTGACGCAACAGGTGGCGTTCGACGATTACCTGAACATTTTGCGTGAGTGCGATCTCGGCTACTTTATTTTTAACCGCCAGCAGGGTATCGGTACCCTGTGTTTGCTGATTCAGTTCGGCGTGCCGTTCGTGCTCAGCCGACATAACCCGTTCTGGCAGGATTTGGCGGAGCAGCATTTGCCGGTATTGTTCTACGGCGATTCGCTGGATGAGGCGGTGGTGCGCGAGGCGCAGCGCCAACTGGCATCGGTAGATAAACAGGCGATCGCTTTCTTTAATCCAAACTACATTGATGGCTGGCAACAGGCATTGGCTCTGGCTGCGGGGGAAGGCTCATGACGTTGGCGCAATTTGGCGGATTGTTTGTCGTCTATCTGGTCAGCGTGCTGTTTATCCTTACTCTGACCTATCAGGAGTTTCGGCGTATCCGCTTTAACTTCAACGTGTTCTTTTCGCTGCTGTATTTGCTGACGTTTTACTTCGGCTTTCCGCTGACGTGTCTGTTGGTGTTTCAGTTCGACGTTGAGGTGGTGCCGGTCGAGTTCCTGCTGTACGCCATTCTCTCCGCTACCGCGTTTTACGCAATTTATTACGTCAGTTATAAAACCCGGCTGCGCAAGCCCAGCGTGCGGCCGCGTAAGCCGGTATTTACCATGAACCGGGTGGAAACCAATCTGACCTGGATACTGCTGGCGCTGGTGGCGATCGGCACCGTTGGCATTTTCTTCATGCAAAACGGTTTTCTGCTGTTCAAGCTCAACTCTTATAGCCAGATTTTCTCCAGCGACGTATCCGGCGTAGCGCTCAAGCGGTTCTTCTATTTCTTTATTCCGGCAATGCTGGTGGTGTATTTCCTGAAACAGGATCTGCGCGCCTGGTTCTTCTTCCTGGCGGCTACGGTGGCCTTCGGTATCCTGACCTACGTGATTGTCGGCGGTACTCGCGCCAATATCATCATCGCTTTCTCGCTGTTTTTGTTTATCGGC
This sequence comes from Serratia plymuthica, assembly GCF_018336935.1. NCBI lineage: Bacteria > Pseudomonadati > Pseudomonadota > Gammaproteobacteria > Enterobacterales > Yersiniaceae > Serratia > Serratia plymuthica. Next base: position 3,350,906 of record NZ_CP068771.1, on the reverse strand, counting down.
ATCGTGCGCGGCTGGATTTCGCTGTGGATGCTGGTGGCCGCCGGCGTGTTCGGCATCGTCGGCATGTTCTGGCTGGCGTTAAAGCGTTACAGCCTGGACGTCAGCGGTTCTGAAGCGTTTTACACCTTCCTTTACCTGACGCGAGACACGTTCTCGCCATGGGAAAACCTGGCGTTGTTGCTGCAAAACTACGACAAAATCGACTTCCAGGGGTTGGCGCCGATAGTGCGTGACTTCTACGTGTTCATTCCGGCCTGGCTGTGGCCGGGCCGTCCGGATACGGTGCTGAATACCGCCAACTATTTCACCTGGGAAGTCTTGGATAACCATTCTGGCCTGGCGATCTCACCGACGCTGATCGGGTCGCTGGTGGTGATGGGCGGCGCGTTGTTTATCCCTGTCGGCGCCGTGTTGGTTGGCATGATCATCAAATGGTTCGACTGGCTATACGAAATGGGCAAAAGCGAGCCTAACCGCTATAAGGCGGCGATATTGCAGAGTTTCTGTTTTGGCGCTGTGTTCAACATTATCGTCTTGGCGAGGGAAGGCGTGGATTCGTTTGTCTCGCGGGTGGTGTTCTTCTGCCTTATTTTTGGCGCCTGTTTGCTTATGGCGAAATTGCTGTACTGGCTGTTCGACGCTGCCGGTTTGATTAAGGCACGGGTGCTGCGTTCACGCAGGCTGGCATCGCCGGCATCCTCCCCGCGCGCCAACGGTCTTCTGTAAGGATAAGAATAACGATGGAAGCAACTATTAGGGTTCCCAAATATGAGCTGCGCGGTTTCAGCCTTTGGGGATTCCGCGATATGGCGCAATGCATGGATTTTCTGTTTGACGGCGGTCAGGTAAAACAGGGCACGCTGGTGGCAATGAACGCAGAAAAGATACTGAAGGCGGAGGAGGATACCGCGCTGCATGCATTGCTGGACGAAGCGGAATACAAGTATGCCGACGGTATCAGCATGGTGCGATCAATCCGCCGCAAATATCCGGGCGCCGAGGTGTCGCGCGTGGCGGGCGCCGATCTGTGGGAAGCGCTGATGCAGCGTGCCGGCCGTGAGGGGACGCCGGTGTTCCTGATTGGCGGCAAACCTTCGGTACTGGCGGAAACCGAGCAGAAGTTGCGCAGCCAGTGGAATGTGAATCTGGTCGGCAGCCAGGATGGTTACTTCAAGCCCGAACAGCGCGATGCGCTGTTTGAACGCATCCGCGTCAGCGGCGCCGCTATAGTGACGGTTGCCATGGGATCGCCGAAACAGGAAATCCTGATGCGCGACTGCCGCAAGGCGCATCCGCAAGCGTTGTATATGGGCGTGGGCGGGACCTACGACGTGTTCACCGGTCACGTGAAGCGTGCGCCAAAGGTATGGCAGAATCTTGGCCTGGAGTGGCTTTACCGGCTGCTCAGTCAACCCAGCCGGATTGGTCGCCAACTGAAACTGCTGAAATTTGTGGGTTACTACTACCGCGGCAAGATGTGATGAGTACGTCGGGGTGTATTGTGCTGCCCTGGCGTATTCACTTGTTCAAATAAGCTGCTTGATGACGTATTAGCCAGCACCTCTATAACCTCAGACCCTAAGCCCACCCTCATTTATTCCATAAAGTTTTAAGTTGCGGTTTGCTTATAGCGGCAAAATGCGAAACGATACCGTCCGGAAATTATCCCCAGTTGCTGGCGCCCGGAGTGGCAGCGCTGAACGACGTTTTTCTCGCCGTAAGATCGCCCCGATCAAACATTGATGTCAGCCAAAGCGGCGGGGGATGATTTACTCTATTTTCATCAAAAAACAATAACGACCGGCAGCGGCCGGCATGCAAACACAATCAAAAAGACATCATTGAGGATCTATGGCACACAAAGAAAAACCGCAAGGACTGCACCGGGGGCTAGAGGCCCGGCATATTGAGCTGATCGCTCTGGGTGGCACCATCGGTGTCGGTCTGTTTATGGGGTCGGCCAGCACGCTGAAATGGGCGGGGCCGTCGGTCTTGTTGGCCTATATCATCGCCGGGCTGTTCGTGTTCTTTATTATGCGTTCGATGGGCGAAATGCTGTTCCTGGAGCCGGTAGCGGGTTCTTTTGCCGTTTATGCGCATAAATATATGGGGCCGTATTTCGGTTACCTCACCGCCTGGGGCTATTGGTTTATGTGGATTGCCGTTGGCATCTCCGAAATCACCGCCATTGGGGTCTATGTCCAGTTCTGGTTCCCGGAAATCCCGCAGTGGGTGCCGGCGTTGATCGCCGTGGCGATGGTGGCGTTGGCCAACCTGGCGGCGGTGCGCCTGTACGGCGAGCTGGAGTTCTGGTTTGCCATGATTAAGGTGACCACCATCATTGTGATGATTCTGGTGGGACTGGGAGTGATCTTCTTTGGCTTTGGCAACGGTGGCGAGCCGATCGGTTTTGCCAATCTTACGCAGCACGGCGGCTTCTTTGCCGGCGGTTGGAAGGGCTTCCTGTTCGCGCTGTGTATCGTTGTGGCCTCCTATCAGGGGGTTGAGCTGGTCGGTATTACCGCCGGCGAGGCCAAGAACCCGCAGGTTACGCTGAAACGCGCGATTAACAATATCCTGTGGCGCATTCTGATCTTCTATGTCGGCGCCATCTTCGTCATCGTCACTATCTTCCCATGGAACGGTATCGGCACTATCGGCAGCCCGTTCGTGCTGACCTTCGCCAAGATCGGTATCGTCGCCGCCGCGGGAATCATCAACTTCGTGGTGCTGACTGCGGCGCTGTCCGGCTGCAACAGCGGCATGTACAGCGGTGGCCGCATGCTGTATGCCCTGGCCAAGAACCGCCAACTGCCCGCTTCCTTAACCAAGCTGTCCGCCAGCGGTGTGCCGGTGAACTGCATTGCCGTGACCATCGTCTGCCTGCTGGTCGGCTCAGGGCTGAATTACCTCATTCCGAATCCGCAGCAGGTATTTGTCTATGTCTACAGCGCCAGCGTGCTGCCCGGTATGGTGCCGTGGTTTGTGGTGTTGATTAGCCAACTGTACTTCCGTCGCGCTCATAAAGAAGCGATCAAAACCCACGGCTTCAAGTCAGTGATGTTCCCGTATGTGAACTATCTGACCATCGTTTTCCTGGTCTGCGTACTGATTGGCATGGGAATTAACCCTGATACGCGTATTTCTCTGTTGGTGGGGGCGATTTTCTTGGCGGGTGTTAGCCTGTGCTACTTTGCTTTCGGCATGCACAAGAAACATCATCCGGCTGAAAAACGGGCAGAAACGCAGCAATAACCGGTGAAAAGGGGCTACGGATAGCGCTTTTCGGCGTGGGAGTGAGCAAAGCGTAATCAAACGCAACATTTCTTCGAAAAAGCACTAGACAGGATTGGGTTAAATCCGTAGTATCCCCTCCCGCAACGGCGCTACGCGCCCGTAGCTCAGCTGGATAGAGCGCTGCCCTCCGGAGGCAGAGGTCTCAGGTTCGAATCCTGTCGGGCGCACCATTAAGTTTGTGTGCAAGAGCTGCGGTGGTAGTATTACCGCGTGAAGTTAAGAAGTAATGGTGGCTATAGCTCAGTTGGTAGAGCCCTGGATTGTGATTCCAGTTGTCGTGGGTTCGAGTCCCATTAGCCACCCCACTTCCTAAGAGAAGTGAAGAATTGTAAGCTGTTTTGTGACTGTGCGAAGGTGGCGGAATTGGTAGACGCGCTAGCTTCAGGTGTTAGTGTTCTTACGGACGTGAGGGTTCAAGTCCCTCTCTTCGCACCACACAAAATGTCTGATAAATTTTAATATTTACATAGACATAAGCGATAAAATTCAGTAGTATCTGCAACAAGAAATCGGCGAGTAGCGCAGCTTGGTAGCGCAACTGGTTTGGGACCAGTGGGTCGGAGGTTCGAATCCTCTCTCGCCGACCACATTCAAAGAAACCGACGAAAGTCGGTTTTTTTACGCCTGTAGTTTATGAGGATGAGTACCTCCGAAGGAGGTTCGAGCCGAGCGCAGCGAGACCACGTTGCTTTAGCAACGGCCCGCAGGGCAAGCATCGCAGATGCGCGTAATCCTCTCTCGCCGACCACATTCAAGAAACCTGCTTTTTAAGCAGGTTTTTTTTCGTCTGGAGTTCAAGAGGATGAGAACCTCCGAAGGAGGTTTGAGCCGAGCGCAGCGAGACCACGTTGCTTCAGCAACGGCCCGTAGGGCAAGCATCGCAGATGCGCGTAATCCTCTCTCGCCGACCACATTCAGAAAAAGCCCGTTCAGCAATGAACGGGCTTTTCGCTTTCTGTAATCCGCACTTTTATTTTCTTCAGTTTTGTCCTTTGTCCTTTGTCCTTTGTCTTCCTGTCTGCGTGTTTTGGCATGTCGTTGGGTTTCAGCGACATGGGCATCATGCATTGTCGTCAGGTTGAGACATATAACGTGATGATTTTATTATATAAAAATCACTTTAACTTAAGTCGTCGTTCTAAGGCGACATAGTTGGCTGCGGCAGACCAAGAGAATGGCGCAGGATAACGAACGGCGCCATCGGTGTGAAAATAATTAAATGTTTTTTAATTCAATAGAATAGAGGGTTTTATGCAAAGTCCGGCGCGCATCTGCCTGAAGTTGGCACGCCACGTGCAATATCTATTCTGTAGATGCTCATTCCACCTCTTATGTTTGCTTAGGCTTCATAAACCCTGGGAATGATGCAGAGCCGATTTAGGGTGCCTATTGTCCACCAGAACGATGACAGCGTTGTTTGCAACTGCTGACATCACACTCCGGGCATAACGTTGAGTGAGGCACCGCCCCTGTTGTCCTAGACCTGATTGCTTTTTTATACACTTGCCACTGCGGCAAGTGTTTTTTTTTGCCTAATACCCTTCATACTTGAAGCTGCATCTGTGTTGGCTGCGTTTGTGCACCCCAGTCACTTACCTGTGTAAGCTCCTGGGGATTTACAAACTTGCCGCCTTGATTCAGCTCCAATTATTTCGGGTAGAAGTCGTTGTCATACTTGAAGCTGCATCTGTGTTGGCTGCGTTTGTGCACCCCAGTCACTTACCTGAGTAAGCTCCTGGGGATTTACAAACTTGCCGCCTTGATTCAGCTCCAATTATTTCGGGTATAAGTCGTTGCCATACCTGAGGCTGCATCTGTGTTGGCTGTGTGTCTCAGTCATAAGATACAGAGAATAAAAAAGGCGCGACCAGAGGGCGCGCCTTGAAGATAATGCGTTGTCGCGTTATTCGCCGTTATGTTTCAGCGTCAGCATCAGCCCTTCGCGTCGCATTTGAGCGGCTTCGTCCGAACGGTGCAACTTATCCAGCACATCAGCCAGCCAGGCGTAGTCGTAGGCATCCGGACGCTGTTTCAGCGCCTCCCGGAATGCGTCGGCGGCCTGCTGCCATTCACCGTGTTTCATCAACAACTGACCGAGCGTACTGTTCAGCAACGGCGTAGCGCCATGCTGTTTGATCTGCTGACGCAGCGCTTTTTCCAGTTGTTCCGGATTGCCGGACTTCAGACGCGGGATCAACAACACCAGACGTTCGTCATACTGACGTTTCAGGCTGTCGAGCACGATTTCCTGCGCCATTTCGTGGTCGTTGCATTCGATCAGGTGCTCTACCATCGCAATTTGCAGCGGGACTTCATGGCGGGTTTTACGGCTCTGATCTTTCCACCAGCGCTTCAGGCCGTCGCTGCCCTCATCCGCCATCGCCTGGTTCATCAGGCCGATATAAGCCTGCTGTTGCAGCGCTTGCAGCTCATCTTCGGTGTGCAAATTGATTTTGCCCATCGACGGCAGAATTTCCAGCAGCGAGGCAAAGGCACCGGTGCGCAGATAAGCCTGCTCTGCCAGACGCAAGACTTCGGGATGACGCGGTGCCTGGTTCAGCAGGCGATCGACCCCGTGACGCGCGGCATGGTTTTCCCCCTGCGCCAGTTGAATGCGCACGCGCGTGATATCTACCGGTAACTGATCGGTATCGGCGGCCTCGGCTGCGCGCTCCAGATACTGATTGGTGCGGAAAGCATCACCGCGTTGCTGTGCGGCTTCGGCTGCCAGCAGGTAGTTTACTACCGGCTGTTCGGCGTGGTCGGCATTGCGCGTCAGCAATTTTTCGACCTGCTTGTAATCCCCTTCAGCCAGTTTGATCAGCGCGGCTTTGGTTTGTTTGCGCGCCCGGCTGCGTTTGCGGCCAAGGAACCAGCCGCGGGTACGGGCGCCAGTGCGGAAGAGGCGGCGCAGGATCCACTCGATCACCAACAGCACGACAAAGAACAGCACTGCCATGATCACCAGGCCGGTGACGCTGGTTTCGACATTGTAGTTATCGGTCTGGATCAGCACATAGCCCTGATGGCCGGCCAGCATCGGCCCGACCACCACGCTTGCGATCAGTACCAGGAACAGAAATAGCACGCGTAACATGGCTTATCCCTCCTGGTGAGCGGCAGGGGACTGGGTCAGCAGATTGCGCACCCGGGTCTGCATCAGTTTTTCCAGCAACGGCTGGCTTTTCAGGTGATCCGGCACGTCCATGGAGATCGACTGCTGGCTCAGGCTATCCAACTCCTCCAGAAAAGCTTTGGTGGCCGGATCGGTGGTATCGAAGTAGGCGCGTACCCAGGTGGAAATGGTTTCCAGCGACTGTTTGTAGGTCTCATTCTGATGACGCGGGATAGCCTGCGCCGCCACCAGCAGGCGCGAACGGATATTTTCGCGCAGGTAGATGTCCTGATTCGGCGCCAGCAGCGGTTCGGCGCTGGCATCGCGGCGGCGAACGGTAATAAAGTCGGCCATAAAGTTGTGCCAGCTTTTGCTCAGGTTCTGCCGCCATTCGCCAATCGAGCTGGAAAGTTCGCTGCTGTCCTGATCCATCGGCGCTTCATCTCTGTCGTTATCCGCCAGGCGCAGGTTGTCTACCTGGTTAGACAACTGATTGGTCTTGAGAATGATGCCATCGAAATCGACCTGGGTCAGGGTGGAGAGCGTGCTGATGTCTTCGGTAATGGCGCGGCGTACCTCGAGCAGGCTTGGGTCGTTCATGTCCGCCAGGCTGGCGTCGGCGCTTTTCAACAGCGTCGCCGCACTGGTCACGTCCTGATCGCTCCACAGCTTGCGCCCGGCCATTTTCACCAGGAAATCGGCTTGTGCCAGCAGCCAGGTTTTGGCATCGCTGCCGGAGATGGTCGCGACCTTTTCCTGCAGTTCGTTAAGCTGCCGGGCCAGAGTGGCTTGCTCGCGATCGGCGGCGTCCAGCGTTTTACCCTGTTGTTGCAACAGACCTTCCAGCGCGTTTCTTTCTTGTTGCTGGCTTTGCTTCAGCCCGTCGAGCTGCTGCTGCAAGGCTTGATTGGCGGCAATAAGCCGTTGTGCCTGCTGATGTGTGTGGTAATAACCGCCCGCGCCCAGAGCGATGACCAGCGCGATGGCGATCGCGCCGAGTACCGGACCGGTATTTTTCCCTTTGCGGCGGTCAGCGTCTGGCTGCTGGGAGGTCTCAACCGCTGGGGTGGGTTCTTCAACCGGGGCGGATGGGGTATTTTGTTCCGTCATAGTGGCACATCCCATAGTCAGGTTTATTGTAGCGCGCGGATTAGCGCGTCATTATCGGCTTTATCAGCTACCCGAATCGTGCTCCAGCCCAATTCCTGGGCAAGGGTAGCCAGACGTTCGCTCACTACTATCAGGCGGCAACGCAACAGCCACGAAGAGCGATAGTAATCAGGAACTAAAGTATAGAGCTGTTGTAACATTTCACCGCTGGTCACGACCAGCGTATCAACACCGGCGCGCTGCCAGTGGGCGCTTTGCTCACTGCCATCATAGTGCACCGGGCTGCGTTGATAACATTCATAATAGCTGACGTTGGCACCACGTTCGCTCAACTGGTTGCCGAGCAACTCGCGCCCGCCGTTGCCGCGCAGTATCAGCGCTTGCTTGCCGTCCAACTTCTGCAATGCCGGCAGCAGCAACAGCGTTTCACTGATCTCCTGCTCGCGCGGATACTCCACCGGCAGGCTGCTGATGCGGTGCATCGCCAGCCCGGTTGCACGGCCAATAGCATAATAGGACAACCGTGCCGGCCATGTCAGCCCGGCGCGGCCGATGACCGAGTTGGCGTAATTCACCGAATGCTGCGACACGACAAACACCAGATCGCCATCGTTAAGTTGCTGCAATGCCTGCGGCAGTTTAGGCAGATCGCTGCCGGGAGCGAAATCGATCAACGGGGCATGATAGGCAACCCGGCCGAGTGCGCGCAGGCGGCTCACCAGTTGTTCTCCAAAAGGAGAGGGGCGGGTTACCAGAATCGTCATGCCGGGGGATTTCCCTGATAAACGTCGTGCAGGATTTCACGTGCGCCGCGCGCCAGCAGTTCTTCCGCCAGCTCGACGCCCATTTGTTCGGCCAGGGCCGCCGGGCCGCGACGTTCGCCGCGCACCATCTGGCTGCCGTCCGGTGAGCCGACCAAGGCTCTCAGCCACAGGCTGTCGCCTTCCAGCTCGGCATAGCTGCCGATCGGCACCTGGCAACCGCCTTCCAACCGCGTATTCATCGCCCGTTCGGCACGCACGCGGATATCGGTTGCGGTGTGATTGAGCGGTGCAAGCAGCGCGCGGGTGGCGTCATCGTCGAGGCGGCATTCGATGCCCACCGCACCCTGACCGACTGCCGGCAGGCACTCTTCGGGGCTCAATGGGCTGCGGATACGTTGCTCCAACCCCAGACGTTTCAACCCGGCGACCGCCAGAATAATGGCGTCGTAATCGCCGTTATCCAGCTTGGCCAAACGGGTACCGACGTTGCCGCGCAAATCGCGCACGATCAAATCCGGCCGGCGTTCGCGCAACTGGCACTGACGGCGCAGGCTTGAGGTGCCAACCACGCTGCCCTGCGGTAACTGATCGAACGAGGCGAAACGATTGGAAACAAAAGCGTCGCGCGGATCGTCACGCTCACAAATGGTCACCAGGCCCAGGCCGGCGGGGAAATCTATCGGGACGTCCTTCATCGAATGGACGGCGATATCGGCCCGGCCTTCCAGCAGCGCCAACTCAAGTTCTTTAACAAACAGGCCTTTACCGCCGACCTTCGCCAGCGGCGTATCCAGAATAATGTCGCCCTTTGTGACCATTGGCACCAGTTCAACCTGCAGGCCAGGGTGGCTGGCCATCAGACGCTGTTGCACATAATGTGCTTGCCAGAGCGCGAGTGGGCTTTGTCGGGTGGCAATTCGAATAATTTTGTCTAACATGCTTGTTACCGTTTTTATAATTCGCCATCCATCCTACCACTGAGTGTGAAAACTGTCAGTGCAAGAAGCCACAGGCGGAGAAAGGACAACGGAATCAACGGGACGTGTGATGTGTTTTGGGGCAGTTAACACTGTGGGTAAATCGTTTAGGGAAGCGCTACAATAATAGTGGAGCGTTACCTCCTTTACGGTCAATCGGCAAGGTGTTAAATTGATCACGTTTCCGACAATAAGTTGCCAAATATTCTTCCAATACAAACGGCGCTTATGGAATACGGGTTTTTTCTAAACACCGGGATAATCAGGCGAGACGTCTTGTACCTCTACATCGAGACACTGAAGCAGAGACTGGATGCGATCAACCAATTACGAGTTGATCGCGCCCTAGCGGCCATGAAACCCGCGTTTCAACGGGTATACAGTCTGCTGCCTACCTTACTGCACTACCATCACCCACTGATGCCGGGCTATCTGAACGGTAACGTTCCCCACGGCGTTTGCCTCTACACGCCTGATGAAACCCAGCAAGATTACCTTAACGATTTAGAAGACAAATGGGGCAGCCCGTTTGACAAGCTGGCCAGCGGTGAGCTGCCGATTACCGGCGTTTACTCGATGGGCAGTACGTCATCGATCGGCCAAAGCTGCAGCTCGGATCTCGACATCTGGGTGTGTCATCAGTCCTGGCTGGATAACGAAGAGCGTAGCCGTCTGCAGGAAAAATGCAGCCTGCTGGAAAAATGGTCGGCGTCGATGGGCGTAGAAGTCAGCTTCTTCCTGATCGATGAAAACCGCTTCCGCCATAACGAAAGCGGCAGCCTGGGTGGCGAGAACTGCGGCTCTACCCAACATATCCTGTTGCTGGATGAGTTTTACCGCACCGCGGTGCGCCTGGCCGGCAAACGTATTTTGTGGAACATGGTACCGGGCGAAGAAGAAGCGCATTACGATGAGTATGTGCTGTCGCTGTATTCGCAAGGTGCGTTGACGCCGAACGAATGGCTGGATCTCGGCGGCCTGAGCACGCTGTCGGCGGAGGAGTATTTTGGCGCCAGCCTGTGGCAGTTGTACAAGAGCATCGATTCGCCTTACAAAGCCGTGCTGAAAACCTTGCTGCTGGAAGCCTATTCCTGGGAATACCCGAATACTCAACTGCTGGCGATGGACATTAAACACCGTCTGCATGAAGGCGAGATCGTCTGTTTCGGCCTCGACTCCTACTGCATGATGCTCGAACGCGTCACGCATTATCTAAACCAAATCAACGACACCACCCGTCTCGATCTCGTCCGCCGCTGTTTCTATCTGAAAGTCTGTGAAAAGCTGTCGCGCGCTAACGCCTGCGTCGGTTGGCGCCGCGAAATCCTGAGCCAACTGGTCAGCGAGTGGGGATGGGACGAAGGGCGCCTGGCTATCCTGGATAACCGCGCCAACTGGAAGATCGAGCGGGTACGTGAAGCGCATAACGAACTGCTGGATGCGATGATGCAGAGCTATCGCAATCTGATCCGCTTCGCGCGCCGCAACAACCTCAGCGTCAGCGCCAGCCCGCAGGATATCGGTGTGCTCACCCGCAAGCTGTATGCGGCGTTTGAAGCCCTGCCCGGCAAGGTAACGCTGGTGAACCCGCAGATCTCGCCGGACCTGTCGGAAAACGACTTAACCTTTATTCATGTGCCGATTGGCCGCGCCAACCGCACCGGTTGGTATCTGTACAATCAGGCGCCGGCCATGGATTCCATCGTCAGCCATCAACCGCTGGAATATAACCGCTACCTGAACAAGCTGGTGGCCTGGGCCTATTTCAACGGCCTGCTGACGCCGCAGACCCGCCTGCACATCAAGAGCGGCAACCTGTGCGATACGGCCAAACTGCAGGAGCTGGTGGCGGATGTGTCGCACCATTTCCCGCTGCGCCTGGCGGCGCCGACGCCAAAAGCCTTGTACAGCCCGTGTGAAATCCGCCATCTGGCGATTATCGTCAATCTGGAAAACGATCCAACCGCCGCCTTCCGCAATCAGGTGGTGCATTTCGATTTCCGCAAGCTCGACGTGTTCAGTTTCGGCCAGCAGCAGCAGTGCCTGGTGGGCAGTATCGATCTGCTGTACCGCAACTCATGGAACGAAGTGCGTACCCTGCATTTCAGCGGTGAGCAATCGGTGCTGGAAGCGCTGAAGACCATACTCGGTAAAATGCATCAGGACGCCGCGCCGCCGGAATCGGTGGAAGTGTTCTGCTACAGCCAGCATTTGCGCGGTCTTATCCGTACGCGCATCCAGCAACTGGTGTCGGAGTGCATAGAGCTGCGCCTGTCCAGTACTCGCCTGGAGCCGGGCCGTTTCAAAGCGGTGCGCGTCGCCGGCCAGACCTGGGGCCTGTTCTTTGAGCGTCTGAGCGTGTCGGTGCAAAAGCTGGAGAACGCGGTGGAATTCTACGGCGCCATTTCCAACAACAAATTGCACGGTCTGTCGATCAAAGTGGAAACCGATCAGGTGCACTTGCCGCCGGTAGTGGATGGTTTCGCCAGTGAGGGGATCATTCAGTTCTTCTTCGAAGACACGTCGGACGATAAAGGCTTTAACATCTATATTCTGGATGAATCCAACCGGGTTGAGGTTTATCACCATTGTGAAGGCAGTAAAGAGGAACTGGTGCGCGACGTCAGCCGTTTCTACTCCTCTTCACACGATCGCTTCACTTACGGTTCCAGTTTTATCAACTTCAACCTGCCGCAGTTCTACCAGATAGTGCAGTTGGATGGCCGCACTCAGGTGATCCCGTTCCGCAGCAATGTTCTGTCGAGCCTGTGCGTGACCCTGGCCGATGGCGCCGCTCAGCCGCTGAAGCAGCAATTTCAGTTGCATTGATTCCGTAGGGAAAGCCCTACGGAATCAGCGGTTTATCAGGAAAAATGCACCTCTTCGCCGGCCTGTGCGCTGGCCGCTTCGCTGAGCAACGGATAGAACCCGCGATCGCTGCGATCGCACAACCAGGCGCCGTCCCGGTAGTTAAAGTGATAACCGCCGGTTTTGGTTGCCAGCCATACCTGATGCAGCGGTTCCTGGCGGTTGATCACAATCTTGGTGCCATTTTCGAAGCTTAACGTCATTACGCCGCCGTTAGTTTCGTAATCGATGTCCGCATCGCCGTCAAAATCGTCCAGTGTCTCTTCGATATTAAGCATCAGTTGGTCAGCCAACTGGTGAAACTCACTGTCGTTCATAATCAATTCCTATTGCTTTTCATGATCCACCTGCGATTATAGAGATCTTGGACGCATGAATTACAGGCATTAATGCAAATGAAAAAACAACTACGCTATGCGCTGATGGCAGTTCTGCTTGCCGGGCTCTCCGGCTGCGGTCTGAAAGGCCCGCTGTATTTCCCACCGGCCGAACCTGGTAGCCATAAATCGGCCACTCCGCCGGTACAAACGGGCGATCAGGTACAGAAAAATCAGCAGGAAACTTCTGTCTCTCAGCAAAAACCGTCGATGAGCGACCAGTAACACCTGATTTGCGGTGGCGGGGCGTCGCCGCAAACCCAAGACGGATGAACCCAATAGATTTCAAGTTGCAGCCAGGCGACAAGCGCGTGAATCCCCAGGAGCCTGGATTCGCCAAGTGACTGGGGTGAAGGCGAGAAGCCAACAACGCGGCAGCTTGAAAGATGAAGGGGGTAGCGCGTCCAGATAGCGGAGTATGATATGCAGTTCTCCAAAATGCACGGTCTGGGCAACGACTTTATGGTGGTCGATGCCGTTACACAGAATGTCTATTTTTCACCTGAACTGATCCGCCGATTGGCCGATCGGCACTTGGGCGTTGGCTTTGACCAGATGCTGGTGGTAGAACCGCCTTACGATCCGGAACTTGATTTCCACTACCGTATTTTCAACGCCGACGGCAGTGAAGTGGCGCAGTGCGGTAATGGCGCCCGCTGTTTCGCCCGTTTTGTGCGGCTGAAAGGGCTAACCAACAAACGCGATATCCGCGTCAGCACCCAAACCGGGCGCATGGTGCTCAGCGTCACCGACGATGATCTGGTGTGCGTGAATATGGGTGAACCGAATTTTGATCCTCAGGCGGTGCCGTTTCGCGCCACCAAAGAGGAAAGGACATACATCATGCGTGCGGCGGAACATACCGTGCTGTGCGGCGTGGTGTCGATGGGCAATCCACATTGTGTTTTACAGGTGGATGATGTAAAAACCGCCAAGGTGGAGCTGCTTGGGCCGGTGCTGGAAGGGCACGAGCGCTTCCCGGAACGGGCCAATATCGGTTTTATGCAAATCGTCAGTCGTGAACACATCAAGCTGCGGGTCTATGAGCGCGGCGCCGGTGAAACGCAGGCCTGTGGCAGCGGAGCCTGTGCGGCAGTGGCTGTGGGGATTCAACAGGAATTGCTGTCAGAAGAGGTGCATGTAGAACTGCCGGGCGGCAGCCTGCATATTCGCTGGAAAGGGCCGGGCAACCCGCTGTTTATGACCGGTCCGGCAACCCATGTATATGACGGATTTATTCATCTATGAAGAGTGTTGAGGACCAGGCTGTCACGGGCATTGAGCTTGATGACGACGCCGTAATGCAGTTTTTGCTGCAAAACCCGGATTTCTTTATTCGCAATGCGCGTTTGGTTGAACAGATGCGCGTCCCCCATCCCGTTCGCGGAACCGTGTCGCTGGTCGAGTGGCATCTGGCCCGCCAGCGCAACCATATTGGCCGGCTCGAAGAAGAGATCACCCTGCTGATGGAGCAGGCCAGCGCCAACGAAACGCTGTTTGCCAGCCTGCTGCATCTGCAGGCCAATCTGGCTACCGCCGGCAGTCTGCAAGACATGCTCAACCGCCTGCAACGTTGGGCGCGTGGTTTCGGTTTGGCCGGCGCCAACATCCGCCTGTTTTCCGAAAGCTGGAAAATCGGCGCGCCTTCCGACTTCACCCATCTTGCCCTGACGCGTTCGTCGTTTGAACCGCTGCGCATTCAGCGCCTGGGCGACCAACAGCATTTTCTCGGCAGCCTGAATGGCCCCGAACTGCTGCTGCTGTTGCCGCAGGCCAAGCTGGTTGGCTCGGTCGCATTGTCGATGTTGGGCGAAAACGGCGAACTGGGCATGGTGATTTTCAGCAGCCGCGATACGCAACACTATCAGCAGGGCATGGGCACCGTGATGCTCAATCAGTTGGCGCGCATGCTGCCAGAACTGCTGGAACGCTGGATAGAACGAGCATGACCCCGGTTGCGACCAGCCTGCAACAGCCGGTGGACGCTTTCCTGCGTTATCTGAAGGTTGAGCGTCAGCTCAGCCCGCTCACTCAACTGAGTTATTCGCGCCAACTGCAGGCGCTGATGGCGCTGGCGCAGGAGATGGGCGTGACCGAATGGCCGATGCTTTCCGCCGCTAAAGTCCGCATGCTGGCGGCGCGCAGCAAACGCGCGGGCCTGCAGTCTTCCAGCCTTGCGCTGCGCTTGTCGGCGCTGCGCAGCTTTCTCGACTGGCAGGTCAGCCAGGGCGCGCTGATCGCCAATCCCGCCAAAGGTATCCGAACGCCGCGCAGCGGTCGTCATCTGCCGAAAAATATCGATGTCGATGAAATAAACCAGCTGTTGAATATCGATCTTAACGATCCGCTGGCGGTGCGCGATCGCGCCATGCTGGAGGTGATGTACGGCGCCGGGCTGCGCCTTTCGGAACTGGTGGGGCTGGACTGCCGTCATGTCGATCTGGCCGCCGGCGAAATTTGGGTGCTGGGCAAGGGCAGCAAAGAACGCAAGCTGCCGGTGGGCCGCACCGCCGTTACCTGGCTGGAGCACTGGTTGGCGATGCGTGACCTGTTCGGGCCGACAGACGACGCGATGTTCCTGTCCAATCAGGGAAAACGCATCTCGACCCGCAACGTGCAAAAGCGTTTTGCCGAGTGGGGCGTCAAGCAGGGCGTAAACAGCCATATTCATCCCCACAAGCTGCGCCACTCGTTTGCGACCCATATGCTGGAGTCGAGCGGCGACCTGCGTGCCGTGCAGGAACTGCTCGGCCACGCCAACCTCACCACTACCCAAATCTATACCCACCTCGACTTTCAACATCTGGCGAACGTGTACGATGCTGCGCATCCGCGCGCCAAACGGGGGAAATCCTGATGCATTTTTATCGTCCGCTGCGCCCGCTGGCGGCGCTGACCTTCGATCTGGACGACACGCTGTACGACAACCGCCCGGTGATCAGGCAGACCGAGCTGCAGTCGGTAGCCTTTCTGCAGAATTATCATCCCGGGCTGAATCACTTTCAGTCGGCGGATTTTCACCGTCTGCGCCAGGAGCTGCGCGAGCAGGATCCGGAGATTTATCACGACGTCACCCAGTGGCGCTGGCGCGCCATTCATCTGGCGCTGAGCCGTCAGGGGTTACGGGATGCCGAGGCCGCCGTCGGCGCCGACGCGGCGATGCAGAACTTTGCGCTGTGGCGCAGCCGCATCGAGGTGCCGGAGGCGACTCACGCCACGTTGAAAGCGCTGGGGGAGCGTTTCCCGCTGGTGGCGATCACCAACGGCAATGCCGATCCGGCGCTGTGCGGGCTGGACGGTTACTTCCAGTTTGTGCTGCGTTCCGGGCCGGATGGCCGCGCCAAACCCTATCAGGACATGTATCGGTTAGCCGTTGAACGGTTAGGTGTTCCCGCCGGGCGCATTCTGCACGTTGGCGATGATTTGACCACCGACGTCGCCGGGGCGCTGCGCGCAGGCCTGCAGGCCTGCTGGATCAACGATCGTCAGCGTAACCTGATGCAGGTCGCGGACAGCCGTCTGCTGCCACATATTGAGATCGCTCAGTTGGCATCGCTGACAACATTGTTATAGCCCTTTCATACTTGAAGCCGCAGCTGTGTTGGCTACGTGCGTTCACCCCAGTCACTTACCCGAGTAAGCTCCTGGGGACTCACACACTTGCCGCCTTGCTGCAACTTCAATTATTTCGGGTATAATCCCAGATTGACTCTGTATAAATTCCCAGTGGAAAACGCGTCTCAGGCGCGTTTTCCCTTACCAATTAATGGTGCTTATGGACGTTTCCGATCTGCTCGACAGCCTGAATGAAAAACAACGCGAAGCCGTGGCTGCGCCACGCTGCAACCTGTTGGTGTTGGCCGGCGCGGGCAGCGGTAAAACCCGGGTGCTGGTACATCGCATCGCCTGGCTGCTGTCGGTAGAGAACTGCTCGCCGTATTCGATTATGGCGGTGACGTTCACCAACAAAGCGGCGGCGGAAATGCGCCATCGTATCGAACACCTGATTGGTACCAGCCAGGGCGGCATGTGGATCGGTACCTTCCACGGTCTGGCCCACCGGTTGCTGCGTGCCCACCATATGGACGCCAATCTGCCGCAGGATTTCCAAATCCTCGACAGCGACGACCAGTTTCGTTTGCTGAAGCGCATCGTTAAGGCGCTGAATATCGACGAAAAACAATGGCCGCCGCGTCAGGCGATGTGGTACATCAACGGCAAAAAAGACGAGGGCCTGCGCCCGCAGCACGTTGAAACCTACAACAACCCGGTGGAAGCGACCTGGTTGCGTATCTACCAGGCCTATCAGGAAGCCTGCGACCGCGCCGGGCTGGTGGACTTTGCCGAACTGTTGCTGCGCGCCCATGAGCTGTGGCTGAACAAGCCGCATATCCTCAATCACTACCGCGAGCGCTTCACCAACGTATTGGTGGACGAGTTCCAGGATACCAACAGCATCCAGTACGCCTGGATCCGCCTGTTGTCCGGCAATAACAGCAACGTGATGATCGTTGGCGATGATGACCAGTCAATTTACGGCTGGCGCGGCGCTCAGGTGGAAAACATCCAGCGTTTCCTGAAGGATTTCCCCGGCGCGCAAACCGTGCGCCTGGAACAGAACTACCGTTCGACCAGCAATATCCTGAAAGCCGCCAACACCCTGATCGCCAACAACGGCGGGCGCATGGGTAAAAACCTGTGGACCGAGGGGGCCGAAGGCGAACCCATATCAATCTACTGCGCGTTCAATGAACTCGACGAGTCGCGCTTTGTCGTCGGCCGTATCAAAACCTGGCAGGAAAACGGCGGTGCGCTGAATGATTGCGCGATACTCTATCGCAGCAACGCCCAGTCGCGGGTGCTGGAAGAGGCGCTGTTGCAAACCGCCATGCCGTACCGCATTTATGGCGGCCAGCGCTTCTTCGAACGTCAGGAAATCAAGGATGCGCTGGCCTATTTGCGGCTGATCGCCAACCGTAACGACGACGCGGCGTTTGAGCGCGTGGTGAATACCCCGGCGCGCGGCATCGGCGACCGAACGCTGGACGAAGTGCGCCGTACGGCGCGCGATCGCCAATTGACGCTGTGGCAGGCTACCCGCGCGTTGTTGCAGGACAAAGTGCTGGCCGGGCGTGCGGCGTCCGCGCTGCAACGTTTTACCGAATTGGTGGATTCCCTGGCGCACGAAACCGCAGATATGCCGCTGCATGTACAGACCGACCGGGTGATCCGCGACTCGGGGCTGTTCATCATGTACGAGCAGGAAAAGGGTGAGAAGGGTCAGGCGCGTATCGAAAACCTTGAGGAACTGGTCACGGCAACGCGGCAGTACAGCTATCAGGATGAAGATCAGGATCTGATGCCGCTGCAGGCGTTTTTGTCACATGCCGCGCTGGAGGCGGGCGAGGGGCAGGCAGATGCATACCAGGATGCGGTGCAACTGATGACCCTGCACTCCGCCAAGGGGCTTGAGTTTCCGCTGGTGTTTATCGTCGGTATGGAAGAGGGGATGTTCCCGAGCCAGATGTCGCTGGACGAAGGCGGGCGACTGGAAGAAGAGCGCCGGCTGGCCTACGTTGGCCTGACGCGCGCCATGCAGAAATTGACGCTGACCTATGCCGAAACGCGCCGTTTGTACGGCAAAGAGGTTTATCACCGGCCTTCGCGCTTTATCGGCGAACTGCCGGAAGACTGTGTGGAAGAAGTGCGGCTGCGCGCCAGCGTATCGCGGCCGGTGAATCATCGCCGCATGGGCACGCCCATCAGCGAAAACGACACCGGCTACAAGCTTGGCCAGCGGGTGCGCCATCCCAAGTTTGGCGAGGGTACCATCGTCAATCTGGAAGGCAGTGGTGAACACAGCCGGTTGCAAATTGCGTTTCCGGGCGAAGGCATCAAGTGGCTGGTGGCGGCCTACGCCCGGCTGGAAACGGTGTAAGGCGAATTGCAGGGGAAAGTCCCCTGCAATCAGTCAAATCAGTGAGAGTAACTGTCGCCGATTTGTGCGGTGGCATACCAACGCATCACCGCTTCGGTGCCCTCACCGCCTTCCGCCGGCGCCCATGACATGCAGTCTTCTTCCGACAGCGGCTGATACGGCCCCTGTTTCACTTCAAACACCACGCCGCCCGCATCCACCGACAGCACCGCATGCCAGGTAAACGCCGGCATCTCCAGCACTTTGGTTTCTTCGCCGAGCAGCGTGCGTTGGGTGACGACGCCGTCATCGTTGAACTGCAGCACCACAAAACGGCCGCGCAGCGGCGTCAGCAGCTCCCAGGTTTGCGGATGGCGGTGCGGGCGGATATAGGTGCCCGGCTCCATGGCAATCGCCAGGCGCTGTACCGGATCGCTTAACTCTTCGTGTAATGTACGGTGCGCGCGCAGGCGCGCCACTTTGGCAGCTTGTTCGCTCATCGTGGCCAGGTCGTGGGCGGTAATCTGTTTCATCGGTTAAATCCGCAGGTTTATAGTGGCCTAATCTTAGCAACTTTCCCGGATGCGGTCAGAGATCGCCGCAGACTTTTTCTGCACGCTTTACTTCGGATTAAGCGCGCTTTTCGTCATTTGTCATAGTGATGAGTTGTTGCTCAATTATCCTGTCTAACGTGTTGACAGGCTTTTTCTTCTCGGCGTAACATGCGCGCACGATTATCAATGAGGACATACGCCTTGGACACACCCAGTAGATACTGGCTCACTGACCTGGACAACA
Source organism: Serratia plymuthica (assembly GCF_018336935.1). Lineage (NCBI taxonomy): Bacteria > Pseudomonadati > Pseudomonadota > Gammaproteobacteria > Enterobacterales > Yersiniaceae > Serratia > Serratia plymuthica. The sequence goes on along the minus strand of NZ_CP068771.1, from coordinate 3,331,683 downwards.
ACAGGTACAACTTCTAAGGCTATCCCATTGAGCTGATGGCCTTCGTGGTTGTCGGCGACCCCGCAAAGCGTCGCTACGAGTCGGATCCTTCATGGTCTGAAACAAGCTGGTGATGCAACACCCCTCTGTTTCTGTGCTTCCACGCGTTGTCTGCACCTGTCACCGATAGGGAGTTTTGGCACATGCTAAGCGCGTTTAAATTAGATAACAGTCGCCTGTCCCGTCTGGAGTTGGATGACTCGGATGATCTCACCTCGTCACTGTGGGTTGATCTGGTTGAACCGGAAGAGGGCGAGCGTGAGCGCGTGCAAAACGAGCTGGGCCAGAGCCTGGCGACACGCCCGGAGCTGGACGACATCGAAGCCTCCGCGCGTTTCTTCGAAGATGAAGATGGCCTGCATATTCACTCCTTCTTCTATTTTGAAGATGCGGAAGATCACGCCGGCAACTCGACCGTGGCTTTTACCATTCGCGACGGCCGGCTGTATACCCTGCGAGAACGCGAACTGCCGGCGTTTCGTTTGTACCGCATGCGTGCCCGCAATCTGACGATGGTTGACGGCAATGCCTATGAGTTGTTGCTGGATCTGTTCGAAACCAAGATTGAACAGTTGGCGGACGAGATCGAAAACATCTATAGCGATCTGGAAAAGCTCAGCCGGGTGATCATGGAAGGCCATCAGGGCGACGAATACGACGAAGCGCTGTCAACCTTGGCGGAACTGGAAGATATCGGCTGGAAAGTGCGCCTGTGTCTGATGGATACCCAACGCGCGCTTAACTTCCTGGTGCGCAAGGCGCGCCTGCCGACCGGCCAGTTGGAACAGGCGCGTGAAGTGCTGCGCGACATCGAATCCCTGTTGCCGCATAACGAATCGCTGTTCCAGAAGGTGAACTTCCTGATGCAGGCGGCGATGGGTTTTATCAATATCGAACAGAACCGCATCATCAAGATTTTCTCGGTGGTATCGGTGGTGTTCCTGCCGCCTACGCTGGTGGCTTCCAGCTACGGGATGAACTTTGAGTTTATGCCGGAACTGAAATGGTCGTTCGGTTATCCGGGGGCCATCAGCCTGATGATCCTCGCGGGGCTGGCCCCTTATCTGTACTTCAAGCGCAAGAACTGGCTGTAAACGAAACGAGCGTTGCCAACGTGAGCTCGGCCTGCGTGTAGGCTCCGGAGCCGGCGTGCTACGTTTAAAGAGTGCGTGGGGATGATCCCTTAGCCTGCTAAATAGAGGTAGAATAGCCCCTCAGCTTATCGGCCCCCTAAGGCGTGCGTGTTGATGGAAAGAGTTCCCCGCTTGATTCAATGGCTGTTCCTGCTGCTGGCTTCGTTGGCGCTGGGGTTTGGCCTGCAAACATTTCATATTCCCGCTGCGCTGTTGCTGGGGCCGATGATCGTCGGCGTGGCGATGGGGCTGTCGGGGGCCACGGTGCGTATTCCGACTCGTCTGTTTATCGTCGCGCAGGCGGTGCTCGGCTGCATGATCGCGCAAAGTCTCTCACCCGCTATCCTCACGCCGTTACTCGACGACTGGCCGCTGGTGCTGTTGGTATTGTTAGCCACGCTGGCGGCCAGCGGCGTTTCCGGCTGGTGTCTGGTGCGTTTTAGCGGGTTGCCGGGGCCAACAGGCGCCTGGGGTTCATCGCCCGGCGGCGCTTCGGCGATGGTGGCGATGGCGGGGGATTTCGGTGCAGACGTCCGGTTAGTGGCATTCATGCAGTACCTGCGGGTACTGTTTGTCGCCACGGCGGCGGCCATGGTGGCGCGGATTGGGCTGGGCGATGAGGCGGGTCACGGCAGCGTCGCACTGGAATGGTTTCCGCCGCTGGATTGGCGTTTTCTCGCGACGCTGGGTATCGCCGTTGTCGGCGCCTGGCTTGGGCCCCGGCTGCGCATTCCTTCCGGCGCGCTGCTTTTACCGATGATTATCGGCGCAACGCTTCACTCCAGCGGCGCGATGGCGTTGCAGGTGCCGGAATGGTTGTTGGCGTTGGCTTATACCCTGATTGGCTGGAGCGTCGGGCTGCGCTTTACCCGACCGATCTTTTTGCTGGCGCTGCGCACATTGCCGCAGATGGTGGCGTCGATAGTGGCGCTGATGCTGTTTTGCGGGCTGCTGGCCTGGATGCTGACCCACTTTCTGCCGGTGGATCTGATGACCGCCTATCTGGCGACCAGCCCGGGCGGGCTGGACACCGTGGCGATTATTGCGGCGGGCAGCCGGGTGGATATGTCCTTCGTGATGGCGATGCAAACGTTGCGGCTGTTCACCATCCTGCTGACCGGCCCGGCGATGGCCCGCTTCATTTCCAACCGGGCCTCGCCTGCGTCAACGTAATTTGCGCTGGGTGTAGAGTGCGTCGAGGATAAACAGCAGCAGTGCCGCCCAGATAAAGCCGAAGGTCACCAGCTTGTCCTGGCCGATGGTCTCCCCATAGCAAGTGACGGCCAGCAGAAACATCAGCGTCGGGCCGAGGTATTGGAAAAAGCCGAGTGTCGACAGGCGCAGGCGGGTCGCCGCAGCGGTAAAGAACAGCAGCGGTATGGTGGTGACGATGCCGGCTGCGACCAGCATCAGGTTCAGTGACCACGGGTTGGCGCTCAGATGGCTGGTCGGGCTGTCGGCGAACAGGAACAGATATGCCGCCGCTACCGGCAGTAACCACAGGGTTTCAATCAGCATGCCGGTCTGCGCGTCGATGGCGATCTTCTTGCGCAGCAGGCCGTAGAAGGCAAAGCTGAACGCCAGCCCCAGGCCGATAATCGGCAGCGACCCGAATTGCCATAGCTGAATCAACACGCCGGCAAACGCCAACACTACCGCCAACCACTGCATGCGGCGGAAACGTTCTCCCAGGAACAGCATTCCCAACAGCACGTTAACCAGCGGGTTAATGAAATAGCCCAGGCTGGCTTCCAGCATGTGGTGGTTATTTACCGCCCAGATAAACAGCAGCCAGTTACCGCCGATCAACACAGCGGTCACCGCCAGCAGCAGCAGCCGTTTGCGGTTGCTGCAGGCGGCACGAACCTGCGGCCAGTTGCGGCCCAGCGTGATCAGCGCCAGCATAAAGAAGAAGGACCAAATGACCCGATGAGTGAGGATCTCATCGGCGGGTACCTGTTGAATCAGTTTGAAATAGGCCGGGGCGATGCCCCAAATCAAATAGGCGGCCAAAGCAAAGAAGATGCCCTGCCGCGTTTGCTGTGCGTCCATGACGATACTCGGATGGGTAAAACGGAGATGCGGTGAGTGTACTTAAGACACTCACCGCGCACAATCACCCGACCAGGTAGGTGGCGGTGGCGCTGGCGATATGCAGGCCATCGTGGTTATGCAACTCGACGCGGGCGACCGCCACTTTGTTGCCGCTGCGCAAGACGCTGGCGGAGGCGACGAAATGCTCGCCGCGGCCGGGGCGCAGGTAGTCAACGCGCAGATCTATGGTTCCCATGCGCGACAGGCGCGAGGCCACTTCCTCTTCGATCAGCGGATCCATACGCATCAGCACGCTACCGGCGCAGGCCAACCCGGCGGCAACGTCCAGCACTGAAGCGATCACGCCGCCGTGCAGGATCTTCTGGGCGGCGTTACCCACCAGTTTGGGCTGATTGGCGAAACTCAGTTCAACGTAGTCATCTTCAAAACGGCGCAGTTCAAGGCCCAGCTCGCGGTTAAACGGCATGTGATAAACAAAAATTTCGCCGATTTTCTGGCGTGCAGCATCGAGAGTCAGTGGTGTAGTGGACATAAATACCCGTTCTTTATTCAATAGAGTGAGGAGGTTATTAACTGGTCAGTCCAGGTTAATCGTTTGTTGATTTTATGCCTATATTTTGTTGCTGACCAGACTAATCCAATAAATGCACGCCGCGCTGCTGCAAAACCGCCTTTGCGTGTAAAATGGCCTGTTTTTATTTCAGAGTTTGTCATTTTTGTTGGAGTGAGGAACGTTATGCGCATTTTGTCAGGGATCGTTTTGGCCATGTTGGCGGTGCCATTGCTGGTGCAGGCGGAAGAGGCCAAAGAGCAGCAAATTCATGATAAACCCGCAGTGCGCGGCAGCATTATCGCCAACATGCTGCAGGATCACGACAACCCCTTCACGCTCTATCCGTACGACACCAACTACGTGTTGTACACCGATACCAGCAATATCAACAAAGAGGCCATCAAGTCCTACAACTGGGCCGAGAAGGCGCGCAAGGATGAAGTGAAATACCAGCTCAGCCTGGCCTTCCCGCTGTGGCGCGGCATTCTTGGCGACAACTCGGTGCTGGGCGCCTCTTATACTCAACGTTCCTGGTGGCAGCTTTCCAACCACGGGGAATCGTCGCCGTTTCGCGAGACCAACTACGAGCCGCAGGTATTCCTCGGCTGGGCGACGGATTACCGCTTTGCCGGCTGGACGTTGCGCGATGTTGAAGTGGGCCTCAACCATCAGTCCAACGGGCGTTCTGATCCCACCTCCCGCAGCTGGAACCGTGGCTATGCGCGTTTTATGGCGCAGAACGGTAACTGGCAGGTGGATCTGAAACCCTGGTTCCGCTTCTCGGAAAGCGACAGCAGCGATGACAACCCGGATATCACCAAATACATGGGATATTACCGTCTGAAAGTCGGTTACGCCTGGGGCGACAGCGTGTTCAGCGTCGACAGCCATTACAACTGGAACAGCGGCTACGGCGGTGCGGAAGTGGGCTGGAGCTACCCGATCTCCAAGCATGTGCGTTTCTACACTCAGGTGTTCAGCGGCTACGGCGAATCGCTGATTGATTACAACTTCCGGCAGACACGGGTTGGCGTTGGTGTCATGCTTAACGATATTATGTAATCATACCCTGCGTACTTGAAGCTGCTGCTGTGTTGGCTGCGTACACTCACCCCGGTCACTTGGTTGGCCAAGCTCCCGGGGACTCACGTACTTGCCGCCTTGCCGCAGCTCCAATTACTTTGGGTATATAGTTCAAAGTGGGGAAGTGTGTGTCAACCGCAGCAGTGATAAACAAAGAGTTGCTGGCAGAGCAGGTATTGCGCGATACCTTTGGCTACCAGCAATTCCGACCGGGTCAACAAACGATTATCAACGCGGCGATCGGCGGGCTGGATTGTCTGGTGGTCATGCCGACCGGCGGCGGTAAATCGTTGTGCTATCAAATCCCGGCGCTGGTGATGGATGGCCTGACGTTAGTGGTTTCCCCCTTGATCTCGCTGATGAAAGATCAGGTCGATCAACTGCTGGCTTATGGCGTTTCCGCCGCCTGCTATAACTCGACGCAGACGCGCGAGCAGCAGCTGGAAGTCATGGCGGGTTGCCGCAGCGGGCAGATCAAAATGCTGTATATCGCCCCCGAACGGCTGATGATGGACAGCTTCCTCGATTTGCTCGACCACTGTCCGCCGGCGCTCTTGGCGGTGGACGAGGCGCACTGCATTTCGCAGTGGGGCCATGATTTCCGTCCTGAATACCGCGCGTTGGGTCAGCTGAAGCAGCGCTTCCCGACGATGCCGGTGATTGCCCTGACCGCGACCGCCGACGAGTCTACCCGTGGCGACATCGTGCGCCTGTTGGCGCTGCACGATCCGTTGGTGCAGGTCAGCAGCTTCGACCGTCCAAATATTCGCTATACGCTGGTGGAGAAGTTCAAGCCGCTCGATCAGCTGTGGCGCTTCGTGCAGGACCAACGCGGCAAGAGCGGCATCATTTACTGCAACAGCCGCGCCAAGGTGGAAGACACCACCGCGCGTTTGCAGAGCCGCGGGCTGAGCGTGGGCGCCTACCATGCCGGGCTGGACAACGATCGCCGCGCGCAGGTGCAGGAAGCGTTCCAGCGTGACGATTTACAGGTGGTGGTAGCCACCGTCGCCTTCGGCATGGGCATCAACAAACCCAACGTGCGTTTCGTGGTGCACTTCGATATCCCGCGCAATATCGAGTCCTACTATCAGGAAACCGGCCGTGCCGGGCGTGATGGCCTGCCGGCCGAAGCGATCCTGTTGTATGACCCGGCCGACATGGCCTGGCTGCGCCGTTGCCTGGAAGAGAAACCGGCCGGGCAGCAGCTGGATATCGAGCGCCACAAGCTGAACGCCATGGGGGCTTTCGCCGAAGCGCAAACCTGCCGTCGTTTGGTGTTGCTCAATTACTTTGGCGAGGGCAAGCAGCAAAATTGCGGCAACTGCGATATCTGCCTCGATCCCCCCAAGCGCTATGACGGGCTGGAAGACGCACGCAAGGCGCTGTCTTGCGTGTATCGCGTCGGCCAGCGGTTCGGCCTGGGCTATATTGTCGAAGTGCTGCGCGGTTCCAATAACCAGCGCATCCGCGAATACGGGCACGACAAGTTGCCGGTGTACGGCATCGGCCGCGAGCAGACGACCGAGCACTGGACCAGCGTGCTGCGTCAACTGATCCACCTGGGGTTTATTACCCAGAACATCGCCATGCACTCGGCGCTGCAATTGACCGAGGCCGCGCGCCCGGTGTTGCGTGGTGAGCTGGAGTTGCAACTGGCGGTGCCGCGTATTCAGAGCCTGAAGTCGCGTGGCAGCGCCAACCAGAAATCCTACGGCGGCAATTACGATCGCAAGCTGTTTGCCAAACTGCGCAAGCTGCGCAAATCGATTGCCGACGAAGAAAATATCCCGCCTTACGTGGTGTTTAACGATGCCACGCTGTTGGAAATGGCGGAGCAGATGCCGATCAAGGCCGGCGACCTGCTTAGCGTTAACGGCGTTGGCCAGCGCAAACTGGAGCGTTTCGGCGCCCCGTTTATGGCGATGATCCGCGATCACCTCGATAATGACGAAGAATAAGGGCAATAAATCATGCTGATGCTGTTTCTGACCGTGGCGCTGGTGCACCTGATTGCGTTGATGAGCCCGGGGCCGGACTTCTTTTTTGTTTCGCAAACCGCCGCCAGCCGCTCGCGCCGCGAGGCGATGATGGGCGTAGTGGGCATTTCACTGGGTATCGTGGTGTGGGCGGGGGTTGCGCTGATGGGCTTGCACCTGATCTTGCAGAAAATGGCCTGGCTGCACCAGATCATCATGGTCGGCGGTGGGCTTTACTTATGCTGGATGGGCTGGCAACTGTTGCGTTCCGCACGTTCCCAGAACGCCCAATCGGTGCCGGCGCAAGAAGTGAAAGTGGCGTTGCCAAAGGCCGGACGCAGCTTTATCCGCGGTTTCCTGACCAACCTTTCAAACCCGAAAGCGGTTATCTATTTCGGCAGCGTGTTCTCGCTGTTTGTCGGTGACGACGTGGGCGCCGGCGCGCGCTGGGGCTTGTTCCTGCTGATTATCGCCGAGACCTTTGTCTGGTTCAGCCTGGTGGCGGTAGTGTTTGCGTTGCCGGCGATGCGCCGCGGCTATCAGCGTTTGGCGAAATGGATCGACGGGCTGGCGGGCGTGCTGTTCACCGGCTTTGGTCTGCATCTGATCTTTACCCGTTAGGCTATTTTACTTGCCAGGTTGAGTCCGGACAGCGCCCGGACTCCTCAGGTACTTTATGTAGGCTCCGGGTCCTGTGCGCTGCTCGAGTCCAACCTGCCGGCGACAATAACGCCTAACATTGAATTCTCAGGCCTTTCTGGCCGTCGCCAATAACCCGGCCACCAGAATAAACAGCGAACCGAAGATGCGGTTCAGCAACTGCATTTGGCGCGGCGTCTTCAGCCAGCCGGCAATGCGCTTAGCCAGGGTGGCGTAACCGATCATCACCACAATATCCACCGCCACGGTGGTCACGCCGAGTATCAGATACTGCTCGGCCTGCGGCTGGTTGGGTAAAATAAACTGCGGGAACAGTGCGGCCAGAAACACGATGCTCTTCGGGTTGGTCAGATTGACCAGCACCGCGCGGCGGAACAAACGGCGGCGCGGCAGGGTACCCGCCAGCGTATGCAGATCCAACGAACCGGCAGCGCGCCACTGCTGGATACCGAGCCATACCAGATAGGCGGCGCCGAACCATTTCAGCAATTCAAATGCCATCAGCGACTGAGAGACCAACGCGCCGAGGCCAATGCCCACCAGCACGATATGCAGACTCAACCCGACCTGCAGCCCGGCGATGGATGCCGCCGCGCCGCGATACCCGTGGCTGATACCGGTGCTCATGGTGTTGATTGCGCCTGAACCGGGTGACAGGCTCAGGATAAGGGTTGTCAGCAGATAGGTTAACCACCAGTCCAAGGTCATCGTAAGGCTCCCTGAAAGTATCAATTTGTGCCAAAATAGGCTCGGTTCTTGTAAGACTGAAATCACAATACGCTAGTATTATTTCTTGTGCCAGAGGCCACATTTTTGCCGCTGGCGGCTCAGGGAAAAGCTCTCAATGACGTCGTTCACTCAAGGCACCGATGACTGGTTAATGCGTGAAACGCAGTTCGCTGCTTTCGCTACCGGCCCGCTGCTGGACTTTTGGCGGCTGCGGGAGGAGGGCGAGTTCAGTGGCGTGGGCGGCGTGCCGATCCGCTTCGTGCGTTTCAGCTCATCGCGTCATCAGCGGGTGGTGGTGATCAGCCCCGGCCGTATCGAAAGTTACGTTAAATATCCAGAAGTTGCCTACGATCTGTTCCATTGCGGTTTTGATGTGATGATTCTCGATCATCGCGGGCAAGGTCGTTCTGGCCGCTTGCTGGCTGATACGCACCGCGGTCATGTGGTAAGCTTTACCGATTATATTGACGATTTCGCTCAGTTTTATCAGCAGCAAGTGGTGCCGCACGGTTACCTGCAGCATTTTGCGCTGTCGCATTCGATGGGCGGCGCGATACTGGCGCAGTTTCTGGCCCGTCAACCGCAGGCGTTTGACGCCGCTGCGTTTTGCGCGCCGATGTTCGGCATTCATCTGCCGATGCCGGGCTGGATGGCGGACCGGATCCTTAACTGGGTAGAGAAACACCCGGCGGTGCGCGATTACTATGCGATAGGCACCGGCCAGTGGCGGCCGCTGCCCTATGTGGTCAACGTATTGACCCACAGCCGTGAACGTTATCGCCGCTGTTTGCGCTATTACGCCGATTACCCCGAGTTGCAGGTGGGTGGCCCTACCTACCACTGGGTAAGAGAAAGCATTCAGGCCGGGCGGCAGATTGTCGCGCAGGCGGCTAAAATCACCACACCGCTGTTATTATTGCAGGCCGGCGAGGAACGGGTGGTCGACAACCCTTCCCAGCAGGCTTTTTGTCAGGCACTGTCAGACGCGGGGCACCCTTGCGAAGGGGGGAAACCGCGGGTTATCCAAGGCGCACGCCATGAGATCCTGTTCGAGCGGGACGCGATGCGCGCCGAAGCATTGAACGCAATCCTGCGTTTCTTTGCTCAACACTTAGGTGGCGCCCCTGCCGCCGACCACTCCATCAGAGGTTAGAACATATCCTTATGTATCACGTTGTCGCTTCCGATTTAGATGGCACGCTGCTATCACCTGACCATACCCTGTCGCCTTATGCCAAAGAGACGTTGAAGCTGCTGACCCAGCGTGACGTGCACTTTGTGTTTGCCACTGGCCGGCATCACATCGACGTTTCGCAGATCCGCGATAACCTCGATATCAGCGCCTTTATGATCACCTCCAACGGTGCCCGCGTGCATAACACCGCCGGTGAGCTGATTTTCAGCCATAACCTGGCGGAAGACATCGCCCGCGATCTCTACGGCATGATGCACGATGATGCGGACATCACCACCAACGTCTACCGCAACGACGACTGGTTCATCAACCGGGAAAGCCCGGAGCAGGAGGAGTTCTTCCGGGAATCGATCTTCCGGTATCAGCTGTTTGAACCGGGCCTGCTGGAGACCGACGGCGTGTGCAAGGTGTACTTTACCTGTGACGACCATGAAAAGCTGCTGCCGCTGGAAGATGCCATCAATGCGCGCTGGGGCGATCGGGTGAACGTCAGTTTCTCGTTCCCGACCTGTCTGGAAGTGATGGCGGGCGGCGTATCCAAAGGGCATGCGCTGGAAGAAGTGGCCAAAATCATCGGCTATTCGCTGAAAGAGTGCATCGCTTTCGGTGACGGCATGAATGATCTGGAAATGCTGGCGATGGCCGGCAAGGGCTGCATTATGCGCGACGCGCACCAGCGCCTGAAAGACAAGCTGCCGGAGCTGGAAGTGATTGGCTCCAATGCCGACGATGCGGTGCCGCACTACCTGCGCAAGATGTATCTCTGAAACAACAAGGGCGCCTTGCGGCGCCCTTGTCCGGGTTACTTGTGCTGGCCCTGCTTTTGCAGGAACTGCACGCCCTTGTCGGGGAAGTCGGTGAACACGCCATCAACGCCCGCCTGGTTGTAAATCACGTCGTACAACTGATTCACGTCGGTCACGTAGTTTGGCAGCGCATCGGCGCGGATGGTGAACGGATGCACCGCCAGCTTGTTGGCATGGGCTTCTTTCACCATATCGGTCAGCACCACGTGGCCCGGTTTGGATTTCTCCGCTTCCACCAGCATGTGGTAGTCCGGCCCGATGCCGTCGGCGTACTGGGCAATCTGCTTCATCGCGCCCGGCTTGAACATCCAGTCATAGTCGTATTCCACCCATTTGCCGTCGGCTTTCTGCTCATAGGTTTCCTGCCACTTGTTGTAGGCGATCAGTTGGATCAGCTTCAGATCCATGCCCATCTTCGGTTCCAGTTCGGTTTTAATCCGCTTCAGTTCGTTGGCGTCGAAGCATTGCAGATAAACATTGTCGCCCTTGCCGGTGTAACCATACTGCTTCAACACCGCCAGCACTTTGCTGGAGATATCCTTGCTTTCCTGCTTGTGGAACCACGGCGCCTTGATTTCCGGGTAAATACCGATGTTTTTGCCGGTCGAATGGTTCAGCCCCTGCACAAATTCGATCTCTTCCTGGAAGGTATGGACGCGGAAGTCCGATTTGCCCATCGGGAAGCGGCCAGGGTAGCCCTGCACCTTTTTGCCGTTTTCGATCTCAAAGCCTTCCGTGAACTTCAGCGACTTGATTTCCGCCAGGGTAAAGTCGATGGCGTAATAACGGCCGTCTTTGCGTGCCCGGCTCGGGAAGCGCTCGGCCACGTCGGTAACGCGATCGAGGTAATGGTCATGCAGCACCACCAGCTCGTTGTCCTTGGTCATCACCAGGTCCTGCTCGAGGAAGTCCGCACCCTGCGCGTAGGCCATCGCCTTCGCCGGCAGCGTGTGTTCCGGCAGATAGCCGCTGGCGCCACGGTGGGCGATCACCACCTTGTCCGCCGCCTGTACGGCACTGACCATTGAGGTGGCCAGGATGATCCCTGTCAGCAGGGCTTTGACTTGAGTCCGCATTCTGTAATTCTCCATGTTGTAGGTGCAGGGCAATAAAAAGGCCGCAGCGCGGCCTTTAAATAATGCGAAATTTGTATGACGCTTAGCCGCGTTTGTTGGCTGCGATTTCTGCGTGGTGCTTTTTCTCGCTCAGCATGGTCAGCAACAGCAGCACTACCGCGCCGATACTGCCGCCAATCATCACCATAAAGCCGCCGTCCCAACCGAAGTAGTCCACGGTGTAACCGACGATGGCGCTGGCCGCAACGGAACCGCCCAGGTAACCGAACAGACCGGTGAAGCCCGCTGCGGTACCGGCCGCTTTCTTCGGTGCCAGTTCCAGCGCATGCAGGCCGATCAACATCACCGGGCCGTAAATCAGGAAGCCGATGGTGATCATGCAGGCCATGTCGATGCCAGGATTACCGACCGGGTTGAGCCAGTAAACGACGGTAGCGATGGTCACCAGCGTCATAAAGAACACGCCGGTGGCGCCGCGATTGCCTTTGAACACTTTGTCCGACATCCAGCCGCACAGCAGGGTGCCCGGAATACCGGCGTATTCGTACAGGAAGTAGGCCCAGGAAGACTTATCCAGCGCGAAATGCTTCACTTCTTTCAGGTAGGTCGGTGACCAGTCCAGAATGCCGTAACGCAGCAGGTAAACGAACACGTTGGCCACGGCGATGTACCACAGCAGCTTGTTCGGCAGAATGTATTGCATGAAGATCTGCTTGGCGGTCAGCTCTTCTTCCGCTTTCTCGCTGTAGTCGTCCGGGTAATCGTTTTTGTATTCTTCGATCGGCGGCAGGCCACAGGATTGCGGCGTATCGCGCATCAGCGCAAAGGCGATCAGGGCCACCAGAATGGCGCCGAAGGCCGGCATGTACAGCGCCGCGTGCCAGTCGTTGAACCAGGCCATGCCCAGCAGGAACAACAGCGGCGGCAGGCCGCCACCCACGTTATGGGCGCAGTTCCAGACCGAAACGATACCGCCGCGCTCCTTCTGCGACCACCAGTGCACCATGGTGCGGCCACAAGGCGGCCAGCCCATGCCCTGGAACCAACCGCACAGGAACAGCAACACGAACATGACCGCGATGCTCGATGTCGCCCAGGGAACGAAGCCCATGAACAACATCACTGCGGCAGCCAGTATCAGGCCGGCAGGCAGAAACACGCGTGGGTTGGAGCGGTCGGAAACCGACCCCATGATGAATTTGGAAAAACCGTAGGCGATGGAAATACCCGACAGCGCGAAACCGAGGTCGCCGCGGCTGAAACCCTGGTCGATCAAATACGGCATGGCCAGGGTGAAGTTCTTACGCACCAGGTAGTAGGCGGCGTAACCGAAGAAAATCCCCATAAATATTTGCCAGCGCAATTTACGGTACAGCGGGTCGACTTTGTCGACCGGCACACGGGAAATGTGTGCTGCCGGCTTAAAAATACTCAACATGAGCGCCTCCGATGGCTTTTAGTTATCACATCAATATGATTGTCTACGTTCATTTGATGATTGAGCGGATATCGTATGTGGTGTTTTTTTGTTCCATAACGAGCGTCATCCTAGTCAAAACAGCCTGGTGTCGCTGTGATGAATGGCGCAAATGTTACACTTTTATGAAACTACGGCGGATTTTGAGCGATTCGTTAACGTTATGAAATAGAAAAACGGCCAAAAATCGTGATTCCGATCACATTCATGGTTTTTTGTGGACATTTTGTTTTCGTTTTAAGTTCGTTATTGTTCCTTATCAAACAAAGACCCCAGCAACTGTGACCCAATAGGATAATAACCACGGATCCTGAGGGAGCATCATGAGCAGCCATTCACCGGACAGCGAAACGGATGTGATAATCATTGGCGGCGGCGCAACCGGAGCGGGCATTGCCCGTGACTGCGCGCGTCGTGGCCTGCGTTGCATACTGCTGGAGCGCCATGATATCGCCACCGGCGCCACTGGCCGTAACCACGGTTTGTTGCACAGTGGAGCGCGCTATGCGGTGACCGACGGCGAGTCGGCGCGTGAGTGCATAGAAGAAAACCGCATCCTCAAGCACATCGCGCATCACTGCATCGAGCGTACCGATGGGCTGTTCATTACCCTGCCGCAGGATTCGTTGACCTACCAGCAACAATTTATTGCTTCCTGCCACAGTGCCGGCATCAACGCCGAAGCCATTGATCCGCAACTGGCGTTGCGCCTGGAGCCGGCGGCTAACCCGGCGCTGATCGGCGCCGTGCGGGTGCCGGATGGCACCGTCGACCCGTTCCGCCTGACCGCCGCCAATATGCTCGATGCCCGCGAGCATGGCGCACAGATCCTGACCTATCATCAGGTGGTCGGTTTGTTGCGCGTGGGTGACCGCGTGACCGGCGTGCGCGTTTTCGACCATCAAGCTGCGCGCCGCTACGATATCCACGCCGAGGTGGTGGTCAACGCCGCCGGCATCTGGGGCCAGCAGATTGCGGAATACGCCGATCTGCGCATCCGCATGTTCCCGGCCAAGGGCGCATTGCTGATCCTCGGCCACCGCATCAACAACATGGTCATCAACCGTTGCCGCAAACCGGCAGACGCCGACATTCTGGTGCCGGGCGACACCATCTCACTGATTGGCACCACCTCCACCCACATCGACTATGACCAGATCGACAATATGGTGGTGACGCCGCAGGAGGTGGACATTCTGATCCGCGAAGGCGCGCTGCTGGCGCCGGAACTGGCGCAAACCCGCATTTTGCGCGCCTATGCCGGAGTGCGGCCGCTGGTGGCCAGCGACGACGACCCCAGCGGCCGTAACGTCAGCCGCGGCATCGTGCTGCTCGATCATGCCAGCCGCGATGGGCTGGAAGGATTTATCACCATCACCGGCGGCAAGTTGATGACCTATCGCCTGATGGCACAGTGGGCGACCGATAAAGTGTGTGAAAAGCTTGGGCTGGATAGCCCATGCACTACCGCAGTGGAACCGCTGCCCGGCTCCCGGCAGACGGCGGAGGAAACGGTGCGCAGCGTGGTGGCGTTGCCGGCCAGTATTCGTGGCTCGGCGGTGTATCGCCACGGCGATCGCGCCAGCCTGGTGCCGGCCGGTAATCGGCTGGACAACAGTCTGGTCTGCGAATGCGAGGCGGTCACCGCCGGCGAGGTGCGCTATGCGGTGAACTCCCTCACCGTCAATAATCTGGTGGATCTGCGCCGGCGTACCCGCGTGGGCATGGGCACTTGCCAGGGCGAGCTGTGCGCCTGCCGCGCCGCCGGGCTATTGACGCGCTTTAACGTCGCTACCCCGCAACAGTCAATCGATCAGTTGTCGCATTTCCTCAACGAACGCTGGAAGGGCGTACGCCCGATCGCCTGGGGTGACGCGCTGCGCGAGAGCGAGTTCACCAGTTGGGTTTATCAGGGATTGTGCGGGCTGGATGCACGGGAGAAACGGGAGGCAGATGATGCGATTTGACGTGGTGGTGATTGGCGGCGGCTTGGCGGGTATGGCTTGCGCCATCGGGTTGGCGGAACAGGGCAAGCGCTGCGCCGTGGTCAGCTCGGGCCAGAGCGCGCTTTATTTCTCCTCCGGCTCGCTTGATTTGCTGGCGCAACTGCCCGACGGCACGCCGGTCGACGCGCCGCTGGCTGCGTTGCCAGAGCTGGCGCGACAGGCGCCGCAACACCCTTATGCCTTGATTGGCGCAGAGCGGGTGGCGCTGTTATCTGATGAGGCGGCCCGGCTGTTGCAGCGCTGCGGCCTGAACCTGCAAGGCAGTAATGAAAGGAATCATCTGCGCATTACGCCGCTCGGCACGCGCCGGGCCACCTGGCTCAGCCCACAGGCCATTCCGGTGACGCCGTTGGCCGGTGAACTGCCCTGGGAAAGCATTGCGGTGATTGGCATTGAGGGCTTTTTGGATTTTCAGCCGCAGCTGGCCGCCGATTCACTCATGCAGGCGTTGGGAGTGCGCACCGAGGCCAATGGGTTGCATTTACCTGCGCTGGACCGGCTGCGCAACAATCCCAGCGAGTTCCGGGCGGTGAATATCGCCAGAGTGCTGGACTTGCCGGAAAACCTGATGCCGATGGCGGACGAGCTGCGCCGGCTGGCCGGTGATGCCGAGGCGATTTTCCTGCCGGCCTGTCTGGGGCTGGAGGAGGATGCCCCGCTGGTGGCGTTACAGACGGCGGTGGGCAAACCGGTGCGTCTGTTGCCGACGCTACCGCCTTCGGTGCTGGGCATGCGCTTGCACCAGGTATTGCGCCGGCGTTTGCAACAATTGGGCGGTGTTTTTATGCCGGGGGACAGTATGCTGCGGGCGGATATCGACGCCGGGCGTGTTACCGGTCTTTACACCCGCAACCACGGCGATATTCCGTTGCAGGCGCAGCAGGTGGTGCTGGCCGGCGGCAGCTTTTTCAGTAATGGGCTGGTGGCGGATTTTGACGGCGTGCGCGAGCCGGTGTTTGGGCTGGACGTCGAAAGCCGCGCGGATCGCGCCGACTGGAGCCGCAGCGATCTGTTTGCTCCGCAACCTTATTTGCAGTTCGGCGTACGCACCGATAGCCGGCTGCGTGCGTTAAGGCAGGGGGAGGCGCTGACCAACCTGTATGCCATCGGCGCGGTAACCGGCGGGTACGATCCGTTACAGCAGGGCTGCGGCGCCGGCGTTTCGCTGATCGGGGCGCTGCACGTCGCGCAACAGATTGCCGCAGAGGAGGAGCGACCATGAGCCTGCAGAAAGACAACAGCTTTGAGAACTGCATCAAATGCACCGTCTGCACCACCTATTGTCCGGTCGCCAAAGTCAACCCGCTCTATCCAGGGCCAAAACAGGCGGGACCGGATGGCGAACGCCTGCGGCTGAAAGATCCGGCGTTGTACGATGAAGCGCTGAAGTATTGCACCAACTGCAAGCGCTGTGAGGTCGCCTGCCCGTCCGACGTCAAAATCGGCGATATCATTCAGCGCGCCCGCGCCGATTACGCCCAGAGCAAACCGACGCTGCGCGATGCCATCCTCAGCCATACCGACATCATGGGATCGCTGTCGACGCCCTTTGCGCCCATAGTCAACGCCGCCACCGGTCTGAAACCGGTGCGCGCGCTGCTGGACAAAGCGTTGAAAATTGACCACCGTCGCGAGTTGCCAAAATATTCGTTCGGCACCTTCCGTCACTGGTATCGCCGGCAGGCGCAGGCCCAGCAGCGCTATGCCGAACAGGTGGCGTTTTTTCACGGCTGCTTCGTCAATTACAACCATCCGCAGCTGGGCAAGGATCTGATCAAGGTATTTAACGCGATGGATATCGGCGTGCAACTGCTGAAGCGCGAGAAATGTTGCGGCGTGCCTTTGATCGCCAACGGCTTTATCGCCCAGGCCAAAAAGCAGGCCAAAGTGAATGCCGAATCGTTGCATGAGGCGGTGCTGGAACGCGGAATTCCTGTGGTGGCGACCTCGTCGAGCTGTACCTTTACCCTGCGCGATGAATATCCGCATCTGTTGGAGGTGGATACCTCGGCGGTGCGCGAGCGGGTAGAGCTGGCGACGCGCTATGTGTATCGACTGATCAACCAGGGCCGCACTCTGCCGCTGAAGCGCACGCCGCTGCGGGTGGCGTATCATACGCCGTGCCATATGGAGAAAATGGGCTGGACCGCTTATACGCTGGAGCTGTTAAGGCAAATTCCGGGGCTGGAGCTGGTGGTGCTGGATTCGCAGTGTTGCGGCATTGCCGGCACTTACGGGTTTAAATCGGAGAACTATGCGACTTCGCAGGGGATTGGCGCTTCGCTGTTTCGCCAGATAGAGGAGAGCGGCGTGGATCTGGTGGTGACCGATTGCGAAACCTGCAAGTGGCAAATCGAGATGTCGACCGGCAAGCGCTGCGAACATCCGATCACCCTGCTGGCGCAGGCGTTGGCATAATCGGTGATGAGCTGGCGAAACGGGGCCGGCATGCCGGCCCCCTAAGGTTACTGCTTCAGTTTCAAGGTGCTGATGATGCCTTCGGCTTCACTTTGCGCCTGCTGCTGGTTATCTGCCGGCAGCGTTACCTGAATGGTCAGCATCTTGTTATCCAGTGTGCCGATCAGGATCGAAGAGTAGGCTTTCTCGCCGCCGCTGGTGATGATGCTGTCCAGTTGACGCAGAGGGACGCCGTTAACCTCGATGGCCTTGTTGGTAATCACCTGCAGATTGGCGTCACGCGAGCGCTGGGTGTCTTCCAGACGCTTGGCCAGGGTTTCCAGGTTGTCGGCGGTCTTGTCGCCGAGGATCACGATCACCGCGCGCTGGCCGGTGCTGTCGGCGTAAACGTGCATGTTGTTCGCCTGGTTGCCCAGCTTGCCGCTCTGGTCCGCCATGCCGACCGGCAGAGTGAACGCCAGTTTACCGTCCAGTAAACTCACCTGTTGCCCGGCCGGTGCACTGGCCGCAGCACCGCCCGCCGGCGCCTTGGTGTCTTTGGTGTCGCCGTCACAGGCCGCCAGGCCAAGCACTAACAGGCTGATACCCATCAATTTTGCTACTTTACGCATTGGGCTTCCTTCTTCCTTTCAGGTAGGTTTTACTGCCGTATCGCAACCTATTCCACGTTGAAATGCAAGGCAGATGTTGTCACAAGGTTTTTTCAAGTAATAGCCGATAATCAGCCACTTCGCCTTTCTTTTCCAGCTGAACAATCTGATAGTGATGGCCGATGAGCATCGTCAGCATCGCCTGGAACCTATTGCGTGTTTTCACTCTTATCCGGCGATAGCCCCGAGCCTGCGCCCAGCGTTCCTGTTCGGCCAATAAGGCCTGCGCCGCGCCGTGGCGGCGAAACGCCGGCAGCACGCCGCCCAGCCAGCTGTAAAATACCCTTTCTTGCGTCTGATAACCCAGCTTGAAACCGGCAGGTTGGCCGCCGATCTCGGCGATCAGCAGGTGGCAGGCGGACGGCCCGACGCGTTGCTGTAAATCGGCCAGGCTATGCAGGCCACCGAATTCGGGGATTTGTCGATACAGGGCGTGGATTTCTTCGAGGGTAGCGTGGCGGGTGATTACTGTCATTGGCGGCCTCCGTAGGGTGCAGGCCGCCAATGATAACACGGCTCAGTTCGCTTGCAGGCTGCCGTCATTGCGGCGGACGGCAATGCGCTTGAGCAGCATATTCAGCAGTACGCCGTACATCGGCAGGAAGAACAGCAGGCAGATCAGAACCTTGAAGCTGTAATCCACCAGGGCGATCTCCACCCAGTTATTGGCCATAAAGGCATCGCTGCTCTTGTAAAACGCAATAAAGAAGAACGACAGGGTATCGCTGATATTGCCGAGGAACATTGCTGCAGCAGGAGCAACCCACCAGGCGCTGCGTTGGCGCAGGCGGTTGAAAACGTGTACGTCGAGGATCTGACCGAGCACGTAAGCCATAAAGCTGGCGATGGCGATACGTGCCACAAACAGGTTAAAACTGCCCAACGCGGCAAAACCCTGCCATTCGCCCTGATAGGTTACGGTAGAAATCACGTACGAGATGAACAGCGCCGGGACCATTACCGAAAGAATGATACGTCGTGCCAGCGGGGCGCCAAAAATACGCACCGTCAGATCGGTTGCCAGGAAGATGAACGGAAAGGTAAACGCCCCCCAGGTGGTATGGAAGCCGAAAACGGTAATCGGCAACTGCACCAGGTAGTTACTGGAGGTGATGATGACAATATGGAACAGCGATAGCCAGAGCAACGCGGTGAGGCGCTGCTGAGCGGTAAACGAATACATGTTGTAGCCTTTTTAGTCGTGGGGTGAGGGAACCCAGTGATTCTTGTCAGAGCAGCCGAATTAACTGCGCGGCGGCATGATACGTGTTTGCGCAACCAATGCAATGGTTAGGCTGTGTCTCCCTATGAAACGTGAGGGCCGCTGGAGGTCAAATCACAGTGCAGCAGGGCGTGAGTCGCGAGGTTTGGTGGGCCAAATAAGCGGCGAATAACGCAGCAGCACTGTGATTTGGCCCCAGCCTGAAAGGCCACGCCCTCAACAACCGTTCTCTGTGTTGTCAGGTTTGCCCATAGGCCCACTATGGGCTGCACCCTCCGCCGTGATAACGGCAGTTGGGGGCAGTGGCGGCACCACATTTCATAGGGAGACGCAGCCTCTTTTTAAGCAAACGTTAACGTATCTTGCGCAGAAAAACTACCGGCGTAAACTAGGCGCCAATGAGATGCGGCGGGCGTTCGCCGATCGCTTTTGATCGAGAAAAATTGCATGACTGACTTATTTGCCCAGGCAGACCAGACGCTTGACGCGCTGGGACTGCGCTGTCCGGAACCGGTGATGATGGTGCGCAAGACCGTACGCCATATGGATGACGGTCAAACCCTGCTGATTATTGCCGATGATCCGGCCACCACCCGCGACATTCCGGGCTTCTGCCGCTTTATGGAGCACACGCTGGTGGCGCAGGAAACCGACAAGGCACCGTACCGCTATCTGTTACGCAAGGGCGTCTGACCGCTGCGAATTTCACCTCAGGGGCGAATTGATTCACCCCTGAGGTATGCCGTCGTCTAGTTGCGTTTCTTCAGCAAGCGCAGTGCGTTGGCGGTGACCAGCGCGGTAGCGCCCGAGTCGGCCAGCACCGCCAGCCACAATCCGGTCATCCCCAGCAGGGTGGTGATCAGGAATACCCCTTTCAGCCCCAGCGCAATGGTGATGTTTTGCCGGATATTGGCGTGCGTAGCGCGCGAGATGCGGATCATCTCTGCCACGCCGACCAGCCGGTTGTGGGTCAGCGCCGCGTCCGCGGTTTCCAGCGCCACGTCGGTGCCGCTGCCCATGGCGATGCCGATGCTTGAGGCTTTCATCGCCGGCGCATCGTTGATTCCGTCGCCGATCATTGCCGTCGGGCGCAGTTCACTCAGTTCGATCACCGCCTTCACTTTATCCTCCGGCAGCAGCCCGGCACGGTAATCGATCCCCAGTTCAGCGGCAATCGCCGCCGCCGCTCGCGGGTTATCGCCGGTCAACATCACCCCGTGGATCCCCAGCGCGTTCAGTTCGGCAATCGCCTGTTTGGCGTCGCTGCGCAACGTATCGCGCAGCGCCAGCAGGCCGATTGCCACGCCGTCTTCCAATACCACCACCGCCGTTTTACCGGCGTTTTCCAGCTTTTCCACCTGGTTTTGCAACTGTGCGTCGAGCTGGCCTGCCGCCAGTTTACCCGGCGCGCTGATCAACAGGGTTTTGCCGTCAACCTTGCCTTCCACCCCGACCCCAGCCAGAGCGCGACGCGCCTGAGCCGGCGGCAGAGGTGCGCCATACTGCTCGGCCCGTTTGATAATTGCCTGCGCCAACGGGTGGTGGGAGCCGGTTTCTACCGCCGCCGCCAGGGTCAGCAACCGCTGCTCGCTGATGCCGTTGCTTGGCAGCACATCCGTAACCCTGGGTTTACCTTCCGTCAGCGTGCCAGTTTTATCGAAGGCGATGGTTTGCACCTGGCCCAGTTGTTCCAGCGCTGCGCCGCCTTTAATCAGGGCGCCGCGTCGGGTGGCTGCCGCCAGCCCGGAGGTAATCGCCGCCGGAGTGGATATGACCAACGCACAAGGACAGCCTATCAGCAGCAGAGTCAGGCCACGGTAAATCCAGATATCCCAGGGCTGTGACAGCAGCAGCGGCGGCACCAGGATCACCGCAACGGCCAGCAGCATAATCGCCGGCGTGTAGTAACTGCTGAAGCGGTCAAGAAAACGTTCGATAGGCGCGCGGCGTTCTTCGGCCTCTTCGATCAACTGCAGAATGCGGTCGATGGCGTTTTTGCCCGGCTCGGAAATTACCTTCATTTGCGCGGCCTGATCGACCGACAGGCTGCCGGCGGCGACTTTTTCACCCTGCTGACGTTCGACCGGCACCGATTCGCCGGTCAGGGCGCTTTCGTCGAAACTGGCGAACGGATTGAGCAGTTCGGCATCGGCCGGCAGGCGGCCGCCGGGGGCAATTTCAATCACATCGCCGGGGCGCAGGCTGGCGACCGGTACGCGCTTGCGCTCCGAGCCCCGGACCCGCAAAGCATCTTCCGGCACCAGTTCCATCAGCGCCTTCACGCCACGGCGGGCGCGGTTGGCGGCGTAGGATTCCAGCAGTTCGCCCACCATAAACAGCAGCAGCACCATGGCCGCCTCGGCGGTGGCGCCGATAAACAGCGCGCCTATTGCCGCCACGCTCATCAACGTTTCAATGGCAAACGGCGTACCGGAGCGGATTAACCGCAGCGCCTTGGTAGCGACCGGCGCCAGACCGACCAGCGTGGTGGCGATAAACGCAATGCGGCCCAGTTCGGGATTGACCATATTGAGTGCCCAACTGACTACCATCAGCGCGGTGAGCAGCAGCAGCGGGCCGAACTCCTTCAGGAGCGATGCCTTGGGCGACTCGGTTTGGGTTGCCTGGGTGCCGAGCAGGCTAAAGCCTGCCTGTTGCACCGCATCCTGGATGCGCAGGCTGACATCGGATTGGGCGTCGACCACCAGCTTTTCAGTGGCGAACAGCACGCGAGCGTTTTCTACGCCGGGAATGCCCGTAACGGCGTTCTCTATTTTTTTTGCGCAGCTTGGGCAGTCCATGCCGGTGACTTTCCAACTGTAACGTTGGCTGCCGGAAGGTGGCGCGTCAGCCAGCCTGTCGCTTTCCTCATCCGGATCCTCATGATCGTCCGTACTGCAACAGCTGGCGCCATGATCGTGCGAGTGAGCGTGATCGGCTTCGGCGGCGACTTTTTTTTGCTCGTTGCTGCAACCGTGCTGGGTTTTACCGTGGCTGTGATTGCAGCCGCAGGCACCTTCTGCAGGGTTATGTTCCTGATGATTATGGTTTTGATGGGTATGCATAACGTCCCCCTCCGGGCAGTTAATGATGTTCATTGCGCCGACTCTACACCCTGGAGTCAACTCCAGAGTCAAGCGCCGGGATGAGAATTATTGCTAACTGTCATGCTGGGAGAGGGCGAGCGGTAAAAAAGAATTTGATAGCAAAGCAATAATACAAATATTAATCAATTGGCGATGACAGGGGTGTTTTTAGGCGATGTACCTCGGGCCGTTAGTCGATATAAGAAGATGTTATTTCTAAGCGAACTAAAAAGTCCCGTCAGCTAATAATAAAGAGTTATTAATCTATAACTGTTTAGTTAAATTTAACTCTTTTATTGAAAACAGCCAGCATGATTCGCTTGTGTCTGCAGGTCGCATTCTTATTGAAGTTTGTGACCAACTTATATGGAGTAGATTGCTTTTGATTTGTAAAAGTGATCAAAAAGCAGCATAAATATCTTTCGATATTTAAATATATAGTTGATTATTTTATGTTCAGTTTTGAGTCCATGCCTATAATTGGAATCGATTACCATTTCTGTTGGTAATCTTATTTGCTGATATATATGCATTAATTCTATCTAACACACTGCCGGTAACGGCGCATAAACCCCTTCCCGCAAGCCGGTGGTTCGTCCATCGTGGCTTTCTGGCAGGTTATGTTTATCTGTCTGATTGATAACAATCAGCTAATGAGTGGAATCGAACCAATGCAATCTACTAAAAAGGCAATTGAAGTTACTGAGTCCAGCCTCGCCGCTACCGGATCCGGCTATAATGCTGTAGACGATCTGTTGCATTACCACGAGCGCGGCAACGGGATTCAGGTTAATGGCAAGGACTCATTTTCTACCGAACAAGCTGGGCTGTTTATTACCCGTGAGAACCAAACCTGGAACGGTTATAAGGTTTTTGGTCAACCGGCTAAATTAACTTTCTCTTTCCCCGATTATAAATTCTCTTCTACCAACGTCGCCGGCGATACCGGGCTGAGCAAGTTCAGCGCCGAACAGCAGCAGCAGGCTAAGCTGTCGCTGCAATCCTGGTCCGACGTGGCCAATCTTACCTTCACCGAAGTTGCCGCCGGCCAGAAAGCCAATATCACCTTCGGCAATTACAGCCAGGATCGTCCCGGCCATTACGATTACGATACTCAGGCTTACGCTTTTCTGCCGAACACGGTTTATCAGGGGCAGAATCTGGGCGGCCAAACCTGGTACAACGTCAATCAGTCCAATGTCCAACATCCGGCAAGCGAAGATTACGGTCGCCAGACGTTCACTCATGAAATTGGCCACGCGTTGGGCCTGAGCCACCCGGGCGATTACAACGCTGGGGAAGGCAACCCAACCTACAACGACGCCAGCTATGCCGAAGACACTCGCGAGTTCAGCCTGATGAGCTACTGGAGTGAAACCAATACCGGCGGCGACAACGGCGGCCACTATGCCGCGGCACCGCTGCTGGATGACATTTCCGCCATCCAGCACCTGTACGGCGCCAACCTGTCCACCCGCACCGGCGATACCGTGTATGGCTTCAACTCCAATACCGGCCGCGATTTCCTCAGCACCACCGGCAACGCGCAGAAAGTGATCTTTGCGGCCTGGGACGCGGGCGGCAATGATACCTTCGATTTCTCCGGTTACACCGCCAATCAGCGTATTAACCTGAACGAGAAATCTTTCTCGGACGTCGGCGGGCTGAAAGGCAACGTGTCGATCGCTGCGGGTGTCACCATTGAGAACGCCATCGGCGGTTCAGGCAACGACGTTATCGTCGGTAATGCGGCCAATAACGTGTTGAAGGGCGGTGCGGGCAACGACATCCTGTTCGGCGGCGCAGGGGCCGATGAACTGTGGGGCGGCGTCGGCAAAGATACCTTTGTTTTCGCCGCCGTCAGCGATTCCAAGCCGGGCGCTTCTGACTGGATCCGCGATTTCCAGAAAGGCACCGATAAAATCGACCTGTCGTTCTTCAATCAAGGGGGACAGGGCGGCAATCAGATCCATTTCGTCGATCATTTCAGCGGTGCGGCGGGTGAAGCCTTGTTAACCTACGATACTTCAAGCAACGTCAGCGATTTGGCGCTGAACATTGGCGGGCATCAGACGCCGGACTTCCTGGTGAAAATTGTCGGGCAGGCGGACGTTGCCACCGACTTTATCGTGTAACGGTGAACGTCATAACGCCCGGCGCAGCCTGGCCGGGCGTTATGCAGGAGTCAACATGAAAGGCAGTTTAGCGCGAGCCGCCGTGATGGCGGGGGGCATGATGATTATGGGAGCAGTTATGGCCGGCAGTTTGGTTCTTCCCTCCGCACAGTCGCTGGCGGGGCAATGGCTGATCGCCGATGCCGAACAGCAGTGCCAGATTGAATTTTTGGCTGGCGAACAAAGCGAAATCAACGGCTATCGGCTGGTGGATAGTCAGCACTGTCTGAAAAAGGTGTTTACGGCAGAGGTGGTCGGTTGGCGCCCGGCGCCGGATGGCATCGCTCTGTTGCAGGCCGATGGCAGTACGCTGGCGTTCTTTTCGCGTGACGGCGAGAGTTATCGCAACCAGCTCGGGGCGGATGATGGCCTGACTCTGAAGGCGCTGAGATAGTAAAACGGGTTCGGCAGCCCGAACCCGCTCTGGACAGTTACAGGTACAACGAGCGTACGATCAGGAAGTGACCGGAGAAGTAGCAAAACGCCACCAGCGCATCCGCCGCGCGGAAGGTGAAGCGGTAGCGGTTGAGCAGCCAAACCACATTGGCCAGCAGCAGCAACGAGGTGCCGGTCAGCAGCGAGAAGCCGAAATCGGTGCTGCGCAGGAAATATTGCTCGCCCGCCAGCCAGACCATCAGCAGCGTCATCGCCACGTAGGTGACGATCGGCCAGCGCATCTCTTCCAGCCGGGTCCAAATGGTGGCCAGCAGCAACGCGCCGATCGCCAGCAGCGCCAGCGGCAGCGGCCAGAACAGACTGAACGTCATCTGGCTGGCGAAGCTCAGGGTATACAGCAGGTGGGACAGGAAAAAGGCGCCGATGGCGTACAGCACCCGCTCACGCGGCAGCAGCAGCAGCGCATCGCCGATCAGCGTCGCCAGCAGGCCGAGTACGATCAGATAACCCGCGGCGCTCAGCACCGGCGCCTGCCAGGCCAACAGCAACAGCAACAGTAGAGTTAGAGGTTTAAATACCCAGCGCTGCCAGCGCGGCCCACGGTAAGAGGCGTCGACGAACAGCCAACCGGAAAAGAATACGGCAAGGAACGGCCAACTCATTGTGTCTTCCTTATTCATTATGGGAGCCGCAGAGTCCGGCTCCAAATTGTCACCAGTGTCACTTCCTATGTGCAGTGTAGGCAGCGCGCCGGCAATCGACAATGCTTTCTTGAGAATGCTATGTTTACGCCGATTTAGCCGCGAAGGGAATGGGAATAAAGATGAGTAAACCGCCGCTGTTTTTTGTCGCCGTGATTGCGTTGATCGCCGTGCTGGCGACGCACCGTTACTTCAACCAGCGCCGGGCCGAGGCGGAAAATGACCGCGCGCCGGTGCGCAGTTTACAGGTCAAGGTTAGCGACAAGCGCGAGTTTCCCGTGGCGACCACCCGTTCGCGCCAGCGCGAACAGACGGTCAATGAGCCGATGCATTATGAGGTGGTGTTCAGCCCGCTGCGCGGCGGCGAGGACATCCGGCTGCGGCTGAAACAGTGGCAGTACAACCCGATCGAAAAGGGCGCGCAGGGCACGTTGAGCATGCAGGGCACGCGCTTCGTCTCCTTTACCGCCCAATAACCTATTTCCTTTTGATCGGCGGCTGCTTTTTCTGCCAGGCCAGCAGTTCAAACACGCCAAAGATGAAGATCTTGGCTTCCTGCCAGTAGCTTATCGGCTGATCTTTCGGCTGGGTGGATTTGAGCAACACCAGTTGCAGCCCGTGCATCACCACCATAAAGAACAGCGCCACGTCGATGAAATACTTCAGCGGCTTGGGAAAAGGGTGAAACAGATTGGAGAGCAGAAAGCCCCATACGCACAGCATCAGCAGGCGGCCCAGATTAATCAGCATTGTTGGTTTTCTCTTGCGAACGAATATAAAGCCGGTAAGCGACCTGACCGGCGACTTTTTCCCGGTGTAATTGCCAGTTGGCCGGCACGTCAGCCGCGGCGCTTTCCGCCTCGGCCTCTACGTAAATCCAGGCCTCATCGGCCAACCAGCCCTGCTGTTCCAGCAGGGTGACGGTTTCTGCCAGCAGCCCTTTGCGGAACGGCGGATCGAGAAACACCACGTCAAACGGCTGGCCGTTGCCCGCCAGCCAGTTCAGCGTGTTGGTGTTGACCACCGTGCCTTTACCCTGCAGCAGCGCCAGGTTTTTCTCCAGCTGCTGCGCCACCGGGCGTTCAAACTCCAGTAGCGTGGCGCTGCCGGCATAGCGTGACAGCGCCTCCAACCCCAATGCGCCGCTGCCGGCAAAACAGTCCAGGCAGCGCGCACCCTGAATGACCGGCGCCAGCCAGTTGAACAGGGTTTCGCGGACGCGGTCGGTGGTCGGGCGCAGCCCCGGGCTGCTAGGCACCGGCAGTTTACGCCCGCGCCATTGGCCGCCGATAATGCGGATCTGCCCGGCCGCGGCCTGGGGCGGTTTTTTTGCCGACGCCCGTGGCGTTAGTCTTGTCATAGGTTTGCTTTATTTCTTTCTTTGGCCGTGAGGCCGCACGAGTTAACGAAAAGTTGCCTCTATTCTACCGGTGAGACGCGCCGGGGGGAACGGTAAAACTTTGTTGCCTGATTTCACAGCGGAAAGCATACCGGATGCGTGTTGCTGCGCGAGGGAAAGTGATAGACTCGGCGGATTATTGTCAGCATAAGCAAGCCTTAGGTACGGAGTAGAGTCATCACATGGCAAAAGATAAGAAACGTGGGTTTTTCTCCTGGCTGGGCTTCGGCCAGAAGGAAGAAGAGCAACCGCAACCTGAACCGTCGGTAGAGCAGACGGAAAATCAGGCCGTGGATACGCCGGCTGAACCGGTTGCCGCCCCGCTGGACGACAAGCTCCCCGCCCAGGAATCTGAACCTGCCGCCTCCGTTGATACCCCAGGGGAATGGGACGGCAGCCTGACCGGCGAGCATATCGCCGAAAGCGTGCCTGCCGTCGCTGAGCATTCCACCCCGGCGCAAGCGTTGGCGGAAGAGGTGGTCACCCTTACCGAACAGGTGGCGGCGCAACAGCAGCCTGAGGTTGAAGAGATCGTTGAGCCGGTCGCGGTCATTGCGCCGGAGCCTGAACTCATTGCACCTGCTGTCGAGCCTGAGCCGATGGTGGAACCTGAACCTGAGATGGTTGAGGCATTGGTTGAGCCAGAGCCAGAGCCAGAAGCAGAATCGGAACCAGAGCCTCTGCCGGCCAGCGTTGCGCTGGAGCCGATGATCATTGCCCCGGCCGTTGTTGAAAGAGAAGAACAAGAGCCTGAGTCGGCGGAAGACGACCTGCCGGCCCCGGCGGTGACTCAAGAGCAGGAACGCCCGACCAAAGAAGGCTTCTTTGCCCGCCTGAAGCGCAGCCTGGTGAAAACCAAGCAGAACCTGGGTTCCGGTTTCATCGGCCTGTTCCGTGGCAAGAAAATCGACGACGATCTGTTTGAAGAGCTGGAAGAACAGCTGCTGATTGCCGACGTCGGCGTGGAAACCACCAGTAAAATCATTACCTCCCTGACTCAGCACGCCAGCCGTAAGCAGTTGAAAGACGCCGAGGCGCTGTACGGCAAGCTGAAGGAGGAAATGTCTGAAATTCTGACTAAAGTTGAACAACCGTTGGATGTGGGCGGTAAAACCCCCTATGTCATTCTGATGGTTGGGGTGAACGGCGTGGGTAAAACCACCACCATCGGCAAGCTGGCTCGTCAGTTCCAGGCGGAAGGCAAATCGGTGATGCTGGCGGCGGGGGACACCTTCCGCGCGGCGGCGGTGGAGCAATTGCAGGTATGGGGCGAGCGCAACCGTATTCCGGTGGTGGCGCAGCATACCGGCGCAGACTCAGCGTCGGTGATCTACGACGCGGTGCAGGCCGCCAAGGCGCGCGGCATCGACGTGCTGCTCGCGGATACCGCCGGCCGCTTGCAGAACAAGGCGCATCTGATGGAAGAGCTGAAGAAGATCGTCCGCGTCATGAAAAAACTGGACGACCAGGCCCCCCATGAGGTTATGCTGACTCTGGATGCCAGCACCGGACAGAATGCTGTCAGCCAGGCGAAATTATTTAATGAAGCCGTGGGCTTAACCGGCATCACGCTGACTAAACTGGACGGTACCGCCAAGGGCGGGGTGATCTTCGCCATTGCCGATCAGTTCGAAATCCCGATTCGCTATATTGGCGTTGGGGAAGGTATCGAAGATTTGCGGCCATTTAAGGCTGACGATTTTATTGAGGCACTTTTTGCCCGAGAGGATTAATACGGATGATTCGCTTTGAACAGGTCAGTAAAGCTTATCTGGGCGGACGGCAAGCGCTGCAGGGGGTAGATTTCCATCTGCGTCCGGCGGAGATGGCGTTTCTGACCGGCCATTCCGGCGCGGGGAAAAGTACCCTGCTGAAACTGATTTGTGGTATCGAACGACCAAGCGCCGGCCATATTTGGTTTGGTGGCCACGACATCAGCCGGTTGAAAAACAGCGAGGTGCCGTTTCTGCGTCGTCAGATCGGCATGATTTTCCAGGATCACCACCTGCTGCTGGATCGCACGGTCTATGACAACGTGGCGATGCCGCTGATCATCGCCGGTGCCAGCACCGAAGACATCCGCCGCCGCGTTTCCGCCGCGCTGGACAAGGTCGGGCTGCTGGATAAAGCGAAAAACTTCCCGATTCAGCTGTCCGGCGGTGAGCAGCAACGCGTGGGCATCGCCCGTGCGGTGGTGAACAAACCGGCGGTGCTGCTGGCGGACGAACCCACCGGTAACCTGGATGATGCGTTGTCGGAGGGCATTCTGCGCCTGTTTGAAGAATTTAACCGTGTTGGCGTTACCGTGCTGATGGCCACGCACGACACCGGGCTTATCGCCCGTCGCAATTACCGCATTCTGAGCCTGAGCCAGGGCCGTATGGCTGGAGGAGCGCATCATGGCGAATAATGCAAAAACCGCCAAGAGCAAGGCGCTGCGCGGCGGCTGGCGTGAACAATGGCGCTATGCCTGGATGAACGCCATCAAGGATATGCTGCGTCAACCGTTGGCGACGCTGCTGACGGTGATGGTGATCGCCATCTCGCTGACGTTGCCGAGCGTGTGTTATATCGTCTGGAAAAACGTCAGCACGGCGGCCACCCAGTGGTATCCGACGCCGCAGCTGACGGTGTATCTGGATAAATCTCTCGATGACGACGCCGCAGTGAAGGTGCTCGACGCCATCAAGGCGGAAGCCGGCGTAGAGAAGGTGAATTACCTGTCGCGCGAAGAGGCCCGGGGCGAATTCCGCAACTGGTCCGGCTTTGGCGGTGCGCTGGATATGCTGGAAGAAAACCCGCTGCCGGCCGTGGCCATCATCACGCCGAAGATGAGCTTCCAGAGCTCGGAAACCCTCAATACCCTGCGCGATCGCGTGGCGGCGGTTCAGGGGGTGGACGAAGTGCGGATGGATGACAGTTGGTTTGCCCGCCTGGCGGCGCTCACCGGGCTGGTTGGCCAGGTGGCGGCGATGATCGGCGTTTTGATGATTGTGGCGGTCTTCCTGGTGATCGGCAACAGCGTGCGTCTGAGCATCTTCAGCCGCCGTGACACCATCAATGTGATGAAGTTGATTGGCGCGACCGACGGCTTCATCCTGCGGCCGTTCCTGAACGGCGGGGCGATGCTCGGCTTTTTCGGCGCTCTGCTGTCGCTGCTGCTCTCCGGGGCGCTGGTGTGGAAACTGGAGTCGGTGGTGACCGGCGTGGCGAAAGTGTTCGGCACCACCTTTACCCTGCATGGGCTGGGGTGGGATGAGGCGCTGTTGCTGCTGATTATCTCCGCGATGATTGGCTGGATCGCCGCCTGGCTGGCGACGGTGCAACATTTACGCCGATTTACACCACAATAACGTTTTTTTGGTATACTCTTCTCCTGCTGCTCCGAGCGTGTTGCGGGAGAAGAGCTACCTGCAGTAAAGCAGGCACCATTCAGTCTCTTCTTAGCGCACAAATTCCCTATCGGTCTCAACCTTCGTCACGTATTGTCATCTGCAATGCGATCGAAAAACAGTGAACTTATAGGGCGGAACACGGTCAAAATTTGCAGCAAAATGTTAGGGTGCCCGGCGTGTGGACCGCTTTTGCAACAGCAACTGCCGTAAAATCAATCTTTTCCCCCGCCGTGAATCATCACCTGCATGACCTGTTTTCTCAAGAGAGGGTTTGAATGACCAAAGAAATGCAAACTTTAGCTTTAGTGCCCCAGGGCAGTTTGGAAGCCTATATCCGGGCCGCCAACACCTATCCGATGCTGACGGCAGAGGAAGAGCGGGAGCTGGCTGAACGGCTGCATTATCAGGGCGATCTGGAAGCCGCTAAGCAGCTGATCCTGTCTCACCTGCGCTTTGTCGCTCATATTGCCCGTAATTACTCTGGTTACGGCCTGCCGCAGGCAGACCTGATTCAGGAAGGTAATATCGGCCTGATGAAAGCTGTACGCCGCTTCAATCCGGAAGTTGGGGTGCGCCTGGTGTCCTTTGCGGTGCATTGGATCAAGGCAGAAATTCACGAATACGTGCTGCGCAACTGGCGTATCGTCAAGGTCGCTACCACCAAAGCACAGCGCAAGCTGTTCTTTAACCTGCGTAAAACCAAGCAGCGTCTGGGCTGGTTCAATCAGGACGAGGTGGAGCTGGTAGCCCGCGAGTTGGGCGTGACCAGCAAAGACGTGCGTGAGATGGAGTCCCGCATGGCGGCGCAGGATATGACCTTCGATCCCACGCCGGACGACGACGCGCGCGACGGTCAGTCGATGGCGCCGGTTCTCTACCTGCAGGACAAAAGCTCGGACTTCGCCGAAGGCATCGAGGAAGATAACTGGGAAAGCAACGCCGCAGACAAACTGGCCTACGCGCTGGAAGGTCTGGACGAGCGCAGCCAGCATATCATCCGCGCCCGCTGGTTGGATGATGACAACAAATCCACTTTGCAGGAGCTGGCCGATCAGTATGGCGTTTCCGCCGAGCGTGTGCGCCAGCTGGAAAAGAACGCCATGAAGAAACTGAAAATGGCGATCGAAGCCTGATCCCGCTTAAGCGTTAAAAAAACCCGTTCAGCAGTGAACGGGTTTTTTTGTGCCTGAAATTCGGCGTTACTGGCCCGCCGCGGCAAAATCCGGTGCCGGGCAGTCGTAGCCAAACTTGCTGGCCCAGGAATAACGGGTCCCGGTGTTGATATAGCGTTGATACAGCGCCTGGCCGGTTTTCGCGTCGCGTTTGATAACCCAGCCGGCGGAATTGCACAGCACGGCAGCATACGCCTGGCTTTTGGGCGGCAACAAATCGGCGGCCTGCTGGGCAAGGGCGACCGCCTGCCAGCGATAATGCAGGAAGCGATTGTCTTGTGCCGGCAGCGCCGCTTTGGCCCGCGCCGCCTCGGCGTTGCTGATCCAACTCTTGTGTTTCAGCTCGCGGGTATCGAAGGCATCCCCCAGATACGAATAACCTGCGCCATAAATGGCGTAATCCGGCGTCATCTCATAACCGGTGAACGTCAGCCCCTGCGTACGCAACAGCGTCGCCGCCTGATAATAGGCCTTGGCCCGCACCGGTTTGTCGGCGGTTTTGTCCTGCGCGGTTTTCAGCGTATCGGCATACCCTTGCGCCACCTGGCGGTAGTTCGGAATATCAAAGTACCCCATCGCCTCCTGGGCCCGCCCGGCGCGCATCAGCCGCCGCGCCAACAGTTCCCGCAATTGGGTATCCGGCGTGATTTGCTGGCCGTTGTACTCATCGGGATTGACGGGTTTCAGCGGCGTTGCCGGCGCCGGTGCATGTTTATCGACGAAGCCTTTCAGTTCGTCGATCGTCAGCACCCGCTCGGCCACGTCGGCGACATCTGCCCAATAAATCTCTTTGCCGCGATACAGAAAATCCATCGCCTGCAGGTAGTCGCCGCGATCCAGGGCAAGGATCGCCTGCTCCCCGGCTACCCGGCACTCGGGCACGATGGTTTCCGGCGTAAAGTCCGCGTTGCGTTGTTCGCCCCAGCTTTCGCTGGCGGGGAAGGCTGCAGCCGCTTTGGCATAGGCGGCGGTCGCGGCTTTAACATCCCCGTCGCGCAGCGCCATCTTGGCGCGCAGCCACCACGCCAGCCCGCTGTCACCGGCATGTTTTAACAGACTGGCCGCCATGGGATATTGCCCGGCGCGATACGCCAGCGCGGCTAGCCGATCGCTGCCGCTGAAACCGCTTTTCACCGAGGCGTTCAGCAGCGTCAGAATTTGGCTGACTATCTGTTTCGAACGGGTGCCGGTGGCGTCGGTATCCGACATTTGCAAATTGCTGCCGCGCGCAAAGAGTTCGATGGTCACCAACTGTTGGATCACCGGATCGCCAATGGCCTGTTTCAGCGCGTCAACATGGTCAGGATTGACCAGATAGCTGGAGATGTACTGCAACGACAACCCACCGTTTTGATCGCCCTGCGCCGCCTGCTGGGCGTACAGTTGTGCCGCCGGGGCGATATTGCCCAACCACAGCTGGATGCGCGCTTGCTGCCCCAGGCTGCTCAGCGCCAGTTGATCGGGATCGGCCGCGCCGGCTTTCACCCGCTCAATCACCTGCTGGAAAGCCGCCAGCGCCTGCTCTAACTGAGGTTTAGCCGGGCGTTTAATCGCTGGAGCCGGTGCGCCGGACTCATTTTCCGGCGTGCCGTGGTCGTCCATCAGAACCCGTCCGAGCGAATACTGCGCCCGCAGTCCCCAGTCGCCCTGTTGTGCTGCGGGCAGGGCCAGGACCTGCTGGAAATACTCTGCGGCACGCGGATCAGCACCGGCAAAGGCCACGGCACCCAGTTGATAAAGGCGTGCGGCGTCTGACAACCCCTGAGAATTGACCGCGTCGGCCTCCTCGACGGTCTTGGCGGCGCGCATTTTGCCGATAATGATTGTCTCCGGTGACAGCGGCATCGGTTTCGGCGGGGTCGCCGGTGGTGGCGCTTTCCACAACGGCAGTTGGTTATCTACCGCGACCAGGCGGCTGGCCTCAAAGGCAAAATTGCCTTCCGGCATATACAGCAGGGTACCGTTGCGATCGGTCAGCAAACGGTTGGGAAAATCCGGCCCGCAGGCGAAACCGTTAATGGGCAGCGCCAGCGCTGAACCGATCAGGGCGGCGAGCGGGAGATACCGGCCGTGGCGGTTGCGTATCGCGCGTGCATCAGGGTATGACAAGAGTGCCTCCTGGCGTCAAGTGTTGGCAGCGCAGCCAGCCCAGCGGCCGGGATTGCCCGGCGCGCAGCTGATCGCCGCTGATGAGGACAAAGCGCTGCCGCTGAGGCCCGCTTTCCAGCCGATAGTTGCCCGCCGCGTCCGCCGCCAGACAGTCCGTGGCGGCGACGGTAATTTCACGAGGCAGCGGGGCATCAACCGGTCCATTATTATGAATTATCAGATCATACAGCCCATTTTGCTGTGGCTGAGGGCTAAATTTTACCTGCCAACTGACGCTGAGCGGCTGTTGCTCGATCACCGCCCGCAGCGTATTGAGCGACCAGGCGCGGCGATCGTCCGCCAACGGCAGCCGGAACCAGATAATGCCGCGCAGATGCGGTGTATCCTGAACGTTTAATTGCCGCAGAAAATCGGCCACCTGTTGCGGCGCCACCGTCAGTTCGCGGGGATTGCCCGCCATGCGCAGTGAGGCTTCGCTCTCGACCTGTGCGCCCTGCGCATCAACGCCCAGCAGGCCCATACCGTAGGCCGGCAGCGCCACCCTGAAAGGTTTGGACGTGATGTTTGCATACTGTTTTACCCAGCGTAGCGCCAGCGGGGCAGCGAACAGCCCCTGCTGCGGCGAGAGCACCGCGTGCACCTGCAACACCGAGCTGTCTGCCTGTTGCAACACGCCGGCCAGCGCCGGTGAGCCGATCCAGGCCGGTAACGCGGTAATGCCGAGTTGTAAGGAGGAAGGCAGCTGTCGGCGCAGCTGTTGCAAGAAATAGCGATAGTCGGGCAGGCGAGCGGTGGCGGCGTCATGATCTATTTCGATGCCGATCACCTGCAACCCAGCGGCCTGCCATTGCTGAGCCTGTTTTATCAGGCGCTGGCGAATAGCCGATGCATCGAGCTGCGCCAGTTGCCCATCTAAACGGGCCACCAGCCACAGCGGGCGGCCATCCTGTTGCAACTGCGGCAGATTGACCGGAATTTCGCGCCAGCCTTCACGCGGATGCGCCTGCGCGCCCAACACGCGCAGGGTGGAGAACAGGTCACGGCTTTGCGCCAGCGCAGTGGCGTGTTGCGGCGTCCAGACCCGTTGCCAGATATAAATCTGGTTGTCCCGGGGCTGCTGTAGCCGCAGCGCCTGGTGACGGCCGCCGAACCAGGCCGTTAACGCCAGCGCCAACAGCAGCAACGCCATCAGCCCGCGTTTCATTTTTGCCAAAGGTCGCCTTGCTGGGTGAAACCGCAGGCGCGCATAAAGTTATCCACTTCACCGCGTTCGCGCGGCGTCAGGCCGGCGGTAGAAAGCTGCCAGTGCGCGACTTGCGGCAGCTGGCGCTGCATATCCTGCACCAGATACAGCCCGACGCCACGACGGCGCGTGACTTCACGCACCAGCAAATCCTGCAGTTGGGCGTTATCGCCATCCAGGGCAATTTTCACTGCACCCAGCAGCCGTTCGTTGAAGCGCGCGGCGAACAGGGCCCGATCGCCGTCCAGCCAGCTCTGCCATTGCTGTGGCTGCTGTTGCGGCCAGATTTTACCGAGGTCGATAAGGTCTTGCGGGGACAGCGTGGTTAATCGCTCAATAGTCAGTTTCATGCAGAATTTCCGAACGGCTAATCGATGCCGACAGTGTAATAGATCTTGCACAGAGCGTTGTGTAAGTTTTTCTGTACGATTACTGCGCAAAATGTTTTTTGCATGACGCATTTTCCGAGTAAATGGATTGTTAATGGATCAATAACCAGCACAACGCGCTGCGCATGATGTGAAACAGCGCAGATTTAATCCGGATTTTATCCTGTTTACACCGCTTGTTTCTGATTGTTCAAGTTGATTTGCAGCAGAAAACTCCTGTTTAATGGTATGAAAAATAAAGTCTTATTAGAAAATATTGCCGAGAAATGACCTAAATCATTATTACTTATGAATAAAAGCAGTAAATAAGGGTTCAGGTGCAGGCAAACACAACAGGTACGTTCACAACGACAGATGGGGATTTGCGAATGAAATTAACAAAAGGTAAGGCGCTGTTGGCGGGTTGTATCGCGATGGCTATCGGTCATTCGGCAATGGCGAAAGACATCAAGGTAGCGATCGTGGGCGCAATGTCCGGCCCGGTCGCGCAGTATGGCGATATGGAGTTCACCGGTGCTCGTCAGGCGATTGCCGATATCAACGCCAAGGGCGGCATCAAGGGCGATAAGCTGGTCGGCGTGGAATACGATGACGCCTGTGACCCGAAACAGGCGGTCGCGGTTGCCAACAAGGTGATTAACGACGGCATTCGCTATGTGATCGGCCACCTGTGCTCGTCCTCGACTCAACCGGCTTCCGATATCTATGAAGACGAAGGCGTGATCATGATTACCCCGGCGGCCACCAACGCCGATCTGACCACCCGTGGTTACAAGATGATCATGCGCACCACCGGGCTGGATTCCGATCAGGGCCCGACCGCGGCGAAATACATCCTCAGCGAAATCAAACCCAAGCGCATTGCCGTGGTTCACGACAAGCAGCAGTATGGCGAAGGCCTGGCGCGCTCGGTGCGCGACAGCCTGAAAAAACAGGGTACCGACGTGGTGATGTTTGAAGGCATCACTGCCGGGGATAAAGATTTCTCCACTCTGGTGGCGCGCCTGAAGAAAGAAAACGTCGATTTCGTTTACTTTGGCGGCTACTACCCGGAAATGGGGCAGATCCTGCGCCAGGCGAAACAGGCGGGCCTGACCACCCGCTTTATGGGGCCAGAGGGCGTGGGCAACTCCTCGCTGTCCAACATTGCCGGTGCCGCCTCGGAAGGCATGCTGGTGACCCTGCCTAAACGTTACGATCAGGTACCTGCCAACAAACCTATTGTGGATGCACTGAAAGCCAAGAAGCTGGATCCGACCGGGCCGTTCGTCTGGACCACTTACGCAGCGCTGCAATCTCTGACTACCGGGATGGAGCGCAGCGGCAGCCAGGAACCGGCCGACATCGTCAAGGATCTGAAAACCGGCAAGCCGGTGGACACCGTGATGGGGCCGCTGAGCTGGGATGAGAAGGGCGATCTGAAAGGTTTCGAGTTCGGCGTATTTGAATGGCATGCAGACGGCACATCAACACCAATCAAATAATATACCCTTCATACTTGAAGCTGCCTCCGTGTTGGCTGCGAGCATTCACCCCAGTCACTTACTTGAGTAAGTTCCTGGGGATTCTTGCTCTTGCCGCCTTGATGCAACTCCAATTATTCTGGGTATACCCCGCGTCTTTCACGTTGCAGCGTTGTTAGTTGTAACGTGAAATTCATTGGGAGTAAGCATCTTTACTGGTTTTCATTCCAGGTTGCTATAAAAGCGAAGCCAAGGGTCAGAGTATGTCAGAGCAGCTCCTCTATTTTGTGCAGCAGATGTTCAACGGCTTAACGTTGGGCAGCACCTATGCATTGATCGCCATCGGTTACACCATGGTCTACGGCATTATCGGCATGATCAACTTCGCCCACGGCGAGGTGTATATGATCGGCAGTTATGTCTCCTTTATTGTTATCGCCGCCCTGATGATGCTCGGTATCGACGTCGGCTGGCTGCTGATTGGCGCCGCGTTTTTGGTGTCGATCGTGATCGCCAGCGCCTACGGCTGGAGCATAGAGCGGGTGGCCTATAAGCCGGTGCGCAACTCCAAGCGTCTGATAGCGCTGATTTCCGCCATCGGCATGTCGATATTCCTGCAAAACTACGTCAGCCTGACGCAGGGCTCGCGCGATCTGGCTCTGCCTAGCCTGGTCACCGGCCAATGGGTGCTGGGCGAAAGCAATGGCTTCGCCGCCACCATCAGCACCATGCAGCTGATTATCTGGGTCGTCACCTTCCTGGCGATGCTGGCGCTGACGCTGTTTATCCGTTATTCCCGCATGGGCCGCGCCTGCCGCGCCTGCGCGGAAGATTTGAAGATGGCCAGCCTGTTGGGCATCAATACCGACCGGGTCATTTCACTGACCTTCGTGATCGGTGCCGTGATGGCGGCGGTGGCCGGCGTGCTGCTTGGCCAGTTCTACGGCGTAATCAACCCGTACATCGGCTTTATGGCCGGCATGAAAGCCTTTACCGCGGCAGTATTGGGCGGCATCGGCAGCATTCCCGGCGCGATGATCGGCGGGCTGGTGCTGGGAGTGGCAGAAGCGCTGACCTCGGCCTACCTGAGCACCGAATATAAAGACGTGGTGTCGTTCGCGTTGCTGATCGTGGTGTTGCTGATCATGCCAACCGGCATCCTTGGGCGGCCGGAGGTTGAGAAGGTATGAAACTCAATCTGCTTAATGCGCTGATAGCCTCGGTGGTGCTGTTTGTGATGGCGTCGTTCCTGATGGGCATGCAACTGAGCCTGGACGGTACCAAGCTGGTGGTCCACGGCGCGGCGGAAGTGCGCTGGATGTGGATCGGCATCGGCTGCGTCATCGTCTTCTTCTTCCAACTGTTGCGCCCGCTGATGCAGCAGGGGCTGAAAAAACTGTCCGGCCCCTCTTTTGTATTACCGAGCTTTGACGGCACCACCCCACGCCAGAAGCTGTTGGCGGCGGCGATTATCGTTGCCGCGATCGCCTGGCCGTTTCTGGTGTCGCGCGGTACGGTGGATATCGCCACCCTGACGTTGATCTACGTGATGCTCGGCCTGGGCCTGAACGTGGTGGTCGGGCTGTCCGGCCTGCTGGTACTGGGTTACGGCGGCTTCTACGCCATCGGCGCCTATACCTACGCGTTGCTGAATCACTATTATGGCCTCGGCTTCTGGGAAAGCCTGCCGTTGGCGGGCATCGTCACCGCCATCTTCGGTTTCCTGCTCGGTTTCCCGGTGCTGCGTTTGCGCGGCGACTACCTGGCGATTGTGACGCTGGGCTTCGGCGAGATCGTACGTATCCTGTTGCTGAACAACACCGAGATCACCGGCGGGCCGAACGGCATCAGCCAGATCCCGAAACCGACCTTTTTCGGGCTGGAGTTTAACCGCAGCGCGCGGGACGGCGGCTGGGATACCTTCCATAATTTCTTCGGCCTGAAATACGATCCGAGCGATCGCATCGTGTTCCTGTATCTGGTGGCGCTGCTGCTGGTGGTGCTGACGCTGTTTGTGATCAACCGCCTGCTGCGTATGCCATTGGGCCGCGCCTGGGAAGCGCTGCGTGAAGATGAAATCGCCTGCCGCTCGCTGGGCCTGAGCCCGACCAAAATCAAACTGACCGCTTTTACCATCAGCGCCGCCTTCGCCGGTTTTGCCGGTACGCTGTTCGCCGCGCGCCAGGGCTTCGTCAGCCCGGAGTCATTCACCTTCGTCGAGTCGGCCTTCGTGCTGGCGATTGTGGTGTTGGGCGGTATGGGGTCGCAGTTCGCGGTGATCCTGGCGGCTATCTTGCTGGTGGTGTCGCGCGAGATGATGCGTGATCTGAACGAATACAGCATGCTGTTGCTGGGTGCATTGATGGTGCTGATGATGATTTGGCGGCCGCAAGGGCTGCTGCCGATGAAGCGCCCGCAGTTGAAGTTGAAAACGGCCGACAAGGGGGAACAGGCATGAGCATGCAACCTCTGTTGAAAGTAGAAGGTCTGTCGATGCGTTTCGGCGGCCTGCTGGCGGTGAATAACGTGGCGCTCGAGTTGAACGAAGGCGAAATTGTTTCGCTGATCGGCCCGAACGGCGCGGGAAAAACCACGGTGTTTAACTGCCTGACCGGTTTTTACCGCCCCACTGGCGGTACCATCAAGCTGCGCGATCGCCATCTGGAAGGGCTGCCTGGCCAGACGATTGCCCGTATGGGCGTGGTGCGCACTTTCCAGCATGTGCGGCTGTTCCGCGAAATGACGGTGATTGAGAACCTGCTGGTCGCCCAGCATCAGCACCTGAAAAGCGGCGTATTCGCCGGGCTGCTGAAAACCCCCGCCTTCCGCCGTGCCGAAGCCGACGCGCTGGAACGCGCTTCCGTATGGCTGCAACGCGTTGGCCTGCTCGAGATGGCTAACCGTTCGGCGGGCAATCTGGCCTACGGCCAGCAGCGGCGGCTGGAGATTGCGCGTTGCATGGTGACACGCCCGGAACTGCTGATGCTGGACGAACCCGCTGCGGGCCTGAACCCGAAGGAAACCGACGAGCTGGACCACTTGATCGTCGAGCTGCGCAACCAGCATAAAGTGTCGGTGCTGCTGATCGAGCACGACATGAAGCTGGTGATGGGCATTTCCGATCGTATCTACGTGGTGAATCAGGGCACGCCGCTGGCGCAGGGCACGCCGGCAGAAATTCGTAACAACCCGGACGTGATCCGGGCGTATTTGGGGGAAGCTTAATGCTGTCATTTAATCAGGTATCCGCCCATTACGGCAAAATCCAGGCGTTGCATCAGGTCAGCCTGAATATCAGGCAGGGCGAGATAGTCACCCTGATCGGCGCCAACGGCGCCGGTAAAACCACGCTGCTCGGCACGCTGTGCGGTGAGCCGCGTGCCACCGAAGGCAGCGTTACCTTCCTCGACCAGGATATTACTCAGTGGCAGACTTCGCGCATTATGCGTGAGGCGGTGGCGATAGTGCCGGAAGGGCGCCGGGTATTCTCGCGCATGACGGTGGAAGAGAATCTGGCGATGGGCGGCTTTTTTGCCGATCGTCACCAGTACCAGCAGCGTATCGAGCGGGTGTTCGGTCTGTTCCCGCGCCTGCTGGAACGTCGCAACCAGCGCTCCGGCACCATGTCCGGCGGTGAACAGCAGATGCTGGCGATCGGCCGCGCGCTGATGAGCCAGCCGAAGCTGTTGTTGCTCGACGAACCCTCCCTCGGGCTGGCGCCGATCATCATCCAGCAGATTTTCGACATTATTCAGCAGCTGCGCGAAGAGGGCATGACCATCTTCCTGGTGGAGCAAAACGCCAATCAGGCGCTGAAATTGGCGGATCGCGGTTATGTACTGGAAAACGGGCGCGTGGTGTTGGAAGATACGGGAGCCGCATTGTTAGCAAACGAAGCAGTTCGCTCCGCCTACCTGGGCGGCTGAAATACCCGTCGTTTTTCAAGCTGCAGCGTTGTTGGCTGCACTCACTCCCCTGTGGGGGCTAATGGGGTCGCCCGAGTAGCTCGGTCGCCGCGTACCCTGCCCCTACAAAATTTATAACGATTACGAGAATAAGAAATGAAGACAGAAGGGTTACTCGCGCAGCGCATCGTCAACGTAAAAAGCTCGGCAATCCGTGAATTGCTCAAGCACAGTAAGATGGAAAACGTCATTTCGCTGGCGGGCGGCATCCCCTCTGATGCCCTGTTTGATTTTGAAGGGCTCAGCATTGCCACCCATCAGGCGATCACCGAGCAGCCAAAAAGCGCCTTCCAGTATGGCCTGACCGAAGGCAGCCCGCTGCTGCGTGAACGCATTTGCGCGCTGTGCGCCGAGCGCGGCGTTGTCGCCACGGCAGAAGAAGTGATGGTGACCGCCGGCTCCCAGCAGGCGTTGGATCTGGTGATGCGCGCTATCGTCAACCCAGGCGACGTGTTTGTGGTGGAGCGCCCGACCTATCTGGCGGCGCTGCAGACGCTGGAGCTGGCGGAAGCCAACATCATGTCGGTGTCATCCGACAGCGACGGCATGGTGGTTGAAGAGCTTGCCGAGCTGCTGAAAACCCAGCGCATCAAGGGCGTGTACGTGGTGCCGAACTTTGGCAACCCAAGCGGCCTCACGCTGAGCGCACCGCGCCGCGAACTGCTGGTGAAACTGGCGGCCGAGCACAACTTCCTGATTATCGAAGATGATCCGTACGGCGAGCTGCGCTTTACCGATGAGCGTAACGCCACGCTGCATCAGGTTTCGCAGCGGGTGCTGGGCCATACCGATAACATTATCTACACCTCGACCTTCTCCAAGATCCTGGCGCCGGGCTTGCGCCTGGGCTGGGCTATTTTGCCTGAGTTCCTGCTGCACAAAGTGGCGATCATCAAACAGGCTGCGGATCTGCACGCCAGCGCGCTGTCGCAGAGCATCGTCGAATGCTACCTGGGTCTGGATCGTCTGCCGGGGCAGATCGAAAAGATCCGCGCCGCCTACAAGCAAAAGGGCGAGATCCTGGCTGCGCTGGTGGAGAAAGAGCTGGGTGATCACATCACCTTTGATATGCCGAAGGGCGGCATGTTCCTGTGGGCGCGTTTCCGTCAGCCGTTCAACGCCACCGAATGGCTGAAAACCACCCTGCAACAGGGCGTGGTGTTCGTGCCGGGGGAATATTTCTTCTCCGATAACCCGGATCGCTCAACCTTCCGTTTGTCGTTCGCCACCGCCACTGAACAACAGATGCAGGAAGCGGTCGCCCGCCTGCGTCGTTCACTGTAATCCCCGCGGCGGCGGGGAGATTCTCCTCGTCGCCGACATCAAACCGCAACCTGCACTTCACTTCTCTGTCACCTTGCTGTCATTTTTTAGTTATTTTTCTGTCATCCGAGCATGGCATGTTAGCTTCCGAACAAAAAACTGATTCTTTTCGCTCACGCGCTTATTGCCCCAAGAGATTTCACGTTGCAGCAACGCGGCTGCGGCTTGAAAGATGCAGGGGATACACCAGCTTTTTTCAGGAGTTAGGCATGCTCACCTACGCTATTCGCAAAACTACGCTGTGCGTCGCGTTGACCCTGGCGGTCAGCACTCAGGCACTGGCGGCGACCGAGATCCCGTTCTGGCATTCGATGGAAGGTGAACTGGGGAAAGAAGTGGATTCCCTGGCGGACCGCTTTAACCAGTCGCATAGCGACGTCAAAATCGTTCCGGTTTATAAAGGCAACTACGAACAGAACCTGGCGGCGGGCATTGCGGCTTACCGTTCCGGCAAGGCACCGGCGATTTTGCAAGTTTACGAAGTGGGCACCGCCACCATGATGGCGAGCAAAGCGATCAAACCGGTGTATCAGGTGTTCAAAGATGCCGGCATCAACTTTGACGAATCGGTGTTCGTGCCGACGGTGGCCGGTTACTACACCGACAACAAGAGCGGCCATTTGCTGTCCCAGCCGTTCAACAGCTCCACCCCGGTGCTGTATTACAACAAGGACGCGTTCAAAAAAGCCGGCCTGAACCCGGATCAGCCGCCAAAAACCTGGCAAGAGCTGGCGGCGGACACCGCCAAACTGCGTGAGGCCGGCATGAAGTGCGGCTACGCCAGCGGCTGGCAGGGCTGGATCCAACTCGAGAACTTCAGCGCCTGGCACGGTGTGCCGTTCGCTACCGAAAACAACGGCTTCGGCGGCGCCAGCGCCAAGCTGGAGTTCAACAAACCTTTGCAGGTCAAACATATCCAGCTGCTGGCGGACATGAACAAGAAGGGTGATTTCACCTACTTCGGCCGTAAAGACGAATCGACCGAGAAGTTCTACAGCGGCGACTGCGCCATCACTA
The DNA here is from genome assembly GCF_018336935.1 of Serratia plymuthica. Taxonomy (NCBI): domain Bacteria; kingdom Pseudomonadati; phylum Pseudomonadota; class Gammaproteobacteria; order Enterobacterales; family Yersiniaceae; genus Serratia; species Serratia plymuthica. Next base: position 3,288,770 of record NZ_CP068771.1, on the reverse strand, counting down.
CCGCCTCTTCCGGTTCGCTGGCGGACATCAAACACTATGCCAAATTCAACTATGGCGTGGGCATGATGCCATACGACGCCGACGCCAAGAACGCGCCGCAGAACGCCATCATCGGTGGCGCCAGCCTGTGGGTGATGAACGGCAAAGATGCCGCTACCTACAAGGGCGTAGCCGAGTTCCTGCAGTATTTGGCGCAACCGGAAATTGCCGCCGAATGGCACCAGAAAACCGGCTACCTGCCCATTACCACCGCCGCCTACGATCTGACCAAGCAACAGGGCTTCTATGACAAGAACCCGGGCGCCGACGTTGCGACGCGTCAAATGCTGAACAAGCCGCCATTGCCGTTCACCAAGGGCCTGCGTCTGGGCAATATGCCGCAGATCCGCAGCGTGGTGGATGAAGAACTGGAAGGCGTGTGGACCGGCAAGAAAACGCCACAGCAAGCGTTGGACGCTGCCGTACAACGCGGCGATGTATTGCTGCGCCGCTTCGAATCTTCGACGCAATAATCCCATTTGACTACTGCGCTTGCCAGCTTGGGATTGGGCAGTGCTCGGACTCCTCTCGTACTACCTGTACGCTCCGGGTCCTGTGCGCTGTCCGCACCCAATCTGGCGGCGCTCGCTACGTCAACTGGAATTATTGAAGTGATGATTTTGGCTACCGCACTTCACCTCGTTTTGAGTCACCTGTCTTTTGTCTTCATGAGTCCCTGATTATGAGCTCACATCGTCCCGGTTTTGGCTGCAGCTGGCTGCCCTATGTTTTGGTGCTGCCGCAGTTGCTGATAACCGCAATATTTTTCCTGTGGCCCGCCGGCGAGGCGCTGTGGTATTCGGTGCAGAGCCTCGATCCCTTTGGCCTGTCCAGCCAGTTCGTCGGGTTGGATAACTTTAGCCAACTGTTCCAGGACCCGTACTATCTCGATTCTTTTTACACCACGCTGATTTTCAGCTTCCTGGTGGCGGGTATCGGGCTGGTGGTGTCGCTGTTCTTCGCCGCGTTGGTGGATTACGTGCTGCGCGGCAGCCGGATTTACCAGACGCTGATGATCTTGCCCTACGCCGTGGCCCCCGCCGTGGCGGCGGTATTGTGGATCTTCTTGTTTAACCCCGGCCTGGGGCTGATCACCCATTTCCTTGGCGGACTGGGTTACAACTGGAACCATGCGCAGCACAGCGGGCAGGCGATGTTCCTGGTGGTGCTGGCTTCGGTGTGGCAGCAAATCAGCTATAACTTCCTGTTTTTCCTGGCGGCCCTGCAATCGATCCCGCGTTCGCTGGTGGAAGCGGCGGCTATCGACGGCGCCGGCCCGGTGCGGCGTTTCTTCAACCTGGTGTTGCCGTTGATCACCCCGGTGAGCTTCTTCCTGCTGGTGGTTAACCTGGTGTACGCCTTCTTCGATACTTTCCCGGTGATTGATGCCGCCACCGGCGGTGGCCCGGTACAGTCCACCACCACGCTGATCTACAAGATCTACCGCGAAGGCTTTGCCGGCCTGGATCTGTCCAGCTCAGCGGCGCAGTCGGTGATCCTGATGCTGTTGGTGATTGGCCTGACGGTGATCCAGTTCCGCTTTGTCGAACGTAAGGTGCGCTACCAATGATTGAGAACCGACGCGGGCTGGATATCTTCAGCCACGTAATGCTGATTATCGGCGTGCTGGTGGTGCTGTTCCCGCTGTACGTGGCTTTTGTCGCCGCTACGCTGGACGATAAGCAGGTGTTTCAGGTGCCGATGACCCTGATACCGGGCGGCCATCTGTGGGAAAACATCCGCAATATCTGGCAGGGCGGCGTGGGTAACCTCAAGGTGCCGTTCTCGCTGTTGCTGCTGAACAGCGTGATCATGGCGCTGGCGATTACCTTCGGCAAAATCCTGGTGTCGGTGCTGTCGGCCTATGCCATCGTGTATTTCCGTTTCCCGCTGCGCAGCCTGTTTTTCTGGCTGATTTTCCTTACCCTGATGCTGCCGGTGGAAGTGCGTATTTTCCCGACGGTGGAGGTGATCTCCACCCTGAACCTGCTGGACAGCTACACCGGCCTGACGCTGCCGCTGATGGCCTCGGCGACCGCGACCTTCCTGCTGCGCCAGTTCTTCATGACGCTGCCGGATGAGCTGCTGGAAGCGGCGCGCATCGATGGTGCCGGGCCGATGCGCTTTTTCTGGGACATCGTGCTGCCGCTGTCGAAAACCAATCTCGCGGCGCTGTTTGTCATCACCTTTATCTACGGCTGGAACCAGTACCTGTGGCCGATCCTGATCACCAGCGACGCCTCGATGGGGACCGCGGTGGCGGGCATCAAGAGCATGATCTCCACCTCCGGCGCGCCGACCCAGTGGAATCAGGTAATGGCGGCGATGATTCTGACCTTAATTCCACCGCTGACGGTGGTTCTTCTGATGCAGCGCTGGTTTGTGCGCGGTCTCGTCGACAGCGAGAAGTAACGAGAGAAATGTTCACATGGCAGGTTTAAAACTACAGGCAGTCACCAAATCCTACGACGGTAAAACGCCGGTGATTAAGCAAATCGATCTCGACGTGGCGGACGGCGAGTTTATCGTGATGGTCGGCCCTTCAGGCTGCGGCAAATCGACGCTGCTGCGCATGGTCGCCGGGCTGGAACGCACCACCAGCGGCGATATTTATATCGACAGCCAGCGCGTGACCGATATGGAACCGAAAGATCGCGGCATCGCGATGGTGTTTCAGAACTACGCACTGTATCCGCACATGAGCGTGTACGACAACATGGCCTACGGCCTGAAAATTCGCGGCTTCGGTAAACAGCACATCCAGCAGCGGGTGGAAGAAGCCGCGCGCATTCTGGAGCTGGAGCCGCTGTTGCAGCGCAAGCCGCGCGAGCTTTCCGGCGGGCAACGCCAGCGGGTGGCGATGGGGCGCGCCATTGTGCGTGAACCGGCGGTATTCCTGTTCGATGAACCTTTGTCCAACCTGGATGCCAAGCTGCGCGTGCAGATGCGCCTGGAATTGCAGCAGCTGCATCGCCGGCTGAAAACCACCAGCCTGTACGTGACGCACGATCAGGTTGAGGCGATGACGCTGGCGCAGCGGGTGATTGTGATGAACAAGGGCGTAGCGGAACAGATTGGCACCCCGAGCGAGGTTTACCAGCGCCCGGCGTCGCTGTTCGTCGCCAGCTTTATCGGCTCTCCGGCGATGAACTTGCTGCCCGGCACCTTGAGCGCCGACGGCAGCCAACTGTTGCTGGCCGACGGGATGAGGCTGAATTTACCTCAGGCCAAAACACAGTGGGGCGGCCGCCCGTTGACGCTCGGCATCCGTCCGGAGCATATTCAACTGACCACCCTCGAGCAAGGCGGCGTGCCGCTGGAGCTGCAAACGCTGGAGCTGCTGGGCGCAGATAATCTGGCGCACGGGCAATGGGGCGGTCACGGCGTGATTGCGCGGTTGTCGCATGAAACTATGCCGACGGCGGGCAGCACGCTATATTTGCAACTGCCTGCACAGGCGCTGCACTTTTTTGATTCAAACAGCGGATTACGGATGGAACAATGACCACAGCCTGGCCTTATCCTCATATCGTCGCCCACCGCGGCGGCGGTTCCCTGGCACCGGAAAATACCCTGGCGGCGATCGACGTCGGCGCGCGACACGGCCACAAAATGATTGAGTTCGACGTCAAGCTGGCGCAGGACGGGCAGATCTTCTTGTTGCATGACGATACCCTCGATCGCACCAGCGACGGTTGGGGCGTGGCGGGCGAGTTGCCCTGGGACAAGCTGGTGCAGTTGGATGCCGGCAACTGGTACAACTCCGCCTACAAGGGCGAGCGTCTGCCGTTGTTGTTGGAGGTCGCAGAGCGCTGTCAGCAGCACGGCATGATGGCGAATATCGAAATCAAACCCACCACCGGCACCGACGATGAAACCGGCCGCGTGGTGGCGCTGGCGGCACGGCTGCTGTGGCAAGGCCAGACCGAACCGCTGCTTTCTTCGTTCTCGGTTGAGGCGCTTGAGGCGGCGCAGCGTACGGTACCGGACCTGCCGCGCGGCCTGTTGCTGGACGAATGGGATGACAACTGGCGGGCGCTGACAGAACGGCTGGGTTGCGTGTCGCTGCATATCAACCACAAAGAGCTGACCGCAGAACGGGTCGCGGCGCTGAAGGCGGCCGGCCTGCGCATTCTGGTGTATACCGTTAACCAGCCGGCGCGCGCGCGTCTGTTGTTGAACTGGGGCGTTGACTGTATTTGTACCGACCGGATAGATTTAATCGGCCCGGATTTTCCCAACGAATAAACCTCTGTTGCTACGGGCGCAGTCTGCTGCGCCCGTGAATTCGCCGGCGCCTGTTGATTCTTGCGACGTCAGCCCCTTGCCGCCGCGCTAACGGAAGGGATGTGATGTCTGTCTTTATTGTTTCTCTGTGGCACCAGATAGCGCTGTCTTTGCCGCTATTTGTTCTGATCGTGCTGGGGTATGGCCTTATCCGCTGGGGTAAGTGGCCGGCCACCATCACCGACGGTCTGACCCGCTTCGTCTTCTCCCTGGCGCTGCCCGCCATGTTATTTCGCATGATGTGCGATTTCTCGCAACGCCCGGCGGTGGATGCCCGCTTGCTGATCGCTTTTTTCGGCAGTTGCCTGATCGTGTTCGTGATGGGCCGCATCACCGCGCGCCGGGTGTTTAAACTGGATGGGGTGTCCGGTTCGGTGTTCGCGCTGGGGGGGATTTTCTCCAATAACGTGATGCTGGGCCTGCCGATCGCCAGCGTGATGTTGGGTGAGGCGGCGATCCCTTCGGTTGCCCTGGTGCTGGTATTCAATGGGCTGATCCTCTGGACGTTGGTAACCATCTCGATCGAATGGGCGCGCAACGGCTCGCCCACCCTGCACGGCTTTATCAAAACCGCGCGCAGCGTGCTCACCAATCCCCTGATCATCGGCATTCTCTCCGGCACGCTGTTCAGCCTGACCGGGTTGCCGTTGCCGACGTTTGTCGAGCAGCCGGTCAGCATGCTCGGGCAGGTGGCGGCGCCGCTGTCGCTGGTGGTGCTGGGAATGGGGTTGGCGGAATATCGTATCAGCGAGGGGTGGCAACTGAGCAGCGCCATTTGTTTCTTCAAGCTGATCGTCCAGCCGCTGATCATCTGGCTACTGGCCTGGATGCTGGACCTGCCGCCAATGGAAACCCGTGTGGTGGTGCTGCTGGGTTCCATGGCGGTCGGGGTCAATGTTTACCTGATGTCACGCCAGTTCAACGTGCTTACCAGCCCGGCCGCCACCAGTCTGGTGATGTCCACCGCGCTGGCGGCGGTCACTACGCCGCTGATCCTCACCATTATGGGCGTGCGGGTGTAATCGGCATTTGCGTTTGCGGCACCGTCGGTGACGTGCGGTTAAACGGATTGCGCGGTTGGTTGCCGTTTGGCAGCAATTGCCCGCCGTTTGGCGCAGTGCGCAGCAACGTTTGCTGATTGTCGTCGAATTGCCGCTGTTGTTGCCGGCGGCGCTGATCCAGCTGCTGGTTATTCAGCATGCGTTGTTGCTGCATCTGCTGATTGCGCTGGTTTAGGAACTGCTGTTGCGAGCTGAGCTCGGTTACGCCATTGGCCGCCGTTGCCAGCCCGGACAGCAACAGCAGGCCGTACAGGATGCGATAACTTTTCATGATATTTATCCTCGCTTTTATTTAAGCCTAACCCACCGGCGAAAAATTGCCGAAAAGTTTATATTTTGCACAGATGTAAACCGCCTTTTCATCACGCAGCATTTAGCCTTCCGCTACAATCGCCTTTTCTGATTGTTTAGGGTGAACCCGACGTGCTGCTTCTGGTGATTACTACCGTCTTATGGGCGTTCTCTTTCAGCCTGATTGGCGAATATCTGGCGGGCCAGGTCGACAGCTGGTTCTCGGTGCTGATGCGTATCGGGCTGGCGGCATTGGTGTTCCTGCCTTTCCTGCGTTGGCGCAATATCAAACTGAAAGTGATCCTGATGTACATGCTGGTGGGCGCCTGCCAGTTGGGCATCATGTATCTGTTCAGCTTCCGTGCCTACATGTACCTGACGGTACCGGAATTCCTGCTGTTTACCGTGCTTACGCCGTTGTACGTCACGCTTATCTACGATTTGCTCAGCGGCCGACGTCTGCGCTGGGGTTATGTATTCAGCGCGTTGCTGGCGGTACTGGGCGCGGCGATCATCCGTTACCATCACTTGAGCGAGCATTTCTGGTGGGGGTTATTGCTGGTGCAGGCGGCGAACATCAGCTTCGCCATCGGCATGGTCGGTTACAAGCGCCTGATGGAAGTGCACCCACTGCCGCAACATACGGCGTTTTCCTGGTTCTACCTCGGCGCGTTGGTGGTCGCGGTAGTCGCCTGGTGCCTGTGGGGCAATCCGCAGAAACTGCCGACCACCAACCTGCAATGGGGCGTGCTGATCTGGCTGGGCGTGGTGGCTTCCGGGCTGGGCTATTTCATGTGGAACTACGGTGCAACGCAGGTGGATGCCGGAACGCTCGGCATCATGAACAACATGCACGTGCCGGCCGGTTTGCTGGTCAACCTGGCCATCTGGCAACAGCAGCCGCATTGGCCGAGTTTTATTATCGGCGGGGCGGTGATTGTCGCTTCGCTGTGGGTGCATCGCCGCTGGGTGGCGCCAAAGCCGGCTAATTGAGACCACGGGCTACCCAAGCGCAGGCAGCCCGCAGGATTAGGCTTGTGAAGACAGCGGTTTGATGCTGGCGGCGAGGGTGCCCGGGCGTGCGGCATCGCGTACGAACGGCAGGTGATTGCAGGCGTGTTGACGCGCCGAGCGGATAAAGGCTTCGGTCACCGCCTGGCGCTGCTCGCCGTCGCGTACCGCGGCATACAGGCGGCTCCACAGGCCATCGCCCAGGGTTTTTGTCACCACCAGCCCCTGGCGTTCGAAACTTTCGACGACCCAATGCGGCAGCGCCGCAATCCCCATCCGCGCCGACACCATCTGGATCAGCAGCAAGGTGTTATCGACGTTTTTCAGCGCCGGGCTGACGCCGGCCGGTTGCAGGAAATGACGCCATATATCCAGACGCTGGCGCTGCACCGGATAAATCATCAGCGTCTCATCGCTCAAATCCTCCGGCTCAATATGCAGTTTGCCGGCCAGTGGGTGATCCGGCGCCAGCACCAGACGTACCTCGAAATCAAACATCGGCGAATAGTGCAGGCCGCTGCGCGGCAGGATGTCCGAGGTCAGCACCAGATCCAACTCCCCCTGCTGCAACGCCGGTTGCGGATCAAAAGTGACGCCGGACTTAAAGTCCATCACCACCTGCGGGAAGCTCTGGCGGAAGTTGTCCAACGCGGGCGTCAGCCACTGAATGCAGCTGTGGCATTCGATGGCGATGCGCAGCGTGGCCTGATGCGGTTCGTGGCACTCCTGCAACGCCTGCTGGATTTGCGGCAGTACCTGTTCCGCCAGCTGTAACAGGATTTCTCCCTGCACGGTAAAGCGCAGCGGTTGGCTTTTTCGAACGAACAGTTTGAAGCCCAGACGCTGCTCCAGATCGCTGAACTGATGCGACAGGGCCGATTGCGTCTGATGGAGTTGGGCCGCGGCCGCCGCCAGAGAGCCGGTGTTGCGCAGAGCCTGCAGCGTCCGTAAATGTTTCAGTTCGATCATGAGAGTCCTTCACAGTGACAGTGAATAAATTGCGCTTGTGGTTAATACAGTACCTGCGGATTATGGATGTGTAAACATCTGGACGGCTAAATGGGGAATATGACGATGGCAATTCTAAATCACACACTGGGTTTTCCACGCGTTGGGCTGCGACGTGAACTGAAAAAAGCTCAGGAAAGTTACTGGGCAGGTAACTCAACGCAGGAAGAACTGCTGGCGGTTGGCCGCGAGCTGCGCGCTCGCCATTGGCAACAGCAACAGCAGGCCGGGGTGGATTTGGTGCCGGTCGGCGATTTCGCCTGGTACGATCATGTATTGACCACCAGCTTGCTGCTGGGCAACGTGCCGGCACGTCATCAAAATGCGGATGGCTCAATCGATCTGGACCAGCTGTTCCGTCTGGGTCGTGGCCGCGCACCGACCGGTGAACCGGCGGCGGCGGCGGAAATGACCAAGTGGTTTAACACCAACTACCACTACATGGTGCCTGAATTCCAGAAGGGCCAGCAGTTCAAACTGGGTTGGACTCAATTACTGGATGAAGTTGACGAAGCGCTGGCGCTGGGCCACAACATCAAGCCTGTGCTGCTGGGGCCTGTCACTTACCTGTGGCTGGGCAAAGTGAAGGGCGAGCAGTTTGATCGGCTGTCTTTGCTGAAGGACATTCTGCCGGTGTACCGGCAGGTTCTGGCCGAACTGGCGAAGCGCGGCGTAGAGTGGGTGCAGATCGACGAACCTGCGCTGGTGCTGGAGCTGCCGCAGGCATGGCTCGACGCTTTCAAACCGGCTTACGACGCGTTGCAGGGCCAGGTAAAACTGCTGTTGACCACCTATTTCGACAGCGTTGGCCACAACCTCGACACTATCCGCGCATTGCCGGTACAGGGTCTGCATGTCGATCTGGTGGCCGGCCACGACGATATCGCCGTATTGAACAAGGCATTGCCAAAAGAGTGGCTGCTGTCGCTGGGCGTCATCAATGGTCGTAACGTCTGGCGTGCCGACCTGAGCCGTTGGTTCGACCGCCTGCAACCGCTGGTTAACAGCCGTCCGCTGTGGATTGGCACCTCTTGTTCCCTGCTGCACAGCCCCATCGATCTGAGTGTGGAAACCCGCCTGGATGAAGAAGTGAAGAGCTGGTTCGCCTTCGCTCTGCAAAAATGCGCCGAAGTGGCTTTGCTAAGCGCAGCGCTGAACGCACCGGATGCAGAAAAGCGGGCAGAACTGGACGCATACAGCGCGCCGATCCGCGCTCGTCGTCAATCCAGCCGCGTACATAATGCGCAGGTAGGCCAACGTCTGGCCGCCATTACCGCACAAGACAGCGAGCGCCAGAGCCCTTACGCTCAGCGCGCTCAGGCGCAGCGCGATCGCTTCAATCTGCCGGCCTGGCCGACTACCACTATCGGCTCATTCCCGCAGACCACCGAAATCCGCGGCCTGCGCCTGGACTTCAAACAGGGGCGTCTGGACGGCAACAATTACCGCACCAGCATTAGCGAGCACATCAAACAGGCGATCGTTGAACAAGAACGCCTGGGCCTGGACGTGCTGGTGCACGGCGAAGCCGAGCGTAATGACATGGTGGAATACTTCGGCGAGAACCTCGACGGCTTTGTCTTCACCCAAAATGGCTGGGTACAGAGCTACGGTTCCCGCTGCGTAAAACCGCCGGTCATCATTGGCGACATCAGCCGTCCTGAAGCCATTACCGTTGAGTGGGCGAAATATGCGCAGTCGCTGACCGACAAACCGGTAAAAGGCATGCTGACCGGCCCGGTGACCATTCTTTGCTGGTCGTTCCCGCGTGAGGACGTAACCCGCGAAGCGATCGCCAGGCAGATCGCCCTGGCGCTGCGCGACGAAGTGGAAGATCTGGAAAAAGCCGGCATCGGCATCATCCAGATTGACGAACCGGCACTGCGCGAAGGGTTGCCGCTGCGTCAATCCGACTGGGCCGCTTACCTGGACTGGGCAGTGGATGCTTTCAAACTGAACGCCGCCGTAGCGCAGGATGACACGCAGATCCACACCCACATGTGTTACTGCGAATTCAACGACATCATGGATTCCATCGCGGCGCTGGATGCCGATGTGATCACCATCGAAACCTCGCGTTCCGATATGGATCTGCTGGAAGCCTTCAAAGAGTTCGAGTATCCAAACGAAATTGGACCCGGCGTGTACGACATCCACTCGCCAAACGTGCCAAGCGTGGAATGGATCGAAGCGCTGCTGCGTAAAGCTGCGCAGAACATCCCGGCGGAACGCCTGTGGGTTAACCCGGATTGCGGCCTGAAAACCCGTGGCTGGCCGGAAACCCGTCAGTCGTTGGCCAACATGGTGTTGGCGGCACAGCGTCTGCGCGAGCAGCAAGCCTGACCGGAGTGCGCTCGGCCATCGAGGCTGACGCAATTATTTTGGGGCGCTTCGGCGCCCTTTTCGTTGCTCAACTGCAATCGTTCATTTTTTGCCCTGCCGCAGATTTTTCCCTTGGTCGATTGGTTATCATCTGGAGTTATCTTTTCCGGGTTGGAGGATCATCGCCGATGAAACATCCGCTGCTGACGGTGTTGGCGCCATTACTGGATGACGCGCAGGGGATCAGGCAGGTTTATTTTGCCGATAACCGGCACCCCGCGCCGGACCTTTCCTCTTTGGTCAATTATCCGCGTATTGAGCTGGTGCTGGCCGGAGAGCAAAGCGTGGCCTGGGTGGGGCATCAGGGGGAACGCCAGCGGCAGTTGTTGCTGCCCGGCGATGCGTTGTTTGTCCCTGCGCAGGGATGGCACTGCCCGCACTGGCAGCGGCCGGTCACCACGCTCAGCCTGCGGTTCAACAAGCAGCAACTTGGCTACTGTTTGTTGAAATGGGATGGCCGCGATCCTATCCCTCAGGGGAAGGACAGCGTGGCGCGACGAGGATCGCGCGTGGGATCTTTTACGCTGCAGGCCTTGAGTGAACTGGCGGCGCATCACAACGATCAGTCAACGGCGCGCTTTCTGGTGAAGGGCCTGCTGAGCCATGCGATCGATCTGTTTGGCTCGTCGGCGCCGGCGGCATCACGCAGCCAGACGTTGTTTGTGACGGTGAGAGGCTATCTGGAGACGCATTTCCGTGAGCCTTTAACCCGCGAGTCGGTTGCGCAGCTTTTTGGTATTTCCCCCAATTACCTTTCGCATTTGTTCCAAAAGTCTGGCTGCATGGGGTTTAACGAGTCCCTGAATCATGTCCGGCTGGAACAGGCCAGACATCTGCTCAGGTACGACAATATGAAGGTAAAGGACGTAGCGCAGGCCTGCGGCTTTGTTGACAGCAATTATTTCTGCCGCCTGTTTCGCAAGCATAACCGATGTTCGCCTTCGGTGTACCGCAGCCGGCAGCGCAGTGAACCGCCGGTAGGCGAATAGAGCGGGCGCAGTAGGCAGCGCGCCCGCGGGAGAATTATTTGACGCCGGCCACGCCGTGCTGGGCGAACCATGTCAGCATGCGTTGCCAGCCGTCCGTCGCCGCTTCGGCATCATAGCTTGGGCGATAATCGGCATTGAAGGCATGACCCGCCTCTGGGTACACCACGATCTCGGCATTGGCGTTAGCTGCACGAATCGCCTGGCGCATGGTCTCCACCGTTTCCAGCGGGATGCCGGTGTCCTGGCCGCCGTATAATCCCAACACCGGCGCAGACAGCTGCGTTGCGACGTCGACCGGGTGTTTGGGGGAATTCAGCGTTTTTTCGCCCACTAACTTGCCGTACCAGGCCACCGCTGCCTTCAACTGCGGGTTATGTGCCGCATACAGCCAGGTAATACGGCCGCCCCAGCAGAAACCGGTAATCGCCAGTTTGCCGGCGTCGCCGCCGTGACGGGTGGCCCAATGGGCTGCGTGGTCGAGATCGGCCAGCACCTGACGGTCCGGCACCTTGTTCACCAGTTTCTGGAACAATTCGCCAATGTCGGTGTAATCCCTGGCATCCCCCTGGCGGAAGTACAGCTCGGGCGCTATCGCCAGGTAGCCCTGTTTCGCCAGACGGCGGCACAGATCCTGAATATGCTCGTGAACGCCAAAAATCTCTTGTACCACCAACACCACCGGGAAGGGGCCGTCGTGGTTCGCCGGCTTGGCGATATAGGCCGGCAGGTTGTCGCCCTGCGAGGGAATGGTGGTTTCCCCGGCATGAATACCTTGTTCGTCGGTATGAAGAGTAGAAGCGGCCAAGGGTATTACGGCCGGGGCGAATCCCCCCTGAGCCTGTTTTAATGTCATCACATGGTCGGTTTTCATTGCGGTCTCCGTGCAATAGAAAAAAGCGCTGAGAATAACTATAGGTAAGATTACCCGTTATTGGCACCCGGTTGAGCATTTTCGGTCAAGTCGGTAAAAAACGATTAATTATCTGGCTTTAGCGCATTTTTCTTATCTTTTTATCAGGGTATTGCGCATTTTGGCCTGCATTAGCGCCATAAGGTGCGTTAGCGACATTTTTTGCTGCTAAGTCGCCGATAAAATAAGGCTATTTTTCGGTAGTGCCGTAAGTGGCCTCATCGCGGGACAGGGGGCTTGCCGCCAGGGAGAAGGGGATAAACGGCGGTCTGTTTTGTCGGCTAGACTTGTGGCAGATGCGGCGGTTATGGAGGCTCTCGGGTTATTTTATGTGACTTAAATCACAAAAATTATGTAGATTGCTCTCTGTTTCTTTATTCATGGTGATTGTCGTCACGAAATTGGGTGGCGATTTTCAGTAGAGTACTTTTTTGTTCCTCCCAATAAACATGATCTATGAGGAGTCTCGTATGTCTCAATCTGACGTTTTTCATCTCGGCCTCACTAAAAACGATTTACAAGGGGCCCAGCTTGCCATCGTTCCGGGCGACCCGCAGCGCGTAGAGAAAATTGCCAAGCTGATGGAAAACCCGGTGCACCTGGCTTCCCATCGTGAATTTACTACCTGGCGTGCAGAGCTGGACGGCAAGGCCGTGATCGTCTGCTCCACCGGCATCGGCGGCCCGTCTACCTCGATCGCCGTCGAAGAACTGGCGCAACTGGGGATCCGTACCTTCCTGCGTATCGGCACCACCGGGGCGATTCAGTCGAACATCAACGTCGGCGACGTACTGGTCACTACCGCGGCGGTTCGTCTCGACGGCGCCAGCCTGCACTTCGCGCCGATGGAATTCCCGGCAGTGGCCGACTTCGCCTGCACCACCGCATTGGTAGCGGCTGCCAAGGCCAGCGGCGCTACCACGCACATTGGCGTGACCGCGTCTTCTGACACCTTCTATCCTGGCCAGGAACGTTACGATACCTATTCCGGCCGCGTCGTCAGCCGCTTTAAGGGCTCGATGGAAGAATGGCAGGCGATGGGCGTGATGAACTATGAAATGGAATCCGCCACTCTGCTGACCATGTGCGCCAGCCAGGGTCTGCGTGCCGGTATGGTTGCCGGCGTGATCGTCAATCGCACCCAGCAGGAAATTCCAAATGCAGAAACCATGAAAAACACCGAAAGCAAAGCGGTACAGATTGTGGTTGAAGCGGCACGCCGCCTGCTGTAAATGCTCCCCCCCTTCAACGGGCCGCCAACGCGGCCCGTTTTTCCATTCCGCCTTAATCTGTTACGGTTATAGCCATCGGCGTCGCGCCGAGGGCCGCAGGGTGATGCCCGAGCGGCGGCTGCCTGCGGCGCCCAGTTACATGATAACAACGAGGACGTTTATGACCGCCCAGATCCTGCTTCATCCTTCACTTGCGCCGCTTGATGGCGGCATCAACTTTCGCGATTTTGGTGGCAACGGCGTTGCCGACGGACGCCGTATCAAGCGGGGCCTGCTGTTTCGTTCCGGCTCGCTCGAAAGGCTGACGGAAAAGGACTGCGAGTTTTTGGCCGGCGTGCCGGTGCGCTCGGTGCTGGACTACCGCGATGCCGACGAGGTGCAGGCCAAACCGGATATCCTGTGGCGCGGCGCCGATTATCACCATGTGCCGGCCAACCCGCTGAGCAACGAAGTTAATGCCAACCTGGAAAAACTCACCAGCGAAACGCTGGCCGGCTTTGACGCCCGGGCGTTCATGCTGGAGCTGTATCGCCGCCTGCCGTTCGGCAATGCGGCCTATAAGCAGCTGGCGCAGCTGCTGAGCAACCCCGGCGACGGCGCTATCGTGCAGCACTGCGCGGTGGGTAAGGACCGCACCGGGGTCGGCTCGGCGCTGGTGCTGTTCGCGCTGGGTGCCGACGAAGCAACGGTAACCGAGGATTACCTGCTGACTGAAACCACCCTGGCCGGCTTCCGCGAGCAGATGTTGGATCAGCTGTCGATTCGGCTGAACGCCAAGGCGCTGGAGCAGTTTGCCTACGTGCTCAGCGCGCGCGAAGAGTTTTTGATGACCGCCCTGAGCTGCATCCGCGCTCAATACGGCACGACCAACCGCTGGCTGGAGGCGGAGTACGGCCTGGGGGAGGCCCAGCGCGAAACGCTGCAGGCGTTTTACCTGGAGTAAACCGCCGCATGTTTAGCCGGGGTTTAACCCGCGCCGGTCAGCATTGCGTAACTTTGGCGGTGAAACATCGCGAATCAGGAGCCCGTATTGAGCCTCAACGACATTATCAACTGGGTCGGCGACGTCGTGCGACAGCACGAAGGCTGGGCCATTCCCATCATCTTCTTCCTGGCGTTTGGCGAGTCGCTGGCGTTTTTATCGCTGCTGCTGCCGGCCACGGTGATCCTGCTGGCGTTGGGCGCGTTGATTGGCGAGAGCGGCATCGCTTTTTGGCCAATCTGGGCCGCCGCCGCCATAGGGGCATTTTTCGGCGACTGGCTTTCTTATTGGATCGGTTACCACTATCAAGACCGCGTGGCGCACATGTGGCCGCTATCGCGTAATCCGCAGTTGCTGAACCGCGGCCATGCGTTTTTTGAACGCTGGGGCGTGTTGGGTATTTTTATCGGCCGCTTCTTCGGCCCGCTACGCGCGGTGGTGCCGTTGGTCGGCGGTATCTGCGGCATGCCCCAACGCTACTTCCAGCTGGCGAATATCACTTCAGCGATGATCTGGGCGTTCGGCATTCTTGCGCCGGGGGCGTTTGGCATCAAGTGGTTAAGCCAGTGGTTTGGTTAGTTTTTGCCTGACTTGCGCGGCGTTTCGCAATATTGCGTTGCCGGTGCAAAATCAGACTGGACATCCATACAGCATCCCCTTAACGTGACGGGCAACGGGCGCATAAACGCAGGAACGGCAAGGCGTAACAGGAGGCAGGGTGGATACCAGTTTGGTTTACGGTGTGGGCGGAGTCGTGGTTGGCATACTGCTGGGGTGGTTGATCGCCAGCCTGCGCGTGCAGCAGGCCCATGCGCAGCATGAAACCGAGCTGCGGCTGCTGGAGCAGTCGTTGCAGCAGGCACGGCAGGAAACGGCGGCCCGGCAGGAAGTTCTACAGAGAAATGAACAGCAAATGCGGCAAACCGATTTGGAACTGCGTAATTTGCACAGCCAATTGGCGGCCGGGCATGAAAAATTGCAGCAGCTCAATCACTGGCGCAACGAATGTGAACTGCTCAATCAGGAGCTGCGCGCCCAGCGCGAGGTCAACAGCGCTCAGGAAGCCGAACTGCGTGAAGTGACCATCCGTCTGGAAGAGACCCGTATGGCGGCGGAAGAGAAGCAGCGTTTGCTGATCAACAGCGAACAACGGCTCACCACCCAGTTTGAAAACCTGGCCAACCGCATCTTCGAACACAGCGGGCGCAAGGTGAACGAACAGAATCAGCAAAGCCTGGATCGGCTGCTGCTGCCGCTGCGCGAGCAACTGGACGGTTTTCGCCGTCAGGTGCAGGACAGCTTTGGCCAGGAGGCCCGCGAGCGCCATACCCTGACTCATGAAATACGTAGCCTGCAGCAACTCAACGCACAGATGGCGCGCGAGGCGATTAACCTTACCAAAGCGCTGAAAGGTGATAATAAAACCCAGGGCAACTGGGGAGAGGTGGTGCTCAGCCGGGTGCTGGAAGCCTCGGGTTTGCGCGAGGGGCACGAGTATGAAACTCAGGTTAATGTGCGGCTGGATCATCAGAGCCGTATGCAGCCTGACGTTATTGTGCGTCTGCCGCAGGGCAAGGATGTCGTGATCGATGCGAAAATGTCGCTGGTCGCCTACGAGCGCTATTTCAACAGTGAAGATGAAGAGGAACGCGAGGCGGCGCTGAGCGAGCATATCGCCTCGCTGCGCGGCCACATTCGCTTGCTGGGGCGCAAAGATTATCAACAGTTGCCCGGCCTGCGTTCACTGGACTATGTATTGATGTTTATTCCGGTGGAGCCGGCTTTCCTGCTGGCCATCGACCGGGAGCCGGAATTGATAAGCGAAGCGCTTAAACACAATATTATGCTGGTCAGCCCGACTACGTTGTTGGTTGCGTTGCGCACCATCACCAACCTGTGGCGTTATGAGCACCAGAGCCAGAATGCACAGCGTATTGCCGACCGGGCGGCGCGGCTGTACGACAAGATGCGGTTGTTTGTCGACGACATGTCGGCGTTGGGGCAGAGCCTGGACAAGGCCCAGGGGAGTTATCGCCAGGCGATGAACAAACTGAGCGAAGGCCGTGGTAATCTTATCGGCCAAACCGAAGGGTTCCGCGCGCTGGGGGTTGAGGTGAAACGACCGATCAATCCGTTGCTGGCACAGCAAGCCGGCGCGCAGCATGATGAAGAAGATGAGGCAGCGGATGACGATGACGTCAACGCGTTGCCGCAGGCGGAAGACGACGATTCCGCCGAAGAACCACGCTCCGCTTCGCAGGCATGACAGCCGCCTTGAGGTGGGGTATTCCGTGGGGTTCTGGTACACTTGACCACACAAAATTGACTGAATAGCAGGCAGGACAATGGCAGATCAATCGCAGGAAACCACAGATTTCGGTTTTCGCACCGTAGCTAGAGACGAAAAACAGGCCATGGTGGCAGACGTTTTTCATTCGGTAGCGGCAAAATATGACGTGATGAACGACCTGATGTCGTTTGGCATCCACCGTATCTGGAAGCGGTTTACCATTGACTGCAGCGGCGTGCGCCGTGGGCAGCGCGTTCTGGATCTGGCCGGCGGCACCGGCGATCTGGCCGCCAAGTTCTCCCGCATGGTCGGTGAGCAAGGGCAGGTAGTGCTGGCGGATATTAACGACTCCATGCTGAAGATGGGGCGCGAGAAACTGCGCGATCGCGGCATTATCGGCAACATCAGCTATGTGCAGGCTAATGCCGAAGCGCTGCCGTTCCCGGATAACTATTTTGACTGCATCACCATTTCCTTCGGCCTGCGCAACGTCACCGACAAAGACAAAGCGCTGCGTTCGATGTTCCGCGTGCTGAAGCCAGGCGGCCGCCTGTTGGTGCTGGAGTTCTCCAAACCGCTGCTGGCCCCGCTGAGCAAAGCCTATGATGCCTATTCGTTCCATGTGCTGCCGAAAATCGGCGAGCTGGTGGTGAAGGATCCGGAAAGCTACCGTTATCTGGCCGAGTCAATCCGCATGCACCCCGATCAGGAAACGCTGAAGGGCATGATGGGAGCCGCCGGTTTTGACAACGTGACCTATTTCAATCTGACCGGCGGTATCGTGGCCCTGCATCGTGGCTTCAAGTTCTGATATGGACATGCCGATGCTGCTAACCCCCTTGTTGACCGGCGCGCTGGAGACATCGCTCAATAGCCTGCTGTTCCGCGATCGCAGTATGAAGGCCGCCCGTCTGCGGTTGGCCGGGAAAATACTGCGTATTGAGTTGCAGGAGCTTGCTTCGCCGCTGGTATTGATATTCAGCGAACAGCGGGTGGATGTGCTTGGCCAGTCTGAAGATCACGCCGATTGCACGGTACGCAGCCGGATATCGGTGTTGTTGAAGCTGCGCGACCGTCAACAGCTTTCGCCATTGATGCGCAGCGGCGAGTTGATCGTCGAAGGCGATATTCAGGTGGTGCAACAGCTGGTGGGGCTGCTTGATCTGGCGGAGTGGGATCCGGCGGAATGGCTGGCACCCTATATCGGTGATATTGCCGCGCAGGGCATCACGCAGGTGCTCGGTAAAGGCGCGAACCTGTTGATATCGGGGTTGCAGCGTCAGCAGCATTACGTGGCGGAAGCCCTGACGGAAGAGTGGCGCGTGGCGCCGGGGCCGCTGGAAGTGGTGTGGTTCAACGAGGAAGTTGACGCCACCGTCCGCAGCGCCGAAGCGCTGATTGCCCGTATGGACAAGTTGGAGGGTAAACGATGACCCCTGGCGAACTGCGCCGCCTGTATTTTATCGTCCGCGTTTTTCTCAGCTATGGCCTGGATGAACTGATCCCCAGGATGCGCCTGACGCTGCCGCTGCGTTTAGGCCGCCGCCTGCTGTTTTGGATGCCCAATCGCCACGCAGACAAGCCTCTGGGCGAGCGTTTGCGTTTGGCCTTGCAAGAGCTGGGGCCGGTATGGATCAAGTTCGGCCAGATGATGTCCACTCGCCGCGACCTGTTCCCGCCACAGATTGCCGATCAACTGACCTTGTTGCAGGATCGGGTTGCGCCATTCGACGGCGCGTTGGCGCGCAAACACATTGAATTGGCGATGGGTGGCCCACTGGAAACCTGGTTTGATGATTTTGACCAGCAGGCGCTGGCATCTGCATCGATAGCGCAGGTGCATACTGCACGCCTGAAAACCACCGGGCAGGAAATTGTCCTGAAGGTCATTCGACCGGATATCGGGCCAATCATCAAGGCCGACGTTCGCCTGATGTATCGTCTGGCGGCCTGGGTGCCGAAACTGATGCCGGATGGCCGTCGTTTGCGGCCGCGTGAAGTGGTGCGCGAGTATGAAAAGACTCTGCTGGACGAGTTGAACCTGTTGCGTGAAGCGGCAAACGCCATCCAGCTGCGCCGCAATTTTGATGGCAGCCCGATGCTGTACGTGCCGGAAGTCTACTCCGACTATTGCCGTGAAAGCGTGCTGGTGATGGAACGCATCTACGGCATACCGGTTTCGGATATCGCTACGCTGGAAAAACAGGGCACCAACATGAAGTTGTTGGCCGAGCGGGGGGTACAGGTATTCTTTACCCAGGTATTCCGCGACAGCTTTTTCCATGCCGACATGCATCCCGGTAATATTTTTGTCAGCTACGAGCACCCTGAAAATCCCCGTTATATCGGCATTGATTGCGGCATCGTCGGCTCGCTGAACAAGGACGACAAACGCTATCTGGCGGAAAACTTTATCGCCTTCTTCAACCGTGATTACCGCAAAGTGGCAGAGCTGCATGTTGATTCAGGCTGGGTACCGCGTGATACCAACGTAGAAGACTTCGAGTTCGCCATCCGCACCGTGTGCGAGCCGATCTTCGAGAAGCCGCTCGAGGAGATTTCGTTCGGCAACGTGTTGTTGAATCTGTTCAATACTGCGCGCCGTTTCAATATGGAAGTACAGCCGCAACTGGTGTTATTGCAGAAGACCTTGCTGTATGTTGAAGGCCTGGGGCGGCAGCTCTATCCGAAGCTGGATTTATGGACTACCGCCAAGCCATTCCTTGAGAGTTGGATGCACGATCAGGTCGGCATACCGGCGGTGATTCGAGCCTTGAAGGAAAAAGCGCCGTTTTGGGCGGAGAAGCTGCCCGAATTGCCTGAATTATTTTACGATAGCCTGCAACAGCATAAACGGCTGCAACAAAGCGTTGATAAGCTAACCAATCAGATGCAGGCCCAGCGCGTTCGTCAGGGGCAATCGCGTTATTTGTTCGGCGTTGGCGCTACACTGTTAGTAAGCGGTACGATTTTGCTGTTAGGGAAGGTCGAGATTTTCCCCGCGTGGCTGATGGCCGCCGGCATCGTATCCTGGGTGATCGGCTGGAAGCGAACCACCTGAATTGATTCAAAACTCTGGTAAAAACTGCCGTATAATGCGGCAGATTTTGAAAAAACCCTGTAAAAATAGAGGTAATTGCAATGGGCGGTATTAGTATTACGCAATTGTTGATCATCGCGGTGATCGTGGTGCTGCTGTTCGGTACCAAAAAACTCCGTACGCTGGGCTCCGATCTCGGTGCATCAATCAAGGGTTTTAAAAAGGCGATTGGTGACGACAACACGCCACCGACCAACACGGCTGAGAAAAGCAGCCAGGATGATGCTGACTTCACGGCGAAGCCTATTACCGATAAGCAGCCGGAAGTGAAAGCGGAAGAGTCGAAGAACAAAGAGCAGGTATAAACCGTGTTTGACATAGGGTTTAGTGAACTGTTGCTGGTTCTGGTCATTGGCCTGGTGGTACTCGGGCCAGAACGGTTGCCGGTAGCGGTTAGAACAGTTTCGGGTTGGATCCGCGCCCTGCGTTCGTTGGCGGCTTCGGTGCAGAATGAACTCTCTCAGGAACTGAAGCTGCAGGAACTGCAAGACAGCCTGAAAAAGGTTGAGAAGGCGGGCCTGCAGAATTTGTCGCCGGAGCTGAAGGCGTCGATGGATGAGCTGAAAGACGCGGCGGAATCACTGAAGCGCTCTTATCATGGCGAAGACAAAGACGAACCGGCGCACACCATCCATAACCCTCTGGTCACCGACCCGGAAGCCATTCATGACGGCGTGACCCCGGCGGAGGCTGCGACTGCTGCTGCCTCACCGGCGGCTGTACCGAAACCGGTAGCGCCGGAGCCTGTCGTTGCGGCAACGCCGCAGGCAGCGCAACCGTCAGCAGCGGAGCCGGTTAAGCAGCCTGCGGCGGTGACCGTGGAGGCAACCCCAGAACCTGTTGCGGATAAAACCCCAGCGTCTCACCAACCTAGTGGCGATCGTTAAAACATGGCTGTTGAAGATACCCAACCCCTTATCAGTCATCTGATAGAACTGCGTAAGCGGTTGTTAAACTCGATTATCAGCGTGCTGGTGATCTTCCTGGTGCTGGTTTATTTTGCCAACGACATTTATCAACTGGTGTCTGCGCCGCTGATCAAACAGCTGCCTGCCGGGGCAAGCATGATAGCCACAGACGTGGCCTCACCGTTCTTCACCCCCATCAAGCTGACCATGATCGTCTCGGTATTCGTTTCTGCGCCGGTGATCCTGTATCAGGTCTGGGCCTTTATTGCCCCGGCGTTGTACAAGCATGAACGTCGTTTGATGATGCCTTTGCTGGTCTCCAGCAGCCTGCTGTTTTATCTCGGCATGGCGTTTGCCTATTTTATCGTGTTCCCGCTGGCGTTCGGTTTTTTTGCCAAGACCGCGCCGGCCGGGGTGATGATTGCTACCGACATCAATAACTACCTCGATTTCGTCATGGCGCTGTTTATGGCGTTTGGCGTGGCGTTTGAGGTACCGGTTGCCATTATTCTGCTGTGTTGGAGTGGCGTCACTTCGCCGGAAGACCTGAAAAAGAAACGTCCTTATGTCCTGGTAGGGGCTTTTGTGGTTGGCATGCTGTTAACGCCGCCGGATGTTTTCTCGCAGACCTTGCTGGCGATACCGATGTATCTGCTGTTTGAAGTGGGCGTGTTCTTTGCCCGCTTCTACACCGGCAAACGCCGTCCGCAGCCGGAAGAAGAAGACGAGGGTGGCGAACCCCCGGCAGCTTAATTTGCGTTTTGTTTCTAAAGCCGCCCGATGGGCGGCTTTAGATTGATGACAAACGCCCGAAAAACGTGGTTTTCGGGCGTTTGGGGAAACCCGTAAAACATAATCCTTTGTTTTTAATCGCACGAAGATCATTACTTTTAACCGCAAAGGATTTTGTCAGCCGTTTCGAGCCGCCCGATGGGCGGCTTTTGCTTTGGAAAAAACCATGTTTGATATCGGCGTTAATCTCACCAGTTCACAGTTTGCCAAAGATCGCCCGGCAGTGGTGGATCGCGCACGCGCCGCAGGCGTGAATGGGCTGTTAATAACCGGTACCGACCTGCAAGAAAGCCAGGCCGCCAGTGACCTGGCGCAGCGGCAGGCCGGTTACTGTTGGTCCACTGCAGGCGTGCACCCGCACCATGCCAGCCGTTGGAACGAGGATACCGCAGCCTGCATTCGCCAGTTGGCTATCCGGCCGGAAGTGGTGGCGGTAGGGGAGTGCGGGCTGGATTTCAACCGCAATTTCTCCACCCCGGAGCAGCAAGAAGAGGCTTTCAGCGCCCAGTTGGCACTGGCCGCAGAGCTGGGGATGCCGGTTTTTCTTCATTGCCGCGACGCGCACGCACGTTTTGCCGCGCTGTTGGCGCCATGGTTGGATAAACTGCCCGCGGCCGTGGTGCACTGCTTTACCGGCACGGCCCAGGAATTGGACCACTGTCTGTCGCTGGGGTTGTCGATCGGTATTACCGGTTGGGTCTGCGATGAGCGGCGTGGCCTGGAATTGCGCGCACTGTTGCCGCGGATCCCGGCGGACCGCTTATTGCTGGAAACCGACGCACCCTATCTGTTGCCCCGGGATTTACACCCTAAACCTGCATCTCGCCGCAACGAACCCTGTTTTTTGCCCCATATCGTCCGGCAGGTGGCTGCCTGGCGGCAAGAAGACCCTGAATGGTTGGGGCAGAAAACCGTTGAGAACGCCCGCCGGCTGTTCCGGCTGGTATGAGTTAGGAGAAAACTATGAGCTATGCATTTCCGGGCGCTTTTCCAGGCCGCCGTATGCGCCGTGTGCGCCGTCATGATTTCAGCCGCCGTCTGGTGGCGGAGAACCAACTGACGGTTAACGACTTGATTTATCCGGTATTTGTCATGGAAGGCAGTAATCGTCAGGAGGCGGTAGCATCCATGCCAGGCGTATCGCGCATGAGCATTGATCTGCTGATTAAGGAAGCGGAAGCCATCGCTAAACTTGGCGTACCGGTGATCTCCCTGTTCCCGGTGATTGAACCGAGCCTGAAGTCATTGCATGCGGAAGAAGCTTATAATCCGGACGGCCTGGTGCAGCGTACGGTGCGCGCGTTGAAAGATGCGGTACCGGAGCTGGGCATTCTGACTGACGTGGCGTTGGATCCTTACACCACGCATGGTCAGGACGGCGTGATTGACGAGCACGGCTACGTCATTAACGATATCTCCAAAGATATTCTGGTACGTCAGGCGCTATCCCATGCGGAAGCCGGAGCGGAAATCGTTGCGCCAAGCGATATGATGGACGGCCGTATCGGCGCGATCCGCGATCGTCTGGAGCATCAGGGGCTGATTAATACCCAGATCATGGCGTACTCGGCAAAATATGCCTCCTGCTATTATGGTCCGTTCCGAGATGCGCTCGGTTCGAGCGGTAACCTGAAAGGCGGCAACAAGAAAACCTATCAGATGGACCCTGCCAACAGTGACGAAGCCCTGCAGGAAATTGCGCAAGATCTGCAGGAAGGCGCAGATATGGTGATGGTGAAACCTGGTATGCCTTATCTGGATGTGGTGCGTCGGGTGAAAGACACCTTTGGCGTGCCGACCTTTGCCTATCAGGTTTCCGGTGAATATGCGATGCACATGGCGGCGATTCAAAACGGTTGGCTGCAGGAGCAACCGGCGGTGATGGAGTCGCTGCTGTGCTTCAAGCGCGCTGGGGCCGATGGTGTGCTGACCTACTTCGCCAAGCGGGTAGCTCAGTGGATGCATGATGAAGCGATGCAGCGCTAAGGCGTGCGTATCCAATAACAAAGGCGCCATTTGGCGCCTTTTTGCTTTATAGCTTTTGGAACTGCCGATTATCCACGCTTTGGCTGACCTGCTTGTTAATCAGGTTCAGCAGCAGCATTGAGCGAGCTTCTCCGTCCGGCTCGGTGTAAATCGCCTTCAACCCTTCGAACACGCCGTCAACGATCAATACGGTATCGCCTGGCTGAGGGGTTTCCGGGTCGAAATAGGTTTCGCTGGCATGAGTCTGCAGTTCTTCGATAACCTTCTGCGGGATGGTCGTCGGCAGTGAGCCAAAGCGCACGAAATGGCTGACACCACGCGTTGCGCTGATGGTCGTGGTGTGAATGCGTTCCGGGTCGAACTCCACAAACAGGTAGTTGGGGAACAGGGGTTCACTGACCGCGATGCGTTTACCGCGCACCACTTTTTCCAGCGTAATGATCGGGCTCAGACAGTTCACTTCCTGTCGTTCCAGATGTTCCTGCGCCCGTAAAAGTTGGCCGCGTTTGCAATACAGTAAGTACCAAGATTCCATAATTTCACATGCCTTTCTGTCAGCCGGTAAGCATATCAAAAGCCGGTACGGATACATAGTGATGCAGGTTTCAGCCTGTAACAGCCGCTATCTGCATGAATCGTCGGCAATTAGCGAGGGGTCACACACTTATTCGCACGGCTTGGGTATAACAGAGGGCTAAAAATTTGTTACCGTCGCAAGTATGCCTTGGCCTGATGTGGCCGGATGTGACGCTATTCATCATTTTTGATTGAGAGGAAGACATGGAGTTATTTCTGTTAAGCAACGGCAAGCTGTCCGGCGAGGATGAATTGTTGGGTTATGCCAAGAGCCGGCTGCTGGCGATGATCGCGCGTCATGGAATTACGTCCGCCGTATTCGTCCCTTATGCCCTGATCCGCAGTGATTACGATCAACGCACGCAGGAACTGGCGCAGACCCTGGGTATCCAGGTGACCGGTATTCATCATGCCGAATCCCCGGCGGCGGCGATTGATCAGGCACAATGCATTTTGGTCAGCGGCGGCAATACCTGGATGCTGAACCAGATGCTGCATGAAAAGGGACTTATCGTCCCGATCCAGCGGGCGGTTCGTGAGCGCGGCGTACCTTATGTCGGTTGGAGCGCCGGCTGCAACGTCGCTACGCCAAGCATTCGGACCACTAATGATATGCCGGTGCGCAACAGCGTAGTGCTGCCGGCATTGGGCTTGTTCCCGGTGCAGATAAACCCGCATTATATCGATGCTCATATCAGCGGCCATATGGGTGAAACTCGCGATGAACGCTTGGCGGAGTTCTGCGCAGTCAATCCGAGCGAATCGGTTGTGGCGTTGCGCGAGGGCAGCCTGCTGCACGTTGAGGGCAATGACTTGCGCTACTTCAGTGCCAGAGCTCAAGGCTTCAAGGTATTCCGCCACGGCGTGGAGACCCAGGAGTATGACAATACGCAGGCGTTACGCCCGCTGGTGCCATTCACGTGCCACTGAGAACCGGCGATGCCTTTACCGGTGTTTAACAAAAGTGCAGCAACAACCGTGAAGAGGGCTTATAATGCCCTTCTCACTGGCCGTTATAATGATCAGCATGAAATACCGTGACTTACGCGATTTCCTCTCGTTGCTGGAAAAGAGAGGGGAACTAAAACGCATCAGCCAGCCGATTGATCCCTATCTGGAAATGACAGAAATTGCCGATCGTACTTTACGTGCGGGCGGCCCGGCGTTGCTGTTCGAAAACCCGAAAGGGTACGACATGCCGGTGCTGTGCAATCTGTTTGGCACGGCCAATCGCGTAGCGATGGGCATGGGCCAGGAGGATGTCAGCTCATTGCGTGAGGTCGGCAAACTGCTGGCGTTTCTTAAAGAGCCGGAGCCGCCGAAGGGCTTCCGCGATTTGTTCGACAAGTTGCCGAAGTTCAAGCAAGTGCTGAATATGCCGACCAAGGTACTGGGCTCCGCGCCTTGCCAGGAGCAGGTATGGCAGGGCGATGACGTCGATCTCGGCCGTATTCCGGTGATGCACTGCTGGCCTGAAGACGCCGCACCGCTCATCACCTGGGGGCTGACCGTTACCCGCGGGCCGCAAAAAGAGCGGCAGAACCTGGGCATTTACCGTCAGCAGGTGCTGGGCAGGAATAAAGTGATCATGCGTTGGCTGTCGCATCGCGGCGGCGCGTTGGATTACCAGGAATGGTGCCAGGCGCATCCCGGTGAGCGTTTCCCGGTAGCGGTCGCACTGGGTGCGGATCCCGCCACTATCCTCGGTGCCGTCACGCCGGTGCCGGACAACCTGTCTGAATATGCCTTTGCCGGGTTGTTGCGCGGCAATAAAACCGAAGTGGTCAAGTGCATCTCCTGCGATCTGGAAGTGCCCGCCAGTGCGGAAATCGTGTTGGAAGGCTACATTGAGCCGGGTGAAATGGCGCCAGAAGGCCCGTATGGCGATCACACCGGTTACTACAACGAGATCGACAGCTTCCCGGTATTTACCGTCACCCACATCACCCAGCGTCGCGATGCCATTTATCACTCGACCTACACCGGCCGTCCGCCGGATGAGCCGGCGGTATTGGGTGTGGCGCTGAACGAAGTGTTTGTTCCCATCCTGCAAAAGCAGTTCCCGGAAATCGTAGATTTCTACCTGCCGCCAGAAGGCTGCTCTTACCGCCTGGCGGTGGTGACTATCAAAAAACAGTATGCCGGTCACGCCAAGCGCGTGATGATGGGCGTCTGGTCGTTCCTGCGTCAGTTTATGTACACCAAGTTTGTTATCGTCTGTGATGATGACATCAATGCGCGTGACTGGAATGATGTGATTTGGGCGATCACCACCAGAATGGATCCGGCAAGGGATACCGTGATGGTAGAAAACACGCCGATCGATTATCTGGACTTCGCCTCCCCGGTTTCCGGATTGGGATCGAAGATGGGGCTGGATGCCACCAATAAATGGCCGGGTGAAACCCAGCGCGAATGGGGCCGTCCAATTCAGATGGATGAAAAGGTGCGCGCGCGCGTCGATGAAATCTGGGATGAGCTCGCAATTTTCAGTGACAGAGAACCGACATTATAATGTACCCAAAATAATTGGAGTTGCATTGAGGCGGCAACGCAGCGAATCCCAAGAGCTTACTTGAGTAAGTGACTGGGGTAAGCGAG
The DNA here is from genome assembly GCF_018336935.1 of Serratia plymuthica. Taxonomy (NCBI): domain Bacteria; kingdom Pseudomonadati; phylum Pseudomonadota; class Gammaproteobacteria; order Enterobacterales; family Yersiniaceae; genus Serratia; species Serratia plymuthica. The sequence goes on along the minus strand of NZ_CP068771.1, from coordinate 3,262,325 downwards.
GAAGGCCAACCAAGATGCGGCTTTAAGTATGAAGGGTATGTCTGGCTCTGTTCTCAGTTTTGCATTGATGACCCGACAGAGGGAACGCATGACAATATTGAGCTGTAAAGTGACCTCCGTAGAGGCCATTACCGATACGGTTTATCGGGTACGTTTGGTGCCAGAGGCACCGTTTTCTTTCAAGGCAGGACAGTATTTGATGGTGGTGATGGATGAGCGCGACAAGCGTCCCTTCTCGCTGGCATCGACGCCTTCACAGCAAGAATATATCGAGCTGCATATCGGCGCTTCGGAGCTGAATCTGTACGCTATGGCGGTGATGGATCGCATTCTGAAAGAGCAGGCGATTACTGTCGATATCCCGCACGGCGATGCCTGGCTGCGAGAAGAAGGCAGCCGTCCGTTGGTGTTGATCGCCGGCGGTACCGGCTTCTCCTATGCGCGTTCAATTCTGCTTACCGCGCTGGAGCAGCAGCCGGACCGCGATATCTCTATCTATTGGGGCGGGCGTGAGCTGAAGCACCTGTATGATTTGAGCGAGCTGGAAGCGCTGTCGTTGCAGCACCCGAACCTGAAGGTGATTCCGGTGGTCGAACAGCCGGAAGACGAGTGGCGTGGCCGCAGCGGCACGGTACTCAGTGCGGTATTGCAGGATTTCGGCACGCTGGCGGAGCACGATATTTATATTGCCGGCCGGTTCGAGATGGCCAAAATTGCCCGCGAGCGTTTCTGCGTTGAACGCGGTGCGCAGGAAGCGCATATGTTTGGCGACGCCTTCTCGTTCATCTGAGGCGTGAGGTTGGCATAAAGTGGGGTGGCCGGTGGCTGCCCTTTTTTATTGGGGCGCCTGTAGATTTCAGGCATAAAAAAACCCGCCCCTGACAGGCGGGAAGTACGGCAACTAAACTTGTCGGGATGCTGCGGTTTGAATGAGTTACGCAGTCATCCCAAGATAGACACAGCTAAACGCGTTCAAATACGGTGGCAATCCCCTGACCCAGGCCGATACACATGGTCGCCAGACCGAATTGCGCGTCACGGCGTTCCATGTTGTTCAACAGCGTGGTGGAGATACGCGAGCCGGAACAGCCCAGCGGGTGGCCCAGGGCAATGGCGCCGCCGTTCAGGTTAATCTTCTCGTCGATGCTGTCCAACAGCCCTAGATCCTTGATGCAGGGCAGCGATTGGGCGGCAAAGGCCTCATTCAATTCAAACAGATCGATGTCCTGTATGCTCAGGCCGGCCCGTTTCAACGCCAGTTTGCTGGCCGGTACCGGGCCATAACCCATAATGGATGGATCGCAACCGACTACCGCCATAGAACGAATGCGGGCGCGGGCTTTCAGGCCGAGCGCTTTGGCGCGTGATTCGCTCATCAGCAACATGGCGGATGCGCCGTCGGATAAGGCCGAAGAGCTGCCGGCGGTTACGGTGCCATTGACCGGATCGAACGCCGGACGCAGCGCCGCCAGGCTGGCAACGGTGGTTTCCGGGCGAATGACTTCGTCGTAGTCATAACGGGTCAGCACGCCGTCGGCGTCATGGCCGGTGGTGGGGATGATTTCGTTCTTGAAGTAACCGGCCAGCGTGGCTGCATGCGCACGTTGGTGCGAGCGTGCCGCGAATTCATCCTGCATCTGGCGGCTGATATTGTGCATCTTGGCCAGCATTTCAGCGGTTAGCCCCATCATGCCGGCGGCTTTCGCTACGCTGCGGCTCAGGCCAGGGTGGAAATCCACGCCGTGGTTCATCGGCACATGGCCCATGTGCTCAACGCCGCCAATCAGGCTAACCTGCGCATCGCCGACCATAATGGCGCGTGCGGCATCGTGCAGAGCCTGCATGGACGAGCCGCACAGTCGGTTGACGGTAACTGCCGGGACGCTATGCGGGATTTCGGCCAGCAGCGAGGCATTACGGGCAATGTTAAAACCCTGCTCCAGCGTTTGTTGCACGCAGCCCCAGTAAATATCGTCAATTTCGGCCGCATCCAGAGCCGGGTTACGGCTCAGCACGGCACGCATCAGGTGAGCGGAAAGATCTTCAGCGCGTACCTGGCGGAAGGCGCCGCCCTTGGAGCGGCCCATCGGCGTGCGTACGGCGTCAACAATAACTACGTTTTCCATCTTTATGACCTCATGCCGGTTGGCCAGTGGCGATATCGGACAATGGCGTCGCCGCCGGGTAGTAGCTTTCATTACGTTCAGCTTTGGCGCGCAGGCCGGCGGGCACTTGATACAGAGCGCCAAGATGCGCGTAACGCTGGGCCAGTTCGACATAGTTGGCGGTGCCAAGAGTATCCAGGTAACGGAACGCCCCACCGTGGAACGGAGGGAACCCGATGCCGTAAACCAGCGCCATATCGGCTTCTGCCGGGCTGGCGACGATGTTCTCTTCCAGGCAGCGCACCACTTCGTTGATCATCGGGATCATCATTCTGGCGATAATTTCTTCGTCGCTGATGGTCTGGCGCGGCTGGGAGACTGCGGCCAACAGCGCATCGGTCTGCTCATCGTTATCTTTACGCGGTTTGCCTTTGTTGTCCTGACTGTAACGGTAGAAGCCCAACTGGTTTTTCTGACCAAAACGTTGGTTGTCGAACATCACGTCAATGGCGTCGCGATAATCTTTGCCCATACGCTCCGGGAAACCGGCGGCCATCACCGCCTGGGCATGGTGCGCGGTATCGATCCCCACTACGTCGAGCAGGTAAGCCGGGCCCATTGGCCAGCCAAACTGTTTTTCCATTACCTTATCGATTTGGCGGAAATCCGCTCCATCGCGCAGCAGCATGCTGAAGCCGGCAAAATAGGGGAACAGCACGCGGTTGACGAAGAACCCCGGGCAATCATTAACCACGATCGGCGTTTTGCCCATGCGGGAGGCGTAGGCCACCACGGCGGCGATGGTGTTGTCGCTGGTCTGTTCGCCGCGGATGATTTCAACCAGCGGCATGCGGTGCACCGGGTTAAAGAAGTGCATGCCGCAGAAATTTTGCGGGCGCTTCAGCGACTTCGCCAGGTGATTGATGGGAATGGTTGAGGTATTGGAGGCCAGGACGGTATCTTCACCGACCAAGCTTTCCACCTCGGACAGCACCGCCGCTTTAATCTTCGGATTCTCGACCACGGCTTCAACGATCACCTGCGCGCGTTCGATACCGGCATAATCCAGCGTCGGTTGAATGGTCGACAACACCTGTGCCATCTTCAGGCCGTCCAGCTTGCCGCGCTCCAGCTGTTTGTTCAGCAGCTTGGCGGCTTCATTCATGCCAAGCGCCAGGGATTTGTCGCTGATGTCTTTCATTATCACCGGCACGCCTTTCAGTGCGGACTGGTAAGCGATGCCGCCGCCCATAATGCCTGCACCCAATACCGCAGCCTGCTTCGGCGCTTCCACGTTTTTGGCCAGCTTTTTCGCCTGGCTTTTCACAAATTGATCGTTGAGGAAAATACCGACCAGTGCGCGCGCTTCGTTGGAACGGGCCAAAGGCACGAAGCTGGCGGTTTCCAATTTCAAGGCTTCGTCGCGGCCCAGTTTGGCGGCGGCTTCGATGGTTTTCACTGCTGTCATCGGCGCCGGGTAATGTTTGCCTGCGGTTTGCAGCACCATGCCTTTGGCGGTGGTGAAGCTCATGGCCGCTTCGATTGGGCTGAGTTTCAACGGATCGAGTTTCGGTTGACGATAGGCGCGCCAGTCCAACTGGCCATCAATGGCCTGTTGCAGCATTTTCAGCGCGGCTTCTACCAGTTTTTCCGGCGCCACCACCGCATCCACCAAACCGACCTTCAGCGCGTCTTTGGCGCTGACGTCTTTACCGGCGGCGATAATCTCCAGTGCGCTGTCGTTGCCCAACAGGCGTGGCAAGCGAACTGAACCGCCGAAGCCCGGCATAATGCCCAGCTTGGTTTCCGGCAGACCAATGCGCGCATCAGGCGAAGCGACCCGGAAGTCGGTTGCCAGAATGCATTCGCAGCCGCCACCGAGCGCATAGCCGTTAATGGCCGAAATGGTCGGTACCGGCAGATCTTCCAGCCGGTTAAAGGTCGCGTTGGCAAAGGCCAGCCATTGGTGCAGTTTTTCAGCCGGAGCCGCGAACAGCGAAAGGAATTCGGTGATATCGGCACCGACAATAAATGCGGCCTTGCTGGAACGCACCAGCAGCCCTTTCAATTCGGTCTGTTTTTCCAGCACGTCGAGTGCTTCGCCCAGGCTGGCGACGGTGCGAGTGTCCAGCTTGTTTATCGAGCCCGGGGCATTGAACACCAGCTCGGCGATGCCGTTATCGAGCCAGTGCAGTTGTAATGTTTCGCCTTGGTAGAGCATGTCTATCTCCTGAATCAGCGTTTGATCTGGTATGACCAGATGATGAGGAGTGTGGTTTTTATGTTAACAATATGCAAATCAGAGATTGCATTTTTGCAAAGCGGATCACATGGGTATGAGTTAATGTGTTGATTTAATAAAAAATTATATTTTAGATATTCTTGTCATCTGCCGGGAACCAAAAGGCCCAATACGCTTGCCCGAGATAGCGCGCTATCCACGCAGGGGGCAGGATGAGTAAAGCGATATGTGTAAAACAGAGCGGGTTTTGGAGTATTCCCGCCAGAACCATGACGCTGGCCTGCCTGCTGGTTTTTATGGCACAGATGGCGACAACGGCGTATTTGCCTGCTTTGCCAGTGCTGTTCTGGGGGCCGCGTCCGGCGGTGTCTTGCTGGAGCATCATGGTCTGCGGCCGGCGGCAATTGCGTTGCTTGGTTTTTTGGGATGATTGATTGTTCTGCGGCGGACGTAATGGCGTTTACGCTGATTTGCGAACTGCCCCGCATGCCGGAAGTGATGGGGTTGGTGCGCCAGAGCGGTGTGTTAAGATGGCGCATTCCGTTTTAAGGGTATAAGGGTATTGTGATGGAAACGCTGGCTTCATTGTATAACGACCACCTGGCAGAGCTGCAAAAACGGGCGCGCGAAGTATTGGCGCGCAACAAGCTGGATGCTCTGTTGATTCACTCCGGGGAACTGCAACGGGTTTTTCAGGACGACCATAGCTATCCGTTCAAGGTGAATGCGCACTTCAAGGCTTGGGTGCCCGTCACATCGGTACCGAACTGCTGGTTGTGGGTGGATGGCGTTAACAAACCGAAGCTGTGGTTCTATTCGCCGGTTGATTACTGGCACAGCGTTGAGCCGCTGCCGGACAGCTTCTGGACCAAGTCCATCGATCTGTTGCCGCTGGCCAATGCGGATGATATCGCTCAGCAGCTTCCTGCTCAGCGTGAGCGCGTGGGCTATATCGGTTACGGGCAGCAACGCGCCCGCGATCTCGGTATCCCAGCGGAAAACGTGAACCCGAAAGCGGTGCTGAACTACCTGGATTTCCATCGCTCAATCAAAACCGGTTACGAGCAGGCCTGCATGCGCGAAGCGCAAAAGACGGCCGTTATGGGGCACCGTGCGGCCCATGAAGCCTTCCTGTCCGGCATGAGCGAGTTTGACATCAATCAGGCCTACCTTACCGCTACAGGCCACCGCGATACCGATGTGCCTTATGACAATATTGTGGCGCTGAATGAACATGCGGCAGTGTTGCATTACACCAAGCTGAACCATCAACCGCCGGCCGAATCGCTGAGCTTCCTGCTTGACGCCGGTGCGGAATACAACGGCTATGCCGCCGATTTAACGCGTACCTATGCAGGCCAGAGCGGCAGTGACTTCGCGCAGTTGGTGAAGGATCTCAATGCCGAGATGCTGGCGCTGGTGGGTACCATCAAAACGGGAGTGCGCTACACCGACTACCATGTGCAGATGCATCAACGTATCGCCAAACTGCTCAAGAACCACAAGCTGGTGAGCGGTATCAGCGAAGAAGCCATGGTAGAGCAGGGGATCACCACCCCATTCCTGCCGCATGGCCTTGGTCATCCACTGGGCTTGCAGGTGCATGACGCCGCCGGCTTTATGCAGGACGAGCAGGGTACGCATCTGGCAGCGCCGTCCAAATATCCGTTCCTGCGCTGTACCCGAGTATTACAGCCCGGCATGGTGCTGACTATCGAACCTGGCCTGTATTTTATTGAGTCATTGCTGGCGCCATGGCGTAGCGGCGAGTTTAGCAAGCACTTTGCCTGGGATCGCATCGATGCGCTGAAACCTTATGGGGGAATGCGTATTGAAGACAATATCGTGATCCACGAGAAACGTATCGAGAACATGACGCGCGATCTGAACCTGGCCTGATGCAGCCTTATCCGATCCCTGCGGGGCCCGTCAGCGTCAGCGAGGAGATAAAGAAGAGTCGTTTTATCACTCTGCTGGCGCCGACTTGCGGGCCGGATGCAGCAAAGGCGTTTATTCAACAGGCCCGTGATGAGCATCCGGCGGCAAGGCATCATTGTTGGGCGTTTATCGCCGGGCCACCGAATGATTCGCAGCAGTTGGGGTTCTCCGACGACGGTGAGCCTTCCGGCACCGCGGGTAAGCCGATACTCGCGCAGCTTATGGGCAGCGGCATAGGTGAAATCACCGCCGTAGTGGTGCGTTATTACGGCGGCATCAAGTTGGGCACCGGTGGCCTGGTACGAGCCTATGGCAGCGGCGTGCAGCAGGCGCTAAAGCAGTTGATTGTGGACTACAAGGTTCCGCAGGCCGAATATACTTTGCAATGTGACTATGCGCAGCTGGCGCTGATCGAGAATTTGTTACAGCAAACTGAAGGGCGGATCGTTCAGGGAGAATATGGCGCTTGCGTCATGTTGCACCTGGCTTTGCCGGTAACCGTCGTTGAGACCTTTGGGAAAAAATTACGTGATCTCAGTCGCGGTAATTTGCAATTGACCCCTGTTTCGCAATAATTCCCCCAACTGAATTGCTAAGGATTGTGCTGAAATGCATTTTCGCGCCATAACCCGTATCGTAGGTTTGCTGGTCATCTTATTCTCCGGGACAATGTTTATTCCTGGCCTGGTGGCGTTGATATATCGCGATGGGGCGGGCAGGGCTTTCAGCCAAACCTTCTTTGTGGCGGTGACGATTGGCCTGATCCTGTGGTGGCCTAATCGTAAACAAAAACATGAGCTGAAGCCACGCGAAGGTTTCCTGATTGTAGTGCTGTTCTGGACGGTACTGGGTAGCGTGGGGGCTTTGCCATTCTTGTTCTCGGAGCGGCCTAACCTGTCGCTTACTGATGCTTTCTTTGAGTCGTTTTCCGGCTTGACCACCACCGGCGCGACGACGCTGGTGGGGTTGGATTCATTGCCCAAAGCCATTTTGTTCTACCGGCAGATGCTGCAGTGGATGGGTGGGATGGGGATCATCGTGTTGGCGGTAGCGATATTGCCGATCCTCGGCGTCGGCGGCATGCAGCTGTATCGTGCGGAAATGCCCGGCCCGCTTAAAGATAACAAAATGCGCCCGCGTATCGCCGAAACGGCCAAAACCCTGTGGCTGATCTATGTTCTGTTGACGATTGCCTGTGCGCTGGCGCTATGGGGCGCGGGGATGTCAGTCTTTGACGCTATTGGCCACAGCTTTTCAACTATCGCTATTGGCGGTTTCTCTACCCACGATGCCAGTATCGGTTATTACGCCAGTCCGACCATCAACACCATAATTGCCATTTTCCTGTTGATCTCTGGTTGTAACTACGGCTTGCACTTCGCCCTGCTAAGCGGTCGCAGCCTGAAAGTGTACTGGCGCGATCCTGAGTTCCGCATGTTCATTGCCGTGCAGTTTACGCTGGTAGTGGTCTGTACTGCGGTGCTGTGGGGCCATGGCGTCTATAAAACCGGTATGGAGACGCTTAATCAGGCGTTTTTCCAGGTGGTATCGATGGCGACGACGGCGGGCTTTACCACCGACAGCATTTCCAAGTGGCCGCTATTCCTGCCCATGTTGCTGTTGTGTTCTGCTTTTATTGGCGGCTGTGCAGGCTCGACCGGCGGTGGTCTGAAGGTTATCCGTATTCTGTTGCTGTATCTGCAAGGCTCTCGCGAGCTGAAAAGGTTGGTGCATCCCAATGCGGTTTATACCATCAAGCTGGGTAACCGTGCGCTGCCGGAAAGGATCCTGGAAGCGGTGTGGGGATTCTTCTCAGCTTACGCCCTGGTATTTATCGTCAGCATGTTGGCGATAATCGCCACCGGCGTTGATGATTTCTCCGCCTTTGCCGCCGTAACGGCAACGCTGAATAACCTCGGGCCGGGACTGGGTGTGGTAGCGGATAACTTTACTACTATGCCTGCGGCGGCGAAGTGGATTCTGGTATTGACCATGCTGTTCGGACGACTGGAAGTCTTTACGCTGCTGGTTCTGTTTACGCCAACGTTCTGGCGCGAATGATCCTGATAGAAGGAGTAACGCCGTGAAGGCACTGATTCTTTATTCGAGCCGTGATGGGCAAACGCGTTCTATCGCTTCTTATATAGCAAGTAAATTGCAGGATACATTGCACTGTGACGTGATTGACTTGTTGCAGGCAGACAATGTCGATCTCAGCCAGTATCAACAGGTGTTGATTGGCGCTTCGGTGCGTTACGGCCATTTCCATCCGGTGCTGGAAAAGTTCGTTAAGCAGCATGCCGAACAATTGAACCTGATGCCGAGTGCGTTCTTTGCCGTCAACCTGACAGCCCGTAAGGCGGACAAGCGTTCGCCGCAGACCAATGCCTATACCCGTAAGTTCCTGCTTTCCTCTCCGTGGCAGCCAAAACAGTGCGTGGTGTTTGCCGGCGCGTTGCGCTACCCGCGTTATCGTTGGTTAGATCGCGTCATGATTCAATTTATTATGCGTATGACGGGCGGGGAAACCGATACCAGTAAAGAAGTGGAGTACACCGATTGGCAGCAGGTGGACCGTTTTGCCCAGGAGTTTGGCCAAATTCAGTATGAAAAGTGACGAAATCGCTGGCTTGTGCAGCGTTTTGCCGAAAAAAACCGCGCTTGAAAAGTTTTTTGCATTTAGGGGTTGCGGCCTTCTGAGAACTCCCTATAATGCGCCTCCACTGACCGGGAACAACGACTCCTCTAACGAGAACGCGTCGCCAGGTCGGTAAGAGAAAAGCGAAATAAACGCTTGACTCTTCGGGTGAAAAGCGTAGTATACGCCACCTCGAGATAGCAAGCTACGGCGGCTAACTCACTGCTCTTTAACAATTTATCAGACAATCTGTGTGGGCACTCCACAAGACGATATCCAGAACCTTCGGGTTCGAAAAAATATCAAGTCTTGAAGAGTGACTACTGAAGTAAAATTCATTTAGTAACCTTTGAGCATCGCTTCACGAGTTGAAGCAAATCGAACTTTTAAATTGAAGAGTTTGATCATGGCTCAGATTGAACGCTGGCGGCAGGCCTAACACATGCAAGTCGAGCGGTAGCACAAGAGAGCTTGCTCTCTGGGTGACGAGCGGCGGACGGGTGAGTAATGTCTGGGAAACTGCCTGATGGAGGGGGATAACTACTGGAAACGGTAGCTAATACCGCATAACGTCTACGGACCAAAGTGGGGGACCTTCGGGCCTCACGCCATCAGATGTGCCCAGATGGGATTAGCTAGTAGGTGGGGTAATGGCTCACCTAGGCGACGATCCCTAGCTGGTCTGAGAGGATGACCAGCCACACTGGAACTGAGACACGGTCCAGACTCCTACGGGAGGCAGCAGTGGGGAATATTGCACAATGGGCGCAAGCCTGATGCAGCCATGCCGCGTGTGTGAAGAAGGCCTTAGGGTTGTAAAGCACTTTCAGCGAGGAGGAAGGGTAGTGTGTTAATAGCACATTGCATTGACGTTACTCGCAGAAGAAGCACCGGCTAACTCCGTGCCAGCAGCCGCGGTAATACGGAGGGTGCAAGCGTTAATCGGAATTACTGGGCGTAAAGCGCACGCAGGCGGTTTGTTAAGTCAGATGTGAAATCCCCGCGCTTAACGTGGGAACTGCATTTGAAACTGGCAAGCTAGAGTCTTGTAGAGGGGGGTAGAATTCCAGGTGTAGCGGTGAAATGCGTAGAGATCTGGAGGAATACCGGTGGCGAAGGCGGCCCCCTGGACAAAGACTGACGCTCAGGTGCGAAAGCGTGGGGAGCAAACAGGATTAGATACCCTGGTAGTCCACGCTGTAAACGATGTCGATTTGGAGGTTGTGCCCTTGAGGCGTGGCTTCCGGAGCTAACGCGTTAAATCGACCGCCTGGGGAGTACGGCCGCAAGGTTAAAACTCAAATGAATTGACGGGGGCCCGCACAAGCGGTGGAGCATGTGGTTTAATTCGATGCAACGCGAAGAACCTTACCTACTCTTGACATCCAGAGAATTCGCTAGAGATAGCTTAGTGCCTTCGGGAACTCTGAGACAGGTGCTGCATGGCTGTCGTCAGCTCGTGTTGTGAAATGTTGGGTTAAGTCCCGCAACGAGCGCAACCCTTATCCTTTGTTGCCAGCGATTCGGTCGGGAACTCAAAGGAGACTGCCGGTGATAAACCGGAGGAAGGTGGGGATGACGTCAAGTCATCATGGCCCTTACGAGTAGGGCTACACACGTGCTACAATGGCGTATACAAAGAGAAGCGAACTCGCGAGAGCAAGCGGACCTCATAAAGTACGTCGTAGTCCGGATTGGAGTCTGCAACTCGACTCCATGAAGTCGGAATCGCTAGTAATCGTAGATCAGAATGCTACGGTGAATACGTTCCCGGGCCTTGTACACACCGCCCGTCACACCATGGGAGTGGGTTGCAAAAGAAGTAGGTAGCTTAACCTTCGGGAGGGCGCTTACCACTTTGTGATTCATGACTGGGGTGAAGTCGTAACAAGGTAACCGTAGGGGAACCTGCGGTTGGATCACCTCCTTACCTAATGATATTGATTCGCGTGGCGTGCTCACACAGATTGTCTGATGAAAAAGTAATGAGCAAAAGCGCTACCTGTTGATGTAATGAGTCTCTGACTCATGCTGATACGAACCGATTAAAACGTTCAGTTTAATCGGATTTTCGTGTCCCCATCGTCTAGAGGCCTAGGACACTGCCCTTTCACGGCTGTAACAGGGGTTCGAATCCCCTTGGGGACGCCAATCCGATAATGAGTGAAAGACATTATCACCGGTGAGTCATCACCGAAAACATCTTAAAGATGACTCTTGCGAGTCGTGTTTAAGATATTGCTCTTTAACAATCTGGAACAAGCTGAAAATTGAAACATGACAGCTGAAACTTATCCCTCCGTAGATGTATTGGGATAAGGATTAACCTGTCATAGAGTCTCTCAAATGTAGCAATGCGAACGATGGAAACATCTTCGGGTTGTGAGGTTAAGTGACTAAGCGTACACGGTGGATGCCTAGGCAGTCAGAGGCGATGAAGGGCGTGCTAATCTGCGAAAAGTGTCGGTAAGGTGATATGAACCGTTATAACCGGCAATACCCGAATGGGGAAACCCAGTGTGTTTCGACACACTATCGTATGGTGAATACATAGCCATACGAGGCGAACCGGGGGAACTGAAACATCTAAGTACCCCGAGGAAAAGAAATCAACCGAGATTCCCCCAGTAGCGGCGAGCGAACGGGGAACAGCCCAGAACCTGAATCAGTTTGTGTGTTAGTGGAAGCGTCTGGAAAGTCGCACAGTAAAGGGTGATAGTCCCGTACACTAAAATGCACATTCTGTGAGTTCGATGAGTAGGGCGGGACACGTGACATCCTGTCTGAATATGGGGGGACCATCCTCCAAGGCTAAATACTCCTGACTGACCGATAGTGAACCAGTACCGTGAGGGAAAGGCGAAAAGAACCCCGGCGAGGGGAGTGAAATAGAACCTGAAACCGTGTACGTACAAGCAGTGGGAGCACCTTCGTGGTGTGACTGCGTACCTTTTGTATAATGGGTCAGCGACTTATATTTTGTAGCAAGGTTAACCGTATAGGGGAGCCGTAGGGAAACCGAGTCTTAACTGGGCGAATAGTTGCAAGGTATAGACCCGAAACCCGGTGATCTAGCCATGGGCAGGTTGAAGGTTGGGTAACACTAACTGGAGGACCGAACCGACTAATGTTGAAAAATTAGCGGATGACTTGTGGCTGGGGGTGAAAGGCCAATCAAACCGGGAGATAGCTGGTTCTCCCCGAAAGCTATTTAGGTAGCGCCTCGTGAACTCATCTTCGGGGGTAGAGCACTGTTTCGGCTAGGGGGCCATCCCGGCTTACCAAACCGATGCAAACTCCGAATACCGAAGAATGTTATCACGGGAGACACACGGCGGGTGCTAACGTCCGTCGTGAAGAGGGAAACAACCCAGACCGCCAGCTAAGGTCCCAAAGTCATGGTTAAGTGGGAAACGATGTGGGAAGGCATAGACAGCCAGGATGTTGGCTTAGAAGCAGCCATCATTTAAAGAAAGCGTAATAGCTCACTGGTCGAGTCGGCCTGCGCGGAAGATGTAACGGGGCTAAACCATGCACCGAAGCTGCGGCAGCGACGCTTAGCGTTGTTGGGTAGGGGAGCGTTCTGTAAGCCGTTGAAGGTGGCCTGTGAGGGTTGCTGGAGGTATCAGAAGTGCGAATGCTGACATAAGTAACGATAAAGCGGGTGAAAAACCCGCTCGCCGGAAGACCAAGGGTTCCTGTCCAACGTTAATCGGGGCAGGGTGAGTCGACCCCTAAGGCGAGGCCGAAAGGCGTAGTCGATGGGAAACAGGTTAATATTCCTGTACTCGGTGTTACTGCGAAGGGGGGACGGAGAAGGCTAGGCTAGCCGGGCGACGGTTGTCCCGGTTTAAGCGTGTAGGGGGAGAGAATTGGTAAATCCGTTCTCTTATTCAACCCTGAGGCGTGATGACGATGCACTACGGTGCAGAAGTAGTTGATGCCAAGCTTCCAGGAAAAGCCTCTAAGCATCAGGTAACACAGAATCGTACCCCAAACCGACACAGGTGGTCAGGTAGAGAATACCCAGGCGCTTGAGAGAACTCGGGTGAAGGAACTAGGCAAAATGGTGCCGTAACTTCGGGAGAAGGCACGCTGGCGCGTAGGTGAAGAGACTTGCTCTCGGAGCTGAAGCCAGTCGCAGATACCAGCTGGCTGCAACTGTTTAATAAAAACACAGCACTGTGCAAACACGAAAGTGGACGTATACGGTGTGACGCCTGCCCGGTGCTGGAAGGTTAATTGATGGGGTCAGCCGCAAGGCGAAGCTCTTGATCGAAGCCCCAGTAAACGGCGGCCGTAACTATAACGGTCCTAAGGTAGCGAAATTCCTTGTCGGGTAAGTTCCGACCTGCACGAATGGCGTAATGATGGCCAGGCTGTCTCCACCCGAGACTCAGTGAAATTGAACTCGCTGTGAAGATGCAGTGTACCCGCGGCAAGACGGAAAGACCCCGTGAACCTTTACTATAGCTTGACACTGAACATTGAGCCTTGATGTGTAGGATAGGTGGGAGGCTTTGAAGCGTGGACGCCAGTCTGCGTGGAGCCAACCTTGAAATACCACCCTTTAATGTTTGATGTTCTAACTCGGCCCCGTAATCCGGGGTGAGGACAGTGTCTGGTGGGTAGTTTGACTGGGGCGGTCTCCTCCCAAAGAGTAACGGAGGAGCACGAAGGTTAGCTAATCACGGTCGGACATCGTGAGGTTAGTGCAAAGGCATAAGCTAGCTTGACTGCGAGAGTGACGGCTCGAGCAGGTACGAAAGTAGGTCTTAGTGATCCGGTGGTTCTGAATGGAAGGGCCATCGCTCAACGGATAAAAGGTACTCCGGGGATAACAGGCTGATACCGCCCAAGAGTTCATATCGACGGCGGTGTTTGGCACCTCGATGTCGGCTCATCACATCCTGGGGCTGAAGTAGGTCCCAAGGGTATGGCTGTTCGCCATTTAAAGTGGTACGCGAGCTGGGTTTAGAACGTCGTGAGACAGTTCGGTCCCTATCTGCCGTGGGCGTTGGAAGATTGAGAGGGGTTGCTCCTAGTACGAGAGGACCGGAGTGAACGCACCACTGGTGTTCGGGTTGTCATGCCAATGGCACTGCCCGGTAGCTAAGTGCGGAAAAGATAAGCGCTGAAAGCATCTAAGCGCGAAACTTGCCTCGAGATGAGTCTTCCCTGGGCCTTTAAGGCCCCTGAAGGAACGTTTAAGACTAAGACGTTGATAGGCTGGGTGTGTAAGTGCAGCGATGCATTGAGCTAACCAGTACTAATGATCCGTGAGGCTTAACCTTACAACACCGAAGGTGTTTTGATTTGAGAGATTTTCAGCGAAGTTCCGAGATTGGTTTCGATGGCGACACGAGAGTGAAGCGGTTGGAATGAAACAGAATTTGCCTGGCGGCAATAGCGCGGTGGTCCCACCTGACCCCATGCCGAACTCAGAAGTGAAACGCCGTAGCGCCGATGGTAGTGTGGGGTCTCCCCATGCGAGAGTAGGACACTGCCAGGCATCAAACAAAGTCGAAAGCCTCATGCGAAAGCATGGGGCTTTTTGCTTTTGAGTCCGGGAATACGGGCGCAGCTATGCTGCGCCTCAGTGGCTACATTGCGTTCTCATCGGCATGCGAAAAGCCGCCCGTTGGTAATGAACTTTCACACCACTCGCAGCGGCCCCGAAGGCGTGAGTCCCGGGATGAGACGAGTATTGCAGGACACTGCCAGGCATCAAATAAAGTTTTGCGGTCAGGCAACAACGGATGCAGGCATACGGTTGGTGCCCCAACGGCTACATTTCTGAATGAATAAAAAGCTATTGAGGTTATATTTATAAGCATAAGTATACTCAATGTATAAAATCGATGAGTAATATTAGATATATATAAATAGCGCTAATATAGCAGGGTAGTGCTATGTGACTATAAGTCTCTACCTAAAATAATACCTGTATTAATCATGTCGCCAATTATCTCCATCGCATTGCCCATCTATTTGTATAAATATTTCCTTATAAAACAATTAGAAATATTTTTCGCGTGGATGATAACCAGGCTAAATTAAAATCAATAAAAACAAATATTAGCCTGGAGCGCCGAATCGAGTAGACTAGACGGAAGTTTATTTCCGTATAGGTATTTAACATTATGTCTACTGAACGTGCGTCTTTAAAAACACACAATACCTTTGCGCTCCCGGTCAACACAGCGCATCTGGTCATTGCAGATACAATCGAGTTAATGATCAAGGTTTGGCAGAAAACGCAAAAGCGTCAAGAGCCATTGTTGGTGCTCGGTGAAGGAAGTAATGTCCTGTTTCTTGAGGACTTTGCCGGTACGGTTATGATCAATCAATTCAAAGGCATCGATATCAGAGAAGATAAGGATGCCTGGTACCTTCATGTCGGTGCCGGCGAAAACTGGCATGGTTTGGTCTGCAGTACGCTGGACAAGGGTATTCCCGGGCTGGAAAATCTGGCTCTAATCCCGGGGCTGGTCGGTTCTGCACCTATTCAAAATATCGGTGCCTACGGCATCGAACTCAAAAGCGTATGTAACTACGTTGATTTACTGGACTTTAATACAGGCGCCATCGATCGCATTCCGACATCGGAGTGCGGGTTCGGTTATCGTGAAAGTATTTTCAAGCATCATTTTCAGATCGGCCACATCATTGTCGGCGTAGGCTTGCGACTGAGCAAACAGTGGAGCCCGATGCTGAATTATGGCGATCTGACGAAAATGGATCCGGAAACGGTGACGCCACGTCAGATATTTGATTCGGTATGCGCTATGCGCCGCAGCAAATTGCCTGATCCCGCTGTGACCGGTAATGCAGGTAGCTTCTTCAAGAACCCGCTTGTCAGCGAGGAGAAGGGCGCCGAGCTGGTTGCCCTATACCCCGATATGCCACATTATCCGCAACGGGATGGCCAGGTGAAGTTGGCCGCCGGCTGGTTGATCGACCAATGTGAGTTGAAGGGTTATCAAATTGGCGGTGCCGCGGTACATCGCCAACAGGCGCTCGTTCTGGTTAACCTGAATGATGCCAGCAGTCAGGACGTAGTTGCATTGGCTCGCCATGTGCGCAATACGGTAGCGAAGAAGTTTGATGTATGGTTGGAACCTGAAGTCCGTTTTATCGGCGCGACGGGCGAACGAAACGCCCTGGAAGTTCTCGCATGAAAGACTCCAAAGTACCATTAAAGATAATTGCGCTATTGGCTGACGGCAGCTTTCATTCCGGCGAGCATCTTGGCGAGTATTTGGGGATGAGTCGCGCAGCGATTAATAAACATATCCAGACAATTCGTGAGTGGGGGTTGGATGTATTTACCGTACCGGGAAAAGGGTACAGTCTGCCTGGCCCCATCCAGCTATTAGATGCTGACAGTATTCTTGGGCAACTGGAAGATAAGCGCGTAACCGTGTTACCGGTCGTAGACTCCACCAACCAATATTTGCTGGAGCGCATCACTGAATTACAATCGGGTGATGCTTGTATCGCCGAGTATCAGCAAGCCGGCCGTGGCCGACGCGGGCGGCAATGGATATCGCCGTTTGGCGCCAATCTGTATCTTTCGATGTTTTGGCGTTTGGACCAGGGACCTGCAGCCGCAATTGGCCTGAGCCTGGTGATTGGCATAGTGATGGCCGAGGTGTTACAACGCTTGGGTGCTGCGGATGTCAGGGTTAAATGGCCGAATGATTTATATCTTAACGATCGTAAGCTAGCGGGCATTTTGGTTGAATTGACAGGAAAGACTGGTGATGCCGCGCAGTTGGTGATTGGCGCCGGTATCAATTTGGCGATGCGTGAAAGCAATGCGAATGCTATCAACCAAGGGTGGGTAAATCTGCAGGAAGCGGGGATTAGCATAGATCGTAATGAGCTGGCAGCGACCTTGCTGAATGAGTTACGCCAATCTTTGCGGCAGTTTGAAATTGATGGGTTGGCACCCTTTATTTCGCGTTGGCGTACTTTGGATAATTTTATTGATAGGCCTGTTAAACTGCTAATAGGTGAACAACAAATTTTTGGTATTGCGCGTGGTATTGATCAGCAAGGGGCATTATTGCTCGAGCAGAATGGTGTGGTTAAGCCATTTATCGGTGGGGAAATATCGCTACGTAGCGCTGAATAACGATTATTGATAGGGGGCCAACGTTGCCCCCATTTTTTATAGCATTATTTTCTCAAACGGACGTGTTCGACGGCATGATTAGCGCTTTTCGTCATTATCAGACTGGCTCGCTCACGGGTTGGAAGAATATTTTGCTGTAAATTCAATCCATTAATCTCATTCCATAGCTGAGTGGCAATGCTGATGGCCTCCGTTTCTGGCAGCTTTGCGTAGTTGTGGAAATAAGAATCAGGATTAGAAAACGCACCCTGACGGAATTTCAGGAACCTATTGATGTACCAGGTTTGCAATAACTGTTCAGGTGCGTCGACATATATTGAGAAATCAACAAAGTCGGAAACAAATACGTGATGGGGATCGTGAGGATAATCCATTCCGCTTTGTAATACGTTTAACCCTTCAAGAATTAGAATGTCCGGTTGCTCAATAACCTTATTACCATCCGGAACAACATCATAGATCAGATGTGAATACACGGGGGCGGTCACGCGTTTGGCGCCGGACTTCACCTCAGAAACGAATTTCACCAGACTGTGCATATCGTAAGACTGAGGGAATCCTTTTTTCTTCATCAGCCCACGTTCGTTCAGCACCTTATTAGGGTGCAGGAAACCGTCGGTGGTGATCAGTTCAACGCTGCGATGCTCCGGCCAATTGCTAAGTAATGCCTGCAGCAAACGTGCGGTGGTGCTTTTACCTACGGCAACGCTGCCTGCAATACCGATGACATAAGGAATTTTCTGGCCATCGGTGCCGAGGAATTGTTCAAGTACGGCCTGACGACGAAGGTTGGAACTGATATAGAAGTTCAGCAGACGCGATAGCGGCAGATAAATCTGTGCCACCTCTTCCAAAGAGAGATCTTCGTTAATCCCTTTTAGTTTAACGATCTCTTCTTCTGACAGCGTCAGTGGCACCGAATCTCGCAACGCAGCCCACTGGGTACGATCGAACTGAAGGTAAGGCGTCGTTAAAGATTGATCTCTTTTTATCATAAGCCAAATTCTGCCTGTTAACGCAGGTTGGGAAAGGCGCCGGACGCCAACTCCAGATAATAAACAAGCTGCATATTATAGACAGCTTGGTTTTTGGCGTAGACTTTTTTCGCAAAAGTTATCGATTGGCGGCAGTTTATGTCAATTGTGAGAAGCTGCGCGCAGTTGATTGCAGAGGCGTTGCAAAGCGGTATCTCTGGGGAATGATACCGCTTTCATGCTAGCTGGCGATGGCGGGGCAGGTTTGGTTAACCGTGAACAGGCGTTTGTAATAAATGACCGTCGGGTGATAGTAACCATCGGGTGCGGCGGCATAGTCGGGCAATTCTCCCAGACAGCGATAGCCCAGTGAGCGATACAGCGCTTCTGCGGCGGAAGCCGCCTGTGTGTCGAGATACAGCAGGCCACGCTGTTGCTGCAGCGCCGACCGTTCCAATGCCTTCATCAGAGCCTGTCCGACACCATTGCGGCGTGCGCGGCTGTGGACCAACAATTTTTGCACTTCAGCACGGTTACGGCCATTCGGTTTTTGACACAGCTCGAGCTGAACCGTGCCAATGACACCGCGCTCGTCTCGGGCGATCCACAGCAACAGCTCTCCTTTGGCCAAGGCAGGCCTCAGGCTGTGAAAGTAGCTCTCTGCGTCTTCATGCGGGATCAGCGTGTCGTAGCCCACAGAGGCCCCATGCGTCACTGCATCGGTCAACAGACGAGCCAGTTCATCACGGTAAATGGGGAGTGTAGCGGCATTAATCAGGACAATTTTCATCGGTCATTCCTCCTGGGTGAGGGGGTAATGAAGATAAGCAATAATTGCGCCAGGACGGCGGAGGGCGTTCCGGCGGCGAAAGAGGTGAGGAATAACTGTAGTTGATGCCGTTACGTGGGGCACTCTTCCCTTTTCTGGTGCATCGATCCCGCTCACAGTTTCCTGATTCGGGTTTATGGATTTGAGATAACGGGCACGGGGAAAGTCAGGGGCAATCTTTGCAAAAAGTGGATTAAATCGTAGAGAATGATTCCTGCAATTGATGAATCTTTGCCCGCTGCGCGCTGTGAATTGCCAGACACCGTGCAGGATTGGGTGATTTATGAGCGAAAGTGCGCGAAACGCAATTTTTTTGTTGCATAGGTCGCTCGGTCTACCTAGAATGCGCTGCACTTGATGCCGGCTTAGCTCAGTTGGTAGAGCAACTGACTTGTAATCAGTAGGTCACCAGTTCGATTCCGGTAGCCGGCACCAATCAAGTCGCAGTAGTAAAAATTTGGTGGGGTTCCCGAGCGGCCAAAGGGAGCAGACTGTAAATCTGCCGTCACAGACTTCGAAGGTTCGAATCCTTCCCCCACCACCAAATCTTGCCTTCGGCAGTTGACTGACCAGCGAATAACTCGCAGCGGTTAATTTGCGGAAGGAGAAGGCGAAAGCCTTCAGCAAGGTTCGAGTCGTGCAGCGCAAAGCGCAGCAGGCCCGAAGGGTGAGAGTTAAGCGACGAACAATCCTTCTCCCACCTAAAAATTCTACAGAAAAGTCAGGTAGCCGAGTTCCAGGATGCGGGCATCGTATAATGGCTATTACCTCAGCCTTCCAAGCTGATGATGTGGGTTCGATTCCCACTGCCCGCTCCAAGATGTGCTGATATAGCTCAGTTGGTAGAGCGCACCCTTGGTAAGGGTGAGGTCGGCAGTTCGAATCTGCCTATCAGCACCACTTCTTATTATCTCGCCCCCTGATTTTCTTTCTGTTCTGGATTCAACAGGCAAATGCTTGGTTGATGTGGTGATACCACCGATTTATCCGTGTCTTAGAGGGACAATCGATGTCTAAAGAAAAGTTTGAACGTTCAAAACCGCACGTTAACGTCGGTACTATCGGCCACGTTGACCACGGTAAAACTACCCTGACTGCAGCAATCACTACCGTTCTGGCTAAAACCTACGGCGGTTCTGCACGTGCTTTCGACCAGATCGATAACGCGCCAGAAGAAAAAGCTCGTGGTATCACCATCAACACTTCTCACGTTGAGTATGACACCCCAAGCCGTCACTACGCGCACGTTGACTGCCCAGGGCACGCCGACTACGTTAAAAACATGATCACCGGTGCTGCTCAGATGGACGGCGCTATCCTGGTTGTTGCTGCGACTGACGGCCCAATGCCTCAGACCCGTGAGCACATCCTGCTGGGTCGTCAGGTTGGCGTTCCTTTCATCATCGTATTCATGAACAAATGCGACATGGTTGATGATGAAGAGCTGCTGGAACTGGTAGAAATGGAAGTTCGTGAACTTCTGTCTGCTTACGACTTCCCTGGTGATGACCTGCCGGTTGTTCGTGGTTCAGCGCTGAAAGCACTGGAAGGCGAGCCAGAGTGGGAAGCTAAAATCATCGAGCTGGCCGGTTTCCTGGATTCTTACATCCCAGAACCAGAGCGTGCTATCGACAAGCCGTTCCTGCTGCCAATCGAAGACGTATTCTCCATCTCCGGTCGTGGTACCGTTGTTACCGGTCGTGTTGAGCGCGGTATCGTTAAAGTTGGCGAAGAAGTTGAAATCGTGGGTATCAAAGACACCGTTAAGTCTACCTGTACCGGCGTTGAAATGTTCCGCAAACTGCTGGACGAAGGCCGTGCTGGTGAGAACGTGGGTGTTCTGCTGCGTGGTATCAAGCGTGAAGATATCGAACGTGGTCAGGTACTGGCTAAACCAGGTTCAATCAAGCCGCACACCAAGTTTGACTCAGAAGTGTACATCCTGAGCAAAGAAGAAGGTGGTCGTCATACTCCATTCTTCAAAGGCTACCGTCCACAGTTCTACTTCCGTACAACTGACGTGACCGGTACCATCGAACTGCCAGAAGGCGTTGAGATGGTAATGCCAGGCGACAACGTGAACATGGTTGTTACCCTGATCCACCCAATCGCGATGGACGACGGCCTGCGTTTCGCAATCCGTGAAGGCGGCCGTACTGTTGGCGCTGGTGTTGTTGCCAAAGTTATCGCTTAATCGCTGATAATATTTGACGCGACACGCGGTAAAAGGGCATCATTTGATGCCCTTTTTCTACGCTGTGAACTAGAACCTATCTCATCAGCGATTTTGCAGTCATAATCATTGGTGAGATGGGCTCTTAAAACCGTATTGACTGAGATACGTCATAGCGTAAAACACCGAGATGCTGTCGAAACAGTATCGGTTTGGTTTGCCTCGCGGTGCGAGGCAAAGTTGTCTGTTCTGAATTCATTGTGACAGGTTGGTTTATGAGTGCGAATACCGAGGCTCAAGGGAGCGGGCGCGGCCTGGAAGCGGCAAAGTGGGTGACCGTTGCCATTCTGTTGGTTGTGGCTATTGTCGGTAACTATTACTACCGTGATTTCAGCCTGCCATTACGTGCGCTGGCCGTCGTAGTGGTTATTGCCATTGCAGGTGCAGTGGCGCTGATGACCACCAAAGGCAAAGCTACCGTTGCGTTTGCGCGCGAAGCGCGTACTGAAGTGCGCAAAGTGATTTGGCCAACTCGTCAGGAAACGCTACATACCACGTTGATCGTTGCTGCGGTAACTGCCGTGATGTCACTGATTCTGTGGGGGCTGGATGGTATTCTGGTCCGTCTGGTATCGTTTATTACTGGCCTGAGGTTCTAAAATGTCTGAAGCCCCAAAAAAACGTTGGTACGTCGTTCAGGCGTTTTCCGGTTTTGAAGGTCGCGTAGCGCAATCGCTGCGTGAGCATATCAAACTGCACGATATGGAAGAACTGTTCGGCGAAGTCATGGTTCCTACGGAAGAAGTTGTTGAAATCCGTGGCGGCCAACGCCGTAAAAGCGAGCGCAAATTCTTCCCGGGTTATGTGTTGGTTCAGATGGTGATGAACGATGCCAGCTGGCACTTGGTGCGCAGCGTTCCACGCGTAATGGGTTTCATCGGCGGTACTTCTGACCGTCCGGCACCGATCAGCGATAAAGAAGTTGATGCGATCATGAACCGCCTGCAGCAGGTTGGTGATAAGCCGCGTCCTAAAACGCTGTTCGAACCGGGTGAACTGGTCCGCGTTAACGATGGTCCATTCGCTGACTTCAACGGTGTTGTTGAAGAAGTGGATTACGAGAAGAGTCGCCTGAAAGTTTCTGTCTCCATCTTTGGGCGTGCAACGCCGGTGGAACTGGACTTTGCTCAGGTTGAAAAAGGCTGATCAATTAATCAGCGATAAGTGGCTTTTGTCGCTTGTCAGAGGCGCGAAATTGAACTATAATTTCGCGCCTTTTGTTTTTATAGGCCTTGCTCGTTGAGCGAGGCGAAACACGGGGAGCCTCTTGTGAGGCGTTATTACCCAAATCGAGGAATTGTAAATGGCCAAGAAAGTACAAGCCTACGTTAAGCTGCAAGTTGCAGCCGGTATGGCGAACCCAAGTCCGCCAGTTGGTCCAGCTCTGGGTCAGCAAGGCGTTAACATCATGGAATTCTGTAAGGCGTTCAATGCTAAGACTGACAGCGTTGAGAAAGGCCTGCCGATTCCGGTTGTTATTACCGTTTATTCTGACCGTTCCTTCACTTTCGTTACCAAAACTCCGCCAGCAGCAGTTCTGCTGAAAAAAGCGGCTGGTATCAAGTCTGGTTCAGGCAAGCCGAACAAAGACAAAGTAGGTAAAGTGACTAGTGCTCAGGTACGTGAAATCGCAGAAACCAAAGCTGCGGACATGACTGGTTCCAACGTTGAAGCGATGACTCGCTCCATCGAAGGTACTGCTCGTTCCATGGGCCTGGTAGTGGAGGATTAAGAAATGGCTAAGCTGACCAAGCGCATGCGCGTGATCCGTGACAAAGTTGATGCTACTAAACAGTATGACATCACCGAAGCTGTTGCTCTGCTGAAAGAGCTGGCCACCGCTAAATTCGTAGAAAGCGTTGACGTTGCTGTTAACCTCGGCATCGACGCTCGTAAATCTGACCAAAACGTTCGTGGCGCTACCGTTCTGCCAAACGGCACCGGTCGTTCCGTTCGCGTTGCCGTATTTGCCCAGGGCCCTAACGCTGAAGCAGCTAAAGCTGCTGGCGCAGAGCTGGTAGGTATGGAAGATCTGGCAGACCTGATCAAAAAAGGCGAAATGAACTTCGACGTTGTTATTGCTTCTCCTGATGCAATGCGCGTTGTTGGTCAACTGGGCCAGATCCTGGGCCCACGTGGCCTGATGCCAAACCCGAAAGTGGGTACCGTTACTCCGAACGTTGCTGAAGCAGTGAAAAACGCTAAAGCAGGTCAGGTTCGTTACCGTAACGACAAAAACGGCATCATCCATACCACTATCGGTAAGGTTGATTTCGAGTCAGACAAGCTGAAAGAAAACCTGGAAGCTCTGCTGGTTGCGCTGAAAAAGGCAAAACCATCTCAGGCTAAAGGCGTGTACATCAAGAAAGTTAGCCTCTCCACCACCATGGGTGCTGGCGTTGCTATCGATCAAAGCGGCCTGACTGCTGTAGCGAACTAATCGCCCTGCGATTATCGCTTTGACTTGGGGCCAAGAGTTGTCTAGAATCTTATGCCCCAAGGTTTCGCTATGGTAATAGCCATCAGCGGAACAAAGATTTTTCGGTTGGAGCCTGGCCTATCCAGGCCTCCGTCCAAGACCGCAGGTGTATCGAAAGGTACTTAATCCTTCCTGCGTAGACGGTGACAGAGCCTAAAGAAAATTTTAAATTGTCTTTGCTGGATTCTGCTCACCGTGTTTGAACGCTCTCACCGCGTGATTTATCACAAGGTGTTGAGTGATGTGAGTGCCGGGGATTTCCCCCGGCTAAATCCAGGAGCAAAAAGCTAATGGCATTAAATCTTCAAGACAAACAAGCGATTGTTGCTGAAGTCAACGAAGTAGCCAAAGGCGCGCTGTCTGCGGTTGTTGCGGATTCCCGTGGCGTTACCGTTGATAAAATGACTGAACTGCGTAAAGCAGGTCGTGAAGCTGGCGTTTACATGCGTGTTGTTCGTAACACCCTGATGCGTCGCGTAGTTGAAGGCACTCCATTCGAATGCCTGAAAGACACGTTTGTCGGTCCTACCTTGATTGCATTTTCTCATGAACACCCGGGCGCTGCTGCTCGTCTGTTCAAAGATTTCGCGAAAGCGAATGCAAAGTTCGAGATTAAAGCTGCGGCCTTTGAAGGTGAGATGATCCCTGCGGCACAAATTGACCGCTTGGCAACTCTGCCTACTTACGATGAAGCAATCGCACGCCTGATGGCAACCATGAAAGAAGCCGCTGCCGGCAAACTGGTTCGCACTCTGGCTGCACTGCGCGATCAGAAAGAAGCGGCATAAGCCCTCTCTCTTATCCGTTGCTTACGTATTTAAACTATTTCTGAATTTTAGGAACTTTTGTTATGTCTATCACTAAAGACCAAATTATCGAAGGCGTTGCAGCTCTGTCTGTAATGGAAATCGTTGAACTGATCGCCGCTATGGAAGAGAAGTTCGGTGTTTCTGCTGCTGCTGTAGCTGCAGGTCCTGCTGCTGCTGCTGAAGTTGTTGAAGAAAAAACTGAATTCGACGTTGTTCTGTCTGCTATCGGCGGCAACAAGGTTGCAGTTATCAAAGCAGTACGTGGCGCAACCGGTCTGGGCCTGAAAGAAGCCAAAGACCTGGTAGAATCTGCTCCAGCAGTACTGAAAGAAGGCATCAGCAAAGACGACGCTGAAGCACTGAAAAAAGCTCTGGAAGAAGCTGGCGCTTCTGTTGAAGTTAAGTAATTTTAACTTCTCAGAGTGCAGTCTGACTTAACAGACTGATGGCTGGTGACTTTTTGGTCGCCAGCCTTTTTGCGCTGTAGGGCGTCAGTAGAGTTTCACACTGTTTGGCTACTGGCTAACCCCAATATTTCTTTCTATCGACGACTTAATATATTGCCCTCCCTGCCGCAGCCGAATCTGCCGCACAGCGCGATGAAATGATTTAAGCGTGATAGAAACGAGTATTGCGGAAAGTGTTCCCGCTTTCCGATCCACAAAATGGTGTTGCATGAACCGTCCTCTATCCGGACGGACAGATTGGGTCACTGATCAGCGAGCTGAGGAACCCTATGGTTTACTCCTATACCGAGAAAAAACGTATTCGTAAGGATTTTGGTAAGCGTCCACAAGTTCTGGACATACCATATCTCCTTTCTATCCAGCTTGACTCGTTCCAGAAGTTTATCGAGCAAGATCCAGAAGGGCAGTACGGCCTTGAAGCCGCATTCCGTTCTGTTTTCCCTATCCAGAGCTACAGTGGCAATTCGGAGCTGCAATACGTTAGCTACCGTCTTGGTGAGCCGGTGTTCGACGTCAAAGAGTGCCAGATCCGTGGTGTGACGTACTCTGCACCGCTGCGCGTAAAACTGCGCCTGGTAATCTATGAGCGTGAAGCTCCAGAAGGTACGGTCAAAGACATCAAGGAACAAGAAGTCTATATGGGCGAAATTCCGCTCATGACCGAAAACGGTACCTTTGTGATCAACGGTACTGAGAGGGTTATCGTATCTCAGCTTCACCGTAGTCCTGGCGTATTCTTTGACAGCGATAAGGGTAAAACCCACTCCTCGGGTAAAGTGCTTTATAACGCACGTATCATCCCTTACCGCGGTTCATGGTTGGATTTCGAGTTTGACCCGAAAGACAACCTGTTCGTGCGTATTGACCGTCGCCGCAAACTGCCTGCGACCATCATTCTGCGCGCGCTGCAATTCACCACTGAGCAGATCCTTGACCTGTTCTTTGCGAAAGTTGTATTCGAGATCCGTGATAACAAGCTGCAGATGGAGCTGGTTCCAGAACGTCTGCGTGGTGAAACCGCTTCATTTGATATTGAAGCCAACGGCAAGATCTACATTGAGAAAGGCCGTCGTATCACCGCTCGTCATATCCGTCAGCTCGAAAAAGACGAAATTCAGAGTATTGAAGTACCGGTTGAGTACATTGCGGGCAAAGTGGTCGCGAAGGACTATATCGATACCAATACCGGTGAGCTGATCTGCGCAGCCAACATGGAGCTGTCGCTGGATCTGCTGGCCAAACTGAGCCAGTCCGGCCACAAACGTATCGAAACGCTGTTCACCAACGATCTGGATCACGGCGCGTATATCTCTGAGACTCTGCGTGTCGACCCAACCAGCGATCGTTTGAGCGCACTGGTAGAAATCTACCGCATGATGCGCCCTGGTGAGCCACCAACGCGCGAAGCTGCCGAAAGCCTGTTCGAGAACCTGTTCTTCTCCGAAGACCGCTATGATCTGTCTGCGGTTGGCCGTATGAAGTTCAACCGTTCTCTGCTGCGTGACGAGATCGAAGGTTCGGGCATCCTGAGCAAAGACGACATCATTGAAGTGATGAAGAAGCTCATCGATATCCGTAACGGTAAAGGCGAAGTGGACGATATCGACCACTTGGGCAACCGTCGTATTCGTTCCGTCGGCGAAATGGCCGAGAACCAGTTCCGTGTAGGTCTGGTGCGTGTTGAGCGTGCGGTTAAAGAACGTCTGTCCCTGGGCGATCTGGACACCCTGATGCCTCAGGACATGATCAACGCCAAGCCGATTTCGGCGGCGGTGAAAGAGTTCTTCGGCTCCAGCCAGCTGTCTCAGTTTATGGACCAGAACAACCCGTTGTCCGAGATTACGCACAAACGTCGTATCTCTGCATTGGGCCCAGGCGGTCTGACCCGTGAACGTGCCGGCTTTGAAGTTCGAGACGTACACCCGACTCACTACGGTCGCGTGTGCCCAATCGAAACGCCGGAAGGTCCAAACATCGGTCTGATCAACTCCTTGTCCGTGTACGCACAGACCAACGAGTATGGCTTCCTGGAAACTCCGTACCGCCGCGTGCGTGACGGTCTGGTTACCGATGAAATCAACTACTTGTCTGCTATTGAAGAAGGCAACTTCGTTATCGCTCAGGCGAACTCCAACCTGGATGATGACGGCCGCTTCGTAGAAGACCTGGTCACCTGTCGTAGCAAAGGCGAGTCAAGCCTGTTTAGCCGCGATCAGGTTGACTATATGGACGTATCAACCCAGCAGGTTGTTTCCGTTGGTGCTTCACTGATTCCATTCCTGGAACACGATGACGCCAACCGTGCATTGATGGGTGCGAACATGCAACGTCAGGCGGTTCCTACACTGCGTGCTGACAAGCCGCTGGTAGGTACCGGTATGGAACGTGCTGTAGCGGTTGACTCCGGTGTTACTGCCGTAGCCAAACGTGGCGGTGTGATCCAGTACGTGGATGCTTCCCGTATCGTTATCAAAGTTAACGAAGACGAGATGCACGCGGGCGAAGCAGGTATCGATATTTATAACCTGACCAAGTACACCCGTTCTAACCAGAACACCTGCATCAACCAGATGCCGTGCGTGAACCTGGGTGAGCCAATCGAGCGCGGCGACGTGCTGGCAGATGGCCCGTCCACCGATCTGGGTGAACTGGCGCTGGGCCAGAACATGCGCGTGGCGTTCATGCCATGGAACGGTTACAACTTCGAAGACTCCATCTTGGTGTCCGAGCGTGTGGTTCAGGAAGATCGCTTCACTACCATCCACATCCAGGAACTGGCGTGCGTGTCTCGCGACACCAAGCTGGGGCCTGAAGAGATCACTGCCGACATCCCTAACGTGGGTGAAGCTGCGCTCTCCAAACTGGATGAATCCGGTATCGTGTATATCGGTGCTGAAGTGACCGGTGGCGACATTCTGGTGGGTAAGGTAACGCCGAAAGGTGAAACCCAACTGACCCCAGAAGAGAAGCTGCTGCGCGCGATCTTCGGTGAGAAAGCGTCTGACGTTAAAGACTCTTCTCTGCGTGTACCAAACGGCGTTTCCGGTACGGTTATCGACGTGCAGGTCTTTACCCGCGATGGCGTGGAAAAAGACAAGCGTGCGTTGGAAATCGAAGAAATGCAGCTGAAGCAGGCGAAGAAAGACCTGACTGAAGAACTGCAGATCCTGGAAGCCGGTCTGTTTGCGCGTATCCATGCGGTGTTGGTTGCCGGTGGCGTTGAAGCCGAGAAGCTGAGCAAACTGCCACGCGATCGCTGGCTGGAACTGGGCCTGACCGACGAAGAGAAGCAAAACCAGCTGGAACAGCTGGCAGAGCAGTACGACGAGCTGAAATCCGACTTCGAGAAGAAGCTGGACGCCAAACGTCGTAAGATCACCCAAGGCGATGACCTGGCACCAGGCGTGCTGAAAATCGTTAAGGTTTATCTGGCTGTTAAGCGTCAGATCCAACCGGGTGACAAGATGGCAGGCCGCCACGGTAACAAGGGTGTTATCTCCAAGATCAACCCGATCGAAGATATGCCTTACGATGAAAACGGCACGCCGGTTGACATCGTACTGAACCCGCTGGGCGTACCATCACGTATGAACATCGGTCAGATCCTGGAAACCCACCTGGGTATGGCTGCGAAAGGTATTGGTGAGAAGATCAACCAAATGCTGAAGCAGCAACAGGAAGTGGCCAAGCTGCGTGAGTTCATTCAGAAGGCCTACGATCTGGGCGACGATGTCTGCCAGAAAGTTGACCTGAACACCTTCACCGACGACGAAGTACTGCGTCTGGCAGAGAACCTGAAAAAAGGTATGCCAATCGCCACGCCGGTGTTCGATGGTGCGAAAGAGACTGAAATCAAGCAACTGCTGGAAATGGGCGGAATCCCAACCTCCGGTCAGATTACGCTGTTCGATGGCCGTACCGGTGAGCAGTTCGAGCGCCAGGTTACCGTTGGCTATATGTACATGCTGAAACTGAACCACTTGGTTGACGATAAAATGCACGCCCGTTCAACCGGTTCTTACAGCTTGGTTACTCAGCAGCCGCTGGGTGGTAAGGCGCAGTTCGGTGGTCAACGCTTCGGTGAGATGGAAGTGTGGGCACTGGAAGCATACGGCGCAGCTTACACCTTGCAGGAAATGCTCACCGTTAAGTCGGATGACGTTAACGGCCGTACCAAGATGTACAAAAACATCGTGGATGGCGATCACCGCATGGAACCAGGCATGCCGGAGTCCTTCAACGTACTGTTGAAAGAAATCCGCTCGCTCGGTATCAACATCGAACTGGAAGACGAGTAATCGTTTTTCCGGCTCAGGCTCCCGGCCTTAGGGAGCCTGAGGGTGGTTGTTCAGGTCACACGGGTACCTACTGCGGTTGTGGGTACCCAACAGGTTTAACTCCGACAGGAGCCAATCCGTGAAAGACTTATTGAAGTTTCTGAAAGCGCAAACTAAGACCGAAGAGTTTGATGCGATCAAGATTGCTCTGGCATCGCCAGATATGATCCGTTCGTGGTCGTTCGGTGAAGTTAAGAAGCCGGAAACCATTAACTACCGTACGTTCAAACCAGAACGTGACGGCCTTTTCTGCGCCCGTATCTTTGGGCCGGTAAAAGACTATGAGTGCCTGTGCGGTAAGTACAAGCGCTTAAAACACCGCGGCGTGATCTGTGAGAAGTGCGGCGTTGAAGTGACCCAGACCAAAGTGCGCCGTGAGCGTATGGGCCACATCGAGCTGGCATCACCGACTGCACATATCTGGTTCCTGAAATCGCTGCCTTCGCGCATCGGTTTGCTGCTGGATATGCCGCTGCGTGACATCGAACGCGTACTGTACTTCGAATCCTATGTGGTTGTTGAAGGCGGTATGACCAACCTCGAGCGTCGTCAGATCCTGACTGAAGAGCAGTATCTGGATGCGCTGGAAGAGTTCGGTGACGAATTCGACGCCAAGATGGGTGCGGAAGCCATTCAGGCCCTGTTGAAAAACATGGATCTGGAAGCGGAATGCGAACAGCTGCGTGAAGAGCTGAACGAAACCAACTCCGAAACCAAGCGCAAGAAGCTGACCAAGCGTATCAAGCTGCTGGAAGCGTTCGTGCAGTCTGGCAACAAGCCAGAGTGGATGATCCTGACCGTGCTGCCGGTACTGCCGCCGGATCTGCGTCCGCTGGTTCCGCTGGATGGTGGTCGTTTCGCGACTTCAGATCTGAACGATCTGTATCGCCGCGTTATCAACCGTAACAACCGTCTGAAACGCCTGCTGGATCTGGCCGCGCCTGACATCATCGTGCGCAACGAAAAGCGTATGCTGCAAGAAGCGGTAGATGCCCTGTTGGATAACGGCCGTCGCGGTCGTGCGATCACCGGTTCCAACAAACGTCCTCTGAAATCTTTGGCCGATATGATCAAAGGTAAGCAGGGTCGTTTCCGTCAGAACCTGTTGGGTAAACGTGTTGACTACTCCGGTCGTTCTGTAATCACCGTAGGTCCATACCTGCGTCTGCATCAGTGCGGTCTGCCTAAGAAAATGGCGCTGGAGCTGTTCAAACCGTTCATCTACGGCAAGCTGGAACTGCGTGGCCTGGCCACCACCATCAAAGCCGCCAAGAAAATGGTTGAGCGCGAAGAAGCTGTCGTTTGGGACATCCTCGACGAAGTTATCCGCGAACACCCGGTACTGCTGAACCGTGCACCAACCCTGCACCGTTTGGGTATCCAGGCATTTGAACCGGTTCTGATCGAAGGCAAGGCAATCCAACTGCACCCGCTGGTTTGTGCGGCATACAACGCCGACTTCGACGGTGACCAAATGGCTGTACACGTACCGCTGACGCTGGAAGCCCAGCTGGAAGCGCGTGCGTTGATGATGTCTACCAACAACATCCTGTCACCTGCGAACGGCGAGCCAATCATCGTTCCTTCTCAGGACGTTGTACTGGGTCTGTACTACATGACCCGTGACTGTGTTAACGCCAAAGGCGAAGGCATGGTGCTGAGCGGCCCGAAAGAAGCTGAGCGTATTTACCGCGCCGGTCTGGCCTCTCTGCATGCGCGTGTCAAAGTGCGTATCACTGAAGAGATCAAAAACACCGAAGGTGAGTCTGTACACCAGACTTCGATCATCGACACTACCGTTGGCCGCGCCATCCTGTGGATGATCGTGCCAAAAGGTCTGCCGTACTCGATCGTTAACCAGCCTTTGGGCAAGAAAGCGATCTCCAAGATGCTGAACACCTGTTATCGCATCCTGGGCCTGAAGCCGACCGTTATCTTTGCTGACCAGATCATGTACACCGGTTTTGCCTATGCAGCCCGTTCAGGTGCTTCAGTAGGTATCGATGACATGGTTATCCCAGCCAAGAAAGCGGAGATCATCGAAGAAGCGGAAACCGAAGTTGCCGAGATCCAGGAGCAGTTCCAATCTGGTCTGGTAACCGCCGGCGAACGTTACAACAAAGTGATCGATATCTGGGCTGCGGCAAACGAACGCGTTGCTAAAGCGATGATGGAAAACCTGTCGGTTGAAGACGTGGTTAACCGTGACGGCGTTGTGGAACAACAAGTTTCCTTCAACAGCATCTTTATGATGGCCGACTCCGGTGCGCGTGGTTCCGCCGCTCAGATTCGTCAGCTGGCCGGTATGCGTGGCCTGATGGCGAAGCCGGACGGCTCCATCATCGAAACGCCAATCACCGCGAACTTCCGTGAAGGTCTGAACGTACTCCAGTACTTCATCTCCACTCACGGTGCTCGTAAAGGTTTGGCGGATACCGCACTGAAAACGGCTAACTCCGGTTATCTGACCCGTCGTCTGGTTGACGTGGCGCAGGATCTGGTGGTTACCGAAGACGACTGTGGCACTCACAACGGCATCACGATGACCCCGGTTATCGAAGGTGGCGACGTTAAAGAGCCACTGCGTGAACGCGTTCTGGGTCGTGTGACTGCAGAAGATGTCATCAAGCCGGGTACGGCGGACATTCTGGTTCCACGCAACACGCTGTTGCATGAGAAGACCTGTGACCTGTTGGAAGAGAACTCTGTCGACAGCGTTAAAGTCCGCTCTGTAGTTAGCTGTGAAACCGACTTTGGTGTGTGTGCAAACTGCTATGGTCGCGACCTGGCACGTGGTCACATCATCAACAAAGGCGAAGCTATCGGCGTTATCGCGGCACAGTCAATCGGTGAGCCGGGTACACAGCTGACGATGCGTACGTTCCACATCGGTGGTGCGGCATCTCGTGCGGCTGCTGAATCCAGCATCCAGGTGAAAAACAAGGGTACGCTGAAGCTGAGCAATGTGAAGTTCGTTATGAACGCCGCAGGCAAGCTGGTGATTACCTCTCGTAACACCGAGCTGAAGCTGATCGACGAATTCGGTCGTACCAAAGAAAGCTACAAAGTGCCTTACGGCGCCGTGATGGGCAAAGGTGACGGTGCAGAAGTTAACGGCGGCGAAACCGTTGCTAACTGGGATCCGCACACCATGCCAGTTATCACCGAAGTGAGTGGTTTCATCCGCTTCGCTGATATGGTTGACGGCCAGACCATTACCCGCCAGACCGACGAACTGACCGGTTTGTCTTCTCTGGTCGTACTGGACAGCGCAGAGCGTACCGGTAGCGGTAAAGACCTGCGTCCGGCACTGAAAATCGTTGATGCCAAAGGCGACGACGTATTGATCCCAGGTACTGATATGCCTGCTCAATACTTCCTGCCAGGTAAAGCGATTGTGCAGTTGGAAGACGGCATTCAGATCGGTGCGGGTGATACCCTGGCGCGTATTCCTCAGGAATCCGGCGGTACCAAGGATATTACCGGTGGTCTGCCACGCGTTGCGGATCTGTTCGAAGCACGTCGTCCGAAAGAACCGGCTATCCTGGCTGAAATCAGCGGGATTATCTCGTTCGGTAAAGAGACCAAAGGCAAACGTCGCCTGGTAATCTCTCCGCTGGACGGCAGCGACGCTTACGAAGAGATGATTCCGAAATGGCGTCAGCTCAACGTGTTTGAAGGCGAAATTGTGGAACGTGGCGACGTTGTTTCTGACGGCCCAGAGTCTCCGCACGACATTCTGCGTCTGCGTGGTGTGCATGCGGTTACCCGCTACATCACCAACGAAGTGCAGGAAGTTTACCGTCTGCAAGGCGTTAAGATTAACGATAAACACATCGAAGTTATCGTTCGTCAGATGCTGCGTAAAGGCACCATCGTTAGCGCTGGCAGCACCGAGTTCCTGGAAGGCGAGCAGGCTGAAGTGTCTCGCGTTAAGATTGCCAACCGTCAGCTTGCTGCTGAAGGTAAAATCGAGGCAACCTTCTCACGCGACCTGCTGGGTATCACCAAGGCTTCCTTGGCGACCGAGTCCTTCATCTCCGCAGCATCGTTCCAGGAAACGACGCGCGTTCTGACCGAAGCGGCTGTTGCCGGTAAGCGTGATGAACTGCGCGGCCTGAAAGAGAACGTCATCGTGGGCCGTCTGATCCCAGCCGGTACCGGTTACGCTTATCATCAGGATCGTATGCGCCGTAAAGCGCAGGGCGAAGTGCCGGTTGTTCCGCAGGTAAGCGCGGAAGAAGCGACAGCTAACCTGGCTGAATTGCTGAACGCAGGGAACCTGGGCGGTAACGACGAGTAATCGTTGATATCCCCTGAGGGCCGGTATACCGGCCCCTTTCCAGATAAACCGCTCCTTTGGGGCGGTTTTTTTTTGCCCGCT
This sequence comes from Serratia plymuthica, assembly GCF_018336935.1. Classification (NCBI taxonomy): domain Bacteria; kingdom Pseudomonadati; phylum Pseudomonadota; class Gammaproteobacteria; order Enterobacterales; family Yersiniaceae; genus Serratia; species Serratia plymuthica. The sequence continues at coordinate 3,228,750 of NZ_CP068771.1, read as the reverse complement.
TCAGCAGGAGTAATCTTTGCTACTATGAATAAACCCGCGATAATGGCAAAAATCGCCCGCGCTATTACAACCAAGGATTGTACAGATATGGACAGCCTGATCACCTTCGAAAAACTGACCGCAAAACACTTGCCTTACCTGTATGAAATCAGATTTTCCGTCGAAGAGAACCCGCTTCATCCTCACCAGATCCAATATCTTCAAAGAACTCAGGTGCTGGATGATATCAACCAGGGCGGAGGCTGGATTTGCAAATGCGGTGAAGATTACGCCGGCGTCGGTTTCGGCCTCTTTATTCCCGAACCATTGATCGGCGGGCTGTTTGTGAAGCCGGAGTATCAGGCGAAAGGTATAGGTTCCGCTTTACTGGATGCCGTAACGGCATGGTTGTTCGAGAATGGTGCCGCAGAGATCCACCTCACCACCGATCCGGGCTCCAGGGCTGAGGCGTTTTATCAGCGGCGTGGCTGGGTTACCGTTGGCAAGGATGAATTTGGTCAGGCGGAACTGGTTAAGCCTAAAGGTGATAAATAATGAAAATCAAAGGACTGATAGCCGCATTATTTCTGATTTCCCTGTTTAGCGCTCCGCTTTATGCGGGCGTTGATTATTTTTATCTTAAAAAGAGCGATGGCGAGAAGGTCAAAATTACGCTGCAGGCGTTAGAGGCGATGCCATCCTCTTCGATTAAAACCTCGACCAATTTCACACCCGAGGCCGTTTTTACCGGCGTTGAGTTTAGCGCGCTGGCAAAGGTATATGGCCTGACAGGAAGCAAGGTTCGCGCTTTTGCCTGGGATGATTATTCATATTCAATGCCTGCCGCCGAGTTGGATAAATATAAAGTCATTATCGCTTATAAGAAAAATGGTGAGCTCATGGATGTTGCGCAGTTGGGGCCTTTTGCGATTATCTACCCTCGCGATAGCTACCCTGAGCTGAACAATATAGATGTAAACGCAAAAACCGTTTGGCAAATAAAAATGCTAGAGGTTAAGTGAAATGAGCAAGAAATTTCTCGGGACCCTTATCACCCTGGTTGCGGTGCTGGTGTTGTTGATTTTATTGATTGCCGTAAATTTCGGCAATGTGAAAGATCGATACAAGCAGATTGAACCTAACCTCGATAACTACTCCGTTGCTGAAATTCTCTTTTTATCCTTCGAACGGACGAGAACCGCACTGCTGCTGGGCGACGAGGATAACTACGATGGTTTTATGCTCAAGAAGAAAATATTTGCCTCGAAGATTGCCATCATTGAAGGCCGTTCTACGTTCAGCGACTCTTTTTATTATGACGATGAATTTATAAAAACGGTGGCGGTTTTGAAGCGTCAGTATGCCGAGCTGGATCAACTTGGCGTCGAACTGCGTAATGGCACCAAAACCAGAGCCGATATACTCTCCTTTATGGATGAAATGGAAATCACCCTGGTCGATATTCAAGAGATGATTTACAAAATACAGATAAGGAATTTCACCGAGGTTAAAGACATCATCAAAGACAATTCAGGTAAAGCCGAGCTATTTGCCATGTTCTCGCTGGTGCTGATTTTCTTGATGATGTTCCTTATCTTGAAGAATGCGTTTTCACTGAAGGAGATAGTTAAGAATAAGAACATATTTATTTCTTCCATCTACCATGAGATCGCCGGCTCAACGCAGGCTATCGTGATTGCGGCAGACATCATGGAGCACGAGCTGGTTCAGGAGGAGTTGAAGAAAGAGGCCAGGCTCATCTCGCACCATGGCAATAAAATTGCGGAGCAAACGCGTGAGGTGATGGATTACTCGCGGCTTGAAATGGGGGAGATAAAGGTAAATGATTCCCTGTTTTCACTCAATGAGGTGGTTGACGATGCCGTCGCCGCAGTGAGCGGGGAAGGCCGCAATCAATTTATTATCCGGCATTCGTCTTATGCAGGGAAAATCCATTCCGATAAGTACAAACTCTATCGAATACTCGTCAACCTGCTGGGCAATGCCGATAAATATACGCATTGCGGCCTGGTTATCGTGAATGTGAAAGTCTGCAATAGCCGTCTTTATCTTCTGGTGAAGGATAACGGCATCGGCTTTAACGTGAAGAATATCGATAGATTATATAAGGCATTCAATCAGGGATTGGAAAGGGAGACGCGGCAGGGGCTGGGCCTGGGGCTAACCATTATAAAGAACTATGTAACCAGGATGAAAGGCACCATCAGGGTGAAATCAGCCGAGGGCAAAGGGTCGTCATTCCTCATTTGCCTGCCAATAAAATCAGTTGAAAAATAAATGAGAAAGCAGCAGCGAAGAGATAATCAGCGGCTTGGCCGGCTTCTCAACCAAGTGCACGTCGTAGTTTAATATCATATCGCCTATGTTTTTCTCATAGTGGTTTAACTGGCCGGTCAGGATGATGATCTGCGCAGGGGTGTCTGCCTGGTCTTTTATCTTTTCTACCACCTTTTCGGACGTCTCGCCGAAGTCTAACAACCAATCAAGGATAAAGGCCTCGTAGGCGTGCTGCTCCAGGGCATCGATGATCGCCGCCGCCGTTGGGAAGGTATCTGTTTCAATCCCATAACGGGTGGTGATTTTCTTCAGCAATTCCAGGATGTCTTGATCGTTGTCGAGTATGGCTATCCTTGGCGCCGGCAGAAAGTCTATTTTTCTGACTTTATACAGCTCTGCGCCCGCGCTTTTATCTCTTCCGGTGTTAATGATAAAAAGATCGTCTTTCCTGAACGCATAGGTTTCCGCATCCTCAATGTTATCCACCGGTTTGTCGTCAACCTCAATATTGCACCGCTTATGTATGCTGTTCATGATAAAGACGCAGTTATGGGTTCTGCGCCCTTGAAACGATTCGTTGAAGTATTGAAATACCTTTTTTACCTCGTCGAGAGTGATGCCTCTTTTACCGTCCAGCTTCTGCTTGGCGCTGTTGTATTGGAGGTTCAGTATGCTCGCCATGGTTGATGCGTGCTTTCTGTCGCCAACCCCTTTCTGGGTCAGCAAGGTACTGATTGCCTCTGCGTAATTTGGCGTTTTTTTCATGATCACCTCGATTTTTCTGATGTTGACCACGAGCATTTGCTGTCCCGAGGCTGTCTGCTGGCTCGATTATAGATGAGTCAGAATGGCTGTTGCTATATCCATTTGATTTTCTTGAGTAAACTCAAAAGCAACTCAATTTAATTTAAAAAGACACTCAAAAGACATTCACATTTTACCGCCGATATGATTAATTAGCATCCATATGTGTGATTTGCGTTCCTAGGGGGGGTGCCAGTCTCACAAAATAAGTTGCCTGCACCCGCTTTCAAACCGGGTGCAGGCAGCGAAAAAGATACATGGCCAACACCAGGGGCCCTTATAACATCACGGCATCACGGCATCACTGCGACGTTGCTGGTATTGCCGAACGCTGGCTACCACCACGTCCGGCGCGACCACACCTTCCCGCCCTAAAATCACCGCCCGCGAGGTACCCTGAGCGACGATCCGATCTCCAATGCTGAAGGTGTGGGTGGCATAGAAATAGCGTTCGTCCCAATGGGTAATGCTCATGCTGACCTGATAGCGCTGGAAGGGTTGCAACGCCTTTTTGTAATCCATGGTGTGCTGGCTGATGATCGGCGACCAGTGCCGTTTAAGCATCAATGCCATCAGGCCGGTGCGGATAAACAAATCGACCCGATTCAGGTCGCATACCGTCATGTAGCGGCCGTTGTTCATATGCAAATTGAGGTCGATATCATTCAGCCACACCCGGGTCGCCAGTTGGTTGGTCAAAGCATCCATCGACATGCGTGGCTTCCAGTACGATGAGAGTAAAACCCAGATCAGTCGCAGGTACAGATTCATAGTGGTTATCTCGCAGAGTTATCAGACCGGCTTCAGCGATCAGACTTTAAATGTGGTCCAACCAGTTTGGTTTGTCAAAAGATCGGCGAGATGCATGCGGGAGGAGCCAGGCATTGAGAGGTCCCGGAGTCGCGCAGAAGGGTATCCGGCGCGATCCGGGGGTTGGTAAGCAGAGCCGTTGAGAAAATAGCGGCTCCGGCTGGTGCCGGGTTCGGAAGCCAGCATCGCCACTATAGCCGCGTTGATTTCCCGTACCAGCAGCATTGGCAGGCTTTGCGCTGCGCTTCCATGGCTTTTCCAACCGCGCTGCAAAGATTGCAAATTACTGCGTGCTACGCCCCAGATATCCGTCCCAGTCTTTCCACACCGGCTGCAACCCGGCTGCGCTGATAGCCTGCGACACCTGCTGCGGTGTGCGGCCATCGTGCGGTTCGAACTGCTCCAGTTCAGGCGGCACATCGTCGGCATAGCCGCCGGGCTGGGTCTTGGAGCCGGCACTGACGCTGTTGATCGCCACCGGGATCATATGATCACGGAAGAACGGCGACTCGCGTGTAGACAGAGAAAGCTCTACGTCAGGCGCAAACAGGCGAAAGGCGCAGATTAACTGCACTAACTGCGGTTCACTCATGATTGATGCAGGCTCAATGCCGCCGGCGCAGGGGCGCAGACGTGGGAATGAAATTGAGTAACGGCTCTGCCAGTAAGTTTGCTGCAGGTAGAACAGGTGTTCGGCCAGCATATAGCAGTCGGTGCGCCAACTGTTGGAAAGCCCAATCAGCGCGCCGAGGCCGATCTTGTCGATCCCGGCACGGCCGAGGCGATCCGGCGTAGCCAGCCGCCAGTGAAAATCCTGTTTCTGCCCGCGCAAATGATGTTGCAGGTAGGTGGCAGGATGATAGGTTTCCTGATACACCAGCACGCCGTCCAGCCCCAGCGTTTTCAACTCGGCATATTCCTCCTCCGCCAGCGGTTGCACTTCCATCATCAGTGAACTGAAGTGGGGGCGGATCGCCGGAATATGCCGGCGGAAATAGTCCATGCCGACTTTGCTCTGGTGCTCGCCGGTGACCAGCAACAGGTGCTCGAAACCCAATGCCTTAATCGCCAGGCATTCGCGCTCGATCTCGGCGGCATCCAGAGTTTTACGTTTTATACGATTGCTCATCGAAAAACCGCAATAGGTGCAGTCGTTGGCGCACAGGTTGGACAGATACAGTGGCACATAGAAGCCGACCACGTTGCCAAAGCGTTGGCGCGTCAGCTGTTGGGCACGCTGCGCCAGCGGTTCCAGATAGGGCAGTGCTGCGGGCGAGATCAGCGCCATAAAATCTTCACGCGTCAATTTTTGCGCACCGAGCGCCCGTTCGACATCCAGCGCGGTTTTGCTGTTGATGCGCAGCGAGATATCGTCCCAATCGAGCTGCTGCCAGCGGCTACTGAAATCCTCTGTCATTACAATGCCTCCCCGGTTTGGTTGAGGAAGGCGGTCAGCGGGCTGGAGGCTACCGCGCTGCGGCTGCGGCTGCCCAACCCGGCCAGGCGCGCCAGTTCACCGGCTTCCAGTGCCAAACGGAACGCCCGCGCCATTTGTACCGGATCGCGAGCCACGGCGATTGCGGTATTCACCAGCACCGCATCGGCGCCCAGCTCCATCGCCTCCAGAGCATGACTTGGCGCACCGATGCCGGCATCGACCACCACCGGCACTTTGGCCTGTTCGATAATGATTTCCAGGAAGTCGCGGGTCCGTAGCCCGCGATTGGATCCTATCGGTGCGCCGAGCGGCATCACCGCTGCGCAGCCCACCTCTTCCAGCCGTTTGCACAACACCGGATCGGCACCGCAGTAGGGCAACACCACAAAGCCCTCTTTAACCAGCGTTTCCGCTGCTTTCAGCGTTTCAATAGGGTCCGGCAGCAGATATTTCACGTCGGGATGGATTTCCAGTTTTACCCAATGGGTGCCAAGTGCCTCGCGCGCCAGGCGGGCGGCAAACACCGCTTCAGCGGCGGTTTTTGCGCCGGACGTGTTGGGCAGCAGGCGCACGCCCAACTGTTGCAGCGGCGCAAGAATGGCATCATTGCCGCCGCGCAGGTCAACGCGCTTCATCGCCATGGTCACTAACTGCGAGCCGGAGGCTTGCAGCGCTTCCAGCATCAGCGCAGGAGTGGCGAATTTACCGGTGCCGGTAAACAGGCGTGAAGTAAAGGTGGTATCGGCGATTTGCAGCATGTCAGCCTCCGGCAATCGCTTGAAACAGCAGGATGTCATCGCCGTCTTGCACCTGGTGGTTAGCCCAGTCGGCACGCGGGATGATAGTTTGGTTAATAGCCAGAGCGGTACCTGGCTGGTGGCGCCCTAGCTGCTCAAGCAGGGCAGTGACGCTCAGTGGCTGCGCCAGTTCCAGCGGTTGGTCATTCAGCCGGATTTTCATGCTGCGCCTCCGCAGACCGGGCAGGCGCTGGCCTGACTGAGCTGCAACGTACTCCAGCTTTGCTGTTTACCATCGAACAACCGCAACTTGCCGCTGAGCGATGAAGGCATTCCCGCCAGCATTTTTATCGCCTCCAGCGCCTGCAGGGTGCCAATCACACCGACCACCGGGCCGAGTACGCCTGCGGTGCGGCAGTTGCGTTGCGGCTCGGTGTGTTCTGGGTACAGGCAGGCGTAGCAGCCGTGGGCATAAGGCGGTTCAATCACCAGCAATTGGCCGCTGAAGCCCACCGCGCTGCCGCTGATCAGCGGTTTGCCGGCGGCGATACAGGCGGCGTTCACGGCATGGCGGGTTGTCATGTTATCGCTGCAATCCAGGATCAGATCGGCGCGCTCCACGGCGTCCTGCAAGCTTTCCCCTTGTAAACGCTGTTCCAGCGCGATGGATTCCACCTGCGGGTTCAGCGCTTGCAACTGACGCTGCGCCAGAGCGGCTTTGCTTTTGGAAACGTCGCCGCTGCGGTAGAGGATCTGGCGCTGCAGATTGGTGATGTGCAGCCTATCGTCATCTGCCAACAGCAGCGTGCCGACGCCGGCAGCGGCCAGGTAGAGCGCGGCGGGGGATCCTAATCCCCCGAGGCCGACCAGCAAAACCGATGCCTGTTTCAGCTTTTCCTGGCCTTGCGGACCTACGTCCTCCAGCAGCAGCTGGCGGCTGTAGCGCAGAAATTCTTGATCGTTAAGCATCGAGTCACTCCTTGCCTTCGATCAGTTGCAAAAGCTGCGCGGTGGCCGCACGCCAGTCCGGGGCCTTGGTGATGGCGCTAACCACCGCCACGCTGCCGACGCCGCAATCCAGCACCGACGCCACGCGATCGATCCCGATCCCGCCGATCGCCACCGTCGGGTAGTCCGCCAGCCCGGCGACATGGCGTTTCAGCTCAGCCAGACCTTGGGGTTCGGAAGGCATCTCTTTGGTTTGGGTTGGGAAAATGTGTCCCAGCGCGATATAAGAGGGTTTGACTGCGATTGCCCGGGCTAATTCGGCATCGTCATGGGTGGAAACGCCAAGCCGTAATCCTGCCCGATGGATCGCCGCCAGATCGGTGGTATCCAAATCTTCCTGGCCGAGGTGCACGCCATAGGCGCCGTGTTTAATCGCCAGTTGCCAGTAGTCGTTGATGAATAGCCGGGCGTGATAATGCTTGCCGAGGGCTATGGCGGCGGCGATATCGTCCTCGACTTGCTCATCCGGCAAATCCTTGATGCGCAGTTGGATCGTGGTCACGCCCGCTTCCAGCAGGCGGGCAATCCATTCAACGCTGTCTACGACCGGGTAGAGTCCCAGTTTGTGGGGCGTCGCCGGGAAGGGCGTCATGATATCAGTCATTGCTCGTCTCCTCCTGCAGATTGCCGGCGCTGTGATACAGCTCGCTGCCGCGGGCGCGGAACTCGGCGGACATTTTCTCCATGCCGGTCAGCTGCACCTCTATCGGCTTGGCGGCCTCCTGGGCGGCGGCGTAGTCGCGCACCTCTTGCGAGATCTTCATCGAGCAGAACTTCGGTCCGCACATCGAGCAGAAGTGGGCGATCTTGCCGGATTCCTGCGGCAGGGTTTCATCGTGATAGGCTCGGGCAGTGGCGGGATCGAGCGCCAGATTGAACTGATCTTCCCAGCGGAATTCGAAGCGGGCTTTGGACATGGCGTTATCACGGATTTGCGCACCCGGATGCCCTTTGGCCAGGTCGGCGGCGTGGGCGGCAATTTTGTAGGTGATCAGGCCCTGTTTGACGTCCTCTTTATTCGGCAGGCCGAGGTGTTCCTTCGGCGTGACGTAGCACAGCATGGCGCAGCCGAACCAGCCGATCATCGCGGCCCCTATGCCGGAGGTGAAGTGGTCATAACCCGGTGCGATATCGGTAGTCAACGGGCCCAAGGTGTAGAACGGCGCTTCGTGGCAGTGTTCCAGCTCTTCGGTCATGTTGCGGCGGATCATCTGCATCGGCACGTGGCCAGGGCCCTCGATCATCACCTGCACGTCATATTCCCAGGCAATTTTTGTCAGTTCGCCCAGCGTATGCAGCTCGGCGAACTGCGCTTCGTCGTTGGCGTCCTGAATCGAGCCGGGACGCAGGCCGTCACCCAGCGACAGCGATACGTCATAGGCGGCGCAGATTTCACAAATTTCGCGGAAGTGTTGATACAGGAAGTTTTCCTGATGATGCGACAGACACCATTTGGCCATGATCGAACCGCCACGGGAGACGATGCCGGTCAGGCGTTTGGCGGTCATCGGCACATAGCGCAGCAGCACGCCGGCATGGATGGTGAAGTAGTCGACGCCTTGTTCGGCCTGCTCCAGCAGCGTATCGCGGAACATTTCCCAGGTCAGGTTTTCCGCCACGCCGTTCACTTTTTCCAGCGCCTGGTAGATAGGCACCGTGCCGATCGGCACCGGACTATTGCGCAGGATCCACTCACGGGTTTCGTGGATGTAGCGGCCGGTGGACAAATCCATCACGGTGTCTGCGCCCCAGCGGGTGGACCACACCAGCTTCTCCACTTCTTCTTCGATTGACGAAGTCACTGCGGAATTGCCGATATTGGCGTTGACCTTCACCAGGAAGTTACGGCCGATGATCATCGGTTCGGCTTCCGGATGGTTGATATTGGCGGGGATGATGGCACGACCGGCGGCCACTTCCTGGCGAACGAATTCCGGCGTGATGTTTTGCGGCAGGTTGGCGCCCCAGCTTTGGCCGGGATGCTGGTGGCGCAGCACTTCACCGCGGATACGTTCACGGCCCATGTTTTCGCGGATGGCGATGAACTCCATTTCCGGGGTGACGACGCCGGCGCGAGCGTAGTGCAACTGGGTGACGCATTTGCCCGCTTGCGCCTTGCGCGGCTGCGGCAGATGTTCGAAGCGCAGATGATCCAACCCTTCGTCCGCCAGGCGCTGCTGAGTGAACCCGGAACTGACGCCGTTGAGAGCTTCGGTATCGCCACGTTCTTCGATCCAGCCGGCGCGCAGTTTCGCCAGGCCGCGATGCACATCGAGCTCGGATTGCGGATCGCCGTACGGGCCGGCGGTGTCATATACCGGGATAGCTTCGTTCTGCTCGTATTGCGGGTTGTCTTTGTCACCGCCAATCAGCGTCGGGCTGAGCTGGATTTCACGCATCGGAACCCGGACATCGCTGCGCGAGCCTTGCAGATAGATGCGGCGTGAATTGGGAAAGGATACGCCCTGCAAAGTGTCGATGAATTGCTGGGCTTCTTCGCGCTGTTCTTTACGGGCGCGCGGTTTTTTAACGTTAGACATAGCAAATTCCTACCAGTGTGATGAGTTGGGAAAATTGCTTGTCTGGAGCTCGGAGGGAGTAATGATGCTGGCCGGGAAGGCGGAGGTATCCCCGATCGGGAAGCCCTGCCTGTGGCGATAGATTACTCTTGTTCCCTTCGCGGGTATTAACCCGATCAGGTTCCGCGGATCCCGAATTAACGGTCTCAGCCTGGCCAATTTGATGAGCAAATCAGCGCTAGGCACTCCGACAAGATGCCCTCCAGTATAGGAGGGATAATAAAAAAAACTACAAAATTCTAACGCGTCTGATCCAGTGCTTTATCCGGCAGAGGTTGCTGCGAGGCTTCCGTCGCCAGTTGGATCAGCTTATCTTCCAGAGCGAAACGCGCCGCAAGCGTTTCACCGATATCCGACAGCGCCTGGTGGAATTCCATGCACACGTCCTGATCGATATCCACTTCGGTATAGCGATCGTGGAAAGCCATGATCTGCTCGGTATTGACCCAAAGTTTGGGATAGATGTTCACCGATAGCGCCATTTTCGGACTGGGTGCGGCTTCCACTTGTTTGATAATTCTGTCATAGATATGAAAATGCCCGGCAGAGAGGTAATCCACCAAATTATGGCAAAAGTTCTCCAGCGCTTTTTCATTCAGCGGCGTATGCTTTTCTTTGTTCGGTTTGATGCCCACGAGGGTGCAATAGGCGACGAGCAACTGCTTGCGCGCCTGAAGCCATTGATCAACTAATTCATTACTACCACCAACGCGCTGAGTCAGGCTTTCCAAACGGTTGAGCATGTTTGACTCCGTAAGTAATAAAAAGTAACAGTAAGTTATTAAAATGTAACAAGGCCGATTTGTAGAGTGCCAGTGAAGCTGAGGTTGTGCAACAACGATATGGAACTTGCATTAACGGGTAATGAAAATGGCTGGTGGATCGTCAGCCATGAAAGCAAAATTTGGTTACCGCACGGTGAATTGCCGTTCGGTTCGGCGGCGTCGTTTTCCCTGCAGGGGCGAATGGCGCGCACCATTGGTGAGTGGGAAGGGCTGCCGGTGTGGCTGGTGCGTCAGGCGATGCCGCAGGATATGGGCTCGGTGCGCCAACTGCTCGAGCTCGATCGCGGGTTGTTTCAGCTTGCCGGGCGCGGCGTGCAACTGGCCGACTTTTACCGCTCTCATCGCTTCTGCGGTTATTGCGGCCATGAGATGCACCTCAGCCGTACCGAGAGCGCCTGTCTGTGCGGTCACTGTCGGGAGCGTTACTACCCGCAAATTGCACCCTGCGTGATCGTCGCTATTCGGCGCGACGATGAGATCCTGCTGGCGCAGCATGTGCGTCATCGCGGCGGCATTCATACCGTATTGGCCGGTTTTGTCGAGGTCGGTGAAACGCTGGAGCAGGCGGCCGCGCGCGAGGTGATGGAAGAAAGTAATATTGAAATCAAAAACCTGCGCTATGTGACTTCTCAACCCTGGCCGTTCCCGCATTCGCTGATGATGGCCTTTATGGCCGATTACCACCGCGGTGAGATTCGTCACGATCCGAAAGAGCTGCTGAACGCCGGCTGGTACCGTTATGACCAGTTGCCGCTGTTGCCGCCGCCCGGCACAGTGGCGCGCCGCCTGATAGAGGACACCGTAGCCTTATGCCGTGAGCAATAAATCGCTACAATAACGGCAGATGAATAAGGGAGCCCTATATGAATGAGTTGAAGAACGATCGTTACCTGCGCGCGCTGCAACGTATGCCGGTGGATGTGACCCCAGTATGGATGATGCGTCAGGCCGGTCGTTATTTGCCGGAGTACAAGGCTACCCGCGCTCAAGCCGGCGATTTCATGTCGCTGTGCAAGAATGCGGAGTTGGCCTGTGAGGTTACGCTGCAACCGCTGCGCCGCTATGCGCTGGATGCCGCTATCCTGTTCTCCGATATCCTCACCATTCCCGATGCTATGGGGCTGGGCCTGTATTTCGAAGCCGGTGAAGGCCCACGCTTCTCTTCGCCGATCACCAGCCGTGCCGACGTGGACAAACTGCCGGTGTTCGATCCGGAAGTGGAACTGGGCTATGTGATGAACGCGGTACGCACCATTCGTCGCGAACTGAAAGGCGAAGTGCCGCTGATTGGCTTCTCCGGCAGCCCGTGGACGCTGGCGACCTACATGGTGGAAGGAGGCAGCAGCAAGGCCTTTACCAAGCTGAAAAAAATGATGTACGCCGAACCGGCCACGTTGCATTTGCTGCTGGATAAGCTGGCGGACAGCGTCATTTTGTATCTTAACGCCCAGATTAAAGCCGGCGCGCAGTCGGTGATGATATTCGATACCTGGGGCGGTGTGCTGACCGGACGCGACTATCGCGAATTCTCGCTGCACTACATGCACAAGATTGTCGACGGGCTGCTGCGTGAAAACGACGGCCGCCGCGTACCGGTCACGTTATTCACCAAAGGCGGCGGCCAGTGGCTGGAAGCGATGGCGGCGACCGGTTGTGATGCGCTGGGCCTGGACTGGACTACCGATATTGCGGATGCGCGCCGTCGCGTAGGCGACAAAGTGGCGCTGCAGGGGAATATGGATCCGTCCATGCTGTACGCATCGCCTGAACGCATCGGCCAAGAAGTGGAAACCATTCTGGCCGGTTTCGGCCACGGCGAAGGCCACGTGTTCAACCTGGGCCACGGCATTCATCTGGACGTACCGCCAGAAAACGCGGGCGTCTTTGTAGAGGCCGTTCACGCTCAATCGGCGAAATACCATCGCTAAGGACGGAATGTGGTAGATACCCAAGCTCTGCGCGCAGAGCAGTTGCAACGTGCGTCTGAAGTCATTCGCCACGATGACTTTCTGGTCGATACGCCGGCTTTTATCGCCGGCGCTGACGTGGGTTTCGAGCAGGAAGGGGCGGTGACGCGAGCTGCCATCGCCATCCTGCGGTATCCGTCGCTGGAACTGGTTGAATACCAGATTGCCCGTGTGGCTACTACCATGCCCTATATTCCGGGTTTTCTTTCATTCCGTGAATATCCCGCGTTGCTTGCTGCGTGGGAGCAATTGCAACAGAAGCCGGACCTGGTTTTTGTCGACGGTCATGGCATTTCGCATCCGCGCCGCCTGGGCGTCGCCAGCCACTTTGGGTTGTTGGTCAATGTGCCGACCATCGGCGTGGCGAAGAAGCGCCTGTGCGGTAAATTCGCGCCTCTGGATGTCGCCGCCGGTGCGCTGGCGCCGCTGGAGGATAAAGGCGAACAGCTTGGCTGGGTGTGGCGCAGCAAGGTGCGCTGCAACCCATTGTTTATCGCCACCGGCCACCGTGTAAGCGCCGACAGCGCACTGGCCTGGGTACAGCGCTGCATGGCGGGCTACCGTTTACCTGAACCCACGCGCTGGGCCGATGCCATCGCCTCGCGCCGGCCGGCCTTCCAGCGCTGGCTGCAACAGCATCCAGAGGTGCCGCAATGACCGATTTCGGGTACACTGCGGCGCAGATAACGCGTAAGAGAGTGAATAATGCTACGTAACCCGATTCATTTACGTCTGGAAAAGCTTGAAAGCTGGCAACATTTGACCTTTATGGCCAGTTTGTGCGAGCGTATGTATCCGAATTACCAGATGTTCTGCCTGCAGACCGAGTTCGGCGATCCGGCCATTTACCGCCGCATTCTGGATTTGGTGTGGGAAACCCTGGTGGTGAAGGATGCCAAGGTCAACTTTGACAGCCAGCTGGAGAAGTTGGAAGAGGCGATTCCCTCGGCAGAAGATTACGATCTTTACGGCGTTTACCCGGCGATTGACGCCTGTATCGCATTAGGGGAACTGATCCATTCGCGGCTCAGCGGGGAGACGCTGGAGCACGCCATTGCCATTAGCGAAACGTCGATTCGCACCGTGGCGATGCTGGAAATGACTCAGGCCGGTAAAGAAATGACCGACGATGAGTTGAAGGTTTTGCCTGCGGTAGAGGAAGAATGGGACATTCAATGGGAGATTTTCCGCCTGTTGGCTGACTGTGAAGAGCGTGATTTAGAGCTGATCAAAGGGTTGCGTTCTGACCTCCGCGAGGCTGCGGTAAGTAATATCGGGATAAATTTAACGCAATAAGGCAAGAAAACGTGATTTAACGCCTGATTTGTCATGCCTTAAGGCTTCACATCCGCACCCTGTCTGGTCTACATTTGGGGGGCGTAAAAAAAGTGGCTATCGGTGCGTGTATGCAGGAGGGTGCTGTCAATCGGCATATCCGTCGCACTCGATGCTTTGCAAACGATAAACACACTGTAAGGATAACTTATGAACAAGACTCAACTGATTGATGTAATCGCGGACAAGGCTGACCTTTCCAAAGCACAAGCTAAACTGGCTCTGGAATCCACCCTGGCTGCTATTACTGAGTCTCTGAAAGAAGGTGATGCAGTACAATTGGTTGGTTTCGGTACTTTCAAAGTGAACCATCGTAACGAGCGCACCGGCCGCAACCCACAGACTGGTAAAGAAATCAAAATCGCAGCTGCCAACGTGCCTGCGTTCGTTTCTGGTAAAGCACTGAAAGACGCGGTTAAGTAATACTGCGTGTTGGTGAAAAGATTAAACAGGGGGGCGATGGCGCCCCTTTTGTTTGTCCGACAGGCGCTGCTGGCCATTGGCATTGCCGGTGGCCTGAGCGCCTGCAGCAGTCATTCTGATCCCCCCACCTTTACCGCCAGCGGCTACGTGGCCGATCAGGGCGTTATGCGTCTGTGGCGTAAAGACGACGACCAGCAACGTCCTCAGGTGCTGATGAGTGTCTACAGCCCCTATCGCGGGCCAGGCACGGTCACTACCCTGTACGAATACCAGAACGGTGAACTGCGCCAGATTAAGCGCACTGATGCCGATCGCGATCAAGACTCTATTCAATTACGCTTTGCCGATGACGGCACGGTGAGTTTTATGCAACGCCAGCTGGCTACGCGGCGTGAGCAATTGACCGGCGATGAGATCGCCCTGTATCAATACCAGGCACGGCGGGTCCTTGAACTGAGCGATGCGTTGCGCGCCGGTAAGGTGACGCTGATGCAGGGGCGTTGGCAGCAGGATGTGGTGCAAACCTGTGATGGGCAATCAATCAAGCCGAAGCTGGATAAGAATGCAGAGGCCTGGATCGCGCGGCGTGCCCGCAACAGCAACCAGCCGGTGAATATAGCCTGGTTGGACGCGCCGGAAGGGCGTGAACTGCTGCTGGTGGCGAACGACGATTTTTGCCGCTGGGAACCGAAAGAAGAGACGTTATAAAAAAGGGTTCTGCATGCAGAACCCCTCGTTTGACTGTGGTGCGACGTTCAGATCATTTGCCGCGGGCAATCGCACGATAGCCAATATCGCTGCGACAGAAACTGCCCTGCCACTGAATGCCTTTCGCCAACTGGTATGCGCGTTGTTGCGCTTCCGCTACCGTTGCACCCAGCGCTGTCGCGCACAGCACGCGCCCACCGTTAGTGACTACGTCATCGCCCTGCATGCGCGTACCGGCATGGAACACTTTGCCGTCGGCGCTTTCCTGCTGCGGTAGGCCCTGAATCACGTCACCGTTGCTGTAGTCGCCCGGGTATCCGCCGGCCGCCAGTACCACGCCCAAGGCAGGGCGCTCGTCCCACTCGGACGTTTTCTCATTCAACTTGCCTTCCTCACCGGCCAGACACAGTTCAACCAGATCGGAGCGCAGACGCAGCATGATGGGTTGAGTTTCCGGATCGCCAAAGCGGCAGTTGAACTCAATCACTTTCGGCTGACCGTCTGCAGAGATCATCAGCCCGGCATACAGGAAACCGACGTAGGTATTCCCTTCCGCGGCCATGCCGCGTACCGTCGGCCAAATGACCTGGTCCATTGCTCGCTGGTGGATTTCATCAGTGACTACCGGGGCCGGGGAATAGGCGCCCATACCGCCGGTGTTAGGGCCGGTATCGCCATCGCCAACGCGTTTGTGATCCTGGCTGGTGGCCATCGGCACTACGTTCTCGCCGTCGACCATCACGATAAAACTGGCTTCCTCACCCTCGAGGAATTCTTCCACCACGATACGGTGGCCCGCATCGCCAAAAGCGTTGCCGGCCAGCATGTCCTGCACTGCGTCTTCCGCTTCCTGCAGCGTCATGGCGACGATGACGCCTTTACCGGCGGCAAGACCATCGGCTTTAATGACGATAGGGGCACCTTTACTGCGTACATAAGCCAGCGCCGGTTCAACGTCGGTAAAGTTCTGGTACTCGGCGCTCGGAATGTTATGACGCGCCAGGAAGTCTTTGGTAAAGGCTTTAGAGCCTTCCAGTTGAGCGGCCGCCTGGGTCGGGCCAAAGATTTTCAGGCCTGCGGCCTGGAAGGCGTCAACCACGCCAATCACCAGCGGCGCTTCCGGCCCAACGATGGTCAGACCGATGTCATGGCTCTGTGCAAAGGCGACCAGCGCCGGAATATCGGTGGCGGAGATCGCTACGTTTGTCAGGTTTGGTTCCAGCGCGGTACCGGCGTTGCCCGGTGCGACGTAAACGTTGTCTGCCAGCGGTGACTGAGCGGCTTTCCATGCCAGCGCATGTTCACGCCCGCCGTTGCCGATAATTAAAATGTTCATCAGGTACTCCATGCAGAGCGTGCGCCGTAGCGCACGCGGCAAAAGGGATTAATGGCGGAAGTGGCGCATGTCGGTGAAGATCATCGCAATGCCGTGTTCGTTGGCGGCGGCAATCACTTCGTCGTCGCGGATCGAACCGCCAGGCTGGATCACGCAGGTGATGCCAACCGCCGCTGCCGCATCGATGCCGTCACGGAACGGGAAGAAGGCGTCGGACGCCATGGCGGAACCTTTCACCTCAAGCCCTTCGTCTGCCGCTTTGATCCCGGCGATTTTGGCGGAGTAAACGCGGCTCATCTGGCCAGCGCCTATGCCGATGGTCATATTGTCACGCGCATAAACGATGGCGTTGGATTTCACGAATTTGGCCACTTTCCAGCAGAACAGCGCATCACGCAGTTCCTGAGCGCTCGGCTGACGTTCGGACACCACGCGCAGATCGCCTTCGTTCACCATACCCAGATCGCGATCCTGCACCAGCAGGCCGCCATTGACGCGTTTGAAGTCCAGCGCGGCAACGCGTTGTTGCCATTGACCGCAGGCCAGAACGCGAACGTTCTGCTTGGCGGCCAGCAGAGAGCGGGCTTCCTGGCTGATGCTCGGTGCAATGATCACTTCCACGAACTGGCGGCTAATGATGGCTTGCGCGGTGGCGGCATCCAGTTCACGGTTGAAGGCGATGATACCGCCGAAAGCCGAGGTCGGATCGGTCTGGTAGGCGCGCTCGTAGGCCACCAGGATATCGTCGCCGATAGCCACACCGCATGGGTTGGCGTGCTTGACGATCACGCAGGCCGGCTCGGCGAACTCTTTGACGCATTCCAGCGCGGCGTCGGTATCGGCGATGTTGTTATAGGAGAGCGCTTTGCCCTGCAGCTGGTCAGCGGTAGCGACAGAAGCTTCCTGAACGTTCTCTTCTATATAGAAGGCAGCTTGCTGGTGGCTGTTTTCACCGTAGCGCATATCCTGCTTCTTGATGTAGTTAAGGTTCAGGGTGCGTGGGAACCGGCCGGCAGGCTGTTCAGTATCGCCGTGATAGGCTGGAACCAGTGCGCCGAAGTAGTTGGCGATCATGCTGTCGTAGGCGGCGGTATGCTCGAAGGCTTTGATAGCCAGATCGAAACGAGTGGCGTATTGCAGCGAGCCATCGTTGTTATCCATCTCGGTAATGATGGCGGCGTAGTCGCTGCTCTTCACCACGATGGCGACGTCTTTATGGTTCTTGGCCGCGGAGCGCACCATGGTCGGGCCGCCGATATCGATATTCTCGACCGCGTCTTCCAGCGAGCAGTCCGGGCGCGCGACTGTCTGGGCGAACGGATAAAGGTTAACGACTACCATGTCGATCGGCTTGATGTCGTGCTGGCCCATGATCGCATCGTCCTGACCGCGACGGCCCAGAATGCCGCCGTGTACCTTGGGATGCAGGGTCTTCACTCGTCCGTCCATCATTTCCGGGAAACCGGTGTAGTCGGAAACTTCGGTAACAGGCAGGCCGGCATCTGCCAGCAGACGGGCGGTGCCGCCGGTGGAGAGTAGTTCGACGCCACGCTGGGAAAGCGCTTCGGCGAATTCAACGATACCGGCTTTGTCGGAGACGCTGAGCAGGGCCCGGCGGATTGGACGAGGTTGTTGCATGGTTTTATCCCTTGGCTTTGGAGTCGCAATAAAGAGCGTTACGTGAATTTCCACCTGCTTCTCTCTATAAGGAAAGGATTTTCTCTCTATAGAGGAGCAATCGGGCACAGATTCAGGTAACGACCTTATAAAAGAGGGAGCGTTTCGTCGCGAGGAATTGTAGCGAAAACGTTTGCGCGGTGCTCGTAAATTTTCCTCGCAAATGGGTTCTGTGGATAAAGTTGTGCACAACAGGGTATAAGGACGGGTTTTGCTGTGGAATGCAGCAAACGATCGTTTTTGTCGAAAATACCTGTTGCGGCCTGCGAGGAGCTCCCTATAATGCGCCTCCATCGACACGGAACATGTGAACAACTTCACAGAGTCTCCGGGGTTCGAAGAGAAAAAATCCTGAAAATTAGGGTTGACTCTGAAAGAGGAAAGCGTAATATACGCCACCTCGAGATAGCAAGCTACGGCGGCTAACTCACTGCTCTTTAACAATTTATCAGACAATCTGTGTGGGCACTCCACAAGACGATATCCAGAACCTTCGGGTTCGAAAAAATATCAAGTCTTGAAGAGTGACTACTGAAGTAAAATTCATTTAGTAACCTTTGAGCATCGCTTCACGAGTTGAAGCAAATCGAACTTTTAAATTGAAGAGTTTGATCATGGCTCAGATTGAACGCTGGCGGCAGGCCTAACACATGCAAGTCGAGCGGTAGCACAAGAGAGCTTGCTCTCTGGGTGACGAGCGGCGGACGGGTGAGTAATGTCTGGGAAACTGCCTGATGGAGGGGGATAACTACTGGAAACGGTAGCTAATACCGCATAACGTCTACGGACCAAAGTGGGGGACCTTCGGGCCTCACGCCATCAGATGTGCCCAGATGGGATTAGCTAGTAGGTGGGGTAATGGCTCACCTAGGCGACGATCCCTAGCTGGTCTGAGAGGATGACCAGCCACACTGGAACTGAGACACGGTCCAGACTCCTACGGGAGGCAGCAGTGGGGAATATTGCACAATGGGCGCAAGCCTGATGCAGCCATGCCGCGTGTGTGAAGAAGGCCTTAGGGTTGTAAAGCACTTTCAGCGAGGAGGAAGGGTAGTGTGTTAATAGCACATTGCATTGACGTTACTCGCAGAAGAAGCACCGGCTAACTCCGTGCCAGCAGCCGCGGTAATACGGAGGGTGCAAGCGTTAATCGGAATTACTGGGCGTAAAGCGCACGCAGGCGGTTTGTTAAGTCAGATGTGAAATCCCCGCGCTTAACGTGGGAACTGCATTTGAAACTGGCAAGCTAGAGTCTTGTAGAGGGGGGTAGAATTCCAGGTGTAGCGGTGAAATGCGTAGAGATCTGGAGGAATACCGGTGGCGAAGGCGGCCCCCTGGACAAAGACTGACGCTCAGGTGCGAAAGCGTGGGGAGCAAACAGGATTAGATACCCTGGTAGTCCACGCTGTAAACGATGTCGATTTGGAGGTTGTGCCCTTGAGGCGTGGCTTCCGGAGCTAACGCGTTAAATCGACCGCCTGGGGAGTACGGCCGCAAGGTTAAAACTCAAATGAATTGACGGGGGCCCGCACAAGCGGTGGAGCATGTGGTTTAATTCGATGCAACGCGAAGAACCTTACCTACTCTTGACATCCAGAGAATTCGCTAGAGATAGCTTAGTGCCTTCGGGAACTCTGAGACAGGTGCTGCATGGCTGTCGTCAGCTCGTGTTGTGAAATGTTGGGTTAAGTCCCGCAACGAGCGCAACCCTTATCCTTTGTTGCCAGCGATTCGGTCGGGAACTCAAAGGAGACTGCCGGTGATAAACCGGAGGAAGGTGGGGATGACGTCAAGTCATCATGGCCCTTACGAGTAGGGCTACACACGTGCTACAATGGCGTATACAAAGAGAAGCGAACTCGCGAGAGCAAGCGGACCTCATAAAGTACGTCGTAGTCCGGATTGGAGTCTGCAACTCGACTCCATGAAGTCGGAATCGCTAGTAATCGTAGATCAGAATGCTACGGTGAATACGTTCCCGGGCCTTGTACACACCGCCCGTCACACCATGGGAGTGGGTTGCAAAAGAAGTAGGTAGCTTAACCTTCGGGAGGGCGCTTACCACTTTGTGATTCATGACTGGGGTGAAGTCGTAACAAGGTAACCGTAGGGGAACCTGCGGTTGGATCACCTCCTTACCTAATGATATTGATTCGCGTGGCGTGCTCACACAGATTGTCTGATGAAAAAGTAATGAGCAAAAGCGCTACCTGTTGATGTAATGAGTCTCTGACTCATGCTGATACGAACCGATTAAAACGTTCAGTTTAATCGGATTTTCGTGTCCCCATCGTCTAGAGGCCTAGGACACTGCCCTTTCACGGCTGTAACAGGGGTTCGAATCCCCTTGGGGACGCCAATCCGATAATGAGTGAAAGACATTATCACCGGTGAGTCATCACCGAAAACATCTTAAAGATGACTCTTGCGAGTCGTGTTTAAGATATTGCTCTTTAACAATCTGGAACAAGCTGAAAATTGAAACATGACAGCTGAAACTTATCCCTCCGTAGATGTATTGGGATAAGGATTAACCTGTCATAGAGTCTCTCAAATGTAGCAATGCGAACGATGGAAACATCTTCGGGTTGTGAGGTTAAGTGACTAAGCGTACACGGTGGATGCCTAGGCAGTCAGAGGCGATGAAGGGCGTGCTAATCTGCGAAAAGTGTCGGTAAGGTGATATGAACCGTTATAACCGGCAATACCCGAATGGGGAAACCCAGTGTGTTTCGACACACTATCGTATGGTGAATACATAGCCATACGAGGCGAACCGGGGGAACTGAAACATCTAAGTACCCCGAGGAAAAGAAATCAACCGAGATTCCCCCAGTAGCGGCGAGCGAACGGGGAACAGCCCAGAACCTGAATCAGTTTGTGTGTTAGTGGAAGCGTCTGGAAAGTCGCACAGTAAAGGGTGATAGTCCCGTACACTAAAATGCACATTCTGTGAGTTCGATGAGTAGGGCGGGACACGTGACATCCTGTCTGAATATGGGGGGACCATCCTCCAAGGCTAAATACTCCTGACTGACCGATAGTGAACCAGTACCGTGAGGGAAAGGCGAAAAGAACCCCGGCGAGGGGAGTGAAATAGAACCTGAAACCGTGTACGTACAAGCAGTGGGAGCACCTTCGTGGTGTGACTGCGTACCTTTTGTATAATGGGTCAGCGACTTATATTTTGTAGCAAGGTTAACCGTATAGGGGAGCCGTAGGGAAACCGAGTCTTAACTGGGCGAATAGTTGCAAGGTATAGACCCGAAACCCGGTGATCTAGCCATGGGCAGGTTGAAGGTTGGGTAACACTAACTGGAGGACCGAACCGACTAATGTTGAAAAATTAGCGGATGACTTGTGGCTGGGGGTGAAAGGCCAATCAAACCGGGAGATAGCTGGTTCTCCCCGAAAGCTATTTAGGTAGCGCCTCGTGAACTCATCTTCGGGGGTAGAGCACTGTTTCGGCTAGGGGGCCATCCCGGCTTACCAAACCGATGCAAACTCCGAATACCGAAGAATGTTATCACGGGAGACACACGGCGGGTGCTAACGTCCGTCGTGAAGAGGGAAACAACCCAGACCGCCAGCTAAGGTCCCAAAGTCATGGTTAAGTGGGAAACGATGTGGGAAGGCATAGACAGCCAGGATGTTGGCTTAGAAGCAGCCATCATTTAAAGAAAGCGTAATAGCTCACTGGTCGAGTCGGCCTGCGCGGAAGATGTAACGGGGCTAAACCATGCACCGAAGCTGCGGCAGCGACGCTTAGCGTTGTTGGGTAGGGGAGCGTTCTGTAAGCCGTTGAAGGTGGCCTGTGAGGGTTGCTGGAGGTATCAGAAGTGCGAATGCTGACATAAGTAACGATAAAGCGGGTGAAAAACCCGCTCGCCGGAAGACCAAGGGTTCCTGTCCAACGTTAATCGGGGCAGGGTGAGTCGACCCCTAAGGCGAGGCCGAAAGGCGTAGTCGATGGGAAACAGGTTAATATTCCTGTACTCGGTGTTACTGCGAAGGGGGGACGGAGAAGGCTAGGCTAGCCGGGCGACGGTTGTCCCGGTTTAAGCGTGTAGGGGGAGAGAATTGGTAAATCCGTTCTCTTATTCAACCCTGAGGCGTGATGACGATGCACTACGGTGCAGAAGTAGTTGATGCCAAGCTTCCAGGAAAAGCCTCTAAGCATCAGGTAACACAGAATCGTACCCCAAACCGACACAGGTGGTCAGGTAGAGAATACCCAGGCGCTTGAGAGAACTCGGGTGAAGGAACTAGGCAAAATGGTGCCGTAACTTCGGGAGAAGGCACGCTGGCGCGTAGGTGAAGAGACTTGCTCTCGGAGCTGAAGCCAGTCGCAGATACCAGCTGGCTGCAACTGTTTAATAAAAACACAGCACTGTGCAAACACGAAAGTGGACGTATACGGTGTGACGCCTGCCCGGTGCTGGAAGGTTAATTGATGGGGTCAGCCGCAAGGCGAAGCTCTTGATCGAAGCCCCAGTAAACGGCGGCCGTAACTATAACGGTCCTAAGGTAGCGAAATTCCTTGTCGGGTAAGTTCCGACCTGCACGAATGGCGTAATGATGGCCAGGCTGTCTCCACCCGAGACTCAGTGAAATTGAACTCGCTGTGAAGATGCAGTGTACCCGCGGCAAGACGGAAAGACCCCGTGAACCTTTACTATAGCTTGACACTGAACATTGAGCCTTGATGTGTAGGATAGGTGGGAGGCTTTGAAGCGTGGACGCCAGTCTGCGTGGAGCCAACCTTGAAATACCACCCTTTAATGTTTGATGTTCTAACTCGGCCCCGTAATCCGGGGTGAGGACAGTGTCTGGTGGGTAGTTTGACTGGGGCGGTCTCCTCCCAAAGAGTAACGGAGGAGCACGAAGGTTAGCTAATCACGGTCGGACATCGTGAGGTTAGTGCAAAGGCATAAGCTAGCTTGACTGCGAGAGTGACGGCTCGAGCAGGTACGAAAGTAGGTCTTAGTGATCCGGTGGTTCTGAATGGAAGGGCCATCGCTCAACGGATAAAAGGTACTCCGGGGATAACAGGCTGATACCGCCCAAGAGTTCATATCGACGGCGGTGTTTGGCACCTCGATGTCGGCTCATCACATCCTGGGGCTGAAGTAGGTCCCAAGGGTATGGCTGTTCGCCATTTAAAGTGGTACGCGAGCTGGGTTTAGAACGTCGTGAGACAGTTCGGTCCCTATCTGCCGTGGGCGTTGGAAGATTGAGAGGGGTTGCTCCTAGTACGAGAGGACCGGAGTGAACGCACCACTGGTGTTCGGGTTGTCATGCCAATGGCACTGCCCGGTAGCTAAGTGCGGAAAAGATAAGCGCTGAAAGCATCTAAGCGCGAAACTTGCCTCGAGATGAGTCTTCCCTGGGCCTTTAAGGCCCCTGAAGGAACGTTTAAGACTAAGACGTTGATAGGCTGGGTGTGTAAGTGCAGCGATGCATTGAGCTAACCAGTACTAATGATCCGTGAGGCTTAACCTTACAACACCGAAGGTGTTTTGATTTGAGAGATTTTCAGCGAAGTTCCGAGATTGGTTTCGATGGCGACACGAGAGTGAAGCGGTTGGAATGAAACAGAATTTGCCTGGCGGCAATAGCGCGGTGGTCCCACCTGACCCCATGCCGAACTCAGAAGTGAAACGCCGTAGCGCCGATGGTAGTGTGGGGTCTCCCCATGCGAGAGTAGGACACTGCCAGGCATCAAACAAAGTCGAAAGCCTCATGCGAAAGCATGGGGCTTTTTGCTTTTGGGTCAGGGAATACGGGCGCAGCTACGCTGCGCCTCAGTGGCTACATTTTCACCATTCCCAACTGCTGTAATAACGTCAGATTATCCTCAATATGCCAATTGGCGGTTATTGCTCCTTGCTTGATCTGATAGATATCGGTTGCAATAAAATCAATGAGTTGTCCTTTTCCCTGTTTCCCCTGAAAATGGCCAGTAAAATGCCCGCTAAAGTGCAAATGCGCCACGACGCGATCGCCGGAAACAATCATCTGCGTCACTTCGCAACGTAAGTCCGGGACGGCCTGGCGGAAAGTTTTCGAGGCCTGCAACGCGCCGCGAATACCCTGCATTCTGCCGGTGGGTAAGGTCATATCGGTAAAGTCACGGGCCAGCGCCTGTTTTGCCAGCATCTCATCGCCGGTATTCCAGAAGCTGTCGTAGCGCTTGGCGGCAAGTATTTGCGCCTGCTGCTGTGCAATAGGAAGGTTGTGGTCGCTAATCAACTGCAATGGTTCGACAAGCGGGGTTGCCAATGCGTTGCCGGCAAAGGCCAGCAATAGTAAGGCCATAGGCTGTTTCATGATCCTGTCTCTTGTATTGTTCAGAGCACCTATCTTGATTCCTGTTAGCCGAATGAAAAACCCCGACAGAGGCGATGAACCTTTAAAGAATATTTACAACTGACAGAACGAGAAAAGGCCCCGAAGGGCCTTTGATTAGGGGGTGTTTGCTTTTTTTCACTTATTATTCAGTTAATGCGAGCTGCCCTGAGAGATGCCCAGCCCGGTTTGCGAACGAACAAACTGAGAGCGGAAACGCTCGCGTTCTTGCTGCCCGGTCAGCGAACTGTCGGTGACGGAGAACAGCCAGGTCCCTACAAATGCCACCAGTATCGAGAACAGCGCCGGGTATTCATAAGGGTAGATCGGTTTTTCATGGCCAAGGATCTGCACCCAAATCGTCGGGCCCAGGATCATCAGGATCACCGCAGTCAGCAAGCCCAGCCAGCCACCGATCATCGCACCACGGGTCGTCAGGCGTGACCAATACATCGAAAGAATGATGATCGGGAAGTTACAGCTGGCGGCGATAGAGAAGGCCAGCCCCACCATAAAGGCGATATTCTGCTTCTCAAACAAAATTCCCAGCGCAATCGCCACTATCCCCAGGATCACCACGGTGATCTTGGAAACCCGCAGTTCATCACGCTCGGTCGCTTTGCCATC
The DNA here is from genome assembly GCF_018336935.1 of Serratia plymuthica. Classification (NCBI taxonomy): domain Bacteria; kingdom Pseudomonadati; phylum Pseudomonadota; class Gammaproteobacteria; order Enterobacterales; family Yersiniaceae; genus Serratia; species Serratia plymuthica. The sequence continues at coordinate 3,203,891 of NZ_CP068771.1, read as the reverse complement.
TTTAACCACGCTAGCGTACAAGTCGTGAGATACCGCTGATGCCCCTGCCAGCGTCAGGCCGGCAACCACCGCAAGGATGGTGGCAAAGGCGACTGCCGAGATAAAGCCGAGGAAGAAGTTACCGCCAACCGCGTTGGCCAAATGCACTGCGGCCATATTGGTGCCGCCCAGCAGCGCTCCGGTGGCATCTTTGAACGCCGGGTTAGGGCTGACCAGCAAAATAGCGCCAAAACCGATAATAAAGGTCAGAATATAGAAGTAGCCGATAAAACCGGTGGCATAGAACACGCTTTTGCGGGCCTCTTTGGCATCGCTGACGGTAAAGAAGCGCATCAGAATATGCGGCAACCCGGCGGTACCGAACATCAGCGCCAGCCCCAGGGAAAGTGCCGAAATAGGATCTGAGACCAAACCACCCGGGCTCATAATGGCGATGCCCTTCGGATGCACTTTCACGGCTTCGGCAAACAGGGTGTTGAAGTCAAAGTTGACCGATTTCATCACCATCAGCGCCATAAAGCTGGCACCCGCCAACAGCAGCACCGCTTTGATAATCTGTACCCAGGTCGTGGCCAGCATGCCGCCGAACAAAACGTACAACACCATCAAAATGCCGACCAAAATTACCGCTACATGGTAGTTCAGCCCGAACAGTAATTGGATCAACTTGCCGGCCCCGACCATCTGAGCAATCAGATACAGCGCGACCACCACCAGGGAGCCGCAGGCGGAAAGCGTGCGGATCGGTTTTTGCTTCAGGCGGTAAGAGGCTACGTCAGCGAAAGTATAGCGGCCAAGGTTACGCAGGCGTTCGGCAATCAGGAACAGAATGATCGGCCAGCCGATCAAAAAGCCGATAGAGTAAATCAGCCCGTCATAGCCAGAGGTATACACCAGTGCGGAAATACCCAGGAAAGAAGCCGCCGACATAAAATCACCGGCGATGGCAAGACCGTTCTGCAGGCCGGTGATTTTCCCCCCCGCGGTGTAATAGTCCTGGCGCGAGCGGGTGCGTTTGGAGGCCCAATAGGTGATATACAACGTGGCGCCGACAAACAACACGAACATGACGATCGCCTGAATATTCAACGGCTGGCGATGTACTTCACCGCTAATGGCATCGGCAAAGGCCAACCCCGGCAGAGCCAACAGAGCGACGGAGGACAATAAACGCTTCATTTCTGCACCTCACGCAGGATTTCTGCCGTCAGGCGATCAAACTCGCCATTAGCGCGGAATACGTAGATCCCGGTCAGAACGAAAGAGATAACGATCAGGCCCACACCCACCGGGATCCCACGGGTAATGGTCGATCCGACGGCGATCGGCGTACCGAGCCATTGCGGATCGAAAGCGATCAGTAAAATGAAGCCAACGTAAAGTACCAGCGTAATCAACGAAAGCAGCCAGGCGAAGCGGCCGCGTTTTCGTACCAGCTCTTTAAAACGCGGGTTTTCCTCAATCCTTTGATAAATGGTGTCATTCATCAGTGCGTCTCCAGTAGGTATTGATCGAGAACGCCGCGCGGCAGCCGTCCATCGGATGAGTTCCTGATGAACGGCCGGAGACGGCGGAAATTACGACGGTACTTTCATTGATTGTTTTTCTTCCAACAGCTTGTCTACTACGGCCGGGTCCGCCAGGGTTGATGTGTCACCGAGGTTGCTGGTGTCACCCGCAGCGATTTTGCGCAGAATGCGGCGCATGATCTTGCCGGAGCGCGTTTTGGGCAGCGAATCTGTCCAGTGCAGCACGTCTGGCGTGGCGATCGGCCCTATTTCCTTACGTACCCAGTTACGCACTTCGGTATAGAGTTCAGGAGAGGGTTCTTCGCCATGATTCAGCGTGATATAGGCATAAATCGCCTGGCCCTTAATATTATGCGGAATGCCGACTACCGCCGCTTCGGCGATTTTCGGATGCGAAACCAGCGCAGATTCGATTTCTGCGGTACCCAGACGGTGCCCGGAAACGTTCAGCACGTCATCGACGCGGCCGGTGATCCAGTAATATCCATCTTCATCGCGGCGTGCGCCGTCACCGCTGAAATACATGCCTTTAAAGGTGGAGAAGTAAGTCTGCTCAAAACGATCGTGATCGCCGAACAGCGTACGCGCCTGGCCAGGCCAGGAATCGGTGATCACCAAATTGCCTTCGCAGGCGCCTTCCTGAGGCGTGCCTACGTTATCGACCAAGGCAGGCTGCACGCCGAAGAACGGCCGCGTGGCAGAGCCGGCTTTGAGCTCTGTGGCGCCGGGCAGCGGGGTGATCATAAAACCGCCGGTTTCGGTCTGCCACCAGGTGTCGACGATCGGGCACTTGCCGTTACCGATTTTGTTGTAATACCACTCCCAGGCTTCCGGGTTGATCGGCTCTCCGACCGAACCCATGATACGCAGTGAATCGCGTTTGGTGCCCTCTATCGCTTTATCGCCTTCGGCCATCAGCGCACGGATGGCGGTGGGGGCGGTATACAGGATATTGACCTGGTGCTTATCAATCACCTGTGACAGGCGGTTGACGTCAGGGTAGTTCGGCACGCCTTCGAACATCAGGGTGATGGCACCGCAGGCCAGCGGGCCGTAGAGCAGATAGCTGTGGCCTGTAACCCAGCCGACGTCGGCCGTACACCAGTACACCTCACCGTCGTGGTAGTCGAAGACGTACTTGAAGGTCATGGCGGCATACACCAGATAGCCACCGGTGGTGTGCAGCACGCCCTTGGGTTTGCCGGTCGATCCGGAGGTATAAAGGATAAACAACGGGTCTTCCGCATTCATCTCTTCCGGTGGGCAGTCGGCGGAAACGCCGTTGATCAGCTCATGCCACCATAAATCACGGCCTTCCTGCCAATAACCCGGCTTGCCGGTACGTTGGAAAACGACCACGTTGGTGATGCTTTTCACGCCAGGGTTTTTCAGCGCGTCGTCGACGTTCTTTTTCAGCGGCACGGCACGCCCGGCGCGCAGGCCTTCGTCAGCGGTGATAACCAGCCTGGAGTTGGAGTCGATAATGCGGCCGGCGACCGCCTCTGGCGAGAAACCGCCAAAGATTACCGAGTGCACCGCACCGATACGTGCACAGGCCAGCATGGCGACCGCGGCTTCCGGCACCATGGGCATATAGATAGCCACGACGTCGCCTTTTTTGACGCCCAACTTTTTCAGTACGTTGGCGAACTGGCAGACATCGTGGTGCAGTTGTTTGTAGGTCACCTGTTTCGACTGGGTGGGATCGTCACCTTCCCAGATAATGGCGGTCTGGTCACCGCGCTCGGCCAGATGGCGATCGAGGCAGTTGGCCGCCAGATTCAGGGTGCCGTCTTCAAACCAGCGGATACTGATATGGCCCGGATCGAACGACGTGTTTTTTACCCGGCTATAAGGTTTGATCCAGTCCAGGATTTTTCCTTGCTCGCCCCAGAAAGTCTCCGGGTCTTGCACAGACTGTTGATAATATTGTTGGTATTGTTCTGGGTTAATCAGGGCGTGTTCTGCAATTGCAGAAGGAATAGCGTGTTTATGCACTTGGCTCATAGCTTTTCTCCTTGAAGTTGTTAATGATATGTCAACTGAGGGTTAAGTATAGTTTGCTATGATTCTTTGTTTCTTTTTTGCGCGGCAGATCACGCAACAAAGATATTGATTTGTAATAGTTCTGTCTTATTTGCGTTGTGTATCTATCTACTTGGTGGGAAAAAGCGGTTAAATAGGTGGTTTTTTTCAGAAAACGCTATCTAAAGAACCAAAAAGAATAATCAATCCCAGATTAAACGCGCTTCCTATAGATCATAGCCAATATAAAACCTTGAGTATTAATTTCTGCTCAACCCTTTATACGTATGCCGACTATTAATATACCCGTGACTATTAATAGTCTGGTCATTATCACCACTCTTAGCTTAATAAGCTTGCCTGGGATTTATCGTTTTTTATAAATATTTTTATGTATATTGGTTTTAGAAGAATAATTCTCATTTGTGTTTTCAACGAAAAATATCAAAGAAATAATTACCAGGCGAAATGTTTTTTTGTTTCATTTTAAAAACCTTTATGCAACATAATATAAACATCACTGGCAAATTAAATATGCAGATTCTGCGAAAAATAACGCATTTTTATTATGGGTGAAAATTGTACGATCGGATTAATATGTGATTTACGGCACATAAAATTATGTTTTTAATAACAATCGATTATGCTATGTGAGGCTGAAATTGATAATTTCTATGATTCGATTCAGCGCGCAAGCCTGATAAAACAAGGGTTGCAGACAAGGTCGCTCAAATGGTACTGATTTAAGCAGCGTCACACTAAGGGCAGGTGGATGCCTTCTTGAAATGAACATAAGCCCGTATTAAATGATTAATTATTCTCTTCTTCGTGTTGCAGTTAAATACGTTGAAAGGAATCTTTTGAGGACTCTTTGGGTATGAAAAGTGTAAAAATTAGCCTTGCTTGGCAAATCCTGATAGCGCTGGTGTTGGGTATTGTCGTCGGTGCAGTGCTCCATAATCAGACTGAGTCGCGTGAGTGGCTGGTTAGTAATGTTCTTAGTCCGGCCGGTGATATTTTTATTCGCCTGATTAAGATGATTGTCGTGCCGATCGTTATTTCTACGTTGGTGGTAGGTATCGCCGGAGTCGGCGATGCGAAAAAGTTAGGCCGCCTCGGATTGAAAACCATTATTTATTTCGAAGTTATTACCACTGTCGCCATAGTGGTGGGGCTGACGTTGGCTAATGTTTTTCAACCCGGTCACGGTATCGATATGTCGACGCTGACGGCGGTCGATATCTCTCAATATGAAAAAACTACTGAGCAAGTGCAAAGCGGTTCGCATAGCTTGGTGGGAACCATTCTGTCGTTGATTCCTTCGAACGTCTTTGCCTCTATGGCCAAAGGCGACATGCTGCCGATTATCTTCTTCTCGGTGCTGTTTGGTCTTGGCCTGTCGTCATTGCCGAAAGAAACCAAAGAACCTCTGTTGAAGGTGTTTAAAGCCGTTTCCGAAAGCATGTTCAAAGTCACCCATATGATCATGCGTTATGCGCCAATTGGGGTATTTGGTCTGATCTCCGTGACGGTAGCCAACTTTGGTTTCGCTTCGCTGTTGCCGCTGGCCAAACTGGTGGCGTTGGTGTACTTCGCCATCGCCTTTTTCGCTCTGGTGGTGCTGGGTGCGGTCGCCCGCTTATGCAATCTGCGAATCTGGACGCTAATCCGTATCCTGAAGGACGAACTGATCCTGGCTTATTCCACCGCCAGTTCGGAAACCGTGTTGCCACGCATTATTGAAAAGATGGAAGCCTACGGTGCGCCGAAGGCGATCACCAGCTTTGTGGTACCCACCGGTTACTCCTTTAATCTGGACGGTTCCACGCTGTATCAGAGCATCGCCGCCATCTTTATTGCGCAGTTGTACGGGATTGAGTTGTCTCTAGGCCAGGAAATCGTGCTGGTGGTGACGCTTATGGTCACGTCCAAGGGGATCGCAGGCGTACCCGGCGTTTCTTTCGTGGTGCTGCTGGCAACTTTGGGCAGCGTCGGCATCCCGCTGGAAGGGTTGGCGTTTATCGCCGGCGTCGACCGTATTCTGGATATGGCGCGCACTGCGTTGAACGTAGTGGGTAATGCGTTGGCGGTACTGGTGATCGCCAAATGGGAGCATCAGTTCGACAGTAAGAAAGCGCTGGCCTATGAGACAGAGTTCTTGTCAGGCAATGCCAAACAGGCAAGTGAGTCTTAATAGTCTGCCTGTGCAATTATTGAAAAACCCGCCTTATGGCGGGTTTTTTTATGCCCGATTTCTGGCGGGTCAGGCAGCGAATGTAAAGAATGCTCTCATTGGAGTTACTTTAGTTTTTTTATATGTCGGCCGTGATTAATTGGCCAATAAAATCAAAATGTTTACTTGTTTTTGTTAAAAGTTCCCGGCTGTTTTTCCTTGTCAGATTCGTCGCTGCTTCTATGGTTAATAGGGGCCTTTCCTGATGGAGGAACGGCGCTGTGCGTGTAAAAAATGCCCCATGCCAATTTTGGCTTTGGGATAAAACCATCATTTTGATTCATGTAATTGGCTCCTGGGCGGGTAGGCGAGAGCCTGTTTGTCCCCAACAGAGAGATGCATGCCGTGACGATACTTAAACCCCTGATAGCCAGAAACCGCAGTTGGGCGCTACAGCAGCGCCAGCGCAACCCACATTACTTCCGCAAGCATGTCGCCGGTCAGCAGCCGCAGGCGCTGTGGATAGGCTGTTCCGACAGCCGTGTCCCGGCCGAGGTACTGACCGGCGCACACCCCGGTGAGCTTTTCGTTCATCGCAATATCGCCAATATGGTCCTTGAGGATGACGATAGTCTGATGAGCGTATTGCAATATGCGCTGGAATATCTGCAAGTCTCCGCCATTGTATTGTGCGGCCATTACGGTTGCGGCGGCGTACAGGCTGCAGTGGCGTTGCCGGCAATGTCGCTGGCACAAGAAGACAGTGCATTGGCGCGACGGATGGCGCATTTGCGGCGATCACTCGAACATAACTTGCAGGATTATCAGCAGGCAGAGGGAAACGACGTTGCACGTCTGAACCGGCTTATCGACGCGCACGTGGTGACCCAGTTCACCCATTTGATTGCCAGTGAACCGGTGCGCCGACGCTGGGAGCAGGGCAAGATGCTGGAGGTTTTTGGCTGCGTGTACGATCTGCAAGAAGGGCATTTGAAGGAGCTCGTCCATCAGAACGCTATGGAGGTGGGTCATGAACTTAAGCACTCTGCGTAATGATATTCCCGCCGGAATAGTGGTGTTTCTGGTGGCATTGCCGCTCAGCCTTGGCATCGCGCAGGCCAGTGGCTTGCCTCCTTTTGTGGGGCTGTTGACCGGGGTAATCGGCGGCATTGTGGTCACCTTGCTTAGCCCTTCGCGCTATGCCGTCAGCGGGCCTGCGGCCGGCTTGGTCACCATTGTGACCGCTGCCATGGAAACGCTGGGTTCATTTTCATTGCTGCTGGTGGCGCTGATGCTGGCGGGAGCACTGCAGCTTATTTTCGGCCTGCTGCGCGCCGGACGGTGGATCACGCTGGTGCCCGGTACGGTGATCCAGGGCATGCTGGTGGCCATCGGTATTTTGCTGATCATGCAGCAGGTGCCGGTAGCGTTGGGCGTACCGGGGGACGCAAGCCTGAAGGCGTTGCTGGCCGACGAGGCCGAGCTGCTGTCGCCCGCCTCGGCGCTGGTTGCCTTGGGTGCTCTGTTGATCATGTGGCTGTGGACCACCGCGCCGGTGAAACGGATCCCGTTGGCCCGTTATCTTCCCGGCCCGCTGGTGGCGGTGCTCTGGGGCAGCCTGGCCGTGGTCTTTGGTGAGCGCTGGATGCCGGAAAGCATCGGTGCCATGCCACGCATTTCACTGCCTAAATTCGACAGTGCCGAGGCGCTGGGCGAGCAGCTCAGCCGTCCGGATTGGCAAGGTGCCTGGCGCAACCCTTCGGTTTATCTCATCGCGCTGACGTTGGCGCTGGTGGCTAGCCTGGAAACCCTGCTGAGTCAGGAGGCGCTGAAAAAACTGAAATCCCAAACGCCGGCACCTTCGCCGGACAAGGAGATGCGCGCTCAGGGCGTTGGCAATATGCTGAGCGGTTTTCTCGGCGGTCTGCCGATCACTGCGGTGATTGTCCGCAGCTCGGTGAACGTCAATGCCGGAGCGCGTAGCCGCATTTCGATTCTGCTGCACGGTGTGCTGCTGCTGTTATGCGGCCTGTTCCTCAGCGATGCGCTAAACACCATTCCGTTAGCCAGCCTGGCGGCGGTACTGTTGTATACCGGCTATAAGCTGGCCTCTCCGGCATTGTTTATCGCCCAGTGGCGCCAGGGGTTGCCGCAATTTATTCCCTTCATCCTGACCGTGTCCTGCATCATTATCTTCGGCATGCTGGCGGGTATTGCTATCGGGCTGATGGCGCAACTGTTGTGCAGTACCTACAAAAGCCACCGCAATGCGCTGCAACTAAGCTGTTACGACGATCATTATGTGGTGCGGTTCCACCAGAACCTGACTTTTCTGCATAATCCACGTTTGCAAAGCCTGCTGGCACAGATCCCCGATAATTGTGTGGTAATCGCCGAGCATGATAACGCCGAGTATATCGACCCGGACGTGAGGGCGGTGTTGGCGGAGTTTGGCGCCGGCGCGGCCGAGCGGGGGATCCAGCTGAGCCGCTGGCCCGTAGGGTGAGGCCTATCCCTGAAAAGCAAAAACCCAGCCATAGGCTGGGTTCTCTAAATAGGGCGACCGGACTCGGACAACCGGCGCTTGCGCCGGATTGAACAACGCTTTGGCGTTGGCCCGCAGGGTGAGGCCTCCGGCCGAATAATCGAACTCGTTCGATGGAGAGTCCATACCCTGAAAAGCAAAAAACCCGCCATAGGCGGGTTCTTCTAAATATGGTGCCCGGACTCGGAATCGAACCAAGGACACGGGGATTTTCAATCCCTGTGCTTGTTGTGAAATTGTTAAATATTAGGTTTTTTAACCCTTTACACACGAATTAATAAATTCGAGTGTAAAACATGCATACATTAGCTAAATCCACATCTATGGGTGTTAGCCACCCAGCACCTCGTGTTATCCCTATGGTCTCAACCAAAGGGGGCGAAGGTAAATCTACCCAAAGTGCCAACCTTGCCGGCTTCCTTGCCGATGCAGGTAAAAAGACTCTCCTCATCGATGGTGACCACTCCCAACCCACCGCAAGCAGCATTTTTTCCCTGGAATACGAGGCACCCAACGGTTTGTATGAACTGTTGATGAAGACAGTCGACCTCAATCACCCCGAGCAAATCATCTCCCGTTCCGCTATCCCAAACTTGGACATCATTGTTTCCAACGATCCCCACGACCGTTTATCTTCCGCCATGCTGCATGCCCCTGATGGTCGTATGCGGCTGAAGAATGTTCTGCAGCACCCTTTGTTCAACGAGTACGACGTCATCATCATTGACTCCAAAGGTGCGGCGTCTGTGATGCTCGAACTGATTCTGGTTGCCAGTACGGAATTCGCTGTCGGGGTTATCAAGCCTATACTGCCGGATACGCGAGAGTTTCTGCGTGGCACATTGGGGTTGATGGAAGGATTATTGCCGCTGACCAGCTACGGTATTGCGTTACCGCGTATCCGTATTCTGACGAACTGCATGGAATACACCAATCTGGATTGGCAGACACTGAAAAGTTTGCGCAGCATTATTACAAACGGCCAATATCTGCGTGCAGATACTTTCGACGTATCCCTTCTCGACACCATCATCCCCAAGCTGGAAATTTACAAAATGGGGCATGCTTCCGGCCAACCTGTTCATCGTCTCGAAAGAACCACCACCCGTACATCAACGCTCGCTGCTGCTGACACTATGTATGAGCTGGCCTGCGAGTTGTTCCCTCACTGGGTTGCCGACTTTGACGTTCTGCGTCAGGAGGCGAACTAATGAACATTGAACAATTAGTGACCTTTCTTAACGAGCTGCGCGAATTAGCCGCACCTGCCCCCTGGCAGGTTCTTGAGCTCTACAGCGATGCAGTCACTGTCGTGGATGCCAACGGCTTTGAGCATCTGGAAATCCCTAACGTTGCGATTATTCCTGATTGGGAAAAGCTCGGCCTGGAGCACTGGTCGGAAGAGGGCGGAAGCCGTGATGTGGGTCTTGAGGAGCAACGGGCTAGTGGTTATCTGGCCGCCGCTGCACCACAGCTCCTGGCTTACGTCAATGTGCTTAACCGTAATTTGGAAACCACGGAGAATGCGCTGCGCCGCATGCTGAAAATGCATGAGTTGATGATGGCTAAAGCCAATCACGCAGCCAGTTTCTATGACGCTGAATGCTTGCAGGAAATGGCCGAGGCTCCGTATGAGGCAGCCGCGGTGCTTGAGCACATCTGCGGCGCCGATGATGAGAAAACGCACCTAAAAGAGGCAACTTGTGTAGGGTGCGGTTGTACAGATAGCCATGCCTGCCTTGACGAAAATCACACACCCTGCAGTTGGCTTAAGGTCAACCGTAAAACAGGAATGGGTGTGTGTTCTTCCTGCCCGACTTTTCTGGAGAGCCCGCTGACAACGGGCAGTGAAGAGCAGGAGGTTCGCCATGACTGACTTGAATATCCCTTATTCCTCCGATGCTGAGCAAGCCGTTCTTGGCGGCTTGATGTTGGATAACGAGCGGTGGGATGACGTTCTCCCATTGGTTGGAGAGCGTGATTTTCATCTTGCAGCACATCGCTGCATTTTCCAGGCAATGGCTCGCCTGATGGCTGTCCAGCAGCCGATTGACCTGATTACGCTCCATGAATCACTGGAACAAAATGGTGCACTCGAGCAAGTGGGTGGTTTTGCCTATCTGGCAGAGTTGTCTAAAAATACGCCGAGCGCAGCCAATATCGTCGCCTATGCAGAGATTGTGGCTGAACGCAGTCGTCTGCGCAGCCTGCTGCAGCTCGGTCGCGAATTGAGTGCTGATGCTGCCAATCCGCGCGCAGAGTCTGCGGCACTGACCGAACGCGCTGAACAGCAATTGTTCCAACTCTCTGAGCAAACCCAGTCACAGCAGAATGTCAGCCTGACGGATGGGTTGAATGCCGTCGTGACCTATCTGGAGACGGTGAATGGCGGTAATGGTATCACCGGCACCCCGACCGGTTTTTCAGAGCTTGATGTGATGACGTGTGGTCTGCAGCCCGGAGATTTGGTTTTGCTTGCTGCACGACCGTCGATGGGTAAAACCGCCTTTGCGTTGAGCGCCTACACCGGCGCGCTTCGAGGCACGGAGAAACCTGCATTCTTCTTTAGCCTGGAAATGCCGCGGGAGCAGCTGCTTCAACGCCTGATTGCTGTAGATGGGCGGGTTGAACTTTCACGTCTGCGCAGCGGCCAGCTAGATGATGAAGACTGGGCCCGTATTTCCAAGGCGATGGAGCGGTTGTTGCCCTTGGAAAACCGCTTGATTATTGACGATGAGTCGATTTTGACACCCGCACTGTTGCGTTCCAGGGCTCGGCGCTACACCCGTTTGTACGGTAAGCCGGGTTTAATCATGGTCGATTACCTGCAACTGATGCACTGCCCTGGGCAGGAAAATCGCACTCAGGAAATTGCGGAAATCTCCCGCAGCCTGAAAGCGTTGGCCAAAGAACTTGGTTGTCCCGTTGTGGCGCTGTCTCAACTGAACCGTCAGCTGGAAAGCCGTGCTGACAAACGCCCGTTCAATGGGGATCTGCGCGATTCCGGTGCGCTGGAGCAGGATGCCGATGTGATCGCGTTCATCTATCGTGATGACGTTTATTACGCTGATTCTGATGATGCCGGCACGGCAGAAATTATCATTGGTAAACAGCGGCAGGGCGCAACGGGTACCGTTCGCGTCAAGTTTGAAGGGCAATTCACCGCGTTCAGCGATCTCCATGACGGTCAGTATGACCAATATTCGGGGAGGGCGTAACCATGGCGCGTGCTAAAACCAAGCTCCTCGATATGAACAGTGCTTTGCTCCAGCAGGGCAAGACTGCTGTCGGCACACAGCCTTTAGCTCCCGTAGTGACAGAGACTCCCGTCAGTGAAATGCCACTGGTGCTGACATTGGATGAAGTGAACCCGAACCCGGATAACCCGCGAACTTCACGCAACCCGAGATATGAGGAAATTAAGTCGTCAATTCGGGCGCGTGGGTTGGATACGGTGCCGAAGGTGACGCGAGATCCAGCTCGCCCCGAGCTGGGGTATTTTTTCAGTGATGGGGGGAATACGCGTTATACCATTCTTTCCGAGCTCTGGCAGGAAACGGGAGAAGAACGATTTTATCGCTTCTCTTGTGTATTTAAACCCTGGCCAGGACGATTATCCTGCGTGATTGGTCACCTTGCCGAGAATGAGGTACGTGGTGACCTGAGCTTCATTGAAAAAGCGTTTGGCATTCGACAGGCTCGGGAATTATATGAAGCGCAGTTGGGTAAGCCTGTCTCATTACGTGAGCTTTCAACACTCCTAACCGCACAGGGTTATCCCGTCCATAATTCCAGTATCAGTCGGATGGAGGATGCAGTGCAGTACCTGTATCCCTATATGCCTCACTTATTGGAGACTGGGCTGGGGCGTCCGCAAATTCTTCAATTACTGGCTATGCGCTCTCACGCTGAAGCCACGTGGCAGAAGCACTGCATTACCCAAGAACCGAACCAACCATTTGACACCGTTTTCGGTGATGTATGCGGCCGTTTTGATTCACCTGAGGACTATTCGCTGGATATGTTCCGTGATGAGTTGATTGGAGCCCTCATCAACGCATTACCGCACCCGTTGCTCAATTATGACCGCTGGTTACTTGAGCTCGATCCCAAAGAGCAAAACCGGCGCAAGCACCTCGGTGAGCCGGCATTAACGCCTGAGCTGTCAGGCAAGGGCAATACTGTCGAGCTGGCGCCAGCACTGCAACAGGAAGACGCCGGTGGGCCGACGGTTCCTGAAATGCAGGGTGGTGGCTCTTCTATGGTACTGGACAGCGCCTTGCATGAGTCGACAGGTGATGCTGATGATGAACCACAGGAGACTCAGGAAAAGGAAACGCCCACAACTAAAACTGAACCACGTGTTGAAACTCAGCCTGATTTATACGGTGCGCCTTCGGTGTTATCAGGTGACATTGAAACGGTTTTAGACGGTGAGCATACCACCGTCAATGAAGCCCCTCAGCCTGGCGCTCATGAGTCGAGCGCCCCTCACAGCAATACCGAGACACAGCCTGTAGCCCCTGTTGCAGAGGTGCCCTTCGCTGAGGTAGGACTTGAGCCGGTTTCCTCCATTTGGGGTATTTCTGCCCTGCAGGACGATATCGAGCACCTGCAGGTGATCACCTTCCGATTGGCATTCGAACTGGCCGAAGTGGCGGGCTGCGAGGCGGAAATCAAAGCCGATAAAGCCGACCTGCAGGCTGCCGGCTACGCATTAACTGCCGAACGCCCATCCCGCTTCACCGCGTTACTCCTGACCCTTGCCGGCAACAACCCGGACGGCGCCTCATCCAGTTCGCTCAATGAGGCCCTTATTGGTTCGGAAAATGCGGCTGACTGGCCTTTGCTTGACGATATTCATGCCGTGAAATTGATGCGCCTTATTCGCGTTTTGCGCCGTCTGCGTGAACTGCAGCGTGATTTATCTGCAACAGAGGAGACAGCCTGATGAGCCATTCACAACGACAGGCGCGCCTGGTGAAACTGGTGCGCAAACTGCTTGAGCTGGCCCGCAGCAACAGTAATGCGCATGAGGCTGGACTGGCGTTAGCCCGGGCGCAAAAACTGATGCAGAAATACGGCATCAGCGAGCTGGAAGCCAGTCTTTCCTCTCTTCAGACGGCACCGAGCCAGGGAGCGCCTTCCGAAGCGAAACAGAAGCTGCCCGAATGGATGTCTGGGCTGGCATGGGCGATTGCCCGCGCCTTTGGATGCCGTTTGTATTTTTCCTGGCGGGATACCGCTTCGGGCCCGCGTCGCAACGTGACGTTCTACGGCTTTAGTGAGCGGCCGGCCGTTGCGGCTTATGCGTTCGACGTGCTGAGCCGGCAGTTGAAAGATGCAACTGCAGACTACCTGAAAACTCAGAATAAACGCCTGAAAATGAGCACGCGCCGTGCCCGGGCAGAGCAGTTTCGTGCCGGCTGGGTTGCCGGCGTCCGGAGAGTCATTACGACGTTTACCGTTACTGAACAGGAATGCGAGCTGATGGGCACCTGGCTGGAAAGCCAAAAGATGGGGGAGTTGCAGACGCGCGCCCCGAAAGCCTGCCGCGGTGATGATATTGCCCGGTTACGTGGATACGAAGCAGGTCAGAACGCCCGTTTACACCAGGGTGTTCAGGGGGCGGTGACCACTGGCATTGGTTATCAGGGAGGACGTAATTCATGAACTCTTATTTGTTCCTTATCACAATGCTGTCCTTCATTTTTTGGTTCCTGCTTATAGGTATGGGCAACGTTCCTGATCCCAGAACGTGGTTTAAGGACAAGGGCAAAAACTTCATTTCAGCGTTGCCATTCCTGTTCGTTTCCATGGTGTTGCTGGCATGCTTGTTTGCTGTTTTTTCGAGATGTTTTTCAGAAATCGGGGGGCTTCACTATGAGTAATAGCTTATCTCAGGCGACGAACAGCCTGCTCACGCAGCTCGTGATGGAGCTTAAATCAGGTTATATCCGCCGTTGTGAGTCCCTGGGGCTGACCACGGAAGAGATGCAGCTGCTGCACGGTCTGACCATTGAAGACCTCCATTACCTGATGAACAGCTCGGTATCGGTGCTGACCTTTCAAATCCATCACGAGAATTTCTCATTGATGTTGCAGCACGCACGCCGCGAGCAGCAGCGCATGCAACGAATTGACCGGGCCCTGGCGTTGGGGGGCTCTATCGAAATGATGCAGCACTATTTTGGCCTCTCGACCGTTGAAGTTGCCGCCCGCCGGCGCATGACCGGTATCAACATTCGCCAGGGGCGTTGTGCAGCGCTCAGTGATGACGAGAACGCGGCATTGTGGCGCCAGTGGCAAAAAGCCGACATCGATGACGCCTCCAGTGCAGATGGACTGGACGTCATGATGCTGGCCGCCGAACAGATGGATGTTTCTCTGACGGCTGTCTGGCATGCAGTTCGCAGCTTCGATGCCCCTCAGACTGTGACTGCCAGAAAAGCCATTCAGGCCGTGCGTACGCCACGTGGTACGCCGGGAGGAAATGCAAGGAGGCTGGCATGAAGCCGGTGATATTAATGCCTGGGTTGCAGGTCCCCCGTTCGGCGCCGCCGTCCTGTCAGAAAAAGGCGAAGGAGCAGGTCAGGCGCTTCCGCCGCGGGGAGCGCAACTACAAGCACCTTCATGTTAAAGGCAAGCACGCCCCCGGACGTGCCTGGATGAAGATTGATATCGGGACCAACTGGCGACTGCTCAGCCGAAACAGTTGTGATGACTGGGTGCTGTTGACTCACGAACGCTACAACAACGAACTGTGGAAGTGATGACACTGACCCTGTACCTGATGTCGGGTACAGGCCTGAGTGCCGTTAGGCCAACAACCGCCTGATGCCTTCGCCCTGTGGGCGGGGGCAGCGTAAAAGGATGCGCAAAATCGATGAGCATAAATAAAACACCTGATGACAGCCTGATCACCTTTACGCTCGAACAAATGAATGCCTGCCTGGCGGAACGAATAGGTGCCGAAAAGCACGCGGGGACTCCCGATGTCACGAATCTGCGCAGCGGCTTGCTGTACATGGGCAATGTGCATGATTCCATTCCCCGCAGGTTGCTCCTGGACACCCGCCTGTCACCGCTTGATAAAACCGCGTGGATAATGATCCGCCTGTACGCGCAACAGAACCAGGGCGCCGTATTCCCTACCTATGATGAACTGCAGCTGCAGCTCGCCTCGCCGTTTAACGGTAAGGCGTCCCGCGAGACTGTCAGCCGCGTGCTGCTGATGTTACGCCTGACCGGCTGGCTCAGTTTGTGCCGGCGTGTGCGTGACGACAAGGGGCGGGTGAAGGGCAATATCTATGCTCAACACGATGAGCCACTCTCGGCCCGTGATGCGGAGACATTGGATCCGACCTGGCTGGATACGGTCGCCATGGGCTGCGTGCACAAAAATCGCACCGTCAGCCAGACGGCCTGGTCGGTACTGTCCGATATTCAAAATGATCCCACAATGCGTCATCAGCATTCCCAGATGGCGGCGATTGCTGAACGGCTGGGGTCGCCACAAACCCCGCAACAGATGGCTGCCAGAGTGTCTCAACGACAGGAAAATATCCCCAGTTCGGATGCCGAACTCAGTAAAAAATCCCCGGGTTCGGATACCGAACTGAGTCAAATTAAACCCAGTTCGGATACCGAACTCAGTGTAAAACAGGAAGGCAAAACACCGAGTTCGCTTTCCGAACTCATGCTGAAATCAGTCACTTACGGTGCATCAACGAAACCGAACTGTAACGTACGTTCTTTCACACAGAGTGTGAATAAAACAACGTACGTACCTGAGTTACCGGCCGAACTGCAGAACAGCATAGCGATGGATGATCAGCGCCAGATTGGTGTCCAGCTTAAAGCATTGCCTGCAGAGGTTGCCCGTCAGGTGCTGGGGAGTCTTGAGCAGGCGATGGCCAAAGGCAGCCTGAATAATCCCACTGGCTGGCTGCTGGCGGTGATCAAGCGCGCCCGAAACGGTGAGCTGTATGCGAGTGCCAAATCCCCAGAATCTGCCAGGCCTGTACCGCGACGCCAAATACCTTGCTCTGCGTCGCCAGCAAAAGCAACAGATCCAGCCCGCCAACACCTGGCGTCGCGGGAACATGTCAGCGATGTTGTGGCCAAATTACGCCAGCAAATGATGCGGACAAAAAAATGAGTCGTGAGTGCAGATAATCAAATTGTTCAAAAATAGAACAGTGCTGCCAGTGGCAGCACTGATTAAAAAGCGTGCACTGCTGCCAGTGGCAGCGCTGATTAAAAAGCGTGCACTGCTGCCAGTGGCAGCACTGATTAAAAAGCATGCATTGCTGCCACTGGCAGCAATGGATAGAAGTGAACGGGATAGTCTTTTGAGTTTTTGTTCGTCATGCAAAAAGAGTTTTGGATTGTTGCCAAGACAAGCTGGCGCAACTATTTCAAGCCACACACACATTTCCGGAAGGATGCTTCTAATGGTTGAATCAACAAAGAACAACGAACAAAAACCGGCAACTGCACGCGCTGGTGCATTAAAATCCACTCTTACTGTAGAGCTTCATACCCTCTATGCCATTCGTTTATGGGAAGGGCGACGTAGCCAAAACGCTGATCCTGAAACGTCGGGGAAGCGACGCCCTGATATTTATAGTATGCCCCGTTTTATTCTACGAGCAGGGCAGATCAATGAGGCTTCTGGTGAAGATAACCCTTATGCCGATGCTGCAATGGTCGCCCTGGAAGAGACCTTAAATAAAGGTACGCAGTTACTTCAACAGGCTGTTGCCGAGCTGGACAAAACACTGGCAAACATCCCTGCACAAATTTCTCTTTCGGATGTTGCTTCTGTATCTCCTTTAAATATTGGTGTATTTAGCCGAACCCCGGTGGGTTATCGCTGCGTTTTCCTCCTGGTTGGGTATGACCAACTGGCGATGAAAGCCTTTCAGGCCTGGCACTATGGGCTTATATCACGTTCGCAACGTGACACATTGTTAGATCGAGGGGGCCATTGGATCCGTAGCGTTTACGGTGTCGTCCAACACTATCGTCCCGTCAAAGTGACTCGTGATGATATCCGTCTCGAAACCCCCGCAGGAAAGGATGCGATCACCCGTTTTGGTATGCCTGACGAAGACATTATGTCAGGTGCGACACGTTCCGCTTTTTCGCCGCCCCTCAATAAAACTTCTGTGTTAACAGCCTCCGCTTCTTCTAAAAAAGGAGCCAAAGCATGAGCATGAATCGACAGGTAAAGTCTGTTTTTATGCCCGGTGTACTCTGCACCGCGTTATTGTTAACGGGGTGCGCAGGCACCGAGCTGGGTGAATGGAACAAAAAAATCAGTGACGCTGCCCATTCGCTGGCGAGCGGTGGCAGCGGTGGCTCCAGCGAGGGCGGTATGCCCTGGATGACCCGGGCCGGTATCTCCGGACCCCGGCAGGATGTGCATCATACGTATACGCTCCCGGTGGATGTTGATACCGCGGCGGCGCGGCTGAAAAGCCATTATCAGTTTATCTCCTCCGAAGAGCTGGAAAGTCTGCGTCAGCGTGATCAGCACGGCGACTGGAGCGCGAGCGCCATTGATGAAGCGCGCCCGGTCTGGTCAGCAAACCAGGGCAGTTATTACAAGATGGGGCAGGAATGGAAAGGCAATGATCGCCTTGAGCTCGAAGTGGTCAAGTCCGGCGCAGGCAGTCGCCTGAAAGTCACGTACAGCTCACCGGATGCGCCGCACCTGACCGATGCTTACCTCGGACGTTTGATGACGCAGCTGCAGCAGGTCGCTAAAGGTCAGCTGGGCTGACGGGGGTATCTGATGCAACTCTACCTGTGCGAGAAACCCAGCCAGGGTAAAGATATCGGCGCCATACTCGGGGCGACGCAGCGTAAGCAGGGTTACCTGGCGGGCGCCGGCGTGATAGTCACCTGGGCAATCGGGCATCTGCTGGAACAGGCCCCGCCGGAGACCTACGGTGAGCAGTTCGGCAGCCCCTGGCGGGAGTCCGTTCTTCCTATCGTCCCTGCCCAGTGGAAAATGGCGGTAAAAAAAGACACTGCCGACCAGTTCGCTGTCATCCGCGGGTTGCTCAAACAGGTTGATTCTGTGGTGATTGCGACCGATGCGGATCGCGAGGGGGAAGTGATCGCGCGGGAGTTACTGGAACATTGCCACTTTACCGGCCCGGTCCAGCGGCTCTGGTTGTCAGCGCTGGACGAGGCCAGTATTCGGCATGCCCTGGCGAACAAACTCCCTGGCGAGAAGACCGCGCCCTTGTATGAAGCCGGCCTGGCGCGATCACGGGCTGACTGGATGACGGGGATGAACCTGACCCGGCTTTACACGCTCAAAGCCCGCGAACAGGGATACGGCGAGGTGTTGTCGATCGGGCGGGTGCAGACCCCCACGCTGGCGCTGGTCGTGAACCGTGACCGCGACATTGCCAACTTCATCTCCAAACCGTACTGGCAGGTCAGGACGATGCTGCAGAAAGATGGGATCGCCTTCCCGGCAAACTGGGTACCTGCCGTCAATTACTGTGATGAAGAGAAGCGCTGTATTCAACAAAATGTGGCGCAGGCCGTCGTGCAGCTGTGTCAGCAAACGGCTAATGCCGTTGTGCTTGAGGTGGGGACCGAACGCAAGAAAGAGTCCGCACCGTTGGCCTTTGACCTGGGCACCCTGCAGCAGGCCTGCTCACGCAAGTGGGGGATGAGCGCCAACCAGGTCCTGAGTATCGCGCAGTCACTGTATGAGACGCACAAGGCCACTACGTATCCCCGGACGGATTGCGGCTATCTGCCGACATCGATGCGGGAAGAGGTTGCCGACGTGCTGAGCGCTGTTACCCGTACGGATCCAACACTCAACGAAAGCGTGGCCAGGCTCGACAGGACTTTTGTTTCCCGTATCTGGAACGACAAAAAAATCACGGCGCACCACGGGATTATCCCAACCAAACAGCCGTTCGACCTGAGCAAGCTGTCTGCCGACGAGCTCAGGGTCTATCAGCTGATACGTCAGCATTACCTGGCACAGTTCCTGCCGTTACATGAAGTGGATGTCACGGAAGCGACATTCAATATCGGCGGGCAACTGTTCCGCACCCGCGGCAAGGTCGAGGCGGTAGCTGGATGGAAAGTGTTGTTCCAGCATGACGCGAGCGAGGCGAAAGAGGAGCCTGCCGACACGGATGATGTCCGACTACCTGCCCTGGTAAAAGGTGAAACCGTCTCGGTTGCCGGTGCTGAGCTCAAAACGCTGCAGACGAAGCCTCCGGGACATTTCACCGACGGGACACTGATCGCCGCCATGAAAAATGCAGCGGCGTTCGTCAGTGACCCGCAACTGAAGAAGGTGTTAAAAGAGAACGCGGGGCTGGGTACTGAAGCGACGCGTGCCGGCATTCTGGAGACGCTGTTTAAACGCGGGTACCTGGAGAAGAAGGGCAAATACCTGCTTTCCACGCCGATCGCCGGCGAACTGATAGATGCGTTACCGACTGCGCTGACCAACCCCGGGATGACGGCGCTGTGGGAGCAGGCGCTGGACGAGATTGCTCAGGACCAGATGACACTCGATACGTTCATGAGCCGTCAGGCACAGTGGACGGGGCACCTGGTAGAGAAGGGGAAGGCGCAAGCCGTGAAGTTTACCGCGCCACCTTCGCCACCGTGCCCGACATGCAGCGGGACGATGCGCCGGCGCGGCGGGAAGAAAGGCGGTGGCGCCTTCTGGGGCTGCAGTAATTATCCCACTTGCCAGGGCATCATTAACATCGATGCAAAAAGTGGGAGTAAGACTAAGCGCTATAAAGCAAAATCACCGGCTAAAAATAAAGCAACCGGATCGGAGTAAGAGATTGTCTGATGTTTATCGCAGAAAGTTTTGCTAATGTGGGCGGGCTTTGATGCAGAGCACCCCGTGGCTGCGGATGGCAGGAAAGTTTAATGCATGGACAATTCTGCTTCAGCCCATATCAATGGCCTCCACACTCAGGTTGATTGATTAAGCGCATGCGACTTCGTGAAAAGCGCGCCAGGAGTCTACTACCCCTCCTCGAAGTCAGATGAGATCTACTACCAGTTATGGTGCAAACTCCGCGGCGCAGTCTTTGACTGTGCCGTTTTTGTTTTCTTAATTCACAAAATTGATATTCCAGGTTGACAGCAGCAGCACCTGAATTAAAAATGAACAGGCTTATTTGTTGTCTTCGGACAACCACCAATGCTCAGTGGGTCTGTGATGAGCGCTTTCGGGTGACCCTGCTGTTAATTGACAGCCACTAATGATCCCGTTACCTGTGAGGATCGCCTTCGGGTGGTAACAAAAGAACACTTCCTTAGCCTGAAAGGGAGTACACAGTTTAACTGTGTGGTACATCTGCCCGCCTTTGAGAGTAGATATCGTTGATAGTGACGCGACTGTGCGCAACGATTAAGGCTTATTCAATCTGATCAGACTGTCAGGCAATGGCGTATACCCATACCTGGCTCCCGACGGGAAATACTTTTCCCGTCGGGGAAGGTGTATTTCTCCGTCACCGAATCTACACTCCTGGAGAAAACATCATGTCTAGCCAAGCTCAACAAGCATCCACCAAAACTGAATACTTCAACCTGACTATCAAAGGGATGGGGTATCTCAGCAACATTCGTCAAGTGAATGGCCCGAATGGCACTTTTATCAGATGTGTCGTCAATGGACTCTCCGGTCCTACCGATAACGCCAGTTACACGCGTTTCGATGTGACGGTCGCCGGTAAAGAAGCCAGCAGCCTGATCAACCGCTGTCAAAAGTCGGTTGATGAAGACAAGAAAGTCCTGATTGGTTTTGTGCTCAGCAATCCCAAAACTGACATCTTCACGCTCAACAGCGGCGAACATGCCGGTGAACAGCGCGTCAGTCTCAAAGCACGCCTTATCAAGGTCGATTGGATTAAGATCGGTCAGGAGAAGGTCTTCCAGGCTGAGAAATCCGACTCTACGCCGCCTCAGCAAGGTTCCGCACAGCAACAATACGCGGAAAACTCTTTCTGATAACGCCCTCTACGCCTCGATTTTTCGGGGCGTTTTTCCCTTTCTAATTCTATTCCCTATGAGGATTCGATTATGGCGTCTCGCGGCGTAAACAAAGTCATACTTGTCGGTCATCTCGGCCAGGATCCGGAAGTCCGTTACATGCCAAATGGCGGTGCGGTTGCTAACATTACCCTGGCGACCTCTGAGAGCTGGCGCGATAAGGCGACCGGTGAGCAGAAAGAAAAAACCGAATGGCACCGTGTTGTGTTGTTCGGCAAGCTTGCTGAAATTGCCGGTGAATATTTGCGTAAAGGCTCGCAGGTTTACATTGAAGGCTCCCTGCAGACACGTAAATGGACCGATCAGGCCGGTATTGAAAAATACACCACTGAAATCGTCGTCAACATTGGCGGCACTCTGCAGATGTTGGGTGGGCGTTCGCAACCAGCCAACGCAGGACAATCAGGCCAGGGCAGTTGGGGGAAACCTCAGCAACCGCAACCTTCACACAGCGGTACGCCGGCTCAGCAACCCCAGCCGGCTCAATCGGGTGGAAATGCCGCGCCGATGGATT
The DNA here is from genome assembly GCF_018336935.1 of Serratia plymuthica. NCBI lineage: Bacteria > Pseudomonadati > Pseudomonadota > Gammaproteobacteria > Enterobacterales > Yersiniaceae > Serratia > Serratia plymuthica. The sequence goes on along the minus strand of NZ_CP068771.1, from coordinate 3,182,040 downwards.
TTGACGATGACATACCGTTCCTTGTGCGCCGTTTTGCTTTGTAAATCAAATGGTTAACTCAATGTTCTGAGTTAACCATAGGCTGTTGGAGAGCCTATTGCAAGCCTGACTTATCCTTACCCAGTAATGGGTTTGAACCTCGAAAGAGGGAGGGGAGTGTAGCATGTCAGGAAAAGGCTGGTTGCGGGGAAATAACCTACTTTGCGCCAGCCATTGCAAGTCCCATATGGTTAAGCCTGATTGGTTGAATCATAGTTCATAGTGGGTTTCGGGATGCCTTTGACTCACGGTTATTCAGGAGTCATACCAGTATTTATAGTAATTATTTTTAGAAGGTTACTATATCCAACAATATTGGCACCTGCTCGGTGAGAGTGGTAATTGAACGTAAGTGGAACCTAAGTGGGATGCACCTTGACTACAAAGAAATACGGGATTACCTAAGTTGGTTATGTAATTAACCAATATGGTAACGGAGGCTCCGTAGTACCCAACGTAGCTCTGTAATGGAGTCGCAATTGGCTAACCAATCTGAAAAATATATATAAATTGATAAGCAATTATCGGTGAAATTATATTCGTAAGGGGGAAGGGAGTCAGTTGGAACTATACTAATAGAAGCGAGGTTCGATAGTCAGTGCTATCACAAAGAACACTCAATGCTCTAAGTGGTATAAACAAAGCCAGTACACAAGGTTATAAGATCAAGAAGCTGCACAAAATCATGTGTAGCAATAAAGATCTTTGGGCACAGGCCTATGCCAATATTTATTCTAATCAGGGAGCCATGACGAGAGGAATAAATAATAATACGATGGATGAAATGAGCGTGGACAGGATTATTAATCTCATTCAGCTTATAAATTCAGGCTCGTATAAGCCCAAACCTTGCAGGCGCACGCACATACCTAAAGATGCCCGAAAACCGAATGGAAAGAAACGTCCATTAGGTATTCCAACTGGAGACGATAAGTTAATACAGGAAGTAATGAGAATGTTACTGGAAGAAATCTATGAACCGGTTTTTAGCGACTGGAGCTATGGATTCAGGCCTAAACGTTCCTGTCATTCTGCATTAAAAGAAATCAGAAACCGTTGGAAAGGAACAAAATGGGTATGTGATGTTGATATCAAAGGTTACTTCGACAACATTGACCACGATCTGCTGCTGAAATTCCTGAGTAAGCGGATCGCTGATAACAAATTTCTGGCGCTTCTCAAGAAGTTCCTGAAGGCTGGCTATCTGGACAACTGGCGTTACTTTGGCACCCATAGCGGGACACCGCAAGGTGGTATTATCTCCCCTATTCTTGCCAATGTATTTCTCCATGAACTTGATGAGTTTATGAAAAATAGAATCAGCGAGTTCGGCAAAGGGGGACGGAGGAAACCCAATCCCATATACAAAAGAGCACTACAGAACCGAGCAAATCGTATTAAATGGATCAGGCAAGGTTTCGGCGCTTCCGGAATGCCTGCTGATGAGCAGAAAATCCAAAAATGGAGACATGAAGCGGATGAACTGGAGAAAAAATTGCGCACACTATCTAGTGTTATTATGGATGATTCTGAATTCAAAAGAATGCGGTATGTTCGATATGCTGATGATTTTCTGATTGGTGTGACAGGAAGTAAAAATGAGGCAAAAAAGATAATGAAAGAGGTTGTCAATTTTGTTGAAACTGAACTTCATCTGGAAATATCAAAAGAGAAATCCGGCATTATTGACCCAAAGAAAGGATTCACTTTTCTCGGTTATGAAATTAAAACACGCCGTGAAAGCAAACAGGTCAAATGTGTTGTAGGGCTTAATGCAGATGGAAGTAAAACTCATGCGGTAAAACGTACGATAACGGAACACGTCCATCTGGGTGTACCGAGGGAAAGAATCCTGAAATTCTGCTCTCTACGTGGCTATGGGAATTACGATGGCGGATATGGTAATAGTGCTGGTCGGCCAGCAATGATGCACATGTCTGACTATGAAATAATTGGTCAGTACAACGCCGAAATGCGCGGCTATGCGAATTACTACAATCTTACCCCCGTTCTCTATCTCAATAAGTTGCATTGGATATGGGAAAATAGTCTTTATAAGACGCTGGCAGGTAAACATCGGATTTCACGCACCAAAATCGCGCGGCGGTTAAGGCAAGCGGATGGCAGGTATGTTTATCGGGAAAATCGTAATGGAAAGGTATATGAGTTGGAGGTATTTAGACTCAAAAACAGGAGTGCGCCAAAACACAGTTCACCGGATATATTGCCGAACACGCATAAATATTCTGGTAGAACTGAATTGCTGGACAGGATGGCTGCATGCCAATGTGAATATTGCGGTACCAGAACCGGTCCTTTTGAAGTCCACCATGTGAGGAAACTTAAGGATATCAAGTCGGGTACAGATAACTGGAAGAAGCTGATGATTGCCCGTAACAGGAAAACATTAGTGATCTGCCGGACCTGTCACGTCAACCTTCACAGAGGAACACTGCCAGACCGAAGAAGCTTTGTTTGATCCAATGGAGAGCCGTATGCACAGAAATGTGCACGTACGGTTCGGTGGGGGGGCAACGGCTATCCCGTTCTGGGCGCACGTGCCCTACCCAACGGGTTTGGTTATGGTATCGCAAAATCAGCCATTTACGCTTTGTGATCGTCGGGAGACATTATGCCGACAATACTTAGAGTAGGTGGCTTTCGCTTTTACTTTTACTTTTACAGTCATGAACCTAACGAACCGGCGCATGTCCATATTGATAAGGGCAATGCAACCGCTAAAATATGGTTACATGATGTCAGTATTGCGCGTAGTGTGGGATTTGCATCACATGAACTGCGTATACTGCAGCGTCTGGTGACTGAACATCGGACAATTTTACAGGAGGCCTGGGATGCTTACTTTACGCAATGAAAATGATCTGCGTGTAATGAATGTCCGCATCGATGATGACCGTTTGTCGGTTGATTTGATGGATGGCCGAACTATTTCGGCACCGTTAGCCTGGTATCCCCGGCTTGCGGCCGGTACGCCGGCGCAACGGGAAAACTGGGAACTCTGCGGGGCTGGAATGGGTATACACTGGCCAGATCTGGATGAGGACTTAAGTACGGAAGGGTTGTTGATGGGAGCGAAAGGCATTACTCGTACACCTTCATTATCCTGATGTTGTTCCTCGTCTTCTGACACTAAACGCTGACCTTCGGGTTGGCGTTTTTTTTGAATAGCAATAAAGAGTTGTTAATTGAGCGTCCCGGACGGTAACCGCACAGTGACACCTGTCAATTGTCACTGAACAGGAAACCTTCCGGATGAAAAAAACATTTCTCGCCTCTTCCCTGGCAGCACTGATGCTGACCGGGTGCGTTACTCAGCAGCCTCTGCAGCAGCGCGATATTTCCCCTGTTACGCCGCCCGTCACCGTCAACCGCAATGTTCAGCCGGTCAGCCCGGATGCCTACGGGCAGGCGCCTGAGGTGGTGCGCTACGACCGTTATTTACTGGTCAGCACTGATCCGGCGGCCGTTCAGCGTGATCCGCTTTCGCAAATCATCGATATCCGTATTCCGGCGTCAGTAAAACCGACGGTTGCTGATGCATTGCGTTATGCGCTGCGCCAGTCGGGCTATTCCCTGTGCGCGACCGGACCGGCAAACGGCGTGTTGTACCGCCAGGCGTTGCCGGCGGTGCAGTACCAACTGGGGCCGATGCGTTTGCGTACCGCGCTGCAGGTACTGGCAGGCCCCGCGTGGCAGCTCGAGGTAGACGACGTGCAACGTGTTGTCTGCCACAGTCTGCGCGACGGGTATCAGTTGCCGGCGACACAGCTGCCGCCGGTGACGGTGGCGCCAGCCAGGGCGGTTTCAGCAGGTCCTGCTGCGACGGTCATTGCACCTCAAGCCGTTAACGCGGTACCGGCAACCGGCGGGTGGTTGAAAAAATGACAGAGCATAATGACGAAATGGTGCCGATGACGTCGGCAAAAAAAGGGTTGCTGCGAAGCCAAACCTTTTGGGGGGCAACGGCTGGCGTCGTTGTCGTCCTGGTTGCTGGCCTCGTCGGTACAGGGGCTATCAACCATGTCGACCAGCGTATTGCCCAGCTTGAGCAGGCACAGAAAGCACTGGCGCCGCAGGATGGCATGAACTCTATGGCCGATGTGGTGCAGACGCAGGCTAAACAGCTTAAAAGCCTGGCTGAACGCCAGGAATCGCTCACGCGACAGGTTGGGGCGCTGACGCTAACCAATGGGTTACCGGAAAAACTTGCGCAGCAGCTGCAGGCTCAACAGGTTGAGCTGAATGCGCTGAAAGACAGCATTGAGTCCGTGAAAAAGTCAGCAACTGAAAAGCCGGCACCGACTGTGGCGCCATCAACGTCCGTACCCGTAGCACCATCCGCGACAGCCAAAATCACCCCAAAGCACAAACCTACGCCGATTAAATCTTCCCCGCGTAATGCAGTACACCGTGTGGCGCGCAAGGCGCCATTCGTGCTGACCGGGGTGGAGCAGCGTGGGACGTCGGCCTTTGCTGCCGTGGCGCCGCAGGGGTTCAGTGATTTGTCGCAGGTGCGGTTAATCGGGGAAGGGGAGTCGGTCGCCGGCTGGACCCTGGTCAGTGCCGGCTACGGGCAGGCGACGTTTCGTGTGAACGGCCGCCTGCAGACCGTCAGCGCCCAATAAGGAGAGCGTGATGAAACTGAAATACAGCGTGATTTCCCTGATGCTACTGAGCCCGTTATCACAGGCGGCGCAGCAGACGGCCATCGAGAACAGCCAGTCAACTCTGAGCGAGATTCAGCAGAGCCAGGCCAACAAGACGGCGCAGCAGGGCAGGCAGTGGGGGCTCAGTGGGGAGGAATACCAGCGTTATCAGCAGTTGATGGATGGCCCTCGCGGGACGCAGTCTCCGGGGCTTGATCCGTTAACTGCCCTTGGCATCGAGGCACAGAGCGATGCCGAGCGTAAAAAGTACGCCGAGCAGTGGGTAAAGCAGGAGTTCGCCCGCACCGAGAAAGAACTCAGGTTCCAGCGTGAGGTGGATGCGGCCTGGCAGCGCCTTGGTGTGCTGCCGGTCAACATGGGGAATGCGGCGGGTATTGCCCATGACACCGGTGGGCGACTGGCGCTGTTCGTGAAAGCGAAGGACTGCGGTCAGTGTGATGCTCGGCTGGCGGCGGTGCTGGCAGATAACCGGCCGGTCGACATTTACCTGGTCGACAGCAAGGGCAATGACAGCCTGCTGCGTGACTGGGCCCGGGCGCATCACATTCCCATCGACAAGGTGCGCGCACGTCAAATCACGCTCAATCATGACGGTGGCCGCTGGATGAAGTTCGGCAACGGCCTGATGCCCGTGGTGCTGCAACAAGGGGAAAACGGATGGACACTCGCCGCGTTCTGACCCGGGGGCTATTGCCCCTGTTTGCCTTCCTCTCCTCTGTGGGGGGAGGAGCCGTTCATGCTGCTACCCAGCAGGTCCCTTCCGGCTATCGGGAGGTGGCGCTGCGTCACGGAGTTCCTCCGGAATCCCTGTATTCGGTGGCGCTGGCCGAGACATCAATGGCGCCGAAAAGCATCATCTCGGTGACCCGCGGGACCGGGCCGGCCCCGGATGTTGAGCGTCCCTGGCCCTGGACCATCAACGTTGCCGGCAAAGGGTATCGCTACGCCAGCCGCCTGCAGGTCTGGGAAGCGTTGCAGCGCTTTTTGAAAACACATCCTCGCAAACGCATCGATGTCGGGATTGCCCAGGTCAATCTGGGCTGGAACGGCCATCACTTCACCTCGACCTGGGCGGCGTTTGATCCGTACACCAATCTCAACGCGGCGGCGGCCATCCTGCGGGAATGCTATGACCGCAACCCTGGGAGCTGGCTGGTTGCCGCCGGGTGTTATCACCATCCCGCCGGCGGTGCGCCCGCTGCTCGGTATAAATCCATCGTGAGCGGCAAGCTGGCACGCCTGAACGGCAGGGCATCCGCCCCGAACCGAGTGGTCAGTACAACCCCCACGCCCACGGCGTTACCGGCACAAACGGCGGCGCTGACGTGGGTTGAACCACGGAGCCAGTAAGCATGATGAACGTGAGTTTGACGAAGCAACTGGAAGAGCTGAAAGACCAATTGCCGGCGGCGCTGGCTACATGGCAGCAGTCGAAAGGCGGGAAAATCACCGTTGGATGGATGCATGCCGCTAACCCTGAAGTCATCGGCGCTTTGCTTGAGCTGCTCGATGGCCATGAGCAGGAGGACGCATGAAAACGCTTGAGATGATTAAAAACCTGGCAGAACGCAACACCGTTGTTGCCAGTGCTGACGTACTCGCTGTGTTTGCAGCCCTGGAAAAATCGCATCAGCGCATCGGGGAACTGGAGTCTCAGCTGCAATCGGGCTTTACGCCGGAGGCGCTAGCCCAGGAAGAACGAGCGGAAAATGCCGAGCAGCGCGTAGCAGAGTTGGAATTCATGCTGAGGAACCCATAATCATGAAAAAAGTGAATTTCCTGCTGTTCGGCCTGAGTCTGGTGACCACCACGGCGCTGGCCAACCTGAACGTGATCGCCGATATCGGTGGTGAAGATGCTTCGCCGTATTTTGAAGGTATCAACCGTCAGGAGGGGGCGCAATCGTCTCCGGTCGTGCCGCCGGCGCCGGCATCGCCCGCTGAGGTCGAGGCGGCCGCGTTGCCTGTGGCAACTCCAGAGCTTACGCCCGGCGATGTGGCTGACAGACCGCTGCAGTTACCGGGGATTGGCGTGCTGTTCATTGTGGGTGATGACGATGCCAGCCGTATCTGGCTTCAGGCGCACGCTGAACAACTCAAGTCCCTGCACGCTGCGGGTCTCGTCGTTAACGTCAGCAACCTGCCTGCCCTGCAGGCGCTGCGTGAACTGGCGTCAGGTGTGCCGATGGCACCAGCCTCCGGCAGTGAGTTGGCGCGCCGGCTGCAGCTGTCGAATTACCCGGTACTTATCACCGATACCGGTTTGTCCCAGCAGGTCACACCATGATGTCTCCGCAGCATGTCGGTATCGCGCTGATGGCGGATCCGGTGCTGGCTATCTTCTTGATAGGGCTGTTTATTACTGTGATGGCCACGCTCAATCTGCGTGGCCGTGAGTCGGCCTCCGTACGCCGCCACCGGCGTTACCGTGCGACTGCTGCCCGCGTTCTGCAGCGACTGCCCCAGTTGGGCGGCGATGGCCAGCGTCTGGCGTACCTGCGCAAAATCAATCCCTACGTTTTTGAAGAGTTGCTGCTCCTGGCGTTCGAGCGTCAGGGGTATGCCGTTATCCGCAATACCTCCTACAGCGGTGACGGTGGTCTGGATGGTCAGGTCATCATCGGTGACCAAAAATACCTCATCCAGGCAAAACGTTACGGCCGGGCCATTACGCCGTCCCATATCAAGGGTTTCGGCGCGTTGCTGCGGCATCACCACTGTCAGGGTTTTTTCATTCATACCGGCCGTACCGGCCAACTGAGCCGTGCTTTGCTGCAGAACCATCCCTACGTGCATCTGGTCAGTGGCCAGAAGCTGCTGGCGTTGCTTGCCGGCAATGCGGAGTGGTTGTCATTTCTGCCTGGGAGCACGGTAACCAAACGGAGTACCTCAAATGTTTCATCAGCCTAATTATGTTGTCGTCGCTACCCGCTTTTTGTCAGCGATACTCAGAGTCCTGTTGGTCTGGCCAGGTGTGGTTCTGGCGATTTTTGGCTTCATGTTTTTTATGTCAACACTCGGTGATGACGGCGGGCAGCGGGCGGCATCACGGATGGCCGAGACTGCTCAGAGTTACCGTACAGCGCCTGTAGGCATGGTGATAATTCAGCCATGCCCGCATCCGGACGCCCCTGAGTCAAAACTATTCTTGGCACCTTCGGTGGTGGCGGTTGAAAAACAGGACTGTCGACCTTACCCGAAGATGTTTACTGACATTGCAGCGAAGGAGCGACGGATTATTCTCGGCATTGGGGGCACCTTGCTCGCATTTGGTGTGTTGGTCGAGCTGTGTTCATTGCTGATCAGACGCCGCCAGAATAGCCGGAGTGCTGTTCACTATGGAGGTATCAATGCGCGAGGGGAGAGCAGCATGCTCTTCCAATATGACAAACCCGCGAATGATAAGGAAGGTCGCAATGAGTAACCGGCATGTGATGGAAGCCTTGTTGCGCCCGGCCGTGGAGCTCAACACGGCGATTGTGGCCGGAGGCGCGGCTGTGGTTTGTGCGATAGCGCCCTGGTCGGTGGCGCTGGCGCCAGAGGTGAGCTATGTCACCGCCGGCAGCTTTGCAGTGTTGTCTGCCGTACGTGCGCGCCAGGGGATGCGGGTGATCCGCTATCGGCGTAACCTGCGTCGGTTACCTCGGTATGTCATGACCAGCGCACAGATCCCGGTGAGCCGGCAGCGACTGTTCCTGGGGCGGGGTTTTCGCTGGCAGCAAAAGCACACCCAGCGCCTGATGGACACCCGTCGCCCAGAGGTTGAGAAGTATGTTCAGCCGCCAAAAATGTACCAGATAGCGCGCCGGCTGGAGCTTAAAACCGAATATACCTTGCCGTGGTTGTCCCAGCTGCTGCGCAAGGACTCCCCGCTCAATCCGGTCAGGCCGCTGCCACCGGTCGGGGGGAATCCGGCGATCCATGGTATTGAACCCGATGAGCTCGATGTCTCAATGGCGCTTGGCGAACGTGTAGGGCACAGCCTGGTGCTGGGCACTACGCGTGTCGGTAAGACCCGCCTGGCGGAGCTGCTGATCACCCAGGATATTCGCCGCGGTGACATCACCATCGTGTTTGATCCGAAAGGGGATGCTGACCTGCTGCGGCGTGTCTGGGCTGAAGCCCACCGCGCCGGCCGCGGGGATGAGCTGTTCATTTTCCATCTGGGCTGGCCGGATATCTCGGCACGCTATAACGCCGTTGGGCGTTTTGAGCGCGTCTCCGAGGTAGCTGGCCGTATCTCCGGGCAGTTGAGTGGGGAGGGCAACAGTGCGGCGTTCCGCGAGTTCGCCTGGCGATTTGTCAACATCGTCGCACGAGCCCTGGTCGCCCTGGGGCAGCGACCGGACTACACCCTGATCACCCGTTTTGTGAACAACATCAGTGAACTGTATGAGACCTACGCGAAAAAGGTGATTGAAACGCGTATGCCGGCACTGCAGCAGCAGATCGATAACAATCTGAAGGTGCTGACGGAGGAGGATGTGCCGCGCAACATGCAGGGACAACCGAACGCGGTCAAAATATTCGCGGTTGAAATGGCCCTGAGCTCGGAAGCCGGCAAGCAGCTGTATGATCCGATTCTGGATGGACTGCGCAGTGCGGTGCGCTATGACCGCACCTATTTCGATAAAATTGTGGCGTCACTGCTGCCGTTGCTGGAAAAACTCACCACCGGCAAAACGGCAGAGCTGCTGGCGCCGAACTACATGGACATGAATGACCCCCGGCCGATATTTGACTGGGAGCAGGTCATCCGCAAGCGCGGCATTGTTTACGTCGGACTGGATGCGTTGTCGGACGGTGTGGTCGCTTCTGCCGTCGGCAACAGCATGTTTGCTGATCTGGTGTCCGTGGCCGGTCATATCTATAAACACGGCATGCATGGCGGGTTGCCGACTCGCGCTGACGGCAAACTGCCGATCAACCTGCACTGCGATGAGTTTAATGAGCTCATGGGGGATGAATTTATCCCTCTGATCAACAAAGGTGGCGGCGCCGGCATGCAGGTGACGGCCTACACGCAAACCGAATCAGACATTGAGGCGCGCATCGGGAGTACCGCCAAGGCGGCCCAGGTCACGGGTAACTTCAATACCCTGATCATGCTGCGTGTGCGCGAGAATCGGACCGCGCAGCTGCTGACGACACAGCTCCCGGAGGTCGATATTTACACCAAAACCCTGGTGTCGGGGCACGCTGATACGGCCGACGTCGAGACAGGGCAAGACTTCACGTCCAGCACTCAGGATCGTGTCGGCACAGTGAAAACGCCGCTGCTGATGCCGGCAGATGTGATCAACCTGCCGAAGGGCCAGGCGTTCGCGCTGCTGGAAGGCGGTCAGTTGTGGAAAATTCGTATGCCGCTGCCGAGCGGTGACTGTGATGATGCCCTGATGCCGGCAAATCTGCAGAAAATCGCCGAGGAGATGCAGCGTAACTACCGCACCAGTGAGTCCTGGTGGTCAGCAAGCACTGTGATGCCGGATGTGGTCATGCAAGGGGGATTAAATGGCGCAGGCGGATAATACGCAGCCGCGTCAGGCGGCTGAACCCCGTAAGCACGGGCTGCTTTATAACCTGCTGTGGGGCTGGCCATGGATGCTGATCGGGATGTTTTTTGCCTCGTTGTTCGTGAGCCTGGTGATTGAATATGTCGGGATGGCCTTCTTCTGGCCAGAGTTGGGTGCGTCGCACAGTGAAGCGGTGATGAACACCGAGTTGGGGTACCTGTCCTCAGAGTTTACGCGCAGTCTGCTGCTGTCTGAACCCTCGGTGACCGTCACCCGTTGGATTATGATGGCGTATCAATGGACCTTCGTGGACAGTGGCTTTTTGGACTGGATCCAACGTGCGTATGACACGCAGGTACACAGCCAGAATGCCGTTGCCAGGGAGCTGAACAGCTGGAGTGGTTGGCTGGCCGCCACGCTCAAAGAGTACCTGATGGCGACGGTGTACGTTACCGTCATCACCCTGGTGCGGGTGACCATTCTGGTGCTGTCCATCCCGCTGTTTATCCTGGTGGTCCTGGTTGCGCTGACAGAAGGCCTGGGGCGGCGTGATGTTCGTCGTTATGGTGCCGGCTATGAAAGCAGCTTTGTCTATCATCATGCGAAAAGAATGGTAAAGCCGGCTATCTATATTCCCTGCATGCTGTACCTGTCATGGCCAACCGCAGTATATCCCAATCTGCTGTTGTTGCCGGCCGCTATCCTGCTCGGTATTGCGGTGACGGTAACTACCGCCTCCTTCAAAAAGTACCTGTAGCCCTGAATTCCGGGCTGGACGGCGGTGTACAAAACTGGTTTTTGTGCGCCGCCGTCAGCAGACAAGCCGCGTAGCGGCGCGTCAGTTGATTACCACTATCCTGAATAGATTCACCCTCCCTGGCCCCTCCTGAAGTGAGTAAAAATTATCAAAATTCCATAAAGAGTTATCCGCTGACCTGATCCCCCATCTATCGCACCCTGACAGCACCCTAATCGTTAAGGAGTGCTTGTGTATGCCTATCTCCGTTGTTCGCGGTCTCGGCGCGGGCTGTTTGCTGGGGTTGACTCTGCTGACTGCCCTGCCTGCCCAGGCTGCTGAAAAAGATGAGTTGGCGTCTGCTCAACGCATGTTGATTCAGGTGCAGGCAACGCTTGAACGCGCGCGCGTTGCCGCCGTTCAGGCCGACCCGTCCGAGCGCGGCCGTTTCTTCTTTGACTATGCCCGCGCCACTGCCGACCTCAAGACCATCAATGCCGGTATCGATCGTTACCTGGAGCCCTCGCGCGCGCAGCCCCGTGATGGCAGCGCGGTGGCCGGCAATTACCGCAGGGAGCGTCCCTGATGGCGATGACCGGTGCGCAGGAACAGGCCTTCAATGCGGCCAGCGGAGGTGTTGAAGCCAACATCCTGTCGCTGATCTGCATCGGCGGGTTGCTGGCGACGCTGTTTGTCTGGGCGGCCTGGGCGCTGACCGATATCTGGAAAGGGTGGAGCAACGAAAAGATCCGCAACGCGGCGATGGTGCAGTTTGCCGTCAGGCTCGTGCTGCTGCTGGTCGTTGTTACCTGGATGTTTGCCAGCTGAAGACGCTGGATAGTTTTACATGTTGTTAATTTCACACTGCAAAAAGGAATGTTTTATGAATGCTGTAGTTCGTCTTTTCCGTCATTTCTCTGCGCATGTCGCGGTGGCGACTTCTCTGGCTTATGCCGCCAGTCAACCGGTGCATGCTGCCCTGCCGAGCGTTGAACCTCCGTCTTCCGGGGGTGGAGGTGGCCTGATGGATACGCTGAAAGGCTATCTGCAGGACGGCATTGTGCTGGTCGGTCTGGTGTTGGCCGCGGTGGCATTTATCGTGGTGGCCCAGTCGGCGGTTTCCACATTTCATGAGGTCCGTGAAGGGAAAACCAACTGGGGTAAATTCGGCGCCATTATCGTGGTCGGTATCGTGCTGGTCGTGGCGGTTATCTGGCTGGTCGGCAAGTCCGCTGAAATCCTGTTCTAAGGTCGTTCGCTATGCAGACTATCCGATTTTTGCCTGACCGCCTCAACGCTGAGCCTGTCGTCTTCCGGGGCTTTACCACCCCGGAGATGGGACTGGCGGCGTTGGCCGGTGTGGGACTGGGTCTGCTCGTGTCGTTGCCGTTTTTTCCGCTTGCCGGTTGGGTCGTGATACCCACCGGCATGCTGGTGACCCCTCTCCTCGTTATCTGGTTTGGTGGCAGCCGGCTGACGCGCCTCAAGCGTGGTAAACCGGAGAATTATATCTGGCAGCGCCTCGAGGCGCGTAAACGTCGCATGGGATGGGGTGACCCCACCCTGATTATCGACAAACAGGGCTGGTCGTTGCGTCGCAGCCGCGTTGTTAAGAGGTCCAAATGAGCCGTTTCAGACATGCGGTTAAAAACCGCGACCAGCACATTCTCACATTACGGGTTACCTGCGGTGTGCTGGTTGTTTTCCTCCTGGTGGCCAGCATTGGCTGGATGCGTGCGCCGGACAACCTGACTATCCATAATCCGCCGGACTTGCGCAGTGGCTCTACCCGCGCCTGGTGGGAGGTTCCCCCCTCCACGATTTATAGTTTTGGTTTCTACATTTTCCAGCAGCTCAATGCCTGGCCAAAAAACGGTGAGGCGGATTACCCGGCAAAAATCAACGGCCTGTCACCGTACCTGACACCATCGTGTGAGCGCTTTCTGAAGGCGGAAGCCAAAAAGCGCAGCGAAAGCGGCGAGCTCGCCGGCAGGACGCGCGTGGTGTTTGAAATCCCTGAGCATGGCTACAACGGCCATTATAACCAAAGCCCGGTGACGGTGAAAGGCCGTGATAACTGGGTGGTGCGCCTTGACCTGGTGGCGGATGAGTCTTTCGCCGGCGAACCGGTGAAGCGTGCACTGACACGCTACCCGCTGAAAGTGGTGCGCGCAGAAGGGGATCCAGAACGTAATGAGTTCGGTCTGGCCCTGGATTGTTATGACAGCATGCCACAGCGTTTGGCTGCGGCGCCGGCGGAACCCGCGCCTGAGAAGAAAGGAGTATTCCAATGATGAAAGCACGTGTTCTGGCGCTTTCCCTGAGTGTGCTTCCCCTGGCGGCGACGTTCACCGTACCGGTAGCCCAGGCGGAAGAGCTGATGAAATGGGAGCGTATCCCGCTGCAAATCCCGCTGGCCGTCGGCAAGGAGCGGGTGCTGTTTGCCGATAAAAATGTTCGCGTCGGTTTCCCGCCGGCGCTGAACGGCAAGCTGCGGGTGCAAAGCAGTGGCGGTGCGGTTTACCTGAAAGCCGATACCGCATTCCCGTCAACGCGTCTGCAACTGCAGGACGTCGAAAACGGGGAGGTCATCCTCCTCGATGTGACGGCATCCGATAAAGGTTCCACCGAACCGGTGCGCATTGTCTACAGCGGTGACGTGACGTCGGTCAGCAACAGCAATGACACCTCGGCCGAATCAAACGGAAACAATACAACAGCGCCAGGGGCGGATGACGGCACTCAGGCGAAGCGTAAAAAAATCAAATACAACGCGCCGCTGCCGGTGGTGCTGACACGCTACGCGGCACAAAGCCTGTACGGCCCGGTGCGCACGGTTGAAGCGGTGCCCGGCATTCATCCGGTTAATCCGCACCTGCCGAAACGCATCACCACACTGTACCCGTCAGAGCCGGTGGCCATCACGCCGCTGGGCGGCTGGGGCATTGGCAGTCGCAACGTGGTGGCGCTGAAGGTGCAGAACACCACCAGCCGTAAAATCACGCTGGATCCCCGGGTGCTGCAAGGGCAATTTGTGACGGCCACCTTCCAGCATCGATACCTGGGGCCGGTGGGGACACCGGAAGACACCACCACGCTGTACCTGGTCACCGCCGGTCGCCCGGATGACGCCTTTGTCGCGGAGCCGTCGGGGGTTCGCAAGGCCGTAAAAGCGGTGAAGAAGGGGGCAAACCATGGCTGACGTGAAATCCAACATGCTGCCGAAAGTGATTGTGATCGGCGTGCTGGCAGCGTCCATTGTCGTCGGGCTCAAAGCCTGCAAAGACGATAAAACGCCGGAGAAGCCCCAGCAGGCGCATAACGTCCTGGCCAACATGTCGCCGGAGGAGTTGCGCGCCCTGGGCGTTGAAGGGGATACCCCGGAAGACACGCTGCGTACCCTGGTCGGCACCTTGCGCACCACCCGAACCCAGCAGGCCGAGCTGCAGAGCAACATCGACAAAGTGTTGAAAGAAAACGAAGAACTGAGAAAACGCAATACCAATGTCTCCGGCCAGGTCAACGAGGCCGTGGCTGGCTACCAGAAGCAGGCGCAACAGCGTCAGCAGCAGCTTCAGCAAGAGCAGCAAACGCTGATGGGGAAAATCCAGACGCTGACCGAACAATTGGCCGGAAACAATGACAAGGCGAAGAACGACAGTGATATCCCACTCGGTCTGGGGCTGGATGGCATGGGCGGCAGTGAGGGAAGTGCTGCACCTGGCCAGGACGGGTTAATGTGGGTCGGACCGAAGGACATGAAAGAACCTGACCCACGCAATCCGAACAGCGTCAAAGACGGCCCGCAGTTCCCGACGTCGTTCCTGTCTGACAACGCCATCACGCGCCAGAAAGCTGCCTATGAGCAGCAGGTCAAAGGCCGCACCAATGAAAAAGGGGCGGAGGAGAATGCCGAGCCGGTGTTTACCCTGCCCGAGAACTCCACCCTGGTGGGCAGTCGTTCCATGACGGCGCTGCTGGGCCGGGTGCCAATCAACGGCACGGTGACCGACCCCTACCCGTTCAAACTGATGATTGGCAAAGACAACCTGACGGCGAACGGCATCGAGCTGCCGGACGTGGAAGGGGCGATTGTCTCTGGGACCGCCAGTGGCGACTGGACGTTGTCGTGCGTGCGTGGCCAGGTCAACAGCATCACCTTTGTGTTTGCGGACGGTACGGTACGCACCTTGCCGCATCCTGACACCAATATGAAGGCAAGCAGCAACAACAATAGCGGCAACAGTGGCAAAGACGTCAGCACCACCGCCGGTATCGGCTGGATCTCCGATGACAATGGCATTCCGTGCATCGGTGGGGAGCGTAAATCCAATGCCTCGACCTACCTGCCGACCATTGCCGCGTTGTCGGCCGCCAGCGCCGCCGGTGAGGGGATCAGCCAGGGGCAATACACCACGCAAAACAATGTCAATGGCAGCAGCGCCACCATGACCGGTAATGCCGGCCAGGCGGTACTGGGCAAAGCCCTGTCCGGCGGAATGAAAGAGACCGCCGATTGGGTACGCGAACGCTACGGCATGATGTTCGACGCCGTCTACGTCCCTCCGGGCCAGAAACTGGCCGTACACATTACCCGCCAGCTGGCGATCGATTTTGAGACCAAAGGGCGCAAGGTGCGTTACGACTTCAGCCTGCCAGGCGAAGACGGCAGCACCGGCGGGCTGGATTAACGCGTCATTCAGAGGAGAAAGGGCATGCTGTGGCTGTGGCGTCAATGCGAAAGGATGAGTCGCCCGCAGGGCTGGGCTTCATTTTACTGTTCTGCAGCGCGTTTTGGCTGAGTGTGCTGCTTCTGCTGTGTTTGCTTATAAGAGAATGATAATCATGCGGAAAAACCTATTTAACCGAGTCCTGGCTACCGCTGTCATGGTCAGCATCATGGCATTGGCCGGCTGTTCGACGTCGAAAGAGGAAATGCTGCCACCGGGCGATAGCTCGATGCTGGAATTGTGGCAGGGTGAAGACGGCGGCGGTTCGGCGCGTAATGCGGTGGCGGCCCGCGACAGTCTGCGCCGCCCACTCACCGACAGCGAACGCCAGGCTACAGCGGCGGACGATCGCAGCTACAGCCGCACCCAGGAAAGCGAAATCAGCCAGCAGTTCCCGCGGCTGCCGAACCCCGACCTGGTGATGTATGTCTTTCCGCACCTGGCGGACGGTAACGCACCGGTGCCGGGGTACAGTACCGTGTTTCCGTTCTACAGCCAGGTGCAGTATGCGATGCCGGGTGAACGGACGGGGGCCTACTGATGCGATTTTCCCTGTTTGATAAAAAGCGTCTGACGCGCAAGACGCCAGTGGTGCCGGCTAGGGGTGACCAGGACACTGTGATCGCCACTGAGGACGGCGTGCCGTTGTCCGTCGACGGGCGTGAGCCATTACGGCGCCCGGGCAAGATGACGGTAAAGGATGAGAAACAGGTGTATCACGCCAACCCGTCCATCGTTGATTACCTGCCCTGGGCGGAGTTTCTCGACCACGAACAGTGTATTTTGCTCGATGACGGGGTGTCCGTCGGGGCTGTTTTTGACATCACGCCGGTAGCCACCGAAGGACGCACTGACGATCGCCTGGAGCAAATGCGCGACACGGTGGAAGACGCCCTGCAGGACTCATTTGACGAGCATGACGAAAACCCCTGGGTGGTGCAGTTCTTTTGCCAGGACGAGAACAACGTTGAGGCGTATATCGACCGCCTGAGAAATTACGTCAAACCCCATGCCCAGGGCAGTACATTCACCGAAGACTGGCTGAAAGAAACCGAACGTCATATGCGCGGTATCGCTCGTCCGGAAGGCCTGTTCAAGGACACGCTGATCACCGACCAGCCATGGCGTGGGCAGCAACGTCGTACCCGTATGGTGGTGTATCGCTGGATTGGCAAGGGCAATCATGATCCGATGCCACCGGTTGCCATGCTGAATCAGACCTGTGAGCGGGTAACCGGGGCGCTCGCCGGCGCCGGCGTTGCCTGCGTGCGCCAGAACGGGGCACAGGTCCATGACTGGATGCTGCGTCATTTTAATCCCAACCCGGAGTGGGTGGAAAAAGAGACCCTGTACCGTGACGCCGCCTATTTTGACAGTCGTGACACGCCGGAAGGCGCCATGCCGGTGCAGAACGATTTTGCCGAGACCCTGCTGTTCACACCGCCCGTGTCCGATCCGGACCAGGGGGTATGGTGGTTCGATAACCAGGCGCATTGTGCCATTCCGGTCGAGAAGCTGCGCCGCCCGCCGGAGCCGGGCACCATCACCGGTGAAATGAAACGCGGCGAGAGGAAAATCAATGCGTTGATGGATTTGTTCCCGGAGGGAACGATGCTGTGCATGACCATCGTGGTACAGCCTCAGGACACGCTGGAGAATGATTTCAACAAGCTGTCGAAAAACGCCGTCGGCGAGAATACCGAGTCCGGCCGCGTGCGTCAGGATGTGGCACAGGTGAAAGAGTACCTGGGCAATCGCCACAAGCTGTACCGCGCCGGCATTACGTTCCTGCTGCGTGCCGGCGACCTGACCACACTCAACCACAAACGTGTCGATCTGACCAACGTGCTGCTGGGCGCCGGCCTGCAGCCGGTACGGCCGGAGTTTGATGTGGCGCCGCTCAATACCTACCTGCGGGCGTTACCGATGTGTTTTAACCCGGAGACCGACAAGAAACACTGGTATACCCGCCTGACCTGGGTGCAGCATCTGGCAGGGTTGTTGCCGGTGACCGGCCGTGAGACCGGAACCGGTAACCCCGGCATGAGTTTCTTCAACCGCGGCGGGGATACGCTGACGGTTGACCCGCTTAACAAGCATGACCGCAGCCAGAATGCCCATATGCTGTATTTTGGCCCGACCGGCGCGGGGAAATCGGCGACGCTGTGTGCGACCTTATCCCAGTTGATGGCGATACACCGGCCGCGGTTGTTTATCGCGGAAGCGGGCAACTCGTTTGGGTTGCTGGCCGATTACTTCGAGAGCCAGGGGCTCAGCGTCAACAAGGTGAGCATCAAGCCGGGCAGTGGCGTCTCGCTGCCGCCGTTCTCCTATGCGCACAAGCTGGTCGAAGACGCATTAACGACGCTGGCCCTGGATGAAAATGACCTGCCGGACATCGATGCCGATGACGACGACGATGACGACAAGCGCGATTACCTGGGTGAAATGGAAATCTCGGCGCGCATGATGATCACTGGCGGTGATGCGAAGGAAGAGCACGAGTTGAAGCGTGCTGACCGGGCGATGATCCGTGAAGCCCTGTTGATGGCGGCGCGTCAGACTTATGACGAAGGGCGGCAGATGTTGCCGGCAGATCTGCAGAAGGCGCTGTACACCCTCTCGAAAGACGAAGGGAGTAATATTCGTAATGAGCAGCGTCGGGCCAAGGCGGCTGAAATGGCGGAAGCGCTGGGCATGTTTACCCAGGCCGGCAGCTTCGAGGCGGAGCTGTTTAACCGCGAAGGTAGCCTGTGGCCAGAGGCGGATGTCACCCTGATTGACCTGGGACATCTGGCGCGTGAGGGGTATGAGGCGCAGATGGCGCTGACGATGGTGAGCCTGACCAACACCATCAACAACATTGCCGAACGAGACCAGTACTCGGAGCGGGACATCGTGTTTGCGGTGGATGAAGCGCATATCGTGACGGTGAACCCGCTGCTGGCGCCGTACATGACCAAAATCGTCAAGATGTGGCGTAAACTCGGCGCTTGGCTGTGGCTGGCGACGCAGAACTTAAAAGACTTCCCGGACATTGCCGAGAAGATGCTGAATATGGCGGAGTGGTGGGTCTGTCTGACCATGCCGCCGGAGGAGGTCAACGATATTGCCCGTTTCAAAGCGCTGACCGAGGAGCAAAAAGCGGTGCTGCTGTCGGCCAGCAAGCTGTCCGGTTGCTATACCGAAGGCGTGGTGTTATCGAAAAAACTCGAGGCGCTGTTCCGTGCGGTACCACCAAGCCTGTATCTGGCACTGGGGATGACCGAGAAAGAAGAGAAGGCCGAGCGCCGCGCACTGATGCAGGAGTTTGGTTGCAGTGAGCTCGAGGCGGCCCGCAAGGTGGCGCAAAAGCTTGACCGCCTGCGCGGTCTGGTGGCGAACGAGGAGGCTCGGGCTGCATGATGACCCTGAAATACCCGGAACCTGTTGTACGACCGCACGGCCAGGTCTGTCGTGAACCGTCGTTGTTTACCCTCCCTCCGCAGGGCGTGGCCACCTTAAGCGACACGGATGCGCTGGCGCTTGAGACTTTCTGTGTGGCTATCCGCGATCGGCTGTTGGGGCCGGTCCAACTTACCGCCCACCCGCATCGCATTGGGAGCCGTACCAGCGTGGCGTTGCATTTTGAGGGCCGGCTGGGGCGCTGCATCGATGTGCTGATCACGGTGACTGGCAGTACGCTGTGGCCCCTGCCAGAGGAGTATGACCACCCGCGCTGGTATGTCACTGTACCGGATGCCGCTGATGTGGTGTATCTGTTGCTCCATCTAAGCGATTTGTGCGAGCGATTTCGGGTTAATTAGTTTGAAGTGCTATTACTCTTTGACCGGCCTGCTGGCCGGTTTTTATGGTGGCCATGCTCAGCAGCTCAGCAGCTCAGCAGCTCAGCAGCTCAGCAGCTCAGCAGCTCAGCAGCTCAGCAGCTCAGCAGCTCAGCAGCTCAGCAGCTCAGCAGCTCAGCAGCTCAGCAGCTCAGCAGCTCAGGGGCGACTGATCCTGAGTTCAATCTGGGGAAGCGTGATTTTGTCTGCATGTGAAATTCCGCACTGTAAAAAAATACAGTGGCTACTGACTTCCTCTATCGTAGTGGCTATAATGCATAAAAATAATAAAATTTGCCATTATTGAAATTTGTTTTTTACTTTAAATATTAGCTACTTGAATGTGTAATTGACCAAGGTGCATAAATGGAACTAGATTTAGTCAGTGTAATTAGGCTGTCCCTTGAAGGGAATGAGAAAGACTTAAGACTCTATCTGGCTAAGCATGTTCGCTCCCTGAGAAAGAGCGATCCGCAGCTGGCGTTGAAAATTGAGGAGTTGCTTAAACTTAATCCTGCTCGCTCTCATGATGTCATGCGTAAAGAGTCGTCTTCGTTCGAGTTTCCGGGTAATACAACTGAAGATACCGTGCCTCAAACGTTGTTGAAAGTTTCACAGACAATGAACAATACAGACGGGCCGCTTTTACAAGGGCAGGTCAAAAAGCAACTTGAGCAGGTTCTGCTGGAGCGAGAGAAGAGCGAACTGCTGGCCCGCCATGGCCTGATGCCGGCTAAGTCTTTAATTTTCAGTGGTCCGCCAGGAGTGGGTAAAACCATGACGGCCCAGTGGTTGTCTCAAAAACTAGGGCTTCCACTTTATACACTGGATCTGACTACCGTGATGAGCAGCTTCTTGGGCAGGACCGGCAGCAATCTTCGCAGTGTCATTGATTTTGCCAAATCGCACCCATCCATATTGTTGCTGGATGAGATTGATGCGATAGCCAAAAAACGTACAGATGAGACAGATGTTGGTGAGCTGAAACGCCTTGTCACTATTATGCTGCAGGAATTGGAAGACTGGCCCTCCAGCGGTTTACTGGTCGCAGCCACCAACCATCCAGAGCTAGTGGATCCGGCTCTATGGCGGCGCTTTGATCTGGAAGTCACCTTTCAACTGCCAGACGATGCGCAAGTGGCAGAAGCGGTGCGTCTTTTCGCGGGAGATTATTTTGACGTTCTGGCCCCTTGGTATGACCTCCTTAAGGAGAGCCTGCGGGGTCAGTCGTACAGCAACATAAAGCGCGAGATTTATCAATTGCGCAGACTTTATATTCTTCGCCCAGAGCATTTTGAGACAGACTTGATTGCACAGCTCGATTTCGACGCCGTAGGCAAAACAAAGGCTGAAAAAATAAGCTTCGCAGTTAGACTAGTTCGTCAGTATGGTTTCACTCAGCAAAAAGCCGCAAAAATCGCGAATGTCAGTAGGGACACAATTCGAAAACGACTGGTGGGAAAGGAGATAATCAATGACTGAAAAGCGTAACTATATAATCGGTAAGGCGGAAGTTTTAGCGTCTCATACACCCCCGCCGAAAATAAATCCTAAGTCTGATCCGATTTACACTTTTCGCGAGGTAATAGAGAGGTTAAAACCTCAGTTTGAGCACACGGTCAGTAAGCTGAATACATTGGATAATAGGCTCTGCCCTAAAGATTTTGCAGTGGCTGCCATTACTCTACATCCATCTTACATTGCCAAAGGCCATTTTCCACGAGCTCTTTTTAAAGAAATGGCCGTACGCTCGATAGGTAGTAAAAGCGTAGATGTACTCCCTGATCGTTGGACTCGCACGGGGCCCCCAGTAAAGTCGCCGACAACAAGAATCTTTGTGGCGGGCAAGCGCGATCGGCTAACCGAGTTTAGTAAAGAGCTGGAGCAGTTTACCGAAAAAAGCCGTGGTGCCTCTGACCTGTTCCGGGTCTGGAGCATTTCAGAACCTGACAATAGTGAAAAAATTAAGCACAACACCGATGCCTTCGAAGGCTACTGGGAAGTTGGATTGCAACTGATGCCTGTAGGCAGTAATGAATTCATCAAAACGGCATTCATTAATTATGCCCATGAGCTGGGATTTGAAGTGAAGGAGCAGATGGCTATTGAAGTGGGTAATCTTTGGTTCATGCCGGTTGCGGGTGCAGAAAATCAGCTCACCCTGCTCGCATCTTTCTCGTTCCTGCGTGTAGTTAGGCCATTGCCAGCCATGCGGTCCTTTCGGCCGGTCACCAGGGGAATGCCGGTTGGCGCTAACATAAATCTGCCTGACGTCCAGCCCTATGCCTCAGATGTCCGTGTCGCTATTCTGGATGGTGGTCTGCCTGATAAGCATGTACTGGAACCTTGGGTTACCAACTACTCGCACGCTGACTCTGCAGCAGACGATCACCCTGACGGTCCTTCTCATGGGCTGGGTGTTACCTCGGCATTTCTTTTCGGCCCCCTTTGGCCGGGAGAAATAGCCAGTCGCCCTTTCTCGTACGTTGACCATCACCGCATCCTTGATAGTAACATTGACGGTGAAGATCCTTATGAGCTTTATCGCACCCTGTCACATCTCGAAGACATTCTGCTTTCCCGTCAGTATGAGTTTCTGAACTTGAGCCTTGGCCCTGCACTGCCTATTGACGATGATGAAATTCACCCATGGACGTCACTCATTGATACCTACCTCGCCGACGGAGATACATTCCTTACGATTGCGGCCGGCAATAATGGCGACAGCGAGAGTTCACTCGGTCTTAACCGCATTCAGGTGCCATCGGACTGTGTAAATGCATTGTCTGTAGGTGCTACTGATCAAGTTGAAGCTGGATGGAAACGCGCACCATACAGTGCTGTCGGCCCAGGACGTTCACCGGGATTGGTCAAACCCGATCTTGTTGCATTTGGCGGTGCCCCACGCCAGTATTTTCATGTGCCAAGCGCTCTGGATCCTGACAAGCTAGTGCCGACCTGCGGAACCAGCTTTTCGGCCCCTTATTTGTTGCGCTATGCCGTGGGTATTCGTGCCATCCTTGGCCATGACATCTCGCCGCTCGCAATCAAAGCGCTACTGATCAATGCTGCAGATCGCGCTGAGCATGAAAAAGGTAGTGTAGGCTGGGGCAAGGTACCTGACTCAATCAGTCAGATCATCGAATCGCCAGATGGTACCGCACGCATACTTTATCAGGGCGAGCTTACCCCCGGAAAATACTTGCGCGTTCCGCTGCCAATTCCTGAGACCGGTATTAATGGCAAAGTGAAAATTCGGGCAACTTGCTGTTTTTCAAGCCCTGTCGATCCTCAGGATACTTCAATGTACACGCGTGCAGGCGTGGAAATTACCTTCCGCCCCGATCCGGAAAAAACGCAGTCCTTCTTCAAGCAGAAAACTGTCGCGACGGAAGCTGAGCTGCGCGCGGATGCGGGTAAGTGGGAATCCGTTCTTAGCGCGGAGCTGAATAAAATCGGCAGTACCTTAGTCCGTCCCTGTTTTGAGATTCATTACATGGCACGCGAAGGGGGAGATCAAATTGATGGGGCCAAAGCTGCTAGTATCCGCTATGCATTCGTAGTTTCACTCGAGTCACCAAAAACACCGAATATTTTTTCCGGCATCCTTCAGTCTGATGCACGTCTGATTGAAATACAGCCTCGTATTCCGGTACCAATTCCGATCACGCTTTAGGCCTAAAATGGCCCCGTATGGGGCCAGCTTTATAGGTATACAGTTCACCCCAAAGTTCCGCTCAGCCTCAAGACCAGCCAAATCAAACGAGTCATTCAAGTGAGACATCTCTTGCGGACGATTTGGTGCTAATAGCAAACACTAGGTTTGAAAACGTGACCTAGGCCGATTGAAGCACCAACGACTAAAATTTTCATAATCCAATAAAGACTTCTTTGCTGCCTTCTTGAGCTGCCCGTAGCACCCTGTGTGGATTCTATCCACGCAGGAGTGCAGGCCATGAAAATCAGCACGTTGCTGACGTTGTTCCCTCTGCTGATGCCGGCGTCAGTGTTTGCCGGCACGGTACTCTATACCGATTCCCACCATCCCCCGAGTAACGTCGATGTCTCGGTCTCCGTTATTTATCTTGACGGCCCTGAACAGCTGCAGGTGCAGACGTTTGGAGAGCTGTCGTCGAACCCGGATGAAGCCGAACGCCAGGCTAAAGCCGTGCTGCAGTCGCCGCAATGGCAGGCTTATGAACAGGAGCTGGCCACGGTCTACCGTGCGGTGGTGCGCGCCTGGGAACTGGGCGTTACAAAAGTGCCGGCCGTCGTATTTGACGATACGGATGTGGTATATGGCACGGCTGACGTAGCCCAGGCAACGGCACTGCGCGCCCAGTCACAAGGGGGGCAGTGATATGCAGCAACCCCCTTTGTATGGGGTGTCTCTTGGGCAACCCCGCCTTACCCTTAAATCCCTCAGTGTGGCCATGTTGTTGTCCGCGGCCAGCGTGCCGGCAGCGAACGCTGCGCTCAACAGCGTGCAGATTGTCGCGAGTGCTGTATCGCAGGCCTGTATCAGCTGGCGCGTCAGCGGCATTTGTTATTGGCTGCTGTGTACGCCGTTTGGCTGCAAGGTGCGGACCTCCGTCAAAGTCACCCACTTTATCCCGGAAGCTGTGGTGTCGGCGTACAACACCCAAGGAGGCAATCCCTGGCGTGAAATGTCGATGGTGAGCCAGGCCGCCGGCGGGTTGGAAAGCAGTATCACCAGCGCGTTGAGTGGCGTGTCCGCCGCCGGCGGCAACAACGAGCTGAAAACGCCCGGGCAACGTAAAACCAATCTCCACTTCAAGTATGCCGATGCCATTGGCCATCCGGCGACGTCCCTGATTGGCGGCAGTATTGCCGGCTATTCGTGCCGCTCTGCGGCGACCCCTTTTGTGCCGTATTTCCTCAGCACACTGGATAGTCTGGCATGGCGTACCGGTATGCCCGAATCGCTGTACCCGGAGGCGTTGATCCCCGGTCAGCGTGAGGTCGGCAGTCAGGCGGCCGCGAATATGTGGGGCAACGTCTATCCCCGATCGGGATTTGTGACCCAGGTCGATGACGACAAGGCCGGCGCCCTGGTGGCGCAGCGGGTGGCGGACATCATCACCCGTTCTGGCCAGCCCCATGTCTATCAGCCCCTGATGGGACAGCGCTCGGAAGGGTATTGGCCACCAGGCGCGGTTCAGGAAAATACCGGTACCAGTAACCACAAGTGGCAGCGCCTGGCGCCGCAACTGAGTCAGTCCTGCGCGGTGTTCCCGGACGGCGACCATCCGCCGGCAGCGGATGCGAACGCTGCCTTTGCCCTGTGGCAACCCTACAGCTGCTGCCAGCGCCGCGGGCAGCGTTTCCTCTACAGCACGGATTTTTGAGGCATAAACGATGAATAACACGATGAATAAATCTCTTTTGGGACGGCGCAGCCTGCTGTCTCTGCTGATTGCCGGCAGCCTGGCGCTGGCCGGCGTGAACGCACACGCTGACGACAATGATGATAACGGCACCCTGTTTGGCATTTCGTTGCCCCAGGTAAATGACAGCAATGTGGGGTACGGGAAGAGCGCCAGCGGCGCAGTCTCGGACAAATTGTTCTACTCCCTGGGTGGTGGCTCGGTGATTTCACAGCCGGCGACGCGCGGCAACATGCAGAGGCTGGGTATGAACCTGGGCTGGAGCTCGGATTTGATGTGCGGCAATTTCGACTTGAAGACCACCATTGGCAACCAGCTCAACGGGGTGACGGACGGCTTCAAGAACCTGATGGGCAGTGTTATCCAGGGGGCTACCGGTGCGGTGGCCAGCCTGCCGGCGATGGCTATCCAGCGAGCCAACCCGGGGTTGTATGAAATGCTGACCAACGGGGTGCTGCAGGGCGGTGTCGCGTTCGACAAGGCACAGCTGAATTGTCAGAACCTCTCCAAGCGGATGATGGATATGGCGGACTCCGGCGGCTGGAGCCAGGCCGCCGCGATGGAAGAAGCCAAGAGCCTGATCAATAACGGGGATGCCGATGCGGTGCGGTCGATGAATGCCACGGAGAAAGTGACCGGACAATCCGGCCAGACCTGGATCGGCGGTCAAAAGCGGGGTGGTGCCGGCCAGCCTGCCATCAAGCCAACGCACGACCTGGCGGCCGCCGGCTACAACATGATGAATGCGCTGCCGGTCACCAGTACCTCCAGCGTATCCGGCAGTAGCTGCACCGGCGGTGCCTGTGCCAAATATGCCAGCAGTGAAGAAGCGGCAGCTGCCGTGGTGAAGGTGTTGGGGGATTCCTCCCTGCGCACCTGTAAAGATGCGGCGCAATGCACCAGTGGTGAAGGCAGTGAGCAACCAGGCAGTACCGTGGCCGGCACCGGTTTTGCCCCGATGCTGGAAGAGGCGACTAAAGCAAATAATGAGCAGTTGGCCAAACTGGTCAACGGCGCAGAGAAACCCACCACGGGCAACCTGGCCAAGCTCAAGACGGGCAGCCTGGCGGTGACCGCCGGGGTTATCAAGGCGCTGCAGCGTGACCCGGATAATGCTGCCCTGGTCGGCCGCCTGGCCAGCGAACTGGCGATGGCTGACACCATTGAAACGGCCTTTATCATGCGCCGTATGGTCACCACCGGCATGTCAGAGCCCAATGCTGCTGTCCAGAAAATGGCGATGGAAGAGGGCGATCGGCGTATCGAGGCGCTGGACCGCGAAATCACGGCGCTGAAAAACGAGATGGAGATGAAACGCGAGATTTCCCGTAACGCGGTGCTGACTATCATCGATCGCGAGAACAACCGTGCGGAAACCAACCCGCAGCGTCAGTCGGTTGACAGCCCGGATACCAAGTTCAACCAACTGGCCGTACCGGAAAGCGACCAGTAATCGTGGGGATGCATCAATGGCTGGAACAGATAAACAAGGTGTGTCGCCCCGCAGGGGCGGCCGGCTCGGTCACCGGGCAAAGCGTGTCCTGCAGATGCTGGGCATGCTGGTGATTGCGATGATAGTGGCGCTGGGCATGGCCCACTGGGGTGTCAATCACCCAGGAGAGAGTACCGCGTTACGTGACTGGGTGCACAGCACCCGTTATGGCTGGCTGAGCTGGCGCCTGGCGCTATACGCCGTGCTGGCCTGGGGATTCTGGAAAATCTGGCATGCGCCGGGTTGCAAACCGGAATACCGACAACCCCTCAAGCGCATGGCCATCGCCTGCGCGGCATTTGCCCTGGCATGTGAATACAGCCTCTTTGGCGGAGGGCTGACCTTATGATGACCAACAGCTATCTGGAGTATTTCCTGACGCTGCTCGGCTGGCTGATTAACAACGGCCTGTGGGAGCTGCTGGTCAGTACGGGGCTGTTTGTGCTGCCGCTGCTGTTCAAGGTAGCGGCCATCTGGCTGAAGGTCCGGGAGGAAGGTGAGGATGAGGGCAACAAAGGGATGCTGTCCCTGCCGCGCATTGAGAACCTGCTCTACGGCGCGTTTTTCGTGATGCTTACCTGCTGCCTGCCGCTGATGAATGTCAGCCTGGATACCATCAAATATGACAGCAGCCGGGCGGCAACCTGCGGTACCTGGACACCCAAAAAGCCGGATGAAACCGGGTACGCCAATATCATGTCGAGCATGAACGGCCAAACGGCGAAGGTGCCGGTGTGGTGGTTGGTAGTACATAAGCTGTCGAAGGGGATCACCTCGGCGGCCGTGGCCACCATTCCGTGCCGGCCGGATCTGCGACAGGTCCGTTTTGAGGTCCAGCACAGTCGGGTCAACAACCCGGGTCTGGCGAAGGAGCTGCAGGACTTCACCAATGACTGCTACGCGCTGGCGCTGTATACCTGGCAGAACCGCGACCAGGGGCAGACGACGGACAAGGCCACGCTGCGTGATATCGAGTGGCTGGGGTCGAAGACCTTCCTGAACGGCGGGTACTACAACAATCTGCAGTCGAAAACGCCGCGTGCTAGCTTCCCGTGGAATGAAGCACGGGACAGTGGCCGGCCTAACACCGGACGGGGTGGGTATCCGACCTGCAATGAGTGGTGGTCAGCCGGTGAGACGGGCCTGGAGGCCAGAGTCGTGAAGCAGGTCGACCCGGGCGTGATGCTGCGAATGTCCGCTGCGCTGAAGATGATGGGGCAGCCGGATGCGGACTATAAAGAGGCGGTGGTGCGCCGCCTGGTCAGTCCGGATAACCTGACAGTCTCCCAGGACGGACGGGCGTATGCCGGCTATGGCGGTAACGCGGACTTTACCCTGGACAACTCGGTTAACCGTATTGCCTCGATGGGCGGGGCCGCACTGGGGAGCCTAGCGGCGTATCCGGCATTTGATGCGATGCGTCAGGCGTTGCCGATGGTGCAGGCGGTACTGTTGATGGCGGTGTACATCATGGTACCGCTCATCCTGGTCTTCGCAACCTATGAGTATAAGGCGGTGATCACGGTGACATTCGTGGTGTTTGCGCTGAACTTTTTGACCTTCTGGTGGGAGCTGGCGCGCTGGCTGGACAGTTGGCTGCTGGAAGCGTTATACGGCTCGGATACGCATAGCCGATGGAACGTGGCTGGTTTTCAGAACAGTTCTGACGACTTGATCATGAATCTGGTGATGGGGTGTATGTTTCTGGTTCTGCCTGCAGTGTGGCTTGGGGCATTATCATGGGCGGGCATTTCTGTAGGTCAGAGTTTAGGTACTGCTTTAGCTAATGGGACCGCAGATAGTAAAGCTGCAGGGGGGAAAGTTGGTGGTGCAGTAGCTGATACAATTGGCAGTAAAGGTGCCAATAACCTTGTCGGTAAATAGTGTAACCAGATTGACTACTGGGGTAGCGATTACCTCAGTAGTCATCACTGACCTTGTAATTACCAGCATACCATCCAGGGCCGAATTCTCCATCTGCCCTATATTCAGTTGGCGATTTGTAAGTGCTATCAGTATGCACAGATGAATCAGTTATTTTTTCCTTAGAAGAGAAAATGCTGCCAGCAAGTATTAACCCCCCGAGTAGAACAGCAGAGCTTGCGATAATAATGCCTCCAAATACAACTGCAGACATCATCGCTACTACAAGCATGCTCATCGGAATGTGACCAATCCAACATGGTAGCTTATGGCTACGTGCTTTAGCCACACAAATGGCATCCCACTTCAGAATCGTACCTTTAAGGCGCTTCCATAGGCTTGCCATGCTAACCCCGCGTTGATAAGCGTGGTGCTGCTTTGTTTCGTTCATCATCATTCCTTAACCAGATGATAGCCTGACCTCATCGTAGCTTAAATAACAATCAATTGCTATTTGCCTGGCTCCCCCTATGCTCAAACTATAGGGCAGGATCGTCTACCGGGGCGGGGTCAGTCCATACTTACAGTTCCAGTCAATACCAATTACTCAGTCCATTCAAATCCAAATCCTACTCATGTGGTTTACCGGTTTATTTAAATGTGGTTAGATAGCAGTCACTCGTAATCTAAGTACCTCGCCCTTGACATAATAACGTCATGTTATGACCATTTAATGGCATGAGCTTTACACACTTTAATCATCGCGAAGAGGCCACCTGAATGCCCATAAAACAAGTCCATAATTTTAGCGAGGCCCAAGACATTATAGGTGCCGGAAAAGTAAAGAAAATTGAA
Source organism: Serratia plymuthica (assembly GCF_018336935.1). Taxonomy (NCBI): domain Bacteria; kingdom Pseudomonadati; phylum Pseudomonadota; class Gammaproteobacteria; order Enterobacterales; family Yersiniaceae; genus Serratia; species Serratia plymuthica. Next base: position 3,152,893 of record NZ_CP068771.1, on the reverse strand, counting down.
TTAGCATTCGATATCAGTGCGGATGAATTCTTCAAAATTGCCAATTTATCAATCGTATATGGGGGAGGATTTCAAAACCCGAGCATTACTTTGTGATCACGCTAAAGAAACCTGACGCGAGTTAGGACCCTACACTACTTTCATTTCTTACCACATCTATCTCTTCATACGGTGAGGGGTAGATTTCATAATGGCAACATTACAACGGGTATTCAAACCGACGGAAAGAGCCGGATGAGCATCTCTGCGCCGGTAATAGCGAGAACTAAATGGAATAACGGGGGGGGGGGGGTACGGGGAGCTTATATAAGGCAGGCAACCAATAATTTCGATGAGCCAAGAGAATGATTCTCGACAGGCCAATAGAAAGAATCACCTGACTGAACTGGGGTGTGGCCGCATGCGGAAAATAGATCCTTGCTATAAGGGCACCAACCCAGTCTGATGGTCAGCTCTCTGCTAGAAACGGGTGTTAAAACCTCACGGCGTATTTTTAGCATGAGCGGGTCAGTGATCCTCCTTTTTTTCGTTCGGCAAAATAGTGCGCTGTTGTGCTGCCCATCACCTTCCTGAACATGGTTATAAAGGCGTTAACGGACTCATGCCCCAGTTTTTTGCCACATTTTGTAACCTCGTTTCCTCCCTGGCAACACTCATGCTGACCGGGTCTGTTACTCAGCAGCCTCTGTAGCAGCGTGATATTTCCCCTGTTACGCCGTCTGTTACCGTCAACCGTAATGTTCAGCCGGTCAGCCCGGAGCCTACGGGCAGGCCCGGAGGTGGTGCGTTACGACCGTTATTTATTGGTCAGCACTGACCCGGCGGCCGTTCAGCGTAATGCGCTCTCGCAAATCATCGATATCCGTATTCCGGCGTCAGTAAAACCGACGGTTGCTGATGCGCTGCGCCACCCGCATCGCATCGGGAGTCGTACCAGCGTGGGGCTGCATCTGGAGGGTCGGCTGGGGTGCTGCATAGATGTGCTGATCACGGTGACCGGCCTTCTGGCCAGTTTTTTATGAGTGCCGAGGATGGTCAGTCATTTGGAGGAACGTCTCCTTCCAACCTAATGGTGGCGAAGGACTAGTGAAGCGCAGGACATCATCGTAAGGCGAGGTCAAATTCTCTTGCCAAACACCGGCTTCAATAATGAAGTCGCGTTGATCCACGTCTATGGTGCCTGACGGTGAACTGCATATCCCGAGTTTAAGCCAGAGGCTGTGCGCTAGGTATCACTCAGCCAAAAGATAATACTCATATGATCATGTCAAAGGAGCGGATAAAAGTGTACTCTTATGAGTAACTTGCAGGGGATAACAGTTAACTCAACTGATATTGTCTTTGGATGAAGATGGAATGCTCTATGCCTAAACGTATAAAAAACAGTCGCTGGTCAGGTTACGACCCCCGCTACATCTATTCTCTCGTCGTCCGACGTTACTTTGTCGAGATGAAGACCAAAACTGAGATCGCTGAAGAACTTGAGATTTCGAGGTTTAAAGCGGCGCGTCTTATCGATGAGGCAATTAAGGAAGAGTATGTGAAGTTTCTCTTTCCAAAGCAGCAACTGCTTGACGAAGAGATCGCACTTAATCTCTGCGGAAAGTATGGTCTGCAGAAGGCAATCGTGCTTTCCGTGTCAGAATCCTGGTCCAATCAGGAAGAACTGAATGAGAAGCTGGGTGGTATCACTGCAAGTTATCTCAACAATAATCTCGCTGAGGGAATGAAGGTTGGTATTGCCTGGGGACGCGTTTTATCCAGCACAGTGAGTCAACTCACCAGCTTGCCGGCATTAGATGTTGTGCAGCTATCTGGTGTTCATCCGGGCATTGAATTTAGCCAGGGCCCGATCGACCTTATCCACAGACTGTCGACTATCTCTCAGGGCAAGGCACATCCTATGTATGTGCCGATGTGGGTGGATGATGAAAGCCTGGCCCAAAAACTGGCCAGTGATCCGGCTGTGGTGGATACCCAACAATATTATTCTCAGCTGGATGTTGTCATCACCGGTATTGGCGCCTGGAAAACAGGCTCATCCAGTTTGTGTGATATTTTTCCCGAGTCGTGGCAAAAAAATCTGTTTGAGAAAGATATCGCTGCTGATGTCTGCATAACGCTCGTCAACAGTAAAGGTGAGATCCTTGATAGCCCAATGAGCCGTCTAGGGTTTGGTATTTCCACTGAGCAATTGCGTAACACGAAAACCGTGATTGGCGTGGCGGGAGGGGAGCAGAAATATGAAGGCATAGTCGCTTCTCTGAAGTCAGGCCTTCTTGATGTGCTAATCACAGATTTCGATACGGCTGTGAAGCTTGTCAATTCCTGATAGATATAAATCCCCGAACCCCAGAAATATTGGGCGCTGCCCGCGCCCTTGATCACCTTCCTCTCAGGTATGCATAACGCACCGTCATCAATAATTCAGCATTAAACAGAATGGCTAACGGCAGAGCATGACCAAATTCGCTGGCATGGGTCAGTCCATATCCAAAAAATCTTCATTTAATCTCTCATCTCTCTGATTTTTGGAGATATATACACTTTAACTTTCCAGGTGGCATGAGTGTTTTAATAGATGACACTTCCTTTTTTTCTCACATGAGCGTTTATTTTATTGCACCTTTGAATTTATTTTGTGATCAACCTATAACTTTTCCATGTTTTCAGTTTGCGGGAAAAATTGGCGTGCTATAACTGCTCATATGATTTGTTTTATTGCTCATAAGAGCATTGATGAAGTGAGGTGAAGAGGTGAGTACAGTGACTATCAATGTTGCAGATGGTGCAGCATTCAAAAATTACGACGAGGTGCTGCAGCACATCCATAAAAAGCTGTATTCAGAAGGGATAGTGAAAGAGACCTATCTGGCAGCACTGCGCGAACGCGAAGCCATGTATCCAACCGGTATTTTGCTTGATGGTTATTCTGTGGCGATCCCACATTGCGACAGCAACCAGGCCAACAGCCCGTCGATTTATATTATTCGCTTACCTGAACCGGTTCAGGTTGATCAGGCTGATGGCGACGATAAATTGTGGGTCAAACTCATTATCAATTTGGTCGTGACCGATCCGGCTAATCAGTTGCAACTGCTGAAGGCCCTGTTTAGTCATCTTCAAATGGAAGACTTTTATCAAAATTTACTTGAGCTTCCTTCCGAGAAAGCGCAGGCACTTTTTATTTCCACCGTCATGCAATAAGAGTTCAGGAGCATAATGATGATTAATATCCTCGTAGCCTGCGGGAGCGGTGTCGCAACGTCAACTATCGCTGCTGATGAAGTGAAATCCGTGTGTACAGAATATGGCATTACTCAGTTCAAAATAAATAAATGCAGCATGTCAGAACTTCCTTCTGAGTTACAGAATGCTGATGTGGTTTTAACCACGAATAACTACAAAGGTGATATCGGCAAACCGCATATGAGTGTGGCCGGGTTTATCACCGGGATTAATGAAGCTGTGTTACGAAAAAAACTAGGGGATTTATTAACAGAGCTGGCTAAAAACTAATAAGAAAACACAGGGGATGACAAGATGGACATGTTAAAAAACATAATGCTAACGATAACAAGCATGGGGGCAACGGCAATCCTGCCACTTGTCATCTTCATTTTGGGTTTGGTTTTCCGCATGAAAGTCGGTGCTGCCATTAAGTCTGGTATCACCGTGGGTATCGGTTTCATTGGTTTAGGTTTGGTTGTTAATCTGTTGAGTACATCCCTGCAGCCGGCGATTGACTACTATTCAAAGCTTGGAAGCGGATTCACCGTGGCTGATATCGGATGGCCAGCGGTGGGCGCGGCTGCATGGGTGGCACCCTTTGCCGCTTTAGTTGTTCCAGTGGGTATTATTCTTAATTTGCTACTTGTTCGTCTTAAATTAACCAAAACGCTGAACGTTGATATCTGGAATTATATGCACTTCCTGGTTCCCGGCGCGCTGGCCTATTTCGTGTTTGACAGCTTCTTTATCGGTTTTGGCGTGGCAGTCGCACTTAGCGTTATCGCTCTGTTTATTGGCGATTTAATTGCTCCCCGTTGGCAGAAATATTATGGCCTGGAAGGGACGACCTGTACCACCATGATCCATATAGGCTGGACATTACCTTTTGCACTGCTGGTCAATAAAATTATCGACCTGATCCCCGGCCTGAACAAGCTCGACGTTGATTTGGAGAGCGTACAGAAACGTCTGGGTGTGTTTGGTGAACCCGCTATCATCGGTGTCATTGTAGGTTGTCTGCTTGGACTGCTGACGAAACAGCCTGTGACCACTATTGTCCCGATGGCAATGGGGGTGGCTGCGGTAATGGTGCTCCTGCCTAAAGTGGTGGGTGTCCTGATGGAAGGACTGTCTCCAATTGGGAAAAGTGCCAAAGAGATTATGCAAAAGCAGATGGGTAAAGACGCCGAACTGAACATCGGTATGGACTGTGCACTGGCACTGGGCGACCCAGCGACCATCACCGTCACCGTTATCACCATTCCGTTGACCATGCTTTGCGCACTGATTTTACCGGGGATCATGATTTTCCCAATCGGCGTTCTGATGTCAATCATCTATATGACAACCATGACCGTAATGGCCAGCAACGGGAACGTCATCCGCTCAATTATTTCAACCTTACTGTTCAGTATTGTCGTGATGTATTTAGGAGGGTATGTGGCTCCGGGTGCAACCCAATTCCTGCATGGCGCAGGCGTCGGCTTGCAGGGGCAGGGTACTGACTTTGTACTGACTGGCCCGTGGGAAGTATTGACGTATTGGTTGAGCACTGTATTCCATTGATTTTAAAAATGAGGTTTGCTTACCATGGCACAGATTTTACCATCAATTTTTGGCGCGAATATCTTAAGTCTGCAAGATGAGCTCCGTTTTTTAGAAGAAGAGAACACTGAAATATTGCATGTTGATTTAATGGATGGAACCTTCGTAAATAATATTGCCTTTGGGCCGAATCAAATTTCTGCAATGAAAAAAGCCAGCAAAATGACTTTCGACGTACACATGATGCTGGCTAATCCTGAAAGACATATTGATGATGTTATCAATACTGGCGCAGAAATGATCTCAGTGCATTATGAATCAACGCCGCATGTGCATTTTATTTTACAGAAAATAAAAAAGGCCGGGCGAAAAGCCGGTGTGGTCATCAATCCGGGTACGCCTGAAAGTGTTCTGGAATATTTGTTGGACGATATTGATTACATCCTGATTATGACCATTAACCCGGGGCAACCCGGGCAGACTTTCATCGAGAAAAGCCTCGAGAAAATCAGGAAAACCAGAGAAATGATTGCTGGCCGACACATTCAAATTGAAGTCGACGGTGGCGTTAATCTGGAAATAGCGGAAAAAGTACAGGAGGCGGGTGCTGATTTAATTGTTGTCGGTGGCGCATTATTTAATGACAACCCTAAAGCAAGCTATCAGGCATTAAAGTCTGTCATGCATTAAGTATCCAACATACATTCACGCGCTCTTAATTGAGCGCGTAATCATTATGTAGACCGCAGACGTGGGGGATTCCTCTCACGTTAAGTACAAAGATTCAGGAGAACAACCGATGAGTCATTTTGAAGGTAAAGTTGCGCTAATTACCGGTGGTGCGCATGGGATTGGTAAAGGAATTGCAAAACAATTCGCCGAACGCGGTGCGCATACCGTCATTGTCGATTATAACGAGGCTAATGGCATCAAAACTGCGCAAGAACTGACCTTTGGCAATGTTAAATCGCTCTTTGTCAAAACGGACGTCTCTGATCCGCAGGCACTGGCTGAAGTGCGCAGAAAAGTTATCGAAACTTATGGCCGTATCGACATTCTGGTTTTGAACGCAGGTGTCGCTTTTGCCAATAAAGTCAAAGACATTACTTTCGAAGAGTGGAACAAAACACTCTCAATCAACCTGACGGGTTTATTCAATACGGTCAAAGCATTTTACGATGACTTCTTAACTAACCAGGGTTCAATCGTTTACATCTCCTCCGGTTCTGCGCTGTCAGGTACTGGCGGGGGGGTGAGCTATCCGGCCAGTAAAGCGGGGGGGGAAGGTCTTATTCGTGGTCTGGCGAAGGAGTTGGGTCCAAAAGGTGTTAACGTCAACGCTATCGCGCCGCGTCTTATCGACACCGGCGAAATGATGCGTGTTAATTACCCGACGCAGGCAGATTTAGACGCAGTACTGGAGAAAATTCCGGTCCGTCGTCTGGGCACAATCGATGATGTCGCAAACCTGGCCATCTTCCTTGCTGATAAGTCAAATTCTTACATCCAGGGACAGACGATCCTCATGGATGGTGGCCGTACAATTGCCTGACCGGAGGAAAAGAAAATGGGTGTTCAAGAAAATACTGTCAGTATTCTCAGGGAACTAGAACAAAACGCGCTCAATATCGACAATGATCAGGCGCAGCATTTTATCGGGCAGATCCGTAATGCGAAGCATATTTTCCTGCAAGGTGCAGGGCGCAGCGGTATTGCCATCCGCGCGTTCGCTAACCGTTTATTGCATTTAGGCTTCTCGGTCAGCGTAGTTGGGGAAATTTCATCACCTCATACGAAAGCGGGTGATTTGTTAATTATTGGTTCAGGCAGTGGCGAAACAGGCAGTCTCAAGAGCCTTGCGCAGAAAGCTGTTGAGTGTGGTGTCGACGTGGCGCTGGTCACCATGAAGAAAGACTCTGCGATTGGCCAGTTGGCCAACTGCGTGCTGGTATTACCGGGAACTGTCAAAACTGAAAACGATCGCACTCCGGGCCAGTTTTCGCAGCCAATGGGTTCCTCTTTCGAGCAACTCTGCTTTATCACCTACGATGCCATCGTGCTGGAACTCATGGACCAACTGCGTGAAACCAGTGAAACCATGTTTAAACGACACGCTGATTTTGAGTAATGACACTGAGCGCTTCGCCGGAAGCGCTCATTCGCTTATAACATCATATCATTAAAAAGTGGGCAAATTACCCAGGTTATCGCGTTTGGTATCATTAGGATCGGTCGTGAGATAAATCCCATCAATAACATGAACCATTGCCCCATAAACCCACTTGTCATTCACGTAGTTAATTGTTTGAAAGCTTGTCTTACCGGCATTTATCAACTCAGCGACAAACTGACGCGAGTTAATTGATGCGTCCTTCTCACCATTACCGGCTTTGATGATTTTAACGTACTGAATGTGTCGCCCTGCATTGTCTCTGCGTATACCCGAGATGTAAAAGTCTGCCATTTCTCTTGCCCCTCCCATATAACCACTTTGCACAACTTAATATCTGTCCTGTTGCAAATATACCAATGACAGATTGCACAATTTTTCCACTCATTTTGCGCCAGCGCTCAGAGCCTGTATGCGGGGTAACTCACTTGATGCAATTTGTTTGGGTCTTCTGCAGGAGGGCAACTATAACGTTAATCAAATGCTGAAACAAAAACGGCCAGCTTAGCTGGCCGTTGGATGCGTTCTGTTCGGAATGAGTGCCCTAAGCCTGGGCTTCAGCATGCTCCCATGCGGCTTTGCGAAGATCTGCGGGTTTAAGGTCGCGTGCAGGAATGATCACACCATCGCATTTACCCTGTCGGAACACCGTAATGGTATCTGCCACGTCCAGCAATTCCTCTTCCTCACTCGATACCACGATGACGCAGCAGCCTTTATCTGCCAACTGATGGATGATGCGATAAATATCCGCTTTTGCCCCAATGTCGACGCCTTTGGTCGGCTCATCCAGCAATACCAGATTGGCGTTTTGCGCAATGACCCTGGCGAGCAGAACTTTTTGCTGATTGCCGCCGGAAAGCGATTTAATCGGTCCGCTCAGCGTTCCCAGCGTATTCATCTTGCTCAGCAACTCAGCGGCGGCCTGCCGCGCAGCGCTGTGACTGACAAATCCGCCAGAACGGAATTTTTTCAGAACCGGCAGCATGGCGTTGGCATAGCTCGACATCTGAGGAATGAAGCCATCTTTTTTACGTTCTTCTGTCAGGTAAGCAATCCCCTTATCAATGGCTTTTGCCGGTGAAGAAGGATGGTATTCTTTGTGACCCAGCCGGATGTCACCACCGGTAACGGTTTCCAACCCAAACAGCGTCTGGCACAAGCGCGTTCGGCCTGCGCCGGCCAGCCCGTATATACCCAAAATTTCCCCGCGATATGCCTCAAGGTTGATGCCTTTCAGGCGATCAGTCTGCAGGTTTGTGACCGAGAGCCAGGGTTTGCCCATCGCGCCGCGGATCAGACTACGGCTGTTAGACGGCGCCTGATAAGCATTTGCGTCGCCCACAATAGCGTCAATGATGGCGCTTTTGCTCAGCGTCTTTTTGCCTTCGTTGTAAATCACCCGGCCGCCGCACATGACGGTCGCTTCATCACAAACACCCAACACTTCATCTAATTTATGAGAAACCAGCACCACGCCAATCTGCTTTTCGCGTGCAATACGTTGTACTGCCTGCAGCAGTTCTTCTGCCTGTGCACCTTCCAGCGCGGTCGTCGGTTCATCGAGGAAAAGAAAACGGGCGTCGCGATCAAGGTTAGAAACCACTTCCAGCATCTGCTTTTCAGGATGTGACAGATTTTTGACCAGCGCGGTAGCGCTGAAACTCAGATGGTAATCATTTAGTACTTTCTCGGTATGCGCGATCATACTTGCATCATCTATAAAGCCACTGCCTTTACGACATTCACGTCCGAGAAAAAGGTTTTGCCAGACGCTCATGCCGGGAATGAGACGGAGTTCCTGATACACACAAGCAATACCTTTGTTGAGTGCATCCCGTGGCGAAGCAAGGTGCACCGGCGTTTCGCCGATCATCAGCTCTCCACTATCCTGCGTGTTAACGCCCGCCAGGATTTTCAGTAGCGTTGATTTACCCGCCCCATTATGGCCAAAGAGGCCGTGGATCTCGCCAGGCTTTACGCTGAAATCCACACCGTGGAGAACCTGCACACCCGAAAAACCGATTTTGACCTGCTTCGCCACATAATTCATCATTCTTCGCCTTTCACTTAAGTCAGTATGCTGAACCCATTACCGATGCTGCGTTGTCTTTGGTGACCAGCAGCGGTGGGTTGTTGATCATGGCTGGAACCTGTTCACCGTTCAGACTCTTCTTGGCATTTTCAACCAGCAACTGAGCCAGTTTAACCGGCTCCTGAATCGCACCGGCTTTCAATATGCTGTTGTTCTGAACGGCTTTGACGCCTTCTTTATCCACAAACGCATACAGCTTCACTTTGTCACTGACCCCCAGTTGCTGGATTGCCGCCAGTGACCCGAGCGCGGAAGGTTCGGTGTCTGAGTACACGACGTTAATTTCTGGCCTGCCCTGCAGCATTTCAGTGGTGACTTTCAGGGAGGTTGTTTCTTCTACTTTGCCATTGACCAGCGCGACGAACTTAATGTTTTTGTTGGATGCCACGGCTTCCCTGAAGCCTTCATCACGTGCGTTTGCGGCAATGGATGTTGGCTCTCCCACGATACCTACTGTCGCCGTGCCATTTTCACCAATGTCTTTCAACAGCTGCTGGCCAATGAGCTTGCCGCCTTCACGCTGATCGGTCTGAACACCTTGAATCAACGTGACGTTTTGCTGCTTCATCCCCTCGGTATCCGGAAGGATGTTGATGGCAAACGCCGGAATTTTTGCCTGATTAAGCTGGTTTATGATCGACACGCACGGGCCCGAGGAGACGCAGTTCACTGCGACCGCATCCACCTTCTGTTCAATGAAGTTCTGCACCTGCGAAAGTTGCTTGGCGTCGTCATTATCAGCAATCGAAATTTTTACGTTCAAGCCCTGTTCCGCTGCATTGTCTTCAAAGCTTTTTTTCATGGCAACGTAATAAGGGTTGGTGAGGTTCGGCAGCGTAACGCCCAATGTTTTTTTGCCGGCACCCACGGTGCTTTCAGTATCCTCACGGTTACAGCCGGCGAGCATGCAGGACAGTGCGACTATCGCTGCACCTGCGGTGATTGTGGTACGGAGTTTCATGTTTATCTCCTGGATATATGTAGGTCAGGGTTTAAGAAGCGTTATTGTTGTGTTTTGCGTGACTTCCTGACTTTGAGCCAGGGGATCACGATTTTTTTCGAGGTACGTAAGGTATCGAAGGTGACGCCGAACAGGATGATCAGGCCGATGACCAGCGGCTGCCAGTAGGCACTGACGTTCAGCACGTTCATCAGATTCGATATTGAGGCAATAAGCATGGCGCCAATCATCGCGCCGATAAGGCTGCCGGTGCCGCCAAATAGACTGACGCCACCGACCACCGCACCCGCTATTGAGAAGAACAGTTCGTCACCACGGCCCGCCGTCGGATAGCCTGTCATCAGACGCGATCCATAAATCAGGCCGCCGCATGCCGCACAAAGCCCGGAAATGGCATACACCAACAGGGTGATGCGTGGAATGCTGATCCCCGATAAGCGTGCAGCATCTGCGTTACCGCCTACCGCATAGATGTGAGTCCCGGTGATGGTGCGGCGCAGGAAGATGACACCAATAACAATGGCCAGCAGCAGCGCTATGACAGGGAACGGAATACCCAGCGGTTTTGACTGACCGATGAGGCTGTAACCAATTTGCGTCACGCGTATCGATTCGGCGCCGGTGATAATTTGTGGTATGGATGCCGCAACCCCCATCATCGCAAAAGTGACAATGAATGGCGGCACGCCGGTGCGTTCGATTATCAGACCATTTACCAGCCCACTCAGCGCACCCACCGCCAAAACGATGGGTACGGCAAGCTGCCACGGAATGCCAAATTTCTCCATCAGCAAAGCTGCAACCACGCAGGTCATCGCCACGATGGAGCCGCAGGAGAGGTCGATACCCCCGGTCAGCAGGACAAAGGATTGTCCCAGGCAAAGGAAGCCGATGACCGCGCCGTTCAGAAGCAACACCATCATGTTCGAAACAGTCAGGAAGTTAGGCGTGGCGATAAACCCGCCCAGCATGACCAGTAAGAAAACAACGGCGATACCCGCTTCTGCAGGGACTTTGAGCGGCTGCTTAGGCGGTTTGATTTTTGCAGGGGTAGTTATTGAACTCATTGCAGCTCTCCTGATAATGCATTGGCATAGGTAACGTAAGCGTCCAGGACATGGCGCGCATCTTGTTGTGGCTCGGCCACTTTCTCAAGCGGCACACTCCAGCGATCGGCCATTTCAATATTTGTGCATCCCAGCACGGCAGCAGCAGCCTGAATGGCTGCACCCGCGGCTGCCGTTTCACCCACCGGAGAAATCCAAACGGGCTTGCCCGTCAGGTCAGCCAGAATCTGACGATAGGCTCGTGACTTTGCGCCGCCGCCGGTGACAACAATGCGACCGTCGTCAGTGAAGCCATGTTGTTTCAGTACCAGACCGCCCGCCAGAAGGCCGCACAGTACGCCTTCCACGGTGGCGCGAGCCATATCCTGCATCGTTGTGGTGGTACGTAATCCGCGCATGTGTCCCGTGGCGTCAGGAAGGTTGGGGGTGCGCTCGCCGTCCAGCCACGGAACAAGCTGAAGACCGTTGGCGCCGGGTGGCGAACTCAGCGCGAGCTCGTCGAATTCGTCAGGGGTAACGCGCAGCATTTTGCGAAATGTATCGGTGACTTTGGCGGAGTTCAGTGTAGTAATCATGGGGATAAAGCGATCGGCCGCATCGGCATAACCGTTGATGGTGCCGGTGCTGTCGGTAATCCCTTTCCTGGTGATGCCATATAACGTACCGCTGGTCCCGATAGAGATACCGGTATCACCGGTTTTCAGGTTCATACCCAGTGCGGCAGACATGTTATCGCCGGTCCCGACACCCACGATTGCACCCGCCAGTTCCTCCAGCTCAGGCATCAACTTCACCACGCCTGCAGGTTGATGCGACGGGATGATAGTGGGCCAGCGGGAAATCCAGTCAATTTGACTGTTAACCACCGCTGCCAGCTGTGGTTCCCAGCTATTGGTGAAGGGGTTGAAGTAACCCGTACCGGATGCCCCGCCGCGCTCGCACACAAAGCTACCGCTCAGACGGTAAACCAGATAATCAAACGGCAGCATGATGCGGTGGGCTTTTTCCAGCAGCCCCGGATAATTTTGTTCTGTCCAGGCCAGTTTAGAAATGGTCATTGCTGGCCCCGGAACGGAGCCCGTCAGGCGTGCCCATTCTTCCGGAGCAATCTTCTCGCACAATTCACGCGCTTGCGGTGCAGACTCCGTGTCATTCCACAGCTTCGCAGGACGCAGCGGGCGATCGTGATTATCAAGCATGACGAGGCCGTGCCCCTGGCCACCGACAGCCAGACCTGCAATACGTGGCCACCATTGTTTTAATTCAGTGAGCGCGGAGACTAATGCATCCCACCAGGCTTGCGGATCCTGCTCGCTACACGGCGGTGTGGTCGGTGGATGCAACTTACGAGCCTGTGCGATCACCTTGCCATTTTCAAGACTACGCAGCATGACGGTACAAGACTGGGTGGAGGAATCTATACCCGCAACAAGGTCCTGTTTCATTGAACTACCTCTGAACTATCGTTAAGAAATGACAGAGCTGAAAGCGATAACTGAATGACAAGCAAACTGGGTTATGGTTTTAGATACTCAGTTTTGTGCTCATATGATCAGTTTTTTTTGCTCGTTTGTAAGATATAAACAATACCCACCGTAATAAATTCGTCAATTGTCGTGTTAAGGGAACGTTACGTAGCTCTCACTTTTAGTTTCACCTGGCAGCTCTGATGGTTTGTTCGTTTGAACAGTGAAATAACCTTGATTTTTTGCGGTCAGGTAGAAATTAGCTCTGAGCTTGATCTTCTGTATGGAGTTTAAGATTGTTTATTTTGGCAAGGGCAGTTATTTGAAGGGGTTTTATTTGCAAATAATCAAGTGAGATGAACGTGCTGGGGATGTGATACAGAAAGCTCATAATAAATGGTCTCAATGTTTAAGAGACGGTTAATAAAAGCAATTCCCCGCATACATTGGCAGTATGCCATGGTTTATCCGAAATCAAACGGCACTATGATAATAACCTCAGGGGGGATTGTTGAGTTAAATGAACTTTTCGCCTCAACCAGATCTTGTTTCCACATTTCTGATGTTACCGAGATATCCTGCGGCAAAAAATGCGTGGTGAGAATGCCTATCTGGCTATGAGAAATGACTGTGGACCGATCATTTCTATGGCTGTTTATGCAAATTAAAACAGGGTCCATTAGCTGAACCCTTTTTCAAAATTACCAATTAGTCACATCCTAAGGTTCATACCATCTGCTACTGGCGGCCCCTGACATAGGGTGGCACGAATTCCTCTCTGCATCTGTCCAAATAATCTGACCACCATTGCATCATCGCTTTACGGGCATCGAGATATTCTGCTTTATGGATGTAAGCCGCTCGAACGCTGTTACGCTCCTGGTGACTCATCTGCCGTTCAACCGCATCCTGCGCCCATAGGCCAGACTCCATCAGGGCACTACATGCCATTGCCCGAAATCCGTGGCCGCAGATTTCATCTTTTGTGTCATAGCCCATCAGGCGTAGCGCCTTATTGACCGTGTTTTCGCACATCGGTTTATACGGATTATGATCGCCGGGGAATATAAGTTCCTGATGTCCGGATATTTCCCGTATCTGTTTCAGAATAGCAATAGACTGACAGGAGAGTGGAACGATATGTGGAGTACGCATTTTTGCACCACGGCCAGAGTAGCGGACGCCGGGGATGGACTCGCGAGTGGCAGGAATGGTCCAGATTCTATTTTTGAAATCGATCTCAAACCAACGGGCGAAACGCAGTTCGCTGGAACGGATGAATAGGTGAAGGGTGAGTGAGACAGCCAGGCGGGTTAACTCTCGTCCTTGCTTGTAGTCCTCAATGCGTGCCAACAGTTCCGGTAGTCGCTCCAACTGAAGGGCGGGGTAATGACGTTTAACTGGCGGGGCGATGATACCCTCCAGATTTGCCGCGGGATTGTGCTCTATCAACTCCTGATGCACAGCATGACGCATTATGTTGCACATATGCTGCCGGGTACGTGCTGCGACTTCCAGCAGACCTTTTTTCTCAATGCTTTTCAGCAGGTCGATAAAGTGACGAGGTTTCAGTTCAGCTACCGGCAAGTGTCCAATCACAGGGAATATATGATTGTTCATGCTGGCAAGCAGGCGGGATGCGTGGTTCTCAGACCATGTTCGGTTGCTGTTATGCCACTCCAGTGCCACATGTTTGAAGGTTTTTTCTGGTGTGGAAGTGGTTCTTTCAGCAGAGCGCTGTTGTGCTGGATTGATATTTTGCGCGAGGAGTTTACGGATACCATCACGCTGTTGACGAGCATTAGCTAAAGACACGTCAGGGTAGGCGCCTAAGCCAAGGCGAGATTCTTTTCTATTGATACGATATTTGAGATACCAGAGACGTGAACCGCCTGGATTAACCAACAGGTACAGACCATGGGAATCGGAAATTTTGAAGGGTTTAGCGGATGGTTTTAAGTTGCGGATTTTTGTGTCGTTAAGAGACATTTGGGGGTCACTCCGTCATCGAACCAACATGACCCCAAATCTGACCACCAAATTCTCCCGATGCGGAGAGAAAACTAAAAATACATCGGGAAGATTTTTCGCGCTAACTTATTGAATCTAAATCACATAAGGATTCGCAAAGAGGCATGAAAACAAGAATTTGGCTCCTCTGACTGGACTCGAACCAGTGACATACGGATTAACAGTCCGCCGTTCTACCGACTGAACTACAGAGGAATCGTGTGAACGGGGCGAATAATAGCGGTGTGGCCCGGGCTTGTAAAGCGTGAAAACGTCTCGCCGTTCCGTTTGCTGCAAGATTATTCAACCTGCTGCTTTTTATCGCTTTTATTGGTGCAGCGCTGCACAACGGCCCACGGCTGGCCGCGAGATGCCTTATGGTGGTGCAAGCTTTCGTCACCGGCCGCCGGTTGCCTGTCGGTGTCAGGTTGCGCAAATATCATTTTTTCTTATTTTTCCGTCGATTAGTTAGCGCTTTCTCTTATTCCGTGACGCTGGCCCGGATTTTGCAGTTCTGTTGTCAACATGGCTTTGCCATACGCAGTTCAGCGGCTCGACGGAGGCAATATGAATCTCAGACGTCTAAAATATTTCGTGAAAATCGTCGATATCGGCAGCCTGACCCAGGCGGCGGAGGTGCTGCATATCGCGCAGCCCGCACTCAGCCAACAGTTGGCGACGCTGGAAGGGGAGCTGAAGCAACAATTGCTGATCCGCACCAAGCGCGGCGTGCAGCCCACCGAAGCCGGCAATATTCTCTATGCCCACGCCCAAACCATTCTGCGCCAGTGCGAACAGGCGCAAAGCGCAGTCATCGGCGCAGGCCAGGCGGTGAGCGGGCAGGTTTCCGTCGGGCTGGCGCCGGGCAGCATGGCTGCGCAACTGGCGCTGCCGTTGTTGCAGGCGGTGCGTGACCGCCATCCCGGGATTTTACTCAGCCTGAACGAGAACATAGGTTCGATGCTGGCCGGGCAGGTGGCGAGCCAGAGCCTGGATATGGCGGTGATCTACGGCGCTAAAATGCCCGCTGGCCTGCAGGCCACGGCATTGATGAAAGAAGATCTGTATCTGGTGGCGACGCGAGCGGTGCCAAGCCCCGGTAATAGCGTCGATCTGTTGGACGTGGCGCGGCTGAATCTGTTCCTGCCGCGCGAAGGCGATGTGGTGCGCACGCAGGTCGACGAAGCGATGGCGCTGCGCAAGCTGGCCGCCAACGTGATTGGCGAAATCGAATCCCCCGGCACGCTGAGCGCGGCTATCGCCAGCGGCCTGGGCGCGACCATTCTGCCGGAATCCGTTGCACGGGCGATGATTGGCCCGGCCAAGGCGTGGATGGCGCGTATCGCCGCTCCGGCGCTGAGCGTGCCGCTTTCACTGTGCATTTCCAGCCAACAATCGCTTTCCACACCGGCGTTGGTGGTGAAGGATATCTTGCTGTCGATTGCCGTGAGTCGCAGCCAGGAAAAACGCACGCTGGCGCTGGTGCAATAAGGGATTTGAAAAAGGCCCACGCGCGGTGGGCCTGAAGGGCAGGTTAGCGGAACGGCGGCTCGTTGAAGGTGCGCAGTTTGCGCGAATGCAGCTTGTCGCCTTCGGCGCGCAACAGATCGATGGCGCAAATGCCGATCTGCAGGTGTTCCGAGATCGCCCCCTCATAGAAGCGGTTGGCCTGGCCCGGCAGCTTGATCTCGCCGTGCAGCGGCTTGTCGGAAACGCACAGCAGCGTGCCGTAAGGCACCCGGAAGCGGTACCCCTGCGCCGCGATGGTGGCGCTTTCCATATCCACCGCCACTGCGCGGCTGAGGTTAAAGCGCAGCGCCGAGGCAGAGTAGCGCAGCTCCCAGTTGCGATCGTCCGTGGTCACCACCGTGCCGGTGCGCAGGCGCTGTTTCACCTCTTCGCCCGGCATGCCGCTGACCATTTTGGTGGCGTCATACAGCGCGCGCTGCACTTCGGCAATGCTCGGGATCGGGATATCCGGCGGCAGCACAGCGTCCAGCACGTGATCGTCACGCAGATAGGCGTGGGCCAGCACGTAGTCGCCGATCGACTGGCTTTCGCGCAGCCCGCCGCAGTGGCCAATCATCAGCCAGGCGCTGGGGCGCAGCACCGCCAGATGGTCGCAAATGGTTTTGGCGTTGGACGGGCCGACGCCGATGTTGATCAGCGTAATGCCCTGGCCGTTGCGCGAAATCAGGTGGTAGGCCGGCATCTGGTGGTTTTTCCAGGCCAGATCGGACACCGCCTGTTCCGGCGCGGTGGTATCCGGCGTGATATAAATGCCGCCGGCGCTGGACAGCGCAATATAAGGGCTGTCCGGGTTGGCTATCTCGGCGCAGGCCCAGCGGACAAATTCATCCACATAGCGGGTGTAGTTGGTGAACAGCACGAAGGGCTGGAAATGCTCCACCGGGGTGCCGGTATAGTGCCGCAGCCGCGCCAGCGAGAAATCGGCCCGCAGCGCGTCGAAGTGCGACAACGGAAAGGTGCTGGTGGCGTTGAACAGGCCGTCGGCGGTTTCATCGCCGATCTGCGCCAGCTCGGTGGTGGGGAAATGCTGCGCGAGGCTGGCGCTCATCGAGCGATCCAGCATCAGGTTCGAGCCGTCAATCACATACGGGAAAGGGATCTCCTGCTGCGAAGGCGCCACTTCGATATGGGCGTCGTAGTCGTGCGCCAGCATTGCCAGTTGCTCGGTCAAATAGCTGCGAAACAGCTGCGGGCGGGTAATGGTGGTGGTGTAGCGGCCGGTATGGGTAAAACGGCCGAAGGCGCGGGTTTTGCTCTGGCCGGTTTTTTGGCCGTCCCAACTTACGCGCAGTTCTGGGTAGACGAACAGCCCCGCGGCGCGGGTTTGTATGTCGGGCAGGCCGCCGTGGCTGATAAAATCGCCCACCGCCTGGCGCAGCGCGGTAACCGAGGCATCATACAGCGCTTCCAACTGGTCGATCGCCTGAGCGGGGGTAAGGCCGGTGCCGGATTGGTGACTACTCATTCTCTCTCCTTGGTTCTCCCGTCCCTGCGGCGGGAGGCATGCCGATATACCCTTCATATTTGACGTTACCTCTGCGTTGGCGGCGAGCGCTCGCTGCCTTGAGGTAATGCCAACTATTTTTGTTATAGCAATGTATCACAACAGGTTAGCTGAAGATGGGCGCAAAAGCTTTGCCGAAATAGGGCCGGGGAAAAACTAAAGCGCAGCGGCAGGGCTGCCGCTGCGGCGTTGAGATCAGGAGGCCGGCGCTGCCTGTTCCACCTTCAGCGAAACCAGGCCAATACCGCGTTTTTTCGGGGTAAAGCCGCCGCTGGCGCCTTCCTGCGGTTCGGTCGGGGCGGGTGGCGTGATGCTGATGTTTTGCGCGCCGCCGGGGTTGTTGAAGCGCAGGGTGACGGTGGTGTCCTGCTCGCCGAGCGACACGAACTGCTCTTGGTCGCCCACGCGCACCGAGATCGGCGCGCCGACGTTTTTGCCGTAGGCGCGGGCGCGCAGCACCAGATCGAAGGTCGGCGGCAGCGGGGCGACATAGTCGATGTTGACCGCCGGCGCGAGGTTGGCGTCCGACCAGCGCCCCCAGTCTTCGACGCTGGAAACGCCGGTGATCGCCTTCACCTGTTGCGGCATGCCCGGCAGCATAAAGGCGATGGCGTCCGCCTGATATTTAACGGCGGCGTCGTCCACCTTCAGTTTGTCGACGGCGTTCTGGTAGGCGGCAACGCTGTCCGCTGCAGGCTCGGTAAAGCTGACTTTGCCGCGATAGCTGCCGCCTTTGGCCTGCACGATATGCGGCGGGGCGGCCAGATTGCCGGAGGCCACGCAGGTGTCGGTGCTCAGCGCCAGTTCGGGCGCCCACACCCGGCCAATCTCATAGCATTTATCTACCCAAACAAACTTTTCGCCCGCCCCCAGGCCGGCGAGCTGCTTTTTCAGCGGTGTGGAAAGATAGACGTTAAACATGGGTTCGATTTTATTGTCCGTCACCTTGAGGATAAACGGCACCTTAAAGCTGATGCCGGAGAAGGTGAAGCTGTTGCGCTGGGCATCCAGCTGATAGTCGGAAATGCTGTTCGGGAAGCCCCATTGCTTCACCACTGCCGGTTTCCAGCCGTTGATTTTTTCTTCGATATTCAGGAAGACGGTAGCCAGCGTAGGGCTGGACAGGCTGCTGCGGCCGAGGCCGATATAGTTGTCGCCGCCCATCACGTCCAGCACGGTGGCGCCGTTGTCCAGCGTGCTGCGCTTTTCGTTATGCTGCGCGCTTTGCGGCTGCCTGCCGTCGATAATAAAGAACAGGTTGCGGCGCTTTTGTTTGGTCAGAATGTCGTAGGCGGTGTTGTTCATCGCCAGATGATCGGAGGACACCACGATCACGGTGTTTTTGAAATATTCGGACCCTTTGATTTTGTCGATCAGGGCCGCGATATGCTGCTGGCTACAGGCTACCGCGCTCAACGAACGGTTCTCTTTGTTCTGCCGGCTATAAGATTTTTTACTGCAGCTCGCAGAGATAAAGCCGTCCGGGTGGTGGGTATCCACGGTCAGCGCAAACAGCGAGAACTTCTTGTTCTGCTGCGACAGTTCGACGAACTTGTCGAAAACCACGTCCAGCACGGTATCGTCGTACCAGCCCCAGTCATTCTTGTAGCCCGGATCGCGGACCTGTTCGCGCAACTCCTTGTAGCCGTAGGCGTGGTCAAAACCGTGCGATTTCAGGAAGGTGTCTTTCCCGGCGAAGGCCAGCTCGGCGCCCTGATAGAAATAATTGTCGTAGCCGGCGGATTTCAGCACGTCGCCCAGGCAGACGTTTTCCGGGTAAAAGGTGGAAACGGCGCTGGAGGCGTTACCGTCGAACGGGGCGAACAGCGGAATGCCGCACTGCGAAGCCACCATGCCGGCAATGGTATAGCCGGTGCCCGGCAACTGTTGGGTATTGCTGAAGTCGATGCCGCTTTCACGGTGCCGATTCAGCTCGTCGGCGAGATCGGGAAAGATTTCCGGGTCGAAATAGGTGCGCTCAAGGCTTTCGGCATAGATGTACACCAGGTTCGGCGCTTTGCCCTGCAGGCTCTTTTTCGGCGCTTTGTAATAGGTGTAAAAATCGGCGGTGTCGCCGGTAATCTGGCTTCTGAGCAGCAGCGAAATATCCTGAAAAGCCGGGGTGGTGCCGACGGAGAACAGCGCCAGCAGCACGGCGAGCACGCTGTAAACCACGCTGCTGCCTTTCGCTTTGTGGCGCACCAGGCTCCAGGCCAGCACGGCGAAAATCAGCGCCAGCACCGCCAGCAGGCCGATAAACGGCAGCACGTATTTGCTGACGCCGGCCCCTTTCATGCTGCTGGTGAGGGTGTAGATCACCGCATCGGTGATGCCGTCGCCGGTAAAATAGTTACTGGCGATTAGAATAACGTTGAGGATCAGATAGCTGCCGAGCAGGATCAGTAAAATGGACAGCCACCAGCGGTTGGCTGCGGCCTTGTTCCGGTAGATCAAAATTGAGGCTAAAAAAAGTGCAAACGAGACTAATGCTGAAACCATCCACCGTACCCTGTCTGATAAAAAGAAAATCTTAACTGCCCTGGCAAAGGCTGCCGACCCTGTCGAAGCGCGAAAGAGGAAGGGTATGCACCCTAAATAATTCGAGTTGCAGGAAGGCGGTAACTGAACGAGTCCCGATGAGCTTACTAAAGTAAGTGATTCGGGTGAGTAAAGGCGACCAACGCTACTGCGGCTCGAAGTATGACGGGTATAGCGCATTGAACGCGCCAGGGTCAATGCGCGTTTGCGCAACGGGGGGGCCGCCAGGCGTGAATGAACAAATTTGTGACAATATTGTGACCATAGTCACTCCTGAGAGGCGTGGAGCGCTGAAATATTGCTCAGCGGGCATTTGGCTCTACCATTAATGAATGGCGCTGATTGCAGACCGGCGAGGCGCATTAACCTGTTCAGGAGAAAACATGCAGAGCATTTCCACCACCGTACTGGATGATTTGGCGCCGCAGGGCGTACTGCGCGCGGCGATCAATTTAGGCAATCCGGTGCTGGCGCAACGGGGGCCGGATGGAGAACCGCAGGGCGTGTCGGTCACGCTGGCCGGCGCGCTGGCGCATGAGCTGGGCGTGGCGCTGGAGCTGGTGACCTATGATGCGGCGGGCAAGGTTTTCGCCGCGCTGGAAACCGCCGCCTGGGATGTCGCCTTTATGGCCATCGAACCGGTGCGCGCGGAGCAAATCGCCTTCAGCGCGCCTTACGTCATCATCGAAGGCACCTACCTGGTGGCGCAAGAGGCGCCTTATCGCCAGGTCGCCGAGCTCGACAAGCCTGGCCTGCGCATTGCGGTGGGCAAGGGCGCGGCCTATGACCTGTACCTGTCGCGCACCTTAAAGCAGGCGCAACTGGTGCGTGCGGAGACTTCTCCCGCAGCGATAAGCTTATTCTTCGAACAGGGGTTGGACGCCGCTGCGGGCGTGCGTCAACCGCTGCTGGCCGCCGCTGCGGCAAACCCGGGCTACCGGGTGCTGGACGGGTATTTTACCGCGATTCACCAGGCGATGGCGGTGCCGCGCGGTAAAGAGCAGGGGGCGGCGTATGTGCGCTGTTTTGTGGAAAGATGCAAAGCCAGCGGCTTGGTGCAGCAGGCGCTGAGGCGCAGCGGCCAGGGCGATGTGACGGTGGCCCCTGCGGCGTGAGGCGCTTGGCTAGGGCTTTGGTGGTTCAGGGGGAGGGGCGCTGCATGCAGCGCCCTTGCGGATAACCCTTAATGCAGTTCCACGGCGTATTGTTCCACCGGGGTGATTTTCTTGATCAGCTTATTGTCGAACAGGAACTGCTCGTAAGCCTGGTAGCGCGCGGTATCCAGCTTGGCCGGATGGGTGGCGAACAGCGGTAAACTCGCCTGCCACGCCTGTTTGTTCAGTTCGGTGTTCAGCTCCGGATGGGTTTTGGCGAATGCCAGCCAGGTTTCCTGTGGGTGAGCCTGCAGGTAGTCGTTGCCTTTTTTCAGCGCGACGAGGAATTTCTTGATCTTCGGTTCGGCGACCGCGTCGCGGTTGGCGACGATGATCAGTTCGTCATAGGCCGGCACGCCGTAGTCTTCGACGTTGAACACCACCGGCTTTTTCCCCTGCAGTTTCAACTCCAGCGCTTCAATGTTGCGATAGCCGCCGATCACCGCATCGACCTGGCCCGCCAGCAGGGCGCTGGTCAGTTGGAAATTGACGTTAATCAGCTTCATGTCGTTCGGGTCGAGATGCGAATGTTTGGCCATGGTTGCCAGCGTGGCCTGCTCGATGCCGCTGACGGAATAGCCGATCTTTTTGCCCTTGAGATCCGCCGGCGAGGTGATGCTTTTATCCAGCGTCATCAGGGTATTGAGCGGCGAGTTAATCAGGGTGCCCACGCGCACCAGCGGCAGGCCCTGATCGGCGAAGAAGTGCAGTTGCGGCTGATAGGTGATGGCGAGATCGGCCTGTTTTGCCGCCACCAGGCGCGGCGGCAGCGCCGGATCGGAAGGGGGCACAATCTTGACCTCGAGGCCTTCAGCCTTGAAGGCGCCAATCTGCTCGGCCACCATGATGGGCGCGTGATCGGGATTGATATACCAGTCGAGCACCAGCGTCAGTTTTTCGGCGGCGGTGGCCTGGCCAGCCAGAGCGGCGCTGAGTATCAGCCCGCAGAGGGTCTTTTTAATCATGGTTGGTTCCTTATTATTCAAAGGTTATACCCTAAACAGTTCGAGTTGCAGGAAGGCAGCCAACACACCTGTAACTTGACATATGACGGGGATATCAGTCGTTTTCCGGCGCCCAGTCGATCAGGCGCAGCAGCAGCGCATCCACCGTCATCCACAGCAAGACGGTCATCAGCACCAGAATAAACAGCGCGGCGAAGCAGACGTCGGTCTGCATGCGCGCGTTGGCGTTCAACATCACGTAGCCCAACCCTTCCGCCGAGCCGACCCATTCGCCGATAATCGCGCCGATGGGCGCGACGGCGGCGGCCATGCGCAACCCGGAACCAAAGGCCGGCAGCGCCGCCATCAGCCGCACATGGCGCAGTTGCGCCCAGGGGGAAGCGCGCATGGTGCGGGCCAGATCGAGATAATCGTTATTGACCCGGCGCAGCCCATCAAAGAACGCGGAGGTGACCGGGAAGAAGATCACCAGTACCGCCATCGCCACTTTGGCGCTCATGCCAAAGCCGAACCACAGCACCAGCAGCGGCGCCAGCGCAAATAC
Source organism: Serratia plymuthica (assembly GCF_018336935.1). Lineage (NCBI taxonomy): Bacteria > Pseudomonadati > Pseudomonadota > Gammaproteobacteria > Enterobacterales > Yersiniaceae > Serratia > Serratia plymuthica. Next base: position 3,130,113 of record NZ_CP068771.1, on the reverse strand, counting down.
CGGTATCGCCTGGCTGGTCAGCACCAGCGGCATCAACCAGCGTTGCAGCCGGGGCGAATAGATCATGCACAGCGCCAGCGCGGCGCCGAGCAATACCCCAATCCCCAGCCCGCAGGCAATCTCCGAGGCGGTGATCAGCGTGTGATAAGCGAGATAGGCGCGCCCGCTCCACAGTGCCTGCGCCACCGCAGAAGGCGAAGGCAGCAAAAAGGCGGGAATATCGCCCAAGGTGATGAGCCACCACAGCAGCAGCAAACCGGCGAACGCCGTCAGGCTGCGGCGCACTCGCGCCAGGCGGTTTTCAACCCGTAGCTTCATTCGGCGGCCCTCATCAGTTGCTGCAACAGCTCGCCCTGGCTTTTCAGCAGATGGGGATCGTCCGGCGCGCGCGGCGGCAGGCCGCTGATGACATGCGTATCGTCAATGCCGGCGGGGTAGCGGGAGAGCACCAGCAGGCGGTGGCTCAGGCGACAGGCTTCCATCGGATCATGGGTAATCAGCAGCACGGTATGCTGCGCCAACAGCTCGGCCGCCAGGGTTTGGATCATGGCGCGGGTAATGGCGTCCAGCGCCGAGAAGGGCTCGTCCATCAGCACAATCGGCTGGCGTTCATACAGCGTGCGCGCGATGGCGGCGCGCTGGCGCATGCCGCCGGACAACGCCGAGGGCAGAGCCTTGGCGTAACCGCTCAGCCCAACGCGCTCGAGCAGATGCGCGGCCCATTCCCGGTCGGCTTTTTCACCGCGCAGCCGCGCGCCGAGGCTGATATTTTCGGCGACGGTCAGCCACGGATAGAGCAGGTCTTTTTGCCCCATATAGGCGATGCGGCCGGCTATCGGCAGGCCGTCGCTGCCGGTCACTTCACCGGCGGTAGGCTGCATCAGCCCGGCGATAATCTTCAGCAGGCTGGTTTTGCCTGCGCCGCTGGCGCCGAGCAGGGCGACGACGCTGCCGCCGGCAATCTCGAAACTCAGCCGATCGAAAATCACCTGCCGGCCAAAGCGCAGGCTGAGATCCCGCACCTGAATGCCGGGCGGCGCGATGCGGTCACTCATGAGGCGTTCAACCCCATCTGCCAGAAGGCGGACTCCAGCCGGGTGGCGGTGGTGAAAATCGCCGCAAGCTCGGTAAAGCGGCTTTCTGCGCCACGCTGGTGGCCCACGCGCTCCAGCAGATCGAGGGCCGCCTGCACGCCGGCCAGATAGTTTTTATCGCCATAGTTGCGGATCCACGAGGCGTAAGGATTGCCCTCCATCACCGTCGCCGGGTCGTCAAGCAGGCGCAGGCCAATCTCGGCATAGCCTGCGACGCAGGGCATCAGCGCCGCCAGCAGATCCAGCGCATCGCCGGAGTGGCCGATATCGAGCACATAGCGGGTGTAGTTCAGGGTTTCCGCCGCCTCGGGTTCGGCGGCAATCTCGGGTTCGCCCAGCCCCCAACCGGCGCAGTAAGCCAGATGCAAAGGCAGCTCGGCGACGATGGCATTGAGCGAAGCGGTGGCCGCGCGCATCTCCGGCAGCGTGCGCAGCTTGCTTACCAGCAGGGCGTAGGCACGGGCGAAGTGGATCAGGAACAGATAATCCTGGGTCAGATAGCGGCGGAACGCCGATTCAGGCAGCGTGCCGGCGGCCAGTTGCTGAATAAAAGGGTGGGCAACGTAGTCCTGCCAGTCCGCGCCCGCCTGTTGGCGCAGCCGTCCGTAAAGACCGTTCTCGAAAAGGGGAGTAAACATGGGACCTCCAAAAGTGAGTGGAGATCCGGGCGCGCTGAGGTATGAACAGGCAATGACCGAGAGTGATTGCCGACCCGTCCCTTCGCTGGCATGACCCAGATCAGGTTCAAAGGGTTCGGCTTGCGCCATCTCAGCCCGTAACAGGACACCCCTCGGAGGAGCCTGTTATACGATATTTGCTTTTTGATTACAATGCTCGGACGAGGGGGAGCGGCGGGGCGGCAATCGGTTCGTTTAGTGCGGTTCGCGACGATTTCTCTGGCACTGGCGGCGGCATTTTTGCACTGTAATCCGGTAATGTTGACTCTGAGGAACACTCCCATGAAGAAGATCGGCTTTCTCTCTTTTGGTCACTGGACGCCTTCGGCACAGTCCGGTACCCGTTCGGCGGCGGATGCGCTGCTGCAATCCATCGATCTTGCGGTCGCCGCAGAGGAGCTTGGGGCGGACGGCGCCTATTTCCGCGTGCATCACTTCGCCCGCCAGCTCAGCTCCCCGTTCCCGCTGTTGGCCGCCGTCGGCGCCAAAACCCAACGCATTGAGATCGGCACCGGCGTGATTGATATGCGCTATGAAAACCCGCTTTATATGGTGGAAGACGCCGGATCCGCCGATCTGATTTCCGGCGGGCGGCTGCAACTCGGCATCAGCCGCGGCTCGCCTGAGCAGGTTATCGAAGGCTGGCGCTATTTTGGCTATACGCCCGCAGAAGGCGAGACCGAGGCCGATATGGCCCGTCGCCACACCGAGGTGCTGCTCGATGCGCTGCGCGGTGAGGGCTTCGCCGAGCCGAACCCGCAGCCGATGTTCCCTAATCCGCCGGGGCTGCTGCGCATAGAACCTTTCTCCGCCGGCCTGCGCGATCGCATCTGGTGGGGCGCCAGCTCCAACGCCACGGCGGTGTGGGCGGCAAAACTGGGGATGAACCTGCAAAGCTCGACGCTGAAAAACGACGAAACCGGCGAACCCTTCCACATTCAGCAGGCCAAGCAGATCCGCGCTTATCGCGCCGCCTGGAAGGAAGCGGGCCACCTGCGTGAACCGCGCGTGTCGGTAAGCCGCAGCATCTTTGCGCTGATGAACCAGCAGGATCGCAGCTACTTCGGCGGCAGCGGCAAGGAAGGCGATCAGGTCGGGTATATCGACCAGCAAACCCGGGCGATTTTCGGCCGCAGCTACGCCGCCGAGCCGGAAGAACTGATCAAACAGCTGGCGCAGGACGAAGCCATTGCCGAAGCGGATACTTTGCTGTTGACCGTGCCTAACCAGTTGGGCGTCGATTACAACGCGCACGTGATTGAGTCGATCCTCAGCCATGTCGCCCCGGCGCTGGGCTGGCGTTGAGGTTTCAAAAATAAAAGGAAGCTGACCATGTCCCGTATTTTCATTACCGGCTCGGCGGACGGGCTGGGGCGCGCGGCGGCGGAAACCCTGCTGGGCGAAGGGCATCAGGTGATCGTTCACGCGCGTGAGCCTGGCCGGCTCCACGGCGTGCGCGATTTGCTGGACCGCGGCGCGCTGGCGGTCACCGGCGATTTGTCTGATCTGCAGCAGACCCGGGAGGTGGCCGAACAGGTAAACCGCATCGGGCGTCCAGATGCGGTCATTCACAATGCCGGCGTTTTCACCGGGCCGCAGGTGCTGGCGGTCAACGTGATTGCTCCTTATCTGTTGACGGCGCTTATCGCTCGCCCGGCGCGTTTGGTGTATTTGAGCAGCAGCATGCATTTTGACGGCCGCGCCGCGCTGGAAAAGGTGGACTGGCGCGGGCAGACCGGCGTCTCTTATTCGGACAGCAAGCTATTTGTGACGGCGCTCGCCGCCGCCGTAGCCCGCCGTTGGCCGGGCGTGGTCAGCAGCGCGGTCGATCCCGGTTGGGTGCCGACCAAGATGGGCGGCGAAAACGCCCCCGACGATCTGCGCCTGGGGCACCTGACGCAGGAGTGGCTGGTGGCCGGCGCAGATGCGCAGGCCGGCGTTTCCGGCGGTTATTGGCATCACCAGCGCCGTCTGGAACCGCATGCCGCCGCGCGCGATCCGGCTTTTCAGGATGCGCTGTTGGCGGAACTTGAACGCGTGACGGGCGTTGCGCTGGCGATATCCTGAGCGGGAAGCCGGTGGCGGCCAGGGCGATATGGAATGTGCGTTATTGACTTATTTTGCCCAAATTGTATTTTAAGGCCATGCATACATTCCTGATTATCGTCCCCGAAGGGGGCATGCTGTTTGAGTCGGCGGGTATCGCCGACATCCTGATGCAAGCCAATCGCTTGAGGCCTGACGCCGCTCCGCTCTATCGGATTGAGGTCGCCACCACGCAATCTCATCGGGTGGTGCATGGGTCATCCGGATTGAATTTGCTGGCCGATCACCGTCTTTCCGATCTCGACCCTGAACAGAAACGTGACACTGTCATTGTCACCGGAAAGGGGGCGACCGAAGAAGAAGGCACGTTTGTCGCAGGCTGGCTCCGTCGCGCCGCCCCCAACGCACGCCGCATTGCTTCCGTTTGCGGCGGGGCTTTGCTGCTTGCCGAGGCCGGTTTGCTCGAAGGGCGCCGGGCGACGACACACTGGCGCTTGCTGGATACCCTGCAATCCCGTTTCCCGAAGGTGAAGGTCGAAAACGGGCCGATCTACGTTCAGGACGGTCCCGTCTGGACCTCCGGCGGCGTCAGCTCGGGTTTCGATCTCACCCTGGCGCTGGTTGAAGACGATTACGGTTTTATTCAGGCGCGCGAAGTGGCGCAAGACCTGGTGATGTTTCTTCGTCGCCCCGGCGGCCAGTTGCAGTTCAGCCGTTATCCGTTGAATCAGGCCAAAACGCCTGGCCCGATCCGCGATCTCCAGTCCTGGATCCTGGAAAACCTGGACGGCGATCTTTCCGTTGAGAAACTGGCCGAAAAGGTCGCCATGAGCCCGCGAAACTTTACGCGCGTTTTCACCCGCGAGACCGGCATCTCCCCCGCTAAATTCGTTGAAGAAGGGCGTTTGCATACCGCCAGGCAGCGTCTGGAGCAGAGTGCGGAAGGCATCGAGCATATCGCCGTGACCACCGGCTTCGGCAATGGTCTCAACCTGCGGCGCGTGTTCGAAAGAAACCTGCAATTGACGCCTACCGAGTACCGCGATCGTTTTCACTCCCGCAATTTGGCGTAAATTGATCTATAAACGTCATTTACGCCACGCGTCTCTCCCGGCTAGATTGGCAGGCAGAGACAATAACGAAGGAGTAGATCATGGTCAAAGTAGGCATTAACGGTTTCGGCAGAATCGGGCGCAATGTTTTACGTGCGGCGTTAGGGCGCAGTGACTTTCAGGTTGTGGCGATCAACGATTTGACCGACAGCAAAACCCTGGCGCATCTGCTGAAATACGACTCGCTTTCCGGCACCTTGGCCGCCAGCGTCGAGGCCGGTGAAAACCAGTTGCTGTTGGATGGCAGGCCGATTCATGTTTTCTCTGAAAGAGATCCTGGCGCAATCCCCTGGAAAAGCGTCGGCGTTGACATAGTGATCGAAGCGACGGGTTTCTTTACCGACAAAAGCCAGGCTGAAGTGCACATCACGAAAGGCGGCGCCAAGCGCGTTATCATCTCGGCACCGGCAAAAAACGACGATATCACCCTGGTGATGGGCGTTAACCACCAGGATTACGATCCGGCTAAGCATCGGGTGGTCAGTAACGGCAGTTGCACCACCAACGGGCTGGCGCCTGCCGCGCAGGTGTTGCATCAGACCTTCGGCATCGAATACGGCCTGATGAACACCACCCACGCCTACACCAATAGCCAGGCGCTGCACGATCAGCCGGAAAAAGATTTACGCGGCGCACGGGCCGCCGCTCAGTCGATTGTGCCTTACTCCAGCGGTGCGGCCAAAGCGCTCGGCAAGGTGATCCCGGAGCTGGATGGCCGCCTGACCGGTTACTCGCTGCGGGTGCCGGTCCCTGTGGTGTCTATCGTTGATTTAACGGTGACGTTAAAACGCGAAGCGACGATCGACGAGATCAACGCCGCCTTCCGCCAGGCGGCGGAGTCGGGCCCGCTCAAGGGGATCCTTGGCTACAGCGACGAACCTTTGGTGTCGAGCGATTATAAAGGCGATCCGCGTTCGTCCATTATCGACGGGCTGTCTACCCTGGTTATCGGCGGCAAGCTGGTCAAGATCCTGGCCTGGTACGACAATGAATGGGGCTTCTCTAATCGCCTGGTCGATCTGGCGTTGCTGATGGAAAAACGCGGGTTGTAGGGCCGAAAAGCAGGGGCGCTGCATGCCGCGCCCTTTAGCATGATCAATGGGGTAAATCGGGTCGAACATGTTCGACCCCTGGCGGTTTAGCCCTTAATCGGCTGTATCCGCAGTCTGCCCGGTGCCAAATTACAGCTGCGCGATACGCACTAACTCGTCTTTGGCCCCAGGCGCCGCCGCCAGCACCGGCGCACCGCGCAACAGTTGTTCCCCTTGCGCGTTAAACGGATGCGTCCAGCCACCGGCTTCGTTCACCAGGCAATAACCCGCCAGACAATCCCAGGCGTGCATATAAGGTTCGTAATAACCGACCAGCCGCCCGGCGGCCACCCATGCCAGCATCATGGCACCGGAACCATTGCGGAAGAAATTGCCGCCGACCGCCGTGATCTCGGCGGCGATTTCGCCGACGCGTTCAGGCGCCACATAGCTGTTGGCGCCAAATCCGGTGATGTGGTTCTGCAAGGTACGCGCCGGATCCACATGCAGCGGTTTGCCATTGAGCGTGGCGCCCGCACCTTGCGCCGCGACGAAGCATTCCTGTTGGCAAGGCGCCATGATCACGCCGATCACCGGCTTACCCTGATAAATGACGGCAATGGACACGCACCAGTTCGGCATGCCGTTGACGAAGGGGCTGGTGCCGTCAATCGGATCGACCACCCAGTCATAGCCCGAGCTGCCGGGCTGCAGGCCGAATTCTTCGCCGAGAAAACCGTCGTCCGGGAACCCCTGGGCGATCTGCCCGCGGATCAGCAGCTCGACCTCGCGATCGGCGATCGACACCACATCCTGCGCATCGCGTTTGGTTTCAATCACCAGGCTTTCGCGACGGTTGAAATAGTCCAGCGCTTTGGCTCCCGCCTCGCGCGCCACCCGTTCGGCCAGCGCCAGACGCGGGGAGATTTGTTCATTCATAGCAGATCCTTAACGTTGCGGGCCATCACTGCGCAATCAGCGCCAGCCCCTGAGGTTTGAAATCAATGGCCACGCGCGTGGCCGGCGCCAGTTGGCGCTCCATCTGGACATCGACGATAAACAGGGAGCCGAGGTCGGTCTTCACTTCATACTCGATATGGTCACCGAGCCAGATGCTGTGGGTCACCTCGCCGTTCAATGCACCGGGCTGCTCCGCATGCAGCGTAATAAACTGCGGCCGTACGGACAGTTGCGCAGCGCCGGGGCGCGCTTTGGCGCCCGGCACCCGATATTGGCGGCTACCCAGGCTGATCAGCGCTTCGTCACCTTCCACCCGCTCAATGTCGCAGGGCAGGATATTGGCCTCGCCCATAAAATCGGCGATAAACACCGACGCGGGCGAATGATAAAGCTCCTGCGGCGCACCCTGCTGGGCAATATGCCCTTCTTTCATGACGATAATCTTATCGGACACCGCCAGCGCCTCTTCCTGATCGTGGGTCACGTACACCGCCGTGAACCCGAGGCGCTGTTGCAAATCGCGGATCTCGGTGCGCACGCGGCGGCGTAGCCGCTCGTCAAGATTGGATAGGGGCTCATCGAGCAGCAGCACCTGCGGTTCCAGCACCAGCGCGCGCGCCACCGCGATGCGTTGCTGCTGGCCGCCGGACAGCTCGGCGGGCAGGCGCTTGCCCATGTTTTCCAGCCCGACCAATTTGAGCCCTTCGTGCGCCCGATCCTGCGCTTCTTTGCGCGACAGCTTGCTGGCGAGCAGGCCGTACATCACGTTGTCCAGCGCGTTCATATGCGGGAACAGCGCGTAGGATTGAAACACCATCGCCACGTCGCGCTCGTTGGCGGGCAGATGGGTCACCTCTTTGCCGCCGATCAGGATGCGCCCGGTGGTCGGGTGCTCCAGGCCGGCCAGCAGGCGCAGGGTGGTGGTTTTGCCGCAGCCCGAGGGGCCGAGCAGCGTCACCAGCGTGCCAGGCTCGACGGTGAGCGAGAGGCCGGGCAGGGCGGTGAAATCGGCAAACTGTTTGGTGACGTTTTCAAACACCACCGAGCCGGAACGAATGGCAGTCATACGGCAGTCTCCTGTTGTAAGGCCGGCGGCGACGCCACCGGCGGTGTAGCGATGCGGGATACGCGGCGCAGGCGACGTTCGCCGACCAGCAGTTGGAAAGTGAGGATCACCGCCAGCATCACCACGATAAGCACGGAGGAGTAGGCGATAGCCACGCCGTATTCCCCGTTTTCGACCAGCCCGACGATGTAGGAGGTGGCCATGTTGTACTGGGCGCTGACCAGAAAAATCACCGCGCTGATGGAGGTAATCGCCCGCACGAAGGCATAGACCAGGGCTGCGCTGATGGCGGGTTTCAACAGCGGTAAAATCACTTTGCGCAGGGTGCGGAAGCTGCCGGCGCGCAGCGTCAGCGACGCTTCATCCAGACTGCGGTCCAGTTGGCTCATGGCGGCGATGCCGCCGCGCACGCCCACCGGCATGTTGCGGAACACAAAACAGGCGACCAGGATCAGAGCGGTGCCGGTGATTTCCAGCGGCGGCAGGTTATAAGCCATGATGTAACTGACGCCGATCACCGTGCCGGGGATGGCGAAGCTGAGCATCAACATAAACTCGAAGGTCTGGCGGCCGGCAAACTTCTGCCGCACGATCAGCCAGGCGGTGAGCAGGCCGACGATGGCCGTGAGCGGCGCGGCGATCAGCGCGATTTCCAGGGTGGTCCAGAACGAGTTCCAGGCGACGCCGGTCCAGAGGATTTGGCCGCCGCTCCACTGGAAGCCGAATGCGCGGGTGTAATGCGCCAGGGTCAGGCTGTTGTCCAGCCCCCACGACTGAACGAAACCGCCGATTAAAATCATGCCGTAAACCACCAGCGTGAACAGGCCCCAGGGGATCACCAACCCGTAAACGCCATAGCGCAGCCCGCGCGGCAGGCCGCAGTGCATGCCGGAATCGCCTTTGCCGGTAACGGTGGCGAAGCTTTTGCCTGCCAGCCACAGGCGCTGCAACACAAAGGCGCTGAGGGTAAAGCACAGCAGGATGATCGCCAGCACCGCTGCGCGGCTCGGATCGTTTTGCGCCCCCACCACCGAGAAGAAGATCTCGGTCGAGAGCACGCCGTGGCTGCCGCCGAGCACCATAGGGTTACCGAAATCCGCCATGCTTTCGATAAAACTGATCAGGAAAGCATTGGCCAGGCCGGGCGCCATCAGCGGCAGCGAAACGTAACGGAAGGTGCGCCAGCGGTTGGCGCGCAGCGTTTGCGAGGCCTCTTCCAGCGAAGGGCTGACGCCTTCCACTACGCCAATCAGCACCAAAAAGGCGATCGGGGTAAAGGAAAGCACCTGGGCAATCCAGATCCCGGTCAGGCCGTACAGCCAACGCCCCGGCTCGATGCCGAACAGGGTGGAAAGCAGCTCGGTGACGATGCCGGAACGGCCAAACAGCAGCATCAGCGCCAGGCCAATGACGAACGGCGGCGTGATGATCGGCAGTACGCTGAGCAGGCGCAGCCCTTTCTTGAACGGCAGCGGCGTGCGGGTTGCGGCCAGCGCAAAGGCCAGGCCGAGCAGCGTCGATCCGCCGGCGGTCATCAGCGCCAGCCACAGGGTGCGCCAGGCGGTGCCGCAACTGCCGCCGTTCAGGCAACCGAGGCTCCAGATCGCCGGATCCTGCATATTGGCGATCAGGCCGTCCGGTTTAAACGCGCCGTCAGCGTCCTGCACCGAGGCGACGAACATGCTCAGTACCGGATAAAGCACGAAGGTGCTGACCAACGCGACCAGCAGCACGATCGAGGACACCACAAAGGCATCCCCCTTCAGCACGCCACGCTCGGCCAAGCCAAATGAGAACAGCAGCAAAAACGCGGTGAGCAACGCAATAGCGCCGGCGCCAAAGGCGGGCTGGCCGTCGTCGAGCGCACCAAACAGCTGTTCGCTCCATTGCCAGTTCCAGCCGCTGTAACCGATGGCGTGGCCTTCAAACAGCAGGAAGATGATGCCGATGGCGGCGGCAGACATCAGTAACTGCGAGCGCAATCGGCCCACCTGCAGCAGGCGGCCCAGCGAACAAACCAGCAACAGCAGCAGCGCAATAGCCAACCATGGGCGTTGAAAAACCAGGATTTGCCACAGCGCGGGGGCGCTTTCGCGATCCTGCCACAGCGTATTCAGCCAACTGAAGTCGAAGAATCCGGCTTCCTGGCTGTACCAGGGCAGCAGCAGCAATGCGAGCGCGCCCAGCGCAAGAGCCACGTCTACGCGGCGGTTTTGAGCATTCATCGTAACCTCGATCGTTCATGATTCCTTCTCTGCATACCGGGCGGGCGCGGCGTGCCACGCCCGGTTTACCGGCAACGGCAGAGAGTGCGAGAGGGAATGGACGGGAATTACTGCGCGCCGGAGCCGATCTCTTTATCCCAACGGCTGAGCAGCTCTTTGCGTTTTTCCGTGGCGCCGTAGGTTTTAAAGTCGTAGTCGATCAGTTTGATGTTCTCGAAGCGCGGTGCATACTCGGAGATAGCCGCTTCGCGGTTTGACGGCAACTGGAAGGATTTGGCGTCTTTCATGTGCGATTGCGCTTCGGCGCCGAGCGCCCAGTCGTACCACAGCTTGGCATTGGCAAGGTTACGCGCGCCTTTGACAATCGACATGGAGCCAATTTCAAACCCGGTCCCCTCGCAGGGCGCGATGGCTTTCACCGGGAAACCATCGACCTGCATCGCCACCGCATCGTGCATAAAGACGATGCCTATCGTCGTTTCGCCGCGTGCCGCCGCTTTAACCGGTGCGGAGCCTGATTTGGTGTATTGCGAGATATTGGCGTTGAGTTTTTTCAGGTAATCGAAAGCCTTGTCTTCCCCCATGATCTGCACCAGCGTGGCGAGGGTGTTGTAGGCAGTGCCGGATGAGTTCGGGTTGGCCATCTGGATCTCGCCCTTGTAGGCCGGATCCAGCAGATCGGCCCAGCAGGCGGGGACGTTGAGTTTTTTCTCCGCCAGCAGCTTGGTGTTGTAGCCCCAGCCCAGCGCACCGGCGTAGACGCCCACGGTGCGGTAGTCGGCACTCTCCGCCTGCTTGCGCGCCCAGTCGTGTTGTTGATCAAGCAGCGGCGATTTATAGGGCTGGGTCAAGCCCTCGTTGGCGGCCTGCATATGGGGATCGCCGGTGCCCGCCCACCAAATGTCGGTGCGCGGGTTTCGCGCTTCGGTTCGGATGCGCGCATAGGCTTCTCCGGCGGAGAGACGCACCATGCTGACGTTGACATCCGGGTGCTGTTTCTCGAAGAGCGTGGTCATCTGTTCGCAGACCACGACATCGGCGGAGCAGATCATATTCAGTTTTCCGGCGGCGTGGGCCGGCAGGGCCGAGAGCGCGGAGCCGGCGGCGAGGACCGCCATCAGGGTGACTCGATGCATGGTGTTCTCCTGGTTTTGTGTAGGGTGGCGATACGTTGTCGCCATTTTTTTTGCACGTGTGTGCAAATAACTAGAGGATAAAAATTGTGCTGTCAATTGCGATATAGAACAATTCAACCTATTCGTCACAAAAATGAAACAAATTTTCTGCGAAAAATTTGCACAGCTTTGCAAAGTGCGGCAAACTTTATCGGAACGGGTAACGGATGGATGTAACCATGGCGGCAGACAAGGCAATGATCAGTGCCAAAGACGTAGCGGAGCTGGCCGGGGTGTCCCGATCGGCGGTGTCGCGCACCTATACGCCCGGGGCCAGCGTCTCGACGGCGACCCGCGAAAGGGTGATGCGGGCGGCGGAACAACTGGGCTACCACGTTAATCATTTGGCGCGGGGGTTGGTGCGCAACCGCAGCGGCATTGTCTGCCTGATCGTGTCCGAACTGGCGACGCCTTACCGGGCCAGCCTGGTGCGATTGCTGACCCAGCATTTGCAGGAGGCGGGAAAAATCGCCATGTTGATTAACACCGATCGTTCCGACGACAGCGTGTCCCAGGCGTTGCAGCAGGCGATTAACTTCCGCGCAGATGCATCCTTTGTCCTCTCCGGCATGCCGGACAGCGCCATCGCCCGCCAGTGCCACCGGCACGGCCAGCGGCTGGTGCTGATTAACCGCAATGATGCGCTACCGGGTTCGCTCAGCATCAACCTGGATAACGAAGAGGCGGCCGGCATGGTGGTGATGGCGTTTGCCCGCGCCGGTTGCCGGCGGATCGCCTTTGCCAACTCGCTGGCGGGTACGCCAAGCCTGATGGCGCGCGAGCGCGGTTTTCTGGAGGCGGCGGAAACGGCGGGGCTGGCGGTGAGCGTCGAGCGTTTTGGCACCACCTCGTATGAGAGCGGACAAATTCTGGCGCACCGTCTGTTAACCCGTCGGGAGCGGCCTGATGCGGTGTTCTGCGTCACCGATCTGCTGGCTTGCGGTTTTATGGATGAGGCGCGCCATCGCTTTGCGCTGCGTATTCCGGAAGATCTTTGCGTGGCCGGGTACGATGATATTCCGCAGGCGGCGTGGTCATCCTACAACCTCACCACCTTTACCCAACCGGTGGAGCAGTTCGCCCGGGATGCGGTGGCGTGGCTGGTGGCGGAAGAGGAGAGCGAAGAGGTCATGGCGCCCGCGCTGGGGCAGGAAATACCGGGCGAAACGCGGATGTACCATGCCGACTTTATTTGGCGCGGCACCATTCGCGGCGGCTGAAAGCGGTGCGATGGCACCTGCCGCCCCTGCACCGGGCACCCAACCCGGTGTATGATGAGGGCCTTCCCACCGTGCCGCCACAGGAGAAAGACCCGTGAATCAGAGCCAGCGCGAACACATTGCCACGGTAATGGCCAGCCTCAGCAACAAGGCGCATTTACTGGCCCCGCGTTTACATGAACAGACTATTCGCGACTCCTGGCAGCGGTGCGTGGAACATCATGGCCTTGATCCCCGCCGCATGCAGGAAGCGCGTATCTTGCCGTGGCATGAGCTGCGGGAACACCGCCAGGAAATGGAAGAGTTTCGCCACATTGCCCATCACGGCCTGACGATGTTGTATCAGCAGATTGCCGCCGCCGGCTACGTGGTGCTGTTGACCGATGCGCGCGGCATCACCGTGGATTACCTGGGGGACGTCAATGCCGAAATCAGCTTGCGCCGTGCCGGGCTGTTCCTCGGGGCGCAGTGGACGGAAGCCTGCGCAGGCACCTGCGCCGTGGGCACCGCGCTGGCCACCGGCAAGGCGTTGACCGTGCATCAGGCCGATCATTTCGACGCCACCCATATCCCGCTGACCTGCACCGCCGTTCCCCTGTTCGATCCGCAGGGGCAGTTAAACGCCATTCTTGATATTTCCGCGCTCAGCTCGCCGCAACCAAAATCCAGCCAGCAGTTGGCGTTACAGCTCGCTAAAATTTATGCGCATCAGATTGAAAACGCCTGGTTTGAACATCGACATCGCGGCGATTGGGTGCTGAAACTCAGCCCGGCATCGTCGTTTGTCGAGGTCAGCCCGGATTTCCTGATCGCCTTCGATGCCGCCGGCAACGTGGTGGGGCATAACCACCGCGCCCAGCGCATGCTGGAAAATGAGCTGGGCATCGCCGCGCCGCCGGCGCACTGCCGCAGCACGCTGCTCGGCCGGCCGATTGAACAACTGTTTAATACTTCCATCGACAGTCTTCCCGATTGGCTGGCCAGCGCCAGTGGGCAGCAGGGGACGCTCGAACGCGTCCGCAGCGGGGAGAAACTGTACGTTACCGCCGTGCAGCCCGTTCGGCGTGCGCCACGTAAGGCCGCAGTCAGCCACGGCGCGTTACCTCCGGCGCTGGCCGCACTGAACGGCGGCGACGCTGCGTTGCAGCTTCAGCTCCAGCGCGCCGCCCGGCTGCTGGAGGCACCGCTGCACCTGATGGTTCACGGTGAAACCGGCTGCGGGAAAGAGTTTTTTGCCAAAGCCTTTCACCAGGCAAGCAACCGCCGCCATCGGGCGTTTGTGGCGGTGAACTGCGCGGCGATCCCGGCGGCGCTGATTGAGAGCGAACTGTTCGGCCATCTGCCCGGCAGTTTCTCCGGCGCAGGCAGCAAAGGGCGGCGCGGGCTGATCCAGGAAGCCGACGGCGGCACGCTGTTCCTTGATGAGATAGGCGACATGCCGCTGGAGATGCAGACCCGGTTGCTGCGGGTGTTGGCGGAGCAGGAGGTGCTGCCGGTGGGGGCCACGCGGCCGATATCGGTGGATATCCGCGTGATCTCCGCGTCGCACCACGCGCTGGATCAACTGGTGCAGGAAGGGCGTTTTCGTGCCGATCTGTTCTACCGTTTACAGGGGGCGCGTATCTCGCTGCCTGCGTTACGCCAGCGCAGCGACCTCGACTGGCTGGTGGATAAACTGCTGGCCGGTAAGGCGCAGCTCTCCGCCGCCGCGCGTCGCCGCCTGCAACAGCATCACTGGCCGGGTAACCTGCGAGAACTGAGCAATGCGCTGGATTACGCCGCCGCACTCTGCGATGGCGGCCGCATCGAGGTCACCGATCTGCCGGAAGGGTTGACGGCGGCGATCCCCGCCGGCCCGCTGCCGGTGGTTAACGCCGAAGCCGATGCGGCGCTGCCGCCGGAGGCACGGCTGTTGGTTCAGTATCTGCGTGCCGCCCGCTGGAACCACAGCGCCGTTGCTCGGCAAATGGGCATCAGCCGGATGACGCTCTATCGCCGTATGCAGCGCTTTGGCATTCAGTCGCCGGTGCATGACTAACTCCGTCTTATATGAGGGGGACCAAGGTAGATGATGAAGGATGTTTCCCAGGCTACCACCGTCAACGGCGGCCGGTTTTCATTGCCGCCATCGCGGCTGATGTTTTTCCCGGACCCTACGCAGGCCGAAGCCGGCCTGTTTGCCCGCGCGGCCGCCGGAGAGGCGGTGGCACAGCTGTGGCACTCGCCGCTGTCATTGGTGGTGCCGGGCAGCTATAAGCGTTTTGCCGCGCTGGAATCGGCGCGCCAACAGTTTGCCGCAGACGGGTGCCCGGTGTTTTTGCGTAAGTCCGGCGGTGGGCTGGTGCCGCAGGGGCCTGGCATCGTGAATATCAGCCTGGCATACCCGCTAGCGCGCAGTCTGGGTGAGGCGGCGGACGAGGTGTATGAGCATCTGTGCGCCATTCTCCGCAGTGCGCTGGCCGAACGGGGCGTGGTAGCGCATTGGCAGGCGGTGGAAGGATCGTTCTGCGACGGGCGTTTCAATCTTGCCTGCGGCGATGGGGAGGCGGCGCGTAAAATCGCCGGCACCGCCCAATATTGGCGGCCGGTAGCGAATCAACCCACCGACGAGGCGCGACGGCATGTGGTGCTGGCCCATGCGGCGCTGTTGGTGGATTGTGATTTGGCGGCGGCGCACCGGTATGCCAATCAGTTTGAGGCGGCATTGGGCAGCGGGCGGTATTATCAGGCGGAGAAAACCGTTAGCGTGGCGCAAATGGCTTCGGGCGTTACCCAGGAGTTACGCGACGAGATAGTCGATGCGCTGCGGGCGGCGATCCTGCGTTCCCCGGCACCGTTGTAGCCTTGCGTATCGATCTTAGATGGCGGACCGAGGGTCCGCCATTTCGTCATATCTGCGATACATTTTACTGCGGTGGACGCACCAGGATTTTAACCTGTTGCTTTTCTTTCACCAGCGCTTCAAAACCCTGCTCCACCAAATCAGCCAGTTCGATACGCTTGGTCACCAGTTTGTCGGCCTGGAAGTAGCCCTGGGTCATCAGATCCATCACCGCCGGGAAAATATGGCGATAAGCGATAATCCCTTTGACCGAACGTTCGCTGAGCACCACTTTATTCGGATGGAATGCCGCTTCGCCTTCCCAGATGGAGACGATAATCGTCTCGCCTTCGTAGCGAGTGCTGTCGATACACTGTTTTAGCACTACCGGCACGCCGGTCACTTCAAACGCCACGTCAACGCCACCCGCGCTCAGCTCGCGTATTGTGGCGACGGCATCGTCTTTGCTGGGATCGATAACCACTTTCGCCCCCAGTTCACGCGCTTTTTCCGCCCGCTGAGGTGACAGCTCGACCACATAAATTTCTGCCGCACCGGCCGCGCGCAGTGCTTCAATCACCAGCAGGCCGATGGGGCCGGCACCGAAGACGGCCGCTTTATCCCCGGCTTTCAACTTGCTCATCCGCACCGCATGAAGGGCTACCGCCGCAGGCTCTACCAGCGCACCTTGCTCATAGCTGAGCGCGTCGGGCATGCGGTGTACCATATGCTCGTCCACCATGGTAAAGGAAGAGAAGCCGCCGCCACCGCCGGACAGACCGTGGAAACCCAGATCGGCGCACAGATTATATTTGCCTTCGCGGCAGGCTTCGCACTGCCGACAAGCCAGAATAGGCTCGACGACCACGCGGTCGCCGGCTTTGAATTTCGTCACGCCGCGCCCCACGTCCACCACTTCACCGGAAAACTCATGACCCATGACGATAGGCGCGATGTCATGGCTCAGCTTGTGAGGTTTGCCTACCGGGGCAAAAATCGGTCCGGCGAGGTATTCGTGCAGATCGCTGCCGCAAATCCCGGTCCAGGCTACCTTGATTTTCACCTTACCGGCGGAAACCTGAGGTTCTTCAATATCATCAATACGGATGTCGCGCGCCTGATACCAACGAGCTGCTTTCATCATCTTTCCTCTGAAATTAATCATAAACCTGCCCTGGCGGCCGATACGTCGGTGGCCGGGGCAGAGACTCAACGCAGGAGATTGCGAAAAGCGTGCCAATGTGGCGATGCAGGGAAAAGCGATGTTGTTTCAGTGGGTTGTTTCATTTCTGTTAAAGGTGTTACTCATCACCGTCGAGTGATGAGACACCTGTAACAGATACGGGTGTAACAGGGGGGCACAAGCCTGTGCGGGCGGGCTCACTAATGAGGCACAGGTTTTTTCTGACTCATTCGTTCATCAGAATCCTTGTTCTTTTGTCATGCGTCACATGCCGCCGTCGCTGCTGTCACCGTTATCACCGCCGGATGCGCCATTGTCTGCGTCGTCCCCAGTGGCGTTGCCAACGGCCGCGCCATTCCCTTCGTTACTCCCGTTGGCGCGGGTGTTCGTGCGTTCGTGATGTTTATGCTGCGGGCCCGGCGTTGCTCCGGCACCGTCTCCACCGTTCCCGCCATTGCCGCCGCCGGGGGCACCGTCTCCACCGTTCCCGCCATTGCCGCCGCCGGGGGCACCGTCGCCCCCTTTACCTCCGTCCTGACAGCCTGAGCCAAGGATGCCGTTTTTACCGTTCTGGCCATTAGGGGAGTTGCCATGCCCGTTTTGGCCGTTTTGGCTTTCGCAGGCGGATAACTGCGTGGGGAGCGAGGTTCTGGCCTGACTTGATTGCGGTATGGAAAGGAGAACACCGGAAGAAAAGGGGATAAGAAATAATAAATTTCGTAGTTTCAACATAGACATTTCATCCTTGTCATTGATAGCCACCCCAATGGGAGAGGGCCAACGGATACTCGTGTACCATCCTGCTTCGGCCATCGATGGCCGTCAATAAATGAAGGGTCAATGGAAAGCCTGTCACTCCAGCCCCCCGGCACGGCAATGTGGAGCTTAGCGGCTGGCGGGCGGTGATAAATCTTGCTGCAAGGGCTGGGTTTTCGGTCGATGCGCGCAGACGAAGGGAAGGAGGGAACCCCGTGCCCGAGAAGCAAAAAAGCGCGCTATGGACCCCTGCGCACTTAAGCCATAGGGCGATCAGGTCCTGCAACCTGGTGCAGCCTCGAAAATTACAGGTATAATCCCACAAATTATTCAACGGGTTTAGAAGCGAAGATGACAAAACTCACCTTGCAAGAGCAGATGCTGAAAGCGGGATTAGTGACCAGCAAAAAAATGGCCAAAGTCCAAAAAACGGCTAAAAAATCACGCGTGCAGGCGCGTGAGGCAAGAGAGGCTGTGGAAGAAAATAAAAAAGCGCAGCTCGAGCGTGATAAACAGCTCAGCGAACAACAAAAACAAGCGGCTCTATCTAAAGAGTATAAGGCTCAGGTGAAGCAGCTCATTGAAATGAACCGAATCGACATCTCAAGAGGCGATATTGGTTTTAATTTCACGGATAACAATTTAATTAAAAAAATAATGGTGGATAAGCTGACTCAAGCCCAGCTGATTAGTGGTCGCCTCGCCATTGCTCGTTTGGTGGTTGATAACGGTGGTCGGAGTGAATACGCGATTATCCCCGCGAGCGTAGCCGATAAAATTGCGCAGCGGGATGCGAACAGTATCGTATTAAATAGTGCGCTTAGTCAGGAAGAGCAAGATGAAGAAGATCCGTATGCCGATTTTAAAGTGCCCGATGATTTGATGTGGTGATTAGCGCTTTTCGCTTTCAGAACGGGCTGGCATGACGGGCGTTGATCCGTTCTCCGCCAATGGGATGAACGAAGTGCAGCTCACTGGCGTGCAACATCAGCCGCGGGGTCCGTTCGGTGCCTGGCAACAGGCGGCCGCCATACAGGTCGCAGCCCAAAATAGGGTGGCCCAACAACTGGCAATGGACGCGGAGTTGATGAGTACGCCCGGTTTCCGGGGTGAGCCGTACCCGCGTCAGTGGCAGTAACGTCCCGTCTTCCAACTCATGATAAAAGCGCTCGACGACCCGATAACCGGAGCGTGCGGGCTTGCCGTGGATTGCGCAAATCGACATCAGCGGGAACAGCGCCGGGTCTTTGGCAATCGCGGCGTCTATCACCCCTTCGTCGTCGTCCAGATGCCCGCAGAGCAGTGCGCTGTACACTTTGGTCACTGTACGTTGGCTAAACTGTTGGCAGAGGGCGGCATTGATGGCCTTATTGCGGGCGATCACCATCAGCCCGGAAGTGCCGAAATCCAGGCGGTGGACCAGGGTGCAGCCAGGAAATATCTCTACCAGCCGATGATGCACCGAATCCAGATTTTGCGGATTTTTCCCCGAGAGGCTGAGCAGCCCGGCGGGTTTATTGATCAGTACCAGACTTTCGTCCTGATAGAGATTCTCGATCTGGTCATGGCACGGCGGGGCGATAAAGGTATCGATAATCTTGGACATCAGGCTACCCGGATGAAGAGTGGGAGCGGATAATAACGAATTTTAAACCGGCTGGCGAATCCACGCCGGCCGATCTTCGCGAGCTTTGCTTAGGTTACTCGCCGCCGGTACTCTGATGATGGGGTAATCAATTCAGGAGAACACGAGATGTCTGACCATCCCACACTTGCTCTTATTGGCCCGGGCGCTATCGGGACCACCATCGCCGCTGTACTGCATGAAGTTGACCGAACGCCAGTCCTTTGCGGGCGTACCGCGCATCCGCAGTTAATTTTACGTCACGATGAGGGTGAAATCGTGGTGCCAGGCCCGGTATTGAGCGATCCGGCGGCTATCAACCGCCCGTTCGATCTGGTCTTTGTCGCGGTGAAAACCACCCAGATAACTGACAGCGCCAACTGGCTGGCCGCGCTGTGCGATGAAAACACTCTGGTATGCGCACTGCAAAATGGCGTCGAGCAGGAAAGCCTGCTGGAACCCTACGTCAATGGTGCAAAGGTGCTGCCTTCGGTAGTGTGGTTCCCGGCGCAGCGCGAGCCGGATGCCTCCGTCTGGCTGCGCGCCAAACCGCGTCTTACGCTGCCGGATGTACCCGAGGCAAAACGAATAGCCGATGTGCTCAAAGGCACGGGCTGCGCGGTTGAGCTGTCAACCGACTTTATCTCCATCGCCTGGCGCAAACTGTTGCAGAACGCGGTCGCGGGTTTGATGGTGCTGGCTAATCGCCGCGCCGGGATGTTCACGCGGGGGGATATCACTGAACTGGCTCTGGCTTATTTGCGCGAGTGTCTGACCGTAGCGCGCGCAAAGGGGGCGTTACTGAGCGATAAGGTCCCGCAGGAGATCGTTGACGGTTTTCATCATGCCCCTGCGGATTTAAGCACCTCCATCCTCGCCGACCGCCAGGCAAATCGCCCACTGGAGTGGGATATCCGCAACGGAGTGATACAGCGTTATGGGCGCTTGCAGGGGATTCCCACGCCCATCAGCGACGTGTTGGTACCGCTGCTGGCGGCAGGAAGCGAGGGGCCGGGGTGAATTTTATATTTCCTAACGGCAAGCGGTGACTATTGATGTTTTGAACACTATCAACGATATCCATGTCTTTATCTGTTAAATATGTAGCTAATACAATGCTATGGTTGCCATATATTGGAAATCGCTGTCAGCGCTTTCGCGTCAGGCAGGGCTGGCATCCTCCACGCTGGCAAATGCGCTCACCCGCCGTTGGTCCAAAGGCGAAAATTGATTGCTGAAGCGTTAGATGTTGTACCTGAAAAAATCTGGCCTTCACGCATTATTACGCTAAGGAAAGCACAATGAATCTGATGAATAATTGTGCATCGCCTGCTGTGGATGTTATATTAAAATATAATATTCGGAGGTGCTCTATGTATACAACTCGCCTGAAAAAGGTCGGTGGATCCGTCATGCTGGCGGTTCCTCCCGCGGTGTTGAAAACGCTGGCGCTGTCGACGGACAGCGAAGTGGGTATGACCATTGATAATGGCTGCCTGATTATTGAACCCCAGAAACGGCCCCGTTATTCGCTTGAGGAACTGTTGGCGCAGTGCGAGCCGCACGCCGAAATGAGCGAAGAAGATCGGGAATGGATTGATGCGCCCGCGATGGGCAAGGAGATCCTGTAAATGGACAGGGGGGAAATCTGGCTCGTTTCACTGGATCCGATAGCCGGTCATGAGCAAAGTGGAAAACGTCCGGTACTTATCGTTTCTCCAGCATCGTTTAACCAGTTGACCCGGCAACCCGTTGTTGTTCCCGTCACCAGCGGCGGAAACTTTGTTCGCACAGCGGGTTTTGCCGTCTCACTGGACGACTCGGGAACAAAAACAACGGGCGTTATTCGCTGCGACCAGCCCAGAACCATTGATATGGGAGCCCGGTGCGGTAGGCGACTGGAACGTATACCCGACGCTGTCGTGAATGAAGTGCTGGCCCGACTGGAAGCCATTCTGAGCTGATGTCTGGATGTGATTGATAAATGCATAAAAGCAAAAAGCCCGCTTAAGTTTCCTTAAGCGGGCTTCTCTAATATGGCTCCTCTGACTGGACTCGAACCAGTGACATACGGATTAACAGTCCGCCGTTCTACCGACTGAACTACAGAGGAATCGTGTGAACGGGGCGCATCATATCCAGCCACCCTGAGTGTGTCAACGCTAAATTCGCCGATTCGGTGCGACTGCTCAGTATGCGAGCAATGCGCGGTCGCTTATGGCGTTTCTGCGCCGCTCTCGGCTTGCCAACGCTGCAAGCGCGCCAAGGTATCTTGTTTATAGAAACGGCAAAAATGCTGATATAGCACCGGAAAACGCTGGGCCAGCAGTTCGGGCGCACTGAAAAAATACTCCGACAGCACGGCAAAACATTCGGCGGGATCGGTGGCGGCATAGGCGTCCATACTGGCGGCCTCTTCGCCGACCATGTCGATCTCGTCTTGCAGGTTTTCCATTGCGGCGTGCAGATCATGCTCCCAGGCGGCAATATCGCGCAGCGGGATCGGCGGTATCCCGGTGGCGCTGCCGCCGTTGCGCATATCCAGCTTGTGTACCGCCTCGTGGATCACCAGGTTAAAGCCGGAGAGATCGAAAGAGTCCTGCACGTCTTGCCAGTTGAGTACAATCGGCCCCTGTTCCCAGCTCTGGCCGGACTGCACCACCGGCCCGGAATGCACCAGGCCGATGTCGTCCTGCCATTCATCCTCCACC
The DNA here is from genome assembly GCF_018336935.1 of Serratia plymuthica. NCBI lineage: Bacteria > Pseudomonadati > Pseudomonadota > Gammaproteobacteria > Enterobacterales > Yersiniaceae > Serratia > Serratia plymuthica. The sequence goes on along the minus strand of NZ_CP068771.1, from coordinate 3,108,412 downwards.
ACAAACGGCGAAGGGTAGAGCAGGATCTCATTGAAGCCGTCCAGGTATTCCGCTCCCAGTTCGAGCACCGGCAGGGCGAACATCAGGGCGATACGCGCCTGCATTTGCGACGTGAGCTCAAGCCCCTGCAGCGGGACGATGCGCTTTTGCTGCAAAATCTGCCCGGCAACGACGATCAGGCGCTGTTGTTCCTGCTCATTTAGCGGAGAGAGCAGGGGAATTGCCAGCGCGTCCTGCCACTGGGCAAGCGTTTCCGCTTGTGGTTGTTGCGTTTTCCACGGCCATTTAATCATCGCGTTGCTCGTAAAGTGGTCACTTGAACGTTCGGCTGGAGGCTAACTCTGTAAAAATGCCGCAAAAAGGGGCATGATGACAAGCACTATCAGGAGAGATGCCGGAGCGGCTGAACGGACCAGTCTCGAAAACTGGAGTAGGGGCAACTCTACCGGGGGTTCAAATCCCCCTCTCTCCGCCATTATTCAATCACTTACAACAGATTTTATCTGTGATCCACGCCTCACATACCCCATCGTGAAAATATAACTGCCGTGATCGACCTTGCCCTGACCTTATCGGCTTAACGTCTTATAACCTCATTTGGCCTGAACAAAACCGCTTCTTTTTATCCTGAATGAAAATGCCCAGGCGATGACAAGGAAGGCGCACTGGAACAGGAAAAAGGGGGCAAGCCATTGGTTATTGAGATAAACGTAGTAGCCATTGTGGATGACGTCGACGGTGATGAGGGCTAATGTGGCCGGCAGCCCAACCTTGGGTTTGACGATCAGAAAATAGGCCACCAGCGGATCCAGCAGGGTCAGGCTGCCCCAAAAAAGGCGGCTGGCCAGGAAAGCCTGTTCACCGTAACCGTAATCCCAGAGAAAACCAAACTTCACGTCGGCGATAACGTGATTGAGGGTCGCTATGATTAAGCACAGTGCCAGAAAACACCGCATTAAGGTGGCGTTTAGCATGGGTTTGATGTTCTTGATACGTTAACCACTTTCATTGAGCCTCCCTGGTTTTCAGCCATCATGACACGCCGGTTATGTGATTTTCAATCAGCGTTCTGAAGCGCAGTCATTCGACATTCTCCGAGGTATAGAGAATAAAATCGACCTTGCCGTCGGCATAAGTGTGGGGCTGGATGCTCTGTTCGAGGTGCCGCAAAATCAGGTCGATCGCCAGTGGGCGTGCAGTAGTCCCAGCTAGGATTCTTGAACACGTTGATAACTCTGCGCTCAAACACCTCTCCTTTGCTCCGATGGAGTTGTTCAAAAGTACTGAGGATGTTGGCTTCGCTGACGGTGAGGATATTCTCTTTTTCCAGGCTGTTGTGCCACTCAGCTTGAGCCTGCCCGCACAACGAACCGGCACCAGGCGCCGGCAAAGCCGTGGCGCTGCCGCAACGTATTCTTTCTAATAGGGAATGATGGATTGTCTTTATATTGTTGTTTTTAATTATATTTGTGGGGTTCTTTAAGAATTTTCTTATCTCATGCGCTATGCTAATATCGCTCTGTTTGGCAGGGGCTAATTAGTTTATAGCGCAGGGAATTATGAGATACATAATTAATAATGATATTAAATATCATGAAGATAGATCTGAGTTAGTCTCACTGCATGACGACATCCCGCCGATTGTGCTGACGGCCACGCTGAACCGCCTGCTTTCTACTCTGGTGCGTAACAACAATCTGGTGCTTTCCCGCGAAACGTTGCTGATGCAGGTGTGGGAGGCGCATGGGCAGGTCGCTTCCGGTAATAACCTCAACAACACTATTTCGATCTTGCGCAAAGCATTTTCTTCGCTCGGTGAGGAGGAGATTATCGTCACCCTGCCGCGGCAGGGGTTTATGTTTACCGCTACCGAACTGCACACGACGGACAGTGTGGCGGAAAACCTGATAACGCAGGAGACGGCGCAGCAGCCGGTTGAATCGAGTACGGAACGGCCTATTACGGTGCCGGGCCGAGGGTTTAAATTTGCTGCCGTTACGTTGGCGTTGGTGGCATTGGTCAGCAGTGTATGGGCATGGTGGGATACGGGCTACTCCCCCGTCAGCACGATGCCGGTGGGGAAAATCGGCAACTGTGAAGTTCGGTTCGTCTCTACCTACCATAAGCCGGGGCCGAGGGATGTCGATTTGGCGCATCTGAAAACGATGCTGGAACAGCGGAACCACATCAACTGCAGTGAGCCAGGCACGCTGTTTTATTACGATAGCCTTTCGATAACACCTAATACCACGGGGCGGGTCAGAGTTTCTTATTTCTACTACTGCCCACAGGATCAGATGAAATCAGGCAAGGTGCAATGCGAGAATTTTCATGAAAACAGTGGGTTATAATTTTTTACGTCGTTACCGCTATGCTCTGTTGGCGAGCTTGGCATTGCTGGGCACCATTGCCGCCTTTTACTCGTTGTTGTTAAAACCTCAGATCCCAGAATGCCGGGCGGTTGTATGGGCAACGAATCAGTTGGAAGGTGAAACTATGCGGCGTGCGTTGTTGATTAGCGTCGTACCGGATGGGGCCCGGCGTGCCAATCTGATAATAAATGGCAGCTTCTTTGTCGGGGATGCCAGATACAACATTGATCGGGTCGTGGTGGCGGATTATCAGCGGCAGGATAACAACTACATCTTCACTATGGTGGCGAACAACAGAAGGCCACAGGACACGTTGAAATTGCCGGCGCTGAATCGGCGTTTACCCATGGTGGGCCAGCAGTACCATTTGCGTATTGAGCGGATAGACAGCCGACATTTTCTGTTTGTCAGCAATGCGGAACCGTTATTTGTCTGTACCGTGGCGTCGTAATCACCGGGGTTCCCTTGATCAACCGTGATGATCAAGGGAACCAATAACACGTTTACACCTGGTTTGGATAAAGGAAAAAAGATTAAGACTCGTTGTGATCTTTGTAATTATTGATACATGGATTACGGGTATCACGTGGGCAGAATGTTATTTGCTCCTCATAGCGTTGTGAGCTCTCGTTAAGAATATTATTGTAGTAATAGACATCTGCCCGCTGTTGGCAGCTGAGGCCCGCCTGCTTAATCATACGCTTAACCTTTTCTATATTTCCACTGCCCAACGTCATGCTATAAATTTTGCAGTGCTGATAGTTACCCAACGGATAAACATTGATACGCGTGCTGTTCTGGTATAATACGATCGCGGCAAACGGCACTAAGCAAGTGGCGGCGATCATAATTAATCGCTGTATAGCGTGCCACATGCTGGTGTCGCTCTTTTGGGGGGGCGGTGTGAAGATAATTTCCGGTTCACATCTCTCCCCGTCGGACGATATCTCCTGATTAACATTTACTTCATGAATGTTTTTGGCGCTGAATTTGAACCCCTGTCGGGGATAAGTGATGATAATTTCCTCCGCTCCGCATTGTGCCAGCGACTTGCGCAATCCTGAAACATAGTTGTTCAAGTTATTGTTTGACGCTTTTAACCCATGCTCAACCCAAACCTCATTAAGCAACCTTTCACGTAGCAACAGCTTATTATTATTCCTGATAAATAAGGAAAGCAGGCGACTGGCAGGCTTAAGTAAAGCTATTTTATTATTGGCATCGTCGATACGCGCCAACATACCTTCCTCCTCGTGATAGAGGATGCTGTCATTTATACAATAAATCATTTTATTTACCCATCAACCTTCCTGTCGAGAGATTATTCTGAGACCTGCTTAGGCTTTTTTCAATCCTTGTTGGACGGTGTAAATAAGATTTTTCTCTATATTGTTATATATGATGTGAGATTTTTATTAAATGCCAAGTTTTTTAAAATAAAAATTGATAATTAATTTATACATTTTAGATTTAAAATCTATTTATTTCATATTTACATCATAAAAATCCTGTGTTTTTGTATTTTTTCGACATAACATTTTATTTTTCCGTTTGAGAGGGTAAATTTGTTCCCACTGAAACGGAGCGATAAACGTTACGTCTCAGCGACCACAAGAAACGTGACTGGTATTAAAACGGTGGCGTTGAATGTTGAAGTTAAAGTGATGACTTATAAATTGGATTGAATCCTCTTCTTGCTAAGGAATGTAAGGGCTTTATATGAAACTGAATAAAATTATGCTGGCTGCTGTAATGGCAATGGGTGTTTCTTCTTTCGCTAACGCGGCAAATCAGGGTAGCGGTTCCGTAACCTTCACCGGTGAAATTATCGATGCGCCATGTTCTATTGCCCCTGGCAATATCGATCAAACCGTTCCTCTGGGCCAGATTTCCAACCTGGGCCTGAAAGATGGTCGTGAGTCGCTCGTGAAGGAAGACTTCTCGATCAAATTGGAAGATTGTACTGCAGCAACGGCACAAACCGTGAAAACCACCTTTACCGGTGAGCCGGGCGGCGCTACCGGTACTGACAAAAAAATGGTCGCTTTTGGCAGCGGCAGCACCGCTAAAGGCGCCAGCATCGTTATTACCGATTCTAACGCTAGCAATGCTGTGGTTGAGCTGGGTAAAGCGACTGCCGGTCAGGTTATCGCCATCGGTGATACCGAAGCTGAGCTGAAATTCCAGGCCTTCCTGAAAGGTAATGGTGGCGCTCTGGATACCATCGTTCCAGGTGCGTTCACCAGCGTTGTTAACTTCGCTCTGAACTATCAATAAGTCATATTCGTAAACTTATTCAGCATGCGGGTGACCGCATGCTTTTTAAAATGGAACCTTATTGCCAGGAATGCGTATATGTTTCGGAAAGCCCAGGTCTTAGTGGCCCCTTCCTTGTTGATCACGTTTTTTATTACCCAGCCATCGGCTGCGCAGAGTTCTGTGATTGGGTGGGGAAAGGTCAATATGGAAGGTGCCATTGTCAATGCTGCTTGTGCTATTGAAGCCGCGAGCCGCGATCAAACTATTGATATGCAAACATTGCCGGTAGAACAAATTGCCCGGGAGGGCCATGGCCTGACCAAAGCATTCAGTTTGCGGTTATTAAATTGCAGTGTGTCAGACGTGGGGGGAATACAACCTGGCCGCCAACATTTCCAAATGATATTTGACGGCCGGGCCGATAATGGATTATTCGGGGTGACGGGAGAGGCAAAAGGAATTGCATTACGCCTTTCAGACAGCATAGGTAATGTTATTTACCCAGGTTTAGCCATGCCAATAGATGGCACAGTAATAAAAGAGAGCTACGTAAACTATTCCATGCAACTGGTGGCTAATCGCCAGGTATTGCGTGCCGGGGATTATAGAACCGCTATCCGTTTTAAATTGAATTACTACTGATTATAAATAAGTTAAAGGCTGGCGGAACGATGAAATCGAACGCGAATAACTCAAAGACACCTTCATTAAGCCTGCTGGGCATGTGTGTTGCTTTGGCGATAGGCAGCGTCCCTTTTCAATTGCAGGCGAGTGATGAGGTGCAGTTTAACATTGACGTGTTAGAGCTCAATGACAGAAAAAACATCGACCTGAGCCAGTTTTCTCGCGGCGGTTTCATCATGCCGGGGAACTATGTCATGTCGGTGAGCCTGAACGCGCAGGTGTTACCTGAAGAACCTATTGCATTCTATGCACCGGAAAATGATGCCAAAGGCAGCCTGGCTTGTATCTCGCCTGCGCTGGTTGAAAAGCTCGGGTTTAAGTCAGATGCCTTGGCAAAGTTGCGGTGGTGGCACGACGAACAGTGTCTGGATCTCACCAGCCTTAATGGCCTGGAAGCAAAAGGCGATCTGGCGACGTCCACTCTGTATTTGAACGTTCCGCAGGCCTACCTGGAGTATTCATCACCGGATTGGGATCCCCCTTCACGCTGGGATGAGGGCATTCCGGGTTTGTTGCTGGATTACAACCTGAATTCACAGGTGCAACGCACCCAACAAAATGGCCAACAGTCCTACAGCCTCAGCGGGAACGGAACGACGGGGGCCAATCTGGGGGCCTGGCGTTTGCGCGCTGACTGGCAGATGAACATCAATCATCAAACCGGTTCCGGTTTATCGACGCAGCAAGATTTCGACTGGAGCCGGTACTACGCGTTCCGCGCGTTGCCAGGCTGGGGCGCCCGGCTGAGCCTGGGTGAGGATTATCTGACGACGGATATCTTCGACAGCTTCCGTTATACCGGTTTCAGCGTGAGTTCGGATGACAACATGCTACCGCCTAACCTGCGCGGCTACGCGCCGGAGGTGACGGGGATTGCCAAAAGCAACGCCAAAGTCGTCATTAGTCAGTTGGGGCGCGTGCTGTATGAAACCCGGGTCGCGGCGGGTCCATTCCGCATCCAGGACATTAATGACTCGATCAACGGGCAGTTGGATGTCCGGGTGGAAGAGCAAGACGGCAGCGTGCAGGAGTTTAAAGTCGATACCGCCAATATTCCTTATCTGACACGGCCCGGCACGGTACGTTACAAATTTTCCGGTGGCAAGCCTTCGGACTGGAATCACCATGTCAATGGCCCTCTGTTCGCCACCGGTGAATTCTCTTGGGGGGTGAGCAATGGGTGGTCGCTGTACGGCGGGGCCTTGGCGGGCGGGGATTACAAGGCCTTATCTATGGGGATAGGCCGTGATCTGCTGGCATTCGGAGCGCTGTCGTTCGACTCCACGCAATCGCGAGCGGAATTGCCTCAGCAGGGCGGCACTAAAAGCGGGGGTTCATACCGGGTCAGCTATTCCAAGAGTTTTGACGAGTACGACAGCCAAATTACCTTCGCCGGCTATCGTTTCTCTGAGCAGAATTTTATGACGATGAGTGAATACCTTGATACCCGCAATGGGGATAGCCGCCTCGGGAAAAGCCGAGAAATGTATACCATCACGTTGAATAAACAATTTCGTGATTTGGGGGTAAGCGCTTATCTCAATTATAGCCATCAGACTTATTGGGATCAGCCCGTGAACGATCGCTACAACCTGGCGCTCTCCCGCTATTTCGATGTGGGGCCAATGAAAAATATCAGCGCGTCGATCACGGCATTTCGAAATAAATATCAGGGGACCAATGACGATGGCATGTATTTGTCCTTCACCGTGCCGTGGGGGATGAACTCCAACGTCAGTTACAGCAGCGCGTGGAACCGTAATGAAAACACGCAGCGTGTGGGGTATTACGAACGGTTGGACGAACACAATAACTATCAGTTGAGCACCGGTCTTTCGCGCCAGGGAGGTTCAGCCAGCGGTTTCTATACCCATGAGGGTGATAACGCGCGCCTCAGTGCCAACGCCAGTTATCAGGGGGGCGGCTACTCGTCCATGGGGCTCTCCCTGCAAGGCGGGATGACGGCCACGGCTAAGGGCGCGGCGCTGCACCGGAATAGCATTTATGGCGGAACGCGTCTGTTGCTGGATACCGAAGGCGTGGCCGATGTGCCGGTTCGCGGATTTGGTGCCACCTCGCGCACCAATCGGTTCGGCAAGGCGGTGGTTGCAGATATCAACAGCTACTACCGCAGCAAGGCGAGTATCGATCTCAACGCCCTGCCTGATAACGCGGATGCCACGCAGTCGGTGGTGCAGGCGACGCTGACCGAAGGGGCGATTGGCTATCGGCGCTTCAACGTGATTTCCGGGCAAAAGGCGATGGCGGTGATCCGCCTGGCCGACGGTAGCGCACCGCCATTTGGCGCACTGGTCTACAACAACAGGCGGCAACAAACCGGCATGGTCAATGATGATGGCAGCGTGTATCTGAGCGGCATTCAACCCGATACGGAGATGACGGTGAATTGGGACGGCAAGGCGCAATGCCGGATCTTATTGCCGAAGATACGCACGGATATCGCGCTGAGCAACCTGCTGTTGCCATGCCGGGAGAATACCGAGGCGAGGGCGGAGTAAGCCGCCACGCCCATGACCATTTCAGTAAGAACAAGTGTGATGAGACGGAACAATTTTATGAAAAATAACATGGTAAAAGCATTCACAGTGGCTGGCGTGCTGTCGGCAACGGTATTGAGCAGCCAGGCCCAGGCCGCTATCGCGCTGGACCGTACCCGCGTGATTTTTAACGGTGCGGAGAAATCGGTAAGCCTGAATATCAGCAACAAGAATACCCAGTTGCCGTATCTGGCGCAGGGCTGGTTGGAAGATGCCGAGGGCAAGAAGATTACCAGTCCGCTGGTGGTCTTGCCGCCGGTGCAGCGCCTGGAGCCAGGCACGCAGAGCCAAATAAAAGTGCAGGCGACGCCAGCCATCAATCTGTTGGCTCAGGATCGCGAAACCCTGTTCTATTTCAACCTGCGAGAAATACCGCCGAAAAGCGAGAAAGCTAACACCTTGCAAATCGCCTTGCAGACGCGCATCAAGCTGTTCTACCGCCCGGCGGCGATTACGCCAGACAAAGGCAGCGTCTTTGCGCCGTGGCAGGAGAAGTTAACGCTGACTCGTCAGGGGGCGGGTTTCCAGGTGAATAATCCTACGCCTTATTACATCACGCTGGTCGATGCCAGCAGCAGCAAAAAGGGAAAAACGGCGCAGGGCTTTGAACCGTTGATGGTGCCGCCGAAGGGAAGCATCGCGCTGGGGGCCTCTGGGCTGGGTAATGCGCCAGTGCTGACCTACATCAATGATTACGGCGGTCGCCCGACGTTGACATTCAAATGCGGCGCCAGTGATTGCCAGGTTGTGCCAGACGCCAAAGGGTAACCGAAACCGGTGGCCTGTTTATCGGTTGCAGCGAGCGGGGAAGAAGCCATGCAAAGAAAGGACAAAGGGGACCGCAACGTGAAGGGCGGTTTTTTGAAGCGGCGAAGGAGCATGGGCGCCATGTTGGCGTTGACCTTGCTGATGGCAGGTTCCGCGAAGGCGGAAGAAGGGAATCACGGCGTGTTGTTTGTCCATGGCGCATTGACGGAGGGGGCTTGCCGGTTGGATATGACCTCGGCATACCAGGACGTGTGGTTGGGGGAAGCGACGACGGGCAGCCTGGCGAACGTCGGGGCTCGTACTCAGCCGGTCGCTTTCCAGCTTCGCCTGAGAGACTGCCTGCGCACGGGGGCGGCAACGCAAGATGAGCGCCGGGGCAGCCAGGTTTGGGATGCTTACCAGCCGGCCGTGACGGTGAGTTTCAATGCGCCTGCGGATGCGGATAACCCGCAGCTGGTTAAGGTGCGCGGGGCCGGCGGGCTGGCGTTGCGCTTAGTGGATAGCGAGAGAAACGATGTGCGCATGGGCAGCCGCAGCCGGCCGCAGTTGCTGGCGGTTGGAAGCGACGCGCTGAATTTCTATGTGATGGCGGAGCGCACGCGCGCGCCTATGGTGGCCGGTGCCTATCAGGCCGCCATTGACTTTCGGATGAACTATGACTGAGGCGAAAGCAATGGGCAACGCATGGCGAAAGGCGGGCGAAAGTCTTCGGCTCTTCTGCGCCCTGGCGGCCACCATGACGGTGACCTCGGCGTTAACCTTATTGGTGGTGCTGCTGATGAGCCAAACCGGGTGGGCGGCGACGGCGATAGTCACGGTCAAAGGGGCCATTGTCGCTAAGCCGAAATGCGAGGTTAACGGTGGCCAGGATATTTTCGTGAACTTCAATGAGCTGATCACCACCAAAATAGATGGCGAAAAATACGGCAAGCGACCGATTCCGTACGGGGTGAACTGCAGCGGCAATACGTCCGGTGCCGCCGGGTTGTTGAAAGTGAGCCTGCAGGGGTTGGGGCCGGATTTTGGTGATGGCTTGTTGCGCACCAGTAATAACGATTTGGCGATTAAGCTGCTGCAAGAAAACGGTCAACAGCTGCGGTTAAATGGCTGGATTAATTTTACCTACCCGATCGTACCGGCGTTATATGCCGTGCCGGTGAAGCGCAGCGGCGCCACGCTGAAAGGAATGGGTTTTTCCAGTAGCGCCACATTAGTCGTAGAAGTTCAATAATAAGGAGATGAACATGAAGATAATGAATATGGAAAAAATGAAGGTGACGCGTTTCTCTGGCATAGCGGCAGCGCTCTGTCTGGGTATGCTGAGCCTGGAGCCTGCGCAAGCGGTGAACGTCAAGTTCAACGGGACGTTGGTGGAGCAACCGGCCTGTACGCTGAATGATGGCAAAGACATTAGCGTGGATTTTGCCAACGTCGTCATCAATAAAATTGACGGTGTCGCTTACAAAAAAATGGAAATCCCGTACAGCGTTTCCTGTAGCGGCGGTTCGCCGAATGCCGGCGATCTGAAAGTGAAGCTGAGCTTTGCGCCAGTGTCCTGGGGAGACGGTAAACCACTGCAATCCAGCTTGCCGAACCTTGGGCTGCGCATCACGCAAGGTGCGAGCGATACCACCTACGTCAGCGATACCAAACTGATTATTGATGCCGCCAACCCGACGAAACTGTACGCGGTGCCTATTGCGCGCCCAAGCACCATTTTGGTGGGGGCCAATTTTACCGGCGCGGCGACGTTAACTGCGGAGTATGAGTAATAACGGTTCCTGCAACTGGGCGGCCCACGCCGGGTTGCAGGAAACCGGCGTGGGTGGCGTGAAAGGTTCGATACGTAAGGTGATCATTGGGCGAGAAGGGTATGGCGATTTAGGGTGTCAGTTGGCATCAAGGCGTAATGACACACAGGGCAATTTTTTCTGTGTGCGCGTTAACCTGAATGCGGGTTAATGATTGGGTTAGCGTTCGGGCTTATTTTATTTTTAATGCACCGGTGATTATTCAAGAGGTATCCATGAATTATTATAATTTATGTTTTTTTAAAAATAAGCTTGCATGGATGAGCAAATTTGTTTTGTTTTCTTTTTTTATGGCTTTTTTTACCGTTAAAGCCAGTGCAGGCATGGTTTGGGAGACCGTAAACGCACCTGTCGTCGATGGGTCGATTAATCAGGCGATTTCTGCTGGTCATGGGGCTTTAGGGCGACTGGTGAGTATCGATTTCAATGACCCGACGCCGAACCCTTGTTATAATAAAGGTTGTATAATAATATTTGGCCCTTACCATAATTACGCACGATATCCGCAGGAATATTTTCAATCACACTCGACTCCGCATTGGGATACGAGTACTCATCATGGAATTAAGACTCAGAAGACCATGGGGGAGTTGTATACTTATCTAAGTCAAAATGGAAGTAAAAAACTGAGCGTTGGCATGGAGAGTAAAGGGTATGGCCAACAGAGGTCTTATTGTGACCCTGGTTTTGATGAAAAAATTTGCATTATTAAGAATAAATGGGAAGCCTATTCAAAAGTCTGTCATGCATTGGTTTATAGTTATGTTTCCTCTTCTTATTATTACTCGTTTCCCGGGCAAGGCTGTATTGGCCCGACCCCGCCCAATAATGAATGCAACATTGATGCGGGCGCCGTAACGCTGGATCACGGTCAGTTAGGAACCGACGAGGTGAATGGCCATAGGAAAAGAGAGAGCTTCCGCATCTCCTGCACCTACCCGGCTAACGCGGAAGTATCGGTGGTGAGCAATAATGCCAATGAAAAAATCATGTTAAAAGGCGACGGCAGCCTTTACTCCACCGTCACAGTAGATGGCGTGCCTGGTATCACCGGCAAGAAAATTACTATTCCGACGGGCGGTACAGCTATTGATTTGGAGTCAACCTTGCATACCGTCGGTAATGTCGAAGAGGGGCCGTTCAGCGGTAATGGCATTCTCATCATAAATTCTTATTAAGCATTTATAGAGTGGTTTGCGTCACCTGTCAGGATAACAAATCCGCTACTGGCTGTTCAAAAATACGGGGAAACTTCATGCCTGTCGACATGACGGCAGGCAGACTCTGCATTTTATTGCAGACTCTACGGCACTGTTACTATTTGAGAGGTTAAGGATGAAGGCAATCAATATCATCATTGATGATGACAATAGCTACTTTTCCGCGGGTCTGCAAAGCAGCATAAACGAATACGCCAAAACCAATAATAAGGCCATTTGTTTTTTAAAGCAGGATGCAACGGTGCGGCCTGATGTGATGTTCATTTCATCAAGGCGCATCGCCCAGCGCTGGCGCAGAGCGGCCTATGATGCAGGGGGCCCGCCTATTGTCACCATAGAGGAAAGGCCGGTGACCGCGCATGAAGCGTTCTGCGTGCTGTATCGAACGGATAGCCCTGAGAAATTGTTCAAACTGTTGGCCGATACGCTGAGTAATACCCGACTTGCGGATCGTTTTGAATATCCGCCTTTTACACGCCGTGAGCGTCAGGTGGTGAATTACCTCAGAAGAGGGTTTGACCAGTCGCAAACCGCCAGAGTGCTGGGCGTGAGCGTCAAAACGGTGCATAGCCATAAACGATCGGTAATGAGAAAATTAATGTTGAACCGACATCATGAGTTTATTTACTGGTTGCTGTCCCAAGAGGTGGAATATTCTTGATTTTTATTAGTTATGGTGTTTTTTCGACGCTGGTTAAAAAGACTATCGACTTGGTGATAAAGATAATCAAGGGGAGTAATGTCGGCCACGGCATCATGTGTTTTTATTGTTATAAATAAAGAGGGCCAGTAAAGGGTGCCCAGGGAAGGTGAAAATGAGTCTGGTTTTTTTGGCGTTTTTTTTGTTTGCTTTGAGTATCTATTCATTTTTTCAGTATGCGAAAAACATCAGAAAACGTCGATTTGCGAGGCGGAGAAATATGGTATTTAGGGTGGGTAGGTGGAGGTGGACTAGTTCCGATTGCCAAGGCGACTCCCTGCGATAAAAAATACCCCCCGCCTTTTAGACGGGGGTTTTCTACATGTGAATTTTTTAAAGAGGGATGATTTAATTGGCGTAGTCTGCAAGATTTACTGAGTGCCCCATTCGTATATGGCTACTGGATTATTAGTTCCTGAAAGTATTTCTAACCCTGTTTGATTAAAAAATATTACGCAGAAAAAGAAGAGGAAAAAAAGAAAATTCAACCTCCATTTATTGGATCACAACAACATGGTGATTGATAAGGAGGCATGAGAAAGAAATGAGGGTCGCTATAATAAGCACAGCGCCAGAAAATACCGCATTAAGGTGGCGTTTAGCATGGGTTTGATGTTCTTGATACGTTAACCACTTTCATTGAGCCTCCCTGGCTTTCAGCCATCATGGCACGGCAATTACGCGGCTTTCAATCAGCGTTCTGAAGCGCAGTCATTCGACATTCTCCGAGGTATAGAGAATAAAATCGACCTTGCCGTCGGCGTAAGTATGGGGCTGGATGCCCTGTTCGAGGTGCCGCAAAATCAGGTCGATCGCCAGTTGGGCATGCTGGCGGGTATTCTGGTCCAAGGTTAACGCCAGCCCACCTTTTGCCAACTGCTCGCGCGTCGTGGCATAACGTTCATGCGTGATCCAGCAACATTCTCCGTAGCGGCGATGACGCGCCAACGCTTCACCGACTTGCGTGTTCCCCAAACCGGTATTGTAAATGCCTGCCAGGTTGCCGTTTTGGCTGAGCGACTTCTCCAGCAGGCGGGTGATCGTTGCCCGATCTTCTTGCCCCGCCAAGGGCTCACGCAGTTGCAATTGTGGAAAGCGTTGCGCCAGCACCTCACGGAACCCCTGAATACGCAAGCGGTGGGCACTGTAATCCGTGCGCCCGCTGAGTATCAATACTTCTCCAGTCCGTTGCACCATACGGCCCATCATCATCCCGGCAGTGCGCCCCGCCTGTAACTGGTTTATCCCGACATGGCACAATCGGGCGGCACCCGGAAGATCGGTGGCTAGTGTCATCACGGGAACGTTTCTTTCCCGGCATTGCTCCAGCGCTTGGTATATCACCGGATGTTCATTGCCGAAAACGATCAGCGCATGCCGCTTTTTACTGCCGTTGACGATGAGTTGCGCCAGTTTTTCCGGCCGGGACTCCGGGACAAATGTTCGATGCAGCGTCAGGCGGCGATAGCCCAGTACATCGGCAACGTGCGCAAAATCTTGCGCCAGTTGCTGAAAAAAGAAGGAGTCGTTGGCGCTGAGGAAAACTTCGATTTGCCACGGGAAACGATGTTCCTCCGGCAGAATCCGCTTCAACCCGGCCTCACGCGCAGCCTGAAGCACTTTACGGGTCGTCGCCGGAGATACACCCCCGCGTTCGTTTAATACACGATCCACAGTGGCGACACCCACGCCAATCTGCTTAGCCAGCGTTTCAAGCGAAATGCTCTTCATCGTCTCTCTCTGAATGATGGATGTCCATCAAAATGGATGTTTAGTCAGTGTAGTTATCGCAGGTATTTTGACAACGTTCAATCACGTTTTCTGGAGAGAAAAGAATGGCTAAACAACGTTTTGCTTTACTCGGTAGTGGATTCATCGGGCAGGTTCATGCCGCCAGCATTGTGCGGCACCCAGAAACAGAATTGGCGATGGTGGCGGATGTCGATCACAGCCGCGCGGAGGCGTTGGCAAGCCAATACGGCGCTCGCGCGGTGACGGTTGCGCACGCGATTAACAGCGATGCCATCGATGCCGTTTTGATTGCCAGCGCTACGCCGTCGCATGCGGAATTGTTGGAAGCCGCTGCCCGCGCCGGCAAAGCGGTTTACTGCGAAAAACCCATTGACCTGTCTTTGTCCCGCGCCCGCGAGGTTGTGGAAAAAGTCTTGCCGTTAAACGTCCCCGTAACGGTGGGATTCAACCGCCGTTTCGATCACAGTCATCAACAGTTGCGACGCCAGGTGGAACAAGGCGTCATCGGTAACCTTGAGCTGATACAGATGGTGTGCCGAGCCTCTGAAATGCCGCCGCTCAGTTATCTGCGTAGCTCAGGCGGGCAGATGCGTGACCAGGCGATCCACTTCTTTGACCTGCTGCGTTTTCTCACCGCGGATGAAGTTCACACTGTCGCTGCGATGGGGGCCGCGCTGGCGCTACCGGAAATAGCCGAATTTGGCGATGTCGATACCTCCGTCCTGATGATGAGAATGCAGTCGGGAGCCTTGGCGCAATTGGACAACACTCGGCGTACCGGCCACGGCTATGACGAGCGAATTAATCTGATGGGGCCGGAAGGCGTGCTGGAGTCAGGCAGCCAGTCGCCGCAGGGCGCTACACTCTGGCGCGGCAACCAGCGCATTCAACCGGGACTGTGGGGCGATTGGTTCAGCAGGGTGCAAGATACCTATTACAGGCATCTGGATGCCTTTGTTCGCCATCTGGCGGGTGAGTCCGTGCCCGATCTGCCGGGGCTGCTGGATGGCCTGCAAGCGCAGGCCATCGCCGAAGCGGCCGTGACTTCATTGCGAACCGGGCAGTTTGTCGCGGTGGCGCAATTGGCTTAATCCTTAGGGTAGCCCCATTGGCGGGGCTACCGGCTCAACGCTCCTCGTTGAAAACCACGCCCACCTGACGTCTCACTTCATCCATGGCGTTTAACGTTGTCAGAACCCGGCTTAGTGGACGGATTGTCGAGTCGGTTACCCCCTGACCGACGCACCAGGCAAAATGTTCCGCTTGATGGAACAGCTGTGCGTAACGGTTGAGCGGCTCTTCCCAATGCAGTGTTTTTCCGCCCTGGCTGGCAGTCAACGAAAAGTGACCCGGCGCATAGAATTGCCCGTCGAGGGTGAGGGTGGCATCCCGTCCCGCCACGACGGCGCCGCCCGGAGTGTTACCGAGTAGCGTGGTATTCAGTACGCTGTGCAGCCCGCTGTCATGGGTGAACAGCATTGAGGTTTGACCATTGATCCCACCCGGGGCCGGCTCACCCCGCGCAATAATCTCCCGGGGAGCGCCGCCTATCAGGACGCTGAATGAGACCAGGTAACTGCCGAGATCCATCATTGGGCCGCCGGCCAAATCCGCGTTAAAAATACGGTGGTCGGGGGTGAAAAACTCGCCATGGTCGGCCAGTAACGTGTGCACATCGCCTAATACGCCATCTTCCAGCAATTGGCGGATGACATCATATTTGGGCAGGTAATCGCACCACATCGCCTCCATCGCCAGTTTGCCGTGCAACCGTGCCAGCTCTTGCAGCGCAGCCCCTTCGCGGGCGTTAAGCGCGAAGGGCTTTTCGATCAGGACATGCTTGCCCGCTCTCAGTACCCGGCAGCCATCCGGGAAATGATGGTTATGCGGCGTAGCGACGTAGACAGCATCGATGTCGTCGCGAGCAAGCATGTCATTCACATCGCCGTATGCCGATGGAATACCCCAGGCTGCAGCGAAGCGATCTGCCTTTTCCTGGGAGCGGGAAGCGACGGCCAGTATCCGTTGCCGGCTCTGTTCTTTCAGCGATTTCACGAAACGTTCGGCGATCCAGCCGGGGCCAATAATTCCCCATCCTAGTGACGGGATAGAGGCTGCAGGTTGGCTGCGAGGCGTGGGCAAAAAAGAGGGAAACATAGCGGCTCCTTAATCTTTTATCACGTCAATCCAGGAATGATTAGCCATTGACGTCTCAATGGCGGACAGAATGCGTTGGTTTTCCAGACCGAAAGCGAAGTTGGGATAACAGTCGCCGTCACTGCAAATCCCCTGAACCAAATCATGTACTTCGATAACTTTCACATCGAAATAGCCCAGGCCGCCGCCGCCAAAGTCGAAACCAAAGAAACCGGCGTAGGAGGGGATTTGGCTACCGGCATACAACGTCTTGAAACCGCGATCGTGCGGGTGATCGTTAAAACGGTAAACCTGCAGTTCGTTGAAGCGCTCGCCGTCCATGTAAAGGGTCCCTTCAGTGCCGGAGACTTCCCAATAGACGCCAAAAATGCGCCCGGCAGCAATGCGCGAGGCTTCAATCACGCCGGAGGCGCCGCTGTCGAAATTCACCAGACACTGTATCTGATCGTCATTTTCCACTTCGCGCCATTCTGCACTGCTGTCGATTTTACTGGCATAACCGGCATCAGCCTGCGGCACCGGCCGTTGGGTCATGAAGGTTTGCGCATTGGCTGTCACCTGACGGACCCCGCCCATCAGGAATTGCGCTATTGAGAGCGTATGCGCGCCCAGATCGCCCAGAGCGCCGCTGCCACCCAGCGTTTTCGAGCAGCGCCAGGACCAGGGCAGGAGGGGATCGTTGTAAAATCCCTGGTCAAAGGTGCCACGGAAACGAACGGGGGTACCTATGTCACCGCGTTCGATAATCTGTTTGGCCAACAGCGCGGCGGGGGTTTTTATGTTATTAAAGGCCACCATGGTTTTCACTCCGGCTTGCGTTGCCGCAGTGGTCATTTCACGCGCTTGTTGCTCACTGACCGCCAGGGGTTTTTCACAGTAAACATGCTTACCCGCCGCAATCGCCGCCATGGCCATTTCATAATGCAGATGGTTGGGAGAGGTGATATCGACGATGTCCACTTGCGGATCCTTCACCAACTCACGCCAATCGCCATAGGCCTTCTCTGCGCCAAATTTGGCGGCATTGACCTCTGCCATCTTCTGGTTTTGATCGGCCAGCGCATAGAGATACGGACGCTTTGGCAGATTGTGATAGAACATCGCTGCGCGGCGATACGCGTCGGCATGCGCCTGCCCCATGAAACCAGAGCCAATCAGACCAATATTTAACCGGTTGTTCATTGCGCGTCTCCCTTGAGGGGGGTATCGACAGGAAAATGTTCGCTCACCCATTTGAATGCCCGGCTGGCTGTCGCCAGCGGCGGTGCGGTCGTGGGATCCTGCTCGGCCTCTACAATTAACCAGCCTTGATAGCCGCTTGATTCGACGAAACGGATCAAGGGGGCATAGTCGATGCCGCCATCCCCCGGCACGGTAAACAACCCGGCGCGTACGGCATCATTGAAGCTGAGATCTTCGCCGTAGAGCCGCTGAAGCACCTGCGGACGCACATCTTTCAGATGAATATGGCAGATACGATGGCCGTATTTTTCCAATACCGATGCCATGTCAACGCCTGCAGCGAAGGCATGGCCGGAATCAAATACCAACCCCACGTTATCCTGCGTCTGCGCAAGCAATGCCTGCACTTCATCGTCATGTTCCACCAGCATCATCAGATGGTGGTGGTAGGCCAGTTTCAGGCCGAAATCGCGCAGCAATACGTCCGCGAACGCATTCAGTTTGTTGCAATATGCCGCCAGGTCGATGCGGCTGAGCGCAGGGGACAAAGAGATAGGGTCATCGAGAGGCGCGTGGTGCGGCAGTTGGCCACATTCACCGTAGACCATGACGCCGGCCCCCAATTGCTGCAGAAGCTGTGCATGCGGGCGCACGGCTTCGAGCTCATCATCCAGGCTGCGATCGGCCAGAAAACCGCTATGCCAGCCGGAGGCGAGTTGCAGCCCTGCTGCGCCAAGCAAGGGGGACAATTCATGCGCGTTACGCGGAAATTTGCGGCCCAGTTCGATACCCTGATAGCCCGCCTGTGCTGCTTGTTGCAGGCAGGTCGTCAGAGGAATATCGCCGCCGAGATCGTCTAATACATCATTAGTCCAGCACAGCGGGCTAACGCCCAGTTTCAGGTGGGAAAACGCCATTGCGGCTCTCCTTGTCGTTGTGATGGCGCCACTATAATCAGCCGCCTGAATAGAGGGGTATGGGATTGATGATGGAATTCCATCAGCCTTGATATCGGCCATGCTTACGAAGAAAAGCGATAATCAGGGTACGGCGCTGACGCGGCGTTCAATCAGCGATAAAACGCCCTTTCACAGGCCGCGCATTTTTCAGAACCTCTCTTACAAAAAATTCTTTGCAGGATAACGATCTGTCATTCATCCTTTGAAATGTTGTTTCACTTTTATCCGAGTTCATCTTGAATTTACTTGCCGCCCTGCGTCAGCGCGTGGAGAAAACGCCCTGGTATGTCAAACGAAAAAGCTACCGCGTGCTGTTCTGGCGTGAGATCACGCCGCTGGCGGTGCCGATCTTTATGGAGAACGCCTGCGTCTTGCTGATGGGGGTGCTAAGCACCTTCCTGGTGAGCTGGATCGGTAAGGAAGCCATGGCCGGCGTGGGGCTGGCGGACAGCTTCAATATGGTGATTATCGCTTTCTTCGCCGCTGTGGACTTGGGCACCACGGTGGTGGTGGCCTTCAGCCTCGGCAAGCGGGATCGCAAAAGAGCGCGCTCGGCGGCGCGCCAGTCGTTGGTGTTGATGACGCTGGTCGCCTTGGTGTTGGCGGTGGGCATCCATCTGGCGGGCGAGCAGATTATTGACGTGATCGCCGGCGCCGCCACCCCGGAGGTCAAGGCATTGGCGCTTTCTTATCTGCAAACCACGGTGTGGAGTTATCCGGCCGCCGCCATAGCGCTGATCGGCAGCGGCGCGCTGCGCGGGGCGGGCAATACCAAGATCCCGCTGCTGATCAACGGCGGCATGAATATCCTCAACATCATCATCAGCAGCATTCTGATTTACGGCATGCTGGGCTGGCATGGGTTGGGCTTTGTCGGCGCCGGGCTGGGGCTGACCATTTCCCGCTATATCGGTGCCATCGCCATTATTTACGTGCTGATGATTGGGTTTAACCCGGCGCTGCACATCACGTTGAAAAGCTATTTTACGCCGTTAAAACTGAACATCCTCTGGGAAGTGCTGGGGATCGGCATCCCCGCCAGCATCGAATCGGTGTTGTTCAACGGCGGCAAATTGCTGACTCAGATGTTTGTCGCCGGCATGGGGACCAACGTCATTGCCGGTAATTTCATCGCCTTTTCCATCGCCTCGTTAATTAACCTGCCGGGCAACGCCCTGGGCTCTGCATCGACCATTATCGTGGGAAAACGCCTGGGGAAAGGGCAGATAGCCCAGGCGGAGCGGCAATTGCGCCACATTTTCTGGCTGGCGACGATTGGGCTGACGGTTATCGCCTGGGGAACGGCGCCGCTGGCCGGGGTGTTCGCCTCGTTTTATAGCCAGCAGGACGACGTTAAAGAGGTGGTGAAAGTGCTTATCTGGCTCAACGCCGCCTTTATGCCGATCTGGGCCGCCTCCTGGGTACTGCCCGCCGGGTTGAAAGGCGCGCGCGACGCTCGCTTTGCCATGTGGGTGTCGATGCTGGGCATGTGGGGTTGCCGCGTGGTGGCGGGTTACACGCTGGGCATTGTGTTGGGCATGGGCGTGATCGGCGTTTGGCTCGGCATGTTTATGGATTGGGCAGTGCGCGGCGCGCTCTTCTACTGGCGCATGGTCAGCGGGCGTTGGTTGTGGAAATATCCGCGTATAAAACAGGCAGAGGTCGCGGAAAAAGCAACCCCCCGCGCCAGGCGAGTGGGGGGCTGAGCGTCACCTGCCAGGCTGCGGTGTCTGAAGGTTTTCCTGTCGCCACTTGGCCGGCGATACGCCGTGCACCTGCTTGAAGGCTTTGGAAAAGTGCAGTTGGTTTTCATAACCGACCGAAATGCCCACCACTTTGATCGCCGTATGGCCATTGCTCAGCAGGCTGACGGCGATACTCATGCGAAAATTAAGCAAATACTCCTTGGGGCCGATGCCGTAGGCGTTTTTGAACAGACGGCACAGGTAGCTGCGGTTGATATTGCAGTAGGCGGCCAGGCTCTCAATCGTCAAATGTTCATGGTAGCGGTTTTCAATTTGTTTGACCGCTTTGCGCAGATGCTGCGCCTTGTCATCGGGATGTGCCGCCGTGCTCTGCAGCCTATTGCCGATCAGCGCAGAAAAGAACAGGTAACTCAGCCCGAGCACCTTCAGCCGGTGTTCATCGCCCTGGGCAACGATCTGCCGCAGGTAGCCCAGGGCGTCGGCGTTATCGTCCCGTTGGTTGGGCCGATAAATCGGGAATTGACGGCTCAGGTGGCATTCTTCGAAAATCTTGCCGGCGATAAGCCCATCGACCTCCAGCCACATATAGTGCCAGGGATCCCGTTTATCGGCGCAGTAGGTGGTCACGTCGTGCGGGTGGATCAGAAAACCTTCTCCCGCCACGACGGGAAAAGAGCCGTATTCGCTGTGCAGCACGCCGGTCCCGCTTATCACATAATGGAATAGATAGTGCTGGCGCACGGCGGGGCCAAAACTGTGGCCTTTATCACAATTTTCCTCCCCATACTGGTACAGGTTCAGCTCAATATTGTCGGTGCGATTGAGGGTGAAACTCTTGTGCATCCGTCATGACCTCCGTTTTCTGCCCACTGTATCAGCGTAGTGGCGGCAGCGTCGCCCGGATACGGCCAGATCCCGACCTGGCTCACACTTTTTGCGCTGCGTCATTTTTCGCCATAACAAGGTCACATACATCCATATCTCATGCCGGTGTTGCAGGGTAATTTCAGCGTATCGAAAACAGCAGCAGCGGAGAAATACGATGATTAAAGTGACATTTATGGGCGCAGGCAGCACCATTTTCGCCAAGAACGTACTCGGCGACATCATGGCGACGCCGGCATTGAAAGAGGTGGATATTGCGCTGTACGACATCGACAGCGCCCGTCTCAACGAATCTTTCGCCATGTTGAGCAATATCAACCGCAATACCAATGCGGGCAGGGCGAAAATCACCCCTTACCTCGGCGTGGAGAACCGCCGCGCGGCATTGAAAAACGCCAATTACGTGGTGAATGCCATCCAGGTCGGCGGCTACGATCCTTGCACCATTACCGATTTCACCATTGCCAGAAAATACGGCCTGCAGCAAACCATTGCCGATACCCTGGGGATTGGCGGTATCTTCCGCGCGCTGCGCACCATTCCGGTGCTGTTTGATTTCGCCCGGGATATCGAAGCGGTTTGCCCGGATGCCTGGTTGCTGAATTATACCAACCCGATGGCGGCGATAACCGGCGCCATGCTGCGCCATACCGAAGTGAAAACGGTGGGGTTGTGCCACAGCGTTCAGGTTTGCGCCGAGACACTGCTGAAAAGCGTGGATATGCCGACCGACGACGTGCAGTTCCACATCGCGGGCATCAACCATATGGCCTGGTTGCTGGACGTTCGCCGGCACGGCGAAGATCTGTACCCGGAAATCAAGCGCCGCGCCAATGCCTTGCAGGGCAAGCATGATGACATGGTGCGCCATGAAATCATGAAAACCTTCGGCTATTACGTGACGGAATCTTCGGAACACAATGCCGAGTACATGCCTTACTGGATCAAATGCAATTATCCGGAACTGATTGAACGCTTCAATATTCCGCTGGATGAATACCCGCGCCGCTGTATTGAGCAGATTGAACAGTGGCAGCAACAGAAAGTGGCGCTGACCCATGACGCCAGCCTGACCCACTGCCGCAGCCATGAATATGCGTCTTACATCATCGAGGCGATGGAGACCGATCGGCCCTACAAGATTGGCGGCAACGTGCTCAACACCGGGTTGATCACCAATCTGCCTGCGGAGGCCTGCGTCGAAGTGCCTTGTCTGGTGGATGGGCAGGGGATCACGCCATGCTACGTCGGCAACTTGCCGGAGCAACTGGCGGCGCTGAACCGCACCAATATCAATACTCAACTGTTGACCATTGAAGCGGCGGTCACGCACAAACGCGAGGCTATCTACCATGCGGCGCTGCTGGATCCGCACACCTCCGCCGAGCTTTCGATTGATGACATCCGCAAGCTGTGCGACGAATTGATTGAAGCCCACGGCAACTGGCTCCCCGCCTACCATTAATCGCCGAATTACCCCTATACCTCCTCAAAACGCACAAGGCGCGGGGCTTCCCGCGCCGTTAAAAATAGGATGGTGAGTCATGTTTTATTTGAAAAACAAGAACTTTTGGATCTTCGGTGCCTTCTGTTTTTTCTATTTCTTTATCATGGGCGCAGTGCTGCCGTTCTTTCCTATCTGGCTGCACGACGTCAATCATCTCGATCAGCGACAAACCGGGCTGGTGTTCGCCGGCATGGCGCTGTTTGCCCTGGTGTTCCAGCCGATTTTTGGCTTCGTCACCGACAAGTTTGGCCTGAAGAAACACCTGCTGTGGATGATTATCTTCCTGCTGCTGTTTCTGGCGCCGTTGTTTATCTATGTGTTCTCGCCGCTGCTGCAAAGCAACTTTTTGCTGGGTGCGCTGCTGTGCGGCATTTATCTCGGTTTGGTGTGCAGCGGCGGTTCGCCGGCGATTGAAGCCTATATCGAAAAAGTGAGCCGCCGCAGCCGGTTCGAATATGGCCGCGCCCGGCTGTTTGGCTGCATCGGCTGGGCGATCTGCGCCTCGATCGTCGGCTACATGTTTACCATTAACAATCAATTCGCGTTTTGGCTGGCCTCGAGCTTCGCGCTGGTATTGGCGGGCTTGCTTTACCTGTTCAAACCGGAAGAGAACAACACGCTGGCGGTGGCGGACGGCTTGGCGCTGAACCACAAACCCATCAAGCTGAAAGCGGCGTTGGGGCTGCTGAAAATGCGCAAATTCTGGTGTCTGGTGATGTATATCGTCGGGGTGGCCTGCGTGTACGACGTGTTCGATCAGCAGTTCGCCAACTTCTTCACCTCGTTTTTCCGCGATCGGCATGCCGGCACCCAGGCATTTGGCTACGTCACCACGCTGGGCGAGTTTCTTAACGCTTTTATCATGTTTTTTGCGCCCTTGATCATCAACCGTATCGGCGGCAAGAATGCGCTGCTGATTGCCGGGGTGATTATGTCGGTGCGGATCATCGGCTCGTCGCAGGCGGACTCGGTGACCGCGGTGATTTTCCTCAAGACCCTGCATATGTTTGAGGTGCCGTTCCTGCTGGTGGGCATCTTCAAATACATCACTACCCAGTTTAACGTTAACCTCTCCGCGTCGATTTACCTGTGGGGCTTTTGCTTCTTCAAGCAACTGTCGGCCATCGGCATGTCCTATGCGGCGGGGATGATGTACGTCAATTACGGCTTCAAAACCTCTTACCTGATCCTTGGCTGCATTGCGTTGCTGTTTACCCTGATCTCGGCCTTTGCCCTGAGCGGCAAGGCGCGGATATTGAAGGGGGAGAGCACGCTGCCGCTGGCGGTGAGATAGCGAAAACTGTAACAGGCGTTGCACCTGTGACCGCTAAAGCTGCTATGGCTTAGGGGGCCATGTATTTGTTGGCAGTCATTCAGGCGGATGTCGTTAAGGGGGCGGCAAGGCGGTACACCTTGGCGTTCCAGTAGCTGTTGCCTGACTGGCTGTGAAGCTTCCAGCCGGCCGTTTTCAATTTATCGGCAATCAGGCTGTTCATCACGCCATGCCCCAACAGCAATACCGCCCCCTGAGACGCCGCGAGATCGGCCAGTTTGCTGCTGGCGGCCGCGGCGCGTTTTTTGGCTGATGACAGGGATTCGACATTTTTCGCGTAGCCGCACAGCCACAGGAGACGAAAAATCACCACCCAATGCAAGGGGCGTAAACGTAACAGCGGTACAGATAAAACCGGCAGCTCGGCTTCGCAGAACAGGGCGTCGCTCTCGTGGGGTTGCAGGCCCAGCAAGGCCAGTGAAGCCAAGGCTCTTGGCAGGGTGCTGGCGACGACATACCGGGGTTGCGAAGCGAGCGACCTGGCGTTTTCGGGCGGCGTATCGGCGATGCCCGCAAGATTGTATTGATCGATCCAGGCGCGCATCTCACGGGCGCGCTGAAGCTTGTCGGTATCGATGTTCGGCTGACCATGACGCAGTAGAATAATGTCCATTTATCGCCCTCCCTTCGGCGGCGCATTATGGCACAGCGCCGAGGTGTCGGCAGCGGTTTGCACGGCCTGGCGCACCGGATGCTCATCCGTTTGCTGCCTGCGGGGTGAATTTATTGCGTATTGAGGTTCGGGGGCGCTGCGGGGGGAGATGGAGCACGCCGGATGGCGTGCTCCAGGGTAGGACTCTCTTGGGGGATTATTTCTCGTCCGGCAGAGCGTAAGCGACGATGTAGTCGCCCAGCTTGGTGCCGAAGGAGCCATGTCCGCCTGCGGAAATCACCACGTACTGCTTGCCGTTAACCTCATAGGTCATTGGCGTGGCCTGGCCACCGGCCGGCAGACGCGCTTCCCACAGTTTGTCACCGTTGGTGACGCTGAAGGCGCGCAGGTAGTTGTCCGCGGTTGCGCCAATGAAGAACACATTACCGGCGGTAGAAACCGGCCCGCCCAACATCGGCATGCCCATCTTGAACGGCAGCGGCAATGGAGAGCTGTCGCGCACGGTACCGATGCGTTTTTTCCACACGATGTCGTTGGTTTTCAGGTCGACGGCGGAGATATAACCCCATGCCGGCTGTTTGCATGGCAGGCCAAACGGCGACAGGAACGGGTTCAGGGTCACGCCGAACGGCACGCCATACTGTGGCTGCACGCCGGCTTCGGTGCCGCTGCCGCCTTTGTCGTCGGCTGGCGGTTCAATCGGGTTGCCCGGGCCGCGTGGGATCAGTTTGGAAACGAACGGCAGTGCGATCGGGTTGGCGATGGCGATTTGACGGTCGGTGTCGACAGACAGGCCGCCCCATTCGAACATGCCGAGGTTACCCGGGAACACCAGCGTACCCTGCTCGGAAGGCGGGGTGAAGGTGCCTTCGTAACGCATGCTGTGGAACATCACCCGGCAGACCAGTTGGTCATAGATGGTGGCGCCCCACATATCCGCGCCGGTCAGTTTTTTCTCCGGACGGAAAGTCAGCTCGGAGAACGGCTGGGTAGGTGACAAGCGGTCGCCTTTGGCCGGGCCTTGCGGGACCGGTTTTTCTGGCGCCGGCACCACCAACTCGCCGTTGGTGCGGTTCAGCACGAAGATATTGCCGGTTTTGGTAGGCACGTAAATCACCGGCACCTTGTTGCCGCTCTTGTCGGTGATATCCGCCAGAGTAGGCTGAGCCGGCACGTCCATATCCCACAGGTCGTGGTGTACGGTCTGATAGAACCAGGCCAGCTTGCCGGTGGAGGCATTCAGCGCCAGCAGGCCGCTGGCATAGCGCTCCATTTCCGGCGTGCGGTCGCCGCCCCAGATATCCGGGGTGGTCACGCCCATCGGCAGATAGACAATGTCCAGTTTGGCGTCATAGGCGGCCGGCGCCCAGGAGTTCGGCGAGTTCGGTGTGAAATGGTGTTCGTCCGCCGGGATGGCGTTCGGATCTTTAGCGCCCGGATCAAAGGCCCACAGCAGTTTGCCGCTGTTGACGTCAAACCCGCGGATCACGCCCGAAGGCTCACGGTTGGAGTAGTTATCGGTAACCGCACCGGCAACGACAATCACCTTATCGGTGATCACCGGCGGCGACGTTGGCTCATAGTGGCCTGGCGTCGCATACGGCATATTGCTTTGCAGATTCAACTCGCCGTTATTGGCGAAGTCGGCGCATGGCTTGCCGGTTTCCGCATCCAGAGCAAACAGACGGCCATCGTTCACCGGCAGGATAATGCGGCGTGCGCACTGTGCCGGAGAGGCATCGGCCGTTGCGCCGGCCGCTGCGGTGGTTTCATGGTAAGACACGCCGCGGCAGGTGATGTGCTGGAAGGTCGGGTTGAATTTCAACTGCGGGTCGAACTTCCACTTCTCTTTGCCGGTGGCGGCATCCAGCGCGAACAGCTTCTGGTGAGGCGTACACAGATAAAGCGTGTCGCGGATTTTAATCGGGGTGACTTCGTTGGTGATTTCACCCGGATCGTTGGCGGTTTTCAGGTCGCCGGTCTGGAAGGTCCAGGCTTCCTTGAGTTGGCCAACGTTTTTGTCGTTGATCTGGCTCAGCGGGGAGTAGCGAGTGCCTTCCTGCGTGCGGCCATAAGCCGGCCAGTCGGCGGCGGACGCATCCGTTTCGGCTTTGACCTGCGCCGGTTCAAGAGTGCCGTGGACCTCTTGCGGATCGTTAAACACCGCGTAGGCCAGAACGCCCACGGTAATTACCAGCGCGATGCTCAGAGCACCGTACGCCAGCTTGCCGTTGGCGATAAGCCGACGATAGATAAAGGGCAGCACCAGCCACAGGCCGAAGAAGAAGGTGACGTCCAGACGCGGCGTCAGTGCCCAGAAATCCGGGCCGACTTCCCACAGCGCCCAGACCGTGGTGCCCAGCAGAAAGAGGGCGTACACCAACAGCGCGGTGGCGCGGCGGCGGAACAGTAGCCAGGCCGTGACCAGCAATACCACGCCGGCGATGATGTAGTACAACGAACCTCCGAGCTTAGCCAACCAGATGCCCCCGGCCAGCAGATAGAGCCCGCTCAACACGGCGAACAACGCCGTTATGATGACGAGCGGCGACAATGACGCTTTATTTTGCATAGTATTATCCTTACCAAAAATGAAAAGTCCCCGATCTAGAGATTAAGACAAATCAAAAAAAACACGCGGTTTCTCCTGAAAAAACCAGGGTGACGCAAACCCTGACCCGCGTTTTGCCTCAGGGCGCTTTGCCTTCTCCAGAGGGGACGCTGCTACAGGTGATAGCCTTGTTGCCGCCCGGTCCTGGTTTTATCAACCCGTCAACCGCTCGGTGTTACCGGTAACGGAGCGAGAGTATCCTGATGCTTCCAGCGGGTGTCAATGCCCTGATGAATCGGCCCCCGGAAAGCGCATCGGAGGCCAGTGCGATTCACCCTGAGGAATGAAATGCAAATACGCAAATTGGGCAACGGCGGTCTGGAGGTCTCGGCGTTAGGGCTGGGCTGTATGGGCCTGAGCTGTGGTTACGGCCCGGCGGCCGACAAGCAACGGGCGATTTAGCCGGCCTGAACATATCCGCCAGGCGGTGGAAGGAGCACTCAACGCCTAGCGCTGATAACGCAACGCGTCGACAAACAGGGAGAAGGCGGTGGTGTGCTGCCTGCGGCTGGGGTAATAGAGGTAATAGCCGGGAAACAGCGGGCACCATTCATCGAGAACGCTCACTAAACGGCCGCCGGCCAGCTCGTCGGTGACGGTATCCTCCGGCACAAAGGCGATGCCGAAGCCGAGCAGCGCCGCATCAATGCGTTGGCGCAGGCTGTTAAAGATCAACTGGCCCTCTACGCGCACTTTTATCTCGCGCCCGTCTTTTGCAAACTCCCAGGCATAGATCCCGCCCATCGTGGGTAAGCGCATATTGATGCAGCGGTGGTTTTGCAACGCCTGCGGCGTATCCGGGATGCCGTATCGCTCGAAATAAGCGGGTGAAGCGACCGGCACTATGCGCATATCCGGTGCTATTCGTACGGCGATCATGTCCTTGGCTACCTGCTCGCCCAAACGGATCCCGGCATCAAAGCGGCCGGCGACAATGTCGGTCAAGGTGTTATCGACCGTGATTTCGACATTAATGTCCGGGTAGTCGGCCAGAAATGACCTCAGCATCGGCCAGAGCACCGAGTCGACGGCATGTTCCCCGGCGGTGATACGAATGTTGCCCGCCGGCCGTTCACGCATTTCGCTCAAGGCGTCCAGCTCGCTTTCGATTTCCGCAAAACGCGGGCCGATGCTGTTGACCAGCCTTTCGCCGGCCTCGGTAGGCGCAACGCTGCGCGTGGTGCGGGTCAATAGCCGCAGTTCTAGCCGCTCTTCCAGGCCTCTAATGGCATGGCTTAATGCCGATTGGGATACGCCGAGCTTGGCCGCCGCTTTGGTGAAGCTGCGTTCACGCGCCACGATAAGGAACGAAATCAAATCGTTAAAGTTTTCTTTTAACATGCGGCACCTTCGCTCAGGCGGGGTCGATAGCGGCATTCTATACGCTTGTTCGGGCCATCACACCCGATCACTCATGAATTAAGCTCATAGGTCCTTGCGTATTTTGCTATCTAGTCCCGGTGGCGGCGCGGCGTTATCTTTCTCTTTCGCGCCATCTTAACGGGAGCCGCCAGTGAAATTACTCGCAACGTCTATCCTTATCTTGTCCATGTCAGCACCGGCAGCCCTTGCCGAAACGGAGGAAAAATTGAAAATTCAACGCAGCGGTTCCCTGCCATCCCGGCCGGGTCCGGAGGATTATTTTACCGGCAAGGTGCGGATTGATGCGCCTTTTGCCGGCACTGAACCGGCCCGCGTGGGCGGCGCCACCGTGACCTTCGAACCCGGTGCCCGCACCGCCTGGCATACCCATCCGTTGGGGCAGACGTTGATCGTCACCCAGGGGCGCGGCTGGATCCAGGTGTGGGGCGACCCGATCCAGGAGATGAATCAGGGCGATATCGTTTGGATCCCCGAAGGCGTCAAGCACTGGCACGGTGCGACGCCGGAAACGGCCATGACCCATATCGCCATTGCCGAATCCCTCAACGGCAGCCCGGTTGACTGGATGGAGAAGGTCAGCGACGAGCAATACCGGCAATAAACTGGGAGTATGCATTACATAAGTAAAATGTTCGCTTTAGTCTGAAATATTCAAGGGATCCTCTTTGCTCAGCAATTCCCTTTGCAGAGTCTCTATCTTGTTTATTGATCGATGGCACAACGCTCTAGGCGGGACAGGATGCCTTGCGGTCATTATATTGATTTTGCCGACTTTCGGCTAATGAACAAAAGAGGATGTTATATGAACACCTGCCCTGACATTTCCACACTACGCACTATAATACCGGCCGTTGCCGGAGAGTTGATTGAAGTGATATCCTATTATTCCAATTGGAATGCATCGTCGACATTGCCGGACGGCGGTGGTTTATTCAGCGCTGTGCAATCGACAACGTTAATCGATGACGGTGGAATTTATATCAAATCTGGCGGCAACTGGGTTTGGGTAAGAGTTTTAGATGTATCAGGCGTTGTTACGCCAGCCATGTATGGAGCCAGAGGAGATAATGTTACCGACGATACAGAGGCGCTCACCCGGTGTTTTCTTTCCTCTTATGGCGTAATTTGTCGCGCAGGTGCGACCTATTTAACATCCGATACTGTGAGAGTTAAAGATGGCAGAACACTGCGTAAAACCATCAATTTAAATGGATCGACCATCCGGGCCAAAGCAGGGCATGTGAAACCGATGTTCGCCAATGAAACTTCCACCGCAAGCACCTATGATTATCTGCATGGTGTTGAAATGTTTGGCGGAAAGCTGATTGGGGTAGCCAATCGCGATAGCATTTACAATGTGGTGCAGAAACATGTGGGTTATTCCGGTGGTGACAGTAGTTATTTCCACCACATGCAACTGAGCAATTTTTGCGACGGTTTTAGTCTTCAGGGTAAATCAATGGCTCATGACATTATTGTCGATGAATGCCGTGATGATTTCTTCGCAACTTACAATAATGACAGTATAGTTTCTAATGTCTCTTGTGGTTACTGTCTGGGAGATGGTTTCCTAGTGAAAGGCAATAATAACCATGTGACCAATATTACCATGCTCGGTGCAGGTATTCCGGCAGGTAAACCCGAAGCCAATTATCTTTCAGGTGCTGTATTGAGTATTGCTCAGGATGGGGATGTCGGCAGTAATAACTTTATTTCGAATATTCAATGTGGCCAATGGGGAAGCGGTGTCATCATTGGCTCCGGTAGCAATAATATTTGTATTAACGTTCGTGCAGGGGATTGTTATTTTTTGGACAACCCAACCAGTACGGCGATAAAAAATCGTGCATGTGCTGTTTATGTCTCAGGAAAAGGTCACACCGTCCGAAATGTGATCGTGGGTGCCTGCCTGAGCGGCGTCGAATTGCATAATGGTTCTGAAGATACTTTAATCGATGAGATTTCTCTTCGCTCTTGTTATCACAGCTTTGCGTTATCTGCATCGGGCACGCAGAATCGTTGTCGTATTGGACGTTTGGATGTAGGCAAGGTCGATATTGCAGACAGCTTATATATCAATATGCCGCAGTTGGTGATTGATGAAATTAACGTGCGTGAGTTTTCTTCTGCCTATACTGCAGGTACTGCGATTTGCCGGATTTTGAGCCCTTGTTCCATTCGTCGCCTGAATTTCTCTCAAGGGTTACCTGAAGGTTCATTGCCGGTAGTTTGGATAGCCGCAGATTGCGATATTGATGAACTGATTGTCAAAGAAACCAAGGCCGTTTGCCTATTAACTACTGCCAACACTCTCAAAGTACCGCGCAATGTAATCATTGAACAAAGCGCCGAAGCTATTGATTCACCGGTGAAGCTAATGGGTATTGGCCAAAGCGTGGCGAACAATTGGCGCATCACGGGCAAAGAAACTGTACTTCCTGCGTTACGTGGCGCAGGAGTTCATCTGACGCTTGGGCAGTACAGCGGTTTGCCTTGGTATATCGATACGCCAGCATCGTCGGCGTTTTATGTCGGTAAGCCTGTTGGTGGCAGTTACCCTAAGGCGGCTAATGCAGTGGCGCAGGGCGGGTTTACGTTAGCTGCCGGAACTGGCCAGACTGGTGGCGCTGAACTGGCATTAGCATGGGATGGCGCACGCATCCATGTTGCCCTTGATGGTGTTGATATCGGTTTCCTGGCACCGCAAAACTACAGTTGAACCCTTATTCATATCACCCCTATTTCCCTGCGGCTCGTCCGCAGGGGAATTTCCTGTGGGCATGGAATTCAACACTTCGTCAGTCGTGGCTCTGCTCGCAAAAACGCAGGCAATTGCCGAAGGGATCGGTGAGGTTCAACTGTCTTCCTCAGCCAAGGGTTTCAACCCCCGGACGGGCGTAACGGTACTGCTTCGCCATTAACTCCCGATGCAGGGCATCGATATCACGGATCGGAATAAACACCGCTGAGCCGGGCGTACTGTCGCCGTAATGCTCGCTGAGATGCAAGGTCAGACCGGAGCGTGATATTTGGGCATAAAGCGGCAGGTCCTCGCTAAAACGGTGCTCCCAATCCAGCGTAAAACCGAGAAAATTCAGATAAAACTCTTTGGCTTTTTCAACCGAGAAAATACGGAAAATGGGAACGGCGGCGGAGAATTCCATTTGAGAGTCCTTAATAAGCCCCTGACGGGCGATCCAAAGTAGCAGAAACGGCAGCAGATTAGCCGGCGTTCAGCCCCCTTGCGGGGGCCGGTGACAGCTTCAGATACCCAGCCCGCCAAGGCACAGATATTTGATCTCGAGATAATCCTCTATGCCGTACTTCGAGCCTTCGCGCCCCAGGCCGGAGTTTTTAACCCCGCCAAAGGGCGCGACCTCGGTGGAGATCAGCCCTTCATTGATGCCGACAATGCCGTATTCCAGCGCTTCGGCCACGCGTATCACCCGGCCGATATCGCGGCTGTAGAAGTATGAGGCCAGGCCGAACGGCGTGTCGTTCGCCAGTTCGATAGCTTCGGCTTCGTGCTCAAAACGGATCAAGGGCGCCACCGGGCCAAAGGTTTCCTCATGGAAGATTTTGGCCTGCCTCGGTACGTCGGTCAGGATGGTCGGCGTATAGAAGTTATTGCCCAGCGCATGGGGCTGGCCGCCCAGCAGCACCGAGGCGCCGCGCTTCACGGCATCGGCGATATGCTCGCTGACTTTTTCCACCGCCTCCCGGTTAATCAATGGGCCGATAGTGACGCCCTCGTCCATGCCATTGCCTACTTTCAGCTTCGCCACCGCGGCTTTCAGTTTTGCCGCAAAAGCGTCGTAGACGCCTTCCTGCACCAGAAAGCGATTGGTGCACACGCAGGTCTGGCCGGCGTTACGGTATTTTGAGGCTACTGCCCCGGCGACGGCGGCGTCCAGATCGGCATCGTCAAACACGATAAAGGGCGCATTGCCCCCCAATTCCATACTGGTTTTTTTGATGGTAGGCGCACACTGAGCCAGCAACTGCGCACCCACCTCGGTGCTGCCGGTAAAGGAGAGCTTGCGTACGTCCGGGTTAGCGGTCAGCTCGCCGCCGATCGCCTTGCTGGGACCGGTAATCACGTTACAGACGCCCACCGGTAAACCGGCGCGCTCGGCCAGTACGGCAATCGCCAGCGCCGAGAACGGAGTCTGGCTGGCGGGGCGGATCACCCCGGTACAGCCCGCGGCCCAGCCGGGGCCGGCCTTGCGGGTGATCATCGCCGCCGGGAAATTCCACGGCGTAATGGCGGCAAATACTCCGATAGGCTCTTTTTGCACGATAATGCGCCGGCCGGGCAGATTTTGCGGAATGGTGTCGCCGTAAACGCGTTTTCCTTCTTCGGCGAACCACTCGATAAACGAAGCCGCATAGATAATTTCACCGCGGCTTTCGGCCAGGGGTTTGCCCTGTTCTGCGGTCATGATGCGCGCCAGATCGTCCTGGTTTTCCATCATCAGTTCGAACAGGCGGCGCAGCTTGCCGGCACGCTCTTTGGCGGTCAGCGCGCGCCAGGCCGGCTGGGCTTTTTTGGCGGCGGCTATCGCCTGTGCGGTTTCTTCGGCGCCAAAGGCCGGCACCTGGCCGACCAACTCGCCGGTGGCCGGGTTATGGATCTTGATGGTCTGGCCGTCTTTGGCCGGCAGCCATTGCCCATCGATGTAGTTTGCTTCGCGAAACAGCGCGGGATCTTTGAGGGTGGCGGAGAAGGTCGTGCTCATCGGTTATCTTCCTTTTCAGAATTCAACACAGTGTAGCCTGTCCCAAATATTCCCCTTTACCCTAGCAAACTTTTCCGCATCCATTTGCTGCCATGCGCACCTTCTGTACAAAAAATACTCGTCGTCGGGACGATACTGAACTCAGTAAGCATATGTCCCTTTTCGAGATAACAAAAAGGAGTGTGCAGAATGGTAAATTCAGTGAATCGGCACCTTGCGGCCTACAGCAGCAACATGGATTTCCTCGCTTCCAGCATTGCGCTGATGGAGTGGCAAGGGCGCGAAATCGATGC
The DNA here is from genome assembly GCF_018336935.1 of Serratia plymuthica. Classification (NCBI taxonomy): domain Bacteria; kingdom Pseudomonadati; phylum Pseudomonadota; class Gammaproteobacteria; order Enterobacterales; family Yersiniaceae; genus Serratia; species Serratia plymuthica. Next base: position 3,074,920 of record NZ_CP068771.1, on the reverse strand, counting down.
CGGCGCGGTGGCCGGCAATATGTCGGAATCGCAAAGCCGTTTGTTTTTTGAGCGCCTGAGTTATTTTCGGCAGCTCTATCAGGCCGCTTCGGCGGCGGAACACAGCGTATAAATCTTTATTGAACCGACCCCGCTAAAGCGGGGTTTTTTATGGCGACTTACCCTTGCCACACCCCGGTGTTCAGCGTGGCCGGGGAGTATTCCAGGTTGCGGCCGCGCCAGGGCAGAGCCTGCGGGAAACGCCACGCACTGCGCATATCAAATCGCCAGTAACGTTCCGCCCCTTCCACTCCGTGGTCGATATCCGTTTGCCAGAGGATCTGCGTTTCCCCTTGCAGATGCAAAATATCGCCGTTGTCGAAATCGATAAACAGCAGCGCCGCCCGTGGCTCGGCCAATAGATTACCCAGCGTGTTCATGTAGCGGTTGCCGCGAAAGTCCGGGATCCACAGGCTGTTGTCCGCCAGATGGATAAAGCCTGGTTTGCCGCCCCGGTGCGACATATCCACGCCGCCCTGCGCCAACCCGGCGTGGGCGCAACTGGCGACGAAAAAGGTGTCCGCCCGCCGGATCAGCGCCTGCGCCTCAGCATCCAGTGCAGGAAGATATTCAATCGGTGCAGGATCGGCGGCCACCGGGTAAAGCTCGCGCCGCTGAATATATTGCGGGCAGTTGCCAAAGCTTTGCCGGACCTCGATTTCAATGCGATTTTTGTCGGTGCGGCTAATCACGCCGTTGGCCCGGTTGCGCCTGCGGTTGCTGAAATCCAGCCCCAGCGCGCCAACCAGTTTGCCGCTTTGTAATGCGGCCTGCGCCGGATCGTCGCTGCGGCGCGGCGCGCTGATGCGCAGGTGGGTGTCATCCGGCGTGCGCAAGAAACCGGGCGGGCCGCTGAACAGCGTGGCCACCGGCCAGCCCTGATCGTCCAGCGTGGCGACGAACAGGTAAGGCAGCGCGGCGAAAAACTCGCGGTGCTGGTCGGGCATGGCGGCATAAATACCCGCGCCCACGCGGCCAAAACCGGCCAGCGCCTGGGCGCGCAGTTCGTCGGGGTGGAACAGCGGCTGTGTCATCAGCGTTACCTCTCGGTGGGTTCCGGCAGGGCCGGCATAGCGAAGAAACCGGGCAGTGCGGCGATGCGCGCTGCCCAACGCCGGATGGCCGGATAAGGCGCCAACGAGATACCGCCTTCCGGCGCTACCGCCACGTAGCTGTAGCAGGCCAAATCACCGATGGTGACCTGTTCCGTCGCCAGGAACTCACGTTCCGCCAGATGCTGTTCCATCTGCGCCAGGAAGCGCGCCGCGATCGCCAGCGAAGCCTGATAATTCTCCGGTGCAGAAAATTGGGCGATCATCCTGCTGGAGGCTGGGCCGTAGCGCACCTCTCCGGCGGCTTTGGACAACCACTCTTGCACCTGTGCCGAAGCCTGCGGCGTTTCCGGTAGCCAGTGGCTGCCCGGTGCATAGCGTTTGACCAGATACACCAAAATGGCGTTGCTGTCGGCGAGCGCCAACTCGCCGTCCACCAGAACCGGGATTTGACCGAGAGGGTTAAGGCGGCGGAAAGCCTCGCTCTGGCGCACGCTGGCGGGGGCTTCGATAAATTCGTAGGGCAGGTCAAGCATGCGCAGCAGCAACGCCACGCGATGAACGTGGCCGGAAAGCGGGGTGCCGTACAGTTTGAGGGTTTGCATGATGAGGCTCCTGAATAATTTTTATCAGCATACTCTTGCAGACGGTGAGCGGAATCCGGCAATGTAGAAATTGATAATTTCACATTTTGGAAGAATCTATGGATAGGTTGGACGAGCTGGCTATCTTTGTGGCGGTGATTCAGCACGGCAGCCTGGCTGCGGCCGGGCGCAAGCTGCGGCGTTCCGCGCCGGCGATCACCCGTGCGATTGCCTCGCTGGAGCAGCGCTTTGGCGCCCGACTGGTGGAGCGCACCACCCGGCGGCTGGCACCGACCGAGGCAGGTTTGCGGCTGGCGGAGCGGGCGCGCCTGCTGTTGCATGACTATGACGCGGCGGTGCTGGATACGGCGGACAGCCAAGTCTCCGGCCTGTTGCGTATCACCTCGCCGGTGCAGTTTGGGCGCAAACACGTGGCGCCGTTGGTGATGGCGTTTCTTGACCGTTATCCGCAGATGCAGATTGAAATGGTGCTCAACGATCGCAACCTGGATTTGATCGACGAAGGGCTGGATGTGGCGGTGCGCATTGGTCATCAGCAGGATTCTTCCCGGGTGGCGCGCCGGTTGGGGCAGGTATCGCGGGTCACGGTCGCCAGCCCGGCTTATCTGGCGCGGCGCGGTGAACCGCAACACCCGTCGCAGTTGGCCGATCACGACACCATTGTCGGCACCCAACGCGCGTCGCTGCGCGAATGGCGTTTTGGCCCGCAGGAAAATGGCGAGCGGGTGCGGCTGGCGCCCCGGCTGTTGATCAACGAGGTGGAAACCCAACTGCTGGCGGTGCGGGCAGGCAAGGGGATTGCCCGATTATTGTCGTACCAGGTGGCGGACGATCTGGCGGCGGGCACGCTGGTGCGTTTGCTGCCGGCGTATGAACCCTTGCCGATGCCGGTGCAACTGGTGGCGCAGCACGTGCAGCGTATGCCGCTGAAGGTGCGCACCTTCTGGGACTACGCCTGGCAAGAATTAAGTCGGTTGGCGCAAATTCAGCCGGTATAAACCGGCCAGTCACTACCGATAAGTTTCACTGGTTAAACTTATTTGGCGCAGAAATAAGATTTATTTTACCGCGCACGCATTGCTGCGGTTCCCTTCTTGACAATATTTTGGACGGGGCTAATAGTTAACGCACATCTTAAATAATAAACGAAGTTTAATATATGAAACTTGTCCCGGGAAGTTATGATAACGGTTCGACGGTAGACAATGAAAATGAGATCCTGAACTCATTTCAAACCCGCAGTCAGGCCGTTTATCGGCAAGTACGCAGCGAACTTGATATTTCTTATGGTTATTCGGAACGGGAAGTGTTTGATTGGTTATATTCTGATGCGCCCTCGAAAGGAACATTAATATTTATTCATGGCGGTTATTGGCAATTTTGCCGTAAAGACGATTTTGCTTTTATTGCCGAGGTGCCATTGGCTCTGGGCTTTGATGTGGTGTTGCTGGAATATACGTTGGCGCCGGTGGCGACACTGGACGATATTTGCCGGCAAATCGGCGCGGCGCTGGATGCCATTGAACTGCGGCTGGCCCCGCAAAAAAACGCGCCGGTCTATTTGTGCGGCCATTCCGCCGGCGGGCATCTGGCCAGTTATTGGCAGCAGCATGCCGTTGTTGACGCGGTATTGCCCATCAGCGGCATTTTTGAGTTGGAACCGCTGTTAAGCACTTACGTAAACCGGCAATTGCAACTGACCCGGCGGCAAATCACGCAGCTGAGCCCGGCGCGCCATATCCCTGAGCACCTAAAACCCACGACGCTGTTTTACGGCGCAGCCGAGCTGCCGGAACTGATAGGGCAGTCACATCATTATTACGCCGCGCTGCGGGAGAAAAACCTGCCGGTTGAGCTGGTTGCCGTCGCGGGAGCCAATCATTACAACGTACTGGACGCGCTGTTCGCCATCGACGGGGCGCTGATCCGGCAGTTAATCACCACGGGGAAATAAACCATGCGCAGCATCATTGATACCGGCCTGCCGGAAATTGGGCAACCCTTTTCCTGGGCCACCAAAGGCGGGGGCATGTTGTTCACTGCCCACGGCCCGGTCAGGCCCGACGGCAGTATTGAAACCGGCGCGCCGGAAAGCCAGATTACCCTGACGTTCGATAATCTGGCGCAAACGCTGAAGGCGGCCAATAGCCACAGCGATAACGTATTGCAGGTGATTGTTTATCTCACCGATGTGAATGACGTTAAATTACTCGATGAGATTTATAAAAAATACTTTAATTATCCTTACCCCAATCGTTCAACCGTTATTGTCGATAAATTGGTGGTGCCGGGAATGAAAATAGAAATAACCGTCAGCGCCACAGCCTGATTCGCATTTAATTATCATCTTCACCTGAAAATTCATTAAATAATGAGTTAAGGAATCGCTATGTTTAATCATATCGGCGCGTCTGCGCCCGATCCTATTATGTCGTTGATGGAAGCTTATTTACAGGATGAAAATACGCAGAAAGTGAATCTGGGTATAGGTCTTTATTATGATCGGCAGGGCAGGATCCCGCTGATGCAGGCGGTTGAAGCGGCCGAACGGCGCTTGCTTGAACAGCGCCGTCCCCACGGTTACCCGCCGATAGAAGGTTCGCCGCTGTTTACCCAACAGGTGCAAAGCTTGCTGTTTGGCGAACAGGATACCTCAGCTATCGCCACGGTACAGACCCTCGGCGGTTCCGGTGCGTTGAAATTGGCGGCGGATTTTATCCATCACTCTTTGTCCCGCCGCGATATCTGGGTGTCTGATCCCACCTGGGCCAACCATTGGGCCATCTTCGAGGGGGCCGGGCTGAAGGTTCACACCTATCCGTACTTTGATGAGGCCACCGGCGGCCTGCGTTTTGACGCCATGCTCGATACGCTCGCCAGCCTGCCGGAAGGCAGCGTGGTGCTGCTGCACCCTTGTTGCCACAACCCGACCGGTACCGATCTCACTCAGGCGCAGTGGCGCGCCACGATCGAGGTGCTGCAACGCCGCCGGCTGCTGCCGTTCTTCGATATCGCTTATCAGGGGTTTGGCGACGGCCTGGCAGAAGATGGTTTTGCGTTGCATGAGACGCTGAAAACCGATCTGGAATTTTTGGTCGCCAACTCATTTTCTAAAAATGTCGCGCTGTACGGCCAGCGGCTGGGGGGCCTGTCGGTGCGCTGCGGCAGCCCGCAGATCGCGGTAAACGTGAAGGGCGCGTTGAAAGCGCTGATCCGCCGCAGCTACTCCTGCCCGCCGACCCACGGCAGCCAGATTGTGGAGACCCTGCTGGCGGACGCAGCGCTGCGGCAACAGTGGGAGAGTGAACTGGCCGGTATGCGCCTGCGCATCAAGCAGATGCGCCAAATTCTGGCCGCAGGGCTGGAGCAGGGCGGTTCGCGGCTGGATCACCGCCGCATCCGCGATCAGAAAGGCATGTTCAGCTATACCGGGCTGAACCAACGGCAACTCGCCCGGCTGCGGCAAGAGTATGCCATTTATCTGGTCGCGCCCGGCCGTATGTGCCTGCCTGGCCTGAACCAAAATAATGTCGATTACGTTGCTGCCGCCATTCTGGACGTCACCCGCGCTGTGTGAACAAGGTAGGACATCGCCATGAAAGAGATGAAAGGTTTTGACGAAATAGCCCGGCGGCAGGGCGGGTTGAAAAAGCAGCTCACCGCCGGGCAGATGTCGATGCTGGCGATAGGCGGCGCGATCGGCACCGGGCTGTTTCTCGGCAGCGCCTACGCCATACAAATGGCCGGCCCCAGCGTGTTGCTGAGCTATTTTATCGGTGGCGTGGTGGCCTTATTGCTGATGGGATGCCTGGCGGAGATGACCTCCGAACACCCGACGCCCGGTTCTTTTGGCGACTACGCCGAGTTTTATATCAGCCCGCTGTTCGGTTTTTTGGTGCGCTATTCCTATTGGTCTTGCGTGGTGCTGGCGGTAGGCACCGAAGTCACCGCCATCGGCATGTACATGCAGTTCTGGTTCCCCGGCACGCCAATCTGGCCCTGGGTGCTGCTGTTTTCTGCGGCGGTGATCGCCATCAATGTGATTGGCGTCAAGTCGTTCGGCCAGGTGGAGTATGCGCTGTCGACCATCAAGGTGGTGGCGATTGCGGCCTTTATCGCCATTGGCATCGGCATCTTGGCCTTTTCCGCCAACCCGGCCTTTGGCGTTAAAAACTTTACCGACGGCGGCGGCTTCTTCCCCTTTGGCGTTAAAGGCATGTGGTTCGCGGTGATCGTCTCCATTTTCAGTTACCTGAGCATTGAGATGATTGCGGTGGCCGCCGGTGAGGCCAAAAACCCGGTGATTGCGGTCAAAACCGCCTTCAAAGGCACCATTTTGCGGCTGTTTATCTTTTACATGCTGTCGATTGCGCTGATGCTGGCGATCGTACCCTGGCGGCAGTCCGGTACCGGCGAAAGCCCGTTCCTGGTGGCGATGAACGTGATCCATCTGCCCGCCGCCGCCGGTATCTTCAACTTCATCGTACTGGTGGCCGCGCTGTCGGCGATGAACAGCCAGCTATACATCACCACCCGCATGATGTTTTCGCTTTCCCGCGCCGGGCAGGCTCCCGCTGCGTTGGGCCGCGTCAGCCAACGCGGCATACCGGTGAGCGCGTTGGCAATGTCCTGTATCGGCATTGTGGTGTCGATCGTGCTGAGCCTGGTTTATCCGGAAAAATCCTTCGCCGCCATGATGTCGATCTCGGTGTATGGCGCCTGCTTTACCTGGTTGATGATCTTTGTCACCCATCTGTTTTTCCGCCGTCAGCACCGCAAAACCCACCTGAAATTCCGCATGTGGGGCTTCCCCTACACTACGCTGGCGGGGGCCGGTTTGATGGCCGCGTTGCTGATCTCCACCGCGTTCACCGAATTTTTCAAAATGACGCTGTGGTTTGGCATTCCGTTTACCCTGCTGCTGGTGGCGGCCTATTTCTTCTATAGCCGCCACCAGCCCACGCCGGTCGGGGTGGAAACGACGGGCGCGGAGTAAACCGGTCTGCTGAAAATGTGTCTATGTGGCTCTGGAAGCAAACCACTTTATCCGGAGAATGGCTCTTCTTTGAAGCGTGTGGAGCCTTATTGGAATGGCAAGTCAGACAGCAAAAACCGGAGTCAACGTTGGCGTGGGTGCCACGCGTTCGGCGCAGGGTTGGATTAACGGCTTTTTGGGGATGTTGATTTTCAGCGGTTCCTTGCCCGCCACCCGGGTGGCGGTGCAGGAGTTTGATCCGGTATTCCTGACGGCGATGAGGGCGACGATTGCCGCGTTGTTGGCGCTGAGCGCATTGCTGTCGATGCGCCAGCGTTGGCCCCGGCGCGCTGATATCGCGCCGCTGATTTTTGTCGCCGTCGGGGTGGTGATCGGTTTTCCGCTGCTGACGGCGTTAGCCTTGCAATACACCACCTCGGCGCATTCGCTGGTTTACATTGGCCTGCTGCCGCTGGCGACGGCCTGTTTTGGCGTTTTGCGCGGCGGGGAGCGCCCGAGGGCGGCCTTCTGGGTCTTTTCGCTGGCAGGCGGTCTGTTGGTTGGCGCTTTCGCGCTGAGCCAGGGAACGGGCGGTTCCTGGGCAGGTGACGTGCTGATGGTGGTTGCGGTGCTGCTTTGCGGATTGGGCTATGCGGAAGGTGCGGTGCTGTCCCGCCGGCTTGGCGGCTGGCAGGTGATCTCCTGGGCGCTGGTGATCGCGTTGCCGTTGGCGGCGGCAGTCGCGGCCTGGGCGGCGCCGACAGCCTGGACAGGGGTGAGCGCCGGGGCCTGGTTTTCGCTGGGTTATATTTCGCTGTTCAGCATGTGGATAGGTTTTATTTTCTGGTATCGCGGCCTGGCGCAGGGGGGGATTGCCGCGGTGGGGCAACTGCAACTGCTGCAGCCATTCTTTGGCCTGGCGTTGGCGGGGCTGCTACTGCACGAAACCGTCCAGCCGGCGATGATTGCAGTGATGGCCGGCGTCGTGATTTGCGTGTTCGGCGCCAGGCGTTTTTCGCGCTAAACCCGGCTGACTCATGCCCCATGTCGGACGAGAGGGTTGACCCGATTTCATCGCTATTTGGCCTTCGGGCTACTCACCTTCTTTTCAGGTGCTCCCTATACTGGCTTCTCACCTACAGCAGACTGCTTGATTGCCGAGCAACCTGCATTCGACCCGTTGAGACGACCCCGATTCGGAGCTGAAAGCATGAAACTGACCCAAATTCGCAACGCCACGCTGTTGCTTGAATACGCCGGTACTAAATTTCTGATTGACCCTATGCTGTCTGACAAAGAGGCTTGGGACGGTTTTGCCGGTACGGCGCGTTCCCATCTGCGTAATCCTCTGGTGGCGCTGCCGCTATCGATTGACGCACTGCTGGATGTCGATGCCATCATTGTGACCCATACTCATTTGGATCACTGGGATAAAGCCGCACAGGATAAAGTGGCAAAAGATAGCCTCATCCTGACTCAAAACGACAGCGATGCCGAATTGATCCGCGCTCAGGGTTTCAGTAATGTGCGCGTTCTTGAAGACAGCAATGAGTTTGCGGGCATGACCATTATCAAAACTGGCGGTCAGCACGGAAGCGATGAGGCTTATGCTAATCCCGATATCGCTGCTCGGCTGGGTGATGCATGTGGTCTGGTATTCAAGCACGCCGATGAAAAAACGTTATATATTGCAGGCGATACCGTCTGGGTTAAGCCTTACGTGGACAGCCTGAGCGCCTGGAAGCCTGATGTGGTGGTGTTAAATGCCGGTTTTGCTCAGGTTGACGGGTTCGGCGCGATTATTATGGGTAAAGAAGATGTGCTGCGCACGCATGAGCTTATGCCGCAGGCTATGATCGTAGCCTCTCACATGGAAGCCATTAACCACTGTATTCTTAGTCGTGATGAACTGCGCGAGTATGCCATTGAAAAAGGTATCCAGGACAGCGTGCTGATCCCGGCAGACGGTGAAACCTGTACGTTTTGATAACATTCTCGGCCCAGTAACCGCACAACGCCCTTTGGTGCTAAAAAGGGGGCGCGGTGTACCGGTAAACAAAAATAGGCCGACGAGAAACGAGAACCTAATCTATGTCTGTACTTTCCGTCGCTGTCATTGCCACCCATGGTGTTAGCCCGTTCCATTTTTCGGTACCCTGCATCATTTTTAGTCAGGCAATGCCGGAGCCGGGGCTGTTTGATCTGCATATTTGTGCGGAGCATCCTGGCGTAGTGCATTCTGATATTGGGGTATCAATCAACGTTGGTGAAGGGCTGGAGGCGCTCGATTCGGCGGATATTGTCGTTGTTCCGTTCTGGAACAACCCAGAAAGCAAACCTTCCGAAGCCTTGCTTGCCTCTCTGGTCGCCGCGTGGCGGCGCGGCGCAGACGTTGTGGGTCTGTGTCTGGGTACTTACGTACTGGCCTACGCGGGGTTGCTGGATCATCGTCGTGCGGCAACCCACTGGGAATTTGAACGGGACTTTACCCGCCGTTTTCCCGCAGTGCATCTGGATAGCAATGCGCTTTATACCCATGACGATCGTCTTATTACCTCGGCCGGCACCGCGGCGGGAATAGACTGTTGCCTGTACATTGTTCGTAAACATTACGGCAGCACGCTGGCTAACCGAGTGGCCAGACGCATGGTAACCCCTCCTTACCGAGAAGGGGGGCAGGCTCAATATATTGAACGTCCGGTACCGGAAACCACACGCGATAACAAAATCAACGAACTGCTGGATTATTTGCGTTGCAATCTCGATAAACCCCACGACCTCGATTCGCTGGCGGGATTTGTCAATATGAGCCGGCGTACCTTTACCCGCCATTTTATCAAAGCCACCGGTATCCCCGTCGGTGAGTGGCTAAATGCCGAACGGCTGGATCGCAGTCAGGAACTGCTTGAAAGTACCGATCACAGCGTAGAGACCGTGGCGGAATTGTCGGGTTTTCAGTCACCGGTTTCCTTCCGTCAGCGCTTTCGGTCGCGGTTCGATATTAGCCCCAGCGAATGGCGTCGGGTGTTTCGCGGTACACGAAAAGAGAAATGAGCCAGTGGCAGGGTTACATTACCTTTCAATGCAGCCCTTTTAAGCCTGAAGCTCGGAGGCCGCTATCGACACCAGTACCTGATTCAACTTTTGGGCGGCGCGGTGAATAGCCTCGTCGTCGTAACCTCCCAGCCCCAGGATCAACCCGCTTTTTCCGCTGCCGGGGGCGTACATCGGCGACAGCGCGCTGACCGCCACGCCTGCCTCGGCGGCGCCGGCGGCCACCTGTCGGTCGTCCAACCCCGCTTTCAACCACAATACCCGGTGCATCCCCTGATCACTGGGGAGCAAGGCAGCCAGATGCGGCGAAATATGCGCATTGACGGCATCGGTCAGCACGCGCCGCTTTTCCGCATAGACGCCGCGCATTCTGCGGATATGGCGATCCAGATGCCCCTGCGCCATAAAGCTGGCCAGTACGTGCTGGTCGGCGGTAGGCGGGTGGCGGTCCATCAGCACTCGCGCGCCGCAGAAGGCAGCCAGCAGCGGTTCGGGGACAATGGCGTAACCCAGTCGCAATGACGGGAACAGGATTTTGCTGAAGGTGCCGAGGTAAATGACTCTGGCGGGATCCAACCCTTGCAGAGAGGGAAAAGGGTGACCGGCGTAGCGCATTTCACTGTCGTAATCGTCTTCGACAATCCAGGCTTTTTGCTCTTTCGCCCAGGCCAGCAGCTCAAGCCTGCGCGACATGCTCATCGGCATGCACAGCGGATACTGGTGAGACGGGGTGACAAACGCGGCCCTGGCCCGTGGCGCCATTCTTCGGCCCGCCGCCACGTCGATACCTTGGTCGTCAACCGGCACCCGCGCCATCTGCCGGTCCCGGAGCAGGTTGTCAAAGATAGCGGTAATACCGCGATAGGCAGGGTCCTCGACCCAGGCGGCATCGCCGGCGTCCAGCACTATTTGCGTGGCGAGATAAAGCCCTTGCTGGGTGCCGGAGGTGATGATCACCTGTTCTGGCGTACAGAGCACCGAACGCGATTTTCGCACATATTCGCAGATCGCTTTGCGCAGCGGCAACTCGCCAAGAGGGTCGCCATAGCCTGATGGGGCGCCAGGCCCCCGGGCGCGGATCCGGTTGCCGAGCCGGCGCCAGACGTCATCGGGGGCAGTATCATTGATCGGTACCGAGACGGTGAAAGGGACTGGCGGCAGAGGCGCCCGTTGGGCGGAGAATTGCGCCAACGCCTGCGCCTGGGCGGTCAGGGGAATGTCGCAGATCTGCGGTTTTTTAGCCGGCGGCGGGGTTTTGCGGTTGAGCGCCATCGCCACGCGGGTGCCCGAACCGGGCAGCGCTTCCAGAAAACCTTCGGCGGTTAGCTGCTCAAAGGCGGCCAGCACCGTTCCTCTGGCAAGCTGCAATGCGCCCGACAGCACCCGCGTCGAGGGCAGCAGATCGCCCGCTTTCAGCTCGCCTTTATGAATGGCGGCCCGCAGCGCCTGGGCAAGCTGGACACTGAGCTGCCCCGCGTTGCGGTCAAGTTCGCCGATGGCAGGGATTTCAACGGTTTTGGCGGTTCTTGGCATGGATTCCGGTCCAGGAGTCAGTGGTGATACAGGGTGTTAACTGTAAACCACTTTTGAACGGAATGCGGTAGCGCGCCCGGTTAAAGTCGGTTTTTTGGCAGCAGGTGATCGCCAAAGCTCAGGCGCTGGCGGCCTGGCTCCACTTCGGCCAGCGGTTCGACCTCGTTCAGCGTGGATTTGCAGCGCAGCACCAGGTCATGATATTCACGCGTGCCGGTCACTTTCCACGCCAGCTCCTGTTCGGTCAGGTCGCGCAGTACCCGCGCCGGGCTGCCGACCACCAGTTTGTTGGCCTCAATCACCGCCGCCGCCTTCACGAAAGCCATTGCGCCGACGATGCTGTTCTCGCCAATCTCTGCGCCGTCCATGATCACCGCGTTCATGCCGACCATGGCGTTGCGACGGATGCGGCAACCGTGCAGGATTGCGCCGTGGCCGATATGGCCGTCTTCCTCGACGACGGTGTCCTGCTGCGGAAAGCCGTGCATCACGCAATTGTCCTGAATGTTGGCGCCGTCGCAGATAACCAGCCGGCCAAAATCGCCGCGCAGGCTGGCGTTCGGGCCGATGTAAACTTGCTTGCCGATAATCACGTCGCCAATCAGCACCGCCGTCGGGTGCACATAGCTGCTCGGGTCTACCACCGGCGTCAGGCCGTCAATCTGATACACGGGCATAGCTAAATCTCCTTGAGAGTATCGCGCGGCAGGCCGCCGAAGCGCCGGTAATAGCCTGCTGCCGGGGCGGGCAGGGCGCCGATAGTGGTTTCCGCCAGCGCGCTGACATAGTCGGTCGCGGCGCGGTCTACCCGCTGATAAATGTTGATGCACAAATTGCGGGCGATCTGCCCCTCCCACTGCGCCGGCAGCAGGGCGTCCGGCAACAGCGGGTCTTTCAGCGCCACGCGCCGGAAGAAGTGGATCAATAATAGCTTAATCTGGAAGCAACGCTGGGGCGTCAGCAGCGCGTCGTCGGCCTCGCGCAGCAGTTGCATCAGCGGGCGGAAAGAGACGATAAACTCGTGATAACCCGCAGCCACGTCAGCCAGCGACCAGCAGGTGGCCACCAACTGTTGCAGGGTTTGCTCGGAACGGTTGTACGGGTAGTCGGCGCGGAAGTAGATAACCTGCTCGCCTGCATCAAGCTCGCCGAGCAGCGCCGTCACGTCGGTTTGCGCGTGGGTGGGGGCCGCCATCAGGTTGTTGGCGATCTGGCCGAAACCCAGCCAGCCCAGCTCTTTTTTCAGCCGCGCTCGCTCGTTTTTGTCCGCGCTTTCCAGCAGCAATAAATCCCACTTGCCGTCCCAGGCCGGCGGTTCGCTGAGATAGATTTTCGACTCGGCGTGGCGGAACTGGCGCATGCCCTGATCGGTCACCCGATAGAAGCTGCGACGGCCGATTTTTTCCACCGCCAGCCAGCCCTCTTTTTGCAGGCGAAACACCGAGGTGCGCACGAAGCGATCGCCGAAACCCAGCGCCTCCAGCAGCGCGCTCAGACTGCCGAGCCACACTTCGCCACCGCGATGGCTGAGCGCATCGCCATACAGGGAGATAATCAGTGAAGTGCCGCTGATCGGCTGGGCGTCTACAGCATGGCGGATAAACTCATCCAGTTTATGTTCCATAGTTTTCCATGGGTTAGCCGTCGATGAGACACAACATTAACACAGTTTATTGAGGCGTCATCCGTGACGCCGGCTGAATTAGCGCGGCCGCAGATCGACCACGCGCTGGGCCTTGCCTTCCGAACGCGGAATGTCGCCGCAGTTGGCGATGCTGACGTCGGTGCTGACGCCGATAATCGATTTGATATGGTGGCGCAACTGGTGGCAGATCTCGCAGCGCTGCTGATGGCTGAGATTGAGCGCCGACTCTTTCAGCTCAACGCGCACCGCCAGGGTATCCAGATGCCCGCTGCGGCTGACCTGCAGTTGGTAGTGCGGCGACAGCTGTTCGAACTGCATAATCTGCTCTTCCACCTGCGACGGGAACACGTTGACGCCGCGAATGATCAGCATGTCGTCCGAACGGCCGGTGATTTTCCCCATGCGCCGCATCTGGCGCGCATCGCCCGGCAGCAGGCGGGTGAGGTCGCGGGTGCGGTAGCGGATCACCGGCAGCGCCTCTTTGGTCAGGGTGGTGAACACCAGTTCGCCGTGCTGGCCGTCCAGCAGGACTTCGCCGCTCTCGGGGCAGATGATCTCAGGCAGGAAGTGGTCTTCCCAGATGGTCGGGCCGCCGCCGCTTTCCAGGCACTCCATCGCAACGCCCGGCCCCATCACTTCGGACAGGCCATAAATATCCAGCGCCTTGATGCCCAGACGGGACTCAATCTCGTGGCGCAATGCCTCGGTCCAGGGTTCGGCGCCGAACACCCCGAGGCGCAGCGAACAGCTGCGGGCATCGCCGCCCATTTTGCGCTCCAGTTCGTCGATCAGCGTCAGGCAATAAGACGGCGTCACCATGATGACATCGGGTTTGAAGTCGAGGATCAGCTGCGCCTGCCTTTCGGTTTGCCCGCCGGAGACCGGGATCACCGTCGCCCCGAGCCGCTCTGCGCCGTAATGGGCACCCAGACCGCCGGTGAACAGGCCGTAGCCGTAGGCCACATGTACCTTATCTTTGGCGGTGGCTCCGGCGGCGCGCAGGCTGCGGGCGACGATATCGGCCCAGTTATCGATATCCCGTTGGGTATAACCGACCACCGTTGGCCTGCCGGTGGTGCCCGACGAGGCATGGATGCGCACTACCTGTTCCATCGGAACGGCGAAGGTGTCGAACGGGTAGTTGTCGCGCAGATCCTGCTTGGTGGTGTAGGGGAAGCGGCTTATATCGCTAAGTTGCCTGAGGTCGTCAGGATGTACGCCTGCCCGATCGAACTTGCGTTTATACATCGGCACGTTGTTGTAGGCGTGGTGCAGCGTCCATTTCAGGCGTTCCAGCTGCAGCGCTTCTATTTCATCGCGCGAGGCGAACTCAATGGTGTCGAGTGGCCGTGTAGGGGTTGTCATAGTTAGCCTCGGAGAGTCATACCCGTTCAATGATCATAGCAATACCCTGGCCGACGCCGATGCACAGGGTGCAAAGCGCGTAGCGGCCGGAGCGCCGTTCCAGTTCAAACAGGGCGGCCAGCGCCAGACGCGCGCCGCTCATGCCCAGCGGATGCCCAAGGGCAATCGCGCCGCCGTTGGGGTTCACCTGTGGGGCGTCGTCGGGCAGGCCAAGCTGGCGCAGCACCGCCAGCGCCTGTGCGGCAAACGCCTCGTTCAGTTCGATAACATCCATTTGCGCCAGGCTCAGCCCGGCGATTTCCAGCACCTTGCGGGTGGCCGGCAAAGGGCCAATGCCCATCAGGCGCGGCTCAACGCCGCAGGTGGCGGTGGCGACAATGCGCGCGCGTGGCGTTAACCCCTGGCGAACGGCCATGGCTTCGGAGGCGACAATCAGTGCCGCTGCGCCGTCATTCAAGCCGGAGGCGTTACCGGCGGTCACGGTTCCGGGCTGGCGGAACGGGGTTTTCAGCGCCTGCAATTGTTCCAGCCGGGTATCGGCACGCGGGTGCTCGTCCTGGCTAAACAGCGTCATCGCGCCTTTTTTGCCGGGGAGACTGACCGGCACGATCTCCTGCGCCAATATTCCCGATGCTTGCGCACGGGCGGCGCGCTGCTGGCTGCGCAACGCAAAGGCGTCCTGATCGGCGCGGCTGATATTGAACTGCGCCGCGACGTTTTCGGCGGTTTCCGGCATGGAGTCAGTGCCGTACTCTGCCTGCATCTGCGGGTTGACAAAGCGCCAGCCCAGGGTGGTGTCATACAGCTGCGCCTGGCGGCTGAAGGCGCTGTCGGCCTTGCCCATCACCAGCGGAGCGCGGGTCATGGATTCCGCGCCGCCGGCCAGCACCAACCCGGCTTCGCCTGCCTTGATGCTGCGCGCCGCCATCGCCAGCGCGTCCAACCCCGAGCCGCACAGGCGGTTGACGGTGGTGCCTGAAACCGTGACCGGCACGCCCGCCAGCAGCCCGGCCATGCGCGCCAGGTTGCGGTTGTCTTCCCCGGCCTGATTGGCGCAGCCGAGGATCACGTCGTCCAGCAGCGACCAGTCTGCCTGGGGATGGCGCTCCAGCAGGGCACGCAGCGGCAATGCGGCCAAATCGTCGGCGCGCACGCCGGACAACGCGCCGCCATAGCGGCCAATCGGCGTGCGGACGCCGTCGCAAATAAATGCCTGACTCATGGTTGCTCCTCTAAAAGGGGCTGGCCGAGGCGGTGTGCGCGGCCACGGAACCAGGCGACGGTTTTGCCCCGTTGGTTGACTATTTCGACGTCATACAGCCCGGTGGTTTTGCCCTGATGCCGCAGCTCGGCGCTGGCGGTGAGACGATCGCCCGCCAGCGCCGGGCGGATAAAATCGATGCTGCAACCGGATGCCACCGCCGCCAGCCCTTGGCTGTTGCAGGCATAGGCGAAGGCGGTATCGGCCAGGCTGAACAGTTGGCCGCCGTGGCAGGTTTGGTGGCCGTTAAGCATCTGCGGGCCGACGGTCATGCTGACCCTGGCGAAACCGGCGTCGATTTCATCTACCTGCATACCCATCGCCTGCGCGCAGGCATCTTGTTGAAACATCTGTTCGACGCAGCGCTGCGCCAGCGCATGGGGCGTATTGGCGTTCATCATTCGGCTCCTGAATAGAGGGATGCGTAGTGGCGCAGCAACGGCATTGGCCGGTAGCGCGGTTCGCCATAGTAGCGATGCAGGTTTTCCAGCGTGGCGAGGATTTGCCGCCAGCCGAGTGCAGCCCCCCATTCCAGCGGGCCGCGCGGGTAGTTGACGCCGCAACGCAGTGCGCTATCGGTATCTTCGGCGCTGGCGACGCCTTTGTTCACCACGTCGAGCGCCTCGTTGGCCAGCATGGCCAGGGTCCGCATCACCAACAGGCCAGGGTAGTCCGGCAGTAAAATCACCTGCTTACCGAACGATTGCAGCAGGCGCACCACCTTATCGTTGTGTTGTGCGTCGTTTTGCGTTGCGCAACTGATGGCGACGCAGGGGGCTTGCGAATAATTGGCGGACAGATCAAACAGCACCACGGGGGTTCCTGTTTCTTCGGCAATCTGGCTGGCTGTTTTACCATTTGTTAACATAAATATAACTTCGTCGATCCGGGCAAAGGCGCTGGTCTGGCCAGGTTGTATGATCGTCTCCGCATTTCCCGTCAGCAATCCGGCTAAAAAGGCCACGCCCGCGTCGTCGCCGTGCAGTTGGACGCTGCGTGGCGGCTCGGCCTGCGAGAGGGGCAGGCAGAGGGGGGGCGGCGACGCTGGCTCGCCGTCATAACGGTAAAAACCACGGCCGCTTTTGCGGCCCAGACGCCCGGCGGCCACCAGCTCTTGCTGTACCAGCGACGGCGCAAAGCGCGAGTCCTGGAAAAAGGCCTGAAACACCGACTCGGTGACGGCGTAATTAATATCCTGGCCAATCAGATCGGTCAGTTGCAGCGGCCCCATGGCAAAACCGCCGGCATCGCGCATCACCGCATCGAGTGTAGCGATGTCGGCTACCCGTTCTTCCAGCGCACGCAGGGTTTCGGCGTAAAAAGGCCGCGCCACGCGGTTAACGATAAACCCCGGCGTGGAGCGGCACAGCACGCTCTGTTTGCCCCATTGCCGGGCCAGCGTTTGCAGGGTGGCGAGGGTGTCGGCGCTGGTGTCCAGCCCGCTGACGATCTCCACCAGCTTCATCAGCGGAGCCGGGTTAAAGAAGTGCAGCCCGGCCAGGCGCTGCGGATGCTGCAGCGCGCCGCCGATGGCGGTAATCGACAGCGACGAGGTATTGCTGGCGAACAACGCGGCGGGCGAGCACAGGGCTTCCAGCTCCCGAAACAGGCTTTGTTTGATCGCCAGCTTTTCCGCTACCGCTTCTATCACCAGCGAGCAGTCCGCCAATTGATCAAGCGTATCCACCGGCTGGATGCGTGTCAGCAACGCTTCGGTGGCCTCGGCGTCGGCCTTGCCGGCCGCAACGCGCCGCCGCAACCTCATGCCCAGGGCGCTCAGCGCGTTTTGGGCCGCGGTCGCGGCGATATCGAACAGTTTCACCTGATGCCCGGCATGGGCCGCCACCTGGGCAATGCCGATGCCCATGGTGCCCGCGCCAATCACCGCCACGGTTCCGTTGAAGTTCGACCGGCTCATGATTATTTCCCGCTGAAATTGGGCGTGCGTTTGGCGAAGAAGGCGCTGACGCCTTCGCGATAATCGTCGCTGCGGCCGCCGAGACGCTGAAGATCGCGCTCCAGATCGAGCTGTTGATCGAGGCTGTTGGTCGCCGAACTGTAGAGGGCTTTTTTAATCAGCCCCAGCCCGTAGGTTGGCTGGGTGGCCAGATGCCGCGCCAGCGTTTGGGTATGGTCGGCCAATTCGCCTGCCGCCACCACCTGCCAGATCATGCCCCATTCCAGCGCCTGTTGTGCGCTGACCTTATCGCCCAGCAGCGCCATGCCCATGGCGCGGGCATGGCCCGCCAGACGCGGCAGAAACCAGCTACCGCCGGAGTCCGGCACCAGCCCCAGGCGGCAGAACGACTGGATAAAACTGGCGTTGTCGGCGGCGATCACGATATCGCAGGCCAGCGCCAGCGCGGCCCCTGCACCCGCCGCCACACCGTTGACGGCGCACAGTATCGGTTTGGGCAATGCGGTCAGGCGGCGGATCAGCGGGTTATAAAAACGTTCGACCGACAGGCCGAGGTCTGGCGCCTGTTGCTCCACGCTGACGTTACGATCGTTCAGGTCTTGCCCGGCGCAAAAACCGCGCCCGGCACCGGTGATCAACAAGCAGCGTACCTCGTCGTCACGTTCGGCCCGGGTCAGTGCCTCGCTGAGCTGGCGGTGCATCTCGTCGTTAAAGCTGTTCAGCCGGTCCGGCCGGTTGAGGGTCAAGGTCAGCACCCCGGCATCGAGGTGGGTGAGAATCAATACGTTATCCATAAATCAGCGCCCCTGATAGTTTGGCGTACGTTTTTCGAAGAAGGCGGTGATGCCTTCACGGCGATCGTCGGTGGCGGCCAGCGCGACAAAATGCTGGCGCTCAAAGGCCAGCCCCTGGCTGAGGCCGACTTCTTCCGCCTGTTTCAGCGCCTGTTTGGCGGCACGCAGAGCCAGCGGGGCCTGTAAGCTGATACGTTCGGCGATCTGCTCAGCGCGTTCCAGCGTCAGCGCGTCGACGCACACTTCACTGACCAAGCCGGCTTGCAGCGCGCGGGCGGCGTTGATGGCTTCGCCGGTCAACACCATCTGGCCGGCCAGGGATTTCCCGACGCAGCGAATCAAGCGTTGAGTACCGCCCGCTCCCGGCATCAGGCCGAGGGTGATTTCCGGCAGGCCAAAGCGGGCGCTTTCGCCGCAGACCACGATGTCGCAGGCCAGCGCCAGTTCGCAGCCGGCGCCTAGCGCATAGCCGTTCACCGCCGCCAGCAGCGGTTTGCTGAACTGCGCCAGCCGCTGCCACAACAACGGACGGCGATCCGCCAGTGCGGCGGGCAAGTCCTGCTGTTGCAGTTCCCGCAGATCGGCACCTGCGGCAAAGAAACTCGCCGCACCGGTTATCACCACTGCGCCCACGCTTGCGTCGGCATCGGCCTGTTCCAGCCGATACACCAGCTGTTCCAGGCAGGGTGTGCTCAGGGCGTTGCGCGCCTCCGGGCGATGCAGCGTCAAGGTCACCACGCGCTGCCGCTGTTGCTGCAGGATCAAAGGGGTTTCCATTACCAGCTCCTATACGTCAAAGTCCAACACCACGCCGTGGCCGCGCGGCCACGACTGGCAGCTCAACACGTAGCCCGCCGCCAACTGATCCGGCTCCAGGCTGTAGTTGACGGCCATCTCCACCTGGCCGGCCTTCAGCCGGCATTTGCAGGTGGCGCACACTCCGCCTTTGCAGGCGTAGGGCAGGTCAGCGCCCTGGCGCAGCGCCGCGTCCAGAATGCTGTCGTCCTGTGTGCCAACCTCGATATTCAAACGGCGGCCATCGAGCAGGATCTCCACCTGGGTGGCGTTGCGGCTGCCGTCGTTGAGCGGGCGGGCGGCAATGCCGCTGGTGTTAAAGCGTTCGCTGTGGATATGCGCGGCCGGTACGCCGGCCTGTTCCAGCACGGTTTGCGCGTCGTCCATCATCGCCTCCGGCCCGCAGATAAAGGCATGGTCGTAATCGCGGTAATCCAGCAATGCGCCGCCGAGAGCCGTCAGGCGTTCGCGATCGATACGGCCGCTGAGCAGCGGGCTGTCCAGGCTCTCTTGGCTGAACAGGTACAGCGGCTGGAAGCGCTGCGGATAGCGGTTTTTCAGGTCGCTCAACGCCTCTTTGAACATCACCGAGCGGCTGCTGCGGTTGCCGTAGATCAGCGTGAAGCGGCTGTTGGCTTCCAGTTGCAGCGTGGCCTTGATGATCGACAGCATCGGCGTGATGCCGGAACCGGCCGCAATCGCCAGATAGTTGCCGCAGTTTTCCGCCTGCGGCTGATAGCCGAAACGCCCTTGCGGCACCATGACCTCCAGTTCGTCGCCGACTTTCAGCATGTGGTTGACGAATGAGGAGAAACGGCCCCGATGAATCGCTTTGACGCCGATCTGCAGCAACCCTTCCTGCGGAGCGCTGCAAATGGAATAGCAACGCCGCAGTTCTTCGCCGTCGACCCGCGCCTTTAACGTCAGGTGCTGGCCGGGGGTATAGCGGTAATGGTTTTTCAACTCGTCGGGTACGCGCAGCGTGATGGCCACGGCGTCCGGCGTTTCGCGCTCGATGGCGGCGACGTTAAGGCGATGGAAGACCGTCATGGTGCTCTCCTATACCCTTCATACTTGAGAGGCAGCTCCAATTATTTGGGGTATACATTTGTTAAATGCATTTGAAATAGTCGAACGGTTCCCGGCACTCGCAGCAGCGGTACAGTGCCTTGCAGGCGGTGGAGCCGAACTCGCTGATTTTTTCGCTTCGGGTGCTGCCGCAGCGCGGGCAGGGCACCGGGCCGTGGGCCTCGGGTTTATCGCAGGTGTGGCCCTGCGGCGGTGCGACGCCGTAGTCCCGCAACCGCGCGCGCGCCGCCGCATTCATCCAGTCGGTGGTCCAGGCCGGGCTGAGGCGAATGGTCACTTTCACCGGGCTGAAACCGGCTTCGGCCAGCCGCTGCTCGATGGCGTTGAGCAGGAATTCGGTGGCGGGGCAACCGGAGTAGGTCGGCGTAAAGGTAATGCGCCAGCCCGCGCCGTCCGGCTCTACGTCGCGCACCATGCCCAGATCGGTGATCGACAGCACCGGCAGCTCCGGATCGCTGATCTGTTGCAGACAGTGCCAGATTTGCGGGATTTCGGCGGCCTGCAGCCGGGTGATGTTCATGGCGGCCTCTTTACCAGTTGCTGTTGGGATAGGCGCGCTGCAGAAACTGCATTTCTGCCAGCAGCGGGCCGAGGTGTTCGCTGTGCCGCCCCTGTTTGCCGCCGCGGCGGAACGCCTGTTCCTCCGGCACCCTCAGGGTGGCCAGGCGCAGGGTGTCGTTCACCAGAGCGCGCCAGGGCGTTTCAAGCTGACGCGGATCGGCGCCGATGCCCTGTTCCGTCAATTCCAGCTCGACGTCGTCGGCATGGAACAGTTCGGCGGTAAAGCGCCACAGGTTATCCAGTGCCTGCTGAATTTTCTGGTGGCTGACCGCGTTGCCGTCGCCCAGGCGAATCATCCAGCCGCGGCTGAAGCGCAGGTGATAATCCGCCTCCTTCAGCGATTTGGCGGCGATGGCGGCCAGCTGTGGGTCACGGCTGCGGCTCAGTGCCTGATGCAACTGCACGTGGTAGGCGTCGAGCAAAAACTGCCGCACCAGAGTGTCGTTGAAGCCGCCGTTCGGCTGTTCCGCCAGCAGCAGATTGTGGAATTCACGCTCGTCGCGGCCAAAGGCCAGGCGATCTTCGCCGTATTGCGGCCCGGCCAGTTCGGCGGCATAACCGAGAAAGTGACGCGCCTGCCCGAGCAGATCCAGGCCGATATTCGCCAGCGCCAGATCGATTTCCAGCTCCGGTGCGTGGCCGCACCAGGCACACAGCCGCTGGGCGAGGATCAGCGGCGTATCGCTCTGACGCAGTACATAGGTAATTCGCGGATCGTTAAAGGTCATGGCCGCCTCTACATGTTCTTGATGCCGTCGGGAATGGTGTAGAACGTCGGGTGACGGTAGATCTTGTCATCGGACGGATCGAAGAACGCCCCGCGATCTTCCGGCTGCGAAGCGATCAGATGGCTCGATTGCACCACCCAGATTGAGCAGCCTTCGCTGCGCCGGGTATAGGCATCGCGGGCATTTTCCAGCGCCATTTGGTCATCGGCGGCGTGCAGGCTGCCGACATGGCGGTGCGCCAACCCTTGTTTGCTGCGGATAAACACTTCATACAGCGGCCATTCAGCGTGAGTCATTTTCGATTCCTTCATCTTATTATGCGGCGGTGGCGGCGTTTTTCTTCGCGTGGGCCAGCGCGCCTTCGCGCACCCAGGCACCGTCGTCCCAGGCGCGACGCTTGGCCTGCAGGCGTTCGTGGTTGCATTGCCCGCGCCCCTTGATCACCTCGTGCAACTCGCTCCAGTCGATAGCGCCGAAGCGGTAGTGACCGGCGGCTTCGTCCCAGGCCAATTCGGCATCGGGTGCGGTCATACCCAGCGCCTCCAGCTGCGGCACGGTGTTGTCGACAAATTTCTGTCGCAGTTCGTCATTGCTGTGGCGTTTGATCTTCCACGCCATGCTTTGCGCGCTGTGCGGCGAGTCGGTGTCGCTCGGGCCGAACATCATCAGCACCGGCCACCAAAACCGGTTAATGGCGTCTTGCAGCATCGCTTTCTGCTGCTCGCTGCCGTTAGCCATCGCCATCGCCGCTTCGTAACCCTGGCGCTGGTGGAAGCTTTCTTCTTTGCAGATTTTCACCATCGCCCGCGCATAGGGGCCGTAAGAGGCGCGACACAACGCCACCTGATTGACAATGGCTGCGCCGTCGACCAGCCAGCCAATCACCCCGATATCCGCCCAGTTGAGCGTCGGGTAGTTGAAGATGGAGGAATACTTCATCTTGCCGTCGAGCATTTTTTGGTAGATCTCCTGACGCGAGCAGCCCAGGGTTTCGGCGGCGCTGTACAGGTACAGACCGTGCCCGGCCTCGTCCTGCACCTTGGCCAGCAGCACCGCTTTGCGGCGCAGGGTCGGCGCCCGCGTCAGCCAGTTGGCTTCCGGCAACATGCCGACCACTTCGGAATGGGCGTGTTGGCCAATCTGGCGGATCAGGTTTTGGCGATAGGCGTCAGGCATCCAGTCTTTGGCTTCGATGGCGGTATCCGCCGCAATCTTGTCGTCGAAGTGCTGCTGATGTTGCGCGTCAGTTATCATGCTTGCCTCTTGGTGATTCGTATTTTTCACATTTAATACAAAAATGTGAATCACGTTATTTCACCTTAAGGCTACAAACTGATAACAAAAAGATCAAACGGCCTTTATGTGGTTTTGCGATGCTACTCACAGGTTAATTATATAATCAATTGTTTTATATGGATTTATAAAAATCATCGAAGCGTGTTTTTCAAGGTTCCTGGCCTGTCCGCAGGTTGTGTTGTTTGGTTTTTGTTAGATTTTGCCCTGGCAGAGACTGGACAATATGTGATACGCAATTAAGCTATCTAGTGTAAATTTATGAATTCCGGAGATACGCATGCAGCAGTTACACAGTTACCTTTCTGGCGGCTGGGTGTTCGGCCAGGGGCAAGCCCGCGAAATCCATCACGCCATTACCGGCGAACCGCTGTATCAGGTTTGCTCCGACGGTTTGCCGCTGGCCGCCAGCCTGGACTATGCGCGCAATAAAGGCGGCAGGGCGCTGGCGCAGATGACATTCCAGCAGCGCGCTCAAATGATGAAGGCAGTGGCTAAACACCTGCTGGCGCACAAAGAGGCGTTGTATGAGATTTCATACCAGACCGGCGCCACGCGCAGCGACGGCTGGGTGGACATCGAAGGCGGCATTGCGACGCTGTTCGCCTATGCGGGCCTGGCGGGGCGTGAACTGCCGGACGATACCCTGTGGCCGGAGGACGAGCCGATTCCGTTATCCAAACAGGCGCAGTTCGCCGCTCGGCATGTGCTGACCTCGCGGCCGGGCGTGGCGCTGCATATCAACGCCTTCAACTTCCCCTGCTGGGGGATGCTGGAAAAACTGGCGCCGACCTGGCTGGCGGGCATGCCGGCCATCATTAAACCGGCGACGGCCACCGCGCAACTGACACAGGCGACGGTCAGGCTGATTATCGACAGCGGGCTGGTGCCGGAGGGGGCTTTGCAACTGGTGTGCGGCGGCATCGGCGACATGTTCGAACACCTGGATTATCAGGATGCGGTGACCTTCACCGGCTCGGCGCAGACCGGCCAGCGGCTGCGCGCACATCCGCGCCTGCTGGAAAAATCCGTCGCTTTCACTATGGAGGCCGATTCGCTCAACTGCTGCGTGCTGGGGGAGGACGTCACGCCGCAAATGCCGGAGTTCGCACTGTTTATCAAAGAAGTGTGCCGTGAAATGACCGCCAAGGCCGGGCAGAAATGCACCGCCATCCGGCGGATTATCGTGCCGGCGAAGCGGGTGGGGGAGGTGCAACAGGCGCTACTGCAGCGGCTGGCCGGGGTGACGGTGGGCGATCCCAAACTGGAGCAGGTGCGCATGGGGGCGCTGGTCAGTCGCGAGCAGCGCGATGACGTGCAGCAAAAAGTGGAGTTCCTGCTGCGCCACGGCTGCGAACCGCTGTGCGGCGCGGCGCTCGATAAGCTGGAACTGGCCGGTGAAGGGACGCAAAACGGCGCGTTTTATCCGGCCACGCTGCTGTATTGCGCCGATCCGTTTTCGCACCAGGCGGTACATGGCACCGAGGCTTTCGGGCCGGTGGCGACGCTGATGCCGTATCAACAGACCGAACAGGCGATTGAGCTGGCGCTGCTGGGCCAGGGCAGCCTGGTGGGGTCATTGGTGACTGCCGATGAGGCGTTGGCAACGCGCTTTATCCGCGCCACCGCCTGTGCTCACGGCCGTATGCTGATTCTGGATCGTCACGCGGCCGTGGAGTCCACCGGCCACGGCTCACCGCTGCCGATGCTGATGCATGGCGGGCCGGGGCGCGCCGGTGGGGGCGAGGAGTTGGGCGGGTTGCGTGCGGTGAAACACTATATGCAACGCACCGCCATTCAGGGCAGCCCGGCGATGCTGGCGGCGATTGGCCGTGAGTGGGTGCGCGGAGCGACGGTGATTGAGGAGCCGGTTCATCCGTTCCGCAAATACTTTGAACAGCTGCAACTGGGCGAAAGCCTGCTGACCGCCCGCCGCACCGTAACCGAAGCCGATATCGTTAACTTTGCCTGCCTGAGCGGCGATCATTTCTACGCCCACATGGACAAGATCGGCGCCGCCGAATCGCTGTTTGGCGAACGTGTGGCGCACGGCTATTTTGTGGTTTCAGCCGCCGCCGGGCTGTTTGTTGACCCCGGCGTGGGGCCGGTGATCGCCAACTATGGCATGGAAAACCTGCGCTTTATCGAACCGGTGAAGATCGGCGATACGCTACAGGTGCGCCTGACCTGCAAAAAGAAAATCCGCAAGCCGCAGAAAACCGCAGAGGATCGCCCGCATGGGGTCGTGGTGTGGGATGTTCAGGTGTTGAATCAGCATCAGCAGGCGGTGGCGCTGTACAGCATTTTGACGCTGGTGGCGCGCCGGGAAGGCGACGTTGGGGCGGTAAGCTGACCGGCAACAGATTGCCGGCCGTGTATCGCCGTGGGATTGGGTTAAACCGCCGCGCTGTTGCAGACGATGCGGTTTTTACCCTCTTTTTTTGCCTGATACAGCGCGCTGTCCGCCATATTGATAAAACCAATTGGCGTGTCGTTGTACATATGGGGCACTTTGGCGCAGATGCCAATGCTGAGGGTAATCACGCTGTGCGGACTCCCCTGATGCGGTATCTTCAGTTCACGTACCGCCTGCATCACGCGTTCGGCGAAAATCAGCGCCCCCTGGGCGTCGGTGTCCGGCAGAATGATGCTCATTTCTTCGCCGCCGTAGCGGGCCATGATGTCATTGCTGCGGCTGGCCAGCCCCTTGAGCATTTGCCCGATCTGCTGCAGGCATTGGTCGCCGGCGACGTGGCCGTAGATATCGTTGTACTGCTTGAAATAGTCGATATCCAGCATCAGCAGCGCCACGCTGCGGTAGTTGCGCGCCGCGCGCGCCAGTTCGTTCTTTAAGGCGATATCAAACTGACGGCGGTTGGCCAACCCGGTCAGGCCGTCCAGCAGCGCCAACTCTTCAAGCCGCAGGTTGATGCTGGTGAGTTGATCGCGGGTGCGCATCAGCTCGGCCTCGGTGCGCATGCTGTGGTTTATCTGCCGCATCAACACCATCCCCAATGCCAGCAGAATGGCCAGCAGGATAGCGCCTCCAGCCACAAACAGGCCGGAATCGTTGCGCCAGTCGGCCAGCGCGTCTTCTTTCGACAGCCCGGCGGTGATCACCAGCGGATAGCGGTTGACCCTTGAATAGCCATAAATCCTTTCCACCTTGTCGTATAACGAGGTGATGGTGGCGTTACCGAATTCGGAATGCGGCAGAATTTCGCGGAACAAGACGCCCTGAGAGATATTTTTGCCGATCGAAGCGGCGGAGTAAGGGCGGCGGTAGAGAATGGTGCCGTCCGCCAGCAGCAGGCTGAGCGCGGCATCGCTGTTAAGCGCGAAGGTGTCGTAAAACTGGCGGAAATAATCGACGTACAGCGTCGCCAGCACCACGCCGGCAAAACTGCCGTCCGGATGGTTTAAACGGCGCGACACCGGAATGATCAAATCGCCGGTGGAACGGCTGCGCACCACTTTGCCGATGTAGATAGCGTTACTGTTGTGCTCAAGGTGGTATTTAAAATACTCGCGGTCAGCATTGTTGGCGTTCTGCACGAACCTTCCGGAGGAGGTGACTATCCAACTGCCGTGCGAATCGTAAATAAACAGACCGTGCAACTGAGGCAGATTGCCGACTTGCCCTTGCATCAACTTTTGCAGACGCAACTGTTGCGCCTGGCCCAGCCCGTCGATTTGAATGCGTTCGGTCAGATCCGACAGCGTGTTGTCCACTTGCAAGAAAGTGTCATCGGCATGTTGCGCCAGCGAGCGTGCCAGATTGGCGGACTCATATTCGGCGCTTTTCAGATCGCGCTGATGCGCATTCCAGATTTGCCAGACATTAAACAGAATCAGCGTGGCGGCAACGATGACGACAAACACGCCAGCCTGAAATAATAACGGGGAGTTTTTACCGTTGTGCGGCAGATTGGCATCCTGCGGTTGCTGCTGTGTCATGTCACCCTTGTATTATGCGATTTTTAAATAAAGTTAAGAACTATCTTACATCTTATTCGTTAATTCTGCTGACCACTACTCCCTTAAACACGTTACCCTCGGCAGAGGTGACAATCTGCCCAAAAATGCCCGGAAATGAGAGGATAGCGAGTGTGTCTGACATCATCATTATTACTTTACTGACGCTGGCGGTGTATTACCCGGTCACGCTGGGCGCGTTGGCGTTGATGATATTTTTTGCCTGGCGGCGGCGTAAATCGCCTTATTGGCGTTTGGGGTTGGCGCTGTTGACGGTGCTGTTTGCGCTGTTCGCCATGGCGGCCTACGACTGGCATCACTATAGCTGATTGCCGAAGGCGCGGTGTCCGCCAGAGGCCGCGGGCACCGCGACGGGGTGGGATTATTCAACGTTAATCATCCAATTGACGCCAAACTGGTCGGTCAGCATGCCAAACCCCTTGGCCCAAAAAGTGGGCCCATAAGGCAGGGTTACCTGGCCGCCCTGCGACAGCTTTTCAAACAGCTCACGTCCTTGTTCCACGTCTGTTGGGTTGAGCGACAGGGAAAACCCTTTGTGTGACGCGTCAGCGCCATCCTGCGGGCAGCCGTCGGAGGCCATCAGCGCGCTTTCGCCAATCAGCAACCGTGCATGCATGATGGATTCCGGATCGGCATCCTGAGGGCCGCCCTGTTTTGCTTCCTCGGGCATCTCCTTGTAACGCATGATCATTTCAATTTTACCGCCCAGTTGCTGCGCGTAGAAATTCACCGCTTGTTCGCAATTACCGTTAAAAAATAAATAGGGTTGAATCAACATGACATTGACCTCGGTTATGGCCCGTCAGGCTGTAAACCGGCCCGTGGGCAGGGAAAAAGATTTCGCCCGGCAACTATTGCCGCAGGTGACTTACAAGTGTAGTGCGAATTGTGGTGAATGCCCGGTGGACGATCACGCTCTGGCGCTTTGGGGAACGGCCATACGGATTGGTCGAAAAAACGGGATGGTTCATCCCGATTTGAACAGATTATCTGAGCGGGCAGGCTTTCTATACTCAGGGCACCTTTCATAAACGGAGCCATTGTCATGAGTAAGCAATCTTTGAATGGAAAAGTAGTGTTGATCGCCGGTGGCGCGAAGAATCTGGGTGGACTGGTGGCGCGCGATCTGGCGGCCAGCGGCGCGGCGGCCATAGTGGTGCATTACAACAGCGACGCGACGCGGACGGCGGCGGAAGAAACGCTGGCTGCGGTTAAAGCGACGGGGGCGCAGGCGATAGCGGTGCAGGGCGATCTGACCCGGCCGGCCAACGTAGCGCGGGTGTTTGAGGAAGCGATTAAGGCGTTCGGCAAGGTGGATATTGCGATCAATACCGCCGGGCTGGTGATCAAAAAACCGATTGCCGAGGTGACCGAAGCGGATTACGACACCAGTTTTGACGTCAACGCCAAGGCGGCATTTTTCTTTATTCAGCAAGCAGGCAAGCATTTGGCGGATAATGGCCGCATCGTGACCA
Source organism: Serratia plymuthica (assembly GCF_018336935.1). Taxonomy (NCBI): domain Bacteria; kingdom Pseudomonadati; phylum Pseudomonadota; class Gammaproteobacteria; order Enterobacterales; family Yersiniaceae; genus Serratia; species Serratia plymuthica. The sequence goes on along the minus strand of NZ_CP068771.1, from coordinate 3,046,742 downwards.
TCGTCAGTTCGCTGTTGGCAGCCTATACACCCTTTTATGCGGTGTACCCCGGCAGCAAGGCGCCGGTGGAGCATTTCACCCGCGCGGCTTCCAAGGAGTTTGGCGAGCGCGGCATCAGCGTAAATGCTATCGGCCCCGGCCCGATGGATACGCCGTTCTTCTATGGTCAGGAAAGCAAGGAAGCGGTGGAATACCATAGCGGTGCCGCCGCGCTGAGCAAATTCTCGAAAACCGGCCTGACCGACATTGAAGATATCGCGCCTATCGTCAAATTCTTAGTCACCGACGGCTGGTGGATCACCGGGCAGACGCTGTTCGCCAACGGTGGCTATACTACCCGTTAATCTTATTTCTGCTGCGGTCGATGCCGCAGCCCTTTTTTCAGGATGCAGAGCCGGTGGATAAAATAGGGAGATTGCGGGTTTTTATCCAGGTTGCCGAGGTGGGCAGTTTTATCCGCGCTTCGCATATTTTGCTGATGCCCAAAACCACGGTGTCGGCGGCGATCCAGCAGTTGGAACATGAAATGGGCGCCCGTCTGTTTCATCGCACGACCCGCAAAGTGCAGCTGACCAGCGACGGCGAACTGCTGCTCGACAAAGCGCGCAGCCTGCTGTCCGATGTGAACGCGCTGGACAGGCTATTTCAGCAGGAAAACGGGCCTATTAGCGGCCGGTTGACCGTCGATGTGCCCAGCCGTATTGCCCGGCGGATAATCGTGCCGGCGCTGCCTGATTTTTTCCTGCACTACCCCGATATTCAGCTGTTTCTTAGCGCCAGCGACCGCTCAATCGATTTGATTCAGGAGGGGGTAGATTGCGTGGTGCGTGTCGGTAGCCTCAGTGACAGTAGCCTGGTCAGCCAACCGCTTGGTCGTTTGAGCATGGCCAACTGTGCCAGCCCGGATTATTTACGGCGCTATGGGACGCCGGAGCATACCGAACAGTTGGACGAGCACTGGGTAGTGGGGTACGCGCAGCCCAATCTGGCGGGCGCGGATACCTGGCTGTGGGAGCAGGAAGGGCGAACGGTCGAAAAAACGCTGCGCAGCCGGGTGACGGTCAACAATGCGGAGAATTATATCGGCTGCTGCCTGGCGGGGCTGGGAATGATTCAAAACCCGAGATTTGATCTCCAGCATCATCTTGATGATGGCAGCCTGCGCGAGATTTTACCGCAGGCTCGGCCACCGGCGATGGGCATTACGCTGCTTTATCCTCACCGGCGACAGCGTTCGGCGCGTTTCACGGCGTTCGCCGACTGGCTCAGCCGTTTAATCAAGCCGTTTTGCGAAAGCTGAGCGGGGCCAACATTACATCAACAACTGTGCGGCAGACCCATCCAAGAGGGCGGCAAAGGTGTAGATGACAGCCAGTATCAACATGAATGGCATATTGTTCATTGCCTATCTCCAGCGGAAATATTCACTTCAAGTATAGCCCGTGGAGATGACAGCCAGATGAATTAGGTCGTTTTTTGTACACGTAAATTCAGACAGACGGAAATGTGTAAACTGCTGATATTTGTCTATAGTAACAGTGTGAAGCTGCGTATTTGACGCGAATCACCCTGTATCGCGCTGCCGGTAACGGCAAGCATAGGGAAACATAGGTGTGAAAGTCTCGGCCAGGGTTGGAGCAAGTGCGAAACTCGGTGTGAACTTTTCGGCTATGTTAACTTAAGGATATGAAATGTCAGTGAAAAATGACGTTAAAAACAATGTTGAACAGTTGTGTGACGGTGCCAAATCTGCCGCATGCGAAGTGCGGGCCGGTTTGAAAGACGTGGCCGGGCACTCCTGTTCTTACATTAAGGACAACCCCTGGGCTGGGGTTGGCGCCGGCGCCGTAGTGGGCCTGGTGATAGGATTTCTTTTAGGCAAAAAGTAATAGGGAGAGTAAAAATGGGCATCATTTCCTGGATCATTTTTGGTTTAATCGCCGGTATCCTGGCTAAATGGATCATGCCGGGCAAGGACGGCGGTGGCTTTATCTTGACTGTTATCCTCGGGATCATCGGTGCGGTAGTCGGCGGTTATATCAGTACCTTCTTCGGCATGGGTCGCGTAGATGGTTTTAACCTGGGCAGCTTCGTTGTCGCAATAATCGGTGCCCTGGTGGTGCTTTTTGTCTACAGAAAGATCAGAGGCTAATCAGGTGCTGATCAACAGGGTCGCTGCGGCGACCCTTTTTCGTTAAATCATAACGGTCGTACGGCCTGAGCCGGCGGCCAGAAGGGGATGACCATGGGTCTGTTTGATAACGTATTGGGCAGTATTCTGGGCGGCGGCGCTAATGGCGGCAAAGGCCTGGATTACGTCGCCATCATGCAATGGGTCCAGCAACAGGGCGGCCTGCAGGCGATTTTGGACAAGTTCCGCCAGGGGCAATTCGGCGATGTGGTCGGTTCATGGCTGGGCAACGGTGAAAACCAGCCGATCAACGGCGATCACGTGCAGCAGGCGCTGGGCAGCGATGCCATCAATCAGTTGGCCGAAAAGTTGGGGATCGATCCGGCCGAGGCTTCCAGCACCATCGCGCAGTTCCTGCCGACGGTGGCTGACGCCGCATCGCCAAATGGCGAAGTGCAGCAAGACAGCAACGAACTGGGCGATATGGTCGGTAAGTTGTTCAAATAATGCTTATGCCCCCGGCAGCGGGTCGGGGGCATTGTTTAACCTAATGCCTTCAATCTCTTTCAACGCTTCCAGCAAATAATCTACCCATGCCCGCACTTTGCCGGGAATAAACCGCGCAGCGGGGTAGACGGCATGCAACGCCATTGGCGGGTAGCGCCAGGCAGGCAATACCTGCACCAGCGTGCCGGCGGCCAGTTGCCGACCAATCAATGGCCGTTGCGCACCGCCGATACCCAATCCAGACTCGATGGCTGCCAGCAGCGAGAAGGTGTTGTTGGCGCGGAATACCGGCCGCAGATTCACCATCTCGGCGCCCTGAGGGCCGATCAGCGTCAGCGCATCGCCGTCGCGAAGGCCGCTGTAGCGAATGTACGCATGGGCCGCCAGCGCTGCCGGTGTTTGCGGTGCGCCATGCGCCGCCAAATAAGCCGGCGAAGCCACGAGAATGCGCTGTAACTCCCCCAGCCGCCGCGCCACCGTGCCCGGTGCGCTCAGCTCGCCAAAACGAATCGCTACGTCAATGCCCTCGCCAATGACATCCGCCCGGCGATCGTCCAGCAAAAGCTCAATATTCAGTTCGGGATGGTGTTGTTGGAAGGCGATCGCCAACGGTGTCAGATGCTGCTGGCCGAACCCCGTCGGCGCATGAATGCGTAAATTCCCTTGTAACCGTTGGTTCAGGCCGTGCAGCGCTTCTTCCGCTTCGTTTACCGCCGCCAAAATGGGCTTGATTTGCCGGTAATAGCCACCGCCGGCATCGGTCAGGGAGACGGCGCGGGTACTGCGAAACAGCAGCTGTGCGCCCAGTTGCAGTTCCAGCCCGGCGATTTGCTGGCTGACCGCCGGCTGCGTCAGCCCCAGATCGCGGGCAGCCGCCGAGAGGCTGCCGAGCTCCGCTACGCGGACGAAAGTCTTCATGGCGCTCAGCTTGTCCATCATCCCTCCATTTATAGAATTTACTTATAAGTGTTAGTTAAAAATGGCGCCTACCGCAAGTTTTACTAATCGATCACAGTAGCTGTATCCATAAATGAACGGGAGACGCAACATGCAAAGCGGCAAACTGGCGCTGGTCGTCGGCGCCAATGGCGTTATCGGCCATAAACTGATTGAAGAACTGGTCGTGCAGGGGTGGCAAGTGGCCGGCCTGTCGCGCCGCGGGGGTGTGGACCGGCCGCAAGTGCGCTATCTGGCGGTTGATCTGCTGGATGCGCAGGCGACGCGCGATGCACTGCAACCTTTGACTCAGGTCAGCCACATTTTCTATGCCGCCTATCAGGACGCGCCAGATTGGGCGGGGCTGGTGGCACCGAACCTGAAGATGCTGGCGAACGTGGTGGAAGCGGTGGAGCCGGTGGCGCAAGAACTGGAGCACATCAGCCTGATGCAGGGATACAAGGTATACGGCGCGCATTTGGGGCCATTTAAAACCCCGGCGCGGGAAAGTGACGCCGGGCATATGCCGCCGGAGTTTAACGTGGATCAGCAAAACTACCTTGAGCGGCGCCAGCAGGGCAAACGCTGGCGCTGGAGCGCGATTCGCCCCAGCGTGGTTGGCGGGTTTTCGCTCGGCAATCCAATGAATCTGGCGCTGACCATTGCCGTTTATGCCTCAATCAGCAAGGCGTTGGGGCTGCCGCTGCGTTTTCCCGGCAAACCGGGCGCTTACCACAGTCTGTTGGAAATGACCGATGCCGGCCTGCTGGCGCGCGCTACGCTGTGGGCGGCGACCGAGCCTGCAGCGGTCAATCAGGCCTTTAACATCAATAATGGCGATTTATTCCGCTGGAGCGAGATGTGGCCGAAAATTGCCGATTATTTTGGTCTGGAGACGGCACCGCCGCTGCCTATGCCGCTTGAGCAGATGATGGCGGATAAAGCCGCGTTGTGGCGGACCCTCGCGCAGCAGCATGACTTGGCGGTGACAGATTACCAGGCGGTGGCCGGCTGGCGCTTTGCCGATTTTGTCTTCTCGTGGGATTACGACATGCTTGCCGATGGCAGCAAGGCGAGACGTTTCGGCTTTACCCAATTTGTCGAAACTGAAGCGATGTTCTTTACGCTGTTTGATGAGTTCCGCAAGAGAAAGATTATTCCCTAGCGCCTGCCGGCGGGCGGCCGCCTGAAATATCACCCCGCGGCACCGGCTGCGGGGTGTTTCACCTCAGAGGGTCAGCATAATCTTGCCGATATGCATGCTGGACTCCATCAGGGCATGCGCTTCGGCTGCCTGCTCCAACGGGAAAGTTTTGAAGATCTGTGGTTTTAACGCGCCGCGCTCCAGCAGCGGCCACACCTTCTGCTGCAAATCTGCGGCAATTTCCGCCTTATCTTCCACGCTGCGTGCGCGCAGGGTCGAGCCGGTGTGGGTCAGCCGCTTGAGCAGCAGCGGCATCAGGTTCAATTCCTTGACCACGCCGTTTTGAGTGCCGATTTGCACAATACGGCCATCCATCGCCGCCGCCTGATAGTTCTTCGCCACGTAATCCCCGGCTATCAGATCGACAATCACGTCCGCGCCTTTGCCGTTGGTCGCGCGTTTGGTTTGCTCGACGAAGTCTTCTTTGCGGTAGTTAATCGCCACATCGGCGCCCAGCGCCAGGCTGGCCTGACGTTTTTCCTCCGAACCGACGGTGGTGATCACATGGGCGCAGAACGCTTTCGCCAGCAGGGTGGCGACGGTGCCAATGCCTGAAGTGCCGCCGTGGATCAGCACGGTTTCACCGGCCTTTAGATGCCCGCGCTGGAACACATTGACCCAGACGGTAAAGAAGGTTTCAGGGATTGCTGCCGCTTCAGTCATGCTCATGTTCTGGGGCACCGGCAGTGCATTGCTCTCATGCACTTTGCAGTATTCGGCATAGCCGCCGCCGGCAATCAGGGCGCACACGCGATCGCCCAGGGCATAATTTTTCACCCCAGCGCCGGTAGCAACCACTTCACCGGCTATTTCCAGGCCGGGGATATCCGATGCGCCGGGGGGCGGCGCGTATTGGCCACGGCGTTGCATAACGTCAGGTCGGTTAACCCCGGCGGCGGCGACCTTCACCAAAATCTCACCCTGTTGCAGCGTCGGCAATGGTCGCTCGGCGACAATCAGCACTTCCGGTTCGCCTGGCTGGCTGATTTCGATCGCTTTCATGGTATTGGGCAGTGGTGGGTTTGCTGACATGCTCATTCTCCTCCGGTTGGGGTTCAGGTGCAGTGAACAGTGTAGATAAGCACCTGCTGTAATTCATATTTTATCTTACAGAAATACCGATGGGAGAATGTGGATCATAGGGCGGTTTTCAGTGCGGGGGAAGGGGGAGCCGCCGCAGAGGCGGCATGGTATCAGTCGTTTGGCGGGATACGGAAACCTTTGAGCGAGACGATAAAATGCTCTTTTCCTTTGGAGATCTTGGCGCCTTTATCACACCACAGGCTGGCGAGCTGGAAAAAGTCGTCGCTGTCGATGTCATAAGCCAGTTCTATTTTCTTGGCTGTGCCATAGCGGATCAGCTTTTCTGCTTCCTGATGGTTTGTTGCTTTAATTATGGTCATAACGAAATCCTTGGTGTAAGCCAGTGCGGATAATCGTGGACCATGATATGGCCGTATTGTGACAATTTTGTGATGAAAACATGACAGTGAACGGTTGTGCGGGCTGGAGCATAACCCGGAGGTTATGCTCCCACGGTTCGGTCAACGATCGTGAGGTCGTACCAGCGAGCTTTTCTGCTGTGATTTAAAGTGTTTGTACAGTGCATATCCTGCAATGCCGGCCAAAACTGCCAGTAAAGCCATATATTCTGTCGCCATGAGACTCATCTCCGATAAAGAGTGGCTAAGGAGCCGCTATTTGTGACAGTTATCACGTTATCGCGCAATAAGAGCATTCTGTAACGCTGCAGAATATTGATATTTAGACATAAAAAAAGCGCCTATAGGAAGGCGCATAAAAATTTGCAACACAGCTTGTCATATCCAACACCAGGAGGAGCGGTGGACAGGGCGCCATTGTATGAACTGCGCACGACGGCTGATATAGGGATAACTCTTAAAGCGCAGTTACCACTGATAACCCATATTCAGACTGTAATCGTCATCCTGATTGGTGGAGTAAGGGTCTGACTGACGGCGGCGATCGGTTTTTTTCACCGGCCCGTTAAGCGCTGAATAGGGTTTGGCGCGCGGACGGCTGCAACCGGGGTGATCGCATTCCATTTCAACGCGAAAACCTGTTTTGTCTTCTGACTCAGCCCAGACGACCGGCGGCTTGGCCGCTTTAGCTGCCGGGCCAAGGGCGGTTTGCGGCAGCGGCGCAGGGGCAAGGCTTGGCTCCGGTGCGGTATAAGATAAATCTAGTGCCTGGGCTGAGTGAGCGCTCAGCATCAACAGGGCGGTGCAGCAGGATACTGCCAGCGTACGCTTTCTAAGCATGGTCCATCTCCCTTCATAATTACGCGTCGCGACTATAAAACAGAGAAACGAGAATGACTATCATTTATGGGGTTGATGTCTTCTTTCAGAGCGGGTTTGTAAAAAATGTCTCTTTATCAGGCATCGGGCCATGGCATTGATAAGGTAAAAGGTGAAATTGTGTTCAATCTCAACGAGGTGGCTACTTGGTCGCGGCGAAATTTTAGAAATTCGAAGCTGTTTCAGGCTCCTGTTATCGGGTAAATACGGCCAATAACGCTGAAAAATTAAACTGCCGGGGTCAAATTCTGCGCGTTTGACCCCGTTTCCATCAAGGGGCCAACAAAAAGAGTTGCTATTAAAGCGCTGTCATGAGTTAATGCTTCTCGGCCTGTGGTACAGACCTATTTATGCACGACATTTTGAGTAAAGTAGTTCAAATTTAAAGCGTTATCCTAGATAGCTCTTCTCTGACGAATTTCCTTTCTAGTGCCTCCATAAGTAACTGATGACCGGCTATATCATATGCCCATGGTGGCTTACATTTAATATTGAAGGAATTAGACATGTCTAACATGATCAAAGGTCAAGTGAAGTGGTTCAACGAGTCTAAAGGTTTTGGTTTCATCACTCCAGCAGACGGCAGCAAAGACGTGTTCGTACACTTCTCTGCTATCCAGGATCAAGGCTTCAAGACCCTGGCTGAAGGCCAGAACGTACAGTTCTCTATCGAGAACGGTGCTAAAGGTCCGTCAGCGGCTAACGTTACCGCTATCTAATCGGCCTCTGCTGATTAATAAAAACCCGCCAAGGCGGGTTTTTTTGTGCCTGTAATTTGCCTAAGACGAAAAAAAGCCCGCAAGTCTGCGGGCAAAAGTTCCTTGTTACTTCTTCATTTGCAGACACTTCTCTGGGGGGAAGCGCCTGTCAACAGACTATCCTTTGTGCTCTTAAGATTCTGCGGCCAAAACGTTAAGAAAGTGAAAATATGGCGGTGCGTTAGCCTGCTACGCTTTAGGAAAACGCTGAAACGGGCATGTTGCAGATTGACTCCGCTACTGCACGGTGTTTTTCACGCCTCATTTTGTAATACACTGACATCAATGATAAATGATGGGGAAAAATATGAAAGTTAACGATCTGGTAACGGTAAAAACTGACGGTGAACTGAAACGTGAAGGGGTGATATTGGCGGTAGAAGAATTTAATGAAGGGATCATGTACCTGGTCGCTCTGGACGACTATCCTGCCGGCGTCTGGTTCTTCAACGAGATTGACAGCCGTGACGGCACCTTCGTTGAGTTGCGACAGGCCAGGTAGGCTATCGATAAATAGCCAATATCTTTCCAACGCATTAAGTTAATTCGAAAGATTTTCGCAAAGTTATTATTCCTTAGGGGTAGGAATTTTCTATCTTTTGCTACGGGAATACCCGCCGCGGCCGAGGATGTCGTCGCGAGCAGGTATTGAGGTCATTTAAATGTTTTATATCCAGGATACTGGGTGATAAGACATTTCAAACCAAATCTGAGCAGAATGTACGGTTAAGTTCTTTACCTAGCGGCTATTGACAAATATCCCACTGGTTAAGGTGTCGGTTAAACGGACAACATGATAAATAATTTGCTTGTTGTGCGTTTTAATTTTTCTTTTGATATTTCCCTTGTGGGAAGAGACTGTCTTGGCCTTAATTTGCATCTGGTCGGATATCTGGATGGTTCCCTGACCCGACATCCACATGCGCAACATGTTCGATTCTGTTTGACTTAGCGTAACCGGCGTTTGGTCAAATGAGGTCTTTTCGGCGCGAGTGGCTTTCTTCTCAAGATAGTGACTAAGTAGCTGATTCATAGTCTCTGGCTTGATGGATTTTGACGAGATGATGACATTTTTACGAACATATAAATAATCGTCAAAATGTACGTTGGTGATGGCCATAAAGATGAAGAATAAGGTGTCCGGGTGCAGTGAAATCACCCGTTTTATACGTTCCGTCGCATTGGCTTCGTGTATAAAGCAATCTTCGTTAATAAACACCAGGCTAGGTTTCAACTTGCTGCATTTTTCATGCAGATCGTCGATGTCGTTGATGGCACTAATTTGGCGTTTTTTTACTCCGTGTGCTGTCAGGTAGTCTGTTAAACCCAATCTTGTATAGCTGCATGAATCCATAATGATCGTTGGCATATCGCACCCCCACTTAAATCCGTTTTACCGCGGTAACAAAGAGAAAAAGCCTGAAGCCTGAAGGCAAAAAAAAAGAACAAAAATTTACATATAGCGAGTGTTCTATCAATAAATACGATGGCACTCAACGATATTTTCTTTCTAAACTAATTAATCATGTGAATCTATAAGTTTAGCTTAAGTCAGAACAATCTGCTAACCACCAATCTGGCAGGCAATAACGCTGACCTATGCTTGAGCCGCGTACCTACAGGCATCGTTATGATTGAATCTATGCATCATGTCACGAAATGAAATTTTAAATTGTTAGGAAAATTCTTAAAAAAAATTCATGTGTTGTTTTTTTAACATTTTTTAGCTTAATTCTTCAGCGCGTTGAATGCTGGCAAATCTCGGTTTTTTAAGAATTATCGTTATATATCATTGTGTTATTTTTTAAGTTTTCGTTTTTAATAATGAGAATGCTTTCTTTTTTTATCAGTTATGATATCCAACAATCACATCGAGTTAACATGGAACCGGTTCTTTGTTAAGGAAACTGACGATATAACAAAGAGTTGATGTGGCTATATGTGCTATTTCACAAAATGTGAGAAATGTCAGAGTGTGATTAATTGGTTTCTCTGAACTATTTTCGTTCGTTATGGTGAGTATGGCATTGCTGGGGGAAGGCAATTCTGCAGGGTGCCTGGCCTGCGGCTGGCGCAATCAATCATTAAATGGACGCCGCAAGGGCGCCCTTAAACTCTGTGATTACAGCGCTTCAGGCAGGCAGTGCCGCAATGATTCCAGCGCCAGGCGGATATCTTCTTCTTCCGTCATCCAATTGACCAATGCGGCGCGGATCCCGGGTTGCCCGTTAAAACGTGTGGGGGTACAACGCACTACGCCATGCCGATCGAGCCGGGCGATAAAGCGATCCCGTGCGGTTTCGGCATCCTCTTTAACGTTACTGAGAGCGAAGCACACCACGTTCAGATTGACCGGTGCCAGCAGATGAAAACCCTCGCTGGCATCCAACTCTGCGCCCAGTTGGCGCGCCAACCGGATATTACGCTCAACCATGTCCTGCATGCCGCTGCGGCCATAGGCTTTAAGCGCCATCCATAATGGCAGGGCGCGGAAACGCCGTGAATTTTCCGGCGTCAGGTGCAGGTAGTCGTCCGGGCGCAACGTCGGCGCTTCCATATAGACCGAATGGTTTTGGAAAACCTGCATCTGCAGTTCCAGATGACGGGTGAATTGAATGGCGCTGTCGTAGGGCACATTCAACCATTTATGCGCGTCAACGGTGATCGAATCTGCTTGCTCCCAGCCGGTCAACAGCGGGGAATAGTGCGGTGAACAGGCGGCGACACCGCCAAAAGCGGCATCAACGTGCAACCAGAACGGGTAGCGTTCGCGCAGCGCCAGCAGGCGCGGCAAATCGTCGAAGGTTACGGTGTTGACCGTGCCGGCGCTGGCCAGCACGATGACAGGCATGCCATTGCTGGCGGCCAGGTGCCGCTCCAGCGCTGCGGTGTCTATGGCTTCGGAATCCGGCAGGCTGTCGATGATTTTCAGCGCATCGCGGCCGATCCCGAGCATGCTGAGTGCCTTCACGCTGCTGGAATGGGCATTCGCCGACAGCACCTGAATGGGGCCTAATGCCGCCAATCCCTGTTCGGCGACATCGATCCCACGTTGTTGCCCCAGCCACTGGCGGCCAATAGCGATGCCGACAAAGTTGGCCATGGTCGCCCCGCTGACAAAGCTGCCGCTAAACGCTTTCGGTAAACCCAGCAACGACTTCAATTGCTCAATAGTCGCCAGCTCAATCGCCGCGGCAACGGTGTCGTGGCTCAGCAGGCTGTTTTGGTCTGTGGCACTAACCAGCCAATCCCCCGCCAGCGCGGCCGGAGTGGCGCCGCCGGTGACGAAGCCAAAATAACGCGGCCCGGCGCTGCCTGATAGACCCTCGGCATAGCGTAACCAGAAATCCTCCAGCGCCGCCAAAGCGCCGTTGCCACTGTCCGCCAGTTGGTCGTCGCCCAACTGCAGCTGCTGGGCCTCAAGAGGAGGGTAAACCGGGCGCTGCTTCAACCCGGCGAGAAATCCGTCAGCCAACTGGCGGGTCCGGTCGAGTATCTGTGGAAATTGGTCAAGATCCTGCTGTAAGCGAGGGTGCATCTGTGGCTCCGGAGAGAAGAGGATAAGGGTGACACCTTAGACCATTTGCTTTAGTGCGAAAATCGATGAAAAATGACCCTTTTGGATAGCTGGACTAACCAATGTTCAATGAGCGTGTTCCCTTGCATACCCTGCCGACGTTTGTGATTGCCGCCAAACTGGAGAATTTGCGCGCCACCGCGCAGCAGGTGCATCTTACCCACGGCGCGGTCAGCCAACAGATCCAGCAGCTCGAACAGGCGATCGGCTGCGCGTTGTTTGAACGTTGCGGGCGCGGGTTGCGTCTGAACGCCGCCGGCCGCGAACTGCTGGCGGTGGCGGAGCCGGCGCTGCAGGCACTGCAACAGGGAATTGGCCGTGTCAGGCGTATTGCGCAAAGCCACACGCTGCGCATCAGCGTGCTGCCCTCTTTCGCTCACTATTGGTTAATGCCGCGTCTGCCCGCTTTCCGCGATGCCTGCGCCGGCATTGCGCTGGATATCGACGCTTCTCTGGCGGTGCAGGATCTGTCGCGCAAGGGATTTGATGTGGCCATTCGTATTGGCGAGGGCCAATGGCCGAACTTGCAGGCGCAGCGTATCGCTTCCGGGGAGGTGGTGCCGGTTGCCATTCCAGAGTTGGCGCAGCAGTGGCAGGCGGCATTCGACAAGGGTTCACCGCGCATGCCGCTGCTGGAGCATGATGTTACGCCGTGGCGCAGCTGGTTTGCAGCGCATCAGCGGGAGGAATGCGGGCAGCAACTGGCTCTGTTTAATGACGCCGGTTTGCTGATCCGCGCCGCAGAGCAGGGGTTCGGCATTGCGCTGGTGAAAAGGCTGCTGGTGAGCGATGCCCTGGCGGAGGGACGTTTGGTCGCGTTGGCTGAGGCAAAGCATCTGGATAAGAGCGATTTTTATCTGGTTTGGCCGCAGACCGCCGGTTTGACGCCGGCGGTCGAAGAGTTACTGCACTGGTTGCAGCGCCAACTGGCCTGAATCAGCGGCGTAGCCATTCCGGCTGGGAAGTGCCCAGAGCGGTAGCGGGCAGAGCCCAGAGCAGCGCCGTACCCTTCAAATGCAACGGGGCGCCAAGGCGCAGCGCTGCACCCCAGTGGGTCAACTCGGTTTCCGGGTTTTCATCAGCCGCGGTTATCGGCGCCAGCGGCTTTGACCTGTGATCCTGCGGATAAGGATTATCGAACAGCAGCTGTGCGGTGCGGGCCAGCGAAAGCCGCGCACTGTAACCTGTGCCGCGCGCCAACCGCTCGCGCATGCCATGCAGCACCGCCGTCGCCATCAGGTAACCGGTAGCATGATCCAGCGCCTGTACCGGCAATGGCACCGGCGTGGCGGCGTTTTTCCACGTCATGCCCGAGGATGCCAACCCGCAGCTCATCTGCACCAGACTATCGAAGCCGCGCCGCCCGCGCCACGGGCCGCTCCAGCCGTAAGCGTTCAGACAGACGTCGATCAACCCCGGCGACAGCGCGCGCCGTTGTTCCGCGCCATAGCCCAATTTTTCCAGCGCGCCTGCGCGGTAACCATGAACGATGACATCGGCACTTTTCAGCAGATGCTCAAAGGTGTGGCGATCGTGAGCGTTATGCAGGTTCAGGCGTGCACAACGTTTACCGAGGATCACTTCATGCTCGACGCCTGGCTCGTCCCAACCGTAGGGATCGATGCGCAATACGTCCGCGCCCAATCCGGCCAGAAAGCGGGTGGCGATCGGCCCGGCGATAATCCGCGTCAGATCCAGCACTCGCACGCCGTGCAGCGGTCTGGCGGCCGGCAGCACCCAGTCGGGCGGTGGGGCTTCCGGTTGCAGCTTGCGGTGGATTAACGGCTCCAGCGCGACGCTTTTGCCTTGAATATGCTGCCGCCACGCCTCGACCGGGCGCATTTCCGCCGCGCAGCCGCCGGCCTCAATCACCGCCTGTTCCAATTCGCTTTTTTGCCACTCCAGCACCTTTTGCGCCAGTGTGCCTTTATCCTGATGCGGCCCCAGCACCTGTTCCACCGCTTTACGGTGATGCGGCGCATTGGTATGCAGGCGGATCCAGCCGTCGCGCGTGGCATAATCACCCGCCAGCGCATCCCAGGCGGCGGGCAGTTGCCACCCCAGCGGCCGCAAGGTCCAGCCGAACCACAACGAAGCCAGCCGACGATCGACAAATACCTGCGGCATATCGCCTTTGCTTTGTTGTAATAGCCCGGCGCAGGCCAGGCCGGCAGCCCCCCAGCAAGCCGTAGCCAGTTCGGTCACCGGGAACGCGCTGGCCAGTTCGCCTTCACCGCTGATCGTCAATGGGCCCACTGGCGTGGCGCTGTGGCCCAGGCTTTGCCAGATCTCGTCGAGTAGCTTTTGGGTTAGGGTAGTCATCAGTAAACTCCATCGTTGCCGAGTGGGGGGACTGAGCCTAGCGTAGTTCACCCCGACCGGAGTTGCTATTGCGCGATGTTCAGGGTGCGACCGTCCGCCAGTTTGGCTTGCAGACTCTGGGCGGCGATGCCCTCGAACGGCCGGTTGCCAAAGTTGGCGGTCAAGGTTGAACCGTCGCTGAAGGTGGTTTGCTGTACCCAGCCCGTCGCATCCAGCCAGCGGAAGTCCGTCAGCGCTTTATCCCACAGCGCCTGATGCAGCGGGCGGAACGCCGCATCGGCGCGCTTGATCTCCGGCAGCCGTGCCTGCAGGGTAGCGCGACTGAGATGGAACATGGGCGCAGTGTTGTACAACTGGCTGAGCAGGCTGCGCGCGGTTTTGACATCGCTGAATTTCAGGTTGTCGTAATTCCAGTGGTGGCTGCTGATAACGGCATCGTGAAACACCGCCTGGTACAGCGGCAGGCGATAACGCGGATCAAACTCCACCGTTCGGTAGGGTTCTTTGACCTTGGCCGGGCTGAAGAAAAAGGCCGGCTGGGCATTCGGCCACCAGGCACCCAGATAGTAGGGCGAGGATTTATCCTGATTCATCTGCTTGTCACCCCAGCCGAAGCCCCAGGTTTCCATACCGTGAGCAAACATGATGTGGCGGGCGGTCACCGCATTGCCATCCTCGGAGCCGAGCGGCAGTTTTAGCGTGTCGCTGAACCAGGCCAGCCGTGCGTTGCGCGCCTGTGCCATTTGCGCAGCGCCGGTAGGGTGGTGGAGCTGATAGTCGTCAGACACCATTCCGGTGCCGTCAACGTCAAGGAACAGGCTGTTCAGCCCGGCCAATTGTACCAGGCTGCGCATGCGCTGTTGGGAATAGGGCAGCACGCAACCGGGATTCAGGTAGTAGCCCTGCTTGCCGAAACCGGGTTTTTTAGTGCCGTCGGCGCGTACGATGGCGCAGTCTTCACGCAGCGCAGTCGGCAACTGGGCCGTCAGCCAGCTGTCGTTGACTCCGCGGGGAATCGCCGTGTCGTAAGAGTCGTAACTGGCGATGAGATAGCCCAACTTCCTGGCGCTCTCCACCGCCTGCGGATGCAGGAACTCGGCGGTCCAGTTATCGGTGCCCAACCACAGGCGCGGCAGCCCGGCCTGATGCAGCGCCTCGATCAACGGCTTAGCCAATCCCTGGCCCCAGCTATCTGCCGGTGCCAGATAGGCGCCAAGCTGCCGTTGCGCCAGCTCACGCAAGCCGGCGGCCTGACGATGTTGCGCTTCCAGGAAGTCTGGGTCATCCGGCGTAGCGTTGAGCGGCGTCAGCGCGACCAGCGCCTGGTTCAGGGCGTCGATCAGCGTCAGTTGTTGCCAGCCCTCCGGCGTTTTTCCCGCCGGTTGGCGCAGCGCTTTCCGGCTTTCGGCATCCATTTTCCGCCGCAGCGCCTCGCCAGGCGGGGAGTTGAGCCAGGACAGCAGGCCCGGCCAGTTTTTCACGTCGGCGGGTGCCAGCAGTTTGTCGCCCCACAGATAGATATGCGTGGCACCAATCAGCTTTTCGCCCTCCGGGGCCGTGCGGATTTTATCGCGCAGGCTGCTGAACTGGCCGCTTTGTTGCAAATACTGGCGATAACGGCGCGCGCCGGACAATGGCGTTTCACCCACATGCAGCAACACGTCGAAAGCCTGTTGCTGATTAAAACGGTTGAACTGGTGGCTACTGCGCATGCTGAATGCGCCCTTTGCGCCGGCAAAACTGACCTGATTGCTGAACGGCGTAAGCAGCAGCCAGCTATACACCTTGCCTTGTTGTTCCTGGCTCCACAGCGGCAGTTTCAGATCCCAGTTGGTATCCAGCGGCGTCATTTCCTTAACCAGATACCGCTGCCAGATGGCGTTATCCAGCGGGATACGGCTGCCTTCACCTATTGGCAGCAACAGGGTGCCCGCCTGCTGCGGCAGGGTGAACCAGTTCAACGTCTGCGCCCGGCTGCTGCTGAAGCTAAGACGCAGATCGCCGTCCTCGAGTCTGGCGGACACCTGCATGGCGCTGTCCGGCCATTGCCAACGGGCCTGCGTCGGCGCGCTTTGCAGTTTTGCCACGGTTTGCCCGGCCTGCGCCTGATTGACGATGGTTTTGCCTGCGGTGATTTGCAGCGTGGCCGGGTCGATGTCAAAACGGGCCGTTCCCTGTTGCAGCAACAGGGCGCCGGCGGGGAAAGCGGCAAACAGAGCGAAACTGATGGAAAGGCGAAGCATGTTCATCGGATTGGCTGTCCTTTGGGGATTAATGTCCTGTTGAGGCGCCAGTCTATAGATAATAAGCGTATCACCCAAAGCCAATGCGGCAGATTGAGTTGTACGTCAAATAAATGACATTATGCAGTTTAATTTCTGTTTAATAAATTCGCCTTTACATCATTATCCTGCGTCACTATACTCAGCCAAAATTTCAGTGAGGAAACACAATTGGACAGTTTTAGTTGTAGCGATATAAATAAGGCAAGCTGACCAATCCTCTTCTGATTTGTTGCTTGCCGAAAACGGCGGGCAGCACCCCTCTCTTGTTATTCCGAGCTGTGCAAACCCGAATCTTATTGTTGTACCTGAGACCAATGGCATCAGGCGAATTGATTTGGACGTTATTATGGTGATTTTCAACCACAGCCTTTTCCCTCCAGGCACCGCCGCGTTCGTTCGCTAATATATTATTGGCGCGATTTCGCGTGTGCTAAAAAGCACATGATTTTATCTCCTGCAGTTTATTAAGGGGACAGTCATGGCTATGACTCCTTTTGTTTTAAATTTATTACTGGCGATGAGCCTGGGCGCGGTTATTGGCGCCGAGCGGCAGTGGCGTCAGCGTATGGCCGGCCTGCGCACCAATGCGCTGGTGGCCACCGGTGCGGCGGTGTTTATCCTCAGCTCCATGTCCACCGATCCTTCCAGTGCCGGGCGGGTTGCCGCGCAGATTGTTTCCGGCATCGGCTTTCTGGGCGCCGGGGTGATCATGCGTGAAGGGCTGAACATCCGTGGCCTGAATACCGCCGCCACGCTGTGGTGCTCGGCGGCGATTGGCGTGTTGTGCGGTCTGGGGCAGTACTGGAATGCGGTACTGGCGACGCTGGTGATCCTGTGCGCGAATATTCTGCTGCGCGAAGCGGCGCAGCGCATCAATCTGCAACCTCAACAGCAGGCGTTAGATCTGGAACAGTGTTATCGCATTCAGGTTACCTGCGGCGAACAAGATGAAATACTGGTACGCACTCTGATATTGCAGGCGCTGAACGGTGTGGCGCTAAGATTGCAATCCTTGCGCAGCGCCGATATATCCCTCCCTGGTCAGCTTGAGGTTTGCGCGGAGATAACCGCCAATCCCGCAGCGCAAAAAGAAATTGAAGGTATTGTCTGCCGCGTCAGCCTGGAAAAAAGCGTTAGCGCCGTACGCTGGCGAGTGGTTTCTGAATTACCGGTTTGATTCTTCATTAATATTCATTTTTTTAAGTGATAAGGAGGTGGCATGGACGGTGACCCCATAATGTTAATTATTCGGCGTGATTGCCTGCGGTTATAAATAGCGGTAATTACGTTAATTAAATAAATTCCACTCTGCGCCTATTCACCTGTTAATCAGGCGGGGTAACTCTGTGCGCAGAATAAGATAAGAGAATAGCGTTATGACCTATATTAATGAAAACCTACGCCGCCGCGATAAAAAAGCGGCGCCTTATGCCATCGCGCAAGAGGCGAAAAACAGCGTCGAGCAGACGCTGGCAAATTTAAAATGCAACCGTAGCGGTCTGACCCAGGACGATGCCGATGAGCGCCTGGAGCAATTTGGCGTTAACCAGGTTGCCCATGAAAAAGCGCCGCACGCGCTGGTGCAGCTGATTGGCGCATTTAATAACCCGTTTATCTTTGTTCTGATGGTGCTGGCTGCGATCAGTTTCTTTACCGACTACTGGTTGCCTCTCCGGCGCGGTGAAGAAACCGATCTCATTGGCGTGATCATCATACTGGTGATGGTTTCACTCAGCGGGCTGCTGCGTTTCTGGCAGGAATACCGCACCAACAAGGCGGCGGAGACGCTGAAATCGATGGTGCGCACCACCGCAACGGTTTTGCGTCGCAGCAGCTTCAGCGCGCAACCCTTGACGTTGGAAGTCCCCATTCGCGAACTGGTGCCGGGCGATATCATCCAGCTTTCCGCCGGGGACATGGTGCCGGCGGATGTGCGCCTGCTTGCCTCACGCGATCTGTTCATCAGCCAGGCGATCCTGACCGGGGAGGCGATCCCGATCGAGAAATACGATGCGATGGGCAACGTCAGCCAAAAATCGAGCGAGGAGGAAGTCTCCAGCGAGCATGCGCTGTTGGAACTGCCGAACATCTGCCTGATGGGCACCAACGTCGCCAGCGGTACCGCCACGGCAGTTGTGGTGGCGACCGGGGGGCGCACCTATTTTGGTTCGCTGGCCAAGTCGATCGTCGGTTCCCGTTCGCAAACCGCCTTCGATCGTGGGGTGAACAGCGTCAGCTGGCTGCTGATCCGCTTTATGCTGGTGATGGTGCCGATTGTGTTGCTGATCAACGGCTTTACCAAAGGCGACTGGAGCGAAGCGGCGCTGTTTGCTTTGGCGGTGGCGGTGGGGTTGACGCCGGAGATGCTGCCGATGATCGTCAGCTCCAACCTGGCGAAGGGCGCAATCGCCATGTCGCGGCGCAAAGTGGTGGTCAAGCGTCTGAACGCCATTCAGAACTTCGGTGCGATGGACGTGCTCTGTACGGATAAAACCGGCACCCTGACCCAGGATCGCATCATCCTCGAGCATCATCTGGACGCCAGCGGAGCCAAAGATAATGAGGTGTTGCACCTGGCGTGGTTGAACAGCGCCCACCAAAGCGGCATGAAAAATCTGATGGATCAGGCGGTGATCCGCTTCGGGCGCGGCAAACCGGGCATCGAGGCGCTGGGGCGTTTTAGCAAGGTGGATGAGCTGCCGTTCGATTTTGTGCGCCGCCGTCTGTCGATCGTGGTGGCGGATGAAAATGGCCAACAGCGGCTAATCTGCAAAGGAGCGGTGGAGGAGATGCTGGACATCGCCACCCACGTGCGCGAGGGGCAGCAGACGCTGGTGCTGGATGAGGCGCGGCGTGCGTCGCTGCAGGCGCTCGCCGCTCAGTATAATGAGGACGGGTTCCGCGTGTTGGTGCTGGCGACGCGGGAGTTGGGTGAGCGGAAAGATCCCTTGCCGCTGAGCGTGGCCGATGAACGCGATATGGTGATCCAGGGCGTCCTGACCTTCCTCGACCCGCCAAAGGAGAGCGCGCAGGAAGCGATAGCCGCGTTGCAGGAAAATGGTGTGGCGGTGAAGGTACTGACCGGCGATAACCCAGTGATCACCTGCAAGATTTGCCGCGATGTCGGGCTGGAGCCGGGCGAGCCGCTCTCCGGCCCGCAAATCGAACAGATGGACGATGAAACACTGGCGCGCGAAGTGGAACAACGCACGGTCTTTACCAAACTGACGCCGCTGCAGAAATCGCGGGTATTGAAAATGTTGCAGGCGAATGGCCATACCGTTGGCTTCCTCGGCGACGGCATTAACGATGCCCCGGCGCTGCGCGATGCGGACGTCGGTATCTCGGTGGATACCGGCACCGACATCGCTAAAGAGTCGGCGGACATCATCTTGCTGGAAAAAAACCTGATGGTGCTGGAAGAGGGCGTGATCAAAGGCCGGGAAACCTTCGGCAATATCATCAAATACCTGAACATGACCGCCAGTTCCAACTTCGGCAACGTGTTTTCGGTGCTGGTGGCCAGCGCGTTTATCCCGTTCTTGCCGATGCTGGCGATCCACCTGTTGATTCAGAACCTGATGTACGATATTTCCCAGCTGTCGCTGCCGTGGGACAAGATGGACAAAGAGTTCCTGCGCAAGCCGCGCAAGTGGGATGCGAAGAACATCGGTCGCTTTATGCTGTGGATTGGGCCAACCTCCTCCATTTTTGATATCACCACTTATGCGCTGATGTGGTTCGTCTTCGCCGCCAACAGCGTCGAGCATCAGGCATTGTTCCAATCCGGCTGGTTTATCGAAGGGTTGTTGTCGCAAACGCTGGTGGTGCATATGCTGCGCACCCAGAAGATCCCGTTCATCCAGAGCACCGCCGCATTGCCGGTTCTGCTGACCACGGCGCTGGTAATGGCGTTGGGCATTTATCTGCCGTTCTCGCCGCTCGGCGCCTGGGTTGGGTTGCAACCCTTGCCGTGGGAATACTTCCCGTGGCTGGCCGGCACGCTGATCAGCTATTGCGTCGTGGCGCAGATGATGAAGCGTTTCTATATTCGCCGCTTCGGTGAGTGGTTGTAATCACCCTAACCGCCGGGTGCAATGCCCGGCGGTTATAACAATTTTTTCACCAGCAGGCCGAGCATGATGGTCAGCGTAAAGGAAAATAGCGTGCCGAGCAGTACATACTCGGTACGCATTTTGTCATCGTTTTGCCGCAGGTCGCCAAAGCGAAAAATAGACTTTGCGGCCAGCAAGAAGCCGATCGCCGGAATCTGGCCGATCAATACAAACGTCAGGATCAGCGTTCTTTCCAGATAGCCAATCTGTTTGCCTGCGCGCAACAGCGAGTCGTTGTCGGCTTTGGCCGAAAGCGGCATTTGCGGCGTCCAGTGCGCCAGCAGTTGCCCAATCAGTACGCCCATCGGCATGTAAATCACTAAATACGCCAGCAGCAGCAGCCCAAACTGCGCCCCGGTAACGGCGGCACCAAGCGCGGCCAACAGGCTGCGGGGCTCCGGCACCAGGCACAACCATAGCAAAACAATCACCGCCAGATGCAGGCATTGATCGAGCAGAAAACCGCCGGCCCGGCTGAGGCGAGCGAGGAGCGTGACTTTCAGCAGGTCGATAATATAGTGGCTGATGGCGATAACCGGCAAAGTAGCCAGCGCCTTGGCGGCGGGGAGCCCGCCTTGCAACAGACTGAAACCCGCCACAGCACTGGCGGCCAACACGCCGTGCAGCAAGGCGTGCAGCAACAGCAAACGCGATCGCGCGCGTCGGCGGGTTTTATCCTCCACCCAACTGAGCGGTTGCAGCGGGAAATCGGCCAGTAAATGTGCAATCAGCAACCAGGTCAGTAACGGCGCGTAGGTTAAATCCATATTCAGGTGATCCTGTTAATCGCGTGAATAAATCGCATGATCTCCTCATAGGCTGCTCGTTTTAGCGTTGCGGAGACCGTGGACGCGGCTTTATGCAGTTTCTCGGCCACCTCCAGGTTGGTGGCGGCAAACATCCTCGCCTGTACTATCTGCGCCTCGGTTTGCGACAGGCGACCAATCACATGATCTAACATCGGCAACAGATCGCTGACAATGGCATTCGTCTCGGCATGGTCATTTTTCAGAGCCAGCCTGCAATTTTTATCCAGGCTGTCCAGCGCGTGGCCTGAATTGACAAAGGCGCTGGCATAACCGGTCGCTCGTTCCCGACCGTCCCCCAGGCCCACCGCGATGCGGGCGTCCCACTGGCCGGCATCCATTGCTTTGAGTGCGATACGGATATAGGCTGCCAGCAGCAGGCCGGATTGCGATTCGGCTACCGCCTGGAAACCGTCGCCGCGGAAAATTTCGAACCGCTGTATAAGCTTGGCCTGTTGCAGACGGTTGAGCAGGGCCTCTAACCCGGTAATATAATTTACGGTGTCGAGCTGCTGAGAGTTGACCAGATCGCCGGTGATCACGCTGAATTGTGCTTGCATGCTTTTCTCTGCTGTGAAGCGATAACGTACCGTTAAAATTCGCATCTAAATACGAATATGTCAATTATTCGTATCTGAATGCGAATTTATGGGTTATTCGCTTCTAAAGGCGAATTTTCACGCAGTTTAAGTGCGTTGGATCCGCGTAATCAGGGGTTTTTCCATCCGCGCCAGATAGACGCCGAGCAGGATCAGCCCAACACCCAAGAGCCGCGTGCCGGTTGAACCGCCGCTGTCGCGCAGGCTATCGATGACGACGCCCGCCAACATTTGGCCGCTGATGATCAGCAGTGCGGCGCGCAGCGTGCCAAGGAGCGGCAGCACATAGCTGTTCAGCGCCACGAACAGCGCGCCGATGACACCGCCCAAATAGGCTCCCCACGGGGCGTGACCAAGGGAAAGGCCATTGAACCCACCGCCCACCGCCAGCAGTAGGCTGAGGAACAAAAAGCCGACGATATGATTGCAGAGCGAGGCGTGGAAGGCGCCGCGGCTTAGCGCCAGGCGGCCATTGACCGCCCGGCTGATGCTGATGCAGACGCCATTGAACAGTGCGAGGAGTACCAGGGTTAGCATGAGGGTTATCTCACAAAAATAAGCAGGGCGCCGCCGAAGAGGATCAGCAGCGTGGCGATAATGTCATTAGCGCGCAGACGGCGTGGAATGACGCCAAACCAACCGCGGCTGTCGGAAAGCATGCCGAACAACACCTGGCCGGTAAGCATGAGTGCCAGGCTGCCGGAAAGCGCCAACCGGCTATTGACGGTGACGGCGGCCACTACCACCGTCAGGGCACCGGGAATACCGCCAAAATAAGCCCAACGGGGGGCCGCCATGGCCGCCGCAGAGGAGAGGGGCGTACGGCGGTACGGCAGCAACAGCAACAACAACCAGGCGGCGATAGCGCCAACGCCATGCGCCACCCACGAAGCGAATAGCGGGCTGTTATAGCTTGCCAGCCCGCTGTTGACGCTGATCATCAGGGCCAGCAAAGCGCCGGCGGTTAACGCCAGCAAAGGATCGGAAAAACGTCCGCGTATCATCATCTCAGGTTCCATTTTTAGGGTGGCAGGTAGCGTACATTGTTTTTGTTATCGTCATAATCCACTACAATGGAAACTCATTGTTGAGTAAAAGTTGACGATAAATGACCGATAATTTTGCGGCGATCCCGCTGTTTGTGGCGGTGGTGGAATGCGGCAGCTTTTCAGCGGCCGGTCAGCGGCTGGGCATTACCAAGTCTGCGGTAAGTAAACGCATTGCCCAGTTGGAAGGCTCGCTGGGCGTGCAGTTGCTGCACCGCACCACCCGCAGCCTGAGCCTGACCGAAGCGGGCGAGCAGTATTTTGGTTATGCCCGGAACGCCTGCGCGGTGGCGCAGGAAGGGGAAGACGTCATCACGCGATTGCAGGGGCAGCCGCAGGGTATTTTGCGGCTCAGCGTGCCGATGGTGTTCGGCCGTTTGCATATTGCGCCGTTGATTCCGGTTTTTTTGGCCGCCTGCCCGGAAGTGGAAATTAACATGATGATGGACGATAAACTGGTTGATCTGGTGGAAGGGGGCTATGACCTTGCGATCCGCATTGGCCGGCTTGCCGATTCGAGCCTGATCGCACGGCGTATCGCGCCCTGCTACAGCGTATTGTGCGCCGCGCCGGCTTATCTGGCGCGCAGCGGCACGCCAAAGGATCTGGCGCAGTTGGCGCAACATAACTGCCTGTTTTACAGCTACTACCGCGCCGGCAGCGAATGGCAGTTTCAGGGGCCTGAAGGGGCGGTGCGTTTTCAACCGCGGGGGAATTACCAGGTGAATAACAGTGAGGCGCTGCGTGAAGCCTTGCTCGCCGGCCTGGGGATTTGTCAGATGCCGACCTTTATCGTCGGTGACGATCTCGCGCAGGGGAGGTTGGTCGAACTGTTGCCGGAGCACAAGCTGCCGGAACACGCGATTTATGCGGTGTACCCGGAACGCAAACACATGCCGGCCAAGGTCATGGCCTTTGTCGATTTCCTGCTGGCGCACTTGGGTGGGGAACGGCCTTATTGGGACCTGCTGCGTGACTCATGACAGCGCATTGCCATTCAGCCGGGAATACGTACGCCTGTTCGGCATGCCACCGGCGAAGGCAGCGTGGGTTTTAAAAGCTTTTGACCAACATTTCGCGCGGCTGCTCGGTGCCGTGCTTCAGCAAGTATTCAAAAGATCTTTCGCTGTTTTTCAGCTGCTGCAGAAATTCTTGCGGCGACAGATCGTGTTTTTTGCCGCTCATATAAGCCAGCGCCAGCTCTTTTGCCTGATAGCGTGAGAAATTGTACATCGTGCCCCCGGTGAGAATAAGTGGTGTTTTGTTAAGGCTGATTGTAGGGGAATAGCACGTAATGAACAGTCGCTTTGGCGTATGGAATCGATAGCTGAAACCTGTGTGGGGGTGAGCCGTTTTAATGTTGCGGCTGCAACAGTTCGTGGCAGAGCTGTTTGATCACGTCTTCTTGCTGCAGGCCGTTATGCCGCAGGCGGCGTATGTGCTCCGCATCGTTCATCGCGATTTTGACGTAATGCTCAACCTCGTCGAGCAGCGCGTTTTCTTCGCTGTTTTGCGCGCCGGGCCGCAGGGCGGCGAGGGTGGACAGCATATGCGACGTCAGGCTGCAACGGCGCAGCGTGGCGGGATCCACATAGTCGGCGCCAAAGCCGTGGCGACAGGCGTTGATCTTGTTGTAGTTGGTAAAGGCGGCATATTCCGCAATCACCTTTTGTCTGTTATCCAGCAGGTATCTGGCCAGCAGACGGCAATAGCCGGCCAATGTCACCGCATGATGAATATGCAACGGCGTATCGCAGACCCTGATTTCCACCGTACCCAACTCCGGCTTTGGCCGCGCGTCCCAATAAATGTCCTTGATGCTTTCAATCACCCCCGCGGCGGTAAGCCTTTCATAATACAGGGTGAACTCGTCCCAATTATAGATTTGCTCAAGGCAGCCGTAGTTGGGGAAAGAGTTTTGCGCGCTGAAGCGGGAACTGGCAAACAGGGTATCGACACCCTGGTAGATTGGCGAAGAGGCGCTCAGGGCAATCAGATGGGGCAAATAGGGCGTCATGGCATGGCACAGATACATAGCCTCATCACCGTCGTTGACGCCGATATGAATATGTTGGCCGAACACGCAGGCCAGCTTGGAAAGGTAGCCAAAGCGGCTGGCCAGCAATTTGTAGCGTTCGGAGTCGGTAATGACCTGTTGACGCCAATCGTTGCTCAGATGGCGGCCTCCACCGCAGACGTCGCAATCAATGCGCTGCGCTCCGGCGCGTATCTTCCCGGTCAGTTCGTTCAGCTCGGCCAACAGTTCACCGAGATCGGTATGCACCGAGCTGTTTAACTCCACCATCGATTTAGTCAGCTCGTGCTTGACGCGTTTTTTGTCGCCGATGTCTTCAACCAACCGATCGGCCTTGTGCGACAGATCATAGTGTTCGTTATCCACCAGTTGCAGTTCTATCTCTGTGCCAAGAGTAAGCCTTTTTGAGCGTTTGAAGGGTAGCGGCATTACACATCTCCAGGTCCAGGGCGGTGCATTCAGTATAGTGCTTCAGTGGGGGTTTAGCGTTTGCGGATACCGGGTGAAACGGTAATTACATTCGTTTATTCATATATGTTATTGACATCGCCCGGCTGCGGATTATGATGCGGTTATCATTCGGAGAGAAACCTATGTCATCACTGACGCCGCTGAAACTGTTTAAAAATCTGTCGGACGACACCCGGCTGAACCTGGTGTTGTTGTTGCGCCAGGCGGGGGAGCTGTGCGTGTGCGAACTGTCCGGCGCGTTAGGCGAATCGCAGCCAAAAATTTCCCGTCATCTCGCTATGCTGCGTGAAAGCGGCCTGCTGTTCGATCGCCGTGAAGGTAAGTGGATCTATTACCGGTTGTCACCGCATATGCCGGCCTGGGCTGCGGCGATTATCGAGCAAGCCTGGCTCAGCCAGCGGCAACGGTTCAGCGAGCTGGCGCAGCAAGCCGCAGCGGGTGGCCGGGCGCTTTGCCGGTAACGTTAAAAAAATTTGTTTTTATATATTCGAAAAAACATATGTATTTATGGCGTGATGCGCCAGGGAGCGATGATGGTACTGGCTGGGGCAATTTTTATTCTGACGCTCATTTTGGTGATCTGGCAGCCAAAAGGGTTGGGCATTGGCTGGAGCGCTTCGCTCGGGGCGGTGTTGGCACTCTTGACCGGTGTGGTGCACTTTGGCGATATTGCCCTGGTTTGGCACATTGTCTGGAACGCCACGGCGACCTTTATCGCGGTGATCGTCATCAGCCTGCTGCTGGATGAGTCCGGCTTCTTTGAGTGGGCGGCACTGCACGTGGCGCGTTGGGGCAAGGGTAAAGGGCGCTGGTTGTTCACTTATATCGTGCTGCTGGGGGCTACCGTGGCGGCGCTGTTCGCCAACGACGGCGCGGCGCTGATCCTTACGCCGATTGTGATTGCGATGCTGCTGGCCCTGGGGTTCAGCTCCGGCGCCACGCTGGCGTTCGTAATGGCGGCGGGCTTTATTGCCGACACTGCCAGCCTGCCGCTGGTGGTCTCTAATCTGGTGAACATTGTCTCGGCAGATTTTTTCAAGCTAGGCTTTACTCAATATGCCGCCGTGATGGTGCCGGTGGACATTGCCGCCATCGTCGCGACGTTGGTGATGCTGCATCTGTATTTCCGCAAGGAGATTCCGGTGAGCTATGACCTGTCGCTGCTGCGGTCGCCGCGTGAGGCTATCCGCGACTTGCCGACCTTTAAAACCGGTTGGGGCGTACTGGCCTTGCTGCTGATTGGGTTCTTTGGCCTGGAGCCGCTCGGCATACCGGTGAGCCTGGTCGCCGCCGTGGGGGCGATGATCCTGCTGGCGGTGGCGAAAAGGGGCCATGCGATTGATACCGGTAAAGTATTGCGCGGCGCGCCCTGGCAGATCGTGGTGTTCTCGTTGGGCATGTACCTGGTGGTCTATGGGCTGCGCAACGCGGGGCTGACCGACTTGCTGTCCGGTATGCTGGATGGTCTGGCCGAACGGGGGCTGTGGGTGGCCACGTTCGGCACGGGATTCCTGACGGCGTTTCTGTCTTCGGTCATGAACAACATGCCGACCGTGCTGGTGGGCGCGCTGTCGATCGACGGCAGCAACGCAGACGGCGTGATCAAGCAGGCGATGATTTACGCCAACGTCATAGGCAGCGATCTGGGGCCGAAAATTACGCCGATCGGCAGCCTGGCTACGCTGCTATGGCTGCATGTGCTGTCGCAGAAAAATATCGTCATCACCTGGGGATATTATTTCCGGGTGGGGATAGTGATGACGCTTCCGGTGTTGTTTGTCGCGTTGGCCGCTCTGGCCCTGCGCCTGTCGCTTTAGTGTTTACAAGAGAGAACCCCATGAGCCAGATAACCATTTACCATAACCCGGCCTGCGGCACTTCGCGCAATACGCTGGCACTGATCCGCAACAGCGGCGTGGAGCCTGCGGTGATCTTGTATCTGGAGACGCCGCCCAGCCGTGACCAACTGGTCAAACTGATTGCCGATATGGGCATTTCCGCGCGTGAGTTGCTGCGCAAAAACGTCGAACCTTATCAACAACTGGGGCTGGCGGACGCGCAATGGAGCGAGGATAAACTGATCGACTTTATGCTGCAGCAGCCGATTTTGATTAACCGGCCGATCGTGGTGACGCCGTTGGGCACGCGGCTGTGCCGTCCGTCGGAAGCGGTGCTGGATATCCTGCCGGATCCCCAGCAAGGTGCGTTCAGCAAAGAAGACGGCGAGCCGGTGATTGATGCGCAAGGGCAACGAATCACGGGAAAATGACAGGCTCGCCAGCCCGTCATCCTCCCTTCTCGGTCAGGAACTCGATAACGCTTTGACCGAACTCTTCCGCGCAGGCCACATTGGAGATATGCGAGGCCGGCAACACTTTTAATTTGGCGCGTGGCGCGTTGGCGACCAAAAATTCGGCGTCCGCCACGGTGGTGACCGGATCATGCTCCCCGGCAATGACCAGCATTGGCCGCGCCATCTGGCGGGTCTGGTCACGAAGGTCGGCCTGCGCCAACGCGTCGCAGCAGGCGGCGTAGCCTGCGGCATTGCTGGCCGCCAGCCCGTCGACCAGCGCGGCAACCCGTTGCGGCGAACGCTGCAAAAAAGCTTCGGTAAACCAGCGGGAAGGGGATGCGGCGGCCACCGCCTCCAATCCTTCGTTGCGCACTTGCTGCGCACGTTGCTGCCAGCCTTCGGCGCTGCCGATGCGCGCGGCGGTATTCGCCACCACCAGGCGATCGATGCGTTGCGGGTGATAGCGATTGAGCCACAGCCCGGTCAGACCACCCATCGAGATGCCGCAAAAGTGAGCGCTTGGCGCATCCAGCCTGTCGAGCAGGGCGATAACGTCATTGCCGAGCGTTTCTAGCCGCAGCGGGGTTCTCGGCAGCGGTGTAGCGCCGTGGCCGCGTTGGTTGTAGCGCAACACGCGAAAGTGTTCACGCCAGGTCGGCAACTGCGCCTGCCACATGTCGAAGGTGGTGCCTAACGAGTTGGACAAGACCAACAGCGGCGCGCCAGCGCGGCCATCAAGACGATATTCGATCTCCATATTCATACCCGCTCGATGATCAGCGCAATGCCCTGACCAACGCCGATACACATGGTGCACAACCCGTAACGGCCTCGGGTTTTCTGCAATTGCCAGGCGGCGTTCATCACCAGCCTACCGCCGGAAGCGCCCAACGGATGACCCAGCGCAATGGCGCCGCCGTTCGGATTCACCTGTGCGGCATCGTCCTTCAGCCCCAGTTCGCGCGTCACGGCCAGCGCCTGTGCCGCAAAGGCTTCGTTAAGCTCGATAACGTCCATTTGATCGAGCGTCAGGCCGGCGATCTTCAGCACCTTGCGTACCGCCTCCGCCGGAGCAAACCCCATAATTGCAGGCTCAATGCCGGTCACCGCGCTGGCGACAATGCGCGCCATCGGTTGCAAGCCGTGGCGGGCCACCCCGCGTTCACCCGCCAGCAACAGTGCGCAGGCGCCGTCGTTCAGCCCGGAAGCATTACCGGCGGTGACGCTACCTTGAGGGTTAACCACCGGTTTCAACTTCGCCAGCGCCTCGAGCGTCGTAGAGCGTGGGTGTTCATCCTGGCGGAACAGCAGAGGGTCGCCTTTTTTCTGCGCCAGGCTGACTTCAATCAGTTGCTCGGCAAAGAAACCGCTTTCTTGGGCTGCGGCGGTGCGCTGCTGGCTGCGCAGAGCGAAGGCATCCTGATCCTGGCGGCTAATGCCAAACTTCAGGGCCACGTTTTCGGCGGTTTGCGGCATAGAGTCCACGCCGTATTGCGCTTTCATCTGCGGGTTGATAAACCGCCAGCCCATGGTGGTGTCTTCTATTTTCATCGCCCGGCTGAAGGCGCTTTCCGCCTTGCCCATCACAAACGGCGCCCGCGACATGCTTTCCACGCCGCCGGCAATCATCAACTCGCTTTCGCCGGTTTTGATGGCGCGGGCCGCCATCGCCACGGCATCCAGGCTGGAGCCGCACAGTCGGTTGAGGGTGCAGCCGGGGATCTGCACCGGCAGGCCGGCCAGCAGCAGCGCCATACGCGCCACGTTGCGGTTGTCTTCCCCGGCCTGATTGGCGCAACCGAACAACACGTCGTCTACCGCGCTCCAGTCAAGCTGCGGGTGGCGCGCCAGCAACGCTCTCAGCGGCAGGGCGGCCAGATCGTCGGCGCGGACGGTGGCGAGACTACCGTTCAGGCGGCCAAAAGGCGTGCGGACGGCGTCACACAGATAAGCTGGATTCATGCGTTGGTTCTCCGTGCTGAAGGGCAAAGGTCAACTCGACCGGGGTGATTTCCTGTAATTGTTGCGGGGTCAGCCCGCCGAATATTTCGCGCACCACCAGGCCCTGAGGCGTGACGTCCATGACCGCCAGATCGCTGTAGATACGATCAATGCAGCCGACGCCGGTCAGAGGATAGGTGCAATGGCGGACAATCTTGCATTCGCCTTTCTTGGTCAGGTGTTCGGTCATCACAAAGACCTGACGCGCGCCAATCGCTAAATCCATCGCGCCGCCGACCGCCGGTATCGCCCCGGGCGCCCCGGTACTCCAGTTGGCCAAATCGCCCTGTTCGGAGACCTGATAGGCGCCCAGTACGCAGATATCCAGGTGGCCGCCGCGCATCATGGCGAAGGAGTCGCCGTGATGGAAAAAGCAGCCGCCTTTCAGCAGGGTGACCGGCTGTTTGCCGGCGTTGATCAGATCAGGATCTTCCTCTCCTTCGGCCGGGGCAGGCCCCATGCCGAGAATGCCGTTTTCGCTGTGCAGGAAAATTTCTTTGTCCGCAGGCAGGTAGTTGGCGATTTGCGTCGGGATGCCGATGCCCAGATTCACGTAGGCGCCTTCTGGGATGTCGCGCGCAATGCGCTCGGCCAACTGCTGATGAGTGAGTTTTGACATAAATCCGTTCCTTAAGCCGACAGCTGCGCGGCGCTTGCCGGGGTGGTCACCAGGCGTTGCACGAAGATCCCCGGCGTGATGATGGCTTCGGGATCCAGCTCGCCCAGCGGCACTAACTGATTGATTTCAGCAATGGTGCAATGGGCAGCCATCGCCATGATCGGCCCGAAGTTACGCCCGGTTTTGTAATACAGCAGGTTGCCCCAGCGGTCGCCTTTTTCAGCCTTGATCAGGGAAAAATCGGCTTTCAGCGGCAGCTCAAACACATACTGGCGGCCGTCTATCTCGCGGGTTTCCTTGCCTTCCGCCAGTTTGGTGCCGTAACCGGTCGGCGTGTAGAAGCCGCCGAGGCCGGCACCGCCGGCCTGAATGCGGGCCGCCAGATTGCCCTGCGGGATCAGCTCCAATTCCAGTTCGCCGCGGCGATACAGATCGTCAAACACCCAAGAGTCGGACTGGCGCGGAAAAGAGCACACCACTTTGCGCACACAGCCTGCCTTCAGTAACGCCGCCAGGCCGAAATCCCCGTTGCCGGCGTTATTGCTGATCAGCGTCAATTCGCGCGGGCGGTGGCGGATCAGCGCATCCAACAGGGCGCAGGGTTGGCCGGCAGGGCCAAAACCACCGACCATAATGGTGGCACCATCCGGTATATCTGCGACGGCGGCGTCTGCGGACGCCACGTTTTTATCGATCATCTGCTCTCCTGGGTAGGCTGCGGTTATTCCTGCGTCATACGAGTGGTTCTGATCTAAGTTAAATGATGAAAAATACAGCGACAAGTGCGAATATCAGCGTGTTGTGCGATTATCGAAGCATTACTGGTTTAGCTATTCGTTTTGTGATGCAGGTAACTAAATCGCTATTTGCCGTCGTTCCGATACTGCGGACGTATGAGTTCAGGTGTTATCGAAAGAAGGGGGAGATCAGAATGGATGATGTTTCAGAGTTTGGCGGCGGGGAGCTGCGTCGGTTGCAGGAGATCGGCGATTTAAGCAACGATAGGTACAAGGGCGATCCCAACTTTATGGCGTCGTTGGCCAGAGGGTTAGAGGTGCTGCAGGCCTTCCAACCGCAGTATTCGCAGATGTCGGTTTCCGAGATCAGCCAGATTACCGGCATTCCGCGCGCCGCGGTGCGTCGTTGCCTTTACACCCTGCGGGCGCTGGGTTTTGTGCATTGCCCCGATGGCCGACATTACCGGCTGCTGCCGCGGGTGCTCACCATCGGCCATGCTTATCTTTCTTCTTCCGAGCTGGCGAAGGCGGCGCAGAACTCGCTGGATTACCTCAGCAAACTGCTCAACGAATCCTGTTCGGTGGCGACGCTGGATGGCGACAACATCCTGTATATTGCCCGCGCGTCGGTGAAGCGCATCATGACGATTGATCTGGGGCGCGGCAGCCGCTTGCCGGCCTATGCCACGTCAATGGGGCTGGTTTTGCTCAGTGCGCTGGACGAGGAGCAACTGGAGGATTATCTGTCGCGGGTGAGCTTCGAACCGCTGACCGAGCACACCGTGACCAGCGCGGAACAGTTGCGTGAACAGTTGGCTAAAGTGCGCAGGCAGGGATATGCCATCAACGATCAGCAACTGGAGATTGGCCTGCGTTCGATCGCGGTGCCGATGCACTCGCGCAAGGGCGGCGGCGTGGTGGCGGCAATGAACGTGGGGGTCAATGCTTCGCAGATTTCCTCGGCGGAGCTGCGTGAGCGGGTGCTGCCGCAACTGCAACGCGCGGCGATGGAGTTGGCGTTGTTGTTGTAGCCGCTAACGCGGTGGCCCGCCTCGGTCGGGGCAGTTTGGCTGAGGCGGCCACCCGAATTTCACCCGACGATAACGCAAGTTCCTGTGCTCATTGCGGCTTTATCGCACCTTCATGGCCGGCAGTCGGCACCACAAAACAGAAGCAACTGCCGTAGGGTTCTACCGCCTGCGCTTTCAGCACGCCCCGATGGCGTTCAATAATGGCGAGGCTGATGGTCAACCCCATCCCCATTCCCTGTGCTTTTGTGGTGTAGAAAGAATCAAAAACCCGTCCCATTACGTCAGGATCCAGCCCGATTCCGTTGTCCATTATGCGTAGCTCAACCCTGCCGTCATCTGGGTTCAACGTGGTTATCCTCAGCGTTCGCGCACGATCGCTCACCTCAGACAGCGCCTCGATCGCGTTCATCACCAGGTTAATCAATACCTGCTGAATTTGTACGCTGTCGCCAAAGATGAAACTGTCGGCGGCCTTCAGTTCATACTCCACCGCCACGCGGCGCTGCTCGATTTCGCTGCGCGACAGGGTCATGATATGGCGGACAAGATAGTGCAGATCGATACGTGAAAAGACCGGCTCCTGCTTGCGCGTCAGGGTTTGCAGGCTGCGAATGATTTCGCCTGCGCGTTGGCCCTCTGCGATGATCTCCTCCAACCCGGTACGAATATTGTCATGCCGGACAGGATCATGGTTCAGCCAGCGCAGGCTTGCTCCGGCGTTCGAGACAATCGACATCAAGGGTTGATTGATTTCGTGCGCAATGGACGAGGTCAACTGGCCGACGGTGGTCGCACGGGAAACGCGTGCCAGCTCGGCCTGGGCGACCCTGACGGCGTCCTCCGTCTGCCGCTGGGCGGTGATGTCGGTGATGGTGCCGTAGTATTCATAGACCTCGGTGCCCACGCCGACCGGGTTACCTATGCCCAATATGTAGCGGCAAACGCCATCCGCGCTCATGATGCGAAACTCGGCCCGCAGGGGCAGCCCGTCTCTCACTCCGTCGGTGACGGCGGTGCTGACTCGCGCATAGTCGTCCGGATGAACGAAGGTAAGAAACTCGGCCATAGAAATCATTTTCTGCTTCTCGGGCAAGCCGAGAATACGGGCATATTCTTCGGACATGAACATCAGGTCCTGCGCCAGCTCCCAACGCCAACTGCCGGTATGACTGATCTGCTCGCCCAGCATCAACGAGGTCTGGCTTGCTCTGAGCTCTTTCTCCACCCGCCTGCGCTGAATGTTCTCCTCAAGCAATTCGGCATACAGCCTTGCGGTTTCGAGCGAGACGGCGGCATGCGCGCCGAGCAGGTTAACCACTTTCGAATGCTCGGCGGTGAAGATTTCAGGCATTAAGCGGTTTTCGAGGTACAACACGCCGACCAGCCGCGCCTGCTTGAACATCGGCACGCACAAGACGGCGGCGCCGGAAGTCACGAGGTAAGGATCCTGCGAGAAGGGAGTGAACTCTTCCGGTTTTCCGGTGCGTATCTCTTGCCCGGTACGGATCACGGCCGACAGTATCGACAGCGGCATATCGGTGGCCATCGGCATATCTTTTATAATCCGTACCCTGACGCCGTCGCTGCCGGTATAGGCGCTCGCCTCTATTTCAGGAATATTGTTATCCAATACGCGGATCAACAGGCCGCGCTGGGCGCCGGCACGTTCCAGCAGCATGGTCATCAGTATCTGAATCAGCCGTTCCAGATTGATCTCTTCAGACAGTGCGCGCGAGGCTTTGATGACACTTTGCAGATCGCGGATTTCTTCATTCTGGGCAAAGGCGATGGTGTCATAAGGCGTTGCCTGGCCAGGGGGCGCCAGATGGGGATAAGCCTGTTTCAGCTGATTCACCTTGGCCTGCGCACCTGTGCGCCCCCATGCCGCCATTGCCCCCCTAAAGTGGGCGTCTGCGGCCGTATGATAGCCGCAACTGAGCGCGAAGCGTCCCGCAAGTTCATGAGCCAGCGCATTGCTGGGATTGAACCCCGAGTCCCGCGAGAGCCTTACCGCTTTTTCATACTGCTCGAGCGCAATGCTGTTCATGCCGTCCAGGCGGACAATCTCCGCATACACCAGGGCCTCTTTGTCGGCGAATGTGCCTGGATTAATGCGCGCCCAAAGCGCGATCTTGTCGTAGTGCTTTTGCAGCCTGCGCCGGTGCTCGACGGAGAAGGTCTCCGGCGTCAGTTGAGCGGTTAACGCCAGCGCGCTGTACAGATGTAAATCCAGCAGGTGGATATGCCCCGGCGCAGACCAGGCAAAGAATTCAGCCTGCGCCAGCGACTCTTCCGCCTGCGGGTATTCGCCGGCGACAAAATACGTCATGCCCCGATACAGCCAGAACCAGAACATCATGGTGGACATTTGCTGCGGCGCCTGTTCCGGCGCGGTTGGCAGCAGCGAGTCGGGCAGCGCATCGATGCCGCCCCAATATCCGGGAGATACGGTGCGCAAGTGTTCAACATAATGCCGCTGGATCAACATAATGCGCTCAACGTCGGGGAAATGGGATTTCCGCACGAAGGCCAGCCCCCGTTCGATGCTGGTCAGCACGTTATCGAGATGATCGCCGCGGCTTAAAAAGTTAATGATCTGATGACAGGCGGCAAAAGAGGCGACGGTCAGATCGCCGTGCGTCACCGCCGCCGTGAAGCAGGCTTTGGCGCATTCGGTGGTGTAGGAGAGCGGCTGGGTCCAGACGCTCAACTGATCGAGCGGCAGCAGCGTTCTCGCTTCGTAAACGCTGTAACCGTGGCGCGCCACGAGTTCACGGGCCAGCTCCGCGTATTTGAAGCCCAACCGATATTCGGCATAGCGGTGGCCAATCAGCACGCCAAACCAGCCCATCGCCGACGTTGAGGCACCGGTAATGCCGTGTTCCAGCGTCAGATGCAGCATCTGGCAAAGCAACATGAAGTGCAGGCGTGGGCTGATGAAGCTGGCGGACAGGCCGGCACGGGCCAGCAAACTCATCGCGGCTTCCGTTTCGGGATTGGTCATGAGCGGCAATTGATTGAAAATAGCGGCCGGGCTCTCACCGATACGGGCGTGGAGCATTTTCCAGGTCGCCTCGCATTCCGCATCGTCGGGGTGTCGGTTAAGCGTAATGCCGGATACCGTCAGCCAGCATAAGGCGGTCTCCAGCGCCAGCGGGTTATCCGACTGGCGCATATGCACTTCCGCCAGCAAATTGGCGGCGGAGATTTTTTCCGTCAACCCGCCAGGCGAAGCCAGCAACTTGTCGCTCAAATGCCGCGCCGTGACCAGGTTACCCAGTAAAAGCGCGCATTCGGCCTCCTCCAGCTCCAGCGCGAAATCGGACGCATTATCAGGCGCAGGGCCTCCGAGCGCGCGGGCGGTCTGCAGATATCGCTGTGCCGAGAGGTAGTCCCCGGAACGCTTCGCGCGGCGGGCCGCCAACATGCTCAATTCGCGGAACATTTTGCGCTGTGGGGGCGGCTGCACGCAGTCAATGGCTGCAGACACATGGTGAATGGCGCGGAACAGCATCTCATTGCCAGCCGCCTGGCGCGACGCTTCGGCCAGCAGGCTGGCCGTCGTGAGGTGCAGATGCCCCCGATCGCCGGCATCCAACAGGGCGAAGGCCGCTTCCTGC
The DNA here is from genome assembly GCF_018336935.1 of Serratia plymuthica. Lineage (NCBI taxonomy): Bacteria > Pseudomonadati > Pseudomonadota > Gammaproteobacteria > Enterobacterales > Yersiniaceae > Serratia > Serratia plymuthica. Next base: position 3,011,328 of record NZ_CP068771.1, on the reverse strand, counting down.
ACGCGATCGTGGGGGAACGTGTAGGTGTCGGCAGACAGGGTAATCAACTGAGCGGTAACCGCAGGGTGCAGTTGATAGCGGATATCCGTATCGGAGAGGTTCAGGACGCGGCTAACGGTGCCAAGCTCACCGCTGCTACCCAGGCAGGCCAGGCTGCCTAACAGCTTGCGGGTTTCCTCCGGCATTTTCTCCAGTTGCTGCAATACCAGGCCGACGACGTTTTCGGTGTAATGACGCGCCTGAATGGTCGGCACGTCGTAATACCACTTGCCTTGATGCTTGTTGTGCGTCACCAGGCCGTCATCGACGATGCGTTTGAAAAACTCATGCACGAACAGCGGGTTGCCGCCGGTTTTTTCATGTATCAAACGAGCCAGATCGAGGGTGTCGGTCGAGCGCCGCTGGAAGACGTCGGCCAGCCAGCGCGCGACGGCTTTAACCGAGAGCGGCGCCGGTATGATGTCTATTTTGCGTTGAGCCGCATCGCGAAGCCGGCCCAGCGCCTCAGACACGGAAAGGTTGTCCGTTGAAGAGGGATCGCGCAGGGCAACCACCAACAGCAACGGCAGCGCATCGCTGTTTTTAAGCAGATATTCCAGCACCTGCAAGCTGGCGGCATCGATCCAGTGAATATCGTCAATCAGCAACACCAGCGGACAGCCGGGGGTGGCAAACGTATTGACCAGGCTGACTATCATAAGATTAAAGCGAGCCCGGGCATCGGTCGACAACGAGTCGGGGGGCTGCCGGGATTTTCTCTCCAGCAACAGACCCAGCTCCGGCACCAGGTTGATGGCAAGTCCCTCGTAGCCGTCCAGCGTGCGTGCCAGGCGGGTTTTCCAGAGCGCGACATCTTCTGCCGGCAACCCCAGCAGTTTCAGGGTCAGTGCCCGGAAGGCGGAGGTCAGCACGCCATAAGGCAGCGACGATGAGAACTGGTCGACTTTACCCACGGCAAGCAGCGTGCGCCGGTTTTTCAGCTCTTTTAACGCTGAGGCGATCAGCGAGGATTTACCGATGCCTGAAGGCCCGCTGATGACTGCCAGCGCGTGGGTTCCGCTCTGATTAACCTTGTCGAACGCGGCGATAAGCTCGCGGCCCTGTGGATGGAGGGTGTACAGCGTATCGGCGAGATGAAACTCAGGTGCGCGATCCTGCAACCCGGGAGGAAAGGGCATGATGTCATTGCCATCGGTCAAGGTGGCCTGGCAGCGGCGCAGGTCAGCGACCAGCCCGTCGACCGTCTGGTAACGGTTATCGGGCGACTTGGCCAACAACCGCAGCACCAGCGTTGAAAGCATGGCCGGTATCCGTTCGCGCAGCAAATGAGGCGGACGAGGCTCTGAAGCGATATGGTGATGCGCCCACTCCGCCTGGCCGCCTTCGCTGAGGTCGAAGGGCAAAGAGCCGGTCAGCAGCTCATAAAAAACGATGCCAAGGCTATAGAGATCGCTGCGGCTGTCCACCGCTCTTTGCGTGCGCGAGGTGTGTTCGGGTGACATATAGGCGAGCGTGCCGCCAAAAAACGGCAGACGGGTATGTGTTAACTCTTCCGCAGTGCCCGTCGTCAGACCAAACCCGGCAAGGCGGCATGAGGTGTCGCCCTGGATAAAAATGTTACCCGGCTTGATATCGCCGTGGATCAGGTTATGCCTGTGCATCTGGCGCAGCGGGGCACATATCCGGATGGCAAGCTCCAGGAAACTGGCAATGCAGGCCATCGGCTGCCCCGTTATACGGGCCAGGGGTTCAAAGGCAAAAGACGGATAGACCAGCGCATATCGGCCACGATACTGCGTGCAGGCAGCGGGTTTCACAGCCCAGGCGTCGGACAGGTAGGGGCGCAGCAGGAATTCGTTCTTCAGCAGCCGGGTGGCGTCCGCTTCCGCCTCATCGCTGACCGCCGTGGCGAGGATGAAAGCCCCGCTCGAAAAAGGGTGCCGTCCGTTCATCCAGACGATGCAGCCCTCATGAACCAAGGGGGTAAAAATGACATCATCCTTAAATGCAAAAAACTGCCCATCCTGAAAATCAGGAAGGGCAGCCCGGTCTGGCGGTATCAGCGGGTCATTCATTCGGCTCTCTCGCAGGAAGCGGTTTTGTCATCAGGCGTGTTTATCGCCTCTCAATGCGTGTCGGATCAGGCCCAGGAGCGCGTCGATATCGATAGGCTTACGCAAAAAAGCAACGGCGCCGAGTTTAAGGGCTAGCCGTTGCATATTTTCATCACCGTGGCCGGATATAAATATCACCGGCGGCGGCGTTGCGTAAGTCTTTATTGTTTCATAAAACTCGAAGCCACCCATTCCTTTTAGCTTGATGTCGATAATGACCAATGAAGCGTCTGACAGCGCGCTCTTTTCGTTTAAAAACGCCTCTGCGGATTCAAAGGCGCATGTCGTGTAACCATCCGACTGCAACAGGTTGATTAACCCGCTGCGAACAGAACGCTCATCATCGACAATGGCAATGCGCTGCGGCAGCATCATGCTGATATTCCTCTGACAAATCATTACTAAAGCGGAGGGTCCTCTGTAGTCGTCTGGGTTTTGGCCGGCGGAGTTCCGCAGATTTTGGGGACGCATTCGTGGCGAAACCACGCCAGCGTCAGCGGTTGCCGGTTTATCAGCCGCCGGGTGACCGGGATAATCTGTTCGCCGATCAGCATCCCCAACAGCCCCAGCAGGGCAATAACCGGTGGGGCCGGTGAATGAATATTCAACGCAGCATAGATAATACCGGCCAGAAGGCCGATGGCCAACGAAACGAGCCAGGCTTTCATTTCAGTCTCCTTTCGCAGGGCAGGTTACAGTGGAAGAGGCCGCTGTGCCGGGCGGCGTCTGACAAAGCCGGGTATTGGCGGTCTGCTCAGGCTGCAGCACCTGTCCCATCAGGCTTTCGCCGGCCAGCATTCCCAGTAACCCCACCAGCGCCAGCGCCGGGGGAGCCGGCGAGCGAACCTTAAGCAGCCCATAGAGCAGGCCAATAAGGATGCCGGCGGAAAGGGAAATTAATCCTGCGCTCATCATTATCTCCATCTCCAGTGATAAAGCCGGCCGGGTTTTGCGCCGGCCGGCTTCCCGTGGTTAGCGGGCGGCGACCGGTGGCAGAGTGCGGTGCTCGCTCTTCTGACGTGAAGGCGCTTTGTGCACCATGGTATAGGCATAATCCACGCCCATGCCGTAAGCGCCCGAATGTTCTTTCACGATATCCATCACCGCGTTGTAGGTCTCTTTGTGCGCCCAGTCACGTTGCCATTCCAGCATCACCTGCTGCCAGGTTACCGGGATCACGCCAGCCTGAATCATGCGCTGCATGGCATAATCGTGCGCTTCTTTAGAGGTGCCGCCGGACGCATCAGCCACCATATAGATTTCATAGTCGCCTTCCAGCATGGCGCACAGGGCGAAGCTGTTGTTGCAGACTTCGGTCCACAGGCCGGCAACCACCACTTTTTTCTTGCCGTTGGCGGCCAGCGCGTCGCGCACTTTCTGATCGTCCCACGAGTTCATCGAGGTGCGCTCGAGGATGTCTTTGCCAGGGAACACGTCCAGCAGTTCCGGATAGGTATTCCCTGAGAAGCTCTCGGTTTCAACGGTTGTAATGAGGGTTGGAATGTTGAATACCTTCGCGGCTTTCGCCAGGGCAACGGTGTTGTTTTTCAGCACCTGGCGGTCAATCGATTGCACGCCAAAAGCCATCTGAGGCTGGTGGTCGATAAAAATCATCTGGCAGTTGGCAGGCGTCAGGACTTCAAGCTTAGAGGTTGTCATAAAAATACCTTTGGGATGAGGTTAAAAGTAACAAGGTCGTCGCGCCGTTGGCGCATCGACAGAGCCGAGAGCTACCGGGTGGTAAACGCTATCAACAGGCTGAATGTTAGGCTGGCGGTGGGGGTGAAACTATTATCTGTTGGTATAACTAACCTTTCGTATACCTATACTTTGGTATATCTATCCCTTTGTATAACTGGTCTTTTCCCATTCCTATTCCATAATCCTTTCAATTGGCGTCGCTCTGAAGGGCCGCGCACCTTGTGTCCGGCGGCTTTCTGCCTGAACCGGACGTCTCAGACAGGAGGATCTATGGTTTCGCTGGGCAAAGCTGATTTGATACTGGTTAACGGGCAGTTTCATACTGTCGATCGCGAAAACCCGCTGGCGGAAGCCGTGGCGATCCGCGAGGGCAAATTCCTTGAGGTCGGTACCGTCGCCGAAGTGATGCAGCACCACTGCGAAGGCACGAAAGTGGTGGATCTGAAGGGGCACACTGCGGTGCCGGGGCTTAATGATTCACACCTTCACCTGATCCGCGGCGGCCTGAACTACAACCTGGAATTGCGCTGGGAAGGCGTACCGTCGCTGGCGGATGCCTTGCGCATGTTGAAAGATCAGGCGTTGCGCACGCCATCGCCACAATGGGTGCGCGTGGTGGGTGGCTGGACGGAGTTCCAGTTTGCCGAACGCCGCATGCCAACGCTGGATGAGATCAACGAAGCCGCGCCGGACACGCCGGTGTTTATTCTGCATCTTTACGATCGCGCACTGCTCAATCGTGCTGCACTGAGAGTGGTGGGCTATACCAAAGATACGCCAAACCCCCCAGGCGGCGAAATTCAGCGCGACAGCAACGGCAACCCGACCGGCATGCTGATTGCGCGCCCTAACGCCATGATCCTCTACGCCACACTGGCCAAAGGGCCGAAGTTGCCGCTGGAACAGCAGGTGAATTCGACCCGTCAGTTCATGCGCGAACTGAACCGCCTGGGCCTGACCAGCGCCATCGATGCGGGCGGCGGCTTCCAGAACTACCCGGAAGACTACCAGGTGATCGCCGAACTGCACGAGAAGAAGCAGATGACGCTGCGCATCGCTTACAACCTGTTTACCCAGCGGCCGGGGCATGAACTGGAAGATTTCGAAAAATGGACCGACATGCTGACGCCGGGCCAGGGCAGTGACTTCTTCCGCCATAATGGCGCAGGTGAAATGCTGGTGTTTTCCGCCGCGGACTTCGAAGATTTCCTGGAACCGCGCCCGGATCTGGCGCCCGGCATGGAAGACGAGCTGGAGCGTGTCGTACGCCACCTGGTCGAGCATCGCTGGCCGTTCCGTCTGCATGCGACCTACAACGAATCCATCAGCCGCATGCTGGACGTGTTTGAAAAGGTCAACCGCGAGATCCCGTTCAATGGCCTGCATTGGTTCTTTGACCACGCAGAAACCGTGACCCAGAAAAACATCGATCGTATCAAGGAGCTTGGCGGCGGCATTGCCGTGCAACACCGCATGGCCTTCCAGGGCGAATACTTCGCCGAGCGCTACGGCATTGAAGCGACCCGCCACACGCCGCCGGTGGCCCGCATGTTGGAAACCGGCGTGCCGGTGGGGTTGGGGACGGACGCGACCCGCGTGGCCAGCTACAACCCGTGGACGGCGCTTTACTGGCTGGTTTCCGGCCGCACCGTGGGCGGCATGCAGATGTATGACGCCAATGCGCGTCTGGATCGCGACACCGCGCTGATGCTGTGGACGCAGGGCAGCGCCTGGTTCTCCAGCGAGCAGGGCAAAAAAGGGCAGATCAAAGCGGGCCAACTGGCGGACATGGCCGTGCTCAGCAAGGACTACTTCTGCGTGCCTGAAGAGGAGATCAAGGGCATCGAATCCGTGTTGACGGTGGTCGGTGGCGACATCGTTTATGCCGCCGGCACGTTCGGGCCGTTGGCGCCGCCGTCCATTCCGGTGTTGCCGGATTGGTCGCCGGTGGTGAAGGTGCCGGGTCACTACCGCAGCGCACCGCCGGTAGCGAATGCGCGCGTGGGCATGATGCCACAGGCGCATCACTGCAGCGGCCCTTGTGGGGTGCATACCCACAATCATGATATTGCCCGCGGCTCCAGCGTACCCGTTGCAGATGACAATGCATTCTGGGGCACGCTCGGTTGCAGCTGCTTTGCGTTTTGATCCCATGAAAACGTCATCTGCATTTTTCATCGCGCCCCGGATCGATCTGGGGCTGTTCTTCCTGCGCCTGACCGGCAGCCTGCTTTTGCTGCACGTACACGGTTTGCCGAAGGTGTTTAATTTCAGCGAAGAACTGACACGCATCGAAGATCCTTTTGGCTTCGGACCTTACATGAGCCTGTTGCCCGCCATTCTGGCGGAAGTGGTCTGCCCGGTGTTCATTATTCTGGGGTTCGGTACGCGTATCGCCTGCCTGCCCATTATCGGCGTGCTGCTGGTGGCGATGCTGTTCGTGCACCCAGGTTGGTCTATCGCCGAAGGGCAGTTCGGCTGGCTGTTGCTGATCATCTTTACCACGCTGGCGATAACCGGGCCGGGTAAATGGCGTATCGGCGCAAACGGGCCGCTGGAGAGGCATTATGACGCAGATTAACGATATCCACAGCGTTACGGCTGAAGCGCTCAAAGAGGTGCCGGCGGTGAGCGCATCGCCGTGGCAACCGCTGCGTCAACGCGTGTTCCGCATGCTGTGGATAGCCACCGTCGTCTCTAATATCGGTTCATGGATGAACGATATTGGGGTGAACTGGACCATGCTGACGCTCAGCGCCGATCCGCTGTCCGTCGCCATGGTCCAGGTGGCCAGCAGCTTGCCGATGTTTCTGTTTGCGCTGCCTTCCGGGGTGATGGCGGATATTGTCGATCGCCGTAAATATCTGCTGTTTTCGCAGGTCTGGGTGTTTATCGCCGCGGCCGGGCTGACTCTCTTGTCGGTGACGGGCCACGTCACCCCTGGGGTGTTGCTGGTTGCGGCATTCCTGCTGAGCACCGGTGCGGCCATGAGTTCGCCGCCGTTTCAGGCCATCGTACCTGATTTGGTCAGCAAAAATGAGATGGGGCCGGCCATTGCGCTCAATTCATTGGGCATCAACATCAGCCGCGCCATCGGCCCGGCGTTGGGGGGGCTGATTCTTTCCTTCGCCGGCCCCTGGATGGTGTTTTTGCTCAACGCCATCTCGGTGCTGGGCGTAGCCTGGGTGCTCTACCGCTGGAAGGCGGAACCGAGCGTTCAGCGCCTGCCGCCCGAGCACTTTTTCTCCGCCGTTCGCGCCGGGTTTCGCTATGTACATGCCGCGCCGGTTTTGCGCAACGTGCTGGTCCGTACGGTGGCCTTTTTCACGTTCGGCAGTGCGGGCTGGGCTTTGCTGCCGCTGGTCGCACGGCGTGAACTTGGGCTTGGCCCGGGCGGTTACGGGGTCATGCTGGCCTTTATCGGCGTAGGGGCGATCTTCGGTGCGGTGTTACTGCCTCGCTTGCGTAAGTCCTTCAACCCGGATCGGCTGATGGTGCTGGCAAGCCTGATGTTTGCCGCCACGATGCTGGCGTTGGCGTTTGTCCGTAACGTCTGGTTGCTCAACGCGTTTGAATTTTTCACCGGCTTTTCCTGGATAGCGGTGTTGTCTACGCTGAACCTCGGCGCACAGCGCAGCGCGGCGAAATGGGTGAAAGCACGCGCGTTGGCGGTGTATCTGACCGTTTTCTTCGGCTCCATGACCGCCGGCAGCGCCATTTGGGGGCAATTGGCCTCGCACTTTAGCATTCCCGTTTCGCTGTGCGTGGCCGCGTTGGGCATGGTGTTGGCCAGCACCACGGTTTACCGCTGGCGTTTGGACCAGGATCCCGACCTGAACCTGGACGCCAGTACGGAACATAGCGCCACGCCTGAGTTGGATGTGCGTCATGACCGTGGGCCGGTGATGGTGAGCTATGAATATTTGGTTACGGCAGAGGATGCGCGCGCCTTCACGATATGCATGCAGGATATGCGGCGCGTCAGGCGGCGCGGCGGCGCCATCAACTGGTCCGTGTATGAGGACATCCTTCAGCCCGGCGTTTTTGTCGAGACGTTTGTGGTCGGTTCCTGGATGGAATACCTGCGCCAGCAGGAGCGTTACACCATTAATGACCAGAAAATACAAAACCGTATTTGTGCGTTTCATCAGGGCGAAACATTGCCGCTGATCCGTTACCTGGTGGCGCCGGTTTGACCGGGTCCGTCAATCTCTGAGTTTATAAATACTGCCAAGGGGCCAGTTATGAGCACGATTAAAACGAACGACGGTACGCAGATTTACTACAAAGACTGGGGGAAGGGGAAGCCGGTGCTGTTCAGCCACGGCTGGCCGCTGGACGCGGATATGTGGGACAGCCAGCTAAACTTTCTGGCTGAACGCGGTTACCGTGCCATTGCGTTCGACCGTCGCGGTTTTGGCCGTTCAGATCAGCCCTGGACCGGCTATGACTACGACACTTTCGCATCGGATATCAATGAACTGATCACGCAGATTGATCTGCAGGACGTCACGCTGGTGGGCTTTTCTATGGGCGGCGGCGACGTGGCCCGCTACATCGGCCGCTACGGCAGCGCGCGCGTGGCAGGTCTGGTGCTGTTAGGCGCGGTTACGCCGATGTTTGGCAAAAGCGAAACGCATCCGCAAGGCGTGGACCTGTCCGTTTTCGAAGGGATCAGAAATGGGTTACGTAAAGACCGTGCTCAGTTCATCAGCGATTTCAACGTGCCCTTTTACGGCATCAATGCCGGCCAGACGATCTCTGAAGGCGTATTGACCCAGACCCTGAACATTGCTCTGCTGGCATCGTTGAAGGGGACCATCGAGTGCGTGACCGCGTTCTCGGAAACCGACTTCCGTGACGATATGCTGAAGATTGATGTGCCTACGCTGGTGATCCACGGCAGCAACGATCAAATCGTTCCGATTGACGTCACCGGTAAAGTGGCCGCTGAAACGATCCCCGGCGCCGAACTGAAGGTGTATGACAATGCGCCTCACGGCTTCGCCGTAACGCATCAGGACCGGTTAAACGACGATCTCCTGGCGTTTTTACAGGCTCGCTAAGCAAAATGGCTCATGTGCAGGGAGCGCTGTATGCCTGCACATGAGCCGATTTGTCAGGATGCTTTGGACTTGCTGAGATTCAAGCGCTCGGCATGACGCACCAAATCCGCAAGAGAACGCACCTGCATTTTATCCATCACCCGGCGACGATGTACCTTGACCGTAATTTCACTGACGCCCAGTTCTGCGGCAATCTGTTTATTCATCAAGCCCTTAATCGTCAGCTCCAGCACTTCCTGTTCGCGCGGCGTCAGCGTGAGGTGCCGCTGTTTCAGTTCGTAATGCTCACGCAGCTGATCTGAATTCTCCGTTGCCAGACTGAGGGCTTCCTCTACCGCCTTCAGCAGATCGTCGGAAGCGACGGGTTTGGTCAAAAACTCATGCGCACCGGCTTTCATCGCCTGCACCGACAGCGGAATGGTGCCGTAGCCGGTAAGGAAGATCACCGGCATTTCCCGGCCGTTCGCTTTCAGCGCATCGGTTACCGCAAAACCATCTCCGCTCGGCATGCGCATATCAAGAATGATACAGCCGGGTATGGCGGGAAAGGCGTGTGAAAGAAAGGCCTCTGCGCAGTCAAAATCAACGGCACTGTAGCCGGCAGAGTGTAACAGCCTGACAATAGATTGCCTGACCGAATGGTCATCATCGACGACATAAACGACATGTTCCATAGTTTGCCTCTGCAATTACGCCCTGAAACCGGGCATGTAAAGGGACCTCACGCAGCCGGCCCGTTCTTCGGCCGGCAAATGCGATTATGCTACCCCCCTAATTAACCCGATCCGGATGTCAAAATGAAGACATGGCGGGGGATAATCAGGCTGCTCTGCGCCCGCAGGCCATTCAGGCTGGGGGGTAAACCTCAATGAAAAAGATAAAGACTTGTAGTTTAGACGATGAACACAGAGCGATCATATCAGTGCGAAGATCTGCTCATCGGTAAGCAGACCGGCTGAAATGATAGGCGAATCGAGAATAAATTGATCATTTTTTCGTGAAAAATCATACCATTATAGCTATGACAGACTCTTGCAGTAAAGGTGTTTACTTATGCCTGAGGGTGAAAATGCAGATCGGCCGTCTGCCAGCCCGGGCAGCTAAATTTCCCACGGCATCAACCGGTTCCCGGGATCCTCAGCTAAACCACTTGAACGCGATAAATCCTTTGCGATACTGTATAAAAACACAGTTAATCAGGGTTGTTCATTATGTTGCTCATTTCCCCTTCCGAAGACAATAAAACCACGCCGGCATTGCCGCTGTTTGCCGATCCCGTGGCTTGCGGTTTCCCTTCTCCGGCGCAGGATTATGTGGAGGCCCGGCTGGATATCGGCAAACTGCTGGTGCGGCACCCCAACGCCACTTACTTTGTGCGTGCCAGCGGCGATTCGATGGTCGACGGCAACATCAAAGATGGCGATCTGCTGATCGTCGACAGTTCACTGCGGGCGGAGCACGGTAACATTGTCATCGCCGCCATCGACGGCGAGTTCACGGTGAAGAAGCTGCAGCGCCATCCCGATCTGCGGCTGTTGCCGATGAACCCGGCCTATCCGCCGATCGTCTTCGGTGACGAAGACGCGCTGGAGATCTTCGGCGTGGTCACCTTTATTGTCTATGCTGCGGTGTGAGGGCGGGGTGAACCCGCCAAGAGTGTTGCGCGGGTAAGATTGGCGTTGAAGAGACATCTTTGGCCATCCGGGCAGTCATTCTGATGATGAAACGTGGCTTTATTTTATTTTTTGATGGCGGTGCTACGTACTTATGTTTATCGAATAACAATTATTTATCGAATAACAATGGAATCGAAAAAACATTGCGTTAATTTATCGGGAACATGAATTTCTCGTGTCCATTTTAATACAGTGCCTTTTTCTTCTGGCGAGACATCGCCACCCCAAACATCGATAAATTTATTGTTTTTAAAGAAAAATATGCCTGGATCGGAGATTTCTGTTGCGGCATAAATGGCAAGCCATCCGTCGTCGGCCAACACCTGAGATACTTCTATTGTGTTTGCTTTTATTTTTGTGGTGAGCGATTTTTGCACCAATTCTCGATAGAAGCCCATATTTTCGGTATTGATGTCTTTCTTTAAAGCCCCGCAATCTTGAGAGGATATTGCCATTTTCGCCATGAAAAATAATGACAGGGTTAATGTCAATGCGCTTTTATTCATATGAATATCTCTGGCTTAATAAAAGATGAGTATGATTATAGATTATGCTGGTTAATTGAAGCGAATGTTTTTTAATGCATTGATAATTATCATTAAAATGTTATTTTTGTGATGAGCGAGCCAGTTCTTCTTGCGACGCGGTGGGGGAGGAAAAATCTATCGGAAATTAAAGGGCGAAAGGGAAGGCGGCAGCATATTCTGGGCCGGGTTGCAGGCCGACGTTACCTGCGGAAGCCTTAAAAAAGCGTATTGTATTTAGATGTTCAATCCATGATGAGGTTTGTAATTGATTTTCAATTGGTTATGCAATCCAATCTTCGGTTTTATCTGAAGCGAACGCATACGACAGCACATTCATAAATCATCTGCTAGGTTTAATGGAATTAAAAACCTCCACGGATCTCTCGAACTCAAGGGGACTGTTGAGATGGTTGACTCCAGGGCTCGTTGGTAGGTTGCTAGCTATCTTATAATTAAAAACTATGGGTAGAGGTGATAGGCATGGTGCAGTTGGTCATGATTTTACTGGGGGTGGATTATTTGCGTAACCGCTGGCGAGGGTTGATGATTGCCGGTGGGTTAGGTGTGTTGGCCGGCTTAATCGTCTTCATCGATGCGTTGGATAACGCGCTTTATTTCCCCTTGGATCCTTTTGCTTTTCTCTTGTTGGTCGAAGGCCTGGCAACGTTGATGGTCGCGCATACCGGCATCGGTGGGCAACGTACCTTGCGTTACGTAAAAGGAGGGGCATTTTCACTGGCCGCGTTATTGATCTTGAGCGGGCATCATCATGGTCATTTCATTTTATCGATGATTTTTGGCATTTTGTTTTTGGCCGACGGGTTATTGCAAATCGTCTCGGCCGGCGTGGTACGCTATAAAAACTGGAGGTTTGTGGTCGCCGGCGGTGTAATAGAAGTCATGTTAGCCATTTTCTTCTTTCAACCCTATCCGACTCATTATGTCGGCACTGTACCTTATTGTTTAGGTCTGGGATTGATATTTGGCGGGTGGAATATGGTGATGCTGGCGATGCGCGTCAAAAAACTGGAGGTCAATCCCGCGGTTTTGGGCAATACGGCGGCGGAGGAAGCCAGCAGCGCAGAAACGACGCCGTTGGTCACTGAATGGGACGGCCCCCCGGCTGCGGATGAACCTGCACTGACCATACATGTCTGGACCCCCGTGGGATCCTCGAAGAGCGCAGTCGTGCCTCATCCTGTCATTAATCGTTATATTGCTGCGGTGGATAAAAATGGGGTGATTTCCACCGGCCATGCTGCGCTGGAATCTCCGGAGGGCGTCTATATCAGCCTGTATCCGGCAGTCGATATTGATCGGTCGCCCGATCAATTTACCCGCTTGCTGCGGGCAACGGCAGACAATAATGTCGAAGGGCAATTTCAACCGGATTATGCGACTGAATCCGGTAAATGGTGCCCGTCAACCGTACGGGTGCGGATCAGGAACTACGATGCCGAACGTTTGAAGCGATTCTGGGAGGTTTACCAGGCAGACAACACCTATAACCTTACGCATCGTAACTGCTCAAGCAGTGTGGCGCGAGGGCTGGAGGCGGCACTGGAAGGCGTGGTGGGCAAGATATGGGGGCAGCGTGGGCATTGGTGGGCGTTAAGTAAAATTCTCACGACGCCGGAGTTATGGGTGGCGGTGCAAATACGCAAACGCGCAAAAACGATGGCCTGGACACCAGGGCTGACGCTCGACTACGCACGTGCATTAAGCATGCTGGCGGATCCCCGGCCAGCCGGCTGGATAACCACCATTCGCCGTGCCCTAAAGAAAATGTTTTCTTTGCGCAAGCAATGGCGCGATGAAAAAGCGCAGGGTACGGTAACGTCAACCGCCAGCAGCGAACCCTCAAATGACAAAGGCAAGTAGCCATTATGGCCATGTTTTCGTGGTTGACCTCACCAACGGCAAGCAACGAACAAGACTGGATATTGGAATACGCCAGGCTACCGCAGGTGGAATGGAGAGAGCGGGGAAAAATAGTACTGCGCAATATTCGCAACTTCAGATATCAACCTACCCGCGACGACTATGTGCCCGATTGGTACGATGCAGATATTGCTATTGGCCAGTTAAAAACGGTAGATGTGGTCTCCTCCTATTGGTCGGGCAAGGCTATTGCGCATTTGTTTTTGAGCTTCGGTTTCGACGATGGCCGCCATTTGGCGGTCTCGATAGAAACTCGGCGTAGCCGCGACCAGCGATATTCGACCTGGCGCGGCTTTTTTAAACATTACATGTTGACCTATGTGCTTGCCGATGAACGGGACTTGATTGGCGTCAGAACCGATGTCCGCAAAGAGCGGGTTTATCTTTATCCCCTTCAGATTTCGCCGGACACGGCCCAGGCTCTTTTTCTGGGCTATCTGCAACGCATCGATCAATTGAACCGCCAACCCGAGTTTTATCACACACTGTTTAATAACTGCACGAGCAATATTTTGCATCATGCTACTGCGGTTTCTGCCGACATTCGTTATAACTGGAAAGTATTGGTCAGCGGCTATGCCGATCAATATATCTATGAGCTTGGCTTATTGGATAATAGCCTGCCTTTCGAACGGTTGAAAAAACGATGCCTCATCGACAGGCCGGACAATGCCGTGATCAATGAGGATTTTTCGCGTTTGATTCGAGAGGAGATTAAGAGGAAAAGTTGAATGGCTCACCCTCTCCGCCAACCTCTTTTGCTTATTCGCATCTTCAGGTTCGTCCTGCCGCATCATGCCATTAAACGCAAAATAAGCGCACTCATACGCAGCAGAACCGTCGTCGGTTCTGCCTGTGCGGCGCCGGGGCGAATATGTCCGGCAGTGCGGTAGATAAAAGTGAGAGCGCAAACCGTGGTTTGATGTAACACAACGACATGTGAACTGGCTTGCATTTTCAACTCCCGTCACACTTTATAGTGAGTTCCATTGTTAGGGAGACGCATTAATCATCATGGCATCCATTAAAGACGTAGCAAAAAAAGCCGGGGTCTCTACCGCCACCGTATCGCGAGTTTTAAATAACCACCCCAGCGTCGTTGCGGAAACGCGCAAGGCGGTGCGTGATGCGATGGATTATCTTTGTTATGTGCCGAGCAAGAGCGCTTTCCAACTTAGCGGCAAATGTTCCGGGTTGATTGGCGTGGTATTGCCGAACCTGGTTAATCCTCACTTCTGTGAGCTGCTGGCGACATTTGAAGAAGAGGCCAGATACATTGGTAAATCGGTTATCGTTAAAACACATCAGAATCAACCGCAGCAGGATAAACACATTATCCATACCCTGGTCGGCATGGGGATCGACAGCCTGCTGTGGGTACCGACAGAAGCGGAGGCTGAACTTTCCGAGTGGTTAACGATCACCAACATTCCGGTGGCAGTCGTAACGCAGGTTTCCCGTTTTTTTAACTCCGTATCCATTAACCAGGGTAAAGGTGCGGAAAGCATTGCGGAACATTTCATGCAAACGGGGCATACCTCATTTGGTTTTGTTGCTCAGGAAGGTGTCGATAATAGAAAGGTGTCCTCCTACAGTAAAAAAATCAGCAGCCATGGTCTGGCTCTCGCCAAAGAGAACCAGTTCTGGATAACCAAAGGCGTGGGAGAAAAAATATCAGGCCATATAAATATGCTTGATGTCATCATCGAAAAATTAACGAAGCAGCATAAAACCTGTTCTTGCCTGTTAGTCTATAACGATGTCGCCGCCAGTTATATTATTGATGGGTTAAAAGAAAAAGGCGTTGCGGTACCTCAGAATATTTCCATCGCCAGTTTCGACAACACCTTATTGGCGCAAACAAAAAAGATCACCAGCATCGCGCAACCGATAAGCGAAATTGCTCACCTGGCCTTTCAGATGGTGAAAAATCAAGTTCGGCAGGAAAGTATCGAAATGCATGAAATTGTCTCCCGGTTAATTATACGCGAGAGCAGCGTTAATATTCACATCACGACCCTGTAATTCGATTCAGGTTTAGCCAAGGTGCAACGGTTTGCGCCAGGGATTTCTTTTAACAAAAAACGATGAAAGCGCTGGCGTTGATGGCTGGAACAGGGCCCGTGCTTTGTATTCATGACTGCGCAATAGAGGTGGGTTTATGTCTGCTACCGCAATAGAAAAGCAAAGCGCTTACGAAAAGCTGAGCCTGAAAGAAAAGGTGGGGTACGGCATGGGGGATGCCGGATCCTGCATGATTTGGAGCGTGTTGGCGCTGTACCTGACATGGTTTTATACCGATGTGTATGGCCTGGATCCCGGGATTGTGGGCACATTATTTCTGGTTATCCGCATTTTTGACGCCTTTAGCGATCCGGTCATGGGCGCTATTTGCGATCGCACCAAAAGCCGCTGGGGTAAGTTTCGGCCCTGGCTGTTGTGGATGGCGCTGCCGTTTGGTCTGGGGGCGGTTGTGATGTTCACCACACCGGACCTGAGCATGAACGGGAAAATCATTTATGCATGGGTAACCTATCTGGTGATGTCGCTGATCTATACGGCGATCAATATTCCCTATTGCTCGGTAGCGGGCGTCATTACCTTGAACCAGAAAGAACGCATGGGTTGTCTGTCATGGCGTTTCTTCCTGAATGGCCTGGCGACGCTTATCGTCTCTTCTTCCATCCTGCCCCTGACCGACTGGCTGGGTAATGGCGACCGGGCTTCCGGTTTCCAGATGACGATGATGGTCATGGGCGGCGCCGCGACCTTAATGTTCCTGTTCTGTTTTTCCAGTATCAAGGAACGTGTCGTTTCGATTAAAGCCAACGACAGCTTAATGCGGGATCTGAAAGACATCGCCAAAAATGACCAATGGCTACTGATGATTTCGATTACCTTCCTGAACGTCTTTCCGGCCTTTATTCGCGGAGCTGTCACTATCTATTACGCCACCTACGTCATGCAGGCCTCCGTAGGATTTATCACCTTTTTTATGGCGCTCGGCGTCGCCAGCAATATGCTGGGCAGCGTGATTGCCAAGCCGCTCACCGATCGCTTCGATAAAATAAAATTGTTCCGCATTATCAACATCATTCTCGGCATCCTGTCCTTTGCGTTGTGGTTTGTCGACCCGAAATCGCTGACACCGCTGTTAACGCTGTTTATCGTCATCAATATTCTGCATTTAATCCAGTCGGGCCCCATTCTGTGGGCAATGATGTCCGACGTCGACGACTACGGCGACTGGAAATTCGGCAAACGCCTGACCGGTATCTCCTTCGCAGGCAACCTGTTTATGCTGAAAATGGGGCTGGCGGTGGCCGGCGCGATCGTGGCCTGGATACTGTCGTTTACCGGGTATATTGCCAATAAGCCGGCACAAAATACGGAGACGATTCAGGGCATTATCATGATGTTCTCGTTACTGCCCATGGTGAGCTATTTCATCAGTGCGTTTATGGTGCGCTACTTCAAGCTGAATAATGCACTCCTCGAAAAAATCAAAGTCGATCTTGCAAAGCGTGAGCTGGAGAGCGGTCGGGGCTTATCACCGGAATATAAAGACGTTCCTGTCCTTTAATGTCATCTTATAAGAGGTTTAATTAATGGCGAGTGAAAATTACTACGATGTAACAGAATGGAATGTGGGTAATCCGCATGAGGATATTGGCGAGGTAATTAATAGCATTATCGCGGATATTAAAAGCAGGCAAACGGGCGTTGATATAAATGAAGGCGGTAAACCAGGTGCCGTTATCTATATTCCGCCAGGTGACTATCCGCTTACTACGCAGGTGGTTATTGACATCAGCTATCTGAAAATCGTGGGCTCTGGTCATGGTTTCACCTCTTCAAGTATTCGCTTTAATACGCCGGAGAGTGAACTGGCAAACTGGCACGAAGTGTGGCCGGGAGGCAGCAGAATACAGGTGGGGATATCGTCAGCGGCTGACGATGAGGAACATGCAGGAGCCGCGTTTTATGTTCAGCGTGATGGCGCACCTCGAATTAGCTCGGTAGAGTTTGCTGACTTTTGTATTGATGGTTTACATTTTTTGGATGATGGTTCAGGAAACAACGATCCAGAAAATAGCTACACAAACGGAAAAACAGGTATTTATATTGCCAGTGCTCAAGACTCCTTCCGAATTACCGGTATGGGGATGGTGTATTTGGAGCATGGAGTGACTATTTATAATGCGGATGCGCTGGATGTTCATGATAATTTCATCGCTGAATGCGGCAACTGCATAGAGCTACGGGGTTCGGGGCAGGCTTCAAAAGTGACCGATAATCTGATAGGCGCCGGTTATAAAGGGTACTCAATTTATGCTCAAAATTTTGGCGGGCTTTTAATTACGGCCAACAATATTTTCCCACGGGGTAAAAGCAGCGTTCATTTTTCTGGCGTGGTGCGTTCCTCTGTCACCAGCAATAGATTTCATTCATTTTACCCGGGAATGGTGGTGCTCCAGGGAAACTGCTCGGAAAATTTGATTTCCGCAAATCACTTTTTACGTGACCGTGAACCCTGGCCTCCTATGCAGGCATACAACAATGGCCTGGATGATTTGTATGGCATCCTCTATATCAGTGGTGACAATAACTCTGTGATTGCCAACCATATTTCTGAGACGATAGGTTCTCAGTATGTCACTCCACCAGGCGCAACACCGGTAATAATACGTATCGCTTCGGGGCAGGGAAATTATATTTCTGACAATCATATTGTTGCCACTACCGAAGCATCGGAGGTGCAGGCTATAGCAACGGGTTCTTGTTTCGCTACGCAGGTGGGCGCTTTGCTGGCTACCGATCAATTGAAGGTGCTTGACGTGACCACCGTACTGATAGAAAACGAATCGGCTAAAAATACGGTTCTTGATTCGGGAAGTGACGCACAGGTTATTATGGACAAGGCTGTAAATGCATTCAGAGCCACGCCAACGCCAGGGGTATAAACCGTCTATTCAAAAAAGCCCTGCGAATAAGCAGGGCTAAGACTCTTATTGATATTACTCGTTTTTTATTGTTGCCGGTGTCACCCAGCGCCAGGCTCAATCGCCTGGCGTTTTGATCGGTTTTCAGGCGATCCTCAGCCCTGAGGGAAAATTGAAGTCACCTCACGAGCGGTATCGGCCAGAAGCTCGCCGTTTTTGTAACTCTCGGTCACTTCTCCGTTCTTGCCGATAGCGGTTTTAGGTCGTTCAATAAACTGCCCCAGCGGAGTTGCGTTCTCATCCAGTACCACCGCAAACGGAATTTTGACTTTATCGACGCCAAAGTGTGCTTTAAAGACGGCTTCCGCCTTATCGCGCGTAACTATGCCCAGACGAATAGCCGGTGCTGACGCGGCTATGGCATGGATAACGGGCAAGTTTTTATGGCAGTCGGAGCACCACATTTCAGCCGCAACCAGAATGCTGTACGAACCCGGAAGCTGCGACAGCTTGCTGATGACATCCTCTGGTAATGCCTCTTTGGCGAGCGCCTCAAAATGTCGCAATGCCTTGCTGTCTTCTTCTGTTCCGCCGGCAACAAATTCGCCGTAACCCGATGCGGCATCAAGCAGTGCTTTGAAATCGTGCATGTATTCTCCTTAGGTATTAACTGGCACTCGGCATCACATAACTCTGGCAATGATAAAGGCCAATGGGATCTCTTTTGCAATTATTGCGGTCATGGCTGGGTGCGCCGTACCATTCTACCTCAGCCAAACGGGGCAGGATAATTTGTTACTATGAGACAGAAGGCGAGTGCTGCCGTTTAGCGAGTGACGGGAGGGGCGGTGGTGTGTGATATAAAGGCCCGTAACGAGTACCTGTTATATGGAGATAAGAATGAACAAGTACCTCCTCGCGTTATCTGCGGTGCTCATCGGCGCGCAGGTTCAGGCTGCAACGCCCGCAGCGCTGCCCGCACCGGTCAAACAACTGGAAAAACAAGGTATTGAAATCATCAAACCTTTCACCGCGCCAGGTGGCGTTCAGGGGTGGTTGGGAAAATACCAGGGAACGGGGGTGACAATTTATCTGACCCCTGACAAAAAACATGCCATATCAGGTTATATGTACGATGAGAACGGCAGTAACCTGAGCGAAAAAGTCATACAAGAGGAGATTTACATCCCTGCCGGTCGGGAGATGTGGCAAACGCTATTAAAAGCGCCAGGCATCATGGAAGGAAGCGATAAGGCAAGTTGCCAGATTGTGGTGTTTGCCGATCCTTTCTGCCCTTACTGTAAAAAGTTCAGGCAGGAAGTGCAGCCCTATATCAAAGACAATAACATCGCCATGAAAACGCAGTTGGTGGGTGTCATGCAGCCCGACAGCGGCCGTTATGCGGCGGCGATATTGTCTTCTGACAACCCCGCGAAGGTCTGGCAGGATTTCGAACTGTCTGGTGGCAAAAGCAAGCCGGCACTCCTGGAAAAAACGCCGCAGCCGATTTTTTCTCAGATCCAGTACAACCAGAAATTGATGGACGATCTGGGCGCCAACGGCACACCGGCGATTTATTATCTGAACCACGCCAACATGCTTCAACAGATCGTCGGTCTGCCGGATAAAGATCAAATGGCCAATCTTGTGGCTTGTAAATAGTTCGCGTGCCGTTTGCAGGGTGACTGAGGCTCAGATCACCCTGCTTATATCAACCGTGTTGGCGCATAAAGCGTGAACGCCAGGGTTTCAACACCCAAAGGGCCAGTGCGGCGGTGATGAAATCAAAGGAAATCGCCATGCCAAAAACAACGTGCCATCCTTGCGTGTGTTGATAAAGCAGTGCCGCCAACGGGCCGCCAAAAATAGAGCCGATCCCTTGCGACATATACAGCCAACCATAGTTGGCGGTGGCGTTTTGGCTGCCGAAGGTATCGGTTAATGTCGAAGGGAACAAAGAAAATATCTCCCCCCAACCAAAAAACACCACCCCGGAAAGCAAAACGAATAACAGTGGGTCCTCACGGCACATCAGCCACAGCGTCATTGCGACACCTTCGAGCGCAAAGGCGATAAACATGGTTTTTTCCCGGCCATAGCGGTCTGAAATAAAACCGAACAGCGGGCGAGTCAGCCCATTGGTGAAGCGATCGAGGGTTAACGCCAGGGGCAGCGCCGCCAAGCCAAAGACCACCGCCTTGCTGATGCCAAAATCTTCCGCGAAAATAGCCATCTGGGACGTCACCATCAACCCAGAGGTGGACATCATTGCCATCATTACAAACATCAGCCAGAACAGAGGCTGACGCAGCATTTCTTTTGACGTGAACTGACGTTTGCTCTGCTCCAGCCTGGTGCTGGTCGGTTGCACATCAATATTGGCCGGTACTTTCAATCCTTGGCTGGCCAGAAAACCCACCAGGGCAAAGAGGCCGCCGAAGACCATCATGGTCTGCTCCAGGCCGTAGGTCCCCAGGGAAATGCTGATGGGGAAGGTGGTTAAAATCGCCCCCATGCCATATCCGGCAGCCACGGCTCCGGCCGCAAAGCCGCGCCGTTGCGGAAACCACTTAACCATCAGCCCAACGACGCCGATGTACACAATGCCGGTACCCAGCCCACCGAGACAGCCATAAACCAGGTAGAACTCAGTCAGGTTGCTGACCTGGGATGAAATAATCCAGCTAAATCCCGAAAGCAGCGTGCCGATGGAGATTAATATCCGTGGCCCAAAGCGATCGATAAGCTTGCCCTGGAAGGGCGAGAAGAACGTTTGCAATATGATGAGCAGCGAAAAGGTGACCTGCAACGCGGGCAGATCAACGCCCAGTTTGGCCGACAGTGATTTGGTCAATAATGTCCAGACATATTGCGGGCTGGAAATCGCCGCCATACAGATCAATCCCAAAAGGAGTTGTGTCCACCGCTGATGACTTTTTTCTATTACTGACTCGCTGACTATGGTCATTTAAATCTCCCCAGGTATAAGAGTTGTATCTGCCGATGCATATGAATGAGCATTAAGCGTGCCAGAATAAAAAATAAATAATAAATTCTTTGTTTAACAAGGTGATGAGTGTTTTTTATCATTTTATTTTAAATTTGATCGGGAGGCGGCTAGTGAAGATATTTCGCACGGGTATAGTGCACATGGACAAAGTTAGTGCGGCATTAAGTAATGCAATTAATAGGTTAAGTATAATTTTTTCTGAATAACCTGAGATTAAATAGCTAACGAATAAACATGTCACCGAGGGTAACCTCAGTATTCATAAGTTGGAGAAGACTGCGGTAAATCCGGCCGAACCGGTTATGGTTTTAAACGGCGCTTTCTCGAGGGATACTTTGCTAACGGTTAGCATTGTCTCGATATTAATCGCTATTTACCCCGTTAGGATTAACCCGTTAATGCTGGTCAGTATGTATTGATGGTTTTAAATTTTTATTTTTTCTCATCGTTGTTAATTCTTCCTGCTGCTTGCTATGAATTAATGGTGAGGCAAGGCGCGTTGTCATCTTATGACCGGGTTCCTTGGAGGGTAATGTCGGATATTATTAAACAGGTGAGCACGATGAAAAAAGTCATTGTGGTGATAATGGTTTTTTTTACCTTCATTATTTTGGGATGTGCAGATCGTCAAGGTGCGGGCGATGTATCTAAAGAATGGCATGACAACTCAAGGCAATTGGGTTTTTATCCTATTTATCCGCCCAGCGGTGAGTTTTTTCCCGGCGATATATACATAACGCCGTTTAGCCCCGCTCAGGGGAAAATAAAAATACCCGCAGAGTTCTATACGATTCAGCCGATAAGATATACATCGATTGATGTCAGCGATGCATTAACCGAAGCGCCTGATTTTCAACGTACCGCAGAATGGACGGATGCGAGTGATGTGAAGCATCGACCTGAGCCATTTTTAAACTACCCGGCTTCGGGTAGAAGAGTGAATAATATTGTTGCGTTTCCAGGGTTCAGATTTGCTTCAGTAGGCAGTGCGAGTTTTGGCGCTGGCTTTCCAGCCGACGGTTGGGCGGCGAAAATTGGATTGGCAAAGAAAACTGCCTATACGGTCACCTACAACGTTCCCAATGCAGAGTCTTTAAGTATAGATTTCAGTACGGGTGCGGATAAAATGATAGAGTGGAGACAAAAGGTTAATACTCAAAATTTGCAATTTATTGATGATAAAATGAAAGCGGCCATTCTCAGCATTCAGAATAGATATAAAATAAATGCCAAAGTAGAACCGGGGATTGTATTTATTACTACCGTGTATTACGCACGCTCCCTTGATGTTACGATATCGTCCTCCGAGGGGTTTAGCGCGTCAGCTTCAGCGACAATTTCAGAATTAGTCAATTTATCGAAGAAAAAATCCGCATTAATGAACGAGCTTAATAAAATAAAGCCTGATGGCAGCGCTAATGGCGATGAGGTTGCGGCTAATGTTGATACCGAGAAAAAATCCAATGCGGTTCAACAAAATGTTCAATCAATACAAAGCCAGATTGACAGTATAAATACGTCAATGAGCCAACTCTCTCAAGCGATGGCACCAGGCGCCCCCGGGGCCACGGGGACCGTAACCCGTGTTACAGCAAGCGGCATAACGCTTCAGCAAGTATTTCCGTATCCGGTCGCCATCGGTTATAGCGGAATAACCGTTACTATCCCTGAATTTCTTTATACCTGTAATGTATTCAATAAAACAAGCGCTAAGGTTAAGATTGATGGGTGCGATGCACCTGCCATTCCTAATGGTTACACTCCTAATCAGGTTGAAAAGGGGGCTCTCAAATGATCCTGTTTTAGACTGCTATATAATGTTATGAATGTTTTAAGTGGTAATGATAAACATTCTTCATGCCATTATAAAAATATTCGGCAGTAATAATAAGAAAGCTCTCGTAAGTAGTGGCATATTTTTAACCCATGCTGTTCGAACGCAGAGGACAATACCATGCCAAAATTAATCACACATTCCTGGAAAAACCATAAGGCATCGTCGGGTGAACCCGCCATACCCGCTCCTGTTGTCATGATTAAAGATAATGGCCATATCTTGATCATTGCCGATGCGGATACCGACGCGGATGGAAGCCCAGATGCGAAAGAGATCGATGCGACAGGCCAGATAGAAACCAGCCTTAGAAAAAGAAAGGATGGAACCGGTTGGCAGGGTGAGGGCGACTATGTTAATGCACGTGTTATTCCTTACTATGTTATTCCAGGCAATTGGAAAGAGGTGACCGGTATAGACGTCAAAATGGGCGACCTGGCTAAACTCAGCTACAACGATTGTTTTGTTTACGCTATTTGCGCTGATGTTGGCGGCGATAAATACATTGGAGAAGCGTCGATTGCCGCTATTGAAGCGCTTGGGGGAAACCCGTGGGGAAAAGGAAAGAAAAAGATAATCAGCGGATTAGACTATGGCGTCACATACGAAATCGTCGCAGGTTCGGCGAGCTTAAGTACCACTCTGAATTTTGAAACTATCCAGGAGTACGGTAGGACGTTATTTGAGTAAAACTTACCCTTTAACACCTTCTGGAAGCCGGCAATATTTCCTCGTTGTGCTATTTTGGCCCACCGGTAGCCAGGTCGTGCCCGGTAGACCAAATTTCACAGAAAATGATTGCCTTAGCGATTCACACCGCCTCCTGCCGGCAAAGTTGCTTGCAGGGCGGTGATTTTTGTTTATCATTAACTGTATATATATACAGTTAAGTTATGCATTATGAAGATACCCCAATCCTGTTGCCCAGAACCCGCTGCGATCATGCCAAACCCGTGCTATGACGGGGGCTGACGATGTTTGCCCTGGTGGATGTGAACAGCTTTTATGCCTCCTGCGAGACAGTTTTTCGGCCGGATCTTAAAGGTAAACCGGTGATCGTACTGTCCAATAACGACGGTTGCGTGATTGCCCGTAGCGCCGAGGCCAAGGTGTTGGGCGTGCCGATGGGGGCGCCGTATTTCAAGATCAAAGAGGAGATGCGCCGCCGCAAGGTGGCGGTGTTCTCTTCCAACTACGCGCTGTATGCCGATATGTCCCACCGGGTGATGAGCATTCTGGACGAGATGGCGCCGGCGGTGGAAATCTATTCGCTGGACGAAGCCTTTTTGCGGTTGGATGGCGTTAACCGTTGTGCAGATCTGGCGCAGTTTGGCCGCCAGGTGCAACAAAGGATTTTGCGGGAGACGCATTTGGCCGTCGGCGTGGGTATAGCGCCCAGCAAGACGCTGGCCAAGTTGGCCAATTACGCCGCCAAGCGTTGGCCAGGTACCCGGGGTGTGGTGGATCTTTCGGATCCTGTCCGTCAGCGCAAGCTGCTGGCGTTAATACCGGTAGAGGAAGTGTGGGGCGTCGGCCGCCGACTGACCCGGCAACTGCAGGCGATGGGGATTGAAAACGCATTGCAACTGGCGGATTGCGATACCCGCCTGGTGCGCAGAACTTTCAGTGTGGTGCTGGAACGCACGGTGCGTGAACTGCGCGGGGAATCCTGCCTGCAATGGGAGGATGAGGCCGCAGCCAGAGAGCAGATCATCTGTTCACGCTCGTTCGGCCAGCGCTTGACCCATTACCCGCATATGCGGGAGGCGATTTGCAGCTATGCGGAGCGCGCGGCGGAAAAATTGCGGCAAGACGAACGCTATTGCCGCAGCGTGTCGGTCTTTATCAAGACCAGCCCGCATTCCGCAGGCGAGGGTTATTACAGCAATCTGGGCACTGCCCGGCTGCAAACGCCGAGCAACGACAGCCGCGATATTATTGCCATGGCGGTGCGTGCGCTGGAAAGCATCTGGCGGGAGGGTCACCGTTACCTGAAAGGCGGCGTGATACTGGGGGATTTCAGCGCAGGCACCATGGCGCAAATTGACCTGTTCGACGACTGCCCGCCACGGCGCAACAGCGGCCAACTGATGGCGACGCTGGACAAGCTCAACCGGGAAGGGCGCGGCCGCATCTGGTTTGCCGGGCAGGGCATCGCCAAACCGTGGCAGATGAAGCGTGAGATGCTCTCGCCGGCCTATACCACTAAATTTAGCGATATTCTCAGGGTCAGGATGGGCTGAGTCCGGCCCAATATCGAGCCGGGGATTGCGTCTTGAAACCAGATTTCAGTGGGTTGCCGTTATATGGATTTACTTTTTTAAGAACGCATAGATCTTTAAGGATAAAAAAAACGAAAAAGTAGCAGGTGGCGAGGGTAATCATAAATTTGGCCTGTGGGTGCCGGGAATGCTAACCCAGGGGTTATCACTCCGGCACCACTAAGGAAAGTTGTGATGGAATGTATGGCGAAAAATATAATTATGGGCCTGATAAATTATCTATATATAACTTTTGGTTAATCTATAAGGCGGTCGCTGTTAACTGCCGCCTTTAATTAATAAATTCCCTGGTGCTGTAGACATGACAGTGCCAAATGAACAGATATAATTTTATACAGTAACGCTTACCAGGAGCTGCTGCCGCCAGGCTTGGCGCGGCCGCCGGCGATAGAGTCTAACCAGGCTGCATTAACTATCGCCATAACAAACTCCTTTTGAGTGAATGATTTATTTTTATGCAATCCTCTGTAAGGAAGGTGATTATTAACTGATGGCAACTACCATATCAAGCGTTATTTTAAAAAAATAATCGGCCGGCGAATCAGTGTTATTGATTAGGGTTAATTCAAGTGTTAAATAATACAAGTAAGTTCGGTTGGTATAATTAACGGGTAATGCTTGTTTGCGATTTTTTATTTGTTTCCGTTGTTGGTCGGCTTTAGCGCCCGTGTTTTGCGCCGGGAATGATATCTCTCCCGTACCTTTAGCGATAGGGGATTACCCCAGCCTCGCCAAGACTGAGATCTGCGAGGCAACTCTCGTTTATAGTCCTTCGGGCATGAGGGTTCTGTACTATTGTTTTCTCTTTGCAGCACGTTCCACGCCGCTTCCGGCCGTGGTACCGCGGAGAGTACAGATGAACAAACGAGAATTAGAAAGCGCGATTGTCACCGATTTTTCCAAACGCATGAGCTACGGCGATTACCTGTGCCTGGACCAACTGCTGGATTGCCAGCATCCGCTGTCCAATCCGCAACATCATGACGAAATGCTGTTCGTGGTGCAGCACCAAACCTCTGAACTCTGGATGAAGCTGATGCTGCATGAGCTGCAGGCGGCACGGGCATTGGTACAACAAGATAAGCTCAGCCACTGTTTCAAGATCCTGGCCAGGGTCAAACAGATCCAGCGGCTGCTGTTTGAACAGTGGGCGGTGCTGGAAACCCTGACGCCGTCGGAGTATGTAGAGTTTCGCGATGTGCTGGGCAACTCGTCAGGTTTTCAATCCCATCAGTACCGCTCCATCGAGTTTTTGCTGGGCAACAAGAATGCGGCCATGCTGGCGGTGTTCAGTAATGATGCGGAAAAACACGCGGCGCTGAAGGCGATCCTCGAGGCCCCAAGCCTGTACGACGAATACCTGCTTTATCTGTCACGCCACGGCCTGCCGATCCCGCAAGAGTGTATCGACCGCGACTGGACGCAGCCGTACCAGCGCAACCCAAATCTGTTGCCGGCGTTCAAAGAGATCTACGACCATCCGCAAAAATACTGGGAGGCCTATGAAATGGCCGAGAAACTGGTGGATATAGAAGAAAGCTTCCACCTGTGGCGTTTCCGTCATATGAAGACGGTGGAGCGGATTATCGGCTTCAAATCGGGTACCGGCGGCTCCAGTGGCGTCAGCTTCCTGAAAAAAGCACTGGATCTGACTTTTTTCCCCGAACTGCTGGATGTGCGCACCGAAATCGGCGCCTGACGGGCTGGAGGGATTTGCGCTGCAAACGCTGCCCGTCGGCCAGCGGTTATCAGCCGACGGAGGGCGTGTGCCATGAGCACTATCTCAACGACTGTGAGGCCGATGGCTATTTCGACCGCGATATTTATCAATCGGTGAAGACAATATAACTGCAGGCTCAGGTATGTCGGCATATGCGGATAACGTATTTCCATAATCATATTGTCGCGTTTAGGCTGATACCCTACGAACTTTAAACACGGCATAAGGTGTGATGATGGAGAAGGTATTGGTGACCGGCATAGAGCCGTTTGATGGGGACGACGTAAACCCTTCCTGGCAGGTTGCGCAGGCTCTGGCAGGGGAGCGTATCGCCGGCGCGGAAGTGGTGGTGCGCGAGCTTGCCTGCGTGTTGGGGCTGTCCAACCAACAGCTTATTGCGGCGATAGACGAGTTGCACCCCGTTGCGGTGATCTGCCTGGGGTTGGCCGGCGGGCGCGGGGAGATCTCCGTTGAGCGGGTGGCCGTCAATCTGATCGACGCCCGCATTCCCGATAACGCCGGTAAACAGCCGATAGACGTGCCGGTGGTAGAAGGCGGGCCGGTCGGTTATTTCTCTACGCTGCCGGTGAAGGCGATTGTGCAGCACTTGCGCCGGCAGGGTATTCCGGCGGCGGTGTCTCATACTGCCGGTACCTATAATTGCAACCAGCTTTTTTACGGGCTGAGCCACCACATTGCCGGCCATCATCTGGCGATAAAAGGCGGGTTTATTCACATTCCGTACAGCCATGAGTTGGCGGTCAATCATCCAGGCAAGCCGAGTATGGCATTGGCGACCATGATCGACGCGGTGCGCAGCATTGTGCATACCACGTTGACGATTGACGAGGATTTGGCGATCGGTGGCGGCGCGCTGCACTGAGGCAGCTGCATTGAAGCGGTTGTATTGACGTCATGCCAGGGCGCAGCGGACCGCTGCGCCCTGGCTTCCGGTTACTCGTCGGCGACGCGGATCACCAGCTTGCCGAAGTTTTTGCCCTGTAACAGGCCGATAAACGCCTGTGGCGCATTTTCCAGCCCGTCGACCACATCTTCGCGGAACTTGATTTTTCCCTGCCCGACCCATTCGCCCATTTGCTGCAGGAAGTCGCCATACTCTGGACCATAGTCGTCGAAAATAATAAAGCCCTGCATACGGATGCGCTTGCGCAAAATCAGCCCCTGCAGCATCGGCAGGCGATCCGGGCCGTCTGGCAAACCGGTGGCGTTATAGTGGGCGATAATGCCGCAGACCGGAATACGCGCTCTGGCGTTCAGCAGCGGCATCACCGCATCGAACACCGCACCGCCGACGTTCTCGTAATAAATGTCGATCCCCTGCGGGCAGGCGGCGGCCAGCTGTTCGGCAAAGTCGGCAGCCCGGTGATCGACACAGGCATCGAAGCCCAGTTCCTCCACCACATAGCGGCATTTTTCCGCACCGCCCGCCACGCCGACCACGCGGCAACCTTTCAGCTTGGCGACCTGACCAACGACCGAACCGACGGCGCCGCTGGCTGCGGCGACCA
Organism: Serratia plymuthica; assembly: GCF_018336935.1. NCBI lineage: Bacteria > Pseudomonadati > Pseudomonadota > Gammaproteobacteria > Enterobacterales > Yersiniaceae > Serratia > Serratia plymuthica. The sequence goes on along the minus strand of NZ_CP068771.1, from coordinate 2,982,985 downwards.
CCAGGGTTTCACCGGGTTGCGGTCGGCCGATATCCAGCAGGCCCATATAAGCGGTAAAGCCCGGCATGCCCAAGACCCCGAGCAGGCGGGAAGGATGCGTTTGTTGCGCGCCGAGGTTGTGCAAGCCGTTACCGTCAGACAGCGCATAATCCTGCCAGCCGTCGTAGCCCAGCACCCAGTCACCTGGTTTGAAACCCGGGTGTTGCGATGTCACGACGCGCGACACCGTGCCGCCGACCATCACCTGGCCTATCTCCACCGGCGGTGCGTAAGAAGGGGCATCGCTCATACGGCCGCGCATATAGGGATCAAGCGACAGATAGACGGTGCGTAAAAGTACCTGGCCGGCGGCGGGTTGCGGTATCGCCCCCGTTTCCAGGCGGAAATTGTCTGCGGTAGGTTCACCGTGCGGACGTGAGGCCAGCAGGATGCGGCGATTTTGTTGTTCGGATTGAGACATCAGGAACTCCTTATGCGGACAGAACCCTAAGTCTAGTCAATCATCGGTAAGGGGAAATGGCCTAATGTGCTTCGTCGTCCCTTAAATCGGCAGGGGCTATCGCAGGGCCAAAAGTGCGTCATGAAGACGGGGAGGCAAAAGTGGCGGCTGTGCGGCAACCTCCGGGCATCCGGGTATCAGAGCGGGACGATCAGCACGTCGATGTGGCTGGTATTGATAAAGCGCGCCGCAGAACAGGAGATCTTGTTCATCAGGCTGTCGCAGTGGTTGCCGCAGATCACCAGATCAAACGGCTGGCGTTGGCGGGCGTAGCTCAGGCTGTCGCTCAGTTCACCATGAACGATCAGCGTCTCGGCGATGGGATAATCGGCCCGCAGCCGCAGCTCCTCCATAAACAGCAGCGTCTCTTCTTCCATCAGCGCGCGCAGATCGCCCAACATCGGCCCGGCGAAGTTATTGTACATTTCCGGATTGGCAATCGTGCTCAGCAGGGTGATTTTACCGTTAGAGGGGCGCACGATAGAGACGGCTTTTTCAACCAGGCGGTGGCTGTCAGCCGCCACGGCGACAGTAACCAGAACGTTTTGATATCCCATCTTCCACTCCCGTTTTCCATACTTAAGATAAAGAGTAGAGCCTGATGCATTTGATAAATGTGGTTTGTATCACGCGCGACAATAAATCGGAGATTATTGCCGCTATTTAGCAATAAAAGATAAAGGGGCGTTCGCGCGTAATGAAGAAAAATTAAAACACCTGCGCCCACAGCGTTTTTGGCACCTTGCCCAGGTCGAACAATTTACCGGCAACCAGCTCGGCGCGACGGTGATCGGCTGCGCGGTACATATTGCTGATTTCAATATCATTATCAATGGAATAGTTAAGCTTGTCGTACACTTTTTCCACGCTGTCCAGACTGGAGCACTTGCGGAACGTCATCAGGTAATCGAAGGTATCAGTCATGATTAAAATATAGCCTGTTAATAGTTGTTGCCGGACGAAGGAACATCACGCCGTCATGCCGGGCTGCGCCAAAAGCGTGATGTGCGACCTGAGAATTAATTTCAAATAAATAAATTGCATTAGGGTAATAATCGGCTGCGTTACCAGTGCCTTGTACGCCAAGAATAATAATATGCCCACGCGGTATCGGCAATGCCATCCTGCCGTTAAAGACGCGAATTAGGCAAAGTCTCAGATTGCAGGGGGAGGGCGTAAAGGGAAACAGGGACCATGCACCTTGAGCAAACCGGAGGGCGAATGATGAGTTACCTCCCTCCGGCGGGGATTTTTTGCGTCCCGCAGAAACTCTTCGGCGGGCGGCCGTATCCATCTGAAACCTCCGCCGGGAATCTTCAACCTTCTCTCCGCCGGCGGGGCAACATGACCGGCGCGATATGCGTGGGTTATTCGGTGGTCGTGAATGACGGAACAGATCCTCCGGTGAGCAAAAATAAAAGCAAACCCGCATTTTGTTTTATAGGTCCACCCAAAATACGTAGGGAAGTTTTATCGCCAAAGAGGTGCAGCTGAGATTTAAGTCTTTTCGTCAATGAAGAAAAAATGATTAAAGTTTTAATTATCGCTACCGATAAAACGTATTGGGGGAATTTTTAAGAAAAATAAACCCAGGCTCGTTGCTTTAGCTCTGCTTATCGAGAAACATATCGTTACCTCTGTTTTCTTGTTCACAACCTAAGCGAGCTCTTGTTAACCTAATATCCCCATTCGCTGAAAATTAAAACAGGCAATCCGCCGTTTTTTAAGTCAAATCTGAAACCCCATGCCCTCATAGTTTCCCAGTGTTACTTTTTTGATGTTGATAGTTTATTGTTAATTAAACGGTTATTTATACTGTGTTTATCGCCTGCTAACAGATTTTTGTTCTGTTATTTTGGTTTGGTGATGCTTTTGTTCGAATTGATCTAAAAATGATATTTTTTTGGCTTATATACATTGTTTTTAAGACGTTTTTTTACTTATGGCTGATTTTTAAGCAAAAACAAGGGTGAAAAATGGCCAAATAAGAGAGGGTTTGGCTGAATTATTTTTTATTTTTGTGATCTTCATCACATTGTATTTAAAATTGCTGCTTACTTACATTGTGTGTGCTAATGGTTCGGGGGTAGAGTTGCGCTGCTTTAGGAATAATCTTATTAATTTTGTAAAAATAGTTTCATGGTGACTACACACTATCGAAGCAAAATGCTGTACATCCATACACGTTGGTTTACGCACGTATCAAATACTGAATGATGGTCCGAATTTAGAGATGTTGAAAAATTTATAACGGCCGTTATTCAGGGATTCATTTGCCAGCTTCGGGAACAAACCCAGGTCACGGGCGATAAAAATTATCACCCAGCGTATGTTTTTAAACATAGTCTGTCGGGATGGGGAATATGGGTACGTCTGAATTACTTAAGCATATTTATGACATAAATTTGTCATATTTACTTTTAGCACAGCGTCTGATTAATGATGAAAAAGCATCGGCAATGTTCCGTCTGGGTATCGACGAAGCCATGGCCGATGCGCTCGCTCAACTCACGTTACCGCAAATGGTCAAGCTGGCTGAGACTAACCAGTTGGTCTGTCACTTCCGTTTTAACGAAAGCCATACCATCGAGCGCCTGACGAAAGAGTCACGCGTGGACGATCTGCAGCAAATCCATACGGGCATTTTGCTATCAAGCCATTTACTGCAAGAACTATCGGGTAAAGACGGTAGTGCGACGAAGAAAAGAGCCTGATGATGGTAGAGAAAAGTATTGTTCAGGAAGCCAGGGACATTCAGCTGGCTATGGAGTTGATTACGCTGGGTGCGCGTTTGCAGATGCTGGAAAGTGAAACTCAGCTCAGCCGCGGGCGATTGATCAAACTCTATAAGGAATTGCGCGGCAGTCCGCCGCCGAAAGGCATGTTGCCGTTCTCAACCGACTGGTTTATGACCTGGGAACAGAACATCCACTCATCCATGTTTTACAACGCCTATAGCTTCCTGATGAAGAGCGGGCATTGCACCGGCGTCGAGGCGGTGATCAAGGCCTATCGTCTGTATCTGGAACAGTGTCCGCACCAGCCGGGTGAGACGCCGCTGTTGGCGCTGACCCGCGCCTGGACGCTGGTGCGTTTCGTCGATAGCGGCATGTTGCAGCTCTCCGCTTGCAACTGCTGCGGCGGCACTTTTATCACCCATGCTCACCAACCCTTGAACAGTTTTGTTTGCAGTTTATGCCAGCCCCCCTCCCGCGCAGTAAAAAGACGTAAACTTTCGCCGCAACTGGCCGATATTATTCCTCAACTGCTGGACGAGCAGGTTAAACGCGCAATTTGAGCCGGCGGCACGCCGGTTCATCCAGACCTAAATCGACTTGTGAAACGCAGGGTTCGGCATACCGAACCCGTCGGCGCAGCCTGGACTGCTGCGCCGTTGCGGCTCAAAGCGCGCTTATCCCACCTTCCATCCACATTGTTAATTTAAGGAATGCGTGTGTTAGTTATTTTGGGTTATCTCGTGGTGTTGGGGGCGGTTTTTGGGGGGTACATGATGGTGGGGGGCCACCTCGGTGCGCTTTATCAACCGTCGGAGTTCTTGATCATCGGTGGCGCGGGCATCGGCGCTTTTATCGTCGGTAACAACGGTAAAGCGATAAAATCCACCCTGCGCGCTCTTCCCAAACTGATGCGCCGTTCGAAGTACAGCAAGGATCTGTACATGGATCTGATGGCGTTGCTGTATCGCCTGCTGGCCAAATCCCGTCAGCAGGGCATGCTGTCCCTCGAGTTCGATATCGATAACCCGAAGGAAAGTGAAATTTTCTCTAATTATCCCCGTATCCTTGCCGATAACACCCTGGTGGAATTTATTACCGATTACTTACGGCTGATGGTGAGCGGCAACATGAATGCGTTTGAGATTGAAGCGCTGATGGATGAAGAGATCGAAACCTTCGAACAGGAAAGCGAAGTGCCGGCCGGCAGCCTGGCGATGGTCGGCGACTCGTTGCCGGCGTTCGGCATTGTGGCGGCGGTCATGGGCGTGGTGCATGCGCTGGCTTCGGCCGATCGCCCGGCGGCCGAGTTGGGGGCGCTTATCGCCAACGCGATGGTCGGCACCTTCCTCGGCATTTTGCTGGCCTACGGTTTCATCTCGCCGCTGGCGACCTTGCTGCGCCAGAAAAGTGCGGAAAACGTCAAAATGATGCAATGCATCAAGGTGACGCTGCTGTCGAGCCTGAACGGTTATGCCCCGCAGATTGCGGTCGAATTCGGCCGTAAAACGTTGTACACCACCGAGCGTCCGTCCTTCGTTGAGCTGGAAGAACACGTGCGCCGGGTGAAAGCGCCGGCGCAGCAGGCGACGGAAGAAGAACAGGCATGAAGCAGAATCACCCGGTTGTTCTGGTCAGGAAACGCAAATCGCATCAGGCGGCGCACCACGGTGGCTCCTGGAAGATTGCTTATGCTGACTTTATGACCGCCATGATGGCGTTCTTCCTGGTGATGTGGTTGTTGGCGATCGCCAGCCCGCAGGAGCTGACGCAAATCGCCGAATATTTTCGCACGCCGTTGAAGGTGGCGCTGACCACCGGCGACAAGAGCAGTTCGGAGAGCAGCCCGATCCCGGGCGGCGGGGATGACCCCACTCAGCAGAGTGGGTTGGTGAAAAAACAGATCGATACGCTGGAGAAGCGCGACGAGGAACTGCGCCTCAACAAGCTGCGGGAAAAGCTGGATGAGCTGATTGAGTCCGACCCGCGCCTGAAAGCGCTGCGCCCGCATCTGCTGATCAACATGATGGATGAAGGATTACGCATTCAGATCATCGATAGCCAGAACCGGCCGATGTTCAAAACCGGCAGCGCGCAGGTGGAAAGCTACATGCGCGACATCCTGCGGGCGATTGCGCCGATCCTGAATGACCTGCCGAATAAAATCAGCCTGTCAGGCCATACCGATGATATTCCCTATGCCACCGGCGAGCGCGGCTACAGCAACTGGGAGTTGTCGGCCGATCGTGCCAACGCCTCGCGGCGCGAGCTGATCGCCGGTGGGCTGTCAGAGGGCAAAGTGTTGCGGGTGGTGGGTATGGCCGCGACCATGAGCCTGAAACAGCACGGCGCCGATGATGCCATCAACCGCCGCATCACCGTGCTGGTGCTGAACAAGCAAACCCAGCAGGGCATTGAACACGAAAACGCCGAAAGCAACGCGATGGGCGTCGCCAGACCGGTGGACCTGAAGCCTTTGGCGCCGTCGGCGACGGCCCCGGCCACCCTTATCACTCCGGAGCAGCCGGTGGCTGTCCCTTCACCGACTAACAGCGACTCACAGCAGAGGTGACCCCGTGAGCATGGATATTAGCGCTTTTTATCAGACCTTTTTTGATGAAGCAGATGAGTTGCTGGCCGACATGGAGCAACACCTGCTGGAGCTGGATCCGCTGGCCCCGGACATTGAACCGCTGAACGCCATTTTCCGCGCAGCGCACTCGATCAAGGGCGGTGCGGCGACCTTCGGCTTCTCGGTGCTGCAGGAAACCACCCACTTGCTGGAGAACCTGCTGGACGGTGCGCGGCGTCAGGAGATGAGCCTGAGCACTGAAATTATCAACCTGTTTCTGGAAACCAAAGACATTATGCAGGAGCAACTGGACGCCTATAAAACGTCGCAAAAGCCAGACGCCGACAGCTTTGAATACATCTGTCAGGCGTTGCGGCAGCTTGCGCTGGACGCACAGCAGCAGGATGCTCCCGCTGCGCTTGCGTTGACGGAGCCTGCCGCCGCCGCACCTTCGGCGATAGAGGGCGGGATGCGGGTTTGCCTGAGTGGCCTGAAGCCGAACGAAATCCCGCTGATGCTCGAAGAGTTGGGCAACCTGGGCGAGGTGAAAAATCCGCAGCAGACCGAAAGCAGCCTGGAAGTGACGCTGCTGACCTCCGCCAGCGAAGAGGATATCAGCGCGGTGTTGTGTTTCGTGCTGGAGCCGGAGCAAATCAGCTTCGCCAGGCCGCCGCAGGCCGAGTTGACGCCGAAGCTGCCACAGCCAGCCGTTCAGGCTACAGAGCCGGCGGCAGCCAAACCGGCGCCTGTGGTTGCCGAAGCGCCGAAGCCGCGCGCCAAGGCCAGCGAGTCGACCAGCATCCGCGTGGCGGTGGAGAAAGTCGACCAATTGATTAACCTGGTGGGGGAACTGGTGATCACCCAGTCGATGCTGGCGCAGCGCTCCGGCAGCCTGGATCCGGTCAACCACGGCGACCTGCTCAACAGCATGAGCCAACTGGAGCGTAACGCGCGCGATCTGCAAGAGTCGGTGATGTCGATCCGCATGATGCCGATGGAATACGTGTTTAGCCGCTTCCCGCGCCTGGTGCGCGATCTGGCCGGCAAGCTGAACAAGCAGGTGGAGCTGCAGTTGCAGGGCAGTTCTACCGAGTTGGACAAGAGCCTGATCGAACGCATTATCGATCCCCTGACGCACCTGGTGCGCAACAGCCTGGATCACGGTATTGAAGACCCGGCCACGCGCGTGGCTGCCGGTAAACCGGCGGTGGGTAATTTAGTCCTGTCGGCGGAACATCAGGGCGGCAATATCTGCATTGAGGTGACCGACGACGGCGCCGGGTTGAATCGGGCAAAAATTCTCGCCAAGGCCGCGTCGCAGGGGTTGGCGGTCAGCGACAGCATGAGCGATGAAGAGGTCGGCATGCTGATCTTCGCACCGGGTTTTTCCACCGCAGAGCAGGTGACCGACGTGTCCGGCCGCGGTGTCGGCATGGACGTGGTGAAGCGAAATATTCAGGAAATGGGTGGGCACGTAGAAATCCATTCGCAGGCAGGCAAGGGCACCGCCATCCGCATTTTGCTGCCGTTGACGCTGGCGATCCTCGACGGCATGTCGGTCAAGGTGAACGATGAAGTGTTTATCCTGCCGCTCAACGCGGTGATGGAATCGTTGCAGCCGCAGGCCGAAGACCTGCATCCGTTGGCCGGTGGCGAGCGGGTGTTGCAGGTGCGGGGCGAATATCTGCCGTTGGTGGAACTGTTCCGGGTGTTCGAGGTGGCCGGCGCCAAAACCGACGCCACCCAGGGCATTGTGGTGATCCTGCAAAGCGCCGGCCGCCGCTATGCGTTGCTGGTGGATCAGCTGATCGGCCAGCATCAGGTGGTGGTGAAGAACCTGGAAAGCAACTATCGCAAAGTGCCGGGGATTTCCGCCGCGACCATTCTGGGCGACGGCAGCGTGGCGTTGATTGTCGATGTGTCGGCGCTGCAAACGCTGAACCGCGAACAACGACTGACGGACGCGGCCGCATAATAATTAATCGATTGGTGTAGAGGTGAATGATATGGCAGGACTGGCAACCGTCAGCAAACTGGCTGGCGAAACGGTAGGGCAGGAGTTCCTGATTTTTACCTTGGGCAATGAGGAATATGGCATCGATATCCTCAAGGTGCAGGAGATCCGCGGATACGATCAGGTTACGCGCATTGCCAATACGCCGGCCTTTATCAAGGGCGTCACCAACCTGCGTGGCGTGATTGTGCCGATTATCGATCTGCGGGTGAAATTTGCCCAGCAGGACGTGTCCTACGATGAAAACACCGTGGTGATCGTGCTGAACTTTGGCCTGCGGGTGGTGGGGATTGTGGTTGACGGCGTATCCGACGTCCTGTCGCTGACTACCGAACAGATCCGCCCGGCGCCGGAGTTCGCCGTGACGCTGGCGACGGAATACCTGACCGGCCTGGGGTCGCTGGGCGATCGCATGCTGATTCTGGTGGATATCGAAAAGCTGCTGAGCAGCGAAGAGATGTCGCTGGTCGACAGCGTGGCGAAAAGCGCCTGATTTACGATGAGATGGGCGCAGCATGCGGCAATGGATCTCCGCCGTATGCTGCGCCCAAAACCCCACCCAAAACCCCACCCAAAAATAGTTACCTCCTCGCATAAAGTTCTGCCCCGCCGCGCCGATAACTTTGTCAATCGACAGACTCCGGGCCTGTCCTCATGGGCTTTCAACAAGGGAAAACATGTTTAATCGTATGAAGGTGGTCACCAGCCTGTTGCTGGTGCTGGTATTATTTGGCGCCTTGCAGCTGGTTTCGGGCGGGCTCTTTTTCTCCTCACTGAAGAATGACAAAGAAAACTTCACCGTATTGCAGACCATTCGCCAGCAGCAGTCCGAGCTGAACGAAAGCTGGGTTAACCTGCTGCAAACCCGCAACACGCTGAACCGTGCGGGTATCCGCTACATGATGGACGCCAATAAAATTGGCAGCGGCGCCAGCGTCAACGATCTGCTGGGTTCCGCCAAGAGCATGCTGACGGTGGCGGAGCAACATTACGCCGCCTATGAAAAAATTCCTCTCGCACCTCGTCAGGACGAACAGTCGGCCGAAAAGTTGAAGCAGCAATACGCCATTTTTCACGGCGCGCTCTCCGAACTGATCCAACTGTTGGGCGAAGGCAAAATCAACGCTTTCTTTGACCAGCCGACGCAAGGTTACCAGGACGGGTTCGAAAACATCTACAACACCTACCTGGCGCAAAACGACAAGCTCTACCAAAGCGCGGTGGAAGACAGCAACAGCTCATTCAGCTTCGCCGTCTGGACGTTGGTCGTGGTGTTGGTCGTGGTGCTGGCGGTTATCGTATTGGTGTGGAGCGGCATTCACCACATTCTGGTACGCCCGCTGAACCGCATGATCGAGCACATCAAAATGATCGCCGCCGGCGATCTGACCCAACCTATCGCCGTGACCAGCCGCAATGAAATGGGCGTGCTGGCCGCCAGCCTCAAACACATGCAGAGCGAACTGATCGAGACCGTCAGCGGCGTGCGTCAGGGGGCCGATGCCATCTACAGCGGCGCCTCCGAAATTGCCGCCGGCAATAACGATCTCTCTTCGCGTACCGAGCAGCAAGCTGCCTCGCTGGAAGAGACTGCCGCCAGCATGGAGCAGTTGACCGCCACGGTGAAACAGAACGCCGAAAACGCCCGTCAGGCCAGCCAACTGGCGCTGAGCGCCTCCGAAACCGCGCAGAAGGGCGGCAAAGTGGTGGCCAACGTGGTGCAGACCATGCACGACATTGCCGGCAGTTCGCAGAAAATTGCCGACATTACCGGCGTGATTGACGGCATTGCTTTCCAGACCAACATCCTGGCGCTGAATGCGGCGGTAGAAGCGGCGCGCGCCGGCGAGCAGGGCCGTGGCTTTGCCGTCGTAGCGGGTGAAGTGCGTAACCTGGCCCAGCGCAGCGCGCAGGCCGCGAAGGAAATCAAGGGCCTGATCGAAGACTCCGTCAGCCGCGTAGATATGGGCTCGGTGCTGGTGGAAAGCGCCGGCGAGACCATGGGCGACATCGTCAACGCGGTCACCCGCGTCACCGACATCATGGGGGAAATCGCCTCGGCGTCCGACGAACAGAGCCGCGGTATCGATCAGGTCGGCCAGGCAGTGGCGGAAATGGACCGCGTCACCCAGCAGAACGCCTCGTTGGTGGAGGAATCCGCGTCTGCGGCGGCGGCATTGGAAGAGCAAGCCAGCATGCTGACCCAGTCGGTGGCGGTATTCCGACTGAAAGCGGAAGGCCAGGACGAATTCAAAATGCCGGCCGGTAAAGCGACCGTTGCCCCGGTACTCAATCATAAGAAAACGAACGCCAGCGATCTGCAGGATAACTGGGAAACGTTCTAACCGGCATTGGGCCTCCTCGTCCGTTCCGGAGGAGGCTTATTCCCCGTCGTAAGCTGGCCGTCGGCCGGCTGCAAGGAGGTTCACAGTGTTTAACCGAATCCGCGTCTCTACCAGTCTGTTTCTGTTGTTGATGACTTTTTGTGTTATGCAGTTGGCCACCAGCGGCTTGTCGTACACCGCTTTCCGTTCCGATCACCACAATCTCAATCTGATCACGCTCGGCAGCCAGCAGCGCGATGCCCTCAGCCTGAGCTGGGTCTCATTGTTGCAGGCCCGCAATACGCTGAACCGCGCCGGCACCCGTTCGGCGCTCAAGCTGCCGCAAGAGCAGGTGAATGCGTTGATGGGCAATGCGCGCAGCTCATTGCAGAAAGCCGATCTCTATTTCAACCAGTTCCTGGCGGTACCGCGCAACAGCGAGCAGGAGCAGCAACTGACCGAAACGACCCAGGCCAGCTATAACCGGCTGCGCAACGCGCTGCGTGAACTGATTGGCTTCCTGGAGAACAACAATCTGCAGGCGTTTATGGACCAGCCGACGCAGAAAACCCAGGATCTGTTTGAGGCCGATTTTGTCCAGTATCTGCAACTGGTGAATGCCAATGTCGATGCGGCCAACGCCGCCAATCAGCAATCCTTCACCTTGTCGGGCTGGCTGGTGGGCGGTGCGGTGCTGATGCTTATCCTGGTGACCGGCAGCGCCCTGTGGTGGCTGCGCAATATGCTGGTGCAACCGCTGAATATCATGCGCCGCCATTTTGACCGCATCGCCGCCGGCGATTTGGCTACGCCGATCCAGGTTTATGGCCGCAATGAAATCAGCCAGCTGTTCGCCAGTCTTCAGCACATGCAGCGTTCGTTGATTGGCACCGTCGGCGCAGTGCGCGATGGCGCAGAATCCATCCTGATTGGTCTGCAGGAAATCTCCGAGGGCAACAACGATCTCTCTTCGCGCACCGAGCAACAGGCCGCTTCGCTGGAGGAAACCGCCGCCAGCATGGAGCAGTTGACCGCCACGGTGAAGCAGAATGCCGACAACGCGCGCCAGGCCTCGCAACTGGCGCGTGATGCCTCTGCCACGGCAGCCAAGGGCGGCGAAATGGCCGGCGACGTGGTGACCACCATGCAGGACATTGCCAGCAGTTCGCAGAAAATCGGCGCAATCACCAGCGTGATCGACGGCATTGCCTTCCAAACCAACATCCTGGCGCTGAACGCGGCGGTGGAAGCGGCGCGCGCCGGCGAACAGGGGCGAGGTTTTGCGGTGGTGGCCGGTGAAGTGCGCAATCTGGCGAGCCGCAGCGCGCAGGCGGCGAAAGAAATCAAAGGGTTGATCGACGAATCGGTCAGCCGCGTGAAACAGGGTTCGGTGCTGGTGGAAAACTCCGGCGCCACCATGCAAGACATCGTGCGTTCGGTCACCCGGGTTACCGACATCATGGGCGAAATCGCTTCGGCGTCCGACGAACAGAGCCGCGGCATCGAGCAGGTCACGCAGGCGGTGACCCAAATGGATCAAGTGACCCAGCAGAACGCCGCGCTGGTGGAGGAAGCCGCTTCGGCGGCGGCCGCACTGGAAGATCAGGCGATAACCCTGGCCGACGCAGTATCGGTATTCCGCCTGGCGGACGATAACTTCACCGCGCCGGGCAACAATAAAGACGCAGTCTCACCCGTGGTAAAGGAAGCCTCAGATTGTCAAACCGCATAAGCAGCACGTTTTTTATGAGTGATAGGGTATGAAACAGGCGCCGTCGACCTCTAACCGGGAGCCGGGATCCATGCTGGCGCAGATGGCCCAGCGCCTGCCGCTGTTGGACGTGCATTTTCGGCGTATCAGCCAACTGATTTACCAGCGCGCCGGCATTGTGCTGGCGGAGCACAAACGCGAGATGGTCTACAACCGCCTGGTACGCCGTCTGCGGTTGCTGGGGCTGAACGACTTCGGCGATTACCTGGCGCTGCTGGAAAGCGATCCGAACAGCGCCGAATGGCAGGCGTTTATCAATGCGCTGACCACCAACCTGACGGCATTTTTCCGCGAAGCGCACCACTTCCCGATCCTGGCGGAGCATGCGCGCCAGCGGCCCAACGGTTATTGCGTGTGGAGTACGGCGGCATCGACCGGGGAAGAGCCGTATTCGATCGCCATCACGCTGAACGAAGTGCTGGGGCAACGCGCCAGCGGCTGCCAGGTATGGGCCAGCGATATCGATACCCAGGTGCTGGAAAAGGCCGAAGCGGGCGTTTACCGCCACGAGGATCTGCGCACCCTGACGCCGGCGCAGATGCAGCGCTATTTTCTGCGCGGCACCGGTCCGCATCAGGGGCTGGTGCGGGTACGGCCGGAGTTGGCGGCGCGGGTGAATTTCCAGTCGCTCAACCTGCTGGCGCCGGAATGGGCGCTGCCGGGGCAGTTTGACGCCATTTTTTGCCGCAACGTGATGATCTATTTCGACAAGGCGACGCAGGAACGCATCCTGCGCCGCTTCGTGCCCTTGCTTAAACCGGGGGGCCTGATGTTTGCCGGTCACTCCGAGAATTTCAGCCAGATCAGCCGGGATTTCTACTTGCGTGGGCAGACCGTGTATGGCCTGACCAAGGAGAGGTAATGAGTAAAATCAGAGTATTGAGCGTAGACGATTCGGCCCTGATGCGGCAGCTGATGACCGAAATTGTGAACAGCCATCCCGATATGGAGATGGTGGCGACCGCGCCGGATCCGCTGGTGGCGCGCGACATGATCAAGAAGTTTAATCCGCAGGTGCTGACGCTGGACGTCGAAATGCCGCGCATGGATGGCCTCGATTTCCTTGAAAAACTGATGCGCTTGCGGCCGATGCCGGTGGTGATGGTGTCGTCGTTGACCGGTAAAGGGTCGGAAATTACGCTGCGCGCGCTGGAGTTGGGGGCGATTGATTTCGTCACCAAACCGCAGCTTGGCATCCGCGAAGGCATGCTGGCTTACAGCGAACTGATTGCCGAGAAAATCCGTACGGCGGCCAAGGCGCGGCTGCCGCAACGTTCCAGCAGCCCGGTGCCGGCGATCCTGAACCATACGCCGTTGCTGAGCAGCGAAAAGCTGATCGCCATCGGCGCCTCCACCGGCGGTACCGAAGCGATCCGTCAGGTGCTGCAACCGCTGCCGGCTACCAGCCCGGCGCTGTTGATCACCCAGCATATGCCGCCGGGTTTTACCCGATCGTTTGCCGAACGGTTGAACAAGCTGTGCCAGATCACGGTGAAAGAAGCCGAGGACGGGGAGCGCGTGCTGCCGGGCCATGCCTATATCGCGCCGGGCGATCGCCATCTGGAACTGTCGCGCAGCGGCGCCAACTATCAGGTGAAGCTGAATGACGGCCCACCGGTCAATCGCCATCGGCCTTCGGTGGATGTGCTGTTCCGTTCTGTCGCGCAGTACGCCGGGCGCAATGCGGTGGGCGTGATCCTGACCGGCATGGGCAATGACGGGGCGGCGGGCATGCTGGAAATGCACCGCGCCGGCGCTTATACCCTGGCGCAGAACGAGGCCAGTTGCGTGGTGTTCGGCATGCCGCGCGAGGCTATCGCCACCGGCGGGGTGAACGAGGTGGTGGAGCTGGATCGCATGAGCCAACGCATGCTGGCGCAAATTGCCGGTGGGCAGGCGCTACGTATTTGATTTTATGCCCTTAATGATAGGGATCATGGTTAACAGCTGTCGCGAGACGAGTTGTTGTTTGGAAGAGCTTTACCCTATGGATTTCAAGTTGCAGCCAGGCGCCCAGCTCACTCATCCCCAGGAGCTTACTTAAGTAAGTGACTGGGGTGAGTGCAGGTAACAACGCTGCGGCTTGAAAGACGACGGGTATGGATAGTTAGCACCTTGGGAGTGAACATGGCAGATAAGAACCTTAGATTTCTGGTGGTGGACGATTTCTCCACTATGCGTCGCATCGTCAGAAATTTGCTGAAAGAGTTGGGCTTCAACAATGTTGAAGAGGCTGAGGACGGTGCGGACGCCCTGAACAAACTGCGCGCCGGCGGTTTCGATTTCGTGGTGTCTGACTGGAACATGCCGAACATGGACGGTCTCGAACTGTTGCAGACCATCCGCGCCGACGGCGCATTGGCGGCCATGCCGGTGCTGATGGTGACGGCGGAAGCCAAGAAAGAAAACATTATCGCGGCGGCGCAGGCCGGCGCCAGCGGTTACGTGGTGAAACCTTTTACGGCGGCGACGCTGGAAGAAAAGCTCAATAAGATCTTTGAAAAACTGGGCATGTAAGGAGAGGGTGATGAGAGACATTCCAATGCCTGCCAGCGATGCGGCGACCGCGGGAGAGATCATCTCCCGCATTGGTCAACTGACGCGCATGTTGCGCGACAGCATGCGTGAATTGGGGCTCGATCAGGCGATCGCCCAGGCGGCAGAGGCAATCCCGGATGCACGCGATCGGCTTGATTATGTGGTCACCATGACCGCGCAGGCGGCGGAACGGGCGTTAAACTGCGTGGAGGCGGCGCAGCCTCGCCAGGCGGAGCTGGAGTCAGAGGCCAAAGCCCTCAAAGGCCGCTGGGACGACTGGTTTGCCGATCCTATTGAGCTGGACGATGCGCGTGAGTTAGTTACCGACACCCGCCGGTATCTGGAACAGGTGCCGGAGCATACGGCGTTTACCAACGCCCAGTTGCTGGAAATCATGATGGCGCAGGATTTCCAGGATCTGACCGGTCAGGTGATCAAACGCATGATGGACGTGGTGCAGGAGATCGAAAAGCAGCTGCTGATGGTGCTGATGGAGAATATCCCAGAACAGCCGGCGAAGGAGAAAAAGCCGAACGACAGCCTGCTCAACGGCCCGCAGCTCGATCAAAACGGCGCCGGCGTAATCGCCAATCAGGCGCAGGTGGATGACCTGCTCGACAGCCTCGGTTTCTGATCAGGATTGGGCACGGCGCAGGTCGTGCCCCGAACTGCGCAACGACTCGCACAACTCAAAGTATATAGCATTGCTATATACGGCGTGGTGGTTATAATTTAAGCCACACACAGAGGAGAGTCGCCATGACATTAGGTTCTGTATTTACCAATAATCGCACCCAGGCGGTGCGTTTACCTGCTGAAGTCCGCTTTCCCGATTCCGTTTCGAAAGTCTCGGTGCGGGTGGTCGGTAAAGAGCGCATTCTTTCTCCGGTAGAAAATACCTGGGACAGTTTTTTCTGTGCGGAAAATGAGGTGAGCGACGATTTCCTCAATGAACGTGCCGGGCAGCATCAGAGCGAGCGGGAAGATTTTTGATGTTCAGCCATATGCTGGATACCAATATTGTGATTTACGTGATCAAGCGTCGGCCGCTGGAAGTGCTGGAGGCGTTCAATCGCTATGCCGGAAAAATGGTCATTTCGTCGATCACCTATGGCGAATTGGTTCACGGGGTGGAGAAAAGTTCGCGCCCGGCGGTGAATGCCAGAGTGGTTGAGGATTTTGTCTCACGATTGGACATTCTCGATTACGGTGCCAAAGCGGCATCGCATTACGGTAACATCCGGGCTGCACTGGAACGCCAGGGAACGCCGATTGGCGTAAACGATTTGCATATCGCCGGTCATGCGCGCAGCGAAGGTTTGATTCTTGTTAGCAATAACATGCGTGAATTTGAACCTGTCGAAGGCCTGCGTCTCGAGAATTGGTTGTAAATCTTACCCTCCGGGTATTACCCATCCCCCAAATAACCCGTCTTTTCCCCCGTTGTTCCATCAATGAAATCAGCATTTTTTTGGCATGCTGGCCGCAATTTTATTCCCCCCCGGCACAGGAAGCGCGCCCGTGGCTGAAGACAGCGATCTGGAAAAAAGCGAAGCCCCCACGGCCCACCGGGTGGAAAAGGCGCGCGAGGATGGCCAGATCCCGCGTTCGCGTGAGCTGACGTCGGTGCTGATGCTGATTGCGGGTCTGTCGATCATCTGGGTTGCCGGCGGCAACATGGCGCAGCAGCTGGCGGCGATGCTGACCCAGGGGCTGAATTTCGATCACGCCATGGTCAGCAACGACAAACAGATGCTGCGCCAGTTGGGCATGTTGCTGCGGCAGGCGGTGTGGGCGCTGCTGCCGATCATGGCGGGACTGGTGTTGGTGGCGATCACCGCGCCGATGTTGTTGGGTGGCCTGTTGTTAAGCGGCAAATCGCTCAAGTTCGATGTAAAACGCATGAACCCGCTGTCGGGGCTGAAACGAATATTTTCCAGCCAGGTGCTGGCGGAGCTGCTGAAGGGTATTTTGAAGGCGACGCTGGTGGGGTGGATCACCGGGTTGTATCTGTGGCACCACTGGGCGGAGATGCTGCATCTGGTGACGCAACAGCCGCTCGATGCGATCGGCAATGCGCTGCGCATGATCATTTTCTGCGGCCTGCTGGTGGTGCTCGGGCTGACGCCGATGGTGGCGTTCGATGTGTTCTACCAGCTGTGGAGCCATTTTAAAAAGCTGAAAATGACCAAGCAGGACATTCGCGACGAGTTCAAGGATCAGGAGGGCGATCCGCACGTTAAAGGCCGCATCCGCCAGCAGCAGCGCGCCATTGCCCGACGCCGCATGATGGCCGACGTGCCGAAAGCCGACGTGATAGTCACCAACCCGACGCATTACGCCGTGGCGTTGCAGTATAACGACCAAAAAATGAGTGCGCCTAAAGTGCTGGCCAAAGGCGCCGGCGAAATTGCGCTGCGCATTCGCGAACTGGGCGCGGAACACCGCATTCCGATGCTGGAAGCACCGCCGCTGGCGCGTGCGCTGTATCGGCACAGCGAGATTGGACAACACATCCCGGCCACCCTGTATGCCGCCGTGGCCGAAGTTCTGGCCTGGGTTTACCAACTGCGACGCTGGCGGCGCGAAGGCGGCCTGATCCCGAAAAAACCCGAACGTTTACCGGTGCCGGATGCACTGGATTTTGCTGGAGAGAGTAACTCTAATGGCTAATTTAGCCGCCTTGCTTCGTTTGCCGGGCAGTTTTAAAGAGACGCAGTGGCAGGTATTGGCCGGCCCGATCCTGATCCTGATGATCCTGTCGATGATGGTGCTGCCGTTGCCGTCATTTATCCTCGATCTGTTGTTCACCTTCAATATCGCCTTATCGATCATGGTATTGCTGGTCGCGATGTTTACCCAGCGCACGCTGGAATTCGCCGCCTTCCCCACTATATTGCTGTTCTCGACCCTGTTGCGTCTGTCGCTCAACGTGGCGTCGACGCGCATCATCCTGATGGAAGGGCATACCGGCTCCGCCGCCGCCGGCCGCGTGGTGGAGGCCTTCGGCCACTTCCTGGTCGGCGGCAACTTCGCCATCGGCATCGTGGTGTTTATCATCCTGGTGCTGATCAACTTTATGGTCATCACCAAGGGTGCCGGGCGTATCGCCGAAGTGGGCGCGCGCTTTGTGCTGGACGGCATGCCCGGCAAGCAGATGGCGATCGACGCCGATCTCAACGCCGGTCTGATCGGTGAAGAAGAAGCGAAAAAACGCCGTTCCGAAGTCACGCAAGAGGCCGACTTCTACGGCTCGATGGACGGCGCCAGCAAGTTCGTGCGCGGCGATGCGGTCGCCGGGCTGATGATCATGATATTGAACGTGGTTGGCGGTCTGCTGGTCGGGGTGATCCAGCACGGTATGGAACTGGGAACGGCGGCGGAAACTTACACCCTGCTGACTATCGGTGACGGCCTGGTGGCGCAGATACCGGCACTGGTGATTTCGACTGCCGCCGGCGTTATCGTGACCCGTGTGGCGACCGATCAGGACGTGGGCGAACAGATGGTCGGCCAACTGTTCAACAACCCGCGCGTGATGTTGCTCAGCGCCGCGGTGCTCGGCCTGTTGGGCCTGGTGCCGGGAATGCCGAACCTGGTGTTCCTGCTGTTTACCGCGGCCCTGTTGGGGCTGGCCTGGTGGCTGCGTGGGCGCGATCGACAAGCGCCGAAGGTGCCGGAGGCGCCATTGGCACAGGATAATCCGCAGGCGGCAGAAGCCAGTTGGTCAGACGTACAGCTGGAAGATCCGCTGGGCATGGAGGTGGGCTACCGGCTGATCCCGATGGTGGATTTCCAGCAGAACGGCGAACTGCTCGGGCGTATCCGCAGCATCCGCAAAAAATTCGCCCAGGAGATGGGTTACCTGCCGCCGGTAGTGCATATTCGCGATAACCTCGAGTTGCCGCCCGCCAGCTACCGCATCCTGATGAAGGGGGTAGAAATCGGCAGCGGCGAAGCGCAACCGGGGCGCTGGTTGGCGATTAATCCCGGCAACGCGGTGGGTGAGTTGGCGGGGGATAAAACCGTCGATCCGGCCTTTGGGCTGGAAGCGGTATGGATTGACAGTGCGCTGCGTGAACAGGCGCAGATCCAGGGCTTTACCGTGGTGGAAGCCAGCACCGTGGTGGCGACCCATCTCAATCATTTGATTGGCCAGTTTGCCAGCGAGCTGTTTGGTCGGCAGGAGACCCAGCAGTTGCTGGATCGGGTAGCGCAGGATATGCCGAAATTGACCGAAGATTTCGTGCCGGGCGTGGTGTCGCTGACCACCTTGCATAAGGTATTGCAGAACCTGCTGGCGGAAAGGGTCTCGATCCGCGATATGCGCACCATTATTGAAACGCTGGCGGAGCATGCGCCGTCACAAACCGATCCCTATGAGTTGACCACCGTGGTGCGGGTTGCGCTGGGGAGGGCGATCACCCAGCAATGGTTCCCGGGCAACGGCGAAATTCAGGTCATTGGTCTGGACACCCAGCTTGAGCGCTTGTTGTTACAGGCGTTGCAGGGCGGTGGCGGGTTGGAGCCGGGGCTGGCGGATCGTCTGCTGGATCAGGCCAAACAGGCGCTACAACGACAAGAAATGCTCAGCGCGCCGCCGGTGTTGTTGGTGAACCATGCGTTGCGGGCGTTGTTGGCGCGCTTCCTGCGCCGCAGCCTGCCGCAGATGGTGGTGCTGTCTAATCTGGAAATCAACGACGACCGCCAAATCCGCATGACGTCGACCATCGGAGCCGCATAATGAAACACTGTTTGCCGTTGCTCTGCCTGTTGGCGCCGCCTGGCGCACAGGCGGTGTCGGGCTCCTGGGTCGCCGACGGCGTTGGCGCCACGCTGGAATATGGCGGTGTACGCGGCGAATCGCCTGGTCTGCGCACGCCTTACGCATTGCCGGATCCGGGTGCGCGCATCACCAGCGTCAGTTGGCGCTACCGCTTGCTGGCCGCCGAACCTACCGGGTTGCAAGTGCAGCTCTGCACGCTGACCCGCTGTATTGCATTGGGCGGCGGCAGTGGCAGCAGCAACGGGTTGAACGGGGAACCGGCCAATGCCGAATTGCGCTTTGTCTATTACGTGCAGGCACGCGGCGGGCTGAATCCGCCGCTGCGGGTGATTGGCAATCAGGTGATTGTGAATTACCAGTGATCCGGTATCGGGGAAAAGGGCGGGTACAGCCTAAATAGCTGCGCCGAACAGCACTGCAGCTGGGGTCATGCAGAACGTCGGCAGGCCGTGAACCCGTCCTTGGTGGCTCGTATCTCAAGCGCGATTAAATGCCGCTATTTAGGCCAGAATCGCCAACCCGTTGCGATCGACCAGCGAAAGCAGTTTCATCGCGGCGGAGTTGGGCCGCGCTTCGCCGCGCTCCCACTTTTGTACCGCCTTTTTGCTGACGTTCAGATGCAATGCAAACACCGGCTGGCTGACGTTCTCGCGCTCGCGCAGGGCGCGAATATCGGCTGGGGTGTACTCCTTCACCGGGTGCAGGCACAGCATGTCGAAAGTGCGCATAGTGACATCATCGACAAACCCTGACTTGTACAGCCCCTGCACTTCCTGGTGGATCTCAGCAAGAATTTTGCTCATAGGTTAGCCTCTTCAATTCCTTGTTGTTGACCAACTGATAAAGCCTGAAAGGGGAGTAATCCAGGTAGAGTGCCGCCAGATGTCGTAAACCCGCCAGCTCTTCACCCGTAATATTCTCCCTTTCATTTTTGGCGAAGCCGCGCATGAAAAACAGCCGTTCTTCGTCCCGAAAGGCGATCAATACGCGATACCCCCCACGTTTGCCGCCACCCGTCCGGGCGATCCGTTTTTTATAAACGCAACCGCCCAGGTTAGCTTCATACAATTGATTCTGCATTTCCTGTGCGGCTTTTATCACCGTGGCGTCGCTAATGCGCTCACGAGTGGCAAATGCCTGAAACGTTTTGGTGAGGTAAATATCCGTCATCCACTCTCCCTGTGGAATCTATCCCCTTAACGGGTATAGATCAAGTGATTTAAAAACCAGCACAGGGTGGGGGAAGACAAGAGAGAATGAAACGTGGCATGAAACAACATGCGCAGTATTACGCAAATAAAAACCGATAATCAGGGAGGGGAGAGGTAGAAGTGCGAGCCGTCTCGCAGTGGGAAAATCTACGCCCGACCAGGCCGAAGGGTCGGACGTATTGCCATTGATTAAACGCCGATTTTACGCCCCAGCAGGCTGCCGCTGCGCGACTGACCATCCGGGCCATAAAGCGATTTGTTGTTCTTGCCGAGGATCGCCAGCGCCTGGGCGTTATGGTCAATCTGCTGATTGAGCAACAGGCCGTTATGCTGATTTTTCTCGCGCAACTTTTGGCTGAGCAACTGTACTTGTTGCCAGGCGTCGGCCAGACGCGGGTGAGCGGAATAGGGGGCCTGTTGCCCTTGCGCGCGCTCCAGCCCCGGCCGTTGCTGTTCCAGGTAGTTCACCGTAGCCAACAGCTGGCTTTTGACGTCGGTGACCCGCTGCAACGCCACGCCCGGCAATTGGCCGGAGCAGAGCAAATGATGTTCTTCCGTCAGCACCCTGTCGAGTGCATTCAGGGTTTCCAGCAAATTATCCAGCAGCTGTGGCAGATTTTCCATTGCGATTCGTCACCTTTCAGAGTGTCCCTTGATCTTTCACGCCGCAACCTTGTGGGCAATGCAGGCCAGATTGCATCACAGGATTATGCCTTCGGCGGCCGGCTGCCGTTTGACAGCCATTGGGCATCGCTCTGCGCGTCTTGCAGCAGCGCATCGGCAATTTTGCCGGCATCCATTTTCAATTCGCCGCTGCGGATCGCCTGCTTGATAGCATCCACCCGGTTCATATCAATATCCTGAGTGCCCGGTTGCATCAGGCGTGCTTGCGCGTCGCTCAATTTTACCTGGGTGCCGCTGACGGCGCTTTCCGCCTGAGCGGCCTTGCGCGGCTGAAGCTGATTTTCTGCCGGTGTTTCACGCGGCTGCACCGTTGTCACGGGCTGCAGCCGCTGGGTGCGATCGATACTCATGGTCAATCTCCATCGATGCCGCTGCCGCACGGGCAATGGCTGATATTTTTTGCGGCCCTGGCGGCCAGGTAATTACTGCTTATGTTTTTATTATCGGCAGGTTTTTATAAACCTTTATACCCGTCATTCTTGAAGCTGCATCTTTGTAGGCTGCATCCTCTCACCCCAGTCACATAGTTTGCTATGTTCCTGGGGACTCAAGGATTTGCCGCCGCGATGCAACGCCAATTATTTTGGGTATCCTTTTTATAATCCGATGCGAATCGTACCCTCATCATCGGCAATACCGCTGACGATTTGCCCGGAAGCCATGCGTACGCGGACGCTGTCCTGGGCGGCGGCGTTGTTCATGGCTTTGCCTGTGCCGCTGATGTTAAACCCGGTACCTTGTGCCGTCACCTGCACCGGCTGACCGGCCTTGATCACCCAGGCGCGGCGCAGCATGGCGAAGGTCAGGGGCTGGCCGGGGCTGACATTGCGCAGGCTGACCGCACCGATCGCCTTGCCTGCGTCGGTAAGCGTGCGCGGTGCCAGGGTATCGAGCCGGCCGCTTTTCAGCTTCACGTCAGCTGCCGTCAGCCGGGTGCCGGCGCTGATGCCGCGCGCCGACACCAGGTAGTTGCCGATCACCTGAACCTGCGTTTGTATAAAACGCCGATCCTGGTCGCAGCGCGCCGAAATGCTGATATTGCCCCAGCGGCGGGCATTCGGCGCGAGCGACAGCTGCGGAAACTCGCACTGTGGCCATTGGGCCGCCGGCGTACGCACCAACACCTTGACCTGCACCGGGCTGCCGCTGAACTGGCTGCTGATGAAGCTGTCGATCTGCGCCGCCAGATCCTCGGCGCGTGCGTTCAGGCTGCACAGCAGAGCGGCCAACAGCAGCATTTTACCTTTCATCTTCGCTTCCTCAAGCGCCATCGGGTGCGGGTAAGTTTACCCGGACGGCGCGCAGGCTAAGCAGACAAATAGCGACGCATTTTGCCCTTATTCCCACGATAGGCTGGCGGAGGGGGCGTTTATGCTGTCGGCTCCAAATTTTAACCTCGCGGAGGGAGCATGATCGACAAACTGGACGCTGCTCTGCGCTTTGGTCAAGAGGCGCTGAATCTACGCGCCCAGCGGCAGGAAATTTTGGCCGCTAACATCGCCAACGCAGACACACCGGGCTATCAGGCGCGGGATATCGATTTCGCCGGCCAGTTGAACAAGGTGCTGGCGCAGGGCCGCGCCAGCGGCAGCGGCATCGCGCTGAACATGACGTCTGCGCGCCACATTCCCGCGCAAAACATGCAGCCGCCGCAGCTCGATTTGCTGTTTCGCGTGCCGGATCAGCCAGCGATGGACGGCAATACGGTAGACATGGATCGCGAACGCACCAACTTCGCCGATAACAGCCTGAAGTATCAGACCGACCTGACGCTGATCAACGGTCAGATCAAAGGGATGATGTCAGTGTTACAACAAGGATAAGGCGCATGTCGCTACTGAATATTTTCGATATCTCCGGCTCGGCGTTGTCCGCCCAGTCGCAGCGCATGAACGTCAGCGCCAGCAACATGGCGAATGCCGACAGCGTCACCGGCCCGGACGGCGAACCTTACCGCGCCAGGCAGGTGGTATTTGAAGTGGCCGCTGCCGCCGGGCAACCCACCGGCGGGGTGCGCGTATCGCAGGTGGTCGAGGATCCGGCACCGGAACGCCTGGTGTATCAACCGGGTAACCCGCTGGCGGACGGCAAAGGGTATGTGCGCATGCCGAACGTGGATGTGGTGAGCGAGATGGTCAATACCATTTCCGCTTCCCGCAGCTATCAGGCCAACGTCGAGGTGCTCAACACCACCAAGTCGATGATGATGAAAACCCTGACGCTGGGTCAGTAACCGGAGCTTTGCATGGCCATTGCCGCAACCACCAATGAATCGCTGGATAACACCGTCACCGGCGTCAACGCCAAAAACAACACCGGCCAGGATCTGCAGAACAACTTTCTGACGCTGCTGGTGGCGCAGTTGAAAAACCAGGATCCGACCAACCCGATGCAGAACAATGAACTGACCACCCAGTTGGCGCAGATCAACACCGTTCAGGGCATCGAAAAGCTCAATACCACGCTGGGGTCGATCTCCGGCCAGATCAACAGCAACCAGTCGTTGCAGGCCACTGCGCTGATCGGTCACGGCGTGATGGTGCCCGGCAGCAACATTCTGGTCGGCAGCAAAGACGGCAAGGTCAGCACCACGCCGTTTGGCCTTGAGCTGGAGCGCGCCGCCGACACGGTCACCGCCACCATCAGCGACGCCACCGGCAAAGCGGTGCGCACCATTGACATCGGCGGCCTGACCGCCGGCGTGCACTCATTTACCTGGGACGGCTCACTGACAGACGGCACCACCGCCCCCGACGGCGCCTACACCGTGGCGATCAACGCCAAGGGCAATGGCGAACAGCTGGTGGCGCGCAGCCTGCACTTCGGCATGGTCAATGGCGTTATCCGCGGTTCGGACGGCGCGAAGCTGGATCTGGGCCTGGTTGGCAGCGCCACGCTGGAGGACGTTCGTCAGATCCTTTAATTCGATTTTTTATTTCACTCATTGGGCGTTATCGGACGATAGCCTGCGCATTATTTGGAGAATTAGATGGCCTTTTCTCAGGCAGTAAGCGGCTTGAACGCAGCAGCAACCAACCTGGACGTGATCGGTAACAATATCGCGAACTCCGCCACCTCCGGTTTTAAATCCGGCACCGTTTCCTTTGCCGACATGTTCGCCGGCTCGCAGGTCGGGTTGGGCGTCAAGGTGGCGGGGATCACTCAGAACTTCAAGGGCGGCACCCCGACCGGCACCAGCCGCGCGCTGGACGTCGCCATTTCCGACAACGGTTTCTTTCGCCTGCAGGACAAGGACGGCGGCATTTTCTACAGCCGCAACGGCCAGTTCAAGCTGGATGAAAACCGCAATCTGACCAACATGCAGGGCTTGCAATTGACCGGTTTCCCGGCGGCCGGTTCACCGCCGACCATTCAGCAGGGCGCCAACCCGGTGCCGTTGAGCATTCCGGAAGGGATGATGACCGCCAAGGCCACCACCTCGGGCACCATGGTCGCCAACCTGAAATCCACCCATAAGGTACCGGATAACAAGACGTTCGATCCCGCCAAGCAGGATTCCTACAACTACGTCAACTCGATCACCGCCTATGACTCGCTGGGCAATGTGCACAATATCAATGCCTACTTTGTGAAGACCTCCGACAACAACTGGCAGGTATACACTCAGGAAGGCAACATTCCCGGCTCCCCGGTGACCGACGCAGGCACCATGGCGTTCGATACCAGCGGTAACTTGGTCAGCACCACCAGCAAACAGGGCGCCACCGGCGAATTCAGCATGCTGATCCCGATGTCCGCCACCAACGGCGCACCGGCGCAAAACTTCAGCCTGAGCTTTGCCAAGAGCATGCAACAGAGCGTCAGCAGCGACTCGGTCAGCAAGGTGTCGCAAGACGGCTATACCGCAGGCGAGTACACCAACTTCCAGATCAACAATGACGGTACCGTCGTGGGGATCTATTCCAACCAGCAAACCCAGCTGCTGGGTCAAATCGTATTGACCAACTTCTCCAACCCGGAAGGCCTGTCCTCGCAGGGCGATAACGTATGGCAAGAAACCGGCGCGTCCGGCCAACCGCGCGTAGGGCTGGCTGGCAGCGGCGGTTTCGGCAAGCTGACCAGCGGTGCGCTGGAAGCCTCCAACGTCGATCTGAGCCAGGAGTTGGTGAACATGATCGTCGCACAGCGCAACTACCAGTCGAACGCCCAGACCATCAAAACGCAGGACTCTATCCTGCAGACGCTGGTCAGCCTGCGCTAATAGGATTGATTTATGGATCACGCGATTTATACCGCGATGGGCGCGGCGCGACAGACGCTGGAGCAGCAGTCTGTCACCGCCAACAATCTGGCCAACGCATCGACGCCGGGCTTTCGCGCTCAACTTTCGGCGCTGCGTGCCGTGCCGGTGGACGGGCCTAGCCTGCCGACGCGTACGCTGGTGGCCGCCTCGACGCCGGGGGCCGACATGAGCCAGGGGGCGCTGAACTACACCGCGCGCCCGCTGGACGTCGCGCTGCAGCAGGACGGTTTTCTGGCGGTGAGCCTGCCGGACGGCAGCGAAGCCTACACCCGCAACGGTAACATCCAGATCTCGTCCGCCGGGCAGTTGACGGTGCAGGGCAGGCCGCTGATGGGCGATGGCGGGCCGATTGAAGTGCCGCCGTCGGCAGAGATCACCATCGCCGCCGACGGTACCATTTCGGCGCTGAACGCCGGCGATCCGCCGAACACCATCGCCCAGATCGGCCGGCTGAAGCTGGTGAAGGCCAACGCGCGTGAAGTGATGCGCGGCGACGACGGGCTGTTTCGCCTGACGCCGGAAACCCAGCAGCAACGCGGCAATCAGTTGCAAAACGATCCGCTGGTGCGGGTGATGCCGGGCGTGCTGGAGGGCAGCAACGTCAATCCGATGGAAACCATGGTCGACATGATCGCCAACGCCCGTCGCTTTGAAATGCAGATGAAGGTCATCCACAGCGTGGATGAAAATGAACAGCGCGCCAACTCGTTGTTATCACTGAGTTAAGCAGCAAGGAAATAACCCATGATCCCATCTTTATGGATTGCCAAAACCGGTCTGGATGCGCAGCAGACCAATATGGACGTGATCGCCAACAACCTGGCGAACGTCAGCACCAACGGTTTTAAACGCCAGCGGGCGGTATTTGAAGATCTGCTGTACCAGACCATGCGCCAACCGGGCGCGCAGTCTTCCGAGCAGACGACGCTGCCGTCCGGGTTGCAGATCGGTACCGGCGTGCGTCCGGTGGCGACCGAGCGCCTGCACAGCCAGGGCAACCTGTCGCAAACCAACAACAGCAAAGACGTGGCGATTAAAGGCCAGGGTTTCTTCCAGGTTATGTTGCCGGACGGCAGCCAGGCTTACACCCGCGACGGATCCTTCCAGATCGACCAGAACGGTCAACTGGTGACCGCCAGCGGTTTCCAGGTGCAGCCGGCGATCACCATTCCGGCCAATGCCCTGAGCATTACCGTCGGCCGTGACGGCATCGTCAGCGTTACCCAGCAGGGGCAGACCGCCGCCCAGCAGGTAGGCCAGTTGACCCTGACCACCTTTATCAATGACAGCGGCCTGGAAAGCGTGGGCGAGAATCTGTACCAGGAGACCGAGAGTTCCGGCGCGCCGAACGAGAGCACGCCAGGGCTGAACGGCGCGGGCCTGCTTTATCAGGGTTACGTGGAAACCTCTAACGTCAACGTGGCGGAAGAGCTGGTCAACATGATCCAGACCCAGCGCGCCTACGAGATCAACAGCAAAGCGGTATCAACGTCCGATCAGATGCTGCAAAAACTGACGCAACTGTAATTGATGGGCGCCGCCGGTGCGCCCGTCACCCTATTTCGTGAAACAAAGGCGATATCCGTGGTAACCACATATCTGATGGCAAACGCGCCGCAGCAAGGAAAACGCTGGCTGGCGGCGATGGCGATGCTGACGCTGAGCGGCTGCGCCTATATTCCGCATAAACCCTTGGTTGATGGCGCTACCACGGCGCAGCCGGCACCGGCGGGCGCTCCGGTGCCGAACGGATCGATTTTCCAGACGGTGCAGCCGATGAATTACGGCTATCAGCCGCTGTTTGAAGACCGCCGCCCGCGCAATATCGGCGATACCCTGACCATCGTCTTGCAGGAAAACGTCAGCGCCAGCAAAAGCTCCTCCGCCAACGCCAGCCGCAATGGCGCGAGCAAGTTCGGCGTCGCCACGTCGCCGCGCTATCTCGACGGCCTGCTGGGCAACGCGCGCGCCGACATGGACATCTCCGGCGACAGCACCTTTGGCGGCAAGGGCGGGGCCAACGCCAACAATACCTTCAGCGGCACCATTACCGTCACGGTCAATCAGGTGCTGGTCAACGGCAACCTGCACGTGGTGGGGGAAAAACAGATCGCCATCAATCAGGGCACCGAATTTATCCGTTTCTCCGGCGTGGTTAACCCGCGCACCATCAGCGGCAATAACTCGGTCACCTCCACCCAGGTGGCGGACGCGCGCATTGAATATGTCGGCAACGGCTATATCAACGAAGCGCAGACCATGGGGTGGCTGCAACGCTTCTTCTTAAATGTCTCGCCGTTTTGAGTACGGGCTATTTTACTTGCCATTTTGAGGTGGGGCAGTGCCCGGGGCCGTCACGTACTGCGTGCTGCCTGCCCCCAACTGCCCGCGACAATAACGCCTTGTGGGTAAGGCGAATGAGGTTCCAATGTTAAAGAGATTTCTAATGGCGCTGGTGATTGGTGCGCTGAGCCTGCCGGTGACGGCGGAACGCATCCGCGATCTGGTGACGGTGCAGGGAGTGCGTGACAACGCCCTGATAGGTTACGGGTTGGTGGTGGGGCTGGACGGTTCAGGCGATCAGACCATGCAAACGCCGTTCACCACCCAAAGCCTGAGCAACATGCTGTCGCAACTGGGCATTACCGTGCCGCCGGGCACCAATATGCAGTTGAAAAACGTGGCAGCGGTGATGGTCACCGCCAAGCTGCCGCCGTTCTCGCGCACCGGGCAGAACATCGACGTGGTGGTCTCCTCGATGGGCAACGCCAAAAGCCTGCGCGGCGGCACCTTGCTGATGACGCCGTTGAAAGGCGTGGATAACCAGGTTTACGCGCTGGCGCAGGGCAACGTGCTGGTAGGCGGCGCAGGCGCGGCGTCCGGCGGCAGCAGCGTGCAGGTCAATCAGTTGGCGGGGGGGCGCATCAGCAACGGTGCGACTATCGAGCGCGAGTTGCCGACCACCTTCGGCAACGGCGGGGTGATTAACCTGCAACTGAATAGCGAAGACTTCACGCTGGCGCAGCAGATCAGCGACGCCATCAACCGCCAGCGCGGCGGCGGCACCGCCTCGCCGCTGGACGCCCGCACCATTCAGGTATTGGTGCCGCAGGGCAACAGCTCGCAGGTGCGTTTCCTGGCGGAAATTCAGAACATCAACGTCAGCGTCGGGGCGATTGACGCCAAGGTGATCATCAATTCACGCACAGGATCGGTGGTGATGAACCGCGACGTGATCCTGGATTCCTGTGCGGTGGCGCAGGGCAACCTGTCGGTGGTGGTCGATCGGCAAAATACCGTCAGCCAGCCGAACACGCCGCTTGGCGGCGGGCAAACCGTGGTGACGCCAAATACCCAGATTTCGGTGCAACAGCAGGGCGGTTCGCTGCAGAAGGTTAACGCCAGCGCCAGCCTGAACAACGTGATCCGCGCGCTTAACGCGTTGGGAGCCACGCCGATCGATCTGATGTCGATCCTGCAGGCGATGCAAAGCGCCGGCTGTCTGCGAGCCAAGCTGGAAATTATCTGATGGCCGGCGATCTGATGGCGATGTCGGGCGCCGCTTATGACGCTCAGGCGCTGAACGGCCTGAAACGCGACGCAGCGGCCGATCCGCAGGGCAACCTGAAGCAGGTGGCGCAGCAGGTTGAAGGCATGTTCGTGCAGATGATGCTGAAAAGCATGCGTGCCGCGCTGCCGCAGGATGGGGTGCTGAGCAGCGACCAGTCGCGGCTATACACCTCGATGTATGACCAGCAGATCGCCCAGCAGATGTCGCAGAAGGGGCTGGGGCTGGCCGATATGATGGTGAAGCAGATGGCCAATGCCAATGCCGTTCCGAGCGAAACGGCGGGTATGTCGCCGATGGCGCTGGACAACGAAGTGCTGCAAACGCTGCCGAACCAGGCGCTGGAACAGATGATTCGCCGTGCGGTGCCGAAAGCGCCGGCCGCCGCGCCGCTGTCGCTCAACAGCGGCAACTTTGTCGCCCGTTTGTCGATCCCGGCACGCGTCGCCAGCCAGCAGAGCGGCATTCCGCATCAGCTGATTGTGGCGCAGGCGGCGCTGGAATCCGGTTGGGGCCAGCGCGAGATCCCGACCGCCGACGGCTCGCAGAGTTACAACCTGTTCGGCATCAAGGCGGGCGGCAGTTGGGACGGCCCGGTGACCGAGATCACCACCACCGAGTTTGAGCAGGGGGCGGCGAAGAAGGTCAAGGCACGGTTCCGGGTTTATGGCTCTTACGTCGAGGCGATTGCCGACTACGTCAAGCTGCTGACCAATAATCCGCGCTACGCCGACGTGGCCGCCGCCCGCAGCCCTGAGCAGGCGGCGCATGCGCTGCAACAGGCCGGTTACGCCACCGACCCGCAATACGCCAACAAGCTGGTCAGCGTGATCCAGCAGATGAAAAACGCCGGCGAGCAGGTGGTAAAAGCCTATACCCACGACCTGAAGGATCTGTTCTGAATCCCCTTCATTCTTGACGCCGTAGCTGCGTTGGCTGCACAAGCGTACCCCGGTCACTTGGTTGACCAATCTCCCGGGGATCCCCTTGCTTGCCGCCTGGCTACAACGCCAATTATTTTGGGGATTTCAGTAATGAAAAACAAAAGAGCCAGGGCGGCTCTTTCACACCTCAAGTTTTCCCCGTTTTTGCCGATAACCGAGACAGGCTGGGCGAACGGCTCGGCAGATTAATTGACTCCTGCGGGCCACCGGCGCCGCAGTAAAAGGAACTTCTATGTCCAACAGCTTAATCAATACCGCCATGAGCGGGCTGAATGCGGCGCAGGTGGCGCTCAGCACCGTCAGTAACAACATTTCCAATTACAATGTGGCGGGCTACAACCGGCAGACCGCGATTCTGGCGCAAAACGGTGGCATGAGCACCATGAGCGGTTTTATCGGCAACGGCGTCACCGTCACCAGCGTCAACCGGGAATATAACCAGTTCATCACCAGCCAGTTGCGCGGGGCGCAGAGCCAGGCGGGGGCGCAGGACGCCTATTTCGAAAAAATCTCGCAGATTGATAACCTGCTGGCCAGCAAGACCAACACCTTGTCGACCAACATGCAGGATTTTTTCAGCAACCTGCAAAACCTGGTCAGCAACGCCGGCGATGACGCCGCGCGCCAGACGGTGCTGGGCAAGGCCAATGGCCTGGTCAATCAGTTCAACAATACCGACAAATACCTGCGCGACATGGACAGCGGCGTGAATCAGCAGCTCAGCGACAGCGCGCAGCAGATCAACAGCTACAGCCAGCAGATCGCCAAACTGAACGAAGAGATCACCCGTTTGCGCGGCAGCGGCGGCGAGCCCAATGCGCTGTTGGACCAGCGCGACCAACTGGTTACCGACCTGAACAAAGTGGTTGGCGTACAGGTGACCCAGCAGGACGGCGATGCCTACACCGTTTCGTTCGCCAACGGCCTGACGCTGGTGCAGGGCAACAATGCTTACCAGGTCGCGGCGGTGCCTACCAGCGGCGATCCTTCACGCCTGACGATGGGCTATGACCGCGGCAACGGCGCCAGCGAAATACCGGAAGGCCAAATCACCGGCGGCAGCGTCAGCGGCGTGTTGAAATTCCGCAGCGAATCGCTGGACAGCGCCCGCAACCAACTGGGGCAACTCGCGCTGGCGATGGCGGACAGCTTCAACCAGCAACACCGCGCCGGGTTCGATCTCAACGGCGATGCCGGCACGGATTTCTTCAGCTTCGGCGGCGCCCGCGCAGTGGACAACAGCCGCAATACCGGCGATGCCGCGCTATCGGTATCCTATACCGACACCAGCAAGGTGAAGGCCAATGATTACCGGGTGGAATTTGACGGCAGCAACTGGCAGGTGAGCCGCCTGCCGGATAACGTCAAAGTGAACGCCACGGCAGGCACTGACGCCGCCGGCAACCCGACGTTGAGTTTTGACGGCCTGAAAGTCGGTATTGACGGCACTGCGCAAAAGAATGACAGCTTTACCGTCAAGCCGGTCAGCGACGTGGCGGGCAGCCTGAAGGTCGCCATCACCGATTCCGCCAACATCGCTGCCGCCGGCAAAGATGACAGCGGCCGCGGCGACAATGAAAACGCCAAGAAGCTGCTTGATCTGCAAACCCAAAAATTGGTCGATGGCAAGGCCACCTTCAGCGGCGCTTACGCCAGCCTGGTCAGCAGCGTCGGCAATCAGACCGCGTCCGCCAAGGTGAGCGCCACCTCTCAGGGCAACATCGTCAAGCAGTTGGAAAACCAACAGCAGTCAATTTCAGGGGTCAACCTGGATGAAGAATACGGCGAGCTGCTGCGCTTCCAGCAATATTATATGGCGAACTCAAAGGTGATTCAGACCGCCAGCACGTTGTTCGATACGTTGCTGAATATCCGTTGATTTTCATTTTAACCGGAGCCACGACGGCTCCGGCCGCTGATTTTGAGGAACCCGCACCATGCGTATGAGTACCAGCATGATGTACCAACAGAACATGACCGGCATTACCGGTAATCAGTCGTTGTTTATGAAGGCGGCAGAACAGCTTTCCACCGGCAAAAAAGTCAGCAATCCGTCCGACGATCCGCTGGCGGCGTCGCAGGCGGTGATGCTGGCCCAGTCCCAGTCGGAAAACACCCAATATGCGCTGGCGCGCACCTTTGCCCGCCAGAGCGTGTCGATGGAAGAGACGGTACTGGCCGGTGCGACCAGCACCATTTCGGATATGAAAGCGCTGATCGTCAATGCCGGGGGCACCAAAAGCGACAACGATCGCGATTCGCTGGCTACCCAGTTGCAGGGGCTGAAAGACCAATTGCTTAACCAGGCCAACAGCACCGACGGCAATGGCCGCTTTATGTTTGGCGGCTTTGAGAATGACAAGCCGCCGTTTGCGAACAACGGCGGTTCGGTCAGCTATGTGGGCGGCAATACGCCGGTCGAGCAGAAAGTGGATGCCAATCGCACCATGACGGTCGGCCATACCGGCGATACGGTATTCATGTCGCTGACCAGCAACCCCAAGCCGGAGCCGGACGGCAGCGCATCGGTGTCCAACGTGTTTGAAAGCATCGATATCGCGCTGAAAGCGTTGAAAACCCCGCTCGATGGCGCGGACGACGCTACCAAACAGCAAGTGAACGACGCGATGGCCAAGGCCAATCGCGGGCTGGACAACTCCTATAACAAGGTGCTCAGCGTGCGCGCCGAGTTGGGTAACCAACTGCAGGAAATGGATACGCTGGACAGTATTGGCAAGGATCGCGACATGATCAACCAAACGCAAATGAGCGCCTTGGTGGATGCCGATCTGACCGAGTCGATTTCGAGCTACTTCATGCAGCAGGCGGCCTTGCAGGCATCGTACAAAACCTTCGGTGATATGCAGGGGATGTCGCTGTTTCAAATGAACCGCTAATACCCGTCGTCTTTCAAGTTGCAGCGTTGTTGGCCGCTCGCATGCACTCCAGTCACTTACTTGAGTAAGCTCCTGGAGATGCACGCGTTTGCCGCCTGGATGCAACTCGAAATCCATAGGGTATGGCAATGATAAACATTTGCCGTGAAACCATGGCGGGTATCTATTTGGGTGTGCTTAGAGGACGTTATCGCTGTAACACTGCGGTGGGGAACTCTTGAAACCGGGCACACTGTTTGGCACGTCACGCTGCCCCCATTCATGTTGGCGTGACGTGCCTTTTTTTCCTCAGCTCACCATCCCACCTATTACTCTGGCCAACTGATCGAAGAATTCGCCGAACAGGTGCTCGCAGAACGGCGCCAGCATCGGCATCATCATGCCGATGGTCATAATGCCGATGGTCATGGTGACCGGGAAGCCGATGACGAACACCGACAGCTGCGGCGTCATGCGGTTGAGCAGGCCGAGCGCCATGTTCAGCGTCAGCAGCAGGCAAATCAGCGGCAGCGCCAGCATCATGCCGTTGATAAAAATCAGCGAACCCACCTGGGTCAATGCCAGAAAACCGTTGCCGTTCAGAGGGGCGGGCTGGATCGGCAGAGTATGAAAGCTGTCGGCCAGCAGGGAAATCAGCCACAGGTGGCCGTCAAAGCTCAAGAACAGCAGCATTGCCAGCAAGTTGAGCAACCGCGCCAACACCGGCGTGTTCGGCCCGCCGCTGGGATCGAAGAAGGTGGCGAACGACAGGCCCATCTGCATGCCGATCACTTCGCCGGCCAGCCGTATCGCCGCAAAGGCGAACTGCATGGTCAGCCCGAGCGCCACGCCAATCAGGATTTGCTGGGCCGCCAGCCACAACCCGGCGGCGGAGAAAATGGGGACAGTGCTGGTGGGCAGCCCAGGGGCGATCAGGATGACGATCAGGCCACCGAGGCCGATTTTCACTTTTTTGCCGATTTGTTTTTCGCTGAACACCGGCGCGGTGCTGATCAGCGCCAGAATGCGCAGCAGCGGCCAGAAATAGTGGCTAAGCCAGACGCCGAACTGTGCGCTGTCAAGGGTGAGCATGGCTAACCAATCAGATTCGGCAGGTTGCTGAACAGCGTGCGCATATAGTCCAGCAGCAGGTTCAGCATCCAGGGCCCGGCAACCACGATAGTGGCGACCACCGCCAGAATTTTGGGAATGAACGACAGCGTCATTTCATTGATCTGGGTGGCGGCCTGCAACAGGCTGACCACCAGGCCGCTGATAAGCGCGGCGAGCAGCAGCGGGGCGGACAGCGCCAGCGCCACTTTCATCGCCTCGGTGCCCAGCGCCATGACCGATTCAGGTGTCATCATGTTTCCTTTGAGGCGGGTTACGAATAGAAACTCTGCGCCAGCGAGCCGAGCAGCAATTGCCAGCCGTCCACCAACACAAACAGCATCAGTTTGAACGGCAGCGAGATGGTGGCGGGCGGCACCATCATCATCCCCAGAGCCATCAGCACGCTGGCGACCACCAGATCGATAATCAGAAACGGAATAAACACCGTGAAGCCGATTTGGAACGCGGTTTTCAGCTCGCTGGTGACGTAAGCCGGCAGCAGAATGCGCATCGGCACCGCTTCCGGCCCGGCCAGCGGCGGCTGGTTGGCGAGCCTGGCGTACAGCGCCAGATCGGTTTCGCGCGTCTGGCGCAGCATAAACTCGCGCAGCGGCTGCGAGCCTTGATCCAGCGCCGCGTCCAGGCTGATTTTGTCCTGGCTGAACGGCAGATAGGCGTCCTGATAGACCTTGTCGAAGACCGGCGACATGATGAAAAAGGTCAGGAACAGCGCCAGGCCGAGCATCACCTGATTCGGCGGCGCCGAGGGGGTGCCGAGCGCGTTGCGCAGCAGCCCGAGCACGATGATGATTCGGGTGAAACTGGTCATCATCAGCAGCATGGCGGGCAGGAAGCTGAGTGACGTCAACAGCACCAGCGTCTGTACCGGCAGCGACCAGCTTTGGCCGCCATTGGCCAGCGGTTGGCTGATCAGGCCGGGCAACTGTGCCAAGGCCGCCGGGCTGACAAGCAGCAGGCCGGCGGCCAGCCAGAGCATATTCTTGCCGCCCCGGTAACGCGAGGCGACATAATGAACGATGGGTTTCATGCCGATTTTTCCGGACGTTTCAGAACTTTTTGCATCAACTGGCGAAAATCAGCCGGTGGTGCGGCGTCGGCTGCGCTGCTGTCCTGTGCGGGAACCGGCAACTGGTGCAGCGGGGTGATTTGCTGCGCGGTCACGCCCAGCACCAGCAGGGTATTGTCCACTTCAATTACCACCACGCGCTCACGCTGCCCGACCTGGCAACTGGCGCGCAGGTTGAGCAGTTTGCTGTTGCGCGCCTGAGGGGCAAACCCCAGGCGGCGGAACAGCCAGCCGGCCAACAGGATCAGCAGCAGAATGCCGCCCAGCGCAGCGCTGACCTGCGTCAGCACCGAACCGGCCGGCAGCGCCGGCGCGGCGGGTTGCAGTGTGCCCTGGCCGGGCACGGCGGAGCCTGGGTTCATCAGCGGCTCAGGCGACGCATGCGTTCGGACGGGGTGATGATGTCGGTGATGCGTACGCCGAACTTGTCGGCCACCACCACGACTTCGCCCTGGGCGATCAGATAACCGTTGATCAGGATGTCCAGCGGTTCACCCGCCAGCCCGTCCAATGCGACGACCGAACCCTGCGACAGACGCAGCAGCTCTTTGATGGTCATTTTGGTGCGGCCCAATTCCACGGTCAGCTTGACCGGGATATCCAGGATCAGATCGATATCCTGCAGGCTGCCGACGGCATCCTGCGCCTCCAGCGATTTGAACACCGCGTCGGTTGCTGACGTGTTGTCGGTCGCTTGCTGCTCGTTAAACGCATCAGCCCACAGATCGTCCACGGATTCCTTTCCTTCGCCAGACGGTTGCTTAGGATCACTCATTTGGGCTGTTCCTCACTCAGAGCATTCAAAATAGGGTTAATCAAATGTTCAACACGCAGGGCGTACTGCCCGTTTAACGTGCCGTATTGGCTGGTCAGAACCGGTACGCCATCCACGTGGGCGATCAGGCGTTCCGGTTTATCAATCGGTAGTACGTCGCCCGGCTGCAGCTTCAGGATTTTTGACAGCCGCATCGGGATATCGACGAAGTTGGCAATCAGCTCCAGCTCGGAATGTTGTACCTGTTTCACCAGCGTTTCACGCCAGTGGCTGTCTTCCTGCCGTGAGTTTTCCAGCGGCGGGTTGGTCAGCAGTTCGCGCAGCGGTTCGATCATCGCGAACGGAATGCAGATGTTGAATTCACCGCTCAGCGCACCGATTTCCACCTGGAACGGGGTGGTGACCACGATGTCGTTCGGCGAGGTAGTGATATTGGTGAATTTCACCTGCATCTCGGCGCGCACGTATTCCACATTGATCTTGTAAATCGCGCTCCAGGCGTCGCCATAGGCATCCAGCGCCAGGCGCAGCATGCGTTTGATCACCCGCTGTTCGGTCGGCGTGAACTCGCGGCCTTCCACCTTGGTCGGGAAGCGGCCGTCGCCGCCGAACAGGTTATCGACGGCGATAAACACCAGGCTTGGCGCGAACACGAACAGCGCAGTGCCGCGCAGCGGGTTCAGGTGCACCAGATTGAGGTTGGTGGGCACCGGCAGGTTGCGGGCAAATTCGTGATACGGCTGGATCCTGATCGGGCCGACGGTAATGTCCGGGCTGCGGCGCAACAGGTTGAACAACCCCATGCGGAACTGACGGGCAAAACGTTCATTGATGATTTCCAGCGCGTGCAGCCGTTCGCGCACCACTCGGCGCTGGGTGGTCGGATCGTACGGCTTGACCTCGCTCTCGTTGCTGACCACCGCTGCGGGTTCATCGCCCGCGCTGTCGCCGTTGAGCAAGGCGTCGATCTCTGCCTGTGAAAGAATGCTGTCGCCCATAGTGATTACCGCAATATGAAGGCGGTGAACAGCACGTCGCTGATCACCTGCTTCGGTTGTCCCTTAACCAGCGGCGGGCTAAGCACGTCCTTAATCTGCGCCACCAGTTGCTGTTTCCCTTGTTCACTGCTCAGTTGGCCCGTTTCCTGACGGGAGAGCAGCATCAACAGGCGGCTGCGCACTTCCGGCAGAAAATCGTTCATCTGGCGGCGGGTGTTTTCGTCCGGCAAGCGTAACGTCAGGCCGATATACAACACGCGATCGGGGTTGTTGTCCGGCGTAACCAGATTGACGGTAAAGGTGTCCAACGGCATAAACACCGGCGCAGCCGGCGGCAGTGTTTTGGTGGCGGGTTGAGCGCCGTCTTTGTGTTGTTTCAGTTGCCACCAACTGTAGCCTGCCGCGCCGCAGGCGAGGACTGCAATCAACACCAGCAGGATGACCAGAAGGGGGCGTTTCGGTGCTGCCGGTAGGGTGTTTTGAGACATAGTTAAATCAAATTCCTGTAGTGACACCCGAGAGTCTGCGAACCGCTGCCGGGCATAGCGCGCGGCAAAGCCGCACGCACGACATAATTTACCCAAAATAATTGGGGCTGCATCGCGGCGGCAAATTTGTAAGTCCCCTAGAGCATAGGTAACTATGTGACTGGGGCGCGCAAATGCAGCCAACAAAGGTGCAGCTTCAAGTATGACGGGTAAAGGTATTATCGCGTCTATCGCGGCGTGCAATAGCCTGAATAGACGCGCAAATGGGTGCCAGCTTGGGCGTTTGCCGCCGCTCAGGCGAAAATATCGACGCCGCTGACGGCGCGGGCCATCGCCTGCAATTGTGCCGGGACGATGAGGGTTTCGGCGGCCGGATCGCGCTCGCCGTGGCTATCGCGGTAGGCCGGTCGACCTTGCTCATCCGGAGCCTGCTGCTGTGCCTGCTGCTGTGCCTGCTGTTGCCACTGCGGCGTGGACTCTCCGCCAACGCTGCTTTGCCCCAGATTGATGCCGCTTTCCGCCAGGGCATGGCGCAGTTGCGGCATGGCGGCTTCTACGGCGGCACGCACCTGGCCGTGTGCGGAAGCGATGTGCAGCTGTGCCTGGTTCTCGTCCAGTTTGAGGGTGATTTGCAACGCACCCAGCTCCTGCGGGTGCAGGCGCAGTTCGGCGCTTTGCTGACCGTTGCGATGGAACATCAACACCTGTTGGTTCAACGCCTGTTGCCACTCGGGGCTGCCAAGCTGGGCGTTTAATTGCGGCGTCGGCGGGGCGGTGACCAGGGAAGCGTTCGGCGTTGTTGCCACGACCGGGCTGGCGACCGGCGGCGCCATCAGGTGATTGACCGGTGCCTGATGCTGGGTATCGGCGCTGAGTTTTAGCGCTGGCGCATCCGGCTGGTCATGGGGGGCCGCGGTTGGCTGCGGGCCGTCGGTGCGCGCGTCAAGGTTCAGCGGTTTTTCGGTCACCGGCGATGTGGCTTTTGCGGGCGGCGTCATCGGGGTGCCTGCGGCATTGGGCTGTTGGTTCAGCGCGGCGCTCAGCAGGGCGGCAGGGTGCACCGGGTCCGGCTCGCCTTCAAGGTTTGGCCCCGTTGCGGCGGCGATCGGCGTGGCTGGGGTAACGGCCAGCGGCAGCATGGCGAACAGCGCCTGCAGCGTGGCGGCGTCGATCTCCCCGGCAGGACGAAGGGCGATATCCGGTTTTTCATCCTGAGGTTGGTCATCGCCGACCGACACCGCCGGCAGCTGAACATCCTTCAACAAGGCCGGCGACAGCAGCCCATCGCGCTCGCCGAAGGCGGCCAGCAGTGGGTTTTGCGGGGGGCGGCTCAGCGCCGGTGCGCTGTCATCTTCTGCGTTCGGCAATATCGGCGGCAGCTTGCCCTCATCTTTGTCGGCCGGCAGCGTGCGAGCGCCGAGCAGCAGGGCAAAGGCCGAGGAAAGCGGCGAGTCATCCAGCGACAACTGTGCGTCCGGCAGCCCGCCGACGTCGCCGGGCGCTACGCCGCCCGGCACGGCATTCAGGTTCATGGGTGTAGATTCCTTTGTGAACTGCGTTGAGCGAACTCATCCATCAGTTTTTGATCCCGTTTGTTCTCCCTCTGCCGTTCCGCACTTTGGGCGCGGGTGTGCAGAGTGTCGAAGGCGTTCAGCCGTTGCTGTTTGTCCTGCCACTGCTTCATTGCGTGGTCCACTTTCTGGCCCCACTGCATCAGTTGGTTGCGATGTTGTTCGATCGCCTGCTCCAGCGTGCCGATAAACTGCTGGTAGTTTTGCCAGTGTGAAGAGTCCATGCCGTCGCTCAACTGGTGATTCAGTTTCTGACGGTACTCGTCTTGATAATTGAGCAGCATGGAAAGCTGCTGCTCAGCCGCCTGTTGCGCCTTGCGCACCTGGCCCAACTGCTGCGTAGCCTGTTCAACCGCATCCTGAGCCAGATCGCGCAGGGTAATCAGAGGTGACTGTGGTTTCATCGGGTTCAGCCTTTTGTGACGTTAAGCGATCATCTGCTGTAGCTGTTGGCAGGCGTCGTCGTAACCGCTGCGTTCAAAAATGCCCTGCTGCAAATAGGCCTCCATCTGCGGATACAGCGTCATGGCCCTATCCAGCAGCGGATCGCTGCCTGCTACATAGGCACCGACGCTGATCAGATCGCGGTTACGCTGATAGCTGGCCAGCATCTGTTTGAAATTGCGCACCCGGCGATAGTGTTCTTCGTCGATAAGCGACGTCATGGCGCGGCTGATGGAGGCTTCGATGTCGATTGCCGGGTAATGGCCCGCTTCCGCCAGCCTGCGCGACAGCACCACGTGGCCATCGAGAATGGCGCGCGCCGAGTCGGCTATCGGGTCTTGCTGGTCATCGCCTTCGGTCAGTACGGTATAAAACGCGGTGATCGAACCGCCGCCGCTGATGCCGTTACCTGCACGTTCCACCAGCGCCGGCAGTTTGGCGAACACGGAGGGCGGATAGCCTTTGGTGGCCGGCGGCTCGCCGATGGCCAGCGCGATCTCGCGTTGCGCCATGGCGTAGCGGGTGAGCGAGTCCATAATCAGCAGCACGTGCTGACCGCGATCGCGGAAGTCCTCGGCGATGCGTGTGGCGTAGGCGGCACCCTGCATGCGCAACAGCGGCGAGACGTCCGCCGGGGCGGCGATCACCACCGAGCGCGCTCGGCCTTCGGCGCCGAGAATGTTCTCGATAAAGTCTTTGACCTCGCGGCCACGCTCGCCGATCAGTCCGACGACAATCACGTCGGCCTGGGTGTAACGCGCCATCATGCCTAACAAGACGCTTTTACCGACGCCGGATCCGGCAAACAGCCCCATGCGCTGGCCGCGCCCGACGGTCAGCAGGCCGTTGATGGTGCGCACGCCGACGTCCAGCACCTGTTCGATCGGCGTACGTTGCAGCGGGTTGAACGGGGCGGTAATCAAGGGGGCGCGATAGCCGGTTTCCGGTGCGGGCAGGCCGTCGAGCGGTTTGGCGCTGCCGTCCAGCACCCGGCCCAGCAGTGCCGGGCCGAGCGGCAGTTGCTTGCCGGCGCTTTGTCCTTCCGGCGCCACGCGGGCGTAAACCCGTGCGCCGGGCACTATGCCTTCCACTTCTTCCAGCGGCATCAGGAACAACCGCTGGCCGTTAAAACCGACCACTTCGCTCTCCACTTCCTGCACCTCGCCACCGTTGTGACGTTCGATCAGGCAGGTGGCGCCGATCGGCAATTGCAAGCCGGTGGCTTCCAGCACCAACCCGGTGGCGCGCGTCAGGCGGCCGTAGCGGCGAACCGCAGGCGTGCAAGCGATGCGTTTTTCCAGCGTATCCAACGAGGACAGCCAGCGGCCGAGGCGAGCGGTCATTACACGTCTCCCGGCGTAGCCAGGCGGCAGAGTTCGTGCCAGCGCGTCGCCAGGCTGGCATCGAGATCGCCTTCTTCGGCGCTGACCTTGCAGCCGCCGGGATGCAGTTGACCGTCCGCCAACAGCCGCCAGCCGTGCAGGCTGAGCGTGGCGCCCAGTTGCTGTTCGATGCGTTGATAGTCGTCCGGGTGCACGCGCAGTTGCGGTTTGCCGCTGAACATCGGTTCTTGTTGGATCAACTGCTGGATCTGCGCCAGCAGGGCGGTACCGTCGCATACCGGCGGCTGGCCGAGCACCTGTTTGGCGGCGGTCAGCGCCAACTGCATCAGGCGCGAGGCGATCACGCTGTCGAGCGCATCCAGCGTGTGCTGAAACTCGGTTATCAACTGTTGCCAGTGCGCGGTCAGCGGTTGTTGCTGTTGCTGGGCTTCCAGCAAGCCCTGTTGGCGGCCTTCCTCCATCCCGGTCTGGAACCCGGCGTCGTAGCCTTTT
This sequence comes from Serratia plymuthica, assembly GCF_018336935.1. Taxonomy (NCBI): domain Bacteria; kingdom Pseudomonadati; phylum Pseudomonadota; class Gammaproteobacteria; order Enterobacterales; family Yersiniaceae; genus Serratia; species Serratia plymuthica. The sequence continues at coordinate 2,941,888 of NZ_CP068771.1, read as the reverse complement.
TGCTGCCCGTCGGCATAACCCAGTTGTTGGCCTTGCTGTTCCGCTTGCAGGCGCAACTGGAGCAATTGCTGTTGACGGTCGGCGCTGTCGTCCAGCGGCAGGGCGTCCGTTTCAACCGGCAGCAAAGGTTCGATGGCCGGTTTTGGTTCCAGCAGATCGTTAAGTGACCAGGGTTGCCAGGGCAGGGTGTTAATGCTGTCAGACATAGGTGTCCTCGCCACCGCCGATGATCATTTCGCCGCTCTCCGCCAAACGGCGGACAACCAGCAGGATGGCTTTCTGTTCGTTCTCCACCTGCGACATGCGCATCGGCCCGCGGTTGGCCAAATCGTCGCGCAGAATGTCGGCGGCGCGCTGCGACATGTTTCTGAGGAACTTCTCGCGCAGCGGCTGTTCCGCCCCTTTGAGCGCGACCAGCAGCGATTCGCCTTCCACTTCCTGCAACAGGCGCTGGATGCTGCGATCGTCGACTTCCACCAGATTTTCGAACAGGAACATCTCGTCGATGATCTTCTGCGCCAGCTCGCCGTCGTATTCGCGCATGGCATCGATAACGGCTTCCTCCTGCTGGGTTTTCATCAGGTTGATAATCTCGGCTGCGGTGCGTACGCCGCCCATTTTGCTGCGCTTGAGATTCTGGCCGTCGAGCAGGTTGTTCAGCACCTCGGTCAGCTCCGCCAACGCCGCCGGTTGCACGCCGCCGAAGGTGGCGATGCGCAGCATCACGTCGTTGCGCAGGCGTTCGTCGAACAGCGCCAGAATGTCTGCCGCCTGGCCGCGCTTCAGATGGACCAGGATGGTGGCGATGATTTGCGGATGTTCGTCGCGGATCAGATCGGCGGCGCTCATCGGCTCCATAAAGTTGAGGGTTTCCATGCCGGTGGTGGTCTCGCGCGATTCGAGAATGTCTTCCAGCAGGCTGGAGGCACGCTCTTCACCCAGCGCTTTGACCAGCACCGACCGCAGGTAGTCGCTGGCGTTGACGCTCAGCGCCGCGTACTGTTCGGCGTCGTCTTCGAACTCGCGCAGAACTTCGCTCAGCTGTTTGTGCGAGACCTGGCTCATGCTGGCCATGGTGCCGCTTAACTGTTGCACCTCGCGCGAAGAGAGGTGTTTGAACACCTCGGCGGCGCGATCTTCGCCCAGCGTCATCAGCAGGATGGCGCTTTTTTCGGTTCCGGTCAGACTCATAATTCGTTACTCATCCATTGGCGGATTACCAGAGCGACCACGCGCGGGTCTTTATCGGCCAGATCGCGGATCCGCTGGCTCTGGACTTCTGCACTGACGCGCTGCTGCGATTTCCTGTGCTGCGCCAGCTCCTCGTTGCTCTGTTTATTGCTGTCGACCGGCTTGGCCATCGGCGCGTTGGCGGCGGCAAGCGTGGCCTGTTGCACGGCCTGGCGATTTTGCAGTTGCGGGCGTACCAGCTTGCGCCACAGCAGCCAGGCCGCCAGCAACACCAGCAGATAGCGGCCGGCGTCGAACAGACGATCGATAAAGCTCTGGGTTTGCCAGAACGGCAGCTCGCCACCGGTGACTTCGGTATCGGTAAACGGCGTGTTGACCACGTTCAGGGTATCGCCGCGGCTGCTGGAGAAGCCCATGGATTCACGTACCAGCGATTCGATCTGCGTCAGTTGCTCTTTGCTCATCGGCAGCGGTTTGCCGTCTTTATCGACGCCGCGATAGTTGACCACCACCGCCACCGACAGCCGCTGTACCGTGCCGGCTTTCTGCTGGGTATGACGGATGGTGCGATCGACCTCATAGTTGGTGGTTTCATCGCGACGGGTATTCTGTGGCCCGCTGCCGTTGGCCGCGGTGCTGCGGGTGGTGGTGGAATTCGGTTTGGCCGCGTTGGCGTTATTGCCGGCGGCGTTGGGTTTGGCGGTTTCGATTGGCGCGGTAGCCGGCGCGCTGGGCTGATTGGAGAGCGCGCCCGGTACGCCGCCAACCTGCGGCCCGCCAAGTTGCTCGCTTTGACTCATTTGCTGAGAGCGCACGGCGGCCTGATTCGGCAGTTGGTTTGGCTGGTATTCTTCGTCGGTTTGTTCGCGGGTGGCGAAATCGATTTGCGCGGTGACCTGAGCGCGCACGTTATTGCCGCCGACCATCGGCGCCAGAATCGCTTCGATACGGCGCTGGTAGCGGTTTTCCACTTCGTTGGCGTATTTCAGCTGCGCCGCATTCAGATCGCGGCCGGCACCGTCAGACTGGGTCAGCAGGCGGCCGGCCTGATCGACCACAGTGACGTTGCCCGGCGGCAAGCCGGCCACGCTGCTCGAAACCATATAAACGATGGCGTTGATCTGGCCGTCATCCAGCGCGCGGCCGGGTTGCAGCGTCAGGGTAACGGAGGCGGAAGGGGATTTCTGCTCGCGGACAAACAGCGAAGGCTTTGGCAGCGCCAGATGCACCCGGGCGTTCTGTACCGGCCCCAGTGATTCGATGGTGCGCGACAGTTCACCTTCCAGCGCACGCTGATAGTTGATCTGCTCGCTAAACTGGCTGATGCCGAATTTTTCCTGATCCAGCAATTCGAAGCCCACCGCACCGCCTTTCGGCAATCCCTGCTGTGCCAGGCGCAGGCGGGTTTCATGGACCTTCTCCGCAGGTATCATCAACGCCGCGCCGTTCTCGGCAAAACGGTAGGGGATATTCATCTGCGTCAATTGGGTCACTATGGCGCCGCCGTCGCGATCGTTAAGATTGCTGTACAGCACACGGTAATCCGGGCTTTTCGCCCATAACAGCAACGCGACCACGATGGCGATTGCAGCGGAAGCGGCCACCAGCAGCGGAATTTTCGGGTTGGCGCGCAGGCGGTTCCACAAAGCTTGCAGGCCATTTTCTTCGCGGTTTTCGGTGGCGGTTATTGAAGCACTCATTTTATGCCGTGTCCTTCAATGTCGCTCAGGATCCGGTGCAAGCCACGGCGTAGCTCCCTGCCAGGCTGATGGACGGTGTGGTTAGCGTTGTGTGGTGACAAAACAGACTCCCTGATACACATATCTTCTAAATAGCGGCGCTCCCATTTCTGGGCGTGCCATTATTTGCCCTTAAGGGCGATTTCGATGGCCCGATAAGCCGGGTTTTTTGCAGTTAATTAGCCGCTTTAGGATAAAAACGCTGTGGTAGGCTCCTCAGCATCAAAGTAGTGCCTGATGAAAACACGTCCGGCACAGCGTCTTTATTGAGGTCACAATGGCGATTCAGGGGATTGAAGGGGTAGTGCAGCAGTTGCAGGCCACGGCGATTCAGGCGGGGCAGATTAGCCAGGATTCGGCGACGCAGGGCGTCAGCTTTGCCGGCGAGTTGAAAGCGGCTATCGGCAAGATCAGCGATACCCAGCAGGCTGCGCGCAAACAGGCGCAAGACTTCGAACTGGGCGCGCCGGGCGTCAGCCTGAACGACGTGATGGTCGATCTGCAAAAATCGTCCATCTCACTGCAAATGGGCGTGCAGGTGCGCAATAAGCTGGTTTCCGCCTATCAGGAAGTGATGAACATGGCGGTGTGAGTGGCTGGGGCAAATGCCAATGCGGAAACATTTTAAATTCTCTCCTGAAGAGAGAACCGCAGGTTAAGGCCTGACCTGAAAACCCACCTATGTGGGTTTTTGTCGTTTAACGACAAAACAAAAAAATGCGTTCGGCAATTGCCTGAGTAAGCGTATAAAAAACCTGTTTTGTCTCAAATTGCTGCGTTTATTACTGGATTATAATTGTGCGAGTTTAAGGCATTTTAATTATCAGGTAATAAAAATGAGCAGCAAAAGTGAGAACAGATGGCGGTTTTTCAGTGTGTTAATACTGATCGTGTTAGTTGGATTGATCACGGTATTAATTAAACAAAGTTAAAGCGTCGTTGGCCACTGTGCGTGGCCCTGCCGGCTTATTTCCCCGCGAGCATCCGCATAGCGTCTTCTTCGTACAGCAGGCCCAGCAGCCACAGGCCGACAAGCAATACGGCAAGGGAAAACAGCCATTTTTCGTTGAGCATCGGTGATTCGCCTCTGGCGGTATTAAGGTTCGCCGATGCTATCTTACCGGGCTGTTTTCCGCTAACGCCGGCTGCATAAACGGCGAGTTCATTGTGCAATGATTTAATTTGCAGGCGCAGGCATCACTCCGGCGCCTCCATCAGGCGGAGGCGATAGGGTTGGATCGCCCCGGGTTCCATGATCCGCTGATGCCCGCGAATGGCGGTTGGCGCAAAGCCGAAACGTTTGCGGAAACGTTCGGCAAACCGCGAAGAGCTTTCATATCCGACGTGTTGAGATATGGCGGATATGGGCCAGTCGGTTGATTGCAATAGCGTCAGCGCGCTGCTCATGCGCACGTCAATCATCAAGTTGCGCAATGCGGTGTTCTCCAACGAAAGCTTGCGCCTCAGCACGACTTCGCTCATCGACAGACTTTCCGCCACCTTGGCCGCCGTCCAGATGTTATGCGGATCCGTCGCCAGGCAGCGGCGCACCCGCTGCGTTAAATCCCGCGCCTCGTTATGAATAAAGCTGATGTTGAATTGCTTTAGCCAGAGCAGGATTTCCAGCATCTTGTGGCGGATGATGATGGGAGGGAAACGCTGTTTAAGCGCCAGCGCCAGGCTGGTGGTCTCAAAGCTGTGCATCAGCGCGCAGGGCAGGTTGCGTAAGGCCAACACCGCGTCGAACGGGGCCGGCGGGGCAGTTTCATCGGGAGTTTGCTGCACGTGGAACAATAGCGGATCGCAGATAAGCAATTGACAACTGAATACGCCTTCCTCGGAGAGGCCATTAATAATATCCACGGTTTGCCCCCCGTCGATAATCAACAGTTCTCCCGCATGAGCCACCACTTCTTGCTGTTGCCAGCGCACGCGTTTGTGGCCTTGCTGTACCAGATACAGATGGGGGTGCTCAAAATAAACTGAAGGGAATAATAATTCAGTATGCTGAATGATGTGCGCAGAGGCACCAATCCCAGGACAAAGATTAATTGTACGTTCCATCGATATTCATTTCGCAGCCATTATCTGGGAATATCTTTACGCTTTGATGGGCGTCGGAGCAACATTTTTCCATCCGCTGTGAAGTACAACGATGTGTTTTATCTATCAAAAATCAATTTCCTGCTGAACAGAAAACGTCCGTGTCGGAGTAATATTTATCCGTATCCCAGGGGCGCTGCGCGCTGCGTCCGTGTTAACCGGGGAAAATATATTCACCTCTACGGGCCTGGTGGAAAATATGATGAGTATGAATAATTCAGATATTATGGGTTAATATCCTGATTTATTCGTGAAAAAATAGCGTATGGTGCTATTTATCCATGGAATGTCGTTATTATAGCCGGGTCACCTGATTTGCGGTTCTCCTAATAGCAGGGCGCGATCGTGAAACTGACCGTAGGTGCTGTTGACCACGCTTTGGCGCGTCGATTGGCCAATCAACTCTTTCAACTGGTCCATGCGGCGCTGCAACAGGCGCTTCAGCTCGTTTTCGTTGTCCAGGATTTGCTGCAGCTTATTGCGCAACAATTCCTGCAGGGCCATTGATGGCCCTGTTTTGCCGGTAAAGTCGGCGGTTTTCTCAACCGCCTGAACGTAGGCGAGCTCCAGCTCGACCAGGTCTTCCCATCTTTCCTTTTGCGCCAGCGCGATCATTTGGCTGCTCAGGCTATAAATTTGCTGATACGCGGCTAGCAGTTGCTGTTGACGTTCCATTAGACGGCATCCTGCGAAGGGTGATAATTGGGACCAATCTGGCGCCAGGCGTCAGCAATATTTTCCAGCAGCTTGACCACCTCGGCTATCGCCGCTTCGTCGTTATGCAAATTAGCCTGCAGCAGACGACGCTTCATATAGTCATACAGCGCGGCAAGATTATCTGCCATTTCGCCGCCTTGCTCGTGGTCGAGACCGTTTTTCAGGCCGTTATCAATAATATTGATGGCTTTTGATATAGCCAGCCCTTTGCCGGCGATATCACCCTGATTCATCAGAATGCGTGCGCGTAACAGGGCGCTGAGCGCCCCATCGAAAAGCATCACGATTAACTGGTGCGGGCTGGCACTCATTACGCCACTTTCCAAACTGACCTGGGCGTAGGCCTTAGTTCCGCTACGGTTATACATGCGATTTATTACCTGGTTAAAAAGTTCTTATTTGCTTGAGAACTGTTGGTTTAAATAATTACTGGTGCCATTAAGTTTGGACATCATGGTATCGAGTTGCACAAACTGTTGCTTATAGCGGTCTATGGTGTTCTGAATACTTTCTGTCACGCGGGTAATTTGCGTATTCAGGCGATCGAGATTGGTATTGATACTCTTGGTCGCATTCTCGAGCACACCGCCGGCTTTAATATAATTTTGAATCTCATTGTGGATTTCGGTCGCCATGCCGGTATCCGTGCCATTGCCGGCAAAGAAATTCGCTACCTGCTCGGGTTTATCATCAATGGCTTTTTTCAGTTTTTCGCTATCGAGCTCGAGCTTGCCGGTTTTCACATTGGTGGTGATCCCCAGATTGCCCAACCCCTTCAACTCCGGGTTGTCCTGCGCCGAACTGAGCGCGTTTTTGATCGAAGATTGAATACCGCGCAAGGTGTTGTCGCCCAGCAGCGCGCCGTTCTTCGCCGACTGCTCTTCGCCGCTTTTCACCGGGGTAAACTTGGACAGCGAATTAAAGGTGTCCAGCAGCGAGTTATAGCTGTCGACCCAACTTTTGATTTTATCGGCGGAGCCGGCTTTATCGTTGGTGATCACCAGGTTTTGCGGTTCACCGTCTTTGGTCTTGGTTTTCAGATCCAGCGTCACGCCTTGCAGGGCATCGGCAATGGCGTTGGTGCTGCGTTGGATCTCCGTGCCGTTAACCTTGATTTTTGCGTCCTGCGCGGCAACGGTCTGTTTCATGGCGCCGCTGGGGATGCTGGAGTCGTAATTGAGAATGTCGTTCAGCGCAGCGTCATTATTGACCTTGACCGACATCTTGTTGCTTTCGCCGGTGGTCGAGGAACTTAACGCCAACTGATACTGGTTATCGCCAACGCGCATGATGCTGGCGCTGACGCCGGCTTTCGCGCCGTTGATCGCATCGCGCATTTCCAGCAGCGAGGTTTGATCGTCATTCAGCGGAATATCGACGGTCTTGGGCGGGTTGCCCTGGGTGATGCTGATGGTGCGGCCGCTGGCGCCGGAGGTGCCGAGTTCGGTGGTCTGATCGCTAATATTCGCCTGAGTCGTCAGCGTTTGCGGCTGCGCCAGTTGTTCAACTTCGACCACATAGTTGCCCGGTACCGCTTTGGCATTGGTGGTAATGGTGAACTGATCGTGGGTGCTGGCGGTGGTGTTATTAAAGAAATCCGGTTTGGCCAGATCTTTGCTCAGGGTATCAAACTTCTCCAGCGAGCCTTTCAGGGTACCGTAAGCGGTCAGTTTGGCGTTGTAACTGGTTTGCTGGGTGGTGTAGGGCGTCAGACGTTGCTGTTCCGCTTTGGTCAGCTTGTCCAGCAAGCCGTTGAGGTCGAGTCCTGAGCCGATGCCTAAGGAACTGATCGATGCCATTCGTAATTCTCCTTGATAATGACTTTATTCGCTTTACGCGTTTATCGGCCCAGTGGAGAAAAAGTTTACCGAAAAAATAAAAAACCGATGGCGCAATAGAGGAAGGAAAAACAGCGTTATTTATGCCATTGCCGGAAAGCGAAAAAAAAATAAAAAATTTCTAAAGGTTGCAGGGGGAGGGCCGATACCTGATGGGACGGTGGTTGACGCCGTGGGCAACGAAGCCCGAACCTTTTAACCGTGATGCGAATATCGCAACTGATTCGTAAGGAAAGCATACAATGGCACAAGTAATTAACACCAACAGCCTGTCGCTGATGGCGCAGAACAACCTGAACAAATCTCAGTCTTCTCTGGGCACTGCGATCGAGCGTTTGTCTTCCGGTCTGCGTATCAACAGCGCCAAGGATGATGCCGCGGGTCAGGCGATCTCTAACCGCTTCACCGCTAACATCAAAGGCCTGACTCAGGCTTCCCGTAACGCTAACGACGGTATCTCTTTGTCGCAGACCACCGAAGGCGCGCTGAACGAAGTTAACGACAACCTGCAAAACATCCGTCGTCTGACCGTACAGTCCCAGAACGGTTCCAACTCTTCCAGTGACCTGCAGTCTATCCAGGACGAAATCACCCAACGTCTGTCCGAGATCAACCGTATCTCTGCGCAAACCGATTTCAACGGCGTGAAAGTGCTGAGCGGCGACCAGAAACTGACCATTCAGGTCGGTGCCAACGATAACGAAACTATCGATATCGATCTGAAAAACATCAACTCTTCCACTCTGGGCCTGGACAAGTTCAGCGTTGCGACCTCCGTCGATCCTGCCAAAGTGGGTGCCGCGGCAACGACTGTACCAAACGGCAAAGACATCGCCATCACCAACACCACCAACGCGCAGGCTAACGGTGCCGCACCAGCCAGCTTTATCAAAGATGACGCGACTGGCGACGTTTACGCGGTAGGCACCGATGGCAAGAACTACAAGGCCACCATCGACAAAACTTCCGGTGACATCACGGCGATCGCAGCAACTGACACCACCGGTCTGACCGGCACCAGCGCGACCACCACCGTTAAGCAGGAAGTGACTGCAACCGGCGCTGACGCGGCTAACCTGAAGTCTTACGACAGCGGCAAGTCTTACGTTATCCAGGAAGGCACTGGCGCAAACGCCAAATACTTCAAAGCCAACGTAGACTCTGCGGGTAAAGTCAGCAAAGGCGCAGAAATGAGCACCACGCCAACAACGGATGACCCGCTGGCGGTATTGGACAAAGCGCTGTCTCAGGTTGACTCGCTGCGTTCTTCTTTGGGTGCGGTACAGAACCGTTTCGATTCTGTCATCAACAACCTGAACAGCACCGTGAACAACCTGTCCGCTTCCCAGTCCCGTATTCAGGATGCCGACTACGCGACCGAAGTGTCCAACATGAGCCGTGCCAACATCCTGCAACAGGCCGGCACCTCTGTTCTGGCCCAGGCTAACCAGTCTACCCAGAACGTGTTGACCCTGCTGCGTTAATCGTCTCTCCGCGATTAACCTGTCGTAAAGAACCCCGCTTCGGCGGGGTTTTTTTATGGTCGCGCGCCCGGGAGTTAATGCATGGCACAAATAAAGCCTATTTTGTGCGACTGTTCAGCCGATTGGCATTTTGCCCCCTACGGATAATAGCGCTGACTCTCTTATCCGCAGGTTTTAGACATAGTGAGCGATCTGTATACCGCCGAAGGCGTGATGGACAAAAATTCTCTCTGGCTGCGCTATGTCCCCTTAGTGCGCCATGAGGCGTTGCGCCTGCAGGTCAGGTTGCCGGCCAGCGTGGAGCTTGACGATCTGCTGCAGGCGGGCGGAATCGGCTTGTTGAATGCCGTCGAGCGTTATGACGCCCTGCAGGGCACCGCCTTTACCACTTACGCGGTACAGCGCATCCGCGGCGCAATGCTCGATGAGCTGCGCAGCCGCGATTGGGTGCCGCGCAGCGTGCGTCGCCATGCGCGAGAAGTGGCGCAGGTGATGCGGCAACTGGAACAACGGCTCGGCCGCCCGGCGAGTGAAATGGAGGTCGCGCAGACGCTGAATATCCCACTGGATGAGTACCGTCAAATTCTGTTGGACACCAATAACAGCCAGCTTTTCTCCTACGACGAATGGCGCGAAGAGCATGGCGAAAGCGCGGAACCGCTGCTGGAAGGGCACGAAGAGACCAACCCGTTACATCATCTGCTGGAGGGTAACCTCCGCCAGCGGGTGATCGACGCCATCGAGGCGTTGCCGGAGCGCGAGAAAATGGTGCTGACGCTGTATTACCAGGAAGAGTTGAACCTCAAAGAGATCGGCGCCGTGCTGGAGGTGGGGGAGTCGCGCGTCAGCCAGCTGCACAGCCAGGCGATCAAGCGGCTTCGCGCCCGTCTGGCGGCCGAAAACTGAGGCGAATCGACCCTTATTCTTCAACCTGATTACCGTTGCGATAACCGGACAGCCCTAATGCCAGGAATATTATTGAAAAAGCGGCCGCTGAGCCGTTATTTGAAAGATTACAAACACAGCCAAACCCATTGCTCACAGTGCGGTAAGTTATTGGATCGCATGGCCCTGGTGTTCCGAGGCAAGATCATTAACAAAGACGCCATTGCACGCATGGACCAGCCGATCGACGATAATGTCTGGCTGAACGTGCAAAATGAGCTGACCGCTCTATGCCGTTTTTGCAGCGAGATTTCCTGCAACAGCCACCCGAGCTATTTCGATATTATGGCCTTCAAACAGTATCTGTTTGAGCAAACCGAGATGAACCACAGCACGATCCGCGAATACGTGGTGCGTTTGCGTCGGTTGGACGAAATGCTGGTGGCGCGCAACTATCCGGCGGACAAGTTCGCCAGCAGCAATAACCATCAGCGCATTATCGAAGATTTGCCCAGCGCCGCACACAATAATTACCGCATTGCCCTGCGTAAATACGACCAATATATCGCCTGGCAGAAGAGCTACTGATCCCGTCTCCCCGGCGCGCCGGCCGGGGGTTCAGCGCTTGGGGTATCATCAAAAAGAGTGATTATTCAGCCCACATCTGATAAATCTATGCTTTGGATGTTGATACCTGTTCCCTGGGGGACGTTGTGAATCTGCAACAGCAACTGGCGCAATTTCCGCGCCTCGATTTAGTCGGCTCTGCCACACCGCTCGAAAAACTGTCTCGCCTTTCAGACTACCTTGGCCGCGAAATTTACATCAAACGTGACGACGTCACGCCGATGGCGATGGGCGGTAACAAGCTGAGAAAACTGGAGTTCCTGGCTGCCGATGCCTTAAGGCAGGGCGCGGACACGCTGGTGACGGCAGGAGCTATCCAATCCAATCACGTACGCCAGACTGCGGCGGTCGCGGCCAAACTCGGCCTGCACTGCGTCGCATTGCTGGAAAATCCGATCGACACCCAAGCGGAAAATTATCTCACCAACGGCAACCGTCTGCTGCTCGGGCTGTTCAACGCCGAGGTCGTGATGTGCGAAGCGTTGCACGATCCGCAGCAGCAATTGGCCGACCTGGCGACGCGTCTCGAAGGGCAGGGTTTCCGGCCTTATGTGGTGCCGGTGGGCGGCTCCAACGCCTTGGGGGCGCTGGGTTACGTGCAGTGCGCGCTGGAAATTGCCGAACAGAGCCGGCGTAGCGGCGTCGCTTTCAGTTCAGTGCTGGTGGCTTCCGGCAGTGCCGGCACGCATGCCGGGTTGGCGGTCGGCCTGCAGCAACTGCTGCCGGAGACTGAGCTGATTGGCGTTACGGTTTCGCGAAAAGTGATCGACCAATTGCCCAAGGTTGAGCTGATTCAAAAAGCGCTGGCCTGCTCGTTAGGCATCGACGCTCTGGCGCCGATCCAACTGTGGGACGAGTATTTTGCGCCGCAGTATGGCATGCCTAACGAAGAGGGGACGGCGGCGGTGCAGCTGCTGGCGCAGCAGGAAGGGGTGTTGCTGGACCCGGTCTATACCGGCAAAGCGATGGCTGGCCTGATCGACGGCATTGCCCAGCAGCGTTTTTGCGACGATGGCCCGATACTGTTTATTCACACCGGCGGTGCGCCGGCGCTGTTTGCCTATCATCCGCAGGTGTGACGGCGGTTTGTTATTCCATTTTGAACTATATTTATAAAGTTATATGCTTTCCTGTAGCTTTAAGTGTTGTTAACATACTGATATTAAAAAGATAAACAATAGATGGGGTGTTTATGATCTTTTCCAAAGTTCGTCGTCAATTGCTGTTGGGCGTGATGACCGTTGCGCTGACCGCCGGTTTAAGCGCACAAACCTATGCCGCTGACAATCTGCTCCAGCAGGTCAAGCAGCGCGGTACGCTGATTGTCGGGCTGGAAGGCACCTATCCGCCATTCAGTTTCCAGGGCGAAGACGGGAAGCTGACCGGTTTCGAAGTGGATTTCGCCAACGCGCTGGCACAGCACATCGGCGTGAAGGCCAAGCTGAACCCGACCAAATGGGACGGTATGCTGGCATCGCTGGAATCGAAGCGCATCGACGTGGTGATCAACCAGGTGACGATTTCCGACGAGCGCAAGAAGAAATATGATTTCTCAACGCCTTATACCGTATCCGGTATTCAGGCGTTGGTGAAAAAGGGCAACGAGGGCACCATTGCCAAGCCGGACGATCTGAAGGGCAAGAAGGTCGGCGTAGGCCTGGGCACCAACTACGAGCAATGGTTGCGTGAAAACGTGCAGGGCGTCGACGTGCGCACCTATGATGATGACCCGACCAAGTACCAGGATCTGCGCGTTGGCCGTATCAACGCCATTCTGGTCGACCGTTTGGCGGCACTGGATCTGGTGAAGAAAACCGGCGATACGCTGGCGGTAGCCGGCCCGGCGTTCTCTCGTCAGGAGTCTGGCGTCGCGGTGCGTAAAAACAACCCGGAACTGTTGGCAGCGATTGACCAGGCGATTGCTGAGATGCAAAAAGACGGCACGATGGCGAAAATCTCCGAGAAATGGTTTGGCGCGGACGTAACTAAATAATGCACGAAAGTATTCAACTGGCGCTGGATTCAGCGCCATTTTTATTGAAGGGCGCGATACTTACCCTCCAGCTGAGTCTGGGGGGCATGGCGCTCGGTTTACTGCTTGGTTTTCTGCTGGCGCTGATGCGCCTTTCGCCGTTATGGCCGCTGTCGTGGCTGTCGCGCATTTATGTGTCGCTGTTTCGCGGTACGCCATTGATCGCCCAGTTATTCATGATTTATTACGGCCTGCCGCAGTTCGGCATCGAATTCGATCCCTTCCCGGCGGCGCTGATTGGCCTGTCGCTCAACACCGCGGCCTATACCTCGGAAACGCTGCGTGCGGCGATTTCGTCGATTGAAAAAGGGCAGTGGGAAGCCGCAGCCAGCATCGGCATGACGCGCTGGCAAACCTTGCGCCGGGTGATCCTGCCGCAGGCGGCGCGCACCGCCTTGCCGCCGCTGGGCAACAGTTTCATCGGCCTGGTGAAAGACACCTCGTTGGCGGCGACCATTCAGGTACCTGAGCTGTTCCGTCAGGCGCAGCTGATCACCTCGCGTACGCTGGAAGTGTTTACCATGTATCTGGCGGCATCGTTGATTTACTGGGTGATGGCGACCCTGCTTTCGGCATTGCAAAATCGCCTGGAAGCCCACGTTAACCGCCAGGATCAGGAGTAGCGCATGAGTGCCATCGAAGTGAAAAAACTGGTCAAGCAGTTCAACGGCCAAACGGTGCTGCATGGGATAGATCTGGAGGTTAACGCCGGTGAAGTGGTGGCGATTATCGGGCCGAGCGGTTCGGGGAAAACCACCTTGCTGCGCAGCATTAATCTGCTGGAGGTTCCGGATTCCGGCACCATTCGCGTCGGCGATATTCAGATCGACGGTTCAAAGCCGCTGAGCAAACAGAAAAAACAAGTGCGCGCGCTGCGCCAACAGGTAGGCTTCGTGTTCCAAAACTTCAACTTGTTTCCGCACCGTTCGGTGTTGGAGAACATTATTGAAGGCCCGGTCATCGTTAAGGGTGAGAGCAAAGCCAGCGCCGAACAGCGCGCCCGTGCCCTGCTGGCCAAAGTCGGGCTGAGCGGTAAAGAATCCGCTTATCCACGCCGGCTTTCCGGCGGCCAGCAGCAACGCGTGGCGATTGCCCGCGCGCTGGCGATGCAGCCGGAAGTGATCCTGTTTGATGAACCGACTTCCGCGCTCGATCCGGAGCTGGTGGGCGAGGTGCTCAACACCATTCGTTCGTTGGCGGAAGAGAAGCGCACCATGGTGATCGTGACGCATGAAATGAGCTTTGCCCGCGACGTTGCCGACCGCGCCATTTTTATGGACCACGGGCGCATCGTTGAACAGGGCCCGGCCAAAGCACTGTTCGCCAACCCGCAACACCAGCGCACTCAGCAATTCCTCGACAAGTTTTTGAATCAATGAGAAAGGGGGGCGTTTTGCCCCCTGACTCTCGACTAACCGACTTTCAATAATTCATTACGGGCGGCGGCGGCCAAAAAAGCGCTGCGGCTCCCATAGCCAGGATGCCGCTGCACCAGTGAATCGATGCGGTTCAGCAAGCGGTGCGGCAGGGTGATATTTATACGTTCCGCCCGCCCATCGAACTTATCCATATTGATATCGACCAGCAGCCACTGCCCGCCGTTCAGGGTGTCGTTTTGCTGCGCCAGATGGAAGGAAACGGCCTGTGGGCGCGGGATGGCCTGGTTGTCTTCGCTCAGCAGTTCGAAATGCGCGTCCAGCGCGCTTTTGGCGTCTTCAAAGGCGATATCGAGGGTATCGCCGGCAAAATAGCAACCCGGCACATCGGGGAAGAAACCGCTGGCGCTGCCGTCGTGGTCTGAATGTACATAAGCAGGGTAGAACATAATTTCTCCTGTTAACTCATGGTGCCGGGTCAGCACAGCCCGGCATCTTTCATGATTTGGCGCAGCGTTCCCGGCTTCAGATCTTTACGCGGGGGTGGAACGGTGATCACCAGACGGGATCTCGGGTGTTTAAACTGATGGTGGCTTCCCTTTATCCGCTCTAAAACCCAACCTTCCCGTTCTAACAGCCTGATCAGTTCTGCACTTTTCACGCGCTTATCACCTTTTATTGTACACACCATACACACAATGGCAATGAGAGGCTCAGGCTAGCCTGTCGTTTTTGCGCAGACAATAAAAAACCCTGCACGGATGCAGGGTTTGCGAGGCTGATAGCAGAGTGGATGACAAACGGCTGCAATCCCTCTTTAAAGGTTAACCGATGGTCATCAGGCTGGCGTTACCGCCGGCGGCGGCGGTGTTGACGCTGAGCGAACGTTCGATTAGCAGGCGTTCCAACAGGATGTTGGTTTCACCGTGGGCAAAGCCCTGCACCGAGACGATCGCGCCGCTGCGTTGGGCGATCTGCTCGCACAGGGTACGCAACTGATCGGCATCGCCGTGGTAAATGGCGGCGTCGAACGCCACCTTATCCTGCTGCCAGTCCTTGCTGAAGCTGATTTGTGCCTGAACTGCCGCCGGCAGGCGGCGGTATAGCGTGCGCTGCAATTCGGCTTCCGGCCACAGCACGCTGCTGCCAACCGCCAGCACGGCAGCCAGTTGAGTCAGCGCATCGGCTTCGTTGTCCGCCAGGCACAGCACGCGTTCGCGCGGCAGCAGGGCGTAGGTGTTGCGTTCGCCGGTCGGGCCCGGCAGCGGTCGAACGGTGCCGCCCTGGCCCAGCTCGGCGTAGCGTTGCGCCAACTGCACCAGATCGCTGTGTTTCTCGGCAACTGCCCACTGCTCGAGCGCCTGGTGGGCATTGAGCAGCAGCGGCCGCGCGGTGGCTTCCAGCGGGCGCTCGTCGTCCTGGCGGTTCAGGGTGCGCAGAACGGCGTCGTCCGGGCGGTTGGCCAGCAGGCGGTAGAGATACAGCGGGCCACCGGCTTTCGGGCCGGTGCCGGACAGGCCTTCGCCGCCGAAGGGTTGCACGCCGACGACCGCGCCAACCATATTGCGGTTAACGTACAGGTTGCCCACTTTGGCGCGTTCGGTGACGCGGGCGATGGTTTCATCGATACGGGTGTGAATGCCCAGCGTCAGGCCATAACCGGCGGCGTTGATCTGATCAACCAGCGACTCCAGATTGGCGCGCTGGAAGCGGACCACGTGCAGCACCGGGCCGAAGATCTCTTTTTGCAGCTCGTCGAAGCTGTCCAGTTCGATCAGCGTCGGCTTGATAAAGGTGCCGCGTGACCACTCTTTCTCATCCTGCGCATTGCCTTTCGCCGCCTGATAGACCTTGCGGCCCTTGGCGCGCATCGCCTGGATATGGCGTTCGATGCCGGTTTTGGCCTCGGCGTCGATCACCGGGCCGATGTCGGTAGACAGGCGTTCAGGGTTACCCATGCGGCATTCGGCCATCGCGCCGCGCAGCATTTGCAGCGTATGTTCCGCCACATCTTCCTGAATGCACAGGATGCGCAGCGCGGAACAGCGCTGACCGGCGCTGTCGAAGGCCGAAGCGACCACGTCCGTCACCACCTGTTCGGTCAGGGCGGAAGAGTCGACGATCATGGCGTTCAGGCCACCGGTTTCGGCAACCAATGGCGTTGGGCGGCCCTGCGGATCCAGACGACCGGCGACGCTGCGTTGCAGGATGCCTGCGACGTCGGTGGAGCCGGTAAACATCACGCCGCGCACGCGGGCGTCGTTGACCAGCACCGAGCCGACGCTCTCGCCCTGGCCCGGCAGCAGTTGCAGCACGCCTTGCGGAATACCGGCTTCCAGCAGAATGCGCACCGCCTGTGCGGCAATCAGCGGCGTTTGCTCGGCCGGTTTGGCCAGCACGCTGTTGCCTGCCGCCAATGCCGCGGCAATCTGGCCGGTGAAGATCGCCAGCGGGAAGTTCCACGGGCTGATACAGACCACCGGGCCCAGCGGGCGATGGCTGTCGTTGGCGAAGTCATCGCGCACCTGGCCGGCGTAGTAATGCAGGAAATCGACCGCTTCGCGCACTTCGGCGATGGCGTTGTTAAAGGTTTTGCCCGCTTCGCGCACCAGAATGCCCAACAGGCTTTGCAGTTGGCCTTCCATCAGTTCCGCAGCGCGCTCAAGAATGGCGGCGCGCTCGGATGGCGGGGTGGCAAACCAGATTGGGCCGGCGGCGGCGGCGGCGTCGAGCGCCCGGCTGACTTCCGCTTCGGTGGCTTCACGCACGTAACCGACCACATCGCCCGGCTCGGCCGGGTTAATCACCGGCTGTTCCACGCCCTGATCCAGCTCGGCGTCGATGATAGGTTCCGCACGCCATGGCTGGGTAGCGCTGGTGAGCAGCGCGCTGGACAGCGAGGCCAGACGTTGTTCGTTGGACAGATCCAGGCCGCTGGAGTTGATGCGCTTCTCGCCATACAGCTCACGCGGCAGCGGAATGCGCGGGTGCGGCAGACCAATCTGGCCTTCGCTGGCAGCCAGTGCCTCGACGGCGGTGACCGGATCGGCAACCAGTTCGTCGAGCGGCAGCGTGGCGTCGGCAATGCGGTTAACGAACGAGGTGTTGGCGCCGTTTTCCAGCAGGCGGCGCACCAGATAAGCCAGCAGCGTTTCATGGGTGCCGACCGGCGCATAGATGCGGCAAGGGCGGTTCAGTTTGCCGTCGGCCACTTTGCCCACCACTTGCTCATACAGCGGTTCTCCCATGCCGTGCAGGCATTGGAACTCATACTGACCCGGATAATAGTTGTTGCCTGCCAGATGATAGATCGCGCTCAATGTGTGGGCGTTATGGGTGGCGAACTGTGGGTAAATCAAATTTGGCACCGCCAGCAGTTTGCGGGCGCAGGCCAGGTAAGACACGTCGGTGTAGACCTTGCGGGTGTATACCGGATAGCCTTCCAGCCCGTCCATTTGGGCGCGTTTGATCTCGCTGTCCCAATAGGCGCCTTTCACCAGGCGGATCATCAGGCGGCGACGGCTGCGCTGCGCCATGTCGATAACCGCGTCGATAGCGAACGGGCAGCGTTTTTGATAAGCCTGGATCACGAAACCAATGCCATTCCAGCCGGCCAGTTGCGGTTCAAAGCACAGCTTCTCCAGCAGATCGAGCGAGATCTCCAGACGATCGGCTTCTTCGGCGTCGATGTTAATGCCGATGTCATACTGCCGTGCCTGCAGGGTCAACGACAGCAGGCGCGGGTAAAGCTCTTCCATTACGCGCTCGTACTGCGCGCGGCTGTAACGCGGGTGCAGGGCGGAGAGCTTGATCGAAATCCCCGGGCCTTCATAGATGCCGCGGCCGTTAGAGGCTTTGCCGATGGCGTGGATCGCCTGCTGGTAGGACACCAGATAGGCCTGGGCGTCGGCTTCGGTCAGCGCCGCTTCACCCAACATGTCATAGGAATAGCGGAAGCCTTTGTCTTCAAGCTTGCGCGCGTTGGCCAGCGCTTCGGCGATGGTTTCGCCGGTCACGAACTGCTCGCCCATCAGGCGCATCGCCATATCCACGCCTTTGCGGATCAAGGGTTCGCCGCTTTTGCCGATGATGCGGTTCAGCGAAAGGGACAGATTGGCTTCGTTATGGGTCGACACCAGCTTGCCGGTGAACAGCAGGCCCCAGGTGGCGGCGTTAACGAACAGCGACGGGCTGCGTCCGAGATGGGAATGCCAGTTGCCGTTGCTGATTTTATCGCGGATCAGCGCATCGCGAGTTGGCTTGTCCGGAATGCGCAGCAGGGCTTCCGCCAGGCACATCAGCGCTACGCCTTCCTGCGAGGAAAGCGAGAACTCTTGCAGCAGACCTTGCACCATGCCGGCGCGGCCGTTTGCACTCTTTTGGTTACGCAGCTTCTCGGCGATGTCGTAAGCCATCTTATGGGTGGCTTTGGCAAGATCGGCGGGTAATCGCGCCTGTTCGAGCAACATCGGCACCGCTTCGGTCTCCGGGCGGCGATAAGCGGCGGTAATGGCGGCCCGATTGACCGACTGAGGTAAAATTTGTTCTGCAAATTCAAGGAATGGCTGGTGGGACTCTTCCAGCGCTTGCGGCATAATGTCGTCCGCTTCGGCCTGGGCCGCGGCGGCAAGTGCCGGGATTTCAGGAATATCGGAACCGCTCTCGAGACGCTCGAGGTAATTGAAAATGGCCTGCTTGATGAGCCAGTGCGGCGTGCGATCGATACGCTGTGCCGCGTCTTTAATCCGGTCGCGTGTTGCCTCGTCGAGCTTCACGCCCATTGTGGTAGTGCCCATGCCAATCCAACTCCTGTGTTAAAGAACCTATCCCATCAGGCTATACAAACTACGGGCCACATAGGCTATTGGGATAGGTTCGTGTGTTATGCGGTGTGAAGAATGCAGACAATATCCAGCATGTTGCAACTTTGTGCAACCTTGTTAAATCAGGCCGATGAGCGAAGTGTGAGTTCCATCGATTTTTTAACATCGGCAACCGGCACGATTCTTGCTGGGTTCTTCGCCGGAGAACGCGCAGGTTTGATGCTTGAGGGAGTTATCCTCAGCAATACAAGGGATAAAGCTGGGGTTTTGGGAGGTGCAACTTGATTTAAGGCCGAAAGGTGCAACTGCAAAAACGGTTAAATGTGACGCAGGGTAAACTTTGTGTAACTTTGTTGTTAAATGTCTTGTTGGATAACGAACAGGTCATCTAGGATAGCCGGCGGTCAGACAATTGCGGGAGGAAACTATTTTCACTCGCGGCCTGTTCGTCATTTCGCCTCGTTCCGGCGGATCGGCAAGTAGCAAATATCGCAATACAGCGCGAAATAATAATGAGAGTGGAGAATTTCATGACAATGAGCACACCTATGCTGGTGACCTTCCTGGTGTATATCTTCGGGATGGTGTTAATCGGCTTGCTTGCCTACCGGGCAACCAATAACTTCGACGACTATATTCTGGGCGGCCGCAGCCTGGGCAGCGTAGTGACCGCGCTCTCTGCCGGCGCATCGGATATGAGCGGCTGGTTGCTGATGGGCCTGCCGGGCGCCATCTTCCTGTCCGGCATCTCGGAAAGCTGGATTGCCATTGGCCTGACGATCGGCGCTTACCTCAACTGGAAACTGGTGGCGGGGCGGCTGCGCGTACATACCGAAGCCAACAATAACGCCCTGACGCTGCCGGATTATTTCACCAGCCGCTTTGAAGACAAGAGCAAGTTGCTGCGGGTGATCTCCGCCATTGTCATCCTGGTGTTCTTCACCATCTACTGTGCCTCCGGCATCGTGGCCGGCGCGCGCCTGTTCGAAAGCACCTTTGGCATGAGCTACGAAACGGCGCTGTGGGCCGGTGCTGCTGCTACCATCCTTTATACCTTTATCGGCGGTTTCCTGGCGGTGAGCTGGACCGATACCGTGCAGGCCAGCCTGATGATTTTCGCGCTGATCCTGACGCCGGTATTCGTGATCCTGGCGGTAGGCGGCATCGATACTTCAATGCTGGTGATTGAAGCGAAGAGCCCGGCCAACATCGACATGCTGAAAGGCCTGAATTTCGTGGCTATCCTTTCGCTGCTGGGTTGGGGATTGGGTTACTTCGGCCAGCCGCACATCCTGGCGCGTTTCATGGCGGCGGATTCCCACCGCACCATCCGCAGCGCACGCCGCATCAGTATGACCTGGATGATCCTGTGCCTGGCGGGCACCATTGCCGTCGGTTTCTTCGGTATTGCCTACTTCGCCAACAACCCGGATCAGGCGGGTAACGTGTCGCAAAACGGCGAGCGCGTGTTTATCGAGCTGGCGATGATTTTGTTCAACCCGTGGGTGGCGGGCATTCTGCTGTCGGCGATCCTGGCGGCGGTGATGAGCACCCTGAGCTGCCAGCTGCTGGTCTGTTCAAGCGCGATTACCGAAGACCTGTACAAAGCTTTCCTGCGTAAGGGAGCCAGCCAACGTGAGCTGGTGTGGGTGGGGCGTATCATGGTGCTGGTCGTGGCGCTGGTGGCGATCGCGTTGGCCGCCAACCCGGAAAACCGCGTGCTGGGCCTGGTAAGCTATGCCTGGGCCGGCTTCGGCGCCGCCTTTGGCCCGGTAGTGCTGATCTCGGTGATGTGGTCACGCATGACCCGCAACGGCGCATTGGCCGGCATGCTGGTGGGTGCTGCGACGGTGATTGTCTGGAAACACTTCGCCTGGCTGGATCTGTATGAAATCATCCCGGGCTTCCTGTTTGGCTGCATCGCCATTGTCGTGGTGAGCCTGATGGGCCGTCAGCCGTCTGCCACCATGACCGAACGTTTCGTCAAGGCGGAAGCCGAGTTTAAAACGGTTTAACCCTCGCACCGCGAGTCTTAAAGGGCGCATTAAGCGCCCTTTGTCATTTTCACGTCCTCGCTGTGTCACCTGCCGGAAACACCTCGCGACATTTGATTAGAAAAAATCACCCTTGCTCCCCTTGTATTTCTTTTTGGCAGAATGATAATCACTATCGTTGTGTTTTACTTTTCTTTACATTAGCGCTGCGGCCATTCCTGGCGTGCGGACGCTTCGCGGCGAAAGCCTTTTTAGGGGTTATTACTTATGTTTGTTCCCTTCCTTATCATGTTCCGCGAGGGGCTGGAAGCTGCGCTGATCGTCAGCCTGATCGCCAGCTACCTGAAACGCACCCAACGCGGCCAATGGCTAGGCGTGGTGTGGATAGGGGTGATTGTCGCGGCGGCCCTGTGCCTGGCGCTCGGCATCTTCATTAATGAAACCACCGGCGAATTCCCGCAGAAACAGCAGGAGCTGTTCGAAGGCATCGTCGCGGTGATTGCGGTGTTGATCCTCACCTATATGGTGTTCTGGATGCGTAAGGTCTCCAAATCGGTCAAGGTGCATCTGGAAGGCGCCATCGACAGCGCGCTCAATTCCGGCAAGGGGCAGGGCTGGGCACTGGTGGCGATGGTGTTCTTCGCCGTGGCCCGCGAAGGGCTGGAGTCGGTGTTTTTCCTGTTGGCGGCTTTCCAGCAGGACGTTGGCGTTGAAGCGCCGATTGGCGCGGTGCTCGGCCTGGTCGCCGCCATCGTGCTCGGCATGGCTCTCTATTGGGGCGGCGTGAAGCTGCACCTGGCCAAATTCTTCAAATGGACCAGCCTGTTCATCCTGTTCGTTGCCGCCGGCCTGGCAGCCGGGGCGATCCGCGCTTTCCACGAGGCCGGGCTGTGGAACCATTTCCAGGATATCGCCTTTGATCTCAGCAACCATCTGTCTACCCATTCGCTGTTCGGCACCCTGCTCGAAGGCATCTTCGGTTATCAGGAAGCGCCGACGGTGAGCGAAGTGGCGGTCTATTTCCTGTATCTGATCCCGGCGCTGATTTTCTTTTTCCTGCCGCAGCGTGCGGAACCGGCAGCGGTTTCGGCGCAACGTAAAATCAATCACTAATTTAATAGGGAATCTTGTATGTCTACTCCGTTATTTCGCCGCAAGGCGCTGCACGCAGCATTACTGGCTATCCCGGCGTTCGCGCTGAGCATCGATGCCCTGGCGGCGGACGTGCCGCAGGTGAAGATTACCGTTAACGACAAGCAGTGCGAGCCGATGCAACTGACCGTGCCGGCCGGGAAAACCCAGTTTGTGGTGCACAATACCAGCCAGAAAAACGTGGAATGGGAAATCCTGAAAGGGGTGATGGTGGTGGAGGAGCGCGAAAACATCGCGCCGGGCTTTACCCAAAAGATGACCGCCAATCTGGAAGCGGGCGAATACGATATGACCTGCGGGCTGCTGAGCAACCCGAAAGGCAAACTGACCGTGACGGCGGGGGCGGCTGCCGATGGCAAACCTAACGCGCTGGATCTGGTTGGGCCGATTGCCGAGTACAAGGTTTACGTCACCAAAGAAGTGGAAGGGCTGGTCAAGCAGACCAAGCTGTTCACCGACGCGATAAAAGCCGGCGATGTCGCGCAAGCGCGCAAACTGTATGCGCCGACCCGCCAGCACTACGAGCGTATCGAGCCGATCGCCGAGCTGTTCTCCGATCTGGACGGCAGCATTGACGCCCGTGAAGACGATTACGAGAAGAAAGCCGAAGATCCGAACTTCACCGGTTTCCACCGTCTGGAGAAAGCGCTGTTTGCCGACAACACCACCAAAGACATGAGCAAATACGCCGATCGCCTGTACAAGGATACCCTTGAGCTGCAAAAGCGCGTGAACGATCTGACCTTCCCGCCGAGCAAGGTGGTGGGTGGCGCGGCCGGCCTGATCGAGGAAGTGGCGGCGAGCAAAATCAGCGGTGAAGAAGACCGTTACAGCCGTACCGACCTGTGGGATTTCCAGGCCAACGTCGACGGTGCGCAAAAAATCGTTAACCTGCTGCGCCCGCTGCTGGTTAAGGCCAACAAACCCTTGCTTGACAAGATTGACGCCAACTTCAAAACCGTTGATGGCATTTTGGCAAAATACAAAACCAAAGACGGCTATGAGTCTTACGAGAAGCTGACCGACGCCGATCGTAATGCTATGAAAGGGCCGATCACTACCCTGGCGGAAGACCTGTCACAACTGCGTGGCGTATTGGGTCTGGATTGAGGCAAGCACTATGAGTAACAAGATCGGCCCGGGTAACGGGCCGCATCCGCAATCAACAGGCGCGGCGTCACCGTCGCGCCGTCGTTTGCTGCAGGGTTTGGGGCTGGGCGTTCTGGCGCTGGGCGGCAGCCGCTTGGCGCAGGCAACGGAGAAGGGCGCCGATGCGCCGGCGACGCCGCAGGATGAGCGCTGGCAGAAACAGCCGTTCTATGGCGCGCATCAGGGCGGGATCCTCACCGCGCAGCAGGCGGCGATGATGCTGGTGGCTTTTGACGTGCTGGCAAGCAACAAGCAGGATCTGGAGCGCCTGTTCCGGTTGCTGACTAACCGCATTGCGTTTCTGACCAGCGGCGGCAAGGCGCCGGAGGTTGATCCCAAGCTGCCGCCGCTTGATTCGGGCATCATGGGGCCGGAGATTTACCCGGACAACCTGACCATCACGGTTTCAGTGGGCACTTCGCTGTTTGACGAACGTTTTGGCCTGCAGGCGCAAAAACCGCTGCGGCTGCAAAAGATGACGCGCTTTCCCAATGACTCGCTGGACGCCAGCCTGTGTCATGGCGATCTGGTGTTGCAAATTTGCGCCAACACCAATGAAACCGCTCTCCACGCGCTGCGCGATATCATCAAGCACTCGCCGGACTTGCTTAGCGTGCGCTGGAAGCGGGAAGGCTTTATTTCCGCCCATGCCGCGCGCAGCAAAGGCAAAGAAACGCCGATCAACCTGCTGGGCTTTAAAGACGGCACTGCCAACCCGAAAACCGACGACAAGCCGTTGATGGACCAGGTGGTGTGGGTGGCGGACAACGCCGGGGAACCTGCCTGGGCGGTAGGCGGCAGCTATCAGGCGCTGCGGATTATCCGTTTCCACGTCGAATTCTGGGACCGTACGCCGTTGCAGGAACAGCAAACCATCTTCGGCCGTGAAAAGCACAGCGGCGCGCCGCTCGGCATGAAGCATGAGCACGACGAGCCGGACTACGCCAAAGATCCCGAGGGCAAAACCATCCCGATGGATGCGCATATCCGCCTGGCGAACCCGCGCACTCCGCAGACCCAGAGCAATCTGTTACTGCGCCGCGGTTACAGCTATTCGATCGGCGTGTCCAATTCCGGCCAGCTGGAAATGGGGCTGCTGTTCGTCTGTTATCAGGCCGATCTGGAGAAAGGCTTCCTGACGGTGCAAAAACGCCTGAACGGTGAGGCGCTGGAAGAGTACGTGAAGCCGATTGGCGGCGGATACTTCTTTGCGCTGCCGGGGGTGAAAGACGGCAATGATTACCTTGGCAGCGGTTTGCTGAAAGCGTAGTCAATATTCAATCTGGCGGGGTTCCCCCGCCTTTTTTCATCGACCCTCCGCACCGAACCGATATTCATTTAAATATTCAGTGGCCTTGCGCAACCGGAAGTCCGGGTTTTTAATTATGGCCATAGCCAAAATAATTGGAGTTGCATCACGGCGGTAAGGCCGTTCAATCCCCTGGAGCTTAATAAGCCAAGTGACTGGGGTGCGCGGGTGCAACCCGCACAGATGCGGCTTCAAGTCTGACGGATATAACTGTTTTCATTTGTTTGTTAAAAGCATTAACATACCAGCCATTTTGTTCCAGACGGTTCAGATTTCCCGATCCCTTTAACGGCATTCTCCTGATGAAAAACACCCGTAAAAACACGCTGGCTTCCGCCATCGTTATTCCCGCCTTATTGCCCCTTTCATTCTGCTATGCGCAGGACAAAGACGGGGAGCAGACTATGGTGGTGACCGCCAAACGCAGCGGCCTTTCCGAGTTGTCGACGCCCGCCGCCGTCAGCGTGGTGAACGGCGACCAAATCCGTGATGCCAAGCCGCAGATCAACCTGTCGGAAAGCCTGGGCAGCGTGCCGGGTTTGCAAATTCAGAACCGCCAGAACTATGCGCAAGATTTGCAGTTATCGGTACGGGGCTTTGGCGCACGCTCTATGTATGGCGTGCGCGGCGTGCGGATTTATGTGGATGGCATTCCGGCCACCATGCCGGATGGGCAGGGGCAAACCTCCAATATCGACCTGAACTCGGTCGACAAGGTGGAAGTGCTGCGCGGGCCGTTTTCCGCGCTTTACGGCAATTCCTCCGGCGGTATGGTGAATGTGGAAACCGAAACCGGCCAACAGCCCAATCGCCTTGAGGCGAGCAGCTACTTCGGCAGCTACGGCACCTGGCGCTATGGTGTCAAAGCCAGCGGGGCGACCGGGGATGGCAGCCATGCCGGCGACGTTAACTACACCATTTCCGGCACCCGTTTTACCACCCAAGGGTTCCGCGACCACAGCGGCGCGCAAAAAAACCTCGGCAATGCCAAGCTGGGCGTGCGTATCGACGATGTCAGCACGCTGACGCTGCTGTTCAACAGCGTGGATATCAATGCCAACGATCCCGGCGGCCTGACGTCTGCCGAATGGCACGACAACCCACGCCAGGCGCCGCGAGCCGATCAATACAATACGCGCAAAACCACCTCGCAGACCCAGGCCGGATTGCACTATGAGCGCCAGATGGGGGCTAATGATGATCTGAGCATCATGATGTACGTCGGCGAGCGCGAAACCACGCAATACCAGTCGATCCCGGTCGCGGTACAGCAGCGCAGCGCGCAGCACCCGGGCGGGGTGATTGACCTGACGCGTCATTATCAGGGGATTGATACGCGCTGGACCCACCGTGGCGAACTGGTGGCGGTGCCTTACACCCTGACCGGCGGTCTGGACTATGAAACCATGACCGAACAGCGCAAAGGGTATGAAAACTTTACCCAGTCCAACGGCGTGACCGAACTGGGCACCCAGGGCGCGCTGCGCCGCAACGAGCGCAACCTGATGTGGAATGTGGATCCTTATCTGCAAACCTCATGGCAACTGACTCAGCAACTGACGCTGGATGCCGGTGCGCGTTACAGCACCGTCAATTTTGATTCCAACGATCACTACGTCACCGGCAGCAATGGCGATGACAGCGGCAGCGCCAGCTACCATCAGTGGTTGCCGGCCGGCTCGCTCAATTATGCCGTCAGCCGCGGCTGGAATCTGTACTTGTCCGCCGGGCGCGGTTTCGAAACCCCGACCATCAACGAGTTGTCCTATCGCCCCGGCGACCAAAGCGGGCTCAATTTCGGCCTGAAACCGGCCACCAGCGATACGGTGGAGTTTGGCAGCAAAACGCGTATCGGCAACGGGTTGTTGACCGCCGCCGTTTTCCAGACCGACACCAAGAATGAAATTGTCGTCGATGAGAGCAGCAACGGGCGCACCAGCTACAAAAACGCCGGGCAAACCCGTCGGCGCGGGCTGGAGTTGGCGCTGGACCAGCAGTTTGCCTACGACTGGCGGCTGCAATTGGCCTGGACGCTGCTGGACGCGCGCTATCGGGATGACGTGTGCGGCGACAGCCAGTGTTCGGCGGATAATAAGGTGCCGAGCGGCAACCGCATGCCGGGCATTGCGCGCAACATGGGGTTCGCCTCTTTCGCCTGGGCCCCGCCTGAAGGCTGGTATGCCGGCGCGGAGGTGCGCTACATGAGCGACATCGAGGTGAATGATGAAAACACCGAGCAGGCGCCGTCCTATACCACCCTGGGGTTGAATACCGGCTACCGCTATCCGGTAGGGAACTGGATGCTTAACGTTTTCGGCCGCGTGGACAACCTGTTTGACCGCCAATATGTTGGCTCGGTCATCGTCAATGAAGGCAACGGCCGTTATTACGAACCGGCGCCGGGCAGGAACTGGGGCGGCGGCGTGAGCGTCTCTTATTCCTTCGAGTAAAGGCGCTTTCGGCCCAGCCTTGGGCGCGTATACCTGGTACTTCAGGGCGGGAGATTCCCGCCTTTTTTATTAATGAAGTACTGCGCCAGGGGAAAGGTGTGCCGCTGACATTGCGGATAAAACCGCGTTTTTGTTTGTGCAAAATTTAATCAGGAAACCAAAATGTCATCCGCCTTTTTTAATCATAACTATTTGATCTGGCTGGGTGATAAAATTTCTCTGGAATGGCGTAAACAGCGTGATATAGTGTTCTGGCGCTATCTGAAAACAAAAAAGATTAAACTTTTTTACATTTTAGTAACGCTACGGGTTTGAATGTCATTATACTGTAATCATCTGGCGGTAGTTTTCACAAGGTGCACAGCGGAAGCTGTAAATAACACTGCGGGGATCGCTAATGGTAAAGTCCTTGGTTGGGCTGGAAAGAAAAAACAATACACCTTCTCTGATTTCTCGTTGTAACGAGGGTTCTCTCTCCGACTCTCTTTTCCTGGCAACTCCGCATTTTCGGCATGACAAATTCTTGTCACTTTTTACTCCACAATTAATTACGCAATCGCGTTCTCCCGTGAACAAACGGTGCGCTACAACGCCCGCGTATTCACTTCGTCTATTGGCTTTTATTGGCTCTAAAGGAAGCCAAAACCTAATCCGTGTGTGAAACATAATCGCGCGGCCAGGCCGCTGCGGTAGGTGAAACAAACTGTAAGGTGCCACTATGAGACAAAAAGCAGTGATCAAAGCACGTCGTGAAGCGAAACGCGTTATTCGTCGTGACGCTCGTAGTCATCGCCAGCTGGAAGAAGAGTCCGTAACCTCGCTGGTACAAATGGGTGGAGTTGAGTCTATCGGCATGGCGCGAGACAAGCGCGATAGCTCTCCCATCGAGGCTAGAACCGAAGCTCAGGGTCATTACTTAATCGCCATAGATAAAAAGCAGTTGATATTTGCCACCGGTGAAGCCGGCTGCGGCAAAACATTCATCAGCGCCGCCAAGGCGGCAGAAGCCCTTATACATAAAGAAGTGGATCGGATTATTGTTACGCGTCCGGTTTTGCAGGCGGATGAAGACCTCGGTTTCTTGCCCGGGGATATTTCTGAGAAGTTCGCCCCTTATTTCCGTCCGGTGTATGACATTCTGGTGCGCCGTTTGGGATCGTCCTTTATGCAATACTGCCTGCGCCCGGAAATCGGCAAGGTAGAGATCGCGCCTTTCGCCTACATGCGCGGGCGTACCTTCGAAAATGCGGTCGTTATCCTGGATGAAGCCCAGAACGTCACCGCCAGCCAGATGAAGATGTTCCTGACCCGTTTGGGTGAGAACGTAACGGTAATCGTCAATGGTGACGTAACCCAGTGCGATTTACCGCGCGGCGTGAAGTCCGGCCTCAGCGATGCGATGGAGCGCTTCGAGGAGGATGAAATGATCGGCATCATCCGCTTTGATAAACAAGACTGCGTCCGCTCCGCCCTGTGCCAGCGCACGCTCAACGCCTACAGTTAACCTGCCTGCTACGACGAGGCCGCTTCGGCGGCCTTTTTCTTTTCTGCCGCTCATCCACGCCTGTTTACCCTCCGTGTAAATTATTGTAGGTTTTTGTATGGATTTTCGTTGTATTAGCGTTAATGATTAGTGGTGTTCCAAATGGCTGCCAGCCTTTACCTGGCAAAAGGAAGTAATTGCGTTGTGCGCCGGTTTGGCGCACAGGTGTTGGGCTTCTCACAGTGGTTCAGTCATGAAATATATTATTTTAATCTTATTTATTTTATGTGTGGTCTATATCCATTATCGCGGCCGGGTGCGTTATACCTTCTGGCGGCAGCTTTCCGATCATTCCACTTTTACCGCGCCGCTAAACGTTTTTATGTATCTGTTTTCACGCGCGCCGATAACGCCTTATCTGCAACCGGAGCAATTCCCCGAGCTGGCGGTATTGCGGGAGAATTGGCAAACCATCCGCGACGAAGGGCAGCAGCTGATGGCAATCCAGCAAATCAAGGCCTCGGATCAATTCAACGATGCCGGCTTCAACTCGTTCTTCAAAACCGGCTGGAAGCGTTTCTATTTGAAATGGTATGAAGACAACCATCCGTCGGCGATGAGCCTGTGCCCACAGACCACTGCGCTGCTGCGCGGCCTGCCTTCGGTCAAAGCGGCGATGTTTGCCGAACTGCCGGACGGCAGCCGCCTGCCGCGCCACCGCGATCCCTACGCCGGTTCGCTGCGTTACCATCTGGGGTTGATTACGCCCAATGACGATCGCTGTTTTATTGAAGTCGACGGCGAACGTTACAGCTGGCGTGACGGTGAAGGGGTGATGTTTGATGAAACCTACCTGCATTACGCCGAAAACCAGAGCGGGCAAAACCGGTTGATTCTGTTTTGCGATATCGAGCGGCCGATGCGTTATCGCTGGGCGCAGAGCGTCAACCACTGGCTGGGGCGCAACCTGATGAGTGCGGCCACTGCGCCAAACGAAGAGGGCGATCGTACCGGCGGCGTTAACAAGCTGTTCAAGTATATTTATGCGGTGCGCAAAGTGGGGAAACGGTTAAAGGCGTGGAACCGCACCGGTTATTACATCATTAAATGGATTCTGTTTGGCGGGATCGCGGCGGGCATTTTCTTCGCGGTATAAATCCTGGCGGTGCAAGGCGGCATAAGAAGAGGGGCGCAGAGTGCGCCCCTCGGTCATTCAGGAAAAGATGGTCATCATGTAGGCGGCAAACAGCGCCAGGTGCGCGGTACCGTTCAGCACGTTGGTGCGGCCGGTGGAGAACGACAGCTGGCACAACAGCAGAACCGTCAACATCACCACGATATGCGGCGTCTGCAGGCCGAAGATCAGCGTCTGGCCGGTGAGGGTGGCGATGATGGTTACCGCCGGCACCGTCAGGGAAATGGTCGCCAATACCGAGCCGAAGAACAGGTTCATGGCGCGCTGCACCTGATTGTTCAACACCGCCCGCAGGGCACCCAGACCTTCCGGCGACAGGATCAGCAGCGCCACCAGGAAACCGGTAAACTGCGCCGGGGCATTCACTTTGGTCAGTAAGCCTTCCAGCGGGTTGGCATTGAATTTGGTCACCGCGATCACGGCAATCAGGTGCACGACCAGCCAGGCCGCATGCCAGGCGCTGCTGTGTGAGGAAGGTTTGCCGTGGTGCGGGTCACCGTCGTCATCTTCATGCTCGTACACGAACAGGCTCTGGTGGGTTTTGGTCTGGATCACCAGGAACACGCCATACATTGCCGCGGAAATCACCGCGACCAACAACGCCTGACCGGTGCTGAAGTTACCGCCCGGCAGCGCGCTCGGGAACACCAGAACGATGATCGCCAGCGGGAAAATGGCCATCAGATACTGTTTGATGCCGCCGAGGTTAACGTACTGAGTGGCGAACTTGCGCCCGCCGAGCAGCAGCGCAACGCCTACCAGCCCGGCGGTGACGATCATGATGATGGAATAAAGCGTATCGCGCATCAGCGCAGGGGCCGCGTCGCCGGTCGCCATCAGCGCTGAAATCAGGCTCACTTCGAGAATAACGACCGACAGGCTGAGGATCAGCGAGCCGTAGGGTTCCCCCAAACGATGAGCCAGCACGTCCGCATGGCGCACCACGCTGAAGGCGCTGCTGAGAATACCGATCAGGGCGATGACGTTAATGCCGACGATCAAGGGAAAGTTGCTGGTGCTGCCCCACAGATTCAGCACTACCAGGGCGGCGATCGGGAAAATCAGCGAGTACTCGGTGTGGCGGGATTTGGATCGGCCAGGATCGTGTTGCGACTTCATTTTGATGGTACTCCTTCTCAAACAGCGTGGACCCGTCATCGCTGACTGCCGCAGTACGGCAACTCGCGTATCCAGAATGTCTACCCGCCGCCTTTCACGCTGCCGCATTGTTGGCGGCAGTTTGAAATCCATTGGGTATATTTATATTTAATAATAATAGGATACACCCGGTGTCTTGTATCGGGTAATGATGTGATGTTGTGTTACTCGAAAAGCAATTGCTTGCTTTATTCCCTTCATCTTTCAAGCCGCATCTTGGTTGGCTGCGTGTTCTCACACGAATCACTGACTGAGTAAGCTCAGCGGGCCTCGTTCACTTGCCGCCGCGATGCCACTCGAATTAATTTGGGAATATGTGACAAGATTAACAAAAAAACCGCATGGGATGCGGTTTTATTTACTTACTTTTACGTAGTGAGTCCAGTTTTCTGCATCAGTGGCGCGTAAATTGCAGTTACCCACGCATTGCATGGTTAATAAAGGAGAAAATTCCCATTAGTCGTCAATATTATCCATGATTTCATGCCGTTTATTATGATAACCCTCTTCATTTAGCCCCTCACGCCAGTAAGGTACGGCATAAAGCTGATTACGATCACATTGACGATCGCGGCGCAGGTAACGGCGCAGCTCGACCACCAGGCGATCTTCACCCGCCAGCCAGAACTGGGTTGCGGCCTGCGGCAGGGGTAATGCGCAAAACCGGGTGATCAGCTCCGGCGTTTTCTCGGTGCCGCCGATAATCCAATTCAGCTCGATGGCGGCAGGTTTTTTCAGGCTGATAACGTCGGCGGCGGTATCCACGCGGATAAAAGCATGGCCTTCGCTGCTAGCCGGCAGCTGTTCCAGTAACGCCGCCAGCGCGGGCAAAGACGAAGGGTCTCCGGCCAGGCAGTAGAAATCGGCCGGCGGCAGCATCGGCTTGGGGCCGCCAGGGTTGCTGATACCGATTTTATCGCCTGCTTTAGCCTGGCGCGCAAAGTTGACCGCCGGGCCGCTATGGTCGTGGATGGCGAATTCGATGTCGATCTCGGCCAGTTCCGGGCGCACGGCGCGCACCGAATAGGTGCGGATAATCGGGCGCACCGCATCCTCCGCCCAAACCGGGCCGTTAGCGGTCAACGTTGGGAGATCCGGTTGCCGTTGGCCTGCGAGCGGCAGGAAAACCTTGATGTGCGCGGCAGCGGCTTGCGCCGGGTAATGGCGCAGGTCTGGCGCGCTAAAGGTGATGCGGCGCAAATGTGGCGTAATGTCACGGACAGCGGCGACTTCAATCAGGTAAGGCGCGCGTGAGCGGGGGGCATCGGTATTCACGGTGATCTCCTTATGTTCGTTTGGCGCCGAGTATATCATGTCATTTGATAATGAGAATCGTTTGCTGGTTGAGGTCGCCGACGGTATTGGCTAGGCTTATAAGCTCATATGTCGTTACGGGAGACAAATCATGCCGTATAAAAGTAAGAGCGCCTTACCTGACAATGTGAAAAATGTGCTGCCGGATCATGCACAAGAGATCTATAAGGAAGCGTTTAACAGCGCCTGGGATCAATATCGGGATCCGGATGACCGCCGCGGCGATGACAGCCGCGAAGAAACGGCGCATAAAGTCGCCTGGGCGGCGGTGAAGCAGAGCTATCGCAAAGGCGAGGACGATCGTTGGCACAAAAAGTAACCTTAAATCCCGGCATAAGGTGCCGGGAAAATCACGATATCTGCATACCTAAGCATGCAGCTAATATTATTGCTCTCGCGTACAAATACTTTTTCACTTTATCAACGTTTTGAAACTTGATTGCGGATCGAGAAAAGAATAAGGTCATTATTATCGTGGAGTGACTATAGCCTTCATACTTGAAACTGCATCGGTTTGGCTGCGTTAGCGCACCCCAGTCACTTAGTTTTCTAAGCTCCCGGGGATTTAGGATTTTGCCGTCTTGATGCAGTTCCAATTATTTTGGGCTTATTGAATTAATAAAATTCCGCATCCAATAAATAAAAAATCCAGAGAACGCAGTGGCGAGGGAGTATGAGTAGCCTATTCCCAGGAGGTTGTTAAGGTGTTGACGCGAGATTTTCTGCAAAAGGCAGATTGCAAAACAGCATTCGGCACAATTGAGGAGTCGCTGTTACTGACATCAGAGCAGCGTGCGGCCTCGCTGAATTGTACTTTATCCCGTCGCCCGGATAACAGCCCGGTGTGGATATTCGGTTATGGCTCGCTGATGTGGAACCCGGTATTCGAATCTGAAGAGGTTCGTCCGGCTACGCTGCAGGGGTGGCACCGCGCGTTTTGCCTGCGGTTAACCGCCGGGCGCGGCACCCTGCATCAGCCAGGGCGCATGCTGGCGCTGAAAGAGGGCGGCCATACTACCGGGCTGGCGTTCCGCCTGCCGGAAGAGAAGCTGCGCGAAGAGCTGGAACTGCTGTGGAAACGTGAAATGGTGACCGGCTGTTATCTGCCGACCTGGTGCGATCTCCAGCTTGCCGACGGCGAAGTGGTCACCGCGCTGGTATTCGTGATGAACCCGCAGCACCCGCTGTTTGAAGAAGACACCAGCCATCAGGTGATAGCGCCTCTGATCGCCAGCGCCAGCGGGCCGTTGGGCACCAACGCCCAATACCTGTTTGCGCTGGATAACGAGCTGAAAAATCACGGCATGAAAGATGACTGCATCGGCGATTTGGTCAACTACGTGCAGCAGTGGCTGCAACAGAACACGTCCGGCCCTATTGGCGGCGAAGCGACCGCCTGATCTCGCGACCGAAACATCCTTTCCAAACGGGCTCTGCGTGCAGGGCCCTTTTTTATATATCCAATGCCTATATTTAATAACTTTATTTTGCAGGAATATCTAATCCACAACTAATGAGTGGTTTTATATCTTGTTGATTTTAAATTGGTTGGTTATTTTCATTTGAAGAAACAGTTAATTCACAGCCATGAAAAATCCACTTAGTATTAAAATGCATAAGTAAAGGTTATTTCTTATTTGTTCCCTCCCGGCAGACTCAGTATCACTGTGGCTAACACTATTGCTCGACAGGGGGGAAGGGATGAACTTTCAACAACTAAAAATTATTCGTGAATCGGCGCGTTGCAACTACAACCTGACCGAGGTCGCCAACACGTTATTTACCTCGCAATCTGGGGTTAGCCGTCATATTCGTGAACTGGAAGAAGAGCTGGGCATTGAGATATTTATCCGCCGCGGGAAGCGTTTATTGGGCATGACCGAACCGGGTAAAGAGTTGCTGGTGGTGGCGGAGCGCATCCTGAATGACGCCAATAATATCCGCCGCCTGGCAGACGTATTCAGCAGCAACGACTCCGGCCAGTTGCATATCGCCACCACTCACACTCAGGCACGTTACAGCCTGCCGGGAGTGATTAAAGAGTTCCGTGCGTTATATCCGCGGGTGAGAGTGGTGTTGAACCAGGGTAGCCCGGAGGAGATTGTCGCCATGCTGGCCTCCGGCGAAGCCGATATCGGTATTGCCAGCGAACGGCTGATGAGCGACGAATCCTTGGCGGCCTTTCCCTACTACCGCTGGCATCACACCATTTTGGTGCCGGAAGGGCATGAACTGACCCGCCAGCCACAGGTCACGCTGGAGATGCTCAGTACCCTGCCGCTGATCACCTATCGGCAGGGCATCACCGGCCGTTCGAAGCTGGATGCCGCTTTCAAGGCGGCGGGGCTGACGCCGGACATCGCATTGAGCGCGCAGGATTCCGACGTGATTAAAACCTATGTCGAGTTGGGGCTGGGGGTTGGCGTATTGGCGGATATGTCGTACGAGAAAGAGCGCGATCGCGGGCTGGTCAGCCTCAATGCCGAACACCTGTTCGAACCCAATACCGTGTGGCTGGGGTTGAAACGCAGCCAGTTACAACGTAACTATGCCTGGCGGTTTATCCAGCTGTGCAACCCGACTCTGTCACTGACCGAAATCAAGGACAAGGTGTTTTCCTCACAGTTGGATGCGGTGATCGATTACCAGATTTGACCCGGCGGGGAACATAAAAAGCCGGGCAGATTGCCTAATGCCGGTCAGTTAAGCCTGACTGGCATTTTTTTATCCCCTCTCTGTGCAGGAAACATTGCCGTCAATATCCCGGATTTCTCTGCTGCCGCAATGAACGGCAATGGGCGGAGCCGTAGGCGTGGCCCAGACGTTTCATTTGATCATCCCGGGCCTTGACTGGCCGTACGCTAATCGCAGGCAAGGGGCAACGCAACGCGTTGTTTTTTCATATGCGTATCATCATGCAAGAGAAGTCATTGGCGACAAAATTCGCGCACGCCATTGCGGGGCACGCCGCACAACTTAGCCTGCTTAATAATCAAAATCTCATCTATAGATATAAAAAGAATATCTATAGTTATTTAAGTACCTTCGTCTGCCGAATGCACTCACATACACTCGCGAAATTACTATAAATTCCATCCGCTTGGAGAGTTTCTGATGAAAGCGTTCGTTCCTTCTTTGCTATTTTTGGCCGTAGCGGCCAGTTTCAATACGCAGGCGGCAACCCCGGCGAATACGCTGGTGATTGCCCAGTCAATTGATGACGTGGTCAGCTTTGACCCTGCCCAGGGCTTTGAATTAACCACGGTACAATCGTTCAACAGCCTGTATCAGCGCCTGATTCAGTCGGATCCGCAGAACCCTGTCGACCTTAAGCCTACGCTGGCCGGCGAATGGCAGGCGGGCAGCGATAACCGCAGCCTGACCTTCAGCCTGCGGCCGGACGCCAAATTCTCCAGCGGCAACCCGCTGCGCCCGGAGGACGTGATCTTCTCGCTGTCAAGGGTGGTGAAGCTGAACCTGGAACCGTCGTTTATCCTTACCCAACTGGGTTGGGACGCTAAAAACGTCGACCAGCACCTGAGCAAGGTGGACGACCATAAGGTGAAAATAAGCTGGAGCGAAAACGTCAGCCCGGCGTTCGTGCTCAGCCTGCTGTCGGCGCCGGTGTCGTCGATTGTCGATGCCAAAGAAGCGCTGGCGCACCAGCAGGGCGATGATTTGGGGCATCAGTGGTTGAACAGCCATTCCGCCGGCAGCGGCCCGTATAAAATCCGCACCTATGTGCCGCACGAAGTGGTGGTGCTGGATGCCAATCCCACCTCGCCGGAAGGCGCGCCAACGCTGAAAACCGTCTTGATCAAGAACGTGCCGGATCCGGCTGCGCGCCGCCTGCTGCTGGAACAGGGCGACGCCGATATTGCGCGCAACCTGGGCGCAGACCAGATGGCGGCGCTGAAAGACAAGCCGGGCGTAAAACCGCTGGCGATCCCGTACGCTTCGCTCTACTTCCTGCAGTTCAACGCCAAGGCGTCGCCGGCGCTGAGTAATCCGGCGTTCTGGGAAGCGGCGCGTTGGCTGTTCGACTATAACGGCATTGCCAACGATCTGCTGAAAGGGCAGTTCCAGAACCACCAGGCTTTCCTGCCGGATGGGTATCTGGGCGCGTTGAAAGACCGGCCGTACAGTTTCAATCCGCAAAAAGCCAAAGAAATCCTGGCGAAGGCCGGCCTGAAAAACATCAGCTTCAAGCTGGACGTCAACAACCAGCCGCCGTACCTGGATATCGCCCAGGCGTTGCAGGCCAGCTTCGCCCAGGGTGGCGTAAAGGTGGATCTGGTGCCGGGGCTTAGCGCCCAGGTATCCACCAAGGTCAAAACCCTCAACTATGACGCGGTCCTGACCTCGTGGGGGCCGGATTATTTTGACCCGAACACCAACGCCGCCGCCTTCGCCTATAACCCGGAAGATGGCAGCAAAACCCTGGCCTGGCGCGCCAACTGGCAAATTCCTGCGCTGAATAAACTGACGCTGGCGGCCACGGCGGAGAATGACACCGCCAAACGGGTGGCGGATTACCAACAGTTGCAGAAATCCGTTCAACAAAGCTCGCCATTCGTTATCGGTTTGCAGGCGCGCAGCCTGATCGCCGTGCGTGACAATCTGAAAGGCTACGTGCAGGGCATCAACCCCGACATGGTGTTCTACAGCAAGGTCAGCAAGTAATGACAACCCGTTCTTCCTCTGCCGGGCTCGCCCGGCACAGCTGGCGCTGGGGCCGCAGGCTGTTGACCGGCGTGCTGTCCCTGGCGCTGACGCTGCTCGGCCTGTTGCTGTTCACCTTTATGCTCTCGCATCT
Source organism: Serratia plymuthica (assembly GCF_018336935.1). Lineage (NCBI taxonomy): Bacteria > Pseudomonadati > Pseudomonadota > Gammaproteobacteria > Enterobacterales > Yersiniaceae > Serratia > Serratia plymuthica. The sequence continues at coordinate 2,905,053 of NZ_CP068771.1, read as the reverse complement.
GGCGCCGATCGACCCAACGTTGCAAATTGCCGGCGATCACGCCAGCGAAGCCACTTACGCCCAGGTGCGCCACGATTTGGGGCTGGATCAGCCGCTGCCGGTGCAGTTCTGGCGCTATCTGGTGCATCTGGCGCACGGCGACATGGGGATATCTCGCATCACCTCGCAGCCGGTGCTGAGCGATCTGCTGCGCACCTTCCCGGCGACGGTAGAACTGGCTACCTGCGCCATTATCCTCGGCGCCCTCGGCGGCATTACGCTGGCGTTTCTGGCGGTGCTCAAACCGGGCAGCTGGCTGGATAACGCGGCGCGCCTGCTGTCGCTGATAGGTTATTCGGTGCCGATCTTCTGGCTCAGCCTGCTGGGGCTGCTGCTGTTTTATGCCACGCTGCATTGGTCGGCGGGGCCAGGGCGGCTGGATGATATCTACCTTTACAGCATGGAGCCGCGCAGCGGATTTGTGCTGATTGATAGCTGGCTGTCCGGCGATCGCGAAATGTTTTACAACGCCATCAGCCACCTGTGGCTGCCGGTGGTGGCGCTGGCGCTGCTGTCGATGGCGGGCATCACCCGGCTGCTGCGCGCGGCGATGCTGGAAGAGTGCAATAAAGAGTACGTCACTCTGGCGCGTTCCAAAGGCGCCAGCCGCGTGCGTATTCTGTTGCGCCATGTGTTTCCCAACGTGCTCGGCACGCTGATCACCGTTTTGTCGCTGTCCTATGCCAGCCTGCTCGAAGGCGCGGTACTGACCGAAACGGTGTTCGCCTGGCCGGGCGTCGGGCGTTATCTGACCACCGCGCTGTTTGCCGCCGATACGCCGGCCATTCTTGGCGCTACGCTGCTGATCGGCACCTGTTTTGTGGTGCTTAACGCACTGGCCGACGCGCTGACTTATTTAGTGGACCCACGAACCCGATGAGCCAATACCTTTCAGAACATGAGCCCCAGGGCGCACTGGCTACCGGCTACCGCTCACGCCGTCGGCTGACGACGTTGACGATTGGCGCGACGCTGGTGGCGATCCTGATCCTGACCGCGCTGTTGGCCCCGTGGCTGGCACCCTTCGATCCCAATCTGCAACACATAGAGTTGCGCCTGCTGCCGCCTTCCTCCGGCCATTGGCTGGGCACCGACGGTTTTGGCCGCGACTTGCTGTCGCGGGTGATTTACGGCGCCCGCCCGACGCTGATTCTGGTGTCTCTGATCCTGCTTCTGACCATTCCTATTGGCCTGCTGGTGGGCATCAGCGCCGGTTACCTCGGCGGCTGGGCGGAGCGTATTTTGATGCGCGTGACCGACATTTTTCTGTCGCTGCCCAGCCTGGTGATTGCGTTGGCGTTTGTCGCGGTGCTCGGTCCGGGCTTGATGAACGGCGCGTTGGCGCTGGCGTTGACCAGTTGGCCTGCCTTCGCCCGTCAGGCGCGGGCGGAAACCCTGGCGTTGCGTCGCAGTGACTATCTGGCAGCGGCGCGTATGCAGGGCATTGGCGGCCTGCGGCTGATGGTCGGCCATATTTTGCCGCTGTGCCTGCCGAGCGCGGTCGTTCGCGCCGCGCTGAGCCTGGGCGGGATTATTCTGTCCGCCGCCGGTTTGGGTTTTCTCGGCATGGGCGTTGCGCCGCCGACCGCCGAATGGGGGTCAATGGTGGCCGAGGGCAGTAAAGTGATTTTCGATCAGTGGTGGGTCGCCGCCGTGCCGGGTGGGGCGATCCTGTTCGCCAGCCTGGCTTTTAACCTGTTGGGCGATGGCCTGCGCGATAAAATGGATCCTCGTCATGGGCATTGATAACCGTTTATTAATCGCCGACCGGCTGTCGGTGCTGCTGCCGGCGCCGCAGCCGGTTGCGCTGGTAAAAGAGATTTCTTTCAGCATGGGGCAGGAGCGGCTGGCGCTGGTCGGTGAATCCGGCTCCGGCAAATCCCTGACCGCCCGTGCGTTGATGGGGCTATTACCCCCGCCGTTGCAAGTGCGTGCTCAGCGCCTGACGTTGGGCGGGGACGAACTTACGCGGCTGAACGAGCGCGAGTGGAACCGGCTGCGTGGCACAAAAGTGGCGATGGTGATGCAGGATCCCAAGCATGTGCTGAACCCCACCCAGCCGATTGGCAAGCAGGTGGAGGAGCCGCTGTTGCTGCACACTCGCCTGGGCCGGGCCGAACGGCGGGAAAAGGTGCTGGACATGCTGGCGGCGGTAGGCTTGCCCGATCCGGCGGCGTTGCGTCAGCGCTACCCGCATCAGCTTTCCGGCGGCATGGGGCAGCGGGTGATGCTGGCGATTGCGCTGATTAACGATCCGCAACTGCTGATTGCCGATGAGCCGACTTCCGCGCTGGATCACCAGATGCGCGATCAGGTATTGCAACTGATCGAAAATCTGGTGGAGCAGCGCAATATGGGGCTGATTCTGATTAGCCACGATTTGCAGCAGGTGGCGCATTACTGCGAACGGGTACTGGTGATGTACAAGGGAGAACAGCTGGATCAGTTACCCGCCGATCGGTTGGCCTCGGCCACGCATCCTTATACCCGCACGCTATGGTCGTGCCGGCCGAGCCGGGAAACCCACGGCAAACCTTTGCCGGTATTGGATCGCGCGCTGCTGGAGGGGCTGAAATGAGCCTGATTACTTTGGACAACCTCAGCGTCAGTCACCGCCAGGGCCATGAATTGCGCAGGGTGGTGCATGACGTCAATCTGCATATCGAACAGGGTGAATGCTTCGGGCTGGTCGGCCCTTCAGGCTGCGGTAAATCCTCGCTGCTGTGGGTGCTGGCCGGGTTGAACGAGAACTGGAGCGGCGGTTTCCGGCTGTTGGGCCAGGATCTGAAGCCCGGCCGCCCCTTCACCGGCGCGCTGCGGCGCGAGGTGCAGATGGTGTTTCAGGACCCTTATGCTTCGTTGCATCCCAAGCACCGGTTGTTGCGCACCTTGGCGGAACCGCTGAAGTTGCTGAAAGAGCGCGATATCGAGCAGAAAATCAACACCGGTTTTCGGCAGGTGGGGCTGGACCCGCGCTTGCTGGATCGCTATCCGCATCAGCTTTCCGGCGGCCAGCGCCAGCGGGTGGCGATAGTGCGGGCGCTGCTGCTGAAACCGAAACTGCTGCTGCTGGACGAGCCGACGTCGGCGCTGGACATGTCGGTACAGGCGGAAATCCTCAACCTGCTCAACGATCTGAAGCAGGCCGGCGATCTGACCATGATCCTGGTCAGCCACGACGCCGACGTCATCGACCACATGTGCGATCGCTCGGTGGCAATGGCGCACGGCCGGCTGGTGAGCTGAAGCCATACCCGCTGCTCTGCCAGCGGGTATATTTATCTGTGTAATAAATAAAGCAATTTATAGTCGTTCTTCTTATAAACTCGTCCCCCTACACTCGAAAAATAACGCATCCGCGTGATTCTGGAGAGTGCATCAATGAAACGCTTAATCCCGACGTTAGTGTTCAGCGCCCTGGCCGCAAGCCTCGGCGCACAGGCCGCCACCCCGCAAGACACGCTGGTCGTGGTCAGTTCGCTGGAGGGGATTATCAGCCTCGATCCGGCCGAGAGTTTTGAAACCGTCAGCTCGGCCAACCTGGTCAATCTGTACCAGCGCCTGCTGGCGCCCGATCGCGAAACGCCGGAAAAGCTGGCGCCGGAACTGGCCAGCGGTTGGCAGGCGGGCGCAGACGGCCACAGCCTGATTTTTACCCTGCATGACAATCAGCGCTTTGCCTCCGGTAATCCGGTACGGCCGGAAGATGTGATCTTCTCGCTGGTGCGCGCGGTGAAACTGAACAAGGCGCCGTCGTTTATTCTCGGTGAATTCGGCTGGACCCCGGACAACGTGGAAAGCCAGTTGAAAAAGCTCAACGACAACCAGTTGCAACTGAGCTGGCCGGCGAATATCGGCAGCGAACTGGCGCTGCGGTTGCTGACCGCGCCGGTGGCGTCGATTGTCGATGAGAAGCTGCTGAGCGAGCACAGCCAGGCGGGGGATTTCGGCAATGCCTGGCTGCGTACGAACTCCGCCGGTGCCGGCCCTTACCGGGTCAGCAACTATGTGCCGCACGAGGCGCTGTTGTTCAGCCGTAACGATTACGCCCGGCCCAAAGCGCAGTTGCAAAGGGTGATGCTGAAGAACGTCAGCGACGCCGGCACCCGCCGCCTGCTGCTGCTGAAGGGCGACGCCGACGTGGCCTATGATTTGGGGGCCGATCAGTTCAACTCGTTGCGCAATGAAAAGGGCGTGCGTATTGAGCAACATGACTCGGCAAAGGTGTATTACCTCGGTTTCAATACCGGCAACCAACAGCAGCCGGCGTTGGCTAATCCGGCGCTGTGGCAGGCGGCTCGCTGGCTGGTGGATTACCAATCCATCGCGAAAGATCTGCTGAAAGGGCAATACCGCGTTCATCAGGCTTTTCTGCCGGTCGGGCTGGACGGCGCCGTCTCGGACCAGCCGTTCAAACTTGACGTGGCAAAGGCCAGGCAGATTTTGCATGACGCCGGCATTGCCGAAGGCACGCGCATCGATTTGATCGTCATTAACCAACCGCCTTATACCGATATCGCCCAGGCGTTGCAGGCCAGCTTCGCCAAGGCCGGTTTGCAGCTGGATATCCATCCGGTGGTAGAGAGCGATCTGTGGGGCAAGATGCGTGGCCGCGATTTCCAGGCGATCTTCACCTATTGGGGCGCCGACTATCTGGACCCGAACACCAACGCCAGCGCCTTTGCTTACAACGTGCCGAACGGGCCGAAAACCCTGGCCTGGCGCACCCAGTGGACGATACCGGCGCTGAGTGCGGAAACCCGTGCGGCGGCAGCAGAAGGCGATGGGGTCAAACGCGCCGCGCGCTACGCGGCCTTGCAGCATGAAGTGCAGGCCAGCTCGCCGTACGTCGTCGCGCTGCAAGGGCAAACGCTGGTGGCGCTGCGCGACAACATCAAGGGGGCCACGCTGAATATCGCCAACAGCATGCTTTATCTGGATCGCGTGAGTAAGTAACGCGACGGCACGGCTTTTGCAGTATTCGCCTATTTACCGTAACGGGGATCCTGTCATGAGCCGTAATAGCGCTTTCCCGCCCAGCGCCGGCGATTTTCTGCTGGCGTCCAAACGCTGCGAAATCACCGTGCTGCAGCAGTTGCTGCAGATGGGCCAGTTGGTTGGCCGGGTGAGCCAACTGATCCACGTGCTTCAGCGGGAGCGCGGCACCGTCAATATTTTTCTGTGTTCGCAGGGCGCGCTGTTCGGCGAACGGCTGCCCGGCAGAATGCAGGACGTGGAGCAGGCCGAACTGGCGGTGCAGCGGCAACTGGCGCAGTTGGATGCGGCTACGGCACCCCTGGCCAGCGCCAGCCGCCTGTTCAGCCGTATCGCCTGCGCGTTGCACAACCTCACCGCGTTGCCCGCGCTGCGCCGGCAAGTACAGCAGCAGCAGGTCTCTCAGCCTGCGGCCATGGATACCTTCAACAACATCATTCACAGCCTGCTGGCGCTGGTATTCGAGGCGGCGGATGCCTGCGTTGAACCCGCCATGACGCGTGCGCTGATCGCCATGTTCAGCTTTATGCAGGGCAAGGAACTGGCCGGGCAAGAGCGGGCAATCGGTTCGGCAGGTTTTGCCGCCATGCATTTCAGTGATGGCTCCCATCAGCAGTTACTGATGCTGATCGAAGGGCAGGAGCGCTGTTTTCAAACCTTCAGCGAGTTCGCCGATGAACCGTCGCTGGCCGAGTGGCGGCGCATACAGCAGCAGGATGACCGCGAGTTTGAACGCCTGCGTCGTATCGCCTGCACCCAATTGCAGTTGAGCGATCGCGCCGACACCAGCCTGCGCTGGTTCGAGATCACCAGTGCGCGCATCGACCTGATGAAACAGATAGAGGACCGGCTGGAAGAGGCGCTGATGGCCAGTTGCCGCCACAGTCTGGCCGAGGCCCAGCGTTCGCTGGAACTGGATTATGCCGATTACGTGCCGCAACAGACGAGAGAAAGCTACGCGGTGTTCGTGGCCACCCCGCTGGGGGAGGCGTCGCCGCTGATGGGGGACGGCATCAACCCGCGCCTGGGCCGTTCCATGATGGAGTTGATTCAGCAGCAGTCACAGCGGTTGCAGGTGCTGTCTGAGGAGTTGGCGACGGCGCGAGCGACACTGCATGAGCGCAAGCAAATTGAACGCGCCAAAGGGTTGCTGATCCGGCATCGCGGGTTGACCGAGGAGGACGCCCACCGCCTGTTGCTCAGGATGGCCATGAACCAAAACAAGCGGCTGATTGATATCGCCAATGCCATGCTGGCGGTGGCGGATATTTTACCGCCCACCGGGAATACTCCTTAAGGAGTATATGCACACAGTCAGTGCAGTTAATGCCTTGCCGTTGTGCAAACGATGCCCCGTGTATCCCCATCGGCACTAGGGGGCAAAGATCTTTGCCCCGGATCCTGCGGGCCCGGCATGCCGTGCCTCCGCCAGAATCCGTGATTAAAACCCTGAATAATTGGCGTTGCATCACAACAAAATCAACGGTTTTGTTGAACAGCGCTTGCGCTGGCCCCCCCAGGCGGAGGCGGCTTCAAGTATGACGGCTATGAACTATTGGCACGCAAGCTGCATTAACTAAAACGTAGCCCGGCCAATGGCGGCCGGATTGCCAACGAGAATTTGGATAAAGGCGTCCTTTCAGCATGTTCACCCCAATGGTGGAATGTGCTGATGGGACGCCTTTTTTATTTTATCGCCTGACTGAAGGACTTGCTGATGACGCACACCAAACACCCTGGGCTTGAGTTGACGCGCCGCCGCTTTTTGGCCGGCAGCGCGGCGCTGGGCGGCAGCATGCTACTGCCTGGCCTGATGAATGCGGCCTGGGCTGCAGGCTCTGACGCACCGGAGAAAAAAGAGATCCGCGTGGGCTTTATTCCGCTCACCGACTGCGCCTCGGTGGTGATGGCGGCGGTAAAAAAGTTTGACGAGAAATACGGCATCAAAATCATTCCCAGCAAAGAAGCCAGTTGGGCGGCGGTACGCGACAAGCTGCTCTCCGGTGAGCTGGATGCGGCGCATGTGCTGTACGGCATGGTTTATGGCCTGCAATTGGGCGTAGCCGGGCCGCAGCACGACATGGCGGTGCTGATGACGCTCAACAATAACGGTCAGGCGATCACGCTTTCCAACCAGTTAAAGCAGGCCGGCGTCACCGATGCGGCCGCGCTGAAAAAACACGTCGACGCCAGCGCCAGGGGCACTTACACCTTCGCCCAAACCTTTCCGACCGGTACTCACGCCATGTGGCTCTATTACTGGCTGGCAAACGCCGGCATTCATCCGTTTGACGACGTGCGCAATGTGGTGGTGCCGCCGCCGCAGATGGTGATGAACATGAAGATCGGCAACATGAGCGGTTTCTGCGTCGGGGAGCCATGGAACCAGCGCGCCATCGTCGAAAACATCGGTTTTACCGCCGCCACCACCCAGGAAATCTGGCCCGATCACCCGGAAAAAGTGTTGGGCACCACGGGGAGCTGGGTGGCGGCCAACCCGAACAGCGCCCGTGCGCTGACCGCCGCCGTGCTGGACGCCGCCCGCTGGATAGACAGCTCCGACGCCAACCGCGAGGAGACCGCCCAAGTGGTGGCCGGGCGCGCCTACATCAATACCAAACCGGACGTGATCACCGGCCGCATGTTGGGTCAATACCAAAACGGGCTGGGCAAATCCTGGCAGGACGCTCATGCGATGCGCTTTTTCCATGATGGCGAGGTGAACTACCCGTACCTGTCCGACGGCATGTGGTTCCTGACCCAGCATCGCCGCTGGGGCTTGTTGAGCGCCGAGCCGGACTACCTGGCCGTCGCGCAAAAAATCAACCGTATCGAGATCTACAAACAGGCGGCAAGCGCGGTGGGCGGGGTGAATCTTCCCGGCAGCGACATGCGCGCCAGCACGCTGTTTGACGGCAAACGTTGGGACGGCAGCAATCCGGCGGAATACGCCAACAGTTTCTCTTTAAAGCGCTGAGGTAACCGATGAAAAATATCGCTGAACGTATTGATATGCCGACGCCGACCCGCGCGGAAGTCGTGCCGCTGAAAATTCCGGCCGCCGCGAAGCCGCAACCCAAAGCGCGCAGGAGTTTGCCTCTACAGAACGCCTTTCGCCGTGCGGTACCTGCGGCGTTGGGGCTGGTGTTGATCCTGGTTGTCTGGCAGGTAGCCGCGCTCAACAGCCAGGGGTTCCCGACGCCCGTGGCGACCTGGCAGGCGGCGCTGACGCTGTTTGCCGATCCGTTTTATTCCGCCGGGCCGAACGATCAGGGTATCGGCTGGAACGTATTGGCCTCGTTGCAGCGCGTAGCCACCGGTTTTGGGCTGGCGGCGTTGGTCGGTATTCCGGCCGGGTTCTTGCTGGGGCGCTTTACCTTTCTGGCAAACATGCTCAACCCGATTATTTCGCTGCTGCGCCCGGTCAGCCCGCTGGCCTGGCTGCCGATTGGCCTGTTGCTGTTCCAGCGCGCGGAGCCGGCATCAACCTGGACCATTTTCATCTGCTCCATCTGGCCGATGATCCTCAACACCGCAGAAGGCGTTACGCGCATTCCGCAGGACTATCTCAACGTGGCGCGAGTGCTGAAGCTGTCTGAGTGGACGGTGATGCGCAAAATCCTGTTCCCGGCCGTGCTGCCGTATGTGCTGACAGGGGTGCGCCTGTCCATCGGCATCGCCTGGCTGGTGATCGTGGCGGCGGAAATGCTGACCGGCGGCGTCGGCATCGGTTTTTGGATTTGGAATGAATGGAACAACCTCAACGTCGAAAACATCATCATCGCCATCATCGTGATCGGCGTGGTGGGGCTGCTGCTCGAGCAGGGGCTGATGTTACTGGCAAAACGTTTTAGCTATCAGAACCGTTAAGGAGTGCGCCATGAAACCGATTATTCAGGTCCAGAACGTCAGCCAGCGCTTTGCCACCCCGCAGGGGGAGTTTATCGCGCTGGATCGGGTGAGTTTCGATATCCAGGCAGGGGAAACCGTCAGCCTGATCGGCCATTCCGGCTGCGGCAAATCGACGCTGTTGAATTTGATCGCCGGACTGACTTTGCCCAGCGACGGCGTGCTGTTGTGCGATAACCGGCAAATCACCGGGCCGGGGCCGGATCGTGGCGTGGTGTTCCAGAACCATTCGCTGCTGCCGTGGCTGACCACCTACGAAAACGTGGCCCTGGCGGTGCATCAGGTGTTCCGGCGCGAAATGACGCGCGGCGAAATGCGTGAGTGGATCGAGCACAACCTGGAACTGGTGCATATGAGCCACGCGTTGCACAAGCGGCCGCATGAAATTTCCGGCGGCATGAAACAGCGCGTCGGCATCGCCCGTGCGCTGGCGATGAAACCCAAGGTGTTGCTGATGGACGAACCCTTTGGCGCGCTGGACGCGTTGACCCGCGCCCATTTGCAGGATGCGGTGATGGAAATCCAGCAACGGCTGAACACCACCATAGTGCTGATTACCCATGACGTCGATGAAGCGGTGCTGCTGTCCGACCGGGTGATGATGATGACCAACGGCCCGGCGGCTACCGTCGGTGAAATTCTTGAGGTGAGGCTGCCGCGTCCGCGTTCACGGGTAGCGCTGGCGGACGACCCGGATTATCACCATTACCGTCGCCAGGTGCTGAAGTTCCTCTACGAGAAGCACGCGAAAGCGGCATGAGAGCCGAATGATGGACAAAACCCGATTGGTGGTGATTGGCAACGGCATGGCCGGGATGCGGCTGGTGGAGACGCTCTGCCGACTGGCACCCGCGCGCTATGTCATCACGGTGATTGGCGAGGAGTCGCGCGGCAACTACAACCGCATTCTGTTGTCGCCGGTGCTGGCGGGGGAAAAGGCGTTCAGCGAAACCCTGTTGCACGATCTTGACTGGTATCGCCGGCACGACGTGCGGCTGCTGGCCGGTGAACCGGCGCTGGCGGTGGATCGGCAGCAAAAGCGGGTGATGACTGCCGCGCATGAGGTGCCTTATGACCTGCTGGTGTTCGCCACAGGTTCGCGTCCGCTGATGCCGCCACTGCCCGGCATAACGCTGAACGGCATTTACGGTTTTCGCACGCTGGACGACGTTGAAGCCATGCTTGGCCGCTGTCGGCCAGGGCGGCATGCGCTGGTGGTAGGGGGCGGCGTGTTGGGGATCGAGGCGGCTGCCGCCCTGACGCAGCGCGGCATGACCGTCACCGTGGCGCACCGTGGCACACACCTGATGGAGCGGCAACTGGATGCCCGCGCCGGGCGAATGTTGCAACACAACCTGTTGCAGCGCGGTATCGAATGTCGGCTGGCCTGTGAGGTCAGCCAGTTCCACGGCACAGAACAGGTGCAGGCCGCCACGCTGAGTCATGGCGAACGGCGCGACTGCGATCTGGTGGTGATTGCCGTCGGGGTGCAGCCCGAAATCAGCCTGGCGCAGGCCGCCGGGCTGGATTGTGAGCGCGGCATTTTGATCGACGCGCGGATGCAGACTGAAGATCCGGCGATCTTCGCCGTCGGCGAATGCGCCCAGCTCGACGCCACCACTTTCGGTCTGGTGGCACCTTGCTGGCAACAGGCGGAGTTGTTGGCGCGGCGATTGAGCGGTGAGCAGGTGCCGGGCTACCGACCGACGCCGCAGCATACCCGCCTGAAAGTCAGCGGTATCGACATGTTCAGCGCCGGCGAAATGATCGCCGACGCACAAACCGAGCTTCACCATGCCGAAGACCCACAGGCGCAGCATTACCGCCGCCTGCTGGTGCGCGACGGCAGATTACAGGGCGTTGTGTTGTACGGCGACGCTCAGGACAGCCCTTTTTATCTGCGGCAGTTGGGGCAGCCGGCGAATCAGCCGGAAACTCTGCTGTTTGGCAGTAACGAACCCGAGGCGCCGCAGGCGTCTGACGAGAGGACATCTGATATGCATAAGCCCGTTTTGCTGGTTGCCGGACATGGCATGGTCGGTCATCACTTCCTGGAACAGCTGGTCGCTCGCGAACTGCATCAGCAGTATCACATTGTGGTCTTTGGCGAAGAGCCGGTAGCGGCGTATGACCGGGTGCATCTGTCGGAATTTTTCTCCGGCCGCAGCGCCGACTCGCTGTCGATGGTGGAAGCGGGTTTTTTCGAACGTTCTGGGATTGAGCTGCGGCTGGGGCAGGCGGTTTGCGCCATCGATCGCCAGCGCAAATGCGTGATTGACGCCGAGGGGCGCGAAACGGCCTACGACCACCTGGTACTGGCGACCGGTTCTTACCCGTTTGTCCCGCCGATCTCCGGCAACGATCGCCCCGGCTGTCTGGTTTACCGTACGCTGGAGGATCTGGCGGCGATTGCCGAATGCGCCGCCAGCGCCGGAGTGGGCGTGGTGGTCGGCGGCGGTCTGTTGGGGTTGGAGGCCGCCAACGCTTTGCAGCAGCTTGGGCTGAAAACCCACGTGGTGGAGTTTGCGCCGCGCCTGATGGGGGTGCAGCTGGATGACGGCGGCGCGGCGATGCTGCGTAAAAAGATTGAGGCGCTGGGCGTGAGCGTACACACCGGCAAGCAAACGCAGGCGATTATCGAGGGTTCGTTACACCGTCACAGCATGAGTTTTGCCGACGGTGAAACCCTGGAGGCTGATTTGATTCTGTTTTCCGCCGGTATCCGGCCGCGTGACCAGCTCGCCCGCGCCGCCGAACTGGAGGTCGGCCCACGCGGCGGCATCGTGATTGACAGCCAGTGCCGCACCAGTGATGACGCTATTTACGCCATCGGCGAATGCGCGTTATGGAACGGCCAAATTTTCGGGCTGGTGGCTCCGGGATATCAAATGGCGCGCACGCTGGCGGATCTGCTGGCCGGGCGGGAAAACGTGTTCTGCGGCGCAGACATGAGCACCAAGCTGAAACTGCTGGGCGTCGAGGTGGCGTCGATCGGTGATGCGCAAGGCCATACGCCCGGTAGCCAAAGCTACAGTTGGGTCGACGGCCCGGCGCAAGTGTATAAAAAGCTGGTGGTGGATGCCGGCGGCAAACGGCTGCTGGGGGCGGTATTGGTCGGCGACAGCAGCGAATACAGTACGCTGCAACAAATGATGCTCAATGATCTGCCGCTGCCCGCCGCACCGGAAAGCCTGATTCTACCGGCCTCGGTCGGCGGCGCGCCAAAAGCGCTGGGCGTATCGGCGTTACCGGCCACGGCGCAGATTTGCTCCTGTCACAACGTCAGTAAAGGCGATATCAGCTGTGCGGTGGACCAGGGCTGCGGCGAGTTGGCGGCGGTGAAAGCCTGCACCAAAGCCGGCACTGGCTGTGGCGGTTGCGTCGCCCTGGTGAAGCAGGTGATGGAGCATGAATTGCAGCAACGCGGCGTGGTGGTGAAAAAGGACGTTTGCGAGCATTTCGCCTATTCGCGCCAGGAGCTGTATCACCTGGTGCGGGTCGGCAATATTCGCACCTTCGACGATCTGTTGGCCCGGCATGGTCACGGGCACGGCTGCGAAGTGTGCAAACCGCTGGCGGGATCGATTCTGGCGTCGTGCTGGAACGAATACCTGCTCAAGCCGCAGCACCTGCCGCTGCAGGACACCAACGATCGTTTCTTCGCCAATATCCAAAAAGACGGCACCTATTCGGTGGTGCCGCGCGTGCCGGCCGGTGAAATTACCCCGGCGGGGCTGATCGCCATCGGCCAAATCGCCCAGCGTTATCAACTGTACACCAAAATCACCGGCGGCCAGCGGGTCGACCTGTTTGGCGCCCGCCTGGAGCAACTGCCGGAAATTTGGCGGCAACTGGTCGACGCCGGGTTTGAAACCGGCCATGCCTACGGCAAGTCGCTGCGTACGGTGAAATCCTGCGTCGGTTCCAACTGGTGCCGTTATGGCGTGCAAGATTCGACCGCGCTGGCGATCGAACTGGAGCATCGTTACAAGGGATTGCGATCGCCGCACAAAATCAAGATGGCGGTTTCCGGCTGCACGCGCGAATGCGCCGAAGCGCAAAGCAAGGACGTTGGGGTGATCGCCACCGACAAAGGCTGGAACCTGTACCTGTGCGGCAACGGCGGCATGAAGCCACGGCATGCGGATTTGTTCGCCAGCGATCTCGACACCGCCACGTTGATCCGCATGGTCGATCGTTTTCTGATGTTCTATGTCCGCACCGCCGATCGCCTGCAGCGCACCAGCACCTGGATGGATAACCTCGAGGGCGGGCTGGATTATCTGCGTGAGGTGGTGCTGGAGGATAGCCTGGGTATCGCCGCCGATCTGGAGAACGACATGCAGGCGGTGGTCGGCAGCTACCAGTGTGAATGGCAGACCACGCTCGCCAGCCCGGATCGCCTTAAGCTGTTCCGCGCCTTTGTGAACAGCGATCGGCCGGACGAAGCCATTGTCTGGCAGCCGGAGCGCGGGCAGCGCCGCCCGGCCAACGGGGGGGAACGCGGGCAGGCGATCGACGTGCAACCGGCCTCGGCCGCAGACGATCGGTGGCTGGATGTCTGCGCGTTGGCGGACATTCCTGCCAACGCCGGCATTGCCGCACGTTTGGGGCAGCGGCAGATTGCGCTGTTCCATCTGCCGGGCAGCGGCGTTTATGCGCTGGCGAATCAGGAGCCGGACAGCGATGCCAACGTGCTGGCGCGCGGGCTGCTGGGGGACGTAGCCGGTGTGCCTGTGGTGATCTCCCCGTTGTACAAGCAACGTTTCCGCCTGAGCGACGGCAGCTGCGTGGATAACGCGCAATCCGGCGTTACCGCCTGGCCTGTGCGGGTGACGGCGGGCAGAGTCTGGGTGCGCAGCCAACCGCTGGCGGAGCCGGCCGCCCTGCAGGACGCGACGGGCGTCGCATCATGACCGCCGCACACTGCACCACCTGTCCTTACTGCGGCGTTGGCTGCGGCGTTGTCGTCGAAAAGCGCAGCGACGGCGCGGTGGCGGTCAGCGGTGATGCAGCCCACCCGGCAAATCAGGGGCGGCTGTGCGTGAAAGGCAGCGCGTTGGGAGAAACCCTGGATTTGGCTGGCCGGTTGCTGCAACCGCAGGTCGACGGCCAAACGGTGGGCTGGGACGACGCGCTGGAGCAGGTGGCGCTGCGTTTTAGCCAGGTGATTGAGCAGCACGGCCCGCAGGCGGTGGCGTTTTACGCTTCCGGCCAGTTGCTGACCGAGGACTATTACGTCGCCAATAAGCTGATGAAGGGTTTTATCGGCGCGGCCAATATCGACACCAACTCCCGGCTGTGCATGGCATCGGCGGTGGTGGGTTACAAGCGGGCGTTCGGCGGCGATGCGGTGCCTTGCTGCTATGAGGATATCGAACAGGCGGACCTGGTGATCCTGACCGGTTCCAACACGGCCTGGGCGCACCCGGTGGTGTATCAGCGGCTGATGAAGGCGCGCCAGCAGCGGCCGCAAATGCGCGTGGTGGTGATTGACCCGCGAGAAACGGCGAGCTGCGATATTGCCGATCTGCACCTGCCGTTGCGCCCTGGCAGCGACGCCGCTCTGTTTACCGGAGCGCTGCGTTGGCTGGCGCAGCACGACGGCCTGGATAACGCCTTTTTGCATCAGCATGCCAACGGCGTGGAGGAAACGCTGGCGGCGGTGGCCGACTGGGAGCCGGAACGGGTAGCGGATTTTTGCGAACTGCCGCTCAGCGCCGTACTGGCCTTTTTCACCTTGCTGCAAACCTCGTGCGACTGGGTGACGCTCTATTCCATGGGCATCAACCAGTCTTCAAGCGGTGCAGATAAATGCAATGCAATCATCAACCTGCATCTGGCGGGCGGTCGCATTGGCCGGCCGGGCAGCGGTCCGTTTTCCCTTACCGGCCAGCCGAATGCGATGGGCGGGCGTGAGGTGGGCGGGCTGGCTAATCAACTGGCGGCGCATATGGGATTCGGCGACGAGGATGCCGATCGGGTACAGCGTTTCTGGCAGTCGCCGGGCATTGCCAGGCAACCCGGCCTGAACGCGGTGGAATTGTTCCAGGCGATGGCCGCCGGGCAGGTGAAGGCGGTGTGGATCATGGGCACCAACCCGGCGGTGTCGCTACCGGATGCGGACGCGGTGCGACAGGCGTTGAAACAGTGCCCGCTGGTGGTGGTGTCGGAGGTGATGGCGGCGACCGATACCGCAGAACTGGCGCACATCCGCCTGCCGGCGCTGGCTTGGGGCGAAAAAGAGGGCAGCGTCACCAACTCCGAACGCTGCATATCCCGCCAGCGCGCGTTTTTGCCACCGCCGGGAGAGGCGCGGGCCGACTGGTGGATCCTTAGCCAGGTGGCGCAGCGCATGGGCTATGGGGCGGCGTTCGGCTACCGGCACCCTTCGGAGATTTTCAGTGAGCACGCCGCGTTGTCAGGGTTTGAGAATAACGGAACGCGCGCGTTCGATATCAGCCTGCTGGCGCAGGGGGATCGGGAGCAGTGGTCGCGTATGGCGCCGGTGCAGTGGCCGGTCAATACCCAGCACCCTGGCGGGTGTCGGCGTCTGTTCAGCGATGGCCGTTTTTTCCACGCGGACGGCAAAGCGCGACTGCTGCCGGTGACGCCGCGCCTGCCGCAAAATGCGGTATCGCCGCATTACCCGATGGTGCTGAACACCGGCCGTATCCGCGATCAGTGGCACACCATGACGCGCACCGGCAAAGCGGCGCGTCTGATGCGCCATCTCAGCGAGCCGTTTTGTGACATGCACCCGCAGGATGCGGCGGCGTTGGGCATTGCCGATAACGCCCTGGTACGGCTCAGTTCGCCCCATGGCTGGATGCTGGCGCGTGCCCGGTGCCATCCGGGGCAGCGGCGCGGCAGCGTATTCGCGCCTATGCACTGGAATGGCCAGTTTACCGCTCAGGGCCGGGTCGACAGCCTGATCCCGCCGGTGGTCGATGCGCATTCCGGCCAGCCGGAAAGCAAACATGCGCCGGTACGGGTCAGCCCGTGGCCGACGAACTGGCAGGCGGAGATTTTCCTGCGCGCCGAGGTGGCACCGCCGGCGGGCATTTACTGGAGCCGGGTAGCGCAGGAGGGCCTGACCCACTACATCATGGCCGGGCAACGGCCGATCGAAGACTGGCAGGAGTGGTTGCGGCAGCACTTCCCCTTGGCGGGGTTGACGCTGCAAACCGCGCAGCTGGCTCAACGCGGTTTACACGTCATTGGCTGGCGTCAGAACGAGGTGCAACTGGCGTTTTATGTTCGCCAACAGGCTCCGATGCTCGATCGAACGGCAATTCTGAGCGCTTTTGCACAACCGCCGGTCGGCGGACCGCAGCGGTTGGCGTTGTTGGCGGGGCGAGGGGCTGCGGGGCAGCCGGCGGATGGGGCGACGATTTGCAGCTGCTTCGGCGTGGGCGAGAACCGCATTATTGCGGCGATTCAGGCTGGCTGCCACAGCGCCAGTGAATTGGGCGATCGCCTGCAATGCGGTACCAACTGCGGCTCGTGTTTGCCGGAGCTGAAAAAGCTGATTCAACAGCATGCGGCCCAACGGGTGGCATAGCGGAGGTGATGCAATGAAAGCACTTGAAATGCTGATGTTGGCTGAGGATCGTCGCCAGCCGGTGTGCCGGGGCGAAGTGTGGCTGGTCGGCGCCGGGCCGGGGGATGCCGAGCTGCTGACGTTGAAGGCGCTGCGGGTTATCCGGCAGGCGGACGTGGTGGTGTTTGATCGCCTGGTTTCCCCGGCGGTGATGGCGCTGTTGCCTGCGGAGGCGTTACGTATCGACGTGGGTAAATCCCTGCGTTGCCACACTTTGGCGCAATCGGAGATCGAACAACTGCTGGTAGAGCTGGCGCAGGCCGGCAATCGGGTGGTGCGGTTGAAGGGCGGCGACCCTTTTATTTTTGGTCGCGGCGGCGAGGAGATGGCCTGGCTGCAGCGTCATGGCGTGGCCTGTCACGTGGTACCGGGCATTACCGCCGCCAGTGGCTGTGCGGCGGCAAGCGGCATTCCGTTAACCCACCGGGATTACGCGCAGTCGGTACGTTTTGTTACCGGTCACTGCCGTAACGGCGAGGTGGAACTGGACTGGCCGGGATTGGTCAGTTCGGGGCAAACGCTGGTGTTTTATATGGGGCTGGCCTTGAGCGAAACAATCGCCGCACAGTTGCTGCGTCATGGTATGGCGGCGGAGATGCCGTTGGCGATCATTGAACGCGGCACCCAACCGCAGCAGCGGGTATTGATCGGCACCTTGGGTGAGCTGCCGGCGATCATAGCCCGACAGCGGCCGGTTTCACCCAGTCTGCTGGTGATCGGTGAGGTGGTCAGCCTGTACCGCGCTGCGGCGGTTACCGCAGAGCCCCCGGCAGAGGCGTTGACGGCCTGAACGGCTATTGGCCGAAGCGGCCGATAATCCCCGCGCCGCCCTTGGCGTGGCCTTGCAGCTTTTCCAGGAGTTGTTCGCGCGTTAACCCGGGGCCAAGTGCATGGGGAAGGAGATCGGTGGCGATCAGCACGAAGGTATAGTGGTGCAACCCTGAACCGGCCGGTGGACAAGGCCCGTGATACACCGCGGTGCCCGGTGAGTTTTTACCCCCGACAAAGCCTTTGCCCAGGGTGAGATCTCCCTCGGCGAATCCGCTGGCCGAGACGGGAATGCCGTAGGCCACCAAATGGCTCACGCCAAGGCCGTTGCGCCCTTCGGGATCGGACAGCAGCAGGGCGAAACTCTGGGTGCCTGTCGGTGGGTTGCTCCAGTTCAGCGGCGGCGAAACGTTATCGCCAGTGCAACTGGCATTGCCCGGCGTCGCGCCGGCATATTTCTGCGCCAGCATCCCGCCGTCCTGAAACGCCGGCGAGGTGAGGGTAAAGGTGCCGGCCGCCTGTGCCGCGAATGGCAGTGACACCGTCAATAATGCCGCGCCGAGCGCGAGTGCGGATAAACCACGATCGATCATACGACCTCCTGCTTTGATTTTGGCTTAGCCAAAGGATAGCGGTGCAGGTGAAGCGTCGCCATAACAGCCGTACCGACAGTGGGCTATAACAGCGGTAAAATGGCCCTGTGCCAATCTGCCGCCAGAGTGAAATAAGGTGAAATTAAGCGTTATACCCCGTTGAAGGGGGATTCTCCGCCGGCCGCCGACAGCAGCAACGGCCAGGCGGCGGCCGCCAGGTACAGGCCGAACGGCAGCGGGGCTTGCCAGCCGGGTTTGCGCATCAGGCAGGCAATGGCCACTGCGCATAATCCCGCCGCCGCTGCGCCGGTGACCAGCATCGGCAGGGCGGGCCAGCCAACCCAGGCGCCTAATGCCGCCAGCAGTTTAAAATCCCCTTGCCCAATGCCATCCCGTTGATGGCGGTGGCGATAGGCCGCGTTGAGCAGCCACAGCGACAGATAACCGACGACGGCCCCTGATACAGCCTCCGCCGGTGCAGTGAAATAGCTTTGCTGGTTAACCAGCAGACCGGCCCATAGCAGCGGCAGCGTCAGGCGATCCGGCAACAAGCGGTACCGCCAGTCGATAAACGCCAGCGCAAGCAATACCGCCGCCACCGGCAACAACATTACGCGTTGCAGGAGCGGCATACCGAAAGGCAATGCCGCCAACCCGGCGCAAACGGCAGCCCCTATCACCCAGCGCTTCTGTTCGGATGGCGGGGGTATCAGGCTGGCCGATACGCAGCGAATCAGCCGCGTAGCCAGGGTTGCCGCCAGCAGCAGAGCCGGTACGAACAGGCAGCGATGCCAGAGATCGAACTGTGCGTCATCGAGCATAAAGCGTCCTTGCCGAGCTGAAATTAGCGTTCAAAATAACGACAAAATGCGGTTGATAGGGAAAAATGACGCCAGCAATGCTTGGCATTGCGAGCTTGGCCGCAAGGCATTGTTCAGCCAAAGGGGGATTGGCAAAAAATTGCGTATTACTGCGCATAATCAAGACATTATTGGTCTGGTTGATTTCCGTCTGAAGTTTTTTTCGGCAAATTTCAGGTGAAATAAAGTGAATTCATTTCGTTTGGCGGCCTGGCGGCGCACATTTTTATGGCCGGTGATGCAGGGAGGGCGGGAGATAGTGCTTTTGTTACGCCGTCACTTGGAAAACTGAGGTTTATCCGATTGTTTCTCATCAGAAACCCACTAGGCTTTAGCCTTAATGATGCGCTTTTGCGCCGGGCCGCCCGAAAGGGGAAGGCATGCCCCGCGCCATAAGTTTGCGAAAGTCGAGTCGTCTGCCGTCTGGAGTGGCCGCAGCAAAAAAAGGTTGATGCGCCATGCCCGCCGGATGCGGGGATGGCGACAGAGTAATGACTGACGTTATACAAAAAACACGTTACAGAGTGAAAAAAGCCGTTCATTTTCTCCCTCGCCTTACCGGTCGTTTACCGGCGGCGTTGCTGGTGTGGCCGTTCGTCTGGCTTTCCGGCGTCTTGCCCGCGCAGGCCGAATCCCCTCCGGCGCCCGCCTCCGTCGCTCGCTCAGCGGGCAATGATTTACCCGAACTTGGCGGCAACGCCCAGGACGACGCTGCGCGTGAGAAAGAGTGGGCCACCATGGCCAAACAACTGGGCGAGCGTAATTTGAATAACGTTTCCGGCCAGCAGGTGCGCACCCGTGCCGAGAACTATGTGCTGGGCCAGGCAAACGACGTCTTGCAGCAGCAAGCTCAGGAACTGTTGTCGCCGCTGGGCACCGCCAAACTGTCGCTGATGGTGTCCAATCAGGGGGATTTTGCCGGCAGCAGCGGCCAGCTGTTCAGCCCGCTGTATGACGTAAACGGCTTGCTGACCTACAGCCAGCTCGGTCTTTTGCGGCAAAACGACGGTTCGCTGGGCAACCTGGGGATCGGGCAACGCTGGGTCGCCGGGGATTGGCTGCTGGGGTACAACACGGTGCTCGACAGCGATTTTGAGCGCCGGCACAATCGCGCCAGCGTGGGTGCGGAGGCCTGGGGCGATTTTCTGCGTTTCTCCGCCAACTATTACTATCCGCTGTCGGCGCTGGCGCAGCAAAAAAACGACGCGGTGTTCCTCAGCCGCCCGGCGAGCGGCTATGACGTGACCACCCAAGGCTACCTGCCGTTTTACCGCCAGATTGGCGGTTCTCTCAGCTACGAGCAGTACTGGGGGGATAATGTCGATCTGTTCGGCAGCGGTAAAAAACAAAACGATCCGCGCGCCATGCAGTTTGGGCTGAATTACACGCCGGTGCCGCTGGTGACGGTGAAAGCGCTGCACAAGATGGGCGAAGGCGGGGTGAGCCAGGAACAGGTTGAGCTGGCGCTGAGTTACCGGCTCGGCGTGCCGTTGGTGAAACAGATATCGCCGGAGTATGTTGCGCAGGCCAAGTCGCTGCGCGGTAGCCGCTACGACAATATCGAACGCAAAAATATCCCGGTGCTGGCGTTCCGGCAACGCAAAACGTTGCAGGTATTTTTGGCTACGCCGCCCTGGCGCCTGCACGAAGGGGAGACGCTGCCGCTGGTGCTGGAAATTAAAGCGACCAACAAAATCGCCCGTGTCAGTTGGCAAGGCGATACCCAGGCTCTGAGCCTGACGCCACCGCAAAACGGCAACGATCCGCATGGCTGGAGCCTGATTGTGCCAAAGTGGGATGAGACCCCGGGCGCAAGCAACAGTTACCGTTTATCGGTCACGCTGGAGGACGATAAGCACCAATTGGTCACCTCCAACTGGATTGAACTGCAGGTGACGCCGCCGTTGACGTTGGCTGCCGGCGCCGACGAGGGGCTGCCGCCGGCGAAAACCTTGCAAACGCCGGCGATACCGGCGCAGACCGGGCCATTGAACGGCGGCGATTAACCGTTTTTGCCCTGCAACACCCAGACGGCTGCTTCAACGCGCGATTTCAGCTTCATTTTTTTCAGCAGGTGTTTGACGTGGACCTTGACGGTACTCTCGGTGATCGTCAGCCTGCGGGCGATCATTTTGTTCGGCAGGCCCTGGGCGATCAGTTTCAGAATATCGCGTTCACGCGGCGTCAGTTGCTGGATATCGCGTTCGGCGTTGGGGCGGTTCTCACGCAGGCTGGCGGCCAGGACCGGCGTCAGGGCTTCGCTTAACACCATCTGGCCCGCAGCCGCCTGATGCATGGCCTTCAGCAGATCTTCCGGCTCCATGTCTTTCAGCAGGTAGCCGTCTGCGCCGCGTTTCAGCGCGTTGATCACATCATCTTCTTGATTTGAAACGCTAAACACCACGATACGGCCGGAGAGCGCGGTCATGCGCAGGCGATCCAGCGTTTCCAGCCCGTTGATGCCAGGCATGTTCAGATCGAGCAGGATCAGGTCCGGGTCATGCTTTTCAGCCAGCGTGACGCCCTGCTCGCCATTGCCGGCTTCGGCAATCACCTGCAGGCGTGGATCCATGCCGATCAACTGCTTTACGCCGTTGCGCAGCATCGGATGGTCGTCGATCAGTAAAATGGTGGCGGCGGTTTCAGTCGTCATGGTTTCTCCCATTAATCAATGGCGTGGTTGTCCGGTTTGAATACCACCCGGACTTCAGTGCCGCCGCCGCTGCAGGGTAAAATCTCGCAGTGGCCGTGCAGGCTTTTGGCGCGATCGCGCATAATTATCAGGCCATAGTGGTCGGGGCGAGCGGTCTCTTCCGGCAGCCCGCGCCCGTTATCGCAGACGCTCAGGGTCACTTCACCTCGCCGATTGACCACCTGAATGCTTACCCGGCTGGCCTGGGCATGTTTGTGAATGTTGCTTAACGCTTCGCGGGCAATCTGCAACAGGTGAATGGCCTGATAAGAAGGCACCGTGCGTGGCGTCAATTGGTAGTCGAGATCAATGGCGACACCGAGCCGCTGGCTAAACTCCTGTACCGTCGACTGCAGCGCCGCCAGCAGCCCCGGTTCGGTCAGCCGCAGGCGGAAGGTGGTCAGCAGTTCGCGCAGTTGGCGGTAGGCGATGTTCAGCTCTTCGCGCATCTGCTGCACCAGCGCCAGGTTGGCGGGCGAGAGTTCCGCACCCTGCATTTGCAGGCAACCGGTCTGCATTTTCAGGCACGACAGCGACTGGGCAATGGAGTCATGCAGCTCGCGCGCAATCGCTGCGCGTTCTTCCATCAGCATTAGCTGTTGCTGATGATCCACCTGGCGTTCAATCGCCAACACGCTGGTCAGCTGTTCAACCAGCGTGTTGATCAACTGGCGATGATCGTCATTCAGCGGCCGTTGCGGCGAATGTTGTGCGACGATCACCCCGTAATCCCCCAGTTTGTCGCTTAAACTCCAGCTCAGGGAAGGGTGATGGGCGTGTTGTTGGCCGTCATCGTTCAGGCAGGCGCTACAGACCGGGTTGGTGCAATATTCCGGCCGTAGCGGCAGGTTACCGCTCAATTGCACAAATTGTTCCTGGCTGTTGTTTTCGTACAGGCGTACCTGAATGGCGCGCAGCGGCGTCAGGGTTTGCAACTGATTGAGTATCGGCGTCAGGCGGCTGCACAGCGGCTCATTGCCGTGCAACCGGCGGCTGGCTCGATAGAGAAAACTCAGCACCTGGTTTTTTTGTTGCAGGTCGGCGGTTTTTTCCGCCACCCGTTGTTCCAGCCCGCTGTACATGGCGGAAAGCTCATCAGACATCCGGTTTAACGCTCCGCCGAGCGAGGCCATTTCATCCTGATGGCCCCGTTGGGCAAAGCGCCGGCTGAAATCGCCGCGGCCCGCCGACAGCGCCATCGCCACCAATTGCCGCCACGGATGCAGCAGGCGGTTGCGCAGGTAACAGATGGTGCCGACCAGCAAGAGCAGCGTCAGAGCGATAAATCCCACCTGTACCAGCGTCACCATCAACAGCCGCCGTTCGGTCTGGCGGTCTATGCCGGAAACCAGCTTATCCAGCAGAGTGACGAAATGCGCAACCTGGGGGGCAGCATCGGCCGGCTGCCGGGCCTGACGCAGTTGCGGCAGCAGGGTGAGCTGCCAATAGTCATGCAGCGTCTGAAATTGTTCCGTCAGCGCTTCCTGTTCCACCGAGCGCCGAAGATCGGGGTTGTCTTGATCCTGATCCAGTTCGCGCACCAGCGCTTCGCTGCGTGCATCCAACGGAACCTGCGACAGCAGACGATAACTCTGCATACGCAACGAACCGGCTTTGTTGATGGCGTGCGCGTTGCCCTGAATGCTTTGCGACATCCAGGCGGAAATGCCCATGCCGGCAATGCCCAAGATGCCCAGCAGTATCATCAGTACGGCGACCTGGTTAACGATGGAAAGTGGAGCCAACAGGCGTTTCATGTTGCTTGGATCCCCGGCGGTAGAGTATGGCAATGGCTGGAAACCCGAGGGCGGAAGCGGGCGCTGCCAGCGAAGGCGGTAACGATTCAGCGTTATTTTTCATCATACTTGCACATAACCCCATACCTCTAACTAAGTACCCATTAGTTTCCGATCGTGGCTGCGGGCCGGCGACAACGGCGGGAGGCTTATGTCAACTTATTAATTCGTAGCCGTTTTTTCTGGTATGGCAGTTTACTCATAAAGGGATGGCGGCACTTTTCCAGCGTATGACTACCTGCACCCGGCTTGATTTACATCAACTTTGCTCGGGAGAGGGCCACCTAGGGTGTGCGAAGTCATCACCCTGTCTCTGAGGTTTTTATGTCGCAATCTGCAACGTCATCGTCAAAAAAAACAGGTGCGGTTATTCAGAACTGGCAACCTGAGAACGCCGCGTTCTGGCAACAGCGCGGCCAGGCGATCGCCAGCCGCAATCTGTGGATTTCCATTCCTTGTCTGTTATTGGCTTTCTGCGTCTGGATGTTATTCAGCGCGGTGGCGGTCAATCTGAACAAGGTCGGTTTCAATTTCACCACCGACCAGCTTTTTTTGCTCACCGCGCTGCCTTCCGTTTCGGGCGCCATTCTACGCGTGCCATATTCGTTCGTTATCCCGATGTTCGGCGGCCGTCGCTGGACGGCAATCAGCACCTGTTTCCTGCTGGTGCCCAGCCTGTGGTTGGGGATGGCGGTTCAGGATACCTCCACTACCTACGGCGTTTTTGTCATTATCTCTCTGCTGTGCGGTTTCGGCGGCGCCAACTTTGCCTCCAGCATGGCCAACATCAGCTTCTTCTTTCCGAAGGCCAGGCAGGGCGGTGCGTTAGGCTTGAATGGCGGGCTGGGCAATCTGGGCGTCAGCGTGATGCAATTGGTGGCTCCGCTGGCGATCTCCATCGCCATGTTCGGCGCATTTGGCGGTACCGGCCAGCCGCAGCCGGACGGCAGCCAACTGTGGCTGGAGAACGCCGCGTGGATCTGGGTGCCTTTCCTGCTGCTCGCCACGTTGGCGGCCTGGTTCGGCATGAACGACCTGGCAGCGTCGAAGGCCTCGCTCAGCCAACAACTGCCGGTGCTCAAACGCGGCCATCTGTGGGTACTGAGCCTGCTGTATCTTGCCACTTTCGGCTCTTTCATCGGTTTTTCCGCCGGGTTCGCCATGCTGTCAAAGACGCAGTTTCCGGACGTGGTGATCCTGCATTATGCCTTCTTCGGCCCATTCCTCGGCGCCCTGGCGCGGCCGGTAGGCGGTGCGCTTTCCGATCGGTTTGGCGGTATTCGCGTCACGCTGATTAACTTTGTGTTGATGGCGCTGTTTGCCGCGCTGTTGTTCCTGGCCTTGCCGGGGGCGGGGCATACGGGCTCATTTATTGCCTTTTACGGCATCTTTATGTTGTTGTTCCTTACGGCCGGTTTAGGTAGCGGTTCGACCTTCCAGATGATCGCCGTGATCTTCCGTAAAATTACCGTTGATCGCGTTAAGGCGCGTGGCGGCAGCGACGAAAGCGCACAGCGTGAAGCTGTCACCGATTCCGCAGCGGCGCTGGGCTTCATCTCGGCGATTGGCGCCATTGGCGGTTTCTTTATTCCGAAAGCCTTCGGCACTTCCCTGGCGCTGACCGGTTCACCGGCGGGCGCGATGAAAATTTTCCTGGTGTTCTACCTGTTATGCGTGGCGATCACCTGGGCCGTGTACGGTCGTAAAAAAATGGCCTGATGCTGTCTGTTCCTCCCCGTCAGGGGAGGGACTGTTTCTTTCCCTCACCATGTCGTCCTTTTTTCCGCAGTGAAATTTCCCGTCTTTAGGCAATATTCTTATTTGCGCATGCTGAATTTTCCTTTGTTTATAGGCGCATCTCTCAATTCATGTTTTTTTATGAACAATATCCCGTGTTATTACTCTTGGTGCATTTTGCATTTCATTGTCGGATTTTTTACAGAAATAAAGCATGCCGGCGACATAGCCTGTTATGATGAATGACATAACTCTTCATTATTTGGCTGACGTGGAGTCAAATTTAAAATATGTCTTTGTATTTGATGCTGTGTGTCAACGAACGATTAAATCAGATAACTCTCATTCTGTTTTTGCTGGCTTTTTGTAGGCTATCTGGCAATCGGATTAGGTAGAAAAGCAGATGATACTCACCCGTCTGAAGATGAAATTTCACAATTTCACTTAACCAACAAAATGATAACATATATTGAGTTTTTGTTTTAAATCAGCCTGTTGGCTGTTTTTTGTTGCCGGTAATCATGAAAAGAAACCATGTTACCAACAGGGATAAAGTGACATTCGGAGAATCGAATTTTCGCTATTCGAGATGATGTAAAAAATGAAATCAGCAAATTTTTATAAAAATAAACATCTACTGAATGCAACCTGTTGAGTTTACATTTAATTTCTTGAACATTTTTTCATATTTCTATACAAAGTGTGCAGGACAGGCACGTTAAGGAAATTAAAAGTGAATCTTGATAAAAGAATAAAGATTAGGAATCTAGATGTTCTGACCCCCTCCAGGGAAAAGTTTCGCCTGCGCTGGAAGGAGTATCAGATACTTTCACTTCTGGTCGCCAGATCCCCTGAACTGGTTAGTCGTACGGAAATTATAGAGAATATATGGAAAGGAACTTATTGTTCAGATTCGACGATAAATCAAACAATTAAATCAATTCGTCAAAAGATCGGTGATGTCGAACATACGCTTATCAGAACGATTCCCCGCCTGGGCTATAAGGTGGAAAACAAGGCCGCGTTTCACTTTATATCGGAGGAAGATGAATATGTCGCCGATGAAATATGGAACGTTCCCGGGGATATTAGCGAAGAATCTCAAGCGGAAATTTCTGAAAATGTAAATAAAGATGATGAAATTAATGCGGAGACAATAGATACGCAGACGGAAGAGATTACGACTTCCGCGCCTTCTAAGGCTCCAGCATCGCTGAAAAATACAACAATAAAAAATAAAACGCCTGTATTAGCGGGTTTTTTCTCCGTTCCCGCCGTCAGAGTGGTGAAGTACCTGTCGGTGTTTGTGTCGCTATTGATTATTTCACATTTTTCCTATGTGCTGGGGAACCAAACTCGTCCGCCGATTATCAATGATATACAAAACAATACCCGCGTTGTGCTTACCCTGACGCTGACCGACCCCCGGACTAACAATCCGCAAACGCTGCTTTGCCTGTATCAGGGGGAAAGTCTGGATCAGGCGACCATCGAGTGCGTCGATCCCAAGCAGGGGCAGTTGAAACATCCGGTGAAATACGGCATTTCAGAGGTCATGGGTAAAGGTAAGATTAATCTCATCCTGCCTGATAAAACCATGCAATATCAGGTCGCTTACGATATCAAAAATTAGCCTGCGATGACATTTCATCTTTCCCCATAATTTTACATTCGGCAAATATTGTTATTTCATTATTTGTTATTTGAAAGCGTGGGCTGATTTGTCCAGTCTGGTTTCCATGATTTAACGCGTATTAAGCGTCTCGCCTCAACTCTGCGGCGAGAATTAATGGAAAACTTGGCTGAGTGACAAATTATGGATAAGCGTAAAGTAGCTATCATCGGGGGTTCCGGTTTTATTGGAACGCGTTTGGTTAAGCGCCTGAGTGCGCGTAACGATCTGACGTTGACGATCGTAGACAAGAAACAGAGCGAACATTTCCCGGAGCTCTATCAGTTCGGCGATGTAACCCAGCCGCAGACTTTGCTGCAGCCACTGGCGGGATGTGATGCCGTGATTAATCTTGCGGCAGAGCATCAGGACAATGTTGACCCGATCTCACTGTATTATCAGGTTAATGTAGATGGCGCCCGTAATGTCTGCATGGCCGCTTCCTCGCTCAATATCAAGCAGATTGTCTTTACCTCATCCGTGGCGGTCTATGGCTTCGTGACCCAGGAAACCGGCGAAGAAGGGCGTTTTGAACCCTTTAATCATTACGGTAAATCCAAACTGGAAGCGGAGTATGTCTACGAAGCCTGGCGCAAGGCCGACGGCGATAATAAATTGACCATTATCCGCCCGACGGTAGTGTTCGGCGAAAATAACCGCGGCAATGTTTATAACCTGTTCCGTCAGATCGCCAGCGGTCGTTTCGTGATGATTGGCAACGGCAATAATATGAAATCCATGGCGTACGTCGAGAATATTGCGGCGAGGCTGGAACATGCACTTGACCAGCAGGCCAGTTATCAGGTCAGCAATTATGTTGATAAACCGGATTTCACCATGAACCAGCTGGTCGACGTGATTTCGTCTTCCCTGGGGAGAGAGAATAAGACTATTCGCATTCCTTATATATTCGGAATCTGCGGTGCGACGGCATTGGATGTGGTGAGTAAAATAAGTCACCGTAAATTCCCAATTAGCCGGGTTAGGGTGCAAAAATTCTGCGCCAGAACGCAATTTAAAAGCAATATACAAAATGATTTCGAGGCGCCGATTGATCTTAATTTGGCAATCGAAAGAACTATCAAACATGAATTTTCCTAGAGATATATTTCTCGCACGCTAACGTTTTTTATTTTTCGGATAAATCCGTACTGACAGGATGAGCGGATGCTGACCTATATCCTGGGAATGTCAATTTTGTTTTTGTTAATAGCGCATTGGGAGCTGTAACTCAAGGGCGGTAGCGTGCTTATTCGCTGGAGGAACAATGTTATATCAACTTGGCATAATATTTATTTTGGCGTTGACGCTGGTGGTTATTGCCCGCCGTGCTGCGCTGGCGGTGGGATTAGTGGATAAACCCACTGCCCGCAAGCGTCACCAGGGTCATATACCGCTGGTTGGCGGTATCGCCATTTACCTCACCATTATGCTGGTGACGTTTTGGCAACCGGAATGGTTGCCGCACAGCGATATCTATCTGCTGTGCGTGACGGCGTTGGTGGTGTTGGGCGTGCTTGACGACCGTTTTGATCTGCCTGTGGCGCCGCGCGTCATTGTGCAGGGAGGGATCGCGCTGGCGATGATGCTGGCGGCAGGGATGCAACTTACTTCTTTCGGCAATCTGTGGGGCCATCAAGAGCTGCTGCTGGGTTACATCGCCTTACTGATCACGCCGCTGGCGGTCTGGGGGGCAATCAACGCCTATAACATGGTGGACGGTATCGACGGTCAGCTTGGCGCGTTGTCCTGCGTCACCTTTATGGCCCTGGCCATTATGTTCGGCCTGGCGGGGCAGGGTGCGCAAGCGCTGTGGTGCCTGAGTCTGATTGCGGCATTGGCGGCCTATCTGTTGTTCAACCTCAGCATGTTCGGCTCGCGCAACAAGATTTTCATGGGCGATGCCGGCAGCATGGTGATCGGTTTCAGCGTGCTGTGGCTGCTGATTGTCGCCACCCAGGGCCCGGACGCCGTCATGCGACCGGTGACTGCGTTGTGGTTGATCGCAATCCCGCTGATGGACATGGTGACGGTCATGGTGCGCCGATTGCTGCGCCGCCAGAGCCCGTTCAAGGCCGGTCGCGATCATTTGCATCACATCCTGATGCGGCGTGGCCTCAACGCGCGCCAGGCGCTGGGTATGAGCTGCATGCTGGCCGTGACGCTGGCCTGCGTCGGGATCTGCAGCGAAGTCCTGCAGTTGCCGGACCAACGGATGCTGGTGGCTTTTGTTCTCTGCTTCTTCGGTTACTTTGCCATGCTGCATGAACCGCGCCAGGCACCTATTTTTACCGATAACCCTACCGCCGATCGTTAATCCTCCCACGGGCCGCAACGGCGGCCCGTTTTTCACGGTACTGTCATGAACCTTCACTTACCTCATTTGATGCCGCTGGTGCTGTCCACCGCGCTGCTTAGCGGTTGTACGACGTTTCCAGGTTCGCACCTGCCTACTCATGGGAAAGCCAAAGTCACCCAGCAGGATGAAGACTTCGATTTGGATAAGCAGGTCCAGGTGTATCGCGTAACGCCGATGCTGCTGGAAAAAATGCGCCGCGTGGAGCCGGTAGCGCGGCCAAACCCGGCGCTGGATCAGCGCCTGCAGAGCTACCAATATCGCATCGGCGTCGGCGATGTGCTGAACGTCACCGTTTGGGATCATCCGGAACTGACAACGCCTGCCGGGCAATACCGCAGCGCCAGCGATACCGGCAACTGGGTACATGCCGACGGGGCGATTTTCTACCCCTATATCGGCCGGGTGCAGGTCGTAGGGAAAACCGTCGGTGAAGTGCGCAATCAGATAGCCAATCGGCTGGCGCAGTATGTGGAAAGCCCGCAGGTTGACGTCAGCATTGCCGCTTTCCGCTCGCAGAAAGTGTATGTGACCGGCGAAGTAAAAACGTCGGGGCAACAGGCGGTGACCAACGTTCCTCTGACCATTCTTGATGCGATCAACGCCGCCGGCGGGCTGACGGATAACGCCGACTGGCGCAACGTGGTGCTGACCCATCAGGGCAAGGAACAGCCGATTTCCCTGCAGGCGCTGATGCAGCGCGGCGATACCGGCCAGAACCAACTGCTGCAGCCGGGCGACATTCTGTATGTGCCGCGCAATGACGAGCTGAAAGTGTTTGTGATGGGCGAGGTCGGCAAACAGGCGACGCTGAAAATGGACCGCAGCGGCATGACCCTGACGGAGGCTTTGGGGAGCTCCGAAGGCATCAGCCAGACGGTGGCCGACGCGACCGGCGTGTTCGTGATCCGCCCGAACGGCGGCAAACAGCCGCAGCGGCTGGCGTCGCTGTACCAGTTCGACCTGTCTGATGCCGCCGCACTGGCGATGGGCACGGAATTCCAACTGGAACCTTACGACGTGGTGTACGTCACCGCAGCGCCTATTGCGCGCTGGAACCGTTTGATAAGCCAGTTGGTGCCGACGATTTCCAGCTTTAACGACCTCAGTGAGGCCACGTTGCGGGTACGTAACTGGTAACCCCGCAACGCTGACTTAAGGAACACCGATGATGAAGAACAACGCAATGCCGATCGTGATGGCCGAGCAGGACGAAAAACTGGAATGGGAGCGGCTGATTGGCCCGCTGTGGGATAACCGCTGGCGCATTTTGCTGGTGACCGGCGTCGCCGGCGCTCTGGGTTGCGCCTATGCCCTGATGGCGACGCCGATCTATCAGGCGACCGCACTGGTTCAGGTGGAAAAGCAGCTTTCGGGTGATTCGCTGCTGCGCGAGACGCTGGACAACTCGCTCGGGTCGGCCGGGCAGAATTCGGCGACGCAGGATGAGGTTTCGCTGGCGAAATCACGTTACGTGATTGGCAAAACCGTGGACGATCTCGGTTTGACGGTACGCACCAGCCCGGATTACTTTCCGCTGTTCGGCAAGGGGCTGGCCCGCCTGAGCGGCGAACCGCCACCGATACTGCTCATCTCGGGGATGACGGTGCCGACGGCGATGCAGGGCCAGGAACTGACTCTGACCGTGCAGGATAAGCAACGTTATAGTCTGAGCCATGAAGGGAAGAACTTGTTCAGCGGCACCGTCGGACAACCGCTGAAGCAAGGCGCATGGGCGATGAACGTCACTGCGCTGGAGGCATTGCCGGGCACCGAGTTTAGCGTGGTCAACGTGCCGCGCCAGCAGGCGGTGGACGATCTTCGCAACCTGCTTGACGTTGCCCCTGGCGGCAAGGAAAGCGGCATTATGACGTTCAACCTGGCCGGCGAGGATCCGCAGCGCGCCGAAGCGGTGCTCAAGAGCATCACGGATAACTACCTGCAACAGAATGTGGATCGCAAAACCGAGGAAGCGCAACGCATGCTGGCTTTCCTGCACGAACAGCTGCCGCGCACCCAGACGTCGCTCAACAACGCCGAGAATCAGCTCAACCAGTTCCGTCAGCAGAACGACTCGGTGGACCTGACGCTGGAAGCCAAATCGGTGCTGGATACTCAGGTTCAATTGGAGGCTCAGCTGAATGAGCTGACCTTCAAAGAAGCGGAAATATCCAAGCTCTATACCCGCGAGCATCCGGCCTATCGCGCGCTGCTGGAAAAGCGCGCCACGCTGGAGGCGGAAAAGGCGCGGCTCGGCAAGCAGGTGCAAACGCTGCCGAAAACGCAGCAGGAAATTCTGCGCCTGACCCGTGATGTGCAGGTGGATCAGCAGGTATACATGCAACTGATGAACAAGCAGCAGGAATTGAGCATCAGCAAAGCGGGCACCGTGGGCAATATCCGCATTATCGATGAGGCGGAAAGCGGCCTGCGGCCGGTAAAACCGCAGAAAGCGATGATCGTGTTCTTCGCTCTGTTGCTGGGGGGCGTGCTGTCGGCGTCGGTCGTGGTATTGCGCGCGGCGCTTCAACACGGCGTCAGTGACACCGAGGCGTTGGAAAAGCGCGGTATCAATGTGTATGCCACTGTGCCGCTGTCGCCCTGGCAGCAAAAGCGTAACCGCACTCAACAGCAGCTACTGGTCAAAAACGGCGGTGACAAGCTGCCGATCCTGGCCAAGGAAGAGCCGGGTGATTTGTCCGTCGAGGCGATCCGCAGCCTGCGCACCAGTTTGCATTTCGCCATGATGGAGGCCAAAAACAACATCCTGATGGTCTCCGGCGCCAGCCCGGCCAGCGGTAAAAGCTTTACCAGCACCAATCTGGCGGTGGTGATCGCCGAGGCGGGCCAGCGGGTGCTGCTGATCGACGCGGACATGCGCAAAGGATTCCTGCATCGCTGGTTCAACAACAGCGCCCAGGGCGGTTTGTCAGACATGTTGTCCGGGCTGATTGCACCAGACCAGTCGGTGAAGAAAACCGCTATCGCCAATCTGGATTTTGTGCCGCGTGGCCAGGTGCCGCCGAATCCGTCTGAACTGCTGATGCACCAGCGTTTTGCCGATTTCCTGCAGTGGGCGGGGCAGCACTACGATTTGGTGCTGATCGATACGCCGCCGGTGCTGGCGGTGACCGATGCCGCCATCGTGGGACACCATGTCGGTACCGCGCTGATGGTGGTGCGTTTTGAGGTCGATACCCTCAGGCAGATCGAAACCAGCATTCGCCGTTTCGAACAGAACGGCGTGGCCATTAAAGGGGTGATCCTGAATGGCATGGTGAAAAAAACCGCCACCGACGCCGGCTATTACGCCTTTGCTTATCCTAGCCACCAGGAAAAGGTGTAGTCGCGCATGAAAGCGATGCTGATGAACTCCCTGTGGCTGATGTTGGAACGGATATCGCTAAGCCTTTCGGGGATTTTCGTTTCGGTGTACGTGGCGCGTTATCTGGGGCCGGCACAATACGGGTTGATTAACTATCTGCTGTCGGTGATCGCCATTGCCGTACCGCTGGTGCAACTGGGGGCGGATGCGGTGTTGTTTAACCGCGTCGCCAGGCGGCGGCGCAGCGGCATCCGACTGATGGTCGCCTCCATGCGCCTGCGGCGCCAGCTTTTTGCGCTGATCGCCGTGCCGCTGATGGCCTGGGCAGTGCTGACGCAGGATCGCACCAGCCAGATCATGATGCTGTTGATGCTCATCAGCGCGTATTTTTCCATTCAGGATGTCTACAAGATTTATTACGACGCCCTGTTGAAATCGAAGCTGAACACGCTGATCAACAACCTGGCGCTGCTGTTGTCCATCGTGCTGCGGCTGGGGTTAGTGCATGCCAAACTGCCGCTGGAGTGGTTTGCCGTGCCGTACGTTTTTAGCAGCCTGATCCCGTACGCGGTGCGCTGGGTGCTTTTTCGCCGCGAGCAGGGGGGAATGCGGACGATCGCTGGGCGTCACAAACGGCGCTACGGCCGCTATCTGTTAAAGGTAGGCCTGCCGCTGGCGGTCTCCGGGCTGTCGATCGTCATCTACACGCGTATCGATCAGATCATGCTCGGCAACGTTCTGGGCGAGCACAGCGTCGGGTTGTACAGCGCGGCGATTACCCTGAGCCAGGGATGGATATTTGTGCCGATTGCGCTGATCACCTCGATGATGCCGAGCGTGGCGAATGCCCGAACGCAAGGCGAACAGGAAGGGCGCATCCGGCTGCTGTATTTGGTGGTGTTGTTGCTGTCTATGCCGGTGATTTTGCTGCTGTCGATGTTCCCCGGCCCGATCGTGGCGCTGATGTTTGGCGACAGCTACCGCGAAACCGCCACTATTTTGGCGCTGTGTTCGGTAACGTCGTTGTTCTCGGTGATGGGCACCGTGTCCTATCGGGCGATAGTGCTGTTTGGCGGCTATCGATTCATAGCGATAAAAATGCCGCTGGCCGCGTTGGCCAACGTGCTGATGAATCTGGTGTTGATACCGCGTTATGGCCTGGTGGGCGCTGCGGTTTCAACCCTGATAACGGAGTTTATTTCATTCTTTGTACTTAACGGCTTCTTCAGAAGAGGACAAATTACGCGGCTGCAGGTGACCTGCTACCGTTGTTTACCTCA
This sequence comes from Serratia plymuthica, assembly GCF_018336935.1. Classification (NCBI taxonomy): domain Bacteria; kingdom Pseudomonadati; phylum Pseudomonadota; class Gammaproteobacteria; order Enterobacterales; family Yersiniaceae; genus Serratia; species Serratia plymuthica. The sequence continues at coordinate 2,871,428 of NZ_CP068771.1, read as the reverse complement.
GTTAATAGGGAAGGTGCGAGAAATTTATGTTAAATAATCTGGTGAAGGGTTTTTACCGCAATATGCCCGATGCACTATATCATCAGTTAAAATACGCCCTGTTTTTTCGGAAAATACCGCATCTGGCTCAGCCGAGGCGGTATAGCGAAAAATTAATGCGCAGGAAGATCTATCCGCTGGCGATATATACTCAACTGTCCGACAAGTATCGGGTGCGCGATTATATTGAAAAGCTGTGGGGGAGAGAATACCTGATTGAGCTTTATGCGCACGGCAATAAGTTAACCGAGGAAATGTATCAGGCATTACCCGATGCCTTCGTGATTAAGGCAAACCACGGCAGCGGTTATAACAAACTGGTGTTCGACAAAAGCCAAACCAGCTTCAATGAGCTACGGGTATTGACCAACAGCTGGCTGCGGCAGAGTTTTTATCAGGTTTACCGAGAGCGTCATTATAAGGATATTCCGCCGTGCATCATGGTCGAGAAAATGCTGCTGGAAGAGGGGAAAACGCCGAATGACATCAAAATCCACTGCTTTAACCAGGGTGGAGATATTCGGTTTTTCATCCAGATTGATTACCAGCGTTTTATCGATCATCGGCGAGATTTTTTTGACGCCGACTGGAACTGCACGGAGATCCGCATGGGTGTGCCAAACAGCGAGGTGCCGATGGATAAACCGAGCCGGTTGGCGGATATGCTGGGCCTGGCGCGTCAGGTGGCGGAGCAGTTCTCTTATGTGCGCGTGGATTTTTATCAGGTGAATGAGCGTATCTATTTTGGCGAGTTGACGTTTACCCCGGGAGCGGGATTGCAAAAACTGACGCCAGAAACCATTGAACAGGAGTGGGGCAGTTATTTTCAGGATTAATTAAATGACCGGTAGGCTGCGCGTATTTTAATCGCTGCAGGATGGGGGGGAATAACCGGGCAGGGATATGCTGGGATAACAAACTATTCCGCTGGCATTAACGCTGTTTTGCCAGATGATAATATATTGTTGAGGTAGTAAATGGACTTATCAATTGTCATGCCTGCTTTTAATAATTCAGCCAGTCTGGCCGCTACATTAGTTCGTATGACGAGCGCCTGTTCCGGGTTCGATTATGAAATCATTGTGGTTGATGATGCGTCAGAACCCGAAGAGCTGGAGAAAATGCGCAGCCTGTTGGCCGCCAATCGTCGCGCGCGCTTACATGAAAATAAAGTGCGCAGCAATACGGCAGCATCCTGCAATACCGGTTTTCTCTTGGCGCGTGCGGACGTGGTTTTCTTTCTGGAACCGGAAGATTCCTTCAGCACCAATTATATTATTCGCCGCCTGAAACGACACCAGGATACCCGGCTGGACATTATTTTCGGCAATTACAGTACGGTGAATGACAAGAATATCCGCAGTTACCGGTTTGATTACAAAGAAGGGTCGACAGGTGCGGACTTTTTATTTCTCGATATGGGCGATATCCGCACTTCTGCCATCAGCCTGCGTAAAAAAGATGACCGGCGTTTTTTGTTTCCCGAGTTTCTTTACAAGTATCAGGACTGGGGATTTTTGGTCAATGCCACCAATCTGGGGGCCAGAGTGGCTTTTGACGAAGGGCGAGGGGTGTTCATCCGTTGCGGCGATGCCCAGACGGATCGCTGCCGGATGAATATCGACGCCAGTGAACAGTTTATTGACGCTTACCTGAACGCCAGCGGCCGTTATATCAGCGGGTTTGCCTGCAAACACCTGCTGGCTTCGCTCTACAGCGAGAACCTGCAGGCGTTCACCTATTACTCATCGCGCACGGAGCACCACGCCCTGAGCAGCAAGTTCAAGGCGATCAAACTGTACGGCGACTGCCTGGCCAAACTGGGGCTGTTTCCGTTAGGGGGGCGTCTGTTGCGCACAGCCCGTGAGGGATTCCGGAGATGACATGCAGCAACGGAAAGTAGCGATTGTGATTGAGAACATCGCCGAAAAGGGCGGTACCGAGCGGGTGGCCAGCAGTCTGGCCAACGCACTGTCGACGCGCCTGGGCCATCAGGTGGATCTGGTGTCCATCAGCGGCGATAGGGCGTTTTACCCGCTTGAACCCGGGGTGAGGTTGCGCTTTATGGCCGGAAGAACGCTGCTGTGGCCCTGGCGGCTGGCGCGGTTTCTGCGGCGCGGCCGCTATGACGTGATAGTCACCGTTTCGATGGGCAAACTCTCGTCGATCATGGTGCCGTACCTGCGGTTGTTGTGCCCGCACAGCCGGCTGTTGCTGAGTGAACACGTCAGTTTCCACCAGTATGCCTGGCCGATGAAGTGGTTGAAGGTGTTGGTCTACCGGCTGGGCGACCGCACCGTGCTGTTGACCAAGAAAGATCTGGCCACCATCAGCCGCTGGGTACCCGAGCATAAATGCCGGGTGATCGAGAACGTTTCACCCTTCCCGATACAACCGCCGCAGCAGGCGTCGCTGCCGGTGGCGTTGGCGGTTGGGCGGCTGTGTTACCAGAAAGGCTTTGACCGTTTGATCGCGGCCTGGCAGCGGGCGGCGCCGCAAACGGCGGGCTGGCAGTTGCATATCGTCGGCGATGGCCCGGATCGCGCCGCGTTGCAGCAGCAAATCGATGTCGCCGGCCTTGGCGAACGGGTGAAGTTGTTGCCGGCGACCCCGGATATCGCCAGCCATTATCGCCAGGCCGGGATGCTGTTGATGACGTCCCGCTATGAAGGCTTGCCGATGGTGCTGATTGAGGCGATGAGCTTTGGCCTGCCGCTGGTGGCGTTTGATTGCCAGACCGGCCCCGCCGAACTGATTGAAGATGGCGACAACGGTTATCTGGTGCCGGAAGGCGATCTCGACGCCTTTAGCCAACGCATCCAGGCGCTGATCGCGGACGGCGAGCTGCGTAAACGTTTCTCGCAGCACTCGCTGGAGCGGGCGCAACAGTACATTCCCGAACGTATATATCCCCAATGGCAACAGCTTATGGCTGGAGGTTAAGATGGAAAAGGTGTCAGTAATCATGCCGGCTTACAACGCAGCCGATTTTATCAAAGAGTCGATCCTGGGCGTATTGAACCAGACTTATCAGGATTATCATCTGTATGTGATCGACGACGCTTCGACGGACAACACGGCTGAAGTGGTTAAACCCTTCATTCACGATCGCCTGACCTATATTCGCAACAACACCAACCAGGGCGTGGCCGAAACCCGCAATATCGCCATTGAGGCGGCGCGCGGCGACTATATCGCCTTCTGCGACAGCGACGACGTCTGGCGCGAAAACAAGCTGGCGCGCCAGGTCGGCATCCTGAAGACAAACCGTTACGACGTGGTGTGTTCGCACTATTACACCTTCGAAAATGATCCCGCGCGGGTGAAGAACTACCGCGGCGCCGGCGAAATTATCGCCTACAAGGACATGCTGAAAAGCAACTGGATCGGTAACCTGACCGGCATGTACAACCAGCGCCGGGTGGGCAAGGTCTACCAGAGCAAGGTGGGGCATGAGGATTACGTGATGTGGCTGTCGGTGCTGGAAAAGGCGCGCAACCATCTGGCGTACTGCATTCCGGAACCGCTGGCCTTTTACCGCCTTTCCGCCCAGTCGCTGTCCGGCAACAAAATCAAGGCGGCGGACTGGCAGTGGCAGATCTACCGCCGCCATCTGGGGCTGTCCTATCAGAAGTCCTGCTATCTGTTCTTTTCCTATTTGTACAGCGCAGTGATGAAACGCCAATGAACATCAGCAAGCTCTCCTTCGCCTGCCTGTTGGCGGGCGCCGGGCTGGCCGTGCAGGCCCTGGCGGCTCCCTGCGGCGACAACCTGTTGGCTAACCCCGGCTTTGAGCAGGGCGGTGCGGGCTGGTCGCTGGCTTCCGCTGAGGTGGTGTCCGGCGGCCATACCGGCCAGGCCAGCCTGTTTTACCAGAATCACAACCCGGCCAACTATCACAACATGCTGCAGACGTTGTCGGTCAAAGCGGGCCAACAGCTGGCTTTCGGCACCTGGGTGCGCGGCGAGAACCTGAAGGGCAAGGGCGACAACCAGGGCGCCGGCCTATTTGTGGAAAGTTACGACGAGCAAGGGCGCTTTCTCACGGGCAGCTACCCGCAGGGGGTGCTTGGCACCAGCGGCTGGCAACCGGTCACCGGCGACTTCAGAGTGCCGGCGCGGGCGGTGAAGGTGGTGCTGGGGGTTTATCTGCGTCGCGGTACGACCGGCAGCGCCTGGTTTGACGACGTTTACGTTTGCCGGCAGCCGGTTGCCCCGGCGCTCTACCAAATGCGTGCCGGCAATGGCGCGGCATCGAGCCTGATCGAAGTGGTGGATCCGCAGCAGGTGCAAGTGGACAGCACGCTGGTCGACGGGAAAAGTACCGCCGTGAAAAGCGACAGCCGCCGTTACCGCATCGAAGGGAAACAGCAGGTGGAGTTCTCGCTGCCTGCCGGCCTGGCCGCAGGCGAATATCGCCTGCAACAGCAGGTGACGGACGTGGCCTCTCAACGCAGCCAGCGCAGCGAGATGCCGATAAGCGTCGGCCGCCCGCAACCGAAAGTGGCGCTGGATGCGCAGGGGTATACCCTGAAACAGGGTAAGCGTTTCTTCCCGCTCGGCATTTACATGTACGGCGAAATGGCGACGGACGAGCATCTGGCGCGCATCCGCGATGCCGGTTTCAACACCTTGCTGAATTACAACTATGGCACCGTGGGCGATCCGAACCGTTATTTCCGCAAAACGCAGCAGTATGGCCTGCAGGTGATTTTCTCGCTGAAAGACCTGTATCCCGGCACCCGATTCGCCCCGGAAACCAAACTGGGTTACCCGCAACTGACGGCGAACTACGTCGAAAAGTTCAAACATGAACCTAACCTGCTGGCCTGGTACATCAACGATGAACTGGGGCCGGAGTATGTGCCGCAGATTGAAGAAAAACACCTGCAGGTGAAACGGCTGGATCCGGATCACCTGACGTTTCAGGTGTTGGACAAAACCGGCACGCTCAACGCCTATTTCAACAGTTCGGACGTGCTGGCCAGCGATCCTTACCCGGTCGGCAGAGATGCCGATCTGACGCGCACCCTGGAATACACCCGTATCACCAGTCAGGTGGCGCGCCAGGTCAAGGGAGCCTGGCTGGTGATGCAGATCATGGATCACGCCGCTTACGCGCCCAAACGTAAAGCGCGCCAGCCTACCGAGGCGGAGATACGCAATCAGGCCTGGTTGGGCTTGATTGGCGGCGCAAAGGGCATCCTGTTTTATTCCTATACCGATTTGTTCTACAAGCGCCAACGCGGCGGCTTCAGCCAACAGGAGTTCGAGACCATTTGGCGGGGCGTAGCCAGCGTGGCGCAGCAGATTGTCAGTTTTAACCCTTACCTGCTGTCCGGCGAAAGCCTCTTGCTGCAGGGTAACAATACCGCCATCCCGGCACGGCTGTTTATCGATGGCGAGCGGGGCCTGGTGTTGATCGCCAACCCTTACTACCGGCCGATGTCGGCGCGCTTCGATCTGCCTGCGGGCTGGCAGGCGCAAGGGAAGGCGCAGATCGACGCGCAGCTGTCTTCAATGGGCAGCCTGGCGGTAGAAGTGCAACGTCAAACAGAAAAGAAAGGATAACCCAACATGAAAACCACCCTGAGCCTGATTATTCCGGTCTATAAGGTCGAGGCTTACATTGAGGCGTGTCTTTGCTCGGTGCTGCAACAGTTGCCTGATTGGGCGGAGGTGATCATTGTGGACGACGGCAGCCCGGACGACTCCATCGGCATTGCCGAAGAGGTGTTGTGCCGGTACCCGCAGTTGAAACCGCAGGTCAGCATCCTGCGGCAACCTAACCAGGGGCTGAGTGAGGCGCGCAACAGCGGCATTGCTCATGCCGAGGGGCAATATGTTGGTTTCCTGGACTCCGACGACGTGTTGCTGGAGGGGTATTTCAGCATTCTGGGCTGTCTGTTGGCGGATAACCCGCGGGCAGACATAGTGGCATTCAATGCCCAGCGATTTTCCGTGATGAACAACGGCAAAATCCAGCCGGACTGTACTCTGGCCATCGTGCCCGGCAATGCCGCCCCGCAGGATCGCGACGCGCATATGGCGCTGCTGGCGGACAGCTTTAATCGCAGCCTGTGGTTTGCCTGGGCGCGTATTTACCGCAAAACGTTATTCGACGAGATGCGTTTTCCGCAGGGCCGCAATTTCGAGGATATTCAGTTAATCCCGCAGTTGTACCTGAAGGCGGAGCGCATCGTGATGTGTGACACGCCGTTGGTGGGATACCGCAGCAACCCGAACGGCATTACGCGCGCGCCAAAGCGGCGCGATCTGGATGACCTGGATTACGCGATCGACGGTGCCGACAGCGGACGGCGCCAGGGGGTGGGGAATGGGCTGTATTCGATTCTTTATGTCACCACGCTGAAGGCGCGTTTGCTGGTGGGGCTGGATTTTTTCGGGCTGCGCGACGCGCTGCGGGAAACCGGCGAACTGAAACGCCGTTACTCCGGTTTGCGCGCAGAAGAGCGCAAATTGTTGAGCAGCAAGAACCGGTTGTTCTATCGCAGCCCATTGGCTTATTACCTGATGGCCCGGCTCTATAGTCTGCGCGGATAGCGGCGCTGTCTTCACCCATTCCCGGATCGCGTAGGGGCGCCGCATGCGGTGCCCATGTTAAACGGGGCGAATGCATTCCCCCCTATAGGTAGAACAAGACAATGGACATCAAAGTCAGCGTTATCATACCCACCTATGGCCGCAGCGAGCTGCTGGCGCGCGCCATTGACAGCGTACTGGCGCAAACTCACCGCGCACTGGAGATCATCGTGGTGGATGACAACCCGGAAGGCGATGCGCACCGCCTGGCGACCCGTGAGCGCCTGGCCGGTTATATTGATAAGGGGCAGGTTATCTATTACCCGCGCCGGCATAACGGCGGCGGCGCGCTGGCGCGCAACAGTGGCATCCTGCGCTCAACGGGAGAGTACATCACTTTCCTGGATGACGACGATTACTACCATCCGCAGAAGATTGCCCACCAACTGGCGTTTATGCGCCAGGGCGATTATGACGTCAGCCTGTGCGATATGGATATTCTGAAGAACGGGCAGATTAATGCCGGGCATTATTACCGAGCCCGTTGCGACGGCCTGGAGGACTTTATGTTGGCCGGCGTAGCCTATACGCCGATGATCATGATGCGGCGCAGCACGGCGATTGCGGTGCGCGGCTTCTTCAACACCCCGCGCTACCAGGACCATATTTTCCTGTATCGGCTGCTGGCGGCCGGGGCGCGCATCGGCACCTTGCATGAGCGTCTGGCGGTACACAATGATCATGACGGCGAACGTATCACCTCCAGCCCGAAAGGCATTATCGGGTATCGCAACAAAATGCAGTTCGAGCGGCGGCTGATGCCGCAGATATCGCCCCGGGCGCGCAAGATTATGCGTCTGCGCCATACCTGTATCGATTCGCGAATCATTACCGACGGCAAGAGCCGGCTGGCGGGGGTTGCCTACGGTCTGAAGGGCATTATCTACGTAAACAGCGGCCTGATGGCCGGGGTCTACATGAAAAATATCATCCGCAACGTGTTTTTCCGCGGCGTTCCCTTCTGAAGGGCGCGGCGTGACGTGCGGTGAAGGGCGAACCCATCCAGAGGAAGATTATGCGCTTTGAACGTTCTACGGTGATCGGCAGCGTGCTGTTGTTGACGGTGCCGGTATTTGCTTTGATACAGAGTATTGCCACGCTGCGTACGGGAAAGAAAAACTCGATGGCCTATCTGCTGATAGCGCTTTGCTTTTTTTTCTTTTTCGTCAAGATCCCGCCGTTGGCGGATCTCTATCGCCACTTTGCCAATTATGCGGCCATTACCTCGGCCACCACGCTGGGTGACGTGATCCAGGGGAAAGTGGATATCGTTCTTTATGCCAACTTTTACATTTTTAAAACGCTGGGCATTCCCTTTTTCGTCATTCCGGGGCTTTACACCGCGTTGTCGGTCTACTGTTATCTCAGCGCGCTGAATATTGTGATGCTGCACTCCGGCAAGACGTTTTCCCCCCGGCAGTTTGTCTTGCTGCACGTGGCGGTGCTGTTTTTGATCAACCCGTTTATCATCGCCATGGGGCTGCGCTTTGGTTTCTCCATGGCCGTGATGACCCTGGCCATGACGCTGTTGTGCCATAAGAAAAATCAAACGCTCGCCCTCGGTTTGATGGTGTTTGCCATGCTGACCCACTTTTCCAGCATGTTGCTGGTCGGGGTTTTCCTGTGCAGCAGGCTGATGCGCCTGAACCGCCCGCTGACGGTGTTGTTCAGCGTCATTGCGCTGGTGACCGCCAAGTTCGCGCTGCCGCTTATCCTGTCGCATATTACGATTTCCGGCATTAACAGTTATTCGGACGTCTATACCTCGGGCATGTATGCCGGCGACTATCTGACCAGCGGCAACGCCAACGGAATGATTAATTTCCTGATTATCCTGTTTCCGGCGCTGTTCCTCGGCGGATATATGCTGGGCAACCCGATGAGTAACCAGGCCGGGGATATCAAAAACGCGGCGGCGTGGCTGGTGATATTCGTTTTCCTATGCTCCAGCTCGCTGCAGGCGGCGAGCCGCTATGCGAGCGTGGCGTCGGTGTTCCTGTTGTTTTACTACGTGGCCCATCAGGGATCTTTCCTGCGCGGTAGGTTCAACTACTTCTTCCTGTGTTTCATGCTGATGGCCACCGGCTACAACCTGATCGAGAATATTTATGTCCCGCGTCGCCCCATCCTGCTGGGGGAAATGTGGCAGTCGTTCTACAAAACGCCGTTGCTGAATCTGTTCTACGGTGAAGAAGAGTACGAGCAGTATCTGCGCTTTATTAACCGCGACAGCGGCGAGTGGATAGGGCACGAAATGGATCTCGGTTAATGCTGCCGGATGCGGGGGTTGCCCCGCATCCTACCCCCAAATACCCCAGCCCGTTTTTCCCGAGAAAGAATTCCCCCTCTAGGTGGTATTCTTTCTCGGGCTATGCCCCCACATGAATGACGCAGGTTGACCTGAGCGGCCGCCACGAAGCGACCAAGGATGAATATGAGGGCATACTGTAGGCATTGAATAATAATTTCTCTAAACTAAATTTACCTTTATGCGATTGAGCTCTTTTCCCTTGTCCGATTCAAACATGGTTTCATATGGGTTATCATCAAATAATCTTTTTGTTTTCAGCATGAATTCAACTCACATTGAATAAAAAAATGGAATTAGGAATGGTACAATAACTGTAATAATCCCACCCGAAAGTAATGCAACGGGAACATAAGAAACCCCACAGTGTTTCTCAATAATGGGTAAGGTTACGTCCATGGCCGTAGCTCCAGCAACAGCTATAGCAATATTCCCATTACCAACTCTTGATAATGTAGGTATCAGTAACAACGCTATCGCCTCACGGAAAAGGTCACAAAGAAAACCTACCGACCCTAATAATGGATCACCCATTTTAGTAAATAGTATTCCTGATAACGTATACCAACCAAAACCAGAACTTACCGCCAGGCTTTGATTGAGGGTCAAAGGGAGAAAGCAGGATGCAATGGCAGCGCCTGCGTACGAAGCAAGGACCGTCAACAAAGTCATGATTAAATTTTTCTTATTAAAGAAAATTTTTCTTATATTTAAACCAGAAAATGAAAGTTTTACTGCAATTATAAATATAAGCAAGTATAACAAAGATGAGATGGTTATGTCATAGTCGATTCTGGGAGCTATATTATAATATGCGAATGCAAACCCCAGAATAACAAGTCCACCAAGTAAAACTGGATCTTTAATATACCCCATAATGTTGAAAGCAACTTCTTGTTGATTATCCAGTACCTTGTTGCTACGATGAGTATCTTTATCAATTAAATAGAATATTTTCAAAACTATCGCAATTGATAGAGATGACGCTAGTGCGATACTTATGGCAGTGATTCCCACACTGCCAAGTTTTTCTGCAATGTCCGGTATAAAGCCAACGGTAATCCCCATTAGTATCAAAAGAGAATAAAGGCAAAAATTAGAAATTTTTTCAATAATATACATACTGATGTTTGAATAAATTCGTTTAAAGTTAAACCCCAAGATAAAAGCAAAAAGAATGGGGGCTAAATTATATAATGCAATGTTCATCAATTAGTCCAGGTTAAAAGTGGATATTATGTCTTCAAAGCACTCTGGCCGACGTATCATGCTAAAATTATCTTCTGTATCGACCAGGTATTCTCCAGGTCTGACTCGTGAGTTGAAGTTTGAACTCATAGAGTACCCATAGGCACCGACATCCTTAATACAAATCAAGTCTCCTACTTTAGTTTTAGGAAGAAGTCTCTGTCGGGCGAAAATATCACCAGATTGACATAGGTAACCGGTAATATCATAAGAAACCATCTCATTACTCAGCGTGCTGACATTCTCAATATCATGCCATGCATCATAATAGAAACACCGAGGGAAATGATTATGTCCGGTATCAAGGCCGAGGAAGTTACGAGATGAGGATTCTTTGACAGAACATACCTTACTGACAAGAATAGCGGTATTTGCAACGAGATACCTCCCAGGTTCGACGATGAGTTTTATATTGTTTTCGGCACCTCGGACGCTACTTAGTTGACGAATTTTTTTACTCAAAGAGTCAATGTCATATTCCTGATGATCTTTATAATCATAGCCGAATCCACCACCGAAATTTATAAAGCGAAGGGAGTCAAATTGTAGCGAAATGTCAAGCATAACGTTAGCGTTCTCAACATAGCTAGCTATTCCCATTTCACCAGACCCTGTATGTGAGTGGATGCCGACTATTTTCAATCCTCCATTTTTACATGACCTGATTGCCTCAGGTATATCTGCGAAATTAATTCCGAATTTAGAAAGTTCACCATTCGTAATAACCTTACTTGAATGACCTGCACCAACTCCTGAATTCAGCCGTAAACTCAACTCATGGCCAGAGTGTCTTTTCATCAGATAATAAAGGGCATCCAGCGAGCCTATGACTAAATTTACGTTTCTTTCCACTGCAAAATCTATCTCGTCACTGTTTAAACAGTCTGCGTTATAATATATATTTTCCGGACTGAACCCACAGATGAATGCTATTTTTACTTCCTCTACTGAACAAGCATCAACCCCCATTTCAGCATTTTTAACCAATTTTAAAATATATGGGTTTGAGTTTGCCTTCATTGCATATAAAACACCGAAATTATTTTTACAAAAAACATCCTTAAGTCGGTTAATGTTTTCTAATATGATTTTCTCGTCATAAAGATAAAACGGAGTCCTAACTTTATCATTAAGACCGCAAACAATATTTTCAATATCCATATTTTTACCCAAGCAGTTTTGAAAGGTATCTCTCTCCAGAATCTGGCGCAATGCACATGATTCTTTTGCTCGACTCATTTTTTAAAATATTAATTGCTGTAGATATTATTGCCCCGCTGGATAATCCGACATCAATTGAATAGTCTTTTCTAACGAGTTCGCAGGTGAAAAATGCCTCATCATCACTAACCGAGTAAACTTCATCGGCGGATCCAGCATCAAGTATGCCCGGAATGAAATTAGAACCTATCCCCTCAATCTTCCACTCACCTGATAAATACTCTTGACCAGAGAAGTATGACTTATAGATTGAACCTTGCGGATCAGCAACTACAAATCGAACCTTACTCCCTTTTTCACGAAAATACCGACTTATTCCCATAAGCGTACCACCTGATCCCACGCCACAGATAATTATATCAGTATCTCGGCCTCCCTGAACCCAAAGCTCTGGAGCGGTAGTTTGATAATGGGCGAGACTGTTTGAATGATTGAAAAACTGGTCGCAAAAGAATCTTTCTTTTTCGTTGGCATAGCGCCTGGCTACATTGACATAGTTGTCGTCTGAATCAGCAGGGGCATCCGATGGCATTATAATTACATTTGCACCATAGTGTTTTAAAAGAGATATTTTCTCTTTGCTGACTCGGTCATGAGTAATTATAGTCACCCTATAACCTTTAAATCGCCCAATCCAGGCCAAGCCAAGTCCTGTATTTCCTGATGTAGCTTCAACCAATTCAAACCCTGGTTTTATAAGTCCATTAATTTCGGCATCTTCAATAATTTTTTGTGCTACGCGATCTTTTATCGAACCACCAGGATTATAGGACTCAAGTTTTACCTTCACATCAGCTAATGGGTATTTGTCTTGCAATATATTAACAACAGGCGTGTTACCAATTAGTGATAGCAAGCTGTTTTCTTTAACTTTAGTTCTTATACTCATATGCATCCCTTCATAGTAGTAAAGTTACGCATATGTAAATTAATTTTAGGTGTAAGATCAATTTATTTATTAAGATGCAACACCACTCTGGTGGTTGAAAAAACTACAGCATTTCATTTTTTTCGTAGTAGTCATAAAGAAGATGATTAAAATTGATTATTTATGCCAATATAATCTAATAATGTAGTGTTATAAACTTTCTAATGACATCGGAATTATTATTAGATTCTCTAATTTAACTTAAGATAACTTAATGGTTTTTAACTCATGTATACAGAAAACTTTCCTTTTCCTATACCGATATGGGTTCTCGGTTAATGCTGCCGGATGCGGGGGTTGCCCCGCATCCTACCCCCAAATACCCCAGCCCGGTTTGTCACTCCTCCCATCAAATGCAATCCCTCATTTTTTGCTTTTATTTTCAATAAACTAGACTTTCCCTTCCTGATTATACTTTAGGGGTAGCCACGCTTGCCTCCCCGTTTATCTCCCTCCATTCCCTTGATCGCAATCAATTTGCCACCGTTCTGGCCTCAGTAGGCTGGCGGCAGATTGAGCAATTCTGTTTTTTATAACGATAAAATATTAAAGCCCTTCAGGAGAACTCCGGATGAGCAAGTTTCTAGACCGTTTCCGCTATTTTAAGCAACTGGCGGAACCCTTCTCTGGCGATCATGGCCAGACGCTTAACACCAACCGCGACTGGGAAGACGGCTACCGCAGCCGCTGGCAGCACGACAAGATTGTGCGCTCGACCCACGGAGTGAACTGCACCGGTTCATGCAGCTGGAAGATTTACGTCAAAAACGGTCTGGTGACCTGGGAAACCCAGCAGACCGATTATCCGCGCACCCGCCCCGATCTGCCCAACCATGAGCCGCGCGGCTGTCCACGCGGCGCCAGCTATTCCTGGTATCTGTACAGCGCCAACCGGCTGAAATACCCGCTGATGCGTAAACGCCTGATCGCACTGTGGCGTGAGGCGAAGGCGCTGCACAGCGATCCGGTCGATGCCTGGGGCGCTATCGTCTCCGACCCCGAAAAGTCCAGAAGTTATAAGGTAGCCCGTGGCCGCGGCGGCTTTGTGCGATCCAGCTGGCAGGAGGTGAACGAACTGATCGCCGCCGCCAACGTTTATACCGCCAAAACCTTCGGCCCGGACCGCATCATCGGTTTCTCGCCGATCCCGGCGATGTCGATGGTGTCTTATGCCGCCGGTGCCCGCTATCTGTCGCTGATTGGCGGCACCTGCCTGAGTTTCTACGACTGGTATTGCGATCTGCCGCCGGCTTCGCCGATGACCTGGGGCGAGCAGACCGACGTGCCGGAGTCCGCCGACTGGTACAACTCCTCTTATATTATCGCCTGGGGTTCTAACGTGCCGCAGACGCGCACCCCGGATGCCCATTTCTTCACCGAAGTGCGCTACAAAGGCACCAAAACCGTGGCGGTGACGCCGGACTATGCCGAAGTGGCCAAATTGTGCGACCAATGGCTGAACCCGAAGCAAGGCACCGACAGCGCAATGGCGCTGGCGATGGGCCACGTAATGTTGAAAGAATTCCACCTGGATCGCGAGGTCGGCTATTTCCGCGATTATGTGCGCCGCTATACCGATATGCCGATGCTGGTGATACTGGAGCCGCGCGCGGAGGGGCATTACGCCGCCGGCCGCCTGCTGCGCGCCGCCGATCTGGTGGATGGGCTGGGGCAGGAAAATAATCCGGAGTGGAAAACCGTCGCTATCGACAGCCGCAGCGGTGAATTGGTGGCGCCGCAAGGCTCCATCGGTTTCCGCTGGGGCGAGCAGGGCAAATGGAACCTGGAACAGCGCGAAGGCAAGTCGCAACAGGAAGTGGAGTTGCAGCTTAGCCTGATGGGCATGCATGACGAGGTCACCGAGGTGGGCTTCCCGTACTTCGGCGGCGCCGACAGCGAGCATTTCAACAGCGTGGCGCTGGACGAGATCCTGTTGCACAAGCTGCCGGTGAAACGCCTGCGCCTGGCGGACGGCAGCGAGGCGTTGGTCACCAGCGTCTACGATCTGACCCTGGCCAATTACGGATTGGAACGAGGTCTGGACGACGCCAACTGCGCCGCGAACTACGACGAGGTCAAAGCTTACACGCCGGCCTGGGCCGAGCAAATTACCAGCGTATCGCGCCACAATATTATCCGCATTGCCCGCGAGTTCGCCGACAACGCCGAGAAAACCCATGGCCGCTCAATGATTATCGTCGGCGCCGGCGTCAACCACTGGTATCACATGGACATGACCTACCGCGGCCTGATCAACATGCTGATCTTCTGCGGTTGCGTCGGCCAGAGCGGCGGCGGCTGGGCGCACTACGTCGGCCAGGAAAAACTGCGGCCGCAAACCGGCTGGCTGCCGCTGGCGTTCGGTCTCGACTGGCAGCGCCCGCCGCGCCACATGAACAGCACCTCGTTCTTCTATAACCACTCCAGTCAATGGCGGTATGAAACCGTCGGAACCGAAGAGCTGTTGTCGCCGCTGGCGGACAAGTCGCGTTTTGGCGGCAGCCTGATCGATCTCAACGTGCGCGCCGAGCGCATGGGGTGGTTGCCTTCCGCGCCGCAGCTGAGCGCTAACCCGCTGCATCTGGCGGCGCAGGCGAAAGCCGCCGGGCAGACGCCGGTAGATTTCACCGTCGACGCGCTGAAGACGGGGCGGCTTGGCTTCGCCGCCGAGCAACCGGACAATCCGCAGAACTTCCCGCGCAACCTGTTCGTCTGGCGTTCCAACCTGTTGGGCTCCTCCGGCAAGGGCCATGAGTACATGCTCAAATATCTGCTGGGTACCGAAAACGGCATTCAGGGCAAGGATCTGGGCCAACAGGGCGCAGCCAAGCCGCAGGAAGTGGAATGGCTGGATAACGGCGGTGAAGGCAAGCTGGATCTGGTGGTGACGCTCGATTTCCGCATGTCCAGCACCTGCCTTTACTCTGACATCGTGCTGCCGACCGCCACCTGGTACGAAAAAGACGACATGAATACCTCGGACATGCATCCGTTTATTCACCCTCTGTCGGCGGCGGTCGATCCGGCCTGGGATTCCAAGAGTGACTGGGAGATCTACAAGGGCATCGCCAAAGCCTTCTCCGAGGTGTGCGTTGGGCATCTGGGCCAGGAAACCGACGTGGTGACGCTGCCTATCCAGCACGATTCCCCGGCAGAGCTGGCGCAACCTTATGGCGTGAAAGACTGGAAGAAGGGCGAATGCGAACTGATCCCCGGTAAAACCGCGCCGCACATCATGGTGGTGGAACGCGACTACCCGGCGACTTATGAGCGCTTCACGTCGCTGGGGCCGCTGCTGGACAAGCTGGGCAACGGCGGCAAGGGCATCAGCTGGAATACCCAGACCGAAGTCGATTTCCTGAAAAAGCTCAACTACGTGAAAACCGAAGGCCCGGCGGTGGGCCGGCCGAAGATTGACAGCGCGATCGACGCCGCCGAGGTGATTTTGTCGCTGGCGCCGGAAACCAACGGGCAGGTAGCGGTCAAGGCGTGGGACGCGCTGGGTAACATTACCGGCCGCGATCACCGCCATCTGGCGCTGAACAAGGAGGATGAAAAGATCCGCTTCCGCGATATTCAGGCTCAGCCGCGCAAAATCATCTCCAGCCCGACCTGGTCAGGCTTGGAAGATGAGCATGTGTCGTATAACGCCTGTTACACCAACGTGCATGAGCTGATCCCTTGGCGCACCCTCAGCGGTCGCCAGCAGTTGTATCAGGATCACGAATGGATGCGCGCCTTTGGCGAAAGCCTGCTGGTGTATCGCCCGCCGATCGACACCCGCGCCGCGCAGCCGCTGCTGAACCGGAAGCCGAACGGCAACAAAGAGAAGGCGCTGAATTTCCTGACGCCGCACCAGAAATGGGGCATTCACTCCACCTACAGCGACAACCTGCTGATGCTGACCCTGTCGCGCGGCGGACCGATTGTCTGGATGAGTGAAGACGACGCCCGGGATCTGGGCATCAAGGACAACGACTGGATCGAGGCCTTTAACGCCAACGGCGCGCTGACCGCGCGGGCGGTGGTCAGCCAGCGCATTCCGGCGGGCATGACCATGATGTACCACGCGCAGGAACGCATCGTGAATATTCCCGGTTCGGAAATCACCCGCCAGCGCGGCGGCATCCACAATTCGGTGACCCGCGTTTGCCCGAAACCGACCCACATGATCGGCGGTTATGCGCAGTTGGCCTACGGCTTCAACTATTACGGCACCGTCGGTTCCAACCGCGACGAATTCGTGGTGGTGCGCAAAATGAACCGGATCGACTGGTTGGATGGTGAAGGCAACGACGACTCGCAGGGCAGCCGGCAGGAGAAAGCAAAATGAAAATTCGTTCGCAAGTCGGCATGGTGCTGAACCTGGACAAATGCATCGGTTGCCACACCTGTTCGGTGACCTGCAAAAACGTCTGGACCAGCCGTGAGGGCATGGAATACGCCTGGTTCAACAACGTGGAAAGCAAACCGGGCGTCGGTTATCCGCACGCCTGGGAAGATCAGGAGAAATGGCGGGGCGGCTGGATCCGTAAAATCAACGGCAAACTGGAACCGCGCATGGGCAGCCGCGTCGGGCTGCTGTCGAAGATTTTCGCCAACCCGGACGTGCCGGCGCTGGACGACTATTACGAGCCGTTCGACTACGACTACCAGAATCTGCATACCGCGCCGCAGGGCAAGCATCAGCCGATCGCCCGGCCGCGCTCGCTGATCACCGGCCAGCGCATGAAGAAGATCGAAAACGGCCCGAACTGGGAGGAGATCCTCGGCGGCGAATTCGAAAAACGCTCGCAGGACAAAAACTTCGACAACATGCAGAAGGCGATGTACGGCCAGTTCGAAAACACCTTCATGATGTACCTGCCGCGCCTGTGCGAGCACTGCCTCAACCCGGCCTGCGTCGCCACTTGCCCGAGCGGGGCGATCTACAAACGCGGCGAAGACGGCATTGTGCTGATCGATCAGGATAAATGCCGTGGCTGGCGCATGTGCCTGACCGGTTGCCCGTACAAGAAAATCTATTTCAACTGGAAGAGCGGCAAGTCCGAGAAATGCATCTTCTGTTATCCGCGCATCGAGTCCGGCCAGCCGACGGTCTGTTCGGAAACCTGCGTCGGCCGTATCCGCTATCTGGGCGTGCTGCTGTATGACGCCGATCGCATTGAACAGGCTGCCGCAGCCGAAAATGAGCAAGATCTTTACCAGAGCCAACTGGACATTTTCCTCGATCCGCATGACCCGGCGGTGATTGCTCAGGCGCTGAAGGATGGCGTTCCGCAGGGAGTGCTCGAGGCCGCCCAACAGTCGCCGGTATACAAAATGGCGATGGACTGGAAGCTGGCGCTGCCGCTGCACCCGGAATACCGCACGCTGCCGATGGTGTGGTACGTGCCGCCGTTGTCGCCGATCCAGTCCGCCGCCGATGCCGGCGAGCTGGCGCACAGCGGCGTGCTGCCGGACGTGGAAAGCCTGCGTATCCCGGTGCAATATCTGGCGAACCTGCTGACCGCCGGCGATACCGCGCCGGTACTGCTGGCGCTGAAACGCATGCTGGCGATGCGCCACTACAAACGCGCGGAAACCGTCGATGGCGTGGTGGACACCCGCGCGCTGGAACAGGTGGGGCTGAGCGAAGCGCAGGCGCAGGAGATGTATCGCTACCTGGCGATCGCCAACTACGAAGACCGTTTCGTTATCCCGTCCAGCCACCGCGAACTGGCGCGGGAAGCTTTCCCGGAAAGCAAAGGTTGCGGTTTCAGCTTTGGCGACGGCTGCCACGGCAGCGAGGGTAAATTCAACCTGTTCAACAGCCGCCGCATCGACGCCATCGATGTGACGCAGAAAACCGGCCGTCAGAAGGATATCTCATGATTAGCCTGAAAGTGATTGCTCGCCTGCTGGATTACCCGGAGCAGGCCTTGTTTGACCACCGGCAGGCGCTGATGGAGGCGCTGGAGCCGGCCAACGAGCTGGATTTGCACCGCAGCGCGCAGCTGATTTTGTTTATTCGCCGCTTCTGCGCCCGCCCGTTGCTGGACGTGCAGGCCGAATACTGCGAGCTGTTCGATCGGGGCCGCGCTACCTCGCTGCTGCTGTTTGAACACGTGCACGGTGAATCGCGCGATCGCGGTCAGGCGATGGTCGATCTGATGACGCAATACCGCACCGCAGGGCTGGAGATCGACAGCCGCGAGCTGCCGGATTTCCTGCCGTTGTATCTGGAGTATCTCGCCAGCCGCAGCCGGACGCAGGCCGTTGAGGGATTACAGGACATCGCCCCGATTCTGGCGCTGCTGGGCGCCCGGTTGCAGCAGCGCGAAAGCCCGTATGCGGTGCTGTTTGATCTGTTGCTGGCGCTGTCCGGCACCGGCGTCGATCGCGCTAGCCTGCAGAGTCAGGTGGCGGGGGAGGCCAGGGATGACACCCCGCAGGCGCTGGACGCGGTGTGGGAAGAAGAACAGGTCAGGTTTCTGGGTGAGCAGGGCTGTGCTTCAGCGCAGCAGACGGCGCACCGGCGGCGTTTTGCCGGCGCGGTAGCGCCGCAATATCTGGACCTGACGAATGCGCTAACCGGAACAAAAGGACGCTAATCATGCAATTTTTGACTCTGTTCTTCTTCGATATTTACCCCTATCTGGCGGGGGCGATTTTCCTGATCGGCAGTTGGCTGCGCTACGATTACGGGCAATACAGCTGGCGCGCCGGCTCCAGTCAGATGCTGGATAAAAAAGGCGTGCGTCTGGCCTCCAACCTGTTTCACATCGGCATTCTGGGCATCTTCGCCGGGCACTTTCTCGGAATGCTGACGCCGCACTGGATGTATGAGTCTTTCCTGCCTATCGATGTGAAGCAGAAATTGGCGATGATCGCCGGTGGTGCCTGCGGCGTGATGACGCTGATCGGCGGCGCGTTGCTGCTGAAACGCCGTCTGACCAATCCACGGGTGCGCGCTACCAGCAGCGTTGCCGATATCATGATCCTGACGTTGCTGGTGGTGCAGGTATGCCTTGGCCTGCTGACCATTCCGTTCTCCGCCCAGCATATGGACGGCAGCGAGATGATGAAACTGGTGGCCTGGGCGCAGGCGGTGGTGACTTTCCATGCCGGAGCGTCGCACTACCTGGCGGGCGTTGCGCCGATCTTCAAACTGCATATGGTGCTGGGCATGACGTTGTTCGTGCTGTTCCCGTTCTGCCGCCTGGTGCATATCTGGAGCGTGCCGGTGGAATACCTGACTCGCCGTTACCAACTGGTGCGCAACCGCCGTTAAGCATTGCAACGCCCGGATCGACACGGCAAGATCTCCTTCTTGTCATCAACAAAAATGCACCTTAATCGGTGCATTTTTGCTTTATTGCCCTGACGTCAATATCTCAGTATGGTTACCATGGCTACGCCGGTGGATACCGGTTGCTTGCACCGCATAACGACAATCGATAGCCCAAGTTCAAGGGGCATTTGGGAAATTAAAAACCGGGGATGACCTGCCGCCGTCGCCATGCCGACCGCGCCGGGAAATCGCTTTATGGATATTCAGGTTACTTATTAATAATAATGACAATACATTCTGGTTCACCCGCTTTGTTACCTCTCAAAGTCATCGCCACCGGCGTGGCTTTACCGCCAAACTGTATCGCGTCCTCCACGCTGGATACCCTGCTGGGCAAACCGGCCGGCTATGTTGAAAAGCGCTCGGGGATTGTTCACCGTTTTCATGCCGCCGACGACGCCAGTCAGGCCGAGCTGGCCGCTGCCGCATTGCATGAGGCCTTGGCTCGTCACTCGCTTCACGCGCACTCGATTGATCTGCTGATTTCCGCCTCGGCGATTTCTGTCCAGGCGCTACCATGCTCCGCGGCGCACATTCTCAAGGTGGCCGGACTGGCGCCGGGCACCCCAGGTTTTGACATCAACAGCAGTTGCGTGAGCTTTATCTCCGCCCTGCAGGTGGCCGCCGGACTGCTGAATGCCGGCACCTACCGGCGCATTGCCATAGTGTCGGCGGATCTGGCTTCGCGCGGCATCGACTGGGATCACGAGGAGTCCTCGCTGATCTTTGGCGACGGCGCGGCCTGCGCCATTGTCGAACGCGGTGACGGCACCAGCGGCATTCTGGCGAGCCGGGTGGAAACCTATCCGGAGGGCAGCGAGCTGTGCGAGATCCGTGCGGGCGGTACCCGCCGCAACCCGCGTGCCGGTATGACCGCCAGCGATTTCCTGTTCCATATGCAGGGCAAGCAGCTGTTCAGGCAGGCTTCGGCATTGATCGAAGGCTATCTTGCCCGCCTGTTGGCGGCCAGTGGGCTGACACTGGCGCAAATCGCCACCGTGGTGCCGCATCAGGCGAGCCATCTTTCGCTCGAACACATGCGCAAGCGTCTGCACGTTTCCAACGAGGTGCTGGTGGATATTTATCCCCACCACGGCAATCAGGTCGCGGCATCCATTCCTACTGCGCTGCACGCGGCGGTCACTCAAGGCCGCTTTAACCCCGGCAAACCTGTGATGCTGATCGGTACCGCCGCCGGACTGTCGCTGGCCGGCATGGTGCTGCTGCCATGAAGGTGCTGGTGACTGGGGCCACCAGCGGCCTGGGGCGCAATGCGGCGCAGTGGTTGCTGGATGCTGGCCATCAGGTGCGCGCCACCGGGCGCGACAGCCAGGCCGGGCAGGGTTTGCGTCAGATGGGCGCCGAATTTGCCCCGCTGGATTTGGCGCAGGCTACGGTGGAGCAGTGCCGACAACTGATGGCCGACTGCGATTGGGTCTGGCACTGCGCGGCAAAATCTTCACCCTGGGGCGATAAAAACGCGTTCTATCAGGCCAATGCTACCGCGACGGAAAAGCTGGCGGAGGCGGCCGGTCAGTGCGGCATTCGGCGTTTTATTCATATCTCCACCCCGGCGATTTACTTCGATTTTCGCCCGCATCAGGATGTTGATGAGGGTTACCGCGCCCGACGCTTCGCCAACCATTACGCAGGCAGCAAGTATGCCGCCGAGCAACGGTTGCAGGCGCTAGTGCCGCGCTACCCGCAAACCACCTACGTTATTCTGCGCCCCAGGGGCCTGTTTGGGCCGCATGACCGGGTGATAGTGCCGAGATTGTTGCGACAGCTCGAACGCGATGGCGGCGTATTGCGCTTGCCCGGCGGCGGGCGGGCGATGCTGGATCTGACGTTTGTGTTGAACGTGGTGCATGCGATGGACCTGGCCAGTTGCCGGCCCCGGTTGGCATCCGGCGCGGTCTACAACATCACCAATCACCAGCCGCAGCGGCTGGCTGACATGCTGCATGCCTTGTTGCACCAGCAGTTGGGGCTGAATTACCGATTGCAAGCGGTGCCGTACCCGTTGCTCTACGCGTTGGCCGGCGGGCTTGAACTGTTGGCTCGCTTTACCGGCAAAGAACCGCTGCTGACGCGCTACAGCGTGGCGGCGGTGCATTTCGATATGACGCTGAGCCAAACCCGCGCCGTCGAGGAGCTGGGCTATCGGCCGCGCTATTCGATGGCCGAGGGGATCCGCCTGACCGGCGAGTGGCTTAAAAACTCGCGGGGGGCGAACAATGGCTAAGGTCACGGTCTTTGACGTGGGCTACTGCACCCACATTGGCTGCATGGCGCTGCGCGGAGCGGGGTTCCGGGTGTGTAAATTCCCGGCGCGCGCCTACCTGCTTGAGGTGGGGAACCGCCGCTGGCTGTGGGATACCGGCTATGCGCGCTATTTCCAGCAGCAGACGCAGTCGGGTATTTTCCGCATCTACCGGCAGATGACGCCGGTCTATTTCGATCCCGCCGAATCGCTGGCGCAGCAGCTGGGCGCCGCGGGTTATGCCGCCGACGATATTCAGGGGCTGATTATTTCGCATTTTCACGCCGACCACATTGCCGGGTTGCGCGACTTCGCTCATCTCGATTTTATCTGTTCCGGCGAGGGTTGGCAGCAAACCCGCACGTTGCGTGGCTTCGCTGCGTTAAAACGCGCGTTTATCCCCGGTTTGATCCCTGACGATTTCGAGAGTGGCCTGCAGTTTATCGAGGGCTTTGCGCAGGTGAGTTTGCCTGCGCTGCTGGCACCTTTTGAGCGGGGATATGTGCTGCCAGGCAGCGAAGGGCAGATCCTGCTGGTGCCCTTACCCGGCCATGCGGCGGGTCATATCGGCGCGTTTATTCTCACCGAGAGCGGCTGGACGCTGTTGGCCAGCGATGCCGCCTGGTCGCCATTGAGCTATCAGCAATTGCGAGGGCCGTCAGTGCTGGCCAATCTGGTGATGGACGATCCCAAGGGCTATTACCGCACGCTGGAACGGCTGAACCAACTGTGGGCGGGCGGCAACGTGAACATTCTTCTGTGCCACGAGGGGGATCTATGATCCCGCTAATGACGCTGTGGCACTATTTTCGCGCCCGGCGCTTAATCTTTGCCGATCGCGCGGCACTGGAGGCGCACCAGGCTAAACGGCTTGACGTCTTCGCGCGCCGGGTACTGGCGAGAAGCCCTTACTTCAGGCGCTTCAGCCGGCAACCGATCGCCGCCTGGCCGCTGATGGACAAGGCGCTGATGATGGCGCAGTTCGACCAAATGAATACCGCCGGATTGCAGCGTGACGCGTTGTTTGCCTGTGCGCAGCGCAGCGAGGCGGAGCGGGATTTTACGCCAAAAATCGGTCAATACAGCGTTGGGTTGTCTTCCGGCACCTCTGGGCAGCGCGGCCTGTTTGTCGTCGGCCCGCGCGAGCAGCAAGTCTGGGCCGGCGGCATGCTGGCGAAGATGCTGCCGGACGGGCTGTTTGCCGGCGAACGCGTCGCGCTGTTTCTGCGGGCGGACAATAACCTTTATCAGAGTGTCAATAATCGCTGGTTGAGCCTGGCGTTCTACGATCTGTTTGCCCCGTTTTCCGCGCAGTTGCCGCGCCTGGAACAGCAGGCACCCACCCTGATTGTGGCGCCGGCTCAGGTACTGCGCGCGTTGGCGTTGGCGGTGCTGAAAAAACAGCTCGTCCTCAACGTGAAAAAAGTGATTTCGGTGGCGGAAGTGTTGGAGGAACAGGATCGCCGCTTGCTGGCGCAGGTTTTTCCGGCGGTGGGCGAAGTGTATCAGGCCACCGAGGGTTTCCTGGCCGCCACCTGCGCGCACGGCACGCTGCATCTGAACGAAGAGTTTTTGCATATTGAACCGCAGTGGATCGATGAGCACCGTTTTACGCCGTTGATCACCGACTTTACCCGCAGCACCCAGCCGATAGTGCGTTATCGGCTGGATGACGTGCTGGTCAGGCGGCCCGAACCCTGCCCGTGCGGGCAGCCGACGATGGCGCTTGCCCGTATCGAAGGGCGCAGGGACGATCAACTGCTTCTGCCGGATAGGCAGCGGCAACCCAGGGTAGTCTTTGCCGACTTGTGCAGCCGGGCGATCGCCAATGCGCTGCCGGTAACCAGCGACTATCGGCTGATTCAACACGCGCAACGGCGTTTGCAATTGATTGCCGATTGTACCCAGGCTGAGTTGGCGCATTGTCAGGCGCACCTGGTCGAGGTGCTCGGCCAACAGGGCGTCGCTACCGACCTGCTGGAGTGGCAATTAACGGTACAGGCGGTGATGCCGGAATTTGACAGAAAAAGACGGCGGATCATCCGTTTGGCGGGGATGGCATGAAAATAATCCTGTTTCGGTTAAGGCAAATGTTGTTGGGCTGGGGATTTGTTGGGGTGATTTATTCCAGCGCCGATCTGTGGCAAGGGGTAGGGCAACGGTTATCGCCTTCGGCGATTGACCGCTGGATCCCCTTCAGCCCGGCTGCCGTTTGGTTGTATCTGTCTTTCTTTATCCTCATTCCGCTGGGGTATTTGCTGGCACCGGTTCATCGGGTCAAATGGCTGGCAACGGCCATGCAACTGACCGCTCTGGGGGCCGGCGCCATATACCTGTTGTGGCCGACCACGATGGCATATCCGGTGGATAGCGGCACCGGTTTAAGCTCCGAGGCGCTGGCGGCGCTGATTGGGGTAGATTCAGCGCAAAATTGCCTGCCCTCGCTGCATATGGCGCTGACGCTGCTGGCGGTTTGGGCGCTCAGCGACCGGCAGCGTAAGGTGAGGACGGCGCTTTTGGCGGTTTGGGCGGTGGCGATCGCCGTTTCAATTTTGCAACTGCGCCGCCATTTGTTTGTCGATCTGGCGAGCGGGGCGCTACTGGCTTGGCTGGCCGGCTGGTTGGCCCTGCGCATTAAAGGCGCCCGGCGAGACAGGGTAAAAGGAGAGGCAGGATGAGCGATTTAGCCATGCCGATAGTGTTCATGCTGTTTGTCGTCGTCGGCGAAGCCGGAGTATTGCAGTGGGTGCAACGGCAGCGGGTCAACTGGCATGACGTGGTGTTCAATTTGAATTCCGGTCATATCATGCTGTGGCTGTTTCGCGGGCTGGAGATCACCTGCTACGGCTATGTGGCCGCGCATTTCAGCCTGGGCCTGCTGGATGCCTGGCCGCCGCCGTTGATGTGGTTGTTTGCGCTGCTGGCATGGGATTTCGGTTTTTACTGGCTGCACCGCTTGCACCATTATCTGCGGGTGCTGTGGGCGGTACACGTGGTGCACCATCAGGGCGAGCATTTCAATCTGTCGCTGGGGGTCCGTAACTCCTGGTATTCGTCGCTGACCTCGATACCGTTCTTTTTACTGCTGGCGCTGGTGGGCGTGCCGCTGACGGTGTTTGTCACGGTCTCGATCCTGCATTACAGCATCCAGCTGTTTAACCATAATGCCCTGACGCCCCGGCTTGGCGTGCTGGAGAAAATTCTGGTCACTCCGGCCCACCACCGGGTACATCATGTCAAAGACCTGGCCTATTCGAACAAGAACTTCGGCGGCAGTTTCATTTTCTGGGACAAGCTGTTCGGCACTTTTTGCCCGAGCCTGCCTGAAACGCCGTTTGTCTATGGCGTCGGTGGGGATAAAGCGTCCGCCAACCCGTTTTGGGCCAGTAACCTGCCGTTACTGCGGTATTTCCGGCTTGCGTGGCGCCCGGCAGCGGCGAACGTTCGCTTCCGCTGTTCGGCATTCAGCCTGTTCAGCGGCGCGATGCTGTTATTTACCCTGGTGATTGGCTATGTCTACCAGTATGGCTACGGCTACGCCGACATTCACTGGCCGCAAATGGCGCTGCTGGCGTTGCTGGCGCTGGGATCGGTCGCGTTGGGCGGCATGTCGGAAGGGCACAACTGGGCGATTGTCGCCTGGCTGCTGGTGACGCTGGGAATTGTGTTGCTGTTTATGGGGTATCTTGGCTGGCCGCAACGCTATTGGCACATCACCATGGTGGCTACCGCGCTGCATGCCCTGTGCGTGGCCATAGGCTGGGGGCGGAAAGCGGCGCTTGCACCGGAGGAAGAACCCGATGGCTGACAGGCTTTCGCCGCTGAGTTTCCCCGCAGCCGGGGAACAGGCGTTTCATCGCGCGCTTAAGCGTGCGGCGCATGCTTATCTGGCGGATGATCATCGCTACGCCGACGCTGGGCGGCTGGCGTTGGCGGCACTGCTGCTGGCGTTGTGCGGCGGTTTTTATGCCTTGGCGCTGATGCAACAGCAGACGTGGGCGTTTTTCGGCTGCTATTTCCTGTTTGTGATGATGGGGATGCTGCTTAACGTGAATGTGAATCACGATGCCTCGCACAATGCCTTTCTGCGCGCCCCCTGGGCGAACCGTCTGGTGGGGCGGCTGGTGACGCTGCCGCTCGGGGTGGATCCGGATTATTGGCGGGTACGCCATGTCGAGTATCACCACGTTTACGCCAACGTTGAACATTACGATCTGGACACCGAGGAGAACGGTTTCTTCCGCCAGACGCCGTTCCAGCGCTGGCGCAAGCATATGCGTTATCAGCATCTTTACTGGCCGCTGATCGCCGCGCTCTCCTTGCCCTATATCGCCTGGATTTTTGACTGGTCGGATCGCCTGGGCAAAACCCCGCTGCACGAAAAGAACGTGTTGCCGGGGCGTGGCGGTTGGGCGGTGTTTATCCTGTGCAAGATTGGACATCTGTTGCTGGTGCTGGCCGTGCCGCTGGTGGTGTGCCAATACCATGGCATTGGCTGGCCGTGGGTCTTGCTGACCTACGCGCTCAGCCAGATGTGCGCCTCGCTGTGGGTGGTGTTCTTGTTGCTGGGCACCCACTGGGCGCAGGCCGAGTTTTACCCAGTACCTGAGGGGCCGAGCATGCCGCACGGTTGGTATCGTCACAATTTCGCCACCGCCTGTGACTGGCTGACGTCCCCGCGCTGGCTGCGGCATTTGACCGGTGGGCTGAATTATCACCTGACCCACCATCTGTTCCCCGGCTGGAATCATCGCCATTATCCGGCGCTGGCCAACATTGTGGCGCAGTTGGCCGCACAGCACGGCATGGAATACCGCTGTATCGGTTATCGCGAACTGCTGGCGCAACAGCAGCAGTTTTTACGTCGCATGGGGCAGCCATGAAGCCGCTGCGTCCGCTGGCTTTTCGGCGCGATGATGCCGGGCTGCATCGTGCATTGATGCAGGCGGCCCATGACTATCTGGCCGGCAATCGCGACCACCGTTTCGCCGATGTCGGCATGTTGGCGAAGGTGGCGGCGCTGCTGGCGCTGTGTGCGTTCTGTTATGTGGTTAGCCTGCAGCAGCGGAACGTCTGGGCCTATTTCGCCTGCTATTTCGGCTTTATCTTTATCGGCATGTTTCTGACGGTAAACGTGGTGCACGATGCTTCGCACAACGCGTTTTTCAAACGGTCCTGGGCCAATCGCTGGCTGAACGGCCTGGTCAGCATCCCGCTCGGGCTGGACTCTGATTGCTGGCGGGTGCGGCACGTTATTTTTCATCATGCGCATAACAATATCGAACACTACGATCCCGATATCGACGCCAACGGCGTGCTGCGCCAGACGCCGTTCCAGCGTTGGAAACCCTTTATGCGCGCACAGCGATATTACTGGCCGTTGGTGGCGGCCATGACCTTCCCGTATTACATCTGGCTGTTCGACTGGCTGGATCGGGCGGGAAGAACCCGGGTGGCGGCACGGATGGCGCAGCAAGGGGCGCGCGGATGGGGCATTTTTCTGGCGGGCAAAGCGGCGCATTTTCTTCTGGCGCTGGCGATCCCGGGTTATCTGCTGCCACCGGAGATCGGCATCGGCGAGATCCTGCTGGTTTATCTGCTGAGCCAGATGCTCTCTTCGCTGCTGTTCGTGATGCTGATTATCGGCACCCACTGGGCCAAGGCGAAATTTTATCAGGCACCGGAGCAGGGGGCGTTGCCGCACGGCAGATATCGTCACGTGTTCGCCACCACCTTTGACTGGCGCACCCGGCCGCGCTGGCTGGGGTATTGGCTGGGCGGGGCGAATCTGCATCTGACGCATCACCTGTTTCCGCACTGGAGCCACCGGCATTATCCCGCGTTGAGCCGCATCATTGCCGAGGTGGCGCCGCGCTATGGTATCGACTATCGGGTGCTTGAACTGGGGGAGTTGCTGCGGTTACAGCAGCATTTTCTCAGCGAGATGGGGCGAAAGCCGCCGGCGTCGTGATGGAGGGAGTATGACGTCGCAACCTGCTATCGTTAAAATGACCACCCATCGTCGGTGGTCATTTTTCCTTGGATTATTAGCGGTCAGTGCGACTTCATGCCCGCTGCGGTCATCAGCAGGCGGAATATTGAAGCGACCAGGAACAACCCCAGCACGCTGGCGCTCCAGATGATCACCAGCCAGCCGACGCGTTTCCACCAGGGAGCGGGTGCGGTTTTATCGTTCATGCTCTCCTCCCTCATCAGTGATAGCCATGCTCATGGCTGACCTTGCCGCGGAACACGTAGTAGCTCCAGAAGGTGTAAACCAAAATAATCGGGATGATAAACAGCGCGCCCACCAGCATAAAACCGAGGCTTTGCGGCGGTGAGGCGGCGTCCCACAAGGTGATGGACGGCGGGATCAGCAACGGCCAGATGCTGATGCCCAATCCGCTCAGGCCGAGGAACACCAACAGCAGGGTCAACATAAACGGCGAATAGTGCGCGCCGCGTTTCACCCCGCGCTGGATGCCCCAGGCGCTGAGCAGCACCAGTACCGGCACCGGCAGCAGCCAGAACAGGTTAGGCAGCGTGAACCAGCGGTTGCCGATCTCCGGATGGGCGATCGGCGTCCAGATGCTGACCGTCGCCAGCACCAGCAGCAGGATGACCAGCAGCGGCGTTGCCAGGCGATACATGCGCGCCTGCAGATCGCCGGCGGTTTTCATCACCAGCCAGGTGCAACCCAGCAGGGCATAGGTCACCACCAGCCCCAGCCCGCAGAACAGCGCGAACGGCGTCAGCCAATCCAGCGCGCCGCCGGCATAGGTGCGGCCGTGAACCGGGAAACCGTTGATGATGGCGCCGACCACGACACCCTGGCTGAAGGTGGCGAAGATTGATCCCCAGATAAATGCCTTGTCCCAGATATGGCGCTTTTCCGCCGTTGCCTTGAAGCGGAATTCGAAGGCCACGCCGCGGAAAATCAGCCCGAACAGCATCAGGGTGAGCGGGATCGCCAGCGCGTCGAGGATCACCGAGTAGGCCAGCGGGAAGGCGCCGTACAGCGCCGCGCCGCCCAGCACCAACCAGGTTTCGTTGCCGTCCCATACCGGGGCGACGGTGTTCATCATCACATCGCGGTCACCGCTGTCCTTAACCCACGGGAACAGGATGCCGATACCCAAATCAAAGCCGTCCATTACCACGTACATCATGGTGCTGAACACGATGATCATAAACCAAATCAGCGGAAGATCGATGCCCATGCTCAGCTCCTGTCATCCAGAGTGTCTTTCACCGCAGACAGCGGGCGTGCCGGCCGGCCTTCGGTGTCATCTTCTTTATGTTCATGCTGCTGCGGTCCTTTCCGGATCAGGCGCATCATGTAGGAATACCCCACGCCGAACACCGAACAGTAAACGACGATAAACGCCAGCAGGCTGATGCTCATGTGCAGGTCGCCGTGCGCAGAAACGGCGTCCTTGGTGCGCAACAGGCCATACACCACCCACGGCTGCCGACCGATTTCGGTCGTGAACCAGCCCGCCAGCAGTGCCAGCAGCCCGGAAGGCCCCATCCACAGGATGAAATAGAGGAAGGGCCGTGACTGATACAGCCCGCCGCGCCAGCGCAGCCACAGGCTCCATACCCCGGCGAGGATCATCAGCATGCCGAGCGCCACCATGATGCGGAACGTCCAGAACACCACGGTGGAGTTCGGGCGATCCTCCGGCGGGAAGGATTTCAGCGCCGGCACCTGCTCGGTCAGGCTGTGGGTCAGGATCAGGCTACCGAGATAAGGCACCTCCAGCTTGAAACGCGTTTCCTCGCGCTGCATATCCGGCCAGCCGAACAGGATCAGCGGCGTAGCCTCGCCCGGCGGGTTTTCCCAGTGGCCTTCGATGGCGGCGATCTTCGCCGGCTGATGTTTCAGCGTATTCAGACCGTGGGCATCGCCGATCATCGCCTGCACCGGCGCGACGATCAGTGCCATCCACATCGCCATCGACAGCATTTTGCGCATTGCCGGCGTGTCGCGACCGCGCAGCAGGTGCCAGGCAGCGGAAGCGCCGACAAAGAAGGCCGAGGACAGGAAAGCGGCGGTCGACATGTGCAACAGGCGATACGGGAATGACGGGTTGAAGATCACCTTCAGCCAGTCGACCGGCACCACTTGTCCGTTGATGATTTCGTGCCCCTGCGGGGTTTGCATCCAACTGTTGGACGCCAGGATCCAGAAGGTGGAAATCAGCGTGCCGAGGGCCACCATGCAGGTAGCGAAGAAGTGCAGGCCAGGGCCGACGCGGTTCCAGCCGAACAGCATCACCCCCAGGAAACCGGCTTCAAGGAAGAAGGCGGTGAGCACTTCGTAGGTCAGCAGCGGGCCGGTTATGCTGCCGGCGAACTCGGAGAAGAAGCTCCAGTTGGTGCCGAACTGGTAAGCCATCACCAGACCCGAAACCACGCCCATGCCGAAGTTGACGGCAAAAATCTTGGACCAGAAATGGTACAGATCGCGGTAGGCTTCATTGCGCGTTTTCAGCCACAGCCCTTCCAGCACGGCCAGATAACTGGCCAGGCCGATGGTGATGGCGGGAAAAAGGATATGGAAAGAGACGGTGAAGGCGAACTGTATTCTGGCAAGTTCCAGTGCATCAAGACCCAGCATGGTGCCTCCTTGGGGTGAACATAAAGTAACCTCTTCAGTATAGCGGTAATTTTTCTGGTGAAAGCTTGGCGTTAAGTTAATCACGGAGTACAGTGACTATAATAGTGACAGTTATTTCACTTTTTCATATAACAGTTAGGGCTTATGACCAGATACGAGCAGCTTGCGCAACAGATTCGCGAACAAATTCAGAACCGGGTGTGGCGGGCGGGGGACAAGCTGCCGTCGCTGCGCGAAAGCGGTAAACGCGCCGGTCTCAGTTTGATGACGGTGGTGCAGTCGTATCAATTGCTGGAGAGCCAGGGCTGGATCGTCGCCCGGCCGCAGTCCGGCTACTACGTGGCCGCGCGCCCACAGCCGCTGCCGCAACCGGCGCGCGGCGAGAAGATGTTGTTGAGCGAGCAGGTGGATATCAACACCTTTGTTTTCGACGTGCTGCAGGCGTGCAAAGATCCGGAAATCGTGCCTTTTGGTTCCGCATTTCCCGATGCCACGCTGTTTGCCCAGCCGAAGCTGGCACGGGCGCTGAGCAGCGTGGCGCGCAAGTTTACGCCGCACAGTTCGCTGGCCAACCTGCCGCCCGGCAACGACGCGTTACGGCGTAACATCGCCCAGCGTTATGCGTTGAGCGGCTTGCAGGTGGCGCCGGACGAGATAGTGATCACCGCCGGGGCAATGGAGTCACTGAGCCTCAGCCTGCAGGCGGTGACCCAGCCGGGCGATTACGTGGCGATTGAATCGCCGGCTTTTTACGGCGCGCTGCAGGCGCTGGAGCGGCTGCGGCTGAAGGCGGTGGCGATCGCCACTCATCCGCAGGACGGCATCGATCTGGACGCGCTGGAGCAGGCGCTGGAACAGTATCCGATCAAGGCCTGCTGGCTGATGACCCACTTCCAGAACCCGCTGGGCGCCACCATGCCGGAGGAGAACAAGCAACGGCTGGTGTCCTTGCTGCGTGAACGGCAGATCTCGTTGATTGAGGACGACGTTTACGGTGAGCTGTACTTCAGCGCCGAACGGCCGCTGCCGGCCAAGGCGCTGGACAGTGGCGGCCAGATCCTGCACTGCTCGTCGTTTTCCAAATGTTTGGCGCCGGGGTTTCGCGTCGGCTGGGTGGCGGCGGGGCGCTACGCGCAACAGATCCAGCGGTTGCAACTGATGAGCACCGTATCGACCAGCGTGCCGACCCAGATGGCGATTGCCGACTACCTGTTGCACGGCGGCTACGATACCCACCTGCGGCGTTTGCGGCGCTTGCTGGCCCAGCGCCAGAGCATGATGCGCCAGGCGATTGCCCACCATTTTCCGCCCACCGTGAAGGTCAGCCAGCCCGACGGCGGCTACTTTCTGTGGCTGGAGCTGGATCCTGCGCTGTCGTCGATGGAGCTGTACCAGCGTGCGCTGGCGCTGGGGGTAAGCATCGCGCCGGGCAGAATGTTCACCACCGGCAATCATTTCAACCACTGTTTCCGCCTGAACGCCTCCTTTGACTGGAGCGACAAGCATGAGGCGGCGATCAAAACCTTAGCCAAACTTATCCGACAGCTCGAACCGGCAGACTGAACAGCGCCGCGCAGGTAAGCATCGCAATAGAAAAATTCATAATGCTTTATCCGGCAATGGAATGCCGGTTTCGTTGTTAGACAGCCCTACGGCCGCCCATTACTCTGCGATAAATTTTGTCACATTTTATCAACGGGCAGACAAGGGGCAGTGGGTGAGCGGAATAAAAAAGAAGATAAACAAACTGTTGCAAAAACGGCTGGCGCCATTGGCGATAGCCTGTGCCCTGGGTCTGGCATTCGGCGCTCAGGCTGAACTCTTGACGGAAGGCATTACCCCGGCGACCGATGCAAGCCAGGTGCCGGCGGCCGCCAAGCTGCGTAAAGACACCGTAGTGGCCGGTATTCTCGAGCCGCAGGGCAATTTTAACCCTTATCTGTTTACCAACGGTTGGGACGAGAACGTTACCGACGTGATCTTCACGCGGCTGATTGGCCTGGACAGCCAGGGCAAGCCGGTGGCGCGGCTGGCAGAATCCTGGCAGATCAGCCCGGACAACCGGGTGTATACCCTCAAGCTGCGCTCCAACCTGGTTTACAGCGACGGCTCGCCGATGAAGGCTGAAGACATTGCCTTCACCCTGACGCTGCTGCATGACCCGGCCTATGACGGCGATACCGACATTGCCCCGGCCCATATCCAGGGCGGCGCGGAATACAAAAACGGCACGGCGGCCAGCATCAGCGGGCTGAAGGTTATCGACGATCGCACTATTCAAATCACCACCACCCAGCCGGGTGCCACTACCCTGCAACTGATCGGCGGGCCGGTGTTGTCGAAAGCCTATTACGGCAAGGATTACCAGCGCGGCAAGCTGGAGAGCGTACGTGCGCTGAACGGCAAGCCGTTGGGCAACGGCCCGTATATTTACGATAAATACGTGCCGGGGCAGGAGATCCGTTTCCACGCCAACCCGAACTTCTACCTCGGTCCGCCAGCCGTGGCGCGCTTTATTTACCGCGTGACCAACCCGGCCACCAACTTCCAGCTGTTCCAGACCGGCGAAACCGACTACGACGCCTTCACCGCCAAGCCGGACGATATTGAACAGTTGAAGCTGCTCGGTTTTGCCAACATCAATCTCTACAGCTCCAGCGACTACAGCCGCATTGATTTCAACTTTAAGCGGCCGGCGTTGCAGGATGCGCGCGTGCGGCAGGCCTTAATCTACGGGCTGGATCGCCAAAAGCTGATTACCGTGGTGTATCAGGGGTACGGCACTGTGGCCAATCAGCCGATCTCTCCCGTTTCCTGGGCTTACGATCCGCAGGGGATTAATCCGTACGCCTACGACGTCAATAAAGCGAAGCAATTGCTGGATCAGGCCGGCTGGAAACCGGGCGCGGACGGTATTCGCCAAAAAGACGGCAAAAAACTGGAGCTGACGCTGCTGGTGACCAAAAAGTTGCTGAATGACGCGCTGGTGCCGATCGCCAAAGACAACTACCGGCAGATTGGCGTGCTGCTGAAGCCGCAGGTGCTGGATTTCAACGCCTTATTGGCGCAGCGCAAGGCGGGCAATTATGACCTGGCGTCGCTCAGCACCAGTAGCCTGAATGACCCGCATGACGGGGTGCGCGATTACATCAGCCAGGTGAGTGAAACCGGCTATAGCAACCCGCAGGTGGACAATCTGATCGGCCAGGCCAACGCTACGCTGGATATCGGGCAGCGCAAGCCGTTGTATCACCAGCTGTATCAGGCTCTGGCCGAAGATCCGCCGGTGATCCTGCTGGGCAACCGCAAAATCCTCAGCGCCAGCAGCGCCCGCGTAACCGGTTTTAAACCGGATGTGTACAACGGCCTGACCGGCAGCTTGCCGGACGTCAAATTGGTTCAGTAACGGCGAGATACCGCCGCGCTATTCCACGCGGCGGTGACGGAAAACACCATGAGAAATTTTATCCTGCGCCGCCTGCTGCAAACCATTCCGATGCTGCTGCTGGCGTCACTGCTGATTTTCTTTATTTTCGCGCTGACCCCCGGCGACTTTATCGACGGCAACATCAACCTGACGCCGCAGCGCGCCGCCGAGCTGCGGGCGCTGTATGGGCTGGACCAGCCGCTGCTTATCCGCTATTGGCACTGGCTCGGCCAGTTGCTGCAAGGCAACCTCGGCTTTTCATTGCAATACCAAATCCCGGTCAGCACGCTGTTGAACCAGTACATCTGGAACTCGTTCCTGCTGGCTTCGGTGGCGCTGGTGCTGTACTGGGGCATCGCGCTGGCGGTGGGCGTGGCCTCGGCGATGAAACCCTATTCGCTGTTCGATCATCTGGTCACGGTGGCGGTGTTCGGCGCCATGTCATTCCCGACCTTTTTCCTCTGCCTGCTGTTGATTAAATGGTTCGCCGTCGATCTGCACTGGTTGCCGGCGGGCGGCATGCTGCGCACCGGCAGTGAGGCCACTGGACTGTCGTGGGTGCTGGAAGTGGCGGCGCACCTGCTGTTGCCGGTACTGGCGTTGGTGATGTTGCAGGCCGGTACCCTGACGCGCTATTTCCGCGCCAGCATGCTTGACGTTATCCGGATGGATTATATCCGCACCGCGCGCGCCAAAGGGCTTAAAGAAAAAACGGTGATCGTCAAACATGCGCTGCGCAATGCGCTGTTGCCGATCATCACGCTGTTGGGGTTTGAGCTGCCGGCGCTGTTTTCCGGTGCCTTGATCACCGAAAAGATTTTCAACTGGCCGGGGGCGGGGCATATCCACATCGACTCGCTGGCCGCGCGCGACTATCCGGTGCTGATGGGCTTTACGCTGTTTCTGGCGGTGTTGACCATTTTGGGCAACCTGCTGGCGGACATTCTGTACGCCTATGCCGACCCACGAATTCGTTTGAGGTAAACATGTTGGCAACGCTGTTTTTTGGTCGCCGCCGCCGCTGGCGGCAGGCGCAACTCCCGGCGCTGGCGCAGTTGTCGCCACCGCCGGCCGCACAGGCCTGGCAACGGTTGCGGCGTCACCGGTTGGCGATGGCCTCGCTGTTGTTACTGCTGATACTGACAGTGTTGTGCATTTTGGGGCCGATGCTGTCGCCGTGGCAGGACGATGCCGGGGATGCGCTGAACATTAACCAGGCACCCAATGCCGCGCACTGGCTCGGTACCGATTTTCTCGGCCGCGATATCTACACCCGCCTGCTGCTGGCGGGGCGGATCTCGCTGACCATAGGTCTGGTGTCGATGCTGCTGTCGGTGACGCTCGGCTACCTGTTGGGGGCGTTATCCGGCTATCTGGGCGGCATCGTGGACAAGCTGATCATGCGTTTTGCCGATTTGCTGATGACCATCCCCAGCCTGCCGCTGCTGATCATTATGGGGGCGATGCTGTCCGAACTGGACGTCTCGCCGGATTACCGCATTTACATGGTGATGATCATGCTCAGCCTGTTGGGCTGGCCGTCGCTGGCGCGGCTGGTGCGCGGCCAGATCCTGTCGCTGCGCGAGCGCGATTTTATGCTGGCGACCGAAGTGCTGGGGCTGTCCACCCGGCGGCGTATTGTCGGCCACCTGCTGCCGAATACCATCCCGATCCTGGTGGTGGTGGCGACCATGGGGGTGGCCAATGCCATTCTCAGCGAGTCGGCGCTCAGCTATCTGGGGCTGGGTGTGGTACCGCCGACGCCGTCCTGGGGCAACATGATGGATGCCGCCAACAGCCTGATCGATTTTCAGCGCCGCCCCTGGCTGTGGATGCCGCCGGGCCTGGCGATTTTTATCACCGTAGTGGCGATTAATATTCTGGGTGACGGCCTGCGGGACGCGCTCGATCCGAAAATGAACGGGGTAAGACGATGAGCCAACCGCTGGTAGCCTTTAATCAACTGTCGGTGGCCTTCAACGGCGAACAGGGCCGGGTGCGGGCGGTGCAGCAGGTGAGTTTCGAACTGCGCGCCGGGCAGACGCTGGGCGTGGTCGGCGAGTCCGGCTGCGGTAAAAGCGTCACGGCCCTGGCGCTGATGGGGTTGTTGCCGCAGCCGCTGGCACAGATCGACGGCGGCGAGATTCATTTTGACGGCCAGGATTTGTTGAAACTGCGTCCGCAGCAGATGGCCGATTTGCGCGGCAACCGGCTGGCGATGATCTTCCAGGAACCGATGAGCGCGCTGAACCCGGTGCTGACCATTGGCGAGCAACTGGTGGAGCCGCTTATCCGCCACCGGGGGGCGGCGCCGAAGGCCGCCTGGCGGGAAGCGACGGCGTTGATTATGGAGGTGGGATTGGCGCGTGCAGAACAACTGATGGCCAGCTACCCGCACCAGCTTTCCGGCGGCATGCTGCAACGCATCATGATCGCCATGGCCATCAGTTGCCGCCCGGCGCTGCTGATTGCCGACGAGCCGACCACGGCGCTCGACGTCACTGTGCAGGCGCAAATCCTGGCGCTGCTGCGTGAACAGGCGCAAAGGCACAATATGGCGATGATGTTGATCACCCACGATCTCGGGGTCATTGCTCAGATGGCCGACCGGCTGGTGGTGATGTACGCCGGACGGATTGTCGAGCAGGGGCCCACCCGAGAGGTGCTGGCTAACCCGCAGCACCCGTACACCCAGGGGCTGATGGCTTCGCGGCCGGTGGCCGGGCAGCGGCGGCGCCGGTTGTATTCCATCCCCGGCCAGGTGCCCGATTTGGCCCGCTTGCCCGACCATTGCGCTTTTGCCGATCGTTGCTCACAGGTGAGCGCACGCTGTCGTGACGGCATTCCGCCGCTGTATGGCCATGCGCAGCGCCAGTCCGCCTGCTTTCTGAACGCGGGAGGGCGCATTCATGTCGGCTGAATTACAGGTTGAAGTGAAGGGGCTGAAGAAATATTTCCCGCTGCGCGATGGCCTGTTTGGCCGAACTACCGGGCAGTTGCGGGCGGTGGATGACGTCAGCTTCAACATTCGCAAGGGCACCATTTTCGGTTTGGTGGGCGAGTCCGGCAGCGGCAAAACCACCGTTGGCCGCATGTTGCTGGGGCTGCATGATAAAACCGCCGGTGAAGTGCTGTTTAACGGGCAGGCGCTGGATGCGCTCAGCCCACGCCAACTGCGCGCCATGCGCCCGAAGATGCAACTGGTGTTTCAGGATCCCTACAGTTCGCTGAATCCGAGAATGCGCGTGGGTGATGCGATTGGCGAGGCCCTGCTGCAGCACGGTCTGGCGACTAAAAGTGAATTGCGCGACCGGGTAATCGATACGATGGAAATCTGCGGGCTATCGGCGCAGCATTACGGGCGTTTTCCGCATGAGTTCTCCGGCGGCCAGCGGCAACGCATCGGCATTGCGCGTGCGGTGATCCTGCGGCCGGAATTTATCGTCGCCGATGAGCCGATTTCGGCGCTCGACGTCTCGATTCAGGCGCAGATCATCAACCTGTTTTCCGATCTCCAGGAGCAGCAGGGCGTAACTTTTCTGTTTATTTCGCACGATCTCGGGGTGGTGGAACACCTGTGTCAGGACGTGGCGGTGATGTATCTCGGCCAGATTGTCGAGAGCGCCGATCGCGACAGCCTGTTTCGCCGGCCGCGCCACCCTTACACTCAGGCCTTGCTGGCGTCGGTGCCCAGCCTGGATCCATTGCGTCAGCCGCAGGCAATGGCACGGGGGGAACTGCCCAACCCGGCTCAACCGCCGCAGGGCTGCCGTTTTCACCCCCGTTGCCCGCAGGCCGGCGCTCAATGTCGGCAACAGGCCCCCGCGTTGCGTACTGTGGCTGCAGGGCATCGGGTGGCCTGTCATTATGTCGATTAAGCCAGGTAGTGTTTCAGCGCGCGCCCGGCCTGATGAATGGCCGAGTGCACCGCCGGCACGTGGGCTATCGGGTTCAGCAAACCATAATCGTGGATCAGCCCGTTATACCGGGTAGAGGTCACTTCGACCCCGGCGGCGTTCAGCAGGCGGGCATAGGCTTCGCCTTCGTCGCGCAGGACGTCCAGCTCGGCAGTCTGCACCAGCGCCGGCGGCAGGCCTTTCAACTGTTCCAGCGTGGCATTGAGCGGCGAAGCGTAGATCTCTTTGCGCAGCGCTTTGTCGGTGGTGTAGTTGTCCCAGAACCATTTCATCATGTTGCGCGTCAGGAAGTGGCCTTCGGCGTACTGGTGATAGGAGTCGGTATCAAAGCTGGCGTGGGTCACCGGCCAAAGCAGGATCTGGCTGCGCAGCGCCGGCGTGCCTTTTTCCTTGGCCATCAGGCTGACGACCGCCGCCATATTGCCGCCTACGCTGTTGCCGACCACCGCCAGCCGCGAACCGTCGACGTTGATTTTTTCGCCGTATTCGGCCACCCATTCGGTAGCGGCATAAGCCTGGTTGATGGCGGTAGGGTAATGCGCTTCCGGTGAAGGGGTGTAGTTGACGAACACCGCCGCCGCGCCGGAGCTGTGCACCAGATCGCGCACCAACCGTTCATGAGTAGGAAAGTCTCCCAGCACCCAGCCCCCGCCGTGGAAGAACATAAATACCGGCAACGCTTCTTTTACTCTGGCCGGCCGCACCAGATGCAACAGGATATCCTGCCCCCCAACGTGAATGGTCTTCTCGCTGATGTCGACTTCGTACAGCGGGACTTCAACGCTGTTTTGCGCCCCCTCCAGCACTTTACGCGCCTCCTTCGGCTTCATTTGCTCCATAGGTTTGCCGCCGCCGGCGTTTAACGCGTCCAGAAATACGCGAATATCCTTTTGTGCCGCCGGTTGGGTGGGATCAACAGTTTTTTTAGACATCGTGGCTCCTCAAGCGTTGGGTGGTCGAAATCACAGTGTAGTTGCTGCCCGACAAATCGGTGATCTGGCGCACGAATGCGTTGCCGGGGAAAAGGTTTCTACCCGGTAAAGCCTTGACCGCTACGGGGTTGCTCGTCTCTGGTGCATTCGCTGCACTCTGATGGGGCAAAAGTGTGATCGGGCGCAAATCGGGCCAAATTATTTTTGCGAGCGCGATCAGAAATATTGAAGTTTTTTGCAATTGAATAGTATTTCGCGACCAATGATGATTTTTAGCCTTATTTTTTCAATTATTCATTACCAATGCATAATTATTGAATAAGTATGCATTGTAAGCCGTTGTTTTAACGTAAAAAAACGCGATATTCGCTAAAAAACCCGTTTTGGCACGATAGCTGCTCTACACTCTTTATCAAACGGCATGTATTTTAACTGCTCGTTAACATTTATTCCCCGTTCAGGGACCGGATACCCGGCAGAAATAGTGGAAAACCGATCGTATGTAACAGATTTGTTTCTGAATGGCCGGTAGATGGCAGAGTTATCACCGGACGAAAAGCGGATTCAACGGCGCGGTTTTTTTGTTTTGTTGCGGAATATCCGGGCAGGAACGGCCCTTACAGTCAAAATTCAGCCTTTGCTGAGGTTATGAGGTCATTATGGAACAGCCAATCGCAGTCACCCGCCAGTCTTTCGACGACTTGATGGTCCCGGTTTATGCTCCCGCTGATTTTATTCTGGTGCGGGGAGAGGGTTCGCAGGTCTGGGACCAACAGGGTAAGTCTTACATCGATTTTGCCGGCGGCATCGCGGTTAATGCGTTGGGGCATGCGCACCCGGCGGTGAAGGCGGCGCTGGTGGAACAGGCGGGGAAACTGTGGCATCTGGGCAATGGCTACACCAACGAACCGGTGCTGCTGTTGGCGAAACAGCTGATTGACGCCACCTTTGCCGAGAAGGTGTTTTTCTGCAACTCCGGGGCGGAAGCCAACGAAGCGGCATTGAAGCTGGCGCGTAAACGTGCGCTGGATAACGGCAACGCCGGCAAGAACCAGATCGTGGCGTTCAATAACGCTTTCCATGGCCGGACGCTGTTCACCGTGTCCGCCGGCGGCCAGCCGAAGTATTCAAAAGATTTCGCGCCGCTGCCGGGCGGCATCAGCCACACGGCGTTTAACGATCTGGCTGCCGCGGCTGAGCTGATCAACGACCAGACCTGCGCGGTGATTGTGGAGCCGATTCAGGGCGAAGGCGGCGTACTGCCTGCCGATGCCGCTTTCCTGCAGGGCCTGCGCGAGCTGTGCGATCGCCACGATGCGTTGCTGATTTTCGACGAAGTGCAAACCGGCGTGGGCCGCACCGGTTATCTGTATGCCTACATGCAATACGGTGTCGTGCCGGACGTGCTGACCACCGCGAAAGCGCTGGGCGGCGGCTTCCCGATTGGCGCCATGCTGACCACCGACGCGTTGGCCAAAACCCTGAGCGTAGGCACCCACGGCACCACCTACGGCGGCAATCCGCTGGCGACGGCGGTGGCGGGTGCGGTGTTCTCCATCATCAATACGCCAGAGGTGCTGGAAGGCGTGAAGCAGCGCCACCAGTGGTTTATCGAGGGTTTGAACAAGATTAACCGGGAATACCCGATTTTCTCCGAAATTCGCGGCGGCGGCCTGCTGATTGGCTGCCAGTTGAATAAGGATTATGCCGGCAAGGCAAAACAGATTACCCAGTTGGCCAATGAAGAGGGCGTGATTGCGCTGATCGCCGGCCCGGATGTGGTGCGCTTCACCCCTTCACTGATCATTCCAGAGCAGGATGTGAAAGAGGGGCTGGCGCGATTCGCGCGTGCCGTGGCGCGGATTTGCAGCTAATACACGGGCTGCGCCTTAACCGGCGCAGCCTGATTCTGACGAGGTTCGCATTATGATGATTATTCGCCCTATAGAGCGTCGCGATTTGGCTGACTTACTGACGCTTGCCGGTAAATCCGGCATCGGTCTCACTTCCCTGCCGCAAGATGAAGATACCTTGTCGGCGCGCATTGAGCGGGCGTTAAAAACCTGGCAAGGCGAACTGCCGCGCGGCGAGCAGTGTTATCTGTTTGTGCTGGAGGACAGCGAGCGCCAGCAGGCGGTAGGGGTTTGCGCGATTGAAGTGGCCGTTGGGCTGACTGAACCCTGGTACAGCTTTCGCGTCGGCACCCAGGTGCACGCGTCCAAACAGTTGAACGTCTATAAATCGGTGCCGACGCTGTTTCTCAGCAACGATCACACCGGCCATTCCGAGCTGTGTACGCTGTTCCTCGATCCGGACTACCGGCACGGCGAAAACGGCAAGCTGTTGTCGAAGGTGCGTTTCCTGTTTATCGCCGCTTTCCGCGAGCGTTTTTCCGAGCGGCTGATTGCCGAAATGCGCGGTTTCTCCGATGAAGAGGGCCGTTCGCCGTTCTGGGAGAGCGTCGGCAACCATTTCTTTTCCATCGAGTTCGCCAAGGCGGACTACCTGAGCGGCACCGGGCAAAAGGCGTTTATCGCCGAACTGATGCCGAAACACCCGCTGTATGTCGATTTCCTGGCTGAGGATGCGCAAAAGGTGATTGGCCAGGTGCACCCGCAGACCGTTCCTGCCCGCCGGGTATTGGAATCTGAGGGCCTGCGCTATCAGGGCTATGTCGATATTTTCGACGGCGGCCCGACGCTGGAAGCGGAAATCGACCATATTCGTGCGGTCAAAGAGAGCCGTACGGTGAAAGTGGTGCTGGACGAGACGCCAATGCGCGCCGATGCGCCGGCTCTGCTGGTGGCCAACGATCATTATCAGTCCTACCGCGCACTGCTGGTCAATGCCGATCTGTATGACGAGCGTCTGCATCTCAATGCGGAAACCGCTGCGGCGCTGGGCGTCGAGCAAGGCAGCCTGGTGCGGGTCATCCCCCTCATTTCAAAGGAGAAAGCCTAATGTCACATCCTGCACTGTTTATTAACGGCGCCTGGCAACAGGGCCGGGGCGCTGAATTCGGCAAAACCGATCCGGTCGACAACCAGACGCTGTGGCAGGCCAATGCCGCCGATGGCAGTGATGTCGCCGCCGCTTGCGAGGCTGCTCGCGCCGCGTTCCCGGCCTGGGCCCGCACCCCGTTTGAACAGCGTGAGCAGTTGGTGAAGCGTTTTGCCGCCCTGTTGGAAGAGCACAAACAGGATTTGGCGGCGGTGATCAGCCGCGAAACCAGCAAACCCCGCTGGGAAACGCTGACCGAAGTGCAGGCGATGATCGGCAAGGTGGCGATTTCCCTGCAGGCTTACCAGGCGCGCACCGGCATCAGCGAAACCGCGATGGCGGACGGCGCTTCGGTGCTGCGCCACCGGCCGCATGGCGTGCTGGCGGTATTCGGGCCATATAACTTCCCGGGCCATTTGCCGAACGGCCACATTGTGCCGGCCCTGTTGGCGGGCAATACGGTGGTATTTAAACCCAGCGAGCTGACGCCGCTGACCGCCGAGGAAACGCTGAAGCTGTGGCAGCAGGCCGGCTTGCCAAACGGGGTGATCAACCTGGTGCAGGGCGGGCGTGAAACCGGCGAGGCGCTGGCCGCCAGCGCGGATATCGACGGTCTGCTGTTTACCGGCAGCGCCGGCACCGGTTATCACCTGCATCGCCAGTTGGCGGGGCAGCCTGAAAAGATGCTGGCGCTGGAAATGGGTGGCAACAACGCGCTGATTATCGATCAGATCGACGATCGCGATGCGGCGGTCAATCTGGCGATTCAGTCGGCGTTTATCTCCGCCGGCCAGCGTTGCACCTGTTCACGCCGTATTCTGGTGAAACGCGGCAGCGAGGGCGATGCCTTTATCGAGCGCTTGGTGCAGGTGGCGGGCGCTCTGCGCGTCGGCCGTTGGGACGCCGAACCGCAGCCGTTCATGGGCGGGGTGATCTCCTCTGCGGCGGCGGAAAAAATGCTGGCGGCGCAGCATCACCTGTTGTCTTTGGGCGGCAAGGCTTTGCTGACCATGCAGCGGCTGGAGAGCGGCAGCGCGCTGCTCAGCCCCGGCATTATCGATGTGACCGGCGTGCGAGACGTGCCGGACGAAGAATATTTTGGCCCGCTGACCACCGTCATTCGTTATAACGACTTTGACGAGGCGTTGCGCATCGCCAACCAGACGCGCTATGGCCTGTCTGTCGGCCTGGTGTCGCCGCAGCGTGAACGGTTTGATCAACTGCTGTTGGAAGCGCGCGCCGGTATCGTCAACTGGAACAAGCCGTTGACCGGTGCCTCCAGCGCGGCGCCGTTCGGCGGCGTGGGCGCCTCGGGCAACCACCGCCCAAGCGCCTATTACGCGGCGGATTACTGCGCCTGGCCAATGGCGTCGCTGGAAAGCGAAAGTTTGACGCTGCCGGCCAGCCTGTCGCCAGGACTCTCATTTAACTAAGAACTCAGCGCGTTGTTGCGCAGGGCCGAGCCTGCTCGGCCCCAGGAGAACAGCATGTCAGGATATGAAGTCAATTTCGATGGTCTGGTGGGCCTGACCCATCATTACGCTGGATTGTCGTTTGGCAATGAGGCCTCCACGCAGCATCAAAACAGCGTGTCTAATCCTAAACTGGCGGCCAAGCAGGGTTTGCTGAAGATGAAGGCGCTGGCCGACCTCGGCTTCCAGCAGGGCGTTTTGCCGCCGCAGGAGCGGCCGCATGTGCCGATGCTGCGCAAATTGGGCTTCAGCGGCAGCGATGAGGCGGTGTTGGCGCAGGCGATGCGCCAGTCTCCACGTCTGTTGTCCGCATTAAGCTCGGCGTCTTGCATGTGGACCGCCAATGCGGCCACGGTGTCACCGTCGGCTGACAGTGCTGACGGCAAGGTGCATTTCACTGCCGCCAACCTGAACAATAAATTCCACCGCGCGATTGAGGCTGAGACGACCTCTGGCGTGCTACGGGCGATTTTTAACGATCCACGCCATTTTGCCCATCACGAAGCCTTGCCGCAGGTGGCGCTGTTTGGCGACGAAGGGGCGGCCAACCACAACCGATTGGGCGGCGACTACGGTAAACGTAGTGTGCAAATGTTTGTCTATGGTCGCCAGGAGTTTGGCGGTGAAACGGCCCCGACGCGTTATCCGGCACGCCAAACGCGTGAAGCAGGCGAGGCAATTGCTCGTCTTCATCAGTTGGATGAGCAGCATACGGTATTCGTACAACAGAACCCGGCGGTGATCGACCAGGGCGTGTTCCATAACGATGTGATTGCGGTCAGTAACCAGAACCTGTTGTTCCACCATCAACAGGCGTTTCATCAGCAGCAGCAAGCGCTGGATGAGGTGCGCCGCAAGATGGCGACGCTGGGCAGCGAGTTGGTGGCAATTGAGGTGCCGACAGCACGAGTGTCTGTGGCCGATGCGGTCGCGACCTATCTGTTTAACAGCCAGATCCTGACTAAGCCCGATGGCAAAATGATGATCGTGGTGCCGGAAGAGTCGCGTCAACATAGCGGTGTTTGGGGTTATTTGACGGAGATGGTTGCCGGCGGCGGGCCGATCGACGAAATCAAAGTGTTCGATCTGCGTGAGAGCATGCGTAACGGCGGCGGGCCGGCGTGCCTGAGGCTGCGTGTGGCGCTGAATGAACAGGAACTTCGGGCGGTGAATCCGCGCGCGATGATGAACGATACGCTGTTTGTCACGCTCAATGAATGGGTCGATCGCTATTACCGCGATCGGCTGACGCAAAACGATTTGGCCGATCCGCAGTTGCTGCGCGAGGGGCGCGATGCGCTGGACGCTTTGACGTCTATCCTCGGGTTGGGGTCGGTTTATCCTTTCCAAC
Organism: Serratia plymuthica; assembly: GCF_018336935.1. Classification (NCBI taxonomy): domain Bacteria; kingdom Pseudomonadati; phylum Pseudomonadota; class Gammaproteobacteria; order Enterobacterales; family Yersiniaceae; genus Serratia; species Serratia plymuthica. Next base: position 2,826,763 of record NZ_CP068771.1, on the reverse strand, counting down.
AATGACGGAGTTGCCATGTTTGATTTGTTGGCTCTGACGCTGGCGGGGCAGGTCCCCGCCGAGCAACGGGGCGATAACCTGAATGTGCACTGGCGCTGGCTGGGGGAAGGCCTGTTGGAAATCACCCCACACCAGGCTTACCGCCAGGCGGTAGTGCTTTCCGCCGGGATCCACGGTAATGAAACGGCGCCGATTGAACTGCTGAACCAATTGGTCAATGCGCTGTTGGCGGGCGAGAGGCCGCTGGCGGTGCGGCTGTTGGTGGTGCTGGGCAATCCGGCGGCGATACGCGCCGGCAAGCGTTATCTGCACAGCGACATGAACCGCATGTTCGGCGGCCGTTATCGCGATTTCAACCACAGCGGTGAAACCGCGCGGGCGCAGCAGTTGGAGCAGGTGATAACGGCTTTTTTTGACGGTGAAGAGGGTGCGCGTTTCCATTACGATCTGCATACGGCGATACGTGAGTCGCGGCTGCCGCGTTTTGGCATTCTGCCCTTCCAGACGCGGCCTTACAGTGCGGATATGCTGGAAGTGCTGGATGCCGCCGATCTGGACGCGCTGGTGATCCACAGCGCTCCTGGCGGCACCTTCAGCCATTTTTCCAGCGAACACGCCGGTGCCGCAAGCTGCACGCTGGAGTTGGGCAAGGCGAAACCCTTCGGCAGCAACGATCTGCAACAGTTTGCCGCCATTAACCGTGCGTTGCAGGCGGTGGTGAGCGATGAACCTTTACCTTTGCGGCCGGGAGGGGCACTGCGCCTGTTCCGCGTTGCACAGTCCTTGATTAAGCGCAGCGAGGATTTCAGGCTGCACCTTAGCGACGACACCGCCAACTTTACCGAGCTTGAGCAGGGCACTTTGTTGTGCGAACAACCGGGTGAGGAGTACCGGGTCCAACATGCCAGCGAGTGGATTTTGTTCCCCAATCCAGGCGTGGCGCTTGGGCTGCGTGCCGGTATGGTGTTGACTGAGGTGCCGCGTAGCACGCTGTATTAATCTGTCGGCGGCTAAGGCGGTTTTTATCTGTAGCATACTTCAGGCTGTAGCGTTGTCGGCTGCAGCTTGTAATTAATCTGGCGTATTATCCTGTAAAACACGTTTGCTCCCCTCTCTTTATATATCCGCTATTCACCATTGCCTTTTTTTAAATTTAATTTCCCCCGGTATTACTATTTTGGCGGTTTGAGCCGTATTGATTATATGGACCTGTAAAAGATCTGATTAAAACACGGTTAATGGCCTAAATCAGTGCGGTGACTTTGTTTAGATAAAAATGTGAAATAAGTAACGTTATTAGTAACCACGCTAAGTTTCATGTTATTTCCCTATCGTGTAGAAAGTAGGCGAAAACAAAGCAAAATGCACTAAATTAGTGCATTGCACCAATTTGGTTATAAGGTGTGTGACAAATATCAATATGAATCAATGGTTTGTTGGTTGTCTTAATTGTAATATTTTGTTACACATAAACATGCTTTGACCACGGTATTTTATGAACTTTTTCTTTTGAAGTTTGGATTCATGATGCTAATGTCACATGGCCCCTGATTAGGGGCGCTCATAAAATACTAAATGATAAAGATCACAGCCCAAATCATAAATTGGGCGTGACGGGCAGGTTTTTAATTATAATATCTAGGAAAATAAATGATGAATCGCAGTGTATTAGCCTTAGCTGTTGCCCTTGCGGCAATCACCTCCTTTGCCAACGCGGCTGAAATTTATAATAAGGATGGCAATAAACTTGACCTGTACGGTCGCGTTTCTGCCAAACATGTTTTCAGCGACGACAAATCTGAAGATGGCGACAAGACTTATGTCCGTCTGGGTTTCAAAGGCGAAACGCAAATCAATGACCAACTGACCGGTTACGGCCAGTGGGAATATAACGTCCAGGCCAACCACGATGAAGCGCAGGGCACTGCAGGCACCAAAACCCGTCTGGGCTTTGCCGGTCTGAAGTTCGCCAACTACGGTTCATTCGATTACGGCCGTAACTACGGCGTGGTGTACGACGCGGAAGCCTACACCGACATGCTGCCGGAATTCGGCGGCGACACTTACAGCTACACCGACAACTACATGACCGCGCGTTCCAACGGTCTGGCGACTTACCGTAACCGTGACTTCTTCGGTCTGGTGGAAGGCCTGAACCTGGCGGTACAGTACCAGGGTAAAAACGACGGTGACAGTCGCAACGTGGCCAAGCAAAACGGTGACGGCTACGGTCTGTCATTGGATTACCAGGATATCGGCGGCTCAGGTATCGGTGTGGCGGCGGCGTTCTCTGACTCTAACCGTACCAGCGAGCAAAAAGAGCTGGCTTACGGCAAAGGCGACAGCGCGACGGCCTGGACCACTGCGGTTAAATACGACGCCAATCAGGTTTACCTGGCGGCAATGTATGCTGAAACTCGCAATATGACGCCAATCAGCGGCAACGGCGTGTCTGGCTTCGCCAACAAAACTCAGAACTTCGAAATGGTCGCTCAGTACCAGTTTGAAAACGGTCTGCGTCCGTCTCTGGCCTACGTGCAGTCCAAAGGCAAGGATATCGAAGGGATTGGCGATGTCGATCTGGTGAAATACGTGGAAGTGGGCGCGACTTACTACTTCAACAAAAACATGTACACCTACGTTGATTACAAAATCAACCAGCTCAATGACGACAACAAGCTGAAACTGAGCACTGACGATATCGTCGCGGTTAACCTGACTTATCGTTTCTAAGTTTCACCGCCATTACCTTCATCCTGTGTCGGGAGAACGGTAAAAAGGCAGAGCGCAAGCTCTGCCTTCTTTATTTGGGCCGCTATCCTTTGGGGGCCAGACCCATAAGTTCAATAGCAGAGCGCAGGGTGGCAGAGCGCTGCTGATTTTTCTCGCGTTCAATCTCGGTGACCAATTGGGCCAGAATATTATTGCCGGAGACTTTCTTATTGAGATTGATCAGTTGGATCACCGCGCCGCCGACCACCAGGCTGACATCGCGCAACAGGGTTTCATAATGTTCGTCTGAGAGAGTAGATACGGGCATAATGCCGTCTCCATATCGTTCGGGTTAAGCAATTTAGCAAAATAGCGGCATAAAACATCGTAGATATGCCTGTTTTCCGATTAAATCAGAAATTCCTCAGGGATAAATAGCAGAAAAACCGTACATCGCTCTACAACGGCGCATATTCGCTGGCAGGCAGCCAGAAACCATCGATAAAATCTTCCACCGGAAAACATCCGGCGTGGCGCAGATTCTGTTCCTTCATGACGACCAGGCACTGGGGTTCATTGCGCAGCACGTCAACCACGATATCGGCGCAGCCGCCATCCAGATAACATACAAACATAACCAATGCGTACATAGCCTCTTGCATCCTCGAGCCAAATCTCCCCAATACCTTATTGTAGGTAAAAACGGTGCGTCTTTCAGCGTGGGCATCGGCGCAACGCGAGGAATTGGCCATGAAGGCGGCACTTTCGGATTACTCCAACCGCTAAATGCCACAGTAGCGATGGAATATCCATTTCGCAGTGCTAAGCTTAACAAGCCTTAAGTGAACGCAACATTATAACCATCGAAAGGAGTGAATATGGGATTGTTTAACTTCGTCAAAGAAGCTGGCGAAAAACTGTGGGACACAGTGACCGGCAATGCGACTGCCGAAGATCAAAGCGCCAAACTGAAGGAGCATCTGGATAAAATCGGCCTGCCGGGTACCGATAAGGTCGACGTGCAGGTGGTGGATGGCAAGGCCGTGGTGACCGGGGACGCCGTCAGCCAGGAACTGAAAGAAAAAATCCTGGTGGCGATCGGTAACGTGGCGGGTATCAGCGGTGTGGAAGATAAGGTGTCTGTCGAACAATCTGAGGCCGAGAGCCGTTTCTATACCGTGAAGAAAGGCGACACGCTGAGCGCGGTGTCGAAAGAGGTGTACGGTAACGCCAACCTGTACAACAAGATCTTCGAAGCGAACAAACCCATGTTATCCAGCCCGGACAGAATTTATCCAGGACAGGTTCTGCGCATTCCGCAGTAAAGAAGAAAAGATGTTGAGAAGCCCGATGTGATGTCGGGCTTTTTTAGTTCTCCCAGTATAAATTTTGCTAATTATTATTTTGTTTTAATAAAATTTTTGAATGTTCCGTGCTTGCCGCTACCTCTGCTTCCGGGGGATATTGACCCTGGAGAGGAAAGTTGATAGCGTCTTGCCAACTATTGAGGTCTGAATGGCGTTGGACGCAGAATCTAAGAAAACCGCAGTAGCGAGTTTTTTATCGATCATCCCACCAAAATAACCTTTATGCGTGATGAGTTAAGATAGATTTTGTGAAAGAACAACGTAATGCCTCACAAGACAAAAACTACCGTGAAACTCTGGGAGATGCGCAGTTTGCCATCATTGTACTGGCGATAGCGTCATGCTCTCTGATTATTTTTACGCTGTCAGTCACTCTGTGGCTGACATGACGTCGTTCCGAACAGGAGATAAAATGGAGCATAATCTCCACGATGAAACCAAACTGCTGGCGCTTATCGGCCTGCTGGTTTCCGTGTTGTTGGTCGTATCAATACTCTTTGGTGTGACGTATTTCTCCGATCTGAAGCATGCACGTGACGAAGTTGATGTAAAAGGCTGCTATATCAAGACATCCTGACAGGTTCCGCCTCCCTGGTTGCATTTAGGCCGCTTGCTGTGTGATAAGCTGGTTGCCTGATTAATTCAACCTGTGTGCCGTTCTGGAGGCGTTACGATGAGCAACTCCCGCCCAACCCATTCTTCCTCCTCCCGTGATTGCCCAACGGTCGGTGGGGTGCGTCAGATTCAGCGCATTACCACTCGTAATGCCGAAGTCGGCGGTATCCCGATCAACCGTGCCTTACCGACCCGTGAACGCCGTACCGTGGGTGCCTGGTGCTTTCTCGACCACGCCGGGCCTTCGGTGTTCAGCGGCTCTTCTAAAGGCATGGACGTGGGTCCGCACCCGCATATTGGCTTGCAAACCTTTACCTGGATGATTGAAGGAGAAGTGCTGCATCGCGACAGTCTGGGCAGCGAGCAGGTGATTCGCCCGGGTCAGGTCAACCTGATGACGGCAGGACGCGGCATTGCCCATACCGAGCAGTCAACGGGGGAAGAGCGGCGTTTGCATGCTGCGCAGCTGTGGATTGCTCTGCCGGCCGACAATGCCGATATGGCCCCGCGCTTCGATCATTATCCTGACTTGCCGTCCTGGGTAAAAAATGGCGTGAAGCATACTTTGTTGGTGGGGGAATTTGAGCAATACCGTTCCCCGGTGTTTACTCTTTCGCCATTAATCGCCATTGATTTGGAGTGGCAGAGCGACGGCTATTTGCCATTACCCTTACGGGAAGACTATGAAATAGGATTTTTGCCCCTTATTGGTGCATTTGAGGTTAATGATGAAAAATTTTCACCTGATGAGTTCGCCTATTTAGGAATGAATATTAACCAGATCGGGTTAACGGCCAAGAAGGGCAGCCGGGCATTATTAATCGGTGGAGCACCATTAAACGAAGAGATTCTCATTTGGTGGAACTTTGTCGGCCACAGTAAGCAAGATATTACTCGGGCACAACATGATTGGGAGCAGGGGAATAGCCGTTTCCCGGAGGTCAGTGGCTATAGCGGCCCGCGCCTGACCGCACCACGCCTGCCATGGAGCGATGTTTGATGCCCTCCGGCTATAACGGCGGGATGATCTATATTCATTTCTTTCTATTAACGCTGAATTAATGTGATCGAAAGTCCATGTTTTAGATCGAATATACTTTATCTGGCAAATAGTGATCTGGCGCAAATAATTGGTCGGAGCAGTGGATTAAGATATCTATCAAGAAGTGTTGTTATCTAACCGCTAGTCAGAAGCCTGTGAGGTCATTATGAGCCAAGTACTCTATCGTGCAAGATTATCCCATGTTGTTATTGCAACGGCGGCTTTCTGGATCTCAATCGCAGCTATGCTGGTTGTTGCGCTAAGCTAACACTGGATGATTAGATAATAGACCCGCTGCGGCGGGTTTTTTTATGTCCGGTTATTCGCAATTTTCTGAATGCAGTTATACTTATTAAACCTACCTCTTAATTAACCTTACTAAATACAATGATAATTCTTTCTAATATTATCGTCTTATTCATAGCCGCGATTCATTTATATATTTTGATCCTGGAAATGTTCCTTTGGCAAGCCCCGACCGGCAGACGCGTATTCGCCACCACGGCGGAATTTGCGGCTGCAACGCGCGTGTTGGCGGCTAACCAAGGGTTGTATAACGGTTTTTTGGCCGCGGGGCTGGCATGGGGCGTTTGGCGTGCTGATCCGGCGGTGCAACTGTTTTTCCTTGGCTGCGTGCTGGTGGCGGGCGTCTTCGGCGGCCTGACGGCAAGCCGTAAAATTCTTAAGGTCCAGGCGCTACCTGCGTTGATTGCCATACTGGCGGTTATTTGGGCCCATCATTAGCCCGCCGGCGGTGCGGCGGGAGGGCTGTCAGGCGGTTTTCTGATGGATGATGTGCAACGGGGGGGCGATGTGCAAATCCACGCTTAGATCCTGACGAAAATCATAAGGTGTGATGTTGAACCGCTTTCTGAACATATAAGTAAAATGTGACTGCGAGCCAAAACCAAAGTCCAGCGCAATGTCAAAAATAGTAGCGTCGCTACTGCGTAGTTGGTAAACCGCGCCGGCCAGCCGGCGTTCACGGATATACTTGCCCAGCGAAATCCCGGTCGCTTCTTTGAACAACTTCTGCATGTGCCACAGGGAGTAGCCGGAGTACTCGGCCAGCTCTTCGAGATGGATCACTCTACCGAGGTGATTTTCGACCCATTTGCTGAGGGCGCAGACTAATGAGAGGTGATGTTCTTGGATCATCAGTGCGTCTGTGTGAGATCTACATAGCGGTGAAGTATACACAACTTGCCGCCCCGGACAAAAAGCCCGCAGGCACCGGGGCGAAATTATTCGGAAAAACCATCATCATGTGGCTTGTCAGTTGGAAGGAAAAACGGCTACTCTGAGATTGCCCGCTACCGCTGATACTGAAGTGGTTCAGGCCGCAGGAAATAAACAGCCTAGACAGAGTCAGCCGTAACAACTCAGCGTTGATGGGGTGATCGCATGTTAATGACAGTGATTATTACTCTGGTTGTAATCGTGGGGGTTGCCGCTTTTATGGTGACGCCGGTGATGAGAATGAACAATGCGGAAGGTGTGGGAGGTGAAGAACCGTGATTTTTGGCCACAGTATAACCCGCAGTGGGGTATGACAGACGACCGAAAAAGCCTGGATGCTAATACCCGTCGTGTTTCAAGCCAGCGCGTTTTGGCTGCGACCTGAAATTTACGGCGGTATCTTTCATCCGGGCTTTTTGTTGATGCCTTCCCAATCAGACGTTTTTGCGTTCTACGGTTTCTTCGCCCCAGTACAGCTGGTCGGCGCTGGTTTTGGCGAACGCCATTTGCAACGCTTCGTCGCTGCCTTCCTCCCAGATTTTTTGCGCCAACTTCTCGTCGTTCTTCGCCAGTTCAAAAATCGCCTCGGCAATTTCAACCGACGTTTCACGCACTGTCGCCCAGGATTTCACATTGTGGTTGGCCATCGCTCTCTCCCGCTAGGTTAGGGTTTGCAATGCGCTGCCAAAAGCAGCGCTCAAGCCCCAAGTATAGGCCAATTCGGCAGGGCGTTTTGATGGCCAATGCGCATTAGCGCTGAAAATTCAGCGCTAAACGGCCAGGGGGCGGCAAAGCGGCAGGCGGCATGGTATTCTGTGCGGCGTCTGAACTAAGAAGGAAAGTAACCATGTCCGACATGCTGTGCAACGACCAGGAATTGGCTTCCGATCTGGTCGCCTGCCAACTGGTCATCAAACAAATTCTGGATGTCATTGACGTTATCGCACCGACCGAGGTGCGGGACAAAATGGCAAGTCAGTTGAAAAGCATCGATTTTTCCACTCATCCTGCCGGTGCCGACCCGGTGACTCGGCGGGCGATCGAAAAAGCGATTGCGTTGATTGAGATGAAATTTACTCGCAATTGATGTGAAACCGCCGTTTGGCGGCGGTTTCGGACGGTGGTGATCAATCCACCACCGTTTCGATCTTTTTGAACAGCGGGCAGTCGGCAACGCCAATTACGCCGTTGTCACCGTGCAGATACTGCGCTATCACCACATTACGCGCCGTCAGATATTTACACTGCAACCCCAGCCCGGCGACGTTTTGATTGTTGCCGATAAGCACGCCGTACCCCGAAAGCAGAAATACGCCATACAGCACCGCCAGCGCTACGATCCACTTAATCAACTTACCCATAGTGACTCCTGTTAATTACAGCGATATACCCGAAATAATTGGAGTTGTCTCAAGGCGGCCAGGGAACTTATCCCGATGAGCTTACGCTGGTAAGTGATTCGGGTAAGTGAGTGCAGCCAACACAGAGACAGCTTCAAGTATGACGGGTAGTGCGATATAGCCATGAGCCAGAGCAGGGCGCAACGGTAACATTCTGAAAAGTAAACCCAGGTGAGATTTCTAAACGACGGGTTAAACTTCGTTTAAGTTGGCTGTGATAAGCTGACAACAAGTTACCAAGATAACAATGAGGCTGCTAAATTTGTTGCGAAAAAAATTCCTCGTGATAATTGCGGCGCTGGCTGCCTGTCTGTTTTTTTACCTGCTGGCGCTGGATAGTTATTGCGATGAGGGGGAGAGGTTTGCGTTGGGGATTTGTTCAATCACTCGCTTTGTTCCCTGGTAAGGTGCGCGGCGGTGCGCAACAATTTTCCGCAGAGATGTTCGCGCCCTTGCCCGGAGTGCTAAGATGTCCGCCTGATTTTAGCAGTAGATAGGGTTGTCCATGTACGATTTAGGTTTTGGTCCAAATAGCCTGGTTTCGCTGGCCATCGCAGCGCTGGCGCTGCTGGTGGGATTATGGGGCTGGTTCCTGGTGAACCGCGCCAGCGTGCGTGCCAATGAACAGATTCGCCTGTTGCAGGAAATCGCCGAGCAGCAGCGCCAGCAAACGGCGTTACTGAAGAGCCTGGCGCAAAGCGCTCGCGGCGGCAGCGTGGCGGACGATGACGATCTCAGTCCGGAGCTGGATTTCAAAGGTTTTATCCCCGAGCGTTAATCAGATGCCTGTCGGGTGGCGCGCCACGCTTTGCGCCACCTCCTTCCTCAGAAAAACTCCATCCCCTGATAAGGCTGAACGCGGCATGCTGCCAGACGGCTTGCCAGATCGCCGCTGTGGAGTTCTAACCGATGCCCGTCGGGATCGAGAAAGTACAGTGATGCTCCCTCGCTGCGATTGCTTTTCCACTCTGTGACTCCTGCCTGGCGCAGCCGTAATGTCACGGTCGCAAAATTCTCTGCCGCCACGCTGAAGGCGTAATGGGTGTAGTCACCCGGGGCGTTAAGCGGCCGAGAATTGTCCCATGACAGGCACAGCCACAGTTCCCCAAGCGACAGATAGGCGCCATGTTGCCAGCGTGCGCGCGGAATGAACCCCAACTGGTGGGTATAGAAATCGAAACTGCGGTTGACGTCGCGTACTGCGAGCGTCAGGTGGTTGAGGCCGCTCAACATGGCGATAATTTCCGTGTAAAGAAACAGCTAAAAAGTGTAATCATCCTGGTCGGGAAGATAAAGTGGTAAAACATTAGTATGGATAATATGAAAAGCCGCCGTTTTGTCATAAATCTGTCGTATTGGCATCGTAATGTAGCGCCAACCTTACGAAAGATGGATAAAGCCGATGATTAAATGGTATGAAGAAAGCGACGCCGAGGTGAACCGCAGCATTGCGTTGATCACCGGAGAAAACCCGGACAAATGGTATCCTTATGGCGGCGTGAAAGGTAAAGACTATTGCAAGAATCCCTCCGATGCCTGGCCGATTATCTGCGCCAATAAAATCAGTTTGAATGCCGACGAGCAAAGCGATAGCCCGCAGTGGCAGGCGCGAATGATCACCCAGCGTGGCGAGTGGCAAGCGGACAGCAGCAGCCCATTGCGCGCAGCGATGATCTGTTTCCTGCTGAGCCAGCAAACCACCGAAATGGTACGTTGAACCACCAGAAATACTGATGATTTTTCCCTTTTTATGACAACAGAACTGTCTCTGGCGGAGCCTGTTTATGAAGCGCATTATTAAAGGTGATAAAAACTTGTCTCATCTGGTGATTGCCCATGCGGCAATCGATCGTCACGCAGAAAGCTTTGGGCAGCGCCGACAGGGCTGGCCCTCTACCTACCTGATAAAATATCAAAACGATCGCGTGGCGGTGGAAGTGGTCACGCGCAGCCAGTCTTACGTCGCAACCTTGATGATTGGCGCACGCAATCTGACCAAACTGTGCGGTCTGCCCAACTGAATCTCAGCCATTCTGGCCCCTTTCTTTGCATAAAATAGCGCCCTGGTCTCCGTTGCCGGGGTGCTTCTCCTTGATGCTCCCGGGGTTAAGTGTTAAAAAGCCGCCCGCAGATACATTTATTGATTGGCGAAATCTTGTGCAAAAGCGACGGGATTCAACGCCATATGAGGATAAGATGGGCGGTCAGCAACAGGATACTCCGCTAAAACGCGGTTTAAAAAACAGACATATACAACTTATCGCCCTTGGGGGCGCCATCGGTACCGGCTTGTTTCTCGGCATCGCGCAGACCATTAAAATGGCCGGCCCTTCCGTGTTGCTGGGCTATGCAATCGGTGGCTTTATCGCTTTTCTCATTATGCGCCAACTGGGTGAAATGGTGGTTGAAGAGCCAGTCGCGGGTTCATTCAGCCACTTTGCCTATAAATACTGGGGCGATTTCGCCGGTTTTCTTTCCGGCTGGAATTATTGGGCGATGTTCATCCTGGTCGGCATGGCCGAGTTAACTGCCGTAGGGATTTATATTCAGTATTGGTGGCCGGACATCCCGACCTGGGTCTCCGCTGCGGTCTTTTTTGTGCTGATTAATCTGATCAACCTGGTCAACGTGCGCCTGTACGGCGAAACGGAGTTCTGGTTCGCCATCATCAAGGTGGTCGCGATTGTCGGCATGATCGTCTTCGGCGCCTGGCTGTTGGCCAGCGGCAACGGCGGCCCGCAAGCCAGCATCGGTAACCTGTGGGAGCAGGGCGGCTTTATGCCGCACGGTTTCGAAGGGTTGGTGATGGCGATGGCGGTCATCATGTTTTCATTCGGTGGGCTGGAGATGGTCGGTATCACTGCGGCGGAAGCCGCCGATCCGCGCCGCAGCATTCCGAAAGCCACCAACCAGGTGGTGTACCGCATCCTGATTTTTTATATCGGTTCGCTGACTGTGCTGCTTTCTCTCTACCCATGGGACAAGGTGGTGGAAGGCGGTAGCCCGTTCGTGATGATTTTTCACGCGCTGAACAGCAGCCTGGTGGCGACCCTTCTTAACGTGGTGGTGCTGACGGCGGCGCTGTCGGTGTATAACAGCGGGGTCTACGCCAACAGCCGTATGCTGTTCGGCCTGGCGACTCAGGGGAATGCGCCGAAGGCGTTGACCCGGGTGAATAAGCGCGGCGTGCCGGTGCTGTCCATCGCGCTGTCGGCGCTGGTGACCTCTGTCGGCGTGCTGATAAATTACGTGATGCCCGGCAAGGCATTTGAGCTGTTGATGGCGCTGGTGGTGTCCACACTGGTGATTAACTGGGTGATGATTTGCCTGGCGCACCTGAAGTTCCGTGCGGCGAAAAACCGCCAAGGGGTGATCCCGAGTTTCAAGGCGCTGTGGTATCCCTTTGGCAACTACCTGTGCCTGGCGTTTCTCGGCCTGATTCTGGTGATCATGTATTTCAGCGAAGGGATCCGCATCTCCGTACTGCTGATGCCGGTATGGATCCTGTTGCTGTGGGTTGGCTTTATGCTGACGCGCCGTAAAGGCGCCAAAGTGAGGAGTTAATCTATAACGGAGGCGCCTTGTGCGCCTCCGGCTCAGGCTTTAACTACGTGGCATAAAGGCGTTGCCCTGATTGCCGCGACCCAGTCCCAACAGCTTCTTGCACAACAGGAACAGGGTAGTGACGATATCGATAGCGACCACGCTAAGCATCAACACGCCCAGCATGAAAAAACTCACCAGCGCGCCAAACAGCAGCACCAGCGGGGCAGGCACCCTTACTCGCCGGAGCTTCATCGCGGCATACATTTTCCAATACTGCATCTGTGGCCGCATCGCGCTACGGATACGGCCCATACGAACACGTGATTTGCGTGATGTAGAACGGCTCATAACTTCTCCTTTTCTGAATGTCCTATCAGTAAATCATAAAGATCTTAAGAGATGCTTAACAGGCTCTTTACGGCCCTGGCATGCTCATAGGGACTGTGACAACACAATATCCGAAAAGGTCCCCCCTGAAGTGAGCACGGTTCACAAAGCACACCAATCGACTATCTTGTTATGTTATCTACTCTGCCCGTGCAGGGTGTCCGCAGTGGTCGGGAGAGCAATTTGAAGAGAACCAATCGTTACTATGATGCGGCTAAAGCGCACCACACCCCGGAAGGGTTCCGCAATCCTGAACCGACTCAGCGTCAGGAAGGGGATCTGAGGCGCTGGCAGAACGAGCGTAAGCGGCAAGGATTGCCCAAACCGCCGCAGTTGGGGTACCGGCAGTTTACTCAGCGTTGGTGGCAACGCGCCGATCTCAGCGGCAGCGATAACAGTATCTGGTGGCTGGGGCACGCTTCGATGCTGCTGCGCCTGGATGGCCGCTATATCCTGATCGATCCGGTGCTTTCGCAACGCGCGTCACCGCTGAGTTTCTATGGCCCTAAGCGCAAGACGCCGCCGCCGTTGACGGTGCAACAACTGCCGGCGGTGGATGTGGTACTAATCTCCCACAACCATTACGACCACCTCGATCGGCGTACCGTACGCCAACTGGCGCAACGTTTTCCCAGCGCGACCTTTATCGTGCCGCTGGGGTTAAAAAGTTGGTTCCGACGTTATCGCCTCAAACGCGTGGAGGAGCTGGACTGGTGGGAGAGTCTGTCGTTGGGCGAGTTAAGGTTCCACTGTACGCCGGCGCGCCACTGGAGCATGCGCACCTTGTGGGATCGCAATCGCTCTTTATGGTGCGGCTGGGTTATTCATCATCCGGCGCTCCGTTTCTATTTTTCCGGGGACAGCGGTTATTCCGATCGGCTGGCGGATATTGGCGCGCGTCTGGGGCCGTTTGACGTGGCGGCGTTGCCGATAGGCGCTTATGCACCGCGCTGGTTCATGCAGGAACAACATATGGATCCGCAGCAGTCGGTGACGCTGTATCAGCAATTAAATTCACCGCGGGTTATTCCGATTCATTGGGGCGTTTTTGAATTGGCCGATGAGTCGCTGGATGAGCCGCCGCAGCAATTAAATCTGGCGTTGAGTTCTGCCGGAATAGTTCAGCATCAGTTCTTGCCAATCAAAATTGGCGAGCGCATTGCGCTTGAACCTAACTCTTAAGCGTTACAGCCCTTCCCTGGTGGGCGATTTTCAGGCTGAACTGCCTGTAAGGCCGCCCGGTTGCGGGCTGCCGCGGTACGGGCTAACGGCGGAGGGCGGCTAGCCTGAGCAGTGGAGGTGAATGGCGAGGCGCAAAAAACCAAAATAAATAGACTCGTGAGCTGGCTTTATCGGCAACGTAAATACTCATTGTCTTTTTAAGATTTAATTCCGCTATACATTCTTGCAGACGCCAGGGTTATTGCCGTTATTTAATCTCGCTTATCGTCAGGGTATTTATCCGGTGATGCACAATGATGGTGCGTAAATTTCCCCCGTTGCATGCCTATGCACCTTAAAGCGGCAATGCCATTTGTTTTTATGCCGGGATGTGGCTGCACTGATGGTGTTCATAATAACGAATATCGATAATTAGTATCGGTATTGTTTTCTGTGACGACGGGGCGTTATCAGACAGGGGGCGGGGCCGGCGTCGAGCCATCCAGATGGCGACATGGTGGTCAGATGAGTTGAGCCGAGAAGACGCCCGTTCATCGATATTCAAATGTTGCATAAGAAATTCCATAAAGATTCAAATTTTTTAACGTTCTAAGCGTCCGGCAGCGGTTATATGTTGTCACGCGTGGGGGCAATCGGATGAAAGAATTGTTAAAATTCAGTCAGGCTGCGGAGTGTAGCGCAGTGTGACCGTTAAGCAGAAAATAGCTAAGGCTTCAACATCTTTTAGCCTATTTAAGCTTATGTTGCTCTCGACCGTTTCAAATATGTGCGACAGGTCCATCAGTGATTAAAAATGGCTTGCCATCGAATACAGAGTATGTGATAACGCATCTGGGTAAAACGAGGTACAGTTCTGTATATGTGTGGCATTTTCAGTAAAGAAGTTCTGAGTAAAGACGTTAGCGTTGAATACCGCTTCTCTGCCGATCCTTATCTTAGTGCCTCAAGCAGTAACGACTCTAGTTTGTCTATGTAACGCCTACGGGCGGTTTAAACAATCCAAAGGAAATACTCAAGATGGCAAAGATCAAAGGTCAAGTTAAGTGGTTCAACGAGTCTAAAGGTTTCGGTTTCATCACCCCAGCTGACGGCAGCAAAGACGTGTTCGTACACTTCTCTGCAATCCAGGGTAACGGCTTCAAAACCCTGGCTGAAGGCCAGAACGTTGAGTTCGAAATCCAAGATGGCCAGAAAGGCCCATCTGCAGTAAACGTTACTGCTATCTAATCAGCGTCAGCTGTACAAAAAGCCCGCCTCCGTGCGGGCTTTTTCGTGTCTGCGCTCAGCCGGCGATAATAATGCCCGCGTACTGATTGCGGCCGGTAATGCCCGGGTGCCCGGGATCTTGCTCGCGTCGGTGGCTGTTGCGGCGGTAGCTGGTGTATTTAAAGCGCTGCGGGTACTGCGCATCGGTATTCGGCGTGCAGATGGTGCAACTCCCGGCGCGATCAACGGCGGCAAACCCCAGCTCGCTGAGTTTGTATTCGGCGATGGCAGCCAGATCCAGATGGCGATAGCTTGGGCTGATCAAGGCGGCGGGCAGCGGCAACTGCTGTTTAAAGCGTGCAACCAGCTCTTCGTTCACCTCATAGCAGCACGGGCCGGCAGCGGGGCCGATGGCGGCTACCCAGTTGGCCGTAGAATCATCGCGGCCGATGCGCGCCGCCAGTTGCTCAAGAATGCCATCCAGCAAACCGCGCCAACCGGCATGCACGGCCGCAATGGCCGAGCCGTCGTTGCGGCTGAAAATGACCGGCAGGCAGTCTGCCGTCAATACGCTGAGCAGAATGCCGGGTTGAGTCGTGTAAAAACCGTCGGCTTCACCGCAAATTTGGGCCGCCTGATGAATGTCGACGATGCGCGTACCGTGCACCTGCTTTTTTTCCGGCAGCGTGGCGCGGTAAGGTTGCAGGTGCCCGGGCAGCAGGGCACTTTTGTTGCCGAATCCGTGCTGAATGGCCGGAACGGTGCTGAGAAGCGGGGAGTAGTCGGTCATATAACGTCTTTGCCTGCGTCAGAAAACATTACGTCAGTGTAGCCAGCTTTTTTATCCGTTGGCCAGGCCTGTCTTGCATCGCGCAGAAGCCTTCTTTAGACTACCCGCGCCGTATCTCTCTGGAATCCAATCATGTCTTATCAGTGCCCTCTGTGTCACCAGCCGCTTCATTTTTCTCACTTGCAATGGCGTTGCGATGCCAACCATCAGTTTGACTGCGCCAAAGAAGGCTATGTCAATCTGCTGCCGGTGCAGCATAAGCGCTCGAAGCAGCCGGGAGACAGCGCGGAAATGATGCAGGCGCGGCGCGCTTTTCTCGACGCCGGATTTTATCGGCCGTTGCAGCAACGCGTGGCGGAACTGCTGGAGCAGGCGCTGGGGGATGAGGCGCAGGCGCTGCTGGATATCGGCTGCGGCGAAGGCTATTACACCGCCGAAGTAGCTGCACGATTGGCGCCGCGTGACATCGCCGTTTATGGGCTGGACGTCGCTAAGGTGGCGATCCGCTATGCGGCCAAACGTTATCCTGCGGTGTCGTTCTGCGTGGCGTCCAGCCACCGTTTACCCTTTGCCGACCGTTCTTTGGACGCTGTCCTGCGCATTTATGCGCCGTGCAAAGCCGAAGAACTGGCACGGGTCGTGAAGCCCGGCGGCGTGGTAGTGACGGTATCGCCCGGCCCGCGTCACCTGTATCAACTGAAAGAGCAGGTTTATCAGCAGGTGCAACTGCACGCGGAATCCGATGAGCAACTGACGGGTTTTGACTGTGAGCGGCTCGAGGCACTGGCCTATCCGATGACGCTGCCGGGCGAGCAGGCAGCCAATCTGCTGCAGATGACGCCTTTTGCCTGGCGGGCTTCTCCAGAGGTGCAACAGCGCCTGAGTACCAACGAAGCATTCGCCTGTGAAACGGATTTCGTTATAGGCCTGTACCGTCGCCAAGCCGATTAAACCGCCTGAGATGCCGCTTCGCCACTGATCGCATCGTCTTCCATGTCTGCGCGCTCAACGCCGGCAGGCAAAGCGGTTCTGCGTTTGGCGTGGCGATTTTCGGCGCGCGCGGGAGAGCGACAACCGACCGGGCGATAGCTAAGGTGAATGCTTAAGCCATAAACGAAAAAACCTGCCATTGGCAGGTTTTTTGCGTTCAGCGACAATCAGGCGAGATAGCCCAAATGTTCCAACAGAATATTAATGCCGATACCAATAAGCACCACGCCGCCGATGATCTCTGCGCGTTTGCCCAACAGCGGGCCGATAAAGCGGCCAATCATCATACCCAGCGTCGCCATAATCATGGTGGCCATGCCGATGGCCATGGCGGTATGCACAATATTGACCTGCAGGAAGGCCAGGCCGACGCCGATCGCCATGGCATCGAGGCTGGTGGCGATAGCGGTGGCCACCAACAGCCAGAAGCCGTGGCGCTTCACTTTTTCCACTTCGTCCGGCCGGTTTCTGACGCCTTCGACAATCATGCGCGTACCGAGAATGAACAGCAGAGAGAAGGCTACCCAGTGATCCCACTCCATGATGTACTGGCTGGCGAACAGGCCAATCGCCCAGCCGATGATCGGCGTAATGGCTTCGACCACGCCGAAGATAAGTCCGGTACGCAGGGCTTCACGAAAACGGGGTTGATGCAGGCTGGCACCTTTGCCGATCGACGCGGCGAACGCATCCATGGACATGCCAAAAGCGAGAATGAGTGTAGCGGAAAGATTCATGTTAACTAGCCTCGGCCGGGCGGCTCCATATACACGTAACCCACCCCCAACCATACGACGGAGTTACGTGTCTATGGTCTCGCCAACCTTACCTGGCTGCCCGCACCACGTTTCAGAGTCCGAAACGAGTATGTTGATACGGGCGTTTCTGGCGTTTTATTGCCCAGAAACCGGCTACTCCCCAATGACGGCGCAACCATACCATAATATTTCTGACGACGACAACCTTAATTACTTGATAATATTCTTGTTGGAATTGAGAATTGTTTTCATTAAAGAATTGCAAGAGGGAATATAATGTAGGCTGATGCAACAATGTTGCGTAAATAATAAACGGATAAGCGCTGAGGTTGTTGATTAATTATCCATATACAGCGCGTGTTAGCGATGGGCAGAAAAGTTAGTGCGTTATTTATTTATTGATTTTCAACGAAAAAATGATAAATCCTTTCCAGGTCATCTAATTGCGTAACTTGAATGAGCAACCGACGCTGCTCCAGATCTATGACCAGGATGCCATCTTCGGATAAATTCATCGCCTTAATGCGCTTATATTCAATGAAGGTATTGGCATAAAAGAAACCCTGTGTTTTAAACAACATCTTTGGCCAGCGAATATAGGAAATGTAGACGGCGATCAGTGCTAAAGAAATAAGCAGGTAGGTGGTCAGTATTTCGCCGTTGGTGGTGACGTTACGGTAAATCAAAATGGCAATCAGACCGACGAAAATCAGGCAGTCGATCCGGTTACGGCGTTTTAACGGCACTTTAAGCCATGTTTTGCCCTTCAGCAGGTTCATGCCGAATTCGTCGTAAATCGCATACAGCAGCATCAGTGCGATGAAAATCAGTAATACGCTATCGGTCAGCGACATCTTTCAACTCCACAAATAAAAAAACCGGGGGTTTCCCCCCGGTAGCGACTCGCTTTACAGGCCCAGCAGGCCAATCCAGTAACCGAAGATACCGATGGCGAAGAAGCCGATGATAATCCACAACGCATTCACTTTTCTGCGCAGCAGCCACATACAGCCAAAGGTCAGCAGCAGCGGCACCAGACCCGGCATCAACTGATCGAGAATGGTTTGCACCGTGGTCACCTTAGTCTGCCCGGTCTGGTCGGTGATCTTCGACACCACCAGCGGGATATTCACGTGCGTCCACTTGTTAACCAAGGCTCCCATCACAAACAGGCCAAGAATGGACGCTCCTTCCGTCAGTTTTTGCAGGAAGCCGCCACCCATGTCATTAACGATATCCACCCCTTTGCGGTAACCGTAGGCCACGCCGTAATAGCGGGTCAACAGGCGCACCAGGTTGAACAAGACAAAGAACAGAATGGGGCCAAGCAGGCTGCCGCTCATGGCGATACCGGCACCGAGCGCGGCGAAAACCGGTCGCACCGTGCCCCAGAAGATCGGGTCGCCCACGCCGGCCAGCGGCCCCATCAAACCGACCTTGATGCCGTTGATGGCCGCATCGTCGATAGGTGCGCCGTTGGCGCGTTGTTCTTCCATCGCCATGGTAACGCCAAGCACCGGTGCCGCCACGTAAGGGTGGGTGTTGAAGAATTCCAGGTGGCGTTTGATCGCCCGTTTGCGGTCGTCGTTATTTTCCGGGTACAGGCGACGGATCACCGGCACCATAGAGAAGCAAAAACCCAGCGCCTGCATGCGTTCGAAGTTCCATGAACCCTGGAACAGGTTCGAGCGCAGGAACACACCGCGAATATCGGCCGGCGTGAGTTTCTTTTGAGCTGTTGTATCAACCATTTCTCTCACCTATTCCTAGTCGAGTTCGTTATCGAGATCGTTGGCATTAGCCGGGCCAGCCTGAACAACCTGAGACTTGTTGTATTTCGGACTGAGCTGGATATAAAGCACGGCCATCACCACGCCGATGACGCCGAGCGCCACCAGGTTAAAGTTGGTGAAGGCGGCGGTAACGAAGCCGAGGTAGAAGAAGGGCATCAGGTAACCGGCGCGCATCATGTTGATCACCATGGCGTAACCGACCACCACGATCATCCCGCCGGCGATGTTCAGGCCGCTGGTGACGACTTCCGGGATCGAGTTAAGCAGAGCGTGGACGCCTGCGGTGCCCACCGAGATGGCCACGATAACCGCCGGGATGGCGATACGCATCGCCTGCAACAGCAGGGCGGAGATGTGGATCCAGGTGATGGCGCGCAAACTGCCGCGCTCCGCTGCGCTGTCTGCGGCGTGCTGGAAGGCGACGGTCAGGGTTCGTACTATGATGGTCAGCACTTGCCCGGCCGCCGCCAGCGGTATGGCCAGCGCGATACCGGCACCGACGCTCTGGCCGCCGGCAATAACCAGAATGGTGGAAATGATGGAAGCCAACGCCGCATCTGGCGCGACCGCAGCACCGATATTCATCCAGCCCAGTGCGATCATCTCCAGCGTACCGCCGATGATGATGCCGGTTTTCATATCACCGAGAATAAAGCCAATCAGGGTACAGGCGACCAGCGGACGGTGGAACTGGAACTCGTCGAGGACGGATCCCATCCCGGCGATACAGGCAACGATAAATATCAGCACAATCTGAAGAGTGGTGATCTCCATTGCACTTCTCCTATGACCAAAGAGCTCTGAGTAAAATAATTATTGGCTGTCGCCATTAACTGAGTTTGTTAATCAGGTCCATCATTTTTAACCGGCTGTCGGACGAAACCTTGCGAACTTCCAGTTCAATACCGCGATCGTTTAATTTCTTAAACGCTTCGATATCTTTTTCGTCGACCGACACGGCATTGTTGACCTGGGTTTTCCCCTGGCGAAACGCCATACCGCCGATATTCACCGATTTGATATCCACACCGGCTTCGACCAGGCGCCAAACATCGGTCGGATTCGTGAACAGCAGCATCACGCGGTCACCGGCATATTTCGGGTTGTTCCATACGCGGATGGCTTTCGCCACGTCGACCACGTGCGCGGTAACGCCCGGCGGGGCCACTTGGGTCAGTAAGGTTTTGCGGACGTGATCGGCGGCGACTTCGTCGCTGATGACAATGATGCGGCTGACGTTGGTTTCCTTGGTCCAACGGGTGGCAACCTGGCCGTGAATCAGGCGGTCATCGATGCGCGCCAGGCCGATCTTCATATGGTCATTGGGGCCAAGCGGTGCCTGCGGTGCGGCGGGTTTGGCGGCGGGGGAACTTTGTGGTGCCGCGGGCTTAACACTCTCTTCTTCCGGTTTTTTCAGCGCTTTAACGCCTTCACGGCCGGTTTCCAACGCCAGAGCGACCAATTCGTCGAAGCCTGGGTTATCGTCCCGTGCCATGAACGTTTCCACCAGCATGGGAATGTTAACCCCGGTGACGACCTCATGGTTTTCTTTATCGACGGCAATGCGACTGGCCGCGTTGAATGGGCTGCCGCCCCAGGTATCCACCAGGAACAAGACGCCACCGCTGGTGTCTAGCTCGCTGATTTTCACATTATATTTATCGATTAACGTTTCGGCGTTTTCACCGGGGACGAAGTCTATAAAAGCGACATTATCTTGCTCGCCCAATAGCATTTCCGTCGTCTTCAGCAATTGTTCCGCTGCGGTCCCGTGTGTGCCGATGATAATAGCTATTGCCACTCGCTACCTCCTCATTAAACTTCATACCCGTCATCGTTCAAGCCGCAGCGTTGTTGGCTGCAACGTGAAAGCTATCGGGTATATGCACGGATTGTGTCGTTCTTGATATCCTTTCTGGCAGTTCAAATACATTATGGTAGAAAATCAGAAACGCGGGTTTAGCATTTCTCGCGCAGTTTCAAAAGCCTGTGCGTGTTAATTCACATTGGCGTCATTTATTTTAGTGAGTGAAAAAATAAATTTTGTGACGTTGCTCCGTTATTGAGCGCTCAGACAAATCTTAAGGCGATGTTTGAGTGATTAAACAACAGACCTGTTACAAGAGGATGCTGAAGGTAAAAAAGCTTCTTTGCCGTAAAAAAAATTCCTGCTAGAGTATTTCCTCTTTCATATTTAGGAGTGAAGGGCCTCAGCCCACCCTATGGACTGTCACCGAAGTTACTGTTTTTCAAGGTTCCACCCGCCACCTGCTGGCGTAACACAAGTCACTCGGCCCTTCGGCCACCCCCCGGTACTGCAATCCCGTTATCTTGCTGTTGTTGTCTGTGCGCACTCTGCGTCGGCATCGTCACGCCTGAGCTCCGCTCGGCCATCCTGTCTTTTTTCCGGAGTCTGATATGGAATTTTTAATGGACCCCTCGATTTGGGCTGGGTTACTTACGCTGGTGGTATTGGAAATTGTACTGGGCATCGACAACCTGGTGTTTATCGCCATTCTGGCCGATAAGCTGCCGCCGAAGCAGCGCGACAAAGCGCGTATACTTGGTCTGTCGCTGGCGCTGTTTATGCGTCTGGGCCTGTTGTCGGTCATCTCCTGGATGGTTACGCTGACGACGCCGCTGTTCAGCGTGGCGGATTTCAACTTCTCCGGACGCGATCTGATCTTGCTGTTCGGCGGTGTCTTCCTGTTGTTCAAAGCCACCATGGAATTGCATGAACGGTTGGAAGGTCAATCGCATCAGGACGGCGCCAACCGCGGTTACGCCAAGTTCTGGGCGGTTGTGGTGCAGATTGTGATCCTTGACGCGGTGTTCTCGCTTGATGCGGTGATTACCGCCGTGGGGATGGTGAACGACCTGCCGGTAATGATGACTGCGGTGGTGATTGCCATGGTGGTGATGTTGGTGGCGTCAAAACCGCTGACCAATTTCGTGAACGCGCACCCTACCATTGTGGTGCTGTGCCTGAGTTTCCTGTTGATGATCGGTCTGAGCCTGATCGCCGAAGGCTTTGGCATGCATATTCCTAAAGGTTACCTGTACGCTGCGATTGGCTTCTCGATCCTGATCGAGTTGTTTAACCAGATTGCTCGCCGTAACTTTATCAAACACCAGGCGCATCGCCCGATGCGCGAGCGCACCGCCGAGGCGATTATGCGCCTGATGGGTCAACAGCGTTCGCAGCAGACGGATGAAGCCGTACCTCAGCCGGTGAATGAGACCTTTGCGGCGGAAGAACGCTACATGATCAGCGGCGTGTTGACGCTGGCTTCGCGTTCCCTGCGCAGCGTAATGACGCCGCGCACCGAAATTTCGTGGGTGGATTGCGATCGTTCCCGCGAAGAGGTGCGCGAACAACTGCTGGATACGCCGCACAGTCTGTTCCCTGTTTGCCGTGATTCGCTGGACGAGATTATCGGCGTGGTGCGCGCCAAGGATCTGCTGGTGGCGGTGGAACAGGGCGAGAATATCGCCGAGTTTGCCGCACGCACGCCGCCGATAGTGGTGCCGGAAACCATGGACGTAATCAACCTGTTGGCGGTATTGCGCCGGGCCAAAGGGCGTCTGGTGGTGGTGACCAATGAGTTTGGCGTGGTACAGGGGCTGGTAACGCCGCTGGACGTGCTGGAGGCCATTGCCGGCGAATTCCCGGATGAGGATGAGACGCCGGATATCGTAGTGGAAGATGCGAGCTGGCTGGCGAAGGGCGGTACCGATCTGCACTCGCTGGAGCAGGCGCTGAACTGCGAAGATCTGGTCAGCCCGACGGCGGATTACGCTACATTGGCGGGCTTCCTGCTTGCTCACTACGGCCAGATGCCGGCTGCGGGGGATGTGGTGGAGCTAAACCAGCTGCGCTTCGAAATTATTGAAGTCTCGGAGTACCGCATCGAGCTGGTGCGTATCAGTAAAGTGACGCCTCACGACGAGGAACAGCCGTAACATGACGAACCGGGGGCATCACGCCTCCGGTTTGCTTTCCCCCTCGATTTGCCGTTCCTCACGTACGCTCATCGCTCGCAATCGCGATTCATATTGCTGTAACCACAGCGGAAATACGTTGATTGGCATCGGTTTGGCGAAATAGAAACCCTGCAGCGCGTTCACGTCGTGTGAGCGTAGATAATCCGCCTGTTCAGCGGTTTCCACCCCCTCGGCCACCAGCTTTAGCTTCAGCCGGTGCGCCAACGTAATGATGGTATCGGTGACGGTCGCGTTGATCGCATCGGTACCGATGGCGGCGGTAAAGCCGCGATCGATTTTCAACACGTCAGGGCTGAGCTTTTTCAGGTAACTGAGCGAGCTGTGACCGGTGCCGAAATCATCGATTGCCAGCATGATCCCCATTTCCTTCAGCGTTTTGATTTGCTCATACTGAATTTCAGACAGAGCGGTGCGTTCGGTAAGCTCCAGCATCAACGAGGGCATCGGCTGGGCCGGCAGCCAGATACGACGAATATCGTCGATAAGGGTGACCGCATTGAAATGCTCTGCGGCGACATTAATGCTGATATAAAACGACGGACGTGGCGGGAACAACCGCAGGTTTTCCACCACGGTGCTCATCAGGTAGCGGGTCAGGGCGATGATCAACCCATGTTGCTCCGCGAGAGGAATAAATACGTCCGGCGAGATCCAGCCCTGGCGTTTGTTTTTCCAGCGCAGCAGGGTTTCCACCCCGATGCAACGGCCCGTTTCGGCGTTGATGATCGGCTGACAGTAGACGCGGAACTCGCGGTGGGTAATGGCATGGCCAATATGATAGGACAGGCTCATGCGATTGGCGGTGAGCAGGTACACGACATAGGCCGCCAGCAGGCTAATCAACAGCGCCAATGGGATATGGCGCGGCAGTGCGCCCAGGGCGAGCAGGCTGGCCTGCGGGCCAAACAGCGAGATGGAGAAAGGGTATTGCGCTGATTTTGCGGTATAGAGAAGGCCGGTGGACAGGGAATCCCTGCGCAGGATCTCTCGTCGGCCATATTCCAGGCTATAGTCGCCGACGTTCAGCACCACCTGCTGTGCGTAAGGTTCCTGCGGTTCGAGCAGGAAGTTCGCCAGCAACTCGATATTGAATACATGCAGCACGCCGTTCAGGTTGTTATCGACCGCGCCCGGTGTCCACATGATAAGCGTAGGCACCCCTTTGGCGACAGAAAGAGAAGGGCGCAGCGCCAGCTTCGCGCTGCCGTCCGCCAGGGTGGGCAAGATAACGCTGAAAACATAGTTACGCGCGCCGAACAGGCTGGAACAGTAAATAATCCCGTCTTTGACCAACAGCATGGCCCGCAGCGCCTGATTTTGCGCGGCGCGAAAGCGCAGCGTCGGCATGACGGTCTCGCAGGGTTGGTCCAACAAGGACATTGAGCGCACGGCCTGCAGCTCGGCCGGCGCCAGCAGATTGTTGATTTTGGTGACGGTGCGGGTGGCCAGTACCCGTTGGCTTTGCTCAATGGTACCGAGTTCCTGATAGTAGCGGGTATACAGCGAGAGCAACAGAATAGCCAACCCAACCGCCCCGGCCAGCAGCCAACGGTAATAGCGGTATTTAGTCACGGCAAGTTGGGTCATCAACATCGGTAAATCCTTGTTCGGTAAGCTAGCCAAGAATCCTCGTCAGGCCAAATTGCCATGGAATGATACTCGGCTAATTCTAGCTTGTCGTTATACAAGAATGATGGTAACCCAGTAAATTATTTAAATTTGGTGAAACAAAGGGCTAAATTGCAGGTTAACCGGAGGATCGACGCGATATTGTAAAAACGTTTTTTCGTGACGGTGTCACAAATCGGTAGGTTGTTTGTTTATTATTAATGAGTTAAACAAAGAAAAACCCCGCCAGGAAGGCGGGGCTTGGGATCAATCACACTGTACTTTTATCGCCAGGCCGCCGCGCGAGGTTTCGCGGTATTTGGCGTTCATGTCTTTACCGGTTTCGTACATGGTCTCGATCACTTTATCCAGAGAAACGCGTGGTTCACTGGTGCGGCGCAGCGCCATGCGCGCCGAGTTGATCGCCTTCACGGACGCAATCGCATTACGTTCAATGCAAGGTACCTGAACCTGCCCGGCAACCGGGTCACAGGTCAGACCCAGATTGTGTTCCATGCCGATTTCCGCCGCGATGCAAACCTGTTCCGGGCTGCCGCCCAGCAGTTCAGCCAGGCCTGCCGCCGCCATAGAACAGGCGACGCCCACTTCCCCCTGGCAGCCCACTTCGGCGCCTGAGATGGAGGCGTTCATCTTGTACAGCGCGCCGACGGCACCCGCAGCCATAAAGTAACGGATATAAATGTCCGGGCTGACGGATTCGATAAAGTGGTCATAGTAAGCCAACACGGCAGGAACGATGCCGCAGGCGCCGTTGGTCGGCGCCGTGACTACGCGGCCACCGGCGGCGTTTTCTTCGTTAACCGCCAGCGCGAACATATTGACCCAGTCAATGACGTTCATCGGGTCGCTGGACAGCTTATCGGAGGAAACCAACAGGCGGCGCAGCGCGGAAGCGCGACGCGGCACACGCAGCGGCCCAGGCAGCACGCCCTCGGTGTTCAAACCGCGATCGATACAGGCGCGCATGGTCTGCCAGATGTTGCCGAAGTAGGTTTCGATTTCCTGCTTGCTGTGCAGCGCCAGCTCATTCTGCATCACCATACCCGACAAGGACAGCCCGGTTTCGCGGCAGTGATCTAGCATTTCACGAGCAAAATTGAACGGATAAGGGACGGACAGCTCATGTGCGTCGACTTTGCCGAAGTTCTCTTCATCGACGATAAAACCACCGCCGATGGAGTAGTAGGTCTTGCTGTAAACTTCTTTATCACCGGCGAAGGCATGAACCTGCATGCCGTTTTCGTGCAGCGGCAGATTGTCGCTGCGGAAAACCATGCCGCCGTCGCGCGGGAAATCAACCTCATGCAAGCCACCGGCCAGCATCAGGCGTTGACGTTGTTCTACATCGCGAATAAAACCCGGGATGCTATCGATATCAACAGTATCCGGCATATTGCCCGCCAGGCCGAGGATGATAGCGATATCGGTATGGTGACCTTTACCGGTCAATGAGAGTGAGCCGTAAACATCTACAGCCACACGCGTGATAGAAGGCATCAGGCCTTTACTTACCAGATCGTCGACAAACTGTTTGCCGGCTTTCATCGGTCCAACCGTATGAGAGCTGGACGGGCCGATGCCGATCTTAAACATGTCGAAAACGCTAATCACGCTAAAACTCCTTAGAGGCATATTGTTATGGTTGCATCGGTTAAAAACCGCGCAGGGAACAGCGATATTGTAAAAGGGCCGTACGGGTTCGGTTGCCTTTTTCGCATGAAATAAAATAATCCTTGGTGTTAACTTGCTTATTGATTGTCTCAGGCAGTCGGTCAGCCGTGGAACCTTCCGTTGCCCAAACTCTGTTAATGACAATCGCGTCAGCTTCCGTTGCTGGACGCTGCCGGCTTAACCCCTATTTTGATAGTGGTTTATCCCGGACCGCAGTATTTTACAGGTATTTCGTAAGGTTGAAGAGAGGGTTTACAGTTTTTTTAAAACTCTCACGGCCAGAAAGGTAGTTGAAAAAGCAGACGAATGAAGTGATGACGATCGCTTTACCTGCGCCTGTCGTGCAGGTAACCGTTTAGCTTGTGATCTGTATCACGTACCTGGCGTTAAATGCTGACCTGTTGCGCCAGTCGCCGGATGATGGCGGCGGTCAGCCCCCAGACAAACTGACTCTGATACCAGGAAAGATAAATGCGGTGCGAGTGGCCAGCGCGGTGAATATCCAGCGGGTAATAGCGCGACAGCGTCAGCGCTTCATGCAGCGGCATCTCAAAGACGTCGGCCACTTCGTCTTCGTTGGCGCTGAATTGCACATCGGGCGAGATCAGACCGACCACCGGCGTAACCTGAAACCCGGTGCTGCTGTCGAGCGGCGCCAGTTGGCCCAGCACGGTCACCGACTGGGGCGGGATCGCCACTTCTTCTTGCGCTTCACGCAGAGCGGTGATAATCGCCGAGCCATCTTCAGCATCGGTTTTGCCGCCCGGAAAGGCTACCTGGCCGGCATGTTTACGCAACGAGTCGGCGCGGCGGGTGAGCAGCAACGTGGGTTCGGGGCGGCAGATAATAGGGATCAGCACCGCCGCCGGGCGGATATTGTGCGAAATCTGCGACGCCTGCGGCAGCTGCAGTTGGAAACGGCTGATAAAGGCGGCAAGCGAGGCCGGGTAGGTTGGTTGGCTCAAGACGCGGTAACCTCCCCCAACTGCGGCAAGATGCGGCCGACTTTATCGAAAGTTTCCTGATACTCCGCCTGTTCCTGGCTGTCGGCCACGATACCGCCGCCTGCCGAACAGTAAATGCGACCGTTTTCGGTGATTAACGTGCGGATGGTGATATTGGTGTCCATGGTGCCGCAGGCGCTGATATAACCTATGCTGCCGCAGTAGGCATTGCGCCGCTGCGGCTCAAGTTCCTCAATGATTTCCATCGCCCGCACTTTTGGCGCGCCGGTAATGGAGCCGCCCGGAAAGCAAGCGCGCAGCAGATCGGTGGCTGCGGTGCGTTCCGGCAGAGTGGCGGTGATGGTGCTGACCAAATGATGCACCGCCGGGAAGGGTTCGACCACGAACAATTCGGGGACGCGTACGCTGCCCGGTTCGGCGACACGGCCGATATCATTACGCAGCAGATCGACAATCATCAGATTCTCCGCGCGGTCTTTCGCCGAGTTCGCCAGGCGCTGCGCCTGTTGCGCATCCTGATCGGCATCGGCCAGCCTCGGCAAGGTGCCTTTGATCGGGCGGGTCTGAATATGTCGGTTCTCCAGCCACAGGAAACGCTCGGGCGAAACGCTCAGTACGGCGTTGTCCGGCAGGCGCAAAAAGGCGGAGAAGGGCGCGCGGTTGCTGGCGTTCAATTGTTGAAAGGCTTGCCATTCGTCGCCCTGATAATCTGCTGAAAAGCGCTGCGCCAGATTAATTTGATAGCAATCACCGCTACGCAGGTAATGCTGAATGCGCTGGAATTTTTCGCCGTACTGTTGGCGCGTCATATTGGCTTGCCAGCGGCTGGTCAAGGTAAAGGCCTGCGGTACCGGCCGCTGCGCGTTAAGCCATTGCCAGCGCCGTTCCGTATCGTCATAGCTGAGCAACGTCAGTGTCTGCCGGTGATGATCGGCAATCAGCGCCCAGTCATAAATGCCGATTGCCATATCCGGCAGCGCGATATCCGCTTGCGCCCATTGCGGCAGCTTTTCCACTCTGCGCCCCAGATCGTAACCGAACAGCCCGAGAGCGCCCCCCTGAAACGGCAAGTTGGGATCTGCCGCGGGATGCCACTGCTGCTGTTCCAACGCTGCTTGCAGCAGGCTGAACGGATCTTCTTGCGACTGTCGGTAATCTTCA
The DNA here is from genome assembly GCF_018336935.1 of Serratia plymuthica. Taxonomy (NCBI): domain Bacteria; kingdom Pseudomonadati; phylum Pseudomonadota; class Gammaproteobacteria; order Enterobacterales; family Yersiniaceae; genus Serratia; species Serratia plymuthica. Next base: position 2,798,305 of record NZ_CP068771.1, on the reverse strand, counting down.
CCGCGGCGAACCTCGGTGATTTGTCCTCGGGTGGTGAGCGTTGCGCAGGGATCCGCGACCAGGATATCGAAACGGTTATGCGAGTGCTCGGCAAACCCGGAGTGCAGCAACATCGCCCACGGCTGCTGAGCAAGGGGGGCGAAGTGCTCCAATAGGGCGGTACGGGTGTAAGGCAAAGACTTAAGATTCGGTGCGATTGCGCTCATGGGCCTCAATAAACCTGACTGACGGTAACGGCTGTTTCTGGCGGCTATTCTGCCATATTCGACCGACGGGCGCATGCCCTGGCGCAGAAAGCTAAAGCACACTTCACATAAACGGCGAATAAACAGTTTTGCAATGAAGCATTTTTTGCGCCATTGACTAGAATCTTATGTGTTAAAAAATAATAAATTCTGCCGAGGTTAAACCAGTTTGGCATTTGGCCTGCGGGTACTGATTGAACAACAAAGGGATGAGCTAGTTTTTTCTGGTTATTATTTCAGGTTGTCATCAAAAAGGGTGAGGGCAGATATGTTTTATTGTCAGCAGCATCACAAGCGGAGTTTCGATTCCTTGCATCCTCGTGGCGTTCGTTTTTCTTTGCGGGAAATGCAGGTTAAAGAAATTCACTTGAGGGCAAAACGTATTCATGAAGCTTGTTTGATTATTTAACCCCCCCCTTTTTTTAGAAAAAAGAATTATTTATTCGTTACTTTTTTGCGAAGAGTTGCCTATGCCCCTAATGTTGAGTGTCATTGTCCCGTTGTATAACGCGGGTGAACTGTTCGAGCCTTTTATGGCGTCGCTGCTGGCCCAGGATGAACAACGGCTGGAGGTGATCATCGTCAATGACGGCTCTACCGATGGCTCTGGCGCTACCGCCCACCGCTATGCGCGGCAGTACCCGCATATTACCGTGTTCGATCAGCCTAATTCCGGCGTTTCCTGCGCGCGCAACGCGGGCCTGGCTATCGCTCGGGGGAAATATGTGGCGTTTCCGGACGCGGATGATGTATTGGCACCTGAATTGTATTCAACGTTAGTGACGTTGGCCGAACAAGAACAATTAGATGTCATGCAGTGTAATGGGGAGCGTTATTTTGCTCACAGGGATGAATTGCAATCGATAATTCCTCAAAATCGACTGGGCGACACCGGCGTTATTAGCGGAGCACAGTGGCTGGAACGTGCGTTGAAAACAAGGAAGTTTATTCATGTAGTTTGGTTGGCGGTGTATCGTCTTGATTTTATTAAACAGCATCAGTTGTATTTCGAACCGGGTTTGCATCACCAGGATATTCCCTGGACCACCGAGGTGATGTTTAATGCGCAGCGGGTCAAGTACCTCAGCAAAGCCTTGTATCGGCAACGGGTGCACGATCAATCCATCAGCAACCGCCGTCGCACCGGCAAGGCGAACGTGGAATACCAGCGGCACTATATGAAAATAGTGGAAATGCTGGTGGCGCTTAACCAGCGTTATGCCAGAAAAATGGTCATTAGGCCGGCTTTTCACTGGCAGATTGCCCGCGAGGCGTTGGGTATTTGCCACAGTATTCGCCGGGAGCCTGAGCTGGCGGCGCAGTGCCAAATCACCGATGAGTTTTATCGGCGCGGCATCGATCGAACGATGGCGGCTAACGCGCGTGGTCTCAAGCAGTACTGGCACGTGACGTTGTGGTTACATCGGCTGAAGCAGTGGCAAGGCGGCGATCATTGCTCGCAGCCCGCTGCCGAATAACAGGCGTTGGGATCCGCCGGTTTAAGGCGTATAATCCCCCTCCATTTTGCCGGAGAGAAACACATGCTTGCAGGTATGCCGTCATTGAGTCACCAAGAGCAGCAGGAAGCTGCGGACCGTATCCATCTATTGATGGAACAAGGCATGAGCAGTGGTGAAGCCATCGCGCGCGTCGCGCAGGAAATCCGCGAAAAACACCAGGGCGACCAGGTTAGCGTTCTGTTTGATGATGAAGACGAAGACGACTATCAGGAAAGGCCGGACGAACAGGCTGACGACGAGTCGGAAGAAGACGAAAACTATTGATGTTGCAGGGGCCGGCAAGCCGGCCCCAACGTTTTATCCCTCAATCACTACCGCGGCGGCAGCCTGCTTGGCTAACGCCACCGCCTCTTCCACATTTTCCGCCGTTGCCAGCGCCACGCCCATCCTGCGTTGCCCGTTAATGTCCGGTTTGCCGAACAGACGCAGCTGATTGTGGCCGCTCAATGCGTGCTCCAAACCGCTGAAGCGCAGATCGCTGCTGATCATCTGCGGCAGGATCACCGCCGAGGCCGAAGGGCCGAATTGACGAATAGCGCCAATCGGCAGGCCAAGGAAGGCGCGAACGTGCAGGGCGAATTCGGACAGATCCTGCGAGATCAGCGTCACCATGCCGGTATCGTGCGGGCGCGGCGACACCTCGCTGAAGATCACCTCGTCGCCGCAGACGAACAATTCAACGCCGAACAGGCCGAACCCACCTAACGCCTGCACTACGTTTTGCGCAATCTCCTGCGCGCGATTCAATGCCAGCTCGCTCATCCGTTGCGGTTGCCACGATTCACGATAATCGCCGTCCTCCTGGCGGTGACCTATTGGCGCACAGAAATGGACACCGTCGATCGCACTGATGGTCAGCAGGGTAATTTCAAAATCAAACTTGACCAGGCCTTCGACAATCACTCGCCCACCGCCGGCGCGGCCGCCCTGTTGGGCATAATCCCAGGCGGTTTTCAGCTGCTCCGGGCTGCGGATCAGGCTCTGGCCCTTGCCGGAGGAGCTCATGACCGGCTTGATAATGCACGGATAGCCGATTTCGGCGACGGCCTGCCGGAAGTCTTCTTCACCGTCGGCAAAGCGGTAGCTGGAGGTCGGCAGGCTCAGGGTTTCAGCGGCCAGACGGCGGATACCTTCACGGTTCATGGTCAGGCGTGTCGCTTCGGCACAGGGCACCACGCGGTGTCCCTGTCTCTCCAACTCAACCAGCATGCTGGTGGCGATGGCTTCGATCTCCGGCACGATGTAATCGGGACGTTCCTGTTCAATCAGGGCTTTCAGCGCGTTGCCGTCCAGCATATTGATGACGTGGCTGCGGTGCGCCACATGCATGGCCGGGGCATCCGCATAGCGATCTACAGCAATCACTTCCAGTCCTAAACGCTGGCATTCGATGGCAACTTCTTTACCCAACTCGCCGGAGCCGAGCAGCATGACGCGGGTGGCGGACGGGCGCAGGGCGGTTCCAATAGTTAACATAGTCTCGTACCTGGATCTGTGGATTTAACGCGGTCTGATAATGGGTGTGCAGTATATACGAAAACGTTTGCGCATGCAGGTGGGCGAGATGGGGGGCGATGTTATTGCCCAAAAAGCCTGTGCGGCGGCTTTTTTTATGCGTGAAATCCGTAAACCCTGCTATCTCTGTTATCATCTGCGGCTGATTCGGCGCCAACCCGTGGGCGCGCCGCCATTCCATTTGCCATATAAGAGTTATCGCCGTGAGCACAGTATCTTTTTCTTCCCTGCCGTTGCCAGCCGAACAGTTGGCCAACCTCAATGAACTGGGGTACGCCGCAATGACGCCGGTGCAGGCCGCCGCATTGCCCGCCATCCTGAAAGGGCAGGACGTACGTGCCAAAGCAAAAACCGGTAGCGGTAAAACGGCGGCGTTCGGTATCGGCCTGCTGGACAAAATCAATGTTTCTCAGGTGGCGGCACAGGCGCTGATCTTGTGCCCGACACGCGAACTGGCTGACCAGGTAAGCAAAGAGTTGCGTCGGCTGGCGCGTTTCACCCAGAACATCAAAATCCTTACCCTGTGCGGTGGCCAACCAATGGGGCCACAGCTCGACTCGCTGGTGCATGCGCCGCATATCGTGGTGGGTACGCCGGGGCGTATTCAGGAGCATTTGCGCAAGAAAACGCTGGTGTTGGATGAATTGAAAGTGCTGGTGCTGGACGAAGCCGATCGCATGCTGGACATGGGCTTTGCCGACGACATCGACGACGTGATCAGTTACACCCCGCCGCAGCGCCAGACTCTGTTGTTCTCGGCGACCTATCCGAGCGGTATCGAGCGCATCAGCGCCCGCGTGCAGCGTGAGCCGTTGAATGTAGAAGTGGACGATGGCGACGATCACACCTCCATTGAACAACGCTTTTACGAAACCACCCGCGATCAGCGCCCGGCGGTGCTGGTGTCCGCCATTCGTCATTATCAGCCTTCGTCCTGTGTGGTGTTCTGCAACACCAAGCGCGATTGCCAGAGCGTCTATGAAGCGCTGGAAGCCCGTGGTATCAGCGTATCGGCTCTGCATGGCGATCTGGAACAGCGCGATCGCGATCAGGTGCTGGTGCGTTTTGCCAACCGCAGTTGCCGGGTGCTGGTCGCGACCGACGTTGCCGCGCGCGGGCTGGATATCAAAGAGCTGGAGCTGGTAGTCAACTATGAGCTGGCGTTTGATCCGGAAGTACACGTACACCGTATTGGTCGTACTGGCCGCGCGGGCCTGAACGGCCTGGCGATCAGCCTGTGTACGCCGCAGGAAATGGAGCGTGCGCATGCGGTTGAAGAGTACCAGCGCAAGGCGGTCAACTGGGCGCCGGTGTCTGAACTGAGCGGCGCTGCCAATACCACGCTGGAGGCCGAAATGGTCACTCTTTGCATCGACGGCGGGCGCAAAGCCAAAATTCGCCCTGGCGACATTCTCGGTGCCTTGACCGGCGATGCCGGGTTGACGGCCGCTGAAGTGGGCAAAATCGACATGTTCCCGGTACACGCCTATGTGGCGATCCGCAAGTCCAGCGCTCGCAAGGCGCTGCAACAGCTTCAGCAGGGCAAAATCAAAGGCAAGAACTGCAAGGTGCGGTTGTTGAAATAATCCGCGTCAGGGGTGCGCTTGCATCCCTGCGTAAAATCACCTTATACTGTATAAAAATACAGTATTCTAACCTTTGAGGAATGCACACATGGCCGTTGAAGTAAAATATGTGGTGGTGAGAAACGGTGAGGAAAAGATGACTTTCGCAACCAAGAAAGAAGCCGATGCTTACGACAAAATGCTGGATCTGGCGGACAGTCTCGGTGAATGGCTGCAGCAGGCGCCTCTGAACCTGGATGATGAGCAGCGTGAAGGGCTGAGCTTCTTCCTGGCGGAGCATAAAGACGTGCTGGGGCAGATTCTGCGTGGTGCCGCGCCGGCGGAAGCGCCGAAGCAACCGACCAAAGTGAAAACGGAAAAATCCGTCGCTACCTCAAAAGAGGGATCTGCGTCAGAAAAGCAGGCAGCATAATGACTTATGTTGCGGCAATGTGATGAAAAAGGATCTAGAATGACCCGTGGAATAACTTTCTTCAGTCGCTTTGAGCAAGACATTCTGGCCGGGCTCAAGACCATTACTCTCCGGGACGCCAGCGAATCCCACTTTCAGCCCGGTGAGGTATTGCGCGTTAGCCGTAATGAAGACGACGTGTTTTTCTGTTTTATTGAAGTGCTGTCAGTTACGCCGGTTCGCCTGGATACGCTCACCGAACAGCATGCCAAACAAGAAAATATGTCGCTCAGCGAGCTGAAGCAGGTGATCAAGGAAATCTATCCGGGGTTGGATGAGCTGTTTGTCATCAGCTTTGTAAAACGCTGATCCTTTGCCAGACCTGTTGTGAGCCAGGGGGCAAATACCCATGGATAGTGTCAATCACAACTGGAGGGCATATGAAAAGAACGGGACTGAGTTTGGCCGTAGCGCTGTTGGCCATGGCAGGTTTGACGACGGCGGTACAGGCACAGGAGCAACGCACGGCCAAGGTGGCGCAATGCATCGGCCTGCAACCGGCAGAGGTTGCCGCTCAGGTAAAACGCGATTATCTGCAGAACCGCATCACGCGCTGGGCATCGGATAAAAAGTTGCTGGGCACAGCCACCCCGATAGCCTGGATCAGCCCGGAAGCCATCACCGGCAAGGACGCGATCTGGCAAGTGCCGTTGACGGTAAGGGGCACCAAACAGGATAAAACCTATAACGTTACCCTCAACTGCAACACGGGTGAAATCGCCTACGGCGAACCGCAGTAACGCCACTGCTTTCAGGCTATCACCTGCCTGAAAATAATAAACCCGCCTTATCAGCGGGTTTTTTTGGTTTAGCGGTTTGCCTTAGTCCGTGAATGGAATAACCAGTTCACCGGGCTTCACTTCCAGCCCTTTTGCCAGTTTCTTCGCCAGCGCTTCGGTCTTGCTGTTATCCGGATTCAACACGTAGGCCGGTTTTTGATCGAAGTAGGATTTCAGCGACTGATTCAGGTAAGGAGTCAGCGCTTTCATCACCGTCTGCATTTTTTCCGGCTGCACGCTATAGTCGGTCAGCTCCATGTCCTTCAGGAATACCGCGCCTTGCTCACGATCATAGACCGGCTGCGCCTTCAGCGTCAGTTTCAGGTCTGCCGTCTGCGGGCCGAGGATTGAGCTGATATTCACCTTGGCATCGCCGGAAAGGGTGACCTTGCCCGGCTCGCTGCGACCAATCTGGCTTTTTAACTGAGTCAGTACAATATTGGCATCCAACAGCCCCGGCACGCCGATTTGCTTCTGATAATCGTTGTGCTTTTGCAGGTAATCATTCACTTCCTGTTCGCTGAGCGTGTATTGAGTGAGTTGATTACAACCGGCCAATACGCCGGCGAACAGCAGGGCGGCCGCGCCCATCAGAATCTTCTTCATTTGTGCCTCATAGCTACTGCCAACGAAATGCTGCAGATAATTGATTTGTCATTATAAACGGTCACCCCCTGCGAGAGAAATCGCTGACGGTGGCACGCAGAATGATAGTGCGCGTGAAAGAAGGCATCACCTATCGGATAACGCTGAAACTGCTCAGCGCCGCAGGCGCAACGCCAACAACAGCACGCCGCCCAAACAGGCCAACCCCCCTAACGCAGGAAACAGCGGAATGCCCCACAGCCGCAGCGAAGCGTGCATCAGGTAAGGCGCAAGCCCCAGCGCGAAGGCAGCGGTGACAATGGCGATGGCCAGCGTGACGGCGGCCCGTTCCAGCGCTTTGCTCAACTGATCGATATTCTTGACGTTGATGTCGGCACCGATTTGCCCGCGCTTCATACGGCGCATCAACAGTCGCAGGGTTTGCGGGAGTTCTTCACCGGCATCCAGCGCTTCTGCACCCAACGCCAGCATGCGCCGCTGCACCGCGTCGGGGGAGTAACGCTGCAACATCACCTGCTGCAGCATGGGTTTCAACGTGGCGATAATGTCAAAGTTGGGATCGAGCCGGTGCAGCACGCCGTCTGCAGTGATCAACGCCTTGAACAGCAACACCAGGTCCGGCGGCATCGCCAGTTGGTGCTCGCGCGCCATCACCAGCAGATCGGTCAGCGCCTTGCCTAACGTCAGGGTGGAGGAAGCCTGCTTATCGAGGAAGTTCTGCGCCGCCAGCTCCAGATCCAACAGATCCAGCGGATCGCTGTCCGACCAGGCAATCAGCGTATTGACGATGCCGTCGGATTCGCGTTCAGCGATGGCTTGCAACAGAAGCAACAGTTGGTTGCGACGCCGTTCGGAAAGCTGCCCCACCATGCCGAAATCGATAAAACCGACGCGGTTACCCGCTAACGCCATGACGTTGCCGGGATGGGGATCGGCGTGGTAAAGACGATGCTCCAGCACCATTTTCATAAAAGCCTGTGCGCCGCGTTGCGCCAGTAACGGGCCGTCAAATCCGGCCGCCGCCAACTGCTGCGGGTTCTCCGGCGCGGTGCCGGGCAGGAATTCCTGAACCAGCAGGCGTTTTGACGACCATTGCCGGTAAATTTTCGGGATCGCCACCTCAGCTTGCGAGCTAAAGCATTCAGCAATACGTTCGCAGTTATTGCCTTCGTGGGTCAAGTCCAGTTCGTGATTGAGCGCGGTTGCCAGTGCGCGCACCATCTGGCGCGGGCGGTAACGGGCCAGCGCGGGGCTTTGCTGCTCTACGGTTTCCGCCAGATAAGTCAGCAGGCGCAGATCGGCGTGAATGGTTTTCGCCAGGCCAGGCCGCAGCACCTTGATCACCACCGCTTCGCCGCTGTGCAGGCGTGCGCGGTAAATTTGCGCCATCGAAGCGGCGGCCAGCGGCGTGCTGTCAAACTCGGCGAACAGGCTGTGCGGATCGGCGCCCAGATCGGTCGTGACTTGCGCTGCCAGTTCGCTCCATGGCAGGGTAGACGCCTGACTGTGCAAGCGATCAAGCTCGTCGGTCCAGCTTGAGTCAAGCAGATCCGAACGGGTAGCCAGAATCTGCCCGAATTTGACAAAGGTAGGCCCCAGCGCCTCAAGCGCGGCGCGCAAACGCTGAGGCAGGGTTTGGTTGTCGGGTTGAACACCAGCGCTTTCGGCCCCGCTCAGCAGGGAGCCCAAACCCAGCAGGCGAATGATATCCTGTAATCCGTAGCGGATTAACACCGAGGAAATCTCTTTCAGGCGCGCCCGGTCGCGGGCGGTAACCAACACCATTTTCAGCATATGCGCGCTATATCCTTATTGCTGGAGAGCTCACTGTTCCATATCGAGCAGCAGCGGAACATCACTGCGTTGCGCCATACGGTTGCGGTAGGCCTCAACGTTTTCCGGCAGCGTAACCCCGGCGACGATCGACAGGGAACGCAGCAGCGGAAACAGTTGAATATCATCTTCCGACAAGGTGCCATTTACCGCATCGGGGGCGACAATCAGGCTGGAAAGCGCCTGGAGGTCGATCTCCAACTCGGCAATGAGATCGGCGCTGTTGGCCAGGTGTTCGGCAAAATCACCGATCGCGGCCTGTTTCTTGTGGACAAAGTATTGGCGCGCGCTGTCAGTGGCGAACTCTTCGAAATCGGCATTGGCAATGCGCGGCAGCAGTAGTTTTGCGGAGTAAGTACCGACCCGTTGCAGCCAGTCGGCGATGGCCGGGTTGGTTTTGCCGGTCAGCAGCGGCCGGCCGTCGAGGTTATCGATGTAGCGCACGATATCCATGCTTTCCGGCAGGTAGCTGCCATCGTCTTTTTGCAGAATGGGCGCCATTTTCTTGCCAATCATGCTGATGGGCGTGGCTTCATCATCGTTCAGCAAGGTGACGAGTCGGACGGGCAGATTTTTCAGACCGAAAATCATGCGGGCTTTAACGCAGAATGGGCAATGATCGTAGATAAACAGTTTCATGCTTGCTCCGGTTGTCAGGTTTGAACAGCAATAGTTAGCACAGCATACTGAGGCTGTCGCGAAGAGTTGTGTTGGAAGGTGCGTTATTGTGGCGTGGCCCGTGCATTACGTACGGGCCATCGCAGAGATTATTTTTTGGCCGGCACTGAGTTGATGACGTCTATCAGGTGCGTACGCGCCTCTTCCAAATCGATTTTATCGCGGTCGTTGGCGGCGTTGACTATCTGCAACTGCTTGATGATGTCACTCTTCAGAGTGGCATTTTCAGCAATGATATGAGCAAGAGCTTTTTCTACCAACGTTGAGCGCGCGTAGATCATGCGCAAGTTAAGTACCATGTGTTCCAGTAGTTGCGGTAATTTTTCTTCATCTGTCATTGCCAACTTCTCCTGTTCCCGTTTTACTATCAGGATAGCAGTTCTGGGAAATTCGGCTGATTTTCTGGCAACTTAGAGAAAAAACTCAGCCGCCGCGCAGAACCGCCGGCGCGGCAGTGCGCGGATTGAACTGCCAATACAGAGCCAACAGTGTAATAAAACCCACGATACCCAGCAGGAACCACGGCAGTTCGGGCATGTTCATCATCCGGCCGGTGTCGTACATCCAACCGCCGCCGGTGTAACCGATCGCGCCACCCAACGCCAACCCCAGGCGGCTGAATCCCATATAGCTACCGCGTGCGCGCGGATCCGCCAGTGAGGCGCTGAGGGTTTCCCGCGCCGGTTCGGCAATGATGGAACCGAGGTAGAAACAGCAGATCAGGATGAAGACGCCCTGCAGGCTGGTCGCCAGGCCGACGGGCAGCAGGCTGAGGGTCATCAGCAGCAGGCCTGCCATCAACCGCTGTTCCAGGCGAAAACGCTTTTCGCTCCAGCGTGCCAGTGGGTAGAGCAGTGACAGCGACAGCGCGGCTTCGATGGCATACATCCATTTCACCGCTGCCGGCGAGCCGGCGATTTCGTTGACCACGATAGGCAACATCAGCATCACCTGAACCGACAGCATGTAGTAGCCGGTCAGCGTCAGCACATAAGTCAGGAAACGGCGGTCGCGCAGTACGCGCATCATGCCTTCTTTCATCGGGGCGCGAACGGTGGAAATACGGTAAGCCGGCAGCAACCAGGCGTTCCAGCCTGCCGCCAGCACGAAAATGGCCGCGCCAACCCAGCAAACAAAGTGGAAATCATATTGCAGCAGCCAACTGCCGATCAGGGCGCCAATCACCGCGCCGGCGCTGTCTTGCATCATCAACAGAGAATAAAAGCGACCGCGTTCATGCGGGCGGGTGAGCTTAATCACCAGCGCGGTGCGCGGCGGATCAAACAGCGTGCCGCCGAGTGCGGAAAGGGCGCAAGAGAACCACAGCAGCCAGGGCTCATCGGCCATCGCCATGGTGGCGAAGCCTGCGGCGCGCATCAGCATGCCGGTGACGATCATCGGTTTGGCGCCGAACCGATCGGCTATTGCGCCGCCGAAGATCCCCAGCCCTTGCTGAATCAACTGCCGTAACCCCAGGGCGACGCCAACCACCACCGCCGCCCAGCCGAGTTGATCGACAAAGCGGATTGAAATTAGCGGGAAGACCACAAAGAAACCCAAAACCACTAACAGATTATCGAGTAACAGGAAATATTTACCCAAGCTCCGAGCTTGCGATACCAGAGACATGCTTCACCACGAGCAATTAAGAGGGAGAGGAGTGCGACCCGTTCAGTTTGTACCCAATCCCCGAAGGCCGATAGGGGTGGGGTAGATAATATTTTTTTATCGTCAATACGTTACCCGTACAGCAAAACGGCACGAAAATAGCCGTAAAATGATTAATCGCTTATTTACTGAGCTGCCGGGGTTTTACCTCCAGGGCAGGCTACGGTTATATTAAATGAGAGAAAGTGCGGTTCTGCGCCGGTCGTTGAAAAATAATGGCTCAGGATATGATCGTTACGGGATTATTATCCGGACGCGCACCCAATAAATACTTCTTATCGAACCGTTCTGACCGCGGGGGAAATGATGTTCGGCTACCGCTCTGCATCACCAAAAGTACGTCTCATCACCGACCGACAGGTCGTGCGTCTGGTTCATGAACGCGATGCTTACCGTCTGGCGGAATACTATGCCGAGAACCGGGCGTTCCTGAAGCCTTGGGAGCCGGTGCGGGATGAAAGCCATTGTTATCCTTCCGGCTGGCAGGCGCGGCTGGGGATGATCACTGAAATGCAAAAGCAGGGCAGCGCTTACTATTTTATCCTGCTCGATCCGGAAGAAAATGAAGTGCGGGGCGTGGCGAATTTCAGCAACGTACTGCGCGGTTCGTTTCATGCCTGTTTTCTCGGCTATTCGTTGGCTGAAAAGTGGCAAGGGCAGGGCCTGATGTATGAAGCCCTGCAGTCTGCGATCCGCTATATGCTGCGTCAACAGCGCATGCACCGCATTATGGCCAACTATATGCCGCACAATCAGCGCAGCGGCGCGCTGCTCACTCGTCTGGGATTTGAACGCGAAGGTTATGCCAAGGATTATCTGCTGATCGACGGGCAATGGCAGGATCACGTCCTGACGGCATTCACCAATAAAGAATGGCTACCGCCACGATGAGACCAAAAATGAAATATGAATTAAGCGCTAAAGAAGCCAGAGTGATTGGTTGCCTGTTGGAAAAACAGGTAACCACTCCGGACCAGTATCCTCTCTCCCTGAATGGGATCGCCCTGGCGTGCAACCAGAAAACCAATCGCGAACCGGTGATGGATCTGACGGAAAGCGAAGTGCAGCAAGTTCTCGACCTGCTGTTAAAAAAACATTTTTTGCGAACGCTGAGCGGCTTCGGTAATCGGGTAGTCAAGTATGAGCACCGTTTTTGCAATTCGGAATTCGGGCAACTGAAACTGTCTGCCGCCGAACTGGCGGTAATAGCCACCCTGTTGCTGCGCGGCGCGCAAACCCCCGGGGAATTGCGTACCCGTACCAACCGCCTGCATGAATTCAGCGATGTTTCTGAAGTGGAGCTGGTGCTGCAGCAGTTGAGCGCCCGCGAGGATGGGCCGTTTGTCGTGCGTTTGGCGCGGGAGCCGGGCAAGCGCGAAAGCCGCTTTATGCATCTGTTCAGTGGCCCGATTGATGAGGCGGCGGCGGAGGTTGTGGCGAGCGATGACGCTGGATTGAGTGAACGCGTCAGCGTGCTGGAAAGCGAAGTCGCAGAATTGAAACAGCAGTTGCAGGCGTTACTGGCTCGGGGGCAGCATGACTAAATTACGCGTTGGCGTCGTGGGGCTGGGCGGCATCGCGCAAAAAGCCTATCTGCCGATCCTCTCTCAGGCAGCGGATTGGACGCTGGTCGGCGGATTTTCCCCTAACCGGCAAAAAGCGCAGCCGATATGCGACAGCTACCGCATGGCCTGTTTTTCCAGCCTGGATAGCCTGGCGCAACAGTGTGACGCGGTATTTGTTCACAGCAGCACCGCCAGCCATTTTCAGGTGATAAGCGAACTGCTGCGTCATGGCGTGCATGTTTATGTCGATAAACCGCTGGCGGAGACCCTGGATCAGGGCGAACAGTTGATCGCCCTGGCTGAGAAGCAGCGCAAAACGCTGATGGTGGGTTTTAACCGCCGTTTTGCCCCTGTGTACCGCCAGTTGAAACAGGAAATGCAATGGCCGGCGTCGATTCGCATGGATAAGCACCGGGCCGACAGCGTCGGGCCAAACGGCCTGCGTTTTACCTTGTTGGACGATTATTTGCACGTGGTCGATACCGCGCTGTGGTTGGGGGGAAGTGAGGGGCAGTTACTCAGCGGCAGCCTGCGCGTTACAGACGCCGGTGAATTGCTGTATGCCGAACACCACTTTGCCTGTGGCGAAACGCTGGTGACCACCAGCATGCATCGCCGGGCCGGCAGCCAGCGCGAAAGCGTGCAGGCGGTGACCGAGGGCGCCGTGTATCAGGTGAACGATATGCGGCAATGGTTGCGGGAAGATCCGCAGGGCGTGCTGGAGCAGCCGGTGGCCGGTTGGCAAACCACCCTGGCGCAGCGCGGTTTTGACGGTGCCATCCGGCATTTTATCTCGTCTGTCAGCAACCAGACCGTGCCGGAAACGGCCGGGGAACAGGCCATCGCCGCGCAACGGGTGATCGAGCGCCTGCTGCAGGATGCCGGTTTGTAAGGCGATGCCCTCGCGTGGCGCACGCGCTGTTGCGGGATGTGCCCATAACTCTATGTAACATATGGCGGTAGCTATTCTGCTGTGGATGCGTAAACTTATCCGCTAGTTTTACGGACGCCTGCTGATGCAGGCGTCGACATTTACGGGACACATCAGACAACCACATGAACCTACTAAAATCACTGGCCGCCGTGAGCTCTATGACGATGTTTTCACGGGTGCTGGGCTTTGCCCGTGACGCCATAGTGGCGCGCGTGTTCGGTGCCGGTATGGCGACGGATGCCTTCTTCGTGGCGTTCAAACTGCCCAACCTGCTGCGCCGTATTTTTGCCGAAGGCGCATTTTCTCAGGCCTTTGTACCGATCCTGGCCGAATATAAAACTCAGCAGGGTGAGGAGGCGACTCGGACTTTCATCGCCTACGTTTCCGGCTTGCTCACGCTGGTGCTGGCGGTGGTCACCGTATTGGGGATGCTGGCTGCCCCTTGGGTGATCTACATTACCGCGCCGGGCTTCGTTGATTCGCCGGACAAGTTCGCGCTGACGTCGTCGCTGCTGCGCATTACTTTCCCTTATATTCTGCTGATTTCACTGGCCTCGCTGGTGGGTTCGATCCTCAATACCTGGAACCGTTTTTCGATCCCGGCTTTTGCGCCGACGTTGTTGAACGTCAGCATGATCGGCTTTGCGCTGTTTGCCGCGCCTTATTTCAACCCACCGGTGCTGGCGTTGGCCTGGGCGGTGGTTGTGGGGGGCGTGCTGCAATTGGGCTACCAGCTTCCGCATCTGAAAAAGATCGGTATGCTGGTATTGCCGCGCCTCAAGCTGGGCGATGCCGGCGTATGGCGTGTGATGCGCCAAATGGGGCCGGCGATCTTTGGCGTTTCGGTAAGCCAGATCTCGCTGATTATCAATACCATTTTCGCCTCGTTCCTGGTCTCGGGCTCGGTATCCTGGATGTACTATGCCGATCGTCTGATGGAGTTTCCTTCCGGCGTGCTGGGCGTGGCGTTGGGTACCATTCTGTTGCCGTCGCTGGCCAGGAGCTTTTCCAGCGGTAACCACGATGAGTATTCGCGCCTGATGGATTGGGGACTGCGCCTGTGCTTCCTGCTGGCGCTGCCGAGCGCCATTGCCCTGGGGATCCTGGCCAAGCCCTTGACCGTATCGCTGTTCCAGTACGGCAAGTTCAATGCCTTTGATGCGGCCATGACCCAGCGTGCGCTGGTGGCGTACTCGGTAGGCTTGATGGGATTGATCGTGGTGAAAGTATTGGCGCCGGGCTTCTATTCGCGACAGGACATCAAAACGCCGGTGAAAATCGCCATTATCACGCTGGTCATGACGCAGGTGATGAATCTGATGTTTATCGGCCCCCTAAAGCATGCCGGCCTTTCGCTGTCGATTGGGCTGGGGGCTTGCCTTAACGCCTCTTTGCTATATTGGCAGTTGCGTAAGCAGAAAATTTTCCACCCGCAGCCGGGCTGGGCAACGTTCCTCACCAAACTGGTGATTGCGGTAATCGTGATGTCAGTGGTGTTGGTGGGCGTGATGTGGCTGATGCCGGCCTGGGATCAGGGCAACATGCTGGAGCGCCTGCTGCGACTCGCGGTGGTGGTGGCCGCCGGCGTGGTCGCCTACTTCGGCGTGTTGGCGGGTTTGGGCTTCCGCCCACGGGACTTCGCGCGCCGGGTGGCATAAACGGGGGATTCCCGGCAGCCATTGAGCAAAAAAAAGGGTCGCCTCGGCGACCCTTTCTCGTTTTCAAACTTTGAATTACATGCGCTCGACGGTGTCGATGCCCAGCGTATCCAGACCGGTTTTCAGCGTTCTGGCGGTCAGCAATGCCAGTTTCAGGCGGCTTTGGCGCGCTTCTTCACTGTCTGCATTCAGGATTTGGCAATGTTCGTAGAAGCCGGAGAACAGGCCTGCCAGGTCGTACAGGTAAGTACACATCACGTGCGGCGTGCCATCGCGTGCCACCGTGGTGATAACTTCTTCAAATTGCAGCAAACGGGTCGCCAGCGCAATCTCGCGTTCTTCGCTCATCACCAGCGGCAGCGTCAGGTTGCTCTCATCGAGACCTGCACGCTTGAATACCGAGGCCACGCGGGTATAGGCATATTGCATATAAGGGGCGGTGTTGCCCTCAAACGCCAGCATGTTGTCCCAGTCGAAGACATAGTCGGTCGTGCGGCTTTTTGACAGATCGGCGTATTTAACCGCGCCGATACCGACCACGTTCGCCAGGTGCTGCATTTCTTCTGCCGGCATATCCGGGTTTTTCTCGGCAATCAGTTTGCCGGCGCGATCGATAGCTTCATCCAGCAGATCGGACAGCCTCACGGTGCCGCCCGCACGGGTTTTGAACGGCTTGCCGTCTTTGCCCAGCATCATGCCGAACATGTGGTGTTCCAGCGAGAGGGAATCCGGGATGTAACCGGCTTTACGCACGATGGTCCATGCCTGCATCAGATGCTGGTGCTGGCGGGAATCGATGTAGTACAGCACGCGGTCTGCGCCCAGGGTTTCGTAGCGGTATTTGGCGCAAGCGATATCGGTGGTGGTGTAGAGGTAGCCGCCATCCTTCTTCTGGATGATGACGCCCATGGGTTCGCCGTCTTTATTCTGGTATTCGTCGAGAAATACCACGGTGGCGCCTTCGCTTTCCACCGCCAGCCCCTTGGCTTTCAGATCGGCGACGATACCCGGCAGCATCGCGTTATACAGGCTCTCGCCCATTACGTCGTCTTCGGTCAGGGTGACATTCAGGCGGTTATAGGTGAGCTGGTTTTGCGCCATGGTGATGTCGACCAGTTTACGCCACATCTTCAGACAGTATTGATCGCCACCCTGCAATTTCACCACGTAGGCGCGGGCGCGTTCGGCGAAATCAGCGTCTTCGTCGTAGTGTTTCTTCGCTTCACGATAGAACTGTTCCAGATCGGACAGGCCCATGTCGCTGGCATTTTCATTCTGCATTTTTTCCAGGTAGGCAATCAACATGCCGAACTGGGTGCCCCAATCGCCGACGTGGTTGGCGCGGATCACTTTATGCCCCAGGAATTCCTGAGTACGTGCGGCGGCGTCGCCGATAATGGTCGAACGCAGGTGGCCGACGTGCATCTCTTTCGCCACGTTAGGCGCGGAGTAGTCGATGACGATGGTTTGTTGTTTAACCGGAGCAATGCCAAGCTTTGGCGCATTCAGCACCTGATCGACCTGCTGCGCAACCCATTCGCCATTCAGGAAGATATTAATAAAGCCGGGGCCGGCGATTTCTACTTTGCTGGCGATGTCGCCGAGATCAAGCAGCTGTACCACTTTTTCCGCCAACTGGCGTGGTGGCATGCCGAGTTTCTTGGCTACGGACATCACGCCGTTGGCCTGATAGTCGCCGAATTGTGCTTTTGCTGACTGACGGACCTGCGCTTCGCAATCGGCTGGCGCGCCTGCGGCAATCAGCGCCTGGCTGACTTTATCTGACAGAAGAACCTGAATATTCACCGGGTTACCTTAATGACGAACGAGGGGCCGTATGCCATGCCCCTGCGGGATTCAAAGGTGGTTTTCTGGCTGCGCGTCGAGACGGCAGCCCACCACAAAACAGCCTGTAATTGTAACCGATCTGATGTGTTACGTCAGCAGTTGGCGCCGGGGGGAAGGCGAAAGTACAGGTTTGAAAATGCCCGCCTGACAAAGATAGCGTGTATTTCAAAGGGCGGGGGCGGTACAAGAAGGGCAAGATGAGCGAAAAGGAATAGGCGAGAAGGAAACGAAATAAGCAGATCTAATGCTTTTTGTTATGACGTCGAGAGTCCAGAGTGTTAACGCGACGTGATTTGAAATGGCGGTATATCGCGTACGCGGCAATAACGACCAACAGCAATGATATGATTAAAAGAAACATAGATATTATCTCAAGTTTTGATTTTACCCAAAGTAGCTTAATTGGTTTTTATAAGCAATTATTAAAGCGTCCTTTAAGATAAGTCTCAGTGTTCTTTAGAAGTAAAGTCAATGAAAACAGTAATGTGACCTTCAGTTTTCACTGTAATGTTATTGCATTATACTGTTAACGCTGAGGTTTGTAGGCCAGGCTATCGAGCGTCAATGATCCGTTTTTTGAACTCGATGCGGCTTGTTAAGTTAATAGTTTCTCAAATGTATCTGTCATAAGAAAAAGCTATATTTCGTTACGAATATTCTTAATTTTAATTAATTCAACCGGGGTTTAAACCTGTTATTAATAAATCTGCCGAGGCTTGTTCTTTTGTGCTCTGTATCAAAATTAGTCAAAATATTTTACGCAACGGTAATGCAGAGGACATAAATATTACATTTCCCTGGGCAAAACGTGGATAGCTGCGCGCCAGCCGTGTAAATTACCCCCTGAATTTGCTTTCCGTTGTTTCGAGGACCTTATGACGACTTTCCTGGCCATTGCCGAGCTTAATGACTTAGCGCTGGATCTGCCGCGTTTCGAACAGGCGTTGAGCCGGTTTGCGGAAAAACTGCATCTGGATTTGTCGCAGTTCAGTGCGGATCACATTTCGGTGCGTTGCCACCAGAACACCACCGCTGAACGCTGGCGGCAGGGGTTGCTGCAATGCGGTTCGTTGTTGTCTGAAGCGGCGATCAACGGTCGCCCGATTTGCCTGTTTGACCTACAGCAGCCGCTGCAGGTAGGGCCGTGGTCAATTGATTGCGTGGAATTGCCTTACCCGGGGGACAAGCGCTACCCGCACGAGGGATGGGAACATGTGGAACTGGTGCTCAGCGGCGATCCTGCATCGCTGTATGCGCGAGCTCTGAGCCATTTGCCCGACGAGGCGCTGTTGGCGCCGGGGATCAAATTGAAACAGAGCTCTCCGCAGGGTGAGGGCGAGCGATTGCCGAACCCGACGTTGGCGATCACCGACGGCAGCGTAACGATTAAGTTTCACCCTTATTCCATCCGGGAAATCGTCGCCAGCGAGCAAGCCTAACCGGACATCAGCGCTTGGGTGGCCAGCCTCATGCGATCCAGCGCCTGCGCGAGCAGTTCGCGCCGGCAGCCGAAATTCAGGCGTACAAAACGGCGATCGCCGAAATCCAGGCCCGCACTTAAGCCTACCCCGGCCCGTTCGAAGAAAGCGTGCGGATTGTCGGTCGCCAGTTGGCTGCAATCGATCCAGGCCAGATAGGTGGCTTCGATCGGGTGCAGCAACAGGCCGGGCATGGCGTTAATGCGCTCGGTCACCAAATTGCGGTTATCACGCAGATAAACCAACAGGGCGTCCAGCCAGTCTTGCCCGTCCTGGTAGGCAGCTTGCGCGGCAACCAGTGCCAGCACGTCAACTTCCGGGACTATGCCGCTGCGCGCCCGGGCCAGTTTTTGACGAAGGGTGGCGTTGGGGATCACCGCCATTGATGCCCCCAGCCCGGCAATATTGAAGGTTTTCGATGGCGACATCAGCGTAATGCTGCGTTGGGCTGCGTCTTCATTGAGCATGGCAAAGGGGATGTGTTCACGGCCCGGTTCAAGCAACAGATCACAATGAATTTCATCCGAACATACGATCAAATCATGGCGACGCGCGAATGCATGTTGTTGCAACAACTCCTCACGCCGGTAGACGGTTCCGCCCGGATTTTGCGGGTTGCACAGCAACAGCAATTTTTCGCTGCCGTTGAGTTGGCCCGCTATCGCGTTCAAATCCAGCAACCAGCGCCTATCGTGCAGCGCGAGCGGTACCGGCAGATGCGGGCGTCCGGCGAATTTCGCCGCCTTGCGAAACGGCGGGTAGATGGGCGACGGCGCCAGAGTGCCTTCGCCCTCAGCGGTAAAGGCGCGGACGCACAGATTGAGCCCGCAAACCAGACCGGGCAGGAAAATCAGCCATTCGGGCTTGATGTGCCAGCCATAGCGCTCTACCATGCGGCGGGTAAAAACCTCAATAAGTTCAGGGGATGGATGGCCGTAGCCGAACACGCCATGCGCTACGCGCCGCTGCAATGCGTCGATGATCGCGGGCGGTGAGCGGAAGTCGGTGTCGGCGACCCAAAGCGGAATAATGTCGCGGTCGCGATATTTATCCCACTTAACGCTGCCACTGTGACTACGGTCTACCCATTGATCAAAATTGAATGCCATAGTTATTACCCTGAACCGGTTCATGTCTATCAATGAGCCTACGCGAGAAATTCTGAAGTTAACAAACTGCCGTCACATTTTGGCCGTCATCTGGGGGTGACAATGATTAAATTGGAAGTTTGCTGCTTTAGCGTCGATTGCGCGCTGACGGCTGAGCGGGCAGGCGCTGATCGCATAGAATTGTGCGCCAGCCAGAGCGAGGGCGGTTTGACGCCAAGCTACGGCACGCTGCGCCTGGCGCGCGACAGGGTATCCATCCCGGTGCATCCGATCGTCCGCCCGCGCGGCGGGGACTTTTGCTACGGCGCGGTGGATTTCGACGTGATCAAGCAGGATATCGTGCAAATCCGCGACATGGGTTTTTCCGGTGTCGTGGTGGGCATGCTGGATGAAGAAGGGCACATCGACCTGCCGCGTATGCGTGAAGTCATGCGGTTGAGCGGCAATATGGCGGTCACTTTCCATCGCGCTTTCGACATGTGCCAGAACCCGATGGTGGCACTTGAACAACTGACGCAACTGGGCGTGGCGCGGATTCTGACCTCCGGCCAACAGCAAAGCGCCGAGCTTGGGCTGCCGTTGCTGCGCGATCTGGTGCAGGCCAGCCAGGGGCCAGTGATTATGGCCGGCGCCGGCGTAAGGCTCAGCAATCTGTACAAGTTTGTGGATATTGGCATTCAGGAGGTGCACAGCTCTTCGGGCCACGCGGTACCTTCGACCATGCGCTATCGCAAAGCCGGCGTGACCATGTGTTCAGACAATGAGTTTGATGAATTTAGCCATTATTGCGTGGATGGCGAAATGGTGGAGGCGATGAAAAACGCGCTGGCCTTGGTTGATCCTTTGGCGCAAAGCGCATAAACACGCAGCTAACCGCGTTCTGACAACCGGTTTCCGGGCCGTAAGACCCTTTAGCGTGTCGCTGAATTTTCGGCGATTACGCGAGTACCAGGCCCCGGCGTGTTGCCGGGGCTTTTTTTATGCCTTGTAAAAATTTTACGCCCGTTTCAACGTTGCTCCTCGGTCGGCCAGACTCCTATCTCTTCTTGCGCTTGTTATGCCCTGCTGATAAGTTTGTGAATTAAAATCCTTTAAATATCATAATATTAAATGATTTTTTGGTATGTATTGGTGCGATGAATGAGTGGCCTCATGCCGCTTCCCGTCGCATCTGTATTTTTATACCTGTTCATAACCTGCCTTATGGCCGGAACATCACAGCATCAATTGAGGATAGCCGTCGCGCAGCCGCAGAGCGCGTTGACGACGGACTTAACAAGGAGATAACGATAATGACCCGAACGGCACACTGCTTGACCGCTGCGCTTTTGCTGACGTTGACCCTGACCGGTTGCCAGACCGCCAAGCGGTCTGTTTCTACATTAAGTAAGCCGCCCAGCGCAGAAGAAATGGCGGAACAAGACAAGCGGCAGCGTGAAGCCGAGCGCATGCAGCAGTGCCAGCGCGAACTGGATGCCATGCGCGGCATGGATAACGAGAAATATCAAAAATTCAAACGTGAATTCGATGCCTTGATGAGCGGCGCAGCGCAATATGCCGGGGTACGCCAGCGGGTCAACACGGGCACGCAGGAAACCGTCGATGCGCTATACCGTTATCGTACCAGCCGTCTCTGTGCAGATATCGGTTCTGCAATGATGACCGGCCTGGCTGAGCGCGGAGAACGCGCCCAATGACTTCACGAGCAAGAAAGGCATTGCTGAACCTGATGATACCGTTGGCGTTTGCGCCAACGATGGTCGCTGCGGATGACGATGTGCCTGCACTATTGCAGTTTGCCGAGCGCTACCAGCGGCAGGATGCACCGGCAACGAATGCCGATACCTTGGTCACCCAACCCCAGGAAACCAAAAAACCGGCGTCCCGGCCGGCGCAAACTCGTGAGACGGCCGTACAGCGGCAGCAGTTGGAGCAGTTGCAAAAGGCGCTGCGCGAGAAAGAAGCGCGATTGCAGCAACAGCAGACCGCGATCCGATCGCTGCAGCAGGAGCTGACCGCGTTGCGCGTCGCGTCGTCTCTGACGGCTGCCGATAAACCGACGCCTGACCTGCGCGCGTTGAGCGATTTAGCCAGCGGCGTGCGACAGGCGCTGAACCTGGCGCCGCAGGAGCGGAAGGCTCAGGCGCAGATTGCCGAGATGCAGGCGGCGCTAACACGGCAAAAACAACAAACCGAGGAGCGAGAAAGCCGCATTGCATTGCTGGAACGACGGCTGGCGGAGCTGCCTAAACAGTCTGATAAGGCCCGGCAGCAGGTCTGGCAGGAGAAACTGGCGGCGGCGCAGGCTGCCAACGATAAAGCGCGCCAGCGTTATGAGCAGGACAAAAAAGTGGCCGCCGCTGAGCGGGAACAGCAGAAAACTGAAGCTGCCAAGGCGCTGGGGGTACTGCAGCAGCAACTGGCGCAGTTGCAGAAAGATCGGGACGGCCAACGGCAACAGGCTGCTCAACAAGAGAAAAGCCTGAAGACGGCCTTGGAACAGCAAAAGGCAGAAGCCGCCAAGGCGACGGGTGAGCTTCAACAACAGCTGGCGCAGTTGCAGGAAAAAAACAAAATGCAAACCGAGCGGGCTAAGGCGTTGGAGCAACGGCTGACTGCGGCGGTGGCGGAAAGCGATAAATCAACGCAGCAACTGGCGAAAATGATCGAGCAGGCGAAAAAAACGGCATGGGCGCTAGCGGACGCCAACCAAGCGCAGCAGGCATTGCGTGAAGAGGTCGATGGGCTGCGCTCTCGCGCCAAATGGTTGCCGGATGCGCAGACGCTCAAGAAAAAACCGGAGCAACAGAGCTATGCCGCTGGCGTCGCTTTGGGGCGCGATATTCAAACGATGCTGGCTGAGCGTAAAAATTGGGGTATCAATCCCGATAAAGTCGTGCTGCTGGCGGGCGTGATCGATACCTTCAACGGCCATTACCAGTTGAGCGATGCGCAGTTGACCAGTGCACTGGCGGAGTCGGAAAAAGCGGTGAGCGGCGCCAGAAACAAGGCGGCGAAGGTGCAGACCAGCACGGGCGAGGCGTTCGTCGCCGAGTTCAAAAAGAAGAAGGGCACGCAAAAATCGCCTTCCGGCTTCTGGTATCGCGTCGATTATGCGGGCGATGAAGCCATTACGGAAAACGCACGGGTGGACGTCGTTGTGAAAGAGAGTTTAACCGACGGCAGCGTGATTCAGGATATGGATCGCAGCGGGAAAGTGATGTCACAGTCGCTCTCCGCCTATCCGCCGTTGTTCCGCGAGGCGATCGGCCATCTGAAAAATCATGGTTCGTTGACGATGGTGGTGCCGCCAGAACTGGCTTACGGTGAAGCGGGCTATGCGCCGCAAATCCCGCCGAACGCAACCATGGTATATGAACTGCGGGTAGTGGATGCCGATAAGGGATAATGCGGGGCCTGGTTTTCCAGGCCCATTTGGCAAGAATTAAGGCTTCTTGGCCACCAGCACCGCACGTAACGGGGCCGGGTAACCTTCAATTGTCTTGCTGCTGTCCTTGGGATCAAGGAATTCGGCCAGTGATTCGCTGGTCATCCAGTCGGTTCGGCGCTGCTCTTCGGTGCTGGTTACACACATGTCGGCGATCTTCACGTCGACAAAACCGCATTTCTCCAGCCAGCATTTCAACGCTTCGGCCGAAGGAATGAAGTAGACGTTGCGCATCTGGGCATAACGATCGCCCGGCACCAGCACCTGGTTGCGATCGCCTTCCACCACCAGGGTTTCCAATACCAGCTCACCTTCGGAGACCAACTGGTTTTTCAGTTGATACAGATGATCCAATGGCGAACGGCGGTGGTATAGCACGCCCATGGAAAATACCGTATCGAAAGCGGCCAGCTCAGGCAGTTGCTCAATACCCAGCGGCAGCAGGTGAGCGCGTTGGTCGCCGCCCAGCAGTTTGCGAACCGCTTCGAACTGGCACAGGAACAGCTGCATCGGATCGATGCCCACCGCCATCTGCGCGCCGGCACCCACCATTCGCCACAGGTGATAGCCGCTACCGCAGCCGACGTCCAGAATGGTACGGCCGGCCAGCGGCGAAATGTGCGGCAGCACGCGATCCCATTTCCAGTCGGAGTGCCATTCGGTATCAATGTCGATGCCGTACAGCGAGAACGGGCCTTTACGCCACGGCATCAGGGTGCGCAGCATCTTTTCGATGCCTTCCAACTGGCCCGGAGACAGTGGGGCGTCCATCTCGGCGTGCACGCCGTGCAGCAAATCGAGGCGGGTTGGCGTCAGTGTCGGCAGGTGTTCAACCGAGTTAAACCACTGTTTGAACTTGCCGTGCAGCGACTCGCGCTGCCAGGCGCTGAGCTGCGCGGGCAGGGTATCCAGCCAGTGGCTGAGGTTGCCTTTGGCGATGCGCTGATAGAAATCACCAAACTCAATCATTGCTCAGCTCCTGCTTTCAACGCGATCAATGAGCCGAAGTTAAAGCACTGGAACCACACTTCCGCATGTTTAAACCCGGCCTGTTTCAGGCGGGCCTTGTGGGCCTCTACCGAGTCGGTCAGCATGACATGTTCCAGCATGCTGCGCTTTTGGCTGATCTCCAGCTCGCTGTAGCCGTTGGCACGTTTGAAATCGTGGTGCATGTTGAACAGCAGTTCGCCGACGTCAGCATCTTCAAAACTGAATTTCTCCGACAGCACCAGCGCGCCGCCTGGGCGCAGGCCGCGATAAACCTGCTCCAGCAGGCGAAGACGATCGGCCGGCTCGAGGAATTGCAGGGTAAAATTCAGTACCACCATGGAGGCATTTTCGATCTTGATATCGAGGATATCGGCTTCGATAACCTCCACCGGGGTATCGGCGCGGAAAGCGTCGATATGGCGGCGGCAGCGTTCGACCATCGCCGGAGAGTTATCGACGGCGATGATGTTGCAACCCGCCACCTTGATATTCCGACGCATCGACAGCGTTGCCGCGCCCAGCGAACATCCCAGGTCATACACCTGGCTGTCGGGCTGCACGAAGCGTTCGGCCAGCATGCCAATCATCGAAATGATGTTGGAATAGCCGGGAACGGAACGCTGAATCATGTCAGGGAACACTTCAGCGACGCGTTCGTCGAAGGTCCAGTCGCCCAGTTTGGCGATGGGGGCAGAAAAAAGAGTATCGCGGTTTGGCATAGCGGGAAGTCAGTTCAGAATTCGAAGGCGCGTATTCTAACAGATAACGGCAAGAAAGCGGAGCGGAAGCAGGCGGCGTGGCCGCCTGATGACAAACAGGAGATCAATTCAGGCTGAAAATCAGATCCCAGGGCAGATAGAAAATGTTGGCCAACACCATCAGGACCAGCGAAATATAGGTCGCCGCCATACCTGAACGGCGCCAACGGACTTCACGGTTACGCAAACCGTAGTAGTGCACCAGGCGCCCGGTCATCAACATCAGGCCGCAAATATGGATCATCCATATTCCTGCACCGTTCATTTCCATGATCACCAGCAGTACGGCGGCGATAGGAATATATTCTACGGCATTGCCGTGAACGCGGATGGCGGTCTGCAGCTCATAAAAGCCGCCGTCTCCGTAAGCGACACGGTATTGCATCCTTAACTTAACCACGTCATAAGAGAGTTTGATCAACAACAATGCGCCGAGCACGACATAAAGCGCGCTTACCATTTTTAACTCCATTCCCTAACCAAAACTGGCAGCGAGCATCATAGCGACCATTGCAATCACTGTCGCGAGGAAAAATCTGATGTAATCGGTCAGATTAATAGGTCAAAACAGTGCATCCTGCTCCGGCCAGTCCGGCGGCGGGGGCAAATTAGGAATAGCCTGATGAAGCTGCTGCCAGATTTTTTGCGCCTGTTGCGGTGAATCGCCATTATCCGGCGTATGAATAAACAGGAAGGGGGTGGATTGCTGTTGCCAGGTGAGCAGTTTCTGCTGCCAGGCGTCAAACCAACGCAGATTGTCTTGCAACACGTCACCGCCGATAAAACGGACCAGCGGGTTGTGGGCGGTGACCAGCGCATGCACCGGCAGCTTGGGTTTCTTTTGCTGAGCGTCACGCACCGCGGCGCTGTCAGGGGCGGCATGGTGCACCGGCCGGCTGTCGAGGATCACCCGGTTGATACCGCGCTGATGCAACCCCTGATTCAACAGGCGCTCTTCCTCGCCTTTGGCGAAGAATGCAGGGTGACGTACCTCTACGCCGTAGGTGAACTCTTTCGGCAACCTGTCCAGGAACTGCCACATGCGCGGCAATTCATCCGGCCCGAATGCCGAGGGCAACTGCAACCAAAGCTGCCCTATACGCTGATGAATCGGGCTCAGGCAGTGATAAAATGCCTGCAGCTCGGCATCGCAGTTACGCAGTGCCGCCTTATGGCTGATATCCGAGGGGAACTTGAAACAAAAACGAAAATCATCGGTGGTCATGTCGCGCCAGCGCTGCACGATCTCCAGCTTGGGTAACGCGTAGAAAGTCGTGTTGCCTTCCACGCAGTTAAAATAGCGGCTGTAATCCGCCAGATCGCGCAGCCCGATGCGATTCCAGGCTGTGTGTTGCCACTGTGGTAGTCCGATATAAATCAACGCGCCATCTTCCTTAATGTCCCTGTGAGATAAACGTGGGCGCAGCATGCAGCGCCCTGGAGTCTTTGTTACTCGCCGAGTGCGGCAAGAATTTCGCCGGTGCTGCGCACGCGAGCCAGACGCGGGAAGATATTCTCGACGGCAAACCTGTGCATCTCGGCATTTTGCGCGCTGCACAGGTCTTCGGCGATCACTAACTCGTAACCGTGTTCCCAGCCGGCGCGGGCGGTAGATTCAACGCCGATATTGGTGGAGATCCCACCCAACACAACGGTTTTAATGCCGCGGCGGCGTAATTGCAAATCAAGTTCGGTGCCGTAAAATGCGCCCCATTGACGTTTGGTCACCAGAATATCGCCTTCGCTGACCGCCAAGGGTTCCGGGAATTCCCACCAGTTCGCCGGTAATCCGCCCGCCGGCGACGGAGCGGGCTTGTCTACCGGCTGTTTCAGCGCATCGGCAAATGTGTCGGACCAGCCGACGCGCACCAGGATCACCGGCGCGCCGAGCGAGCGAAAACGCGCCGCCAGTTGCGCGCCGTGAGCTACCACGCTTTCGGCGCTGTGCGGCCCGCCGGCGTAGGGCAGAATGCCGTTTTGCAAATCAATCAGCACCAGCGCTGTGGTTTGAGCATCAAGTTTCAACATCGGGGGCTCCCGTTACTGGGTGGATAAAATATGTGCAGCCAGAACGGCGCACTAAAACAAGGTTGAATTCAGGCTACGTGAAAAAAGGGTCACCGGTTAATGGGAAATTTGTTAATCAATGTGTTACTTCGAACAAAAACACGCCATTTAGTGCTGCAACAAAGCTGTGTTCGCACTTATCTGGAGCATGAATTTCCTTTATAATGATCGCCTTTTTTCAACACACTTTACTCCAACGAACTATGCCGATTTATGAATATGCATGTGGTGCTTGCAGCCTTCGGTTAGAGAAATTGCAAAAATTTTCCGATGCGCCGCTGACTGACTGTCCGGCGTGTGGGCAGCCCGCGTTAACCAAGTTGATTTCTTCCACGGGTTTCCAATTAAAGGGCACCGGTTGGTATGCAACAGACTTCAAACCGGGTAATAAATAGAGTTCATCAGTTAACAGCCGCGCGGCCGGCGCAAAAGCCCGCGCGGAATCGGCTTAAGCCAAAAGGATAGCGTATGCGTACTGAATATTGCGGGCAGTTGAATCTGTCCCACGTGGGCCAGGAAGTCACTCTGTGTGGTTGGGTCAACCGTCGTCGCGATCTGGGCGGCCTGATCTTTATTGATATGCGCGATCGTGAAGGCATCGTGCAGGTGTTCTTCGATCCGGATCAGAAAGCCGCGTTTGACAAGGCGTACGACCTGCGCAACGAGTTCTGCATTCAGATTGTCGGCACCGTACGTGCACGCCCGGACAGCCAAATCAATAAAGATATGTCCACCGGTGAAGTGGAAGTGTTCGCTCATGCTCTGGAGATCATCAACCGCTCCGAGCCGTTGCCGCTGGACTCCAACCAGGTCAACACCGAAGAAGCGCGCCTGAAATACCGCTACCTGGATCTGCGTCGCCCGGAAATGGCCGATCGCCTGAAGACCCGCGCCAAAATCACCAGCTTCGTGCGTCGCTTTATGGACAGCAACGGCTTCCTCGACATCGAAACCCCGATGTTGACCAAAGCCACGCCGGAAGGCGCGCGTGACTACCTGGTGCCGAGCCGTGTGCACAAAGGTAAATTTTATGCGTTGCCACAGTCGCCGCAGCTGTTCAAACAGCTGCTGATGATGTCGGGTTTTGATCGCTACTACCAAATCGTCAAATGCTTCCGTGATGAAGATCTGCGCGCCGATCGTCAGCCTGAATTTACCCAAATCGACGTTGAAACCTCTTTCATGACCGCCGATCAAGTGCGTGAAGTGATGGAAAAGCTGGCGCGCGACTTGTGGCAGGATGTGAAAGGCGTGGATCTGGGCGATTTCCCGGTCATGACCTTCGCGGAAGCGATGCGTCGTTACGGTTCCGACAAACCGGATCTGCGTAACCCGCTGGAGCTGGTGGACGTTGCCGATCTGGTGAAAGACGTGGAGTTCAAAGTGTTCTCCGGCCCGGCTAACGACGCCAAAGGCCGCGTAGCCGCCATCTGCGTTCCGGGCGGCGCGCAGTTGACCCGCAAGCTGATCGATGAGTACGGCACCTTCGTTAACATCTATGGCGCCAAAGGCCTGGCCTGGCTGAAGGTCAATGACCGTGCCGCCGGCATGGAAGGCGTACAAAGCCCGATCGCCAAATTCCTCAGCGCGGAAGTGCTGGAAGCGATCCTGGCGCGTACCAACGCGCAGACCGGCGATATCCTGTTCTTCGGCGCAGACAGCTTCAAGATTGTGACCGATGCGATGGGCGCGCTGCGTCTGAAGCTGGGCCGCGACCTGCAACTGACCAAGCTGGACAGCTGGGCACCGCTGTGGGTGGTGGACTTCCCAATGTTCGAAGAAGACGGTGAAGGCGGCCTGGCGGCGATGCACCATCCGTTCACCGCACCGCGCGACATGAGCCCGGAAGAGCTGAGTTCGGCGCCAACCACGGCCATTGCCAATGCCTATGACATGGTGATCAACGGCTACGAAGTGGGTGGCGGTTCCGTGCGTATTCACCGTAGCGAAATGCAGCAGACGGTCTTCAGCATTCTGGGCATTAACGAACACGAACAGCGCGAGAAATTCGGCTTCCTGCTGGATGCATTGAAGTACGGCACGCCACCGCACGCCGGCCTGGCTTTCGGTCTGGACCGACTGGTGATGCTGCTGACCGGCACCGACAACATTCGTGACGTGATTGCTTTCCCGAAAACCACTGCAGCCGCCTGTCTGATGACCGAAGCGCCAAGCTTCGCCAACCCGGCGTCGTTGCAGGAGTTGGGGATCTGCGTGGTCAAGAAAGCCGCGTTACCGGAAGAGAACGAGTGATGAGTTACAAGCGGCCCGAGTCCATTTTGGTCGTGATTTACGCCAAATCCAGTGGACGGGTGCTGATGTTACAGCGGCGCGACGATACCGAATTCTGGCAGTCGGTTACCGGCAGCCTGGAGGAAGACGAGTCGCCGCCGCATGCCGCACGGCGTGAGGTCATGGAAGAAGTCGGCATCGATATCGAAGCAGAGAATCTGCCGTTGTTCGATTGCCAGCGCTGTGTGGAGTTTGAACTCTTTGTCCATTTGCGACATCGCTATGCCCCGGGCACCACGCGCAATAAAGAGCACTGGTTCTGTCTGGCGTTGCCTGAAGAGCGCGATCCGGTGATTACCGAGCATCACGCCTACCGCTGGCTTGAGGCGGCGCAAGCCGTGAAATTGACCAAGTCCTGGAGCAATCAGCAGGCGATTGAAGAGTTTGTTATTAATTCAGTCCAGTAATTTTTTTCGGAGATTTTTTATGGCAGGTCATAGTAAGTGGGCCAACACAAAGCACCGTAAAGCTGCGCAGGATTCCAAGCGCGGTAAAATTTTCACCAAAATTATTCGCGAGCTGGTGACCGCCGCGAAACTGGGCGGTGGCGATCCGGGGGCTAACCCGCGTCTGCGCGCGGCGATCGACAAGGCGCTGTCCAACAACATGACGCGCGACACCCTGAACCGCGCCATCGCGCGTGGTGTGGGCGGTGATGATGATACCAACATGGAAACCATCATTTACGAAGGTTACGGCCCGGGCGGCACTGCCGTCATGATCGAATGCCTGAGCGACAACCGCAACCGTACCGTGGCCGAAGTGCGTCACGCCTTCACCAAGTGCGGCGGTAACTTGGGCACCGACGGTTCCGTGGCTTATCTGTTCACCAAGAAGGGCGTGATCACTTACGCACCGGGCCTGGATGAAGACGTGGTGATGGAAGCGGCGCTGGAAGCCGGCGCTGAAGACATCGTCAGCTACGACGACGGTGCTATCGACGTGTTTACCGCCTGGGAAAACCTCGGCGAAGTGAAAGACGCGCTGACTGCGGCCGGTTTCACCGCCGACGCGGCGGAAGTTTCCATGATCCCATCGACCAAGGCCGATATGGATGAAGAAACCGCGCCGAAGCTGTTGCGTTTGATCGACATGCTGGAAGACTGCGACGACGTGCAGGAGGTTTACCACAACGGCGAGATCTCCGACGAGGTTGCGGCGACGCTGTAATGGAGTTGCAGTACGGCGCTGCTCTGTGGCAGCGCCTGGCGATGTTTATGCTTAACGCAAGGTGGGTGTAGGGATGACGATCATATTGGGTATCGATCCCGGATCGCGCGTCACCGGTTATGGTCTCATTCGCCAGCAGGGCCGCCAACTGAGCTATATCGCCAGTGGCTGCATTCGCACCGTGGTGGATGACATGCCGACGCGGCTGAAATTGATTTACGCGGGCGTCAGCGAAATCATCACCCAGTTTAAACCGGATTTTTTCGCCATCGAACAGGTGTTTATGGCGAAGAACCCGGATTCTGCGCTCAAACTCGGGCAGGCGCGCGGCGTGGCGATCGTTGCCGCCGTGAACCAGGATCTGGAAGTGTTTGAGTATGCGGCGCGTCAGGTAAAGCAAACGGTGGTCGGCACCGGCGCGGCAGAGAAGGCGCAGGTGCAGCACATGGTACGCTCGCTGCTTAAACTGTCGGCCAATCCCCAGGCGGACGCCGCCGATGCGCTGGCTATCGCCATCACCCACTGCCATCTCAGCCAGAACGTGCTGCGAATGAGCGAAGGGCGGTTAAACCTGGCCCGTGGCCGTTTGAAGTAGCGCTTGATCGGTGACAACGCAGGCTGGATATTCATCCAGCCTTTTTTATGTTATAAGCTTTACCAGCACGGCATGACAGTCGGTCATGCTCAAGAATTCTGCAGGAGGGTAAATGATAGGTCGTCTCAGAGGATATATTCTGGAAAAGCAGCCGCCGCTGGTGTTACTGGAGGCAAACGGCGTGGGTTATGAAGTGCATATGCCCATGACCTGCTTTTATGAGCTGCCGGATCTGGGGCAAGAAGCCATCGTATTTACCCAATTTGTGGTGCGCGAAGACGCGCAGCTATTGTACGGTTTCAACGATAAACAAGAGCGCGCACTGTTTCGCGAGTTGATTAAAGTGAACGGCGTGGGGCCAAAGCTGGCGCTGGCGATCCTGTCCGGGATGTCGGCACAGCAGTTTGTCAGTGCGGTAGAACGCGAAGAGATCACTTCGCTGGTGAAATTGCCGGGGGTTGGCAAGAAAACCGCCGAGCGCCTGGTGGTTGAAATGAAAGACCGCTTTAAAGGGCTTAATGGCGATCTGTTCAATAACAGCAGCGAAATTACGCTTCCCGCTACGGCAACGCAGGCGGCCGAGCTGGATGCGGAAGCGGAAGCCGCTTCGGCGCTGGTGGCATTGGGCTATAAACCGCAAGAAGCCAGCCGTATGGTCAGCAAAATCGCCAAACCGGGCGCCGATTGCGAAACCCTGATCCGCGACGCGCTGCGCGCCGCCCTGTAAGGTTGATAAGGGATAGAGAATGATTGAAGCCGATCGCCTGATTTCTGCTGAACCGATCAACGAAGAAGAAATTCTCGATCGCGCCATTCGGCCAAAGCTGCTGACGGAATATGTCGGCCAGCCGCACGTGCGTGAGCAGATGGAGATTTTTATTCAGGCGGCAAAGCAGCGTGGCGATGCGCTGGACCATTTGCTGATCTTCGGCCCGCCTGGGCTGGGTAAAACCACACTGGCGAATATCGTCGCCAATGAGATGGGCGTTAACCTGCGTACCACCTCCGGCCCGGTGCTGGAGAAGGCGGGCGATCTGGCGGCGATGCTGACCAACCTCGAGCCGCACGACGTCTTGTTTATCGATGAAATCCATCGTCTGTCGCCGGTGGTCGAAGAAGTGCTGTATCCGGCAATGGAAGATTACCAACTGGATATCATGATCGGCGAAGGCCCAGCCGCGCGTTCGATCAAACTCGATTTGCCGCCCTTTACGCTGGTGGGGGCTACCACGCGTGCCGGTTCTCTGACCTCGCCGCTGCGCGATCGCTTCGGCATTGTACAGCGCCTGGAGTTCTATCAGGTCGCCGATTTGCAGCATATCGTTTCACGCAGCGCCAACTGCCTGGGGTTGGATCTCTCGGAAGAGGGCGCTCACCAGGTAGCGCGCCGGGCGCGGGGAACGCCGCGTATCGCCAACCGCTTGCTGCGCAGGGTGCGCGACTTTGCTGAAGTCCGTGCCAACGGCGTGATCAATGGCGACGTCGCGATGCAGGCGCTGGACATGCTGAACGTAGACGCCGAAGGTTTCGACTATATGGATCGCAAGCTGTTGCTGGCGATAATCGACAAGTTCATGGGCGGACCTGTGGGCCTGGATAACCTGGCGGCAGCGATTGGCGAGGAGCGGGAAACCATCGAAGACGTCATTGAACCCTTCCTGATCCAACAAGGCTTTATCCAGCGAACCCCGCGTGGACGTATGGCGACCAATCATGCCTATAAACACTTTGGCATTGAACGCGAAGAGTAAGCATTAAAAAGGGCCGCTGTTGCGGCCCTTGTCACATCTGTCGGCAGCCCGGAATCAGGCCTGCTGCTTCCTGGATAAACTCAGTACAAACAGCACCGCAGCACACAGCACCACAGATGGGCCGGCCGGAGTATCGTAAAATGCCGAGAAGGCCAGCCCGCCGGTGACGGCCAGCATGCCTGCCAGCACCGCATAACCTGCCATTTGCTCAGGCGTGCGGGCGAAACGACGTGCCGTTGCCGCCGGAATAATCAGCAAGGAAGTGATGATCAGCGCACCGACGAACTTCATCGCCAGACCGATGGTCAGCGCGGTGACCAGCATCAGCACGGTGCGCGCCCGCACCAGATTAACGCCGTCTACATGTGCCAGCTCAGGGCTGATGGTCATCGACAGCAGGTTGCGCCACTGCCACCACAGGATCAGCAGCACGATGCTGACGCCGATGCCGATCATCCAGATATCGCTAAAGGTGACAGACAACAGATCGCCAAACAGGTAGGCCATCAGGTCGACCCGCACGTTGGACATTAACGCCACTACCACCAGACCCAGCGACAGCGCGCTGTGCGCCATAATGCCGAGCAGGGTATCAACGGAAAGCTGCGGCCGGCGCTCCAGCCATACCAGCACCAGAGCCAGCACCAGCGTTACGGCGATCACCGCATAAAAAGGATTCACATCCAGCAGCAGGCCGAAGGCCACCCCAAGCAGCGAGGCGTGCGCCAAGGTATCGCCAAAGTAGGACATTCGGCGCCAGACAACAAATGAGCCTAGCGGACCGGCGGCCCCAGCCAGCAGCACCCCGGCCAGCCAGCCGGGTAATAACAGTTCGATCATGCCTCACGGCCCCCGGTTTTCTTCAACACGATTCGACCTTGCAGGTCGTGACGGTGGTTGTGGTGGTGGCGATAAACCGCCAGCTGTTCCGCTCCCCGATTACCAAACATGGCGATAAATTCTGGGTGCATGGATACCACTTCAGGCGCGCCGGAACAGCAGATGTGTTGGTTGAGACACAGCACTTCATCGGTTTTCGCCATCACCAGATGCAGGTCATGGGAAACCATCAATACCGCACAGCCCAACTCTTTACGCAGTTGATCGATCAGATCGTACAGCGCCAGTTGGCCGTTGACGTCGACCCCCTGCGTCGGCTCATCCAGCACCAGCAACTGCGGTTTATTCAACAGCGCACGTGCCAGCAGCACCCGCTGGTTTTCGCCGCCGGAGAGCTTTTGCATCGGTTGATCGAGCAGATGGGCCGCCTGCACGCGTTTCAGCGCAGGCAGGATATCAGCCTTTTTCACACCGGGCTTCAGGCGCATAAAACGGCTGACGGTGAGCGGCAGGGTGGCGTCGAGGTGCAGTTTTTGCGGCACATAGCCGATGCGCAGGCCTGGCTCGCGTTCAATCGTGCCTTCGGTTGGCGCAATTAGCCCCAGCACCACCCGCACCAGCGTAGATTTACCCGCGCCGTTTGGGCCGAGCAGCGTCAGAATACGGCCCGGTTGGAGGCTGAGCGAAATATTCGACAGGACCTTGCGGCTACCAAAGGAGACGGTGATATTTTTTAGCGTTGTCAGTGTAGACATCTCGTGATTACATTTTGCAGAACTAACCGAATGTTATAATATCACGCCTCGCTGATGAAAACGACGGGATTACTGAGAATGGCACAGAAAAATAAATGGCTGCAACGTACGCTGCTGGCCAGCGCATTGATGATGGCCGGTCCGCTGAACGGCGCTTATGCCGCGGTAGTGACTTCCATTCGTCCGCTGGGATTTATCGCCTCCGCGATAGCCGACGGCGTGACGCCAACCGAGGTGCTGTTGCCGGATGGTGCTTCGCCGCATG
Source organism: Serratia plymuthica (assembly GCF_018336935.1). Classification (NCBI taxonomy): domain Bacteria; kingdom Pseudomonadati; phylum Pseudomonadota; class Gammaproteobacteria; order Enterobacterales; family Yersiniaceae; genus Serratia; species Serratia plymuthica. Next base: position 2,763,901 of record NZ_CP068771.1, on the reverse strand, counting down.
ATTTCGCTCTGCGGCCTTCCGATATCCAGCGCCTGCGAGCCGCCGATCTGGTGGTGTGGGTAGGACCGGACATGGAAGCCTTTCTGACCAAATCACTCACCCCGGTAGCAGCCAATCGTCAGTTGGCCATCAGTGAACTGAGCGGGGTGAAACCCCTGTTGATGAAGGGCGATGACGACGATCATGGAGATGAACATGCAGGGGATGCGCATAACCATGCAGATCATGACGACGGTGATGGACACCATCACGGCGAATATAATATGCACGTCTGGTTATCCCCGGAAGTGGCAAAAGTGACCGCGATCGCGATTCACGACAGGTTATTGGAACTTATGCCGCAAAATAAGGACAAATTAGACGCAAACCTGCGCCAGTTCGAGAATCTGCTGACGCAAACTGACAAAAATGTTGGTAACATGCTTAGGCCTGTGCAAGGCAAGGGATATTTTGTTTTTCATGACGCTTACGGCTACTTTGAAAAACATTTCGGCTTGAGCCCACGGGGCCATTTCACCGTTAATCCCGAAATACAGCCTGGAGCACAGCGCTTACACCAAATTCGAACACAGTTGGTTGAGCAGAAAGCAGTCTGCGTTTTTGCTGAGCCACAATTCAGGCCGGCCGTAATCAATGCCGTTGCCAAAGGGACCAAAGTGCGTTCTGGAACGCTGGACCCGCTGGGCACCGGCATCGCACTGGGGAAAGACAGCTACGGGAACTTCCTTACTCAGCTGTCAAACCAGTACGTGAGCTGCCTGAAGTAAAGATTATGAGGATAATATCGAGTGCAGCAGATAGTCCGAACTATCGCTCTGGCGTATAACAATCTGCCACGGCCCCATCGCGTCATGCTGGGGTCGCTGACAGTGGTTACACTGGCCGTTGCCGTTTGGCGGCCTTTTGTTTATCACCCAGAACATAACCCCATCGTTAAGAACATCGAGTTAGAATCCAGCCAGTTACGCTCCTTACTGCCAGAAGCCAGTGAGCCGATCGACCTTGACCAAGCCACTCCCGATGATGACATCCCCCAGGATGAGCTGGACCAGAAGGTCGCCGGCGAAGATGGCGTGCATGAATATGTCGTTTCTACCGGCGATACTCTGGGCAGCATTCTGACCCAGTACGGCATAGATATGTCAGACGTATCTATGCTCGCATCGCAAAATCGCGACCTGCGTAATCTGAAGATCGGCCAGCAACTGTCGTGGACGGTAAACGATGCCGGCGATCTGCAACGTTTGACCTGGGAAGTCTCCCGGCGTGAAACCCGTACCTACGATCGCGTTGGCAACAGTTTCAAGGAAACTCAGGAAGCCCAGCAGGGCGAGTGGCGTAATAACGTGATCAGCGGCCGCCTCAATGGCAGCTTCGTCAGCAGCGCCAGTGATGCCGGTTTGAGCCGTGCCGAAATCAATGCGGTGATCAAAGCGCTGCAGTGGCAGTTGGATTTCCGCAAACTGCGCAAAGGCGACCAATTCTCGGTATTGATGTCCCGCGAACATTTTGACGGCAAGAGTTCGCAAAGCCAGTTGCTGGGCGTGCGCATGCGTTCCGGCGGCAAAGATTACTACGCCATCCGCGCCGAAGACGGCAAATTCTACGATCGTCAAGGCTCTGGCCTGGCGCGCGGCTTTATGCGTTTCCCAACCATGAAGCAGTTCCGCATCTCTTCAAACTTCAACCCGCGCCGGGTGAATCCGGTGACCGGGCGTATTGCGCCGCACAAAGGCGTCGACTTTGCGATGCCGGTCGGTACCCCGGTGCTGGCGGTGGGTGACGGTGAGGTCTTGATCGCCAAACGCAGCGGTGCCGCAGGCAACTATGTGGCTATCCGTCATGGTCGCCAGTACACCACGCGTTATATGCACCTGAAGAAGTTGCTGGTTAAGCCAGGGCAGAAGGTGAAACGTGGCGACCGTATCGCGTTATCGGGCAATACCGGTCGTTCTACCGGGCCGCACCTGCATTTCGAAATGTGGACCAACCAACAGGCGGTCAACCCGTTGACGGCGAAACTGCCGCGCTCTGAAGGGTTGAGTGGTAAAGATCGCAGCGATTATCTGGCGCAGGTGAAGGAAGTGGTTCCTCAACTGCAACTGGATTAATCCTTTTGTTCGGGCGCGCTGCCGCGCCAGTGATCCCATCGGCCTGATTGCGGGCCGATGCTGTTTTATATTGGCGCTTCGCGGTCGTTAATTGCAAAATCAATCATTGCAATTATGATTAGCCGAACCGCTAAGTTAAGAGCTTGTGCATGCAAAACGAGAAAAAATCGAACCCAGAGTTCATTCCGCAATTTCAAAAAGCCTTTTACCATCCGCGCTACTGGGGCGTTTGGCTGGGAACCGGGTTGATGGCCGGCATTTCACTGATCCCTGCGCGCTTGCGCGATCCGGTACTCGGAGCTGTGGGCAAGCTGGTCGGCAAAGTGGCCAAAAGCGCGCGCCGCCGTGCGCGTATCAACTTGCTGTACTGCCTGCCGGAAGTGTCGGAAAACGAGCGCGAGCATATTATTGACGAGATGTTCGCCACCGCACCGCAATCGATGATTTTGATGGCGGAACTGGCCTGCACCAAACCGGAGAAAGTGCTGAAGCGCGTGCGTTGGCACGGTGAAGAGGTGCTGGACAAAATCCGCGAGGAAGGCCGCAACGTGATTTTCCTGGTGCCGCATGGCTGGGCGGTGGATGTGCCCGCTATGCTGATGGCGGCGCGTGGCCAGCCGATGGCGGCGATGTTCCACAATCAAAGCAACCCTTTGGTGGATTATCTGTGGAATGCGGTGCGCCGTAAGTTTGGTGGTCGGATGCATGCGCGCAATGACGGCATCAAACCGTTTATCAGTTCAGTGCGTCAGGGGTATTGGGGCTATTATCTGCCCGATCAGGATCACGGCGCCGAACATAGCGAGTTCGTCGACTTCTTCGCTACCTATAAAGCGACATTGCCGGCGGTCGGCCGCCTGATGAAGGTGTGCCGTGCGGCCATCGTGCCGTTGTTCCCGGTGTATGACGGTAAAACCAGCATGTTGGATATTTATATTCGCCCGCCGATGGATGATTTGGCCGTTGCTGATGACCCCTACATTGCGCGCCGCATGAATGAAGAAGTGGAGAATTTGGTGGGGCCAAATCCAGAGCAGTACACCTGGATCCTCAAACTGCTGAAAACGCGTAAAGAAGGGGAAATCGAGCCCTATTCGCGCGACGATTTGTACCGCTAAGCGACATCGTCGCTCAGGCTTGAAGGGCCAGTCATCGAAGGGTGGCTGGCCTTTTTTTGGCTGCGCTTATATATGCACCAGGCAGCCTTGGGCAATCAACGGCTCCAGCACCGCCGGCATTTGGGCGAAGTTGTTCCAGCGCAAATCCAATCGCCGCAGGCGAGTCAATGCCGCCATGCTTTCCGGCAGCTCACTCAGGCGGTTGGCACGCAGATCAAGCGTGGTGAGTGCCGTCAACTGACCAAAGCCCTCCGGTAGCTGCCGTAGCCGATTGGCGCGCAGATTGAGGTCGGTCAGGCTGGCTAAGTGGCAGAATGCGGCAGGCAGCTTGCTGATGGCGTTATTTTCCACGTCCAGTACCGCCAGTTCAGACCATTGCGAGATTTCTTCCGGCAGCGTTTCCAGGCGATTGTTCATCAGATGCAGTTCCCGCAGCGCGGTCAACTGGCCGATGGTAGCCGGCAGGGCGGTAATCCGGTTGTTATATAGCCTCAGCTCCTGCAAACCACTCAATTGAACTATGGCAGCAGGCAGTTCGCTCAGTTGGTTATCTGTCACGTTCAGATAACGCAATTTATGCAGGCAGCCCAGCTCGATGGGCAGCGTGCTGAAAGTGTTGTCGCTCAGATAAAGATAGGTCAGCTCACTGAGTTGGCCGATGCTGGCAGGTACCCGATCGGCTTTGTTGTGACCGCAATCCAGCATCGCCAGCTTTTGCAATTGCCCGAGTTCCTGCGGCAGTTCACTGAGTTGATTACAGGAGATATTCAGTACCTGCAGGTCGCGATGCCGAAAAATTTGCGCCGGGAACTGGCGGAGGCGATTGCCGTACAAGCTGATTTTCAGTAATGCGCTACCCTGCAGGCAGGCTTCGTCCAGGCTTTCCAAATCCTGGCCGTCAAGATCCAGTGCAAGTGAGCTGCAGTTTTGCTGCGGGTGTTGATGAAGCATCTTGGCTCTCCGTTTGCCGTAGTGGCGACTGGAGGCGAGTTTATCAGACGGAAAGAGCGGGGCGGGAAAAAATGCCGGCCGCGTTAACGGCCGGCGGCAAGCGCGATTACTCGACGCGCAGGATACGGCTGGTGTTGGTGGTGCCAACGGTTTCCATCACGTCGCCCTGCGTCACGATCACCAGGTCGCCTGAAACCAGGAAGCCTTTGTCGCGCAGGCGATTCACCGCATCATTGGCCGCGACGACGCCGTCGTTGTGGCTGTCGAAGTAAACCGGCGTAACGCCGCGATATAGCGCGGTCAGGTTCAGCGTGTGCTCATGACGTGACATGGCGAAGATCGGCAACCCGGAGCTGATGCGGGACATCATCAGCGCAGTACGGCCTGATTCCGTCATGGCGATCAGCGCAGTCACGCCTTTCAGGTGGTTGGCTGCGTACATTGAAGACATGGCGATGGCTTCTTCGATGTTGTCGAACTGCACGTCCAAACGGTGCTTGGAGACGTTGATGCTTGGGATCTTTTCAGCGCCCAAACAAACACGCGCCATTGCCGCCACGGTTTCGGCCGGGTACTGGCCCGCAGCGGTTTCGGCAGACAGCATTACGGCGTCGGTACCATCCAGCACGGCGTTCGCCACGTCCATGACTTCGGCGCGGGTTGGCATCGGGTTGGTGATCATCGATTCCATCATCTGGGTCGCGGTAATGACGGCGCGGTTCAGCGTGCGGGCGCGACGGATCAGTTTTTTCTGGATGCCGACCAGTTCAGGATCGCCGATTTCGACGCCCAGGTCGCCACGGGCAACCATCACCACGTCGGAAGCCAGGATGATGTCGTCCATTGCTTCGTCGCTGCACACGGCTTCGGCACGTTCAACTTTAGACACGATCTTGGCGTTGCAACCTGCATCGCGCGCCAGGCGGCGTGCGTAGTTCAGGTCTTCGCCGGTGCGCGGGAAGGAGACTGCCAGATAGTCGACGCCGATTTTCGCCGCGGTGATGATATCGGCTTTGTCTTTCTCGGTCAGGGCTTCGGCGGACAGGCCACCGCCCAGCTTGTTGATGCCTTTGTTGTTGGACAGCGGGCCGCCAACGGTCACTTCGGTAAACACTTTCATGCCCTGAACTTCGAGCACTTTCAACTGTACGCGGCCGTCATCCAGCAGCAGTACGTCGCCCGGCACCACGTCGGCAGGCAGGCCTTTATAGTCGATACCGACTTTTTCTTTATCGCCTTCGCCTTTTGCCATGTTGGCATCGAGCAGGAATTTGTCACCTATATTGAGGAAGATTTTGCCTTCCTTAAAGGTGGAAACGCGGATTTTTGGCCCTTGCAGGTCGCCCAGAATCGCGACGTGACGCCCCAGTTTGGCAGCGATTTCGCGCACTTTATCAGCACGAGCCTGATGATCTTCCGCGCTGCCGTGGGAAAAGTTGAGCCGAACCACGTTAGCGCCGGCGGCAATGATCTTTTCCAGATTATTGTCGCGATCTGTAGCCGGGCCTAAGGTGGTAACAATTTTGGTTCTTCTGAGCCGTCTGGACATGTATTACTCCGTTGACTGGTGAAGCAAAGTATTGGTGTTGCGATAACGTCGGATAACGAAACCAGGAGTGAAATGTAATTTTACTACACTGATGTTTCACCCGGGTTACCCGCATGAGCGTTTTACAGGTACTGCCTCTAGTACTGCCGTTCAAATCTTCCCGGCAGGTTTTTTACATCGTTTACGAGTCGAAATTATTCGGGATAACCGCACCCTTATCAAAGCGCGATTCTTTTAACGCTTCCTTGACCCGCTTCAAGTTATCTCTGAATTTAGCCCCTCTGCGCAAGGTAAATCCGGTGGCCAGAACGTCGATGAGCGTTAATTGCGCAATACGGGACACCATCGGCATATAAACGTCGGTATCCTCCGGCACATCAAGCAGCAGAGACAGCGTCGCCGCATGGGCGAGAGGGGTATCGCGCGAGGTGATGGCGATCACCGTGGCGTCGTTCTCGCGCGCCAGTTGCGCCATTTCAACCAGGTTTTTGGTGCGGCCGGTGTGGGAAATTAGCACCACCACGTCGCCTTCGCTGGAGTTCATGCATCCCATGCGCTGCATGACGATGTCATCGAAGTAGACCACCGGGATATTAAAACGGAAAAATTTGTTCATCGCGTCGTGGGCGACCGCCGCCGACGCGCCTAAACCAAAGAAAGAGATCTTTTTTGCCTGCGTAAGCAGGTCAACCGCACGATTGATTGCGGCAATATCCAAATTTGCCTTTACTGTATCCAGACAGGCCATCACCGATTCAAATATTTTACCGGTGTAGGAATCGACGCTGTCATCTTCCTCCACGTTACGATTTACGTAAGGGGTGCCGTTGGCCAGGCTCTGCGCCAGATGCAGCTTAAAATCGGGGAAACCCTTGGTATCGAGACGGCGACAAAAACGATTGACGGTAGGTTCGCTGACGTCAGCCATTTTGGCCAGCGTTGCGATACTGGAGTGAATGGCGGTTTGTGGGGAGGCCAGGATCACCTCGGCGACTTTCCTTTCAGATTTGCTCAGGAGCTCCAGATGGCTCTGGATTTTTTCCAGCGTATTCATATAACGAGAGTCACTCATGGTTTTATACCCGCAATCTTTCAAGTTTCCACCTGAAATCCATCGGATATGTCGATTTCAATCAAAGGAGAAATCAATGCCGGTTTAATGAAAATATACTACGTGCCGGTAACCGTTGGCAGTCTCGACAGAGGGTATGCAGACTTTTTTCATCAGAACATGACCTGTGTCTAACTTTCATAATGGTAAAAGAGCGTCAAAAAAGACAGAAAATTACAGTTTTTAGTTTCGTCAGCGGCGTTTAAGCCCGATCGCACTTAACACTGGAGTTTCTGGGGCTTTTTTTCTGCTTTTGATCTGGGTTTACTGGCCGTAGTCAAAGAGAGTACATTAGTAATGTAAGAAAATTACAAATATCCTGCAACGAGGAGATGAACATGGCGGTAACCTCTACAGCCCAGGCGTGTGACCTGGTTATTTTCGGCGCGAAGGGCGATTTGGCGCGTCGTAAGCTGCTGCCTTCCCTGTACCAGTTAGAAAAAGCCGGCCATATCCACCCGGAAACCCGGATTATCGGCGTTGGTCGTGCCGAGTGGGATAAAGAAGCCTATATCAAGGTGGTCAAGGAAGCGCTTGGCACCTTTATGAAAGAAAAGCTGGATGACGAACTCTGGGCCACGCTGAGCGCACGCCTGGATTTCTGCAACCTGGATGTGAACGACAGCAAAAACTTTACCAAGCTGGGTAAAATGCTGGACCAGAAGCATCGCACCACCATCAACTACTTCGCCATGCCGCCAAGCACCTTCGGCGCGATCTGCAAAGGGTTGGGCGAGGCAAAACTGAATCACGACCCGGCGCGCGTCGTGATGGAAAAGCCGTTGGGTACCGATCTGGCGTCTTCCCGCGTGATCAACGATCAGGTGGCGGAATACTTCAACGAGTCCCAGGTTTACCGTATTGACCATTATCTCGGTAAAGAAACGGTGCTGAACCTGCTGGCGTTGCGTTTCGCCAACTCGCTGTTTGCCTCCAACTGGGACAACCGTACTATCGATTCCGTACAGATCACCGTGGCGGAAGAGGTGGGTATCGAAGGGCGCTGGGGTTACTTTGATCAGGCCGGCCAGATGCGCGACATGATCCAGAACCACCTGCTGCAAATTCTGACCATGATTGCCATGTCGCCGCCGGCGGATTTGACCACCGATCGCATTCGCGACGAAAAGGTGAAGGTGTTGCGTTCGCTGCGGCGCATCAATCAGAGCAATGTACGTGAAACCACGGTGCGCGGCCAATACACCGCCGGTTTTGTGCAGGGCAAAAAAGTGCCGGGCTACCTGGAAGAGGAAGGGGCGAACAAAAGCAGCAACACCGAAACCTTCGTCTCTATCCGCGTGGATATCGACAACTGGCAGTGGGCCGGCGTGCCGTTCTACCTGCGTACCGGCAAGCGCCTGCCGACCAAATGTTCTGAAGTGGTGGTTTACTTCAAGAACCCGCCGTTGAACCTGTTCAGCGACTCTTACCAACAACTGCCGCAGAATAAGTTGACCATTCGTCTGCAGCCGGATGAAGGTATCGAAATCCAGGTGCTGAACAAGGTGCCGGGCTTGGATCACAAACACCGCCTGCAAACCACCAAGCTGGATCTGAGCTTCTCGGAAACCTTCAACCAGGAGCACGTGGCAGACGCCTACGAGCGCTTGTTGCTGGAGACCATGCGCGGTATTCAGGCGCTGTTCGTGCGCCGTGACGAGGTGGAAGAAGCCTGGAAATGGGTGGACTCCATCATGGACGCCTGGAAAGCGGACAACGAAGCGCCGAAGCCTTACCAGTCCGGTACCTGGGGCCCGGTGGCCTCGGTCGCGATGATCACCCGCGATGGCCGTTCCTGGAACGAGTTCGAGTAACTCGTCGCCGGCAGTTTATCTGCCGGCATTTTTTTGCCCGTCGAACGCGGGGCAGCAACCTCACTTAGGGTACGGCCGGACGCCCGCGTTAACCTGCGGAGCCCTGTGGCAGGGGCGTGCCATTTATAAACCGTAAGTAGTGGAGAAGATATTAATGAAAAACTGGAAAACCAGCGCAGAACAGATCCTGACGGCAGGTCCGGTGGTTCCGGTCATTGTGATCAATAAACTGGAACATGCGGTGCCGCTGGCCAGGGCGCTGGTCGCCGGTGGCGTTCGGGTGCTGGAGGTGACATTGCGTACCGCCTGCGCCATGGAGGCGATCCGCGCCATTGCCAAAGAAGTGCCGGAGGCGATTATCGGCGCAGGTACGGTGATTAATCCCCAGCAGTTGCAAGAGGTGACCGAGGCTGGCGCGCAATTCGCTATCAGCCCAGGCCTGACCGAGGCGTTGCTGAAAGCCGCTACCGCAGGAACCATTCCGTTAATTCCGGGCATCAGCACCGTTTCAGAGCTGATGTTGGGCATGGATCACGGGTTGCGCGAGTTCAAGTTCTTCCCGGCAGAAGCCAACGGCGGCGTAAAAGCGTTGCAGGCTATCGGCGGCCCGTTCCCGCAGGTGCGTTTTTGTCCGACCGGCGGCATCACGCCGAATAACTACCGCGATTACCTGGCGCTGAAAAGTGTGCTGTGCATCGGTGGCTCTTGGCTGGTGCCGGCCGACGCGTTGGAAAGCGGCGACTACGAACGCATCAGCGAACTGGCGCGCAGCGCCGTCAAGGGCGCTGCGTTGTAACCCGCGCCGAGCCTGGGTTTGGCGATTGTTTGCCCCCCCATGAAATCGTCAAGGTTCAACGGCTCGTTGAACCTTTTTTTATTTTTAAAATGCTTAACTTTCTTATTTTTAACCCGTTTTTTTCCGCTTTTTGTGAAAACGGCAGTTTGCTTTCTTATTTTGGCTATGGTACAAATATCGCAGTTGAAAATTTTACTTTTATGAGGATATTGGGCAAATCGCACGGTGTGCGGCTGAGAATAGAGAACAATTATGATGAAACTTAACGGAACTACCCTCAGAACCTCTACTTGCCAGCTTTTCCTGTCTGCCATCCTTGCCAGTGAGCATCACTGGTGCAGCGAACTATAGCGTCTTTCTCCCTTAACCGGTGCTGGTGACAGGCTCAGTCCTTCGTCATTCCGCGTAGCCGGGCAAACATTCTTATTACGTTTGGGTCAGTTTATCCCCAGAGATCTCTGCGTCGTCAGTGCCTTATTGCGCCTGTTCGACGAGATAAATCGGGATAAATACGCCTTAGCGTGCGTTATTCGCCGTTTGGGAGAAAAATTATGATTTATTGGATCTTTTTAGGTTTGGCTATCGTGGCCGAAATTATCGGTACCCTGTCAATGAAATACGCCAGTATCAGCGGCGGCATGACCGGGCATATTGTGATGTATGTGATGATCACCGCGTCTTACGTAATGCTGTCTCTGGCGATAAAACGCGTCGCCCTTGGCGTGGCCTATGCGCTGTGGGAAGGTATCGGTATCCTGTTTATTACGCTGTTCAGCGTGTTGTGGTTTGATGAGCCGATCTCTGCGTTGAAAGTGTTGGGTCTGGTGACGCTGATTGCCGGCATCATGCTGGTGAAGTCCGGTACCCGTAAGGGTCGAAAACAGGCCAACCCGCGAGGTAACAACCATGCAACAGCTTGAGTTGTACCACATCGGGTTTCTGGCACTGGCGATTGTCCTGGAAATTGTCGCCAACATCTTCCTGAAAATGTCGGACGGCTTCCGTAAAGTATGGATGGGTCTGTTGTCTCTGCTGTCGGTGCTGGGGGCGTTCAGTGCGCTGGCGCAGGCGGTGAAGGGGATTGATCTGTCGGTGGCCTATGCGCTCTGGGGCGGTTTCGGTATTGCCGCGACCATCGCCGCCGGTTGGATCCTGTTCGGCCAGCGGCTGAATGCCAAGGGCTGGATCGGCCTGGCGCTGCTGTTGGCGGGAATGGTGATTATCAAACTGGCTTAATCAGCGCGCAGCATGACAACATAAAAACCGCAGAGGTCACTCCCTGCGGTTTTTTGTTTGATAACAACGTTGTCTTTCAACCTGAGATACCCGGGCCTAGCGCACCGAGGGGCACTCCGGCGGGCAAGCCGCTACGACCCCTTCGCCACGCTCTCCCTAATAACGGGCTTTGTCAGCAGTCTGAAACCGCAGAGGTCACGTCACTCCCTGCGGTTTTTTGTTTACAGCGCGGCGATAATCTTGATTTCAACCTTGTACTTCGGGTTCATCAATTTGGCCTGCACGGTGCAGCGTACCGGCGCGCTGCCGGCGACCACCCAGGCATCCCAGGCGGCGTTCATCGCGGCAAAGTCGGCGGCGTCTGCCAGAAAAATGGTGGCGTCCAGCACTCGGCTCTTGTCCGAGCCAACGCGAGCGAGCAGCACGTCAATGGCTGCCAGGGTGTTTGCCGTCTGTGCGGTGGCGTCGTCATCCAGATTTTCCGGCACGCCGGTGTAATAGACGGTGTCGTTGTGTACCACGGCTTCGGACCAGCGTTGGTCGGGATCAATGCGTTCGATGTTCATTCAGTTATCTCCATATCATCATCACCTTAAGGGTAACACAGCCACCGGTAGAAATGCGTGGCAAACCCGTTGTCTTCCAGCCCACAGCGTTATTGCCCGCACTGGCTGCGACTTGAAAGCCATAGGGTAAAAGTCGGTGGTAGCCGTGCGGCAGGATTGGCATAATCACCGCTGAATTACACTGGCAGAGAGATAGCGTGACGGACGATTTCGCAACAGACGGCGCACTGGCGCAGGCAATCAAGGGTTTCAAACCGCGTGAAGCTCAGCGGCAGATGGCGGAAGCGGTCACCGAGGCCATTAATTTCAAACAGGAGCTGGTGGTCGAAGCGGGCACAGGCACCGGTAAAACCTTTGCCTATTTGGTGCCGGCGCTGCGCGCCGATCGCAAAGTGATTATTTCCACCGGTTCAAAAGCCCTGCAGGACCAGCTTTACGCGCGCGATCTGCCTACCGTCGCCAAAGCGCTCAAGTACAAAGGCAAGATGGCGCTGCTGAAGGGGCGCTCCAACTATCTGTGCCTGGAACGGCTGGAGCAACAATCGATGGCCGGCGGTGAGTTGGCCGGGCAGACGCTTATCGATCTGGTTCATCTGCGTCAATGGTCGTCATTGACCAAAGAAGGCGACATCAGCAGTTGCAGCGACGTGGCGGAAGACAGCTTTATCTGGCCGCTGGTGACCAGCACCAACGACAACTGTCTGGGCAGCGACTGCCCGCTGTATAAAGATTGCTTTGTGGTCAAAGCTCGCCGTCGTGCCATGGATGCCGACGTTATCGTGGTGAACCATCATTTGTTTTTGGCGGATATGGTGGTGAAAGAGGGCGGGTTCGCCGAGTTAATCCCCGAAGCTGACGTGATGATTTTCGACGAAGCCCATCAGATCCCGGATATCGCCAGCCAGTATTTCGGCAAGCAGCTGACCAGCCGCCAACTGATGGATCTCGCTAAAGACATTACCATTGCCTACCGTACCGAAGTGCGTGACGCCGCGCAGTTGCAAAAAAGCGCCGATCGCCTCAGCCAGAGTACCCAGGATTTCCGGTTGATGTTGGGGGAGCCGGGGTTTCGCGGCAACCTGCGCGACGTACTTGGTCAACCGAACGTGCAGCGCGCCCTGTTGCTGCTCGATGACGCGCTGGAGCTGTGCTACGACGTGGTTAAACTGTCCCTTGGCCGTTCGGCCTTGCTGGACGCCGCTTTCGAGCGCGCCACGCTGTATCGCGCACGCCTCAAACGCTTGAAAGAGGTCAACGAGCCGGGCTTCAGTTACTGGTATGAATGCAATTCGCGCCACTTCGTGCTGGCGCTGACGCCGTTGACGGTGGCGGATCGTTTTCGTGAGCTGCTGGATGAGAAACCGGGCAGTTGGATTTTCACCTCGGCAACGCTGTCGGTCAATGAGCAGATGGGGCATTTTACCGACCGCCTGGGCCTGACCAAAGCCAAAACCTTGTTGTTGGCCAGCCCGTTCGACTACGCCAAACAGGCGCTGCTGTGCGTACCGCGTTTTCTGCCTTCGCCGAATCAGCCCGGCGGCGCCCGCCAGCTGGCGCGCATGCTGCGCCCCTTGATTGAAGCCAATAACGGCCGCTGTTTCTTCCTTTGCACTTCGCACCAGATGATGCGCGAACTGGCGGAAGAGTTCCGCGCCACCATGACGCTGCCGGTACTGTTGCAAGGGGAAACCAGCAAAGGCCAACTGTTGGCGCAGTTTGTCGAAGCCGGCAACGCGTTGTTGGTGGCGACCAGCAGTTTCTGGGAAGGGGTGGACGTGCGCGGTGACGCGCTGTCTTGCGTGATCATCGACAAACTGCCGTTTACCTCGCCCGACGATCCGCTGTTGAAGGCGCGAATCGAAGACTGCCGGCTGCGTGGCGGCGATCCGTTCAACGACGTGCAATTGCCGGATGCGGTCATTACCCTCAAGCAGGGCGTCGGACGCCTGATCCGCGATACTGACGATCGCGGCGTGCTGGTGATCTGCGATAACCGCCTGGTGATGCGGCCTTATGGCGAAGTGTTCCTCAATAGCCTGCCGCCGACCCCGCGCACCCGGGATATCGCCCAGGCGATTGCCTTCCTGCAGGCTGAACGCTAGCGGATAGGCGAGAACACAGGGCTGTGCTACAATGCGCGCCCTGTTTTTTCCCGCCAGAGGTTGGTATGTCCACGCGAATTTTAGCGATCGATACGGCGACGGAAGCCTGTTCCGTTGCCATCTGGAATCAAGGCGAAGTCCACGCCCTGTTTGAGCTGTGCCCACGTGAGCATACGCAACGCATTTTACCGATGGTGCAGCAAGTGCTGGCGGAATCCGGTTTAACCCTTAATCAACTCGATGCGCTGGCTTTTGGTCGCGGGCCCGGCAGCTTTACCGGCGTACGTATCGGTATCGGCATCGCGCAAGGGCTGGCGCTAGGAGCCGGGTTGCCAATGCTGGGCATTTCAACGTTGCAAACCATGGCGCAAGGCGCCTGGCGAGTTACCGGCGCCGATCGCGTGCTGGCGGCGATTGATGCGCGGATGGGGGAAGTCTACTGGGGCCAGTTTGAGCGCCGAGAAGACGGCGGTTGGCTGGAAAGCGCAGGTGAGGCGGTGCTTTCACCCCAGCAAGCGCAGGAACGTGCGCAAGGCCTGCAAGGCAACTGGGCGCACGTGGGGACCGGCTGGCAAACTTACCCGGACTTGATTGCGGGCGCTTCCCTGAGCTTGCGCGACGGGCAAATGCTGCTGCCGCAAGCGGAAGACATGCTGCCGCTTGCGCTGCTTGCCTGGCAGCAAGGATTGGCGGTGGCGGTAGAACATGCCGAACCGACTTACTTGCGCAACGAAGTCACCTGGAAAAAACTGCCTGGGCGCGAATAACGGCAACCTATTGTGCGGCGGTTGAATCCGGGCTATGAATGAACTGCAACTTGCTTAGCGATTTGCTGTCAAAGTTACAGTCATTTCAGGAGATTGCGACGATGTTAACCCGCACTGTAAGTAACAAGATGTCGTTGCTGGCCATGGCCTGCGGCGCGCTGGCGTTGTCAGGTTGCGTAACCGTACCGGATGCGATTAAAGGCAGTACGGCAACGCCGGTGCAGCAACTGTCTTCGGTGCAGAATGCGCCGAATCTGTTTGCCGGAGCTGAAGCCCGCTTTGGCGGCACCGTAGTGAACGTCGCTAACGAGCAGGGGCGCACGGTGCTCGAGATCGCGGCGGTGCCGCTCGATTCAGGCGCCCGGCCGATTCTGGGCGAGCCGTCGCGGGGCCGCTTGCTGGCTACGGTCAACGGTTTTCTGGAGCCGGTCGATTTTAAGGGGCAGTTGGTTACCGTTGTCGGGCCAATCACCGGCGTGAAAGAAGGCAAAATCGGCATGACGCCGTACAAGTTCGTGACGATGAACGCCACCGGTTACAAGCGCTGGCGTCTGACCCAGCAGGTGATGATGCCACCGGCGCCGATGGAGCCATGGGGCTGGCGCAGCGGCACCTGGGGCCCAGGTTGGGGCGTAGGATACGGCTGGTATAATCCTGGTCCTGTGCAGGTGCAAACCATCGTCACCGAGTAGGCTTTTGTTTGAGGCCAACAAATTTTAATAGGGCGGCTCCGGCCGCCTTTTCTTTTGGCGCAGGGAAATACCGCCAATTAGTGATGTATATCGCAACCTGAATAATGTTTAAAACTCAAACTGGTCTGCTGAGTTAAAATATTGTTATTGTTTGGCTGCGTGTTAGGGGCTGCGATGATAATGAGCAATGATTTCAGGAGTAATACCTTGGATAAGGTCTGGTTAAAACGTTACCCGGCAGATGTTCCGGCAGAGATCGACGCCGATCGTTATTCATCTTTGGTCGAAATGTTTGAAAGTGCGGTTCAGCGCTATGCCGATCAACCGGCTTTCATTAACATGGGCGAGACGATGACCTTCCGTAAGCTGGAGGAACGCAGTCGGGCCTTCGCCGCTTACCTGCAAAATGAGCTGGGCTTGCAGAAGGGCGATCGCGTTGCCCTGATGATGCCAAACCTGTTGCAGTATCCGATCGCGCTATTCGGCATTTTGCGCGCCGGCATGGTGGTGGTAAACGTTAACCCGCTGTATACGCCGCGCGAGCTGGAACACCAACTGAATGACAGCGGCGCCAGCGCCATCGTAATCGTCTCCAACTTTGCCCATACGTTGGAAAAAGTGGTGTTCAATACCCAGGTAAAACATGTGATCCTGACGCGTATGGGCGATCAGCTCTCCACCGCCAAAGGCACGTTGGTTAACTTCGTGGTGAAATACATTAAGCGACTGGTGCCGAAATACCACCTGCCTGCCGCGGTCTCTTTCCGCAGCGCGTTGCAGCGTGGGCGCCGCTTGCAGTATGTCAAACCTGGCATCATCAATTCCGATCTGGCGTTCTTGCAATATACCGGCGGCACCACCGGTGTGGCGAAAGGCGCAATGCTGACGCACCGCAATATGCAGGCCAATTTGGCGCAGTGCAACGCCGCCTACGGGCCGTTGTTCCGCGATGGTCAGGAGTTGATAGTCACTGCACTGCCGCTCTACCATATCTTTGCGCTGACGGTGAATTGCCTGCTGTTTCTCGAGTTGGGCGGCCGCAATTTGCTGATCACCAACCCGCGCGATATTCCGGGGCTGGTAAAAGAGTTGGCCAAATACCCCTTCACCGCTATCAGCGGCGTTAATACCCTGTTTAACGCGCTGCTCAATAATGAAGATTTCCACAAGCTGGATTTTTCGACTTTGCGTTTCTCGGTCGGCGGCGGGATGTCGGTACAAAAGGCGGTAGCGGACAAGTGGGAGAAGGTCACAGGTCGACATTTGCTTGAGGGCTACGGCCTGACGGAATGTGCGCCGTTGGTCACCTGCAACCCGCACGATCTGACGCATTACAGCGGCAGCATCGGCCTGCCGGTATCTTCCACCGATATTCGGCTGGTGGATGACGATGGGCACGATGTGCCGGTAGGGGAGCCGGGTGAACTGTGGGTTAAAGGACCGCAAGTTATGTTAGGCTACTGGCAGCGGCCGGACGCCACTGATGAAGTGTTAAAAGAGGGCTGGCTCGCAACCGGCGATATCGTTACAGTGGACGAGTCGGGCTTTGTACGCGTGGTCGATCGCAAGAAAGACATGATTCTGGTTTCCGGTTTTAACGTTTACCCGAATGAGATCGAAGATGTGGTCAGCCAGCATCCGAAGGTGCTGGAATCCGCGGCGATTGGCGTGCCGAATGACGTATCCGGTGAAACGGTCAAGATTTGCGTGGTGAGGAAAGACGCCTCTCTGACCAAGGAAGAGCTGTTGACCCATTGCCGCCGGTACCTGACCGGGTATAAAGTGCCTAAAATTGTTGAGTTCCGCGACGAGTTGCCGAAATCTAACGTCGGTAAAATTTTGCGGCGAGAACTGCGTGATGAGCAGAAAAAGCCGCCGGCGGCAGATGCCGCTTAGGTTATCATCCACGCCTTACAGATCAACAACGCCGGTGAATGCCGGCGTTGTTGTGTTTGAATCATGAAAGCGACCAAGAGAATGACGTTTTGAACTATCAGTTGATCACTACCGATGCCGGATTGCAGCAGGTCTGCGAGCAGGCGAGAAACCATGCCCAGATTGCGTTGGACACCGAATTTGTCAGAACGCGTACCTACTATCCGCAGTTAGGCCTGATTCAGTTATACGACGGTGAACAACTCTCCCTGATCGATCCCTTGCCGATCAAGCAATGGCAGCCGTTTATCGATCTGCTGAGCGATACCCAGATTGTGAAATTCCTGCACGCCGGCAGTGAAGACCTCGAGGTGTTCCTGAATGCGTTCAAAACGCTGCCGACCCCGATGGTCGATACCCAGATACTGGCAGCCTTTACCGGCCGCCCGCTGTCTTGTGGTTTTGCGACCCTGGTGACGGAATATATGCAGGTAGACCTGGATAAAAGCGAATCCCGCACCGATTGGCTGGCGCGCCCGCTGACGGAAAAACAGTGTGTATACGCAGCTGCAGACGTTTTCTACCTGCTGCCGATGGCTAAACAACTGGTGCAGGAAACCGAAGACGCCGGTTGGACCGCGGCCGCCGCCAATGAGTGCTTGTTGCTCTGTCAGCGTCGCAGCGAGTCGCTGGCACCGGAATTGGCCTACCGTGAAATCACCAACGCCTGGCAGTTGCGTCCGCGCCAACTGGGATGTTTGCAGAAACTGGCGGAATGGCGGCTGCGCCAGGCGCGTGAGCGTGATTTGGCGGTCAACTTTGTGGTACGCGAAGAGAATCTCTGGCAGGTGGCGCGCTATATGCCCACTTCGCTGGGGGAATTGGATTCGCTTGGCCTGAGCGGCCCGGAAATTCGTTATCACGGTAAGACGTTGCTGGCATTGGTGGCTGAGGCCAGCGAGCTGGATGAAGCTGCATTGCCGGAGCCGTTGTCCAACCTGATCGACCAACCGGGTTATAAGAAAGTGTTCAAGGACATCAAAGCGGCGATCGTCGTTGTCAGTGAACAAAGTGGCTTAAGCAGTGAATTGCTGGCCTCGCGCAGGCAGATTAACCAACTGCTGAACTGGCACTGGAAATTGAAAAGCGGCGATAGCCTGCCGGAATTAGTGAGCGGTTGGCGCGGTGATTTATTAGCGTCGCCACTTCAGGACATTCTGAAAAATTATTAATCGGTGGGTAGGCAAATCGGGGCAGGGTAAGGAAACACTGCTCTGGTTATTCGTGAAAAATAATTGAAGAAAATATTTTTCGACAGGCTTTACTTTAAACAACCGCGGCGCAACATTAATTGAGATTAATCCCAAAGGCGAAAAAATGATTAATGGGTGTTTTTTATCTCAATAACTGGATGTGCATACAGTTACCCCCTGTAAAAAATATACAGGGGGTAATTAATGCGTCGCAATCATTTAGCTGCTTCTTCCGATTCCGGTAATGTCACGTTGAGTTCAAGTACCGAAATATCATCCCCTTTCTGCTCAAACTGCACGTGCAGCATCTCAGGGTCGATTTGAATGTATTTGCAAATTACCGCCAGAATATCGCGCTTCAAATCAGGCAGATAGTGGGGCTCGCTGTCCCCACGACGACGCTCTGCGACGATAATTTGCAGCCGTTCCTTGGCTATATTGGCTGTCGGTTTTTTGCGGGACAGAAAGAAGTCTAGTAATGCCATGGTTTATCCCCCAAAAAGGCGTTTCAGGAAGCCCTTCTTCTCTTCTTCAATGAAGCGGAAGGGGCGTTCTTCTCCTAACAAGCGGCTAACGGTATCGTCATAGGCCTTACCGGCATCTGACTCGATATCAAGAATAACAGGCTCACCCTGGTTGGATGCGCGCAGTACGGACTGGTCTTCCGGGATAACGCCGACCAATGGAATGCGCAGAATTTCCAGCACGTCTTCCATGCTTAGCATGTCGCCACGGCTGACGCGGCCCGGGTTGTAACGGGTCAACAACAGGTGCTCCTTGATAGGAGCTTCGCCTTTCTCAGCGCGACGGGATTTGGAAGACAGGATGCCCAGGATACGGTCAGAGTCACGTACCGAGGAGACTTCCGGGTTAGTGGTAATCACCGCTTCATCGGCGAAATACAGCGCCATCAGCGCACCGGTTTCGATGCCGGCAGGGGAGTCGCAGACCACGAAATCAAAATTCATCTCGCCCAGATCGTTGAGGATTTTCTCAACGCCTTCACGGGTCAGCGCGTCTTTGTCGCGGGTTTGCGAAGCCGGCAGGATATAAAGGTTATCAGTGCGTTTGTCTTTGATTAACGCCTGATTCAGCGTGGCGTCACCCTGAATCACGTTGACGAAATCGTACACCACCCGGCGTTCACAGCCCATGATCAGGTCAAGGTTCCGCAGACCGATATCGAAATCGATCACGACGGTTTTTTTGCCTTTTTGGGCTAAGCCGGTAGCGATGGCCGCGCTTGAAGTGGTCTTGCCAACGCCCCCTTTACCCGATGTAACAACAATAATGCGTGCCATGAAATGGATTCCTTGTCAAAAGGGCTTAATTTAAAGGTTGTATGGTTAAAGCGTTATCCAACAGGCTGAGCCGTGCTGCCTGCCCGAGATAATCGGACGGGATTTGGTCGCTCAACCAGTATTGCCCTGCGATAGAGACTAGCTCAGCACCCAGGTG
Organism: Serratia plymuthica; assembly: GCF_018336935.1. Taxonomy (NCBI): domain Bacteria; kingdom Pseudomonadati; phylum Pseudomonadota; class Gammaproteobacteria; order Enterobacterales; family Yersiniaceae; genus Serratia; species Serratia plymuthica. The sequence goes on along the minus strand of NZ_CP068771.1, from coordinate 2,744,502 downwards.
CGTGCAAAAAATCTGGCACTGCGTATCCCCTGAAGCGCCGGCCAGCGCACGACCGCGCATCATGCCGTAAATGTGAATATTGCCATCGGCAATTAATTCGGCCCCGGCACTGACGCTGCTGGTCACGATCAGATCGCAGTTGCGGGCATAAATTTGTTGGCCGGAACGAACAGGGGCACTGATGATTCGCGTTTTGGCCGGGGCGTTGATATCCACCACCGGGGCTGGCGCAGGGGCCGGTTCCGGTGCGGCCATCTTCTGGCCCTTGCCTTCGTTCAGTAACGGCAGCCCGGCACGGGTTATAGCGCGTTTCTGACGCTCATCTCTGCAACCGCTGATGCCAACAACGCGCAGACCCGCAGCCGTGACAGCCTGTTGAAGTTCTTTCCAGTTTGCATCGCCGTTCAGCGTTGCAACGTTGATAACAACAGGGGCATTTTTCAAAAAAGCGGGCGCTTGCTCCACTTTTTCCAGTAACGCCTGACGAATTACCTCGGGTTCCGAATTATGCAAATGAACAACCGATAGGGTAAAACTGCTGCCTTTTAGCTCAATTGGCGATTGTGACATCTATCCTGACTCAGTCTCAGCAACTTTAAATCCCCGGAATACCAATCGGGGTGCGATATTCCGATGTACTATAAGCATGTTATAGTCAGAGTTATATCCAGGCAAGACGCTGCCCCAATTAAATAGAGTTAAAAAAATGCTTTGTGTGATCTATAGAAGCCCAAAACGGGATCAAACTTATCTTTATGTCGAAAAAAAAGACGATTTCTCCCGAGTGCCGGAAGATCTGATGAAAAGTTTCGGTACGCCGCAATTGGCGATGGTACTTTCCCTCGAAGGACGGGAAAAGTTAGCCTCGGCGGATATTGAGAAAGTAAAGGAAGCCCTGAAAGAAGAAGGGTTTTATCTGCAATTCCCGCCGCCGGTGGAAAATTTATTAAACCGGCATTTGTCAGAGGATAAAAAGTAATCACTGCCGGCACCCAGGGGCCAGGCTGAGTCAGCCCCTAAAACGGCTAAGGAGCCCTGTGATGAAATTGTCGGCGACAGTAGTGGCATCAACCCTGCTGGTGCTGGGATGCGGCGTCTGTCAACAGACGACGGCTCAGGTTGCTCCGTCGGGCGTGCCTGCGCCGACCCTTGCGGCTGCGGGAACATTGGCTGAAATCGGCCGCGATCCGGCGCAATTTCCGGCCTATGTCGAGCAGTTGAAAGGCCAGGCACTGGCTCAGGGGATTAGTCAGAAGACCATCGACAACGCCTTCGCCAACGTGCATTTTGTCGACCGTGTAATCAAGGCCGATCGTAATCAACCGGAAAAGAAAATCACGCTGGATGATTACCTTAAACGCGTACTGCCACCCGCCAAAATCGAGCAAGGGCGAACTCTGTCCCGGCAATATCGGCCGCAACTAACCCGCGTCACCGCTCGCTACGGCGTCCCTGGGCGTTATATTGTGGCGCTGTGGGGGATGGAAAGCGCTTTCGGCAAGATTCAGGGCCATGAAGACGTCATTTCGGCGCTTGCCACGCTGGCGTTTGAGGGCCGGCGTGAAGCCTTCTTTACCCAACAGCTGATGGCGGCGCTGCAGATTGTGGAGCAGGGGCATGTCGGCGGTGCCCAGCTAAAAGGGTCTTGGGCCGGCGCGATGGGCCAATGTCAGTTTATGCCGACTTCGTTCCTGAACTATGCGGCGGACGGCGACGGCGATGGCCGCATTGATATCTGGAACAACCCTGACGACGTGTTCGCTTCCACCGCCAACTATCTGGCGAGCGAGGGCTGGCAACGGGGTATCGGCTGGGGCAGGGAAGTGACGTTGCCGGCCGGCTTCGGCGCCGATAGCCTGGGGTTGAGAGATCGTCAGGCTCGCAGCGTAAACGAATGGCAAAAACAGGGCGTGCGGCGGCCTGACGGTTCAGCGCTTCCGCACTCCACCCTGCGAAGCTGGGTTATCACACCGGATGACATGCAGGGGCGCGCATTTCTGGTTTATGATAATTTCCGGACCATCATGCACTGGAATCGCTCTTACTATTTTGCGATTGCTGTGGGTATGATGGCTGACGGTATCGGGCAATAGACTCGCGCTACGGTACCCCACCAGAGTGTGGAATAACGGGCTTAGTATGCTAAGCCCCTACATGACTGTAGGGAGAGGCGGTATGTATCAACATAGAGACTGGCAGGGTTCACTACTTGATTTCCCGGTTAATAAGGTGGTCTGCGTCGGCAGTAACTACGCCGATCACATTAAGGAAATGGGCAGTGCGACCTCGGCAGAGCCGGTAGTGTTTATCAAGCCTGAAACGGCGCTGTGCGACATTCGCCAGCCGGTGGCGATCCCCAAAGAGTTTGGGTCGGTACACCATGAGGTGGAGCTGGCCGTGCTGATCGGTACGCCGTTAAAGCAAGCGAATGAAGATCGCGTAGCACGCGCTATCGCCGGTTATGGCGTGGCGCTCGATCTGACGCTGCGCGAATTGCAGGCGGGTTTCAAGAAGGCCGGCCAACCCTGGGAAAAAGCCAAGGGTTTTGACGGTTCTTGCCCGATGTCCGGTTTTATTCCGGTGGCGGAGTTTGGCGACCCGCAAAATGCGGAGCTGTCGCTGACGGTAAATGACCAACTGCGTCAGCAGGGCAACACCCGCGATATGATTACCCCCATCTTGCCATTGATCAGCTATATGAGCCGTTTCTTCACGCTGCGCGCGGGCGACATCATTCTTACCGGCACGCCACAGGGCGTCGGCCCGATGAGCTCCGGCGACATGTTGAAGATTACGCTTAACGGCAAATCGCTGAGCACCCGTGTGATTTAGCATCGCGACTGGATAAAACTAAAAAGGCCCTTAAAGGGCCTTTTTTTGTCCGCATTTCGGTTAGATGGCCCGATTACTTACGGCCCAACAAGAAGCCGAAAACGATACCGACAGCGGCGGCGATGGCGACGCCGGCAAGCGGGTTGGACTCAACCTGGGTCCGCACGCTGTCTGCCGCGTCGCGAGCCGCATAGCTGGCCTGAGAGGCGTACTTGCGGGCTGCGCCTTTGACCTGGTGTTCCGGCGAATCCGTCGCCTCACCGAAGGCTTCCTGAACAGCGCCAGCAGCCTCGTTGACCTTGTCTTCTGCTTTTCCAAACATGTTTAGCTCCTTATCTCTGTTCTAAAGGCGAACATTAAACATAGCAGCATTATTCCGTTCCAGGCGGCATAACGTGCTTAATGAGATGAATCCGAACATTGTCGCAGGGAAGGCCGATGGCGTCTGACGGGATGCACCAAAAGGTGTTGGACCTGTGATTTGTACGTATAATTGAGGGCGGTGGGTGTGATTTTATTCGCCGGATAAAACCGGTAACGCCATGATATTCTTGTTGCCCTATGTTGGACGTTATTGTTTTAAATGGTGTTTTTTTAAGCCATGTTTGCGTTATCATTATGATTGTATTGTGTTTTTGGTCTTTTCATTCGACTGGAATATCTATATAGTGCACCCTTAAAACCTGTACGCAGGTTATCTATTCATTTACCTATACCGGACGCGAACGACTATGTCACAAACCCCTTTTTGGCAACAAAAAACGCTGGCGGAAATGTCAGAACAAGAGTGGGAATCGCTGTGCGACGGTTGTGGGCAATGCTGTCTGAATAAGCTGATCGACGAAGATACCGACGAGATTTATTTCACCAACGTAGCCTGCAACCAGTTGAATATTAAATCGTGTCAGTGTCGCAACTATGAGCGCCGCTTCGAACTGGAAGAAGATTGCATCAAGCTGACGCGCGCCAACCTGACCACCTTTGACTGGCTGCCGCCTACCTGTGCGTATCGCCTGATTGGCGAAGGCAAACCGCTGTTCTCATGGCATCCGTTGATAAGCGGCTCGAAGGCGGCTATGCACGGTGAACGTATTACGGTGCGGCACATTGCGGTGCGTGAGAGTGAAGTCGTGGACTGGCAGGATCACATCTTGAACAAGCCGAGCTGGGCGAGATAAGGAAAAAAGCCCCTGCAAAGAGAGAGGGGCAAGACACACAACAACACCAGGGAAATCGTTGATACAACATGCGGCTACTATAAGGATTTTTTGACTGAAGTTCATCAGAATATTGATGCAATAATGCATCACTATGATGAGTTTTTTTGTATGAGCTTAATGAGTGTACAAACATCGCCCTTGGTGCCTCGGTATCAGGAGGCGATCGAGCCATGCATTGCCTCTTCGACTAACGCGTTATGCCCTTCAAACTTAATGTTATGTAAATTACCCGCCAAATCCCGCCTGAACGCTTCTTTATCGTTGTGATATTAGGTAGTTTGACCGCTCTCCCGCCAGGTCTCGAGAGTACAATAATGAAAATGATACGACTGTTTGCCGTAGCTGGGGCACTGATAGTGCTCGTTTATTACCTTACGCATACTTGACGTCGGGTTACCTCTGAAAATCACAAGCAATCCCATGTAAAACGGCGCCCTGAGGCGCCGTTTTCATTAATGCCGCAATGCCGTACTTAGCGGCCGAACAGGTCACGGCGACGCAGCCGGACAAATTGCGCGAGCAGCACGACGATTGCGATTAACAGATAGGCCGCGAAGATACCCACCAGCCACTGCGGCATTTCCAGCGACAGGAACTGCCATTGGCGCACCGAACAGTCGCCGGAGGCGTGAAACACCGCCGGCAGCCATTTATCCAGCGGCAGCCAGGACGGGAAGCTGACGAAGAAATCGCAGGTATTGAACGGCGAAGGGTGCAGTTGGATCATGGTGTGCTTCCATGCCAGCTGTACGCCCTCCCAGGCGCTGTAAATCCACAGCAGGATAGCGACATAGCGCAGCGGCGTTTTCGGTGCGATGGCACCGACCAGTGAGGCACCGAGAATGCCAAACAGCGCGCAGCGTTCATAAATGCACATCACACAGGGTTGCAGCAGCATTACGTGCTGAAAGTAGAGCGCGACTAATTCCAGCACCAGCGCAGTCAGGGCCATCAGCAGCCAAGCACCGCGCCCCTGCGAGCAACGGTTAAAGAATTGCAACATATATTTATTCTTCCATGCAGTAAGCAATTGAACCGGCAGTGTAAACCAATTCAACCCCGCTGCCAGCCACCTGGGCCGGATTCAGCACAAAAATAGTCGCTGGCAACAGAGTGGGCTGGCACTGTCAATGTGCAGCGGCTTCGATTGAAGGCAACGTCAGCCAATGCCACTGGGTTAGCAGGTCGGTCATTGGCGCCAGGGTAAACTGTACGCACAGCAGCCCAACGAGGGTTAATACCACCGTATAGGGCAACGCCATCCACACCATTCGCCCATAGGATAAACGCACCAGCGGCGCGAGTGCGGACGTCAGCAGGAACAAGAACGCCGCCTGGCCATTCGGCGTGGCGACCGAAGGCAGGTTGGTTCCGGTGTTAATGGCGACTGCCAGCATCTCGAATTGCTTCAGGGAGATTGCTCCGCTGTTGAACGCGGCGCGCGCCTCATTGATGTAAACCGTGCCGACGAAGACATTGTCGGAGACCGACGACAGCAGGCCGTTAAACAGATAAAACAGCGCCAACTGCGAAGAGGGTTCCGCCTGCAGGACAAACTGGATGATTGGGCTGAACAGGTGCTGCTCGATGATCACCGCGACCACGGTGAAAAATACCGTCAGCAGGGCGGTAAAGGGCAGCGCTTCCTGGAAAGCCTTGCCGATAGCGTGCTCGTCGGTTACGCCGCACAGGGCGGTGGCGAGGATGATCACCGACAGGCCTATCAGGCCAACCTCCGCCAGATGAAAGGCCAGCGCTACGACCAGCCAAATGCCGATAAGCGCCTGCACCGCCAGCTTGACCTGTTCCTGTTTGCTGCGTCCTGCGGTGGCCTGACGGTCAAACTCTTTCAGTACCTCACGTACGCGTTCCGGCAGTTTGGCACCATAGCCGAAAACGCCAAAGCGTTCGAGCAGTAGGCAGAGCAGCAGGCCGCAAGCCATCACCGGCAGGGTAACCGGTGCCATCCGCAGAAAGAACTCGGCAAATCCCCAGCCGGCGCTTTTGGCGATAATCAGGTTCTGCGGCTCACCCACCATGGTCATTACGCCGCCCAGCGCGGTGCCGACGCCGGCGTGCATCAGCAAGCTGCGCAAGAAGGCGCGGAACTGCTCCAGCGTTTGCTTGTGATCGTCACTGGCCAGTTCGCTGTCGTCACCGACCTCGGTATGACCGTCTGGCCGGTTAGACGCCATGTTGTGGTAGATCGAGTAAAAACCTGTGGCGACGCTGATCACCACGGCGACCACCGTCAGCGCATCCAGAAAGGCGGACAGCAGGGCCGCGGCCAGGCAGAACGCCAGTGAAAGCAGCATTTTCGAGCGGATATTGAGCAGCAGCTTGGTAAACACGAACAGCAGCAACTGTTTCATAAAGTAGATGCCGGCCACCATAAAGATCAGCAGCAGCAGCACGTCCAGATTATGGGCAATTTCTTCGCCCACGCGGGCGGGGCTGGTCATGCCAATCAGCACCGCTTCAATCGCCAGCAGGCCGCCCGGCAACAGTGGGTAACACTTCAGCGCCATCGCCAGGGTGAAGATAAACTCGATCACCAACAGCCAACCGGCGATAAAGGGATCGACCAGGAAGAAAACCAGTGGGTTGACCAATAAGAAAACGATGAGGGTCAATTTATACCAGTCAGGTGATTGCCCGAGAAAGTTCTTCACCAGAGCACTGCGTAAGGTTGTTTCCATTTTGCGTGACATATCCTGAAAATAAGTTGTTGCATATTACCCTAACAATGCCGCCGGGGCTGAGGCAATAGGGGCTGGCTTTATGAAGAGCAATTTCTCCGACGCGGTGTTTTTGCACAATTTTTGCCACTTTATGCACACTTTCGTTTAATGTTTTTCGCTCACGCTATGTCATGCTGGAGCGATCTGGTATGATCAGCCGATTACTATTACTGTTTATCGTCGCAACGGAACGTCAAAAACATGGTCATAAAGGCGCAGAGTCCTGCCGGTTTCGCGGAAGAATACATTATCGAGAGTATCTGGAATAATCGCTTCCCCCCTGGCTCTATTTTGCCCGCGGAGCGTGAGCTTTCGGAACTGATTGGCGTCACGCGCACCACGTTACGTGAAGTTTTACAACGCCTGGCCCGTGATGGCTGGCTGACCATTCAGCATGGCAAACCGACCAAAGTAAACAATTTCTGGGAAACATCCGGCCTCAATATCCTTGAGACCCTGGCGCGTCTCGATCATAAAAGCGTCCCGCAATTGATCGACAATTTGTTGTCAGTGCGCACCAATATCGCTTCAATCTTTATTCGCTCCGCGGTGCGCAATCATCCAGAGCAGGCTCAGGAAGTGCTGGCGAAAGCATCCCATGTGGAAGATCAGGCGGATGCCTTCAACCTGCTGGATTACGAAATTTTCCGCGGCCTGGCGTTTGCTTCCGGTAACCCGATTTACGGTTTGATCTTCAACGGCCTGAAAGGCTTGTATACCCGCGTTGGTCGTTACTACTTCTCCAACCCGGAGTCACGCAAGCTGGCACTGGCCTTCTACAGCAAGTTGTCGACGCTGTGCCATGAGAAATCCTACGATCAGGTTATGGACTGCGTGCGGAACTACGGTAAAGACAGCGGTGCCATTTGGCACAGCATGCAAGGCACCATGCCGAGCGATCTGACCGAAGCCCGTCGTTGATTCATCACGTTTTCCGCGTGAAGTAAAAGGGGTGCCACTTGAAAGTGGCACCCCTTTGTTATTATGGAAACTGAGCTATTGAGCAAACTTACAGTGGTGTAGGGCGTGGTGGGCAACGATCCAACAGCTCTATGCTACCGTCTTCGTTCTGCTGTTCCAGAATAATGTCGAAGCCCCACAGGCGATGCAGATGCTTCATCACCTCGCGACGGCTTTTGTCGAGCGGCGCGCGATCTTGCGGGATGTAGCGCAGCGTCAAGGAACGATCGCCGCGTAAATCCACATTCCAAATCTGAATGTTCGGCTCATGGTTGCTCAGGTTATATTGCGCCGACAACTCTTGGCGAATCGCCCGATAACCGGCCTCATCATGAATAGCCGCAATCTCCAGATAGTTATTGCGATCGTCGTCCAGCACGGTGAACAGCCGAAAATCACGCATGATCTTGGGTGACAGGAACTGGCTGATAAAGCTTTCATCCTTGAAGTCGCGCATGGCGAAATGCAAGGTTTCCAGCCAGTCTTTACCGGCGATATCCGGGAACCAGTAACGATCTTCTTCCGTCGGCGACTGGCAAATGCGCTTGATGTCCTGGAACATGGCAAAGCCCAGTGCGTACGGGTTGATGCCGTTGTAGTACGGGCTGTTGTACGGCGGCTGGTACACCACGTTAGTGTGGCTGTGCAGGAATTCCAGCATGAAGCGCTCGGTGACCCGGCCTTCGTCGTACAGGTGATTGAGAATGGTGTAATGCCAAAATGTCGCCCAGCCTTCGTTCATCACCTGGGTTTGCTTCTGCGGATAAAAATATTGGCTCACTTTGCGCACTATGCGCAGAACCTCACGCTGCCAGGGCTCAAGCAGTGGCGCATTTTTTTCCATAAAGTAGAGAATGTTTTCCTGAGGTTCGCTCGGATAGCGGCGGGCCTGCTCCGGCGCCTCTTCGCGTTCGACCCGTGGCAGGGTTTTCCACAGCGTATTGACCTGACTTTGCAGGTACTCCTCACGGCTTTTCTGCCGCGCTTTTTCTTCGACCAGCGAAATTTTCTGCGGCCGTTTGTAACGGTCCACGCCGTAGTTCATCAGCGCATGGCAGGAATCGAGCAGTTTTTCTACCTCCTCAACGCCATAACGCTCTTCGCACTGGCTGATGTAATGGCGGGCGAACAGCAGATAGTCGACGATCGAGCTGGCGTCGGTCCAACTGCGGAACAGGTAATTATTTTTGAAGAAGGAGTTGTGCCCATAGCAAGCGTGCGCCATCACCAGGGCCTGCATGGTGATGGTATTTTCTTCCATCAGATAAGCGATACAGGGGTTGGAGTTGATAACGATTTCATAAGCCAGCCCCTGTTGGCCATGCTTGTAACGCTGCTCGGTTTCGATGAACTTTTTGCCGAATGACCAATGGGTATAGTTAATCGGCATGCCGACGCTCGAATAGGCGTCCATCATCTGCTCTGAGGTGATGACCTCGATCTGATGTGGGTAGGTGTCGAGCCTGTAATGTTTGGCTACGCGATCGATGTGCTCCAGATACACCTGCAGCAGCTCGAACGTCCAGTCCGGTCCATCGCTCAGACGCTTATCTTCCTTGACCTTATCATGTGTTGAAGTAGTCATCAGCGCACCCTCGTTATTACGGACCTTGCTCGAACGGCAGACCCTTGTATCAATCGTAGCTCAAACTGCGCATAGGGAATAATGATATAAAGCGTAAAAATTCAACGATCTGCCCGCAACCTCTCCAGGAGGGGGGAGCTGAGGGGATTTTGCCCCGAGTTTTTTCTGCTATGGCAGACTCGACTGTCGGGGAAAGGTTATAGTGACAAAATGCCAATTTATTAGTTTTTTATTCTGAATAAATGCGCTTGTTTTACTTTTATGTTCTGTTAAAGGCTTGTTGCATGCCGTGGCTTTTTTTGATGCTATCAATGCTGTCATTGATGGCATATCAGCGGTCGTCGCCCTCTAAAACTGGCCTTTTACGACATCTTATCGCTATTTATAGGTAGGTATTGCAAAAGGCGCGGCCATGAACGATAAATTAATTGTGAATGTGGTCACGTTTGATGACGAAGATGTTGGACGGATTTTTCCACTGAGTTAATTTCCTGTGAGCAGAAGATTATGCTTTGTGAAGCCTTGAGCTGGAGTCAGCGATGCGAGTGGTAATTTTAGGTAGTGGGGTGGTGGGCGTTGCCAGTGCCTGGTATTTGGCGAAAGCCGGGCATGAGGTGACGGTAATCGATCGTCAACCTGGCCCGGCAATGGAAACCAGCGCGGCGAATGCAGGCCAGATATCACCGGGCTATGCGGCGCCGTGGGCTGCGCCGGGCGTACCGCTGAAGGCCATCAAATGGATGTTCCAGCGCCATGCACCGCTGGCGGTGCGTCTGGATGGCAGCCGTTTCCAGTTGAGCTGGATGTGGCAAATGCTGAAAAACTGCGACACTTCGCACTACATGACCAATAAAGGGCGCATGGTGCGATTGGCAGAATACAGCCGCGACTGCATCAAGGCGCTGCGCCAGGAAACCGGCATTCAGTACGAAGGACGCCAGGGCGGTACGCTGCAGCTGTTTCGCACCCAACAGCAGTTTGAAAATGCGGCGAAAGACATTGCCGTGCTGGAAGATGCGGGCGTGCCGTATAAACTGCTGGAAGCCCACCAACTTGCCACGGTCGAACCCGCGCTGGCGCAGGTAGCGCACAAGCTGACCGGCGGTCTGCAATTGCCCAATGATGAAACCGGTGATTGCCAGCTGTTTACTCAGCAACTGGCCAAGCTGGCGCAGCAGGCTGGCGTCACCTTCTTGTATAACCGCAGCGTTGATCGTCTGCTGGTGGACGGTGATCAAATCAGCGGCGTGCAGTGCGGCGCAGAGGTGTTCAAGGCCGACAGCTACGTAGTGGCCTTCGGCTCTTACTCCACCGCGCTGTTGCGCGATCTGGTCTCGATCCCCGTTTACCCGCTGAAAGGATATTCACTGACCATTCCTATTGCGGATGAAGCTGCGGCGCCGTTCTCGACCGTTCTGGATGAAACCTACAAAATCGCCATTACCCGTTTCGACCAACGTATTCGTGTCGGTGGCATGGCGGAAATTGTCGGCTTTAATACCCAGTTGGAGCAGAAACGTCGGGAAACGCTGGAAATGGTGGTACGCGATCTCTACCCTAACGGCGGGCGGGTCGAAGAGGCGACTTTCTGGACCGGTCTGCGTCCTATGACGCCGGACGGCACGCCGATCGTCGGCAAGACCTCGCTGAAAAACCTGTTCCTCAATACCGGGCACGGCACGTTGGGCTGGACCATGGCGTGCGGTTCCGGGCAATTGCTTTCCGATCTGATTTCCGGCACCACGCCGGCTATCCCTTCGGACGATCTGGGGGTAGCGCGATACAGCGCCGGCTTTCGCAACGGGCACCCCACACCCACACCCTTGAACGATGTGCATCCAGTGCGTTAATCCTCTTAATTTACAATGCTGTTGTCACGGGCGTTGGCCCGTGACCTCATCAGTCAGCCCGCAGGAGAATCCATGCCTCGCCCGATTACCGCCACGCTGCATCTTTCGGCTTTTGAAAATAATCTGCAGGTGGTTCGCCGTTTTGCCCCCAGCGCCAAAATCTGGTCGGTGGTAAAAGCCAATGCTTATGGCCACGGAATCAAACATGTCTGGCGCAGCCTGGCGAAGACCGACGGTTTCGCCTTGCTGGATCTCGCCGAAGCCATTTTATTGCGCGAGTCCGGCTGGCAAGGGCCGATTTTGCTGCTGGAAGGTTTTTTCAAGCCGCAGGATTTAGCCTTGCTCGATCGTTATCGTTTAACCACCTCGGTACACAGCGACTGGCAACTGGCGGCGATAGCTGAGGCCAAATTGTCCGCGCCGCTGGATGTTTATCTGAAAGTGAACAGCGGGATGAATCGCCTGGGCTTTGCCCCGGATCGCTTGCATAGCGTTTGGCTGCAAGCGAGGGCGATGGGCAATATCGCCAACCTGACGCTGATGAGCCACTTTGCCACCGCCGACGGCCCGGAGGGCGTGGCGGAACAAATGACGACCATTGAAGGTGCGATGGCGGAAATACCCTTGCCGCGCTGCCTGGCGAACTCCGCCGCCACCTTGTGGCATCCGCAAACCCACGGCGCCTGGGTACGACCAGGTATCGTATTGTATGGCGCATCGCCAAGCGGCCAGTGGGGCGATATCGCCGACACCGGTCTGCAGCCAACCATGACGCTGAGCAGCGAAATCATTGGTATTCAGACGTTGAAAGGCGGCGATCGCGTGGGTTACGGCTGGCGCTATAGCGCCAGTGCCGTGCAGCGTATCGGCGTGGTAGCCTGCGGTTATGCGGACGGCTATCCCCGCCATGCGCAGACCGGCACGCCGGTCTGGGTGGATGGCGTGCTGACGCGCACGGTGGGGACGGTCTCCATGGATATGCTGGCGGTCGATCTGACGCCCTGTCCACGCGCTGACATTGGCACGGAAGTGGAACTGTGGGGGCGGCGCCTGCCGGTCGACGATGTCGCCGCTGCGGCAGGCACGCTGGGTTATGAGTTGCTGACGGCGCTGGCTGCGAGAGTGCCGATCACCGTCGAGGCGTAATCCTCAGGCAATTGTCTTCAACCGACCTTTTATTTGCTTGCTGCGTTGCCGTGCGTGCAGCGCCAGCAGGCAACCCGCCAGCATCACCAACGCCAGCGACAGCTTCGGTTGCAACGGCATCGCCATTGCCAACAGGCCCAACGCTGCGCCGCCGGCCATCTGTACGAAGCCCACCAACGCCGAAGCGACGCCGGCTTCATTGGAGTACGGCTCCAGCGCATAACTGGTCGCCGGGCCCATCACAAACGCCAGGCCCGCACAGGCGAAGGCAACCGGCAGCATATACGCCAGCCAATGCGTTTGCACCGCGCCGGAAAGCAGGCTGACGCCCAGTAGCAGCCCAATACAGCCGATTCCCATCAATACTCCGCCGGTCGCCAGGCAAATCGGCCGGCCGACTTTGTGAATAATGCGGTTGGCGAGAAAACTTACCAGCATGATCCAAAAGCCGTTGGCGCCGAATACCAGCGAGAACTGCAGCGGCGTCAGTCCGGCGGTACCCATCAGCACGTTAGGCGCCAGCGAAACATAGATTAACGCCATCCCCATCGCCCCGGAGTTCACTACGGCGAAGGACAGGAAGTTGCGATCGCTGAGGATGCGCGCATATTGCCGCATCGGCAATCCTTTGACCCGAACGGTATCCGCCGGCCGGGTTTCCGGCAGGCGCAGGGCGATCAGCACCAGCACGGCGAGGGCATAGCAAACCAGGAACCAGAATGGGGCGCGCCAGCCGAATGCTTCCGCCAACAGCCCGCCGAGCAGCGGCGCAAGCGCAGGAATAATATTCAGCGTGCCGTTGAGAAAACCGTAGGCGCGCGCGGCGTCGTCGCCATTCAGGCGGTCACGTACGCCGCTGAACGCCACTACCGCCGTACAGCACACCGCCACGCCCTGCAGCAGGCGTGAGGCAACAAACACCGTAGGCGTGGTCGCCAGTGCGGCCATTGCCGCGCCGATCATGTAGATGACAATACCGGCCAGCGCGACCGGTTTGCGGCCGTAGTTATCCACCAGCGGGCCGGCGATAACCTGCCCAAGACCCAACACCAGGATGAACAGTGAAATGGTGGACTGAATCAGCGCTTCGCTGCTGTCAAGGCCAAGTGCGATCGCGGGAATGGTCGGCAGATAGAGATCGATGCCCAGTGGGCCGAGCAGCACCAGGCTAAGAAGCAGAAACAGAAATTTTTGCATAACAAAAACAGCACGTCCTAGTGACAAAGAGGGGTAGAGTAGAGATTCTGGCGTCAAATGGAAAGAGGCAAAGCACAAGCATTCGCCATGTGAATTTTGCCGGCCTGAATTACACGGCGGAGGCCTGGCGATAATAAAGTGCAGAAACCGTATCCGCCACATAGCGTGCCTGGTGTTTGGCGTCGTCCAGCGCCCGATGCGGTATACCTTCGAAGGGGCGTTCCTTTTTCGGGTTGAAACCGTGCAGTTCAGCCAGGGTGATCACCGTACGCACGTCCTGCGTGTCCCAAAAATTCCACGGACAGGGCATTTCCAACTGCTGGAAAGCATGCTCGAGGATTGCACAGTCGAACTCCTTACCGTTCCCCCAGACTTTCACCCTGTCGGTGCCGTTCATATGGATAAAACGGCTCAGGCTGGTCAGTACGCGCTTCAGGCTTTCGGTTCCGCCAAAGGCCAGTTTGCGCGCCTCATCAGACTGCTTTGCCCACCAGGCCACGGTATCCAGGCTGATGGTCCTGCCAGGCTGATCTTTTTGGCTGCTGACGGCGTTTTCGAATTCCGCGCCCAGTTGGCCGGTTTTGGGATCAAAGAACACGGCGGCAACCACCAGGATCACCGCGCTGGGTTTTATGTCCAGAGTTTCAATGTCTAGCATCAGATGGTGCATTGGCGGTCTCCGCTGGCTGAATCATCGTCGTATGTTACTACAAACCGGGCGAGGATGCGCAGTCAGCCGCGGCGCCGGCCTGCGGCATTTGCCAGAGTGACCGCCAGCACCGCCAGCAGCACCAGGGCGGCCACCGGGGTCACAACGCCCCAGGGCGCTCGTTCGATATAAGGCATGCCTTCGGCCAGCACCAACCCCCATTCTGCGCTGGGTGGTTGCGGCCCGAGCCCGAGGAAGCCCAGCGCGGCCAACGCCAACGCAATCCCCGGCAGGCGCAGCATGGCGTGACGAAGCAACGGCCCGAGTAACGCCGGCAACAGGTAGTGCGTCAGCGTGCGCAGGCGGCCTATTCCCAATACGGGCAGCATGCGGATATAGGGCTGCGTACGCGCCTCCGTCAATAGCGCGGCACAGTGTGCCGCCAGCGGTGCCCAACTGACCAGCATTACCGCGCAGGCGGCGCCGTAGGCTGAAGGGCCGGTAATGGCGATCGCCAACAGGCCCGCCACGACGGGCGGCGTCGCGTTGGCCAGCTCAATCACCCCACACATCAGGCGCGGCATCAGGCCAAACAGCATTCCGAGGAGCAGCGAAGCGAAGCTGACGCCCAGCGCCAGCAGGCTGGTGTTCACCGCGCCCTGGGATACCCGCGCCAGAATGTCCCGGCCAGTGGCGTCGGCGCCAAAGGGCAGTGCCAGGCTCGGCGGTTGCAGGCGCATATGCAGAGACGAGAACGGATCGCGGATGACCCCGCTCAGCACCAGCAGACACAGCAATAGCGCGGCGATTGCGGCGACAAGATAACTGCCTTTGACGCTGTGCTGGGGTTGCGGCGCATTAGGCAGCGACGCGGCGATACGGCCCAGCAGCAGATAATGCGCTCCCTGCGCCAGGAAACCGGCGCTGAAGGCGATCATCAGCAGAATCAGGATACCGCACTGCAGTGCAGGCAGATCCTGTGCGATGGCGGCGCCTAAGGTCGCGCGGCCAAGGCCGGGAATGGCGAACACTTTCTCGACGGCAATGGCACCGCCGGTAAGCCCCACCAGCACCAGACCAATCTGCGGCAGCAGGGCGGGCAAGGTGCGGCGCAATACCGCCAACAGACGTTGCCTCCGGGAGATGCCGGCAAGGCTCCAGGTGATCAACCAGCGTTCAGAGAAGGTTGCGGCCATCCCGTCGCTGAACAGCAGGCCCAGCAATCCTCCCGCGGGCAGGCCCAACGCCAGCGCAGGCAGAACAACGTGTTGGAGGCTTTGCCAGCCGTAGGGCGGGAACCAGCGCAACCAGACGGCGCCGACAATCAGCAACAGCGCCGCCAGCAAAAATTCCGGCAGGGAGGTCAGTGCCACAGCCAATACGCCCGCAGGGCGCCGGCTGTCGCCGCGCATGCCACGCCACAGGGTCGGCAACGCCAACAACAGCGCCACCGACAACGCCACAGTGAGTGCGCAGGCCATCAGGAGCAGAGACACTCCGGCGGCTTGCAGCATGCCTTCCAGCACTGGCCGACCCGAGATCCAGGAGTTGCCGGCATCCCCGCGCAGCAAGCCGGAAAACCACCGGCCAAGCAGCATCAACGGTCCGTCATCCAGACCGAATCGTTGGCGAATGGCGTTCAGGGCTTCCGGTGTCGCTTCTTGTTCGCTTGAGCGAGCCCGCAGCAGACTGAGAGCCGGATCTCGGCCGGAAATCCAGGGCATCAGGCCAATGAGCAAAATCATCGCCAACAGGGCAAGCAGGCGTGAGGCGAGCGGCAACAACATCTTCATCGAACGCTTTATCACGATCGGGGCTGCCCGGCGGAAATAACGCTGCGCGGTGTCACCAGTCGACGTTCACGCGGATCGCGATCTGCGTGCTGCATGGCGACGGCTTCACCCTGGAGAACCCTTTCATGCAACAAGGGGATGGCCGCATGCGTCGCGAGGATACGGCTCTCCGCCTCGATAATCGCCTGGCGACGCTGCGCACCGGCCGGTATGGCAGCGGCCTGGGTTAATGCTTCGTCCACTTTTGGGTCACAGAGTTGAGCGATATTGAACGATCCCCGGCAGGCAAAATCGCTGTACATGTAGGCCACCGGATCGCCGGAATCCAACACGGTGGCGCGCGACAAAATGAACGCGTCGAATTTGCCCGCCAACGCATCGGCTTCAATGTGGGCGTATTCCCGCACCTCCTGTTTGACTATAAAGCCGGCGGCGCTGAGCTGTTGAGCCAGATAAACCGCGACTTCGGGCAGCTCTGCCCGATCGCTGAAGGTCGCCAGGGTAATGGTCTGGCCTTTTACCGCCGTCGGCTGGATAGCCGGTTGCGGTTGCCGCAATGAGGCGGCCCAGGGCAACGCCGGGCCAAGCAACCCGGCGGCAAGATCGGCACGGCCTTCGTAGACGTTATCCACCAACTGTTGGCGTTGAACCGCCGCGGCCGCTGCCGCGCGCATCGCCGGATCGCGGAAAGCGCCGAGGCGAGTATTCAGATATAGCGTATTGGTACGCGGCATCGGGACTTCGTGGATCAGCCTCGCGTCAATGAGCGGCAACTGCGATACCGGCAGCGCCTCAACCAGATCGGCGCTGCCGGTACGCAGGGCGGCGGCACGCGCATTGCTGTCCGGCACAAAACTGACGTCGATCCCCGGTGCGGCGGCTTTCTCGCCCCAGTAACCGTCAAAGCGATTTAGCCTTGCGCTGCTGGTGCCGTTGATTTCCGTCAGCACAAAGGCACCGGTTCCGGCCTGCAGCGGATTAACCACGCCGTTGGCGGCATAGGCCCGTTCGGCGAGGATCGCCAGTTGCGGGCTGGACAGCCGTTGCGGAATCAGGGGATCAGAATGAGCGGTAGTGATCACCACGGCGCTATCGCCTTCGGCGGCGATCGACAGCTCAACGCCGTCCAGAATGCGCGGTTTTGGCGCGGCATGTATCGCTGCCGAAAGTGAACGCACTACGCTTTGCGCCGTCATTAGGCTGCCGTCATGGAAAATGACGCCCTGACGCAGCACAAAGCGCCAGCGGCGGTCATCTATTTGCTGCCATTCAGTCGCCAGCGACGGCTCGGCATCGCCATTGGCGTTCAACACCACCAGGGTTTCGGCATTGCTCCAGCGCGAGAGTTTAAAAGCGTCATCGCTCAATGGCGTTAACCCGGAACGGGGCGGTTGAAGCATGGCCAGCCGGATACGTTTTTCTTCGGTGGCACTTTCTTTCGGCTTTGCAGGTTCAAAGCAGCCGCCAAGCAGCAGACTGCCGGCAAGCAGGCAGCCGGTTGGGCCAATAAAGCGCAGGTTCAGCATGCAAAATTCCTCAGGATCTCAGGGCTAAAAAGAGGGCAAAGATGGGATGGCGGCGATCAAAGCACGGGTAGCGACATGCCGGGGCGTTTGCAGCAGATCCCGGGTTGGGCGATCTTCCACGATGGCGCCGTGGTCCATCACCAGCGTGCGTTGGCATAAGGCGGCCACCAACGAAATATCATGGGAGACCAGCAACATTCCCATTCTTTGCTGATGGGCAATACGGTCGAGCAGGTTGATGATCTGCCGGCGCAAGGGCTGGTCCAGACCGCTGACCGGCTCATCGGCCAGTAAAAAACGGGGTTGCAGCGCGATGGCGCGTGCCAGCGCTACCCGCTGTGCCTGCCCGCCGGAAAGCTGGCCCGGTCTGGCGTACAGCAGGTGTTCATCCAGTTCAACCTGACGCAGCGCTCGCTCGGCAGTGATACCCAGATCCTGCGGCAAACCGAGTTGGCGTAGGGGAGCGATAATCAGTTCGGCGACCGTATGGCGCGGATTGAGCGAGGCATGGGCGTCTTGCGGAACATACTGCACCAAACGTCGGTACCAGCGCAGCCGGCTAACGGACGCTGGGCGAATTGTTGTGCCCTGGCAGAAGATATGGCCGAAATCCGGCGCCTCTAGCGCTAACAGCAGTTTAAGCAAAGTGGATTTGCCTGCGCCGGAACAGCCAACCAGCCCGATGCGCTCTTCGGCATGCAGATTCAGGTCGGTAGGGCTGAGACCACCCGATGCGGGAGTATATTGCCGACAGACATTCTGCAGGCTGATAAAGGGCAGTGTGGCGTTGACCGGCGAGTGATTCACTGGATTATCCCGCCATACTCATTGACGGGCCGAATGCCGGGCGCAGCGCCGTGGCAACCAGTCGCTGGGTGTAGGGATGTACAGGTTGGCGCAATAGCTGTGCGATAGATCCGTGCTCGGCTATCTTGCCGTTAGCCAGCACGATGGCACGTTGGCACAGGCGGGCGGCGACGGAAAGATCGTGGGTGATAAACAGCAGCGCCGGTGCGGCGGGGCGCTCGGTATAGCGCTTCAGGATATCGATTAACTGCTGCTGGCTGACCATATCCAGCGCGGTGGTGGGTTCATCCGCTATCAACAGGTTTTTTTCGCCGCTCAGCGCCAGCGCCGCGCAGACTCGTTGGCATTGGCCACCCGATAATTGTCCCGGGTAGCGCATCATGATCGTGTCCGGCGGTAAGCCCAGCACGGCCAACAACTCGGAGGCGCAGCATTGGGCCTGCTCTTTGTTCATGCCGCTCCGGCCACGCAGGGCCATGATCAGTTGTTTACCCACGGTGGTCAGAGGATTGAGGCTGGTAAAAGGATCTTGAAAAATGGCCGCCATCGCGAAGGATTTGCGTTGTTGTAAACGTTGGCCGCTGATTTCCTGCCCCAGCAGCCGTATCGATCCGCTGAGTGCTGCGTCAAAGGGCAGCGTGCCCAAAATGGCGGCGGCGGTAAGTGACTTGCCTGAGCCGGATGCGCCCAGCAGACACAGCCGCTCGCCGGCATGCAGGGTGAAGTTCAGATCGCTGATTTTGACTTCCCCGTTAATCGACAGTGTCAGATGTTCTACGGTGAGTAACGGTGGGCTTTGGGTTTCCATTAGCGTATCTGTAAATGTTGTTTTGATATGTAATAACATAACATTCGCTGGCGGGAAATGACCAGCAGATTTCTGAAATACTTTGAAATGGTCTAAAGCAGGAAAATCAAGGTATGATGCTCAAGGTGTTATTGTCAGGTTGGTTCTATCGGTGAGAACGTTTATTTTTATTCTGTGCATGGCCGGCTATGTGCTGGTGCTGGGTTATCTTGGTGTTTACGTCACCGATAAGTTGTGCGAACAATCCAGTAACTACACCAAGCTGTGCCGCATGGTTGATATCTCCGAACCGCATATTCCAAAATAACGACTGCCGTCAACTCAGATAATCGGTAGTAATCAACGGCGTCAGTACCCCGGACAAACCGGCCAACGTAGCCCATTGCCGCCACCCCAAGCGTGCCAGCCAATCCTGACGCAACGGTGGCGTCGCGAGTTGCCCCAGCGCAACCGTGCCGGTGAGCAAGACCGTCAGGATCGCGAAGACCAACCCGCGGCTCCAGGCATTAAATTCGATATGCAACACGTTGGCGTAATACAGCCGCATCAGAATAAAATAGGCCAGCATCAGCCAGGCGAAACGCGCTCGTTTTTTCAGCAGTTGGTAGAGCATAAAGGCGATGAACAGGCTATGGAGCCATGAGATCAGCGGCGATTCAATGGGGTGTCTGACACAGACGTTATACACCGCCAGGTAGATATTAAAGATCAACAGCGTATAGACGGCATATATGTACCAGCCATAGATGACTTTGAGCTTTTTGCTGTTTGGCGGGATAGGGCGATAGTCCGATATCATGAGAGCCTCCTGAGCTGAATAGCGTTATAGCATCAGGTAGCTAAATGAAAATTAAACGCCAAACAGGCTTTATTTTACCGCAAAAGGGGAACTATTTGACCCTTGTTGGGTCTGTTCAAACAACAACGGCCAGGGCGTTTTCAGCGAAAGAGTAATGGCAGATAGTGAGATGAAAAATTATAAAAACAGTCGTTCGACAGTATGTTTACTGGTCGCCACGTTGGGACTTTATTTTTTCCTGCCGCCAACGTTGATAGCTTTGTTCTGCCAATGGTTTAATCTGAATCCCTTCTTTCTTATCAGGTCTTTGCATATCAATCCCTTCTCGGCCGCGAGGGGCATTCCGCTCTATCAAACCGCTGTGCCCATATTAATAGTATGGATTTCGATCAATGTTCTGGTGGTGACCATTTTTTTTGCAATTGTGGGTCTATATCGGCGGTTTGGCAGGGCAGAGCATTGATGGCTCCATGACGAAGCAAGTAAAAGCATTTTGTAAAAGATAATGAGATTCGTTATCATTTTGTCGCCAGTGAGGGAGAAAAAGGGTTGTCTCCTTGT
Source organism: Serratia plymuthica (assembly GCF_018336935.1). Classification (NCBI taxonomy): domain Bacteria; kingdom Pseudomonadati; phylum Pseudomonadota; class Gammaproteobacteria; order Enterobacterales; family Yersiniaceae; genus Serratia; species Serratia plymuthica. The sequence continues at coordinate 2,724,028 of NZ_CP068771.1, read as the reverse complement.
GCGCCACCCAAGCCGGCACGACATTGCTCACATTGCTTCCCGTATTTGTTGCCAGCCTCGCGCTGGCATTTTTTATGCCTCTCATTGCAGGTTCTAACCCACAACCTATCCATGGATTTTCAACTGCGCTGAAACACGCTAGTGGTTCATAAAAAGCGCCCTCATGTTTGAAATTATTTATCGATAAAGATAATGATTATCATTAATATTCGTTTCTTGTTTCATTCACTACATCGATAGATCCTCTTCGAACGTTGTCGGACGTCGCTGCTGACGGAGAAGCTTATCGGTGTGATTTAGAGTATTTACCAGGGGTTATAAGAGATGCCGATACCTTTTCCTGCCACACTGTCGCGCAGATTATGCGCGTTCACCCTGTTCCTGCCGCTGACGTCGCTCGCTGAAGATACTTTGCTGGTCACTGCCAAACCTGCCGATACGGCGGAAACCGCGACGCAGGGCTACCAAGCGACGACCAGCCAGGGAGCGACTAAAACCGACAGACCCTTAATCTTGACGGCTCAGTCGGTCTCGGTCGTTACCCGTCAGCAGATGACCGATCAGAATGCCCAGACGGTTAACGATGCGCTGAAATACAGTCCGGGCGTTTTCACCAACTTTTCCGGTGGGGCCACCCGGTATGACACCATCGCATTGCGCGGTTTTCATGGCGGTGACGTCAATAACACCTTCCTTGACGGCCTGCGGCTGTTGAGCGATGGTGGCACCTATAATGCACTGCAGATTGATCCCTGGTTCCTGGAACGTGTCGATGTCATCAAAGGACCCTCTTCGGTGATGTACGGACAAAGTATCCCGGGTGGGCTGGTGGCGTTGACGTCCAAGCGGCCTCAGTTCGCCACGGAAGGGCACGTGAACCTGATGGCGGGCAACAACGGCACGAAGGGCGGAGCTTTCGATGTGACCGGTCCGCTATCTGATGAGTGGGCTTACCGACTGATCGGCATGACGCGCAGCAGCGAAACCATGTATGACCATCAGCGTGAAGAGCGTTATGCCATCTCCCCCGCATTACTGTGGCAGCCGGATGAAAATACCTCTCTCTTGCTTAAAGCTTACCTGCAGAAGGATCCGTCCGGGGGCTATCATAGCGCCGTGCCGGCAGATGGCAGCCTCTATTCCCGCTCGGGCGATAAACTGGGACGCGGATTCTTTGACGGAGAGAGCAACCGAAACGTGTTCAAGCGCTGGGAGCAGATCTACAGCTATGCTTTCTCCCACACGTTTAACGACGTCTGGACTTTCCGTCAGAATGCCAGTTACACCCACTCCAATGTTGAGTTGCAGCAGGTGTATCAAATTGGCTGGAATGACGATCATCGCTTGCTGAACCGTTATTACAGCGGCTCGGCTACTTCGCTGGACGCCTTTGCCGTCGATAACCAACTGGAAGCCGACTTTGCCACCGGGCTGCTGGATCATAAGGTCATGTTGGGCCTGGATTACCAGCGTTTTCGCAATAATTTGTGGGAAGAGTCTGCCGCCGCATCGCAGCTTAATCCTTATACTGGCGTGTCCGGCGGGGCGGCGTTAACCGGCCTGACGCATACCGACTCCAGACGCCACTACGAGCAAGCCGGCGTTTATCTGCAGGATGAAATCAGCTTACGGAACTGGTCTTTGAACTTGTCCGGTCGCTTCGATCGCATCGAGTCTAAAAATACGACGCTCAACACAGGTACCCGCGATGCGCGCCGCGATGATAATTTCAGTGGCCGCACCTCTGTGTTGTACCACTTTGATAATGGCCTTTCACCTTACGCCAGCTACAGTACCGCAGTAACGCCCGAGGCACTGCCCGATCAAAACGGACACATGCTGAAACCGAGCACCAGTGAGCAGTATGAGGTGGGGTTGAAATATCAACCGCCGGGCAGTGCATCGATCTACAGCGTGGCATTGTACGATTTGACGCAGAAAGACGTTGCCAACCGAGTCGTGCAGCAAAGTTATTACCTGCCGGCCGGCAAAGTGCATTCGCAGGGCATTGAACTGGAAGCCCGCAGCAAGATCACCGAACGTTTCGATCTGATTGCCGGCTATAGTTACAACAGAGTGAAGTTTAAAGACGCCATCGATGGCAACAGCGGCAATACGCCGAACCTGGCGCCTGACCAAATGGCTTCTGTGTGGGGTAAATACGCGGCCGGGTTCGGTGTGGATCTTGGCGCGGGGGTACGCTATATCGGCAAGCAGTGGGCAGACAACGAAAATACGCTACGGATTCCTTCGGTGACGCTGGTGGATGCTTCGGCGAGGATGAATCTCGGTGGCGTGAATTCGTCATTGAAAGGTGCCTACGTTCAGGTGAACGTCAATAATCTGACCGACAGGAAATACGTCGCGGCCTGTTATGGTACCGGTTATTGCTATTGGGGAGCGGAACGTTCTGTGGTGGCGACCCTGGGGTACGATTTTTGAGGAAAGGGCAGTTTCGCCCCGTCGCTTTGCCGACGGGGGGAACGCTAGAACAGGGAGAAAAGCAACACCACCGGTAGGCTTAGCGGCCAGGTCAAACCAATAGTTAACGCGCTGATAAAACGAATCTTGATAGTATCCCGGCTAACTAAATAGGTAAAAACCATAGAAACTAAAAGGCCAATTAAATAAAAATATTGTGTTGCAACCCACAGCGGTGACATGAAACCCATCCCAGTCGTATTTTTCAGCCGCGAATTCTAGGGGCTTAATTCCGCATAATCAATGCTTATTGGTTGTTTATTTAGTTTATTATTTATAACCACAAAAACAATGCCGTTATGGACGTTTGGGGCGGAGAAGGTTGCCCCTGCGGGCGGTAATGGCGAGGCCCAAGAACATAACTCCCCGCATCTTGCGGTTGCCCAATTAAGCGGATATTTGAAAATGTTAAATAGATATAATATGTTGGTAGGCCGTGGAGCAAATGAGGAGCGAGTATGAGCTTTTGGAGAATCGTATTCACCATTATTCTACCGCCGCTGGGCGTGTTGCTTGATAAGGGCATCGGCGGGGCTTTTATCCTCAACATTATCCTGACCCTGTTGGGTTATTTCCCGGGCCTGATTCATGCTTTCTGGATCCAGACTAAACAGTAGCGGCGCCATCGATGGGCCAAGCTGTTTGCACCGGGAATATCTTCATGTAGCCCGGACTAATCAGCCCTGGTATGCGTTCGCATACCGGGGTTTTTTATGCCCATCAGCCTTCTAATAAATATGGAGGCCGTAAACAAACAGCCATGAAAAAAACATCGCCAACAGGCTTACGATGAAAAGGATGGAGATCATTTCCTTCACGTGACAATTCCCTTTTAATGTTGATGATATTACTTGTTATTGTTTTTTCATGGGATTTTAGATCGTAATGGGTAAAAATCCTAGTTTTAATGTGGTTTGGATGCTGATTTGCAACTGACTTTGGACCTGGATTATTGGAGGTGTTTGCCTTGGCGATCCCCGTTTTAACCAGCAGACGGCTGGTGTTGCGCCCGTTGGAACCTGATGACGCCGCAGATATCCAACATTTATTTCCATGCTGGGAAATTGTGCGTTATCTGACGAACCAAATCCCCTGGCCCTATCCAGCAGGGGCCGCGCTTGATTTTGTAAACCATGTTGCGTTGCCGGCGATGGAAAGAGGAACCGGTTGGTTTTGGTCTATTCGTCGCAAGGAGGATGAGCGGCACCTGATCGGTGTGATAAACCTTAGCCTGGGTGGCGACAGCAACCGTGGTTTTTGGTTAGCGCCGGAATGGCAGCATCGGGGGATGATGAGCGAGGCCTGCCACCGCGTCACGGAGTTCTGGTTTAATGTGCTGGGGCAGGAGGTGTTGAGAGTGACCAAAGCAAAAGATAACCAGGCGTCGCGGCGTATTTCAGAACACAATGGCATGCGGGTCGTCGCCACCAAAGAAACGGACTATATCAGTGGCCGCATGCCATCAGAAATCTGGGAAGTGACCCGGGGCGAATGGAACGCCAAGGCAAAGGCCGATTAACGGCGTTAACGTAACGTCGCTATACTGGGATCCGCCTAATGCTAAAAAATCATGCGTGAAGCCAACCGGGCATTGTTGCTAAACCGGCTTGCTGTGTTCGGCCGCGTGCATGGCCAAATAGGCGTTAAGAGCCTGGTCATTAAAACCCAGTGCCCCCAAGATCTCAGCCATAAAACTGACGGGCGCGGTCCCTGGCGCAGTCACTACGCGTTGGTCTGCAACGGCATAGGGCACATCCTGATAGTACGCGGCGCCCGCATAGTTCAACTGCGACAGATTCTCAGCCGAATTTGAGGTATGGCGGAGGTTATCGAGCACGCCCGCCTGCGCCAATACGCGGGTGCCGTCGCAAATCCCGGCGACGACGATGTTCTTTCTGTGAGCCTCGGCGACCAACGCTGTGATATCTGGCGCCTGCCCACTTTGCCAGGCTGTGCCGCCGCAGACGATCAGCAGGTCGATATCGTCAAGTTCGATGGCGTCGATCGATAATTGCGGGGTAACCAGCAGGCCCCCTGAGGAGATAACCGGGGCGCCTTTGGGCGAAGCAAAGCGGGTATCGAAACCGTAATAGCCGCGACAAGTGGAATTGATCAGCGCAGTTTCCCAATCGGAAAAGTTATCGGTAAGAACAGTTATGGCACATGTCATTGGCGCGTTTTCCCTTATGATGATGCTGAAAAATAGCCTACGGAATTGTTCACCGCAGGACCCCCAATTTAGCGGGTGTCACTGTCAATTTCTGGCAGCAGTGATTTTTCTGGCATTAAAAAGATCCCGCGCGACGGCGGGATTAAGGGATGATAGCAAGCCTATTGGATCTTATTCTGGTTACGATCGAGGTGGCGTGAACCTTCGGAAGGTGACAGTAACCCACGTAAACTTTATGGACAAGTGAAAGATTCAAGGCGCAGCACGTATCAGAATATCCTCAAAGAGGGGGGTACGCGCTAGTTGGAAAGCGTTACTGTGGGACCACGTCCTTGTGGATAGTCGTCCTAGCGCCGTTTCCGCTTGGTGTTGAAAGTACTTGTTCTTCTTTGCCGCCAATAGAGGACAAAGGAAAATACGACAACTGCCATCAAAACGACGATGATTGCGATTGGAAGTAGTTCCATAGCACCCACCTAAGATTGCAATTTGGCAACCCATTAAATAGGAATATTCCCAATCCGAGCAATGGGCGGCGCGTAAAGAATGCGTAATTCGGAATTACCTTAGCGGTGGCTGTGCTAATGGAAAGAAAGCAGAGGATTCGAAAAATGATTTTTCGCCTTGCAACAATGCAGGATATTAATGTGTTGATCGGTTTTGATACCCTTGCATCGCATGATCTGCATCGTCACACCGAGATCCGTGAATGGTGCAAGGCCGGTGAAAAGGAACAGCCAGCTAACAAGATTAGCTGGCTGTTTTAATAAATATTATGCCGTTTGCTTATGGAAAAGTTCGCGGAATACCGGGTAAATATCGTCCGGCTCACGGATATGCTGCATGGCGAAGTTATCGAATTTCACCTGCAGGTCTTCATATTCACGCCACAGCGTTTGGTGGGCGCGGCGCGTGATTTCGATGTAGCTGTAATAACGCACCATCGGCAGCAGTTTCTTCGCCAGCAGTTCGTGGCACAACGGTGAGTCATCGGCCCAGTTATCGCCATCCGAGGCTTGTGCGGCATAGATGTTCCATTGAGCCGGGTCGTAACGTTCTTCAACCACTTCATTCATCAGTTTCAGCGCGCTGGAAACGATGGTACCGCCGGTTTCCTGCGAGTAGAAGAATTCCTGTTCATCCACTTCCTTCGCCTGGGTGTGGTGGCGGATATACACCACGTCGACGTTTTTATAGGTTCTGCTCAGGAACAGATAGAGCAGGATATAGAAACGTTTTGCCATGTCCTTGGTGGCCTGATCCATGGAACCGGAAACGTCCATCAGGCAGAACATTACCGCCTGGCTGGAAGGTTCCGGACGACGTTCATAGTTCTTGTAACGCAAATCAAAAGTATCGATAAACGGCACGCTTTCGATTTTTTTGCGCAGTTCGGCAATTTCTTTGCGTAGCCGCTCTTCTTCCAGCAACTGCACCGGCTCGGTGTTTTCCAACTGGGTGAGCTCGTCTTCCAGCTCATGCAAGGCTCGCCGTTTTCCGGCGGTCATGGCGGTACGTCGCGCCAGAGAGTTTTGCAGCGAACGCACCACGCTGATATTGGCCGGCACGCCATTGGCGGTGTAACCGGCCCGATGAGTTTTGAACTCGGTAAGCTGCTTATACTGATTCTTTTTCAGGTTCGGCAGCGCCAAATCCTCAAACAGCAGATCAAGGTATTCGTCTTTGGATATCTGAAAAACGAATTCATCCTCGCCTTCGCCGTCCTGGCTGGCGTTCCCCTGACCGCCGCCACCGCCGCCGCCACCCTGAGGGCGCTCGACACGGTCATTTTGCACAAAGTGATCGTTGCCTGGATGAACGCGGTGGCGTGTGCCACCGCGGCCTTGATGAAACATCGGCTCGTTGATATCGCCATTGGGGATCGAAACCGACTCCCCGCTGTCCACGTCGGTGACCGAACGCTTGTTGATGGCTTCGGCAATCGACTGTTTGATTTGCGACTTGTAGCGGCGCAAGAAGCGCTGGCGGTTAACCATGCTCTTGTTTTTGCCGTTAAGCCGTCGGTCAATAAAATACGCCATACTTCCCCCAAACGACGTTGCCAACTTTCCACGCCATCTCCATGACGCTAATTCTCATTAGCCGTTATGAAGACTTTCTGACCCGCAGATACCATTCGCACAGCAGGCGAACCTGTTTGCGGGTGTAGCCTTTTTCCATCATGCGGTCGACGAAGTCGTCGTGTTTCTTCTGCTCATCCGTTGAGGTTTTAGCGTTAAACGAAATCACCGGCAGCAACTCTTCGGTGTTCGAGAACATTTTCTTCTCGATCACGGTACGCAGCTTCTCATAGCTGGTCCAGTTAGGGTTACGACCACTATTATTAGCACGGGCGCGCAGCACGAAGTTGACTATTTCGTTGCGGAAATCTTTCGGGTTGCTGATGCCGGCCGGTTTCTCGATTTTCTCCAGTTCAGCGTTCAGGGATTCGCGATCGAACAGCTGGCCGGTATCCGGATCACGGTACTCTTGATCCTGGATCCAGAAGTCTGCATAGGTCACGTAGCGGTCAAAAATGTTTTGGCCGTATTCCGAATAGGATTCCAGATAGGCAGTCTGGATCTCTTTACCGATAAATTCGGCGTATTTCGGGATCAGATAGCCTTTCAGGTGTTCCAGATATTTTTCCGACTGATCCTGCGGGAATTGTTCACGCTCGATCTGCTGTTCCAGTACGTAGAACAGATGTACCGGGTTAGCGGCCACCTCGGCGTGATCGAAGTTGAATACCCTTGAGAGGATTTTGAACGCGAAACGGGTGGACAGGCCATTCATGCCCTCATCGACCCCGGCGTAGTCGCGGTATTCCTGATACGACTTGGCTTTTGGATCGGTGTCCTTCAGGCTTTCACCGTCATAGACGCGCATCTTCGAGTAAATGCTCGAGTTTTCCGGTTCTTTCAGGCGAGAGAGTACGGTAAAGCGTGCCAGCGTCTCCAGCGTGCCTGGAGCGCAAGGCGCATGGGTTAACTCACTGTGATCCAGCAGTTTGTCGTAGATTTTCATCTCTTCCGACACCCGCAGGCAGTACGGCACCTTGACGATATAAACGCGGTCAAGGAAGGCCTCGTTGTTTTTGTTGTTGCGGAAGGTCACCCATTCGGATTCGTTGGAGTGAGCCAGAATAATCCCGCTGAACGGCAGGGCGGAGATGCCTTCGGTACCGTTATAGTTACCTTCCTGAGTGGCGGTCAGCAGAGGGTGCAGCACCTTAATCGGTGCTTTGAACATCTCTACAAACTCCATAATCCCCTGGTTGGCACGGCACAGGGCGCCGGAATAGCCGTAGGCATCCGGATCGTTCTGGGCGTGGTTCTCCAGTTTACGGATATCCACTTTCCCCACCAGCGCAGAGATGTCCTGGTTGTTCTCATCCCCCGGTTCCGTCTTGGCGATGGCGATCTGTTCCAGAATCGAAGGGCGCACTTTCACTACTTTGAATTTGGTGATGTCGCCGCCAAATTCATGCAGGCGCTTCGCCGCCCACGGCGACATGATAGTGCCGAGGTAGCGGTTCGGGATGTTGTATTCTTTTTCCAGAATATTGGCATCTTCCTGCGGATTAAACAGGCACAGCGGATGGTCGTTGACCGGGCTGCGTTCTCCGTTGGCGCTCAGCGTGTAAATAGGCACGCGTTGCATCAGCGCTTTCAGGCGTTCGGCCAGCGATGATTTCCCGCCGCCGACCGGGCCCAGCAGGTACAGGATCTGTTTCTTCTCTTCGAGACCTTGCGCGGCGTGTCTCAGGTAAGAAACTATCTGTTCAATAGCTTCTTCCATGCCGTAGAACTCTTCGAATGCCGGATAGCGTGCGATCACCCGGTTAGAGAACAGGCGAGACATGCGTGACTCAAGCGCGGTGTCGACCATAACGGGTTCGCCGATAGCCATCAGCAGACGTTCGGCCGCATTGGCATACGCACTGCGATCTTGCCGGCAAATGGTAAGAAATTCCTGCAGTGTGAACTCTTCGTCCTTGGCAGCTTCATAGCGCTGGCGATAGTGGTCAAATATGTTCATGATGCCCGTCCTTTTCGTTATTAGCACAGGTTAAAGGGAGCTGGTGATAGTGTTTTGGCTCCCGAAAGAAGAAGTTATTACCTGAGTACAGCAACCCGTATGCCAACTTGGTGCGCTTATTATCGCGAGTTGCGCTGTATTGCCACTGGGCCCAGGATAAATTCACCTTCTGATTTAAGCTTAGTTGGCATACCGGAAAATTTCCTGCGCCATAAAAAGCTTTTTTTAAGTCATATCAATGACTCAGTTGTGACAGGGATGGCCAAACGCCTTGTCTGGCGCGGGCTGCGGCAAAAAACGTCATTGTTCTGCCATGATTAATTCATATTTCCGATCTAAGTTATTCGATCTTGGTCATTTTCTATTGTAAAGATTTAGCGTGTAACGGTGTTTTCACATAAACTAAGCCAGCTATTAACCCTGTTATTTATGGAAAAAGAACCAGTGAAGATATTTCAACTCAAAACGCTAGCAATTATCGCTTCCGCAATGGTTTGCGCACAAAGTGCTCAGGCAGGAACCTGGTCGCTCGGCGCCGCAGCGCTGGTTAGCCCTGACGCGTACCGTGGTTATCAGGACCGCGTCTACCCGGTACCCGTTATTAACTATGAAGGCGACGACTTCTACTTCCGCACGCTGACTGCCGGGTATTACCTGTGGAAAGATCAGGAAAATCAGCTGAGCGTCATGGGGTATTACTCGCCGTTTGGTTACCGTCCTGGCGACAGTGACGACGATCGCATGAAACGCCTGGATAAACGTCGCGGTACGTTGATGGCTGGCCTGGCTTATACCCATAATGCCGAATGGGGCTCGATCCGCACCACATTTACCGGTGATATGCTGAACAACAGCAACGGTCTGATGGGGGATGTCGCCTATCTCTACAAATTCGATTTAGACGCTTTGACTCTGGTTCCTGGCGTGGGCGTGATGTGGAGCAGCAAAAACCAGAACAAATACTACTATGGTGTCAGCGATCACGAATCTCGCCGCAGCGGTCTGGACAGCTACACGCCAGGCGACAGTTGGGCACCTTACGTTGAGCTGAGCGCCAACTATCAGATCAACAAGGACTGGAATGCTTTCTTCACCGGGCGTTACATCCAACTGTCTGATGAAGTCAAAGACAGCCCAATGGTTGATAAATCTTACACCGGGTTGTTGATGACGGGTGTGAGCTACAGCTTCTAAAATCAAATTGCACAAACATTGTGCAATGACTGCATTGAAAAGGGGCATTCGTGCCCCTTTTGCACATCTGTGGTGCATTAAATGATGCTGATATCGTGTGGGTAGGGGGTTGGGTGGTCGGAGAAGGGAGCTAAGCAGGGCGAGCGGTTTGTCGCCCTGAGAGCATCAGGCGTTTTTACGGCAGCGGAAGGTTACCGCCAGCCGTGCAGGTTGTTCGCCTGCGGCCACCAGTGGTTTACTGACGCGGCCGGTTTCCACGCAAACCATGGTTTTATAACCGTCATTCGCCATATCTGCCATACTGCAGGACAGTTCCACGCCCGGGTTCCAGGCAATGACATCGCTCATATGATGGTGATGAACCTCAATGGTGCGTTGTAGTGCAGGATCCTTGATCAGGCTGAACGCGTCCGGCTTGGTGTAGACCCGATCGGTTTGGCCAATAAACGCCACATCCCCAGTCTGGCGAGCTTCCGCTCCACCGGCCACTTTGTCGAGATAAGGTTCGCCAAGGCCTGCAACTTTAACTTGTTCAATATCACCGACCTGGAAGTAAGTATGCAGCGCAGCGGTAGCCTGGTAGTCGCCGTGGGACTCCAGCTCGATCTCGCATTCTTCACCCAGCTTGAAACGGGCAATCAGCGTAAAGGCATGTGGCCACAGCTTGCGGGTTTGCTCATTGTCTTTCAGCGTAAAGGTCAGAATGACACCGCTGTCGTCTTCATCATGCGCGGTCAGATTCCAGGATTGATTGCGGGCGAAACCGTGCGAGGGTTGTGCTACCGGGCCAAACCAGGGCCAGCAAATAGGCACGCCGCCGCGAATGGCGCTCCCTTTTTTGAATGGCGTGTTATTGCTCAGCCAGATAACCGGTTTGTCGCCGGTAGGTTGCCAGGCCAGCAGATGCGCGCCCTGTAGCGCGACAGCAGCGCGAACTTTCGGGTGGGATACGACCACCACCGGCAGTTCTTCGAGCTGACGTTGACTGATGTAAGGTGAAATTTGTTCGGTAACGGGCAGGGTGAAAATTTTTTCGTTCATTATGTAGCCTTTTTTTCGCCGTAGAAACAAAAAAGGCGACAAAAATGTCGCCCTTATTATCAGCTTTACATCATTCCATTATTTGGAGATGTGAGCGATCAGATCCAGAACTTTGTGGGAGTAACCCGTTTCGTTGTCGTACCAGGAAACCAGTTTCACGAAGTTGTCGTTCAGTGCGATACCGGCTTTGGCATCGAACACGGAAGTCAGAATTTCGCCGTTGAAGTCGGTAGAAACCACTTCGTCTTCAACATAACCCAGAACGCCTTTCATTGAACCTTCAGAAGCTTCTTTGATGGCTTTCTTGATTTCTTCGTAGGTCGCTGCTTTTTCCAGACGAACGGTCAGGTCAACTACAGACACGTTTGGAGTCGGAACGCGGAACGCCATACCGGTCAGTTTGCCTTTCAGCTCTGGCAGAACGATGCCAACTGCTTTGGCTGCGCCGGTAGAAGAAGGGATGATGTTCTGGGATGCGCCGCGGCCGCCGCGCCAGTCTTTGTGAGACGGGCCATCAACGGTTTTTTGAGTAGCGGTGGTCGCGTGAACGGTAGTCATCAGACCTTCGACGATGCCGAAGTTGTCGTTGATAACTTTAGCCAGCGGAGCCAGGCAGTTAGTGGTGCAAGATGCGTTGGAAACGATATCCTGGCCAGCGTATTTTTCAAAGTTTGCGCCACGTACGAACATTGGGGTAGCGTCTTTTGAAGGGCCGGTCAGAACAACTTTCTTGGCGCCTGCAGTGATGTGTTTACGTGCGGTTTCGTCGGTCAGGAAGATACCGGTCGCTTCTGCAACCACGTCAACACCCACTTCGTTCCACTTCAGGTTAGCCGGGTCTTTCTCTGCGGTAACACGGATGGTTTTGCCGTTAACAACCAGATGGCCGTCTTTGACTTCCACAGTGCCTTTGAAACGGCCGTGAGTAGAGTCAAATTTCAGCATGTAAGCCATGTACTCTGCGTCCAACAGGTCGTTGATTGCAACGATTTCGATGTCGGAACGTTCTTGAGCAGCACGGAAAACAATGCGACCGATACGGCCAAAACCGTTGATACCTACTTTGATAGTCATATATTCCACCAGCTATTTGTTAGTGAATAAAAGGTTGGTTGTAAAATTACAAAAACCTTACCAAGCGTCAAGCGGAATCGTGTCAATTCTTGCGTCAAATCAAATCGCGGAGCTTGATCTGCGCGCTTCTTGCACATTCCGTTTGCGTTCGGCCTCATCCGTTATATGGGGTCAAACCGCTAAGTATAAAGTCACCCTGCTTCATATATGTGATCGGTGTCACATAATGTCGCGACGTGACCTTTATGCGCTACAGTTTAGGCCAAAAAGCACTGCAATGTTGTTAATTTTTTGTTATTATTACTCATTGTTTTCGTTGACATTATCCACATTCAGAGAATCACGCAAATGGCTAAAGACACAACCCCTGACCATCCGGCCACGGAACTGAATGAAATCCAACGTTATGTGACCCAACAACGGGGCACTGAAGCGCCGTATTCCGGTAAATTGCTGCACAACAAGCGCGAGGGTGTATACCATTGCCTGTGCTGCAATCATCCGCTGTTCTATTCCGACAGCAAGTATGACTCCGGCTGTGGCTGGCCAAGCTTTTATGAGCCGGTATCCGACGATGCGATTCGTTATATTGATGATAATTCGCACAATATGCATCGGGTCGAGATTCGCTGCGGTCACTGTGACGCTCATCTGGGCCACGTATTCCCCGATGGCCCGCAGCCTACCGGTGAGCGCTTCTGCGTTAACTCGGCTTCGCTGAGTTTTACCGACGGTGAGAGCGGCGAAAAAACCGCCGGCTGAGGCATATTCAGCCAGAAAAATCGATTCAGCTAATTATTCTTCCACGAGTGAGGAAATGCTCTGATGGACGTGAAAGACCTGATTGCCGCAATGACCCCGGAAATCTATCAGCGCCTGGTGCAGGCCGTAGAATTGGGCAAATGGCCGGACGGCGTTGCGCTGACGCCGGAACAGAAAGAAAACAGTTTGCAGGCGGTGATGCTGTGGCAATCGTTGAACAATGCCGACCCGCAACATATGACTATTGGCACTGACGGTCAGATTGTGATGAAGAGCAAGCAGGAACTGAAACAGCAGTTCGTTGCCGAACCGCTGGTTAAGCTGAAGCCGCAATAAATCGAACAGCAGGGCGATGCGTGCATCGCCCTGTGGTTTAGCGTTTCCCGCCGTTTATCCCCAGTGACTCTGCCAACTGGCGTGCCAGCCGATTGTTGTCGTCTGCGCCATACTCCCAGAACATGGCACCGCCCAGCCCTTTGCTTTTGATGTAGTCAGCTTTGATCGCGACCGAACGCGGATTCTCATACGAAATCGCAAACAAGGGTTTGCCCTCGGCGGATTGCAGGGTCAGATAGGGGACTTTGGCGTCGCTGTCCCAATGGGCGCTGAAGCGCCGTTGTGGGTCGTTCAGCAATTTGCTGACGATGTCGTTGTACTTGAAATAGCTGTCCTTGGTCAGATCCAACCCCAACGATTTGAACACGGCGGTTTCCCGCGCGGAAAAATAGGGGTGGGTAACCGGATTTTTAGCCGCATCCGGTTTATCCCAATCGATGCCCGGCTCCGTAGCCCGTTTAGGTACCCGGCCGTAAAAACCGATACCCAGGTTCAACTGTGCGGGCTTCAGTCCGGCAGCCAGATAGTTATCCACCACAAAATTGGCGCTATAACGATCGGCGGCGGCGACGGTTGGCCACTGTTTGGAGTCATACAGGTTGGAATTGAAATACTGGGTACCATACGCCATGTCGTAGGTCATCAGGTTGATGTAATCGAGATAGGGCGCAATGCCTTTCACATCGACCCATTCCTGCGGGCTTTTGGCGTTGGCGCCGACGGCGATGGTCAGCAATTTCCCTTTATCCAGCGCCTTATGCAGTTCTCCCAGCAGCAGGGTGAAGTTGGCTCGATCCGCCGGTTGGCTTTCGACCAGGCCCCAGGCGCCGTTGACCGGGTATTCCCAGTCGAGATCGATGCCGTCGAGTTGATAGCGTTTAATCACCTGTTGTACCGAGCGGATAAAGATTGCCCGGCTTTCCAGTGTGGCGGCGGCGCCGGAAAAACCGCGTGCTCCCCAACCGCCGACGGAAAGCAGCACCTTCAACTCCGGGTTTTGTTTGCGCAACACCGGCAACAGTTTTAGATCGGCCTCAACCTTCGGCGATAAATAGATCTGATGCAGACGCGCCGGGTCTTTCAACGCCGGGTTGGTTTCCTCTTTCTCGTTGTTGTAAATCAGGCCGAAAGAGTAGTTGAGGTGGGTGATTTGGGTGACGTCCAGCTTGTTGATATCGCCGCCGGGGCCGGCAGTGACATCGCCGCCACCGTTAAAATAGCCGACTGACAGGTAAGAAGCCGCGTGAGCCATGCCGACGCCGGCCATACCTAACTGCACCGCTACCAGCAAAGGCAGCAGTTTACGGGGTAATGCCATGTTATCTCCTTTGGTCGACAAGGCCGACCGAAACCGCCTCAGGCGGTAATATAAAGCCGGGCTCAAAGGGGCCCCGGATGCGTATAACCCATTGATGCCAAGGCATCAGCTGTCATAACAGCAAAAGCAACGCGCACGAACAAGATGTCATTACAGGGGAATGGTTGAAATGTGAGCGATATCGAGATTTGCGCGGGGGAGAAGAGGCGGGCGCGTTGGGCGCCCGATGGAATTAATGTGCGATGAATTGTGACAGGGTAACTAGCCGTGCACCGGCCTGTTCCATCGCCAGGAACGCTTTCTGGCTATCGCCTGGTTGCAAATCGACGCCACGGCAGCCGTCGGTAATGACTGCGGTCTCATACCCAAGCTCCAGCGCATCCAGAACGCTGAATTTCACGCAGTAATCGGTCGCCAGCCCCATGATGGCCAACCGGGTGACGCCCTGAGACCTCAACCAGCCGTCCAGCGCGGTTTGCGCACGGTGGCCGTTGTCAAAGAATGCGCTGTAGCTGTCGATATCCGGGTTTTGGCCTTTACGGAACACCTCGACAATGGCCTGTCGGTGCAACTGTGGATGAAGTTCCGCCCCTGGGCTTTCCTGCACACAGTGCACCGGCCACCACACCTGCGGCAATCCATCCAGTTCACCCAATGTGTTTACTTCGGCGTCTGAATTCACCGCAAAACTGCGGTGATTGGCAGGGTGCCAGTCCTGGCAAGCGACCACCGGTTCGCCGCGTGCCACGCAGGCGGCTATCGCCTGATTGGCGGCGATAACGGCGGCATCGCCGTCCGTCACCGCCAATGCGCCGCCGGGGCAAAAATCATTTTGCAAATCGATTAACAACAGGGCTGTTTTCATCTTGGCTCCGTATCTGGGCAGGGTTAGCCGGTAATGCTCAGCTCGCCGCGCAGATTTTGCTGCATCTGACTGCGGATTTGCTCCGGCGTCAGCGGTTGGCTCAGCAAATAATGCAGTTTAGTCAACGCCGCTTCGACGGTCATGTCAAAGCCGCTGATGACCCCTGCATGGGCCAAGGCATTACCGGTAGCATAACCTTCCATGTTCACCCGGCCGGAGATGCACTGCGTCAGGTTCACCACCACGATGCCACGTTCAGAGGCATCACGTAATTCATCGACAAGCTCCGCTTTTTGCGGCGCATTGCCCACGCCATAAGAGCGCAAAATCAGCGCTTTCACCGGTTGCAGGAGGAAGTTGCGTACCACAGCGCCGGAAATCCCCGGATAAATCGTCACCACGCCGATCGGTTGCGGCGTAATGTTGTGGACCTGCAATTCACCGTTGCAAACGGGGCTGTCGATACCGTTCTGGCGGCGGATGTGAATCCCGGCTTCCAGCAGCGGCGGCAGATTGGGCGAAGCAAAGGCGTCAAAACCGTCGGCATGCGCTTTGGTGGTGCGATTGCCCCGAAACAGCTTGTTGTTGAAGAACAGGCTGACTTCATTTACCGGATGATTGGCGGCCAGGTAGAGCGAATTCAGCAGGTTGGTTTGCCCGTCTGAGCGCAGTTCCGCCAGGGGGATTTGCGAGCCGGTCACGATCACCGGTTTGTCCAGATTTTCCAACATGAACGACAACGCTGAAGCGGTGAAGGCCATGGTGTCGGTGCCGTGCAGAATGACGAAGCCGTCATAGCGATCGTAATTGCGTTTGATGTCGTCGGCGATGTGCTGCCAATCTTCCGGTGTCATGTCTGACGAGTCGATCAGCGGCGCGTATTCATGAATGGTGAAGTCCGGCATTTCCGGCCGGTGGAACTCAGGCATCAGTGCCAGTTGACGTTGCAGATGGCCGGAAACCGGAATGTAGCCCTGTTCCGAGCGTTGCATGCCGATGGTCCCGCCGGTGTAGGCGACGTAAATGGATTTTTTTTGCATAGTAATTGTTTTAACAGAAATAAGATGGGCTGAATTATAGGGGGATAACGGCAGAAAAAAAGCCCGGCGAGTGCCGGGCGCAAGAATATTTTGTTAGCGGACTTCTCCGCAGGTCAAACAGATGGCATAGCGGTTTTGCGGATCGTTCAGATTATTGAACAAGCCCGGTTGCTCCTTCACCGCCATGGCGACCGAGGCCAGCGGCGCCGGCAGCATCGATTGAATGGCCGCCGGCAACATGGCATGGATAGATACGCCAAACTGACTGAGCACCATGTCGGTCAGGCTTGGGGTATCGACAAACCAGTTAAGCTGCCACTGTTTCAGTTTCGCCAACTCGACGGCTTTCTTCACCGCATCGTCGAAATCGCCCAACTGATCGACCAGGCCATTGGCTTTGGCGTCACTGCCGAGCCACACGTGGCCTTGAGCTATCTGATCGACCTGTTGCGGCGTCATTTTGCGCGACTTGGCAACCAGATCGATAAAGTTTTTATACCCGTTCTCGATATTCAACTGCATCATCTGTGAGAACTCCGGCGGCAGCGCCTTGGTCACGGCAAGATCCGCCAGCGGCGAAGTTGCGACACCGTCGGTATGCACGCCGACGCTGTCCAGCGTTTGCTCGTAGGTATTGATTACCCCGAAGATACCGATGGAGCCGGTGAGGGTGCTCGGGCTGGCGATAATGTAGTCCGCCGGCGTAGAAACCCAATAGCCGCCAGAAGCCGCCATGCCGCCCATCGACACCACTACGGGTTTGCCTGCGGCACGGACCGCAGCCAGTTCGGAACGGATCACTTCAGAAGCGCTGACGCTCCCCCCTGGGCTGTTCACGCGGAACACCACCGCTTTGATTGCCGGGTCAAGACGCGCCTGGCGCAGTTGCGCGGCGGTGGTATCACCCCCAACGGTACCCGGCGTTTGCGGGCCGTCCATGATGGCGCCATTGGCAAATACCACGGCGATTTTGCCGCCCTGATCCGGCGTCGGTTTTGGCTGATAATCGTAAATGCTGGTGGCGTTGTAATCATTCGCCTGCTTGTCCCAACCGAAGGTTTTTATCAGTTGGTTCTCGATGACGGTGCGTGACGCCAGCTCATCCACCAATTTGCTGTCCAGCGCAAACCTGGCGGTATCCCCGCCGGCGGTCTGCAAGCCGGTCAGCACGCCTGCCGCGCCCGGGAACAGCTGCTGCGGCGTAATCTGACGGTTGGCCGCCACGGTATCCAGATAATTCTGCCACAGCCCGCCGATCCAACGGCTGTCAGCCTCACGCGCCGCCGGTGACATATCGTCACGGATCAGGGGTTCCACGGCCGATTTGTAGGTGCCGACGCGGAAAATGTTGGTGGTCACCTTGAGTTTTTCCAACAGCGATTTGTAGTAAAGGTTGTTGGTGGCGAAACCGTGCAGGTCGACCGCGCCCTGTGGCGACAGATAAATCTTGTTGGCGTAGCTGGCCAGATAATATTGCGTCTGGTTATAGCTGTCGCCGATGGCGAAGATCGGCTTGCCGCTGTCGCGGAATTCGCGCAGCGCTTTGCCGATGTACTGCAGCGAAGGTTGATCGGCGCCGGCAAAGTCGTTCAATTGCAATACCATGCCGGTAATGTTTTTGTCGTCTTTGGCCTTGCGGATGCTGTCAACCACGTCGAACAGCGAGTTTTCCTGCAGACGGTTGCTGGAAGCACCCAACAGCTCGCGGCCCCACTGGCGGACTTTGTTGTTCATTGAGGGTTGGTCAACGACCACGCCGCTCAGATCAACCAGCAGTGCGCCGCTCGTCGGGACGGCGGGGGCCGTGGAACTTTGGAATGAAAGATAAATACCGACCCCAACCAGGATCAGCAACACCAAGAACAGATTAAGGATCAGTTCCCTGATAAAGTTCAGCAGACGCCATGTCCACCTGAAAACGCCGGCAATGATTTGCCACAATGTGCGCATGTGCTCTCCAACAAGAGTCGAGAATGTTCCGCTATCCTAATGAGCGGACGAAGAAAAGTCAGCTTTAAATCGAGGGTCGCAGAGGCTATTGCCGAGGCTGTAACTCGACGTTGAGCTATGTTAACGTGATCTTAATGAAAATTGTTATCAGGAGTTTACAATGGATGCACTGGATCTTTTACTGAATCGCCGTTCTGCCTCGCGCCTCGCGGCTCCAGCGCCAACGGGGGACATTCGTCAGAATATCATCAATGCAGGCCTTCGTGCGCCCGATCACGGCGCGCTGCAGCCGTGGCGTTTTGTGATGATCGAGAATCAGGGTCTGGAGCGTTTCAGCCAATTGTTACAAACTGCTGCGAAACAGGATCAGATGGATGATGCGGCGATAGAAAAGGCGACCAATGCGCCGTTCCGTGCCCCGCTGATCATCACGGTGGTGGCGCATTGCAGCGAAGAAACCAAGGTGCCGCGCTGGGAGCAGGTGGTTTCTGCCGGTTGCGCGGTGCAGGCGATGCAGATGGCCGCCCTGGCGCAGGGCTTCAACGGGATCTGGCGCACGGGTGCATGGACCGAGCACCCACTGGTTCGTGAAGCCTTCGGTTGCCGCGAGCAGGACGAAATCGTCGGTTTCCTCTATCTGGGCACGCCGCAGTTGAAAGCCTCCACTAAAGTTGTCGCCCCCGACAGCGCCCCCTTCGTCAGTTATTTCTGAACCCTGCCGCGGGATTGGGCGAAAATGCGCCGAATCCCGCAATTCTGCGTTGTTTCTGAGCAGGCTGTACGCTTATCGGCAGCCCGCGCTTATCAATCCCGTCGGCAAGCGCTACCCTATGATATCTTGAATGCCGTTAACCGAAGGGAGTGGACTATGACATCGCCAACGATCCGTTTGACCCAGTACAGCCATGGTGCTGGCTGTGGTTGCAAAATCTCGCCGAAAGTTCTCGAAACCATTCTGCACAGCGAACGTGAAAAGTTTGTCGATCCGCGCTTGCTGGTGGGCAATGAAACCCGCGACGATGCGGCGGTGTATGACATCGGCAATGGCGTTGGTATCATCAGTACCACCGACTTTTTTATGCCGATCGTCGACAACCCGTTCGATTTCGGCCGTATCGCCGCCACCAACGCCATCAGCGACGTCTACGCCATGGGCGGCAAACCGATCATGGCGATAGCCATTCTCGGCTGGCCAATCGCCACGCTGTCGCCGGAAGTGGCGCAGCAGGTCATAGACGGCGGGCGTTACGCCTGCCAGCAGGCGGGTATCGCGCTGGCCGGCGGTCACTCGATCGATGCGCCTGAACCTATTTTTGGTCTGGCGGTAACCGGCATAGTCAATACCGACCGGGTCAAGAAAAACAGCGCCGCGCAAGCCGGCACCCAATTATTCCTCACCAAGCCGCTGGGTATTGGCGTACTGACCACTGCCGAGAAGAAAAGCAAACTGCGCCCTGAACATGCAGGCCTGGCGACTGAGGTGATGTGCCAGTTGAACAAACCGGGGGCGGACTTTGCCGAGGTCGCCGGTGTGACGGCGATGACCGACGTTACCGGTTTCGGGCTGCTGGGCCACCTGAGCGAGGTTTGTCAGGGTTCCGGTCTGCAGGCGACGCTGTGGTTTGATCGGGTACCGAAACTGCCGGATGTCGAACGTTATATCGCCGAAGGCTGCGTGCCGGGCGGCACCGGGCGCAATTTTGACAGCTACGGCCACCTGATTGGAGAAATGACCGATCTGCAGCGCCAATTGTTGTGCGATCCGCAAACTTCCGGTGGCCTGCTGTTGGCGGTACTTCCTGAAGCGGAACAGCAGGTGCTGGCGATTGCCGAACGCCACGGTATTCAGCTCACCGCCATCGGTGAACTGCATACGGCAACGCCGGGCAAGCCACTGATTGAGGTTAAGTAGTGTCGTCTATGCCGCCACGGGCCGACACCCACGACTATCGTCGTATTTTTTTGCAGGATATTCCGCTGATTGATGTGCGAGCGCCGGTTGAGTTCCAACAGGGCGCCTTCGCCAATGCGTTGAATCTGCCGCTGATGAATGACAGCGAGCGGCAGGCGGTAGGCACCTGCTACAAACAGCAGGGGCAGCATGCGGCGTTAGCGCTCGGCCACAGTTTGGTAAACGGCAGGTTGCGTGAGCAGCGCACGGCGGCCTGGCTGGCACAGTGCGCCCAATGGCCGGAAGGGTATATCTACTGTTTCCGTGGTGGGTTGCGTTCGCAACTGGTACAGCAGTGGCTGCGTGAGGCTGGGGTGGCATACCCGCGCATCAGCGGCGGCTACAAGGCGCTGCGTCATTTCCTGATCGGCACGCTGGAACAGAGCGCCAAATTGCCCATGGTGCTGGTCGGCGGCAACACCGGCAGCGGTAAAACCCTGTTGGTCAACGAGTTGGCGGAGGGCATCGATCTGGAAGGTGCTGCGCGCCATCGAGGTTCATCTTTTGGCCGAACGCTGGTGCCGCAGAGCTCGCAGATTGATTTTGAGAATCGTCTGGCTGTGTTATTGCTGAAAAAACAGCATGGTGGCTGCCGCCGTTGGATACTGGAGGATGAAGGGCGCATTATCGGCAGCAATAATCTGCCGCTACCGATCTTCAACCGCATGCAGCAAGCGTCGGTGGCCGTTATTGACGATCCCTTTGAGGTACGTCTGGCGCGGTTGCAGGATGAATATATCGTTCGCATGCGCATGGGGTTTGAACAGACCTACGGCGCGGAGCTGGGCTGGCAGAAATACGCTGAGTATCTGCATCACGGCCTGTTCGCCATTCGCCGTCGCCTGGGAATGGAACGCTTCCAACTGCTGACGCAGCGGCTGGAATGGGCGTTACAATTCCAGCATGCCAGCGGTAATAGTGACGCGCATCAGGAGTGGCTGGTGCCGTTGTTGAAGCATTACTATGATCCGATGTATCACTATCAATTGGAAAAGAAATCCCGGCGGATTGTCTTCCGCGGGAATTATGCTGAAGTAAGAGAATTCCTGATGACGTACAGCCAGAATAACGGTGAATAATGCGACTGTTTATTGCCGAGAAACCGAGTTTGGCGCGCGCCATTGCCGACGTTCTTCCCAAACCGCATCGTCGCGGTGACGGGTTTATCGCCTGCGGCAACAACGATGTGGTCACCTGGTGTGTGGGCCATTTATTAGAGCAGGCGCAGCCGGATGCCTATGACAGCCGCTATGCGCGCTGGTCGTTGGCGGATCTGCCCATTATTCCCGAAAAGTGGCAACTGCAGCCGCGTCCTTCGGTCAGTAAACAGCTTAACGCCATCAAAAAGCTGCTGCATGAGGCCGACGAGGTGGTACATGCCGGTGACCCGGATCGCGAAGGACAATTGCTGGTGGACGAGGTGCTGGACTATCTGGCGTTGACGCCGGAAAAACGTCACAGCGTGCGCCGTTGCCTGATTAACGATCTCAACCCGCAGGCGGTGGAGCGCGCCATCGAGCGCTTACGTGACAACCGCGATTTTATCCCGCTGTGCGTCTCGGCGCTGGCGCGTTCCCGCGCTGACTGGCTGTATGGCATCAATATGACCCGCGCCTATACCATTTTAGGGCGAAATGCCGGCTACGACGGCGTGTTGTCCGTTGGGCGGGTGCAAACGCCGGTATTGGGATTAGTGGTGCGGCGTGATGAAGAGATTGAAAACTTTGTGCCGAAAGACTTCTTTGAGGTCAAGGCGCACATCGTGACGCCAAAGGAAGAGCGCTTTGTCGCGCTTTGGCAGCCGAGTGATTCCTGTGAACCTTATCAGGACGAAGAAGGGCGCTTGTTGCACCGGCCGTTGGCGGAGCACGTGCTTAAACGCATCGAGGGCCAGCCGGCGCTGGTCACATCCTATAATGATAAACGGGAATCCGATACCGCGCCGCTGCCGTTTTCACTGTCGACGCTGCAGATTGAGGCTTCCAAACGTTTCAACCTGAGTGCACAGCAGGTATTGGATGTCTGCCAGCGGTTGTACGAAACCCATAAGCTGATCACCTATCCGCGTTCTGACTGCCGTTACCTGCCGGAAGAACATTTTGCCGGGCGTCATGCGGTGCTTAACGCGATCGGCGTTCATCAGCCGGATCTTTACCCGCAACCGGTGATCGACAGCGATCGCCGCAACCGTTGTTGGGACGACAAAAAAGTCGATGCCCACCACGCCATTATTCCCACCGCCCGTGCCAGCAAAGTGAGTCTCAGCCAAGACGAACTGAATGTTTACGGGCTGGTGGCACGCCAGTATCTGATGCAGTTTTGTCCGGATGCCATGTTCCGCAAATGCGTGATTGAGCTGGATATCGCCGGCGGTAAATTCGTTGCCAAGGCGCGTTTTCTGGCCGAGGCGGGTTGGCGAACGCTGCTGGGCAGCAAAGAGCGTGACGAAGAAAACGAAGGCTCCCCGCTACCTGTGGTGGCGAAAGATGATGAACTGCTGTGCGAACGTGGCGAGGTGGTGGAACGTCAGACGCAGCCTCCGCGGCCCTTTACCGATGCCAGTCTGCTTTCTGCCATGACCGGCATAGCGCGTTTCGTACAAGATAAAGCGCTAAAGAAAATCCTGCGAGCGACCGATGGTTTAGGTACTGAGGCGACGCGTGCGGGCATCATTGAGTTACTGTTCAAGCGGGCGTTTCTGTATAAGAAGGGGCGCTATATTCATTCCAGCGAAACCGGCCGGGCGTTGATCCATTCGCTGCCGGATATTGCGGCTCGTCCTGACATGACGGCCAATTGGGAAGCTACGCTGACGCAAATCAGTGAGAAATCCTGCCGTTATCAGGACTTTATGCAGCCCTTGGTAGGTACTTTGCAGGAGCTGATTTATCAGGCCAAGCAAAGCCGGGCGAGTATGGCGTTTCGCGGGCTGCCGCCGTCACCTTCCTCCGGGGCGAAAAAACGCAAGAAAAGCGCCGGCAAGGCGCGGGAGAAAAGCGAATGAATCACAGGTTACTGATGCTGGCCGCAGGCGGAGTGTTGTTTTCCACAACGGTGGCGGCCAATCGTGGCGATGTGGATGTGGTGTTACCGGTGGCGCCGGAAATCTGGGGGGCGGCGAAAAACGCCGCCGCTCAGCCGGCAGCACAACCCTGCAGCCGCTGCTGCATTTATCAGGATCAAAATTATTCTGAAGGGGCGGTGCTCAAGATCGAAGGGGAGGCGCTGCAATGTACTCGCGATCCCAATGTAGTCGGCACCAACCCGTTGGTTTGGGTCCGTTTGAAAAAGTGACGCGGTAACCTGGCCGGTCAGTTTTTAGGTGGTAAAGAGGCAATATAAGCGGCTAACAACGGCACATCTGCCGGGGCCAGTGAATAGTCGCATGCCTGTTCCGGCGTTAGCCAGGCAAAATCAGAATGGCAGCGATTCTGTAATTCACCGCTGAATGCCTCAATACGCCAGGCATGCAACCGGATAATGCGTTCGTTGTGTTGCCACTGGTTGCTGGCGACGTAATTCCCTACGCTCGCCATAATCCCCAACTCTTCATCCAGTTCACGCGCCAACGCCTGCGGCTGGCTTTCGCCTTCTTCAACCTTGCCGCCGGGAAATTCCCACAAACCGGCCTGATCACTGTTTGCATCACGTTGGGCCAGTAAAATTTTGCCATTCTTTTCAATGATGGCGGCGACGACGTCGATGATTTTCATGCGTACCACATTGTGAAACCCCGGCCGCGGCCGGGGTTGGAGGAATTACAGCGAGAATTCAGCCCAGACCGGGGCGTGGTCCGAAGGTTTTTCCATTCCGCGGATCTGATAATCGATGCCGGTTGCGGTGCAGCGCGCTGCCAGTGGCGTACTGGCCAGCAGCAGGTCGATGCGTAGGCCCCGGTTCTCGTCGAAGCCGCGTGAGCGGTAATCGAACCACGAGAATTCATCGTTGCGCCCAGGGTTGGCATGGCGGTAGGTATCCACCAGACCCCAGTTCAGCAAGCGGTCCATCCATTCACGCTCTTCCGGCAGGAAGGAGCATTTGCCGGTACGCAACCAACGTTTACGGCTTTCTTCACCGATACCGATATCGTAATCGCTTGGGCTGATATTGACGTCACCCATCACCAGCACCGGCGACTCCACAGACAGTTGCTGCTCCAGGTAGTTTTGCAGATCCTGATAGAAGCGCGACTTGGCCGGGAACTTGATCGGATGGTCGCGGCTTTCTCCCTGCGGAAAATAGCCATTAATTACGGTCAATGTGCCTTGAGGTGTGGCCAGATCCGCCATGATGATGCGACGCTGTGCGTCGTCATCGTCGGTAGGGAACCCGCGGCGTACGGCAATCGGCTCATCTTTAGTCAGCAGTGCGACGCCGTAGTGGCCTTTTTGCCCGTGATAGAACACGTGATAGCCATGCTGGCTGACTTCTTCCAGTGGGAACATGTCATCGTGAACTTTGGTTTCCTGCAGGCCAATCACGTCGGGTTGGTGCTGTTCGATAATGGCGGACAGTTGATGCGGACGCGCGCGCAGTCCATTGATATTGAAAGAGACAAACTTCATGAGCGGTGCCGTTTTCGCAAGAAAAATGTGTTGAGATAGTAGCAGAGTTTGGCCGGAAATGTAACGCAGACCGGCGGCGCTTGCCGCCGGCGGGGTGGGATTATTTTGCCCAGCGATCGTAATTTTTCGGTTGATAATCGTCGAATTGTTGCAGCAGGGTATGCGGTGATTCGCTGAGGTGCAGGGTACCGAGATAGTCATGGCGCATAAAGCCCTGATCGGCAACGTGCTGCAGGAAATTGTTTAACGGACGATAGAATCCATTCACATCCAGCAGGCCAACCGGCTTATTGTGATAACCGATTTGGCCCCAGGTCCAGATCTCGAACAGTTCTTCCAGGGTACCGATACCGCCGGGAAGGGCGATAAAACCGTCCGCCAGGGCCGCCATGCGTGCTTTGCGGGTATGCATGTCCGGCACGACCTCCAGCTCGGTCAGACCACGATGCGCGGTTTCGGCTTCTACCAGCCGTTCAGGGATGATACCCACGGCTTCACCACCGGCTTCAAGCACTGCGTCCGCCACAATGCCCATTAACCCTTTTTTGCCGCCACCATAAATCAGGCGTCTGCCCTGGGTAGCAAGTGCTCGGCCCAATTGCCGAGCATTATCGGCATAAGCAGGGTTAACGCCTTCGCTGGCACCACAAAAAACGCAGATATTGTTACGCATGCACTTTTTTCCTTACTGCATTCAAAGAAGTCAGTGGTATAGCGAATTGTTGGCTGGAGTTCAAGTTGAGCGTGAGATGAATGGTTAAGGTAACTGATAAATGTGATGCGCAACTATTTTGAGAAGAGTCTGCAAGGATGGTGGTATGGAGACTTTCAGGTTTGATTTGACTCTGGGGAGTGTACAAGGATGGTGGTGGGGGAAGGATGACTCGTCGTTGCACTCCTCGCCCTGCGGGCCGCGCTGAAGCGCGTTGTCTCACGTTGTGAGACTCGAACCTTGTCGAAGCTTCTCATCCCTCCCCGTAAGGAGTGGTATGGATACTTTCGGGTTTGATGTGATTCTGGGGAGTGTACAAGGATGGTGGTGGGGGAAGGATTCGAACCTTCGAAGTCTGTGACGGCAGATTTACAGTCTGCTCCCTTTGGCCGCTCGGGAACCCCACCATGATATTCATGGATTTACAAATTGTCGTTCCGGTGTGACCCGGAAGAAACCTGGCCGGTTTCTTTTTCCCCCTCGGTGTTTTATGCAGCTTCAGCTTTCGCTGTGCTCTCATCAACAGAGAGAAGATGGTGGTGGGGGAAGGATTCGAACCTTCGAAGTCTGTGACGGCAGATTTACAGTCTGCTCCCTTTGGCCGCTCGGGAACCCCACCACTGGCCTTGCTTGCGAAACGTCTGTCTCGGTAAGCGGGGCGCATCATATCAAATGAAACGCGTGTGTAAAGTATTGAAATGCAGAAAATGAATCGTTTGCCGTTTTTTTACCCGTGGCGGTGCATTCCTGACCGAAAGGCCCCGCTTTATACCCCTGACCTTTCAGGCTGCAGC
Organism: Serratia plymuthica; assembly: GCF_018336935.1. Classification (NCBI taxonomy): domain Bacteria; kingdom Pseudomonadati; phylum Pseudomonadota; class Gammaproteobacteria; order Enterobacterales; family Yersiniaceae; genus Serratia; species Serratia plymuthica. The sequence continues at coordinate 2,697,734 of NZ_CP068771.1, read as the reverse complement.
GTTTTTGGCTGCGCTTGCCCCCCCTGGGGTGCAAATATGTTCGCACCTGCAATACACGGGGATGAGCGAGCTGGCCTCCCGGCTGCAACTTGAAATTCATCGGGTACATTAAGCAATTACAGTATGACCGTCCGGTTACCGTAAACGAATACTCGCTGCGCCAACACATGATACAGCGCGCGGCTGAGCGCGTTTTTTTCAACGTCACGCCCGGCACGCATCATATCTTCGGCAGAATAGGTGTGATCGACATGAATCACCTCCTGCATGATGATCGGGCCTTCATCCAGATTATCGTTAACGTAGTGCGCAGTAGCGCCGATGATTTTTACTCCGCGTTCGTAAGCCTGATGATAAGGCCGCGCGCCAATAAAGGCCGGCAGGAACGAGTGGTGGATATTGATTACCTGGTTCGGGTAGTGCTGAACGAATGCCGGAGTCAGCACGCGCATATATTTGGCCAGCACCACGTAATCCGGCTGATATTGGTCGATCTGGGCCACCATTTTTTGATCGTGCTGGTCGCGTGTCAGCCCTTCATGACTGACCAGATGGAACGGAATATCGAAGCGTTCCACCAGTGTTTGCAGGGTATCGTGGTTGCCGATAACCGCCGCAATCTCTACATCCAGGCCGCCGTAAGCGCTTTTCATCAGCAAATCGCCCAGACAATGTGCTTCTTTGGTCACCAGCACCACAATGCGGCGACGGCCGGAATTGTGGAGCTCGCGAACGGAGCCTGTCGGCAGCGCACTGTCGAGATCTGCCAACAGCGTGGTGTCGTTGAAGATACCTTCCAGCTCGGTACGCATAAAGAAACGCCCGGTACGGTGATCAACAAACTCATTGTTTTGAACAATATTGAGCTCATGTTTGTAGCAAATGTTGGTGATCTTGGCGATCAGGCCTTTGGCATCCGGGCAGATGGTGCGCAAAACTTTTCTTTGTACATTTTGGTGTGGCATGGGAATGAGGATCCTGTCTGATACTGAACGCCCTGTCTGTGCAGGCGAGAGTTTTTATAGTCTTTATCTTCTTCAAGCCGCAACCTGGTCGGTTACGGCTTGAACGCTATGGGCGCGCGGTGATCATTGGCTAGCGCCCGCAGCACTTTTTATATTTTTTACCTGAACCACAGGGGCAAATTGCATTTCTGCCAGGCTGGGGTTTGGTTCCGTCAATATAGTACCAGCGTTGGTCAAGCTGAAGGAAGCGCGAACGCTCATGCATCGCCTTGTGTTCGCCACTCCCGGTGTCAACGAAGCGCGCAATGAATTCTACAAAACCTTCCCCGGCATCATGACCTTCTTTTTCTTCCACCACCGTCAGGCCAAGCCATTCGGTGCCTTTGAAACTGTCGACGATGGACTTGCGCCATTCACCGGCGTGGCAATCGGGGTGCCAGGTGGCAATCAGATAATCAACGTTGTGTTTCACGTAGGCGGTAAAGCGCGAGCGCATTAGCGTGCCTGGCGTGGGAGCGGGTCTGACCCCGTTAATGTAGGGTTCGCAGCATGCGCTATACTCCAGACCGCTGCCGCAGAGGCATAATTCAGGCAAGGTGGCTCCTAAAATGGCCGGAACGCAAAAGAACGGGCCAATTATGATGAAAAGAAATCAGCGCATATGTTACCTAACATTATTCGGTCGTGACAATCTACGCTGACGGCGGGTTTGATACCATTCACCGGGCAAGGGGCAGACGTTATGCGACAAATTAAAGTGGGGCTGGCATTGGGGGCCGGGGCGGCCAAAGGCTGGGCGCATATCGGCGTTATCAACGCGCTAAAGAAATTGGGCGTTGAGGTCGATATAGTAGCCGGCTGCTCGGTTGGTGCGTTGGTAGGCGCCGCATTTGCCAGCCATCGTTTGCCGGCCATGGAAACCTGGGTGCGTTCGTTCGGTTATTGGGATGTCATTCGGTTGATGGATTTGTCCTGGCGGCGAGGCGGGTTGTTGCGGGGTGAAAGGGTCTTCAATGTGGTAGGGCAGTTGTTGAAGATCGATGATATTGCCGAGTGCTCGCTGAAATTTGGTGCCGTAGCAACTAATCTGAGTACTGGGCGGGAGCTGTGGTTGACGAAAGGGGATATTCATCAGGCGGTGCGTGCTTCCTGCAGCATGCCCGGTTTGTTGGCGCCGGTGTGGTTCGACGGTTATTGGCTGGTGGATGGCGCCGTGGTTAACCCGGTTCCCATCTCATTAACCCGCGCGATGGGCGCCGATATCGTCATCGCCGTTGATTTACAGCATGATGCGCATTTGATGCAGCAGGATTTGTTCTCGGTCCGCCATGATGAGGAAGAGCAGAACGATCTTCCTGCCCTTAACTGGCGGGGGCGTTTGCGGGAGCGAATCGGCAAGATGACGTTGAGAAAACCTAATTTCACGCCAACGGCGCTGGAAATCATGGGGACTTCGATACAGGTGTTGGAAAATCGGCTGAAACGCAACCGGATGGCAGGCGATCCTCCCGACGTGTTGATCCAACCCTATTGCCCGCAGATTTCAACGCTGGACTTTCACCGCGCTCATGAGGCGATTGAGGCCGGGCAACTGGCGGTGGAAAAACAGATCGATATGTTGTTGCCATTGATAAAAAATAAATAACTGCCGGTTCCAGGGGGTGCAACGTACGGTCGGGAAATTTTCCGGCAAGCGTAAATGACCTTTTTGAGCCACTATTACACTATGAAAAGGGAAGAGGCTCGGCTGATGGCATTACCATTCACTCACAAGCGCATTTTGATCGTTGAGGACGAACTGGTGTTTCGTTCCGTGCTTGTTGGCTATTTGAAATCGTTGGGAGCGGAGACCAGTGAAGCGACCAATGGTTTGCAGGCGCTGAGTGCAGTCGACGATGTTCACCCCGATTTAATCTTGTGCGATCTCGCCATGCCGGAAATGGGCGGGATCGAGTTTGTAGAACATCTGCGGCTGCAGGGTGTGCAAATCCCTGTGCTGGTGATTTCGGCTACGGACAAAATGGCGGATATTGCCAAGGTGCTGCGCCTGGGCGTGCAGGACGTGTTGCTGAAACCGGTGGCCGATCTCAACCGGTTGCGTGAAGCGGTATTGGGGTGTTTGTATCCCAATATGTTTACCTCCCCGGCTCTGGAAGAAGCCGACCTGTTCAAAGATTGGGATGCGTTGAGTAAAAATCCTTCTGAAGCGGTAAAATTGCTCAAACAACTTCAGCCGCCAGTGCAACAGACCGTAGCTCACTGTCGGATCAATTACCGGCAATTAACCACCGGCGAGAATCCGGGGTTGGTGTTGGATATAGCGGCGCTGTCGGATAAGGATCTCGCTTTCTATTGCCTGGATGTAACCCGTGCCGGTGATAATGGCGTATTGGCGGCACTGTTGCTGCGTGCTTTATTTAATGGGTTATTGCAGGATCATTTAGCTAATCAGCATCAACGGCTACCGCAAATGACGACATTGTTAAAGCAAGTTAATCAATTATTGCGACAAGGCAAGCTGGAAGGGCAATTCCCGTTGTTAGTCGGTTATTATCACGCCGAATATAAAAACCTGATTCTGGTTTCTGCCGGTCTGCATGCCAATGTGAATACCGGTGACAATCAAATCCAACTGAGCAACGGCGTGCCTTTGGGCATGCTGGGCGCGACCTACATGAACCAAATCAGTCAGCATTGTTCCGCCTGGCAGTGTCAGGTCTGGGGCACTGGGGGCAGGCTGCGGCTGATGCTCAGCGCCGAACGGTAAGCCGTTGTAAAATGTTATTTGAAATTCAAATATTGAACCTGCTTATTTTTATCGCAGAAAATCTGATTGGGTAATTGTCCTAAATTTTTTCTATTTGTGCTCAGACTAATGCCTGGCAGACATAAGCTGGTATACTCCGAAGGTTTTTTGTGTGGCAGATGAAGCTCATAAAACGAGCGCTATTAGAGAGAGGAAATAATGCCTGCTGTAAATCGTAAAGTCAGAAAAGCCGTGATCCCGGTTGCAGGCTTGGGAACACGAATGTTGCCGGCGACAAAAGCCATCCCCAAAGAAATGTTGCCGCTGGTTGACAAGCCATTGATCCAGTACGTGGTCAATGAATGCATTGCGGCAGGGATTAATGAAATTGTGTTGGTAACCCACTCCTCCAAGAATTCGATTGAAAACCATTTCGATACCAGTTTTGAGCTGGAAGCGATGTTGGAAAAACGCGTCAAACGTCAGTTGCTGGATGAAGTCCAGTCTATCTGCCCGAAGGGCGTTACCGTGATGCAAGTGCGTCAGGGCGTGGCGAAAGGCCTTGGGCACGCCATTATGTGCGCTTATCCGTTGGTGGGCGATGAGCCGGTCGCCGTAATTTTGCCGGACGTGATCCTTGATGAGTACAGCGCCGATCTGAAAAAAGACAATTTGCACGAAATGCTGCAGCGGTTCGAACAAACCGGTATCAGCCAGATCATGGTTGAACCTGTGCCGCAGAAAGATGTCGGCAATTATGGCGTAGCGGACTGCAAGGGTTATGCACTGCAGGCGGGCGAAAGCGCTCCGATGGTCAGCGTGGTGGAAAAACCTTCGCCAGACGAAGCGCCGTCAAATCTGGCCATTGTGGGCCGTTATGTACTTTCTGCCGATATCTGGCCGCTGCTGGCGAAAACGCCTCCGGGCGCCGGTGGAGAGATTCAACTTACCGATAGCATTGAAATGCTGATGCAACAGGAAACGGTAGAAGCCTATCACCTCAAAGGGGTGAGCCATGACTGCGGCAACAAGCTGGGCTACATGCAGGCTTTCGTCGAGTATGGTCTGCGCCATGCCAGCCTTGGCAAAGAATTTTCTCAGTGGTTGCAACAGTTGCTGGCCGCTGATAAGAAGTAATTTATTTATCTTTCGTCTTAATTTGAAAAACTAGGATTTTCCCATGAAAGTAACAGTTTTTGGTATTGGCTATGTTGGCCTGGTGCAGGCTGCGGTACTGGCCGAAGTCGGTCATGACGTTATGTGTATTGATGTTGACGAGCGTAAAGTCGAAAACCTGAAAAAAGGGAATATCCCTATTTTTGAACCCGGCCTCACGCCGTTGGTGCAACAGAACTTTGAAGCGGGACGTTTGCACTTCACCACCGATGCCAAAGCCGGCGTTGCACACGGCACCATTCAGTTTATTGCTGTAGGCACGCCGCCAGACGAAGACGGCTCTGCCGATCTGAAATACGTGACTGCCGTAGCGCGCACCATCGCGGAACATATGACCGATCGCAAAGTGGTGATCGATAAATCTACCGTTCCGGTCGGTACCGCAGATAAAGTCCGCCAGGTGATGGAAGAAACCCTGAAGCAACGCGGTAGCACAGTGCCTTTCGACGTGGTTTCCAATCCAGAGTTCCTGAAAGAAGGCGCGGCGGTTGCGGACTGCATGCGTCCGGAGCGTATTGTTATCGGTACCGACAACAAAGAAGTTATCGAGCCGATCCGTGAGCTTTACGAGCCGTTCAACCGCAATCACGATCGCATGATCATGATGGATATCCGCAGCGCCGAGCTGACCAAATATGCCGCCAACTGCATGCTGGCGACCAAGATCAGCTTTATGAACGAAATGTCTAACCTGGCTGAAATGCTGGGAGCGGATATTGAGAAAGTACGTCAGGGGATCGGTTCTGACTCACGTATCGGTTACCACTTCATCTACCCTGGCTGTGGCTATGGCGGTTCCTGTTTCCCGAAAGACGTTCAAGCGCTGATCCGCACCGCGGAGCATATTGGTTACCAGCCAAAACTGCTGCAGGCGGTAGAGCAGGTTAACTATCAGCAAAAATATAAGCTGACCAAATTTATCAAACATCACTTTGGTGAGGATCTGAAAGGCAAAACCTTCGCATTGTGGGGGCTGGCATTCAAACCGAATACCGACGACATGCGTGAGGCATCCAGCCGTGTACTGATGGAGCAACTGTGGGAAGCGGGTGCTATCGTTCAGGCCTTCGACCCAGAAGCCATGAACGAAGTTCAACGCATCTATGGTCAGCGTGAAGACCTGAAGCTGGTAGACACCAAAGAGGCTGCGCTGCAGGGGGCTGACGCTCTGGTTATCTGTACCGAATGGCAGAACTTCCGTGCGCCAGACTTCGATGTGATTAAAGGTTCTCTGAAACAGCCGGTAATCTTTGATGGCCGCAACCTGTTTGATCCGGAACGTCTGGAAAGCCGTGGCTTTACGTATTATGCAATTGGCCGTGGCGCGTCCATTCAGCCGGTGATCTAAGGGGTTAACATGAAATTCCTGGTTACAGGCGCTGCAGGATTTATTGGCTATCACGTTGCTGAGCGTTTGTTGGCTGCCGGGCATCAGGTTGTCGGTATCGACAACCTGAATGAGTATTACGATGTGGGTCTGAAAATGGCCCGCCTTGAGTTGCTTTCAGATAAATCCGACTTTGAGTTTATTAAGTTAGATCTGGCCGATCGCGAAGGTATGGCGAAGCTGTTTGCAGAGCAAAAGTTTCAACGGGTGATTCATCTTGGAGCACAGGCGGGCGTGCGTTATTCGCTGGAAAATCCTCTGGCCTACGCGGATGCCAATCTCATTGGGCATTTAAACGTGCTGGAAGGGTGTCGCTACAATAAAGTTGAGCATCTGTTATATGCCTCTTCCAGTTCGGTATACGGCCTGAACAGCAAACTGCCATTTTCGACAGAGGACTCTGTTGATCATCCGGTGTCATTGTATGCGGCTACCAAAAAAGCCAATGAGCTGATGTCGCACAGCTATTCCCATTTATATGGTATTCCGACCACAGGTCTGCGCTTCTTTACCGTATATGGCCCGTGGGGCCGCCCGGATATGGCATTGTTTAAATTTACCAAGGCCATATTGGCGGGTGAAAGTATCGATGTATATAACCACGGTGAGATGCACCGTGACTTTACCTACATTGACGACATTGCTGAGTCTATTGTGCGGTTGCAGGCGGTTATTCCTCAGGCTGATGCGGCATGGACGGTCGAGCAGGGCTCACTGGCGAGCAGTTCTGCACCATACCATGTCTATAATATCGGCAATAGCAGCCCGGTGAAGCTGATGGAATATATTCACGCGCTGGAGCGGGCATTAGGGATTGAGGCACGCAAGAATATGCTGCCGATGCAACCTGGCGACGTTTTAGATACCAGTGCCGATACCGCCGATCTTTATCGTGTCATCGGTTTCAAACCGAAAACCGGCGTTGAAGAGGGCGTGAAACGCTTTGTCGAGTGGTACAAGACATTTTATAAAGTTCAGTAATTGAACAACTGGGCAATGTAATAAAGGGGGCTATGGCCCCTTTTTTTATGGCTTGAAAAACGCCTGGGTGCCCAGTAGTTATCGGGATAAGAAGCCTGAGGGGTATGGCGAGTATCGGATATTTGCCTAAAAGCTAAGCTGCGGAACGGGGGGGCAGAAAATACACATAACAAAAAAGGCTCCCCGAGGAAGCCTTTTTTACATACAGCGAAACGCTATTACAGCAGGAAATCGTCCAGAGATTTACCTTGCTCTTCGATAGCTTTCTTAATCACCGCTGGGGTACGGCCTTGGCCGGTCCAGGTTTTCAGTTCGCCGTTTTCGTCTTTATATTGGTATTTGGCTGGACGTGCTGCACGTTTAGCTTTACCTGCAGCTTTAGTTGCAGCCATAGTTTGCAGCAGTTCATTTGGGTCAATACCGTCAGCAATCAGCATTTCACGATATTGCTGCAATTTACGAGTGCGTTCTTCCACTTCTGCTTGAGCCTGGCTGTCTTCTTCGCGACGTTCGTTCACAACAACTTCCAGTTTTTCAAGCATCTCTTCCAGCGTTTCCAGGCTGCATTCTCTTGCCTGTGCGCGTAGAGTACGGATGTTGTTCAAAATCTTTAATGCTTCGCTCATTGTCCTAGTCTCAAATTATATTGGTGGGGGGCGTCTGGATAATAATAGAGTGCTCTTTTCTTTTCTGCAATAGCCAAATTGAAAGGAGTACTCAAATTTGTCTTTAAAAAAACGATTAATCAGATCAGTCCGACTAATATAGGCAGGGATGTTAAGTATTACAACCTCCATTTTTAAGTCAAATTTTCAACAGCCGCACTATGTTTGGCGGGGCTGAAAGGCATTTATGGCTAAGTTATAATTGTGTTTTATATCAATATTACGATGAATTCTGTGGGCTCAATCACGCGTTTTAGTCTGCAAACATTGTAAACAATGGGGGTATGCAGGTAAAGATAACGTCAAGAACTGTGCGTTTGCCTGTTTTATGTCATTAAATTTCTCGGCCTCGCCCTGGAGGGAGCTAATAGATTTGAACCTGTAACAGGGAGGCGATGGTGTGGCGGCTTCTCTCCACCCGCTTAACCATTAATGCTGAGGGCAAATCATTAGCGATAATTAATAGTGATGGCAGGCAAAGATTATCCTGTAAATAGATGTAAAAGGGGGCGGGGTCAGGACGAAATGTTTCATTTGAAAGCCTGCTATTACCTTTGCCGGGATATTGATCCGAGAGCATGAGCAGGCCGGCGGGTTATGGTACACTTGGCGTTTGAATCAACGTCTGAATATTTCTTATACCATTGGAGTTACGGGCCCATGGCTCAACTTTATTTTTATTATTCTGCTATGAATGCAGGAAAATCCACCGCGCTGTTACAATCTTCATATAATTATCAAGAACGTGGTATGCGCACGCTGGTGTTTACTGCTGAAATCGATCACCGTTTTGGCGTCGGTAAGGTGAGTTCGCGCATCGGGTTGTCGTCCCAGGCGCAGCTCTATAATAATGATTCCATGCTCTATACCATGATTGCTCAGGAACATCAGCAGCAGCCGGTACACTGCGTATTATTGGATGAAAGCCAATTCTTGACGAAAGCGCAGGTTGAGCAATTGTGCGACGTAGTTGACCAACTGGATATTCCGGTCTTGTGCTATGGGCTGCGCACCGACTTCCTGGGTGAGTTGTTCATAGGCAGCCAATATTTACTGGCCTGGGCGGATAAGCTGGTGGAGTTGAAAACCATCTGCCATTGCGGTCGCAAGGCGAATATGGTGCTAAGGCTGGATGAAAGCGGCCGGGCAATGCATGCCGGTGAACAGGTAGTGATAGGCGGTAACGAGAGCTATGTGTCCGTTTGCCGCAAACATTACAAGGAAGCCATACAGGCGCCGGAGTGAGCCTCCGGGCAGCGTAACGTGCTTTGTGGGGCGTTTTGGCACTATTGAGCCGAGAGACCGAGTAGATTATCCCTCGGCATAAAAAAACCGCCTTTCGGCGGTTTTTTTGTCGGCTCAATGAACCGTTATTTTTTGGACTTTTTTTCCGTTTTGGCCGCAACCGGTGCAACCACAACTTCTTCATCATCCGCTTCGCTGAACTTACGGCCGTAGAAGGTATCCAGCATGATTTGCTTCAGTTCTGCAATCAGCGGATAACGCGGGTTGGCGCCGGTACACTGGTCGTCAAAAGCGTCTTCGGACAGTTTGTCGACCTTCGCCAGGAAATCGGCTTCCTGTACGCCGGCTTCACGGATGGAAGCAGGGATGCCCAGCTCGGTTTTGATCTCATCGAGCCACACCAGCAGTTTCTCGATTTTTTGCGCGGTACGGTCGCCCGGTGCGCTCAGGCCGAGGTGGTCGGCGATCTCAGCGTAGCGACGACGTGCCTGTGGGCGGTCGTACTGGCTGAAGGCCGTCTGCTTGGTCGGATTGTCGTTCGCGTTATAGCGAATGACGTTGGAGATCAACATGGCGTTGGCCAGACCGTGCGGGATGTGGAACTCGGAGCCCAGTTTGTGGGCCATGGAGTGGCAAACCCCCAGGAAGGCGTTGGCAAACGCGATACCGGCAATGGTCGCGGCGTTATGCACGCGCTCACGGGCTACCGGGTTCTTGGCGCCGTCTTTGTAGCTGGCTGGCAGATATTCTTTCAGCAATTTCAGCGCTTGCAGCGCCTGGCCGTCAGAGTATTCGTTCGCCAGTACCGAAACGTAAGCTTCCAGCGCGTGGGTAACCGCATCCAGGCCGCCGAAGGCACACAGCGATTTCGGCATGTTCATCACCAAATTGGCGTCAACGATCGCCATATCCGGCGTCAATGCGTAGTCAGCCAGCGGGTATTTCTGGCCGGTCGCATCGTCGGTCACTACCGCAAACGGCGTGACTTCAGAACCGGTGCCTGAGGTGGTGGTGACGGCAATCATTTTCGCTTTGACGCCCATTTTCGGGAACTTGTAGATACGTTTACGGATATCCATAAAGCGCAGCGCCAGGTCTTCGAAATGAGTTTCCGGATGCTCGTACAACACCCACATGATCTTCGCAGCATCCATCGGTGAACCGCCGCCCAGCGCGATGATCACGTCTGGTTTGAAGGAGTTCATCTGCTCGGCGCCTTTACGCACGATGGACAGCGTTGGGTCAGCTTCTACCTCAAAGAACACTTCTGTTTCAAGGCCGTGCGATTTCAGAACCGTGGTGATCTGGTCTGCATAGCCGTTGTTGAACAGGTAGCGGTCGGTCACAATGAAGGCGCGTTTTGCCCCGTCGGTCGCTACTTCTTCCAGCGCGATAGGCAATGAGCCACGGCGGAAGTAGATTGATTTCGGAAGTTTATGCCACAACATGTTTTCTGCTCGCTTCGCTACAGTTTTCTTGTTGATCAAGTGTTTTGGACCGACGTTTTCAGAGATGGAGTTACCACCCCAGGAACCGCAGCCCAGCGTCAGTGACGGAGCGAGTTTAAAGTTGTACAGGTCACCGATACCACCCTGAGACGCCGGGGTGTTGATCAGGATACGTGCGGTTTTCATCTTGTCGCCGAAGAAAGCAACGCGTTCCGGCTGGTTATCCTGGTCGGTGTACAGACAGGACGTGTGGCCGATACCGCCCATGGCGACCAGTTTTTCGGCTTTGCTGACGGCGTCTTCAAAGTCTTTGGCACGATACATTGCCAGCGTCGGAGACAGCTTTTCGTGAGCGAAAGGTTCGGATTCATCAACCAGTTTCACTTCACCGATCAGCACCTTGGTGCTTGCAGGCACTTTAATGCCGGCCATTTCGGCGATTTTCGGCGCAGACTGGCCAACGATGGCCGCGTTCAGGCCGCCGTTTTTCAGAATGATGTCCTGGACCGCCTTCAGCTCTTTGCCTTGCAGCAGGTAGCCGCCGTGAGAAGCGAAACGTTCGCGCACTGCATCGTAGATGGAGTCTACAACGATGACGGACTGCTCGGAGGCGCAAATGACACCGCTGTCGAAGGTTTTCGACATCAGGATCGAAGCAACAACGCGTTTGATATCCGCTGTTTCGTCGACCACGACCGGGGTGTTACCGGCACCGACGCCGATGGCAGGCTTGCCGGAGCTGTAGGCGGCTTTCACCATGCCTGGGCCGCCGGTCGCGAGGATCAGGTTGATGTCCGGGTGGTGCATTAACTGGTTGGACAGTTCAACGGTAGGCTGGTCAATCCAGCCGACGATGTCTTTTGGTGCCCCGGCGGCAATCGCTGCTTGCAGCACGATATCCGCGGCTTTATTGGTGGCATTTTTCGCACGTGGGTGCGGAGAGAAGATAATGCCGTTACGGGTTTTCAGGCTGATCAACGCTTTGAAAATAGCCGTAGAAGTTGGGTTGGTGGTCGGGACGATACCGCAAATCAAGCCGATAGGCTCGGCGATGGTGATCGTGCCAAAGGTATCGTCTTCGGACAGGATACCGCAGGTTTTTTCATCTTTATACGCGTTGTAGATATACTCTGAAGCGAAGTGGTTTTTGATCACTTTATCTTCAACGATACCCATACCGGATTCAGCAACGGCCATTTTAGCCAGAGGAATACGGGCATCGGCAGCGGCGAGGGCAGCAGCGCGGAAGATTTTATCAACTTGCTCTTGAGTGAAGTTGGCATATTCGCGCTGGGCTTTTTTGACACGTGCAACTAGCTCGTTCAGTTCAGCGACATTCGTTACAGCCATAATGCTCTCCTGATAATGTTAAACTCTTTCAGTAAATAAGCCGTGCGAGCAACTAGTATAGACGTCTAAGTGGAAAATGCCGCTTAAAAACAAGGACTTTCCATTCTATACAACGCATGCTGCTGATTTGCTTAAAGAGCTTTCCCACGGCTTCCGGGGAGAAGCGGCGGGCTGAACAGAGATACCTCTTTTTCCTTAATCTGTTCTACTCCCTGACTACGACTAAGAGCTTAACTACTCTTGATTAGCGGTTTTGTGATTTAAATCATGAAAAGTGCAAGCTGACACCATTCAGCTCATGTTGTTGAGAATTTTTCTTGATAACTCTGTGGTAGATGCATTTTTTAAACATAAAAAATCATAAACCGTACATTGATTTAACAATAGCGAATTATTTCGGATTATTTGTTCTTAAAGGATAAAAATGCTGCATTCGGCCAATGGATTACCCGTGGTAATTCCATTACATTAGCGCGCGTAGGCAGTATCACTTTTCAGGGCTATTTAAGCGGAGTCATTTGTGGGCCAATCTCTGTTGGATTTTTCCGGCTACATTAAATTTTTTGTCGGCCTGTTTGCGTTGGTGAACCCGGTGGGCATTTTGCCGGTGTTTATCAGCATGACCAGCTACCAGGCAGCGGCCGGGCGCAATAAAACGAACATGACCGCCAACCTGTCGGTCGCCATTATCCTGTGGACCTCGTTGTTTCTGGGGGAGGGGATTTTGCGCATGTTCGGCATCTCCATTGATTCGTTCCGCATTGCCGGCGGCATTCTGGTGGTGACCATCGCCATGTCGATGATCAGCGGCAAGCTGGGTGAAGACAAACAGAACAAACAGGAAAAATCAGAGAGCGCGATCCGTGAAAGCATTGGTGTAGTGCCATTGGCGCTGCCGCTGATGGCGGGGCCGGGTGCGATCAGTTCTACAATAGTCTGGAGTTCTCGCTACCATAACTGGCAAAACCTGCTGGGTTTTAGCCTGGCGATTGCGGTGTTTGCCTTCTGCTGTTGGTTGCTGTTCCGCGCCGCGCCTTTGCTGGTGCGTCTGCTGGGGCAAACCGGCATCAACGTTATCACCCGTATTATGGGGTTGCTGCTAATGGCATTGGGTATCGAGTTTATTGTTACCGGTATTAAAGCCATATTCCCGGGGCTGCTGTAATCAGGTCAGTGAGTCGCGAATAGGATAATTCGCGACTCAAATTAATTTTAAAAATTAAAATTAATTATTAGCCCGCATTAATATAGTGCGCAATATGAATGAATTTTCTTCACTTGCACCACTATGTGGCATAAATCTCACTTTACTGTTCAATAAAAGCTCTAAGCGTTATTTTTAACCCTTATCTTGCCCCTTTTTTGCCCTTTATAGCCTCCCTAACGTCAAATCTGCTGTTAATTTAGTCACATCATTCTGTAGGGCTTGTCTCGCTTTCATTCAGGTGTTATTAGTGATTAACCGCGTATAAGCAGGTGTTTGTTCTTTGAATCGCCCCTTTGTTAACTGAATGTTTCTTTGCTGTGCTCGCCGGTCTGTCTTGCGGAGCTCAGGCAATGATTTTTTTTATTATTATCAATAAAATCAATACATTGCATTAGTTCCCGGTTGCTTTGTCGGGGAGGCGGTAAATCGAACTTTGGTCAATAAAAGAGAATTGCTTAACATTTTCGTAAAAATTATTGGCTATGGAATTTGGCTTCTGCTAATTTCCGAGCAACTTTATACGCTTAATTAATTGCAAAGCGTCGTCAAAGTGGGAACGATTCTTGCTGGTGTCCGTTATTTAGAATTCTTATAAATACTTCACGAATATCGATAAGCAATGCTTGTTGGTGAAAAGGAGCCTCGACTAATGCAGCAAACAATGAAGCGCACGCCGTTGACCATGTTCTTTGCCGGCATGCTGAGTCTCAGCGCCGTTTATTCCGTACAGGCGGCCGATGTCCCGGCCGGGGTGCAATTGGCCCGACAGCAAAGCATTGTGATCAACAACGGCAGCGAAGTCGCTTCATTGGATCCGCACAAGGTCGAAGGAACACCGGAAAGCAATATCATTCTTAACCTGCTGGAAGGGTTGGTCAGCACCGACGCCAATGGGCATGTGGTGCCGGCCACCGCGGCAACCTGGGAAAATCAGGATTCTAAAACCTGGACTTTCCACCTGCGCCCGGATGCGGTGTGGAGCGATGGCTCCCCGGTTACCGCGCAGGACTTTGTCTACAGTTGGCAGCGTCTGGCCGATCCCAAAATCGCTTCCCCTTACGCCAGCTATTTGCAATACGCCAAAATTGAAAACGTCGACGATATCCTGACCGGCAAAAAAAGCCCGCAAACCCTGGGCGTCAAGGCTATCGATGACAAGACGCTGCAGGTTCAACTGAGTGAACCGGTGCCGTACTTTGTCAGCATGTTGAGCCATACCTCGCTGAAACCGGTAAAACGAGCGGTAGTTGAAAAGTTTGGCGACAAATGGACGTTGCCCGCCAACTATGTCGGCAATGGCGCTTACCGCCTGAAAGAGTGGGTGGTGAATGAGCGTATTGTGCTTGAACGCAGCCCGAGCTACTGGAACAACAAAAAAACGATCATCGACCAGGCGACCTTCTTGCCGCTCGTTTCAGAGGTCAGCGACGTCAATCGCTTTCGCAGCGGTGAAATTGATATCACCAACAATGCTATTCCGCCGAATTTGTTCGTGAAGATGAAAAAAGAAATCCCGGAGCAACTGCACGTTAACCCGTTCCTGTGCACGTTCTATTACGAACTCAATAATCAGCGCGCACCTTTTACCGACGTCCGGGTGCGCACTGCGGTGAAGCTAACGCTCGATCGCGACATCATCGCCAACAAAATCATGGGCCAGGGCCAGATCCCGGCGTACAACTTCACCCCAACCTTTACCGATGGCGCCAGGTTCACCACGCCGGAATGGGCGGGCTGGAGCCAGGAGCAGCGTAATGCCGAAGCGAAGAAACTGTTGGCGCAAGCCGGTTTCACTGCGGCAAATCCCTTGAAGTTCACGCTGTTGTACAACACCTCGGATCAAAACAAACAGCAGGCGATCGCTGCGGCGTCGATGTGGAAGAAAAACCTCGGGGCGGAAGTCACATTGCGCAATCAGGAGTGGAAAACCTCGTTGGAAAGCCGTCATCAAGGCGACTACGACGTGGCGCGTGCGACCTGGTGCGGCGATTATAACGAGCCAAGCGCCTTCCTGAATCTGGTGATGTCCAATAGCAGTATGAACACTATCTTTTACAAGAGTCCGGCATTCGACGCCCTGATGGCCAGTACGCTGAAGGTGCCGGATGCGGCTGCGCGCGCCGCCATTTATCAGCAGGCTGAAGCGCAGTTGGATAAAGATTCGGCGTTGGTTCCGGTGTATTACCGCGTCAGCGCGCGCCTGATCCGGCCGTCGGTGGGGGGCTTTACCGGTAAAGATCCGCTGGATTATACCGATGTGAAAAATCTGTACATTATCAAGCAGTAAAAGGGGTATTACGCCACGCCAACAACGAGGAGTAATACAGGGAAGGCCGCCTGCCGTATTCGTTCACCTGCAGACGGTATAACAAGGTCCGCTCACGGGCAACGCAGGCTCCACGATGAGTCTGTGATAATAAAAAACTGGAGTATATCAATGACCAACATCACGAAGAAAACCATCCTTGCCGCCGGCATTATTGCCGCGCTGGGCATCACAGCAACCGGTAGCGCAATTGCTGCTGTCGTGCCTGCAGGTGTGCAACTGGCAGATAAACAAGAGATCGTTAAAAACAACGGTTCGGAAGTACAGTCGCTGGACCCGCATAAAATCGAAGGCGTGCCGGAAAATAACGTCACACGCGATTTGATGGAAGGTTTGGCCAACAACAGCCTGGATGGCTCCATCGTGCCGGGGGCGGCGGAAAGCTGGGATAACAAAGATTTTAAAGTCTGGACCTTCCACCTGCGTAAAGACGCGAAATGGTCGAACGGCAAACCGGTAACGGCGCAAGATTTCGTGTATAGCTGGCAACGCGTGGTGGATCCGAAAACCGCATCCCCTTATGCCAGCTATCTGCAATACGCCCACGTAGAAAACGTGGATGACATCATTGCCGGGAAGAAAGATAAATCTACCCTGGGCGTGAAGGCCATTGATGATCACACCTTCCAGGTGACCCTGACCGAGCCGGTCCCTTACCTGGTTGAAATGACTCCGCACTATGCGATGAAGCCGGTGTATAAAGACGCCGTAGAGAAGTATGGCGAGAAGTGGACTCTGCCAGCCAACTACGTCAGCAACGGCGCTTACAAACTGAAAGATTGGGTTGTTAACGAACGCATCGTACTGGAACGTAACCCGGAATATTGGGACAACGCGAAAACCATCATTAATAAAGTCACGTTCCTGCCAATTTCGTCGGAAGTGACCGACGTTAACCGCTACCGCACCGGCGAAATCGACATGACCTATAACAACATGCCGATCGAACTGTTCCAGAAGCTGAAAAAAGAGATCCCGAAAGAAGTTCACGTAGATCCATACCTGTGTACTTACTACTACGAAATCAATAACCAGAAAGCGCCGTTTACCGACGAACGCGTACGTGAAGCGCTGAAACTGGGCCTGGACCGCGACATCATCACCAACAAAGTGAAAAACCAGGGCGACCTGCCTGCCTACAGCTTCACGCCGCCTTATACCGACGGCGCCAAGTTGACTCCGCCGGAATGGTTCGGTTGGACGCAGGAAAAACGCAACGAAGTGGCGAAGAAACTGCTGGCAGACGCGGGCTATGGCCCGGGCAAACCGCTGACCTTCTCGCTGCTGTACAACACCTCGGATCTGCATAAGAAGCTGGCGATTGCCGCCGCCTCCATCTGGAAGAAAAATCTGGGTGTGGATGTGAAGCTGGTGAACCAGGAGTGGAAAACCTTCCTGGATACCCGTCATCAGGGCACCTATGATGTAGCTCGCGCCGGCTGGTGTGCGGACTACAACGAGCCTAGCTCGTTCCTGAACATGATGCTGTCTGACAGCAGCAGTAACACCCCGCACTACAAGAGCGCCGAGTTCGACAAGCTGATGGCCAACGTGCTGACGGCGAAAACCAAAGAAGAACGCGCCGCTCTGTATCAGAAAGCCGAAGTTCAGCTGGATAAAGACTCCGCCATCGTTCCGGTTTATTACTATGTGAATGCCCGTCTGGTGAAACCTTATGTTGGCGGTTACACCGGTCAAGACCCGCTTGATAACGTGTACGACAAAAACCTGTACATCATCAAGCATTGATACGGTAGGCGCCGGCGGTGCGAACCGCCGGCCCATGTTGAGAATAATAAGCCGTTATCAGGCTGCATCACAGGGTTAGGGCAATGCTAAAATTTATATTTCGTCGCTTGTTAGAAGCGATCCCGACACTATTTATCCTTATCACCATTTCATTCTTCATGATGCGTCTGGCGCCCGGCAGCCCCTTTACCGGCGAGCGTGCGTTGCCGCCGGAAGTGATGGCCAATATCGAGGCCAAATACCATTTGAATGATCCTATCTGGAAACAGTATGGCCACTATCTGGCCCAGCTCGCGCAAGGCGACTTCGGCCCGTCATTCAAATATAAGGATTATTCGGTCAACGATCTGGTCGCCGCTTCTTTCCCGGTTTCAGCCAAATTGGGCCTGGCCGCATTTTTGCTGGCGGTGGTTTTGGGGGTTAGCGCCGGTGTCATTGCCGCATTGAATCAAAATACCAAATGGGATTATACGGTGATGGGCTTTGCCATGACCGGGGTGGTTATCCCCAGTTTCGTGGTGGCGCCGTTGCTGGTATTGATTTTCGCCATCACGCTGAAATGGCTGCCAGGCGGAGGGTGGAACGGCGGGGCACCGAAATTTATCATCTTGCCGATGGTGGCGTTGTCGCTGGCCTATATCGCCAGTATCGCCCGTATCACGCGCGGATCGATGATTGAAGTGCTGCACTCGAACTTTATCCGCACCGCCCGCGCCAAGGGCTTGCCAATGCGCCGCATCATTCTGCGTCATGCCTTGAAGCCTGCGTTATTGCCGGTACTGTCCTATATGGGGCCTGCCTTTGTCGGCATCATCACCGGTTCGATGGTGATCGAAACCATTTATGGTTTGCCGGGTATCGGCCAGTTGTTCGTTAACGGTGCGCTGAACCGTGACTATTCTTTGGTATTGAGCCTGACCATTCTGGTGGGCGGCCTGACTATTTTGTTTAACGCGATCGTGGACGTGCTGTACGCCGTTATCGATCCAAAAATTCGTTATTAAGCTGGAGCACGCAAATGATGTTGACGAAAAAGAACAGCGAAGCTCTGGAACACTTCAGCGAAAAGCTGGAAGTGGAAGGGCGCAGCCTGTGGCAGGATGCTCGCCGCCGCTTTGTGCATAACCGTGCGGCGGTCAGCAGCCTGTTTGTACTGGCGCTGATTACCCTGTTTGTGATTGTAGCGCCGTGGTTGTCGCAGTTCGCCTATGACGATACCGACTGGGCGATGATGTCGGCAGCGCCGAGTCTTGAATCTGCGCACTACTTCGGCACGGACTCCTCCGGCCGCGATTTGCTGGTGCGCGTGGCGATTGGCGGGCGCATCTCGCTGATGGTCGGCGTGGCTGCGGCGCTGGTGGCGGTGATTGTCGGTACTCTGTACGGCGCGATGTCGGGTTACCTGGGCGGCAAGACCGACTCGGTAATGATGCGCTTGCTGGAGATCCTCAACTCCTTCCCGTTCATGTTCTTCGTGATCCTGCTGGTGACCTTCTTCGGCCAAAATATCCTGCTGATCTTTGTGGCGATCGGCATGGTGTCGTGGCTGGATATGGCACGTATTGTGCGTGGGCAAACCCTGAGCTTAAAACGTAAAGAATTTATCGAGGCGGCATTGGTGTGCGGGGTTTCAACCCGCAATATCGTATTGCGCCATATCGTGCCTAACGTGCTCGGCGTGGTGGTGGTATATGCCTCATTGCTGGTGCCGAGCATGATCCTGTTCGAATCCTTCCTCAGCTTCCTGGGGCTGGGCACGCAGGAACCGTTAAGCAGCTGGGGCGCATTGCTCAGCGATGGCGCCAACTCGATGGAGGTTTCACCGTGGTTGCTGCTGTTCCCGGCGGGTTTCCTGGTTGTCACTCTGTTTTGTTTCAACTTTATCGGCGATGGTCTGCGTGACGCCCTCGACCCGAAAGATCGTTAAGGAGTGCCATCATGAGCACCATTGAAAACCCGCAGTTGCAAGCCGGCTCCGCTGCCAAATCGCCGCTGTTGCTGGATGTAAAAGACCTGCGCGTGACCTTCGGCACCCCGGACGGCGACGTGACGGCAGTGAACGATCTGAACTTCGACCTGCGAGCCGGTGAAACGCTGGGCATCGTCGGTGAGTCCGGTTCAGGCAAATCCCAGACCGCTTTCGCGTTGATGGGGCTGCTGGCCAGCAACGGCCGCATTGGCGGCTCGGCCAAGTTTAACGGCCGTGAAATCCTCAACCTGCCGGAAAAACAGCTCAACAAGCTGCGGGCGGAAGAGATTTCGATGATCTTCCAGGATCCGATGACGTCGCTTAACCCTTATATGCGCGTTGGCGAGCAGCTGATGGAAGTGCTGATGTTGCATAAGAAAATGAGCAAAAGCGAAGCCTTCGAAGAGTCGGTGCGCATGCTCGATGCGGTAAAAATGCCGGAAGCGCGCAAGCGCATGCGTATGTATCCGCATGAGTTCTCCGGTGGTATGCGCCAGCGCGTGATGATCGCCATGGCGTTGCTGTGTCGGCCCAAGCTGTTGATTGCCGACGAACCGACCACCGCTCTGGATGTGACGGTTCAGGCGCAGATTATGACGCTGTTGAATGAGCTGAAACGCGAGTTCAACACGGCCATCATCATGATCACCCACGATCTGGGCGTGGTGGCCGGTATCTGTAATAAGGTGCTGGTAATGTATGCCGGGCGCACGATGGAATACGGCAGCGCGCGTGATGTGTTCTATCACCCGAGCCACCCTTACTCCATCGGTCTGCTGAATGCGGTTCCGCGTCTGGATGCCGAAGGTGAAGCCTTGATGACCATTCCGGGCAACCCGCCGAACCTGCTGCGTTTGCCGAAAGGCTGCCCGTTCCAGCCGCGTTGTCAGTTCGCGATGGAACAATGCGCGAGCGCTCCGCCGTTGGAGCAGTTTGGTGAAGGGCGCCTGCGCGCCTGTTTTAAACCGGTGGAGGCGTTGGTATGACAGCGGTAACCGACAAGAAAGTGCTGCTCGAAGTGGCCGATTTGAAAGTGCACTTCGACATTCATGATGACAAACAGTGGTTCTGGCAGCCGGCGAAAACCCTGAAGGCGGTCGACGGCGTGACGCTGCGGTTGTTCGAAGGGGAAACGCTGGGCGTGGTTGGCGAGTCCGGCTGCGGAAAGTCGACCTTCGCCCGCGCCATTATCGGCCTGGTGAAAGCCACCAGTGGGCGCGTTGCCTGGTTAGGCAAGGATCTGCTCGGCATGAGCGATGCCGACTGGCGCAAAACGCGCAGCGATATCCAGATGATTTTCCAGGATCCGCTGGCCTCGCTGAACCCACGCATGACCATCGGCGAAATCATCGCCGAGCCATTGCGCACCTATTACCCGAAAATGCCGCGTCAGGAAGTGAAGGACAAGGTGAAGGCGATGATGCTGAAGGTGGGCTTGTTGCCAAACCTGATCAACCGCTATCCGCATGAGTTCTCAGGTGGCCAATGCCAGCGTATCGGCATTGCGCGTGCGCTGATCCTGGAGCCGAAGCTGGTGATCTGTGACGAGCCGGTCTCCGCACTGGACGTGTCGATTCAGGCGCAGGTGGTGAATCTGTTGCAGCAACTGCAGCGTGAAATGGGGCTGTCGTTGATCTTCATCGCTCATGACCTGGCGGTCGTTAAGCACATTTCTGACCGCGTGCTGGTGATGTATCTGGGCCATGCGGTGGAACTGGGAACCTACGATGAGGTGTACCACAACCCGCAACATCCTTACACCAAAGCGCTGATGTCGGCGGTGCCGATCCCGGATCCGGACAAGGAGAAGGAAAAGCAGATCCAGCTGCTGGAAGGGGAATTGCCTTCGCCGATCAACCCGCCTTCAGGCTGTGTGTTCCGCACCCGCTGCCCGATTGCCGGGCCGGAATGCGCCAAGACCCGGCCGCTGCTGGAGGGAAGTTTCCGTCACGCGGTGTCGTGCCTGAAAGTAGATCCTCTTTAATTCCCCGTTGTGTTTCACGTCGCAGCGTCGTTAGCTGCGCCGGTAACAAAAAACCCGCCAAGATCGGCGGGTTTTTTCATGCAGGCAAGGGGCTTATTCTTTCCACAAAATGTGGCACAGCTTGTGGTCTTTCTCACGGCAGAGCAGGACGCGGGCAAACACGTCGTTGATCGGTTCGCCATCGCTGTCCGCGAGGCCAATGACCACTTCGGCAAAAAAGTCCGGGTTCAGGTCAAAATCCACATGTTCCGACCAGTCTTCCGCCGGATCATACAGCTCGGCGCCGCCGCGTTCCTCAAACTGCAGGTTGAACAGCAGAATATCCGCCGGATCCAGATTGTCGCCGGCCAATTCCAGAAAGATGTCATAAGCCTGTTCCAGCGTTTCGTCTTCGGTAAGGCGGTTATTCAAATCCATAAAAAAATCCTGATAAAAAATGATCTGACGTTATTAAACCATGCCCGACGCGGCTTTTATAGCAGCGGGCTGAAAAAGTAGAACAGGCGTTCAACAATGCGGTGCCAGAATGGCCGTTTCTGCCACTCTTGGGCATTCAGCAACTGCGAACGGGCGATATAATCATCCTGTACGCAGGCCAGATCGCTGCCGAAGCCGTCATCGTCGATGACCAGCGTGATTTCGAAGTTCAACCACAGGCTGCGCATGTCCAGATTTACCGTACCGACCAGGCTGAGCTGGCCATCGACCAGCACGCTCTTGGTATGCAGCAGGCCGCCTTCAAACTGATGGATGTGTACGCCGGCTTCGAGCAATTCGGAAAAGAAGGAACGGCTGGCCCAGCGCACCATCGTTGAGTCGTTATCACGCGGTACTATGATGCTGACTTCCACGCCACGCAGCGCGGCGGTGCAAATGGCATGCAGCAGATCGTCGCTCGGCACGAAATAGGGCGTTGTCATGATCAACTGCTCACGCGCAGAGTACACGGCGGTCAGCAATGCCTGATGGATCATCTCGTCCGGGAAGCCGGGGCCGGAGGCGATGACCTGAATGGTGTGGCCGCTTTCCTGTTCGAACGGCATGATATTGACATCGGGCGGCGGCGGCAGAATGCGTTTGCCGGTTTCGATTTCCCAGTCACAGGCATAAACGATACCCATGGTGCTGGCGACCGGGCCCTCCATACGCGCCATCAGATCGATCCACTGGCCGACGCCGGCACCCTGTTTGAAATAACGCGGATCGACCATATTCATGCTGCCGGTATAGGCGATGTAATTGTCGATCAGGATAACCTTGCGGTGCTGACGCAGATCCATGCGGCGCAGGAATACGCGGAACAGGTTAACCTTGAGCGCTTCTACCACCTCGATACCGGCATTGCGCATCATGCCCGGGTAAGGGCTACGGAAAAACTGCAGGCTGCCGGCAGAATCCAGCATCAGCCGGCAGTGCACGCCGCGTCGCGCGGCAGCCATCAGCGATTCGGCGACCTGATCCACCAGTCCGCCGGGTTGCCAGATATAGAACACCATCTCAATATTATGGCGTGCCAGCTCGATATCGCGGATTAACGCTTTCATCGTTGAGTCGGTCGTGGTGAGCAATTGCAGTTGGTTGCCCTTAACGCCATCGATGCCCTGGCGACGATCGCACAGTTGGAACAAAGGCCTGGCGACCTCGCTGTATTCCGTGGCGAAGATCCGTTGGCTCTCTTTTAATTCGCTGAGCCAGCGGGCGGTCGAGGGCCACATCGCCTTGGCGCGTTCGGCGCGACGTTTGCCTAAATGTAATTCGCCGAAAGACAAATAAGCCACGATACCGAATAGCGGCAGAATATAGATAACCAACAGCCAGGCCATGGCGGAAGGCACTGCGCGGCGTTTCATCAGAATACGTAGCGTGACCCCGGCGATAAGCAGCCAGTAACCGAATACCATGAGCCAACTGATTACGGTATAAAATGTTGTCATAAAGGCGAAAAATCCTGTTCGCAAACCATCAACAATGAGTGTACGCACAGAATGGTAAAGGGGGAACCTTTTCTCGGCGCTTATATTGCATAAATATGATTGTCTTAAGGCACTTGCTGTAAGCGAAAAAAACATTTTTATTCGACCATCGCGTCGCTCGGCGACGTGGCAGTGCGACGAACTGCGACTTGGATCGCTCGACGAAAGGGCTATAATGCCCGCCGTTGGCATTTGACGGACGAGTGACGAAACGATGAGACGCAGTAGAAACGAAGTGGGCCGCTGGCGGATGCTGCGGCAGAGTCAGCGCCGCAGGCATCGCTGGCTGGAGCGCCAATCATGCAGCAACCGGCACATTATCCGGGTGCGACGCCGCCTGGATGACCAGCACCGGCGCGCATTGCTGTTTGTGGTGGCCTACGACTGGTAAAACGAAAACAGTCCCGGCAGGGACTGTGATTTGACGAAAAAGTTGTTTTAAGCCCGAGGGATATTATGGGGGCGTCCTTGTATCCCCCTGTCGACAAACTCTCCCCGAGAGCGGGCTTTATCACTTCTTGCCTAAAGCCCACTTGGCCATGCTTGCCCCTAGCGCCATCAACAGCGCTGCCGCTATCAGTACCGCGATAAATGCCCGGTCGAAAGCCGTGCGCGCCAGTTGTCGCAGTTGCTCGGCCCGCTCGTCGGCCAGAGTGGCGGCCAGGCGCAGAGCTTCATCAATGCTGTCATAAGCGATGTCGCTTACCGGCAAACTGCCGGGCAACGTCAGGCTGTGGCTATAGACGGCCGTCATCAACCCACCCAGCAAGGTAATGCCCAGAACCCCGCCCAGTTCATAGGAGACGTCTTCAATCGACGCCGCCATGCCGGATTTCTCTTCAGGCGCATTCAACATGATGGCGGTCGATGCGGCGGTAATGGCGCCACCGACGCCAAAACCAGTGATACACAGGCACATCAATTGCAATAAAACGCTGCTTTGATAAAACAGGGCGAGGCCGGCGATCCCAAGACCGGTCAGAATAAAGCTGCCGAGCATCATACGACGTTCGCCGTAGCGGGGCAGGAATAAGCCAGTCAGCGGCCCGGCCAGTACGGAAGCCAGCGGGATCGGCAGAATAAATAGCGCGGCCTGCAATGGGCTCAGATCGAGAACCAATTGCAAGCGTTGGCTCAGAACCAGTTCCACGCCAATCAGCGCTATCATCGAGAGCAAGGCGACGCCGACGCCACCGGAAAATAGCCGGTTTTGGAACAGCGAGAAGTCAATCATCGGGTACTGCGCTTGCCTTTGGCGACGTACAAAAAGGACCAGAGAGACAATGCCGATCGCAGCGGCAATCGCTAACGCGATGAATGAGGGGGCGGTTTTGCTCAATTCTTTCAGCGCGTAGATGCTGCCCACCAGACCGATCATGATCTGTACCGAGCCGACAATGTCGTAAGGGCGCTTATTTTTCCCGCCACAGTGCGGTATCAGTCGCCATGCCAGCGGCAGCACCAACATCACTACCGGCACGTTGATAAGAAACACCGATCCCCACCAGAAATACTCCAGCAACACCCCGCCGACTACGGGGCCCAGCGCGGCGGCGCTGGAGGCGACCGCGGCCCAAATGCCAATGGCCAATGCGCGCTCGCGTTCGTCGGTAAAAACATGGCGGACGATGGACAGGGTTGCCGGCATCATCATTGCGGCACCCACGGCGAGAAATGCACGCGCAGCGATCAACCACTCGGCTGAGGGGGAAAAGGCGGCGCAAAGCGAGGCGGCGGCAAAAACAGGCAATCCGGCCATAAACAGGCGTTTATGACCGACGCGGTCGCTCAACATGCCGGCGCCTGGCAACAAACCTGCGACCACCAGCGGATAAGCGTTTACGATCCATAACTTTTGTGACGCATTGGCATCCAGCGCCTGTGTCAGCCGTGGCAAGGCGGTATATAACACCGTCATGTCGATGACGATGAGAAATAGTGCGCTGGAGATTAATGCCAGGATCAACCAGCGGTTGTTTACGAACATAATATTATTCCAAAAAATGCGGGCAGCGCGGATGCGCCGCCAGAAGGTAAACCCCAGTCTCCACTGATGGTATACTGGTCATAATATATATCCATACGTACGTATTGAAAAGGGGAGTCCATCAATGGGACGTCAACGCAGCATCGATCGTGACAAGGTTCTGGATGTGGCCGAAGAGATAGTCGCCAACCAGGGGGCCGCCGGGTTGACCATTGATTCCGTCGCAAAAGCGATGGGGATCTCCAAAGGCGGGGTGCAATACTGCTTCGGCAGTAAAGATGCGTTGATTGATGCGATGTTTGAACGCTGGGGCAAGGCGTATGACACCCTGTTCGACGCGATTGCCGGGGAAAATCCCTCGGCTACCACCACCGTGCGCGCGCATATGCAGGCGACCAGAAGCTCCGATCAGGCGTCCAGCGCCAAAGCGGCGGGGTTGATGGCGACGCTGATTCAAACGCCGGAGCATCTGGACAGCACGCGCGAATGGTACCGTAGCAGGATCGCCGATCTGGATTTGACCACTGAGGAGGGAAGGCGCGCGCGGTTGGTTTTTCTGGCCACCGAAGGGGCATTCATGCTGCGGTTTTTTGGCCTGATGGATATTGGCCAGCAAGAGTGGGACGCTATGTTTGCGGATATGCAGGCATTGGTTTTGGCACCGAGCCAAACGGCTGTAGCGGGTCCGGCATCGAAGTAAAAAATAATCTTAACCCCGACACCGTTCGGCGGTGGCGCGCAGGCCGGGTTGATATTTAACCTGGCCGGTTACCCGATTTTACGGCACAAATATTTGCCCTTTATGACGCCGTCATAAAATCTGCCTTTTGAAACCACCACGACAAAATCCTGGTAGATTCGCTTGGGAACCCCGATATATTGGTAGGTCCCCGCATCGCGAAACTGGATTTCCAGAATCTGAGCATTCTCATCATAGCCTATTGATATAATTCTTGAAGATGAAACCGGTTGTCGCTGCAAGTAGACCCCCCTGTTAATTCATTATTATTTATATGGTTATAGGTAGCCCGTTAACCATACCAGAAGCCGGAATGCGTCGCCAGACGCTTTGCTTTAAGAGAAAAGCTATCGCACTGATAGCTGGCGGGGCGAAACAGGAAAGCGTAGGGTTATCGGACAAGATATTCCCTCGAAGAACCCTTTAGCCAGCCACTCCGTGCTGGCTTTTTTTTTACGGTATCGTTCATTCTGAGACGGGGGGAGAAATACGTCATGGACCACCTGATGTGACCCGGACTTGTAACTGTGCAACCCGTTATTATGGAAAACAGTGGGTTTACTTGATCACTCCCTAAAACACCTGCTTGAAGGGTTTTACCGTCACGTCGCCATAAACGCCGGCGGCGACGTAGGGATCCTGTTCAGCCCAGGCCTGGGCATCCGCCAGCGAGGCGAATTCCGCAATCACCGTAGAACCGCTGAATCCCGCACTGCCCGGATCGTTGCTGTCGATAGCCGGATTTGGGCCGGCAACCACCAGACGG
Source organism: Serratia plymuthica (assembly GCF_018336935.1). Lineage (NCBI taxonomy): Bacteria > Pseudomonadati > Pseudomonadota > Gammaproteobacteria > Enterobacterales > Yersiniaceae > Serratia > Serratia plymuthica. The sequence continues at coordinate 2,671,071 of NZ_CP068771.1, read as the reverse complement.
CCTTCATCCCGCAGCGTCTGCAGGCGCGCCAGATGCGCCGGCCGCACCGACAGACGGTTTTCCAATGAGTTGGGGACATCCTGCGCGTAGATCAGATAAAGCATGTTTCACCTTTAAAATCATTAATATAGAAGGGGTAATTCAAAGTAGCGCAAAAGGCGCGTCATGGGAATGCCCGGCCGGGGGAATTTATCTGCAGCTGGCGCTTATGCCTTGAAGCAGCTAGTTTTTATTCGTATAGTGCGGCCGCGCGATGAATTGAACTCCTGTGTGAGAGGTGAGGAAATGACGGAACTGGTTAGGGATAAACTCGACTTGCCTGAGGGCAAAAGCAAGCTGTTGCTGCACTCCTGCTGCGCGCCTTGTTCCGGCGAGGTGATGGAAGCCATTCAGGCCTCCGGCATCGAATACGCCATTTTTTTCTATAATCCTAATATTCACCCGCAAAAAGAGTATCTGCTGCGCAAGGAAGAGAACATTCGCTTTGCCGAGCAACATGGGATACCCATTATTGACGCCGATTACGATACCGATAACTGGTTTGCCCGCGCCAAAGGCATGGAAAACGAGCCAGAGCGTGGGATCCGTTGCACCATGTGTTTCGATATGCGTTTCGAGCGCACCGCGTTGTACGCGCATGAGCATGGCTATGACACCATCTCCAGCTCGCTGGGTATTTCCCGCTGGAAGAATATGCAGCAAATCACCGACTGCGGCGTCCGCGCGGCAGAAAAATATCCTGACTTGCAGTATTGGGATTACAACTGGCGCAAAAAAGGCGGCGCGTCCCGAATGATAGAAATCAGCAAGCGCGAACGCTTTTACCAGCAGGAGTATTGCGGTTGCGTGTATTCGTTGCGTGATACCAACCTGCATCGCAAAGCGCAGGGGCGACCCCTGATAAAACTGGGTGTGTTGTACTACGGTGATGAAGAATAACGCCGCATTGGTGAAAAATGACCCGCTACGGCGGGTTTTTTGGTTTTTTCGCGGTAAGCCAGGTTAATAGCGCGTGTGAAATCCGCAGTAAAAAAGCAAATGAAAGGTTAATATCCTTATGAGTTTTCAGGTTTTAGCGATGAATAATGACGATTAAAGCGATAGTTCGCCATTCGTTATTGAATATGATTGCTATTTGCATTTAAACTTGGCGAACCAGAGGAAACAGAATCATTATGCCGCTAAAAAAGATGTTCCTTAATCGCCGTTTGTCCGTGCCGATTGTCCTGTCCGTTGGCTTACACAGCGCCCTGGTGGTGGGGTTGCTCTATGCTTCTGTCAAAGAGGTCATGGAACTGCCGAAACCGGAGGATGCGCCAATCAGCGCCATGATGGTCAATACCGCCGCGATGGCGGAACCGCCGCCGCCGGCACCCGCCGAGCCTGAGCCAGAACCGCAGGTGGAGCCTGAACCGGAGCCGGAACCACTTCCTGAGCCACCGCCGAAGGCGATACTGAAACCTGAGCCGGTAAAACCCAAACCGAAGCCGAAACCGAAGCCGAAGGTCGAAAAAACGGTCAAACGCGAACCGCAGAAAACCGAGCCGCGCGAGCCATCACCGTTTGAGAATAACCAACCGGCCAAGCCGATTGATAAAGCACCGGTTAAGCAGGGGCCGTCTGCCCCGGTTCAGGGGAACTCGCGTGATGTGGGGCCGAAACCCATCAGCCGCGCCGATCCGATTTATCCGCCGCGCGCCCGAGCTTTGCAGATTGAAGGTAATGTGCGGGTGCAGTTTGATGTCGACAGCGATGGCCGTTTGAGTAACGTGCGCATTTTGTCTGCTGAACCACGCAATATGTTCGAGCGTGAAGTGAAACAGGCAATGCGCAAGTGGCGTTATGAAGCCAAGGAAGCGAAGAATCTCACCATGACTATCCGCTTTAAAATGAACGGCACCACGGAGATGAACTGATATCGACGTTGGCGCCAACAAAAAGGGTCGCCGAAGCGACCCTTTTTGTTGCCTGCGTTTCAGCTATTCTTCAAAGCCGACGCGGAAGTTCATTTTGCCATCGGGCAGAGCGCGCGAGTTACCCTCGTCGTCCACCGCGACGTAGGTAAATACCGCCTCGGTTGCACGGTAGCGTTGGCCGATAGGCGCAGAGGACACCTTCTTCACCCACACTTCGATATTGATGGTGATAGAACTGCGGCCGGTGCGGATACACTGCGCATAGCAGCAAACCACGTCACCCACTGCGACCGGTTTCAGGAAGGTCATGCCGTCGACACGCACTGTCACCACGCGTCCTTCGGCGATTTCTTTCGCCTGAATAGCGCCGCCAATATCCATTTGCGACATCAGCCAGCCGCCAAAAATATCACCGTTGGCATTGGTATCTGCCGGCATCGCCAGCGTTCTCAGTACCATCTCGCCACTGGGTAAAGGTCGTTGTTGAGTCATAGCCGTCTGCTTATCAAAGAAGGGTTTTCATTATACTGCCCGCAGCAAGCGCTGCGGGCATTAACAATTTTGTAACTATTTTTTCTGTTCTTCCGGCATGTGCCGATAAATATAAATACCGCTGAGCAGGGTAAACACCAGCGTCAGGGCCGTCAGGCCGAACACTTTAAAGTTAACCCAAACGCTTTGCGGCAGCCAAAAGGCGACGTAGATATTCGCCAGGCCACAAAGCAGGAAGAACACCGCCCAGGCCAGGTTGAGATTGCTCCACACCTTGTCCGGCAGCGTCAGCTCTTTACCCAGCATGCGCTGGACCAGTGGCTTCTTGAGCACCAGTTGGCTGATCAGCAACGCCAACGCAAACAGGCTGTAGATGACCGTAACTTTCCATTTGATAAACAAATCGTTATGGAATACCAACGTCAGGGTGCCGAACACCAGTACCATCAGGAAGGTGATCAGCGTCATCTTCTCGACCTTGCGGTATTTGATCCAGGTGAACACCAGCGCCAGCGCGGTAGCGACAATCAACGCGCCGGAAGCGACGTAGATATCGTAGAGCTTATAAAAAGCAAAAAAGACAATTAACGGGAGGAAATCAAGAAACTGCTTCATAAATCAATCCATCATCTGTTCATCGGCCGACTATACCGGATTCGGCGGGCTCTGTGTACCGCTGGGAGGCGCTGATTATCGGCGTTTGGCCGCCGGATTTCTGCCATGAAAGCAGGAATTTGCATAAACTTACGATTGAGGTCGCGAGTTAGCGGCGGGCTGCTTGCCAACAGGGCACCGGCATCTCATGATGCGCGTAATAATAGCCTGATAATTTATAACGGAAAACAGTTTATGCAGTGGAAATCTCTCCAGGCGCTGACGCCCGGTTTGGCGCATTTATTAGGGTATCAACGCAGTTGGCTTAAGCCGGATATACGCGCCGGGCTCTCCGTCGCCGCGGTGGCATTGCCGGTGGCGATTGCTTACGCCGAACTGGCCGGGGTCAGCCCGGTGGTGGGATTGTACTCCTGTATTTTGCCGATGGTCGCTTACGCGTTTTTCGGATCATCGCGCCAGCTTATTGTCGGGCCGGACGCCGCCACCTGCGCCGTGATAGCCGCAGTAGTGACGCCGCTGGCGGCGGGTAATATGGAACGGCACTGGCAGCTTACCATCATGATGACGGCAATGATGGGCACCTGGTGCCTGTTGGCTAGCCGTTTCAAACTGGGCGCACTGGCGGATCTGCTCTCCCGGCCGATACTCAGCGGGCTGCTGAACGGCGTGGCGATCACCATTATGGTCGATCAGATCGGCAAGGTTCTCGGTTTTGGCGTTCATCCTGCGCAGTTGATTGAGCGCATTTACGCGCTGCCGGGCAACCTGATGCATAGCGACTGGCTGACCATGGCGGTGTCGCTGCTGACGCTGGTCACGCTGCTGGGGTTTAAAAAATGGCGCCCTAACTGGCCGGCACCGCTGTTTGCCATCATATTGGCGGCTTTCGTCACCTGGATTGGCGGGTTGCAGCAGCATGGCGTGGTGACGGTGGGCGGTTTTAGCGATGCACTGCCGATAGTCCAGTGGCCGGATTTCCAGCCGGGTTTGCTGCGAGACATGGTCATTCCGGCGCTCAACCTGGCGGTAGTCAGTTTTGTCAGCATGATGCTGACCGCTCGCAGTTTTGCGGCGAAGAACGGCTATGAGGTGAATGCCGACGCTGAGTTTCGCGCGCTGGGGCTGGTGAATATCGTTTCGGCGCTTTCTCAGGGGTTTGCCATCAGCGGGGCGGATTCCCGTACTGCGGTTAACGATGCCAACGGCGGCAAGAGCCAATTGGTGTCGATCATTGCAGCGGGGGTGATTGCTTTCGTGCTGTTGTTCCTGATGGCGCCGCTGCAGTTTATTCCGGTGGCGGGGTTAGGCGTAGTGCTGATGTATGCCGCCTGGTCGTTGCTGGATTTTCGGGGCATCTGGATCATGCGTCGCCGCAATGCGCAGGCCTTCATGTTGGCGATGTTCACTTTCCTGTGCGTGCTGCTGGTGGGGGTGATCAGCGGCATCGGCCTGGCGGTATTGCTGGGGCTGATGCAGTTTCTGCGCACGGTGTTTCGCCCAACGGAGCAACTGCTGGGTGTGAACGACGAGGGCATGATCCACTCAATGGGCAACAACAACGGCGTCAAGGCAGTACCCGGCGTGATGATGTACCGCTTCAACTCGCCATTAACCTATTTTAACGTGGCGTATTTCAAGCGCCGGATCCTGAATCTGGTGGACAGCACGCCGTTTCAGCCGCGTTGGGTGGTGGTGGATGCCGTCGCCAGCTTTACCCACGCGGATATCAGCGTTCTGGCGGCGATAGATGAACTGAAGCGCGATTTGTTACAGCGTAACGTGAAGTTGGTATTGGCGGGGCGGCGGACCGAGCTGACGCGCTGGTTCCGCATCAATCGGCTGGGACGCGATCGTGAATTGATTCTGGTGCCGGATTTGTATCTGGCGTTGAAGCTGATTCAGAGCAAGGAACAGGCTGAGACGGCAGCGGTTCCATAAGCAAAAAGGGCACGCTTCGGCGTGCCCTTTTAGTTACTGCGGGCAGATCAACTGCGCAGCAGCATATACAGACGGAACAGGTAAATCAGCAACAGGGCGGAAACCAGGTTGCTCAGCGCGGTAAGCACTACGCTGGCGACATTCGGGGTCAGCACCGAAAGGTGGCTCACCATGAACAACACCAGCAGCTTGGCGGCCAGCCACAACATCATGGCGGGCACAATCACGCGCGCATTGGCGAAGGCCAGTTTACAGCTCAGTTTAATCGAAGCGAACACGCCTTTTTTGTCGGCGGTGCTGATGACCGGCGCAAGCGAGAAGGCGATCGCCATGATCACGCCCGGCACGACGAACAGCGTCAAGCCTAACTGAATCAGCAGAGTGCAGATAAACAGCAGCAACAGCAAACGCGGCAATTCCGGCGCAGAAGCGCCGATAGCGCGCAACGCGCTGATACGTTGCCCCTGGGAAACCAGGCGAATCAGCGTCAGCATCCCGCCAACCAGCAACACGTTGCCCACCAACGCGGAGAAAGTGGCGGCAGCTGACACCTTCAATAACACCATCTGCTGCTCGGGCGTCATTTGCTGAATGATTTCCTGGATCCCCATTCCGGCGGATGCCGTAAAATCGCCTTCCGTCGCGGACAAGATCTTCAACTGTTCGACGTCAGGGCTAAAAACCTGATTGAGCAGCACAGAAATGAACGCGGTCAACAGCGCCAGCATCAGGATGCTGGTCAGTTGATTACGGAAAAAGTTAAAACTGTCACGGTACAACGTGTTGGCCGTGATAGGCATGCAGACTCCTTGGCGTCGAGAAACAAAGATATATCCATCACTTTTCAAGTTGCGGCATTGTTGGCTGCAACTTGAAATTCATAGGTATATAGCAAAATCAGTGGGCGATTGTACCCTGTTCCGCGTCGCTGTGGCACCCCGGGAGTTGCACTGCGGCTATTTCTTCGGCAATCACCGTGATTGGCAGCGACAAGGGTAAGGGAACCGGCAGCGGTGGCAGACCATAACGCTCGCGAGCGCGATCGCAGGCTTCGTTGCGCAGGCCGTTTTCTCCGGACTGATCGAACTCGCGACAAGGGCTGGGGCGATTGAGGTAAATGGAGCAGGAGACGGCCTTGCCGATTTCACCCTCGAGAGCGGTACAACGCGGGGACTTGCCGTTGGTCCCCTGCATGCAGCGCAAAAAGGGAGTTAAGGGTTCGGTAAGAGATGCAGGGACTACACCGCCGCCATCTTCCGCTTCGGCCCAATAGAATGACACTCGAAAATAGCCGCAGCATGCACCGCAACTGACACAGGGATTAAGGATTTCGCTCATCTTGATCGCGCCGACTCCTGACGGCACCCACCAAAACCAACACGGATAATGAAATTACTCAGTGGCTGTTTTTTTAGCAACTGAAGTTTGAACATGCAGATGTTTTGCAACAAAATGCATTTTTTGATTCAGATCAATCCTCGATTTATTAGTCCCTTAGGTAACCTTGTTTTTGGTAGGAATTAAAAAATTTACACATAAGATGTGATCCCGATGGGATCATAAATACCCGTAAGTAGGTATATTCCCTTCCGAACAGTAACCATACAAATGGAATGGATAATGAAAAAGACAACTCTGGCGGTTTTGGTGGCCATGATGGCCCCTATGTTGGCAAGTGCGCATCAGGCGGGTGATTTTCTTTTCCGCGCGGGTGCGGCGACGGTACGGCCTAATGCAGGATCGGACGACGTACTGGGGCAGGGATCCTTCAATGTCGATAATAATACCCAGCTCGGTCTGACCTTCGGCTATATGGTGACGGACAATATTGGCGTGGAGCTGCTGGCGGCGACGCCGTTCCGCCATAAGGTGTCGTTGAACGGCGCTGCAGTGAACGGCAATATCGCCACGGTGCGCGATCTGCCGCCGAGTCTGATGGCGCAATATTACTTTGGCGACAAGCAGGACAAACTGCGCCCCTATCTGGGGCTTGGCGTGAACTACACCACTTTCTTCGATGAAAAGTTCAATGACAATGGCAAAGGGGCCGGGCTGAGTAATCTGAGTCTGAAAGACTCCTGGGGTGTCGCTGCGCAGGCGGGTCTGGATTACAACCTTGATGAACACTGGATGTTGAATATGTCGGTGTGGTGGATGAATATCGAGACCAAAACCCGCTTTGACGATGCCAACGGCAATCATCACAGCATTGATACGCGGTTGGATCCTTGGGTGTTTATGTTCGGGGCAGGTTATCGCTTCTGAGGATGACCGAGACAGGGAGGCGCAATGCCTCCCTGCGATCGTTATTTGAGTTGCATGACGTTCTCGACGGATTTCACACCCGCTACGCCGCGCGTTACCTGCACTGCTCGATTGGCGTCGGCGCCTGAGCTGACAAAACCGCTCAGTTGCACGCGACCTTTGAAGGTTTCGACGCTGATTTCTCTGGATTTGATGGTTTTATCCGCCAGCAGCGCTGACTTCACCTTGGTAGTGATTACCGTATCGTCGATATAACCGCCAGTCCCCTCGGATTTCGCTGTCGGCGCGCAGGCACTTACTGCGAATGCCACAACGGCTGCCATGCATAAGGCCGAAAGGGTTTTAAATAGCTTCATAAATTACTCTCCATGCAATGTTATTGTTGAAACTACATTCAGGTTATTACCTGAAAACGTTCAGTATTTCCGCAAAATGCAGAAATCTGCAACGGGCACCTTCAAGTGTGAGTCAATAAGCGGGTTTGTTCAAATTTTAGATGTAAAAAAATCGAACAACCCTGAGAGGAAACAAGATGTTATCGGCGGGCGCGCTCCATCACGCCCGCCGCAGGGAGGATCAGATGCGGGTCGCGGCTTTCATTTCGCTGACAAAGTTCGCCAGCCGAGTCAGCATTTCTGCCGGCTGCGCCTGATTTTGCTCGATAATTTTGACGATCGCCGAACCGGAGATCGCACCGGCGGCGCCGGCCTGCAGTGCATCACGTACCTGCGCAGGCTCGGAAATGCCGAATCCCTGCAGCGGCGGTGCGGCATGGTATTCGCGCAGTTTGTTCACCAGATGATGCAGGGGCAGTTGGGCACGGCTTTCGGTGCCGGTAACGCCGGCACGCGACAGCAGGTAGGTATAACCCCGACCGTGTGAAGAGATCTCGCGCAACAAATCGTCGTCTGCGTTTGGCGGGCAGATAAAGATAGGGGCGATGCCGTGGCGCGTGGCGGCGGCACGGAAGGGCGCAGACTCTTCAAATGGCACGTCGGCAATCAGCACCGAATCCACGCCGACTTCGGCGCAACGCTGGTAAAACGCATCGATGCCTTTATGAAACACCAGGTTGGCGTACATCAGCAGGCCGATAGGAATGGTCGGGTGCTTTTGACGAATGGCGGCCAGCATTTCAAAACACTGGGTCGGCGTCACGCCGGAGGCGAAAGCACGCAGCGCAGCGCTCTGGATAGTCGGGCCGTCGGCCAGCGGATCGGAGAACGGAATGCCCAGCTCCAGCGCATCGGCGCCGGCTTCAACCAGAGTATCGATAATCTGCAGCGACAGCGCCGGGTTTGGGTCGCCCAGGGTGACAAACGGGACGAAGGCGCCTTCCTTGTTGCTTTCCAGACGTTTGAACAGTTGCTGATAACGTTCCATCAGATTTCTCCCCGAGCTTTCAGTATGTCGTGAACGGTAAATATGTCTTTGTCGCCGCGGCCGGACAGGTTAACCACCAGAATCTGTTCTTTCTGCGGCGTTTCACGGATCATTTTCAGCGCGTGCGCCAGGGCGTGGGAGGATTCCAGCGCCGGGATAATGCCTTCGCTGCGCGACAAGGCCTTGAAGGCATCCAGCGCTTCGTCGTCGGTAATTGACACATACTCGGCACGGCCAATGCTGTTCAGATAGGCGTGCTGTGGCCCGACGGACGGGAAGTCCAGCCCGGCGGAAATGGAGTAGGATTCCTCGATCTGGCCTTCTGAGGTCTGCATCATCGGCGCTTTCATACCGAAATAGATACCGACGTGGCCATGCTTCAGCGGCGCGCCGTGTTGGCCGGTTTCGATACCGAGACCGGCGGGTTCCACGCCGATCAGGCCAACGCTGACGTCATCGATAAAGTCGGCAAACATGCCGATAGCATTGGAACCGCCACCGACGCAGGCCAGAACGGCGTCCGGCAGGCGACCTTCGCGCTCCAGCATCTGCGCTTTGGTTTCTTCGCCGATCATGCGCTGGAACTCACGCACGATGGTCGGATACGGGTGCGGGCCGGCTGCGGTGCCCAGCATATAGTGGGCGGTTTCATAGCTGCCGGACCAGTCGCGCAGCGCTTCGTTGCAGGCATCTTTCAGCGTGGAGGAACCGCTGTGCACCGGGATCACTTCCGCACCCATCAGGCGCATGCGGAACACGTTCGGCGACTGGCGTTCAATATCTTTGGCGCCCATGTAGATACGACATTTCAGACCGAGCAGCGCACAGGCCAGAGCGGAGGCTACGCCATGCTGACCGGCACCGGTTTCGGCGATGATTTCGGTTTTGCCCATGCGCTTGGCCAGCAATGCTTGCCCCAGCACCTGGTTGGTTTTGTGCGCGCCGCCGTGCAGCAAATCTTCACGCTTCAGATACAGCTTGGTTTTGGTGCCGGCGGTGAGGTTTTTGCACAGCGTCAGCGCCGTCGGGCGGCCGGCGTAGTTTTTCAGCAGATCGATAAACTCGGCCTGGAATTCAGGGTCGCGCTGTGCGCTGACGAAGGCCTCTTCCAGTTGTTTTAATGCCGGCATCAGAATCTGCGGCACATATTGGCCACCAAATTCGCCGAAGTAGGGGTTAAGCAGCGTCATTATAGTTCCCGTTATTATCCGTTAAATTGTCTACCCTTCATCTTTCAAACCGCAGGTGCGTTGGTTGCGTTCTTTCACCCCCAGTCATTTACCTGAGTAAGCTCCCGGGGATTCGCTCTCTTACCGCCTTCCTGTGCCTTGAAATCTATTGGGTATATTTGATTCAGTAGGCGCGCAGGGTCTTGAACACCGCCGCCAGGCGGGCAGGGTCTTTAATCCCGGGCTGGCTCTCAACGCCGGAGTTAAAGTCCAGCCCGGCGCAGCCGAGTTTGGCCGCGTCAACGCAGTTGTCTGCGCTCAGACCGCCCGCCAGCATCACGTTACCCAGGTTTTGGCCGTGCAATACCGACCAGTCGAAACGCTGGCCGGTGCCGCCTGCGCCGTTATCCAGCAGATAGCGGTCGACGTGTTGCAGGTCACGCGCCGGCAAGCTGTCTTTCACGCTCAGCGCTTTCCAAATCTGGCAGGCGGCAGGCAGTTTGGCGCGCAGGGCGTCGATATAGATTTGATCTTCCGTACCGTGCAACTGCACCGCTTGAAGATCAAGGCGTTCGACGGTTTGCACCAGGGTTTCCACTTGCGCATCGCAGAACACGCCGACGTATTTCAACGGCGCACCGGCAATCACTTCGCGGGCGCGGTTGATGTCGACATAGCGCGGCGAACGCCCGACAAAAATCAGCCCGCCGTAGACGGCGCCGGCCTGATAGGCGGCTGCGGCATCCTGCGGACGGGTCAGCCCGCAGACTTTATTGTCGCCCAGCGTTACCCGACGCACGGCGGCGCGCAGATCGGTTTCCGACATCAGCGCGCTGCCGATCAGGAAGCCGTTGGCGAAGTGGCTCAGTTCGCGGATTTGGCCGTAATTGTTGATGCCGGATTCGCTGATCACCGTTACACCGTGCGGCACGCGTGGCGCAAGTTGGCGAGTGCGATCCAGATCGATGCTCAAATCCCGCAGGTCACGGTTATTGATGCCGACCACACGCGCTTCCAACGCGATCGCCCGTTGCAGTTCTTCTTCGCTGATCACTTCGGTCAGCACGCCCATGTTCAGGCTGTGCGCCACGGCCGCCAACTGGCGGTATTGTTCGTCGTCCAGTACCGACAACATCAGCAGGATGGCATCGGCCTGATAGAACCGCGCCAGGTAGATCTGGTACGGATCGATAATAAAATCTTTGCACAGCACCGGCTGGGTCACCGTTTTGCTGACCAGCGGCAGGAAATCGAAACTGCCCTGAAAATACTTCTCATCGGTCAGCACCGAGATGGCCGACGCGAAATCCTTGTAGACCGAAGCGATTTCGACCGGATCAAAGTTTTCGCGGATCAAGCCTTTGGAAGGGGACGCTTTTTTGCATTCAAGAATAAACGCCGTTCTGGCCCCTTGCAGCGCATGATAAAAGCCGCGTTCGCTTGGGACGATTTCATTGCGAAAGCTGGCCAGTGGCTGTTGTTGCTGTCGTGCTGCGACCCATTGCGCTTTATCACGAACAATCTTGTTGAGCACGGTTTCCTGCATCATTTATCCTCTTGCTGCCAGTGCGGTGACGCGCTCGTAAGCTTGCCCGCTGTGAATCATGTCCAGTGCCTGCCGCGCATTTTGGCGCAGGTCTTCATGCCCGAATAACTTCAGTAACAGCGCCACGTTAGCCGCTACCGCTGCGGCGTGCGCCGGGTCGCCTTTACCTTGTAACAACCGTGCCAGAATGTCACGGTTTTCTTCCGGCGATCCGCCCTGCAGGGCCTCCAGCGGGTAGCGTTGCAGCCCAAAGGACTCCGGCGTCAGTTGGTAGCTTTCAATTTCACCGTTGTTCAGCTCCGCCACGTGGGTCGCGGTGTGGATCGCCACTTCGTCCATGCCGCCGCCGTGCACCACCGCTGCACGCTGATAACCCAGCACCCGCAGGGTTTGGGCTATCGGCAGCACCAGCTCCGGGCTGTAAACGCCGATCAGCGCCAGCGGTGGACGTGCCGGGTTGATCAACGGGCCGAGTACGTTAAATACCGTGCGGGTTTTCAACTGTTGGCGTACTGGCATCGCATGGCGGAAACCGGTGTGATACTGCGGTGCAAACAGAAAGCACACGCCCAGTTCATCCAGCGCCTGGCGGGACTCTGCCGCCGGCAGATCCAGGCGAATGCCGAACGCCGCCAACAGGTCCGAAGAACCGGAACGGCTGGAGACACTGCGGTTGCCGTGTTTCGCCACTTTGGCGCCGCATGCCGCCGCCACGAAAGCGCTGGCGGTAGAGATATTGATACTGTTGGTGCCGTCGCCGCCGGTACCGACAATATCGGCAAACGGATAGTCCGGGCGCGGGAACGGCAGGGCATCGGCCAGCAGGGCTTTGGCCGCACCGGCAATCTCTTCCGGGCGCTCACCGCGGATTTTCATGCTGATCAGTGCCGCTGCCAGTTGGCTAGGCTCCAGCTCACCGCGCACGATGGCGCTGAACAATTGCTGGCTTTCTTCTTGGCTCATCGACTCTGAGCGGTACAGTTTTTCAAGAATAGGTTGCATCGTCGTTTCCCTTATTATTTCGCCAGCGCCCAGGCCAGAGTTTGCTCAAGCAAACGCGCGCCGTGGGTGGTGAGGATCGATTCCGGATGGAACTGGAAACCACATACGCGATGCCGGTCATTACGTACTGCCATCACCATGTCGCCAAAGCGGGCGTTAACGGTGAGTTCGGCCGGGATATTGCTGCCGACCAACGAATGGTAACGGGCCACCGGCAGCGGGTTCACCATACCGGCAAACATGCCTTCGCCATCGTGGCTAATGGCCGAAGCTTTGCCGTGCAGGATCTCGCCCGCCTGGCCGACGTGGCCACCGTAAGCTTCCACGATCGCCTGGTGCCCCAGACAGATGCCGATAATCGGCATCTGGCCGCGCAGGCGTTGCAGCAGTTCCGGCATGCAGCCGGCTTCGGACGGCGTCCCCGGGCCGGGGGACAGCATCAGCACCGGTTGCGCCATCTGTTGCAGACGCTCGATAATCACGTCTGCGGAAATCTGGTTGCGATAAATCACTACCTGGTGGCCGCTGGCACGCAACTGATCGACCAGGTTATAGGTAAAGGAATCAACGTTATCGAGCAGTAAGATATCGGCCATCAGAACACCTCCTTGGCTTGGTGCGCGCTGGCAATGGCACGCAGCACGGCACGCGCCTTATTACGGGTTTCATCGGCTTCCGCCTGAGGAACAGAATCCAGCACCACGCCGGCGCCGGCTTGCACGGTGGCGATACCGTCTTCAACATACGCCGAGCGGATGACAATACAGGTATCCAGGTCGCCGGTGGCGGTGAAATAGCCCACTGCGCCGCCGTAGCTACCGCGACGGGAGCCTTCAGAAGCGGCGATCAGTTGCATGGCGCGAACCTTGGGCGCACCGCTCAGGGTCCCCATGTTCATGCAGGCCTGGTAGGCGTGCAACACGTCAAGGTCTGCACGCAAGGTGCCGATCACACGGGAAACCAGGTGCATCACGAAAGAGTAGCGATCCACTTTGGTCAGGTCCGCCACGTAGCGGCTGCCGGCCTGGCAGATGCGCGCCAGATCGTTGCGCGCCAGATCGACCAGCATCAGATGCTCGGCCAGCTCTTTGTGATCGGTGCGCATTTCCAACTCGATGCGGCTGTCGAGATCCAGATCCAGCGAGCCATCGGCGCGGCGGCCACGCGGGCGGGTACCGGCGATAGGGTAAATTTCGATCTGACGGTTGCTTGCGTCGTATTTCAACGCGCTTTCCGGAGAGGCGCCGAACAGCGTGAATTCGTCGTCCTGCATAAAGAACATGTAAGGGCTTGGGTTGCTGTCTTTCAACGTTTGATAGGCCGCCAGCGGGGCCGGGCATGGCAGCGAGAAGCGGCGTGATGGCACCACCTGGAAAATCTCGCCCTGGCGAATGGCCTGCTGCAGCTCGCTGACCACGGCGCTGTATTCCTCATCGGTCTGGTTGCAGCTCAACTGCATGTTTTCCAGTTTCTGATGCGGAATGGGTTGCGGGGTCTGCTTCAACTGGGCCTGCAACTGCTCAAGACGCTGCTGCAGACGCTGTTCCTCCGCCGTGTCGGCGGTAAACACGCTGGCCTGCAGACGGGCGACGCCGCGCTGGTGGTCCAGCACCAGCAGGGTTTCCGCCAGATAGAAGCAGAAGTCCGGGCAACGTTGATCCTGGCGCAGTGCCGGCAGGTCTTCAAAACCGGCGACCAGGTCATAGGCAAACAGACCGCCGAGCATGACGGCTTCACGTTCGTCCGCCGGGGCGTCAACCAGTGTCAACAGCGTGCGCAACGCGTCAAATACTGACAGCGAGCGCAGGCGGGCATCTTCATCCTGCACCGCGTCAATGGCCGGGAAGGTCAGTTCGCGGCCGTTTGGGCGTACCTGAATCTGCACTTCTGCCGGCAGCGTTTCATCGAGCAGCGGCAGCATCGCCGCGCCGTTGGCGGTCAGCGCCTGCAGCGTGACGCTGCGGCCCAGTGCAGTGATGCGCAGGGCGCTGTCGATCACCAGCAGGCTTTGGAGGTTTTGCTTGCTGTTTATCTCGGCAGATTCCAGCAGCAGGGTGGCCGGGCGCGCGCCGCACAACTGGTGGAAAATGGTCGTCGGATCGCCCCGGTAGCTGGTTTCCGCCTTTAGCAGTGTGAGTTGTGGTTTGATGTTCATCATGGGTGGTTCCAGTTAGATTTTGTCCATAAAAAAGCCCGCATTACCAGCGGGCTTAGGGAATCTGCAGTGTCAGATGACAGGTATGCGTGATTACACCGCCCGCGAAAGGGAAGTACGCCACCAACGAAGAAGAGAAGTTTGCTTATTCATATCTTTGCTCTCTCGATTATCATCCAACCAGGGAATGCCCCTGAACTTGTGTACTAGTTAACTGGTTCATGAGAATAAAGTCAACCCTCTTTTTACACAATGTTTTAGCGGCAAGCATGAGTTATTTTCATCAGGGGGGACGTGCGCAATCCAGAATAGATTTCCGTCCGGCCGCCGATCGCGGGTATGATAGAAGGCCAAGCCATTGCCGGATATTTCTTTTGACAGACAGCAACCCCCAGCCTTCCGCGTTTACCCTTTACGACCTCCACAGCCATACCACCGCCTCCGACGGCTATCTGACGCCGGCGCAGCTGGTGCAACGGGCGGTTGAAATGCGGGTTGGCGTATTGGCCATCACCGACCACGACACCACCGATGGGCTGGCCGCCGCCGCCGCCACGATTGCCGAGTTGTCGCTGCCGTTGCAACTGGTGAACGGGGTAGAAATCTCCACGCTGTGGGAAAACCACGAGATTCATATCGTCGGCCTGGGGATTGATATCGCCCACGCGGCGATGGTGCAACTGTTGGCCGAACAAACCGAACGTCGCAACCTGCGGGCGCAGGAAATTGGCGTTCGGCTGGCAAAGGCGCGTATCGATGGCGCCTTCGAAGGCGCACAAAAACTGGCTGACGGCGGAGCGGTGACCCGTGGGCATTTTGCACGTTATCTGGTGCAGATCGGCATTGCCGACAACATGGCGCAGGTGTTCAAGAAATATCTGGCCAAAGGCAAAACCGGTTATGTTCCGCCACAGTGGTGTACAATAGAACAAGCCATTGATGCGATTCATCAATCTGGCGGGCAGGCGGTGATCGCGCATCCGGGCCGTTACGATCTGACGGCTAAATGGCTGAAGCGACTGTTTGCGCATTTTGCCGAACATGGCGGCGACGCGATGGAAGTGGCCCAGTGCCAGCAAGCACCGCATGAGCGTTCGCAACTGGCGAAATACGCGCAAGAGTATCAATTACTGGCGTCGCAGGGGTCGGATTTTCATCAGCCCTGCTCGTGGATCGAACTGGGCCGTAAACTGTGGTTACCCGGTGGCGTTGAGCCGGTGTGGCGTGACTGGCCGCAACCGCAGCAGGCAGCAGTATATTGATTTAACGCAGGCGGATGCGCCTGCGTGCATCGTTTTTAGGAGCAAGTCATGAGTCAGCTTTTTTATATTCATCCAGATAATCCTCAACCGCGTCTGATCAACCAGGCGGTGGACGTGCTGCGCAAAGGCGGGGTGATTGTTTACCCCACCGATTCCGGTTACGCGCTGGGCTGCAAGCTGGAAGAAAAATCGGCTATGGAACGCATCTGCCGTATTCGCCAGTTGGACGGTAACCACAACTTTACGCTGATGTGCCGCGATTTGTCCGAACTCTCGACTTACGCCCATGTCGACAATACCGCATTCCGTTTGATCAAAAACAACACGCCCGGCAACTACACCTTCATCCTGAAAGCGACCAAAGAAGTGCCACGCCGGCTGATGAATGACAAACGCAAAACCATAGGTCTGCGCGTGCCTTCGAACCCGATTGCGTTGGCGCTGTTGGAAGTGCTGAACGAGCCGATGATGTCGACCACGCTGATGTTACCGGGTAACGATTTCGCCGAATCCGATCCGGAAGAGATCGGCGAACATCTGGGCAAACAGGTAGATCTGGTGATCCACGGCGGTTTCCTGGGCCAGCAGCCGACCACGGTGATTGATCTGACCGAGTCGGCGCCGGAAGTGGTGCGTGAAGGTGCGGGCGACACAACGCCATTCCGTTGATCTTATCGCTGCTGCGGTTGCTCATTTTTCTGAAAAGTGGCTGAAACGACGTCATTTGTCGTGAAAGCCGCTATTCTACAGTGTCGAAAACTGAAAATAGGCAGGATGCGTAGCGATGATTATACGGGGTTCTCTTTTAGCGGTCTTATTGTTTTCTTCTGCGGCCAATGCCGGTTTTTATTCCGGCAACGCTTTGCTGTCTGAAACCGGCGGCTATGTGAAAAATAAAAATGGGGCGGCTACCGTTGCCGAAGCCCTCGATGGCGGAATGTTTATGGGCTATGTGGCCGGCGTCTTTGACACCTATTCGATGCAGGGCAATCGTAATATTTGCCCGGATGCCGGCATGAGCGTAGGCATGGCTGCCGATGCGGTAATGCATTATTTAAATGAACATCCGGAGCAGCTGCATTATTCTGCCCCCTCAGTGATCATGCTGGCGTTAACCGCCGCTTATCCTTGTGAAAGGCACTAAATCTGTTCGTTTGGTGCGTATATTTTCATTTGGTGCGTTCCCCGTTTTTTAGCCCGTTCTTCAATAGATTAAATCGTCAAACGCTGTCAGTTTACTTCCTGCGCACAAGCCCTCTTAACCGCTTTGAGGGCATGACGCTTCAGGAGGCAAAATGACAGCGTTTCACTTTGGTACCCACTCCCTCGATTATCATGATTCCGGTTTCGGCCCGTTGACGCTGGTCTTGCTGCCCGGCTGGTGTGAGCCAAAAACGGTATTTGAACCCTTCAGCGCGCTGGCGAGTGAGCGATACCGGGTGATTAGCCTCGACTGGCGTGGGCACGGCCTGTCTTCCTGTGATGACGCGCTTTCGCTTGGTGCCGAAGATTTGCTGGCGGACATCCCTCATCTGTTGGCTGCTCTGCAGGTGGAAAGTTTTGTGACGCTTTCGGTGGCACATGCCAGTTGGATTGCCGTCGCTTTGGCAGAGCGGATGCCGCAGCAGATCAAAGGCCTGGTATTTCTCGATTGGATCATGACGCCACCCACGCCGGCATTTTTCCAGTCGGTGCAGCAAATGCAACGGCCAGAGCAATGGCTGGCGGCTCGCGATGCACTGTTTGCCTTCTGGCAAGGTGGGGTTGACCATCAGCCGGTGAAGCAGCATCTGACCGTTGAAATGGCCCGTGAGGACTTCCGTCTCTGGCAGGCCGCCGGCGTGGCGATAGAACACGCTTATCGGCAATATCAATCGCCGCTTGACCGGTTGAGCGAACTTGGTTCGCCGCTGCCGTGCCGGCATATTTACTCGCTGGATCGCGATGAAAATTACCTGAAGCAACAGCAGGCTTTTGCTGCCGAGTATCCGTTCTTCTCGGTCTTGCGGCTGGAACATGCCCGAACGCACCTGGGGATACTCGAACGGCCTGATGAAGTGTATCGGGAGGTGGTTAACTTTCTTGGCGATTAACCTGTTGCCTTGTTTAACCTGATGCGGGTCTGAGCCCGCGGTTAATAGATTTCGATAATCGACCGGGTAATAAAGAGGGTTCCAACCCTATTGAAAGCCTGTATAATACGCGGTTCGATCCAAGTAAACGTATTGTTACCGCTGTGGTGCGTGTCGCCGCAGTGGTCATCCCCCCGACGCCTGTGAAGGCGACACTAGAGGTTGCTCAATGAGCGAAAAGTTACAAAAAGTTTTAGCGCGCGCCGGCCATGGTTCGCGTCGTGAAATCGAAACCATAATTGAAGCCGGCCGCGTCAGCGTTGACGGTAAAATTGCCAAACTGGGCGACCGCGTTGAAGTGACTGCGGCGATGAAAATTCGCCTGGATGGTCATGTGCTTTCAATTAAAGAATCCGAAGAAACGGTTTGCCGCGTGCTGGCTTATTACAAGCCGGAAGGTGAACTCTGTACTCGTAGCGATCCTGAAGGCCGCCCGACGGTGTTTGATCGCCTTCCTAAACTGCGTGGTTCTCGCTGGGTAGCGGTAGGGCGTCTGGACGTCAATACCTCAGGCCTGCTGTTGTTCACCACCGACGGTGAGCTGGCAAACCGTCTGATGCACCCGAGCCGTGAAGTCGAGCGCGAATACGCGGTACGCGTATTTGGCCAGATTGACGATGAAAAAGTGAAGCAACTGAGCAAGGGCGTTCAGTTGGAAGACGGCCCGGCCGCTTTCCGCACCATCACTTTCCAGGGCGGCGAAGGCATTAACCAGTGGTACAACGTAACGCTGACCGAAGGGCGTAACCGCGAGGTGCGTCGTCTTTGGGAAGCGGTTGGCGTTCAGGTCAGCCGTCTGATCCGCGTGCGTTATGGCGATATCGATCTGCCTAAAGGCCTGCCGCGCGGCGGTTGGACCGAGCTGGAACTGCCGGCGATTAACTACCTGCGCGAATTGGTTGAGCTGAAGCCTGAAACCGTCAGCAAGATGCCGGTGGAGCGTGAGCGTCGTCGCGTGAAAGCGAATCAAATCCGTCGTGCCGTTAAGCGCCACACCCAGGTGGCCGGCAGCGGTCGCCGCAGTGCAGCGGGCAGCAAGCCTGGCAAGCCAAGCAAGCGCAGCTAATCATTACGCCGCAACCCTCTCCGGGCTGCGGCGTTTTCTTTTCGTTACCAGTCAATTCCCTGTTGCGCCATGATACCCGCGTCAAACGCGTGTTTCACCGGCCGCATTTCCGTCACCGTATCCGCCATTTCCAACAGATCTCGGTGGCAGCCACGCCCGGTGATAATGACCGTCTGGTGTGCAGGGCGCTGCCGCAAGGCTTCCAGCAGCTCGTCTAACTCAAGATAACCGTAACTGACCATGTAGGTCAGCTCATCCAACAGCACCAGATCCAGGCTGCTGTCGGCCAGCATGCGTTTGCCGTGTTGCCATACGGCCTGACAGGCTGCGGTATCGCCGGCTTTGTTCTGGGTTTCCCAGGTGAAGCCGGTTGCCATTACCTGGAATTCAACGCCGTGCTGCTGCAGCAGGTTTTTTTCCCCGTTCGGCCATTCGCCTTTGATGAACTGAATGACGGCGGCTTTCATGCCGTGGCCGACGGCGCGCGTCACTGTACCGAACGCCGCAGTAGTTTTGCCCTTACCGTTGCCGGTGAACACCAGCAGTAAACCGCGGACTTGCTGGGCGGCGGCGATACGAGCGTCGACCTGTTCTTTCAGGCGCTGCTGACGTTGTTGATGGCGATCTTCGGCCATGATAAAACCTCCTTTATTCAGCGGCGCCGGGTTTACGATTGGGTTGAGCATCGAAGCTCATACCGGTTTTGCGGCGGCTGTCATCGCCCATTAAATAGAGGTAAAGCGGCATAATATCCGCCGGCGTTTTCAGCTTGTTTTTATCTTCATTCGGGAAGGCCGATGCGCGCATTTGAGTGCGCGTTCCGCCAGGATTGATGCAGTTTACCCGAAGATGGCGGCTTTTATACTCTTCGGCCAATACCTGCATCATGCCTTCGGTGGCAAATTTGGAGACCGCATAGGCACCCCAGTTGGCTCGCCCCGTGCGGCCAACGCTGGAGCTGGTAAATACCAGCGATCCCGCATTGGATTTCAGCAGCAGCGGCAGCAGCGCCTGGGTGAGCATAAAGGTCGCGTTGACGTTGACCTGCATGACTTCGTGCCACATCGCCATCGACAAGTCAGCCATCGGCGCGATATCTCCCAACAGCCCTGCGTTATGCAAAACACCGTCGAGACGTGGGATCTGGGTTGCCAGATCCTCCGCAACTTGTTTGCACTGTTTCTGCGTAGTGTGCAGCAAATCCAGCGTGACGGTGAAGCTCGGCGCGCCGCCCAGCCGGGCGATCTCGTCTTGTACCGCCCGCAGCTTGCTTTCGGTACGGCCCAGCAGCACCAGTTGGGCGCCAAATTTGGCGTAGGTGAGTGCGGCTTCGCGTCCGATGCCGTCACCGGCGCCGGTTACCAGGATGATTCTTTGTTCCAGCAGGTCGTGTTTAGGTTGGTAATGCACAATAATTCCTCGCGCCGTGGTGGCTGCTCCCGCTTGCATCGGGGAGTGGTGTGGATTTAGAGACCCAGGCGGGAGCAAAGGCTCGACCGCATGCAGGATCCCGCAGCGAATTTGGTCATCATGTTGATGAATAATGCGTGTTATATGCCTCAAATGGATCGTATTTTCAATGATTGGGCAGCAGAATCGGCATTCTTTTGTAACAAAAATGGAACAGCGGTGGCTTGGTTAAGTCAAAAGGCGCCCACATAGTACAGAAGCACCACAAGGAATTTTTATTTAGCCGCGACAGCCACAGCGTCGGTTGGCTAGAATGAATGAAATCATACTAACAATCTGTAAATAAAGGCGGAATCTGTGGAGTTTATATCTGTTTACGGTCTGTTTCTGGCCAAAGTCGCGACGGTAGTGATTGCCATCGCCGCGCTGGCGTTGCTGGCGGTCAGTATCGGGCAACGCAAGGCTCGGCACAAAGGGGAACTGCAGCTTACCGATCTCGGTGAGCAATATCGCGAGATGCAGCGCGACATGCGCCTGGCGCGTATGGGCGATGCGGAACAAAAGGCCTGGAGCAAGCAGTTTAAAAAGCAGACAAAAGCCGACGATAAACTGAAAAAACAGCGTGCTAAGGCCGGTGCGGTTGAAGCGACCAAGCCTTGCCTGTATGTGCTCGATTTCAAAGGCAGTATGGATGCCCATGAAGTGACTTCGCTGCGTGAGGAAATCTCGGCGGTGCTGGCGGTGGCAACCCCGCAGGATGAGGTTCTGTTACGGTTGGAAAGCCCAGGCGGGGTAGTGCACGGTTATGGCCTGGCGGCATCGCAGTTGGCACGCTTGCGTACCGGTGGTATCCGGCTGACGGTAGCGGTAGACAAGGTGGCGGCCAGCGGCGGCTACATGATGGCCTGCGTGGCGGATCGCATCGTCGCGGCACCTTTCGCCATCATCGGTTCTATCGGCGTGGTGGCGCAGATCCCCAACTTCCACCGTCTGCTGAAAAAGAACGATATTGATGTGGAATTGCATACTGCCGGTCAGTTCAAACGCACGCTGACGCTGTTTGGGGAAAACACCGAACAGGGGCGCGAGAAATTCCGCGAAGATCTGAATGAAACCCATGAGCTGTTTAAAGAATTTGTGCATCAGCAACGGCCTTCGCTGGATATCGACAGCGTGGCGACCGGTGAGCACTGGTTTGGCTCCCAGGCGAAAGATAAAGGGCTGGTTGATGCGATTGGCACCAGCGACGATCTGTTGATCGCCGAAATGGAAAATCACGAAGTGGTCGGGGTGCGCTATGCGCGCCGTAAACGTCTGATGGATCGTTTTACCGGCAGCGCGGCGGAAAGCGTCGATCGTTTGCTGCTGCGTTGGTGGCAGCGCGGTGAAAAGCCGCTGCTTTAAGCGCTTTGATGAAACGCAACGGGGGCTAAAACCCCCGTTTTTTGCTTAATCGACCAAATGATATTTTTCGGAAAGTACATGGGCCAAATGTTTAAACATATTAAATACTGCAGTGGTTTTTACCGTAGGTAATCCATCCTGATCCAAAAAGAATTCGCCACGGAAAACTAAAACGCTGCCTTTTTGTTCAACATCGTTAGCCACCATGCCTTGCAGATAATCGCTATGCTGTCGAATAATTTTATTTGCTTCTTGCAGCAGGGCCTCGCGGCCAATGGGGATGGTATTAATGCGCATTATTACACTCCAATCATAAATTCTGCGCGTATTCTAACGCCGGTTCGCATTTATCCGCAAACAGACTAAGGTTTATTTGCCATCTGGATGGCTAGCGGTATCCATCGATTGGCGAAATCTCTCTTTCCGTGCTAATTAGGTTGCGTGACGCTTTTTATCAGGTAGAGTGTGGGATTTTGCGGCGTCAGGTGGAAGTTTTTGTTTACGCCATGAATGAGTCTCACACAGCCATACTTCTGGGGCATGAGTGAATGGTCTGCAGGATCAACAACTTGCATTCAGGTTGAGCAGTTAAGCAGCCAATAGAAAAAAACATGTTGATCTCTTGCCAGACTGCCGCAATATAAAAAAGAGAGATGAATCGCTGCGGCACGGCGAGATAAAAGACTTCTTTTTAGAAGAAACAAATTTAGGTAAAGGTAAATATGGGTAAAGCTCTCGTAATAGTTGAGTCCCCGGCAAAAGCCAAAACTATTAATAAATACTTAGGTAATGACTACGTGGTGAAGTCCAGCGTCGGTCATATCCGTGATTTGCCGACCAGTGGCTCAGCCAGCAAAAAGAGCGCTGACTCAACCGAAGACAAAGCCAAGAAGAAAGTTAAAAAAGATGAGAAAACGGCGCTGGTAAATCGGATGGGCGTCGATCCTTATCATGGCTGGAAAGCGGATTATGAAATTCTGCCAGGTAAAGAAAAAGTTGTCGCAGAGTTAAAATCGTTAGCGGAAAACGCCGACCATATTTATCTCGCAACCGACCTTGACCGCGAAGGGGAAGCCATTGCCTGGCACCTGCGGGAAGTGATCGGTGGTGACGACAAACGCTTTAGCCGCGTGGTGTTCAACGAAATCACCAAGAATGCGATCCAACAGGCCTTCAAACAGCCGGGTGAGTTGAATATCGATCGTGTCAACGCACAGCAGGCGCGTCGCTTTATGGACCGCGTAGTGGGTTACATGGTATCGCCGCTGCTGTGGAAGAAAATTGCCCGCGGCCTGTCTGCCGGGCGCGTGCAATCTGTTGCGGTACGGTTGGTGGTGGAGCGTGAGCGCGACATCAAAGCCTTTGTGCCGGAAGAGTACTGGGAGCTGCACGCCGACCTGCTGGCAAAGAATGATGTCGCTCTGCAGATGGAAGTGACGCATGCCCACGACAAACCGTTCAAACCGGTTAACCGTGAGCAGACTCACGCTGCCCTTAAACTGCTGGAGAAAGCCCGTTATACGGTGCTGGATCGCGAAGACAAACCTACCAGCAGCAAGCCTGGCGCACCCTTCATTACCTCTACGCTGCAACAGGCGGCCAGCACCCGTCTGAGTTTTGGCGTGAAGAAGACCATGATGATGGCACAGCGGTTGTATGAAGCCGGCCACATCACCTACATGCGTACCGACTCCACCAACCTGAGCCAGGATGCGCTCAACATGGTGCGTGGTTATATCGGCGACAATTTCGGCGACAAGTACCTGCCGAAAGCGCCGAATCAGTACAGCAGCAAAGAAAACTCGCAGGAAGCGCACGAAGCTATCCGTCCGTCGGATGTGAACGTGCTGGCCGAGCAGTTGAAAGATATGGAAGCGGATGCGCAGAAGCTGTATCAGTTGATTTGGCGCCAGTTTGTGGCCTGTCAGATGACGCCGGCGCAGTACGATTCCACTACGCTGTCGGTGAAGGCCGGTGATTATCAGTTGCGCGCCAAAGGCCGTACGCTGCGCTTCGATGGTTGGACCAAAGTGATGCCTGCCTTGCGCAAGGGTGATGAAGACCGCACTCTGCCGTACGTCGAAGTAGGCAGCGATCTGGAACTGCAAAAGCTGATCCCGAGCCAGCACTTCACCAAGCCGCCTGCGCGTTACAGCGAAGCCTCGCTGGTGAAAGAGCTGGAAAAACGCGGTATCGGCCGTCCATCGACTTATGCATCGATTATCTCGACCATTCAGGATCGTGGCTATGTACGGGTCGAAAGTCGCCGTTTCTACGCCGAGAAAATGGGTGAGATCGTTACTGACCGTCTGGAAGAAAACTTCCGTGAGCTGATGAACTATGACTTTACCGCTCGCATGGAAGACGGCCTTGACCAGGTAGCCAATAACCACGCCGAGTGGAAAGCGGTGCTGGATGAGTTTTTTGCCGAGTTCAGCGAACAGCTGGAAACGGCGGAGAAAGATCCTGAAGACGGCGGTATGCGCCCGAATCAGATGGTCATGACCAGCATTGATTGCCCGACCTGCGGCCGTAAAATGGGTATCCGAACCGCCAGTACCGGCGTGTTCCTCGGTTGTTCCGGCTATGCGCTGCCGCCGAAGGAGCGCTGCAAAACCACCATTAACCTGGTGCCGGAAACGGAAGTGTTGAACATCCTCGAAGGGGATGATGCAGAAACCAACGCGTTGCGTGCTCGTCATCGTTGCCAGAAATGCGGCACGGCGATGGACAGCTACCTGATCGATAACCAGCGCAAGCTGCACGTCTGCGGTAACAACCCGGCGTGTGACGGCTATGAAATCGAAGAGGGCGAATTCCGTCTGAAAGGGTATGACGGCCCGGTGGTTGAGTGCGACAAATGTGGTTCCGAAATGCACCTGAAAATGGGGCGCTTCGGTAAGTACATGGGTTGTACCAACGAGACGTGCAAAAACACCCGTAAGATCCTGCGTAACGGCGATGTTGCGCCGCCGAAGGAAGATCCGGTTCCGTTGCCGGAATTGCCATGCGAAAAGTCAGACGCTTACTTTGTGCTGCGCGACGGTGCTGCCGGCGTGTTCCTGGCGGCCAATACCTTCCCTAAATCGCGCGAAACTCGTGCGCCGCTGGTAGAAGAGCTGGCCCGCTTCAAGGATCGTCTGCCGGAAAAACTGCGTTACCTGGCGGATGCGCCGGTCGCGGATGGCGAAGGCAACAAAACGATGGTGCGCTTCAGCCGTAAAACCAAACAGCAGTATGTCTCTTCGGAGAAAGACGGTAAGGCCACAGGTTGGTCCGCTTTCTACGTTGACGGCAAATGGGTTGAAGGCAAAAAGTAAATCTGCAGCCTGAATGCAATAATAAAAACCAGCCCTTGTGGCTGGTTTTTTGTTGCCTAAAACGGGCGCGGGACTCTTTTCCCTGCCCCGGAGCCAGGGTTTCACATTGATAGCAATGCAAAATAATCGTTATCATGATGTGACGTGGATCTATACTTGAAGCGGCTACGTGATATAGTGGTTATATAAAAAGTTTTTTTATGATTAAAGCTTATTAATAACGGCGTTTTCTTCAGCATCTGGGTGAGACACTGTGTTTAGGCTTGTCAGTTTTCAGCATACCGGGGCGACACCGATATACCTGGCTGCGGGTAAGCCGCAGTGTTTAACCTAGGATGGTATAAGATATGAAATTGCAGCAGCTTCGTTACATTGTGGAAGTGGTTAACCACAACCTGAATGTTTCCTCGACGGCGGAAGGGCTTTACACTTCACAACCCGGTATCAGCAAGCAAGTGCGCATGCTGGAGGATGAGTTGGGTATCCAGATTTTCGCTCGCAGCGGAAAGCACCTTACTCAGGTTACCCCAGCAGGCCAGGAAATCATCCGCATCGCGCGTGAAGTTCTGTCTAAAGTGGACGCGATCAAAGCCGTTGCCGGCGAGCACACCTATCCAGATAAAGGTTCGCTGTACGTCGCTACTACTCATACTCAGGCGCGTTACGCGCTGCCCAATGTCATCAAAGGCTTTATCGAGCGCTACCCGCGCGTTTCGTTGCACATGCACCAGGGGTCGCCGACGCAAATTGCAGAAGCGGTATCCAAAGGCAATGCAGACTTTGCCATTGCCACCGAAGCGCTGCATCTTTACGACGATTTGATTATGTTGCCTTGTTACCATTGGAACCGTGCGGTGGTAGTGAAGCCCGATCACCCATTAGCCGGTAAAAGCCATATCACTATTGAAGAATTGGCGGCTTACCCGATTGTCACCTATACCTTCGGTTTTACCGGGCGTTCTGAGCTGGATACGGCGTTTAACCGTGCCGGCCTGACGCCACGCATCGTATTTACCGCAACGGATGCCGATGTGATTAAAACCTACGTGCGCCTGGGATTAGGGGTCGGGGTTATCGCCAGTATGGCGGTGGATCCGGTGCAGGATCCGGATCTGGTGACCGTGGATGCGCGCGATATCTTCACCTACAGCACCACCAAAATCGGCTTCCGCCGCAGCACTTTCCTGCGCAGTTACATGTACGATTTCATTCAGCGCTTTGCACCGCACCTGACTCGCGACGTGGTCGACAACGCCGTAGCACTGCGATCCAACGAAGAAATCGAAGCGATGTTCAAAGACATCAAGCTGCCGATTAAGTAAACCGTTAGACGGGGAATGGATCCCGAGATGAGTTTGGCGCAGAAGGAGGGGATTATCCCTCCTTTTCCCTATTTGAAGAACGGCCTTCCCCGTAGTTGAAAGCATTTCCCCACCCATTATCTCTTTAGGGTTCAGTTGCGGTGACTGCCAACTTGCGTTGCACTGAGAGCAGCGTGCGTCGCCTTATCCAGCCGCTGGCAGGCCGAATGGCTGCCCAGTAGCAGGCTAAGCGGGCTTTAACCTGTGGTGTTGGGCACCAGATGAAGGTTTCCGTACAAAGCGTTGCCAAGCCGGCCGCATCCTGGGTGACGATAAAGCGCAGTACCAGTTTGGCTGCAGCGGGATCGGCGAATTGGTGAAAAGCTGCCGCGTTTTCCAGTCTGTGGACACCCAGCATGGGTTTCCAAAATTGCCCGGCCAACCCAAGAGAAACCTCGTTGCTGTCCTGATGGAGCTGGGTAAAACTCTCGAAACCAAAGGCCTCGGGCGGCGACGTACGTTTTGTTTCGGCACCCCATTGGAGCAATTTTTTTGGCAGTTGGCGCAGCATCAGCAGCCGACGGATAATCGGATCTTCCTCCATATTCAACGTAAGCACCGCCTGAATAATCGCCTCAGGGCGCGCATTAATGGGTTCTGACTGATGCCTTTCATAAAAGCTGAAAGCGGGAAGATAAGGGGTGGCGCCTTCCCAGCGCCGACACTCCCGTTCACTAACGAATCCCAAAAACGCCACTGTCCGCTCCTTATATTTAGTGTATTACGATGCCATCGTCGGCAGGACAAGCGCTATGCCGAATCCGTACAGGATAACCTTTTTTGCCTGCGGGATACCGTTATCGCAACCGATATTTTGCGGTAGCGCATTGATAGTCGTCGGGATCTTATTTATTTTCGCCGTGCCGCCCGTACGCAGTATGTATACAGTTACGGCCCTTCAGTACATGATTTAGCCGCAGGCGTGAGCGCTTTCCGCCGTTGATTACTTCTGCCTATCGTTCTGATCAAAACGTGTTGTTATCAAAACGTTAATTGTTCTATGTGGTATCTTTAAACAAGACCTCAGTGATTACCCTGTTTTAGTCATAATAAGAAATGGAGGAGCTATGTCGTCCGATCTTAGAGAAACGAGTCTGGATAAGCTGGTTGCGCTGAATAGCGAGTACTACTATTACAGCCTGCCGCTGGCGGCGAAACAGTTGGGTGATATCGACCGGCTGCCAAAATCAATGAAAGTGCTGTTGGAAAACCTGCTGCGCCATGTGGATGGCGACACCGTGCAGGTTGATGACCTGAAGGCCATCGTCGATTGGTTGCAAACCGGCCATGCCGATCGCGAAATTGCCTATCGCCCGGCGCGCGTGTTGATGCAGGACTTTACCGGCGTGCCTGCGGTGGTGGATCTGGCCGCCATGCGTGAAGCGGTGCAGCGGTTGGGGGGCAATGTTGACCAGGTTAACCCGCTGTCGCCGGTTGATCTGGTGATTGACCACTCGGTCACCGTAGATGAATTCGGTGACGACGATGCGTTTGAAGAAAACGTGCGTATCGAAATGGAGCGCAATCACGAACGCTACACTTTCCTGCGTTGGGGGCAGAAAGCCTTCAACCGCTTCCGCGTAGTGCCGCCCGGCACCGGCATCTGTCACCAGGTTAACCTGGAATATCTCGGCCAGACGGTGTGGCATACCGACGAAAGCGGCAGGCACGTTGCCTACCCGGACACCCTGGTCGGCACCGACTCTCACACTACCATGATTAACGGCCTGGGCATTCTCGGTTGGGGCGTTGGCGGTATCGAAGCCGAAGCGGCGATGCTTGGTCAGCCGGTCTCCATGCTGATCCCAGACGTGGTGGGGTTCAAGCTGACGGGCAAACTCAGCGAAGGCATCACCGCCACTGACCTGGTGTTGACGGTGACCCAAATGCTGCGCAAGCACGGCGTGGTCGGTAAATTCGTTGAATTCTACGGCGACGGGCTGGCCAGTTTGCCGTTGGCCGATCGGGCGACCATCGCCAACATGTCGCCGGAGTTTGGCGCCACCTGCGGTTTCTTCCCGGTAGATGAAGTTACACTCGGCTACATGAAACTGAGCGGCCGTAGCGATGAGCAAATTGCGCTGGTGGAAGCCTATGCCAAAGCGCAGGGCATGTGGCGCCATCCTGGCGATGAACCGGTGTTTACCAGCACGCTGGCGCTGGATATGTCGAGGGTAGTGGCCAGCCTCGCCGGGCCGAAACGCCCGCAGGATCGCGTGGCGCTGCCGGACGTGCCGAGGGCGTTTAATGCCGCGACCGAGTTGGACATCGGCAGCCAAAAGAGCAAATCGGAATTCAAATCCTTTACCCTCAGTGGCCAGGAACACGAACTGCACAATGGCGCGGTGGTGATTGCGGCGATCACCTCATGCACCAACACCTCTAACCCCAGCGTGATGATGGCCGCCGGCCTGTTGGCGAAGAATGCGGTGAACAAAGGGCTGCGGACCAAGCCGTGGGTGAAGACCTCTCTGGCGCCTGGCTCCAAGGTGGTCACCGACTATTTCGACAGCGCCAAGCTGACGCCGTACCTTGAAGAGCTGGGTTTTAATCTGGTGGGCTATGGGTGTACCACCTGTATCGGCAACTCCGGGCCATTGCCTGAGGCCATCGAGCAAGCGATCAAAGAAGGCGATCTGACCGTCGGTGCGGTGTTGTCGGGCAACCGCAACTTTGAAGGGCGCATCCACCCGCTGGTGAAAACCAACTGGCTGGCCTCGCCGCCGCTGGTGGTGGCCTATGCACTGGCAGGCAGCATGAAGATCGATCTGACCAAAGAGCCGCTGGGTGACGGGCGTGACGGCAAGCCGGTTTATCTGAAGGATATCTGGCCAAGTAGCCAGGACATCGCCCTGGCGGTGGAGCAGGTTCGTACCGAAATGTTCCACAAGGAATATGGCGCGGTGTTCGACGGTGACGCCAATTGGCAATCGATCCAGGTAACCGGATCGGCCACTTATCAGTGGCAGGCTGATTCCACCTATATCCGCCACCCGCCGTTCTTCAGCACCATGCAGGTGAAACCGGACCCGGTACAGGATATCAAGAATGCGCGAATTCTTGCCATTCTGGCGGATTCCGTGACCACCGACCATATCTCCCCGGCGGGGAATATCAAGCGCGATAGCCCAGCGGGGCGCTACCTGAGCGATCGCGGTGTCGCGGCCCAGGATTTCAACTCATACGGCTCGCGCCGCGGTAACCATGAAGTGATGATGCGCGGCACCTTTGCCAATATCCGCATTCGCAACGAAATGGTGCCGGGGGTCGAAGGGGGCTACACCCGCCATATTCCTTCGCAAAATCAGCTGTCGATCTACGATGCCGCAATGCAGTATCAGCAGGAGCAGGTGCCACTGGCGGTCATTGCCGGGAAAGAGTACGGCTCCGGCTCCAGCCGCGATTGGGCAGCGAAGGGGCCACGCCTGTTGGGGGTTAGGGTGGTGATTGCCGAGTCCTTTGAACGTATCCATCGCTCCAACCTGATCGGTATGGGCATTCTGCCACTGGAGTTCCCGGCTGGCGTCGACCGCAAAACGCTGGGGCTGAGCGGGGATGAGCAGATCAGCGTCGGTGGTTTGCAAACGCTGAAACCGGGGCAGACGGTGCCGGTGCATATCACCTATGCGGACGGTCGTCAGGAAGTGGTTAATACCCGCTGCCGTATCGATACCGGCAATGAGCTGACCTACTACGAGAACGACGGTATCCTGCACTATGTGATCAGGAAAATGTTGTAAGCATGCGGTAATAAAAAGGGCGCCATGGATGGCGCCCAGATTTTTTCGAGAGGAAATTACTTCTGGTCCAGCAAATGGCCCATTTTGGCGGCCTTGGTCGCCAGGTAACGTTCATTTTTTGGATTGCGGCCGACGATCAACGGTACGCGCTCGGTGATGTTGATTCCCGCCTCAGTCAAGATCTCAACCTTTTTCGGGTTGTTGGTCAACAAACGCACCGCGTCCACACCCAGCAATTTGAACATGTCCGCACACAGAGTGAAATCGCGTTCATCAGCGGCAAAGCCGAGTTGATGGTTAGCCTCCACGGTATCGGCACCCTTGTCTTGCAAGGCATAAGCGCGGATCTTGTTCAGCAAACCGATATTGCGACCTTCCTGGCGGTGGTAGAGCAGGATGCCGCGGCCTTCTTCTGCAATATGTTCCAGCGCGGCTTCAAGCTGAAAACCGCAGTCGCAGCGCAGGCTGAACAACGCATCGCCGGTCAGACATTCAGAATGTACGCGTGAGAGTACCGGCGTCGCGCCGGCAATATCACCGAAGACCAGCGCCAGATGATCGTGCCCGGTGGCCAGTTCTTCGAATCCTACCATCAGGAAATCGCCCCAAGGTGTTGGCAGTTTTGCCTCTGCCACCCGTTTAAGCTGCATGTTGCTCTCCACAAACACATCCGATTCAATCGTTGTTGCGCATCCTACGTCCGACTCGGTGACCTGACCAGTATAAAATGTGCAACGGCGATCTCTATTTCGTTAATTATCGGCTATTTTGCCATAACTTCTTGCTCTGCGGTGCTCAGCAAACCAGCATCCGGCGTTTTCAGGCCATTATTATTGCGACAGGTTTTTTATCTGTTTAATTTTTCGAGTGTTATCGATATTGCAAGATTGTTACACTGACCCTTGGCTTAAACAAAGGAAACGTGGAATGTTTGAGATAGCAAAACGCACGGCAGCGGGGGCGATCGTGCTGTTGCTGATGCCGCTGGCAGTGTGGTTATCCGGCTGGCAATGGCAGCCGGGCGGTAACGAACCCTTGCTGAAAGGCCTTTATTGGGTGACCGAAACCGTGACCTCGCCGTGGGGGATTATCACCAGCGCCATTCTCTCCGCCTGGTTTCTGTGGTGTCTGCGATTTCGGCTCAAAGCGGCCATCGGCCTGGTCATTTTGCTCTCTGCCGCGGTATTGATCGGCCAGGGGGTAAAATCACTGATTAAGGATCGGGTACAGGAGCCGCGGCCGTTTGTCGTCTGGCTGGAACAAAACCATGGCGTGGACGAAAAATACTTTTACTCGTTGCCTCGCAAAGAGCGCAGCGCGCTGGTAGCGGAACAGTTGCAGGATCAGCCGCTGGTGCCCGTCTGGCTGAGTAAGCATTGGCAGTTTGAAACCGGCTTCGCCTTTCCTTCAGGGCATACCCTGTTCGCCGCCTCCTGGGCATTGCTGGGGGTGGGGCTGTTGTGGCCGCGTCGCCATTACAAAACCGTCGCATTGCTGATGCTGTGGGCGAGCGGCGTGATGGGCAGCCGTTTGCTGCTGGGCATGCACTGGCCGCGCGATCTGGCGATGGCGACATTGATCAGTTGGCTGCTGGTGACGATTGCCTGCTGGCTGGCGCAACGCTGGTTTGGTCCGCTGGCGTTGCCTCCTCAGGAGCAGCAGGAAGTGGTAGAAAGAACCTCCGGAAGGAAACATTAGGTGACATGGTCACTTATCGCGGCGCCGGGCAGGCGCCGTATTAATCTCTTACATTCGTCAATCATTGCAATTGCCAGGGTTGCCCCCATATCTTTATAAATTCATTATTTTGAGAAGCTTTCTCATTAATTTCCCTGGGCGTGCCATTTACTGCCGAATATGCCGGCAGATATCTGGTTTTATCGTGCGGCAGGGTTTCCCTGGCACGATGGGAAATGCTAACTTAATGGGAGGGACGCCACGTATTGGCATATACCTTTCGTCTTTCGAGTCGCTGCCAGGCGGCAACTTGAAATACATCGGGTATAATTCATCCGATTAACTCGGCATCGCGGGAAAGAATGTGAAATATTTGCTGATTTTTTTGTTGGTTCTGGTGGTTTTCGTGATTTCTGTCACGTTGGGCGCGCATAACGATCAGGTCGTGAGTTTTAATTACCTGGTTGCACAGGGTGATTATCGTATATCGACCCTGTTGGCTGCGTTGTTTGGCGCCGGTTTTGTTCTCGGTTGGGTCATTTGTGGCCTGTTCTATCTGCGCACCCGCATTGCGTTGGGGCGAGCCGAACGCAAAATCAAGAGGCTGGAACTGCAGCTTGAACAGCCTGTTGAGCCGGCAACTCAGCCCGTT
Organism: Serratia plymuthica; assembly: GCF_018336935.1. Lineage (NCBI taxonomy): Bacteria > Pseudomonadati > Pseudomonadota > Gammaproteobacteria > Enterobacterales > Yersiniaceae > Serratia > Serratia plymuthica. The sequence goes on along the minus strand of NZ_CP068771.1, from coordinate 2,638,566 downwards.
GTCAGCAAGGAATAACCTTTTATGTTAGAGCTGCTGTTTCTGTTGCTGCCCGTGGCTGCCGCGTACGGTTGGTACATGGGGCGCAGAAGTGCTCAACAGGATAAACAACAGGAAGCCAACCGTCTGTCGCGTGAATATGTGGCCGGGGTGAACTTCCTGCTTTCCAATCAGCAGGATAAAGCGGTCGATCTGTTCCTCGATATGTTGAAAGAGGATAGCACCACCGTTGAAGCCCACCTGACGCTGGGTAACCTGTTCCGCTCGCGCGGCGAGGTCGACCGCGCAATACGCATCCATCAGGCGCTGATGGAAAGCGCCTCCCTGACCTTCGAACAACGCCTGCTGGCAGTGCAACAGCTCGGGCGCGACTATATGGCCGCGGGCATGTACGATCGCGCGGAAGACATGTTTGGCCAATTGGTCGGCGAAGAGGATTTCCGCATCTCGGCGTTGCAGCAATTGCTGGTGATCCACCAGGCAACCAGCGACTGGCTGAAAGCGATCGACGTGGCGGAAAAACTGGTCAAGCTGGGTAAAGACAAACAACGTATCGAGATCGCGCATTTCTACTGTGAGCTGGCGCTACAGGCTATGGGCAGCGACGATCTTGATAAGGCGATGAGCCTGCTGAAACGTGCGGCCTCGGCGGATAAACAGTGCGCCCGTGTGTCGATTATGCTCGGTCGCATTTATATGGCCCAGGCTGAATACGCCAAAGCGGTCGAGTCCCTGCAGCGGGTGCTGAACCAGGATAAAGAGCTGGTTAGCGAAACCTTGCCTATGCTGCATGAATGTTATCAACATTTGGAAAATCAGCAGGACTGGGCGGAGTTCCTCAAGCGTTGCGTAGAGGAAAATACGGGCGCCACCGCCGAGCTGATGTTGGCGGAGATCATTGAACAGCACGAAGGGCGCGACGTCGTTCAGGTGTATATCAACCGTCAATTACAGCGTCATCCGACCATGCGCGTGTTTTACCGTCTGATGGATTACCACCTGGCGGACGCCGAAGATGGGCGTGCCAAAGAGAGCCTGCTGCTGCTGCGCGACATGGTGGGTGAGCAAATCCGTACCAAACCGCGCTATCGTTGCCACAAATGCGGTTTTACCGCGCATTCACTGTATTGGCATTGCCCGTCATGTCGGGCCTGGGCATCGGTTAAGCCGATTCGCGGGCTGGATGGGCAATAAAAAACGGGGCGATAATATCGCCCCGTTTTTCGTAGTATAGGGTATTACTTTTTCTTGCCGGCTTTCACGCCGCCTTTCAGCAACTGACGCAGCTTTTTCAATTCTTTCTGGTTCAGAGGCTGTTCGATTTCTTCTTCAATCCCCTGATTATCGATTTCGCCGTGGTGCAGCTCATCCGATTTTTTAGCGGTTTTTTCCGCTTTAACCGGCGCTTCGAAGCTGCTTTCAAGGCGCTGACACACCTCAGCACTCAGAGAGAGTTGGTTCTCAGCGGCAATAGTACGAATTTTCTCTTTGAGTTCCAGAGGGATTTTGATGGTTAGTGTAGATATCTCGCTCATTTTGAAGCCTTTCTGCGGGAAGATACCTTCAAGCTAAGCCAGTAATGAGTAAGAGTCTAGGGTGTAATAAAAATTTAATATTTATGTAACATTGGGCGCGGGAATTATGAACGTAATGGCGGGGAAATAGGCAGAGCCCGGCGTGCCGGGCCCTATAGCGAAGAGACTTATTTGTAGATGATGGCAGTACCGCTCAGCAGGTTGTTACCACCGGCGGAGATAATGCGGTAGCTGCTGGCGCCCTGAGCTTCTGCTTTGGCTGCCAGTTTGGCTTCCAGGCCGCTCAGGGTCGTTGCGTGGCCTGCGGAGACGACACCGGCAGGCGCCAGGTCATTGGCCTGTTGCAAATTGACAGGTTCAGCGGCGAAGGTTGCGAAAGAGGTCAGGGCGATGGCGGTAGCGGCTGCAAAATATTTGATGGTTTTCATGGGTGACTCCGGTCAGTTTGTTTAGGTTGGAAGCAGTTCGCTTCCGATGTGTTGAATAATAAAGTATCCGTACGGATTTAAAATCTGATAATGCTGAGCATCTTGTTCAAAATATCTGATTGATAATTTACGCATCTTTACGGCGCTTTACGCAGCCTGCGCTATTGGTTTTGGGGGCTTATTGACGCTTGATGACGAACGATGGATTAACATTACTTAACGGCAGAGGGCGCTGTGGCTGGGATTTCTGCCGGCCGGCATGTAGAATGCGGCGGTCAGTTTGGTGGGTTATTACCTGGTCATGTCCATTTTAAAGAAGGTAGAAGAAATGAAGTCTGAAAAAAACATTAATAACAATGACTTAAAATCATCTCCGATCATCGTTGCGCTGGATTATGCCGATAAAGGCGCCGCGTTGGCGTTTGCCGATCGCATTAATCCGCAGGACTGTCGATTAAAAGTGGGCAAAGAAATGTTCACCCTGTTTGGGCCGCAGCTGGTGCGCGATTTGCACGAGCGCGGCTTCGACGTATTCCTGGATTTAAAATTCCACGATATCCCCAATACCACGGCCCATGCGGTAGCGGCAGCGGCCGAACTGGGCGTATGGATGGTCAACGTCCACGCCAGCGGCGGCGCACGCATGATGACTGCGGCTAAAGAGGCGCTGCTGCCCTATGGCGCAGAGGCGCCGTTATTGATCGCCGTAACCGTGCTCACCAGCATGGAAGCGGAGGATCTGCAGGCTATCGGCATCAACATTTCTCCGGCCGAGCAGGCTGAGCGGCTGGCGCGTTTGGCCCGTGATTGCGGGCTGGACGGTGTTGTCTGTTCGGCGCATGAGGCCGAACGGCTGAAAGCAGCCTGCGGGCGTCAGTTCCAGCTGGTCACGCCGGGCATTCGTCCAGAGGGCAGCGCAGCCGGCGATCAACGCCGCATCATGACGCCGGTGCAGGCGCAGGCCGCCGGGGTCGATTATATGGTGATTGGGCGCCCGATCACCCAATCCGCCGATCCTGCCGCCACGCTGAGCGCTATTCGCGCCTCGCTGGCTTAAGGGGGCTTGAAATGAATGACGACAATAGCCGGTTGGTTTACTCCACCGACAGCGGGCGCATCAAGCAAGAAGAGGTCAAACCGCAGCGAGCCAAGGGAGACGGCATCGTGCGCATTCAGCGCCAGACCAGTGGGCGCAAGGGGAAGGGCGTTTGCCTGATCACCGGAATTGATTTGGACGATGCGGCGCTTGAAAAGCTGGCGGCAGAGCTGAAGAAGAAATGCGGGTGCGGTGGCTCGGTCAAAGATGCGGTGATCGAGATCCAGGGCGATAAACGTGATCTCCTCAAGCAGTTGCTGGAAGCCAAGGGGATGAAGGTCAAGCTGGCGGGCGGTTAACGGCTGCAGGCGGAGTGCCATGCCGCAGTGCAATGTTGCGGCATGGCTTAGGTCGTGCTGTCGGGCCGGAGCCCATCGATGGCGAAAATGCCATGGATTAAAGGTAATACAGACCTGAAATAATCTTTATTATGCTTAATACGTCAAAGCGAAAACGCTTTTGCCAGCCTGTCGGCAGAGGTATCTACAGCGGCCGTGCTGGTTATTTGCCAACCTGATGCCCAATGATGCCCCCAACGGCGGCCCCACCAAGCGTACCCAATGCGCTACCATCGGTCAGTACTGCACCGCCTACGGCCCCTGCGCCGGCACCAATTGCGGTGTTGCGGTCACGTTTGGACATGTTGGAACAAGCACTGAGTGAAAACGCCAGAGTCAGTGCCAGAGCAGCGGTGGCGAAACGTTTATTGATAATCATCATAATGACTTCTCCTTAGCATTGGCTATATGGAAGTGCCCTTTAAGTATAGGCGTGAACCATAAATTCGGCCTGCTATCGGCTCCCATACAGTATCGATATAAAAAATGGCATTATTTGTTAAAGGCAGAACATTAAAAAATTGAAAGCGGTTTTTCTGCCCAAATTCACTATAAGCGACTGTTGAGCAATAAACAGGTAAATAGTCCTAAATTCCTGATGCCTCTCTTTCTTTCCGATAAGCGAATCACCGTTTAACCCCGCAGAACTCCGCATCCAGCAGAAGCCTACGCGGTCTTTAGCGATTTATGCCATACCGCCCCGTCGCCGGCCTACCGACAATATTCGCAGACAGGCTTAACCGGGAAAGACAAATGCTCGACGATCTTAAACAGCAGGTATTGGCAGCAAATCTGGCATTGCCGCGCCACCATCTGGTGACCTTCACCTGGGGCAACGTCAGCGCCCTCGATCGCCAGGCAGGGCTGATGGTGATCAAACCTTCCGGGGTGGAGTATGAGGTAATGACCTGTGACGATATGGTGGTAGTGGAACTGGAAAGCGGCAATGTGGTGGAGGGCAATAAAAAACCCTCTTCAGACAGTGATACTCACCGGGCATTGTATCTCGAGTTCGATGCGGTCGGCGGTATTGTGCACACCCATTCGCGGCACGCCACCATCTGGGCGCAGGCCGGCCAGGATATCCCCGCCTGGGGCACCACTCATGCCGATTATTTCTACGGTGACATTCCCTGTACTCGAACCATGCGGGATGAGGAAATTGCCGGGCGTTATGAATGGGAGACCGGCAGGGTGATTGTCGAAACCTTCCACGAAAGGCGATTGGATCCGGCCAGCATGCCGGCGGTGCTGGTGCATTCTCACGGCCCGTTTACCTGGGGTAAAGACGCGGATAACGCGGTGCACAATGCCGTCGTGCTGGAGGAAATTGCCTATATGGGGATTTTTTCACGCCAACTGACGCCTGGGCTTGAGAACATGCAGCAAACGTTGCTGGATAAACACTACCTGCGCAAGCACGGCAAAAACGCCTATTACGGGCAGTGAACATCAGGTGGGCAGCCGCAGGGTGCCCGCCTGTCGTTCCAAAAGTCGTTTAATCGCCGACCCTATCCAGCCGTATTCCCTGGCGTTCCAACTGGTGCTGATACTCCGGTTCCAGGCGCGAATCGGTGATCACCCGATCAATCTTTCCTTGCTGTGCCAACGGATTGGGTTGGATCTGACCAAACTTGGACGAATCTGTCAGCACGATATTTTCCATACCCTTCGCCAGCACGGCGTTGACCACGTCGGCGCGCATCATATCGCGGCCGGTAAAGCCGGTTTCCGCATGGTAACCGTCAATGCCGATGAACGCCTTGCTGAAATGAACCTGCTGGATGCACATGCGCGTCAGCGGCCCGACCAGGGTCTCACTCTTTTTCTGATACATGCCACCCAGCACTATCACCTCACAATCGCTCTCTTTCAGCAGAGTGGCGATATAGTGGCTGACGGTAATCAGCGTGATGCTTTTGCGTTCGGCGATATAGCGCGCCAACAGCGCGTTGGTACTGCCATTTTCTATAAAGATGGTTTCGCCGTCGTTAACCTGCGAAGCGGCAAACCGCGCCAGCTTCTGCTTGAGAACAAAATTGGACATCATGCGCGCATCGACGTCGTCGCTTTCCAGCGCCAATGCGGAACCGTGCACCCGTTTCAGATAGCTGCGCTTTTCCAGCAGATTCAAGTCCTGACGGATAGTCACCTCTGAAACCCCGGTGGCGCGCGACAGATCGCTGACGCTGATCCTTCGACGTTCGTTCACCAACTGCAAAATTGTTTGTTGTCTTGAATTCATATCGACCTGATGTGCGGCTACCAATGTGTGGCCGCTAATATTTGTTGTTTAAATAGTATGTTCTGTTCGCGCCATAATACCATCCTGCGCGTCAGAAGATGATGAGGTAAAGAACGCGGATTATCCAGCGTCGCGAGCAACTCTGCCGCGAATGCCCGGGCCGGAAGGGGTGAAGAGCGCGGCGGAACGAAGCCCGCGGGCCACCTGCCATTCAGTGACTCTACTTTTGCCCTTGGCGTTGTTTTGAATGGAAATTGATTTGATAGCGATCAAAAATCATGAGTTCTTTTGCTCTACTATGATGAAAGGTTGAATTCGCCTACAGAAGATTCAGGAGTCCGTAATGGAGCTTTATCTCGATACCGCCGATGTGAATGCTGTAAAACGCCTGGCACGCATTCTGCCGTTGCACGGCGTCACCACCAATCCGAGCATTGTTGCCAAAGAGGGGAAGCCCATTTGGGAGGTCTTGCCGGCGCTGCGTGATGCACTGGGCGGAACCGGCAAGCTGTTTGCCCAGGTGATGGCCAACGACGCAGAGCGCATGGTGGCGGAGGCGGCGCTGCTTCATCAGCGAGTGCCTGGTTTGGTCGTCAAGATCCCGGCGACCGCCGAGGGGCTGGCGGCGATTAAAAAGCTGAAATCGATGTCTATCCCCACATTGGGTACGGCGGTTTATGGCGCCGGACAGGGGCTATTGGCGGCGCTGGCCGGCGCGGAGTACGTCGCCCCCTATGTTAACCGGCTGGACGCACAGGGCGGTGACGGCATCGAAACGGTGCGCGAACTGCAGCAATTGTTGACGCTGCACGTGCCGGGCACCCGGGTGCTGGCCGCCAGCTTCAAGACGCCACGGCAGGCGCTGGAGTGCCTGTTGGCGGGCTGCCAGGCGATTACCTTGCCGGTCGATGTGGCCGAGCAGTTCCTTGTCGCTCCGGCGGTGCAGGCGGCGGTCGAGAAGTTCGAACAGGATTGGCAGGGTGCATTTGGCACCAACCTGCTTAACTGATCCCGTTTACCAGGATGAGAGGCGGCCTTGAGCCGTCTCGATTCTGGTGCCGATCATAACTGTGGTCTGGTCGAAACGAGCCAAGGCGAGAGCCGCCATGCGAGAACAAATGGCGGTGGTGAAATAAGCAAAAAAAAGGGCGCCGCAGCGCCCTTGCGAGAGTTCACTCAATGTTTAGATCTTGCCGGTCTCCTCGCGAAGGGTGACTGGCGATTCATTCGCCGTAGGTTGGTTGGCGTTCAACGCACGGCGGATCACAAAGAATGCAGAAACCAGCATGGTCACCGCCACCAGCATAAAGAAAGCGCAGAGCGCGGCGTTAATCTGATTGCTGAACACTATGGTTTCCATATCTTTCAGCGTCTTGGCCGGGGCAATCAGAGTGCCTTGTTCAATACCGGTGGAGAATTTCTTCGCCTGCGCCAGGAAGCCGATGCTGGGTTTCTCGTGGAAGATTTTTTGCCAGCCGGCGGTCATCGAGGTAATGAACAACCAGACGGTTGGCAGAATGGTCACCCAGGCGTAGCGCTGTTTTTTCATTTTAAACAGCACAACGGTACCGAGGATCAATGCCATTGAAGCCAGCATCTGGTTGCCGATACCAAACAGCGGCCACAGGGTGTTGATGCCGCCAAGCGGATCGACCACGCCCTGATAAACGAAGAACCCCCAACCGGCGACGGCCACCGTCGTCCCTGCCAGATTACCGAACCATGAACGGTTGTTGGCCAGCCGGGGGATCGCCACGCCAACCAGATCCTGCACCATAAAGCGGCAGGCGCGGGTGCCGGCATCGACGGCGGTCAGAATGAACAGCGCCTCGAACAGAATGGCGAAGTGATACCAGAACGCCATCATCGCGCGGCTGTTAAACACTTCGGTGATGATGTGCGCCATCCCCACGGCAAAGGTCGGTGCGCCACCGGCGCGCGACAGGATCGAATGCTCGCCCACGTCTTTGGCGATCATCGTCAGGGTTTCCGGCGTGATGATAAAGCCCCAGCTGTTGATGACCTGCGAGGCATTTTCCACCGTGGTGCCAATCAGCGCCGCCGGAGAGTTCATGGCGAAATAAACGCCGGGGTCGATCACCGAAGCGCAAATCAGCGCCATGATGGCCACGAAGGATTCCATCAGCATGGCGCCATAACCGATAAAACGAATATGGCTTTCGCGCTCCACCAGTTTCGGCGTAGTGCCGCTGGATACCAGCGCATGGAAGCCGGAAATCGAACCGCAGGCGATGGTGATAAACAGGAACGGGAACAGTGAACCGGCGAATACCGGGCCGCTGCCGTCGATAAAGCGCGATACCGCAGGCATCTTCATTTCCGGCATGGCAAAGACGATGCCTATCGCCAGCCCGATAATGACGCCAATCTTCATAAAGGTGGAAAGGTAGTCACGTGGCGCCAACAATAGCCATACCGGCAGCACCGAAGCGACGAAACCGTAGATCACCAGCACCCAGGTCAGGGTAGTGCCATGCAGCGTAAAGAAGGGCCCCCAGTAGGGGTGTTGCGCCACGTTGCCGCCATAAATGATCGCCAGCAGCATCAGTACGAAGCCGACCACCGAGATTTCGGCGATTTTCCCCGGCCGAATAAAGCGCATGTATATCCCCATAAACAGCGCGATAGGAATGGTGGCGGCGATGGTGAACAGGCCCCATGGGCTGTCGGCCAGCGCTTTTACCACCACCAGCGCCAGGGCGGACAGAATGATGATCATCACGCCCAGAGCGCCAAGCATGGTGATCACCCCGGCGAAGGCGCCGAGTTCCTGTTTGGCCATTTCACCCAGCGAGCGGCCGTCGCGGCGGGTAGAAATGAACAGGATCAGGAAGTCCTGCACCGCCCCGGCCAGCATGACGCCGACCAGGATCCAGATGGTGCCCGGCAAAAAGCCCATCTGCGCGGCCAGAATCGGCCCGACCAGCGGCCCGGCACCGGCGATGGCGGCAAAGTGGTGACCGAACAGCACCCACTTGTTGGTGGGGACATAGTCCAGGCCGTCGTTGCGACGCTCCGCCGGTGTCATGCGGCGATCGTCAAGCTCAAACACTTTCTTGGCGATAAACAGGCTATAGAAACGGTAAGCGATGCTGTAACAGGCCACGGCAGCCACCACCAGCCAGACCGCGTTAACATGCTCCCCGCGGCTGAGCGCCAGCATGGCGAAGGCAAATGCGCCGACTAACGCCACCACCAGCCAGATGATCCCGGACTTGACGTTTTTCATGATCAACAACTCCTTGGTGTGCAGAGATAAAAACCGACGTTGTTATAAAGTGGGATAACGTCTTAAAAATAGGAGGTTTGGCGCTGAACAGAAGCAGGTTGGATGAGAAATGTGAACCAAGTGGGGTTTTATTGTAAAAACAAAGTGATGAGCATCGGTGGTGCAGGATGCCGGGGAAACCGTCTGATGCAGTTTTTCATTCTGTAGTTTTAATTTTCCCGCAGCGAATAATCGTCGTTTTATTGTCTAAAACCTCGGCCAGCGGATTATTAATTGCCATGTCGTCAACCGCACAAAAAAATAATTAATACCGTGATATATCTTTCCTTTCAAAAGAGCATTCAATTATTCACGTCGTAAATAATAAAGTAAAAAAAGGAGTTTAATTATTATGGATAAAATTATCGGCGGTTATTTATCTCAATTGACGGCAATTCGGCACGATATTCATCAACACCCGGAGCTGGGTTTTGAAGAGTTTCGCACCAGCGATCTGGTGGCGGACTATTTGAACGCATGGGGTTATGAGGTGCATCGTGGGTTGGCGGGCACCGGGGTGGTGGGCACCCTGCGACAGGGGCGCGGCGAAAAACGCCTCGGGCTGCGTGCCGACATGGACGCCTTGCCGATTACGGAGAACAACGGTAAACCCTGGAGCAGCAGCGTAGCGAATCGCATGCATGCCTGCGGTCATGACGGCCACACGACCATGCTGCTCGGCGCTGCCCGCTACCTGGCGCAGACGCGCAATTTCAACGGTACGCTGCATCTGATATTTCAACCGGCGGAGGAGTTGCTCAACGGCGGCGCCCGCATGCTGGAACAGGGGTTGTTTGAGTTGTTCCCCTGTGACGCCATCTTCGCCATGCATAACATGCCGGGCATGCCGGTCGGCGAGTTTTTCTTCCAGCATGGGCCTTTTATGGCCTCGATGGATCAGTTCAATATCAGCGTGCAGGGGCGCGGCGGTCACGGTGCTATCCCGCATCTGGCGGTCGATCCGGTGCTGGTGGCTTCGCATATCACCGTGGCGCTGCAAAGCATCGTCTCGCGCAATATAAACCCGCTGGAGGCCGCGGTGATCACCGTCGGTAGCATCAAAGCCGGTGAAGCGGCCAACGTGATCCCTGAGAGTGCAGAGATGAAACTCAGCGTACGCTCGCTGGATCCTCAGGTGCGCGCCACATTGCTGGCGCGTATTCCGGCACTGGTGCAGGCGCAGGCGGAAAGCTTTGGTGCCTGCGCCCGGGTGGAACACGTCAACGGCACGCCGGTGCTGATGAATGACGAAGCGATGACGCGCTTCGCCCACAGGGTAGCGGAGCAGCAGTTTGGCGCCGCGCGCGCTCATTACGGCACCCAACCGCTGATGGGGAGTGAAGACTTTGCTTTTATGCTCGATGCGCATCCACAAGGCTGTTATTTGATTATCGGCAACGGTATGGGTGAGGGCAGCTGCATGGTGCATAACCCCGGATACGATTTTAACGACGATTGCCTGGCTGCCGGCAGCCATTATTGGGGAGCGTTGGCTGAAGCCTATCTCAAATAAATCAGCTTGATGATTTCAGGGAAAGACCATGAGTGAAAATACGCATTCCAACGATCAGGAAATAGTATCGGTGCGGAAGGTGGGCGGCAAGCGGGTTATTTTCGCCGCCTCCTTCGGCAATGCGCTGGAGTTTTTTGATTTCGGTATTTACAACTTCTTTGTTATTTATATCAGCGTGCTGTTTTTCCCGCCTTCGAGCGATCCGAATCTGGCGCTGTTGCTGGCGTTCGCCACCTTTGGCGTCAGTTTTATTATGCGGCCGCTGGGCGGTGTTCTGATCGGCGCCTATGCCGATCGCTGCGGGCGAAAAGCGGCGATGGTTCTGACGATTTCGCTGATGACTCTGGGGACGGCGATGATCGGTTTTGCACCGACCTACGCTACCGCCGGCTATTGGGGAACGATAACGCTGGTGGCCGCGCGGTTGATTCAGGGCGTGGCGGCGGGTGGAGAGGTCGGGGCGTCGATGTCGCTGCTGGTGGAATCTGCACCGCCCAACCGGCGCGGATTTTATTCCAGCTGGACACTGGCAACGCAGGGGATTGCCAGCGTCGTTGGCGGCGTGACGGCGCTGGGATTGAGCGCCGCACTGCCGGTGATGTCGGGCGATCCCGAGGCCATGGCCAACTGGGGTTGGCGCATCCCGTTCTTTATCGGCGTGGCGTTGGCGCCAATCGGCTGCTGGCTGCGGCTCAGTCTGGAGAACGATCGGCCGCATGTGGCGAAAGAACCGAAGGCGCCACCGCACTTGCGTCAACATTCACGGGCGGTTGTACTCGGCGTGATGTTGACTATCGGCGCGACCGTGGCTACCTACATCTCAATGTATTATCTCGGCACCTATGCGGTGAAGTACCTCGGCATGACGCAATCCTACGGCTATGCCGCCATGTTGTTGGCGGGCGCGGTGACCTTCGGCGGCAGTTTGCTGGTGGGCCACTGGTGCGATCGCTACGCCAGACTGCCGCTGATTCTCTGGGCACGCATCGCCATCTTGCTGCTGTCGTTGCCGGTTTTCTGGCTGTTAAATGAGGTGCCGCATCCGGCGGTGTTGCTGAGCGTAGTGGCGCTGATGGTCAGCCTGACCACTCTGAGCTCGGTACCGACCTTGCTGATAATTTCCGAACTCTTCCCCCAGCGCATCCGCGCATTGGGATTTGCGCTGGTGTATAGCCTGGGCGTAGCGATCTTCGGCGGATTTGCCCAGTACATCGCCTCGCAGTCGATCGCCCTGAGCGGTTCGCTGCTGGCGCCTGCCGGCTATCTGATGCTGGCTACCGTGATTTCGTTGCTGGTACTGCCGCTGCTGCGGGAAACCGGTGGCGACAGGCTGCAATAACCTGAAGAGGAGGCAAAAAAACGCCGGCGATTTTCATCGCCGGCGTCGACTGTCGGGCAAAAAGAAACGTCAGGCCGCAGGGCGGGCGATTACGCTGCGGGTTTCCATGCGCACTTCGGCGATGTTGACCTCCAGGGTATCGCTCTGGCGATAGACGACTTCGCCTTTCACCTGGACCGTGCCGGTATCCTGGCTGCAGACCATTTCATCACGCACCGCGTGAATAAACGGCGCAGGGATAAAGGCGACGGCGCCGTTGTCCAGCAGGCGCACGCGCAAGCCGCCGCGGGTCACGTCGATGATTTCCGCATTGAAACGCTCATCGGTGCCGGCCTTGTCTTTCAGGTAACGCGCATACAGCCAGTCACCGACGTCACGCTCCGCCATGCGGTTAAGACGACGGCGTTCCGCCAATTGGACCGTCACGTCGTCCTGCGGTTTTTCGGCAGACTGTTCGGCGATGATGGCTTTCAGTAAACGGTGGTTGACCATATCGCCGTATTTACGGATCGGCGAGGTCCAGGTCGCGTAGGCTTCCAGCCCCAGTCCGAAATGCGGGCCCGGAGTGGTGCTGATCTCGGCATAGGTCTGGAAACGACGGATACGGCTGTCGAGGAACTGGGTCGGCTGAGAGTCGAGATGACGGCGCAGTTCGCAGAACCCTTCGAGCGTCAGCAGTTTCTCGGCATCGGCTTCCACGCCGTTGGCTTGCAGCACGGTAACCGCCTGCTCAACCAACGCCGGATCGAAACCGGTATGCACGTTGTAAATCCCGAAGCCCAGACGATCGCGCAGCATGATGGCGGCGCATACGTTGGAGGCAATCATGCACTCTTCAACGATGCGGTTGGCGCTGCGGCGTTGCTCAGTGATGATTTCCAGCACTTCGCCTTTTTCGCCGAGGACGAAGCGGTAATCAGGACGATCCTTGAACACCAGCGCATGCTGGTGGCGCCAGGCGTTACGGGCATCACAGACGCGTTTCAACAGGGTGATTTGCTGTGCAATCTCGTCGCTTGGCGGCTGCCAGCCGGCAATGCCTTCCAGCCAGTCGGACACTTCGTCATAAACCAGTTTGGCTTTTGACTCGATCTCGGCGGCGAAGAAACGAATGTCGTCAGCCAAGGCGCCATCGGCGCCGATGGTGACGCGGCAAGCCAGTACCGGGCGGCGTTCGTTCGGGCGCAGAGAACACAGGTTATCGGAGAGGTCGCGCGGCAACATCGGAATGTTGAAACCCGGCAGGTAGTTGGTGAAGGCACGCTTGCGGGCGATATCATCCAGCGGGCTGCCTTGCGCTACGTAAGCGGTAGGATCGGCGATGGCGATGGTCAGTTGCAGTGAGCCGTCGTCGTTGTCCTGAACGAACAACGCATCGTCCATATCCTCGGTGCTGGCGCTGTCAATGGTGACAAAATTCAGCGCGGTCAGATCTTCACGCTGCAGCGCGGCGTCCGGCTCGCTGATGGCAACCATCTCCGGCGCTTCTTTTTCCAGGTTATGGCGAGCCAAAGTGACCCACCAAGGGGCCAGGTGGTCTTCGCCGTCGGCGATGAAGTGGGTCAGATCGGCGTTGAAACCGCGATCGCCTTTCAACGGGTGGCGGCGCATTTCTGCTACCGCCCAGTCGCCGGCCTGGAAGTTATGGGTCAGTTCACGCACCGGGCGACACTGAATCGCGTCCTTCAGCAACGGATGGTCGGGCACAATGGACAGGCGGTCATCACGCTTCTGCACGCGGCCGACAAAGCGCGACAGGAACGGCTCGACCAGGGTTTCCGGTTCGGCGATTTCACGCTCTTTCTCGGTGTGCAGGGTGGCGATCACGCGATCCCCATGCATGACTTTCTTCATGTACGGCGGTGGGATGAAATAGCTCTTTTGACCGTCGACCTCAAGAAAGCCAAAGCCTTTCTCAGTCCCTTTTACTACGCCTTCAACGCGTGGGGTCTGAGAGTGAAGTTGCTGTTTAAGCTGCGCCAGCAGCGGGTTATCTTGAAACATATCGTCCAGTGAATGGGTTGTGAGTGGCAAGATTTGCGGCAGACAGTTTTACGCGAATCACCCGCTGCGGGCAAGCCTAACGTCACGGTTTTCCTGCGTTGGCGCGCGATTTTGCCCAATAGCGGCCAATCAGGGGACGTACAGTAAAACCCCGGCGCAGAGGACCGGGGTGAAGGGGGGGCGAATCAGTCCAGCAGCGGCGTTGGCTGCAGGATCTCAATCCAGTAATCATCCGGATCGCGAATGAATGCCACATAGTTCATTCGTCCCTCATGCAGGCGCTTCTGGAAGGCCACGCCAAGGCACTCAAAACGCTCGCAGGCGGCACGCACGTCCGGCACCGTCACACACAGATGGCCAAAGCCGCGCGGCTCGCTATTGCCATTGTGATAGCGGAAATCGGCCTGCTGCTCGGTGCCGTGGTTGTAGGTCAGTTCCAGAATGCCCGGTTGGCTCAGGGCCCAGCGCTTGCGTTCTTCGTCATCCTGCGGGATCTGCGCGCGCGGGCTGCGTGTCAGGTAGCAGATGGTAAAGGCCGCTTCCCGGAACTCTTCCAGGTAAACCGGGGTAAAGCCCAGTACGCGGGTATAGAAATCCAGCGCTTTGGTCAGGTCTTTCACGCGGATCATGGTGTGGTTGAACACGTAGCCGTCGGTGACCGTATCCGGTTGAGCGGCAACGCCCGGCAGCGTCAGTAGGTCGTTCAGTGGCATTAGGGTTTCTCCTCAGGTTGTCGACAGGACTGTAGGGCAAATCGATGCTAATCTAAAGTGATTGTTTTTAACTAAAACCATTACTAAAAGTAAACATGCAATGAAACTGAGTCAGCTCAAATTTTTCTGCGCCCTGGTTGAGCATAAGACCATTGCCGCCGCCGCGCGGGAGCTGCACTGCGTGCCCTCCAACGTTACCCTGCGCATCCGGGAACTGGAAGCTACGCTGGGCGGAGATCTGTTTTTTCGCGACAAGAACCGGCTGTACGTAAACCCGCGAGGCAGGCTGTTTTACCAGCAGGCGCGCGATATCGTGGCGCAAGCCGAACGCAGCCGGCAACTGTTCGTCGGCGAACTGCCGCAGGGGTTGCTGAATATTGGCGCGCTGGATTTCTCGTTGGTCAGCCATTTGCCGGCGCGTATCGCTCAACTGCGCCGCCTGCAACCGCAGTTGCAGATCAACGTGCTGAGCCGCGATTCGCTGGTATTGGAGCGAATGCTGATTGACAGCGAGCTCGATCTGGCTATCACCGACGGGCCGATTGAGCATCCCCTGTTAGCCAGCCAAAAGGCATTCGACGAGCGGCTGGTGCTGCTGATGCCGGCCGCGCTGGCGCAGCCTGATGCCGCCACGCTGGCCGAACTGGAGTTTTATACCTTCAGCCGCGAGTGTTCGTTTCGCCTCAAGGTCGATCACTGGCTGGCTTCGCGTAACCTGAAACCGCGCATGACGTTGGAAATGGAGTCTTATACCGCGATGGCGGCCTGCGTCATGGCCGGCTGTGGGGTAGCCTGCATCCCCGGCTCACTGCTGCCACTGATCCTGCCTGCTCCGGAATTGAAGGTGATGGAAATGGGGGAGGAAGGGGTGAGCGATTTATACTTCGTCTGGCGCCGTCATCAGCTTTCGGCCGAATTGCAGACTACCCTGGAAATATTGGCGCGCCCGGCATAAACCGGGCGCATCAGGTCAGGCGATACGCAGCGTTGGTTGCGCAGTGCAGCGGCGGATCTCCACCGGGATGGATTTGGAGGTCGGCGTGCCGGTACCGTCGCCAAAACTGGCCAGTGGCACCAGCGGGTTGGTTTCCGGATAGTAGGCCGCCAGGTTGCCGCGCGGAATATCGTAGCT
Organism: Serratia plymuthica; assembly: GCF_018336935.1. Taxonomy (NCBI): domain Bacteria; kingdom Pseudomonadati; phylum Pseudomonadota; class Gammaproteobacteria; order Enterobacterales; family Yersiniaceae; genus Serratia; species Serratia plymuthica. The sequence goes on along the minus strand of NZ_CP068771.1, from coordinate 2,622,937 downwards.
CACCAGTTTGAAACCGCTCACCTTGCGAATGACGCCGTCATTCCACAGGGTTTCGATCTCCACCAATTCACCGTCCTGCATCTCCAATGCCGCCAGATCTTCAGGGTGGATGAACAGCACTTCACGCTGGCCATACACGCCGCGATAGCGATCGTCCAATCCGTAGATGGTGGTGTTGTACTGATCGTGGGAACGCAGGGTTTGCAGCGTAAAGGGCGCTTTTTTGCCGTCGAACTCCGGGAGCACACTCTTTGGCAGCGAGGCTGCGCTGAATTCCGCTTTACCGCTAGGCGTGGCGAAACGCAATTCGGCGGCGGCATTGCCCAAATAGAAACCGCCGGGTTGATCGCAGCGACGGTTGAAATCCTCGAAACCGGGAACGGTGGCGGCGATATGGTCGCGGATCAGCGAATAGTCATCCGCCAGCGCCAGCCAGTCCAACGGCTTGTTGCCCAACACCGCATCGGCGATGCCGCAAACAATGGCGGTTTCCGACCTTTGGGTATCCGCCAGCGGTTTACCGACACCTTCAGAGGCGTGCACCATACTGAATGAATCCTCCACCGTGATGTACTGCGGGCCACTGGCCTGCAGATCCTGCTCGGTACGCCCCAGCGTAGGCAGGATCAGCGCGTCTTTACCGGTGATCAGATGGCTGCGGTTGAGCTTGGTGCTGATATGCACCGTCAGATCGCAGCAGCGCAGGGCGCGGGCGGTGCGTTCGGTATCCGGTGCGGCCGCCGCCAGGTTGCCGCCCAGCGCCAGCAGCACCTTCACTTCACCGCGCAGCATCGCTTCGATGGCCTCTACCGTGTTATGGCCCGGCTCGCGCCGTGGGGAGAAGTTGAAATGTTTTTCCAGGCTATCGAGCAGCGCCTTGGGTGATTTCTCGTCAATGCCCATGGTGCGGTTGCCCTGAACGTTGCTGTGGCCGCGAACCGGGCACAGGCCGGCGCCCGGTTTACCCAACTGACCGAACAGCAGTTGCAGGTTGGTTATCTCGCGCACCGTCGGCACCGAATGCTTATGCTGCGTGATGCCCATCGCCCAGGTGCAAATCACCCGTTCGGCACCCTGATAAATCGCCGCCGCCTGCCGCAACTGCGCTTCGCTGAGGCCAGATTGTTGAATGATGTGATCCCAGGAGGTGGCATCCACCTGCGCCAGGTAGCTTTCCACGCCGACGCTGTGCTGCTCAATGAACGCCAAATCGAACAGGCCTGGCTCACCGGCCGCCAAACGCCGGCGATGGTTTTCCAGCAGCGCTTTCACCATGCCGCGCACTGCCGCCATATCCCCGCCGAGGTTGGGCTGAAAATAAGCTGAACTTATTGGCGAAGATACGGGGGTCAACATCTGAAGAGGGTTTTGCGGATCGGCGAAGCGCTCCAGACCGCGTTCGCGCAGGGTGTTAAAACTGACGATGCGCGCCCCACGAGCGGCGGCGTTTTTCAGGCTGTGCAGCATGCGTGGATGGTTGGTGCCGGGATTTTGGCCGAACACAAAGATGGCGTCGGCCTTTTCGAAGTCATCCATGCGAATGGTGCCTTTGCCCACGCCGATACTTTGTTTCAACCCGACGCCGCTGGCCTCATGGCACATGTTCGAGCAGTCGGGGAAATTGCTGGTGCCGAGCATGCGGCCGAACAGCTGATACAGATAAGAGGCTTCGTTGCTGGCGCGGCCGGAGGTATAGAGTTCGATCTGGTTCGGGTTATCCATCTGTTTGATGTGCCGGGCGATCAGTGCCAGCGCATCCGGCCAACCGATCGGCTGATAATGGTCAGTTTCGGCGTTATAGCGCATCGGATGGGTAATGCGGCCCTGATACTCGAGGAAATAGTCGCTTTGCTGTTGCAGGGCAGTGACGCTGTGGGTGGCGAAAAATGCCGGTTCAACCGCATTGCGCGTGGCTTCCCAACTGACTGCCTTGGCACCGTTTTCGCAGAAACTGAAGGTACTGTGATTGTCGTCGCCCCAGGCACAGCCCGGGCAGTCAAAGCCGCGGGCCTTATTCACGCGCATCAGATTGCGCAGGTTTTTCAGCGTCTGTTTGCTGTCGAGCACGTAGCGGGTGGTGGCTTCGAGTGAACCCCAGCCGCCTGCCGGGCCGGTATACGGCTTTATTGACGGTTTGAATTTCATGATTGTCTTCGCATGTTTTGTAGCTAAAAAGTAAAGGATTTTTTAATCGTTCTGGGTATTTATGTCGCAAGTTTAGGTGGGTACGGCATGAGCGTCTAATAGAATTGGGTAATCGCGGCATAGAGCGGACTTATCGCTCGCTGGCCCAGACCTCGGCCGGACATACAAATGGTTTCACTATGTTATCCCCTGCAAAAGACTAACGATTCCGCTTCGCATCGCTTTAGGGCAGTCTATCTCGCGGATTATATTAGAATTTTATTTAAGGATGGGTGAGTGAAGCGTTCAGTATTGTCTGTGATAACCGGAATTCTGCTGCCGTTGGCGGTACAGGCGGCGGATGCGCCACTCAGTTTTCCTCTCAATACGCCGCCGGCGATAGATGCGGCTTCTTACGTATTGATGGATTACACCACCGGTCAGGTACTGGCGGAGAACAATGCGGACGAGCGGCGCAATCCGGCCAGCCTGACCAAACTGATGACCGGATTGGTGATTGATCATGCGCTCGATCAGCACAAAATTGGCCTGGACGACGTGGTGACCGTGGGCAAAGACGCCTGGGCGCAGGGCAATCCGGTGTTCAAAGGGTCCTCGCTGATGTTCCTGAAACCTGGTGACAGGGTCACGGTGCGCGATCTCAGTCGCGGCATTATTATCGACTCCGGCAACGATGCCTGCGTGGCGATGGCGGACTACGTGGCGGGCAGCCAGGCCGCATTCGTCAAACTGATGAATGAAAAAGCCACTCAGCTTGGCCTGCAAAATACCCATTTTGAAACCGTCCACGGGCTGGACGCGCCAGGCCAGTTCACGACGGCCGGCGATCTGGCGGTGATTTCACGCGCCATCATCATGAGCGAACCGGCGGAATATCATATGTACAGCGAAAAATCGCTGTCCTGGAACGGGATCACCCAACAGAACCGCAATGGGCTGCTGTGGGATAAAAACCTGCGGGTGGACGGCCTGAAAACGGGCCATACCGCATCGGCCGGCTTTAACATTATCGCCTCCGCAACCGAAGGCGATCGGCGTTTGATTGCCGTCGTAATGGGCGGTAAAAGCGCAAAAGGGCGAGAAGATCAGGCCCGTAAGCTGCTGACCTGGGGTCTGCGAGATTTCGCCACCGTGCATCTGTTTAGCGCCGGGCAACCGCTGGGGCAGGAAAAAGTGTGGTATGGCGATCGCCATCTGGTGCCGGTAGGCAGTGAGCAGGATCAATACATTAGCCTGCCAAAGCGCGAGGCGGACAAGTTGAAAGCCCAGTATGTGATAAAACCTTCGCGTCTTGACGCCCCGTTGGCGCAGGGACAATCGATTGGGGAGATTCGCATCAGCGATAACGGCAAACTATTGAAAACGCTGCCGCTGGTGGCGCTGCAACCGATAAACAACGGCGGTATGCTCTCGCGCCTGATGGATTACGTGAAGCTGAAACTCTGATCCACCGGGCACCGCGCTCAAAAGCCCCCACGATGATATACTAAGGGGAGTCATTATTTTCCGAGCCGCTTTATGGATATCAAACAACTGATTTACCTGTGTAATCTGGAAAGAGAGCGCCATTTTGGCCGGGCGGCGGAAGCCAGCTTCGTTAGCCAGCCGACGTTATCCATGCGGTTGAAAAATCTGGAAAAAGAATTGGGCGTTTCGTTGATCAACCGCGGTAATAACTTTGAGGGTTTTACTGCGGAAGGTGAGCGCGTATTGGCGTGGGCGCGCGAGATTGTGTCGGTTTATCAGGGGTTGAAACTGGAGGTGGAATCGCTCAAGCACGGCTTTAACGGTACTCTGCGTATCGGTGCCGTGCCGCAGTGCAGCATTTCGCTGGCGCAGATGCTGAAGGCGGTCAGCGAACGTTTTCCCCAGTTGGACTACCGGGTTGCGGTGCTGAGCGCCGATCAGTTGCTGGAAGCCTTGACGGCGCATACCGTGGATATCGGTATCGGTTTCTTTGAGTTGGCGACGTTAAAAGAGCTGCACTTCCAGTCGCAACCTTTGGCGGACTCGGGTATCGAACTGGTATTCCATCCGCAGCACTTCCCGCAATTGGTGGGGGACAAACCGCTGACGCTGGCGGAGGTGACCGCGTTGCCGCTGTGCCTGGCGGAACCCACACGTTATTTTCGTCGTTACCTCGATCAACACTTCCGCGAAGCCGGGTTGACGTTGCATGCGCGCATGGAAACCACGTCGATATTCCAACTGCTGGAAGGCATTTTTGTTGGCCTGGGCTGCGGTTTGTTTCCGCAAGGTAACCTGCTGCCGGCTATGACGCCGGACCTGCAGCGGCGGCCAATCGCCATTCCCGCCATGTCACGACATGCGGCAGTGGTGATTGCCGAGCCGGGGCGGGCAACGCCGCTGGCTCAGCACTTTTTTGACGCTGCCGGCAATTGGCTGCTGCAGCAGTAATTATGCCGTTTGGCTCTCGTCGATCGCCTGCGTATCGCCGAGGGTCTGCCGTAAACGGTTCTCCCAGGCATAGAGCGCGGCGGTGAGGATCACGTCCAGTGCCTGGGCCTGATTCAGGCCGCTGTTAAACAGCGGCTGCACGCTGCGCGGAGTGAATTTTTCCGGCGCGCGGGTCAGGTCTGCGGCAACGCGGATCACCGCCTGGGTCACAGGATTATCGCTGCTTTCCAGCCCACGGTTAATGTCGGTGAAGATGGCGCCTGCCAATGCGCCGTCCTGAATATCCTGCGCCACGGTCGATGCGCAGTAGCGGCTGCCGTTAATGCGCGCAACCGCCAGCGTCGCCAGCGCTTTCAGCCGCGCCGAGAGCCCGTAACCGTCCGCGTTGATGCTGTTAAAGACGCCGTTGCGTTCGCGCAGCGCGGGGGCATCGTGGGCCAGCAGCAGAAAATAAGGCTCGCTGCGGGCGTCCGGGTGACTTTGGTCGAGCACGTCGAGTTGTTCAGCCCGGGCGTCTTCCAGCGTTATCTGCGGTAACCGGGATTGCCATGCCAGCTCCTCTTCGGTGAACTCCACCCCTTCGGCATCCTCTATGTTCGGGAAACCCGGCACCACTCCCGTTGGCCGCCCGGCCAGCGCAGCCACGCCGGCGACGACGCGCGCCTGGTAACTGACAAAACCGATAATCTGCGAAAAGGTGACGATATCTGCCGGGCTTAAACCGACATCGGTGAGCTGTTGCAGCGCTTTGCTGCAAATCAGGGTCGGTTGGCTGGCCAGTTGGCGGGCGTATTGGGTGATCTGGGCAAGACGGATGTTGCTTTCGCGTGAGGCGTCGGGGCTGTGCAGCGGGGCGAGGCGGGCAGCGTAATGGCTACAAAGAGATTGTACGCCGGTCACCTGAGCCACGGTCAGCGCGGTGCTGAGGCGATCGTAAGGTGACAATGTCACTAGTCTTGTCAGTTCTACCTGATCCGGGAACAGCACATGATAACTGGCATGCGAGGCGTTAAACACCCCGGCGCGGGCGGACAGTGCGGTGTTCAGCGCTTCGTCGGCAAATGCGCCCAACCCCAGCAGAAATCTGTCGCGGAGGGTGGCCGCCTGCGGCTCAAGCGGCTGGTCTCCGCGAACGCTGCTTTGGGTTTCGTGATACCACTGGGCATTATGTTGTCGACGTAGTAGTTCCATAGGGCGGTAATCCTTAATCATGAGCAACAGCCACCGGTGCGACAGGCAGCGGCGGCGATACAAAAGAGGCACGGAATTGCAGGATCAGCGGCGATCATCGCAACACAGTGCGTGACCATAAACAGAGAAACCTGCGGCTAAAGCGAGCATAAACTGCGCGAGTCGGCGATTGCGTAGGTTGTTCATCAGTGCGATATCCTGTCGTTTAATAAGCTCAACGTAGGGGATATCCTCACCGATTAGATTGGCGAGATAAAATAATGTTAAGTGCTAATCAATAACTGAATGGAATAAAATATAATTATATATAACAAAATTGTAATTTGTATTTGAGGATATTGGATAAGCGCAGTGGGCTGTTCGGCAATAAAAAACCCGCTCGAAAGCGGGTTTCCTGCAAGCGTCAGAATCGGCCGCCGTCGCGCCGCCAGGCATCTGCGGTGAGCGCTTCGCCGAAGTGGCTGGCGATCAGCCGTTTGGTCAGATCGTGCAATGGCGCAGCCAGCACTTCGGCGGTGCTGCCACGCTCAACGATTTCCCCTTCGTGCATCACCATGACCTGATCGCTGATGTGTTTCATCATGCCCAGATGCTGAGTCACATAGATGTACGAAATGCCGTGTTTCTCCTGCAGTTCCAGCATCAGGTTGATGATCTGCGAACGCATCGACATATCCAGCGAAGCCAGCGCCTCATCGGCGACGATGACCTTGGGCTGCAGGATCAGCGCACGGGCCAGCGCCACCCGTTGTTTCTGGCCGGAGGCCAGCATATGCGGATAATAATACGCGTGGTCCGGCAGCATCCCCACCTGGCGCAGCGTCTGATAGATGCGCTGTTCGCGCTGCGGGCCTTCCAGATCGGTATTCAGCCGCAATGGAGCGTCAAGCAGTTGGCCGATGCGTTGGCGCGGATTAAGCGACGTGCTCGGATCCTGAAATATCATGCGGATGCGTTGGCTGCGGTAGCGATAATCGCCGTAGCCGAGCCGGTGATCGTCGATCAGCAGTTCGCCGGACGAAGGCTCAACCATGCCGGACAACATCTTGGCCAGCGTCGATTTGCCGGAACCGTTTTCACCGATGATCGCCAGCGTCTGGCGCTCACGAAGGGTAAAGCTGACCGATTTCACTGCCTCGACGTGCTGGCGACGAAACAGCCCGGTACGGTAACGGTAGGTTTTGGTCAGGTTGCGCACTTCCAACAGCGTTTCCATGTTATTGCTCCTCCATGTTCAACGGGAAGTGGCAGGCGAATAAGTGGTTTTTCACCGGGCGCAGGCGCGGCGTCTCGATGCACTTTTTCTGCGCGTAGGGGCAGCGCGGCCCCAGACGGCAACCGATCGGCAGATGTTCCAGTGACGGAATGGCGCCCGGCAACGTATTGAGCCGGCTTTTATGCGGCAACGAGCGGCCAAAATCCGGCATCGAGCGGATCAGCGCCTGAGTGTACGGATGATGGGGTGCCGCCAGCAGATCTTCACACTGCGCGCTTTCTACCGTTTGGCCGCAATACAGCACGTTCACCCGGTCGGCCCATTTGCTCATCATCTGCAGATCGTGGCTGATCAGCAAAATGGTGGTGTTGTTGTTTTGGTTCAGCCGGGCCAGCAGGCGAAAAATTTGCGCCTGGGTGGTGGGCTCCATGGCGTTGGTCGGCTCGTCGGCAATCAGCAGGCGCGGCTGGTTGGCCAGGGCGATGGCGATCATCACTTTCTGGCATTCGCCTTCGGTCAGTTCGTAAGGGAAGCTGCCCATGATGTCGACATGATCTTTGATGCCGACGCGGTGCAGCAGCTCAATGGCGCGACGTTTGCGCCAGTTGAAACGCTGCCACCAGTGGCCTTTGTAGGTCCAGCCAGGGATTGCCTGCGCCAGTTGGCGGCCGATGCTTTCCGAAGGATCCAGGCACGACTGCGGCTCCTGGAAAATCATCGAGACGTTATGCCCGACCAGCTTGCGTCGCTCGCGCGGCGTCAACTGCAACAGATCGATATCGTTAAAGCGGAAACGGTCGGCGGTGACGCGCCAGTTGTCTTTGGTTACGCCGCAAATCGCTTTGGCGATCAGGCTTTTGCCCGAGCCGGATTCACCCACCAGACCCCGTACTTCACCTTCGGTCAGCGTCATGCTGACGCGATCGACCGCCTTGACCGGCCCGTCGGCGGTCATAAATTCAATCGTCAGGTTGCGGATATCAAGTAACGGCATTATTCCACTCCTGCGTTGATTGCGCGGCGCATGCCGTCGCCCAACAGGTTAACCAGCAGCACGCTGAACAGGATCGCCGCACCGGGCAACATTACCGTCCAGGGCGCGACGTACACCAACTCCAGCGAATCGCCGAGCATGGCGCCCCATTCAGGCGAAGGTAATTGCGCGCCGAGATCGAGGAAGCCGAGTGCGGCGATGTCCAGGATCGCCATCGACAGCGCGCGAGTAAATTCGGTCACCAGCACCGCAGCGATATTCGGCATCACCGCGTACCACAATATTTGCGGCGTAGAGGCACCGTCAAGGCGCACCGCCACCACGTATTCCTTTTCCAGCTCATCGTGCACCGCGCTGTAAATGGTGCGCACCATGCGCGGCAACAGCGCCAGCCAGACTGCCAGCATTGCGTGCTCGAGCTTTGGCCCAAGGAACGCCACCACCACAATCGCCAGCAGCAGCGAAGGAATGGAGAGCAGGGTGTCGAGAATGTGGTTCAGTACCGCCGAGCGCAGGCCGTGGGTAACGCCGGCAAACACGCCGAGGATCACCCCGAAAAAGGCGGCGGCAACGGTCACCAACAGCGCCGAGCCATAGGTGGCGGCGGTACCGGTCAGCAGGCGGCTAAGAATATCGCGGCCGAGATCGTCAGTGCCGAGAAAGAAGGAAACGTTGCCGTAGCGCGACCAGGAAGGCGGCAGCAACTGATAACCCAGGAACTGTTGATCGAGCGCATAAGGCGCCAGCAGGCTGCCGAATACGCACAGCAGCAGCAGCGCGATCACGCCGTAAAAGCCGATCATGGCCAGGGCATCGCCGTAAAAAATCCGCCAGGTGTAAAGCAGCGGGCTGGGCATTTTCTTTTCGCGGTATACGTTATCTAAGGGCATACCATTCCTTATGTTTCAATGGGTTGGTTGCTGCACCCAAAATGTCGGCCAGCACGTTAATGGTGATCACCAGCGTGCCGACCACCATGATGCCGGCGGAGATCGCCGCATAATCCTGCTGGCGGATGGCGTTAATCATCCAGCGGCCGAGGCCCGGCCAATTGAAGACCACTTCGGTGATCATCGCCAGCGTCAGCATGGTGGAGAATTGCAGCCCCAGCTTGGGCACGATAGGCGGTAACGCATTATGCAGCACGTGGCGACGGATAATGGTAAAGCGGGACAAACCCCGGGTTGCGGCGGCTTTGATGTAGTTTTGGCTGAGCACGTCGTCGGTGCTGATCCGCATCAGGCGCACCACTTCGGTGGTGGGCGCTACCGCCAGCGCGGTAATAGGCAAAATCATATGGCGCAACGCGCTGCCGATCATCTCGGAACGGTACGGCGAATCCGACAGCCAGGCATCAATCAGCGCAAAACCGGTGATGGGCTTGACCTGATACAGCAGATCGAAACGGCCGGAAACCGGCAACCAGCCAAGGTGCAGCGAGAAAAACAGCATCAGCAGCAACGCCAACCAGAAAACCGGCATCGAGAATCCGAGCAGAGCAAAAGTGCTGATGGCGGTGTCCTGCCATTTGCCGCGCATTACACCGGCGATAATCCCCAACGGAATGCCGATAAACAACGCCAGAGTGAAAGCAAGGATGCACAGTTCCATGGTGGCGGGGAACACTTCGCGCAGTTGCTCGCTGATCGCCTGGCCGTTAATGCTGGAAACGCCAAAATCCCAGTGCAGCAGGCTGACAAAGTAAAAGTGGTAGGCATCGAGCAGGGCGGCGCCGTTCAGCGGCGCGCGCGGCGTGAAATAGCTCAGGCTAAAGCTGACCAGCGTCAGGAGGAACAGCGTGATCAGCAGCAACAAGATGCGGCGCAAGGTAAAGATAATCACTTTTTCGGCCCCTCCGCGGATTCACGGTACACCCCGGCAAATGACGCATTGCCGAACGGGCTCAATACCAGTCCTTTGATGTCGTAGCGGTAAGCCTGCAGGCGCAATGAGGACGCCAGCGGCAACACCGGCAGTTGCTGCTCAAGAATTTTCTGCGCCTTCTGGTAGTTTTCGATGCGTTGCGCCAACTGTTGTGACAGCAGGGCATTTTGCAGCACCTCGTCAAACTCCGGTTCACACCAGTGAGCATAGTTGGTTTGCGAGCGGATTGCCGCGCAGCTCAACAGCGGCCGGAAGAAACTGTCCGGGTCGTTGCTGTCGGTGGCCCAGCCGGTGAGGGTCAGATCGTGATTCATCTCCATCAGTCGCGCTTCCTGGAAGCGGCCTTCGACCGGCACGATAGTGACGTTAATGCCAACCTGGCCCAAATCGGCCTGGATCAGTTCGGCGGTCTTCAGTGGGCTGGGGTTATAGGACTGTGAGGCGGTAGGTACCCACAGCTTCAGATTCAACGATTCAATACCCGCTTGCTTGAGCATTGCGCGCGATTTTGCCGGGTCAAATTCGGTGACGTGGGCTTCATTGTCGTAGGCCCAGGAGGCGCGCGGCAGAATGGAGGCCGCGGTCTCCGCGGTGCCGTAATAAATCGACTGCATCAGGCGCTGGTTGTTGATTGCCAGCGAGATGGCCTGACGCACTTTCAAATTGTTCAGCGGCGGTTTGCGGGTGTTAAAGGCCAGATAGGCGATGTTCATGCCCGGCCGCAGCGTAAGGCGCAGGCGCGGGTCGTCGCGCAGAATCGAGAGCTGGCTGGCTGCGGGATAGGCGAGCACGTCGCACTCGCCGGTCAACAATTTCGACAACCGGCCGGTGCCGCCGGCGCCCAGATCGATAACCACCTGTTGCATGCGCGGCCGGCCTTTCCAGTAGACGTCATTGCGCGCCAGACGGATATATTGCCCCGAACGATATTCATTCAACAGGAAAGGGCCGGTGCCGACCGGCTCACGATCGATCATTTCCTGATGGCCTTCGCGCGTCAGGCCTTGCGCATATTCTGCCGACATCACCGGGGCGTAGTGGGTCGCGATATGCCATAAAAACGAGGCGTCCGGTGCCTGCAGACGGATCTCGACGGTATAGTCGTCGAGCTTCTTCACGCTTTGCACCGAGTCGCCAAACTGCAGACTGTCGAAGTAAGGGTACTCGCCGCCGTTGACGTCATGATACGGATGCTTCTGATTAAACATGCGTTCAAAGCTGAACACCACGTCGTCGGCGTTCAATTTGCGCGTCGGCGTAAACCAGGCGGTGGTCTGGAACGGCACGTCCTTGCGCAGGTGGAAGCGGTAGGTTGCGCCGTTGTCCAGCACTTCCCAGCTTTGCGCCAGTTCGGGGATCAGCCGGTAGGTATAAGGGTCGACATCCAGCAGGCGATCGTATAGCTGTGCGGCCAGGGTATCGACAGTCAGCCCGCTGCTGGCCATCTGCGGATTAAAGGTGTTCAGTATGCCGCTGACGCAATAGACAAAGCCGCTCTGGCGGATGTCCGGCAACGGCGTCGCCGCGATGGGCGCGGGCGGTGTTGAGGCCAGGGCGGAACTCGCCAGGCAGCTCAATGACAGAATCCAAAGGGGTAAACCACGCATAGAGGCTTCATGGGTTAATAAGCAATAGCGTTAGTGTATCGCACTCTGGCGAACTGCCCAATCCATTGAGCAAAATGGCTGAGTTTTCTGCGACTTGATTGAACAGTTTGTCGTCACAGGAAAAAAATAACGCAAATGTTATGTTATAACATAACTTTTTTGTGTTACCGTCCCCCGGCACGATATCAATAACCGCAAGGGGACGTATGAACAAGATTGCACCTCCACCACCCCAGCCGTTGCCGGATGCTCAGGCATGGCAGGGTGAGATGAGTGACGTCGGGCTCGACTGGGTCGGGATGCAAGAGATAGCGCTGCCGCTGGAATTGGCGGGTAAGCCGTTGATGACGAAGGTCAACGTTGGCATCAATCTTCTCGCCAACCGTCAAGGTTCGCGGGGAATACACATGTCGCGGCTGTATCTGGCGCTGGATGAGTTGACGCAGGGCGAACTGACGCCGCAGCGCATCGGGCAGACGCTAAATGCCATTTTGGCTTCTCAACCAGAACACAGCGATCGTGCCGGCTTGAGCATCAGCGGTGAGCTGCTGCTGTCGCGGCCAGCCTTGTTGTCGCCACACCGCGGCTGGAAAGCCTACCCGTTGCGTATAGACGCTACCTTGACCCAGGCTCTGGCGCTGTCGCTGACTGTCGGCGTGCCTTATTCCTCCACCTGTCCCAGCTCGGCGGCGCTCAGCCGTCAACTGGCGCAACAGCAGTTTCAGTTTGATTTTGAACAGGAGTTGGACAGGGTCGATCGGCAGCAGGTGATCGATTGGCTGGGCGAGCAGGGAATGCCCGCGACCCCGCACAGCCAGCGCAGTTGGGCCTGGGTGACGCTGACGCTCAGCGGCACTGAACCGGCGTTACCGGCAGTCAATTTAATCGATCGCATTGAGCATGCGTTGGGCACGCCATCGCAAACGTTGGTAAAGCGTCAGGATGAGCAGGCTTTCGCCCTGGCTAACGGTCAGAACCTGATGTTTTGCGAGGACGCCGCGCGTCGTCTGTACCGGATGCTGCGCAGCCAATGCGGCCAGCGAGGGTTCTCGCTGCGGGTGGAGCATCAGGAAAGCCTGCATGCCCACAATGCGGTGGCCGAACTGAGCTGGCGGGAGGAAGAAGATGCTGCGTAAAAACCCCAGTGGCCACCTGCCGCAGGTATCGCCAAAGGCCTATATCGATCCTACCGCCATTATCTGCGGCCGGGTGATTGTCGACGATTTTGTCTACGTCGGTCCCTACGCGGTGATCCGTGCCGATGAACTGAATGCGGTCGGCGACATGGAACCGATCGTTATCGGCTCTCACTCGAATATTCAGGACGGCGTAGTGATCCACTCGAAAAGCGGAGCGGCGGTGACCATCGGCAGTTACAGCTCCATCGCTCATCGCGCGATTGTTCACGGCCCGTGCCGCATCGATGATCGGGTGTTTATCGGTTTCAACAGCGTGCTGTTCAATTGCCATATCCGTTCCGGTTGTGTGGTGCGCTACAACGCGGTGGTGGATGGTGTCACGCTGCCGGAGAACCTGTATATCCCATCGACCGAGCGCGTCGGCGCCGACAGCGATCTGTCGTTGTATCGCCAGGTCGATCGCCGCGCGCTGCAATTTTCTGAAGAGGTGGCCGCGACCAACGTCGAACTGGTTCGCGGTTACCAGGCATTACGTAATGAGTTTTAAGTGAGGAAGCTGATGAATCCGTTACCCGTTACCGTACTTTCCGGTTTTCTCGGCGCCGGTAAAACCACGGTGCTGAACCATATTCTGAATAACCGCCAGGGCATGCGCGTGGCGGTTATTGTCAACGACATGAGCGAGGTGAACATCGATGCCGCGCTGATCGAAAATCAGGTCCAGCTCGATCGCCGGCAGGAAAAACTGGTGGAAATGAGCAATGGCTGCATCTGCTGCACGCTGCGCGAAGATCTGTTGATCTCGGTGCGTGAACTGGCGCAGGCCGGTCGTTTCGATTATCTGCTGATTGAATCCAGTGGTATTTCAGAGCCGTTGCCGGTGGCGGAAACCTTCACCTTTGAAGATGAACAGGGGGAAAGCCTGTCGCAGTTCGCCCGGCTGGATACGCTGGTGACGGTAGTGGATGGCGTGAATTTTATCCAGCAATACCAGCAGGCTCAGACCTTGCAGGAGGCCGGGCAAAGCCTGGGTGAGGACGATCTGCGCAGCGTGGCAGACCTGTTGATCGAGCAAATCGAATTTTGCGATGTGATGCTGGTGAGTAAAACCGACTTGCTGACGCCAGAACAGCAGGGGGAAATCATGGCGCTGCTCGCCAGCCTTAACCCGGATGCCAATATTGTCCCCATCTCCCCCGGTAAATTACCGCTGGAAGCGGTATTGAACACCGGCAGTTTCAGCTTCGAAAAGGCCCAACAGGCGCCGGGCTGGTTGAAGGAGTTGCGGGGTGAACATGTTCCGGAGACGGAAAACTACGGCATCAGCAGCTTTGTCTATCAGGCGCGGCGGCCGTTTGCGCCGGATAAGTTTTATCGGATGATCAACGGCGATTGGGGGGGCGGCAAGCTGTTGCGTTCAAAGGGGTTCTTCTGGCTGGCTACGCGTCCGAGACAAGCTGGACAGTGGAGCCAGGCCGGTGGCATCGCGCATTATGGGCTGGCGGGCACCTTCTGGCGCGCGCTGGCGCAGGAGAACTGGCCACAAGATGAAGAAACCCGGGCGCAGATCCGGGCGAAATGGGTGGAGCCGTTTGGCGATATGCGCCAGGAGCTGGTGTTTATCGGCCAGAATTTGCCGCAGGCGGAAATCACCCGTTTGCTGGATGCCTGCCTGCTGAACGATGACCAAATGGCGGCGGGGGTGGACTATTGGCTGGATATGGCCGATCCCTTCCCGGAATGGTAAGTGCGCAACATGAGTGGGGTAATGAGAAAAATTATCAACAATGCGCTTTACAGATGATACTGATAACCATTATCATCATCTGGCAGTTCACGGAAAGCCACCTTTAGTGGTTTTGCCGTGAAAGGCACGACATTGCTCACATTGCTTCCAGTGTTTTTTAAGCCAGCTCGGGTGCTGGCTTTTTTTTTGCCCATTAATCTTCTTCCGCATCCCCATTGTGCAAGAGTGCATGTTTTTTCAGCATCCCCCGCAGCTGATGATAGGTTAGCCCCAACAGGCCCGCCGCCTTGCGTTGGTTGAATTTCCCTTGTTGCAGCGCCGCTTCGATCAACGACTTTTCCTGTGCCAACTGCCAGGTTTTTAAATCCAGCGGCAGCGCCGGTCGGTCATTGCGCGTTTCGCGCTCCGGCAGCGGGAGGGGGCTTTCCCGTTGGGCAAAGGGATTGATAATGATGTCATCCAGCGCGCTGGCGCTGGTGCCGTGCCGGTACACGGAACGTTCCACCACGTTTTTCAGTTCCCGCACGTTGCCCGGCCAGCTATAGGCGAGCAGCGTATCCCTGGCGCGTTCGGTAAAGCCGGGGAACAGCTGCAGCGACAGTTCGCGGCACATCTGAATCGCAAAATGTTCCGCCAGCAGCATGATGTCTTGCTGCCGCTGGCGCAGCGGCGGCAGTTGAACGACGTCGAACGCCAGCCGGTCCAGCAGGTCGGCGCGGAATTTTCCCGCCGCCGCCAGCGCAGGCAAGTCATCGTTGGTGGCGCACACCAATCGTACATCCACCTGCAGCGGCTGGCTGCCGCCTACGCGTTCCAGGTGGCCGTATTCAATCACCCGCAGCAGTTTTTCCTGCACCAGCATGGGGGCGGTAGCCAGTTCGTCGAGAAACAGCGTGCCACCGTCGGCGCGTTCAAAGCGGCCCAGGTGGCGTTTCTGCGCGCCGGTAAAAGCCCCCGCTTCATGGCCGAACAGCTCGGAATCCAGTAAGTTTTCATTCAAAGCCGCGCAGTTAAGCGAGATAAACGGCCCTTGCCATCGGTTGGAAAGGTAGTGCAGACGGTGGGCGATAAGCTCCTTGCCGGTGCCGCGTTCGCCGATCACCAACACCGGCTTGTTCAACTTTGCCAGTTGCGAGACTTGCTCCAATACTTCGACAAAGGCGTTCGCTTCGCCCAGCAGGTTTTCTAACTGTTCGCTCATGATGAAATTCGCCAATGTTTGGTGAAAATAATCACTCTACAGCATGCTGGTGGAGAGTCAAAAATAAATAATCGTTATTATTCAATAAAATAAAAGTTGGCACGGGTTTTGATTAAGTCTTTGGGCAAGATGTATTACTTAACGCGGCGCTTCAGACGCCATCAGAACCAAGAGGAAGTGAATTATGGGTATTTTTTCTCGTTTTGCCGACATCGTGAACGCCAACATCAATACGTTGCTGGATAAGGCGGAAGATCCGCAAAAACTGGTGCGCCTGATGATCCAGGAGATGGAGGACACGCTGGTTGAAGTGCGCTCCACCTCGGCGCGTGCGCTGGCGGAGAAAAAGCAACTGCTGCGCCGCATTGAGCAGGGTGAAAATCAGCTCAACGATTGGCAGGACAAGGCCGAACTGGCATTGCGCAAAGATAAAGAAGACCTGGCTCGTGCGGCGCTGATCGAAAAACAGAAGGTGGCAGACCTGATCTCTACGCTGACCCACGAAGTGTCTTCCGTGGAAGAGACATTGTCCCGGATGAAAAGCGAAATCGGCGAGCTGGAAAACAAGCTGACCGAAACCCGTGCGCGCCAGCAGGCGTTAACGCTGCGCCATCAGGCGGCATCTTCTTCCCGCGACGTGCGCCGCCAGCTCGACAGCGGCAAACTGGACGAGGCGATGGCGCGTTTCGAACAGTTTGAGCGCCGTATCGATCATATGGAAGCCGAAGCGGAAAGCGTCATCATCGGTAAAAAGAAGTCTCTGGACCAGGAATTTGCCGAACTGAAAGCCGACGATGCCATCAGCGAACAGCTGGCGGCGCTGAAAGCCAAAATGAACCGCACTGAGTAAGGCGACAGCGGCCACGGCGATGTGGCCGCCTATTAAAGACGCAATAAGAAGGAAAAGAAATGAGTGCTCTACTACTTGCCATTCCGTTGACAATCTTTGTGTTGTTTGTCGCACCGATTTGGCTTTGGCTGCATTACAGCAATCGGCAACAAAACGGCATTCAACTGAGCCATCAGGAAATGCAGCGTTTGGCGCAGTTGGCCGACGATGCCAAGCGCATGCGTGAACGCATTCAGGCGCTGGAAGAAATCCTCGATGCAGAACACCCGAACTGGAGACAGTCTTGATGAGCAATACTCTGGGCAGTAAAAAGCTTTACCGCGTACCTGAGGAAGGCATGGTGAAGGGCGTTTGCGCCGGGCTGGCCCATTATTTCGATGTGCCGGTGCGCCTGATCCGCGTAATAGTGGTGCTGTCGATGATTTTCGGCCTGTTTTTCTTCACGCTGGTGGCCTATTTCGCGCTGGTTTTCGTGCTGGATGAAGCGCCGTCCAGCCGTTTCGCGGCAGAGAACGACAAGACGCCGCGCCAGTTGCTCGATCAACTGGAGTACGAGTTGGGCAGTGGCGAACAGCAACTGCGTCAGGTTGAGCGTTATGTCACGTCGGACACTTTCGGCGTACAGAGCCGTTTCCGCAAGTTATAACCCTGCCTCGCGTGCAATGGCCTGCGCGTGGCGCAGGTCAGGCATTGTGCCTGTAACATTCTTTTTAAAGCAAAGCCTGCCGGAGGGCATTGAGAATGAATAAAACCTATGCCGCCAACGCCGTTAAATCCGCTGGAATCAAACAAGGTGCAGGTACGGTGTTGAAGACGTTGTCTAAAGTGATCATCATGGCGTTACTGAATTATGGCCCCGCCGGCGCGGCCGGCTGGTTGTTGCGGGCCGTTGGCCGCAAACCGATTCGCTTTGTGCTGGCGCTGGTGCTGGAACCCCTGTTCCGCAAAGGCCTGAACAAGGTATTTGGGCGTTACGCGGCGGGTGGAAAAATGCCACCCAGATAGGGTGGCATAAACGTTACTTGATGGCGGTCACTTTCGTCCCCGGCGTTGCCAGATAGACCCAGTCTGCGCCGTCGCTGATAATGGCCTGAGCCGAGGGAGAGGCTGCCGTATTGGTACAGAAAATAACGGTGCCTTTGCAGGAGGTCGCCGCAGGAAGCTGAGAAAACGTCATTGACGATAAATTGGTACCAAAGCGACTGATACGGCTATTGGGCCGCCAGCCGGCAGCGGTTTTCACCCAACTGTAAATCGCGCCTTCCTGGTCCCCGGTTACCGCTGTATTGAACCATTCGGAACCGACAGGGCGCATGACACTCCCTAGCTCTTTGGGAACATCGGCGACACGCGCCACGCTGTAGCTGCTTTTGCCGGGTTGATATGAACTGCCATAGTTAGTACTGATCGTTGTCGCGCCTTCGACATCGACATCGATGACCGAACCTGCGCCGGACAGTGAGGCATAGCGAAAGTCACCCAGGCAGCGGCCGCCAAAGAAGCGCAGATTACTGGTGTCACAGCTTACGCTGCCGTACTGACAGTCGACCAGATCGATTCGGGTATTTGCGCCATCTCCGGTAAGGGCAACGTTGCTGGAGAAATGGGTGTCAGAAATCGTACCCGGATAAGAAGGGTGGCTCCACGTCAGATTCGCCAACCAACAGTTGCTGATCATGGCCTTTACGCTGGAGGAAAAGTTCATGTCTTGTAACCAGCATCCACTCATGAAAACATTGAACCGTTTCCCGGATGCAGCATGCGTAATATTTCCCGCACGGTTAATATTGGTTGCATACAAAACACCATACCCCGTACTGTAAACCAAATCATTTACTTCCGATGCCTGAATTTCATTAAGATAAACTTCCCCAGAGTTCATGTGCAATAATCGGCTGGCATTGGTGTTTTCTCCAATTAATGTTTTCAATGGGCCGCTACGATGTTCCATATGCAATTTCGTGAACCACAATCCAATGCCGCCATGAATGTAAATGGTCGGGCTGATCAGGTTGGCTTCCCATTGGCAATCTTCAAAACGCAACATGTTACAATCATCATTCTGGATGGTTGAAGTTAAATGAACGGGGGCCAGTAGCATTTTATCGTAATCTGTAATATCGGTGTAACTGTTATAATCACCTGAGGTTCTGCCGCAACCTTGGACTTCAAGAAATTTAAAGTAACTGTCCTGAACTTTATCAAGATAGAGACCTGCACCTTTGCAATAGAGGATGCTTACATTCTGTACTTGCACGTAACCCGCGTATTTTATGCTTAATCCACTAATGATTTTATAATTGCCGCGTATTTGAAAATTTCTAAAGTTGATCCCACTATAAGTCATTTCCCCTGTGTTGGCGGAAACGGTAATGACTCCGCTAACGTCTGAAATATCAGTCAGATCTGGCCCGATATAGGTTAATACTGCCCGCCCGTTAAAACTGTTTTCGCCGTAGAGCGCGATCCCTTTGTTAGCTGGGAAAACGACCGGTTTTGCGATATTCCAGTAACCGCTGGGGATTTTTACTGAGCGATCACCTTGTATCAGTGAAATATTTTGAATAAATGAGCTGTTATCACTTAGGGTAGGATCACAACCGCCATCATA
The DNA here is from genome assembly GCF_018336935.1 of Serratia plymuthica. Lineage (NCBI taxonomy): Bacteria > Pseudomonadati > Pseudomonadota > Gammaproteobacteria > Enterobacterales > Yersiniaceae > Serratia > Serratia plymuthica. The sequence continues at coordinate 2,603,934 of NZ_CP068771.1, read as the reverse complement.
TAAAGAAAGTTGCGTTAAATCATTTCGTCGCCACACTGCCGTTGATTGATTAACTACCACAGTGGAGTATCCGCCGTCATCGATTGCATCGGCAATATTAAGATAGCCTGTAAATACGCCACCACCTTTGCCTTTTCCTGCATAGTACTCTGCTAAAAAAATACGTTGCCCATCATATTCTGGCAAAGTGTTTCTTAATGCATTCATAGTGTTTGCTGCGACCATGTTTTGCTCTAAATTAATTGCGCTCATAGAGTTCTCCGGGTAGTATTAAATGTTAGGGAAAGCATCTTCGACGCCAAGTTTTGTCGGATTGAAGGTGCAATGTTGAGGTTATTCTCAGCAAGATAATGCTATCCTGGTTTTTTACGAGGTGCGATATTAGGTCGTTCGGCTATATACCACACAATGAATAACATGCATGGCAAGCGGTACTGGCGCGAAAGACCTTATCCATGACATAAAATAGTCTGTCTTATGACTATAATAATGCTCATAGGCTGCCGAGATTAACGAATTTCATATAACTCTATGTTTTATAGAATAAAAGGAAGTCACTCTACGCAAAATGAAACGACTGCAAAATGAGTTAACCTCGCTGGTCAACCGCGGGATGGATCGCCATTTGCGTCTGGCGGTGACCGGCCTTAGCCGCAGCGGCAAAACCGCCTTTATCACCGCCTTCGTCAACCAACTGCTGCACGTTCACAGCGGTGCGCGCATGCCGCTGTTTTCGCCGGTGCGCGAAGAGCGACTTCTGGGCGTGAAACGCATTCCGCAGCGCGATCTGGGCATTCAGCGTTTTACCTATGATGAAGGGCTGGCACAGCTTTATGGCACTCCGCCAAGTTGGCCGACCCCGACGCGCGGCGTCAGCGAAATTCGCCTGGCGCTGCGTTACCGTTCCAACGACTCGCTGTTGCGGCATTTTAAAGATACCTCGACGCTGTATCTGGAGATCGTCGATTATCCCGGCGAGTGGTTGCTGGACTTGCCCATGCTGGAACAGGACTATCTGGCCTGGTCGCGCCAGATGGGCGGTCTGTTGCAGGGCGATCGCGCCGAGTGGGCCAAACCCTGGCTAGAACTGTGCAAAGGTTGCGATCCGCTCGCGCCGGCCGACGAGAACAAGTTGGCGGCCATTGCTCAGGCCTACACCGACTATCTGCTGCGTTGCAAAAGCGAAGGCTTGCACTTTATCCAGCCGGGCCGCTTCGTGCTGCCGGGCGATCTGGCCGGCGCGCCGGCGTTGCAGTTTTTCCCGTGGCCCAATGTCGACAGCCTCGGCGAATCTAAACTGGCACAGGCTGACAAGCACACCAACATCGGCATGCTGCGGGCGCGTTTCAATTACTACTGCCAATCCATCGTCAAAAACTTCTATAAAGAACATTTCGTCCGTTTCGATCGGCAGATTGTACTGGTCGACTGTCTGCAACCGCTCAACAGCGGCCCGCAGGCGTTCAACGATATGCGCCTGGCGCTGACCCAATTGATGCAAAGTTTCCACTACGGCAAGCGCACGCTGTTCCGTCGCTTGTTCTCGCCGACCATCGACAAGCTGATGTTTGCCGCCACCAAGGCGGATCACATTACCGCCGATCAACATGCCAATCTGGTGTCGTTGTTGCAGCAGTTGGTGCAGGAAGCATGGCAGAACGCGGCCTTTGAGGGCATCAGCATGGATTGCGTGGGGTTGGCCTCCGTACAGGCGACCGAAAGCGGCATCGTCGATCACCAGGGGCAGCGGATCCCGGCCTTGAAGGGCAATCGCCTCGCCGACGGCGCGCCACTGACGGTGTTCCCCGGTGAAGTACCGGCGCGTTTGCCGGGGCCGGCTTTCTGGCAAAACCAGGGTTTCCACTTTGATGAGTTTCGTCCACGCGCCATGAGCGTAGACAGCCCGTTGCCGCACATCCGCCTGGACGCGGTGATGGAGTTTTTACTGGGAGATAAATTGCGATGAGCGAACCGATAAAGCCACGTATCGATTTTGAAGAGCCGTTGCAGCCGCCGCAAGAGCCCATATTGCGCGCCAACGTCGCCTTTGATGAACAGCAGGCGGAGCGTTTTTTCCCGGCCGCGCCTGAGTTGGAGCAGGAAGAGGAAGAAGGGCGCGCCGAAGGTATTGTCAATGCCGCCTTGAAACCCAAACGCAGCCTGTGGCGCAAAATGGTTACCGCCGGGTTGGCGTTGTTCGGCGTCAGCGTGGTGGCGCAGGGCGTGCAGTGGGTGCATACCGCCTGGGTGCAGCAGGATTGGATTGCCATGGGCGGCGGCGTGGCAGGCGGCTTGATCGTGTTTGCCGGGGTGGGGTCGGTCGTGACCGAATGGCGCCGGTTGTATCGTCTGCGCCAGCGTGCGGAAGAGCGCGACGTGGCGCGAGAGCTGTTGCACAGCCACGGGTTGGGCAAGGGCCGTGAATTCTGCGAGAAGCTGGCGCGGCAGGCCGGTCTCGATCAGGGCCATCCGGCGTTGCAACGTTGGCAGGCTTCGCTGCATGAAACTCAAAACGACCGTGAAGTGGTCGCGCTTTATGCCAAGCTGGTGCAGCCCGTCCTGGATAATCAGGCGCGTCGTGAAATCAGCCGTTCGGCGGCGGAATCCACATTAATGATCGCCGTCAGCCCGCTGGCGCTGGTGGATATGGCGTTTATCGCCTGGCGTAACATTCGGCTGATCAACCGCATTGCGGCGTTGTACGGCATCGAGTTGGGCTATTTCAGCCGTCTGCGGCTGTTCCGCCTGGTGCTGCTGAATATCGCCTTTGCCGGCGCGTCCGAACTGGTACGCGAAGTGGGGATGGACTGGATGTCACAGGATCTGGCCGCACGGCTGTCCGCCCGCGCAGCCCAAGGCATTGGCGCCGGTTTGCTGACGGCCAGGCTGGGCATCAAGGCTATGGAGCTGTGCCGCCCGCTTCCGTGGCTGGAAGGTGAGAAGCCCAAACTCGGGGATTTCCGCAGCCAGTTGGTCGGTCAACTGAAAGACGCCATGAAAAAAAACGATAACAAAGCTAAATAACTCGCCTGCTGCGCCCACTCGGGCGCAGTTGTTTGTTTCTGCATCAATAGCCGCCGCGCAGCTCAATACGTAACCCCTGGTTGACGAAAGACGATCTCCCTGCAATCACATTATATTTATCTAAAAATTTATTGCCGGTTATGATAACTCTCTGCAAATGAACTAAAATGACGCCGATGGTGTTATTTACTTGCGTTTAAAATCATCAACAGCGGCGATAAATCAGAGTTCTGTCAACTTTTGCTGACAGATTGCTTCTACCGCCCGGGGTGAGAGAGTATCATCATCGACAGTCATCCCCGCACCTGCAGAGATAAGGCCAATACTGATGCGTTTGGAAGTATTTTGCGAAGACCGGCTCGGTCTGACTCGAGAATTACTCGATCTTTTGGTATCGCGCAGCATCGATTTACGGGGTATCGAAATCGATCCCATCGGCCGCATTTACCTCAATTTTTCCCAGCTGGATTTTGACACCTTCCGCGCGCTGATGGCGGAGATCCGCCGCATTGCCGGCGTGACTGACGTGCGTACCGTTAACTTCATGCCGTCCGAGCGCGAACACCGTGCGTTGCGGGCGCTGCTGGAGTCGATGCCGGAGCCGGTATTTTCGATTGATATGCGGGGCAAGGTCGAGTTGGCCAACCCGGCGGCACAGGTGCTGTTCAGCTTCAGCGAAGATAAAATCCGCAATCAAACGGCTGCGGCTCTGATTGGCGGCTATAACTTCAGCCGCTGGCTGGAGAGCGAACAAACGGCGCCGCACTCAGAACGGGTCGTGATCCGCAGCCAGGATTTCCTGATGGATATCACCCCCATCTACCTGGAAGACGAAAACCAGCAGAACGCCACCGTTGGCGCGGTGGTGATGCTCAAGTCGACCGCCCGCATGGGGCGCCAGCTACAGAACCTGTCGGTGAACGACGATACCGAATTCGATCATATCGTGGCCGTCAGCCCGAAAATGCGCCAGGTGCTGGAGCAGGCGCGTAAACTGGCGATGCTGGATGCGCCGTTGCTGCTGGTCGGCGACACCGGCACCGGCAAAGACATTCTGGCTCGCGCCTGCCACCTGCGCAGCCCGCGCGGCAAACAGCCGTTCCTGGCGCTCAATTGCGCCGCACTGCCGGATGACGTGGTGGAAAGCGAGCTGTTCGGCCATGCGCCCGGCGCTTACCCCAATGCGCTGGAAGGCAAGAAGGGCTTCTTCGAGCAGGCGCACGGCGGCTCGGTGCTGCTGGATGAGATCGGTGAAATGTCGCCGCGCATGCAAACCAAACTGCTGCGTTTCATTAACGACGGCACTTTCCGCCGCGTTGGGGAAGAACACGAAGTACACGTGGATGTGCGGGTCATCTGCGCCACCCAGAAAAACCTGACTGAGCTGGTGCAGCGCGGTGAATTCCGCGAGGATCTCTATTATCGCCTTAACGTGCTGACCATCACTATTCCGCCGCTGCGCGAGCGTCCGCAGGACATCATGCCGTTGACCGAGCTGTTTGTGGCGCGCTTTGCCGACGAACAGGGTGTGGCGCGACCGAAATTGGCGAACGATCTGGGCAGTTTCCTCAGCAAGTACGGCTGGCCGGGCAACGTGCGGCAGTTGAAAAACGCCATTTACCGCGCGCTGACGCAAACGGAAGGCTTTGAGCTGCGCCCGCAGGATATCGTACTGCCGGAATTTGAGGTCGAGATGTCGCTGGGCGACGAAGTGCTGGACGGCTCGCTGGACGATATCAGCAAGCGCTTCGAGCGTTCGGTGCTGACGCGGTTATACCGCACTTACCCGAGCACGCGAAAACTGGCGAAACGCCTGGGGGTTTCGCATACCGCGATTGCCAACAAGCTGCGCGAGTATGGCCTCAGCAGCCGCAAGGCGACAGGGGAAAGCGAAGAATAAAAAACGGGCGCCGCGGCGCCCGTTTCGTTTATCAGAAGCCCGCGAAAGCCGGCCCTGATTACATCACTTCAGTGCAGCCAGCGCAGCATCGTAATCCGGCTCGTTGGTGATCTCATTCACCAGCTCGCTGTACAGCACATTGTCCTGGCCATCCAGCACCACGACCGCACGCGCAGTCAGACCCGCCAACGGGCCTTCAGCGATTTCGACGCCGTAAGCCTGTTTGAATTCTGCGCCACGCAGGGTGGACAGCGTCACTACGTTGCTCAGGCCTTCCGCGCCGCAGAAGCGTGACTGGGCGAACGGCAGATCGGAGGAGATGCACAGCACCACGGTATTATCCAGACCGCTGGCCAGTTGGTTGAATTTACGTACCGAGGCAGCGCAAACGCCGGTATCAATACTTGGGAAAATGTTCAGGACTTTGCGTTTACCCGCGAAGCTGCTTAGCGCTACGTCTGACAGGTCTTTGGCAACCAGCGAGAACGCTTTGGCTTGTTCGCCCGATTGTGGCAGATGGCCTGCAACGCTGACCGGGTTGCCTTGGAAATGTACTGTCTGAGTCATTGGCTTGGTTCCTTTTACAGGTGTTTATACAAAGGGGATGAACCTAATAAAATAGCCGCAATGGCTGGATTTACCATTAGGTTCACGCCCTGGCGTCAGTTTAAGTCAACAATTGTGGGTTGGATATATAAAGTTTGCTAAATAGTTGTATATATTAGGTTGTGTCCAAAAACTGTCCGCCCGTTAGCCCGTTTTTATACGCCATTTTCGCTCAGGAGCCGTTATGAGAAGCATGCGTTTTTACCCAGAAGCCTGGCCATTGCATACCGCCTTTGTCATTGCCCGCGGCAGCCGCACCGAAGCGAAAGTGGTGGTGGTCGAGATTGAACTGCAGGGCGTGCGCGGCATCGGCGAATGCACGCCCTATGCGCGCTATGGCGAAAGCGAAGCCTCGGTGCTGGCGCAACTGGCAGAGGTGGCACCGGCTATCGAACGGGGAGTGACGCGCGAGCAGTTGCAGCAGTTGATGCCGGCGGGTGCGGCGCGTAATGCGGTGGATTCGGCGCTATGGGATCTGGAGTGCCGTCTCAGCGGCCAGAACCGCTGGCAGCGCAGCGGTGTCACGGCGCCGGAACGCATCCTGATGGCGCAAACCGTCAGCATCGGCTCGCCGGAGGCAATGGCGTTCGCCGCGCGCGAACTCGACCAGCAGGGCGCTCGGCTGTTGAAAATCAAGCTGGATAATCACCTGATCAGCGAACGGCTGGTGGCCATCCGCGCAGCGGTGCCGGAAGCGACGCTGATCGTCGATGCCAACGAGTCCTGGCAGGCGGAAGGCCTGGTTGCGCGTTGCCAACTGTTGGCGGATCTGGGTGTGGCAATGTTGGAGCAGCCGCTGCCGGCAGCCGATGACGGCGCGCTGGAGAACTTTATCCATCCGCTGCCGATTTGTGCCGATGAGAGTTGCCACACCAGCCGCGATCTGCCGGCGCTTATCGGCCGCTATCAGATGGTCAATATCAAGTTGGATAAAACCGGCGGCCTGACGGAAGCGCTGGTTTTGGCCAGGCAGGCTCGGGAGCAGGGGTTCGCCATTATGCTCGGCTGCATGTTATGTACTTCACGGGCGATCAACGCGGCGTTACCGCTGGCCCCAGGGGCGCGCTTCGTGGATTTGGATGGCCCGACCTGGCTGGCAAAGGACGTCGACGCGGGGCTGGATTTCGACTATGGGGCGATCAATCTCGCCCCACGGCAGCATTAATCCTGGTAGGTCAGCAACTCTACCATCGCCTCGAGGTAACTCTCGCTGGCGGCATCGGCGGAAATGGGCGGGAACTCGGCGGTGATGCAGGGCAGCGACAAATCGGCGCACCAGCTGCCGAACGAACCCGGCGTTTCGTAACCCACGCTGGTGACCAGAGGCAAGGCAAACTTATGCGAAAGCCAGACACCGAGCTTGGAGCTGGCGGGATCTTCAATGCAGGCCAAGGGTTCATGAAACGACACCACCCAGCGCGGTTTCAGCCGATGAATCAGGTGACACAGCGCCTGGGTTTCCGGTTCCGAGCCGGGGCGGCCGCCGGTTGACAGCTTGACATCCCGCGCTTCTGCCGCGCTGTTCCAACGATAAACCGTATCGCCGGAGCGCCAGTTGGCGGCGGGGAAGTTACGGTTCAGGTCAACGCCGTTGGCATTGGCGCGCAACCCCAGTTGGCACCCGTCGGGATTGACCGCCAACACTACGTGATGGCGCAGCCGGTTTGGCGCAATGCTGCGTAGCGCACAAGAAAGGGTGACGATAGCGGCCCCCTCGTCACCGTGGGTGCCGGCGATGATCAGCCCGGTTTCCGGCCCGCTGATGGCCGCGGGGAAATAGAGCAGCGGCGCCCCTAACAGCGAACTGCCGTAATTCTCTCCTGCAACGGCCAATTGGCCACGTTCACTGCGCGGTCGATGCTGGATCATGGTGTTGTCCCTGGGTTAAATGTCGAGAGTCATTATCATTTTATTCAGTGTATTACGCTTTGGCTCATCTTTCCCAGAGCAATTGTTTCACCTTTGCCTGATATGTGAGCTGTGCGTTAGCGCAGGTAACAATAAAACCGCGCCGGCCATTTCGCTGTTGTTATACTATCGGCAAAGCTAACCCAATAACCAAGCAGGGGATTTAACATGCCAGTAGCCAGAATAGTTGCCAGCTATAGCGAAAATGAAAAGGATACCATCACGCTGCTGTGCGGCGTGGATGAGGAAAACCAGATCCGTCAGGGTGAATGGTTCGGCGTGGTGAAGAACGATGACGGGCGTGGCGATGAGTCCAATTATCCCTTTACCCTGCACGTCGACTACCAGAAAAACACCTTCTATCTCGACTATGGTTATGACGATGCCGAGTCGCGCCAGATGCAGAAGACCGATATTTACGCTAAGCCGCTCGCCGAACAAAGCTTCTTCACCATTTTCGACGAGGAAGAAGGGGAAGAGTTCAGCTACCGCATCAACAGCATCCACCTTTACGACTAATCACGCCTGAGACAAAAATGCCCGTGCCGACGCTGTCGCACGGGCATTTTTTATTGCCTGGACCTCAGTTTTTGCATCTTGCCCGCTCTGGGCTATAGGTGAGAAGGATCTTGTGCTATATGATAAAAAATTCAGATGGTTAACGGGGATGAATCAGAATGACGAGAAGAAAAATTCAGCAAGGTTTTCGTTTTGCGTTATGTGCAGTGGCTATTGGCGCAGGATTAAGCAGCGCGATGGCGGCGCAGGTTCCCCCAGGCACCACTCTGGCGGAAAAGCAGGAAATTGTTCGCCATATTAAAGATGAGCCGGCCTCACTGGATCCGATCAAGGCCGTGGGCTTGCCGGAGGCGCAACTGGCACGCGACCTGTTCGAAGGGCTGGTGAATCAGGACGCCAACGGCAAGGTGATCCCCGGCGTCGCTACCCGTTGGCAGACGACTGATAATCAAACCTATATCTTCACGCTGCGCAAAGATGCGCGCTGGTCAAACGGTGACCCTGTAACGGCGAAGGATTTCGTTTATAGCTGGCAACGCTTGGTAGAACCGAAGAACCTGTCACCCTTTGCCTGGTTCGCCCAACTGGCCGGCATTCAGAACGCCGACGAAATCATCGCCGGCAAGTTGCCTGCCGATAAGCTGGGCGTAACGGCGTTGGACGATTACACCTTTAAAGTGCAGTTGAACAAGCCGGTACCGTATTTTGTCAGCCTGACCGCCAACTTCAGCCTGTTCCCGGTGAACCGGTCGGTGGTGGAGAAATTCGGCAATGACTGGACCAAAGTCGGCAACCTGGTGGGTAACGGCGCGTTTAAACTGCAGGAGCGGGTGGTCAATGAGAAACTGGTGCTGACGCCAAACGAACACTATTGGGATCACGCGCATACCGTGCTGACCAAAGTGACCTTCGTGCCGATCAACCAGGAGTCCAACGCCACCAAACGTTATCTGGCCGGCGACATTGATATCACCGAGTCTTTCCCGAAAAATATGTACCAGAAGTTGCTGAAAGATATCCCGGATCAGGTTTATACCCCGGATCAGCTCGGCACTTATTATTACGCGTTCAATACCCAACGTGCGCCGACCAACGACGTGCGAGTGCGTAAAGCGCTGTCTTACGCGATCGACCGTAAAATTATCGCCGAAAAAGTGCTGGGCACCGGTGAAAAGCCGGCCTATCACTTCACGCCGGACGTTACCGCCGGGTTTAAACCGCAAGTGAGCCTGATGCAGCAGCAATCGCAGGCAGAACTGAATGCGCAGGCCAAGGCGTTGATGCAGGCCGCTGGCTACGGCCCGAATAATCCGTTGAAGCTGACATTGCTCTACAACACCTCTGAAAGCCACCAGAAAATCGCGATTGCCGTGGCGTCGATGTGGAAGAAAACGCTCGGTATTGACGTCAAGTTGCAAAACCAGGAATGGAAAACCTATATCGACAGCCGCAACACCGGTAATTTCGACGTCGTGCGCGCTTCCTGGGTGGGCGATTACAACGAGGCATCGACCTTCCTGTCGCTGCTGAGCTCTACCCACAGCGGCAACATCGCCAAATTCAAGAGCGCCAGGTATGACAATCTGCTGGCGCAGGCCAGCCGGGAAACCAGCGCAAAGGCTCTGACGGCGGATTACAATAAAGCGGAACAGATCATTGCGGAGCAGGCGCCGATCGCGCCAATTTACCAGTACACCAACGGTCGCCTGATCAAGCCGTGGGTAAAAGGCTACCCGATCACCAACCCGGAGGACGTGGCCTACAGCCAGACAATGTATATTTTGCAGCATTGATCTGCCGCGTTATTTGCTACGTATTTTTATCAGACCCCGCTAATGGCGGGGTTTTATTTTTGTGGCAGAACGATAGCGGTTATGGCACCGCAAACAGCGCCTTACGCGCGATGGCGGAAGGAAATACGCAAGACACATCATGCGCGCAGCCGGGGACGATCAGCAACTGGCGCTTGGCGTGCGGGGCGATAAAACGCCGATCGTAAGCCGCATAGGCGATGCCGCGTTGCAGGCGGTAGGGTCCCTGTGCCTGCGCAGCGCAGGATTTGTCGAGTATTTTGTAGAAGGCGCCGGGCACGTTGCCGGTATCTTTTTCGCCCTCAATATAAGTGATGTCCGCCGCGTCATAGCGCCGGCTTACCGTCTCGCGGCTTTGATCATGAAAAGCGGGGATATTTTCCAGACCGTATTTCCAGCGATTTAGGTTTGGGCATGAGTCGCCGGTCATTTCCGTCCAGGTAAAGTCGCAACCTTTTTCCTGACTGCAACTGCGCCAGTCGACAACCGGCCGTGGCCGGAGGCGATCAAAGTAAAGCCAACTGCCAGGGTCGGAAATGACGTAACGCATGCTCACGCCGGTGGGTGGTTTCGCAAACCCGACATAATGCTGCACGAACTGCGCGCCGGCGGAAAACCCGGCGACAGTCACCCACTGCAACTGCGGCCATTTGATTTTCAGTTCGGCGATCAATTGGTCAAGCGCGGCAAACGAACTGACCTTTGACTGTAAATCCAATCCACCCTCGATCCAGGAGCTGCAACTCCACAAGGCATCACCCGGCTGCGCCGCAGGAACGCCGGGCGAATGGCAGCGCCTGGCCTGCGCGGTGGGAACCGGATAGAGCGGCGCAACCAGTAACCTGTCGTCGGTTTTATCTGCCTGTTGGGCCGCTTTCAGGGCTGCCGCCAGCGTTTTTCCTGCGTCTCTGGGGTGGCCATGCAGCACGATTAACGCGGAATGTGGCGTGCGCGCGTGGGATTTTACGACGTAGTAAGGCAAATTACCCGCCGCGTCGTCGAGCTTGAGCCGATAGGCATCAGCGATACTCTCGAGCGAATTTTCTGCGGCAAGCAGCGGATGAAATGGCGCAGGAGCAAGCGTCAAAATAGAAGCAAACAGTAGCGTCGATGTGTATTTCATGGGTACCGGGCTGAACGTTGGTCGTTATTCATCCATGTTAGCGCATAAGGTGCGGGCCAGGGGTAACCATCGAGCGGCTTTATCTTTGAGTCACAAAACATTAACGCTAGACTCTGTGTAACTGAAAAGCGAAGGGGATAAGGAATGGATGTCATTGAGGGGCGCGAGTTACAGGTTCCTGATGCGGTGTATGCCTATCAGCTTGATGGCAAGGGCGGCGTAACATCGATTGACTACGACGATAAAATTACCTGCGATGAGCCTTGCTGGCTGCATCTGGATTATGCGCACCCGGCCAGCGCCGAATGGCTGAACACTACGCCATTGTTGCCGGATGCGGTAAGAGAAGCGTTATCAGGGGAAAGCTCACGCCCGCGGGTCAGCCGCCTGGGCGATGGCACCATGATCACGTTGCGCAGCATTAATTTCAACGCCAACTCACGGCCGGATCAGCTGGTGACCATTCGCGTTTATATGACCGATAAACTGATCGTCTCCACCCGGCACCGCAAGGTGTACTCCATCGATCAGGTGGTGAACGATCTGCAAAGCGGTACTGGGCCAACCAACAGCGGCAACTGGTTGGTGGAAGTTGCCGATGCCTTGAACGATCACACCAGCGATTTTATAGAGGATCTGCACGATAAGATCATCGATTTGGAAGATGCGCTGTTGGAGCAGCAAATCCCGGAGCGCGGACAATTGGCGCTGATCCGCAAACAACTGATTGTGTTGCGCCGTTACATGGCGCCGCAGCGCGACGTATTTTCCCGGCTGGCGAGCGAGCGGTTGCCCTGGATGAACGATGACGACCGACGGCGCATGCAAGATGTTGCCGACCGGCTGGGACGCGGTCTGGACGATCTGGATGGCAGCATTGCGCGTACCGCGATACTTTCCGATGAAATTACCACCGTGATGGCCGACGCCATGAACCGCCGAACTTACACCATGTCGCTACTGGCAATGGTATTTTTGCCCACCACGTTTTTGACCGGATTATTCGGCGTTAACCTGGGCGGCATTCCCGGCGGTGGCAACCCCTTTGGTTTTGCCACGTTTTGCCTGATGCTGACGGGCCTGGTGCTCGGCGTGGCCTGGTGGCTGAAACGCAGCCGTTGGCTGTAGCCAAAAAAGCGTGAAAACCCGGTTAACATTGAGCGATATCAACTTTTGCCTCGGGGAAATGGGGCATGATCTCTCTCGCAGGTGAATGCAACGTCAAGCGATGGGCGTTGCGCTCCATAATTGTCTTACTTTCTTATTATTTAGAATTACTGCATAGCACATTGATTCATACGATGCCGGTCTAACCACCGGCATTTTTTTGTCTGCAGTTTACCGTTTTCAGGCCGCGCTTTCGTCCCAGAAACTGGCCTCGATTTTATGCCCGTCCAGATCGCGGACAAAGCACCCATAGTAGGCTTCGCCATAGTGCGGTCGTGATCCCGGGGCTCCTTCATCTTTTGCGCCGGCCTGCAACGCCAGCCGGTAAAAATCATCGACCTGCTGTTTGCTGGTGGCGAAAAAGCCTACGTGCACGCCGTTACCGGCAGATGCGGGTTGGTTATCGATCGGCACCTGCAGCCAGAACTCCGGATAATCACGCCCATAGCCAATAGCGCCTGGGTGCTCCAGTACTCGCCGGCAACCTAATGCGGAGAGCGCGCTATCGTAAAATTCGGCGGCGGCATCGAAATGATTGGTGCCCAGGGAAACGTGGGATACGCAAGGGGTAATGTTCATCGGCAATCTCCTGGTGACTGTATAAATACACAGTATAGGGTAAAGACGGCACTGTCCGATAAATTATGCTGGAATTGTGAGCAGGATCGAAAACTGTCGGAGGGAAGAAACGCCGCCCGCAGATAACGGGCGGCGCCACTGTTTACTTGATTTCGAGAACGTTTAAACGTTCCAGCGCCGGTGCGGCTTCATCCGCATCTTCCGGCTGCCAGCCGACCGGTTGCATCGGAATATCTTCACGATCAAAGGCCAGATCGCCACCGTCGACCACTTCACTGCCGTGGTGAATATCTTTAAAATCAAACAGGTTGTAATCGCTCAGGTGTGACGGCACCACGTTTTGCATTGCGCTGAACATGGTTTCCAGACGGCCCGGATAGCGTTTATCCCAGTCGCGCAGCATGTCGCCAATCACCTGGCGTTGCAGGTTTGGCTGTGAACCGCACAGGTTACACGGAATAATGGGGAATTCTTTGGCCACCGAGAAACGCTCGATGTCTTTTTCGCGGCAATAGGCCAGCGGACGGATCACCACATGCTTGCCATCGTCGCTCATCAGCTTGGGTGGCATGCCTTTCAGCTTGCCGCCGTAGAACATATTGAGGAACAGCGTTTGCAGAATGTCGTCACGGTGGTGGCCAAGGGCTATCTTGGTCGCGCCCAGTTCGGTAGCGGTGCGGTAAAGAATGCCGCGGCGCAGGCGTGAACACAGTGAGCAGGTGGTTTTGCCTTCAGGGATCTTGTCTTTGACGATGCTGTAGGTGTTTTCTTCGACAATCTTGTATTCCACCCCCAGGCCTTCCAGATAAGCCGGCAGGATATGCTCGGGGAAGCCCGGTTGTTTCTGGTCGAGGTTGACCGCAACCAGCGAGAAGTTCACCGGCGCGCTTTGCTGCAGGTTACGCAGGATTTCCAGCATGGTGTAGCTGTCTTTGCCGCCGGACAGGCAGACCATGATGCGGTCGCCTTCTTCAATCATGTTGAAATCGGCGATCGCCTGGCCCACGTTGCGACGCAGGCGCTTTTGCAATTTGTTGAGGTTGTACTGCTCTTTTTGACTGACGGTTTGTTTTTCTGACATTTAAATCGTGCTCGTTTTCAATGGGGGGCACTATGGGGGCATGACATGTAGACCGCGAGTTTAGCATTCAACAGGCTATTTGGGTCAGTATTCATTTCTCCCCGCTTCGCACCTCAGGCCTTGAAGACCCTATGCGCATATCATGCCCCATCTGGTTTGCGATAAAAATGGGTACGCGCCGGCTGAAACAACCAGCAGACAAAAGTATGTCGCGTATGGTACGGATTACGCCGCCGAATACCAGCGCGTTTTATGCATGAGCCCCAGACATGGCCCAATGAGGAGCGAAAGCCGTCTTTTTTACTTAATTTGATGCTCGTCAGCCAGATCGAAACCAATCAGCGTCTGTTCGGTTTTTACGCCCGGCATCATCTGATGCAGCCCCTTGATCAACTCTTCACCGGCATCATACAGCGCCTGTAACGGCATGGCCGGCAGGCTCTCCAGAATAAACCACATCTTGCCGGCATCTGCGTTCAGCCGGGTTCTTATCCCCTGGCGCCAGTTCCAGCGACGGCAAGTGACCCCCAGATCGTCGCGCCAGACGACTTCACCCGGCTCCGGCGATTCATGCGCCACCTCGCCGTCTTTCACCGTATCGAACACTTCGCTTCCATCGGCAACCACCAACCTGGGTTGCCCGACATAGGCTTCAATATTTTCCCCGCCAACGGGAATGGCATAGCGAATGCTGATGGCATTATAAAGATCAACAACGGGATCGATACTGGGTAGCGAGCCGTCTCGCAGGACCCGTTTGCGCAAGGCTTCCGCCGAACAAGGGGTGCGTTTGGGTTTGGCGCCGAATCGGGTAAATGCCTCTCCCCAGGCTGCAAGATGAGCCTCGGCCCAGGGCGCGTCACCCGCAGAAATCGAATGACAAGCCTGTTCCAATGCCTGGTCGGCAATCTTGGGGTGGGTAACAGGTGCGGCTTCAACCACAATGCTTAAGGCTCTGAAACCGGGCGCCACGGAGGAAATCTTGGGATCGATTGACGGAAGAACTGAAAACATCTGACAATCCTATAATGACTAATTTATTTCACAGTAACGACTAATGACCAATAAAGTCAATATATCGACCGAGCACGGCGCGGACATTCAAACCGTCAATGAAGCGGTGTCGAGCACCATCAAGCAGCACCGCAAAAACAAGAAATTGACGCTTGATGAGTTATCGCGCAGGGCGGGCGTCAGCAAAGGGATGCTGGTAGAAATCGAGAAGGGCGCGGCTAACCCGAGCATTGCCATCTTGTGCAAAATAGCGGCGGCGCTGGGCCTTTCCGTAGCCGATATCGTGAATGTCACCGATGCGCCCTCCGCTTACCTTATCGATAAAAAAGAAATACCTACATTATGGACGGGTGATGCGGGCGGAACGGCCCGTTTGCTGGCGGGGACGCGTGGGCCGAATATGATTGAGCTGTGGCGCTGGGAGATGTTTCCTGATGAGCTGTTTGCCTCCACGGGCCACCCTCAAGGCACCTTCGAGCTGCTGCATGTTGAGCAGGGCGTTCTCAACCTGAAGGTGGGGAGTACCGAGATGATTATTCCCGAAGGTTCTTCTGCCGTCGCCAACACCGATGTGCCGCATCATTATTCAAATCAGGGTGAGGGGAAATTGGTCTTCACCATGACCGTGGCCGAACTTCACGCCTGACCTATTGCCGAGAAGTTATCCTAAGGGTGAATGATGACGAACAATGGGTGGCAGGGCCCATTACAGGGAGTGATATGAAACACTCATCCTAAACATACCGCGCAGTTGTACCCGTTATTTCAGGTCTTACAACACTATGTTCAACAGCCAACCCGCCGTTCCGCAGCCAATGACCACCGACCACGGCGGGAGTTTCCAAAACATCAGGGCGACAAAAGCGAGCAGTGCCAGCCCAAAGTCTTGCGGTTTATGAATGGCGCTCGTCCATACCGGCTGATAAAGCGCAGCCAGCAGGAGTCCGACTACGGCGGCATTGACCCCGGCTAACGCCGCCTGCATACGCCTATTTTGCCGCAGCCGCTCCCAAAAGGGCAAAACGCCGAAGACCAACAAGAAAGACGGCGCAAAGATCGCCAGCAGGCAAATGACACCACCTAACCATCCGGAGGGCGCTGTATTCATGGATGCCCCGAGGAACGAGGAAAAAGTGAACAAAGGGCCGGGCACCGCTTGCGCGGCACCGTATCCGGCCAGGAAGGTTTCATTGCTGACCCAGCCGGGAGAGACCACCTCCGTTTGCAGCAGCGGCAACACAACGTGTCCCCCGCCGAAAACCAACGATCCGGCACGAAAGAAAGCGGCCACCATCGCCAGGGTTTGACTTTGCATCAGTTGAGTCAACACCGGCAAGACGATGAGCAGTGCAAAAAATGACGCAATCCAAATTATGCCGCCGCGATGACTCACGGTGACGGGCAGCGGATCATGTGTGCTGTCGTGGTGAGGCATGAGCAGCAATAGTCCGGCCAGGCCGGCAGCGGCAAGCATGGCAAGTTGTCCCCAGGCGGAGGGTATCAGCAGAGCGACGCAGGTCGCTATCAGCATCACCGTGATCCGCCGCACGTCAGTACAGAGGTTGCGTGCCATTCCCCACACCGCTTGAGCGACGACGGCGACCGCCACCACGTTCAGGCCGTGCAGCGTGCCTGGAAATTGTGCATCGCCATAGTGGGAAATGCCCAATGCGAACAGCATCAAGGCAAGGGCTGAAGGCAGAGTAAAACCGGCCCAGGCTGCTGCGGCTCCGGTGTAGCCTGACCGTAACATGCCTAACGCGATGCCGACCTGGCTGCTTGCGGGCCCGGGCAGAAATTGACAAAGCGCCACCAGGTCGGCATAGCTGCATTCAGAAAGCCAGCGGCGGCGTATAACGAACTCGCCCCGGAAATAGCTCAGGTGCGCTATGGGGCCGCCGAATGACGTCAATCCCAGACGTAGAAAAATAAGAAAGATCGACCAAGGACGGCTGTCATCTCTCGGTGGGGGGACCATACATTCGCCTTTTTGATTTGTATTGAGTCATCGTCATATCGACGTGCGTATATTCACTTACAGGTTAGCCGTTTTTACCGCGTTGGCGGCATGATTTCACCTGCAGGTGACAACTCTGAGGGCATCGCCCGCGACATGTCGAATGTTTGAGCGCTTCACGTCTGGAAACGCTTTTTTTCTGTCGAAAAAAACCAAAGCGGGCAGGATTGGCGATATCTGATCACATGGTGGCAGTTAGACCTATGCGTAAATTTTTGCAGACCGGGTTATTGATTTGTTTTACGTCGTTTGCGGGCCATGCCGCAGAGTGCTGCATTTTCTTGCAGCAATCTTCGTTGTCTCAGGTAAAAGCCCATCTCAGCGGTGACGCTAACTATAAGTGGCTGCTGCAGGACGCCGACAGCGCGATGCACAAACCCTTGCTCAGCGTGACCGAGAAAGGGCTGCTCCCAGCCAGCGGCGACAAGCACGATTACCTGAGTCTCGGTGCCTACTGGTGGCCGGATGCCGGCAAAGCGAACGGGTTGCCCTGGGTGCGTCGCGATGGACAGGTGAACCCGGCCAGTAAAAATGAACAGAGTGATGGCGTGCGGCTGGCGGAGTTCACTCAGCGGGTACAGATTCTGACGTTGGCGGGTTATTTCTCCGGGCAACAACGCTATAGCGACAGGGCGATCGCGTTGATCCGCGCCTGGTTTATCAACCCGCAAACGCGGATGAACCCGAACCTCAATTACGCACAGGGTATTCCAGGGCGCGACAGCGGACGTGGTAACGGCATTCTGGACGGGCGTTATTTCGCCACCCGCATTGTCGACAGCCTGCTGCTGTTGCGCCAGACGCCAGGCTGGACGGTGGCCGATGAAAGCCGGATGCGGCAATGGTTTGGCAGCTACCTCGATTGGCTGCTGCACAGCCCCGCCGGCAAGCAGGAAGCCGCCGCGAAGAATAACCACGGCAGTTGGTACGCCGCTCAGGTGGCGGGGATTGCCGCCTGGCTCGGGCGTGATGAAGTCGTGCGGGAGATGGCGGCGCTGACGCAGCATAAGCTTGATTTACAACTTGCCGTTAACGGCTCGCAGCCGCAAGAATTGTTGCGCACCCGTTCGTTCCATTACAGCTATTTTAATCTGCAGGCGTTGGTGCTGATGGCCGGAGTGGCGCAGCGGCAGGACATCGACTTGTGGCATTACCGCACGGCCCAGGGCAGTTCGTTGTTGGCGGCGTTGGACTTTATGGCACCTTACGTTGATGCAGGGCGGAAATGGCCCTATCAAAGCCTTGATCGGGTTGGTGTGCGCATCGTGCCGCTGTTGGTTCAGGCGGATAGCCTAATGAAAACGGATCGTTACCAGCCAATGATTGAGAGGGCGCAGTTTGACGTTGCGCAATGGCAGGGAAAGGAAAACTATGTGCGCGGTGCGGTAAAAGAGGCACAACGGCAAAGCTGGTTGGAAGCAGGGCGCGAACCGGTCGCGCCCTGAAGGGGGACTTACTCGGCGGACGATTGTTCCGTCTTGCCGGCCAACATACTGAGGAAATCGTACTTCTCTTTCAGCTCTTTCTCGGCGGCCTGGTAAAGCGCACTGGCGACCTCCGGCTGCTGCGAGTTCAGGCGGCGGAAGCGCTGTTCTTTCAGCAGGGTTTCGGTCAGCTCGCTGTTTGGCGGCCGAGAATCCAGCGCCAGAGCGGGTTTGCCCTGATCGGCGCGGCGCGGATCGAAACGGTACAGCGGCCAGAAACCGGTGGCGGTCAGCTGTTTCATTTGATCGTGGCTGAGCGCCAAATCGTAACCGTGCTCCTCGCAGGGGCTGTAGGCGATAATCAGTGACGGGCCAGGATAGGCCTCCGCTTCCTGAATGGCCTTCACCGTCTGGTTAAGCTGCGCGCCCAGGGAAATCTGCGCCACATACACATGGCCGTACATCATCATGCTGACGCCCAGATCCTTGCGTGCCTTGCGTTTGCCGTGCTCGCCGAACTTGGTTACCGCCCCGAGCGGCGTGGCTTTCGACTGTTGGCCGCCGGTGTTGGAGTAACACTGGGTATCCAGCACCAGCACGTTGACGTTCTCGGTCAGGCTGAGGACGTGGTCCAATCCGCCAAAACCGATATCGTAGGCCCAGCCGTCGCCGCCAATCAGCCAGATGGATTTATCCACCAGATAATCGGCGTCGGTCGCCAGTTGGCGGGCGTCGTTACCCTCGATTTTCGTCAGCAAGCCGCGCAATTCAGCGATCTGTCGGCGGCGCGGTTCCGGTGCGACCTCGACCATCTGCAACGCCTTGACCAAGGGCTCAGGCAGTTGCGGCGCCAGCGTATTCAGCAACCGCAGCACGCGGCTACGGTGCTGATCGACCGTCAACCTGAAGCCCAGACCAAATTCGGCGTTATCTTCGAACAGCGAGTTGGCCCACGCCGGGCCGCGGCCTTCGGCGTTGGTGGTGTAAGGCGTGGTCGGCAGATTGCCGCCGTAAATGGATGAACAGCCGGTGGCGTTGGCAATCAGCAGCCGATCGCCATAGAGCTGGGTCAGTAGCTTGATGTAGGGTGTTTCGCCACAGCCGGAACAGGCGCCGGAGTATTCGAACAGCGGCGAGATCAACTGCGAAGTGCGGATGTCGATGCGTTCTAGCTGCGCGGGGTCAATCTCCGGCAACTGCAGGAAGAAATCGTAATGCTGCTTTTCCACCTCAAGATTCTCGAGGCGCGAAGCCATGTTGATCGCCTTGATGTCCGGGTTCTGGCGATCTTTGGCCGGACACACCTCTACGCACAGGTTACAGCCGGTGCAATCTTCCGGTGCGACTTGCAGCACATACTTCTGCCCGCGCATATCACGCGCTTTGACATCCAGCGACTGCAAGCTGGCGGGGGCGTGCTCCATTGCCTGCGGTTGCACCACCTTGGCGCGGATGGCCGAGTGCGGGCAGGCGGCGACGCAGTGATTGCACTGGGTGCAGAGATCCGGCTGCCAGAGCGGGATCGTCTCGGCGATATTGCGTTTTTCCCATTGGGTGGTGCCCACCGGCCAGGTGCCGTCCGGCGGGAAGGCCGAGACCGGCAGCGCATCGCCCAGCCCGGCCAGCATCGCGGCGGTAACGGTTTTGACGAAATCGGGGGCGGCATCCGAGACTACCGGCGGGCGCAGCGGGCTGCTGCCGTCGATCGCTTGCAGCGGGATCTCAATCAGCGCATCCAGCGTGGCATCCAGCGCCTGCCAGTTGCGTTCGACGATCTCCTGGCCTTTGCTGCTGTAGCTGCGGGCGATAGCATCCCGCAGTTGCTGTAGAGCCACCTCGCCCGGCAGAATTTGCGTCAGTTGGAAAAACGCCATCTGCATAACGGTATTGATGCGCGCTCCGAGTTGGCACTCGCGCGCCAGCTTTGCCGCGTTGATAATATAGAAACGCGCCTGGCGCTGTTGCAGCACCGCCTGAACCTCTTGCGGCAGCCGTGACCACGCCTCTTCGGCGCCGTATGGCGTATTAAGCAGGAAGATGCCGCCGGGCTTCAGACGCTCCGCCATTTGGTAGGTATCGATAAACTGCAGTTGATGGCAACCGACAAAGTCGGCGCGGCTGATCAGATAGGCCGAATTGATCGGCCGTTCGCTGACGCGCAGGTGAGAAACCGTCAGGCCGCCGGCCTTTTTCGAGTCGTAGACAAAATACCCTTGCGCGTACATCGGCGTGCTGTTGCCGATGATTTTGATGTTGTTCTTGGTGGCGGAGACGGAGCCGTCGCTGCCCAGGCCGTAGAACAACGCCTCCAGCGATGCGCGCGACGGCAGGCTTTCTTCGCTGAGCGGCAGGGAAAGGCCGGTCACATCGTCGTAAATGCCGACGGTAAAGCGCGGGCGCGGTCTGGCAAGTTGCAGTTCGTTGAATACCGCCAACGCGCAGTCCGGCCCGAACTCCTTCGAAGACAAACCGTAACGACCGCCGATCACCACCGGCATGTCCGCGCGTTCGCCACGGCTGAAAGCCTCGGCCAGCGCGGTCATCACATCCAGGTACAGCGGCTCAGCCAGCGCGCCCGGCTCTTTGGTGCGGTCCAGTACGGCAATTTTCCTGGCGCTTTCCGGCAACACGCTAAGCAGGTGCCTGGCGGAGAAGGGCCTGAACAACCGTACTTTTAATACGCCGACCTTTTCGCCACGCGTTAACAGGGCGTCAATCGCCTCTTCACAGGTGCCGATAGCGGAACCCATCAGGATCGCTACACGCTCGGCCTGCGGGTGGCCGTAATATTCAAAGGGTTGATATGCCCGTCCGGTGATCTGCGCAAATTTATCCATCGCATCAATCACATGCCGGCAGGCGCTGTCGTACCAGGGATTCGTGGCTTCACGCGACTGGAAATAGGTATCCGGATTGGCGGAAGTACCGCGCACCACCGGGTGGTCCGGTGACAAAGCGCGGCTGCGGTGGGCGTCAATCGCCTCCTGCGGCAGCATCTGACGCAGGGTATCGTCGCTTAACGGCACGATTTTGTTGATTTCGTGCGAGGTGCGGAAACCATCGAAAAAATGAATAAACGGCAGGCGACTGTTGAGGGACGCCGTTTGGGAAATCAGCGCGAAATCCTGCGCTTCCTGGACGCTACTGGCGCACAGCATAGCGCAACCGGTCTGGCGTACGGCCATAACGTCGGAATGGTCGCCGAAGATCGACAAGGCATGGGTCGCTACGGTGCGCGCGGCGACGTGCAACACAAACGGCGTCAATTCACCGGCCAGTTTGTACAGCGTCGGGATCATCAGCAGCAGGCCCTGCGATGAGGTGAACGAGGTCGACAGCGCGCCGGTTTGCAGCGCCCCGTGCACCGTGGCGATGGCTCCGCCTTCCGACTGCATTTCCATCACGCGCGGCACGTCTCCCCAGATGTTTGGGCGGCCGTCGCCGGACCAGGCATCCGCCTGTTCCGCCATGGTTGAACTGGGGGTGATCGGGTAGATGGCAATCACTTCGCTGGCGCGATAAGCGACGGAAGCGACTGCATTATTACCATCTGTAGTAATCATCGGCTTTACCTTTCATTGCTCAAAAAGCTGCAAAAGTGGCTTCTCGCAGTAATTAACAAAGTCTAGCAGAGGGATATATTGGCTCTTTATCGCGTTTGTGTGGCGGGTGAAAAATCAGCAGGAAGCGCGCGCAAGTAATATTTTCGATAAAAATTGTTTTTAAACGGAGAATTAACCGGGTTGTTTAACGACAATTTATTCGCGACGCGCCATACTGGTGAAGATGTTCACTTACAGAAGAAAAGACGATGAACGGATTTATCTATTTGACCATGGCGATTGTTGCTGAAGTGCTGGCTACCACTATGCTGAAAGCCTCGGAAGGTTTTACCCGATTGTGGCCGTCGCTGGTGGTTGTCGTGGGCTATGCCGTGGCTTTCTGGGGGCTGTCGATGGTGGTGAAAACCATGCCGCTGGGGATTGTCTATGCTATCTGGTCGG
Organism: Serratia plymuthica; assembly: GCF_018336935.1. Classification (NCBI taxonomy): domain Bacteria; kingdom Pseudomonadati; phylum Pseudomonadota; class Gammaproteobacteria; order Enterobacterales; family Yersiniaceae; genus Serratia; species Serratia plymuthica. The sequence continues at coordinate 2,581,757 of NZ_CP068771.1, read as the reverse complement.
GTATGGGCATTGTTCTGGTGTCGATAGCCGCGGTATTTGTCTATCAGCAAAAGCTGGATCTACCGGCGGTGATCGGCATGGGGTTAATTATTGTCGGCGTACTGGTGATTAATTTATTGTCGAAAGCGGCGGTGCATTGATTGTTATTTTAATGTGAAAATAGCCGGCGTGACATTCAGTGACGCTGGCTGAATATGTAATAAGTCATTAACGGAAAATAAAAGATTGCTCCGCCCCGATCATTTCAGTTGAGGCTAATGAAGCGGCAACCTGAATGTCACAAATGTATTAACCCGCAACAGCAAAGTTCGCAATATCTCCCGCGCCGGAAGCCAATAATTGCGCAGCCGCCCAAGACCCCCGACACGACTTCACGTGCCGGCAACATGTCGAATCTGCCGGTCGCCGCCCTTCGCGAGTGAGACTCCTTTGCCGGCAATCCAGGCTACGTCGCCGACCTGTGACGCCCGACAGGTATCAGAGGAAAAGAAATCCTGTAACGATAATAATGTCGATTCTGTTCAAATAAACGCCAAATAATCGCAGGAATATATTTCCATAATTAATTTATCAGGCTAAATTAAACAGGTTTGCATCAAAGATAACTGAACGTGTCCGCATTAAAGTGACGCGAGTTATCAGCAATGGCGATTTTACACAGCGCAGTTCCGGGTTCAGGAGTGAGAATAATGCAAAAATCAACGTGGCTGCTTGCCGGCGCCGTACTGCTTTTGGCCGCATGCAGCAGCAAGAATGAAGAACCAATTCAGCAGGGCAACAGCGCAAGAATCAATACGTTACAGACCAGCGCCAACTGCGCCAGCGTTGGCGGCGTCACTACCGTGGCTCATAATTTAAACGGCGAAGCGGTAAGAATGTGCCAGATGCCGAACGGTAAACAGTGTGAGGAGTGGACCCTGGGTAAAGGGGCTTGCTCAACCGCCGGTTAAGGCGAAAGAAAACCAGGCCGCTTGAGCAGCCTGGTAAACAGGGATCACTGCACCCAGTCTCGCAGAGTATATACCAGGACATGGTCGCCGCCGCTCAGCGTTAACTGCTGAGCGTTGAGGCTGACTTTTGCGCCTTTTTCCAGCACGGCGCTGAGGGTCTGATCCCACTGATTGCGTTGCGCATCGGCGCACAGCATCCGCGTTGAGGCCAGGTTTTTCACCGTCAGCACGCCGTTTTGCAACTGACCGCTGCCGAAGAAACGGTTGCACATCGCGCCGGAAACATGCATTTTCTCACCGAACTCAATGCCTGGGGCGTTACCGGGCTGCGGCTTCACCGCAACGCCGTCCACGCTTTGCAGCACGAAATTGTGATGTAACAGGTCGCCTTCCGTGATCGCTTTATCGCTCTGATTCATTCCACACCCCGTTAATAACAGCGCTGCTAACGCCATCGGCAGGCACTTTTTCATGCGTTTCCCTCACTGAAAAATCAGGCGTTAAGCTGATTAGGGCAATTTTCCCCGCGATCCAACTGGTTGACGTTTTTCAGCGTGGTTTCCGAGATGCTGGTCAGCGCCTCTTCAGTCAGGAAAGCCTGGTGACCGGTGAACAACACGTTGTGGCAGGCTGACAGACGGCGGAATACGTCATCCTGAATCACGTCATTGGATTTGTCTTCGAAGAACAGATCGCGCTCATTCTCATACACGTCCATCCCCAGCGCGCCGATTTTTTGTTGTTTCAGCGCCTCAATCGCCGCCGAGGAGTCAATCAGGCCACCGCGGCTGGTGTTGATGATCATGACACCGTCCTTCATCATCGCAAAAGCATCGGTATTCAGCAGGTGATGGTTTTCCGGCGTCAGCGGGCAGTGCAGGGTGATCACGTCTGATTGCGCGTACAGCGTTTTCAGATCAACATATTCTGCGCCCAACTCCAGCGCTTGCTCGCTTGGGTAGGGATCGTAAGCCAACAGTTTCATGCCGAACCCTTTCAGGATACGCATGGCTGCCACGCCAATCTTACCGGTGCCAATCACCCCGGCGGTGCGATTATGCATGTTGAAACCGATCAGCCCCTCGAGCGAGAAGTTGGCGTCGCGGGTGCGTTGGTAGGCGCGGTGGATGCGGCGGTTAAGGCACATCATCATCCCTACGGCGTGTTCCGCCACGGCCTCCGGCGAATAAGCCGGCACGCGTACCACTTTGATGCCCAACTCTTTGGCGGCGTCCAGGTCCACATTGTTGAAACCGGCGCAGCGCAGGGCCAGGATTTCAACCCCCAGCGCCGCCAGTTCTTCAAGCACTTCACGGCTGCCGTCGTCATTGACGAAAATGCATACCGCTTTGCAACCGGCGGCAGTTTTGGCGGTTTTCTTGCTGAGCAGAAAGTCGAAGAACTCCAGCTCATAGCCAAACTGTTGATTCACCAGTTCGAGATATTTACGGTCATACTGTTTGGTGCTGTATATCGCCAATTTCATCGTGGTTTCTCCCGCGTGATTTTGTGACGAATTTAACAGATTTTAGTAAATTCTACAATTGGTTAGCTTATCTTCGGCATGGGTAAAACGCTTTGTAGAGGGCAGGTTCAAGAGTAGCCTAAGGGCGCGGGGAGTGTGGAAAAAAATCCCCACGGGGGGTGGGGAATGGCTTCTCTAGTACAGTAAGCTCGTGGCTGACTTTTGTTAGAATGCTTGCAAGACTATTAATGAACAAACGCAATCACAATAACAAAAGTCTGAAACACATATTATTCACATTGTGAATATGTAACTAAAACCTACAGGGCCAGCATCGATGACTGGAAAGCCGTCTGAACAGGCGTTGCTTGCGCTATCGACTTCACCCTATGTCAAATTCGTGCCATCATTATTGCCAATTCAGGCATAGACTTACGCTACACGGCGTTCGGTTCGTGCAATTAATGCCTAACTCAGGAATGAAGCAATCATTTAATGACTAAGCGATTGAAAGTATTCATAGGGATTGTGGTAGGTATTGTGATCCTGCTGTTGGCGCTGTGGCAAACTCTGCCGCGCTGGCTGCCGCGCGTGCTCGCCCATTGGCTGCCGCAGGGCAGTCAGTTGGTTTTACAGGGCAAACTGCGGTGGCAGCAGGGTGCCTTGCAACTGGATGGCGCCCGATTTACCGCGCAGGATTGTTTGCTGGCCGCCGTGGGGCCGACCCGGTTGGCTTATCGGCAGGGGCGCTGGCAACTGAGCAGCGACAAACTCAGCATTGATAGCGCCTGTTTATCAAAATTGCCCGCCGGCGATGCCAACAGCGCTCCTCTGGCGCTCGATAAAGTGCAAAAACAATTGCCGCTGCTGGATGTCACCATCAATGATTTCACGGTGATCCCGTGGCAACACTACGCCGGCAAACTGCAATTGCACGCCTCTGCTGAGGGCCAACGCCTGCAGTATCAGGGGAAAAACCTCAGCGCCGAAGCCGTGTTGGACGAGCACCAGCAACTGACGCTGAACAGCCTGACGCTTACTCCGCCCAACAGCCCGCAACCGCTGCATTTGACCGGCAAGATTGCCATTCCGCTGGATTTGGACAGCATGCCTGCGCAGGGGGCGTTGCAGGGCGAGATGCAAACCGGCTATCTGGAAAAACCGCTGCTGCTCGATATGCGCTGGCAACAGCAGCAAGGCGTGTTGACGCTGACGGAAAAGGGCGACGAAAAACCGCTGGTGACGTTACCCTGGGAAATCACCCCGCAGCAGGTCAGCATCAATCAAGGCGAGTGGCGTTGGCCCTACAGCCGGCAGCCGCTTAACGGCGGGCTGAGCGTAGCGCTGCACGACTGGAGCAAGGGGTTGGATGAAACCCAAATCAGCGCGCGTTTGAATGTGATTACCGCCGGCCACAATGGTAAAGGCAATGCGGTGTTGACGCTGGGGCCGGGCAAGGTCGGATTGATCGACAGCGATCTGCGCTTCCAACTGACCGGCCAGGCGAATCTGGCCGATTTTTCCATGACCGCCTCTATTCCCGGCATTCTCAGTGGCACTATCCTTAATCCGACGCTGGTCTTGCAGCCTGGATCCTTGCTGCGTTTGTGGGGCAACGCCACGCCGGAAATGAAGCTGGAAGAGGCGCGCCTGCCGCTGGCCGGCGTCAGGGTTACCGCCGCCGGCATTACCGGCCGCCTGCAAGCCATCATCAACGCCAGCGACAGCTACTGGGGCCGTTTTAAGCTGCATCTGGACGGTAAAGCACAGGATTTTTGGCCGGATCACGGCAACTGGCAATGGCGCTATTGGGGTAATGGTCGGTTACCGCCGTTGCAGGCGGCCTGGGACGTTGCCGGCAGCGGCAGTTGGCAGGATACGACGATTGTTCTCGACCGTCTTTCCACCGGCTTCGACAAGCTGAAATACGGCCTGGTGACGGTGGATGCGCCGCGTCTCAGCCTTGGCCAGCCACTGCACTGGCAGCGTGGTGAGCAGAACCCGGCGTTCAATGCCGATGTTCAACTGGTTGCCGGCAAGGTCAGTTTCACGGACGGTGGCCATTTACCCGCGCCGGTGTTGGCGCTACAGCTTAAAGGCACTACGCCGGACAGCTTCCAGTGGCAGGGCAAATTGCAGGCGGAACAGATTGGGCCAATCGCGTTGCATGGCCGCTGGGACGGCGAACGGCTGCGGGGTGAAGGCTGGTGGCCGAAACAATCGCTGAAAGTATTCCAACCGCTGATCTCGCCGGATCTCAATATCACGCTGCGCGATGGTACGTTCTACGCTCAATCGGCCTTTTCGGCCGCCCGCGTGCAGGGCTTTGAAGCCGGTGGTCACTGGGTCGTGAACAATGGCGGCATGTGGCTGAAGGACGGGGAGATGAGCGGTCTGGATTTTGTCATGTCCTACCGATTCAAAAATCACTCGTGGCAATTGGGTGCCAAACGGCCGGTAACGTTACGGATCAAATCATTCAGCAACCTGTTCGAAATGCAGAATATCACCGCCGATCTTCAGGGCTTTTATCCCTACAGCGAACCGGCGCCGTTAACGCTGAGCAATGTCGGCATGGATGCGCTGAATGGGCATGTCAGCCTGTCGGCGTTGCGAATGCCGCAACATGATGCTGCGGTGCTGAAGCTGGACAAGGTGGATCTCAGCGCGCTGTTTACCGCGTTGAAGCCAAAACAATTTGCCATGTCCGGCAAGGTCGATGGCGAGCTGCCTTTGTATCTCAATCACCCCAAATGGCTGGTGCGCAATGGATGGATCGCCAATGCCGGCACGCTGACGCTGCGGCTGGACAAAGACATGGCGGACGCTATCGGCAGCAATAATCTGGCGACCGGCGCGGCGATAGACTGGCTGCGCTACATGGAGATCAACCGTTCGCAGGCCAGTGTCGATCTCGATAATCTGGGCGAGCTGACGCTAAAAGCGCGCATTGACGGGGTAAATCCGCAGAAAAGCGCCAAACGTGAGGTTATCCTGAATTACACCCATCAGGAGAACGTGTTTCAGCTATGGCGCAGTTTGCGCTTTGGCGACAATTTACAGGAGTGGCTTGAGCAGGCCCTCTCAAAACCTGGGGAACAACCATGAAAATCATCAGCGGACCCTTGCTGGTAGCCGTGTTGGGCACTTCTTTACTGAGCGGCTGCGTGCCGCGCATTGAGGTCGCGACGCCCAAAGACCCGATTACCATCAATATGAACGTGAAGATCGAACATGAAATTCATATCAAGGTGGATAAGGACGTCGATAATCTGCTGAAAACCCAAAGCGGTCTGTTCTAGGAGCCAAACAAAAATGAAAAAACGTTATTTAGCCTTGCTGGGGGCAGCCTGGTTATTCAGCGATATGGCGATGGCACTGACGCTTGATGAAGCCAAACAGCAGGGCCGCGTGGGCGAGACGCTTAGCGGCTATATTGCGCCGGTCAAACAGGACACCGAAACCCTGACGCTGGTGAAAAACATTAACGCCGGGCGTACCGTAAAATATCAGGAAGTGGCGGACGGCAACCATATCGCCATCGATGAAGTGGCGCGCATGGCCGGGCAGAAGCTGGTGACGCGTGCGCCCGCGGGGGAGTATGTGCGCGGCATTAACGGTCAGTGGTTGAAGAAATAAAAAAGCGCGCCGTTTGGCGCGCAATCGCGATAAAGCTTTGGAATTATTTTGAGGGCAGTGCAATAGGCATTAACGAAGATCGGTATGATTCGGCAGGGGCATATTGCCCCTGCGACGCATCAGGCGGCGACAACCTGCGCCAGCACGGCTTTGGCATCGGCCTGCGCTTTGGTTGCAACGTCCGGGCCGTAGGCGATGCCTTCGGCGAACACGAACTCAACGTCGGTGATGCCGATGAAGCCCAGGAACAGACGCAGGTAAGGTTCAACCAGATCGGTTGGCGTGCCTTTATGAATGCCGCCGCGGCTGGTCAGAATGATGGCGCGTTTGCCCTTCACCAGGCCTTCCGGACCGTTTTCGGTGTAACGGAAGGTCACGCCGGCGCGGGCAATCAGGTCGAAATAGTTTTTCAGCTGGGTCGGGATGTTGAAGTTATACATCGGCGCCGCCATAACGATGGTGTCATTGGCTTGCAGCTCGGCAATCAGTTCGTCTGACAGCGCCAGCGCTTCTTGCTGACGTGGGGTCAGTGGCGTATCGGAAGGGCGCAGCGCGCCAACCAGTTCGCCGTCGAGCACCGGGATTGGCTGTGCGGCCAGATCGCGGACGGTAATGGTGTCGTTGCCGTGGGTGTTGGCCCACTGCTCCACGAAGAAATCCGCCAGTTGATTAGACTGAGAATAGCCCGCCAGGATGCTTGATTTGAGAACCAATACTTTGCTCATCGGTAATTCCTTACGTTATGACAGTGACATCAGGACAAAGCGTCCCTTGCATGGGGTACACTTTATTCACATTCTTCCAGCAGTGATAGCGCAATATTTCGAGTTCTTTGTTCGATTTTATTGAATGACCCGATGCCTCTTGAACAGCGGCATTATGGGGAAAAAGCGGCTTGTGCTACTCTGAGCGGCTAAAGATGAAAAAGTGCCAATACATCATTAAACCGTTGCTAAAGCTTGATACGGCAGCGATGAGACAAGGAATACCGAACGTGAAATCTCCGCTCGCGGCATCCTCTGCCCAACTGGGCGAACTGATGCTCCGTGATCAACAACGCCTGCAACGTCGGTTGCAGGGCGCACGAAAAATCAAAAATCCCGATGCTCAGTTGGCGGTCGCCGCTGAAGTAGAAAGTGACATTGCGGCGGCGTTGCAGAAAGTGCAGGCGCGCGCTGCCTCTTGCCCGAAAATCACCTATCCGGAAAACCTGCCGGTCAGCCAGAAAAAGCAGGATATCCTGAATGCGATCCGTGACCATCAGGTGGTGATCGTCGCCGGTGAAACCGGTTCGGGGAAAACCACCCAGTTGCCGAAGATCTGCCTGGAACTCGGGCGTGGGGTGAAGGGGCTGATCGGCCATACCCAGCCACGGCGCCTGGCGGCACGCACCGTAGCAAACCGCATTGCCGATGAACTGGAAACGCCGCTCGGCGGCAGCGTCGGTTATAAGGTGCGCTTTAACGATCAGGTCGGTGAAAATACGCTGGTCAAGCTGATGACCGACGGTATTCTGCTGGCGGAAATCCAGCAGGATCGGCTGTTGATGCAATACGACACGCTGATTATCGATGAGGCGCACGAACGCAGCCTGAACATCGACTTTATCCTCGGTTATCTGCGTGAACTGTTGCCGAAGCGCCCCGATCTGAAAGTCATCATCACATCGGCGACCATCGATCCTCAGCGGTTTTCGCGCCATTTCAATAACGCGCCGATTATCGAAGTTTCCGGTCGTACTTATCCGGTCGAGGTACGCTATCGCCCGGTGGTGGACGACGCCGACGATACCGATCGCGATCAACTGCAGGCGATTTTCGACGCGGTGGATGAACTCGGCCGCGAAGGGCCTGGGGATATCCTGATCTTTATGAGCGGCGAGCGTGAGATTCGCGATACCGCCGACGCGTTGAACCGTCTTGATTTGCCGCATACCGAAGTATTGCCGCTTTATGCGCGGCTATCGAACAGCGAACAAAACCGGGTGTTCCAGTCGCATCACGGCCGCCGCATTGTGCTGGCGACCAACGTGGCGGAAACCTCGCTGACGGTGCCGGGCATCAAGTACGTCATCGATCCGGGTACCGCGCGCATCAGCCGCTACAGTTTCCGCACCAAGGTCCAGCGCCTGCCGATCGAGCCGGTGTCCCAGGCTTCCGCCAACCAGCGTAAAGGCCGTTGTGGCCGCGTGTCGGACGGTATCTGTATCCGTTTGTACTCCGAACAGGATTTCCTGTCGCGGCCGGCGTTTACCGATCCGGAGATCCTGCGCACCAACCTGGCGTCGGTTATCTTGCAGATGACGTCGCTCGGGCTCGGCGATATCGCCGCATTCCCGTTTGTCGAAGCGCCGGACAAGCGCAATATTCTGGACGGCGTGCGCCTGTTGGAAGAACTCGGTGCGATTAAAACGGCTGAAAACGGCCATTATCAGCTCACCCCGCAGGGCCGCCAACTGGCGCAGTTGCCTATCGATCCGCGCCTGGCGCGCATGGTGCTGGAAGCGCAAAAGAGCGGCAGCGTACGTGAGGTGATGATCATCACTGCCGCGTTGTCGATCCAGGATCCGCGAGAGCGGCCGATGGACAAACAGCAGGCGTCGGACGAGAAACACCGCCGTTTCGCCGACAAAGACTCGGACTTCCTGGCCTACGTCAATCTGTGGGACTACCTGAAAGAGCAGCAGAAAGAGCACTCCTCCAGCCAGTTCCGTCGGCTGTGCCGCAATGATTTCCTTAACTATCTGCGGGTGCGCGAATGGCAGGATATCTACACCCAATTGCGCCAGGTGGTGAAAGAGCTGGGGCTGCCGGTCAACAGAGAGCCTTCCGATTACCGCAGCGTGCATACCGCGTTGCTCACCGGGCTGTTGTCGCATATCGGCCAGAAGGATGCCGACAAGCAGGAATTCACCGGCGCCCGCAACGCCCGGTTCTCGATCTTCCCCGGCTCCGGCCTGTTCAAGAAGCCGCCGAAGTGGACGATGGTGGCCGAACTGGTGGAAACCAGCCGCCTGTGGGGCCGCATCGCCGCACGCATCGAACCTGAGTGGATTGAGCCGCTGGCCCAGCACCTGGTGAAACGCAGTTACAGCGAGCCGCACTGGTCGAAATCCCAGGGCGCGGTGATGGCCAATGAAAAAGTGACGCTGTTTGGGTTGCCGATTGTCGCTGCACGGCCAGTCAATTACAGCACTATTGATCCGCTGCTGTGCCGTGAGCTGTTTATCCGCCATGCGTTGGTGGAAGGCGACTGGCAGACGCGGCATGCCTTCTTCAGCGCCAACCTGAAGCTATGCGCCGAAGTGGAAGAGCTGGAACATAAATCGCGTCGCCGCGACATTTTGGTGGATGACGAAACCCTGTTCAGTTTCTACGACCAGCGGATACCGAGCGATGTGGTGTCCGGGCGTCATTTTGATAACTGGTGGAAAACCGCCGGTAAACAAAAGCCGGATCTGCTCAGCTTTGAAAAAGAGATGCTGATCAAGGACGGCGCCAACAAAATCAGCGCGCTGGACTACCCGAATGCCTGGCACCAGGGCAATCTCAAGCTGCGCTTGACTTACCAGTTTGAGCCGGGCACCGACGCCGATGGCGTGACGGTGCACATTCCTCTGCCTATTCTCAACCAGATTGAAGATCAGGGCTTTGAATGGCAAATCCCGGGCATTCGCCGTGAGCTGGTGATTGCGCTGATCAAGTCGCTGCCGAAGCCGGTTCGCCGTAACTTTGTCCCGGCGCCGAACTACGCCGAGGCTTTCCTCGGGCGGGTCACCGCGCTGGAGCTGCCGCTGTTGGATTCGCTGGAGCGGGAGTTGCGGCGCATGACTGGCGTGACGGTGTCACGAGATGACTGGCACTGGGATCAGGTGCCCGATCATCTTAAAATGACGTTCCGGGTGGTGGGTGAAAATCATAAAACCTTGCTCGAAGGCAAAGATCTGACGGCGCTCAAGCTGCAACTGAAGGATAAAGTGCAGGAGACGCTGTCGGCGGTGGCGGATGATGGGTTGGAACAAAGCAATCTGCATATCTGGAGCTTCGGCAAACTGCCGGAGTTTTATGAGCAGAAACGCGGCGGCTACTCGATGAAAGCCTACCCGGCGCTGGTGGATGAAAAAGACAGCGTGGCGATCCGTCTGTTCGACAGCGAGCAAGAGCAGCAACAGGCGATGTGGCAGGGCACGCGCCGCCTGCTGTTGCTGAACATTCCTTCACCGATCAAGTATCTGCATGAAAAACTGCCCAACAAAGCCAAGCTGGGGCTGTATTTTAACCCTTATGGCAAGGTGTTGGATTTGATCGACGACTGCATCTCGTGCGGTATCGACAAGCTGATTGCCGAACATGGCGGGCCGGTATGGCAGGAAGATAACTTCGCGCGCCTGCAGGAGTTGGTGCGCGGCGAGTTGAATGAAACGGTGGTGGGGGTGGCCAGGCAGGTCGAGCAGATCCTGACCACGGTATTCAATATCAACAAGCGGCTGAAGGGCCGGGTGGACATGTCGCTGGCGCTGGCGTTGTCGGATATCAAAACCCAGCTCGGTGGCCTGATTTATCGCGGGTTCGTCACCAACAACGGCTGGAAGCGCCTGCCGGATACGCTGCGTTATTTGCAGGCGATTGAACGCCGGCTGGAGAAGCTGGCGATCGATCCGCACCGCGACCGCGCGCAGATGCTGCGGGTGGATCAGGTGCAGCAGGCGTGGCAACAGTGGCTGAACAAGCTGCCGCCGAAACGCCGGCAGGATGACGAAGTGAAAGAAGTACGCTGGATGATAGAAGAACTGCGCGTCAGCCTGTTCGCTCAGCAACTCGGTACGCCTTATCCGATTTCGGACAAACGCATCATGCAAACTATCGAGCAGCTTTCAGCGTAAACGAACAGGGGTCAGCATGCTGACCCCTGTCGTTATTTACCCGCAGCCAGCGCGTCCAGCGCATCGCGAATGCCGGTCACTGCCAACGCGCGGTTATCGGCACGGTAGCGGTCTTGGGCCGTCGGCGCGGAGCTTTGAATGGCGATCAACGACCAGCCGTCGGTGGTTTTCAGCAGTAACGGCGAACCGCTGTCTCCGGGCAGGGTATCGCACTGGTGCGACAACACGCCCTGCTGCGCCCAACCCGTCACTTTACAGTTCTGGTGGCTGTAGAGATCGTCCAGGTGGTCTTCCGGGTAACCGGCTTGGGTAATCAGCCGTTTGGCCTGTTTCATCGCCAGCGTTAGCGCTTTGCCGTCGCCTTGCCACAGCGGCAGAGGTTTAATCGGCAGCGGTTTTTTATCCTTCAGGCGGATCAGCGCAAAGTCATAGGCTGCGGCAGCCGGTGGTACAATCCAGCCTTCGCCGTCAGGCTTGAGTTTTTTCCCCAACTTGCGGTCGACCAGCGTTTCGATATTGTCGATCTGGTATTTCCAGCTCTTATTGCCGGCAACAAAGCGCAGGGCGATGGCCTTATCCAATTGGCCTGGCGGCGCCAGTACACAATGGCCGGCGGTAAGCGCCAGATGAGGGGAAATCAGTGTGGCGGTGCACAAGTTGCCGCTGGCGGTTTCCACCTGGCCAATCGCCTGCCAGGGCCACTCCTCGGTTTGTGTGACCTTTATCCGTTCATCCTTACCAAAAAATAAGCGGGTTTGCTCAGCCGTCGACGCGTCGGATGGGCTGTCGGCCCGCGCTGAGAGGGAGAGTGCGAGCGGGAATGAGCACAGCAACAGCAAAACGGTTATGCGCATAGATCTCTTGCCTGGCAAATACGAATCATCCATAAACACACGGAATGCTAACTATAGACTGATTTAGCTATTGTGTGGATGGGCAGTGATTGATTTTTCGATAATTTATAACCCGAGGGGGATCAGCGGCTACAAATAAAAGAAGGTGGCGATCAACCCGCACAGGATCAGGGCGATCAGAATGATTTCAAATAAGTAGCGGCGCAGCATTGATGAGAACCCCCGATGAAAAAACACCCGGCGAACCGGGTGTTGGACAGATCAATTCTGGTCTGGTGAGGGGAACCTCACATCAGATTGCTGTTACGCAGCTTTTTTATGGCTGGTTTTTTTGTGGTGTTTTTTTGCTGCCTGGGCTTTCTGAGCCGGGGCTTTTTTAGCGGTGGCTTTGTGATGCTTTTTAGCCGCCTGCGCTTTCTGAACTGCCGCTTTCTTCGCGTGATGTTTTTTCACGTGAGTGGTTTTAGCCGGGGCAGCAGCAGTAGTGGTGGTAGCCGTCGCCGCAGGTGCGGTAGTGGTGGCAGCGTCAGCAGCGAAGGCAACAGAAGACAGACCCATTGCAGCGGCAACAACCAGAGCTAATACTTTTTTCATCAAAGAATCCTCAAATTACTCGTCATGTATCAAGCCCACTGCGGGGCCGGTGTTAAGATAGTAGGCAAATGGCGGAACGCTTTCCGTGAGTGATTGGTTTCGGCGTGTAACCTAATGTACAAGCTGCGGGGGGTAGCCTGCCGCGGCGCGCCATAACGCAAAAAGGAACGGTAAATGAATGATATCGCGATCCGTCGCGGGCTCACCGAACAGGGTGAGGTTCCGATAGCTTATGAAGACTGGGGCAATATCGCTCATCCACCGCTGCTGTTGATTATGGGCATTGGCGCGCAGATGCTGCTGTGGCCGGACGATTTTTGCAGCGCGTTGGTGGACAAAGGCTTTCGGGTGATTCGCTTCGATAATCGCGATGTCGGCCTGTCCGGCAAGACGCAGGGCACAAGGTCGCAGCCCTTGTGGCTATTGATATTGCGCGCTCAGCTGGGCTGGCAAACCCGGGTGCCGTATTCGTTCGAAGACATGGCGAACGACGCGGTGCATTTGCTGGATCACCTGCAAATAGCTCAGGCTCACGTGCTGGGGGCCTCAATGGGTGGCATGATTGCCCAGGTGCTGGCGGCGGAATACCCGCAGCGGGTAAAGTCGCTGACCATTTTGTTTTCCAGCACCAACCAACCGTTATTGCCGCCGCCGGCACCTTCATTGCTGAAACTGCTGCTGCGCCGCCCGCCGGCAAATGCGACGCCGCAACAGCAATGCCAGTCTTTGAAAGAGGGGTTGCGCGCACTGGGCAGCCCGGCTTATCCGGTAGAGGAAGCGGAGCTTGATACGCTGGTAAGGCGGTTATTAAAGCGGGGGATGGATGCCGAAGGACTGCAACGTCAATTATCCGCGTTACTCGGCAGTGGCGATTTGCGGCGTTACAGCCGCCGGATCACGGCACCGACGTTGGTGATCCACGGCAATGCCGATCGCTTGGTGCGTAAAGCCGGTGGCGTTGCCGTCGCCAGAGCGATCGCCCATTCGCAACTGCAGGTCATCCCGAAGATGGGCCACGATTTGCCACCTCAGTTGCGCCCGCAATTGGTCGCGATGATCAGTGCGCACGCGGCGCAGTAGCCCGGTCACCGTAGCGCTACGCTGGTCTCTCGGCTAGTTTTAGTTACAACATACATAGAGGGAGTAACCAACCGGTACTCTGCGACAAAGGTGTCGTCAGTGAAGGAAGTGCTTTATGGAGGAGCCTCGGCCTGGCAGGAGAGAAAGGCACGGGCATACCCGTGCCTGGGGGACGTTACAGGTAGCGATTTTCCAGATGCTGACGGAAATAACGCGGGTTTAACGCTTCGCCGGTCGCGTTGGCGATCAGCGCATCGGTAGAGAAGCGGCTGCCGTGATGCCAGATATTCTGTTTCAGCCAGTGGAACAGCGGGTTCAGGTTACCTTCGGCGATGTCGCTGCTCAGCGAGGGCAGAGCTTCACGTACGCTGTGGAACAGTTGCGCGGCATACATCGCGCCGAGCGTGTAAGTCGGGAAATAGCCGAAAGCGCCGTCGGTCCAATGAATATCCTGCATACAGCCGTTGCGGTAGTTACCGACGGTGTCCAGGCCGAGATAATCGCGCATTTTTTCGTTCCACAGCGCAGGGATGTCTTCCACTTCGATATTGCCTTCGACCAGGGCTTTCTCTATTTCATAGCGCAGAATCACATGCGCCGGGTAACTCACTTCGTCCGCATCCACGCGGATCAGACCTGGTTTGACGCGTTGATTCAGGCGGATGAAGTTGCTTTCTTCCAGTGCCGGCTGTTCACCGAACTGCTTGATAATCAACGGGCGCAGAATTTTCAGGAAATCGCTGCCACGCGCCAACTGCATTTCAAACAGCAGGCTTTGCGATTCGTGGATCGCGGTAGAACGCGCCTGCGCCACAGGTTGGCCCAGCCAGTCGCGCGGCAGGTTCTGCTCGTAACGCGCATGGCCGGTTTCGTGGATAATGCCGAGCAATGCGGTATGAAATTCTTTCTCGTTGTAGCGGGTGGTGATACGCACATCTTCCGGCACGCCGCCGCAGAATGGGTGAGCGCTGACGTCGACACGGCCGCCATCGAAGTTGAAACCGAGCAGTTTCATCACGCTCAAACCCAGTTGGCGCTGGGCATCGACCTTGAACGGGCCCTCGGGAACGAGGCAAGGCTCCTGAGCCTGTTTGGCTACCACTTTTTGCAGCAGGTCGGGCAGCCAGGTTTTCAGGTCGCCAAAAATACGGTCGATATCGCTGCCGCGCATGCCTGGTTCATACAGGTTGAGCAGGGCGTCGTACCGGTTGGAACCTGCCGCTTCAGCACGGATCTGTGCTTCCTGACGGGTCAGTTTGACCACTTCACGCAGGTTTTCCGAAAATCCTTCCCAGTCGTTGGCGGGACGTTGGGAGCGCCACGCGTGTTCGCAACGCGCACCGGCCAGCGATTTGGCTTCAACCAGCGATTCCGGCACCAGTACGGCGTTGTCGTATTGGCGGCGCATTTCCAGCAAATTGGCCTGATCAAAGCCATCGAGCGTTTCCTGCTGCGCACGTTCAAACAGATGGCCGGTTTTTTCCGCCGTTAAAATCTGGTGTTGCAGCACGCTCAGTTCGGCCAAGGCTTCCGAGCGCGCTTTGTTTCCGCCCGGCGGCATCATGGTCTGCATATCCCAGCCGGCAATGGCGGAAAGGTGGCCGAAGCGCGACAGCCGGGTGAAAATGGCGCGCAGTTCGTGGTAGGCGGATGAAGGCGAATGTGCAGATGTCATGGTTTGTCTTCCTGTTATTGTGAGCCGGATAACCAGATCGTTTCGTCACTTGAGCTGATGGAGGTTACACCGGGTCTGCTTTTAAATTGAAAGTGGGTTTCACTGGCCAGCAGAAACGGAAGCTGGCTCCGCCGAGTGAGCTGGCGTCTACATAAACCTGGCCCTGATAAGCGACGGCGATAGAATGAACAATCGCCAGACCCAGCCCACAGCCGCCGGTGGCGCGATCGCGGCTGGGATCGAGACGCACGAAAGGTTCGAACACGCGTTCGCGCTCTTCCGGCGGAATGCCGGGGCCGTCGTCTTCTACCTGCAGGCAGGCTCCGTCGCCGTCAAACCACAGGCCAACACGCAGCCGCTGTTCGCTGTAGCGCAAGGCATTGTTCACCAGATTATCCAGCACCCGCTCCATCAGCCGTAAATCGACGCCGCCAAAATCCCCGACATGCGGAATGTCCAACTGGATTTCGCGTTCGGGGTGGATCAGGCGCATATCCTCTACTTTATCTTCCAGCCACTTGGGCAGATCGAGCGGCTCTATGTTCAGCGCCACCTGCGGACGATCCAGCCGCGCGTAAGTCAGCAGTTCGTCTATCAGCGATTCCAACTGACCGATATCGCGGTTTAGCGCCTGTTGTTCGCTATCGGAAAGGTTATCGCTCATTGCCAGCCGGTAGCGCAGCCGCACCAGAGGAGTACGCAATTCATGGGCGATACCGTCTATCAGCTGCTTTTTACTGGCAATCAGGGTATTGACGTTGTCCGCCATTTGGTTGAATGCCACCCCCAGACGGTTCAGGCTGGAGGTCGGATCGAAATGGGTGCGCTCATCCAGATGCCCGGCACCAAGGCGCTGAGCGGCATTCTCCAGCTTGAGCAAATCCTGCCAGTGCGGGCGCATCCATAAAAATACCGGCAACGCCAGCGACATGCCGATAAACACCAGCAGCGCCAGATCCAGCAGCCGCATCTGATGCAAATAGAACAGATAAGGAATGGGGCCGACCACCAACACATAATGACTGCGTGGAATGCGCTGCATAAAGGTGTATTGATCGTCGAGAGCGATAATTTCACCGAGGCGCAGCCGTCTTTTCAGATCTTCACTCAGATCCTGTTTGCCGAGCGGCTCGATGTGCAGCTTAAACGACAGGTTCAAGTCCAGCGTTGCGATGGTCTTGTTCCAGTCCTTCAATGGAATTTCCCGCAGCTCGCTGCGCATCAGGTACAGCGAGCTTTTCATCAGGTCGTCCATTGACTGGCGGCCGGCGCGTTCGGCCGTCACCTTGTACACCAGGCCCACCAACATCGCCATCACCAGAAAACAGACGAACAGCAGCAGGAAGAACTGCACAAAAAGCTTTCTCATTGCTGCACGAACTCCCAGGCATTTGGGGCGAACAGATAACCTTTATTGCGCACGGTTTTGACGCGGAAGGGCTCCAGCGCATTGTCGTACAGTTTGCGGCGCAGGCGGGAAATCGCCACGTCGATGCTTCGATCAAGGCCGTCGTAGCTCACGCCGCGCAAGTTTTGCAGCAGCGCCTCGCGGTCCATAATCTGCCCGGCGTGGGTAGCCAACTCCCACAGCAGATCGAAATCCGAGGTGGAAAGGGTGATCATCTCTTCGCCCAGCGTCACCTGGCGGTTGACCGGATCGATGCATAACAACCCGAAGTGCAGCGCGTTGTGCTGGGTGATCGGTTGCGTTGACTCTTCCTTGGGGTGATTGCCATGCTGGCGCAGGTGTAAACGCAGGCGCGCCAGTAAAACCGCCGGCGGCGTGGTTTTCAGAATGTAATCGTTGGCACCCATTTCCAATGAAAGGATATGGTTCATATCGCTGTCGAGTGAGGTGAGCAATACGATCGGCCCAGGAAAGGTTGGGCGCAAATCGCGGCACAGCGTCATGCCGTCTTTTCCGGGCAGCATAATGTCGAGCAGCACCAGGTCCGGCAATTCTTGCTCAATGCGAGCTTGCGCGCTGTCGCCACGCGGCTCAATCAGCACTTCTATATCGTGTTTGCCCAAATAGGCGGCAATCAGCTTGCCGACTTCCGGATCGTCTTCCACAAAAACAATTTTATGCATATTCAGCGGTTTTATAAGAATAACGGAGTTCAGCATAACGCGGGGCTCAGCGATACGCCATGCACATCTTTTTCTAGCGCAGGGGCCGCCCACCGTCTACACCATGGGTGCGGCCGGTGACATAACGGCTGTCCAGCAAATAATTGACCAGGTTGACCACTTCGCTTTCACCCGGAGCGATTTTCATCAACGACTTTGCCAACGCTTGTTGACGATAAGGCTCATCATCGCCCGGATTGAAAATAATCAACGCCGGCGCGATGGCGTTGACCTTGACCTCCGGCGCCAGTTTACGGGCGAAAGAGCGGGTCATGTTGTCGAGCGCGGCCTTGCTGGCAGCGTAAGCGATATGCTTGTCGCTGCCTTTTTCCACCACATAATCGGTCAGGTGGATAATATCGGCGCCTGCCTGTCCCTGGCCAAGCAGGCAGGGTTCCAGTAACTGATTCAACAGATAGGGGGTGTAAACGTGGATTTGCAGCATCGCCGCCATAACCTGCTCCGGCGGCACCTCCGCAGACTCAGCCTGCCAGGCGCTGGCGTTGTGGATCACTGCACGCAGTTTCGGCGCGGCCTGGCGAACACGTTCGGCAAAGCGGTAAATGCCTTCATGAGTCGAAAAATCGCCCTGAATGCAAGTTGCCCCCAGTCTTTTCAGCTCTTTCAGCGCCGGGTAGTCGCTACGGTAGGCAATGATAACGGGGATGTCGCGTTGCAAGAAAGACCTGGCCAGCGCCAGCCCAATCCGGCGTGCGCCGCCCGTGATCAGCACTGGCGCTGAGTTGTGATGTTCCATTGATTAAAGCTCCTGGACAGACTGGCAAACAATAGGGGAATTATGCCATTATACGTCGGAAATTCGTTAAAGCTTCGCATCGATTATCCATTTCAGGATGTAATACACTGGCAATGAGAGGAAGGAAGGGATGAACAGCAGTCACCTTGCATCCGTCGCGCGCAGTGAGAAAATCTGCTTTGATTACATGGATTTTCTGTCCGCATCGTGCAAGAAGCACTGGCGCTTTGTTGATGCAATTTATGGTGTGATGCCATTTTTTGGCATGGTATTGAAATCTCAGGCTTGCGCTTCGCAAACGCGGAAAGAGCAGTTGAAGGAACTGGCGCTGCAGGTGGTATCCACCCAGGTCAGCGATGAAACCAATATCGTGCGCCTGATCGATCTGGCGCAGCAGCAGGGGCTGGCAGTGTTCGACATTAAACTGCCGTATGCGCTGGACCAACAACAGTTGGCGGCCATTCAGCAAGAGTGCGTCGAGGGGGTTATCATCTCTCAGGTAGAGGAACGCATGACCATTACCCTGCGCGCATCCTAAGGGAATTGACCGGGTGATCCCACCCGGCCGCTCTTCACTACTGCAACATAAACCAGCCGGCCGGTACCGTAGCCACCAGTAACAGCAAAATGCTACTTTTCTCCAGCTGATTCAGCAGTTTGACATCTTCATGTCCGCGTCTGGCATAGATAAACACCAGCAACCCCGGTGCATACAGCAGCACCGACATCAACAGATGCATCAACCCTGAAGCGTACAGCAGCCAAATGCCATACAGACAAGCGCCGGTGGCGGCGAACATCAACCGTTTGTCCTGGCGGCGCAGCGCAACCTTGAACAAGAAGGCGCCAACCAGGAAGTAAGGCACCAAAATCATTTCCGAGGCGATGGTCAGCAGCGAATTATAGTTGCTGCCGGTCAGCCAGATCACCACCAGCGCGAACTGCACTGCAATATTGGTCAGCCATAGCGAAGCCGAAGGCGCGTGATTCTTGTTCTGCTTGCGGAATATTTTGGGAAAAGCACCGTGCTGGGCAGCCAGCAGCGGCACTTCAGCGGCCATTATCGTCCAGCTCAGATAAGCGCCGCATACCGAAACGATCAGGCCGGCGGCGATAATCACATCCCCCCAGGGGCCAATCAGATCGACCATCAGCACTGCCATCGAAGGGTTACGCATTCCGGCCAGTTCACTGCGCGGCACTACCCCCAACGACAACAGCGTCACCAGCAGATAAACCGCCAGCGCGGAGAGCACCGCCAGCATGGTTGCACGGCCCACATCTTTTTTATGGCGTGCCCGCGCGGAGACCACCACTGCGCCTTCCACGCCGATAAACACCCACAGGGTAATCAGCATGGTGTTTTTTACCTGTTCCCACACCGGTTTGCCGAGCGCGACGCCGTGAAAGTCCAGGGTGAATACGTCCATTTTGAATGCGATAGCCGCCAGTACGGCAAACAGCCCAAGCGGCAAAAGCTTGGCCAAGGTTGCCGCCAGGTTGATGCTGGCGGCGGTTTGCACCCCGCGCAGCACCAGCGCATGCACGACCCACAGCAGCAACGATTCCGCCAACAGCGCCTGCCAGGTATTGCCGTCACCCAAAATGACATCGCCGCCGCGATCGGTAAACAAGCTCAGCGCGGCAAACACGATCACCAGATAAGAGACGTTGGCGATCACCGCACATAGCCAATATCCCCAGGCGGAACAGAAGCCCACCAGCTCGCCAAAACCTTCTTTTGCATAGGTGAAGATCCCGCCGTCCAGATCGGGCCGCAGGCGGGTGAGCAACAGCATGGCGAAAGCGAGAAACAAGATGCCGACACCGGTGATAGCCCAACCCAGCAGCAGTGCGGCCGGGCTGGCCACCTGCGCCATGTTTTGCGGCAGGCTGAAAACCCCGGCGCCCAGCATGGAGCTGAGCACCAATGCGGTTAACGCGGTAAGACCTAGTTTTTTTTCCAATGACGGATCCTGAGCGCAGAATAAACAACTGTGTGGGAACTGCTTGGCAGTAACAACGTAATGACAATTACTGAACAAATAGGCAATTGCCCTAAAAACAGGCGCAAATTCTACGGATGGATCGTTACGGATGCAATGATTGAATATGCGGAATTTACAAAAAATTATTCAACCGGTGGGGGCTGTAAGCGGCAAAAAAACGGGCAGCTCAATGGCTGCCCGAGAGTAAACCGCGAAGTGAAACTTATTTGAACAGATCGGCGCTGACGGTCAGGTTGCCGCCACTCTTGTTCTGCCACTGACGAGTCACGTGGTAGAACTTGGCACCTTTCGCAGCGGCGCGCTTCGCCACTTCGGTGGAAACGTCCGTCATGCTGTTGAAATGGCCGGTGAAGGTCACGGAATCAAACGGCACCATCTGCGCGGCGGTAACGTTGCTCACTTCCTGGATTTTGGTGCCGTCCGGCAGCGTGACGGTGTAGCGTTGGCCGGTAGAAGACTGGGTTTCGAAGAAACGGCCTACGTCACGGCTTGGTGAGCCTGAGGAAGCGACGCCCGGGATTTCGACATTGGCGGCGGCTGCGCCACCGGCAGCCAGTGCGGCTTTGCCGGCTTCAGAATCGGCAGGAATGGCATCCGGGCTCTGAACTACGCGTTTGGGCGCATCGGCTTTGTAAATGTAGGCAGTGACGAACTGGTTGCCGCCCTGGTTGGCATCAATCTGACGCACAATAAAGAACGAGGCTGCGCCTTTCTTTTTCGCTTCTTTGGCGATGGCTTCGTTGATATCCGGCTGGCTGCGGTAGAAACCGCTGACGCTGACCGTATCGTAAGGCTCAAGCAGGAAGGCTTGTTCCTTCGGCAGCTCGGTAACCCCGTTAATCACGCGGTATTTCGGCTCTTTGCTCACTTCAGGCGCATCTTTATGATAAAGATCCGCGGTGACGCGCCAGTTGCCGCCGTTGTTGCTGTTGTTGCTGTCCTGGATGTAGAAGGAGTCTGCGCCCAGTTTGTCTGCACGGCGGGATACGGCATCAACGGCTTCATTGATGGCATTAAAGCGGCCGGTAATAGTGATGCGATCAAACGGCTTCAACGCCGCTGCTTTTTCAGGAGTTAACTCAAGCGCAGCATGAGCAGACAGCGCAGTGAGTGATAACAAGGCTGATGCGATGATCGTGTTCTTCAGCTTCATAAAAAATCCTTTCGCCAAGCGCATTAACGTTTATAACGTGCTGAACTGTTTATGGGTAATTCAGCCGCCGATTATTACATGTAATCTCGACAAGTGTCTCAGCATTTTATGTCATCGCATGAGACAAATCCCATGAAGGATTGTTTACGTCATTTGCCGTGTAATCGCCATAAGTTTCAATAATAAAGTCTTTGATGGCATAAGTGTTAATTATTCACAATTTTATAACTTTCATTCATTCTGGCCACGCGGGGCCGGATATCCCCAGGCAAGTGTCCGTCACAATTCTGCAGCAAAAATGGCGTTGTACGCGGCTTTTTAACTTAAAATTGCGATTTGTCATGTCGTTGTCTGAGTTTTTATGTAAAAACGGGCATGAATGCGTAAGCAATTATGGATCATCGATCATATTTTCAGTAGGTTATAGACGGTGCCTTAATTCGATGCCGACAACTATGCCTCCTGCTTTCAGATTGCGGCCACCAATGCGCAGTTCTGAAAGACGACGGGCCCAGATGTCAGCCGGCGCTACTGCTATGGGTAGGAAGATAATAAACATCATCAAAGACAGGTGAGAAGGGAACATTATGCGTATTGGTGTACCAAGAGAACGGTTGGCCAATGAAGCCCGTGTTGCAGCAACGCCGAAAACGGTGGAACAACTGCTGAAGCTGGGCTTTACCGTCGCTGTCGAAAGCGACGCGGGTAAACTGGCAAGTTTTGACAATGCGGCGTATGAAACCGCAGGAGCAACGATCACCGACACTGCCGACGTCTGGCAATCGGATCTGATTTTGAAAGTTAACGCGCCGCAAGAGGACGAGATTGCGTTAATGCGCGAGGGCAGTACGTTGGTCAGTTTTATCTGGCCGGCGCAAAACCCGGAGCTTATCGAAAAACTGGCTGCGCGCAACGTCACCGCGATGGCGATGGATTCGGTGCCGCGTATCTCCCGCGCGCAGTCGATGGATGCGCTGAGCTCGATGGCCAATATCGCCGGCTACCGCGCGATTGTTGAAGCGGCGCACGAGTTTGGCCGTTTCTTCACCGGCCAGATCACCGCCGCCGGCAAGGTTCCACCGGCGAAAGTGATGATCATCGGCGCAGGCGTAGCGGGGTTGGCGGCGATTGGTGCCGCAGGGAGTCTGGGAGCTATTGTGCGCGCCTTCGATACCCGCCCGGAAGTTAAAGAACAAGTGCAGAGTATGGGCGCGGAATTCCTCGAGCTGGACTTTGAGGAAGAAGCGGGCAGCGGCGACGGCTATGCCAAAGTGATGTCCGAAGCCTTTATCAAGGCCGAGATGGCGCTGTTTGCCGCCCAGGCGGCAGAGGTCGACATTATTGTCACCACTGCGCTGATCCCGGGCAAGCCGGCACCCAAGCTTATCACTAAAGAGATGGTGGCTTCGATGAAGCCGGGCAGCGTGATCGTCGATCTGGCCGCGCAAAATGGCGGCAACTGTGAGCTGACGGTGGCCGACCGCGTGACCGTCACCGATAATGGCGTAAAAATCATTGGCTATACCGATCTGCCAAGCCGTTTGCCGACCCAGTCTTCGCAGCTGTACGGCACCAACCTGGTTAACCTGCTGAAATTGCTGTCGAAAGAGAAAAACGGCGAAATCGATATCGATTTCGAAGACACCGTGATCCGCGGCGTCACCGTGGTGCGCAGCGGCGAGGTGACCTGGCCGGCTCCGCCAATCCAGGTTTCTGCCCAACCGAAACAGGCGCCGGCAGCGGCTCCGGCCGCCAAACCGGCGGCAAAACCGGTTTCACCTTGGCTGAAATACGGGCTGATCGCGCTGGCGATCGTTCTGTTCGGCTGGCTGGCCAATGCGGCGCCAAAAGAGTTCCTGTCTCACTTTACCGTGTTTGCGCTGGCCTGCGTGGTGGGTTACTACGTGGTCTGGAACGTCAGCCATGCATTGCATACCCCATTGATGTCGGTCACCAATGCGATCTCAGGGATTATCGTGGTCGGTGCGTTATTGCAAATTGGCCACGGCGGCTGGGTGAGTTTCCTCTCCTTCATCGCCGTGCTGATTGCCAGCATCAATATTTTTGGTGGATTCACCGTCACTCAGCGCATGCTGAAGATGTTCCGCAAGAACTAAGGGGTAACACATGTCTGGAGGATTAGTTACAGCTGCATACATTGTTGCCGCTATTTTGTTTATTTGCAGCCTGGCCGGTTTGTCGCGCCATGAAACCTCGAAGCAGGGCAACCTGTTTGGCGTCGCCGGGATGGCGATTGCGTTGATTGCCACTATCCTCGGGCCGGATTCCGGCAACGTGGGTTGGATCATCATTGCGATGATTATCGGTGGCTCCATCGGCGTCTATCTGGCGAAAAAAGTCGAAATGACCGAAATGCCGGAGTTGGTGGCGGTGCTGCACAGTTTCGTTGGCCTGACGGCGGTATTGGTGGGCTTGAACAGCTATCTGGATCACGGCGCGCCGATGGAGCCGGTGATGGAGAATATCCATCTGACCGAGGTGTTCCTTGGCATCTTTATCGGTGCGGTCACCTTCACCGGTTCGATTGTCGCTTTCGGTAAACTGCGCGGCATCATCTCATCCAAACCGCTGGCCTTGCCGAATCGCCACAAGATGAACCTGGCGGCGTTGGTGATCTCCTTCCTGCTGCTGGTGGTGTTCGTTCGCGCCGACAGCGTGGGCTGGCAGGCGGTGGCGTTGGTGCTGATGACTGCGATCGCGCTGGCGTTTGGTTGGCATTTGGTTGCTTCTATCGGTGGCGCGGATATGCCGGTAGTCGTGTCGATGCTCAACTCCTATTCGGGCTGGGCGGCCGCAGCGGCGGGCTTTATGCTGAGCAACGATTTGTTGATCGTCACCGGCGCGTTGGTGGGGTCCTCGGGTGCTATCCTGTCTTACATTATGTGTAAGGCGATGAACCGTTCGTTTATCAGCGTGATCGCCGGCGGTTTCGGTACCGATGGTTCCTCGACCGGCAATGCGGAAGAAATGGGCGAGTATCGTGAAACCACGGCGGAAGAGGTTGCCGAGCAGCTGAAGAATTCCACTTCGGTGATCATCACTCCAGGTTATGGCATGGCGGTCGCGCAGGCGCAGTATCCGGTGGCGGAAATCACCGAAAAATTGCGCGCGCGCGGTATCAAAGTGCGTTTCGGCATTCATCCGGTTGCCGGGCGTTTACCGGGCCACATGAACGTGCTGTTGGCGGAAGCCAGGGTGCCGTACGACGTGGTGTTGGAGATGGACGAAATCAACGAAGATTTCCCGGATACCGATACCGTGCTGGTGATCGGCGCCAACGACACGGTGAACCCGGCCGCGCTGGAGGATCCGCGTAGCCCGATCGCCGGTATGCCGGTGCTGGAAGTGTGGAAAGCGCAAAACGTGATTGCTTTTAAACGTTCGATGAACACCGGTTACGCCGGCGTGCAGAACCCGCTGTTCTTCAAAGAGAACACTCAGATGCTGTTCGGGGATGCCAAAGAGAGCGTGGAAGCGATACTGAGAGCGTTGCAGGATTAATCGCAACCAATAAAAACACGGGCCTGAATTGGCCCGTGTTTTTTTATACCCGAAGTTCAGTCCTCGTCGTCGTGCTCATCGTCTTCATCGACTTCGATGGGGCAGTTGAAGTTTTCCGGCTTAATCACCAGCAGGTCACATTTCAGATGGTCGATCACATGTTCTGCCGTGTTGCCGATAAACGCCGCGGAGATACCGGTGCGGCCTAATGTCCCCAACACCACCACGCCCGCTTGCAAGTGTTCGGCCAGGTCCGGGATCACCTCTTCCGGCAGGCCTTTTTCAACGTGGGTGAACTCTTCGGCAATACAGAACTTCTGCCTTAATGCCTTCATGGCGATCAGATGCTGTCCGCGAATGGCGTCGTTATAGACGCTGGGATCAAAATCAGGCAGTTCAATGGCGATATTGATAGGAGTAACGGGGTAGGCTCCGACCAGATGCACTTCCGTCTGGTTTACGTTTTGCGCCAGTTCGACGGTTTCCTGCACCAGCTTGATGTTCAGCGGATCGTGATAGGGTTCTTCGCTGGCCAGATTGACGGCGACCACCGCTTTGCCGCCTTCCGGCCAAGGTTGATCTTTGACCATCCACACCGGGCACGGACATTTGCGTAACAGGTGCCAGTCGGTCGGCGTGAAAATGACTGATTCCAGCCGGTCGTGCTGATGCGCCATTTTCAGCAGTAAATCATGCTTGGCGGCGATCACTTCCTGAATAATTGCCTCGAAAGGGCGGTTATGCCAGACCACTTTGATTTCAATAGGAACGCCTTCGTCGAGGTAAAAACGGCATTGCTCGTTAATCCACGCGGCGCGTTGGCTGATAACGCCTTGCCGCATCGCCGTCCGTTCGTCGGGGGAGAGCAGGGTCGTCATCTCGTAAGAGAAGTCATAGATAGGAAGGAAGGCTTTGATACGCCCGCCATTCCGTTTGACCAGGTAAACCGCCCGGCGCAGCGCCGGCTGATCGTCCTGATTGGGGTCAATAGCCACCAGAAGATTCTGATACTTCGCCATAGGGCCTCCTTACAGCTGAAAATCAACAGTCTGTTAATTTACAGAGTAACCCAACATTGAAAAACAGAACAGCGGTGGAGATGTGCCAGGTCAATAATTCTGAGGAATTATTGACCTGGCATGGGATCAGGCGCTTACGGCTACGTTGATGCGGGGTGTGCCGGCCAACACCGACAGGGCGTCGACGTTTTCGATGGTGATGTATTTGCCCTTCACGCTGAGGATTTCGCTTTTCTGGAAGCGGCCCAGCAGGCGGCTGATGGTCTCAACCGTCAGGCCGAGATAGTTGCCGATGTCGCCACGGGTCATGGTCAGGCGGAACTCACGCGGCGAGAAGCCCCGTTCCGCAAAGCGGCGCGACAGATTGTAAACGAACGCCGCCAGGCGCTCTTCGGCATTTTTCTTCGACAGCAGCAGGATCATATCCTGGTCGCCCTTAATCTCGCCGCTCATCAAACGCATGATTTGCTGGCGCAGGTTAGGCATTTTACCGGAAAGGTCGTCCAGCGTTTCAAACGGGATCTCGCAGACCATTGCGGTTTCCAGCGCCTGAGCGAAACTTGGGTGCTTCAGGCCGCCGATGGCGTCAAAACCGACCAAATCGCCTGCCAGATGGAAGCCGGTGATTTGTTCATCACCCTGTTCGGTAATGGTGTAGCTCTTGATGGTCCCGGAGCGGATAGCGTACAACGATTTCAGTTCATCGCCGGCCTTAAACAGGGTTTGCCCCTTTTGGATAGGCTTTTTCCTTTCGATAATGTTGTCGAGCTGGTCCAGCTCATGAGCATTAAGAGTAAAAGGAATGCACAGCTGGCTGATGCTGCAGTCCTGACAATGGATCGCACAACCACCAGACTGGATACGACGAATCACGCGTTTTTCCGGGATCATAGATTACGCTCATTCAATAATTGATATGCGTCAATTTTAACATCTTTTGCCGCAGGTGATAAGAGTAGCATTAATATGAACAGGGGCATTGTGTGCGATTTTTGTTCTGTTGTGCCGCTGATTGTCCTGTAGCTGACTGAATACTTTTGATTTTCTCATAACTTATGCAAATGCTTTACCCGCCAGACAGCCGTCGGTAACTTCGGGTCCGGCAGGGTTTTTAGGCTAAGCATTATTCCACTCTCGGTGTTTGCCATCCTGAGGTGCGCATTTATGGCCGGAATCGGGTGATATTGCCTGATGCGTTCCGGCCGAACGCTTTTCCCCAGCGGCGCAAAAGCGCGTCGAGATGCATTAAAGCAGATCGTTCTGCAAATAGCCTTCGTGTTTCAACAGCCACTGTTTGCGTTGCACGCCCCCGGCATAACCGGTCAACGCCCCCTGCGAGCCAATCACCCGGTGGCATGGCACCACGATGCTGATCGGGTTGGAACCATTGGCCATACCGACCGCGCGGGAAGCGGTCGGGCGCCCGATGCGTTTCGCCAATTCGCCATAGGTGATGATCTCGCCGCAGGGTATCCGGCGCAGTTGCTGCCAGACGGTGCGCTGGAACTCAGTGCCTGCGGTCATCACCGGCAGGTTGTCTATCACCGTCAGCTCACCGGCAAAATAGCGCTGCATGATGTCGGTCAGGCCGCCGGGGTTGGCTTTTTCCTGCAATTGGAAACGGTCGGCACGGTAATGGGTATTCAGCAGCTTCATCAGTCGCACTTCGTGCTCGGTCCAGTCGATGGCGCGTAAACGGTCCTGTTCGTCGGCAATCAGCACCAGTTCACCAACCGGCGTTGCCATACGATCAATAAAAAAGGTCTGCATTTTGATTACTCCTCTCGGTTGATGGGGAGATTATTGCACGAAATGCGGCGGGGCGATGGCGGATTTCGGACATGAAGATGGAGGGGGATGAAGCTTTGCTGTTCGCCAGATATCGACGGTGTTCGATGGAGATAAACCATTAATGAACACATATAATCATAAGTTAATTTTATGTTTAATTCCGGTGTTTTTAATGATTTTTCATTGATGGCACACCGTCTTTACGGGATTGGCTATAGTCGATGATTACTCTTCGTATCCTGCTGTTATTATTTTTGCCATCAATGGTTATGACTAAAATTAATTCATATGATATTTTATTTATCGAAATGGTGATGTGGGGGAAATAAATTTAAGTGATTTTTAGATATCCGGCGGAAACGACGTCGCCGTTATCCATGCGTATTTGACAAGTAGGTGTAATAGTTCTTTTTTCGAAGTGTGCTTTATTCTTCCATTTGATTTTATTGGTTTTATTTTTTATCGACAGATGATGGATAACGCCAGTGTTGTGTGGGGGTTGGATATCGCCAATCCCTCTTTTAATTGATTTGAAACTCATTTAATTAACAAGAATTAAATAAAGTACATTGATTTAAAATAAAGAAATAAATTGCAAGTTACTTCGTGTGTAAAATTATTTTAAGAAATGTCGAAATTCTCTTCGTTGATGGATTTGATCATGGTGAGGATGAATGAAGTAACGCGATAAAATGAGTGATAGTGAAATTATATTAATGTTTTTTGTGGTGGGCAGTCAGGGTTACGAGTATAGTGCGCAGTGTGCGACGGCATGTTTACCGCAGTTGGTACCTATGAGCGATCGTTTCAGGCGCATAACAATGCGGCGGCGGAGATGATGGAAAAACCATTGCCGCCCTATCTTCAATAAGCTGATGTGCCTGACAGGTCGAGGGATTTTATTGTTTTGTCATGTAACTGACATGTTAGGGTTATGGCGCTGTCGGAGGTTTGCAGCGGCAAAGCCGGGAGATAACGCGATGTTCAGCTTGGATTCTCTGTTGCAAGATGCATTTCCACACCGCAATACCCCTGCCTGGCAGCGTAGCCTGCTGAGAACCTTACTCTTCGAAAAAGAATTCAAACAGTTTGCCGCCGATTATCCGCACCTGAAAGGGCTGGATTTGATTGAACAAGTGGTGGACTACTTCAACCTCAGCTGTGAACTGGTAGACGGTGACCTGGAAAACATTCCCAGCCAGGGGCCGGTGGTGCTGGTGGCAAATCACCCGATCGGCTCGCTGGAAGGGCTGATGCTGCTGCGTGCAGTCGCGGCGGTGCGGCCGGATGTAAAAGTAGTTGCCAGCCAGCTGCTGACCTATATAAAACCGCTGCGCAGCCTGTTTGTGCCGGTGGGTAACCTGGGCGACAAAACCAACCGCGAGCAAATCGAAGGCTTGCAGGCGCAACTCGATCAACAGGGCGCACTGATCCTGTTCCCCGCCGGTGAAGTGTCGCGCATCAGCCCGAAAGGCATTCGCGACCGCCACTGGCATACCGGTTTTTTACGCCTGGCGGCCAAGGCACGGGCGCCGATTGTGCCGATCCACATTAGTGCGCGTAACAGCAATCTGTTTTATTTCACTTCATTGATTTATCGCCCGTTATCCACCCTGTTGCTGGTGCGTGAAATGTTCCAGCAGCAGGGCGGCCGTATCAAAATCCGCGTTGGCGGCCGCATTCCGTTCGCCAACTGGCACGATGGCCACACCAGCGACAAAGATTTGGCCGACCGTTTTCGGCGCCACGTCTATCGTCTGGGCAAAGGCAAGGAAGGGCTGTTCGCCAGCGAATCGGCCATCGCCCTGCCTGAGGATCGGCTTGAGCTGAAGAAGGCGCTGGCTAACTGCGAACAACTTGGCGTAACGCCGGACGGTAAAATCATTTATCTGTATCGCCGCCAGGATGAGGTGCGTACGCCCATCCTGCGTGAATTAGGTCGCCTGCGCGAAATCGCTTTCCGCGCGGTGGGCGAAGGCTCCGGCCGTCGTCGCGATCTGGACAGCTATGACGATGACTATTATCACCTGGTGTTATGGGATGTGAACGAGATGGAAATCGTCGGCGCTTACCGTTTTATTTCCACCGCCGAGCAGTTGGAGCGCAAGGGGCCGGAAAGTATCTACAGCAGCAGCCTGTTTCATTTTGGTCGCGAGATGGCGCCGATCCTGGCGCAGGCCCTCGAGCTGGACCGCAGCTTTATCCAACCGGCCTACTGGGGCAAGCGTGGGCTGGATTACCTGTGGTTGGGCATTGGCGCCTATCTGGCCAAATATCCGCAGCACCGCTATCTGTTTGGGCCGGTCTCCATCTCCGGCAAGATGCCGGGGGTGGCGCATGATTTGTTGATTGCCTTCTACCGGTTGTATTTCTCACGGGGGAGCGCGCGGGCGCAGTCGCGTCAACCTTACCCGGCTTCGTCGCCGCAGGTCCTGGCGCAGTTTGCCGGCGATAATTATCAAGAAGATCTGGTGCGGTTGAAAAGCCTGCTGAGCAACATCGGTTGCTCGATCCCCACCTTATATAAACAGTATACCGAGCTGTGCGAGCCGGGCGGGGTGCAGTTTATTGATTTCGGCACAGATCCGGCGTTCAGCAACTGCATCGACGGGCTGGTGTTGGTTGATCTCACCCGGATTAAACCGTCGCGCTACCAACGCTATATTGCGGTTCATCAACCGAAGGAAGCTTGCGTAGAGTGATCGGCCCCGCGTTCA
This sequence comes from Serratia plymuthica, assembly GCF_018336935.1. Lineage (NCBI taxonomy): Bacteria > Pseudomonadati > Pseudomonadota > Gammaproteobacteria > Enterobacterales > Yersiniaceae > Serratia > Serratia plymuthica. The sequence goes on along the minus strand of NZ_CP068771.1, from coordinate 2,551,520 downwards.
TGCGTTTTTGTTCTGGGGGGATAGGCAGCAGTAACGGCATGCCGACAGTCAATCCCTCTGGGCAGCGGCGTCGGTAGCTTAAAATGCGATATCGGCAGTGATGGAAAAACCATCGCCACCCTACCTTCAATAATTTGCTATACCTGATAGGTCGAGGGATTTCATTTTTTTGTCATGTAACTGACATGTTAGGGTCATAGCGCTGGCTTAAGTTTGCAGCGACTAAGCCAGGAGATAACGCGATGTTCAGCTTGGATTCTCTGTTGCAAGATGCATTTCCACACCGCAATACCCCTGCCTGGCAGCGTAGCCTGCTGAGAACCTTACTCTTCGAAAAAGAATTCAAACAGTTTGCCGCCGATTATCCGCACCTGAAAGGGCTGGATTTGATCGAACAAGTGGTGGACTACTTCAACCTCAGTTGTGAACTGGTAGACGGTGACCTGGAAAACATTCCCAGCCAGGGGCCGGTGGTGCTGGTGGCAAATCACCCGATCGGCTCGTTGGACGGACTGGTGCTGCTGCGTGCAGTCGCGGCGGTGCGGCCGGATGTAAAGGTGGTTGCCAGCCAGCTGCTGACCTATATAGAACCGCTGCGCAGCCTGTTCGTGCCGGTGGACAACGTAGGCTATAAAACCAGCCGCAAGCAAATCGAAGGTATGCAGGCGCAACTCGATAAACAGGGCGCGCTGATCCTGTTCCCCGCCGGTGAAGTGTCGCGCATGAGCCCGAAAGGCATCCGCGACGGCCACTGGCATACCGGCTTTCTACGCCTGGCGGCCAAGGCGCGGGCGCCGATTGTGCCGATCCACATCAGCGCGCGTAACAGCAATCTGTTTTATTTCACTTCATTGATTTATCGCCCGTTATCTACCCTGTTGCTGGTGCGTGAAATGTTCCAGCAGCAGGGCGGCCGTATCAAAATCCGCGTTGGCGGCCGTATTCCGTTCGCCAACTGGCACGATGGCCACACCAGCGCCAAAGATTTGGCCGAGCGCTTCCGTCGTCACGTTTATCGTTTGGGCCAGGGCAAGGAAGGGCTGTTCGCCAGCGAATCGGCCATCGCCCTGCCTGAGGATCGGCTTGAGCTGAAGAAAGCGCTGGCCAACTGCGAGCGGCTCGGCGTAACGCCGGACGGTAAAATCATTTACCTGTATCGCCGCCAGGATGAGGCGCGTACACCCATCCTGCGTGAATTAGGTCGCCTGCGCGAGATTGCTTTCCGCGCGGTGGGCGAAGGCTCCGGCCGTCGGCGCGATCTGGACAGCTATGACGACGACTATTATCACCTGGTGTTATGGGATGCGGACGAACTGGAAATCGTCGGCGCTTACCGCTTTATTCCCACCGCCGAGCAGCTGGAGCGCAAGGGGCTGGAAAGTATCTACAGCAACAGCCTGTTCCATTATGACCGCGATATGGCGCCGATCCTGGCGCAGGGCATAGAACTGGGTCGCAGCTTTATCCAACCGGCTTACTGGGGCAAGCGTGGGCTGGATTACCTGTGGTTGGGCATCGGCGCCTATCTGGCCAAATATCCGCAGTATCGCTATCTGTTTGGGCCGGTCTCCATCTCCGGCGGCATGCCGGTGGCGGCGCGTGATCTGTTGATTGCCTTCTACCGGCTGTATTTCTCACCGGGGAGCGCGCTGGCGCAGTCGCGTCAACCTTACCCGGCTTCGTTGCCGCAGGTCCTGGCGCAGTTTGCCGGCGATAATTATCAAGAAGATCTGGTGCGGCTGAAAAGCCTGCTGAGCAATATCGGCTGCTCGATCCCTACCTTGTATAAACAGTATACCGAGCTGTGCGAGCCGGGCGGGGTGCAGTTTATTGATTTCGGTACAGATCCGGCGTTCAACAACTGCATCGACGGCTTGGTGTTGGTTGATCTCACCCGGCTTAAACCGTCGCGCTTCCAGCGCTATATTGCGGTTCATCAACCGCAGGACGCTTGCATAGAGTGATCGGCCCCGCGTTCATGCGTTTTTGATCTAAGCCCCGGCTTGGGGCCAGTGGTGGGATAGCGCTAGGATAAAGGTTTATCCCACCCAGGAGTTTTGCATGTCACAGTCCTTTATCCCGCAGTTGCTATCCGCCGATGAGCCACCCGCCGTTGCGGTTGAAACGCCCAACGGTGCCGCGCCTTTTTTATTACTGTGCGATCATGCCGGCCAGGCGATACCGCAACGTTTGGGTGATCTGGGCCTGCCGCCCGGTGAAATCGACCGTCATATCGGTTGGGATATCGGCGCCTTGGCGGTTTCACGTCATCTTAGTCGCCATCTGGACGCCACGTTGATTCATCAGCGTTACTCGCGTTTAGTGATTGACTGCAATCGGGCCCCCGGCATCGCCAGTTCGATCCCGTCGCTGTCGGAACTGACGCCTGTTCCCGGCAATATCGGCATTGATGCCGAGCATGCGTTGGCCCGCGAGCGTGAGATTTTCCTGCCGTATCATCACAGCATTGACCATACGCTGGGCGAACGACAGCTGCGCGGAAAGCCGACCGCCATTATCGCAATGCACAGTTTTACGCCGGTGTTCAAAGGTAACTCCCGTCCCTGGCAAGTTGGGTTGTTGTTTAATCGCCAACCGGAGTTTGCCCACCTGCTGGCTGAGTTGTTGCGGGAGGAAGGGGATTTGCAGGTGGGGGTCAACGAACCTTACGCGATGACCGATGCGACGGATTACACCTTGCCGGTGCATGCGGAGCGGCGTCGGTTACCTTACGTTGGCATCGAGATCCGCCAGGACCTGATCGCCGATGAACCTGGTCAGCGGGCTTGGGCAAAACGCTTCGCAAGACTGTTCCCACAGGCCTGGCATCGCTGGCAAATTTGACTTTAGGAATATTCCCAGTGATGATAACTATAAGGAATTTGTAATCGCCATTGGGAAGAGTCAGGAGAGACGTGTGGAGCACAATGATAACGGATTGTTTATCAAACGGGAGCGTTTTGAAGTTCTGGCGATTTTGCGTGAAATTTGTAAGCAACGAACACCCCTGAGGGTCGTTAACCAGCAGCGGCAGTTTCAGAGTCTGTTATTGAGCGTCGGGCCGGACAATATCGTCTTCAGCGGCGACGAGGCGGATAACATGGCGGACGGCGAATTTACCGTCGTGATTGAAAGCCACGACGCGAAGATCGAGTTCACCGTCGGCCAACCCAAATTTACCGACCACCTGGGCGTTCAAGTCTGTTCTAGCGGCCTGCCAAAAGAGCTGTTTTACATTCAGCGCCGCCGCCAGTTCCGCGTCACCACGCCACACTGGCGTCAGTTTCTCTGCAGCGGCGAATATGCCGACGGCACCGCGTATCAGTTAAGGATCCACGATCTCTCTGCAGGCGGTGTGGGCTTGCGCTTCGATGGCCCGTTGCCTGACAAGCTTCAACCGGGCCTCCTGTTCAAAAAGGCGCTGTTGGATCTGGGCAGTTATGGCAGCTTCAAGGTTAATATGGAGCTGATGGTGATCAATGGAGATCAGGAGCTTGACGACGAGGACAAACCGGTGCATTTCTCGCGTTTGTCGTGCCGCTTTATCAATCTGGGCCTGGCCATGGAAAGAAAAATCCAGAGTGCGGTGTTTGCGTTCGAATTGGATTTCAATAAAAAGAAGAAACGCTGAAGCCGGCGAACAGGGGCAGCGGGCTGCCCCTCGATGATTCTGTTCTATCTCAAGGCACGCAGGCTGCCAATCTCCTCCCACCCGAAATGCTCCGCTTCCGCCAACACGTCGCACACTTCGCCGCCGGCGGTCACTATGGCATCGTTGAGGCTTTTGCCGTGCAGCAAATGGCTGACCAGCAGCGCGGTAAACATGTCGCCGGTGCCTTTCACCTTGGATTTGATTTTGGGGTGGGTGTAACTTTGCACCTGATTGCGGCTGACCAGCAATAACCCTAGCTCATCGTCGCTTTCCGCTATGCCAGGCGCGCTGGTCACCAACACCCACTCGGTAGTGTCATTCAACAGCGCCTGCGCGGCGTGCAGCGTCTGTTCACGCGTAACCAGGCTGTGCCCGCAAAGCTGTTCCAGTTCAAACCCATTGGGCGTCAGGCCGTTGGCGAGGCGCAGGAATGGCGAACGATAGTAATTGACGATGCGCGGGTCCACGTACACGCCTTCACCGTAATCGCCCATCACCGGATCGATATAGATTTTTATCTGCGGATTGATAGCGCGAACGCGCTGCAACCAGGTGTCCAGAACATGACATTGGGCGACATCACCCAGATAGCCGACGATCACAGCTCGGGTGCGTTTCATCACGCCGCGAACGATCAAATCGTCCAGAAAGCCGCTGAACCATTCGGTTGAGATCACGCCGCCGCTGGGGGCGCCGTAATAGGGCGGGCAGCCGAACAGCACGCTGGGCACCTGCAGCGCTTCCAGCCCTTTTTTCAGCAGGGTGCGATAGGCGATACCGTTGCCGACGCTGCCATACACCACCTGCGATTGAATGCTGATGACATCGATTTGCGGCGGTTGCAATTGAAAAGTCTGTTGCATCTAACACGTCCTTTGTTCGTTTTTATCCAGCCACCGTGCAAACACCCGCCGGGCGCGCTGTTCCAACTCAGCGCCATGGCGTGCGGCCTGACCGCGCAATTGTTGCGGGGCAATGCCGGCCAACTCCAGCTCACAGGCGTGGCCAACCAGCCAGCGTTCAATATCCCGATGATCGGCCTCCAGGTGGAACTGTAGACCAAGCGCGAAATCCTGATATTCGAACGCCTGATAACGGCAAGCCTCGGTGCCGGCCAACCAGGTTGCGCCCTCAGGCACAGTAAACATATCGCCGTGCCAGTGCAGCACCGGCGTTGCCGCCAGCGGCGCCAGCACGGAGTCTTCATTTTCCGCCAGCGTCAGCGGCGCGTAACCAATCTCTTTCACGCCCAGCGAGACGACGTCGGCCCCCAGAGCCTGAGCCATCACCTGCGCTCCCAGGCAAATGCCGATCGTGGGGCGACGTTGCTGTAACCGTTGGGTGACCAGCGCCAGCTCGTCGTTAAGAAACGGATACTGTTGCTGCCCGGCAAAATGCTGCGCGGCGCTGATCGGCCCACCGAGCACCACCAGCAAATCGGTGTCTTCATTGTTGATGGCGCGAATATCGTCACGGCCGGCATCGTAATAATCAATCTGATAGCCACGCAGTGAAAGCAGCGATCCCAGAATACCGAGGTTTTCAAAATTTACATGCCTGATAGCGACAACTTTTTTCATTGCTCTACTTCCCTGGCGTCGTGATAAGGCTCCAATTCCAGCGCATCGCCGAGCACGGTAATGCCGCCGGTACCGCTTTGATAAACAATCCGGCGCTCTTTGACCTGACTGATGTGTAATTGATAGCCCTGCGCGGCGGGGAATAGCGCGCGGGCTTGTTGCAGTTGGTCGGCAGCCCAGGGCGTGAACATCTGCAAGCGAGCGAAGGCTTTGCCGGCATGCTGAATGTCGAGTACGTAATGTTTTTCCATTTTGACCCCTTAACTTTTGCGTTATAAACGGGTAATCTATTTTGAACTAATACAAAAGGTTTTATGTATGAGATCATTGTATGCAAAAGGCGGCAGCGCTGTCCAGATTGCTGAACAGATCGGCGCGCAGATAAAACGGGGCGATTTGCAACCGGGTGAGCTGTTGCCGCCGGTGCGTCAGTTGGCCGGGGAGCTGGGGGTGAACCCTAATACCGTGGCCAGCGCGTACGCCAAGCTGCGGGATGCCGGTTTGGTGGCCACCCGCGGCCGCGCCGGTACTCAGGTGCTTGACCAGCCGTTAAGGGCGGTGCGCAGCGTACGACGGGTGCCTGAAGGCCTGTGCGATTTGGCCAGTGGCAATCTGGATGCGGCGCTGTTACCGACGCTGTCGCTGGGCAAGGATGACGTATTCCCGCAGCAGAATGGCTATGACGTCAGCGGTGATTTACCGGCATTGTGCGCGCTGGGCAGCGAATGGCTCAGCGAACAAGGTGCAGAGTTGGGTGAGACAGCGGTGTTTTCCGGCGCGCTGGATGCCATTGAAAAGGCGCTGCGCTGCCACGCGGCACCAGGGGCGGCGGTATGGGTGGAAGATCCTTGTTGGCCACCGCTGTTGACGTTGCTGCGGCATCTTCGTTTAAAACCGCTGCCGCTGGCGATAGACGAACAAGGGTGCCGGCTGCCGGATAAGGAGGCCGCAACGCTGGGTTGCGCGGTGATCCTCACGCCACGCGCACAGAACCCGACCGGGATGTCGCTCAGTGCTGCCCGCGCCAAGTGTTGGCGTGAGTTCCTGGCGCAACAGCCCGGCTGCCTGGCGATCGTCGATGATTTCTGGGGGCCGCTGTCGCAACAGCCGCTGCATTTACCCTGCGGTGCCGACAACGGTCTTTATGTGTTGTCACTGAGTAAGTTCCTCAGCCCGGACTTGCGCATTGCGTTGGCCTGTGGCGCACCGCCGTTATTGCAAGCGATGCGTGCCGATCAATACATCCGTGAGCGCTGGGTCAGCCATATCTTGCAGCAGATTGCCGTCAAATTATGGACGCAGGTGCAGGGCGATGGCTTGCTGTTACGGGCGCAGGAAAGCTATCAGGCACGGCGCGATGCGCTGGCGGCGCGAGTGGGCGCTCTGGCCGGCACGCCGTTGCCAGCGGGGGAAGGCGTGCATATCTGGTTGCCGGTGCGTTCGGAAGCCGCCGCCAGCCAAATTATGGCGCAGCGCGGCTGGCTGGTGCAAAGCGGTGAGCCGTTCCGGCTGAAAAGTGGCCCGGCTGTCCGTATCAGCCTGGCCAACCTGCCAGAGGAAGCGCGGGAGCGGCTGGCGCAGGATTTGGCGGTGGCGATGGTCGCCGGCACCTCGGTTAACTGACTGTGAGGCATCACAGCCAAAGTGGGCAGTTAATCATGGGGCGGGTATGAAACTCTGCCTCTGCTGCCCGAGCGCCTTCCTCGACCCTGTTAAATACGCCACCACGCCGCTTTCCAAGACAAACTCATGCCAGCCGAGCTTCAGTGATAATTTCCGCCAAAAAATCGGTAACGGCCCTGACGCGTGTCGATGCGATCATATCGGCATGGCTGACCAGCCAAAGGTCTTCGGCAAACACGTTTTCTGTCGGGATGACTTCGGCCATTTCAGGATGTTGCGATGCGATATAACAAGGCAATACCGCCAGACCAAGATTGGCTTTCACCGCCGCTATCTGCGAGACGACGCTGGTTGTTACCAGCGCGGAAGGAATATTCGGATAGGTTTCATTAAGCCATGTTGACGATGGCAGGTGGCTATAAGAACTGTCCCACGTGATAAAACGCCTTCCGGCGAGAGGGGCAGTCTCGGGCGCAATATGTTGACGGAGATAGGTTTTAGAACCATAGACGGCTGATGGCATCCGGCCCACTTTCCGTATTTTCAACGTATGTTGTTTAGGCCGAACCAGCCGGAGCGCAAGATCGGCATCGTGACGCGATATTGAAATGGTATTCACACCAGTAATGATTTGGAGTGTGATATCAGGATAACGGCTATAGAAACGGGGCAGTGCCGGAATAATCAAGTGGCTTGCCAGCGTTACCGGCGTTGCCAGGCGTACGGTTCCCGCCGGTCGGAGGTCCGAGCCAGATATATTGCTTTCAAGCAAGAGTACTTTCTCTTCCACCTCTTCAGCGTATTTAACAACGTCTTGCCCTGCATCTGTCAAAAAATACCCGGTCTGATGGCGAACGAACAGGTGAGTTCGGAGGCTGGCTTCTATCGCTTCAATTCTTCTTGATACCGTCGACTGGCTGACGTTGAGCTCAGAGGCTGTTTTGGTCAGGCTATGCGTTCTGGCCACACTCAAAAAAAAACGTAAATCGTTCCAGTCCATGTTGTTTACAGCCATGCTTATTTTCTATTTATGGAAAACAATTATTCAATTCTATTCGTTTTTTTCTGAATTTGAAATAAATATACTTTGAGCCACTTTAATATCAACGGGTGATTTCACCGACCCTTTATTTACAGGTATTGCCAATGGAACTGTTTGATAGCCGTACAGCATCGAATCTGAGCCCTACAAAAGTCGTAGAGGCCTATTTTTCGGCTTTTGCGCAAGGAAATATTCATGATGTTATCACTTTGCTGGATGACAACGTTGTCTGGCACATAGATGGTAATTTGAATGTTTCTACCGTGGGAATATTGCAAGGCCCGATGCAGGTGAAGCAATGGTTGGAAAGCTTCCCACGCAATTTTCAACCGAGGGAGTTTAGGGTTGCTGAACTTATTGAACATAACGATAGCGTTTTGGCTTTGGGGCGTTTTCGGCATACCGTTTTGAGTACGGGGAATACCCTGGGCAGTGATATGGTGATCCATTTTAAAGTATCGCAATCAAAAATCACTCGTTATCAGATATTTGAAGATTCGGCGCTGCTTAGCCGCGCTTTTGATCCCGCCGATGAGTGGCCGCGCCAACAAATTAAGGTCAATGGCACTCTTTATCGCTATTGGGATCGCGGCGAAGGTCCGACGCTGGTTTTTGCCCACGGCCTGTTTGTCAATCATGACGCTTTCGCTGCGCAAGTTGAGGTCCTGAGTGAATCATATCGCTGTATTGTTTTGGACATGCCGGGACACGGTCAGAGCGGATATAACCCAGACGGATGGACGCTAGACGATCTTTGCCGGGATTTGGCCTTGATGCTTCAAGAACTGTCTCTCGGAAAGATAACCTTTGTAGGCCAAAGCCAGGGCGGAATGATAGGTATAAGGCTGGCTGCGCGTTATTCGGAACTCTTGTCAGGATTGGTGCTTATCGGAACCAGTGCCAGGGCAGAGTTTCCTGAACGGTTAAATAGCTGGCAAAAACGGCGTGAAACTCTCTTAAATGGCACGGAGCAAGAACGTGAGGCCGAATTCGCCGCTATCCAACGCCATATCAATGGCGAGGCGTGGTGGTTAAAAAATCCGGCTGAAGTCATACGGGAAAGGGAGGTCATGCTGGCTCACGATCGAGCAGGGCTGGCGCTTGCCCTCGACGCCGCCGTGTTTACCCGGGGCGATGTCCTGGATTTGCTGCCCCATATCAGAGTTCCGACATTGGTCATCTGTGGTGACAATGATACGGCCACCCCCGTTGAACTCAGTCGTGAAATGGTTGCGGCTATCCCGGAAGCATCGCTGCTTACCTTGGCCAATGTGGGCCATCATCCGACGATTGAATCTCCTCTGGATGTGACCGACGCGATCGTCGAATTTCTGCGTTTGAAATAAAATTATCAGCACTTACCCTGCATGAGCCGCCGCAGTAGCACGGGGTATCTTTGCCCCGTGCCTGGGGAATGACTGACCCGATCACCCCTGCGCCAGCAGTTGCAAAGAGGCCAGGCGCGCGGTGGGTTGGCTGACCGGCGTATCAATAACGAACTCTTCCACGCCATATTGCTGGTGCAGTTGGTCCAACTGCCGGCGCACCTGCTGCGCAGTGCCGAGCAGAATATAGTTTTCGCGCGGCTCGATGCGGTAATCGGTCGCGCCGGCCTGCCGAACAAAACTCTCCGCCTGCTCCAGGCTGCCCACCGTCACGCTCTGCCCGCCGGCCACGTGTACGCGGTATTGCTGGATCCCGGCCGCCAACTCTTTGGCCTGCGCGGCCGTGTCTGCGACGATCGCCGCTACCGCCAGCAAGGCTTTGCGGCCGCCGCTTTGCGCGCAATAGTGCGCCAGCGCCCGCTGAATATCGTCTGGATTGCCATTGAGCTGGGCGGCAAAAACAAACGCCCAGCCGTGTTCGGCGGCCAGTTGAGCACTTTCGCTACTGGCGCCCAGCAAAAAGCGTTGAGCGGTTTGCTCAGGCTGCGGCGTGGCGCTCAGACCGGGTTGCGCATCGTCATTCAGATAAGCATTGAGCTGGGCCAACTGCTGCGGAAAATCCGGCTTGTTCTGTTGGTCGTGCGCGGCCTGCAACGCCTGGGTAGAGAGCGGCAGCCCGCCGGGGGCTTTCCCCACGCCCAGATCCACCCGGCCCGGTGCGAGCGTCGCCAGCAGGTTGAAGTTTTCCGCAACTTTATAGGCGCTGTAGTGTTGCAGCATGACGCCGCCGGAGCCGATACGAATGCGTGAGGTTTGCCCGAGCAAATAGGCGATCAACACTTCAGGCGAAGGGCAGGCGAGCTGCGGGGTGTTGTGATGCTCAGCCAGCCAGAAACGGCGATAGCCCCAGATTTCCGCCTGCTGCGCCAGATGCAGCGTACGCGTCAGCGCCTGGGCGGCGCTTTCTCCTTCGGCAATCGGACTTTTATCCAACACGCTCAAGGCATAAGCCATTTTCCTGCTCCTTTATCATCAATCATTTATGACAAATACCATGCGGGAGGAAAAGGGCTTAATACTGATTCGGGATAGGATATTCCATTGATAAAAAACGGATTTAGATATGCGCAGCGCGGTTTAAGCCAGGCTACGCAAGCGTTCAGGACTCCAGCCAGGTTTTCAGACGCAGCGCATCAGCATAGTGGCCGTAGCGCTGTTGGGAACCCAGCAGAATGATCACGACCGGCTGCCCTTTGATGAGGGTTCTCATCACCACGCAGTGACCGGCCTCGTTGGTGTAGCCTGTTTTTTGCAACTGGATTGCCCAGTTGCGGTTATTGATCAGGCCGTTGGAACTGCGGTACACCAGTTGACCGCGGCCGGGGTAAACAACGTGCTGTTTATCGGTGCTGAAACGGCGAATGCTTTGATAGCGATAAGCGTGATTGACCATTTTAAGCAGATCGTTGGCGCTGGCGACGTTGCGCGGCGTCAGCCCGGTGGGGTCATAGAAACGGGCGTGTTTCATGCCGATGCTGCGCGCCTTCTGATTCATTTTCGCCACAAACGCCTTGCGGCCGCCGGGGTAATGACGGCTTAGGGCGGCTGCCGCACGGTTCTCGGAGGACATCAGCGCGATGTGCAACATATCGCGGCGGCTGAGTGACGAACCCAGGGTCAACCGCGAGTGGGTTTTCTTCAATAAATCGCGATCGGCGGCGGTCACCCTTATTTTATTGCCCAGCGGCCGGCGGCTATCCAGCGCCACCATTGCGGTCATCAGCTTGGTCAGTGAAGCAATGGGTAACGCGCGATTGGCCTGTTTCTGGAACAGCGTTTTGCCGGTACGCTGATTGACGACCAGCACGGCTTTTGAATGCAATACCAACGGGGGAGCGGCCTGCGCCTGGGAGATAACCAACAGCAGGCTAAGGACGATAACGGCGCGAAAACGCCGAAGAGAAAAAGGGACAGCACAATTAAAGAAGGACATGACAAACGAGGCTCTTACCGTAAACGTCTAAAAAATATCGGCAAGAGTCTGCACAGCAAATGTGGAGAAAATAGGGTGAAGGCGGCGAATATGCCGGCAAAAGACCGGAGTATTCATCATGAGGTCAGGCAGGGGGATGGCAATCCATCCCCCGATGGAAAATCAATACACTTCAGGGACTACCATATCGTCAGGCACCGGATGGCGGTTATAGTCCGGGCTGCGTTTGCGCGGCGGCAGGGTGATCACGTTGCCTTCGGTCTCTTCGTAAGGCAGTTGCTGGAGCAGGTGGCTGATGCAGTTCAGCCGCGCCTTTTTCTTGTCGACGCCCTGAACCACCCACCAGGGGGCTTCCGGAATGTTAGTGCGCGCTAACATGACCTCTTTGGCCTCGGTGTAGTCTTCCCAGCGGCGGCGGCTCTCCAAATCCATCGGGCTGAGCTTCCACTGCTTCAGCGGATCGTGGATGCGGCTGAGGAAACGCAGTTCCTGCTCGTCATCGGTGATCGAGAACCAGTATTTGATGATTTTGATGCCGCTGCGCGTCAGCATTTTCTCAAATTCCGGCACGCTGCGGAAAAACTCTTCGTATTCCTCGTCGTTGCAAAAACCCATCACTTTTTCCACCCCGGCGCGGTTGTACCAGCTGCGGTCGAACAGCACGATTTCCCCCGCCGCCGGCAGATGGGCGATGTAGCGCTGGAAATACCATTGGGTGCGCTCGCGGTCGTTCGGTGCCGGCAGCGCGGCCACGCGGCAGGTGCGCGGGTTCAGGCGCTGGGTGATGCGCTTGATTACCCCGCCTTTGCCGGCGGCGTCGCGGCCTTCAAACAGGATCACCACGCGCTGGCCGGTGCGCATTACCCAGTCCTGCAGCTTCACCAGTTCACCCTGTAGCCGCAGCAGCTCGCGGAAATACTGTTTGCGCCAGGCCTTTTTCTGATCGCTGTCCACTTCGGTGTCGTCAAACCGCAGGTCATCCAGCTCCATTTCCAGCTCCTCGTCATAGCTGTCATAAAACTCCTGCAGCAGGCGCTGGTTGAAGGTGTCGTCGCGGTTAAATTCATGCATAGCCATAATTGATTCTCCGTGTTAACCCGGTTTTAAAAATGAGTGAAAACCCAGTACAGCCCGGCGGAAAGCAGTATTGAGGCCGGCAGCGTCAGAACCCAGGCCATCAGCAGGTTGCGCAGGGTCGACATTTGCAGGCCGGAGCGGTTGGCCGCCATGGTGCCGGCGATACCGGAAGACAGCACGTGAGTGGTCGAAACCGGCAGGCCGAAGGCATCCGCCGCACCTATGGTGGTCATCGCCACCAGCTCGGCGCTGGCGCCCTGGGCGTAGGTCAGGTGGCTTTTACCGATTTTTTCCCCAACGGTAACCACGATGCGCCGCCAGCCGACCATGGTGCCAAGGCCGAGAGCAATCGCCACCACCACCTTGACCCAGAACGGGATAAAGCGGGTGGCGCTGTCCAGATCGCCTTTCAACGCATCCAGATTGCGCTGTGAATCGGCGGAAAACTGAAGCTGCTTTTCCGCTTTCAGGTGCTTGATGGTTTCCGATGCCAGATACATATCGTTACGGGTGTTGGACACCGCCTGCGCCGGGATCTTGTCGACAGAACCGTACTGGCGGACCTGATCGCCAATGGCGCCGGTCAGTTGCGCCAGCGCGGGTACCACTTCCGGCGTCAATTCGTTGGTACGTACGTAACCGGTAAGCACCTCGCGCGGCGGTATCTGGCTGACCGCCGGGAATTGGCGCAACAGATCGTTTTTGGTGACCTCCGCCAACGCGGCCACGCGCGGGATTTGCTCCGGCGACATCGAGCGGTTCAGGGCATAGGCGATCGGCATGGTGCCGACCAGGATCAGCATGATCAGGCCCATGCCTTTTTGCCCGTCGTTGGAGCCGTGGGCGAAGGAGACACCGGTACAGGTAAGGATCAGCAAACCCCGGATCCACAGCGGCGGCGGCGCATCATTTTTGGGGGCGGTGTACAACTGACGGTTTTTAACGAACATCTTCAACGCCAGCAGCAGCAGGGCGGCAAACACAAAACCGATCACCGGTGAAAGCAGCAACGCATAGCCCACTTTAATCGCCTGTCCCCAGTCCACGCCGCTGGTGCCGGTGCGGCCGTGGATCAGGGCGTTAGCCACCCCCACGCCGATGATGGAACCAATCAGCGTATGTGACGAGGAGGCAGGCAGCCCAAGCCACCAGGTGCCCAGGTTCCAGATAATCGCCGAGAACAGCAGGGCATAAACCATGGCAAAACCGTTACCGGTACCGGCTTGCAGGATCAGTTCAACCGGCAGCAGTGAAATGATGCCGAACGCCACTACGCCGCTGGAGAGCAAGACGCCGAGGAAGTTGAAAAATCCCGACCAGACCACCGCTACCATCGGCGACAGTGAATGGGTGTAAATCACGGTGGCTACCGCATTGGCGGTATCGTGAAAACCATTAACGAATTCAAAGCCCAGCGCAATAAGCAGCGCTAACCCCAATAAAAGGAAAGGGAGATAGCTGGTATAAACCGCACCGGCGTCGGTCACGTCGTTAAATAGATTCACTCCGGCAAAAGCGATCCCCAGTACTAATAAAAAAACAAAAAAAAGAACAGTGAGTCGACTGTTCTTTTGGTAGATTTTTGGCAGGCTGGACGCAGTTGGAACACCTGCTTGAACGGCGCTGTTATCGCTCATAAAGGACCTTCCCGATAAACTTCATTAGAATACTGACGGTGATGAACGGCGTTGCCATGAAAGTATTGGGAAATAATGTGACTTTTTTATGACGGTAATATTAATCATCTGGAAAAGTGAAAATAATTAACGTTGATATTTAAAGATTGATATAAAGGCTGAGTCTGGTTTATTGATTAATGCGGTTATTCGGGATAAAGATTTATGGTTCAGACGGTTGCGGATAAAATGCACAAGCTCGATTTTGACGATGAAGTTACCGGGCTGATTTACGGCCACGTGTTCCGCACGGGAGAACCGCCGCTGCGCGTCTCTTCGCAGCAGGCCTGCCAGGCTTACCAGGCTCTGTCGCCGGGCGAAGGGTTTATCTGGCTGCACCTCAATCTGAACCATGCGGCGGCAGAAAAATGGCTGAAAAATCACTTCGCGATTTCCGATTTTTTCTTCGACGAAATCCGCCACGGCTCACACACCACGCGCATAGAACGGCAAGGGGATGACCTGTTTGCGGTGCTCAACGACGTGATTTTCCACCCCAAAGAAAATAACCCGGAGATCGCCACGCTGTGGTTGTATTGCCGCAGCGGGCTGGTGGTTACCGTGCGCCACAAGCCGCTGCGGTTGATCGAACGGCTGCTGAGTCGTCTGGGGCCGTTGCAACTGGCCTCGTCCACCGAGCTGTTGGCGCATTTGCTGGAAGAACAGGAAGATGTGCTGGAGCAGGTGGTGCGGCAGGCCAACCAGTATGTCGACACCATTGAAGATCGCCTGCTGAGTAACCATGTGAAACGCAACCGCACCGAACTGGGTCGCATGCGCCGCATGCTGTTGCGTTTTCAGCGCCTGCTGGCGCCGGAGCCGGCCGCGCTGTTCCGCCTGCTGAACCGGCCACCGGCCTGGCTAAGCCGGGACGTGGTGCAGGATCTGCGGCAGTTCACCGAAGAGTTCACCGTGGTGCTGAACGATCTGGCCAGCCTGACCGAGCGCATTCGCCTGCTGCAAGAGGAGATCGGCGCCAAGCAGATGGAGCAGAACAACCGTACGCTGTACACCCTGACGGTGATCACCGTGCTGGCGCTGCCGATTAACATCGTCGCCGGTTTCTTCGGCATGAACGTGGGGGGGATCCCGCTGGCCAGCAATCACCACGGATTTATTCTGCTGGTGTTGCTGGTCGGCGGTTTTACGTTGATCACCGGTTATCTGGCGTTCAGACGCCGGGATGAAAGCTGATTACAGTCTCGCCCGGTACTCTTCTTCCAGCCTGGCGTGAGTGCTCCAGAACGGGCGCGGCTGGCGATCGTGCAGGCGGTCCAGCAGGATATCGAGATGGGTGTGCCAGCCGCCGGCCACGCTCAGCATGTCGTCGCGGTTAGCCAGGCGTCGGTGGGTGACCGTCAGCAGCACGGCGTTGTCCTGTTCGGTCAGTTCAAACGTCACTTCGGAAGGGCGACCCTGCTCCTGTTCCGCCCAGGTAAAGCTCAACAGCCGCGGCGGGAAAAGGCAGGTGATATGACCGAGGTGTTTGCCGTTGCAGTCGCTTTGCTTGTATTTGGCGGGGGTCTGCTCGTGTTCGCCCGTCAGTTCCGAATTGCGAAATACCAGCTCCACCGCAGCGCCTTTTTCCAGCGTCATCACGCCGGCGGCCAGCCAGGTGGCGCGTTTGTCGGATTCCGTCAGGTAGGCCCAGACCCGCTCGATCGGGCCTGGCAGCAGCCGCTGAATGCGCAGCGTGCCGGTTTCAATAATCATACCGTAGTCGTTCATGGTTCACTCCTTGGGAGGATACTGTTCAGGCTGTCGCAGCGCGACTTCCAGCGCGTCCAGCCGTTCTGTCCAGAAATGCTCGTAGGTTTGCAGCCATTGCATGGCCTGCGCCATTGGCCCGGGTTCAAGCCGGCAGATATGGTTTCTTCCCTGCACGGTTCGCTGCACCAGACCGGCAAGCTCCAGTGCTTTGATATGCTTGGAGGCGCCGGCAAACGACATCTGCAACGGCGCGGCCAGTTCACCAATGCTGTGCTCGCCGTCAGCCAGCGCACGCAAAATAGCGCGGCGCGTTGGGTCGGAAAGCGCGTGGAAAATGGCGTCCAGCTGTGAGGAAGATAATTTAACCATATGGTTGAATATAGAACAGCGAGGTGAATATTCAACCGGTTTGTTGAATATTTTTTTGTTATTGCCCCGGCAGGTTAACCGGGGCGGGGAGATCAGCGCCCCGTTTGCGCCAGCAGCGCGTTGAGCAGCACATTGGCACCGGCGGTGGCCCAGGCGGGCGAAATATTTTCCAGCTCGTTGTGGCTGATGCCGTCCACGCAGGGAATAAAAATCATCGCCGTGGGGGCCACCCGGCTCAGGTAACAGGCATCGTGACCCGCGCCGGAAACCATCTCCCGGTGCGAATACCCCAGCGCCTGCGCGGCCTGGCGCACGCTGTCGATACAGTTTTCATCAAAGCGTATCGGCCGATACTGGAAGATGCGTTCGGCATGAGCGCTCAAGGTGCCGGCATCCACCTCTGCGACCGCCGCCAGCAATCGCTGCTCCATCTGTTCCAGCACCGCCTCCTGCGGATGACGGAACTCGACGCTGAAAAACACCTTGCCCGGCACCACATTGCGCGAGTTGGGGGTGATTTGCGCCATGCCTACCGTGGCACGCGCATCCGGCATGAAATCCAGGCCGATCTGATTGACCGCCGTGACCATGGCGGCAAAGCCGAGCAGGGCGTCGCGACGCCGTTCCATCGGCGTGGTGCCCGCATGGGCGCTGAAACCGATGATCTCCAACTCGTACCAGCGCTGGCCCTGCGCGCTGGTCACCACGCCAATCTCGATGTTTTCCGCCTCGAGGATCGGGCCTTGTTCGATATGCAGCTCAAAGGCGGCGTGGATAGGACTGCCGCCGACCGGATCTGCGCCGTCATAACCGATGTGCTTCAGCGCTTCGCCGATGCTGACGCCCTGCGCATCGCGGCGCGACAGGCCATATTCTTCATCGAACACGCCGGCAAACACGCCGGAGGCGATCATCGCCGGGGCGAAGCGGGCACCTTCCTCGTTGGTCCAGTTAACCACCTCCAGCGCGCGCTCGGTAGCAATCTGACGATCGTTCAGGGTGCGGATCACTTCCAATCCGGCCAGCACGCCATAGATGCCGTCAAAGCGCCCGCCGTTGGGCTGGGAGTCGACGTGGGAGCCGGTGACGACCGGCGCCAGTTCCGGGTGGGAGCCTTCGCGGCGCAAAAACATATTGCCCATGCGATCGACCCGCACGCTGCATCCCGCGTCCAGCGCCCAGGCACGCAATTGATCGCGCGCCTGACGATCTTCCTCGCTCAGCGCCAGCCGGGTGACACCGTCTTTCGGGATGGCGCCGAACTGCGCCATATCGAGCAGGCTTTGCCACAGACGTTCGCCGTTAACCTGAGGGATCATTTTTTCTCTCCCGACGGTTTTACGGCATAGCGGAAATCGCAGCAGGGCGCGCCGGACATAATGGTTTGGGTGCGTTGCAGCTCGACGTCCGGCGCATAACCGACGATAAACTGGCTGTCGCGGGCGCAGGACAGCAGATGGCCAATCTCCCCCAGCCCCATCTCGTGATACATCTCGGCATAGCGGCAGCGGGTGACGTTATAGTCGAACTGCTGCTCGTCTTGATGGATCACTTTAACCTGCAGCGCGTCGTCTTTTTCCCACAGATACTGCAAGGCGGCGAAACTCTGCAAATCGGCGCCATTCGGCTCCTGCGCGGCAAACTGCTTGCCCGCATCGATGGCGGCGTTTTCAATGGCTTCGCCAATCACCGCCTGCGCGCGCTCTTTGCCGATCTCGCGCACCAGAATCTGGTAGATCGGTTTGATGATCTCGGCCTCGATACGCCGACGGGCCAGAATGCCCAATTCGTTTTTTGCACAGCTCATCACCTTGCTCCCCTTGCTTTATTGTTGTGTTTTAGCGCCGCCCAACACGCTCTGCGGCTGCCATTTGCCGTCGACCACCTTGTAGAGGGTGAAGCTTGGCTGTTGCAGGTTGCCCTGCGGATCGAATGCGATGCTGCCGGTGACGCCCTGATAATGAATGGCGCGCAGTTTCGGCAGATAATCGGCCGGATTGGCGGATCCTGCCTGCTCGATGGCGGCAATCAATACCCGGGTGGCGTCATAGGCGAACGGCGCATGCAGTTCGATGTGGGTCTTGTAGCGGTCGCGGTAAGCCTGCTCAAAGGCTTTGCCGCCCGGCATCCGCTCCAGCGGCAGGCCCGGTTCCAGCGCCACCACGCCTTCGCCTTCTTTCTGCGCCAGCGTCAGGAAGGTTTGGCTGACGAAGCCGCCGGCGCCCATCAGTTGAGCGTTCATGCCCAGCTGTTTGATGCGGCGGGCCAGCGGTGCCGCCTGTGAATCCACGCCGCCGAAGAAGATCAGATCGGCATTCTTGCTGCGAACGGTGGTCAGCACCGCGCTGAAATCGACGGTTTTGTCATCGACGTATTCACGCGCTACCGGCTGTATGCCCTGCGCCGCCAGCGACTTGATAAACTCGTCCGCCAGCCCCTGGCCGAACGCGGTGCGATCGTCGATTACCGCAATGCGTTTGGCTTTCAGCACCTTGACGGCATATTCACCGGCGTAATTACCGCCGTCGTCATCATGGCCCATCACGCGGAAGCTGGTATCAAACCCCTGTTGAGTATAGGCATGGCCTGTGGCAACAGGGGCAACCTGGGCAATGCCGGCATCGTGATAAATGCGTGCCGCCGGGATGCTGGTACCGGTATTCCAGTGGCCGACCACGCCGGCGACGCCTTCGTCCACCAGGCGCTGCGCGACTGCAACGGCGGTGCGCGGGTCGGACTGGTCGTCTTCGGAAAGCAGTTTAAAGGTGACAGGTTTGCCGTTCAGCGTCGGCTTCTGGGCGTTGGCATCGGCGATCGCCAACTGAGCGCCGTTTTCCAGATCCTTGCCGATACGGGCGGAAGGGCCGGTCAGCGGGCCGGCCAGACCGATCAGAATGGTGTCGGCGGCCTGCGCAGGCGCGGCGGCGCCAAGGGTAGCCAGAACGGCGGCGGCCAGGGCCAGCGGCTTAAAGCGAGTTATCTTGTTCATGTAAAACTCCCGGTGCGGTTAAAAGTAAAAACGGCTATTCGCCCAGATAGGCTTGTTTGATTTTTTCATCGTCGAGCATGCCGGCAGACCGGCCGCTGTGGCTCAGGCTGCCGCTGTCCAGCACGTAGGCGCGATCGGTCGATTCCAGCGCCAGCCGGGCATTCTGTTCCACCAGCAATAGCGTGACGCCGTCACTGGCAAGGGTTTTGATCACGTCAAAAATGGCGTCGACCACGATCGGCGCCAGGCCCATTGACGGCTCATCCAGCACCAGCAGACGTGGCCGGCTGAGCAGCGCACGGCCCATCGCCACCATCTGTTGTTCGCCGCCGGAGAGCAGCCCGGCTTGTTGCCGCAGCCGTTCGCGCAGGCGTGGGAAAAGGGCGCAAACCCGCTCCAGATCCTGCCGTACCGCCGGTTTGTCGCGGCGGGAGTAAGCGCCAAGCTGCAAATTCTCCAGCACCGTCATGCGGGCGAAAATGCCGCGGCCTTCCGGCACCATCACCAGCCCCTGTTGCAGCAGCCGATGCGGAGGAACTCCGCGAATGGACCGGCCGTCGAACAGAATGTCTCCTTCAAAGGGTTGCAGGCCGGTCAACGCACGCAGGCTGGAGGTTTTGCCCGCGCCGTTGGCCCCGATCAACGTCACCTGCTCGCCGTGATTAACCGTGAAATCGATGCCTTTTACCGCATGGATGCCGCCGTAAGACACTTTCAGCCGTTTGACTGACAGTAAAGGTTCAGACATGCGCAGATCCTCCCAGATAAGCCCGGATCACCGCCGGTTCGCGCCTTACCTGCGCCGGTTCGCCTTCGGCGATGACTTTGCCGTAGTCGAGCACCGTCAGGCGGTCGCACAACCCCATCACCAGTTTGACGTCGTGCTCTATCAGCAGCAGGGTTTTGCCGCTTTCGCGAATGCGTTGCAGCAGCTCGCGCAGCGCCACTTTCTCTGCGGCGTTCATGCCGGCGGCCGGTTCATCCAGCGCCAATAATTGCGGATCGGTTGCCAGCGCCCGGGCAATTTCCAGCCGCCGCTGGTGGCCGTAGGAAAGATCGCCGGCGCGGTAGTGGGCAAACTGACTGATGCCGACGTACTCCAGCAGCGCGTGGGATTTCTCCCGCGTTGCCTGTTCTTCCTCACGGGCGCGGCGGTGGCGTGAAATCGCCGCCCACAGACCGTTGCGGGTGCGCACATGGCAGCCCACCATCACGTTTTCCAGTACGCTCATCTCGTTGAACAGCCGCAGGTTCTGGAAGGTGCGGGCGATGCCGGCCTGCACGACTTGGTCGATCGCCTGCGGTTTGTAGCGACGATCCAGCAGGCGGAACTCGCCGCCATCGGCGCGGTACAGGCCGGTAATCAGATTGAAGCAGGTGGTTTTACCGGCGCCGTTCGGCCCGATCAGCCCGTAGATTTCCCCCCGGCGGATACTCATGCTGACGTCATCCACGGCGGTCAGCCCGCCAAAGCGTTTACTGACGTGGTTAAGGGCGAGCAATGGCGTCATGATGCAGCTCCCGATTGATGACGCGCCGGCCACAGGCCAGCCGGGCGATACAGCATGACCAGAATCAGCGCCAGGCCGTAGAACAGTTGGCGGATAATTTCCGGATCGACCCACACCTGGCCGAACAGGGCCTGTTGCAGCGGCCCCATGGTGCTGCGCAGCAGTTCAGGCAGCGCCGCCAGCAGCAAGGCGCCGAGGATCACGCCGGGAATGTGGCCCATGCCGCCCAGCACCACCATCGCCAGTACGGCTATCGATTCTTGCAAGGTGAAGGATTCCGGTGAGACGAACCCCTGGAATGCGGCAAATAGCGCGCCGGCGATGCCGCCGAAAGTGGCGCCGATGGCGAACGCCAGCAGCTTGAAGTTACGGGTGTTGATGCCCATCGCCCGCGCGGCGTCCTCATCTTCGCGGATGGCGGTCCAGGCGCGGCCGACCCGCGAATGTTGCAGGCGCAGGCAGATAAACAGGATCGCCAGCAGCAGGGCGGCGAACAGGTAGTAATACAAATACAGCGAGGAGAAACGGATGCCGAACCACTCATGCATGCCGGAAAACTTCAGGCCGAACAGGCTGACCGGATCGATGCCGGAAATGCCCTTTGGGCCGTTGGTGATATTGACCGGGCGGTCGAGATTGCGCATCAGAATGCGCACGATTTCGCCAAAGCCCAGCGTGACGATCGCCAGATAGTCGCCGCGCAGACGCAGCGTCGGTGCGCCGAGCAGGATGCCGCACAGCGCCGCCAACACGGCGGACAACGGTATCAGCAGCAGAATCGACAGATGCAAGCCATCCGGAAACCAGTGCAGAAGCAGCGGAAACTGTTCGGTCAGGTGCGGCGATGACAGCAGCGCGGTCAGATAGGCGCCGACCGCGTAAAAGGCGATAAACCCCATGTCCAGCAGGCCGGTCAGACCGACGACGATATTCAGCCCCAGAGCCAGCATCAGATACAGCAGCGCGAAGTCGATCACCCGCACCCAGTAGTTGCCGCCGGCGGCCCCGGCCAGCCAGGGAGCCAGCAGCAGGCCGAGCATGAACAGCGCGACGCCGAGCCTGGCGCGGCCTGGGGTGGCGGTTTGCAGATTGGTGGTCAGAACGGTCATTTTATCTCCTCAGGCGCGGGTGGCGACGCGCTCGCCCAGCAGCCCGGATGGGCGTAATACCATCACCGCAATCAGAATCAGGAAGGCGAAAACGTCCTGATAATTGCTGCCGAAGGTGCCGCCGGTCAGTTCGCCGAGATAACCGGTACCCAGGGATTCAAATAGCCCCAGCAATAGTCCGCCGAGCATGGCGCCGCGCAGGTTGCCGATACCGCCCAGCACCGCGGCGGTAAACGCCTTGATGCCAGGAAGAAAGCCCATGGAGAAGCCGGCGTTGCCGTAGTTGCTGGCCATCATAATGCCCGCTACCGCCGCCAGCGCGCCGCCGAGAGCGAAGGTCAACACGATCACCCGGTTGGGATCGATGCCCATCAGGCCGGCGACCTGCGGGTTTTCCGCCGTGGCGCGCATCGCGCGGCCAAAACGCGAGTGTTCGACCAGCAACAGCAGCCCGGCCATCACCAACACGGCGACAACCAGCGTGGCGATACCGGTGCCGGTGATCACCGCCGGTGCATGCCCGGCGCTGCCCTGGGTCAAGGCGATGGGGGACATGGGCAGCAGTTGCGGGAACATCAACGGATTGCGCGACCAGATCAGCATCGCCAACGTTTGCAGCAGCAGCGAGACGCCAATACCGCTGATCAACGGCGCCAGGCGCGGGGCATTGCGCAAGCGGCGATAGGCCAGGCGTTCGATGCCCATCGACACCAGCGCGCAGATCGCCATGGCGAACGCCGTCGCCAGCAACAGTACCCAGTACGGCGACAGGGAGGGAAAATGATGCTGCAACACGCCGATGGCAGACAGGGCGCTCAGCGCGCCGACCATCAGCACGTCGCCGTGGGCGAAATTGATAATGCGCAAAATGCCGTACACCATGGTGTAGCCCAGGGCGATCAGCGCATAAATACTGCCGAGCATCAGTCCGTTGACGGTCTGCTGTACCAGCGTATCCATAGGAGGGAGTCCCGAAAATAATGATTCAGGAGGCTCACAGTAGAGAATTTAAAAAAATTGTAAAATACGGAAAAATAATTTCTTATATAAAAAATGTGTGTTTTTAATTTATTGATTTATTTGTATATTAATTTCAACCCGCAGCCGATTTTTTACCAAAATAGTCAATATATGAAAAAAACAGAAGAATACGAGGCGCTGCTGCCGAACGATCCGCCGCTGCGCGCTGTAAGGGCGTTCGAGGCTATCGCCCGCCTGGGCAGCATTACCGCGGCAGCGAAGGAGCTTGCGATCTCGCCTTCGGCCGTCAGCCATCAGCTCAAAACGCTGGAGGCTTTTCTGCAAATGCCGCTCACCGAACGGCAGGGCCGCAACCTGATCCTGCGCAGCGAAGGGCGCGAGTATTACCGCTCGATCCGCTCGGCGTTTAACGTGTTGCGCCAGGCGACGGAGCATGTGCGTGAGCAATCGGCTTCCCGGCAGGTGACCATCAGCCTGATCCCGCTGTTCGGCATGGGCTGGTTTATTCCGCGTTTGCACGGTTTTCTGCGCGAGAATCCCGATATCGACATCAACGTTGTGTACGCCAATCACCGCAACTATCTGAGCGACGCCGCCGATATGTCGATTCGCTTTGGCGTGGGGCAATGGACCGGCTATCGCAGCGAAAAGCTGATGTCCGGCAAAATGGTGCCGGTGTGCAGCCGCAGTTTTATCAGGCTGCACGGGCTGCTGGATACGCCGGATCAACTTTTGCCGCTGCCGTTGTTGCACGACGAAGAACGCAATACCTGGATGCAGTGGTTCCAGCAGGCCGGCGTCAGGCGGCCGCTGCGCAGCACCGGGCCGATGTTCGAGGATGGCCTGCTGACGCTGGCGGCGGTGCAGTCGGGGCTGGGCTGCGCCCTGATGCGCGAGCCGCTGATCGAACCCTATCTGAACAGCGGCGAGCTGGTTAAGTTGTTTGACAGGCCGATTGACGATGGCCGCGATTATTACCTGTGCGTACGGGCAGACAGCGAGCTGTCGCAAGAAGGGCTGAACCTGCAGAAATGGTTGCTGCGCGAGGCCGCAGGCCAATAAAGATATGCGCGCTAACTGCCTGAATTGACTATCCTGAATAGAGTGTAATGGGCCAACAGGAATGTCCGATGACTGCAGAAAACGAGCTGGAACAAACGCCAAAAATGAGTCTGCCGCTGCTGGCCGGCGGCGCGTTGGGCGTGGTGTTCGGCGATATAGGCACCAGCCCGCTGTATACGCTGAAAACCGTGCTTTATCTGTCTGGCGATGCGCCGTCCGCCCCGGTGATCCTCGGCTTGTTGTCGCTGATTTTCTGGACGCTGGTGATAGTGACCTCGCTCAAATACGCCATGTTCGCCATGCGGATCGATAACCGCGGCGAGGGCGGGATTATGGCGCTGATGTCGCTGCTGGTCAGCAAGAAGAGCGCCCGGCCGATGGTGGTGTTCGCCGGCCTGTTCGGTGCGGCGCTGATTTATGGTGATGGGGCGATCACCCCGGCGATCTCGGTCTTGTCGGCGCTGGAAGGGTTGAACATTGTTCTGCCTGAATCGCAGCCCTATATTTTACCTGCGGCGGTGGTGATCCTGGTCAGCTTGTTCGCCATTCAGCCGCTGGGCACTGCACGTATCGGCAAGGTGTTTGGCCCGATTATGGCGCTGTGGTTTTTTTCCATCGCGGCGTTGGGCATCTGGGGCATTATCCAGCACCCTACGGTGCTGATGGCATTGAATCCTCTGTATGGCATTGATTTCCTGTTTTCAAACGGGGTGACCAGTTTTCTGGTGCTGGGCGGTGTTTTCCTCTGCGTTACCGGCGCAGAAGCGTTGTACGCCGATATGGGGCACTTCGGCAAAAAGCCGATCTGGCTCGCCTGGTTTGGCATCGTTTTCCCCAGCCTGTTGCTGAACTATGCCGGGCAGGCCGCGCTAATTCTTTCTGGCGCGGACGTCACTCAAAATATCTTCTTCCGCCTGTGTCCGCCGATGCTGCAAATCCCGCTGGTGATCCTGGCCACTCTGGCCACCATCATCGCCAGCCAGGCGATCATCAGCGGGGCCTTTTCCATGACCCGTCAGGCGATTCAGCTTGGCTGGTTGCCGCGCCTGCGGGTGAAGCAAACCACCGAGGAGAGCTACGGCCAAATTTACATCGGCGCCATCAACTGGTTGCTGATGACGGTGACGGTCTTTCTGACGGTGTTCTTCAAATCCTCCGATAACCTTGCCGCCGCTTACGGCATCGCCGTTTCGCTTACCATGATCATGACCAGCGGTTTGCTGTTTGTGGCGATGCGTGAAGTGTGGCGCTGGGGAAGGGTCACCAGTTTGCTGGTTGCGGGAGGCTTCTTTATCGTCGATCTCAGTTTCCTGTTGGCAAACCTCAGCAAGGTGATGCAGGGCGGCTATGTACCGTTGCTGCTGGCCAGCCTGGTTTATGGCGTGATGCTGATCTGGCATCGCGGCGTGGCGGCAGCTTCACGCACTCTGGGTGAAAAGAGCATGCCGCTGGCGGATTTCCTGGCGCAGATCGAAGCGCAGGCCATTCCTCGGGTACCGGGTACGGCGATATTTCTTACGCGTAGTATGAATGGCACGCCGCCGGTGATGAAATGGCACGTCAAACGTAACGGCTCGTTGCACACCGATGTATTGACGCTGAACATCATGATCGTGAACGAACCGCGCGTGGCGAATGCCGAGCGGTTGGTGATGCGGCAACAGTCACCGGGCTTCTGGTGCGGCGTGGCCAGTTACGGCTTTATGGAGCGGCCGAACATCCCCCGGTTATTGCACCACGCCGAGGCGCAGAAAACCGGGTTTAATTTTGACGATGCCACCTACTATCTGGGGCATGAAACCGTGGTGCGCCGCGAAGACAACGACAGGTTACCGGCGTGGCAGCGCAGTATCTTTGCGTTGATGGTGCGTAACGGCATGCACGTGACGGATTACTACTACCTCCCCAGCGATCAGGTGGTTGAGATCAGCCGCCGGGTGCCGGTGTGACGGTCTGGCTATAGGTTAAAAGCAACGGTTATTTAGCCGCAAGCATGGCGCAGGCTATAGTGCGGTGGCGCGATGTGCGCGGCTTTGCTCCGAGGGTTTATGTCACAGTTCGATCTTGTTGCTTTGGCGGCCGGTTTGCCGCAGGCATGGCGTTCCAGCATCCTGGGGCGCGTCGGTTCGGCCAATATCAAAGTGCTGCGAATGGATCAGCGCGCCATTGACGATGAGGTTCACGAATACCATGAGGCGCTGCTGGTGATTGAAGGCCAACTGCGGTTGGCGGTGCAGGGCGAAGAAATTACGGTGAACGCCGGGCAACTGTATCAGGCCATGGCCGGCGTGCCGCACCGCGTATTGGCGGGCAGCCACGGCACGCTGGTGATTGTCGATTTACCCGAGAATTAATCGCCCAGCGCGGACAACGCCACGTCAACTGCCGCCAGCAATCGCTCTTTTGTGACGCCGTCACGTGCTTGTATCGATAGCCCGTGCAAAAAGACCGCGAAGTAATCGCCGAGGCTGTCCGCGTCGGTATCCGCCGGCAGCTCCCCGTTTTGCACCGCCAGCCGCAGCCGCTCAATAATGCCCTGGGTACGCAGCAGGCGGTGTTCCGCCAGCCAGGTTTTGATGCCGCTGTTTTCAGCGCTGACGCTGGCGGCGGAGGAGACCACCATGCAACCCTGCGGCAGATCGGCGCGGCTATAGAGCGCCACCGCGTCTTCCAGCAGGCGCTTTATCGCCGCCCGCACGCCGGTTTCCTCACTGAACGCGCGCTCGGCAAAGCCGCCTTCATGGCTTTCGTAGCTGGCGATGGCTTCGCGGAACAGCAATTCCTTCGAACCGAACGCCTTGTAAATACGCGCGGAGGCGATACCCAGTTCGGCCACCAGATCCGACATCGAGGTGCCTTCGTATCCCTGGCGCCAGAAGAGATCCCGTGCCTTCAGTAATGCCTGTTCACGGTCGAATTCGCGTGGTCTGCCTGCCATCGGTCGGCTCCTGTTTGCCTGTCATTCAGTGGGATAGGATCGCTTAAATCGCCCCCGACGCCAACGAATTTCTAAAATCTGCTTGCTGCAGGATTCATTTAAGCCTATTGTTTGTCAATCGACAACCAATAGGAGTTTACGATGAAAACCTTGAAAGGTCCAAGCCTGCATCTCGCACAATTCAGTGACGATACCGCCCCCTTCAACAGCCTGCCCGCCATTGCGCAATGGGCGGCGGACACCGGTTTTAAAGCGCTGCAAATCCCCGCATGGGATCGCCGCTTGTTCGATTTGGCTACCGCCGCGGAAAGCCAGACTTACTGCGATGAACTGATCGGCATGCTGGCAGACAAGGGGCTGGTCGTCAGTGAACTGACCACCCACATTTTTGGTCAGTTGATGGCGGTGCACCCGGCTTATGACGCGCTGTGCGACAGCTTTGCGCCGCCGGCGCTGCACGGCAACCCGCAGGCTCGCGGCGAATGGGCGCGGCAACAGCTGCTGTTGGCGGCCAAAGCTTCCGCGCGGTTGGGGCTGAGCGACATGGGCACTTTTTCCGGTTCGTTGGCGTGGCCCTATCTGTTCCCGTTCCCGCAGCGCCCGGCCGGGTTGATCGAGACGGCGTTCGATGAACTGGCGAAACGCTGGTTGCCGGTGCTGAATGCCTGCGACGAGCAGGGCGTGAACCTGTGTTATGAAATTCACCCCAGTGAAGACCTGCACGACGGCGTGACGTTTGAAATGTTCCATCAGCGCGTCGGCGGTCACCCGCGCTGCCAGATCCTGTTCGATCCGAGCCACTTCGTGCTGCAACAGCTGAACTACCTGGATTACATCGATATCTATAAAGACTTTATCCGCATGTTCCACGTCAAGGACGCCGAGTTCAACCCGACCGGGCGGCAGGGCATCTATGGCGGTTACCAGTCGTGGACCGAACGCGCCGGGCGTTTCCGCTCGCTGGGCGACGGCCAGGTGGATTTCAAAGGCATTTTCTCCCGGCTGACGCAACACGGCTACGCCGGTTGGGCGACGCTGGAATGGGAATGCTGCCTCAAGCACCCGCAGGACGGCGCCCGTGAAGGGGCGGCTTTTATCCGCGACCATATCATCAACGTCACCGACAAGGTGTTTGATGACTTTGCCGGCGCGCCGGTCGACCAACAACAGATCAATACTTTGCTCGGCCTGCGCTGAGCCACGCTATTCCACCACGGAGAACACCCATGAAAATGCAAAATAACGGGTCCATGCTGAATGGACCTGAACCCGAACACGTCTATGCACGGGTCAACGGCAACCGCATTCACTGCGTCACCCTCGGCGAAGGCCGGCCGGTATTGTTGATCCCCGGCTGGCCGCAGACCTGGTATACCTGGCGCTATGTGATGCAGGCGCTGGCAGCGGCCGGCTTTAAGGCGATTGCGGTGGATCCGCCGGGCATCGGCGATTCGGATAAACCCACCGGCGGTTACGACACCGGCAGCGTCGCCGCCGTGCTGCACCAGACCATGCTGCAGCTTGGGCACCCGAGTTATGCGTTGGTCGGCCACGATATTGGCATGTGGATCGGTTATGCGATGGCCAGCGACTATCCACAGGCGGTGGAAAGACTGGTGCTGACCGAAGCGGTGATCCCAGGGCTGGCCCCCGCACCGCCGATTTTTGTGGCGCCGGACCAAAACATCTTCCTGTGGCATTTCATGTTCAACCAACTGGCGGATCTGCCGGAGGCGTTGACGCTGGGGCGCGAGAGGGAGTATCTCGGCTACATCTTTAACCGCTGGTCTTATCGCCGCGATCGGGTGGCTGCAGAGACCTATATCGCCGCTTATTCCGCACCGGGCAGCCTGCGCGCCGGCTTTGATTACTACCGCGCCATTCCCGAGACCGTGCGGCAAAACCAGCGGCGTGCCGAGAGCCGGCTCGAAATGCCGGTGATGACCATCGGCGCAGAGCACGCCACTGGCGATGCGCCTTTTGTCACGTTGCGGGATAACGCCGTGGATCTGCGGGGTGAGACGGTCGCCGGCTGCGGTCATTTCATTACCGAAGAGTGTCACGAGGCGTTTATCGCGCTGGTGGTGTCTTTCCTGTCAGAGGCGCAGACCGATGCCGCTTGATACGCAGATTGCCCGTTTTCTGGCGGATACGGCAGGTGCGGCGGCACCCGCCTCCCTGGCCGAGATGCGCGCCGCCGCCGAGGCTGGGTTGTTGCAGTTGCAGGGCGAAGCTGAAGCCGGCGGCGGCGTGCGGGATTTTACGGTCACCGCCAACGACGGCCATGAAATCGCCATTCGCGCCTATTTACCGCTGGGCGCGGGGGAAGGCCCCTTGCCGGCCATGCTGTACGCCCACGGCGGCGGCTGGTGCCTGGGGTCGTTGGCGCTGTATGACCGGCCTTGCCAGGCGCTGGCCAATGCCACGGGCCGGTTGATCCTGTCGGTCGATTACCGGCTGGCGCCGGAGCATCCGTTCCCTCGGCCGCTGGAGGATTTTTACCAGGCATTGTGCGCAGTGGCTGAGCAGGCGGATGCGCTGGGGATTATCGCCGGGCGCATCGCGGTTGGCGGCGACAGCGCAGGCGGCAATCTGGCGGCGGCCGTGGCGTTGCTGGCCCGCGACCGCGCAGGGCCGCAAATCGAGCATCAGCTGTTGCTGTATCCGGCGCTGAGCGGCGCGATGAATACCGCCAGTTACGACGACTACGCGCAGGGGTATTTCTTGACCCGGGAAGTGATGACGTTTTGCTGGGCGACGTATTTGGGTAAAGAGGGGAAACCGCGCGACCCTTACGCCGAACCCCTGCATGCAATCACCCTGGGGCGGTTGCCGCCGGCGACCATTCTGAGCTGCGAGTACGATCCGTTACGCGATGAGGCCGAGCAGTATGCGCAGCGGTTGCGTGAGGACGGGGTGGCGGTGCGCTGCGAGCGGCTGCCGGGCATGGTGCATGCCTGCATTCATATGCTGGGGTTAACCCCGGCGGCGCGGGTGCTGTTCGACAAGGCCGTTTAATCGGGTGCTGAATGCGGCATCTGGTGTGATTAATGCCCCGCATGTGGATTGCGGGGCATTGGCGTTTCCGGCTATGGGAGTTTAACGGCCGGCGACGGTGACGAAGCGGGTCTCCAGATAGGATTCGATCGCCTCGCTGCCGCCTTCGGTGCCGTGACCGGAGTCTTTCACCCCGCCAAACGGCGTCTCAGGCAGGCCGAAACCGATATGGTTGATGCTGAGCATGCCGCTTTCCACATCGCGCCCCAGCGCGGTTACCGTGGCGATGCTGCGGCTATAGGCATAGGCCGCCAGACCGTAAGGCAGGCGGTTAGCCTCGGCGATCGCTTCCTCGTAGGTGGCAAACGGACGCAGCAGGGCGACCGGGCCAAACGGCTCTTCGGACATCGCTCGCGCGCTCAGCGGGACGTCGCGCAGCACCGTTGGCTCAAAGAAGTTGCCGCTGCCCGGCAGACGGTTGCCGCCGGTGCTGGCCTTGGCGCCCTGGTCGATGGCGTCCTTCACGAAGGCATCGATGGCGGCGACGCTGCGCTCCAGCACCATTGGCCCCATGGTCACGCCCTCATCCAATCCGTTGCCCAGTTTGATGTCGCGCACCGCTACGGTGAATTTCTCTACAAAGGCTTCATAGACGCCTTGCTGGATCAGGAAGCGGGTTGGGGCGATACAGACCTGGCCGGCGTTGCGGAACTTGGCCAGTGCCAGCTCTTTGGCGGCGGCGTCGAGATCGGCATCGTCAAAAATCAACACCGGCGCGTGGCCGCCCAGCTCCATGGTGGCCTTTTTCATATGCTGCCCGGCCAGCGCTGCCAGATGTTTGCCCACGCGGGTGGAGCCGGTGAACGAGATCTTGCGAATGGTCGGGTGCGGGATCAGGTATTCGGAGATGTCCGCCGGGGTGCCGTACACCAGCGCTATCACGCCGGCCGGGATGCCTGCGTCGGCAAAGGCTCTGATCAGCTCTGCCGGTGAGGCCGGGGTTTCTTCCGGGCCTTTGATGATGATCGAGCAACCGGCGGCCAGTGCGGCGGACAGCTTGCGCACGATCTGGTTGATCGGGAAGTTCCACGGCGTAAAGGCGGCAACCGGGCCGACCGGCAGCTTAAGGGTTTGCTGTTGAACGTCGCGGCTGCGGGCAGGGATGATTTGGCCGTAGGTGCGGCTGGCTTCGCCGGCAAACCAGTCGATGACGTCCGCCGAGTTAAGGATCTCAACCTTGGCCTGCGCCACCGGTTTACCCTGTTCCTGCGTCATGATGGCGGCGACAGAGTCTGCGCGTTCGCGCAGCAAGGCGGCGGCTTTACGCATCAGGATGGCGCGCTGATAGGCGGAGGTGTCGCGCCAGAGTTTAAAACCGCGTTCGGTAGCGGCCAGCGCCAGATCGAGATCGGCCTGTGCGGCGTGCGCCACGTTGCCGATTACCTCACCGGTTGCGGGGTTGGTGACCGGCATGGTTTTGCCGGCAACTGCGCCGCGCCATTGTCCGTCAATATAGAGTTGAGTATCTGGATACATTGTTGCCTCTTACTTTCAGGGAGTTAAACACCGTTTTCCTGCTCTGCGGCAGGATAATCAAACCCGCCGGTGCCGATCAACAGGCGCCGGGCGATGGGTAAAATACCCTACGCCGAATGAGCGCGATCGTCCAGGGAACCGCGTTGCGCACTACTCAAACGGCGTGGGTTTGACTATCATACAAGCCAGATTCGGCCTTGATGCAAGGCGGTAGGGCGCAGGCGATGGAGGTTGCGTGCAGGGTGTTCCACAGCAGTTCCCCTTCGAAAAAGATTGCGCACAGTTCCGGCAGTTGCCGCAACTGCCGGGCGTAGAGCTTTACCACGCCCATATCGAGCGCTATGTCTTCGAACCGCATACCCACGACGCTTTCGCCATCGGCACCGTCGATGTCGGCGCCGAGCGCTTCCGTTATCGTGGCGCGCAGCATCTGGCGGCACCGGGTTCGCTGGTGCTGATGAACCCGGATGAGCTGCACACCGGCGAGGCGGAAACGGCCGGCGGCTGGAATTATCGGATGCTCTATCTTGAACCCGGGGCGCTGGAGCTGCTGTCCGGCGAG
Organism: Serratia plymuthica; assembly: GCF_018336935.1. Classification (NCBI taxonomy): domain Bacteria; kingdom Pseudomonadati; phylum Pseudomonadota; class Gammaproteobacteria; order Enterobacterales; family Yersiniaceae; genus Serratia; species Serratia plymuthica. The sequence goes on along the minus strand of NZ_CP068771.1, from coordinate 2,519,728 downwards.
CAGGGGTTTTGGTTTACCGATGCGGTACGCCAGGATCCGCAGGCGGCGCGGCAACTATCGGCGACGCTGGCCGCTCTGTGGCAAGCCCGGGATCCGATGACGATCGACGACCTGCTGCTGCAAGTGGTGGCGATTTTCCGCCCCCACGCGCGTACCGCCCGGCCGCTGAAAGATGAGCCGGCGCACCGTTTCGACATCGTCAAAACCTACCTGCGCGATAACTTTTCCGCCGCTATTACGCTGGATCAGTTGGCGGCGTTGGTGTCGCTCAGTCCGTATCATTTTTTGCGCAAATTCAAAGCCGAATACCATGTATCGCCCCAGCAGATGCTGATGGCGATCCGCCTTGCGCAAGCCAAGCTGATGCTGGGGCGCGGCATGCCGGCCGCGCAGGTAGCCGCCGCAGCCGGGCTAACCGATCAGGCGCATTTAACCCGCGCTTTCGCCAACCGTTACGGTGTCACGCCCGTGCGCTATCAAAAACAGGTCATGGCTCGCTAAGTATCGCCATTTATACGCTGGTTAGTGCATGACAGGATTAATGACTTTAAGGCGCGTCTGCCAGCGTCACCATTGCGGCGAAAACAGTTGCCACCATTGCCGGGGTAAATGACTCGAGAGCTTTTGTGCCAACACTCGCTGCAGTTTCACGCGCCACGTTCACCAATACACGGCCGGGCGCGCGAAGCACGACCTGACGAAGCCCATCGGTGCTGTCGCGTGCTACGAGGCCAATTTTTTCGAGAACGATCAATTGACGCACTACGGCTGATTGCGGTTTACCCATCTGCTCCCCGAGTACTGATATCTTTACCCGATCGCCGTCCGATCGCGCGATAACATTCAGTAGCGTAAAGTCACTGAAGCTGATGCCATGATATGTGCCCAATTCATCGTCAAGCTTAAGTTGCAGATTGGCCTGAGCACGATATAACGCCAAACAAAAATCGAGATTTGCGTTCATTAAGGCTTCCTTCCGGGTTCGTCGTAGCTAAGTTGGTCGGGGCAGTGGATTTCCTGGCGCCACAGGCTCACCAACATTTCCAATTCCCGCGCGGCATCGAAAGCGGGATCTTCACTGGCTTTAACCATGTCGAGTACCTCAAAGAGAAAGTTACTCTCACCATGCTCGACCCAATCCTGCGCGAGTCTCATGTTCCGATGTTGTGCATATCGCAGTTCAAAACGGTGCCGGTTGAGTGTTCCCTGAACGTTAGCACTGCCTGCAACTAATACTCGCCCCGTGATCTTGTTACGGATCGCATACACCCCTGCCCGGGTTTTCGTGTCCAGGTACTGCCGTTTCAGCGCTTGTTTGTCTGTCATTATCCCTCCTCTTGGTTTCAGGTAAGTCATGGCGTTGTTGTCAGCGATATGCATTTTCACGAATAATACCCGGATAATATTACGTGTCAATAATACCCGGGTAAATATACCTATCGCTATGCCGCATGAAAATTTGGGGTTGACGGCGAGCCGCTGGAAGAGGGCCTCTCATCACCGGTAAATGGGGTTACAGTTTGAATTTGCTGCTGTTATAAGCCACCGGTCGTTGCAAGTTTTGCGGATGTCGTCAAAAAGGCGACCAATCAGAATGAAACTGTCTTCATAATATTTACTATTAATTTTATCCGGGTATATTAAGGCCCCTTAACATCCCATTGAGGTTGAATGCATGTCTGAATACCTGTCGAAGGCGTCGACAGCCTTTGGTGATCAACAGTTGCTGTTCTCAGGTCCGTTGGTTGAGGTTGCACTTGCCGTTAAAAATGAGATCGAGAAGGGATCGTTAAGAACATTTCTTGTTTTTGATGATATGACAGGCGGCGTGATCGACTTGGACCTGCGAGGGTCCGATGCCGACGTCGTAGAGAGGCTTTCCTGTCCTCCCCAACAATTCACGGGGCGTTATGCCACCCGCCGGGACAAGTCGGGAGATACGCAGGAAGACGATTCCGCCGAATCGAAAGGACGGGGTCGGCCAAAATTAGGTGTCGTTGCTCGCGAGGTAACCTTGCTGCCAAGTCAATGGGATTGGCTAACCGCCCGGCCCGGCAGCGCATCCGCTATACTCAGGCGTCTGGTAGACGAAGCCATGCATTCGGAGGGGGCGCGTGAACAAAAACGGGCAGCTCATGAGGCTGCTTATCAGTTCATGCAGGCGATCGCCGGAGACTTGCCTGGCTATGAGGAGGGGATTCGTGCGCTCTTCGCAGACAATCGCGCCAAACTTGAACAATGTATTGCGGCCTGGCCTGTAGACATCAAGACTCATACTCTATGCCTGGCTTTCGGTTCATCAGATCAGCCAACGAAGAGAACGACTCAGACCGGCTAAAATATCGCCATAAAAAACAGGCTTGACGTAGTTTCCCAGGTCGACCCGCTAAAACAGCAACCTGCTACAATATCGCCACCGTGGATTGCGCTACGCTGCCCCTGAAATGCATTCACGGGTTGATGGAGTCACTATGTTTGTTGGCGTGTTATTTGCCCTCTCTGCCGGGCTGATGTGGGGGCTGATTTTTGTCGGACCGGTATTAATCCCCGAATATCCTGCAGCGTTACAGTCCACCGGGCGCTACCTGGCCTTTGGCCTGATCGCCTTGCCGTTGGCGTGGCTCGATCGTCGCCGGTTGAAAAAGCTGCAGCGTAAAGACTGGCTCGAGGCGCTCAAACTGACGGCGATCGGCAACCTGCTGTATTACCTGTGCCTTGCCAGCGCCATTCAACGCACCGGTGCGCCGGTGTCCACCATGATTATCGGCACGTTGCCGGTGGTGATTTCGGTGACCGCCAACCTGTTCTACAGCCGTCATGACGGGCGACTTTCCTGGCGGAAGCTAACGCCGGCGCTGGTTTTGATCGCTTGCGGGCTGGCATTCGTCAACGTCGCCGAACTGAAGGGCAATGCGGCACCGCTCGATCTCTGGCGCTATATCAGCGGTTTGGGGCTGGCGCTGTTGGCGGTGGCCTGCTGGACCTGGTTCCCGCTGCGCAATGCCCGCTGGCTGCGGGAAAATCCAGACCAGAGGCCGGCCACCTGGGCGACGGCGCAGGGGGTCGTTACCTTGCCGTTGGCGTTGGCGGGCTACCTGTTGGTTTGCGGCCAGTTGGCCCTTACTCAACCGGCGTTCGCGCTGCCGTTTGGGCCACGGCCGGGGGTGTTTGTCTCGTTGATGATTGCCATCGGCATACTGTGTTCGTGGATTGGCGCGCTGTGCTGGAATGAGGCGAGCCAGCGCCTGCCGACGGTGCTGGTGGGGCCACTGATCGTCTTCGAAATTCTGGCGGGGCTGGCCTACACCTTCATGCTGCGCCAGACGTGGCCGCCGCTGTTGACGCTGTGCGGTATCGCCTGTCTGATGATCGGGGTGGTGTACGCGATGCGCATCAAACCGCAGCCGGTGATAGTGCGGTTGGCAGAGAACGAGTGACGCCTGCCGCTTACGCGGCAGGCGGTGAACAGCTTAACGTTTACTGTGGTGAATGATCTCTTCGGCCACGTTGCGCGGCGCTTCGGCGTAGTGGCTGAACTCCATGGTGTAGGTCGCGCGGCCCTGGGACATCGAGCGCAGGGTGGTCGAGTAACCAAACATCTCGGACAGCGGCACCTTGGCGCGGATCTCCTTGCCGCCGCCGCCGGGGATATCCTCCATGCCCTGTACCAGACCGCGCCGCGACGACAGATCGCCCATCACGCTGCCGGCATAGTCTTCCGGCGTTTCCACCTCTACCGCCATGATCGGCTCCAGGATCACCGGGTCAGCCTCGCGGCAGGCCTCTCTAAAGCCAAAGATCGCCGCCATGCGGAAGGCTTGCTCAGAGGAGTCGACGTCGTGGTATGAGCCGAAGGTCAGATGCACCTTGACGTCAACCATCTGATAGCCGGCCAGCACGCCGTTGTTCAGCGCCTCCAGCAGGCCTTTTTTTACCGCAGGTATATATTCGCCCGGGATCACGCCGCCCTTGATTTCATCGAAGAACTCGAAGCCTTTACCCGGTTCGTTCGGTTCCACCGTTAACACCACGTGACCATATTGGCCTTTACCGCCGGACTGCCGCACAAATTTGCCCTCCACGTCGACCACGCGTTTGCGGATGGTTTCGCGGTAAGACACCTGCGGTTTGCCGGTGGTGGTCGCCACGCCAAATTCACGGCGCATGCGATCGACGATAATTTCCAGGTGCAGCTCGCCCATGCCGTAAATAATGGTCTGACCGGAGTCTTCGTCGGTGCGAACGCGGAACGAAGGATCCTCGGAGGTGAGGCGTTGCAGCGCGATGCCCATTTTTTCCTGGTCGGCCTTGGTCTTGGGTTCGATCGCCTGCGCAATCACCGGTTCCGGGAACACCATTTTCTCCAGCGTGATAATGGCGTTAGGGTCGCACAGGGTGTCGCCGGTGGTGACGTCTTTCAGCCCCACGCAGGCGGCGATATCGCCGGCGTGCAGTTCTTCGACCTCTTTGCGATCGTTGGCGTGCATCTGCACGATGCGGCCAATGCGCTCTTTTTTGTCTTTGATCGGGTTATAGACACTGTTGCCTTTGGCCAGCACGCCGGAATAGACCCGTATGAAGGTCAGTTGGCCCACAAAGGGATCGGTCATCAGCTTGAACGCCAGCGCCGAGAATTTTTCGTCGTCGGCGGCGTGGCGGATAACGATATTGTCGTGCTCGTCATGGCCTTCCATCGGCGGCACGTCGAGCGGCGAGGGCATCAGTTCGATCACCGCGTCGAGCATGCGCTGTACGCCCTTGTTGCGGAAGGCCGAGCCGCACAGCATCGGCTGGATTTCACCGGCTATGGTGCGCAGGCGCAGGCCGCGAACAATCTCTTCTTCGCTCAGCGGTTGCTGGTTGAGGTATTTGTCCATCAGCTCTTCCGAGCCTTCGGCCGCGGCCTCGATCATTTTATCCCGCCATTCCTGCGCGGAATCGCGTAGCTCGGCCGGGATCTCTTCAAAGCTGAAACTCATGCCCTGCGAGGCTTCGTCCCACAGGATGGCCTTCATGCGCACCAAGTCCACCACGCCGGTGAAGTGGTCTTCGGCGCCAATCGGGATGACGATAGGCACCGGATTGGCTTTCAAACGCTCGATCATCATTTTGCGCACGCGGAAGAAGTCGGCGCCGACGCGGTCCATTTTGTTGACGAAAGCCAGCCGCGGCACTTTATATTTATTGGCCTGCCGCCAGACGGTTTCTGACTGCGGCTGTACGCCGCCCACCGAGTCATAGACCATGACCGCACCGTCCAGCACGCGCATTGAGCGCTCGACCTCGATGGTAAAGTCAACGTGTCCTGGGGTATCGATAATATTGATGCGGTGCTGCGGATAATTATGCTGCATGCCGTTCCAGAAGCAGGTGGTCGCCGCCGAGGTAATGGTGATGCCGCGCTCTTGTTCCTGCTCCATCCAGTCCATGGTGGCCGCACCGTCGTGCACTTCCCCCAGCTTGTGACTGACCCCGGTGTAAAACAGAATCCGCTCGGTGGTGGTGGTTTTGCCGGCATCAATGTGCGCCGAGATGCCGATATTGCGGTAGCGTTCGATAGGGGTAGTACGTGCCATAATTAACCTTTCTTAGCCGCGTTAAAGAAGGGCGGCTTAAATAGTATGAATAATTATGATAATCCTCAATGGGTTACCTTCTTGACCTGTAAAGGGAATGAATCGGTCACAGAATAATCGTAGTTGATGAAGGGGGATTTACTAAGCAATGGCTGCGATAGGTGGAGCCTGAATGATCGGGGCGGCGAACCGCCCCGGAAGGTTACCCGGCAAAGATATGCGCCTGCCCGATGATATTCAGGCAGACTTGGGAACCGGCGCGGATGCCTTCGCGGCTGACGGTTTTTATTTCGATAGCGGCGTCGCTGCCGCTCATGCGCAGGTTGAGGGTCGAGACAAAACCGGCGAAATCGATGCTGGTGACCACCGCCTGGCCCTGCTGAGCCGGCTCGGACAGGCTGATTTGGATCTGTTCCGGGCGCAGCATAATGCGGGCAGGTCCCTGGCGGTGGCGATCGTCCACCGCAATCCGGCCCAGAACGCAATCGGCCCAGCCGTGTTCAAGTTTGGCCGAAAGCACCAGGGTTTCCCCCAGGAAGGTGGCGGTCGGTTCATCCACCGGTCGCAGATAGAGATCCTGCGGCGGGCCCACCTGCGCCAGCCGGCCATTGCGCATCACCGCGACCTGATCGGCAAACGACAGCGCTTCCGTCTGATCGTGGGTCACCAGAATGGACGCCACCCTGGCTTCCGCCAGCAGTTCCGCCACCGCTTTACGGGTTGCGGCGCGCAGGCCGGTATCCAGGGCGGAGAAGGGTTCGTCCAACAGCATCAGCTTGGGTTGCTGAGACAGCGCGCGCGCCAGTGCCACCCGCTGCTGTTGCCCGCCGGAAAGCTCATGCGGCCACAGCGCGCCCAGCCGCCGATCCAGCGCCACCATGTCCATCAACGCATCAACATGCCGCTGCTTGTCACGCTTGCTGCCCTTCAGGCCGAAACCGATATTCCCGGCCACGGTAAAGTGCGGGAACAGCGCGCCGTCCTGCGGTACAAAGCCAATGCCGCGCAGATGCGCCGGTACCCAGCCGCTGCCATTGGCCATCGGCTGGCCTTGCAAGATAACCTGGCCGCTGTCCGGTATTTCAAAGCCGGCGATAATGCGCAGCAAGGTGGTTTTTCCCGAGCCGGAAGGGCCGACAATCGCGGTGCGGCTGCCCTGCGCCACCTGCAAATCCACGTGCTCCAGCACCTTGACCGAATTATAGGACTTACCGATACCCTGCAGTTGAAGCGTGCTCATAATCCCGCCGTGCGTTTAGATTGAGAATAAAGAAGCCAGGTCAATGGCAGCGATAACGCCACCATAATCAGTGCGTAAGGTGCGGCCGCCACGTAGTCTATCTCGCTGGTCAGCGCCCAGAAACCGGTCGCCAGCGTGCGGGTCCCGTTCGGCGCCAGCAACAGCGTCGCGGTCAGCTCATTGGTTATCGCCAGAAACACCAAGGCTGCACCGGCAGCCGCGCCGGGGGCGGCCAGCCGCAAAGTGGTGCTCCACAACGCCTGCGCCGGCGAACGGCCAAGGCTGCGCGCCACGTTTTCCAACTCCACCGGCGCCTGGGCAATACCTGCACGCAGGTTGATCAAGGCCCGGGGCATAAACATCAGCAAGTAGGCCAACAGCAGAGTGATTTCCGTCTGATAAATCGGCCGGAAGCTGTGGATGGTAATGGTCACCAGGGCCAGCGCCACCACGATGCCGGGCAGCGAACTGGTGACGTAATTGCAGCCTTCCAGCAGCCGATACAGCCGCGCCGGATAACGAACCGACAACCAGGCCATCGGGATGGCGCACAGCGTGATCAGCAACGCACCGCTGGCGGCCAGCGACAGCGTTTGCAGCAATGCGGGCAGTAAATCCGCATTGCGCCAGACCTCAATCCCGCCCAGCGTCAGCCAGCGCGCCAGGGTGATAAAGGGCACGCCCAGCGCCAGCGCGCTAAGGCTCAAAGGCAGTAACAGGGCAAGCAGAGTCGTTACCGGCCCCAGGCGGTAGGGGGTTTGGCTGCGGGCGCTGCCGGAACCGACGCGGGCATAACGCGCGCGGCCTCGGCTGGCGGCCTCCAGCAGCAGTAAGCCCAGGCAGCACAGCACCAGCACCCCGGCCAGCATATTGGCGGCCGGGCCGTTAAAGGTGGACTGGAACTGATCGAAAATGGCGGTGGTGAAGGTGTCAAAACGGATCATGGCGTACAGGCCGTACTCCGCCAGCAGATGCAGCGCGATCAGTAACGATCCGCCCCAGGTCGCCAGTTTGAGCTGCGGCAACACCACGCGGAAAAACACCGCCAAGGGGCGGGTGCCGAGCGAAGTGGCGACGTCTTCAATGCCGGGATCCAGGCGGCGCAGCACCGCTGCGGCCGGCAGATAAATAAACGGGAAGTAGGCGAGGACCGAAATGAACACCCCGGCGCCCAGCCCATGCATCGAGGGTACCAGGCTGATCCAGGCATAGCTTTGCACGAATGCCGGAACCGCCAGCGGCGCGGTCGCCAGCAGCGACCAGATGCGGCGGCCCGGCAGCGTGCTGCGCTCCGTCAGCCACGCCAGTGTGACCCCCAGAATGGCGCAAATGGGCAGCGTGAAGACCACCAGTAACAGGGTGTTGAGCAACAGTTCGGCCACCCGGGGGCGGAATACCAGAGCTTTTACCGTCTGCCAGCCGGTTTCAAACGCCACGCTGACGACAAACCCCAGCGGCAACAGGGCCAACAGGGAGAGTAAAAGGGCGGCCGCCACGATAAACACCCCCGGCCGCTGATGCCGCCGGGTAGTGGTATAACATGGCGTGGCGCCGGTGGCGTTAAGGCCAATATTCGACATAAGGTAAAAGCTCTCTAAAACCGGCTTACAGCAGCCCGGCCTCGGTCATCAGTTCAACTGCTTTTTTACCGTTCAACTGCGAAGCGTCGATTTTCGGCGCGTCCAGCTCTTTCAGCGGCACCAGTTTAGGATTGGACGCTGCGTTCACGCCTACCGCATATTCGAAGGCGTTATTGGTACGCAGAATGTCCTGGCCATTCTTGCCGGTGATCCACTTCACGAAGGCCTGAGCCTGTTGTTGGTGTTTGCTGGAAGCCAGTACGCCGCCGCCGGAGGTGCTGACGAACGCGCCCGGATCCTGGTGTTTGAAGTAATAAAGTTTGACGTTTTTGCTGTTTTCGCCGGTCTTGGCGCCGTCGACGAACGGATAATAGTGATAGATCACGCCGCTGTCGATCTGGCCGGCATTGACCGCTTTCATCACCGTGCTGTTGCCCTTATAGGCGGTGAAGTTGGTTTTCATCGCTTTCAGCCATTCCAGCGTGGCTTTCTCGCCTTTCAGCTCCAGCAGCGCGCTGACGATCGCCTGGAAGTCCGCACCGGATGGCGACGCGGCCCAACGGCCTTTCCATTCAGGCTTGGCCAGGTCCAGCAGCGATTTAGGCAATTGCGCTTCGGTCAGTTTCGCCGGGTTGTAGACGAATACGGTTGAACGGGCGGCGATGCCGATCCAGCGGCCATGCTGCGGGCGGTACTGCGGTTCGACCTGCGCCAGCGTCGCTGCATCCAGCGGGGCAAACAGCTTGGCGTTGTCCACCAAGACCATTGCCGGGGAGTTCTCCGTCAGGAAAACGTCGGCAGGGGACGCGCTGCCTTCCTGCACCAGTTGGTTGCCCAGCTCGCTGTCACCGCCGTTACGCAAAGTCACCTTGATGCCGGTGTCTTTGGTGAAGCCATCCACCCAGGATTTCACCAGGTTCTCGTGCTGGGCGTTATAAATAACGATGCCGTCATCGGCAGAAGCCGCATGGGCGGAAAACGCCAGCATCATTGATGAGGCGAGCAGGGCAACGGGGCCCAGAGAAGAAAGACGCAGCTTCATACTGTTATCCTTTTTAGAGGTCGAAGAAGAAAAGCGAATATCGCCTGGTGAGCGCAAGCAGGCCCGATTGTAGCTAAGAACAGTCATAATGATAGTGAAAACGATTCGTATTAAATTATTTTTTGCATTCGCTCATAAATTAACTCGCCCTAAGGAAAAATTAAGCTTCAGCCTGAATACTCTGAACTGATTGCCTCATGTCTAGCGTATTCAGGCAGTTGAAAATATTCCCTCACGTGCTCGCCTTCTCAGGATCCGCCATCTCACTCTCAAACCAGTCTGCCAGTTGCGCTACGGCGCGGCCGTGCTTGCCGTCGGGGTTGCTGACAAAATAATGCGCGGCGCCCGCCAGCGAGTGCCCGAATGGCGCCACCAGCAGACCGCCATTCAGCGCGTGTCGCACCCTCAGTTGGCCGGGCCAAACTCGCTGCGCCAAAGCGGCCAGTCTGGGGAAGATTGCAATAATCGGCTGGAAGCGCCGGCCGGGTTGCAACTGACGCTGTTCCAGCCGCTATAAATCCATGCCCGCCATTATGGCAGGCATTAAGGTCATTTAGGGTATTTTGTTCCTGGGCAATATACGACAACAATAGGTCCATTATCGCTCGTCGATATCCTAATAATGGGGGGGCATTTTTATTGTCTTCGTGGTTAAAATTGTTTTTTCTAAATGTTTCATAAACGGTTGGCCAGATTTACCTCTGCCGTGAAAAAATCGCGTCTATAATGCCCCCGTAGTTTATATGCAGTATCTCGTTTGGCGAGGCTCCTATACAAACACAGGTTACTGATCTGACGACATCGAGAGATGCCCAAGGTTAAGACAGGCTTTATCGGATTAAGGTTTAGCCCAAGGTAACTTCTGATAAATACATCAGATACGTTGTATAGTGCTAAAACCTGGACGCGGAGATAGGCTGTCTGCACTCCCTCTGTGGTTAACGCCCCTATGCGATTCGCTGTTGAAGTTTAAACAGAAATAGGGACTAACATGATGAAGTCACATCAAAATTACTCATCCCCGGCGCTGGCCCATACCGAAACTCTCGACGAATCTTCGGTAGCCGGCTATATGAACGCCAATTTCATTACCGTCCCCGGTAATATGACGGTCAATAAAGCCAAGGAATATTTTCTTTCACAGCTTAAAACGGACGAAATTCCGACCCAGCTGTTTGTCACCGCCGACGATTATCAATTGCGCGGCACGCTATCGGTTAAAAAATTGCTGCAGTGCGCGGACGATGATAAAGCCGTTGGGGTAATGATCAACCACAGCTATTTCCAGGTATCGCCCGACGACGATCGTAATGACGTTGCCCATTTATTGGGCAAGGGCGGGCTGGACGTGGTGCCGGTGGTGGTGAATAAAACCCTGGTCGGGGTATTGGGGGAAAAAGAGATCGCCCGGCTGATTGAGGATGAAAATACCGAGGATGCGCAGCGACAGGGTGCCAGCCTGCCGCTGGACAAGCCCTATCTGGAAACCAGCCCCTGGGCGCTGTGGCGTAAACGTTCGGTTTGGTTGCTGATGCTGTTTGTCGCCGAAGCCTACACCGGCAACGTACTGAAAGCGTTTGAAGACCAACTGGAAGCGGCGATCGCCCTGGCGTTCTTCATCCCGTTGCTGATTGGCACCGGTGGTAACAGCGGTACGCAGATCACCTCCACGCTGGTACGCGCCATGGCGCTGGGCGAGGTCAGCCTGCGCAATCTGGGCGCGGTGATCCGCAAAGAGGTGTCCACCTCGCTGCTGATCGCCGCCACTATCGGTATCGCCGCCTGGGTTCGCGCCTGGATCATGGGGGTGGGAATGGACGTGACGATGGTCGTCAGCCTGTCGTTGGTGGCGATAACCGTCTGGAGCGCGATTGTGTCCTCGATTATCCCTATGTTGCTGAAAAGAGTGGGGATCGATCCGGCGGTAGTGTCTGCACCCTTTATCGCCACCTTTATCGATGGCACAGGCCTGATTATCTATTTCAAAATTGCCCAGCACATTCTGAATATTTAAACCGAAATCCGCTTCGTGTCGCTGCCGGAGCGGACATTTTATCTCACCCAACAAGGAGGCGCGTTAATAGCAATGAACAATCCTTTAACCCACTTTTTAATTAAAGAGGTTTTTATCGATAACCGTTAACTGAGGAAGTAATAATGGGAAATATGACGATTTTTGTAGGATTTCTGAGCATCATCAGCTCGCTGGGCCTGTTGGCCGCCTATATGAGCACCAAATGGGATGATTAATGAACGTTGAAGAACCGCCAGAATGCATCCTCCCCGAAGTGCTTTATTTACGACGGGGAGGATACCGATAAACGCTGACCGCCGCCTGCGGTTTTAACGAGTGAAACGATAATGATTATTTTTATTCTTGGTTTGCTTTATGCCATTTTAATGATCTCTGTGGGTGTTAATGAGATTTATTTTTATTCAACCGGAAAATCAGAATTCCTGACTAGTTTAATGCTGACATTCTCGGGTAGTATGCTGCTGGTTGCTTTTGTCTGGCAATTGTCTGCGAAAATGAAAAAATAAATTCCCCAGGAATGTGAGCCGTATTATGAAAAATGAAAAACAGTCCGTTGCCAGAAACTCGATGATAGCCAGCGGACTATTGGCAACCGGGAAATTTACTGCAGGCATTTTTACCGGCAGTATTGGCCTTATTTCCGAAGGAATACACTCTTTCACCGATTTTGTCGCCACCAGCATTACCTGGCTGGCGGTGCGCATCAGCGACAAACCGGCCGATGAGGACCACCACTTTGGTCACGGCAAGGTCGAAAATCTGGCGGCGTTGTTTGAAGTGCTGCTGCTGTTGGGCGCGGCGGGCTGGATTGTTTACGAGGCCGGTACCAGCCTGCTGGGGCAGGCGCATGAAATCGTCGCCGCGCCGGTAGTGATTGCGGTACTGTTGATCTCGATTGTGGTCGACTATTTCCGCGTCAGGGCGCTGAATCGCGTGGCGAAGGCCACCGACAGCGCGGCGCTGGAGGCCGACGCGCTGCACTTCTTCTCCGACATGCTGTCTTCAGCCGTGGTGCTGCTGGGGATGGTATTTGTGTTACTGGGGTTCGGCCGCGCAGATGCGATTGCGGCGTTGATCGTGGCCTGTTTTATCGTGGTCGCAGCCCTGAAACTGGGTAAACGTTCGTTCGATTCGCTGATGGATACCGCGCCCGCCGGTACCAAAGAGGAGATCGGCGCGTTGCTGGATAGTTTTCCGGCGATACTGGCGACCGAGAATATCCGCATTCGCAACGCCGGTGCAGCCCTGTTTATCGAGGTGACCGTCGCCGTCTGTCGCACCTTGCCGCTGGAGCGCATCAACGCGCTGAAGCAGTCCATCGCCGAGCGTCTGGAGCGGCAGTATGCCCATGCCGAAGCCACGGTGATTGCCAACCCGCAAACCCGCAGCGATGAGGACATGGCGACCCGTATCCGGGTGATTGCCGCCAATCACGGCGCGGTGGTGCAAAACGTGGCGTTGCAGCAACTGCCGGAACGCATGTCGATCAGCATGGATCTGGCTGTGCCGGCCAGCGCCAGCGTGGCGCAGGCGCACGATATCGCCAGCGAGATTGAAAACCTGCTGCGCCAGGCCATCGGCGAAGACACGGAAATCGAAACTCACCTTGAACCGCAAATGCACCACTGGGTCGCCAGTAAGGACGTAGAGCCGGATGAACTGGCAAACATTCGCCAGATCTTGCGAACTGCGGTGGAGAAGGGGGATATGGTGCAGGACGTGCATAACATTCGGGCGCGCAAAACGGCGGACGGTATTATCGTCAATTTCCATTGCCGGGTGTCGCCGGCAGCATCCATTGTGGCGGCTCACGACGCGGTGGACCGCATAGAACGCCAACTGCGGGCGCTTTATCCCACCATTTCGCGGGCGGTAGGGCACGTGGAGCCGATCAAACCCGCTTTGTGAGCCTGCATGCGGCGACGGTGGGTGGCCGCAAGGCAGAGGTCAGGATGCCAGATCGAAAGGATCATCGAGGGATTTTGCCGGCGGGGTAAACCAGTGTGCTCCGCCTTCAGTAACGTAAAAATGATCCTCAAGGCGGATGCCGAACTCGCCAGGTAGACATAGCATGGGTTCGATGCTGGCACACATGCCAACATCGAGCTGTTCCTGCCGTTTGCGGACCAGATACGGCGCTTCATGAATGTCCAGCCCGATACCGTGTCCGGTGCGATGCGGCAAGCCCGGCAACTGATAATCCGGCCCGAAGCCATGAGAGGCCAGGACTTCGCGTGCCGCGTCGTCCACTTTATGGCAGGGCACGCCAGGCGCGATAACGGCAAACGCCGCAGCCTGCGCTTCATGCTCCGCTTGCCAGGCGAAACGTTGGCGGGCGTTGGGTTCGCCGTACACATAGGTGCGGGTGATATCGGACAAATATCCCTTATATCGGCAACCGGTATCCAGTAGCACGATATCGTTGTCCCGCAGAGGCTTGGGTTCTTTCACACCATGCGGGAATGCGCTATCGGAACCGAAGAGTGCAATACAGAAGTAAGAGCCGGTGGTGCCCATTTTGCGGTGGGCTTTATCAACGAAATCGATGAGTTCGCTGGCGGTGATACCCGGGTGCAAAATGCTGGCCGCCGCCTGCTGTACTCTCAGGGTAATGTTATTCGCAGTCTGCATCAGTGCGATTTCCGTCGCCGATTTGCGGCTGCGGCAGTGACCGGTGATGGTTTGTGCGCCGATCAGTTCAATATCGCCGGCGTACTGCTGCAGGCCGAGGAACAGCGTTACCGACGCGGTTTCGCAAATCGCCACCTTGCGCCGCCTGCCCGCGCCCGTCAGCCCATAAGACGCCAGCAGGGTGAAGAACAGCTGGTAGGGATCTTCCTCCTCATGCCAGCTGAATATTTCGGCTTCGATGACTTGCGCATCTTTGAAGGTGCCTATCTCAAACCAGGGCGCAATATAAGCGATTTCACCTTCGGCCGGGATCACTGCGCCCACCATACGTTCGCTGGGCGACCAAGAGGTCCCGGTAAAATACAGTAGATTGTTGCCGGCATTGATATAACAGGCATCAATGTCGTTTTCGCGCATCAGACGCTGCGCGTGCCGAATGCGTTGTCGATACTCGCCGCCGGCGATTGCGGGCGGGTTGTCCGTTAAGGGTTGCAACTGTTCCAGAGCCTGTTGCGGCGTGCAACCGCCAATACCTGCAGCCATGTTTTTCTCCTCGCGGAATGTTCAATATCAGGGCCAATATCCCAGCGTGCTTAGTCCCATCATAAATAAAATGCGGCGGCAATACTTGGCACCAATAGACAGGAAAGGTAGCGATTACGGCACAATGCTTTTCCCCAACGCCGTCAATGCCGGGATATCGATTTCATTGTGTTAAATGGTCTTTTTTAACGGGAACTACTAGCCAACCCGATCTTTAACGATTATCAATAGAGTCTCGTTGTCTCGACAGATGCAGGTATCTCCCCATGTCACGAAGTAAAAACCTGCAAGATTGGGTAAAACCGGCCCGGTCCCCACTGCAAATTGAGCGTATCGAAGCTTTTTTCGGCGGCCACGGATATGAGCTCCATCGCCACGATACCTACGCCATCGGCCGCACGTTGTCCGGTGTGCAAAGTTTCAACTATCGCGGCGGCAGGCGCCATAGCTTGCCCGGCGGCACCCTGGTATTGCATCCGGATGAGCTACATGACGGAGAGGCGGGTACGCAAGCGGGGTTTCAATACCGCATGGTTTATATCGAACCTGCATTGATCCAAAAGATACTCGGCGGCAAGCCGTTGCCCTTTATTCCGGGCGGTCTTTCCGATGACCCAAGGCTCTTTGCCGCGGCTCAACCCTTGCTCAGGGCCATGGACGATCCCTTTGAAACGCTTGAGGAAGAGGATGCGCTTTATGACCTGGCGCAGACCCTGGCCACTGTCGGGGGGCAGCGTTATCAACGGCGAGCGTTTGACTACCAGGCGGCTGAAAGGGCAAGGGAATATATCCATTCCTGTTTCGATAAAAATATTACCCTGGATGAGCTGGCTGTGATCAGCGGCCGAGATCGCTGGAGTCTGAGCCGGGATTTTCGGGTGCTGTTTGGCACCAGTCCTTACCGCTACGTCACTATGCGCCGTCTCGAACATTGCAGACGGCGGATGTTGGCGGGCCATCATCTGGCCGATATTGCAATCGATGCAGGATTTGCGGATCAAAGCCACATGACGCGCCAATTCATCAGCAATTTTGGCGTTTCTCCTGGCCGCTGGCTGAGGTTTATCAACGGAAGTTGAGCCAGAAGTTGCACAATCATTCAAGATTGCCGCCCGCTGGGGCAACTATGCTGGGTTCCTGTTAACCAAGGAGCCTGAAAATGCATCAACCTATTAATTTCGCTCATAAACTCTCTCTGTTTTCTGAACAATGGCAGCCGAAGGTGATTGCCGAGATGAATGACTATCAGTTTAAAGTGGTCAAAATTCAGGGAGACTTCGTCTGGCATACGCATGCCGACACCGATGAAACCCTTATGGTGTTGGACGGCGTTTTACGCATTGATTTTCGCGATGGCCATGTGCTGGTCAATGCGGGAGAGATGTATGTGGTCCCGCGCGGCATCGAACACAAAACCTCTGCCGAGATCGAAACCCAACTGATGCTTATCGAACCTCGCGGCGTGTTGAACACCGGTGACGAACGGGGAGAGCGCACGGCGGTCAACGATGTCTGGATTTGATCAAGCGCCCCCGGCAAGCCTGTAGCGGGGATAATAAGGCCGCCAGAACAGGCGGCCTGTGAGGGTCAGTCTAGCTTCAGCAGGACGGTGATTTCAGCAATTTCGTTGCGCCATTGCCGTTGCAACGCCGGTTTTTGGTGGCTGGTTTTACGCGCCAAATCCTCCTGCAGTTTAGCCTCGAGTTCGAACAGGCAGGCCAACAACCGCTCTTCGTCATGGTGTAAGCCGTCGCTGTCGCCGGCGGCGGTTTGCCTGGCCGCTGCTGGCTCGGCACCGGGTTCTTCCGCCAGCCGGGCATAGACCGGGTCCAGCTCCTGCCACTCTTCCAGGCGTTGATGATCAATCAGCCAGAAGCGGTTACAGCTGTTTTCTATCAACATCCGGTCGTGAGTGACCAGCATCACCGCGCCGGCAAACTCACGCAGGGTTTCCGCCAGCTCCTCTTTGCCTTCCATGTCCAGATGGTTGGTCGGCTCGTCGAGCAGCAACAGCGAATGGTTGGCCAGCGTCAGGCCGACAAACAGCAGGCGCGAACGCTCGCCGCCGCTCAGGGTGCCGATCCGCTGCTGATGGCGCAGGTAAGGGAAACCGGCACCAATCAGCGCCATTTTGCGCTGCTCTTCGGTCAGCGGAGCGAAGTGCGTCAACGCCTCGCTCAGCGTATCGCCATCCTGCAACTGCTGGAGGCTCTGATCGTAATACCCGATGCGCACCCTGGGGTGAAATACCACCTCACCGGAAACGGCGCTTTGGTATTCCCGCCACAGATGCTGCAACAGCGAGGATTTACCGCAGCCGTTACGGCCAACGATGGCGATGCGATCGCCGCTTTTCACCCGCAGGTGCGCCAGGCGAAACAGCACCGGTGCATCGGCTGCCGGGCGTACATCCAGCTGCGGCAGGGCCAACAGGCGATCGGCGTCCAGGGCTTCGCCCCGCAGCCGGAGCCGCCACTGGGTAGCGGCCGTCAGTTGCGTTTGATCTTCTTTCAGGCGGTCGACCCGTTTTTCCATCTGTTTGGCCTTGCGGGCCAGATCCTCGTTGTCGTACACCCGTCCCCAGACCGCCAGCCGCTGGGCGCTTTTTTCCACCCGGTCGATCTCCTTTTGCTCCGCCTGGCGGCGATGCGTATCCGCCGCATCCTTCTCCGCCAGCGCCTGACGCGCCGCAGAGCAGGGCAAGCGGAAGAACTGCAGGGTTTTGTCGCGCAGGATCCAGGTGCAGTTGGTCACCTTGTCCAGCAGGTAGCGGTCGTGGGAAACCAGCACGAAGCTGCCCGACCAGTTTTGCAGGAACCGCTCCAGCCACAACAGCGTCGGCAGATCCAGATGGTTGCTGGGTTCATCCAGCAACAGCAGGTCCGGCCGGCGGATCAGCGCACGCGCCAGCAGCAGGCGGGTATGCTGGCCGCCGCTCAGGGTGCCGGCGGTCAGTGTCCAGCAGGACGCAGCAAACCCCAGGCTGGTCAACAGGACTTCCGCCTGCCAACTTTCGCAGGCGCGCTGGTTTTCCGGCAGGCGCGCCAGTACCGCATCCAGCAGGGTGCAGCCATGCAATTCGGCGGGAAGATGTTGTTCCACTCGCGCCATCAGGCATTGGTGAGAGAGGGTAACGCTGCCGGTACTGGCGGGCAGGGCGCCGCTGAGGATTTTAAGCAGGGTGCTTTTGCCGCAGCCGTTGTGGCCGATTAAACCGATGCGATCGCCTTTTTTCAGGCCGAAGGAAACCTCAGCCAGCAGTGGGCCGAACGCGTTGTCGTAACCGACGGATTGTGCAGATAATAATGTGCTCATTGCTTACTCGAGAGTTACAGGCATGCAAATGCCTATCGTCAAACATCGCTGACGACAACCCGGTAAGCCGGAGGGAAGGGACTCAGATTTTAGTAAGCTTCGCTCAAGCCTGGGTTATCGCAGCACGATACCGGTAATGCTTGAGCAGCGGCAATTACTATAGAAGTGTGAGTAAAAGAACAATTCACACATCGGCATAGTAATCCTCCTTTTATAATGTTGGTTAATAGGTGAGCTGAGTATAGGGTTATTCTTCAGAATACGCCACCACCCAATAACTCGGGTTATCAGTGGGCTAACGACCCAAAGCGGCCAGATTTCAGGTGGCGTTGTGCGCGGTGACGCAGCAGCATAAATAATCGTGCTGAATGGGAATAATACTGATATTTAAGCTGAGATTAAGCAGCTATTATAATCCCAGTTTATGCTTAACCAAGCGGGCCGGTAAATAATCAATACCGGCCCGTTTGTTTCGTCTGTCTATCATGCCATTGCCGAGCACTGAATTTATGTTAAAACCCCGTCAGATCATTCTTTTCCTGTTCCTGCTGTTTGGGTTGCAGTTGGCGCCGCTGACCAGCGTTGCCGCTCAGGATGACCCTGTTGCCATCAGCGCGCCGGATGCCGCCACCGCGTTGAAAAATTACCAAAAACAGTTGGATAGCATCAAACAGCAGGTCTCCAAGGCCAGCAACGACACCCAGCTCATTAAGCTGAGGCAGACCACCGACGAGCTGGCCGCGGGGCTGGAAAAACTGGCAACCGACCTGCAACCGGCGCAGGAAAAGCTGCAGGGGCAGCTGGACGTCCTGGGCCCGCAACCCGCCGCCGGTTCGATGCCTGAAACCGCAGCCGTGGTACAACAGCGCAACGCGTTGAATAACAGCAAAAAGCAGCTGGATGATGCGGTAAAACGCGCGCAAGAGATGAAAGCCGGTGTGCTGGATCTGGGGCAGCAAATCGGTGATATGCGCCGGGTGGCGTTCAAAACCCAGCTGGCGCTAAATACCGGCAGCGTATTGGGGGGCAAATTCTGGTCGCCGATCGTGCAACCTACGGACGATGACGCACAGCGGCTGGATCAGTTCAATGTCGCCATGAAAGAGGCGTGGGATGCCAGTTGGCAGGAGGAATGGCGCTACGGCACCCTTGGCCTGCTGCTATTGGCGGTCGTTATCTGGTCATGGGGGCGTTATTTCTCCGAACGTTTCCTGGCCTGGGTGAGCATTCGTTATCTGCCGGACGGGCGTTTGCGCCGCAGCTTTATGGCGATGGTGACCGTCAGCGTCACGGTCATCACCACCAGCATCGCGTTGAATCTGGTGTATCTCACCTTTACCCGCGTGCAGCCGCTGCCGCCCATGCTGGAGGATTTCGCCGAGGGGTTTAATCGGCTGGGGATCTTCTGCGCGCTGATCGCCGGACTGGGCCGTGCGACGCTTTCGCTTAACCGCCCGTCATGGCGTTTGGCCTCGCTGGACGACGCCGTCGCCTCCGGCCTGCGTTTCTTCTCGCCGTTGCTGGCTGGGTTGGCGCTGGCATTCGGTACCATTGAACAAATCAATAACGTGGTGAGCGCCAGCCTGGCCGCGACCATTTTCGGCAATGGCCTGGTGGCCGGATTGATCGGCATGGTGCTGCTGGCGATGCCGCTGCACGCCCAACGCATCCGCCGCAAGCTGGAGCAACAGGGTGAACACGTCGAGAAACGTTCCACCATCAGCGGGTTGCTGCACATGGGCACGTTGGTTGGCTCGCTGGTGATCCTGTTCTCGCTGCTGATCGGTTATATCGCTTTCGCCCGTTTCCTGACCTATCAGGTGATCTGGATCGCCCTGGTGCTAATGGCGTTCTATTTCCTGCTGCTGTTTGCCGTCGATCTGTGCGGCGCGATTTTCTCGCCGCAAACCGCCAGCGGCAAAATGCTCAAGAAGTCATTGAACTTCAAGGACCGTCATTTGGAGCAGCTGGCGATAATCTTCACCGCCATCGCCAAATGTTCTTTGCTGTTACTGATGATTGTCGCACTGTTTAACGGCACCTTCGGCACCACCACGCCTAATTCGCTGTTGGACAAGATTATCGCCATTCTGAGTGGCGAAGGGCTGAAGAGCCTGCACATCGTGCCCGGCAACCTGATCAACGCGGTAATATGCCTGGCCATCGGCATCTATATCATGCGGGTGACCCAGCGTTGGCTGAGCCATGAACTGTTGCCGAAAACCATTTCGGATATCGGTATCCGCGCATCCTTGGTCACGCTGTTCAGCAACGTGGGTTATGTGCTGCTGATCCTGATTACCCTGGCGGCGCTGGGCATCCAGTGGAGTAACCTGGCGTGGATTGTCAGTGCGTTGTCGGTCGGTATCGGTTTTGGTTTGCAAGAGATCGTGAAGAACTTTATTTCCGGCATGATCCTGCTGACGGAACGGCCGGTGAAAGTCGGCGATATGATCGGTATCGGCGGCGTAGAGGGTGACGTGCGCCGGATTAACATCCGCGCCACCGAAATCCAACTCAGCGACCGTTCGACGATGATCGTGCCCAACTCGCAACTGATCTCGCAGAACGTACGTAACGCCACCATGGGCAACGCCCAGGGCGTGGTGACCATCGCGTTGACCTTCCCGACGGATATCGATCCTGAGCAGGTGCGCAATATCCTGCTCAGCGCCTATCAGGAGTATGACGCCATTCAGGAAACGCCGGCGCCTTATGTCCGTTTCAGCCAGCTCGGCCCGGAAGGCATCATCCTCAGCGTGACCGGCTACGTTGCCAGCCCGCGCATGGTCGGCGCCACCAAAAGCGAATTGCTGTTTAATATTCTTAAACTGCTGCGCGCGCAACGGGTCAATATGTCCAGCCCGCAGGAAGTGGTGTTTATGAAGCAGCAGGCGAAGAATCTGGCCAACGAAGAAGAACAGTCTTCTTAACCTTTGCCGGAGGGTGGCGGGCCGGCGCGTTTCTCGGTGGCCCGCCAGTCCGCCGATCAGTGCATCGGCGGCACTACCGATTGCGAACAGTCGCTGTTGGCGCTGGCGGATGAGTTATTGCAGGTCTGCGGATCATTATGTACCGGCGGTGGCGGCACGTCCTGCGGGCCACCTCTGCCAATACAGCCGGAAAGGACAAAAATCAACATCGCAGGGATTATCGCTTTCATTTCACTCTCCTCGAGCAATCTCACTGCCGTGCATTACCGCGGATACCCTTGCCGAACGTCGCGTCGGGCTTCAGACCTTGGCGCCGGTCATGATGTAGAGCAGCATGCAGACGATCAGTAATGATATAACGATAGCCCAGATTAATCGGTTCATCTGCGGTCCCTGGTTATTCTGTGAACTCAGGGTCTACCATAGCGCCGCCGGTGGCGCAGGGATATCAATGATTGCCGTTTTTTTGTTCGCCATAGATTCACTCTATATCCTCCCGGCCGAAATCAATTTCACTTTGCCCGGCGACCGGGCCTATGCTGCAGCGGCATGTGGCAAACTCTCTCAGGAGGCATAATGGAAAAGCAAAAGCTGGCGGCATCGGTGTTGGCGGCATTCGGCGGGGCGGACAATCTGATCAAATTGCGATACTGCGCCAGCCGCATCAGGGCGGAACTGCGCGATGGCAGCCGGTTGGATCGGTCGGGGATTGAGGCTCTGGATGGGGTTAAGGCGTTGCTGGAGGTGGAAACGTCGCGCCACACCCCCGAGTTTCAACTGGTGGTGGGGCCAGGCAACGCCCGGCCCTTGTATCAGGCGTTGATCGCAGTGACCGGCGAGAAATAACTACAGCAACAGAGGGCGGATCTGCTCCAGATGCTGACGCATCAACGCCTGCATCTGCACCACATGGGGCGCATCCGCCTTTTCGCGCATCAGGTAAATGCCTACCGTGCAACGCAGGCTTTCCTGCGTCGTTTTCAGCGGCACAATGCCGTAGTCGGCGAAATAACCCGCCATGCAGGTGGGATAAGCCAGCATCACCGCATCAGAATCGTTGATCATGTCCACCGCCGACATCATCGAGTTAGTCGAGCAAATCACCCGTTCCGCCAGATGCAGCCGGTTACGCGCGAGCCTCTTCGGCTGCATGTCTTCCACCATATGTTGATAGCGGCTTTCGTCCGGCGTCAGTTCCACGCAGGGGTAATCCAGTAATTCGTCCGGCCCAACCTGCCGGCCCGCCAGCGGATGCCCGCGGCGGACGAACATGCTGTCGGTGGTGGCGAACAGCGGCAAAAAGCTGATGCCGGCCTTGGGGTTCAACCCCTGAATTTCATGACCGATAAACATATCGATATCCCCGCCCAGCAGCAGATCCATCAGGCGCAGGTGGTTACCCAGATCGATATGAATATTCACCGTGGGGTGCAGGTTGCGGTAGGCATTAAAGCTGTCGCGCACGAACATATACCACCAGGCGTGGCCAGTGCCCATGCGCAGGCTCTGCTCCTGGCGCGCCTTGATAAACGCCAGCTTGATCAGCGTGTTGTCATAAATGCGCTGCATCATCTGCGCCTGTTCCAGCAGCAGATCGCCGTATTCGGTGGTGTTAACCCCGGTAGACGTGCGCTCCAGCAGTGGCACCCCCAGATTCTCTTCCAGTTTCTTCATGTTGTGGGTCAGCGTCGGCTGGCTCAGGCACAGCTTGTTTGCTGCATGACTCACATTTTTGAACATCGCAACTTCGATAAACTGCCGCAGAATTTTGTCCACGATCATGTTTTCCGCTAGTGGTATAGAAAGTTTCTATATCGTAGCGGCAAAAAACGATTTCCGCCAATGACCCGCGTCCGATAGTTTTGCTGCCATACCCAAAATAATTGGCGTTGCATCAAGGCGGCAAGGCCGTAAATCCCCAGGAGCTTAGTCACTAAGTGACTGGGGGGCGCGGGTGCAGCCAACACATGCAGCTTCAAGTATCACGGGGATATGCCGGTATTCCCAGCCGCCACCAGAGAGGACGCAATGAGAAAATTGATACCGAGTATGGTCGCCGCCGCACTGGCGCTGATGTCCGGCCAGGCGCTGGCCGATACCTTGCGGATGGAATGCGCGCCCAGCAAAGAGGGCCGTCAGTTCTGCAATGAGATTAAGCAGCGCTTTGAGGCTCAGACCGGCCATACCCTGGAGTTTATCGATCTTCCCCGCGCCTCCGACGAAAAGCTGTCGCTGTTTCAGCAGTTGTTTGCCGCCAAAGATTCCAGCGCCATTGATTTGTTTCAGGCCGATACCGTGTGGATCGGCGTGCTGAACAAGCACCTGTTGGATCTGACCGACAGCGTGAGCGATATCCGGCAGGATTTTTTCCCCGCCGCCTGGCAGAACAACGTGGTCAATGGCCGGGTCAAGGCGGTTCCGGCTTATCTGGACACCGGCGCGCTCTATTACCGCAAAGATCTGTTGGAAAAGTACGGCGAACAGCCGCCGGTCACCTGGGATGAACTGACGCGCATCGCCACCCGCATTCAGCAGGGCGAACGCCAGGCGGGCCATAAGAATTTCTGGGGGCTGGTGTTCCAGGGCAAGTCCTACGAAGGGCTGACCTGCAACGCGCTGGAATGGGTGGCCTCGCAGAACGGCGGGGGATTTATCGACGCCAACGGCAACATCACCATCAATAACCCGCAGGCGGCGCAGGCGTTGAACAGGGCCGCCAGCTGGATCGGCACTATTTCGCCGAAGGGCGTGCTGGGTTACATGGAGGAAGAGTCCCGCGCGGTATTCCAGAACGGCGACGCACTGTTTATGCGCAACTGGCCTTACGCCTACGTGCTGGCGCAGGACAGCAGCAGCGTAATCAAAGGTAAGGTCGGCGTGCTGCCGCTGCCAAAGGGCGCGGACGGCAACTCGGTCAGCGCGCTGGGGGGCTGGCAGTGGGCGATCAGCGCCTACACCAAAAACCCCACGGCGGCGATAGCGCTGCTGAAAATCGTCAGCGACGCCGAATCGCAGAAAAGGGCGCTGGCGCTGATGGGCTGGGCGCCGTCGCGCACCGCGCTGTATGAGGATCCCAAGGTGTTGGCGCAGGCGCCGTATCTGGCGGACTTCAAGGGCATCTTCTCGCAGGCGATGCCGCGCCCGGCGTCGCAGACCAAAAGGCAGTATGCGCAGGTCTCGAAAGCCATTTACAACGCCACTTTCAATGTATTGCGCGGTGACAGTGACGGTGTCACGGAGGTGGCGGATTTACAGCAGCGGCTGGAGCGGATTAAAGCCAGAGGATGGCGTTGAAGGCAGTGCAATTTCCCCCCATTAACGGCCCGGAGTCTGATGCATGAAACGCGATACACACAGCTTAACCCTGACGGCCACGCCCGCTCCGGCGGCAGTGAAGCCGGTCAGACGCAGCAAGCTTAATCACCGCCAGCGCCGCAGCCGCATCGCCTGGCTGTTGGTGGCGCCGGCAATGTTGCTGCTGGCGGCGGTTGCCGGCTGGCCGCTGCTGCGAACCCTGTTTTACAGCTTTACCGACGCCATGCTGGATGCGCCGGATGAATACCGCTTTGTCGGCTTCGCCAACTATCTGGATCTGACCGGGGGCGAACACGCGTACGGCGTACTGGCGGATCCGCAGTGGTGGCAGGCGGTGGGCAATACGCTGCGTTTCAGCCTGCTGTCGGTATCGCTGGAGCTGGTGTTCGGCATGCTGCTGGCGCTGCTGATGAACCAGAAATTTCGCGGCCAGGGGCTGGTGCGCACCGCCATTTTGGTGCCCTGGGCGATTCCAACCATCGTCTCCGCCAAGATGTGGGGCTGGATGTTCCACGATCAGTACGGCGTGGTGAACGATCTGCTGCTCAAGTCGGGGGTTATCGCCGCGCCGCTGGCCTGGGTCGCCGAGCCGGGGCTGTCGATGTGGGCGGTGGTGATTGCGGACGTCTGGAAAACCACGCCGTTTATGGCGCTGATGCTGCTGGCCGCGTTGCAGCTTATCCCGGGCGATCTGTACGAAGCCGCACGGGTGGACGGGGCAAACGCCTGGCAGCGGTTCCGGCGCATCACGTTGCCATTGATCATGCCGGCGATGATCGTCGCGTTGATTTTCCGGGTGATGGATGCGCTGCGGGTATTCGACCTGATCTATGTGTTGACCTCCAACAGTGAAGCCACCATCTCGGTGTCCGGCTATGCCCGCGACCGCATGGTCAGCTATCAGGAAATGGGCTCCGGCTCGGCCGCTTCGGTGCTGGTGTTCATGATGGTGGCCGGTATCGCCGCCTGTTTCCTCACGCTGGGCCGCCTGAACGACAAGGAGAAACGCGCATGAAACTGACTCGCCAACAGCAAAAGTACGGCCATAAGGCGCTGATTTTCGCCGGTGCCGCGCTGGCCAGCGTCAT
The DNA here is from genome assembly GCF_018336935.1 of Serratia plymuthica. Taxonomy (NCBI): domain Bacteria; kingdom Pseudomonadati; phylum Pseudomonadota; class Gammaproteobacteria; order Enterobacterales; family Yersiniaceae; genus Serratia; species Serratia plymuthica. Next base: position 2,494,430 of record NZ_CP068771.1, on the reverse strand, counting down.
CTGTTTGTTTCCCTTTTACTACGCGCTGATCACCTCGCTGCGTTCGGGGGGCAGCCTGTTCCAGGTCGCTTACCTGCCGGGGGTGCCGCAGTGGGGCAACTACCTGACGGCGTTGGTGGATAACGGCATCGCCCGCAGCTTGTTGAACTCGATCGTCGTGGCAACGCTGACGGTGGGCATCTGCCTGCTGGTGTCGATTACCGCCGCCTTCGCGCTGGCGCGCATCAGTTTTCGCGGCCGCAAATATCTGCTGTTCACCATTTTGTGCGTCTCGATGTTCCCCCAGGTGGCGGTGCTGTCCGGCATGTTCGAACTGGTGCGTTTTATGGGGCTGTACGATTCGCTGGGCGCGTTGGTGCTCTCCTACACCACCTTTTCGCTGCCGTTTACCGTCTGGGTGCTGACCACCTTTATGAAGGCGATCCCGGTGGAGCTGGAAGAGGCGGCGATCGTCGACGGCGCCAACACCTGGACCATCATTACCCGCATCTTCGCGCCCATCATGGGGCCGTCGTTGGTGACCACCGGGCTGCTGGCGTTTATCGGCGCCTGGAATGAATTCATGTTCGCCCTGACCTTTGTCATCTCCAGCGGCAAGCGCACCGTGCCGGTGGCGATCGGCATGCTGCAGGGCGCTTCTCAGTTCGAACTCCCCTGGGGCACCATCATGGCGGCCTCGGTCATCGTCACACTGCCGATCATCGTGCTGGTTCTGATTTTCCAGCGCCGCATCGTCAGCGGATTAACCAACGGCGCAGTAAAAGGCTGATTTTCGATTAACCCTGAAGCAGGAGAAATGCAATGGCTACAAAAATCGTTTTAGTGGGCGCAGGCAGCGCGCAATTCGGCTACGGCACCCTGGGCGATATCTTCCAGAGCAAGACGCTGTACGGCAGTGAAATTGTGCTGCATGACATCAACCCGGCCTCGCTGGCCGTGACCGAGAAAACCGCCCGTGACTTCCTGGCTGCGGAAGATCTGCCGTTTATCGTCAGCGCCACCACCGACCGCAAAACCGCGTTGAGCGGAGCGGAGTTCGTGATTATCTCCATTGAAGTGGGCGACCGCTTTGCACTCTGGGATCTCGACTGGCAGATCCCGCAGCAGTACGGCATTCAGCAGGTGTATGGCGAAAACGGTGGCCCCGGCGGGCTGTTCCACTCGCTGCGCATCATTCCACCGATCCTCGACATCTGCGCCGACGTGGCGGAGATTTGCCCGAACGCCTGGGTATTCAACTACTCGAACCCGATGAGCCGCATTTGCACCACCGTGCATCGCCGTTTCCCGCAGCTCAATTTTGTCGGCATGTGCCATGAAATCGCCTCACTTGAGCGTTATCTGCCGGAAATGCTCGGCACCTCCTTCGACAACCTCAGCCTGCGCGCAGCCGGGCTGAACCACTTCAGCGTGTTGCTGGAGGCCAGCTATAAAGACAGCGGCAAAGACGCTTACGCCGACGTACGCGCCAAGGCGCCGGACTATTTCTCCCGCCTGCCGGGCTACAGCGACATTCTGGCTTACACCCGCAATCACGGCAAACTGGTGGAGACGGAAGGCAGCACCGAACGCGATGCGCTGGGCGGTAAAGACAGCGCCTATCCGTGGGCGGACCGCACGCTGTTCAAAGAGATCCTGGAGAAGTTTCACCATTTGCCGATCACCGGCGACAGCCACTTTGGCGAGTACATCCGCTGGGCCAGCGAAGTCAGCGATCACCGCGGCATCCTCGATTTCTACACCTTCTACCGCAACTATCTGGGGCATGTGCAGCCAAAAATCGAACTGAAGCTGAAAGAACGCGTGGTGCCGATCATGGAAGGGATCCTCACCGATTCCGGTTATGAAGAGTCTGCGGTCAACATTCCGAACCAGGGTTTTATCAAGCAGCTGCCGGCGTTTATTGCCGTCGAAGTCCCGGCGATTATCGACCGCAAGGGCGTACACGGCATCAAGGTCGACATGCCTGCGGGCATCGGCGGCCTGTTGAGCAACCAGATTGCGATTCACGATCTGACCGCCGACGCAGTGATTGAAGGCTCGCGCGACCTGGTTATCCAGGCGCTGCTGGTCGATTCGGTCAACGATAAGTGCCGCGCGATACCGGAGCTGGTGGACGTGATGATCTCACGCCAGGGGCCGTGGCTCGATTACCTGAAATAAGCCGGATGGCGGGGCGCGTTTGCGCCCCGTTGAATGCAACTACCTGGGGTTCGGGAGGAATATGGCGCAATTAACGCTGGAAAAACTGCAAAAACGCTATGGCGCTAACGCAGAGGTGATCAAGTCGCTGGATCTGCAGATCAACAGCGGGGAGTTCGTGGTGATCGTCGGGCCTTCCGGCTGCGGCAAATCGACGTTGCTGCGCATGATCGCCGGGCTGGAGGAGATCAGCAGCGGCGGCATGTATATCGATGGCAACTACGTCAATGACGATACGCCGGCCGAGCGCGGTATCGGCATGGTGTTCCAATCTTACGCGCTCTATCCGCACATGAGCGTCTACAAAAACATGGCGTTTGCGCTGGAACTGGCCGGCCATTCGGTGGAGGAGATCGACCGCCGGGTGCGCGAAAGCGCCCGCATTTTGCAGCTTGAACCCTTGCTGGAGCGGCGTCCGAAGGATTTGTCCGGCGGGCAACGCCAGCGGGTGGCGATTGGCCGCGCCATCGTGCGCGAACCTAAGCTGTTTTTGTTCGATGAGCCTTTGTCCAACCTCGACGCATCGCTGCGCGTACAAATGCGCATGGAAGTGGCCTCGCTGCATAAACGGCTGGGTTCGACCATTATTTACGTGACTCACGATCAGGTCGAAGCCATGACGCTGGCCGACCGCATCGTGGTGCTCAACAAAGGGCATGTCGAGCAGGTGGGAACGCCGCTGGAGCTTTACGATCGGCCGGCCAACGAATTTGTCGCCCAGTTTATCGGCTCGCCGAAAATGAACCTGATCCCGGCCATCCTGCGGCGGGCCGGTGAGCGGCAGAGCGTGGTGGAACTGGACAACGGCAAAGCGCTGGTGTTGCCGATCGCCACGCCGGTGGCGGCGGAAGGCCAGAGTGTTAACGTCGGCATACGTCCAGAGCATATTCGCGGCGGCGAACAGGCGCAGTGCGAGTTTCAGGGCGAGGTGATGTTCGTCGAGCATATGGGCAACGAAACCTACCTCTATCTGGATAACGGCAACGCGGCGGAACCCTGGGTGCTGCGCAATCCCGAACGCTCGACCATTCAGGCCGGTGAAACCGTCGGCGTGCGCCTGCCGGTAGAGTGTTGTTACCTGTTTGACCGCCAGGGGCGCGCGTTCCCTCGCATTTTGGCGTCGGAACAGGCGCATTAACATAAGGAAGCATGACATGAGCGGTGCGCAAACGGCGCGATGGTGGAAAGAGGCGGTGGTTTATCAAATCTACCCGCGCAGCTTTATGGATTCCAACGGTGACGGCATTGGCGATCTGAACGGCATTACCGCGCGGCTGGACTATTTGCAGTGGCTGGGCGTAGACGCTCTGTGGATCTGCCCGATGTATCGCTCGCCGAACGACGACAATGGCTACGATATCAGCGACTATCAGGCGATTATGACCGAGTTCGGCACTATGGCGGACTTTGATCGCCTGCTGGCGGAGGCGCATGCGCGCGGCATGCGGCTGATACTCGATCTGGTGGTGAACCACACGTCGGACGAACATCCGTGGTTTATTGAATCCCGTTCATCCAAATCCAGCGCCAGGCGCGACTGGTATATCTGGCGCGACGGCAAAAACGGCGCGGAACCCAATAACTGGGAGAGCATTTTCAACGGCTCTGCCTGGAAGTACCATCCTGGCAGCGAACAATACTTTCTGCATCTGTTCTCCGAGCGCCAGCCGGATCTGAACTGGGAGAACCCGCAGGTACGCGCAGCGCTGTACGACATGATGCGTTGGTGGCTGGATAAGGGCATCGACGGTTTCCGTATCGACGCCATCTGCCATATGAAAAAACAGCCGGGACTGACCGACATGCCGAACCCGCACGGGCTGCGTTACGTGCCGTCGTTCGAACGGCATCTCAACTACGATGGGCTGCTGGATTATGTCGATGAGATGTGCGAACAGGTGTTTAACCGCTACGACATCATGACGGTGGGGGAAATGAACGGCGCCTCGGCGGAACAGGGGGAGGAGTGGGTGGGAGAGCGGCATGGCCGCTTGAACATGATTTTCCAGTTCGAGCACGTCAAGCTGTGGGAAACCGCCAATCAGCAGGCGCCGGATGCCGGGCTGGATTTGCTCGGCCTGAAAAACATTTTCACCCGCTGGCAGACATTGCTGGAGGGCAAGGGCTGGAACGCGCTGTACGTCGAGAACCACGATATTCCGCGCGTGGTGTCGAAATGGGGGGACGACGGGCGCTACCAACGCGAAAGCGCCACCGCCATTGCCGCGCTGTATTTTCTGATGCAGGGAACGCCGTTTATTTATCAGGGGCAGGAACTGGGCATGACCAACACCCATTTTGCCGGCCTGGATGACTTTAACGACGTCGCCACCAAAAATCGCGCCGCCGAGCTGCGCCGACAGGGAATGGATGAGGATCGGATCCTGGCGATTCTGCGCCGCAGTTCGCGTGATAACTCACGCACGCCGATGCCATGGAACGACGGGCCTAACGGCGGCTTTAGCGCCGCAACGCCCTGGTTTGCGCTTAACGCCAACTACCGCGATATCAACGTGGCGCGCCAAAGTGGAGAGCCGGACTCGGTGCTGAATTTCTACCGTGCGCTGATCCGGCTGCGCAAACAAACCCCGGCGCTGCTGTATGGCCGCTATCGATTGCTGCTGGCCGAACATCGGCATATTTACGCCTATACCCGCACCCTGGATGACCGGCAACTGCTGGTGCTGTGCAACCTGAGCGGCGAACCGCAGCAGGTTGATCCCCAACATCTGACGCTGGACGGTTGGCAACTGCGGTTGGGCAATTACCCGCAGAACGGAGAGCCGCAGCGGCTACGCCCTTACGAGACGCGGATTTATCAGGCATAGAGACTCGCTGTGCGGCCGGGGCCGTTGTGTCAATGGAGAGCCGCACCGGCCGCATTTTCGTCGTACGGAATAATCCCGCTTTTTAACTAACCATAACCGGTATTCAAGGAAATACCACAAGCCGGAGAAATTTAAAGGAAATAATATTCTCATCATAGATGGTAGTGTCAGTGGAGCTGATATTGTTTCAGACCTTGTGCCCTATGCAAACACAGTGAGTATTTCGGTGAAAAAAATGGGCTTCTACCTGCCAAGACAGTTCCGGATAGGCCCGAATGATATGATGCATTCCTATTTTGGTAGGTGGATATTGAACCGCATGAGTTATTCAGAATTCATCTCTTATCTCGATAAAATTATGCCTGACTACATTGCTTAGAAAAGGTGATATCACTGACGCTGAATATAAGGTTGCAGTAGGTATAGAACCTCAGGAGTCCATTTCCGCACACCTGCCATATTCGCAAACATACCTCTGATAAAAAGGGCCATAATAGGCCCTTTTTCTTTTCATAATGGTCGAATCAGTCTTGCTGGGTTCCCTGCATAAATTCCTTTTATCTCGATCTGTTTAACCACGACGGAACCTGCACCAATGACGGAACCACTGCATATAAATGGTGATAGAATAGTGGCCCCGCTGCCCACAGTGACCGAATCTCCAAGGGTAATGGTGATCCAGTTATTCGGCAGCGGGTCCGGAGCTCCTGAACGAAACAGATCGTTTGCGAATGTTACGTTATGACCAATAAAGCAGTTCTGACCTAATGTTACGTTTTCACAAATAAATGTGTGTGATTGGATTCGGCTTCCACTTCCAATTACACACCCTTTTTGAATCTCAACGAAAGGGCCAATGAATACATCATCCCTGAGCTCACACCCATAAACATTGGCAGGTCTGATGATGGTGACGTTTTTTCCTGAAATTACGTCGCGAACTTCACTTTCTATCAATTTCATAGGCATATCCAAAATAAGGTCTAATTAATATAAACCGGAATTGTTGGATGTAAAAATTATTTTTCTCAGACTCCGATTTTATGCAGAGCCTGTATCCGATAGACCTGTGATCTTCGAAGTACCTATGTCGATGCCGAGATAATAATCCATGAGAGCGCCAGCCTGCGGGGAACGAGGCTGCCAGCGTAGCAATGAAGGAAAGGATCCCATATGCCATTTTCGGCAAAGCTAATTCATTAATAATATTATAATTATTAATACCTTATAACGGAACGGTATTGGTGACGCGCGAAGGCTTGGTGCTAATTTTTTATTACTTTATGGCATCAAATGACCATAAATAAGAACGTACGGTTCTTAACCGGCGCAGAGTTTTGATCTTTCATTGGGGGTGACCATGTTTAAAACGACGATTTCCCGTTTGGCTCTGCTGACGGTGCTGGCGCTACCGGCCTCTCTGCTGGCGGCGGAACCGCTGCGGGTGGCGGCCGATCCGGTGCCCCATGCGGAGATCCTGGCCTACGTGCAGAAAATTGATCCACAGCTGAAACTGAAGGTGATTGAGATCGGTAACGGCGTGAATTCCAATGAGCTGTTGGCGCACGGCGACGTGGATGCCAACTACTTCCAGCACCTGCCTTATCTGCATTCGCAGGAACAGGCGCTGGGCACAAAATTCGCCGTGGCGGCCAGCGTGCATATCGAACCGCTGGGCATCTACTCGAGCAAGTATAAAAAGCTGAGCGAGGTGCCGGACAACGCCAAGGTGGCGGTGCCCAATAACGTCACTAACCTCAGCCGGGCGCTGTACCTGCTGCAGGCGCAAGAGCTGATTACCCTGAAAGCCGGTTTTAACGATCCGGCCAAGGATCAGGCAACGCCAAAAGACATTGCCAACAACCCCAAACACCTCAAGATACTGGAGATTGAATCGCCACAGATCCCGCGTGCATTGGATGACGTCGATTTGGCGGTAATTAACGGCAACTATGCGCTGGAGGCCGGGCTTACGCCAGCCAGGGACGCGCTGGGGCTGGAAAGTCCGAAAAATAATCCCTATGCCAATATTCTGGTCACGACACCGCAACTGGAGAACGATCCGCGCATCAGGCAACTGGCCAAAGATTTGCAGTCGCCAGAGGTGGCCAAATTCATTCAGCAAAAATATCAGGGCTCGGTGATCCCCGTGGCACCTGCGGACGCCGGCTGATGATTGTCGTAGAACGGCTTGGTAAAACCTACGGCGCCGGTGAAACGCCGGCGCTGGAACAGGTGTCGCTTACCATTAACGACGGCTCGGTGTTCGGCATTATCGGCCGCAGCGGCGCGGGCAAGAGCACCCTGATCCGCTGCCTTAATTTGCTGGAGCGGCCCAGCACGGGCCGCATTTTGATGGACGGGCGCGATCTGACCCAACTGAGCGAAGCGGAACTGCGGCGCCAGCGCCAACGTATCGGCATGATATTTCAGGGGTTCAATCTGCTGCATGCCCGCAACGTACGGGATAACATCACCTTGCCGCTGGAGATCGCCGGCGTACCCCGTGCGGAACGCCTTCGCCGCGCCGCTGAACTGCTCGATCTGGTCGGGCTGAACGACAAGGCACGCGCTTTTCCTTCTCAGCTGTCAGGCGGGCAGAAACAGCGCGTCGGTATCGCCCGGGCGCTGGCGGCCCGGCCGGACTATTTGCTTTCCGATGAGGCGACCAGCGCGCTGGATCCGGAAACCACCGCCTCTATTCTTGCCTTGTTGAAAGACATCAACCGCCAGTTGGGATTAACCATTGTGCTGATCACCCACGAACTGGACGTGGTGAAGGCCATTTGTGACCATGCGGCGCTGCTGGCCGCCGGGCGGGTGGTTGAATGGGGGCCGATTGGCGAGCTGCTGGCGGACCCGGCATCGCCGCTGGGGCAGGCGTTGTTGCCGGGTTGCCTGACGCCGGTGGCGCCGGAAACCCAGGTGGCGGAGCTGACATTTTTCGACAGCGTGCGCGCCTCGCCGGTGCTCAGCGAACTGGCGCAGCGCCATGCGGTGGACGTTACGCTGCTGGGCGGGGGCGTTGAACTGATTGCCGGCCAGAGCGTCGGCCGTTTCCGGGTGGGGTTGCGATCGCCGCAGGGTGGTTTGCCTTTGGCGGAAGTGGTGGCGTTCCTCAATCAACGGGGCGTGAGGGCCGAATTGCTATGAGAAACCAATTGCCCTGGGAAGATCTTCTGGCGCTGGTGCTGAACGCCACCGGCGAAACCTTGTATATGGTGGCGCTGGCGTCGCTGTTTACCTTATTGCTCGGTCTGCCGCTTGGCGTGGTGCTGTTTATCACCCGCAAGCAGGGCATCTTGCCCGCACCGCGCATCAACGGGGCGCTGGGCGCAATCGTCAATCTGGGGCGCTCGCTGCCGTTTGTGGTGCTGTTGATAGCCTTGATCCCGTTAACCCGGCTGATTATCGGCACCACGTTAGGTAGCTCCGCGGCGGTAGTGCCGATCACCATTGGCGCTTTTCCATTCTTTGCGCGCATCGTCGAGTCGGCGCTGGATGAGGTGGAAAAAGGGCGGGTCGAGGCGATTTTGTCGATGGGCGGCAATGTGCGCCACGTCATTTTTAAAGTGCTGCTGCCGGAAGCCTTGCCGACGCTGTTGGCCGGGCTGACGCTGACGGTGGTGATGCTGATTGGTTTTTCCTCCATGGCCGGCGTGATCGGCGGCGGCGGATTAGGCGATCTGGCGATCCGTTATGGTTATCAACGTTTCAACAATCAGGTGATGATCGCGACGGTGATTATTTTGGTGCTCCTGGTGCAGGGCGTGCAAACCCTGGGCGATCGCCTGGTCCGCTCGCTGGCGCATCGGCGTTAGTGGGCCGCTGGCCCGGTTTTGTCATGCACCGCAAGAGGCGTTGAAATGACGGGAAAATCCGCCACAACAAGGCGCCGTTGATAAACGGCGCCAAAGGTCTGAACATCATGGCCACAGGCTCAGTCTGTGTGGCTCCGCTGCAAGAATCCACGCCAACGTTTTCTGCCTTGATCCTGGTTTGCGGGAAGGCGGGTGTATTGCCCCATTTGGCGCTACAGTTGATCTATAAATATTTTTGCCAAACCTTCAATTAACAGGTGATCGGACCTGTGAAAGTCGCAATAATGCCACTCTGGCCGCTCATTTTTCACGCGCATCCTCAGGTATGATGAATCGGTTGTCGCCCCTCATCATGTTGGCAGGTTTTTATCCGTATTCTTTGAACGCTCTGGAAGCAAGATGCACACCATCCCGTCACCTGACACCACAACATTACGGCCTGCGCTCACCGTCTTTATACTGGTGTTCGCCGCCTGCCTCTTCGGTATCGAGAGCCGGCCCATTGGCTTTCTGGCGGCATTTTGGCCGGGCAATGCGGTGTTGCTGGCGGTGTTCGTTCGTTATCCGAAACTTGTCAGCCGTTTAGGCTGGGCGATGGCGATGTTGGGGTATTTGACGGCAGATCTGCTCACCGGCAGCGCGCTCGACAAAGCCCTGCTGCTGAACTGCGCCAATATTGCCGGCGTCGTGGTGGGGTATCAGTTGTTTAAGCGCGTGCCGCCGCAGGTCAGAACGCTGGAACGCACGTCATCCAGCGTTTATCTGTTTGCCATTTGTCTGGTCAGCGCCGCCGTCACCGGGGTAATAGGTGCCTTGGCCTCGGTGCTGTTGTTTGATCGCGAATATTTCCCCGCTCTGGCGCTGTGGATGTCTTCGGAATTTACCAATTACATTACGTTGATGCCGTTTATCCTGGCTTTTCCTGCGGATTGGCGAGCCTATCTGCGTGGTATGGCTCAGGGCATTACCCGGCGGCACGGGTGGTATAACACCGGCAGAAAACTGGCGGTTCTTATCCTGCTGGTGCTGGCTTGCGTTGGCAGTATCCTGATTGGCGGGCCTGGCGCCGTGATTTTCCCCATACCGATCCTGCTGTGGCTGGCGATGTCGTTTTCACTGTTCTCCACCCTGGTGGTGGTGCTGATCTACGTTTTATGGTGCCATTTGGCCATCGATTTGGGGCTGATCGCCATTAACGTCGATATGAAGGCGCTGCAGAACACCGTGTCGATGCGGCTTGGGGTAGCGCTGTTGGCGCTGGGGCCGATTGCGATCGCCAGCATGAATTTCGCCCGTAATGCGCTGCTGCGGCAGTTGGAACACGTGGCGAACCATGACGCTCTGACCCATGTGCTGACGCGCAATGCCTTTATGCAGCGCGGCGCGCGGTTGCTCACCCAAAAAGGCGAGCAGGTTTGCGTCATGATGCTGGACATCGACTACTTCAAATCCATCAACGATCGCTTTGGGCACTCCGGCGGTGACGCCGCACTGATTTCCTTTACCCGCGCCATTGCCGGCGATCTGCGCGATTCCGATCTGTTTGGCCGTATGGGCGGGGAGGAGTTCGCGATCGTTGCGCTTCTCGAGCGCCAGCAGGATGCGCTGTATCTGGCCGAACGTTTGCGCCGGCGGGTGGAAATCGAATCGATCGCCATGCCCGCCGGCAATCATCTGCAAATCACCGTTAGCATAGGTATGGTTACCTGCCTCGGCGGTACAGAGCAAAGCCTTGATAATCTGTTGAAAATTGCCGACATGGCAGTCTACAAAGCCAAAAATGGCGGCCGCAACCGCGTCGCCACGCCAGAAATATCCCCGCCGATTTACAGCGACCACTGAAATCCACCGTTTGTCGTTCATGGTTGACCCCGACCAAGGGGGCTAAAATGAAAGGGAGCGTGGGCAATGTCGCTTGCGCCCTACCTGATGTCCGAACGGACAGGAGGAATCATCTCATGAACTATGTTGATGGCTTTGTTGTCGCGGTACCTGCCGCCAATAAGGAGGCGTACCTGAAACTGGCCGCCACGGCCGCACCCTTGTTTAAAGAGTTCGGCGCGACGCGGATCGTCGAATGTTGGGGTAACGACGTGCCCGAAGGTAAACTCACCGATTTTCGCGGTGCGGTGAAAGCCGGGGCCGATGAAGTGGTGGTTTTCAGCTGGATCGAATATCCCTCAAAAGCGGTGCGCGACGCCGCCAACGAGAAAATGATGAACGATCCGCGCATGAAGGCGCTGGGCGATCAGATGCCGTTTGACGGCAAACGCATGATTTTCGGCGGTTTCGAACCTATCATTGACGCGTAGCGGGGAGGGTGCGATGAAGATCACACAACACCTGTGGTTTGAAAAAGACATGGAAGCGGCGCTGCGTTGTTACATAGCGCTGATCCCCGGTTCCTCCCTGACCTGGAGCTCCACCTTGCCCGCCGATACCCCGAGCGGCCCCGCAGGCAGCGTAAAACTGGCGGCCTTTACCCTCGGCGATCAGCGCTATGCGGCGATTGAAGCCGGCCCGCTCGATGCTTTCAATCACAGTTTTTCGATTATGGTCGAATGCGCGGATCAGGCTGAAGTGGATCGGCTGTGGGAAGCGTTAAGCGAAGGCGGCACCATAGAGCAGTGCGGCTGGTTGCGCGATCGCTGGGGGCTGAGCTGGCAGATTGTTCCCCAGCGGCTGGGTGAGTTGATGAGCGACCCCGACAGCGCGAAGGTGAAACGGGTGACTGAAGCTATGTTGCAGATGGTAAAACTGGATATCGCCGGGCTGGAAGCGGCGGCTCGCGGTTAACTTTTCCCCCACGACAAGGACGGGCCTGATGCACAAAGAGCGGCACAGCATTGAGAATATAGGTTGGCTCCGGGCGGCGGTGCTGGGCGCAAACGACGGGATTGTCTCGACGGCCAGCCTGTTGCTCGGCGTGGCGGCGGCCAATGCGGCGCACGGCGGCATTTTGCTGGCCGGCATTGCAGGGCTGGTTGCCGGCGCGATGTCGATGGCTACCGGCGAATACGTTTCGGTATCATCGCAGGCGGATACGGAAAAGGCCGCTCTGGCGGAGGAGCAGTCGGAGTTGCTCAGCGATTACCCGGGCGAGCACCGTGAACTGACATCTATTTATGTGCATCGCGGGTTGGATTTGGCGTTGGCCAAACAGGTGGCGGAAAAACTGATGGCTCATGATGCGTTGGGAGCCCATGCCCGCGATGAATTGGGGATTTCGGCCATCACCACGGCGCGGCCGTTGCAGGCGGCGCTGGCCTCGGCGTTGAGCTTTTCCGTCGGGGCGCTGCTGCCGTTATTGGTCGCGGTGCTGGCACCGCTCGCATGGACCATTCCGGCCATCGTGGTCTCCGCACTGGTGTCTTTGGGCATTCTCGGGGGTGTTGCCGCCAGGGCAGGCGGCGCACCGATCCGCCCGGGCATAGTGCGTATCCTGTTCTGGAGCGCGCTGGCGATGGCGGTTTCCTCCGGCGTTGGCCTGCTGTTTGGGACCGCGCTGGGGTCATAGGTAGGCTAGCCGCGCAACAAAAATCAGTTTTTGCATTAATGCCGTTCACGCAAGGCTGAGTTTTTATCATTTGTCAGCGCCGGCGAATCGCTGCACCCTAGGGGAAACGGTTAGGTAGCGTAGAGAATTATAATGGATAAATCACAGATTCAGCAGTGGGTTACGCAATTCCCTTTGGTGCAAGACCTGATCGACCTCAACCCGATAACCTGGTTCAACCCGCGTGCAACGACTGTGCAGGCGGGGTTGCCGTACGTCGGATTGGGCGCCGACGACGTCGCCGACGCGGAGCGGCGGCTGGCGCGTTTCGCTCCCTACCTGAGCGCCGCTTTCCCGGAAACCCGGGCCGCCAACGGCGTGATCGAATCCGAGGTTGTCGCCATTCCGGCGATGCAAGCTGCGCTCGACCAGCGCTATGGGCTGAGGCTCGGTGGCCATTTGCTGCTGAAAAAAGACAGCCATCTGCCGATTTCCGGTTCAATCAAGGCGCGCGGGGGCATCTATGAGGTGCTGGCGCATGCGGAAAAACTGGCGCTGGAGGCGGGGTTGTTACAGCTTACGGACGACTACGGCAAGCTGTTCTCGGAGGAGTTCCGCCAGTTTTTCAGCCGTTACCGCATTGCCGTGGGGTCAACCGGCAATCTGGGGATGTCTATCGGTATTATCAGCGCCAGGTTGGGATTCAGCGTTAGCGTACACATGTCGGCGGACGCGCGCGAATGGAAAAAGCAGAAGCTGCGCGACAATGGCGTCAACGTGATCGAGTACCAGCAAGATTACGGCGTCGCCGTTGAGCAGGGCCGCCTGCAGGCAGCGGGCGATCCGAGCTGCTTTTTTATCGATGACGAAAACTCGCAAACGCTGTTTCTCGGTTATGCGGTGGCCGGTGGCCGCCTGAAGCGGCAGTTCGCCGAGCGCGGCATTCCGGTTGACGCGCAGCACCCGCTGTTTGTCTATCTGCCCTGCGGCGTCGGCGGCGGGCCGGGCGGAGTGGCTTTCGGGTTGAAACTGGCCTTTGGCGACCACGTTCACTGCATCTTTGCCGAACCGACGCACTCGCCGTGCATGCTGCTTGGGGTCTATACCGGGCTGCATGATCGGATCGCGGTTCAGGATCTGGGCATCGATAATCAAACCGCCGCGGACGGGCTGGCGGTTGGGCGCGCTTCCGGCTTTGTTGGCCGCGCCATGGAGCGCCTGCTCAGCGCTTTTTACACCTTAAGCGATCGCGAGATGTTCGCGCTGCTTGGGCTGTTGGATCGCCAGGAGCACATTCAACTGGAGCCTTCAGCGCTGGCGGGCATGGCGGGGCCGTGGCGCGTGGCGGCTAACTCTGAGTGGCTGGCCGAACGCGGGCTGGACGAACAGCAGATGAACCAGGCCACTCACCTGGTATGGGCTACCGGCGGCGGCATGGTGCCAGAGGCGGAGATGGCGAAATATCTGGCCAGTGCGCACGAGGCCGGTTAGTGCGTCAGCAGCGAAAGCTCTTGCGCACCTTCGAGCAGGATCGGCAGGATGCGCTCGGTCAATTCGCTTACCGGAACGTGGCCGGCCTGTACGCCGACGTTTAACGCGGCGGTGACGCTGCCGTTGGCCGACATGATCGGCACGGCAATGGAACGCAGGCCGATTTCCAGTTCCTGATCGTTAATCGCATAACCCTGCGCGCGGACCTTATCCAGCTCTTCACGCAGTTTGTCGATGGAACCGATGGTGTACTGCGTATAGCGCATCAGGGTGATGCGTTGCAGGTAATCATCCCGCTTATCCGCCGGCAAATGGCTCAGCAGCACGCGCCCCATCGAGGTGGCGAACGCCGGCAGCCGGCTGCCTATGTTCAGATCGATAGTCATGATGCGTTCGGCGGAGGCGCGGGCGATATACAAAATATTGTCGCCGTCCAGCGTGGCGATGGAACAGGATTCATTCAGCAATTGGCTGATGTGTTTCAGTACCGGCTGGGTGGCCTTGGCCAACGGCGTCGAGCCGAGATAGGCGTGGGCCAGCGTCAGAATACGCGGGCGCAGCTCGAAGTTTTTGCCGTCCTGCGCGTAAACGAACCCCAGCTTGTTCAGGGTATACAGACAACGGCGCACCGCGGCGCGCGGAATGCCGGTTTTCTGGCTGATTTGCGAAATCGACATCAGGCGGCGTTGCGGGGTAAAGGCCTGGATCACCTCCAACCCCCGCGCCAGCGAGGCCATAAAGTTGGGATCGCCCTTGAAGGGATCGCCGCTGGCGGCGGGCAGCGAAATGTCATGGGTGGCGATGTCTTCGCCGGCAGAGATCTTGGTCATTCAGGCTCCCGGTTTAAATGCTTACAGCGCCAGATAGCGCAGGGTCGCCACGACGGCCAGCCGGCGGTTATGGATAACCTGGTCTTCCGGCGGTTCATGACTTTCGAACAGCGTATTAAAGGTGTACTGGTTGGCAACATAGTGGAAACACAGGCTGCTGATCAAGCGGTGCACGTCGGCGGCGCTGGCATCTGCAGTAAACTCCCGGCTTTGCTTGCCGCGCTGCAAAATATCTTCCAGCAAAGTCAGGGCGCTCTGATTCAGCGCCTTGATGCGCGGGGACTGGCGGATGTACTGGCCACGCAGCATGTTTTCCATGCAAATCACGCGGATGAAGTCAGGGTGCTCCGCGTGGTAATTGAAGCTTTCCTCAACCAGCCGGGTCATCGCTTCTACCGGCGGCAACGCGTGCAGATCCAATGAGGATTCGTGCGCGCGGATATGCTGATACACGTGCTCGAGCACCTCCAGATAGAGCGACTCCTTGTTCTTGAAATGATAAACCACCATGCGTTTGGTGGTGGCCGCGTGCTCGGCAATGTTCTCCATGCGGGCGCCTTTCAGGCCCGCTTCGGCAAACTCACTCAGCGCCCCGGCGAAGATGCGCTGTTTCAGGCCGACAGGGTCATTTTTGCGTTTGGTGGCGGGGATATCATCATTGTTCAACACATCAGTCACTTATCGTTTGGGTACACCGGTTAAGAGTAACCGGGGTCACCGGGTAATACAATCCGCTGCGGCGGCGCTTTTGTGAGCGCTATCATGTTGCTATAAAAGTGTGGAATAGGGGGGCCTGAATTTGAATCTGAAAGGGAATCCTATTAATAAGAGAGGTTTTTTTATTTTTGCATACTGAGCAGAGAATATATTCATCTGAACAAATGCTGCAGTTGATATGAAAATCATTAACTCTGGGTTTGAAAATGGATTATGTAAACTGATGGCGTTCGTACAGTAAATGGCTCCCCCCCCAAACTTCCACGATTCACTCTTCCCTCCGGTTGTTTATGACGAAGTGCGTTTGCAAATCATGCCCGGATGAGCTCAGGCTTTTAGCTTTCTATCACCGCAAGGCTTAATTTTACCTGTCGCCGTTCAATGGGAATCGACATGTTTGACCCAGAGTCGGCAATATCGATAAAGCGCCCATTTATGCCAGAGCACAGATATTTATGGCAAGTGAGAAGGGAAAACTGCCGTATAGGCGATAACAGCAGGATAAAATGCCTGAAAATACGGTGACGGAAATATAATTCGGATAATCACTTCGACGGCGAATCTCAAATATCGCAAAAAAAGCGGAATGCGATGATATGGGTGGATAGAAAATACACAGGCGTTGCGCGAAGTTAAATCTGGCGGTTGGCTTATAATGATAATTTTCAATTTATTGATTTTAAATGATTTTTGTTGATTTGTTGTTCTCGTGAAGAGGCATTGCAACCCGGAGAAACGCCTGTGGTTGCGGCCAAACCCAAGTGAAATTTTATGAACATTGACGATTTCACTTTTATTTTCACATTAACAAAGCGCGTTGAGTTTGATTTTATGTTTTTTTACATGCCAGACCGCAGTTTTGCCGCTACTCTGAACCGGCAATGTCTAATTAAGGATGATGTTATGCGGGATATACAGGGACATGTTATGGATTTTTCTTTTGAACTATTGGATTTCATTGTCTCGAATTTACCTCCTGAAGCACTCTCTTTTCATAGCGCTGCAAAGCGTTCTTATTTTAGCTGAAATTCTCTTGCCAAAACGTGATGCGTGAGAATTTTAAGTGAAATAAAACGACGATCTATTACGGTAATTTTAATATTTTTATCTTGTGGTTGCTAATGGCAAGCGTCAGGGAAAGGTAACAATCCGCAGAGGGTAAATGAAAGTCGTGCCTAAACTCCGAGGGCGTCAATAAGCCCAATGGCACTATTTAGTTTAGTTGCGTTACTTTACCGGACCGCAAGATATCTTTGGGATATATATTTATTCACTCAGGAGCACACTCAATGAACCAGCGTTTGGACTTTATCGGTGTTGGTATCGGTCCGTCCAACCTCAGCCTTGCTGCGCTTGGAAGCGAAATCGCAGGCTTCAATTGCAAATTCCTCGAACGCAAACCGCACTTTTCCTGGCACCCGGGCATGATCCTGGCGGATAGCAGCATGCAGACCCATTTCTTGAAGGATCTGGTCACCGCCGTCTCGCCAACCAACCCTTATAGTTTTCTCAACTATCTGGTGAAGAGCAAAAAGTTCTACCGCTTCCTGACGACTGAACAGCGTACCGCGTCACGCGAAGAGTTTGCCGATTATCTCAACTGGGCGGCAACGGGTTTGGATTCGCTGATGTTCAACCAAGAGGTTCGCCGTGTCGACTTTGACGACAATCAGCGGCAGTTTGTCGTCACCACCCAGAATGACGTGCTTTACGCCAAACACCTGTGCGTGGGTATAGGCAAGCAAATCAAACTGCCGGCCTGTGTAACCCAACAAAATGATCAATGTTTTCACGCCAGCGAAATGATGCTGCGCCAGCCAAACCTGGCCGGAAAACGCGTAGCCATTGTCGGTGGAGGCCAAAGCGGCGCTGACCTGTTCTTGAATATTTTCCAGGGGGAATGGGGCCGGCCCGAACAGCTTAGCTGGATATCTCGGCGCAACAACTACAACGCGCTTGATGAAGCCGCCTTTGCCAACGAGTATTTTACGCCAGATTATGTCGACAACTTCTACACGCTCGGCCACGCGGCCAAAGAACACATGCTGCAGGAACAGAAGATGACTTCTGACGGGATCACCAGCGAGTCTCTGTTGGCCATTTATCGCGCCCTGTATCACCACTTCGATGTGCTCCGTGAGAAGCGATGGGTGCGCTTGCTGCCCAGCCGTTCTGTTACGACCCTTAATGCCAAAGACAATGCTTATCAGTTAGAGACGCTGCATCACCTTGATCACGGGCGAGAAAGCGTTGATGCAGACGTGGTTATTTTTGCCACCGGTTATGAACAGGTCCGCCCGGCCTTTCTTGATTCCCTGGCCGATCGTTTGTTGACCACCGCCGATGGGCAATATCGCATTGCTTCTGATTTTGCCCTTGAGCGGGAAGGGGAACATGAGAATTGCTTGTTTGCGGTCAACGCCAGCATGCACCAGCACGGCATTGCCGATCCTCAGCTTAGCCTGATAGCCTGGCGCTCGGCTCGCATTCTCAACCGGGCTTTAGGTCAGAACCAATTTGATCTGAGCACCGCACCAGCGATGATTCAATGGCGCAGTGAGCAAGAACAGCCAATCGCTTTAAATTCCTTTGGGACATCCCGGTCACCCTTTTAATATTTTTATCAAATGATGAGACAGGTTGCATGAGAAGACACATTAATAAATTCATCATGAATCAATTGGCGACATTCGCGCCCACGTTCAAGACCAAATTTATATATAAAAAGGCATTCGGGAAAAAATTGAATTTAAACCCGCCATCGACATGGAACGAGAAGATAAATTATCTCAAACTCAACGATTACAGCAACAATGCATTGGTCACGCAATGTGCGGATAAATACGCAGTCAGAGAGTATCTGAAAGCCAAAGGATGTGAAGAAATTCTCAATGAGCTCTATTTCGCCTGCGATTCGGTTCATGAGATCCCATGGGGTTCCTTACCTGACAAGTTTGTGATTAAGGGGAACCACGGTTCAGGTTACAACCTGATTTGTCAGGATAAAAGCGCATTGGATAGGGTGCAAACATCGAAAACCATTGAAAACTGGATGCGTGAGGACTATTGGAAGGTCTATGCGGAGTTAAACTACAAGAAGATCAATAAAAAAATAATAGGTGAGAAATTTATAGAGTCATCGAATGGCGCTGGTCCTGATGATTATAAAATATACTGTTTTCATGGCGTTCCTTATTGCACGTTACTGTGTGTCGGCAGAGAAACCGGCATGCCGAAATATTACTTCTTCGATAAAGACTTCAAGTTTCTTTGTTATAGCGAGGACTGCCTGGCGCTCAGCCAGGAAGAGATCGACGCTTTTGTTAAACCCGAAGGTTACGATGAGCTCTTTGAGTACGCCAGAAAATTGTCTGAACCCTTTGAATTTGTCCGCGTCGACTTCTATATCTCCAATGGCAAAGTCATTTTTGGCGAGTTGACCTTCACCCCTTCCGCAGGGCTTGATACGGACATACTCGAACCCACGGATATCCTGCTCGGGAAGATGCTTAAGCTGAAATAACCTCTGATCCCCGCACAGCGGCGGCGCTTTTGTGATCCGGGTTAAAGAGTTGTTAACGTTCGCGGGCGGCGCATTGACACAATGAACCTTATGGTTCATTTATAACTGCATATGCCGCCGCCCGTTTCCCCCTTTAACGACGGCGAGCCGATTTGTAACCACTGTCGCAAAGGGGAAAAGTCATGTTTCGTTCTATAGCCACCGTCTCCATCGCAGGAACCCTGCCGGAAAAGCTGGAAGCGATTGCCGCCGCCGGTTTTGACGGCGTGGAGATTTTTGAAAACGACCTGCTGTATTATCCCGGCAAACCGGCGGATATCCGTCGTCTGGCGCAGGAACTTGGGCTGGCGATTACGCTGTTCCAGCCGTTTCGCGACTTTGAGGGTGGCCCACGCGATCGGCTGGCGGCCAATCTCGAACGCGTGCGGCGCAAGTTTGCGCTGATGCAGGAGCTTGGCTGCGACCGCATGCTGCTGTGCAGCAACGTAGCGCCCGACTGCTCCGCAGAGATTGAACTGCAGATTGAGGATCTGGGGCGTCTGGCCGATCTGGCTCAGCAACAAGGCATGGTGGTGGGGTACGAGGCGCTCGCCTGGGGGCGGCATGTGAATCGCTATCGCCAGGCCTGGGAACGGGTTCGCGCCGTCGACAGCCCTTCGTTGGGGCTGGTGCTGGACAGTTTTCATATTTTGGCGTTGGGCGATAACCTCGATCAACTGGACGATATCCCGGCGGAGAAAATCAGCTTCCTGCAACTGGCCGATGCGCCATTGATGAACATGGAAGTGATCGAATGGAGCCGGCATTTTCGTTGTTTCCCCGGTCAGGGGGAGTTGCCGCTGGTCGAGTTCACCCGTCGACTGGTTGAAAAAGGCTACGCCGGCCCCTGGTCGCTGGAAATTTTCAACGACGGTTTTCGCGCCACGCCGAGCACGCCAACGGCGCAGGACGGCCTGCGCTCGCTGCTGTACCTGGAAGAACAGGTGGCCGCCACCCAACCGCCCACGCCTGAGTTATTCAACAGCGCGCCTTTGCCTGAAAGCCAGCAGATTGAATTTATCGAGTTTGCGGTAAACGGGCAGGAGGCGGAAAACCTGGCCGGCTGGCTGCGGCAGATGGGGTTCAGCCTGCGCGGTGAGCACCGTTCCAAGGCGGTGACACTGTATCAAAACGGCGCGGTGCGCATCATCCTTAACCAGCAAAACGACTCCTTTGCCGATGATTACCGTGAGCGGCATGGCGTTTCGCTGTGCGCCATGGCCTGGCGGGTGCCTAATCCGTCCGCGTTGCTACAGCGGGCGCATGATTTCGGTTATCCGGTTTATCAGGGGCAGGTTGGCCCAAATGAACACCGCATTCCGGCGCTGTGCGCACCCGACGGCAGCCTGATCTACCTGGTTGAGACCCCGGCTAACGGCGGCGAAGCGGCGATTTATCAGGATGATTTTCAGCTGCTGAACAAGCCGACACCCACGGCTTCTGCACTTGAGGGTATCGATCATCTGGCGGTGGCCATGCCCGAAAGCGCCTTAAAAAACTGGGTGATGTTCTTGCGCTGCGTACCGGGTTTCGAACCTGACGGCGAACAGCTGCTGCCGGATCCTTACGGGCTGGTGCACAGCCGGGCGATGCACAGCCGTTGTAACGGCATCCGCTTGCCGCTGAACGTCTCGCAGAGCAGTGCGACGCTCAGCGCCAGAACGGTGGAAACCTACCACGGCGCCGGGCTACAGCACGTTGCGTTCTCGACCGGGGATATTTTTCAGGCGGTTGAACAGGCCAAGGCCAACGGCATGCAGTTGTTGACCATCGCCGATAACTACTACGAAGATCTGGCTGCCCGTTTTGATCTCGATGACGCCTTTATCGCCCGGCTGGCACAGCACCATATTCTCTACGATCGCGACGCGCAGGGCGGCGAGCTGTTGCACGTCTACAGCCATCCGTTTGCTGAAGGGCGGTTCTTCTTTGAAATACTGCAAAGGTTTGGCGGTTACGCCCAGTATGGTGCGGTGAATGGTGCGGCGCGTTTGGCGGCGATGCGGCAATTGCGGTGATGGCAGGGCGCGGTTCGCAGTGACCGCGCCCGTTCTGGTTAACCGGCCTGCTGGAATACCTGGCTCATGCTTGCGGTATCCGGCGCGTGGCCGGTATACAGCTGAAACGCCAGCGCTGCCTGGTGCACCACCATGCCGTCGCCCACGATAGCCCGGCAGCCTTTGGCGCGGGCCTTTTTCACCAGTTCGGTTTCCCGGGGAACGTAAATCACGTCCGCCAACCAGTGGCGCGGCTGCAGCCAGTCGATATCCACCGGCATGCCCGGGTGACCGGTCATGCCGATCGGCGTGGCCTGTACCAGGCCATCGCTGTCTGCCAGCGCCCCGGCCACGTTTTCCGTCACGCCGATCCGCTGTTCGCCAAAGTGCCGCGCCAGTTGCCGTTGCAGGCTGTGGCTGCGCGCCGGATCCCGATCGTGCAACATCAAATGACCGACGCCGTGCGCCAATAGGCCATAAGCCACCGCATAGCCCGCGCCGCCCGCACCCACCTGAACCACGCGATGGATATTTTCGCCGGCCAACCCTTGGCTAAAGTGGGTGATAAACCCGTCGCAGTCGGTGTTGTGGCCAATGCGTTTGCCATTCTGGAACAGCACGGTATTGACCGCGCCAATGGCGCTGGCCTGCGGCGACAGCTCATCGAGCCAGGGAATAACCTGTTGCTTGAACGGATGCGTGATATTGCAGCCGCTGAAACCCAACAGCGCCAGGCTGTCGAGCACCTCCGGCAGGCGGTCGTCGGCCCAGCCGCGTTGGGTGAAATCGAGCAGTTGATAGGCGCACCTAAGGCCTTGTCGACGGGCCTCCTGTTCATACAGCTGCGGTGACAGTGAACCCTGAATGCCCTGGCCCAGCAGGGCGAGCAGATAGAGCGGGCGAGGTTGTTCATTATTTTTCATGGTTTCTCCGGGTTCAGGGCTGGGACGCCGTGGATCACGACACGAAGAAAAAATGAACCATTTGGTACTTTATGTAAACCGGCTATTTTCGATTTGTGATCGGTATCATGTTGGCTGAATGTTAAGCAATTTGCGGGCATTGGCAGCGTCATAATGATCTTCCTCACACTTCGGCAACATTATTTTTCGCCGCCGCGCTGGCGTTTCACCCGGTAATAAGGTTATTAATTATATTAGTTTTCAGCGTTTTGTATTATCGGCTCTCGGTAGTGCGGTGTTTTAACTTGGCGATAAACGTACCAATAGGTTCGATAACCGCCCAGATTATCGATACCCTCCGTTGCCGACTCGCTTGAGAGTTCTTACATTGGAAGTGCGATATTTGAATGTTGGTGCGATTATCGAACATTTGCATTCATCTGCGCCTGTAGCCCTGGTGGCCGTAAAGCGAATAACACAGCGACGCGGAGACAGTCCCGACGCTTATAACGACATTTGCGGCCTGAGCCGACTGTACGGAGGAAGAAATTGTGGCTTCAAACGAGATTGATGTTCGCACACTGATTAACGATCGCCCGTTATCCGGGTATCAGAAATTGATCGTTTTGCTTGGATTTACCGTTATTGCACTGGACGGTTTCGACATTACCCTGATGGGCTTTATCGCGCCGGAGCTGAAAAGCGAATGGGGCGTCGGCAATCATCAACTTGGCATGGTGATCAGTGCGGCGTTGATCGGCCTGACGATAGGCGCGTTGCTGTCCGGGCCGCTGGCGGATTGGATGGGTCGCAGGGTGATTATCATCAACAGCGTGTTCTTTTTTGGTTTGTGGACGCTGATCACCGCATTTTCGCAGAATATCGATCAGATGATTTTCTTCCGCTTCATGACCGGGCTGGGGCTGGGGGCGGCAATGCCGAACGTCGGCACCCTGATCTCCGAATATGCGCCGGAAAAAAAGCGGTCGTTCATTATCACCGTCGTGTTCTGCGGCTTTACCTTCGGCGCTGCGCTGGGGGGATTCGCCGCCTCATGGATTATTCCGCAGATGGGCTGGCATGCGCTGCTGCTGCTGGGGGGCATACTGCCGTTGCTTAGCGTGCCGCTGCTGCTCGCCAAGCTGCCGGAATCGGTGCGATTCCTGGTGACCAAGCGCGCCAGCCCTGAACGCATCGGCAAAATTGTGGAAAAACTGGCGCCGGGGAGTACCGACGCCGACACGCGCTACACGTTGCCGCCGCTGGTAGCCCCCGGTAAAGGCTCGATGCAGATTGTGGTGTCGCCTCAATACCGTTTTGGCAGCATCATGCTATGGCTGGGGTATTTTATGGCGCTGTTCCTGGTCTATCTGCTGGGCAGTTGGCTGCCGACGCTGGTGAAAGGCATTGGGATGAGCGTGGCGCAAGCGGCGGTGATTACGGCGCTGTATCAGGCCGGTGGCACCCTGGGCTCACTGTTTGCCGGCTGGCTGATGGATCGGGTTAATCCCCATCGGGTGCTGGGCGTGATCTACCTGCTGGGCGCCTGTTTCACGGTGATGATAGGGTTGGCTTCTCACAGCAGCGTGATGCTCGGCGTGCTGGCGTTGGTCTGCGGTTTTTGCCTGAATGGCGCCAATACCGGCATGAATGCGCTGTCGGCGCACTATTACCCGACCGAGGCGCGGGCGACCGGCTCCAGTTGGATGCATGGCGTCGGGCGCATTGGCGCTATCCTCAGCGCCTTTGCCGGCGCAGAGATGCTGGCGCTGGGGTGGGGGTTCGAGCGCATCTTTGCCATTATCGCCGTTCCGGCGGTGATCACCGCTTGCGCCATCTTCCTTAAGGGCATTCGCGGCTATAACCGCCAGGCCCAGTTACCGACAGGCGAGATCGCCAAGAGCATTTGATCGTTGAGGCCGCGCGCCGGTTAATCAGGCCGGTGCGCGGTTGAAAAATCATGTTTCATCAATGTTAATCAGCTCACAGAACGCCATTCCTTCCTTTTTGCGAAAAAACCAATCATCCCTTTTAAAATAAACGCCTTACAGAAACCTTAACCTTTTCTCGTTCGGTAATCGCACGCTAATTAATTTAACAATATTGAAACTTATTGTTGGCGGTGTTTTGATTTGAAAGTCGATTAACGAACTAAGTTTCGATAATCGCACAAAAAGCGATTGTGCCAGCGTCGCATCTGGCCATTCCCGCCGGGCTTATTTCGCCAGGCCAACTTAGGAAACGCTAATGTCCGATCACAACACCTTAGAAATTCAGTCGTTTATCAACGCCAAACCCTTTTCCCGTTATCAGTGGATGATCCTGATACTGTGTTTTTTAACGGTGGCGCTGGACGGATTCGATACTGCGATCATCGGTTTCATCGCCACTTCGCTGGTGCAGGATTGGGGGATTGAGAAGACCTCTCTGGGGCCGGTGATGAGTGCCGCACTGGTGGGGCTGGCGGTGGGCGCGCTGACCGCCGGGCCGCTGGCGGACCGCATTGGCCGCAAAAAGGTGCTGGTGATGTCGCTGATCCTGTTTGGCGGTTTCAGCCTGCTGACGGCGTTTGCCACCTCACTGCCCATGTTGACCTTGCTGCGTTTTTTAACCGGGCTGGGGCTGGGCGCGGCGATGCCGAATGCCGCCACCCTGATGTCGGAATATGCGCCCGAACGTAAACGCGCGCTGCTGGTGAACCTGATGTTTTGCGGCTTCCCGCTCGGCTCCTCCCTGGGCGGTTTCGTTTCCGCGTGGCTGATCCCGCACTTTGGCTGGCAGAGCGTGATGGTGCTGGGCGGCGTAATGCCGCTGCTGTTGGCGATAGTGTTGATTGTCGCCTTGCCGGAATCCGCCCGTTTCATGGTGGTGCACGGTTATCCGCGCGAACGCATCGCCGCGGTGCTCAAGCGCATAGCGCCGATCAATTTGCCTGAATCGCTGCGTTTTACCCTGAGTGAAAGCGGCCAGGTGAAGGCGAAGTCGGCGTTGGGCGTGATTTTCTCCCAGCGCTATCTGATGGGCACGCTGATGCTGTGCCTGACCTACTTTATGGGCCTGATGATTTTCTACCTGCTGACCAGTTGGTTGCCGCTATTGATCCGTGAAACCGGCGCCTCCATCCGCCAGGCTTCGCTGATTACCGCACTGTTTCCTTTGGGCGGCGGCATTGGCGTGCTGATCATCGGCTGGCTGATGGACCGAATGAACCCGCACAAGGTGGTGGCGGTGGGTTATCTGCTGACCGGGCTGTTTGTCTGCGCGATTGGTTACGTTTATACCCATCCGGTGCTGATGGCGGTGACGGTATTTATCGCCGGCACCTGCATGAACGGGGCGCAGTCTTCAATGCCGGCGCTGGCCGCCGGTTTTTATCCGACCCAGGGACGGGCGACCGGCGTGGCCTGGATGCTGGGGTTGGGCCGCTTTGGCGGCATCCTGGGCGCCATGAGCGGCGGGGTGCTGATGCAAATGCAGCTGTCGTTCAGCACCATTTTCACTCTGCTGGCCATTCCCGCATTGGTTGCCGCAGTGGCACTGATGATCAAACACTTTTCCACCCGAGCACCGGCGTTGCCCGGCTCACTCAACAAAGCGCTATAAGGGAGATAAACATGCGTACACAGGTCGCCATTATCGGCGCCGGCCCTGCCGGATTGATGTTATCGCACCTGCTGCATCTGCAGGGTATTGAGTCTGTGGTGCTGGAGACGCGCAGCCGGCAGGCGGTGGAATCCACGATTCGTGCCGGGGTGCTCGAGCAGGGCACGGTAGATTTACTGAACCAAACCGGGATTGGCGAGCGCATGCGCAGGGAAGGCGTGCAACACCACGGCATTCGGTTGGCGTTTGGCGGGCAACAGCACCGGATAGACCTTACCGAGCTCACTGACAGGGCGATCACCGTTTATGCCCAGCACGAGGTGCTGAAGGACATGATAGCCGCGCGGCAAGCGGCGCAGGCCCAGCTCTATTTTGAGGTCGAGCAGGTGTCATTACAGGCGCTGGACAGCGAACGGCCGCAGGTTCATTACCGCCACGCCGGCGAACAGCGGCAGCTAAGCTGCGATTTCGTTATCGGTTGCGACGGTTTTCACGGTATCAGCCGGGCGGCGATGCCCGGTGGGCTGAGGCAGGATTACACCCGGATCTATCCCTTCGGCTGGTTCGGCATTCTGGTGGAGGCGCCGCCATCGAGTGATGAATTGATTTACGCCCGACACGCGCGCGGCTTTGCGCTGATCAGCACCCGGTCGGCGGGCGTGCAGAGGATGTATTTCCAGTGCGATCCGGCGGAAAATGTCGACCAATGGTCGGACGATCGCATCTGGAACGAACTGGAAACCCGGCTGGAAAATCACGATGGCTGGTCGCTGAAAAAGGGCCGTATTTTTCAGAAAAACGTGGTTGGCATGCGCAGCTTTGTCACTGAGCCCATGCGCTGCAAACGCCTGCTGTTGGCGGGGGATGCGGCGCATATCGTGCCGCCGACCGGCGCGAAGGGGCTGAATCTGGCGATGGCGGACGTCTGCCTGCTGTCGCAAGCGCTGGAGGCGTTTTATCTGCGCAAAAGCTGGCGGTGGCTGGACAGCTACAGCGACGATGCGCTTAAGCGGGTATGGCGCGCCGAGCATTTTTCCTGGTGGATGACCAATATGTTGCACACCCACCCTGACGGCAGCCCATTCCAGCAGCGGCTGCAACTGTCGGAGCTGCAATATACCGTCAAGTCGCGCAGCGCCATGACGGTACTGGCGGAAAATTACGTCGGCTCGCCTTTTCAGATGAGCTGACCCAACCGGGATCACAAAAAACGCAGCCGGTAGCAGAAAAATGCCCAATGTTTCGATTATCGCCCAAAGCTGCGTTTATCGCTCTTGCACCCTGCCTTGGGTCGCGCCATCATCGGAAAAAGCCCCTTTTAGGTCGGAGAATTTATGGAATTACTGACGCCGTTGTTGCGGTCTTCAGCGGTTAGCGAATGTTTCAGCGATGCCGCTACCCTGCAGGGCATGCTGGATTTCGAAGCTGCGCTGGCCACCGCGCAGGCCGGGTTGGGGATCATTCCGCCAGACGCCGCGCAGCATATCGCCGCCTGTTGCCACAGTCATTTAGTCGACAGCACGGCGCTGGCGCAGGCGGCGGCGCAGGCCGGCAATCTGGCGATCCCGCTGGTAAAGCAACTCACGGCGTTAGTCGCGCAGCGCGATACCGGTGCCGCACGCTTTGTTCATTGGGGGGCGACCAGTCAGGACGCCATCGACAGCGGCCTGATGCTGCAACTGCGGCACGCAATCGCCATCACGCAAGAGGATCTGAACCGGTTGATGGCGGCGCTGGTACAACAAATTACGCGGCATCAGGATTGCGTGCTGGTCGGGCGAACCTGGATGCAGCACGCGCTGCCGACCACGCTGGGGCTAAAGTTGGCCGGTTCGCTGGATGCCTTGTTGCGCTACCGTCAGCGGCTGGATGAAATGCGTTCTCGGGTGCTGGCATTGCAACTTGGCGGCGCGGCGGGGACGCTGGCGTCACTGGGCGGGGAAGGCGGTCTGCTGGTGCCGGCTCTGGCCGCACGATTGCAACTGAGCGCAGCGGATACGCCCTGGCACAGCCAGCGCGATCGTCTGCTGGAGATTGCCGGTTGGTACGCCGGTTTAACCGGTACGCTGGGCAAACTGGCACGGGACATCTCCTTATTGATGCAAACCGAAGTGGCGGAGGTCGCCGAACCGGTGGCCGAAGGGCGCGGCGGTTCTTCCACCATGCCACATAAACGCAATCCGGTGGCCTGCGCGGCGATCCTCGCGGCGGCCAACCGGGTTCCGGCGCTGGTCGGCGGGCTGTATGCCGCTATGGTGCAGGAACATGAACGCGGACTGGGTGGCTGGCACGCCGAATGGGAAAGCCTGCCGGAATTGGTGATGCTGGCGACGGGCGCATTGCACACGGCGGGCGATCTGATCGCCGGTTTGCAGGTATTCCCGCAGCAGATGCAACATAACCTGAAGTTAACCGGCGGATTGATCATGGCCGAGTCCGTCACTATGGCGCTGGGCGAGGCTATCGGCCGCCAGCAGGCACATCAGCTTATTGAAAAACAGTGCCATCTGGCGCTGGCGCAGCAGCGCACGTTGCTCGACGTCTTGCTGGAAGACAGCAGGGTAATGGCGTATTTGACCCCAGAGCGGCTGGCCGCATTGCTGGATCCGCAGCATTACCTCGGCAGCGCGCAGACATTTACTCAACGGGTGCTGGATCAGGCATCCCGGTTAACCGCAGGAGCAAAACGATATGAATGATGATCAACGTTATCAGCAGGGCATTGAGGTGCGGCGCGCCGTGCTGGGGGATGCCCACGTTGACCGCAGTCTTGACCGGCTCAGTCCGTTAAACGAGGAATTTCAGCATTTTATCAGCCGCTACGCTTGGGGGGAGATTTGGACCCGGCCAGGGCTGGCGCGCCACACCCGCAGCCTGATCACCATTGCCATGTTGATCGCCCTTAACCGCGAAGCCGAACTGCGCATGCACCTGAAAGCGGCAGCAAATAATGGCGTGACCCGCGATGAGATCAAAGAGGTATTGATGCAGAGTGCGCTGTACTGCGGCCTGCCGGCGGCAAACTCGGCATTCCATCTGGCGGAGGAGGTTTTCGCCGAGCAGGATAGCGAGGCGAGCTAAGCGGAACCTTTGGCGTTGGCAACGCGGCGCACGGTGGCGATAAACGCCAGCGCCGCTTCACTGAGTTCGCCGTCGTTACGACTCAAAATGCCCACCGTTTCCTCCATGCCCTGAGTGGGCAGCGGCAGGGGGATAAGCTGCCCGGCGGCAATATCGGCTTTAACCGCGCTGGAAGGCACAAACCACACATAGTCAAATTGCAGCGTCATCTGGCGTGCCAAAGAGGCGGACAGCGTTTCGATATACTGGCCTGGCAGGTTGAACCCCTGGGTGGATAACAGATTCTCGGTATTGTGGCGCGGCACCGTGCCTTTGGGCGACAAAATGGCCGGATAGTTGAGCGCCTGCTCGAGGGTGATGGTCTCGCTCAACAGCGGGTGCCCCGGGCGCGTCACCATCAGCAATGATTCCAGCAGCAGCAATTCGAAGGCAATGCCGCTCATCATTTCCGGTTCGGCCATGCGGCCAATCGCCACGTCGATGTCGCCCGCTTTGAGCTGCGCCAGCAATTCGGTATTTTTGGCGGTGATCACCTGAATACGTGAATAAGGGCGCGCCTGCTGATATTGGCCGATCGACTGCGGCAGCATGCCCAGCGCGGTGGTCGGCAAGGCGCCGATACGCAGCACCCGCGCCGGTGCGTCGTCAAGTCTGTCCAGCGCGTGCCCGGCGGCGGTCAGCGCCTCCAGCACCCGCGTGGCATACCCTAAAAACTGTTCGCCTTGTTCGGTCAACCGGGTTCCCTGCCGGCTGCGCACCAGCAGGCGGTTACCGGTCAGGGCTTCCAGTTCACTCAGCGTTTTCGACAGCGCCGGCTGGCTCAGGCTCAGTTTGTCGGCGGCACGACTCAGCGATCGCTCCTGCGCCACCGCGACGAACCCGTTGATGTGGCGCAAGCGCATGCGCTGTATAAATAAATTGGCTTTTTTCATGCCCCAGTGTAGGGAGTTTTCCCCAGCGGCAACAAGTGACGGCGGCCGCATATTTGCACTGACGTGCAGATTTTTTGCGGCCGCTGCGGCGGCGGGAATTACAGGTCGAAGAAAACTGTTTCGCGATCGCCCTGAATAACGATGTCAAACCGATACACCAGCTCATCGCCACGGCGCTCGGGGTGCGCAATCAGCGTTTTACGGCGTACCTCCAGTTCGATCAGATTCAGCACCGGATCTTGCCGGTTGGCGGCATCTTCGTCGGCAAAATACACCCGGGTGTGCAGCCCAAGATTGATGCCGCGCGCGACGATCCACAGATTAACGTGCGGAGCCATTACGCGGCCGTCACGCCCGCAAACTGCGCCGGGTTTGATGGTTTCAAAGCGATAGTGGCCGGTTTCAAAATCCGAACAACTGCGGCCCCAACCGCGAAAAGCGCTGTCCAGCGGCTTGTCGTGCTGTTGATCTCCAGGATGGTTGTAGCGGCCGTGCGCATTGGCCTGCCAGATTTCCAGCAGCACATCGCGGATCGGCGAGCCGCTGCCGTCGAACACCCGGCCTTCGAGGGTGATGCGTTCGCCCTGGGTTTCCGGCTGGGTCAGAATGTGGTTGAAGTTGTTTTCAAAAATATCGAAGCCGGCGGCAAATGGAGCCAGGCCGATGTGGACATAAGGCCCGGCGGTTTGCGACGGCGTTTCCGGCAGATACTGTTGCGGCATTATGCTTTCCCCTGCAGGCGGTTTTCAAACAGCGTAGCGCGGTGGCCACGCAGCACCAGATCGAAGCGATAGGCGAGACTGTCCAACTGAATCGAGGCGGTTTTGTCCAGCCCGGCGATCAGCGAGCGCACCGCATCGTCATTTTTGATGGCGCGGACGATTGGGCAACTGGCAATCAGCGGATCGCCCTCAAAGTACATTTGGGTGATCAGCCGCTGGGCGAAGGCATCGCCGGACAGCGAGAAATGAATATGGGCGGGGCGCCAGTCGTTGACCTGGTTGCGCCACGGATAGGGGCCGGGCTTGATGGTGCGAAAGAAGTAATAGCCGTTATCGTCGGTCAGCATGCGGCCGCAACCGCCGAAATTAGGATCTATCGGTGCCAGATACTGATCCTTTTTATGGCGGTAACGCCCACCGGCGTTGGCCTGCCATACTTCTACCAGCGCATTGCGCAGCGGCAGGCCGTTCTCGTCGCACACATAGCCATGCACGATAATCCGCTCGCCGATTGGCAGACCCTGTTTGGCGTAATTAAGGATAAGATCGTTATCCAGCGCCCCCAGTTCATGCTGGCCGAACACCGGGCCGGTGATTTCTGATAGTGAATTCTGCAGCGAGATCAATGCGTTCTTCGGCGAGCGCAGCACACTGGTTTTATATTCAGGTACCAACGCCGGCGGGTGCCGATCGTAGTTGCGATGGTAAAGTTCGTTTATCTGGCTCATGCGGAAATCCTCATGGCATAGGCAGGATACAAAGGGCTGAACTGTTTTGTTGTTATGTCAGCGCGAAGGGGAGAAACCCGGTCCCCACACTGAGTCTACGCAAGCCGAAGTGTTACGATAAAGTGAAATCTAGCGGCGTTTTACATAACCTGAGGTTATGTAGCATCGTTCAAATAAAAATGAGCCACAGAGATGTGGCTCATTTTCGTTTTCATAAGAAAAACCCGTGATTGTTAAAGCTGCTCGCCGTTGCTGGCGATCACGTTGCGGTACCAGTCAAAGCTCTTTTTGCGCGAACGTTCGAGGGTGCCGGTGCCGTCGTCATGCTTGTCGACGTAGATAAAGCCGTAACGCTTGCCGTACTCGCCGGTAGTGAAGGAAACGCAGTCGATACAGCCCCACGGGGTGTAACCGATCAGATCTACGCCGTCTTCGATCACCGCTTTCTTCATCTGCTCGATATGCGCGCTCAGATAGTCGATGCGATAGTCGTCGTTGATTTGGCCGTCGGCCTCGACTTTGTCAAAGGCGCCAAAGCCGTTCTCAACGATAAACAGCGGTTTCTGGTAGCGTTCATACAACACGTTCAGCGAATAACGCAGCCCAACCGGGTCAATCTGCCAGCCCCAGTCGGAGGCTTTAACGTACGGGTTCGGCACGTTGCCCGGGAAGCCGAACATGGCGTCGCTGCCGCTTGGCGCATCCGCCTGCAGGGCGTTGCTCATGTAGTAACTGAAACCGATGTAGTCCGCGCAGCCTTCGCGCAGGGTTTGCTCGTCCTGCGGTTGCATTTCAATCTGGAAGCCCTTGCGCTGCCAGTCGCGCAGCAGGTAAGACGGGTAGTAACCGCGTACCTGTACGTCGGTGAACAGGTAACGCTGGTGCATCGCCTCGACGCTGTACATGACGTCGTCCGGCTTGCAGGAGAACGGATAGAAGGGCACGCAGGCCAGCATGCAGCCGATCTTGAATTCCGGGTTAATCTGGTGACCGAGTTTCACTACCTGCGCACTGGCGACGAACTGATGGTGCAATACCTGATACAGCGTTTGCTCCGGGTTCTGTTCTTTGCCGTACACCACGCCCGAGCAACAGTAGCCAAACAGCGGATACTGGTAGTTGCTTTGGTTGTTGATCTCGTTAAAGGTCATCCAGTATTTCACTTTGTGCTGATAGCGGCGCAGCACCACTTCGCTGAAACGCACGAAGAAATCCACCACCTGGCGGTTTTTCCAGCCGCCGTACTCCTTCACCAGGTGATAAGGCATTTCAAAGTGAGACAGGGTGATCACCGGCTGAATGTTGTATTTCAGCAGTTCATCGAACAGGTCGTCGTAGAATTGCAGGCCGGCTTCATTCGGCTCCAGCTCATCCCCTTTAGGGAAGATGCGCGTCCAGGCTATTGAGGTACGGAAGCATTTGAAGCCCATTTCGGCAAACAGCGCCACGTCCTGCTTATAACGGCCGTAGAAATCCACGGCTTCATGATTTGGGTAGCGATAACCGTCCAGCACGCCATCGGTCATCACGCGATCCACGCCGTGCGAGCCGCCCGACAGCACGTCGGCAATGCTTGGGCCTTTACCGCCCTGATCCCAACCGCCTTCAACCTGGTGCGCGGCGACGGCGCCGCCCCACAGAAAATCTTTCGGTAACTGTTGCTGTTTCATTGTTGGATTCTCATTCGTTTATTAATGAAAGGCTATACGCAAAATAATTGGAGTTGCATCAAGGCGGCAAGACCGTAAATCCCCAGGAGCTTAGTAAGCTAAGTGACTGGGGTGCGCGGGCGCGGCCAACACAGATGCAGCTTCAAGTATGAAGGGTATATTTTGTTAGCGTCTGAGAATAGAGTAACAAGCTGGAATTAAATGTCACGATATAACAAATCGCCGCTTCGGTAACTTGTCACATTAAAAAAACAGACTGTTTTATTTTGCGGCGTTAATATTCCCCAGCCGCTTGCCGATGGTTTCAATAATGTAAATGACCGGAATCTGGGTGGTGATATTATGTTGGCCGGCGATGAGCTGTTGGGGGACGTGATAGGAGAGGTTGAAGTCCGCAATTTTGGCCAGCGACGAGGTTTCGTTGTTGGTGATGCTGACAATCTTGCAGTGATGCAGGCTGAACTGGCTGGCGAGACGCAGGATCTCTTCGGTTTCGCCGGAGACCGAAAGCATAATCGCCACTGCGCTTTTATACATATCGCTGTTGATCGGGTAATAAGGATCGTCAATATGGGTGCTGAATTTCCCGACGTTGGAAAAGAAACGCGCCCCGTATTTGCCCAACGCGCCCGAGGTGCTTACGCCGACGAAAATAATACGTTCCGCCGCGGCGATATGCTGTACCGCCTGATCGATTTGCTGATTAAACTCGTCGTTGTTGATGCTTTTAAAAAAACTGATGATTTCACTGGTGCCAAAATCCAGCGGCATGACTTCCGTTTGCTCCAGATACAGCTTGAAACGGATACGGAATTCGGAATACCCCTCGCAACCCATTTTCTTGCAAAAGCGCAACACGGTGGTGGTTGACACCCCGCTAGCCTCGGCCAGTTCGCGGATCGTCATGTACATCACCGGTTTCTTGTTTTTGATGACGTAGTTATAAACCATCATTTCCAGCGCGTTGAGTTCGGCGATTGCTTTATGGGTAAACATAGACTTATCCGGCTAGTGGCAACAGAGCGTAATCAGCGGGCTAACATAGCAAATTCTGCCGTAGCCCGCTCGTGGTTTCCGTTGCTTTTCAGGCGCGTTTAGCCTTATCCAGCAGGGCGTCATGCGCCGGTTCTGAGCCGGTCAGATCGCACTCCTTCGGCAGCCGCCAGGCGATAATGCCGGCGATAATCAGCGAGACGGCCAGCGCGCAGACGGCGACGTTCTGGCCGTACAGATAAATCATCACGCCGACCAGATAAGGCCCGCAGAAACCGCCCAGATTGCCCAGGCCGTTGATCACGCCGCGCGCGCCGCCGGCTACTTCCGCCGAAGCGATGCGGCCAGGCATCGACCAGAACGGGCTGGTGGCGGCCTTGAGGAAGAACCCGCAGACCACCAGGGCGATGTAGGCCGCCACGACGTTATGGCGCAGTACCACCGAGGCCAACAGCGCGGTGGCGAAGCAGAACAGTGAAACCATCACCCACAGGCGGCGCTTGCCGGTTTTGTCGGTGAGTACCGAAATCAGGTAAATCCCCAGCAGCGTGGCGACGAAGGGCAAAATGGCCAGAAACCCGACCGAGGCCATATTGCCGCCGGTGAGATTTTTCAGGATGGTGGGTAGCCACAGGGTGTAGCCGTAATCGCCGGTTTGATAAAAGAAGTTCAGCAGCACCAGTTTCATCAGCCCTTTATTGCGGAACACATCTCTCAATGGAGCATTACTGACCGGCTGCATTTTGCTGCGCGCCTGACGCTCACGCGCCAATTCGGTTATCAGATATTCACGCTCGCGGGCCGGTAACCAACGCGCCTCCTGCGGACGATCGCTGATCAACAGCCACCAGACGGCCAGCACCAGCAGCGACAGTACCCCTTCGAGTATAAACAGCCAGCGCCAGTCGAGCTGATTGATGATGGCACCGGAGATCGGTGCGGTCAGCATGCCGCCAAGAGGGGCGAACATCATGACGAAAGCGTTGGCGCGCCCCAGCTCTTTCTCCGGGAACCAGTTGCTGATCATGGTCAGCACCACCGGCAACATGCCCCCTTCGGAAATGCCCAGAACAAAGCGCAGTACCAGCAGCTGATAGTGATTGGTGACAAATCCGGTGGCCACCGAAACTACCGCCCACGCGCACAAAGACCAGGCGATAAAACGTTTGCCGCTGCCGTTAACCGCGATGCGCCCACCGGGCACCTGCAAAAACAGATAACCGATAAAGAAAATGCCGCTGGCCAGGCCGGCCATCTGGCTGGTGATGCCCAAATCACTTTCCATGCCGCCGGGCAGCGCAAAACTGATATTAACCCGGTCCATAAAAGAAATAATGCAGGCGATCAGGATCGGGGCAATAACCCGCAACCAGCGGGTGTTGGGGATTTTATTATCCATGGCGATCTCTCTTTGCGGGCGAGGGTAACAATAAGGTTCTGTCGTTCGCGGTTAATTACTCAATCGCGTTGGGCAGCGGCGTACGGTTAAAGAAGGCTTTTACGTTGGCGAACACGATATCGCTCATCTTTTGCCGGGTTTCGTGCGTGCCACTGGCGACGTGGGGTTGCAGCACCACGTTGTTCATGCCAATCAGTTCGGCGGGCACCCTTGGCTCATCGGCGTAGACATCCAGCCCGGCGCCTGCGATGGCGCCGCTTTGCAGGGCATCGATCAGATCCTGTTCATTAACGATGCTGCCGCGGGCAATGTTAATCACCAGCGCGTGCGGCGGCAGAGCGTCGAAGACTGCCTTGTCCACCAGGCCGATGCTGTCTTTGCCGCCGGAAATGGCGATAACAAAGAAGTCGCTTTCCCGCGCCAGGGAAAGGGGATCAGGGAAGTAGGCATAGGGTAATGCGCCATCCTGTTGGTGGCTGGCGTATTGAATATGCATGTTGAAACCGGCAGCGCGCTGGGCAATGGCGCGGCCGATGTTGCCCATGCCAAAAATGCCGAGGCGCTTGCCGCTGACCTGCACCGACAGGCCCGGCGCTTCCTGCTGCCAGCGGCCCTCACGCACAAAACGGTCGTAGCGGCACAGCTGGCGCGCGGTCGCCAGCAACAACCCCAGCGCCATATCCGCCACGTCTTCGGTCAGTGCGCCGGAGGTGATGGTGACCGCGATGCCGCGCTGCCGGGTATAACTCAGGTCAATGGCGTCGGTACCCACGCCGAAAACGGCAATCAGCCCCAGATTCGGCAGTTGTTCCAGTACCGGCGTAGCAACGCCAATATCGCCGCGGGTGACCAGGGCGGTGAAAGTTCCGCCCTTGGCGGCCAGAAAAGCGGCCGGATCGGCCTGTTCGTAGAGCCGGTGCACGACAAAGTCAGCCTCAAGGCGGGCAAGCAGGCTGTCCATTAGCGGGGCGATTAACAGCACGTTATTTGGGGTATCGGTCATCATTTTCACCTGTTCAGAAAACATCATTGCTTCGTTGCTGTTATCAAAGCGGTTTTCAGACGGCGGTTTTGCGACAGATATCACGCTGAAGAGTGTTAACAAACTGTGTTACCCGTAATGTGATCGACGGGAGAAAACGGGTAACAGCGCGCCGTAACATAGCCGCGCAAAAATTGAAATTCATAAGCCAATAATTGGTTTTCATTAGCCTGATTTTAGCTAAGTCGGGCTAGATGCTTTTACTATAAGCCCTAATGAAAAGTTATTTATTGCTGGTCGGAAAGGATAATAAATTGACGTTAATGAAAGAAAACGACCCTACTGAAAAATAGAAAACATGCCGGAGGTAAATATGTCCTACGCATCTGCACAAACGTTTAACACCCATTCCAACGTGAATGCGGGTAGCCCGGGCAGGGATAACTACGCCGCCCAAAATGCCGCCGTTTTTGAACGCGATCTGACGCCGGAAGTCAGTTGGCAATTAGTCAACAGCGGGGCGGCGGTGTTGGTGGATATCCGTACCCCGGAAGAGCGCAAAACCTTTGGCTACGTTGAGCAATCCGTGCAGGTTCCCTGGTTAACCGGCTCGAACAAAATCCGCAACCCACGCTTTTTCCTTGAGTTAAGCAAAGCTGTCGACAAACAACAGCAGGTCATCTTGTTGTGCCAAACCGGCAAACGCTCCGCCGATGCGGTGCTGGCCGCCCTTAAAGCCGGTTATACGCAGGCTTACGGGGTGCAAGGCGGGGTTGAGGGCGCACGACACTTGCCCTGGCTGAAGACCGCCTGACGGCGCTCGAACCGAGTGGGTCATTGGGTGTTATCACATAAACAGAGGGAATTATGACTCGCTTTTCACAGCCGCAAGAAAATACCAACTGGCAACTTGCCGATATCGTCAATGAGCTGCGCTCAGCGCGGCTCTCCTGGCGCGAGCGCAGCGGCCAGGCATCGCTTTCCGGGCAAAAGGAGCTGCCGTCGAAAACTGCGGTCAACGAAATAACCGAATCGCTGCGGGCGATTTTATTCCCGATGCGATTGGGGCCGGACGATCTGCGCCATGAAAGCGAAGACTACTTCGTTGGCCATACGCTGGATGCGGTGCTGAATGCACTGCTGATTCAGGTGCGCCTCGCTTTGGGGTTTAGCCGTTCAGAGGGTGGCGACGCGGAGCAAGGGGACTCGCTCAATGCGCAGGCGGTGACGCTGGTGCGGCAGTTCGCCACCGTGCTGCCGGCCATCCGCCGCCGGCTGGACAGCGACATTCTGGCCGCTTATCACGGCGATCCTTCGGCGCGCAGCGTGGACGAGGTGCTGCTGTGTTTCCCCGGCGTCAACGCCATTATCCACCACCGGCTGGCGCACTATTTTTATCTCGCGGGCGTTCCTTTGCTGGCGCGCATCATCGCCGAAAAGGCTCACGGTGAAACCGGTATCGATATTCATCCCGGCGCACAAATCGATGACGGTTTTTTTATCGACCACGGCACGGGCGTGGTGATTGGCGAAACCGCCATTATCGGCAAGCGGGTACGTCTCTATCAGGCGGTCACGCTGGGCGCCAAACGTTTTGTCACCGAGGAGTCCGGCATTCTGCAAAAAGGGCAGCCACGCCATCCGATTATTGAAGACGATGTGGTGATCTACGCCGGCGCTACGTTGCTGGGCAGAATTACCATTGGCAAGGGATCGTCCATTGGCGGCAACGTCTGGCTGACGCGCAGCGTCAAACCGGGCAGCAATATTCGCCAGGCAAATATCCAGAGCGACAGTCATGAATTTGGCTCAGGTATTTAATCTGGCGCATTTCAATCATTTTAATTAGCCCGCAGTGAGGTCTGCAAAAAAACAATCAAAAAATTCATATTCTATTTAACGCGCTATTAAATCGGTAATTATTCATTGTTTATCACCAGCCTATTTTTTCAGGAGAAACAACCATGTCTCAACAAAATGACGCCCGGCTTGCATTAGGAGATAATGCAGCACGGCAATTGGCTAACGCGACAAAAACCGTCCCGCAATTATCCATTATCACGCCGCGTTGGCTGGTGCATTTGCTGCAATGGAC
Source organism: Serratia plymuthica (assembly GCF_018336935.1). Lineage (NCBI taxonomy): Bacteria > Pseudomonadati > Pseudomonadota > Gammaproteobacteria > Enterobacterales > Yersiniaceae > Serratia > Serratia plymuthica. The sequence continues at coordinate 2,456,379 of NZ_CP068771.1, read as the reverse complement.
ACCGGTCGAGGCAGGGATATTTCGCCTGAACAAGGTCAAGAACCCGTTAAATGTTCAGGTTGCCTGCTCGCAGCGCGATGAAGGGTTATTGCCCCAGACCTATGTGGATTATGAAGAAGCGCCGCGCGAGTATTTTCTCAATGCCGTTACCACCATTCTGGATGTGCATACCCGCGTCTCCGATTTGTACAGCAGCCCGCACGATCAAATTCGCGAACAGTTGCGCCTGACCATTGAAACCATTAAAGAGCGCCAGGAAAACGAGCTGATCAATAACCCTGAGTACGGCTTATTGGCCAGCGTTGATGAAGCCCAGCGTATTTCAACGCTGACCGGTGCGCCGACGCCGGACGATCTGGACGAACTGATCGCCAAAGTATGGAAAGAGCCCGGTTTCTTCCTCGCTCATCCGCTAGCCATCGCCGCCTTTGGCCGCGAGTGCACCCGCCGTGGCGTACCGCCGCCAACCGTCAGCCTGTTCGGTTCGCAGTTTCTCACCTGGCGTGGTTTGCCGCTGATCCCTTCGGATAAGTTGCCCATCGACGAAGAAGGCAAAACCAAAATTATCCTGCTGCGTACCGGGGAAAAACGTCAGGGCGTCATTGGCCTTTACCAGCCGGGCGTCGCCGGTGAGCAAAGCCCGGGGCTGTCGGTGCGCTTTATGGGGATTAACCGCAATGCGATAGCCTCCTACCTGATCTCCCTTTACTGCTCATTGGCGGTTCTGACTGAAGATGCCGTTGCCGTTTTAGACGATGTTGATGTGAGCAAATATCATGACTATCCAGACAGTTACAAGTAGTTCATTGCCTCACGAGGCGCATCCGCCAGCCGGATTGCCGGACGTTAACGCGCTGGCCAACCTGGCTAATCAGATCTTCAGTGCCTTGCCTGGGCGTGAGGCGGCCGCAGGCAGCGAACGCGCCACGACGGTGTTACCACCGACCGCTACGCCAGTGCTGGAGCCGGCGCTGGCCACCGACGGTCTGGAGGCGCAAACGTCGTCCGGTTGGCAGCAGGGCGCACAGCGGCAGGCCTTTTTGGCACCGCCGACGCTGCCTCAGCCACGGGATCCGGCGGCGACGGCCGGGTTCTATTTTCTGAGCGAAAATCAGGCGCAGCAGAAACGCTTGCCGCCGGATAGCGGGCTGGACGGCCTGGCGAACCAGACGCTGACCGGGCAGGAGCATCTTAGCGACCAACCCTTCGCCGGGGCGGTCAACGGCGGGCTGGAGTCGGTTATCGGATCGCTGTTTCCTGCCGTCGCCGCGTCGGTTGGCGGCGTGGCGCAAGATGCGACCGGCGGGCAGTATTATTTCCTGGAGCAGGGTCAGCCACGGCGAGACGCCGCCCCGCAGCAACGGCCGCGCAGCAGTTTTGATGTGCATGCCGTACGCCGCGACTTTCCCATTCTTGCGGAACGGGTTAACGGCAAACCTTTGGTGTGGCTGGATAACGCCGCCACCACCCATAAACCGCAGGTGGTTATCGATCGGCTGGCGTATTTTTACGCCCATGAAAACTCGAATATCCACCGCGCGGCGCATGAGCTGGCCGCCAGGGCAACGGATGCCTATGAAGGGGCCAGAAACAGCGTCGCCCGTTTTCTGGGAGCCAAAACACCGGCGGAAATTATCTTTACCCGGGGGGCAACGGAAGCCATCAACCTGATTGCCAATACTTTTGGCCGCCAACACATCGGCGAAGGCGATGAAATCGTGGTTTCCCAGTTGGAACACCACGCCAACATCGTGCCCTGGCAGCAGCTCGCCGCCGGCGTGGGGGCCAAAATTCGGGTGATCCCGGTCGATGACAGCGGGCAGATTCTGCTGGATGAATACCGCAAACTCTTGTCGCCGCGAACCCGTTTGGTTTCGATCACCCAGGTATCCAATGCGCTGGGTACGGTGACGCCGGTCGAGCAGGTGATTGCGCTGGCTCATCAGGCCGGCGCGCGGGTGTTGGTGGATGGCGCACAGGCGGTATCGCATCTGAAAGTTAACGTGCAGACGATGGACGCGGACTTTTACGTGTTCTCCGGCCACAAGGTGTTTGGCCCAACCGGCATCGGCGCGGTGTACGGCAAGGCGGAGCTGCTGGAAACCCTGCCGCCGTGGCAGGGTGGCGGCAATATGATTGCCGATGTCACCTTTGAGAAAACGCTGTACCAGCCGGCTCCGGCCAGGTTTGAAGCCGGTACCGGCAACATCGCCGACGCGGTGGGATTAGGGGCGGCATTGGATTACGTCGAACGCCTGGGGCTTGATAACATCAACCGTTACGAGCATGAATTGCTGGAGTATGCCACCGGGCAGTTGATTCGCATTCCCGGTCTGCGCCTGATTGGTACCGCCGCCAACAAGGCCAGCGTGCTGTCGTTTGTGTTGAGCGGCTACCGTACCGAAGAAGTGGGTAACGCGCTTAACCGTGAGGGCATTGCGGTGCGCTCCGGCCATCACTGCGCCCAACCTATCCTGCGGCGCTTTGGCGTCGAGGCGACGGTGCGGCCATCGCTGGCGTTTTACAATACTTACGAGGAAGTGGATCTGTTGGCGGCAACCTTGCGCAAGCTGGCAAAAGGGCGCTAATAGCGAGTAACACGAAGGATAACCGAGCCGGCGCAGAGCACTCTGTGCCGGCTTTTTTATACCCGCAGCGGACCCGTGCCAAAAAAGAAAAGCCGCACAAAAGTGCGGCCAAAATAAGTTCGCGACGAACGAAACAAGGACAAAAACTCCGGTAGACAGGCCCTGAAAGAAAGTGCTTCCAGAGACATGTCCCGATAATAATAAAAATATCCCTGCAGGTTAAATGCCGAATATCGCTTTGCTTAGCTGAATCAATACAAAGATATTCAGTAAGTTACTTATCCTCGGACCAGCGTGCGGCGCCGATGTCCACCTTGACCGGCAGCAGGCCAATCGCGGTGAACTTGTCGGCTAATTGCTGCTGTTCGGCAAATACCGCCGGCGTCATGCGTTGGCTGCCGAACGGCATGCGGGCGAGGGCTCTGGCCCAAATGGCCTGATCCAACCCGGTGCTTTGCGCCAGGATCTTCGCCGCGTCGTCCTGATGGGCATTGGCCCAGGCGCTCAGTTCACTTAGCTGGCCGATCACCAATTTTGCGCTGTCCGGGTAGGTTTCGGCAAAGTGGCGGCTGGCGAGATAGAAGGTGTAATGCGGCACCAGACCTTCGGCATCCTTCAGCAGACGGGCGTTGGCGTGGGTTTCCACCTCGGCGTAGTAAGGGTCCCAAATCACCCAGGCGTCGACGCTGCCGCGCTGGAAGGCGGCGCGGGCGTCACTCGGCGGCAAATACACCGGCGTCACGTCTTTGTAGCTCAGCCCGGCCTGTTCAAGCGCGCTGACCAACAGGTAGTTGACGTCGGAGCCTTTGTTCAGCGCCACGCGTTTGCCCTTGAGGTCGGCAACGGTTTTGATCGGCGAATCCTGCGGCACCACGATGGCTTCGGTTTTCGGGCTGGCCGGCGAATGCCCCAGATAGATCAACTCGGCTTTGGCGGCCTGGGCAAAGGCCGGTGGCGCATCGCCGGTCGCCGCCAGATCAATGCTGCCGACGTTCAGCCCTTCGAGCATTTGTGGCCCGGCGGGAAACTCAATCCAGCGCACGTTGATGCCCTGCGGCGTCAGGGTTTTCTCCAGCGTACCGCGATATTTCAGCAGGGCGAAAATATTGGCTTTCTGGTAACCGATGGTGATTTGCTGCGGTTTTTCCTGCGCCGCCACGGCCGGCAGGGCGAATGTCCCCGCTAGCAGCGCAGCGGCGATCAGCGAGGCTTTCAGTTTTTTCATTACGCATATCCAGTCAGTAAAGGTTAATGACGGTGGTTTAACCGGCGGGAAAGCCGATCGCCAAAAAATTGCAGCAGGGTCACCAGCGCCACCAATACCACGATGACGGTGAGCATTACCTGGGTGTCGAAACGCTGGTACCCATAACGGTACGCCAGGTCACCCAGGCCGCCCGCGCCTATTGCTCCTGCCATCGCAGAGGCGTTAATCATGGTCACCAGGGTGATGGTAAAGCCGCTGACAATACCGGGCATGGCTTCCGGCAACAGCACATGGCGAATGATATGCCCACGGCGGCAACCCATTGCCTGCGCCGCTTCAACCAGCCCCTGGTCCACCTCTCGCAGACTGACTTCGGCGATACGCGCGAAAAACGGCATGGCGGCGATGGTCAGCGGCACCACGGCGGCCCATACGCCATAAGAGGTGCCGACAATCATGCGGGTGAAGGGGATCAGCGCCACCATCAGGATCAAAAAGGGGATCGAGCGGAACAGATTCACCAACCCGCCGAGCACCCGCTGAACGCCAACCTGTTCATACAATCCGCCGCGTTCACTGACCACCAACAGGATCGCCAGCGGCAATCCCAGCACCAGCGCCAACAGGGAAGAAACGCCCACCATCAGCAACGTATCGAGAAATCCGGCCCACAGCCGTTCAAGCAACAGTGACATAACCCAGGACCTCCACGCTGTCGGCCAGCGTCTGCGGAATGGTTCGATCATTCAGTGACGGCGTCACGGTCAGCAGCAGATAACCGATGGTGCGCCCCTGAATATGTTCAATGGCGCTTTCCACCAGCGTCACGCTGCCCTGAAAAGCCGCCAGCACGCGGTTTAACTCCAGCGATGCTCCTTGGCCGCGGTAGCGTAACCGGATCAATTGCGCTGCATCCGGCGTGGGGGGCGTGGCGGCAATCCGCCCAACCCATTCCTCCGGCAAGCGATCGTGTGAAGGGGTCAGCAGGATGCGGGTCGTTTTCTGCTGCGGGTTGCCGTACACCTGCCACACCGGGCCGCATTCGATAATCTCACCCCGTTCCAGCACCGCCACCCGGTGGCAGATATCATGGATCACCTCCATTTCATGGGTAATCAGCACGATGGTGATGTTGAACTCACGGTTGATGCGCCGTAACAGCGCCAGAATGGCGCGGGTGGTTTCCGGATCGAGCGCGGAGGTGGCTTCATCGCACAACAGCAATTCGGGGTTATGCACCAGCGCCCTGGCAATGCCGACCCGCTGTTTCTGCCCGCCGGAAAGCTGCGCCGGATAGGCGTCCGGGTAGTCGCTCAGCCCGACCAGTTCCAGCAATGCGTCCACTCTGCTGCGCCGCTCGGCGACGGGCACGCCCGCCACTCGCAGCGGCAACTCGATATTCTGCCGGACGGTTTTGGCCGACAGCAGGTTGAAGTGCTGGAAAATCATGCCGGTGCGCCGCCGGTAGGCCACCAGTTGATCTTCATTCAATTGGCCGATATCAACGCCATCGACCTCCACGCTGCCGCCGCTGGGGCGTTCCAGCCGATTGATGGTGCGGATCAGGGACGACTTGCCGGCGCCGCTGCGGCCGATAATGCCGAATATCTCCCCACGGCGAATGCCCAGGGAGATCTCCTTCAGCGCCTCGGTCAGTTGGCCGGGGTAACGCTTGCTGAGCCGGGTAAAGCGCAGGTGGGTGTCATCATGGCGGCGCACCACCTCGTCGGCGACGAGGGCATCCGGGTTAGACAAAATCAGGCTGGACATAAACTACTGGCTCCAGCCCGGCTGATACAGCTTGCCGTAGAAACTGTCGAGTTTGGCGCGCACGACCGGCGAATGCTGGTAAACGTCGACAAACTTGCGCAGACGCGGGTCGTCCTGATGGCCATCGCGGACCACGAACTGGATCACGTACTCCGGGTTTTCCAGGCCGTCGAACAGCAGGGCGCTGTTGGGATCGACGGTGCCGGACAGCCGCAGGTAGTGCGGATAGCCCTGCGCCAGGTCAACTTCCTCCAGCGTGCGTGCCAGTTGCACCGCTTCCACTTCGATAATGTTGATATGTTTAGGGTTACTGACGATGTCTGCCTGGGTGGCCTGCAGGCCGGAGCCCGCCTTGAGCTTAATCAACCCGGCCTTTTGCAACAGCAACAGGCCGCGGCCACCGTTAATCACGTCGTTGGCGATCGCCACTTTGGCACCCTCCGGCAGATCGGCGATGCTCCGGTATTTTTTGGAGTACAGCCCGACGTTATTGATGATCGCCGGGGCATAGGCCACCAGGTGGAAATTGCCTTCTTTATTGGCGTTGTGCAGGAACGGCAAGTGCTGGAACAGGTTGACGTCGATATCGCCGTTTTCCAGGCTGACGTTCGGTGCGGTCCAGTCGCTGAATTCGACGATGTCGACCTTCAGTCCCTGTTTGCGAGCCTCTTCCGCCGCTACCTCCAGCGGCGGGGCGAAGGCGGCGGTGGTGCCGACTTTCAGGGCTCCGCTGTACTCATTGGCCGCAGCCGCCGGGCCTGAGATCGCCAGCAGCGCCGAAAACAGCAGTGTTACTGTCCGAAAGGGTATTGTCATAGGGTTGTTCCTTCAAAAAAAGTGAGGGTTCAAACGGGTAAAGGCGCGCCCAGACGCCAGCTGGCCGCCGGATGGCTGTGCGGCAAGCGGTCCTGCTGTCGAAACAGCTTTTGCCGCAGGCTGCCGGCGCGGTAGGCGGTTTTGTAGCGGCCACGCGCTTGCAACTCCGGCACCACCAGATCGATAAAATCGCGGTAGCTGCCTGGGTTAACGATGCGCGTCAGGTTAAACCCGTCGATATCGGCTTGATCCACCCATTGCAGCAACCTGTCCGCCACCTGTTGCGGATCGCCCACCACCAACGGATAACGTCCGCCCATGGCGTGCTGTTCCAGCAGTTGGCGGCGGGTCCAGCCGCGGTAGGTTTGGGTTACCGATTCAATGGCCTGCGTCGGCCCGGCCTGGATCGGGTCGTCCAGGCCAAAGCGTGAAAGATCGATGCCGGTCGAACTGGAAAAATGCGCCAGACCGGCTTCAGGGCTGGCGTAACGCAGATATTCACGGTGTTTGTCCTGCGCCTCGGCGGCGGTTGGCGCAACGATAACGCCGACCCCCATAAACACTTTCAAATCCTGTCGCTGGCGGCCGGCCGCCACCGCTGCGGTACGCAGCTTGTCCACCTGCGCTTTCATTACCGCCGGGGTGGCGTGGTTAACGAAGGTGCACTCCGCGTGGCGGGCGGCGAACTGAATCCCCCGTGCCGAGCTGCCGGCCTGGAACAGCAGCGGGGTACGCTGCGGCGAAGGCGAAGACAGGTGATAGCCCTCCACCTGATAAAATTCGCCGCGGTGGGTAACCTTGTGGATCTTCTGCGCATCGGCGTAAATCCGTCGTTGACGGTCGGCCAGCACGGCGTCATCTTCCCAACTGCCTTCCCATAACCGATAGGCAACGTCGAGAAACTCATCGGCCTGATCGTAACGGCGATCGTGACCGATCTGTTCGTTCAACCCCATCGCGCGCGCGGCGCTGTCCAGGTAGCCGGTGACGATATTCCAGCCGATGCGGCCCTGGGTCAGATGGTCCAGCGTCGACATGCGGCGGGCAAAGGGATAGGGCGCTTCATAACTCAGGTTGGCGGTGATGCCGAAGCCCAGATGTTGGGTCACTCCGGCCATCGCCGACACCAGCAGCAGCGGATCGTTAACCGGCAGCTGTATCGACTCGCGGGCGGTCAGGGCGATGTTTTGCTGATAGACATCGTAAACGCCGAGGATATCGGCGATGAACAACCCGTCGAACAGCCCGCGCTCCAGCAACTGCGCCAGCTCGGTCCAGTAGCTGAGCTGGTTGAATTCGGTGGAGCGATCCTGCGGATGGGTCCACATGCCGTGATGAATATGGCCGACGCAGTTCATGTTGAAGGCGTTCAGCAGGACCTCTTTGGCGACAGCGTTCATTACAGTGTCCCCCGGCGCGGCGGCAGCACCCCGTTCAGCACGTAATTGCCGATCGCCGGGTATTTCCAGCGTACCGGGTCATGCAAGGTGTGGGTTCGGGCGTTGCGCCAGTGGCGATCGAGGTTATATTCCTGCAGCGTGGCACGGCTACCGGCCAGCTCAAACAGCAGATTGCCGGCGGCCAGGGCGACCTCGGTGGTCCAGGCGCGCGCTGTGGCGACCTCAATCGAGGCTTGCGCGACCGACTGGGCATCGCTGTGGCGCTGAGCGACATCGATGGCGTCACCGGCCACCGCCAGCAGGGCGTCGCCGGCCTGAATGCGGGCGGAAATTTTGCCTATGCGGTCCAGCGTCAACGGGTCCTCGCTGGCATGTTCGACGCCGGCATCAATCCACGGGCGCGAACGGCTGCGAACAAATTGCAGCATGTCCTGCCACGCGGCTTTGGCAATGCCCTGATCGATGGCGGCGTGCATGATTTGCGCCAGCGGGCCCACCGGCGTCGGCCGTTCAAACGCCGTCTGGAAGGGCACGATATCCTCTTCATCGACCGGGCACTGTTCCAGCGTCACGCTGCCGCTGCCGGTGGTGCGCTGACCAAAGCCGGACCAGTCGTCGGTGATGCTCAGGCCAGGCGTATTGCGCGGCAAAAACACCAACTGTTCTTTACCGTCTTCGCCCCGCGCGGCGGTCGGGATGCGCCCGGCGTACAACGCGCCGGTAGCGTAAAATTTTTGGCCGGACAGTTGCCATTGGCTTTCATGCCTGGCCAGCGAGGTGCTGCGGTGGTGGGCGGCCTTGCCGGCAAACTCCGCCAGCGCATTGCCGAAATGCACTCCGTCCAGCGCTTCCTGGTACAGCCGCCGTTGCTGCTGCGGCGAACCGTTCACCCGCAGCACTTCCAGCGCGTAATAATGGTTTTGCGGCACCTGGCCGATCGACGCATCGCCCTGGCTGAGAATAGCGATGACCTGCGCCAGCACGCGGTTCGACAACCCCGGGCCGCCAAATTCGTGCGGCACGGTAATCGCGCCGAGGCCAGAGGCGAACAGGTCTGCCAGTTCGGCAACCGGCAATCGTCGTTGGCTGTCACGCTCGGCGGCGGTCGGGCTGAATTGCTCCGCCAGCCGGTATGCGGTCTCCAGCGCCTGTTCGGGGCTGGTAATGCGTTGCGCCACGCGTTGAGAGGCTACCTGGGTGGTCATGTTCTGCTCCTTTAAATCCACGAATGGCGCGCCGGAAAGCGGCCGTTGAGGTAGTACTCGCCAATGGCGTGGTATTTCCAGCGCACCGGATCGTGCAACGTGTGGGTGCGTGCGTTACGCCAGTGACGATCGAGGCCGTGCTCCGCCAGCGTGGCGCGGCTGCCGGACCATTCGAACAGTTTTTCGCTGGCCAACAGCGCCACTTCCGTGGTCAGCACCTTGGCTTCGGCGACGGCGATCGACGCCGCTGCGGCGCTCTCGGCGGTCACCGGTCGGCGGTCGATCTCATCCAGCGTCCACGCCGCACGGCGCAACAGGGCGTTCGCCGCGCTCAGTTCCATGCTGAGCCGGCCGACGTCGGCCAGAATGTAGGGATCGTCAGCGTTGCGTTCGACGCCTGCGTCGATCCAGGGGCGAGAACGCTCGCGAATAAACTGGGTAGCCTCGTCCAGCGCGCCCTGCGCAATGCCGGCATCGATGGCGGCCTGAATCAGCTGGGAAACGGCGCCCTGAATCGTCGGTCTTTCTGCCAGCGGCAGCAGCGGGATCACATTGTCCGGATCGACCAGGACCTCACGCAGGCGCACCGTGCCGCTGGCGGTGGTGCGCTGCCCCATGCCGGACCAGTCATCGACGATCGCCAGGCCTGTCGCCGGGTGGGGGATCAATGCCAGTACCGGCTGTTGCCGATCGTCGAGTGCCTTGGCGGCGACGATATGGGCGAACAGCGCGCCGGTGGAGTAAAACTTGTCGCCGGTAAAGCGCAGGCCGTCTGCGGTTTGCCGTAAGCGGCTCTGCATATCCAGCGTGTGCTTGCTGTTTTTCTCTGGGCCACCGTTCCCGATGCGTTGGCCGGCCAGCACCGCCGCGAAAATACGCCGTTTCTGTTCTTCATTGCCGGCATCACGGATTAACTGAATCAGGCCGAAATGGTTTTGCGGAATTTGCCCCAGCGCCGGATCAACGGCGGAAATCAGGCGAAACACCTCCGCCAGCGTGGTAAAGGACAGTGCCGGTCCGCCGTATTCACGCGGGATGGAAATGCCACCGAGGCCAGATTGGGTAAACAGCGCCAGCTGTTGTAACGGATAGCGCCGTTGGCGGTCACGCAGTTGGGCTTCAGGCGCGGCGGCCGCGGCGACTTGCCGTGCTGCATCCAGCGCCTGTTGGTCGTCGACAATCCTGTGGGTCCGTTCTTCTGCGTGAGGGAAATTGGCCGCATCCGGCGCAGGCGAAACAGAAACAACCATAACGATGTCCTCAATACGGGAGACAGCAGTAAATAACGCGCCGCCGCGGGCATGGCGCGATGAAATATAATTAAAATTTAAATTGATACAGCGGTGGGGTACGAAGTGATAATAATAACTTGCAGGTTGCGGTGTAAAGCAAAGGCTTATTACAAATAGTCCATTACTTAGCGATTAATTAGCTTTGCGATAGGCGGGCGGTGATTTTCCCGCGCCGATAACCGGCAAGAGGGCTCTGCCCGCGCAGCCAGTGACGCACAGCTCATTCCAGTAGCTGAAACGGATGCGCTGTTTCAGCCGGTTATTCCACACATAACGCGTCATCGTTAATTCCTCCTCCGTGTCTGCTTAATAGAGATAACAGCTATTTTAAAACGGGTCGAATACGTTATTTCGCTTAGCTTTTGAGGTTTTCGGGATAATATTTTCACCACCGTCAGACTTTCTGCAAAAACGCCATCACGCCTCTGCGTTAGGCATAACGCAATGCGCGCCGGGTCAGGCCTGATTACAAAGAGGCTCCGCAAGGATACACTCAGCGCTGCCGGTTCCTCATGTGGGGGAGCGGCAGCGGACATTTTTCATGAGGGGTATTCGTGGTGGGCAAGCTTAATTTGGACCAGCTTCAGACCTTTGCTTTGGTGGTGAGGCAAGGGAGTTTTTCCGCCGCAGGGGACGTACTGGGGCTGAGCCAGCCCGCGGTCAGCTTGCAAATCCGGCAATTGGAACAGCGGCTGCAAGTTCGGCTGCTGGAGCGGGTCGCCAGGCGCGTACGGCCGACGTCCGCCGGTGAGGCGCTACTGGAACACATAAGCCGCATCAATGCGGCGGTGGATAATGCGCTGAGCGACATGGCCGGCCACGCGCAGGAGATTGCCGGCACCCTGACCCTGGGCACCGGTGCCACGGCCTGTATCCATCTGCTGCCGACGCTGCTGCGGGAGTTGAAACAGGCTTATCCTTTGTTGAACGTCGGGGTTCGCACCGGCAACACCGATGACATGGTGAAAGCGGTGGAAGAAAACCGCATCGACATCGCGCTGGTGACCTTTCCGGCCAATGGCCGCAGTTTGCAACTGACGCCGCTGTTGCAGGACGAGTTTGCCGTCATTTTCCCCGCAGACTCCCCCGATTTGCCTGCCACGTTCACCCCGCACACCCTGGGGGCGCTCCCGTGGGTGGCTTTTGAATCCGGCAGCAGCACCCGTCGCCTGATTGATGGCTGGTTCCTTGGCGCTGGGGTTAAACCGGTGCCGATAATGGAATTGGGCAGCATCGAGGCGATCAAAGAGATGGTTGCCGCCGGGCTTGGGTACAGCATTGTGCCGCGCATGGCGCTCTCCGGCATCCGGGGAGACTCTCTTACGCCCGCGCTTGAGCGCACTTTAGGCATCGTACTGCGCCAGGATAAGCCGCTGAGCAGGGCGCTGCAGAAGGTGATCGCCAGCCTGCACGCCTTGAAAAAATAACCTGTCGGTTACTGCCTCTCCGCCGTGCGGGCGGTTTTACCCGCGCGCATCACCCGCCAGCCAAAGTTCATGCCCGCCGCGGCAGTCAGAATGGCGGCAGCGCCCAATAGCTGCATCAGGCTGAGGCGGTGCCCGAATACCGCCCAGTCGACGATGATCGCCACCAGCGGGTAGATGAACGACAACGCGCCGACCAGGCTGGTGGGGATTTTCTGGATCGCGCCGTACAGCAGCGAAGACATCAGCCCGGTATGCACCAGGCCGATAGTCGCCAGCAGCAGCCAGGCATTGGCCGTTGACGGTAGGTGGGCCAGGCCGGCGAACGGCGCCAGCACGACTACCCCGACGCTGAGCTGGATCAACACGATCAAATGCGGCGGCACGGTTTTTAGCCCTTTGACGATCGCCGCCGCCACCGCATACATAAACGCGGCGCCCAGCGCCAACAGTACGCCGATAACGTAATCCGATCCTAAACCGCCCGCGCCGGGGCGGCCGGTAATAATCAGCAGCATGCCGCCAAAGGCCAGCAGCAGCCAACCCAGTTTATTCGCCGTCAGTTTCTCGCCAAAGAACAGCACGCCCAGCCCGACCAGCATAAAGGGCTGCACGTGATAGGTCACCGTGGCTACGGCGATAGAGGCATGGGCATAAGCGCCAAACAGCAGCGTCCAGTTCAGCACCAGCGCCATGCCGCCCAGTACCGCCACGGCGGCCTGGCGGCGGGTCAGCATGCCTTTTTTCAGCAGGCCGAGCAGGGCGCAGGCGATCAACATCGCAAGGGCGCCAAACGCGCAGCGCCAGAAAACCACCGTCGCCGCCGGTTGCCCCAGTGCGATCACCGGCCAGCCGACGGTGCCGGAGATCACCATCGCCAGAGTCATCTGTACTACGCCGCGGGTGTTTACCTTCATTTGCCTTCTCCCTGATTGAGTGCCGTGCTTGCCGCCGTCGACGAACACCATTAAAATGAACAACTGAACATTATGATGAACAGCTCGCAGTTGTTCGTCAAGTCGAACAAATGAACGTTATGGTGAACAATGAGCGATAATACCTTCACTAACGGCACGCCCATCGGCCTGCTTTCAGCCGCCATTCGCCGTGAACGCGAGCGGTTGGGGCTGTCGGTCACCGAACTGGCGCGCCGCGCCGGCATCGCAAAATCGACGCTTTCCCAATTGGAAACCGGCAGCGGCAACCCGAGCCTGGAAACCTTGTGGTCGCTGGCGATGGCCCTTGACGTACCCGTCAGCCGGTTAATCTCTCAACCGCGTCAGCATGTGCAGGTGATCCGCGCCAACGAAGGGGTCGCCACGGTTTCCGAACAGGCCAACTATGCCGCTACGTTGCTGGCAACCTGCCCGCCGGGGGCACAGCGCGATATTTACCGTTTGCGCGTTCAGCCGGGCGAAGCTCGGGTTTCACGCCCGCATATGCCGGGCACCATTGAGCACGTGATTATCAGCAGCGGCAGGGCGCGAATCGGGCCGACGGAGCAACCGGTGGAGTTGAGTGCGGGGGATTACATCAGTTACTCCGCCGATCGGGAGCATATATTTGAAGCTCTGGAGGCGGATACCACGGCGGTGATGCTGATTGAACAAGGCTAATCCGGCGCGGTAAAGCGCGCCGGACCTGGGCCTCAGTAATACAGGCGGGGTTCTGCAGATTCGATCATGCTGCGCAGCTTGGTCAGGGCAAATTTCAATTCGCTGCGGCTGGTTGGCGACATCAGCACGATGCGCACGGCACGGGTATGGCCGCTGCGTTCGGCCAGGAATTGCGTGCCGCTGGAGATATTCACTCCCTGGGCGCGCGCCAGATTGGCGAATTCATCGCTGGTCCAGGGCTCCGGCAGGTTGACCCAAATATGGTAACCGTAGGGCTGCGAAGCGACCTCCAGCCCGTGGAAAACCTCTGCGGCGATGGCCTGGCGCGCCGCCGCTTCTTGCCTCTGGGTCTGCAGCATTTCAGCCCCAATGCCGGAAGTGATGATATTGCTGGCCAGCTGCGCGATGAGCGGGGAAGGCATCCAGATGCTGGTTCGCACCATCGACGTCAGCCGCGACAAGGTTTCCGCCGGCGCATGCAGATAGCCGATGCGCAACGCCGGTGAGATGCTTTTCGACAGGCTGGTCAGGTACACCGAGCGTTCAGGGGCAAACGAAGACAGCGCCTCGACCGGCTCTGCGGTAAGAAAACCGTAAATATCGTCATCGAGAATGTAAAAATCGAACTCGCGGGCAATCTGCGCGATTTCGGCCCGTCTGGCGTTCGACATCACCACCGTAGTGGGGTTTTGGCAGCTCGCCACACAGATCAGCATCGCCGGTTTTTCCTGGCGGCACAGGGCTCTCAGCGAGTCGGGCACGATGCCCTCGCTATCCATTTCAACCCCGCGCAGCCGCCGCCCATTGCCGTGTACCAACGAGATAATGCCCGGATAACACAGCGCTTCGCACAGGACCAGGTCCTGGTGCGCCGTCAGGGCATTGATGGCGACCAGCAAACCGTGTTGAGCGCCGGCGGTCAACACCACTTGCTGCCAGTGTACGTCAGGCAAGAAACGCCGCAGCCAGCTGGCGCCGGCGTCGCGATGCGCCGGATGCCCGCCTTCCGGCGAATAGTCGAGCGCCAACCCCAGTTCCGGGCTGGCGACCAGATGCTCGAGCGCGGTGCGGATCCCCTGTTCCTGAGCCTGCACCTCCGGCTTGATCACCGACAGATCGATATGATCCCGCTGGGCGGAAGATGAAGGGCTGAAGTGCGGCAGGCGCGCGCTTTCCATGGCCCTTTCAGGCGTGGCCAGCACAAAGGTCCCGCGGCCCACTTCGCCCTGAACCAGCCCGCGCCGCGCCGCTTCTTCATAGGCGCGATTAACGGTGCCCGGCGTAACGGCCAGCGTCTGCGCCAACTCTTTCAATGTAGGCAAACGTGAACCGGCAGGCAGCACGCCGTTGTTGATGTCATTTTGCAGCGCATCTGCAATCAGCAAATACACCGGGGCATTTTTCTCACTGAAGCGCGGTGTCCACATAGACCCTCTGTATGCTTTGAATGGCTATCTCCACAGGCTTCCTGCACTGGCAACGTTGGCCGCAGGGCGGGGATAAGACGATTACAGTATAAGCCAGCCATTAAATTGATGTAATAAGTATTAACACAGAAAGAATTACACAGATACAATCGACTTAAATTGATTCGATTCAATTGATGCTATTTTCGAAGCGACGTTTGTTTATGAGTCTTCAAATTATTGTTTTTACGTTAATTTATCGGGTTTTTTCTTTTCTGGCATATTGCATCGATTTAATCGATGTGCATTGATAGGGGTAATGATGGACAGATTGCGACAGGATTTTTCTCTTTCGGCGGTAGTGGCAGGGGCCATTGCGGTGATAGTGTCTTACGCCGGCCCGTTGATCATCGTGTTTCAGGCCGCCAGTGCGGCGCACTTGCCCACGGAGGTGATCTCCTCCTGGATTTGGGCCATCTCCATCGGCAGCGGCATCACCGGGCTGATTTTAAGCTGGCGCCTGCGGGTGCCGGTGATCACCGCCTGGTCAACCCCCGGCGCGGCGCTGCTGGTCGGGTTATTGCCTGGGGTGACGATCAACGAGGCGGTAGGGGCTTATATCGTTTCCTCGCTCATTATCGCCGTCATAGGCCTGTCCGGCGCCTTCGATAAACTGATCGGCAAATTACCGCGCTCGATCGCCGCCGCCATGCTGGCCGGCATTTTATTCCACTTCGGCGCCGAGATGTTTGTCTCCATTCAGTTGCAACCGACGCTGGTCATGGCCATGTTCGTCACCTACCTGCTGTTTAAGCGGCTGCTGCCACGCTATGCCATCGTCGCGGTGCTGTTTGCCGGCGGTGCAGTGGCGGGCATGAGCGGCATGTTGAACAGCGGGGATATCGTCGTCAGCGTCGCGCATCCGGTTCTGATTACCCCGGCCTGGAGTTGGCACGCCATCATTAATATCGCACTGCCGCTTACGCTGGTAACGCTGACCGGTCAGTACGTACCCGGCATGGCGGTATTGCGTTCCTCCGGTTACGCCACGCCGGCCCGGCCGATCGTCTCGATGACCGCGATTGCCTCGGTGTTACTGGCGCCCTTTGGTTCGCACGGGGTGAATCTGGCGGCCATCACCGCCGCGATTTGCACCAGCGAAGAGGCACACCGCGAGAAAAGCAAACGCTACATCGCCGGCGTGGCCTGCGGGATTTTCTACATTGTGATGGGGATTTTCGGCGCGACGCTGGCCTCGGTGTTTACCGCATTGCCCAAGGAACTGATTATCTCGCTGGCCGGGCTGGCGCTGTTTGGCGCAATCAGCACCGGGCTGACCGGTGCAATGGCCGACGAGAAGCAGCGGGAAGCGGCGTTAATCACGTTCCTGGTCACGGCGTCCGGCATGAACTTTTTAGGCATGGCGTCGGTATTCTGGGGGTTGATCTTCGGGCTGGCCGCGCACTTCTCCCTGACTCTGCTTTCCGGTCGCCGTCCGGTGCTGGCCAGGTAGTCTTTCGTGAGCGTCCCGGCTTGTCGCCGGGACGTGACAGCGCGGATCAATAGGTGTGGAAATAGTCCTGGATCACCTGCGGGTTATGGGTTTTGGTCAGCGCCAGCATCAGCAGAATGCGTGATTTAGCCGGGTTGAGCGAGTCGGAAACCAGGCCGGGCTGACCGGCATCCTCCGGGACAATACCGCTGCCGGTGCGGCTGGCGCGAACGACCAGCACGCCGGCTTTTTCCGCTTTTTCGATCCCGGCCGAGCTACGCACCGACACCGAACCGGCACCGGTGCCGGCATAAACAATCCCGTCTACCTTGTGCTGAATGGCGGCGTCATACATGTATTCAGGATCGTCCTGATAACCGTAAATAATGTCGACTTTCGGCAGTGCGCTGACATTGCGCACGTCAAACACCGAACGGGTGGTATGAATTTTATCCACCCGGGTTTCAAAGTAAGGTTTGCCGCCGACAATCACCCCCAAATAGCCTTCCTCCGGCGCCTTGAACGTGTCCAGCGTGGTGGCGTTGGTTTTGGTGCTGAAGCGGGCGGAACCAATGCGATCGTTCAGCACCACCATGACGCCGCGGCCTGCAGCCTGTTTATCGGCGGCGACGGTCACCGCATCCAGCAGGTTCATCGGGCCGTCGGCGCTGATGGCGGTCGCCGGGCGCATGGCGGCCGTGAACACCACCGGTTTGTCGCTTTTTACCGTCAGGTTAAGGAAGTAGGGCGATTCGTCCAGCGTATCGGTGCCGTGGGTGATCACCACGCCGGCGACGTCATCGCGCGCCAGCAGTTCGTTGACGCGTTTTGACAGCTTGAGCAGGATCTCGCTGGTCATGTTTTCACTGCCGATATTGGCAATCTGCTCGCCGTCCACCCGGGCGACTTTCTGCATTTCCGGCACTGCGGCAATCAAGGTATCCACCCCGAGCGCCCCGGCTTTGTAGCCGGTGGTTTGGGTATTGGAAGCAGCCGAGCCGGCAATGGTGCCGCCGGTGGCCAAAATAACGATGTGCGGTAACTCACCGGCGGCGGTCGCCGCATTGGCGCACCCTAAGGTCAATAAAAAAAATGCCACTCTAATTATTTGAAACATAGCGCTACCCCTGATTAGAAAGCCAAATTAGGCGGAGTAGGCAAAGCAAAAAAGGTGCCAGTTAAGCGACGGGCGCAAATAGCGGGAAAGCGGGCGGGTCAAGGTGGGTATTGCACCCGGCGCGGGAGCGCCCCGCACCAGAATAGATCTCTTTTCAGCGTTGCGGCCCCAGGCCGTGGGTGAGCAAGGTAATGGCATGCCGGGCAATGTCTTCGGCGCGCAACGGGCTGAGGGCGTTATCGCGCTGCCATTTTGACGCCGTGGCTAACGGCAGCAGCGTCATGCCAAACAGGGTGACAATCAGCAGGGACGGCTCCAGATCGGCATGCAGCTTGCCTTCCTTCTGCCAACGTACGATGGACTGCATCGCCGTTTTGCGCTGTTTGTCGCCGAAACGCTCGTCCATCCGCTGCTTCAATACGCCGCTGTCGCTCATCACTTCGCGCAACCACAACGGGGCGAACCACGGATGGGCGATGGAAATATCGATAAACCGTTGCGCCAGCTCAGTGAAGGCCGCTACCGGATCGTCTTCGTTGGCGTCGAAAACGCCGCCGGCGGCAATTCTCACCGGCAGGAAACGCTCGTCAATCAGCACATCGAGCAGTTGTTCGCGGTTGTGAAAGTAGTAGTGCAGCATCGCCGGGGTAACGCCAGCCTCGCGGGCAATGGCGTTCAGCGACGTATCGGCAATGCCCTGGCGAGCGAACAAATTCAACGCAGTGTCGAGCAGGTGTTCCCGTTTCTCTGCCCCGTTGGCCGCGCCGCTGGGCCTGCCTGGGCGGCGTGGAGAGGTGGGTTTCTTAACGTTTTGTGCTGTCATCGCGGCGAGATCCATTGACCGGAGAAAAGAATAACTCATATATTAATTACTCAATTAATTAATTACAAGCGGACTCACTCGAATGGGCATTGATAACACAGCAGGCCACGAAGATAACGGCAGGGCGTCCGAACAGGCGCCCTCGATCCGTTTGCTGTTCTCCGCGCTGCTGCTGGTGATGCTGCTGGCGGCACTCGATCAGACCATAGTCTCGACCGCGCTGCCGACCATCGTCGGCGAGTTCGGCGGGTTGGAGAATTTGTCCTGGGTCGTGACGGCCTATCTGCTGGCATCGACCATCGTGGTGCCGCTGTATGGCAAGTTCGGCGATCTGTTCGGGCGCAAGATCGTGCTGCAAATCGCCATCGTGGTGTTTTTGCTCGGTTCGGCGCTGTGCGGGCTGGCGCAGAACATGACGCAATTGATCCTGATGCGCGCGTTGCAAGGGCTGGGTGGCGGCGGTTTGTTGGTGGTGACCATGGCGGTGGTGGGCGACGTGATCCCACCGGCCGATCGCGGGCGTTACCAGGGGCTGTTCGGCGGGGTATTTGGCCTGGCGACGGTGATCGGGCCGCTGATCGGCGGGCTGCTGGTGCAGCATTTCTCCTGGCGCTGGATTTTCTATATCAATCTGCCGCTGGGGGTTTTCGCCCTGTTGGTGATCGGCGCGGTATTCCAGTCGCGGGTCAACCGGGTCAAACACGAAATCGACTATCTGGGGGCGGCTTATCTCGCCTCGGCTTTGACCTGCATCATCCTCTTCACCAGCCAGGGCGGCACGGTCATGGCCTGGTCGGACGGCCAGCTGTGGTGCATTCTGGCCTTTGGGCTGGTGTCGCTGGGCGGGTTTATCTACGAAGAGCGGCTGGCGAGCGAGCCGATCATTCCGCTGGGGCTGTTTCGTAATCGCACCTTCGTATTGTGCAGCCTGATCGGTTTTATCATCGGCATGTCGCTGTTTGGTTCGGTGACCTTCCTGCCGCTGTATTTGCAGGTGGTGAAAGACTCGACGCCTTCGCAGGCCGGGATGCAGCTGTTGCCGCTGATGGGCGGCATTATGATCAGCTCGATCGTCAGCGGCAGGCTGATCAGCAAAAGGGGCAAATACCGTATCTTCCCGATTATCGGCACCCTGTGCGCGTTGGCAGGCATGATCCTGCTCGGCACGCTGACAAATTCGACGCCGGTGCGCCAGTTGTATCTCTATATCAGCCTGTTGGGGCTGGGATTGGGCATGGTGATGCAGGTGATGATTCTGGCGGCGCAAAACAGCGTAGCGCCGCAGCATATGGGGGTCGCGACCTCCAGCGCCACGTTGTTCCGCTCGATTGGCGGTTCGATCGGCGTGGCGGTGTTTGGCGCCATTTTTACCAACGTGCTGCACAGCCGCCTGGCCGTATTGTTGCCGCAGGACGCGCAGTTGCCGCGTTCTCTGGGCGCGGCGGCGGTACACCATTTGCCGGCGGCCTTGCAGCAAGACTATCTGCAAGCCTTCGGCGGGGCGATCCACTCGGTGTACCAGATTGCCGCCTGTGTGATGGTGCTGGCCTTTGCGCTGACCTGGCTGCTGAAAGAGGTGCCGCTGAGGCAAAAATAGGGCGTTTCTCATGCTTTGCGAAGGACTTTTACCGAATCCTTACGTAACCCTGTCAGACGAAAAATACCAGAGTCTATATATTGAGAATAAACGTTCTCAATAGGATAGATACTCGATGCAGAGGAAACAGATTTTTCTTGCCAGCCTGGCGTTATTGCTGGCCGCCTGTGACGGCAAACCCGGCGGAGCCCCGATGGGAGCAGGCGGCACGCCGGAGGTTGGGGTTGCGACGCTGCACGGGCAACCGGTCACGCTGAGCAGCGATTTGAGCGGCAGGGTGAACGCCACCATGACGTCGGACGTACGTCCGCAGGTTGACGGCATTATCAAACAGCGCCTGTTTACCGAAGGGGCCGAGGTAAAAGCCGGCCAGATACTGTATCAAATCGATCCCGCCACCTATCAGGCCAGTTATAACCAGGCTGCCGCCCAGTTGAAAAGCGCGCAGGCCACGGTCAAATCCAGCCGCCTGAAGGCGCAACGTTACGCGGCGCTGGTGAAAGAGAATGGCGTCTCCAAACAGGATGCGGACGATGCGATGGCGACCTATCTGCAAGCGGTCGCTTCCGTCGACCAGTATCAGGCGGCGCTGGAGACCACCAAAATCAATCTCGCTTATACCCAGGTGCGCGCGCCGATTTCCGGCCGCATCGGCATTTCCTCGGTGACGCCGGGCGCGCTGGTGACCGCCAGCCAGACCGATGCGCTGGCCACCATTCGCGCGCTGGATCCCATTTATGTCGATCTCACGCAGTCCAGCAGCCAGTTGCTCAGGTTGCGCAAACTGCAGGCGTCCTTAAAACGTGACGATGTCACACCGGTCGCCATCCAGCTTGAAGACGGCACGCCTTATGCGCATGACGGCAAACTGGAACTGACGGAAGTGTCGGTGGATGAGTCTACCGGCTCCGTTACGCTACGCGCCGTATTCCCTAACCCGGAGCATGAATTGCTGCCGGGCATGTACGTGCGCGCCAGAGTCGATAACGGCGTCGATCCCAAAGGCATCCTCGCGCCGCAGCAGGGCATCACCCGCAATGCCAAAGGGGAAGCTACTGCGCTGGTGGTGAATGCGCAAAACAAGGTGGAACAGCGCACGGTCACCACCGAACGGGTGATCGGCAGCAACTGGCTGGTGAGCAAAGGGCTGAACGACGGCGATCGCCTGATCGTCGAAGGCACCAATAAGGTGGCCGCCGGGGCCGACGTTAAAGCGGTTGAAGTGCAAAAGCAGACACAAACGGCTAACGGCGGGGAGCAGTAATCATGGCGCAGTTCTTTATTCGGCGGCCGGTGTTTGCCTGGGTGATCGCGATCATCATCATGCTGTGTGGCCTGATGTCGATCAACTCGCTGCCCATTTCGCAATATCCGGACGTCTCCCCACCGCAGATCGCCATTTCGGCGACCTATCCGGGCGCTGATGCGGAGACCCTGGAAAACAGCGTGACGCAGGTCATTGAGCAGCAGCTCACCGGCCTGGACGGCCTGCTGTATTTCTCGTCGACCAGCAGTTCCAACGGTTCGGTAAGCATCAACGTGACCTTCGATCAGGGTACCGATCCGGACATCGCCCAGGTGCAGGTGCAAAACAAGGTGCAGCAGGCGGAAAGCCGCTTGCCGTCGGAGGTCACCTCGCAAGGGGTCACGGTCAAGAAATCGCAGAACAGCTTTTTGCTGATCGTCGGTCTGTACGATGAGACCGACAAGGCGACGATGGCCGATATCTCCGACTATCTGGTCAGTAACCTGCAAGATCCGCTGTCGCGCATTAACGGCGTGGGCGACGTGCAGGTGTTCGGCTCGGAATACGCCATGCGTATCTGGCTGAACCCGACCAAACTGGCGTCCTATTCGCTGATGCCGTCCGATGTGGAGACGGCGATTGAGGCGCAGAACACCCAGGTTTCTGCGGGTAAGGTCGGCGATCTGCCGGCCGGCGCCGATCAGCAATTGACCGCCACGGTCAAGGCGCAATCCCGGCTGCAAACGCCGGAGCAATTTCGCAATATCATCCTGAAAAGCGACAGCAGCGGAGCCCTGGTGCGCCTGGGCGACGTAGCGCGGGTTGAACTGGGCAATGAGGATTACTCTTCCAGCGCACGCCTGAACGGCCACCCGGCGGCGGGTATCGCGGTCAAACTGGCCGCCGGGGCCAATGCGCTCAACACCGCCAAACTGGTCAAGGCCAAGGTAGCGGAATACCAGTCATCCATGCCGGAGGGCTACAAGGTCGCATATCCGAAAGACAGCACCGACTTTATCAACATCTCGATTGAAGAAGTGGTTAAGACGCTGTTCGAAGCGGTGGTGCTGGTGGTGATCGTGATGTTCATCTTCCTGCAGAACCTGCGTACGACGCTGATCCCGACCATTACCGTGCCGGTGGTGCTGCTCGGCACCTTTGGCGTGCTGGCGGTGTTCGGTTATTCGATCAACACCCTGACGCTGTTTGGCATGGTACTGGCCATCGGGCTGTTGGTGGATGACGCCATCGTGGTGGTGGAGAACGTCGAGCGCGTGATGCGCGAAGAAAAACTGCCGCCGCGCGAAGCGACGGAAAAGTCGATGAAAGAGATCACCGGCGCGTTGGTGGGCATTGCGATGGTGCTGTCTGCGGTATTTCTGCCGATGGCGTTCTTCGGCGGCTCCACCGGGGTAATCTATCGCCAATTCTCCGTCACTATCGTCTCTTCCATGGCGCTTTCGGTGATCCTGGCGCTGACGCTGGCACCGGCGCTGTGCGCCACGCTGCTCAAACCCGCGCATGAGGAACTGACCGGCAAAGGCCTGCTGGGCAAATTCAACCGGGGTTATGACCGGCTGCAGGCGAAGTACGCCGACAAGGTCGGCATGGTGATCCACCGCCCAATGCGTTACCTGCTGATGTACGGCCTGTTGCTGATCGCAGCCGCGGTCATGTATATGCGCCTGCCGACCGGTTTCCTGCCTAACGAAGATCAGGGGATGGTGATGGTGCAGTATACGCTGCCGGCCGGCGCTACCGACGCCCGCACCTCGGTGGTCAGCGACGAGGTGAAGGATTACTTCCTCACCAATGAGAAGGCCAACGTCAATACCATCTTTACCATTAACGGCTTTGGTTTTAGCGGCAGCGGCCAGAACGCCGGCATGGCCTTCGTCAGCCTCAAGGACTGGAGCCTGCGCAGCGGCAGCGAGAATACCGCTGATGCGATTGCCAAGCGCGCCATGGGGCACTTTGCCGGCATTCGCGATGCCCAGGTGTTTTCGATGAGCCCGCCGTCGATCGACGGTTTTGGTCAGTCCAACGGGTTCACCTTCGAGCTGCAGGCCAAAGGCGCAACGACCCGTGCGGAGTTGCAGGCGATGCGTGACCAAATCATTGCCGCCGCCGGTAATAATTCGGGCCTGATCGCCGTGCGCGCCAACACCTTGCCGGATACCCCGCAGCTGCAGGTGGATATCGATAATGACAAGCTGCAAGCGTTGGGCCTGAGCGCCGGCGACGTCAGCAGCACGCTCACCAGTTCTTTCGGCAGCACCTATGTTAACGACTTTATCGACCGCAACCGGGTGAAGAAAGTCTATATGCAGGGGGATGTGGCGTTCCGCTCAAAACCTGAGGATCTGGATAAATGGTTTGTGCGCGGCAGCTCAACCAGCACCAGTTCCGGCACGAGCACAACCTCGACCAGCATGACGCCGTTCTCGGCCTTTGCCTCATCCCGCTGGATCTACGGGCCGGAAAACCTGTCGCGTTATAACGGGCTTTCGTCGTTCGAAATCACCGGCGAAGGCGCTCCGGGCACCAGTTCCGGCACCGCGATGGATGAAATGGAAAAGCTGGCGGCGAAGTTCTCCGCAGGCAGCAGCTACTCCTGGAGCGGGCTGTCTTATCAGGAACGCCTGACCAGCGGCCAGGCGGGATCGCTGTACGCCATCGCGCTATTGGTGGTGTTCCTGTGCCTGGCGGCATTGTATGAGAGCTGGTCGATCCCGTTCGCGGTCATGATGGTGGTGCCGATGGGCGTGGTGGGCTCGCTATTGGCGGTCACGCTGCGCGGTCTCGAAAACGACATCTACTTCCAGGTGGCGCTGTTGACCATTATTGGCCTGTCGGCCAAGAACGCCATTCTGATCGTGGAATTTGCCGAAGAGAAGTACCGGCACGGAGAAACGCTGATCGCCTCGGCGGTCGAAGCATCCCGTATGCGCTTGCGGCCGATCCTGATGACGTCGCTGGCGTTTACCGCCGGGGTATTGCCGCTGGCGATTTCCACCGGCGCCGGCGCCAACAGCCGAATTGCCATTGGCACCGGGATTATCGGCGGCACCCTTACCGCGACGCTATTGGCGATCTTCTTTGTTCCTTTGTTCTACGTTTTGGTACGCCGGGTATTTGCACGTAAACCTGTCGTCGCCAAACAG
The DNA here is from genome assembly GCF_018336935.1 of Serratia plymuthica. Taxonomy (NCBI): domain Bacteria; kingdom Pseudomonadati; phylum Pseudomonadota; class Gammaproteobacteria; order Enterobacterales; family Yersiniaceae; genus Serratia; species Serratia plymuthica. Next base: position 2,432,216 of record NZ_CP068771.1, on the reverse strand, counting down.
GTAGCAAGCACCACGCCACAGGCAGGAGAATAATGTGCTGCAACGTTTGATAACTCTGACATTCCCCCTGTTGCTGGCAGGCTGTATTTCACTGGATCCGGACTATCAGCGGCCACAGGCGCCGGTGCCGGCAAACCTGCCGCAAGGTGCCGCCTATGCCGCGCCCAGCGATAAGCTTTCGCTGAGCTACCCGGATATCCCGTGGCGCGATTATGTGGTGGATGCGCGGCTGCGGCAGGTGGTGGCGATGGGGCTGAGCAGCAGCCGTGATCTGCGTGAAGCGATCGCCAACATTGAATCGGCGCGGGCGTTGTACGGCGAACAGCGTTCCGAACTGTTCCCGACCATCAACGCCGGCGTGGACGGCACGCGCTCACGCTCTTTGACCGGCAACGGCAATGCGACCGCGATCGGCCAGAGCTACGAAGCCAGCGCCAGCACCAGTTCATTTGAGTTGGATCTGTTCGGTAAAAACCGCAGCCTGTCGCGCGCAAAATTCGAGTCCTATCTGGCGGAGTCCGAGGCGGCGAAAAGTACGCGCCTGACGCTGATTGCCGATATCGTCACCGACTGGGTGAACGTGGCGGCGGAACGCAGCCTGTTGAAGGCGGCCCAAGACACGATGGAAAGCGCCAGGCTGTCGCTGGAAGTGACGCGTAAAAACCAGCAAAACGGCATTTTGTCGATGGTGGATGTGGCTTCGGCGGACACGGTTTATCAGCAGGCCCGCTCAGACGTCGCCAGCTACACCACCAGCGCCGCGCAGGCGAAAAACGCGCTGGATCTGGTGGTGGGGCAAAGCGTGCCCGAAAGCCTGTTGCCGAACGGGATCGAGGCGCTGTCCGGCATCATGAAAGACATGCCGGCCAATGTGTCGTCGCAGGTGCTGCTGAACCGGCCGGACGTGCTGGAAGCCGAGCATAATCTGAAGTCGGCCAACGCCAGCATCGGTTCCGCGCGCGCGGCGTTCTTCCCGTCGATCAGCCTGACGGCCAGCGGCGGGGTGGGCAGCGGGGAGCTGTCGTCTCTGTTCAGCAAGGGAGCCGGCGTCTGGTCCTTTGCGCCGAGCATCAGCCTGCCGATTTTCACCGGCGGCTATAATACCTCGCAGCTCAACTACACCAAGGCGCAAAAGGATCTGTACGTCGCCACCTATGAAAAAGCGGTGCAGACGGCGTTCCAGGAAACTGCCGATGCGCTGGCGCGCAAAGGCACCATTGGGGAGCAACTGGCGGCGCAGACCGGCTACGTAGCCGCTTCGCGGGAGTATTATCGCCTGGCCGAACTGCGTTATCGCCACGGCGTGGATACCTACCTGAACATGCTGGACGCGCAGCGGACGCTGTACACCGCCCGCCAGTCGTTGATCGGCGCGCAGCAAACGCAGTACCAGAATCTGATTACGCTGTATAAGGTGCTGGGTGGCGGTATTACGGCGGAGAAGCAAGGGGACAGCGTGGTCGCCAATAGCGCGACCCTGACCCGTTAAACTTATTCGCAATCAATAAACCTATTACGCAGGGTGGTGTTATCACCCTGCGTTTTTATATTTATCCGGTGAGGGAAATGTAAAGAAAAGGAAAATAACCCCGACCGGCAGAACTCGACCCAATAAGAAAGGTCAGAACAATATCGCATCTTTCCCGCGGCCAAATATATTGAGGTTGAAATGGACAGTGATATTCAGCAACAAGTGATTTCCGTTATCGACAGATATAATGCGCCCGCATTTCTTAAAAAGGGCATTGCCGTCACTCTGAATACCGAGATAAACAAGGAGCTTAACCTGACCTTGCCAATGTCGCAGACGCTGATGAGCGGCTACTTCGACACCTTCGGCATAGATAACAGCAATTACAATCACGAGTTGTATTTCCGGCAGGAGACAAAGTCGGGAATATTGTTCTCCGGCTCACCCCGCCGCATGAATAACTGGGATCTGGAGATGGAAAGGATCCGGCCGCTGTATGTTTACATGCTGGTACGTTCCGCCCGGGCTAAACGCTGGCTGTATGATATCCATTTTCTGATTGAACAATTAAAATGAAGCGAAACCGGGGCGGATTATTTTCTGTTTCCAGACGCTAAATTAACGCCGCCGGGAAATAGAGGCTTTGCGCTGTTTTGGGCCCGCATATCCGATTGCGGGCCTTTTTTACGCCGGGTTTATTGTTCCAACACCTCAGCAAATTTCGCCAGCCACTGCGGATGCGCCGGCCAGGCTGGGGCGGTCACCAGATTGCCGTCGACGTGGGCCTGATCGATGCCGATATCCGCATAATGCCCGCCGGCTAACTGCACTTCGGGGGCGCAGGCCGGGTAGGCGCTGCAGGTGCGGCCTTTCAACACGTTGGCGGCGGCCAGCAGTTGCGGGCCGTGGCACACGGCAGCTATAGGTTTGCGTGCGGCGTCAAAAGCCTGCACCAATTTGATCACCTGTGGGTTGAGGCGCAGATATTCGGGCGCTCTGCCGCCGGGGATCAGCAGGGCGTCATAATCCTCCTCCCGTGCGGCGGCAAAATCGGCATTCAGGATAAAGCGGTGGCCGGGTTTCTCACTGTAGGTCTGCGCGCCGTCAAAATCATGGATCGCCGTCATGATGTAGTCGCCTTTGACTTTATCGGGGCAGACGGCATCTACCTGGTGACCAATCATCTGCAATGCCTGAAACGGCACCATGGTTTCGTAATCTTCGGCATAGTCGCCGACCAGCATCAGGATCTTTTTCTTGCTCATGAGGACGTTCTCCGGGGGGGGAAAGGATCCCTAACATATAGCTTATGCGGGCAGGGAGCGCGAACCAGAATCAAGGCAGCGGCCTGCCTTCTCTGCGGTACCGCGTCATACGGTTGGAAAACGGCCCGCAGGTATTATTTTACTCGCACCATGAAAGCAACCTTACAGGCATTGATTAAGATATTTTTGATGAAATATTCTTTTCAAGAAGATAAATAAATTAAATATAACAACATAATCATGTTGTTAGTGTGGTTATTTTTAATGCAGCATATTTATGCCGGCCAGGTTGCTTGCATATACCTACTGGTATCCTATATTAAAGTTTCTGTTGGGAATAGGTATGCGGCGTGTTAATTTTCTTCGCGGGAAATCCGTGTCAAAAAAAACACCCAGCCATTACAATGCATTATTATTAATCCGCTAATAATATATATTGCTTGCATGCATTAGCGGGTATGAACATGCCAAATCATATTTATCAATACGTAACGGGTTCATAAATCAACCCGCAGATAAATATTGTCAATTTATCTTGGCAATCATACCACACTAAATATCAGCGACGATATTTTATCGTTTATTCCTGCTTGCAGGTATTTAGCGTGGATTTTGTTTTTTAGATAATTTCAAACTCAGGAGTTTTATTGCGCAGCTAAATATAACCTAACGATATCTTTGCTTACTCAGTAGGCAACGAGGAGACGTTTATCATGAGTGCAAATCAATCCAATTTATCAGACTCTCACTATGGTTATGATTTTGTCGTAGCCACTTCTCAGGCCAGCATTAATGGAACGATGAAAGAATATTTATACAATTCCGTCTTCCCCACGGTAAAGATGTATTGGAATCAAGATGATCAAGGCCAGCCGGTAGTGATATCCCGAGAGGAACTCTTGCAGCAAACTCAGGGGACCGATCCGCTAACCGTGCCAAATTGGAGTCAGGGCGACCCCATGACACCTGAAATAGAAAATATTAATAACAGCAATTTCTATTTTGCCTTTGAGGCTGCTATAGGTATTCCTGCCGACATAGAGCCTAATGCCATTCCTGATATCGTTACGCTGCAACCCACTAGCCAATCAGTCATTTTCAATCTGATTTGCGCGCAGTTTACGGTCGTGACCTGCAACTTTGGCAGGCATGGCCTGACCAGTTTTTTCAGTGCCACACAACCTACCAATTCGCCCTGGCTTTTTACCTCCATCGTTTCATTAAAACAAATTATGGATAATGCCGATCTGCCGCCGGACGTTCAGGAACAGCTTAACAATCTGGGACCGGACGCTTTCAGCGTACAACAACTGTTTTTTGATTTAGATAACGCAGCGCTGGAGTCAACGCCAACGATCAATGGCGTTACGCCAGGCACACCGGCTTACACGGTATTGTCCGAAGTGTTTTTAGGGGCCTATTTCACGGCAATGAAAGCCAATGCCCAACCCGTGTTGAATTATTCTATCGTACAGAACACGCCCGACAACAATCCGTCGACCCTAAAGTTGACTAAAATGGAACTTGAGGTCAGCCCCTATACACCGAGCAGTACCAGCACCAATGATTTAAATACGCTTAATTATCTGTGTGAAGTCAATGGCAACAGCCTTCCACCGGCGGTACCTTTCTCCTGGAATTGGGTCGAACCTGCCGAAGAGTCCAGTTTTGACGGCGTTATTGCCATAAACAGGAATACCTTCGCAAATTATTTTAAAAGTCAGCTATCCAATTACGTATCAGCAAACTGTTATAAGGCCTGGGTGAGAGTCTGGCTTTCCGGTTTTCTTGATACGACGATCAATTACAGTTGGTCCATGACCCCTTATCAAATGCCGACCGTCGATATTCCGGCGACGGGGAGTACTATTTTAACCTATTCCTACAGCTCTTCCGACAATGATGACGCAGGGCTTGGCGGCGACATGGGCGAGATGACATTGGGTACGACGTACAATGCTACCGTTACCTTTGCCGGCAATACCATTGTCGTTGAGCAAAAATTTGTCGTGTCGGTCTATATTCGATCCCTGCAGTCCTCGGAAAGCTGGAAAGCAATAAACAAGACCATTACAGATACCTATACATTGGCTATCGACCAGGAAGGGCATTTATCAGCCAGTCTGATTTCAGTACCTGTCGACAATTCCGATGCTACGCCGAGCACCAACTGGTTTATTGAGATCTTTACCGGCCTTAATGATCTGGTTGGTGATGTTGCCGACTGGGCCGGCAGTTTTTCTCAGACGGGATTCCACAGCATACCGTTAAACGTTGCCCAGCGTTTCGTTTTCCCTGGAGGCAAAACATTTACCTTCAAAGACGTAGATTTTTCTAACAATCAGGACCTGGTTTCACATATTTCGTATGTTCAACCAGGACTGACAGCCAAGTCGATTAAGCCGGCTAAATTCTGAGAAGGTAAATAATATGACTACGCCAAAAGTAGAAGTCTCGGTAGAGTTGATGAAAAATTACAAACAGACGTTACTGATGTCGCCGGAGAAGCAGTTTGAAGCTCTCCAAACCCGCAGTGGCAACTCGCTGTTGTTTTCAGTGGGTTCGGACGGCGCGTTTTACGCCACCGAAGAGACGATAAAACACGATACCGGTTGGGAAAAAAACAATATCAGCGCCGGGCAGATTGCGCAGAGTTTTCCCGGGCAGAGTAACATTGTTTGTAAAATGTTCGATGCGGGGCAAAGCGTGGTTGATGGCACCGTTGGCCTGGCGATGGTGCTTAATGACGGCGTAAACGATCATTTGTTTCTGAGCCTGGGCAATTCCAACGCCGATACCGATTGGTTAAAAAAACCGGTGTGGGTTCAGTATCCGTTTGATAACCCGACAAAGAACATCACCATTGCCGGCGTTTTTCTGAGCGAGACCCTTAACAACAAACAATATATCGTTGTCGATATATTAAGGGATCCCAGCAGCGCTGAGCATCTGATTTCCCGCTATTACATCAACACCTTGGGTACGCCCGCCTGGATGCCGCACGATGTGTCGATAGATTTGGAGGCCGGCAGCTACAGCAGCTGTTTGGGCCGCCAGTATTTGTCCGGTAGCCCTCATCAACCGACAATCGATGGGTTGTATACCGCCGGACAGGTCGACGGTAACCCGCAGTTGATTTTCCAGCCGCTGTACAATGTGTTCAACCCTGATATACCGGCGCTTTCGGCCCGTTTATCGCTCCCCGGCAACCTGATTGCCGACAGCATTGCCTCCTGCCGTAAACCCAATATGTCCAGCGATCTGTATGTTTGCAGCAACGGTGGGCTTTACTGCTTTGCGAGTGATAATCAGACGGATGGCGCCATGGGTGTTTTACTGGCGCAAAGCAGCCTATTTAACGGCGTGAGAAAAATGTACGCTGCGCAGTCCAACAATATGTCCGTTGTCTGGGGATTGAATGGCAACGACGAGATTTTTTACCTTCGCTGCCCACTGGGTCAAGAGCTGGCATCGCCTTCAGCATGGAGCTACCCATTGCCGATCGTCACTGCGGTCGATCAGTTCTCGCCTTATCTGAATCGGGTGGACGACGGCAACACCTTCTTCACGGTAGCGGGCAATCTGTTGAATAAATGGGTGAAATCGACAGACAATACGCTGTGGACGTCACAGAGTATTACGCTGCCTTCGCCGGATATTAAAGATACCCAAAAGTACAGCTCCTATACCACCCGGATCCAGGTCAGCGATGAGAATAACCAACCGCTGGCAGGGGAGAGGGTCTCCATCAGCGCCGGTTCCAGAGTCGGCGTCTATATCAATCATTTGTATTATATTATTGATGCCGCCGGCATTCAGATAAATACCGATGAGTTTGGCAGTATAACCGTCATCGAATGGATAAACGGCCTGAGCGGGACCCGATTGAGCGTATTACCCGCCAATGGGCCAGCCACGCTGGTGGACCCGATGGACAAACCGATGCGGAAAATCGCGCAACTTAATAGCGTCGACAGCCTGAAGCAAGCCACCATTACCCATGCTGACGGCTCGTCCAGCCCCTTGATCGGGGCCGGCGTCTCCAATGCGGAGCTGCAAAGTGTTGCCGCATCAAATAGTCAGTTAGGCGAGGTTTACGGCACATTGGGCACTGCCGCTTTGCAGAAAATGGCATTGGCGCAACAAATGTCGCCTACATCGTCCACATTGAGCGTCGATGGAATAGATGCCCTGTGGGTCGACATCGGTGACCTTTTCAGTTGGTTGGCGTCGGGAGTGGAAGCCGTTATTCAAATCATTGAGGATGCCGCAAGCAAAACGTGGAACTTCATTGCCAGGATTGCCGGGAAGGTCTATGCGGCGGTACTGGACGCCGCTGAAAAAGTGGTGGAGGCTGCGGTTTGGGTCTTTAACGCCATCAAAACGGCCATTACGGACTTGATCCAGTTCCTGGAGTTCCTTTTCGAATTCAAAGATATCCTTATTACCCATCGCGTGATGAAAAATGTGTTTACCCAATGGGTGAAGCAAAGCGTAAACAGCTTGAGTGGCCTCAAGACGGAAGTGTCTGCGGTTTTTCTCGCGTTGCAAAACGATATCAATAGATGGGCGGATATTCCGGGGTTTAACCAAACGCCGGCTGGCACCAGCGCCGTAAATCCGCCGTTGGATGGGCAAAACAGCGCGCCGGCTCAGCTCGGTTTACACCATTATCAAGGCAATATGTCGAGCGCGAGTTCGACATTCAGCTCCCCTTCGGTGGATCAGGCGATTTTTCAAGACCTGCTTAACTTGCTTGATAGCGAAGAGGCCACGTTAGTCGGCGCCTATAACGCGATCCAAACGGATATTATCGGCCAGTTTGATACGTTGTCGGTGACTCAGATCATACAAAAATTCACCGCGATTATTGTTGATACCCTACTGCAAACCACGGAGAACATTCTGCTTGCTGCTATCGATGTGTTTGTTCAATTGGCTGAGGGTTTTCTGAGCTTACTGGACGCGCCTCTTGATATTCCCGTGATTTCCTGGCTATACAAAGAATTAACCGGCGACGAACTTTCCTTCCTGGACCTGTTCTGTTTTATCGCTGCCATCCCGGCCACCCTGGTCGGTAAAATCGCCCTTGGTGCCACTCCCTTTCCGCAAGGGGATGCATTCACTCAAGGATTACTGGCGGCCGAAGATTTTGAGCAGGTCCGCCAACAGTTCTTCACGTTGGCGTCCTCTTCGCTGCCCGGTGCCAACCGATATCGCACTGCTGAAACGCCGGTACTGGATGATGCACGTCTGAAGGTGTTTGGTCTGGTCTCCGCTTTCTTTGCCTTAGCAGGCAGCGTAGGACTGGTGGTAGTCCTTTCACTGCAACGCGTGACTGAGGAAGGCGATGGCAGTTTCGCGGATAGTTGGCCAAAAACCTTGGCTTTGGTGGGGGCGATTGCCAATGTGTCTTATGTTTCCCCCAATTTGGCGACATTGATCAATGCGCTGACCGCCACCTGGTGGCAACAAATGAACAATACGCTGACCGGGATAAGTATTGTCAAAGGATTCGTTAACATCCCGCTTGCGACGTTGCCGACGGGACATCTGGCCACTACGATATCTGCCGGTGTGGAGTCGGTGATCAATCTGGTCTGGAATGTGCCGGTTATCATGAATATTGTTGAAAATCATGAGAAGTGGAACACCAGCTATAAATCATTGATCCCGGAGTCTATCGCAAACTTTGCCTTTAATTTCGGCGGTATACTCGAGTTTCCTATCGCCGTGACCAAGGATCCTCGCGCCAAACTGATTGAAAGCGTGATTCAATACGCGCTGATGGTCGGGTACGGCGGGATGTCGGTGATCGCCGGTGGCATCAACGAATCCTCACATTGAATCGAACTGGCGCAGCGCAATCGGCTTTGCCCGGTTGTGCTGGCGTCGTCGGTGGCGCGTGCAGGGCACGAATGCATCTGTGTCGAAGAAACGCTGTTCGCCTGAAACGAAGATCGGCACTGGAAAGACTGGCGGGGGAAGGGAAATATCCCGGCCCGCAAAGCAGGCCGGGCAGTACGACGTATTAACCTGGGTAAATGCCACGCTCTTTACGTGCGGTCAGGATACGCTCACAGGCGACGATATAAGCCGCTGTACGCAGGCTGCACGTTTTCTCTTCGGCTTTGTTCCAGACGTGAACCATAGCGTCGGTCATGATCTTGTCCATACGCTCGTTGATTTCGCTCTCGCTCCAGAAGTAGCTGGCCATATCCTGCACCCATTCGAAGTAACTGACGGTCACGCCGCCGGCGTTACAGATAACGTCAGGCACTACGGTAATGTTGCGTGAGCGCAGCACGTCGTCCGCGTCTGGATAGGTCGGGCCGTTAGCGCCTTCCAGTACCAGCTTGGCGCTCAGGATTTCTGCGCGCTGGCGGGTGATCTGGCCTTCCAGCGCCGCTGGGATCAGGATATCCATGTCGACCGACCAGAAGGCTTCGCTTTCAATCTCTTTGGCGCCAGGGAAGCCCGCGATCTGCTTGTTCTTGGTCTGCCATTCGGTCAGCGGGGCCAGATCGATGCCGTCCGGGTTGAACAGGGTGGCTGAGTGGTCCTGAATCACCACTACACGGGCACCGACGCCAACGAACAGACGAGCGGCTTCGCTGCCTACGTTACCAAAGCCCTGTACCGCGACTTTAGCGCCTTCAATTTCAACGCCAAGACGCTTGGCCACTTCGCTGCCGGTGACGAACACACCGCGACCGGTGGCTTTTTCACGGCCCAGAGAACCGCCGAGGTGAATCGGCTTGCCGGTGACCACGCCGGTGATAGTGGTGCCGTGGTTCATGGAGTAGGTATCCATCATCCAGGCCATGACTTTCGAGTTGGTACCGACGTCCGGTGCAGGAATATCTTTCTGCGGCCCGATGATAAAACCGATTTCGCTGGTGTAGCGGCGGGTCAGTCGCTCCAGCTCGCCTTCAGACAGTTTGAAAGGATCGACGCGGATACCGCCTTTGGCGCCGCCGTACGGCAGGTTGACCGCCGCACATTTGATGGTCATCCATGCTGACAACGCCATGACTTCATCGAGATCAACATCCGGATGGTAACGGATGCCGCCTTTACCCGGGCCGCGCGACAGGTTGTGCTGAACGCGGAAACCTTCGAAGTGGCGGATAGAGCCGTCGTCCATTTGCAATGGGATGTCGACAATCAGCGCACGCTTGGGGTGACGCAGGGTATCGACCCAACGAGAAAGGTCACCCAGGTAAGGTGCAACGCGGTCGATTTGTTGCAAGTAGGTGGCCCAGGCCGTTGTGCTGCTTTCTGAAGCGTAGGATAGCTTTTCCATAACCAACCTTTTTTAAAATAGGTATTTATTTTGTTTAACCGTGGATTACTAAGTGCATAACACTTTTGCGACGCTAAATTTACCATTAAACCTGCCGGTTGTTAGCCCCCTCTGACAGGGCTGCAGGCCGGTTTCCAACGGGTTTTGACGGCTAAAAATGAATAGTTAATTACTTTTGTCAGGAGGTTGCGTGAGGCATTCATGCTTTATGCACAAAAAGCGCATAAATTTTGCCTTTATCTATTTGTCAGAAGCTTGAATGTGATCAAAAAGTTTCATTTTATTTAACCATCGGGTTGACAATGCCGTTTCCTGACGGCAACGAAAAATCCATGTTAAAACGGCCTGGCATCGTATCTTTATTAAACGAAATCGACGCCAACTGACTGATATATCGAAAATCTTGTGCTATCAATACACCGAAGCCGCAAAATGTGGGCTACAGCGCAGTTCGAAGCCTCGTTTTATGATGCGTAGCGGCATTCACTTTCCGTTAACAAAAGGGCTGGTGGCATGTTGCCGCTGCGGACTCAACATATGCGGTCAACGCTGTGGTAAATCGGGGAGCCAGCGCAGGCAGGGCGACCGCTCTCCCGCTCGGCATTGCACAGCAAGTAAGGTATGCTAAGCGGCTGACCAAATGATGAAAACCGGCCAAAATCATCATGCTTATCGCTACGGAGAAACGGCAGAGTGCTGAAACCCACGTCCCAACTTGAATTATTGCAGTCGGTCGCCGACGGCATCGCAGCCCTGTTTTTCCCGAATGTGGAAGTGGTGATACACGATCTGTCGACCAACAAAGTCGCCTACCTCGCCAATAACCTGTCGAAGCGCAAACCGGGCGACGATGCCGGCCTGGACGATTTTGATATCAACAGCGGCGCACCGGTCACCGGCCCTTACGAGAAGCTCAACTGGGATGGCAAAAAAATGCGCTCGGTGAGCATTCCCGCGCGCGATGAACAGGGTAATCCGAGCTATCTGCTGTGCGTTAACCTGAGCACCGGCATGTTCGAGGACGCCAGAAACGCGCTGGACATGTTCTTGTCGGTGACTCGTCTGCAACCGCAGCCGCAGCAGCTGTTCAAGGATGACTGGCAAGAGAAGATTAATACCTTCCTGCATGAGTGGATCCGCCTTCAGAACACCTCGCTGTCATCATTGAGCCGTGAGCAAAAAAAGCAGCTGGTGATCGATCTCTACAATGAAGGCGCCTTCAAAGCCAAAAGCGCCGCCGATTATATCGCCAACGTGTTATCCCTTGGGCGCGCGACGGTCTACAAATACCTGAAAGAACTGAAAAAAGGCGAGGGCGCCGCTTAAGCCCCGTTCAGCTCGGCTAACCTGTCTTGCGGTAATTTTCCTTCAGGATGTCGACCAGAGCCATAAAGGCCGGTGAACCGTGGCGACGATGAGGATAATAAAGGTGATACCCCTGAAAATACGGGCACCATTCAGAGAGGATTTCTGTCAGTTTCCCGCTCTGGAGATAAGGGGCGACCAGGTAATCGGGCAGGTAAGCAATGCCGATACCCGCCAGCACGGCGTCTAACTGATGCAGGGTGCTGTTTGCCGTGAATTGCCCCTTCACTTTTGCGCTAAACTGATGTTGGCCTTTTTCAAACTCCCAGGCATAAACACCGCTGGTGATTGAATGACGGATATTAATGCAGTTATGCCGGATAAGATCGTTAGGGGTTTCCGGGGCGCTATATTGTTGGAAATAGGTGGGCGTCGCCACCACGCACAATCGCCAGTCCCGACTGATCCGTACCGCCACCATGTCCTTGTCAATAGACTCGCCCAAGCGTATACCCGCATCAAAGCGGTCCTGGACGATATTGGTAAAGCCGTAATCGATACCGATTTCAATATTAATCTCAGGATATTTTTTTAGAAAATCGGCCAGCACAGGCCGAATCAGGTACTGAACGGAATCATCGGAACCTGTCAGGCGAATCGTCCCGGACGGCGTGTTCCTCATCGCCCCCAACTTTTCCAGCTCATCGTTTATCTGCTCGAATAAGGGCCCCAGACTGCGCAGCAACATTTCGCCTTCTTCGGTAGGGGCCACGCTGCGGGTGGTTCGGGTCAGCAAGCGATACCCCAGTTTTTCCTCCAGCGTTTTAATCGTGTGGCTCAGGGCCGAAGGGGTGACGCCAATCTCCGCCGCCGCTTTGGTAAAGCTCCGCAATCTGGCTATGCACAGAAACGCTTTTAGATCATCCACGTAGCTTCTCCTCTGGGGCTGGGTCCAGGCGTTGATGGGGGCCGGTGCCTGAGTGTGTCTTATCTTATCCAAATGCAGGTTGAGAGAAAACCATTGATGAATTTTTCTCACAAAAGCGTAAAGATTTTTGGCATTAATTGCGCTAATCATTGTTGCTATATTGACTGCGTCGACAGGCCCTTTAAATAAAACTTGAAATGAGTCGTTTAAATAAATGACCTGCGTTCAGGTTTGAGTTGTTATTCGCCGATTTATTTATACGAACGCCGAAGAAATTAACCTCACTATTTCAACCGAGAGTAATCAGATGAAGAAAATAGCGTTATCGCTGGCCCTGCTGGTCAGTTCATTCACCTCTATGGCAGCCGATATGTCTAACGGCGCAAATAATTTTTACCGGAGCGATAAGGTAACGACGCAAAAGATCACCTTTAACAATCAATTCAAAATGAAGATTGTAGGGAATCTGTTCATGCCTGAAAACCTGAAACCGGGCACCCGCTATCCTGCCATCGTCATTGGCCATCCGATGGGGGCGGTGAAAGAGCAGAGTTCGAACCTTTATGCGCAGAAGCTCGCTGAGCAAGGTTTTGTCACCCTGGCTATCGATCAGTCTTTCTGGGGTGAGAGTGAGGGGCAACCTCGTAATGCCGTCGCACCGGACCTCTATGCGGAAGCATTCAGCGCAGCGGTTGACTATCTGAGAACCCAGCCGTGGGTAGACAAAGAGCAGATTGGCGTGCTGGGCATTTGCGGGAGCGGCAGCTTCGTCATCAGCGCCGCGAAAATCGATTCGCGCATCAAAGCCGTTGCTACGGTCAGTATGTATGATATGGGCGCGGCAATGCGCAATGGGATCAAACATTCGCAAACGCTGGAGCAGAGAAAGCAGATGATCGCCGCCGCATCCGAACAGCGCGATGTGGAGTTCGCGGGCGGAAAAACCGAATACGTCGGCGGTACCGTGCATGAATTGACAGCGGACACGCCGGCTATCCAGCGGGAGTTCTATGACTACTACCGCACGCCGCGTGGCGAATTCACCCCTAAAGGTTCGTCGCCGGCGCTGACGACCCATCCGACGCTGACCAGCGTCGTCAAGTTCCTGAACTTCTACCCGTTCAACGACATTGAGACGATCTCTCCTCGCCCGATGCTGTTCATCACGGGTTCTGAAGCTCATTCGCGTGAGTTCAGCGAAGCGGCCTATAAACTGGCCGGCCAACCGAAAGAACTGGTCATCGTGCCGGGCGCGGGCCATGTGGATCTGTACGACCGCACCGACCTGATCCCGTTCGCCAAGCTGGCTTCTTTCTTCCACAGCAATCTGAAGTAAGCGTTTCGTCTCCGTAACCTCGGGCCGCGCATTGGCGCGGTCTTCAACCTGAGTTTATTTCACGGGTAATGAAAGGACATGCCATGGGAAAGACCTCTATGCGGGTTAGCCAATATGCAGCTTTACTCTTGATGCTGCCGACAGTCGGCACATTACAAGCAGCCCAGGCCAGTGCTGAGAACCAGAGAGAAACCGTAACCCGGCAGGTAAAAATGCATGATATTCGGATAGCCATAGGTTCCACCCATCTGACGGCGACGCTTGAGGATAATCCGACGGCGCGGGACTTCGTCAAACTGCTGCCACTCACCTTAACGCTTAAAGACTACGGTGATGCGGAGAAAATCAGCGGCGCGCTGCCACAGCGTCTTTCGCAAGACGCGGCCCCCGAGTCTGATGCCGGCGCCACCGGGGACATTGCTTACTATGCTCCCTGGGGGAACATGGCTTTTTACCGAGGCCGCGGACCTGAAGCCGCAGGGGTTATCAAAATAGGCAAAATCACTTCAGGCCTTGAGGCCCTTAACCGACCGGGAAGCCTACGCGTAACAATCACCCTTGGGAATTGAATCTGATGTGGATTTGACTGCGTTCACTCATCTTCGCCACCCATAATATGTCCTGCTGTTTTACGGGATATTTTCATTTCGGAGTAACCCATGACCACCTCAACCCGATCCTCGTCAAGACGCTCTCTGGCGAGTGCCGTCGGCTCAATGGCGCTGTGCGTCGCACTGCTGATCGCCTCGGAGTTTATGCCTGTCAGCCTGCTGACGCCTATCGCCGGCGATTTGCATGCTACGCAGGGGATGGCGGGGCAGGCAATTTCCATCTCGGGCCTGTTCGCGGTGTTGGCCAGCGTATTTATCGGCCCGCTAGCAGGCCGCTTTGATCGCCGCTATGTCTTGATGAGCATGACGGTGCTTATGCTGCTGTCGTTGATTCTGATCGCGCTGGCACCCAGCTTTTCCTTGTTAATGGTCGCCCGCGCACTGCTGGGTCTGGCCGTGGGCGGTTTCTGGTCGCTGGCTACCGCCACGGTGATCCGCCTGGTTCCTGCACACCGGGTCCCCAACGCGCTCGGCGCCGTTTACATGGGTAATGCGGTCGCCACCGCGTTCGCGGCACCGATTGGCGCCTATCTGGGTGGACACTTCGGATGGCGTTGGGTGTTTGCGGGCCTGGTGCCCCTGGTTTTGATTAACCTCGTCTGGCAGGCGAAAAGCCTGCCGTCGATGCCGCCACAGGCCGCCATTCCGGTCACGCGCCTGTTCGGATTGCTCAAACGCCGCTACGTCGCCATAGGTATGCTGGCGGTCATGCTGACCTTTGCCGGTGCCTTTGCCGCATTTACCTATTTCCGTCCCTTTCTGGAAGGCGCGACAGGTGTTGACTCAGACAAACTCTCATTGCTGTTGTTGGGCCTGGGGGCAGCAGGTTTCGCCGGCACGCATTTCGCCAGCGCCATGCTGCAGCGCAATCATCTGTATCGGCTGCTGGTTTGGTTGCCGGTCGGCCTGGCGGTGATGACCTTAGGCATGGTCGGAGCAGGCCACGTGTTTGCCGCTGTTGCGGTCATGATGGCCGGATGGGGCATGCTGAATGCGGCCATTCCGGTGTGCTGGTCTACCTGGCTCGCCAGAGAGATTAATGACGAACCGGAAAGCGGCGGTGGCCTGATGGTGGCATCCATTCAGCTAGCCATAATGCTGGGCGGGGCTGTCGGCGGACATTTGTTGGATTCCATCGGCGTGGCCGCGCCGTTGATCGGCGGCGCAGTTTTACTGCTGCTGGCGGCCTGGGCGACAGGAAACGGACACCGCCTGCAACGGCCAGAGCAAGGTTTTTGATTCGTCCTCTTGAATTTGTGGCTTTCTCTGATATGGTTGTATTGCGCAACTATATTAAAGGAACCATTATGCCCAGCGCCGAAAACCATCCGTATTTGCAGCCTATCAGGGATGCCTCACGCCATCTGGTGCGCGAGCTGGGTTTTATGGGCAACACGTTGGCGGGGACCGATTTGCCACCGTCCGCCGTGCATGCGCTGATCGAAATAGGCGATCGGCAGGTTGATACCGCCGCGCAGCTGTGTACGGTGCTCAATCTGGAAAAATCCAGCGTCAGCCGCATGCTGAACAAGTTAATCAAAGCAGGGCAACTGGCTACGCAACCCAGCGAGCGTGACGCGCGGGAGAAAATTCTGCGGCTGACGGAACAAGGGCGGCAAACGTTGGCGGGGATTAATCGTTTTGCCGAACGGCAGGTGCTGAATGCGCTGGACATTCTGCCGACGGCGGCCGGCACCGGCATTGCCGCCGGTCTGCAAACCTATGCTGCCGCATTGCACGCTCACCGGGTTGGTGAGGCAGCGCCGCTACCGGAGACAGAGATTGCCAGTGGTTACCGCCCCGGTTTTGTCGCCAGAACGCTGGAAATGCATATGCAGTATTATTCGCGCACGGTTGGGTTCGGCGCGTTTTTCGAATCTACGGTAGGAGCGGCGCTGGCCGATCTCGCCGGGCGCCTGTCCCATCCGCTGAACGAGACCTGGTCCGCGCTCAGCGGCGGGCGCATTGTCGGTTCGGTTTCCATCGACGGCGAATCACTGGGCGATAACCGCGCTCATCTGCGTGCCTTTATCATCGATGACAGCCTGCGCGGCAGCGGTGTGGGCCGGAAATTGCTGAACCGGGCGGTGGCCTTTTGCGATGAACGCGGATTCCGTGAAACGCACCTGTGGACGTTCAAGGGGCTGGATGCGGCCCGACATCTGTATGAAAGCGTCGGCTTTGTCCTTGCAGAAGAGCAGCAGGGCGAGCAGTGGGGCCAACCTATGACCGAACAATTATTTATTCGTCCGCAGGGCTGAGCGTTTCAGCGCGGTGAGTTTCCCCCCAGGCACACATCATATCTATGACCGGGATCAGCGTGCGGCCTCGTTCCGAGAGGCTGTATTCGACCTTGGGCGGGATCTGCGGGTATTCCTTTCTGATGACGATACCGTCTCTTTCCAGCTCTTTTAACGTCGAGCTTAGCGTTTTATAAGAAATGGTGCCGATACAGCGCTGCAATTGGTTGAAGCGTAATACCGGCTTATATTGCGCCAGCCAGTACATAATGATCATTTTGTATTTCCCGCTGATCACCGACAGCGTATAGCCGTATCCGGTCTGTTCGAGGTCGATGCCCGTTGGGCTGCAGATATCTTCGAGGTTCATCTGATACTTTCCTAAAGGTTAGTATATGTAGTCAGTGTGCGTATTTTACATTAATAAAGCATAACATATGATGCCCCGGTGAACTCATTGAAAGGGGAAGTCTGAATGAAAACGCTGGTGGTAGTCGCTCATCCTGATATCGAAAACTCGATGATCAATAAAGCCTGGCTGACCGAGCTGAGGAGATATCCCGAACTTTATACCATTCATGAATTATATAAAGTCTATCCAGACTGGCGGTTCGATGTCGAAAAAGAGCAGCAACTGATTGAGCAACATGAAAAAATTGTTCTGCAATTTCCGGTATTCTGGTTCAGTTCGCCACCGCTCCTGAAGAAGTGGCTGGATGATGTGCTGACTTATGGCTGGGCCTATGGTTCGAGCAGCGGTTATAAAATGAAAGATCGTAAGATTGCACTGGCCGTCACGGCGGGGATCAGCGCTAAGGGTTACTCGCAGGAGGGCAGATATAAGTATTCACTGGATGAGATTTTGCGGCCTTTTGAAATCACGGTTAACTATGTGCGGGCAAAATACGGTTCATTCCATGCATTCTACGGCAAGGAAAATACCCCGGACGCCGAAGTTGAACCCTTAAATCATCATGATATTGAACGCAGCGCGTCGGAGTATCGAGCGTTTATCGCCAATCTGAACTAGCCCTGTAGCGCGCGCGCCGTATTAAATGGCGCGCGCGGTAGGGTTATGGATTATCGCTGCTATGCACAGTGAACCCTGAGCGGCCTGGCGCGATATGCTCTTTCAGGGACAGCTCGGGGATATGGTATTCCCCGGCATTTTGCCGCCGGAACGGAATAGGCGGGGTATCCCACAGGCTGTCCAAACGTTGCCCGAGTACCTCACAGGCCGCGGCAAACCGCGTTGGGTCTATCTTGTCGGTTCGGTAGAGCACGAACGGCGGCAGTACGTCAAAGCCGGGATAATGCAAAATCCCATGCTGGATCGGGAATAAAATATCATCCATAGGTCCGTTGATGCCGCGCGGGCCGTAATGCGTTTCCCAACCGCCGGCGGTGACCATCAGCATGGCGCGTTTGCCGGCCAGCGTGCCCTCACCATAACGATCGCCCCAGTGGGTGTCGGAGTGTTCCCCCACGCCATAGGCGAAACCGTAGGCGTAAACCCGTTCTACCCAGCCTTTGAGGATCGCCGGCATCGAGAACCACCACAGCGGGAATTGCAGGATCACCGTGTCGGCCCACAGCAGCTTTTGCTGTTCGAGTTCAATGTCTTTGCTTTGCAGCCCATCGGCAAATGCCCGTTGGGAATCGCGTGCAGGATCGAACCGCTCGCCCGTTTGTGTTGCCGTGCTGTCATCCGCGTCGAGCACGGCTTTCCACTGCATGGCGTAAAGGTCGGATACCTGGACGGTATGCCCGGCATCCTCCAACCGCTTGATTGAAAAATCTCTCATTGAACCGTTCAGTGACTGCGGTTCTGGGTGTGCGTAGACGAGAAGAACATTCATGGTAGACCTCCATTGCAAGATAAAAGCAGGGTAGGTTTTTGTCAGGTATAGTAGAAATGAATTTCTAATATTCCAGGTATTAACATGACTAATCTCAGACGACTGGATCTCAATCTGTTGGTGACGCTGGATGCCTTGCTCGCCGAACATAATGTGACACGAGCGGCGCAACGCCTTAATTTCTCGCAGCCTTCGGTTAGCGTGCACCTTGCCAAGTTGAGAGAGATTTTTGGCGACCCGCTGTTGCTGCCGGGGCCACGAGGCATGCGGCCTACCGCGCGTGCCGAGGCGTTACGCGAACCTTTGCGGCAGGCGCTCGAGGCGCTGGAGCAAGCAGTGGCGCCGGCGAGCCCTTTTGATCCTGCCGGTGCCTGCAATACCTGGCGGGTAGCCGCCTCCGACTACGGTGAATCGACCATCATCTTGCCGGCCTTGATTGGCCTGCGTTCAGTGGCTCCGGGCACCCGATTGGCGGTGTTCGAAGCCGTGCCCGCGCGTCTCGCCCGGCAGGCGGAGCAAGGGGAAATTGATCTCGCTTTCCATACTCATGAAGGAGCGCCAGAGAATCTGCGTCGGCGTACCTTGTTTAGCGAACGTTACGTCCTGGCAGGCCGTGCCGGTCATCCTCAACTGGCGGTTCCCCCTACGCTGGAACAATTCTGCCGGATGGAGCACGTGGTGGTGTCGCCGGACGGCGGGGGATTTTACGGCAATACGGACAGCGTATTGTCAGAGGCCGGCCTGCAGCGCCGGGTGGTGCTCTCGGTTCCCCATTTCTTGTTTATCATGTCTGTTCTTGCCAGTTCCGATCTGGTGGCCATGCTGCCTTGGCGGCTGGTGCGCAATAACCGGGCGCTACAGGTGGTTGAAGCGCCCATTGAGGTCCCCGGATTTGAAATGGCCATGTTGTGGCACGAACGATCCCACCGCGATCCGGCGCATCGATGGCTGCGTGAGCATATCGTCGCGGCAGTGGACTAACGGTTGATTTATTAATGGAAGTAATAGGGGAGTTAACGATCGCCTGGCAGCGGAATCAGCATTTTCCGACTTAATGTCCCGGGCACCATCGCGGTATTCTGGCGATAGCCTTTCTTGCCGCCGGGACCTTTTCTATGACACACCATCTTCTGATATTGGTTGAACTTGCGCACGAACATCATGCCCGCCTCGAATTGGCTGGTTTTACCGTCCATGCCGCTAGTTCGGTAGCGGCATGGACGGTAAAACCAAGGGTCGATATACAGGCGGTACTGACCAACGGTTCCATTGGACTCAGCGGAGACGACATATCCGCGCTGCCGGCGCTTGAAATCATCTGCGCACTCGGTGCGGGCTACGAAAATATCGATCTGACGGCCGCGCAGGCGCGGGGTATTGTCGTGACGCATGGCCCCGGCACCAATGATGCCTCGGTTTCCGACCATGCGATAGCGCTGCTGATGGCCATTGCCCGAGGGATCCCACAGGCCGATGCGGCCGTTCGCCGGGGGGAATGGAAGCAAGCACGGCAACCGCGTCCGATGGTTTTCGGCAAAAAAATGGGGATCCTCGGCCTCGGTAATATCGGCATGCAGATTGCCCAGCGCGGGGCTAAGGGTTTTGAGATGCCCGTGGCTTACCACAACCGCCAGCCGCGTAACGATACGCCTTATCGCTATTGTGCAAGCCCGGTTGCCTTGGCCGAATGGGCTGATTTTATGGTGATTGCAACCCCTGGCGGCAGGCAAACCAGCCACATTGTTAACACGGAGGTGCTTGATGCTCTGGGCCCAAACGGCTTTCTGATCAACATTGCGCGCGGTAGCGTGGTAGATACACCGGCGCTTATCAACGCCCTGCAACATCAACGCATCGCCGGCGCGGCGCTTGATGTGGTAGAGGGCGAACCTGCCGTACCACCGGAGCTTGCACGGTTAAACAATGTTATTTTAACGCCGCATATCGCCGGGCGGTCTCCCGAGGCCATTGCCGCAACGGTCCAGTTGGTTATCGATAATCTGTCGGCTCATTTCCTGGCAGAACCGCTGCTCACACAGGTGATATCAGGTGACAACGTCACTTAATAAGGGCAAGGCGTGTTAATTTGCAGCCTCTAAACGACGTATCTTGTTAAAAATCTGCAGGCCAAAAATCGCTGAAAAAACAAAGGGTGAACACGTTGAATACCAATATTTATGGTCAGCCGGTTGGCTTCTCCTTACCTGAGTGGCAACCGGTATCTCTCCCGGACCAGAGGCCGCTTAACGGTCAATACTGTAATCTCTTGCCCCTTGAAATAAGCCACTGCGAAGGCTTATTCCATGCATTTTCTCTGGCAGAGGATGACAGAGACTGGACCTGGCTTGCCGCAGAAAGGCCGGTCTGTTTACAAGACATGATGTTTTGGCTTAAGAATAAAATCGAAGACGGCAACCTGGTTTCATGGGCCGTGACGGACGTAAAAAGTGGCGCTCCGGTTGGGGTTGTCTGCTTTAGCAATATGGATGCGGTTAACGGTGCGCTGGAAATTGGGCATGTCACTTGGTCACCGCTTATGCAAAGAACCGCCATGGGAACTGAGGCCATTTACTTGTTGCTGCATAACGCCTTTTCTCTGGGTTATCGCCGCGTTGCATGGCGTTGTGATTCACTGAATAAGGCTTCAAGGAAAGCCGCCGAGAGAATGGGGTTCATATTTGAAGGGCGATTTCGTCAAGCCATGACCCGTAAACAACGTAACCGTGATACCGATTGGTTGTCTGTTATAGATATTGAATGGCCGGTCATTGAGAAGTCTCTTGCTGGCTGGCTTTCACCTGAAAACTTCACTGAAGATGGTGCGCAGAAGCTTAGGCTTGAGGCGTTTTTTCGCAGCAATAAGCTTTAACTACGCAAGAGAAAGTTGAAAAATGGGTTGCTGAGTATGATTTTCACCGGTAAATATTGGCGAATTCTGTAAGGCCAGAGGTGCCAATATTTCTCAGATTTCACGTAGCGCGATCAAAAAGAAGAGGGTAAATGACACATTCTGCGGCCGCGAGGATCATTACTTTATACGAACAACATGCCGAAGCCTGGAAAAGGTTGCGGACAACGGATCTGTTTGAGCGGCCTTGGCTGGACAGATTCCTGAATCTGGTGCCGACAAATGCAAGGCTCCTGGATATCGGTTGTGGTAATGGAACGCCGATCGCTGAATATTTCATTCGACAAGGTTTTAGCGTACTGGGGATTGATAGCTCAGGATCAATGATCGACGCATGCCTGAATAAATTCCCGCATCAACAGTGGCGAGTGACAGACATGCGAGAATTGGCACTGGATGAAACCTTTGGTGGGCTGATTGCCTGGGACAGCTTTTTTCATCTTACGCGTAATGACCAACGCCAAATGTTCAAAGTTTTCCGCAAGCATGCAGGCAGCAAAGCAGCATTGATGTTTACCAGTGGCACAAGTGACGGCGAAGCGATTGGCACATTTGAAGGCGAGCCATTGTATCATTCGAGCCTGGCGCCGGCAGAGTATCGACAGTTGCTGCATGAAAATGGCTTTCACGTAGTGAAGATGGTTTTCGAAGATCCTGAATGCCGAGGACGAACAGTGTGGCTAGCGCAAAGCACGATCTGAGGCAGAATGCGGATAAGGTCATGATAAAGGCCAAAACCTCAGAATCTACGTATCCTTACCTTGGTGCGCATAATGTATATTATGTTAAATTACATGCATGAGTTCATTCGTTCATGATTGTCCTTCCCATTATGGCGACCTGTTTGCCCCTTCTCTATATCTATTGCGTTTTGCGCTGATCATCTCATTATTAACCCAGGCAAGGCTATCAAGTTTTTCTATGAGTTCTGGGGGCAATAAGAGCGTACCGCCATCAACTGGGCAACTCATGACTGGACTCTACCTGCACGCAGTTTTTCGAAAATGAAACGGCTTGGTGATTGGCCTCTCGGGAGAGCTGGTATCGAACGTCCAAAGAGGCAGCCGGCACAGGTTTTATGTCATGCGGTTTGCCGGCCGCTTATCTTCGCCCACCGATTTTGGATTAAAACCCCCTGCTTTTTTGATCGCGCTACGTGAAATCTGAAAGCATTTGGCACCTTGTGTACTCACAGATTTGTTCAAAACACACCAAAAAAACGGCCTGTTTTGCGCGAGGTATGTTCACGGCGGCCCACTTTGCGTAAAGGTTGCCGCCGTGTCGTCAAACCGGCTTTAACTCATCGAGTTCAAAGTAACCGTTATAACCTTTCAGATAGATCGCCGCGCGATGTTGGAACAGCAACAAAGCCTCGGTTCGGGTTTCCGCTTCTGCGTTCAAAATAGTGGAATGCACCTTTTGCCCGATCGGGAACCGGCTATTCCATTGCGCAATTTTCTCGGCTGGCGCCAGTGTAGCGCCGTGTTTAACCCTGTCAATCACATCGGCCACTTCCTTGATGGCGTCATTTCCGTGACGTTGTAACCTTATTGCCTGCAACTCGTCTTCTGTCGTTTCTGCTTTGATTTTTTCGACCAAGCCACTGACCACTTCGCTGTGGCCCAGCTCGGTAAATTCAGGTGTGCCCAGGCTCATCAGATATTGAATGCTTGCGGTCCAGCGCACCGGGCTGGCGATTTGTTGCGCCAGGCAGGTTAACAGCGTGTCATCGTCATAGGGGCGTGCCGTTGTATTGGCAATGACAGGGATCTTCAATGCTGAGAACTGAAAGTTTTGCAGGTAACTTTCGAATTTGTCCATTGAGCCCCGCATCAACCTGGAGTGAAAAGCACCGCTGGTATTCAGAGGAACACAGCGCATTCCGCTCTGCTCAAATTCAGTTACCGCTTTTGTGACATCGTCACGCTGACCGGAAATTACAATCTGCGAGGGTGTATTAAAGTTTGCCAAATCAATGGTATCCAGTTTTTTTTCCGTCAAGAATGCCCGCAGATTCGCTTCACTTAGCCCCAGCACCGCAGCCATGCCGCCGCCCGCCGCCTGCGCCATTAATTCGCCGCGTTTCTTCACCAGCTTCAGGCCGGTGGCGAAATCAAAGCACTCTGCGGCCAGCAACGCATTGAACTCCCCCAGGCTATGCCCTAAAACAAAATCCGGTTGGATACCTGTCTCTTGCCGTTTCTTGTAATAAGACAATGCATTAACTACATAAATGGCAGGCTGAGTGTATTGGGTCTTATTAAGCTCGCCATCAGGGTCATCAAGACAGAGGCGCTCGATCGAATAGCCTAAGATATCGTCGGCAATACGGGTTAAATCAGGGAACTGGCTGAACAGTTCTCGCCCCATTCCTGGCTGCTGGGAGCCCTGTCCCGGGAACATATAAACTCGAATTGGCATAGTCGTACACTCCTTCTCATTGAATCTATTAGCCACCACCCCTGTCACGCTTTCACCTGCGATAACAGGGTTTCAAGCGACGTCATCCCGTCACTGAACGGGTTTAAGACATAACCGTGTCGACAGGTAAAATCCGGCGAATATTTTAAAAAGTTGGACAAGCTGCCAGTGGCGGAGGCATCAATAAAAAAGTGGTCGCTCATGGTGGAAAATACGGAATCGACCAGGGTGGAAAAATCGACCTTGTCTCGGATGACTTGCCATAAATAGCCTTGGGCATCAGCTTGTTGCATCGCACCGACGGCACGCCCCAGCACCGAGGAATAAACGGGCATCGTTGGCGCGAAACATGGCGTTTTATCCAGTAATTTTTGGTATGAAGGTTTGATCGCATCGATCGAGGCTGAATGGAATGCATACCTGACCGGCAGCGACAAGGACAAAATATCGCGCTCCGTCAGCTTCTGTATCGCACTGGCGACAGCGCTCTGTTCACCCGAGATAAAGAAATTATTGCCGAAATTAACACCGGCCAGCGTGCAGCGAGAAAAGACCTCTGTGGCGCGATGAAAAATGTCCGGCGCAGCCAACACGACGGCCAATCTTCCTGCCGGCGCATGTTGCTCCAGCAAATGCGCCTGTTCAACGACCAACCTAAGCGCGTCGTCCAGCCGGAGCATCCCGGCGACCACGGCGGCGATGTATTCCCCCAAACTGTGGCCGACCACGGCGGCGGGTTGGATGCCCCTGGCTATCAACATCTGAGCCAGGCTGTAGCCAAAACAAAACAGCGCCGGGTGGGTATAGCGGATATCGTCAAACTCAGCTGCGGTATCACGTTCGCTGTAGAGTTGTTCCAGCAGGTTCACCCCGCTGAGCATATAAACCTTGTGGCAAAGGCGATCCATCGTCTGGCGAAAATGGCCGTCGGAATGATAAAAAGCCCGTCCCATCTGATAGTACTGGCTCCCCTGGCCCGCGAACATAAAAACGAACTTGTGCGGCGTAGCCGGCGGCGAACCGCTGGGGTGCGCCTGTCGCGCTGCGGCCTCTTGAGGTTGGGCAATCGGCATTGGCGCTTCGGTAATGCGCTGGTGCAGTTTCGTTAACACATCGCCGGGGCCCACTTCGGCAAAGTCATCACAGCCTTGCGCCAGCAACCAGGAGATAGACTCATACCAGCGGACCGGGCTGGATATTTGCCGGGTCAGCAGCGTCTGATAATCCGTGCGGGGATAAGCGCGGGCCGTAACATTTGACAGAACGGGAGTCGATAAGGGCTGAAAAGTAAACTGCGTCAGATAATCGGCGAATTCCCTTTCGATATCCGACATCAATCGTGAATGGAACGCCGCACTGACATTTAATTGAACAAAGCGTGCGCCGGCCTCGAGAAAACGAGGCTCTAACGCCAGCACTTCATCATAAGCGCCGGAAATGATGCATTGCTGAAGGGAGTTGATATTGGCGATGTCGACGTGCTGAAAACCGCTTTCGGCCAGGATGCGTTCAATATCAGCGACATTGATTTCCAGCACGGCGGCCATGGCCCCTTTGGGGGCAAGGCTCATCAGCTGCCCGCGTTTTTGCACCAGCTTAAGTCCGGTAATAAAGTCAAAAGCGCCGGCGGCAAACAGCGCGTTATACTCTCCCAGGCTGTGCCCGGCCAGGATATCCGGCGGCGCCGCGCCGCGCGCTTTGCGCTCCAGGTAGCTGAGCGCATTCACGGTATAGAGCGCCGGTTGGGTGTACTGTGTCTGGTTTAAAACGCGCTGCGGATCCTTGATGCAAAGTTCGGCAATGTCATACCCGAGAGCCTGACTGGCTTGCGCTGCCAGCTCAGGGAATTGTTCGAAGAGGCCATAACCCATGGTGCGATACTGCGATCCCTGACCAGGAAAGGTATAGACTGTTTTCATAAATTCTGCGCCATCCGCTTAAGAATAGAAGTAAGAAGGTGAAACATCGCTTTTGAGCAAACCGATCTTTGTCGACAGCATCGAGGCGGCTTCCTGCATCAAGATTTCCCCGATTTCATCCACGTGGCGGTTACGCCAGTCTTCATAAGCGGAGCCTTTTACCCATTGATTGAAAGCACCCAACGCCGGCCCGCAATGCACCTGGTAGTCAACCTTGTTTTCCGGATCGCCGGCTAGCGCCAACCGCGAGCTGTAAGCAAAATACCAGCGGAAGACCGCCACCATTTTACGCCGCGGCTGCCCTTCTATCTTTTCCAGCATTTCTGGGCGGCGAGCTTGATAATATTGCTTCACGTCTTCCCAGACGGCGGATAGCGGCCGTTTAAAATACTTACCTTCAAGCTGGTTTTTTATCGCCTGCGGCAGCTCATCCAATGAATTATATTGCTGATAAAGCTGGTAAAGCTTATTGGCGCGAGCGGGGAAAAACACGCCACGCCTAAGCACTTGCACCTTGGCGCCCTGCTCAAACATATCGCCTGCCGGCGCATAGTCGGTATCCTGAATATTGATGTTTTGCAGCAGGTCTTTCACTTCGTCGCTGGTCGCCGCCTCTACCGAACACTGATTCACCGAACCGGTGATGATAAAATCAGCTCCCAGCATAAAGGCCGCCATCACGGCTTCCGGCGTGCCTATACCACCGGCGGCCCCGACCCTGAGCGGTTTCTGATAGCCTTGCCGGGCCGAAATATCCCGGCAAAGCCGGGCAATGGCCGGAAAAAGAACATACGCATTGCCTTGATCGGTATGGCCGGCAGAATCTGACTCGACGCAAATATCCTGGGCCATGGGAACCCGCGGCGCCAGCTCCGCCTCTTGCGGCGTCAGTAACCCTTGCGCGTAGAGCTGGGCAACGACATCAGGCGGCGCCGGATTGGCAAAAACCTCGGCGACTTCAGGGCGTGAAACCTTTGCCATCAGCGTATGGGGAATGACCAGCTGTTGGTCTTTCCCCAGGTGAATGCCGCGCAGCCGGTAAAGAACCAAGGCAGGCGTAATCGCAATATAAGCGGCGGCTTCAATAAAACGAATATCATGGGCCAGGAACAACTCGATCCGGCGCATTTCCTTTTCCGGAAACTCATAGTCAGCGAGCATGTTCATGCCGAATGACTCTCCGTTCAGATCAGACTGAATGCCTAAAATGGCTTCTCGCAACAGCGGCAGGCTCAGCCCACCCGAACCGAAGAAACTCATCATCCTGGCCCGGGCCATCGCCACGACCAGTTTGCGGGATGCAATTCCCTGATACATTGAGCCACTGGAGTAGGCGTATTTAACGCCATAGTCCTGGCGGAACGCCGCACTTCCCAACCGCTCAGCCTGAGCCAGCTGCCGTCCTTCGCCAGCCTCAGAATGAGGCGGGTGTTGGCGGCGTTCCGCCAGCGTTTTCACATAGGTCATTATTGCCTCTCATTCACTTACTCAGGCAGTCAGGAAAGCCTTAACGGTCGGCATCCCCTTTCATGGCAAAGGATGGATAGTCTGGAAAATCCCGTGTCGCCGGATATTTGGCAAACGTCATGACTTCCCGGCCATTGGTCAAAACCGTTTTGTCGGCATTCAATTTAAACTCGTAGCTCACGTAGCTCTGGCCTTCCCCCCAGCGCTCATTGTGCGTGCGGGTATTAAAGGTTGTACGCAGGCCATCCGGGGAGATCACCGCCATTTCGTTCGACTCATAACTGATCACGATTTCTTTCAGCTGGTGCGGGGGGCTGGTCGCCAGAATATTGTAGTTCCCGTAATACATCTGATTTTTCGGCGTGGCCTTTTCGCCGTTATGGCGGCCGCCCAGCGGAATACCGCCGTTATCGAGAACCGTAATGTAGAAACCGCCGTCACGCACAATCCACCCGGCGGCAGGCAACGCCATCCCGGCGACGGAGTACAAGCGATAATCGCCATCCGGATTGCCGGTATAAGGTTTCAATTCAATGCGTTTTTGTGCGACCAGCGTTTTTACGTCAATGCCGAATTCCCGGTCAAAATAAGCGATGGCGTCTTCTCTTTTTTGCGCCACCTGCTGCTCATTGAATCCCATGATATGCCTGTAGAAATAGTCACTGGTGCATAAGGTGCCCAGGCACCCGGTCACCCCGGGGAAAGGTTCACTCTTGGTGATATTAATCACGCCGGAGCCCATAAAGGTCAGCACCTGGTTAAATCCCATCGGTTTCGGCAAAGGGCTATCCGCATACGCATTGAATGCCATCAATGGCAGGGAAAAAGCCGCGACGGCGGCGAACTTTCTTTTAAATAGGTGCAATGACATCGATATCCTCATCAGTTGTTTTATAGCTAACCGGGTTAACCTTCCATTTCCTTGCGCCCTTCGTTGGCGCTAAACATCCAAAGCTGCCACCTCCTCAGGCGATAAACGTTCGATCAGCATTTCGGGAACGGGAATGTCCTCCACTTTCAATTCCGGTTGTTCCACCATCAGCGTCAATAAAAAGCCCAGGTGCTCAGCAAGCACCTGAATCAGATCCGGGGAGAAATATCTGCGGTCATAGACGAATGGCAGGCTCAGCACGCCGTTTGTCTTCAACAATCCCATTAACAAGGGGGCTGCGGGCTCCCTTTCTTCCAGCGACATCGGCAGCAATTTTCGGGCGAAAGCCGTGACCTCAACAAAGCTGTCCCGATCATTACTGTCGACCGCCAGGCTGCCCAACAGGGTGTGTTCGTGGGCGGCGCTCCCTGTGAGGGCGAGTTGCCGATGCAGGGCAACAAAATCAAAGTGCTTATATTTTTGCACCTGCAGGATGGCGTCTTCATAGGTGCGCCACACTTGTTGCAGGTCGAAATGAGGTTGAAGCGTTAATACCAGGGGAACCGATGATGAGAAGTCACCGCATACCAGCTCAAATTCATACCGGTCTCTGAGGTTGTACGCCATCTGGATCGGTATGTTCACGCCGGTGATGCGATACGCCAGCACCGCCAAGGCACAGGTCGCGAGCTGTGTGAGCGTGGTCTTATGGCGGCGATTCGATGCCTGCAATTGGCCAAGCAGCTCATCCGAGACGGGCAGATGATAAACCCCCGCCTTGCCAACGTTCCCGGCCTTGTTTGGCTGGTCTTGGCGTGCGATGCATTTGTCGCGCAGCGCAAAGGGCGCGCGTTTGTCGCGTAACTGACCCAACCAATATGCAGTCGCGCTATCCCGATGTTCGCCAAACTGGCTCAAGGCGAAATGCGCATATTCAGCCGTGGGTTTGTCGCAAACAAACTCGGTGTTGCTGAGCAGCGCGGTATAGCGGAGATAGAGCTCTTGCAGCAGCATGAACAAGGTAAAACCATCGGCATGGAAGTGATGCGTCACCAGGTAAATCGCGCCCAGATCTGCGCCGTTATGGACAAGATACACAGCGAACATCGGCATCCGATCCGCGTGGAACAGCGCCATGTTCACCGACTGCTGGAATCGCGCGAATGTCTGTTCGAACGTTGCCCGATCGTTGATATGAGGCCAACAGATTTCCCGGCATTCCAGCGTTAACGCCTCATGCACGACCTGCGCCCACTGTTGCGCGACCCGTTCGGCGCCGGTTCTCAAAATCGCGTGGCGGCGCGCCATGTCGTTCAACGCCTGATTCAACAGCGCCAGATCGATGGGCATATCCAGCCAAAAGCCCTGGCCGATATTAAAGGTTGCGCGTTTTTTCACCTCGGTTTCATGCAGAACGAATGCCTGGATGTGGCTGGTCGGGTAGTAACGCACGCCCTCTTCCAGATACATCCCCAAAACATCCGCCTGATTCCCGTGTTCCAGCGCCTGTCGGGCGCAGGGGGCATTGCGGTTAAACTCAACATGCAGATTGGCTGAGTCTTTCCAGACGCCAACGCCCTGCTGCAATAGCCGGCCCAACTCGGCGCGCGCCAGGCTCAACTCATCGGCCGTCAAGGCAGCCGACCGGCGTATCGCCAGCGAGGCCGATTGAATATAGGCTGGGTGCGACGCGCTTGCGGCGTCTTGCGGCCCCGGCGCGGAGAGCGGACTCGCGGCAATCTCCCCGGCAATCGCCCTAAGCGTGCCGCGAGTCAGCAGCTCGGCATCGAACGCCGTGCCAAACGCAGAGTTGATCCGGTTAAGCAAACGCAGCCCCAACAATGAATCGATGCCGTAGTGCGTTATCGGCTCATCCGGATCAATCTCTGTGCCGGCTAGGCCAGCCAGTTCCGCCAGGATGCCGAGCAAGTTTTGCACAATCGGCTGGGCGGCCGCCGGGGGCTGCGCGGGCGCAAGATCTGCCGATGATTTGCCTGCAGGCGCAGGTTCGGCGTTGCCGGCCCAGCATAAACGCGCCTCAAACGGATAGGTCGGCAACGACAACGGGAACTTCTCCGCCGAAGAGAACGCCTGCG
This sequence comes from Serratia plymuthica, assembly GCF_018336935.1. Taxonomy (NCBI): domain Bacteria; kingdom Pseudomonadati; phylum Pseudomonadota; class Gammaproteobacteria; order Enterobacterales; family Yersiniaceae; genus Serratia; species Serratia plymuthica. The sequence continues at coordinate 2,402,213 of NZ_CP068771.1, read as the reverse complement.
CGATATCGGCCCCGGCGTGGAAATCCTTGGTCATGAAGTCTATGCCATCGACATACAGCCGGGCTAACCTCAACCAATTCCCGCTATCGCCCGGATCCTGAATGGCTTGCCGCACGCACGCGACGGCGGACGAAGCCGCATGCTCCTGGCCGCCGGCATTCGCTTTGCCCCGGTAGCCGGAGTCCGCCGGGGTTAAATCCGCACCCGCTATCACCTGAGCCAGGAAATGGCGTAATTCTTCGACGCCAGAAACCGCGCAGGCGCAGCGGTAGGCGAAATGCGTTCGGCGCAACAACAAGTTGGCCGCCAGCTGGTGCAGATCCAATTCAGGCCTGGCCTGCACAAACGCCAGCAACTCACGACAACGTTGCCGCAGCGCCTTTTCGCTCTTTCCCGACAGTGCGATATACACCGGCCTTGCGCGTTCAAAGCCCGAGGCAGCCGGCGAAAGGCGGCTATCCGCCCCCTCACGCGCTTCCCCGTTTGCATCAGGCTCGGCGACAACAAGGTGAACATTGATCCCCGTCGCTCCGAATGAACTGATTGCGGCCCGGCGCGCTTGCCCTGCTTCCGGCTGCCAGGGAACCGTTGCCGAATTGATATAAAACGGGCCGTCTTCCAGCGCAGGCAACGTCTCCCGGTCTTCGGTCTTCGGCGTGCCGGGAATCGCCCGGTGCTTGAGCGCCAGCAACACCTTGAACAGGTGATTCATTCCCGAACTGTGAAACGCATGGCCAATGTTGTTCTCGACGCTGCCCAGCGCGCAGGATTGACGCGCGCGCCCCTGGCCTCGAAACACCTGGTTCAGGGCGGCTATTTCCGCCGCATCTGCGGCGGGCATTCCCGTGGCATGGGCTTCCACCAACGTAATGCTCTCCGGGCGGATATCAAACCGTTGATAGGTATCGGACAGCAGCGCTTCCTGCGCCTTGGCGCTCGGGGCCATCATCCCGTGAGTTCGGCCATTGTGGTTGCTGCCCCAGCCTTCGATCACGCCGTGAATCCGGTCCCCCTCCGCTAATGCCAACGACAAGGGTTTCAAAATAATCACCCCCACCGATTCGCCGGGCACCATGCCGCTGGCGCGCGTCGAAAATGCGCCGCCGCGATCCGCCTGCGATAACAGCCCAAAGCGGGCAGCGCTGATCAACATATTCGGCGTGGAGTAAATCTGCGCCCCGCCGGCAATGGCCACGTCACATTGGCCCTGCGCTAAATGGTCGCAAGCCTGCGCGATAGACAGCAACGATGACGCACAGCCGGCCTCTACGGAGAGACAAGGCCCCGACAGGTCCAGGCTGTAAGAGACGCGCCCCGGGATCTGGGACAGCGTGATATTCGGCGCGAAGTGCTCGCCTGCGGCAAAGCGCAGCGTGTAGTCGCCCCCGCTGCCGCAGAAAACGCCCCAACGCCGGCCGGAGAGCGTATCAGGCCGCATTCCCGCATCCTCAATCGCTTTCCAGCTTTCCTGTAAGAACAGCCGTTCGCAAGGGTCCAGCATCGACGCCTCTTGCGGAGACAAGTTGAAAAACAGCGGATCGAAGGATTTTATCTCCGCGAGAAAAGCGCCGTAGCCTTCATACTGGCCGGCAGACCAACCGCGATCATCCGGCGGCGGCGTAAACGCGGATTGGCCCTGATCGAGCAGTTGCCAGAATTCATCCGCATTTCGGGCGCCGGGGAACTGCCCGGACATCCCGATAATCGCAATGCGCTCTCGCCCCGGTTGGCGCGGCTTCGCCACAGGCTCTTCCGCATCGGCCACTGTGTTTTTTTTCGCCGAGGCATTCTGATAAATCGTCCGGCAACGGTCGGAAATCATGGCTACGCTTTCGCGTTCAGACAACAGGTGAAAATGGTCTTTGGCCCGGGTGCGGAACACGTGAGCGCCAGGCAGATACTCTAGCCATCGCTGACAATGGCTCTCGTCATGGGTGAGCGCCTCACCCAGAACATGGCGATTGTTTTCAGCTAAAGCGGACGACGCACTCCCCCTGTCTGGCCGTTCATCGTTGAGTGATGGGCTCAGGGTCATGTAGTGCAAATCGATATCCTGGGCATTCGGCAACGCTTTCACCACGTAGGCCGCCATGGCTTCGCGGTTGTGCTTCAGGATCTGAGCCATATTCTCGATTTTTTCTTTCACCACCGACAATGGCTGCTCCACGCCTTTTCTGAGGCACCCCTCAGCCAGCCACGTCACCTGTTTATCGGCGTCAATGCCCATTAATTCCTGCTCCCTGTAGGCAAGGTTTTCAAACGCTGCCTGCTCCGACGCCAAAATTTCTTTCAAACTATAGTGCAAAAAGAAATTCGCGCTCATCAACAAGGCGTCGCGATAATCAAATGGCGACGACTGGCGCAGAGGTTCGGGTTGCGGGAACGGCGGCTCCAGCAGGATCAGGCTCGAAACCCGGTAGCCCGCCAGTTGCAGTTGCCGGGCCATTTCATAAGCGATAATCCCGCCCATGGAATAGCCTGCCAGTTCATAAGGCCCGGTGGCGTTGCCGGCCTGAAGAATTTCAATATAGTAATTCGCCATGTTTTCGATGCTTTTCAGCGGCGGGAACCGGGTCAGGAAACCGCGCGAATGAATACCCCATATGGCGTAGTCATCGCCCAGATTTTCGGCCACCTTCAGATATAAGCCGGTAGACCCCGTCAGCGGGTGGATCCAGAACCGAGAGCGGTCATGTTCCCGCTCATCGCCGGCGCGCAGTCGTCGGCTGAGAGGAATGCACTCCGGGTACTGTTTCAACCAGGCCTTGCCCACTTGCCGGCCGTGGGCGGCGGCGCCTTGTTCGGCGCTCAGCGCCGGCGCTGCTGCTTCTGCGCTTTCGGCCAGGCGACCACGCGGCAAGGCGTGCAAATAGGCTGACAAGGCATCAATGCTGGGATGCTCAAAAATTGCATTAATCGTCACCCCGGCCGCTAATGACCGGTTAAGGGCTTCAATAAAGCCAACCGCATTGATTGAATTTAACCCGAGATCGGTAAACGGCTGATGGTTGGCAACCTCATCCTCCTCAAAATACAGCGTCTGTATCAGTAACGAACGAACCTGACGCGCGATGGCGTCAAGCGACGACGTTTTGCTTTCGCTCATCGTTGCATCGTTTGCTGTCTTGGCCGGTTGCGCATGCGCAACCGCAGGCCCGCGCTGCGTTGTGGGCGAAAGCGTGGCCCAGTAGCGTTTACCCTGGAAAGGATAGACCGGCCCCGCGCTGCGCTGCGGTGGCCGTGCCTCTCGGTATAATTCAAACCAATCGACTTCAGCGCCGCGGCTCCAGGCGTCGGCCAATGCTTGCCATTGGCGTGCGGCGATCCAGGCCTGAATTTGTTCAGGCGGCACCACGTTTTCATCCCCCCAAGCCTGTGCATTTGTGACATTGTCACCACTTTGCGCACTCATGTGATAAACGCCCGGCGCTGCCTGGCCGGCAATAAACCGCGCTAACTGTTCGCGCAGTTCTGCGCCATCCGCTGCGACAAAGGCGACGCGTTGCGCCATGGCGTCTCGCCCGGTTTGCAGGCTATAGGCCAGCCGATCAAGCCGCGTTGCCGGCTGATCCCGGAGAAATTGCGCGCAGGCCTGGACATAGGCTTGCAGCGCTTCGGGGGTTTTTGCCGAAATGGGTACGATCGTGGCATGCGCGGCGGCCCTCGCCGGTAACGGCGTTTTTGACGCCGGCCCGGATTCGGGGTCGTCCGCAATATATTCTTCAATCACCGCATGCGCATTGGTGCCGCTGATCCCCGTCGCGCTGATGGCCCCCAGTCTGGGCTGCGTGCCCCGGCGCAGCCAGGGCTGATTCTGTCGTTCGATGGTAAAGGGGGTCCGCTCCAGATTGATGTAGCGGTTGCATGTTTCAAAGCTATGGGTCGCCGGCATCGTCTGATGCGTTATCGCTTTCAGCATGGCGATGAGACTGACCACGCCGGACGCAGCAAAAGTATGACCGATCAGCGGTTTAATCGAACCCAGCACGCAGCGATGGGGACCGCCGCCGCCACCGGCGAAGGCATCGGCCAGCGCTTGAACCTCAATCGGATCCCCCAGCTGCGAACCGGTGCTATGGGAGATGACGTATTGAATCGCGCGGGGATCAATCCGGTAGCGATCATAGATATTTTTCAGCAATTCAGCCTGGCGCAGCGGATTCGGCGCCGTGATGCCATTGGTTTTCCCGTCGTAATTCACGCCGCTGGCTTTAATGCAGCCATAGATCCGATCGCCGTCGGCTTTGGCCTTTGACAAAGGTTTCAGCAATACCGCCGCGACCGCCTCTCCCGGCACCAGCCCGTTGGCGCGCTGATCAAATACGCTGGCGTTGCCGTCGGGCGACAGCATCCCGCTCCGATGCATGCTCTGATACACCCACGGCGTCATTAACAGGTTAATCCCCCCTGCCAGCGCCATCTCGCAATCTCCCTGGCGCAACGCCAGGCAGGCCTGATGAACGGCGACCAGGCCCGATGCGCAAGCCGCGGTCAGGGCCAGGTTCGGCCCTTTCAGATCCAGAGCATATGAAATCCGCGCTGCCAGCGTGGCGTTCTGATTGCCATTTATCGACCCTTGATCGCCGACAAGCATGCCGTAATCGCTCTCTTCCGCACCGACATACACGCCGCAGGACATGCCGCGGATGCGCTGCCCCATGTAACCTGCATCTTCAAACGTGCGCCAGGCTTCTTGCAGAAAAATGCGCTGTCTGGGGTCCATGTCCATCGCCTCTTTCGGCGTGATATCAAAGAAAGCGGCATCAAACCGCATGATATCCGTCATGAACGCGCCCCATTGCGGAACAGCCGTTCCGTTGTCGGTGACTGCGCCCCAGTCCCAACGCGGCTCAGACATCTCGCCGATACCGCTTTTCCCCTGAATCAACGCATCCCAGAATTCGTCGATGCTGTCCGCCTGCGGAAAACGGCCACTCATGCCGATGATGGCGATCGGCTCTTCAGCGGCCCCGATCTCGCGGTTCGGCGTTGGCGCAGAGGCCACTTCGGGAGGCGGCGCCTGGGCAGGCGTCGGCTGAACCAAGGGGATGGCGGCAGCGCCGGTATCCTCGGCTATGTGGGGCGACAGCATGGCATGCAGCGCCGGCGCGTGTTCACGGCAAAAGTATTCCGTTAGCCGTTTAACCGAGGAATGGCCGAAGAGCACCGTTGGCGTAATGTCGAGATTGAAACGTTGGCTCAATTCCCGGGAAAATGACGCCAGCGTGATCGAATCAAAACCGAAATCGGCAAAACCGCTGTCCAACCCAATCCGATCAAGCGGAGTGCCGAGCAAGCGATTGATCAGCGTTTTCAGTATGTGGCTGACTTCGGCGCGAATATCGGCCGTTTTTCCGGCATGGAGAATCGGTTGTTGCAGATCGCGTGCGGTAACCTCCGTGGCCATGCCATCGTGCGACGGGCCGGACGAATCAGGACCGGCCACCCTGTGTTTATCCAATCCCAACAACTGGGCGGCGCGAGCGGGCTTTCCGGCAATAACCAGATATTGCCCCTCGCCTTGCTGCAACAACTGCTCGAAGACCTGCAGCCCTTCCGCACTGTTAAGCGCCCGCTGCCCGGTCGCGCTGAGATAGAAGCCGGCGCTTTCTTTGTCGTGCGCGCCCATTTTCCCTTCAGCCCAGAAAGGCCAGTTGATAACCAGGGTTTTGCCGCGCAGATGGCCTTGTTTCACCTGCTCCATGCGGTGCTTGCCATAGCTCATCAGGAAACGGTTTCCCATCGCGTAATCGCAAGAACCGAAATCGCCCAAGAATGCGGCGCTGGAGGAGAAATAACAGACAAAATCCAGCGGATCCTGCGTGAGCAATTCGTCTACTCTTTGCGGCCCATCAACTTTCGGCTGCAGGACCGCTTCGAATGCCTGACGAGATTTGGCAAAGACAGGTTCCCCGGCTTCAATACCGGCGGCGTGAATCACGCCAAGGATCGCCCCCATCGCTTGCCTGGCCTGCGCCAGATTAAAACGCATGGCGCCGGCATCGCACACATCCGCCTGGATGTAATGCACCTGTCCCCCCAACCGCACCAGCTCGTCAACCACCGCGGCCCGTTCCGCATTCATGGCGGTGCGGCCAGTCAGAATCAACCGGGCGGAATAACGCTGCGCCAGGTAGCGGGCGAAAATCAAGCCCAGGCCGCCGAACCCGCCGGTGATCAGGTAGGTGCCCCCCTGCTTGATCCCCGTTTCCTCCGGCCCCGTCAGAGACGCGGGGCCAGGCTGAACCTGCAGGACGTGCCGCTCTTCATTTTCATAGCAAACGCTTTCAAAATCTTGCGCCGTTATGTGCTGGTAAAGCCGCGAGAGGTAAGGCTCGGTGACGGCGTACGCAGCCAATACCGCGCGTTCATCGGCCGCTGCGGCCCCTGAAACAACGCTGGCGGCAATGGCGCATTGCGTGGACGGCAATGCGGCCGTCAGGGAACGCTCGATGCCAATCCACGACTCCAGATAGGCCCGGTCAAGCGAATGGTGGCTGGCGCCGGCCAACAACAGACGTTGTGGCGCCATGCCGGTTTTCACCATCGAAGACAGAAGATGATGCAGCGCGGCATAATCCGGCAAATGGCCGCGCTCTTCCAACGGCCATAGATACAGGATCGCGCTGCGCTGAGGGTCGATCTGCGCCGATTGCAACTGGGTGAAGCAGCGGTGATAGTTCTCCGTCAGTGCCTGTTCCTCGCCCGCATGCGGCAGCGAGAAAACGCGTTCTGCGCGGCGTTCCGGCTCGCGGGAAACAAACACCACTTCGGTTTGCGGTGCCAGCGTCTTCATGTGCGATCGCAGCAAACGCTGGCTTTCCGGCTGCGACAAGAAGCAGATCAGCGTGTTGAAGTCTCGCGGCGGCCGGGGCGCGGCCGGCGCAGGCATCTTATGCCACGCCTCCGTAAACAGCATCAGCCTCTCGGGCTCTTCCGGGCTGACAGGCGCTGAACCTGGCGCCGCCGTCACGTCCGAAGGGGCCGCCGATGCGGCGTGAGCGATCCGCCCCAGGTCGTCCGGGGCGGGAAGCCAATGCTTCTCTCGGGCAAACGGATAGCCTGGCAGGCTAATGCGGCAAGGTGTCGCCAGCGGGTATAACTGAGGCCAGTCCACCTTAAAACCTTCCACCCAAAAACGGGCGATTTTGTGAACGGCGTTTTGCGCTATCCAGCGCTGAAGCAGCGCGGCGCTATCCTCCGCCGAGAGAAAAACGCCGCTGCGGGCGCTGTCTTTGCCGTTGCTGACGGCACTTCCCCGCCAGCTCTGCTCAGGCAAACTGGCGTCGTTGGCAAAGGCCGCCAGTTTCTGCTCCAGCTCCCTGAGATCCCGTACGACAAACACAACGCGCTCTTCCAATGACCGGCGCCCCACCTGCAGTGTAAACGCCAGATCCTCAGGCGCCAGTCCGTCGAGATTCGGGTGGTTCGCCAGGAATTGCGCCAGATTGCCCGCCATAACCCGCAGCCTGTCTTCATTTTTCGCAGACAACGGCACGATCAGCGGCTGAGCACTCGCCGTTCTGCGGGAGACCGGCGGCAGAAATTCTTCGACGATCAGGTGCGCATTCGACCCGGTGGCGCCAAATGAACTGATCCCGGCGCGCCGGGGCACGGCGATCGCTTCACCGTTGCGTTCCACCCTTGGCTGCTCCCACGCCTTCGCCTCGCGTTGAATATAGAAAGGCGAATGCTCCAGTTCCAGATAAGGATTCACCCGTTCTGCATGCAACAGTGAGGGCACCAGCGTTTTATGATGCAGCTGAAGGATCACTTTACTGAGCCCGCTGATGCCCGCAGCGGACTCCGCATGACCGATGTTGGATTTCACCGAGCCGATCGCGCAGAACTGCTTGTCGGGGGTATGTTGCCTGAAGGCTTTGACCAACCCCTGAATCTCGATCGGATCGCCCAGCGCCGTTCCGGTGCCATGCGCCTCGATATAGCTGATGGTGCGCGGATCGATGCCGGTCTTTTCGTAACAGCGCAGCATCAAATCGGCCTGCGCCACCGGGCTGGGAACGGTAATGCCGCTCACTTGCCCCACATGGTTGATGGCGCTGCCCTTGATCAACGCATAAATATTGTCCCGGTCCTTGAGCGCCTGAGAAAGCGGCTTAAGCAACACCGCGCCGACCCCTTCTCCGGAGACGAAACCGTTCCCGCCGTCGCCGAACGTCCGGCAGCGGCCATCGCTGGAGTACATGTCCGCCAGCCCATAGGTCATGTACTTGTAAGGATGCAAGGACAGATTAACGCCGCCGGCTATCGCGACCTTGCTTTCCCCCCGATGCAAACTTTCCAGAGCCAAATGGAGCGCCGTCAGGGAAGAGGAACAAACCGTGTCGATGGCAAAAGAAGGCCCGTGGAAGCCGCAAAAATAAGAGACCCTGTTAGCGATGGGGGCATGGTTCATCGACAGCGGCATGACCTGCCCGCGATTGACGATTTCCGCCGCGATCAGGGCATAATCGTTATGCATTACCCCCACAAAGACGCCGACGTCGCGCCGTTTATTGGGTCCCTCTTCAGCCACCAGCGTCTCCGGCGTGTAACCTGCATCCTCGATCGCCGTCCAGCAGGTTTCCAGGAACAGCCTCTCTTGAGGGTTGAGCCATTGCGCCTCCCGCGGGGATACGCGGAAGAACTGGGCGTCGAAACAGTCCACATCGTCGATAAATCCACCCCAGCGTGAAATCGGGCGGCCCGAAGGGGAAGCGACGCCATCCAGGACCTCTTTCCGCCATCTCTCCGCGGGAATTTCCGTCACGGAATCCTTGCCGGCGTTGAGATTGGCCCAAAACTCCGCCATGTCCCGCGCTCCGGGGTATCGCCCCGCAATCCCGATCACCGCGATATCTTCGTCGCCGCTCGCCGCAGGTTGCCGAATGTCGGCAGACGAACGAGGCGCTTGCTGTTTCGCGTCGTTCGCTGCGACATCCGTTTGGCTCTCGCTCTGCGTCTGGGGAGAAACGCCCTCCTGTGCGGCGCTTGCCTTATCCGCCGCGAGGAACGACATCGGATACTGCTCAAGCAAATACGCGGCGAGTTCACCGACGTTGGCATATTCAAACAGCACCGTCGGGTTCAATTTCACCTTGAGCGACTGTTCCAGCAACTTCACCATATGCAACAGCCCGGCGGAGTCCAAACCCAACTCGTAATAACCGATATCGGTTTCAATCTCTTCAGGGCTTTTCGTCAGCGTATCCGCCAGGATCTTTTTCACGCGCTGCTCAGCGCATTCCAATGCTGAATCATGCGTATCCGCGGCTATGGCTGCGGTTACAGACAGGGTTTCATTTTTCATAGGCTCAATGTGCTCGGCGGACATGACGGCGGCAGCGGCCTGCGTCGTCACGGCGGCCTGAGGTTGTGATGCGTTGATCGCCGCGGCGTCGCGCACGCGCTTGCAGGTGAAATTTTTCAGCTCGCCAATCTTTTCTCCGTGGGGAGTAAAGAACTCCATGGTCAGGTAGGAGAGCTGCGGCGTTTGTTTCAGCGAGTCGCGGCCGATGCGGGTAATACACTGTGCCGATAATGGCGCCGTCGCCCGGAAAGATTCGTAATAAAGCGGCAAGAAGATATCCTGCTGCGCGTTCTGCTCCAGAAACAGGCTGCCGGAGCCGATGGCGCTCCCGTCGATCAACACCGGATGGAACAGATAGTCTTCGGCGCCGGGCAAGGGTTCTTCAGGCACGGCAATGTCGATCAGATTTGCCATGGGCAGGTGATAAATGACGCCGTCGCCGACCATCGGCCCGCTGTGGCGAATATCGGTGCCGCCAAAGGTCTCATAGGCTTCACGTAGCCCCAACCGCCCGGTAGCGCCCTGTTTCAACGGGGCTAAATCAAGCGTTTCATCAAACGGCGCCGCCTGAACCGAGTGCATTTCCGCACTCATATAGGTCTTCAGTTCTGACTGCCGATGATCATCAAACACTTCGCTGCCTTCAACGCGAAGCTGCCAGTACCCTTGCTCATGTTTTTGGCAACTGATGTGCGCCTCCACCGCGTAATCGTCGGCGATGGTCAGGGGGTGGTGGATCACCAGATTACGCATTTCCAACCGCCGATAATCCATGCCCTGGCGATGGAAAAATTGGAACAGCAGATCGATGTACGCCAGGCCGGGCATCAGCGATTGGCCGAATGCCTTGTGATGGCGTAAAACGGGATGATGGCGATTAAAAGGCCGGCTCCAGGGATGCCCGGCCCTAAATAATCCCACTTTCCCAATCGGATAATGGCCGTCGGCAATTGCGCTGCCCGCTTGCCGGTTTTTTTCGCTGGGGCCGGCGTCCGACGCACGGAAAATCTCTTTCGCAAAGCGATAGCCAGGCAAGTGAATTCTTTTGGGCGCCGACGAATAGAAGCTTTGCCAATTAACGGGGCGGCCCTGCAGCCAGGCGCTGCCGATAGTCTCCAGCTCGGCATGGGAAAGCCGCTGCAAACCGCGATCTTGATAAGCCTCAGCGCTTAACGGCGGCTGCTTCCTGGCGGCATTCGCGGCATGGCTTGTCGCGGTTTGCTTGCGGCAAAAGGCCTGTAGCTGCCGCAGGCAGTCACGATGATCGCGCACGATCATCAAGAAGCGTTCCGGCATCGCTTCTCGCCCGATTTGCAACGTGTACGCCATGGATTGCATAAAGGCTTCGCTCTCGCGGCCCTGTCGCCCCATCGTCTCCAGCCAGGCGCTCAGCGCCTCGGCCTGCGCGTACAGTCGGTCCGGTGTTTTGGCCGACAGGGGAATAATCCAACCGGCGTTGACCGGTTCGGCTGCCGCTTGCGTCGCGACATACTCTTCGATCACCAAATGGGCGTTGGTTCCGCTGTGGCCGAAAGAATTCAGGGCCGCCAGCCGGGGTTTATCGCCGTGGCCGTGCCAGGCGGAGGCCGAGCTCTGAAGATAAAATGCGGAGTCATCCAATTCGAATAACGGGTTGATTTGCCGATAATCTTTCAAACCCGGCAGTTGACGGTGGCGCATCGACAGCACGATTTTTATCAGCCCAATCACGCCTGACGCGGCAGAAGTATGGCCAATATGCGATTTCACGCTGCCCAGGGCGCAGAAATGCCGCTTTGCGGTCAGCGCTTTAAACGCGCGCACCAGCGCATTCACCTCAATGGTATCGCCCAATTTGCCGCCGGTGGCGTGAGCTTCAAGGTAGCTGAGCTCTTCGGGATTAATGCGATACTTATGATAGACCTGTTCCAGCAATTGTTGCTGCGCGGTTCCGCTCGGCGCCGTGATGCCGTTGCTGGCACCATCCTGATTGATCCCCGAGGCGCGGATGACGGCGTGGATGGGATCGCCGTCCGCAATGGCCTGATCCAGCCTTTTCAGCACCACCAGCCCAATCCCTTCCGACAGCAGCATGCCGTCAGCGTCCTGGTCAAAAATGGGGCATGCCGCCTGGTGGGACAACAGCCCAATACCGGACAGACTCGCCAGCGCGTCGGCATCCAGCGCCGTAAAGACGCCGCCTGCCAGTGCAAGCTCCGTCTCCTGGCGACGCAGGCTTTCACACGCCAGGTGTATCGCCACGGCTGAAGATGAACAGCCGGTATTTACCACCAGTGCCGGGCCTTTCATATCCAGAAAATAAGAGACGCGCGACGCGATGATCGCCTCGGACGAGCCAACAAAAGAGCCCTGATGGTAATTGGCGGGCTCCGCGCCAATAAACACCCCCGCGTTGGCGCCGGACAGCGCTTTGGGGTTATAGCCGGCATCTTCCAGCGCCTTCCAGCTTTCCTGCAGCACCAGGCGCTGATGAGGGCTCATCGACAGGGCGTCCTGCGCGGAAATGCGGAAAAACCCGGCATCGAAACAGTCCCGGTCTTTAACGATACCGCCCCACTTGCAATAGGTTTTCCCGTCCCGGACGGCCGCGTCCTTGTCCGTATCGGCGGAATATCTCGCGGGATCCAAATAATGGTCAGGCAAGGCTTCAATCCCGGCATTATCTGCCGCAAGATTGTCCCAGAAACCCTGGATATCTTCGGCGCCGGGGAACTGCCCCGCCATGCCGATCACCGCGATGGCATCCGTTTCAACGTTCCGCTGCCCGGAGGCTTTCGCTTCTGGTGCGGCTTTCGGCGGCGCAGGCTCTCGGCGCCGGTCTGCAGGGGGTTGCGGCGCGGCGAGAGGTTCAGCAATGACGCGCAGCTCGGGATAAGCCCGGCAGATATGCGCGCTTAAGGCTTCTATCGTCGCATAGTCATAGAGCACCGCCGGGTTTAGCGCGATCCCCAGTGATTGATTGATCTGATTGATAAAGTTGACGCTGAGAATCGAATCAATACCAAAATCCGACAATGCCGTCTGCTCATCGATACGCTCGGGCTGCAGGTTGACCGTCTTTGCCAGCCCGTCAATCACGCTGTCCGTAATATATTTCAGCCTGTTTGCATCGTGCGCGCTTGCGGCGGCCGGCCCTTGCTTATCCGTATGCGCCGCAACCGCCTCGCCGCCCTCGCGGGCGTTGGAAGCGGCCAGCGAGGCGCGCACGGCCTCACTGGCGCTGCGCTGGATATGGCCGCTCAACGAGGCGACGGAACGGTAATCGTAAAGCGCGGCCGGGTTCAGGCGGACGCCAATCAATTCGTTAATTTTATTGGTGAAATTAACCGTCAGAATGGAGTCAATGCCGTATTCGGAGAAGGCGGTTTCGGCATCGATCTGCTCAGGAGAAAGGTTCACCGCTTGCGCCAGAGCAGACAGGATCGCCTCGCTGATGTGCGCCGCCATGCGCTCTTCGGTGAGGCCGGCCTCGGGCGCCGAAGCCGGTGCGGCGGGACGAGGGGTCGCCTGTTGTTTTGCAGGCTGATGGCTTTTCTTCGATAGCGTCGCTTGCTGGCGAATGACGCCGTTGCTGAGGGCAACAATAATGGTTTGCCCTAATGCATGGGCTTTCTGCGCCGGAAACTCAACCGAATGAAACCCCTCTTCTTCCAGAATTTCTCGCCAGGTGTCAGGCGCTATCGCCGGGCTGCCTTCAATGCGCAACGCGGTGTCCTGATGCAACCACCAGCCTTTGAGCAGCCCGAACGTCAAATGCGTAAACACGGACTTATCGCTCAGTTCATTGATGATCACCATGCCGCCATTGCGCAAGGCGGCTTTGCAATGGCGCAGCGTGCTCCGGATATCCTTGGTGGCGTGGAGAACATTGGTCGCGATCGCCACATCAAAAGACGCGGGAGGGATCGGCTGCGTCGCCAGGGGTTGCTCAATATCCCACAATGCATAATCGAGAAACGGGCAGGTTGGCCCATAACAACGCCGGGCATGCATCAAAAAGGCTTGCGAGAGATCCGTATACAAATATTGTCGAATATTGCGTTGGTGCGTCATCAGCGCCGGTAAGACCATGGCCGTCGTGCCACCGGTGCCGGCGCCGATCTCGACCAGACTCAATTGCGCTTCGCGATCCTGGCGCAGCACGCCGCTCACATAGTCGCTGACGGTTTCCGTCAATACCCGATTAAACAAATCTGAAACCGGATTATCCTTATAAATCCCTTCGACTTTTTCCATCGACGCATTGGGGAATAGCACTTCCGTCGCCGGCAGCTCGCCGGTCAGGATCTGCGGCAGATGGCGCAAACAGGCATCAACCAGGTTCATTTGGGTCATGCGCGCAGGGTCATGACGGTGGCCGTCGCGAAAATCATCCCATGCCCGCCATACCGCTTCCGCTTGTTCCGCACTCGGTCCGCGGCAAACCAGGACGCCGTCTCGCCAGGCGATCAATTCGGCTGCAAGCAACAGCCTGATCGACTCGCGCCACCAGGGCTGGAACTGAGGGTCAAGGCCCCAACGATCGGCGTGTTCAGTAAAATCCTCCCGATGCGCCGAGGCTGAGAAAACGCCAAGCCGATCGAGCTGTAGATACAGAAGTTGAGCCAGCCAGGCGTTAATGGCGTGAGGATGATGGGACTGCAACAACACGTCGGTCTCTGTGTCCCATTGATTGTCAGCGATCTTAGGCATTGATCATCCCCTGATTAAAGGTGTCGGGTGAAGGTTGTCGTTGATGGCTGACCAGCACGGACTCATGCGGATGCAGATTCATCAGTTGCTGTACCGGCGCAGAGGCATTCAGGCAGACGAACTGCCCCTGGCGCTTCTGCTGCAGCAGCGTGACAAAACGCTCAAAACAGGTGAAACCCTCCGCATCACTTAATGCGAAAATGCTTTGGCTGGCCGGCAAACCGGCCAGTGAGGCTTGCCAGAAGCCCCAATTGATGATTCCCACCGGATACCCGGCCTGAGCCTGCAGGGTGCGCACCAGCGTGTCAGAGAACGTAATCCCGGCGGCATAGGCCGACAGCGTCGCGGCGCCGGAAAACGAGAAGGCCTGACAGGAAGAGAAATAGACCAGGAAATCCAACGATTCCTGCTGGAGCGCCCGGTAGAAATTGAGGCTGCCTGACGCTTTGACCTGCAGTATTTGCCAGAAAGCCGGTTCCGTCGTCTGGCTGATGGTATTTTCGGCGTCAAAAACCAGTCCGGCGAATATCGCGCCGTCGATGCGGGGATATTTCAGCTTGATTTGCGCCAGGGCCGCCTGCAAAGAGGCCAGGTCCGTCGCATCGGCCTGGAAATAATCAGGCCGCTCGCCCACGCTTGCCAATGCATCCAACCGGCTTTGCACCGCAGGGCTGGAATCAGGCTGGCGGCCCAACCAAATCACTTTCGCCCGGTAATGTTGTAAGAGCTGACGGGTGATGACGCCGCCCACTGTCCCGCTGCCGCCCAGAATCAGATAGACGCCGCCATGTTTGATGGCGTTCTCGTCGCTGTAACTGCGCGGATCGAGACGGAAGAAGGTTTGCCGGTAGCGCCGGCCGGAAAACAGGCGAATTTGTTCGCCGCGCTCACTGGGCGCTTCGTTGATGATCTGCCGCAGCAATGTTTCTCGCCGCGCGGGCGATTGCACGTCTCGCAGGGAAACGTCCAAATTCCTGACCCTGAAACGGTGATCGCCCTGAGCGATGGAATAAGCCAGGCCGGTAATCCCGGCGCCGTGGCAACGAATCTCATCGGCTGACAACGCGTGGTTGTCTTGGGTAATCACGGTAAAATCCAGCGCATCCTCTTTCGCCAGCCGCTGTTGCAGCGATTTTGCCAAACGCAGCAGTTGCAACTCGTTGCGCTGCAAACTGGCCGTGAGCGTTGCCGCATCCGCCCATGGTTGGCTATCCGCGCCGTCGGCAATGAAAAAGACATGCTGTATGCCGCCGACGTTATCCAGGCACTGGCCGAGCGCGTTTTCATTCCGGATGTCGCACGTCCAGCTGTCGGGGCCGGTCTGCCGCGTTTCCCCCGTCGCCGCGTCGCTCAGGGAGAAACGCACCAGGCGTGCGGTTTGGCCGCTCAGTTTGGCGATCAGCGCAGTTTCCAGCGCCATATCCCGCTCCCCCGCGACAATCAGCACCTTTCCCGTCATTGGCGAGGCCGTGATGCTCTCCAGGGAGGCGTCATCCGTTTCCCAGAGCGCGACATGGCTGAAGTCATCGTCTGGAGCCAGATTCTGCGCGGCGCTCGTGGCGAGATCCTCGGGCACGGCGTCTGGCGTTTGCGCGGCGCAGAGGCTCAACGCCGCGTGGCGGACATCTTTGATCCAGTATTGATCGGTCGCGAACGGGTATGTCGGCAGGCTGATGCGTTTTGGCCGCTGCTGCGGGTATAACCGATACCAATCAACGTCCATCCCCTTCACCCATAACGCCAGGATTTTTGCGTGCTTACGCTTATGGAACCAAAGATCGAGGGTAGCGGTCATGTCTTCGTCCGTGACGAACATGGCCAGCATCTCTTTATTCTGTCGGACATTACCGCGATACAGGCCATCGATAGCCTCTTCCCCCGCCAGGAACTGGTTGAGTTTCTCAGCCAGTTCGTCAAGGGATGAAACCAGGATCCCCAACCGTTGCTCCATCGCATCTCGCCCGACCTGCAAGGTATAAGCGAGCTCATCCAACGGCGGCCGCGCCTTGTTTTCGGCCGTGATGCGGGAGAGCAGATTCTGCGCCGCCGCCATCAGGCGCTCGGCGTTCTTTGCCGAGAGGATCACCATGGCGAGTTCCGCAGGCTCTTTGCCCCGCTCGTCCGTGGCCGTCGTTCCGCCGGTGTATTCCTCCAGCACGATATGCGCATTGGCGCCGCCAAAGCCGAAAGAGCTGACGCCGGCCCGGCGAGGTTGCGCCTGCCCCTGCGCATCCTGAGGGGCAAGCCAGGGCTGATTCTCCCGCACGACATAAAAGGGCGAGTTATCCAGCTGGATATAAGGATTGAGTTGTTCGGAATGTAAACTCTTCACCAGCGTCTTGTGCTGCAGCTGCAATAACACTTTGATCACGCCGGCAATGCCGGCCGCCATTTCCAAGTGGCCGATATTGGTCTTTACCGAGCCCAAACCGCAGTGTTGAGGCCGGTCGTGCAGATCGGTTGCCGCCGGCGTCTTGCGATATAAGTCTTGAAACGCGCTTTTCAGCCCATCGATCTCGATCGGATCGCCCAACGGCGTTCCTGTGCCGTGAGCCTCGATGTACCCGATACTGCGCGGATCGATCCCGGCTTTGGCGTAAGCCCGCTTCAACAAGGCCGTTTGCGCTTTCGGATTGGGCGCCGTTAATGAATTGGCCCGGCCGCCGTGATTTTCCGCGCTGGAACGAATCAAGCCATAGATATGATCGCCCGACGCTTCCGCCACGCTGAGTTTGCGCAGGAAAAGCATGCCGACGCCTTCTCCCCGCACATAACCGTTAGCCGCGCTGGAGAAGGTTTTGCAGCGGCCGTCCTGGCACAGCATGCCGGCCTTGCTGAAACTGATATACCCGTCCGGGGTTACCAGCGTATTCACGCCGCCGACAATAGCCTGTTCACATTCGCCGGCGTTGATAGCCTGAACGGCGCGGTGAATGGCGATCAACGAAGAAGAGCACGCGGTTTCCACCGGCTCACTGGGGCCGTGAACATTCAGGAAGAAACTCATTCGGTTAGGTCCGACGGAGGGGACAATGCCGGTCAGCGAATACCCTTCGATGGGGAGCCTGGCCTCTGAGATGAGGCTGCCGTATCCGCTCATGCCGGTTCCCACGAAAATGCCGGTGTCGGTACCGGAGATTTCGCCGGCGCTGTAGCCCGCATCTTCAATGACGTTCCATATGTAAGTCATCAATAAGCGTTGTTGAGGGTCCATCAGCTCGGCTTCTTTCGGCGAAATGCCAAAGAACAGCGGATCAAATTCATCGATACCATCAATGAATCCGCCCCATTTCACCTGGCATTTATTCACTTCACGCAAGGGGTCGCCATACAGTGCCCGCCAGTCCCAGCGTTGCTCAGGAATTTCGCTGATGCAATCTTTGCCGTTCACCAGGTTGTCCCAAAAGGCGTCCAGATCCTGCGCCATCGGGAAACGACCCGTCATGCCGACAATGGCTATCGGCTCGTTTGCCGGCGCGGTGGGCGCCGGGGGATAGACCGCCCCTTGTCGAGGCAACGTCCGGGGCGCGCGCGCCGTCTCGTCATGGCGCTTAGGTTCGCGTGATTGCCCCCCGTTTTCTTGCTCAGTGTCTGCGGCGGGCTGCGCGAGCGGCTCATGTGCGGCAAGCAGCGTCGAGAATGCGGCCGGATGGGTTTGCGCCAGATAAGCCACAAACGCCCCCAGGGTGGAATATTCGAAGAATACCGTTGGCGTCAATGTCAGCGAGTATTGGCGATTCAACAGGTTGGTAAACTCCGTAAGCTGAATGGAATCCAGACCAAACTGAGACAGTTCGGCATGGGGATCGATTCGCCCCGCTTCCAGCTTCCGCAACCTGGCCAGTGACTGCTGCATCAAAGGGAGCAGCTTGTCTTGCAATCCTTTGTTTTCGGCGCTTTCCGCCGCGACGCGCGGGTCAGCGGGCCGTGTCTCGGTTGTTGTCGCCGTGCGGTCGGTGGCCGGCGGCGCATTGTCCACCCCTCGGGAAGAAAAGCCGCCGAGCCTGACCCAAACACGGCCGGCTTCGTCGCACAGGTCGTAATCCATTTTTTTGACTTTGTCGGTTTTAGCGGACCCGGTTTTATACCGCGCCCAGACCCACAGGCGTTCGGGCAGCGCGCTGGCGCCCTCTCGCGGGAAGATGTCCAAATGTTCCAATGCAAACGGCAATGCGAATTCAGGGCGTTCAGCGTCGACCAGCAAACCGGCGGCCATTTGCAAGGCCGAATCCATCAGGCTGGGGTGCAAAAAGAGTTGACTGTGGCTCCTGGCCACGCAGGCGGGCAATTCGATACGGGCAATAGCCTGGGTAGCGCCCTCATCTATCGAGATCACGCCCTGATAGGCCGGGCCGTGAAGAATGCCCATTGCGCTGTAAGCGGCATAACATGCCTGGCTGTCCAGATGCCTGACGGCGCATTGGCGCTGCAGAGCGCGAATATCGATTGCAGGTGGCGCCGACGCCCCGGCAGGCGCTATCCCGGCCTGTCCGCGGCAATGCGTGACTCTTTCGCTCCCCGCGGCGGAAGCGCCGGTGCTGTATATCTCAAAGCCGAAACGCGCATCGCCTTCGGGATGCAGTTCGACCACGACGTGCAACCCTGGCGCCGCTACGCGCATTGGCCGTATCCAACTGATATTTTCCAGCCTGATCGCCGCCGGCTGGCCCAAGGCATCGGCCAGCGCCGCGCGCGCCAACTCCAGATAGGCAACCCCGGGCAGCACTTTCTGGCCTTTAACCAGATGATCGGCCAGAAAAAACTCATCGCCGGTATAGAAACTGCTGTAGCGCTGAGTATAAAAATCCGACGTATTTTGCTGCACTAACGGATGTAGGTGCCGATGCGTCTGCGCATCGGGCGGCGCTGACGGCGACACCGCCGCGCTCCAGTAATGTTCAAGGTTAAAAGGGTAACGCGGCAGCGACAGCTTGTTAAACGTCGGTATGCCAAGGGTCTGATGCAGCGGGAAGTCGACGCCCTGAACCCACAGATCGATAAGAAAGCGTTTGTCATTTTCCCAATCCAGCGTCGTCAACAAGTCCGACAGCCGGTGGTGGCGGTTAAATATGTCGAGCGCCTTATGCTCATCGCGCGCCCCGCTTTTCAGGTAGTAAGCTTTCTGCCCTTTGGCGGCGATAAACTGGGTCAGCTTCTCTTGCAAATTTTCGGTGTCGGTATAACGAAAGACCACCCGGTGCTCAAACTTATTGCGCGCGGTCAGATAGAAATATTCCAGCGCGCCCGGCGGGACGTCGGGGGACTGCTGCAAAAAGGCCAGGAGAGATTCCGCATAGCGGATCCACTGCCATTCATGCAGCGCCGACAGCGCCAGAAAGTACCCCTTCTCCTGCGAATGCGCCTCATCACCGGCGCTCTCGCGGCGATCCTCGTAACCGGAGAACGCCTCCAGCAGCAAATGGGCGTTAACTCCGCCCGCGCCAAAGTTGTTAATCGCGGCCCGGCGTGCGATCTCCCGGCCATTGGCATCCACCAACGGCGGCCACTCTTCCGTCTCCTCATTGAGGTAAAAACGTGAACCTTCAAGCTTGATTTTTTCACTGCAGCCGGTGAAATCCTTGATGCCCGGCTTTTTCCGCGTTTTAAACGCGTGCAGCACGCGGATCAGCGACACCAGGCCGGACGCCGAATTGGCATGCCCCATATTCGGTTTAAGCGTGCTGATTTTGCAGGGCGTGCCCGTCGAGGGCGCCAGGCGCGTTGCCAATTGCGCATCCGCACGCTTGAATCCCTTGATTTCTTCGGCATCGGCCAGCAGCGATGAGGCGCCATGAGCTTCAATATAGCCCAGGGTATCCACATCGATACCGGCTTGACGATAGGCGCCGACAATGACCTTCGCCTGTGATTCGGCCGACGGCATCGTGAGGCTGCCGTAGCCGCCGGTATGGTTGACGGCGGAGCCTAAAATAACCCCGTGGATGTTATCCCGATCGTCGATAGCCTGGGATAACCGCTTGAGCAACACGGTGACCGTCGCCTCGGCGGGCAGAAAGCCTTTGGCATCGGCCTGAAAAGGCGAACAGCTCGCCTCGCCCCCGAGAATGCCCAGCGATTCCTGCCCCAAATACGATCCGGCCAGCGCATCGCCGAATAACAGGTTAGCGGCGCCGACCAGCGCATAATCCGTCTCTCCGCGCAACAGCGCTTCCTTGGCCTGATGCAAAGCCACGCTGGCGCCGGAACAGGCCGTATCGATATACAGGCTTTTGCCGTTGAAACGAAAAGCGTGCGAGAGGTAATTCGGTAAAGACCAGGACATCATGCCCAATATGGAATAACTCGTCAGCTCAGCCTTGGCGAGAAACGGCGTATAAGCGGCGCCTTCCGAGGCGATATAGACATCGACATTGGCGTCGCGTAGCTGCTGCGGCAAATAACAGGCGTCCTCCAGGGTATGCCACACCGACATCAAGAGTAAACGCGTCCTGGGATCCATGTACTCGGCCTCCATCGGGCCGATATTGAATACGTCAGGATCAAAGCCGGCTATATCGTGCAAAAATGCGCCATATCTGTTGCGCATTTCCGGCCCGGGAAAGTGATTGTCAGGCACCGGTGAAAACAGCGACGCTTGCTTATCCAACTTGAGGCAAAATTCTTCGATAGAATCGGCGCCTGGGAAGAACCCGCCTATACCGATAATCGCGACAGCGTCTTTTTTCTCATCCGGGCTCAGACTTTCCGCTATTTCCTTATCATGTATATTATTTAATATTGAGGCGTTTTCACTGTCGTTATTTTGCTTCGTCACTTGTTTCTCCAATCACTTTCCCTGGCGCAGTTAACAGCGCTGCCGCACGCCCCCCATGAGTCTAGTACAACCGGGCGAAATCAATAGAAGGCGTGCATCAATTTTATTCAGGCGAATCGGTTACTAACGGACGGACATTTTTAACTTGTCCCGTTTAAATATCTTGACGGCGCCCGTTTGGCTGTCACGAACGGCGACCAAACTGCCAAAGTTAAATGCCTTCAAGACAAAACGGTCAATCAGTTCCGCCTCGGAAAGCTCTTTACCCAGTCGGTATTCTTTTTTATTGAGATCCTGCCAGGATTCATCGGCGCGATACTTAAACCACAAGGGCTTAAGCCGGTGGTACTGCACCTTCTCACCGTCCAGAAATTCCTGCAGCGTCTCCGTCGAAGCCCGATCGTCATTAAGGATGTAATAGGCTTTGTCTGCCGGACAAACAATCATGTTGAACTCGCCAGAATTTATCAGATACTCGCTCATTGTTTATCCCCATTGGTCAGAACATCGCCGGTCGACGTATAGGCAGAGAAATAATTCTCATCGCCGATAGTTTTGGATTTTTTCCCCAGATTATTAAAGATATCGAACTTGAATTTGATGAAGGAGGGATCTGAGTTCAGAATGTTGTCGTACACCGGCATCAGCGTCGGGACATCTTTGCCCTTGGTCATGGTATCCAGATTCACTTCCGTCATTCGCATATTGGCCATGATCTGCAGCGGTGTGGTGTTGATAACCGCATGCGGCCAGTATTTCGTGAAGAAGATGACGTCGCCGGGTTCCAGATCGACATAGAATTTGGGCGCGTACGCATAAAGTGGACTATGGATTTTATGGAAGTTCATATCCAGACGAGCATCCATCTTGGCTGACATGCCGTTGGCGCCGTCAAAGAAGGGACGCAAGATATACCCTAGCCGCGGATCGACGAAATACCACCGTTTTACCCCGCTGATCATCAGTGCGCAGGAAATATCATTTCCCTGATGCCAGTTGGTTCCCCAGGTGCGAAGATTGCCGACAAATAACTGACTGAAACTATTCGCCGAATGACCATAAAACAGATCAAGTATTTTTTCAGCACCCACTTCGTCAATTAAATCCGGATAGTCGTTAAATATTTCCGCAGAGTTGTTGATGTAGTAGCTGACCTTTGAATCTTTGTCCAATTGAGAGCGCAGTATTTTTTCCAGCTTCAGTTTTTTCAGGCTGGTTTCTTTTTCATCATAACCCACCGCGATAATTTCAGTGTCTTTGTAATGCTCAATCAGGTATTCATGGGTCCATTGTTGAACGGCTTTCGTGTCGTTGAGAAAACCCTTGGCAATAATCGGCGGATTGCTTGCATCATTGATCATGTGCTGGAATGTATGCCGATCCATATTTGAGAAATCGTAAGACTTCATTTTTATGAAGGTATCGGCGCAATCTATGTTGGCCAGATCCGGGCATTTCGCCTGGAGGTCGGCCAATTTCTTCTCAAACAGGTCGCGTTCGAAGGTGGCCATAAACTCAGGCGCGTTCAACAGCAACCGCATATGCATCATAAAGTGGAAATTCGCCTGCTCCTCCTGATCGAGAAAGAAGTGTGGCATCAGGTCGAAGGCTTTGCGTTGCGTTTCACTTTGAATGTCATACTTTTCCATAAAAGTTTCCTCTGAGAGTCATGTTCATAAAAAGGTCATTTCAAGACGATTGAAGTGATGTTTTTTCAGATACTCACTCAGCCCTTGCAACGAATTGACTTCCAGGAATACAACCGGCGTCAATTTGATAGAGAAAAATTTATTCAGATCGACGCAATATTGGTTGACCTCCATTGACTCAAACCCATATTCATCAATATCGCTTTCCCACTCGATATCGTCCGGGCTGCACTTCAATACTTTCGCAGCCTGCGTAACAAGGTAGCCCGACAGGGCTTCGTCTAATTCATTCATTGCACACCCCTATTTGAATAAAAAAACAACGGTGCAATTGCACCCTTACTCCACGACAGAACGCTGTTCCGCGTTTGTCGGCACTGCATGATCTCCGTCGGCGACGTCGCTATCGTGGAACCCCTCATGCCAGCAGAACAGCTTCCGCAATGGGTTGACGGGCAAATGAAGCTTGCGCAGCCCGTCTCGCCACCCTTCGTCCTGCCGCAGTTTGGCCCATTCCACGGCATCCCCCGCCAGCCATTTCAACAAGGCTTGTCGCACGCCGTCGCTCAAGGAAGACAACGCCTCCTCTTTTAGGGATGACGTCGCGCGGCTGTCGTAAATGCCATCCTGATGGCCGGTATGCGACAGCCGGCGCTGCAACTTCTCTTGCAGTTGCGCAATGCTGGCGGCGCTGACCGCCAGTCTCACGTCTCGATGCTCTCTGCCCTGTTGCAGGGTATATTCGAGCCGTTCCAAATAGAGCGACTCGCGCGCCCGCAGCTCCTCTGGCGTGGGCTCCTGTGCCGCGTCGTGTGCAGAGAGGTTTGCCGACGCACGCGGCAGAAAGTCCAGGTAATCGCTCACCAGCAGATCCAATCCCGCCTCATCCGCCTCAGAAAACAGGAAAATGAATGGCCGCTCGGCCGGGGACCACTCGGCGTGGTGTTCCGTTTCATAGTCTTCAAGCAGCAAATGGGCGTTCACGCCGCCAATGCTCATGGAATGGATGGCGCCGCGCCGTGGGTGAGGCCCCCGCTTCTGCCAGGGGCGATCTTCATCGAGCAGTTCAAAACCGTCGGTCAGAGCGATCCCTTCGTTCAACGGGCCGAGCCCCGCAATTTTCGCCAGTTGGCGGTGCTGCATGGACAGCACCATTTTCACCAGGACAGGGAACGTCGATGCCGTTTCGGCGTGCCCGGTCAAGGGTTTGAGTGAACCAATGGCGATAGGCGCCGACTGGGTGCCCTGCAGGTGGGGGCCATAGGCCGCCTGAATGGCGACCAGCTCCGCCGCGTCGCCCAACTGGGAACCGTTGGCCTCGGGTTCGATATAGGAGATGGTCGCCGGATCGAGCCCGGTTTCCGCGAAGGCGGCGGCGATGGCCGCTTTTTGCCCCTCAATATTGGGGCTGTACCATTTCAACGGGGCTTTGCCGCCGTGGCTGACGCCGACGCCTTTGACATTGACGTAAATGGCATCGCCCTGCGCCAAGGCATCCTCCTCCGCTTTCAGGATAATGGCGCCGACCACTTCGCTTTTCACATAACCGTCGGAATCACTGGCAAAGCTTTTGGTGACCGGATGAGAGCTGTACAGCGCTTGATCGTCGGTGCGGTTCTGCACGAAGGGCGAAAGCCCCAGTTCCGCGGTGGCGACAATCGCCTGCTGGCAACGCCCCTCTCTGATGGCGCTCATGGCGTGCCTGATCGCAACCAAAAAGCTGGCGCATCCGGTTTCCACGATCTCGCTGAGCCCCGACAGGTTCAGAATGTTTGAAATGCGGTTGGCGTAAGCGGAGATCTGCTCCGCCTGGAAACGCCACTGAGCCGCCTGCTGCGGATCCACTTTGGCCTGAATATCCTGATAGCCTGAATGCCCGCGGGTGGCGACAAAAAGCCCGGTCCGTTTCTCACGGAACTGGCTCAGGGTATAACCGGCGTCCGTGATGGATTGCCAAATGACTTCAAGCAATTTTCGGATCTGGGGATCCAGTTTTTGCGCGTCCTTGTGAGAGACCTTGAACAGTTTGCGATCGAAATACTCGACCCCCTCCAGATAGGCGCCGATTCTGCTGCTGCCGACCTCTTCTTCATCCAGGGCCATCAGGCGTCTGCGCTTGTCACTCAGCGTGGAATGCGCCGCTCGGCCAGCGCGCAGATTATCCCAAAATGCAGCGATATCCTCTGCCTGCGGGAAGATCCCCGCCATGCCGATGATGCTGATATTTTGCCCCTGCGCCTCCTCCGCGCGCATTTTGCTTGCCTCCGCCTGCCGCTCCGGCTCCGCTTCTGCCAACGGCCCTGGGTTGCCCAGCATGGCCAGCCGTTCGCTGAAATGGCTGCGCAGATACAGCTGAATTTCACCGACGGTGTGGTATTCCATAAACAGCGAGCGGGAGACGTGCGGGAAGGTTTCGCGGATGTCATTTAACAGCGCGATGGACACGACCGAATCCATGCCCAACTCCTCCAGAGCGGTATCCGGGCCAATCGCCGCTTCGGCCACTTTGAGCTGCCGGCCGATCAGCGCGGTCAGGTAAGCCTCAAGATCAAAGCGCGCCTCGGCCTTCTGCGGCGTGCCGTCCGCCAGGGATGATGGCGCGGGTATGCCGTCTGTTTTCTCCGGCTGGCGGTGAACGTCATGCGCCAAGACGCGGGGGGCGGCGTGTTCCTGCCCCTGAGCGGCGGGAAGCCAGAACGCCTGGCGCTCAAAGGGATAGGTCGGCAGGCTCAGGCGAAGCGGCTGCTGCCCTTGATATAAGCCCGACCAATCAAACTCCAGCCCCTGGCACCAAAGGCTCAGCAGCCTGGCGTATTTACCGCGCGCCGCCCATTTCGCGATGGCTTCGCGCAGTTCTTCATCGGCCGAGAATTGCGCCACCAGAGCATTGTGGCTGCTGCGCCGGCCACGGTAGACCTCGCCGGGTTCTTCGTTACCCTGTAAAAAGTCGTCCAGCTTTACCCTCAGCTCGTCGAGGGACTGCACGATCCAGCCCAGTCGCGCCGTCATGGCGTCCCGCCCGACTTGCAGCGTATAGGCCAGATTCATTAGCGTCAGCTCAGGGTTTTCCCGTTGCTGATCCAGATATCGCCTGAGGTTCAGGGCTACGTCACGCAAGCGAACATCATCCCTGGCTGACAACGGGATCACATAGCGCGATTGCGGCGCCGGCAGCACCGACCTATTGTCGCGATATTCCTCGATCACGATATGCGCGTTGGCGCCGCCGAAACCAAAAGAACTGACGCCGGCCCGGCGCGGCAACGCGTCACCCTGCGCGTTTCGCAATGCGCGCCAGGGGCGATTCTCCCGCACCACATAGAATGGCGTGTTCGTGAAATCGATATAGGGATTCAGTTCTTCACAGTGCAGGCTCTTCACCAACGTCTGGTGTTTCAGCTGCAACAACACTTTGATGACGCCGGCAATGCCTGCCGCCATCTCCAAATGCCCGATGTTGGTTTTCACCGACCCGACGCCGCACTCCGCCTCAGGGTATTCCTCGCCCGGATAGCGTGCCTGCAGATCGTGAAACGCGGCTTTCAGGCTATTGATCTCAATCGGATCGCCGAGTTTGGTGCCCGTCCCGTGCGCCTCAATGTAGCCGACCGTCCTGGGGTCGATGCCGGCATCGCGGTAGGCGCTGGCCAACAGGGCCGCCTGCGCTTTTGGATTCGGCGCGGTCAGGGAACTGGCGCGCCCGCCGTGATTTTGCGCGCTGCCACGGATAACGCCATAGATATGATCGCCGTCCGCTTCGGCCGCCGATAAACGCTTCAGCAACAGCATGCCCGCGCCCTCGCCGCGCACATAGCCGTCAGCCTGGCTGGAGAATGTTTTACAACGGCCGTCGGCGGCGAGCATGCCCGCTTTGCAAAAGCTGACGAACGTATCCGGCGTGACCAATGTATTGATGCCGCCTACGATGACCATATCGCAGCCTTCATGGCGCAAGGCTGAAACACCGCGATGAATGGCGATGAGCGAAGAGGAACACGCCGTTTCAATCGGCTCGCTCGGCCCATGCACATTGAGGAAGTAGCTCATACGATTCGGGCCGACCGAAGGCACAATCCCCGTTGCGGTGAAACCTTCCGCCGGAAGTTTCGCATCGACGATCAGCCCCGCATAACCGGTGTTTCCCGTACCGACATAAATGCCCAGCGTACTGCCGGCCAAAGAAGCGGCCGAGTAACCTGCCTCTTCAATCACTTTCCAGGCATGGGTCATCAACAGCCGCTGTTGCGGATCCATCAGTTCGGCCTCTCGGGGGGAGATACCGAAAAAGAGCGGATCGAATTCCGCCATATCCTGAATGAATCCTCCCCAGCGAATACTGTCGCGGTTTTCAGCACTGTGTACCGCCTGCAGGG
Organism: Serratia plymuthica; assembly: GCF_018336935.1. NCBI lineage: Bacteria > Pseudomonadati > Pseudomonadota > Gammaproteobacteria > Enterobacterales > Yersiniaceae > Serratia > Serratia plymuthica. The sequence continues at coordinate 2,375,414 of NZ_CP068771.1, read as the reverse complement.
AGTCCCGCCAATTCCAACGCTCTGGCGGCACCTCGCTGATGCAATCTTTCCCCTGCAATAGATTTTCCCAGTAGGCGTCCAGATCCGGCGCCATGGGGAAACTGCCGCTCATCCCCACAATGGCGATCGCTTCCTGCGCGTCGTTCCGGTGGTGAACGGCGGGCGAAGCGGACGGTTTCGGCTGGGGCGCGCGTTCGGCTGAGACATCTTGCGCCGGCGCCTCATCGCTTTGCGGTGCTTGCGCCATCACTTGCGCGGCAAACAGCCGGCTAAAGCCTTCCCGATAGCGTTCGGCCAGATAATGCGTCAATCCCGCAACGGTCGGGTACTCGAAAAACACGGTCGGCAGCAGTTCCAGCGCGTATTGCCGGTTCAGCTTATTGGCAAAACTGGTCGTCAGTATGGAGTCGAAGCCCAGCTCGCTTAGCTCAATATCGTTATCGATGTCAGCGGCGTCCACGTGCAACAACGCTGAAATTTCCTGCATCAGAAGCGACTGAACCGCGTCATGCAACGCCGGTAAATCCACCGCCTGGGCGGACACCTGTTCGGCTATCCGAGGCGCAGCCTGTTCAGCCAGGTGTTGCTCCCCGCTTTCCGGCTGGGCGAACGCGGTAAACCTTGCTGCGAATGCGGTCCGATAGGTTGCCGTTAGATAACCGCTCAGCGCCGCAATCGTTGGATACTCGAAGAACAGGGTTGGCAGCAGGTCGAGCTGATAGCGCTGGTTCAGCCTGTTGGCGAACCCGGTTGTCAAAATGGAATCGAAGCCCAGTTCCGTCAATTCGAGATCCAGATCGATCTCGGCCGCCGCCACGTCAAGCAATGCGGAGACTTCGCGGATCAACAGCTGCTGCACCGCCTCTTCCAGCCCCCTGTTGTCAATCTGCGCCGCCTCATGCGGCACACTGCCTGCCGCCGGCTCAGCGCGGTGCTGTTCATTACCCTTGGCCAATGTCAGGCGCAACTTGTCAATGTCGCCGGCGATCACCAGCACCTGGTTTTCTTCCCGCTCAAGCGCCTGATAGAAAGCCTGCAGACCGGCAGCCGCAGACATCGCGATCATGCCCGTGTTCTGGTACATCAGGGTTTCAGATGCGTCATCAACCGCCATGCCGCCGTCTTTCCACAGCGGCCAGTTGATCGTCAGAGTTCTGCCCATCCGCGCCTTAGCCGCCACCTGCCGCTGGCGGTAGTGAGCGTAAACATCCATGAAACCGTTCGCCGTAACATAATCAGCCTGCCCCGGATTGCCCAAGGCGGCCGCAGTCGAGGAAAAGAGAATAAAGAAATCCAGCGGATGCCGCGCCAGGGCCAGATCCAGGTTCACCGTCCCTTGCACTTTAGGTGCGAGTACGGCCAGAAAATCCTCCGGCGACTTTTTCAGGATGTAGCTATCGCGCAGCACGCCGGCGCAATGCAACACGCCGTTGATGGCGCCGTGCTTCGCCACGACGCTGGCGGCCAGCGCCTCGACCCCTGGGCGATCGCAGACGTCAAGCCGGCAATAGTCAACCTGAGCGCCCAGCGTGGTCAACGGGCTGACGGCGGCCTGGATCCGATCGTTCATCGGCGTTCGTCCGGTGAGGATCAGCCTGGCGCCGCGGGTTTGACGGGCAATCTCTGTGGCAAAAATAAGCCCCAGCCCACCCGCGCCGCCGGTAATCAGATAAACGCCCCGCTCTTTCCACGGCATGCGGACCGCCCCTGACGCGGAAGGCGCGGCGGAGGTTTCGGTGAGCGAGCGCACTTCCCGCCAGGATAAAACCTGCCGACCCTCCCGGCCGTAGCGTATGTGAATGTCTTCCGGCGCCAGGCTGCTTTCCCGCAGCCTGGCGTTAATCTCGTCGGCGCGCGCCGTCGCCTCCAGCTCAATCAGCTGGCCAATAAACCGGCCATTCTCTAAACGCGCCGTTTTTAACACCCCGCAGAGCGCGGCGGAAAACGGCGCGGACAGCGCCCCGGCAACCGCCACTTGCAACAGCATCGGCTGCCTGGGCCGCCCATCCAACAGGGATTTTACCCGGCCAAACAAGGCCAGCGCCTGCTGCTGAAAGTCCTGGGCGATATGTTCTTCAGGGCCCATCGCCGGGAAAATCAGATCATCCGTCAGGCCCATGGCTTTCGCGACGGAAGCTTCGCCGCAGAAGAGTGTTTGACGGTGGGAGTACGCCGGCGGAGCAACGACATCGCCCCGAACCTGTTTGCGCGACCATGTCGGCACCAGCAACAGCGTGCCGTTGCCGGGCGGCGTGGCGGGTTCAGGCGCGCGGGCGCTGAATCCCCGCAAATGAACGCAGAGCCGCCCGGCATCGTCATATAGCTCAACGGTCAGTTTTTGCACTTTTGCCCGCAGCGCAGGCTCGGCGCCATGTTCATACGCAATGCGGGCCCACATTCTGGATGTGCAGCGGCGCAGGATCTCCAGTGATTCCAGTTCAAACGGCAAACCCAGCCGATGATCCTGGGACAACCCCAGCGTCGCCTGTAATGCAGAATCCATCAGGCTGGGATGCAGAACATACTCGCCCAGCGTCTCTTTGAGGGCTTCAGGCAGCGCCAGCTGCGCAAGCACGCGCCCCCTGGCGACATGCAGCCGTTCAATGCCCTGATGTCCGGCGCCGTATTCGATCCCCAACTGATGGAAAGCCCGGTAACATTCGGCTTTCTCCAGCGTGCCTTCCTGGTGCTCGGCCATCGCCGCCGACAGATCGAGCCGCGTTTCGCTCGCCGCAAACGAGTCCGCCACGATCGCTTTTCCCTGGCAATGCGTCTGGGTTTGGCCATCCGCCATCCGAGAACAAATTTCGAACCGAATCACCGTCGGCGATTGCGGCAGCAATTTTACCGTCACCGGGGAAAGGCCGTTTTCGCCGGCGGCGATGTAAGGACGAATCCAGACGATCTGAGTCAACTGCAGATGCCGTTCACGCCCCACCATCTGTTCAACGGCGGCGCGCGCCATTTCCAAATAGGCGACGCCGGGCAAAAGGCGTTTTCCCATCACCACATGGTCTGACAGGAAGAATTCGCTGCCGTCAAACCAGGAGGTAAAGCTGAGCGCGGTCAGATCTGAGGTATTGCGGTGTACCAGCGGGTGCAAACGATCGGGCCGGGATGGCATAGCCTCGCCGGTTTTCTCTTTCAACCAGAAACGATCCCGTGCGAACGGATAAGTCGGCAAGCCGATCTTGCGGGGTGGCGTTGCCGCAGAGTACAGCGTTTTCCAGTCAACGACGGCACCCTGCACCCAGGCCGCCAGCAGCTTGTGGTACTCGCCTTGTCGGCACCAGGCCTGAAGGTCTTCATCAGCCGCGGCCAATAAGGCGCCATTGCCCGCTTTCGCATTGCCGCGATAGATGCCCGGCGCCGGTTTGGGGTCGGCCAGATAGCGGGACAATCTGTCCTGCAGGGCCGGCACGGAGTCGGCGACGAAGGCCAGGCGTTCATCCATGGCTTCGCGCCCCACTTGCAGGGTATAAGCGATATCCGCCAGGCTCGGCTGCTGCTCGGCAAAAGCCGCAGAATCCAGGTAGGTGGCCAAACCTTGTGCGACCGCCTCCAGGCGAGCGGCTTTTTTTGCCGACAAGACAATCGCCACCGGCGCCACAGAAGGGGCAGTAACGCCGCCGGCCGGTTCCGCAACGTACTCTTCCAGAACGATGTGCGCGTTCGCCCCGCCGATGCCAAAACTGCTGACGCCGGCTATTCTCGGCAGCGGCCGGCCACCGGCGTCTTGCATCGCCGGCCATGGCTGCGTTTCTCGCACCAGGTAGAACGGGCTATCGGCAAGATCCAAATACGGATTCGCCGTCTGCAAATGAACGTTGCCAGGCATTTTCTGGTGACGGAACATCAATAACACTTTCAGGACGCCAGAAATGCCGGCGGCGGCTTCCAGGTGGCCGATATTGGTTTTCACCGATCCGAGCCCACAACCCGCTTCGCCCGGCATGGATTGCCCCCGCTCTTGATACAAGGCGGCGAACGCTTTTTTCAACCCATTGATCTCAATCGGATCGCCCAGCCGGGTGCCCGTGCCATGGGTCTCGATATAACCCACCCTCGCCGGATCGATGCCGCTGCGGCGATAGGCCTGGGTCAGCAGCGCCTGCTGCGCAACCGGGTTCGGCGCGGTGGGCGACGTGGCTTTACCGCCGTGATTCTCGGCGCTGCCGCGGATCAGACCCTGAATGCGATCGCCATCGGCAATCGCCTGGCGCAGGGGTTTGAGCAGAATGGCGCCGACGCCTTCGCCGCGGCCGTAGCCGTCTGCGCTGATATCAAAGGTTTTGCAACGGCCGTCTTCGCTGAGGATCCCCGCTTCTCCGGCGGTGATGGTGATCCCCGGATTGACGATAATGTTGGCGCCGCCGACCAGCGCCATATCGCAGCTGCCGGCGCGCATCGCTTCTATCGCCCGGTGAATGGCGACCAGAGAACTGGAACAGGCGGTGTCAATGGGTTCGCTCGGGCCATGGAGGTTCAGTATGTAAGACACGCGGTTGGCCAGCGCGAAGTGAGAAAGCCAAGGAGGATCGCCGATGCCGAACTTATCGTGGGAATACTTCAGCCAGGCGTCCTTGTATTCGGAGGTCGATACCCCGACAAACACCCCGGTGTTGCTGCCCGATAAATCACTCGCGCGATAGCCGGCATCCTCAATCGTCGCCCAGACCGTTTCCAGGAAAATCCTGAACTGCGGGTCCAATGACTGGGCTTCCCGTGGAGAAATGCCAAAGAACAGCGGGTCGAAACAATCGACATCCTGCATGAACCCGCCGCAAGTCACGTTGGTTTTTCCGGGCGTTTCATGCGGGTTCCCATAATATTCCCGCCAGTTCCAGCGGTCGGCCGGAACCCTGCCGATCAAGTCCTGATTCGCTTCCAGGTTTCGCCAGAATTCATCCAGATTGCGCGACTGCGGGAAGCGGCCGCTCATGCCGATAACCGCTATCGCTTCCGGCTCTTGCGGCCCGTCCGTCGCCGCTGAGGCGGTGGCCGGGGCTTCTTGCTGTGGCGCTGACGCAGAAGCCGCCGCCCGCCAGCCAACCGTTTTTTCACCGTCATCCCGCGTTGCCAGGCTGGTGGCGGTGATGAGTGGCGCCGGCGCTTTGGCGGCCGCCATTTCCACCGCGCCTGCGATTTGCGCGACGGCGTCGGGATAAGTGTCGGCCAGATGATGGCCCATCGCCCGCAGGGTGGAATGTTCAAAGAACACCGTCGGCATCAGCGTCAAGCCATAGGCCTTATTGAGACGACCGGCAAACTCGGTGAAATCGATAGAATTAAAGCCATATTTGGACAGTTCCATATCCAGCTCAACCTTGCTTTCATCGAGCTTTTGCAACTGAGCCACCATGCCGACCAGCATGGCGTGGACGCGTGCAACCCGAACCGGGCCGTTCTCGCCTGCCCGCTGACGGGGCGCCTCTTCGCGGCTTGATGAACCCGCAGGCAGCGGATCGCGTGTCTCCGAGAGCCGGCGCCCGATCTGCCCGGCTTCGCCATACATAACCGCCAGCTGCGGCTCCGGGCCGTGCAGCCCCAGCAGCAATGCCTCTATCCCCACGGCGGCGGGCATCGGCACCAAACCCGACTGGCGCCTGAGCTGTTCAGCCGCCTGCCCGGAAATCCCCATGCCGCCATCGCGCCACAGCGGCCAGTTCAACGACAGGGTTTTGCCGCGTCGCAACCCCTCGGCAACCTGCTGGTTACGCTGGAAGGCGAAACCGTCCATAAAGCCATTGGCGCAGGCATAGTCAGCCTGGCCGGTATTGCCAAACGCGCTGCTCAACGAGGAGAACAGCACCATAAAGTCCAGCTCGCAATCCCGGGTTGCCTGATCCAAAGCCAGAGTGCCCGCGACTTTCGGCCCTAACACCTCAAGCACTTCAGGGTCGGTTTTATTGACAATGAATGCGTCACGCGTGACGCCCGCACTGTGGATGACGCCATTCAATTGGCCCTCATCCTGCAGGATTTGCCCCACCAGGCGGCGAACCTGCTCGGGGTCGGTCATATCCCCCTGGTAGTAAGTCACCTGGGCGCCCTGCTGCCGCAGCGCCGCAAGGCGTTGCTCATTGAGGCCCTGCAAAGCGGAACGGCCACTCAGGACGAAACGAGCCTGATAGCGCGCCCCCAGTTCACGGACCAGCTGATAGCCAATACCGCCCAGCCCGCCGGTGATCCAGATAACGGAGCCGGCAGCCATCGGCGGCACACCGGCGGCGTCCGTCAGCGCGGTTTGGTGCCACTCCCGCACGCTTCTGCCGCCCGCCGCGTCGTAACGAATCTCGACGGCGCCCTCTGTCTCCTGCATTTCGGCACGCAGCCGGGCCGGCAGTTGCATGGCCGCGTCAGCGGTATTCGGGTAGCGGATCACTTTTCCATTGAGGCCAGGCTGTTCCTGGCGGGCCGTTTTGAGCAGCCCTGCCGCCGCGGACAGCCAGGACGGGTTAACCGGTTCCGCCGCCAGTATAAACAGCGCCTGCCGCTGGGCCTGTTCCGTGCAGGCAAGCACGCTTTCTTTAATTTGGGCAAACAGCTGCTGCAGACAAAGCGTCAATTGCGCCGGCGTCTGATCTGCATCGGACGACAGGCGCATGACCCGGCAAGCGGGCCAGGCGCTTTGCAACGCGGTTTGCCACCCATCATTCCCCTGCGCCAGGATAAAACAAGGCGGCGCGTCTGGAGCGCGTTCAGCGTGCGAAAGAACGGCAAGCTGCTGCCGGGCCCACTGAGGCCGGGCGAAGACCAGCGACGCCGCCGGCGCTGCGATCATTTTCAGCCCCTTCATTTCGACCAGGATATGGCCGTGACGATCGGTAAACCAGATATCGCAACTGACGATCGGCTGCTGCGAGCCGCTCTCTGAAGGGTGTTGGCGAATATAGGCCAGCAGGCTCCCCGGCAATGGCCGGTGGACCCGCAGTTCATCCAGGCTAAACGGCATCAGCGGGCGATCGCTTTGCCGCTCGCCGCCGGTGGCCAACATGATCGCGGCCAAAACGGCCCCGTTCATCAGGGTTGGGTGCAGCGCCGCCGTCTCGCCGTCAACATCGCTTGGCGTTTCCAGCGCGATCAACGCTTCTTGATGCCCCTGGTCATAACGGGTGATGCCGAGCAACCTTGGTCCGATCGCCGCCGCGAAAAACTCGGCGCAGGCACTCTGTTCTCTGCGCTGCCGACAGCGCTGCGCGATCGCCTCAAGCGGCAGCGGCTGAAGCGCCGGTTCGCCGGCTGAGCCGATCATCACTCGGGCCTGCGCGTGCATCGCGCCCTGCGCACTGACCGTGCAGCGATAACCCTGTTGATCCCGGCTCAGGTGCAGATCAATATCGGCTCCGCGCGCGTCCACCGCCACGGGTTGCCGCCAGACCACCTGTTTGAGCCCAATGACGGCCGGGGGATCTTCCGGCTGGAGATGCGCCGCCGCCAATTCGCTCATCCACGCCAGCGACAGCATGCCCGGCAACAACCCGCCGTGATCTTGCAAAAAGTACTCCGTCCCGCTCAACGTTTTGCGCTGTGAGCTAACGGCCATCTCGGCCGCAGGCTCGTCTTGCTCAGACGGGTGAGCTACCGACAGCATGCGGGTCGAGAAGCCGCGCAAGCTCACGCAGATAAGCCCCCGTTCATCGCAGAGATCGACATCCATTTTCTGCACTTGCGGATCCGCCGCATTATCGGTTGCGACCAGCCGCAACCAGACCCAGAGCCGGGTGTCGATGTTGCCGAAGATCTCTAACTGCTCCAGCGCAAACGGCACATAGACGGCGTCGGGGCGCGGCTCAGAGCCATGCAGCCCCAGGCTGGTTTGCAATGCGGCGTCGATCAAACTCGGGTGCAAACCGAACCCCTGCCGGGTTGCCGCATTCGGCAGCGCAATTTTGGCCAACACCTGGCGCTCTCCCGTCAGCAGTTGCTCAATGCATTGGAATGACTCGCCATACTCGAGCCCCATGCTGCTGAACCTTTGGTAGCACTGTGCCGGCAGATAGCCGGGGCCGGTCATCTGGCTTTTCAGCTGCTCCACGTCCAGAGAACCGCGCGCCGGAATGGCGTCATTCAGATGCGGCACAATCACGCCCTGGCTGTGGATCCTGCGCTGCTGCCCTTCGTTTTCCGAATACACCCGATAGTCAACAAGCCCTTCGTTCTGCTCGCAAAGCCCGACGTAAAGCGTCATGGTCTGTTGTGCGGCGATCGCCGGCTGAAGCCAAAGAACCTGTTTCATGCTGAAGCGCAGCGGCTGAGGCGTTGCAACCGACGGCGAGGCCGCGCAGGCATAAGCCGCACGCGCCATCTCCAGATAGCAGACGCCCGGCAAAACTTTCTGCCCGTAAACCCGGTGATCCTTGAGGAAAAACTCTTCGCCGCTGAACTCGGCGCGAAAACGCAGCTCCCCCAGCGTTGAGGCATTATCCTGCAGCATCGGATGCAGCGCGCCCTGTGCGGCGGCGACGCTTCGCGCCGGCAATGACGCGCTGCCCTCCGCCCAATAACGTTCACGGGCGAACGGGTAAGCCGGCAAGACAACGCAGCGGGACACGTCCGGCAACAGCTCGTCGCCTTTCAGCACGTACCCCTGGCAGTAATAATCCGCCAGCGCGCACAAATTCTCCTGATATTCCTGCCCTGCACTGTGTTGCGATTGGCGCAGCAACGCATCGACGTGTTTTTGAATAGCCGGCTGCCCGATGAAGCCCGGAGGGATGCCGTTACCGCGAAACAGATTGGGGCGCTGCCCATGTTCGGCCTGTTGCAGGCTGACGATGGCGCCCTCGCGATCTTCGACCACGATAGCCAGGCGGTAGCGGAAATGGCTGCGGCCGCGGAGCAACGTATAGCCGATCGCCGCCAAGCTCTGGCTCTCGGTTTCCGAGCTTTGCAAATGCGACACCAGATCGCCGGCCTTGAGATAGAGCGCCTCCTCGGTCTTGGCGGACAAGCACAGCAGATAATGGCTGCGTTGCTGCTCTGGCGCCGCAGGCGCCTGCGCATATTCCTCGATGAGAAGATGCGCATTGGTGCCGCTCATGCCGAAGGCGCTCACCGCCCCCATTCTTTGTTTATTCGCCACCCTCGGCCAGGCGCGGGCTGTTTTATTGACGTAGAAAGGACTCTCCGCCCAGGTGATGTAGTCATTTTCCTGTTGGCAGTTGAGGCTTGCGGGAATGATTTGCCGCTGCAAAGCCTCAATCAGGCTCACTGCGCTCAGAAGGCCCGAAGCGGCGAAAGTATGACCGAAATTCGTTTTGGTCGATGTCAGGGCGCAAAAAGCCTGTTTATCGGTGTGCGCCTTGAATGCCTCATTCAGCGCATTGATCTCGACCGGGTCGCCAAGGCGGGTGCCCGTGCCGTGCGTGACGATATACTCAATTTGCGCCGGGCTAATGCCGGCGCGTCGATACACGGATTTGAGCAAGTCGGCCTGCGCCACGCCGTTCGGCGCGGTGATCCCGTTAGTCTTGCCATCATAGTTGATGCCGCTGGCGCGGATCAGCCCATGGATCCGGTCGCCATCGGCCTCTGCCTGCGATAACCGTTTCAACACCAGCACCACGACGGCTTCCCCCGGCACCATGCCGTTGGCGCGCTGATCGAAGGTATAACAAGTGCCGTCCTCCGACAGCATGCCCGAGCGCGCCATGATGTCGAAACCTTCCGTCGAGAGTTGCAGGCTGACGCCGGCGGCCAATGCGGTGTCACATTCCCGGTTGCGCAGGCTGGCGCATGCCAGATGCGCGGCGACCAGGCCGGATGAACAGGCCGTATTGATCGCCAGCACCGGGCCATGCAGATCGAGGAAATAGGCCAGTCGCGAAGCCAGAATGCCGTTATGATTGGCGGTGATTTCAACCTGTTCGCCGGCGGTGAAACGGCCGTAGGCCCCCTCTTCGACACCGACAAACGTACCTATACTGTGCTCTCGCAACGCCTGTTCGCCATAACCGGCATGCTCCAGCGCTTTCCAGGTCTCCTGCAACAGCTGGCGCTGGCCCGGATCCATGTTCTGCGCTTCCCGTGGCGAAATTTCAAAAAACAGCGGGTCAAACTCCGCAACGCCAGGCATGACGCCGCACCACAGTCGGCGCGCCGACGCGCTGCTATGCTCTCGGCAAGATTCGTCGCGGCCGCGCAGATACGCCTCGCTCACCTGGCTGACGGACGATTTGCCCTCCGCCAGATAGCGCCACATTTCCTCCACGTCGCGGGCGCCGGGGAACCGGCCGCTCATGCCGATCACCGCGATCGGCTCTTCCTGCGCAGACGGCACCGACGCCGGGGTATGCATGCCCGGGTTGCGGGCTGCTGGAGGAAGCATAGGGGCGATCGGGTCTGCCGACTCACGCTCGTCTGGCGAACCGCCGTAACAGCTGTGCATTAGCGCCCCGTGAGTCGCCATAAAGTACTGGCTGAGCCGCGACAGCGTGGCATGCCCGAAAAACAGGGCCGGCGACACAGCGATTTTCCAGCGCCGGCTGAGCGCGGCGGCAAACTCCGCCAGGCTGATTGAGTCAAAACCGAAATCCGCCAGATTCAGGTCATGCTGCAAACGATGCCGCTCAATGCTTAAAATATCGCTCACCCTCTGCTGCAATTCCCAAAGCACGCACTGTTCAACCGTCAGACCTTTCATTTCAGGATGGGTAACGGTGGTGGCTGCCGGTCGATTTTGCGCGCCCTGTTGGCGCTGCCCTCCCGCCAGCAGGCGTTGCAGCGCATCGGGCCGGCCGGCCATGACCAGCGCCGCGCCCTCTTCGCCGGCGAGCAGCTGTTCGAACACCCTCAACCCTTCTTCACTGCGCAATGCGCGCTGGCCGCTGGTTTTCAGGTAAAAGGACGTCGCCTGCTCCCGTTCGGCCGAACCCTGCGTCATGCCGCCGTCCGCCCACACCGGCCAGCCGATAGCGACCGTCTTGCGGGCGGAGCGCACGCCATGATGGCGGCGGTTGGCGTAAGCCATTTGGAAACGATTCGCCACGGCATAATCACCGGCGCCAAAATCGCCGAAAACAGCGGCGCTGGACGAGAAGTAAACGATAAAGTCCAGCGCCTGTTCTGCGCCGAACACGCTTTGCCAGGCGTTATCAATCGCCTGAACGCCCAGAACTTTCGGCGCCAGCACCTGATGCACCCCGGCGAGATCTTTCTCCGCCAGCGTTTGCTGCGTTTGCGCCCCTGCGGCATGCAAGATGCCGTCGATCCTGATCCCTTGACGCCGACAGTCTGCAAACAGAGACTCCATCTGCGACAACGCGCTCACATCGGCCTGGAGGTAGGAAATCTGACCGCCACGTTGTTCGATGGCGCGCAAATCCGCCTGTTTACCCGGCTCAAGCGGAGAACGGCCAATCAAGATCACCTTCGCCATAAAGTTTTCGCACAAATAGCGCGCAAATATCCTCCCCAACCCACCGAGCCCTCCGGTAATCAGGTAACATCCGCCCACCTTCAAACAACTTTCCGCTTTCGCGTTTTCATCGTTGTTTACGGCATGAGCGCCGCTTGCCATCTGGACCTGTTCGTACGTCGGCACATGGCGTTTGCCCTGAAGATACAGCGCGTTTTGGCCCGGTTCGCTTTGCAATTCAGCCCAGACGGCGGGAAGCGATGCGGCGACACCCTGCCAGCGCTCAACGCCCGGCGCCATGTCGAACCCGACAAACGAGACGCTCGTTTCCGGCAGAACCAGTCGCAAAGAGGCGCCGAAAGCGACCAACGCATCGGCGTAACAACGTTCCAGAGCGTCGGTAAAGGCGCTGACGATCAAGATACGGCCGACCGCGAGCCCGCTGGATAACAGCCCCTGGAACAGAGGCACCAATTGGTCCATCGCGGATTCAGGTTCGACAACGCACAACAGCGCGTTTGCCGACTCGGGTTCATTTGCCGTTTGCGCGGTCATCTTCAACTGCGCTAAGAAACGGCTGCAGGCGTCGGCGTCTGTCTGCGCCGCGTGCAGGAACAGCGCCGGTGAACCCTCTCCGGCAATCTGCATAATGCCGGCCCCCAGCGTCGTTTGAACGGCGGCGGGCAGGACGCAAATCACGCGCCGGTTGCAATGCCCGGCGCCGAGATTCACGGCGTCCGGCAGCGGCTGCTCCCTCCATCTTTCGCGAGCGATCCAAACGGCGTCACTCTGCTCTGCCTCCGCCGCACGGCGCGGCGCGAGAGCCTTTACCTCATCCGTCGAGGCGAACCAATAACGTTCCTCCTCGAAGGGGTACGTCGGCAGGTGCATCCTGCGCGGCGCGGCATCGCGATATAACGCCGCCCAATCCACCGTCTCGCCGCGCAGCCAGGCGGCCAGTTGCAGGCGCGCAAGAGGCGGCGTCTGGCCGGGTTGAAGCCCGTGAGCTCCCCCCTCGTCACGCAGCAACGCCTGCGCGGCGGCGGAACGGGCCGTTCCCGATACGTCGGCATAATACACATCGAGCGAAGCGCTTATCTTCGTTTCGCCGGCTAGATATTGCCCCAACGCTTCCTGCAGGCCATGCCAGTCGTCGCTAAACCACGCCAGACGATGCGGCATCGGCGTTCGCCCGACTTGCAGGGTATAAGCGAGATCGCCCATGCTGTGCGGTTCATCCGCGGCGAGCAGGTTGGCCGCCATCTGTTTCAACCGGGCTTCGCTTTTAGCGGATAACACCATCAGATACGGCTCATGCCGACCTGATTGCTCCTCCTGGCGCTTCACCGGCGTCTCTGCGTTCTGCAACACCAGGTGGGCATTGGTGCCCGTGTGGCCGAAAGAACTGACCGCCGCGAAACGCCGCTCGCGGTCCCAGCGCTTGAGTTCGGTATTCACATAGAAAGGACTGTCGGCAAAATCAATATCCGCATTGGGCTGGGCATAGTTCAGCGACGGCGGGATTTCGCGCTGTTTCAACGCCAACGCCGCCGTGATGACGTTCACGATCCCGGACGCAGCCTGCGTATGGCCAATATTGGTTTTCGGCGAGGTTAACGCGCAATACTGCTTGTTCTGTGCCCCTTCGCGCTGGAAGGCATCGATCAGCGCATTGCACTCAACGGGATCCCCTAACAGGGTGCCGGTGCCATGGCTGACAACATAGTCGATCTGATCGGGAGAAACGCCGCTTTGCCGATAAACCTGTGCGTAAAGCTCACTCTGGCGAGCGCCGCTGGGCGCCGTCAGGCCATTGGTTTTGCCGTCATAGTTGATTGCGCTGCCTTTGATAATGGCATAAACATCATCGCCATCTCGCAATGCGTCCTCATGGCGTTTTAACACCACCGTCGCGCACCCTTCGCCGACCACCATGCCGTTGGCGCGGTGATCAAACGCATAGCAGGCGCCGTCTGGCGAGAGCATATCCCCCATCCGCGACAAACCGTGCAACAGACGCTCCGGCTGGCAGATCAGATTGCACCCGCCGGCCAGCGACAATTCGCTTTCTCCGTTCAAAATACTCTGGCAGGCATAATGCAGGGCAACCAGCGAAGAGGAACAGGCGGTGCCGATGGCCAACAGAGGGCCTTTGGTATCAAGGAAGTAACCGATACGTGCCGGCGCCGTTCCCGTATGCACCGAGGTAATCGCAGAGTGTTCGGTCAATGGATAATCTGATTCTTCCATGCCGACAAAAATGCCGTGCTGTTGCCCGCACCATGCCTGCGGGTCATAACCGGCATCTTCAATCGCTCGCCATGCGGACTGCAACAGCAAGCGATGATGGGGATCCATATGATGGGCTTCACGGGGCGAAATCTTAAAAAACAGCGGGTCAAAGCGATCGATATGCGCCATGAAACCGCCCCGGGAGGTTTTCATTTGCAGGTCTTCGCGCTGCCGCCGCCATTGCGGCACCGGCCCAATACTGCTGCGGCCTTCTCGCAGCACTTGCCAGAATTCTGCCGCATTATCTGCCCCGGCGACCTTGATATCGATGCCGATAATGGCGATGTCGTCATTGCCGCCCTGCGCCGCACGCGGCGCGACGGTGGTTTGGCGCGGTGCTTTCGCCGCCGCGCCGCTCTGCATGCGTTCGGCAACCACGCGCGCCAACGCCGCCGGCGTGGTGTAACTGAACAAATCCGAACGCCGCACTTTAACCGGGTACGCCGCCGTCAGTCGGCTGACGAAGGCGGCAACAGAGACGGAGTCGAGGCCGAGATCGGTAAATGCCTGCCGGCAGGCTTCGTCGTCCGCGCCATTTATGCCCAGCAGGCGCGCGATTGTCGCGCGCACGTCGGCTTCGGTCTCAGTCAGGCGGCGGGCGTCAGGAGCGCGCGCGGTTTGACTTGGCCGCTCGCTGGGCTGGAACCAGCAATATTCCCGGGCGAAGGCATAATGGGGCGACGCCGCCGGAAACTCGGCGCCCGCAGGGTGAGCGCCGCGATATTCTTCAATCAGGATATGGGCATTATTGCCGCCGGAGCCGTAGCTATGAATCGCTGCGATCCTGGGCTGTTCACCTGCCGGCCAGGCCTGCGTTTCTTTCGCAAAAACACAGGGGGTGTCTTGCGTATCGCAATAGTCATTCGGCTGTTCAAAACCCGGTATTTTATGAATTTTATCGGTTTGCAGACTGCGGATGACTTTGAACAAGGCGCCCAGTGACGAGGCGGAATGCATGTGCCCCAGCAGGGGTTTCAAGCTGCTGACCCGGCAATAACCCGGCTCGAACGCCAGCCCCTGTTCATCGCAAAGCTGGCTCAGCGCCCGGTTGATCGCCGTCCATTCGGCAATGTCCGCTACCGGCAGCCCCATGCCCTGGGCCTCAATGTAAGACACGCTGCGTGGGTCGATAGCGGCTTCACGGTAGCAGTCTTTGATCAGTTCACAATGCGCATCCGTATTCGGCGACGCCATCGACACGCCGCCCTGCCCATTGAAGTTAACCCGGGTATGCCTGACGACGGCATAGACCCGCCGCCCGGCCTTCTCGACGTCCGCCAGGCGCTCCAAAAGCAAGGTGCCGACCCCTTCGGATCGGATGAATCCATCGCCATTTTCGCCGAAAGAGCGCACCTGCCCACGGTGAGTGAGCTGGCTGGCGTCATTCAATCGGTTGGTCACGTCCGGAACCAGCATGATATTGGCTGCGCCGACAATGGCCCGGTCAATGATGCCGGCTCTGAGCGCCAAAGTGGCGCGGTGAAGCGCGACGGCGAACCCGGCGCAGGTCGCATTGATTAACTCACTGGGCCCGGCCAAATCAAACTGGTAAGAAATCCGGTTGGCTATCATGCTGTCGGCCTGCGTCAGGCCGAACTCGGGCCGATAACCGTGGCGCGCCATCAGCGCGGCATACTCGTTGGATTCGCAGCCGATAAATACCCCGGTCTGCGTTTTGCTCAGCGCGGCGGGAACAAGGCCGGCGTCCTCCAGCGTGTGATAGGTTGACATCAGCAGCAGACGTTGCCGCGGGTCCATCTCTTCGGCTTCGATCGGTAAGATGCCGAACTTTGCCGCATCAAAAGAGGCGATATCGGGAATAAACCCGCCTGCCAGCACCGACCACGGCGTGTCTCCCTCGGCCTCGCCTTGCCGATACCATGCTTCGCGTTGCGCCGGCAATGTGGTGATCAACGGCTCGTCGGCATCGAGATGCCGCCATAACTCGGCAATGCTCATACACTGCGGGAAATATCCCGCCAGGCCGGTAATCGCCAAAGGCTCGATATTGCCGTTGGCAGCCAGCAGCGTTGATGCCGAATCTGAAGAAGCAGTTTTATGATTATTAATCCACTGCGCAATGAAAGATAATTGTGCTGCTTGCTTACTCATAAAAAGACTTCTCCCGCTTGAGATTAAGGTCAACCAATTGCTGCAAATAACCCAGGGCGTTTTTTACGGCGGCGTAGTCCATGCCGAAGTCCTGAAGAAAGGCAATTTCATTGACGCCGCACGCTACCGCCAAATCAATTTGTTTCTGGCATTCATCAAGCGGGCCGAATATGCCTCCGGTTTTGAAAAAGCGCGCATAGGCGTAATCAAGAATGTGATCGATTTGGCTGTTATCGAAATGCTTATCTCTGGCTTTCATCTGGGGAATAATGCTGCTGCGGATATAAGCCTTGAACGGTTCGCAGACCACCCGCTGTACCCATTCCATGTCCGGATGAACGAAGGTGTGCATCATCAGCGTCACCCGGCCGCTCAGAGGATCCAACCCCGCTTCGGCGCGGGCAGCCCGGTAGCTGCTCACATACTTGCCGAACTCGTGCAGGTCTATCCCATGCAGCATGCCGAAGACGTTATACCCTTGCAGCCCCGCATAGCGAAAACCCGGTTCCGAGACGCTGAAGTACCAAATGGCGACCTCTTTTTGAATCGGGCGCGGATATACGACCGTCGGGAAAAGCTCCCCGCCGGGGCCGGGAAAATCTACGGTTTCACCGCGCCAGAGCTGCTGAATGACCGGGATCCGCTGGTCGCGTATTTTTGCCCGATCGTCATACGTCTCGGGTGACAGGATAAAGTCCGCCTTGTTCCAGCCGCTGCCGATGCCCAGCTCAACCCGACCGTCGGAGAGAATATCCACCATCGCCCAGTTTTCGACGATTTCGACCGGATGGTGCAGCGTATTGGTCACGGCGGCTGAACGCAGGCGCACGTTTTTAGTCAGCGGCGCAAAATAAGCCGCGGCGATAGCGTTATTGGCGTAAATAGAACCGAACTCATAGAAGTGACGCTCAGGGAAGCAAACCGATTCAAACCCGGCCTGGTCGGCAAACTCAACAAGCTCGCGGGCAAAACGATATTTATCCCGATCCGAGACATCTTTGCGGACATCAGAAAAAAACAGATAGCTGAAAGAAACGTCTGTCCCAGGCTTGCCGTTCCGCGCAGCGGTCTCTGAGGTGTGGTAACCGGAGAAAAAGTTTTCCAGCTTTTGATTCAGCGTTTTCATAACCGGTTCCCTCTTGCGCCAACCTGTTCACGCAATTTTTTCATCAATAAGTTGGGGGTCGGATGATCGATCAGCCAATTCGGCTGCACGGGAAACTTCATCTGTTTTTCCAATGTGGTGCTCAGCTGCATGGCGATAATCGAGTCCATCCCGTAGTCTTGCAGGGGTTTATCCCAGTCAAGATCGTCGCCCAGCTTCATGACTTTCTCGATCCCGAAGGCCAGCACGTTGCGCAGTTCGCCGTCGCCTTCTCTCGGCGTCGCCCTGCCGGCGTCTTTGGCCGCTTCGATGGGCGCCGTGTTGGCGGCAGGCTCATGCAGCGCTGTCGCAATCGCGGCCCCGACCTCTTGTTGCAACTCGGCCGGCAAATCCTGCAAGGACAAGGAAGAGAGATAATCCGCAAACGCCGCTGGCGTTAATCCCCCTTGCCGATAGCGTTCGATGTGTTGTCGCACCGCTTCCGCCGTCGCGTGCGCCTCGCCGGCGTTTACGGCCACCGTCTGTGGCGCGTCAAAACCCAACAGCACTCTCGCCTTGTCGCAGTCGGTCACGGCCACCAGGGCCGTGGCGCCCTCTGCCAGCCCGGCTTGTATCTGCCGTACCGCCGCCGGGGCATTAATGCTGCCCATGCCCTGCCGCGCCAGATGCGCCAAACGTGCAGGCAGCCGCTCGGCCTCAACGGCGCCGTCAGTTTCCCATTGCCCCCAGCAAAGGGAAGCCGTGAGCCCATGCCGTTGTTTCTGGGCGACCCGCTGTTGCCGGTAGCGGGCAAACGCGTTCTGAAACGCGGCGGAATAGGCATAATCCGGAGAGCCTTGAATGCCGAACGCGGCGACGGAAGAAAACATCAGGAAAAACGCCAAGGGTTCATTGGCCGTTGCCGCGTCGATGTTCAGGGTGCCTGCGACCTTCGCCGCCAGCGTCTGCCGAAACGCATCCCAAGGCTTATTCACGATGGAACCGTCGCTCACCTGTCGGGCCAGCTGCACAACCCCGTGGAGGGTGATGCCGGCAGATTTCAGCTGCTGCATCGCCTGGCCGATCTGGCCGATATCCAGAATGTCGACGGCATGATAAATAACCCGGGCGCCAGAGGCCCGGATGCGCGCCAGAATCGGCGCTACCTGGCTTTCCGGGCGGCGAGAGAAAATCACCAACTCTGCCTGATAGCGCTGCCCTAAAACCCGGCAAAACTGCTCCCCCGTTTCGCCCAGAGCGCCGACCATGAGATAGGTCGCGCCCGTGCGAAAATGCGCATCCGCCGTTTCAGGCCGCTCGGATTCACTGACGCGCAACGTGTACTGCCGGCCGCCAGAGAAACGCACTGTCGACGCGCCGATCGCCTGCGTCTGTCGGCCCGCTTCAGGCGCCGACATGCCGTCGCACAGCCAGGTTTGCATCAACTGAAGCGCCGTCTCCCGGTGGGCGGTCTGCGGAGAAAAGATGACGTTCCGGTAGCTATGCCCCACGGTTTCCAGGATCGCAGAGCGCAGCAGTCCGCAGAGCGCTTCATATTGCACGGCCGCAGCTGTCAGGCCGCGATCATAGTCCGCCCGGTGACAGCAATAGAATTGCACCGGGTTTAGCCGGGCAACCGCCTGGACGGCCTGCACGCAAAGATAGGCAAGCCGCAGCCCAGACTCTGCCTCGGCGTCCGGGCTATCGGGCAGGAACAGAAAAATCGCCAACGGCTTATCGGGATGAGGGATCGCCGCCGAGAGCGCCTCTTGCAGCGCGGCGCTCTGCGCCTCCGCCGTTAAGGCATCCTTCGGCAAGGCGATATGCCGCACATCCCAGAGCGGTTGAGCGTTATCGGTGATCTGCTGAAGATGCCGACACACCTGCTCGACGCTCCGATAGTCTGCGGCGGTCTGATCCAGCACCAGTATTTGCCTGTCGCGGTTCGCCTCGATGCGTTCAACCCATGGCGTGTCTTTATCGGCATTCACCTCAACCCAGGCCTCTGTCGCCCGCAGCCATGGCGTTTCTTCGTCAGCCGGCGCTGTCCCGGCGGCGTCCGCCGAAAGTGCCGGCGCGACCACGCCGTCTGTCTCTTCGAACCAGCACGGCTGCCGGTAAAACGGATACGTCGGCAGGCTGATTCTTTGGGGGAAACGGCGCTCAGCGCCTTCAGCGGCCTGCGGATAGAGTAAATCCCAGGGCAGCGCCGCCCCTGTGGCCCAGGCCGCCGCCAGCGCGTGCAGATCCGCCGGGTTGGCGCATTGATGGCGCTCAAGCGCCGGCGGGTTGCCGTTCACCGTTCCTCTAAAGAGTGGCGGTGTCGCAATATCCCCGGCGATAAACCGGCCCAGTTTCTCTTGCAGCTCGCCGACCGAGGCGGCGACAAACGCCAGCCGTTCCGTCATGGCCTGGCGCCCGCTCAGCAAGGTATAAGCCAGCCGGCTCATATCGACGGTACGGCCGGCCGTTTGCTCCTCCTGGAGCCAGGCCAGCAGATTTTCCGCCATCAGCGGCAAACGGTCGGCCCGCATCGCCGATAAGGCGATCACCTGCGGCTTATCCTCCGCCACGTCAGACACCGGCGGCAGATACTCTTCAATCACCATATGCGCATTGGTGCCGCTGTAGCCGAAGGCGCTCACCGCCGCTCTTCGCGGCTGGTTTTCATCATGTCGCCAGGGCTGGAGTTGCGTATTGACGTAGAAAGGCGAATCTTCGAAGTTAACGTGTTGGTTAGGCTTGATAAAATGCAGCGATGGCGCGAGTTGCCGGTGTTTCATTGACAGCAGCGTTTTGTGCACGCTTGCCATGCCGGATGCCGCTGAAGCGTGGCCGATATTGCTTTTCACCGAGCCGAGGCCACAGAAACGCTTGCGCGATGTCTGCTCTCTGAAGACGGCGGTCAGCGCTTCAAACTCAATAGGATCGCCGAGTTTCGTTCCTGTGCCGTGCGTCTCCACATAGCTGATCGAATCCGGGTTTATTTGAGACCTGCGGTAGACTTCTCTCTCCAGTTCGATCTGGCTGTTGACGCTGGGTGCCGTAATGCCGTTGGTTTTGCCGTCTTGGTTGATGCCCGAGCCAATGATGACGCCATAAATATGGTCGCCGTCCGCCTCGGCCTGAGACAGCCGTTTCAGCACCAGGCATCCGGCGCCTTCGCCGGGCACAAATCCATCCGCCGTATCATCGAACGCTTTGCACTGGCCCTCAGGGGACAACATGCCGGCAGAACACATGCCCATGTAGGTTTCCGGCATCAGATAAAGGCTGACGCCGCCGACCAGCGCCAGGTCTATTTCCTCGTTTTGTAATGCCGTGACGGCCAAATGGGTCGCGACCAGCGAAGACGAACACGCGGTATCGACAGGGATGGCCGGCCCTTTCAGGTTAAGGAAGTACGGAATTCGCGCCGCGCCGATGGCGAAGCTGTTGCCGGTGCCGGACAGCGGCCGCGGGGAGTTCAGCATCAGGTGAGCATATTCATAGCTCATTATCCCCATATAAACGCCGCAGTTCTGCTGACTCAACGCCTCGGGGCTGTAGCCGGCATCTTCAAACGCCTTGTATCCTTCCTGCAGGAAAAGACGGTGCTGGGGATCCATGCCTTCCGCTTCGGCGGGCGAGATCGAGAAAAAGAGCGGGTCAAAACAGTCGATATCCGTTAATGCCCCCAACCATTTGCAATACACCTTTCCTTCCGCGCGACGATCGGCATCGAAGTATTGATCGACGTCCCAACGCGCTTTGGGGACCTCACGCACGGCATTGCGCCCGTTCGCCAGGTTATCCCAGTATTGCGTCAAATTGTCCGCATCGGGATAGCGGCCGGCCATGCCGATGATGGCGATTTTCTCTTGCCGGCGATGCGGGATGGCGGCTTCTTCCGAGCGTGCGGGCGCGATGGAAGCGGCCGGTTTCAGAACCTCGGGACGTGCGTCCTCAGGCGCTGAAACGGCCGCGTTCGGTTTTGGGCGCGGCGTTGCTCCATCGGATTGCGTCGCAATATATTCCGCCAGAGCCTGAATGTTGGGGTAGTCGTACAAACGCGTGGCAGAAAGCGCTGTGCCCAGCGTCTTGTTTATCTCATTGATCCATTCGGCGCCGATAATCGAGTCCAGACCTAACGCCGAGAAGGCGCGATCGTTCTGAATGTCTTCCACCGCAATGTAAAGTGCATCAGCCAGGCTGGCTTTCAACAATGGCGCGATCGCCGCGACCGGCTCGCGTTGCCGCTCTGCGGAGCGCGCCGATGCCGCCACGGTGCTTGGGGCGATAGCCGGCCGGCCGTCATGCCGAGGCGTATCCCCGGCATGACGCGGTTCCGGCGCGCCACTGAGCGCGATAAACTGCGCCAGTTGCCGAACGCTGGAATAGTCGTATAACCGGGTAGCGGATAAGGCGCTGCCAAGCTGTCGGTTGATGTCATGCACCCATTCAGCGCCGACAATCGAGTCCAGGCCCATTTCAGCGAAGGAGCGATCCAGATGGATATCCGCCTCGGCGCAACAGAGCGCCCGGGCCAAACTGGCTCGTAATGCGTCGATGACGCTCTCCAGCGGTCTCTCGCCGCTGCGCAGGGCGCCGTTGCCGTTCACCGTGGCAACCCCGTTGTCGTCATGGTCCTGCTCGTCGCGCCGCCCCCCCTGCGCCAAAGCCGCGTCGCCGCCAGCTGCCACCGGCGGATTGGCGTCCCTCTTCGATTTCAGCGGCTGCAGCCGGATCTTTTCCGAATGGCTGGCCCTTTTCATCGGTTCTTTTGCCGGCTGGATGGCCGCGACGGTCACCGCCGGCTGCGGCTGCGTCTCCTTGATCCAGTAACGACGGCGATCGAAGGGATAGGTTGGCAGCGCCAGGCGCGGATAATGCCGGCCCGCGTATAGCTGCCGCCAGTCGACTGCACCGCTCGTCACCCAGGCCCGGGCGACTTCACTAAGCTGCCGGTTCTGCCACCAACGCGCGATATCCTGCGCATCGGCATGGGAAGCGCGTTCCGCGCCCTCGTTGTTGACAAAAATGGCCTCGTCACTGGCGGCGGCCGGTGTTTTTTGCGCCAGAAGGGTCAGTTGGCGCAAAAGCGAAGCCGCATCTTCGGCCACGAATGCGGCTCGCACCGGCATCGCATCCCGCGCCGTTTGTAATGTGTAGGCGAACTGCTTGAAGTGTGTCGCGACATAAGCCGAATTTTGAGCGACATACTGCGTCAAATGCTGCGCATAGACCTGCAGCCTTTCGCTGTTCTTGGCCGACAGCACGATGATTTCCGGCTCCAGGACCAGGGACAACGGCTCGTCAGGTTCCTGTCGGTATTCCTCAATCACCAGATGCGCGTTCGCGCCGCCGGCGCCGAAGGAGCTCACGCCGGCCCGCAATGGTTGCGTCACGTCACCGATCGTCGGCCGTTGCCATGTTTCGCCCTCCTGAAGGACATAGAACGGGCTCTCTTCCAGCTCCAGCAAAGGGTTCAGATTCTGGCAGTGCAGCGATTTGGGCAAATATTCATCCTGCATCGCCAACAACACCTTGATGACGCCGGCAACGCCGGCGGCGGTTTCCGTATGGCCGATATTGGATTTCACCGAACCTAATGCGCAGTGTTTCGCCGCCGCAGTATGCAGCCCGTGTTCCTGATAGAGATTTTTAAAGGCCGTTTTCAGGCCGTTGACCTCAATAGGATCGCCCAGCGGCGTGCCGGTTCCATGGCACTCAATATAAGTAATGCTGCGCGGGTCAACCCCGGATTTACTGTGCGCATCGCGAATCAGCTGAGCCTGGGCATTCGGGTTGGGGGCCATCAGCGAGGTGGCGGCGCCGCCGTGATTTTCCGCCGAGCCGATAATGACCCCGAGAATACGATCTTTATCCGCCTGCGCGGCGGACAGCCTTTTCAGCATGACGACGCCAACCCCTTCTCCACGGGCGTAGCCGTTGGCCTGATCAGAAAACGTCTTGCAGCGGCCGTCCTCGCAAATCATTTCGGCCTTGCTGTACAGAATGTGCATTTTCGGGCTAAGGATCAGGTTGGCGCCGCCGGCTATCGCCATATCGCTATCACCGTGCTGAATGCTCATCACCGCGCGGTGGATCGCCACTAAAGAACTTGAACAGGCGGTGTCGATAATTTCGCTGGGGCCATGCACATCCAGCAAATAAGAGAGGCGGTTCGGGCAAAACATATGGGGGATCGCCGTGAGCTCGACAATATCGCGGGATTGGGCATTCAGGACAGTTTCGGCATAGTCTTGCAAATTGATGCCGGCAAATACCCCGACCTTTTTTCCGGCCAATGCCGAAGGGGCGTAACCGGATGACTCGATGAGCTGCCAGGCCGATTCTATAAACAACCGATGCTGAGGATCCATGGTCTGAGCTTCACGCGGTGAGATGCCAAAAAAACCCGGATCGAACTTATCCACGTCCTGAATAAAGCCGGCGTATTTAACATTGGTCAACTCGCCGTCTTTCGGGTTGCCGTAGATGGCTTTCCAATCCCAGCGTTCTTTGGGAATTTCACTGATGCAATCCCGGCCCTGGTAAAGGTGGCGCTGCAGCGCCTCCACCGAGGAAGATTGCGCAAACATTCCGCTCATGCCGATGATGGCGATCGGCTCGTAACGCCCGTTTGCCGGTGCGCCAATGGGCCGGGCCCGATCGCCCGGCGCAGCGCGCCGTTCCCGTTGTCGCTTGATCTGATGACTTTTTGCCAACAGCGCCTGAAGGTGCCGGGCTGATTTTTCACCGGCGACGATGTCTGCCGCTGCCGCCGGCCCGCGCCGTTGGCCCAGCGCCCATTCGGCTGACCGGCTGTCATCGCTGCGGACGGGCGAAGGCTCATAGCGCGCCGCGACATGCTGGCCGAAACGCGCCATGATGATATCTGTCAGTTCCTCAATGTTTCTGGCTTCAAAGAAAATGGCGGCGGAAAGCGACACGCCCAATGCACCGGCGATACGCCCCATAATTTCCGTAATGACAATAGAATCAACGCCGTAGGTCGATATCTTTTCCTCGCTGTCGATTTTTTCCGCCGGCAACTTGAGGATCATGGAAAAAATGCCCAGCACCTCTTGCCGCAGCGCCTGGCGGCAACCATCGCCGACGGCAGCGGCAAGCGGCCATTCAACGGCGGCGCGAGCAGGATTGACGTCGGTAGGCATAGGTTTCCTGGCGGATTGCATCAACTCAGCTTCCAGCGCATTCCGGGCTGACTCGTGTAAGTCGTGGGTGTTGTTATCTTTGCCTGTCATCGCCTCTACCTTCTGTTGAGTACTTCACGGTACTGCGCCAGTAACTTAAGGAACTTCCAGAGATCGACTTCCCACTGATGGCGGAAAGAACCGATGTAATAGTTCTGCCCCAGATCGGGGTTCTGCTCTTTTTTCATGCGGGTAAAATCGTGCAGCCCTTGAGACTGCGCGAAATAAGCTTTGAGGTAATCCACGACGAACAAGCCGTGAGAACGGGCGGAAACCCCCAGGCCCGTAGCGGAGTTGATATAACCGACAAAAAGCAGGTTGTTAAAGTTCTTGGGGACAATGTGTAAGAAACAGTCTGGAATGCCGTTCTTCATAGCCAGATATTTGCTGTCGAGGAATGGGAAGCGGCGGTGATATCCTGTCGCATAAATCAGGGTATCGACCTCAACCTGCGAACCGTCTTCGAATATCACGGTATTACCGCGAAACTCGCTCACGTCCCCCTTGGGCTGGATATCGCCGTGGCCAATAAAATAGAGCAGTTGAGAGTTCATGATCGGATGGGAGGCATCCAACGGATAATCCGGTTTCTTTAAACCGAAATCCGTACCGTCGTAACCGGCAAGCTTAAAAACCTGTTGTATATAAGCCAGCGTTTCTTCACGAGTGTTAAATTTATTCCCCAACCCCTCCATCCATCTTGGGGTGGGCATGCCGTTGATAAACTTGGGCTGATAGTAGTAACCGCGCCGCGTGCTGTGGTAGACCGCCTGGCAATGATGAACCGCGTCGACCGCGATGTCGCAGCCGGAGTTGCCGGCGCCAATGATCAAGACCCGCTTGCCCTTGATGCGTTCCGGCGTCCGGTAATCGATCGAATGCATGATATCGCCGGTGAAATGGCCGCGATAAGCCGATTCAGGATAGCGGGCCTCTCGTTGCATGCCGTTGCTGACCAGAACAAAAGAATAAAACTTTCTTTCCCCCGTCGATAACTCAACCTGCCAACCCTGATCCTGCGGTTCAATACGGGTGACGGCGACATTGAAATGGGCTTTCTCATAGACCCCAAAGGTGCGCGCGTAATGGCAAATATACTGATGCATCAGTTTATGGTTGGGATAATGAGGATAATCCTCCGGCATGGGGAAATCCGGATATTGGGTATTGACCTTCGGGGAGATCAGATGCAATGACGGATAGGTGCGGCCACAGCGGCTGTCGGCATTCCATACGCCGCCAAAGTCCGACTCCGCTTCATACAGGTCATAATCAATGCCGCCCTGGTTCAACTCTTTACCGAGGCTGACCCCATAAGGGCCGCCGCCGATAATGCATACTCGTTTTCCTTGTACATCCATCAATGACATCACCTCTTTCAACGGGCTGGCAAAAACCTACGGGTTATTCGGTCAGTAATCCGTGTTCTGCGCGATCAGGGTTCGGACGATTCAAGGGTGAGCAAGGCCTCTTCCCTCACCATTTTCAAGTTGCTGAGCCGCAGGCAAAGCGCGCCAGATTCGTCGTACAGGCTCAGGTCATATCCGGGGAGATCGCCGGTGATCACCAAAGACGCATGTTCCGCAGGCGCGGGGGAAATGCAGACCGTCGCGCGCTCCGGAACCGGCTTATAAGTCGTGATCGAATCCAGCGAGAATGGGTACCACTGGCCATGCGCCGGCGTTTGAGGATGGCAATGGTGATTCAGCGCCGAGAGCAACTGCCAGCAGGCGGTCAGCAGCGCCGGCCGGAACCGCGTTGCTTGCGGCTGATGCGGCCGTTGCGCAAGGGCGCTGAGTCGCACCAGCAGCTGTGTGCCGTCAAAACATAGCTTTTCGGCCACCGCGTGGTGGCGCAACCCGCTTTCATCGATTGTCCGTTTGATTTGCAGCGCCGCCTGCTGGTGATGAGGCGCTTCCAGTCGCGCTTCCAGCGCCCGCAGATCCTGTACACGGCTGCCGACGCCGGCGGATGCGTTCAGGGCGACCTGACCAAAATGATGAGTCACGGATTGATGCGTTTTCTCGGTCACGCACTGGAAATAGAGACCGTCATCCTCGTGGGAGAAATAGGTTTGAATATGGCCATCTACAGCGTCCTGCACGCTGGCCGGTTGCCCCCACAGCAGGTAATTCAGTTCGGCCGCCTGCCCTCGGGCGGATGACTCGCAGGCGTTCAGCACCTGTTCCAGCAACCATAATCCGGGGAGGCGGTCTTGCGCAGACATTGCGCCTGCCGCCAGCAGGTGCTCATAAGTCGAGAAATCCATCGGCGCGTCATGCAGTTGCGCAAGCGTACCGGAAACGGGCGCCGCGTCTGCCGGCGCGCCCGGAGTCCCCTCGGCAGGCGCGCTGGGCAGATCGACCCAATAGCGTTCACGGGCAAAAGGATACGTCGGCAGAGACACTTTTCGCGGGCTGCGTGCCGGCGTCCCCTGTAAATAGAGAATATCCCAATCGATATTGACGCCTTTGACCCATATCTCGAGGAGTTTGGCGAACTTGCCCTTGGCGGCCCAGGCTTGCACCAGGCCATGCATATCGTCATCGACGTTAAAGAGCGACGACACATCGCTGTGTGATTTGCTCTTGCCCCGGAAGATCGGCTCGCGGGTTTGCTGCTCGCCGTCGAGCGCGGCTGCAAGCTGGCTTTGCAGTTCATCAAGCGTGTGCGCGACAAATCCTAACCGTTCACTCATCGCTTCACGCCCGGTTTGCAGGGTATAAGCCAGTGAGTGCAGGTAGGCATCCGCTCCTGCGGCCTGGCCTTCTTGCGCTCGCATCCGGTCCGCCTGTTCGCGGACATGAGCCAACAAATTGACGACGCTTTGCCTGAGCTGCGCGTCGTTTTTCGCCGACAGGACTATCAGCGCCGGTTCGCGCGCGGCGGGTTGCCCGGTAACGATGGCGGGCGCCTCCTCGCTTGAGAACTGTTCAATCACCAGGTGGGCATTGGTGCCGCTAAAGCCGAACGAACTTACGGCCGCCTGACGGCGGTGCCCCGCTGCCACGCTCCAATCCCGAAGCTCCCGGTTGACGTAAAAAGGTGAACCGTCCAGCGCAATGTGTTCATTAAGCGCCTGATGCTGCGACATGGGCGGTATCTGGCGATTCTTCATCGCCAGCAACACCTTAAGCACCGAGGCGACACCGGCGGCTCTCAGGGTATGGCCGATATTGCTTTTCACCGAGCCCAATGCGCAGTAATTCGCCTGGCGGGTAAATTGAGCGAAGCTCTGCTTTAAACCCGCAACTTCAACAGGATCGCCCAGCCTGGTGCCCGTCCCGTGGGTTTCTACGTATTGAATGCGTTCAGGATCGATCCCAAAGCGGGTGTATATCGTTTGCTCCAGGCGCGACTGCGCGTTGCCGTTCGGGGCCGTGATGCCGTTGCTTTTGCCATCCTGATTGACACCCCATCCTCTGATCACGCCATGAATGACGTCCCGATCCGCAATCGCCTCTTCCAGACGTTTCAGCAGCACCACGCCCACGCCCTCTCCAGGAACAAAGCCATTGGCACGCTGATCAAAGGTAAAGCAGCGCCCATCCTCCGACAGCATTCCGGCTTTGCTGGTCATGATGTGCATGCTTGGGCCGGCCAATACGCAAACCCCGCCGGCCAACGCCAGATCGCAATTGCCCAGCACCAAACTGTCACAGGCCGAGGCCATCGCCACCAAAGAGGATGAGCAGGCGGTATCGATAGCCAGACTTGGACCTTGCAAATTCAGGTGGTAGGCGATTCTCGCGGCGAGAATCGACGCGGCATTTCCCATAAAGGTTTGCGCATTGAGTTCCATGCCAAAGCGCGCTTCATAGTCACCCTCGCCGCATCCGACGAAAACGCCGCATCGGCTGCCGGACAAATCGGCAGGGTTGTACCCCGAGTCTTCTATGCAGCCCCAACAGGCTTCAAGAAATACCCGCTGCTGCGGATCCATCAGCTCGGCTTCGCGAGGCGAAATATTGAAGAACAGCGGATCAAACTTGTCGGCATCGTCGAGCACGCCCATCCATTTGGAGTTGGTTTTTCCGGGTGCCTGAGGGTTAGCGTCAAAGAACGCCGCGACCGGCCAGCGTTCGGCAGGCACTTCTGAAATGCAGTCGGCACCGGCGCGCAAATTCTCCCAGAACTGCTGCAAATTCTTCGCTTTCGGGAACTGACCGGACATACCGACGATAGCAATCGCCTGACCTGCGGCAGACGCCGGTTCTGGCGCCGCCGGCGAGTCTGCACGCTGGGTGCGCAGCTCTTCCGGCCTGGCGGCCGGCAGCGGCGCCTCATGCCATTGCGCCGTCGGTTCGGCCGGCGCCTGACTGAGCGACGCCGGCGCCACGGCATAGCGCTGCACCAACGCGGCGAACTCTTGCAGCGTAGGATAGCTGTATATTTCCGCTGCATTCAGCGCCAGGCCGAAGTGCTGGTTGATCTTTCTGATCCAGGTGACGCCGGTTATCGAATCCAGGCCCAAATCGACAAAAGCGATGTCAGGGTCGATCGCCTGCGCTTTAATTTGCAGCTCTTGAGAGAGCGTTTGGCTTAAAAATGCCAGCACGTTGGCCGACGGAGCTTCCACATGTCCGGCGCTGTCGGCGGGCAGCCCCGGCAAGACGTCCGCGGTCTTGTTCGTTTTAACGGCATGATGGTCAGCCACGGCTGCACTGAGGCCCGCGTTATCGATCACCAACGCGGTGAAGAGTTTCAGATTGGGGTAACTGTAGATGTCGGCGGCGTTGAGCGTCAGCCCGTATTCCGCATTGACTTTTCTCACCCAGGTGACGCCGGTAATCGAATCCAGCCCAAGGTCGACAAAAGGCTGCTCGCTTTCAACCTGCTCGGCCTTGATTTGCAATTCGTCGGTCAGCATCCGCCGCAGGAGAACATACACTTTTTCAAACAACGCCTGAGGCGCGTCTTGCGCGGGCTGCCCGGCGCCGACGGAATGCGGCTCATTCACCGTCACCGCGTTCGCGCCTTGCTGTGGAGCGATCGATTCCCCCAGGTTAAAATGCTGTTGGATACGCGATAACACCTCTGGATTGCCGACAAAAGTCCGTTCATGCATCCGAAGCTCCTGCGCGTAGTTCGCTTCAACGCGATCTCGCAAAGGCTGCGAGCGCTGCGTTTTCCAGGCAACCAGCTCAGCGCGCGATTTCCGGGCGATCGCACTGGCGGCAGCCAGCGCAAAGGGCAACACCCGGGCGCGTTCAAGCACCGGATTTTTGAGCCCGCGTTGCAGGAGTTCATACCCTTTATACTCGCCGGCGGTAAACAGCGCTTCCCTGGCGAGATCCAGGCCCAGCCGGCTGGGAAGGATCAGCGTCGCCCCAGCCCCTGGGGTAAATCCGTAACGCATATACGGGCTGTAATAGACGCTTTC
Organism: Serratia plymuthica; assembly: GCF_018336935.1. Taxonomy (NCBI): domain Bacteria; kingdom Pseudomonadati; phylum Pseudomonadota; class Gammaproteobacteria; order Enterobacterales; family Yersiniaceae; genus Serratia; species Serratia plymuthica. The sequence continues at coordinate 2,345,985 of NZ_CP068771.1, read as the reverse complement.
CAGACTGAAGATCGCCTCATCGCAAAACATACCGACGGCCCATCCCGGACCGATGCCATGCCCTTGCATCGCGGCGATGACCGGAATTTCACATTCCAACGGCAAGGCGAAGATTTTTTCGTCGGTGAACTTCGCTTCGCCTTTCTGGATCGCCTGCAGCGTTTCCAGCGTGCCGCCGCTGGCAAAATAGTGGTCATATCCGGTCAGTACCACCACTTTATAGCCGTGATGTTGGCGGATATGCGCAAAGATCTCTTCAAAACCGGCCACGAAGGCTTTCGAGAATTTATTACGGCTTTCACGCTCACATAACCGGACCAACAGCACGCCATTGTCATACGCTTGCGCCTCGATAACCGCGGAGCTAAGCGCCACTTTGCGCGGCTGGCCAGACGGCGCCGGCAATTGGCCGTTTTCGAACGCCTGCACCCCGTTTTCCGGCAGTAACGGGGCAGCAACTGCGGCGTCCGGCGTAAACGCGATCGGGCTGTCTGCCGGTGCGGCAGAGAGCTGGACCAGCGTGGCCGCCAAATGCTGTTTCAATTGAACCAGCGCTTCTCTGGGCGCTTTCGCCAGCTCCCGCGCCAGTTTCAGGCTTTCCCCGATAACCTCTGCCGACGGGAAAACCGGCATCAACAGCCCCAGCGTTTTCAACTGTCGGCCTTCCTGCTGCCGCGTGTCGGTCAGCAAGGCCTGAGCCGCAGCGGGCGTGAAACGCTCGCTCAGCAGGTGATACAACGGCTGCGATACCCGTTGATCGCCGCTGGCGTAGTGATAGCGGGCCGTTGCGCTCAAGACGGCGAAATCGCACAGACAGGCGAGCAACCAGGCATAGCCTTTGCAATCACCAGGCACGACGGCGATCACGGGAAACGGCATCGTTAGCACGGTACGGTACAGCGCCTGCTGTAAAAACAGTTCATGGTCATGCTCAAGATCGGCAAGGAAGCCCTGCTCATCCCCGCAGAACAACAGAACGCTGATGTCCGAGCGGCGTTTTAACGCCGTCAACATGTGGGAAAGCTGGCTGGCCGAAACCCCGCCGGTGCCATAAAGGCGCAACGAGAATACGCCCTGGCCTTCATCCGTTAGCGGAATGGAGGCTATCTCTGCCTGAGAATCCGCCGACTGGAAGGTTTGCAAGGCGGCCAGCACCCGCTTGCCCGGCGCGCTTTCAGCCAAGGGAGCGGCCATGACTGCCGACGAGACATCGGCCGCAGATATCGCCCCGGCATGCGGTATGGCGCGGGCCGGGTTTTCGGGCAGCCAGTGCCGTTCTTGTTCGAAAGGATAATGCGGCAGGTTGGCCACGCGTTGGCGCGCCGCCGGATACCAGGCAGACCAGTCAACTTGCCGCCCCTCCAGCCACTGCCCGGCCAGCCCTCTCAGGTCGCGTTGCTGCATGGCGCGGTCGATCTCCGCCTGCTGCCCCGCGCTGTTGCCTTTATTCCTCTCGCCTTGCGCCACGGCGGCGGTGAGATAAGTTTGCGCAAACGCCTGCCGGCTGAGGTAGTCCTCCAGCCCCGATAGCATCTCCGCCTCACTTTTTCCGGCAACCGCCAGACGATGGCCCAGGGATTCTCGTCCAAGTTGCAACGTATAAGCGATATCCTTTAACTCGCCGAGCGTCAGCGGTGAGTGTTGCTGAAGATGCGCTTTCAGTCGTTGAGCCAGGAGGTGCAATTGCGCTTCGCTTCTGGCGGAAAGCAACAACAAGGCGGGTTCGGGATCCAACGCGTTCTGCGGTTTGGTCGGCGCGCTTTCATCACTCGCCGGCCTAAACTCTTCAAGCACCATATGCACGTTGGTTCCGCTAAAACCGAATGAACTCACTGCGGCTATCCGTTTGCCCTGAGCGTTCGGCTGCCAATCCTGAACCTGGGTATTGACGACAAACGGCGTTTCCTCAAAGGGGATCAGCGGATTCGGTTTTTCATAGTTGGCGCTGGGCGGCAATTGGCGATGTTTGAAAGACAGCAACAGCTTGATCAGCGCGCTGACGCCAGACGCATGAACACAGTGGCCGATGTTGCTTTTGACCGAACCAATGGCGCAAAAACCGACGCGTTGGGTTTGTCTGCGGAAAGCATCCGTCAGGGCGGTGATCTCTATCGGATCGCCCAGTTTGGTTCCGGTGCCGTGAGCCTCTATATAGGTCAGTTCATCGGCGCCGAGATTCAGCTCATCGTAAACCTGGCAAATCAACTCGGTCTGCGAACGGCTGCTCGGCGCGGTGATCCCGTTGGTTTTGCCGTCCTGGTTCATCGCGGATCCTTTGATCACGCTATAAATAGGGTCTTTATCGTTAATGGCATCCTGCAAGCGTTTCAGGACCACAACGCCGACCGCCTCTCCCGGAACAAAACCGTCGGCCCGATGATCGAAAGGTTTGCAGCGCCCATCGGCCGACAGCATGCCGGCCTTCGCGCATAAAATATGGAAGTTGACGGTGGTATGAATTGACACGCCGCCGGCGAGCGCCATGTCGACCGCGCCGCCTCTCAAGCTTTCGCAGGCCAAATGCACCGCGGCCAGAGACGACGAAGACGCGGTATCGATCGCCATCGCAGGGCCTTTCATATCCATAAAGTAAGCGATGCGCGCCGCCAGAATCGACGAGTCGTTCCCCATGAATGAAGAGGCGTCTAACGGAACATCATGGCGCCGCAGATTAGCTTGGTAATCGCCGGCATCCGCGCCGGCATAAACGCCCCATTTCTTGTTTTTGATGTCCCGGTTGGCATATCCCGCATCTTCCAGCGCGTGCCAGCTTTCCTGCAGGAACAGGCGTTGCTGAGGATCCATTTGTTTGGCTTCTTTACCGGAAATACCAAAGAAAGACGCGTCAAACTTATCAATGTCCTCGATAAAACCGCCCCAGCGGCCGTAGGTTTTGTTCGGTTTGGAACGATCCTCATCGTAATAGGCCGCAATATCCCAGCGTTCTGCCGGCACCTCAGAAATGCAGTTGCCGCTTGCCAGCAGCATCGACCAGAACTCGTCAGCGTTCGCAATGCCGGGGAAGCGCGCAGACATGCCAATGACGGCGATATCCCCGCCGTATTGCGCCGGTTCGCCGGCCTCATTCGCATTTTTTCGGTTTTGATTCATCGGCGCTTTGGCGCGACGGCCCGCATCATCGGCAGGCGCCGCGTCTGGCTGTTGCGCCGGTTGCATGCGCGCCACAATGGCGGAGCGATAATTCGCCAGCAGATAACGGCGCAAATCACTGACGCAGCCGTAGTCGAAGAGCACGGTGCTGGGCAGCCTGATCGAGAAAGCGGCGTTCAATTTGACCGCCAGGTTAATGGCGGCGAAGGAGTCGACGCCATACTCGGAAAAGGCTTTGGTCTCGTCGATATCGACCCTCGCCTTCAGGCATTCATGCAGGCTCTGCTCAATGGCCGCATCGATGAAATGCAAAACGGCGTCGTTGTCGATGTCGTCTGGCCGATGCGCTGCCATCGGTGGGCATGCCCGTTCGGTTTGCGGCAGCGAGAGCCGGCTGCGCTGCTCGGCAATCCGCTGCATTTGCCGCGTATCCGGTGATTGCCCGTGCGGCACAGAGGCGGCCTCCTGCCCGGAAGGCGCATTGTCACTCGCTGAATCCATAGCCTGAAGCGAAGGGGTAAATGCCAGTTCGGCCAAGGCGGCGGCCGGTGCGGCATACGCCCAAATACCGGACGACGCCGGCACCATTACCGGGAGGCCGCGCAGGAAGTTTTCCGCCGGCTGGTTTTTATCATTGGCTGTAAAGTGGATCCCCAGGGTGTGCTTCTTCCGTTCCAGAGCGGTTCGCCCCAGCGCATTCAACACCTGATATTCAACACCGCGTCCCAGCACGCGGCAACTGAGCAACAGACCATCGACGGACAACGCGTGTTCGTGTTCGGAAAACAGGCACAGGCCGCAGATGCCGTAATCGCCAAAGCGGTCGGAAACGCGGATGCTCCAACACCCCTGCTCAGGATGCTGAATGCGGGAAAGGATATCGCCGGCGGAGTAAGGCGCTTTAACAAGGTTGAACTGGTTGGTGCGGTGCGTCAGCTGAGACAGCCTTTCCGCCTGATCCGGCGTTGCCGGCTGGAGGGTGACCTCAAGGCCAAGCCCGTGAATGAACGCCTCCATGCTGAATGCGCTTTGGCGGAACGCTTCACGCCGGGCTTGCTCCTGATAAAGATGGGTGCGTTTTGCATCCTCATCTGTCGTGCGGCGCACCTGATCAAAGGCCCAGACATGCGCCAGGAACCCGGGAATGGCGTCGTTATTCTCCGGCAATTGCAAACTGAGCACCTGCGGGCAACGCGCAGAGACCTCGGCGCATTCAATCGGGCTGTCATCAAGAAAAACAAAGCTGTCCAAACTCAGGTTCAGCGTTTTTGCCAGATGTTGCAAATTGTCAGATTTGGCGTTCCAGTTGATTTGCACATCAACAAAATCATCCCATTGCAGCACCATGTCGTCACGGCTGTCAAAGACCTGCTTTACATCCTCCCGGTTATTCTTGCTCACCAGGCATAGCAACATTCCCCGCTCTTTTTGGCGCAACATAAACTGCTGCAAGGCGCGGAAATTCGCATCGATAGTGACGCCCGCAGCGCCCTGTTCGCCGACTACGCCAGACCACAGCGTGTTATCGCAATCCAGGGCGATCACTTTATAAGGCGGGCGCCGGCCGGCATCGGCATGGCGTACGAGAACGGAGGCGATCACCTCGAAAAACGCGGGCGTATAGGGAATATGTCCCATTTCATCACGCACGTCATCGTGATAGTCGGTGACACCATAAGCCTGCAACTGATGATTCAGGTCAATACAGCGAATCTCCGCCTTATCGCCCTGTATGCGATGCATCATCTCAGCGACTTGCGTTAGCAAGGCGGCGGAAAACCGCTCACGCATGGCGGGGGAAGGCGGGCAAAGCACGAAGAACGTCGGGCCTTGACGACGGTGCGACTGTTCTCCGACCAGGGTAAGCAGATCGTTAAAGTTATCGCGGACGCCTTGTTCAAGGGGGGACAAACGCGGCGCATTGTCAGCCTGAACCGCCGGGCGTCTGGCATAAAAGTTGGCAAGCCCGGAGGACTTAAGCATATCCTCTTCCACTACCGCCAGCTCATAGCCTTTATCGCGCAGCAGCCGGGCGATTTTTTCTGCCGTCACCCCTTCTTTATCATGAACTTCAACTACGATCTGGCGAATATTCGGCCAGACATCATCGGCAATGCTGCTTAAAATGTCCCATTCACATTTTTCCGCATCGACCTTCAACAGATCGATAGTTTTTATATGATGCTCTTGCATGATGCTGGTCAACGAACGCATCTGCACTTGATAAGTCTGTTTTTGCAGACGTTCGCCGATCATCGCATCCAAATGTTCGCGAATGACCTCACCATCCAGGGCGCCAAGATGCTTGGCCACCTCATTTTCCATGGATTTTTTCAGCGCTTCGCCATCTTCCGCGTCATCGGTATGGAACCCGGACCACACTGAAGAGTTGGGGTAAAAAACAAACTCGGCCTCGCCATCTTTGTCGGCAATGCCCACTTGCAACGCTTTGGCTTCAGGCGCATAGAGTGCGAGATTCTTACGAAGAATGGCGTGGGAGATCGGTGACGGTTCGCAAGAAAAAATACGTAAATCAGGACATTGAGTCGTAGCAAACAGGGAAAACATGCCGATGTTGCCGCCAATATCGACGACCACATCCCCTGGCGCAAAGGAAATACCGTGTTTCACGTATGTTTTCTCTACGAAAATTTCTTCGTACAGATAGCGAGTTTCATAGGGTTTCAGATGCGCGATCTCCATCCCGTTAGGCAGGACGAAGCGCTCACAATCCGTCAGATGATGATTGATTTGCTCCGGTGAAACCTGAGGAACGCCATTTTTCCTTGTCACGGGCGCCGGCGCCGCCTCATTGGCGATCAGATCTTCTAATCGACACAGAATCGCATTTACGCCTGCGGCGTTTGTCGCCAGCACACTCTGCGGGCTGAGCAGCTCCTGATAAACCTGATTGTATGGCGCAAACGTGATGCGATCATGCCAGTTCAGTTGGGAGAACCAGGTCTGCAGAGGCTCAACGATCGGTTCTGCCGTAAAGGTGGCGGCGATCGCCCATGTTTGCCCCGTCTCCGTTGGCGCGGCGGCAAGCGAGCTCTGTTCACCCTGCCCGGCTTTATGGTATGCCCGTATATGCAAGCCTTTCATCTCCACCAGTATATCCCCCGATTCGCTGACTATCAGCACGTCGAAAATCCCCTTCTCAGGCGAGTGTGAAGACGCCTGTCTTGGGACGGAAAAAACATCGCACTTTGGCGTTAATGGCTTGTGAATCAAGATATTGTCTAACGAGAAAGGAACATAAACTTGCTCGGGGCGGTCACCCCACAGGGCTTTTCTGGCGCCAAGCAAAACCGTTTGTATTGCGGCGTCGAGGATGTAGGGGGAAGGAAGGTCTGTCAGACTTCCTTCATCCGCACAGATCTGGCCCCAAAAAAGCGTTCGGTTGCAGTGCAGCGCATGCAAACACTGAAAATTGCCCCGGTAATCGATGCCGGCAGACAGAAACTGGCGGTAAATGTCATCACGAGTCAGCCTATGGGTGAAGGTTTGCGCTGTGATATCGGGCAGAGGAAATACGGAGCCAACCGGCCTTTCGTTTGCTTCGGCAGCGTTAAAATCGAATGACACTACGCCCGTCGCATGGCGCTTTGTCGCCTTACCCGGCACCTTTGACGTAACCCAGTAAGTTTTATCATCGTCTTCATCGCCAAAAACAATGTTCACCTCGCAGGCCCCCTTATCCAGGGTCATCGGCGAGAACCAGACTGCATTTTTTAGCTGCATAGGATAAATGCTATCAGCATTATTAGCGTCGTTATTATTCAATAATGATGACGCAACAAAGTGAACATATCCCATCGCCGGAAGAATAGGTTCATTCAGTACCACATGCCCAGAAACAATAAGACTGCTGTCACTTAACGTGTACGCCGACATCACGACCCCTTCACCAATATGCATGAATAGTTTGGTTAACTTTGGAAGGCTTCTTCACTTAAACTTCGATTTCAATATATTTAGATCCAAACAACTATAACCAAAACTTAAAATGACACATGGAGCCGCTGCGCAAAAATTATTTCAAAATATTTCAATCAGCTTAAGTATTAACATTTAATTAGCTTTTCTTAATGAAAACAGGAGCGTAAATGTTAAGTCATACTAACCGTTTTTAGCATGAAAGCCCGACTGACAAGCCCACCCCGCTTCGCGGAATGTTGATAAAACGAACAACTGAACTGAGTGGGCAGGGATAACCCCCATCTTGTCCTTAGGGCACGGATTGCGACCCGGACAGCGTAAAGACGCTTGCCGAGAGCGCATTGCCGTATGGTCAAGGAAGGTGCCTGCGGAACAGCTGAGTAACGCGCGCCGCATAATCAATATCGGGTTAAAAATAACAATTAATTGATTTTAAATGAAAAATAACATCATCATCGCCCCCTGCGTTGCTCACTCACCCTGACGGGTATCGAATGCCAAAGTGCGGGCGCAGCGAGAAACACGATAGTGGGCGCCGGCAGCATGGTTCTGCCGCCTGGCGTTGCGATGAGCCTATACCCTCCTGTTGGCAGCTATCCGCCAGGCTGGCCGAGCCGTGAAAGCATTCGGATTGGATACAAAAATGCGCAAAAAACAGGTGCTAACCGCAGGTGACAAAACTGTAAAAAAATTGATAAATACTGATTGACACTCCTTTATTTTCCCTGATATAAGGTTGCCAACAGAGCAAAGAGTTAAACGTTCTTCATGATTTATCTTGGCTATTCTTGGTTATTTCTGGTTAATTTCTCAGGATCAATAATAAAGAAAAGCCGGTTTTCAGATCGAGCTTCATTATCAGAGGATAATTAACTCTGGTGTTTTTCTTTGGCGTTGAAATTAATAAATTCATTCTCATTCATGTTAATTTACACTCCACCATACAAGTCAGGAGCAGCGTATGAGCCCAAAGAGTAAAGAAGACATATTCAACATCATCGTAAAAAACCTACTGGAAACCCTGCCGCACCTGGACGCCGGTACTATTACTCAAGAAGACAGCATGCGAGATTTAGGCGCCAACTCAATTGACCGTGCAGATATTCTTCTCTCCAGCATGGAAGCCATTGATGTCATATTCCCCCTCCACGAAGCCGCTTCTCTTAAAAACATCGGCGAGTTAGTCAGCTTCCTGCACGCCAAAGCGCAGTAACCATTTCATTTGCATATGCTGCTCTGTGGCATAAATGCTCAATCAGTAAAGTAAGACCGGGGGCGTATGATGAACCATGTCGTTGTGACCGGCTTAGGCGTCTCTGCTGCCAATGGAATTGGAATACCCGCCTTTACCCAGGCGCTGAAATCAGGCATCAGCGGCATTAAGTGTCATATCAACGAATTTCCTGCAATCAAGGCCAGCCTGGCGGACTACAGTTACAAAACCGCACTGGCATCTTTACCCCTCTCGCAGGAAACGCTGAATCATGCGTTGCGCCTGGGCGCCAAAGCGCCGCTAAGCGCCCGTTTATCGCTCGCAACCGCGCTCGAAGCCTGGCATGACGCCTTTGCCGACGGGTGCCCCTATCCTCCCGAACGACGTGGGGTCATCATTGCCGGGCATAACATCGAACAAAAGTATCAATATCAAATCCGTCAGTCTTATGTTGATCGCCCCGAGTTTGTTCCCGCCAGCCATGCGCTGTGTTTTATGGATACCAACCAACTGGCGCTGCTCAGCGAGCTTTTAACCCTTCGCGGTGAAGGCTACACCGTGGGCGGAGCCTCTGCCAGCGGCAACACCGGCCTTCTGCACGCCTACCGGCAAATCGCCTCGGGGGTTACGCAGGCTTGTCTGGTCGTCGGCGCGATGGCGGATTTGTCACCGCCGGAAATACAGGCTTTCAAAAACAGCGGCGCCTTGCTGACTGAAGGCGACGCATACGATGCCGCGCGGCTTTGCCGCCCTTTTGATCATAATCGGCAAGGTTTTGTCTATGGCCAAGGCTGCGCCTGCCTGTTGCTCGAAAACGAGCAAAGCGCCAATGAGCGCAATGCGCCGATTTGGGGGCGCGTGCTTGGCGGCAGCCTCTGCCTGGATGCCAACCGCGGCAGCAACCCAAGCAGCGAAGGTGAGTCGCGCGCGATGCGCCAGGCGCTGCTGGCGGCGAATCGCCCTTATGACTCGGTCAATTACATCAATACTCACGGCACCAGTTCATTGCAGGGAGATGAAACTGAAATTGCCGCCATCAAGCACGCTTTTGGCCCCTACCATCGGCAGATTTGGCTTAACTCCACCAAAAGTCTCACGGGACATTGCCTGTACGCCGCCGCCGCCGTGGAAGCGGCCGCCACGTTGATACAAATGAAAGAACGCTTCCTGCATCCGAATTTGAATCTGGAAAACCCCATCGACAATGACTGCCGTTTTGTCGGGCAACAGGCTCAAAGCCAGCCGACCGCCATCGCGTTGAACAATGCTTTCGGTTTCGGCGGCATTAATACCTGCGTTGTGTTGGAACATGTCAGCCAATAACGGCGTAAACCTCCATGTAACCTCGCGAAAAGAGGCATTATGATTTCCGTTGGAATTGAAGCGATAAACGCCTTTTGCGGCTCAAGCTATATCAATGTCAGGGATCTGGCGCAACATCGTCAGCTGGATATATCACGCTTCGACAATCTGCTGATGAAGCAAAAAACGGTCAGTTTACCCTGTGAAGATCCCGTCAGCTTTGCCGTCAATGCCGCCAAACCCATTCTGGATGCTCTGAGTGATGAGGAAAAAAACAGCATTGAGTTGTTGATTACCTGCACGGAGTCAGGCATCGACTTCGGCAAATCCCTCAGCACCTATGTGCATCACTACCTGGGATTAAAGCGAAATTGTCGCTTGTTTGAACTGAAAACGGCCTGCTACTCCGGCGTCGCCGGTTTGCAAATGGCGGTGAATACCATCCTTTCTCAGACATCGCCAGGCAGCAAGGCGCTCGTTATCGCCACCGATATGACGCGTTTCATCCTGGAAGAGGGAAGCGCCGCAACGACCCGCCAGGATTGGTCTTTTGCCGAGCCGAGCGGTGGTTCGGGCGCCGTGGCCATGCTGGTCAGCGACAGCCCGCACGTTTTTCAAATCGATGTCGGGGCGAATGGGTATTACGGTTATGAAGTGATGGATACCTGCAGACCCATTCCCGATATGGAAACCGGGGATTCGGACCTGTCATTATTGGCCTATCTTGAATGTTGCGAAAAAGCCTATCAGGAATACGAGAAACGCACCGCCGACATTGATTATGTGAACACCTTTGGCTATTTGGCCTTCCATACGCCGTTCGGCGGAATGGTCAAAGGCGCTCATCGCAACATGATGCGCAAACTGGTTCGCGCAGCCCCGCAGGATATTGAAGCCGACTTCGCCCGTCGGGTCACTCCAGGGCTAAATTATTGCCAGCGCGTCGGCAATATTATGGGAGCGACGTTGGCGCTTTCACTGCTCAGCACGTTGGCGAATGCCGATATTCAATCAGCACAGCGCATCGGTTGTTTTTCGTACGGTTCTGGCTGCTGCTCCGAGTTTTTCAGCGGCGTAGTCACAGCTGAAAGCGCCCGGCGCGTCAGGCAAATGGGCATCGGCGCTCACCTGGACAACCGCCGGGAACTGACCATGGATGAATATGACGCTTTGCTTTACAGCAACCAGCGCGTCAGCTTCGGCACCAAAAACGTCGAGCTGGATCTGAGCCTGTTCCCGCAAATTCATGCAGGATCGCGAGCTCCTCAACGCCTGGTTCTGAAGCGCATCAACCAGTTTCATCGTGAATATGAATGGGTTTGACCATGTCATCATATCAAACGCTAAGATTGCGGCAGGAAGGCTCGGTCTTGTATCTGCAAATATACCGGCCTGAAGCCAGCAATACGATCAATGAAGCATTTGCCATCGAGTGTCGGGCGGCCATCCGCGAGTTTCGCGATAAAATCAACATATTGGTTGTTGAGGGCTTACCTGAGGTCTTTTGCTTCGGCGCAGATTTGCAGGCCATCGAACAAGGAAATATAGCCGGAAGCGGCAGCGGTGGCCGGCCTCAGGATCCGGAAATCCTTTATTCTGTCTGGCAAGATATGATGAGCGGGCCTTACATCAGCCTTGCCCATGTCAAGGGCAAGGCCAACGCGGGAGGATTAGGTTTCGTTGCCGCCAGCGATATCGTCATTGCCGACAATCGGGCTCTGTTCAGCCTGTCTGAAATGTTATTCGGCTTGTTGCCGGCCTGTGTGCTCCCCTTCCTGATAAACAAGATAGGCAGACAAAAAGCGCATTATATGACGCTGATGACCAAGCCGGTGTCGGCGGAACAGGCCCACTGCTGGGGATTGGTTGACGATTATGGCGATAACAGCGACCTGCTCCTTAAAAAGCATATTCAACGGCTTAGCTGTTTATCAAAATCGGCCATCGTACGTTACAAATCCTACATGGCGGAACTTGATACGCGGGTTGGCGATCAAAAATCGGCGGCTCTGGCGATGAATGTGGAGATTTTTTCGGATGAGGACAACATCAGAAAAATAAACCGTTACATACAAACGGGCAAATACCCCTGGGAGGCCTAGAAATGTCGACAAATGTCATTGATTTTCAGGAGATAGAACCAGGGATCGCCCAGATACGCATGCAAGATCGCGCCTATAAGAACACCTTTTCACGCGCGTTGGTCAATGAACTGATCCTGGCGTTCAAACAGGTTGAAACGACGGAGCGTTATAAAACCGTCATTCTTACTGGCTATGATAACTACTTCGCCACAGGGGGAACTCAGGAAGATCTGTTTGCCTTGCAGGCCGGAAAGGGAAAGTTCACGGACACCAACATCTACAGCCTGCCCCTTGAATGCCCTATCCCGGTCATTTCCGCCATGCAGGGGCATGCAGTGGGAGGCGGCCTGGTAATGGGGCTCTTTGCCGATTTTGTGATTATGAGCAAGGAAAGCATTTATACCGCCAATTTTATGAAGTACGGCTTTACGCCCGGCATGGGAGGAACCCTTATCGTACCGGAGAAACTGGGGCTGGCTTTAGGGGGAGAGATGTTGATGTTGGGGAATAACTATCGCGGCGAAACCTTGAGACAAAGGGGCGTGCCGTTCCCGGTTTACCCCAGGGAGGACGTCGCCGCGGCGGCTTTATCCATCGCCAGGGATCTGGTAAAAAAACCCCGTTTGTCTCTCATCACGTTAAAGGATCATCTGACCCGGAATCTACGCGCCCAGTTGCCGAACTATACCGCGCAAGAAGTTCTCATGCATGAGACAACCTTTTACCAACCAGAAGTTCGGCAAAACATCGACAGGCTATTTGGCAATTAATACATGCGGCCCCTGCTCAACCCGGTTGAGCAATCGCTAAAGCATCATTGATACCGATTTGTAAAACATCGAAGCGGCAAAAAATGAGATAACCAGCGAGGCGCTGCGATAAAAGAACACGGGTTTTAACTTGTAATTCGAGTGCTCATTGAAGTTAATAAGGCTGCCTGAATAAGTCCATATGAGGGAAACAGGCAACAGCGCCAATAACAAACAGAGCATGGCATGAAAGTAACTGTCTTGATAAAGAAAAGCCGATGGAGGAATGATAGAGTCCGCAAATAAAAAAGCCTTCGGATTTAGCAGCGTTGTAATGAATACCGTACCGAAAGTCACATTGCCGCGAACCTGATGAAGCGAAAAGCGCCACACCTTTATCGCCAAATAAGCCGCGTAAAATGCAGACATCAATTTAATGATGCTTAACACCGGATTCCCGTGTTGCGCCAAATAGGTAAAAAAGACTCCCCATGCCGTAACCGCCAGAAAGTACCCTATCCATTCCGATAAAATCAGCTTCAGGCTTTTCACGAAACCCTGCGTGTAACCTGCGCAGAACAGCAATGTATTGGTCGGCCCAGGGACACTCAACAGCAATGCAATGTATAATGTCACTCTTACATATTCATTTTCGCTAAACATGCCTGAAACACCTCGATTAAAATTAACAGAGATTATTCTTGATCACGACACACGGCCTGATTAAACATCAGATTTTCAATTTACATCCGGATAGCGATTCATTGCGGTGCCAATGATTGCAATGATTAATACATGGATGGAATTCTCAGAGAGAATAAACAGTATCCATTATAAATTAAAATAAAACAACGAATGAGGTAAAATAAAAATGAAATCAAAAGCGGCACGCGACAATGGCCTGTTGCACCATTATTTCCGTTTCGGTCTCTTAATGCCGATAGCATCCTGCGGCGGCCATGCGCGGCAAAACGCGCTGCGGGTAGCCGTTAGGATTAGGCTAACCCCTTGCAAGCTTAAATGCGCACACGAAAATCATAATTACATGTATTTAAAATGAAGTTTTATCGGTTCGCGCGTCGATGAAGGCACGCTCACGCCAGTTCTGCTATGCCGGGTATCATCTGCATGAAATCATAGAGCGCCATATTGAATCCGCTATTATTTTCAATGACCAATCCGTGGCCGGATTTAGGCACGTTGTAATACTTCGAGAGCTTGAAATCGCGAAGATAATCTTGCGCCTGATGTTCGCTGACAAACGAGGAGAAACACCCTCTGATTATCGAGATAGGAATTGAGCAAGCCATGACCGGCGATCTCTCATTAGCGCGGTGATTTTCACTATTATTTAAAATGCGGGGGTCCGCATGGAAAAAATAGCTGCCATTTTTTTTGACCAATAGCTCAGCTGCCAGCCACTTAATCTCTTTTCCCGGTAATAATGGCCTGGTATTGCTGATGAAACCGGCATATTCATCAATCGACCATGATCTTATCACCGACCTTTCGAAATTTCTCGCCACGTGGTTTGATGACGTACCGCCACTCATTTCCGGGCAGAAATCAACCATCACCATTCCACACACCCCGGATATTTTTCTTTTCAGCAGCTCATGGGCAATTCTCCCCCCCATAGAGTGCCCAATTAAAACAAGCGATTTTATATTCAATTCATTTATAACGAACTCAACGTCATCCGCATAATTGGCAGTATTGTAGTTGCCATCTTCACGCCAGTCTGATCGCCCATGGCCGCTCAGATCGATGGCAATAACATCGCAATTAAACTTACTCGCGATTTCCTGGGCGGTTTTTGACCAAATAAAAGAAGCCTCAGCAAACCCATGAATCATCAGCAAAGTAGTGACGCTATTGCTCTTCGTGTAATGGTAATAAAAAATCCGTCTCATGGAGGCGTGACGCAAAAAACCTCGATTGGAATCAAACATTACTGCCACTCCTGATTGGAAAGTGGTGTTCAAAGAAAAGAGATAATAGCGGAAAATCATCCAGAAGCTACTCCCCTGGCAGATAACGCAATGAGCTCGGCCCAAACACCCTTCTTTTTTGATCGCGCTACGTGAAATCTGATAAAAATTGGCATATTTGGTCTTACAGAACGCGCCAACATGCACCGAAAAAAATCATACTCAGCACCGCTTTTGTTCGAGAATATTTTCTCACGGACAATAACGTTTCGCCGACTGAGGTTGGCCGCTGGCCTTCAAATGCAGCATGGAGTAATGCTCATAGTGGCCAACGCCATTCTTCACAATGAGATATTCCGCTGTGAGCACACGCGCAGTCAAGATGGTGATACCGGAATGATATAGCCTACGAGGCTGGCAAAATTCTTTATTGAACGGACAGTGACGCGAGGGATTCGGTATGTGTTCCACAGAAAAACACATGATTGTTGCAGGCGCGGGAATTATGGGGGCATCGATAGCCTATCACCTGGCCAGTTGCGGGATAAAAGTGACCGTTATCGATAAAGGCCAGCCCGCGTCGGGGGCCACCGGCAGCTCTTTTGGCTGGATCCACAGTACGGTGAGTGATGATGCGCCGGATGCCCTTCTTCGCCGCGCCTCGGTGGCGGATTGGCACCGGCTGGAAAAAGAGATCCCGGAACTTTGGGTGAACTGGACGGGAGCGCTCAGTTACGACGATTTTTCACTGGAGAGCCAGGCCGACGCTCGCTTGCTTCGTCAACCGGGCATCTCCCGGCTTGAACCCGCGCTGAATAACCCGCCGCAACGCGCTTATTATGCGCAGCAAGATGGGGCCATTGATCCTATAGACGCCACCCGTGTCCTGCTGGATAAAGCCCGTACTCTCGGTGCCACGCTGAAAACTCAGGCGGCGATAATCGGGTTTACTCGAGAGGGAAACAACATTACCGGTATCGAGACTCAGGAGGGCATATTGCAGGCGGATTGCCTCATCCTGGCATGCGGAACGGGCATATCACCCCTGCTCGATTCCATTGGTACCCTGCTCCCGATCACAGCTTCACCGGCCATCTTATTGCGATACGGCGCGACAGGCCACGTGGTTAACACCTTGATTTCAGGCCATGATATAGAAGTTCGCCATACCCGCAACGGGGATATTTTAGCCGTGGAGGATTATCCGACAACAGGCGGAATTGATGGCGTCGCCTCTGACACGCTCACGGCGATGAAAATCGCCTTAAAAGGCACAGAGTCGGCACAACTGCTTAGCCAATCGGTGGGACAGCGACCTGTGCCGGCAGATGGATGCCCGATCATCGGATTCATAGGTGACATAACAGGTGTTTACGTGGCGGTTATGCATCCGGCAGTGACCTGCGCAGCCACTCTGGGGAGGATGATAAGTGAAGAGTTGGTCACCGGTAAGTCGCTGGAAATGCTTGAAAGCTATCGGCCGGCGCGCTTCTTCTCTGGTCAGGGCAATACGTAGCCGGTTCACAAGGTAGCCAAGCACAGCCCTATTCGTGCAGGCGGCGCGTCGCTCGGGTCCGTTGGCCGATATCCGCCGTCTGTCACTCTGAGCCATACCCTGCACCGGGCCATTTCCGATGCAGGGTATACGCATTTACTTTTTTTCAAACAGACGCATGACGGAAATATAAAACACCGGCACAAAAAATATCGCCAGCAACGTCCCGCTGATCATACCGCCAAAGACGCCCGTACCAATGGCATGCTGGGTTTTGTCACTGGCGCCGGTAGCGAGCATCAAGGGTACGACACCCAGCGTAAAGGCCAGTGAAGTCATCATAATTGGCCGCAGCCGTTGTTTGGCCGCCAGCAATGTCGCGGCAATGATATCCATACCCTGAGCACGCAACTGCCGGGCGAACTCGACGATCAAAATGGCATTTTTGGCAGAAAGTCCGATGATGGTGATCATCCCCACTCTAAAAAAGACATCATTCGGCATGCCCGCCACGATGACCGCACATACCGCCCCTGCCAGGCCCAATGGCACGACCAACATCACCGCCAAAGGCGTTGACCAGCTTTCATAAAGCGCGGCCAGCACCATAAATACGACCAGGATAGAGAGCAAAATAAGCATGGGGAGCTGAGCGGTGGATTCTTTTTCCTGTAACGAACTGCCGGCCCATTCGGCTTTAAACCCCTGGGGCAATTCGCTCGCCAACCGCTCCATTTCCGCCATGGCGGCACCGCTGGACTCACCAGGCGCCGCGCTGCCCGTCACCTTTAACGCAGGATACCCCTGGTATCGGTTTAATTGGCGTGGTGTCTGAGTCCAGGCAGCAGTAACGAAAGCGGAAAGTGGCACCATGTCGCCCGTTTTGTTTTTGACGGAAACCTTCAGTAAGTCCGTTAACTGCATTCTGTAAGCGGTGTCGGCCTGGACGATAACCTGCTGAACGCGGCCGTTGTCCGTATAGTCATTCACATAATAAGAACCCGAAGCGGCAGATATCGCCTGGCTAATATCGTCAAAAGAAACGCCGAAGGCTTCCGCTTTTTCCCTGTCGACATTCAGTGAAACACTGATGCCCTCCGCTAAGCCATCAATGTAAACATCCATTAATATCCAACGTTGATTGGCAAGCTCGACAAGCTTTTCCGTCGCCTGCCTCAACGCGGAATAACCTTTTCCGGCACGATCTTCAATATACAGCGTGAATCCCGACGAGGTCCCCATATCGGAAATAGCCGGTGGCAACAGGCTTAGGGTGGCGGCGTCAGGTACGCTGCTTAATGTTGCCTGAACAAAATCGGCTTCGTCCTGAGCGGTCTCGCCGTTCCGATATTGCCAGTCTTTTAACGTGGTAAACGCCAGCGCCGTATTGGGGCCCGATCCCGAAAAGCCAAAACCGAGGATCGAGATATTGTTCGCGATCACCGGACGCGTCGCTATGGTAGCTTCGAAGCGCTCCACCACTTCGCGCGTCCGCGCCATAGTGGCATCTGAAGGAAGTTGAATCGATGACATAAAATAGCCCTGATCCTCTTCCGGTAAAAATGATGAAGGCAGGTTTTGCAAGGCCACCAGCAGTGCGCCGCAAATAGCGACATAAAGCAGTATCGTTCTCCCGGTACGCTTCAACACATATCTCAGTCCTGACTGATAACGAACGGACAAGGCGTTAAAATAGCGATTGAACCCGCGTGAAAATTTGCCGCCGGGGCCTTCTTTTTGGCTGTGCGGTTTCAATAAGGACGCGCAGAGGGCCGGTGTCAGCGTCAGGGCCAAAAAGGCTGAAAACAGAATGGACACGGCCATCGAGAGCGTAAACTGTCGGTAAATGACGCCGACCGAGCCGCTGGCAAAACCCATCGGGATAAATACGGCAGTCAACACCAGGGTTATGCCGACAATTGCGGGGGTAATCTCCTTCATTGCCTCGCGTGTAGCCTGTTTCGGCGACAGCGCCTTTTCTTCCATCAGGCGCTCCACATTCTCTACAACCACGATCGCATCATCCACAATAATGCCGATAGCCAATACCATGCCGAACATTGTCAGGACATTAATGGAAAAACCACTGAACAGCATGATGGTGAATGTGCCCAGCAACGCCACCGGCGCCACAATGGCGGGAATAAGAGTGCAACGTATTTTGTGCAGAAAAAGCAGCATCACCAGGAAGACCAGCACCATCGCTTCAATGAAGGTCTGGACGACTTTCTCGATCGACAGTTTGACAAACGGTGCCGTATCGAAAGGAACAGAGAACGTCATCCCCTGCGGCAGGTTTTCCGAGAGTTCAGCAAGGCGCGCATGGACCCCTGCTGCCGTACTGATGGCGTTCGCGCCAGGAGCAAGCTGGATCGCAGCCGCCGTCGCGGGCAAACCATTCTCACGGATCGCAAATGCATAGCTTTGCAGACCTGACTCCACTCGAGCGACATCCGCCAGCGTTAAACGCGAGCCATTGCCGTTCGCTTTAATCGTAATATTGCGAAATTCCGCCAGAGAAGAGAGCTGCCCTTTCACCCTAAGTGGATAAGTCACCCGTTGCCCGGTTACCACCGGCTCATCACCAATGCTGCCCGGCGAAACAACAAGGTTTTGTTGGCTAAGCGCAGTGGTCACATCATTAACCGACAGCTTATAAGTGAACATTTTGACGGGGTCCAGCCAGATACGCATGGCCTTTTCTGCCCCAAATAACTGGACTTTACCGACCCCAGGTACCCGACGCAGCTCATCAGTGACATTACGGGCAAAATAATCGCTCAGATCGGCTTCCTGATATTGTCTGGAAGGTGACTTCAACCCCACCATCATCAGAAAGCCCGAGTTTGCGGCCTCAACGTTCACGCCATTTTGGCGCACCACTTGCGGGAGGCGAGGTTCAACCACCTTTATTTGGTTCTGAATATCCACCTGGGCGAGTTTGATGTCTGTGCCGGGTTTAAACGTCACCGTAATGGACGCAGTCCCCGACGTGTCGCTGGACGATTCAAAATAAAGCAGGTTATCGACCCCCGATATCTCACGTTCAAGAAGGGAGATCACTGAGGTGTTCATCGTCTCGGGCGCAGCCCCGGGATAGGTAGCGGTTATCGTCACGCTGGGCGGTGCAACGGCCGGATATTGGGCCACCGGCAATTGGGGAATGGCCAAAATACCGCCAAGAATAATGAATAGTGCTATCACCCAGGCAAAAACTGGCCGTTCAATAAAGAACTGCGACATTTAATGATACCCATATTGATTTAAAAGCGATTTAGAGACCCGGTATATGTTCTTCATTCATAGTTAAAAAACCGAAAAGCGTTAACCTCCCACCCCGGTCTCGGTATTCACCCGCTTACCAATGTCTTTAAGCTCTGAGTATTTTTCCAATAGCTGCGGGCCATCATCAAGGCTGGTGGCAAACATCCACATATACGTCATTACCGAGTAAATATGGCCGGCAGTGATGCCCGCTGATTGAGTCATCCATGCAATGGTCAGGCTAAACAACAAGGCAACAAGCGCACCAATCGACAAATACCCCAACGCTTCGCGATCGGAGAGCCGTATGCGCAATTTGGCAAGTGTCGAATAATGCCTCTCGAGGGAAAGCACGGTGGCCTTATTAACGAAATCCACTTCTTTTTCAAGGCGGTTATTAAGCTTGTTGTACAGCACTTCGTTTTTATGGGCATAACGGGAAAGGAAACAGGCCAGAAAGGTCAGTATGACCAGACAAGCGACACCCGCCCAGAATTCAATGACCAGCAGCATCACGGCGGCCCCTAGCATGGCGGCCAGCGACGTGATAAGCGTAGGCAAATGCAACTCGAAGAAATCGACGAACTCTCTCGATAACGCTACGCGCGCGGCCACGGTTGAAGGGTTGAGCCTGTTTTTGCGTTGCGTCATGACCACAGATACCGCCAAAGCGGCATAAATTCTGGCAAAGGTGCGTGTATCAACGCTTCGCCGTGCAGCGCCAAGACACCACATGAATAAGATCATCACGCCATACAGCATCGCGTTTAACATCTGCCCCGACAAAATGGCATTAATGGAAATGCCGGCCAGCATCGGATACAGCAGATACATGACGTTCTCTGCAATAACCAGCAGGAAGGTAAAAAACAACTTTTTTCGGTGGCGTCTTGCCAGTGATTTCAATGTGTTGGATGCGCTGCCAGCCACGGGCGGTGCCGTAATGTTTTGACTGTTCATTGTGGTTGTTTCTGTTAAAATTAAAATTAGAGCGGTTGCTCAAAACAATGAAGTCATGCTATTTGAGCAATTGCTCAAAGTCAATGGGAGGAAAGAGATGAAAGGCAAGTCTGAGCTGATGAGAGACAAAATTCTGCATGGCGTTGTGGAACTGTTTATAGAAAAAGGCATTGAGAAAGTCACCACGCGCGAGCTTACCGAGTACGTAGGCATCTCTCGCAGTCATATTTATCACTATTTTAAAGACTGGCAATCCCTGTGCATCGAGGCCTTAACAAACTTCATGCACCGCGAACTGGAAGAATTCCGCACTCTCATTGCGCCCCTACCCGCCGCTCAGAAACTGCAAGAATTTATTGATGGCATGATATCCGAAACGCCTGACCCCACCAGGAAGCTGTATGGTTCCTTATGGTTGCTTTCCACACATAACGAAGCCTACTCGGATCTGATGCAGTCTTTTTTAGCCGAGTGGCATCAGGTGCTGACTCATATCATCGAATCAGGCATGGAGGAAAAAACGTTTCGCCACATTGATGCGCAACGCGTAGCGCGGCAGCTGGACGCCATGCTGTTTGGTTACGGTGAACATCTTTTCACTCTGCCTTCTGCGCAAGCGTTGAAACAAGCGGAAGAAGACATTGACGATTTCATTCAACGAAACTTGCTGCTCATCGACAGCAAATAGACGGGCAACGAGGTGGCCGCCTCTGCAGCCACCCCGCGGGTCTGTCATCAGAACCAGGCTTCCCACATTGCGCCGACGTTGAACGAATCCAACTGGGTATCGTCGTCGGTGCCGTTCACGCGGGCGGTATGTTTGTTATCCACCTCGCCGCCGGTAACGTAGAAGCGCAGCATAGGGCGGAACTCCGGCCCCATCGCAATCGAAATATTCTGCGACAGCGTGAGTTTCCAACCGTGGTTATCGCCGCCCTGGTCGTAGTCTACCCGTTGGTAGCCCGCTTCCAGCCAGGTTGAATGCACGTCGTTCCACCAATACATCGGCCGCACAATCGCGCCGTAGTTGCGGCGATTGTCCGTGCCGTCCGCGTCGTTGGAATAATCGTGGAAGGCGAGCAGGTATTCCACCTGCGCCTGTTGGGTAAACTTGTAGTTCCCCTCGAAGCTGGCGTAAACCGTCGTCAACTCGTCCGTTTTGTTGTAGACGCTGTTATCCGCATGGTCGGAGTAACGGGCGATGACTTTATTTACCCCTTTGTCGCCGGTATGGCTCAGCACCACGCCGCCCTGCCAGGCTTTCAGGCGCTTATCGCTTTCCACCGCTTTCGAATCGAAGCCATAGTTGGCGTACAGTTCCAAATCCAAGGGTCCGATCTTCATACCGTGAATTTTCGAGGTCAGCGCATAGTTGCCTTTATCGCCGGTGCCGGAACCGCCGGTACAGGTGATACGCGACGGGTTGGCTTCGTCTTCCGCCACTCTCGGATCGCAGGATTCAACGGCAGCGACGGCGGCGACGTCAAACTGCACGCCGCCGATATCAAAGTTCTTCACCCCCGCGCCCTGACCGTCGTGATTCATCCAAAAATAGTCGTTGATGCCCTGTTGGGGGCGCTGATGAAAATCGCGGCCGGCCCACAGATAAGCGTTCGGGTTCGAGGCCAGAATATTGGTGACGCCGGCATAGGCTTTCTTGAGGTTTACCTCATCGCCCCAATGGTCGATCATCACATTGATATCCCAGATGGCGCCGTTATCGCCTTTGAACGCTTTAGAGAGCTGGAATTCGCCGCCATTGCCTTCGTTGCCCAAGCGGCCCAGCGCGGACGCGCCGTTGTAGGAACCGTCAACGCCGACGAATTTCTGATCGCCGCCCTGGAACTGCGCACCATAGCGAGCGTAACCGGAAAATTTGACGCCAAACGGGATCGCCATATCCGGCGACTGGGCGGTGCTTTGCGGTTCGGTAATCACGTCAGCCTTTTTGTTTACGGCGGCATCTATTTTCGCCTGCCGCTGCGCCAGGGCTTTATCGACAGCTTTGGCCACAATGGCATCGATTTGTTCTTGGGTAAATTCTTGAGCAAGTACGGATCCAGAGCAAAGCGCGGCCATTACCGCCAGCGCTGTTGGCAATTTATTATATATTTTCATGGTTATCTCAATTGTACACACGCGATCCTCTCCGCCGCCCGAGGGCAGCGTTAATAATGTTGTGTGGGCTGGTTTATTTTTAGATAACAGCCATCCTGTTCTGGTTTTTTTTAAAAAAACCGTGCTATCACCAAAACAAGCTGATTCTTTATTATTGATATGGGTACAGAACAGTTAAATGATTTTCGTAATTATTTCCCCTTATTGGAATAAAAAATGTGTCATTAACGTTGATAAAGATGAACGATCTCTTCCGATAATTCCCGCGCCAGTAAAGACGTCATTAAATGATCCTGCGCGTGCACCATAATTAAGGTCATCGGTTGCCGGGCCTCGCCGGCATCCTGCTCGATCAGCCTGGTTTGCATCTGATGCGCCTGGCGCGAAAAACCATCGGCCTGCTGCAACAGCGCTTTGGCTTCGCCGATGTTGCCTTCACGCGCAGCGCGCAGTGCCTCAAAGCACAGGCTGCGCGACTGCCCGGCGTTGACGATAATCTCCATGACCGCTTCTTCCAGTTCAATCATCATTGCTCTCCCGTTCGTTAAACCCATTGTCTGCGGCGGTGGCGGCAAACCACTCTCCGCTTTTCTTGACGGTGCGTTGCTGGCTGGCTAAATCCAATTGCACCAGACCGTAGCGATTTTTATATCCGTTGCACCATGACCAGTTATCAATAAACGTCCACATGTGATAGCCGAGGCAATTACTGCCTTCGCTAATGCCTTTATGCAGCCATTTAAGGTGTTCGGAAACAAATTCAATGCGGTAGCGATCGTTGATTTGGCCGTTTTCCACAAAGCGTTGTTCGTTTTCCACCCCCATGCCGTTTTCGGAAATAAAACAGCGTGGATTGTCATAATTAACGCGCAAGTTTGTCAGAATGTCATAAATACCCGGTTCGTAAATTTCCCAGCCGCGGTAAGGGTTCATTTTTCTGCCGGGCATTTCATAGTTTTCGAATAACCATTCGGGCATAAAAGGCGCCAGCGGGTTTACGGCACTGTCACGGCATTTCACGCGGCGCGGCTGGTAATAGTTCACGCCGAGCAGGTCAATCTTTCCTTCGGCGATCAGCGCCCGATCGCCGGGCAGGCAGGCCGGGAGCTGATCCCAGGTTTTCAGCAATGCCACCAGATCGGCCGGATATTCGCCGCGCAGCACCGGGTCGAGGAAACTGCGGTTAAACAGCAGATCGGCGTGGTGCGCGGCATTCACATCCGCCGGATTTTGCGAACGCGGGTAGGATGGCGTCAGGTTCAGCACGATACCGATCTCCCCGGCGTAAAGCCCGGCGCGAAACGCCCGCACCGCCGACGCATGCGCCAGCACCGTGTGGTATGCCACCGTCGCCGCCCGCTTGAAATCGACCACATTGGGGTAGTGGAAATCATACAGGTAGCCGCCTTCGACCGGCACAATCGGCTCATTGAAGGTGAACCAATGCATTACCCGGTCGCCAAACAGCTCAAAACAGACCTGCGCATAGCGGCTAAAGGCCGCGACCACGTCGCGGTTTTCCCAGCCGCCCTTCTCCTGCATCGCCATCGGCATATCGAAGTGGAACAGCGTAATAAACGGCTTGATGCCCTGCGCCAGCAGTTCATCAATCACGTTGTTATAAAACGCTACCGCCTGCGGATTCACGTCGCCCGTTCCGTCCGGGATCAGCCGCGACCAACTCAAAGAGGTGCGAAAACTGTTATGGTTGAGCTGCTTCAGCAGCGCGATATCCTGGCGCCAGTTCCGGTAAAAGGTTGACGTTTCCTGCGGCCCCACCTGCTGATGAAAGCGCCAGGGTTGATTGGCGAACCAGCTGTCCCAGATTGTCGGGCTTTTACGGCCCTGTAGGCTGTCGCCTTCGGTTTGCAGCGCGGAGCTGGCGCTGCCCCACCAGAAGTGCTCGGGAAAGGCGTATTTCATGATTAGGTTCTCCATAAATATCAGTTGCTGCTGAGGGTTCCGGCCAGCGGTGCGCCGTTCTGCGCTTTTTGCTCTTCGGTTTTCATTAAAGAGCGCTCGTAGGCACGCAGGAACGGCAAGTACATCAGGGCGGACATCACCATACAGATGACGCACATCACCACCGGGCTGAACGCCCAGTTCGCCGCCCAGGATGCGCCGATGGGCGCCGGCGTGGTCCACGGCGTGAGCGAGACCACTTGCGCCAGCCATCCCAGACGCGTCGCGGTATAGGCCAGTACGGCGTTGACCAGTGGAACGCAAACGAACGGGATGAACAGCATCGGGTTCATGATGATCGGCGCGCCAAACAGGATCGGCTCATTGATGTTAAAGAAGCTCGGCACCACGCCCATCTTGCCGATGGTGCGCAGGTGCGCAACGCGGCTGCGCAACAGCAGGAAAGCCAGCGGCAACGTCGAACCGACGCCGCCAATCAGCAGATAGTGATCCCAGAAACCCTGTAAATAAACGTGTGGCAATGCCGTTCCGGCCGCCAGCGCAGCCTGATTTACCGACAAGTTCGCCATCCAGAACGGGTTCATGATGCCGGTGACGATCAGCGAGCCGTGAATGCCGGCGAACCAGAAAATCTGGCACAGCAATACCGACAGCAAAATGGCCGGCAGCGAATCCGAGGCGGACACCAGAGGTTCCAGCAGATGCATAATCGCCTGCGGCAGGATCATGCCGGTCTGCGCTTCGATAAACAGATTCAGCGGATGCAACGTACCAATCACCACCAGCACCGGGATCAGGATCTCAAACGAACGCGCCACGCCGGTGGGCACCTCTTTCGGCAGGCGGATGGTGACATTGTTCTGCTTGAGCCAGGCGTAAACGCGGGTTGAGTAAATGGCGGTGATCAGGGCGGTGAAAATCCCTTGCCCGGAGAGGTACTGGGTGGATATTTTGCCGTCCGCATAAGGGGCAGCCACCAGCAAAAAGGCCATAAATGCCAGCAGGCCGGACATCACCGGATCGAGGTTAAACTGCCGCCCGAGGCTGGCGCCAATCCCCACGGAGATAAAAAAGGTCATCACCCCCATGCTCAGATTGAACGGCAACATCAGTTGTGCGCGATAAGTCTGCGAAAAATCCAGCCAGCCACGCGCAAAGCTGTTCGTGGTGTCGGCGGAGAACGGCGGAAAGATAAAGACCAGCATGAACGAGCCAATAATCATAAACGGCAACGCGGCGGTAAAGCCATCGCGGATGGCGATGACATATTTCTGCTGCCCCAAACGTCCGGCCAGCGGGGTGATGGATTGCTCGATGACGGCAATCATTGACTGATATAACGAACTCATAGGAACACCTTTTTAGTGCGCCGCTGCGATCAGCGACAGAGCATAGTCCAGTACCTTTTCACCGCGCTGCATGCCGTAGTCCATCGGATCAATGGGCTGAACGGGTATGCCTTGGACGGCAGCCTTTTCTGACAGTGTTTTAAGCATATATTTGACCTGTGGCCCCAGCAGCACCACCTGGTAGCGTGGAAACTGCGTATCGAACTCGGCCACCCCATAGGCGTCGATCTCGACCGGCAACCCTCTTTCATTCGCCGCCTCCACCATTTTCCTGACCAGCAGGCTGGTAGACATCCCGGCGGAACAACACAGCATAATTTTGTACATCGACAACCTTCCTCAGCGGGTAAATAACGTGAATGCGGGAATGATTGGATATCATACGGAAACCGTTTTCCATTCGGTGAGAGTGGAAGTGTGATACTCATCATGATCTAGACGCCGCAAGGGTTTTTTATTGGATTCGCATCACAGATTTTTGTCCCTTCATGAAGGGTTTTGACATGATGTGGAAAATCGGTTTCCATGAAAAAAAGAAAACGGTTATACTGCTGGCGGCGATAATCTGAGCCATTACCGGATGGGTTTTTACAGGCTGCAGCGGGGTCTGTCAGGAGAAAAGATGTCAACAATCAACGATGTATCACGTTTAGCTGGGGTGTCAAAAGCCACAGTCTCGCGGGTGTTGAGTGGATCGCGCGGCGTTAAGGAAGCCAGCCGTCTCGCGGTCTTGCAGGCGGCAGAAGAGCTCAATTACCGGCCCAATGTGATCGCGCAATCATTGCTTAGCCAATCGACGGGCTGCATCGGGGTTATCTGCGCACAGGAAAACATTAACCAGACCACAGGTTATCTTTATGCGCTGGAAAAACAGCTCAGCCAGCATCAAAAGCATCTGCTGTTGCGTTTCGCCAACACCAAAGCGGGCGTAATGAACGCGCTGGACGAACTCACCTGCGGGTTGTGCGACGACGTGCTGATTATCGGCGCCCGTTTCCCGCTCGACATCCCGTATGACAACGTGATCCTGGTCGATTGCGTTGAGGCCGAGACGCCCAACAGCATTCAGTTCGACCACGCTTTCGCCGCCGAAAGCGCCTGCAATTACCTGATTAGCCAGGGCAGACGCCAAATAGCGTTGATCCATCCGGATGCCGGCGGCTCTGCCGAACAACTGCTGCTCGGTTATAAACTTGCGCTGGAAAACAACTTTTTGCCGTTCAATCGCAATCTGGTGTTTATGGATTCGACCACCTCTTCCGTTGCGGTACAGGTGCTGCTCAATAACGCCACCACGCTCAATTTCAACGCGCTGCTGGTGGCGGACGAGCAGGAGGCGCAACGGGTGATTACCCAGCTGCAGGCGTTCAATAAATCCGTACCGGACGACATCATGGTCTTCAGCCTGGCCGGTTCGCTGCATTTGCCGGGCATTCCGGCGATCCCCTCCATCGAATATTCAATGGACGCCATGGCGGCGCGCATCGTCAGTTGGTTGACGGAAAAAACCCGGGACATGCTGGGTGCCTGCGTGCTGCGCGGGGATTTGATTATCCCGGACAGGCACAAGCGTTAAGCGATTGTCGCCGCCGGAAAACAAAACGGGCCAACAAGGTTGGCCCGCGAAAGGTACTGCTGTTTTCCTACTGACGACTATTCGACTGCGATAGGCGTCTCAACCAGCTTGGGCTGATTGCTCCCCTGCAGCGTCTTGATCTTGTCCTGGTACAGCTTCACCTGTTCAGCGTCTTTCAGCAAGGTATAGGTCAGCTCAAAGTCGGTACTTTGGCCTGGCTGCAGCTGTTTGATACGCCCTTGTTCCCGTTCAATTTTCACCGGATAGGCATAGTTGGTCCCCGGTTCAATCCCGGTGACGTAACCCTGGCGTTCGGTGTCCGTATTCTTCCACAATGTCAGCAGCGGCAGCTGGTGGGTATCAAAACCTATCGCCACACCGCGATCCCCGCGCCGGTTGTGCAGCATGGCGAGCGTTTTACCCTGCGCATCTGCATAAGGCAGGATGTTGAACACCATTTCATCAAAGCCTTTGGTCGGGCCCTGATAGGTTGCCCAGTCTTTCAGACCGGCTTTGGCGTAGTCGTTAAAGGGTGAAATTTCCTTGATCGGGGCGCTGAATACCGCACCCTCTTCCAGCACCGGTTTGCCAAAGTTGCTGTGGTAAATGATTTCGTAATCCCGTGGGTAATCGGCGCGATTAGTCACGCGATCATGGATTGAAAACGATTGGGCACCAGGGACATAGCGCAGTTCGGTCCAGGTTTCCAGGTTGCTTTTCTTGAAGGTGTTTTCTTTCAGCAACCCGCGAATGCGAACTTCGTACGGGGCTTTCTCGGCGATCTCGATCACCACTTTCGAGGCCGGCGTGTTGCCGGCACGGCCATGCAGCGTGTAAAGCGTGCCGTTGTCGACGCCTGGGTGCCCGGTCCATTCAAAGCCGCAGCGCACCATCATTTCATTAAAACCGTCCAACCACCCCAACCCATTGCGGCTGTCCAGATTGATGTAGGCCGGGTTGACCACCTCGGTCACCGGTGAATCCCAGCCCAGCCGGACGTCTGATCCTTTCACATTCAGAATATTCATGCCGCGTGTCGGGCTTAGAGCAATCGTCAGGCCGCCGCTGCTTAAGGTGATCACCTTGGAGCCTTCTTGTTTTCCGCCGTGCAGTACCTGCTGTTGTAAGCTGAAACTTGCCCCTGCGATGTTCAGCTTTTGGCTGTCGGTTTGCCAATTGCCTTGTTCAATGCCTTTTTCCGAGTCGGTCAATACAATTGTCTGCGCGTTTACTGCGCATGAAATCAAAGAGATAACCGCCGAAATTGCCATTAATTTTTTCATGGTGCTGTCCTTAACGTTAGCTGAAAGGTTTTAGCTAAAACAATGAAAAAATAGATCTCGGCGGCCAATTAAAAAGAGAGATAAGTCACTTTTCCGATAACAACGGGATAACGATGAAAAATAATGCGGTTCAAATCACCTTATCGATGCAATAAACGATGGCAATCACAAAATTAATAGATGTAAATCACTACCATGACAGCCTCTTGCTGTAAGGTGTCAGCAAAAAAATCTGCTCCATCGTAAAATGAATTTTATTGCTTATTATCAATCTATTATTGAACCAGAAAGCCTGCGGAGATTTGCAGGCTTGGTGTTGGGTTACCAGGTTTTACCGATGTTGAACTGGAATTGCTCTGCCTTGTCTCCTTCGTACTTTTTGATCGGGAACGCATAGGAGAAGGATAACGGCCCCAACGGCGATTGCCATTGTAGTGCAATACCGGCCGAAACGCGGATATTGCTCGGATCACCGTAGTCCGAGATCCCTGCCGCGAGCGTTTGCGAGGTATTCTGCCAATGGGTGTCCCAGACCGTACCGGCATCGACAAACACTGAGGTGCGCAACGAATTGGTATAGCGGTCATTAATGAACGGCGTCGGGAATATCAACTCGGTACTGGCAATGGCCATGGCGTTACCGCCCACGGCATCATCGGATTTGTCGACCGGGCAGTCGCTGTAGGCACTCTCCGACCCGTTGCAACGATAATAAGCCGCTTTAGGGCCGATACTGTTGGACGAAAAACCGCGTACGCTGCTGGAACCGCCGGCATTAAAGTTATCGTAGAACGGCACCTCATGACCGCCGAAACCATCGGCATAGCCGGCTTTGGTGCGCCCCATCACTATCCATTTATTATCGCTACTCAATGGCAGATAGTGATTGGCGCTGAACGTCACCTTGTAGTAACTGTTGGTCGAACCCGGCACGGTAATCTTGGCGTTCAGACTGGCGCTAGTCCCGTCTGTCGGGAAGAAACCGCGGTCAAGCGTGTTGTAATTCCACCCCAGGGTCGTAAAGAAATCATTGGCCGTTAAATGGGCATCGTTATCGTTGTCTTTGGTGGTGATGCCGGGGTTTACATTGACTGAATTGAGGTAGCGCCACATGGCCACCTGCGGTGCCATACCGCTAAGACGAGTATTGGCATAGTCGAGACCAAGGCCAAGCGAACTGTTTTCGCCGATCGGGAAGCCAAGATTTCCGCCGATGCCCAGGCTTTTCATGGTGTATTCGGAGAGATCGTCATCTTCCGCGTTGTAGTCGTTATAAGAGATCTTCCCGCCTAAACTTACGCCGTCCACCGTAAAATAAGGGTCAGTCATCGACAATTCGATATAGGTCTGGGAGTCGCTTTTGGTGCCATTAAAACCGACGGTATTCCCGCTACCCAGCCAATTGTCCTGGCTGACGCCCACTTGAAAGCTGGCTCCGCTATCCGTGCCGTAACCGAGCCCAAAGTTAAAGGTCCCCGTATTGCGCTCTTTAACCTTATAGACCACATCGACCTGATCCGGCGATCCCGGTACTCGCTGGGTTTCCGTTTCCACCGTTTCAAAAAAGCCGGTGCGATTCAGGCGTTGCTTGCCCTGTTCTACCTGATCGTTACCTAACCACGCCCCCTCCATTTGCCTCATCTCGCGCCGCAAAACGGAATCTTTCGACGTACCGTTACCTTCAAAGCGGATCCTCCTCACCGAGTAGCGCTTACCGGCATCGACATTGACGTGTAGTTTTACCGTTTTGTCCTTCTGATTGATTTCAGGTTCTATCCCTACCTGCGGGAAAGCGTAGCCGTAACGCCCCAGTAACTGCTTGATGTCATTTTCCATACGCGTGATTTTTGCGCCATTGTACAACTCGCCCGGCTGGATATTCGTCAAGGCCACAATCTGCGGCAAGTACCCCGCCATATTGCCATTCAGCAAGGTACCGGACAGCGAGTACCGGCAGCCTTCGGTAAGGTTGATGGTGATATAAATGCCCTTTTTGTCCGGAGTCAGGCTCACCTGGGTTGAGTCGATTTTGAAGTTTGCATAACCCCGATCGAGGTAAAAACTGCGCAAGGTTTCAAGATCGCCGGCCAGTTTCTGTTTCTGGTACTTGCGATCGCTCGCCAGGTTCCACCAAGGCACGTCATCGCGCAGTTGCAGGTTGGCGAGCAGTTCGTCCGTGCGGAAAGCCTGATTGCCAATCACGTTGATCTGCTGAATTTTGGCCACCCCTCCTTCGGTGAACACCAGCTTCAGATCGATGCGATTACGCGGTAATGGCGTGATCACCGCTTTTACGCGGGCGTTGTATTTTCCCACGCTGTAGTAAAAATCCTCCATGCCTTGTTCGATCGAAAACAGCCTGGTGCGATCCAGAGCTTCACCCACGCGCACTCCTGAAGACTCAAGGTTCTGTTTCAGCATGTCGTCTTTCACCGTTTTGTTGCCGGAGAAAGAGATACCGGCAATCGTCGGCCGCTCTTTGACTTTAATAATCAGAACATGATCGTCACGCAGAATCTGCACATCGTCGAAGTTCCCGGTGCTGAACAACGCGCGGATAGTATTGCTGATATCTTCGTCAGACAGTGTATCGCCAACGCGTACCGGCATACTCAGTAACGCGGCGCCTGGCGCAACGCGCTGGAGCCCTTCAAAATGGATATCTTTCACCCGGAACCCGTCTGCGGCATAGGCCGACAGGCTGTTAAGGAATAGCATCGCAACAATTGATTTCTTCATCTTGATTGGTATGTCTCGAGTGTTCATAAATACTGCGTCAGCTTTATAATTGTGGGGAAATTTTTACCAAGGCCATGCGGGACATCCGTTTTTATCGGCATATTATTCTCGGCATTGTCATTTAAATAGATATCCTACTGACTGCTCGCCCAATAAATAATTCAAAGCAAGCCACCGGCCTTTCACATTACTTTCACAAACCTGACACTCTTAAACTTTTTCTCCAATCGCCTGGGGAATAAAAGCCGAAAAATAACGGCTAAGGCAAGGCGTTATCCTTTGTAAGCAAATAATCAAGCTCGCGTAAAAAAAATGGAAATGTGAGTTTTTTGTACCTTTGTTGCTATAGATTCCCTGAGTACCACACTCCGTGGATATTGATATTCAGGTAGACTTTATGAGCCTTTACCCCCTAATGAAATGCCGAGTGCTTTTGATTCTTCCTCTTTTCTATGCGTCGGGCGCGTTCGCCGGTGAATGGTCGCTTGGCGCAGCCGCAGGAAGCGGCATCAGCCCCTATCGTGATACGGACAACACCCTGACCGCTCTGCCGCTCATTGGGTATGAGGGTGAGGATTTTTATCTGCACGGGTTAAAGGGGGGGTATCACCTGTGGAAAGACGAACAGAATCAACTGGATGTGATGGGCTATTATTCGCCGTTGCATTTCAAACCCGGCGACAGTGACGATGAGCAAATGAAGCGACTGAACAAGCGCCGCTCAACCGTAATGGCCGGTTTTGAGTACACCCATCGCGCCGATTGGGGAGCGATTCGCACGGCGCTTTCCGCTGACCTGTTGAACAATAGCAACGGCCTGGTGGGCGATCTGGCCTATCTGTACCCCATCCACCTGAATGACTGGGAAATCACGCCGATAGCCGGCGTTAGATGGGACAGCAAAAACCAAAATAAATATTACTATGGCATCAACGCCGGCGAATCGCGCCGAAGCGGGCTGGCCAGTTATACCCCGGACGACAGTTTTACCCCTTACCTGGAATTGGCCGCGCGCTATTATATTAATCAAAGCTGGGAGACTTTTGTCTCTGCGCGCTACGAATCGCTGCCAAATACCGTTAAAGACAGCCCAATGGTGGATAAATCAAATACCGGCTCGCTCTCCTTTGGCGTTAATTACTCATTCTGACGCGGGTATTGCCCGCTTTCTTTTTATTGGGGTGCGCGAGGCTTTAATGAACAATTACTCCGTTACCGGCGTGCCCTGATGAAAACGCAGCTGCCAACGCTGGCCAGTCTGATGTTCCGATAACACCCAGACAGATGAGCGCAACGTGCGCCCCGTGATATTGCCTGCGGCATCACGCTGAAAGCTTTTGTACGTCAGCAACGCCACCCCTTCCGTAATCATGGCCAGTTTGAAATCTTCGGCATGGATCACTGCCCGGCCGGTTTCTTGCGCCAGCGCCGCAACGGTTTGCCGCTTATCATAATGCTGCCCCGAACGGCCCGTCTCTTCAAAATCGTCATGCAGCAATTCACTGACCAGCTTGCGGTTGTTGCGCGTCGCCGGTTGATGCAACTGCATCTCCAGCATTGGGATCATGGCTGAAACAGTCAAAACACGCTCCTTTTTGCTCACAGCTGCGGGTTCATTTACCCGATGTTGTAGTGACCTCGTCACTTTTTTGCCGATGACGCGCTGTCTTCGTTGCCACCAAATCCGATGTTTCCTGACACATGCCTTCGATGCCCAGGGTGGCCAGTTTGCGTTTCGCTTCCAACAGCGATTCCCGCTGGGCGCTCAGGGTCGCCATTACCCGGTCGATTTCGGCAAGCCGCGCCTCGATGTTTTGCGTCAGGCTGTCTTCATAGGCTACGCCTACGCCCTCCAGCGCCAGCAGGTTCCCCATGGTTTCCAGCGTAAAACCCAGGCTTTGCCCGAGCTGAATCAAATGCAGCCGCTCCAGCGACGCTTGCCCATACAGGCGATAACCATTGGCGCCGCGCACCGCTTTAGGCAACAACCCCTGTTGTTCATAGTAGCGTATCGCCGATGCCGCTATGCCCGAACGCTCCGCCAGCTCACCTATTTTCATTTCGCTTGACCTTAAAGTTAACTTTAACCTTAGTCTACATGATATCGACTACCGATTAAGGAATCACCATCATG
This sequence comes from Serratia plymuthica, assembly GCF_018336935.1. Classification (NCBI taxonomy): domain Bacteria; kingdom Pseudomonadati; phylum Pseudomonadota; class Gammaproteobacteria; order Enterobacterales; family Yersiniaceae; genus Serratia; species Serratia plymuthica. The sequence goes on along the minus strand of NZ_CP068771.1, from coordinate 2,312,812 downwards.
TTTAACCCGCTGACTCTGCCTAACGGCAGCCGCCTTCCGAACCGTTTGGCGAAAGCCGCGATGGAAGAAAATCTGGCCGACGCAGGCCAACTGCCCGGCCCCGCACTGCATCGTTTATACCGCAACTGGGCGCAGGGTGGCGTCGGTTTAATCATTACCGGCAACGTCATGATCGACGGCCGGGCAATGACCGGCGCAGGTAGCGTGGCGCTTGAGGCGGATACCCCGCTGGAACCCTTTAAAGCCTGGGCAAAAGCTGCGCGCCACAACGGCACGCAAGTCTGGATGCAGATTAATCACCCCGGCCGCCAGGTCATGGCCGCTATGGGCGGCAACGTTTGGGCCCCCTCAGCTGTCCCGCTGGAAATGGGGAAGCACAGCAAGCTGTTCGCTCAGCCAACCGCCATGAGCCCGGCGCAGATCGATGAAGTCATCACCCGCTTTGCCGCCACCGCGCACGCCGCAGAGCAAGCGGGGTTTACCGGGGTGCAAATTCATGCTGCGCACGGTTATTTGATCTCTCAGTTCCTGTCGCCGCTGGCCAATCAGCGTACCGATCAATGGGGTGGCAGCCTCCCTAATCGCGCGCGTTTGCTGTTGGAGGTGGTACGCGCCGTGCGTGAGCGGGTATCGCCAGGTTTTTGCGTGGCGATCAAGCTGAACTCCGCCGATTTCCAGCGCGGCGGCTTCTCCGAAGACGATGCGAAGCAGGTGATCCTGCTGCTTAACCGTTTGCCGGTCGATCTGGTCGAATTGTCCGGCGGCAGCTACGAAAGCCCGGCAATGCAGGGCAAAACGACGGATGGCCGTACGTTGGCGCGTGAAGCCTATTTCCTGACGTTCGCCCGTGAGCTTGCGGCGGTCGCCGACATGCCGATAATGACGACGGGCGGCATCGCTCGCAAGGCTGTCGCTCAGCAAGTGCTGGATAGCGGTGTTGCGGTGGCAGGCATTGCAACGGCTCTGGCGGAGGTACCCGACCTGCCGCTGCAGTGGCAAGCCGGCAAGGAACCGCACGCGTTGCCCAAACCGGTGGAATGGAAAAACAAAACTATGGCGGCGCTGGCTCGCATGGCGCTGGTCACTCGCCGCCTGCACGCACTGGGCAACGGCCACTCGCGCAACGTACGTTACTCGCCGCTGGTCTCGTTAATCGTTGACCAACTGCGCGCAAAGCGCATAACCCGACGCTATCGCGAATGGCTCCAACAGCGGGCCTGAGGGGATGCATGGAATAGCGGCCATTTCAAAGCCGCTTTTACACATTCGGCCGATAAGTGACCGGCGTCACTGTGCCATAGACCACCTCGGTAATGCTAATGGCGACGGTATAGGCCTCCACCGGCCGATTGAGCGTATTGGCGATGGTTTGCGCCATGTTTTCCACGCCTATCCATTTTCCTGCGGAACAGGAAATCAGCCTGACGGTGCCACCGCCGCCGCCGATATTATTCTGTATCGCCTGGGCCGTGGTCTTGGCGGAAGCATAACGATACCGGCCTTGCACGTCCTCAGGGAAAGAGAATCGCGGGTGGCCATGCACAATCACGGTATCCTGCCCCCCGGTCATCGCCCCCAGCCAGCTTGGTCTCCTGCCTTGCCATTGATGGGCTTCCTGGGGATTGAACTCAAGAATGGTATGAGGCGTGCTCGTATCCGTAACGACGCTGAACTCAGTGGCACTCATTTCGACCGGCGTGGTACGGATGCCGCCGATTTTCCCGAAACCGAAATGCGCGCCCGATGCCATCACGCCGGCTCCCACGCCGACCGCAGCGCTGATGCCGATGTTTTCCCACACTTCGGCGCTGAAGAATGCCTGATGCTCGAAGCCGGCAGTGACGCCGGCAGAGGCCACCGAGCCGGAGAAACCGCCGGACACGGAAGCCGACAGGATACCGACAGCCGTGACTCTCCCGGCTGACCAGCCCGCATTCATCGTGGCGTTCATCGCCCCACGCCCGACCGCGCCGCCGACACCGGCGCCGACTGCGCCGGAGACCGCGCCCGCCAACAGGCTGACGCCCCAGTCCTTGGCGCTCAACCCTGGTTCGCCGCTCGCATGGCGCCCCCATTCCGTGATGCCATTACTGGCCGCCGTACCGGCCACACCCGCCACCGCGCCGACCGCGATCGAGGCGCCCATGCCCGTACCCAGGGCCAATGCGCCCGCGCCGCCGGTGAGAAGCCCCACGACGATGCCCGTGATAGCCGCACCAATCATCCACCCTATGCTCATATCCCCACTGGGATCGCTGCCCATGATGGGATTGCCATTCGCATAGTTGTAACGGTTGATCAGGTCGGTAGTATCCCGGCTCATGAAGCGCTTGATGCCAGGGTGGTAGTAACGCGCCCTCAGATAGATCAGGGAAGACTCGAGATCGGTATATTCGGCGGTATATCTGAATGGATTTACGCTGATATCGGCAAGAAGATGACTGACGCTCTCTTCTTGCCCATAGGGTTCGTAAGCGTAGCTGGCCCCCCTCTCGCAGGAAGCATCGAGAACGCCGACGATGTCCCTGAAGGAGGCGATGAAATATTCGGGGACGGTGCTCCCTGCACTGTCGACCAGGCGCACGTATCTCTTGCTTCCCTGCGCCAGGTAGTGGCTGGTTTTATCTCCCTGTATCTCATTGACGATATTGGGGGATGGGGAATAGTCGTAATAAAACTGGATCGCCGCGCCATCATTGACCTTTTTACTGGCCCGCAGCCCATCGGGGTAGTAATCGTATTCGGCGACCAGATTGCCGCCGATATCGCTATATCCAATCAACCTGTTTTGCGCGTTGTAGCGATAGGTGCCGCCCGTCCCGTCGTCGGTCAAATTGCCATTGGCGTCGTAGGCGAAGTTTATTGCGCCGGACGAGGCGTCGATGCGCAATAACTTGTTGTCCCGATCGTAGGTATAGGTCGTCGACTGGCTTGTCGTTCCGACCCTGCGTTCTTCCTGGATGACGTTGCAGGCCGCGTCATACCGGTACGCCGTGACGACAACCTCGCCGCCCAGGATTTGTTTCCGCTGTTCCGTGAGCTGGTTGAGGCTGTTGAAACCGTAGTTCGCCAGATAATTCAAATTGGCATCTTGCGCAAACGCGTCCGAACTGGATTGCAGCTTGACCAGGTTACGGGTGATCGGATCGTAGGAGTATTGCGTCTCCAGCAAAACAGGATGGCTCGCACCCTCGGACGTATCGGTGATGACCGCCCGCGCAAGGGAACCGAAACCATCATAGGCGAAACTGCTCGATATGCCGTTGCTGACCCGGATCGACTTGAGCTTGCCGCTGTTGGCGGCGCTCTCCTCTTTGCTGTAATAGTCGGTCTGGACGCTGTAATCCTCTCCGACGATCTGTTGCAGAATTACCCGGCCGTAATTGTCGTACGTATATTGCGTGACCTTCCCGATGGCATCGGTGAACTTGCTGAGCAGCCCCGTGCCGGGGTCATATTCATAAAGGATCTTTTTCCCGTCGGGATAGGTCACCGATTCAATCGCACCGCCCAAACTGTAGCCATACGCAATGCTCCCATTACTCTCCCCCTGGCGGAACTCTTCTATTTTCAGCACCTTCCCCGTCAGAGGATCATAGGTATATTGCTTCTTGCACTGCACGCCCTGATCACTCCAGGCAACCGATACCAACTGGTTATTGGCGTTGTAGCCGCATGCGAACACCCTTCCCGCATAATCCGTGTAACGGGATACCAGGCCGATCTCGTTATAGGCATAAGTGTACTGCTGGCCGAGCGCATTGGTGTCGGTGATCAACTGATTCAAATTATCGTAAAGATAGGTATCGCCGCCAGCGGTGGACGCGTTCGCCTTCGGCGCGCTGACATGGACGCCGGTGAATACCGCATTGGTAAATAAATCCCTGGAGATATCCTGGCGTTGCACGATGTCGTCACTGCCTGTCGCGCTATAGACGCTGACCTGGTTATTGACATCGTATTGGAAGGATGCCGCCAGCCATTCCTTCCCTGCCGATGGCTCCCCCGTCAGTGACTTGATGATGTTCGAATAGCTGTTGGAGAGACTCGTCGCCGACAGGCTCTCGGAAGCAAGCAGGCTGGAGTAAGTGATTTCATCGAGCACGTTGTCATTCTTGCTCAGCGTGCTCACCTTGACGCCGTTAAAGAACTCCGTCTTGGTTTGAGCCACGGTGTCATACTCGTAGCGATTGACATTGCCGAGCGCATCCGTCGCCGTGACCAACTGGTTTCTGCTGTCATAGGTGTACAGGATCCGGGAGTCGGCGCCCAGGATGCCTTCGGTCCAGATCAATTGGCCCTTGTCGTTGTACCCATTGGCGGTCAGCCTGCGCTCCGCCTTGTCATGGCCGCCGTTGTCGGCAGTTTTGACCAGGTCCGTGAACCCATTGTTATAAACGTAGGTTTCGTATCCGTTGGCATACCGGGTCGTGGCCTGGTTGACGGGATCGTCGAAAATGCACTCCGTCACCACGCCCATGGGATCGGTCGAGGTCAGTTGGCGGCCGATGTTGTCGTACGTATAGCTGGAACCATAATTCAGGGCATTAGCCTGGCTGATCATCCATCCCGTCACCGTATCGATTTCAGTCGTATTCGATATGCCTTGCGCATTGGTGGTGGTGACCGTCAATACGGGAACGGCAAGCGCGTAACGGGTCGAGGTCTCGGTGCTCTCCAGCGCATGGCTTTCGCCATCCGCCCATTCCAACTTATCGTAAACAATCTTGCCCGAGGCGTTGTAGCGATAAGTGATCTTCTTGTTCGGGCCAAATACGTCTTTTCCGTCGACAGAGACGACAAAACCGTCCGTGCTCGTTGCGATATTCTTCTTGTCGCCGGTCAGGCTATTGGCGATTCTTCTGACGAGGGTCCCATCCGTATAGTCATAAGTGTCCTGCCGGACAAGCTGCCCATAGCCGGCATAATCGTAAAGGGTTTGCACCTTATTGAGCAGTTTGGACGCCTCGCCCGCCACTCTGCTGCCATAGGAGCGGATTTCCGTCGGCGCTCCGTAGTCGTCGAAGTCCGACTCTATCTCGCTGATTAACGTTTCCCCCGCGTCGTTGTAAATCTCGGTCACGACCTTGATGGGGGTCTGATAATTAGGTATCAGTTTTAATTCGTAGTACGGCGGAAAATATTTCCCGTCGGTTTCGCTGATGAACGTATTGGTGACCTGCCGGATAAGCCGGTGCGGTACATCCTTGGTGAAGGTCTTCGTCACCAGTTCGAGATGGAGCCGATTGTATTGATGCTCCACAACGAGTACGCCATCGTCGACCTGGCTCACATAGCGGTAATCGTCATCATTGCTTTGCAGCAGGGTATCTTGATATTTCCCCATGATGTACGTCGGATAACCCGTGTAATTGTGGGCATCGCCGTTGGGGTCATAGGAATAGGAAACCGACCTTGTCTGGGTTTGTCCGGCGGTATCGACATAGCTCTGCCTTGTCGCGGCGATGCCATCGATGCGATAAAACTGCGACCGATTCGCATCGACGTAATAACGCAGCGTGGTGTATTCATAGACGACCGAGACGCCGTTCGGGTAAGTGATCTGAGAAATCAAATCGTTCCTGACCAGCCCACCCCGATTGACGACGGTGAACGTTTGCCCAAGCGGATTGACATAACCCACCAGATAGCTTTGGCTATCCACCAAATAGGCAAAGGAGATAGCGTTTTTCCCTCCCTGGGGATAAGCGATTTCGATGCCCTCGCCGCTGTAGGCGAAGGTGATCGCCTGCCCGGCAAACCCGACGATGCGGGATAACTTACTGCTATAGACATCGCCCTCTTGCGTGTAATAAAAAACGGCATGGTTGCCCCAGCGATCCGCCATGCCGATCAATCTGCCGTGAGCGTCGAAATACTGCGTTTCGCCGCTGATAAATTGCAATGTATTGCTGTACTTTAGCTGGTTATCGTAAGGGAACGTCCCCGAATCCTGGGTGAAGACAAGATCCTTCAGGTTGTAGTAGCGCAAACCCGAGTCATACGCATCGTCGATGTAGTAGCCGGACGAACCATTAATGAATACCTGACTCGCGGCGATATAACTGAATGAATAGCTCCAGCCCAAAGGAAGCCCCAGAAGCGTGATCCCCGAGGCGATCGATTGCGGGCTGTAACCGATGGATGGCGTGATGTCGCGGCCCAGGGCGCCAAAGAAAGTCGGCGGCGAAAGGGTAACCTGCAGCGTGCCTGTGCGCGGATCGACCTCATAGCCAAGGGAACTGTACGTCGGGGCATTGGAATATCCGGCTTCGTTTGGCGACGCGGCGAGCAAGTTCGCTTTCACTTTCAGGTTGGCCGCCTGATTTTCAAGCACTTTGACATCAAGATTATTTTTGTTTCCCATGGCACGCCCCATCTATCGGTATTTTGTGCGCACGACAGCCCCTCCTTTCGTTATGCCGGCAGAGGATTCAGTCTGCAATACATCGCACGGATATGGTTGACGACGGCGTCCGGAATCAGCGGCCGTCGTTGCAAAAATGCTCGGTTTGCGCCCACGACCGACTCGGGTGCCGTCGCGCCGACAACGCAAACTCATACAACGAAAAACAGGGGGCGGCCGCGTGCGCCAATGAGCATCCGCGGCAGCCTTCAACAGTCAGCTCAGTAATAAGTAGTGAACAAGATCATGTCGATCATGGAGCCGGATGAAAAGCCCGCGAAGGATACGGTCAATCCGCTGCCGAAAGACAAATCGCCATCCCCGGTGATGCGCCCCGCTTCATAGGTCACGCCGTCGCATACCAGTTTGATATACCCGACGACATCATCATTGGTGCACAAGCGCAAAATAGTAAATTTCCCATCTTGCGGAAGTTTGAAACTGGCCGACGTACTACCGCCGCCACCGCCATATTTGTTATTGCCGATTTGTATGGAGTCGATTTTGCTGCCGCTCTTGATCACCACCTGTTGGCCACCGGTATCCTGGACTGCGTTGAAAGACCCACCGTTACCGCCATAAGACATTTGATTTTTACCCGCTAGTGCCTTCATCACTACCTCCATCAATTCGTTGTCAGATTTGTTATTGGTAAGAAGCTCTTTTCGCACCAAGCGACGTTGCCCCGCTCGGTGCGATCTGCCATTTGGTCAGGGGTTAACCCACGAACTGGAACCATTGCAGCTGTAACAATGAATCGTTGTAATCATTGTCGGTGTAGTCTTCGCTGGCAAAAATGTATTTGCCAAAATAGACCGTTGCGCCGCTGGTAATCACATCCTGCGACCAGATCACCTGGGAATAACGTTGTCCGCCATTGGTTCCGATCCAGATGGTGTAATTCCCGGAGGCGTCGGCCGCCTGGAAGAACCCCTCGCCGATCTGCGTGGGCGTACCGCCGCTGGAACTGGCCCCCTGCGTGGTGAAGACCACGTTTGAATGGCTGTCTTGCAGCTGAATAAATTGGTTGGCCGAGCTTTGAACCAAAGCAGACCAAAAAACTATTTTCCCTGAGGGAATATTGATGGCAATGCCATTGCCATTTACGGGTCCAATTGCCATTTCTGTGCTCCTCAACCAATGCTGTTAAACCAGGTCAGTGTCAGGCAGGTATCATTGAAATCCTGATCCGCGCCGTCTTCACTAATGAAATTGAAACAGCTGGAATAAATCTGGCTGCCGATATTCAGCGCGATTTCATCCCACATGACCTGGGACCAGGCCTGGCCATTGTTATAGCCGATGAAAACGGTATAAACCCCGCTGCCGGCGGTCACAAACGAGCCTTGACCAATCTGGGTCGGCGAATGCCCGCCTGTCGATGAACCGCTGCTCTGAATAACCACCTGATTCGTCGAGTCGCGAACCAGAACATATTGTGAATAAGATGCCTGGACATTGGCGGTCCAAAATAGCGTTTTTCCTACGGGTAAGGTGATGGTGATGCCATTACCGGAAACGGGTCCAATACTCATAAACCTCTCCTGCTATCAGCGTTGCCTGGGTTGATGATGGAACTGCCGTGAGATGGGGCTAACATGCGGGTGCTATTAGTGCTTTTACAAACGAAATCAGGTTGCTGCTGTTTTAAGGCATTACAAATGCCATTGGCCATGGCAACCTGGCTTTGTGCGGTAAAGTTATTGGGAAACGCCTTTGCCGTCATAAATATCGGCGATAGCTGTTGGTAATAACTGTTATTGGTAATGATCGACTGTTGCCAGAATTGCTGAGTGGCCACCAACAACGTCCGCCACGGCGTACCGGCGGGCAGATCTTTGGACTGCACGATATAATTTTTCATCGCAGTGCCGGTCATTAGCGTGGTGAACGCTTGCGCATTGGCCGCACATTGGCTACCCGGCTTGCACGTCGCGGCGCTGGTAACGAAAGCATCTTCAAATAACAGCGGTTGGGCGTGTTCTCCCCAAGGGGCAGGCACGACATACAGCGGTTTTTGCGCTGAAGAATAGAGATTCACGTAGAAAGACTGCTCGGAAAACCCCATGTCGGTGCTGGCCTGCCCGGAGGCGAACACCTGCTCGGCGCCGCCATTCGGGGCGTTGTGATAGGTGTTGTTGGTACACTTGTTGACCCCGTTAAAGCTGCAGGTATCAGACAGTGAAACCAATTGATGGACAACGCCGTTGTCGGGCGGCATTTGCATCGCCTGTTGCAGCGCACCGTAACCGTAAGTCTGCACATAAGCGTTGATATAGTCGGAAGGAATGGCCCAACTGCCATTAAAGCTGCCTGCCATTTTGGCGACTGACGAGGTTCGGGTATTCAAATAATTCAGCATTTTCGACAAGGTATTCTGCTGCTGAATCGCCTGATCGAATGCGTAGAAAAAGTCCATGCAGAGCCAACTGGGGATCGCCCATAGCCGTCCCTGGTAAGTCGCCCCCGCCAGCGCCACGGCCCAGGGCTCTTCACCGGTGATCTGGGCGGGGTTGATCAGATGATTATCCGCCAGAAAACCCAGATAAAGGACATCAAGCTCAATCACGTCGAACCCATCATTACCCAGCAGGACCGGCAACTCGGTAAAACTGTAAATATTCACCTGCGGATTCAGCACCGCATTGAGTAACACCTGCGGGTGCTGCGACTGATAAGTCTGCACGACATAGGCGACCAAATTTTCGAAGTTATCCGTGGGTAGCGTAGGAAGGAAAGGATAAAGCGAGACGTTCAATACTTGCGTTTGCTGCCCATTCAACACCAGCGTTTGATTCGGGCCGCTGGGCGTAATGCTCATCGAGCGGGTTTGCAGGTTATTGCAATTTGCCCAATTAATAACGGGATCTTTCGGCCTGCTGGTGTTCTGCCCGACGAAGAATGACTGCCCCGGCTGCACCTTAATGAACCAATCGAAACTGCTGCCGGAAGAGACCGTCCAGCCGTCAACCGTGCACGTCATGGGCGATAACGAGGTGTTTTTCAAAATTAACTGGCCGGCAATAACTGTGGTGCCGCTAAAAAAAGACAGCGTTAATACAAAGGCATAGAATAACGCCCGACAAATAGAGTTCATAGAAGCCTCACATAAATACAATAAAAACGGCACCCTCTTGTTTCCGAGGGAAATAAAAGGCGTAATTATCCCGTGGCGGCACATGACATAAAAATAAAAGTCACTTTGAGTGCTAATATTTTTTACATTTAACTCTGTTAGCGTGATCTTTATATTTATTGGAATGACTTTAACTGTGAAGAGTCGATAAAATATGGAATTTAGAATATAGCACTCGGGTTAATTCCCTGCAAAGATCCTCAAATAAAAATTATGTATTCAGCAAAAATATATACTCACCATGATAATAAAATACGCCCGCAATTATTCGATATTTTTTGATGCACGCGTCGCCTCTGCTCAGGGCCGCTACTGGCGCACCCTGGCGGACGACTCGCCCCCGGATGCTCAGTCTATCGCCACATAAAAAACGTGTCTAAATGTTGTCAGCAAACATTTTCGCCGAGGGTACAGCCCCTGAGGGGTGGCATGAATGGTCACAAAAACAGCAACATATTGGTTGAGGCACAAAAAACACAATAAAATCAATGGGAAATAAGCTATTGAGTCCCAGGCTAAAAAGCCATATATTGTACGCGATTTTTTACCGGGTTTACTTTTAAATTCAATTAATTCAACCAGGGCGTTTTGACACCCCCGGTTGTAGGAGAGATATGATGACGGATAAAGTCCGTATTGACACTTTAGTTGCGAATTCATTAAATGGAAACAATGAAACCTATTTGGCGAGACAGGCCGAATTTGAATCGAATGTCAGAAGTTATCCACGCAAATTGCCACTGGCCATCGCCAAAGCAGAAGGTGTGTGGATCACAGACGTTGAGAATAATCAGTATCTTGACTGCCTGGCCGGTGCCGGAACCCTGGCGCTTGGGCATAACCACCCTGACATGCTGAAAAGCATCCAAGATGTCATTACCAGCGGCTTGCCGTTACATACCCTCGATCTGACAACGCCGTTGAAAGATCGTTTCTCCGAATACCTGCTCTCCTTGTTGCCCGGCCAGGGCAAAGAGTATTGCCTGCAGTTTACCGGCCCATCCGGCGCAGACGCCGTTGAAGCCGCACTTAAGCTGGCCAAGAAACACACCGGTCGCTCCGGCGTGATCAGCTTCTCCGGCGGCTATCATGGCATGACCCATGGCGCGCTGGCGGTAACGGGTAACCTGTCGCCGAAAGAAGCCATCAACGGCATGATGCCGGAAGTCCAGTTCATGCCCTACCCGCACCTGTACCGCTGCCCGCTGGGCATTGGCGGCGAGGCCGGCGTCAAGGCATTGACCTACTATTTCGAAAACCTGATCAATGACGTCGAAAGCGGCGTACGCAAACCTGCGGCCGTCATTCTGGAAGCCGTTCAGGGTGAAGGCGGCGTTAACCCGGCCCCGGCCGAGTGGTTGCAGCGCATTCGCAAGGTCACTCAGGAACACGGCATTTTGCTGATCATCGATGAAGTTCAGGCCGGCTTTGCGCGTACCGGCAAATTCTTCGCCTTCGAGCACGCGGGCATTGAGCCGGACATCATCGTGATGTCCAAAGCCGTCGGCGGCGGTTTGCCATTGGCCGTATTGGCCATCAAGAAGCAGTTTGACGCCTGGGAACCTGGCCACCATACCGGTACTTTCCGTGGCAACCAATTGGCGATGGCGACCGGCCTGACCACGCTTAAGCACCTTAAAGACAATCAGATTGCCGAAAAAGTGGCCGCCCAGGGCGAATGGCTGAAAGCCAAACTGGCCGAGCTGCAAAAACGTTACCCGGTGATTGGTCACGTGCGTGGTCTGGGCTTGATGATTGGCATTGAGATCGTCAAACCTGGCGAAGCTCAAGACCATATGGGTTGCTACCCTGCCGATGGCCAATTATCCGCACTGCTGCAGAAAAAATGCTTTGAAGCCGGGCTGATTCTGGAGCGCGGTGGCCGCAATGGTTGCGTGCTGCGCTTACTGCCTTCCCTGCTGATCACCAACGATGAGTTGGGTATTTTCCTGGATAAATTTGAACAAGCCCTGTTAGCGGCCGGCGTCAAACCCGTCTGATGTGGAGTGAATGACCGCGATGTCCAAGTTAAACCCGATTCTGGCGGCCTCGGCGCAAAGCACCGAGGCATACCAGCAAGCGATTGCACAAAGTAGCCAGGCCGTTGTGCAGTGGCTGCAACAACCTGAGATGTATCAGGGGAAAACCGTTGCCGAACTGCGTGAACGCATTACGCTCGATTTCAATCCACAGGGCCTGGGCAACCAGGCCGCGATTGAACGCGCGATTGAGTACTTTTTAAAAGACAGCCTGTCGGTTCACCACCCGCAGTGCGTGGCGCACTTGCATTGCCCAAGCCTGGTGGTCAGCCAGGCCGCCGAGGTCTTGATTAACGCCACCAACCAAAGCATGGACTCCTGGGATCAAAGCCCGTCAGCCACCATCATCGAGATGAAGTTGATCGAATGGTTGCGCACCCAGGTGGGTTATCAGCCGGGCGATGCCGGGGTGTTCACCAGCGGCGGTACCCAGAGCAACCTGATGGGCCTGATGTTGGCGCGCGACGCCTTCTTTGCGCGCCAGGGGCACTCTATCCAGCAGGATGGACTGGTCGGCAACCTGAAAAAAATCAAAGTCTTATGTTCTGAAAACGCCCACTTCTCGGTGCAAAAGAACATGGCGTTGCTGGGTCTGGGTTACCAATCCGTCACGCTGGTGAAAACCGATCGGTTCGCGCGTATGGACCTGAACGATTTAGCCGAAAAAGTGGCGCAGGCCGAAGCCAATGGCGAGCAGATCCTGGCGATTGTCGCGACCGCAGGCACCACGGATGCCGGCGCTATTGATCCCCTGCGCGCTATCGCGCAGTTGGCGGCGAAACACCAGATCTGGGTGCATGTCGATGCGGCCTGGGGCGGTGCGTTGTTGCTGTCGGAGAAATACCGCGATTATCTGGACGGCATTGAATTGGTGGATTCCATTACGTTGGACTTCCATAAGCAATTCTTCCAGACCATCAGCTGCGGCGCCTTCTTGTTGAAAGAATCCCGTCACTATGAGCTGATGCGCTATCAGGCGGCCTACCTGAACTCCGAGTTCGACGAAGCGCAAGGCGTGCCGAATCTGGTGTCCAAATCGCTGCAAACCACCCGCCGTTTCGATGCGTTGAAACTGTGGATGGGTCTGGAAGCGCTGGGGCAAAAACAGTACGCGGAGATCATCGATCACGGCGTTACGCTGGCGCAGCAGGTTGCGCACTACATCGGCGATCAACCGTCGCTGGAACTGGTGATGCAGCCGCAGTTGGCCAGCGTCCTGTTCCGTTACCTCCCGCCGCAGCTGGCGGCGAGTGGCGATGCGGCGATCGCCTTGCTCAACCAACGGATTGGCGATGCCCTGCTGGAATCCGGCCGTGCCAACGTGGGCGTTACCGAGTTTGATGGCGTCACCTGCCTGAAAATGACGTTATTGAACCCGACCGTCAGCCTGGAAGACATTAAAACGTTGCTGGCGCTGGTGGAAACCACCGCACAGCAGTTGCCGACCGCTTAAACCCGGTTTGCCGTTAATGGCGGTTAAAAGCCGATAGTATTCTGCTATCGGCTTGAGTTTGATGACAAAGTGGTCTTTGAATCCGAGATACCCGGGCCTAGCGCACCGAGGGGTGCTCCGGCGGGCAAGCCGCTACGACCCCTTCGCCACGCTCTCCCTAATAACGGGCTTTGTCAGCAGTCTGAAGCCGATAGTATTTACTATCGGCTTTTTTATTGCAGATTTACGCGTCGTCTCCCCATTTACCAGGGTACAACCCGGCCCAGGTAATCGAGGTAATGCAGCCCGCGTACCCACCCCGGCGCCATCAGCAACAGCGTCCAGGGATCGTCACTGTGACGCACGCCAGATACTCCTCCCAACCCACGGGATGCGCCAATCAGCAGCACGGTCTTTTTAGCAGAACAGGTTGGCATAAATTATTTCCTCCAAACATGAGATATCTTGTCACGCAGTGAATATAACCAAGCATAATAGGAGGCGGAATACGCAGCGTTTGCCGTTATAACCTGCATGCAACGCCTTCTCTTTTTCTTCGGCCAGGGAGACAAAACAGCGTGACGGAACCCGATCTCAACCTACTCATTGCCCTCGACGTGTTACTGGCCGAAGGCAGCGTGGCCGGTGCAGCGCGCCGTCTTGGCTTAAGCGCCTCGGCCATGAGCCGCACGCTCAGCCGCTTGCGCACGGCAACCGGCGATCCATTGCTGGTACGCGCCGGGCGCAACATGGTGCTGACACCTTATGCCGAAGAGATACGCGAGCGTACGCAAAATACCGTTTTCGAGGCACGCGCCGTGCTCCGGCCTTCTTCAGCGGAGCTGGATCCTGCCACGCTGGAACGCACCTTTATCCTGCGCACCAACGACGGCTTTGTAGAGGCTTTCGGCCCTGCGCTTATCGCGGCGGCGGCAACGGCAGCCCCCCTGGTGCGCCTGCGCTTTGCGCCAAAACCCGAGAAAACCTCAAAGCCGTTGCGAGAAGGCTTGGTTGATCTCGAGATCGGCGTGTTGGGTGACATGGGGCCGGAAATACGCCTGCAGGCACTATTCAGGGACAGGTTCGTGGGGGTGGCAAGAAAGGGTCATCCGCTGGCGCTGCAGCCTGACGTTACCCTGGAGCACTATGTTGCCTGCGGGCATGTTGTCGCCTCGCGCAGCGGGCGGATAATCGGGCCGGTGGATCAGGCGCTGGCGGAGCTGGGGCTGGAGCGGAACATCGCCGCCGTAGTGCCGAGCTTTCCCGCCGCGCTGGCGGTGGCGCAGGCGTCAGACCTGCTGGCGCTGGTGCCCGCCTCTTTTCTTGTCAATCAACCCGCCGTTAATGGGAACGGGGTTGGCGCCGCACTTTTCGCTTTTGAACTGCCGGTAAAAACCCAGGGTATTACCGTCTCGCAAATGTGGCATCCGCGTTCCGAAGTAGAGCCGGCCCATCGTTGGCTGCGGCAATTGGTGTTGAGCGTTTGCCGCCGGCAGGCGCCGGAGTAAAACGTCGGACAGAGTAATACAAGCTTGAAGGGTTTAGGGCAAGGAGAACCCAAAGGAGCCTTGGGCTGGATAATTACGCAGCGCAACCATTATTATGAAAGGTATTTATTGGTTTGATTCATTTGGCTTTAATAGTGCCCACTATGCAGTACATTAAAACGATGACGCCCAATCAATCGAAGCACTGCATAGTGGAGCGGGAATATTAACGTAATGAATTTAAATATCTAACCTTATGTAACTAAAGAAACCAAAAATACAAAGAGTAAAGCGCCAGGAATATCGAAGACACAATATATTGGCGCTCGCCGGTCTATTAATTATCCATCAAGGCCAACACTGTTTATTGCCCCTTACTTTTTCAGGGGAAATAAAATAATCGATCGCTTCATCATCTAGGTATTGATTCACGTTAGAACGCGCAATCGTATGCCCATCGCCATTCACCCTAATCAAAGGGCTGCTAATTCAGAGGAATAAAGCGTTTTGGTGGTCGCACTGTGGCATGGGCTTTCGTTAATTGGCATTATTATCGTACCGAATCAGAGATACACCGCGAGAAGCCCGCCCAGACGGCGCTACCCAGTTGCTTCCCGGCGCGATAATATGGCTCGTATAATCCTGTCGCCGCCTCAGACCGGTCATTTTTACAGTGGAACTCATGACAATCTTATCCCCCTTGCCTATTTTTGACGGCCACAACGATTTGCTGCTCAAGCTTTGGCTGGAGCACCCTGACGATCCCGTTACCGCTTTTTACTCCAGGGTGGAAAACGGTCATCTGGACTTTGCACGCATGAAACGCGGCGGATTTTTCGGCGGGTTATTTGCAGTCTTCATCCCCCCGGCGAGTTATATCGCGCAGATACGTAACCAGACCGAAGAGCAGGTTCTCGCCGGCTACGATCCGTTGGCGATCACCGAAGCACAGATCGCCATAATGTATCGGTTGGAACAGGCGTCTGAAGGCCGATTACGAATATGCCGCACGGTCAGTGAGATAGAATATTGCCGGCGCCATCGGCTCATTGCCGCGGTGCTGCACATCGAAGGGGCCGGCGCCCTGGATGCAGAACTGACGCGCCTCGATCGGTTTTACGATTTAGGTGTGCGCAGCATAGGGCCCTTCTGGAATCTGCCCAATGCGTTCGGCGAAGGCGTCACCGGGCCATTTCCCGGCTCGCCGGACAGCGGTGCGGGTTTAACTCAGGCAGGTAAAGCGCTAATCCGCGCCTGCAATCGGCGCCGTATCATGGTCGACGTTTCGCACATGAACGAAAAAGCATTTTGGGACACGGCAGCGCTCAGCAACCGCCCTCTGGTCGCCACTCACTCAAATGCCCATGCATTGTGCCCGCAACCGCGCAATCTGACCGATGCACAACTAGAAACTATCGCGCAAAGCAATGGTTTCGTTGGAGTTAATTTTGGCACTGCGTTTCTTCGCGCTGACGGAAAACGTGACAGTGCAACGACACCTTTGACAGAAATTGTTAAACACATTGAGTTTTTGATCGCTAAACTTGGAGAAGACCGCGTTGGATTCGGTTCTGACTTCGATGGGGTGAACATTCCGCAACGGCTTGGTGACGTGAGCGGTTTACCGCACCTGATGCAGGCATTGTCGCAGGCTGGTTTTGATGACCGGTTATTGGAAAAATTGGCCTGGCGTAATTGGCTCAGCACCTTGAGCGCTTCGTGGGGCGAATAAAAAACTTACCTTTATAAGGTTGCGAATTTCATCATATTTCATCAACATCGGGGCCGCGCCGGGTGAGGCCGATTTGGTTACCTGGCTTGTCCCATCTTGATTCACACAACAGGAGTACCGCTATGACGACTTGGACCAAACCAGAATTTGTTGATCTGCGTCTGGGGCTGGAAGTAACACTGTACATTTCCAACCGTTAATCGCCCCTCTGCCCGCTCCCCTGGAGCGGGCATTTCCTTCCCTCTTTTCCTGGTCAATACATGCAGATTAAAGTTCTCGGCTCTGCAGCGGGCGGCGGTTTTCCACAATGGAACTGCAACTGCAAAAACTGTCAAGGCGTGCGCAACAAAACGCTCAACGCCTCGCCCCGAACGCAGTCCTCGATCGCCATAACCGACGACGGTAAAAACTGGGTGCTGTGCAACGCCTCTCCCGATATTTGCCAGCAACTGCTTGCTTCGCCCGAATTGAGCAACCCCGACGTGCTTCGCGGCACCGGTATCGGCGCCATTATCCTGACCGACAGCCAAATCGATCACAGCGCCGGCTTACTCAGTTTGCGTGAAGGTTGCCCACACCACGTTTGGTGTACCCGTGAAGTTCACGACGATCTCAACACCGGTTTCCCGGTATTTACCATGCTGTCGCATTGGAATGGCGGCTTGATTCATCACCCTGTCGTTCCGCTGGAATCGTTCCAGACGGCGGTTTGCCCGACGATCCGCTTCACCGCGATACCGCTCCTGAGCAATGCGCCGCCGTATTCCCGCTACCGCAATCGCCCGCTGCCAGGCCACAACGTCGCCCTGTTTATTGAAGATAAGCTGCGCGGCACCAGCCTGCTCTACGCGCCCGGCCTCGGCGAGCCGGACGACGCGCTGCTCCCGTGGCTACAGCGCGCAGATTGCCTGCTGATCGACGGTACGTTGTGGCGCGACAATGAGTTGGCTAACCTCGGCGTCGGCCACAATACCGGCAAAGACATGGGCCATCTGGCGCTGGCGGAAGAACAGGGTCTGGCGGCCTTGCTCGGCAACCTGCCGGCCAAACGCAAGATCCTGATCCATATTAACAATACCAATCCCATTCTTGACGAAGACTCCGCCGAGCGCCAAAGCCTGACCGACGCCGGCATTGAAGTGAGTTGGGACGGGATGAACATCGAATTGTAGGTGAGTACCATGACACAACAACAGCCACTTTCGGCGCCGGAGTTCGAAGCGGCGCTGCGCGCCAAAGGCGCCTATTATCATATCCATCACCCGTATCACATCGCGATGCACAAGGGTGAAGCGACGCGGGAACAGATCCAGGGTTGGGTGGCTAACCGCTTTTATTATCAGACCAGCATCCCGATCAAGGATGCGGCGATCATGGCTAACTGTCCGCACCCGCAAACGCGGCGCAAATGGGTGCAGCGCATTCTCGATCACGATGGATACGACGGTAGCGAAGGCGGAATTGAAGCCTGGCTGCGCCTCGGCGAGGCGGTGGGCCTTGAGCGCGACGTCCTGCTGTCCGAGGAATTGGTATTGCCGGGCGTGCGCTTCGCGGTGGATGCTTACGTCAACTTCGCTCGCCGCGCATGCTGGCAAGAAGCGGCATGCAGTTCGCTGACCGAACTGTTTGCGCCGCAAATCCACCAGTCGCGTCTTGATAGCTGGCCGCAGCATTATCCGTGGATTGATGCCGAAGGTTACGATTACTTCCGCAGCCGTCTGGGGCAAGCCAACCGCGACGTTGAACACGGGTTGGCGCTGGCGCTGGATTATTGCGATACCGTAGAGAAACAACAGCGCATGCTTGAGATCCTGCAATTCAAACTGGATATCCTCTGGAGCATGTTGGATGCCATGAGCATGGCTTATACCCTTAACAGGCGCCCTTACCACTGCGTGACCGATGCGCGGGTATGGCATAACCGGAGATTGGTGTAATGACGCTGAACCGAGAACAAACCCCGCTATTCCGGCGCGGTTATCGCCTGCAGTGGGAAGCCGTGCAAAACAGCCATGTCATTCTCTATCCGGAGGGCATGGCGAAACTGAATGAAAGCGCCGCACTCATTTTGCAACTGGTCGATGGCAAATCGACGCTGAATGACATCATCGGCCAACTGAATGCCCGTTTCCCAGAGGCGCCGGGGTTGGCGGACGACGTAGTCGAGTTTTTCCAACGCGCCTATGCGCAAAAATGGGTGATTTTCCGTGACTGACATAACCGCCGCCCCTGCGGTAAATCCTCCGCTCTGGCTGTTGGCGGAGCTGACTTACCGTTGCCCGTTGCAATGTCCCTACTGTTCTAATCCGCTCGATTTTGCCGCCCAGGAGCAAGAGCTGACCACCGAACAGTGGATAGAGGTGTTCCGCCAGGCTCGGGCGATGGGCAGCGTACAATTGGGCTTTTCCGGCGGCGAGCCGCTGGTGCGCCAGGATCTGCCCGAGCTGATCGCCGCCGCGCGCGATCTGGGCTTTTACACCAACCTGATCACCTCCGGCATCGGCCTGACCGAGAAAAAACTGCAAACCTTCGCGGACGCCGGCTTGGACCATATCCAGATCAGTTTTCAAGCCAGCGATGAAACGCTGAATGCCGCACTGGCGGGATCCGCCAAGGCATTCCAGCAAAAACTGGCGATGGCGAAAGCGGTTAAGGCGCTCGGTTATCCGATGGTGCTCAACTTCGTGCTGCATCGCCACAATATCGATCAAATAGACCGCATTATTGAGCTGGCCATTCAACTGGAAGCCGACGATGTCGAACTGGCGACCTGTCAGTTCTATGGCTGGGCGCAGTTAAATCGCGAGGGCCTGCTGCCGACCCGCGAACAAATTGCGCGTGCGGAAGAGGTCGTGAAGCGTTACCGCGAAAAAATGCGCGACAGCGGTAATCTGGCGAACCTGCTGTTCGTCACGCCCGATTATTACGAAGAGCGGCCTAAAGGGTGCATGGGCGGCTGGGGCGCGATCTTTTTGAGCGTGACGCCGGAAGGCATGGCGTTGCCCTGCCACAGCGCGCGTCAATTGCCGGTGAAGTTCCCTTCGGTGCTGGAACATGACTTGCAACACATTTGGTATCACTCCTTTGGTTTTAACCGCTATCGGGGTTATGACTGGATGCCGGAGCCATGCCGTTCCTGCCCCGAGAAAGAGAAAGATTACGGCGGTTGTCGCTGCCAGGCGTTCATGCTGACCGGCGACGCCCAAAATGCCGACCCAGTGTGCTCCAAATCACCACACCATGGCACCATACTGGCCGCACGCGAGGCCGCCAACCATACGCAAATCGGGATTGAGCAACTGCGTTTTCGCAACTCCGCCAACTCGAAGTTAATCTTCAAAGGTTAAATCATGGGACGTCACGCCTCATCTGTGCGACTCGGCAACGGATTGCACGTTAATCTGATCAGCGATCCCGCAGCGACCCGCGCCGCCGCGCTGATGCAGGTCGATGCGGGCAGCTACCACGAACCGCTCGCATGGCCGGGGCTGGCGCATCTGCTTGAACATATGCTGTTTCGCGGCAGCGAACGATTCCAGGCGCGGGAGGGTTTAATGAACTGGGCGCCTTCCCAGGGAGGGCGTCTTAACGCCACCACTCAAGCGACGCGCACCTTCTTCTTTTTTGAGGTCGGCCCCGAGCAATTTGATGCCGGCATCGACCGACTGATCGATATGCTGAGCGCCCCGCTGCTGGCGACCGAAGCGTTGGATCAAGAGGCGGATATCATTGACGCCGAATACCAATTGCTGCGCACGGAGGGAGAAACGCTCTGTGAGGCGGCACAGCAGCAAGCCTTTGACGGCATCACGGCGATGCATCGCTTCCATATCGGCAGCCGCGCCGGTTTTGGCGAGGATATGGCGGTGCTGCGCCATGCGCTGCAACAGTTTTATCAACGGCATTACAACGCCGCTAACATGACGCTGTGGCTGCAAGGGCCACAGTCGCCGGATCAATTGCGCGCCGTGGCCGAAGAATATGGCGCGCGCATTGCCAAGGGGGTTTGCCCTCCAGCGCCTGGCGTCTCACGCGCGGTTCCGATAGGCGACCGTACGCTCGATTTGCCTGGCGCGCCGCAGTTGCGATTGACCTTTGCCCTCAATCAACCACCGGCCACACAGCGCCCATGGCTGCGGTTGTTGGAATGCCTGCTGCTGGACGAAGCGCCTGGCGGCCTGATGGCCTGGCTGCGCGCAGAGGAATACTGCGACGCTGTCCGGTTAATTCACGCCAGATGCGGCGAAGCCTGTTCACTGCTCACTCTGGCGTTCACCGTCATCCGGGGCACCGCCGCAGAGGCAGCAGCCATTGAAGCCGCCCTGTTTAGTTGGCTGGAGCAATTGACCGGCCTGAGCGAACGCCAGCGCGAACACTATAGCCGCCTGGCTAATCGGGCATTTGACCGTCTTGCGCCGCTCGAACAATTACGGGCGAACGCCTTCGGCCTGCCGCCGGTGCAGGCGACCGACAAGTGGGCAGAACGGATCGCCATGCTTTCGTCCGCCTCAATGAGCCGTTTATCTGTACGCCCTTATGCCGGCGGCGAAGTCACCGAGTATCGAGGATTGCCTTTAAAACTGACCCCATTCCATCCGGAAAGCGCAGCGCCTGCCACCAGGCGCTTCACGTTCTTCCCTGTCGACGTCGCATCGATGCATGGCGCCACCTCGTCCATCGGCCATGCACCGTTAAAACATCTGCCTCAGGATGAGGGTGCTCCCGTTTTGCTGTTGCGGCCCGCGCCGGAGGTGCTTTTCGAGGAACAACGGGGCTATCTCCTTCAGGCGGCATTGCGTACCCTGGCGGCAGAGTTGGCGCATCAGGATGGGCATCTGAGCGTCGAACGTCACCAGGGTGTGTGGTTACTGCAACTGGCCGGAGATGATGCGTTGATGTGCCGCGCCGTCAACGCCATCAACCACCGGCTGGCGGCGATGTCACCCGCCATGCGGCATGACGCAGTGAGAACCTGCCGGCGAGCGCAGGCACGGGAACAAGGCGACATCGCCATCCGGCGCTTATTGGCGCAGTTGCCCGCCGCATTGGCGGCAGGATTAACGCCGGGCCTCGTGAGCTGGCAAGCCACGCTGGTCGGCGGGAATGAGGTTTTACGACAAGGGTTGGCGTACTCGCTCAATGATTTTCCCGAGCCGATCGTCCCCGCCGGGGAATACCGCATTCGTACGCCCGCAGAGCGCGTCGCGCTCTCGGAAAACGGCGATGAAAATGCCCGGTTATTGTTTTATCCGCTGCCGGACACATCGGCCGCCGCGCGTTGGGCGCTACAACTGCTGGCGCAGCTTTATGCCCCGCGCTATTTCCAGCGCCTGCGCGTCGACCTGAATATTGGTTATGTCGTGCATTGTGCTTATTATCGCTGCGTCGATGTCGAAGGTATTTTCTTTGCGTTACAGTCCCCCCAATATACCGTCACGCAACTGGATCATTATACCGCCGCTTTTTTGCAGCAAATGGAACGGGAATTGGCGCAGTTAAGCGACCAGGAACTGGCTGCGGCAAAAAATATCCTTTTGCGCAGGCAGTCCCGTCCCAGCGATCCCGGCATTCAACATGCCCGCGAAAATGTCTTGGAAAACAATCCCTCGCCTGAATATCTGGAGCAACTTAACCGGGATGCGCTGTCTTTCTGGCACCGGCGCATCTTCACGAGGTTCTAAACGCGAACAATAACCTTGCTTAAAAGCAACATATCCTTAACAGCCTAACGAATCAAATGGTACAATTCGGCGCATTCACTGTTTAATTCTTTGCTCCGCGCCCTGCCTCAATGCAGGTTGCTGAGCAACGATTACACTTTGGTAAACGAGTAGTACACATTATTTTCGGAGACTGCCTGAACATGTCTGATTCAACTACCCGGCCGGGTATAAAGCTTAAATTATGGTGTTGTTTATTAGGGGTAATTCTTGCCGTTACGGGCCTGTTTTTCGCTATTGCCGGCGGAAAGTTAGTCTCGCTCGGCGGCAGCGCCTACTTCCTGATTGCCGGTATTGTCACCCTGCTTTCCGCCGTGCAATTCTTCCGTCGCAAATCCTCGGCAGTTACGCTGTTCCTGCTGGTTTTCATCGGTACGCTGATTTGGTCAGTGGTCGACGCCGGTTTTGATTTCTGGCCTTTGATTTCACGGCTGATGGTGCCGACCGGTTTGATGATTCTGGCCTTCCTTAGCTGGCCTGCGCTGCGTAAACCGGAAGGGAAAGCGCCGCTGGCGAAGCCGTCTTACCTGCTCTCCGCCGTGCTGGCGGTGGGTATGGTCGTTGCCTTCGTGCAGATGTTCCAGCCGCACCCTACCGTCGCTTTCAGCGGCCAGCAGTTGCCGTTGATCCCGGTAGATAAAGCCAAACAGCAAAAAGACTGGGACAACTACGGCAATACCTCAGGCGGCAGCCGTTTCGTGGCGCTGGACCAGATCACCCGCGACAACGTGAAAGATCTGAAAGTCGCCTGGACCTTCCGCACCGGCGATACCCCGATCAGCCCTGGCGGCAACGGCGCAGAAGACCAGCAGACGCCGCTGCAAATCGGCAACCGCATCTTCCTGTGTACGCCGCACAACAACGTCATCGCCGTTGAAGCCGACAGCGGGAAAGAGATCTGGAAGCGTGAAATCAACGCGCAATCGCAGGTCTGGAACCGTTGCCGCGGCCTGGCCTACTTCGACGCCACCAAAGCCCTGCCACAGCCGACGGTTCCAGGTTCAACGCCTGCGGCCCCGGTTGAGCTTGCCGCCGGTGACAGCTGTCAGCGCCGTATTCTGATGAACACCATCGATGCGCGCCTGGTAGCGATCAACGCCGACAACGGCGTGTTCTGCCAGCACTTTGGCAACAACGGCATCGTCGATCTGAAAGCCGGCCTGGGCGATGCCTCGGATCCGAAATACCAGCTGACCTCCGCCCCTACGCTGGCGGGCTCTACCGTCGTCGTGGGCGGCCGCGTGGCCGATAACGTGCAAACCGACATGCCTGGCGGCGTGTTGCGTGGTTTTAACGTGATCACCGGTGAAATGCGCTGGGCGTTCGACCCGGGCAATCAAGACCCTAATGCGGCGTTGAAACCGGGCCAGACCTTTGTGCGCAGCACGCCGAACTCCTGGGCGCCGATGTCCTACGATCCGGCGATGAACACCGTGTTCATGCCAATGGGCAGCTCTTCGGTAGATCTCTGGGGCGCTAACCGCAATGCGCTGGACCACAAATACGGGGCGTCCATTCTGGCGCTCGATGCGACAACCGGGAAAGAAAAGTGGGTTTATCAGACCGTACATAACGATCTGTGGGATTTCGATGTCCCGATGCAACCGAGCCTGATCGATTTCCCGATGAAAGACGGCACCACCCGCCCTGCACTGGTCTTCGGCGGCAAAACCGGGCAGATCTTCGTGCTGGATCGCCATACCGGCAAACCACTGACCGAAGTGAAAGAGCTGCCGGTGAAAACCCGCAACATCCCGGGCGAACAGTATTCGGCGACTCAGCCTTTCTCTGTCGGCATGCCGCAGATTGGCGCTGAGAAGTTAACCGAATCCGACATGTGGGGCGCAACGCCGTTCGATCAGTTGATGTGCCGCATCAGCTTTAAATCGATGCGTTATGATGGTCTGTTCACCGCACCGGACACCGATCTCTCGCTCAGCTTCCCAGGTTCGCTGGGCGGCATGAACTGGGGGGGATTGTCTACCGATCCGAACAACCACTACATCTTCGCCAACGATATGCGTTTGGGCCTGTGGGTGCAGATGATCCCGCAAAAAACCGACGCCAATGCGCCGGCCAGCAACGGCGGCGAATCGGTTAACGCCGGGATGGGCGCAGTGCCGTTAAAAGGCACCCCTTACGGCGTCAACAAAAACCGCTTTATGTCGCCACTGGGCATTCCGTGCCAGAAACCGCCATTCGGCACCCTGTCCGCTATCGATCTGAAAACCCAGAAAGTGGTGTGGCAAGTACCGGCCGGTACGGTACAAGATACCGGGCCATTCGGCATTAAAATGCGCGCGCCAATGCCGATAGGCATGCCAACGCTGGGCGGCACGCTGGCAACCCAGGGCGGCCTGGTGTTTATCGCCGGCACCCAGGATTACTATCTGCGGGCATTTGATTCATCCACCGGTAAAGAAGTGTGGAAAGCGCGTCTGCCGGTCGGCAGCGGCGGCACCCCGATGAGCTACGTCTCACCGACCAGCGGTAAGCAGTATATTCTTATCTCCGCCGGCGGCGCACGCCAGTCACCGGACCGTGGCGACTACGTGATCGCTTACGCGCTTGATAAATAACGCTCAAGGTTAGCGATAACAAAACGCCCCTTTCGCATGACAGGGGCGTTTTTTATGAATTATCGCGAATTAGCGTTAATCCATAGAAAATACCCCTCGTTTTACAAGAATAATCCTACTGTTTTACCCGACGTTATATCTCATTCTTTCAAGCGCCTTTTTATCGCGGCAGGCCCGGTTATTGGCATATTTCCGCAGGCACGAATATGATTAAAACAGTTCCTTTTGGAGCGAATCTCAGGCGTTTTTCAGAAGGAACAAAGCATGAGTGTTTTACCTGATTACAGTGGTGATAATCATCCTGTTGATATAATAGCTAATGTAATTTTTGACGGTTTACCAAACCTCATTGGCGTGGGTAAAAGCCTGGGCGGACACTTTAATAAACGGTGGCGTGAATATACCGGTGGGGCTTCATTTGATAATGAGGATGACGGCTGGTTGAAAGCCCTGCACCCGGCTGACTATGTGCAGGTGCGCAGCCTGTGGCTGCAAGCAATGGCTACCGCCACCTCGTTCGTGAATGAAAGCCGCCTGCGCCATTACAGCGGTGAGTTCCGTTGGTTTTTGCTGTCGTTCAACGCGGTCAAAGATCCCCTGCCTGAAGAGCCGCGCTGGTGTCTCATCTGCATGGATATCCACGAACAAGTCCTGGAAAAACACATCCTCGCCGCGACCTTGGCCGCGCAGCAAAACATGCTCGACGCCAGCGTCGACTGCATCAAGATCGTCAATAACGACGGTTCGTTGCTGCACATGAACAAAGCGGGCTGCATTGCCCTTGGCCTGGATGAAAATCAAAAAAAGTTTGGCATGCCATGGCTCGGGCTGCTGCCGGTAGAAATACGCAAGCGTGGCCGAAAGGCGCTGCGCAAGGTATTGAATGGCCGCAATGCCAGATTTGCCGGCCTTAGCAGCACGCCCAATGGCAAGGTGCAGCACTGGGATAATATCCTCAGCCCGGTCACCGATAAAAATGGCCGGATACAAAATATATTGTGCGTTTCCCGCGATGTGACCTCGCAGAGAATTGCCGAGAAGCGTTTGCTGATCGCCAGTGAATATGACGAGCTGACCGGCCTGCCTAACCGACGGTTATTCAAGAAAAAGCTAAAACAGGAAATGAAACGCGCCCTGAACAACAATAAATTGCTCGGGCTGATCCTGTTGGATCTCGACCATTTTAAACTGGTTAACGACACCCTGGGGCATGCTGCGGGCGATCATCTGCTGCGCGTGTTATCCAAAAGGCTCACGGCGCACCTGAACGCCAACTCTTTTGTTTCCCGGCTCGGCGGCGATGAGTTTGCGGTAGTCATCAGCGACGTGGAAAATGAGCAGGATATCTTCAAAATCACCAATAACTTTCTGATGCAGCTCGAATCGCCGATCACCCACGGCGGTAAGGCGCTGCATTGCGGCATGAGCATCGGTTGCGCCGTTTATCCTCAGGACGCACGCGACCCGTCGGAACTGATGAAGTGCGCCGATACCGCGCTGTATGAACTTAAGGACGGCGGCCGCGGCGGCGTTTACATGTTCAATCAACAAATGATGGAGAAGGCAAAGGCGCGCGCCTCACAGCTTAACCACGCACGGCAGATTGTGCGTGATAACCGCATCCGCCCCAGCTATCAACCCAAGGTCAATTTGGTCAACGGCGAGATCGTGGGTTTTGAGGCGCTATTGCGCTGGTATAACCCGGTGAACGTCATGCAGTTGCCGGATACCGTCAGTGAAGCCTTCAGCGACTATGAACTGGCGACAAAAATCAGCGAAGCCATGCAGATGAAAGTCTTTGCCGATATGTCGCGCTGGATCGACGCCGGCGTAAACGTCTTGCCGGTGTCGCTGAACGCGTCCCCTATCGAGTTTTTACGCGACAACTATGCCGAAACTTTCCTGCAACGATTACTGATGTTCCGCATTCCGCACCACCTCATCGAGCTGGAAGTCACCGAACATGCGTTCAACAAACACGGTTCGAAGTATGTTTTGCGGGCCTTGCAAATGCTCAAGGAAATGGGCATCAGGATTGCGCTCGATGACTTCGGCACCGGGCATTCGGCCTTTACGCATATCATGGATTACCCGCTGGACTGCATTAAACTGGATTGCGATTTTATCCACCGTATGAACGACGAACCGGCCATATTGGGCATCGTCGAAAGCATGGGCATTCTGGGGCAGAAATTGTCCATCGATATCATCGCCGAAGGGATTGAAACCGAGCAGCAGCGCCAAACGCTGTGCGACGCCGGTTTTTATTTTGGACAGGGATTTTTGTTCAGCAAGGCCGTTGAGGCGCCCAACGTGCTCAGCCTGCTGCGGGCCAATGTTCACGATAACGAAGAAATCGACGACTGAGGGCTCCACTCCGGGTAAAAACTGGACAGCAACGATCCTGAACGTAATTACTTTTTCAAAGCTACCCAGCTTAATTTTCTGCTTTGTGCCGTGAGTTCAATCGATGGATGCAACACACTGATGACCTGTGGCTGCTACCATCGACCGATCAGAGAAAACAACTATCCGACGGTCTGCCGTGTAACCAACGTGAAGGCAGTCCTATGTCCAGATAATTTCTCCTCATAATTATCACGCCTCCCTTTAGATGCCCGGCACAGGCTTTATCCAAAGCGAGTGGCGCCGCTGCCAATCCTCTGAACGTGGTGCGGGACAAGTGAATACGACCTTCCTTTTGCCACTTTTCTACTTGGGCGATCCACGCATCGATCTGATTTCGCGGGAAGAACGATAATTTCCGTTCATATTTTGCAGTGCGCCTGATCTATTAATCTAAAACTTGAATGGATGAGTGTTTCTTTACCTCATCCGCCATTACCTTTTTTTGCACAACCACTGCTTTGCCTTGTCTCATTCCAATAATGAGCGCAAGCAAAATTATTGATATGGAAGCCCACCCCCAAGCACCAGGTTTTTGATGGATGATAAATACTGAGCTAATCGTTCCAAATACAGGAATCAGGAGTGACAAAGGAGCCACTCTGGATGCCGGATATTCACGCAGCAGAAGATTCCACCCCCAATAGCAGAAATGGGTGGCTGCATACACTTGGAATGCCAAAGAAAATACTTCCACGGTCCGCATACCAGACAATAGAGTGGTAAACGGGGCTGCCCCATGCCACAACCAAGTCAGCACCAGGAGGGGGATTGGTGAGAAAATACTTGCCCATACAACGAAAGCGAATATCTGTTTGACTTTGGATAGCTTAATGATGACGTTTCCGACACTCCAAGCTACAGCACTGATCATCACCAGAATAAAACCGAACGTCGTGGATTTTCCTGGACTGCCCATCAAGATGCAGGCCAAACCGATTGCAGCCAAAAAAATGCCGAACAGTTGTGGCCTGGTCAGACTTTCACGAAACAACAACACACCCCAGCCAAGCGTAAAAAACGCGCTGAACTGTATTAGCAGAGCTGCGCTGCCGGGCGGCACCCCCATTGAAATACCGAGATTGATCAACGCCCACATAGCTACGCCGAAGATCAATCCATATGCAACCAGCCAGCGCATTGCAACTTGGGGGCGTTTTACAAAAAACACCAGCGGAAATGCGGTAAATGAGAATCGGATGGCTGTCAAAAGCAACGGATCAATTCTGGCCAGCCCTAGCTTGGTTATGGGGAAGTTGACTCCCCATATTGCCGTTACCAATATGGCAAGGATAATGTGTTTTCTATGCATGGATTAGCGGCCCTTATTCTGTAATTAAGAAAGACTTCATTTGCTACCCGACAAAGATGCCATCGGCCGACTTGGCCCGCTTTCATTTTTAGGTCAAATATGATTAAAATTGGGCCATGCAAACAGATCCCTATGATTTATACGAAAACACACCCCTTGATCTGGTGGTGACAAGGAAGCACTACGCCGATGGTGAACTGTTCCCCAAGCATAGCCATCGGAGGGGACAGTTCGCTTACGCTGCCTGCGGTGTCATCACCGTCGAAACCGACTTAGGCAATTGGGCTGTCCCACCACTCAGAGCTATCTGGGTGCCGGCGGGTGTCCCCCATGCCATGCACATGCGTGGCCCCGTGACCATGCTGAATACCTATATTCGTCCACAAGCTGCGCAGCGCCTGAATTTTCCCATTCATTGCCAGGTTTTTGGGGTATCTCCATTGGTTCGACAACTCCTTGAGAACGCTGTCGACGTGCCGGCTCGCTTTCCCGCCAAGGGACGCGATGACTACCTGATGGCGTTGCTGCTCCATGAGATCGCCAGTATGCCCCCGCTATCGCTTAACGCCCCCATGCCTGACGAACCACGCCTTGCGCGAGCATGCAATGAGTTTTTGAATGCGCCCTCTTTGGAAATGGGGATCGACGATATGGCAGGACGTTCTGGTATGAGTCGCCGTACATTCACGCGACAGTTCCGGCTGCACACGGGGATAAGTTTCATCGAATGGCGGCAGCAGGCTTGTCTGCTGGCTGCCGTAGTTCGATTGGGAAACGGTGAGTCCATCACGCGCGTTGCAATGGAGCTTGGATATAGCAGCCCTAGTGCTTTCTCGACGGTCTTCAAAAGTGTGTTAGGCGAGAACCCAAGTCGATACTTTTTAGAACCCTCTGTCAGCGGAATGGAAAAGCAACACAAAGAGGGGTGAATCCGTGTCATCCAATGATCGGACCGTGCTGCCGGACGGAAGAAGTCAACCAGGTATGCTTGTATTGCAGAATGTGGGAGAACCGCCGCGGCGTAGCAATCAGCCAGATGCAGGAGTGTAGGCTGACAAGCAGAAAACCGGTTAAACACGAAGACAACACTATCTTCCGTTTCCCAAACGGAGCCCACTAACGCCGCATAATTCCGCGACAACCCGATTTTTCTAAAATTAGTTAGTTAATTTTGTTCGTTCACAGATTTAGCGGCTTCGAGGATAGTGAGCAGACCGCCTCAACAACATAATAATGCAGGTAATAATCATGATGTATAGCGCTAAATTAACCGCAGCGGCGGCACTCCTGAGCATGTCCTTCCTCGCCAATGCCGCACCGGGAATTGATCTGATCGCCAATGAAACCCCGATAAATACGGTTAAAAGCCCAGAGGCCGTCGCCAAGATCCCGGCGGGGTTTAAATTCGTGGAGCCGGGTACGCTAACCGTCGCCGTATCGATATTGGGTAGCGGCCCGCCGTTCGGGCTGTACGCCCGCGACAATAAAACGGTGATTGGCAGCGAGTCGGATATCGCCCGGCTGGTCGCCGATGGGCTTGGGCTAAAACTCAAGCTGGTGCCGACATCCTGGGAAGACTGGCCGCTGGGGGTGACCTCAGGAAAATACGACGCGGCAATTTATAACATCACCGTCACCCATGAGCGTAAAACCAAATTCGACTTCGCCACTTATCGCCAGGACACGCTGGGCTTCTACGTGAAGGCCGACAGTAAAATCACTTCGATAAAATCCGCACCGGATATCGCCGGCAAAAAGATCATCGTCGACTCCGGCACCAATCAGGAGGCGGTGTTGCTGGCATGGGATAAAGAGAATCAGGCCAAGGGGCTGCCCGCTATCCAGCCGATCTACGTCACCGATAAAGCGGCCT
This sequence comes from Serratia plymuthica, assembly GCF_018336935.1. NCBI lineage: Bacteria > Pseudomonadati > Pseudomonadota > Gammaproteobacteria > Enterobacterales > Yersiniaceae > Serratia > Serratia plymuthica. Next base: position 2,282,690 of record NZ_CP068771.1, on the reverse strand, counting down.
CGACGCTGGCGATCCAATCCGGCCGGGCCGATGCGACTTTCGGGCCGAACGTAGCCGGCGCCTATCAGGCTAAATTAAACGGTAAAACCAAGTTGGTCGGCATAGTGCCGGGCGGCTGGCCGCGCAGCGCCAACATCGCCGTGACGGTGAAAAAGGGTAATGGCCTGGTTGATGCCGTGCAGGCTTCGCTCAACAGCGCCATCGCCAACGGCAGCTACCTGAAAGTGTTGGATCGCTGGGCGGAAAGCGACGAGAAAATCGAACATTCTGAAATCAATCCGCAGGGATTGGGGGATTAATCTTCCGGTTTTCAAGGCGCCGGCTCTTACCGCCGGCGCCCTTAAATGTTGTTTACAGCTCAACCAGTACCAGACCGCGTGCCTTGCCGGAACACGTCTCTTTCAGTGCCAGCGGTGCCGATTCCAGTCCTTTAAACCGGGTCACAGGAAATTCGATGTCCGCCCATGAAGGTTGTGACAGACAGGAAAGCCATTCGGCAAATACTTCCGGATTTTCGTCAGCGCTGTATCCGCGTATCCTAACGCCCTTGACGATAATAGCGAAAGCGTCTATTTCCACAGGCGCATATTTGGTCGACTTTGCACTGGCAAGTTCGGCCGATAGCGCCCCAAGCAGGACAATCCTCGCACCTTCCCGAGTGTGAGAAACCGCGGCCTCCAATTGCTCACCGCCTACAATATCAATAAATATGTCAATGCCGTCGGGCGCATAGCGGTGCAATTGGTCGCTGATAGTGCCGTCACCGCGAATGATGACCTCGTCGTAACCCAATTCCCGCTTCATCCATGAAGCCTTTTCAGGCGTTCCGGTACTGCCGATGACGCGTTTGGCCCCCAGCTTACGGGCAATTTGTCCCGCCATGGAGCCAATCGCGCCCGCTCCGCTCGAAACAAAAACCACATCGTCAGGTTTAACCTGCGTCGCACGCGTCAAAGCCGCATATGCCGTCCAGCCATGACCGAGGTAGGCGGCAGGATTAAGCAGCTTGTCGCCTAATCGAGTGCAAAGATCTATGTCGACAGCGGCATATTCTCGCCAGCCAAACGGATGAAGCACGAACTCACCCGGTTGCAAACCGCTTGCAGCAGGCGCAGACACAATCTCACCAATTGCCGCATCTGCCAGCGTATCGCCAATGTTGATTGGTGGAAACGGAATGCCTTTTACACTTTCGGCTTCGTCACTCATCATCAGGCGGGTAGATATTGAGACCCGAAACCAGCAATTGCGAACCAATATCTCATTCTCGCCGCACGCGATATCAGGATGCTCAATAATCTCAAAGTTATCGGGCCCCGGCATGCCGGAAGAGCGTTTAAGCAGATTGATTTTCCTGTTGTGCTGAGTTGCAAAGACCATTTTATTTCCCTTTTGATATGTGAGTTAATACTCGCATTATCAATCGGAGAGCCCTCACGTGAATACTCGTGTTCCAGATACAGCACGAAGCATGCGTAAAATGCCGCAGCAAAGCCGTTCGCGATTTTTGGTCGGCATCATTCTGGATGTTGCTACTCGCTTATTGGCTGAAAACGGATGGGCAAAATTTAATACCAATGAAGTGGCTCGCATTGCTGGGGTCAGTATTGGTTCGCTTTATCAGTATTTCCCCAATAAGCTGGCTCTGGCAGAAGCGATACGCAAACAACACCTCGCGTCGATATTGCTGGTTTTTGAAACCGCTAACGAGGCTACGCAGGCTGACTCATTGATGGCGGAGGTTGAACGAATGATTGATGGCATAATCGCCGCGCATTTAATTAATCCGCGTTTGCACCGCGTTTTGCTTGATGAAGTGCCGCTCTCCGGGCGTGACGCACATCATGACTTTGAACGTCGCTATGCGGAGTATTACGCGACCTTTACTGCCCATCATTTGGGTTCAGAACGAGCGCAAGTCGCCAGCCAAGTGCTGGCTTCCGCAATTGAAGGCGTCGTGCATGATGCATCGCGGCGTGGGCAATTAACGTCATCAGATCTAAGACGTGAATTAATCTTGTTGGCGGCCTGTTATCTGAAGAGCTAATTTCACCTTGGTTTTCTAGTGTCAGCGCATTCAATCTGCATTGAGGCGTTTTTTCTCCATTTTGCGATACAGCGTGCTGCGCGATACGCCCAGCGACTTGGCCGCCTGGCTGATGTTGCCGTTGGCATTTCTGATGGCGGCGAACACCTCCGGCTCGGTTTGCGCAACGGCGTTGGCCTCCGCGCAAAGCGGCGGCAGCGCGTTGAACTGTTCCGGCAGGTCCTCAAGAGCAATCAGGTTGTCGTCATCCGCCAACGCCAGCAGCACCTTCAGCGTACTCAACAATTGCCGCACATTGCCGGGCCACGAATAGCGGGCCAAGGCCGCCAGCGCGTCCGGCGCCAGCCTGATGCCGCGCTTATCGGCGCCCAGCTCATGCCAAAGGCTGAGAATAAAGCGATCGATATGCGCCCGCTGCCGCAGCGGTGAAATGCACAGGCTGAATTCCTGAATGCGGTACAGCAGATCTTCGCGGAATTCCCCCGCCGCCACCAGGGTGTTCAGATTGCGGTTGGTGGCGCAGATCAACGTAAAATCTACCGAGCAGGCATGGCGGCTGCCCAGCGGCGTGACGGTTTTTTCCTGCAATACGCGCAGCAACCGCGTTTGCAGGCTCAGCGGCATATCGCCAATCTCGTCCAGGAACAGCACCCCGCCGTCGGCCTCTCTGATCTTGCCGGCATAGCCTTTGGGATTGGCACCGGTAAAGGCCCCGGGTGCATAACCAAACAGCTCGGATTCGATCAGGTTTTCAGGCAGCGCCGCACAGTTGATCGCCACGAAGTTGCCCTCCCGCCATTTGCTTTCCTGGAACAGCCGCCGGCTGAAGTGCTCCTTGCCGCAGCCGGTTTCCCCGGTAATGCACAGCGCAAGGCCGGCGTTCAAAATACGCAAGGCTTTCTGTTTGTCTGCGCCGTCCCGATCAAAAGGCTGAACAAAGGGCCTGACCACATGCGAATGCCGCTCTGGCATCTCCAGCAGCGAGTAATAACGGCGACTGTTGGCCGCCCGTGTCTGGCTGGGCGAGTTCAGCGTCTGTCGCGACATCTCCGGGAACAACGTGGCGAAATCCAGCGCGCCAAAAGACTCCGGTGAAAGGTTGAACTCTTGCATCGCCAGCCGGTTGGCGGCGGTAAGAACGTCATCGCGGAAGACCAGGATCAGTTCGTGCGCGGAACCGAGGATATGCGCATCGCTGTGCAGGCTGAGCGTCCAGTGTTGCGCGGTGACGGTGCTCTTCACCCATTGATGTTCAATGTGCCGGACCGCCTGCAGAATCAGTGACCGGGCATCATCGTACGGACGTTGCACCGGCGTTGAGATATCCAGTACCCCGCCAATTTGCCCGTCGGGCCGAAAAATCGGCGCGGCTGAACAATAAAGCCCCGCGTTCTGATTGAGAAAATGCTCGTCGCCATTCACCTCGCACAACTCTCCCAGCGCCAGCGCGGTGCCGATCGCATTGGTGCCGCGCTCTTGCTCACCCCACTGATTGCCCGGTGCCAGCGCTATGCGTGACGCCTTGCGCAAGAAATGGGTATTGCCGCAGGTCTCCAGCACCAGGCCGCTGGCGTCAGACACCACAATGATGGAAGGTTGTCGGTTGATTTCGCCACCCAGACGCGCGATCAGCGGTTGAGCCAGCTGCGCCACCCAGCCGTTTTGCCCGCGCACTTCATTCAATACGGCCGGCCGGACAAAGGGAACGTGGTCGTCGGCACGGCTCAGGCCGTAATGTTGGCTGCGCTGCCAGGACTCTGACAGTGGGTTGGGGAGAGGCCTGCTTTCATGGTCGGAGGCGAACCCCGTTACGGCTGTCCGGTCTTTATGCAACATACCTTTCTCCCGCGCAAAAGTGTTGCATTTTTGTATCATGAATGTGTCTCATGCGTTGCGACATGGAACACAAAAAATAATAGAAATGAATGATAAATCACCGTTTTTATTGCCGGTAGCGGGTATTTTTCACCATTAACTTAATGATATTAAATGGTTTTATAAATAAACACCTCAGGAATGGAACAATGTGGCATAGGCAATGCTTATGTTTAGGCACGGTGCCACAGTCTGGCACCCACCCTACAGCCCGTGTTTCTTTGAGAGGTGTTTAACATGAAATATGTCCATCCCGGTTTGCCTGGCTCGCTGGTTTCTTTCAAACAACGCTACGGCAATTACATTGACGGCAAATTTGTCGAACCCGTTTCCGGTAACTACTTTACCGACACCTCCCCGGTAACCGGGAAAACTGTCGCCGAATTCCCCCGCTCCGACGCGCAGGATATTGAGCGTGCTCTGGATGCGGCGCACGCCGCCGCAGACGCCTGGGGCACCACCAGCGTACAAAACCGCGCCAACGTGATGCTGGCCATCGCGGATCGCATGGAGTCGCAATTGGAAATGCTGGCCCTGACCGAAAGCTGGGATAACGGCAAGCCGATCCGCGAAACGCTGAATGCGGACATCCCGCTGGCGATCGATCATTTCCGCTACTTCGCCGGTTGCCTGCGCGCGCAGGAAGGCACGGCTGCAGAGATTGACCAGTACACCCTGGCCTACCATATTTACGAACCGCTGGGCGTGGTTGGGCAGATTATCCCGTGGAACTTCCCGCTGCTGATGGCGGCCTGGAAACTGGCCCCGGCGCTGGCCGCCGGCAATTGCGTGGTGCTCAAGCCGGCAGAACAGACGCCGCTCAGCATTTGCGTGCTGCTGGAGTTGATTGGCGATCTGCTGCCGCCGGGCGTGCTCAACGTGGTTCACGGCTTTGGCAAAGAAGCCGGTGAAGCGTTGGCGACCAGCAAGCGCATCGACAAAATCGCCTTTACCGGTTCAACCCCGGTGGGCAGGCATATTCTGGCCTGCGCGGCGGAGAATATCATTCCCAGCACCGTGGAGCTGGGCGGGAAATCGCCCAATATCTTCTTTGAAGACATCATGCAGGCCGAACCGGAGTTTATCGATAAAGCGGTTGAGGGGCTGATTCTCGGTTTCTTCAACCAGGGTGAAGTCTGCACCTGCCCTTCACGCGCGTTGATCCAGGAATCAATCTACCCGCAATTTATGGATAAAGTGCTGGCGCGCATCACCACCATTCGCCAGGGCGACCCGTTTGACACCGACACCATGATCGGCGCGCAGGCGTCCCAACAACAGTTCGACAAGATCCTCTCTTACATCGAGATCGCCAAAAACGAAGGCGGGAAAATCATCGCCGGCGGCGAGCGCACCAGCCAGGAACAGACGTTGCAGCAAGGTTTTTATCTCCAGCCAACGCTCATCACCGGCAATAACAGCATGCGCTTCTTCCGTGAAGAGATCTTTGGGCCGGTCATCGGCATCACCACCTTCAAAGACGAAGCCGAAGCGCTGGCGCTGGCCAACGACACCGAGTTCGGGCTGGGCGCCGGCCTGTGGACCCGTGACAGCAACCGCGCCTATCGCATGGGCCGTGCCATCAAAGCCGGACGCGTCTGGACCAACTGTTATCACCTCTACCCGGCGCATGCCGCCTTCGGCGGTTATAAAAACTCCGGCGTCGGCCGTGAAACGCACAAGGTGGCGCTGTCGCATTACCAGCAGGTAAAAAACCTGTTGGTGAGTTACGACGCCAAACCGCTAGGCCTGTTTTAACTGAATATTGCCCTGTTCCAACCCTACAACTTCTCGAGGTCTGAAAATGAAAACGATGAAAGCTGCTGTGGTGACTGCGTTTGGACAACCCTTGGTGATTAAAGAAGTCCCGATCCCGGAGGTCACGCCCGGGAAAATCCTGGTCAAGATTGCCGCCACCGGGGTGTGCCATACCGATCTGCACGCAGCCGACGGCGACTGGCCGGTCAAACCCAACCCGCCTTTTATTCCCGGGCATGAGGGCTCAGGTCACGTCGTGGCGGTGGGCGCCGGCGTTACCCACGTAAAAGAGGGGGATCGCGTAGGGGTGCCCTGGCTTTACTCTGCCTGCGGGCACTGCGAACACTGTCTCGGCGGCTGGGAAACGCTGTGCCATTCTCAGCAAAACTCGGGTTATTCGGTCAACGGCAGCTTTGCCGAATACTGCCTGGCCGATGCCAATTACGTGGGTATTCTGCCCGATAACGTCGATTTTCTGTCTATCTCACCGATCCTCTGCGCCGGCGTCACTGTCTATAAGGGTCTGAAAATGACCAATACCAAGGCCGGCGACTGGGTGGTCATCTCCGGTATTGGCGGTCTCGGGCATCTGGCGATCCAATACGCCACCGCTATGGGGTTGAACGTGGCGGCTGTCGATATTGACGATGACAAGCTGGCCTTCGCCAAAAGCCTGGGCGCTTCGGTGGTGGCTAACGCGCGAAACGTCGATCCTGGCCGTTTTTTCCATCAGGAATTCGGTGGCGCGCACGGCGTGCTGGTGACGGCGGTATCGCCAAAGGCGTTTGAACAGGCGACCACCGTGATGCGACGTGGCGGCACCATGGTATTGAATGGCCTGCCGCCGGGCAGTTTTGACCTTTCAATCTTCAATATGGTGCTGGAAGGTACGACGGTACGCGGTTCGATTGTCGGTACGCGCAAGGATCTGCAAGAGGCACTGGATTTCGCCGGCCGCAGTAAAGTCGCGGCAACCATCTCGGTAGAGCCGCTGGATCAAATCAACAACATCTTCGGCCGCATGCGCGAGGGCAAAATCACCGGCCGCGTGGTGGTGGATATGTCGCTTTAAGTCAACGCATCAGGGCACTGGCAGTCCAGTGCCCTTTTTATCCGTGTCGGTAATGGTCTGGTGGATAAATCGCATTTTCTCCAGCACCGGGGCCGGCAACACAAAGGGGTAAAGATCGGCATGCCCCATCGAACGATTGAGCTGATTCAGCGCCCAGGAGACCGGTAACCACTGCGCGATCAGGCGATCAAAATCCGGGATTTCATCTGAATGGCCGAAAGCGGCGTCTGGCGCGGCAAAACCGTAAGCCGCGGCCGTGTCCAGGGTGTCGCGCATATGCAGATAATGAGCAAAGGTTTCCGCCCAGTCCTCGGCGGCGTGCATGGTGGCATAGGCGGAAACGTAACATTCATGCCAACCCTCCGGGGCGCCCTGTTGGTAGTGCCGATCGAGCGCCTGCTGGTAATCCGCATCCGGGTCGCCAAACAGATCGACAAACGCCTGCCGCTGTTCGGGCTGAATGATCAATAGGCTGTAATAATAATGCCCCACCTCATGACGGAAGTGACCCAGTAACGTGCGGTAAGCTTCCCCCATAGAGATACGACGTTGCTCGCGGTGAACGTCATCTCCCTCCTCCAGATCCAGCGTAATTACGCCGTTCGCATGGCCGGTGAGCACCTGGCGCCGCTCGCTGGAAAGCAACTCGAAGATCAGCCCGTTGTTCGGATCGTCGTTTTTACTGACGATCGGCAAGCCCAGTTCGGTCAACTCCAGTATCAGGCGGCGTTTGGCCGTTTCGGCTTCGGCAAACAGCGGGAGCGCTTCCGCATCCTCATCCGCCGGCCGGGTTTGGGTCAGGCTGCACGAAGCGCACAGATCCCCTTCTTGCTCCACCAGCCAGTTGCACTGCGCAATATGCATATTGGCGCACAGGTGCCCCTGTTCCGGCTCGCCGTCGCTCACAGCGTCGGGCGCAGCGATAACCACCAATCTCCGGCCTGGCAAATCGAACCCCAGGCAGCTCGAACAGGACAAACACAGCGAATTTTCAAACGACAGTTGCTGCCCGCAGTTCGGGCAAGAAAAGTTACGCATGGTCAGGCTTCCTTAGCGACGGAGAACGTGTGGGCGGGCGCCAGAGACAAGTTAAGGGTAGCCAGACGGCTTGGGGTTAGTCAAACGACCCGGTTCAGACCTTGGTCTTGGTCTTAGTCTTGGTTTTGGTGATTTTCGTCGCTTTGGCGGGGTTACCGGCAACGAATTCCAGGGTTGGCGAATAGTAAAAAGGCAACCACGCATGGTAACTGCTTTCCCACTCCCACTTTACGGGGCAAGGCCACAGAATATCTTCATACAAGATGTAATAGACCCACCGCCCATGCGGGCGGCGCGGTTTAGCTGTGCTCATAGACACTGACTTCTCTGTCCCGAACGGTTACATGATGGCGCTCAACCGCCCGGAGTGGCATAGCCGCCGACAAAAAACAGGGTCAGCAGAACCAAGGCCGCTACAATAATCGCAATAGGGAAAAAATAGCCGATCTTCATTTTTAATTCTCTTTGTCATCAGGCGTTACGGAGCACCAAGCAAATTTAACATGGACGGTGGTCAGCTAGCCATCTTTCCCGCTATTCATGCATTTCATTCATGGCACGGGTAACTCAATCAGCCCCGGGATCATTGCCATGCTTTGCGCAACATGAACTGGCTTCCCGGATTGGCGAAGGGTATCGGCGCTGATTGAAACGGATGGCCTCGCCTGATGAACCAGCGATTTTGATTTGCCTGGCCCGGACGCCGGGTTGGTTAGGCAGCGATCTGCCGATGGACGGCGGCGTTATCGCCGCTCTTTTAATGCCTATCACGACGCCAGACCACCGCCGCCTTTGTAGGGCGTTTTACCGGCGATCTTCATGATTTCCGCCCCCAGGGTGACAAAGGGCGCGCGGCGGCTGGCATAGATTAGCCCGCCCGCCTGGGCACGCACCGCTTTTACCGTATCGGTGATCGGGTCAATGATTTCCGCCACGGCCTCATCCGCCTCCACCCACTCACCCGGCTGGCGCAACGGCAGCAGAATGCCGCTGGCGGGTGCGGTAACAATCTCCCCGGCGGCAAACGGCAGCATGGCGACGTCCAACGGAGGCATTGCCGGCGGCTCGCCCGCAATTGCGCCACGGTGCTGCAAATACCCATAGAGACGTTCGGCATCCTTGCCGGCCAGTTCGTGGCCGATATCCTGTTGCCCACGCAGTTCCAGCGTGACCGCCATGCAGCCGGGCTGCAGGTTTAACGCAGGATGCTGCTGCGCCAGCCGATGCCACGGCAGCCCACAGGCTTCGTCGAACGAGCCGCCCCCGCTGTCTTGCGAAAGCAGCACCGCGCCGATCCCCATGCGGCGCGCCAGGTCTTCCGCCTGCTCGCGCCAGGCCGGGTCGGCATACATATGCAATATCGCGCGGTCATCGCAATGCAGGTCCAGCACCACATCGGCATCGCAGGCCAGTAACAGCAATTGTCGGCGCAGGGCTTCCACCTCGCTGCGGTCCGGCATGGCGTGCAAGGCTTCGCGCATCGCCGCGCGTACCTGCGTTACGACAGGCTCCGGCGAGGCAAAGGCCTCATGCTGCAGCAACAGAGCCAGATCGGGAAAGTCGCGGTTGAAATTGCGGCCGCTGGCCAGGTCAAACCGCCCGACGCCGCCGTTGAGCAGCACCTGCGCCAGCCCCAACGGATTGGCGACCGGGACAATGATTATTTCACTTTGCAGTTCACCGCGCCGTTCCGCCTGGCTGAGTAATCTTTTAAGATAATGCAGCACCAGCATGCCCGGCAGTTCGTCGGCATGCAGACCGGCCTGCAGGTAAATCTTTTCGCCCTGACCGGGCTGGCCGAAATGAAAACTGGTGAATTGGCGCTGCCCACCCAGGGCATGTTCAGGTAACTTATGATGTTTACTTTTCATTGGACGCCCTATCTGTGGAAAAGAAAGCCCGGCTTGATCGAATCGACAAAAAAATCCTTGAAATACTGTGCCGGGATGGCCGCATTTCCTATCAAAAGCTCTCCGAGCAGGTCAACCTGACCGCTCGTCCCTGCCAGGAACGGGTACGCGGGCTGGAGCGAGACGGCATTATCCGTGGCTACAGCGCCATTATCGAACTGCCGGAACCGGAGCATGCCTTTGTGATACAGGCGCAAATCGCGCTGGCCGATCATGGCCATTCCCAGCCGGCGTTCGAGCAGGAAATGCGCAATACCCCAGAGGTGCTGGATTGCTGGCTGGTCAGCGGCAGTTTCGATTTTCTGGTGCGTATCGGCTGCCGCAGCATGGAAAGCTACCGGCTGCTGGCCGACGCCTGGCTGACCAGCAAAAAATTCCGGGTGGATAAAATCGTTACCCTGACCGAATTGCAATCCATCAAGCGCTCCTGAACCGCCTCAGTCACGGCGAATAAAGGCCAGCCAGCGCCGTTCTGCCCGCGAAAACAGGAAGATCAGCAGGAAGGTGCAGAGCAGATAAAGCGCCGCCGCCATCAGGAAGGGAATAAACGGCGAATAGGTGGCGGCGTAAAAAGCGCGCGCCACCCCGGTAATGTCCAGCAGCGTCACCGTGCTGGCCAGCGACGTGGCGTGCAGCAGAAAGACCATCTCGTTATTCAGCGCCGGAATCCCCCGCCGTAACGTCGCCGGCAGCACCAGCCGGCGAATGATCTGCCACTGGCTCATGCCAAACGCCTCGCCGGCGACCCACTCCTGCCGGGGAAAGGTGCCCATCATGCCGGCCAACAGCTCGGCGACGTAGGCGCTGGTATTGAGCACCAACGCCAGCGTGGCGCAGAAAGTGGCGTCGCGAAACAGCAGCCAGAAAGGCTGATCGTTCTGCCAGCCCAACTGCACCACGTCGAACTGCGACAGGCCGTAGTAAATCAGCATCAATTGCAGATACAGCGGCGTGCTGCGGAAAAAATAGGTGACGCAACGGATCAACCAGGAGAGCGGGCGCGGGCCATACACCTGGCCGACCGCCATCAGCACCGCCAATAGCAGGCCCGGCACCACCGACAGCAAAAACAGTTTGGCCGTCAGCGCCAGCCCCGTCACATCCGAACCGTCGCTCCACAAAAAAGTGGGGGTCACTTCCAGCATATCTTGCAGAGTCATCAGCGTGTTCCTGCAGCGGTCGAGGAAGCCAGCGCGTAGCGGCGCGTCAGCCGGCTAAAGCCCCAACTGGAGATCGCGGTGATCGCCATATAGATCAGCGCCACCAGGAAATAGAACAGGAAGGTTTTTTGCGTCGCTCGCCCCGCCTGCTCCGCCAGCCACACCATGTCCTCCAGCCCCAGGATCGACACCAGCGCCGAGGCTTTCATCAAGCCGAGCCAGTTATTGTTGATCCCGGGAATGGCGAAACTCAGCATTTGCGGCAGCAGAACACGACGAAACACCTGCCCTGGGCGCATGCCGTAGGCCATTGCGGCTTCCAGTTGCCCGCGCTCAACGGTGAGAAAAGCGCCGCGAAAGGTTTCCGTGTAGTAAGCGCCAAACACGAAACCAATCGCCAGCACGCCGGAGATAAAGGTGTTGAAGCGCAACGGCCCCAACCCCAGCAGGCCAAGAACGCCGTTGACCAGCATTTCGCCGCCAAAGAACAGCAACAGCATGATCACCAGTTCGGGAATGCCGCGCACCAGCGTGGTGTACCCCGTCGATAGCCAACGCAGCCAGCGCGGGCCAAACAGCTTGATCAGCGCATTGATCAGGCCGAGCGCCAGCGCCACCGCCAGCGAAACCAGCATCACGCACAGCGACAGCGCCGCGCCGTGAGCCAGCAACGGCAAATACTCGATGACCATCCCACCCTCCCATACTTGACTTGATGCCGGGCCAGCCGGCGTCGGCGCGCCGGTTTAGCCGCCGTAAATGTCGAAGCTGAAATACTTTTTCTGGATGGCGTCGTAGGTGCCATCGGCGCGGATGGCCTTAATGGCGCCGTTGAGCGCGTCACGCAGCGCCGGGTTGTCCTTGCCCACCGCGATGCCCACGTCAGAGGAGATGCTGCTGTCCGTAATCGCCGGCCCGGCGAAAGCAAATTTCTGCCCGCGCGGCGTATCGATAAAGCTGCTGGCCGCCTGGGTATTATCCTGCAACGACGCATTAATCCGCCCGGACATCAAATCCAGATAGACATTGTCCTGGTTGGCGTAAGAAACGATCTTCACGCCCTGTCCGGCCCAATGTTTCTTCGCATAGGTTTCATGAATGGAACCGGTCTGCACGCCGACCGTTTTGCCTTTCAGGCTGGCGGCGTCCGGCAGCAACGGGCTGCCCTTGCGCGCCACCAACTGCGCCGAGCTGCGGTAGTAGCGATCGGTAAAGTCCACTTCTTTCTTGCGCTCGTCGGTGATGGTCAATGAAGCGATAATGGCATCGAACTTACGCGCATTGAGCGCCGCGATCATGCTTTCAAAAGGCTGTTTGACGAAAACGCATTTGGCATGCAGCTGCGTACACAGCGCATTGGCGATATCGATATCAAAACCGGTGATCTCGCCGCTGGGCGAAAGCACGTCAAAAGGCGGATAACCGCCGTCGACGCCAAAGCTGATGGTATCGAAAGACTGGGCCGCCGCCGGGCCACCCAGGGCCAGGCTGGTCAGTAGAACCGCTAATGTTTTTTTCATGGCTGAGATCCCCGGTGAAAGAAAGCGCTAGAAACGAAGTGACAGGCAGGTCAGGCCGCCGTCCATTTTTTTAAATTCGCTGGTGTCGAGCTGAACGATAGGCATGCCCAACTTTTCGATTTGGGCCAGCGTGTGTGGGTAACCCCGTGGGGTAATCAAGGTATCGTTGATCCACAGCGTGTTGCCGGCGTAGGACTCCGCTTCAGGGATGACGATGCCGTTAAAGCCGCTAAAGGCAGGATGGCGCTGGTAGTCTTCCGTCAGCAGCAGGGTGTTGTGGCCAACATAGTTGACGATGGATTTCAGGTGCAGACCGGCGCTGACTTCAATGGCGGTCACCCGGTAGCCATACGGCTCTACCGCAGCGGCAAACTCGCCAATGCCGGCTTCATCGGTGCGCGCCGTCAGGCCAATAAAAAACTGACGATCGACCAACAGCACGTCGCCGCCGTCAAGGTGGCCGCGCCGGCTCATCCGTACCACCGGGCGCACGCCTTCAAACAGCGGCGCAATGGTGTCCACCTCGCCCTGGCGGCTCGGCGCCCCCGGATGGGTGATCACCGTCAGCTCCGGCATCACCACCGCCGTGTCTTCCACAAAGTGAGCGTCCGGGAAGGCCGGGGCCGCCGGTAGCACCGTCACTTTCAGGCCCAGGCGCAGCAAGGTATCCACATAGGCCAAAAACTGACGGCCGGTGGCGGCGATATCCGGCGCGCCCAATTGAGCGGTAGTCTGGCCGCTGCCGCAGCTATCGGCAGGGAGTCTGGCAATGGCTTGAGTAAAGTGCATGGGCGATTCTCTCGAGTGAAATGGACAGTAGGTGTTCTTCGATTATCAAACAGATACCGTCGCCAATCAGGTCGAATCCGCCCGCCGGCGCTCTACATTTACGCTGTTTATCGCTGCGCTGACGACCTATTCCGCTGTGCGCCGGGCAAAACCGTCACCCTCACGGCAATGGCGCCTGCGCGCCGGTGATGCGCGGCATCACTTCTTTCATCAGCTCAAGGAATTTACGCAACCGCGCCGGATAATAACTGGCATAGGGGTAAAGCAGATAAATCGGCAAGGGCGCGGCGTGCCAGTCCGGCATCAACGGGGTAAGCAGCCCCTGCTCCAGATCCTGTTTGACCACCCAGGATGACAACATGGCCACCCCCACGCCGTTCAGCGCCGCCTTGCGCACGGCATAAAGGCTGTCGGTACTCAGCCTGGGAACGATGTCAAAACGGTAATCTTCGCCGCTGGCGGTATGCGTCAACGTCACTTCATTGCGATAAAAACTGTTTAGCGCCAGCCAGGGCAACTGCGCCAAATCGCCGATCTGCGCCGGCGGCGTGTGGCGCGCCAGCAGTTCAGGCGCAGCCACCACAATGCGCGGCACCTGCGCCAGCAGCACCGCGACCACCGAAGGATCGGTCACCGCACCGACGTGGATTGCGCAATCCACGCCTTGCGGAATGAAATCGGGCGAATGATCGTTGAGCGTCCATTCCACGCTGGTCTGACGATAGCGTTGCAGGTAATCCCCCAGCGGCCCGATCAGTTGATCCTGGCCAAAGGCATGCGGCGCACGCACCCGCAATACGCCCACGGGTTCATCGCGCACGCCGCGCAGTTCATCCTCCATGATTTGCCAGTGCTCAATCAGCTTGCGCGCATGCTGATAGCAACGCTCGCCGTCGTCCGTCAGCTTCATGGCGTGAGTCGTACGCTGGATTAATTTAACGCCGAGCAGTTGCTCCAGCACCTGGAGACGCCGGCTAATGGTGGGCTGTGAGGTGTTCATTTGCGCCGCCGCAGCCGAGAGGCTGCCGCTGTCGACAATGCGCACCAGAGTTTGCAGCATGGCTATACGATCGCCATTGGGAAAAGGATTTTTATTCATACGTATTACGTATAACAGTTTTACCTGTGCGGGGGCTACAGTTTCCACCGAAAACTGGCAAGAATAGCCCCACTTTACTCGTTCTGGATAACCGTCATGAGCCTGATTTCAGCCACCACCACCGCGCCCGACAATGCGCTTTCCGCCAAAATCGTTTTCCTGCTGGCCGCCGGCGCCGGTCTGAGCGTGGCGTCCATTTACTACAGCCAGCCGATGCTGAGCATTATGGGCAACACCTTCCACGCCGGGGTCAGCGATACCGGCATGGTACCCACGCTGACCCAGGCGGGCTATGCGCTGGGCATCCTGCTGCTGGCTCCGCTGGGCGACCGTCACGATCGCCGCCAGATCATTCGGATAAAGGGCGTGCTGTTGGCACTCACCCTGCTGCTGTGCGGTTTTTCTTCTTCATTTCCGCTGCTGTTGCTCAGCAGCCTGGCGATCGGCTTGGCCGCGACGGTAGCGCAGGACATTATCCCGGCGGCCGCCACGCTCGCTTCGGACGCCAACCGGGGCAAAACGGTAGGCACGGTGATGACCGGGTTGCTAGCCGGCATTTTACTCTCGCGCGTGTTCAGCGGCGTGGTGGCGGAATATTTCGGCTGGCGCAGCGTTTATATGCTGGCGGCATTGGGGGTGCTGGTCATTACCCTCACGATCGGCGCGGTACTGCCGCGTTTTAAACCCAATACCACGCTGAGCTACCCGGCGCTGCTGCGCTCATTGGGGAAACTGTGGGCCGACTACCCGGAACTGCGGCGTGCGGCGTTGGCTCAGGGCTTGCTGTCGGTCGCGTTCAGCGCTTTCTGGTCGACGCTGGCGGTCATGCTGGCGGAAAAATATCAGCTTGGCAGCGCCGTAGCCGGTGCTTTTGGGTTGGCAGGCGCGGCCGGTGCGCTGGCAGCCCCCCTGGCGGGCATGCTGGCCGATCGTCACGGGCCGGACTATGTCACTAAAATCGGCGCCGCCATGGTGGTGTGTTCATTCGCCCTGATGTTTCTGCTGCCCTGGCTTCCGCTGCCCGCACAGCTGGCGCTCATCGCGCTGAGCGCGGTCGGTTTTGATCTTGGTATCCAGGCGACGCTGGTGGCGCACCAGACCATTATTTACGCCATCAATCCGGCTGCCCGCAGCCGCCTGAATGCCATCATGTTTACCCTGGTGTTCATCGGTATGGCGAGCGGTGCCGCTCTCGGCAGCAAAGTCCTCGAAAGCGCCGGTTGGCCGGGCGTCGTATTGCTGGCCACGCTGGCGTCGGCGGGCGGCCTGACGCTGCGCATGCTGGCCAAGCGCACCCCGCGCGCCGTCGCCTGAGTAATGAAACCATCCGACAATAGCCGCAGAACCTGCGGCTATTGTTGATTGGCGGCCGCAAACTCCGCCAGATTCTGCTGAGTGACGGTTTTATAAGGCACCCAGTGGTAAGCCTCGGTCTTTTGCTTTTCCAGCAATGCCCTGGTGACCTGCACCGCCCCGATAGCCTGCCCTTTGGCGTCCTGGAAAATGGTCAATACCATGCCACCGTTTTTAATAAACTGCAGGCCGTCCGGCGTACCGTCAATGCCCGCCACCAGGACGCTTTTGTTTTTGGCCTGGTTCAGCGCCATGATGGCGCCAATCGCCATTTCATCGTTATTGGCGGCGATAGCGTCGATCGGGCGGCCGTTCAGCAACCACCCGGACACCACATCCACCGCTTCATTGCGCTGCCATTTGGCGCTCTGCTTTTCCAGTACCTTCATGTCCTTATACCTGGCGATCACCGCTTCCACCGCGCGGGTGCGTTCACGCGCCTCTTCATTGGACAGCGCACCCATCAGGATCGCCACATTACCGCGATAATTCATCCGTTTCGCCAGCGCCTCCATTTGCAACTTGCCGCCTTCCGCCGAGTCTGACCCCACATACGCCATGGCATTACCCAGCTTAACTTCCGGTTTGCGATTGACGAAAATCAGCGGGATGTGGGCACGCTCGGCGGCATCCATCATCGGCTTCACGCCCTGGGTATCCACCGGGTTGAGGATAATGGCATCCACCCCCAGGTTGATGAAATCGTCCACCTGTTGCACTTGCAGCGCCACGTCGCCTTTGGCATCGACAAACTGGCCGTCCATGTTCAACCGCTTAAGTTCGCTCACCATTTGCGAGCGTAAAATGGACACGAAGTTGAGATCGAAATTGGCCAGCGCGACGCCGACCTTGTAGGTTTTCGCCTGGGCGTTAAAAGCCATAAACAGGCTCAGCAATATCAACAGCACGCTTCTGATTTTCATGATGTCATCCTGTAGGTTGAGATAAATTTATTATTAAAATCAATGCATCACTTTTTATCCCGGGCAACAGACCACAGCCCGGGGTTACTGCGGTTATAAAGTGAAATGGTCGCGGAACTGTTGCAGCGCCGCGGTGCTGTCATCGGATGCCCATCCCTCCAATGCCACTACGCCCCGGTAGCCGATCTCGTCCAACGCGCGGGCGATGGCCCGGTAGTTGATTTCGCCGGTCCCCGGCTGTTGCCGCCCCGGTACGTCGGCCACCTGAATTTCGCCGATCGCCGGCCCGCAACGGCGAATAAGCTCGATGAGATTGCCTTCGCCGATTTGCGCATGATAAAGATCGAGGTTCATCTTCAGGCCTGGGCTGTTGACCGCCTCAACCAAGGCCAGCGTGTCGCAGGCTTTGGCAAAGGGCGTGCCCGGATGGTCGCGCGGCAGGTTGAGGTTTTCCAACGTGAACACCTTGCCGGCGCGCTCACCCCGTTGCGCCAACTTGCCCAGGGTATCGGCCGCCTTCAGCCACATGGCGCCGGTCACCACCTCCACCGGCTTCACCGGCAAGCCGTTGGGATCCAGGCCGGTGCCGTGCAGATTCAGGCTGGGGCAGTTCAACCGCTGCGCGATGGCAAGCGACAGTTCCGCCGTTTGCAACAGCTGGGCGATATCCTCGTCGTCGGTCAGGTTGCCGGCGAGATAACCGGTCATTGAAGTAAAACGCGCGCCGGTGCCAATCAGCGCATCAAGATCTTTATTTTCCCAGTTCCAGATCTCGACGCCGAAGCCGAGCGCATGAATACGCGCGACCCGTTCAACAAACGGCAGATCGAGAAACACCATCTCGGCGCATACAGACAGCTGATATCCGGCCATTATGGTCTCCCCAGCGTGATCGGTTTGCCCTGCTTCACCGACTCGATACAGGCCAAGGCAATCTCCAGCGCATTGCGGGCATCCTGTCCGGTCGCGCGCGGCGTTTCCCCCTGCCGGACACAGCGGGCGAATTCAGTCAGCTCCGCCACATAAGCGTCATGCAGCAGATCGGTATCCTGACGCGAGGTTTCGATGGCGATACCGCCGGCGTGATAGCGCACGCAGTTATTCAGGTTGATATTGCCCGCCTGCAGCATCCCTTTGCTGCCAAACACCTCGCCGCGTACGTCGTAGCCGTAAACCGCCTGGAAGTTGGCTTCTGCGGTAGCGATGGCGCCGTTATCAAAGCGAATCGTCACCACGGCGGTGTCCAGTAACCCCTTATCCTTGAAGTCCGGGCGCACCAGCGCATCCGCCAGCGCGTATACCTCAACCGGCCTGGCGCCCGGGTTGAAGTGCAACAGCGTGTCAAAATCGTGGATCAGCGTTTCCAAAAAAATGGTCCAGGCGGGGATCGGCGCCGGATCGCGCAACTGCGGATCGCGGGTTACCGATCGTGAAAGCTGGGTAATGCCATTCTCTCCCGCCTTCACGGCGGCAATGGCGGCGGCAAAACCGCTGACAAAGCGGCGATTAAACCCCACTTGCAGCACGACGCCCGCCTGTTTGGCGGCGGCGATGGCCCGATCCGCCTCTTCCAGCGTGATGGCCATCGGTTTTTCGCAGAACACATGCTTCCCTGCCCGGGCGGCGGCAATCACCCATTCCGCATGGGTACGCGCCGGGGAAGCAATGGCTACCGCATCAATTGCGCTGTCATCCAGCATGCTCTGCAAATCGCTAAAGGCGCTGACGCCCAGCCTGTCCGCCAATCGCTGCGCGGCCCCCGGCAGCGGATCGGCCACGGCGGCCAAAACGGCGCCCGGCACGCGTCGCGCCAATGACTCCGCATGGAAACTGCCCATTCGGCCGGCACCGATCAGGCCAACGCGCACGTTTTGAGGTGAATGACTCATAGTGATTCCTTATGTGGGTTAACGCCCTTGTCGGGCTACGGAGTTCACTGTGGGTATTGCAAAGGGGATGCCAGCTCGAAAAGCGGGGAATTTGTGAAGCGCTGCACAGATAGAAGCGGCGGAGTGACAACTAAATTGACATGTAAATTTCACATGTCAATAAAATGAACATTACATTCCACACTGGAGAGCCGCATGCACACTGCCGCCGGACTGATGCCGATCAAAGATGAGAGCGACCCGATTTTCAGCCTCCCGGAAGGCCCGGAGGCCAGTGAATGGGACAGCCTGTTTTGGCAAGGCTGGCAGGCGTTTAACGAGGGTGGACAACCCGGCTGGATCCGCAGGTCGATCCTGCAATCCTGGCAACGTTCGCGTGAAAACGGCATTGACCCCGAGGAGTTCGTGTATCACTCGCCGCCGGCAGACCGGTTGCAGATGATTCTGGCGCAAAACAGCGAGCTGATTAAGGTGGCGCACAGCATCATGGAAAACCTGCTGGCCTACAACCCTGACGGCCACATCAACCTGACCGACGCCAACGGCGTCACCCTTCACTACTGCGGCGCGGATTTGACGCCGGTCGGCAGCATCCTGAGCGAGGAGGTTCAGGGCACCAACTGCACCGCGCGCTGCCTGCGGGAACAGCGCCTGGTGTATGTGTTAAGCGGTGAAAACTGGAAAATGGCGCTGCGTCAGCGCCATCGCCAATGTGCGGCGGCGCCGGTGCGTAACGCTGAAGGCGTGATGATCGGCGTGCTGACGCTCACCGCCACGCCGGATAACTTCAACGCCCACACCCTGGGCACGGTACAGGCGGCTGCGGAGGCCGTCGGCCAACAGTTGCAGTTGCGTCGGCTGCTGGCGGAGCAACAGTCCATTCTGGAAACGCTGAATGAAGGAGTTATTGTCTGCGATCGCCACGGCAGGCTGAAAACCGTCAACCGCTATGCGCGCCAGATTTTTGACGGACTGGAGCCTGGCGAACTGCCTATCGATCAGTTGCTGCGCCCGCAGTCCGGCTCGTTGCTGACCATGCCGTTTTGTAACGATCGTGAAATGGTCTTTATGCCCGAAGGCAAACCGGCGCTCTCCTGCGTGATTTCACTGATGCCCGCGCCGGATGACGGCCGGGTGCTCTCCCTGCGGGAGAACCAGCGTATTCGCGCCATCACCCGCCGCGTGATGGGCGTCAGCGCCAGCTATACCTTTGACATGATATACGGCCATTCCAGCCGCATACGGGAGGCCATCGCCAAGGCGCGCACCAGCAGCCGCAGCGACAGCACCGTACTGCTGACCGGCGAGAGCGGAACCGGCAAAGAGCTGTTTGCCCAGGCGATCCACAACGGCAGCACACGCAGCAACGAGCCTTTCGTTGCCGTTAACTGCGGCGCCTTGCCGCGCGATCTGGTGCAGAGCGAGCTTTTCGGTTACGTGGATGGCGCCTTTACCGGCTCGCGCCGTGGCGGTTCCGCCGGCAAGTTTGAGCTGGCGGATGGCGGCACTCTGCTGCTCGACGAAATCGGCGAAATGCCGCTGGATGCGCAAACCAGCCTGCTGCGCGTGTTGCAGGAGAGCGAAGTGTTGCGGATCGGCGCCACGCACCCGGTGAAGGTTAACGTACGCATCGTGGCGGCCACCAATTGCGATCTGGCGCTGGCCGTGGAACAAGGCGCTTTTCGGCGCGATCTGTATTACCGCCTCAACGTCATCTCCCTCTCCGTTCCGCCGCTGCGCGAACGACGGGAAGATATCGCCGGGCTGGTTAACGGCTTTGTGCACAAACTCTGTACGCGCATGAAAAAGATCCCGCCGCAGGTATCGCCGCAGGCGATGGCCTGCCTTAGCGCCTGGCGCTGGCCGGGCAACGTGCGCGAACTGGAAAATCTGGTGGAAAGAATGGTGAACCTGTGCGAAGGGCTGCAGATCGACGTGGGCGACCTGCCGGAGGAAATCACGCGCGATCGTACTGAACCTGACGCCGCGCCGTCCGCCAGGCTGGAAGACAACGAACGAACCCATATCATGCAGGTGATTGAATCCAGCGGCGGCAATCTGCGGCAGGCCGCGCGGCGGCTCGGGCTATCGCGCACCACGCTGTACAATAAAATCAATAAATGGCGGATCGATCTGACCCTGTTGCGCCCTGACCGGCCGGCTTGACAGGGCTGCGGCGGCATTCGATGATGATGAGAAAATCTTAGCGCCCAGGCCTGCTCAATGAAAACGTCCCCCGCTGTCACCATTCACTATTGTTCGCAATGCAACTGGCTGCTGCGCGCCGCGTGGATGGCGCAAGAATTGCTCCACACCTTCGGCACCGATTTGGCCGCAGTTACGCTGGTTCCCGGCACCGGCGGCATTTATGAGATCACCGTGGATGGCGCCGTCATTTGGGATCGCAAAACCGAAGGCGGCTTCCCCGACGCGGCAGCGCTCAAACAGCGTTTGCGCGATACATGCTTTCCCGAGCGGCCATTAGGCCACGTGGATAACAAGGGCAAAACCCAAGGTACGGAATAACCGTTTGCATGGCTGTGGGCATACCCCACCCGACTTGCCTTTCGCCGGGCGTTCTGAGCTATACTGTGCGCCTCTTTTGGTAACAAACTCAGATGATTATGGAACGCTTTTTAGAAAACGCCATGTATGCCTCTCGCTGGCTGCTTGCCCCGGTTTACTTTGGTTTGTCGTTGGCGCTGGTGGCGCTGTCGGTCAAATTCTTCCAGGAGATACTGCATGTTCTGCCGAACATTTTCTCCATAACCGAAGGGGATCTGGTGCTCACCCTGCTTTCGCTGATCGATATGGCGCTGGTAGGTGGCCTGCTGGTCATGGTGATGTTCTCGGGTTATGAAAACTTTGTTTCGCAATTGGATATCAGCGAAGACAAAGAAAAGTTGAGCTGGCTGGGGAAAATGGACGCCACCTCTCTGAAGAGCAAGGTAGCCGCATCCATCGTCGCGATCTCGTCCATTCACCTGTTGCGGGTGTTTATGGATGCCAAGAACGTGCCGGACAATAAGCTGATGTGGTACGTGATTATCCACCTCACCTTCGTGCTTTCCGCTTTCCTGATGGGCTACCTCGATAAAATAACGCGTGATAAAGGCTGATTAACCGCCCTGGCCGTCATCATCCTGATGGCGGCCATTCCCTCCTCGATTAAAAAATCAATATATCAACATCTTACATTGAAATTTTCATCGTCAACTTCATGTGACATTGTCACCATGCATCGCTAATGTTTATCTTGCCGATTTTTCAGTTGGTGCATGAGATGATAATAACATTATAATGCTATTACATTCCCGCCGGGCGCAGAGGCCACCGTTGGCCAAGTTTCGTCCCGCTGACAGGATCCAAATCAATCATGCCGCTGAATGGTAATCCCCTGCAGTACCAGGATGTTCAATCTATCCTGCCACATCGGTTCCCCTGTCTGCTGGTCGACCGCATTCTGCCCGCCGGCACGTCGATTCCTGATGGGCGCTTGAGCGCCATCAAAAACATAACCGCCAATGAACCGACCTTTTGGACCGGTCACCACCAGACCACCGTTTTCCCCGGTATCCTGATGGTGGAAGCATTGGCGCAAAGCACCGGCCTGCTGGCCCACTACTTTCTCGGCCCGCTGTCGCAAGGCGAGCATTACTATTTTGCGGCCATTCAACGCGCCCGTTTCTACCGCTCGGCTCAGCCCGGCGACCAATTGCGCATGGACGTCGTCTTTGTCCGGCAACGGTCCGGCATTGCCCGTTTTTCCGGGATGGCGACGGTCAATGGCCGCCGTATCTGTACGGCCGAATTTATGTGCGCCCGTAAATAAGCCGCCGTTTTATAAAGGAGCCAAAGCGAAGCTACCATGTCGATTGTTGATAAGTTGCTAAACAGTCTTGATTTTTCTCCCCGTGGACAGGTCATCGCCCGGGAGGAGGATCATTGCGGTGAAATTATCGTTTCTGACCACAAAGACTACCGTACCCTGCGTTTCGACGGCATTTGCGAGCAGAGCAAAATGTGCATCAGCGCGCCGCAGGTGCCGGTTCACAACTACATAAAAACCATGCTGATGGCGGTGGCCTGGCAGCCGCCTTCGGCGGCGCTGATCCTCGGGCTGGGGGGCGGCAGCCTGGTGCGGGCATTACATGCCTATGATCCCAACATGCTGCTGGATGTGGTGGAACTGCGCCCGGCGGTGGTGTCTGTCGCCCGCCGTTATTTCACCCTGCCCACGGATGACACCGTCACCTTGCACACCCTCGATGCCGCCGATTTTTTACAGGCTCCCGCCACTCGGCGTTATGATTTGATATTTTCCGATCTCTACAGCGCCTTCGCGATGGACCCGCAACAGGGCACGCGTAATTTTCTGGAGCAATGCGCAGGTCGCCTTTCGCCTCAGGGCTGGCTGGTGCTGAATTATCATGAGGTGCCCGATGACAGCACGCTGCTGTATCACAGTTTGCACTGCGCGTTTAAAACCGTTCTTTACTGCGTGGCGCCCAGCGGCAACGTCATTATTTACGCTGCGCCGGGCCATGTTGAGACGCCGCTCAGCCTGCTGCGCCAGCTTGCCGCCGCCGCCGGTCCGACCTTTGGCTGTGATTTAGGTTTTCTGTCGCGCAAAATTGAGCGGTTGCATTTTAACTAGAAACTGTGGTTTGGATAGCCGATTACCCAGCATGCCATTATCATTTGATTATCATCCTCTGGAGGAATCCTCATGGAAAAGAAAACGGCACGACTGACGATACTCATCGATCCGGATAAGAAAAAAGCCCTTGAAGAGCTGTGCCTGCAACAGGACGTCACCCCGTCGCAGGTGATCCGGCAACTGATACGGGACTATCTGCACAAGCATCAGGTGGAATACCCCAGTCAACCGACCCGTTCCAATCCCCGGGTAGATAACACCTGATCCGAGGATTGAAGCCGGATGGCGCACGGAATGCGCCATCTGCAACCGCCAGGTTCAGCCCTGGCGTCTTCCCGCGGAGAATCCGTGCCCTTTGGCCGCGGCCGCGACCGCCAACGCGCCCAACAGAAGCACCAGCGTTGCCCAGGGAAAAAACGCCGGGCCGTACCGATCAAGCAAGATCCCGCCGAAAATGCCGCCGCCCGCGATGGCGCTGTTCCAGGTGACCACGTTCATGGCCAGCGCCGCATCCGCACCTTCACCGGCGGCATCCGCCAGTGCGGTCTGCAGTAGCGTCGCCGCACCGCCGAAACTCAACCCCCACAGTGCCATACCGACACAAATCACCCGCGCGTTCTGGAACCCCAAGCCCAACAGCACGCTGGTGGTGGCGAAGAGCGCAAGGCTGGTCAGCACCGCCGTTCTCAGGTGGCTGTCAACCACCCGGCCGGTGATCCAGATCCCCACCAGCGCCGCCAACCCGAAAATAAGCAATACCGCATCAGCACGGTCGCCAAGGCCTGCCGGCGTAATAAAAGGCGCAACGTAGGTATAGAGAATGTTATGAGCGAACATCCACAGCACCACCACGCCCAATACCGATCTGACGCCGGGTGTCATCCACACCTTGTACAGCGGCATCCGTTTGGTTCCCGTCTGCCCCGGATAATCCGGCACCTTTGCCAGCACCCAAAGGATTAACGCCAACGACAGCAACGACATAACGCCAAAGGCGGTGCGCCAACCGACCACCGACCCCAGCCATGTCCCGAGCGGCACGCCCAGCGACAGCGCTACCGGTGCGCCCACCATCGCCACCGCCATCGCTTTGCCCTGAAAATGAGGCGCCACCATCCGGCGCGCATAGCCGGCGAGCAGGCTCCATGCCAGCCCCGCCGCCGCACCGGCAAAAAAGCGCGCCGTCAGCGTAACCACAATGCTGCCCGACATCGCAGTGATCGAGTTAAAGAGAAAAAACCCCACAATAGTCAACAGCAAAACGTTGCGCCGCCGCCAACGCTGAGTGGCGAGCGTCAATGGAATGGCAGCCAGTACCGAACCCAGCGCGTAGGCGGTGATCATCTGTCCGGCAAGCGAAGGCGACACCTGTAGGCCAGGTGCGATCTGGGCCAGCAAACCGGCGGGGAGCGTTTCGGTAGCAATGCAAATAAATCCCGTCATGGCTAATGCCAGCAGCGCGGCAATCGGCAGACGCTGAGCCTCCTCGGGGATCGCTCCGGCATCACTGCAATGGGTAGTTGTTTGGTTCATGGTTTATCCATTTATGTATCGATCGGTATAAATATAAGCGACAGCGAAATGCACTCTTTTGCCAAGGTGCATGTCGGTCAGTACGTCACTGGAATTGATTTATGTATCGAGTGGTATAATTATGCTAAGGAGCTATCATCTGAGTGTCAACAAGATTTATACTGATCGGTATGTAACTTACAAACAGGGAGTCAGTCATGGCACAAATGGGTCGCCCTCGCCGGTTCGACCGCGACGAGGCCGTTCAGCAGGCATTGCATCTGTTTTGGCAGCACGGGTATGAGGCCACTTCTCTGGCTCAGCTTAAAGCGCAGATTGGCGGCGGCATCAGCGCGCCCAGTTTTTATGCCGCCTTTGGTTCGAAAGAGGCGCTGTTCAGAGAGGCGGTAGCCTGCTATCTCAACAGCTATGGGCGGGTCAATGATGCGCTCTGGGATGATTCCCTCCCCCCCAGAGAGGCGATTGAAACCTCACTGCGCCGCTCGGTGAAGATGCAGTGTGAAGATAAACATCCCAAGGGGTGCATGGTTGCATTGGGCGTAATGTCAGGCGGTGCGGAGGAGCATTCGGCGGTCCTGAAGCCGCTTGCCGATTCGCGCCGGCGTACGCTGAACGGTTTTATTCACTGCATCAAAAGAGGCATTGCCAGCGGCGAACTGGCCAAGGATACCGACGCTGCCGCCATCGCCACTTTGTTTGACAGCTTCCTGCTGGGCGTTTCGACGTTGGCGCGCGACGGCGTCAGTCATTCGGTGCTCGATAGCGCAGTCACAGCCTTGCTGCCGATTTGGGACGCAAACGCCGGAGCCTGATCATACCGATGTCGAACAGCGCCGGAGCGCGATCACTGCTCCAGGCGTTGCGCCAACAGACGCAGCTGTTCGGCAATCTGCTTCAGGTCCTTGTCGTTATGTTCGCGCGGCCCGGTGGAATTGCGGATCACCAGCTTTGCCGACAGAATCGAGGACGCGCGCGACAGCTCGCTCTCGCTGGTGTTGAGCACCTTCCTGACCGCTTCCTTGCCCTGCAAATCCAGATCCAGCGAGACGGTGGTCAGCGCCGGGTAGAAGAAGGCGCTTTCATAAGCATCGTCATAGCCAATCACCGATTTTTGCCCCGGTATCGGCAGTTGGTTCTGATGGAAGGCGCTTAGCAGCCCGAGCGCCATTTGGTCATTCCCCACCAGCACCGCCGAGAAATGCGGGGTCTCGCGCAGCATCTGCAATGCGCCGGCGTAACCGCTTTGCGCATCCCAGTTGCCGTGCAGCACAGTGACCGGCGTCAGGCCATAATCCTGCAGCGCTTCCTGCCAGTTCTTCAGTCGCAAATTGGCCGAAATGGAGTATTGCGGCCCCGCCAGCAAGGCAAAGTCGCGGTGCCCCAGTTCGTACAGGTACTTGACGCTGGCGCGGGTGCCGTCCGCCGGGTTGAACGAAACGTTAAACACCGAACTGTAAGGGTCAACGTCGAGGAACAGGCAAGTAATGTCATCGTTGTCCGCGGCGATTTTCTCCGCCACCGCCGTCTCCAGCGGTACGTTGATGATGACCTTTTCTACCCGCTGCGATTTGAGATCGTTGATCGAATCCTGTATGCCATGATTGACGTTCTCATCAATCATTGAAATCAACACCTGATAACCTTCCGCATTGGCGTAACGCTTTACCGCCGCCGCCACCTGCGAAGGGGCATGCAGAGCCAGGGAGATGGTGACCAGCCCCAGCGTTCGGCTCTGTTTGCCCACCAACTGCTGCGCCAGGCGATTGGGCACGTACCTGAGCAATTCAATGGATTGCTCAACCTTGCGACGCGTGGCTTCAGAGACATTGGCAGACTTGTTCAACACCCGTGAAACCGTCTGGTAAGACACGCCGGCATGACGGGCAACATCTTCTAACGTGGTGCTTTTCGACTTCATAATCCGTTCCCTGTGATTGCTCTGGACTGATTGTAACAGGCGCCCCCCTCACCGCATAGTTACCCCGATCACATCCATCAAATTTCAAAAAAAGTTATTCGTTCACATAACCAGCCTTAGTGATCTTTCTCACTAACCGTTACAAATCCTGCTGTTTTATTTGCACTAAATCACAATAAATCAATAACGCGATTGTTTGTTGTCATGATTAGCCATTCTATTGCTGCGTGGATGTGAACGTAATACAAAAAACATAATGAGGCATACATGAAAACAAGACTACGCACATTGTCTGTCGCTTTGGCGATGGCGCTTTCCTCACCGGTCGCTTTTGCCGTCGAAACCCCAGGGATCGATTTCCATGGCTATCTGCGTTCCGGGGTCGGCGTATCCCAGGATGGTGGATTGGAAGAATGGCAGAAGAACAAAATTGGCCGCCTGGGCAACGAATCCGATACTTACGGTGAAGTTGAACTGGGCAGCGAAGTCTACAAAAAGAACGACGTCAGCTTCTATCTCGACACTATGGTCAGCATGGTGTCGGACGGTTCAAACGACAACGAAACCACGCTGGGAGATGACGCGCAATTCGGGCTGCGTCAGCTTAATCTGCAAATCAAGGGGCTGATCCCGGGCGACCCGAACGCGGTGATTTGGGGCGGCAAGCGCTATTATCAGCGCCACGACCTGCACATCATCGATACCAAATACTGGAACATTTCGGGTGCCGGCGCCGGCGTGGAAAACCTCTCCTTCGGGCCGGGCGCCATCTCCGTAGCCTGGATCCGCGGTGACGGCAACGACGTGGATTACCGTGTCGACAACACCAACGACCTCAACATCAACTATCTCGACCTGCGCTATGCCGGCTGGAAGCCGTGGACCGGCGCCTGGACCGAGTTTGGTATCGACTATGCGATGCCGAACCCGACCAACAAGCAAAAAGAGTACGGCGGCCTGTACGACGCGGAAAACGGCGTGATGCTGACCGGCGAGATCAGCCAGGACATGCTGGGCGGCTATAACAAAATGGTGTTGCAGTACGCCACCAAAGGGTTGGCGCAGAACATGGTGTCCCAGGGCGGCGGTTGGTATGACGTCTGGAACAATACCCGCGATGCCACCGGTTACCGGGTGATCAATACCGGTCTGATCCCGATTACCGATAAGTTCTCCCTTAACCACGTGTTGACCTGGGGCTCCGCCAACGACCTGAGCGATGCGATCGACAAAAGCAACCTGATCTCTCTGGTGGGCCGGGCGCAGTACCAGTTCACGCAGTACGTACGCGGCATTGGCGAAGCCGGCGCTTTCTACCAGAAGGATGACCACAAAGACGGTAGCCACTACAAGCAAGGCGGCGAGAAGTACACGCTGGCGTTGGGGCTGGCGGATGGGCCGGAATTCATGTCCCGCCCTGAATTGCGCGTATACGCCTCCTATCTCAATGATTCAGAGCAAGGCAATTCATTCAAGGACGGCACCGCCAGCAATACCTGGAACTTTGGCGTGCAGGTTGAAGCCTGGTGGTAACAGGCTTGCATCAGGGTAAATAACGACTCTTGCTTCATTGGCAGTACTTAATTATCTCATCATTATCTCCTGTGTCTTTGACGACGCTCTCCGGTTGCTGTCGTCCATTGGTAACCACCCAAAGGTGGTTACCAATTATTTTTTATTCCTGATGATTAACCGAAAAACGCTCCGCCAGTAATTTACGCAAATTATCCGACTGCTTGCCAAATATCGCGTGCACCTCCTGACCAATAATAATCACCCCCAAAGCGCCCGACTGCTGCAAGCCTTCCGTATCGACCTTGGCTAAATCCGTCACCGTCACGCGCAAGCGGGTAATACAGGCATCGACATGCCGGATATTTTCTCGGCCGCCTAAATGCTGCATCAGCGTTTTTAAAAAAGACATATCGACGTTATTATCTTCCACCGGCGATTTCGGGTGCGAGAAATAATGCGTAAAGGCTTTTAAACTGACCATGGTTATTTCCTCATAAGAGACGGGCGTAAAAAAACGCCCGTTCGACTGAACGGGCGCAAGGGGAAGAAACTATGCCAACTTGCGGGTCAATATGCGGCAGCCCCAGGGGGCCAACGTCATTTCGCCCTGTAGAGTATGAGCACTCGACATATCGGTATACGCCGCCGGCAACGCCACGGCTTTTGCCTTGTCGCTGTAGTTTTGCACGATAATAAACTCGGATTCCCCGTCGGTGCGCCGCTGTGCGGTCACGCCCGGCGGCAATGCCGTCTCCAGCGCGCGCGGCAACGCCAGCTCTTGCGCTATCGCCATAAAGAAATCGCGCTGGAAAGAGGCATCGTTGCGCGAAGCGACATACCACGCCTTGCCGTCGCCAAAACGGTTGACCGTCAACGCCGGGCGGCCGGCATAGAAGTCGCCGCCGTAAACCGCCTGCGCGCTGGCGCCTTCCAGATTGATCAACTCGCACAGATGGCGCGCCTGATAACTGCCCTGCAAACCCAACTCGTTGCCCGGCACGCCGCGAATGCTGTTGGTTTCGTCATCCGTCAGGCTGTCGATCTCTTCCGCCCAGATCCCCAGCAACGGCCGCAGCGGCCCCGGGAAACCGCCCAGGTGGCACAGATCGCTTTCATTGACGATGCCGCTCCAGTAGCTGGCGACAAACTGCCCGCCCTGCCGGACAAAGGTTTCCGCCCGCGCGGCAAAGCCTTCGCGCACCATATACAGCATCGGCGCAATCACCAGTTGATAGCCGGAAAGATCGCAATCGGCGTTGATGATATCCACCGCAATACCCTGCTCCCAGAACGGGCGATAATGCTCCACCACCGTCTGTTCATAATGCAGCCCGGCGTTGCGCGGCCCTTGGGCATCGTCCATCGCCCAGCGGCTTTCCCAGTCGAAGATAATCGCCACCCGCGCCTCGACCCGGCTACCGGCGACCGGTGCCATGGCGGCCAGCAACCGGCCCAGTTCGCTCACTTCCTTGCCGACGCGGGTGTCCAGCCGCCCGGAATGGTCAATCACCGCGCCGTGGAATTTCTCCACCGAGCCGCGGCTTTTACGCCACTGGAAGTACTGTACCGAATCCGCGCCGTGCGCGACCGCCTGCAGTGAGGAGAGAATATGCATGCCCGGCTTCTTCAGCTTGCTGATCGGCTGCCAGTTGGTGACGCTCGGCGTCGATTCCATCAGCACAAAAGGCTTGCCCTGCTTCAGGCTGCGCATCAGGTCGTGGAACATGGCGGTATAGCAGGCCAGGCCGGTTTCGTCCTGCCGGTTATGCCACATCGGGTAGCTGTCCCAGGAGATGAAATCGATGACTTTCGACATCTGCCAGTAATCGTAATCGTAGAAATATTCCATAAAGTTGGTGGTGGCCGGCAAGTCTGGATTGGCCGCCTTCAGCGGCGCGATTTCCTGCGCGCAGAAATCGGTGGCCTGGGTGCTGCAAAAACGCCGCCAGTCCAGGTTCAGACCGTGAATCGACACCTCACCCTGCGGCGCAGGCGATTCAATCTGCGACCAGTCGCTGTAGGTGTGGCTCCAGAAATCGCTCCACCAGGCCTCGTTCAACTGCTCCAGCGTCTGATAACGCTGCTGCAGCCAATCGCGGAAATCGCTCTGGCAACGGCTGCAATGGCACTCGCCGCTGTATTCGTTGGAAATATGCCAGCCAATCACCGCCGGGTGGTGCGCATAGCGCTGAGCCAACGCCAGGTTGATCTCATTCACCTTGCGGCGATACACCGGGGAGGACAGGCAGTGGTTGTGCCGGCCACCGTGCAACGCCGATACCCGATTGCGCCCCACGCGCAGCACCTCCGGGTATTTCTGCGACAGCCACGCCGGGCGCGCGCCGCTTGGCGTAGCCAAAAACACGTGAATACCCTGCGCATATAACTTATTCAGCACCTCGTCCAACCAAGCGAATTGATATTTCCCCTCTTCCGGTTCAAGCTTCGACCAGCTGAATATCCCTACCGACATAATATTGCAGTTAGCCTGCTTCATCAGTTCTACATCTTTCTCCACCATGCCCGGATAATTAGCCCATTGTTCCGGGTTATAGTCGGCCCCATGCAATAGGCCAGGCACCTTTGCACTCAAAGGAGGGAATTTATTCATCATGATTCCTTAGAAAATAATTACCGAAATTCTTTATTACTGACGGCGCAATTAATTAAATGACTTTAATGAAGGCAGCACTTTACCCCGGCAATCAAACAGCGCCTGATTTTCACGCGCGTTGCCATCCTTGCCGGATTCACCGATATATTTCATCCCGGCCGGCGTAGCCCAACCGGCGCCCGGCACGGCGATCCAGGTCGGTTCCCAATAAAACACGCCTTTACCACGATTATCCGGCACGTTAATAATGCTCTGCATCAGATCGCGAATAAAATCGGCCTGCCCCTGAACGGTGCCCGGATATCCCCCCTCCTGCGCTTCTTTGGCGGAGAAACTGTTGTCGGTATCGTCGCAATTTTCCAGGCCATAACCGTAAGCGGCCTCAACCACAATCACGTCTTTGTTATACCGCTTGCTGATGTCGTCCATATTGGCTTGCAGCTTTGAGATAGGGCCGTCCCAATAGGTGTACATCGACAAACCTATGACATCGAACGGCACATTGCGCCGGGTTATCTCGTCAAACCACCAACGGAAAGTGTCATTCTTGGTGCCCTCGGCCAAATGCAGCATGATTTTCACCTGTGAAGGCGAATCGAGGTTTTCCCGCAGCCCGGCGATCGCCGCGTTCAGCAACCCGGCCAGGCGATCAAACTCCCCACCGCCCTGGCCCCAGCTTTTGCCTTCCGGCCACAGAATGCCGCCATTAATCTCATTGCCGATCTGCACCATATCCGGCAGTACGCCTTGCTGCCTGAAGCTGGCGATGGTGTCGCGGGTATAGTCATGGATCGTCGTTTTCAGTTGGTCATAGCTCATGTTGTCCCAGGCCTTGGGCTTGAACTGCTTGCCGGGATCGGTCCAGAAGTCGCTGTAATGAAAATCCAGCAGCAGCTTCATGCCCTGCGCCTTGACGCGCTTGGCCAGCGCCAGCGTGGTGGCGAGATTGTTATTGCCGGCGCCATAAGGTTGGCCTGCGCTGTCTTGCGGATCGACCCACAGGCGCAGCCGCACATAGTTCACGCCGTTATGTTTGAGGATGACCAGCGGATCCTGTTGAACGTTGTTCTGGTCGTAGAACTTGCCGCCATGCTGCTCCACATCCGCCAGGGTTGAAATATCCACGCCCTTGATAAAGCCGGCCGGAACCTTGTTCAACGGTTTGATGATGACGCTATCCGCCGCAAACGCCGTGGCGGACAGCAACCCGGCCGCCAGGCACAGGCTTAATAAAGCCGGTTTGAATGTTTTCATCGCATTATCCTTTTGTGCTGCCAGAGGTCAGGCCGGAAACAAAGTACTTTTGCAGGGCCAGGTATAAGATAGCGACCGGCAGCGCGATCAACACCGCGCCCGCCGCGTAAGTGGTGTAGCTGGCGCCCATCTTTTGCGACACCAGGTTATACAGGCCGATGGGCAGCGTATATTGCTCCGGGGTACGCAAAATGGTGCTGGAGAGGATGAAGTCCCCCAGCGGGCCGGTAAACGAGAACAGCGCTATCACGGCGATAATCGGCTTGGAGAGCGGCATGATGATCTCGATGAAAATCCGGAAGTTGCCGGCGCCGTCCATCCGGGCGGATTCGTCCAGATCCTTCGGAATCGCATCCAGATAACCCTTCATCAGATAGGTGTTCATCGGGATCATCCCCGCCACGTAGATCAACACCAGCGCCATATGGCTGTTGATCAGCCCCAGCAGCTGCGACAGCACAAAAATGGCAATCAGCGCGGAGAACTGCGGGATCATCTGCAACAGCAGGAACAACATCAGGCCGTTCTGCCGCCCCTTGAAGCGAAAGCGGGAAAACGAATAGGCGGTAAAACTGACGCTGATCAGCGTCAGCACCATGGTCAGGAAGCTGATTTTCATCGAGTTCCAATACCAGGTCAGGTAATTGACCTTGCCGTTGAACAAGTCGGCATAATGCTGAAACGACAGATTCTCCGGAATGATCGCGCTGCTCAGCAGGCTGTTGCCGGCATTGAGCGACGCGCCGACGGTCCACACCAGCGGATAGATGATGATGGCGGACACCAGAATAATCACCAGCCAGGACAGCGATAAACGCACCCACTTCTCTTTCTTGATGCTCTTTGACATTGCTATCCCCTTAGGCCGCGTCATCGTTCTTGAACGAATTGGTGGCGCGGAACTGCCACAGCGCGATGCCCACCACGAAAATCGACAACAGAATGGTGATGGTGGCGGCGATGGCATACTGCGAAGACGACATCGTCAGCTTGTAGATCCAGGACACCAGAATATCCGTCCCTCCGGCATTAGAGCCGGCCACCGCCGGGCCGCCGTTATTGAACAGGTAGATGATATTGAAATTGTTAAAATTGAAGGTGTACTGCGTGATGATGATCGGCGCAATCGAGTAAAGCACCAGCGGCAACGTGATGGTGCGCAGCTTGGTCCAGGTGCTCGCCCCGTCCATGGTCGCGGCTTCGTACAGGTCATCCGGGATCGCCTGCAGCACGCCGGTGGTCATGGCGAACACAAACGGGAAACCCAGCCAGGTCTGCATCATGATCAGCGCAGTTTTGGTCCAGAACGGATCGGTCATCCAGGCTTTCGGCGCGATGCCGAAAAACGCCAGAATGGCATTGTTGATCACCCCGAACGAGTCGTTGAACATTCCGGCGAACACCAGAATGGTGACAAAGCCCGGCACCGCCCAAGGCAAAATGAAAATGGTGCGGATCAGCGGTTTGAAGCGCAAATCCTTCTGATTGACCAGGATCGCCAACATCACCCCTACCGTGCATTGCAGCGTGGTGGCCAACAGCGTCCAGACTACGGTCCATTGCAGCACGTCAAAGAAGGTGGAGCGCCAGATCGACAGCGTGAAGATATTGATAAAGTTCTTGAACCCGACCCAGTCAACCAGCTTGGCCGGCGGCGTGTGATAGAGGTTGTAGTTGGTAAAGGCGATAGAAAAACCAAACAAAATGGGGAAAATCACCACGAACACCAACAGGATAAACCCCGGCGTGATCATCAGATAAGGAAAGCCCTCGCTCAGCAGCATCTGGTATTGCTTGCGCACGCTGTTCAGCGCCATGCCGGCATCGCGCTTTCTGCCGTTCACCCAGGCGTCGCGTATCGACAGGCCGTAAATCGCCAGGCCAAAGCCCATCACCAGTACGCTGAGGATCCCCTCCGCCAACAGGAAAATGGAGTTATCGCGTGGCACTTCACTGCCGAGCGTATACAGCCCCCACAGCCCTTCGGTGAGGAACTGCCAGGTCACCCCGACAAAGCTGCTGAGCAGCACCAGAAAGATCAGTCCCTTCGCCCATTGGCGATGATAGAACTGACCAAAGCCGGGGATCAGCGCCAATATCAGCGCCCCCACCGAATGGCTGTATCGGCCTCGGTCGGCGGACAACTTTTCACTTGGAGTGACAATCACATTCTGCTCCTTCTTGAAAACGGGAGGAAACCTCCCGTTGCTCGGTTACTGGTTGCTGGCCTGCATCGCTTCGATTTGCATTTTGATTTGTTTGACGGCATCGTCCAGCGCCGTTTTTGGCGGTTGTTTGCCGGTCATGCTCAGTTCCAGCGCCGCATTGGCCGGCCCCCAGACCTCCTGCATTTCAGGAATGCCCGGCATGGCGGTCGCGTGGCTGGCCTGAATGGCTACCGCGCTGGCCCTCTCGTCGTTCTTGATCAGCGGATCCTCAATCATCGCCACCAGCGGAGGGATTTCTTTGGTCACCTGATAGCGCGTTTTCACGTAGGCCGGCTGATTGATAAACTCGATGAACTTCTGCGCCAACGCCTTATCCTTGCTCCAGGTGGAAACCACGTAGCCTTTCACGCCCAGGAAGGAGTTCATCGGTTTGCCGTTCGGCAAGGTTGGCAGCGGTGCCACGCCATAGTTGATGCCCGCGTCGGCATAAGGCTGGAAGGCCCACGGGCCGTTGATCACCGCGGCGGCTTTCTTCTCGGTGAACAGGGAATCGATGGCGTTCAGCCCGCCATCGCCGATGATGCCCGCCGGGAACAGGCCGTCGGCGTAGAATTTTTTCAGGTAGCTCACGGCTTCGACGGCGCCGGGCGTGTTCAGGCCGATATCCAGCGGATTCAGCCCGCCTTTACCGTCGTTGCCGAAGATATAACCGCCCATGCCGGCGATCGCGCCGCGGCTGTAATAAATCTGGTCAAACTTGGCCAACAAGCCGTATTTTCCCACCGCGCGCTGCTGTTTGGAGAAGTCGTAATAGGCATCCAGATTAGCCAGCGGTTGCGGCAGCAGATCCTTGTTGTAAATCAGCACCAGCGTTTCTACCGCTTTCGGCACGCCGTACAGCGTTTGATTCATGGTGAACGCGCCGATGGACGGCTTGGTGAAGGCGTCGGCTGCGGCCTTATCCAGCTTTATCGGCGACAACAAACCTTGCACTACCGCCGCACCCACCTGATCGTTAGGGATCACCAGCACATCGGGGCCGATACCGGCCGGGCCGTCCAGCCGCAGCTTTTCAATCTGCTGCGCAAACGGCATTTCCAGCACGTTAACCTTCACGTCGTTCTGTTTTTCGAAATCGGCGATGGCACCCTTGATGCCGTCGGACTTCTTGATGTCTTCCCAGACGGTAAGCTGTTGGCCTGCCGCCGCGAGGGCGAAACCGGAATATTGGCTGGCCGCCAATGTGGCCAGTACCAGAGCAGTGATTGTTTTGATTTTCATTACCCACCTCATGTGAAGGTATTACATTTTTGTTTTATCACTTTGGGATTAGATGTTTCAGGCCATACACAATGCTCAGTATTACAACGTCTAATGCGACAACCCGTTCATTGCCTCGGCTTGTTATACGCTACGCTGAGAAGCGCGCCAACTCTATACAATTATCACTATTGTGTGATCGTTATTGCAGAAATGAAAACCGGTGATATGGCTTGAAATCCAGCGCAGTTATAGTCTTTTCAAGACTTTCTGGCCGTTATGACGATGGGAAAATAATTGTTATACGTATTACATAAAAGCGAGATAACAGCCAGATAACGCCCTGACAGGTTTGCCTATTGATAACTTCCGAGGATCAACAAGATGTCCAGCATAAGACTGAGGAATGTCACCAAGCGTTTTGGTAAAACGGTGACGTTGCACAATATCAACCTTGAGATTAAAGGCGGTGAATTCGCCGTGTTCGTGGGGCCGTCCGGCTGCGGTAAATCTACGCTGCTGCGCATGATTGCCGGGCTGGAGGAGATCAGCGACGGCGATATCCTGATTGGCGAAGAACGGGTTAACGATGTCGCGCCCGCTCACCGGGGCGTAGCCATGGTGTTTCAGTCCTACGCGCTCTACCCGCACATGACCGTCGCCGAAAACATGGGTTATGGGTTAAAGGTGAACGGCACGCCAAAAGAAGAGATCCGCCATCAAATCGAGATGGTGGCAAAAACCCTGCAACTGACCCATCTGCTGGACAGAAAACCCAAACAGCTTTCCGGCGGCCAGCGCCAACGCACCGCTATCGGGCGCGCCATCGTGCGCAATCCCAAAGTCTTCATGTTCGATGAACCACTTTCCAACCTGGATGCCGAGCTGCGGGTCGACATGCGCCTGCATATCGCCAAGCTGCACCAAGAGCTGAAAACCACCATGGTGTATGTCACCCACGATCAGGTTGAAGCGATGACGCTGGCCGACAAGATTGTGGTCATGAATTACGGCAAGGTGGAACAGATGGGCGCGCCGATGGCGCTGTATTACAACCCGATCAACAAATTCGTCGCCGGGTTTATCGGCTCGCCGAAGATGAACTTTTTGCCGGCCACCGTGGTGAGCTGGGCGCCGGAGCTGCTGACCGTCTCCATAGGCCCAGACAAAACCCTGGCTCTCGCCCTCTCCACCCTGCAGGTTTCTCCCGGCGAGCCGGTGACGCTGGGTATTCGCCCCGAGCACCTGACAACCCACTCCGATTCGCCGTTACGCCTGGATTTCCACTGCGAAGTGGTGGAACGGCTCGGCAACAACACCTATCTGTTCGGCCAATGCCACGGCCACGACGGTTTCAAAATGCTGTTGCCCGGCGATGCCCATTTCCGGCCCTATCAAAAATTGCAACCGGGATTCCAGCCACAGCAATGCCTGGTGTTCGATGCCGACGGCGCGCGCATCAGCGCCGATATCGTCATTCCGCAAGCCTGAACCGGCCCCATCCGGCAAGAAATCCCCGGCAGTGCGCGGCGAGCGAGAGAGAGACCCGCGATCGCCGCGCGAACGAATCAGCGCAGGAAATCAACGACAACCTTGCCGATCCGGGGAGCGGTACGATAGCGTTCAATGGCCAGCGGAATGTCGGCAAAGCCGACCACCTCACCGATCTTTGACTTCAACGTGCCGCTTGCAATCTCGATGGCCAACTTTTCAAGCAGTAAGCCATCCGGCTTGCTCATAAACCACAGGCCACGACGACCTGCCGGTATGCGGGCCAGAATATCGGGGGACGAGGTGCCGACGATGACGCCGTTTTGCGCCAGCACCTGCCAGGATCGATCGAGCACCTCTCCTCCGACATAGTCGAGCACCAGGTCAATATCCCGGACACTGTCCTCGAATCGTTGGGACTGATAGTCGATGACATGATCAGCGCCGAGACTGCGCACATATTCCTGACCGGCTTTGGCCACCGTGGCAAAAACCTCGGCTCCGGCCCGCTTGGCATACTGCACGGCATAACCGCCCAGCCCTCCTGCCGCACCCTGAACAAGAATGCGCTGCCCCTGAGAAACCGGCCCCGCATGATGAAGGCTCTGCCAGGCGGCGGTGGCTGCCACCGGGATGGCGGCGGCATGAACGTCGTCCAGGCCTTCCGGCGTGCGGGCCAGGTTAGCCTCATTGACGGCCACGAACTCGGCATACGCGCCAAGCCCGCCCAATGCCCCCATGACGCGGTCGCCGACACGAAAACGGGTGACTCCCGGGCCGATGGCCTCGACAACACCGGCTAATTCAATGCCCAGCACGGCCGGTAAAGGAAGCGGGAACGCATCCCGGACGTAGCCTTCCCGGACTTTCCAGTCAAGGCCGTTCACGCCGGCAGCGCGCACCCGGACCAGAACCTGATCCTGCCCGACCTGGGGTATGGCCACCTCTGCGACTTCGACGGCATCTGCGCCGCCGTATTCTTTAATCAGTACGGCTCGTTGAGTGATGCTCATTGCTTGTTCCTCATTTCATGTTGCGGTAAGGAGAAGATAGAGCGTTGCAGATATAAGAAACAGACTCTAAAATCGAGACATCTCGTTTCATAAATGGAACAGTATGGATCTGAATGCTTTGGTCGACTTTGCGCTTGTCGCAACACATGGTGGATTGGGAAAGGCAAGCCGCGCGAGCGGCAGGTCGAAGGCGACCTTGTCGCGCCGTATCGCCGATCTTGAAGAACAACTTGGAGTGCGGCTTATTGAGCGCAGCGCCCGTGGACTTAAGCTCACCGAAGCGGGCGACATGTTGATGGCGCGGACCAGCGGCTCGATAAACGAAGTCGTTGAGGCCATGACAGCGGTCCGGGAAGGGATCTCGACACCCCGTGGGCATTTGCGCGTTGCTTCCCCGGTGCTGTTTTCGCAGCTTTCCATGGGGCAAATTGCCGCCGAGTTCTGTGCCGCCTATCCAGAGATAACGATTGAGATCGTGGCAGAGGACCGTATGGTTGACCTTGTCGAAGAACACTTTGACGTTGCCATTCGTATCAATCCCAGGCCCGACAGCGGCTTGATCGGCCGGTGCTTTGCCGAAGATCGTCAGGTCGTCGTAGCCGCCCCTTCGGTACCCATGCCGGCAGCGACCGGGCAGGTCAGCCCCGTGCCCGCCATCGTGTTTTCAAACGCCCAGCCTGCAACATGGCATCTGGACGAAGGCCGTCTGGTCCTCGACCCCATCCCCAGACTGAGATTTTCCTCATTCCTGATGATCCGCGACGCCGCTATCGCCGGCGGTGGTGCCGCCCTGATCCCGCAATCAATCGTAGGCAAGCAGCTTGCTCGCGGCGAATTGGTTCAATGGGGTACGGTATCGGGTGTCGAGGTTAAGCTCTGGGTGTTGCATACCTCGAGGCGCCTGACCGCGCCGAAGGTTCGGGCGTTCGTTGAGTTTATGTGCGAAAGATATCCGAAGATTTCTCTGGTACTGAACGGATAGTGGTCGCAAAGCGGAATGGCGGCGTTAAACAGAATCGATACTAAAGGGTCCATACGGCGATCTTATCCCCGAAAGAACAAATGTTTTCCTTTTTACCTGATTTATCTCTCATAAAGGCAAGGATAAAGTGGCGGCATATTCATAAGGAGAACCGCCATGAGTCCGATCCGTAAATTCGCCCTCGCTGCCACGCTGGGTTTCGCCGCCATGCAGGCACAAGCCGCCAATGTGTTGGTGGTGTTGTCTGATGCCAACCATTTGGACCTCAAAGACGGCAAGGTATTCCCTACCGGTTTTTATCTGAATGAACTGATGCAACCGGTCAAACTGCTGCTGGATGCCGGCCACCATGTGACCTTCGCCACCCCGGAGGGCAATGCCCCGACGCTGGATGCCTCTTCGGATGACAAGATGTATTTCGATAATGACGTCACCGCGTTGCAGGCTCACCGCGCGTTATTGTCCAAACTGAAACTGACCTCCCGCAGCGAGTCGCCGGTCGTCAGCCTGTCGCGCGTTGCCCAGATGGGCTATGCCAATTTTGACGCCATCTACGTACCCGGCGGGCATGCGCCGATGCAGGATCTGCTGACCAGCCCCGAACTGGGGAAAGTGCTGCAGGATTTCCATGCGCGGGGAAAACCCACCGCGCTGGTTTGCCACGGTCCTATCGCATTACTTTCAGCCATGACTGACGCGCCGGCGTTTACTCAGCGGCTGGCCGCCACCGGTCACGCAGTAAAACCCGCCGACTGGATTTACGCCGGTTACCGCATGACGGTGATCAGCAACGCTGAAGAGCAGTTGGCCAAAAGCCTGCTCAACGGCGGAGAAATGAAATTCTACCCGCAAACGGCGCTGGAACAGGCCGGTGGCGTATACAGCAGCAATACGCAGCCCTTTACGTCGCATGTGGTCACCGATCGTGAACTGATCACCGGCCAGAATCCGGCATCCGCTGTCGGCGTCGCTGACGAACTGCTCAAACGACTGAAATGACCGTCTCTCCCCAGCCTCTCGGCTGGGGAACTTAACCTGTTTGCATCGAAATCCGGCTCGCTTCGCGAGCTTTTGCCGTTCTGGATAAGGACCAGACCTCATTGAATTGCGAGATCATTTACGGGCGCGTCTGCGCCAGGCATTTCAGGTTGCCGCCGGCGCAAACAGCAGGCTGCGCAGAAACAGCATGATCAATTTGCCGGAGGGATCGGCGCCGGTGCCGGTCCGCTGCAAAGCCAGCCCGTGCGCCATCGCCATAAAGGCCGCCGCCAATTCGTTTTGATCCGCCGGCGGCGCTTTGCCTACCCGTTGAAACAGTGATCCAATCACCTCACCAATTTTTGCCTGATGAACGTCACAGATATTTTTGTACTCCACGGCAAAAGCCGGGCTGCGTTTCGCGTGCAACTGCAGCTCAACCGACAGCATGCACCAGTCCGCCTCCAGATTCAGGGTCGCCGCCCAGGCCTCCAGCGCCGTCAGCACGTGCTCCGGCGTATCGCTATCACTCTGCGCCAGCGCAGTGAGTTGCGTGGCCTCCGCTTCCATATGGCGTTGTAACAGTTGCAGCAGCAAGGCCTCCTTAGAGGCAAAGTTGGAATAAAACGCCCCCTGGGAATACCCGGCCTGGCTGGCGATATCCCGGATTGAGGTACCGCCGTAACCGCCGGCGATAAACAATTGGCGCGCGGTTTCAAGCAACTGCTCGCGGGTTTGCTGCTGACTTTCTTCGCGGGTTAACCGCTTTTTCTCTGTCTTCATCTTCTTCGACTTTAGGCTGCTTTGGCGTAATGGATACGCATTTGAGATATCACTTGATATTTTAAATGCACGTCACTAAATTAAGATATCATATGAACTTTGAAACTCACTTAAGATTTTAATGATGATGAACATGAAAACGGCTTTTGTCACCGGCGCAACGGGGTTGCTCGGCAATAATCTGGTCAGAGAGTTGGTTGCAAAAGGCTGCCACGTCAAAGCGCTGGTACGCTCGCTGGATAAAGGCCGCTGGCAGTTCGGCTCCCTCGAGGGCGTGGAACTGGTCGCCGGCGACATGGCCGATGTGGCCGCCTTTGCCGTACATCTGCAAGGGTGCGACGTACTGTTCCACACCGCCGCGTATTTTCGTGATAACTACAAGGGCGGCAGCCACTGGCCCGAACTGAAAGCGATCAACGTCGACGGCACGGAACGTCTGCTGGAGCAGGCTTACCGCGCAGGCATTCGCCGTTTTGTTCATACCTCCTCCATCGCAGTGCTCAATGGTGAACCGGGCATGCCGATAGACGAAACCTGCCTGCGTCGTTCGGAGGATGCCGATGATTATTACCGCAGTAAAATTCTGGCTGACGAGGCAGTACTGGCGTTTCTGCAAAGCCACCCCGATATGAACGGCAACCTGGTCCTGCCGGGCTGGATGTGGGGCCCGGCCGATCTCGGCCCCACTTCTTCCGGGCAACTGGCCAGCGACGTGATGAACGGTAAATTGCCGGGCCTGGTGCCGGGCAGTTTTTCAGTGGTTGACGCGCGAGATGTGGCGTTAGCGATGATCCTGGCAGCCGAGCGCGGCAAACGCGCAGAACGCTACCTGGCCGCGGGACGACATATGACCATGCAGCAACTGGTGCCGCTGCTGGGCAAAATAGCCGGGGTTCAAACGCCAAAGCGCACCTTGCCATTACCGCTGCTCTATATCATCGCCGCGCTGCAGGAAGCGTACGCCCGCCTCAGCGGCAAGCCGGTCTTGCTCAGTTTGGCGACGGTGCGTTTGATGGTCAAAGAGGCCAACCGCTCCCATTTCAATCATGCCAAAAGCGAACGGGAACTGGGCCTGACATTCCGGCCGGTAGAACAAACGATCGGCGATACGGTAACCTGGTTGCGCAATAACGCCTCTAAAAGCTAATCGAAGCGGGGGAAAGCTCTTTCCCCCGTTTTACCTAGGCGGCTTGCGCCTCCACATAGCTCAGCGCAGAACGCAATGTGGCCTCGCTGAGCGCGACCGGCAGCAGATGAATCGACTCGCCCTGCTGCAAGGTGCGTGCAATCAGGCGCCGAATCTGCTCGTCATCGTGAATATCCACCGCCAATGCGGCCAGATTTACCGGCAGATCCAGGCGGCGGTAAAGCGCGATTAACTGCGTGACGGTTTCCCACTGCTCCAGCAAGGCGCTTTGCACCAGAATGCCATAGGCCACCTTGGTGCCATGCAGGAAGGCATCGGTCTGTGGCAAGGCGGTCAGGCCGTTATGCACCGCATGCGCCGCCGCGATGCGGGTGTAACGATCCCCCAATCCGCCCACCAGGCCGCCGCCGGCGATAATCGCCTCCAGGACATTGAGGAAAGGCCGGCTCAATTGCCCCTGCGCCAGCGCCTGCAACGCCGCTTCGCTTTCGGTGAGCAGCACGTCGCGCAGGGTCAGCGCGGTATTCAGGCCCAGTTGCACGGTGAGCGGCAAACGTTCCGGTTGCGGGCTGAGCACCGCCGCTTCGTACCATTTCGCCAGCGTATCGCCAATGCCCGCCAGTAAATACGCCTTCGGCGCACGCAGAATGATTTCCGGCTCCACCAGGACCAGATGATTTGCATCCTTGAAAATTTCGTAGCGCAACGCCTGCCCCTGATCGTTATACCAGACCGAAAGCGGCGTCCAGGCGGCGCAGGTTGCGGCAATGGTCGGGATCGCCACCACCGGCAGACCCAGCCGGCGCGCCACCACTTTGGCGGTATCGAGCACCGCACCGCCGCCAAGGCCAATCACCACCTGCCGATCCGCCCCCGCCTGTTGCACGATGTTTTGCACCGTGCTTTCACTGCAATGGCTGTTGAACAACACCCTGCGGGCTGCGGGCGCGTCAAACGCCTCAGGCAACCAGGGCTTGGCTGCCGCCAGCGCGCGCTGGCCATAAATCCACAGCGCGTTATCCAGTTGCTGCGGCGAATAAAACTGCGCCAGTTGGTCAATCGCACCGGGGAAAGCAAAATAGTTGGCGGGGCCGGCGACCACGCGGATGTGGGTATCACTCATGCTCAAGTCCTTATTTTGTTTGCTGTTGCCATCATAGGGACGGGAAAGCCGATGACTAATACTGTTTTGCATTAGCTTATGATTTTTCATTCATTGTCATCCGCCCAACCGCCGTGGAAACTGGCTGCCTCAATTCATGCCGGTAAAAAAAACCATTCCAATGGTGACGATGAATTGTCCTCCCGTTTTTTAATGATGCTTAACCACGCAGGGTAAAAACTTGATGAAACTGTTCAACACCTCATTACTGGCGTTAAGCCTGTTCGCCGTGTTTCCCGCTTTCTCCGCCCCCGTTGCCGCACCGGTTCCGGCGGCGATCGCCAACCATCAGGGGCCGATCCGCATTGCGGTGATCCGCAATCTCGGCTCGGACGACAATACCACGCAGTTCGTCACCGGAGCGGTGCAGGAAGGCCGCAAGCTGGGGTTTCAGGTCAATACCTTCCTGACCAACGGCGACGACGCCAAATTCCAGGACTTCGTCAACCAGGCGATCAGCCAGAAATACGACGGCATTATTCTGTCGCAGGGGCGCGATCCTTACTCAACCGCCCTGCTCAAGCGCATTGCCGACAGCGGTATCGCGGTGGCGGCCTTTGATACCGCAGTACAGGGCAGCATCCCGGGCGTCACCGTCAGCCAGCAGGATGACGCTTCATTAACCGATCTCTCCTTCGGCCAACTGGTGAAAGACTTCGACGGCAAAGCCAACATCGTCAAACTTTGGGTGGCGGGTTTCCCGCCGATGGAGCGGCGTCAGGCGCAGTATCAGAAACTGCTGCGCGACCAACCCGGCATCAAAGAGCTTGAGTCTATCGGCGCGGTGTCTTCCGACGTTCAGGGCGACACGGCAAACAAAATCGGCGCGATCCTGGCCAAATACCCCAAAGGCAAA
The DNA here is from genome assembly GCF_018336935.1 of Serratia plymuthica. Lineage (NCBI taxonomy): Bacteria > Pseudomonadati > Pseudomonadota > Gammaproteobacteria > Enterobacterales > Yersiniaceae > Serratia > Serratia plymuthica. The sequence continues at coordinate 2,238,923 of NZ_CP068771.1, read as the reverse complement.
ATCGACGCCATCTGGGGAACCTGGGACGCCTTTAGCCAGGGCGCGTACAAAGCGTTGCAGGAGAATGGCCGCACCGAAATCAAACTCTACAGCATTGATATCTCGAACCAGGATCTCGCGTTGATGCGCGCCAAGGGCAGCGCCTGGAAGCTCAGCGTGGCGGTCGATCCCAAGCTGATCGGCGCCGTTAACCTGCGCCTGGTGGCCAACAAAATCGCCGGCGAGAAAACCCCGGCAACCTATGAGTTTAAAGCCGCCGCCATTCCGCAAGCGCTGCTGCTGAGCCACCCGGAAGCCACCAACGTCGCCTCGCTGGCCAAGGTGATCCCTGATTGGGGCAAATCGGACGATTTCGTTGCGCCCTGGTTCGCCACGCTTGAAGCGCAACAGGCTAAAAAATAAGGAAGATCAATGGCATCGCAACCGCTTCCCCATCCCGAATACAGCCGCAACATGCGGCTGATTGGCCACAGCAACCAGGGCGGACGGCCCGATGGCGTGCAGGTGATGGTTCACCGGGGCTACGCCTACATCGGCCATATGGTGTCGCAGGGGTTTTCCATCGTCGACGTGCGCGATGCGAAAAACCCGCGCGCCGTCGGCTTTGTCCCTGCGCCGCTCGGCACCTGGAACGTGCATTTGCAGGCGCATGACGATTTGCTGCTGGTGATCAACGCCCGTGACCTGTTTGCCGACGCCCGCTTTGCCGACGAAAAAGTGTATTACACCCGCGCCATCAGCCAGACGGTGTCAGGCAACGACGCCCGCGGCTGGAGCGCCGGGGTACGTATTTTCGATATCTCCACGCCGGAGCGGCCACAGGAAATCGGTTTTCTGGCGCTGGAAGGCATAGGTGTGCACCGTATCTGGTATGTCGGTGGCCGATGGGCGTACGTTTCCGCCCTGATTGACGGTTACAGCGACTATATTTTTCTGACCGTCGATCTGGCGGACCCACGCAACCCGCAAATCGCCGGGCGCTGGTGGTTGCCGGGCATGCACAGCGCCGCAGGCGAGACGCCATCCTGGCCGGAGGGCAAACGCTACGCCCTGCACCATGCCATTATCAGCGGTGACACCGCTTACGCCAGTTGGCGCGACGGCGGGCTGACGCTGCTGGACATTCGCGATCGCAGCCGGCCGCAGCTCATCGCCCACCGCAACTGGAGCCCACCTTTTGGCGGCGGCACCCACACCGCGTTGCCGCTGCCGGAGCGGGATCTGCTGGTGGTGCTGGATGAGGCGGTGCTCGACAACCAGGAGGACGGCGAAAAGCTGATCTGGCTGTTTGATATCCGCGAACCGGCCAACCCGATAAGCATCGCCACCTTCCCGCAGCCGAATGAACGGGATTACGTCAGCAAGGGCGCGCACTTCGGGCCGCACAACCTGCATGAGAACCGCCCCGGCAGCTTTGTCAGCTCAACGCTGATTTTTGCCACCTACCAAAATGCCGGCGTCCGCGCCTACGACATCAGCAACCCTTATCAGCCGAAAGAAACCGGCGCGCTGGTGCCCGCCGCGCCGCAGACCATGATGGATAAACGCCCGGGACGCCCGCAGGTGATCCAATCCTGCGACGTGTTTGTCGACGCTCAGGGCATTATCTACAGCACGGATTACAATGGCGGTCTGTCCATTATCGAGTATCTGGGGTGAAAATTGGCCGGCGTAATGCTGAATGCCGATCGGTTAAGCCTGACTGGCATTTTTTATCCCCTCTCTGTACGCTCCGTGCAGGAAGCATTGCCGTCAATACACCGAATTTCTCTGCTGCCGCAATGTACGGCAATGGGAGGAGCCGTAGGCGCGGCCCCTCCACCCGCGCCTACGCTTAACACCGTCTGTCCGCTGCGCGGATGCCCTCGCTGCACCTGCGTTGTCGGGCGGGTCGGCTACGACAAACGTCCCTGTTTGTCTCGCCTCAACCGGCCTTCCCTGGCCGGTTGCCCCTGACAACGCCGTCTTGCTCGGCAGCCGGTGATGCGCACTAAGGTCAACACCCGAATCGGCCGCCACCGGGCAACCTATGCCCTGAGTTTGATGTTGCGTGATGAAAGACAGTGAAAATAGTGAGATGAGCAGGATGTTGGCCGCCCTTGAAGACGCCGAACGCAGGCGCGGCCCAGGGATGGGCCGAGTAACGTTGGCTCAGCCAACCGTCTGATAGGGCAAAGGCGCGGGTTGTAAGGGACTCCGCCCTGGGTCCCTTGCTCGGTCGAGGCCCGTGGGCCTCAGGGGACATCTCACCTTTATCGACCGAAAACGTCACTCATACCTGCAGAAAAACGCTAACTGACCAGCATTAGGCGCAATGCCGTTTTTTTTTGTCTATTTGAGATAGTATGAATAAACAGGCAATGGCCCCCGGAACAAGGAGAAGAGATGTTTAGCCATATCACCGTAGGCGTCTGCAATCTGGACAAAGCCGCAAAATTTTACGATGCCATTTTACTGCCGCTGGGATTAATACAGCGCCAGGTAACGCCCGATGGCGGCCCCGCCGCGCGTTGTTGGGTAAAACCGGGGCTGACCTTGCCGCGATTTTACGCCTACGAGCCGTATAACGGCCAACCCGCCAGCGCCGGTAATGGCAGCATGGTGGCGTTCACCGCCGACAATGAGAATCAAGTGCTGGCAGCCTACGCCGCAGGCCTGGCGGCCGGCGGCAGCGCCGAGGGTGAACCCGGTGAGCGCGCGAATTACGGCAAAGGTTACTTTGGCGCTTACCTGCGCGACCCGGACGGCAACAAAATTCATCTGGCCTATCGCGGGGACTTGCTTTGATAAAATGTTCGGTATACATCGCCACCAGCGTGGATGGTTTTATCGCCAGAACAGACGGCGATATCGATTGGCTATTGCGGCCTGAATACGCCGTATCGCTGCTCAACGGGCTGAGTTTCGAGGAGTTTGTCGCCGACGTCGATGCCTTGGTGATGGGACGCAATACCTATGAAAAGGTGAGCGCTTTCCCCGAATGGCCTTATGGCGCCTTGCCGGTGATCGTTTTGTCGTCACGCGCGCTCGACATCCCGCCCCACCTGCAACACAGCGTAAGGCGGGAGGCCGGCGCGCCTGAGGCCATCGTCGCCCGGTTGGCGAATGAAGGATGCCGACATTTGTATATCGATGGCGGCAATTGCGTGCAGCGTTTCCTGCAGGCCGGGTTGATTAACGAACTGACCATTACGCGCGTTCCGCTGTTATTGGGCGCCGGCATCCCGCTGTTTGGTGCCATGGGTGCAGAGCAACAGCTGCGCCTGATCGCCGCGACGCATTCCGACAATGGGTTTGTGCAGGAACGGTACGCCGTCAGCGCGCCGAATAGCGAACCCTAAGCGCCCGGCCGCCGAGGGCAATACCCAACGCGGCCAGCGCCAGCAACGCCGCCGCTGCGTAGGTGAAATGCATACCTGCGGTCACGGCGGCAGCCTCGGCGGCGTTGATATCTGCCGTTTTCGAGGCAAACATAAACAGTGCGCCCATGGCAGAAGCCCCGGTGATCAACCCAAGGTTGCGCGACAGGTTGATCATGCCGGAAATCAACCCGCGCCGCTCAGGGGCCGCGTCTTTAAGCAACGCGGTATTATTGGCGACCTGAAACAACGCATAACCAAGGGTGATCACGCAAAGCGGCACCACGTAGCCCAAAACCCCTTGCCTTATCGACATCATCGACATGACACCGGCGCCCGTGGCCTGGATAGCCAAACCCATGACCGTCATCTTTTGCGCCCCCAGCTTATCCACTAACCGGCCGGCCGGCACGCCGACCACCGCGGCGGTAATCGGCCCTGCCGACATCGCCAGCCCGGCCTGATCCACCGCCAGCCCCAGCCCGTGCGTCAGGTAAAACGGCCCCACCACCAGCGTAGTCATCATCACCGCCATCACCAGCAGGCTCATCATCAGCCCGGCACTCAACCCCGGCTGACGGAACATGGCCAGCTGAATCAACGGCGATAGGCTGCTGTTCTCCACCCAAACAAACAACCCGATCCCCAATGCGGCGCACAGCAGCAGCGCCAGATTAAGCCAACCGAAATCGCCGCGCCCCAGCGTCATGGAGAGCGCATAACTGGCCAGCGTCAACCCAAGCAACAAGGTGCCGGGGTAATCAAACCTGCCCTGCCGTTTTTGCGGTTCCCGAGCCGGGATCGGCAGGTAACGGTAAGCAAGAACAAACGCCAGCAGGCCCACCGGCAGATTGATCAGGAACATCGCCCGCCAACCAAAGCCAAAAATCAGCGCGCCCCCCAGCGAAGGCCCGAGCGCGGTCCCGATAGCGGACATAGTGCCGAGCAGCCCCATCGCCCGGCCGGTGTTGTCTTTACCCAGAGCCTCGCCCACCAGCGCCATGGTCATCGCCATCATGACTGCCGCCCCCAGCCCTTGGGCGATCCTGGCGGCAAACAGCGCCCCGATGCTCGGCGCAAGGGCGCACAGCGCAGATGCAAAGGTGAACAGCGCGATGCCCGCCAGCAGCAAACGCCGTCGGCCGATCCTGTCGCCCAGTCGGCCCAGAGCGATAATTGAGGTGGTGATGGCCAGCAGATAGGCGATCACCACCCACTGCACCGCCTGGAATGAGGTGTTGAGCGCCTGTGCCAGCGTGGGCAAACCGACGTTGGCGATGCTGGTGCCCAATGAAGAGAGCAGCATCGAAAGAGAAAGGCTGACGAGGATCCACCTTGGGTCTGCGCCGCCGGATTTAAGGGTAAACTTCATGTTGCTGCCTCCTGAAAGAACCTGTCAGCAGCCTATGTCATTGCCTGGTAAGGCGGAAGACGCAGCACATGCAGTTTATTCATGCATCAGACGCCATATCTGGATTGCGGTAGCCTGGACTGGGCATGCGTGTCATATTTCCCGAAAACAGTTCCCTCCAGGATATAATTAGCGCACTATAAAAAAGACCAGCAACAGAATAATAACTAAAATAAATAGAGCGACATTGCAATCAACTATCAGCCTTTATTTGTTGACGAAAATAAAAATGTTCTGTTAGCATTATTTCCGTATCATCGCTCTATTTGTAATTATCAAAAGGAAAGGTAATGGAATGCAATAAAAGAGTGAATGCCGGCGCGTTGGCATTGGGTTGCCTCATGCTGGCCGCATGCGCAACAAAAAGCCCCGCCGAAAAACACGCCTCCCACTATATTCACCAAATCTCAAACGAAAACTCTCCTTCAGTCAGGACGTTGGTTCAAGACAGCATCAAGGCCAGCACGCCGCTGTTTGATCAGTTTTACCAACAGGGCAAATGCGATCGTAACGCCCACTTACCCCTCGCGGAGGCCAAAACAAAAGCCGATTACTTATCCAGCGAAGAATTTAAAAGCAAACTGGAACTTAATAACACCGTATTAAATAAAACCTATAAAATTGATCACAATCAAAAGATTTATACTGTCTTTACGAAAGAAGCCACGGGCGCTTATTGGGACGGTTATAACGGTTTATAATAACCATCCTCGCCAGTAACATGTATAAAATTAATCGCCACCCTGGGTATTCACAGTGGCGATTAATGATTTGTCCGGCCTCCCTACTTACTGCGCAATAACCATGTTCAGGCCATACCTTCACTCACCGCGGCCGTTCCCCGTGGATAAAGCCCGATCTTAACCGCAATCGTCACTACCGCCAGCGCAGCGAACAGCCCACCGCAGAGAATGCTGCCCTGCAGGCCCAGCGCATCGATAAACCAGCCGCTGACCACCGAACCGACCGCCACGCCCAAATTGATAAAGGCGATATACAGCCCGGTAGCAAACTCAGGTGCCTGTGGCGCTTCGGATGTCAGCCAGATCTGGGTCACGATCAGGCCGCTGGTGTGCGCCGCGCCCCAGAACAGGCAAAGCGCGATCATCGGCCCCGTCTGGGCGCTGCCGTAGCGATACAGCAGCAGATAGGCGGCTGCCAGCACTATCGGGTGCAGTAAAGTGGTCGCTACCCGGTTCCGGTTCAGCAACTTACCGGCCAACAGGTTACCGGCGACCCCGCCTGCGCCAAAAATCACCAGCAGGATGCCCACCATCGGCTCGCGAATGGCGGTTTGTCGGCTCAGGTATTCGGTTGCGTAGGCATAAACGGAGAACATGGCGGCGAAAATCAGCACGCAGGCGGCAATATTCAGCCACAGCGCGCCGCTGCGCAGTATCGCCAGCTGTTTGCCGTAGCTGAGCCTTTGCGTGGCGGCGTCGGGCAGGCGGAAAAACAGGCCGACGCCCGCCAGCAGGTTAACCAATGCGCAAAACAGAAAAGAGGCTTCATAGCTGAACTGACCGGCAATCCAGTGGGTCAGCGGGATCCCCAGCACCATCCCCATGCTGGTGCCGATAAACGCGTAAGCGGTCGCCCGGGTCACCTGCTGTTTGGGGTACAGCGATGCCGCCGCCACCATCGCCAGCGAAAAATAAATCGGGTGGAACAGCGCCGGCAGGATACGCAGGATCATCAGGGTGCTGAAACTGGCCGCATAGGCCGACAGCACGCTGACCACCGAGAACACGGCCAGCGAAATCAACAGCATTCGCTTGCGGTTGAAGCGCGAAGCCAGCAGCACCAGCAGCGGCCCCAGCAAGGCGATGGTCACGGCAAACAGGCCGACCAGCCAGCCGGCCTGCGCGGTTGAAACCCCGTAGCGCGCAATGATCAACGGCAAAATGCCCACCACGCCAAACTCGATGCAGTAAACGCCGAACAGCCCCAGCGCGATGAAAAAAATCGGCGGCAGGATCTTCATCATGGTTCTCCCAACCCGTCATACACTGCCTGGCACAGCTCGCCGACAAACGCCCCCGCCATCCCCTCGAGCGCCGTATTGGTGAAGGCCACCACGCTGAGTTGCCGCGCCGGGTCGACAAACCAGGAGTGACCATAGGTACCGCCCATGCGCCAGGTGCCGATCGATTCCGGCGTCTGTGCCGCCTGCGGATCTTTCAGCAGGGTGATCCCCAGACCAAAACCGCGCCCCGGCCAGAATGGCATCGGCAGATCCCCTATCTGGTTGCTGGTCATCGCCGTTACCCACGCCGTTGGCAGCAGCGGCGCGCCGCCCTGGCGCAAGGTTTCCAACAGCCGCAAGAAATCCTCGGCCGAGCCCACCATGCCTGCGCCGCCGGAGGCATAGGCGTGAGCATCTAACGCCCGCGCCGGGGACAGATTAAAACCGGCCGTATCCTCGATGAAAGGCAAACGATCGGGTTGCTGCAACGGCCGGGGTTCGGGGTGGTGGTTGGCGTAAGCCACCGTCAACCGCTGCGCATCCGTGGCGATAAAGCCGGTGTCGCGCATCGCCAGCGGCCCGGTCACCAACCGCTCAACCGCCTCCGCCAACGGCAAGCCGCTGGCCTGCTCAATCACGGCGCCCAGCACGTCGGTAGCAATCGAATAGCGCCACTCGGTTCCCGGCGCCGCCAACAGCGGGGCCGAAGCGATACGCCGCAGATTCTCTTCCAGGCTGAGCCGGTCATCATCCATACCGTCGGAAACTCCCGCCTGAGCATAAAACCCCTGTTCCGGCTGGAAAAACCGGTAGCTCAACCCGGCGGTGTGGGTCATCAGATGGCGCACCGTCATTGGCGGTTCGCGCCCGTCGGCGGTGCGCGGCCGAAAAGCCGGCAACCAGCGCGTCACCGGGTCCTCCAGCCCCAAACGCCCTTGCGCCATTAGCACCAGCGCGGCCGTGGAAACGATAGGCTTGGAGACCGAAGCCAGTCGGAACAGCGCATTGGCAGCCATTGGCTTGCCGGCCTCTCGGTCCGCCATGCCCGCCGCACGGCGATAAACCACTTCACCGCCCTGCGCCACCAACACCACCGCGCCGATCAGCCGTTTGTCCTCCAGCGCCAGATCGACAGTTTTATCGATAGTATTGGCAACCAGCTTGCATTCACTCATGGGTCTCACTCCAGGTAGACAGTCAATTCTGTAACTACCGAGAATAGAGTCTGGCGATTAACGGAAAAACAGGCTAGATTTCCCTTCATACCGGACATAAGAGTCCGCAATAGGGGAAATATGGATAATCTGGCAGGCGTTTCGGCCTTTGTTCAGGCAGCAGAAACGCTCAGTTTTGTCGAGGCGGGCCGCTTGCTGGGGGTTTCCGCTTCGGCCATCGGCAAAAGCATCGCCCGGCTGGAGACGCGTCTGGGCGTGAGGCTGTTTCACCGCAGCACCCGCAGCATGACGCTGACGGCGGAAGGCGCGCTTTTCTTGCAGCGCTGCCAGCGGATCCTCGGCGAAATGGCGGCGGCGGAACAGGAATTGAGCGATACCCGCAGTGCGCCGCGCGGCAAATTGCGCGTCAGTTTGCCCCTGGTAGGCAGCCTGCTGAATCCGGTGCTGGCGGAGTTTATCCGCCAATATCCGCAGATTGAGCTGGAGGTGGATTTCTCCGATCGCCGGGTTGAGGTGATTGAGGAAGGCTTTGACGCGGTGATCCGCGTCGGAGAAACCGAAGATTCCCGGCTAATGAGCCGCCAATTAGGCACCTTCCACCTGCAACTGGTGGCGGCCCCCGGCTATTTACGCCAGGCGGGTATCCCGCAGCAGCCGGCCGATCTGCGCCAACACGCCTGCCTGCTGTATAAATTTCCCACCACCGGAAAAGTCGAAAGCTGGCCGGTGGCGGACTGGGACAAAATCCTCGGCGACGGCCTGCGCGCCAGCGTGGTATGCAATACCGTCGATACGCTGATTTATCTGGCGGAACAGGGCCAGGGCATCGCCTGCCTGCCCGATTTCGCCGTGAAACAGGCGCTGGCCGGGCAACGGCTGCAGCAGGTTCTCGGCGAACATAGCCACCATACCGGCAGCTTTAAAATTCTCTGGCCCTCCAGCAAGCATCTGGCTCCCAGGCTGCGGGTGTTTATCGATCTGCTGAGCGAACGGCTGTTTCCGGCTTAACGGCGCAACGCGGCTTAAGAGCAATTCCGGCTTTGCTTTGCACAAAATCAGCTAAGCCAGCCACAGCAGCGCCTGCCGGCGGCCTCACCGCGCCGGCTTCTTTCCCTGCTATTCCATTTTGAAATATGAAAGTCCCGTTCGTTCTTTCGGGGCGAGAAAAATCACCACACAATAAAACCTGAATCGCAGGCCGGCTCATAACCGCATAAAAAATCAGGGTTTATACTCTTGTCATCGCTCATAACCGCTCAATTTACCCATCTGGTGCTGGATAGCCAGCCTGATGAACTCGCGCTGTCAGCCGCCCGCCGCGGCCTGATGGACTACTTCGCCTGCGCATTGCCGATCGCCCAGGGTGCGCTGAAGGATTCCGGGCTGGCGGCGGTGAAATCGGTGTTCCCGCCTACCGGCGCCGAGAACCGTGCCTTGTATTTTGGCTACGTCAGCCACTCGCTGGATTTCGACGATTACCACCCTGCGCTGCGCGGCCATCCCACGACCGTGGTGCTGTCTGCCTTGCTGGCGCTGAACGGTGACCGCGACGATGCCGCCGCACTGTTAACCGCCTATACGATCGGCGTAGAAGCCGCCGGGCGATTGGGGCTGGCGGCCGGAACCCAGCATTATCAGTTGGGTTTCCACAGCACCGCGACCCTGGGCGCGGTAGCCGCCAGTGCAGCCGCCGCACGCTATTTAGGATTAACCCCGCACCAGACGCAGATTGCGCTCGGCCTGGCAGCGACCCAGGCTGCCGGGCTGCGCAGCCAGTTCGGTTCGGCCGCCAAACCGCTGCACGCCGGGTTGGCGGCGCGCGCGGCGGTCAATGCCGTGCTGCTGGCGCAAGCGGGCTTTGCCGGCCAACCGGAAGGCGTGATTGACAGCCTGTTAAGTTCCCACGGTGACGGCCGCCAGCGGCCGGAGCTGTTAACTGCAGATTGGGGCGCGCCGTGGCGTATCCTGCAACCGGGTCTGGAGTTTAAACGTTACCCGACCTGCGGCGGCACCCACAGCGCGGCCGAGGCCGCCTTCGCCCTGCGTGAACGCTTGCTGGAACAGGGTATTGCCGCCGACGACATGCCTGCCGCCATCAGCCACATTCAGGTCAGCTTTCCGCCCGGCGCAGATACCGCCCCTCATATTCGCCGCCCGCTAAACGGTGTCGAAGCGCGTTTCAGCCTGGAATATGTGATCGCCGATGCACTGTATAGCGGTGCCGTGCCGCTGGTGCATTACGGTGAAAACCCCGTCGACCCCATGATTGCCGCGCTGGCCGCGCGCGTGGAACGGCACGCCGACCTGACGGCCCCGCCGGATGAGAGGGATCCGGAGCTGCGTTTCCACCGCGTGACGCTGACGCTGCACGACGGCCGGCAATTTAGTGACATTGTCACCAGAAAACAAACCGCCGCCCGCCCAACGGACGTCGAAGCCAAGCTGCGCAACATCCTGCAACTGCTGCCGCAGCTGGACGGCGACCGCGTGGTTCGCGACTGCGCACTGACGCAGCCCGGCGCGCCGGCACGGCTAATCGCATTATTAAATCAATAATAAATAGAGGAATAATTATGAGTACTTCACCTTCAACACCATCGCGTCAATTACGTCTCGGCCTGTTTGTGCAGGCACTGGGGCACCATGTCGGCGGCTGGCGCGCAGAAGGCGCCAGTGGATCGCCGACCGATATCGACTGGTTCACCTGGATCGCCAAAAAAGCCGAAGAAGGCACCTTTGACATGTTCTTCGTCGGCGACGCGCTGGCCACCAGCGTACACCGCTTGCCCTCGACGATGTCACGCCTGGAGCCGTTGACCTTGCTGGCGGCGCTGGCGGTCAACACTCGCCATATCGGGCTGGCGGCCACCGCCTCCACCACCTTCGACCAACCCTTCCATCTGGCGCGCGCCATGGCGTCCATCGACCATATCAGCCACGGCCGCGCCGCCTGGAACGTAGTGACCTCCTTCTCCAGCGATGCGGCGCGCAACTTCAGCCGTGACGATCTCCCTTCGCACGCCGAGCGCTATGAAGTGGCGCGCGAGTTCCTCGAAGCCAGCTACAAGCTGTGGGACGGCTGGGAAGAAGACGCCATCGTGCGTGACAAACAACAGGGTATCTACGCTATCGACGAAAAAATCCACGCCGCCAACCACAAGGGCAAGCACTTCTCGGTGCAGGGGCCACTGAATATTTCGCGTTCCCCGCAGGGGCGCCCGGTGATTATCGAAGCCGGCTCCTCACCGGCCGGGCAGCAGTTGGCGGCGGAAACCGCCGAGGTGGTGTTTACCGCCGCCGCCACGCTGGAGGAAGGCCAGGCGTTTTACCGCAGCCAGAAAAAGTACGTGGCCGAGGCCGGCCGTAACCCGGACCACCTGCTGATCCTGCCGGGCGTGATGCCGATTATCGGCCGCACCAAGGCGGAAGCGCAGGAGACCTGGTATCAGCTGAATCAGTTAGTGGATATCGATAACGGTATCGAGCAGCTTTCCGCCCGCTTCGGCTTCGATCTGAGCGACTACCCGCTGGACGGCCCGGTGCCGGACGTGGGCGCAACCGAAGGCGGCCAAAGCCGGGTGAAACTGCTGACCGATCTGGCCGCGCGGGAAAACCTGACGCTGCGGGAACTGGCTGCGGTAGCGGCAGGCTCACGCGGGCACCGCGTGGTGGTCGGCACCGCCGAAGAGATCGCCGATGACTTCCAGCTGTGGCTGGAGCAGCAAGGCGCCGACGGCTTTAACATCATGCCCGCCGTACTGCCAAACCAACTGGAGCTGTTCGTCGAGCTGGTCATACCGGAGCTGCGCCGCCGTGGCCTGTTCCGCGAGGAATACCACTATTCAACCCTGCGTGAAAACCTGGGCCTGCCGGAACCGGCAATCAACTTCGCCAACGTAAAATCGGCTTAATCTGCAGGGGAATACCATGAAAACCACCGTTAAACGCACTACGCTGTCCCTGCTGTTGGCTTGCGCCACTTTGGCCCCGTTGGCCACAGGCTATGCCGCCGAAGGCGATGTCCCCTTCAAGGCTGCGGTGAAAGCCAGCGCCGATCCGAAACTGCACGACAGCCTGCCTGAAGCCGTCAAAAAAGCCGGTTTTATCGTGGCGGGCACCAACCCGAACACGCCGCCGACCACCTTCTACGAGGCGGACAACAAAACGCTGGCCGGGCGTGAAATCGATGTGATGAGCGCCATTGCCGATCGCCTCGGTGTCGCGATCCACTGGAAGGATACCGGCGGTTTCGACAATATCATTCCCGGTTTGAAATCCGGGCGCTACGACGTGGCGCTGGCCAACATCGACGCCAACAAGAAGCGTTTCCAGCAGGTCGACTTCGTCGGCTATTACAATGCCTCCAAGCTGGCGCTGATCGCCCGTAAAGATGCGGCGCTCGGCCCTTACACCGAGCTGGCGCAACTGTGCGGCCAGACCGTCGGCGCCGGGGCCGGCACTTCGCAGGTCACCCGTTTGCAGCAGGCCAGCGACCAGTGCGTCAGCGCCGGCAAACCGGCGATCACCATTCCGATCTTCCCGGACCGCCCGGCCGGCGTGCAGGCGACGATCAGCGGCCGCGTGCCGATGTTCTTCGGCCCGTATGAAGGCCTGCGCTACCAGGCAAGCCATGTTAAAGCGCTGGCGCTGGCCGGCGACATCAATATCGAGGGCACCACGGTAGCCATCGCATTGCCAAAAGGCTCAGAGCTGGTGAAACCGGTGCAGGCCGCGCTTAACTCGCTGATTGCCGATGGCAGCTACCAGAAAATCCTCGACGGTTGGGATATCGGTTTCGGCGCGGTGAAAACCGCCGGCATCAACGAAGAGATTGCAAAATGAGTGCGCAACAACCTGCCGATGATGCCGAGCTGAGCATCGTCGGTCATCGGCATTACGGGCGCTGGTTCAGCGCTCTGATCGTGCTGCTGATCGTCGGCATTATCGCCAACTCGATGCTGCACAACCCGCGCTTCGAATGGGCGGTGGTGGCGGAAAACTTTACCGAGGCGTCCATCATCAACGGCGTGATCATGACGCTGAAGCTGACGGTGATCTCGGTGATCTTCGGTTTCGCCGGCGGCGTGCTGCTGGCGTTGATGCGCCTCTCCGCCAACCCGGTGCTGGTTGCGGTAAGCTGGTTTTATACCTGGTTCTTCCGTGCCGTACCGATGCTGGTGCAACTTTTCCTGTGGTACAACATCGCCGCGCTCTACCCGCGCATCAGCCTGTGGATCCCGTTTCTGGGTGAGGTCGCCAGCGCGCCGACCAACACCGTTATCAGCACCTTCAGCGCCGCGGTGATTGCTCTGGTCATGCATCAGTCGGCCTATGCGGCAGAGATTGTGCGCGCAGGCATTCAAAGCGTGGGCAGCGGCCAACTGGAAGCCGCCAAGGCATTGGGCTATCGCCGTGGGCAGATCCTGTGGCGAGTGGTTTTGCCGCAGGCCATGCGCACCATTTTGCCGCCGGCCGGCAATGAGGTGATCGGGCAGCTTAAAACCACCGCCGTGGTGTCGGTTATCGCCCTGCAAGATGTGCTGTATTCGGCGCAGATTATCTACCAACGCACCTATGAGGTGATCCCGCTGTTGCTGGTCGCCACGCTGTGGTACCTGGTGATGACCTCGATTCTGTCGATTGGTCAGCACTATGTTGAGCGCTATTTCGGCCGCGGCACACAGGCCACTCGCGGCCACTGGCTGTTACGCAACCGCAAGGCCCCGACCGAACTGAACCAGGGAGCAGAACAATGAGCGCCGCCATTCATATCAACCAGGTGCGTAAGTCCTTCTCCGGCACCGAAGTGCTGAAAAATATCAGCCTGCAGATCCCGGCCGGTTCGGTGACGGTGATCCTCGGCCCTTCCGGCTCGGGGAAATCAACCTTGCTGCGTTGTATCAACCACCTGGAAAAGCTCGACGGCGGCACCATCCGCGTGGGCGACCAACTGATCGGTTATCGCCAGAAAGGCAAGCATCTGTATGAACTGAAGGAGCGTGAAGTCGCCGAACAGCGTAAAAGTATCGGCATGGTGTTCCAGCAGTTCAACCTGTTCCCGCACCGCACGGTGCTGGAAAACGTTACGGAAGCGCCGCTGCTGGTTAAAAAGGAAAAGAAAGCCGTGGTGGTCGAACGGGCGAAGGCCCTGCTGACCCGCGTGGGGCTGGAGCATCGCATTAACGCCTGGCCACGCGAGCTTTCCGGTGGGCAGCAGCAGCGTGTGGCGATCGCCCGCGCGCTGGCGATGAATCCCGAGGTGCTGTTGTTTGATGAGCCGACCTCCGCGCTCGATCCGGAACTGGTTGGCGAAGTGTTGCAGGTGATGAAGGGCCTGACGCACTCCGGCATGACGATGGTCGTGGTCACCCATGAGATCGGGTTTGCCCGCGAAGTGGCCGATCAAATCATCTTTATGGATCAGGGGAAAGTGGTCGAAACCGGGACTGCGCAGCAGGTGCTGGATGCGCCTCAGCATGAAAGAACGCGTAACTTCCTGGCGACGGTGCTCTAAATGGCATCAGGGGGCATTGCGCCCCCTGATCAATGAATTCAGTCTTTTTTTCTGCCGATAGCGGAGAAAACGTTAAACACTTCACCCAGACCATAAATCGAGCCCAGCAACACGGCTATCATTACCGGCACCAGGATCACCACGGTTGCCAAACTCTCAATCATTTCTAACATCGTTGTCTCCTGGTTTTTTAAGCGGAAAAAGCCATTCACAAATGGACTTGAATTTCTCCGGGATACCGCACATTTTATTGTTGGTATTTTCAATCTGTGACAAGTATCACAGTTTAGGGTGGCTAATGTAACTTACACAGTTACATTAAGACAATGACAAAAAATGCTCTGGAAAACGCGGATTAAAGCGACGAAACGCCGGTGGAGAGCCTGCTCGACACAGGTAATCAAGGTACAAAAAATGGCGATGGCGGCCAAATAACGGGAGCAATGATGATAACGCTGAGAATGGCGCGGCCTGTGGATGCACCGGCGATCGCTCGTCTGCATGTGCAGGTTTGGCGCAGCGCCTACCGGGGCCTGGCGACGCAGGCGGCCTATGCCGCGCTGGATGAACCAAGGCGGTTGGCCCACTGGCAGGAAAAACTGCAACAGCCAGGCGCATCGCAGGTGCTGCTGGCCGAATCGGCGAGCCTGTTGGTCGGATTCTGTCTGGCCGACGCCCCTTCCCATCCGCAGTTTGGCGAGCATGCCGAAATAAAATCACTTTTCGTCAGCGACACGCATCAACGTCAGGGTATCGGCCGCAGGCTGCTCGGTGCCGCAGCCAGAGCCATGCAAAAGCTCGGCTATCGCAGCATTGCGCTGGGGGTGGTCGAAGGAAATGACAGCGCGATGCGGTTTTATCAGGCATTGGGCGGCGCTCCGGCCGGTCACTATACCGATCCCGGTCCGTTGTGGCGCTCCAGCAATGTGATTTACGTCTGGCCGGATATTCGCCATCTGGCGGCCGTTAAATAATAAACAGAGCTCAAAATTAAGAATATTTACCTATTCTATTTTCTGCCGGAGGAATACATTCATCTCAACTTCTACCGAACGATTAATTGACGTATTTTTAGTCGAGCGTTCTATCATTTTACCAGGATAATTTTTATGAACATTAAACGTGTTGCCGGCGTGTTGGTTCTTGTAATGGCTACGCTTTCCGTAACTGCATGCGGACATATGTCCAACCGCAATCGCAACACCGCTATCGGCGCCGGCGTAGGCGCGCTGGGCGGTGCAGTGTTGACCGACGGCAGCACCCTGGGCACCTTGGGCGGCGCGGCACTGGGCGGTATTATCGGTCACCAAACCAGCCGTTAATGATAGCCGAATAATAAAAATCTCAGGCCGGAATTTTTAATAAAAGACTATTCCTGCCTGAGTTAATTTTATTTTTTTCCGTCTGTTTTTTCTTCTTTTTTAAAACTCTCGCCAAACGTTGATTGAACTCTAACCGGTTATCGCCGGTGTTATTCGCGCCCTCTGCATCGCCTTACCCCGTTCTGGCAACCTGTCAAAGCCACGTCGAAAAATAATGCGCGTTAGCCGCAGAAAAAATACCTTACCTAAAAAGCAGATATTGACCACCCGCACCGGGTAGATAACTAATCAATGAATGGTTCACAGCAAATCAATGCCTGCGTGACAAAATGGTGGGCGTCTCAGGGTCAGTAACAATTTGGCTTGCAGGCCTGTTTATTTGCAGCCTGCCGGGTAAACGAAAGGGGCCGGAAACGGCCCCTTTCTGCTTTCTATCGGCAACGCAACAACATTACCCCTTCACCTGAGAAACCACGTTCAGCGGTTGAGCGTCCGGCAGAATGTTCATATGCTCCAGCACCTGCGCCATGATCTTGCCGAATACCGGGCCGGCCACCGAACCGCCGAAGTGCTTGCCGGCTTTCGGATTGTTGACCATAACCACCAGCGCCACCTGCGGATCGCTGGCCGGCGCCACGCCTGCGGTGTAGTTGATATAGCCGCCGTCATATTTGCCGTTGGCGCCCATCTTCTCGGCGGTACCGGTTTTAATCGCCAGCCGGTAACCCGGCACGGCGGCGCTGACCCCGCTGCCGCCCGGCAAGGCATCGCTCTCCATCATGTGCACAACGGTTTTCACCGTATCTTCCGGCAATATCCGCTGCCCCATGACCGGCGGCGTCACCCGCGTGATCGACAGCGGCCGATAGACGCCGTAAGCGCCGATGGCGGCATATTCACGCGCCATTTGCAGCGGCGTAACGCGCAACCCATAACCGAAGGAGAACGTCGCCCGCTCGATATCGGCCCAGCGCTCACGATGCTGCGGCAGATAACCGCTGCTCTCGTTGCCGATCCCCAACTCGGTCGGCAGCCCCAGACCAAAGCTCTTGTAGACCGCAGGTAACACGGTGGCAGGCAGCGCCAATGCGATATGCGACACCGCGATGTCGCTGGATTTTTGCAGCACGCCGGTAATGGTCAGTTTGGACCAGTGGCCAACGTCCTTGATCAGGTGGCCGTTGACCCGGTACGGCGTGGTATCCAGCACCGTGTCCGGCTTGATCAGCCGGTGCTCCAGCCCGACCATCACGACCACCGGTTTTACCGTCGAACCCGGCTCGAAGCTGTCGCTGCTGCAAACGTTGCGAATATCTTTTGCCGGCGTATTGGCATAGTTATTCGGGTTGAACGACGGGTAGCTGGCCATGCCAAGCACCTCGCCGGTACTGACTTTCACCAGCACCGCACAGCCGGAATCGGCCTGGTTGGCCACCACGCCATCGCGGATTTGCGCAAAAAGTACGTACTGTATAAATTTATCGATGCTCAGCGTGACGTTCGGCGGCGGCACGGGATCGACGCTCTTGATCACGCCAATCACCGCCCCGCTGCCGTCCTTCTGGTACACCCGCATGCCGTTCTTGCCCTGCAGCAGGTGGTTGAAACCCAGCTCAATGCCTTCAAGCCCCTGATTGTCCTGCCCGACAATGCCTATCAGCCCGGCGGCGTCCTGGCCCATCGGGTAAAAGCGGCTGAAATCCTGCTCGGTGCTGACACCGGTCAGATGCAGTTTGTTGATATAGTTCGCGTTATCGTCCTCCACCTTGCGCGCCAGATAGACGAAACGCTTATGGGCGTTGGCCTGAATCAACTTTTGCACATCCGTCAACGGCATTTTCAGCACGTTGGCCATACTCTGCCAGCGCTCGTTGCCGGTGTCGGTATGGGTGTCGAAAATATGCTTGGGATCCAGCACGATATCTTTCGAAGACACGCTCACCGCCAGCGCTTCATCGTTACGGTCGGTGATCATCCCCCGGTTGGTCGGCAGCACCTGCGTACGGATTGAACGCTGATCCGCCTGGTCCGCCAACTGCTGATGCTCCATCAGTTGCAAATAACCGACCCGGAACGCCAGCAGGAAAAAACACACCAGAATACCGGCGCAAATCCAGCCAAACCTCAGTGAGGAATAATTTTTACCGCTCTTTTTTATTAATGGAGCCACTGTTAACCCTGCGTTTTTATTCGGATTATGTAATTATTTCAGTCTACCCTGACAGAAATCTCCAGAAGATTGCAGTTTGTAAGAAAGTAAAAACAAACGCGTTTACTGTTGCACATCTTCACTGTCGTTTAACTCCGGTTTAACTTTCTGCCCATCGTCAGGATTAGGCGCGTTGGCCGGGTCAAAAATATGGTCAAGGATCGCCCGCGCGGTTGGCCCCGCCACCACGCCGTCACCGCCGCCGTTTTCCAGAATCAACGCCATCGCCACCCGCGGATTTTTATAGGGAGCGAACAGCGTGTAGAAAATATGGTCGCGCAACCGCACCGGGATCATCTTGGCGTTATAAGTCTGATTTTCTTTCAAACTGAATACCTGCGAGGTACCGGATTTGGCGGCGATCTGATACGGCGCGGTATGGAACAGCTTATAACCGGTACCGTTCGGCAAGTTGGCCATACCGTACATGCCATTGCGCACAATGCCCCAATACGGTGATTTGGCATCGCCGATCTGTGCCGTCTGCTGCGGCGGTTGGTAGCGGTTCACCCGATTGCCCTGGCGCATGGAATACAGCAGATGGGGCGTTTTCACCTCGCCGTTATTGATAAGCGTGGTCAGCGCCTTCACCATCTGAATGGGCGTGGCGACCCAATACCCCTGGCCGATGCCGACCGACACGGTATCGCCCTGATACCAGGGTTTTTTATGCACCCGCTGCTTCCATTCGCGGCTGGGCAATACGCCGCGATACTCTTCGTTAAGATCGATCCCGGTCGCCTGGCCGTAACCGAACTGGCTCAGCCAGCTGTGAATGCGATCAATGCCCATTTCAAACGCCACCTGATAAAAGAAGGTATCGGCGGACTCTTCTATCGCCTTGGTGACGTTCAGCATGCCGTGGCCACTTTTCAGCCAGTCGCGGTAACGGCGTTGGGTACCCGGCAACGTCCAGGTCGGCGCGCCAAAGAAACTGGTGTTGGGCGTGATCACCCCGGCGAACAGCGCAGAGGTGGCCATATAAGGCTTCACGGTGGATGCCGGTGGGTACAGCCCCTGAGTGACGCGGTTAATCAGCGGCAAATCGGGGTTGGTCAATAAGGTTTTATACGCTTTGTAGCTGATGCCTTTCACGAAAGGATTGGGATCGTAACTGGGGCTGGACACCATAGCCAGAATGCCGCCGTCGCGCGGATCCTCAACCACCACCGCCGCGCGCTGCCCCTTCAGCACCGACTCGATATATTGCTGCAACGGCAAATCGAGCGTCAGATAGATATTTTTGCCGGCCTGCGGCGGCTGCTCTTTCAGCAGGCGTATCACGCGGCCGTGGTTATCCACCTCCACTTCCTGATAGCCGGTGGTGCCATGCAGTTCCGACTCGTAGTAAGCCTCAATGCCCTGCTTGCCGATGTTATGGTCGGCGGAGTAATTTTCGCCGATGCCGGCTTTATCGAGCCGTTTCACATCGCCATCGTTGATTTTCGATACATAACCCACCACGTGCGCCAGTTCGGCGCCATACGGATATTCCCGCTGCTGATAGGTGTCGATGGTCACCCCGTCAAAACGGTATTGATTGACCGCAAAACGGGCGACCTCGGTGTCGTTCAGCCCGCTTTTCAACGTCACCGGTTTATAGCGGCCGTTGTGGTGCATGTCGTCGCGAAAGGTGGCGATATCCTCAGGCGTCAGATCGACAATCGGCGTCAGCGCCTGCAACAGCGCGGCCATATTGGCGATTTTGCTGGGAATGACCTGGATCTGGTACAGCGTAATGTTACGCACCAAAGGGATGCCGTTACGGTCGAATATCAGCCCGCGGCTAGGCGCAATCGGCAGCATTTTGATGTCGTTCTGATTGGAGCGCGTCTGGTAGAACGCATGTTGCTTAATCTGCAGGTGATACAGGTTGACGATCAGTGCGCCGAAGCAGGCGACCACCAACGCCATCGCCACGCAGGCCCGGCGAATAAACAGCATTTCCTCAGCGGAATGGTCACGGATTTTTTCTTTCAAGAGGGCCATACGCAGCGCAGTACCTGTCCGACGTCACATTTTCCCCAGATAAATCAGGGCAGTGAAAAGTCGGCAAGCATAGCGTTATTGGTTAACGGCCCCCATTAAAAGGTTGCTAATGAAATGGCATAAATGTTTCAGCATGTTGGAATGTTTCCGGGGGGCAGGCTTTTATGCCGTACAGGGATTGAGCGACCCTTTATCCCGATGCTACAATGTGACGCAGATCACACTACTCCATTTTTGCCCGCACTGTTCTCCGGCGCCCTGCCGGCTGCGGCTTTTCACCAAGGATCATGTTCGATGAGTACCATAGCCACGGGTTTGATTATGATGCGCTGGGAATTACTGAGCGCCGTAATGATGTTTATGGCCAGCCAGTTAAACGTCGTTTGCCGTAAAACCAGCCGTAACGGCATGGCATTCATGTTCAGCAGCCTTGGGCTATTCACCACCTGCTGGTTCGTGATGGGTTTGATGGGCATCAGTTTCAGCCAGGAAGGCTTCCTGCATTTTTGGTCAGTGACCAAAGACGTCTTTTTCGACGTGATGAGCAAAACCCCGACCGACTGGCCAATGCCCTGAACCGCACCTAATCTCCCCCAGCGGCAGGCAGCGGCGCCGACATCTCCAGCAGTATTTTGCCGAATGCCTGCGCAGCCGCGCCAGGCTCCGCGCCGTTGACGATCAGGGTGAAATCGACGTCGGGTAATTCGGGTAGCCCATATTCGTCCGCGATCACTTTCATCCCCGGCTCCAGATCGCCGCTCGCCATGACGGCAATGCCCAGCCCCGCCAGCACGGCCGCCCGTAACCCTTGCTGGCTTTGTGAGGTGAAGGCGGTGTGCCATTCGATAGCCTTGCTTTCCAAAGCGGCGATCCCGGCCTCGCGGCTGACCGAAGGCGCGGGCAACAACGCCAGCGGCAACGACGTGCCCGCAAGGCTGAATGTCTCAGCCGCTACCCACACCAGTTGCGTCCGCCGCAATAGCCTACCCTCAATGCGGTCAGCCAGCGACATCACGACGGCCAAATCCAGTTCGTTGCCCTTCACCATGCCACAAAGATCCAGCCCGATACTGACATTCACCTCCAACCTGACCGCAGGGAAAGCCCGGGCGAACCGGGATAACAGCGGCGGCAATCGTTCCCCCAGAAAACTCTCCGTCAGGCCGAAGCGCACCGAGCCGGAAACGGGGGAAGATTCAAAGCGCCGCTGCATGGCGTCGAGCGCCTGCAAAACCTGCCCGGCGTGGCGCAACAGATCTTCACCGTCTTCGGTTAGCGTCAGGCGGCGCGTAGTGCGGTGCAATAGCTGTCGGCCAATCTGCTCCTCAAGCCGGCGGATCTGGTGACTGATCGCGGATTGGGTCAGATTCAGTTGCTGCGCCGCGCGCGTAAAGCCGCCGGTTTCGGTAACCGCAACGAAGGTGCGCAGCAGTGTCGGGTCAATGTTCATCGGGTAATTTCATGATGGGAATTAATTAATAACGATAAATTAAATCATTTCTATCATGCAATCCATTTATCCAGAATAGCTGTTCGTTGCCATCACCCTCTTTTGTGGAAAAAACTCATGACGCTTTCTCACGCCAGTAAAAACCGACTGGCATTAACGGCAATTTGCCTCGCCGCGCTGATGTTCGGCCTGGAAATCTCCAGCGTGCCGGTCATACTGCCGACGCTGGAACGGGTATTACACAGCGATTTCAGCGATATGCAGTGGATTATGAATGCCTACACCCTGGCCTGCACCGCAGTGATGATGGCCACCGGAACGCTGTCTGACCGGTTTGGCCGCAGGCGCGTTTTCATCATCGCCATTGCCGCTTTTGGCCTCACTTCCTTACTCTGCGGCTTGGCCAACGGCTCGACGATGCTGATCGCGGGCCGCTTTATGCAAGGCATGGCGGGCGGCGCCATGTTGATTTGCCAGGTAGCTGCATTGTCGCATCAGTTTCAGAGCGGCAAACAGCGTGGTCAGGCCTTCGGCATTTGGGGCGTCGTTTTTGGCATCGGTTTAGGGTTTGGGCCGGCGATCGGCGGCGCTATCGTGGCGCTCGCCAACTGGCAGTGGGTATTTTTGATTCATGTGATCATCGCCGTTCTGACCCTGTTACTGGTGATTTTCAGCGTGCAAGAATCCCGCGATCCTCAGGCGGCAAAACTGGATAGTCTGGGGATCGTCACATTGTCGTTGTCGGTTTTCGGGTTGGTCTATTTTATCACTCAGGGGGCGGGGTTCGGTTTCGTCAACGTTCGCGCCGGGGGGATTCTTCTGGCTGCGGCCCTCAGCCTGCTGCTGTTTATCGGGGTTGAGAGACGCACCCCCTATCCGATGATTGCGTTTTCCGTGTTCAGGAATCGGCAATTTTCCGGGGCGCTGATGGGATCCATCGGCATGAATTTCAGCTTCTGGCCCTTTATGATCTACCTGCCGCTCTATTTTCAAATCGGGCTGGGTTATGACAGCCTGACCACAGGTCTGTCGCTGCTCGCCTATACGCTTCCCACGCTGGTCTTCCCCCCGCTGGGCGAGCGATTGGCTCTGCGTTACCGCCCTGGAGCCGTGATCCCCGCAGGGCTATTCGCGCTCGGGCTGGGTTTCCTGTTGATGAAATCAGGCAGCAGCGGCGAACATGCCGGCGGATGGGCCATGCTGCCGGGGTTACTTCTCGCCGGCATCGGCCTGGGCATCACCAATACCCCGGTGACCAACACCACCACAGGTTCGGTGTCGAATGCCCGCGCCGGCATGGCCTCCGGGATAGACATGAGCGCCAGAATGATCGCCTTGGCTATCAATATTGCCGTCATGGGTTTTATCTTGCTGGCGGGCGTTGACGCTTGCCTGCGGCAAACGCTGCCCGAATCATTCGCTACCTTGCCGCCAGGTTCGGTGGCGGAGCAGATAGTGGCGGGTAATCTCAGCGCGTTGAAAGCACGCCCCGAATGGGATGCCTTGGCTCCCCTGGTTCATGCTGCGCTGACGCACAGTTTTGGCCTGGTGATGCTGTACGGCGGCCTCGGTGCCTGGGCGCTGGCTGCGGCCAGCCTGGCGATTTTCGCCCCCTGGAAAACCGCGGCCGCACTCCCCCGGTAATAACATTCCGTTATTACCTAAGGGTTCATAAAAAAGAATCGGGGGGCTGAGACCGGCTGGGACTTAGGCCGGCCTCAGACCGCCTTCTTGTTTTCCCCTGTTAATCCGGGAGCCGGCTTAATAGTTAAGCGATATCTGGCCTGGCTGAAGGATAGGCTACGCGGGCACCATGCGCTGAACGCCGTGGCCGTCACGCCACTTTGTGGCAGCGCACCGCCGTGCCCCCCAGATTCACCCGCAACGTTTGCGGCATCTGGCAGCCTTCCCCGGCGTAGGGACAACGCTCGCGGAAAAAACACCCCAGCGGCAACTGGCGATTGCCCGGCAACTCCCCTTTGCGATCTTCAATCGTGCTGTCGCTCAGCAAACGCCCGGCGCGCGGCACCGAATCCAGCAGCAGCCGGGTATAAGGATGCTGCGGCTGGCGCAAGACTTGCGCAGTGGGCCCCAGCTCGACGATTTGCCCCAAATACATCACCGCCACCCGATCGCTCATATGCTGAATCACCGAAACGTTATGCGAGATCAGCACATAGGTCAGATTGCGCTGGCGTTGCAGCTCCACCAACAGGTTGAGGATCTGCGCCTGCACCGAGATATCCAGCGCCGACGTTGGCTCGTCCAGCACGATGATATCCGGTTGCGAGGACAGCGCGCGGGCAATCGAGATCCGTTGGCGCTGACCACCGGAAAACTCATGCGGCAGCCGGTCAATAGACTCCGGCCGCAGGCCAACCTGTTGCACCAGCTCTGCCGCCAGCGCCCGCCGCTCTGCCACGCCATTATGCTGCTGCACGTAGACCGGCTCGGTGATAATGCGCCATACCGGCAGGCGCGGGTCGAGCGACGACTGCGGATCCTGAAACACCATCTGCATGCCGCTGCCAAACCAGGAACCGCCGGAACGGGCGCGCAGCAGCTCACCGCTGCTGGGCTTCAACAATCCCATCAGCAGTTGCGCCAGGGTGCTTTTGCCGCAGCCGGATTCGCCGACGATCCCCAGGGTCTCGCCGCGCATGATGTTGAGATCCAGCCCGTTGAGCGCATGGACATATTCTCTCGGCTTACCGCGCCAGTTATAGCTGGCGGGAAAACGCAGCCGCACGTCGCGCAGTTCCAGCAGCGCTTCAAGGTTCATTTTTCACCTCCAGATCGAGAGACTGCGGATGCCAGCAGGCCACCCGTTGCGTCGGGTCGGCGGCCAAAGGCGCCAACTGCGGCGTTTGTCGGCACTGGCCGCTGGCGTAGCCGCACCTGTTGCTGAATGCGCAACCCGGCGGCAACGCGCTCAAATTGGGCACCGTACCGGGAATGGCCCGCAGCAAGCTGCGCGGTTCGGCGCGTTCCGGCGCCGCCTGCAACAACCCAATGGAATACGGGTGACGCGGGTGGTCAATCACCTGCGCCGTGGCGCCGCTTTCGATCACGTGCCCGGCGTACATCACGTACACCCGGTCGCAGAGCTGCGACACCACCGCCATATCATGAGTAATAAACAGCACCGCCGTGCCGCTGGCGCGAGCCTTCTGTTGCAACAGGCGCAGCACCTGCCGCTGCACCGTAACATCCAGGGCGGTGGTCGGCTCGTCGGCGATAATCAACTCAGGTTCGCAGGAAAACGCCATGGCGATCAGCACCCGTTGGCGCATGCCGCCCGACAGCTCGAACGGATAGCGTTCCATCACCCGTTCCGCATCGGCAATTTGCATTTCACGCAGCAACTGGATCGCCTTGTCGCGCGCCTGCCGCACCGACAGCCGCTGGTGCAGGCGGATCACTTCGCACATCTGGCGGCCGATTTTCCGCGTCGGGTTCAGCGCACTCATCGGCTCCTGAAAAATCATCGACACCCGGGCACCGCGCAGTTGGCGCATTTGCCGCTCGCTGGCGCCGAGCACGTCGGTGCCCAACAGCTCCAGCCTGCCGCCGGTCATGTTGTAACCGTCCTCGGCCAGCAGGCGCAGAGTCATCATTGCCGTCACCGACTTACCGGAACCGGACTCCCCCACCACGCCGACGATTTCGCCGGCCCTGACCTGCAGCGAGACGCGGTTGAGCGCCTTGACGCTGCCGCCGTAGACCGGGAATTCCAGTTGCAGCTCATCAATCGATAAAACCGTAGTGTCGCTCATCAACGCCCCCGGGTTTTAGGATCCAGCAGGTCGCGCAGACCGTCGCCGAACAGGTTGAAGCCGGTGGCGGTGATCAGGATCGCCGTACCGGGAAAGGCCGAATACCACCACTGATCGAGCACATAGTTACGGCCGTTGGCCACCATGGCGCCCCATTCGGCGGTCGGTTGCTGGGCGCCAAGGCCGATAAAGCCCAGCGTGGCGGCCATCAGGATAGCGGTACCGATATCCAGCGACGCCTGCACCACCAACGGCGGCATGACGTTGCGCAGTACGTGCCAGCCGATCAAATGCCAGCGCGAGGCGCCAAAGGTGCGCGCCGCCTGCATATACGCCTGATGCCGCAGCGTCAGCGTCTGCCCGCGCGCCAGCCGCACGTAAAACGGAATGCGCACCACCGCAATCGCCAGCATGGCGTTGAACAGGCTTGGCCCGAGCGCGGCCGCCAGCGCCATGGTCAGCACCAGCGAAGGCACCGACAGCATGATGTCCATGCAGCGCATGATCAACGCGTCCACCGTACCGCCCATCACGCCGGAAAAACAGCCGAGCAGCGAGCCTATTCCGCCCGCCAGCACCACCACCGCCAGCCCGGCGGCTACCGACTGCCGGCTGCCGACCAGCACCCGGCTGAACAGGTCGCGGCCCACTTCGTCGGTGCCGAACCAGTGTTCGGCCGAAGGCGGCAGCAGCCGTGCGGTCAGGTCAATGGCGTCCGGATTGTGCGGCGCCAGCCAGGGTGAAAACAGCATCAAAAACAGCACGCAGAACATGATGGCGGCGCCCAACAGCGTCAGCGGGCTGCGCCGCACCCGATACCAGGCGCGCCGCGCGCCGACAAAGCGCAGCACAGGTTCCGCCGCCGGCGGTTGTTCGATTTGAGACGGCGGTCGTTCAAGTTGAGACATGGTCATTAGCCCTCGCGCCCCATTCGCGGGTCGATCCACAGATAAAGCAGATCGACGATCAAGTTAACCATCACATAGGCAAAAGACACCACCACGGCAAAGCCCATCACCGCCGGGAAGTCCAGCGCCTGAATGGAATCCACCACGTAAGCGCCCATGCCTGGCCAGGCGAATACCGTTTCGGTCAGCACCGCGCCATACAGCAAATCCCCCAACGCCAGCCCCAGTACCGTCACCGAAGGGATCAGCGCGTTCGGCAGCGCATGGCCGAGCACCACTCGCCAGTGCGAAAGGCCATTGGCGCGTGCGGTGCGGATATAGTCTTCGCCCAGTTGTTCAAGCATCGCCGAGCGGATTTGCCGCGCCACCACCCCGAGGTGTACGAACGCCAGGGTCAGCGCCGGCAGGATCAGGTGCTGCAGGCTGTTCCAAAACGCGTCGCCGTTGCCGGTCAGCAGCGAATCCAGCAGGTAGAACCCGGTAATATGGGTGGGCGGATCCAGCCAGTCGTCCAGCCTGCCGCCACCGGGCAAGACGTTCAGTTGGCCGTAAAACAAAATGATCACTCCCAGCCCCAGCCAAAACGCCGGCGTGGAGATGCCGGTCACCGACAGCAGGCGCACCAGATGATCGGGCCATTTATTGCGGTAAACCGCAGACAGCACGCCGAGCGGCACGCCCAGCGCGATCGCCAGCAGCAAGGCGCAAAATGCCAGCTCCAGCGTCGCCGGGAAGAAGGCGCGCAGGTCTTCCAGCACCGGCCGCCCGGTGCGGATAGAGGTGCCCAGATCGCCGTGCAGCAGATCCAGCACATAGCGGCCAAACTGCACGTATAACGGCTGGTCCAGCCCCAGTTGCTGGCGAATATGCCGGACGATTTCCTCGCTGGCGCGATCGCCGGCCAGCAGCCGCGCCGGATCGCCGGGGATCAGATGCGAGATGGTAAAGGTGATGACGCACACCCCGAACATCACCAGCACCAGCCCCCAGCAGCGCTGGCGGATAAGGCTCCAAACGTTCATAGTCATTTCCCGTGGCGCAAGGGGGCAGCCAAAGGGCTGCCCGAAAGAGAATTACTTGCTCATCTGCCCAACGTTGAACACCTGTTCCAGCATCGGGTTATACACAAAGCCCTTCACCTCTTTGTTCATCGCCACCTGATAGTTTTTCTGGAACAGATAGACGTAGGCCGCCTGGTCGATGACGATTTTCTGCGCCGCCTGATAATCGGCGGTGCGCACTTGCTGATCGGACACCGAAACCGCTTTTTTCAACAGTGCGTCCACCTGCGGATCGCTGTAGAACGAGCGGTTGCCCGGCAGCCCTTTTTTGTCGGATTCGAACCAGTAGTTCATGAACATGTAGGGGTCGGCGAAGTCCGGGCTCCAGTTGCCGATGGCGATGTCGTAATTGCCCTGGCCGATGCGATCGCGCATGGTGGCGTTAGCCAGCTTCTCCAGTTTGACGTTAATGCCTACCGTCGCCAGGCTGGCCTGCACCGAGAGCGCTATCGCCTCCCAGTTAGGATCGCTGACCGAATACAGGAAGTTCAGCGACGCCGGCTTGTCTTTCACCGCCGCCAGCGCGGCCTTGGCCTTGTCCGCATCCAGGCTATATTGCTGTGCGGCGGCATCGTAACCCCACATGCCTTCCGGGATCGGTCCGCGCATCTGTTTGCCGTTGCCGCCGAGAATGCCCTTCACCATGCCCTGATAATCCACCGCATAAGAGATGGCACGGCGCAGATCCACCTGATTCAGCGGCGCCTTGCCGTTGTTCAGGTACAGATAGGTAACGCGCAGCGAAGGAAACTCATTGACCGCCACCTTGTTTTCGCTTTTCAGCGCCGTGAGCTGATCGATGGGCAGAGATTCGGCGATGTCCAAATCACCGCGCGTCAATTGCAGGCGGCGGGTGGCGCTTTCGGCGATGATCTTCACCGTTACGCGTTTGAACGCCGGTTTGGCGCCGCCGTAATGCGGATTTGGCACCAGCACCAACTGCTGGCCCTTCTGCCAGCGATCCAGCTTGTAAGGGCCGGAGCCTGCGCTGTGGTTCGCCAGCCAGGCTTTGCCTTCGTCGGCCGGGTTGGCCTTGGCGATCGCCGGGTTGACGATGCCGGCGCCGTCATTGGCCAGCGTGTAGAGGAACGGGGCAAACGGCGTTTTCAGCGTGAAACGCACCGTCAGCGGATCCACCACCGTCACCTGCAGATCTTTCGGGAAGGCTTCTGACGGCCCCTGGCCGATCTTCATCAGCCGTTCAAACGACCATTTCACCGCCTCGGCGTTAACCTCGCTGCCGTCGTCGAACTTGTTGCCCGGCTTGAGCTTAAAGGTCCAGACCAGTTGATCGTCCGACGCGGCCCAACTTGCCGCCAGTTCGCCTTCAACCTGGGTGGAGCCTTTGCCGCCTTCGGTTTTGTATTGCACCAACCGCTGGTAGGCAGGATAAGTTACCGTCCAATCGTTGTTGTCGATGGTCACGGCCGGATCCAGCGTCTGCGGGTCGGCCGCTTTGCCGATCACCAGCATATCCTTTGGCACCGCCGCCTGCGCCGGAGCCAAACCGGCCAGACCCACAGTGACTGCCACCGCCAGCGCGGCGTATTTAACTTTGCTCATAAACTGACTCCTGGTGTGTTGAAGGTGCGTCGTTTTAATCGTAAGAAAAACAGCCGAAGCGATCGGCCAACAGCGGATAGTCACCGGCGTTGGGCAGCTCAAAATGCCACCATTCGCTGGCGATGCCGCAAAACCCCCCGGCGGCCATCACCGCATTCAGCAACAGCCGGTTGCGCTGCACCTCGGGAGGGAAATCGGGGTAAAACGGATGGGAACGCTCGCTCATCTCATCAAAGCCGGTACCCATATCCAGCGCCGCGCCCGCCGCATCCAGCAGCGTCACGTCGATAGCCACGCCGCGGCTGTGGTGCGAGCCGGTCTGCGTGCTGGTGACATATTGCGGATCCGGGCACGCCAGCCACAGCAACGCCTGCGCCTGTTGCGGCCGATAGGCGTCAAACACCTTTAGCGATAAACCGGCAAGCCGCGCGGCCAGCAGGCAGCGTGCCAGCCCACGCGCTGCGTCGGGGTGCAGCAGACAGCGGCTTTCGCGATAGATTGGCCGGCCGGTGAGGTTATCGGCGCCGGCGTATTTCAGCTCAATCGGCAGATCGGGAAACGCCTCGGCCAGATCAATTAACGTTACATTGTCACTCATTACCTGTTCCCATACGGTTAAGATTCAAATTGCCCCAGCTCTTTTTGCAGGATGCGGTTGTTGGCCAGCCGCTGCTCCACCGCCGCGCCGCCCTGTTCCAGCACCGAGGACAACAGCAGGTTGAACAGGCAACTGAGCGGCGCCAGCGAATCCCAAAACTGGCCGGTGTCGGTTTTCACCTGCAGCAGGTCAATCGGGTAGTCCCGCGCCCACGGGCAGTAAATGTCGGTAATCAGCGCCAGCCGCAGCCCGCGCGCGCAGGCCGCCTGGCAATACTGCCGGGCGATGGTCGAGTAGGCGCGAGTGTCGGTCAGCACCAGATAGGGCGCGCTAAATTCAGAATTGAGCGATTCCACGTAGGTGCCGGACAGCCCGTCGGCGTAATAGACTCTGGGCCGCAGATATTCCAGATGGCTGTAAAAGGCGTTGGCGATGCCGCGCGTAGACTGAATGCCGACCACAAACACGGCTTCCGCCTGCGCCAGTTGACGGCTGACGTGGTTGAACGCCTCCCCGCCGGCCAACTGGTAAACGTGTTCTATCGCTTCCAGCTCCAGGGTTAACGCCTGACGCAGCTTTTGCGGCTGCGGCTGCTCGCGCCGCCGGCGATAAGCCCCCAGACGATCGGTGACGCCCCAGGGTTGGTACAGCGCTGCCCCTTGTTCACGCAGCGTGCGTTTCAAATCGTCGAGATTGCGGTAACCCAGGCTGCGCAGATAACGGCCGACCGAAATGCCGCTGGTCGCCGTGCTGCGGGCGATGCCGTCGGCGGTTTCAAACGGCACCTGCGCCAGATTGGCCAGCAGATAACCGGCAATACGCTTGCCGGTCGGGGTTTGTACCGCGAATGACGCTTCTATCTGTGCGATCACATCAGGATGGTCTGTCATAGTTCGCCCGCTGTTGTTGAGTTGTCATCAAACCGCCGCCTGTTACTCAGGTAACAAAGACTGATGATGACAATGCATGGCCTGTGCCAATTGCGGACTTTCTGGGGATATTTCACGCGCGGCGGCGTACGGCGGCGCAGGAACGGTAAAACCTGCGGTTACAGCAAAGTCATCAGTTGATAACTATTGCACAACAATTGGGCAATGCATCTGGCGATGCACCGCCGTGGCCTCTGATTTTCAATTTTATGACAGCGCTTGCGAAACCAATGCAAAAGTCTGCACGCCGGCAGGATCCGGTCTATGAAGCGCGCCGCGCACCATGACGGCGGGCGTGTCCACGCAGGGTAAACCGCGCTCGAGCAGCCAAGGGCCGAGGCTGTTGGCCTGTGGCGTGTCGATACGCACAAACTGACCGGTGCAGGGCCGGCACAGCGCGTCGATTAACGCGACGGCGGAGGCCAGGTCAGGCGCGATTACCGGGCCGATCATGTGGCCATGACCAAAGCGGCGACGCACCGCGAAACCGGCGGCAATCCCCTGCCGCTCCAGCACCAGCGCCTGCCCGGCGCTACTCAGCAAGGTCTCCAGCAGCGGCTGACGCCGCATGCCGCAAGCGGCGAAATCCAGCTCGGCGAGGGTTGACAGATCCTGCGACGATGCCGGGCGCAGGGTAACGCCCTCCGGCAAAGGCTCGGCGTCGCGGGCAGGCAACTCCCGGCATTGATGCTGTGCCAGCCGCCCCTGTTCGATAAACCCCAACTGTTGATACAACGGCTTGCCCTGTTCGGTAGCCACCAGGTGCAGCTGATAGTCGGCCAATGGCGCCATCAGCGTCTGCATCATCGCCCTGGCAATGCCTTGCCCGCGATGCCCTTCGTCGACAATCACCAACCCCAGCGTGGCGCGGTTCTCTCCCCATAGCCAGCGCAGCGCGGTGCCGACCGTCTCGCCGTTGACCACCGCGACCACTCCCGCCCCCAATCCCCACGCCTGCTGCCAGTCTTCCAGGCGGTGAGGCCAGCGCGCCTGTTGCGACAGCCCGAACGCCGCCGGCAGATCCCTTTCGACCATCGGGCGCAGGTGAATGCTTTGCTTTTCCTCGGGCACGTTTGCCTCCTGATTCACTAGGGATAACTTGCAGGGTGGCGAAAACCGCCTTCCCGCAGAGTAGCAGATTCGGTTCTGCGTGGTGCATTGCTTATAGTCTGAATATGAACTAAATTTGACTCACGCAAGATACGAGGACGCCAGTATGAAAGTTGAAACCATCAGCTATGTTAAGAAGCACGCCGCCGCGCTCGATTTGTCTGAGCCTATTCTGGTGACGCAAAATGGTACCCCTGCTTATGTGATCGAATCTTATGAACAACACCAGCAAAGGGATGACGCCATTGCCCTGCTTAAATTGCTAACGCTGTCTGAAAAAGACAAAAAAGAAGGCAAGGTTTATTCCCGCGACCAATTGCTGGCTGATATAGATAAGTAATGCGGTCAAAAGGAGATGTCGCATGAGGGAACGGATTGATATTGAGTATACCGCAACGGCAAAGAGTACTTTGCTCGAGATTGTCCACCATTTGAAAGCCAATAATGTGCTGCCGGTACCGATCGTTGAAAGCATCATTACCGGGTTCGAAGCCAGGGTAAGCCTCTTTCCGACCGGCTGTCAGATATGCCCTGAACTCTTGAAAATTGGCTGCGATAAATACCGTGAATGTAATACGTTCAACGGCTATCGCGTTATTTATTCGCTCGAAGATTCACTTGTCACCGTGCATGCCTTTCTTGCCCAAAAGCAAGATATTCAACAAACGCTATTTAACCGGCTGATTGCGTCATAATCCCCCCGTTAAGCGGACAAGCCCTCCCGTTTTTCAACGAATAAATGCAATAACCCGTTTTTGCGGGTGACGACCAACACTTGCACCCCCTGCGATAAGCCGTTAGGGTAAATTGTGATTTTAATCACGTTTTTATCTGGGGGAGGCACGGCGTCGGCGGCAAACACCCTCAGCAACGCCACGCGTCGTTTCTCCGTCGGTCTAGATGACAACAAAGTAATCAACCTGTTTATCAGTGAGTTATGCACGATAGAATGGAGATGAAATGCTGAAACCGAGCCCCAACCTGTTAATTTTCACCGATCTGGACGGTTCGCTGCTGGATCACCACAGCTACCGCTGGCAGGCTGCGCAGCCGTGGCTGGATCGGCTGGCGCACGCCCAGACGCCGCTGATTATCGCCACCAGTAAAACCGCCGCAGAAGTCGCCCCGTTGCAACGGCAACTCGGGCTGAGCCACTGGCCGTTTATTGCGGAAAACGGCGCGCAGATTGTCTTCCCCGCCCAATGGCGCGATCGCCCCGACTATCCGGCCAGGCACCTGGGCGCAGATTACCCCAGCCTGTGCGCCACGTTGCGGGAACTGCGCAGCCAGACCGGCTTTGCCTTTCAGGGATTTGCCGACGTGGACGACGCCAGGGTCGCGCAATGGACCGGTTTAACGCTCAATCAGGCGCATCTGGCCCGCCGGCGCGTCGGTTCTGAACCCTTGCTCTGGGCCGGAAACGATGAACAGCTTGCCCAGTTTCGCACGTTGCTGGCGCAGCACGAGCTCAGCTTGACCCAGGGCGGACGCTTTTATCACGTGATGAGCTCGGCCGTCAGCAAAGGCAACGCCGCCCGTTGGATCACCGCGCGTTATCGGCCGCCGCACGGCCCCCCTCTTACCACCCTCAGTCTGGGCGACGGCCCCAACGATATTTCCCTGCTGCACGCCAGCGATCTGGCGGTGTTGATCCGGGGGCAGCAGGACAGACCTCTCGACTTACCGGGCGATTTCGCCGGCCAGCTGTACCGCACGCGCCGCCAAGGCTCCCAGGGCTGGTGCGAAGGATTGGATCATTTTCTGATTAACGGGAGATCTCACCATGAGTGATTTTTATCAAGATGGCATCATCACCAACTTTCACGCTCTCGCTCAGCGCGAATTGTCCGAACTGGAATATGAGTTGCAGGTATTTTCCGGCCGCAACACCATGGGGCTGATTCTGCCCTCGCTCTATTCCGAGCTGGAAGGCCCGGCACTGGACAATATTGTCGATGTTTTGGCGCAGGTGCCTTATCTGGAGGAGATCGTCATTGGTCTCGATCGCGCCAACCATGAGCAGTTCCTGCATGCGAAAAGCTTTTTCTCCCGCCTGCCGCAGCGCCACCGCATTTTGTGGAACGACGGGCCGCGCCTGACGGCGATTGCCGACCAGCTCAGCGCCGAAGGGCTGGCGCCCAACGAACCGGGCAAAGGCCGCAACGTGTGGTTTTGCGTCGGCTACACGCTGGCTTCACGCCGCTCCAGCTGTGTGGCGCTGCACGACTGTGACATTGTCACCTACGATCGCCGCATGTTGGCGCGGCTGCTGTATCCGGTGGCCAACCCGCATTTCCATTACGATTTCTGCAAGGGTTACTATGCCCGGGTGGCTAACGGCAAGCTGAATGGCCGCGTCGGCCGGTTGCTGGTGTTTCCGCTGCTGAAATCGCTGCAGAAAGTGTACGGCAATTCGGATTTTCTCGATTACCTGCGCAGCTACCGCTACCCGCTCTCGGGCGAGTTCGCCATGCGCACCCACATTCTCAACAACCTGCGTATTCCCAGCGACTGGGGGCTGGAGATCGGCGTATTGTCGGAAGTCCACCGCAACACCGCCACCAGCCGTATCTGCCAGGTTGATATCGCCGATAATTACGATCATAAACACCAGGCAATGTCGGAAGATGATCCGCACAGCGGCCTGCAGCGTATGGCGGGCGATATCACCAAGGCACTGTACCGCAAATTGGCGATCCAGGGGGTGCCGCTCACCAGCGATTCTTTTCGCGTACTGCGCGCCACCTACTACCGCACGGCGTTGGATATGATCGACGCCTTTGAGCACGATGCCAAAATGAACGGTCTGGATTTCGATCGCCACAGCGAAGAGTCAGCGGTCGAACTGTTCTCTCGGGTGATTTCTCAGGCCGGGCAAGCCTTCAGCGAAAACCCCGGCGATAAACCCTTTGTGCCAAGCTGGAACCGCGTACAATCCGCCTTCCCGGATATTCTCCAGCGGCTGTATGACGCCGTGGAACAAGACAACCAGAAGTAACTGCCTGCGCCCGCCGCAAGGCGGGTTTTACTTTTCCTCATTCATTTCCCCACGCCTGATAACCGGTGTTATTATTAACCTGCTCAATAATTCTCCCTTAATTCAAAGTGGTACGATAAGTTGATGATTGCAAAAATCGCAGATAACTGGACTGACCATCCGTATTTCAAGATTTGCTATACTGGCTTTTTATACAGTAAAAGGTTTTAGCCATGAGCAATTATGTAACTGTGGGAGCATCAGATCCAGCGAAGTCAAACGCTTTCTATGATGCAACTCTAGCAACAATTGGATGGAGTATGCATATAGAGTTTTCAGGTTGGCGTGCCTATTCAGAGGGCGGGACAGGTAATGGATTTACCCTATGGGTCTGTACTCCTTTTGATGGCGAGCAAGCCACGTCAGGTAACGGTTCCATGGTCGGATTTATGGTTAAATCGCGGGCCGAAGTGGATGCTTTTTATGAAGCCGCCATGACCAATGGAGGATATGATGAGGGTGCACCGAACCCTCGTCCGCACTATGGACCTAATTGGTATGCGGCCTACGTGCGTGACCCATCGGGAAACAAAATTGGCATTGTCTATAACGGCTAAATTGCGTATTTTCTGCATGATGTAACAACTGCAGCCTTCGTTTGCTGTCTCACGGAGGCTGCTATCTGTACGAGGTATTTATGAGTGAAGTTGTTATTTTTGATTTGGATAAGACGCTTTTATCTGGAGATTCCACTAAAGCCTGGATGTTGATGAGATTTAGAACTGGGAAGTTAAGATTCTTCTGTGCAGCCGTCTTAGCACCTATAGCTCTGCTTTTTTTGAAGTCAAAGAGGTTCAAATCCACTGGCGCATCTATTTTCTTCTTTATTGCATCTTTCAGAATGAAAGAAAAAGAAATGATGGACAGCTTTTTTCTATTCTCATCTAAGATTAGAGATGGGAAAATAAATGGGGTTAATTGGTTTAAAGACGGATTGCTAGAGCTTTTAAAACATAGAGAAGAAGGTCGAAGAGTTATCATCGCCACGGCTGCTCCTGAATTACTCGCTTATAAAATCATAGAGGCTATAAACCTTAACCTTGAAGTTATAGGAACTCCCTTATCTAAAACTTTATTTAATGGGTGGGTAGCAGGTAACCACTGCAGGAATGAGGAAAAAGTTAGAAGAATAAAAATGAAAGGGATATACCCAAAATGGCACTCAACATACACTGATGATATCGATGATGATTATCCTATCCTTATAAATAGCGAAAATCCTTATTTGATTAACTCGAAATGCAAACATGGACATGTTGTAAAAAATCTTAATCTACTTAACTGGTCATAAGATGGACCTCTTGAATACAAGTCAATCTGTAAGTACCCCGGCAAATAGTAACATTCGCCCTACATGCGGATTAAGTACGCCAGTAAACGACACCGTGGTTCAGTACTGGAAGTGCCGTTAAGACACTTCCCGATTAACGTTCCGGTTATTACCACTCTATTTGGATAGGCTAAACCCGCATCGCATCCAGTGCAGCGCTGCTGATTGTCAGCACGGACTTGATGCTTTGCTCAATCCTTTCGATAATCGCCTCCCTCGGGCCCGTTCGCCAGGCATCGCTTTTGTAAAATTCGTCCTGGGCGTTTTCAAGATGTTCGACACTGTCGAAAGCCCGGATTAGAAAGTACGAATCTGCATCGTGCAAAGAGTTTCCGAAGCGGACAACATCGATCCCCGCCTTAAGATGCAAAGGAACGCTGGTTTCCGTCATGATGTTGTGAAAATCGCGGCCAGTCCCTTTTTTGAGGGTGTAGGTGAGTATCTCCAGGGTTTTGTTTTCCATCCATGTCCTCATAAGCCAAACGGCGAAAATAGGCGCTGACGCCGGATTATGCTTCTGTCTGCTCAAGCTGATAATCGAACCAAATATGGTGCGTGCCATCTGCGTCGATCTTCATGCCTCCAGAGCCGGATATGCCTTTCAAAGCCTGGGTGCCGCTGCCATCCACGATGCAGAAAAACTCGTTCAGCCGATCGCTGCCGGTTGTCGAGGCCGAATGAATAAAATTAAAAGCCCCTTCTTTGCCGTTCACACTTCCCGAGAAACTTTCCATTGCGATGTAACTGCCTTGTTTTCTCGCCGGATCGAATGCGGCAGTAAAGATTGTTGCGGAAACCCCCTGGATCTCACCCGAATAGCGTTTCTCCATCGTGCTGACGGAAACCGGCAAGGCGGTTGTAAGCGCTGGCTCAGGGCTCAGATCCGTTGGTTTGAAATCCTTGGTAGAAAAAGTGGCAACTGCTTTCATTTAGAATCCCGTCTCTATAAAAATACCGAAAAAATGGATGCCAGGGATTGGCGCTGGGCGTGGTCTATCCGGAAATTTAGTGATACATGCAAGGGAAAGCATAGGTTCAGTCGCGCAGCCAAGGCGTGAAAGTGACGCCGACCAGCAACCCTTCCGGGCTGAGCAAGCGGGTGACGCTCTGGCCCCAGGGTTCTTCGCGGTTGGCGACCAGCAGGCGGTAGCCCTTGTCGATCAACCCTTGGGTGGCCAGCGCCATATCGGCGACGTCAAACTCCATCCATGCCTGCGGCACCGGCAGATCGGCCGGCCATTGTTCGCTGCCGAAGCAAGATTGCGCCGCCTGCGCCAACGGCCACAAGGCAAAGTGCTTCACCCCATCCAGCGCGCCATGCTCGGCCAGCAGATAATCGCTATTGCCGGGCATCGGCTTGAGCGGCAGCCCCAACACATCAACATAAAACGCCTTGCTGTGCTCCGTTTGCCGGGTAATAGGCCCAAATCCGGCGATAAACAATACGCCAAGTCCTGCGAACTGCTGTTCCATGTTCTCTCCTGTCGGTGTCAACGCCCCTGGCGCATCTGCATCGGGGCAAATCCGTAGGCCGCTTTGAAGCGGTTGCTGAAATGGCTGGCGGAACTGAAGCCGCATTCCAGCGCAATCTGCGTCAGCGGCAACAGGCTGTGACGCAGCAATTTTTCCGCCTGTTGCAGCCGCGCGCGCATCACAAACTGGTGTGGCGCCAGGCCGGTGTCATGTTTGAACATGCGGGCAAAGTGGAACTCACTCAGCTCGGCCTGCGCCGCCAAATCCGCCAGCAGCAACGGCCTGTCGAGGTGTTGTTCGATATAGTCTTTCACCCGCCTGGCTACCGCCGGCGCCAGGCCGCCGCGCACCCTCGGCAAAGCCCATTGCAGTTGACTGTAGCGCTGAACCAGATGCGACATCAACAACGTTGTCGCACTGCTGAGCGCCAACTGATTGGCGCGTTCCTGCCAGTTGCAGTTAAGCAAAAACTGGCGGTACAGCAGCGTAATTTGCGGATCCTCGGCAAACGCGCACGGCTCGAGAGCGATCGCCGCCGGGCTGCGATCCCAGGTTTGCTCCACCACCTGTCGCAGATGCCGGTCGGTGCAGTAAAGATGCACGAAAGATAAATCGCTGCGCACGTCCCAGGTGGATTCGTACTGGCGAGGCATAATGCAGAAACGGTCCGGCCCACCGCCGTTTTTCCAGCCGCCGGGCACTTTTTGATAGCACTCGTAGCCATCGGCGACATAGAGGCTCAGGGTATGGTGATCGGCGCTTTCCTGGGTAATGCGATCGTCACGGTTGGACCAGGCGGCCAGCTCCACGCCAGAACCCAGCTGCACACTGCCGTGCAACCGCGCTTTGTGTTCCCGCAGTGTTTCAAACGCCTTGTATCTGGACATCGCCGGCCCCGCTTCGCTGAGTTGTCTTCAGTGTAAAGAGTGACGCCATACCGCACCAGTCCACGACCCGCGCTTTCGCTAAAAAAAGCGCAAGAATATGCAATTGTGCGCAAAGCGCTGAAAGCGCGGCGGCGAGCGACAGCGGATACTGCGGCAGTCTATTTTGCCGGAGTCGATTATGAACGTGCTGTTGTACCTTGCCGTGGTGCTGATTTGGGGCACCACCTGGATTGCGATTACCCTGCAACAGGCAGGACCGGTCGCCATTCCGGTGTCTATCAGTTACCGCTTCGTGGTTTCCGCCGCGGTGATGTTGCTGATCCTGCTGTTGGCGCGCCGCCTGCGCCGCATTGCGCTGCGCGATCACCTGTTTTGTATCCTGCAAGGCTGCTGCGTGTTCGGCTTTAACTTCTACTGTTTCTACCATGCGGCGGCCTATATCAGCAGCGGGTTGGAATCCGTGATTTTCTCGATGGCGGTGCTGTTCAATGCCGTCAACGGCATGATCTTCTTCCGTCAACGCCCCAGCCCAAACTTGCTGCCTGCGGCGGTACTGGGCCTGACCGGGATCGTCGCCCTGTTCTGGCAGGATCTGGTCGCCACGCACATGGCGCCGGAACTGTTGCAAGGCATCGGACTGAGTGCGCTCGGCACCTACGGTTTTTCACTCGGCAATATGATCAGTTCGCGCCACCAGCGGCGTGGGCTGGACATTTTATCCACCAATACTTATGCCATGAGTTATGGCGCAATTCTGATGGCACTGATCGCCCTGGCCCAGGGCGCATCCTTCCAGATTGAGTTCAGCACCCGCTATATCGGCTCATTGCTGTATCTGGCGATTTTCGGGTCGGTGATTGCCTTTGCCGCTTACTTCAGCCTGCTTGGCCGCATCGGCGCAAGCGCTGCGGCCTACAGCACCCTGCTGTTTCCGCTGGTGGCGCTGAGCATCTCGACACTCTATGAAGGTTACCAGTGGCACCTCAATGCGGTGATCGGCCTGTGCCTGATCCTGTTGGGGAATCTGGTGATGTTCGCCAAACCCGGCATGTACGCCGCGTTATGGCGGCGGGCGGCGTAAGGGGAAATCGTAATAACAGCGGCTAATCCTGACAATTTGGAGGGCATTATGGCCGGGAACGGGCGCTGTAACCATTCCCGGTCACAATGTCTGGAAATCAGTGAGTTATTGCCATACCTAAATGTGCAACCAACCATCAATCAGCGTGCAGCTCTGTCCACCAATCCATGGCTCATCATGAATAAAACGAACGCTAACCCGGCCTTCTCGCTGAAGTTGGGTCCCTTGTCGAACCTGATACTCCAGTGCCGTCGAGCCACCGTCGGGGAAGTTATTGGCCTTCAACAGACGGGCCAGGCACGCATTAGCGCTGCCGGTCACGGGATCCTCAACCAACTGTCCCCCTTCAACCAGAAGCGCTCTCATTTCGTAATCAGCCGGATCACCGGATGAATAGGCAGCATAAATCACCACGCCATCAACATGACAGGCAATTTGCAGCTTTTTAATCATGGCTTGATCCGGCGTCGCCCTCAGGCAGGATTGAACGTTTGGCATACGCACCATAAGCCAGCGAATACCCATGTCGGCAATCACCGGCATGGTATCTGTTTCAATAACCGCCTGCTGAAAAGCGGCCTTTAGCAGGTCCCTTTCTCCGACCGTCAGCGATCGAAACGTTGCCGCCGGTGCGGCAAACGCCAGGGTTCCGTCAGCCAAGATATTGACCGCAACCAGACCAACCCCGCATTCTTGCATAACTACCCCCGGCTGTTTGGTCACCAATCCGGCCTCCAATAAGGCATGGGCCGTCCCCAATGTCGGATGTCCGGCAAAGGGCAACTCTTTATCGGGGGTAAAGATGCGCACCTGATAATCTGCAACCGGATTCGTCGGTTTGAAGACAAACGTCGTTTCCGAAAGGTTGGTCCAGCGAGCCAATGAAAGCATCTGCATTTCATTCAACCCTTCCGCCTCC
Organism: Serratia plymuthica; assembly: GCF_018336935.1. NCBI lineage: Bacteria > Pseudomonadati > Pseudomonadota > Gammaproteobacteria > Enterobacterales > Yersiniaceae > Serratia > Serratia plymuthica. The sequence goes on along the minus strand of NZ_CP068771.1, from coordinate 2,198,856 downwards.
AGGATCACCGCCAAGGGATTCCCCTGCAATGGCGAGGTGGTAAATACATCTACCTGTTTGTAGGCGCGTGGTATCACATTATCTCTTTTGAGCATTGGCCATAATCCGTTATATATAAGGCTTGATGATAGCTCTGTTAAATACCTTACATCAATTTATCAATCTGCCGCTATTTGAAGGGGCCACATGGCAGCCGTTACTGTTCCTTCCCCGCTAACCCTTGACGGAAGGCTCATCGACCTGCTGCGGTAACCAACACGCCAGTAGACAGGCGGCACGATTATCCATACCTAATGACAAAATGGTCGTGCTCCAAACGACAGGCCACGTCGTCTGCATCAGTCGCCAGACAGAGCTCAACGTCTGCGGCAAACCCGCGTTCAATCAACTCCCGCGCTGAGCTGCACTGGCGCAATGCCGTCGCAGGCAACGCCTGGAAGCTTGCTGCCGCCGCCAGTGCTTCCGGCGACGGGTTTCTTTCCGGCAGTTGCGCAATGACCCCGCCAGCAACCAGCCAGTCCTCAAGTGCCGGCCGCAGGCTGCCGTCCGGCCATTTTTCACCGCTGGGGACCACCAATATGTTTCGATACGCCGCACAGGCAGCGGCTGTCGCTTTAAGGTTGCGCAGACAAGCGCAGAATACCGCCGCCCCTGAATCACGCGCTTTAAAGGCCAACGAAGAACCATTGGGGGACGGGAGCACCAGCTTGGTCTGCGCGGGGATATTGACCAGCGAGAGCGGCGAAAGAGAATACCCTGCGCCATCGAAACGCCGGGTGTTGCTAGCCGTTACCGCGCCTAACTTGCTTGCATAATCCTTGGCCGAGTCATCTTTCCATATATAGGGATAGACGCTGGCTCCCCGTTTGGTCGCCACGCTGACACAGGTTGAAAACGACATCACATCGACAATGACGACGCAATCAACGTCACCCGCCATGTGCTCGATGGCGTTGGCTCCCCACTCAAGACGAATATCGAATGGAAGTTGCGAAAAATAGCCCATCTGCGGCTCCAAAACGAAAAAGATTTCGTGACGCTGAGCATCTCGACACTCTATGAAGGTTACCGGTGGTACCTCAGTAAGCTGTCCATTCCTCTGTAACGACCTAAACCGCCAGTGGAAAGCTCAACGACAAGGGCGAGATTAAACAGCGTCATCACGCGCTCCCCTGAGAAACTCGGGAAGCTAATCACCCACAACCCCGCTCTGCGGTTACAGCAGCAACCAGTGTGACATTATTGAAACACACGACCTGATTAAAGTGACACAATTTTTACCAATGCCGCGTTCAGTTCATCCCCCTAGTTCGAGTTATATACTCTGACATGGCGCCGTTTTTTGGTATTTTATAATTTCCGAAGCTAATTGGTTAGATTATTGATTGTTCCACATATAACATAATTTATTATTGATTGATTTTAGTAAGAATTGGCAATTAATAGGAGATTTCAGTATTTTTGATAGACACCATTGCATTTTTGCATTCCCGTGCCAAAATAAATCTAGAAAGCTGTTCTTATAACACCTACAGAAAATAAAAAAACATCAACCTTTACTGGTGGAAAGATTTTATTTATTAGTTTATGAAAAAAAACTCATCACCATTTGATTTTAATCCTACTTTTTGCCTTGCTTGGTTAAATAAAAATCAAGCAAGAAACACCATACAATACAAAGCGTGTTAATAATTACCACAGCAATGGAACGTTTTTTTGAAAGGCTGATTTCACCATGCGCTGTGAATATAAAAATAATTAAACAACCAAAATTCACGAAATTATTTTTTCATTGATGATTCATTTACTCTCTTTAACCATCACCTTATGAGAATAATTTATGGAAAATTTACGCATTGAAACATTAATAAATAATTACAACAAAGCACTTAGTCAACCAAAAAAGTAAGAAAAATCAAACCACTTAATCGTCAACCCTAAAAAGGACTCTCTTTTTTCCACATCGATGCTTAGTTGAGGAATATATACCGCCGTATAGAATCAATATCCATAAACTTCATAAATATGACATGACAGAGATGCCACTTCGCGTCTCGCCGCTACTTAAAACCTATCATAGTGGTTCACTGACACTGTGATCGATAAGACGGAGGCACTATGGTCCCTAGTAATGTTCTCACAATTCTGGTGCTTGGTGGTGTAGCTGGAATGGTTGGTCAAGGTATACGGGCCGTAATAGGTCTGAAAAAAGCAGGCTATCTGCAACTTGAAACGATGGATAACGCAAAGGTATTCAATGCTAGCTATTTAATACTCACACTGATGATTGGCTTTATTGCAGGCGTAATATCCATAATAATTGCTGGATTAGATAATTTTGTTAATAACATCGAGACTGACAAACTGTTAGCAATAGTCGCAGCGGGTTATTCAGGCGTAGATCTTATCGAAGGAAGTTTTAACTCCATCATTAAACGTGCCGTAATCCCCTCAACCGATATCCCTCAACCGCCAGAACCAGCCCTCACCGCAGATCTTGCTACTCATAGAGAGTTCAATTTATCCTTCGTTCCCGTGGCTATTGATCCCTTAGCTCACGCGCTGCAAGTTGTAAGTGAAAAAAGACTCAACTCTGACATCTGGGTTCCTGCACTTAATGAAGCGTTCACGAAATTCAGTTTCAATACCAACAAACAGAAAGCAGCGGCGATTGGGCAGTTTATGGTTGAAGCAGGAGAAGATTTCCATGAGTTGACAGAGAGATTGAACTACACACTTCCTGGCCTGATGAAGACTTTCGGTTCCCACTTCAAAGATGAGACGGAGGCGAAACTGTTTCTGGGCGATGAGGTAAAACTTGCAAACCGCGTCTACGCCGACCGTAACGGCAATGGACCGGAATCCTCCGGTGATGGTTATCGCTACCGCGGGCGCGGGTTAATCCAACTTACCGGTAAGACCGAGTATCAGCAGTTTGCTAAAGCACTAAACAAACCGATCGAAGAGGTTTTAGCTTGGTGTGAAAGCCCCAGAGGTGCGGCTATTTCTGGCTGTTGGTATCTTTCCACCAAGGGCTGTCTACCATTGGCCGATCGTTGGGAGCTGGAACATCTAACTGAGCTTGTTAATGGTCATGTCGAAGTCGACCTAGCTCGGCGCATAAAGCTCTCGGGAGCAATATTAGAAGCATTGAATAGTGGACTGCCCCCACAACCGTAGACATTTCCGTAGACATTTCATGTCCCTCACGACGAGGCCTTCTCGAAGGCCTCTGGACTGACGCCGCCAAGGTGGCTGTGGCGGCTAGCCCGGTTATAGAAGACTTCAATGTAATCGAAGATATCGGCGCGGGCCAGATCGCGAGTTTTATAGATCCGTTTTCTGATGCGCTCTTTTTTCAGCGAACTGAAGAACGACGCTGCTACGGCATTGACGCTCCTATGTCAAAAGCTGACGATTAGCATGTGCAAGATCCGATAAAATCAGTGGGTAGAGTTCACGGACGATATAGCGTTTTAGACATCTCAGGATCGTCTACCGGGCTGGGATCAGTCCATCAGTCCAACTCTGGTTCGGGATTGTCTATTGCAACCGGATCAGTCGGTTTGAAAACAAACGTCGTTTCGGAAAGTTTGGTCCAGCGAGCCAATGAAAGCATCTGCATTTCATTCACCCCCTCAGCCTCCAGGATCACCGCCAAGGGATTCCCCTGCAATGATTCACCTCTCCCAAATAGCCCCTAACAGCTAACGCTCTCACTGGTTTTCCAACACCTTTAACGCATCAGAAACGGATTCATAGCGACCTTTCAATGCGTTGCATTGGAAATCGTTTTCTTTACCTTTGGCACAAGTCATCATTATCTGTGCAGATAGCGTTAACAGACGCGAATTCAGCGCATTAATTTTGCCAGGCTTAGGATCATTCACCCCCTCATCCAACGCTAGCCGCAACCCTTCCATAAATGAACAAGAGTTATGGAAACTAATAAAATCACTCAAAGCATTATCGATGCCATAGTCATTTATTGATTCGTTTTTTAAACGATTTGCCATTGCAGTGACTTTTTCGGCCCTGATCGACATGATTTTTTTATCTACTGCCGGGACAATCATTTGTTTGTAAACCACTTCGTTAACCAATGATCTTTCAGCGTTAGAGAATAGCGCAAGCGCCGAGAAAACAGATTTCGTTGTGGTGGGAGTTGCAACGGTAGCAATACCGGCGAATAAATTGGTAAAACTGCCTGCGCTCACATTAAATAATGCATCATTGCCATAAATGGTTTTACGGTGCTGTAGGCAAGCCTGCTCAGAGCCAATAACTAACGCATAAATCGCTTCATTTCTTTTATAACGACAACTGTCATCGACACTGTCGCCAAAACAACGCTTCGGGATAAGCTCCGGGATGTTCACGACTTTCCCTTGGTCATTCTCATAGCTGCCCTCGCCAATCAAAATGTTCCTTAACTCTACGTAGTTCCCTACTGTAGAGCCGTCAACGGGTAAAGCGGCATAGTCATTATATAAATTTTTTTTAGAATTTAATCCGCAACCTACAACGCTAAAAGATAACAAAACCCAGGCCCCGCGCAGCACAAATTTATTTAGCTTAATCATGTGTTTTCCTTATGTATCAGATTCACGGGACCTGCGCATAAGCAGCAAGTATCAACGCCGAAGTTTACTCTGACGGCCTCAACACACACTGTTCTCTCGGGTATGGTCGCCCATTTACTTATATAGATGAAAAAGAAATTCACTTATTGAACAAAAATAAAAATAAAATAAAAAACCAAAAAAAAAGTCAACGCTAGCATTAAACCCCCATCTCTCCTGACTTTCATTCGTTAAAATCTTACGCATTCTCACACCAGCACACTATTAATTACCGTGATAAGCATTATGGCGTAAACAGTCAAGCATGAAACGGTCAAATAAAAAGCGCAGCCATCATTTTTATTTAATGGCGGCAATTGACATTTACTCACTGCTGGCTATTTTTATCAGCATAGATCATTTTATTCTCTCGCCATTTTTCTTCAAAAAAGACGAGTAACACATGCATATAATTAATACCGAATGAAAACCCATACTGAGTGATAATATCCAGGGGTTTTATTATGCCTATATCTCTAGTTAGTCATGTAACGGATCAAGACTCCGCGCTCCGACTATGGGCAGGCTTAGCAGGCTTCTCTGCCGATGAGCAACTTGTCTGGAGGATCAACGGTAACATCAGCACTCCCATAACGATCCGACAATATCATTGGCCTATTCACACCGGGCTACACTTTCAATCGCTGGTTGTTGAATTTCACAACCTTCCGACTGACCGTATTCATACGGTAGAACTCCAGGCGGGGGATGAAAGAACGCTTCGCAACTTCCGCACGCGAATCAATGGGGTTCCCGCCAAAGATGGGCAAACATTTAACCTATTGTTGCTGTCCTGTTTTGATAACAACATGGACAAAGGCGGGAAATCCGCCAAAATCCTGTCGCAGCTGGTCCCCAAACCTGACTGGACCATTTTGGCTGGCGATCAGGTTTACCTTGATTTGCCGCCTTTATTGAATTTTGTCGACGATACCCCTTGGCTGGAAAATCAATTCTATAAGACCTACTACAAAAACTGGTTTAACGGCAGCAGCAATACCAATCCTCAAAATGAACCTGTCGGCTATCCTAGCGTGTTGACACTCGCGCCTGTCGCTATGCTGCCGGATGATCATGAGTTCTGGAATAATGCGCCGGCATTAAGCCCCTGGATCGGCAATACCTTCACTGCGCAAGGGAGAAAACGGTGGTGGGACGCCGCCGCCAAAGCCTACGAGGCATTTCAACTTTCCGCCCTCTCATTGGGCTCTGCATGCAAATTGCAACAATCTCCACTTTCCATTTTGATGCTGGACACCCGAACCCAGCGTAATGCAGGCGGCATCTTCGATAATACCACAGACAACGCCGGCGATTTACTCGGCCATTCCGGACAACAACAAGCTCTGGAGGAATGGGCAACTGAACTGGTAGAAAGTGCCAACACCGCCACTCCTCAGTACGGCGTTCTGGTTACGGGCCAATCATTGTTCAGAGAACCGGCAGGCTTTTTCGAAGGGAAAACGACAGATTATGAACTGGCTAATTATTCATATGACTATGAATTTATCCTCCAACAGATTGAACGGGTATCTGCAGCCGGTTTGCCGGTGCTCTGCCTGACGGGGGATGTGCATTGGGGGCGGGTGTCGTGCGCTCAACACGTCAACAATAGCTACGGAAAAATTTATGAATTTATCTCCTCGCCAACGTCGCTATGCCAATACGGCAACAAAAGAGATATGGCTAATGTCTTGCTTAATCATTCACTGGGAGTGCTTCGCGATCTGCAATTGACCCGGGATTACCCGCTTCCAGAGCCACCGCCAGCCAGGTTCGGCACCCGCGGTTTGTACACAACGACGACCATCAATAACTTCGCACTACAGAATAATAAGCCTTTACAAGGAGATATGGGGATGATGTTGAGCTTTAGCACGGTGGGCAGAGGGTTGGATGTGATAGTTACCTATATCCCCTTCCCCGACACTATCCCGCAGAAACTGCAGCAGCGCAGCATGACGTTATCGCTGCGTCCTATCGTATAAAATGAGGACAGCCCAATGAGTATTAGCATCATGCGTTCCCAGGCAACTCAATCCAGCAATTTTATTAAAAATATCAAGCGCAAATCTAACGAACAAAATATCTCTTGGCTAAAACAGGCAGTTACCTCCTGCGTAATTGAGAATGTTGAAAACCCCGGATTAATTTTACTTGCTGGTGGCAACGATCCCGTTTCATTTCGGTTGCGGGTGGCACAAGCGCATTTACGAAGTGACTTTCTGCCGAGTGCGTGGTCCGTTGCGCTATTTATTCAGGACATAGACCCAATCAACCTGGGAGAAAGCACCACGCTGGGTATCGATCTTACGCCAAAAGAGTGGTATCCGGACCACGGCTATGCACCGGCATCGAATGCCATTCAGGTGGGTAAACTGTCCCGGTTTGCAGATAAATCGCGCTATCCGAACTTGGCACTGTTGGCGATCCCGGTTCCAAGCAAAGATATCGCCGAAAAAATCAGGCAGCTATACAAGGAACGTTTTATGCTGGATCTCTCCGCATTGTTGATCCGCTGGTTGCAATATAGTTGGGGCATAGGCACGGCGGCTAACCCTTTGCACGAAGGATATGGTTTTCCTTCCGCCGCCATGCTCAATATGGCATTTTCAGCCAACAGTTTTGATCTGTCGCCGGGTATGGGCGGCACTATCAGTAGCCCGGAATCCATCTGGCAAGCGGCACGCTACTGGCACGAATACTATGAGAGTGATGTTTCCCACACACCTATTTTCGGAGCTTATGTCATGTCGCACAGTTTGGTTCCAGACCGTTATTATCCCTCTCACCACACTGGCAACTAGCCCCTATCGATTAAGGCTGTCCATATTGCATGCATCCTTTTAGCCAGGGGGCATGGCGCAATGGACCAATCGAACAGGAGACGTTGTTAGAAAGATGATGAACGGCGCTAACGAGGTGATAATGCAAAGCCAAACGTCAACGCCGGCAACTTTGCTATCATCATAGACACAAAAGATGTTTCCGCCCGGCCACGAAAGCGACAATGAGGAAACTGATGTCCCGCCTTTTCTCCTTAATCCCACGGCGCATTGCCCTGACAGGAGCCGTTATGAGCCTATTGTTGTGCGGCAATACCTTCGCCAGTTCGTTGCCGTTGCTCGCCCCCTCCGCGCTGAAAGGGCACTGGCAGTTGACCGACACCGAAGGCAAGCTCGCCGCCTGCGACGTTGAGCTGAGCGATGAGCGGATCGAAAGCACCAACGCCTACCGTTTCACCGCCTCATCGCAGTGCCTGCAACCGCTGGCGCTCACCGAGCTGCCGGTGGCCTGGCGCCCGACGCCGGACGGTATGACGTTGACCAACGCCGAAGGCAGCAGGGTGGCGTTTCTGGCGCTGACCGCCCCCAAACGCTACCAGGTTACACACCGCGACGGTAAACCCCGCTTTGTGCTGACGCCGCGCTGATTAGGCGACCAGCAGCCCGAGCAGAGCACCGCCCGCCAGTACCCACAGCGGGTGAATGCGTTTGTTCATGCTCAGTAGCGTGGCCAGCGCGATGATCGCCGCCAACGGCCAGCTCGGCGCAGAGGCTTCGGCGATCAGGACCCCGCTGGCCGCCACCAAACCCACGGTGACCGGCACCAAACCGGTCTGCACGATGCGCCGCCAGGGTTTGTCCTTGAAGCGCCGCCAGGCCCCCATCACCAGTAAAGTCACGATCGATGACGGGCCGAACTTGGCGACGGAGGAAACCAGCAGCCCCGCCCAGCCGGCCACGTGCCAGCCAATCAGCGGCACGATCATCATATTCGGTCCCGGCGCGGCCTGCGCCATGGCGAACAGCGCGCTGAACTCCTGCGCGCTCATCCATTGATGAACCTCCACCACCTGGCGCTGCATTTCCGGCAGGATGGTCATGCCGCCGCCGAACGCCAGCAACGAAAGCTCGGTAAAAATAATCGCCAGCGAGATCAATACGCCCATCATGAGGGCTTCCTCCACCACAGCAACAGAATGCTCAGCGGTGCCAGCACCAGCATGGTCGGCAACAACGGCAGGCGCAGCCAGGCGATGGCGATCAGGCACAGCGCGACAATCCCCAGCGCCAGCCATTTACCGCGCAGCGGCAACAGCATTTTTATCCCGGTGGACAGCAGCAAGCCGGCCGCCGCAGCCGCCAGCCCGGCAAACACGTGCTGCACATGCGCATCGTTCTGGAAGCGGGCGTAAACCATCCCCAACCCGACCACAATCGCCGTCGGCGCGCTGATCAACCCCAACAACGCGCAACAAGCGCCGCGCAGGCCGCGGAACTCCATCCCCACCGCGACCGAAAGGTTGATCACGTTGCCCCCCGGCAGAAACTGGCACAGCCCGAGCAGCTCGGTAAACTGTTCGCCGCTCAGCCAGCGCCGATCCTCCACCAGCATATTGCGCGCCAGCGGCAGCACGCCGCCAAACCCTATCAGCCCCAGCATCAGAAAGCCCCAAAACAGCTCCCCATTGCCCGGCGGTGCCGCCAGCCGGGTATTTTTTACCGCATCCGATTCAGACATTGGTCGTTCCACATCGCTTATTTTGATGGCTGGTATGATGCGCGCCGCCATGCCATGATGTCTAATGCATTTCTGAGTCAACAAGGATACCTTTTAGGTATGTCTATGATCGAACTCCGCCGCCTGCGAGCCTTCGTTGCGGTAGTTGAAGAAGGCAATATTACCCGCGCCGCCGAACGGCTGTTTATTCAGCAGCCGCCGTTGACCCGCCTGCTGCAAGGGCTGGAGGATGAGCTGGGGGTAACACTGTTGCAGCGTCTGCCGCGTGGCGTGCGCGCCACCGAGGCAGGCAACGTGCTGTTTAACGAGGCGCGTGCGCTGTTGGCCCGAGCCGAACTGTTGACCGAAGCGGTGCATCGCGCGGCACGCGGTGAACAGGGGCATATCGCCATCGGCTTCACCAGTTCCGCCGCGCTGCACCCGTTCGTGCCCAACCTGTTGCGCCGCTATCGCGAGATCCTGCCGGGCATCACCACCCAACTGGAAGAAGCCGGCAGCGGCGAACTGCTGGATGCGCTGGTGGATGAACGGCTCGACGTGGCTTTTGTGCGCTCGCCGGCCAGCGGCATTCCGGGCCTGACCATTGAGCCGGTGCTGCGCGAACCTATGCTGGTCGCCCTGCCGGTCGGCCACCCGCGGGCAGTCGACGGCGAGCAGCCGTTGCCGCTGCTGTCGTTGGCTAACGAAGCTTTTATTCTCTACCGCCGCCCTGCGGGCCAGGGATTGTACGATGCCATTTTAGCCGCCTGCCATCGCGCCGGGTTCAGCCCGCGCGTCATTCAGGAAGCCCCGCGCCTGCCCGCGACGCTCAGTCTGGTGGGGGCCGGTCTGGGGCTGTCGATCGTGCCGGCCTCGATGCGGCGGTTGGGCGGCGACGGTATCGTCTACCGGGCCATCAGCGACGAAGCCCAGCTCAGTGCCCCGCTGTACCTGGCGCTGCGCAGCAACCGCACCTCCCCCCTCATCCAGCGCTTCCGTGCGCTGGTGGAAGACGCGGTGAGCGCACAGCATTCCGGCTAGTCCTGCGGGTCGGCGATACGCGTCAGGTGGATCACCAGATACAGCAGTTCATCGTTCGACATCTCCATCTCCAGCAGATTCTTCACATAGTCGCGGATCAGCAGCGCGCCGCGATAAGCATTCGGGTACTCCCTGGTCACCTGGGCAAAGATAAAGTCGTCTTTCGACGCCATCTGTTGCCCTTCGACCATCCGCTGAATAAAAAACTGCATATGCACCAGAAAACGCGCGTAGTTGAGCGAATCCGTATCGATATTGATGCGAAAGTGGTACTTGATGATATTGAAAATGTCTTTCAGCATCTTCACCGACAGCAGGGTATGTTCCATGTTCTGCACGTCGGTCTGACCGTTAACCAGATGGAACGCGATATTCCCCGCCTCTTCTTCCGGCAGAGTGATGTTAAGCCGCTGATTGATATGCGCCAGCGCCTGCGCCGCCACCGCGAACTCCTGCGGATAGAAGCGCTTCACCTCGAACAACAGCCGGTTTTGGATCGCGATGCCCTTGTGGTAGCGCTCGATGGCAAAACTGATGTGGTCCGTCAGGGTGAAGAAAATCTGCTCGTTAATGCGGCCATTGAGCTGCCGGTTGGCCTCGGCGAGGATCATCTGCACAATCTCCAGGTGCTCCTCCGGCGTGTTTTCCATCAGCCGCAGGTAATCACGGCCCTTTTGGCTGTTTTGCACCACATACACTTTCTCAATAGTGGCCGGGTCGAGAACGTCACCCACTTTGCTGTTAAAGCCAATACCCTTGCCCATGACGATAGCTTCGTTGTTATCGCTGTCTGTTGATAGCACCAGGCTATTGTTGAGTACCTTAATGACTTTCATCGTCGCGGCCATCACCCTTTATTTTTATTAGCGTTGCCGGCCATGAGTGGCAATCAGCCGTTGATACCAGTCAAAACTGCGCTTTTTGATGCGGCGCAGATCTTTCAGATCCTGCTCGCCCCGATTTACATAGATAAATCCGTAACGCTTGGCGTAGCCCTGATGGGTGCTGACCACATCTATCGCCGCCCACGGGCAATACCCCATCAGTTCAACGCCGTCGTTGATCGCCAATTGCATCTGTTCAACGTGCCGGCGCATAAACTCAATGCGGTAGTCATCATTAATTGTACCCTCGTCCTGTAACTCATCCGGTGCGCCGATGCCGTTTTCAGTGATTAATATCGGCAAATGGTAGCGTTCGTAGGTTTTGCGCAGCGTCAGGCGCAACCCGACCGGATCTATCACCCAACCGTAACGGGTTTTGCCAACGAACGGGTTCTCCGCCGCGCGGTACACCCCCGGTTCCCCCAGCATGATTTGCTGATCGCCGGCGCGGGCGCTGATGTCCGAGGCATCACCCCGGCTGGCGGCGATGGTGGCGGTGGAATAGTAGTTTATCGCCACGTAATCCGGTTTGCCTCGCAGCAACAACGCCGCATCGCCCGGTTCCATTTGCGGTGCCAGGCCGCGATCCTGCAAATATCGCCAGGCCAGCGCGTTATAGCGCCCCTGCACCGCCACGTCGAGGAAACTCCAGCAGCGCAGCGTTTCCCAGTTGTGCGCGGCGATGGCGTCCAGCGGGTGGCAGGTTTCCTGATACATCGAGGTGGTGTTAATCGCCGGGCCGATTTTGCCGGTTGGGCAGCGTTGATGGCATAACGCCATCACCCTGGCCTGCGCCACCAGCATGTGGTGGCTTTGCTGATACAGCACCTGTTTGGACGGCAACTCACCGCCCTTCGGCATGCCAATCGCGCCCGGATGCAGGATCATAGTGTTCTGTTCATTGATGGTCAGCCAATATTTTATCCGATCGCCAAAGGCGTCAAACAGCACCGCCGCATACTCGACAAACGCGTCGATAGTGGCGCGGTTGGACCAGCCGCCCTGCTGTTCGAGCACGTAAGGCAAATCGAAGTGATAAAGCGTCACCACAGGTTCAATGCCGTGACGCTGCAGTTCATCGATCAGTTGCCGATAGAACGCCAGCCCGGCGGCGTTAACCTCACCGGTGCCGTTGGGCAGCACCCGCGTCCAGGCAACGGAAAAGCGATAGGCCTTCAGCCCCAGCTCGGCGAACAGTTTCACGTCCTCGCGGAAACGGTGATAGTGATCGCTGGCCACCTTGAAATCGGCGGTATCTTCAGGATGATCGAGCATGTCTACAATCGACGGGCTTTTACCGTCTTCATCCCAGGCTCCCTCCACCTGATAGGCGGAGGTAGAAGCCCCCCACAGAAAATCTGCGGGGAAATCGTCCAGGCGTTGATAAATCATGCCGGCTCCTTGGGGGTATTGAGGGTGATGATCGCCTCGCCAAAGCCCACGCTACCCGGTTGACGGCAGCTCAACTGCGGGAAAGCTTCGCTGTTGATTACCAATACCGGCGTAGTGATGTCGTAACCCAACCCGGTAATCGCCGCAATATCAAAACGCACCAGTTCGTCCCCCACCTTGACCCGATCGCCAATCTGCAAATCAGATGCAAAATGCCGGCCAGCCAGATTGACGGTGTCGATGCCGATATGCACCAGCAGTTCGACGCCGTTATCACCCTTGATGCCCACCGCGTGCATCGACGGCAGGAAAGTCGCCACCTCGCCGTCCAGCGGCGCACGCAACACCCCTTCCTGCGGCCTTATCGCCACCCCCTGTCCCAATAATCCCTGTGAGAACACGTCGTCGTTAACCTGCTCCAGCGCCACCAGTTGGCCGGACAGCGGGCTGAAAACCTGCTGCTCATCACCGCCGATGGGAGCCACCGCCGGTGCGGCCGCTTGCTCCTGCTCTTCAACCGGATCCTCAAAGCCGAGGATCCAGGTCAGCGCGAAGGTCACCACGATGGCAATGGCACAGGTGATCAGCGCATGGACGATATTCATCGGATTTTCACCGATAAATGCCGGCAACGCCGCCAATCCCGGAGAGACAAAGGCATAGCGCACCAACCCGCTCAGCCCGGCATAGATACCGGCGCAGCCGCCGCCGATCATCGCCGCAATCAGCGGTTTGCGCAGCTTCAGCGTCACGCCATACAGCGAAGGCTCGGTGATCCCCAGCAGCGCAGTGAAACCGGCGGAAGACGCCAGCTGGCGCAGATTTTTGTTTTTGGTGCGGAAAGCCACGCACAGCGTCGCCGCGCCCTGCGCGATATTGGACGCCAGCATGCCCGGCCCGTTAATCATTTCGAAACCGTTTTTGCTCAACTGGCCGGTGGCGATAGGTGTCATCGCCCAGGCAGTGCCGGTGATCACCAGGAAGGGTTGCAGCCCGCCCATCAGCATCGGGATCAGCCAACTGGCCTTGCCGTCGATGATGGCCGCGCCTGCGGCGACCAGATCGTTAAGGAAAATACCGAACGGCCCGACCACCACCAACGCCAGCGGCGCCGTAACCAACAGGATAATCATCGGCTTGGTGAAAAACTTGATCATCGTCGGCGACACTTTCTCCGCAAAACGCTCGATATAGGACATCAGCCACACGGTGAATATAATCGGCAACACCGAACCGGCATAGTCCGCCAGGCGCACCGGAATGCCGATAAAATCAATCGCGGTGCCCGCCGCCAGCATCTGCGCCAAATTGGGGTGCAGCAAGGCGCCGGCGATGGTCATCGCCAGTATCGGGTTGCATTCAAACTTGATCGAGGCGCCGTAAGCCAGCAATACCGGCAGGAAGAAAAAGGCCGCATCGGCGATGGTGTCCAGCAGATGGTACGTCGGGCTGGCGGCGTCTATCACGCCGGTCAGTTTGAGGATCGCCAGCAGCGCCTTGATCATCCCCGCCCCGGTGATCGCCGGGATCACCGGAGTGAAGGTGGTGGAGATGACGCTGATGATCTGCGAAAACACCCCGCCCCTGGCCTGCTGTTTCTTCTCGCTCTGTCGGCCACCGAGATCGCCAATCTCTTTTTGCAACGTGCGGAAGGTTTGTTGCACGTTATTGCCGACCACGATCTGAAACTGGCCGCCGCGCTCCACCACGCTTATCACCCCCGGCAAGGCCTCAATGGCTTTCGCCTGCACCTTGCCGTCATCGTTAAACTCCATGCGCAGGCGCGTGGCGCAGTGCGTCAGTTTGCTGACGTTAGCTTTACCGCCTACCCGCGCCAATATTTCCAGGCCCAACTGTTTGTAATCCATCGTTTTTCCCCGGTAAAAAAACAAAAAAAAAGACCAAAACGAAAATGCGCCTCATCATGATGAGAGGTGCATTCCTATTTTGGTCTTGCCTGCCTGAGCAGTAACACGCCTTAATAAAAATGTCTGGCGATCACGAAGATCGCGACGGAAGTATCGCCATAGTTGCGATTTTTCAGCAACTGCCTTCGTCAAACTTTGCGAGCAACATCACTCTTTGCCGAAAATGCACTGCAATGTCACCTGATGCCCCATTTTAGCGCAGCGGGGATTCATTAACCGAGTAAAATAACACTGACAATAGAATAAACCCGCCATTAAATTAAATTTATTTATCTTTTGTTTAATTAAAAAATAAACCCAATTAATACCGGATGATGATTATTCAAAAAATAACTCATAAATTACCACCACTCTTAATTGGTAACACAAAGAAATGCAATATTCTCTGCGCGGTCAATTTCAGCCACTATAATTCAACCGTAGTCAAACATGACAAACTCGGCAATAAAAGCCTGCGCCCAATAAAAACAGATAAACTCTGCCCAGGGTCCGGCAGGATATTTATATGGAGAAAACTATATGTTATCGCGTCGTGATATATTAAAAGCCTCCGCAGTAAGCGCGGCGGCAGCCAGCGTCATGGGGAGTATGATAAAGTCCGCCAGCGCAGACGACCACCGTAATATTACCCCACCCAGCACTTTCCAACCCACCGCCGATGCGCAAAACGTTTATAAATATGTCTTTACCCACAGTAAAAAACGCAGCTTGCCCAATGGCTGGGCCAGAGAGGCCACCGTCGAGCAATTCCCAGTTTCCGAGGGCGTAGCCGGGGTGGACATGACGCTGGAACCGGGCGGTGTACGTGAATTGCACTGGCATGCCATTGCCGCGGAGTGGGCATTTATGCTGGAAGGGCATGCCCGTATTACCCTCATTGACCCTGACGGTAAATGTGAGGTGGCGGATTTCGGCCCAGGTGACGTTTGGTATTTTCCCAAAGGCTACGGACATTCGATTCAGGCGCTGGCAGACGGCGCACATTTTATCCTGACATTTGACAATGGTCACTTTTCCGAATTCGGCACGTTCAGCATTACCGACTGGGTGGCGCACATGCCCAAAGAAGTATTGGAAAAAAGTGTTAATATGCCGGCAGCGGTGTTTTCCAAAGCCAAACAGGGTGAGGCCTATATTGTCGGGGGCGCAGTTCCACCCGCCCTGCCGCTGCTCACCCAGGACGGTGGTTTGAATAATGCCCCGCTGACCCACCGTTATGAATTAATGAAACAGAAACCTTTTTTCGAAAATGATGCCGGCAGCGTACACCTGGTGTCATCGAAAGAGTTTCCTGTATCCACGACCATGACGGGAATTATTGAAATCGTTAAGCCTGGAGCCGTAAGAGAATTGCATTGGCACCCCAATGCCAATGAGTGGCAATACTATATTTCCGGAAAAGGTCGCATGACGGTATTCAGTTCGCACGGTCATGCGCAGACCGCAGAATACGCACCAACCGATGTCGGCTATGTACCTCAAGGGTTTGGTCATTACATTGAGAATATAGGTGATGAGGATCTGAAGGTGTTAATCGTACTGGATAACGGTATTTATCAGGATATCTCACTGTCTGACTGGCTGGCAAAGACCCCAGCCTATCTGCTGGCGGATAACTTCAATAACCAGATTGCCGACTGGCAGGATCGCCCCAAGGATAAACTGGTCATGTCCCGACGCAGACGTTAATCGGTGGCGAGGGGGCGTTCCCCCTCGCCGACCGTTACTGTTTGCGTTGTTCCGCGACCTGTTTCGCCGTGACCTTGCCTTGCTTCTCGCCAAACTGGCCGACCACATAGTTGGCCACCGCCGCCACTTCTTCGTCCGAATATTGGGCGCCGAAGTCCGGCATCACCTCATGCTGCTCCCCGATGCTGATGCGGGTGCCTTTGAGGATCGCCTGCACCACGCTGCGGCCCTGCGGATCGTTCACCGCCGTGCTGCCGACCAACGAAGCGTATTTACTTTGCCGGCCAACGCCGTTCCACTGGTGACAGCCGCTGCAATCGCCGGCAAACAATCTGCGGCCCAACGAATCCTCTTGCCCGCCCGGCAGCACCGCACTGGAGGACAACGCGCCCTTCGGTTGCAGGTTCACCGCACTGGCACTGTCGCCGGCGATAGGTTCTATGTTGCGCAGGTATTTCACCAACGCCTGATTATCCTCCGGCGTCAGATACTGCAGGCTGTTTTCCACCGCCTCCGCCATTGGGCCGGCGGCACTGCTGCGGCCCTCCGCGTGGCCGGTCGCCAGATACTGCGACAGTTGCTGCTCGCTCCAGCCGCCGATGCCGGTCTGCGCATCCGGGGTGATGTTGGCGGCGAACCAGCCCTGGACCACCTCACCGCTGAGGTTCTTGCTCTGATTCACGCCAAAGGCCAGGTTGCGCGGCGTGTGGCATTCGCTGCAGTGCCCCAGCGCGGTCGCCAGGTAGGCGCCGCGGTTCCACTGTTCATCCTGGTTGAGATTCGGTTCGAAGCGTTTTTCATGGAAGAACGCCAGATTCCAGAATTTCATGCCCCAGCGTTGGTTGAACGGGAACGGCAGATCGTTTTGCGGGTTGGCCTGTTTCACCGGCGGCAGGCTGAACAGATAAGCCTTGATCGCCAGCACGTCGTCACGGCTCAACGCGGTGTAAGAGGTGTAAGGCATCGCCGGATACAGGTTACCCTCCGGACCGACGCCCTCACGCACCGCACGCACAAACTGCTCGTCGCTCCAGTCGCCAATACCGGTCTCTTTATCTGCGGTAATATTGGTGCCGTAAATAGTGCCGAACGGCAGTTTAAACGCGAAACCCCCGGCGAAAGGCTTGCCACCCGGCGCGGTGTGGCAAGCCACGCAGTCGGCGGCGCGCGCCAGATATTCACCGCGCGCCAGTTTATCGGTAATGCCGGCCGGCGCGCCGGCGATGGGCGCGGCAGGCTCCGGCCCAACCGGCCGCAGCAGGGTATACAGCGCATAGCCACCGGCTATCACTACTACCGCGACAATCAGCCATAACAGCCATCTCAGGGCGTTGCTCATGAGTTTCTCCCTTAATCCAGCGCCTTGGCGGCCTGGTGGATGGCGGCGCGAATGCGCACGTAAGTAGCGCAGCGGCAAACGTTGCCGCCCATCGCCGCGTCAATATCCGCATCGCTCGGATTTTTGCTCTGGGCCAGCAGCGCGCTGGCGCTCATGATCTGGCCGGACTGACAGTAGCCGCACTGCACCACGTCCAGATTGACCCAAGCGTCCTGCACCGCTTTACCCGCCGGCGTTTCGCCGATGGCCTCGATGGTGGTGATTTTCTTGCCGACCGCCGCCGAAACCGGCGTCATGCAGGAACGTACCGGCACGCCGTCCAGATGAACGGTACAGGCGCCGCACATGGCAATGCCGCAGCCAAACTTGGTGCCGGTCAGCCCGGCTTCATCGCGCAAAAACCACAGCAGCGGCATATGGGTATCGCCATCAAACGTCAGCGATTGGTCGTTCACGGTTAAAGTAATCATGATGTTCTCCTTGATCAGGCGCTGGCGTCGCTGTGGGGACGGTGTAAGGGCAGGCTAAGCGAGGTTCGGGGCCGCCCGAGCAGCGCCAGCGCATTGCCGACCGCCGGGCCGATGGTCGGCACGCCCAGTTCGCCCACGCCGGTAGGCTTCTCGGTTGAAGGCACGATGATCACCTCGATTTCCGGCATTTCATCAATCCGCAGCGGGCGGAAATTGTTGAAGTTAGATTGTTCGACCATACCGTCTTTTAAAGTGATATTGCCGTACAACGCGATGCTCAGGCCGTAGCCGATACCGCCCTCAATCTGCGCGCGGATCACGTCGGGATTCACCGCCACACCGCAATCCACCGCGCACCACACCTTGTGTACGCGCGGAATGCCGCCTTCGCCGATAGACACTTCGGCAATCTGCGCCACCCGGGTGTCAAACGCCTTGGCGACGCCAACGCCGCGCGCCCGGCCATCCACCACCTTCGCGCCCTGCCAGTTGGCGGCTTTCGCCACCGCTCGCAACACTCCGGCTTCGCGTGGCGCATCCCCCATCAGCGCCAGCCGCCCTTCCACCGGATCCTGCCCGGTTTCCTGCAGCAACTGATCGATAAAGCTTTCCACCGCATGGCCGGTATGGGTGCTGGCCACCGATCTGAGCGAGGAGGTCGGCACCTTGCCCGGTACGATATGGGCATCGCAACGGAAACTTTCGAAGGTATAAGGCAGCTCGCTGGCGCCTTCGATCATCATCTGATCGACGCCGTTGACCACCAACGCCGTCATGGCGCTGTTGAGCGTCCAGGAGTGGCCGACGACGGTGTCGGTCCAGCCCACCACCTTGCCGCCCCGGATCGCCCCGCGCAGCCGGTGCAAGATCATCGGGCGATACCAGCCGTTGCGGATGTCGTCCTCACGCGTCCACACCACCTTCACGCCATGACCGGGCCCGATAGCCTTGGCGGCAGCGGCCATATCCGCCGCCAGATCCGGCCCCAGAGTCGGGTTGCCCAGATCGATGCGTCGGCCGAAGCTGCCCCCCGCCAGAATGGTTTCGATGTGCACTTTTTCCGGCGGTAGCTGGAACAGATCGCACAGCTGTTTATGGTCGAGAGTTTGGATCTGGCAGCCGTAACGCGCCTTGACGCTTTCGCCGTCCCAGAACAGATAGCCGTCGAGGGGTTCCATCGGCGCATGGGCCACGTAGGGGAAGGTATATTCCGCCTCGATCACCTTGTCGGCCTTGTCGAAAACCTCATCCGGCTTGCCGCGGCTGGTCGCCACCGCGCCGGTTTTTTGCGCCACCTGGCGGAATTCGGCAAAAATTTGCTCGGTATTGCGCCTTTCAGCCTGGGAGTCGTCCCACTCTACCTGCAATTTTTCACGGCCCTGGATTGCCGCCCAGGTATTTTTGGCGTAGACCGCGACGCCGGTGTCGATCTGCTTCACATCCACCACGCCCGGCACCTGCAGCGCCCGGCCGGCGTCAAACGACGCCACTTTGCCGCCAAAGCGCGGCGGTTTTTTTATGGTGACGGTCAACATGTCCGGCTCATGAATGTCCTGCGTGAACTGCGCGCTGCCGTTGGTCTTCGCCAGCGAATCCACGCGGTGCAGGCCGCTCACTTTGCCGATCAGGGTAAAATTGGCCGGGTCCTTCAACGTCAATCCTGCGGGATCCGGCGGCGGCAGTTTAGCGGCCAATGCGGCGAACTCGCCGAAGCCCGCTTCGCGGCCGCTGGCGGCATGACTGATTTTGCCTGCCTGTACGGTGATCTCCTGCGCTGAGGTTTTCCAGCTTTGAGCGGCGGCCTGAACCAGCAACGCCCGCGCCATGGCGCCCATGCGCCGCATTTGGTCATAGGCGTTGGCCACGGAACTGGAGCCGCCGGTACCCTGGAAACCGAATGACAGGTTTTTGTAGACGCTGGTGTCCACCGGGGCGGCGACTACCCGCACCTGCGCCCAGTCTGCGTCCAGCTCCTCTGCGACCAGCGTCGCCATGCCGGTATAGACGCCCTGGCCCACTTCGGTGTGTTTGCTGATGACGGTGACGATGCCGTCTTCGCCGATCTGTACGAAGGCGTTGGCTTCAAAAGCGTTGCTTTCTGGCGCCGTGGCGGGAGAGGTGCGTGCCAGTGCGCCGGTAGACGGCAGATAGGCGCCAATCACCAGCGCGCCTGCGCCGACGATAAACCGCCGCCGCGTAAGCGGAACTTGCGATATTGTCATTGCTCATAGCTCCAAAATGTCGCTCAGGATGATTCCCTGCGATGAGATCGTTTTTTTTATGTGAAATGTCGGCTGCGTCCCTGGAGGGATGTAGAACAACAGAACAATAATTAGCGTAGCCTATTATTCAGCCGGCCTGATGTGAGGCGGGCATTTTCTGTTGTGGGATCGTGCTCTGTGCTCCGAGCGTCACGCGGAGGCAAGAAAGTGCGGCTGTGCTATAAAAAAGATCTTACCGGCACATCTATGGGCATTAAGGCTATGTCGCAAAACAAGAGATTTCGTTTATATCGTCCATTACATGGGTTAAACCATACTTTTGGCGATCAGTGGTTTGCTTTGAAGGCCGAGGCTTTCGCCCGTTTCTTCGGCACCCCGACCTTTTTGATGGGGCAAACGCTGCTGGTTGGCGTCTGGATCTACCTCAACCTGGCGGGCTTCGCCAAGTTTGACCCTTACCCTTTCATCCTGCTGAACCTGGCGTTCAGCCTGCAGGCCGCCTATGCCGCGCCCTTGATCCTACTGGCGCAAACCCGCCAGACCGAACGTGACCAGGCGCATGCGTTGGCCGACGCGCAGCACCGGGAAGATTTGGATGAGGCGATGGCGCAGCGGCAAACCCTCGTCGAACAGCATTCCGAACAGTTGCTGGCGCTGTTGAAACAAAACACCGAATTAACCGCCCTGACCAAGCAGATGGCCGAACGCATTGAAAATCTGGCCATCCAGTTAACCCAGCGCGAACGCCGGTAACTACCCGGGCGGTGCCATCAGTTAATTCGCCAAGCGATCGAGCAGCGGCCCCAGCGCAACGCGTGAATGCTGGTGGAAGCCGCTGACGCCCTCGGCGCTCAGCAAGGCGTCCAGCACCGCGTATTCAGTGGCGTCCGCCGCCGCCGCGAACAGCGGCTCCAGCCGTTCATCCGGCAGCGCCGTTCCCTGCAGGCGGGTGGAGAACGCCAGCGCGATATCGCCGGAGCCGTGCCCCCAGTGGCTGCCCACGCGTCCCAGCCCGGCCCCGGCGCGTTTGGCGATGCGGCTGAGTTGCCGGCTGTCCAGCACCCGGTCGCAGGCGATAATGATGATGACCGAACCGGCCTCTATCTGCGGCGGCGGTTCCGCCAATTGCGCAGCCAATGCCGGCCCGACGCGCACCCCGCTCAGCGTGAGGGACTCCAGCGTGCCAAAATTGGCCAGCACCAGCACGCCCAGGGTGGCCCCCAGACCGGGGCAATAACGCGAAGCGGTGCCGATGCCGCCTTTCAGGCCGAAACTGCTCATGCCGCGCCCGGCGCCGACGCTGCCGCGCGCGAAGCCGATGCCGTGATTGTCCAGCGCACTGAACACGTGCTCTTCGCGCACCGGCATCGCCTGAATATCGTTGAGATAACCGTCGTTGCATTCCAGCACTACGGGATTGATGGTGGCGCTGTCGCGGCCGATCTGCGGGTAACGCAGGCAGCTGCGCCGCACCATGGCATTGAATAAGGTGCCGACGGCAAAGGTGTTGCTCAGCAGGATCGGCGTTTGCAGCACCCCCAGCTCGTTGAGCTGCACCAGGCCGAGCGGTTTGGCGAAGCCGTTCAACACCGCGCTGCCGCAGGGCAACGGCTGATTGAACAGGTCGCCCGGCGGCATAATGGCGGTCACGCCGGTCTGGCACTCGCCGCTGTCCAGAGTGTGATGCCCCACGCTGACGCCGCTCACGTCGCACAGGCTGTCCGTCGGTCCGGGCAAATAACGCGCCCCCGGCAGGCGACGGTGGCGCCGCCAGTAGCTCAGCAGATTATCCAGGCTCTGTCGTTCAAAGAGTTGGCTGTCTGTCATAGTGACCTCGTCAGGCGCAGCCCGTTTGTAAAACAGCATATCGCGCAATGCGGCACCCCGTAAATTGAAAGCCGAAACCGACGAGAAAATATTCTTTTTCGGCTGCGGCCGGGCATGCGAAGGGTCTCAGCGTGCCGGCCCCGCCTGGCAGCCCACGCAGGACGTCGTTGTGATGCCGTGGTTAACGCCGCAGGTTATCATCCGGCGTATTTTTTCATCGACCGGCAAGGCAGCTGCCAGATCAACACGGGGCAGGTTCATGCCCCGCCATGGCACATCGGCGCACCAATTTGCGTCAGCGTTCCCCCGCCACCCCGCTCACCGCCCCTTTCACGGACTGGTACGGAAATTGCTTCTCCCTGTTATGGCTACAAAGGAGAAGAACATGAAAGCAATCATCATAGGTGGCGGTATCGGTGGGCTTTGCGCCGCCATCGCTTTGAAGCGCTGCGGCATCGAGGCCGAAGTGTTCGAAGCGGTTAAGGAGATCAAGCCGGTTGGCGCGGCGATTTCCATCTGGCCGAACGGCGTTAAATGCCTCAACTATTTGGGGATGAAAGAACCCCTGCGCCGGCTCGGCGGCCCGATGCACTACATGGCCTATCAGGAATATCTGCACGGCCAGACCCTGACGCGTTTCAGCCTGGATCCGCTGATCGCCAGCGTCGGCGAACGCCCCTATCCCGTGGCCCGTGCCGAACTTCAGGCCATGCTGCTGGATACCTACGGCCGCGACAATGTGCGCTTTGGCAAGCGCGTCAACGGCCTCGAGGAAACCCAGGATGGCGTCATCGCCTGGTTCGAGGACGGCAGCCAGGCCAGCGGTGATTTTCTGATCGCCGCCGACGGCACTCATTCGGCCATCCGTCCTTACGTGCTCGGGCATGGGGTGGAGCGTCGCTATGCCGGTTACGTCAACTGGAACGGGCTGGTGACGATTGATGAATCTATCGCCCCGGCCGATCAGTGGACCACTTTCGTCGGTGAGGGCAAGCGAGTTTCGCTGATGCCGGTCTCCGGCAACCGTTTCTACTTTTTCTTCGACGTTCCGTTGCCGACCGGGCTGGCGGAAGACCGCAGCACGGTGCGCGCCGATCTGCAGCGCTACTTCGCCGGTTGGGCCGAACCGGTGCAGAAACTGATTGCCGCGCTCGATCCCGACACCGTCAACCGCATTGAAATTCACGATATCGAGCCTTTCGAACAGTTGGTGCGCGGCCGGGTGGCGTTACTGGGCGACGCCGGTCACAGCACCACGCCGGATATCGGCCAGGGCGGCTGCGCGGCGATGGAAGACGCGGTGGTGCTGGCGATTGCGTTACAGACCAACTCGCTGGGCATCGAAGATGCGCTGCTGCGTTATCAGGATAAACGCAGCTACAGGGTGAAGGATTTGGTGCTGAAAGCGCGCAAGCGTTGTGACGTGACGCACGGCAAAGAGATGGAGATCACCCGCAGCTGGTACGAAGAACTGAAAACCGAAACCGGCGAACGCATTCTCTCCGGCATGAAGGAAACCATCCTGGGCGGGCCGCTGGCCTGATCCGCAGCCCCTTCTCCGGCCAGGAGAAGGGGCAATCCCTCAAATTTTATTTATTGGTCTTGTGGTTAATAGTGAATGCAATTGTAAAACCCATCCTGGATACCACCGCCCGGTAGCCCAAACAAGAAATAACATCGAGTAATAATTTAAAATCATTAATGACTCCCTGGATTAGCGCGCAGCCTGGCTACCTGAGCCTCCACGTATTGCCATGCCGGTTTTTGGCCGGCATAGCGTTGACGCAGGTAATTCACCAGATCCGCTACCTGCCGATCGGAGAAACTGTCCTTAAAGCCCGGCATAAAGCCCAGATCGGCAGTGGCCGGTTTGGCAATGCCTTGCAGGATCACTTTGATCAGATTATCCGGCCGATCGCTGAAAATATTGGTGTTATTGGCCAAATCAGGACTGACGCCAAACAGCTGCGGCCCACCGGCGGCGGCGCTGTGGCAGGCCTGGCAAGCGCCCTGGAACAGGCGTTCACCGGCCTGTTGCGCCTGCGCGGATTGCAGACTTCCGGCTAGCTGTACCTGCGGTTCCAGGTTTAACGTTGTCGGGCTGCTCAGGGAGATAAGATAGCCGGCCATCGCCCGCACGTCCGATTCCGGCAGCGTAGCCAGTTCGCTGACCACCGGCCCCATCGGCCCGGCCGCCACGCCGTGTTCGGCGGAATGACCGCTGCTCAGATACTGGAACAGCTGTTCTTCGCTCCAGGGTTTGTCCGCATTGGCCAGTTGGTTCAACGCCGGCGCTTCCCAACCGTCCACCATCGCCCCTGCCAGAAAACCGGCGCCGCCCTTTTCCGCCCCCATCAGGTTGCGTGGCGAATGGCAGGCGGCGCAGTGGCCCAACCCGTTGACCAGATAAGATCCGCGATTCCACTGTGCAGTTTGCGTGGGGTCTGGCTGGTACTCGCCCTGGCGTAGAAACAGCGCATTCCAGCCGGCCATCAGCGGGCGCAGATTAAACGGGAAACGCATCCGGTTAGCCGGGTTGCTTTGCGCGACCGCCGGTTGCGACATCATGTAGGCATACAGCGCCTGCATGTCGCCGTCGGTCATTTTGCTGAACGACGTATAAGGAAACGCCGGATACAGATGACGGCCGTCGCGGCTGATGCCCTGGCGCATCGCGCGGTCGAACGCGGTAAACGACCAGTTGCCGATGCCGGTTGCCACATCCGGGGTGATATTGGTGCTGTACAGGGTGCCGAACGGAGTTTCCATTGCCAGCCCCCCGGCGTTGGTGGCCCCTTCTGAGGCGGTATGGCATACCGCGCAATCCCCGACGGCGGCCAACTGACGCCCACGTTCCAGAGTCGCGGCCGACCAGGTGCCTGCGCCCGGCGTGGCAACGGGTGCAATCGCCGTACGCCACGGCAGGGCCGTAGCCGCGACGCCCAACAGGGCGCCGACAATGCCGGCCGCGCCGCCGAACCACCATTTGCTGCGCCGGGGTTTGGCCGCCGGAGCAGGCTCCTGCCGGGCGCTATCCGGACCGTTCAACGCCTCGCGCAGCCGATCGGAGGTGATCGGCAATTCGCGAAAGCGAATGCCGGTGGCGTCAAACACCGCATTGGCGATGGCCGCCGCGCTGGGTACCGATGCGGACTCACCGGCGCCCAGAGGCGGATCGTACGGCCTCGGCATCATCACCACATCGACCTCCGGCACCTCCGGGAAGGTCAATATCGGGTAAGCGCCCCATTCCTTGCTGGAAATGGTCGACTCTTCGAAGGTGACGCGCTCTTTCAATACCCGGCTGGTCGACTGGATGACGTTGCCGTGGATCTGGTGACGCACCCCGTCCGGGTTGACCATCATGCCGGCGTCGTGCCCCACCACAATGCGCGTGACCGCCACTTCGCCGCTGGCCTTGTCGATCGCCACGTCGGCGACCCAGGCCGCCCAGGCGGCGCCAAAACCGGGAAACTTGCTGTGTATATAACGCGCATAAGCGAAACCGCGCCCGCGCAGCACGCCGTCCTCCGCCGGCGTCTGCATAGGTTCGGTATGCGGCGTCCAACCGGCGCGTTCGGCGGTGCTGCGCATCAGTTCGGTGGCGCGTTCATCATTGATGTAACGCAGCCGGTACTCCAGCGGATCGACGCCGGCGGCGTTAGCCAGTTCGTCAATATAAGACTCGTGCGCGAAGGTATTCGGCAACGCCGACACGCCGCGCATCCAGGAAGCGCGCACGATTGGCGCCATATCCTCGATGCTGACGCGCAGCGCCGGATATTCATAAGGCGGCACCGAGGTGCGGTCGCCCATTTCATAAGCCACAGGCACAGGTTCAACCCTGCCGGTCAGCAGCAGCGCCAGCGTCGGCGCGCCATTTGAGGGGTAATAGGTGCGAAAATCATAGGCGACGGGATGGCCTGCGGCGTCCAGCCCGCCATCGACCTCCATCAGCTGTGCGGTGCCCTTCGGTTCCCACAGGTGTTCCTGCTCGCGCGTCAGTTGCACCCGCACCGGGCGCCCCACCGCCCGCGACAGCAACGCCGCATCGGCGCACACGTCGTCGGCGCAGTTGCGGCCATAACAACCGGCGGCCTCCATGCGGATAATATCAATCTGCGCTTCCGGGTATTCCAACAGCCAGGCGAGGTCGGCGCGCAGCAGATGCGGATTTTGAGTGCCGGACCAGACCCGCAATTGCTGCGGCTGGTAGTCTGCCAACGCGCAAGAGGGGCCGATAGAGGCATGCAATTGATACGGCCACAGGTAGCTGCGGGTGAAACGCCGATCGGCGGACGCCAGCGCCGCATCGACGTCGCCGGTGTCATGCACCACCCGCGTTGAATGCGGATTATCGCGCAGCGCCTGCGCCACGTCGGTCATCTGCGGCAGGTTGCGGCGCCAATCCTTCCAGCTCACCTGTAGCGCCTGCGCCGCCTTGATCGCCTGTTCTTCGCGCTCGGCGACGATGCCGATAAAGTCCCCGATCACCACCAGCTTGACGATACCGGGAATAGCGGCGATCGACTGCTCATCCACCGCCAGCAAGCTGGTGCCGACGAACTCACCGCTGTCATAACCGGCGTACGGCGGCCGGACCACCCGGCCATGCAGCATATTCGGCAGGCGCATGTCGTGCACATAGGTCGTTTCGCCGGTCGCCTTGGCCGGAATATCGACCCGCGCAGTGCTGGTGCCCACCAGCCGATATTCGGCCTGCGGCTTGAGCGGCGCGTCGCCGGAAATCGGTAACTCGACATGCACGCCCGCCACCAGCTCGCCGTAGGTCAAGATCTGCCCTTGCGGATCGACAATAGCGCCGTCGCTCAGCGTCAGTTGATCCAGCGGGCAGTTAAAACGCTGCGCCGCCTGTTGCAGCAGCCAGCGCCGCACCTCGGCGGCAGCATTGCGCAGCGGCACGGCGGAAATCTGCAGCGTGGCGCTGGCGATGGTCGCCCCCTGGTTTGGCGTGCTTTCGGTATCGCCCAGCACCATGCAGACCTGTTCCATCCGCAGGTACAATTCTTCGGCGACGATCTGCCCCAGCGCGGTGCGCACACCGGTGCCGAGATCGACATGGCCGTTAAAGGCGTAGACCTCACCGCTGTCGCAAATGGCGATAAACAGCCCCTGCTCTTTGGGTTTCAGAGTAGGCGTTTGGCCTTTCGGCACCAGGCCCGGTGGCGGCTGGATCTGATCGATAACCAATAACGTGCCGTTACGTTGCAGTAATTCAGCCTGGCTCGGCAATGAGAAACGGGCCTCAGTCATGCGGAATTTCCTCACTGCGACAGAGAATAATGGCGCGCTGAACCGCACGCAGGATTTCGATGTGGGTGCCGCAACGGCACAGATTGCCGGACAGCGCCTGGCGGATTTCGCCGTCGCTCGGCGAAGGGTTGCGATCCAGCAGGGCTTTGGTGGTCATGATCATGCCGTTCAGGCAATAACCGCACTGCGCGGCCTGCTCTTCGATAAAGGCGCGCTGCACCGGGTGCAGGTGGTCGCGATCCCCCAGCCCTTCCAGCGTGGTGATCGCCCGATCGGCCACGCCCAGCGCCGGGATCACGCAGGAGCGTGCGGCAATGCCGTCAACCAGCACGGTGCAGGCGCCGCATTCGCCGAGGCCGCAACCGTATTTCGGGCCGTTCAGCGCCAGATCGTTACGCAACACCAACAGCAGCGGCGTATCCGCCATGACCTGGGTATGAATGTTTTTTCCGTTCACCGACAGCATCAGCGAATGCTCCGTCAGCGTTTTTACCGCCCCCTCCCTGGACGTTGGCACTTCAGATATCGCCATTCTCGCGTCTCCGCCTGCGCTCCGGTTATACCCGTCATCTTTCAAGCCGCAGCGTTGTTACCTGCACTTGCGCACCCCAGCCACTTACCGGAGTAAGCTCCTGGGGATGAGCAAGCTGGGCGCCTGGCTGCAACTTGAAAGCTATAGGGTATGTATTGTGGGCCGTGACCTCGCCGCAGGCCACTCACCGGGCAACCGCAGTTACGGGGAGCGAATTAGCCTGGCGGCTGGTCTTCCAGCATTTTATTGAGCAGGAACATCAAGGCGACACGCTCGGCCGGATTGAGCGTGCCGAAGGTTAATTCCGTGATCTTCGCCGCATGCGGCACCGTTGTCGCCAACAGCGCAGCGCCGGTGTCGGTCAACCCGACCACCACTTTGCGCCGGTCTATCGGATCCGGCATGACGGTGATCAATTCACGCGCCTTGAGGCGCTCAACGATACCGCGAATGGTGGCCTGATCGACCGCCGTCACCTGCACCAGCTCGGTCAGCGAGCTAGGCCCCATGTCGCGCACCGCGCACAGGGTAATAAACTGCACGGCGGTCAGTTGAGAATCCCCGACGTTCTGCTGGAATATCGCCACGTGGCGTTGATAAACCTTGCGCAGCAGGTGCCCGACTTGTTCGGTAAAATGATAGTTTTCGGCTTTGCCGTCGTCGGCGGCCGAGTCTTCGGGGGGCGTCATTGCGTTACTCTCACCATCTATGGAAACTACCGAGAATAGTACAAACCCCCGCGGTTAACAGCAACGGTTAACCCTGGCGCACCCGCGATGCCTCCGGCGCGACCACTTCCCCTTCAGCCACTACCGTCTGGCCATCCAGGCTGATATCGCAGCGACGCAGCGCAATATCCATGTGGCACGGCGTTTTTCGCGTGCCGCCGACTTCGGTATTCGGGCCGGTGGAGAACAGGAAGTTGCCGTAAAATGCGCGCGCATCCATGCACATGCCGTCGTTTTTGTCGTGCAGGCCCATTGCCGTCCACTGGGCGCGCGGTTGCAGGCCCCAACCGATATGCGAGATGCCGTACACTTCCGGATCCTTGAAATACTTCATGTATTCGCGCAGGTATTCCGCCTCGAAGCCGCCGTGAATCCCCGTCACGAAACCTTGTTCAATCTCCAGCGTAATGCGTTCCCGGGCATAGCTCTTAAACGGCAGCAGGATATCGCCGACGTCCAGCACCAGCACCCCTTCCGCCTGCTCCTCATTCGGCCAGGTAAACAGAAAACCGCTCGGCCAGTGATCCCAACGCCCCGGTTCGTCGGCATAACCGTATTCGGTCACCGTCGGGTATTGCCCCAGGGGGGCGCGGAAATCGCTGCCGGCGGCGGATGTCACCCGCATCAGCTTCGCCTGTTCCAGCAGCGCAGCCGCCGCCAACACCCGCGCTTTGTCCTCTGAGTCAGGCAACATCCGTGCCAACACCTCCGGCGGCTCGACCGCCAACAGTATGCGCGTGCCGGTTTTCAGTATTTGTTCCTGCTCCGGCGAGTGCAGCAACATCATGGTGTCGACGATCAAATCGGCGGCTTCCAGCGCACGCTGCGCGGCAGGGTTGCCGGTCAGCGCCGTGTCGCCGCAGTAGGCGGTCATGTCATTGCCCATCGCCCGCGGATGGTTGAACGAGGGGAGCTCCACCGCATACACCTTGGCCCCCAACCGCAGCGCGGCATCGGTGGCGGCGCGTACCGTACGCGCATCGGAATAGTGGCTTTTCAGGATGGCTACGCTCTGCGAAGCATCCACTTTCGACAGCGTAAGCACCTGCTCGAACAGTTGAACCAGCTGACTCTCATTGACCGCCATGGCGTATCTCCTGTTTCGCTAATGAATGACCGGCGCACTCGGCACGGTGAGGTTATTTTGCACAAATTAAAGCGAACACACTCTTTTAATCATCTAAGCCCAAAATTCAATGGGACGCAAGTCGCTAACGCCACCCATAAGTAAATCCTATTTTATGCCCGTACCAGGCTGTGATTAACATGAGTTTACCAGGAAATTACTGTCCGTTAGCGTGAGCGAGATCTAAATTAACACTTGTGCAACTTTGCGATATCTAGTGTATACACTATAAATCAATCGTCCGGCATTGCCGCGGACAACGCCTAAAAAGACCAACAGTCAGGGGAAAAACGATGAGCAAACAACAACGCATTGCCGTGGTCGGCGCAGGCCTGGGTGGCGCCGCCGCCGCCGGTCTGCTGCAAAAAGCCGGCTTTACCGTCGATTTGTATGAGCAAAGCCCGGTGTTTTCACGCCTCGGTGCCGGTATCCATATGGGACCGAACGTGCTGAAGATTTTCCGCCGCCTCGGTATCGAACAGCCGCTGGAGCAAATGGCTTCGCACCCGGATTTCTGGTTCAGCCGCGATGCCGAAAGCGGCGACTATCTGTCGCGCATTGAATTGGGGGCGTTTGCCCGCAAAGAATACGGCGCGGCATACGTTACGGTGCATCGCGGCGACTTACAGGCGTTGCAGATGGCGGCTCTGCTGCCGGGCAGCGTGCACTTTGGCAAATGCCTGAGCAAGATTGAAGATCGCGGCGACGACGTGGTGCTGAATTTCGCCGACGGCACCAGCGCCACCGCCGATATCGTGATTGGCGCCGACGGCATCAACTCACGCATTCGCGAACACCTGTTGGGTGCCGAAGCGCCAACCTACAGCGGCTGGGTGGCCCACCGCGCGCTGATCCGCGGCGAGAAACTGGCCAAATACAATTTGAGTTTCGAAGACTGCGTGAAGTGGTGGTCGGCGGATCGCCATCTGATGGTCTATTACACCACGCAAAAACGCGACGAATACTATTACGTCAGCGGCGTCCCCCACCCGGCGTGGGATTTCCAGGGCAGCTTCATCGACAGCAGCCGCGAAGAAATGTACGAAACCTTCGCCGGTTATCACCCGATAGTACAAGCGCTGATCGAGTCCAGCGAGCAGGTCACCAAATGGCCGCTGCTGAACCGCAAACCGCTGCCGCTGTGGAGCGAAGGCCGCATGGTGTTGCTCGGCGACGCCTGCCACCCCATGAAACCGCATATGGCGCAGGGTGCGGCGATGGCGATCGAAGACGCCGCCATGCTGGCGCGCTGCCTGCAGGAAACCGGCCTGACCGATTACCGCACCGCCTTCCAGCTGTATGAAGCCAACCGCAAAGAGCGCGCCTCCCGCGTGCAGGCGGTGTCCAACGCCAATACTTTCCTGCGCACTCAGGAAGATCCGGCCTGGGTGTACGGCTATGACCTGTACGCGCAGGCGTTGAAATCGGAGAACGCCGCATGAGCCGCTTCCTGTATGGCGCCAACGTGCAGGCCAACGGCATCCGTCAGCACTACCTGCGCTACGGCGGCCAGGGCCCGACGCTGATCCTGATCCCCGGCATCACCAGCCCGGCGATCACCTGGGGCTTCGTCGCCGAACGGCTGGGCGAAAGATACGATACCTACGTGCTGGACGTGCGCGGGCGCGGTCTGTCTTCCAGCGGCCCGGATTTGGCCTATGACGCCGAAACTTGCGCGCAGGACGTCAACGCTTTCGCCGCCGCGCTGAAGCTGGACAGCTATTCGCTGATCGGCCACTCCATGGGCGCGCGTTTTGCCCTGCGCGCTGCGGTGCTGCAACCGGCCGGCGTTCGCCGGTTAGTGCTGGTCGATCCGCCGGTTTCCGGCCCCGGCCGCCGCGACTATCCCGGTAAATGGCCGTGGTACGTCGACTCCATCCGCCAGTCGCTATCGGGGATGGATGCCGAGCAGATGCGCGCCTACTGCCCGACCTGGAGCGAGGAGCAGCGGCAGTTGCGCGCCGAATGGCTGCACACCTGCTATGAACCGGCCATTCAACGTGCCTATGAAGATTTCCATCAGGTGGACAGCCACCGCGACTATCCCGACCTGAGCATGCCGACGCTGCTGATGGTCGCGGGCCTGGGCGGCGTGATCCAACCGGAAGACGAGGCGGAGATCCGCACGCTGCAACCGGAAATCACCGTGGCGCACGTAGCAAACGCCGGGCATATGATCCCGTGGGACGACTTTGACGGTTTCTTCCGCGCCCTGGGCGATTTTCTGGATTAATTAAGGAATCTTTGTCATGACCAAAAATTACCGTATCGGCCAGATCGTACCCAGCTCCAACACCACGATGGAAACCGAAATTCCGGCGATGTTGACCGCGCGCCAGCTAATCCGCCCGGAGCGTTTCACCTTCCACTCCAGCCGCATGCGCATGAAGCATGTGAGCAAAGCGGAACTGGCGGCGATGGACGCCGAATCAGACCGCTGTGCGCTGGAGCTTTCCGACGCGCAGGTCGACGTGCTCGGTTATGCCTGCCTGGTGGCTATCATGTCGATGGGGCTGGGGTATCACCGTGAATCGCAGGCTCGTCTGGCCCGGATCACGCAAGACAATGCCGCAGCGGCGCCGGTGATCAGCAGCGCCGGCGCGCTGGTCAGTGGCCTGAAAGTGCTCGGCGCCAAACGCATCGCACTGGTGGCGCCTTACATGAAACCGCTGACCCAAATGGTGGTGGACTATATCGAACACGAGGGCATTGAGGTCAAGGTGTGGCGCGCGCTGGAGATCCCGGACAACCTGGCGGTGGGCCGTCACGATCCGGCCAAACTGCCGGGCATTGTCGCCGAGATGGATCTGCGCGACGTAGACGCCATAGTGCTCTCCGCCTGCGTGCAAATGCCGTCTTTACCCGCGGTAGCCACCGTTGAGGCGCAAACCGGCAAGCCGGTGCTGACCGCCGCCATCGCCACCACCTACGCCATGCTGACCGCACTGGAGCTGGAGCCGATCGTTCCCGGCGCCGGCGCCCTGCTGTCCGGCGCCTATTAAGGAGGAAAAATGGCATCCGCAGCCGATAACTCTCTCGTAGATAACTACAGCGGCGTCTGGGGCAACCGCATCGGTTTCGGCCATCGCCCGGCGCTGCTGATGATCGACTTTATGCAGGCTTACACCACCGAGGGCGCACCGCTGTTCGCCCCCGGCGTGGTCAGCGCGGTCGACGAAAGCGTGGCGCTGCTGGCCACCGCACGCCAGGTGAGAATTCCGGTGATCCACACCAATATCCGCTATCATGCGGGGCATTTTGCCGATGGCGGCATCTGGGTGAAAAAAGCGCCGGTGATGAAAGACATGGTCGAGGGCAACCCGTTGGCGGCGTTCTGCCCCCAGGTTGCGCCGTCAGCGACCGAGGTGGTGTTGACCAAACAATATGCCAGCGCCTTTTTCGGCACTGCGCTTGCACCTATGTTGGTGGCGCTCGGCATCGATACCCTGCTGCTGGCCGGTTGCTCCACCAGCGGCTGTATCCGCGCCAGCGCGGTGGACGCCGTGCAACACGGATTTCGCACTATCGTGGTGCGTGAATGCGTGGGCGACCGCCACTCAGGCCCGCACGAAGCCAACCTGTTCGACATCGACAGCAAATACGGCGACGTGGTGACGAAAAAGGAGAGCCTCGATTATCTGAACCGGCTGTAACCCAGAGTTTTACCTGCACGGAGAGCTGAACAATTAAAGAAGGCGCGGAAAGCGCCTCAAAAGCAAACACACAACACTCCTCCTCCGGAGGCCACCATGCACCACCTGGAGACACCATCATGGCCATTGTTGAAACCCCGTTAGCGGGGAAAGCGGGAACAGAATCGCTGCTGTACCGCAAAATCACCTGGAAGTTGATCCCGTTTCTCTGCCTGTGTTATCTGGCCGCCTACCTTGACCGCATTAACGTCGGGCTGGCCAAGCTGCAGATGGCCGATCAACTGCAACTGAGCGAAGCCGCCTTTGGGCTGGGCGCGGGGCTGTTTTTTGTCGGTTATATCCTGTTTGAAGTGCCGAGCAACCTGATCCTGCAGCGCGTCGGCGCCAAGGTGTGGATTGCCCGCATCATGATCACCTGGGGCCTGCTTTCCGCCGGCACCCTGTTCGTCACCACCCCCAATCAGTTTTACGCCATCCGTTTTTTGCTGGGCGTGGCGGAAGCCGGCTTCCTGCCCGGCGTACTCTATTATTTGACGTTATGGTTCCCCACCTATCGTCGCGGCCGCATCATAGCGCTGTTCATGATCGGCCTGCCGCTGTCGAGCGTGATCGGCGGCCCGCTCTCCGGCTGGATCATGGGGCATTTCGATATGCGCCACGGGCTGCATGGCTGGCAATGGCTGTTCCTGCTGGAGGGCATTCCCAGCGTGCTGCTGGGCGTGCTCACCTTCTGGGTGCTGCCCAATAATTATCGGCAGGCAAAATGGTTAACCGACGACGAGAAAAAACGCATTGAGCAGGATCTGGCGCATGACGATGCCGAAGCCGGCCACAGCAAGCACAGTTTCCGCGACGGTTTCTTTAACCTCAAGGTGTGGATGTTGGGCGGCATCGATTTCTCGATCCTGCTCAGCGCCTATGCGATGGGGTTCTGGATGCCGACCTTTATCAAAACTGCCGGGGTCACCGACATTACCACCATCGGCATGCTGACCGCGCTGCCGAGCGTCGCCGCCCTGCTGGGCATGTTGCTGATTGGCACCAGTTCCGACCGCATGCGCGAGCGCCGCTGGCATATCATAGTGCCGTTTATCGTCGGCGCGATGGCGATGGCCGGCAGCACCTTCTTCACCCATAACGTGATCGCCACGGTGCTGCTGTTCTCCATCGCCCAGGCGGCGATCATCGGCGCGGTGCCGGTGTTCTTCAGCCTGCCGGCCACGTTTTTGCGCGGTACGGCGGCGGCAACCGGCTTTGCGCTGGCCTGCTCGCTGGCGAATATCGCCGGGTTGGTGAGTAACTCGCTGATGGGGTTGGCACTGGATCTGACCGGCAAAAGCGGCGGCGCGCTGTGGGCTTTCGCCGGTTGTCTGCTGATCAGTTCGCTGCTGGTGATCGCTCTGCCGGCCAAGGTGGTTAATCGCTGAGGGTGTTGGGCTCCGTACGCGGAGCCCAACTTATTGGCAGGTGAAATGCCCGTCTGCGGCCTCGCCCATGCGCTGCAGTAAGCGGTGGCCAATGTTATTGCTCCAGTTGAAGCTGTTTTGCAACACCACCACCGCCGTCTTGTGGCGCAGATCCAGGCCGATATAGCTGGAGTAACCGCCGATAAATCCCACCTGATAGGTAATTTGCTGCGTCCCAACGTCATCCACTATCCAGGCGATGGCCGCCGCCTCTTTTTTGCGCGCAAAACGCACGGTCAACGAGTTTTTCAGCGCCTGGTCCAGCGCAGCGGAGCCGGTAGAGACAAAATGCGCCCGTGCATAGCGCAGCAGATCGTCGGCGTCGGTATACAACCCGGCGGCACCAATCATATAGGAAGAAAACCGCCAGTCCGGCACCGGCTGACCGCGCCGAATAAACTTCGGCTGATCGCCGGCATGACCTATGGCACGCTGCGCATAACCCGGTAACTGCTGCACATTGTAACTGGTGTGGGTCAGCCCCAACGGCTGGAGGATGTTTTCCGCCGTCAGGCGATCGACGGTTTTCCCGGTGCGCCGCTGCAAAATGTAATCCAGCAGCGCATAACCCAGGTTGGAATAGCGCGGTGCTTCCACCGCCGGTGCCTCAAACTGTGCCAGATCATCGAGAACTTTTGGCGTATCCAGCGCGCCATAAAAATTATCGCCGGTAAACAGGTAACGGACGAAGGCACCGAGCATTTCCGGTGTCATCATTTGGCGCGGCAGCCCCGAGGTGTGGGTCACCAGTTGCAGCAAGGTAATGTTGGCCGCATCCTTGCTGAGTACAGTCCCTGCCGGTAACAACGTCGCCAACGTATCCTCCCAATGCAGCACCCCCTTGTTAACCAACACGACGGTCACTTCGGCGATAAACCCCTTACTGACCGACCCCACGGCAAACAGCGTGTTACCGTTAACCGGATAACGCTGCTGCGCATCGGTTACGCCATAGCCAAAGGTGCGGGCCTGCCCGTTCGGCGTCAACACCCCGACCACCAGCCCCGGCGTCTGCCGGCCGTCAATGAGCGGCCGCGCCAGGCGATCAACTTCGGCTTGCAGATCGCCGCTGCACGCCAAACGTCGGCTTTCCAACGGCGAGGTGTCAGTCGGCATACGCGACAGGGTGCCACAGGCGGATATCAGTAACGGCAAGATCAGGACGAAACTGCGTTTTAAGAGGATTTTTATCTTCATTGCTCACGGGCCAAAATTATCCCGCGCATGATAAACCATCACACCGACCATGTCCCCCTGGCGTAAAAAAGGACGCAAGCAAGCTTGCGTCCTTCGTGGCCTTACGGGCTAACGCCGTGACGACTTATTCGTCTTTCAGACCGCGGTTAATCAGCATCGGCTCGATGCTTGGCTCTTTGCCGCGCCAGTCGACATACAGTTTTTCCAGATCCTGGCTGTTGCCGCGCGACAGCACCATTTCGCGGAAGCGCTGCCCGTTCTCCGCCGTCAGGCCGCCGTGCTCGGCGAACCACTGGAAGGCGTCATCCGCCAGCATTTCGGTCCACAGATAGGCGTAGTAACCGGCGGCATAACCGTTGCCCCAGATATGCTTGAAGTAGCTGGAGCGATAACGCGGCGGCACGTAGCCGAGATCGATTTTATCCTTCAGCAGCGATTCGGCTTCGAACTTGTCCACGTCCTGCTGCGGCTGGTCCGCGCTCAGCATGTGCCAATGCATGTCCAGCAACGCGGCAGACAGCAGCTCGGTCATGTCATAACCTTTGTTGAACTTGTCGGCTTTTTTGATTTTGTCGACCAGTTCCTGCGGCATGGCTTCGCCGGTTTTGTAGTGCCTGGCGAAGTGCGCAAAGACTTTGGGATCTCTGGCCCAGTGTTCGTTGAACTGTGAGGGGAACTCAACAAAGTCGCGCGCGGTATTGGTGCCGGACAGGCTCGGATACTCCTGATCGGCAAACATGCCGTGCAGCGCATGGCCAAACTCGTGGAACATGGTGATCACGTCGTCGTACGACAGCAGCGCGGGCTGGCCCGGCGCCGGTTTGGTGAAGTTGGCGACGTTGTAAATCACCGGTTTGGTGCCTTTCAGCTTCGACTGTTCGACAAAGTTGCTCATCCAGGCGCCGCCGCCCTTGTTGTCGCGCTTAAAGAAGTCGGTATAGAACAGCGCCAGAGATTTGCCGTCTTTATCGAAGACTTCATACACGCGTACGTCCGGTTGGTAGACCGGGATGTCCTTGCGTTCTTTAAAGCTGATGCCATACAACAGGTTGGCGGCATAAAACACGCCATTGTTCAGCACGTTATCCAGTTCGAAGTAAGGCTTGATCTGCGATTCATCCAGATCGTATTTCGCCTTGCGCACCTGCTCGGCGTAGAACTGCCAGTCCCAGGCTTCAACCTTGAAATTGCCTTTCTGCTGATCAATCACCGCCTGAATGTCTTTGGCTTCGCGTTCGGCGCGCGCGGTGGCCGCCGGAACGATATTGCGCATAAAGCTCAGCGCCGCGTCCGGGGTTTTGGCCATCTGGTTTTGCAGTTTCCAGGCGGCATAGTTCGGGAAGCCCAGCAGTTTGGCCTGCTCGGCACGCACTTTAGCCAGGCGTGCGAGGGTCTGGCGGGTGTCGTTGCCATCGCCCTTTTCCGCCCGGTTCCATGAAGCGTCAAACAATGCCTTACGCGTATCTCTGTCTTTCAGACTCTGCAATTCCGGCTGCTGGGTAGTGTTTTGCAACACCAGCAACCACTGTTTGTCCAGCTTGCGCTCGCCGGCCGCCTGGGCTGCCGCTGCCAGTTCGCTTTCCGACAGGCCGTCCAGCTTGCCTTTGTCGGCAATCGCCAGCGCGCCGTCTTTGGTCGCCGCCAGCAGCTTGTTGGAGAACTGGGTGCTCAGCGTCGCCGCTTCCTGATTCAGCGCTTTCAGCCTGGTTTTATCGGCATCGGGCAGGTTAGCCCCGGCCAACTCGAAGTTCTTGTATGTCACTTCCACCAGGCGGCGCGACTCCGCATCCAGCTTCAGCGCATCGCGCTGCTGATAAATCGCCTTGATGCGCGCGAACAGCTTGCTGTTAAGCATGATGGCGTCATCCAGCGCCGCCAGTTTCGGCGAGCTTTCCTCATCCAGCTTTTGCAATGCGTCGCTGGTGTTGGCCGAGGTCATGGCGCCAAACACGTTCATCACCCGCGTCAACAGCGCTCCGGCCTGCTCCAGCGCCACAAAGGTATTTTTAAAATCAGGCTTGGCCGGGTTATTGGCGATCTTCTCCACCTCCTCCAGCTTTTGCTTGATGCCGGCGTCGATCGCCGGGGCGTAGTCGCTTTCTTTAATCAGATTGAACGGCGGTGCCTGGAATGGCAGGCGGCTCTGATAGAAGAATGGGTTCTCGTTCTTTTTGTTCTCGTGCTGATTGGCTTCGCCGGTCACGTTAGCCTCCTTCGCCTGGCCGCTTGGCAACGCGCTATGACTCGCGTGCGGGTTGGTTTCTGCTGCCTGTGCCTGCGAGCCCAGCGCCATGCCGATCGCCAGCACCAATGTAGATAAACGCATCAAATCGAAACTCCTCCATGTTCACGGAATAAAGTGCACAGGGACCCCAGTCCCCAGACCACATCCTAGCTTAGGCGCAGTTGGCAGTTTGAGCAAAAACAAGTGATTAGAATAGCGGGCCCCGTTACAGGGCACCGCAGTCTGGACTATCTCTGAAGGATTCGGTCAAACAGGTCACCACGCTGAAGGGCTATTCGATTTCTGCGCCTGCCTTTCAACGTCATCTATTTTTTGAAATCACAGCGCTCATGTATTGATTTAAATCGCGCAGATCCTGAAGCCGCCAAGAGAACGGCGGCAGCTTTACCCCATTCTCTCGCAAAGTTTTGGGAATCAAGTCTCCATTTGGACGAAGTATTATCGATGAGACAATAACGCCCGGATAATCATTGAGCCGTTCTTTGAAAGAGGGAGTTGTCAGATCAGGCGGCGGCGGATTGGTTTTATCAGCCAATGGCCCCGTGCCTTTGAGGTCTGTTCCGTGACACATACTACATCTCTGTAAGTAGATGTTTTTCCCATTGGCGTTATCCGCGAAGGAGAATGATGCTTGCATTAACGATAAAGCGCCTAGCGAAGCGATGAGCAACACTTTCATTTCCATGTGACCTTGTTATGTGAATCAGACCTGAATCGAGAACAAACCCCGGCGGCGCCACTGCGACACGCCATTCTCACGATAACATTTGAAGCGAGATTGTTCATCAGCAACGTGCTCGCGCCCACGAGAGGTTGGCTGGCTCACCGGCATTGCCCCCCTCAAACCCCGGTCTTCATTTCGCATTAAAAAAACCGGCATAAATTGCCGGTTTTAATAGTTTCAATATATTTACATTGCTTGGCGTGATAATGAGATTTATTAATTTAGTTTATAAATCCCTGACTGCCATGGTTTTAGTTCGAGCAATGAATCATTCTTTTTCACACCGTTTTTGCCGTTGCTTTCTATAATCGCTGTATCAATGGATAAATTATCCGGTAATTTATATCTCATCATTTGCTCCTTAAAGTTAACAACAACGAGATATTTTTCCGCCCCAAGGCTGCGTGTATAGGCATAGACCGAATCATTTGCAGGATCCAAATCGGTGTATGTCCCGTAGGTCAGCGCCGGGATGTCATGCCTTATCTTGATCAGCTGACGATAATAATTAAATACTGAATCGGGCTGCGTGACTTGGCTGGCCGCATTGATTTCCTGGTAGTTTGGGTTGACCTTGAACCAGGGTTTTCCGCTCGTGAATCCAGCATTTTTGCTCCCGTCCCATTGGAACGGCGTCCGGCTGTTATCCCGGCTCGTCAGGCGTACATTTTGCAAGAACTCGTCGGCTTTCACCTTTCCTGTCTCAACATAGTCGTGCCAAAAACCTTTCACCTCGATATCATCGAATTCATCAATAGCTTTGAAGGGGTAATTGGTCATGCCCAATTCTGAACCTTGATAAATAAAAGGCGTTGCTCGTTGAGTCAGCGTCAAGGTGGCAAGCGCTTTAGCCGATGGCTCACGCCATTGTGGGCGGTCGTCGCCAAAGTGCGAGACAGCACGCGGGTTATCGTGGTTATCCAGGAAGAAGGCATTCCAGCCATATTCCCCTGCAGTACGGTCGACGTTATCGATGACCTGCCGGAATTGCGACAATTTCCAATCTTTTCGACGCCATCTCTGATCAGAGTCTCGATCGAGCCTGATGAGGTCAAAGGTAAATGCGATGTTCAGCTCATCGCGGCGGCGATCGAAGAACTTTATCGATTGATCCAGGGGTACGCCAAAGATTTCACCGGCAGTCGCAATGTCGTAATGAGACAAAACCTCTTTATTCATTTCATTGACGTAGCGATGAATGTTAGGGCCCTTGGTATACTCCTGTGCAAAATTCTTCAGCTGTTGTTGGGTGAGATCCGGGAAATCCGGAATTTTTGAGTAGGTCGCGACCGTATCAAAGCGCAAACCAGACACGCCTTTATCTAGCCAGAAACGTAACATTGCATAAAGATCCTGACGGACTTTGGGGTTATCCCAATTTAGGTCAGGCTGTTGTTTAGCAAAATAGTGCAGGTAGTATTGATTGGTTTTTTCATCTTTTTGCCACGCCGAGCCACCAAAGAATGAGGGGTAATTATTAGGCGACTGCCCTTCTTTAGCATCTCTCCAGAAATAATAGCTGCGGTAAGGATTATCCTTACTGCTTTTACTTTTAACAAACCATTCGTTTTGATCGCTTGTGTGGTTGATGACCACATCAATCATCAAGCGCATATTACGTTTTTTCATTTCAGAAATCAGGCGATCGAAATCTTCCATCGTGCCATATTCTTTCATGATTTTTCGATAATCACGTATATCGTAACCATTATCCGTGTTAGGGGAATCATAATGTGGGTTGATCCAAATAGCATCAATTCCCAAAGATTTTAGATAGTCTAATTTTTCTATGATGCCGTTAATATCCCCGATACCATCGCCGTTGGTGTCTTTAAAGGAACGCGGATACACCTGATAAAAAACAGCCTCTTTCCACCATTTAGGGAGGGTTTTCGCCTGTTCGCTACTCTTTTCGTGAGGCAAGGGTTGTTGCGTACCTAAGGCTTGCTGGCATGAGATGCATAATGATGTGGTTAGAAAAATCGCTAGTGCAGTTTTCAATCCTTGACGGGGCATTACAATACTCTCCTGTTTCTTATTCAAAAAATAAAATCAATTCAATGTTTCCCCTGATATTTAAATGTTTAATCGTTATTTTCACACTGATTAATTTCAGTATCTAATAGAAGCTTTTAAATTATGTATCCTAACAATGGCCGGGTAAAGTAAATATAAGGCATCACGATTTTTTAAGTGATATTTGTTTTAAATCGGCTGTTTTTTAGCACACCTTGCTAAACCGTGTTAGCTCATGGGGTGCGAACGCTCTAAAACACTATTAATTTGCGATAACAAAAAACATTCTTATGTTATTTTGCGAAAAAATCCGTTGATCAACGTAATGATTAGATTGGGAATTATTGCAATTACCATAGCGCAGAAATGCGGCCCCTTCGACCGCTATTTATTGCGCTTCAAATGGTAATCCACGTGGTATTCATTGGCATTTCTGAATATCACCGAATAGTTGATATAGTCGCCGGTATCACTGTAGGAAAGCGATGTCAGGCGCAGCAGCGGCGTGCCTTCGGCAACGTGCAGTAGCGCGCCGATCGTGCTGTCTGCCAAGATTGGGCTGAAGCTCTCGTAATTCCCTGCGATATTGATATGGCATTCGTCTTCTATATACGCAAACTTTGACCCCTCCAGGTGCGCCACTGAAAGGTTGCCAAATAACCT
Organism: Serratia plymuthica; assembly: GCF_018336935.1. Lineage (NCBI taxonomy): Bacteria > Pseudomonadati > Pseudomonadota > Gammaproteobacteria > Enterobacterales > Yersiniaceae > Serratia > Serratia plymuthica. The sequence goes on along the minus strand of NZ_CP068771.1, from coordinate 2,157,315 downwards.
GCCAGGCATGTAACTGTCTTCCAGCACCACAGGCTTCCCTTCCACAAACCTGACGCGACGCGAATAGTAAATGCGTTCATCGGCCTTGATGCGCAGCTGGCTGGCGATGGCTGGGGGAGCTCCCATCATTCGAAACTCCAGCACCTGGCTCACCGTGGGGCGGCCCAGTTCTTTCATCAGTTCCGAAAACCCCATCAGCCCGCGAGTTTCATGTTGAAGATCTTTCTGCGCGACGAAGGTTCCGCTGCCGTGACAGCGACGCACCAGCCCCCATTCAATCAGTAAATTTACTGCTTTGCGTAGCGTCATTCTCGATACAGAAAATTCGGCAGCCAGACGTTTCTCGCTGGGTAAAGCATCGCCGATAGCAAAATCGGCAGAATTGATACGTATTCTCAGACGTTCAGCAAGCGTTTTGTAGATCACTTGAAGACCTCTTTATCCCTCAATGAATCCTGATAACCGCGCAACAAAAAGAGGTTACCGCACTGTAAAACCTGAAATTTATTTGGATATTCCCCTGGCTATTTTTTCCTTGATCACTCTAATGTATACAAATCGCCATAAAAGTAGACCACTTCACCCAGCGAGAAAACATGAATGCGATCACAAAATGATTAATAGTTTTGCGAACTTTTTTTTCAAAGTCCCTACTCTTTGAATGGAAAATAAATCGGTTAAAACGAAATAATAAAAAATCTGACCCGGAAAAATATGAGGAGTATTTATGCTCAGTCAAATTCAACGTTTTGGTGGTGCAATGTTTACACCTGTGTTGCTGTTTCCGTTTGCGGGAATGGTGGTGGGCATTGCAATCATGCTTCAGAACCCTATGTTTCTCGGGGACTCACTCACCGCACCTGGCAGTCTTTTCGCACAAATCGTTCATATTATAGAAGAAGGCGGTTGGACCGTTTTCCGCAACATGCCGCTGATTTTCGCGGTCGGCCTGCCCATCGGGCTGGCGAAACATGCGCAAGGTCGCGCCTGCCTGGCGGCGCTGGTTAGCTTTATGACCTGGAATTATTTAATTAACGCAATGGGATTAACCTGGGGCGATTATTTTGGCGTTAACTTTAACGTTGATCCAGGAGGACACAGTGGACTGACAATGATCGCCGGAATTAAAACTATCGATACCAGTATTATTGGCGCAATTATCATTTCAGGCATAATCACCTCAATACACAATCATTTATTTGATAAACAACTTCCCGTATTCCTCGGAATTTTTCAGGGCAGCTCCTTCGTGGTCATCGTCGGATTTCTGTTGATGATCCCTTGTGCGTGGCTGACGCTGCTGGTGTGGCCGAAAGTGCAGGCCGGCATCCTCTCGATGCAACACTTTATGCTGATCTCTGGTTCTCTCGGCGTATGGGTGTATACCTTCCTGGAACGCATTCTGATCCCTACCGGATTGCATCACTTCATCTATGGCCCGTTTATCTTCGGTCCGGCAGCTGTCGAAGGTGGAATTCAGGTTTACTGGGCAGAACACTTGCAGGCATTCAGCCAAACCACAGAACCGCTGAAAGCCTTATTCCCGCAAGGCGGATTCGCGCTGCAAGGTAACTCGAAAGTTTTCGGATCGGTCGGTATTGCGATGGCAATCTACGCTACCGCCGCACCGGAGAATCGCGTCAAGGTGGCAGGGCTGTTGATCCCGGCGACGCTGACCGCCCTGCTTGTCGGTATTACCGAACCCCTTGAATTCACCTTTCTCTTCATCTCGCCACTGCTGTTTGCCGTACATGCGTTACTTGCCGCCACGGTAGCGACGCTGATGTACATGGCAGGCGTGGTCGGCAACATGGGCGGTGGGCTACTGGACCAGTTCCTGCCGCAAAACTGGATCCCGATGTATCACAATCACGCCTCGATGGTATTCACCCAGATTGCCATCGGGCTGGTATTCACCGGCATCTGGTTCCTGGTATTCCGCACGCTAATCCTGCGTCTTAACCTGAAAACGCCGGGGCGTGAAGACAGCGAAATCAAACTCTACAGTAAGGCTGACTATCAGGCGCAGAAAAATCCGTCGGGCCACACCAGCGACATCCCGGCACCGTCTTCAGCACAAGCCCAGGCTGCGGGTTATCTGCATGCACTCGGCGGCAACGGCAATATCGTCAACCTCAGCAACTGCGCGACGCGGCTGCGTATCACGCTCGGCGACATGACGCTGACGCAGAGTGACGACATCTTCAAAGCCCTGGGCGCACATGGCGTGGTACGGCGCGGCAACGGCATTCAGATCATCGTGGGCCTGCACGTCCCCCAGGTTAGGGACCAGATAGAAACGCTGATGAAGCAAGATGCTTTCACACCATCATCCATATCCGGGGAGAGTTCCCCGACAAAAACATCCATTACGGAGGCAGTATGAAGAAGAAATTCTCGGTAGTCGTGGCTGGCGGCGGCAGCACATTTACACCCGGTATCGTATTGATGTTACTGGCGAATCTGGAAAGATTCCCGCTGCGCTCCATCAAGTTTTATGACAACGACGGCGCACGTCAGGAAATTGTGGCCGAAGCGTGCAAGGTGATCCTCAAAGAGCAGGCGCCGGACATTGAATTCGGCTATACCACAGACCCGAAAACGGCCTTTAGCGATGTCGATTTCGTTATGGCGCATATCCGTGTCGGTAAATATCCGATGCGCGAAAAAGACGAAAAAATCCCACTGCGGCATGGTGTCGTAGGACAGGAAACCTGTGGGCCTGGCGGTATCGCTTACGGCATGCGCTCCATCGGCGGCGTACTGGAAATCGTCGATTACATGGAGAAATATTCTCCGGACGCCTGGATGCTGAATTACTCGAATCCGGCCGCAATTGTGGCAGAAGCGACGCGCCGTTTACGCCCGCGCTCCAAGATCCTCAACATCTGCGATATGCCGATTGGCATTGAAGGCCGCATGGCACAGATTGTCGGGCTGAAATCGCGGAAAGAAATGCAGGTGCGTTATTACGGACTGAATCACTTTGGCTGGTGGACGTCGATTCAAGATTTGAAGGGTAACGATCTGATGCCCAAAATCCGCGAACATGTGGCTAAACATGGCTATATCCCGCCAACCAACGAACAGGGCGTCGAGGCCAGCTGGAATGATACATTCGCCAAAGCGAAAGACGTCTGGGCGTTAGATCCGTCCACGTTCCCGAACACTTACCTGAAATATTACCTGTTCCCGGACTATGTCGTTGCGCATTCCAATCCGGAACATACCCGCGCCAATGAGGTGATGGAGCACCGAGAAAAACACGTTTTCAGCTCCTGCGCCGCGATTACCCAGGCGGGGAAATCTTCCGCCGGCGAACTGGAGATTGATGAACACGCGTCTTACATCGTTGACCTGGCGACCGCCATCGCATTCAACACCCAGGAAAGAATGTTGCTGATTGTGCCGAATCAGGGTGCCATCAACAATTTTGATCCGGAAGCGATGGTTGAAATTCCGTGTCTCGTCGGTAGCAACGGGCCGGAACCGCTGACGGTCGGTAAGATCCCGTTGTTCCAGCATGGGTTGATGAGCCAGCAGGTGGCGGTTGAAAAACTGGTGGTCGAAGCCTGGATTGAGAAGTCCTATCTGAAACTGTGGCAGGCGATAACGCTCTCGAAAACCGTGCCGAGCGCTTCTGTCGCTAAAGCCATTCTGGACGATCTGCTCGAAGCCAATAAAGACTACTGGCCGGAACTGAAGTGATTTGACGATTCTTACATGTGGCGGCGCAACCTTCGGGGGGCGCCCACACAATTATCGAAAACACACCGCCGCGGTTTTAGCCCCGCTCCCCCTCCCGTAACAGGCAATCATCTCCCCGGCCACCGCCATAACGACGAGAACGACACCAATACGGCTAAGCCGCCGCATCCGACCAACGTCGCCAGGGCGTAAAATGCGATCCTCCTGCGGCTCACCGTAAATATGCTCCCAACGGGTTGGTTCTCGTTTTGTGCATTCTGCCAGACCTTCAGTCCGGAACATTTAAAATCCTTTTTATAACAAACGGTTATATTTTTCTCGAAACCCGATTCAACCCAGGCAAGAACACTCCTAAAAATCGGAAAACGGTCAAAATCGTCAGAAAGATAATATTAACCATGATAGAAAAAAGTTGTTCGAAGCACAGGATAGGTCACGCAACACATCGAGGTCTGTTGACCATAAGGGACGGATATTATGCAGGGAAAAAGTCAGCTACTCCTTCTGATGCTGGCCGCGCTGACGCTCGTCAGCTGCGCGACCATGAGGCCAAATGACACGCTGGCCGGCGATGTCGAGGGCTATAACCACACCGCGAAAGGCATCAATTGGTTCACTGTGAACGGTGCCGGCGGGCCTGGAATGAACGCCTATGGTATGGCCGGCGGCGCATGTTGCATTGCCTACTCCCCAAAGTGGACACCCGGCCTCAAGGCCCGCGTCGAGTGGGAGGCGGACCCTAACCCTGATGAAGTTATCCCCCGAAAAAAGGAAGGGTTTGAATACGAACCCGAGGCCGAAGCGCGCCATGTGGCAAAATACCAGCACTTTACCCGCACCGTTGACATCCCCCGGCCCGGCCCGGGAGGCACCTGCGGTATCACCGTCCACTTCCTGCCCTGCGACCGGGTCGAAGTCACCCAGTCCTGCCTGAGCCCCGGCCACCCCGACAGCCCGATAAAATATCCCAGAGAGATGAAGGAGCCCGCCACATGTCCACACTCATAGTCCAGCCAGCCTGCGTCCCACCGCCGTTTTCACTGGCATCAGCAGGCCGTCTAAAACTGACGCCCGCCGCTGTCATGCAAAATTACAAGCGCCTGATGCAGGAGCTGTTCGAAACACAGGATAGGTCACGCAACACATAAGGGTCTGTTGACCATAAGGGACGGATATTATGCAGGGAAAAAGTCAGCTACTCCTTCTGACGCTGGCCGCGCTGACGCTCGTCAACTGCGCGGCCATGAGGCCAAATGACACGCTGGCCGGCGATGTCGAGGGCTATAATCACACCGCGAAAGGCATCAATTGGTTCACTGTGAACGGTGCCGGCGGGCCTGGAATGAACGCCTATGGTATGGCCGGCGGCGCATGTTGCATTGCCTACTCCCCAAAGTGGACACCCGGCCTCAAGGCCCGCGTCGAGTGGGAGGCGGATCCTAACCCTGATGAAGTTATCCCCAGAGTAAAACAAGGGGCGGGGTTTGAACCCGAAGCCTACGCCCGCCATGCGGCAAAATACCAGCACTTTACCCGCACCGTTGACATCCCCCGGCCCGGCCCGGGAGGCACCTGCGGTATCACCGTCCACTTCCTGCCCTGCGACCAGGTCGAAGTCACCCATTCCTGCCTGGGCCCCGGCCACCCCGACAGCCCGATAAAATATCCCAGAGAGATGAAGGAGCCCGCCACATGTCCACGCTCATAGTCCAGCCAGCCTGCGCCCCACCGCCGTTTTCACTGGTATCAGCAGGCCGTCTAAAACTGACGCCCGCCGCTGTCATGCAAAATTACAGGCGCCTGATGCAGGAGCTGTTCGAAACACAGGATAGGTCACGCAACACATAAAGGTCTGTTGACCATAAGGGACGGATATTATGCAGGGAAAAAGTCAGCTACTCCTTCTGACGCTGGCCGCGCTGACGCTCGTCAGCTGTGCGGCCATGAGGCCAAATGACACGCTGGCCGGCGATGTCGAGGGCTATAACCACACCGCGAAAGGCATCAATTGGTTCACTGTGAACGGTGCCGGCGGGCCTGGAATGAACGCCTATGGTATGGCCGGCGGCGCATGTTGCATTGCCTACTCCCCAAAGTGGACACCCGGCCTTAAGGCCCGCGTCGAGTGGGAGGCGGATCCTAACCCTGATGAAGTTATCCCCCGAAAAAAGGAAGGGGATGAATACGAACCCGAAGCCTATGCCCGCCATGCGGCAAAATACCAGCACTTTACCCGTACCGTTGACATCCCCCGGCCCGGCCCGGGAGGCACCTGCGGTATCACCGTCCACTTCCTGCCCTGCGACCAGGTCGAAGTCACCCAGTCCTGCCTGAGCCCCAGCCACCCCGACAGCCCGATAAAATATCCCAGAGAGATGAAGGAGCCCGCCACGTGTCCACACTCATAGTCCAGCCAGCCTGCGCCCCACCGCCGTTTTCACTGGAATCCGGTGATCGTCGAAAGCTCAGCCCCGAAGCCGTGATGCAAAATTACAGGCGCCTGATGCAGGAGGAGCGCGATTACCATACTCAAAAATGCGTCGAGGCACAGTCTCGTGGCGTCTCTACGTGCAGCAAATGCCTCCACGTCAGCCTGTTTTTTGACGGCACCGGCAATAACAATGAGAACGACACCAATACGGCTAAGCCGCCGCACCCGACCAACGTCGCCAAGCTCTATCACGCCACCCCGCAAGACAGGGAGCGCGGCTATCATAATTACTATATGCCCGGCGTCGGCACCCCGTTCCCCAAGATTGGCGAATCGGACTACGACAGCATGGGGCTGGCAAATGCACTCGGCGGGGAAAACCGCATCAACTGGGCGCTGCTGCGTCTGGTGGACGCACTCATATACACCCTGACCGGCGGCAAGCTCGATGACGACGTGGCAAAAAAAGAGCTTGTGAACATGACCGCCCACCTGCCGTTCTCCGGCGAGGTGCCGCGCCGCCTCGTCATCAATCGGCTGCTGTCGCCGCTGAAAGCCAAAGTTGAGTACCACAAGCCCACGCTGCTTGGCATTAAGCTGTTCGTTTACGGGTTTTCACGCGGCGCTGCCGAAGCCAGAACCTTCGTCAACTGGCTCACCCAGCTGTCCCCCCCACAGCAAAACGGGCAGTACCCGCCCGTCATCACCCTGCTCGGGCTCCCCGTCACCGTCGAGTTTCTTGGCATCATCGACACCGTGCCGTCCGTCGGCCTTCCCAATATGGTGCCGGGCTTTAACGGCCATCAGGGCTGGTCTGACAATACCCAGCATCTGCCGGACGAGGCCGACTTTCCGGGCTTTGTTAAGCGCTGCGTGCATCTGGTCTCCGCCCATGAACAGCGCCAGTGCTTCCCGCTCGACTCCGTGCGCCGTGCCGACGGCCGCTATCCCGCGTACGCCACCGAAACCCTTTACCCCGGCGTCCACTCCGACCTCGGCGGCGGCTACCCGCCCGGCGAGCAGGGAAAAGCCACCGGCGACGTGAGCCTGCTGCTCTCACAAATCCCGCTGCATGACATGTACGCCGCCGCCTTTGAGGCCGGGGCCCCGCTCGCCATTCTGCCGGAATGCATTCCCGAGCAGTTGGCCCCGCTGCTCGCCTTCCGGGCATTTCCCCCAGGATTTGAGGACGAATTTAAGCTCAGCCACGAGCTGATCCTGCGCTTTAACGCATGGCGCACCACGCTGGGGATCTCACCGGACACCCCACCGGCGCAGGTGGACGGCTATCACCCCGTCAGGCTGGCTCAGGGGCTTGAACACCTTGTGCGTGAGCAGATGGGCTGGCTGACCGCATGGCGCATTGGCCGTTACGGCAAAAAAACCTTCCTCACGCAGCCGTTCTATCTGCATCAGTCTTATGATGATGAAGATCCTGACGTGCTGGATAAAAATAAAAAGGCCTGGGAGGCAGAGCATAAAATACGCCAGCGCGCCAAAATGCAAAAAGGTGGGGAGGACATACAGGGGCTACCCGACTACGCCCCCAAAACCGAGCAACGCCAGACCCGCGAAGCCGCCGCCGAGTTTCAGGCAGACTATTTCGACTGGGCGCGAGATCAGAACTCCTGGCAGCAGATCGTGCTCGACACCATTCCCCGCCACGCCGTTTATCTGATGCGCAGCCGCGACCGTAAAGCCGAGTATGACGCCATGAAGCGCGACGGCGAACGCCTCTTTCCCCGGCTCTACCGGGACAAAATGGGGTGGAAAACCGCTGATGAGACCGGGCAGCTCATCATGGCGCTGTTCGACGATCAGGTGCATGACTCCCGCGCATGGTTTATGCGCGAAAGCAGCGTGCAACAGCGCGAAATGTGGGCCGGGTATTTCCTCTACCGGCTGATTTATTTCGGCCTGACGACCAGCCGCGAGCTGTCGCTGGTCTCCGTAAATCGTCAGTTGGTCGGTACCGGGCTCGTGCAGGGCAGCCTCACGGTGAAACAGCAGGACGTGACCGCCAGCGGCGAGGCTCGGCCCGAACGCCGTTTCACTGCAATGAATGGCGCGCCGGTGGTCGTCGAATCCGGTGCACGTGCCCTGTGGGTACCCTCAACCCGCGCACCCGAACTCGCCGAATCTCAAAAAGACATCATCCGGGATAAAATGTTCGAGCACGCCAAACAGGCAATTCAGGATCTTTGGGCTTGATCCTCAGTGCTTCCCGCCACCGCAGGGGCGGGCCATCGGCCCGCCTTTATCCCCGGGTGGCTCTGCCGTAACAGGCAATAATCTCCCCGGCCACCGCTACCGCGATCTCCGCAGGCAGTTTGCCTTTCACGTCCGGCAACCCCAGCGGGCAGCGCATGGCGGCTATGACCTGTTCGCTGATGCCGCGCTGGCCAAGCTTGTACTCGAAGCGTTTACGCTTGGTCAGTGAACCAATCAGGCCAAAGTAACCGGCATCGCCACGGCGCAAAATGCGCTCCGCCAACGCCAGATCCAGCGCGTGATCGTGAGTCATCACGATGAAATAACTGCCTGGCGGCATGGCATCGACGATCTCCAGCGGCTCATCGCAAATCTCTTGCTGCACTCCCGGCGGCATCGCCGCAGGGAACTCCGCCGCACGGCTATCTACCCAACGCACCCGGCACGGCAAGGTGGCGAGAATGTTCACCAACGCACGGCCCACATGCCCGGCGCCAAACAGCGCGATTTGCGGGCGCGGCGGGATCAAGGGTTCGAACAGCACGCTGGTGGTTCCGCCGCAGCACTGGCCCAACCGCGCCGCCAGCGGGAAACGCTCCAGCCGCAGCGTGGCGCCACCCTGCTGCAACATCTCACGTGCAATCGCCAGCGCCTGGAACTCCAGGTGACCGCCGCCGATGGTATTGACCGCCCGTTCGGCGGTCACCAGCATTTTGGTGCCGCGGTTGCGCGGCGTGGAACCCAGCTCATCGATCAACGTCACCAGCACGCAGGGCTCGCCGCGCCGGCGTGCTTCCGCCAGCGCCTCAATCCATTCGTCCATCGCCGTTCTCCCGCGCCAATTCAGTGACAATGTCACTTGAAAGCATCTGTTGCACGCCCCACAGCACCCGCTCCGGCGTGGCCGGCGCGTCAATATTGGGTTGCAGGCGGTAATCCGCCAGGCTGGCGACCGCGTCCTTGATCGCGCACCAAACCGAGATCCCCAGCATAAACGGCGGCTCGCCCACCGCTTTGGAATGGAACACCGTATCTTCCGGGTTTTTGCGGTTTTCCAGCAGCGTGACGCGCAGATCGGCGGGCACATCGCCAATCGCCGGGATTTTGTAACTGGCCGGGCCGTTGGTCAGCAGCTTGCCCTGTTCATCCCACACCAGCTCTTCGCTGGTCAGCCAGCCCATGCCCTGCACAAAGCCGCCCTCAACCTGGCCGATGTCGATAGCCGGGTTCAGCGAGTCGCCCACGTCATGCAGAATATCGGCGCGCAGCAGTTTGTACTCGCCGGTCAGGGTGTCGATCAACACTTCCGCGCAGGCCGCGCCGTAGGCAAAGTAATAGAACGGGTGGCCGCTGGCCTTGTCGCGATCGTAGAAAATTTTCGGCGTGCGGTAATAGCCGGTGCTGGCGAGCGAAATCTGATTGAAATACGCCTGCTCGACCACCTGCTCGAAGCTGAAATAACGCTCGCCTACCCTGACCTGGCCGTTGCTGAAGGTAATTTGATCGGCGCTGACCTGGTGCTGTTTGGAAAGCATGTCGATCAACCGCTGCTTGATGATTAACGCCGCATTCTCCGCCGCCTTGCCGTTCAAATCGGTGCCGGATGACGCTGCCGTCGGCGAGGTGTTCGGCACTTTGCCGGTATCGGTGGCGGTGATCTGAATGCGTTCAATATCCACCTGGAACACTTCGGCGACTATCTGCGCCACCTTGGTGTTCAGCCCCTGGCCCATCTCGGTGCCGCCGTGATTGAGCTGAATGCTGCCGTCGGTGTAAACCAGCACCAGCGCACCGGCCTGGTTGAGGAAGCCGGCGGTAAAGGAGATGCCGAACTTCACCGGCGTCAGCGCCAGCCCTTTCTTCAGGATCGGGTTCTCGGCGTTGAAACGGCGAACAGCCTCGCGCCGAGCCGAGTAATCCGCACTCTGTTCCAGTTCGGCGGTCATCTCCTGCAGCAGGTTCTGCTCCACCGGCTGATGGTAATGGGTGACGTTGCGTTGCTCCTTGCCGTAATAATTGGTCTTGCGCACCGCCAGCGGATCGAGCGCCAGATAGCGCGCAATATGGTCCATGATCTGCTCAATCGCCATCATGCCCTGCGGCCCGCCAAAGCCGCGATAGGCGGTATTGGACGCGATATGGGTTTTGCAGCGGTGACCGGTAATCAATACATCTTGCAGAAAATAGGCGTTATCGGCGTGGAACATGGCGCGATCGACAATAGATCCTGAAAGATCGAGCGAGTAGCCGCAGTTGCCGGCCAGGTCGATCTTGATGCCGTTCAGCAACCCGCCGTCGTCAAAGCCAACGTCATAGCGGATATAAAACGGGTGGCGCTTGCCGGTGATCAGCATGTCGTCATGACGATTGAGGCGCATTTTGACCGGCCGCCCGGTCAGGTGCGCCACCACCGCACACAGGCACGCCGGGCCGGCAGCCTGGGTTTCCTTGCCGCCGAAGCCGCCGCCCATGCGGCGCATGTCGAGGGTGATTTTGTGCATCGGCAGGTTGAGCACCGAGGCCACCAGTTTCTGGATTTCGGTCGGGTTCTGGGTGGAGGAATACACCAGCATGCCTCCGTCCTCGGCGGGCATCACCGACGCAATCTGGGTTTCCAGATAAAAATGCTCTTGGCCGCCGACGTGCAACTCGCCCTGAATGCGGTACAAAGCCCGCGCCAGTGCGCCGTCGGCGTCGCCGCGCCGATGATGGTGCGCCTCCTGCACCACAAAACCTTCGCGCAGCGATTGCGTCACGTCCAGCCGCGCAGGCAGATCCTGATACTCCACCTTCACCGCCTGCGCCGCCCGCCAGGCGATCTCCGGGTCTTCTGCCGCCACCACCGCGATCACCTGCCCAACGTACTCCACCGTCTCCTTCGCCAGCAGCGGATCGCCGTGGGTCAGCGGCGCAATATCCAGTTCCCCCGGCACGTCCTGCCAGGTGATCACCCGCACCACGCCGGGGAAGGCGTAACAGCCTGACAAATCCAGCTTGATGATGCGCGCATGCGCCCGCTCGCTCAGCTTGGCCGCCAGATGCAGCTGGTTTGGGAATTCCAGCCGATCGTCGATGTATTGCGCCTCGCCGCTGACGTGTTTGTCGGCGCTTTCATGCTTGCGACTACGGCCTACCCCGGTAGTCAACGGCTGGCGGAAACGGTCGGCCAGCTGTTCCTGCGTCGATTCGATACGTTTGTTATTACTCATGAGCCGTCACCTCGATCGCCAGCTGCGGCGCGGTCAGCGCAATGAAATAGCGGCGCAGCAGGTTTTGCGCCACCAGCAGGCGATAACCGCTGCTGGCGCGGAAATCGCTGAGCGGCGTAAAGTCCTGCGCCAACGCCTGCACCGCATGTTCAACGGTGGCGCGCCGCCAGGGCTGCCCCACCAGTTGCTGCTCGCATAGCAAGGCGCGTTTTGGCGTTGCGGCCATGCCGCCAAATGCCAGCCGGGCACTGCGAATAACGCCGTGCTCGATCCTAAGGTTAAAAGCGCCGCACACCGCCGAAATATCGTCCTCCAGCCGTTTGGATACTTTCCAGGCGCGGAAATCCGCCGGCGCGGTGGCCGGCAGCACGATGCTTTCGATAAATTCCCCCGGCTGCAACGCGGTCTGGCGATATCCCAGGAAGAAATCGTTCAATGGCAGCTCACGCCGTACATCGCCGCAGCGCAGGTTCAGCATGGCATCCAGCGCCAGCAGCAAGGGTGCACCGTCGCCAATCGGCGAGGCATTGGCGATATTGCCTCCCAGGGTGCCCTGGTTGCGGATCTGCTGCGAAGCGAAACGCGCCAACAGCTCGCCGAAGGCCGGGTGATATTTTTCCAGCAGCGGATACAGGTCGCTCAGCACAGCACCGGCACCGATCGTCAAGCGTTCGTCCTGCCAGCTGACGTGCTTCAACGCCTCAATCTGCCCAATGGCAATCATCAGCGGCACGTCCTGGTGACGCTGGGTGACCTCCAGAGCCAGATCGGTGCCGCCGGCCAACAATTTGGCCTGCGGGTGTTGTCGGTACAGCGCCGCCAGCTCGTCGACCGTTTGCGGCATCAGGCAGCCTTTGCCCGCCGCTTCCAGCGGCGTCGCTGCACGAATGGCTTGCAGGCGCTCCAGGGTTTGCCGTTCCCCGCGATCGAAACTGTCCTCGCCCTTGACGCCGCAGGCCTGCTGCGCCGCCGCCAGAATCGGCCGGTAGCCGGTGCAGCGGCACAGGTTGCCCGCCAGCGCCTGCTGCGCCTGTTCACGCTGGTATTCCCCGCCGTTCTTTTGCAGGCAGAACATCGACATCACAAACCCCGGCGTGCAAAAACCGCACTGCGAGCCGTGGCAATCGACCATCGCCTGCTGCACGCTGTGCAATTGACCATCGTGTTTCAAATCCTCCACCGTGATCAGCTGTTTGCCGTGCAGCGCGCTGACAAACGTCAGGCAGGCATTGACGCTACGGTAGCGCAACTGCCCGTCTGCCGGTTCGGCCAATACGACGGTGCAAGCCCCGCAGTCACCGGAGGCACAGCCTTCTTTGGTGCCGCAACGGCCCAGGTTGCGGCGCAGATAGTTCAGCACCGTGGTGTTGGGATCGAGCGCGCTTTCACTTTTTAGCGTTTGATTAAGCAGGAACTGGATCATGCTGCCTCCTGATGCGCGGCCGCGCGGTAAACCACTTTGCCATCAACGTAGGTACGATAAACGTTGCGATCGTCCCCCAGCGTCATCAGCAAGAACAACTGGTCCGCCAGTTCGCTGCTGTTTTCATGGCGCAACTTCTGCAGCGGCGACACGGCAGGATCCAACACCACAAAATCCGCCTCTTTACCGACGCCGAAGTTGCCGATCTTATCGTCCAGCGCCAACGCGCGCGCACCGCCCAAGGTAGCGTGATAGAAGGCTTCGCAGGCGGAAAGTTTATAGCGCTGCAACTGGCCAATCTTGTAAGCCTCGCCCAGCGTTTGCAGCATATTGAACGTGGTGCCTGCGCCGACATCGGTGCCGATGCCCAGCTTCACCTGCTTCTGCCAGGCTTTTTGCAGGTTGAACAACCCGCTGCCGAGAAACAGGTTGGAGGTCGGGCAGAAAGCGATCGCCGAACCGGTCTGGCACAGGCAATCCCACTCTTGCTCTTCCAGGTGCAGGCAGTGAGCGAATACGCTTTTCTCGCCGGTCAGGCCGTACTGGTGATACACGTCCAGATAGCTGCTGTTCTCCGGGAACAAAGCTTTCACCCAGGCCACTTCATCCAGGTTCTCGCTCAGGTGGGTGTGCAGCCAGGCGTCCGGAAACTCTTCGCGCAGCCGCTGTACCTGTGCCAATAGCGCTGGGGTGCTGGTGGGCGCGAAACGCGGCGTTATCGCATAGCCCAGGCGTTGTTTGCCGTGCCAGCGTTCGATCAGTTCACGCGTTTGCCGGTAGCTTTGCTCCGGGGTTTCCAGCAGTTCGTCCGGTGCGTGGCGGTCCATCATCACTTTGCCGGCGATAAGGCGCATGTTGAGCGCCGCCGCCTGGCTGAACAATGCGTCAACCGACTGCGGATGTACCGTACCGAACACCAGCGCCGTGGTGGTGCCGTTGCTTAACAGTTGTTGCAGGAAGAACGCCGACATCTTGCCGGAATGCCGTTCGCAGCAGAACTGGCTTTCGGTCGGGAAAGTGTAGTGTTTCAACCACGCCAACAGTTGATCGCCATAGGCGCCGATCATTTCGGTCTGCGGGTAGTGAATATGGGTGTCGATAAACCCCGGCACGATCAGCTTGTCGCGGTAATGCGTCACCTCGAAACCCGGCGGCAACAGCGGCTCGCCCTGCTGCCAACTGCCGAGCCAGACAATGGTGCCTTCATTAAGCAGCAGTAATCCGTCGGGGATATGCCGCAGTTGCTCATTCAACTGCTGCGGGCTTTCCACGCAGGCAGCGATATCGAAAAAATTGCCACGGATGGCCGCGGTGAATGCCATGCTCATTTTGCTTTCCTTCTCTACCGACCCACGTACCGCACCCCGTTGAGTAAACTCAATTCGGTGAAAGTATGTCGGTCTTTTTATCGTTTGCAGATGTTGAATTAAGGATAGCAAGCAGCGTGCCAGTTGTTTTTTTATTGTTAATTATCATTAAAAAACAATGAGATAAAATAAATCATTGAATTAACACGGGGAAGTGAAAATAATTAGAAAGCAAGCAAACGGTTGCCTGAAAAATAGCAACCGTTTGCTTGCCTGGGCTAATTAACGCGATGCACCAACATCGAGCAAGAATATAAATCGAGAAAATGAAGTGGCTATTTCAACAGCACTTCATAACGTGGGTTAAACTCGTCGAACAGCGGCAGCGCCGCCGCCCCCAATGCTGCGGTATCCGCGCCGGTGGTGCCCAAGCGCACGCGCAGACCATCGAGGTATTTGCTGCGTACCGAGCGGTGCAAGGGCGCCAGGCGTTTGATCAGCTGCTCCACAATGCTTTCCGGCATCAGCCCGCCAATAATCACCGCTTCGGCATCGAACATGCACTCGATGATGTTGATCGCCTGGCGCAGTGCCGGCACCGCAGAATCCAGCCAGAGGTCGATCTGCGCCTGCGGCAATGCCAGCAGATCCTGCGGCATGGCACGCATCGGATCCAAACCGCAGCTTTCGTACGCCGCCTGCAAGGAAACGTAGCGCTCAAGACAACCCTGGTTGCCGCAATAACAGCCACGCCCGCCCGGTTGCACAATCATGTGGCCTATTTCACCGGCATTGTGCGCATGGCCGGTATAAATGCGCCCGTCGGTGAAGATCCCCGCCCCGAGGCCGGTGCCGAGATACAGATAAATAAACGAATTGAGCTGCCTGGCCACGCCGTGCAGACGTTCGCCGATGGCGGCGACGGTGGCGTCGTTCTCCAGCGTCACCGGCAGGCCGCTTTGCGCGCTAAGTTCAGCCACGACATCGATATTTTCCCAGCCGTTGAGGGTCGTCGGCCCGACGGAGGAGATCCCTTCCACGCCAAACGGCCCCGGCATCACCACGCCGATGCCCAGCATTTTTCCCCAGGCCATCTCCGGCTGTTGGCGCATTTCTTGCAGTACATCACAAATCAGTTTCAAGGTCGCAGCAGGTTGCGGCTTTTGCACCATAATCAGCCGATGGAAACGAACGCTCCCTGACAGATCAACGACGATGATCAGAAGCGTCTGGTGATCCAGATGGATGCCGATGGAATACGCACTGTCCGGATTGAGGGTCAACGGCGTCGCCGGTTGGCCCCTCCCTCCGGCACGGCGTGGCAGGTGCGAGGAGAGAATGCCGGCCTGTTCCAGTTCTGTCGCGATGTTTGAAACGGTTTGCGGCGTCAGTGAAGTCAGCCGGGCGATTTCGGCACGGGTCAGTTCGCCGTGCAGACGGATTGCCTCTATCACTACGCGCCGGTTGTGTGCACGAGCATGTTCAAGGTTAGTGCCGGATGTCGTCATAACTGCCTATGCAGAAAGGGAAATCGGTGTTTGCAGTATGGTGCCCTCCATTAAAGCAATCAAATTGATTTAAGAATCTTTTTAACACCGGAGAACGCACCATGAAAAGCCCTACCCGTGCCGCCAAGGCCGCCTGCACCCTGTCTGCCCTGGCGTTTTGCATCTCAAGCGCCTTTGCCGCCCCTACGCAAATCAACGCACTGTTTATGACCCAGGCGGCTTATAGCGAAAACGATATCCGCGCCATGACCGCCGATTTCACCCAACAGCACCCGGATATCACCGTTAATCTGGAATTCGTCCCTTACGAAGCGCTGCACGATAAAATCGTCGCGGCGCGCGGCGCAGGCAGCAACGGCTACGACGTGGTGCTGTTCGACGCCATCTGGCCGGCCGAATTCGTTAAGTTCGGCCTGTTGCAGGATGTCACCTCGCGCATCAGCGCCGACGACAGCGGCAAGATTTTCGACGGCGCCATGACCACCGTCACTTATAAAGACAAGCGCTGGGGAATGCCGTGGATCCTCGATACCAAGTACCTGTATTACAACAAAGCCATGCTGGCCAAGGCCGGCATCAGCGCCCCGCCGAAAACCTGGCAGGAGCTGGCGCAGCAGGCAGAAATCCTGAAACAGAAAAACGTGGTCAAATATCCGCTGGTGTGGAGCTGGTCACAGGCCGAGGCGCTGGTTTGCGATTACACCACGCTGGTGTCCGCCTTCAAGGGGCAGTTCTTCCAACAGGGGAAAATCAACTTCTCCACCCCAGGCTCATTACAGGCCGCCGGTTACATGAAAGACACGCTGGACAAGGGGCTGACCAACCCGAACTCGCGCGAATATCTGGAAGAGGACGTGCGCAAAGCCTTCTCTAACGGCGATGCCGCCTTTGCGCTCAACTGGACCTATATGTACAACATGGCCAACGATCCGAAGCAGAGCAAAGTGGCCGGCGACGTCGGCATAGTGCCGGCGCCGGGATCGGTTGAGGGCCAGGTTTCCGCCGTCAACGGTTCGATGGGCCTCGGCATCGCCAAGGCCAGCGCCCACCCGGATCAGGCCTGGCAGTACATCAGCTACATGACCTCCCAGCCGGTGCAGAATAAGTACGCCAAACTGAGCCTGCCGATCTGGAAATCCTCCTACGAGGATCCGGCGGTGCAGAAAGACCAGCAACCCTTGATCGCCGCCGCCAAACAGTCGTTGAACGTGATGCTGTCGCGCCCTGAAACTGCCGATTACTCACGGCTTTCCAACGGGTTGCAACAGGATTTGCAGCAGATCCTGCAAGGCAAGGTGACGCCGCAAGCGGGCCTGGATGCCGCCACCAAAAGCGCGGCGCGGCTGCGTTAAGGGATGACGATGCTCACTTTGCCCCAACGTGAGCGGCGTCAGGCATGGGTGCTGCTGGCGCCCATGCTGCTGATGATGCTGCTGTTAACCGCCTGGCCGCTGGGCCGCACCCTGTGGCTGAGCTTTACCGACGCGGCGCTGGTCGGTGACGGCGTAACGCCTGCCTGGGTCGGCGTCGATAACTTTTTGTATGCCCTGACCGACCCGGATTTCCAGGCCGCGCTGTGGCGCACGCTGTATTTCACCGTGGTTTCGGTGGCGTTCGAAGGGGTGATTGGCGTGTTGGTGGCGCTGCTGCTCAACCAGCAATTCCACGGCCGCAACCTGCTGCGGGTGCTGGTGATTTTGCCCTGGGCGCTGCCCACCATCGTCAACGCGACAATGTGGCGGCTGAACTTCAACCCGGATTACGGCAGCATCAATGCGCTGCTGACCCAGCTTAGGGTCATTGACCATTACCGCAGTTGGCTGGGCGATCCCGCCTCGGCGCTGAACGCGGTGATGCTGGCGGATATCTGGAAAAACTACCCGCTGATCACCCTATTGACGCTGGCGGCACTGCAATCTATTCCGGAGGATCTGTACGAAGCGGCCCGACTGGACGGCGCTTCCGCCTGGCGGCGATTCCGTGCCATCACTCTGCCCGCCATTCTGGCCCCGCTGGCGGTGGCGCTGGTGTTGCGCACCATCGACGCCTTCAAGGTATTCGACATCATTTACGTGATGACCCGCGGCGGGCCGATGGACAGCACCAAGACCCTCAGCTTCTTCGTTTATCAGGAATCGTTCAGCTATCTGCGTGCCGGCAGCGGCGCCGCCTACGCGGTGCTGATGACTCTGCTGTGCGGCCTGCTGATTGCACTCTACATGCTGATGCTGTTCCGCCAGCGCCGAAGGAGCCTTGCCGATGAAGCGTAAAATCCGCCTGATACTGCGCTATGGCGCCGCGCTGCTGCTGGCGCTGTCGATCCTCGCGCCAATGCTGTGGCTGTTTTTGATGAGCGTCAGCTCCTCCGCCGATCTGACCCGCGTGCCGCTGGAATGGTTGCCGCGCCGCTGGGACTTTTCGCGCTACGGCAGCCTGCTGTCGTTACAGGCCGGCCAGCCTGGCGCGCTGTTCCTGCACGCGCTGTTCAACAGCCTGCTGGTGGCCTGCGGCGCCACGTTGATTTCGCTGCTGCTGGCGATCCCGGCGGCGTTCAGCTTTTCACGCTATCCGGGCCGCGACGGCTGGCTGTTCGCCAGCCTGGCGATTTACATGGTGCCGCCGGTCGCCTTCGTACTGCCGCTGTACTTTATTCTGCAACAGCTGGCGCTGTTGAACACCCACATCGGTCTTGTGCTGGTCTACTGCTCGCTGATCCTGCCGTTTCTCACCTGGATGCTGAAGAATCAGTTCGATGCCCTGCCGATCGACATCGAACAGGCGGCGCGGCTGGATGGGCTGCGTCAGTGGCAGGTGCTGCTGCGCATCACATTGCCGCTGGCGAAGCCGGCGCTCGGGGCCTCGGCGCTGTTCGGCTGGTTGCTGGCCTGGGACGAATTTTTCTACGCGCTGCTGTTTACCAGCAATATTCAGGCCCAGACGCTGCCGGTGACCATCGCCGGTTTCACCGCCGGGCGCGCCACCGATGACGGATTGATCGCCGCAGTCGGCATTTTGGCCGCCATACCGCCACTCTTTATTGCCATTTGGCTGCAAAAAACGCTGGTCAGCGGCTTAACCAGCGGCGGCAGCAAGGGCTGACTTAAAAGGGAAGAATTCACATGATGAATACCAACACCAAACCCACCCTGTACGTGGTCGGTAATATCAACGTCGACGTGATCATGAGTACCCTGCACCAGTGGCCGCAGAAAGGCACCGAGGCGATGCTGGATCACAGCGAACTGCGCCCCGGCGGCTCGGCCGGCAACTGTGCGCTGGCGTTGGCGGCGCTGGAGACGCCTTATCGGCTGGTGGCCAATCAGGGCAACGACTATTTCAGCCCCTGGCTGGCGCAGCTGTTCCCGGAAAGCTCGCTGTATTGGCCGACCTACAGCTGCGAAACCTCGCTGACCTTCGGCGTGACGCACCCCGACAACGAGCGCACCTTTTTCAGCAATCAAGGGCACATCACCCGCCTGAGCCAGGACGACGTACTGCACCAGATCCCGCTGTTCGCCGGCAACGGCGACACCGTGCTGTTATGCGGCACCTTCCTGTGCACCACTTTGCTGGCGGATTATCCGGCGCTGCTGCAAACCCTGCGCCAGCGCGGCTACCGCATTGCGGTAGACACCGGCTGGCCGCCGCAGGGCTGGAGCGACGCGCTGCGCGGGCAGATCGCCGACTGGTTGCCGTTCTGCGACATTCTGTTGCTGAATGAAGTGGAGACCTGCGGCATGGCGGGCCATGAAGATTTGTACACCGCCGCCCGCACCCTGAACCGCCAACAACCGGCCGATGCCGCCTGCGTGGTGAAATGCGGCCCGGACGGCGCACGCATGTGGTGCGGCGAACGGCTGTTGCAGGCGGCGGCGCACCCGATCAAGGTGGTAGACACCATCGGCGCCGGCGACAGTTTCAACGCCGGGTTCCTGACCGCCTGCCTGCACGGCCATTCGGCCACGGTGGCGCTGCGTTGGGGCATTCGCGCCGCCAGCCACGCCATCAGCAGCTCGCCGCGCCAATATCTGGACTGGCATACCCTGAAAACCTGCGCCGGGGAGATGATCTGATGGCAAGCGTAGAACTGGTGAAAGTCGCCAAATATTATGGCAAACAGCGGGTGCTCAATCCGCTGGACCTGATCATTCCCGACGGCAGCTTTACCGTGCTGGTCGGCCCCTCCGGCTGCGGCAAATCCACGTTGCTGCGCTTGCTGGCCGGGCTGGATACGCTATCCGATGGCGCTATCCTGCTGGATAAACAGAAGATTAACGATCTGGACCCCGCCGATCGCGATATCGCCATGGTGTTCCAGAGCTATGCGCTCTATCCGCACCTGACGGTGGCGGAAAACATGGCGTTTCACATGCAGGTCATGAAGGTCAGCAAAAGCGAGCAGCAGAGCAAAGTGCAACAAGCGGCGCGTATTCTGGCGATCGATCACCTGTTGCAGCGCTATCCGAAAGAGCTGTCCGGCGGTCAGCGCCAGCGGGTGGCGATGGGGCGTGCCATAGTGCGCAATCCGAAGGTCTTCTTGTTCGACGAGCCGTTGTCCAACCTCGACGCCCAGTTGCGCATGGAGCTGCGCGCCGAGATAAAATCGCTGCATCAGCAGTTCAAAACCACCACGGTGTACGTCACCCACGACCAGATTGAAGCCATGACGCTGGCCGATCAAATCGTGGTGATGAAAGACGGCAACATCGTGCAACAGGGCCGGCCGCTGGAGATCTACGACGCGCCCGCCAACACCTTTGTGGCGCGCTTTATCGGTTCGCCGCCCATGAACCTGTTGGAGGGCATCGTCACGCCGCGCGGCGATCGCCCCGGTGTAACCTGCGGTGAACTTTGGCTGCCGCTGCCCGATAAGTGGCGGCAGGCGGTGCCGGGCAGTCACGTGATCCTCGGGCTGCGCCCACATGATTTTCTGCTGGTCGAAGTCAGCGAACAGCCGCCCGCCCAGCTTCGGCTGATGGAGATCACCGGTGACGTCAGTCTGCTGCACCTGACCTGGGGCGGCTACCGGTTGCATGTGCAGTTCAGCGGCAGGATCAACGCCGAAAGCGGCCAGCCACTGTGGCTGGCGCCCAACATCGACGCGATCCACCTGTTCGACGCCGCCAGCGGCCAGCGGCTAAGCGAACGTTGAGTATCCGGTACCCCGCATTTCGGCGTGAAAACGCGGATTGAAACAGACTGCCCCCCTCTGCGAGCGCAGATCGCTGCGCTCGCTAATCATCCCCCGCTTAACCTCTTTTTAACCTCTGTACGATGCGCTATGCTCGAAAACTCGTCCGGATTAAATTTTTTGAAACGGAGTTTCTTGTCATGCCTGCATACTGTCTGTGCTCCACCCGGCGAATCTCGCCATGAGCGGGTTTTCACGCGCCAGCGCGCTGCCGTTGCTGGTGGCCGGCGCCTTCTTTATGGAAAACCTCGACGGTACGGTGATTGTCACCGCCATGCCGCAGATGGCGGCCGCTTTCGGCGTGCGGGCGGTGGACATGAACATCGGCATTTCCGCCTATATCCTGACGCTGACGGTGTTTATTCCCGCCAGCGGCTGGATCGCCAACCGCTTCGGCGCGCGCAATGTCTTTGCCGCCGCGGTGATGATTTTCACCCTGGCCTCGGTGCTGTGTGCCGCCAGCGTCAACCTGCCCACCTTCACCGCCGCCCGCATTCTGCAAGGCTTTGGCGGCGCGCTGATGGTGCCGGTCGGCCGGTTGGTGGTGCTGCGCAATACCGCCAAACCGGATCTGATAAAAGCCATCGCCACCATTACCTGGCCGGGGTTGGTGGCGCCAATCCTTGGCCCGCCGGTCGGCGGTTTTATTACCACCTACGCGTCATGGCACTGGATTTTCCTTCTCAACGTGCCGCTGGGCGTCGCCGCGCTGTGGCTGGCCTGGCGGTTGATCCCGCAGGAAGCGCCGCAGAAAGGCGTGCCGTTTGACGCCATCGGCTTCATGCTGACCGGCATCGCCTGCTTCGGCCTGATGTTCGGCCTGGACCTTATCAACCACCCGCAGCTCTCCTGGCTGGTGCCGGTACTGTGCATCCTCGGCAGCCTGGCACTGGGCGCGCTGGCGGTACGCCACGCCAAACGCACCGCGCACCCGTTGATCAATCTGTGGGCGATGCGGATAAAAAGTTACGCCGTCACCATTTTGGGCGGTGCCTTGTTCCGCATCGCCATTGGCGCCGTGCCCTTCTTGCTGCCGCTGCTGTTCCAGATCGGCTTTGGTCTCAACGCCTTCGACGCCGGGCTGCTGGTGCTGGCGGTGTTTGCCGGTAATCTGGCGATGAAACCTTTTACCTCTGCCATACTTTACCGTTTCCGCTTTCGCACCACGCTGGTAGTCAATGGGCTGCTGAACGCCGCCACCATTTTTGCCTGCGCGTTATTGACGCCGCAGACCCCGACCTGGCTGATCGTGGCGTTGCTGTTCGTCAGCGGGTTGACGCGTTCCATGCAGTTCACCGCGCTGAATACGCTGGCGTTCTCCGAAGTGCCGCAGCCGCAGATGGGCGGCGCCAATACTCTGTTCACCGTATCGCAGCAACTGGGCAGCGGCCTGGGCATCGCCATCGGTGCGCTGGCGCTGCGATTGGCGGAAATGCTGATACCGCAGTCGGCCAGTCGCCTGCCGCTGGTCGATTTCCAGTTGGCGTTTGGGGTTATCGGCGTTATCGCCCTGTTGGCGGTGGCAGACAGTCTGACGTTGAATCCCGATGCCGGCAGCGAAGTGCGCCGGAAAAAATCCCCTTCGTCGGCACCGGCTGGCGCTGATGAATCCACGGCAACCAAGGCAAGGAGTTAAACGATGCAATACCGTCAGCTTGGCCATTCCGGCCTGAAAGTTTCGGCGCTGAGTCTCGGCACCATGACCTTTGGCGGCGCGGGCAAATTCGCCAAAACCGGCGATACCGGCGTTGACGAAGCCCGCAATCAGATAGACCGCTGTATCGACGCCGGCATCAACCTGTTCGATACCGCCGACGTCTATTCCGCCGGCAAGGCGGAAGAGATCCTGGGCCAGGCGCTGGGCAAAAAACGCCAGCAGGTGCTGGTCGCCAGCAAGGCGCGCTTCCCGATGGGCGCCGGCCCGAACGACGCGGGGCTGTCTCGCCATCATGTGATCCGCGCCTGCGAAGCCAGTCTGCGGCGGCTGAACACCGACTATCTCGACGTGTATCAACTGCATGAGTGGGACGGCCTGACGTCGGTTGAAGAGACCCTGCGCGCGCTGGAGCATTTGGTCAACAGCGGCAAGG
Organism: Serratia plymuthica; assembly: GCF_018336935.1. Classification (NCBI taxonomy): domain Bacteria; kingdom Pseudomonadati; phylum Pseudomonadota; class Gammaproteobacteria; order Enterobacterales; family Yersiniaceae; genus Serratia; species Serratia plymuthica. The sequence continues at coordinate 2,134,237 of NZ_CP068771.1, read as the reverse complement.
TGCGTTACGTCGGCGTGTCCAACTTTTCCGGCTGGCACCTGATGAAACACCTTAGCGCAGCCGAACGCCTGGGCCTGGTGCGCCCGGTCAGCCAGCAGATTCATTACACGCTGCAGGCCCGCGAGGCAGAGTATGAACTGCTGCCGATCGCGGCGGATCAGGGCGTCGGCGTCCTGGTGTGGAGCCCGCTGGCCGGCGGTTTGCTTTCCGGTAAATACCGCCGCAATCAGCCTGCGCCGGCAGGCACCCGCCACCTGGCCAACTGGGGCGAGCCGCCGGTACGCGACGAGGAGCGGCTGTACGATATCGTCGACGTGCTGGTGGATATCGCCCAATCGCACGGCGTGTCTGCGGCTCAAGTCGCCCTTGCCTGGCTGCTGGCGCGGCCTGCCATCACCTCTGTGGTGATCGGCGCGCGCAACGACAATCAACTGCAGGACAACCTGCAGGCCGCCAATCTGCACCTGAATGAGGAGGACCTTCAGCGGCTGGAGGAAGTGAGCCGCCCGCCACTGATTTATCCTTATTGGCACCAGGCCGCCACCGCGCCGGACCGTCTCTCGGACGCCGACCTGCTTCTGCTTGCTCCACACCTGCAGCAAAAATAAGTCGCATCTGCCGTTAATCAACGTAGTATCGATGATCCGCCCCGTTTTGACGGGCGCGGATTTTTGCCGTTCTGGCCTGAAAAGCGAGGTAATAATAATGATTCACAGTGACCTTTCTCAGTGCCGCCTTAACACCGACCGGTTGTTGATTGCTCCATTTACCGCAGCAGACGCCGACGAGGTTTACCAGGCGATTACCCCAACCTTGACGCGCTTTATGAATTTTGAACCTGAGGCGTCGCCGGAGGCCTTCGCCAACGTCTGGCAAACCTGGTTACCGCTGATCCGCGAAGGCGAGGAAGTGATTTTCGTTGCCCGTCTGCGCGACACCAAAGCGTTTGTCGGCATGGGCGGCGCGCACGATCTGCACAGCCAAACGCCGGAACTGGGCATTTGGGTGAAGGAGACTCAACACGGCAACGGCTATGGCCGCGAAATTGTCCACGCCATAGCGGTCTGGGCCAGCGATCGCTACCGACCGCAGCACTTTATCTACCCGGTGGCCGAGCAAAATACCCCCAGCCGACGCATCGCGGAATCCCTCGGCGGCGTGGTAGCCGGCCGGCGCGAAAACACCAAATACGACTGCGTGGTCTACCAGGTTCCGCCACAGCGTTAAAGGTTTTACCGGCCCGGCCCTTGATAATCGTTTAGCGGCCTGGCCTGCTTTTCCCTTCGTTGCCAACTGACCGAAAACCGCCCGTTTGCCCGCATCGACGACTGTTTTTTACCGCACATGCAGATAACCGCTGCCACTTGGTGTGGGATTATGCTAATCCTAATAGCATGTAGGGTATAAACACTTGAGGAACAGTCACATGATCATTTTTGTCACGGGCGCCACATCAGGTTTTGGCGAGGCTATCACACGACGTTTTATCCGCGAAGGCCACCAGGTGATTGCCACCGGTCGCCGCGTTGAACGTCTGGAAGAGTTGAAAGACGAACTGGGTGACGCGCTGCATATCGTCCGCCTGGACGTACGCAACCGCGCCGCTATTCAGCAGGTGATCGACGAGCTGCCTGCCGCGCTGCGCCAAATCGACGTGCTGGTGAATAACGCCGGTCTGGCGTTGGGCCTGGAACCTGCGCACAGAGCCGACGCCGACGACTGGGATACCATGATCGATACCAACACCAAAGGCCTGGTGAACATGACCCGCGCCCTGCTGCCGGCGATGGTCGAGCGCAACATTGGCCATGTGATCAACATCGGTTCCGTCGCCGCCAACTGGCCGTATGCCGGTGGCAACGTTTACGGCGCGACCAAGGCTTTCGTCAAGCAGTTCAGCCTGGGTCTGCGGGCCGATCTGCACGGCACGCGCCTCCGCGTCACCGACATTGAGCCTGGGCTGGTGGGCGGTACCGAGTTCTCCAACGTGCGCTTCAAAGGCGACGATGGCAAAGTCGACAAGATCTACGACGGCGCCAATGCGTTGACGCCGGAAGATATCGCCGAGTCGGTGTTCTGGGTGGCCACCCTGCCGGCGCACGTCAATATCAATACGCTGGAAATCATGCCGGTCAGCCAGTCCTTCGCCGGGTTGAACATCCACCGCGAGTCCTGACGCTCCCCGTGCCGCCGGGTTATCCGGCGGCACGCCAGCCTGAAACGATAATCAGCATCCCCGCCAACGCCACCCCGGCGCCCAGCCAATCCAGCGCCGACAGCTTAACCCCGTCCACCACCCGCAGCCACAGCAGCGCCGTCGCCACATAAACGCCGCCATACGCCGCATAGACTCGCCCACTGGCGGCCGGGTGCAGCGTCAACAGCCAGACAAACAGCATCAAACTGGCCGCCGCCGGCAGCAACAACCAAACGCCGGCGTTTTTTTTCAGCCACAGGTAAGGCAAGAAGCAGCCTATAATTTCGGCTAGCGCGGTGGCGAAAAATAGCAGGGTAGTCTTTAACATGGGTAATGATTTTCTCTCTATAAAGTAAACGAAGCGGTGCTTGACTGGTGCAGCATCAAGGCTCGGTGGTATATTTATTGCCACGCCTGAGGGCGAGATTAAGCCAGTGTTACCTTCTTCCGGCAACACTAACTCATAAGGATGAAACGATGAAAACACTTTCTACTCAACGACTGCTGCGCGGGATGCTGCCGGTCGCCATGCTGATGTTGATGGGCGCCTGGCAGGCTCCGGCGTTGGCCGCCAGCTGCACTCAGGGCAGCACCTGCGTCACTGTCGATGGCAGCAACAGCGGCGCCATGAGCACCGAAGCGGCACGCCAGAGCAAAGAACAGTTCAACGACACCAAATCCCTGCGCCATAAGGTCAACACCCGCGTGGAGAAAGAGTTCGACAAGGTAGACAAGGCGATTGATAACGAGGACCGCTGCGACGACAGCCTGAACGTTAACGCCTACTGGGAGCCGAACACCCGCAAGTGTCTGGATCGCCAGACCGGCCGTCAGATTAATCCTTAATCACGCCACAGCAAGCGGCGAACGTTAACCTCAGCCGCCATTGCTGCTATTGTGACAAAGGAAGTTCATGCTCAAATAAGGACGAATTGATGAAAAAAGCGCTTATCCTGGGTGCACTGCTGCTGACCGCAGCCCCCTTGGCAGCCTTGGCTTCATGCGAAAGCGTGAAGGCGGACATTTCACAGAAAATTGTCAAAAACGGCGTCCCGGAATCCGGCTTCAAGCTGGACATCGTGCCCAATGACCAGGCCCAACAGGCCGGCGGATTGGTCGTTGGTCACTGCGAAAACGACACGCAGAAAATTGTCTATACCCGCCTGAGCAACGGCGATGACAACGGTGACGCGGCTCAGACCGGCACCAGCCAGGACACCAAAACCGCGCAATAACCGCAGTTCAGGGCGCAACCGCGCCCTTTCCTTTCTCTTGGAAAACGGAAATATCCCAGGTTCAGCCGGTTTCTTTGGCAGGCATGACAGACAGCTTTGAGCGAGAAGCTGACCTAATCGTAATCGGTAATCACCCCTAATAAATACATCATGGTTCTGAATCTAATAAAGATTAGGCCGTTTTACCGATGAACTATTGTCGTTAATACGGTGCAGTACATAAATCTATACGCGACAGTGTTAAAAAACGGTAATTGTCAGATCAGCCCTGAACCAACATAATTAATCAAAAAGTCACAGCGTTGATGTAATAGGCCTACTATCTAGCGGGACTCCTTCTAGGAATATGTCTGTATTGATTCAGATCACTATCAAGTGACCAGATAAATACTTCCGTAAGAGGAAATCTTTCAACGCATTTCTCATATTCTACAATAATACTTAGATCGCCAAAACTTGTGCCTTCAAATAGCTTAGTTGGGGACTTATTTTGACCAGCCAGTTGCGGAAATCGATCAAGCCATGAGAGTATTTCTGTGGTATTGGGAAACTCACTCGTGCGATAAGGGGCCTCACCTGTAAAGGCTCCTTTTACCGTTATGAGGAAACGTTCTGCCGTTTCTCGCCTGAGTGTGCCATTACCATTTTGGGCGATATGATTGCCTGTTTCAATGATCGTAGCCATTGGTAAAATAAATGTCGTTTCAAGTTGAACAAACTCCGAATAGCTCTGAATGATTGAATCTTTATCTTGGTTTTTTCCTGGTACGTTTAATAGATTCAAGAAAACAGAGGTATCAATGATGCAGACAGCACTCATTGTTCGCCCCCCTGCATTTTCGCTAGCCAATCAATTGCATTTTTTTTCTTCTGTTCAGGCGTAACCGGTGATTTAACAAAGCGATCTACAACACCATTGGTTACCAGTTCACCCAATGGTCCTTGGGAAACCAGACCCGGGAAATCATTCAAATCCGATAATCTCATTAGCTGACTATCCCCAGTATCTTTATTGCGATAACAAAACACTACATCGCCTAATGCGGAATCAGGTAAAGCGTCCATGAGGGCCGGATTGTGCGTGGACATTAATAATCGAATGTCTCTTTTTTGAGCTTGTTCACGCATCGTAGTCAGTAATTGCCTCGCACGGGAAGGATGAACACCATTATCCACTTCCTCTATGACCAGAGTCGACCCTTGTGGAATTGATAACAAAGCTGCTGCGATTGCCAGCACTCGCAGTGTTCCGTCAGAAAGTAACTCCACTGAGCATTTTCGATCCTGATTACCGAAAGACTCTAGTAATTCCAGGGATACTTTTCCCCTTCGATCTTCAAAGAAGGTTATATCTTTAACATCTTGTTCCGGTAAACTTTTGATGAAATCGACAATTACCGGCTTTGCATTTTCATTTTGCCAAAGAGTAAACAACACGCCAGACAGATTGGCACAATCGCCACGCAGGCGTTTTTCTGGATAACTATCACCTCGCATTAGCGAAGGCACAGGATCCAAAAAAAGCGTATTTGATAGCAAATTCTGAAATAAGGTCGTGGTTACAGGAATTTCTCTCTGAGCCTTTTTATGTCCTGAATCAAACATCGCTGATGATGCCAGTTGATTCATAATTGCAATCTGGTCAGTACAATTGACTTGAGGCTTACGTCCACCTCGCGAAAAGTTGTTGTAGGCCACCCGTACATCAGTACCCAAGCCTGAAGAAACCTGTTCTATTCGGTAAAGAGGGGAAGTCTCCTTCGTTGAGGTAATCGTCTCCTGAGAAATGTGAAGCTCTTGTTCTCGTAAGGTGATCTCAACTTCAAAATGGTTCCAATGGCTGTCATCAATGGAGCAGCCTAGCCTGAATGCGTTTGCGCCCAAATACCCTAGGTCTTTTACCTGGCCGCGAAGGATTTGCTCGGAGTCATCAACGCGATGTTTAAGGACTGACAGTTTCTGCCCCTGCGCAAGCCAGGACAGAAAACGAAATGCTTCTAGGGCGTTACTTTTACCGGAAGCATTTGCACCAATCATGAGTGTTAAGGGAGACAGATGTAACGTCTGTTGTTTGTAACTTTTAAAATCTTTAATCAGAATTTCCGTTAACATATATTCTCCTGTATCACATCTCGCATACTTCTTCTGTATCGTAGATGAGAGGGCTTGATTGATATAGTTCCACCCTTTGCAACATATTGGGGCAGAATAGCAAAAAAAATAGGGGAAATGTATCTAATGTCAGGTGCTTGCGGATCTTTCCTGTGCTGTTTTGACCCTGACCCAAAATCCTGCTCCATTCAGAAACAGAATTCCGGCATGATCTACACTCCCTGAACGGAGGTGGTGCCGATGAAAAAATCACGATTCACCGAAGAGCAGATTGTCTTTGCCCTCAAGCAGGCCGAACTGGGTACGTCGGTGCCTGAGGTCTACCGTAAGCTGGGCATTTCTGATGCCACGTTCTATACGTGGCGCAAGAAATACGGTGGCATTTCGCCCTCTGAGCTGAAGCACATGCGCCAGCTTGAAGAGGAAAACCTGCAGCTGAGAAACTGGTGGCCGATCTGAGTCTCGACAAGGCGATGCTGCAGGACGTGCTAGCAAAAAAGACCTGACGCTGGCACGGTTGCGTGAATGGGTCCGAGACCTGCAGGCGCGTTACGGGGCCAGCGAAAGGCAGGTCTGTTTGCGCTGCGGGTTAGTCGCAGTTCGTTTCGCTATCGCTCCGTGGCGGCCGATGACAGTGCGCTGCGTCTGCGTATCCGTGAGATCACAGAAACTCGCGTGCATTACGGGTACATTTTTTCAGTCGGATGTTGATAGCGTAAACACCATAGCAGTTTACTACTGGTTTTAACGAGCTAGCCTGTTGATTAGTGAAATTTCTTGTCAACAACGTCCGCTCCTGGCACTCAGGGGACGTTCAGACCTCTCTGGCTAACGCCTGACGGTCTGCCAATTCTGTCCCTAATAAAGCCCCCAGAGGGGCTCAGTCATCATCAGTCGGCATCTATCGCCAGCAGGTGCATTTCATTCAGAGCAAACTCGCGTACAGCCATCGTTTCTGTTTCATCCAGCACGTACATACCGATCCAGATGTAAAATGTTTCGTAGCACCTGTAATTCAGCATGGTTCCGTTTAAACGATATCTGGAACGGAAATCAGCGGTAAAGCTGATGATAGTCAGTAGCAGATCGTAAGATTTCATGGGTATGTCTCCAGTTGGTGCGCGACCGTCCCGCGCTTTACAGGGGGTATCGTCCCATCACGACCAAATTAGAGGTACTATTTTTTCATATTCCCCGTATCACCGGGACAGCCTGATTTTTCAGTCTATCAGCGATGAGACTGTCGCTTCTCATGCTGAATGTGAGATATTTGGCAGGCAGTTAAGAGCGAAAGCGGAAGTTCGCAGTTGTTCACACCACCCTCCATGGACATCTTCCGGTGCTCCCTTTATAGTAACTTCACCTCAGCATTCAACGATCTCGAGCCCCTGTCAGGAATAGTTAATGAACACTCTAACTGCGTTGGATTATCTGAAATATATGGGAGTCGGGTTAGTTCTGATCCCTTTTTTTCTTGTATCTAAAACTGTAATGATAAAAACGAGAAATGAGTTCAAGAATAGTGGGCTTGGCTCTGCAGCTTTTTTTCTAGCGGTTCATATTATGCTATTCCTTGCTCCTGTGGGTATTCTCCTTGCTACCTATATTGATAAAGGAACTAGTGCATTATTAATCGCCTCTCTTACTTTCTTGCTTATTTTAGCAGGCGCATACGTTTACGACAGGATCATCAAACGCACTTTCGTCATCAGCGTTGATGAGGAAACATTTTATGTATTATATAATCGCGCAAAAGATGACGGTGTTTCCATCAAAGACCTGATTGTGGGCAGGTTCAAAAAAGAATAATGGTACAGTTTGTCTTACAGGTCTTGACCTGCCCCATGATTAGATACAATGCTCAGTTAGTAATGTCGGATCCTTCACTCTCAGAATTACTCTTTCTCCAGCCCGCCGCAAATTCAGACGGCGTCTGATAATTCAGCGTGGAGCAGGTCACTGAGCTTGAAGTCCGCTAAGAGCTGTGAGTTCAAAGCGGATTAAGCAAACAGTAACTGCCATGTTCAGGTTCTGGTTGAGAAGAGATTTTGTATAGAAGAGTACGCACTTCAGTTGAATTTTCCTAGGAACCCGATTGGGGATATGGGGTTGATTATTTTAGTAAAACAAATCGGCATTGCCGGACGTGTTATGTGGTATGGGCGATAATGTATGAAGTGATATAGAGATTTTTTTAAACGTTTCCAGCATCACGATTTTAATGAAATGCTATTAATGCCATTACGTTAATCATTGCTTACATGCTTGGCTAACTTAGATTTGATTGGTTATGTTACGTCCTATTGTTTAAATCAGGACAACAGTTGCTTCATAAATATTGATATATATGTATCGAGTTTAATAACAATAGCTGGTTCAAATTTTGATAAATAAACTAGTAATGAGAGGATGAAAGGCGTAATTGATAAAATCAAAAAGATAACCATTACTAAGTTAAGCTTATCAGCTTGAGAAAAAAGATCTCTTTTGTGGGCGGCTATAAGTTCTGACAGTTCGCCAGATTTAGCTGACTTTGTATGGCTAAATAAAGCATCTATAGATGCCCTTATCGAATAAAGAACCTTTCTTTGATCTTGAATAGTAAAGAGTATTAATAGCGATGTAATTGCGACACCAATTAAGGTGAGAATACCTTCAAACTTTTGTGATGACTTTAAAATAGCAAGAGCAACACCTATGGAAATCGGAAGTCCGAAAAGCTTCCCTGAAATAGAGGATAGTGTACTTGATATTTTGCTTGAAACTGACATGTAATTTTCGGCAGCTTCTTTTTTTTGTTTCAGAAATGAAAAATTAGTTAAATAACATTCGAAATTACCGTAATAGGTCTCTTTAAGAAGTTCCCAGTGCTTAATTAAGTTATTAAAATTACCATCCTCTCTATCCACCTCTCTTAGCACTTCAATTAATGAAACTCTAAACATTGATTGTTTTTCTTGAACGTGAGCATTATCATTCTCATGATTATTGATGTTATTAAAGACTGATAAATCTACTGTAGGATAAGATACATTCTCTATTGATATATTGGGCTCAATAACAATTGGCGGTATTTTTTTAGAGCTTCCGGCATCAATAAATACAATTTTAAGACGGCCATTGTCATCAATGCGATCAATGTAGTTTGCTAGCTTACCAAGTTCATTTATAAAGTGAGATAATATTAATGTATTTTTAATTTTTTCATTGTTTGTCTTTTCTCCAAAAACATAATTTTCTTGGACAAGGTATACATTCTCGACATCTAACCCCATGTTCAATTTATTATCAAATGATAAAAAGACATCAAGTGAATCTACAAACTGAAAATCACCACTAGGCAAAGAAACTTTCAGTGTTATTTTTTTATTATTATCAATATTGGTCGGGAAAATATCACCAAAATAGGTCCCGACACTCGAACCATTAAATGATATTTCAAAATCTGAGAGCATTGGATTATGTTCATCCCATAACTCTTTTAGCTGTATAAGGTTATCTCTAAGTTTTCCCTCAAAAATAAATTGAGAATCAGTCATCGCAGGTCTACCTAGCCCACGATATAAATTGACTAATTTTTCAAATTGTTGGGCGCACATAATTACCCTCTCTCTTTAAGGACAGCTTCTAACTTTTGTATGGTATTATCATCTAGCTTCGATATTATCAGTTTTTTATCTGCTCGATTATACTGAATTACTGATCCTGGAGTTGTACCGAAAAATCGCCTTTCAAAATTTAATTCCCACCCATTTGACTTAGCTTTTACTTTAGCACGCCTACCGAGTACAGCTCTGTTAATAGAAAACTCTAACGGTAGTCCAATTTCTTCGCTATTAAGATAAGTTATAAAATTATCCATATATTCATGCTTTTCTGCCGGAACTATACCTCTAACTGCATGATCGATTTCGGTTAGAGATGCTAATTTACCATCTTCTTTTAATGTTAAGTAATTGAGTACAGCATCATAAGCTTGATTTTTATACGCAGTTAACTCTTTGTTCGCTTCGAAGTATTGTTTTACTCCATTAAGTGCACCATCAGTGGCTTTAGCAGAGGGAACACTATCTGAACATCCTAAGGCTGCTACAAAATATCCTGAAGCATCTTGATTTATTTTAGGACTGACGAAGGCGAGATATGTAGGTTTCTCTTCTTCCGGTAATACTTCATATTGATGGTATCTATCAAAGTTTATCCGTGCAGCTTGGTGTATCTTAGCCATATCTATTTGAACGGTTCCTACCGGCTTTAAATTTTCATCTAGCCGTAAAGCTTCTTTTTGCTTAACCATCGTAATAAGCATGAAGTTAGAGGTACCACTTGTGTAATGAGCAAATACTATTGCTCCACCAGATGCGGCAACTCTTGAAGGATCTTTTGCTTGTCGGGTAAGTTCATTCATACACACTGTTGAAAATGTATGAAATGAATCAGACCCTGCCCTACCGTTGTAATAGCCCTGGAAGGCATTCGGTACCTTATAAGTAGGATCCTCAATATCAAAAGTCCCTCTTGCTGCTTGGTTTTCTTTCTTTCCAATTAAGTCATTTAAGGATTTTACTAAGTCCTGCACATACTTGTCATCTGTAGGAAGAACCTGCTTAATAATATCCTCAACGCGCTGTTTTCCACTTTCTTTTACAAGTTCGTGTATAACACAATGCCTTAACTGAAATGCCATCTTGCACCCATTATCAATATATCACCGTAGTGATTCACCTAACTTCATAAAAAGTTGAAAAATCTCTTTCAACCACGAAAGATCTGTGTTGCGGATAGTGTAATGTTTATGGCTAGGTGTACAAAGTTTTTTTTCTTGCATACATGTACAAAGCGACAGTATTTAGGAAGTTAGAGGCTTTGTTGAATAAATCAGAGTTAGTCGACAGGATGGCTACTGTTGGCATACCTGTCATGTGATCCGAACGCTGCGCGTTATCCCCAATTGCGTCATCCGACTCAGCGCTTCACCCACCTGCGCATCCTAGTCCCCCCTGATCTGCTCCCCACAGATTATGCAGATAGATATTAGCAACTTCCGCTCTGGCACAGAGCGGACTGACACATGCTCCAATGTCCTCTTTGATCCAGGATTAGTCATTCAGCAGCATGCCAGTAAAAACAGATACCTTCGCTACAGATAAGGACAGTTCAGCTCAAGCGCCAAGGGTACCCATGATAAGCTGACTGGCATTTTTCCAGCTAACCCTGAATATCGGGGCTTTATCTGCCGAAGGCAAATCGGAGACTGTACGCTCCACAATGACCCCTCCAACATTCTGATAAAAAATTGTTGCCCTGACATTGTCTTCAAATACCCACAGGTAAATCGCTGACACAGCGTCCATACCATTTATCCATTCTGCTGCGTGACGGAGCAACTTTTTTCCAGCGCCCTGCCCCCGGAGAGCCGAACTGATATGCAGGCTATCGATATACGCTCCCCATTGCGCGTCATTCTGAAGTTTTACACATATAAACCCCTCAACTTTTCCTTCTTTTTCAGCGACGAAAACGGCCACATCGTCGCTGTACTTGCTCAATACAGAGTTCCAGTAGGAGAGGAGCTCTTTTTGCGCATAGTTCTCGAGAAAATCTGAAGACATAACGTTGCCGTAAGTATCTCGCCATCCGGCAGTATGCAGAAGTGCAATCTCATCGACATCCCCGTATTGAGCCGGTCTTAACTTGATCACAGTAATTCCTCTTCTAGAGTCACTTTGGGTTGCCATTAACCTGTATGAAGTGAAAGTTTCAGATAATCCTGGCGATCCAGTCGGCAAACGCGCGCACTGCGGGAGAAAGAAAGCGCTGATGCGGGTAAAGCATCGTTACCGGTACTGACGGCGGCTGCCAGTCTGCCAGAACCTCAACCAGGCTCCCTTCCTGAAGATTCTCAGAGATCACATTCTCAGCAAGCTGTGCCAGCCCGAAACCTTCAAGACACATTTTGATATAGAGTCCCGTTTCGTTAACGGCTGTATCTCCCTTCACCGGGACGGACAGCGTCTCAGTGCCACGCGCAAAACGCAGTTCATTCGTGCGCCTGGCCGAGCCGGAAAAGTAATGGATCGCCCGATGCTGTGACAATTCCTCAGGTGTTTTGGGGATACCGTATGCCTTGAGATAATCCGGAGAGGCGCAGGTCACCCAGCGAAACCTTCCAAGCGGACGGCCAACAAGTGTGGAGTCCGTTAATTCCCCCGTTCTGATTACGCAGTCTACGCCCTCCTGGATGAGATCGACCTGCCGGTCGCTCACCCCAATCATCAGGTAAATATCCGGATAAAGCCGGTAAAAGTCCTTCAACTTTGGCATGACGATGAAATGGGCGATCCCTCCGGGCATATCAACCCGCAGCCGCCCCTGTGGCCGCCTGACGGAGTCTGCCAGGCTGGATTCAGTATGTTCAATTAACGACAGGATTTCGCGGCATTGCGTAAGATACCGCAATCCTTCAGGGGTGAGGCTCACCCGTCTCGTCGTCCGGTTAAGCAGACGCACCTGCAAGTATTTCTCAAGGTTTTTAATCGTGCTGGTTACCGTGGAAGAAGGCAGTGAAAGTGTTTCTGCTGCGCGTACGAAGCTTCCGACTTCGGCCACCCGCGTAAAGACCTGCATAGCCTGAATACGGTCCATTTTCCTTCTCCCAAGCCGACAGTAAATCTTATTATTCGTAAATTATGAATTATGAAAACGCTTTAAGCATCTTTTTCAGGTTAATAGAGCGAAGTATCGTTTTCCTGTTGATTAGAAAAGAGGCACTTTAAATGACAGATTACATCAGAAATATTGTTAATAATCAGTCTGTAAACTCGCCGGCAACCTTGATACGAAACGCAACGATACTGAGCATGGATGAGAGTGTCGGTAATATTGAACGCGGTGATATTCTTATCAGCGGATCAACCATTACCGCCGTGGGTCGGAACCTGGACGCACAGGGTGCCTATGTTATAGACGCCACGAACATGATCGCCATGCCGGGGATGGTGGATTCTCATCGTCACTCATGGGAAGGACAACTCCGCCGCATTAACCCTAACGCCACCTGTCTGGACGACTACAGCAACGCAACGCATTTCTCTTTCGCCAAATACTATCGGCCTGCCGATATCTATATTGGTAACCTGCTGACTGCCCTGGGCTGTATTGACGCAGGCATCACCACGGTGATTGATAATTCGCACAACAGCCGCACCGCCGCACATTCCGATGCCGCCGTTGAGGCCCTGCTTGACACAGGTATTCGTGCCATACATGCCTCGGGGGCACCGGTAGCAGGCGAATGGGATAAAGCGCACTGGCCGGGTAACTGGCAACGCCTGCAGGAAAAGTACTTCAAGAACAATCCTGAAAGCCTTGTTTCTCTTGCGGTCATGGCACAGCTGGAGCCAGAGCTGTGGGCTGAGGCCCGCAAGCTGGGACTGTCGATCGTCACTGAATTCTTTGGTGCCGAGATGGCATCGGAGCTTGAACCCTTGCATCGAAAGGGCCTTCTGGGCCCGGACAATATTTTCAATCACTGCACGGCGCTGCCTGACGAGGGATGGAAAATCCTGCAAGAAGCCGGTGTCCGGGTGAACGTCTGCCCACGTTCCGATGCGCACTATGGTATCGAAAACGGTATGTTTGCCATTCAGGCTGCGCAGCGTCATGGCATCAACCCCGGCCTGAGCGTGGACAATGAAACGTCCTACAGCAGCGACATGTTTATGGAAATGCGCGTGGCATTTTACCTGCAGCGGGTGATGGGCATGCATCAGCAGCACTGCTGCGATTCCGCACCTTCGCTGAAAACGCTTCCGGCAGTACAACTCCTGAAAGCGGCGACCGTCGATGGTGCTGCCTGTGCAGGGCTGCAGGACAAAATTGGCAGCCTGACGCCAGGCAAACAGGCAGACCTGATCCTGATTAACACCGGCGACATCAACCTCTACCCGTCCGGGAATGCCTTTGGCACGGTGGTACATGCGACAGAGCGCAGCAACATTGATACCGTCATGATCGGCGGACGCATCGTCAAGCAGAACGGCAAAGTTCTGGGTGTGGACAGCACACGACTTCGTGCAGCGATTGATGAATCTCGTGAGCATCTGTTTGCCGCCGCCGGGTATGAGCCCGATATTTTTGCCGAGACCTTCCTGCCGCTGGAGCAGGCGCACTGACAGGTATGAAACGCATGAGCATGATTTATTATGTAATCGCTTTTGCCGCGGGTCTTGGGAGCACCCTTCTGTAGTGCGAAAAAACGCGCAGGCCGTATTGGACGGAGATTGAAGGCAGCGAGCGGCTCGCTTTTACTACGCCTGCTCCGCCTCTTCACCCTCGCCTTGCGGCCTGTGCCGCGCGGGGATCAACATCGCCGCCGCCAGCGCCAGCAACGAAATCAGTGCGGAAACCAAAAACACCCAATGCAACGAAGCGGCCACCTGTTGAACCACATCCGCCAGTTTTTCCGGCGTCATGGCGGCGCGCACTGCCGGCTCCATCAATTGCTGCACCGGATCGGCGGTTTGCGGCAGACGGTGCTGCAAGTTAAGGTTCAACGTCGCGCCCAGAATAGCGGTGCCGATGGCCGACCCCACCATCCGGGTGAATACCGTACAGGCGGTGGCTATGCCGCGAATGCTGTGATGCGCGGCGTTTTGCACTGAAACCAGAAACGTGGTGTTGCACAAGCCCATGCCGGCCCCCACCATAAAGGCCGCCACCCGCCCCCACAGCAGACCGCCGTTCGGCTGCAGCAGCAATAAGATCAATCCGCCGGCTACCAGCAACAGCGCCCCCAGCAACGCAGTGGTACGGTAAGACGTCATCAGCATCAGCCGCCCGCTCAGGGTGCTGGCCAGCGGCCAGCCAATCGACATCAGCGCCAGCGTGGTTCCGGCTTCCAGCGGCGTTCCGCCCATCACGCCCTGAATAAAGGTCGGCAGAAAAGCGCTGATCCCCATCATCGCCGCGCCGATCACCACCCCGCCAACATTGCCGGCCACAATCACCCGGCTTTGCCACAGCGCCAACGGGAACAACGGCTCTGGCGCACGGCGCTCCTGGCGGATCAGCAGCATCAGCGACACCGCCGCCAGCGACAGCAGCGGCAACACCCACCATCCCAGATTTTCCGCCTGCAGCAACGACATGAGCAGCGCCGCGACAAACAGCGTCAGCCACGCCGTGCCCGCCAGATCCAGCGCGTGTTTGCGCACCTGTTTACTGGGGGGCAGGTAGCGGCCGAGGAAAAACATCGCCAGCAGGCCGATCGGCAAATTGACCCAGAACACCAGCGCCCAAGGCAAATGCTGGACGATAAACGCCCCCAGCAGCGGACCTATGATTGCCGACACGCCCCACACGCTGGACAGATAGCCCATGACCTTCGGCCGCTCGGTAGCGCTGTAGATATCGCCGATAATGGTGGTCGCGATCGGCATAATCGCCCCGGCGCCCAGCCCCTGCAACAACCGAAAACCAATCAGCCAGTACATGTTGGGCGAAAAACCGCACAACACCGATCCCAGCAAAAACAGCGATGCGCCAAAGAAAAATACCCGCTTGCGGCCCAATAGATCCGCCAGCCGGCCATAGATCGGAATGGTGATGGCCTGCGCCAGCAAATAGACCGCAAAGACCCAGCCCAGCAGCGAGAAACCGCCGAGATCGCCAATGATGGTCGGCATTGCCGTGGCGACAATCGTCGCCTCGATGGCTGACATAAACATCGCCAGCATGCAGGCGATCAGAATCAGCGGGCGATGCGCGAGGGGTGCAGATGAGTCGTTAGTTGTCATAGCGATGTTTGGCTCTGGATTTTTATTGTCATCAAATTATACCCGTCGTGTTGAACGCTGCCGTAAGCTGCGTCTACTTCCCTGTTTTCCATGGCGAAAAACGCATCATTTGAACATTTGGTGACAACGTCACAGTAGATGAAAGGGATTTATCGCTTCTCAGTTGAAACCACGATCCCGGCGGCGGATCTGCAAAGATTCTCTGGCCTTCGGCCGGACCGGCAAGCACAATGCTCAGCTGAACCTTTCATTTTTCTCACGATTTTACCGACTCATGAAACGATTGGTCCACCTGCATCACTATCGCGCCCTGCTGCGCCGCCTGTTTATCGCCATCTTTCTGGGCATTGCCGCCGCGTTGGTCGTTTGGCTGTTTCACCGCGCCATGCTCGGGCTGGAGTGGGCATTGCTCGATCACGAAGATGGCAGCCTGGTGGCCGCCGCCGCCGCATTACCGGGCTGGCGCCGAGCCTTAACCCCGGCCCTGGGCGGCCTGGCGGCAGGTTTGTTGCTGTGGGTGTATCAGCGTTATCAACATCAGCGGCAAATAGCGCCTACCGATTATATGGAAGCGATAGAAACCGGCGACGGGCGACTCGATGTCAGCGCCAGCCTGGTTAAATGCCTGGCTTCATTGCTGGTGGTGTCCAGCGGCAGCGCTATCGGCCGCGAAGGTGCGATGATCCTGCTGGCGGCGCTGGTGGGATCGGTATTCGCCCAACGTTTCACCCACGAAAAAGAGTGGAAACTGTGGGTAGCCTGCGGCGCCGCCGCCGGTATGGCCAGCGCCTATCACGCGCCGCTGGCGGGCAGCCTGTTTATCGCCGAAATTCTGTTTGGCACTCTGATGCTGGCTTCGCTCGGCCCGGTAGTGATTGCCGCCGTCAGCGCGCTGCTGGTGACTAATTTGCTCAACGGTGGCCAGGCGCCGCTGTATTTGGTGGAGCCCCTGCCTGCGCCCTGGCCGGTGCAATATCTGTTGATGGCGCTGCTCGGCGTGCTGGCCGGCATCTGCGGCCCGCTGTTCCTGTGGGCGATGTCGGCCTCCGGCCATGCGTTCCGCTCACTGCGCCTGACGCCGCCGCTGCAACTGGCGCTGGGCGGATTCATTGTTGGTTTGCTGTCGCTGCTGTTTCCTGAAGTGTGGGGCAATGGCTACAGCGTGGTGCAGTCTCTGCTCAGCGCACCGCCCGGCGTATTGCTGGTCGGCGCCATATTGATCTGCAAGCTGCTGGCGGTGCTTGCCAGCAGTGGTTCCGGCGCGCCCGGCGGCGTGTTCACCCCAACGCTGTTTGTCGGCGCTGCGCTGGGTTCGGTGGTTGGGCAGTTGTGCGCCACCTGGCCCGAACTGGGTGCTGCCGTGCCGCTGTTAATGGCGTTGACCGGCATGGCAACCCTGTTGGCCGCCACCACTCACGCGCCAATCATGGCCGCGTTGATGGTGTTTGAGATGACCGGCGAATACACCCTACTGCCCGGCATTCTGCTGGCCTGCGTGATAGCCACCACAGTGTCGCGCGGCTTGCGTTCGGTGTCGGTCTATCACAATGCCTAGCGGTTCAGCAGCGCGGAGATATCGAGGTAGTGCGCCAGTTCGCGCTGCTCGGCGCGCGGCAGATAAGGGATTTCCCCCAACAGCGGCGCAGGAATGCGTTGACGCAAAGCTTCGATTGTTTCTGCGTAATGCGCCAGCCCCGGATTAATCCGGTTCGCCACCCATCCCAACAAAGGTAAACCGTCATTAATGATCGCTTGCGCGGTCAACAAGGCGTGGCTGACGCAGCCCAGTTTGATTCCCACCACCAACACCACCGGCAATTGCTCCTGAATCACCCACTCGGCGTAGGGACGCAGATCGTTCATCAGCACGCGCCAACCGCCGCTGCCCTCCACGACCACGGTATCGGCTCTGGCGGACAGACTCTGCAACCCGCTGCTCATCACGCCGTAATTGATATCCTCGGTGGCATGAGCGTGAAACACCTCATCCAGACAGGTGATGGGATTAATTTCCTCGTACGACAGCGGCAGGGTCGAAGATGCCTGTAAAACCAAAGCGTCTTTATTGCGAATGCCTTCGCTGGTTTCCTGACAACGCGCCGCGATCGGCTTATAGCCGGCGACCGAACGGCCTTGCGCGGCCAGCGCCTGCAGCAAGGCGCGAGAAACCACGGTTTTACCGACGTCGGTATCCGTGCCTGTTACAAATAAACGCTTTAACATGTCTTAATTGCCCCGAAATGCTCCATTAACCCAAATATCGCCGTAATAAGGCGAAGGAGAAGAACGGGAAAATTCTAGGGGATGCTGAGCGAACAGGGCTTGAGGTAGCGCAATCTTTTATCGTTAAACGATAAGTATTACTGATATTACCCTTGCAGCAGCTGTACCAGCAACGAGCCGTTGTACAAGGCTTCCTTCACCAGGGCGGCGCCGGGCATGGTGCCCTTGTTGAAAAACTGAGTGGACTCCACCTGCACATGATCGCTGTAGGCCGGCAGAGATTGCTGACGAATGCAGGAAGCGATGGCCGGATGCAGAATTTCCGCCGCGCGGTTCAGCGGCGAACCGACCAGAATTTTTTCAGGGTTGAACAAGTTGACCATGATCGCCAGAATACGCCCCACGCTGTGGCCCACGCCCAAAATGATATCTTTGGCCAGTTGATCGCCTGCCAGCGCCGCATCGCACAGGGATTCTGCCGTCAGCGGCGCGCCGTGCAGGCTGGAGCTCATGGAGGTCGCGAGACGCTGCTGGGCGATCTCCAGGATGTTTTCAATGCTGGCGACGGTCTCCAGACAACCGTGATTACCGCAGTAACAGCGTTTGCCGTAAGGATCGACCTGCGTATGACCAATCTCCACCACGCTGTGGCTACCGCCGTGCAGCACTCGCCCGCTGGTGATCACGCCGGCGCCGACGTTGTGGTCGATCACCACCTGAATCACGTTCTGGCTGCCGCGCGAAGCGCCGTACAGCGCTTCGGCCATGGTCCAGGCACTGATATCGTGCTGCAGATAGACCGGTAACCCGGTGCGCGTTTCCAGCGCGGGGCCCAGCGGCATGTCCACGACGTCGTAAAACGGCATACGGTGCACCACGCCGGAGACCACATCGATCGTGCCCGGCAGGGTAATGGCGATCGCCGTCAGACGCTCAAGTTTGCTTTGATGGCGGATAAAGAACTGGTCGACTTCAGCGAGAATGCGTTTTAGCAGCGGTTCGGGGTGTTCGGCGTCCAGCGGCAGAAGCTCTTCCACCACCAGTTTGCTGCTGATATCGCGCAGCGCCAGCGTAATGGTGCCACGGCTGATGCGCGCGGAAAGGTAATGCCAGGCTTCGGTGTCCAGCACCAGCCCCACCGCCGGTCGCCCGCGGCTGCCGACTTCCTGGTATTCGTTTTCTTTAACCAGATGCGCTTCCAGCAGCTCGCGTACGATTTTGGTGATGCTGGCGGGGGCGAGTTGCGCGCGTTTTGACAGTTCGATGCGCGAAATTGGGCCCAGTTCATCGATTAACCGATAAACTGCCCCTGCATTTGTTTGTTTGATTTGATCGATATGCCCAGGCTGCCCAACAGCAATCACAAACCTGCTCCTACTATTTTTCGCGCTTCTAAATAAAGACTAGAGGCTATGGTGGGGCTTTTGTAATACAGCGTCAACTATTTGATTCGTTATGTGATTTGCAGCACAAATTCCCCCTGCTTTCGCCGCGGATTGTGTTTTATTTGCGCAGAACTCCGTTACGGCAACAGCAGCGTCATCAAGGATTTGGCTGCAGCGGTCAGCGCCCTTTGGCGATGATGCACCAACCAGACTTCGGTCATCGCCTCCGGTTCCGCCAGCGGCAGGTATTTCACCCCATCGACTTTCACCCTGCCAAAAGACGCCGGCAAAATAGAGATGCCCAACCCGGAAGACACCAGGCCGATGATGGTCATCGCTTCGCCGACTTCCTGGGTGATATAAGGCGTGATCCCCGCTTTGGCCAACAGCGACAGTATTTCGTCATGCAACGCCGTGCCTACCTCCCGCGAGAAAAACACAAAGGGTTCTTCCGCCAGATGCTGGAAACGCAACGTGCCGGGCGCAATATGGGTTAACGGATGCCCTTCCGGCACCACCGCAACCAATGGCTCGCACAGCAACAGTTGATGCTTCAGTACGTCCGGCAAGCGCGTATTGCGCATCACGCCCAGATCCAGCTCGCCGTTAAGCAGCGGTTCGATCTGTTGCTTGGTATTCACTTCGCGCATTTTTATATGCACGTGCGGATGCTGTTGGCGGTAAGCCCGCAAACTGCGCGACACTACGCTGATAAAGGGGGCCGAAGAGGTGAAACCAATGGTCAACTCGCCCAGTTCGCCACGCTCCAGTCGCGCGGCCTTCTCCGCCGCACGGCCGACCTGATCGAGCACCTGATAAGCCTCTTTCAGGAACATTTCCCCCGCCTGCGTCAGGCTGACGTTGCGGTTGTTACGCGCCAGCAAACGCGCGCCGACCATTTCCTCCAGCGCCTGGATTTGCTGGCTGAGCGGCGGTTGCGAAATGCGCAGACGCTCCGCCGCCCGACCGAAATGCAGTTCTTCCGCCACGGCGACAAAATAGCGCAGGTGTCTCAGCTCGATATTCATACTTTAGACGTCTTAATTTGAATTATTAATATATTAGACAAAAAACTGGGCTCTCCCTATCATTTTGTCAACCCATGATGTGTCTGTTTAAATCGCCCGAAGCTCGGTAAGGAAAGACTGTGACAACCCCTGTGCGTTCTGCGGCCAGTATGCCGTCGACGCTGGCCGCCAATGACGAGGCGGCTGCTGCGCCAAAAGCCAAACGTTCCACCCTGAATAAACTCCCTTACATCGAACGCGGAACGCCGCAGTTTATACGCGTTACCCTGGCGCTGTTTTCCGCCGGGTTGGCCACCTTCGCCCTGCTGTACTGCGTGCAGCCGATCCTGCCGGTTCTGTCGCAGGACTTTGGCATCTCGCCGGCGGAAAGCAGCCTGTCGCTTTCCGCCTCCACCGGCCTGCTGGCGATCGGCCTGATGTTTACCGGCCCGCTGTCCGATGCCATCGGCCGTAAATCGGTGATGGTGGTGGCGTTGTTGCTGGCGGCTATATGCACCCTGATTTGCGCCTTTATGACCAGTTGGCACGGCATCTTGCTGATGCGTGCGCTGATTGGGTTGTCGCTGAGCGGCGTGGCCGCCGTTGGCATGACGTATTTAAGCGAAGAGATCCACCCCAGTTTTGTCGCCTTTTCGATGGGGCTTTACATCAGCGGCAACTCCATCGGCGGCATGAGCGGCCGCCTGGTCACCGGGGTGCTGACCGATTTCTTCTCCTGGCGCGCGTCGCTGGCGGTGATCGGGCTGTTTGCTCTGGCCGCCGCCTGCATGTTCTGGCGCATTTTGCCTGCTTCTACACATTTCCGCGCCAGTTCTCTGCGCCCTCGCACCTTGCTGATTAACTTCAGGCTGCATTGGCACGACAAGGGTCTGCCGCTGCTGTTTGCCGAAGGTTTTCTGCTGATGGGCAGCTTTGTCACCATGTTCAACTACATTGGCTACCGCCTGCTGTCCGATCCTTATCACCTCAGCCAAGCGATTGTCGGCCTGCTGTCGGTGGTGTATCTGACCGGCTCTTACAGTTCGCCGAAGGCCGGCGCGATGACCTCTCGTTTCGGTCGTGGCCCGGTTCTGCTGGCTTCAATCGTGATTATGCTGATCGGGATCCTGATTACCGCATTGGCGCCGGTAGCGATTATTTTTATCGGCATGATGCTGTTTACCGCAGGTTTCTTTGCCGCCCATTCGGTTGCCAGCAGTTGGATTGGCCGCCGGGCAAGACGCGCCAAAGGCCAGGCGTCTTCTCTTTACCTGTTCTGCTATTACGTCGGCTCCAGCGTCGCCGGTACGCTCGGCGGTGTGTTCTGGCACAGCTTCGGTTGGAGCGGCGTGGTGGCGTTTATCAGCGTGATGCTGCTGCTGGCGCTGCTGGTAGTGCATTATCTGAAGAAACTGCCGGAAGCGGCGCGCGTCTGACCCCTTCCCCTTGCCGCCTGTCCGTACGCTGAAACAGGCGGCCACCTTAATCCCCCTGCCAGACTGGACCACTGGGAGCCTGGCGTTATCACTGTGGCCGAGGTTGCCCTTTCGTTTGTCGTTCCCTTAATGTATGTTGTAACTAAAATGCGAGGTGAATGATGGATAAATACGGTCTAATCGGCAGGATGAATGCGTGTTTCATCGAGTTGGAGCAGGCACTGGCGGCGCTCCACCAGCAGATCCTGCCGCTGCGGCTGCTGGCCGCACGGGTGTTCAGCCTGCCGGAAATCGAGAAAGGCCAGGAGCATGCGGCAGTGGAACAGATCGCCGTCGAGCAGCATGTCGGCCAGGCGGCGCGTGCGCTCGCACTGGAGCACTACCAGCGGCTGTTTATCCATCACAATAAACACAACGTCAGCAGCAAGGCGGCGGTACGCCTGCCCGGCGTGATCTGTCTGGCCGTGGAACTGCCGCAATACCAGGCATTGCAGGCGCAGATCGCCCTGATTAATCGGCTGAAGGCCGAACTGGAGCAGATTATCACCGTCGATTCGGGCCTGGCGCCGGAGCAGCGGTTCGATTTCGTCCACACTCATCTGCATGGCCTGATCACCCTCAGCGCCTATCGTGCCATCACCGCCCTGAGTAACCCGGATTCGGTCCGCTTCGGCTGGGCCAACAAACACATTATCAAAAACGTGAAACGCGACGATATTTTGGCGCAGCTGGAAAAAAGCCTGAAGGCCGGGCGTGCAGTGCCGCCGCATAACCGCGAGCAATGGGCCGAACTGGTCAGCCGCGAGATCGATGACGTCAGCCGCCTGCCGCAACAGGCGGTGTTGAAAATCAAACGCCCGGTGAAGGTGCAGCCGATCGCCCGCGTGTGGTATCAGGAGCAGCAAAAGCAGGTGCAACACCCCTGCCCGCTGCCGCTGATCGCCCTGTGCCAGGTGGAAAGCGGCGCACAGGTGCCGAAGATTGGCGAACTGCTCAATTACGACGCCGCGGCGGTCAAACACAAATACAAACCGGATGCCAGACCACTGCGGCTACTGGTTAAACGGCTGCATTTGTATACCGACGCGCCTACCGGGTGAGCGCGTAGCCCCGCAGGCGGTGGCCGTCCGGATCGGTGGCGACGAAAGAATAACCGAAATCGAGCGACACCGGTTGCTGGATAATCTCAACCCCCAGATCACGCCACTGCTGACAAAGTACCTCTACCTGCTGCGGTTGCTCGCACAGAAAACCAATCTCACCGCCGCCACCGACAGCCGTTGCGGCCGGTTCTACGGTATGCTTCGACCACATCGCCAGTTTGAAGCCGTTACTCAGTACAAACAGCGCGAAGGTAGGTGAAAACTCCACCGGCTCCCGCCCCAGTAACCGGCGATAGAAAGCGACGCTTTTTTCCGGGCTATCGACGTAAAGCAGAGTCATGTTTGGGGTTGTCATCAGACTGTCCTCATGGCTGGGGAACCGACGGCTCCCGATAGCGATAAATTAGCCCACCCTGCTGACAGTTTTTGGCAGTAGTGATGATTGTTTACTGGGGAGTAATACCATGAGTTTGATACCACTCTTTCAACAGCACGCGGCGGCCGCGTGGGTAGCGCTGCGCCAGCGGCGTAGCCAGACGGATACGGTCGAGGCGGAAATGACGGAACTCCTGACGCAGCTCGCACCAGGCGGCCAGTATGCGCACCTGTTCAAAATAGCCGAGCGCAAATGGCCACAGAGTACGTTCGCTGGAGCTACCGTCGCGATCACAGTAATCCACGGCGAGCTTGCGCTCCTGGCGAATGGCATCCCGGATCAACACCACCGTTTCGTCTGCCACCTGCACCACGTCTATCGGGCCAACCAACAAGGTGTTGGCCTCCAGCTCATCACGCAGCGTCGCAGGCAGGACGTCGGCAATTTTCGCCAGCGCATTATTCGCCGCGCCGGCCAATTGGGTGTCGCCACGCCGCGCCACCCAGCGCATTCCCAGCACCAGCGCTTCGATTTCTTGCGGCGAGAACATCAGCGGCGGCAGCGTAAAACCAGGCCGCAACACATAACCCACGCCCACTTCACCGACGATCTCCGCCCCCTGCTGCTGCAACGTGGCGATATCGCGGTACAGCGTGCGCATGCTGATATTCATTTCCTGCGCCAGCGCATGGCCGGCGACCGGATAACGATGGCGCCGCAGGATCTGCATCAGATCCAGTAAACGTTCGGTGCGCGACATATCATGACTCCCTGTACAAGGCTTGCTGGACAACATCGGCGAATACCCTGGCCTTGGCGGGGGCGAAATGGCCGCCGGTTTCCCTGCGCTTAATCTGCGGGCGGCGGCGATAAAGGATGCCGTTTCGCACACGCAGATGAAGGTTTCCAAATCAGAAAACTTGCCCACGTCATTATAACCATTAGCTATTTTGGCAGTTTACACGGGTCGTTAAGGTATGGGCAAGATGGCGACAATGACGTTTGATACTGAAAGGGGCGCAGTCATAAATGCGCGGCACCCCTCGGTGACGTTCAATAAGGCGGGAGGTTAATTCTTCATGCTGCCGACCATCTCTTCCGGGCGCACCCATTGGTCGAATTGATCTTCGGTCAGGTAACCCAGTTTCAACGCCGCGGCTTTTAGCGTCAGCCCCTCTTTATGCGCTTTCTTGGCGATTTCCGCCGCTTTGTCATAGCCGATATGGGTATTCAAGGCGGTAACCAGCATCAAAGATTCGTTCAGCAACTGGCTAATGCGATCGCGGTTGGGTTCGATGCCCACCGCGCAGTGCTCATTAAAGCCCTGCATGCCGTCGGCCAGCAGCCGGATAGACTGCAGATAGTTGTGGATCACCATCGGGCGGAACACGTTCAGCTCAAAGTTGCCGGAAGCGCCGCCGATATTCACCGCCACGTCGTTGCCCAACACCTGCGCGCACAACATGGTCATCGCCTCGCACTGGGTCGGGTTGACCTTGCCCGGCATGATGGAGCTGCCCGGTTCGTTTTCCGGAATGGCAATCTCGCCGATGCCGCAGCGCGGGCCGGAGGACAACCAGCGCACGTCGTTGGCGATTTTCATCAATGAGGCCGCCAGCCCTTTTAGCGCGCCGTGCCCATGCACCAACGCATCGCAGGTCGCCAACGCTTCAAATTTGTTGGGTGCGGTAACGAACGGCTGCCGGGTCAGGTCGGCCAGCGCCCTGGCGACGCGCACCGCATATTCGGGATGGGTGTTCAGTCCGGTCCCCACCGCCGTGCCGCCCAGCGCCAGCTCGCAAATGTGCGGAATGCTGGCTTCAATGTGCTGCAAATTATGTTGCAACATCGCCGCCCAGCCGGAAATTTCCTGGCCTAGCGTCAGCGGCGTGGCATCCTGCAGATGGGTGCGGCCGATTTTGACGATATCGCGGAAAGCTTCCGCTTTGTCGCTCAACGTTTTATGCAGCACTTTCAGTTCAGGGATCAGATGTTCGCGTACCGCTATCACCGCCGCCACGTGCATCGCGGTCGGGAACACGTCGTTGGAGCTCTGGCTCTTGTTAACGTCATCGTTCGGGTGCACGCGCCGCTCTTCGCCGCGAACCCCGCCCAACAGCTCGCTGGCGCGATTGGCCAGCACTTCGTTCATGTTCATGTTGGTTTGGGTGCCGGAACCGGTTTGCCAGATCGACAGCGGGAACTCGTCCGGGTGCTTGTCCGCCAGCACCTCATCGGCGGCGTTGATAATGGCGTCGGCGCGCTCCGCCGGCAGCAAGCCCAGATCCCGGTTTACCCCGGCGGCAGCGCGTTTGGTCAGCGCCAGTGCATGAATCAATGCCGTCGGCATTTTTTCGGAAGAAATGCGAAAATGCGCCAGAGAACGCTGAGTTTGCGCGCCCCATAGCCGATCGGCCGGCACTTCGATGGGCCCCATGGAGTCTTTTTCAATACGAACGGCTGCCATCACTGTCTCCTTAGTACAATTCCTAAAAATGTACGATTACGCCAACGCGCTCAAGCCCGTCGGCACGCCCCTTCAGTATAGTGACATAATAACTATTCGCATTAAGAGAGTTGCCTCACAGCATTTTTTCTTCATTGCCTTTTTTAGCGTATGGCTATTATTTTCTCGGCGAACATCCTTGCGGCGCACCTGCTCTTCGATAACGCGCCAATACAATAAAAACGCCATCAGACGTTCAGCGCGCTATTTCAGCGGCCCGGTTGTGAATGAGTGAATGATGATGCTGATTGTTGGCATTAATTCTTTCATCCTGCGGAGGATTGATTTCATCATGAGCATTCTGCCGTTCATTGCGGCGTTCCCTCTCACACCAACCGCCGCAGTGGCTGCCGGCGGTGCCGCAGTAGCCGCAACCGGCGTCAGCGCCCACAATTTTTTCATCCGCGCCTCGGCGTTTAAATAGCGACACGCCAAGGGTTAATTTAATTTCGCTCAGTGTATCGCGATGCGATGTTTCAATTTAACCCCTTTTCCTGGTTGCCAATAAAAAAACACATAATAGTGATGTAAATATTCAACGAGTAATAATCCACATCAGAGTTCACACCTTGAAATAGAGCGAAATAAAATAACGCCAAAATGGCATTTTTGAGTTTCCATTTAATAGCCTGAGTAAAAACTGCCGATGCAACACCCTATTCGCCATCCCTTTTGGTCGGCGTTTTTTTACCCAACCGCAACCCCATCGAACCGCCTGAGGCATTTGTGACGCTTATTGCTATCACGTTATACTTTGCGAATGTCGAACAGCAGCGTGCCACAGAGATTATTTCCCCTGCCCGGCGCAGGTGGCCTATTGTTTGATCGCGCACATGATGTGGCGCCGTCGGATGAGCGTACGATGGGCGCTCAGGGTCTGCTTGTTTTAGCCGTATAAATCAGTCAGCTACTCCCCCGCCACCGCGGCGGCGAACGCAAAGGATATTTATCAAGATGCAAAAAATGACCAACGCAGTGCAAAACTATGCATGGGGCAGTCACGACGCCTTAACCCGGCTGTATAACATCGCCAACCCGCAGGGGAAACCGATGGCGGAGCTGTGGATGGGCGCTCACCCGAAGAGCAGCTCCAGCGTGGCGGATGCCAACGGCTCTTTGCGCTCACTGCGCGACGTCATTGATGAAGACCAACCTAAACAGCTGGGCGCGGACGTTGCCCGTCGCTTTGGCGAGCTGCCTTTCCTGTTTAAAGTCCTGTGCGCCGATCAGCCGCTGTCGATCCAGGTGCACCCAAGCAAGTCCGCCGCCGTTGCAGGTTTTGCCAAAGAAAACGCCGCTGGCGTTCCGCTGGATGCGGCCGAGCGCAATTATAAAGACCCTAACCACAAACCGGAGCTGGTGTTTGCGCTGACGCCTTTCCTGGCGATGAACGGCTTCCGCGAGCTGTCCGACATTGTTTCTCTGCTGCAGCCGATTGCCGGCGCGCATCCTGATATCGCCGCCTTCCTGCGACAGCCGGACGTTGCGCACCTGTCAACGCTGTTTGCCAGCCTGTTGGCGATGAGCGGCGACCAGAAATCACTGGCGCTCGGAGTGCTGAAAGCCGCGCTGAACAACCAACAGGGCGAACCCTGGGATACTTTGCGCTTTATCGCCGGTTTCTACCCGGACGACAGCGGCCTGTTCTCGCCGCTGCTGCTGAATGTGGTGCAACTCAAGCCGGGCGAAGCGATGTTCCTATACGCCGAAACACCGCATGCGTACCTGAAAGGCGTGGCGCTGGAAGTCATGGCCAACTCGGACAACGTGCTGCGCGCCGGTCTGACGCCTAAATTTATCGATATTCCTGAATTGCTGGCCAACCTGCAGTTCCGTCCTCAGCCGGTTTCCGGCCTGCTGACCCAGCCGGAAAAGCGCGGCGATGAGCTGTTCTTCCCGATCCCGGTAGAGGACTTTGCCTTTTCGCTGCACGATCTCTCCGCCGCACCGCAGACGCTGGCGCAAAACAGCGCGGCCATCGTGTTCTGCGTCGACGGTGAAGCGGTACTGGAAAAACAGGGCCAGCAACTGGCGCTGAAGCCGGGTGAGTCCTGCTTTATCGGCGCTTTCGAGTCTCCGGTCAGCGTTAGCGGTTCAGGCCGAATCGCGCGCGTTTATAATCAGTTGTCGTAATCACTCGGTAAATTTCAGCAAATTAGTTGCTAAAAAGAGTGAGTTACCTTCACAATTAAACGCCTGCGGGCGTTTTTTTGTTGGCCCAAATTTGCCCATCCATCTGTCTGCAACAGATGGCTTAATAAAGGATGAACAGAACTATGAAAAAATCGTTAGTCGCTGTCAGCGTCATTGTGGTTCTTGGCGCGGCATGGACCGGGGCTTCCTGGTACACCGGCAAACTGATCGAGCAACGGATGGGTGAAGTGGTTGATAACGCCAACAGCCAACTGAAAGCCTACCTGCCGAAAGCCGGTGTCAAACTGGGTTATGAAAATTACCAGCGCGGCATTTTCAGCAGTAAGATTCGTTACGTACTGCGCGCCGACGGCAGCGTCACCACCGACGATGCCGCACTGAAGCCCGGCGACGAAGTGGCGTTCCTGGAAACCATCGATCACGGCCCTTTCCCGTTCGCCCAGCTGAAAAAATTCAATCTGTTGCCAAGCATGGCCTCGGTGCATACCGAGCTGGAAAACACCCCGGCAACCAAAGGCCTGTTTGACATTACCAAAGGCAAGTCGCTGTTCACCGCCGACTCGCGCATTTCATACAGCGGCGACACCTCGTCGGCCATTGACGTGATCCCGTTGGAATACACCAAAGACAAATCGGCGCTGAAGTTCAGCGGCGCCACCATCAATGCCGATGTTTCGCGCGATATGAAGGCCTTTACCCTGGACGCCAACAGCGACAGCGCCGTGATCAGCGGCCCGAACCAGTTCGGCCAGATCGAGCAGGTTACCTTGCAGGGCGCTACGCTGAAGAGCCAGACTCATGCCGGCCAGTTCGATCTCAGCCTCGGCGACCAGAACATGGCGGTGAAGCAGGTCAAGATTGCCGTTGACGGTAAAGATACCCTGACGCTGGACGGCTTTAACCTGGCAAGCAAATTCGGCGAGAAAGACAACAATCTGAACGGCCAGATCGATTACACCATGGATGCGCTGAAGATCCAGAACAGCGACTTCGGCTCCGGCAAACTGTCGTTGAAGATCGACAAACTGGACGCCAAGTCGCTGAAAGAGTTTGCCGACCGTTACAACCAGCAGGCGCTGGCGATGCTGCAACAGGGCCAACCCGTCGATCCGGTCGCTTACCAGCAGCAAACCACCGATATCTTGCTGCAAAACCTGCCGCTGTTGCTGAAAGGCAACCCGAACATCAGCATCGCACCGCTGAGCTGGAAAAACAGCAAGGGTGAAAGTACCTTTACCCTGAATCTGGACCTGACCGATCCGGCGCAGGCCGGCTCCCCGGCACAATCTCCGGACCAGCTGATTGCCCGTTCGGTGAAAAAACTGGACGCCAGCCTGAGCATTCCGGTCGCGATGGCCACCGAAACCACCTCACAGACGGCACTGCTGCAAGGCTATAGCGCGGAAGAAGCGCAAAAACTGGCGCAGCAACAGGTGCAGGGGCTGGCGGCGATGGGCCAGATGTTCAAACTGACCACCCTGAAAGACGACGTGATTGGCAGCAGCTTCCATTACGCCGACAACCAGGTTGATCTGAACGGCAATAAAATGACGCTGCAAGAATTCATCGGCATGTTCGGCCTGTTGGCCGCACCGGCAGAGGAAGGCGCACCGGCTCAGGACGCCGTTCCCGCACCGGCGCAGTAAGCGATAAGTTGTTGTTCATCGGGGCTCCTTACGGAGCCCCGGTTTTATTCCCCTCTCCCGTACACCGCATCGCGGATCTGCTGCGGATACAGCCCGCACATCCCTTCGAACGCCGTATTGGTCAGTGCCACCACGCTTAGCTCCGCCTGCGGATCGTAAAACCAACTGTGTCCGTACACGCCGCCCCATTGCAGGGTGCCGCAGTGCTGCGGCGTCGCCGCCAATTGAGCATCCACCAGCACCGCGCCGCCGAAACCAAAGCCCCAGCCCGGCCCCTGAACTTCGGCTTCTGCCCCCACGTGCGGCTGGCGCATCAGCGTCACGGTAGCGGGTTGTAAAATACCCTCGCCGCCAGCGCGTAACGCCTCCACCAGCCGCAGTACGTCGTCGGCGTCACCGACCATGCCGGCCCCGCCAGAAGCATAAGCCTGCGGATCAAACGCCCGTGAGGGCGACAGTTCGATATCAAAGCCAAAGCCTTCAGGTAGCTGCAACCGCATACCGTCATGTATCGGCTCCGGCCGGGTGGCAATATCATGATAGGCCGTCGCCAGGTTGTCGGCATCGGTGGCGTAAAAACCGGTATTGGCCAGCCCTAATGGCTGTGCGACCCATTGGCTGAACAACTGCGGCAAGGGTTCGCCCGCTGCCTGCTCCAGCACCGCGCCCAACACGTCGATCGCCAGTGAATAATTAAATGCGCTGCCGGGTTCGGCCAGTAGTTCCGCCTGCGCCAGCAACTGCAAATTTTGCTCCAGCGTCAGTGACGACAGCTCCATGCCGTCTTCAACGCCCAACCGCTGATATGGGCCGTCCGCGGGCTGATTCATGCGGTAATCCAGCCCGGCGGTGTGGCTCAGCAGGTGGCGGATTTTAATCTCCGGGCGGCGGCCGTCGGCCAGCGCCGGGGTGAACCACGGCAACCAGCGGCTTACCGCATCGTCCAGGCTCAGTTTTTGTTGTTCGATCATGCGCATCGCCGCCAGCGTGATATAAGGCTTGGACACCGACGACAGGCGGAACTGCGTTTCACGCCGCATTGGCCGCTGCAATTCACGGTCGGCATAACCGGCAGCCCCGGCATAAATCACTTCGCCTCGTTGCGCCACCAGCACCACGCTGCCCACCAGGCGCCCTTCGTCGATCGCCCGCTGGCTGACCGCCTGCACTCTTTCTGCTAATGACTGATTCACTGTCGACATGTTTTGTTGTTCTCTCTGAGGGAATAAAATCAGTCTAACGCGTCTATTATAAAATTAAATGCCAGGTTACTTAACGAATCATTAAGCAGGAATTAGCGATCGATGAGCTCACTGTTACAACTGCTGCCGTTCTTCGAAGCCGTCGCCCGGCTGGGCAGCTTTACCCAGGCGGCCAACCAACTGGGCGTTACGCCACCGGCGGTGTCGCAAAACATTCAGGCGCTGGAAACGCGGCTGGGCGTCAGGCTGTTCAACCGCACCAGTCGTTCGGTACGGCTGAGTGATGAAGGGAAGATTTTTTACCGGCGGGTGGCACCGGCCATGAGCCAAATCGACGTGGCGGCGGACGATCTCCGCACCCTGCGCGGGCAACCTTCCGGCCTGCTGCGCATTACCTTGCCGCAACTGGCCGCGTCCCTGCTGGTGATGCCTTATCTGGCGGAGTTTCAGGCACGTTACCCCGAAGTACAGCTTGAGCTGTTTACCGACGACCATTTTTCCGACCTGGTGCTCGGCAGCTTCGATGCCGGCATCCGCATGCGCGCGATGTTGCAGAAAGACATGATCGCGGTGCCGATCGATAACGGCCAACGGCGGGTGGTGATCGCCTCTCCCGGCTATCTGACGCAGCACGGCATACCGCTTACGCCGGCGGCGCTGAGCGAACATAATTGCCTGCGTTACCGTTTCCCCGGCAGCGGCAAATTTGAGCCCTGGTATTTCAGGCAGAATGACGGGCACCTGACGCTGGAGGTCGGCGGCAGCCTGATTTTCAATGAAGATCGGCTGATAAAGGACGCCGCGCTGGCGGGGCTAGGCATTACCCAGCGCTTTCGCGGTGCGGCGCGGCGCGAGCTGGAAAGCGGGCAACTGGTGGAGGTTTTGGCGGATTATGCCGACGAGTCGCCCGGTTTTTTCATCTATTTCCCTGCCAGCCGCCATATGCCGCTCAAGCTGAGGGTATTTATTGATTTTATGCGCGAAAAACAGGCGTTGCAGGATATGCCCCAGAGCGCCATTGCGGCGCCCTGAGGCTGCGACTTAGGGTTTTTCCAGCGACTGTACGATGCGGTAAGTGGCCGCCACCCGATCGTCATTCGGGAACCATTTGTTGGCCAGCATGACCACGGCAATCTTTTGCTTGGGCAAAAACACCGCATAGGTAGAGAAGCCGCCGGTCGAACCGGTTTTATTGAACCAGGCCGCGCCCTGTTCCCGTTGCGGCGGCGTGATGGCGGTGGCCGGCGTGCCGTTCATGATCATCCCGGCATTGTTGCCCTCCGTCAGGCGCGCCAGCTCCACCGGATAAGGATAGCTTTCCCACATCAGATCCTGGGTGAGTACCCCCGCCCGGTAATAGCCGGTATGGGTCTCGTCCAGCGCCTTGCGCCATTTATCCCCCACCTTCGCGACCTGCATATTGGCCTCGAGGTAGCGGATCAGATCCTGCGCATTGGATTTGACGCCGTAGGATTCGGCATCCAGCGGTCCCGGCGTGACCCGCACCGGCTGGTCTTTTTTGTTGTAGCCCTGGGCGTAATTCGCCATTTGGCCGGTCGGTACGTTAATGTAGCTGTGCGTCAGCCCCAGCGCCGGGAACAAGCGTTGCTCCATCGCCTGAGCAAAGGGTTGGTTCAGGCTTTTCGCCGTGATCATCCCCAGCATGCCGATACCCAGATTGGAATAAACGCGGGTGCTGCCTGCCGGTTTAGGTGGCTGCCATTGCTTGTAATAGGCCATCAGTTGCGCGTCGTTGGTCACCTCGTCCGGCACAAACAGCGGCAACCCGGAGGTATGAGTCGCCAGCTTCAGCAGGCTGACATGGTCAAACGCGCTGCCGCGCAGCTCCGGCAAATAACGGCTGGCCGGTTCGGCGAACGACAGTTTGCCCTCATCGTTGGCATAGGCCGCCAGCGTGGCGGTGAAGGTTTTGCTCAGCGAGCCGATTTCAAACAGCGTCTGGTTGGTGATGGGTTTGCCGGTCTGTTTGGACGCCACGCCATAATGATAAAACTGCTGTTTCCCTTCCACCGATACCGCGATCGCCATGCCCGGCACGCCGTATTTCTGCATCAGCGGTTGAATGATGGCATCGATGTCGGCTTTATCTGCGGCATGGCCTGCCGGTATCGCCAGTGCGGTCAGCAACGCCACCGCCAACTTATGGGTTCTCTTCATGATAACAAGCTCATTGTGTTGAAGGGCTGCCGCCAATAGATTTTTTTGTCAGTCGGCGTAACCCTATCCTTGAGTGATTATACCCGGTGCATTTCACGTGGCAGCCAACGACGCTGCGGCCTGAAAGGTATGGGTATCGACTATTCCTTGGCTCGTCGCAGAACAGCTGCAACGAGTGCGCAAAATATCGGTGTTTATCCCCCGGCTGACAAGCGATAATAATTTCACCTAGCCAAAAGAAAAATTTATGGGTCGTTATGCGTAACCGACTGCCGCTGAACGCACTGCGCGCTTTTGAATCCTCCGCCCGCCACCTTAACTTTACCCGCGCCGGCCTGGAGCTGAGCGTGACCCAGGCCGCCGTCAGCCAGCAGGTGCGAATGCTGGAAGAACAGCTGGGCATTGTGCTGTTCAAGCGCCTGCCGCGTGGTCTGGATCTTACCGAAGAAGGCCAGGCGCTGCTGCCGGTATTAACCGAATCCTTTGACCGCATCGAGTCGGTACTGCAGCAGTTTGAAGGCGGCCATTTTCATGAGGTACTGACGATTGCGGTGGTCGGCACCTTTGCGGTCGGCTGGCTGATGCCGCGGCTGGCGTCGTTCCGGGAGGCCCACCCGTTTGTCGATCTGCGCATCCTGACCAACAACAATCTGGTTAACCTGTCCGCGGACGGCATGGATTTCGCCATTCGCTTCGGTGAGGGGCTGTGGCCCGCGACCTGCAATATCAAGCTGTTTGACGCGCCGTTGACGGTGTTGTGCCCGCCGGAGGTCGCCGCGCGCCTGCGTTCACCGGAAGATCTTAAAAACGAGCTGCTGATGCGCAGTTACCGCAAGGATGAATGGGAACGCTGGTTTGCCGCCGCGCAGATCGCTCCCTGGCGCATTAACGGCCCGGTGTTCGATGCGTCGAGATTGATGGTCGAGGGGGCGATAAACTGCGGCGGCGTGGCGCTGGCTCCCGCCAGTATGTTCGCCCGGGAGTTGCAGGGAGGGCTGTTGGTGCGCCCCTTTGCCGCCGAAGCGAATCTGGGCGGCTATTGGCTGACCCGCCTGAAATCCCGCGTAATGACCCCGGCGATGAAAACCTTCGAAGGCTGGCTGCAACAGCAGGCCCGGCAAGAACAGGCTTAGGCGGAACCGCGCTTGATCAGCCGCGGCGGCAGGATGACGTTTTGCGCCGGCAGCCCGGCGTCGCCAATCCGCTGCAACAAGCGTGCAGCCGCGCTGCGCCCAACCTCCATTGCCGAGCTGGACACCAGGGTCAGCGGCGGCTCGGTCAGTTCGGCTTCAGGCACGTCGCCAAAGCCAATCAGCGCCACCTGTTGGCCATAATAGGTGTCCACGCCTTCCGAACCTATGCTGCGCCCGCTGCGCACAATGCCGAAATAAGCGCCCAACGCCACCGAAGCCTTGTGACACACCAACGCGCTGATGTTCGGGTATTGGCGCAGCAGGTTTTCCGCCGCCTCCGCCGCCGCCCGCTGATGGCCATCGCATTCGACAATCCATTCGGAGCGGAAAGGCAGGCCATACTGCACCAGCGTGGCGCAAACCCCCCCCAGCCGTTCCGCGCGGGTCAGCGAGCCGCTCTCGCCGCCCAGATAGGCTATTTGGCTGTGGCCGCGTTTGATCAGGAATTCTGTGGCCATCTTGGCGGCCTGCATGTTGTCCGGGCGCACCACGTCGACCCCGTCCAGCCCGTTCGAACGCGCGGCGCACACCAGGGGAACGCCCTGCTCTGCGGCCTTTTCCTTCAGCCCCGCCGCCGAACGCATACCGCCCGCCAGCACCATACCGTCGACGCCGTGTTCCAGCAGCGTGTCAAAACAGCGCATCAGCCCTTTGCCGTCGCGGCCGCTTTGGGTGAGGAACAGCACTTTGCCGTGCGCCTCCAGCACCTCGCTCAGGCCCGCAGTCATTTCGGCGTAAAAAGGGTCGCAGATATCGCGCAGGATCAGCCCTATCACCCCTGACTCACCGCCACGTAACGTCGCCGCCTGGCGGTTGCGCACATAACCGAGCCGTTCGATCGCCTCGTTGACCCGCGTCACTGTGGTGGCCGAAATACGGCCCTTGCCGCTCAGCACCAGTGAAACGGTGGTGACGGAGACGCCGGCCTGCTGTGCGACATCGGTGATGGTGATCTTTTTGATGGTCATAACCCCTGCAAACCCGATCCTGGGCATATTGTGCAAACGCTGCAGCCTGAAAGCCATAAAGCCTGTCTCTGAAGCCATGGTATACCGAATCTCTTTGTTCGGTAAAACGTTTTACTGGCATAACCATTGTCACCATAAAGCACCTGCCATAATTGTGATTAGCGGCGCATTTTTGCTAGGTAAAACGTTTTATCTTATTTTTACCTAACAGGGGCACACATCACTTTTGCACGCTTTTTTCGCCAGGAGCCACCGGTCATGCCAGCATCTAAAAAACAAAAAATAACGCTCTGGGAGTTTTTCCAAAGCCTGGGCAAAACATTCATGCTGCCCGTCGCCTTGCTGTCTTTTTGCGGCATCATGCTGGGGATCGGCAGTTCGCTGAGCAGCCGCGATGTCATCACTCTGCTGCCTTTTATCGGCCACCCCGCCTTCCAGTTGCTGTTCACCTGGATGAGCAAGGTGGGCTCTTTTGCCTTTAGCTTCTTGCCGGTGATGTTCGCCATCGCCATTCCGCTGGGCATGGCGCGTGAAAACAAAGGCGTCGCCGCGTTCTCCGGCTTTGTCGGCTTTGCCGTGCTGAACCTGGCCACCAATTTTTACCTGACCACTACCGGCATCCTGCCCACCACAGATCCGCTGGTGTTAAAAGCCAATAACATCCAGAACATCCTCGGTATCCAGTCAATCGACACCGGCATTTTGGGCGCGGTGATCGTCGGCATTATCGTTTATCTGCTGCATGAGCGTTTCAATACCATCCGCCTGCCGGATGCGCTGGCGTTCTTCGGCGGCACCCGCTTTGTGCCGATCGTCACCACCCTGGTGCTGGGCCTGTGCGGGCTGGTTATTCCGTTGATCTGGCCCTGGTTCGCCGCCGGCATCAACGGCCTCGGCTGGGTGATCAACGGCGCGGGCGCTTTTGGCCCGATGATTTTCGGCACCGGCGAACGCCTGCTGTTACCCTTCGGTTTGCACCATATTCTGGTGGCTCTGATCCGCTTTACCGAAGCGGGCGGCACGCTGGACGTTTGCGGCCACAGCGTCAGCGGCGCCCTGACCATTTTCCAGGCGCAGCTCTCCTGCCCAACCACCACCGGCTTTGCCGAAAGCGCTACCCGCTTCCTGTCGCAGGGTAAAATGCCGGCGTTCCTCGGCGGCCTGCCGGGTGCGGCGTTGGCGATGTATCACTGCGCCAGGCCGGAAAACCGACATAAAATTAAGGGCCTGCTGATCTCCGGCGTGGTGGCCTGCGTGGTCGGCGGCACCACCGAGCCGATCGAGTTCTTGTTCCTGTTCGTCGCGCCTTTCCTGTACTTCATCCACGCCATTCTGACCGGGCTGGGCTTCACCGTGATGGCGCTGCTGGGCGTGACCATCGGCAACACCGACGGCAATATCATCGATTTCGTGGTGTTCGGCATCCTGCACGGCACCGCCACCAAGTGGTATCTGGTGCCGATTGTCGCCGCCATCTGGTTTGCCGCCTACTACGCCATTTTCCGCTTCTCCATCCAGCGCTTTAACATCAAAACGCCGGGCCGCGAGAGCGACGCCGCTACCAGCCAAAGCGCGCCGGTGGGCGCGGTCGGTAAATCCGGTTATAACGTGCCGGCCATTTTGGCGGCGCTGGGCGGCAGCGAGAATATCGTTTCGCTGGATAACTGCATCACCCGCCTGCGCCTGTCGGTCAGCGACATAAGCAAGGTGGATGACGCGGCGCTGAAAGCCAACCGCGCCATTGGCGTCGTGCGCCTCAATGACCATAATCTGCAAGTGGTGATCGGTCCGCAGGTACAATCGGTAAAAGATGAATTAGACTCACTGATAGCGGCAGCGCAACCTGCGGCCGCCCTGCAGGGAGCGTCACATGTTTGATTTTTCTACTCCGGTCGATCGGCACGGCACCTGGTGCACGCAGTGGGATTACATTGCCGATCGCTTTGGCAGCGACGACCTGTTGCCGTTCACCATCTCAGATATGGACTTCGCTACCGCCCCCTGCATTATCGAGGCGCTGCAACAGCGCCTGCAGCACGGCGTGCTGGGTTACAGCCGCTGGCAGCATGAGGATTTTCTCGGCGCGGTGCGCCACTGGTATCAGCAGCGTTTCAATACGCCGATCGACACCGGGATGGCGGTTTACGGTCCGTCGGTGATCTACATGGCTGCACAGATGATCCGCCTGTGGTCGGCGCCGGGGGAATTCGTGGTCACTCACACGCCGGCCTATGACGCCTTTTATAAGGTGATCCTCGGCAATCAGCGCCAACTGTTGGCCTGCCCGCTGCACAAGGACGGCGACCAATGGCTGTGCGACATGGCGCACCTGGAAGCGCTGCTGGCGCGGCCGCAAACCAAGATCCTGCTGTTGTGCAGCCCGCACAATCCGACCGGCAAGGTATGGAGCGTGTCGGAGTTGCAGCAGATGGCCGAGCTGTGCGAACGCCATGATGTACGGGTGATCAGCGATGAGATCCATATGGACATGGTGTGGGGCGAGAGGTGCCACACGCCATGGAGCCAGGTGGCGACCACGCCCTGGGCCCTGCTGACCTCCGGCTCCAAAACCTTCAATATTCCGGCGCTGACCGGCGCCTACGGGTTTATCAGCGACAATGCCGCTCGCGACGCCTACACCCAACTGCTGAAAAGCCGCGACGGGCTGTCTTCACCGGCAGTGTTGGCGGTGGTGGCGCACATTGCCGCCTATCGCCACGGCGAGCCCTGGCTGGATGCACTGCGCGATTATCTGCAAGACAACCTGACCTACGTCGCCGAACGGCTGAACCTGGCGTTCCCGACGCTCGACTGGCAGCCGCCGCAGGCCACCTATCTGGCCTGGATCGATCTGCGTCCGCTGGGCGTTGACGACAGCCAACTGCAACAGGTGCTGATCGACCGCGAGAAGGTCGCGATTATGCCGGGTTTCACTTACGGCGAAGAGGGCCGCGGCTTCCTGCGGCTGAACGTCGGTTGCCCACGCAGCAAGGTGGAAGCCGGCATGGACAAGCTGATTAGCGGGCTGAGGTTTGTTCTGGGCGAGGTTTAGTCGACCGGGCCTGCCACCGGGGATTGACCAAACCGCCACCGGTTACAGGCTGCGCCCGCTATTGGGTCATTCAGGGCGAACATGTTCGCCCTCTGTTCATTCCGCCTGTGGGATATCGTCCAGGCGGTAATAGACATTCAACCCGCGCTCATTGGCCAGCCGCACGTCGTTATCCGCCCCGGCAGAAGCACCTTCAATGCGATAAATAGCCTGGCATTGGGCAATCAGCCGATGGGCTACCGGATAGAGAAACGCCTCGCTTACCGCGTCCCCCAATTGGGTTGAACCGGCCGCCGCCGCCAGCGGCAACGCCAGCCATTCGCCAATCACCGGCACATGCCCGCGCTGATACACCTCGAGCGCCGCCTGCTCCAGACGGTGCAGATTAGCGGCAATGCGCTGCGGATCGCCATCGGTGCCGCTGCGGTACGGGCCGGCTATCAGAATCAATTGAGCGCTCATTGGTTATTCTCCAGGGTACGGTTAAGCGCCACAAATTGCAGCAGCATAATGGTTTTGGCATCCACAATGGTTCCTTGCTGAATGGCGTGCAGCGCGTCCGCCAACGGCATCTCGAGCACCTCGAGGTCTTCGCCTTCCGCTTCCACCCCGCCGCCATCGCTCACCCGGCTGCCGGCAGCGTATTCCCCGACGAAGAAATGCAGTTTTTCGGTCACCGAACCGGGGCTCATATAGGCCTCAAATACCTTCTGTACGTTTTCCACCCGATAGCCGGTTTCCTCCTCCGCTTCGGCGCGAATGCGCTCCTCCGGCGAGGCATTGTCCAGCAAGCCGGCGGCGGCCTCTATCAGCATGCCGTCATGGCCGTTGACGAACACCGGGAAGCGGAACTGGCGCGTCAGCACCACCTTTTGCGCCTGCCGGTTAAACAGCAAAATGGTCGCGCCGTCGCCGCGATCGTAAGTTTCGCGGCTTTGCCGTTGCCATTCGCCATCACGGCGTAAAAAATCGAAGGTGGTTTTTTTCAGCAGATACCAGTCATCGGACAATACCCGGGTTTCAACGATACGGACCCGATCTTTAGTCGCAATCATATTAGCCAACTCCATAACTCAGGAAAGGAACTGGATACTATCGTGCAGTTTCGTGTATGATCAAGATATTTCGTGCAATGCAAATTTAATGGGACAACAGGATGCTCACCAGTCAGCGCAAAAAAATTATTCTGGAGAAACTGGCACAGGACGGACAGGTGCTGGCCAAACAGCTCAGCGAAATGTTCGGGCTGTCCGAAGACACCCTGCGCCGCGATCTGCGTGAGCTGGACAGCGAAGGGCTGCTGCAACGGGTGCACGGCGGCGCGCTGCCGGTTTCCCCCGCCATTGGCACCTTTGCCGAAAGAAACGGGCAGGAATCGGCCGCCAAGCGCTCGATAGCCAAAGCCGCAGCGGCGATGATCATTCCAGGGCAAGTGGTGATCATCGATGGCGGCACCACCTCCGCCGAGCTGGTGAAACAGCTGCCGCCCACGCTGGAGGCGACAATCGTCACCCACAGCCCCAGCGTGGCGGTCGGGTTGGTTGATCACCCCAAAGTGGAGGTGATCCTGATCGGCGGGCGGTTGTATAAACATTCGATCGTCAGCGTGGGCGCCGCCGCGGTGGAGGCCATGTCGCACATCCGCGCCGACATTTACTTTATGGGCGTGACGGGCGTGCACTCGACCGCCGGGCTGAGCACCGGCGACCTCGAAGAGGCCTATATCAAGCGTGCGCTGGCGGCGCGGGCGGCAGAAACCGTGGTGCTGGCCTCCGCCGCCAAGCTGAACGCCGCCTCACAATTTGCGATTGGCGATATCACGCTGGCGCAGACCATTATTGTCGAACGCGCGACCGACGCCGCGCTGATCGCCCCGCTGGAACAGGCCGGGGTCACGGTGGTGAGGGCCTGAGCAGCGCGGCCCAAAGGCCGCCCCGCTGGCCATCGGCCCGGTGTTCCGGGTTGATGTTTTCCGCAACTGCCGATCAGAGCAAACGCGGGAGCTTCTCGCCCGCGATAACCCCAAAATGCCACGCCGCCCGCAATTAATGTGATTTTCATCACTTTTTTATGCAACGTAATGGCAATTTTCATCATTTTGTTTTTATACTGATATGCACTTTACCTACGACAAAATAACGAGTGCAGATCATGATTGACTCCCGCCTACCGCTTACCGACATTCACCGTCACCTCGACGGCAACATCCGTGCGCAAACCATTCTCGATCTGGGCCGTCAGTTCAATCTGGCCCTGCCCGCTGACGAGCTGGAAGCATTGCGCCCACACGTGCAAATTACCCATGCCGAACCGGATCTGATCAGCTTTCTGCAAAAGCTGGACTGGGGCGTGGCGGTGCTGGGCGACCTGGATGCTTGCCGCCGGGTAGCCTACGAAAACGTAGAGGACGCGGCAAATGCCGGCCTGCACTACGCCGAGCTGCGCTTCTCGCCGTATTACATGGCGATGAAACACCAACTGCCGGTGGCTGGCGTAGTCGAAGCGGTGATTGACGGCATTCGTTCCGGCGTTCGCGATCGGGGCATCGATGTGCGTCTGATCGGCATCATGAGCCGCACCTTTGGCGAAGCGGCCTGCTTGCAAGAGCTGGAAGGCCTGTTGGCGCACCGCGACGGCATTACCGCGCTGGATCTGGCCGGTGACGAGCTGGGCTTCCCGGGCAGCCTGTTCCTCAGCCACTTCAACCGCGCCCGCGACGCCGGCTTGCGCATTACCGTGCACGCGGGCGAAGCCGCAGGCCCGGAAAGCATCTGGCAGGCGATCCGCGAGCTGGGCGCCGAGCGTATCGGCCACGGGGTGAAAGCGATTGAGGATCCGGCGTTGATGGACTTCCTGGCTGAACACGGCATCGGCATCGAATCCTGCCTGACCTCCAATATTCAGACCAGCACCGTCTCTTCTCTGGCCCAGCATCCGCTGGCGAAATTCCTGCGCCACGGCGTGCTGGCCTCGATCAACACCGATGACCCGGCGGTTCAGGGCATCGAGATCGAACACGAATACCGGGTTGCGGCGCCACAGGCCGGGCTGACGCCGGCCGAAATCCGCACCGCACAGGAAAACGGCCTGAAAATGGCGTTCCTCAGCGAGCAGGAAAAGCAGGCTCTGCGCGATAAAGTGCAAGGCTGATAAAACAAGGGGCGCGTATAACGCGCCCCGGTTTATTTCACCGCCAGCGCCTCTCGCTGTTTGGCGGTTTTGCGCGCATAGCGCTGCGCCAGTACGGCGCACACCATCAATTGCACCTGATGGAAAATCATCAGCGGCAGCACCATGGCTCCCACCGCAGCGGCCGGAAACAGCACGTTGGCCATCGGAATGCCGTTCGCCAGGCTCTTTTTCGAGCCGCAGAACACAATGGTGATCTCATCGGCGGTATCGAACCCCAGCCAGCGCGCAGTGTAAGTGTTGATAATCAGCACCACCGTCAGCAGCACCAGCGACATCACCAGAATGGTCAGCAACGACCAGCCGTCAATCCGATGCCAGATGCCCTCCACCACCGCCGCGCTGAACGCGGTATACACCACCAGCAATATCGATGAACGGTCAGTGATGTTGATCAGTTTACGGTGGCGATCGACCCATTTGCCAATCAACGGCCGCGCCAGATGCCCCACCACAAAGGGCACCATCAGTTGCAGAATTATCGAACCAATGGCGTGCAGTACGTCGGTATTCCCGCCCTGAGTATGCATCAAGGCGCCCACCAGCAGCGGCGACAGGAAAACGCCGAGGATACTGGACGCCGAGGCGCTGCAAATCGCCGCGGCCACGTTACCGCCCGCCGCAGAAGTAAAAGCGATGGCCGACTGGACCGTTGCCGGCAACGCGCACAGATAAAGGAAGCCCAGATACACCGTCGGCGTCATCAGCCCCGGCACCATCCAGTTCATCGCCAGCCCCAATAGCGGGAACAGCGCGAAAGTGCTGAGGAATACCACCAGATGCAGTTTCCAGTGGCTCATGCCGGCGATAATCGCCTCGCGCGACAGCTTGGCGCCATGCATAAAGAACAACAGCGCAATGGCGGCGGTAGTCAGGCGTTCGAAGAAGGTTTTCCATACCCCTTCGCAGGGGAATATCGAGGCGACGATCACCACAAAAATCAAGACCAACAAAAACTTATCAATGCGCAGACGCTGTAACCAGGACATGAATCGGGATCCCTCGAAGAGTAAAAACGGGTTCGGCAAGCGAACCCGGAACCGTGGATGGCGGCAACTGCGGCGATCAGACCACCGGCAACGCCTTTTGCTGTTTCGCAGACTCAATGCCCAGCTCGATCATTTCCATCACTTTGATGGCGTCGCCGGCCGGCACCGGGTTTTCGCCCTCGCCGTTAATCGCATCGCGGATGGCCGCGTAATAGGCCGGGTAGTTGCCGGGAATGCTCAGCAATGGCTTCTCCGCCAGCAGGCCATCGCGTGACAATGTCACCACGCCGTCGCGCATATCGTAGCCCCAGTCGGCCTGCGGCAGGCGCTCACCGGCTTTCAGGCGGTCTTCCTGCGGATCCAGCCCGAACTTGATAAAGCTGCCCTGGGTGCCGTGCACGATATAACGCGCGGTTTCCGCCGCCGCCAGCACCGTGCCATGCAGCACTACCCGGCGGTTGCCGTAGTTCAACACCGCGTGGAAATAATCCACCGATTGCGAGCCAGGGCGCAGTTCGCCCAAATCGACAAACAGCGTTTGCGGCTTGCCGAACAGTTGCAGCGCCTGATCGATCAGATGCGGCCCCAAATCGTACCAGATGCCGGTGCCGGCGCCGGCCTGCTCGCGCCAGCGCTGGCGCACTTCCGGCCGGAAGCGATCGAAATGCGATTCAAAGTAAACCACTTCGCCGAGCGCGCCGTCTTTCAGCAGCGCCTTGAGCGTGAGGAAATCGCTGTCCCAACGGCGGTTGTGGAACACCGACAGCAGTGTGCCGCTCTGTTCCGCCTGCTGTTTCAATTCTTGCGCTTGTGACAATGTCACGGTAAAGGGTTTGTCTACCACCACGTGCTTACCGGCGGCCATCGCCTGCTGCGCCAGCGGGAAGTGGGTATCGTTGGGGGTGGGAATGACGATCAGATCGATAGAGGGGTCGTTGAACAACGCCTGCGGATCGCTCACTACCGTCATCGCAGGCCAGTCGGCGTGCACTTTGCCGGCATCGCTGCTGGACACGGCGGCCAGTTCTACGCCCGGAGTGCCGACAATCAGCGGCGCATGAAAGGTTTTGCTGGCATAGCCGTAACCGACCAGCCCAACCCGAATTTTTTCTGCCATGGTATTTCCTCTTGCTGGCTCGCTATAAACCTATCCGATTTGACACCATGACGCAGGCGGGAACAAGAAGTAAATCAGGCTGCGTCCGGCAATGGAAAGCTCGGACATAGCCTTGCGTTAACTGCTCACGGCGGCGTAAGGCGATTGGCGCTCGCTTTTAGCCGGGTAGTTGATCTCCAGGCTGCGGCGGCGGAAATCGCTTGGGCTGACCCCCACCCGTTTGCGGAATACGCGAGAGAAATAGAGTTGATCGTCGTAGCCCACCACCCGGCCGATAGTGGCGATCGACTCCTGCGTGGTCTGCAACAGCAGCTTGGCACGGATCACCCGCTGATCCTCGCGCCAGCGCAGGATATTGATGCCCACCTGCTTACGGAACAGGTGCGCCAGCCGTGACGGCGACAGGCAGACGTGGCGCGCCACCTCGTCAATGCGCAACTCGCCCGCCAGGTTGCCGGTGATGAACTGACAGGCTTCGATGACTCGCGGATCCATGATTTTCTGCGGGCTGAGCGGATCTTCTTCCATCGCGCGCAGCAACAGGCGTTCCAGCAGGTTCATGCCCAGCTCTTCCGCAAAACGGCGCCCGGAGCGCTGGGTCTGTTCGATATTGGCGAACAGCCGATCGAACTCCAGCAGCAGGTTGTTGTTTGGCAGCGTCAGGCGCCCCACCTCATGGGTTTTGCTGTGCCATTCCAGCCAGTCGGCCCAGTAGGCGCGCGGCCGGAAATAGACCCAGCGGTGATACCAACAGTCGCTGTCCGGTGAACGCCCATAGTAATGGGATGCTTTGGGAGGAAACAGCAGCAGGTCGCCGGGGTTGCAGTAAAAGGTGTCCTCGCCGTCGAACACTTTTCCCTGGCCCTTGATGGTCAGGTTGAGAATATAGCCCTTCATGCCGCCGGGGCGGTCGATAAAGAAATCCAGCGGGCCGTCCGCCATGATCGGCGTCAGCCCGGCCACCAGATAGGCATTGAAGGTGTAACCCGGTAACAGCGGGTTCGGTTGCGGTTCCTGCGCCATGCGATGGTACATCGGTCCTCCCGGAACGGTTTCAGCAACGAACTTATAGCTTAGATAACAACCCTATACCCTATGGCTTTCAAGTTGTAGCTAGGCGCCCAGCTCACTCATCCCCAGGCGCTTACTTAAGTAAGTAACTGGGGTGCGTGACAAATCTGTCGGGAACAGATTTGAACGCTGCTTGCAGCGGCCCTGAAAGGGCAAGGTCCATGGATGGGCCTTGTAAGCAGGTAACAACGCTGCGGCTTGAAAGACGACGGGTATAACCAAGTGTATCGGCCCGGCAGATTACTGCCTGAGCCGATGACAGAACTGTGAGCAGGGTTAACGATTTTCTACAGCGTGCGTTTGGCCTGCTGTTTGTAGCGGTCGAAAATTACCGCCGCCAGCAGGATCACGCCGCGCACCACATATTGCGAGAATGGCGAAATATTCAGCAAATTCATCGCGTTCTCTACCGTCCCGAGGATCAGGATGCCGGCGATAACGTAAGAAATCTTGCCGATACCGCCCTTCAGCGACACCCCGCCCAGCACGCAGGCCGAGATCACGATCAGCTCATAGCCGATCGAGGTCATCGGCTGGCCGCTGGTCATGCGCGAAGCCAGAATGATGCCGGCGGCGGCCGAAACCAGCCCGGACAGCACAAAGATGATGATTT
Organism: Serratia plymuthica; assembly: GCF_018336935.1. Lineage (NCBI taxonomy): Bacteria > Pseudomonadati > Pseudomonadota > Gammaproteobacteria > Enterobacterales > Yersiniaceae > Serratia > Serratia plymuthica. The sequence continues at coordinate 2,089,488 of NZ_CP068771.1, read as the reverse complement.
TAGTGCGCACCACCGGCACCCCGGCCAGCCGTGCCGCCTCTTCGTTGCCGCCGATCGCCAGCGTATTGCGGCCAAAGGTGGTTTTGTTGAGCAGGAAACCGAACAGGATCAGGCAGGCGACGGTGATCCAGATCGGCGCAGGCAGCCCCAGCCAGTTGGCGTAGCCCAGGGTGAAGAAACGCTCGTCTTCAATGCCCACCGCTTTGCCGTCGGAAATGATGTAGGCCAGGCCGCGCAAGATCTGCATGGTGGCCAGCGTGGTGATCAGGGCGTTGATTTTCAATCGGGCGATGACAAAGCCGTTAATCAACCCCGACGCCACGCCCAACAGCAGGCCGGCACCTACGCCGATCCACAGGCTTTCGGTCAGGTTGATCACCACCGCCGTGGTGACCCCGGCGCAGGCGATAACCGAAGCGACGGACAGATCGAAGTCGCCGGAGGCCAGGCAAAACAGCATGCCGCAGGCCACCATGCCGGACATGGATATCGCCAACCCCAGCCCTTTCATGTTGATGAAAGAGCCGAAGTTAGGCACAAACACTACGCAGGCGATAAACAGCACCGCGAATACCACCAGCATGCCGTAGCTGTCCCAGATACGCGCCAGCCCCCGGCCGCTGCGGTTTTTCACAGAATGGGTCGTTATGGTCGACATCTCTTTCTCCTTCACAATCAGGCCACCGCCACAGCGGCATCAGGGGCAATATCGGGGGTGCGCAGCATCGCCAGGCTGAGGGCTTTTTCCTCGCTGGCATCGTCGTGCAGTAACTCGCCGGAAATGGCGCCTTCGCGCATCACGATGATGCGGTCCGCCAGCCCCAGCACTTCGGGCAAATCGCTGGAAGCGAACAGCACCGCGATGCCCTGCTGCGCCAGTTGGTAAATCACATGGTAAATTTCATGCTTGGCGCCGACATCGATACCGCGCGTCGGCTCATCCAGCAGGATCACTTTCATCTCTTCCGACAGCCAGCGGCCCAGAATCGCCTTCTGCTGGTTGCCGCCGGATAAGTTCATAATCAGCTGACCGGCACTTGGGGTTTTGATATTCAGCGCGCGGATGTGGTGATCGGCATTGCTGACCTCCCAGCCGTTATTGATCAGGCAGCCTGCGCGGATGCTTTTACGCCGTGCGCTGATGTTGATGTTGTCTCGCACCGAATGCACCGGAATGATGCCATCCGCCTTGCGGTCTTCCGGGCACAGCATGATGCCGGCGCGGATGGCGTCTATCGGCGAACGGATGTCCAGCCGCTGGCCATCCAGCGTCAGTTGCCCGCCGCTGACCCGCGTGGCGCCGAAAATGCCCTTCATCAGTTCGCTGCGCCCGGCGCCCACCAGGCCGAACAGCCCGACAATCTCCCCGGCCCGCACGTTTAGATCGATAGGGGTTTTGACGCCCGGCGCCTGCAACCCCTGTAGCGCCAACCTCACCGGCCCCAGCTCACGCGGCTGATAACCGTAAACGTCACCGAGATCGCGGCCCACCATCGCCTGCACCAGTTGCGCGTTGTTGACCTGGCTCATGTCGTCGAAGGTGCGCACATAGCGGCCGTCTTTGAATACCGTGATGGCATCGCTGAGGGCAAAGATCTCCTCCATACGGTGCGAAACGTAGAGGATCACCCGCCCTTCGGCGCGCAGTTCGCGGATCACCCGGAACAGTTGCTCAATCTCTCTGGCGGACAGCGAACTGGTCGGCTCGTCAAACGCAATCACCTTGGCGTTGCGCGCCAGCGCCTTGGCGATTTCCACCATCTGCCACTGGCCGATCGACAGGTATTTCAGCGGCGTATCCGGGTCGATATCCAGCCCGAGATGTTCCAGCTGCAAGCGGGATTCGTAACGCAACAGCTTGCGATCCACCAGCCCGAGTTTGGTCGGCAACTGGCCGAGATAGATGTTCTCCGCCACCGTCATTTCCGGCACCAGATGCAGCTCCTGGTAGATAATCGCGACCCCGGCGTTCAGGGCATCGGTGGTATTGGCGAACTGTACCGGTTGGCCTTTCAGCTGAATTTCGCCCTGGGTCGGCGCGTAGTTGCCGCTGAGGATTTTCAGCAGCGTGGACTTCCCGGCGCCGTTTTCCCCCATCAACGCGTGGATCTGCCCGGCCTGGCAACTGAAACTGATATCGTCCAGCGCCTTCACGCCCGGGAAGGTTTTACCGATGCCTTTAAACGTCAGATACGGCAATGCGGCGGTCATAATGCGATCCTCCTGCGGTCAAAAATGCCGCCCGGCGTTATGCTGCGGGCGGCTCGGTGATTACATCAGGCCTTTTTTCTGCAGTTCGGTTTTAAAGTTGTCGCGGGTGATCAGCACCACGTCGGTCACTTCGGTAAATTTCTGCGGCTCTACACCCTTCTCTACCCAGTCATGCAGCATCTGAATGCTTTTGTAGCCGTGAATGTCCGGGCTTGGCAGCAGCGACCCGTAGAAACCGGTAGCCTGCCCCTTGGACAGTTCGCTGACCGCGTCCACGCCGTTGATGCCGATGCCGATCACGTTCGGCGCCTTGAAGCCCTGGCCTTCGGTGGCTCGCACGCCGCCCAGCACGGTGTTGTCGTTCATGCCGACAATCAGCCAGTTTTTCACTTCAGGATGCTGCACCAGCATCGAGTTGGCGGCGTCGAACGCCCCCGGGATATCGTTGGATTTGGTCGGTACCGCGTAGATTTGTTTTTCCGGGAAGCCAGCCGCTTTCAGCGCGGCAATAGAACCGCCGGTGCGGCGACGGGCGGTGTCCAGCTCATCGGCGGTGATCGCCATCACGGCGGTGTCCGCCGGTTTCCAGCCGCGCTTGTTCATCTCTTTCCACAGCTCCTGGCCCTGGCGTTCACCGATTTTGGTGGCCGCCATCATCACCAGCGGCACGCTGTCCATAGGTTTGCCCTTGGCGGTGACGAACTGATCGTCCACGGCGATCACTTTCAGGTTGTAACTGCGCGCCTTGGCCATGATCGCCGAGCCGAGTTTCGGATCCGGCGTGCAGATGACAAAACCCTTGGCGCCGCTGGCCGCCAGGCTGTCGATGGCGTTAAGGGTTTTCTCCCCGTCCGGCACGGCGATTTTGATCACGTCGAAACCGAGATCCTTACCGGCCTTGTCGGCAAATTTCCATTCGGTCTGGAACCAGGGTTCCTCTGGCTGCTTGACCAAAAAGCCCAGCTTCATGGTCTCGGCGACAGCCGAATGTGACATAACGGCCGCCAGACCCAGCGCCGCCAGCGCCTTAGTGAATTTATGCATGATGCTCTCCGCAGTGTTGTTCTCTTCGGCGAATAAATTCGCTCGCCGTGAAAACGTTATCATTAGGGTACCTGCTGTCGGTGTGCCGCTTGTTTGCGAGGCATCGCCCAACACCAGCTGTAAGACGGATTAAGTTTTAGCGGGTATTTGTTGCCGAAATGTAGAGCGCTATCACATCCGTGGATTACAGCAGATATGTGCATATATTTAGCGAATTCCGCCAAGCATTAACTTATGACAACCGTCACAAAACCACTGTGAGAAGCAGAAAAGTGCATACTTCCAGCTAATGGCTCCTCACCTGCTCACCGCTCCCGCTCCTATGGTTGTCACAGCGTATTAACACATCAGGAGTCAACATCATGACGGCAGGCGCTATTGCCCTGGGATTGGACTTCGGCAGCGATTCGGTGCGGGTATTGGCGGTTGACTGCCATAACGGCCAGGAGCTGGATACCGAAGTGGTTTATTACCCTCGCTGGCAGCGCGGCGAATTCTGCAACGCTGCGGAGAACCTATTCCGCCACCATCCGCTCGACTATATAGAAGCCATGGAGCAGGCGATCGTCAGCCTGGTGCAGCGTATGTCCCCGCAGCAACGGCTGCAGGTGATCGGTATCGGGGTCGATTCTACCGGCTCCACGCCTGCGCCGATTGACGCGCAGGGCAAGGTGCTGGCGCTGCGGCCGGAGTTTGCCGACAACCCGAACGCCATGTTTGTGCTGTGGAAAGATCACACCGCCATCGAGGAAGCCGACGCCATCAACCGGCTTTGCCGCAGCGGCGATTTCCCCGACTATTCTCGCTATATCGGCGGCGTCTATTCATCCGAATGGTTCTGGGCCAAGATCCTGCACGTTTCGCGTCAGGACGCCGGGGTACGCCAGGCCGCCGCCTCTTGGGTGGAACTGTGCGACTGGGTGCCGGCGCTGTTATCCGGCACCACCGCCCCGCAGAGTTTGAAGCGCGGGCGCTGTAGCGTCGGGCATAAAACGCTGTGGCATCCCGACTGGGGCGGCCTGCCGCCGAAAGCGTTCTTCGCCGCGCTCGATCCGCTGTTGGTCGAAGACCTGCCCTGGCCTTTGTTTGAAGACTCCCACACCGCCGATTTGCCGGTCGGCACGCTCACCGCCGAGTGGGCCGCACGCCTCGGGTTGCCCGAGAGCGTGGTGTTGTCCGGCGGCGCATTCGACTGCCATATGGGCGCGGTGGGTGCCGGGGCGCAGCCCTATACCCTGGTGAAGGTGATTGGCACCTCCACCTGCGACATCCTGATCGCCGATCGCGAGCGGGTCGACGGGCGCGCCATCGAAGGCATCTGCGGCCAGGTCGACGGCAGCGTGGTACCGGAGTTGATAGGCCTGGAGGCCGGGCAATCGGCCTTTGGCGATATGTATGCCTGGTTCAGCCGTTTGCTGAGCTGGCCGTTGCATGAGGCGGCGAAAAACCACCCCGAACTGCAACCGCAGTTGAAACAGATTGAAGCCGGCCTGCTGGCCGCGCTGACCGAATCCTGGGCCAACAATCCGTCGCTGGACCACCTGCCGGTGGTGCTGGACTGGTTTAACGGCCGCCGCACCCCCTACGCCAACCAGCGCCTGAAAGGCGTGATTACCGATTTGAACCTCGGGACCGACGCGCCGACGCTGTTTGGCGGATTTATTGCCGCCACCGCCTTTGGCGCCCGCGCCATCATGGAGTGCTTCGAACAGCAGGACATCCCGGTCGACAACGTGCTGGCCATGGGCGGCATCGCACGGAAATCGCCGACCATCATGCAGGCCTGCGCCGACGTGATGAACCGCCCGCTGCAGATTGTCGCCTCCGATCAATGCTGCGCGCTGGGTGCGGCGATCTTCGCCGCCGTGGCCGCCGGCCGTTTCAGCAGCGTGCCCGAGGCGCAGCGCCTGATGGCCTGCGGCATCGAACGCACGCTGCAACCGGACTCGCAGCGGGTCGCACGCTATCAACAGCTTTATCGGCGCTATCAGCAATGGTGCCTGGCCGCCGAGCCGCGCTATGCCCTGCATACTTGACGCTGCCTTTTTGTTGGCTTCCTGCGCTTACCCCGGTCACGTACTGCTTGTACGCTCCCAGGGATGCGCTTAGTCGCCGCCGCGATGCAGCCCCAATTATTTTGGGTATCCGTCCCAATCAGCGGTTCAGTAAATCGAATCCCAATACACAATTCAGGAGTTTTTAATGGACGCATTCAAGCAGCATGAAGTCTGGTTCGCCATCGGCAGCCAGCACCTGTACGGCCCGCAAACCCTGCAACAGGTCAAGGCGCACGCCGAACAGGTCGTGGAAAGTCTCAACCGCGAGGCGGGGTTGCCGGTAAAACTGGTGCTGAAGCCGCTGGTCACCACGCCGGATGAAATTACCGCCCTATGCCGCGACGCCAACTATCGCCAGGAGTGCATCGGCATCCTGACCTGGCTGCACACCTTCTCGCCGGCCAAAATGTGGATCGCCGGGCTGTCTATCCTCAACAAACCGCTGCTGCAATTCCATACCCAGTTCAATGCCCAGGTGCCATGGGACAGCATGGATATGGACTTTATGAACCTGAACCAGACCGCCCACGGCGGCCGTGAGTTCGGTTTTATCGGCGCCCGCATGCGCCAGCAGCACAGCGTGGTTGCCGGTCACTGGCAGGATCCTGAAGCACACCGCCGCATCGCCCAGTGGATGCGTGCCGCCGCCGCCAAACAGGCGAGCCGGCAACTGAAAGTGGCGCGTTTTGGCGACAACATGCGTGAAGTGGCGGTGACCGAAGGCGATAAGGTCGGCGCGCAGATCCAGTTCGGCTACTCGGTCAATGCCTATGGCATCGGCGATTTGGTCAGCGTGATCAATGAGGTCAGCCGTGGCGATGTGGACACGCTGATTGAAGAGTACGAAGCCAGCTATGTGCTGAGCGACGCGGCGAAAGCCAACGGCGAAAAGCGCGAGAACCTGATCGACGCGGCACGCATCGAACTGGGGATGAAACGTTTTCTGGAACAGGGCAATTTCCAGGCCTTTACCACCAACTTTGAAGACCTGCACGGCATGAAGCAGTTGCCGGGGCTGGCGGTGCAACGCCTGATGCAACAGGGCTACGGCTTTGGCGGCGAAGGCGACTGGAAGACCGCCGCGCTGCTGCGCATCCTGAAAGTGATGGCCGATGGGCTGAACGGCGGCACCTCGTTTATGGAGGATTACACCTATCACTTCCAGCCAGGCAACGATTTGGTGGTCGGTTCGCACATGTTGGAGGTGTGCCCGTCGATCGCCAAAGAAAGCAAACCGCTGCTGGACATTCAGCCGCTCGGCATCGGCGGCAAGGCGGATCCGGCGCGATTGATTTTCTCCACCCCCGCCGGCCCGGCGGTTAACGCCAGCCTGATCGACATGGGCGACCGTTTCCGCCTGCTGGTCAATCAGGTGGATACCGTAGAACAGCCGCACCCGCTGCCCAAGCTGCCGGTAGCGCGCGCCATCTGGCGGGCTCAGCCGACGCTGGCCACCGCAGCGGAAGCCTGGATCCTGGCCGGCGGCGCGCACCACACCGTGTTCTCCCAGGCGCTGGACGCCGATCAACTGCGCCTGTACGCCGAGATGCACAACATCGAGTTCTTGCTGATCGATAACGCCACCGCACTGCCGGCGTTCAAAAATGAGATCCGCTGGAACGAAGCCTACTATCAGCTTAACCGCCGTTAATCGGCAGGCTACCGGCAGTAAAACTGGCCGCCGGTAGCCAAACGCTTTCCTGATATCTATACCCAAAATAATTGGGGCTGCATCGCGGCGGCAACTAAGCGCATCCCCGGGAGCGTACAAGCAGTACGTGACCGGGGTAAGCGCAGGAAGCCAACAAAGAGGCAGCTTCAAGTATGCAGGGTATATGATGACTAACCCCCTATTACCCGCTAAGCTATGCGGCTTCATGTCTTACCCAGGAAGCCGTTTATGTCTCAAGCTGAATACACCCGTATTGGCGGTTGGTTGCTGGCCCCAATGGCCTATATGATTGTCACTCTGCTTAGCGCCAGCCTGATGATGCTCCTGTATGGCATGGCGATTTTCATGCCGGAATCGCGCGAATACCTGCTGACCAACGCCCAGGCATTTACCCTGCAATGGTATTTGTCCGTCCTGACCACGCTGGCGATGTGGTGCTTTACCCTGTGGCTGCTGTGGCTGTTTTGCCAGCGTTCGCAGCGTTTCCCCAAACTGTTCCTGGTGTGGTTGTTGATCACCGTGCTGCTGGCGATAAAAGCCTTTGCCTTTTCGCCGGTACCGGACGAATTGGCGGTGCGCAGTTTGGGTTGGCCACTGCTGATGGCGGCGCTGCTGGTACCCTATATGAAGCGATCCCAACGGGTAAAAAACACCTTTACCGAGCGCTGAGTGCCGTTGTGGCACGTTTCGCACGCGGATTTGTGTAAATTTTCGCCAAAAAAGTGCGAAAAGAGCAATAACCCTGCTATCCATATGTTGTCGTTACGCCGCCAATTCCCGATAATAGGCGGCTTTTATTTTTTTAGGCATCGCAATGACCGAATACCTGCTCCTGTTTGTCGGCACCGTCCTGGTGAATAACTTCGTTCTGGTGAAGTTTCTTGGCCTGTGCCCGTTCCTTGGCGTATCCAAGAAGCTGGAAAGCGCCATCGGCATGGGAATGGCCACCACCTTCGTCATGACGCTGGCCTCCGTCAGCGCCTGGGTGATCAACACCTTTATCCTGGTTCCACTGGATCTGGTGTACCTGCGCACGCTGTCCTTTATTCTGGTGATCGCCGTTGTGGTGCAATTTACCGAGATGGTGGTGCGCAAGACCAGCCCGGCGTTGTATCGCCTGCTGGGCATCTTCCTGCCGCTGATCACCACCAACTGCGCCGTGCTTGGCGTAGCCTTGCTTAACGTCAATCTCGGCTACAACTTCCTGCAATCGGCAGTGTACGGCTTTAGCGCCGCGGCCGGTTTCTCGCTGGTGATGGTGTTGTTCGCCGCCATTCGTGAACGGCTGGCGGTCGCCGACGTGCCTGCGCCGTTCCGCGGTTCTTCTATCGCGCTGATCACCGCCGGGCTGATGTCGCTGGCCTTTATGGGCTTTACCGGGCTGGTGAAATTCTAATGACGGCGTTATGGATTGCTATTGCTGCGCTTAGCGCCCTCGGCCTGTTGTTCGGCCTGGTGCTGGGCTTTGCCGCCCGCCGTTTTGAAGTGGAAGAAGATCCGGTGGCCGAACAGGTCGACGAGATCCTGCCGCAGAGCCAGTGCGGCCAGTGCGGTTACCCCGGCTGTCGCCCTTATGCCGAGGCCGTCGCCAACGGCGAGATGATCAACAAATGCGCGCCGGGCGGCGAGCAGGTGATGCTGAAACTGGCAGAGCTGCTTAACGTCGAGCCGCAACCGTTGGGCAGCGAAGCCGTCGCCGAGCCGGTGCGCCAGGTGGCCTATATCGATGAAGCCAACTGCATCGGCTGCACCAAGTGCATTCAGGCCTGCCCGGTGGATGCCATCGTCGGCGCCACGCGCGCCATGCATACCGTAATTACCGATCTCTGTACCGGCTGCGACCTGTGCGTTGCGCCGTGCCCTACCGATTGTATTGAAATGAAGCCGGTCGCCACCACCACTGCCAACTGGAAGTGGGATATGAAGACGATTCCGGTGCAAGTGATCCACGTGGAGCAACATGCTTAATCTGTTCGCCGCCTTCAAAAAAGACCGGATTTGGGATTTCGATGGCGGGATCCATCCACCGGAAATGAAGACTCAGTCCAGCGGGGTGCCGCTGCGCACCGCTCCGTTGGCCGATAGTTTTATTATTCCCCTGCAACAGCATCTTGGACCGGAAGGCGAACTGTGCGTCAATGTCGGCGACCGGGTGCTGAAAGGCCAACCGCTGACCGTTGGCCGCGGCCGCACGGTGCCGGTACACGCGCCGACCTCCGGCACCGTCTGTGCCATCAAACCGCATATCACCGCTCACCCTTCCGGGCTGGCCGAGCTGTGCGTGATGATCCAGGCGGACGGCGAAGACCGCTGGTGCGAACGCGAGCCGGTGGCGGACTACCGCCAACTGGCGGCACAGGATCTATTGCAGCGCATTCATCAGGCCGGCATCGCCGGGCTGGGTGGCGCCGGTTTCCCGACCGCCAGCAAACTACAGGGCGGCATGAGCGGCGTGGAAACGCTGATCCTCAACGCTGCCGAATGCGAACCTTATATCACCGCCGATGACCGTCTGATGCGCGAACACGCCGATCAGATTATCGAAGGCACGCAGATTTTGCGTCACCTGCTGCAACCCAAGGTCACGCTGATCGGCATCGAAGACAACAAGCCGGAAGCGATCGAAGCGCTGAAGCTGGCGCTGCGCAATCAACCGGGCATCGCCCTGCGGGTGATCCCGACCAAATACCCTTCCGGCGGCGCCAAGCAGCTCACCAAGATCCTGCTCGGCAAAGAAGTGCCGCACGGCAAGCACTCTTCCGCCATCGGCGTGCTGATGCAAAACGTCGGCACCGCTTTCGCCATCAAGCGTGCCATTGTCGACGGCGAACCGTTGATCGAGCGCGTGGTGACCCTGACCGGCGATGCGCTTAGCCAACCGGGCAATGTGTGGGCGCGCATCGGCACGCCGGTGCAGCACCTGTTGAACTTTGTCGGCTTCCAGCCGCAGGCGCAGCAAATGGTGGTGATGGGCGGCCCGCTGATGGGCTTTACCCTGCCCGCCCTTAACGTGCCGATCGTTAAAATCAGCAACTGCATTCTGGCCCCGTCGGTCAACGAAATGGCGCCGCAGGAGCCTGAACAGTCCTGTATCCGCTGCGGTCTGTGCGTCGACGCCTGCCCGGCGGGCCTGCTGCCGCAACAGCTTTACTGGTTCAGCCGCGGCGCAGAACACGAAAAAGCCCGCAATCATAATCTGTTCGATTGCATTGAATGCGGCGCCTGCGCCTTTGTCTGCCCAAGCAATATTCCGCTGGTGCAGTATTACCGCCAGGAAAAGGCCGAGATCAAAGCCATCGATCAGGAAGCCGCACGCACCGCAGAAGCCAAGGCGCGTTATGAAGCCAAGCTGGCGCGATTGGAACGCGAAAAACTGGCGCGTGAAGAACGCCACAAGAAAGCCGCGGTCAAGCTGACCGATGACGATCAGGATGCCGTTCAGGCCGCTCTGGCGCGCGTGCGCAGTAAAAATGCCGCGCCGGCGACCGGCACGGTCAATGGCGATGCCCCAGACAACAGCGAGATGATTGCCGCCCGCGAAGCCCGCAAGGCTCAGGCGCGCGAACGCCGCGCCCAACAGGAGACGGCAACCGCTCCAGAGGCGGCAAGGGTCGCTGAAGATGAAGACCCGCGTAAAGCGGCGGTTGCCGCCGCGTTGGCGCGGGTAAAAGCCAAAAAAGCCGCACAGCAGGCCGGGGTTGAAACCCCTGTCGACACCGCACCAGCCGAACCGGCAGCGGCGGCGACGGAGGACGATCCGCGCAAGGCAGCGGTCGCGGCGGCCATCGCCCGCGCCAAAGCCAAAAAAGCCGCGCAGCAAGCCGGGGTTGAAACCCCTGTCGATACCGCGCCGGCCGAACCGGCAGCGGCGGTGACGGAGGACGATCCGCGCAAGGCGGCGGTCGCGGCGGCCATCGCCCGCGCCAAAGCCAAAAAAGCCGCGCAGCAGGCCGGGGTTGAAACCCCTGTCGACACCGCACCGGCCGAACCGGCAGCGGCGGTGACGGAGGACGATCCGCGCAAGGCGGCGGTCGCGGCGGCCATCGCCCGCGTCAAAGCCAAAAAAGCCGCGCAGCAAGCCGGGGTTGAAACCCCTGTCGACACCGTACCGGCCGAACCGGCAGCGGCGGTGACGGAGGAAGATCCGCGCAAGGCGGCAGTCGCGGCGGCCATCGCCCGCGTCAAAGCCAAAAAAGCCGCGCAGAGTCTGGCGGCTACCGAGACGGAAAAAGAGTAACGGAAGAAAGCGCCTTGCCGAACGCAAGGCGCCCCAGGCTGTGTCCCTTAATTATCCGTGGTGCCGCCGCCCCAAAGGGCTGGGGTCATTTGAACGCCAGCGGCATACATTAAGGGTCGCAGCCTAATCAATAGACATCAGATAGGTATAATCGACGTCGATCTGACGCATCTTCGAGTCCTGATTCCACTCTTTGGTTTGAATAATTTCCATTTCCACACTGCCCTGCACCTCATGACGCAGCCCCGGCATCACGTGGGTCATCAGATAAGCGAAGAACTGCAAGCATTCTTTCGCCGTGCCCAGATAGTTGATAGAGATATACTCGCGGCCGGGAATATGAATATTGTCGATCTGATGCCCCGAAAGAATATCTTTTTTGTTCTCCGCCTCCACCGCCATGACGTGAGTGGATGACCACTGCTTGTCATCACGGTTACGGGGCGAGTGAATGCTGTACACCCGGCGGCAGTCCACGTTCAGCCCGCGGAAGAAATCGGTGAAAATCTCATCCTTCATCGCCATGCAGGAAGCATGTTCGATTTCGGTTTCAGCGGCAAAATCCAGTTGGCGCGAGAAGCCAACCAGTTGCAAATCCGGCAGCGTTACACGTTTCACCTCCGGATAGTAATCGACCGCGAAACTGGCGTCGAAACTGAAACGCGGCATCAGGTTCTTCACATCCCATTTATCCATCGAGCGGTAGCGGTTGGGCGTGGTGTCGAAACGCTGCTTGAACATGCGCGTAAAGGTCTGCTGGGAATCAAAGCCCAACTCGTCTGAGATGTCGATAATTGAACGGTGGGTAATGCGCAAGGCTACTGCGGCACGCGTCAGGATGCGTGAACGGATATAGGTGGCGAGCTGAATGCCGGTGATACGCTTGAATTTGCGTTGCAGGTGCCACTTGGAGTAGCCGGAAATGCGCGCGACTTCGTCCAGATTTGGCCGTTTCTCCAGATGTATCTCAACCCACTCAATTAATTCTTCAATAAAAAATACATCTTCATTAGTCATTATTATGCTTTCACTAACTTAATAATACCCGGGATAATAACCCACATGGATTATGTAAAAGTTGTTATTTTGTGCGGAAAAACGTACCGAAAATAACATATAAATCCTGTGATTGTGGCCTGATTCCGGCCCGCGATACCAACAGTTTGGCTACTGCATTCCCAAGCTAGCGTAGTTTTACCGCGAAAAAAAATCCGATCGCGCCACAGGGCGATTAAGCCACGGCGCAACCCGTGCTAAAAGCCTAATACCCCTATAATTAAGACGTATTACCCTTTCAGCGATTGAGGTAGAATGCAGCGCTATTATTTTCCCTGCGCCTCCGCCGTGAGGTGCGTAGAACCTGCCGATGCACGGCAAAGATAGGTGTAGTGATTCTATGAAGTTCAGGCCGGTACAACAAACAGCCGCCAAAGGCTTGCACATCGCCAGTTCCCCTTTCACCCATAACCAGCAAAGCACCAGTCGCATCATGCTGTGGGTGATGCTGGCTTGCATTCCGGGCATGGCGGCGCAGGCGTGGTTTTTCGGCTACGGCAACCTGATCCAAACCGCGCTGGCGATGATCGTCGCACTGCTGGCGGAAGGCGCTATCCTCGCCTTGCGCAAATTGCCGGTACGCACCCGGCTGGCAGACAACTCGGCGCTGCTGACCGCGCTGCTGCTCGGTATCAGTCTGCCGCCGCTGGCCCCCTGGTGGATGATTGTTATCGGTACCTTCTTTGCCATTGTTATCGCCAAACAGCTTTACGGCGGCCTGGGGCAAAACCCCTTCAATCCGGCCATGGTCGGTTACGTGGTGCTGCTGATCGCCTTCCCGGTGCAGATGACCAGTTGGCTGCCGCCGGATGAACTGCGCGCCACCGCGCTGTCGTTCCAGGACACCCTGTTGGCTATTTTCAGCGGTCATACCGCGCAGGGCGCCACTATTCACGAACTGCAAATGGGCATTGACGGCATCAGCCAGGCTACGCCACTGGACGGTTTCAAAACCGGCCTGCGCAGCGGCCATAGCGTCGAGCAGATGCTGCAACAACCGCTGTTCGGCGGCATGCTTGCCGGCATCGGTTGGCAATGGATCAACCTCGGCTTCCTGGCGGGCGGCCTGTTTATGCTGGCGCGCCGCCTGATTCACTGGCAGATCCCGTTCAGCATGCTGGCGACCATCGCCTTCTGCTCCGGCCTGGCCTGGTGGTTTGATCCCGCGCATCAGGCATCGCCGCTGATCCACCTGTTCTCCGGCGCCAGCATGCTGGGCGCGTTCTTTATCGCCACCGACCCGGTCAGCGCCTCCACCACCCCGAAAGGCCGCCTGATTTACGGCGCTCTGATTGGCGTGCTGGTGTGGTTAATCCGCGTTTATGGCGGCTACCCGGACGGCGTGGCCTTCGCCGTGCTGCTGGCCAATATTACCGTGCCGCTGATCGACCACTACACGCAACCGCGCGTGTACGGTCATCGCTAAGGAGCCATGATGCTGAATTCAATGAGAAAGCATGGCACCACGCTTGCAGTGTTCGCCGCAGTGACGACCGGTTTGACCGCCGTGGTGCACAGTCTGACGCAGAAAACCATCGCTCATCAGGCGGAACTGCAGCAAAAAGCGCTGCTCGATCAAGTGGTGCCGCCGGAAAACTACGATAATAACATGCAGACCGAATGCTTCCTGGTCAGCGACCCGGCGCTGGGCAACGGCGCCCCGCACCGCCTGTATCTGGCGCGCAAGAACGGCCAACCAACGGCGGCTGCACTGGAAACCACCGCGCCTGATGGTTATTCCGGTGCCATTCAGCTGCTGGTCGGCGCCGATTTCAGCGGCACCGTGCTCGGCACCCGGGTGATCGAACACCACGAAACACCGGGGCTGGGAGACAAGATTGAGCTGCGCATTTCGAACTGGATTTCGTTCTTCAGCGGCAAGAAAATTGAAGGCGCGGACGACAAGCGTTGGGCGGTGAAGAAAGACGGCGGCATGTTCGATCAATTCACCGGCGCCACCATCACGCCGCGTGCGGTAGTCAACGCCGTTCGTCGCACGGCATTGTATATGGAAACGCTGCCGCCTAAACTCGAGACCTTACCTGCCTGCGGAGCCAGCGAATGAGTGAAGCAAAAGAGTTGATTGTCCAGGGGCTGTGGAAGAACAACTCCGCCCTGGTGCAATTATTGGGGATGTGCCCGCTGCTGGCCGTCACCTCCACCGTTACCAACGCCCTGGGGCTGGGGCTGGCGACCACGCTGGTGCTGACGCTGACCAACGGATCCATTTCGGCGGTGCGTCGCTGGGTACCCAGTGAAGTGCGTATTCCCATTTACGTCATGATCATCGCGGCGGCGGTGAGTATCGTGCAGATGCTGATCAACGCCTACGCCTTCGGCCTTTACCAGTCGCTGGGGATTTTTATTCCGCTGATCGTCACCAACTGCATCGTGGTCGGCCGCGCCGAAGCGGTGGCGGCCAAAAAACCGATTGGCCTGTCGGTGCTGGACGGCATGGCTATCGGCCTGGGCGCCACCGGCGTCATGGTGACCCTGGGCGCGATGCGCGAACTGCTCGGCAACGGCACCCTGTTCGACGGCGCAGATATGCTGTTGGGAAGCTGGGCCAAGGTGCTGCGCATTGAAGTGGTTCATTTCGACAGCCCGTTCCTGTTGGCCATGCTGCCGCCAGGCGCCTTTATTGGTCTGGGCCTGTTGTTGGCGGTGAAATACCTGATTGATGAACGGATGAAGGCGCGCTCCGCCAAGGCGTCAGTGATCGAACCGGCGCGGGAACCGGGACAAGCAGAGAAAGCGTAATGAATAAAAACAAACGTCTGGAAATTCTGACCCGGCTGCGCGACAACAACCCGCAGCCCACCACCGAACTGGTGTACACCACGCCGTTCGAGCTGTTGATTTCAGTGCTGCTTTCCGCGCAGGCCACCGACGTCAGCGTCAACAAGGCCACCGCCAAGTTGTATCCGGTGGCCAATACCCCGGCCGCGCTGCTGGCGTTGGGCGTCGACGGCGTCAAGAGTTACATCAAGACCATAGGTCTGTTTAACAGCAAGGCCGAGAACGTCATCAAAACCTGCCGCATGCTGCTTGAGCTGCACGGCGGCGAAGTGCCGGAAGACCGCGCCGCGCTGGAAGCGCTGCCCGGCGTAGGCCGCAAAACCGCCAACGTGGTGCTCAACACCGCCTTTGGCTGGCCGACCATTGCGGTAGATACCCATATCTTCCGCGTCTGTAATCGCACGAACTTCGCGCCGGGCAAAAACGTTGACCAGGTCGAAGAGAAGTTGCTGAAGGTGGTGCCGGGCGAATTCAAGGTCGATTGCCACCACTGGTTTATCCTGCATGGTCGCTATACCTGCATTGCGCGCAAACCCCGCTGTGGCTCCTGCATCATTGAAGATTTATGCGAGTTTGATTGCAAAACCGAGATGTAAAAGCACAAATAAAACCTCACTGGCACATCTTTCCATCGTGAAGTGATGCCGTTATGTAGACTCTCGCTATCAGACTGCTTGCAGAACCCAGAAGATCGGGCAATCTCGGGTGATTGTCACGGCAGGCCTCATCCGCAGTGCGTGCCATACAGCCGCCGACACGCCGAGAGTCGACATCTGCCCTCCCGGCTGAACCTGTAGCCCTGAGCATGGCGCTGTGCTGCTGGTGTGCTCTGTGCCCGCACTTTCAGACCGTTTTCATAGGCTGCGAATAGTCAGTGATAGCGCCCGGCAACGCGCGACACGGGGAATGATTGGGTTTGAATCTGTCAGATCTCCATGGCAAGGCGTTTCCTGCCTATTTATCTTCGATAATCCGGGCGTAAGAAAAATAATCGAAATCTGCATACGCGTTTTCCCCCGTAAAGTCCTGACAACAGATACCGACAAATGCCCCAGTAAAGCGCTCATGGCCTTTTTCTTTGAAGTATTCATCAGACAGCTTGCTGTACTCAACATACCCCCCCACGCTATGCCACTCTTTCTCGTCGCAGGAGTAAAAGAAGAATGCAGCATCATGGTTTACCTCAACCTTTAGATGAACCAGGCCATCATGATCCAGTTCAATGCCCTTTCCTGTCGGTTGATTGAATCTGTTCAGATCGTTAATCATCAGGTTAAGGGTGCGCTTCCCTTCACCGTCAGCCGTCAAAAACAGATAAATGTAATTAGTGGTATCGTAAATACAGACCAGCCCGGCCATTTGCTGGAAAGAAGTCGGTGTGAAATCAACGCATGTTTGCGCCCTGAAAACGAAGTCCGTTTGTCTTCTGGCCACCAAACTCTGACAGTGGTGGGAACTGAGAGACTCTTTGCCATGCAACCGCAGCCAGCCTTTTTTGGCTTTCAAGCTACAAATTTCCTCAGGCAGCGGAATGCGCAGGCTTTGAAAGTGCAGTGGCAAAGTGGGCAAGTCGAAATCATCCCGTTCCGGCTCATCAGGCCACGGTTTTTCCGGTAACCGGCAGTGGACGACAAGATCCGCAGTCGTTTTTTCATTGGACAGTCTTAACCAACCGTCGTGGCTCCAGTAAACTTTTTGGATGGCGGTTTCCCTGCCCATTGGGCTTCTGCCGCGTGAAGGCAAAGGCCGGCCACAGAGGTGGACCATAAAAAATTCACCCAGCTCGGTTTCAACCAGGTCGGCATGACCGGTACGCTGCAGTGGGAGACGACAATCATAACGGGAAGTCATCATCTGGCCATAGGGGTCAGTTTCGTACGGCCCCAGTAAATGGCGCGAACGTGCCATAGTCACGCCATGATTGTAGAAAGTCCCCCCTTCTGCCGTTAAGAGATAGAACCAGCCGTTCCGCTCATAAATATGTGGCCCTTCCGTCGTGCCCAGATCGCTTCCGTTATAAATCTTGTGACACTCGCCGATGAGTTTTCTGCTTTCCTCATCGTATTGCTGAATAATGATGCCATTCCAATGTGGGAAACCCGGCTTCCCCCCGTCCCGGTAACTCATCTCCATACTCACCAGCCACTTGGTACCGTCGCTGTTGTGAAACAGCGACGGATCAATTCCCCGGCTGTTGAGATAGGTTGGTTCAGACCATTCCCCCTCAATGTCAGACGTTGTCACGATAAAATTGTTGGCATCCCAAAATCTGCCCATCAGGTTTTTTACATCGGTGTAAACCAGGTAAAATTGCCCCTTATCGATACTCAGGCAAGGCGCGTAAATCCCGCCGGAGTCCGGGTTACCTTTCATATCCAACTGACTCACTCTGCTAAGCGGGTATGAGATTAACTTCCAGTTTTTTAAATCAAAAGATTTATAGAGACAGATACCAGGAAACCATTCGAATGTTGAAGTAACGATATAATAGGCATTATTGGCATAGATAATAGAAGGATCCGGGTTAAATCCCGGCAAAATGGGATTATTAATCATTGTCATCTTAATTCTCCCTTAGCTTCCGGAAGAACGTCGGCAGATGCATTTTTTGACGAATAGGCATCACCCTCGCTCTTCTGGGCAAGATTATATTTCCTGAGGATCAGGATAAGACTCAAAATCAACAGTGCGGGGATAACCGTGAAGATAAGACGAATGCAAAGAGTGGCAGCGTCCGCTTGGGTAGCCGAGTTTCCTATATAGCCACCGACCGTCAGTAACCACCCCATTAATGCTCCACCAATGGCAATGCCGACTTTGATGGCAAAAATGTTCGTTGAAAAAACCAGCCCGCTGAATGACTTCCCGGCCTTACTTTCAATATGGTCGATGATATCACTGAGGAGACTCCATTGTAACGGCGTTGCAGTGGAGTTTATAAAGTGGACGCATCCGATAATCACACAGATAACAATGACATATTGTGCCGGAACGAAAAATAAACCGATCATGATGGCTGCTTGCACCGTCATTGCCATTTTATAAGCGAATAACCGGTCTAACTTAGCATACAAAGCCGTGGTGAACATTGATCCAACAAATTTGGCGCCAAGAATAATGGTTAAAATAATGCTGACAAGATCAGGCCTGTGTAAATAATAAGTGACGAAATACATGGCACCGCCGGTTTTTAAAATCCCCGCCGTCAGGTTAACCACATTGAGTAAAAATAACTTCCTCCAGTTTCTGTCGGATGAGAGATGGTGGAGCTCTTTGAAAACGGTGCTGAATTTCTGTGATTTATCGACAGGACGAGCATACTTTTCATTGGTCAATGCGAAACAAAGATAAAACATAACGGTGCTGATTACCCCCATCAACACCATAGCGTAAAAGTAGCCGTGTTGCAGATTGCCGCCCCCCAGGGTTTTAGTCAGCGGCAGCGCAATAACCGATACGATGATCCCGCCCAGCGCCGCGAAGGCAAAGCGGTACGATTGCATGGAAACGCGTTCGTCCGGGTTCTGGGAGAGATTATTAATCATGGCGCAATAAGGGACGTTTACCAACGTATAAAGCAGTGATAATGCAGTATAAGAAACATAGGCATAGATGAGTTTTCCCGTCTCACCGAATTCCGGGGTGAAAAAAGTGAGAGAACCAATAATACCAAAGGGCAATGAGAACCACAGTAAGTAGGGTCTGAACTGTCCGTGCTTTGTTGAGGTGTGATCGGCTAAAAACCCGATATACACATCGAAAAAGGCGTCCAATATACGTACGACAAGAAACATGATTCCCATATGAAAGGCGCTGAGGCCATAAATATCCGTATAAAAATACGCCATGAACAACATGATGGTTTGCCAGATGATGTTCGAAGCGCCATCGCCCAATCCATAGCCTATCTTCTCTTTAACCGTGAGCTTAGACATGTTGATACCTTTTGAGTTTTTATAGAGTCAGAGAGAACTGACGTCCTGGCATCAAAAATAATCTTTATCTTGGGGAGCGGCTGTAACGGAAAGTGGATTTTATATAATTTTTTTGCGCTCGCAGCGTAACGGAGATCACCATTTTGGAAAGAGATGACGGCCTGAATTTCGTTGACACAGGGTTGAACGGCGGTTTCACCCTATGGGAACGATATATGGATGTTTAGGGTTTTGCCTGGCGTACCAGGTTATCGTGCCTGGTAGACAGTTGCTTCGTGGAGCGACTGTTGGTTCTGAATGTTTTAGGCGTGACGCCCATTAGCGATCTGAATTTGAAACAATAGTAGGCACTGTCGGTAAATTCGCACCGGTAAGCAATGTCAGTGATGCTTAACTCTGTATTTCTGAGGAGTTCAGTGGATTGGGCAATTTTTTTCCCGACCAGATACTCTTTAAAGCTGACTTGCATGATTCTTTTGAACGTTCTGGAAAAATGGCTTGTCGAGAGAGAGCAATACTCGGCAGCTTCATTCAATGTCATGCTGAAAGCTGCGTTTTTTTCAACATGTACGACCAAATCAATGATCTTGTCAAAGATGTTATTTTTTTCATCGCTTACGGTGACTTGCTCAGCATGTTGAGCATGGGTAAACACCGTATTGAGCAGGAGAATTAACAACGGATTCGCTTCACAGAGAGTGTGGGGGCCGTCATGCATATCGGTGAACCATCTGAAGAGAAATTGCATGCGCTCAGCATCCCGCTCGTTCAGTTGCAATACAAACCCGGCGTGCAGATGCGTCACGGGGAACTGATATTTTAAACGATTCAGCACGGTATTATTGTATTGCAGCAAGAACCGCTCATGATTGTCGGTGAATGCCAGCTCCATATCATGGAGTATCATCGGCCCCACAAAGACCAAGGTATTGTCTCTCAGTTTGAATTTTTCGCTGCCGATAGAGTAAAAACCCTCGGCGTGGCGAAACCACATAACCTCATGTTCCAAATGTACGTGAGGCCTAATGTATACCCCTTTCTCAGGCACGGCCTCCCGCGCGCGCAACATGTAATCTGTGCCCAG
Organism: Serratia plymuthica; assembly: GCF_018336935.1. Taxonomy (NCBI): domain Bacteria; kingdom Pseudomonadati; phylum Pseudomonadota; class Gammaproteobacteria; order Enterobacterales; family Yersiniaceae; genus Serratia; species Serratia plymuthica. The sequence continues at coordinate 2,069,393 of NZ_CP068771.1, read as the reverse complement.
CGTCGTTTCGATTTTTTCGAAAAAGTGATCTACGTTCCACATGATACGCAAATTTCTTATAAAAAGACGTCGATAACGCCATTTGTTACGCCCTTTAAAGCCAAAAATCAATGCCGGGCGTTGCTGCGTTTGAAGGTCCTCTCTTTGCCGCACAGCCTGACGGCGGGCAGGCCATTACACTAATAGGCTCACTACCTGACCCGCCCCTGCTCAAGGATTCAAAACTCACCTGTCTTGCGTAATCTTGTCCTGACGTTTCCTGGTGAACACCCCATTGTTCTTGAGCCTGGCACACAAATAAGCACTGCCCGTGAAATCCGTTTGCTCCGTTTATCCGCCTTGAACAGGGCTTTTTAACACTGCGGCGTGTTGCAGATATAACATTCTGCACGCGCTCCCCTGCGTGCGCCACTTCCCCTGCCATCGCCCTATTTTTTATCAGAAATGTGATACCGAGCAGCAGTAACCTTGGCGATTTCGTGGATTTCAGCGAAAAACTCACTTCGATGTTATTTTCAAGCAAAAATTTAGTCAAAAATTGCGGCATAAATCACGCTTTCACGATCACATCCTCGTCACAACCCTCAGCTCCATTGTCCTAAATTTCTATAATTTTACAAAACACCCATTACTCACAACAATCGAGCAGACATGACATCACCTGCATTTATATAAACCATAAAAACCAAAAACAGCAGAACATATCACTAATTAAATTCCGCACAGCTTTTAATCAAAACAAAAGTTCGCCAAAACAAATCAAGGCAAAAGTTCATGCTGCGTAATATTTGCAACATAGTTGTTTCACAACGCGAACGTTATATGTAACAGAGTATGACAAACGGCTTGCCTCGTTGACAAAGATAGTGAACATTAACCGCCGTCATCCCATCCTATAACAACGCAGAAGGATGCAGTCCTGCATCACCTTTTGCCATTTCTCGTCTCTCCGAGACGGGGCAGTGAAAAATCAGAGGTACCAGTGTCAACTGCAAACAACAACAGCAAACACCCTGAAAGCGTCAGTCTTAACGCCTTCAAACAGCCCAAGGCGTTCTACCTGATCTTCTCGATCGAACTGTGGGAACGTTTCGGTTATTACGGCCTGCAAGGCATCATGGCGGTTTATCTGGTCAAAATGCTTGGCCTGAGCGAAGCCGACTCAATTACGCTGTTCTCTTCTTTCAGCGCCCTGGTGTATGGCTTCGTTGCCATCGGCGGCTGGCTGGGGGATAAAGTGCTGGGCTCCAAACGCGTGATCGTGCTGGGCGCGCTGGTACTGGCCGTCGGTTATGCCATGGTGGCGTATTCCGGCCATGAGATCTTCTGGGTCTACCTGGGCATGGCGACCATCGCCGTGGGCAGCGGCCTGTTCAAGGCGAACCCGTCCTCCCTGCTGTCGACCTGCTATGAGAAAGACGACCCGCGTTTGGACGGTGCATTTACCATGTACTATATGTCCGTCAATATCGGTTCTTTCCTGTCGATGCTGGCGACCCCGTGGCTGGCGGCGAAATATGGCTGGAGCGTCGCGTTCTCACTGAGCGTGGTGGGCATGCTGATCACCCTGGTCAACTTTATGGTGTGCCACAAATGGGTGAAACAACACGGCTCCAAACCGGACTTTAAACCGCTGCAGATCAAAAAGCTGCTGATGGTGCTGGTTGGCGTCGTGGCGCTGGTCGCCCTGTCAAGCTGGCTGCTGCACAACCAGGTCATTGCCCGCTGGGCGCTGGCGATTATTTCCCTGGGTATTGTGGTCGTGTTCGCCAAGGAAGCCTTTACGCTGCATGGCGCAGCGCGCCGCAAGATGATCGTCGCCTTTTTGCTGATGCTGGAAGCGGTGGTGTTCTTCGTACTGTATGCCCAGATGCCGACCTCGCTGAACTTCTTCGCCATTCATAACGTCGAGCACAGTATCCTCGGCGTGGCATTTGAACCTGAACAGTATCAGGCGCTGAACCCGTTCTGGATCATGCTGGCCAGCCCGATTCTGGCGGCGCTGTATAACAAGATGGGTGACCGTCTGCCAATGCCGCACAAGTTCGCCTTCGGCATGATCCTGTGCTCCGGCGCCTTCCTGGTCCTGCCGTGGGGCGCCAGCTTCGCCAACGAACAGGGTATCGTTTCGGTTAACTGGTTGATCCTGAGCTATGCGCTGCAAAGCATCGGTGAACTGATGATCTCCGGCCTGGGTCTGGCCATGGTGGCGCAGTTGGTGCCGCAACGCCTGATGGGCTTTATCATGGGGTCCTGGTTCCTGACCACCGCCGCCGCCGCGCTGATTGCCGGCAAAGTCGCCGGGTTGACCGCCGTACCAAGCGACATCAACGATGCGCACGCTTCACTGGCTATCTATAGCCACGTGTTTATGCAAATCGGTATCGCCACCGCCGTCATAGCCATTCTGATGATGCTGACCGCGCCGAAGCTGTACCGCATGACGCTGGACACCGCAGAAGATACCCATAAGAAAGCGCAGGCCGCCGCAGCGGTTAACTGATAACGGTTTCGGACAGACAAAAAAACGGGGCGTCTTAACAACGCCCCGTTTTTTATTTCAGCTTATCTCTTCTCAGCCTGGCGACTTGCCGCTCAGGGTTGCCCACATAAACTCGCTGACCAGCGCGCTGTGGAACGCAGCCTGTTTCTTATCCGCGGCGGCGCTATGCCCGCCCTCGGTATTCTCATAGAAATAAGCCTGTTGATACCCCATTTGCTGCATGCGCGCCGCCATTTTGCGTGCGTGCGACGGGTTGACCCGATCGTCGCTGGTGGCGGTGTAAAACAGCACCGGCGGGTATGCCGCATCCGCTTTGATATTGTGATAAGGCGAGAAGGTTTTGATGTACGCCCACTCCTCCGCTTTGGCCGGATCGCCGTATTCGGCAATCCAGGAGGCACCGGCGGAAAGTTGGGTATAACGCTGCATGTCCAGCAACGGCACCTCACAAACGATGCAGCCGAACAGCTGCGGGTACAGCGTCAGCATGTTGCCCACCAGCAGCCCGCCGTTACTGCCGCCGCGCGCGCCCAGATATTGTGACGACGTCACTTTTCGCGCAATCAGATCCTGCGCCACGGCGGCAAAATCCTCATAAGCGCGATGGCGATTCTGCTTAAGCGCCGCCTGGTGCCAGGCCGGCCCATATTCCCCGCCGCCGCGAATATTCGCCACCACATACACCCCGCCACGCTCCAGCCAGGCCGGTGCCTTGCTGCCCATGTAACCCGGCAGCAGCGACACTTCAAAACCGCCATAACCGTACAGCAGCGTTGGGTTGCTGCCGTCCAGCCTGGTGCCTTTGGCCGAAATCTGGAAATACGGCACGCGAGTGCCGTCGCGAGAAACGGCAAAATGCTGGCTGACCTGATAATCGCCGGCGTCAAAGTCCTGCGGCCCCTGCTTGAGCAACTCTGCCTCGCCGCCGTCGAGATCCCCCAGGTACAGCGAAGTCGGTTGCAGGAATCCGCCAATCGTCAGGAAATAATCGTTGGTTTCATCGTCAATTCCCCCGGCGGAAATCGTGCTAATGGCACCCGGCTTGCCGAGCGGCCTGCGCTGCCAGCTGTTACCCTGCGGCGTCAGCACTTCCAGCCGGTTCACCACGTTGTCCATGATGCTGAGGATCAGGTGGTCGCGCGTGCCGCTGTAACCGCTCAGCGCCGCCTGTGCGGTCGGCGTGAATAACACCGTCAGTTCGCGTTTGCCCGCAAGATAGTCATCGAAATGGGCCGCCAGCAGCGAACCTGAAGGATAGCGCGCACCGCCTACGTCCCAGTCGCTGCTCGGTTTGATCAATAGCCATTCGCGATGCGTGCTGAACTCGGCGTCGGCGGGAATATCGATTTTGATTTGCCGATCCTGCGCGGTTAGCACAAAGGTTTCACGGCGGTAGAAATCCAGGCTGCGGCCCACATAGTTGCGCTCAAACCCCGGCGTGTGGTCGTGATAGGCAAACACCGCCATGTCCTGCGGTTGCGCCTCATACAGCGTCTGGGCGGCGCTCAGCGGCGTGCCGCGCCGCCAACGTTTGGCGATGCGCGCGTAACCGGATTGTGTCATCGACCCTGCGCCAAAGTCGGTGGCGACGAACAACGTATCCTTATCAATCCACGACGCCTGGCTTTTCGCCACCGGCAGCGTAAAGCCGTTTTTCACGAACGCTTTGCTGACCAGATCAAACTCGCGTATTTCGGTGGCGTCGCCGCCGTCCGGCGACAATTCCACCAGGCAATAACGATACTCCGGCGGTAACGGCTCGGAACCGTGGAACACCCAGTCTTTGCCTTCCGCCTTGCCGAGCGCATCAATATCCAGCACCGTTTCCCAGGCCGGTTTGGCCTTGCGGTATTCCTGCAGCGTGGTGCGCCGCCATAGCCCGCGCGGGTTGGTTTGATCCTGCCAGAAGTTGTAGTAGTAATCGCCGCGCTTGGCGACCCACGGAATCTGGCTGTCCTTGTTCAGGATGTCCAGCACCTGTTTTTCCACCTGTTGGAAGCCTTCGCCCCGGGCGAAACGCGCAGTGGTACGCTGGTTTTCCTGCTTCACCCATGCCTGCGCGGCCTTGCCCTGCAACTCTTCCAGCCACAGGAATTCATCGGTGGCGCTGGCGCCGCCCTCCGCCGCCATCGCCAGGCGGATACTGTTCGGTAATGACGTCATCGCGAATACGGCTCCTGCAGTTTGTGCGCTGAGTTTAATAAACTGGCGTCGATTGCTAATCGGCAAAATCAAGCTCTCCTTCCTGGATAAATAAGACTCATTTTCAACAAGGTAGATCGTTGATGAGGCGGAGTCAAAGCCTGCGTCCGTGCCGTTGAGTCAAAATTTAGGATAGTGGATCAGATCGTGAATACGCACCCTCTCCTGGCCGGCGTTGCGGTAGGCATGCGGCCGATCGGCCTGAAAGCGCATAGCCTCGCCTTCGGCCAGGCTGTGCCACTGACCGTCAATCGCCAGTTCCAGTTGGCCGCTGATGACAATCACGTGTTCAATGACGCCCGGCTCGTGCGCCGAAGACTCGCTGAGTGCCCCCGGCGCCAGATCGATGACGAACATGTCGAAACCCAATTGCCTGTCGAACGGAAACAGCGGCACCACCCGCATATCGGCGTTGTACTGATTGAACACCGGCGCATCGCCGTAACGGTGCAGCGTGGCCTGTTCCTGCAGCGGCGAGATCTCCAAAAAAGCGGAAAACGCCACGTTGAAGCCGGTGGCGATTTTCCACAGCGTCGCCACCGTTGGGCTGGATTCGCCGCGTTCTATCTGCCCCAGCATCGCCTTGCTGACGCCGGTACTCTCGGCCGCCTGAGCCAGGCTCCAGCCGCGCTGCGCACGCAGCGATTTCAATGTTTGCGCCAGATGGCCGGACAGTTCCTGCATGATTCCCCCTTCTGAATTCCGGCTGATTATAGCCACTTGTGCGCTATAACGCACGGTGCTATGCTCAATCCTCGCCGTGCGTTATAACGCACAATTACAGCCGGAGTCTGCCATGCGCCCTGCCATCTCGTTACGTCATTTGACCCTGCCCGCCGTTATGGCCGGGTTTGTGGCGGTATTGGTGGGTTACACCAGTTCCGCGGCCATTATCTTTCAGGCCGCGGCGGCCGCCGGCGCCACGCCAGTGCAGATCGGCGGCTGGCTGAGCATGCTGGGGCTGGGGATGGGCGTGACCTCGCTGGGGCTTTCTCTGTATTACCGTACACCGATCCTGACCGCCTGGTCGACCCCGGGCGCGGCGCTGCTGGTCACCAGCCTGCCCGGCACGCCGATCAACGAAGCGATTGGCGTGTTTATCTTCGCCTCCGGATTAATCCTGCTGTGCGGCGTCACCGGGCTGTTCGCCCGGCTGATGGACTATATTCCGCAGGCGATTTCGGCGGCGATGCTGGCGGGGATCCTGCTGCGCTTCGGCCTGGACGCTTTTGCCTCGCTGCAGGTAAATTTTGTGCTCAGCGCCGGGATGGGGCTGGCGTATCTGGTCAGCCGCCGCTATCTGGCGCGTTATGCCATTGTGTTGACGTTGCTGGTGGGGCTGGCCATTGCGGCGTTGCAGGGCAACATTCATCTTTCTCAGCAACCGCTGACTTTCGCCGTGCCGGAATTTATTGCGCCGCATTTCACCTGGTCGACGCTGCTGGGCATTGGCATCCCCTTCTTTGTGGTGACCATGGCATCACAAAACGCCCCCGGCATCGCTACGCTGAAGGCCGCAGGCTATAGCGTCCCGACTTCGCCCCTGATCGGTTGGACGGCGCTGACTGCACTGCTGCTGGCGCCGTTCGGCGGGTTCTCCGTTTGCATCGCCGCCATTACCGCCGCCATTTGCATGGGGCCGGACGTGCATCCCGATCCACAGCGCCGCTATATGGGCGCCGTGGCCGCCGGGGTGTTTTATCTGCTCGCCGGGCTGTTTGGCGGCGCTATCGGCATGTTGTTCAGCGCGTTGCCGCCGGCGCTGATCCACACCATTGCCGGGCTGGCGCTGCTTGGCACTATCGCCGGCAGTTTACAACGGGCGCTGCAGGATGAAAAACAGCGCGATGCCGCTCTGATCGCCTTCCTGATCACCGCCTCCGGCGTGACGCTGCTCGGCGTCGGTTCTGCATTTTGGGGAATTATTGGCGGAGCGCTCGCGCATCTCATTTTGTCGCTGCCACGACGCCCGGAGCGCTCGGGAAGTTAGGCCAACAGGCTGAGTTTGGCGGTCAGCTTGCGCACGGTTTTCTTTTCGCCGACCAGCGCAATGCCCAACAAACGCCAGTCGTCGCTTGGTCGGTTGGCAATGCTGGCGCGAAACTCGGCGTAATTGGTCGTTTGCTGGCCATCCGCCGGGAACAAGATCCGATCCACCTCCGCGGCCCGCGGCTGTTTCAACAAAGCGCCCAACTGCTCCTCACTGGCGGCCAGTACGCTAATGCCTATCGGGATCAGCCCCGGCCAACACTGTCCGTGGCTGTCCGCCAACACCTCGCCAACCAACCCAGGATGGCGTTGGCCCAAGGTTAGCGCCAGTACCGCCGCCGCATTAGCGATATTGCCCAGCGGCAGGTCCTGATTAATCACAATCACGCAGCGCTCGGCGGTAATCGTCTCTGGGGGGATGTTTTCCATCATTCAGCTTCCTGTTTCCAAGTCAGCCTGCAGGATACTCAACCGAAGTCGCTTAATCTGGAAGATTTGTGCACAGTTTGCGGTAATGCGCCGGGGTCAGGCGGTAGGCGCGCTGAAACCAGCGCCCCAGATGGCTTTGATCGGCAAAACCCAGCTGCGCCGCCACGGCGATGGGCTTTGCCCCTGCGGCCAGCAGCCGCCGCGCCTGCGTTAACCTCAACTGAACCAAATAAGCATGCGGCGGTAAACCATAAGTCTGGCGGAACAGTCGGGTCAGCCGGAACCGATCCAGGCCGGTTAATGCCGTCAGCGTTTCCATCCGAATATCCTGATGGCTGTTGGCATGCAGAAAGTCACGAATGCGCCGCGCCTGATAGCCGGAAGTTTCATGCGGCGGCGAGCGTCGCCAGTGCACGTGCCGCGTCAGGCCGCACAGCAAATTATCCAGGGCGAACTGATGCTGCATTTCCCCTTCGCCCATTTGCTGCAACTGCGAGAAGGCCCGCATTGTCGCCTGTGCCAGCAGCCGATCGTCCGACAGCGTGGCGGCGAAACCAAGGCGAAAGCTGTCCGGCACCTCGGCAAATAACTGACGGAGTTGTGCGTCCAGCCATTGCGGACTGAGATACAGCATCTGGTAGGTAAAGCCGTCTTCCGCCGGCGCATCGCCGTCATGCACCTCCCCCGGCTCCAGCAAAAATACCTGCCCTGGCGTACTGCGATGACGCTGGCGTCGGCAATGAAACTGCTGCACGCCCTGTTCGGTGATGCCAACCAGATAATCATCATGCCAGTGAGGATCGTAAGCATGCGCATGGCCGCAAAAGTGGGCGCGGATCAACTCTATGCCGGTCGGCCCATCTTTCTTTAATTCGATCCAACTGCTCATCGCCGCTCCCTTGTCGTTAGCCCACATTGTCGTATAGCAGATGTTCGCCCTCCTGTCTGGAACACATGTGCACGCCAGCCCCACTTGCCGGGCGGGGTAAACTTTCCCGCTTCGGCGATCTTCTGCTTAACTGAGAGGGGGCGCGATTGTTGCCACACTTGAGCGTTAAGAGAACCTTTATGTCCTCTTCCGAGCTGATTGAGCTGATTCGCCACTGGCCAGGCAACCCGATTGGCTTAAGCAACAGGATTGTATGGACAATGCAGAATGACAGCCGTTGAGCGCAGGTTAACGCCTATATCCTCATCGTCGACAGGCTGAAACGCGTGTTCTATCGCCAGCGTCAATTATTAAGTGACATTGTAACGAGAGATTCTATGAATGATAATGCCGCGCTGTTAGCCCAGCGACTGATCCGCAATCTTGAAGAAGTCGAAAAAACTCACGATCGCCGTCCGCCGTTATATGACAGCGTCGGCGCCCGTTTAGGCACCGGCACCGCCGCCAGCAAGCTGGGGGCGTCCATCGACGTGGTGGCGCCTGGCATGCGTTCCTGCCCTTATCATTTTCACTACGCGCAGGAAGAAATGTTTATCGTGCTGGAGGGAAGCGGGACACTGCGGGTCGCCGGTGAGCAATTGCCGATCAAAAGCGGCGACGTTATTTTTATCCCGCCCGGCCCGGAATACCCGCACCAAATCATCAACACGTCGGCGGTACCGCTGAAGTATCTTTCCATCAGCACCCGTGAGCAGCCTGAACTGGTGGAATATCCGGACTCGGGCAAGTTTCAGGCCATCGCCCAGCGCGACAATGGCCAACCGGTACGCTATCTGCAACGCCCTTCAGCGTCGCTCGATTATTGGGAGGGTGAACCCTGAGTCCCCCTCCGGCAGCCGCAGGCCCAACGCGCGCGCAGCCTGTTCCGCCACCCGAAAATCGATATCCGCCGCTTCGCCGTCCTCCATAAACCAGGCTGCGGACAGCCCCGCCCAGGCGAGGATCCATTGCAGCAAACGCCGGCGTTCCAGCCCGGCCAACTGGCTGACCTGCTCCACGCGGCGCTGGAAAATATCCGGATCGGTGGCAATGCCGTAATTGGGATTGCAGAAGATATTGGCATAGTCGAAGGCGCGTTCGCCGTAGAGGCGTTTGGGATCGATCACCAGCCAACCGCGCTCGCCGAAATCCAGCACGTTGTCGTGATGAATATCGCCATGCAGCACGCTCTGATCCCGCGGGCTGGTCAGCAGATCCGCCGCCGCCGTGGCGCTGAGCCGCAGCATGCCGCCGTGGGCCTGCGCCGCCGGCCACAACGAGTTGAACCACAGGTGCAGTGGAATAAGCTCCGGCAAGGGCTGCGCACGCGGCGCATGCAGGCGGGCAACCACCTGACAAAGAATGGCCGTCGCCTGCCGATCGTCGCCGTCACGCACCATTTGCGCCAGCGATCGCTTGCCCTGAGCACGCTCCAGCAGGATGCCGTCTTCATGCCAGGCCAGAACTCGCGCTGCGCCTTCGCCCTGCCACCAGCACATCAGTAATCCGCCGAACTTTTCTTCCTGCTCGCGGGCGATTTTCAGCATGGCGGCAGCGCCCTGATAACGCACCGGCATCAGCAGGCTGCTGTGAGTTTCAAATGCTTTGCCGTCTGGTTCCAACTGCCAGCGTTGCACATAGGGAATAAAGGCCGGATTCATTGCGGTCAGGCGTCCTTATTGATGGCAATCACGGTGAAAAATTGGCGCCGGTGATACTATTAGACATCAACAGTTCCCGGCGTATTCCCGGTGTTAATTGCAGTATCCTAACCAAGTTTGCCTATTTTTTTAATTAATCTGCGGGGTTTTTATCATGACGTCATTGAAGCGCATTAATTATCCGCAATTGCCTGCGCCGGGTGGGCCTTATGTCCACGCGGTGCGCCACGGCGATACGCTGTATGTCTCAGGGCTAACGGCCTTCGCCACCGAAGCTCAGGGGCAAACGGCGCAGCAGCAGACGCAGGCCGTTCTGGAGCAGTTGGCGACCATTACCGCCGCCGAAGGCACCAACCTCAAGGGGCTGATTAAAATCACCGTATTTTTAACCGAGATCGGCGATCTGCAGGCAATTCGGCCCGTGCTGTTTGATTATTTCGATGGTGCGCTGCCGGCCTGTTCACTGGTCGCGGTCAGCGCACTGTTCTCGCCACAGGTTAGCGTGGAGATCGACGCCGTCGTAGCGCTGTGACATTGGGCGCTATAACGCGCCCTCATCCAGCTCGCACGGGCCGACTTTGAACCAGGCCTTCAGGATCTTGCCCTGTTCAACTTCATAAATGGCGATCACGTCCATTTTGCCGCGCCCCTGCGGGAAATTGCGCGTCACCACTTCCTGATCGATCACCATGCTGCCCAGCACCATGCGTTTAACTCGCTCACCGTACAGGCTTGGTTCCCTGAAGCGCGCAATATGGCGTTCGCGGATTTCCGCCTTGCCGCTGGCCAGCAGCGTATCGGGGTGTTCGTAATACTGCGCATCTTCCGCCCAATACGCCATAAAAGCATCAATATCACGGGCGTTATAGGCATCAAGCTGCTGCTGAACCACATCTTCCGGGCGTATCGTTTTGTTGTTCATAATATCCCCTGCTCGTAGTTAACCTGACAATTACAGCGCGGCGATTTCATCAACCCGATGATGAAAGACATAGGGATCTGAAATTAAAGCGAAGGCTTCATCGTCCGGATAAGTGACTGCTACCTGATAATCCTCACCGGCGAAGCGTTTTATCGCCGCCAAAGACTCCCAATAGGTGGCCAGAAAGAAGTGCGCATACTGCCCCTGGACCTCTTGTCGAACAAAAGCGCCAAGATTTCCAGCCGTAGCTTCAGCATGCTGCAGCCCTGTGACAGTTAAATGATCGGTAAATCCTTGCTGATGGCGTAACGGCACACACCCGTGCCAGGTTCTGACAATCATCGCACCCCCCGATAATGAATAAAAAAACACAAATAATGAATAGATAACGTATCATGTTTTGGCGTTTATTCACTACCCCGTGCGCAGATTTTCAGCGAAGGAATACCCGCGGGAAAAACAGCGGTATGACATGCGTTAACCTTTGCCGCCATCAGGAATATTCTGGTAATTTATCGCCAAGAGAACTATTACCCGCGGAAAGTTATGCAGCAAAAACCGGTCATGCACGAAGCCAGGCAATTAAAGCGACTCAACGCGGCCACGCGGCGACAATCCCATACGTACAAATGGATTGCCTTTATCGCGGCGATGGATGCTGTATTGGTGTTTTGCTATGACCGAGATATGCGCAACATTACCTTTTCAGGCGCAGTCGCGCTGGTGTGCGGCTATTTGTGGATCCGCGATCGCAACAAGGCGCGCGGTTATCGGCGAGAATACGATCGTAAATACGGCAAGCACAGCGGCCTTTAGCCCTGCATGGCTTCCAGCACTTTAGCGCTGTCCACGATTTGCACGAACTTGACGATTTTCCCCTCGCGCAGCTGATAAATATGCGCAAAGGATGCAGTGAACGATTTGCCGGTCGCACCATAGGTGCCGTGATAGAACCCTTGGGCGATCACGTTTTCACCGGCATCGTAGAAATGTTCAACGTCGGCGCGGTAGCCCTGCCATTCCGTCCCTAAACGCTGATGAACATTTTCAAAAATGGCCTGCGGCCCAACGTAGGTACCGGCATAAGGAAAGCCCGCCGCTTCGGTCCATTCTGCATCGGGCGCCAACGCCGCCAGCAGGTTGCGACCGTTCTCTTCGGCACTGCCGCCCTCATAGGTAGCGCGTACAATTTCCAGATTCGTTGGCATGTCTGTTCTCCTGTGGCATTAATGGGATATTCCGGCCATGCCCCGCAGACACAGGCTAACACCAGGCGAGGATGGCCGGAATGAGACTATTGTAGGTTGCTTATTCCGGTACAAAAACCGTAATTCCGGCAATAGTCTATTGCAATACGGTAAACAATTCTGTTCCTGCAGTGTCATAACCGCCTCATCTTCGGCTGCTATGATGATTCACGATTACCGTCAAAAGGAGCAAAACGTGCATTTTCCACTGCTGCCACAGTCATTGCTGCGGCCTTTTTCACCTCATCAGGAACTGGCGCAGGCGCTGTTGCCGCTGACCCTCGATTCCGACGATGGTTCCCATGACGTTGCCCACTTGCACCGTGTATGGAAGAACGCCCGCCAGATCAGTGCGCAGGAAGGCGGCGACCGGCGCATCTTGTGTGCGGCGGTGCTGTTGCATGACTGCGTGGCGGTAGAAAAGAATTCGCCGCAGCGCCACCTGGCGTCACGCATGGCGGCGGAAAAAGCCGCGTTGACGTTGGCGCAGTTGGACTGGGAAGCGCACGATATCGCTAAAACGGTCCATGCCATCGAAGCCCACAGCTTTTCTGCCGCCATTACGCCGGAAACGCTGGAGGCGAAAATCATCCAGGATGCCGACCGTCTGGACGCCATAGGCATGATTGGCGTGGCGCGCTGTTTCTATATCGGCGGACGTATGCGCAGCGCGCTGTACGATGCCGCCGATCCGCTGGCGCAACAGCGCCAGTATGACGATAAGCGTTTCACGCTGGACCACTTCGAAACCAAACTGTTTAAGCTACAAGAAGGCTTTCAGACCGCGGCCGGTCGACAAATGGCGCAGGAGCGCACCGAGCGCATGCGTCGCTTCCTCAGCGAGTTGCTGGAAGAGATGTGAAAATCGCGGTTAATGCCTCCAACGCATCGATTCCGTTACGTTACCGGCATCTTCGCCGCAATAATTGCTGTACACTGATAACCATCTTCACTGACCAGGCCACAACGATGAAAAAACTGACGCTGAAAGACATGACGGAAAGCGAACAACGTGAAGTAAAAACCGAGCTGGACAAGGCGCGTAAAAATCTCGGCCGGGAACTGACGAATGCCGAGAACAACAAGACCAAGGATGAAGTCGTGGCGCGCATCATGGCCGCCCGCGAGAAAATCGAAAAAGCCACGCGCGCCGAACGTAAAGCCAACCGGGTCAAACCCAGCGGCGAAACCTTCAGCTGGTCCGCTTCAATCAGCACCCGCCCCCCGCGTTAATGCCTTAAGAAAACCCCGCCGGCGCGGGGTTTTTTATTGCCCCGATTCATTAGCCAAACTCATCAGCCTATTCGAATCATGAATAACAATGTTATCAATAAGTTGTAAATTGACAGCATAATGAAGAATATTCATTATCGATGGATATCCTCTGGCATTTTCTCATCTGGCTTATCTGTCGTTTGCACTGAAGGAACTTATTATGGCTTCATTCTCCGGTATTTGGGTTGCGCTGGTTACCCCATTCAATAATAACGCCGTCGATCTGCCTGCGGTTAAACGGCTGGCGCAATACCTGATCGCCTCCGGCGTCTCCGGGTTGGTGGTCTGTGGCACCACCGGCGAAGCAGCGGCGTTGAGTAAAGAAGAACAATTGGCGGTACTGGATGCGGTGTTGGACGTTGTACCGGCCAGCCAGGTGGTGATGGGGCTGTCGGGCAATAACATGCTGGATACCCTGCAGATGCAGCAGGAGATCCAACTGCGCGACATCGCCGGTGTGCTGATCCCCGCGCCCTATTACATCCGCCCATCGCAATGCGGCCTGGTGGATTACTTCACCCAGCTTGCCGACGCGTCGAGCGTGCCGGTGATCCTGTACAATATCCCGCAGCGCACCGGTATCGTGATGGAGCTGCAAACCCTCAGGCAGATCGCCCGCCATCCGCAGGTCAAGGCGATCAAAGACTGCGGCGGTAACCCGGATACCACCATGGCGCTGATTGACGACGGCGAAATCGACGTCATGACCGGCGAAGATAACCTGATCCTCACCACCCTGTGCCTGGGCGGCACCGGGGCAATTTCCGCCTCCGCACATATTTACCCGCAGCGCTTCGTGCAACTGGTGCAACAGGTTGCCAACGGCGATCTGGCTGCCGCGCGCGCTAACTTCTATACGCTGTTGCCGATGATCCACCAGATGTTCAGTTTCCCCAATCCGGCCCCTGTCAAAGCCGCTCTTGCGCAGCAAGGTCTGATCCGCAACGAACTGAGATCGCCGATGCAAATCGCGCCGCAGGCGTTGCAACAGCGCATTGCCGTCACTTTGGCGCAGTTACAGCCAGAGGATGCGCTGGTGAGCTAAATTTGTTAGCTAACCCGCTGTAATTTTAACGTTATGGAACTAGGATCAGAGGTTAAGCATGCCTGTCATTCATCACAATCAAGGAGCTTACGATGAAACTGTTCTATAAAGCCGGTGCCTGTTCTCTGTCACCGCATATTGTGCTGCGCGAGGCGGGCCTGGATTTTACGGCGGAAAAGGTCGATCTGGCGCAGAAAAAGACCGAAAGCGGTGCCGACTACCTGGCCATCAACCCTAAGGGACAAGTACCGGCGCTGTTGCTGGATGATGGCAGCCTGCTGACCGAGGGCGTGGCGATTGTGCAATATCTGGCGGATCGCGTGCCGGACCGCAACCTGATCCCGGCTGCGGGTACACTGTCGCGTTATCATGCCATTGAGTGGTTGAACTATATTGCGACTGAATTGCACAAGGGATTCAGCCCGCTGTTTAACCCGAAAACGCCGGATGAATACAAGGCCATCGCACGCGCCAAACTGGAGCAGCAATTCGGCTATTTGGATTCCGTGCTGGCAAAGCAGCACTTCCTGTTGGGAAACCGGTTCAGCGTGGCGGACGCCTATCTGTTTACCGTTTTGCGTTGGGCCATCTCCCAGCGGTTCGATCTCAAAAAACACCCCCACTTGGCGGCGTATTTTGACAGAGTCGCTGCACGGCCAGCGGTAGATGCGGCGCTGAATGCCGAAGGTTTGAAATAGCACCCAAGCCCCGGCTGCACTGCCGGGGCTGCAGAGCTTAGCGTTTTACCGCTTTGAACTCGCAGTTCGGCTGCACGATGCGATCCTGAGCCGCCACGACCTGCAGTTCGTACTCGCCCATTGCCTGGGTTGCCAGCATCACTTCATACACCGCCGCCGTCACATGCTCCAATGCCTTATCCAGCGCCATGCCTTGCAGTAAATCGACCAGTAACAGGCCGCTGGTCAGGTCGCCTACGCCGACCGGTTGGCGAGCGCCAAAATCCACCAGCGGGCGGCTGATATGCCAGGCTTCATCTGCCGTGACCAACAGCATTTCGAAACAGTCGATATGATAGCCGGCGCGGCTCAGGTGTTTGACCAGCACCAGCTTCGGCCCTTTGGCGATCAGTTCACGTGCGGCGCTTATCGCTTGCCCAACGTCAGTGACTTCCCGTTGGCTCAGCAGTTCCAGTTCAAGCAGGTTTGGCGCAATCATGTCGCTGCATTGCAACGCCTGCCGGCAAAAAAACTCCGCCACGCCCGGCGCAACGATGCAGCCCTTTTCAGGGTGGCCCATCACCGGATCGCAGAAATACCAGGCGTCCGAATTAGCCTGTTTGACCTGACGAACCACCTCGAGAATATGATTGCCCTGCTCCGGCGAACCGATATAGCCGCTCAGCACCGCATTGCAGTTTTTCAGTTGATCGATGGCCGCAATCCCCTGAGCGATCTCTGTCAGGTGGCTGGCCGGCATCACGCAGCCCGTCCATTTTCCGTACTGGGTATGATTTGAAAACTGCACCGTGTTCAGCGGCCAGACGTTAACGCCCATACGGCGCATTGGGAATTCAGCCGCACTGTTGCCCGCGTGCCCAAACACCACATGCGATTGAATAGAGAGAATATTTTTCATCGATACAGCCTGACCTCGCCATGCCGTGCGCATCAGCCCGCGGCGAAAATAGTGTTATAAGCAACAGAATGTGTCAACCGTTGGCTTCCAGTGAGAGAATTTTAAGAAGTCGGCTCTTTTACTCCCAATCCAGATTCTATCCAAAGTGAAACAGCAAAAAAAGCTTATAAAAAATAAAGTTATGACGAACATCCTGAATAACAGATTATGTTTTCATCAAAACATTGCATTTATGATTTTTTAGTCTGTACTTAAAGATGCTCTTCTCTTTCACTCAACGAGGCAAAAATGGGAATTCTAAAAATACAACAAGATGTAGCGATTCTGTATTATGCAATTTTAGGTAAAAGTGCCGATATAGAAACCTGCGAATATTTTTCAAAAGGATTAGAGACGTTCGCTTACAATCAGGAATCTCTTGCCAATAAAATTTTCAACTCAGCAGATGGTCATTATCGCTACGATACCCTTAGCACCTCAGAAAAAATAAATAAAATTTATAATAACATAACGCAAGTAGAACCCACCGATGCCATACTCGCAGATTTAGTAGCGCAGGTAAATAGTGGGAAAAACCTTGGACAAATAACCCTGAGCATTATTAATAATATAAGCTCTTATGATAGTACCAATCCAGCCATTGTTGCTCAACAGCAGAATATAACAAACATTATCAACTCTACACTTTACCCTGCATTCGAGCTATCCTACTCACAACCTTCTGCCGCTGAAAAAATTCAAGGGATATATTATGTCTTAGGCAGTTTTATGGATGCAGATGGCATTAACTATTGGGGTAAGCAATTGTCAGAAGGGAAAAGAGATGCTGTAGAAATCGCAGATCTTTTCATCTCATCAAAATCTTGGTTATCCAGCTTAAGTGATGGTGATTTTGTCAAAAAAATATTCAAGCAAACCTTTGGAACTGACGCCAGTGATCAGGACCTGCAGAAATACACTGCTGGGTTGACTGGACATTTTGAAACCAGGGGTGATGTAGTGATGCGAATGATTGCTGACATTAAAAATGACACAAATCACGCCGTTGCTAAAACAAATTTCATCAACGCAACTCATGTTTATGCTCCTGGGGAGTTACCTGAATTAAAATACCAAGAAATGGTGGCATACATATACTTGAATACTGCACATTTCTCCGCAGATGCCAGAGCAATGGATACATACAGCAAGATGCTCTTCAGCGGTACAACCACCTCTGAGCTGTTAAAGATACTGTATACGTCACCCTCATTTTTCAGAGCCAAAGACTTTGACATTCTTTTTAACTCTCTCTACGGTTCACCTTTATCTCCAATGGAAAGGCAAAGTCTTTTAGACCAAACGGGGAATGACCCATTTAAGGTAAGTGCTTTAATATTAGAGACATTCCGCAACGGGAAATCACCGTTTCCAAATAATCATAAAGCCCCAAGCGAATCAACATTATTCCACCAGGAACTGGCTATCGCTCAAATGCTTGGGTACAAAAGCATCGCAGTATTGCAAAATACATCTGACTCTAACGGATTAATCAGCAATATCAATACCGGCGTTACTCATACCCTAACCAATGCAGAAAAATCGATCCTTGAGAAGGTATCTATAGAGGTATATAACAATAAAGAAATCAATCTTGATTATGCAAAAAAACTCACAGATGTAACATTACTTGGCGAGTTTTCTGCAAACCCCGTTGTTATAGACTCTCTTAAGAACAAGCCTTTTACATTACATGTCCAGATTGGTGACTATCAATCATTCCAGTCTGTTAAAAATATAAATTTTGGTTCTGAGAGCGATACCGTTGCATTTAATGACATTTATCACAATACTATTAAAAATGCCGTTCTCAATATCGACTTTGGTTCTGGTACTAATAAATTATTTTGGAACGGTAACGGTAAAAATGGAAACCCCAACATTGTCAGCACTCAATTCACCGCTGAGTCAAACTCCAGTTCCGAGCAATTATCTCTAATCTCAGGAAACTTCATCACCAAAGACATTTACTTGACAACTAATCAAGACGGAAGTGTTAGCGGTTATATTCAAAGTAATATCAATCAATTTAAAAACTTCCAATACATTGAGTTATCAAGCTACATAGGAACAGGGAGAATATATCTTGATGGGAAACTAGTAGGTAATGAAGGTAAAAACATCATTGACTTGGGTGTGACAAATCAAACAGCGAGCATTTACAATGAAAAATATGATAATGTTACATCACTAGTTCAATCTGATCATGCAACAGTCAGTTCCGCCGGCTGGACTGGTAGTAAAGGCGTTATATTATCCAGCGTAGCCAAAGATGTTCACGTTATTAATGCAGCAAGCGATGGAACTTTTTTGCTTGATGTCAGAGGGCATGCAACGAGTCAAAGCAAAATACATTTGGAACTGGCCCCGAGCATCCAACCTACGGCATATAACAACTGGAAGATAAATATTTCCGGAGTTAACCTTAAACAATTGAATGCTGGTGAAGTTGAATTAACAAGCCATTACAGCTCGCCTGACAGTAAAGAGGGTCTTGAAATTGTTTCTGCAGGTTCAGCAGTCAACTCATTAGTATTGTCAGGTAAAAACAATTACATTGAGAATATTTATGTGACTGGTTCATCAAAATTGAATTTGAAAATAAAATCTGATTTCAGTGACACATTGAAGAATATTAATATTCCTGCTGCCGAAGATCCCTGGACCTCAGTACCCAAAATATCTGTTAACTTAACTCTCGAAAAAGAAGGGAGTGGCGGTGGTGAATTTTATAAATTACTACAATCTTTGAGCGATCACAGTAAATATGATGTTCTGATCGGCGAACTTGCAGGTGAGCAGATCACTATTAATTACAATAGTAAGAACATTTTCAATATCAAAGGAGATACCACGCTAAAATATTATGATGAAACAGGGGTTGATTACATTCATGAATTAAATAGATTTAACTTTGAACAAAGCACAATCGATAAGATGGTAACCATTACCGGTCTTGACCCAACAGATACTGTTACCGTCGGTAAAGGTACACAACAGTGGGTCTTCAGCAAAGCGGGAGCAAAAAGCATGGAGAATTATGGCTCCGTCACGTCGCAAGATGCGATAGATGCAATATTCAACTCGCTTTCTCAGTCAAGTACCGACAACGCGCAAGCTACTTTTGGTAAAGCATTAGAGAAGATAACTCAGGGCGAAAGCAACGGTAATCTGGCTGAAGTTGGTGCACTCAAACTAGGTAAAAACCTGTATGTAATTATTGATAAAAATCATAATAAAAATTTTGATCATGATGATTATGTATTTTCACTTGGTAACCATGATATCAATGCTACTATCGCCGCGACGCATTACCAATCACCGGAAATTGCGCTGAACGGCCTTACCACTGGAATACATGAGATTATTACCGCCTAATAAACGGCCCGTGGGATAATTCCCCGGGCCTTATTTCTAACCGCTCCGCAGTAAATTACTGCCAGTCGACCAGGCAGTAATGCTTTTTACCCCGGCGCAACAGCGTGTAACGGCCGAACAGACGATCGGCGTCGCTGAACGCGTATTCGGCGTTGGACTGTTTCTCACCGTTGATGGTCACCGCGTTGGAGCCGATCATGGTGCGCGCCTGGCCACGTGACGGCACCAGTTCGGCATTGACCAGCGCCTGCTGCAGATCCGCGTCGCCATCCAGTTTGATGGTTGGCATACCGTCTTGCGCCAACTGGGCGAAGTCGGCTTCGGTCATCTCGTGCAGTGCGCCGGAGAACAGGCTCTGGGTGATGCGCTTGGCCGCAGCCAGCCCTTCCGCGCCATGCACCATACCTGTCACTTCTTCCGCCAGCACATACTGGGCGCGCGGCGCTTTGCCGCTGTTCTTGTCTTCTTCTTCCAGCGCGTTGATGTCTTCCAGGCTCATGAAGGTGAAGAACTTCAGGAAACGGTAAACGTCGGCGTCGGCGGTGTTGATCCAGAACTGGTAGAACTTGTACGGGCTGGTTTTTTCCGGTGCCAGCCACACTGCGCCGCCTTCGGTCTTGCCGAACTTGGTGCCATCCGCTTTGGTGATCAACGGCACCGTCAGGCCGAACACCTGCTTCTGGTGCATGCGGCGAGTCAGATCGATACCGGACGTGATGTTGCCCCACTGATCGGAACCGCCAATCTGCAGTTCCACCTGATGGCGATTGTACAGCTCGGAGAAATCGAACCCCTGCAGCAGGTTGTAGGAGAACTCGGTGAAGGAAATGCCCGAGTCGTCACGGTTCAAACGCTGCTTCACCGCCTCCTTGTTGATCATCTGGTTCACGGAGAAATGCTTGCCGATGTCACGCAGGAAGGTCAGCACGTTCATGCCTCCGAACCAGTCATAGTTGTTGGCGGCGATGGCGCTGTTGCTCCCGCAGTCGAAATCGAGGAACGGGGAAACCTGTTTGCGGATCTTTTCTACCCACTCATTCACCGTCTCGGCGGTATTGAGCTTGCGCTCAGCCGCTTTGAAGCTCGGATCGCCGATCAGACCCGTGGCGCCGCCTACCAGCGCGACAGGCTTGTGGCCGGCCAACTGGAAGCGCTTCAGGCACAACAGGGGAACCAGATGGCCCAAATGCAAGCTGTCAGCGGTCGGATCGAAACCGCAATACAGTGCAATTGGCCCTTGCGCCAGTCGCTCCGCTAACGCTTCTTCATCCGTAACCTGGGCAACGAGGCCCCGCTCTTGCAGTTGTTTAATCAAGTTGCTGCTTGCCATCAATGACTCCATGTATAAACGAATGCACCTTTGTCGGTACACGACCTTTCGCCCACTGGCGAAATATAAAATTTACGATAACGCATTTACCCTAAATAATTCGAGTTGCAGGAAGGCGGCAAGAACGCGAGTCCCGATGAGCTTACAACAGGTAAGTGATTCGGGTGAACGCTTGCAGCCAACACACCTGCAGCTTGAAGTACGACGGGTATAGAATAAAGCGCCGACGGCATCAGTGCCAGCGCTTAAGGGGGATTTTCAGTTTTCAGGGCGCCAGTCGGTCAATTTTCCAGTCATTCCCATCGCGCTGATACAAAAAGCGGTCATGCAGGCGGTGTTCGCCGCCCTGCCAGAACTCGACAGAATCGAAATTAACGCGGAATCCGCCCCAGAAACTCGGCAACGGCACTTCGCCCTGCTGGAATTTTTGCTTCAGTTCGAGGAATTTGCTCTCCAGTACGCCGCGTGCGGAAATGCGCGATGACTGCTGCGATACCCAGGCGCCGATCTGGCTGTCTTTCGGCCGGCTGGTGAAATACTTCATCACCTCCAGCGTGGACAGACGTTCTGCCTTGCCAAGGAAAATCACCTGACGATCTAGCATATGCCACGGAAATAGCAGGCTGATGTGCGGATTTTGCGCTAACTGTTGCGCCTTGCGGCTGCCGAGGTTGGTATAAAAGACCAGGCCTTTGTCGTCAAAATGCTTGAGCAGCACGATACGCTGATAAGGTTGGCCATTTTCATCCACCGTAGCCACGCACATGGCGGTAGGATCGGCCAGGCGCGCATCGCAGGCCTGCTTCAGCCAGCGTTCAAACAATTCAAGCGGATTAGCGGTCAGATCGTTGCGGCGCAGGCCGCCACGGGTGTATTCACGGCGCAGGTCCGCAACATCAAACTCATTATTTTCAATCATCTGGTTTATCGACCAACCGAAAAATTCGTCGTTACATTCTGCGCCTGCGGCGCCAGAATCTCAATCGTTCTGACGCCGCCGTCGGCCGATCAATTAGCCAGTACGCAGTCGCTTATAATCACCTTGTCATTACGCTCGACATAGGCGTTTTGGCCCTTCGACCAGAAACTGTACTTGCCGTCGCTGTATTTCGCGCCGGACATGACCAACACCTGTTTCAGCTTCAATTGCTCGCCATCCATCAGAAAGCTGGCCGTGCTGTCCTTACCGTCCAGCGACACCGTCAGCGGCGTAGTGCCGCACTGGTAATGCAGCGTCTGGCTGCTTTGCGGCAATACGTAACTGCAGCCTGCCAGCGTCAGCGCGCCTGCGGCAATAATGATTTTTTTCATGCTGTTGCTCCTTAGGGAAATCTGTCGATTTCTATCCTAACAGAGCTAACGGGGCCCTAAAGGCAAAACCGGATAAATCCCACCCAGCAGGGTTTCACGGCTGGCGCCGGTGACCGACGGCAGGTTGCCGGCCTGCCCGGACAGGGTGCGAAACGCCAGCCAGGCAAAGGCCAGCGCTTCCATATCGTCACCACTGACGCCGAAATCATCGGTCAGACAGACTTCGATACCCGGCAACAGCGCGGACATCCGCGCCATCAGCAACGGGTTGCGCGCCCCGCCGCCACACACCAGCAAACGCTCGCACCCTCCCGCCAATTGTACCTGCTCGCAAATGGTGACCGCCGTCAATTCCGCCAAGGTGGTTTGTACATCGGTGGGGCTGATTGCCGGCAAGCCCGAGAGTTGGCGCTCCAGCCAAGCGGCGTTGAAATACTCGCGACCGGTGCTTTTCGGCGCAGGCAGCGCAAAGTAAGGATCTGCCAACATCTGTTGCAACAGCGGCAGGCAGACGCGCCCCTCCATCGCCCATGCGCCGTCCTTGTCGTAAGGCCGCGAACGATGGCGCCATACCCAGGCATCCATCAGCATATTGCCCGGCCCGGTATCGAAACCGCGCACCGGCGCGCCTGGCAGCAGCAGCGAAAGGTTGGCGATGCCGCCAATATTGAGCACCATACGGCGCTCTACCTGATGCGCCAACAGCGCCTGATGAAATGCCGGTACCAGCGGAGCACCCTGGCCGCCGTAGGCCATATCGCGGCGGCGGAAATCGCCGACGGTGGTGATATTGGCCAATGCGGCAATGCGGTTGTTATCGCCCAGTTGCATCGAGAAGCGTGCATCGCCTTCAGGCTCATGCCATACCGTCTGGCCATGACAACCGATAGCGGTGATGTCGTGCGCCGACATGCCGGTCTGTTTCAGCAAACCAAGCACCGCCTCGCCAAACAACACCCCAAGCTGCGCATCCAGCCGGCCCACCGCAGAGAGCGTGGTCTGCTGGCCCTGGCACATGCCAAGAATGTCTTGCTTCAGTTGGATCGGCATCGGGTGGCTGTAACTTGCCTGCTGCGCGACCATTCGTCCGTCGATTGCGGCAAGCACCACATCGACGCCATCCAGACTGGTGCCAGACATAACACCTATATAGCGGCCTGACTTCATAGCAACATCCTTTAACCCGCACGGGGAAGCAAACTTTCAACCGATAAATAAACCAGAATTGGGCCATTAACGCCATGAATTATGATGTCTTTTTTTCACCTCTGTGAGCGATGCGCCTGTTTTTCGCGGCCGGCCACGGTGATAAAGGCGGCTAAACTGCGGTTCAACCCGCAACGGAATTTGTTCCGGCCCTGTCATAAAGCTAAACCACCGTTTATTATTGGTTGAACAGAGTAAAGTTAAGCTGCGTGCAGTAACGGGCATGGTGATGTACGCGTATTTACGCCATACTTTGTCTATTGTTTTCACAGAATCTGGCCTGGAAAGGTTTCCCAGGTTATGGACTACCACAACAGGAGTTTTATATGATCAAGCGTCTTCTCGTCGTTGCCGTCGCCGCAGTTACGCTGGCAGGATGCGCCAATGAATCCATGTCCGGCGATGTCTATTCATCCTCGCAGGCCAAACAGGTTCAGACCGTGACTTACGGTACGCTGGTTTCTGTTCGTCCGGTCAAGATCCAAGGGAGCGACAGTTCGAATACCATTGGGGCGATCGGCGGTGCGGTACTTGGCGGCTTGCTGGGCAACACCGTAGGTGGCGGCACCGGCCGTACCCTGGCAACCGCGGCGGGCGCAGTAGCCGGCGGCGTAGCAGGCAACAGCGTCGGTGAGCTGGCAGGACGCACCTCGGGTTATGAGTTGGAAATCAAGACCGACCAGAAAGAGAACATCGTGGTGGTTCAGAAGGCGGGCGAAACCAAGTTCAGCGTGGGTCAACGTGTGCGTATGGCGCGCACTGGCGACACCATTACCGTTTCCCCGTTGTAAGCGAAAGCTGCAAGGTAAAACCGGAGGCCAAGGCCTCCGGTTTCATTTCCGATGCTGTGAAATCTAATCAAATAAAGAAAACGTTATTATTGTTTATTTTGCAATTCAGAGATGTTTTGTTCCAGCTTGCCAATCAAACCTACCAACAACTGCACTTCATCCGTGGTAATGCCACTCAAAATCTCACCGCGCGTAGAGCTGATGACGCTGTCCACTTCCCTGATGATGGGATCGGCCGCTTCAGTCAATTTGATACGCTTTGCGCGCCGGTCGTTAGCGCAAGTGTGGCGAGTAATAAGCCCCTTCTCTTCCAGTTGGTCCAGCGTTCGAACCAGCGAAGGCTGTTCAATGCCGATTGCCTTGGCCAGTTGGATCTGCGACTGCTCCGGCGGTAGACGATTGATATTGTGCAGGGTGACCCAGTGTGTTTGCGTGAGCGCCAGCGGCTTGAGCCGATGATCGATAAGCGCGCGCCAAACACGAACTAATCGTGCTAAATCTGAACCTAATGATGACTCCACTTCCCCCTCCTTATAATTAGCATGCTAATATAACTATCCAAAGCTTAGACCATTCTGAGTAACTCACATTAAAAACACAAATGTATATAATGTATATTGTAGAAATAGCCACCACTTTGCTCAGCTATTGTTTATCCTTTACGCAAATATTTAACATATTCACTAGTAGGGATTGTTAATGTGAATAGTCCATGGCTTCACGCCGCCTCCCCCCTGCCCGATTTGGTGCTCGGCGCCTCACTCTATTTTCCACCCATATTTAAAGCTTTTCTGCTCGGGTCAGTTTTATGGCTACTGGCACACCGCCTGTTGCGAGACTGGATTTATTCCGGCGAAATTTGGCATCCCATGTTGATGGATTTGTCTATTTTCGTCATCGCCGTCAGTGGCTCCTTATGGATTTTAGCGAGTTGGTAACTCATGACGCATAAAACGTTAAAATATTTTTCTACGGTAATCGTCTGCGCCATTGCCCTGTGCGCCGGTTGGTGGTTGTGGAATTATTATATGCAATCCCCGTGGACCCGTGATGGAAAGGTGCGCGCCGAGCTCGTCAATATCACACCAGAAGTTTCTGGCAGATTAGAGAAAATAACCGTACATGACAATCAGTTCATACCTGCGGGAAGTCTGATTTTTACTCTCGACCCGGTGCCATACCAGATTGCGCTGGACAATGCTGAGGCCGCACTGGCAAAAGCGCAGTCCGACCTGGCCAAAGCGGAGCATGAGGCGGCGCGTCGTCGCAGCCTGCCAAAAAACGTTATTTCTGCCGAAAATATGGATGAGTCAAATTTAGCCGCGCAGGCAATGAAAGCCGCGTATAAAGCCGCTGAGGCTAATCTGAAACAGGCTAAATGGAATTTAAGCAAAACTAAAATTTACGCACCTGTCGATGGCTATATCACTAATTTGCAAGCACGTGTTGGGAACTATGCCAGCGCCGGCACGCCATTGGTTGCGCTGGTCGACGCACACTCATTTTACGTGCTCGGCTATTTTGAAGAAACCAAGCTCAAGCATATAAAAGAAGGCAATAAAGCGGATATCGTTTTATATAATGGCAACATCCCTCTGTTGGGCCAGGTGGAGAGCATTGGCCGTGCCATTAACGATCAAAGCGTCGACAGCAGCGGCGATTTATTAATGGACGTGAAGCCCAATGTTCCCTGGGTTCGTTTGGCGCAGCGCGTGCCGGTGCGGATAAAACTGTTGAACGCACCCGCCGATCTGCCCTTGGTGGCGGGTACCACCTGCACCATCGCCATTCATCAGTAAGGCTAACCAGTGAACCTGCCCTTTTTGGAATGGAAGCGCACCCCCTGGGGTAAGGCCACCGGGGGGCAATGGCGCTATGCGCTGCGCAACTCGCTGGCCATGTGCCTGTCATTATGGCTGGCGTTCGTCCTCAATCTCGACGAACCTTATTGGGCGTTGACCTCTGCTGCGGTGGTCAGCTTCCCCACCGTCGGCGGCGTCATCAGCAAAAGTCTCGGACGCATTATCGGCAGCCTGATAGGCGCCGCCGCGTCAGTGGCCATTGCCGGTCATTGCCTGAACGATCCCTGGCTGTTCACCTTATTTATCGCCGCCTGGATCGGTTTGTGCACCTACATTTCCAACCATTATCAGAACAACGTTTCCTATGCGTTTGCGCTGGCGGGCTATACCGCCGCCATCATCGCCTTCGGCACGGTCAACGTCACCGATACTCAGCAGATCTTTGATATCGCTCAAGCGCGCGTCTGCGAGGTCATCACCGGCATTCTGTGCGGCGGCGTGATGATGATGATCCTGCCCAGCACCTCAGACGGTGAAACCTTGCTGACCTCGTTAAGACGCATGCACCTGCGGCTGTTGGAACATGCAGCCATGCTGTGGCAACCGGAAATCACCGCTCAAATGCGCACGTCGCACGAGGGCGTCATCGGGCAGATCCTGACCATGAACCTGCTGCGTATTCAGGCGTTCTGGAGCCACTACCGACTGCGGCGGCAGAATAACCTGCTCAACTATATGCTGCACCAACAGTTGCGCCTTACCAGCGTGATCTCCAGCCTGCGCCGCATGTTGCTGAACTGGCCGGATCGCCCGGCCAATCTGGCGGCCGTCCTGGATCAAGTGCTGACCGAACTGCGCGATCCCGCCGCCGACAAATACCGGCTGGCGCGTATCCTGCAGCAGATAGCCCCTCAGGATCCGGCAGATTACCGCCACCGCGCCTTCTGGCTGCGGCTGCGCCATTTCTGTTGGCTGTATCTGAGCTGCAGCCGCTGGTTGCAAAGATTGGAAGGCGCCACGCCGGTCAGCGATATCCAGCCCCCTCGCGTGACCTCTCTGGCGCGCCATACCGACAGTTACGAAGCCGCCTATAACGGCCTGCGCACCTTTTTGTGCATTATCATCGGTTGCGCTTACTGGATTAACACCCAGTGGGATGCAGGCAGCTCGGCGCTGACGTTAACCGCCATCAGCTGCGTGCTCTATTCTTCCACCCCTTCGCCGATCAACAGCATCACCACCTTGTTGAAGGCGGTATTGCTGCTTTCGGTCGCCTGCTTTGTGGTGAAATTCGGCCTGATGATCCAAATTGACGATTTTTGGGTATTCTGCGCCTTCCTGTTCCCCATTCTGATCACCCTGCAGATGATCAAACTGCAAAATCCGCCCTACGCCGCGCTATGGGGGCAACTGATCGTATTTATGGGTTCTTTTCTCACCGTCACCAACCCGCCAAGTTACGATTATCAGTCGTTTATCAATAACAACATCGGCAAGATTGTCGGGGTATTGTTTGCCGGTTTGGCATTCCAGATCCTGCGGCCCAGTTCTGACAAACGTAAAAGCCGGCGCATTATTCGCGCTCTGCGGCGCGACTTTAGCGATCAACTGAGCCAAAAACCGCAGCAGAGCGAGAGCCAGTTCGAATCTCTGATTTATCACCGCATCAGTCAGTTGAGTCAAAGCCAGGATCAGGAGGCGCGCAGCTGGTTATTGCGCTGGGGCGTGGTGCTGCTTAACTGCAGCCATATCGTTTGGCAATTGCGTGACTGGCAAACCCGCTCCGATCCGCTCTCGGCGGTACGTGACGTCTGCATTCACTGTCTGCGGGACATTATGACCGAGAAAGGCGTGCAGCGCCCCTCCCTGGACGCCACGCTGCGGGAACTGCTGCGCATGAGCAATGCGTTGGCGCACCACCCGGAGCAGGCGGCGCGCGATCTTGCCGGATTGATTTGGCGGCTTTACTGTTCGCTGCAACAACTGCAGCAGGCGATCAACCTGCCCGACGACGCCGCGGCAGCCTCCGCCGCCCGTTAAACCCGGTTATCCCTTAATCACACCGCAGGCGAAACGTTCGCCCCCGCCACCCAAGGGTTTCGGATGGTCGGAGTGGTTGTCTCCACCGGCATGTACCATGAGCGCTTTGCCGGTTATTTCGCTGATTTTTTTCAGCCGCGGTGCCAGAACCGGGTAACTGGCCATGCCGTCATCCGTCACATAAATGGCCGGCAAATCGCCCAAATGGCCGTCGGCGTAAGGGCCAAGGTGCTTGCCGGTTTTTTGCGGATCAAAATGCCCACCCGCCGCCAACGCCGCTACCGCCTTGCCCTCTTTCATCCCCGGCTCGCAACTGCCGTTCTCGTGCACATGAAAACCATGCACGCCTGCAGGCAACGCTTTTAACTGAGGGGTAAACAGCAAGCCGTAAGGCGTTTCGCTGATCGTGACTTTGCCGATTTCCTGGCCAATTCCCTGTCCGGTCACCAGATTCATGTCAACATCCACCGTTGCCGCCTGCGCGACGCCACAGGCCATCAGGCCGAAGGCCGCATACCAATAATGTTTCATCAATCACTCTCCATGAAATATCCGTGAACCTTGAGTATAGGGTAGCTGGCGATGTCACCGCGCAAAATGGGGATAAATCTGGCGATAAGATTCGCATTATTAATAATTCATACTAATAATAATTTTACCGCCCGTGGTCATCCGACCAGTTGTCGTTCGGTTCGTTCTGTTCACCTACACTCGCTGCCAGTGCCATTTGATGAGTAAAAGGCCAATGCAGCAAACTCATAAGGAACTGATATGGGCATCTTTAATTACCAAGATCTCGATGATGCGGAATCAAAAACGTTATTTTCCGATGCGCTGGCGATATCCACGTACGCCTATCACAATATCGATAATGGCTTTGACGAAGGGTATCACCACAGCGGCTTTGGATTGGGTTTACCCCTTACGCTGGTTACCGCCCTTATTGGCAGCACCCAATCGCAGGGCGGGCTGCCCGGCATCCCCTGGAATCCCGATTCAGAAAAAGCAGCGTTAGAAGCGGTTAATAACGCCGGCTGGACCCCGATTGGCGCTGAGCAATTAGGCTACCTGGGCAAAACGGATGCCCGCGGCACCTATTACGGCGAGAGTCTGGGTTACACCACCGCCCAGGCGGAGGTGCTGGGAAAATATGACAGCGCAGGCAACCTCATCTCGATTGGCATTGCCTTTCGCGGTACCAGCGGGCCGCGCGAGTCATTAATTACCGACAGTATCGGCGATCTGATCAACGACGTGTTGGCAGGCTTTGGACCGGAAGGCTATGCCGACAATTACAGTCTGAAAGCTTTCGGCACTTTACTGGGCGACGTGGCTAAATTCGCCCAGGCACATGGCCTGAGCGGCGATGATATCACCGTCAGCGGCCACAGCCTGGGCGGGCTGGCGGTGAACAGCATGGCAGCGCTCAGCGACGGTAACTGGGCGGGTTTCTACGCGCAATCCCACTACGTGGCGTTCGCTTCGCCAACGCAATATGAAACAGGCGGCAAAGTCATTAATATTGGTTACGAAAACGATCCGGTCTTTCGCGCGCTGGATGGCACCACGCTGACGCCGGCGTCATTAGGCGTCCATGATGCGCCACAGGCATCCGCCACCAATAATATCGTTAACTTTAACGATCATTACGCCTCTGCCGCCTGGAATATCCTGCCTTTCTCCATTCTGAATATCCCGACCTGGTTATCCCATTTACCGTTCTTTTATCAAGACGGGCTGATGCGGGTGCTGAATTCAGAGTTTTACTCCCTGACCAATAAAGACTCGACGGTGATTGTGTCCAACCTCTCTGATGTCACCCGCGCTGATACCTGGGTGGAGGATTTGAACCGCAACGCCGAGAAACACAGCGGCCCGACCTTTATTATTGGCAGCGAGGGCAACGACTTGATCAAGGGTGGCGCAGGCAACGATTACCTCGAGGGCCGCGCCGGCAATGACACTTTCCGCGACGGCGGCGGGTTTAATATTATTTCCGGCGGCGAGGGAAATAACACGCTGGACCTGCAACAGGCCTTGAAGAAAAACGAGGTGGCTTACGACGGCAATACGCTTTATCTGCGTGACGCGACAGGCGGAATTACCCAGGCAAGCGGTATCAGCACCTTGCGCACTAAAGAAGCCTCATTATTGCTCTTCACCAAAGAAGTAGACCATCAGGTGACCGATGCCGGCTTGAAATCAGGCGCCGGTCTGAATGCCTACTCCGCATCATCCAATGGCAGTGACGGCGCCGATATCCTGCGCGCCAGAGCCGGCGACAACTGGTTGTTCGGCAAAGGTGGCGATGACCAGCTGTTTGGCCACGGCAGCGGAAATCTGACGTTTGTCGGCGGTAACGGCAACGATATGCTGCAAAGCGTCGGCGGTAACAATACGTTCTTGTTCAGCGGGGATTTTGGCAGCGATAAGGTGTACAACTTTGGCGCCACCGACAAGCTGGTCTTTCTGGGGACTCAGGGTGCCAGCGGCGATTTCCACGACTATGTTTCGCAACGCGCTGACGGATTGACGTTGGCCTTCGGCGAAAATAAAGTGACGCTGATCGGCGTAACCGCCGAAAGCCTCAACGATAGTCAGGTGGTGTTGGCTTAAAATAAAAAGCCGGGCTGTCTACAGACCCGGCTTTTCTGATGACGACCTTGGCTAATGCTTAAGGCACATCGTAACCCAGCGCCGCCTTGCGGATGCGGAACCACTGCTGACGGTTCAGCGTCAGTTCCTGCGCCTTCAGCGCCGAACGCACGCGTTCAATCTTGCCGGAACCGATGATCGGCAGCGGCGCGGACGGCAGACGCATTACCCAGGCATACACCACCTGCTCGATAGTCTCGGCGCCGATTTCCTGCGCCACCGTCTGCAATTCATCGCGCAACGGCTGGAACTCCGCGTCGCTGAACAAGCGGCCGCCGCCAAGACAAGACCAGGCCATCGGCTTGATGCGCAATTGCTGACACTGATCCAGGGTGCCATCCAGAATGGCCGGCTGGTGGATCGGTGAAATCTCAACCTGATTGGTGACCAGCGAGAACGGCAGGCGCGACTGCAGCAACGTAAACTGTGCCGGCGTGAAGTTGGAAACGCCGAAATGGCGCACCTTGCCGCCTTTGTGCAGGGCGACAAAGGCTTCCGCCACTTCATCGGCTTCCATCAGCGGATCCGGGCGATGAATCAGCAACAGATCCAGGTAGTCGGTGTGCAGAAGCGCCAGTGAACGTTCGGCGCTGTGCACAATATGATCGCGGTCAGTGTTGTAATGGCCGATGGGGTTGCCGGGCTTGGCAGTCGTGGCGATGCCGCATTTAGACACCAGCTCCATCGACTGACGCAGCGAAGGTTTCAGACGCATTGCCTCGCCGAACGCCTGTTCGCAGGCATAACCGCCATAAATGTCCGCGTGGTCGGCGGTGGTGACACCCAGTTCGATGTGCTGCTCGATAAACGTCAGCAGTTGCTGCGGCGTCATGCCCCACTCCATCAAACGCCAGTATCCGCAAATCATGCGGGAAAATTCAGGCCCCTGCGGCGCGAGTTGAATACGGTTTACCATCGTTAAAGCCTCGTGACATTATTTAATGCCAGCATACACAAGCGGATAAGCGTGTGGGAAGCGGAAAGCCCCGTTAACGTGCGGCCGATCAGGAAAGGTTCAGAACAGCGAAGGCTGTTCCGGTTGCGGTTCGTCAGGTTGTTTGTTGGCGCGTTGCAGGCGCAGGAAGCGTTGGTGGCACAGGCGCAGCACGTCGCGTTTTTGCGCGTCGCTCATTTGCATCCAGCCAAAACGCTCCTCGCGACTGCGCAGGCAGCCACGGCAGAAACCGCGCTCATCGGCCTGGCAAATACCGCGACACGGGCTGGGGATGTCGAAAAACTCTAGCTGCTGCGGCACACGTCCTCCTGCATTCTCTTGCTAATTGAAGACGCCATTAGCGCCGCTGGCAAGTGACTTTTCAGTATGGCGGCGAAAATAGTCGCGCAAATAGCGCAGCGCCTGCCGATTTTTCTCGGGCATCGCCCTTTCCAGCGTCAGCGCGTGCAGCCGCAGCGGCGCGGGCCGCCATTCCGGCATCAGTTGGATAAGCTCCCCGCGCTGCAATTCGTCCTCAATTTCATTCAGCGGCTGAACCGAAATCCCGAGACCGCTGCGAGTAAAGGCGCGCATGACGGTCATGCTGTCGCTGACGATCTGCCCTTCCGCCAGCCGTAATTTAAGCTGCTGTCCGCCAAGATGGTGCAAATCCAGATGCGCGCCACTGTAAATACCAGAAATCCAGCGGTGTTGCATCAAATCCTGCGGCGTCTCCGGCACCCCGTGCTGGCTGAGATAACGCGGCGCGGCGCAAAGCACCATCGGCCACTCGGCCAGCGGGTGGGCGATCATATTCGCATCCGCCAACTGACGATTGACCCGCAGCGCGATATCGATACGCTGCTCAATCATGTCGACGATCCGATCGTCCGCCAATACGCGCAGCGTCAGTTTAGGGTGCGCCAGCAGCAGCGGCGCCATCGCCTCCGCCAGCGGGCGACCGCCAATGCCGACCGTGGTGGCGATACGCAGCTCCCCCACCAGGGTGTCGCGCAATTCCGCCAGCCGCTGTTCCGCCTGCTGCGCCTGAAACAACATCGCTTCGCAGCCGGGATAGAACGCCGCGCCCGCTTCGGTGAGCGCCAATCGCCGCGTGGAGCGGTGCAATAACGGCACGCCGAGCGCTTTTTCCAGCGAACGCATATGCTGGCTGACCGCCGATGGCGTCATGCCCAACCGCCGGGCGGCGCCGGCCAGCGATCCTTCCGCCACCACGGTGGCGAATACCGCCATTCGATTCAGTTTATCCACGATTATGAAGTTTTACTTAATCAAGAAAGCATGAATATGGCACTAATCAGATCTATTGTTAAGTACTAGAGTATCTCTAACTTCGCAGGCCAAGCTGGCCTGCCCCGCAGACAGACCCTATTTCTGACAGGAGCAAACAGATGAAAGTAGCCATTATTGGAGCAACAGGTTTTGTAGGCCGCCGCGTGGTGGACGAAGCGCTGGCGCGCGGCTTGCAAGTGACGGCGATTGCACGTCAGCCCAAGGATCTGCCGGACAATGCCAACCTGACCGTGGCGCTGGGTGACATCGCCGACACCGAATGGCTGGCGAAACAGCTGGCGGGCCAGGACGCAGTAATCAGCGCCTATAACCCAGGCTGGGCGGAAGATAACCTGTACGAAAAAACCAGCACCGGCGCACAGAAAATCCTGAACGCCGTGGAAAAGGCCGGCGTTAAGCGCCTGTTGGTGGTCGGCGGCGCCGGCAGCCTGGAGGTCGCGCCGGGCGTTGAACTGGTAGACACCCCACAGTTCCCGGAAAATATCCGCCCGGGCGCACAGGCAGTGCGTGATTTACGCAACAAGCTGCGTAACGGCTCGCCGCTGGACTGGACCTATCTTTCCCCTGCCGCGTTGCTGGAACCCGGCAAGCGCACCGGTCAGTTCCGTCTCGGCACCACCCAGTTACTGATGAATGGCCAGGCGCCGGCCAGTATCTCGGTAGAAGATTTGTCGGTAGCCATTATCGATGAGATCGAAAAACCGCAGTTTATTAAAGCGCAGTTTACCGCCGCTTACTAAACACCCTGTCAGACCGCGTTCCACGCGGTCTGACGGCTGCAAACTAAACCAAAATTAAACAAACCCGCCACCATTCTGAATCTCTAAGGCTTTCTTAAGTTTCATCCTGTAAATTTCGGCGCATTACTCATTATCAGGATTCAGATTTGGCAATGTGGTTACGTCAACGCTTACAGTGCAACAGCCTGGAGTTTATCCTCGCCAGCGCCGTGTTTTTCACTCTGTTCCAGAACGCGTTATTCCTGCATAAGGCCTGGTCGTATATCAATTTCGATAGCGTCCACAACCTGATCTTCGCTGCCACCATGCCGGTAGTGATTTTCTGCGCGTTGAACATTATCTTCAGCGTATTGACCGTGCCTTTCCTGCGCAAACCGCTGATGATTTTCTTTCTGCTCGGCAGCGCGGCCGCCAACTACTTTATGTTCAGCTACGGCGTGGTGATCGACGGCAACATGATGCAAAACGCCTTCGAAACCAACCCGCAAGAGGCGACCGCCCTGTTGACGCCGCGCATGGGGTTATGGTTGGCGCTGCTTGGCATTTTGCCTGCGGTGTTGGTGTGTTTTACCGAGATCCGCATCACCCGCCCGTGGTGGTATATGGCCGGGCTGCGCGCCGCCAACGTGATGCTCTCGGTGGTGGTGATCCTGATTATCGCCGCGCTGTTTTATAAGGATTACGCCTCGCTGATCCGCAACAACAAAAGCGTGGTGAAAATGCTGACGCCGTCGAACTTCGTTTCCGGCACCATCAAGTTTACCCAACAGCGCTATTTTACCCATAACCTGCCGCTGGTGAAAATCGGCGAAGATGCACGTAAAGGGCCATTGATCGCCGGGCAACAAAAGAAATCCCTGGTGATCCTGGTCGTGGGGGAAACCGCCCGCGCCGAGAATTTCTCGCTCGGCGGCTACGGGCGCGACACCAATCCGCGCCTGAAGCAAGACAATGTGCTGTACTTTAAAAACGCCAGCTCCTGCGGTACCGAAACGGCGATCTCTGTCCCCTGCATGTTCTCCAATATGCCGCGCAAGGACTACGACGCCACGCTGGCGACCCACCAGGAAGGCATGCTCGACGTGCTGGCGCATGCCAGCGTCAACGTACTTTGGCGTGAAAACGACGGTGGGTGCAAAGGCGCCTGCGATCGCGTGCCGCACGTCGACATGACCAAGCTGAAACTGCCGCAGGATTGCGACGGCGACGTCTGTATGGATAACGTGCTGCTGTATAAGCTGAATGACTACATCAACGGCCTGAAAGACGATGGCGTGATCGTGTTGCACCAGATGGGTAGCCACGGGCCGGCCTATTTCCGCCGCAGCACGCCGGAGTTCCAGAAGTTTTCGCCAACCTGCGACAGCAATCAGATCCAGGATTGTACCCATGAGCAGTTGGTAAATACTTATGACAACTCACTGCTGTATACCGACGCGATGCTGGACGACACCATCAAGCTGCTGCAACAGCACAGCGATAAATTCAATACCGCGCTGGTTTACCTCTCCGATCACGGCGAATCCTTGGGTGAAAATGGCATGTACCTGCACGGCACGCCTTACGTGTTTGCCCCCAGCCAGCAAACCCACGTTCCTTTCCTGATGTGGATGTCCGCCGACTATGAGCGCAGCTTCAAGGTTGACCGCCAGTGCCTGAGTAACATGGCCGAAAAGGATGAGATCTCGCAAGACAATCTGTTCCATACCCTGCTCGGTATGCTGAACGTGCAAACCCGCGAGTATCAGCCGCAACTGGATATTTTGCATCGCTGCCGCAACGTGGCATAAAGGCTTAACTTCTGCCCCCCGCTCGGGCAAAATACCGCTCTTCGCAACCGGCGTTTTTACGCCGGTTTTTTTATTGTTATTGACCTAGACCAATCGGTCTATTATGCTTGTCTCCATTATGACGAAACATGCGCACTGCCCCGTAGATACCCGTGAACATCTGCTCGCTACCGGCGAGACACTTAGCCTGCGCCTGGGTTTTACCGGCATGGGGCTGAGCGAACTGCTGACCACGGCAGGTGTGCCGAAAGGCTCGTTTTATCACTATTTCCGCTCGAAGGAAGCCTTCGGCGAAAGCATGCTGCAGCGTTATTTCGAGCACTACGATGCTGAGATGCAACGGCTGTTTAGCGACGATAAAAGCGACGCTCGCCACCAGTTGCTGAGCTATTACGCCCAGGCGATCAGCTTCCATTGCCGCAGCGAATGCCATAACGCCTGCCTGGCGGTGAAACTCTCAGCCGAAGTGAGCGACCTGTCGGAACCCATGCGCCACGCCCTGGAGACCGGCACCGCACGGGTGATTGGCCACCTGCAGGATGCCATCGAGCGCGGCATCCGCGAAGGTTCGTTGTCGATAGCCATGAGCCCGGCTGCCACCGCAGAAACGCTGTACTCACTGTGGCTTGGCGCCTCGCTGCGAGCCAAAATCCGCCGTTCGGTCGCCCCGCTGACCAGCGCGCTGGAAAGTATCGAATTGCTGTTGCGCCCGCCGCAGCCGTAAACGTAATACCCAAGCTTTACCGAAAAATTACCCTGTTGGGCAGTTAGTTAGCCATTACTAGTCGACCGGTCTATTAATATAGGATGCACTATGAAGATTGAAAAATTGTTCTCCCCGCTGAAGGTTGGCTCTGCAACGTTGCCAAACCGCGTGTTTATGGCCCCGCTGACGCGTCTTCGCAGCATTGAGCCTGGCGATATCCCTACTCCGCTGATGGCCGAATATTATGCCCAGCGCGCCAGTGCCGGTCTGATCGTGACCGAAGCCACCCAGATTTCTTTCCAGGCGAAAGGCTATGCCGGCGCTCCGGGGCTGCATACCCCAGAGCAGATCGCCGCGTGGAAAAAAATCACCCAGGCCGTACACGATAAAAACGGCCATATCGCCGTTCAGTTGTGGCATGTGGGCCGCATCTCCCACAGCAGCCTGCAACCGGGCCAACAGGCACCGGTAGCCCCTTCCGCGATCAATGCCGACTCCCGCACCACCGTGCGCGACGAAACCGGTGCCTGGGTGCGGGTTCCAACCTCGACCCCGCGTGCGCTGGAAACCGAAGAGATCCCAGGCATTATTAACGATTTCCGCCAGGCAAGCGCCAATGCGCGTGAGGCCGGTTTCGACTTTATCGAACTGCACGCGGCCCACGGTTATCTGCTGCACCAGTTCATGTCCCCAGCCTCCAACCAGCGCACCGATCAGTACGGCGGCAATATCGAAAACCGTACGCGCCTGACGCTGGAAGTGGTGGACGCAACCATCGCTGAATGGGGTTCAGAGCATATCGGCATCCGCATTTCGCCGCTGGGCCCGTTCAATGGCCTGGATAACGGTGAAGATCAGGAAGAAGCGGCGCTGTATCTGGTCGAAGAGTTGAATAAGCGCAACATCGCTTTCCTGCACATTTCCGAACCGGACTGGGCAGGCGGCAAACCTTATTCCAACGCCTTCCGCGATTCGGTACGCGCCCGCTTTAAAGGGGTGATCGTCGGCGCAGGCGCCTATACCGCCGAGAAAGCCGAAGAGCTGATCAACAAAGGCTTTATCGATGCGGTAGCCTTTGGCCGCAGCTATATCGCCAACCCGGATCTGGTCGAGCGTTTCAAACAGAACGCACCGCTGAACGAACCGCATGCGGAAACCTTCTACGGCGGCGGCGCCGAAGGTTATACCGATTATCCGACGCTGTAAGCAATAACGATTTGACCACGCGTAATATCCCCCCGTTGTCAGGCAACGTTCTGACAATGGGGGGATATTTTTATGCCTGTTGTTCTTCAAGATGCAGATCGTCGACTATCCGCGGCGGGTTGCCTGACGTTCGGCAATATCTGCGGCAGCAATTTCATCCGTAGAAGGCAGCGGCTTGATGGTGACCTCACCCGAAATAAAGCGTTTTCCTTTAAAATCCTTGCCGAAATAACGCGTGCTGATGGCATGAAACTCGGCATTGCCCGATGCCAGATGTTCTAATTCAGTGAGATATCTTCTTACGTCAATACGCTCTCCAAATGGCCCTGCCAGCACCTTGTCGCGCGCGTTAATCAGTTTTTGTTCGTTCTCCCGGACGATACCCGCCAGCTTATCGAGAGATTGCTGCAGCGTCAGCCCCTCGAGATACATAAGCAACCAGACCGAGTTGACGGAGTCGGCAATATGTATTTCCTTGCGAAACGAATAGGGGTCATTCACCAATGTAATAGAATCTATCGCGGCCGTTCTTGCGACACCCAACGACTCTTCAGCGGCCAGTACATCGGTCATATCAACATCGATAGCATATTCCGTCATCATGGCCGCCCAGTCGCCATAATTATCGATACGCCGCAGCTCCAGATAGCGATCAAAAGTCAAGGTATCCATCTGCAAAGCCAGTGAGTCCGTCTGTCTGTCAATCATGGTATGCATAGACGTTTCCAAACGTTGCCAAACCCGGGGGTTCGACGCGAGTTGCGCCTTTATCGGGAGTAACCCTTCATACAACAACTGCGCGATTGGGAAACTATCAGGGGGGCGGATACCGGCTATGGCATCGAAGTAATGATGCCGAAGTTCGGCTTGTTTTTGTTGGTCCCCGAGGACGTCGGGGTTGGTGGTGGTGTCATCTATCAGAGTCGTGATGCTCATCATCCGCTCCGTATAGTAAATCCGGTCTTTTTTGGCATGTGGATAACATAGCCCGCCAAATGAAGGCATGCTCATTGATAAATAATGATCAACTGCCTTTTGGCTGCCGTAATGCGCTAAAATATAAGGACTATCGGTAAGCGCGACCTGCGCTTCGGCAGCATCATGATCGGGGTGCCACAGAGGCTGCAATGTGAGGAGAAAGTCTGGGTGGTATATCTTATCCCCTAACCTGGGCTTACCTGATAAAGTCTGAACGAAGTTGGGCGCCTTGGACATGTTCGGTTCCTCAGTCATGACTTGCGTAGATACACATCCTCAAGGCCGTTTCAGGATAGTGCTATAAATAGAAAACTTGTTTTTAACTATCGCGACCGCCAGGTTTTCACACATCACGCGCAGTTCCTCCAAAGCGCCGCCCGCACCGTCAGGAAAATGCCTTTCGATGTTATTGCGAATATCCAGTAACCATTTGGTTGCATCGGCATCACTGGGCAACACTCTTTTGTCTTGAATGATGAAACCGCTTTTTTCCAAAACGGAGAAAAAATACCCAGGCGTTTTCCGATGATTACACGCCAATCGGTCAACAGTATCCAGGGTGTCAGATTGATATGTCGCAAGATCAATCTTGTACAGATTGTCCGAAATAATCACCGTGCCGCCTGGCGACACGCGTTGCCACAGCTTATCCATCACCCTTTCGAAAAGCTCACCGGAAAAATGCGAAATAACGCCGCGCATGATTACCAGGTCGTAAGGTTGCTCCCTGCCGGGTAAAAGGTCGATATCCTGCGCATTGCACTGAAATAGGTTGATGCGATCCCTGAGCCCTTGCTCGGCATGAAATCGGGAACAGTAATTAAGCTGCTGACCGCTCACATTAATCCCATCCAAACGCCGGCATTCTGGATAACGGTCCGCCAAATGCTTGAGGATATAGCCCCATCCGCAACCAATATCCAAAATGCGGCGCATGGCCGGTCGCTCGCTGCCGGTCACGCCGGCCAAAAACAGCTGCTGCTCGAAATAACGCACACCGGCGCTATCCAGAGAGGCCGTAGGTTTGAATTTCAACAACGGGGTCAGGGACGCCCCGTCGTTGTCATACACCCCAAACTGGAACAGCAACGTATCGCCGATGGCCTTACGCCAGCGATCCGGTTCTTCGCAGTAGGCTTGCACCACTTTCTCTTCGTAACCGTCGATGTTTTTATCCCGGATCACCTGGTAAGGCTGGTTCTGTAGATACACCGAATCGGAATATTGAGTTTCAGACAGATTGCTCATGATCGCTCTCCTCGATAAATACAGATTTACTCAGGCCGTGTTCGCGCAATTGTTGCCCTTGTTCACCCTCAGACCAGCAGCTTCACCAAGCGCACGTGGCATTGTTCATCGTCTCCGGCACAGAGCGCCCCGTCGCCTATCACTGCGATACAATGCCGCCGTTT
Organism: Serratia plymuthica; assembly: GCF_018336935.1. Taxonomy (NCBI): domain Bacteria; kingdom Pseudomonadati; phylum Pseudomonadota; class Gammaproteobacteria; order Enterobacterales; family Yersiniaceae; genus Serratia; species Serratia plymuthica. Next base: position 2,029,964 of record NZ_CP068771.1, on the reverse strand, counting down.
TTGCTGCCGCCGGGCCGCATGGGCCATCCCCAGGCTGTGCTAAAGGTGTCCTGGGGGATTCATCCCGTCCTGGAAAACCGGAAACGCCCCTCTTTTGACGCAGGTCGCTCATCTGTTCGCGTCTATCGGTACTCGTTTTGTGCGGATGGCATTGATGGCCGAGGTTCGAAGCCAAATGGCCACCATTTTTTGCAATGCCGAATAATAAAACGCTCGGAGTTCATTCACAGCCTGTGCCAATTACTCACGGGTTAATTCCCGCCAATCAATCGGAAAATTAATTAAACCCGGCAACGAACCCATATTATCCCCCGTCGTTTAAGACTTTTTCATTAGCGGGAGGCGATTTTTGCCCAACCTTCCAGCGTATCTGAATGGGTGTTTTTTATTATTTCTTTGAACCATACGGTGAAAGAGTCAGGATTAGTCGCTACTTTATCGGCTATTTGCCGAATACCGATCCACGCCCAGCCATCGACTTCCTCAGGATTAACCTGCAGTTGGCCATCAAACAATCCAACAAAAATATGGTCAAATTCATGCTCAATTAAATCGCCCGGCACTTCCGCATGGTAGGTAAAACTGGAAACCTTCCGTAACCGAGTGCTAAAACCCATCTCTTCCTGTAGCCTTCGCTGCGCCGCAGCCTGGGTGGCCTCTCCCCAGCGCGGGTGCCCGCAACAGCTGTTGGTCCACAACCCAGCCGAATGATATTTGCTGCGCGCTCTTTGCTGCAGCAACAATTGACCTTTACTATCAAATATAAATATCGAAAATGCACGATGTAATAACCCCTGTTGATGAACAGATAGTTTCCCTTCAGAACCAATAGAATTATCTTTTTTATCAACCAGAATCAGCATTTCTTCCATAGCAAAGACCTTTCAAACGGGTATGCCCGCACTGAAACCACAGTTATATTACTAAAGTCTATTTTTGATTTTTGTCAAATCCCCATAATTCAATGCAGGTTTCCATTTACTTTAAAAACAGCATCGCTTTAGATTGCCACAGCCAAAAATATAATAAATGCAATTATTTAACACCCCATGCCTATTAGCGTCAAAATCAGAACAATCAATAAAAATGGCGATAAGGAATTTTATATTTTAATAAAATCAGCAAGCTAGTTGTACACTAATGGGTTTCCAAAATAGCTCTTATAAAAAAGATTTTTTAGCCTGAAACATCATCATTTCGTGACTGCGTCACATCCCCCCTTTTCCCGTCCCTGGCTCGCGTTGTAATGCCTTACGTGACAACGCTATACTGGGTGGCTTAACTCCATTCGCCGTTGATGACGGCACACCCAATCAGAGGAATTATGCGCTTACTCCATACCATGATCCGCGTCGGTGACCTGCAACGCTCCATCGACTTCTATACCAAGGTATTAGGCATGCGCCTGCTGCGCACCAGCGAGAACCCTGAATACAAATACTCGTTGGCATTTGTCGGTTATACCGATGAAAGCGAAGGCGCAGTGATTGAGCTGACCTATAACTGGGGCACCGATAGCTACGAGATGGGCACCGCGTTCGGCCATCTGGCACTGGGCGTCGACGATGTGGCCGCCACCTGCGACAGCATTCGTAACGCCGGCGGTAAAGTGAGCCGTGAAGCCGGCCCGGTCAAAGGCGGCACCACGATTATCGCCTTTGTCGAAGATCCGGACGGCTACAAGATCGAACTGATCGAGAACAAACATGCCGGTCAGGGTCTCGGCCACTGAGACCGATAAGGGGCGCTTTCGGCGCCCTTCTTGTTATGCCTGCGATAACCGCCTGCAACCGGGCGCAAAATTTGCCATAATGCGCGCTGTATTCGATGAAGATAAGAAACTGATGGCCGAAAAAAGTGATCTTAACGCCCTGAGTGGTCGTTTTCGTGGGTTTTATCCCGTAGTTATAGATATAGAAACCGCCGGATTTAATGCCAAAACCGACGCGCTGCTGGAGATTGCCGCCGTTACGTTAAAAATGGACGAAGAAGGCTGGTTGCAGCAGGATGAAACCCTGCACTTTCACGTTGAACCTTTTGAAGGCGCCAACCTGCAACCCGAAGCGCTGGCATTCAACGGTATCGATCCCCATAACCCGCTGCGTGGCGCAGTCAGTGAATACGACGCGCTGCACAGCATTTTTAAAGCGGTGCGTAAAGGCATCAAGGATCGCGGCTGTAACCGGGCGATTATCGTGGCGCACAACGCCAATTTTGATCACAGCTTTCTCATGGCCGCAGCGGAGCGCGCAAGTCTGAAGCGCAATCCTTTCCACCCGTTCGCCACCTTTGACACCGCAGCGCTGAGCGGGCTGGTGTTGGGGCAAACCGTGTTGGCCAAAGCCTGTATTGCCGCCAATATTCCGTTCGACAGCACTCAGGCGCATTCGGCCCTGTACGACACCGAACAAACGGCTCAACTGTTCTGCGAACTGGTTAACCGCTGGAAACGCCTTGGCGGATGGCCACTGGCCATCGGTGATACTGACACTACCCTATAGCTTTCAAGTTGCAGCCAGGCGCCCACCCCAGGCGCTTGCTTCAGTAAGTCATTGGGGGGAACTAGTGCAGGTAACAACGCTGCAGCTTGAAAGATGACGGGTATAAACTACAAATAAATCGGGCGGCCCAGTAGCACTGGCACCGCCCGATGTCTTCTGGCAATAAACCCGAGCCGTTATGGCTGCTGGTCTTCTTGCTCTTTATACTTCTCTGCAGTTTCTTTGATCAACTGCTGCAGTTCGCCGCGCTGATACATCTCCATGATGATATCGCAGCCGCCTACCAGCTCACCGTCTACCCACAACTGCGGGAAAGTCGGCCAGTTGGCGTATTTCGGCAACTCGGAACGGATATCCGGGTTCTGCAGAATATCAACGTAGGCAAAGCGTTCGCCACAGGCAGACAGCGCCTGCACCGCTTGCGCAGAGAAACCGCAGTTTGGCAATTTCGGTGAACCTTTCATGTACAGCAGAATAGGGTTCTCACCGATCTGCTGTTGAATTTTTTCAATCGTCGTCATTTATCGCTTCCTCAAGCCACATCTCATGGCTACAACATGCATCACACTGGCTATTGTAGCGGCTGGAACAGTCGCAAGAAAACGCCATCTTTTGCAAGGGCATTTCCCCGTTGCCAATCGCGTCTCACCGGCCAGGCCATTCCGGTTAAAACATACGCTCAGAATAACATTTTTAATCCGACCATTTCACTAATATATTTTTCCGCCGCACAGCCCCATTTAATAATTCCCGCAGCGGCAAAAGGCGATTTTTTATACATCAATGGATTGATTTTTCAGCAAAAAAATTGTCGTTAACGTTTTCTCACAATATGGATTATCATTTATGAGTTCTTCGCTGTTTTATATGGCGAAATTGGGGAATACTGTCATTCTTTCGATATCTGTTCCGGGGCCAAGGTTGGTAACGTCGACATGCGTTTAATTCTTACGCTTTTTGTGCTGTTGTTTACACAGCTATTCTTAAATCTGGCGCACGCTGCGCCACAGGCGCGTGTTGCCGCCGAGCAGCGCAAAAGCCACGTTAATGAAGCTCGTCCGGATGACCGCAAGAAAAAGAAAGCGGCAAAGGCCAGCAAAAAAGTGAAAGTCACTGCTACGCCAAAAACTGCCAAGGTTTCCAAAGCCAAAACAGAAAAAACCGCTAAAAAGATCGTTAGCGCCAAATCGAAACACTCAACCCAGAAAATAGCCAAAATCAAAGTAACCCCACCGAAAAAGGGCTACAAAAAAGGCTATGGCCGCCATCGGGAAGCCGGTATGGCCACCGCCAAACTGGTGCGTGACGATAAGCCATTGAAACTCAGCCCGGCGCACAAAAAGCGCTATCAGCACGCCAAGCAAACCGCCATGGCCAAGCTGATGGATCAAATGGGCAAACCTTATCGCTGGGGCGGCACCTCGCCAAGAACCGGTTTCGACTGCAGCGGCCTGATTTATTACGCCTATAAAGACGTCGTGAAAATCAAGATGCCGCGTACCGCCAACGAAATGTATCACCTGCGCGATGCGGCGCCGATCAAGAAAAACGAACTGGAAAGCGGTGACCTGGTGTTCTTCCGCATCAACAACCGCGGCATGGCCGATCATGTCGGCGTCTATCTGGGCAACGGCAAATTCATTCAGTCACCGCGTACCGGCGAGGAAATCCGTATCAGCCAGTTGGACAACGACTACTGGCAAAACCACTATATCGGCGCACGCCGTGTAGTAACGCCGAAAACCATTCGATAATATCCTCCGCGGCTGGCGCTCTCCCGCCGGCCGCCCTCCTCGCAAGCGACGCCTTCTGTGCTTTCACCGCGCTCTGAGAACAGTTTTGCGAACCCGCAGGTGAAATTTCCGGGCATTGGTGTGGCTGGAGGCTTGCAAGAAGACGTAATGGCAGGAAAACGCGAACAGGCGCAGCGAGCTGCGCCTGTGTTACAACCGGGGATCAGTTCAACGCCGCAGTGAAGCTAAAAGCAATAATAACGGCCAGCGCGCACACAGTCGTGAACAGTGACATTTTCAGATCGGTATCCATTACAACTCCTTTTCAGACGGGATTTCCCAAGGGTAAAAGGCACACAATTAATGCGTCAACCCATTTTCCCACAGTTAGACAATAAAATCTTGTTATCATTTCCCGGTTTATAATACTGATTACCTCTTCCACTTTGGCTCAATATGGGACAAAATTCGCAGTTCACAACTGCGTACCGGCAAAAATGCCCCTCCTGACCAAGCGCTGACGACTTCAACACACTAAAAACTCAGCTTCGTTTATTTGGAAGAAGGATCTACGCAGGCAAACGATTAACATCACACTTACATGCTGCAACATGTGAGTTCAGGAGTCATTCTTTACATGGCAACGATTAAAGATGTGGCCAAACGCGCTGGCGTTTCCACCACCACCGTTTCGCACGTCATCAATAAGACTCGTTTCGTCGCCGAAGAGACCAAAGCGGCCGTTGGGGCCGCGATCAAAGAGCTGCACTATTCTCCCAGCGCCGTGGCGCGCAGCCTGAAGGTCAATCACACCAAATCTATTGGCCTGCTGGCCACCTCCAGCGAAGCGCCCTATTTCGCCGAAGTGATCGAGGCGGTGGAAAACAGCTGCTACAGCAAAGGCTATACGCTGATCCTGTGTAATTCGCACAATAACCTGGACAAGCAACGCGCTTATCTGGCGATGCTGGCGCAAAAACGCGTCGACGGCCTGCTGGTGATGTGCTCTGAATACCCGGATCAATTGCTGGGGATGCTGGAAGATTACCGTAATATCCCCATGGTGGTCATGGACTGGGGCGCCGCACGCGGTGATTTTACCGATACCATCATCGATAACGCCTTCGAAGGCGGTTATCTGGCCGGCCGCTATCTGATCGAGCGTGGTCACCGCGATATTGGCGCCATTCCGGGCCAGTTGGCGCGCAATACCGGCGGCGGCCGCCATCAGGGCTTTTTGAAAGCCATGGAAGAAGCCAATATCGAGGTGCGCGACGAGTGGATTGTTCAGGGCGACTTCGAACCGGAATCCGGCTACAAGGCCATGCATCAGATATTGTCGCAGAAACAACGCCCGACGGCGGTATTCTGCGGCGGCGACATCATGGCGATGGGCGCTATCTGCGCCGCCGATGAACTGGGGCTGCGAGTACCGCAGGACATTTCAGTCATCGGCTACGATAACGTGCGCAACGCGCGCTATTTCACCCCGGCGCTGACGACGATCCACCAGCCCAAAGAGCGTTTGGGTGAGATGGCGTTCACCATGCTGCTGGATCGCATCATCAGCAAGCGTGAAGAGTCGCAGGTCATTGAAGTGCATCCGAAGCTGGTTGAACGCCGCTCGGTCGCCGACGGCCCCTTTATCGATTACCGCCGCTAGTCGCCAGCGCCGGGAACCAAGGCGGTTTCCGGCGCCACTTCGCTCAGCCATTCCTGGTTCAAGGTTTCACTGTCCCCCAGGTAGTCCAGTAACCAGGCCATCGCCGGCGATGGGGTATTCTGCTGCCAGGTCAGGCAGCATGGGCTGGCGGGAAACGGCTGTTGCAGTTGCAGCGCCACCAACTCGCCGCGTTGTACCAACGGCAGCACCTGATGCGCCGGCATCATGCCGACACACAAGCCAGCGCACAAGCAATCCACCGCCGATGCCCAATCCGGCACCACCAACCGCCGCTGGTTGTCCAGCGTCCAGGTGACCCGTTTGGGCAGATTGCGCGAGGTATCCTCCAGACACAGGGAAGGAAAAGGCCGGAGCTGATCGTCGTTCAGCAGGCCCTCCAACGCCGCCAATGGATGCTGCGGGCTGGCGACACACAACCAGCGCATATCGCCCATGTCACGAAAGGCAAAACCGCCGCCGACAGGCACCGCTCGCGTAGCGCCGATCGCCATATCGGCGCGGCCGTCCACCAACGCATCCCAGACGCCGTTAAACACTTCCGGTTGGATCAGCAGCTCAACATCGGGGAAATGGCGGTAAAAATCCAACACCAGCTGTCGGCTGCGCTGCGGCTTGACGATGATATCCACCGCAATTTTTAATTGGCCGCGCCAACCATTGGCCACCTGCTGGCACTGCCTGCGCGTGTCGAGCATTTTTTTGATGACACCGCGCGCCTCCTGAATAAATAACAGGCCGGCCGGCGTCAGTTCTACATCACGATGACGCCGTTCAAATAACGGCACCGCCAACCATTGTTCCAGTTGCCGAACGGTATAGCTCACCGCCGAAGGCACCCGGTGCAGTTCCTGCGCCGCCGCGCTGAAGCTGCCGGTGCGGGCGACCGCGTCCACGACATCAAGAGAATATTCAGACCACATGGTTTGCCTTCAATTTTTTTAACAGCACTTCGCAAATATTACCGTTTCACAAGCAGAGATCCAGCCGGATACACTTGCCGGCGCTAAAAACCTGCGACAATAAAATATTAATGAGAAATACCATGCGAAATTCCTTTGGTTTTATGTTCTATCTTGCCGGCCTGAGCATGCTGGGTTACCTGGCCACCGACATGTATCTGCCCGCCTTTGGCGCCATGCAGCTGGATCTGCAAATTTCCGCCGGTGCAATCAGCGCCAGCCTGAGCATTTTCCTGGCCGGTTTTGCCTTTGCTCAACTGCTCTGGGGGCCGCTCTCCGATAATTTGGGCCGTAAACCCGTGCTGCTGATTGGCCTGGCGCTGTTTGCCCTGGGCTGCCTCGGCATGCTGTGGGTACAGAATGCCGTCCAGTTGTGGTCATTGCGCTTTATTCAGGCGATCGGCGTGTGCTCAGCCGCCGTCACCTGGCAAGCGTTGGTCATTGACCGCTACCGTGAAGGCAAGGCCAATCGCGTATTCGCCACCATTATGCCGCTGGTGGCACTTTCGCCAGCGCTGGCGCCGCTGGTCGGCGCCTGGCTGCTGAACCACATGGGATGGCGGGCAATTTTCGCCGTTCTGCTGGGTATCACCGTCATTTTGCTGCTGCCTACGCTGTTACTGAAGGAAAGCGCCAAAAGCGCGCCATTGGCCACTCGGAAAAACACCCTGAGCTTCTTCCAACTGCTGAAATCGCCGGTATTCAGCGGTAACGTCACCATCTTTGCCGCCTGCTCTGCCGGCTTTTTTGCCTGGCTCACCGGCTCGCCGTTTATTCTTGGCGATATGGGTTACAGCCCCAATGACATTGGCCTGAGCTATGTCCCGCAGACGCTGGCATTCTTATTGGGCGGTTACGGTTGCCGTACGGCGTTAAATCGCATCAATGGCAACACCCTGCTGCCGTGGCTGCTGGTAGGTTATGGCATCAGCATGGTGGCGTTATATCTGGTAGCAACAATGACCGAGCCTACGCTGACCACATTATTGATTCCATTCTGTCTAATGGCGCTGGTCAACGGAGCCTGCTACCCGATCGTAGTGGCGAATGCGTTGATGCCCTTCCCGGAAGGCACCGGCAAAGCCGCAGCCCTGCAAAATACATTGCAGTTGGGTTTATGCTTTGTCGCCAGCCTATTGGTTTCGGCCTTTATTGCCCAACCGCTGTTGGCGACGGTAACGGTAATGGTTTCAACGGTGGTATTGGCCGCGTTGGGGTATATGTTGCAACGGGGAAAAGTGATTGATGATGCACAGGCGACGCGCCAGGAACATGCTAACCCTGCGTCATAATTACCAGAATTAATAATCACTTAAAGAATATTTTTGCCGAGTGCGATTTACGGTTGAGTCAGCGCCTCGGCAAGCCTATACTCAAAAACGACCTTTTAAAATAACACTTTTGTAGTCTTATTATCACAAGTAGCTGTTGTGTACGCGTAAGGCGTCACACTTTTTTAAGGATTTGTTTATCCTGTGCCTATTGCGCTGGAGTCTTCTTAAAATTTTCCTCTGTTCATAGTCGGATATCAGACGCCACGGTGACTTTTCACCGCAGGTAAACGTATGCGCCCGCAGAAATTGTCTAAGCTATTTTCTGGCGGGTCATAAGTCAGAAGAAGGTGATGGAGAAGCTATGAGTTCATCGTGTATAGAAGATGTGAGCATTCAAGACAACCCATGGTACCGTATCGCTCATGAAATGCTCAGCATGGCCGGTATTGAAATAAACGGCTCACGCCCTTTCGATATTCAGGTTAAAAACCCTAATTTTTTTAAACGCGTGCTGCAGGAAGGTTCTCTCGGTCTGGGCGAAAGTTATATGGACGGCTGGTGGGAATGCGAACGGCTGGATATTTTCTTTCAACGCGTAGTCAGCGCCGGCCTTGAAAAGAAACTCCCGCATCATTTGAAAGACACTCTGCGTATTGCCGCCGCGCGATTAACCAATTTGCAATCGAAGAAACGCGCCTGGATTGTCGGTAAAGAACATTACGATCTGGGAAACGATCTTTTTACGCTGATGCTCGATCCCTATATGCAATATTCCTGCGCCTATTGGAAAGAGGCAACCACGCTCGAAGAAGCGCAGGAAGCCAAGCTGCGAATGATTTGCGAGAAACTGCAGTTGCAGCCGGGCATGAAATTATTGGATATCGGCTGTGGTTGGGGCGGCCTTTCCGCCTTTGCGGCGAAAAACTACGGCGTTTCCGTCGTGGGCGTCACCATCTCCGCAGAACAGCAAAAGCTGGCGCAGGAACGCTGCGCCGGACTGGACGTTGAAATCCTGCTACAGGACTATCGCGATCTGTACCAGCAGTTTGATCGCATTGTCTCCGTCGGCATGTTTGAGCACGTCGGCCCCAAAAATTATCGCACCTACTTCAAGGTGGTGGAGCGTAATTTAAAACCGGACGGCCTTTTCCTGCTGCATACCATTGGTTCGAACCGGACAGATATGAATGTTGACCCGTGGATCAACAAATATATCTTCCCTAATGGTTGCCTGCCTTCAATCACGCAAATAGCCAAAGCCAGCGAGGGGCGTTTCGTGATGGAGGATTGGCATAATATTGGCGCCGATTATGATCGCACGCTGATGGTCTGGTACGAGCGCTTCAGGCAGGCCTGGCCGCAGCTGGCCCAACGTTATTCCGAGCGTTTCGAACGTATGTTCAGCTATTATCTGAACGCCTGTGCCGGGGCATTCCGTGCGCGCGATATCCAATTGTGGCAGGTAGTGCTTAGCCCGAAAGGCATTGAAGGCGGTATCCGCGTCCCGCGCTGATTATCCTGCAGAGTAAAAAACATGCCCTATGGATTTCGATCTGCAGCCAGGCACTTGCTTAACTAAGTCGCCGGGGTGACAAATTTGCCGGGAGCAGATTTGAACGCTGCTGGCAGTGGCCTTTTGAGGGACGTGGCCCAAGGATGGGCCACGTAATTGAGTGCAGGCAACAACGCTGCAACCTGAAAGACGACGGGTATATCAGCCGCAATAAACCCGAATGATTTTATCATCGCTATCGCCCAGGAAGTTCAGACGACGCAGGTTAAAGTCCATGGTAACGGCCGAATTGTACGGTATAGCGCGTACCTGAGATTCAATCTGAACGCCTTCCAGCGCCGACATCGGTTTACCGACGTAACTCTGGTATTGCGATGCGCCGCAGGTATCACTTTCCGCATCAACGGCCTGATTGGCCGCGCCCTGCTCGGGTGAACTGCTACAGGCACTCAGCGCCAGCAGCGCCGTTAACATTAACGTTTTCCCATAAAACTTCACGCGGTTACTCCTCTGTGGTTATTGTCCGTCAGATCTTCTGCGCCAGCGCGCTCGCCGTCGCCATTGCCGCTTCGCGGCTCGCCAACACCCGCTCAACGGTGTCTACCACCGCCTGCGTTTGCGGATCGATCTCAATATTCACCTTGTCACCCAGGCGTTTTTTGCCCAGCGTGGTGCGCTCAAGCGTTTCCGGGATCAGATGAACGCAGAAACGGTTATTCACCACCTCTCCGATCGTCAGGCTAATACCGTCAATGCCAATAAAACCTTTATGCAGAACGTATTTCATCAGTTCCGCGTCAGGCATGCGCAGCCATACCTGGCGGTTATTTTCGGAGGTATAAATCTTGGCGACTTCCGCCGTGCAGATAATATGGCCGGACATCAGGTGGCCGCCAATTTCATCGTTGAATTTGGCTGCCCTTTCGATATTGACCACGTCCCCCAAAGCCAGCTCGCCGAGATTGGTCAGGCGCAACGTTTCTTTGATCAAATCGAAACTGACGCGGTTGCCTTCCACCGCGGTGACGGTCAGGCAGCAACCGTTATGGGATACCGACGCGCCGAGCTCCAGCCCTGGCAGCAGTTCCGCAGGCATCTCGATGACATGGGTGCGGAAGTTGGATTTTTCATCAATGGCGACCAGCGGCGCGGTGCCTTGTACGATACCGGTGAACATGTGAGCCTCTTCTTTCTGAAAATGTTTAAAGCGCTTGGGGCAGTTTGCCCCAGTTGGCGTGGAAAACCAAACCCGGGAGGCAAAAAATCCGCGCCTGCGCATTTAATAACTATTTCGTCACAACATTTGCTTAACGACGCCGAGCGCGTACAATCTTTTGGACAAAATTCCGCTATTTTTAATTGTTGTCCTTTCGCGACGACCCTCCCCTCAATCATAAATAAATAGAAAAGGTGTATGCGTGCAGAAGTACTTCATTGAAGCGCGTAGTTTATTGGCTCTCGCAATTCCGGTAATCATCGCGCAAATATCGCAAACCGCAATGGGCGTGGTCGATACCATTATGGCCGGGGCTTATAGCGCCACGGATATGGCCGCCGTCGCCGTCGGTACCTCTATCTGGCTACCGGCCATTCTGTTCGGCCACGGCCTGCTGCTGGCGCTGACACCGGTGATCGCGCAGCTTAACGGCGCCGGCCGCCGCGACCGCATCGCTCACCAGGTACGCCAGGGTTTTTGGCTGGCTTCCGCGGTCTCTGTCCTGATTATTGTCGTGCTGTATAACAGCAAGTTCGTGATCGACATGATGCACAATATCGATCCGCAACTGGCAGATAAAGCCGTTGGCTACCTGCACGCCATCATGTGGGGCGCGCCGGGCTATCTGTTCTTCCAGGTGCTGCGCGGCCAATGTGAAGGCTTGTCGAAAACCAAACCCGGCATGGTGATTGGCTTTCTCGGCCTGCTGGTCAATATCCCGATTAACTATATTTTCATCTACGGCAAGTTCGGTATGCCTGAGCTGGGCGGCGTCGGCTGCGGCGTGGCGACCGGCAGCGTCTACTGGTTCATGTTCCTGGCGATGCGCTGGTATGTAAAACGCGCACCGTCGCAACGCGACATCCTGCCGCACGAAGGCAGCAACCGCAGCCCGGATTGGCCGGCGATGAGACGTCTCGTCGGCATCGGTCTGCCGGTGGCGTTGGCGCTGTTTTTTGAAGTGACGCTGTTCGCCATCGTCGCCCTGCTGGTCTCGCCGCTGGGCATCATTTCCGTGGCCGGGCATCAGATTGCGCTGAACTTCAGCGCATTGATGTTCGTGCTGCCGATGTCGCTTGGCGTCGGCGCCACCATTCGCGTCGGCCATCGGCTCGGCGAAGGCGCGGTCGAAGGCGCGCGGATTGCAGCCTATACGGCTATCGGCGTCGGTATCCTGATGGCCTGTTGCACCGCCCTGTTTACCGCCACCTTCCGCGAACAAATCGCCCTGCTGTACAACGACAGCCCGGCGGTAGTGGCCATGGCATCGCACCTGATGTTGCTTGCTGCCATTTATCAGATTTCCGATTCGATTCAGGTGATCGGCAGCGGTATCCTGCGCGGTTATAAAGATACCCGCTCGATCTTCTTCATCACCTTTATCGCTTATTGGGTGCTGGGCCTGCCAAGCGGCTATATGCTGGCGCTGACCGATACCCTGGTGCCGGCAATGGGGCCAAGCGGATTCTGGATTGGTTTTATCATCGGCCTGACCTTTGCCGCCATCATGATGGCGGCGCGCATGCGCTGGCTGCAAAAACAGCCCGCAGTGCTGATTCTGCAGCGTTCCACCCGCTAAGCTTCGCCACCGGCCGGTCGGTTCCGCCGCCGGTGGCTTCTTCGTCCATGTTTGCAGAAAAAAACGCCGCACTGCACACAAGCTCAGCAATCGCGTGAAATACCGGATAAAATTACGTTTTTCTCCTTGCCAGCACGCGGGTAGCTCGTTAATATTCGTCCCCGCTGTCAGCCATGACAGACAGGAAAAGATGCGTCCGTAGCTCAGTTGGTTAGAGCACCACCTTGACATGGTGGGGGTCGGTGGTTCGAGTCCACTCGGACGCACCAAATTCCTAAAGCAGTACAGTGCGTCCGTAGCTCAGTTGGTTAGAGCACCACCTTGACATGGTGGGGGTCGGTGGTTCGAGTCCACTCGGACGCACCAAATTCCTAAAGCAGTGCAGTGCGTCCGTAGCTCAGTTGGTTAGAGCACCACCTTGACATGGTGGGGGTCGGTGGTTCGAGTCCACTCGGACGCACCAAATCATTATTTCCTCAGGTTTACCCTTTCTGTTCGATACTTCCATTACCCTAAACTGCCCATGCAATCGCGTAAGTTTGCTTGACTAACCGCTAGCCGTACCCGATATCATCAGGGGCGAACACCTTTTCAGGACAGGTTTAATGCTGACATTTACCGCTGAGACTCCGTTTGAAAAACTAGACAACGGCCTCCTCCGCCGCCAGGGCACAATGAGCGATGGCGCCCATGCTGCAGAAATCAAATTCGAAGCCGGCACCTTCGGGCAACTGCAAAAGCGGCTGCACCCATTACAAACGCGGGTCGTTTCCGGTGAATTTGAATTCACCGTTGGCAGCGATACTCAGATCGTGGTGGCCGGTGAAACGATAGTCATTCCCGCCAACACCGCCAGCGGGTGCTTCTGTCTGACCGCCGGCACGCTGCTGGAAATCGTCACGGCAGAGTGACTGAAGCAATTGTGGCGTTCACAGTAAGGTTATTTGCGCAACAAACACCTGCTGATGATTTGCATTTGCGCCACATTTGCTGCTGATTTGACGGTTCCGCCGTTGATCACCGGTTTTTTATTTTGTTTCCCGTCGCTTAGCCTTTATAATGCGCAACGTCTTTCAGTTGAATGGTTTCAGCCCTTGATCTGCGAAAACGCAATAACAACACATTTTCATCTCATCATGTTGCGCAGCATCCCTACGCCCCGGCGCGGGCTGAATTTTTCCGCCCCATTTCAACTCTGGTCACCTATCCTTAACTGTGTTTTGCACCACCAGGCGCGACTCAAATTCCATACCGGTGGCCTGGCCGCCGGTTTTATTCGTTTTTTTATCCATCACAACTTGTAGAAAACTCCGTCATGAAAAAGACCAAAATTGTTTGTACCATCGGTCCAAAAACCGAATCGGAAGAAATGCTGACCAACCTGCTCAATGCAGGCATGAACGTAATGCGTCTTAACTTCTCCCACGGCGATTACGAAGAACACGGCAACCGCATCAAGAACATGCGCGCAGTCATCGCGAAAACCGGTAAAAACGCCGGCATCCTGCTGGACACCAAAGGCCCGGAAATCCGCACCATGAAGCTGGAAGGCGGTAAGGACGCGGCGCTGGTTGCCGGCCAGACCTTCACTTTCACTACCGACCAGAGCGTTATCGGCAATAACGAACGCGTTGCGGTGACCTACTCCGGCTTCGCCGCCGATCTGAAAATCGGCAATACCGTGCTGGTTGACGATGGCCTGATCGGCATGGAAGTCACTAACGTGACCGAGAACGAAGTGATCTGTAACGTGCTCAACAGCGGTGATCTGGGTGAAAACAAAGGCGTTAACCTGCCGGGCGTTTCCATTCAACTGCCCGCGCTGGCTGAAAAAGACAAACGCGACCTGATTTTCGGCTGCGAACAAGGTGTCGACTTCGTTGCCGCTTCCTTTATCCGCAAGCGTTCCGACGTGCTGGAAATCCGCGAACATTTGAAAGCCCACGGCGGCGAGCAGATTCAGATCATCTCCAAAATCGAAAACCAGGAAGGCCTGAACAATTTCGACGAGATCCTCGAAGCTTCTGACGGCATCATGGTAGCTCGTGGCGATCTGGGCGTAGAAATCCCGGTAGAAGAAGTGATCTTCGCTCAGAAGATGATGATCGAGAAATGTAATCGTGCACGTAAAGTGGTGATCACCGCCACCCAAATGCTGGATTCGATGATCAAAAATCCACGCCCTACCCGTGCCGAAGCCGGCGACGTGGCGAACGCCATTCTGGACGGTACCGACGCCGTGATGCTGTCGGGCGAGAGCGCCAAGGGTAAATACCCGCTGGAAGCCGTGACCATTATGGCCACCATCTGCGAGCGCACCGATCGCGTGATGCCAAGCCGTATTGACAGCCTGAACGACAACCGCAAACTGCGCATCACCGAAGCCGTCTGCCGTGGCGCCGTTGAAACCGCAGAAAAACTGGACGCGCCATTGATTGTGGTTGCCACCAGCGGCGGTAAATCAGCCAAATCCGTGCGTAAATACTTCCCTAACGCCGTGATTCTGGCCCTGACCACCAACGAAGTTACCGCCCGCCAATTGATCCTGACCAAAGGCGTTACCCCGCAAATGGTCAAAGAAATCGCCTCTACCGACGACTTCTATCGCATTGGCAAAGAAGCTGCGCTGGCCAGCGGCCTGGCGCAAAAAGGCGACGTCGTCGTGATGGTTTCTGGCGCTCTGGTACCGAGCGGCACCACCAATACCGCCTCGGTACACGTGCTGTAATATAAAACGTGACATAATTGTCTTGACCAAAACGCCGCTTAGCGGCGTTTTTTTTAGCAGTAGTAAACCGTTTTCTCAAAAACGCAACCGCCGATTGCTCATTATTTAGCTAATTACAAATCGGAGTTGTCCCATGGAATCCAGCTGTTTTCCCTAGATTTTTTAACTATTTTTCAAAAGAAGATGCAAGTTTGAGCGAACGATCAAAATAAAGCACTCCAATACAAAAAAATTATTCTCTTTCGAAAAAAGTTTGTGTAATACTTGTAACGCTACATGGAGATTAACTCAATCTAGAGGGTGTTATAATGAATCGTACTAAACTGGTACTGGGCGCGGTAATCCTGGGTTCCACTCTGCTGGCAGGCTGCTCTAGCAATGCTAAAATCGATCAACTGTCTTCTGACGTTCAGACTCTGAACGCTAAAGTTGACCAGCTGAGCAACGACGTGAACGCAATCCGTTCTGACGTTCAAGCAGCTAAAGACGACGCAGCACGTGCTAACCAGCGCCTGGACAACCAAGCTCACGCTTACAAAAAGTAAGATAGCTTCGGTTATTGAAAACGGCGCACATTGTGCGCCGTTTTTTTTGGTCTGCATTTCCCCTTTCTTCTCGCACCAGGCGAAAAAAAGGGTTCAGCGCGCTGAACCCCCTCAGAATTGTCAGTTATGACCCGTTTTTAATTCACTGAGCTGATAGGTGCCCCCTTGAACAAGCCCTTATTCGCTTTCTGCGGGGCTACAGGCGTTAAAGTCACCTCAGACATACTCTGCCCCAGATTAACCAGTACCGGCATGCCAGAGCGGCGTACAACCGCGCTGTCGAACACCGTACGATCGGTCTGCGCATCCGCGACAAAGGTTTTTTCGGTTTTGGACAACGTAATCGGCATGGTCTGCGGATCGTCGCTTTCGATTCTCGACAGCGGCTGATGGACTTCGACGTAACGCTTGCCGTCCGGCTCCACGGAAATTTTCACCGGATCGTTAATCACCTGCACGCGGGTGCCGCGCGGCACCATGTTGAACAGCGCTTCGATATCCTTCGGACGCAGACGGATACAGCCGGAGCTGACGCGCATGCCAATACCGAAATTGGCATTGGTGCCGTGGATCAAATACTCACCGTGCCCCATAGCCAGACGCATGGCAAACAGCCCCATCGGGTTTTCAGGGCCGGCCGGTATCACCGCCGGCAGCGTCACGCCTTTGGCCTGATAGCGTTTACGGATGTTGGCCGTGGGTGTCCAGGTCGGGTTCGGGATCTTCTGGCTGACTGAGGTCACCTGCAGCGGCGTATGCATGCCGGTCTGACCAATACCGATGGGATAAACAATCACTTTGTTCTCGCCTTTCGGGTAGTAGTACAGGCGCAGTTCGGCCAGATTGACCACTATTCCCTCACGCTTGGTGTCCGGCAGCAACATTTGAGTCGGGATGGTCAATACCGAACCCGGCTTGGGCAGGAACGGATCCGTACCTGGATTGGCCTCCAGCATGCCCAGCAGGCCAATTTGATAGTCGGCGGCAATCGCCTCCAGCGGGCGGCCATCGTTAGGTACGGTGTAAGTGGTGTTCTCGCCAATCAGGCGGCTGTCCGGCGGCGGCAGCGGGTATTCGGTCGCGCTGGCGGCTTGGGTGCCTGTCAGTACGGTGGCGAATAGCATGCCCATTAAACTCAACGCACGTTTCATTATCATCCCTATATGCTTATTACGGTTCGGCCACAAGGCTAGCTGGCACCTGACGACAGGTAAATCAGACAATACCTGATTAATACTAGCAACGCTGGCATTAAAGGCAATAAGTCCTCTAAAAATCAACATGTTATAACGTAATCGCGCACCAGAATTGTCAGCAATACGTCAATGAGTAAGCTGCTGAAATGTCACTGATTTGCTGCACGGACAGGGGGACAGGAGGAGGTTTGTAAAGGCTCATTGACACAAGAAATATATTCAACGCATCAATAAGCCATTTTTGAATAGCAAAGCAGGATCACGCCAACTGGGCGGCCTTAATGCGGATAGCGCGGATCATCGCCTCCAACCCTTGAGAGCGCGAAGGCGTCAAGTGTTGGCTAAGCGCCAACTCGGCGAAAAAGGGTCGAACATCAAGCTCGGTAATCTGCTGTGGCGTCATTTGGTGATACAGAATAAACACCACCGCCAGCAACCCTTTGACGATGGCAGCGTCGCTGTCGCCGTGAAATTCGACGCGCCCTTGCTCGTCGGTATGCATCACAATCCACACCTGGCTCTGGCAGCCGGAAATCAGGTTACCCGCCTGGCGTTCAGCCTCGTCAAGCGCCGGCAACTTCGCGCCCAGTTCAATCACATACAGGTACTTATCTTCCCAGTTGAGGCAACGGGAAAAATTTCGCACCAATTTATCTTTATCCGGCAAGTTCGCCATGAGGATCCTTTCAATAATTCAGGGGCCGGCATGCCGGGCCCCACACAACTGTCCGCAGGCATTGTTTCGCCACAGAGCGCCACAAGAGGCGCCCTCGACCTACCCCAAGAGTTTTTGGATACGCTGCAACCCTGCCACCAGCCGGTCAACTTCATCGCGCGTGTTATATAACGCCAGCGAAGCACGGCACATGCTCGGCACATTATAGAACGCCATCAACGGCATCGCGCAATGGTGGCCGGTACGAATGGCAATGCCGTATTGATCCAGGAAACTGCCGACGTCGTAAGCGTGGTGCTCACCCAGGTTAAAGGCAATGACTCCGGCGCGCTCTGACGGACCATAAATTTTAAGTGCCGGCACCTGTTTTAGCGCTTCGAGCGCATAGTGCATCAGCGACTGTTCGTAGTCGTGAATCGCCTCCAGCCCAAGCGCGTTAACGTAATCAATCGCCGCGCCCAGCCCCATCATGCCGGCCGTGTTCGGCGAACCGGCCTCAAAGCGCCACGGCGGCTCGGCATAGGTGGTGCCATTCGTCAGGCTGACCTGTTGTATCATCGAGCCCCCGCCTTCCCACGGCGGCATCTGCTGCAACAGCGCCTGACGGCCATAAAGAATGCCGATGCCGGAAGGGCCATACAGCTTGTGGCCGGAAAACACATAAAAATCGCAATCCAGCGCCTGCACATCCACCCGCTGATGCATAACGGCCTGAGCGCCGTCTATCAGCACCTTCAGCCCCGCCGTCTTCGCCTGCGCGATGATTTCACGCACCGGGTTCACCGTGCCGAGCACGTTGGAGACCTGGGTCATCGCCAGCAATTTGGTGGACGAGTCGATCAAACCCGGCAACTGCGCCAGATCCAGAGTACCGTCCTGCTGCAGCGGCCACACCCGCAGTTGAAGCCCGCGTTCCTGCGCCAGCATCTGCCAGGGAACAATATTGGCGTGGTGCTCCATCTCGGTGATGATGATGCTGTCGCCCGGTTGCAGGAAATGGCGGCCAAAGCTGTTGGCCACCAGGTTAATGCCCTCGGTGGTGCCCTTGACGAAGACAATCTCTTCCGCCGAGGAGGCGTTGATAAACGCCGCCACTTTTTCGCGCACCGCTTCCATTTCCTGCGTCGCTTCTGCGCTCAGCGTGTGAATGCCACGGTGTACCGCAGCATAGCCATGGCGATAAAAATCCAGCTCGCGATCGATCACCGCCTGCGGCTTCTGCGCACTGGCGGCACTGTCAAGGTAAGCCAGCGGCCGGCCATTGACCTCACGCGCCAACAGGGGGAATTCGCTGCGCACCCGTTCAATCGGAAAACTCATGCTGCCTCCCCCGGCAGGCGCTGCGCTATGCGCGCCAGCACCCATTCGCGGATGACATCGTTGCCGATGCCCTCGGTCAGTTCAGCGGCAAAGGCAAAGATGATCATCTGCTGCGCTGCGTGTTTATCAATGCCTCGCGATTGCAGATAGAACAGTTGCTCTTCATCAATGCGCCCGACGGTGGCGCCGTGGCTGCATTTCACGTCATCGGCGTAGATTTCCAACTGCGGCTTGGTGTCCACCTCCGCCACCTTACCCAGCAGCAGGTTGTGGTTGGTCATCTGGCCGTCGGTCTTGATCGCATGTTTGGCGACTTTGATCATGCCGTTGAATACCGCCTTGGCGCGATCGCTGACCACCGTTTTATGCAGTTGACGGCTCTCGCAGTAACCTTTGTTGTGCTCCAGGTAGGTACGGGTATCGCACACGTCTTTGCCCACCGGCAACACCAGGCTGTTGATCGCCAGGTTGGAGCCTTCGCCGTTCAACTGCGCGCTGGTGTTATGCCGCGTAAGCCCGGCTCCCAGCAGGAAGCTGTCGCTTTTCACCCGCGCGTCGCGGCCAATCACCAAGTCGTTATGCGCAAAGTGGTAGCTCGCCTGGCTTTCGAACGCCAGCTTGCAGTGATGCAGCTCCGCGTTGTCTCCGACGCTGGCCGTCAGCCGGGCACCGGTGAAATGCGCGGCTTCGTTCAGGCTGACATAATGCTCGATCACCTCGGCCCGGGCATTGCGACCGACCTCGAGATGATGGCGATGATGCACGGTGTTCACTTCGCCCGCCGCGCCGCCCCCGCTGCTGATGTGCAACAGGTACAACGGCCGCGCAGCGATCTTGCCGGCCGCCACGCGGATCATGCTGGTCTCCTGCGCCAGGCTTTCGGTCAGGTGCAGAAAAATTTCAGGTTGGATCGGCTCCGGCAACGCCTGCGGCGTACCGTAGGGAGTGACGTCGAACTGGTATTCGCCCAGATCGCTGTCGCTCAGCGCGGCGTTGAAACGCCCGTCGACAAACACCAGCCGATAAGCATCCAGGTTCAGCGCCAGCGCATTACGTTGAGCGGCGGTGATCGGCTCGGCCTGCGGCTCAAGGAACTGCTGCTCCAGCAACCCTTCCAGCGGGGTATATTTCCAGTTTTCATGCTTGCGCGTCGGCCAGCCCAGGCGCAAAGCCTGCTGCCAGTGCGCCAGAGCATGAGCGGAGCGTTCGCCGCCTCGAGCCTCGAACAGGCTGTAAAGCTGTTGCAACGCGCGTGAGTTATTGTTGGTCGGTAAGCCAGCCATAGCCCTGCTCCTCCAACTGTTTCACCAGGGAGAAATCGCCGGACTTCACGATGCGCCCTTGGGAAAGAACATGGACATAATCCGGTTTGATGTAGTCCAGAATACGCTGATAGTGCGTGACGATAATGAAAGCGCGCTTGCCATCCCGCAGCGAATTGACGCCGTTGGCGACGATCTTCAGCGCGTCAATATCCAGGCCGGAGTCGGTTTCATCCAGAATGCACAGATCGGGCTCCAGCGCCGCCATCTGCAAAATGTCATTACGCTTTTTCTCGCCGCCGGAGAAGCCGACGTTGACCGAACGGGTCAGCAGATCCGGCGGCATATTCAGCAGTTCAATCTTTTCTTCGATGAAATCAGCGAAATCGAAGCGATCGAGCGCTTCTTGCTGGCGGTATTTGCGCACGGCATTCACCGACGTCTGCAGGAAGAAGTGGTTGCTGACGCCGGGGATCTCCACCGGATACTGGAACGCCAGGAACACGCCTTCACCGGCGCGATCTTCCGGAGCCAACTCAAGCAGATCCTTACCCTTGAAGGTCACCTCGCCCTCGGTCACTTCATACTCTTCACGCCCCGCCAGGGTGGCTGAGAGCGTACTCTTGCCCGAGCCGTTCGGCCCCATGATGGCATGCACTTCACCCGGTTTGATCTCCAGGTTCAATCCCTTGAGGATCTCATTGCCTTCGGCGCTGACTTTTAAATTCTTGATACTTAACATGCGATGTCCTTAGGTAGCGCTGCTGCGCTGTAAATCCGGCGTTTAGCCCACGCTGTGTTCCAGGCTGATGGCCAATAACTTTTGCGCCTCGACGGCGAATTCCAGCGGCAGTTCAGAGAACACGTCCTTGCAGAATCCGTTGACGATCATAGAGATGGCATTGTCTTCGCTGATACCGCGCTGCAAGCAGTAGAACAGTTGGTCATCGCCGATTTTCGAGGTGGTCGCTTCGTGTTCCAGCTGTGCGCTGTTATTGCGGGCCTCTACGTACGGGAAAGTATGGGCGCCGCTGTCCGGCCCAATCAGCATCGAGTCGCATTGGGTAAAGTTACGCGCGTTTTCCGCCCCCGGCAGGATCTTCACCAGGCCGCGGTAGGTGTTCTCGCTGTGCCCGGCGGAGATGCCTTTGGCAATGATGGTCGATCGGGTGTTTTTGCCGATGTGGATCATCTTGGTGCCGGTATCCGCCTGTTGATGGCCGCTGGTCAGCGCCACCGAGAAAAACTCGCCGATTGAGTTATCGCCCTGCAGGATCACGCTCGGGTATTTCCAGGTGATCGCCGAACCGGTTTCCGACTGGGTCCAGGACATCTTCGATCCCGCGCCTTCGCATAATGCGCGCTTGGTCACGAAGTTGAGAATGCCGCCTTTGCTGTCGCCGCCGGAGAACCAGTTTTGCACCGTTGAATATTTCACTTCGGCGTCTTTGTGCAGGATCACTTCCACTACCGCCGCATGCAGCTGATAGCTGTCGCGCACCGGGGCTGAGCAACCTTCGATGTAGCTGACGTAGCTGCCTTCATCGGCAATCAGGATGGTGCGTTCGAACTGACCGGTTTTGGCGGCGTTAATGCGGAAATAGGTCGATAGCTCCATCGGGCAGCGCACGCCTTTCGGCACGTAGACAAAAGTGCCGTCGGAGGCCACTGCGGCGTTCAGCGCGGCAAAGAAGTTATCATTGGACGGGACGACGCGGCCCAGGTACTTGCGCACCAGATCCGGATATTCCTGAATCGCCTCGCCGAACGAGCAGAAAATCACCCCGCTTTCCGCCAGTTTTTCGCGGTAGGTAGTGGAGACCGATACCGAGTCGAAGATCGCGTCTACCGCCACTTCGCTGCCTTCGCGCACCGGCACGCCGAGTTGGTTAAACGCCAGCTCAACCTCGCTGGTCAGATAGCTGTTTTCGGTTGCCGCGCCGGGTTGCTGTTCGGCACCGGGCTGGGAACCGCAGGCGTCGTCGCAGCTGCCGCAGGAGGGCGCGGAGTAATAGCTGTAATCCTGGTAGTTCAGCCGGTCATAGTTCGCTTTCAACCAATGCGGCTCTTCCATTTGCAGCCAGGCACGGTAAGCCTCCAGGCGGAATTCCAGCATCCACTCAGGTTCGTTGCGCTTGGCCGAGATGGCGCGCACCACGTCTTCGTTGATGCCCGTCGCCAATTCATCGGTATCCAACTGGGTGAAAAAGCCTTCTTTGTAGCGACCTTCGCTGACCCAAGCCTGCACTTCATTAGGCATTTCTATATTGCTTCGTGTCATGTTGATTGCATCGCTCAAACGCCAAAGCTCTCGCCGCACCCGCAGGCATGCTGAGCTTTAGGGTTATTGAATTTGAATATTTGATTCAGCCCTTCACGGACAAAATCTACCGTGGTGCCATCGATGAACGGCATGGCTTTCAGCGGCACATACAGTTTTGCGCCATCGCGCTCGAACAGCAGGTCGTCTTCTGCCGGGGCACGGGTGAGATCCAGCACATAGGCAAACCCGGCGCAGCCTGATTGCTTCACCCCGAGTTGCAGCCCCTTCACTTGCGGATCCTGCTGCATCAATTTAGTAATTTGTCGTACGGCGTCGTCACTGAGCAAAATGCCTTGCCAGACATTTTCGTCCAGAGAAAAGGTGCCGACATTTTCCGTTTGCATATGGCCTACCTCACACTCGTGTTTTACCGCAGCCAATCTGGGTTTCTTATATGTTAGTGATAACAATTATCACTTCAACCGTTTGTTTTGCGGGGGTATCCGCCAAAAGCCCATTTTTATGCTGCCTCAATAGGGAACAGTCTGAGCGCCTGACACAGTCCGGTGGAGACGCGTTCATTTTATCCTTATGAATTTGCTGTACATCCTGTATCACCGCCCCGCCCAACCGCTGGCCCGTCCTCTTTGCAGCACCGGCTTTTATTGTCGATCTAAACATTCATAGAAAATACCTATTTCAACATTTTGTCTGTCTCAAAAATGCGTTTATTGACAATTCGCGGTGTTTTCCGTTGTTTGCGCCGCCCTCCCGCAGTGGCCGAAACCGCTGGCATTGCTTAAAGTTTAGCCGCTACTGACTGATATTGGGCCGTAGCAGAACAAATGCAGCCCCGGCGGCCGATAAAAATTTCAACAGAATGATTGATCGCGAACGCATCCGTAAATATGATAATGATTATCATTTAAATTCAGGTGGCGCGGATATAATGGCTATTTCGATCGGTGCGTGGCTGTTGGGCAAAATTGATGACTATAAATTCAGCGTGCGTGATGCCACGGTAGATTTCTACATGGCGGAGGCGTCGCTCAGGCGGCCAGAGTGCAATATCAACCATCTGAAGCGCTACAATAACGTCAGCCTGAACATGGCCAATCTGTGTCTGGAAAACGGTGATGATGAAAGCTATTTGCATGCGCTGAGCAAACTGCATAACCGGCTGATCGTCGAAATCAACAATCCGCAGCGTTGCCAGCTGTTTCGGGTTCAGAGCTATCATTTTGCCCGTCATACCCTGACCTTAATCTGCCAGAAATATGCGATGGAAGGCACCTGGGAGAAGGCTAACGCCTTCCAGAAGGATTTCGTCAAGCGGGTGCCGTTCCAGCTCTAAACGCCTGCGGAACGGCAACGGAGCACCCGCAGGCAAGGCGCCTGCGGGTGGGAGGATCAGTCGATCACTGCGGTGGTCAAGCGTGAGGTGCAGCACAACCGGTCACGCGAATCGAATATCTCGATCTGCCACACCTGATGCCGCCGGCCCACGTGCAGCGCACGGCATACGCCGCGCACCTGCCCTTCAAACGCCGCCCGCAAATGGTTGGCATTGATTTCCAGCCCCACCACTTTCTGCTCCCCTTCGCTGCACAGATAGCCGGCCATCGATCCCATCGACTCCGCCAGCACCACCGATGCCCCGCCGTGCAGCAACCCGAAAGGTTGCCGGGTGCGGTGGTCCACCGGCATCGTGGCTTCAAGAAAATCGTCTTCCAGCCGGGTGAAGTGAATCCCCACATGGCTTACCATGCATCCCTCACCGGCGCGGTTTAACTGCTCCAGCGTCGTTTCTCGTTTCCACAATTTCACGCAATCATCTCCAGAAGTGCCTGTAACGGGTGGCGCACGCCGTTACCCTCAATGCGTTTGACCTGGCTGCGACAAGAATAGCCGGTCGCCAGACAACGTTGCCGCGGCAAACGTTGCAACGCCTGGTGCCATGATAGCTCATAAATCCCGAGCGAATTCTCCAGGTTCTTCACTTCATGCCCGTAGGTGCCCGCCATGCCGCAACAGCCCACGCTGACGTTTTCCAGCCTGGCCCCGAAGCGCGAGAAGATCGACGCCCAATGCTGGCCGCTGGCCGGCAGCGCCGTGGTTTCGGTACAGTGGCCAAACAGGTACCAGGCCTCGCCGGTCGCCGGTTGCTCGGCACGTTCCGCCAGCAGTTGTTGCAGCCATTCATGTACCAGTTGCACCTGGAAGTCACCGCGCGTTTCGCCGAGGATCTCGCTATATTCGTCGCGATAGCACAGCACCAGCGCCGGATCGACCCCTACCAGCGGCATCCCGAGCTTGGCCACTCGATTGAGGAAATCGGCGGTTTTGCGCGCGGTGCGGGCAAAGCGCGTCAAGAAGCCTTTGATATGCTGCGCCTTGCCGTTCGGCGAGAAGGGCAGCAGCACCGGCTGGTAACCGAGTTTTTCCACCAGCCGTACAAAGTCCGCCACCACCTTGGCGTCGTAATAGCTGGTGAAGGGATCCTGCACGATCAGCACGTGTTGCTCACGCTGTTCGGCGCTCAACGCCTCAAGTTGCTCCAGCGTCATGGTCAAGGCGCCGTGGCCGGAAAGCTGCTGACGCAGCGTCGGGCTGGAGAGCATTGGCAAATCGACCATACCGATAGCGTTGCGGCTCAGCTCACGCACCCAGGGCTGACGGAAGAAGAAGTTGAATACCTTCGGCGCTTTCGCCATCAACGGCGTATAGCTTTCAACCCCGGCGACCATATAGTCGCGCGCCGGCCGCAGATAACGGGTGTGATACAGCTGCAGGAAACGCGAGCGGAAACCCGGCACGTCAATTTTAATCGGGCATTGGGTGGAACAGGCTTTACAGGCCAGGCAGCCGGACATCGCCTCTTTCACCTCGTGCGAAAAATCATATTCGCCTTTGCCGGCATACCAGCTGTTGCGGGTTTTCTCGATCAAGGTACGGAAGCTGAGACGCTGCTGCGGCAATTGCCGTTCCAGCACCAGCGGGTCTACTCCCTGTTCGGACAGCAGACGCAACCATTCGCGCACCAGCGCCGCACGGCCTTTTGGCGAGTGAATGCGGCTGCCGGTGATCTTCATCGACGGGCACATCGGGCTGCGCACATCAAAGTTAAAACACAGGCCGTTGCCGTTGCACTCCATGGCGCCACGGAACGAGGTGCGCACCTCAATCGGGATACGACGATCGAGTGTGCCGCGCTTGGCCGCGTCCACTTTCATCATCGGGGCATCGACGCCCAACGGCGGGCAAATTTTACCGGGGTTAAGGCGGTTATTCGGATCGAACGCGGCCTTGATGCGGCGCAACTCCTCGTACAACTGCTCGCCGAAGAATTCCGGGCTGTATTCGGCGCGGAAGCCTTTGCCGTGTTCGCCCCACAGTAACCCACCATATTTGGCGGTCAGCGCCACCACCTGGTCGGAAAGCTGCTTCATCAGCACTTCTTGCTGCGGATCGCACATGTCGAGCGCAGGCCGTACGTGCAATACGCCGGCATCCACGTGGCCGAACATGCCGTAACTGAGGTTATGGCTGTCCAACAACTGGCGGAATTCGACAATATAATCGGCCAAATGCTGCGGCGGCACGCAGGTATCTTCGGCGAAAGGAATAGGTTTGGCGCGCCCTTTGGCGTTGCCCAACAGCCCGACCGCCTTCTTGCGCATGTTATAAATCCGCTCGATACCGACCAGGTCCCCGCAGATCTGATAGCCAATCACGCCGCCCTGCTTCTCGCGGATTAACTCGTCCAGCCGCAGACACAGAGTTTCCATCTGCTGGTCGATCAGCGCCTTGTCATCCCCGGCAAATTCGACGATGTTCAGACCCAGCATCTCTTTATCCGGCACGTTGGTGATCAATTCACTCACCGAGTGCCAAACAATATCTTCCCGCGCCAGGTTCAGCACCTTGGAATCAATGGTCTCCACCGACAGCGCCTTGGCCTCCACCATGAAGGGAGCGTTGCGCAGGGCTGAATCAAAGGAATCATATTTTACGTTAACCAAGCGGCGTACCTTCGGCAGCGGCGTGATATCCAGCCGCGCCTCGGTGATAAACGCCAGCGTGCCCTCAGCACCGGTCAGGATGCGCGTTAGATCGAAGGTCTGCAGATCGTCGCTGAACACATGCCGCAGGTCGTAGCCGGTCAGGAAGCGGTTTAGCTTGGGGAATTTCTCCAGGATCAACGCACGCTGGTCGCGGCAGCTATTCAGCACCCTATGGTAGATCCGGCCTTCGACGGTATCTTCCATAGCAATCGTTTCCGCAAGCGGTGTCGGCATGGCGCGGGTATCGATCATATCGCCCCCCAGCAGCACCGCCCTCAGGCCCAGAACGTGATCGGAGGTTTTGCCGTACACCAGCGAGCCTTGGCCGGACGCATCGGTGTTGATCATGCCGCCCAGCGTCGCGCGGTTACTGGTGGAAAGTTCCGGAGAGAAGAAATAGCCGAACGGCCGCAGATACTGGTTAAGCTGATCTTTGATGACCCCGGCTTCAACCTTCACCCAACCCTGTTCGACATTGATTTCAAGGATGCGGTTCATGTGGCGCGACATATCGACCACAATGCCGGTGTTGAGGGCCTGGCCGTTGGTGCCGGTACCGCCGCCGCGCGGGCTAAAGGTCAGCGCGCTGAAGCGCTCTTCGCCCGCCAGTCGCGCAATCAACGCCACATCCGCCGTTGAACGAGGAAACACCACCGCGTCAGGCAACAGCTGATAGATGCTGTTGTCGGTCGCCATCGTCAGCCGATCGGCATAGCTGGTCGCAACATCACCGTTGAATCCGTTTTGTTTTAAGGCTTCCAAAAAGTCGAGCACCCGTTGAACGAGGCCGGGCGCCTGAGAAATCTGTGGGATCATTCGCTTTTTTGACCCTGTCTGTCTATTTTTTATGCGTTAACGTACGCTGAATCAGGTCTTTACCCGTCGCCTTTCAGGCTGCGGCGTTGTAGGCTGCAACTTGAAATTCATAGGGTATATTCAGACCCACCCTACTTTTTATTGATGATGAAAACTAACATACTCGTTTAGTGAAGGCATTCACATTATCACAATTACCCCACTGCAGAATGACGCACGATAAAAGGTGCGCCGCCTTGTGGAAAGTAACGAAAATGCACCATGCTTAGCAGGTACGAAGGATTTAACTTACCAGGATGAGAACCTAATTCATGACACACCCGCAATCCCGATACGATTTGCCACGGATTATTTTTGGCGTGCTGTTTATCGCCATCATGATCGTCGCCTGTTTTTGGGTCATTCAACCGTTTATTCTCGGTTTTGCCTGGGCCGGCATGGTGGTCATCGCCACCTGGCCACTGTTGATCAAACTGCAAAAAATACTCTGGGGCCGGCGCTCGCTGGCGGTCCTCGTCATGACGCTGCTGCTGATCCTGCTGTTCATCCTGCCGATTTCGCTGCTGGTCAGCAGCGTAGTGGACAACAGCGCACCCGTCGTTGCCTGGGCCAGTACCCCCGGCAAGCTGCATATTCCCGATCTGGCCTGGTTGCACTCGATCCCGATGATCGGCAACAAAGTCTATAACAGCTATCACACGCTGGTGAATGCCGGGGGCGCGGCGCTGCTGGCGAAGATCCAACCTTACTTCGGTCAGACCGCCACCTGGTTTGTCGCGCAAGCGGCGCATATCGGCCGTTTCCTGCTGCACTGTACGCTGATGTTGCTGTTCAGCGTACTGCTGTATGCGCGCGGTGAACAAGTCGCCCTGGGTATTCGCCACTTTGCGGCGCGTCTTGCGGCCGATCGCGGCGACGCGGCGGTGGTGCTGGGTGGCCAGGCGATCCGCGCGGTGGCGCTGGGCGTAGTGGTGACGGCGCTGGTGCAGTCGGTACTCGGCGGGATTGGCCTTGCGGTATCCGGCATTCCTGCCGCCACCTTGCTGACGGTGCTGATATTCATTTGCTGCGTGGCGCAATTGGGACCGTTGCTGGTGCTGGTCCCGGCGATTATCTGGTTGTACTGGAGCGGCGACACCACCTGGGGCACCGTACTGTTGGTATGGAGTTGCCTGGTCGCCACGCTGGATAACGTGCTGCGGCCGGTGCTGATCCGCATGGGCGCCGATCTGCCGATGCTACTGATCCTGTCCGGCGTTATCGGCGGCCTGCTGGCCTTCGGCATGATCGGCCTGTTTATCGGCCCGGTGGTGTTGGCGGTATCTTATCGTTTGCTCACCGCCTGGATGGACGAAGCGCCAGAACCCACGGCCGATCTGGACGACGTCGCCAAAGAGTTGGAAAAGCGCTAATTCTCCTATTCTGCCCGGGCTGCCGGGCAGAATACCCTCAGCAAGATCCCTGATTCACTTCCTGTCTTTGAATTCACTCTCTGGCATAATATAGCTGCCCCATACCGGCACATTAATTGAACATGCCGAGCGAATGCATCTTTATACAATAAAGATAAAATAAGCGTTCTGATGAATAAATCATGAGGCAAGTATTTATTAGGATGATTCTTAATGACTAGTGGCCCTTAAATATTTAGTATTATTGCCATATATTGCTTCAAATCACTGATTTTAAAGCAAGCTTTCCAAACAATGTAATGCCATACATGTGAATTGCTGTGTGTAGTCTTTGCCCGTCTCCTGATGGGCTTTTTTTTATTCTTTTTTTAGCCACGCTTATTCACCCACCCACATCATTTACCTGCGGCAATAAAAAAACCGTAACCTGAGTTACGGTTTTATGTCAGCGCTCAATCTGCGGTGAAAGGTTATTTTTTCTTCGACAAATTGATCCAGGTTTGCACCACGGTATCCGGATTGAGGGACAGGCTATCAATGCCCTGCTCCATCAGCCATTCGGCGAAATCTTCGTGGTCGGATGGGCCCTGGCCACAAATACCCACGTATTTGCCATGACGCTTCGCGGCCTGAATCGCCATCGACAGCAGTGCCTTCACCGCTTCGTTGCGTTCATCAAACAGTTCCGACACCACGCCCGAGTCACGGTCCAGCCCCAGCGTCAGCTGAGTCATGTCGTTGGAGCCGATCGAGAAGCCGTCAAAATGTTCCAGGAACTGATCCGCCAATAGCGCATTGGATGGGATTTCACACATCATGATCACTTTCAGGCCGTTCTCGCCGCGCTTGAGGCCCTGACGCGCCAGCTCTGCAACCACCGCCTCCGCCTGCGCCACGGTTCGCACAAAGGGCACCATGATCTCGACGTTGGTGAGGCCCATTTCGTTGCGCACGCGTTTTACCGCATCGCACTCCATCGCAAAGCAATCACGGAAACTGTCCGATACGTAGCGGCCTGCCCCGCGGAAGCCCAGCATTGGGTTCTCTTCGTGCGGTTCATACTTCTCGCCGCCCACCAGGTTGGCGTATTCATTGGATTTGAAATCGGACAAACGCACGATCACGCGTTTCGGCCAGAATGCCGCACCCAGCGTGGCGATCCCTTCCGTCAGACGGCCCACGTAGAACTCTGCCGGATGGTCATAGCCCAACATCAACGCCTTGATTTCGTTCTGCAATGCCGGGGTTTGTTGATCGAACTCCAGCAGCGCCTTTGGATGGACGCCAATCATGCGGTTGATGATAAATTCCAGACGGGCCAATCCCACGCCTTCATTCGGTAAACGGGCAAAATCGAACGCCCGATCGGGGTTACCGACGTTCATCATGATTTTCAACGGCAGATCCGGCAGCTCAGTCACTTCGGAGCTCTGTACGGTAAAGTCGATCATATCGCTGTACACAAAGCCGGTATCGCCTTCCGCACAGGACACGGTGACTTTCTGGCCGTCTTTCAGCAGTTCGGTGGCGTTGCCACAGCCGACCACCGCCGGGATACCCAGCTCGCGAGCGATAATCGCCGCGTGGCAAGTACGGCCGCCACGGTTGGTGACGATCGCCGCCGCTTTCTTCATGATCGGCTCCCAGTCCGGGTCGGTCATATCGGTAACCAGCACGTCCCCCGGCAGAATACGATCCATTTCGCTGATGTTATGGATCACTTTCACCGGGCCGGCACCAATGCGATGGCCGATAGCTCGCCCTTCCACCAGTACCGAGCTGGTACCGTTAAGCTGATAACGCTCCATCGTCTGCTCGTTGGAACGCACGGTTTCCGGACGCGCCTGCACGATCAGCAATTTGCCGGTATGGCCGTCTTTGGCCCACTCGATATCCATCGGGCGGCCGTAATGCTTTTCGATCAAAATCGCCTGATGCGCCAGCGCTTCCACTTCCTGGTCGGTCAGAGAGAAACGATTGCGTTGCTGCTCTGGCACATCTTCAATTTTTACCTGCTTGCCGTGATCCTGCGATGGCGCGTACACCATGCGGATTTTCTTCGAGCCGAGGTTGCGGCGCACGATAGCCGGATTGCCGCGCAGCAACGTGGGTTTATGCACATAGAACTCATCCGGGTTCACCGCGCCCTGCACCACCATTTCGCCCAGACCCAAGGCGGAAGTAATAAACACCACCTGATCAAAACCCGATTCGGTATCAATGGTGAACATCACGCCGGAAGACGCCAGATCGGAACGCACCATACGCTGTACGCCGGCCGACAAGGCTACGCCGCGGTGGTCATAGCCCTGATGCACGCGATACGAAATGGCGCGGTCGTTAAACAGCGAGGCGAATACGTGTTTGATCGCCACCATGACGGCGTCGATACCCTGCACGTTGAGGAAAGTTTCCTGCTGGCCGGCAAAAGAGGCATCCGGCATGTCTTCCGCTGTCGCGGAAGAACGCACGGCAAACGAGGCTTCCGGCTCGCCGTCCGCCAACTGTTGGTAAGCCAGGTTAATTTCACGCTCGAATTCCGCATGGAATGGCGTATCGATGACCCATTGGCGGATTTGCGCGCCGGCCTTGGCCAGTTGAGCAACATCGTCAACGTCAGTTTGATCCAGTAATTGATAGATGCGCTGGTTAACACCGCTTTGCTCGAGGAAATCGTTAAACGCCTGTGCGGTGGTGGCAAAACCGTTTGGCACGGCCACGCCCAAATCGGAAAGATTGGTGATCATTTCACCGAGGGAGGCATTTTTGCCACCGACACGGTCAACGTCGTGCATGCCGAGCTGGTTGTACCAAAGCACATTACGCAAGTCTGGGCCATTGTTGGACATCGAGACAATCCTTATTGCTATCAGTAGGGTATAGACGGATTTAATTCGTTTGCTTTCTTGGGCACCGACAAAGCGGAGCCCATTCAGACTAGCACAATGATCCATAAGAAATGGAAAGGTGAATCGATCAACCCGATGAAGAAAGTGGATTTTCGGAAAATTACCTGAACGGCGAAACCTGCCCGGAACCGTTCCCTTTCGCACTAAAAGTTTAAATCTCAATAAATTAAGTATTTTTTAAACTTCAGTTTTAAAAACCACAATAATTACCATGTTTTTGATTGAGATTTCGCCGATATACTGAATAAGGCCCGCAAAAAACGAGTCATTTATCTCATGAAAATTAAAATAGCGTTTTAATACGAATACTCCATCACGTTCATTTTTCCTCGCTCGCGAAAATTAATGAGCCACTCTGCCTGCATTATCACATTTTTTTTGCTCACCCCTTTACCGCGGGATCGCCTGAAGCCCATGATACCGCCAAGCAGGCGATACAACTGCATCACCGTTTCAGGTAAGGAGCCTCGGGTGGAAAGAAGCGTTTTTTATATTTCGGATGGGACGGCGATCACCGCCGAAGTGTTGGGCCACGCGGTGTTGTCCCAATTCCCGGTCAAAGCCACGACCTTTACGTTGCCCTTCGTTGAAACCGAAGCGCGAGCCCGGGCGGTCAGCCAGCAGATCAACGATATTTATCGCGATACCGGCGTGCGCCCGCTGGTGTTTTACTCCATCATTTCGCCGGAAGTGCGTAATGTCATTACCCAGAGCGAAGGCTTTTGTCAGGACATCGTGCAGGCGCTGGTCGGCCCGTTGCAGGGTGAACTGGACGTTGAACCCACGCCGGTGCCGAACCGCACCCACGGGCTGACGGCCAGCAACCTCGGTAAATACGATGCCCGTATCGCTGCCATTGACTACACGTTAGCCCATGATGACGGCATATCGCTGCGTAATCTCGATCAGGCTCAGGTTATATTGTTGGGCGTATCACGCTGCGGCAAAACTCCCACCAGCCTGTATCTGGCGATGCAGTTCGGGATCCGCGCCGCCAACTACCCGTTTACCGCCGACGATATGGACAATTTGCATCTCCCCGCCGCGCTGAAACCGTTTCAGCATAAACTGTTCGGGCTGACAATCGACCCGGAACGGCTGGCCGCCATTCGCGAAGAGCGCCGCGAAAACAGCCGCTATGCGTCGCTGCGCCAGTGTCGGATGGAGCTTGCCGAAGTAGAAGCGCTGTTCCGCAAAAACCAGATCCGTTATCTGAACACCACCAACTATTCGGTGGAGGAAATCTCCACCAAAATCCTGGATATTCTTGGCATGAGTCGCCGCATGTTCTAGCCGGCACGGCCCGCCGCTAAGAGCGCGCTAGCAGGCTTTCCGGCAGGGGTATTTTCCCTGCCGTCTGACGTTTATTTCCCACATGCCATGATTTTTGTGCTTTTTTTAGTGGCTTCGATCAACAGAACACAATTTCTACGGTTGAATTCACCGGTTTTTACGTTATTGTGATCGCCATCACTTCCCGGCACTCCTGCCGCAGCGAAGAAAAGTCTTTAGAGAAAACCATGCACAAAACAGATGAACTGCGGACCGCGCGCATCGATAGCCTCGTTACGCCGCAAGCATTGGCGGAGAAGCTGCCGATCTCGGCGGAAATCGCCGATAGCGTGACAGCGTCACGAAAACGCATTGAAAAGATCCTTACCGGCGAAGACCGTCGCCTGCTGGTGGTTATCGGCCCCTGCTCCATCCACGATTTAGATGCCGCCATCGATTATGCCGGCCGTCTGAATGCGCTGCGCGTTCGCTATCAGGATCGCCTGGAAATCGTGATGCGCACTTATTTTGAAAAACCGCGCACCGTGGTGGGCTGGAAAGGCCTGATTTCGGATCCGGCGCTGGATGGCACCTTTCAGGTAAATCGTGGTATCGAAATGGCACGCCGACTGTTACTGGAAGTCAACCAGCTCGGTCTGCCGACCGCCACCGAATTCCTGGACATGGTGGTCGGCCAGTACATTGCCGATTTGATCAGTTGGGGCGCCATCGGCGCACGTACCACCGAGAGCCAGATCCACCGCGAAATGGCCTCCGCACTTTCCTGCCCGGTGGGCTTCAAGAACGGTACCGACGGCAACACCCGCATCGCGATTGACGCCATCCGCGCGGCGCGCGCCAGCCACATGTTCCTGTCGCCGGACAAAAACGGGCAGATGACGATTTATCAGACCAGCGGCAATCCCTACGGTCATATCATCATGCGCGGCGGCAAAACGCCGAACTACCACGCCACCGATATCGTTGCCGCCTGCGACAGCCTGCGCGAATTTGAGCTGCCGGAGCATCTGGTTATCGACTTCAGCCACGGCAACTGCCAGAAATTGCACCGTCGTCAACTGGAAGTAGCCGAGAATGTCTGCCAGCAGATTCGCGCCGGTTCCGCCGCCGTCACCGGCGTGATGGCAGAAAGTTTCCTGGTGGAAGGCACGCAGAAAATCGTTGCCGGCCAACCGCTGACTTACGGCCAGTCAATCACTGACCCGTGCCTGAGCTGGTCCGACAGCGAACAGCTGCTGGCCATGTTGGCCGATGCGGTGGATACCCGCTTCTGAACCTGTTCTCCGGGGTGGCGACACCCCGGTTTTTCAACCTTCCTTTCACTCATCTATACTTACGCCAACCAAGCCCGCAGACGCCATAAACCGCGCCCCTGCCAACAGGATGTGGAGTTTCCCGCATGAGCCATTCGCTGTTATCCATCCCCTGCGTCACGCTGCAAGGGGAGCACAAAACTCTGGGCGACTTTCCCGCCCGGGCTTATCTGGTGGTCAATACCGCCAGCAAATGCGGCTTTACCCCGCAATACCGTGGTCTGGAAAACCTCTGGCAGTACTATCGGGATCGCGGCCTGATGGTGTTGGGGTTTCCGTGCAATCAGTTTGGCGCACAAGAGCCGGGGGATCCGCTGGAGATCGCCAATTTCTGTACGCTCAACTACGGCGTCAGCTTCCCGCTGTTCGGCAAGGTGGAGGTTAACGGCCCCGGCGCGCATCCGCTGTTCAACGAATTGAAACGCCTGGCGCCGGGGGTTCTGGGCAGCAAGCGCATCAAGTGGAACTTCACCAAATTCCTGCTGACCGCCGACGGCCAACGGGTGAAGCGTTTTGCGCCCATCACCAAACCTGAGCGCCTGTTTGACCACATCGAAACCCTGCTGAAATAACCCCCTTAGTTTGCGGGCTGGGCGTGCCCGGACCGCTCCGTCCCCCTTTCTTTCAAAAAGGTTCCATCGGTAAGAAAATTTTCCTTGATGTAACCTTTCCCTCACATGATAATGATTATCAATACGATATTAATTACCATTTAATGGCCTGTTTTATAAACAAATGACGATGGATAATCACAATACTCCCCCTCATGGCATAGCTGCCCCCGGTGCTGAACGCAGCCTGATCTCGCCGCCTTGCTACGACAGCGCGCAGTTGCTCGATGCCGACGGCGTAGCGATCATCCTTCATCAGGGCCAGCGTTACCAACTGCGGCAGACCAAGGCCGGGAAATTAATCCTGACCAAATAATCCCTTATTCCTCAACGCCAGCCACCCCGATCGCTTAGATCCAGGCAGCCAGCAAATCTATTGATATGTTTAAAACATATGGAGAATTGCGACATGCCTCTGCCCTCTTACACCCGGTTGCGTTTATCCGCATTGAGTTTGGCGATTGCCTGCGCTCTGCCGACGGTGACTTTTGCACAAACCACCAGCACAGTTTCTTCTTCTGCCGCCACCCCGGCAAAAACCGAAAAAACCGGCGAAGACGCCATGACCGTTGTCGCTACCGGCAATCAACGCAGCAGTTTTGAAGCGCCGATGATGGTCACGGTAATCGAAGGCAACGCGCCGGAAAGCCAGACTGCGTCTACCGCAGCCGATATGCTGCGCCGGATCCCCGGAATTACCGTCACCGGCACCGGCCGCAGCAACGGCCAGGACATTATGATGCGTGGCTATGATCGCCGGGGTGTGCTGACGTTGGTGGATGGTATCCGTCAGGGAACGGATACCGGACACATCAATGGCACCTTCCTCGATCCCGGTCTGATTAAACGCATTGAAGTCGTGCGCGGCCCTTCTGCCCTGCTGTATGGCAGCGGCGCCTTGGGGGGCGTGGTCGCTTATGAAACGGTCGATGCCGCCGATCTACTGCTGCCGGGTCATGACAGCGGTTTCCGGGTATTCGGCACCGCAGCCAGCGGCGATCATAGTCTGGGCATGGGCGCCAGCGCCTACGGCAAGGCCGACAATCTCGACGGCCTGCTGTCGTTCGGCACCCGTGACGTCGGCAATTTGCGCCAGGGCAACGGTTTTGACGCGCCAAACGATGAAACCATCAGCAACCTGTTGGCCAAAGGGACCTGGACTCTGGACGAAAACCAGTCATTGAGCGGCAATCTGCGTTACTACAACAATCGGGCGCAGGAGCCGAAAAACCCCCAGGAATCCACCAACTCCAGCGGCAACCTGATGACCGACCGCTCCACTATCCAACGCGACGGCCAGCTCAGCTACCGCCTGAAACCTGTTGGCCAGGAATGGCTGGATGCCGAAGCGAAAGTGTATTACTCCGATGTGAAAATCAACGCCCACGCCAACGGCAGTGAAGATGAAGCCCGCAAACAAACCACTCGCGGCGCAAAACTGGAAAACCGCACCCGTTTGTTTGCCGATACCTTCGCGTCGCACCTGTTTACCTATGGTTCGGAAGCTTATAGGCAAGAGCAGACGCCGGGCGGCGCGACGGAAAGCTTCCCCCAGGCGAAAATCAACTTTGCTTCCGGCTGGCTGCAGGATGAAATCACCCTGCGCGACCTGCCCATCACCCTGCTTGCCGGCACCCGTTACGATAACTACAAAGGCTCCAGCGACGGCTATGCGGATGTCGACGCCGACAAATGGTCGTCACGAGGGGCAATCAGCATTGCGCCAACCGACTGGCTGATGGTGTTCGGGTCATATTCCCAGGCGTTCCGTGCACCAACCATGGGGGAGATGTATAACGACGCCAAACATTTCTCGATCCCCATGGGCCCGACCACCATTACCAACTACTGGGTGCCAAACCCGAATCTGAAACCGGAAACCAACGCGACGCAGGAGTACGGCTTCGGCCTGCGCTTTGACGATTTGCTGCTGGCGGACGACAGCCTGCAATTCAAAGCCAGCTATTTTGACACCAAGGCCAGAGATTACATCACCACCGGTGTCACCATGGAGTTGGGGCGTGGCCCGCGTGGCCCCTATTGCATCAGTTGCACCACTTTCTCGACCAATATTGACCGCGCAAAAATCTGGGGCTGGGACGCCATGCTGAGCTATAAAACGGCGATTTTCGGCTGGGATTTGGCTTACAACCGCACGCGCGGCAAGAACGAAGCCAGCGGCGACTGGTTAAGCAGCATCAATCCTGACACCGTGACCAGCACGCTGGATATCCCGTTGGGTGAAACCGGCCTGTCGACCGGTTGGGTCGCTACCTTCGCCGAGCGCGCCACTCGCGTGGAAACCGGCACCGCCGAGCAAGGCGGCTACGGCGTCAACGACTTCTACCTGAGCTATAAAGGCCGCGAACGCCTGCAGGGCGTCACCACCACGGTGGTGCTGGGCAACGCCTTCGATAAAGAATATTACTCGCCGCAGGGCATCCCACAGGATGGTCGCAACGCCAAACTGCTGGTCAGCTATCAATGGTAACCTTTTGAATACGGCGGGCAAGCCGATTGCCCGCCGCGTGAACCACACACAGGAGCACAACCGATGAGCAATAACTTATACGCCAGTTACCGGCAGGCAAAAATTGATAATCCTGGCAAATACGCACGCGATCTGGCAGAGCTGCTGGGTGTCAGCGAAGCGGAACTGACCCATGCCCGCGTGGGTGAAGACACCCGCCGCCTGCAAGCCGATGCGCGTACCCTGCTGACCGAGCTTGAGCAGGTTGGCGTCACCAAGTCCATTACTCGCAACAGCTATGCGGTACATGAACAAATGGGCCGCTACCTTAACCAACATCTGAACGGCCACGCGGGGTTGATTCTTAACCCGCGCGAGCTGGATTTGCGCCTGTTTCTCAATCAGTGGGCCAGCGTATTTGCCATGAGCGAAACCAACAAGCGCGGCGTACGCCACAGCATTCAGTTCTTCGACCATCAGGGCGACGCCTTGCATAAGGTGTACACCACCGAAGAAACCGATCTGGTGGCCTGGATGGCGCTGGTCGAGCGCCATCTGAGTGCAGAAAACCCGGTTCTGGAACTGAAGGCGACAGACGCCAGAGTCGGCAACGCCGCACCGGACGCCGAAAAAATTGACCGGGAATGGCGTGAAATGACCGATGTTCACCAGTTCTTCCAAC
The DNA here is from genome assembly GCF_018336935.1 of Serratia plymuthica. NCBI lineage: Bacteria > Pseudomonadati > Pseudomonadota > Gammaproteobacteria > Enterobacterales > Yersiniaceae > Serratia > Serratia plymuthica. The sequence goes on along the minus strand of NZ_CP068771.1, from coordinate 1,991,945 downwards.
TGCTGGGCCGCCATAAGCTGACGCGTCAGCAGGCTTTCCGCGCCGTCGGCAACGATCTGGCGTATCGGGTGGATAACAATGCCTTGGCGCAGCTGCTGAACGCCGCACAGAATCTGCAAAACGAGATCATGATTTTTGTCGGCAACCGCGGTTGCGTGCAGATCTTCACCGGCCAGATCGAGCGGCTGATGCCGCAGGAAGGTTGGATTAACGTGTTTAACCGCCGCTTTACCCTGCACCTGATCGAAGACGCTATTGCCGAAAGCTGGATCACCCGCAAACCCACCAAAGACGGCTTCGTTACCAGCCTGGAGCTGTTTGCCGCCGACGGCACGCAAATCGCCCAACTTTACGGCCAACGTACCGAGGGCCAGCCGGAACAAACCCAGTGGCGTGAGCAGATTGCCGCCCTTGAACCCAAGGACATTGCCGCATGAAAGCTTCATTGTCCCGTCGTCTGACGTTGTGCCTTGCGCTGGCATTGCCGTTCACCGCACCCGCGGCGGAACGTATTGTCTCGATAGGCGGTGACGTCACCGAAATTGCCTTCGCCCTTGGCGCAGGCGATGAGATCGTGGCGCGAGACAGCACCAGCCTGCAGCCTGCGGCCGTGAAACCGCTGCCGGATGTCGGCTATATGCGTCAACTCAATGCCGAAGGGATTCTGGCGCTGAAACCCACGCTGGTGCTGACCACCGAACTGGCTGAACCAGCGCTGGTGCTCAAGCAGTTGGAGGAAAGCGGCGTGAAGGTGGTGCGAATACCCGGCGACACCACGTTGCAGGCGGTGCCGGAGAAAATCGCGGTCATCGCCAAGACGCTGCAACGCGCCGACCAGGGCAAGCAACTGAGCGCCCGTTACCAACAGCAACTCGCGCAGGTGAACACCTCTTCGTTGCCGATCCGGGTGTTGTTCGTCATGAGCCACGGCGGCATTACGCCGATGGCCGCCGGACAACATACCGCCGCCGATGCGGTCATCACCGCCGCAGGGTTGAAGAACGCAATGCAAGGATTTAACCGTTACCGCCCACTGTCGCAGGAAGGCGTCATTGCCAGCGCGCCCGATCTGCTGCTGGTCACCACCGATGGCGTCAAGACCCTCGGTGGCCTGGAACAGCTGTGGAAACTGCCTGGCGTTGCCCTCACGCCTGCCGGCAAAAATCGCCGCGTGTTGGTGGTCGACGACATGGCGCTGCTGGGCTTTGGGCTGGAAACACCGGCCGCGCTGGCCAAACTGCGCAATGCGGCGGAGCAAAAGTAATGCCCGGTCGCACTTCTCCGCGCGTGACCATTGCCGGCCTGCTGGCGCTGCTGGCGTTATTGGCGCTGTGCGCCGCCAATATGGGCGCACTGACGCTGTCGTTTCGCACCCTGTGGCAAGCGCCGTTCAGCGATACCTCTTGGCATATCTGGCTAAACATCCGCCTGCCGCGCGTGCTGCTGGCGGTGGTCATCGGCTGCGCACTGGCGGTGTCCGGCGCCGTCATGCAGGGGCTGTTCCGCAATCCGCTGGCCGATCCCAGCCTGTTGGGCATCAGTAGCGGTGGCGCGCTGTTTGTCGCGCTGATTATCGTTATGCCATTGGCCCTGCCACCGGTGATTGCCCTGTATGGCCACATGTTGGCGGCTTTCCTCGGCAGCCTGCTGGTGTCGCTGCTGATCTACGGCATCAGCCGCAGCGGGCATGGCAGCCTGTCACGCCTGTTGCTGGCGGGGATCGCGATCAACGCCCTGTGCATGGCGGCCATCGGCGTGCTGTCTTATCTCAGCAGCGAACAACAGCTGCGTCAGTTTTCATTGTGGATGATGGGCAGCCTGAGCCAGTCACAGTGGCCGACGCTGATCGTATCTGCCTCTTTGATCCTGCCGGCGGCCCTGTTGACGCTGCTACAGGCGCGCCGCCTGAACCTGCTGCAACTGGGCGATGAAGAAGCGCACTACCTCGGCGTGAATGTCCAGCGAGCCAAACTGCAATTGCTTCTGCTCAGTGCCTTGCTGATTGGCGCGGCAGTGGCAATGAGCGGCGTTATTGGTTTTATCGGCCTGGTGGTGCCGCACCTGGTGCGCATGCGGCTCGGCGGCGACCACCGCTGGCTGTTGCCCTGCTCCGCGCTGGGCGGCGCCTGCCTGCTGTTGGTCAGCGACACGCTGGCACGGACGCTGGTGGCACCGGCGGAAATGCCGGTCGGACTGATGACCAGCCTGATTGGCGGGCCTTATTTCTTATGGCTGGTCATGCGCCAGCGGGAGCGTGCGGATGGATAACGCATCAAGCCTGACGGCACATCAGCTACGTTATAGCCTGGGTTCGCGCCGGTTAATCAACGACGTCTCGCTGAGTATCGCCAGCGGCGAAATGGTGGCGATTATCGGGCCGAACGGCGCGGGGAAATCGACGCTGCTGCGTCTGCTGACCGGCTACCTGTCGCCAAGCTGCGGGGAGTGCAAACTTCTCGGGCTGCCGTTGGATCAATGGCAGCCGCAACAGTTAGCCAAGGTACGCGCGGTGATGCGCCAGCACAGCGATCTGGCCTTTCCGTTTACCGTCGAGGAAGTGGTCGGCATGGGCCGATCACCGCACGGCAAGCGCCATCTGCAGCAAGCGGTGCAGCAGGTGATGGCGCAAACCGACTGTCTTGAACTGGCCCAGCGGGATTATCGCCGCCTTTCCGGCGGCGAACAGCAACGGGTACAGTTAGCCCGCGTGCTGGCGCAGCTTTGGCAGCCGCAGCCTTCGCCCTCCTGGTTGTTCCTGGACGAACCCACGTCGGCGCTGGATCTCTACCACCAGCAGCATACGCTGAGGTTGTTGCGTTCACTGACGCGGCAACAGCCCATTGCGGTGTGCTGCGTATTGCACGATCTGAACCTGGCGGCGCTGTATGCCGATCGTATTTTATTGTTGCATCAGGGGCGTTTGGTTGCCGTGGGCACGCCGCAGGAGGTATTGCAGGCGGATATTCTGACCCGCTGGTATCAGGCCGATTTAGGCGTGGTACACCACCCGGAAGTGGCGCTGCCACAGATTTATCTGCGCCAGTGAATCGGGCCCGGGTTTCAGCCAGGCGGTTTGCAGGGCGCAGCATGCTGCTGCCCAGGTTAGCCCGCCGCAATGTGAAACGCGGCGGGTATTTCAGCTCGAACAGGAAATCTCCAGATGCTTGCCCCAATCCGGCGGCAACGCGGCGAGATCGTCGTATTCTGGCGCATCGGCGAACGGCGTCAGCAACGCCTGATGCAGGCGCGCCAGCTTGCTGACATCATCCTGCTCGGCACGCTCAATCGCCTGCTGCGCCAGATAATTGCGCAGGATTAATTTGGGATTTGCCGCCTTCATCGCCTGCTGCCGTTCACTGTCGCTCACCTGCTCTTGCTGCAAACGCTGCCGATATTGCCGATACCACGCGTCGAAGGCGTCGCGATCGATAAACTCATCCCGCAACGGCGACTGCGCCTGTTGCTGTTCCGTCTGGCTCAGTAAGCGGAAAGTACGGGTATAGTCACGCCCCTCTTGCGCCATCAGGCTCAACAACCCGGTCAGCAGATCGTTATCCTGCGTCGACTGGGTGAAAAAGCCGAGCTTGGCACGCATCTGTTCCCCATAGGCACGCATCAACGCCGGCTCATAGGCCGCCAACGCCTGTTGCAACTGCTCGGTGGTCATCAACCCGGACAGCGCCTGCGCCAACCGGTGGAGGTTCCACAGCGCAACCGCAGGTTGATTGTCAAAGGCATAACGCCCCTGATGATCCGAGTGGTTGCAGATAAAGTCTGGTTTGTAATCGTCAAGGAAAGCGTAAGGGCCATAATCGATGGTAATGCCAAGGATCGACATATTATCGGTGTTCATCACGCCGTGAGCGAACCCGACGGTCTGCCAATGCGCGATTAAGCGCGCAGTGCGTTCAACTACGTCAATAAACCAGGGTAAATAGCCGTCGTCGTGACCCTTCAACTGCGGCCAATGACGGGCGATCACAAAATCGGCCAGCTGTTGCACCTGTTCTGGCTGTTTGCGGTAGTAAAAATGCTCAAAATGGCCGAAGCGCACATGGCTTTCCGCCACGCGCAGCAACATCGCCCCACGCTCTGGTTGTTCACGGAAAACGGGCTGCTCGCTGGTCACCAGAGTCAACGCGCGGGTGGTCGGGATCCCCAGGTGATGCAACGCCTCGGAGGCCAGAAATTCACGGATCGCCGAACGCAATACGGCACGGCCGTCACCCATCCGCGAATAAGGCGTTAGCCCAGCCCCTTTCAGATGCCAATCCATGCTGCGGCCATCCGCCAGCTTTTGTTCGCCGAGCAAAATGCCGCGGCCGTCACCCAATTGCCCGGCCCAAACGCCAAACTGGTGGCCGCTGTACACCTGCGCTAACGGCTGCATGCCGGGCAGCAGCGTTTCGCCCGACCATATCGGGCTCTTGTCCTGGGTAAACCAGCTTTCGTCCAACCCCAGCTCCCGCGCCAGCGGTTCGCTGTGATACAGCAGGCGGGCGCCCTTCAGCGGCGTGGGTTTCAACTCGGTATAAAAACCGGGTAACTGATGGTGGTAAGCGTTTTCGAACTGCGGCATAGGCCCTCCGTTTCCGCTTAGTGTAGAGCCTGAGCGTGCGGATTAACACAGAGGAAATGCAGGGAGAAGCCTCTGTCGGGAATCCATGCAGAGACGGAGGATCGACGCTGACGCCAATACGGCTTAAGCACCTTGTTGCGCCGATGAATGGGGGGCTTTATCAGCCAGAAAATCATCATAAATAACCAGGCCGGAATCGCAGCAAAAATCATCCGGACCGTTATTACTCTGGGGTGTATAACGTTACCCGTTATCGTTATTGAACTCTTCTGGCGTCATCCGCAAAGCAGCCAGATTATCCACATCAACGCTGGGCCATAAAAACCCCTGCAAACCAAAAACGCCGGCATGCCTGAGCTTATTAAAATATTCCTTCTTCTCTATGCCGCAGACAATCACCCCCTTGCACAGCAGATTGATATTCTTTAAGAGCGAGTCGATTACCACGTCATACCCTTGGTGGTCAAAAAGCTGCCAGTAAAAACGTTTGTCGATTTTCACATAGTCAAACAGGCCATCATACAATGCGGTCAAGGTCGCCTGCCCTGAGCCAAAGTTATCCAGCCACAAGGGAAAAATCTCGCTTAGCCGGCTGACCTTGGTATTGTTTTTTCCCGCTGAAAGATTCGGAAAACTCTCGCTGATCTCGAACGCAATAAACGGCCATTGCCGCAGGCGTTGACGCAGCAGATCGTCAGTGAGGATCACATCGACAAGGGTTTCTTCGATATTGAAGGTCAACAGCACGTCGTGTTCGACAAACCACTCGGCATGTTGCTCTACCAGCCTCAATTGCTCATGAAATAACTCAATCTTTTGCGAGGCGGTCAATAAATTAATCCCAATGTCAGCGGGCATGGCCAAATCACCGTCCAGGCTATTGAAACGGCATAATATTTCTACCGCCAGCAGCCTGCCGTCCATTGAGTAAACGGGTTGAAAAACATAGCTACTAATAAAGTCAGCTTCGAATTGAATTTTCATTTTAATGCCACAGGCAGAATGGCGAGCAGCTCATCCTATATCAATATATTTTATCGATCAATCCCTCTGGGATTAATCGGAAATATCAATGTAATTACCAATAAGTTATCATTTAATTGATAGATTAAAGCTATTCATGACTGGCAGCAGGAAGAATTAGAAAAAATTTAACTTATGGCAAAACCTGAGGATTACGAATAAACCCGTGAGAGATTTAACTTAAGTGATGGCAAAATTCTTAAAATTTAACTTGGCTCCATTGTTTTAATTAAAGAAATTCCTATTAGATAAAAAACAGGCCATTCTTGCCCAACGCTATTCTGCCCACGCGGCCAGATAACTGATTAAATTTAATAACACATCAATTCACTGCGTTATTCTCAGAATTGAAACAACCAAAAAATGCCCACCTTGATTTTAGCGGATTTATGCTGTAGCGGAATTTACGACTTTTTGACGATGGGAGGCTGCAAGAGAGTCAGGGGCCAGCACGGTTTGAAAAGGGATGAGCTGCCTCATCCCAGGGTACCTGAGCCTGAACGTTATTTAATCGTCTCGATCAGCCACTGCCGCAGCTCAGCCAACTCGGCAGCTTGATCGGGAGACTGCGCGGTCAGGCTATCACAGCAACTTGCCACAGCTTCGCTGCGATAGGCACACCCGACCAGCCTCTCTGCCAACTGTTGCAACGGCGCAGGGTTAAGGCTATCGGTGAAAATCTGCGCCCGCTCAATGACGCCTTTCTCCACGTCAAAGAAGATATCCACTCCGCCCCAGACGAACCGCTCATTCAGCAAATGGCTAAATGCAGGCGCTTTGCCGAAATTCCACTCCCAACTGCTTTGCCTGGCGAACTGGGCGGCGAAATCCGGCAGATCGGGATAAACATCCGGAGAGATGATTTCCGCCGTGGCGGTATCGCCATAGTGGTCAAAGAAGGCCTGTGTCACGGCGTCACATATCTGCCGGTGGTTGATATCGGGCAGGAACTCCGCCAGATTGGCAACGCGAGAACGCACAGAGGTGATGCCCTTGGCCTGCAATTTTTTGGGGTCCGGGTTAAGGTAATCCGCCAGACGATTGAGATTGGCATTCAGCAACAACGTACCGTGATGAAACCCGCGATCCTGAGTTTCACGGTAGGCCGACCCGGATATTTTACGTACGCCCTCTGCGGTATCGATCACCAGATCATTGCGCCCTGATGCCGTGGCGGAGATCCCCAACTGAGCCAGCGCCGCCAGAATAATGCCGGTGGACACGGTTTTATCGTAGCCGGGTTTACCCGCCATAAAGGTAAAACAGGTATTGCCCAGGTCGTGAAATACCGCTCCGCCCCCACTGCTGCGCCGCGCCAGCCGGATCCCATCTTGCTCCATCCGCCGGGTGTTGCATTCTTTCCACGGGTTTTGTGACTGGCCAATGACCACGGTATTAGCTAGTATTGCAAACATGATAACGATAATTATTATTAAAATGACATCGAGTCAGGCCAGGTACGGTACTCTAAATGACAAAGGAGCCTGAAGGCTCCTTTGTCGAATTACTTGGTATCTTTTGGTGGATTTGGATCATGTCCATGTGAATCAGAATTCGAAATCCTCCCATCCTTATTATGGATCACTAACTCACTTTCTTGATTACGGGAAATTGCCCTACCGGCATCAATGGCTTCCTTCTTTGTACCAGTAACAACCGTAGCACGACTGTTACCTTCACCTTTTACTTGCCATCCATCAGCATGGGGTGTTACGTGTTGATCTTTACCTTTTGCCATGTGTAAGTCCTCTTGATGGGATATCAACTTCAGATTACACATTTTGAAACAAAATGTACAATTTGCAACCAGATGGATTGTCACCCCCCCTATCCTTACCCTAAGATATATGTGGTTACTTGCTTACCCACTGGGAATGATGAAAATGACAGAAGAACAATTCGAAGATAACTATCCGAAAGACAAGTACGAGTACGTTAGAACCAATATGAGAACCAAAGGTACTATGGGTCAGACCGAAATCGAGTTTTTTGATATCATCGATCGTGAAACTGGGCAGGTAGTACTACAACCAACCAGAACTGAACATACGAACCTACGCGAGTTGAACACTACGGTGAATTGGAATTGGTAAGCTCAATGAAAAAATTGGTTCTAATTTGCCTTCCGTTGATTTTGGTAGGATGTGCTCAAGTTCAGTACAACGATGGGAAAACCGTAAGTATCCAGTCCGATGGCTGGTATGGTTTGGACAGCTTGCAAAAGACAGCCAACGCAGCTTGCCAACAGTACGGCAAGGGCAAGGCTACATATACACACTCTGCGAATATGAATCCTCACCTTCCGGAAGGATCTGGAGTACAGAACACCATATGGAAGTGTGAATAAAAATGCCCCTAGTGGGGCTTTTCATTTCGGAGTCGTAGTAAGTATTGGATACAGTGTGATCATAACCGTAATTATCACAAATATTAATGCCCAACCCGGTATGTATATCCCGCTAATTCTTTTGAATTTCTCATCGGGCAAAAGATAACTTTTAAAGTAATTATTTAACCTCATTCGTGTTACTAACAACCTGCTGTATAAAGTCCTCCGATACAGCACGCCTGTTATTCTCTGATATGCAAAAAATTTCTTAATCCAAGGTTTTATTCGATGAGCGTTAATTGACCCAGAATCATAAGTACTATATAAATTTATCGTTGGGTGATCGGCTAATGAGTCTTTGGAAGTGCTTGGAGTCAAAAAAACCAATACTAAACCTATAGCACTATAGGTTACATGCAGAGTTGCTCCGTGCTGGAAGTTAAGATCGGTATGAATGCTTTCATTATTTTTATATCTATACCCATTCCCAGTAAATTCGGCAGAAAACCTCAGGGCTACACCATCATAACCAACACTTTCCTTATTAGGAATAGATTGGTCTTTATAATCATAATAAAACAAGTCAATCCCATTTGACTTCGCATCTCTGACTACGCTCTCAAATTCTGAAATAATTAATCTTTTATGTATGTTCCAGTTTATTTCTGAAACACGCACTCTAAATTCATCTTTATTAAATCCAGCTCTTTGTTTTGATAACCAACTATCCATACAACACCCTGTTATTTAACCACCACCAATCAATACTATCAGTACCCGCCATACGTCATCAAGTGGTATTGGCAGTACTACCCCACATACAGCCAGTACTGGGAGAATCACGTAATTCCATGCAACAATAAACGTTAGTACATACCCAAGAGCCTGCCACCACGTGAAGCCCTTACGAGTTTCTTCGAGTGTTATTTCATTCTGCTCATGGCTGTTCTGTGCATCTAAATCTTTCTTACTCTGTTCCTTTTTCTGGAAGAAACTGAAACCAGTTTTGATCAAATCAATGATCGCTCCTATTCCAAACATTTTAGTATTCCTGTTGAATAAACCCAGAAGTACTTCCCCTTTACAAACAATCTTGTTTTTTCAATGACAACGATAGTTCGTTCAACGTCAAACAATGACCATTGGTATATGTTTCCAAGTTCCAGTTGTTGTTGTTATTTCTCAAAGATGATATTCATTGTTTCTTGTACATCAACTTCCATTTCAAGTTCTTCATTAATTAGTTTTAGCTGTTGCTTTAATAGTTTCTTGAACTTCTGACCAAGAAAACAAACATTAGTGGGCAGTGAGTTACCATCCGGTACTAGATCATTAATTTGAATTGAACGTGTATCATCTTCATAGTATTGATGTTGGTCTTGCATTATCATTTACATTCTCCTAAATATATATTGGCCTTGTAGGTCAGATAAGATAAGACGTGCACCGGCTTCGGCGTTTGCGTAAAAGTCATATACCATTTTACGTTTCTTAACCTCACGAACACCGACAACACGTTTAGAACGGTTTTTCCTACCTTTCTTTGTAGTATCAATCATTCGTTTCTTCCCACCTGAATCTACTATTTTAAATTTACCATTCCTAATGCCGGATTTCATTGCACTGATATTTCCCTGTGCAGTGAGTTTTGCAACAGATGTTGGTACTATTTTCACTTGATTACGTGGTTTCACAGTAATATCGTGTAAGTACTTGGCCTGATAATCCCTCACAATGATTTCATTAACTGCACCAGTACTTGTGTAAGTATCCCAGCTTTAGTTCCACGCACTTTTTGAGATTTCCGGGTTTTCAGCCATTAGCCGGTACTCTTCCGGCGTCAGGTTGTTCAGGGATTCATGAGGCCGCTCGTTGTTATATTCCATCAGCCAGCGCTCTGTAATTTCCCGTGCTTCATTCAGGGTTCTGAACAGGTAAAAATCCAGGATTTCTGTCCGGTATGTCCGGTTAAACCGTTCGATAAACGCATTTTGTGTAGGCTTACCCGGCTTAATAAATTCGAGCTGCACACCATGTTCTTCGGCCCACTGTGCCAGCGCCAGTGAGACCAGTTCTGGCCCGTTGTCCATCCGCATCTTCAGCGGGTAGCCGCGGTTTGCCACTATCCTGTCCAGCACTCTGACCACCCGGTGCGCCGGGATATTCAGATCGATTTCTATTGCGAGAGCCTCGCGGTTAAAGTCATCAACCACATTGAAGGTCCGGAAGCGTCTGCCACACACCAGCGCATCATGCATAAAATCTATCGACCAGCTCTGGTTAAGTGCTTCCGGCGTCGCCAGCGGCGCCGGGTTGCGTACAGGCAAACGCTGCTTTCCCTTGCGGCGAAAATTCAGTTTCAGCAGGCAGTAAATGCGGTGAACGCGTTTATGATTCCAGGCGTTACCCTGCCTGCGCAGCAACTGGAACAGCTTCTTAAACCCATACCGCGGGTAGCGCTCTGCCAGCTCAGTCAGCGCCTGGATCACCGGTTCATCACGCCGGGTATCGGGCGGGTAAAAATACACCGTCCTGCTCAGCGATAATGTCCTGCAGGCCTGGCGTAAACTCATGGCAAATTGCGCCGTCAGATAGTTAACGAGTTCACGCTTTATCGCTGGTTTTAAAGCTTTTTTTCGATAACGTCTTTCAGGGCCCGACATTCAAGGCTGAGATCGGCAAACATCTGTTTCAGGCGACGATTTTCGTCCTCGAGATCTTTCATCTTTTTGATATCAGAGACTTCCATACCGCCAAACTTCGCTTTCCAGTTGTAATAACTGGCTTCAGAGATACCGGCTTCACGGCAGACATCCTTAACGGTACGTCCGGCTTCGACGGACTTCAGAACGGCAATGATCTGGTGTTCGGTGAATCGGGCTTTACGCATGGTGATCTCCTCAGGGGACATAATCAGTATGTCGGAAGATCTCTAGAAGTGAATGGTTCGTTTCGCAGGGATACTTACACTGGAGCGTCTAGTACTAAATCGGTGTATGTATCCTTGATAGTACATGACCATTCCCCCGACATCGTAACTATCGTTTCAATCTGAAAACCATTAATGTTAATACATTGATATAACGATTCACTCAATTTAAAAGTTTTGCATTCTGCTATCAGTTTCATTACATATTACCTCTACTGTATTTAGGTAAAAAAAAGCCCCGGCGATTAGGCCGAGGCTGGGGGTAATTTATTATTACTATTATTGGTTAAATCCCCTATTCACTGGTGTTGGTAATTTTATAGGTTCTCAATACTATTGCTGTGAATCGGTGCGAGGCTATTCGTTTTTACTACAGTGTTACCCGTTTCACCCGGTTCACGATAGGCACGGATATTAGTAACCCGCTCGGCTGCAATGCGACAGCCCGTACTGTTATTGTCCAACTGATAGTTTTTATTGTATGTTCTGCGGCAATCGCTGCTGAATTGTGGCCTGTAAAATCCATCACCAGCCGGGAACAGTACTACTACGTTGTTCCCATCAACCGTTCCTACCAGTGCTTGATCCATCCAAGGGGTACTACAACCGGTAAGTAAGGCTATTGAAAATAATATGATTACTAATAATTTCATAAGGTTCTCCAGACATTTTTATTTTATTTATTGGCCGCTGACGGCTGGAAGCATCATATCAGACGAGCACTTACATTGATAGGATTTACAGATCAATAATTGATAATTGATCACTTTAAACGATCAATAAATTGATATCGTACGTGTACGCCACTGTGAACTGTTTTAGTGAAAACCCAGGTAATCATATAGGTGGTGTGATTTAAAACGCGTAGAGAGGCGTACAGGAGGTTGGATTATCCGGTGGTACTAACTTTTTACTTCAGGTTGATGCCCTTATTGTTTAGTACCACCGGACAATAGTACTATACTATCAAACATATAATGGTGGGGACAATTTGGTGTGAGACGAATAGACGTTATCATGATCACCATTACTGCTTTAGCTGTGGCTGTTACACTACCAACCTTCCCGTACTATATTAGTGAAAAATTAACCCGACTACTGTATGGCAGTATGTGAGGTAATAAAACATGGAAAATAATGCAAAACTAACTGATCATACCTTCCCTCTTGAGAGTAAAGAATACTTTGAACATTTACTGGGGAAGAGTCTCGCGGATGGGGAGAAATTCACTACGCAAGACTACAAAAAAATTGAAGAGGCTTATAATAAGGCTCATGACATTCGCAAATTTGAAATTGAATTATACTGGAAGCGGGCGTCATATTTTTGGACACTCATATCAGTACTAGTCGCAATTTGTGGTGTTGTCTCTGCTGCGTTTTTAAAGGATGGTAAGATTGCCAAAGAACTACTGTCATTTTTGTTTTGTGCAAGCGTGCTCGGTTATTTTATTAGTCTACAATTTTTAATCACCTGCCTTAGTGGGAAACAGTGGCAGGAAAATTGGGAGAGACATATTGATATACTTGAACCTTATTTTTCAGGAAATATTTATAAATTAAACATCGTCAAAGGTAATATAAGACACTCAATATCACTATCAAATGAAATTATAGTATTATCTATTACTTTTGTTTGGTTTGGCATTAGTATATATAGCATGTCATATATATCAGTAAACTTCATGCTAATAGGTTTGGCTTTCATAGGCATAACAACTGGGGTTTATTTATGGAAGTCTTTGAAAAGATCAAAAAATACAGATATAGATATAACATTCAACATTAGAAGAGTGAAATCCACAAAAATTAAAAATACAAAAAATTACCTTTCAGAAAAATTCCATATGAAATGGGCTAATCGAATAATCACCGGACTTGTTATAGTACTACTCACTCTTATAGTACTGCTATTGATTGGTGTTATTCTTTATAACTCGGATAAGAAAATGGAAATAGGTTCATTGACTGATTGGCTAAGTGCAGGTGCAAACAGCTGCATGGCTGGTGCAGCTGTTTATGCAGCCGTTAATGCCAAAGACTGGCTTTCACCTAAATTAAACGATCGTAAAGTAAAGTTCGCAGATGAAATAATAGATAATTTCTGTAGATTACAGCAAGAATCTTTATATCTTCACACTGATGTGAAACACATTATTAACACCGATCCTGATATTCAAGGTGAAAAAAATAGCTTTGCAAAACGCTGGGGAAACTTGCGTGATAGAGAGTCTATCTATAGGAAAAATACAATATCTCTAAGATCTGACATGGCAAGAATGGAGCTCTGGGGATTGAAACCAAAAAACAAGAATGAATTTTATGCAATAATTGAAGCACATTTAAATTTATCTTATACAATTAGAGATGCATTATCAATTGGAGCTTATGACACTCAAAATAGATTAAATAATAGTTTTGAGTATGATCGAGAGCTAAGCAAAAAGTACAAAACCGTTCGTACATCGCACAGTAAAATAATTAAACACTATGCTGATTTGTTTATTGATTAAGGAGCATATTATATGGCTTGGTATGATATTACAGGTACAATAGCAGATTGGACGATGGCTGGGGCTGCTGTTTATGCAGCCTTCAATGCTAAAGATTGGATTAAAGACAAACACAATTCAGCTGGCTATGATCATGTTGCAAAATTAATGGCAGATTACGATACAGTAGTTTTAGAAATGAATCGCTTTTACTTCTATATGTCAAAGTTGAAAAGAACAGATGATGAATTCCATACCACGATAAAGAATATTGAAGATCACGTATATACTGTATTGCCATTACAAGATAGATTAAAGGCTTGTAGAAGATTTAATATAAAGAGCAAAGTGGAGCTTGAACAGCATTTTAAAGATCTAGTTAGATTTTATAATCTTTGCCTGAAGTTTTATAGTGCTTTACGACTTGATGATATTAATATGTTTAAAGAAGCAAGAGCGAATCTAGATCAGCAATATCTCAAAGTCGATGGATTCAAAAAGAATTTGGATGCGGATATTAAAAACTTATTTTCCTTCTCCTAGTACGCTATGCGTTTAACAAGCCGCAATATTGCGGCTTTAATTTCACCATCATAGGGCAGCTCAATTAGATCGGGTTGGCTTCGCGTTAGTACTATACGATGCACAGCGTATGTCTTCACACGAGAAGTTAGGTATGGTTGCTGCGTGAAGTACTGGAGATAACATAGCCAGTACTAATAGAGTTCTTCTCATATGTGTCGTCCTTGTTTTTTCTGTACTGTAGTAGTATCGCCAGTATCTTAACCTTAGTGTAGAATCAGTACAAAGTATTCTCGTTCAAGACAACACAGAGACTCTATGACCAAACAAGATTGGATAATGCAGCTTCGCCGCTGCATCAGTATTGATACCCTTGAAAAAGTAATTGATAAGAATAAGTACGAACTATCTAATGATGAACTTGAAACCTTCTACGCCGCGTCTGATCATCGACTTGCAGAACTTACAATGGGGAAGTTGTACGACAAAATCCCCCCTACCGTTTGGAAGTACGTTAGATGAAATGGGCTAATAGAATTATAATTAGTTTAGTTATAGTACTGCTCTCTATTTTAGTACTGCTATTGATCAGTACTCTATACTACAGCACGGATAAGAAGATGGAACTTGGCTCCTTAACTGATTGGCTATTAGTTTTAGCGAATTTTATTATGGCATTCTCTGCTTTTTATGCTGCTTATAAAGCTAAAGACTGGCTGAAAACACAAACTAAAACCAAAGGACTAGAAGCTGCCATTGAAAAAATTTCTAAACTTGATGAACAGTATAGTGATGCAATGGATAGTAAAGAGCGTATAACTAAGTTTTCATCTAGAATAGAACAATTAAATGAGTTTCGTGATGAAGTACTTGAATTATATATTGAACAATCCAAAGTCGAATATGACAAAATAAAAAAAATCAAGAACCTCAGCCATTAGACTAAAACGAGAAATTCTTTCTATTGAACGACTCGGAATAATTATATCCGATAAAGAACAACTTGAAAAAATATGCAACTGTTTAATTAGATTTCATACTGCCTCTGCGATTTTCATCCTTACAGTACAACAATTCTTAAGATCTAAGCATCCAGATGAACAGTACTTGATGTATAAAATTCAATTCAAAGATATCAATTCATTTTCTAAGATCACTATGGCAGATATCTATGGTCTTAAAGAAGAAGCATCTAAAAAACTAGATTCATATTACGATGAACTTATGACGGTAAAAGTACATAAGCTTTTTCAGAGTTAGTTAAAATCGTATGTTTCTGATGAGGGTATTGGTTACATACCCTCGCCGTTAAATTATTAGACTTTCTTTTTAGCTCTAGATTCGGCTTTAATCAACACAGCCTCATCGCCATTTTTGTTCCATACTGTTTCATTTAAGCCCCAATGTATCGAATAAATCTTCACACCTTCATGTTCATAGACACTATCATTACCTTTACAAGTATAAAGAATTATTAAATCCCCATCATTCAAAGTAATTGCGGTTAGAGAGTCAAAATCGAACACGTGACGCAGTTTATTAGAAACAGTACCATCACTATGATAAGTACTATCCGATAGTAAGTAATTCCATAATAATACTCCGTTTGAATTGGAGCGTAACACTATCCTCTCCATGGAAATGTTTCCATGATCTGAAACAAAAGAAATTTCAAGACTCATTTAGACTCTCCAGAGTGTTTTTTGCGTGTAGTGTGAAACTATTTTACCGCTAATTATTTCCTGAATATAATATAATCAACATCCTCATCAAAGCGAGGATTTTTGGGATGTGTTAGGATCAGTTCGTAGTTGTCTCGTATGTTACGGTAAAGGTTAGTAAATTCTACGCACCATGAATTACTTGTGCGTCTCGCTTCCCAGTTACCATTTTCATTCTGCTTCAGTTTGTAGCTCGGTGGGTCAAAATCAACGATATCAAGGAAGTCGATCATCATTCCACCCTCATAGTTGCTCGCAGTTTAACCATATAATGTCATTTTTTTACTGTCCATATGTCAACATCACTATCATTATTCAATTTTTTTATCATGCGTACTTGAGTGTACTTTACATTTCGCTTTCAAAAATTCTCTATCAAAATAGTTTTCCGGTACTGGAGTTAACATACCATCTGGAATGTCAGCTATATATGTCGCCATAACTCCATTACTTTGACACTTTTTCATTATGTACTTGTCATTGTATTGAGCTATAATTACACGTCCATCCTTATCCTGATATAACCCATTAGGTGCGAAACCATAGTAATAATTCCCTAACGCGAAACAAATAACCCAAGAATAAAATACAGCCTTTAACAGCCCCCTGCCTTGCACGTTTCCCTCATCAGTTTTGTTGAGTTCTCTTATTGAATCGGCAATGGAAAACAATGAATAGTAAATTATAATATAAAAAACAAAAACAGTTGATACCTCATGTAAGTTTCTATCTTTAAGATACATCATTACGGAAAGTACTACCAAGCTAATAAGTACTAGAAAAGTATTCCAAATAGCACCTTGTGATGATTTCATTGCAGTCTTTATCATTGCGAAAGCAAATAACAATGCAATTAATGACTTTATCAGTACTGAAAACAAACTAGATGAATCTACACTGATGTAACTGAATGGATAGCCATAAAAAACAGCCTCTCCCATCCTAAAGAAGAAATAGCATGAGTACGCAAAAATGGTAATTTTAGTAATATCTGCTATGTTTTTTATTCCATTCCAATTTAATGCCATAGCTAAGTCATCCCTCTGCTATTAATCTTTCTACTAGTTTTTTGGAGTTCTTAATTCGGTACTCTTTCCCTTGAGTATCTAACACAGTGATATCTTCAAGTTGATAGACGTCACCTTCATCTCCATTGAGAATAGTGCTACGCCTTTCCACATCGAGTACCACCCTCTCTTTTTCCTTCAGATGAATTCCTTCCTCGATATAGTCACGACAGGTATAGCCTTGCTCATAATGGCATTGCACACCTTCTATTGCGGCAATTCGTCTACCTATATTTGTAACTTTAACCTCAATTTTATAGACCTTTTTGTAGAACGGCTCCGCTACTGTACGTGCGGTGATCAATAGTTTCGATCTGTCTCGCAGAGCAGTTCTTGCCGAGAAGAACAATGCAGTACATGCAATTATGAATGATAACGCACTAAAACTAATAGTAAGCAAATCTTTGTACTTGCTCGCGAACTCGATCATCTATTGTCCTTTGAAGTTGAACATTGCAGTACTTTATCATTGTCTCATGCAAGTGCCAGTGCTGCATGTCGAAATCACTATCATGAGGGGTTGTAATTGATCGGGGGTGGCTTCGCGTTAGTACTGCCCGGCGAATCATTGGACTTCCCTACTCACGAACGGGGGCGACGACTTGTCTTTTCTACTTACTGTCTTTTCAGTAGTTATTTTGAGTAGTTTTTATCTAAGGGCTTTCAACAGCCCGATCCCTAAACAAACGAAGTGCGTAGCTACTAATAAGTCATTTAAAATACCCAAAATTATTTTAGTTCTTTTCAATAACTAATAAATTATTTTAAAAAAATCAAAATGCCGCGTTCTTTTGACCGAAAGGGAAAAAACGCAAGTTTAATCCCTATTTAATTTTTCTTAGTTAAAGCGAGTTTACGAGCTTTGACTACGACAAGTTTACTTGGCGATTGTTTATTATAAAATTTTGAGTAAGAGTAATATTAATATAACGTCGCAAGATGCGAATTGACACCACAATCTGAACGCAAACAATTGATTTTACTACGATTTATTTTGTTATCATGTGAAGTAAACACACCATCTTGCGAAGTAAACCACCATCTTGCGAAGTAAGGTGGTCGCAACATAAAGTAAATCACTTCGCATCATCAATCATTTTCTGAATCAGTACTATCATTTCTTCTGCCGATCCGCCGTCATTATATATTTTATCGATTCGATATTTCTGTACTGGCGTTAAATAACAGTGACCGTCTTTTGAATTTTTAAATAACTTCACACCTTTAGTATGAGCATCAACCATTGCCGCCGATAGCTGCTTGGTGATAGTTAGAAACTTGCGTACTGTGTCCTCTGTAGGTGCCGAATCACCACTAGTTTTCCCGTAGTAGTACTGGAGCCAGTACTTAACCCTATCCCTGCTAATTTCAGTACAATTGAATAGTACGAAGTATACTTTTTCTTTTGGGTATCCTTTCTTGCCTGCACATTTACTAATAACATCAATAACTATGGATTTACCCTCTGTGGTAAGGTCTGAGTACTTATGGTTATTACCAGCAATGCTAATGAATTTTGAGTTATCTGTTTTTTGTTGTTTTCCTGCCATTATATACCCATAAATAGTTTAGTTGGTTTTTTATTTTCCCAAAAACAAGCCCCACGTCCGGGCTTTATTTTATTGCGTTTTCATATTGTTGTCGTAATCAGATTGGATACTATCTCTTACTTCAATGAGACGGTCGATAATACGACTATCTAAACGTGGTTCAGTACTGAATTGCGAGATCACATTATCAATCTCTTCAATCTTCCACTCTTGCCACTGTCTGTGGGCTTGATTGGGACATTTGAAAGTTTTATTTACGTGAAGTCCACCAACCCAACATTTCGCACAATAACTATCATTGTTATGAGACACTCCCATTGGCAAACTGTTACTTTTCTTACGACCATCACACATCAGACAATTGATCTTATTCGGAATCCAAACGCAATTACTTGGAGAGTACTCTTTCCCACCAGTAAGCCAATCTTTGTCAATGCACCAGTCTTCAATGTGAGTGTCTAGCCACCAGCGTGTGAAGTTAGAGTAAGTAAGCCATTCAGTGCAAACAGTGGCTTTCCCCTTCTTCTGTGCCGCTAAACGACTGTTCCACGCCTTATAGCAATCTTTTCGAAACTCAGGTGTAATTAGTCCGATTTCAATTTGTTTTTGTTTCTTGCGAGCTAGATCGTTAGTACCAATACCGTAGACTAGTTTATTATTTTCCTGTTCCATTTCAAATTCCATTTATATTTGCATCTCAACGTCCGTGTGATGCCTCTGTACTACTTACTGCAAACTACCTATTAGCTCTTATTACCTCCTAAAATTGCATATTGATTTATCAGGTAGACTAGTGCTCCACTTTGAGTACTTGCCTTACCACTATCCACTAATTGTTGTAAGTACTGCATTTG
The DNA here is from genome assembly GCF_018336935.1 of Serratia plymuthica. Lineage (NCBI taxonomy): Bacteria > Pseudomonadati > Pseudomonadota > Gammaproteobacteria > Enterobacterales > Yersiniaceae > Serratia > Serratia plymuthica. The sequence goes on along the minus strand of NZ_CP068771.1, from coordinate 1,972,879 downwards.
CGTTTCGTTTAAACGTACATTAATTTGCTTTTTCTTGTTCTTCTTTTCCATTGCTATACATTCCCTATGTTTTTTCCGTAAAAAAGTACCGCCTCGTGACATTGGCGGTAACTTTGTCTTTGGAGATTTGTTGTTGTATTATTTATCAGATAAAGTAGAAAATGTTTCCATATGCGATTCCAAGCTTTTCATCTCGAATCACAAAGGCTATTGTATTTCCATCATCTATATTTATTAATTTCACGTCATAAAGCGTGAACAATACAGGCCAGTATACGCTATTGAATTGATCAATATCATCTTCGGTTAATTCTAGATTATTGTCTTGAAGAAATCGTAGTATCTCATTTACCAAAACATCTAGTACTGGTAGATCGGGAAATAGTACTTTTACTAGCCAACAAGCCGTTATAATATTAAGCTTGTACATTTAGCACTCCCAATGCCCATATGAAGGCAATTCCCCAAATTATACTTATTGGGTTAGCGAGTATTAAAATAATTACTACGAAAATTGTAGATAGTACGATGAAGTCTTTTATAAATTGTTTCATTAGGTGTTCCTGTGCAATTTCACTGTACTTATTTAGTGAATAACCACCGAAACACTCTTATATTATAGCATAACAAAACGAGTCGTTTCATTTTTAGATAAAATACCCACCCATATTATAGCCGAAATTAGATTTTTTGTCAGAATTATTTGAGAACTGCGTCCATATTCTGTTGTAAATATATAACATCTACAATCCACTGTTTTTCTGGCAAACTACCGATGTAATTAGCCAACAAGAAATAATCGGTGTAACTAACATTATCGATACCTTCAAAAGTACAAACACCTTCGCTCTCACTCTCGACAATACTAAAACCACCACTATTATAAGTAGTATTATCACCACTAACTGTAATATCCACTTCGTGTAGTACTTTAAGTTTCTTATCAGTTATCAGAGCGTGGCAGTAAACATTATTATTGTACTGCACTTCTATGATGTTATAATCACCAATATTGATGAAAGTTAATTTATCAACCACCTGAACTAAGTACTTCCTAAGACTCATTCGAAGTTCAACATTACTTGCATCCAGAAGTGCTGAAATACTATCACTACTAATATCCGGCAATGGTTCTTGTACTTGTAAGTTTAAAATTTCACTTTGTATTTCTTCAATACGATCTTGAATATCCGTCAATGCGTTTGCCAAAGGCAAAGAAGCCCGTTGTTTTAATCTTTTCCGTTCATCAATCTTTACTCTACAACTCTGTTCTTCTATTTTTAGTTCTATCAGCTCTGCCTGTAACAGTGCTTCGTTTGAAGTATCTGCATTAGAGATTGAAAGTACCTTACTGAGATCAACTTGCTTAACGTGAGTGATAACTATTCTTTCAACTTCTTCAAGACGAATACTTTTCTGTCCACAAATTTTATAGTTCAAACGATTAAGGCATGTAATATATCGCATACCTCTACCATTTTTCGTAGTAGTGACTTTAGAACCACACTTTCCACAACGTACTAAGCCCGTTATGATATTATTAACTTCCCTTGTTTTATTGTTCTCACGTGGCCTGCCCTTCTTACATACGGCATTAGTACTTAATATTCTGTTCGCCAATACAAACAACTCATCATCGATCACTTTCGGAAATACATTAGGAATTAAAGTTATCTTCTCACGAACGAGATTACCTCTGAGACGCTCGTCTTTGATGAGTTTAGTGATCGTGTTAGGACGCCATAACGATTTACCAGTCCCTTCTTCATTCAACCTCCGGGCGATCATAGGGCTACTCATACCGTTCGTGTACTCACGAAAGATTCGCTTTATGATTTCTGCTTCATTTTTGAGTACTACATACTGGTCATCGTTCGACCCTAACCAACGCGGTAGTTTATTGGTGAATACACGACCATCTTTCAACGTATCGTTTAGACGCTTTTCCCAACCGGCAGTACTCCGCTCAGACTTAATCTTACTTTCGTTATTCCCACGGGTAACGATGAGTTCCATGATGATTTTTGACATGGAGTCTTCACGATTCAGTACAACAGGTGTACTGACATCATGGATTTCAACACCCTTTTTTACGAGGTGCTGTATTGTTGTTTCATCCCACGATGAACGCCGTGAAAGCCGGTCAAGGCTATAAATGATAAGGGCATCACCCTGCCCTATACGCCCTTCATCAACTTGTTTAATGAACTCGCTGAGCTGGCCATGTTGAATGTTCATGTCGCGGTAAGCAGATACCCCGATGTCTTGCCAGTAGGTCACGTCACCTTCAAAAAGGTGCCTCTTATCCTTCAAGTACTGTTCAATACGAGCGGTCTGTTCGTCCAGACCACTACCTTCTGTCTGGGTCGTTTTACTTATACGGGTGTAAACGTGGGGGCGGCGTGTAGTCATGACAAACTCTCAAATGATAATTTTCTCATGTGTGAATAATATCAGAACACCACGGTTTCGGCGTTGCGCCATAAGAACAGGATTTTTTGCGTAGTCATCTCGCGGAATATGCACTCTTCCACGGCAAGATTGAACCAGGGATCGCAGGAGTCGGAAATCAGTAAGCGTAGGCTATTCATGGCAGTCACCGTTAAGGACGTGATACCGCCATGATACACCTAATCAAAGGGTTAACGCTAAATACGCCGCGCCTGCCAGTAGGCTTGCTTCCAATAGACATTGTCCAGCGAGGAGCGAATAACGCCACGGCTGGTTGAGGCGTGGATAAATTGATCGTTGGTGTCGTAGATACCCACGTGCAAACCATTTTCACCCGCGCCGGTTTTGAAAAACACCAGATCGCCCGGCATCAGTTCATCACGCGAGACTTTGGTGCCCAGCTCGGTTTGTTCCTCGGTAGATCGCGGCAATTGCATATCGAAACGGTCACGGAAGGTGCGATAGACAAATCCGGAGCAATCGACGCCGCCGCGATCCATCCCGCCATAACGATATGGCGTGCCGTACCATTGCCGCAGTTGCTCATTCAATTGAGCCACCACCACGATCGAGTCGGCCAACCGGCCGCTTGGCGGCGGCGCATGGCTGCTGCAACCGGCAAGGATTAAACTGGCTAATAAAAACCAAACACGCATCCTCATACGATCCCTTCATTGAACCCGTAGCCGCATCATGCCGCCCGGTCAACCACACCACCAGCGAGGCAAAGCCGGCACCACGTTAGGAGAGAGCTATTTGGCGCTAATTTATCTCTCGCATGGGGAAAAAGGCAAGTGCTGTGAAGGAGATAATGGCGATGAAGCCAATTTTTGCGCTATTGGGCGGTTTTTACCCCAGCCTTGCTGTTAATCAGCCACACCCCAAGCAGAATAAACAACGTGCCGAGAGTTTTCAGCAAGGTGGCGGATTCATTGAACCAGGGCAGGATCACCGCAGCCAGGTACACCAGCGCATAGCTGACGCTCAACAGCGGATAAGCACGATTTAGTGGCAAATGATGCAGCGCAAAGAACCAGCACAGCATCGACAGCGCATAACCAAAGATACCGCCGCACACTGCCAGCAGCGGCAAACAATAATGCATGAGCAGCGCCGGCGTCACGTCCGCGAACGACATCAGCGGGATCTGCGCCATGCCCCACTTCATCAGCAGTTGCGCCAGCGTAACCAGCAGCACGCTGGCGGCGCCCCAGGCGTAGCCCCTCATGGTTGCACACTCATCAACAGGATCCCCAGCATAATGGACGCCACGCCGCACCAGTGGCGCAACGTGGTCGGTTCCTGAAACAGCCAGCGGGCAGCCAGCGTCACCAGCACAAAATTCAGGCTGAGCATCGGGTATGCCAAGCTGAGCGGCAAACGTTGCAACACGTTGAGCCACACCGCCATGCCGGCCCCCAGCAACAACACCGCCAGCGCCAACCAGCGCAGCGTCGGCCCCCGTCTAACGTCCGGTGGCAATTGCCAACACTGGGCGGCCAGTTTCTGGCACAGCTGCCCACCACAAGTGAGCAGGCTGACGACAATCACCAACAGGTAACCGATCATCATGGTTGTTGTTGGTACCAAACCAGCGCCAGGCGGTTCATCTCAACAATCTTGTCGGCAGCCGGTAAGTTTTTCGGCACGTGATCCCCTCTCGACAATTGCAATACCAGCGAGACATCGCCCTGTTTTCGCGCCTGTGCCAACCACTGCGGGAAATCGTCATCGCTGATGAAATGGCTGCGGGCATCCGGATAGTCCAGACCATAAGACACTTCGCCCTTCTCGCTGAACATCAGCACGTCGCTGCGCTTGAGTTCCCAGGCCAGGCCTGCGGCCACGCCTACGCTGTCGGTCAGCACATAGCGGCTATGGCTTAGTTCTGCCATGTTCACTCGCGCGAAGTTTTGCGGCAGCTTGGAATCGGTCACCTGCTGCGGAATCGCATAGCCAATCAGCAGGCACAGCAGCAACGGACAGGCGGCCGCCCAACGCCAGCGGCGTGCATTATCCCGCACCGACACCACGGCGAACGCCAGCCACCCGGCAAAGGCGATAATACCGATCACGATCTTCGGCCATTCCTGGGCGTTAAACAAATGCACCTTGGGCAACAGACCACTACCGATAATCAGCAACGCCAATACGCCTATCGCGCCAAACAATCCGTTTAGCAGCGCATTGACTTTGAATGCCTTGCTGCGCAGTGCCGCCGCATAATCCTCGGCATAGGCGGCCATCAACAGTGCCAGCGGCGCCATGCACGGCAGAATATAGGTCGGCAGCTTACCTTTGGCGATACTGAAGAATATCAAAGGCATCACTACCCAACTGAGCAGGAAAAACAGCTCCGGGCGATTGATGCGCTCACGCCAGCCCTTGATCAGCGAGCCTGGCAGCAGCGCCGCCCACGGCAGCACCCCGGCAAACAGAACCGGGATATAGTACCAGAACGGTGCCTTATGCTGCGCATTGTCCTCGGCGAAGCGCTGAATATGCTCCACCCAGAAGAAGTAATTCCAGAAGTCCGGTTCTCGCTGGGCAATGGCCAGCGCCCAAGGCAGGCTGAGCAACACCGCCACCACGATCGCCACCGGGCCGTAAATAAGAAGATCTTTAATCCGACGTTGCTGAATCACAATCGGGATCACCGCAATCACCGGCACCGCCAGCGCCAGGAACCCCTTGGTCATAAAGCCCATGCCGCAGGCCAAACCCAACAGCACGTAACCGCCCAACTTGCCTTTGGCCGTGGTGGCCTTCAACGTCAGGTAATAGCTGACCATCGCCGCGGCCAGCCACAGTGAGATCATCGGATCCAGTACGCTGTAGGTACCGATGCTGAACACCAGTACCATCGACAGGAAAATCAGCGTCGCCAGGCTGGCACGGCGCGCATTGCGCCACATCAGCATCGCCAGAGCAAATACCAGCAGCGCGGTTATGCCGGTGCTGAATACCGAACCGAAACGCACCGCAAAATTGGTCTCGCCAAACAGCCATTGGCTGATGTTGTTAAACCAATAACCGGCTACCGGTTTTTCAAAATAACGCAGGCCGAGCAGATTAGGCACCACCCAATCGCCGCGCTGCAGCATCTCGCGGCTGATCTCGGCATAACGGGTTTCATCTGGCTGCCACAGCAGGCGGCCATTAAGGGGAATCAGGTAAACCAGAGCAAAAAAAATGGCCAGCAAAATGGCCCATGATCCTTTTAGTGCCTTCATGAATCGTCCTTCACATCGGTTTGACAACCCAGCCAACCTTCACGGCCGGGGAAAGGAGCGCGCTTGACGCGGCCCAATGGCAATGACGCCAAATCGTGCGGCAGCAGTTCGCTTAACGGACAGAATGCTATGCCCTGCCGTTGCGCACGCTGCAATAACTGTTCGAACATCGCCGCCTGCGACATCCCTTCCACTTCGGTATGTATGGTGTACACCGGCACGCCGCGATCGTTTTCAATGGCTTGCAAAATGTAATCGTTGAAGTCGGCCATACTGACTTCACTGCCAATCACCTCATCAAAGGTGGGCAGCGTTACCGGGATCTGAACCGTTCCCATGCGACCATCGCTTAACAGCGGACGGAATGGATGGGTGCCGCGGCAGTCGCTGTTGTAGTGAAAACCGAAACGCTGCTTCACCTCCAGCACCCGCGTATCCGCACGCCAGCCGGCGACCGCCGAGCATTTTACCGGCTGACCAATGCTGGCGGTTAGCGCATCCACGCCCCGTTGAACCTGTTGCGTCAATTGCGCCTCGGACCAGCGGCCGACGTTCGCCTGCCAGCCCTGATGATCCCAGGCATGCAGCCCCACCTCATGCCCGGCCTCGGCGGTGCGCTTCATCAACGGCCCCAGCGCGCGCGAAATATTGCGCCCCGGCCAGGCGGTACCGGCCAGCAGGATATCCCAGCCGTACAGGGACGCAGCGTTCGAACGCAACATTTTCCACAGGAATTTCGGACGTAAAAGGCGCCACAGATGGCGCCCCATATTGTCCGGTCCTACGCTGAAGAAGAAACTGGCCTGAATATCGTATTTGTCGAACAGTTCCAGCAACTGCGGCACCCCTTCCCGGGTGCCGCTGAAGGTATCTACATCAACTCGCAGACCGACTTTCTTCATTCACCTTTACCTTCCTGGACGGTAGTGCGCAGGAAGTAATCCAACGTGTCTGCAACGGTCTGCTGCATAGCAATCGTCGGCTGCCAACCCAACAGGCGGCGGGCATTCTTGATGCTCGGCGTACGGTGCTCAACGTCCTGATACCCTTTACCGTAATAGCTGCTGCTTTCTACATCCTTGAAACCGGCAAACGGCGGGAAACTGTCGCGCAACGGGTGATTGTTGAAACTCTCGAGCAGCATTTCCGCCAGTTCACGGATGCTGGCTTCGTTGGTCGGATTACCGATATTGACGATCTGGCCGTCACACAAACCGTCGCGGTTTTCGATAATGCGAAACAGCGCTTCGATACCGTCGTTGATGTCGGTAAAGCAGCGTTTCTGTGCCCCGCCGTCCATCAGTTTGATCGGCGAACCTTCCACCAGATTGAGAATCAATTGGGTGATAGCGCGTGATGAACCGATACGCGCCGCATCCAGATTATCCAGACGCGGTCCCATCCAGTTAAACGGCCGGAACAGCGTGAACTTCAACCCTTCCTTGGCACCGTATGCCCAAATCACTCGGTCCAGCAACTGCTTGGACACCGAGTAAATCCAGCGCTGTTTGTTGATCGGCCCGACGATCAGACGCGAGTGGTCTTCATCAAACTCTTTGTCGTCGCACATGCCGTACACCTCGGAGGTGGACGGGAAGATAATGCGCTTATTGTATTTCACGCAGTCGCGGACGATTTTCAGGTTTTCTTCGAAATCCAACTCGAATACGCGCAGCGGGTTGCGGGTATATTCGATAGGCGTCGCGATGGCCACCAGCGGCAGCACCACGTCGCATTTCTTGATGTGATACTCGATCCACTCCGAGTGAATGCTGATATCCCCTTCCACAAAGTGGAAGCGCGGGTTATCCAGGAAGCGGCTGATGGCATCCGAACCGATATCCAGGCCGTAAATGTCGTAACGGTCGTCGCGCAGCAGGCGTTCGGTCAGGTGGTTACCGATAAAACCGTTAACGCCCAGGATCAACACGCGGGTTCTGCGTTTCATAACCGCATTCGGCTTGGCGGCCAAGCGCACATCGGTCACGATCCCCATTTCCTGCGCCAGACGGCTGCCCTGTACGTACAGACCGGTCTCGTTTTGCCCGGCAACGATTTCCAGCGCGCCTTCACCGCAAGCGATGATCAGCGGAGAGGTGCTGAGCACGGTGCCCGGTTGTTTATCATGCTGGGCATCCAGCACGCGGGCGCGCCAGACGATCAGTTTACGCTGGCCGAGGTAGCTGAATGCGCCAGGGTAAGGCTCGGTGACCGCACGGATCAGGTTGTTGATTTCCTGTGCGGATTTATGCCACAGAATTTCACCGTCCGCGGCAGTGCGGCGGCCAAAATAGCTGGCGTCGGCTTCATTTTGCGCAGTGAATGAGGCGGTGCCGTTTTTCAGTTTGGGCAGCTCGTCTTTCAGCAGTGCCTGCGCCGCTTCCAGCACTTTTTTGTGCAACGTCAGCGCCGTATCATCAGCGGCAATCGCCACTTTACGCTGACCAACGATATCCCCTGCGTCCGGGCGTTTGACCATTTTGTGCAGCGTGGCGCCGGTTTCGGTTTCGCCATTGACCAACGCCCAGTTCACCGGCGCGCGGCCACGGTAGCGCGGCAGCAACGAACCGTGCAGGTTGAAACCGCCAAGCGGTGCCAGCGACAGGATCTCATCGCTCAGCAGGTTGCGATAATAGAATGAGAAAATAACGTCCGGTTGCATCTGACGAATACGCTCGATCCACAGCGGATGGTTAACGTCTTCCGGCGCATAGACCGGTAACTCCAATTCAGCGCCCAAACGTGCTACGGAAGAGAAGAAGTTGTTCTCACCAGGATCGTCGGTATGCGTGAATACCGCCTGAACGTCATAACCTGCCTCAGTCAGCGCTTTCAAACCCGCGCAGCCAATATCATGGTAAGCAAATACAATAGCTTTCATCATTCTTCTTCCTGAGTATTGTGAACCGGCTGTTCACCGACCACTTTCTGAACAAAATAACGAGGGCGAGCGCGTACGTCGGTATAGATACGACCTATGTACTCTCCCAACAGGCCCATGCCGACAAATTGAGCGCCAATAAAGGTAAACAGCACCGCAAACAGGGTGAACACGCCGCCGCCCGACCATTCAGGCCCCATAATCAAACGCAGGGCGATCAACACCACCGCCAGCACAAAACCTGAGAGCGCCACCACGCTACCCACGACGCTAAGCATACGCAGCGGCGTCGTCGTCAGGCAGGTAAGCAAGTCGTACATCAGGTTAATCAGCTTCATCAGGCTGTATTTGGAGTCGCCAAACTCGCGCTCGGCATGCAGTACGTCGATTTCTGTGGTGCGCCGGGCGAAGGTGTTCGCCAGAATCGGGATAAAGGTGCTGCGTTCGTGGCAGTTCAACATGGCTTCGATAATATGGCGGCGGTAAGCGCGCAACATGCAGCCGTAATCGCCCATCGATTTACCGGTAGCGCGTTGGATCATCATATTGATAATGCGTGAGGCGCTTTTGCGGAACCAGGAATCCTGACGGTTGGCGCGCACGGTGCCCACGACGTCATAGCCCTCTTCCGCTACCCGCACCAGACGCGGGATTTCTTCCGGCGGGTTTTGCAAATCGGCATCCAGCGTGATCACCAGATCGCCGCTCACCTGATTGAAACCGGCCATAATCGCCGAGTGTTGACCGTAATTACGGTTCAGCAAAACGGCAATCACGCAACTGCCCGGTTGTTCTGCCGCAGCGGTCAGCATATCGGCAGAGTTGTCGCTGCTGCCGTCATCGACCAGGATAATTTCATAAGACTGAGTCAGTTGCTTACAGGCGGCAGTAGTACGCTCAAGCAAGGCAGGCAAACTTTCCTGCTCGTTGTATACCGGTATCACTACCGAAACTTTTTTTATTGGCTCAACGCGAGACACGTAATGACTCCACAACAGAAGATAAGGCATTGACCACGCGATCAACGTCATCGTCGGTCATATCAGGGAATAACGGTAAGGTGCAAAGACGCGCCGAGTTCCATTCGGTGTTCGGCAAAACCAGTTGCGGATAACGTTCGCGGTAAAATTTCTGGGTATGGGCAGCGCGGAAATGCAGGCCGGTGCCTATGCCCAACGCCTTCAGGCGCTCCATCAGTTGGTCGCGGTCGATACCGCAACGCTCGGCATCGACTCGCACCATAAACAGATGCCAGGCGTGGTCATGCGGGTAATCAGGCAGCCCCAGCGGCTGGAAAGGCGAGCCCTCCAGCGCGGCCAAATAACGCTCGGCCAGCGCTTTGCGGCGGGCGTTCAGCTGTGGCAGACGGGCTAACTGCACGACGGCGATGGCCGCGTGAATATCCGAAAGGTTGTATTTGTAACCCGGTTCCACCACCTCGGCCTGCGGCTTGCGCCCCAGTTGTTGCCGATCGAAGGCGTCAACCGCCAGCCCGTGGAACTTCAGGCAACGCACGCGATCCGCCAGTACATCGTCGTCGGTGGCGATCAGGCCGCCCTCGGCGCAGGTCAGGTTTTTAATCGCATGGAAGGAGAAAATTGCCGTGCCGCGCGCGCCGACCCACTCGCCGTTGTAACGAGCGCCCACCGCATGGGCGGCATCTTCAATCAGGGGGATATTGTGGCGTTTTGCCACATCGCGCAAGGCATCCATCTGCAGTGGCGCGCCGGCGTAATGCACCGGGACAATGGCTTTGGTTTTAGCCGTGATGGCAGCTTCGACATCGGCGGCGCTGACCATCAACGTATCGCGGTCAACGTCAATCATCACCGGCATCGCGCCAAGCAATTCAATCATGTTGAGGGTGGAAACCCAGGTTTGCGAAGGTGTGATAACTTCATCACCCGGCCCAATGCCCAGCGCCATCAGGGTAATGTGCATACCCGCAGTGGCGGAACAAACGGCGATGGCGTGTTTACATCCGAAGGTGGAGCAGAATTCGCTTTCCAATTGCTGGTTCTGTGGCCCGGTGGTGATCCAGCCGGAACGCAATACCTTTTCTACCGCTGCGATCTCTTCTTCGCCAATGGCCGGGCGCGAAAAAGGTAAAAATTCATCCATAGTTAACCCCAAACCCATCAAATTTCTTTAATGACACTGTAGATCTCTTTTATTTAACGAATATTAAACGCCAGAGAGAATCGTTCCTGGTGGATTAACTGCCAATGTACGGCTGCAAGCTTAACTAAACCTTAAGGTGAGATTAATTATCAGTTGGCTATCAAATGTGAGCGGCACATCAAAAAAAATAAAAATCCATTAAAAAACAATGAATTATAGTTATAAATAATTACTTACTTATTTTATTTGAACTAAATTATCGTAGCACGTCAGGGACGGTTTTCAAGGCGGGAGAGTTAATTTAATGGGAAAAAGGAAATAACGGCCGATGGTTAGCCGTCTATTTATATCGAGTCCGTTTAATTTTCGTTTAAGCCGCTTTTCTCGCTACGCGGTCTTGGTCATGATCCAACGCTGATCGCCGACCGCCTGCAGATGAAAATCCACATCATAAATCTGTGAAAGCAAGACCGGCTCCATCACATCTCGCGTAACGCCCTGCGCGATCAACCGACCGGCGTGCAACAGCCAAACCCGATCGGCCTGCTGCAGAGTGTGGTTGAGATCGTGCGCGCAAACCAAAGCACTGCGCCCGCTCTGGCAAAACTCGCGAAGCAGACGATCCAGAGCGACCTTCTGCGCCACATCCAGACTATTGGTCGGCTCATCCAGCAGCAGCAGTTGACTGTTGGGGTTAACCGTCGGCCACACCTGCAGCAGCACCGCCGCCAGCCTTACCCGCTGCCATTCGCCGCCGGACAGCTGAGTCAGCATTCGTGGCAACTTGTCCATCAGTTTTAAACGTTGGCAAAGATAGAGGATGGCACTCTCCACCGCGGCTTCAGAGGCCCCCGCCGGCTGGTGCAGCGCCAAATATTGAAATACCGGCATCAACGCGACCGGGGGCTGCTGCTGGCTTAAATAAGCACGACGCAGCGCCAGCTCATTCCCCTGAAAATCGGCCACCGGTTGCCCTGACAGCAGAATTTCTCCCCTGCCGGGCAGCATGCCCGCCAAGCGAGCCAGCAGCGTACTTTTACCGGCGCCGTTCGGGCCGATAAGGTGATACTGCAACCCGGCATCAACCTGCGCTGAAAATGGGGCCAAACGCCCTTCTACCCCAACCTCACTGAGTTGCAGCATGATAGACTACCGCTCCTTGTTATCCGGCGAGGGCCTGTTTCACGGCCGCGACCAGCACCGGATCTTCCGGCGTCATATCCGGCGAGAAACGCTGAATCACTTGGCCATCGCGCCCAATCAGGAACTTCTCAAAGTTCCACAGGATATCGCCGGTTTGTTTCGGCGCACGGCCTTTGCTGCTCATACGCGCCAGGAATTCGCTGCCCTCTGGCGCAATGGCCTGCGGTTTTGCGGCAATCAGCGCCTGGTACAACGGATGGCGATCGTCGCTGTTCACTTCAATTTTGGCGAACATCGGAAACTGAACGCCGAAGGTTCCGCGGCAAAACGCCAGGATCTCTTCATTGCTGCCGGGTTCTTGCCCCAGGAACTCATTGGACGGGAAGCCCAGCACCTCAAAACCCTGCGCGCGATAGGTTTCGTACAAGGCTTCCAGCCCTTCATATTGCTTGGTCAAGCCACATTCCGACGCCACGTTAACCACCAGCAGCGCTTTGCCTTCATATTCGCCCAGGGTGGTGGAATGATTTTCGATAGTGTTTACCGGAATGTCATAAATAGGTTGAGACATAGCTTTATCCTCTTGTTTTGTTTGCAGGTGAACAGAAAAAACTACCTTACGCTTTTTACCCGGGTCAGTAACCAGATAAATAGCGGTGCCCCGAGGGTAGCGGTCACCACCCCAATGGGCAATTCTGCCGACAACAGGGTGATACGCGCCACCACATCAGCGGCCAGCAACACGCCGCCACCGGCCAGCGCGCACCCGGGCAGCAGATAACGTTGATTGGTCAGGCCACTGAGACGCAGCATATGCGGGATCACCAGTCCGACAAAACCAATCACCCCGGCCAGCGCCACGCTGACGCCCACCAGCCAGCCAATCGCCAACACCAGCAGATTGCGCCACAGATGCAAGGAAAGCCCGAGCTGACGCGCCTGAATCTCCCCCAGGGCCATAAAGTTCAGCGCCTTGCCTTGGCAACACAGCCAAAGCAGTACCGGCAACAGGGCCAGCACCAACCACTTTTGCCGCCAGTCAACGCCGCCAAAGCCGCCCATCATCCAATACATCAGTTGGCGCAGATCCAGACTGGAACTGAAGTACACCGCCCAGGTCATCACCGCGCTGCAAACGATGCCCAGCGCAACCCCCACCAACAGCAAGCGCGCATTGGTTAAGCGTCGGCGGCGGGCAAAGCTCAGCAGCAGAAAAGTCATGACTAGCGCACCGACGATAGCGCTCAGGCTCATCAACGCCACCGGCAGCAAACCGTTACCCAACAACACCGTCAGCACCAACGCCACACCGGCACCATTCGCGACACCGAGCAGGCCGGGCTCGGCCAAGGAGTTTTCGAATAGCGCCTGCATAACCGCCCCGGCCACCGCCAGGCTGGCGCCTACCAGCATCACCGCCATCGCGCGCGGCAACCGCAATTGCCAGACAAACAGCTGCGCGGATTCACTCAACCACTGTGAGGGCCAGAGCCAAACGTCACCGGCACTGAGGCTGAAAACAAAAGCCACCGCAACGCCCAGCGCCAACAGCCACAAATGGCGTTTGTCGCGAGTACGTTGATTCTGGAGCAATAAAGAAAAGGTTTGGCTGGTCGGCATAGGCGCGCGATTCCCTGCAGGCCGTATTTGCGGCCGAATAATTGACGTCTGGGTCAAATATTAGGGGGTTAGCGCCTGAAGGGGAAGTATTCAATGGCAGGAAAACGGCGGCTGCCCCTGCCCGTCACCCGCAGGTGGTGGCAAAAGCAGCCGCTGTAGAATCAATTAATGACGCTGACCATTGCCATTCGGTGGATAGGGTTCACCATTACCGTGGCCGTTACCGCGCCCATTGTCATTGCCACGACCCTGATCGTTACCGCGACCGCCGTTGTCATGACGGTTACCGTTATCATGATTATCCCGTTCGCCACGGAATGGATTACCGCCGCGATCCGGGCCAGGGTGCTCATAACCGCGCGGTGGCTTCGGTTGCCAACGGCCCCCGTCCCAATACATGCCATGGCTATTCCGCTCCCCCATACCGCGGCCCTGATGAGCATGCCACCACTGCGGCGGACGCCAGTCGTAACCATCCCAGTAATAGCCCCGACGATCCTGATCGCCCAGATGAACCGAGACGCCCGGCACGTTGATATCTATAGAGACATCCGCCTGCGCTGCCACCGGCAGCAGCAACGGTAAACAAACCAGCAACAGGATCTTTTTCATTTTATGTTCTCACTTTATTTTTCTCGCCGGAGTGGTTATATCAGCGCATTTATTTAGCGCCTATCTCACCAATGCCTATTTTCAGATCGTTTTCATCTCCTTTACGAAATCCATACACTCTTCCTATGCAGGGTAATTAATATAATTACTGACAACGCTTAACGAATAACTGACGTACGTACCGCTACAGGGTTATTTATAATTAAGCCCACAACCACCGGAGAAATATTATTATGATTAAGCGTATTGGAATGCTATTGACCGTTGCCGTACTGGCTTCAGCGCTCAGCGCCTGCTGCTTCGGCCCACACGGTGGCGGCCACCGTGGCGGCGGGCCGGGTCACTACTACAACCATTATTAACCATCAGGGGCCTCGGCCCCTTTCTTATTTCACAAAGCAATCAATATAAAATATCAATAAGAATAATCCGTATAAAATATATTATTTTGAACCAATGGGACAATGAAAGTAATATCCTCACCAGCCGATGCCAATAGCGATATAATTTAAGAATAAACCGAATTTAACGCAGAAAAAGAAAAAGGCCGCAAAAGCGGCCTTTTTTGGTTTCACGCAACTTACTCTTTCGGGCTGGCGTTCTCTACCCGACTTTTCAGCTTTTGCCCCGGACGGAAAGTGACCACGCGGCGCGCCGTAATCGGAATGTCCTCGCCAGTTTTCGGGTTACGCCCAGGACGTTGGTTCTTGTCACGCAAATCAAAATTGCCAAAACCTGACAGTTTAACCTGCTCACCATTCTCGAGAGCACGACGCACCTCTTCGAAAAACAGTTCTACCAGGTCTTTGGCATCCCGTTTGCTAAGCCCAAGCTTTTCAAACAGGTGTTCTGACATTTCAGCTTTAGTAAGCGCCATAGGTTCAATCCCTCAAGGATGCTTGGAATCGCTGTTTTAGAGCCTCTACGCATCTTGCAACGGTAGCGGCTATCTCCTCTTCTTCCAGTGTACGAGCGGTATCCTGCAATACCAGACTGATAGCCAGGCTCTTATCACCCTCCGCTACGCCCTTGCCACGGTACACATCAAACAAGTTTACGCCAACCACCTGATTTTCGCCAACTTTCTTACACTCTGCCAAAATATCTTCTGCGGCGACGTTTTCAGCCACTACGACGGCGATATCGCGACGGTTTGCCGGGAAGCGAGAAATCTCCCGCGCCTGAGGCACAGCGCGGCTTGCGACCTTGTTCCACTCCAGTTCGAACACCACTGTGCGGCCGTTAAGATCCAGTTTACGCTCAAGTTCCGGATGAACCACACCGATGAAACCTACGCGTTCGCCCTGTAAATAAATCGCTGCGCTTTGCCCCGGATGCAGTGCCGGATTGGCCTCTGCCTTGAACTGAATTTCGGATAATTTACCGGTCAGTTCGAGTACCGATTCCAGATCGCCTTTTAAATCATAGAAGTCGACCGGCTTACGCGCCAGATCCCAGTGTTCTTCGTGCGTATGGCCCGCAATCACCCCTGCCAGCATGACATCCTGACGGATACCCAGATTTGCCGCAGTATCAGGCACAAAGCGCAAGCCGCTTTCAAACAGGCGCAGGCGGCTTTGCTGACGATTCTGGTTATACACCACCGCGGACAACAGGCCGGTCCACAATGACAGACGCATAGCCGACATCTCTACCGAGATTGGGCTTGGCAGGATCAATGCCTCTTCACCCGGGTGCAGCAAGGCTTGCACCTTAGGATCAACGAAACTGTAGGTGATCGCTTCCTGGAAACCGTGATCGACCAGCAGGGTCTTCACGCGTTTCAGCGTCAGATCGGCTTCGCGATGCTTGGTCATGACCAGATCGGCACGTACCGGAACGTCAGGAATATTGTTGTAGCCATAAACGCGCGCGACTTCTTCCACCAGGTCTTCTTCGATTTCCATATCGAAACGCCAGCTCGGCGCCACCGCCAGCCAGTTATCGCCCTGCTCGGTCACCTGGCAACCCAGACGACGCAGAATATCGCTCACCTGCTCGCTCGGCACTACGTGGCCAATCAAACGATCCAGCTTTTCACGGCGCAACGTAATGGTGGCGCGCTTCGGCAATTCGCTTTCGGTGGTAACATCAATAACCGGGCCGGCCTGGCCGCCGCAAATATCAATCAACAGGCGGGTAGCGCGCTCCATGGCTTTGTACTGCAGCGCAGGGTCAACGCCACGCTCATAGCGATGTGAGGCATCGGTGTGCAGGCCCTGACGGCGCGCACGGCCGGTAATCGACAGCGGGCTGAAGAAGGCGCACTCCAGCAGCACATCCTGGGTCTCGTCATTCACCCCTGAATGTTCGCCACCAAAGATGCCGCCCATCGCCAGCGCTTTCTGGTGATCGGCAATCACCAGGGTGTCTGCATTCAGTTTGGCTTCGCTGCCGTCCAGCAACGTCAGGGTTTCCCCCTCTTCGGCCATACGCACCACGATCCCGCCTTCAATGCGGCTCAGGTCGAAAGCATGCATTGGCTGACCCAGTTCCAGCAGCACGTAGTTGGTAACGTCAACCACCGCGTCAATGGAACGGATGCCGCAACGACGCAGTTTCTCACGCATCCACAACGGGCTGGCAGCCTTAACGTTGATGCCTTTGACTACGCGGCCGAGGTAACGTGGGCAGGCCTGCGGTGCATCAACGCGGATCGGCAGCGTATCATCGATAGTCGCGGCGACCGGGCTCATGTCCGGTTCGCTCAGCGCCACCTGATTCAGCACGCCGACATCCCGCGCTACGCCGATGATGCCCAGACAGTCCGCACGGTTAGGCGTTACGCTGATTTCGATCGTGTTGTCGTTCAGCTTCAGGTATTCACGGATGTCGGTGCCAATCGGCGCATCTTCCGGCAGTTCGATAATACCGTCGTGATCGTCTGAAATGCCCAGTTCGGAGAACGAACAAAGCATGCCTTCAGAAGGCTCGCCGCGCAATTTGGCGGCTTTGATTTTGAAATCGCCCGGCAACACCGCGCCCACGGTGGCAACGGCCACCTTCAGGCCAGTACGGCAGTTTGGCGCGCCGCAGACGATATCCAGCAGGCGATCGCCGCCCACATTGACCTTGGTCACGCGCAGTTTGTCCGCATTCGGATGCTGACCGCATTCAACCACCTGGCCAACCACCACGCCGTTGAAAACGCCGGCTACCGGCTCCACGCCGTCCACTTCCAGGCCTGCCATGGTGATTTGATCGGATAATGCTTCGCTGCTGATGGCCGGGTTTACCCACTCGCGCAACCAGAGTTCACTGAATTTCATGTGATATTCCCGCCTTACTTAAACTGTTTGAGGAAACGCAGATCGTTTTCGAAGAACGCGCGCAGGTCGGTCACGCCATAACGCAACATCGTCAGACGCTCCATACCCATGCCGAAAGCGAAACCGGAATAGATTTCCGGGTCGATGCCCACGTTACGCAGAACGTTCGGGTGCACCATGCCGCAGCCCAAGACCTCCAGCCACTTGCCGTTTTTGCCCATGACGTCCACTTCAGCGGACGGTTCGGTAAACGGGAAGTAAGACGGACGGAAACGAACCTGCAAATCCTCTTCAAAGAAATTATTCAGGAAATCGTGCAGCGTGCCCTTCAGGTTGGTGAAGCTGATGTCTTTGTCGACAATCAGGCCTTCCATCTGATGGAACATCGGGGTGTGCGTCTGATCGTAATCGTTACGGTAAACGCGACCCGGCGCAATAATGCGAATTGGCGGTTGCTGGTTCTTCATGGTACGGATCTGCACACCGGAAGTTTGGGTGCGCAGCAGGCGTGTGGCATCGAACCAGAAAGTATCGTGATCGGCGCGCGCCGGGTGGTGCCCGGGGATGTTCAACGCATCGAAGTTATGATAATCGTCTTCAATTTCAGGGCCGGTTTCAACGGAAAAACCCAGTTCGCCAAAGAAGGCTTCGATACGATCGATGGTGCGGGTCACTGGATGCAGCCCGCCGTTTTCCATACGACGGCCCGGCAGGGAAACGTCAATAGTCTCTGCTTCCAGACGCTCGTTCAGCGCAGCGGATTCCAGCGTATTTTTACGCGCGTTCAGCGCATCCTGCACCGCCTGTTTTGCCTGGTTGATCACTGCCCCGGCCGCCGGACGCTCTTCCGCCGGCACATCGCGCAGCGATTGCATCTGCAAGGTAAAATGGCCTTTCTTGCCTAAATATTCGACGCGTACCAAATCCAACGCGGCAACATCCTGGGCATCTTCTACGGCTGCTTTGGCATTGGCAACCAGCTCTGCGAGATGTGGCATTGCTTTCCTCTTCCTCTGGCCGGTATGGCCCTAAGTAATTGTTATCTATTATTCGAACACGCCTTTCGCAAATCTTCAAAGACTTTCACGTCATCGCTGAGCAGCCACCCCAGGTACCGGGCGTTTACTCCGCTAGCGGGCTGAGACAAGCGCGTGCAGCCAACAACGCTACGGTTTGAAAGACAAAGGGTATGGCCAAAAACAAAAAAGCCTCCACAGGGGAGGCTTAGGCGCTACTTTTCGTTTCTTTTCTTACGCGCAAAGCCTCCTGAGATCAGGCGCTAAAGTAAAAAAAGAAACGAAAAATAGCAGCGTGCATGATTGCTTAACCTTGTCGATTGATTGTCCACCGGTAATAAGGAGGCGGTCAATAAAAGTCAATATTTGTGCTGAAAAACAAAGATTAAAAGAGGGAGCAAGCTCCCTCTTCTACTGACTTACGCCAGTGCTGCTTTCGCTTTCTCAACCAGTGCGCCGAAGGCCACTTTGTCGAAGACTGCGATGTCAGCCAGGATCTTACGGTCAATTTCAATAGAGGCTTTTTTCAGGCCGTTAATGAATTTGCTGTAAGACAGGCCGTTCACACGAGCTGCTGCGTTGATACGTGCAATCCACAGCTGACGGAACTGACGCTTACGTTGACGACGGTCACGGTAAGCATACTGACCTGCTTTGATTACTGCCTGGAAGGCAACACGATAAACGCGCGAACGGGCACCGTAGTAACCTTTCGCTTGTTTTAAAATTTTCTTGTGACGTGCGCGTGCAATTACACCACGTTTTACGCGAGCCATATGCTCTCTCCTAAAGTCTTATTCTGGATTCAAAAAAAATGGCTTATGCGTACGGAAGGCACGCAACAACCAGGACCATATCGTTTTTAGACACCATGCCTTTCGGACGCAGGTGACGTTTACGCTTGGTTGCTTTTTTGGTCAGAATATGACGCAGGTTAGCATGCTTGCGCTTAAAACCACCGCTGCCGGTTTTTTTGAAGCGTTTGGCTGCACCACGTACAGTTTTAATCTTTGGCATTTTAATTAAATCCACTTCGCATTGTTAAACAACGATCAGTAAGGCGAATAAAACCCACACAACGCAAGCGTTGCGCGGGTTCGATTACTTGGAAGCCTTTACTGTCTCTTTTTCGGTGCGAGCACCATGATCATCTGACGACCTTCGATCCGAGTAGGGAAGGATTCGACAATGGCCAAATCAGAATCTTCACACAGGTCTTTACGGACGCGGTTAAGCACTTCCATACCGATCTGTTGGTGCGCCATTTCACGCCCACGGAAACGCAGGGTGATTTTGGCTTTATCGCCATCTTCCAGAAAGCGAATCAGGTTGCGTAGTTTGACCTGATAGTCGCCATCATCGGTACCAGGACGGAATTTGATTTCCTTGACCTGAATGACTTTTTGCTTCTTCTTCTGTTCTTTGGTCGACTTGCTCTTCTCGTAGAGGAATTTGCCGTAATCCATGATTCGGCAAACTGGCGGTTCGGCATTTGGGCTGATTTCTACTAAATCAACACCCGCTTCCTCAGCTTTTTCAAGAGCTTCATTCAGACTGACAATACCAATCTGCTCGCCATCGACGCCGGTTAGGCGAACTTCTTGCGCGCGAATCTCTCTGTTAATGCGATTAGGACGCGCCGGTTGAACTCGTTTTCCGCCTTTAATACTTTATTCCTCCAGTTGATGAAGACTACGGCTGCGAATCTCTTTCAGCAGCTTGTCTACGACTTCGTTTACATCGAGGCTTCCCAGGTCTTTGCCACGGCGGGTACGAACGGCGACTTTGCCTGATTCGACCTCTTTATCACCGCACACCAACATGTAAGGAACCCGACGTAAAGTATGTTCGCGAATTTTAAAGCCAATCTTCTCATTTCTCAAGTCCGCTTTAACACGAATCCCTGCATCTTGCAGTTTTTTGGTCAATTGCTGGACATAATCAGACTGGCTGTCGGTGATATTCATCACCACCACCTGCACCGGAGCAATCCAGGTTGGGTAGAACCCTGCGTACTCTTCGGTAAGGATACCGATGAAACGCTCCATGGAGCCCAAAATAGCGCGGTGGATCATTACCGGTACCACGCGATCGTTGTTTTCGCCAACATACGACGCGCCTAAACGACCCGGTAAGAAGAAATCGAGCTGCACGGTACCACATTGCCATGCACGATCCAAACAATCATGCAGAGTAAATTCAATTTTCGGTCCGTAGAAGGCACCCTCACCCGGCTGATATTCAAACGGAATCCCGTTTTCGGTCAGCGCCGCAGCCAGGTCTTCTTCCGCGCGAGTCCACATATCGTCAGTGCCGATGCGCTTCTCAGGGCGGGTTGAGAGTTTAACAGCAATCTTTTCGAAACCAAAGGTGCCGTAAACATCATAAACCATTCTGATGCATTCGTTCACTTCGGCGCGCACCTGCTCTTCGGTACAGAAGATATGGGCGTCATCCTGAGTGAAACCGCGCACGCGCATCAGGCCATGCAGAGAACCCGAAGGCTCGTTGCGGTGGCAGCTGCCGAACTCGCCCATACGCAGCGGCAAATCGCGGTAAGACTTCAGGCCCTGGTTGAAGATCTGCACGTGTCCCGGGCAGTTCATCGGCTTGATGCAGTACTCGCGGTTTTCCGACGAAGTCGTGAACATGGCGTCTTTATAGTTTTCCCAGTGGCCGGTTTTTTCCCACAGCACACGGTCCATCATAAATGGCCCTTTCACTTCCTGATACTGGTACTCCTTGAGCTTCATGCGCACAAAGGCTTCCAGCTCGCGGAAAATCGTCCAGCCGTCGTTGTGCCAGAACACCATGCCCGGCGCTTCTTCCTGCATATGGTACAGGTCGAGCTGCTTGCCGATCTTGCGGTGGTCACGCTTGGCGGCTTCTTCCAGACGTTGCAGGTAGGCATTCAACTGTTTCTTGTCTGCCCAGGCAGTACCGTAGATACGCTGCAGCATTTTGTTTTTGCTGTCGCCGCGCCAGTAGGCGCCCGAGGTTTTCTGCAGTTTGAAGTGATGGCAGAAACGC
The DNA here is from genome assembly GCF_018336935.1 of Serratia plymuthica. NCBI lineage: Bacteria > Pseudomonadati > Pseudomonadota > Gammaproteobacteria > Enterobacterales > Yersiniaceae > Serratia > Serratia plymuthica. Next base: position 1,951,503 of record NZ_CP068771.1, on the reverse strand, counting down.
ATGTTCGGCACGTGCGGACCACGGCACATGTCGATGTATTCTTCATGGTGATACAGGCCAGGACGGTCGTCATGGCTGATGTTCTCATCCAGAATCGCCACTTTGTAGTTTTCACCACGCGCGGCAAAGGTGTCGCGGGCTTCTTGCCAACTGACCTTTTTCTTGATGACGTCATAATCTTTGTCGGCCAACTCATGCATCCGCTTTTCCAGCAGATCCAGGTCTTCCTGCGTCAGGGTGCGGTCAATATCGACGTCATAGTAGAAACCGTTGTCGATCACCGGGCCAATGGCCATTTTGGTGTCCGGCCACAGTTGCTTGATAGCATGGCCCAACAGGTGCGCACAGGAGTGGCGCATGATTTCCAGGCCTTCGGCGTCCTTGATGGTGATGATCGCCAGTTGCGCATCGGATTCGATCAGATCGCCGGCATCAACCAGTTCACCGTTTACACGGCCGGCAATACAGGCTTTGGCCAAACCAGGGCCGATATCAAGGGCAACATCCAGCGGGGAAACGGCGCGGTCGAAATGACGCTGACTTCCGTCAGGAAGAGTAATAACAGGCATTAATGATTCCTTATCTACAGTGGTGACCCACACGACAGATCACATGAAGAAATACAATATCGTTTAACTACATGTTGTTATGAACGCTATTCAGCTTCACTCTGCCAAATATATACCCTCATAAGCACACAATTTACGATGTGCCATGGTGCGACGCCATAACGGAACAGAGAGTGTAACACTATGATTAGCGCGCCATCTACCTGAGAGTTTGTCGGGCATGCCCCACTTGCCGGCCGACGTATTTTAAACTCTCGGTAAGCGATTTATCTGCAATGAGCGAGCAATAACATTGCGTACAGCTATGGCGAAGCTTGCCCGCTACCGCTATTCTGTCGCCACTAACGGCTGAACTGAGACATACCTTCGCATCATGAACCGGTTATTCAAGTTACTTGTTGGCGTCTGCGTAGTGCTGGTGGCGAGTTTTGCTCTGCTTCACCTCGGCACCGATCGCCACCCGCGGGCCATTGCGGTCAACGAACCGCCGATGGAATGTGAAGATGCCCCGGACATCGCCAATGACTGCGTGAACGACGACGATGACGCCTCTGCAGACTCCGCTCCCGAATTGACGCCACCCAATACGCACGGCTGATAGGGCACCCATCCCGTGGCAACATTGTGAATTTTCAAATGATATCCCTCTCTCACCATTGCTGGTGATCTCCCGGCAGGCTACTCTATCATTTTGCGCCGCGCTGTGGCGTTAACTGAAAACAGAGGTCTGTTTCATGACGAGTATCATGCAGTTATTCCAGGCCATCGGATTAGGTCTGGTGCTGTTGCTGCCGCTGGCCAACCCGCTGACCACCGTGGCGTTGTTGCTCGGTCTGTCCGGCAATATGACGCGTGAAGAGCGCAATCAGCAGTCGCTGATGGCGTCCATCTACGTGTTCTTAATCATGACGGTGGCGTTCTACGCCGGCCAGTTGGTCATGAATACCTTCGGCATCTCCATTCCCGGCCTGCGTATCGCCGGCGGGCTGATTGTGGCGTTTATCGGCTTTCGCATGCTTTTTCCGCAGCAAAGCGCAGAAGAAGCGCCGGAGGTGGAAACCAAGTCAAACGAACTGCGCAAAAAAACCTCGGCCAACATCGCCTTTGTGCCACTGGCCATGCCAAGCACCGCCGGCCCCGGCACCATCGCCATGATCATCAGTTCGGCGTCGAGCATTAAAGATAACGCGCTGGGGTTTGACCACTGGGTGCTGTTGGTGGCGCCGGTGGCGATTTTTCTGTCGGTGGCGGTGATACTGTGGGCCTGCCTGAGAAGCTCCGGAGCCATCATGCGCCTGGTAGGCAAGAGCGGCATCGAGGCAATCTCGCGCCTGATGGGGTTCCTGTTGGTATGTATGGGCGTGCAGTTCATTATCAACGGCGTACTGGAGATTATCACCACCTACACGCCTGCGGCCTGATAAAACGGGCGCGAATCACCGCGCCCGTCCGCTTTACTTCCCTGTCGGCGCCTGAGCGCCCAAAATCCCCTTGCCTTCCGGCACTTCGGTAAAGCGGCTGAGGATCTCGCTGTAGGTTTTCGCCGGATCCAGCTCTTTAAACTGATTCGGATAGATAAACTTCGCCAGATACTCCAACCCGACAATGTTGTACGGGTGGTTATAGAAGTTGTGGTAAATGCCGTAGAAACGGCCCTCTTTCACCGCCGAGAGTTGAGCGAAGCCTGGGCGCTGTTTCATGCGGTTGAAAGCCTCGTCGACCTGCTGCCGGGTAACGCCATAACCGAAGGGCACTGCGGCATTGGTTTTGCTGGCCCATTGGGAGCCGGAAACGATATAGGCATCCGGTTTCATGCTGATCACTTTTTCAAGCGAGACGTCGCCGGTCGCGCCGGGCAGCAGTTCGGAACCCAGGTTACGGGCGCCCACCGCCTCGATCATCCCGCCCCAGCCAACGTGCGAATGCGTGAAGCAGCAAGACTCAAGCCCGTTCAAACCGGCTTTCGCTTCAATAAACACCAGCGGCTTTGGTTCCACCGTTTTGGTTTTATCGAGGATGCTCTGATAATGCTGCTGATAGAAATCGGTGTATTGCTTCGCTTCGCTCTCGCGGTTCAGCGTCTCCCCCAACAGCTGAATGCTTTTCGGGGTGTTTTCCACCGGCTTCAGCATGGTGTCGATAAACAGCACCGGAATGTTCAACGCTTTCAGCTTGTCCAGCACGCCGGTCTGGCTCAAAGACGGCTTGGAACGTAATTGCGCCACCATCAGATCGGGATGCTTCGCTATCACGCTTTCCAGGTTGATCTCGCCCTTGTCGCTGAAGCCCATATCGATAATGTTCTTCGCCTCGGGCCATTTGCTCTGCAGGATTTTCCAGGTTTCACCGTCGCTTTTCTTCAGCAGGTTGTTCCACGCCACCAGCCGGGTGAAGGGATCGGCGCGGTCCAGCAAGGCCAGCGTCAAAATATCGCGCCCGTCCTGCACCACAACGCGTTTCGGCTCTTGTTTAATCGTCACGCTTTCGCCGGAGGTGTCGGTCAGGGTCAACGGATAGGTGGTCGCCATCGCCTGAGCAGATAAAACGCAGGCGCAGGCCAATGCCAGCAGGGTGATTCTACGGTGCACGTAAAGCTCCTTAGCGTAAAAATTATCGGTAAATAATAATGAGAATGGCTTCTATTATCAAAGATAACGCTAAGCAGATTACGCTTTAATTGAAAATGGATGTGAATCCGGAGGGAAGCGTGGCGCGCCGGTTTCGGCGCGCCGCAGAGGTTAAACCAGGCCGTAAATCAGCGCAGAGAGCGCAATCAGCCCCATCACCAGCACGAACACGTTGCTCGGCGCACGGTAGCGGCGCATCGCGGGCACCGCACGCACCGCGTACATCGGCAAAATAAACAGGATTACCGCAATCAACGGGCCGCTGATAGTTTCGATAATATGCAACGCGCTGGGGTTCCACACCGTGGCCGCCCAGGTGAGCAGGAACAACAGTACGGCGGAAAGGCGGTGCGTGACGCGCGAACTTAACGGCTTACCGACCGCTCGCGTCAAACCGTCAATCAGGCTGGTCGCCCCTTCGGTCACGCCAAGCGAGGTGCCAAGATAAGATTTGGCCATCGCAAGCATCGCCATTACCGGGCCAAGATAGGCAATCAGCGGATTGGAGAATTTGTTCGCCAGCGTGGTCAGCACGGTGATGTTCTGATCTTTCGCCTGCTGCATGTCCGCATGGGACAGGCTCAGCACACAGCTAAAGACAAAGAACAGCACGGTGACGCAAATCAGCACGTAGCTGTAACGCATGATGCGTGCGCAGCGGCGCTCGGCCTTGTCGCCATACAGGCTTTTCTGGGTAGAGGCGAAGGACGAAATAATGGGCGCATGGCTGAAGGAAAACACCATCACAGGTACCGCCAGCCACAACGAATGCCACAAATCCGGGCTGCTGAACTGGGTGTTGGCCAGGCCGCTGACGAAGTTCGCCGTCTGCCAGGTCGGCATCAGGTACAGCGAAATGCCCATCAGGAATACCAACAGCGGGAACACCAGCATGCCCATCGCCGCGACAATCGCGTCTTTACCGCGCAACAACACCAGATTCAGCACCACCACCACCGCCAGGCTCAACCAGATGCGCGGCAACGGCGTCAGGTGAAACTGATGGATCAGGAAGCTGTCCAGAGCGTTGGTAATCGAAATGCTGTACACCAGCACGATCGGGAAGAACGCCATCAGGTACAACACCATGATGATTTTTCCCGCCAGCACGCCAAAGTGCTCGACCACCACATCATGGATATTGCCGTCGCGGCTGGAGCCGGAAAGCACGAAGCGACTCAGTGCGCGATGCGGCAAATAGGTCAGAGGAAAAGCGAACAGTGCCATCAGCAACAGCACCAACGGGCCGTTCAAACCGGCATTGATCGGCAGGAACAGCGTACCTGCGCCGACAGCGGTGGCATAGAGGCCAAACATCCACACCGTATCGGTTTTGTTCCATTTGGCCGCTTGGGTAACGGCCTGCGTACCTGAATCGGGAGAAATCGTACTCATAGGAAAGCTCACCTTACTCTTCAGCGACAACGATTGCGCTCAATGGGATATCCTTCTCCGCGAATTTTTTAACATTAATCAAGGGATTAATGCAGTATTTCATTCTTGTGCTTGATAAAAGGACGGCAAAGGATAATTAAAAACGCTGCGCGGGTCTATCTCTTGGCGGCTAACTGCGCGCTTCATGAGCGATTTTCAGTGCGGGAATAAGTACGGGAATGGATGGAAAGAGGCAAAGAACAGGGGCCCCTTGAGGCCCCTGGAGGTTTACTTGTTGGCGTCCGGGTGCTCCGGCACTGCGGCGCTACCCATCTCCTGCTCGTTGCGGATCATCGAGCGGTCTTTACGCACGCCGGCCACGTCTGAAGCAGCGATGGGCTTGGCGCTGTTGCCCCAGCTGGAACGGATAAAGTTGACCACATCCGCCACCTGTTGGTCATTCAGACGCCAACCAAATGGCGGCATGGTGATGTTGGATACCGCCCCTTTCACCGCCGGCGTGGTATTACCGGTCAGCACGATGTGGATCAGCGAGGTCGCATCGTCGGTTTGCACCACCGGGTTGCCCTTCAGTGCCGGGAAGGCGCGTTTGTAACCCACGCCGTCGGTACGGTGGCAAGCCGCACAGTTATCGACGTACAACGCCGCTCCAGGCTTGCTGTCGTTACCGCGCCACAGATCCTTGGCAACGCTATCCTCGACAGGTGCCGCCTGCTGTTTACCGTCTTTCGGCGGCAGCGTTTTCAGGTAGCGCGAGATCGCCGTCAGGTCCTCATCGCTGAGATACTGCAGGCTGTGTTCCACCACGTCGCTCATGCCGCCGAACACGATGGATTTGTCGTTGCGCCCGGTTTTCAGGAACTCGGTCAGTTCGGCTTCGCTCCAGGTTCCCAATCCGTCTTTATTGTCGCCACGCAGGTTGGAGGCGACCCAACCGTCGATCGGCGCGTTGCTGCCGGACAGATAATTGTCGCCGTCGTTATTGCTCAGCGATTTCTCCTGCATGGTAATGCTGCGCGGCGTATGGCAGGCACCGCAGTGTCCCAGCCCTTCCACCAGATAGCGGCCACGCTCGATCACCGGATCGGCTTTGGCGTCTGCGACAAAATCCGCCGGCGTCGGCGCAAACATGCCGCGCCAAATGCTCAGCGGCCAACGCATCGACAGCGGCCAGGGGATATCGGAATCCTTGTTGGCCTGCTCCACCGGTTGCACGCCGTGCATGAAATAGGCGTACATGGCGCGCATGTCGTCCTCTTTCACCAGCGCGAACGACGGATAAGGCATCGCCGGATACAGAGTGCTGCCGTTTTTGGCAACCCCCTTGCGCACCGCGTTGTCGAAGTCTTCAAAGCTGTAATCACCGATGCCGGTTTTTTTATCCGGCGAGATATTGGTGGAGTAAATGGTGCCGATCGGCGTTTCCATCGCCAAACCACCGGCAAACTCTTTACCGCTTTTACCGTTGGTGTGGCAGGCCACGCAGTCACCGGCACGCGCCAGGTACTCGCCGCGTTTGATCAACTCGCTGCTGACCGTCGCGTCCTGCGCCCAAACGGAAAAACTCAGTGCACTGAGAATCAGTGCGGGAACAAATGCTTTCATCGATCGCCGTCCTTATGCCTGCACCAGAGGGCCTGGGTTTTTCAGATACTGCTCGCGAATCGCGCGGGCAGACCAGTAAGCCAACGCGGCCACGGTACCGGTCGGGTTATAACCCAACCCTTGCGGGAAGGCCGAAGCGCCGATGGAAAACACGTTGTGCACGTCCCAGCTTTGCAGATAACGGTTTACCGCGCTGGTCTTCGGATCTTCGCCCATTACCGCACCGCCGTTCATGTGCGTGGTCTGGTAACTGGTGGTGTCAAAATGGCTGTTGGCGTTTTTCGGGCTGCCGGCGATCAACTTCGGGTTCATCGCTTTGGCGATCGGCGCCATTTTGTCGTACATGAATTGCGCCATCTTGACGTCGTTTTCCTGCCAGTCGAACGTCATGCGCAGCAACGGCTGACCAAACACGTTCTTGTAGGTGGGATCCAGGTCCAGATAGTTGCTGCGGTACGACTGGTGCGCGCCGTGGGCGTCCATCGACACGTGATGGGTGTAGGCATCCGCTACCGCCGCTTTCCACTTGCTGCCCCAGGCCGGGGTGCCCGGAGGCGTCGGCAAGCCGGAAATCGGTTTGGTGCCCGCCTGGTTGACCCAGAACGGTGAACCGCCGACGAAGCCTTCTTTGGCATGGTCGAAGTTATCGGCGTTGAAATCGTCCACCCCGACGCCGTTGCCGCCGGCGCCGATGAACGGGTTGGTGAACACGTCTTTGTCGAAGAACGCTTTAATGGTGGTCAGGTTCTGATAGGCGAAATTACGCCCGACAACGCCCTCTCCGGTCACCGGATCGTAAGGTTTGCCGATACCGGACAGCAGCATCAGATGCACGTTGTGGAACTGGAAGGCGCCCAGGATCACCAACTCCGCCGGCTGTTCAATTTCGCGGCCCTGCGCATCGACATAATTCACGCCGGTGGCGCGGGATTTGTCAGCGCTCAGGTTCACTTTCAACACGTTGGCGTTGGTACGCAGCTCGAAGCGTTTTTCCATGCGCAACGCCGGCAAAATATTGACGTTCGGCGACGCCTTGGAATACATGTAGCAGGCGTAACCGCTGCAGAAACCGCAGAAGTTGCACGGCCCCATCTGCGCGCCGTAAGGGTTGGTATAGGAGTCCGAGGTGTTGGCGGAAGGCAGATTATACGGATGATAACCCACCTCCAGCGCCGCCTTCTCGAACAGCTGCGCCGAAAAAGTATTCTTCTGCGCCGGCAGCGGGAAAGGGTTCGAACGGTCGGCCGCGAACGGGTTGCCGCCCTTTTGGCTCACTTTCTGCCCTTTGACCGTCCAGGCGGTGCCGGAGGTGCCAAACACTTTTTCGGCTTTATCGAAGAACGGCTCCAGCTCGTCGTAAGTCACGCCGAAGTCCTGAATAGTCATGTCCTTCGGGATAAAACTCTTGCCGTAGCGCTCTTCGTAGTGGCTGCGCATGCGCAACTCGATCGGGTCAACGCGAAAATGCACGCCGGACCAGTGCAAGCCCGCCCCGCCCACGCCGGTGCCCGGCAAAAATGCGGCCAGTTGGCGATAAGGCACCGCAGTCTGGCTGGTATTATGCCGAATGGTCACGGTGCTTTTCGACAGGTCCTGGAACAGCTTGCGGCGGATATTATAGGTCAGCTCGTCAATCACCTGCGGGTAGGAACCGTCCGGATAGGTATCGCGCATCGGGCCACGCTCCAGCGCCACCACGTTCAGGCCCGCCTCGGTCAGCTCCTTGGCCATGATCGCGCCAACCCAGCCGAAACCGACGATCACCGCGTCTACTTTTTTCATTATCGTTGCCATCGTTACCCCCTCTCCCCGCGAATTGATACCGGTGGGAAGGGATAGCGTTCCCCTCGCTCAACCCAGTCCATAAAGTCGGCGCGTGCGCCCGGAAAATTAATCAGCTTCCAGCCGACCATGTCTTTGTTGCCGCCATGGATCGGATCGCTGAAGAAACCTTCGCGGGTGTTTTGCAGCAGGTAGGAGAAGAACAGCTTGGAAGGTAACTGCGAGAATTCCGCCTCACCAGACTCAAATTTTTGCAGCAGCGCATCCTGCTGCGCAGCATCCAGCTCTGCAAAGGCTTTACCGGTGGTTTTCTTGCAGTAGGCATCCGCGTCGCTGATACCCAGGTTGTAAATCTGTTTCGGCACCAGCGGCAGCTGGTAACCCATCTCTTTCGGCACATCCGGGTTGAAAGGCCCCTGCATGTACCAGATTGAACCTGTGGCATACGGGGTATTCATCTGGCGATCGATAAACTCCGGCACGCCGGCTTCCAGCGCACCTGGGCCGCGATCGTCAGCCGGGATCAGGCGCGCAACGGCGGCCTTGATAAATGCCCATTCTTCCGGGGTGAAAAATGTAGGCTGGTAGTTCGTTGGGGTGTCTGTAGCCGCGACAGCGGGCATAGGTGCCGTCAGGGCGCTGACGCCACTGCCGCCAATCACCGCTGCGGGAATTAAAGTCATCGATTTCAGCAGGAAATCGCGCCGTGAGTTGTTAGTTTTATCGTCCGACATGTCACATTCCATCCAAAGATAATCACAACTATTTAACCTCAACCTTGTGAACATTGCGGGATTTAAAAACAATTTGTTACGTATTTGTCTATTTTTTGAAGGTTACTTTGTAAACTCAAGCCAAAATGTTACCGGTAACTTATTGAATGAACGTAAAGAATTATCCGCCAACGTAATTTTAACTATTTGTGCGGTTTTTGAGGTAACAGAATGGGAAATAACGAAAAATGGGATCGATGTCGCGATTGTGGTCACGCCGAAAAGAAAAACCGGCCGCTGTGGGCGGCCGGTGTTTGTGAGAAATAGAGCTTACTGCGACATTGCCTGATAAGCCGTCGTCACCTTCCATAAATAGCGCGGCGCCTGCGGGGCCGGATGCTTTTTCTGGATGTGCTGATAAAACTCATCCGGGCTCATCTGATTGATGCGGTTTACCGCCACGCGCTTATCCGATGAGAACGTGCGCAACATGGCGCCTGCTCCATTGACATAAGAAACGATGGTGGCGTAACGCAAAGTTTGTGGGTTGTTGATCCCGGCTAGCTGCTGGCTTTGAAGAATATTGATATAGGCCGTTCCCAGATCAATATTAACCGCCGGATCCTTCAACTCACGTGAGCTGGGTTGCCCACTTCTTCCTTTCATACGATAGGCATCGCGCCCGGCGGTTGAAGGTTTCAGCTGCATTAATCCCACAGCGTTCGAGGTGCTGACCACGTTCGGGTTAAACCCGGACTCCACCTGAATAATCGCTTTAATCAGCGTTTCGTCAACGCCATAACTGCTGGCGGCCTGACGAATGTAATCGTTATAGGCTACCGGTGTCCCCGTGCGATTGACCGGAGCCTGCGGGGGGGTTTTTAACCAACCGCCACGCGATGTGCCACTGCCTGAAATAGTACTTGTCGTTTGCGGGTCTTTGGCGCACCCCGACAAAAGCAAAATTGCCGTCAGGCAACCGATTTTTGTTTTCACAGAATCCCTCACTCCTTTCAATGGGTTGCGTAGCATATACAACTTGTAAGGACGCCTGCATAATTTTTTTGGTCTAATCTCAAGCTATCCATATACCAAGAGGTGATTTATGAGTCAATCTGCAACGACGTGTTTTGTGGTGACTTTCCACTATCAGGAAGAAGGATTGGCTGATTTGGCCAAGCTTACCGGACAATTAACCCGTGATGGATTTGTCACTTCGGTGACAGACGAACAGGGCGTTCCGCATCTGTTGGGCAGCAACAGTTTTGCGTTTATAACGCCATTGAATCAAGAAGATGTTCAACAGCTGGCGCAGAAGCTCGGTGAAGTTGCCCTGGGGAAAACCCCGGAGGTCGACATAGTTCGCTATGAGGAGTACGTTAAGCGGTTACATATTGATACATAAAATGCTATAACTCACCTGACGGTATTATTTGTTCAATGGATTGATAGCCTGCCGTCAGCTTAAAAGGTGACGCTTGACTTTACCTCAAATGATATTGATAATCATTTTCATTTGAGCCAGGAGATGTCACCATGCCTTTGAAACAACGCGTTTTTCCCTGCCTGTCACTCATTCCGGCCAGGGGCTTTTACCGCCCTTTTGCCCTGCTGTGTCTGCTGCTCGCCACAGGCCTCGCCAGTAACGCCGCCCTGGCAGAAAAAAAACTGCGCGTGGTAACGACCTTTACCATCATTCAGGACATCGCTCAAAACGTGGCAGGCGATGCCGCCGTGGTCGAGTCCATTACCAAGCCGGGCGCGGAAATCCACGATTATCAGCCCACGCCGCGCGATATCGTTAAAGCTCAGCACGCCGATCTTATCCTGTGGAACGGCATGAACCTCGAACGTTGGTTCCAGCGCTTCTTCGAGAATATCAAACAGGTGCCCGCCGCCGTGGTGACCGAAGGCATCACCCCGCTGCCCATCCACGAAGGGCCGTATAATGGCAACCCGAATCCGCATGCCTGGATGTCCGGCAGCAATGCGCTGATCTATATAGAAAACATCCGTAAGGCGCTGGTGCAACACGACCCGGCCAATGCAGAAACCTATAACCGCAACGCCAAAACCTATGCCGCCAAAATCAGCGCGCTGGATGCCCCGCTGCGCGAGCGCCTTGCGCGTATTCCCGCAGCCCAGCGTTGGTTGGTTACCAGCGAAGGCGCATTCAGCTACCTGGCGAAAGACTATCAGTTGAAAGAAGTCTATCTGTGGCCAATTAATGCCGACGAGCAAGGTTCGCCGCAGCAGGTTCGCCGGGTTATCGATGCCGTTCGCGCCAACCGCATTCCGGTGGTGTTCAGCGAAAGCACCATCTCCGACAAACCGGCCAGGCAGGTGGCGAAAGAAACCGGGGCGAAATACGGCGGCGTGCTGTATGTGGACTCGTTGTCCACCCAGGGCGGCCCGGTGCCGACATATATAGACCTGCTGAACGTTACAGTACAAACCATCGCCAAAGGATTTGATCAATGACCACCGAGGTTTTTGTCCGCCCCGAGTTAAACGTTGATGACGTTACCGTTACCTACAACAACGGCCATACTGCGATCCACAACGCCAGTTTTAACCTGAGCGGCGGCGCCATTTGCGCGTTGGTAGGCGTTAACGGCAGCGGCAAATCGACGCTGTTCAAAAGCATCATGGGGCTGGTCAAGCCCACCACCGGCCGCGTGCAGTTGAATGACAGGCCTGTGGCGCTGGCGCTGAAAAAAAATATTATTGCCTACGTCCCGCAAACCGAAGACGTCGACTGGAACTTCCCGGTTCTGGTGGAAGACGTAGTGATGATGGGCCGCTACGGCAAGATGAATTTTCTGCGTATTCCCTCCCGGGAAGATCGACTGCGCGTCGATAAAGCGCTGGAGCGCGTTGGCCTGAGCGAATTGCGTACCCGCCAGATCGGCGAGCTTTCCGGTGGGCAGAAAAAACGCGTATTCCTGGCGCGGGCGCTGGCGCAACAAGGTTCCGTGCTGCTGCTGGATGAACCCTTCACCGGCGTGGACGTCAAAACCGAGAACGCGATTATCGATCTGCTGCGCGCGTTGCGTGACGAGGGTCACCTGATCCTGGTTTCCACCCATAACCTGGGCAGCGTGCCGGAATTCTGCGACCGGGTGATCCTGATTAACCGCACGGTGCTGGCCGCCGGCCCAACCGAAACCACCTTTACCCAAAGCAATCTGGAGCAGGCGTTTGGCGGCGTGTTGCGCCATATCAACCTGTCCGGCCCGGATCTGCACGACGATAACGATCCGCGCACCGTGACGGTATTGACCGATGACGAACGCCCGGCGGTGTTCTATGGCCATAGCAAAAGCGACCCTCCGGCGCAAAGCCAGCCAAAGGAGAAGCAACTCTGATGCTGGACATTTTGCTGCAACCCTTCAATTACAACTACATGGTCAAAGCGATCTGGGTCAGCGCCATCGTCGGCGCCGCCTGCGCGTTCCTGTCGGCCTATCTGATGCTGAAAGGCTGGTCGCTGATGGGCGATGCGCTGTCGCACTCGGTGGTGCCCGGCGTCGCCGGGGCCTATGCCCTTGGGCTGCCGTACGCCGCCGGGGCCTTCTTCACCGGCATGCTGGCCGCGCTGGCCATGACGCTGGTACGCCACGTTACCCGGCTGCGTGAAGACGCAATCATCGGCTTTATTTTTTCCACCTTCTTCGCCGTCGGGCTGCTGATCATTTCACTCAATCCTACGTCGATTAACGTGCAGTCGATTATCTTCGGCAATATTCTCGGCATCGCCGACGAAGACGTGCTGCAAGTCGAGATTATCATCGGCGTCTCGCTGCTGATTCTGTGCCTGGTGTGGAAAGACCTGCTGGCAGTGTTCTTTGACGAAAGCCACGCGGTGTCGATTGGCCTGTCGCCGCTGCGGATGAAAATTCTGTTCTTCACCCTGCTCAGCGCCTGTACCGTCGCGGCATTACAAACCGTCGGGGCGATTTTGGTGATCGCCATGGTGATTACGCCAGGCGCCACCGCCTATCTGCTGACCGACCGCTTTAGCCGATTGGTCATCATCGCCATCATCATCGGCGCGCTGACCAGCGGCATCGGCGCCTATCTGAGCTTCTTCCTCGACGGCGCGACCGGCGGCGTGATCGTGACCCTGCAGACGCTGGTGTTCCTGGCGGCGTTTTTCTTCGCCCCCAAACACGGCCTGTTGTCGTCCCGGCGCCGCGTTGCCCGCGAACAGACCGGAGGCCACTGATGGAAACCCTGTATCAACTGCTCAGTGAACCCTTCGCCTACCCGTTTATGCAGCGGGCAATCCTCGCCGCTATCGTTACCGGCGTGGTGTGCGCGGTGCTGTCGTGCTATCTGGTGCTCAAAGGCTGGTCGCTGATGGGCGATGCCATCTCGCACGCGGTGCTGCCCGGCATCGTCGTGGCGTTCGTGCTTGGCATCCCGGTGGTGATCGGTGCGTTTTTCTCCGGCATTTTCTGCGCAGTGGCCACCGGCTATCTGAAAGAGAACAGCCGGGTGAAAGAGGACACGGTAATGGGCATCGTTTTCTCCGGCATGTTCGCCTTCGGGCTGGTGCTGTTTTCCCGTGTCGATACCGACCAGCATCTGAGCCACATCCTGTTCGGCAATATGCTGGGCATTACCGACGCCGAGCTGAAGCAAACGCTGCTGATTGCCGGCATTACGTTGGTGGTGGTACTGCTAAAACGTAAAGATCTGATGCTCTACTGTTTCGATCCCGGCCATGCCAGGGTCATAGGTCTGCCGGTAAAACTGCTGCATTATGGGCTGCTGTGCCTGCTGGCGCTGACCATTGTCGCTTCTCTGCAAGCAGTCGGGGTGATTCTGGTGATTGCGATGCTGATAGCCCCTGGCATCATTGCCTTTATGCTCTGCCGCAGTTTCGATCGCATGCTGATCATCGCGACGCTGGTGTCGGTATTCTCCTGCGTGCTCGGCACCCTGGTAAGCTTTCACATCGACGGTGCGACCGGCCCCTGTATTGTGATCGTTCAGGCAATTGCGTTTGTTATCGCCCTGCTCTACAGCAAACTCAAACCGTTACAACGTCACGAAGAGGGCTTACTCAGCGATAAACACTAAAATGGGTGGCGGTGCGTCATTGCACCGCCACTTCATATTAGTGTTGCTGGTAGATATCCGGCCGAACAATATGCCAGACAAAATCCTCACGATTAATCGCTTCATAACCCACTTTTTGGTACAACCAGGGTGCAGTGCCAGTCACCAACATAATCCGTCGCAACCGTTGCAGCACAGGGTGTTCCAACGTGCAATCCATCAGCCAACGCGCTAACCCCTGCCCCTGATAATCCGGGGAGACAAAGACATCACACAGATAACCGAAAGTGGCGTAATCCGTCACCAGACGGGCAAAGCCAATTTGTTGCTGCTGATGGTACAAACCGAAACACAGGCTGTTGTCGATTGACTGTTGCACCGTCTGCAGCGAGATACCGGTCGCCCACGTTGAAGTGGTCAAAAAAGCATGCGTAAAGACAATATTTAAATCACTTTTATCACTGGTGATCAGGTATTCACCGCGTTGCCATTGCTGATTTTGCTCCATTTCTTCTCATCTCATTGATAATGAAAACCATCCAAAGTTTCTACTGTCGCGACATGTGCAATCAGCCTAATAAACATCACCCCCATACCACCAAGTTGCAACATGCACAGTGCTTAAATTAATCAATAGCGTATATACTTTGAGCAAACGCGGTGGCGAAAAAATCGCCTTCCGTTGGTGCCAGTGTGCGCCAGGTCGTGTTTTCGCAACGGTAAAGACGCTAACCTAATGAATTCGCAGGCAACACAGAGGGGGTGTACCATGTGGCAAGCCGTTAGCCGTCTGTTAAGTGAACATCTTGGCAGCGCAGAAATCCGCGAAAGAACTGAACTGCCCGGGGGAGAAATCCACCCGGCATGGCGCGTGAGTTACGGTGACAACGAGGTATTTGTCAAATGCGATGCCCGCGAAATGCTGCCGATCTTTACCGCCGAAGCCGATCAACTGGCATTGCTGGCGCGCAGTAAAACCGTGCGGGTGCCGCAGGTTTATGGCGTCGGCAGCGATCGTGACTACAGCTTCCTGCTGCTGGAATACCAGCCGCTGAAACCCTTCGACGCCCACGGCGCCCATTGCCTCGGCCAACAGCTGGCCCATCTGCACAAATGGAGCGAACAGCCGCAGTTCGGTCTCGACTTCGATAACGATCTGACCACCACTCCGCAACCCAACGCCTGGCAACGCCGCTGGTCGGAATTCTTTGCCGAACAACGCATCGGCTGGCAACTGCAGTTGGCGGCGGAAAAAGGCATGACCTTTGGCGATATTGATGAAATCATCGACGTGGTGTATTTGCGCCTGCAGCACCATCAGCCGCAGCCTTCATTGCTGCACGGCAACCTGTGGCCGGGCAACTGCGGCATGACCACCAACGGCCCGATCCTGTTCGATCCCGCCAGCTACTGGGGCGATCGCGAATGCGATCTGGCGATGCTGCCGCTATACCCTGAGCTACCGCCGCAGATATATGACGGTTACCAGAGCGTCTGGCCGTTGGAGCATGGGTTTATTGAACGCCAACCGCTGTATCAGCTGTATTATCTGCTTAACCACAGCAATCTGTTTGGTGGCCAGCATCTGGTCAAGGCGCAGCGTGCGGTAGAAGCATTGCTGCGCCCTCAAGCTCGCTAGTATCAAGGCGCTATGCAGCGCCTTGACCTGGCCCCGCCTTAAGCCGCGCCGGCCAGTTGACCAAGCAACCTGATGACGAACCAGGCAATGACCGCGATCACCACCGGCAAGACGTACAGGGGGAAGTACTGCAGAAAAATGGTGTGATGTGGCAGCGTAATGCGCTCTTCCAGTTGTGCGCGCGTATGCCCTTCATCACCCTTGGCCTGTTCGAGAATCATCTGGTCCTCCAGGCCTTCACGGATAAACTTCACCTGGCGCGACATACGCGCGCCTGATGCCTGTAACGCCAACCCGACAAAAATCAAAAAATAGATAATGATAAACATCAGATTGGCGCCGCTGAACAGGCTTCTCGCGACGTCCGGCACCGGCGAGTTGTACCAGAAGATATTCAGGAACGGCGTATTGAAGCGCACCATATCCACCATCACGTGGACGAAATCCAACATCACCGCATTAATGCCTTTGGTCTTCTCACTGTGTTGATAGAAAAACAGCAGCAGCGAGATCAGCGTCGACAGCAACGCGGGAATGAAAACCACCCAGCCAAGAATTCGTTTTACAATGGCGATGCGCCCAGCCTGTTGATACGTCATGTGTTCCCCTTGTAAGCGACGTAACCGTAATTGGCTAAGTCTACCTGTAGTTACTGAAACTCGCCCACCGTTTTCTTTAGCCTTGCGGTGCTACAAGCGTAGCCGGGATTGGCCGTTTTCAACAACTTAACGGCGACAATGCATTCACATTAAAAGGCTATAGCGTTACTTCAATCGTTCGGAAAGGCGTTGTTTTCTGTTTTGCCCTTCACCCGTGGATGCTGGCGATACTGCGTTTCGACAAGGCACCTAAAGCGAATGCGGCGCAAACAGGCGGGCAAAAATTTTAGTCTGGTTCCTGGCGATGATAAAGTGACGGATACATTCACCGACGCCGGCAGGAGTTAATCGCTAATGGCCTATTCGCAACGCATTGAAACCGCTATTTTTGATATGGACGGTTTGTTGATCGATTCAGAACCTCTGTGGCTACAGGCGGAACTGGATATCTTTGGCGCACTGGGGCTGGATCTGTCTGACCGCCATAAACTGCCGGACACCCTCGGGCTGCGCATCGATCTGGTGGTAAAAATGTGGTATCAGGCCATGCCGTGGCAAGGCGTTTCTCTGGAGGACGTCTCTGCGCGGATTATCGAACGCGCCATTGAACTGGTGCATGAAAAACGGCCGTTGCTGCCGGGCGTGCAACAGGCATTGGAACTATGCCGCAGCCGGGATCTGAATATTGGCCTGGCCTCCGCATCGCCACTGCACATGCAACAACAAGTGTTGAAGATGTTCGATCTGGCGGGATATTTCGACCAGTTGGTGTCCGCCGAATATCTGCCTTACAGCAAACCGCACCCGGAAGTTTACCTGATCGCCGCTGAACGTCTCGGCAGCGATCCGTTGCGCTGCATCACGCTGGAAGACTCGTTCAACGGCATGATTGCCACCAAGGCCGCGAGAATGCGTTCAATCGTCATCCCGGCGCCAGAGTATCGCCACGACACGCGCTGGGCACTGGCGGACCATAAGCTCGATACCCTCGAACAGCTCACACCCGAGCATCTGGCCTAATCTTCGCGGCGGCGTTATCCCGCTGCCGCCCTGCTTCTCTTTTATCTTCAGCGTCCCCCGCTAACGTTCAAAACTCTGCCTTAGGTCAAAAAATAAATAAAACATTATTTCATTTTTATTGAATAAACGTACCGCCATCTCTATGCTGGGACATCAAGAAAGCGCCGGGTAGCCGGCGAGCGCTGTCACTGCCACGCAGCGCAACCCTGCCGTTCGGCGCTTTCTCCCGCATTTCTTGAGTCTAAGAGGCATTGAGAACCAGTTCTTTGGCGATATGGACCATGTTGCCGTCAGTGAACTGCGCGGATCCCCTTTCCCCTGTAATGGCTGCGCAGCACCCGGCCGGTGCCCTTTTTTACCGCCGCGGTTCCACAAACGCGCAATATATAATCCTGTCACGTAACAACTCGTTGTAAAACCGGGGAAAATAAACAATTAGTTACAGGGTAACCGCTTCCGCTACTGTTAATTTTCCCATATACTGGATAAATTAACAGTTTACCAGCCGGAACAACAGCAGCATGACCGCGGAAGGACATCTTATTTTCTCTGTCGCTTGCGCGATTTTCGCCAAGAAGGCCGAAGTGACGCCGGAACTGGCCAGCGGGGACTGGTGGCACATCATTCCTGCCGCGCTGCTGACCTCACTGCTGCCCGATATCGATCACCCCAAATCGGTGCTGGGCCAACGCCTGCGCTGGATCGCCATTCCCATCTCCCGCGCCTTTGGGCACCGCGGTTTCACCCACAGCCTGCTGGCGATCGTCGGCGGTATGGCGCTGTTCCAGTTAGACGTGCCACGCAGTTGGCCAATTCCACCCGACGTGCTGCATGCCATGATCATTGGCTATTTCAGCCACCTGTTGGCCGACATGCTCACCCCTGCCGGCGTGCCGTTGCTTTGGCCCTGTCGCTGGCGTTTCCGTTTGCCGGTGCTAAATTCTCAGAAAGGCAACCAGCTGGAGCGCGCCCTGTGCCTGTGTCTGGTAGCTTTCGCCATCTATTGGCAGGGAGACTGCACCATTCCAGTGCAGTCCTACTTTGAACAAATCAAAAATATCAGACTGTAATCACAAAAAATCGCCCACAAAACATTCACAAAGTATATTAATCAAACAAATTCATATTCGAAGTTATATCAAATTCCATTTGGATATAAGTGAGCCGTTGCGCAAACTGTTACGATATTTCGTATCGTTACATTTTGGTGCTTAGCCGTTTTTATATAAGAAAAATGATTGGAGACATTGGGGATGAATTTTCCGCTGGTAATTAACGTGGTGGTTTTTGTCGCCCTCCTTTTGCTGTTGGCGCAAACCCGCCATAAGCAATGGAGCCTGGCGAAAAAAGTGCTGGTCGGCCTGGCGATGGGCGTAGTGTTCGGCCTGGGCCTGCAACTGGTGTATGGCTCGGATAACCCGGTTCTGAAAGAATCCATCAGTTGGTTCAACATTGTCGGTAACGGCTATGTGCAACTGCTGCAAATGATCGTAATGCCGCTGGTATTCGCCTCAATTCTGAGCGCGGTCGCCAAGCTGCATAATGCCTCTTCACTGGGAAAAATCAGTTTCCTGACTATCGGCACTCTGCTGTTCACCACGCTTATCGCCGCGTTGGTGGGTGTGCTGGTGACCAACCTGTTTGGCCTGACCGCAGAAGGCCTGGTGCAAGGCACGCAAGAAAGCGCGCGCATGGCGGCCATCCAGAGCAACTACGTCGGTAAAGTGGCGGATCTGACCGTACCGCAGTTGGTATTGTCGTTCGTGCCGAAAAACCCGTTTGCCGATCTGACCGGCGCCAGCCCGACCTCGATCATCAGCGTAGTGATTTTCGCGGCCTTCCTGGGTGTGGCTTCGCTGCAATTGTTGAAAGACGATAAAGAGAAAGGCCAGCGCGTGCTGGTGGCTATCGATACCCTGCAAGCCTGGGTGATGAAGCTGGTACGTCTGGTGATGAAATTGACCCCGTACGGCGTGCTGGCGTTAATGACCAAAGTGGTGGCCGGTTCCAACATCCACGACATCGTCAAACTCGGCAGCTTCGTGGTGGCGTCTTACCTCGGTCTGGCAATCATGTTTGGGGTACACGCCCTGCTGCTGGCCTTCACCGGCGTTAACCCGGCGAAATTCTTCCGCAAGGTCTGGCCGGTCATCACCTTCGCCTTCACCAGCCGCTCCAGCGCCGCCAGCATTCCGCTGAACGTTGAAGCGCAGACTCGCCGCCTGGGCGTTCCGGAATCCATCGCCAGCTTCTCCGCTTCGTTCGGCGCCACCATCGGCCAGAACGGTTGTGCAGGCCTCTATCCGGCAATGTTGGCGGTTATGGTTGCCCCAACCGTTGGCATCAACCCATTGGATCCGGTGTGGATCGCCACGCTGGTCGGTATCGTCACTGTCAGCTCCGCCGGCGTTGCCGGTGTCGGCGGCGGCGCCACCTTCGCCGCATTGATTGTGCTGCCTGCGCTTGGCCTGCCGGTCACGCTGGTCGCCCTGCTGATTTCGGTCGAACCGCTAATCGACATGGGCCGCACCGCGCTGAACGTCAGCGGTTCAATGACCGCCGGCACCGTCACCAGCCAATTGATGAAGCAGACGGACAAAAACATTATGGACAGCGAAGACGAAGTGGAACTGGCTCACCAGTAAGTGTCGTCCGCAATAAAAAAACCGGGGCTGCGATGCTCCGGTTTTTTTATGTCTGCGATAGCGGTTCATTTAAAGGATAAAGGCTGCTTCCGTGAACGGCACGCCTTTACGCATCAAACGCCGGCAGGCTCAGAAGGGGTAATCGTGGTAGCCCATTTGCTCGGAAATGTTGCGTGCGGCGGTATGCAGGCGTTTAACGTAATCCGCCTTGGCATCTTCGGAGAAACGGATCGTGGGGAACGAGATGCTAAGCCCGGCGATCACCACGCCAAAGCGATCGAATACCGGCACCGCAATGCAACGTAGCCCCTCTTCCTGTTCTTCAATGTCTTCGCCCACTCCGTGCTCGCGCACCTGATCCAACACCAACAGCAGCTCAGCGGCGCTGGTAAGGGTATTCGGAGTACTGCGGGTAAATTCAATCTGCGACAGGATTTGTTCCACTTCAGCACGATCGCGCCAGGCCAGCAGCACTTTACCGATGGCGGTGCTGTGCAGCGGGTTACGACGGCCGATGCGCGAATACATCTGCAGGTTGTACATCGAGTCGATTTTATGGATGTAGACAATACTGTCTTCATCCCGCGCCCCGAGGTGAATGGTTTCACGGGTGTGATTCGACAACTCGCGCATCTGGATATCGGCGCTGCGGATCAGATCGACGTTCTGCAGCGACTTGGCGCCGAGTTCAAACAGCTTGAGAGTAAGCGCATATTTTTCCGATTCCCCTTCCTGCGAAACATAGCCCAGCGACTTCATGGTCTGCAGAAAACGGTAGACGGTGCTTTTGGACATCATGACCCGTTGGGAAAGCTCGGTAATGCCGATCTCGCGTTCCTCGCCCAGCGCTTGCAAGATACCGAACACTTTCAGCACTGATGAAACAGAATCCGGTTGTTTATCTAGATCTGCGTTAGCCATGGTAAATATCCTACTCAGCTTTTTCTGTTTTAAGAAATTTGAACAAGGGTTTCAGTATACGCGCAAGCCCTGAGGCCACGCAATGGAGCCAAGGAAAATGCCATAAGATGAATGGATTAGGCCCACTCTCATCGGTTATTACAATTGAGCCGGCCAGTGCAGGTGCAATCTCCGCCGAATATGATTAGCATGTTAATACTCCCCCGTATTAATACCTTCGAGATCAACATGCGTTCTTGTACTGACGGCCTCCCCGTCCCGCAACGCTATGGGGCCATCCTCGCCATCGCCCTGGGCATTACCGTTTCCGTGCTTGACGGTGCGATCGCCAATGTGGCGCTGCCCACCATCGCACGCGATCTTAACGCCAGCCCGGCCAGTTCGATCTGGGTGGTTAACGCCTATCAGTTGGCCATCACCATTTCACTGCTCTCGCTGGCCTCGCTCGGCGACCTGATTGGCTATCGCCGCATCTATCAGGCCGGCTTGCTGGTGTTCAGCATTACCTCGCTGTTTTGCGCCCTGTCCGATTCGCTTGCAACCTTGACCATTGCCCGCGTGCTTCAGGGGTTTGGCGCCGCCGCCATCATGAGCGTCAACACTGCGCTGATCCGCATTATCTACCCGCAGCGCTTTCTCGGGCGCGGCATGGGCATCAACTCACTGATTGTCGCCTTTTCCTCGGCGGCGGGCCCCACGGTGGCGGCGGCGATACTGTCCGTGGCGTCCTGGCAATGGTTGTTCGCCATCAACCTGCCGATTGGCATTGTGGCGCTGGTGTTGGGAATGAAGTTCCTGCCCGGCAACAGCCAGAAAAGCGGCAATCAGCGTTTTGACCCGACCAGCGCCGCGATGAACGCCCTGACCTTCGGGCTGTTGATCACCGCCATCAGCGGCTTTGCCCAGGGGCAGAGCCTGACGCTGATATTCAGCGAGATCGCCGTACTGCTGGTTATCGGCTTCTTCTTCGTCCGCCGCCAGCTGCGACAAGAGTTTCCGTTGCTGCCGGTCGACCTGCTGCGTATCCCTATTTTCGCCCTGTCGATGGGCACCTCCATCTGTTCTTTCACCGCGCAAATGCTGGCAATGGTCTCGCTGCCGTTCTTTCTGCAAAGCACGCTGGGCCGCGATGAGGTGGCTACCGGGCTACTGCTGACGCCCTGGCCGCTGGCGATTATCGTCATGGCGCCGATCGCCGGGCGACTGGTGGAGCGCGTTCACGCCGGGCTGTTGGGCTGTATCGGGCTGGGAGTGTTTGCCCTGGGGCTGTTCCTGCTGGCGCTGCTGCCGCATAACCCGTCGGATCTGGACATCATCTGGCGCATGGTGCTGTGCGGCGCCGGCTTCGGACTATTCCAGTCGCCGAATAACCACACCATCATTTCTGCCGCGCCCCGCAACCGTAGCGGCGGTGCCAGTGGCATGCTAGGCACCGCCCGCCTGTTAGGACAAACCTCCGGCGCCGCGCTGGTGGCGCTGATGTTCAACCTGTTCCCCACTTCAGGTACGCACGCCTCGCTTATCCTGGCCGGCACCTTCGCCACACTGGCGGCCGCGGTCAGCAGCCTGCGTATCACCCAACCGCGCGCGGAGCAGGCAGAACACAGCCCGCAAGCCAAATAGCAGGCATAAAAAAACCCCGGCAAGCCGGGGTCTTTAACCTTCTCAGCGTTACTTCAGGTACTGACCTGAACGCAGCGCTTCGATACGTTTATCGAGCGGCGGGTGCGACATGAACAGTTCGCTGAACGACTTGGATTTGCCGTTGATGCAAAACGCCATCATGCTGCCCGCTTCCTGCGGCTCGTAGCTGGTTTTCAGACGCTGCAACGCTGCAATCATCTTCTCGCGGCCCACCAGTTTGGCGGAGCCTGCGTCGGCGTAGAACTCACGGTGGCGTGAGAACCACATGGTGATGATGCTGGCCAGAATGCCGAACACCAGTTCCAGCACCATCGACACGCCAAAATAAATCATCGGGTTGCCGTTGCTTTCGCCTTCACCGTCGCGGTTGCCGAGGAAACCGGCGGCGACTTGTGCAATCAGGCGAGAGATAAAGATCACGAAGGTGTTCACGATACCCTGAATCAGCGTCATGGTGACCATATCGCCGTTGGCGACGTGGCTGATTTCGTGCGCGATAACCGCTTCCGCTTCATCCCTGCTCATGCTTTGCAACAGGCCGGTACTGACGGCAACCAGCGAGGCATCACGGCGTGCGCCGGTGGCGAAAGCGTTAATGTCCGGTGCGTGATAAATAGCGACCTGCGGCATGGCAATGCCTGCCTGCTGCGACTGACGGCGCACCGTTTCGAGCAACCAGTTTTCGGTTTCGTTACGCGGCTGTTCAATCACTTCCCCGCCTACGGAGCGTAGCGCCATCCATTTGGACATCAGCAGTGAGACAAACGCACCGCCGAAACCGAACAGACCGGCCATGATCATCAGGCCCTGAACGCTACTGGATTGGATTCCTGTCAGGCTGAGCACCAGCCCGAAAACCAACATCACCGCCAGGTTGGTGAGCAGGAACAGAGCTATACGCATCATAAAATGTTTACTTCCTCATAAATGTTAACAAAACGCTGCTTTGGATACCCTAGATCGTATGGGCATTCGTCACAGTTTCAAGAGTTGCGCGCCATTAACCTACTAAAAATACGAAACTTTACAAAATCGGCATTCCAGCATGGCTTTTCAAATTGTAAACGATTGTTGCACAAGGCGGTGGTTTTTCTGACGGCAAATCAGTCGCGTTTATTATTCAAACGCCCGAGGTAGAGTCAGTTCGCTCATCATTGCTTCACAGAGTGCTTAACGCCTCAATGTGCCTTCAGCGGCACCTAACAAAAAACGCACCCGAAGGTGCGTTTTTTATTTACCCGACTGCGTTACTTCGCCGCCGGCTGCTGGGTTGGCTGCGCCTGTTCAAGGTGAGCCAGATCCAGCGCGATATGCACGCTTTCATCCAGGTATGGATCCGGTTCCTGGTAATCCTTCGGCAAATCTTCCAGCGCCTTCAGCGGTTTTTTACCGGCGCGCTGCAGGCGATCGTTAATGCGTTGCAAACGGGTAGCGTCATCATCGTGGTTCTCTTTCTCGCGCTGAGCAAGATTGAGTGAGACGATGTTACGCTTGTCTTTCAGCGCCTTGTAATGGGCGATGTCCTGCGCGATGTACTGGAACTCCGGATCCTTGGCTATACGCTGCTCATGGTCTTTCAGCAGTTCAGGATCGAAAGGCGTCAGGTCGCCGGTTTTGCTGTAGGTAGCCGCATTGATGCTGTCCCACGGCATGGCGTTGTCTTCAAACGCCTCGCCGGTTTCCGCTGGATCGACGCCGGTAGGCATCAGGATATCCGGCGTTACGCCCTTACGCTGGGTGCTGCCGCCGTTAACGCGGTAGAACTTCTGGATGGTGTATTGCACCGAGCCCAGCGCCGGCCATTCCGGCCGCAGCATCTGATCGTAAATGCGGTTTAGCGAACGATACTGCTGCACGGTACCTTTACCGAAGGTAGGTTCACCGACAATCAACGCACGGCCGTAGTCCTGCATCGCCGCAGCAAAGATCTCGGAAGCCGAGGCGCTGAAGCGGTCAACCAGCACCACCAGCGGACCTTTGTAGTAAACGATGCCGTCGGTGTCGGCGTCTTCACGCACTTTGCCATTGTTGTCGCGCACCTGTACTACCGGGCCGCTAGGAATGAACAGGCCGGAGAGCGAGACCGCTTCGGTCAGCGCGCCGCCGCCGTTGGTACGCAGATCGATGATCAGGCTCTTGACGTTCTGCTTGGCCATTTTCTGCAGTTGCACTTTCACGTCATCGGTCAGGCCCACGTAGAAGCCAGGGATGTCCATCACCGCGACTTTCTCTTTGCCGACGGTCTTGATGGTCATTTTCACCGCACGGTCTTCCAGACGGATACGTTCGCGGGTCAGCGTAACAACGCGGGTTTTGGTGCCCTTGCCGGCCGGCAGGATTTCCAGGCGCACTTTACTGCCCTTCGGCCCTTTGATCAGGGAAACTACGTCGTCCAGACGCCAGCCGATAACATCGACCACAGGTTTCCCCGTCTGGCCGACGCCGACAATGCGGTCGCCCACGGTGATCGCCTTGCTTTTCGCCGCCGGGCCGCCCGGTACCATGGAGTTGATCAACGTATAATCGTCATCCATCTGCAGTACCGCACCAATGCCTTCCAATGACAGGCTCATCTCGGTGTTGAACTGCTCGGTGTTGCGCGGGGAAAGATAATTGGTGTGCGGGTCGATCTCATGCGCAAAGGCATTCATCACCAGCTGGAATACGTCTTCGCTGTTGCTTTGCGTCAGGCGCTTAATGGCGAACTGATAGCGTTTGGTCAGCGTCTCGCGGATTTCTTTGTCGGTTTTGCCGGTCAGCTTGAGGTTCAGCTCGTCATATTTGACTTTCGCATCCCACAGGCTGTCCAGTTCGGCCTTGTCTTTCGGCCACGGCGTTTTGCTGCGGTCGAGATCGATAGTTTCGTTGCCGGTAAAGTTCATCGGCTTTTCGAGCAACGACAACGCATAGGTGTAACGCTCAAAACGGCGTTTCTGGGCCAGATTGTACAGCGCGTAGGGGGTATCCAGCTTACCGCTTTTCAGTTCTTCGCCCAGTTGATTGCGCTTGTCGGCGAACTGCGCCACGTCGGAGGCCAGCAACACGTTATGGTTGTAGTCC
Organism: Serratia plymuthica; assembly: GCF_018336935.1. Classification (NCBI taxonomy): domain Bacteria; kingdom Pseudomonadati; phylum Pseudomonadota; class Gammaproteobacteria; order Enterobacterales; family Yersiniaceae; genus Serratia; species Serratia plymuthica. The sequence continues at coordinate 1,926,217 of NZ_CP068771.1, read as the reverse complement.
AGCATATTCAGGTAACGATCGAAGATCTTGCCTGAAAAATCCGCATCGAGGGCAAACTGGCGGTAATGAGAGCGAGTGAAGCGCGAGGTTACGCGCTCACTCACAGTAGCATGCTGCGGCTCCTGATGAAGCTGAGGCAGTTGGTCGATGCGGATGTTGGCTGTATCCGCTCCGTAACTGACACCCGCCCACAACAGACCCGCGACTGCTGTTAATCTGACAAATTTGTTCATGCCTTGGTTGGCCTCCGTATCAGAACTGCAAGTGTTCTGCGCGCACAATCATCGCCAGACCGGAAGAGAGCTGCACACGTACGCCATCTTTAGCGATTTCAAGTACGGTTGCATCCATCGCGCTCTGGCCTGCTCTGACTTTGATTTCTTGGCCAATTTGCAGTTTAGAGATATCCGTGACTGGCACATGACGCTGCTGGCTTTCCTCTTTTGCTGCACGAGGTTGACGAGCTTGCTGTGGACGAGTTTGTGGGCGCGGCTTGCGGTTCTCCGGTGCGGCTCCGCCTTCGCGACGTGCAGCAGGTTTTTTACCGGCTGGACGTGGACGGCGTGGCTCGGCATCGGTTGATTCACCGGCAGCTTCACGTTTTTTGGCATTTTGTTCGGCACGCTGTGCCTGAACGCGCGCTTTGGCTTCTTCAAGCTGTTGGCGGGCATGATCGACATGCTGCTGTTCCAGCTCGCCGCACGGGTTACCGTCCAGGTCGACGCGCTGCGCGCCAACTTTGACGCCGTACAGATAACGCCAGCTTGAGGTGTACAGGCGCAGTGCAGAACGTAATTGCGTTTTGCTTAAGCTTTCTTCCCCCTGAACACGCTCTACCAGATCTTGAAAAATACCGATTTTCAACGGGCGAGCTTCGCCCTCGGCGCTAAAGCAGAGCGGAAAACGCTCGGCAAGAAAAGCAATGACTTCTTTACTAGAGTTCAACTTAGGTTGATTTTCCATGAAATTTCCTGATTACAACGGGTTGCCAACAAGCCACAGGCATGAACAGGCGTCATTATAATGACGCCATCGGTAAATGCCACGTTAACCGTAGATCAACTTGCCGCCACAGTGACGTATTTCGCACTATCACAGTGTTCCAGTTGCACGCAAAGCCCCGCCACCACTGCTTCCAGGCCCCGTTGGTCCTGTTCGTCGAAACGTTGATAAACTGTGCTGTCGATATCAAGAACGCCGATGATCTGACCGCTAACCTGCAGCGGCAGTACGATTTCCGCATTACTGGCCGCGTCGCAGGCGATGTGGCCCGGGAATGCGTGGACGTCGTCAACGCGCTGCACGCGATTTTCCGCCACCGCGGTTCCGCATACGCCCTTGCCCACCGGAATGCGCACGCAGGCGATTTTCCCCTGGAACGGGCCGAGCACCAGTTGGTTGCCGTCCATCAGGTAAAAACCGGCCCAGTTGACGTCGTCAAGGCGTTCATTAATCAACGCGCTGGCGTTGGACAGTGCGGCAATGAAGTTGGTTTCCCCGTCGAGCAACGCATTCAAATCGCGTTTTAATTCCGCGTAGAATTCTTCTTTTGTCATTTGTTAACCATGGTTATCTATTCCCGTGCAGAGCAGAGAGAAACACAGGAACCAGTCATAATGTGCGCAGACTACAATAGATTTGATTTTCTATTGTATATCATGCAGGTAGTTTCGCTGTCTTGCCATTTTCCTGTCGGCTTGCCCCCAGCATAATTGCTATTGCGCCGCGTTGTCCAAAGCAATCATGAGACGTTTTGAAACAGGGAGTTAGCGTAAGGAACCCATGATCAAACACCCTGGGTTTTATTCTTTTAATATCAATGCATTGAGGAATCGAACGTTCAACGACGCCCGGGGCAGGCAAAAGGTTTCGCCTCCGGCGGCCCTCAAACGACTGCCACGACTATAATGAAACCATGTCCAGAAAGGCCCCCCCGGAAAACGCGACGGTGAAGGCCGGCCCACATTGCCCTTCCTACAAAAAATGCGTATAGCCATCGGGTTATTCATCTGTTGCTTCACAAACCCCTGCCGGGCAAGGTATGTTTGCCTCGCAGAAACCCTGTTTACCGCCCCGCGCGGTTACAGCAGGTTTATTTTTCAGCTACGCTACCCATCCGGCGGGCTATAGAGCAGCTTTTGTCATGATGAAAATACACGCGATCACCGGCCCCCTTTCCAAAGCGCGCCACCAGCGCTGTCGCGAATGCGATCTGTTGTTTATGCTGCCGCCGCTGAACGGCAATCAGGCCGCCTATTGCCCGCGCTGCAACGCTAAAGTGGTGCATGGCCGCGACTGGTCGATGACCCGCCTGACGGCCATGGCGGTCGCCATGCTGCTGCTGATGCCGTTCGCCTTCAGCGAGCCGCTGATCAGCATCCGTCTGCTTGGCACCCGCATTGACGCCAGCCTGCTGGAAGGCATCTGGCAAATGAGCCGCCAGGGCGACCCTCTCACCGCCAGCATGGTGGCATTCTGTACCTTGGGCGCCCCGCTGACGTTGGCGCTGTCGCTGCTTTACCTGCGTTTCGGCCACGCCATCGGCATGAATTTGCGTCCGGTACTGCTGATGCTGGAGCGGTTGAAAGAATGGGTGATGCTCGATATTTACCTGATCGGCATGGCGGTAGCGGCGATAAAAGTCAAAGAGTATGCCGATATCCAGGCCGGCAGCGCGTTGATAGCCTATCTGTCGCTCACGCTGCTCAGCATCCTGACCCTGATCCACCTCAATCTGGAACAGCTGTGGGAGCGCTATTACCCGCAGGAACAGCCGAAAGGCCCGCCGGCGGCGCTGCATGTTTGCCTGTCGTGCCATTTCACCGGTTATCCGGACGAACGGGGACGCTGCCCGCGCTGCCATATTCCCATGTGTCACCGCCAGCCCTATAGTCTGCAAAAAACCTGGGCGGCGCTGATTGCGGCGATGATCCTGCTGATCCCGGCCAACCTGCTGCCGATTTCCATCGTTTACGCCAACGGCGCACGGCTCGAAGACACCATTTTCTCCGGGGTCGTATCGCTGGCGACCTCCGGCAACGCACCGATCGCCGCTATCGTTTTTATCGCCAGCGTGCTGGTGCCCTTTACCAAAGTCATAGTGCTGATCACCCTGCTGTTCAGCATACATTTCAAGACCTCGCACAGCCTGAAAACGCGTATTCGCCTGCTGCGGCTGGTCACCTGGATCGGCCGCTGGTCGATGCTGGATCTGTTCGTCATTGCGTTGATGATGTCGCTGGTGAATCGCGACCAGTTATTATCTTTTACTATGGGGCCGGCAGCCTTTTATTTTGGCACTGCGGTCATTTTAACTATTCTTGCCGTAGAGTGGCTGGATAGCCGATTGATTTGGGATGCACATGCAACAGGAAACGCCGAATACACCGACTGAAGCGCGGGTCAAAAACAAGCGCCGCATTTCGCCATTCTGGTTACTGCCGTTTATCGCCCTGCTGATCGCGGGGTGGTTGGTTTATAGCAACTTCCAGGAGCGCGGCACCACGGTTACCATCGATTTCCAATCTGCGGCGGGTATCGTCGCGGGCCGCACTCCCGTGCGTTATCAGGGGGTGGATGTCGGCACCGTGCAGACCATCAGCCTGAGTAAGGATCTGCGCAGCATTGTGGTCGAAGCCAGCATCAAGAGCGATCTGGAAGACTCGCTGCGCGATGGTACCCAATTCTGGCTGGTTACGCCTAAAGCTTCGCTCGCCGGCGTTTCCGGCCTGGATGCGCTGGTCGGCGGCAACTACATCGGCATGATGCCGGGCAGCGGCCAGCCGCAGAGCCACTTTACCGCGCTCGACACCCAGCCCAAATACCGCCTGAACACCGGTGAACTGATGATTCACCTGCACGCCGACGACCTCGGCTCGCTCAACAGCGGCTCTCTGGTGTACTACCGTAAAATCCCGGTAGGCAAGGTGTACGACTACACCATTTCCGAAGGTAATAAAGGCGTCACCATTGACGTGCTGATCGATCGCCGCTTCGCCAATCTGGTGAAGGGCAGCAGCCGTTTCTGGAACGTCTCGGGCTTCAAGGGCGATTTCAGCCTGGCGGGCGCCTCGGTGCAAATGGAAAGCCTGGCGGCGCTGGTCAACGGCGCGATAGCCTTTGATTCACCACCCGACGGCCAACAGGCCAAGGCCGACCAAAGCTATGACCTGTACCCGGATCTGGCGCACAGCCAACGCGGCGTGAACATTACGCTGGATCTGCCGAGCGGCAATAACCTCAGCGAGAACCGCACGCCGCTGATTTACCAGGGGCTGCAGGTGGGCACCCTGACCAAGCTGACGCTGCAGCAGGACAGTAAGGTCAGCGGCGAACTGACCGTCGATCCCTCAGTGGTGGATTTGATGCGCAGCGGCACGCGCATTGTGATGCGCAGCCCGCGCCTCAGCCTTAACGACGCAAAAATCAGCCAACTGCTGACCGGCAATACCCTGGAGCTGGTGCCGGGCGACGGAGAACCGCAGCAGCATTTCAACGTACTCGACAGCAGCGAAACCCTGCTGCAACAGCCGGGCGTGCTGACCGTGACGCTCAACGCGCCGCAAAGCTACGGTATCGACGTAGGCCAGCCGCTGATTGTGCACGGCGTCAAAGTCGGCCAGGTGATGAGCCGCGCACTGACCGACAGCGGCGTCGTATTTACCGCCGCCGTCGAAGCCCAATACCGCCGTCTGCTGCATAAAGACAGCAAATTCGTGGTCAACAGCCGCGTCGACGTCAAGCTGGGGATCGACGGCATGGAAGTGCTGGGCGCCAGTGCGCAAGAGTGGCTGGACGGCGGCGTGCGCATCATCCCCGGCAGCAAGGGCGAGCCGGTTGGCCAATACCCGCTGTATGCCAATGCCGAGAAGGCCGAAGCCGGCATTATCGGTAACAGCCCAACGCCAACACTCACGCTGAATGCCGACAGCCTGCCGGACGTGCAGACAGGTTCGGTGGTGCTGTACCGCAAATTCCAGGTAGGCGAGATCGTTAATGTTCGCCCGAAAGCCAACGAGTTTGAGGTGGATGTCTATATCAGCCCGGAATACCGCAAGCTGCTGACCAGCGAGAGCATCTTTTGGGCCGAAGGCGGCGCCAAGGTGCAATTGAACGGCAGCGGCCTGACGGTGCAAGCTTCGCCGCTCAATCGGGCGCTGAAAGGCGCCATCAGCTTCGACAATCTGCAGGGCGTCACATTGGGCAAAGGCGCCAAACGCGTGCTGTATGCCAATGAAACCGCCGCCCGCGCGGTGGGCAGCCAGATTGTCCTGAGGACTTACGATGCCAGCAAGCTGTCGCCCGGCATGCCGTTGCGTTATCTCGGCATCGATATCGGCCAGGTGGATTCGCTTAAACTGGCGCCAGAGCGCAATGAAGTGCTGGCCAAGGCAGTGCTGTACCCGGAATACGTACAGACCTTCGCGCGTCTGGGCAGCCGTTTCTCCGTAGTGTCGCCGGAAATTTCCGCTGCCGGAGTCAGTAATCTCGATACCCTGCTGCAGCCGTATATCAACGTCGAACCGGGGCGCGGCCGCGAACTGCGCAGCTTCGAACTGCAAGAAGCCAGCATCACCGACTCGCGCTATCTGGACGGCCTGAGCGTGATCCTCGACGCGGCAGAAACCGGCTCGCTGCAGGTCGGCACACCGGTGCTGTTCCGTGGCATGGAAGTGGGCACCATCACCGGCTTCTACCTGGGCGCCATGTCCGATCGCGTCCATGTTGCGCTGCGCATCAGCAAGAAATATCAGCATCTGGTGCGCAACAACAGCGTGTTCTGGCTGGCCTCCGGCTACAACTTGCAGTTCGGCCTGACCGGCGGCGTGATCAAGAGCGGCACCTTCCAGCAGTTCATCCGCGGCGGCATTGCCTTCGCCACCCCGCCAACCATTCCGCTGGCGCCGCAGTCGGCACCGAACAAGCACTTCATGCTGAATGCGGAAGAGCCGAAAGACTGGAAGGAATGGGGCACCGCGATCCCGCGGAATTAAACCCGTTACTCAATGCCGGCAGGGGCGTCCCTCTCCCTGCCGGCCCGTTTTATGCTAGAATCCCGCCCTTATTTTGATTGCTGCCAGAGAGCTCACCCCGTGGCCAAACCTGCCTCCGTTATTTTGCCTCCCGCTTTTCTCGACGCGACGCGCGCCGTCATGCCCGCCGAACTGTCGATGGACGATTTTATAGCCGCTTGCCAGCGCCCGCTGCGCCGCAGCCTGCGGGTGAATACGTTGAAGATCAGCGTTGCCGACTTTCAGGCGCTGGTGCAAGGTTATGACTGGCGATTGGAACCTATTCCCTGGTGTGCGGAAGGTTTTTGGATCGAGCGTGAGGATGAAGAATTGCGGCTCGGCAGCGCGGCGGAGCACCTGAGCGGCCTGTTTTACATTCAGGAAGCCAGTTCGATGCTGCCGGTCAGCGCCCTGTTCGCCGATCGCGAAAAACCGCGTCGGGTACTGGACGTGGCCGCCGCGCCGGGTTCCAAAACCACCCAGATTGCCGCGCTGATGAACAATCGGGGCGGTATCGTGGCCAACGAATACTCCGCCAGCCGGGTTAAAGTCCTTCACGCCAACATCAGTCGCTGCGGCGTAAAAAACGTGGCGCTGACCCACTTTGACGGCCGGGTGTTCGGCGCGGCGCTGCCGGAAAGTTTCGATGCCATTTTGCTGGACGCCCCCTGTTCCGGCGAAGGTGTGGTGCGCAAAGATCCGGACGCCATGAGCAACTGGTCACCGGAAAGCGTTACCGCCATTGCCGCCACCCAACGCGAACTGATCGACAGTGCTTTCCATGCGCTGGCCCCCGGCGGCGTCATGGTTTACTCCACCTGCACGCTCAACGCGCAAGAAAATCAGCAAATCGTCAACGGCCTGCTGGCGGCCTACGGCGATGCGGTGAGCATTGAACCGCTGGGTGAGCTGTTCCCCGGCGCGGAAAAGGCGCTAACCGCCGAAGGCTTCCTGCACGTGTTCCCGCAGATCTACGACAGCGAGGGTTTTTTCGTGGCGCGGCTGCGCAAGAACCATTCTGTTACCCCATTGCCGAAACCGAGCTACAAACTGGGTAAATTCCCGTTCACCCCGCTTTCCGGCAAGGATTCGGCCGCTATCTGCCAGGCCGCCGCGGCTTCCGGTCTCGCCTGGGATGAAACCAGCCGGCTGTGGGCGCGCGATAAAGAGATCTGGTTGTTCCCTGCCGAACTGGAGGCGCTGGTCAGCAAGGTGCGCTTCTCGCGCATTGGGGTGAAGCTGGCCGAGAGTTTCCCTAAAGGATACCGCTGGCAGCATGAAGCCGTTATCGCGCTGGCCACCGCCGACGGCAAGCAGCGTTTCGAGTTGGATGCCGCGCTGGCGCAAGAGTGGTATCACGGCCGCGATCTGTATCCGGAAGCGCCGCCGCAAAGCGATGAATGCATAGTGACCTACCAACAGCAGCCGTTGGGTATCGCCAAACGCATCGGCAGCCGGATCAAAAACAATCTGCCGCGCGAACTGGTCCGCGACGGTACACTGGATTTTCATCAATAATGTATTAATTGGCCGGGAAACCCCGGCCAATTAATACCGTTAATAATATTCCTAACTGCAAGTATTACCCTTCTAATGATTCTGCATTTACGCCTTTCCGCTTCCCAGACTGCGCAATATTGATACCTTTCAAAATAAAGAAAATTTTTCGCCCCCCACCAAGACAATTCCGAATTCCTATTCTATTAATTAACCTATAAAGAAATTAATGCGTTCAGCCTTTCCGGATGGCGCTTTGCGGATCTCTCTGGCACAGCAAGGAACAAAAAATGAAAAAAACTCTGGTGGCATTGGCCTCGGTAGCAACCCTGCTGTGCGCAAACGGCGCAGCCCACGCAGCAGGCACCATTCAGGGCAACCTGGGAGTGACGTTAACCATAGGCGCAGGTTGTGTTGTGGGTGGCGGCAACAGCAGCGGCTCAGTCAATGATTTTGGCTCCATCAGCTTTGGCACCTACTCTTCTCTTGCCAATATTATCGACGCCAGCGCAACCGGTTCCGGCGGCGCAGGCACGCTGTCGCTGACCTGCACTGACGGCACCGACTATACCGTCGCATTGGACAACGGGCTGCACGTAACCACCGGCAGCCAACGCCGCATGGCCAGCACCGCCGGCGCCTTTATCAATTACAACCTCTATCAGGATCAAGCCCGCGCTACCGCCTGGGGCAGCGGCGCCAACGCCCTGACCGGCACAGGCACCGGTGTGGCAGTTCCTCTGATTGTCTACGGCCGCGTCCCGGCTGCGGGCAGCACGCCGGCAGCCGATACCTATAACGATACCGTGATGATGACGGTAACCTGGTAAGGGTGCGGCAGGCGGTTTTCGGTTGCGGATTACTGGCGTTAAGTCTGGCGGTTTATGCCGATAGCAAAACCGCCAATATTGGCGTCAGCGCCACTTTGCTGAATGCGTGCGAAGCCGGCAGCAGCTCGGGGGGCAACGTCAGCTTCGGCTCGCTGAACTTTGGTACGGTGTATTTTCTCACTACCGCCGTCAGCGTAGCCGGGCAACAAAATGCCGGCGCCATCCGCGTGAAATGCAACAACGGCACCAGCTACAACGTGCTGCTCAACGGCGGGCAAAGCGGCAACACCGCAGCCCGCTACCTGCAAAGCGCCGCCAACCAACGGGTAAACTACAACCTGTACATCGATAGCGCCCACAGCGTCATTTGGAATAACCTGACCGGGGTCTCGCAAACCGCTAACGGCCAGGATAACTGGTTGCCGGTGTATGGCATGATCCCGGTGCAATCCACCCCGCCGGTCGGCAGCTACACCGATACCGTACAGGTGACCATCAATTGGTAACGGCAATGCGCATTTCAGCCTGCGGTCTACTGCTCGGGATGACGGCGGCCCCGGCAATCGGTGACACCGGCGTCAACGACTTGCAAAAGAGCTCGCCGTTTACCGTCAATGCGACGGTAGTGAAAGGCTGCGTCCTGGGCAGCGGCAACAGCGATGTCACCACCTTCGGCACCCTCAACTTTGGTCAAATCTCTTCGTTGGCCAGCAATATCAATATCGTATCCAGCGCCGGGGCCGGTTCAGTGCTGTTGCGTTGCAACCCGGGCCTGAGCGTCACGCTGGCGCTCGGCGTCGGCAACAACGTCACCGGCTCCATCTCCGCAGGGCGCAAACTAAAAAATACCCTGACCACGGAGACGCTGCTTTATCAACTCTACCAGGACAACAACTACGCCACCCTGTGGGGCGATGGCGCCAACGGCGGCGGCGCGCAGGTGATCGCCGCCACCGGCAGTACCCAGGAAATCAAAGTTTATGCCCGTTTGTTTTCGGCCAGTACCCTGCCCACCAGTGGCACTTACAACGATACGGTCTTGCTGACGGTAACTTATTAAGTATTTTGAATAAGGATTTAGCTATGCGTACTCCCTTCCGTCTGCCGTTGACGGCAGCGCTGCTGCTTGTCGGCCAGCAACAGGCACTGGCTGCAGCGTCGATTCTGATTTGGCCCATCGATCCGGTAATTGAAGATCAACAGCCCGCAACGGCGCTGTGGTTGGAAAACCGCGACACTAAACCGGTCTATATGCAGGTTCGGGTGCTTGGCTGGCGGCAAACCGACGGCAAAGACGATTACAGTAACCAGAGCGAGGTGATCGCCAGCCCGCCGGTCGCGTCGATAGCGCCGGGCAAGCGCCAACTGATCCGGCTGATTAAGCAGACCCCGCCGCCAGCCGGCCAGGAACGTGCCTACCGCATTCTGATCGATGAAGTGCCGGTAAAAGAAAACGACAGCGCATCCGCGCCCGCCGGTGCCCAGATGGGGCTGAAATTCCAGATGCGTTATTCCGTACCGCTGTTTGTCAGCGGCCAGGGGATCTGGACCAAGCCGGATTCTGAAAAGCCGCGCGACTACGCCACCGCCAGCCAACCGCAACTCAGCTACCGGCTATTGCAGCAAAGCAGCCAACGCTGGCTGGAAGTCCGTAATCAGGGCATTGTGCACGCCCGCATCTCCAAAGTGACGATACAGGGAAAAACGCTCAATGCCGGGCTGATGGGTTACGTATTGCCCGGTGCGCAAATGCGCTTTGCCGTGCCGCCTTCAGGCAGTTTCAGCAGCGGTAAACTGCAGGCCACGGTCAATGACAACAAACAACCGATAGCCTTCCCGTCTTACTGAGTTTCACATGCGGTTAACAGGGACGCCGTCACTCAGGAACAACGGATTCGGGCTGAAGCCGTTGGCATTCGCCATACTGTGCGCAGTGGCCGCCCCGTGGGCGCCGCTTGCCCACGCCGACGATTTGCCGCCGCCGCCCAGCGCCATCAGCATGCCGGATACCACCCTGTATCTGGAGCCGGTGGTCAACGGCCGCCAGACCGGCAAAGTGGTGCCGGTGGACTACCGTGGCGGCCACTATTACCTCACGCCGCAGCAACTGATCGACGCCGGCCTGCCGGTGGCGGACAAACAGGCAAAAGAAATTGCGGTCGACCTGTTGAAACAGGTGAATGTCACCTACAGCGGCGAAACCCAGCAGTTGCTGATCGACATCCCCAACGACTGGCTGCCCAAACAAAAATTCAACGCGCAGAACCCGCTGGATCGCCTGCCGGCGCAAAGCAGCCTCGGCCTGCTGTTCAATTACGACCTTTACGCCAGCCAAAGCAACGCCAACGGCCAACCGGGCTATCTTTCAGCCTGGAGCGAACAACGGCTGTTTGACGGTTTTGGCGTGGTGTCCAACACCGGCATCTTCCGTGGCAGCTTTAACGGATCCGCCGGCGATAACCAGGAGAGCCGTTATATTCGCTACGACAGCCAGTGGCGTTACACGGATGATGAGCGCCTGCTCAGCTATACCGCCGGCGATCTCACCACAGGTTCACTGCCCTGGAGCAGTGCCGTGCGCATTGGCGGCGTTCAACTGGCGCGTAACTTTACCGCACGCCCGGACCTGATCACTTACCCGCTGCCGCAATTTTCCGGCCAGGCGGCGGTGCCCAGCAGCGTCGATCTGTATATCAACAGCTATAAAAACAGCACCACCAGCGTCAATCCTGGCCCCTTTACCCTGGATACGGTGCCCTACATCAACGGCGCCGGCGAAGCCAGGGTGGTCACCACCGACGCGCTGGGCCGCCAGGTCAGCACCCTGGTGCCGTTTTATGTCGCCAGCAACCTGTTACAGGCCGGCATGAGCGACTTTAGCCTTTCCAGCGGCGTCCTGCGCCGAAATTATGGTTTGAATTCAGCCGATTATGGCCAGTGGGTCGCCAGCGGCAGCGGGCGTTACGGCGTCACGAACTGGTTAACGATGGAGGGTCGCGCCGAAGCGGCGGCGGAACTGGCGGTGGGTGGCGCAGGCGCCGATATCAAACTCGGCCAGTGGGGCGTGTTCAATGCGTCGTACAGCTACAGCCAGGCCGGCGACAACGCGTTTAACGATTATCACCCTTCGCGACAGATAAACTATTACGATCCGCTGACCGGCAAACCACTGCCGCAGCCCGACCCGCAAGCCGTCTACCACTACACCGGCAACCGGGGCGATCAAAGCAGCTTCGGCTACACCTACAGCAACCGGTATTTCAGCCTCAACGCCCAGCGTATCCTGCGCAGTGCCGGCTTTGGCGATATCTCGGTTTATAAGAGCGACTACCGCCTGAGCCGCCGTACCGATCAACTCACCGGCAGCCTCGGCCTTGGCCGCGCCGGCAGCATTGGCGCCGGCTATTTCGACGTGCGTGACGCTATCGGCACCCGCACCCGGCTGGTCAACGTCTCTTACAGTCTGTCGTTATGGCGCAATATGAGCCTGTATGCCTCGGTAAACCGGGAGATCGGCAGCAGCGGCTACAGCACCCAGTTACAGCTCTCCATTCCCTTCGACAGTTGGGGCACCGCCAGCGTCAGCGCCTCCCGCGACAACAACAACCGCTGGAGCGAACGCGTCAGCTACAGCCGCGCCGCGCCGACCGACGGCGGCCTGGGCTGGAACCTGGCCTACGCGGATGGACAAAACGGCGGCAGCTACCGCCAGGCCGACGTGATCTGGCGCACCCACCTGCTCGAGACCCGCGCCGGAATGTACGGCAACAGCGACGACTATACCCGCTGGGGCGAAATAAGCGGCTCGCTGGTCATGATGAAAGGCGATCTGTACGCCACCAATACCATCAACGACGCCTTCGCGCTGGTTTCTACTCAGGGCTACCCAGACATTCCGGTGCGCTATGAAAATCAGTTGATCGGCGTGACCAACGCCAAAGGCTATCTGCTGGTGCCGACCGTGACCTCGTATTACCACGCAAAATTCCAGATCGACCCGCTCAATCTGCCTGCGGACGTTGCCATTCCTACCGTCGAGAAAACCGTGGCGATCCGCGATCACAGCGGTTTCCTGGTCGATTTTCCGGTCCAGCAGATCGCCGCCGCAGACGTCAAACTGGTCGACGCGCAAGGCAAGCCGCTGGCCAACGGCAGTGAAGTGGCGGTTATCGGCGGCAGTCAGCGCAGTTACGTGGGCTGGGACGGTATGGCCTATCTGGATCCGGTGCAGCAGCACAACCGGTTGAGCGTCATCCCCGCAGACGGCGGCGCCCCTTGTCAGGCGCAGTTCAGCCTGACAAAAACGCAGGGCATCCAGAGCATCGGGCCGATCGTTTGCCAGTAACCCATTATGGAGAAAGATATGATTCGGGGATTCAAAGCGATATTACTGACGCTGATGCTGTTGGCAAGCCAGCGGGCGCTGGCTGACTGCGCGACCACCAATGGCAGCGTGACGCTGCCGGGCAGCAGCTCTTTTACCGTCTACAACGGCCAGATCAGCGCCCAGGGCACCGCCGGGCTGAACTGCACCGGCCTCGGTCTGTCGCTGCTGTCGCAAAACACCGTAACGGTGAAAATCACCTCGACCACCCACAATATGGCGATAGCCAATACCGACGGCTCCGGCGATCAGATTCCTTACCTGATTTACCCCGATTCGAATTACCAATACGCGTATAGCGTCGGGCAAACCATCGATTACAGCTCATTGAACCTGCTGTCGCTGATCCTCATCTCCTCCAACGTCAATTTCCCGCTGTATGTCAGGACCACCGCCGGGGCTAACGTGCGCTCCGGCACCTACACCGATACCGTTAACCTGACCTGGAACTACCACATCTGCGGCCTGGGCGCGCTCGGTTTGTGCATCTGGTGGGATGGCGTCAACAAGCTCAGTACCGTAACCATTACCGCCGTGATCACCAAAGACTGCCTGATTGGCACCGCGCAGAACGTCAATTTTGGCAGCATGGCGCTGGTGGGCCAGTTTAACCCGGTGAACCAGAGCATCACCCTCACCTGTACCAAAACCGAGGGTTACAACACCTATTTTACCAACGGCAACAACCCGGTCACCGGCTGGCGGCAGATGAAAAACGGCACCAGCAATTTTATGCAGTATCAAATTTACCTGCCCAACACCACTACCGTCTGGGACAGCACCAACAAGCAAAGCGGCGCAGGAACGGGGCTGGCGCAAAGTATTCCTTATCTGGCGGTGATTAACCCTGCACAAACCGAAAGGCCGGTCGGTACCTATCAGGACAATCTCAGCTTTGTCGTGGAATATTAGCTTCATGCGCTAGTCGCTGGCGTTGATTGTTGCCAGTTTGTATTTTTTATGTGGCATTTTTTGCTCATTTAGCTATGCTCAAAGAGATGGCCTCAACTGGTCATACCTCATACCAGCAGATCGAGCAAGGAGTTCCAATGGGCAAAACCGTGGTGAAAATAGGCAGTTTTGAGGTTGATGATGCGCATTTGTCCTCCTCGTCCGAGCAGGCCAGCACGCTGACCATTCCCTGCAAGTCGGATCCCGACTTGTGCATGCAATTAGACGGATGGGATGAACATACCAGCATTCCGGCGACGCTGGATGGCAAGCATTCGCTGCTGTTTAAGCAGCATTACGATCGGCAATCCGATGCCTGGGTGATGCGGCTGGCATGAATAACGATGAACTGAAAAACGCGCCGTGAGTTCCAGGAAACACGGCGCGTTTTTTATGCGATGGCGATACCGCGACCGGCGAAGAAACGGTCAAAAATGTTCAGCGGCAACCTCACCTGTTGGCGCGTGGCCGGGCTGTCGCCGGAAGGATTGTGGAAGGTTACGCCATCAGCGTCAACGGCGGTGACCAGCACCAGGTGGCCGCCCCGCTGCGGCGGTGCCCGATCGGGACGACGAATGCCCGGGTGCACCGAGGCCATGAAATAACGCCGCTGCGCCAGCAATTGCGGCAACGCCTCCGCATCGAGGCCGACCCGCACCTCGGCGTCCAACGCAAACTGCTCACGCACATAGTCGACAAAAGGCGCGTAGATCAGCCCTTTGATGTTCTCACTCTCATGGACATAGGCGCCGTACGGCAGGCTACGACGCGCCAGCTCCAACACCGGCGGCGCATCGCCGTCACGGTGGCTCAGCACCATTTTCAGGCAGGCCATACCGCAAACGTGATTGGCCCATTCGATATATTCCGCCCGATCGCGCGCCCCGCTGCACGCCCAGTTGGCGTCATCTGCCAAGGTCGCACGCCCGGCAATCAGATCGGCCGCCAGTTCAGGCGTCGCCCATTGGCAAACGTAGGGGACTGCGCTCGTCAAATCAGAAAGTCTCAATCACTTTGAAATTCATCAGCACCAGCGTCATATCCGGCGAAAACAGTTCGTACTCTTCAAAGAAACTCTGCAGCTCTTTACGCCAGTACGCCAATGAACGATCGCCTTCCCCTTCGGCATAGGCATGAGCTTCATCAACCTGATCGTAGGTTTTCATCTCCACCGAGGTCAGCTCTACCGCACAGACCGGAACATTTTTACCGTCAACGACCACAAACACGTCGCCGGCCAGCGGAATGCCTTCCCCGTCGAGATTGGAGCAGGTGGCGGTCTTGGTGCCGTTGAGGATCAGCTTGACCACATCATCAGCCTGCTGCTCGGTGTTGCCGAACGCCCAACGCTCGGTGTTCTCATATTTCTTCGGAATTGCGTCTGCCATTGCCTTACCTTATTGAATGAATCATTGTGCAGACAGAATAGTACAACGTATTCCCCGCCGCCTGCACCTGCCGAATTCGCCGCATCGCGGCGCAAACCCATACTATTTACAGGTTTTTTACGGTAAATCTCTGTGCCTGCCCCAGGACAACAGGCATACTGTGAGCGATATTCACACCATGGCTCTCAGCCAGGCGGTAAAATGAAAGAAGACGACAAAGATCCCGATGACACCTTCAGTGACTTATTAAAAGTCATCGCGCTGGTCGTGATTGCTCTCTTTGTTATCGGCGGCTGGTACTTCAGCTGATCAACAAAACAGGAGATCACCTTGGCCACCAAACGCATGCGCACCAAGCACTGGAAGATGTTTTTGATTCTGTTGCTGATCTGCCTCGCCCTGTTGTTATTGCGTTGGGCGGCAATGGTCTTCGGTTAACGCCGGCCCGGCCGAACCCCGGCGCCGGTTTCAGTTGTGCCGTTCGCCCGGTGTTTTAGCCACCGGCTCCAGCAACTCCCGCAAATAGGTTATTCGCGCCTCCCCCTGCGGCAACCACAGACGGCATAACCGATTTTGCACTTCTGCCCGCCGGCTCAGGCGATAATATTCCGCCAGTTGATCGACCAGTTTCATCACCTACCCTCCAGATATTCGACAGAGTCAGTATTGGGCGAAAAAACCAGAAGAAACACTGATGCCTTATTTTTTATGCTTCCGGTTTTAGCGTTGTGCGACCGGTGCAGTGGCGAACGCCAGGCCCAACTGCTACATTGACCAAAAATCACCCAGCCGAGGTAAACGATGATGTTCTCGGAGCAGGAGATAAAACCCGTGTGGGATGAGGTCGCCCGTTTGATTGGTGACAGCGTGATGCAACTGCGCCATCGCGGCGAGGTGTTATCGGTAGAAACGCTGGCGAAACACCTGGCGCGGCAGTTGGCTGAAAGCAACGACATCGAACGCCGGATCCTGATCGGTGCGGCGATCAACATGCTGAAAGATGGAAAATGAATCGCCAACCGGAATGGTTGGCGATTCGGCAGAAGCCCGAGGTATGCAAGCCCGGCCTTCTGAGCGCTACTATGTCAGGCTGACCCGATGAAATTAATAGGAATTATCGCGTTTTTCTCGAAAAAGACATGTTCTTATTGTATTTCACCTAGCGATAGAAGTGCCATGGCCTGCTGTAATGTAGCAGAGCATATGAATTGGATGAAAAACCACCACATTAACTAGGTGTAAAAATTAAAGGCCAATCACGTAAATCTATAAAGGCCTCAATATGTTTTCATTGACGTTACAATAATTTTGCCACTTTACCTCCCAATGAGGAATTTTTTCCTATTAGATCTACTAGCCATGAATATGTATAAGATAAAACCAAGGTCGCACCCGCTATCCCAAGAATGAAAAACAAAGGAATAGAATGAATCCATGTTTCATCACCAAATATCGAAAAAACAATTTCCAAGAAGAGGGCATGAATAAGGTAAACTCGGAAAGAGTGTTTTGACAAAAAGGATAACACTAGACTGGCATTAACTTTTAATGACCTAATAAAATTAAAGAAGCTTACTGCAGAAATAATAGCCAAGATGGAAACGTAAGAGAAAAAATAAGAACTATTAGTAGATTGGTGATAAGTTTTTGATGATAGTATCAGAATACACGCCGAGGTTAAAATATAAACAACCAGATTAAAGTATCGACCAGTCGGCTCAGGCTTCCTGGCTAAGTACATACCCAAGAAAAAGTACCCAAGATAGGTTACAAAATCCAACGGCCAAAACTTTTTAACTTCAAAAACATAATACCAAACAGATGAAACCGCTGCCATGGCAAGGAAATAGCCCGAGACATACAAAATCACCTTATTTTCATAACCATCAAATGCTTTAATAACAAAAGGTACCAGAAGATACAATCCAACAAGCATGTACATATACCATAGATGGTAATAAGGCCTTCCCATTGCCAATGAGTATAAGATATCCTTTGCCGAACCTTCGTGCAGGGTTTTCACTTTGAAAAATGAGAATGCCACATAAAAAACAGAATAAGCCAGAACAGGAACGACAATATTGAGAAATGTTTTAGTGTAAAAAGCTTTAACATCTGTATTTCGTGAATTGTTAAGAACAAAATACCCAGATATCATAACAAACAAAGGAACGCAAATCACACTAAAACTATTAATTAAATTACCAATTATAAATTCAGAATCTGATGTACTCCTCGGCATCACCCACTTCGATACATGAACAAAAACAACCATTACGCATGCGCATACCCGTAGAAGCTCAAGATTGTTATTACGTTCCATGACTTATCACCATACATTCAATTAACACACGGTTTTAGATAAATGGCGTCAATAAATCAAGTAATAAATCAACTTTCAGATAAAACCCATTAAGTGCAGTATCTTTGCTTTAAAGCAAAACCAAAGCTGACGCCATAAAACTTACGCCAGCTTAATAGATTTTCAATGATGTGAAAAGCTACCTTAACCAACCCAGCAATAATGTCGCGCCAATCACGGTAGAGGCGCCGCCAATCCGCGTGGCGATTTGCGCGAACGGCATCAGCCCCATGCGGTTGGACGCAGAGAGGATCGCCACGTCGCCGGTACCGCCCAGCCCGCTGTGGCAGCAGGTGACGATCGCCGCTTCAATCGGGTACATTTTCAGGTAAGGCGCAATCAGGAAACTCACCACGCCCATCGACAACACCACCGAACCGCAGACCACCACATAGCCCACGGAGAACACCGCCACCACGCTTTCCAGCGGCACATACAGCATGCCCAGGCCAATCATCAGCGGCCACACCAACGCGGTAGAAACGAACTTGTAAAAACTGTGCGCACCGGTTTCCATCGAGACCGGGATCACCCGGCAATATTTGCACAGCACGGCAAACAGAATCATCAGCACCGGGCCGGGAATATGCACAATATGTTCAAACAGGCCGCCGACGATAAAGAAGGCGCAGATCACCAGCAGCCCGCCGCCCATCAGTTGGAAATCGACATTGCCGTTGGTTTCCTTGATGGCGAACACCGCATTTTCCTGCGCCGAACGGATCAGCATGCCGTCACCGCTCAACGCCTTGCGTTGCAGGCCGATACGCGCCAACACCCCTGCCGCGACGATAGCGAAGATATTGCCCAGCACCGCCGCCGGCGCCAGTTGCGCCACGTAAACGTCCGGCGTCGATCCCAAAATGGCGGAATACGCCAGCGACAGCGGCAAAATGCCTTCACCTATGCCACCACCGATGATCGGCACGATGATAAAGAAGAAGGTGTGATAGAAGGTAAAGCCAAACAGCTTGCCTACCAGCAACCCGGTGGCCACCGCCGTTACCGTCCCGACCACCAAAGGCACGAACATGCGGATCATGCCTTGGATCAGAATCACCCGGTTCATGCCGAGTATGCTGCCCACCACCAGACTGGCGATAACGAAGTACAGCAGATTGGCTTCTTTCATCAGCAGATGGACGGTGCCCATCACGTTGGGCTGGAAGACGTTGAAGTAAACCAGAACCGAAGGCACCATCAGGCACAAAATGGCCGGGCCGCCAATATCCCGCAATACGGGAATGCTTTTACCTAAATGCGCCAGCGCAAAACCCAGCGTCATAATCACCGCCAGGCCGCCGATCATATTCTTTGGCAAGAAGTTGGCGTAGGCCGACACGGTAACAATGGCGCAAATGGTGATAAACAACGCGACCGGAACCGCGCCGATATCCATTTGTCGAATTTGGTTAATTACGCCTGATGAATCAGGTAGCGGCGTATCTTTCTCACAGGCTATTTCTGCATTTATCTGTTTCATTATTCACCCTGCTGACAAGTGTTCGGTGCGGAACGGTTCGCCTAACCACATGCGAAGAACGTTATTAAACAAAAACAACTGCTTATCATAAATTTCATTACGTATTTTCGTTTTTTAATAATGGAAAAAACAGTAGACAGCTCAGACAATATGATAAAAAATAAAAATACAAAACTAAATTGCGCTGCGTTAATTCAATATTGTGAGCCCCAGCCAATGTTGATTTTAATTAATTATCGTCAGCGTTTTGTAATTAAATTAAGCAGGTGAAAATTCGCTGCTATGCTATAGATGGAAGTAAAAATCCGCGCGTTTATTAATGAGAACCGGAGCAGTAATTAGCTGAATCCGGTCAGCTGTACCCGAGCCTCTTCTCTGCACGCGGCACCGTGCGGGAGTGAGGCACATAATATATGCCGTATGACTTTCATCCTTGCCAATGCCCCCACGGCTTGAAAGGCTACGGACATAGAACCGATAAGGAAGTAGATATGTCTTCAATCGCTGTTACCCCACAAACGCTGGCCCGCTACGGTATCCATCAGGCTACCGAGATCGTCTATAACCCAAGTTACGAACAACTGTTTACCGAGGAAACCCGCGCCGATCTGCCGGCGCTGGAGCGCGGTACGCTGACCCGGCTTGGCGCGGTCAACGTCGATACCGGCGAATTCACCGGCCGTTCCCCGAAAGACAAATACATCGTTCGTGACGACACCACGCGCGATACCGTCTGGTGGTCCGATAACGGCACCGGCAAAAACGACAACCAACCGCTGTCGCCGGAAGTCTGGCAGCACCTGAAAACCCTGGTGGGCAATCAGCTCTCCGGCAAACGCCTGTTTGTGGTGGACGCCTTCTGCGGCGCCAATGCCGATACCCGCCTGAAGGTGCGTTTCATTACCGAAGTGGCCTGGCAGGCGCACTTCGTCAAGAACATGTTTATCCGCCCGAGCGACGCCGAACTGGCGGATTTCGAACCGGACTTCGTGGTGATGAACGGCGCCAAATGCACCAATCCGGACTGGCAACAGCAGGGGCTGCATTCCGAGAACTTCGTCGCCTTCAACCTGACCGAACGCATTCAGTTGATCGGCGGCACCTGGTACGGCGGCGAGATGAAAAAGGGTCTGTTCTCCATCATGAACTACCTGCTGCCGCTGCAAGGCATCGCCTCCATGCACTGCTCGGCCAACGTCGGCGAACAGGGTGACGTGGCGATATTCTTTGGCCTGTCCGGCACCGGCAAAACCACCCTCTCCACCGATCCCAAGCGCCAGTTGATCGGTGACGACGAACACGGTTGGGATGACGACGGCGTGTTCAACTTTGAAGGCGGCTGTTATGCGAAGACCATCAAGCTCTCGCAGCAGGCCGAGCCGGAAATTTATCAGGCCATTCGTCGCGATGCGCTGCTGGAAAACGTGCAGGTGCTGGCAGACGGCAGCATTGATTTCGATGACGCCGGCAAGACCGAAAATACCCGCGTGTCCTACCCGATCGACCACATCGAAAACATCGTCAAGCCGGTGTCCAAGGCCGGCCATGCCAGGAAGATCATCTTCCTGACGGCGGATGCCTTCGGGGTGTTGCCGCCGGTTTCTCGCCTGACGCCGGAACAAACCCAGTATCACTTCCTGTCCGGCTTTACCGCCAAGCTGGCCGGTACCGAACGCGGCATCACCACGCCAACCCCCACCTTCTCCGCCTGTTTCGGCGCCGCGTTCCTGACGCTGCACCCGACGCAGTACGCCGAAGTGCTGGTGAAACGCATGGAGGCGGCCGGTGCCCAGGCCTATCTGGTGAATACCGGTTGGAACGGCAGCGGCAAGCGCATCTCCATCAAGGACACGCGCGGCATTATCGACTCGATTTTGAACGGTGAGATTGAGCACGCCGAGACCTTCACCCTGCCGATTTTCGGCCTGGCGGTCCCGACGGCACTGCCGGGTGTCGATCCTTCGATCCTCGACCCGCGCAAAACCTACGCCGACGAATCGCTATGGCAGGAAAAGGCACAGGATTTGGCGCAGCGCTTTATCGATAACTTCGCCAAATACACCGTGACGCCGGCAGGCGAAAAGCTGGTGAGCGCCGGCCCCAAACTGTAAACACGCCCTGTTTTATCCGGGCGTCTTCAGGCGCCCTTGTTATGGCAAAGGCAAAAAAACGGGTCAGGGAACGGATAGGCATCTGCAACACAAGGCGACCGCAGATGCCGCTAAAATACAAAACGCCCAATGACGTTCATCGGGCGTTGGCAGGTCCATTGCACCTTGTCTGCGCCGCTTAAGGCACGAACACGCCGCGGAAACGCATTTTCCCAGAGGCCAGCCGCGTGTAGGCTTCCTGCGCTTGATCCAGCGAGAAAGTCTCGACGATCGGTTTCACTTTACCTTTCGCCGCGAGATTGAGAACCTCGCTCAGATACTGCTGCCCACCGTGCGTCGAACCTATGATCCTTTGGCGCATCATATGGAATGGCACGCCGTCGGACGAGATAGCAAAGGGTTTACTGAAATCCAACCCGCAAAGAACGACGCGGCCGTCAACTCGCAATCCCGTCATCGCTTCCTGAGCGGAATCGAAATCATTGGTTGTCACCAGCAAAATATCTGCGCCGCCACTCTCCAACAAGGCCTTCCCAGACTCGACGACCCGATCGGCACCCAGTTGCAACGCCAGAGGGTGCTTATCCGGTGAATGAGTGATGGCGATCGTCTCGAAACCGCAGGCTTTCGATAGCTGCAACGCGACGTGTCCCAGACCGCCGATGCCCAAAATGGCCACCTTCTCGTGGGGTTGCGGCGCGGCGTCGCGAAGCCCGCTCCAGGTGGTATAACCGGCGCACATCATAGGCGCGGCATCCACATAGGGCAGTCCATCCGGCAGCAACACCGTGCCTTCGGCAGCAATGGCGATATATTCGGCATGCCCACCCTGCGCGACGAAACCCGTGGTACGCGGTGAAACGCAGTTCATCGCAGTTTGCCCCGTTAAAGGACGGTTCTCGCGACAATAGGCGCAACGCCCACAAGATGACTGCACCCATGTCGTACCGACGCGATCGCCAATCTGACGCGAATGCACGCCGGCGCCGACTTCAACCACGTCGCCCACCACTTCATGGCCGGGGGTCTGCGGATAGATATCCCCGCCGTAGCCTTGCGTAGACCATACATCGGTGTAACACATTCCTGAAGCACGCACTTTTACCAATACCTGACCTGGCTCAGCCTTGGGCATCGGCACTTGCCAAACTTCCCACGGGCGATTGGCGCCCGTCATGACGACGGCCTTCATCTTCTTTTCCATTGCGGGTTCCTTGCTTTGCGATGGCGGTTAATAGGCGCCGATATGCTCCGACGCCTTGCCATGCAAGCGTAAAACACTCCCCTTAGCGCAACAATGCAGGCCAGTCTCACTGTTAAAGTGAATGATATTCATCAATCCAAGGGACAGAGGAAAAGTACGCAGGCGAGTTATGACGGCTGTTGTTGCGCGCCGCGAATGCAGCTTATCAACGCCTTCAGCCCGCTCGACACATGACGATGACCGGAATAATAGAGGCACAATCCCGGGTATGACGGGCACCACTCATCCAACACGCGCTCAAGGCGCCCTTCCCGCAGCGCTTCGATGGCCAAATGATCGGGCACAAAGGCGATGCCAATACCGTCGATGGCAGCATCGACCATTAAAGGTTGATCGGTCAGGGTGAGTGGGCCGGTCACATTTATCGATTCCACGAAGCCATGGCGTTCGAACTCCCAGCGATAAATGGCCCCGCTGTCGAAACGGAAGCGGATACAGTGATGGCGCAGCAGATCTTGCGGCACTTTCGGGCGCCCGTGCGCGGCGAAATACTCGGGCGCGGCGATGACGGCAAAGCGTACGGGTTCGCTGACGCGTATTGCGACCATATCCTGCGGTACAGCGTCGGCCAGACGGATCCCGGCATCAAAGCCATCGGCAATGATATCGCTGAGTTTGCCGTCACAGACGATATCAAGGTGGATCTGCGGGTATGCAGCCAGAAAGCGGGCCAACAGCGGGCGTAAAACCATACGGACCGCGCCTTCGCTGGCGTTGATCCGCACAGTGCCGCTGGGTGTCCCGCGAAAATCGTCCACCTCTTGCAACGCATTGCTGATGGAGGACAATGCGGGGCGCAGTTTAGCCGCAAGCTGCTCTCCCGCGTCGGTCAGCGATACGCTGCGCGTTGTGCGATTGAACAATCGAACGGCAAGGCGTCGCTCCAGATTTTTCACTGAATGACTGATCGCCGATGGCGTCACCTCAAGTTCCACCGCCGCCGCATGAAAACTGCGATGCGTCGCGACGGCGAGGAAAACAGTCAGGGCAAACAGATCGCCATTTTTAAATTGGTGAGCGTTGTTCATTTTGCTGGCCGAAAATAGTGAGATCATATCAATAATGAACATGCCATATTTCAGCAAAAGCCACAACGATGCGAGGCTCCCTCCCTAATCCCGTACCAAGCCCGGCAGCACCAGCGTCAGCGCCGCCGTAATGCGAGTGTCGATGTCGCTGCCCGGCGGCAACAATCCCAGCGCCATCTGGCGCAAGGGTTCGGCCATCACCATCGCCAGCAGCAGATCGCTGGTCTGCGCGCAGTCCAACTCACGCAACCAGCCGTGCCGCTGTTGGCGTTGCAGCCAGTCCGCCACAATGGCTCGCCCGCGTTCAATGCCGTTACGCTGATAGGCCGTCAGCAAGGCTTCCCGCCCAGGGAATTCGCTCTGCAACAGGCGAAAGACTCCCACCGCCTGCACGCTCAGCACGTGGTGCGCAATGGCGCGCAGACCCTGCTCAAGCAATGGCTGCACCTCTGTCGCCCGCTGCGCATCCTGTTCAAACGCCGGCCGAAAAGCGTCGGTCCAACTGGCTATCGCCTGCATCACCAGCGCATCGCGGTTCTCGGCGAAACGGTACAGGGTCTTCTTGGCCATGCCGGCCCGTTTCGCCACCGCGTCCACGGTGGTGGCGGCATAACCCTGCGTCAGCAACAGCGCCAGGGTGGCCTCGACCGCCGCCGCGCGCAGTTCCGCCTCCGGGGCCGAAGGCCTTCCACGCGAGCGCGGTGCGGCATCCTTCTCATTTGCCATGATGGTTCCTCGAAATCGTTGACAGAGACAGCATACCGGCATAGCCTTAATTAGGAAACCAATATCGTTTCCTAATTTATAAGGATGACCGCCATGACACATCAATCGCTGATGCTCCCTTGGGGCGTGAATGATATCAACGCGTTGCTTAAACCGGAACCGCTGCTGCTGGAGATGGGGCTGACGCGCAGCACCGACGGCTTGCTGACCGTCGCGATCCGCACCGACCTGCACGGCTGCAAGGGCCACATGCTGGACTGGTGGTTTACCTTTTTTGAGACCACCCAGCACATTCGCTGGTGGCATCCGCACGATCACGTTGAACACCGTGGCTGGGACCGGCACTGGAAAAAAGGCGAAAGCTACATTGGCGCCAGCATCGATGCGGTTGAATGGCTGGCGGAGCTGCCGCCGGTGCCTGCCCGCCTCAAGTTTCACGCCGCCGAAGATTTTTTTGCCGCGCAACCGCTGCAACAGGCGCGCGACACTCAGGCGCTGTCTGCCGCCATTTGCGCCCGTATCGGCTTCGGCGAGCAGGTGGCGCTGGACGACAATGGCGACCCTCGCGACGGTGAAATGCTGCATTTGGTACGCGACACGCCTTACGGCTGCGTGCTGCGCAGCCGCTTCCTGCTGGGTAAATCCTGTGCGAACGCGCATGACGAGCTGCCGGACGAGATTGGCTTTAATCTGATGCGCCACTGTTACAACGAATTCAGCTATCTGGCGCAGTTCCTGCCGTCATTGTACTACGCCGAAAATGGTCGTGAGGCGGCGCCGTTACCCTGGTGAACCCCCTTCACACTTCCCGTTGAAAATAATTGATTGTTTTGTCATATGAATTTAGAAGTGGATGACAACAATTCAAACACACGGGAACGGGAATGGACGCACAAACGACGGTTATCGACGCACGCCAGTCACGCCAGGCATTGCTGGCCGGATCGGTCGGCAATTTTATCGAATGGTATGAATTCGGCGTTTACGGTTTTCTCGCCACCGTCATCGCCGCCAATTTTTTCACCCTGCAGGGTGAAAGTGAAATCACCAGTCTGATCCTCACCTACGCCGCCTTCGCACTGGCATTTTTCTGCCGCCCGATCGGCGCGGTGATTTTCGGCCGCATCGGCGACAGGATTGGCCGCCGCCCGACGCTGATTGCGGTATTGCTGCTGATGACCCTGGCAACCGCCCTGATCGGCGTGATGCCGACCTATGCCTCTATCGGCGTCGCCGCCCCGCTGCTGTTGACCCTGCTGCGCATGTTTCAGGGGTTGTTCGCCGGCGGTGAGTTCGGCGGCGCGGTATCGCTGATGACCGAGTTCGCCCCCAAGGGAAAACGTGGGCTGTACGGTGCCTGGCAATCGCTGACCGTGGCGTTCGGGCTGTTGGCCGGCGCCGGGCTGGTAGCGTTGCTGGCCGCGCTGTTGACGCCGGAACAGTTACATGACTGGGGCTGGCGCATTCCCTTCCTGTTGGCGTTGCCGATGGGCGCGGTGGCGCTGTGGCTGCGGCTGAAACTGCAGGAAACGCCGACCTTTAAACAGGCGCAACAACACGGCGGCGAAACGGCCCAAGTAGCGGAAGTGACGCTGGGCGGCATGCTGAAAACCATTCTGATCGGCATTGGCCGCATGATGGGCTGGTCCGCCGCCGGTTACACCTTCCTGGTGGTGATGCCGTCCTACCTGCAAACCTCGCTGCACGCCACCTTCCAGCAGGCGCTGGTGGCGACGGTGCTGGCCAACGTCGGCTTCGCCCTGACCATTCTGCCCGCCGGCGTTCTCAGCGATAAGCTGGGGCGCAAAACAGTGATGCTGGCGGCGGTCAGCGCGGTGATCCTGTTCACCTTCCCGCTGCTGCACGTGTTGCAAGATCCGCAAAGCTCGCTGCTGCTCAAAGGCGTCGCGGTATTGATCGCCGGTGCGGTGGTCGGCATGCTGGCCGGCCCCGGCCCGGCGATGCTGGCAGAGATGTTCCCGACCAACGTGCGCTACACCGGTCTGGGGCTGGCCTATTCGCTTTCCAACGCGGTATTTTCCGGTTCAGCGGGGTTAATCATCACCGGTTTGATCAAGCAGACCGGTAACCTCGATATCCCGGCTTATTACGTGGTCGCCACCTCGGTGGTCAGCCTGTTCGCGCTGATGACCCTGCGGCGCGACGATCATCTGCGCTCGCTGAACTCGCGTTAATCCTGATGGGGCGCATTGCGCCCCAAGTTCGAACCGCTGCGCAATTTTTGTGCGCCGTTCTGGTGCATTCCCCCATCCCCCGTTTCAACGCCCCTCTCGCCTCGTCGGCAAAATGCCTGATTATTTATAATTATTAATAAGTTGAAAAATAATTCCCGCCGCTATTCGCAGTTGGCCCTTAACTTGCTCCACCTTGTATATACATGGACGGACATTACCGACACGGACATCACTCTTACTCACCAGTGCGAAAGACGAGGTTCCACCATGAAGCAACCCATAAAAACGCTGCAAAAAGTGCTCGCCACCGCCTGCTGCCTCAGCATGCTTGCCGCCCCGGCATTCGCCGCCGAGGCACCGCTGACCAAGCCGGAGGCCGGCACCTTCAAAATGGGCATTGAACCCTGGTTGGGCTACGGCCAGTGGCACGTAGCCAATAGCCTGGACCTGTTCAAACAACAGGGGCTGGACAAGGTGGATATCATCAACTTCGCCGAAGACAAAGACATCAACGCCGCACTGGCCAGCGGCCAGATCGATGCCGCCAATATCGCCACCCACACCGCCATGGGCATGGTGTCCGCCGGACTGCCGGTCAAAATCGTGTTGCTGCTTGATCAAAGCCAAACCGCCGACGCGCTGATTGTCGGCCCAGGCATCAAAACGCTGAGCGATCTGAAAGGCAAACAGGTGGCGTACGAAGAAGGCACCACCAGCGACATCCTGCTGCACAGCGCCCTCGCCTCCGCCGGAATGAAATGGAGTGACATCGTGCCGGTGCCGATGCCGGCCGACGCCGCAGGCAGCGCGCTGATCGCCAAGCGCGTCAGCGCCGCCGTCACCTACGAACCTTACCTGAGCATGGCGAAGAAACAGGATGCCGCCGTGAAAATGCTGTACAGCGGCGAGTCCGATCCGGGCCTGATCGGCGACGTGCTGGTGGTGCGCGACGAGGTGATCAAGACCAAACCAGGCCAGGTCGCCGCCATGATTAAAAGCTGGGATGCCGCGTTACAGCATTATCAGCACAACACCGCGGCGGATCGGGCCATCATCGCCAAACAGGTTGGCGCCAGCCCGGCCGATCTGGCCAGCGCGTTTGACGGCGTGAAGTACTACTCGCTGGCGGAAAACAAGCAGGTCCTGAGCGAGCACTTTGCCAAACACACCTTCGCCCACGTGCTGAAAGCGGCCACAGAAGCCAAGCTGGTGAGCAAACCGGTTACGCCGGAAAACCTCATCGACGCGCGATTCGTTAACGGTCTGTAAGCCGGATTAGCGCCGGTCGGCGGTTTGTTGCCGGCGTAACTCCCCATCAGAGGAAAGACCCGATGAGCTCGATAAAACTGGATGCGCCTGACGCGCGCACTCATCTGAACAACGTCCCACCGCCTGGGCGGCGCAAGCGCCAGCCGCTTGGGCTGATGGTGATCGGTAAAACGCCGTCGCGCGGGCTGTTCGTCGCTATCGCCGTGGCCGTGTTCGCGCTGCTGCTGCTGAGTTGGTGGCTGGCGACCCGCAGCGGTGCGGTCCCGGCGATTTTTATGCCCACGCTGGACGGCGTATGGCGCCGCATGGCCAGCCTGGCGCAGGACGGCACGCTGTGGAGCGATATTCGCAGCAGCCTGTACCGCATTTCGGTGGCCTTCCTGATTTCGTCGGTGATGTCCATTGTCATCGGCGTATTGGCCGGCTGTTACGGTTTTTTCAAAGCGGTCACCGAACCGCTGGTGGATTTTGTCCGCTATATGCCGGTGGTGGCCTTTGTGCCGCTGACCATTTTGTGGACCGGCACCGATGACGTACAGAAATTCCTGATCATCTGGATCGGCACCTTCTTTCAACAGGTGCTGATGGTGATCGATACCGTAAAGCGCGTGCCGGGGGATTTTGTCGGCCTGGGCCGCACGCTCGGCATGCCGGACCGCAATATCCTGTTCAAGATCGTGCTGCCCAGCGCGCTGCCGGGCATCTGGGATGCGTTGCGCATCAGCCTCGGTTGGGCCTGGACCTGGCTGGTGCTGGCGGAACTGGTAGCCTCCACCTCAGGGCTGGGCTACCGCATCGTGGTGTCGCAGCGCTTTTTCCAGACCGACACCATTATCGGCTACATCCTGCTGCTGGGGCTGCTTGGGCTGATCACCGATCAACTGATGCGCGCCGCCGAGCGCGTATTGTTCCGCTACAACGCGAGGCGTAAATAATGGCAACCCTCACCCTCAATGGTCTGAACAAAAGCTTTCAGGTCGGCAAGCGCGCACGTCAGGTATTGCATGACATCGATCTGACGCTGCACGACAACGAGTTTGTCTCTGTGGTCGGCAGCTCCGGCTGCGGCAAAAGTACCCTGCTGTCGATCGCCGCCGGGCTGGAGGATTTCGACAGCGGCAGCGTGCGCGTCGACGGCGTGGACATCCGCGGGCCGGGTATCGATCGCGGCGTGGTGTTCCAGTCTTATACCCTGCTGCCGTGGCTGACCGCCCGCCAGAATATTGAATTCGCCCTGAAGGCGGCAGGCTATGGCCGCGGCGAATGCCGTGACATCGCCGGCGACCACCTGGCGCTGGTCAAGCTGACCGAATTCGCCGACGCCTACCCCAACGAACTGTCCGGCGGCATGAAACAGCGGGTGGCGATTGCCCGTGCGTTGTCCTACCGGCCGAAAATCCTGCTGATGGATGAACCCTTCGGCGCGCTCGACGCCATGACTCGCCACCAGATGCAGCTGTTGCTGACGCGCATCTGGGAAACCCATCGTCTGACGGTAATGTTTGTCACCCACGATATCGAAGAGGCGGTGTACCTGTCGGACCGCATCGTGGTGATGGGGCCGGGCAAAATCAATACCACCTTTCAGGTCGATCTGCCGCGCCCGCGCAGCGAAGAAGTGAGCGGCGACGCACGCTATATCGATCTGCACCGTCAGGTTCTGAAATCTATCCGGGAACAGGCTTCCCAACACGAATTAGCTTAGGAGCGCCACATGTCGCACACAGTGACCTTTCACGATCTCAGCCACAGCCGGCAATTGCCGGAAGCCCTGTTCCAACGCACCGAAGCCGACTTGTCGTTCTTTATCGAACGGGTGCAGCCGATTATCGCGGCGGTACGCAGTGAAGGCGATGCCGCGCTACAGCGCTTCGCACGGGAATTCGATGGCGTGCAGGCCGAACGGATGTCGATTCGCGTCGAGCAGAGCGAGTTCGACGACGCCATGGCGCGGCTGGATCCTGCCGTCACCGCCGCAATCGCCTATGCCGCCGGCAATATCCGCGCGTTTCACGAAGCGCAAAAACCGGAAGAAATGTGGTTGAAAGAGATGCAGCCCGGCGCTTTTGCCGGCGATCGCCACCTGCCGATCGATTCCGTGGCCTGCTATGTGCCGCGCGGCAAAGGTTCGTTCCCCAGCGTGCTGCTGATGACGACGATCCCGGCGCTGGTGGCGGGCGTCCCCCGGCCGGTGGTGATCACTCCGCCCGGCCCGGATGGCAGAGTCGATGATGCCACGCTGGTGGCGGCGCAGCTGGTCGGCATTCGCGAAATTTACAAGTGCGGCGGCGCGCAGGGGGTCGCGGCCGTGGCTTATGGCACTGAAACAGTGCCAAAGTGCCTGAAGATCGTCGGCCCCGGCAGCCCCTGGGTGGTGGCCGCCAAACGCCAGTTGGCGCAATTGATCGATCCCGGCGTGCCGGCTGGCCCCAGCGAAAGCATTATTTTGGCCGATGACAGCGCCAACGGTGCGCTGGCGGCGTTGGACCTGATCATTGA
Organism: Serratia plymuthica; assembly: GCF_018336935.1. Classification (NCBI taxonomy): domain Bacteria; kingdom Pseudomonadati; phylum Pseudomonadota; class Gammaproteobacteria; order Enterobacterales; family Yersiniaceae; genus Serratia; species Serratia plymuthica. Next base: position 1,896,219 of record NZ_CP068771.1, on the reverse strand, counting down.
ATCGGAACATGGCCCGGACTCCTCCGCCTGGCTGGTGACCTCCAGCCGCCGGGTAGCCGAACAGGCGATCGCCGCGCTGCCGGGTTACTGGGCGCAACTGGACGAGAAACGCGCCGGCTTCTCGCAAAGCGTGCTGTGCAGCGCCCACGGCGGCGTGGTGCTGACGCAGGACTTCGCCGCCGCAGTGGAGTTTGTTAACGGTTACGCACCGGAGCATCTGGAGATCCTGGCGGAAGAACCGCTGGCGGTGATGGGCCAAATTCGCAACGCCGGTGAAATCCTGCTGGGCAATTACACCCCGGTAACCTTAGGCAACTTTGTGCTCGGCCCCAATGCGGTGCTGCCGACCAATGCCGCCGCCAAGGTGGCCGGGCCGCTGTCGGTATTCGACTACATGAAGCGTATTTCGGTGGGTTATGTCACCCGCAGCGGCTACGACGCCTTGGCGGAAAAGGCGCACGGGTTTGCCCTGTATGAAGGCTTCCCCGCACACGCGCTGGCGGTGTCACCGTTGCGTAAAACCCTGCTCGATCGTCAGTCCTGAACAGGCAGTGAGGTTACGATGACCGATAATCCTATTCCCCGCAGCGCCCGGGGCGAACCCTTGGCGGCGCAGGCCAGAGCGCTGACCCACGCCGGCGAATGGCAGCAGGCGGCAGACAAACTGCGCCAACTGGTGCTGGAGATCACCGGGGTGGCGGTGGGCGAGTTGACCATCAACCGCGATCAGTACAGCCTGAACTCGCTGAACGGCCAGTTGCAATTGGCCGACGGCCGCGGCCTGTTCTTTAAATATCACCACGAGGAAGGCGAAGACCACACCATCGAGGAATATTACAACGCCGAGCTGTTGCGCAATAACGGTTTTCGCGTCGACGTGCCGCTGTATGCCTGCGGTGAACCGGGGCGGCAGATCCTGCTGTACCGGTTGCGCCACGATCGGCGGCTGGCCGACGTGTGCCGTGAGATTGAACTGCAACAGAGCTGGCCGCAGATGGCCCCGGTGGTCGATGCACAGCACCGCGCCGATGCGGAGATCTTGCGGATGACGCTGCCGACGTTAAAAATCGGCCAGTCGGCGGCGGTGGCGCGCGAGCCAATCCACCAGCTGTTTCATCACCGGTTGGTTAGCCCTGGCGCCACACCGGGATTGGGTGGCCGGGTGGCGCAGTTCTACGTCGGCAAAACCTTCCAGCTGGCGCAGTTGGAGTTGAGCTGGACGCAATTGCAAGACCTCCAGTGGGAAATCAACGGCGTGCGCTATCGCCATACGCTGGGTGAACTGCTGTTGCAGGCCGGTGAACTGCTGGCCCCGGCCGAACTGGCGCAGCACGGCGTGGTGATCGCCCACGGCGACGCGCACAACGCCAACGTATGGTACGAAACCGATCGCCCGCCGCCGCAGTTGGTCAGCTTCGATCCGGCCTTCGCCGGGCGTAATATCCCGGCGCTGCTGGCGGAGATCAAAGCGACTTTCCACAATATTTTCGCTCACCCGTTCTGGCTGTACGAACCGCAGCGCTGCGCGACGCATTACCGGGTGGCTGCCCGGCTGGAGGGGCAACGGCTGATCGTCGAGCATGACTGGCAACTGACGCCATTGCGCGCCGCCTTCCTGCAGGACAAAGGTACGCTGTACTGGCGGCCATTGCTCAGCGAACTGACGACGCGCGGCTGGCTGCCGCATAACTGGCGGCGGCTGATGAGGCTGGCGCTGTTCTGCTGCCCGACGTTGGTGCTCGATCTGCGTGCCGGTGGCGGCAGCGGCCATACACCGGCAAGCTCAGCGCTGGGCTTCGCCATCGCCATGATGCTGGGCAGCGAACCTGTCGACGGCAAGGACGTGGCCAGCCGCTGGTTCACCGCCATCGATCCGCAGTTCGGCGGTGAACGCGCGTTTTAGGGCAGAGTCCTGCTGAAACCCTGGTGGTTCCCTGAGGAGAATGTATGCAAAACACCTATTTACCGCCGGGCCTGGCCCCCTTTTCACTGCTCGGCAAGCGCGCACTGATCACCGGCGCTACGCGGGGGATTGGTCAGGCGCTGGCGATCGGGCTGGCGCAGGCCGGCGCGCAGGTGATCGTCGCCGGGCGACAACGCGCCGCGCTGCAAGAGGTGGTACAACAGCTGAATAATTGGGGAGAACACCCGGAAATGTTGCTGTTGGATGTCCAGGACTCGGCGTCGATTGAAACCGCCTTTGCCGCACTGGCGGGCAAACCGCTGGATATCCTGATCAACAACGCCGGTATCGAACGCCTGTGCCCGTCGCTGGAGGTGGATGAAACGCTGTGGGACAGCATCGTCGGCACCAACCTGAAAGGCGCTTTCTTCTGCGCGCAGGCGGCGGCGCGCCTGATGGTCAAACAGGGCGGCGGCAGCATCATCAACCTGTGCTCATTGACCAGCGAAGTCGGCGTGCCGGGGGCTACCGCCTACGGCGCGTCAAAATCCGGGCTGGCGGGCATGACGCGTGCGCTGGCCAGCGAATGGGCGGCCCACGGGATCCGGGTCAACGGCATCGGGCCAGGCTATTTTCAGACCGCGATGACCGAGGTGTTTTACCGGGACAAGGGTTGGTGCGAGTCCATGCAGGATAAAATCCCGCTAGGCCGCTTTGGCAAGCTGAGCGACCTTACCGGTGCGGCCATTTTCCTCGCCGGGCCGGCGGCAGCCTACATCACCGGCCAGATCCTGTATGTCGACGGCGGCTATCTGGCCAGTATCTGAATAACCGCAGGCGGGAGCGATATCCCACCCCCGCCCACTCTTCAGCGCCTTGCATCCATCCAGTGATGACGATCACAACGCAAATATGTTAACGTTAACTTTTGTGATTAACATCGCAATCCCTGACGTTGGTGGCTTTATTTGACGAAAGGTTAACGTTAACAATAAGGCTGACATCATCCATCAGGGCATCTCACATGAACCGCGAAACAAAAAAATATTATGTGCTTCTAAGCGGCCTGTTGTTTTTCTTCTTCTTTACCTGGTCGGCCAGCTTTTCACTGATCTCCATCTGGCTAAACCAGAAAATCGGTCTGAAAGGCACCGAAACCGGCCTGATCTTCTCGGCCATGTCGATCATGGCGCTGTGCGTGCAGCCACTGTATGGGTTTATTCAGGACAAACTCGGGTTGCGTAAGCATCTGTTGCTGTTTGTCGGCGTGCTGCTGCTGCTCACCGGGCCGTTCTTTATCTATGTTTACGCCCCGCTGCTGCAAACCAATCTGGTGATCGGCGCGCTGGTTGGTGGCCTGTTCGTCAGCCTGGCGTTCAACGCCGGCATTGGCGCGCTGGAATCCTATACCGAGCGCGTCAGCCGCATCGTCGGCTTCGAGTTCGGCCGGGCGCGCATGTGGGGCTCGCTGGGCTGGGCCAGCGCCACCTTCTTTGCCGGCTTTATCTATAACATCAACCCGAACATCAATTTCTGGATTGCCTCGGCCTCGGCGGCGGTATTCCTGCTGTTGCTGTGGCAGGTACGAGAGCTGAAACCCAACGCCATGGCCGGGCTGGAATACGGCAAACCGGAAAACCTGAAGTTGCAGGACGCCCTGGCGTTGCTGCGCCTGCCGGGGTTCTGGGCATTGGTGGTGTTCGTGCTCGGCACCAGCATCTACGGCGTCTTCGACCAGCAGTTCCCGGTGTACTTCGCTTCGCAGTTCGCGACCCACGAAGAAGGCAACCGCATGTACGGTTTCCTGAATTCGCTGCAAGTGTTTCTGGAGGCCGGCGGCATGTTCCTGGCGCCGCTGCTGGTCAACCGCATCGGTATCAAACAAAGCCTGCTGCTGGCCAGCAGCGTGATGGCGTTTCGCATGTTCGGCTCCGGCTTCGCCAATGGCGCGCTGATGATTTCCGCCATGAAACTGCTGCATGCCGTGGAGCTGCCGATTCTGCTGGTAGCCATGTTCAAATACATCACCACCCGCTTTGACAGCCGCCTGTCCTCCACGCTGTACCTGGTGGGCTTCCAGTTTATCAGCCAGATCGTCGCCGGCATTCTGGCGCCGCTGGCCGGCCTCGGTTACGACCGCATCGGCTTTGCCGACACCTATTTGCTGATGGGCTGCGCCGTCACCGGCACCACGCTGGTTTCCTGTTTTCTGCTGCGCGGCGAGACACCTACCCGCGCACCTCAATTTCAATCCACGATAAAATCAAGTGAGCCAATCCAATGAACAATGCCTTAGCTCAAGCCGACCAGGCGGTCGAAACCCTGCGCGCACAGCGTCAGGACGATTACTACCCGCAGTTTCATCTGGCGCCGGCCGCCGGCTGGATCAACGATCCCAATGGGCTGGTGTGCATTGACGGCGTTTATCATGCGTTCTATCAGCACCACCCCTACGACGAAAACTGGGGGCCGATGCACTGGGGCCACGCCATCAGCCGGGATCTGGCGCACTGGCAGCACCAGCCGATCGCCCTGGCGCCCGGCGACGACTACGACAAGGACGGCTGTTTCTCCGGCTGCGCGGTAGACGATAACGGCGTGCTGACGCTGATCTACACCGGCCACGTCTGGCTGGACAAAGTGGGCGATGACGATCAGGTGCGCGAAGTACAGTGCCTGGCCACCAGCGAGGACGGCGTACATTTCGTCAAACACGGGCCGGTGCTGGCGCCGCCGGAAGGCATTCAGCATTTCCGCGATCCCAAGGTCTGGCGCGAGAATGACGGCTGGTGGATGGTGGTCGGCGCCAAACAAAACGGCCTCGGGCAGGCACGGCTTTATCGTTCAACAGATCTGCGCGACTGGCAGTTTGACCGCGTGCTGGACGGCGCGCAGACGCTGCATCAGGGCTATATGTGGGAATGTCCGGATTTCTTCCCGCTCGGCGAAAAACAGGTGCTGCTGTTCTCGCCGCAGGGGCTGGCGGCGCAGGGCTACCGCCACCGCAACCGTTTCCAGAGCGGCTATTTGCTCGGTCACTGGCAGCCGGGCGCTGATTTCAACGTCACTCAACCTTTCTGCGAACTGGACGCCGGGCATGATTTTTATGCGCCGCAAACCTTCACCGCCGCCGACGGTCGCCGCCTGCTGTTCGCCTGGATGGACATGTGGGAATCGCCGATGCCGAGCAAGGCGCACGGCTGGGCCGGCGCGCTCACCCTACCCCGCGAACTGTCGCTGAATGCCGAAGGCGATGTGCTGATGAACCCGGCGCGGGAGTTGGCGGCGCTGCGCAGCATGCCGCAGACGTTTGCCGCAGCGCAGTTGCGCAACCAACGCCAGCTTCTGGCGGAGAACCTGCAAGAGCTGACGCTGTCGCTGGATCTGGCCGCCAGCGATGCCGAACGCTACGGTATCGCCATTGGCAACGCCGCGCGGCTGTACGTGGACAACCAGGCCCACAGGCTGGTGTTGGAGCGTTTCAGTGAAGAGCCGGGGCTGTGCGGTTGCCGCAGCGTGCCGCTGCCGGCGGGCGACACATTGTCGCTGCGCCTGTTTATCGACCGTTCATCGCTGGAAGTGTTCGTCAATCAGGGCGTTGCCTGCCTGACCAGCCGCATCTACCCGGCCGATGGCCAGCGCGGCGTGAGCCTGTTTGCCGAAAGCGGCCAGGCGCATTTTGGCGCACTACAGGGGTGGGAACTGAAAAGCATCTGGGCCTGATAGCCCTCGATACCGGACTGGCAGGGCACGCTTGTCGTGCCCTGTTTCATTCACATCGATTCGCGCAGCAACAGCGGGCAGGCAACCTTCACCGTCTCGCAGTGATCCAACTGGTTAATCAGATGCAGCGCCGCCTGACGGCCCAGTTCGTAATGCGGCAGTTGCACCGTGGTCAGCGGCGGCAGGAACAGCTGACCGATGCCGACCATGTTGTCATAACCCAGCACCCCCACCTGCTGCGGGATCTGCCAGCCCTGCGCCAACAGCACCTGATACACCATAAACGCCACCCGATCGTTGCCGCACACCACCACATCGCAATCGCGCCGCCCCGGAGCGAAATGCCGCTCCAGCAGTGCCACGCAATCGCGGTAGCGCTCGTCGCCGTCGCTCAGATCCAGGTGATATTGCTTGAGTTGGTCGACGTCGCCGCCCGCGTCACGCCAGGCGCGCTCCAGCCCGCGGCGGCGCAGCCCGGCTGCCAGCGTATTTTCCGGCAGGTGAATGCACAGCGGCGCCCGGTAACCTTTGGCGATCAACGCGCGTATGGCGTCGTACTGGCCCTGTTCGTCATCCGGAATGTAGCTGGCAACGGGGTTTCCCTGGCTGACGCAGTTGGCCAGCACCAGCTTTTTATCCAGTAACTTGGGCGGCACTCTGACCTGACGCAGCCCCATGGTGGTGAAAATCACCCCATCCGGCCGGTGCGCCAGCAGCAAATCTATGGTGTGTTCGGCGCTGTCGTCGGCGAACAGGTTGACGACAAAGCTGTTCCAGCCGTGTTCGCGCGCGGTTTTTTCGATCGACAGGATCATTTCCACCGAGAACGGTGTGGTGGCGGTGTCCAGCGCCAGCACGCCAAGCGTCTGCACCCGGTTGCTGTCGCCGCGAATGCGCCGCGCCGAGAGATCGGGCACGTAATCCAGTTGGTCAATCGCCAGCTTGACGCGCTGGTAGGTGTCTGGCCGCAGTTTGCCTGGCTCGTTGATGGCGCGGGAAACCGTCATCAGCGACACCCCGGCAAGTTTTGCAACGTCTTTCAGCGAGGCCATGCGCCCTTCTCTGTGTAGGATAGAAAACCAAATAATCCCACAACTTAACGCCGGACTCTACCCCTTGCGCACTCTGTCGGCCAGTTCATGTACCCGCTGCATGGCTTGCGTCAACTGGGTGACGGTGACCGGCTGCGACATATTGGCCATATCCGGTGCCTCTACCGCCGCCGCCATAATGGCGTTGATGGCTTGGTTGTCCAGATCGTCGGCGATATCCGCCAGATGCAGCGGTATCCGGCAGTCCTGCGCCAACCGCAGCGCCGCCAGCAGTTCCTCATCACTGCGCTGTTCCAGCGCCAGCAGACACAGATTACCGTACCCCACCAACAGACCATGACCAAAGTTGCGCGTCTTGTCGCAGACGGTAAAACCTTCAAACAGCGCATGGGCCGCCGCCGCATGCGCCCCGCTGCCCATCACCGACGTCAGCCCCGCGAACAGGAAGATGGCATCCAGCACCTGCTCCAGCGCGGTATCGGCCTGGCATCGCTCCGCCGCCTGACAAGCCGCAGCCCCGTATTCCTCAATCAATTGGTAACAGATACGGCTGTTGGCCTGAGCCGCCAGTGCCATGCCGTTCAGCGCCTGCGGGTGGGCGATAGCGCGATACTCATACCATTTCGCCAACGTATCGCCCAACCCGGCAGCCAACCAGCGGACCGGTGCCGCAGCCAACAACGGGCTGTCAATCACCACCGCCGCCGGGGCATGCGGCAGGTGCAGCATGTCGCGAAAGTGGCCATCGTCATGATAGCGGATGGTCAACGGCGTAACGGCAGCGCAAGTGGCAGCAATGGTCGGTACGGTGATGACCGGCAATCCGCAGGCTGCCCCCACCGCCTTGCCGGTGTCAATGGCTTTACCCCCACCCGCGACGATCAGCATCTGCGCCGCTGCCGAATGCGCCAATGCGACCAGCCGCGCAATCTGGGTTTCACTGCATTCGCCGCCATACTGCTCGCAGCCAACCAGCTCCACCGCCGCCGCACGCAGGCCGTTGCCTATGCGCGTCTCGGTAACCGCCAGCCCACGCGCGCCGCCGATCAACATCGCCCTTGAACCATAACCGGCGCACAGCGGGCCGATCTTCTCCAATGCTCCGACACCGCGCACCACACGCGCCGGGAAAGCGATTTGCGCTAAAGACATCTCAGGTTCCTTATCCTCGTTCATTCACCGGCCGCAGCAAGTGCGGCCCCAACTCTTGCACGCTGCAACAACCCAGTTGCGCCAACGTGCGGTCGATTTCCTCGCTGAAAATCCGCAGCGCCCGAGTCGCGCCTGCCTGCCCGGCCAGCGCCACGCCGTACAACAACGGGCGGCCGAGCAACACGGCATTGGCGCCCAGCGCCAGCGCTTTCACCACGTCGGTGCCGCGCCGAAAGCCGCTGTCGATCAGGATCGTCGCCGTCGGCCCACAGGCAGCACGCACCGCCGGCAACAGGCTGACGGGGGCAACGCTGCCGTCGAGCTGGCGGCCGCCGTGGTTGGACAGCACTATGCCATCCGCCCCGGCATCGAGCGCCTGACGGGCATCCTGCGGGTGCAGAATGCCTTTCACCAGCAGCTTGCCCGGCCAGCATTGCCGTACCCAATCCAGCGTTTGCCAGTTCAGCGCGGCGTCCATTTCGCGGGCAAAATAAGCGGCCCCACTCAGGCCCCGCTGCCGCTGCGCCGGCAGATAAGGTTGCAGATTGCCGAAACCGGGCATGCCCGCCGGGCGCAAGGTATGCCACAGCCAGCGAGGGTGCAGCGCCACGTCGCACAGGCTGGCGAGGGAGAGTTTCATTGGCTGCCGGTAACTGCGCCGATCGCGCTCGCGGTTGCCGAAATGCACCGCATCCACCGACAGCACCAGGGTGCCGCAGCCGGCAGCCAGGGCGCGTTGCAACAGCCCGGCGGTCACCTGCCGATCGCGCAGCACATACAGCTGAAACCAGTGCTGCCCCTGGCCGTCGGCGGCAATCTCCTCCAATGAGGCGGTCGACACCGTGCTCTGAATATAGGGAATGCCGAACGCCCGGGCGCTGCGCGCCAGCATCAGATCCGCCTGATAGCGCAGCATGCCGTTGTAGCCGGTGGGCGCAATCAGCAGCGGCGCCGCCAGTTCCTGCTGCCAAAGCCGGATGTTGAGCGTGCGGCGGCTGGCGTCACGCAGTACCGGCGGCACAAACTGCCATTGGTCGAACGCCACCCGATTACCGCGCAGCGTGTGTTCGTCTTCCGCGCCGCCCGCCAGGTAACGGTAAGCGAAACGCGGCAGATAACGCCGCGCCGCACGCTGTAAATCCGCCGCGTTGAGTATCGCCCCGCTCATCAGCGTGCCGCCTCCGCCAGCACCTGTCGCAATGCGTGGAGGAAACGCCGGTTATCTGCCGCGCTGCCGATCGAAACCCGGATGAACCGCTGATAACCGGCTTCGCGCCAGGGTTTGACGATGATGCCGTGCGCCAGCAACGCCTCGGCGATCTGCACGCTCGGGTAGCCGCAATCAAAGAACAGGAAGTTGGCGCTGGAAGGCGCCACCTGCAACCCCAGCGTACGCAACGCCGCCGCCATCGCCGCACGCGCTTCACTGACCCAGGCGACGCTGTCGGCCACATGCTGCCGATCGCGCAATGCCGCCAACGCCGCATTTTGCGCCGCCCGGTTAATGTTGAACGGTGTGCGCACCCGGTCTAGCAGCGCCACCAGCTCGGCATCACAGGCCAGGCCGTAACCGACGCGTAGCCCGGCCAGCCCGTAAGCTTTGGAGCAGGTGCGCAGCACAATCCACGGGCGGTCCTGTAACGGCAACAGCGCCAGGCTGTCCGGGTAATCCGCCTGGTTGGCGCAGTATTCGTAATACGCCTCGTCGATCACCAGCAGACAGTCTTGCGGCACTGCGGCGATCAGTTGCAGAAAGTCATCACGCCCGAGCATGCAGCCGACCGGGTTCGACGGGTTGCTGAATACCACCATCTTGGCCGGCCGTTGCAATGCCAACTGCCAGGCGGCCAGATCGAATTCCAGCGCCTGATTGACCGCCACCAGCGTCACCTCCGCCCCCATCATGCGCGGGTAGATTTCATGCAACCCAAACGACGGCAGCAGGGTCACCACCCGATCACCCGGATTAATAAACGCCAGACACAGCATTTCGAGGATGTTTTCAGACCCGTTGCCAATCACCACCTGCGGCGGCGCAATGCCGGTCAACGCGGCGATTTCCGCCCGCAGCGCCTGGCTGTTTGGGTCGGGGTAAATGCCGCTATGCTGAGCCAAATCGCTCAGCGCCTGTTGCACCAGAGGGCTGGCGCCAAGCGGGTTTTCGTTGCTCGCCAGGCGGGCAATTTCAGTGACGCCGTAACGATTGCGCACCGCCTCGCTGGATAATCCGGCGTTATAGGCGCCCAGCGAACTCGCCTGTTGGCGCGCCAGCCGGCGCACCGCCTGTGCTGCGGAAGAAATGGCTTGCATCCTCACCTCGCGGATTGAGTATCGGTAAAGTCAAATGGCCTGCCGGATTTCAGTGCAGGCTTTGCAGCGTTTCACTGCGGATCTCTTCCGTGACCTGCGCCTTGATGGCCATAAACTCCGGCGACGTTTTCAGGGTGTAATCACGCGGATGCGGGAAATTGACCGGTATTTCGGTTTTGATCCGCCCCGGCCGCGCACTGAAAATCGCCACCTTGTTGGCCATAAAAATCGCTTCATCGATGTCGTGCGTGACGAACAGCACCGTCTTGCGCGAAGCCTCCCAGATGTTGAGCAACAGCTCTTGCATCATCACCCGGGTCTGGTTATCCAGCGCGCCGAAAGGTTCGTCCATCAGCAGGATTTTCGGATCGTTGGCCAGCGCGCGGGCGATGGCGGTGCGCTGCTGCATGCCGCCGGAAAGCTGGCGCGGGAAATGCCGTTCAAAACCGCGCAACCCGACCTTGTTGATGAAATAATCGCTGCGTTCTTTCTGCTGCGCCGCGCCCACGCCGCGTTCCTGCAGGCCAAACCGGATGTTCTGCTCCACCGTGAGCCACGGGAACAGCGTATAGCTCTGGAATACCATGCCGCGATCGGCGCCCGGCCCCTCTACCCGCTGGCCATCCAGCCACACCTCCCCCTGCGTCGGGCTATCCAGCCCGGCAATGATGCGCAGCAGCGTCGATTTGCCGCAGCCGGAAGGCCCAAGAATGGTGATGAAATCATTCTCCTGCACCTGGTAATCGACCGGCAGCAGCGCCTGCGTCTGCTCGCCATGCGGCCCGGTAAAGATCCGCGATACCTTTCTGACGTTGAGCTTGTCGGCTTTCATCGCAGAGAACTCCAGATAAACAGGCGCTTGTTAGCCGCCTTGAACAGCAGATCGGACAGCAGACCGATACAGCCGATGACGATAATGCCGAAGATAATCTGCCCGGTGTTCAACAGCGCCTGGCTGTCGACAATCATGTGGCCGATACCGCTGGAAGAGCCGATCAGCTCGGCGACAATCACGTAGGTCCAGGCCCAGCCGAGCACCAGACGCAGCAGTTCGGCAATCTCCGGGGCCGCGCCGGGGATCAGCACCCTTCGCACCACGCTGCGGTTGGAAGCGCCCAGGGTATAGGCCGCCTCCACCAGATCGCGCCGGGCGGCGCCGACGGTCACCGCCACCATCAGCACTATCTGGAAGAACGACCCGATAAAGATCACCAGGATTTTCTGCATCTCGCCGATACCGGCCCACAGGATCAACAACGGCACAAACGCCGATGCCGGCAGATAGCGGCAAAACGAGACGAAGGGTTCGAGAAACGCCTCCACCAGTTTGTACGAACCCATCATGATGCCGAGCGGCACCGCAATGGCCGCCGCCAGCAGGAAACCGCTCAGCACCCGGAACACCGTCATGCCGATATCCAGCGAGAAATCGTACTCGGTGAACAACAGTACGCCTTCGCGCAGCATGGTGAGCGGATCGGCCAGAAACGTCGGCGACACCAGCCCGGTGAAGGTCACCAGCCCCCACAGCGCCACAAACAGCGCAAAGAAGGCCAGGCCGAGAAACCCACGCAGCCGTCCGGTAACCGGCCGCAGCGGCACCATCATCGGGTTATGCCAGTGCGGTTTGGCGGGCGGCAGCGCCGCAGGCTCCCGTTCCAGTTCCGCAACCGGACTGAGGGGTGAATTCATTTCGGACTCCTTCATGGCTGGTTTACGTAGCTGGCGTCATACAGCGTGCCGATGTCCGGCAGTTTGCGGATCACGCGCATTTCCAGCAGCAGCGCCGCGGCCTCTTTGCTGAAATCGGCGATTTCGCCGCTGAAGAACTTGCGGTTCTGCTCGCGATCCTGCCAACGCAGATAGCCGGCGGACTCGGCAAACTGCTTGCCGCTCGACTTCACTGCGGCGCCCATGATTTCGTAAGATTTATCCGGCTGCGCCTTGATCATGTCCAGCGCGTCGAAATAGCTCTCCACCAGCGCTTTCGCCGCCTGCGGGTTTTTCTTCAACCAGTCCGGCGTGCAACCCAGCGTATCCATCACCATCGGGTAATCCAGCGTGGTGGCCAGGATTTTGCCCTGCTTGGGGTTGTCGCGAACCGTCGACAGGTAAGGTTCATAGGTCATCGCCGCGTCGTTCTGCCCGGCATTGAAAGCCTGCGCCGCGGCCTGCGGCGACAAGGTGGCCAGCTTGACGTCTTTCAGCGTCATGTGGTTTTTGTCCAGGATCCACGCCAGCGCAAAATAGGAGGACGTGCCGGGCGCATCGACGCCCACCGTCTTGCCCTTCAACTGCGCCACGCTGCTGATACCGTTGCGCACCGCCAGCCCGTCGGCCCCGTAGGATTTATCCAACTGCACGATTTGAGTGATTGGCACGCCGTTGGCGTTCCAGGCGACGTAGGTTTCCACCGTGGTGGCGGCGCACTGCACCGCACCGGAGGCGATCGCCAGATGGCGGTCTTTCTGCGGGATCATTTTCAGATCGACATCCAGGCCATGCTTTTTGAAAATCCCGGCCTTGTCTGCCAGCGTTAACGGGGCGAAGCCGGTCCAGCCGGAGATGCCAATCGCCACCGGCGTATCGGCCGCCTGCGCCGCCGTCAAACCGCAAAACCCTGTCGCTGCCGCCAGGATCGAAAGTGTCCCCATAGCCGTTTTCACGGAAAAACCCTTGCTCATGCTGTGCTCCTGTCTTGCCGATAAAGCGCCCCATCGCGGGCGCCAGAATGACTCTGTATAGTCTTGTCTATACAAGAGAGGTGACTGGAGCAAAGACTGTGCCAAACGCGCAAGCGGCGTGGGCGGCGGAGAAACGGGTTTCAGCAGGGTGATGGCAGGTGCGGGTGAATCATGATGGCGCAGGCGGCGCACCTAATTGGAGCAAGGGCGCCGCTTGCCGGGTAAGCGGATTAAACCGGGTGAATATCGGCCCACAGGGCCAGACTCTCTTTCGCCAGCGGCGTCAACTGCCCGCCGTGATGTTCGGCCGGCCACCAGCCGCCCTGACGCGCCGACAGCGTAACACCGCCCGCCAGCGACCAGGTTCCCTGCAACACATACAGCACACCGGCGTGGCCTGCCGGCAATGCCATGCCGGCGGTGATGCGCTGCACCTTGGCCGCCCAGCGCCCGCGCCGGGTCATGATGTTGAAATCCTGGCTGGCGCAGCCCAGCAGCGTGGCGTTCAACGCCACGTCGCCGGAAAAGGCGAACGGTTCACCGACCTGCGACAATCGGTGATCGATTTGCCCGGCGCTGAACAAATGCACGCCGTCGCCCTCCAGCAGGGTAATCGAGCGGTCGATGCCGTCAAATGCCGAAAATGGGCCGTCCTGCGCAATGGTGGCGATGCTGGCGCGCCAGTCAAAGTCTGGCGCGCCCGCCGGCCAGCAGGCGATCTCGCGGGTTTCGCCGCCGCCATTGCGCCAAGGCGTCACCGGCAGGGAATCAAAATCAAAACGGGTCAGGTTCATCACGCCTCCTGCTGGAAAGTTTTCAGTACTTGCAGGAATTCCGCACTGCTTTGCTGTTGCAACGCGTGGCGCCCCTGTTCGATTACCTGACGGCCGCCAACGAAGACGTCGCGGATTTGCTCTTTGCCGCCGGCGAACAGCCAGCGATTGAGGATCGAGGCATCGGGTGCGGCGGCCAGATAAGGATCGTCGCCATCCAGTACCAGCCAGTCTGCACGGTAGCCGCTCTGCAAACGGCCGATTGGCGCGCCGCAGGCCTGCGCCCCGCCCTGCAATGCCTGCTGGTACAGCACATCCGCCACCGCCGGTTGTTGCGGCGTGGTCAGGCGGTTACGGCGCTGATCGCGCAGCCGCTGGCCGTATTCGAACCAGCGCAGTTCTTCCACGACGTTGAGCGACACGTGGCTGTCGGAACCTATGCCCCAGCGGCCCTGATGGTGCAGATACGCGTCACCGGGGAAAATGCCGTCGCCCAGGTTGGCCTCGGTGGTCAGACACAGGCCGGCCACCGCCTCGCTGCGCGCCAATTGCTCCAGCTCTGCGCGATCGAGATGGGTGGCGTGCACCAGGCACCAACGCGAGTCAACCGGCATGTGCTCATACAGCCAGGCCACCGGGCGTTGGCCGCTCCAGGCCAGGCAATCGTTGACCTCTTTTTGCTGCTCGGCGATATGAATATGCACCGGCAAGGCGCTGTCCGACGCCGCCAGGATTTGCTGCATCTGGCTCAGTTCCACCGCACGCAAGGAGTGGAAGCACAGGCCTTGGTTTTGCAGCGGTTGGTCCGCCAATTGGCGAGCTATCACCTGCTGCTGTTGCAGGTAGCTGTCCGCGTCCTGAATAAAACGTTTCTGCCCCGGCTGGGCGGGCTGGGCGCCAAAACCGGCGTAGCTGTACAGCACCGGCAGCAGGGTCATGCCGATCCCGGCCTGCTGCGCCGCCTGGCTGAGCCGGCCGGTCATTTCACCGCGATCGGCGTAAGGATTGCCGTCGGCGCCATGATGCAGATAGTGGAACTCGGCAACCTGGGTATATCCCCCCTTCAGCATTTCGATATACAGTTGTCGGGCGATAACTTCCACCTGCTCCGGGGTCAGCCGCTGCACCAGGCGATACATCAGATCGCGCCAGGTCCAGAAGCTGTCCTGCGGGTTGCCCGCGACCTCTGCCAGCCCGGCCATCGCACGTTGAAAGGCGTGGGAATGCAGGTTCGGCATGCCCGGCACCACATCGCCGTGCAGGCGAATGCAGCCTTCGGGATCTGAATCGGCAATCACCTGAGCCAGGTGACCGTGCGCATCGACGTCCAGACGGACGTTATGCGCCCACCCCTCAGGGAGCAGAGCGCGTGAGGCAAAATAAGCAGGCATGGCAGTATTCCACTGTTAGTGTAACGGCTAATAACGCGCGAGGATCACGCATCCGAAAATGCACAGGCCGATCGCATTGCTGTGGCGAACCGGGCCTTATACCCTGGATAATTGGAGTTGCATCACGGCGGCAAGAGCGCTTATCCGATGAGCTTACTGAAGTCAGCGATTCGGGTAAGTGAGCGCAGCCAACACAGCGGCAATTTCAAGTATGATGGGTATAGTTGTATATACATATACATACGCCGACATCAACAGTAAACTGGTGTTATTATTTTTTTATTTGACGAGGTTAACGTCGTGGTGGATCAACAGACCCTGTTACAACTGGCTGCTGCAATGAGCGATACCCCCGCCCCGATCTACCAACGGGTCAAGCAGGCGATCGTAAACCAAATCCGTGCGGGCCATTGGCTGCCGCACCAGCGCGTGCCCTCTGAAAGTGAACTGGTGGCGGAACTGGGCGTCAGCCGCATGACCATCAACCGCGCGCTGCGCGAGCTGACCAGCGAAGGTTTCCTGATCCGCATGCAGGGCGTCGGCACCTTCGTCGCCGAGGCTAAGGCGCATACCGCGCTGCTGGAAGTGCATAACATCGCCGACGAAATCGCCGCTCGCGGCCATCGTCACAGCAGCAAGATCCTGCAGCTGAAAGCGCGCCCGGCCAGCGAAGAAGAAGCGCTGGCGCTGGGTATCCAACCCGGCCAACAGCTGTTCTATTCGCAGATCGTGCATTACGAAAACGACCTGCCGGTGCAGGTGGAAGACCGCTGCGTCAATCCGGCAGTGGCGCCCGATTACATGAAGCAGGATTTCGACCGCGTGACGCCGTATATCTACCTGACGCAAGCCGCCCCGCTGACCGCCGGCGAGCACATCGTGGAAGCGGTAGTGCCGACCCGCCAGGAGCGCGACCTGCTGCAACTGGAAGATCACGAACCGGGGCTGTTGATTCACCGCCGCACCTGGTCCGGCAAAAACGTCGTCACCTCGGCGCGCCTGCTGTACCCCGGCAGCCGCTATCAGCTGTTCGGCCGTTTCACCAGCGACGTTTAATCCCTCTGCGGGTGCAGCCTTTGCGCCCGCCTTCTCTGCGCGATCACACCCCGATAACAAATTTTTACCCCGCCTCTTGTGACAAACCGGTGAATGCGCTAGGTTGTTTTTAATTGTATATACAACCATGTGGGAGCCAAGGCTCCGGCGGAGGAAAGCAATGACGTCTGAGATTCACTGCGACAGCCTGTGGCACGGGGCCGACATCGTCACCATGCGCGACGGCAAGTATCACACCCTCAGCGATGGCGCGATCGCCGTGCGCGCAGGGAAAATCGTCTGGGTGGGCGAATAT
Organism: Serratia plymuthica; assembly: GCF_018336935.1. Classification (NCBI taxonomy): domain Bacteria; kingdom Pseudomonadati; phylum Pseudomonadota; class Gammaproteobacteria; order Enterobacterales; family Yersiniaceae; genus Serratia; species Serratia plymuthica. The sequence continues at coordinate 1,879,880 of NZ_CP068771.1, read as the reverse complement.
GCCGCGCTGCCTGCGGGGCTGATCGCCGATGAAAGGGTGAAATTCGACGGCGGCATCATCACGCCGGGCTTTGTCGACTGCCATACCCATCTGGTGTTCGGCGGCAACCGCAGCGGTGAATTCGAACAGCGCCTGAACGGCGCGAGTTATGCCGAGATCGCCGCCCAGGGCGGCGGCATCATTTCCACGGTCAAAGCCACGCGCGATGCCGACGAAGAGGCGCTGTTCGAGCAAGCGCTGTTCCGTTTGCGGCCGCTGCTGGCGGAAGGCGTGACCTGCGTGGAGATCAAATCCGGTTATGGGCTGACGCCGGAAAGCGAGCTGAAAATGCTGCGCGTGGCGCGCCGGCTTGGCGAAACGCTGCCGGTAGAGGTGAAAACCACCTGCCTGGCGGCCCACGCGCTGCCGCCGGAATACGCCAACCGCGCCGACGATTATATCGATCTGGTGTGCAACACCATTATTCCTCAGGCCGCTGCCGCCGGGCTGGCGGATGCGGTTGACGCCTTCTGCGAGCATCTGGCGTTCTCGCCGGCGCAGGTTGAGCGGGTGTTCGCCGCCGCCGAAGCCGCCGGCCTGCCGGTGAAGCTGCACGCCGAACAGCTTTCCGCCCTCGGCGGCAGCGAGTTGGCGGCGCATCACCATGCGCTCTCCGCCGATCACCTGGAATATGCCACCGAGCAAGATGCACGGGCGATGGGCGATGCCGGTACCGTTGCGGTGCTGCTGCCCGGCGCTTATTACCTGCTGCGCGAAACCCAGTGCCCGCCGGTGGATCTGTTCCGCAAGCACCGGGTGGCAATGGCGATCGCCAGCGACGCCAACCCGGGCACCTCCCCGGCGTTGTCGCTGCGCCTGATGATCAACATGGCCTGCACGCTGTTCCGTCTGACGCCGGAAGAAGCGCTGGCGGGCGTCACGGTTCATGCGGCCAAAGCGCTGGGCCTGCAGGACAGCCACGGCACGCTGGAAACCGGCAAGGTGGCGGATTTTGTGCACTGGCCACTTTCCCGGCCGGCTGAACTGGCTTACTGGTTGGGTGGACAACTGCCCTGTACGGTGATTTTCCGAGGAGAAGTACGTCAATGACCATTCGCGATCCCTATGATTTCCAGGCCGGCAGCCTGCCGCTGCTGATCAGCATTCCCCATGCCGGCACCCGATTGACGCCTGCGGTCGAAGCCGGTTTGACCGAAGAGGCGCGGCCGCTGCCCGATACCGACTGGCACATTCCGCAGCTGTATGATTTTGCTCGCGCTATGGGTGCCAGCGTGCTGGTCGGCAACTACTCGCGCTTCGTCATCGACCTTAACCGCCCGGCGGACGATAAGCCGCTGTATACCACCGCGACCACCGGCCTGTACCCTGACGTGCTGTTTGACGGCCGCCCGAGTTTTTTGCCAGGCAAAGCGCCGTCGGACGAAGAGCGGGCCGGTTATTTACAGCAAGTCTGGCAGCCCTACCACCAGCAACTGCAGGATGAACTGGCGCGACTGAAAGCCAAACACGGCTACGCGCTATTGTTCGACGCGCACTCCATCGCCTCGGTGATCCCGCGGCTGTTCGACGGTAAGCTGCCGGATCTCAACCTGGGCACCAACGGCGGTGAAAGCTGCGCCCCGGCGCTGAGCGATCGCCTGGTGGCCTGCTGCGAACAACAACAGCAGTTTACGCACGTGCTTAACGGCCGTTTTAAAGGCGGGTATATCACCCGTGCTTATGGCCAGCCGCAACAACAGCAGCATGCGATTCAACTGGAGCTGGCGCAGGTCAACTACATGTCCGAACAGTATCCTTTTGCCTTCGAGCCGCAGCGGGCGGCCGCTTTGCAGCGCCTGCTGAAGCAAATGATCGATAGCCTGCTGTCCTGCGAACTACCGCGTTAACCCAGCGCTTATGCCCTGGCCGGGGCGGCTCCTCTCGCCCCGGCGTCACCAGGACGTCGCTTCGTCTCCTGATTTTGCGGCATAAAGCATGCCTCCTTTCCGGCTCCCGCCTCAATTTGCGTGCTGCATCGCAGTTTGAATGAAAACCCTTGAATCTGGTCGGAACAGCGCACAAAACAGCGGCATAGGGATCCCAGGGTGCGCCACAATCTGCCGAAAAGCCCGGCCATTGCCCGGGAATAAATCCCGTCAACCTCTCCCCGGCAACCTTGGCTGCCAGGGTTCCGGGTGCGCGGTCCAAAGCCCAAAATTGATCCCCCACTCTGGAGGCTACCATGTCTGAAACCCCGTTAAACTGGCGCGCCGCACAGGCCGTTGCCGATCGTCTGTTGGCGAATTGGCGCTCCGATGGCGAACCCGGTGGGGCAATAACCCTGTTCGACGCCGGGCAGATACGGGCGACCGCCAGCGCCGGCCTGGCCGACCTGGCGCAAAATACACCCTTTACCGCCGACAGCGTGGTGCGCTACGCCTCGATCACCAAGCACATCTTCGCCGCACTGGCGCTGAACGCCACCGACAATGCCCTCAGTCTGCACGATCGCCTCGGCGATTTACTGCCTGAGCTGCATGCCCCGCTGGCGGACGTGACCGTCGGCCAGGCGCTGGACATGACCAGCGGGCTGCCCGACGTGCGTGAAACCCTGGGGCTGCTCGGTATCTCGGTACATACCCGCAGCGATGCACAGCCGGTGATGCAGTTTCTGCAGGGGCTGCGCGGGCTAAACTATCCTGCCGGCAGCGAAGTGGCCTACACCAATACCGGATACCGGCTGGTTGAAGCGGCGCTAAAAGCCAAAGGCCATGACTTCGATCAACTGGTGCAACGGCATATTGCCGAGCCGCTGCAGGTTCAGCTGCGGGCACCGGAAAGCTGGTTTGACGTGGTGCCTGGGCTGGCACCCGGCTACTGGCGTTCACGGCAAGGTTGGCAACTGGCCAGCGCCGGCCTGCACCTGTCCGCCTCCGGCAGCCTGACCGGCAGCGCCAATGCCCTCACCCGTTGGCTGCAAACGCTGCTGGCTGATGAAGGCCCGGGCCACGGCGTGCTGGCGCAGCTTGGCGCCCCACGGCGGCTCAATCAGGGCCAGCTCAGCGCTTACGGTCTGGGGTTGGCGCAAACCTCGCTCGGCGCACATCGGTTACTGGGCCACGGCGGCTCGCATGCCGGTTACAAAAGCTATTTTCTGCTGACGCCCGATCGGCAGGCTGGGGTGGCGCTGGTGGCCAACCGCGAGGATTGCGACAGCTTTGGCATGGCGCTACAGGTGATGGCCGCCCTGCTCGATGAGGCGCTGCCGCAGCGCAGCACCGCCATTCCCGACGGCATTTACGCCACGGTGGCAGAGCCTTACTGGCTGGAGGTGGAGGACGGTAACCTGAGCTATTTGGGGATCGGCGAGCCGCTTTACCGCGCCGATGACGGCTATGCGGTGTCGCTTTCTGCCCATATGCCAATGCGGCTGAAATGGACCGGTGAAGCGGTTGAAGGCGAAGTGGGCCACGTGACGCGCAGCTTCCTGCCGGTAACGCCCAACGGTGACTGCCTGAAGCACGTGCAGGGTCTCTGGTATCATCCGCAGTACCGCACTGCCTTCGAGATTTGCGGCGATCGGGTGCTCATGGGCGTGGGTCCGGCGGCGCAGACCGGCACCATCAGTTCGCTCGGCCACGGCCGCATGCTGGTAGAAAGCAGCGACGGCCCGTGGCTAAAGCGCTTTTGTCTGTATTTTCGCGGTTACAGCGTGGATCTGATCGCCAACCGCAGCCGGGTGCTGACCTTTCAGCGCGGCAGCGCCGGCCACGATTAACTACGCCGCTCACCCCGTCTTGCCGGCCCTGACTGCCAGCAAGGCGGTGAACAACCGCTGCTTGTCGGCGTCGCTGAGATTAGCCTGATTGAGGGCGCCGACAAAAGCGCCACGCGCCTGTTCCGTCAAGGGGCCGCCTTTTAATTGCTGCGCCAGCCGTTGCAGAATGCGGTTGCTTAACTCGGCGATCTGCGGCCGCACGCTGTCCAGCGGGCGCGGTTGCCAACCGCTTTCCGGCGTCGCCAGCCAGTCTGCGCGATAGCGGTACTGAATCGCCTTGGCGGCGTCCATCTGCGCCACGATAAACGGCCGCACCGAGCGCGGGTCCAACCCTAATCTGCCCGCCTCCGCCTCTGTACTGGCCAGCACCTTGGCTTCCTGCGTAAGATCCTCGATCGGCAAGTGCTGCCGAGCTTTGTAACCGGCGACATCTTTCATATAAGACAGACGCTGGTTGACCAATTCGCCAAGCGGCGTCCCGTCGCCTGCCAGCGCGGAAAAACTGGCCAGACAGCAGACGAACACTAACGCTCTGAACATAACCCTTTCCTTTTTGTTTGCCCAAATAAAGAAAGCAGAGTTCATCACAATCGCCGCCGCTCAGGCAACTCTCCCTCGGAAAGAAAAAAGCCCCGCCGAAGCGAGGCTTTAAGTCGAAAACGCCGGACGTTAGTCAAACACGCCGTTAATCACCGAGGCTACAATGGCGGTGCTCAACGCCACCAACACCAGGTCGTCACCGGCAATGCGCCATTCGTAACCCGGATAGGACGGCAGATCGCGCAGCATTGAAGACGGCACCATTTTCTTGGCGATGCCTGGAGGCAGCGGTTTGCCGCGTGCCAGGTTCTTGGCAATGCCCGGCGGCAGAGAACGATAACCGGTCAGGCCGTAATTCAGCGCCAGCGAACGCACCCGCTCGTGAGAGATATTCACCGACACCAGATCGTGTTCGTTACCTTTGGCTCTGTAGCCGTCGTCTTTATTGCCCTTGACGTGATCGCCGCTCTTGCCATTGCCGTGACCATTGCCGTTGCCGTTGCCCTGACTATTCCCGTGACCGCCGCCATTGCCATTACCGTGGCCATTGCCGCCCTTATCGGCGAACGCCGGCGCAGAAGACAAACCCAGCGAAACAATCAGCGCCAGCGCCGTGAGAGTAGTACGTTTTTTGTTCATGTCATAACTTCCTGCCTGGGGTATTACATTAACTATAGCGGTAATTCCCCCCATAAAGGATAAGGAAAACTCCGAGATTGTGAGCAGTGAAAAGGCGGCCGGGCCGGCCAGAGCAAGGAGAGCGATGAGAGATTGTTCCGGCCAAAACAATTCGAAAAAACCGAGCTTCGCGACGAAATTTTTCTTGCAGCGAAATAAGCCTTCCAGTAGTTTGGAAAGGTAACAAAAAGAGTTAGTTTGCTCTTTTTCGTCGCACCTCAAATCTTATTTTATCGTCCAGAATGATAAACTGAATGCTTCCCGCCTCTCCGTGCGGGATTCTTTTTTTACTAAATTTGACGTCTGTCGCACCGTCCTGGTGCTTTATGTTGAGATTTGGTAGCCAATACTTTAAATTCAGCGTCTGAGAAACCTTAACCTCCCGCGGTGGCCAGTTGGCAACGGGTGGGCGTTCAGGAGCAAAAGACATGCAAATGACCCTCATGGAATATATCACTCAGCACTTTAACGGCGATCTTCACCGCTACGCTCAATCCGAAGGCGTGAGCAGTGAACAAATTATCCATTGGATCGATAATGAATGCCATGTAATCAAAGGACGATTATTTATGCCGGTGAGACATTTACCGGGTGAACAAGCGCAGTGATAACAAAAAAACCCCGCAAAGCGGGGTTTTCTGTTTCTGATACCACGGAAAATCAGAAGTTATAACCGGCCACGAGGTAATAGGCCCAGCCAGTAGATTTGATTGGGCCCTGCGGCGTACCGATCTCCGAGCCATCTTGCCACTGGCCGCCGTTATGGAAGTAACGGGCCACGAACGAGTAGTGCCAGTGATCGTAATTCAGCGCCAGAATGTGGCTGGAAGCAATCGAGTTGCTGGTGCGAACCTGTTTGCCGGTGCCGTCGGTCCAGTGACTGTCTTTGCCCAAATCGGAACCGAAGTCAAAGTTGGTGAAGCCGATGTAGCTCAGGTTTCCGCCCCACAGTTGGGTCAACGGCACAAAGTATTTCACCTTGAAGCGGTAACCATCCCAGCTGTTCTCGTTGGCAGCCTGATAGTTTTCCCACTGGTATTTGGCATAGATGTTCATCGACAGGCTCATCGGCAGGCCGGTATCGATGTCCGTACCCAGGCCCATGTACCAGGTATTCTGGCGGCCGTCGGCGTTATGGCCCAGGTCATAGATATAGTTGTTGGCGAAGTACCATTCTTTGAACGGCCCGAAGCTCAGATCGGTGCCGGTCAGCTTGTCGATGGAGAAGCGCGGCTCAATCTCCATAAACAGCGGTGAACCCTTGTCCCAAATCCCGCGGTCCGGCGTGTTGCCGACACCGAAGAACTTAGGCACATCGACGTAACCATAGAAATCGAACCAATCTTTTTTGGCGAAGGCTTCGTATTCAAGATACAGATCGTTGTTCAACTGCGGCCCGAAACGGGTGTGGTAGCTGCCCACCACGTTAACGCTTTGATGCCACCAATCCGAGACGAATTGGCTGTCTTTGCTATCAGCCATTGATGATGCACTGTAAGACGTTGCGAGCAATACGCCTGCTGCTAGAGCTATTTTTTTCATTTTTATTACCACATGCTTAAAGGGCCATTTCCTGCCCGTTAGAAAAGATGACAATGAGTCTGACGACACCTGGCGTTGCCCCCGCTGACTGTTTCTCGGCGACGCGCGCATTATAGAAATCACTGAGTGTAATAATCTGTGATCCAGTTATGCATTTTGCGAATAGGTAATCGATTGCGTTCACATTTGTCAAATTATGTTTCATGCAAATTCACGATCGATGTGATTTTTGTCATGCACGGCGATTTATAAAGCAGTTTTTGTGCCAATTGTGTACGACACCCAAAATAAATGCAGATGACATTTTCGAGGTTAAAAAGCCGGAACGAATTGACCGGCAGAGAGGGAGGGACAGGCAAGATGAGAGCGTTGGCGATGGAAAGCACCGGCAGCGTTAACCGAACATAGTGCTGAACATACGCTGCAGAAAGGGTTTCTTCTTGCGGGTAATGGTATTGCCGTCATACCGCTTTTGCGATTGCTTGTTAAAGTGACCGAAAAGCTGCGGATTGCGGTACTGCTCCAGGGTGTAACCCGCCGCCAGCGCTTCGTGATAGTACTGCTCAAACAGTTCACGCAGATCGTCGCGGTAATGGCTGTAAATTTTGCCGTCAAACCAATGACAACGGTTTTCGGATTGCAGGCGTGGCAGCGAGAAGCGGTGAGAAAACTGGCTCCCCATGTCTGAGTAATGCAATGCCTTTAACGCTTCCAGCGGCAAGTCGTCACCGTCGAGATTGCTATACTCCGGCGCCAGGGGTTCAACATATTCAGGATGTTGTTCAAAGAACTGCTGCATCTTTTTATGGCCATGCCGATCACGGCGCAATTCTTCGAGCGGCGGCAGAAAATGCGCCGCGGCTTCGCAATCCCACAGCATTTCCCCCAGCCGTAAATCCTTGCCGATGCCCGACGCTAATACGGCTTTCCCCTCTTCCATTGGATGATGCCAAATCTCCGCAATGTCGCTGAGATACAAAACATCGGCATCCGAATAGAATGCGCGCCCCTGAAAATTACAGAATGCAGGAATCCCCCAGCGGAACGCCGAAAAAGGGGTAGCCCAGCATTCCGTATTCCAACCCGCGCCGGCGCCGTTGGAGTGCCAGAAACTGGCAGGATCCCGCGAAAGCCTCATCCATTCGATATGGACGGGAATGGATGCATGTTTGCGCAGGCTATATTCCAGAACCATCATCTGTTCCAGATCGCAATCATTCGGATCACAACCAATAAAAACAAGCGCGGTATTTGCCGGTTGAGTCATGGTCATTCAGTCAACATCCCTATAAGCCACATCATTCTGTAATATTAACAACAACTATCAGAATATTCTAATGGCGAATAGAAACCCTTATCATTCCCTTTAAGGTCAGAAAACAATAATTTTACGCAATCCATTGAATTTTAAAAACAAATAACCAAATCAATCGGGCGTGCCCGCCCTTATTTTGAGAAAATACAGAACGGATGCTCACTCTTCAGCGTGCCCCCGGCACCGCTTTGGCAATATTTTCCTGGCGGAAGACCACTTCCTGCCCCGGAGCCACCTCCCACTCTTTAGGGGGAATGTCCACCTTCGGCGCAGCGGCAACCACGGAGCCGAAAATCAACTTGCCTTCCCGGCGCAGAATGCCGACATCAAGCTGGTACTCATGGCGCAAGTTAGCGGTGGTCAGGCGCACAGTATCACCGCGCATATAGTTTTCATCGTCAATCACTGGCTGCTGAATGAATTGGATATCGTCTCTCATTTTTATGTTCCTTCAGGCACAATCGATAGTTAAATTCTAGCCCACTATCCCAGGGTCGACTGAAAATTTCCGTTACTTTCCACGGGTTGCCCGCCAGCAGATCAGCGAACCGAGCGTGACCATCGCCACGCCCTGCCAGAAAGTGACCGTCAGCGACGTATCGAGCACCAGCGCGGCAAATACCGCCGACAGCACCGGCGTAAAATAGGATACCGTCGCCAGCAGCGTCATGTTGCCGTGCAAAATACCGACGTTCCACGCCGCGTAGCCGGCCCCCATCGCCATACCGGCACACAGCAGCGTCAGGGTCACCGGCCAGGTAAACTGCATGCCGCTTTCGTCGCTGAAGGCATATTTCAGCCACAGCGCCACGGCGGTCAGCGTAATAAACAGCACCACGCCGTTGCTGCCCTGCGCAATTTTTTTGGTCAGGTTGCAATACAGCGCCCAAATCACTGCGCCGCCAAAAGCCAGCGAATAACTCAGCGGGTTACTGCGTACATTCGCCAGCATCTGCGCCGGCGACCATCCGCCCTCGCCGCTCATGATCCAGCCAATGCCGAACAGCGACAGCAACAGCCCGGGCAACAGCCACCATTTGGCTTTCTGCCCGTTGAACACCAGCGCCATCAGCACGGTAAAACAGGGCCAGAGATAGTTGATCATCCCCACTTCTATCGCCTGCAGACGGGTATTGGCATAGCCCAGCGACAGCGACAGGCAGATCTCATAGCTGACGAACAGCAGGCTGCCGAGGATCAGATAAAGACGGGGAAAATGGCGCAAATTCGGCAAACGCAGCACCAGCAGCAGAAACACCGCGCTGACGCTGTAGATCATCGCCGCGCCGCCAATCGGCCCCAGCCCTTCGCTGACGCTGCGTATCAGACCGACGACGCTGCTCCACAGCAGGATCGCCAATAAACCGAACAGCGTGGCTTTATGCTGGATGGGTAAAGGAAACATGAAGAGGGTCCAATGGATTATTTTTTATCAGAATTTTCACTCTACTGCCGGGCGGCAGAAAAAGAAAGGCGGGAAACCCCGCCTGATTTCGTTATTGCTGCGGCTGCCGCTCAAACTGCGGCGGTGGCTGGCGGAAACGCCGGGTGAGGTACACCAGATATCCAAAGCCCAGCGCTGCCCAGATCAGCCCCATAGTCAGAGAACTTTTTTCCAGGTTCAACCACAGTACCGCCACCGTCAGCGCACCAATCAGCGGCAGGATCAGGTAGTTGAACCGGTCCTTCCAGCTTTTGTTGCGCCCCTCGCGAATAAAGAAATGGCTGATAACCGACAGATTCACGAAGGTGAAGGCCACCAGCGCGCCGAAGTTGATCAGCGCCGTGGCGGTGACCAGATCAAAAGACAGCGCGGACAGCGCCACCAGCCCGACCATCAGCACGTTCAATGCCGGCGTGCGCCATTTCGGGTGGATATAGCCGAAGAACTTTTCCGGAAACACGTTATCGCGCCCCATCACATACAGCAGCCGTGAAACGCTGGCGTGCGAAGCCAGGCCGGAAGCCAGCGTGTTGATGAAGGTGGTGCACAGGAAGATGGCCTGGAACAGCTTGCCGCCCACGTACAGCGCGATTTCCGGCAGCGCCGCATCCGGCTGGTGAAAACGCTGAATGGACGGGAAAAACAGCTGGATAAAGAACGACACGCTGATAAAGATCACCCCGCCGTACAGCGCTGTCAGGAAAATTGCGCGCGGGATCACCTTGGCGGCATTGGGCGTTTCTTCACACAGGGTGGTGACCGCATCAAAACCGAGGAACGAGAAGCACAGGATGGTAGCGCCGGTGATAATCGGCAACAAATGCGCATTCTCGCTGATGAACGGCTGCAAACTCCATACCGTTCCTACCCCTTCGCCGCTGTGCAGGCCGTGCACCACCAGGTAGATAAACACCAGAATAATCGCCACCTGGGCCAGTACGAACAACGTATTGAAGTTCGCCACCAGATTGACGCTTTTCAGGTTAATCGCCGTCATGATGATCACGAACCCCACGACCCAAATCCAGGGCGGCACCTCGGGAAACAGCGCGGTCAGGTAAATTTTCGCCAGCAGCGTGTTGATCATCGGCAGGAACAGATAATCCAGCAGCGAGGACCAGCCGACCAGAAAGCCGACGTGCGGGTTGATTGCTTTCTGCGCATAGGTGTAAGCAGAACCTGCGGTCGGGAACTGGCGTACCAGCTTGCCGTAGCTGATGGCGGTAAACAGCACCCCGGCCAGCGCAAACAGGTAGGAAGAAGGCACATGGCCGTCGGTGACGCCGGACACGATGCCGAAAGTATCGAACACCGTCATCGGCGTCAGATACGCCAGGCCCATCATCACCACCTGCCACAGCTTGAGGGTTTTGCGCAGTTGCGGCTTGGCCGCCGGATTACGGTCAGTGGCATTAATCGTCATAGCGCTTCCCCTCGTTGTCCTCTGCTGGTAACCGTTTAACGTCATTCAGAGAGGCCGCGGGGGAACTGCTGCTCGGGCGGCGGGAAAAGCGATACGAAAGTAAACGAGCTCGGCCAGCGAATGGCCCGTATTCACTGCGGCACGGGCAAACGCCCGCGCTGACTGACGGAAGGGTAATGGCTGTCATGATTATTTCCTCGCCGGCGTCCTGTACGCCTGTATGGAAGAAATGCGGTACCGCGACGCGCAGCTTCGCAGGCCACAGGATAGCCGGCGCAAATGCGCCAGACGCGCGCGGTAGGTTCGGATTGAGCGGTGTCAGGCGTTTTTCAGCATCCACTCGATTTCGGTCTCGGTGATCAGGCGCTCGAACTGCACCATTTCATCCGTTTTGCAGGCCAGGTAAACATGGCTGAACCTTTCGCCGAGCAGCGCATTCAACACCGGCTGGTGCTCGAACTCGTACAGCGCATCGCTCTGGCGGATCGGGAACGCCAGTCCTTCCTGCTCCAATCCGTTGCCGGTCACCGGCTCTTGCAGCGGCAGCGGCGTTTCCAGCCCGTAAACAATGCCCGCCAAAATGGTCGCCATCACCAGATAAGGGTTGGCATCGGCACCGGCAACGCGGTACTCCACGCGGTGATTGTCGCGATCGCCACAGGGGATGCGCAGCGCCACGGTGCGGTTGTTATGGCCCCAGGAAGCCTGGGTCGGCACGTACATGCCCGGCTGGAAGCGGCGATAGGCGTTAACGTTGGGCGCCAACAGCGCAATAGAAGAAGGCATCAGGGCGATCATCCCCGCCAGCGCCTGCTTCAGCAGCACGGAGTCCTCGCCGTCGTCATCGGCCAATACGTTGTTGCCCTGTTTGTCGAGCATGCTGATATGCACGTGCATGCCGCTGCCGGCGTGTTCTTCATAGGGCTTGGCCATAAAGGTGGCGTGCATGTTGTGATTTTCCGCCACCATGCGGATCAGGCGCTTCAGCGCCAACGCGTGATCGCAGGCTTGCAGAACGTTATCGGTATGATGCAGGTTTACCTCAAACTGGCCGGGAGAGGCTTCCGCCACCGCCCCGTCCGCCGGGATGCCCTGCAAACGCGCCAGCTCGTCGATGTCGCTCAGCACGTCGGCGAAGTGATTAAGGTTGTCGACGGAATACACCTGGCTCTGGGTATTGCGCTCCTGAGTACCCGGCGCGCACGGCGGCTGAAGATAGCCCTCCGAGTCGCGCTGGCGATCGATGAGATAGAACTCCAACTCTACCGCTACTACGGGGGAAAGCCCGCGCTGACGCAAACGCTGCCACACTCGGTTCAGCACATTACGCGGTTCAACGTCAAAGGGAGTACCATCTTCATCCAGCATGGTGAGCAGTACCTGGCCGATATATTGCGGATCCGCCGCCGACGGCGTCAGCGTGCCTGGCACCGGCACACAGATATGATCCGGCTCACCCAGTTCCTGCCCCAGCCCGGCTTCTTCTACTACGTTACCGAGAATATCCATCGCAAACACCGAGGCCGGGAAGTAACAGCCCTTCTCCAGCTTGCTCAGGCCACCGACAGGTATGCGTTTGCCGCGGAAGCTGCCGTTGAGATCGGTCAGCAGAACGTCAACGTGCTGAGTCAATGGATAACGTTCCAGGTACTGCTTCACTTCACGCTGGAACGCGCTACTTCGCCTTTCTTCGTTGTGCTGAACAAAGTTTTCCACTTCTACTATGTTGGTCTGCATGATTCACCCGCCATTTATGTTTTTGTCAGTGGTTCCCACACCTATTGCCGTCGATATTTTTTGACCATCGCGTTCAATATAATGCCCACCAATGAAACATAGTTGCAACAATTTTGTTTTGCAAGTGTTAATTTGAGTTTGAATATTGCCCATTTGACTGCTAGATTTATAAAATATTGAACGAAAATGGTACTGGAGAAGCTTATCGTTCATAATTTCGAACAACCCAAGGGGACAGTATGGGCAATATATTTAACAGACCGATGGTCGGCGTAGTGATGTGCAGGTATAGGTTAAACGAGCATCTCACTCAGACCTTGCAAGAAAAGTACCTGAATGCAGTCATCACCGCCGGAGGGTTGCCGATCGCCCTGCCACACGCGCTGGCGGAGCCCGCACTGCTGGAAGAATTGCTGCCGCACCTCGACGGCATTTTGCTGCCCGGCAGCCCCAGTAACGTGCAGCCGCACCTTTATGGTGAAAACGGCGATGAGCCTGACGCCGATCCCGGGCGAGATGAATTGAGCCTGGCGCTGATTCGCCATGCGCTCGACAGGCGCATTCCCCTTTTCGCCATTTGCCGCGGCATGCAAGAGATGGTGGTTGCCACCCGAGGCGCTTTGCATCGCCGATTGTTCGAACTGCCCGAACTGCTCGAACACCGTGAAGACCACGACCTGCCGCTGGATCAACAATACGCCCCCGCCCACGAAGTCATCGTTCAGGAAGGTGGGCTACTTTCGCAACTGATACCGGATTGCAACAGATTCTGGGTCAACTCACTGCACGGGCAAGGGGCAAAAACCCTCGGCCCCAACGTCCGCATCGAAGCCCACGCCGCCGATGGGCTGGTGGAGGCGATCAGCCTGCGTGACCAGCCCTTCGCGCTGGGCGTGCAATGGCACCCGGAATGGAACAGTGAGGAGTACGCCCTGTCGCGCCTGTTGTTTGATGGCTTCATTACCGCTTGCCGGCACTACCAAAAGGAAAAACGCCTATGAGCGATGTCAGCTTGGCACCGGGAAAACGTCTGTCGCAGATCCGCCAGCAATTAGGGTTGTCACAGCGCCGCGCCGCCGAACTGTCTGGATTAACCCACAGCGCCATCAGCACTATCGAGCAGGACAAGGTCAGCCCGGCCATCAGCACGCTGCAAAAACTGCTGACGGTGTATGGGCTGTCGCTGTCGGCGTTTTTCGCCGAGCCGGAAAAACCGGATGAGACGCGGATTGTCATCGATCATGAAGACCTGATCGAGATTGGCAGCCAGGGGGTGTCGATGAAGCTGATTCACAACGGCGACCCCAACCGCACGCTGGCGATGATGATCGAAACCTACGAGCCGGGCACCACCACCGGCGAACGCATCAAACATCAGGGGGAAGAGATCGGCACCCTGCTGGAAGGCGAAGTGCTGCTGCAGGTCAACGGGCAGAACTATCACCTGTTGGCCGGCCAGAGCTACGCCATCAACACCGGCATTCCCCACAGTTTCAGCAACACGTCGGCGCGGATTTGCCGGATTATCAGCGCCCATACGCCGACGACATTCTGATCAACGGAGCAAGGCATGGACTTCCATCACCTGCAGTATTGGCAACACCGGGCGCAAGCCCTGAATATTGAAAACCGACTGTTTATTAATGGCCGTTATCAACAGGCCGCTGAAGGCGAAACCTTTACCGTGGAGGATCCGGCCGCGCAACGCGAATTGACGCAGGTGGCGCGGGCGAGCAGCGCCGATATCGATCTGGCGGTCAGCGCGGCGCGCGAGGTGTTTGAGCGCGGCGAGTGGTCACGGGCCGCACCGGCGCAACGCAAGGCTACCCTGCTGCGACTGGCGGCATTGATGGAGCAGCATCACGAAGAGCTGGCGTTGCTGGAAACGCTGGATACCGGCAAGCCGATCCTCCACAGCCTGCGCGACGACGTGCCCGGCGCTATCCGCTGTCTGCGCTGGTACGCCGAAGCCGTCGACAAAGTCTACGGCGAAATCGCCCCCACCGGCAGCGACGCGCTGGCGTTGATCGAACGCGAGCCGATCGGGGTGGTTGGCGCTATCGTACCCTGGAACTTCCCGCTGCTGCTGGCCTGCTGGAAGCTCGGCCCGGCGTTGGCCACCGGCAACAGCGTGATCCTCAAACCTTCGGAGAAATCCCCGCTGAGCGCGATCTATCTGGGCAAGCTGGCGCAACAGGCCGGGTTGCCGGACGGCGTGCTGAACATCGTCCCCGGTTACGGCCACGATGCAGGCAAGGCGTTGGCGCTGCATAACGACGTCGATGCCCTCGCCTTCACCGGCTCCACCCTGGTTGCCAAACAGCTGATGATCTACGCCGGTCAATCCAATATGAAACGGGTATGGCTGGAAGCCGGCGGCAAAAGCGCCAATATCATTTTTGCCGACTGCCCGGATCTGGACAAAGCGGCACAGAGCGCGGCGGCGGGTATCTTCTACAACCAGGGGCAAGTGTGCATCGCCGGCACCCGGCTGCTGGTGGAAGAGAGCATTCAGCAGGAATTCTTGCAAGCCCTGCGCAAGCATGCGGCAGCCTTCGTGCCGGGGGATCCGCTCGATCCTGCCACGGTGATGGGCACGCTGATCGATCAGGCCCACTGCGAAAAAGTGGCCGGTTATATCGAACAAGGGTTGAGCCAGGGCGCAGCGCTGTTCCTTGACGGCCGTGATCACCCGCGTAGCGGCCATGCCGGTTATCTCGGCCCCACCATTCTTACCCTGGTGGATAACGCCATGAGCGTGGCGCGCGATGAGATTTTCGGCCCGGTGCTGGCGGTGACGTCCTTTAACGACGAACGGCAGGCATTGCAGTTGGCCAACGACAGCGAATACGGCCTGGGCGCCGCCGTCTGGACGCGCGACCTGTCCCGCGCCCACCGCATGGCTCGCCAGTTGAAAGCCGGTTCGGTTTTCGTCAATAACTACAACGACGGAGACATGACCGTGCCGTTCGGCGGCTACAAGCAAAGCGGCAATGGCCGCGACAAATCGCTGCACGCGCTGGATAAATTCACCGAACTGAAAACCACCTGGATTTCGCTGGAATAAGGGCCCCCATCATGACTGAACACGTAAAAAGCTATTATGCGGCTTCGGCCAACAGCCATCAGCCCTACCCGCAACTGAATGAATCCATTGAATGCGACGTTTGTATCGTCGGCGGCGGCTACACAGGTCTGTCTTCGGCGCTGTTCCTGGTAGAGGCCGGCTACAACGTGGTGGTGCTGGAATCCGCCCGCATCGGCTTTGGCGCCAGCGGCCGTAACGGCGGGCAGTTGGTGAATTCCTACAGCCGCGACATAGACGTCATCGAAGAGCGCTATGGCGCAGAAAGCGCCCGGGTGCTCGGCAGCATGATGTTCGAAGGCGCAGAGATCATTCGCAGCCGTATCAAGCGATACGCCATCGAATGCGACTATCGCC
Organism: Serratia plymuthica; assembly: GCF_018336935.1. Taxonomy (NCBI): domain Bacteria; kingdom Pseudomonadati; phylum Pseudomonadota; class Gammaproteobacteria; order Enterobacterales; family Yersiniaceae; genus Serratia; species Serratia plymuthica. The sequence goes on along the minus strand of NZ_CP068771.1, from coordinate 1,864,002 downwards.
CCGGCGGCATCTTCGCCGCGCTGAACAACCGGCAATATCATGCGCTGATCGAGCAGAAACAGAATTGGGAGCGCTACGGCAATACCCAGTTGGAGCTGTTGGACGCCGGGCGCATCCGTGAGGAAGTGAACAGCGAACGCTACGTCGGCGCTCTGCTGGATCACAGCGGCGGCCATATTCATCCGCTGAATCTGGCGCTCGGAGAAGCCGAGGCTATTCGCCTGCAGGGCGGGCGCATCTTCGAGCAGTCCGCGGTGACCGACATCCGCCACGGCGAACCTGCGCTGGTCAGCACCGCCGGTGGCCAGGTGAAGGCCCGCTATGTGATTGTGGCCGGCAATGCTTATCTGGGCGACAAGCTGGAGCCCCGGTTGGCGAAACGAAGCATGCCGTGCGGCACGCAGGTGGTCGCTACCGAACCGCTGGCGCCGGAAGTGGCGCAGTCGCTGATCCCGCAAAATTACTGCGTGGAAGACTGCAACTACCTGCTGGATTATTACCGCATTACCGGCGATAACCGCCTGCTGTACGGCGGGGGCGTGGTGTATGGCGCACGCGATCCGGACGATATCGATAATTTGATCCGGCCAAAACTGTTGAAAACTTTCCCGCAGTTGAAAGGCATACGCATCGACTACCGCTGGACCGGCAACTTCCTGCTCACGCTGTCACGCATGCCGCAATTCGGCCGGCTGGAAAATAATGTGTATTACATGCAGGGCTACAGCGGCCACGGCGTGACCTGTTCCCATCTGGCGGGCAAGCTGATTGCCGAGCTGATGCGCGGCGATGCGGAACGTTTCGATGCCTTTGCCAAGCTGCCGCACCTGCCGTTTTTCGGTGGCCGCAACCTGCAAATCCCGTTCACCGCGATTGGCGCGGCCTACTACACGCTGCGGGACCGGATGGGGGTGTGATGCCAGGGGCCCAGCATGCTGGGCCCTTTATGCCAAGGATCAAACGATCTTCGGTTGGCCGTCTGATGCGGTCGCGCCGCCGTCAACCGGGATGTTGGCGCCGTTGATAAAGCTGGCGTCGTCGCTGGCCAGAAACGCCATCACCGCCGCCACTTCTTCCGGCTCTGCCGCACGCCCCAACGCAATACGCTCGTTGAACTTGTCGCGGATCTCCTGCGGCCAGCCATTGGTCATATTGGTTTTCACCAGGCTCGGGCACACCGAGTTCACGCGTACGCCGTCGCCGCCGTGATCCAGCGCCATGGCGCGCGTCAGGTTGACCACCGCCCCTTTCGCCGCGCAGTAATATGCCGCGCCCCAGTCGCCACCCAGGCCGGATACCGAGGCGGTGTTAACGATACAGCCCTTGGTTTTCAGCAGATAAGGCATGGCGAATTTGGAACAGAACACTACGCCGTCGATATCCACCCCGGCGATGCGCCGCCAGTCGGCCACGCTGGTTTCCAGCACTGTACCCGCCACGTGCACGCCGGCATTGTTCAGCAACACGTCGATACGGCCCAGTTTTTCCGCCACCTCTTTCATCATCTTTTCAACCGCAACCGGGTCGGAAACGTCGATGTGCACCGCCATCGCCCTGCCTTTCGGCAGCGAAGCGGCAACGGTATCTACCGCGTCCTTCGCCCAGTCCGCCAGCACCACCACAGCGCCCTCGGCGGAAAATCGGCGTGCCGCCGCCTCTCCCATCCCATTGCCTGCGCCGGTGATCACTACCACTTTATTGTCGAAACGCATGAAACCTCCTCCATGTGAATGTATTTCTATAAATCATACAAATCCTGCTGAGGCTCAAGGATAAAACTCATGAAGGGCAAGGGCCAGTCAAAACGTGCGGTTTATTAACCATAAAGAGGTATCTCCTGCCAATTCAATGCGACAGGCCCTGCATTATCGGAATTAAGCCAATACATTGATAGAATTGATAAAATAAAGACGTGAAACTGTTTTATCGAGGGATTATCAGCGTTCTATAAGTTCAACAACTGCCCTATAGCGCCACTGGTAAGATAAGGGACGGTAATGGAAAATCATCGCCGTCCCGTTTAGCGACGGCGATAAGCAGATTTATTTCTTGTCGATGGGGACCACCAGCAGATCAACCTGCAGATGGTTGATGGCCTGTCGCGCCGATGACATCAGCCGGCTCCAGATATCCTGGTGATGGCCAAAAATCACCAAATCAATGCCCTTCGCTTTCACCGCCCTATTCAGCTCTTGCGTCAATTCGCCGCGCCCAATAATCACCTCTTCAACCGGATAGGAGGACTGGCCCTTGATCGCGTTCAGCGTATTTTTCACGCGTTCCGAAAAAGTAGAGTCGGTGTAGTTGTATTCACCCACGCCCAGTTCGGCGTAATAGCCGGTACGGTGGATATCGATATAGATCAGGGATAGCCTGGCATTGAGAGCGCCGGCCAGCCTGGCGCCTTTACCGAGCAGAAACTCCGCGTCTTCGCTGAGATCGGTTGCGACAACGATATGTTGATAAGCCATGATGCTGCCCTCCACATTGCGCTGATGAACAGAAATGGCGCCCCGACAGGGGCTTTTCACTCGTTTCCTCTACAGTTCAAGTTTAGTTCAGCGCCAGGATTACCGCTTATCGGGCCCCGGCGGTTCTGGCCATGGAACGATGCACTCTGACCGACAGGCATAAAAAAACCCCGGCGTTTAGCCAGGGTCATCAATGTTTGCCGGTTACTTTCCCGGCTGTCATGTTATGGCGTAAGCGTCCATCGAACACTCCAACGTTACGCAGCCTAAGCACAACTTTTTCACAACAGAAAAAAAGACTGAATCAGTGTCGTTATTAACGTGGCGACGCCAATCTGTTTTTCTGTTGAGAATATTTACCGCAACTAAAACAGAGCGAAATATTCAGCTTTAAATAAACTCCGGGTAACCCCGGAGTTTATTCGGGCAACTTTTTATTTCTCATCCGCTCCGGCTCAAGCCATCATCGCTATCGCAAGAAATAAAACATTACCTTAAAATTATAAAACCACTACGTTGCCTGCTGAAGGGCCTTTTGCACCACTTTCGATGGTGAACTCAACGCGCTGGCCTTCATCAAGAGTTTTGAAATCATTGCTCTGAATGGCAGAGAAGTGCACGAACACGTCTTTGCTGCCGTCTGCCGGAGAGATAAAACCAAAACCTTTACCCGCATCAAACCATTTTACCAAACCAGTCATTTTAGTAGACATAGATATTTCCTTTATATTTTGAGACGCCATACGGCGATAGAGGTCTGTTTTTGTTGGAAACTTATTGGGCACTAGAGAAGGTAATTCGCGGAAGAAGAGGTATCTATGGGATATCACTAATACTGAGAACTGCTTTACTAAAACTGCTTTCATAAGGTCTGTACTACAAACCGATGACGCTATTTACACACAGCTGAATTATTTAATCAAGGGATATTTATAATTATATTTACTTACACGATGAATTTATTACGCTCCCCCGCGGAAAACTCACCGCCGAGAAAGGCGACATACAGACGGAAGACAAATTTTCGCTCCGCACGTTATCAGGATGGATTATGGCCGCGATTCATTATAAAACTGCCGGTATGTTCCTTTCTGAATCGGCCGTAACATGATGATCGATATGCCCGCAGTAATCGCCGTCTTCACCCTGTATGTCGTCGGCGTAGTCGTGCCTGGCCCCAATTTTGTCGCCGTAGCGCATAAAGCCGTCTCTGCCCGCCGAACGGAAGCCTTCGCTCTGGTAGCCGGCATAGTGCTGGTCAATCTGTTCTGGGCCAGCGGCGCAATTCTCGGCATCGACCTGATTTTTGCCCTGTTCCCCTGGCTGGCGATGGCGGTCAAAATCGCCGGAGCCGGCTATCTGATTTGGTTTGGCTGCCGCCTGTTCGCCAAGGCAAAACCCGCCTCGGGTTTGATAAACCCCGACGCCCGTGCAAAAAGCGGATCCCGCGTCGCCTTTCTGCAGGGTATCGCGACCAATATTTCACGAGGCGTACCAACGGGAAAATCCGTTTAGACTTAAATAACTGCACTCCGGCAGGCTCTCTCGGTATTTATCTACGGCTTGAACATGGCGCTCAGATGACCCTTTTTGTCACCGTTGCTTTGATTTTTTGCTGATATAAAGGTGAAGGGCTGCCGGGTACGCGCTGTTAATACCCCTGTCCAGCTGTCATGTTTTAGTAACAAAACCTTAACCAATCAATAAGTTCTCGACAACGGCGCATCGCAGTTGCTAGGATCGTTATAGTAAAGCACCAATATAGTTACCTAGGTGGTTGTCACGGGATGGTTATGATTTACAAAAAGACAGTGGCTCTGGTAGCCCTTGCTATCAGTCTGACGGGGTGTCAGCCGACGCCGCCCAGCTATGTGTCAAACGCTAATGCGCTGCTTGAAAAGCAAATTACCCAAATCGCCGGTAAAAACGCCCAGTGCAAGTACACCAGTAAAAACGGTTTCTGGCTTTCCGCTTGCTCTTCGCCCGATACGCACGCTTCCCCTTTGTTCGCGCTGTTCGAACCGGAAGGCGTGATGCAGGCCAATGATAATCTGGCGATTTTTGTTACACCGGTCAATGAAGATGCCCGTTACTTCACCCAACAGCCGGGTTTCACTATCCCGGTAACGACTCGGGAAATCCCGGTCAATGCCGATGCAGTGATCAACTCACTGGCCCCAGCGACACGCTAGTTTTTCTGGCCGTGTCAGGAGGAGCAAGTGCTCTTCAATGCGCTTAACCGATAATCGCAATACCCAGCCGTTCCATGATCTGGAACGCCTGATAACCGTCCAGTTTTACGCCCTGCAAATCGACGCCGCGCACGTCCAGCTCACCCAATTCAGAATTGGTCAGATCGCAATGAGTAAAGTTGGCGGCACGCCAGTCGAATGAAGAAAATTCGCCGCCGGAGAGATCGGAGCCGCTAAAGGTCGCGCCGAGGACCTGCGCCCCATTCCAGCGGTTTTCCCATAGCTCGCACTTCTCCAATACCACTTTCGAAAAGTTGGCGTAGCTGAGGTTGGTTTTGGTGATGTAAGCGCTGCAGAACCAGGTCCGCGCGGTGATCATGTTCATAAAACTGGCACCGCGAAAATCGGCGCCCTGGGCGCGACACTCGCGGATTTCAATGCCCAGCGCGCTGGCGTTTCTGAAGTCCGCCATCGATAAATCGCAGCTTTTGAAGCTGGCGTCTTTCAATAGCGCGCGGCTGAAATTGCCGCCTTGCTGGCTCTCGCGATCATAAAACTGACAGTCGATAAACTCGGTGCCGGTCAGATCCGCTCCCGAGAAATCGCAGTTGTGAAAAATGCCGTTTTCAATCTTCTCACCGGTAAACCGGTTACGACCAATTTTCTCGCCATCCAAAACCAGCGCCATGCAATCCACCTGTTTATTTATACAGTCCGCGGTGCATTATAAGCCGATCCTTTCGGCCAAGAAAACCGCTTTGGCGTATTTTCCTCGCCAAAAGGCACAAAAAAACCGGCAGGTGGCGGGAGGGGATTTATGCTTGCCTGACCCTGATGCGGTTCATGTTCAGACCGGCGGTCTGAGCCTGTAATGCCCCCTGTGCAATCAAGGCGTACAGACGGAAATTCAGAAAGGCATCCCCCACCGGATAAGGCGAATTCACCATCGCTTCGCCCACCACCCGCGAACCCTGCGTGTAATCTGCGGGGCAGGCATCCAGCAATTGGCGGTCGTGAAAATCCTGCGCCTGGCCGCGAACCGCGTTTTCCGCAAAGATCCGCACCGGGGCATTTTCCGCCAGCAGACGTTGCCAGTCGGCGGTGAGTGTCGTTTTGTCTGCCGAGGTCAGTTCACGTCGGCGGATCCACAAGGGTTCCAGCATTTCCGCCGCACAGCAGTGGGTGCTCGCCCGCCCAGTGTGTTCGGTTACGTTGACGGTAAAGACAGGGAGTTCGCCAAGCAGTGGCAGCAACGCACGCAGCATCAGCTGTTCATCGGCGTTATTGCCGACCCACAGCGTCACTTGCCCGGTAACGGCGGCAAGCTGCGCTTTTAACCTCGTCATCCCCGCCTGACATTCTTCGGAAGTGTCCCACTCAGGCGCGTGAACGGATTGGTACAATTCGCGCATCCAGCGGGTTCTGGCCTGCAACGCACCATCGTCGTCGAGCGCATACAGCGGCCCGAATGACAGCCGGTCGGGAAAATCCAGTACGTCTTCTCCCGGGTAAGCCAACCGTACGCAACTGCCCGACAGTGCGATATGCACATCCTTCATCAACGCTCTCCTCACGCTCTTTCTTAAGATAATCCTGAGGTCGATTTTACAACTTTTCCCGTTTCGCTCTATGACAAACAATCCGAATATGCCGGACAAAAAGCAAAAAAACCGCCCAAAGGGGGCGGTTGATTATGGGCGGCAGGAGCTTACTTCAAGGCTTCCTGTATGGCATCCACCAGGGGGCCAATATGCTTTTCAGCCGCTTTCAGTTGAAAATCCACGCCCCATCAGTGGGCGTTACGGCCCTTCATGGCAACCCGGAGACATTTTGGCCATCGCTAAACGCCACCTTGACGATGCTGAACTCGCGCGTGCGATCGGCATTCGCGGTATCGGCAAAGAGGCGAGGATAACGTGAATTGACAACCCAAACCTCACCATCCTTGACTGCCGCCGCAGTGGGTCCATCCAATCCCGGCGGCGTGACAACAGCGGTAATGCGCGCGCTAGCCCAACCGTCGGATGAAGAAAGCAGTGTCACATCCCCCGACATGCCCTGTCCGGTGCCAGGGAAAGACTGTACCACCACCAGGGTGTCGGGGTTTTTAAGACGTAACCCGTCGGGCCCTTTCAAACGCTGTGGCAGCTTGATTTCGCTTAGAGCGTGCGTCCCATCCAGCGCCACCTTCCACAACAGACCACGGGAATAGTCCCCGGCGATCAGATAGCCGTCCGGGTGGAAAACAATTCCGTTGAGATAAGGTTTCGCCCCCGACGCCGCTGTGGTCGTGGCGGGCATCAGACGTTCGGAACGCACCAGTATCGAAACCGCCTTGGTTGCCTGGTCGATTTTATAAATCTGCGGCTGGAAACTATCGGTAACGTAGACATTGCCTTGCGCGTCGAGGGCCAGATCGTTGGCGAGCGTCGGTCCTTTGCTCAACGGCGAGAAATCATAGACATGTTGCAGCGCACCTGTGTCGAGATCAAACTCAAGCACCTGCGCCACGCGATTGTGCGTACCGGGTGAAGACCTGAGCGCAATGCCTACATCTTCGTTGCATACCAGCACGCGGTTGCGCACGGCGTCAACGACAATGCCGGAAGTCGTGATCTGTGAACGGTCGACGGCGAAATGCCTGTAGCGCCCATCCTCATAAACCAGGCCGATCTGCCCGCCACGCAGCGACGAAACCAGAAACGCCCCGGCGCGCTCATTCCAGGCAATGCTCTCGGGGTATCCCCCAGCGGCATCGGGCACAAAGGTGATAACCTGCGCGCCCTGGGTCGGCGCGGCAGCCGCAAAGAACATGACGAAACTGACCAACAGCGTAATACCACCAAAGCGCAGTGGTGAAGTTGATGATAGGGTATGCTTGAACATGACAGGGAACCTGGTAATTAACCGGATCTGCATAGTAGGTGGGTGCTGAAAACGGCACTAGTCGGGAAAAAGGCAATAAGCTAATGAAAAAATCACAGCAATCATGCGATGGCTGTGCGCTCAACGCGGTTTGCCAGCAAAGCTGGCACAAAAAAACCGCCCAAAGGGGGCGGTTGATTATGGGCGGCAGGAGCTTACTTCAAGGCTTCCTGTATGGCATCCGCCAGGGGGCCAATGTGCTTTTCGGCGGCTTTCAGCTGAAAATCCACGCCGTTGCCGTCGTTGGTATCGGACAGGGTGGCCTTGATCAACTCCAACGCCACCTGCACCGCCACTCGCCTTTTATGCTGTTCGTCCGTGACGGGTTTGGAGCTCATCGTCGCCGGGTAGTATTGCTCTAACATCCTTCTCTCCTTGTGATTAGGCCAACCCCTACCCTATCAGCCTTTCCCCCTTTCTCTAATGAGGCTGATCACTGTATCGTCCCTCTGGCGTCTGGGTGACGAAAAAACGAACTAAAATGGGACGAGCCGAGGCTCCACCGCGCTTGCGGGGCTTTAGCGAAACTCAACCCAGCTGGCGCCGGCATCGGCGGAACGCACGCAGTTTTCCACCCAGCGCACCCCCATCGCCCCAGCATGCACGTCGGGGTACCAAAAATCCGCCAGGAAAGCCTCGTCCCGCCGGTCGGTGGCGTCCATCGCCAGCGCAAAACGTCGGTACAGATTTGACCAGGCTTCAAACAGCCCCTCGGGATGCCCGCCGCCAATCCTGTCGTCCGCCAACGCGGCGTGATCCAGGTAAGGCATGCCGCGCTCCAGAATGCGCACCGGCTCGCCCTGTACTTCAAAACGCATCTGGTTAGGCTGTTCGTCCCACCATTCCAGGCTGGCCTTCTCGCCGACGATGCGTATCTTCTGCCCGTGCATCGAGCCGCTGTTGACCGCGGAGCACCACATAGAGCCAACGGCACCATTGTCGTATTCCATCAGCACATAGGCGTTATCTTCCAGCGGCGCGCGGGTTTTGACAAAGCTCTGGCGGCTGCACATCAGGCGTTTGACCTTCAATTGCGGCGCCATGGTTTCCGCCAGGAATAACGGATGTGTGGCCAGGTCGCCCAGCACATAGCTCGGGCCGACAAAACGCGGGTCTACCCGCCAGCGCGTGCTGGGGTTTTCCTGCTCCACCGCCGTGGCGTGAAAACCGTGAGAGAACTGCATGTTGATGATGCGAATGTCGCCCAGCAGGCCGTCGGCAATCATCTGCCGGGCCTGCAAAATCAATTGGTGGCCGGAATAGCCGTAGGTGACGCCGATAATTTTATGCTGCCTTTGGCTCAATTCGACCAGTATTTGCGCCTCTTCGGCGGTAAAGCACAGCGGTTTTTCGCACACCACGTGCAGACCCGCTTCCAGCGCCGCCTGGCAAATAGCAAAGTGGGTGTTGTTTGGCGTGGCGATGGAAACCGCCTCGATGCCGTCTGCCCTGGCGGCTTCCTCCCGAAAGAGCGTGGCGTAATCCGGGTAACAGCGCTCCGCCGCCACTCCCAGGCTTTGCCCAAAGCTGCGCCCGCGTTGCGCGTCAATATCAAAGGCGCCCGCCACCAGGCTGAAGGTACCGTCGCGCAGCGCCGCAGAACGGTGGATATAACCGATTTGGCTGGTGCCACCACCGCCGACCATGCCCCAACGCAGGGAGCGCTCCAGAGGTTTAATGCCGTTGATCATCACGTTTCTCCTGATTAAAAACCGACTGTTCGCAAATAATTAAGGCTTTCCGTCACATCCTGCAGGCTGCCCTGCACGTTGCGCGGATCGCGCTCCTGCTCAATGGTGATCCAGCCCTGATAGCCGTGCGCCGCCAATAATTCGCGCACGGCTGGATAATCAATTGCACCCTGCCCCAGTGGGCACATCACCCCTTCCGCGCAGGCGGTAAAGAAATCCAGCCCGCGTTTCAGCACGTCATTGAACACCTGCGGGTTAACATCTTTGAAATGCAGGTAATCAATCCGGGAGAAATAGCGTTCGAGCCAGGCGACCGGATCCATACCGGAGTAATACAGGTGGCCGGTATCCAGGCATAATCCGGCGGTTTGGTGCGGAATTTGGCTAACCAACAGCTCGATTTCATCGGCGAACTCGATACAGCCGCCGGCATGCGGATGGATCACCGGCCTGACGCCATATTCCTGCCAGGCAATCTCGCTGACCGTTTTGATGTGGCCGATCATCCGTTTCCAATCCGCATCGCTCAGGCGCGGCGCCAGTGCATACTGGCCGGCCAATTTGGCCCGCTGCGGATTGCCGAAATCGATAATCACCAGATACGGCGCTGAGAAAGCCCCGCCCTGAGTGTTCTGCGCTTTAGGCGCCTGCGACAGATTGCGGCAAATGTTGTGCGTCAGCGCGAGGATATGGCTGAAGTTTTGCTCGCTGACCAGATCGTCAAAAATGGTGCCTGCCACCAGCGAAAGGCTGTGCCGCTCAAGTTCAGCACTCAAAGCCGCGGCCTCGATCGGCAAGTACCCCCACGGCCCCAGCTCAATGCTGTGATAGCCGGCGGCGCTCGCTTCCTGCAGCACTTTCTGATAAGGCGGAAGATAGGGATTTTTAGGGTCGTCCACCCCCCAACTGCAGGGTGCATTGGCAATAGGTAAATTCATCGTTGTGGTTCCGTTTCAGGCAGCATGTCGCGCCAGTATCAAACAAATATTTCGAAACCAACAATAATGAAACTTTCATTTTTTGATGGAGATCGCGTTAAATTTGATAGTCGTAATGATAGTTTTTTATCAAACACAGACAGACCGCGATCCGCAAGACATCGGCGACAACTCAGAGGGCAACGGCCCGCAGCGGGGCCCGGCGATCAGATATTTTCTTTGGTGATCAGATCAAAGCGGTTAATGATCTGCATAAATCCAGGGTGTTCGCCGCCGGCGGCGGCGACAAAGGTGTTGATGACCGACGCGGCGAATTCATGAATGCGATGCGTCAACATCAGATCCAGCGTGCCGTCGATCAACGCCATCTCCGCGTTTTCCACCGGGCCGTGACAAACCAGCATCACCTCGTGCTGCCTGCCGCTCTCCCGCAACGCGGCGATAATCCCTTCCACGCCGCCGCAGGGCGCGTACAACGCCACCAATTCGGGGCGCTGCGCCAATATGCTCAAGGTTACCTGTCTGGCGCTTTCGGCCCGTTCATGGCTGCGTAGCGGCTCCAGCACCCGGTGGCCACTCAGATGTTCGCGCAGGTAAGAGCGAAAGCTGATTTCGCAACTTTCCTGGCACAGGAAGCGATTATCGCCGATGACAACCCCGATTTCCCCCTGTTTTCGGCACATACGCTCTACCGCCCAGGCAGCGGTGCGGCCGGCCTGTTGATTATCCAGGCCCACATAACCGGCCCTGCTGTGCACCGACAGGTCCGACAGCAGCGTAAACACCTTGACGCCCGCGCGGCTGGCCTCTTCGACCGCATAACGGATCATCGGGTTATCCAGCGCCACGACCCCCATCACATCCACGCTCTGGCTCAGTTGCGTAATGGCAGCGGCGGTATCGCCTACCGCGCTGATATCATGAAAAACGAACTGCGGCGGGTGGGCCAGATCGTAGTACGGCGCGGCCTGTTCCAGCAGGCTTTCCGCTAACTGCGCATAGAAAGAATGTTCGCGTTGCAACAGGATAAAACCCATTTTGAGCCGCACCGGCGACTGCCCGGCCGCCTCAAACAACCGGTGAGACTTTTCGCGGGCAAAGCCCAGTTTTTTCGCCGCTGCGATAACTTTGCGTTCCGTTTCCGGCCGTACCGACGCTCGCCGGTTCATCACCCGGTCAACCGTAGCAATGCCGACCCGTGCCTCCCGGGCAATGGCGCTCATGGTGGTTTTCTTGCCTGCCATATTCTGCCTCATCATGATTTTGATAAAAACTATCATGGCATCTATGACGGAAGAAACCCGGTCTGGGGTTTTGTGTGATCGGGCGCGCTAATAGCGATTTGAGTCGTTGTGGGGATCAAATAAGGGTGAAGCGCCTGATGGGTCAGGCGTGATGAAAGACATCCGATCTGAGCGGGAGATTGAGCGGCCGGCGTTTAAGCTTATGGATCTCCGCCGTACTTTCCTCATCCGAACGCAACCTCTGAATAGCGTAATTTTATTTTTTTATCCGCCGTGTTCAGCATACCCTGGCAAATCACTACAGTTATCTTGATGGATATGGCCAATGGTGCTCCAACCCTGACAATGACAAAGCGCCCGTGGCCATCAGGTAAATCACCAAACCGCCAAAAGCGATCGCAACAATTATCTCAATAAATTTAAGTCGTTTATGCTCAGTCATACACCTACCTCTTAGTTTCAGGTGAAAATGCGCTCACATAAAACGTAGATAACCCACCCCTTATCATCAAGGTAAACTCACAAAATGAAACACAATCAATAAGACTTATTGATAATTTACACAAAAATCCGTAAACAAATCGGCTTACAGGCCAGAGAACCGCCGCTCACCAACAATCAGCTAACTGTTAAGGCATTGTGATGCTATGGTTTGTTTTTCACTGCTCGTCAATGTCGGTGAGCGCCAAGATTCACCGATAAAATCTATCATCAGAGGGACTGCCATGATGTCTAAAGGTATTTCAAAGGGATTCTTTATTCTGATCCTTTTCATCGTAACCGCCGCTTTTCTGGACGTATTGGGTCCCTATTATTCGTCGGTGCTATGGGCCATCATATTAGCCGTGATTTTCCACCCGTTGAAAAACAAGCTTAAGCAATACCTTGGCGACCGCAACGGCCTGGTCTCATTGTTAACACTGCTGGTGATCTGCCTGATTGTGTTTACCCCGTTGGCGATCATCGCTTCGTCGCTGGCGCTTGAGTTCAACGTTCTCTACGAAAAACTGCAGAACAACAATACCCAACTGCCTGCGATGCTGGCCGACGTGATGCGGCATTTACCCAGCTGGGCACGGCATTTTCTGGCGGAGCATAACCTCGACAGCGCCGCGGAAATACAAAAGCAGCTTTCCGAGGTGGCACTCAAGGGCGGGCAATTCCTGGCGGGCAGCGTATTCCTGATCGGCAAAGGCACGTTCAACTTTGCCGTCGGCTTTGGCATCATGCTCTATCTGCTGTTCTTCCTGCTCAAAGACGGCCCCTATCTGGTGACCCTGGCGCTTGAGGCGCTGCCGCTGTCCGAGCACGTTAAACACCACCTGTTCGTGAAGTTCGCCGCCGTGTCCCGCGCTACGGTGAAAGGCACCGTGGTGGTGGCGATTGTGCAAGGCGCCCTCGGCGGCCTGGCATTTTACATCACCGGCATCGATGGCAGTTTGCTGTGGGGCGCGCTGATGGCCTTCCTCTCCATCATTCCCGCCGTCGGTTCGGCCATTATCTGGGTACCGGCAGCCATCTATTTCTTCGCCACCGGCATGCTGTGGCAAGGGGCGTTCCTGGTCGGGTTCTTCGTGGTGGTTATCGGGCTGGTTGACAATATTCTGCGCCCGCTGCTGGTCGGCAAAGATACCAAGATGCCGGATTATCTCATCCTGATTTCCACGCTGGGCGGCATGGAGATTTACGGCATCAATGGCTTCGTTATCGGCCCCTTGATCGCCGCACTGTTCATCGCCTGCTGGAATATCCTTTCCGGCCGCGACAGCGAGGAAACCACCGATGAGATTGATGAAGCCTTTATCGAAGAAGGCAAGAATCATCCTGATGCGAGTTAAAAGGTGTTGAAGCAGAGATGGTGTTGATTCCGGGGGGCCTGCACAGGCCCCCAACGTTTGCCATCGCGTTACACCGCCCCTCTTATGCTATCTTGAGCCTGCTAAATGAAATAAGGTCGTTGCTTATAAAAAAACGGGAGCCCTAAGGCTCCCGTTTTTATTCAAATTGACCCTGCCTGAATAGCGTAGACAGGTTTTCCCCTCTCATTGAGGTGCTCAGGGGCGGAATTCCAATAGAGGATTTTTCAAAGCATCATAAACGGCTGGTGAAGGCGATTTGGGAAAACGGGCATTTGCGGCCGCCTTTATCGCTGCACGGCAAAGATCAGGGTCACCTTCTTCGGCCCGCGCATCTAAAAGCATGCCATCCGGTGCCAGCATAATTCTTAAAGCGCATCGCTTACCGGCATATGCACCAACGTCCAGAAAACTGCTTTGAATGGCGGATTGTATCTGCGCGGCATACTGGCGGGCCTCCGCCCCAGGTTCAGGCGCAGTTTTACCTTCGAAGGCGGCAAAAATCTCATCAACACCCTTATCAGACGGCACAGGTTTAATCGAAGAACTCGTCTTTGTACACCCCGTCAACAACAGCGCGGCGATAACAAGCGATAATGCCGGCGCGCAAATCCCAAACCCCAGATGAACTCTCTTCATGATTCCCTTCTTTATTGAATATCCACAGGAAAGAAGAATAAACCAATACAGGCAAATTTAAACGGCCTTAGATCAAGGTATTGCAAACCCACATGTTGTTGTTTCGCTTCAATGATGCGAGCACGCAGGGATATGGGAGCCGTACATTTGCAGTGCTGAGGGATTGAGCTACCAGCCGTAACGGGTCGGCGATACGGCTTCTATCAACTATACGGCGGTGTTCGCTGGGACTGAAATGCAAAAAGGCAACACTAGAGTGCAGCCCTGTGATTACGCGATTTGTAATCGACTTTTCAATGGTGAATGCCGCTGTGTGGCATTACTGGATGGATGACAGGTAGGTACATTGATTTGTGATATCACTGCGCCAAGACTTCCCCTTATCCTTAACCTTGCAGTTATGTGCGTCTCGATGACTTAACACTTTACCGGTGCAGTTCTTCGCGCTATACACGTGCCGGCAGCCGCAGACGCGGTTAAAGGAAGTAAGAGGCAGGATGTGTTTGCATTGTGGTTGACTGAGGCTAAAAAGATAAAGGCCAAGCATAAGCTCAGCCCTGTAATTTGGATTACTATTACGTTTTTATTTAAATGCTCAATACATAGAATCTCATTAACAATAGGATCGCCAAGCTCTGAATAGTTCAGCAAGAAAGACACTCTATAATCTCTATCAGTCATTAATTATGTTAAGTTCATCATTAAAATTATATTCGTCACAATCGCCAACTCAGACTTATATGCTTCGCCATTAAGGAACTCCGAAAACTTATCTCTTAGCAACCTAAGATTTTCGGACAAATCATCATTAGGTTTATCCTTGAGATAAACCATGCATCTTGTATGAACTTCGCTCATTACTACTATTATAATCTTCTTTTGGGTATTATCCTCGTCATCATTCAAATTTTTTGGCATAATTATAAGTGTATTGTTAAATTTAATAAGTGCCTCAATGAGCTTTATTTTTTTATCTTCGGTATATTGTTTCTTCCAAGTATATAGTGCTCTTTTAGCGAAAATTAAGGTTATCAATGAAATTATTAATGATACGACTGTCACAACAAGAGTATAAAACGCAAAGTCAGCTGAAGCCTTAGCTGCGAGCATTGACTCGTATGAAATAATGTCAGCATCCATCATCACTCCCTTTAATTATTGAATGGCTTTATCTCGTTATAAAAACGCATATTCACCATCACCAAAAAAAATTAGATTAACACAAAAACACTGGCAACAAATATATCACTGCATCGTAAAAAACACACATCACCACCACTTATATCACAAAAATAATTATAATTGTAAAACTAATTTATGCAACGACATGAAGCATCATATTATACAACAATACAACATCAAAATTTAACCCGCCATAGATAATTGAATAAAAACAAAAAGTAAACTATAATTACTTTTTTCTTCTAACAAAAAAGGGTTTACGCCATGGATAGAGTTGACTATCAATCGCTAGTAGTACAAGACTTAATAAACATCCGCAAGTCAGATGAACTTGATTTAGCTCCATGGTACCAACGCAGATCAGTATGGACAACAGCACAAAAATCTTATTTAATTAACACTATGTTCGAACAAAAACCTATCCCTGCAATTTACATTAGACATTCATTAGATTTAATTAATTCAAAAAGCATTAAAGAAGTTGTAGATGGACAGCAAAGATGTCGAAGTATAATTTCTTATGCAAACAATGAGTTTCCAGCCAAACATCCAAAATATAAAAAGAAAATAAGAATAAATGAATTAACCCAAGATGACCGGCAAAAATTCTTATTAACATCATTACCTGTAGGCTATCTACTTGGTGCATCTGATAGTGATGTAATCGATATCTTCGGTCGAATAAACTCAATCAGCAAGTCATTAAACTCTCAAGAAAAACGCAATGCTGCATACAGTGGAGAAATGAAACAATTCTGCTTAACTCAATCATCCTCACGGATAAATTTTTGGCGTGACTATAGTATATTCTCGTCAACAGATATATCTAGAATGAACGAAGTTCAATTTACTTCAGATTTAATTTACAATATTATCAATGGACTATCCGACTTTAGTAACACCTATTTAGATAAAATGTACAGAGAGTATGATGACGAATTTAATGACGAAACAAAAATAACAGAGAGACTTAACGCAACATTCGATAAACTATCTGAGATTGAGCCAAGAAAGTTCTCTGATACTATCTTCAATCGCCAACCACTATTCTTTTCTCTTTTCTTAATCATTGATGAAATGAAAATTAAGAGCAAAAATAAAATTAGTGAAGTAATCGATGAAATAGATTCAAGATTTAATTCCGACAATAAATCTCAAAATGACATTTTATTTCAGAATGCTTGCTCATCGACAACTCAACGGATTGCGCAAAGAAGAATTCGCGCAGACTATATAAAGGGTTTTCTCTAATGCCCATACCTAAATTGAGTATCACATTACGAAACTCACATTATGCATTGGATCGCTTGTTATGGTATAGAAGAGAGTGCATTTTATTAGATGCCAGGCATCAACACATTATATCCGAAATGATTATGCTAAGAGCATTTTCAATATTAGAATTACACATTTCAGAAATAGCTTTCAAAGTGGCCTCTGGGGCATGCTATACCAATACTACACAACCAATTACTTTTGTAAAATGCAAAAGCATTGCTGGGGCACGCAATCTTTTTTTAACATTTGGCCGTCAAAAACCCATTATGAATTTGAAGTGGACCAAGGCAAAATATATAACAGACAGTGTAAAGTACGTCATTGATGAAAACGATTTTTATATAAAAAATGTAAATATACACAGTCATTTAATTAATGAAATGAGAATTGTCAGAAATGTATTAGCACATCGCAGCAAATCAGCCAGGGATGATTTTCGCGCATTAATAAGAACTGTTTATGGGGCTCAAAACCACATAACACCCGGTGCATATTTAGCGACAACACGACGGGGGCAAATATGTAATATAGAACGCTACATAACCTCATCAAAAATAATATTAGATGATTTATGTAAAGGTTCGTAACCATACGGAATAACATACCCCCTAACACTGACCGCTTTATTGGACCTTAGAAAAATATCACATCGCCTATGCATATTTATATTATGCAATCTCAAAAGCCCCTTATCTACTTACATAACATCGTCCTGGTTAAATTAAGCCACCAATTTAGTTTCTGCAATTATCAACATCTTAGAAATAGCATTTGGTGCGCACTTCAAGCATAAGAATAGTTCTCACGGACGAAACCAATCTGTATAGGCTCCTCCACAGTGAGTACTTTTCAATCGACAAAAACGGGAGCCCTAAGGCTCCCGTTCTTATTCAAACACCAAACACAATTACATGTGTTTAACGATAGCGTCGCCAAACTCTGAACATTTCAGCAGCTTAGCGCCTTCCATCAGGCGTTCGAAGTCATAGGTCACGGTCTTGGCAGCGATTGCGCCTTCCATGCCTTTAACGATCAGGTCAGCCGCTTCGAACCAGCCCATGTGACGCAGCATCATTTCTGCGGACAGGATGATGGAACCTGGGTTCACTTTGTCCTGGCCCGCATACTTAGGTGCGGTGCCGTGGGTCGCTTCGAACAGCGCGCAATCGGAACCGATGTTGGCGCCCGGTGCGATACCGATACCGCCAACCTGTGCAGCCAGGGCGTCGGAGATGTAGTCACCGTTCAGGTTCATACAGGCGATCACGTCGTATTCCGCCGGGCGCAGCAGGATTTGCTGCAGGAAGGCGTCGGCGATCACGTCTTTAACCACGATCTCTTTACCGGTGTTCGGGTTCTTGATTTTCAGCCACGGGCCGCCGTCGATCAGTTCGCCGCCGAACTCTTCGCGCGCCAGTTCGTAGCCCCAATCCTTGAAGGCACCTTCGGTGAACTTCATGATGTTGCCTTTGTGAACCAGGGTCACAGAGTCACGGTCGTTGGTGATGGCGTATTCGATCGCCGCACGCACCAGACGTTTGGTCCCTTCTTCGGAACATGGCTTGACGCCGATGCCGCATTGTTCCGGGAAGCGGATTTTCTTCACGCCCATTTCGTCGCGCAGGAACTTGATCACTTTGTCCGCTTCGGCAGAACCGGCTTTCCATTCGATACCCGCATAGATGTCTTCGGCGTTTTCGCGGAAGATCACCATGTCGGTCAGCTCTGGCTGTTTAACCGGGCTAGGGGTGCCCTGGTAGTAACGCACCGGACGCAGACACACGTACAGGTCCAGCTGCTGGCGCAGAGCCACGTTCAGGGAGCGAATACCCCCACCGACCGGGGTAGTCAGCGGGCCTTTGATGGCAACGCGGTAGTCACGGATCAGATCCAGGGTTTCTTCCGGCAGCCACACGTCTTTCCCGTAAACGTGAGTGGATTTTTCACCGGTGTAGATTTCCATCCAGGAGATTTTACGTTCGCCGTGGTAGGCCTTTTTCACAGCCGCATCAACCACGTGAATCATAGCAGGGGTAACGTCAACGCCGATGCCGTCGCCTTCGATGAATGGGATGATCGGGTTATTCGGAACAACCAGTTTACCCTGGGCATCGACCGTAATCTGTTTACCTTCTGCCGGAACTACTACTTTGCTTTCCATCAACCTCTCCTTCAAGCGCAATTTTTGTTAATGCTTTGTAAGATGCGTGTAGATACTACTCGAATATTCAGTCCGCGCCAATCCGAAACGGATTCGGTTATAATGCGCCTATCATCCGTAATCTCAACTGTTATGAAAAAATTCCCTGTTAAAAATCACAACGTTAAACGATTCAGCCGACCGAATGCCGCCAAACCCGCAGTAGCACAGGGTCCGCGCCGCGTGGTGTTATTCAATAAACCCTTCGATGTGCTCCCCCAATTTACCGATGAAACTGGCCGCGCCACGCTGAAAGAATACATTCCTTTTCCCGATGTATACGCCGCCGGGCGGCTGGATCGCGACAGCGAAGGGTTATTGGTGCTGACCAATGACGGCAAGCTGCAAGCGCAGCTCACTCAGCCGGGCAAACGCACCGGCAAAGTGTATTACGTACAGGTCGAAGGCGCGCCGCAGGAAGCCGATCTGGCGCCGCTGCGCAGCGGCGTTACGCTCAAAGACGGCCCCACTCTGCCGGCCGGCGTGGAGTTGGTCGGCGAGCCGGAATGGCTGTGGCCGCGCAATCCACCGATCCGCGAACGCAAGGCGATCCCCACCGCCTGGCTTAAAATCACCCTGTTCGAGGGCCGAAATCGCCAGGTGCGTCGCATGACGGCGCATATCGGGTTCCCTACCCTGCGCCTGATTCGCTACAGTATGGGCGAGCTTTCCCTGGGTGCATTACAACCTGGCGAATGGAAAACCCTTGATTCACTGTAGTCCAAACCAAGGGTATGCCAGCACATCAACCAGCCGCTGTAAGGGGCCGTTATGTTTAAACCGCACGTCACCGTTGCCTGCGTGGTTCACGCCGCCGGGAAATTTCTGATCGTCGAAGAGACCATCAACAATAAGGCGTTATGGAATCAGCCGGCCGGCCACCTGGAGGCCGATGAAACCCTGGTGCAAGCCGCCGAACGCGAACTGTGGGAAGAAACCGGCATCCGCGCCACGCCGCAGTCGTTCCTCAAGCTGCACCAGTGGATCGCCCCGGACAACACGCCGTTTTTGCGTTTTTGTTTTGTCATTGAGCTGGAATCCCCCCTGCCCACCGAGCCGCAAGACAGCGATATCGACCGCTGCCTGTGGCTGAGCGCCGAAGAGATTTTGCAGGCCCCCAACCTGCGATCCGCGCTGGTTGCGGAGAGCCTTCGCTGTTACCAGCAACCGGAGCGTTACCCGCTGTCGCTGGTCGGCAGCTATGATTGGCCGTTCTGAGATGAATAAGTGCCGTGCGCCAACGCGGCCAACGTGGTAAAATCCTGCGCTTGTTTTTTATCGCACGGTTCGTGTTCAAGTTCGTGAGACCCCCATGTCAGATAACAGCCAGAAAAAAGTAATCGTCGGTATGTCCGGCGGCGTCGACTCTTCCGTTACTGCCTATTTGTTACAGCAGCAGGGCTATCAGGTCGCTGGGCTGTTTATGAAGAACTGGGAAGAGGACGATGACGAAGAATATTGCTCCGCAGCGACCGATTTGGCCGACGCGCAGGCAGTATGCGACAAACTCGGCATCGAGCTGCATACGGTGAACTTCGCGGCAGAGTACTGGGACAACGTTTTTGAGCTGTTCCTCGAAGAGTACAAGGCCGGTCGCACGCCGAACCCGGACATCCTGTGCAATAAAGAAATCAAATTCAAAGCCTTCCTGGAATTCGCCGCGGAAGATCTGGGGGCGGACTTTATCGCCACCGGGCACTACGTGCGCCGCCAGGACGTGGACGGCAAAAGCCGCCTGCTGCGCGGCGTCGACGGCAACAAAGACCAGAGCTACTTCCTGTATACCCTGAGCCACGGGCAGGTCGCGCAAAGCCTGTTCCCGGTCGGTGAACTGGAAAAGCCGGAGGTGCGCCGCATCGCCGAGCAGCTGGAACTGGTGACCGCCAAGAAAAAAGACTCTACCGGCATCTGCTTTATCGGCGAGCGCAAATTCCGTGATTTCCTCGGCCGTTACCTGCCGGCACAGCCAGGCCCTATCGTCAGCGTCGATGGTCAGACCGTCGGCGAGCACCAGGGGCTGATGTATCACACCCTTGGCCAGCGCAAAGGGCTGGGTATCGGCGGCATGAAGGACAGCAGCGAAGATCCGTGGTATGTGGTAGACAAAGACGTCGCCAACAACGTGCTGGTGGTCGCTCAGGGGCACGAACACCCGCGCCTGATGTCCACTGGCCTGATCGCGCAGCAGCTGCATTGGGTCGATCGCCTGCCGCTGAGCGGGCCATTTCGCTGTACGGTGAAAACCCGTTATCGCCAGCAGGACATCCCGTGCACCGTTACGCCACTGGATGATCAGCGCATCGAAGTGCGTTTCGACGAGCCGGTCGCCGCCGTCACCCCAGGCCAGTCAGCCGTGTTTTATCAGGACGAAATCTGCCTCGGCGGCGGCATTATCGAACAGCGTTTACAGGAGTAATCGTGGCGAAGAATTATTATGACATTACGCTGGCGATGGCTGGAATCAGCCAGTCGGCGCGTCTGGTCCAGCAACTGGCGCACGAGGGGATATGCGATAAAGACGCCTTGCATGTCTCGTTGAGCAGCCTGCTGCAAATGGATCCGCCTTCCACGCTGGCGGTGTTCGGCGGCGAAGAGCGCAATCTGAAAATGGGCCTCGAGACGCTGATGGGCGTGCTCAATGCCAATAACAAGGGGCCGGGCGCCGAACTGACCCGCTACACCATCAGCCTGATGGTGCTGGAGCGCAAGCTCAACGCCAACAAACAGGCGATGAACCAGCTTGGCGAACGCCTCGGTCAGTTGGAGCGCCAGTTGGCGCATTTTGATTTGGAATCAGACA
Organism: Serratia plymuthica; assembly: GCF_018336935.1. Taxonomy (NCBI): domain Bacteria; kingdom Pseudomonadati; phylum Pseudomonadota; class Gammaproteobacteria; order Enterobacterales; family Yersiniaceae; genus Serratia; species Serratia plymuthica. The sequence continues at coordinate 1,842,586 of NZ_CP068771.1, read as the reverse complement.
CCATTATCAGCGCACTGGCCGGCATTTATGTCGACGTGGTCAGCCCGCTCGGGCCGCGCATCCAGGTGATAGGTTCGCCGGCTATCCTGCAGAATACGCAGGTGCAGGCCAAGGTTCGCGCCACGCTGCTGGCCGGCATCCGTGCCGCCGTGCTGTGGCAACAGGTCGGCGGCAGCCGCCTGCAGTTAATGTTTTCTCGTAATCGTCTGTTTAAACAGGCGCAAAATATCGTTGCTCATTGTTAATCGATCCCAGGAGTTGCTACCGATGGAATTATCCTCACTGACCGCCGTTTCCCCCGTTGATGGACGCTACGGTGATAAAGTCAGCGCACTGCGCGCCATTTTCAGCGAATACGGTCTGCTGAAATTCCGCGTGCAGGTTGAAGTACGTTGGCTGCAGAAACTGGCCACTTGCGCAGAAATCAAGGAAGTTCCCGCTTTTGACGCCGACGCAAACGCTTTCCTCGACAAGATCGTCGCAGAATTCAGCGAAGAAGACGCGCAGCGCATCAAGACTATCGAACGCACCACCAACCACGACGTGAAAGCGGTTGAGTATTTCCTGAAGGAAAAAGTGGAGGCCGTCCCTGCCCTGCAGGCGGTCTCCGAGTTCATCCACTTTGCCTGCACCTCGGAAGATATCAACAACCTGTCCCACGCGCTGATGCTGCAAACCGCGCGTCAGGATGTGGTGCTGCCGTACTGGCGCAAAATCATCGATTCGATCAAGGGCCTGGCGCTGGAATATCGCGATATTCCTTTGCTGTCCCGCACCCACGGCCAGCCGGCGACCCCGTCGACCGTAGGTAAAGAATTCGCCAACGTGGCCTACCGTATGGAACGCCAGTTCCGTCAGCTGGAACGCGTTGAGATCATGGGTAAAATCAACGGTGCGGTCGGCAACTACAACGCCCACATCGTCGCTTACCCGGAAGTGGACTGGCACCAGTTCAGCGAAACCTTCGTCACCTCGCTGGGCATCACCTGGAACCCGTACACCACGCAGATCGAGCCGCACGACTACATCGCCGAGCTGTTCGACTGCGTGGCGCGCTTCAACACCATCCTGATCGACTTCGACCGTGATATTTGGGGTTACATCGCCCTGAATCACTTCAAGCAGAAGACCATCGCCGGTGAAATCGGGTCTTCCACCATGCCGCACAAGGTCAACCCGATCGACTTCGAAAACTCCGAAGGTAACCTGGGCCTGTCCAACGCGGTGTTGGCCCACCTGGCCAGCAAATTGCCGGTTTCCCGCTGGCAGCGCGACCTGACCGACTCCACCGTGCTGCGTAATCTGGGCGTGGGCCTGGGCTATGCGTTGATCGCCTATCAGGCGACCATGAAAGGCATCAGCAAGCTGGAAGTCAACCAGGCGCACCTGCTGGACGAGCTGGATCACAACTGGGAAGTGCTGGCCGAGCCGATCCAGACCGTGATGCGCCGTTACGGCATCGAAAAGCCGTACGAGAAGCTGAAAGAGCTGACCCGTGGCAAGCGCGTGGATGCCGCCGGCATGCAGGCGTTTATCGAGGGTCTGGCGCTGCCGGAAGAAGAGAAAACCCGCCTGAAAGCCATGACCCCGGCTAACTACATTGGCCGCGCCGCCACTATGGTTGACGAGCTGAAATAATCGGTCTGGTTAGAAACACAAAGGCGGCCACATGGCCGCCTTTGGTATTTTAAACTCTCAACGCATAAATGCCTGCAACCGCTGTTGCTGCTGCCCCTGCGCGTTGAAGTTGCCGGGGCTCAACCACTGCTCGAAGGCGGCTTTAATCGCCGGCCAGCGATCCGAGGTGATGGCGAACCAGTCGGTATCGCGGCTGCGGCCCTTGGTGATCACCGCATACCTGAACCGGCCCTCGTAATTGAAACCGAACCTTGCCGCCGCCTGTCTGGATGGCGCGTTGTGGCTGTCGCACTTCCATTCACAACGGCGATACCCCAAATCATCGAACAGGTGGCGCAGCATCAGATAGACGGCCTCCGTTGCGCTGGAGCGTTGTTTCATCGCCGGCGACCAACTGACGTGGCCAATCTCCAGCACGCCGTTGCCTTCATCGATGCGCATATAAGCCACGGTGCCGACCGGTGCGTGGCTTGCGCTATCGAACACCGTCATGTTCACCAACGTGGGGTTGGCCTGAAGCTGGGTCAGGTGTTGCAACATCGCCGCCGGGCTGTCCGGCCGTTCGATGGATAAATAGGTCCAGTCGCGGCCATCCGGAGCCAGTTGGAATGCGCGGAACAGGGCTGCGTGATCACGCTGCGGATCAAGCGATTTCAGAAAACAAAAGCGCCCGTCAAGCGGCTCTCCGGCAGGCCGTTGCGGTGCCCGCCAATCGGTTAATGGCTCGCCCACCGGCTGCCCGAATTGATTGAACGCCATAAAGCCCCTCGCAACCTGTAATTAACGGGTATAGATAATGAACGAACTTCTTTTGCCTATTTTGTCGTACAGCGAACGCGCCGGGGCGTTATATTCCTGCGTCATCCAGTAAACCCGGTCGCTGCCCCTTTCATTGGCAAGCTGATAAGCCTGCTCAAATAGCTTCTCGGACACCTTCTTGCCGCGCGCCACCGGGGAAACATAGAGATCTTCAATATAACAATAACCGGCGGAGCTCCAGGTTGAAGGGTGGAAAATCAGGTTCATCAACCCCAGAAGATTGCCGTTTGCATCTTCCGCCACCAACCCATACACCTGTCGATCCGAGCATAAGCATTCAAACGTGTGCTCGGTAACCTGCGCGGCAATGTCCGCACGATAAAAATGAAGATATCCCTGCCACAGATCCAACCACTGCGATTTATCGCCGTTTTGTATTTTGCGTACCACAACGTCATTGTTTACTGGGTGCATAGCGCCTCTCTGGTTTTAAGATATTATTTCCACAGGAGAAATAACCTGATACCGACAGGGTACACCGACGATCACAGACTGAATACAGACCAATTCATAACAGTGAGCAGACCAATTTTGACCGCATAGACGCCCTTAATCGGCCTGCGGCAGCGCGCTGAAAATGGAGGATAACTTTTTGATGAATTTTACGATTTCATCCGGCGTGTAGGCCGAGAAGCCAAACACCAGCGCCCCTTCCCGAGGTTGGCCGGTGTAAAAATCCGCCAGCCCATAGACCTTCATTCCCTGCGCGGCGGCGGCCTGAATCAAACGCCGCTCGGTAGCCGCATCCGCCAGCGGGCACACCAATTGCAACCCGCCCTGCGGCAGCGGCGGCCGGGTCCAGGCGGCAAGATACTGATGGACCGCCGCATGCAGAATATCGAGCCTGGCCTTATACAGCTTGCGCATATTCCTTAAGTGTTCGGCATAAAAATCGCCGTTTAAAAAACGGAACAGGGTCATTTGCGGCAACGCGGAGGTATAACCATCCTGGAATTGTTTGGCGGCCACCATCGGCTTGATTAACTGTGGCGGAACTATGATAAAACCGATGCGCAGCCCCGGAAACAGGGTTTTACTGAAGGTGCCGATATACAGCGTGCGTTGGTATTTATCCAGCCCCTGCAGCGAAGCCCTGGTCAGCCCGTCATAATTGAATTCGGAATCGTAATCATCTTCAATAATCCAGGCCTTGTGCTGCTGCGCCCATTCCAGCAGTTTCAATCGTCTGTCGATGCTGAGCGAATGCCCCAGCGGATAATGATGAGATGGCGTGACATACACGCCCCGCCCACGATGGCGCGCGTCAATTAATGCATCGATATCCATTCCGTCTTGATCGACCGCGACAGGCTGGGCGATGATCCCCGCAGACTGCACCAGCTTTTTTGCCCCCTGATACCCCGGCTCTTCGACAAATACCCTGTCGCCCGGATTGAACAACACCTGGGTACACAGCGACAGCGCCTGTTGGGAACTGGTCAGCACGATCACCTGTTCCACACTGGCCTTAACGCCCCTTTCGCGCCGCAGATACTCAATGATCTCGCCCCTCAGCTCCACCACTCCCTGGGGATCGGCATAGCCCAACAGAGGTTCGCCGTACTGCCGAACCGCCAGCCTTTCCAGTTGCAGCCAGCTATCTATCGGGAACAGCCGCAGGTCAGGCAATGACGGCGTGAGCGAACTGGCGCGGCTGGTATGCGGCGCATGGGCGGCCACCAGCAACGAGCGGCCATGCGCGCTCAGTTCCCGCTCCGCCAACAGTGCGCTTTCGGCATCATCCGCCGCCAACAGCTCGCGGCCAATCAGGGTGCTTCGCTGATAACTGACAAAGCTGCCGCGCCCCACCGCGCGGGCAATGTAGCCTTCGGCTTCCAGTTGGGCATAGGTCACCTCGACAGTATCGCGAGAAACGCCCAGCCCGGCAGCCAGCACCCGGCTGGGAGGAAGTTTCGCCAGATATTGCAGATCCCCCGCCGTCACCTGTTGTTTGATGGCCAGATGCAGCGCCGCTTTGCGCGTCATGCCCTGTTGCAAATGCCGGGCAAAGCTTGCCTGCAGGGCGTCCGGGGAGGTGGGTGGGCTGCTGTGTTTCATGGTGCTCCGGGTCAAGAGAGGGCGGCTTTACCGCCTCACTTTACCTTATTTCCCCCTCTGAGCGGGCATATCGGGTCATAGTGCCAAACCCGGTCGTTGGATGGCAGCGATGCTGGCGCGTATTGCCTGCGCGGGCATTTGCCGTGAAACATGTCAGTGCCGATTTCCTTAGGTTCCGGGCCGATCCTTCAACACCCGACGGTTTAAGTTTGGTTTAACTTTGTTCCGCCATTGTTTATCCAGCGTTTATTAGCCGTTGCAGATAATGACGGCGAACATAAAATCGATAGCGCTTATTTCCCGCCAACGCTCTGCGTCTCTTGCGGTAACAGCGGGTTCTACCTACCATAACGTCAACATTCAAGATCAATGGGTAAGGTAGCCGCACGCTATCCCTCACACGCTGAAGAGCGTGTTACCTTTTTAGCGGGGTGACAGGATGCTCACCCACCTAACCACAGGAGTTAGCCATGCGAGTATTGGTTGTTGAAGATAACGGTTTGCTGCGCCACCACCTTTCCGTACAGATGCGCGAGATGGGCCATCAGGTCGATGCTGCAGAAGATGCCAAGGAAGCCGACTATTTCCTGCAGGAACACGCGCCGGACATCGCGATTGTCGATCTCGGCCTGCCTGGCGAAGATGGCCTGAGCCTGATCCGCCGCTGGCGCGCTCACCAGATGAAGCTGCCCATTCTGGTCCTGACCGCACGCGAAAGCTGGCAGGACAAAGTGGCGGTGCTGGAAGCCGGCGCCGACGACTATGTCACCAAACCCTTTCACCTGGAAGAAGTGATCGCCCGCATGCAGGCGTTGATGCGCCGCAACAGCGGCCTGGCTTCCCAGGTGATCGTCTTGCCGCCGTTCCAGATCGACCTGTCGCGCCGCGAGCTGAGCGTCGGGGAACAGCAAATCAAACTGACCGCGTTCGAATACACCATTATCGAAACCTTGATCCGCAATGCCGGCAAAGTGGTCAGCAAAGACTCGCTGATGTTGCAGCTGTATCCGGATGCGGAACTGCGCGAGAGCCACACCATCGACGTGCTGATGGGCCGCCTGCGCAAAAAATTGCAGGCTGAATATCCGCAGGAAGTGATCACCACGGTTCGTGGCCAGGGCTATCGTTTTGATGCGAAGTGAACATGATGTTCAACAAGGATAAAAAACCTTTTTCGCTGCGCGCGCGCTTTTTGATGGCGACCGCCGGGGTGATCCTGGCGCTGTCGCTGTCTTACGGCCTGGTGGCGGTGGTCGGCTATATCGTCAGCTTCGACAAGACGGCCTTCCGCTTGCTGCGCGGTGAAAGCAACCTGTTCTTCAGCCTGGCGCAATGGAAAGACAACAAGCTCACTATCGCCATTCCGCCCGATATCGATCTCAACTTCCCTACCCTGGTGTTTATTTACGACGACAAGGGCAACCTGCTGTGGAGCCAGCGCCAGTTGCCGGAGCTGGAAAAGCGCATCAACAAAGAGTGGCTGGAGAAATCCGACTTCTACGAAATCGATACCGATACCCGCATCAGTAGCGAAGTGCTGGGCAACAACCCCAAAGCGCAAGACCAGCTGAAAAACTATGACGACAACGACCAAAACGCGCTGACGCACTCCGTGGCGGTCAACACCTACGCGGCGACCCCGCGGCTGCCTGCGCTGACCATTGTGGTGGTCGACACCATCCCGCAGGAGCTGCAACGTTCGGACGTGGTCTGGGAATGGTTCAGCTATGTGCTGCTGGCCAACCTGCTGCTGGTGGTGCCGTTATTGTGGCTCGCGGCTTACTGGAGCCTGCGCCCGATCAAGGCGCTGGTGAATCAGGTCGGCGAGCTGGAGAACGGTGAGCGCGAGCAGCTCGACGAAAATCCCCCCAGCGAGCTGCGTGGGTTGGTGCGCAATCTGAACATTTTGCTGCGCAATGAGCGCCAGCGTTACACCAAATACCGCACCACGCTGTCCGATCTGACCCACAGCCTGAAAACGCCGCTGGCGGTGCTGCAAACCACCTTGCGTTCGCTGCGCACCGGCAAGCAGACCACCATCGAAGAGGTCGAACCTATCATGCTGGACCAAATCAGCCGCATCTCGCAGCAGATTGGTTACTACCTGCATCGCGCCAGCATCAGTTCGGGGCAAACGGTACTGACCCGCGAGATCCACTCCGTGCCCGCGCTGTTGGACAGCCTGACCGTGGCGCTCAACAAGGTATATCAGCGTAAAGGCGTGGTGATCTCGCTGGATATTTCGCCGGAAGTGACCTTTATGGGGGAAAAGAACGACTTTATGGAAGTTATGGGCAACGTATTGGAAAACGCCTGCAAATACTGCCTGGAGTTCGTTGAAATTACCTCACTCCACTCCGATAAAAACCTCACCATCGTCATCGACGACGACGGGCCGGGCATTCCGGAAAGCAAACGCGAGTTGATCTTCCAGCGCGGCCAGCGTGTAGACACCCTGCGCCCCGGTCAGGGGCTGGGATTGTCCGTTGCGGCGGAGATTATCGAGCAGTATGACGGCACCATCATCATCAGCGACAGCCCGCTTGGCGGTGCGCGCATGCAGGTCACCTTCGCCCGCCAGCACGATTCCCATCATCACGAATAAATTCTGTCGTTCCGGCCCCGATCCACGGGGCCAAACTTCCGTTATAATCGCACTCAGGCTCACTTCTTTCTGCTGGAATAGAACATGGATTATCAATTAGATCTGGACTGGAACGACTTTTTGCAACGTTACTGGCAAAAGCGCCCGGTGATTCTGAAGCGCGGCTTCAAAAACTTTATCGATCCAATCTCCCCGGATGAGCTGGCCGGGCTGGCGATGGAAAACGAAGTGGATAGCCGCCTAGTCAGCCACCAGGACGGCCGCTGGCAGGTTGCGCACGGTCCCTTCGAGAGCTTTGACCACCTGAGCGAAAACAACTGGTCGTTGCTGGTGCAGGCGGTGGACCATTGGCATGAGCCTTCCAGCGCGCTGATGCGCCCGTTCCGCCAACTGCCGGACTGGCGGATGGACGACCTGATGATTTCGTTCTCGGTCCCGGGCGGCGGCGTTGGCCCGCACCTCGATCAGTACGACGTCTTTATCATTCAGGGCACCGGCCGCCGCCGCTGGCGCGTAGGCGAAAAGGTGCCGATGAAACAGCACTGCCCGCATCCGGATCTGCTGCAGGTTGAGCCTTTCGACGCCATTATCGACGAAGAAATGGAACCGGGCGATATTCTGTATATCCCGCCGGGCTTCCCGCATGAAGGTTATGCGCTGGAAAATGCGCTGAATTACTCGGTGGGCTTCCGCGCGCCGAGCGGCCGCGAGTTGATCAGCGGCTTTGCCGATTACGTGCTGGCACGCGAGCTGGGCAGCCAACGTTACAGCGATCCGGACATTCAGTTGCGCGACCAACCGGCGCAGATCTTGCCGCAGGAAGTCGATGCCCTGCGCCAGATGATGTTGGATCTGGTTCAGCAACCGGAACACTTCCAGCACTGGTTCGGTGAGTTCATTTCCCAGACCCGCCACGAGCTGGATGCAGCGCCGCCGGAGCCGCCGTATCAGGCCGGAGAAATCTACGAGCTGTTGCAACAGGGCGAACCCTTGCAACGCCTGGGCGGCCTGCGCGTGCTGCGCGTTGGCGACCGGTGCTTTGTGAATGGCGAGCTGATTGATACCGAGCATCTGCAAGCCGCCGACGCGCTGTGTCAGCACTTCAGCGTTAACGCCGCCATGCTGGGCGAAGCCATCGACGATCCGTCGTTCCTGGCCACGCTCACCGCGCTGATCAACAGCGGTTACTGGTACTTCAACGACTAGGCCCGATAACCCTCGGTTAAAGCCACCCGCTTCGGCAGGTGGCTTTTTTTTCATCATGCTCCCGGCATCCAACTGCGCCGTGGGGATATACGCAATTGTTAATAGCGTAAAACCTATGCCGGCGCGTTCCTGAACTCGCGTTAATAAAGAGAGGAACGACGTTTCCTACGCCTCAACCGTCGTTCCTTTCCCCGCTTCGTCCAGTATCCATTGAGCAAACGCTTGTATGGGCTCACTGCTTAATGCGATCGGTTCCGGGAGAATGAGACTGAAGGTTTTGGCGATTGTTTTCCCCTCCGGCCACGGCGCGACCAGCCTTCCGCGCGCAAGTTCGGTATCAACGTAGAGGCGCGGCACCAGCGCAACACCGAGGCCGGCCAATGCCGCTTCGATCAACATGGCATGAAGATCGTAGCGTGCTCCCATCGCAGGATGAGTCAACGGGATCCCCGTCTCCTGAGAGTAGCGTTGCCAAGCCTCAGGATTTTGCCGTCGGTGCAGGCGCGGTAAGTTGTCCAGCGCACTTGTCCCCTCGCCTCCCGTCAGAATGTCAGGATGGCAAACCGGCACCAGCACCTCATCCAACAGGGGGTGAGTCCGCATTCCCGTCCAGGCCGGATGCTCGAAATGGATTGCCGCATCGAACCCGCTCCCGGCCAGGACAAAGGGTTCCATGCGTTCGGAGAGATGCACAGTGATGTTCGGGTGCTTCCGCCGAAAGTGTGACAGGCGAGGAATAAGCCATCGCATCGCGAAAGTCGGGATGATGGCAATATCCAGGCTTGCGCCATCGCTCGGTTGCCCTGTCAGGTACTGGCTGTCCCGATCCAGGCGGTCAAGCAACTCACGGATTTGGGCCGCATAGCGTTCCCCGTTCGGCAGGAGCCGGACGCGATTGCCGATTCGCTCGAACAGCGTGACGCCAAGGAAGGCTTCCAGGCGACCAATCTGACGGCTGATAGCGCCTTCGGTTAGAGACAGTTCATTCGCCGCGCGAGCGAAGCTGCCATGACGAGCGGCAGCCTCGAAGGCGATCAGTGAAGTGTTGCTCGGGATCTTCCGGCGCATAAGCGTTCCTGATTGGGGCCACGACGGCTGACCCACCTTGATTTTTTGTCACTGAAGCATACCGAAAAATCGATTTTTTCGCTGCCTTTAACGCCCTACCATGATTTAACGTCAACAAGGCATCCGGTCGAGAGTGATCTAATGATTTATACAGTCGAATGCAGCTTTGCCGATCCAACCGGCGAAGCAGAGTGGAATGATTTTTATAGCCTGGAAAAACTGCCCGCGCTCATTTCGGTGAGCGGGTTCCATACCTCGCAGCGTTTCAAGGCGCTGAGCGCCGGTTGCCCTGTCTACCTTGCCCTTCATTCGATCGACAATCTCGATGTGCTCCAGGGAGATGAGTATCGCCAGAAAGGCGGCGGCAATTTCTCGCGCTGGCAACGGCACATCACCGACTGGCACCGCAATCTTTATGCTGGCCTTGATCGTGCCCTGGCCATCGGTGAACACGAACATCTGGTGACGAGTGCCGTCGGCCCGGAGCCGCTCGTCGAAATGGGCCTCACGCCTTATCGGATGCAGGCTGTCGCCCTGGAGATATCCCCTGAATTTCGCTGGCTGGCGAAGCTGGAGCGCGCCATTGACCTGGGCCTGGAACCGCTGCCGAAGGGCGTCCACCTCTATGCGCCCATGACGAATCAATTGACGAAAAGCAGTATTAGTGAGGAATACGGTGATGAATAACATGAAACTTCCAGGCCGGCAGATTGGCGCGTTTTCGGTCACGGCCATCAGCGACGGATACCTTTCCGCAGGTCTGGATTTGCTCTCCAATATCGATCCAATGGCTGCGTCAACGTTGCAGCAAGACGCGGGGGTGGAAGATCCCGCTTCTATTCATATCAATTGTTACCTGGTTCAGGGCCGTGGCCGCACTATCTTGATTGATGCGGGCGCCGGGGGATTTAAGCAATGGGGCGGCAAACTGAAAGCGAATCTTGCACTTGCCGGCGTACAACCCTGCGACATTGACACGATCCTTCTGACTCATGCGCATCCCGACCATATCGGGGGGCTGGTGGACTCATCAGGCGAGGTCGCTTTTCCCGATGCGGAATTAGTGGTCCACCAGCATGAGGTCTCGTTCTGGCAGGATGATGGCCATCTCAGCCGGGCGAGCGAGCGCGCTCGCGGAAACTTTCTGTTTGCGCGGAAGGCATTCGATAAGTATCGGGGGAAGATTCGTACGTTTACCGATAATGACGTTCTGCCTGGCATCAGTGCGATCCCCCTTCCGGGGCATACCGCCGGGCATTCCGGTTATCGCCTCGAATCCGATGGCCACAGTCTGTTGATTTGGGGGGATATCGTTCATTTCCCCCATATCCAGATTGCTCGCCCCGACGTATGCATAGCATTTGACCAGGAGCCGCTCGTTTCCGCCGAAACCCGGTCAAAACTGTTGGATGTCGTCAGCTCGGACAAAACGCTTATCGCCGGCATGCACCTGGGTGAACTCGGCTTTGCACGTATCGAACGGACAGGCAAGCGCTACACAATGTCTTACGAATCTTGAGCGTCATCCCTTCCTCTGCACGGGTGCGGGCCATTTTTATACCGGCAATGCCCGCGCCCGATAGCCGTCCAGCTCGTTTTCCGGCATGCCGACCTGTTTCGCCGCCGCGCAAATCTGCCGCCAGGTGTTGTCGTCTATCGGGATCCCCCGCTGCAACCGCGCCTCACGGTTCGCGTCTTCCCATTCGCCCGGCACCTCAATCGGCTTGCCGTCGCTTGGCGGCGAAGCCTTGACCCAGTCGATAAAGGCCTCGGCCTCGGTCTGCATCTCGGGCGCTTCAAAGGCTTCCGGGTTGAGAATGATGGTGGTCATGCAGTTGAAAATGGCGCTGCTGTCGGATTTCAGCGTGGCGTCATGAGTCGTGCGACCGCCGGAGAGCGCACCACCGAGAATTTCGCACAGGGTAGCCAACGCATAACCTTTATGGGCGCCGAACGGCAACAGCGATCCGAAAGGTTGTTCGTGCATCACGCTGGGTTCCGTGGTCGGCCGGCCTTGTTGATCAATCAGGTAGCCCGGTGCCACGCTCAGGCCTTTGTTGTAGGCGACGCGCGTTTTGCCGTAGGCGATGCCGCTGGTGGCGAAATCCAGCAATAGCGGTTTTTTACCCTCACGCGGGAAAATCACGCAAAACGGGTTGGTGCCAAAGCGGCGATCGCTGCCGCCGAACGGCGCCACCATAGGATCACCCACCACGTTGACGAAATGAATGGAGATAAAACCGGCGCGCGCGCACTGCTCGGCCCAATGGCCGATGCGGCCGATATGGTGAGAGTTATGCAAAGCCACCGCCGCCAACCCCAACTGCCGGGCACGTTCGATCCCCTTGTCCATCGCTTCACTGGCCACCACCTGGCCGAACCCCTGGCCGCCGTCAATCGTCAGCACCGCGCCGGCATCGCGCACCACCCGGGCATGAACGTTAAGCTGCAACTGCCCTTCCGCCAGCGACGCCATGTAGCTTGGGATCATGCCGACGCCATGCGAATCATGCCCGGCCAGATTGGCCTGCACCAAGTGCTCCGCCACCAGCGCGGCCTCCCGATCCGTGCTGCCGGCATGGCGCCAAATGGCCTGCACAAATTGTTCAAGGCTTTGGCTGTCGATACGGTGTTCGGTACTCATAATGCAGGTCCTTGCGCTGAAAAGATGTTCACAAACACTAGGAGCAAATCGTTGTTGCGGCAAGCAATTATGACAACGGCAATCAACGCTCTCGGCCGCGCTCGGCCGTCAGCGCCGCGATACGCATGATGACCGCTACCGCCTGCTCCATGCCCTCCAGCGAGATGAACTCGTGCTTGCCGTGAAAGTTATAACCGCCGGTAAACAGGTTCGGGCATGGCAGGCCGCGGAACGACAACTGTGCCCCGTCGGTGCCGCCGCGAATCGGCTTCATTATCGGCTCGATATCGCAATCGCGCATCGCCTGTTGCGCCAACGCAATCACATGCGGATGCTCGGCCACATGCTCGCGCATGTTGTAATAACTGTCTTCGATCGTCACTTCGATGTAGCAATCGCGCGGCAGGCCTTTGCCCACCTGGCGCGCCACTTCAATCATCCGGCGTTTGCGCGCTTCAAAACCCTGGTGCTCGAAATCACGCAGGATATAGTGCATTTCGGCACGTTCAACGCTCCCCTTGATGCCGCTGAGGTGGTAGAACCCCTGATAGCCGTCGGTAGTTTCCGGGGTTTCATCCGCCGGCAACGCCTGCTGAATCCGGGTTGCCAACGACAACGCGTTAACCATCACGCCTTTGGCACTGCCGGGATGAACGTTGTTGCCGACAATTTTGATTGTCACCGAGGCCGCATTGAAATTTTCGCATTCCAGCTCACCGACGCCGCCACCGTCGACGGTATAAGCCCACTCGGCGTTGAACTCTTCGACGTCAAACAGCTGTGCCCCTTTGCCCACTTCTTCGTCCGGGGTAAAGGCCACGCGAATATCGCCGTGCGGAATGTTGCGTTGCTGCAACCGCACCATGGCGGTGAGAATTTCGGCAATGCCCGCTTTGTCATCGGCGCCGAGCAGCGTTTTGCCCTCCGCGGTGATCAGCGTCTGCCCCAGCATATGGTGCAGGATCGGGAACATCACCGGCGACAGCACTTCATCGCCGATACCCAGGGCAATATCGCCGCCGCGGTAATTTTCGACAATCTGCGGATTGACGTGCTTGCCGGTAAAGTCCGGTGACGTATCCAGATGAGAAATAAATCCAATGGCCGGCACCGGCCAGGCAACGTTGCCCGGCAACGTCCCCATCACGCAGCCGTGCTCGCTGAGCGACACCCGTTCAAACCCCAGTTCAATCATTTCCTGTTGCAACGCACGCGCCAGCTTCAGTTGCCCGTCGGTACTCGGCACATGTTTGACGTTCGCTTTAGATTGCGTGTCGAAAGAGACGTAGTTAAAAAAGCGATCAAGTAGTTTATTCATGGTATCCGTCCTCAGAATATCGCATTTCATTATGCGGAACCGATCCGGATCAAATATTGAGACAGGTCATTTTTAACCAGAATTAACGGAAATCATTAATTCCCGGGATGTGTGCAATCTCGCCGGCTGTCTCCAGACTGGAGGCCGCCGGCGCCCTGATGTGATCCCCTTCACGCCTGGTACCTGTTGTCAGCCGCTGACCACAGGTACCTTTTTCGGGCAACCGATTGCAACGCCAAATCATTCCACCTATAACTAATTCAAGGCAAAGATTACCGCGTTCTTATGCTTTTATTTTCGCCACACTGGGGAGTTTTATCAGCAACGTCGTTATCCACTAAAAAATAAAAAGGAACTGCCATGAAAGGTATTATTGATAATATCTTAAGCAAGCTGCAGATTTTCTCTAAAGCCATGATGGGGCCGATATTTTTCCTGCCGGTGATTGGCTTGATTCTGGCATTAAGCTCTATTCTTACCAACGCCACGCTGGTGAATGAAAACTCCGGCGTATTTCATATTGGCAAAATGATCGGGGATACCTTTTGGCCGTTGTTTGGCAACCTCGGGCTCATTTTCTGCATTGGCATCACCTACGGCCTGGCAAAGGATAGATCCGCCTGGCTGAATACCTGTTTGAAATTCACCGTGCCCCCTGCCCATTCAGTAAAATAACGGCCGGTCGGCAGGCAAGACCAGAGCGCAGCGGACTACGCTCTGAACTGCAGATTAAGGCCGGTCGGCCCGTTCCACTTTCCCTACCAGGAATTTGTGCACAAAGCGCGGCACCACTTCACTGGCCTGGCCATAATGTTTCTCATCGAACTGGCTTTCCACCTGGCTGGGTTCCAGATTCAGCTCCATGGTATGCGCCCCGCCCAACCGGGCCTCGTGCACAAAACCGGCCGCCGGGTAAACGTGGCCCGAGGTACCGATAGCGACAAAGAAGTCGGCCTTGGCCAGCGCCTGATAAATTTCGTCCATGCCCAACGGCATTTCACCGAACCACACCACGTGCGGGCGCAGCGGTGCCGGGAACTGGCAGCAATGGCAGCGATCGTCCACGCTGAGATCTCCCGGCCAGTCAAACACCTGCCCGGAGCTGGTGCAGCGCGCTTTCAGCAATTCGCCGTGCATATGCAGCACCCGTTGGCTGCCGGCGCGTTCATGCAGGTTATCGATATTCTGCGTCACCAGCAGGAAGTTATCCCCCAGCCAGGCTTCCAAATCCGCCAGCGCGCGGTGCGCGGCGTTAGGCGCGACTTCCGGCATTTGCAGTTGCTGGCGGCGCGCATTGTAAAATGCCTGCACCAGTTGCGGATCGCGCTTATAACCTTCCGGCGTAGCGACATCCTCCACCGGGTGTTCCTCCCACAGCCCATCCGCAGCGCGGAAGGTGCGGATGCCCGATTCCGCTGAAATCCCGGCCCCGGTCAACACCACCACAAACGGCTTTTTCAGCTCGGCCGCCGCCATGGTGTCGCGATGGAAAATACGAGAACGAAAGCGCTGATGCAGCACATGCTTGCTCTTACGAAACTGACACAACCGATGGCGAGTGTGCATTAACTCTCTCCTTACCTTTCCCTGTTTGCCCTTCTTACTCGACATTGCAGCGTTGTTGGCCGCAACGCCAATTACTTTGGGCTGACCAAATTGAGGAACGCCGCCCCGCGCACGCCGCCGGCATCACCGTAGCGTGCTTTCTCGATCCGCGGCAGCTTGGCCACGCGCAGCAAGTGCGCCGGCAATCGCTGTGGCAACGCCTGATAGATCGCTTCAAAATTCGACAACCCGCCGCCGATCACCACCAGATGCGGATCGATAATGGTCAGCAGATTCCCCAGGCATATTGCCAGAACGTCCATAAAACGCTCGACGTGAGCTACCGCCTGCGGCTCGCCTGCCTGATAATGCGCAATGATCTGCTGCGCAGGCAAGTGCTGCTGATAAAAGTGAGCGTACATCCACTCAAAACCGCGGCCCGATATGTAATTTTCGATGCAACCCTGATGGCCGCAACCGCAGGCAACGCGAGGTATATCACGCCCCAGTACCTCGAGCGCATCCACCGGCAGCCGGAGGTGGCCAAATTCGCCGGCGATGTAATTGCGCCCAGACACCGCTTTGCCCTCCACGATCAGCCCGCCACCCACCCCGGTGCCCAGAATAATGCCCAGCACGGTCGGATAACGACGGAACTCTTCGTCCCAGGCTTCCGACAGCGCAAAACAGTTGGCGTCGTTGTCGACGCGTACGTCGCGGCCAATCAGCGCCGCCAAATCGCGCGGCAGCGGCTGCCCCATCGCCGCCGGGACGTTGGAGGTGAACAACGTACCGTCATCATTGGGCAACCCCGGAATGCCGATACCCACTTTGCCCCGCAGGCCGCAGAACTCGTCCGCCTCAAGGGTCAGGTCACGCAGCGTGGTCAGCAATTGCCGGTAATCGTCACGCGGCGTCGGCACCCGTTTTTGCCAGATGCGATGCAGATCCGCATCAAACACGCCCAGTTCAATTTTGGTGCCGCCCATATCGAAACCGTAGTACATAACCCACCCTCAGGCTAAAAAAAGGGGGCGGCGTTTCCGCCACCCCTGATTTTCATTATTGTCCGCTCAACACGCGCGCCGGATCGATACGGCTGGCGCGCCTGGCCGGATACCAACTGGCCAACAGGCTGAGCACCAATGCGGTCGCCAATACAATCACCACGTCCAGCCAGTGCAGCTCGGAAGGCAGGAAGTCGATGAAGTAGATATCTCCTGACAGGAACGAGTGCCCCATCAGTTTTTCCAATCCTTTGATGATGTTGGTCAGTTGCAGCGAGGCGATCACCCCGACCACCACGCCGCTGACGCTGCCCACCAGCCCGGCCAGCAGGCCGTACCAGATAAAGATGGCGCGGATAAAACCGTCTTTGGCGCCCAGAGTGCGCAGCACGGCGATATCGCCGCTTTTGTCCTTCACCGCCATCACCAGCGTGGAGACAATGTTGAAACAGGCAACGCCAATCACCAGCACCATCGCCAGATACATAATGGCGCGGATCATCTGGATATCGCGGTACATGTAGCCGTAGGTGCCGATCCAGCTCTTGATGTAGACGTAGGAATTGGTGACTTCGCCCGCGTCGCGCACCAGTTTGTTGGCGGCAAACACGTCATTAACTTTAATCGCGATACCGGTCACGCTGTCACCCATGTCCAGATACTGCTGAGCATCGGCCAGCGGTACCATCGCCAGGCTGTGGTCCAGTTGGCCGCTCAGTTGCAGAATGCCGGTCACATGCAGACGGATGCGTTTGGGCTGCAACAGCTTCATTTGCGGATCGCTGTTGGGGATCATTACCGTGACGTAAGAGCCTTGCTTCACGCCCAGCGCATCGGCCACGCCCTTGCCGAGGATCACCTGCTGTTCACCGCTTTTGAAATTGGCCCAGGCATCGCCCTGCACGTATTGCGGCAGCGCGCTGAGCCGGCTTTCCTGTTGCGGATCGACCCCTTTGACGCCAACCGCACGCAGCTGCGCGCCGTTTTCCATCAGGCCGGTAAAGTTGATATAGGGGGCGGCAGCCAGGATGCCCGGCACCTTTTCCACCCGCGGCAAGATTGACGACCAGTCTTTGAACGGTTGTTTCACCGGCTCAATCTCACCGTGCGGCACCACCGCCAAAATACGGTTTTTCAGCTCGCGCTCGAAGCCGTTCATCGCGCTCAGCCCGACGATCAACACCGCCACGCCCAGCGCAATGCCAATGGTGGAGATCACCGAAATCAGCGACACCATGCCGCCGCGCTTGCGGCCCCGGCTAAAGCGCAGCGCCGTCAAAAAGGAAAGTGACGCACCCGCCATTACTCGGCTCCCATCAGGGTCAGTTGAGCCTGCAGGTGGCCGTCGGCCATTTCCAGTTGGCGACTGAGGCGCTTGGCCAGTTGCAGATCATGGGTCACCACCAGGAAGGCGGTGCCCTGACGCACGTTCAGCTCACCGAGCAGATCAAAGATGCTGTCGGCGGTGCGCTTGTCCAGGTTACCGGTCGGTTCGTCCGCCAGCACCAGCGACGGGTTATTCACCAACGCACGGGCGATCGCCACGCGTTGACGCTCGCCGCCGGACAGCTCCGAAGGCCGGTGTTTGCTGCGTTTTTCCAGCCCGACCGCCGTCAGCATTTCCAGCGCCTTTTCCTGCGCCTGGGCCGGCTTCATGCCGCCGATCAACAGCGGCATGGCGGCGTTTTCCAACGCGGTGAAGTCCGGCAACAGATGGTGGAACTGATAGATAAAGCCCAACTGGCGGTTGCGCAACTCAGCCTTGGCCGCCGACGACAGGGTATTCAGCGACTGGCCTTTGTAGATCACTTCGCCGGAGGTTGGCGAATCCAGACCGCCCAGCAGGTGCAACAGGGTGCTTTTACCGGAACCCGAGCTGCCGACAATCGCCATCATCTCACCCGGCTGCATGGCAAAGCTGACATTACGCAGTACGTCGGTATGCAGGTTGCCTTCCTGATAGGTCTTGCACAGGTTTTCGCACTGCAGCAAAAGATGGTTACTCATAACGTAAAGCCTCAGCGGGTTGTACGGCGGCAGCGCGCCATGAAGGGTAAAGCGTGGACAACAGGGATACCGCCATCGCCGCCACGGCGATAATCGTCACCTGCAGCGGATCGACCGCCACCGGCAGCGACGCGCCGTCAATCAATGCGCCGAGGATCGGCATCAGGTTATTCAGGTTGGTCGCCAACAGCACGCCCAGCAGCGTGCCGAGCAGCGAACCGATAATGCCGGCGCTGGCGCCCTGCACCATGAACACCGACATGATCTGCCGGCGGGTCAGGCCCTGGGTTTGCAGAATGGCGACTTCGCCCTGCTTCTCCATCACCAGCAGGCCGAGCGAAGTAATGATGTTAAACGCCGCCACCGCCACGATCAGGCTGAGCAGCAGCCCCATCATGTTTTTCTCCATGCGCACCGCCTGGAACAGCTCGCCCTTGCGTTCACGCCAGTCTTTCCATTGCGTCCCCTGCGGCAGCATTTGCTGGCTGAGGGTATCGACCGTCAGCGGCTGTTGCAGGAACAGACGCCAGCCGGTGATGTTGCCGGCCGGGTAGCGCATCAGGCGCGAAGCGTCTTGCTGATTGACCAGCATCTGGGTGCCGTCCACCTCACTGTTGGCGTGGAAGGTGCCAATGATAGTAAACAGGCGCTGGCTGGGAATGCGGCCCATCGGCGTGAACTGGCTGGCGCTCGGCACCATCACCCGCAGTTGGTCGCCGCGTTTGACGCCCAGTTGCCCGGCAAGCTGCTCGCCGATGATGATGTTGTACTGGCCCGGCTGCAACTGTTGCTGCTTGACGTTCACCAGATACTGCGTCAGCGGATCGGCTTCGTCCGGGTTCACCCCGAGCATCACGCCGACCGCCACGCTGCGGGCGCTTTGCAGCACCACGTCGCCGGTAGTCAACGGCGCAACCCGGGTGACGCCCTGCAACCCCTGCGCCATCGAGGCCGGGATCTGCTGGGGATTGATCGACCCCTGCGGGCTGGTGATCAACGCCTGCGGCATCAGGCCGAGGATGTTGTTTTCCAGATCTTTTTCAAAACCGTTCATCACCGACAAAACGGTGACCAACGCCATGACCCCCAGCGTAATGCCGATGGTGGACAGCCAGGAGACAAACCGCCCGAAGCGGTCTGAGGCTCGCCCGCGCATATAGCGCAGGCCAATGAATAACGCGACAGGTTGATACATGAAATCCGTTTTGTTGCCGTAGCTTAAGCAAAGTGATCAAGGATAATAAAGGCTATACCTCGTTTAGGGAACCACCCAGACGCCTTTTATTCCGCCTATTGCGCATTCCGCCGCAGCATCTGCCCTATGGCGTCGAACTGGGCCATTGCATGCCGCGCCCATGTAAAACGCAGCGAATGCATTCACACCCCAATGCTTCTGCCAGGAACAGAGTGGAACGCTGCGGCTTGAAAGACGCCAGGTCGTTATCCGGCATCCCGTTTTAACAGGTTATAAACCGACACCCGTGAAATGCCCAACGCCTCCGCCGCCATGGTGGCCGCCCCGCGCAGTTGCAGATAGCCCTGCCGCTTCAATAACTGGATCACCTGAAAACGCTGCTCGGAAGAGAGCGCACGCGGCTGGGTAGCGTGCGACGCCGCAAAGTTGTTGATCACGGCGGCGATGTCCGACAGCGAACGGGCCCCTCCCGCCGCCGGCTGCGGCGCACTCTGCACTACCGCGGTCAGTTGTTGCAGGATGGCGTTGACGCTGTTGAAGATTGAGACGTCCAGATTGAGGCAGATGGCCGCCACATAGACGCCTTCGCTGTTGCGCAGACCGATCGAGGTGCTCTTGGCCGGACGCCCGTCCGGAAAGGCATTGGCGTAATTTTGTACCACGTCCGGAAAGTCCGGCGAAGCGATGCGCTCCAGCCCCATTTCACTGGCGGCGTCACCAATGCTGCGGTTCGACAGATTATTGGCGATGGCGACGATAGCATGGTCCGGCTGTGTCAGATCGTGCAATACCACTTCGCAACTGGGGGCAAACATCGTGCCCAGCGCCTGGACAATTTTTTCCGCTTCGCGCAGCAGTAGCGCATTTTCCTGCCTGAGATCGCTCATTGACTTAACCATTTGACAAAAACTTTACAAAGAGTAAGTTAAAAACTCCGGGCAATCAATCCCCCTTCACCCACGCGAGGTCGCCATGAGTTCAACGCCCCACTGTATCACCGCCGCCGATATCTCTGCCGCCGCCGAAATTCTGGCCGGACACGCTCTCCGCACGCCGGTCATGACGTCGCATCAGGCCGACAACCTCACCGGCGCAAAACTGTTCTTCAAATGCGAAAACTTCCAGCGCGTCGGGGCCTTTAAGTTCCGCGGGGCGTACAACGCGATCGCGCAACTGAGCGAGGCGCAGCGCAAGGCCGGAGTGATTGCCTTTTCCTCCGGTAACCACGCGCAGGCAATGGCGCTGGCGGCGCGGGAGCTGGGCGTCAACGTCACCATAGTCATGCCGAACGACGCGCCGGAAACCAAGCTGGCGGCGACGCGCGGCTACGGGGCCAACGTGGTGATTTATCAACGCCACAGCGAGAACCGCGAAGAGATTACCCAACGGCTGGCCGCAGAGCATGGCCTGTCGATAGTCCCCCCCTATGATTACCCGCAGGTGATTGCCGGCCAGGGCACCGCCACCAAAGAGCTGATAGAGGAAGTCGGCCCGCTGGACGTGTTGCTGGTGTCTACCGGCGGCGGTGGCCTGCTTTCCGGCAGTGCGATAGCGGCCCACCACTGGTCGCCGGGCTGCCGGGTGTACGGCGTGGAGCCGCAGGCAGGCAACGACGTGCAGCAGGCTTTTCGCAGCGGGCAGCCGGTGCGCATTCCGGTGCCGAAAACCATCGCCGATGGCGCGCAAACCCAGCAGGTGGGCACGCTCACCTTCCCGATCATCCAGCAATACGTAGAGGATATTCTGACGGTCACCGACGCGCAGTTGTGCCGGCAAATGCGCTTCTTTATGGAACGGATGAAAATGGTGGTCGAACCAACCGGGTGCCTGGCCGCAGCGGCGGCAATGAATTCGCTGCTGGATTTGCGCGATAAAAAAGTCGGGGTGATTGTCAGCGGCGGCAACGTCGACGTGGATAAAATCGCGCAATACCTCGCCATGGGCGCGCAAGCATAATACCTTCAGCGGGTTGACTCTCCGCCAGGCGCCCCGTTCGCCCAAACCTGACAGGGAGAGTGTCCACGCGGGCCGCAAATGAATGCCGCCGGCAACGCGGCGGCTTGAAAGACGACGGATATGGCGCTTTTACCTATGTCAGTTTGCTGGCCAGTGGGCTAGTATTACCGGGTAAAGGCGCTTTGTTATTTGTGCCAGGGCGAAATTTAACACATTGATTAAAGATACCTTAATGAGCACCTCCGATAACCGTAACCGTTCTGCATCGTCATCCTCCCGTTATTCCCTGCCCGATCGCGCAGGCGATGTGCGCCAGTTGGGGCAACTAACCGGCGCGGCCTGTGCCGTGGAGTGCGCCGAGATCGTCGAACGTCATAACGGGCCGGTGATGCTGATCGCCCCGGACATGCAGAACGCCCTGCGGCTGCGCGATGAAATCCAGCAGTTTACCGATCAAATGGTGACCACGCTGCCAGACTGGGAAACCCTGCCCTACGACAGCTTCTCGCCGCACCAGGAGATTATCTCCGCCCGTCTGTCGAGCCTGTACCACCTGCCGACCATGGTGCGCGGCATCATCATTCTGCCGGTCAATACCCTGATGCAGCGCGTCTGCCCGCACGAATTCCTGCACGGCCACGCGCTGGTGATGAAAAAGGGCCAGCGCCTGTCGCGCGAAAAACTGCGCGCCCAGTTGGAACAAGCCGGTTACCGCAGCGTCGATCAGGTGATGGAGCACGGCGAGTTCGCCACCCGCGGCGCGCTGCTCGATTTATACCCGATGGGCAGCGAAGAGCCTTACCGCATCGATTTCTTCGACGACGAAATCGACAGCCTGCGCATCTTCGACGTCGACACCCAGCGCACGCTGAGCGAAGTCGAGGCCATCAACCTGCTGCCGGCCCATGAATTTCCGACCGACAAAACCGCCATCGAGCTGTTCCGCAGCCAGTGGCGCGAGCAGTTCGAGGTGCGCCGCGACGCCGAACATATTTACCAGCAGGTAAGCAAAGGCACCTGGCCGGCCGGCATCGAATACTGGCAGCCGCTGTTCTTCAGCCAGCCGTTGCCGTCGCTGTTCAGCTACCTGCCGGCCAACACGCTGATCGTCAATACCGGCAACCTGGAGAGCGCCGCCGAGCGCTTCTGGCTGGACGTCAACCAGCGTTACGAAAGCCGCCGCGTCGATCCGATGCGCCCGCTGCTGGCGCCGGACAGCCTTTGGCTGCGGGTTGACGCGCTGTTTGGCGAATTGAAAGCCTGGCCGCGCATGGCACTCAAAACCGAAGCGCTGCCGGCCAAAGCCGGCAACACCAATCTGGACTATCGCGCGCTGCCGGATCTGGCGGTGCAAGCCCAAAATAAAGCGCCGCTGGACCAGCTGCGCCGCTTTATAGAAAGCTTTGACGGCAGCGTGATTTTCTCGGTCGAGAGCGAGGGCCGCCGCGAAACGCTGCAAGACCTGCTCGGCCGCATCAAACTCGGCACGTCATTAATTCAACATCTCGATCAGGCCGAACCGGCCGGCCGCTACATGATGGTCGGCGCCTCCGAGCGCGGCTTCCTCGACGGCATACGCAACCGGGCGCTGATCTGCGAAAGCGATCTGCTCGGCGAACGCGTCAGCCGCCGCCGACAGGACAATCGCCGCACCATCAATACCGACACTCTGATCCGCAATCTGGCGGAGCTGCACCCCGGCCAGCCGGTGGTGCATCTGGAGCACGGCGTCGGGCGTTACGTTGGCCTGACGACGCTGGAAGCCGGCGGCATCAAGGCCGAATACCTGATCCTCTCCTACTCCGGTGAAGACAAACTCTATGTGCCGGTCTCTTCGCTGCATCTGATCAGCCGCTATGCCGGCGGCGCAGATGAAAACGCACCGCTGCACAAACTGGGCGGTGACGCCTGGACGCGCGCACGGCAGAAAGCCGCGGAACGGGTGCGGGACGTGGCGGCCGAGCTGCTGGATATTTACGCCCAGCGCGCCGCCAAATCCGGTTTCGCCTTCAAACACAACCGCGAACAGTATCAGCTGTTCTGCCAGAGCTTCCCGTTTGAAACCACCCCAGACCAGGAACAGGCTATCAACGCCGTGCTGAGCGACATGTGCCAGCCGCTGGCGATGGACAGGCTGGTGTGCGGCGACGTCGGCTTCGGCAAAACCGAAGTGGCGATGCGCGCGGCCTTCCTGGCGGTGGAAAACGGCAAGCAGGTGGCGGTGCTGGTGCCCACTACGTTGCTGGCGCAGCAGCACTTCGACAACTTCCGCGACCGCTTCGCCACCTGGCCGATTCGCATCGAGATGATGTCGCGTTTCCGCAGCGCCAAAGAGCAGCAACAGATCATGGACGACGCCGTCGACGGCAAAGTTGACATTATCATCGGCACCCACAAACTGTTGCAGAGCGATCTGCGCTGGAAAGATCTGGGGCTGCTGATCGTCGATGAAGAACACCGTTTCGGCGTGCGCCACAAAGAGCGCATCAAGGCGATGCGCGCCGATGTGGATATCCTGACGCTAACCGCCACGCCGATCCCGCGTACGCTGAATATGGCGATGAGCGGCATGCGCGACCTGTCGATTATCGCGACCCCACCGGCCCGTCGTCTGGCGGTGAAAACCTTCGTGCGCGAGTACGACAGCCTGGTGGTTCGCGAGGCTATCCTGCGTGAAGTGCTGCGCGGCGGCCAGGTTTACTACCTGTACAACGACGTGGAGAACATCGAGAAGGCCGCAGAGAAGCTGGCGGAACTGGTGCCGGAAGCGCGTATCGCCATCGGCCACGGCCAGATGCGCGAACGCGATCTGGAGCGGGTGATGAACGATTTCCACCACCAGCGTTTTAACGTGCTGGTCTGTACCACCATTATTGAAACCGGCATCGATATTCCCAGCGCCAATACCATTATCATCGAACGCGCCGATCGCTTCGGGCTGGCGCAGCTGCATCAGTTGCGTGGCCGCGTGGGTCGTTCGCACCATCAGGCCTACGCCTATCTGCTGACGCCGAATCCGAAGGCCATGAGCACCGACGCGCACAAACGGCTGGAAGCCATCGCTTCGCTTGAAGATCTCGGCGCAGGTTTTGCGCTGGCCACCCATGACCTGGAAATCCGCGGTGCGGGCGAGCTGCTGGGTGAAGATCAAAGCGGCCAGATGACCACCGTCGGCTTCTCGCTGTACATGGAGCTGCTGGAGAGCGCGGTCGACGCGTTGAAAAACGGCCGCGAGCCGTCGCTGGAAGATCTCACCAGCAACCAAACCGAGGTGGAGCTGCGCATGCCGGCCCTGCTGCCGGACGATTTTATCCCGGACGTGAACACCCGCCTGTCGTTCTATAAACGCATCGCCAGCGCGAAAAACGACGGTGAACTGGAAGAGCTGAAAGTGGAGCTGATTGATCGCTTCGGCCTGCTGCCGGATCCGGCGCGCAACCTGTTGCAAAGCGCGGCGCTGCGCCAACATGCGCAGAAACTGGGGATTAAGCGCATAGAGGGGAACGAGCGCGGCGGATTTATCGAGTTTGGCGAAAAGAATCGGGTCGATCCGGGTTACCTGATCGGCTTGCTGCAAAGCAATCCGCAAATTTATCGCCTGGATGGGCCGACCAAGCTGAAGTTTATGCTGGACCTGACCGATCGCCAGAAACGCCTGAAATTCACCGAGGAGCTCTTGACCGCATTCCGCGAGCACACGCTGGCGGCCTGACTGTCGGCCCCGGCGGCAGCTATATTGCCCGGCTGCGGTTCTAAGTTATCGCCAAGCTGTCTATCCCGTTTTTTCAGTTCGGGATACTCTGTCCGCAGCCAAGATTAACGGGGGTAGCCATGAATACTGATGATGAGTTGCGTGCGCTCAGCGAACAGGAAGCCACGCTGACCTTTAGCCATTTTGACCATGCAACCGCCTGGGAGCTGGGCACGGCGCTGAAGACCGCCGCAGAGCAACGGCGTCTGAGTATCGCCATCGAAATCCAGTTGGCCGGGCAGACGCTGTTCTATTACGCGATGCCCGGCACCACGCCGGACATCGCCGACTGGGTGCGACGCAAACGCAACGTGGTGAATCACTTTCACAAAAGCTCTTACGCTATCGGCCTGCGCTTGCAACAGCGGCAGGCGACGCTGGAGGAGCGCTATGGCCTGAGCGTGCGCGACTACTCAGTACACGGCGGCGCTTTTCCCATCAATCTGGCGGGCATAGGCTGCATCGGCACCCTAAGCATCTCAGGTTCACCGCAGTTGGAAGACCATAACCTGCTGGTCGGCACGCTGGCACATTTTCTCGGTTTATCCCTGCCCTCGGTACACTAAGCGGTAAAAGTCTCTTTATATTTTTCCTGCCGGCCGCCTTATCCGCGGCCTGGCTGCCTTTCCCGCTTCGCCCTCCCCATCAAAATAGCCTGACTGCGATTTTCTGCGTCCGTTTGATGTATATCTAGGAATCGCCGCCGCAACTGGCGTAGTCTGTCTATCAGCTATTCGAGACGGACCTTACCTGGCCCGCCATTCCGTTCTCTTTTATAGACTTGGTCCGCACCTTAGATGAAAACGCACGAAATTACCGGTATCCGGCCGTTCAGCGCGCTGATTGACGCCTGCTGGCGAGAACCCTATTCCCTGCAACGCCTGCTTAAAGACGCCATCGCCGGCGTCACCGTCGGCATTATCGCCATCCCGCTGGCGATGGCACTGGCGATCGCCAGCGGCGTGCCCCCTCAGTACGGGCTCTACACCTCGGCGGTCGCCGGCATCGCTATCGCCATCAGCGGCGGTTCGCGCTACAGCGTCTCCGGCCCCACCGCCGCCTTTGTGGTGATCCTTTACCCGGTATCGCAGCAGTTCGGCCTTTCCGGACTGCTGATCGCGACCCTGCTTTCCGGCGTATTTCTGGTGATTATGGGGTTGGCTCGCTTCGGCCGTCTGATCGAATACATTCCCCTGTCGGTTACGCTGGGCTTTACCTCCGGGATCGCCATCACCATCGCCACCCTGCAAGTGAAGGATTTCTTCGGCCTGCAACTGGCGGCGATGCCGGAAAATTATGTCGGCAAGGTTTACGCCCTGTTGCAGGCGCTGCCGACGCTGGATATCGGCGACACGCTGATCGGTGCGGTCACGCTGCTGATACTGGTGTTCTGGCCGAAGCTCGGCCTGCGGGTGCCCGGTCATCTGCCCGCGCTGCTGGCGGGGATGGCGGTCATGGGCATTCTGGCGCTGTTTGATCATCAGGTGGCGACTATCGGTTCCCGCTTCAGTTACCTGCTGGCCGATGGCAGCCGCGGGCACGGCATCCCGCCGATCTTGCCGCAACTGATGCTGCCGTGGGATCTGCCCGCCGCGGGCGGCAAGCCGATGCCGCTGAGCTGGCAGACCCTTTCCGCCCTGCTGCCGGCGGCGTTTTCCATGGCGATGCTGGGCGCGATTGAATCGCTGCTGTGTGCGGTGGTGCTGGACGGCATGACCGGAAAAAAACACAACTCCAACACCGAACTTATCGGCCAGGGCGCGGGTAACCTCATTGCGCCGTTTTTTGGCGGCATTACCGCCACCGCCGCCATCGCCCGTTCGGCGGCCAACGTGCGCGCCGGCGCCACCTCGCCGGTATCGGCGATTATCCATGCGTTGCTGGTGCTGCTGGCGTTGCTGGTACTGGCGCCGTGGCTGTCCTGGCTACCGCTGTCGGCGATGGCGGCGCTGTTGTTGATGGTGGCCTGGAACATGAGCGAAGCGCACAAGGTAATTTATCTGCTGCGCCGGGCGCCGAAGGACGACATTCTGGTGATGTTGCTGTGCATGTCGTTGACGGTGCTGTTCGATATGGTGATCGCCATTACCGTGGGCATAGTGCTGGCTTCGTTGCTGTTTATGCGGCGTATTGCACGCATGACCCGGCTGAGCGAATTGAGCGCCGAAAACGGCCGCCTGGTATTGAGAGTGAACGGCCCGCTGTTCTTCGCCGCCGCTGAACGCATCTTTAATGAATTGCTGGCACGCAGTGAAAATTATGACGTGATCGTGCTGCAATGGGACGCGGTGCCGGTGCTGGACGCAGGGGGCTTAACCGCCCTGCAGCGTTTTATTGAGGCCCTGCCCGCAGGCAAGCAGTTGGCGATCACCGATATTCCGTTCCAGCCGTTGAAAACGCTGGCGCGGGCGCGGATACAACCGATAGAGGGAAAACTGCATTTCTACTCGACGCTGCCGGAAGCGCTGGCGGCGCTGGAAAACTAAAAAAAAGCCCGACGCATCGGGCTTTTTTATCGCGGCGATAACGCTTAGTTGCTGGTGTCCAGCTCCGGGAAGCTCTTCACCAGATCGTCGATGGCTTTCATCTGCACCAGGAACGGCTCCAGCTTGTCCAGCGGCAGCGCGGATGGGCCGTCGCACTTGGCACTGTTCGGCTCCGGGTGCGCTTCGATGAACAAACCTGCCAGGCCCACCGCCATACCGGCGCGCGCCAGCTCGGCAACCTGCGCGCGACGACCGCCGGAAGCGGCGCCGAACGGGTCACGGGTCTGCAGGGCGTGGGTAACGTCGAAGATCACCGGATGGCCGCCGGTCACGTTCTTCATCACGTTGATGCCGAGCATGTCGACCACCAGGTTATCGTAGCCAAAGTTACTGCCGCGATCGCACAAGATCACCTGATCGTTGCCGCCTTCCTTGAACTTGTCGACGATGTTGCCCATTTGGCCCGGGCTGACGAACTGTGGCTTCTTGACGTTGATTACCGCACCGGTTTTCGCCATCGCTTCAACCAGATCGGTCTGACGCGCCAGGAAGGCCGGCAGTTGGATAACGTCAACCACTTCGGACACCGGCTGCGCCTGCGACGCTTCGTGCACGTCGGTGATGATTTTCACGCCGAAGGTTTTTTTGATTTCTTCGAAGATTCTCATCCCCTCTTCCAGACCCGGACCACGGTACGAGTGAATGGAAGAACGGTTGGCTTTATCAAAAGAGGCTTTGAAAACGTAAGGAATGCCCAGTTTTTGCGTCACGGTGACGTAGTGCTCGCAGATGCTCATCGCCAGATCGCGCGATTCCAGCACGTTCATACCGCCAAACAGCACAAACGGCAGATCGTTCGCTACGTTGATGTCGCCAATGCTAACTACTTTCTGTTTCATGCTTTCGCCTTTGTTGATGTTATACCCGTCGCCTTCCAAGCCGCAGCTTGAAACTCACAGGGTATTTTTAATGAATTAATGCAGCGTAACCTGTTTAGGTTCAATCGAGTGGATCTGTACTTTGATCACTTCGCTGATGGGATCTTCAGGACACTGTTCGACAAAATAGTTGAGATCGGAAATAGCGACGTGGTTACATTCCAACTGGGCGTAAATCAGCCCGCGGTCGCGGATCTCGTAAGGATCTTCCGGATCGAAGCACAGCACCGTTTCGCTGGCGCGCAGGGCCATTTCCATCTGCTTTTCTTCCATCAGGGCGGCTTTCAGCGTATCCAGCATTTTACGCACCACCATGATGTTTTCGGATTCATCGAGATCGTCGTCTTCCAGCTCGGCACCCAGGCCCAGGTTGCCCTTGATCCACACTTCCAGCTGATGTTCGTTCAGCGTTTCGCCGTTCAGCGGGTTGATCAGCCACATTTCGTCATCCAGCCAGTCTGCGCGCAGGATCAGTTGGGTGGGGAAAATAACCGGCAACAGCGGTAAATCGAGATGATGGGCGATATGCAGGAAAATGGTGCCGAGCGAGACCGGTGTACCCTGACGCCCCTCCAGCACCTTGTCGAGCCAGATGGCGTCGGACAGCCGATACACGCCGCCGGCGCCGCCAAAACCCCAGGTTTTGAAGAACAGCTCAATGAGTGCGTCCAGTTGCTGTTCCTGGTTGAGATCCTGCGGCATGGCCGCACGCGCATCGTCGACCAGCTGTTGCAGCTTGCGTTCGACGTCGGCGACGGGGAAATCACGCCGTACCGACTGCGATACCAGGATTACGCCCTCGCTCAGCAGCGAGGTGTTAAATTCAAAATCAGCAATGCTACTCATAAGTATCCCATCAGAAAGGGTAATTTCGTCGTGGCAAGTTTAATTATCAGGTACAGACAGCCCAGCGCCAGCACAAACGCCAAGGTGCGCAGGTTCTGGCTTTTGGTCTTCTTGCCCAATGCGACGTAGCCAAGCAGGATATAGATAATAACGCCAAACAGCTTCTCGGTCAGCCACGAGTCCATGCCCAGCAGCGGATAGAACTTGAACATCACCACCAGTGCAATGCCGCTGGCGAACAACACCGTATCATTAACGTGCGGCGTTATCTTCACCCAACGCTTGTTCAACATGGCCGAGTCGCGCCATTTCCAGAAGAAACGCATCACAAACAAGGCAATACTGAGGGCGACCGTCAACAAATGCAGATGTTTTAACGCCGTGTAGACTGCCATATCGCTTCCTTTTTATTCGCTGTGTGCTTAGTTATCGTTGGTTTTCAGTTACTGCGGCCATTGGCCAAACGTCACGCGATCGTTATCGCCGTAATCACGGCGGGTAGCGACCGAAATAAAACCTGCGGCCTGCAGCAGCGCGCGTACGCTTTCCCCCTGCTGCCAGCCATGTTCAAGCAACAGCCAACCCTGTGGCTGCAGATAATGCGGCGCCTGCTGCACGATGGCGGCCAAATCCGCCAGCCCGTGCCGTTGCGCCACCAGCGCGCTGCTCGGTTCAAAACGAACGTCGCCCTGCGCCAGATGCGGGTCTGCGGCGTCGATATAAGGCGGATTGCTGGCGATCAGGGCGAAGGTTTGGCCGGCCAGCGGTTCGAACCAGCTGCCCTGCAAGAACTGTGCGTTACCGATCGCCAGCTTCTGCGCGTTATGCTGCGCCAGCGCCACCGCTTCCGGCTGCAAATCGACGCCGGTCACCGCGCAATCCGGGCGTTCGCTGGCCAACGCCAACGCGATGGCACCGGTGCCGGTACCCAGATCGAGGATAGTGCAGGGAGAAGGCGGCAAGCGCTCCAGCGCCAGTTCCACCAGGCATTCGGTGTCCGGACGCGGGATCAGGGTTGCGGGGGATACCGACAGCGGCAGCGACCAAAACTCGCGCTCGCCGATCAAATAAGCCACAGGTTCGCCACGTTCGCGGCGCGCCAGCAGCCTTTCCAATTGTTCTTGTTCCTGCGGCGTCAAAACGGTTTCGCCAAACGCCATCAGGAAGGTCCTGGCCCTGCCGGTCACGAAGCCCAGCAGGATCTCGGCATCACGTCGGGCGCTTTCGCTCTGCGTCAGCCGCGCACTTGCCGCCTTCAGCCAGGATTGATAATCCATTATTCAAGCTCTGCGGACAGCGCTGCGAGCTGATCGGCCTGATATTCCTGCACTATCGGCTGAATCAGCATGTCCAGCTTGCCTTCCATCACCTCATCCAGACGGTAAATCGTCAGGTTGATGCGGTGATCGGTCACCCTTCCCTGCGGGAAGTTGTAGGTGCGGTTACGGTCGGAACGATCGCCGCTGCCCAACAGGTTGCGGCGGGTTGACGCCTCTTCCTGCTGGCGTTTGGCCATTTCCGCGGCGCGGATGCGCGCGCCCAGCACCGACATCGCCTTGGCTTTGTTCTTGTGCTGCGAACGCTCGTCCTGGCACTCCACCACAATGCCGGTCGGCAAGTGGGTGATGCGGATCGCCGAGTCGGTGGTGTTGACGTGCTGACCGCCGGCGCCGGAGGAGCGGAAGGTATCGATTTTTAAATCGCCCGCATTGATCTCAGGCAATTCGGCCTCCGGCACTTCCGGCATCACCGCCACGGTGCAGGCGGAGGTATGGATACGCCCCTGCGACTCGGTTTCAGGTACGCGCTGCACGCGGTGGCCGCCGGATTCAAATTTCAGTTGGCCGTAGACGCCGTCGCCGGAGACCTTGGCAATCACTTCTTTATAACCGCCGTGCTCGCCTTCGTTGGCGCTCATGATCTCGACGCGCCAGCGGCGCGTTTCGGCATAGCGGCTGTACATGCGGAACAGATCGCCGGCGAAGATCGCCGCTTCGTCGCCGCCGGTGCCGGCGCGCACTTCCAGGAAGATACCGCGTTCGTCATCCGGGTCTTTCGGCAGCAGCAACAGTTGCAGTTGCTGTTCAAGTTCTTCCGTCGCCGCCTTGGCCTGCTTCATCTCTTCCTGCGCCATCTCGCGCATTTCCGGATCGTCCAGCATCATTTCTGCGGTAGCCAGATCCTCTTGCACCTGGCGCCATTCCAGGAAACAACGGCTGACGTCGGTCAGTTGCGAATATTCGCGCGACAGGGCGCGGAACCGATCCTGCTCGGCAATGACGCCGGCATCGCCGAGCAGCGCCTGCACTTCTTCATGGCGCTCTTGTAACGCTTCCAGTTTGGCAACAATAGAAGGCTTCATGCGTGGTATTAAACCCTGTTAAAAGAGAAAACTAATGCTGATCCAGCCCGAGGCTGTCGCGTAATAACTGCAACCGCTCCACGTCGCCATCGCCGGCGGCCTGCTGGAGGGATTTGGTAGGGGCATGAATAAGGCGGTTGGTCAGCCGGTGGGCCAGTTCGTGAATAACCTGTTCCGCATCAACGCCTTGCGCGATAGCGGCCAGCGCTTTGGCTTCCATTTCGGCACGAATCTGGTCGGCCTGCGAGCGGTAGTCACGGATGGTTTCCACTGCGCCCTGCGAGCGCAACCAGGCCATAAAGTTGGTGCTTTCCTGCTGAACGATCGATTCCGCCTGCACTGCCGCGGCTTTGCGCTGCGCCAGGTTGTTTTGAATGATGGCGTGCAGATCGTCCACGCTGTACAAATAGGCATTCGCCAGCTTACCCACTTCCGGCTCGATATCGCGCGGCACGGCGATATCCACCAGCAGCATCGGCTGGTTGCGACGCGCTTTCAGCGCCCGCTCCACCATCCCTTTACCGATGATCGGCAGCGGGCTGGCGGTAGAACTGATGATGATGTCGGCATCCGCCAGACGTTCGTCGATTTCCGGCAACGTGATCACTTCTGCGCCGACTTCGTCTGCCAGCAACTGGGCGCGCTCGCGGGTTCGGTTGGCAATAATCATATGCCGCACTTTATGCTCGCGCAGGTGACGCGCCACCAGTTCAATGGTTTCACCGGCACCAACCAGCAGCACGTTCAAATCGGCCAACGACTCGAAGATTTGGCGCGCCAGCGTACAGGCGGCAAAGGCCACGGAGACTGCGCTGGCGCCGATTTCAGTTTCGGTGCGCACGCGTTTGGCGACGGAGAAGGATTTTTGGAACAGGCGTTCAAGCTCGCCGGAGAGCGACTGGCCGCGTTGCGACTCGGCGAAGGCTTTTTTCACCTGCCCGAGGATTTGCGGTTCGCCCAGCACCAGCGAATCCAGCCCGCTGGCCACGCGCATCAGGTGGCTGACGGCGTCGTTGCCGTGGTGCCAGTACAGGCTTTTGCTCACTTCTTCCGGACGCAGGTGATGGTATTCACACAGCCAGGCGACCAGCTGTTCGTGAAGATGTTCCTGTTGCTCCACGCTGAGATAAAGCTCGGTGCGGTTGCAAGTAGACAACACCACTCCGCCCTGCACCAACGGTTGTTGGAGCAAGCTGGTCAGCGCCTGATCGATAGACTCTGGGGAGAAGGTCACCCTTTCACGCAGAGAAACCGGAGCGGTTTTGTGATTTATACCTAACGCCAGCAGGGTCATTGCTTCGAGTAATACTTCTGTTGGTACGGGTTCTCGTTGAACGGCATTCTACTTGATGCGCGGGATCAATAAAAGTAACAACCGCATCTTCCGTTCAATCGCTGATATAGCCAAAACCAATCAATGAATAATAATAAATTCAAAAAGTTAAATTATATCCAGATCAATAAGCACACTAAATTTTAGTTTGAAACGCGACGATCCGCACAGTATTCATCAATAAGTTATCCTGATTGAACGGTTAATGTCGCCCAAATAGTAAGCAGAGCGCGCGGGACGCCGCTCACCTGCCCGCCGAACAACGCTGGCCATATGAAGATATTCTCGCGGCCTGCGCAGCACGACCGGGCGATTGTGTTAATCTTATGGCAACCCAAAGCTCAGCCGTCAGCCGTTAAAGCGCCTGTTATCACGTCAAAAAGACGGTGATATTCACAACGGGGCGTGTTGACGCTATCGCGTTCCCCCGCTAGCGTGAACGCTGAAAAAAGATTTCGCTGTGCATGCCCGCAAGGACAAAAGGACAAGAGAAAGTTATGCCAATCCGCAAAGTTAGTTTGCTACGTCTGATCCCGCTGGCCAGCCTGGTGCTGGCCGCCTGTACCACCACCAAGCCAAGCGGCCCGGCTACCAGCCCAACCTCACCGCAGTGGCGCGCCCACGAGCAAGAGGTGCAACAGCTCGGGCAATATCAAACCCGCGGCTCTTTCGCCTATCTGTCGGACCAGAAAAAAGTCTATGCGCGCTTCTTCTGGCAGCAATTTTCGCCGGAACGCTACCGCCTGCTGCTGACCAACCCGCTAGGCAGCACCGAGCTTGACCTGAACGTGCAACAGAACGTGGTGCAGTTGACGGACAACCAGGGCAAACGCTATGTCAGCGACAACGCCGAAGAAATGATCCGCAAACTGACCGGCATGGCGATCCCGCTGGATAACCTGCGCCAGTGGATGCTCGGCCTGCCGGGCGAGGCCAATGATTTCACGCTGGATGACCAGTACCGTCTGAGCAAGCTGACTTATCAGCAAGGCGGCCAGACCTGGACCGTGGATTACCAGGACTACAACAGCGATCTCAAACCGCAGCTGCCAAGCCGCCTGGAACTGCAACAGGGCGATCAACGCATCAAACTGAAAATGGATAACTGGACCCTCAAATGATCCGCCAGTGGCCATCTCCCGCTAAACTAAATTTGTTTTTGTACATTACCGGCCGGCGCGAAGACGGTTACCACCAGTTGCAAACGCTGTTCCAGTTTCTGGATTACGGCGATACGCTGACCATCGACGCGCGCCAGGACGACCGTATCCGCCTGTTGACGCCGGTGGATGGCGTGCCGGACGAGCAAAACCTGATCGTCCGCGCCGCACGCCTGCTGCAACAGCATTGCGATAGCCACGGGGTGAACACGGCCCCGCGCGGAGCCGACATCAGTATCGATAAGCGCCTGCCGATGGGCGGCGGACTGGGCGGCGGCTCTTCCAACGCCGCCACGGTGCTGGTAGCGCTGAATGAACTGTGGCATTGCGGGCTGAGCGACGATCAGTTGGCTGAGCTGGGGTTGACGCTCGGTGCCGACGTGCCGGTTTTTGTGCGCGGTCATGCGGCGTTTGCCGAAGGCATCGGCGAACGATTGCAGCCGGCCAACCCGGCAGAAAAGTGGTATCTGGTGGCGCATCCGGGCGTCAGCATCCCTACCCCGGTCATTTTTGGCGACGCGGAATTAAAAAGAGACACCCCGGTTCGTCCGTTAAATGTGCTGTTGCAGGCAACTTACGCAAATGATTGCGAACCAATCGCAAGAAAACGTTTTCGCGAGGTTGAACAGCTTCTTTCTTGGCTGTTAGAATACGCGCCGTCACGCCTGACTGGCACAGGTGCATGTGTGTTTGCTGAATTCGACACAGAAATCGCCGCCCGTCAGGTGTTAAATCAAGCTCCGGAGTGGTTGTGTGGTTTTGTAGCGCGTGGCGTTAACGTCTCTCCACTACATCGCATCCGCTCCGGGCAGATTGAACCGTAGTTCTCGTTTCGCTGCGCAGGGTCATGCACACCTGGCCCTGTAATCCCTGCGCCGCTGCGGTTTGAAGTGAGTTTTTATGCCCTAAATAATTGGGGTTGCCTCAAGGCGGCAAACGAGTGACTCCCGATGAGCTTACTCAGGTAAGTGATTCGGGTGAGTGAGTGCAGCCAACACAAAGGCAACTTCAAGTATGACGGGTAACACACCCGTATGATATTGCGCCGGCATCGTTAACTGCCCCTTAGCGAAGGCCGTACGACAATATCTTCTCTGGACGCATGCCTGAGGTTCTTCTCGTGCCTGATATGAAGCTTTTTGCTGGTAACGCCACCCCGGAACTAGCACAACGTATTGCCAACCGTTTGTACACCAGCCTTGGTGACGCCGCTGTAGGTCGTTTTAGCGACGGCGAAGTGAGCGTGCAAATCAACGAAAATGTACGCGGCGGTGATATTTTCATCATCCAGTCCACCTGTGCCCCTACCAACGACAACCTGATGGAACTGGTTGTTATGGTAGATGCCCTGCGTCGCGCCTCCGCAGGCCGTATTACTGCTGTTATCCCTTACTTCGGTTATGCCCGCCAGGATCGCCGCGTGCGTTCTGCTCGTGTGCCTATCACGGCCAAGGTTGTCGCCGATTTCCTCTCCAGCGTAGGGGTTGACCGCGTATTGACGGTGGATCTGCATGCTGAACAGATTCAAGGCTTCTTCGATGTTCCGGTAGATAACGTGTTCGGTAGCCCGATCCTGCTGGAAGACATGCTGCAACAGAATCTGGTGAACCCAATCGTGGTTTCTCCGGACATCGGCGGCGTAGTGCGCGCCCGCGCTATCGCCAAACTGCTGAACGATACCGATATGGCCATCATCGACAAACGCCGCCCGCGCGCGAACGTTTCTCAGGTGATGCACATCATTGGTGACGTGGCAGGCCGTGACTGCGTGCTGGTTGACGACATGATCGACACCGGCGGTACCTTATGTAAAGCGGCTGAAGCGTTGAAAGAACGCGGTGCCAAGCGCGTATTTGCCTACGCGACGCACCCGATCTTCTCCGGCAACGCCGTGGAAAACATCAGGAACTCGGTGATTGATGAAGTGATCGTCTGCGACACCATTCCGTTGTCTGCAGAAATCAAGGCACTGAAAAACGTACGCACTCTGACGCTGTCCGGCATGCTGGCTGAAGCCATCCGCCGTATCAGCAATGAAGAGTCAATCTCTGCCATGTTCGAGCATTAATTCATTTTCTTTTCGGTGCGGCGCCCTGCCGTACCGGAAGAATCTATTGCCCGGCAGCAGAAAAAGAAAAACCCGTTGGTGCGCAAGCAGCAACGGGTTTTCTACTCGTAGTCAAACATGGTCCCAGACCTGAGTACGCGGCAGATCTCCTTTGCCGTAATGCCGTTTCCCTTCTGTTTTTTTAATCAATGCTGCGAACGATGTTGATCGTTGCGGCAGCGTTTATCAAAGTGTTTTACCCACCAGTAGCGATCCGCAACCTGCTCGCGGCCACCGATACGCGCACCGACCAGCCACAGCAACGCACCGACGAAAATACTCATGACGGCGCCATGGGCGAAAAGTTGCGGTAAATCGAGCTGCGATACTTCAGCAAGAATGTTGTATCCGACACCGCCGATCATCACGACCAGCCCCAGCCCCATAAAAAAGTTGCCCATTCTGCACGCGTTTCTACGTTTCATTTTGTCACCTCCATAGTGCTGTATGCCAACCGGGATAACTCAGCAAAGGGTTAACCCTCTTTGATAAGTTAAGTATAGTCCCTGGTCCGACAAGGGGTTTGCGGAGACGATCACAAATGGTAAAGAAAACGTGACAAATCTTTACCTTATCCGGTTTGTTAGCCAACAAATTGAATGGTTTTTCTAATGAATAATTTAATTTTCAGCCTATCGCTGAATCAATACGCCGGGGTTGGGCATCAGGATTTTGTCATTCGCGGCGGCGGCAGGTAGACTAATGCCCTTTCCATTATCTCGATCATAGCGAATTTCCCAGTGAGCAGTATTAAATTGATAGTCGGCCTGGCGAATCCGGGCGCTGAATATGCCCAGACGCGGCACAACGCCGGCGCCTGGTACGTAGATTTGCTGGCTCAACGCCATAACCAGCAATTGAAGGAAGAGAGCAAATTCTTCGGTTATACCGCGCGGCTCAATTTGGCGGGCAACGACGTGCGGCTGCTGGTGCCGACCACCTTTATGAACCTGAGCGGCAAAGCGGTATTGGCGATGGCCAATTTCTACCGCATTGAGCCGGACGAAATCCTGGTGGCGCATGACGAGCTGGATATCCCGCCGGGCATCGCCAAAATAAAACTCGGCGGCGGTAACGGCGGCCACAACGGGCTGAAGGATATTCAGAACAAGTTCGGCAATAACCCGAACTTCTACCGTTTGCGCATTGGCATTGGTCATCCGGGCGATAAAAACAAGGTGGTAGGATTTGTGCTCGGCAAGCCACCGGCCAGCGAGCAAAAAATGATTGATGAAGCGATAGATGAAGCCGCCCGCTGCACTGAAGTGCTGCTGACCGACGGGCTGGAAAAAACCGTTCGCCGCCTGCACAGCTTCAAGGCGCAGGCCTGAGAGTTACCGCAGCGGGCATGCCGCCCGCTGCGTGCCGCTATTACGTCCGCACCTTGAAGGTTTCTTCGCCGAGGTTACTGTCATCGGTCTGATACCCTTCTTCAGCTACATAATATTGCGGGTCGTCCAGCTCATGGCTGCAAAACGGGCCGGCCTGTTTCAGCAGCCGTACGCAATCGCCGCTCAGATGGCGCAGGCGGATGGATTTCCCCGCCGCCAGATAACGCGCCGTCAGCTTATCGATCGCCTCCACCCCGCTGGAATCCATCACCCGGGTACCGGCAAAATCCAGCACCACGCTTTGCGGATCGTTCTTCGGCTCAAACAGGTCGGCAAACGCCGCCGTGGAGCCAAAAAACAACGGGCCGTCGAGTTGATACACCGCCACATCGCCCTCTACCTGGCGCTGACGAACGCGGATGCGCGCCTGCTGCCAGGCAAACGCCAGCGCCGAGATAATCACCCCGCTGATTACCGCCACCGCCAGATCGGTAAAGATGGTGATCAGAGTAACCAGCAGCATCACCAGCGCGTCCATCTTCGGCATGCGGCGCAGACGACGCAGCGAACTCCATTCAAAGGTGTTGTAACACACCACCAGCATGACCCCGGCCAACGCCGCCACCGGCAGCAGGCCGATATAACCCGACAGGCTGACCACGAACAAAATCAATAACAACGCGCCCACCACGGCGGAAATGCGCCCACGGCCGCCTGAGGTGAAGTTGATGATCGATTGCCCAATCATCGCGCAGCCGGCAAAACAGCCAAACAGGCCGCAAATCGTGTTGCCCGCCCCCTGAGCGATGCTCTCGCGGTTGCCGTTACCCTTCTTGCCGCCCATTTCGTCGAGCACCGTCATGGTCAACAGCGATTCAATCAGGCCGACCAGGGCGATCACTAACGCGTACGGCAGCACCACTTTCAGCATTTCCAGGTTGAACGGCGCCATCGGCAGGCTGAAATGCGGCAAGGCACCGGAAATATCCGCCAGATCGCCAACCCGCAGCGTATGCAGATTAAGCCCGACAGCCAATGCGGAAACCGCGATCAGTGCCGCCAGCGAAGCCGGGATCGCTCGCGTCAGCCGGGGGAAGAACACCACCACCAGGATCGCCAGCGCCACCAGCCCGTACATCAGCGGCCCCTGCCCGGCAATCATATGCAGTTGCGCCAGCATGATGACAATCGCCAGGCCGTTAACAAAGCCGTGAATGGCGGGCAACGGCACCAGCCGAATAAACTTGCCCAGCCGGAACACGCCGATCAGGATTTGGATCACGCCGGCGAAAATCGTCGCCCAGAGTACGTATCCCATGCCGTGCTGCGCCGCCAGGCTCATCAGCACCACCACAATAGAACCGGCTGCGCCCGACACCATGCCCGGCTTGCCGCCGAACAACGCCGTCACCAGGCCGATAATAAAGGCGGTGTGCAGCCCGACAATCGGGGAAAGCCCGGCGACCAGCGAAAAGCCGACCGCTTCCGGGATCATCGATACCGCCACCACAAAGCCCGCCAGGACCTCGTTCTTGACGTCCGACAGCCTGACATTGCTCAGGTTAAACATGAATGATTCGCTTCTGACAGTTCAAAAAGACATCCCCGCTGAACAGGAACCAGGGCCGTATGGCGCGGCAAACCGCGGCAGAGAGGCAACTCAGGGGGGCTGGGCAAGAAGGACACCGGCGCGTTTCCTGTAGGTTAATCAGAAGCGCAGTATGTGTAAATGTGATCCAAATCTCAATCGAAAACCGGCCAACCTACCCGTCTTTCCTGTGTATCCGCCATACCTGGAGTTGCATCAGGGCGGCAAGCATGACGAGTACACAGTCAGATCGAGATAAACGCCCATTACGTGTATAATGGCCGCATTATTTTGCCATTTATGCAGCGGGTTAACCCTAACCAGCTGATAGTTAAGATATTTAAGGTGATAACAACATGGGATTCAAATGCGGTATCGTCGGCCTGCCTAACGTAGGCAAATCCACCCTGTTCAATGCGTTGACCAAAGCGGGTATCGAAGCAGCCAACTTCCCGTTCTGTACCATTGAACCTAATACCGGTGTGGTGCCGATGCCCGATCCGCGTCTGGACAAGCTGGCCGAGATCGTCAAGCCTCAGCGCATCCTGCCAACCACCATGGAATTCGTCGACATCGCCGGCCTGGTGAAGGGCGCATCCAAAGGCGAAGGCCTTGGCAACCAGTTTCTGACCAACATCCGTGAAACCGAGGCAATCGGCCACGTGGTGCGCTGCTTCGAAAACGACAATATCATCCATGTGAACAACAAGGTTGATCCGGCTGATGATATCGAAGTCATCAACACCGAGCTGGCGCTGTCGGATCTCGACACCTGCGAACGCGCAATCCACCGCGTGCAGAAGAAAGCCAAAGGCGGCGATAAAGACGCGAAAGCCGAACTGGCCGCGCTGGAAAAATGCCTGCCGCAGCTGGAAAACGCCGGTATGTTGCGCGCGTTGGACCTGACCGAAGAAGACAAAGCGGCCATCCGCTACCTGAGCTTCCTGACGCTGAAACCGACCATGTACATCGCCAACGTCAACGAAGACGGTTACGAGAACAACCCGTACCTGGACAAAGTGCGTGAAATCGCCGCAGCCGAAGGCTCCGTAGTGGTTGCCGTGTGCGCCGCCGTGGAATCCGACATCGCCGAGCTGGAAGATGAAGACCGCGCCGAGTTCATGGCCGAGCTGGGCCTGGAAGAGCCGGGCCTGAACCGCGTGATCCGCGCCGGTTACGAGTTGCTGAATCTGCAAACCTACTTCACCGCCGGCGTAAAAGAAGTGCGCGCCTGGACCATCCCGGTGGGCGCTACCGCCCCGCAGGCGGCCGGTAAAATCCACACCGACTTCGAGAAAGGCTTTATCCGCGCGCAAACCATCGCGTACGAAGACTTCATCACCTATAAGGGTGAGCAAGGCGCCAAAGAAGCCGGCAAGATGCGTTCAGAAGGCAAAGATTACGTCGTTAAAGATGGCGACGTGATGAACTTCCTGTTCAACGTCTAAGCTTCAGCTGTTGTCTTATGAGGTTTTAGTGAATCTCATAAAGACGGGCAAACCTCATAAAATCCACGCAATGGCGTGGATTTTTCATTTCATAGCGTCTCAACTCATCTCGTAACAAAGCAGTCAAAAATGAGTACATGGATGAGTGCAACATTCTTCCATCTTCATTTTAAGTGAGTACAACAACGGTATAATAAATAAACAAGGCCCCGTTATGCTCACTGACACGCAATGCCGCACTGCCAAGCCGAAAGAAAAACTCTATCGGCTCAATGATTTCAATGGACTCTACCTCGAAGTGAAACCCAATGGCAAAAAGGCATGGCGCTATCGGTTTAAACTCAACGGTAAATCCAGCATGTTTGCGTTGGGTGAATATTGAGGCTCAACTTACACATGCTGATACAAACAATGTTCACCGAACATACAACCATGCAACTTATCTCAAGGAGCAAAAGGTCATGATGTGGGGATACTTACACTCTCAATCAGCCCCTAAATCGCCGTTGGCGCTATGGATTTGACCCTATAAGCTCCAACCCATAAAATGATATGTAAATCAGTAAGTCGTGGTATCATTTAGCATCTTACCTATAGAGTAGCTGCACGAGTTTCTTGGCTAAAAAGGGAGGCTGCGCCGTGAGTTTACAAACAAATTTAAAGGGGCGTCTGCGAAATACCTCGCTGCCGAAAAGTCATGGCCTAATGCCAGTATTTGAGGCAGTAGTAAACTCCATTCATTCTATTGAAGAAATGGATAATGCCTCCGAAGGAAAGATTGTTCTCCGCATCAATCGCGCCTCTCAAGGCAGTCTGGATCTAGACACAAAGTCCCAGCCTCCAATCGTCAGTTTTACCATCACCGATAATGGCTGTGGTTTTGACGAGGCTAACTTTAAGTCATTTAAAACTCTCGATTCGGACCATAAGATTGACAAGGGGTGCCGGGGGGTTGGTCGCCTGATGTGGCTGAAAGTCTTTGCTCTGGTCGAAGTGGAAAGCCACTTTTTCGATGTTGATGGTAAGCTTAAAAAGCGCGTATTTCGCTTCAACGATAAATCAGGAGTCCATGGTGAAAAGGTTGTAGAGGCTACATCTCAAAAGCCAGGCACTCTTATCAAGCTGGTTGATTATGATGAAAGCTTTCGAAAGCAGGTTCCTGCAAAAGGCCAGTCCATAGCAAATCAGTTGCTCGAACATGTGCTCTGGTATTTTGTGCGACAGGGAAGTGCACCCAAGATACTTCTAGAGGACGCGGACGAGGTTTTTGACCTTGACCATTTGCTTGAAGAGCATATGCATGCCAGCGCATTTCTCGAAACCATTACAATTCGTGATTACCAATTCGACTTAACCCATATCAAGTTTCGCGCATCCGTTAATAAAAAACATCAATTGGCACTCTGCGCAGCCAATCGACTGGTTAAAGAAGAATCTATTCAGGGAAAACTTCCCGGCCTGTACGGAAAAATTTCAGACGCTTCTGGTGAATTCACTTATACCTGCTATGTATCTTCCGACTACCTTAATCAACACGTTCGCAGTGAACGTATTTCTTTTGATATTGCAGAAGATGTTGAGGACATACTCAACGAAGTGAGTTTTAAAGATATTCGGGAAGCTGTATTAACGCGTACTAAAGAGTATCTGCAAGATGTCCTGACAGAAAATGTGTCGGCTGGTCGCAGACGAGTAGATGATTTCATCAACACTCATGCGCCACGCTATCGCCCCATTGCCAATTATGTTGCAGAAGAATTACTGATCGTTGACCCTGAAAAATCAGATAAAGAGCTGGAGCTACACCTGCACGCTCAGTGGTATGAGGTGGAACGTCAGTTAGTGAGCGAAGGCCATGACATCATGCAACCTCAGAACAAGGAACATGTAGAGGAATACATGGAACGGCTAGGTGAGTACTTACGCAAAGCTGGAGACCTTAAAAAATCAGACCTTGCCAATTATATTTCTCATCGCAAGGTAATTATCGACCTGCTACAAAAATCTATCGAGCGGCTAGAAGATGGAAAGTACGCCCGTGAAGATATGATTCACGAGCTAATCATGCCTATGCGCAAAGATTCAGCTGAGGTTTTCCTAGACTCTTGCAACCTTTGGTTGATCGATGAACGCTTGGCATTTCATAATTATTTGTCTTCTGATAAAACGCTCAACTCAATGCCAATCACTGGCAATGACTCAACCAAAGAGCCAGACTTGCTCAGCCTGAGGGTGTTTGATAATCCTTTTCTTGTTAACGACCAGAGCAGCTTCCCACTTGCTGCTATTACTGTTATCGAAATTAAACGCCCCATGCGTAATGATATGCGAGAAGGCGAAGATAAAGACCCTATTGATCAAGCGCTCAGCTATTTAGAGCGGATACGTGAGGGAAAAGTCACTACAAAATCCGGTCGCCCTATTCCGGGCAATAATGATATACCAGGTTATTGTTATGTACTTTGTGACCTCACTGAATCTATGCATCGGCGCTGTCGTCGAGCCAACTTACGGATCACATCTGATGGAATGGGCTATTTCGGTTACAACGAACCTTCTCATGCCTATATAGAAGTGATTAGTTTTGACCAGTTAGTGAAAGCGGCCAAAGAGCGTAACCGGGCATTCTTCGATAAGCTTGGACTGCCTTCCGCCTAGGGGAGCTAGCTATACGCTGGGTTGAATTATAGATTTAGAAATTTCCATCTGATTGGTTAAAAAATTGAAATGAATATTATAGATACTCTGCAAAACGACCTAGAACGCGCAGAAGCGCTCCAAAATATAATGATCGCAAGAGCTACTGGTGCCCAAGATGAGGCTAATTCTGATTATTTACTTCTAAGAACTTATTTCCTACAAAATCAATCATTGCTACAGCTCTTACCTGATTTTGTAAGAACTAACCGCTCCTTAAAAGAATTCTGGGGATATATAAAAAAAACCGAAAAGTATGATCCTCGCAGAGAAATCATTTATAAAGCTTTTCAGCCCCTCTTAGACTATTTAGAAGGAAAAAATAAAACCCCAGCGGATGAAGACATTTCTAATGTGTTAAGGAGATTTGATGAGGATAGTGTCCACACTGTTTGGGCGAAAGCGCTAGAACGACGCCATACAGATCCAGATGGAGCAATAACATCTGCAAGAACACTTATAGAAACCGTTTGCAAACACATTCTGGATGATATGGGAGTGGCGTACAATAATAAAAACATAGAAATGTCAGAGCTTTATAAAATACTATCAAAAGAACTTAATTTATCGGCCGACCAACATACTGAGAGTATTTTCAAACAGATTCTTGGCGGTTGTTCCGCAGTTGTAAATGGCTTAGGCACTCTTCGCAATAAACTAGGTGATGCTCACGGAAAGAATAGATCATCAACGAAGCCATATCCAAGACATGCAGAATTAGCCGTAAACTTATCAGGATCTATGGCCCTGTTCCTTATCAGCACTTGGCTAAATCTTAAAGAAAAAAGTTAATATCTTACTGGTACAAAAGGTAATACGGCACACCGACTGATTAGTTAACCATCAGACTTAGCAGTTTATGCTGTTCCTAGCTTGGCTACCAGTCAGCCAAT
This sequence comes from Serratia plymuthica, assembly GCF_018336935.1. Classification (NCBI taxonomy): domain Bacteria; kingdom Pseudomonadati; phylum Pseudomonadota; class Gammaproteobacteria; order Enterobacterales; family Yersiniaceae; genus Serratia; species Serratia plymuthica. Next base: position 1,798,580 of record NZ_CP068771.1, on the reverse strand, counting down.
CTTGCATGTATTTGCACCGAACACTGAATATAACCAGAATGTCCTTTGCCTGGGAATGACTTGCATACACACAAAGTATCTTATGCACTGTTCCACTCCCCTATAAAAGTGTACTATCGACAAGAAACAGCATAGAACCGATGATTAACATAGGGATAAAGAATGAAAACACAGTATATTTTGGAGATCTATGACCCGGAAGATCTTTCATGCGTTGCGGGTTTGTATGAAAGTAGCACGCCTTTTGGTGCATTAAATGTAGGTGATGAGATCAGTGGGCATTCTTTAAATCATAGCGAATCAATAAAAAACGTAAAGATTACTAAAATTCAACACATCTTTTGGGAAATTGAGAATTCTCACCGGACTCACAAAATTTGTGTTACTACACAATTAGCTTAAATACCCCTCAGTATCAGAACGCGGCAATCAAGATTTTAGACTGCCGCGTTAATTATATCTGATATCCATAGAGATATTTGTCAGCACTTAGATGGTACATCTTTCATATGCTCCGTCCAGATATCTCGCCCCGTAGCCATAACGTGCCATCGTTAAGCAAAATACAGCGACTGCTGCTTCCAGTATTCGATGCCTCCTAAAATGCTGTCCGCCCTAAGCCACGGTCTGGCAATCAGAATATGCAAATGCCGGGTGTTCAGAACGCTGACGATCTGTGAACTTTCGGTTAACAGCTGCACAATATACGTCACAACATAGTCTCCCGAATCCAGATATTCCCTATGGCTCTGCCGTTCTTCCAGCACGCTTTGGCTCCCCTTAGGCCAGCGATGCCGCAAAGCAGAAAGTAGAGTATTGACGTAATTAATATTTGCCAGCACCAAGTCTGCGATGTGGTCCTCCTCACGAGTAGTACTACGTTCAATAAGATAAAAACCGCGAATTGCCGGGCCGTGTGGGGTATAAAAATTCGGGGGACGGCTCTCTCGGTATAGTAAATTCCAGACCTCGCCGAAGGAAAAGACGTCTTCATCGTGGAACAGGGTGGCTAAGCGAATGAACTGCATTTGCGCCCTCCCCTGCAAATATAGAGGCAACTTTCCATTCTCAAGCCTCATGAAATACTTACAGAAAATGGTACATATCTTTTCGCCTAAGTACCGCAAAGGTTTGCTCTGCCAGAATCGCCATCGCTGCCACCGTTCGGCAATATCAAGAAGGCAAGCAAAAGCGTCGATTTGCTCATCGAATGAAGGGCTAAGGCGGTTCCTTAAGTACTACACGAGATAAAATAAAAGCGCTTTTGCAGGTTTCCCTTTAGCGCGAATAAGGCCTGTGCGATTCACTTTCCTAGCTTCTTCGAGCGAGTTTTTCAGATAGTTTTGTATCCATAACGCCCCGGCAATAAACCCACATGAGTAGTAAATCTCAGCTTCAAAAGGCGCCAACATTTCGTCGTTCTCTAGCAGGCGTTTCAAATAGCGGAGTTATTCTTCAGCCAGTTGACCAAGCCCAATCGAACTGGCTAGCCGTGTACTGGTAAGGTACTTCTCTTTCTCCGTTGGGATGTAATATTCTGCTAGAGCAGTTCGCCACCAGTACTACAATCTTGAGCATCGACCAAAGTTCTACGGGAAATACCCAGCAGGACGGTCAGCAACTAACTCTGGCGTTGGTCCGTACTGAACCTTCATACCGCCAAATGCTCCCTACCAGTAAACTCTCGGCTCGCGATTTTCCTGTTCGCTCAGCCGCCAGAACTCTTCCACCTCATCCTGATGGTGCTCGATCCATACCAACCGAGTTGTACGATCTCCGTTCCAGCGCTCGCGAATCCAGTGATTAATGTCGAAATGGTCGGTGCCACTATAGCCTGCGACCACCATTAAATCAGCCTGATTTGTAACCTGTTCAAGAAGTGTGTTGAACGCTTCAGGCAGTCCATGTTCTAGGTCTGCAAGCGTTGCGCCAAGCCCCGAGCAGCGTGCTCGATGGTGCCATGCACTTTGATGATGCCCCAGTCTTCACCGTATTCCCGGTGCAGGATGTCAAAGGTTTTGGTATCAGGATCGATGACGTGCACAGGGATCTGATGACGACCAGCCCGTTCGATGCAGTTATCAAAATTGGTGGTAATGCACCAGCTGCGCTGCTTAATCAGGTAATCGGCAATCAGGTGATGATTCGCATTCGGGAGATGTAGGGAAAAGATGCGCAGCAGTTCGCGTGCAGCACAGCTACGCTCAACGACTTCAACGGTTGAAGGTTCAAAAGCTTTATCAAGCACGTGTTCTAGGCGCGGTAGGCTCCACCCCATCCACTGTTAACATTGGCTAAACACCGTTTTAATTTCGGAAACCGCTCGGCTGTCAAGCAAATGGTCGAGCAGTGCCTCCGTTAGTGCGTATCCGCCGGGTAGCTGCGTGGGGGACTCTATGGAAATCCCTGCACCAACCATCAACACAACCTTGCCTGGACAGGGGCGTTCGGGGGTGACCCCCTTCCAGCCAAACCACCAGTTGTCCATCTCCATTGTTTTATCTCCATGCCGTGCAGAAATGTTATTAATGCCTTAATTTTCTTGGCAATTCAAACCGCCAAAAAGAGTGTAAATGCGTAACATACAATTAAATTGTGTGATATTTATATTACTTCATGAGGACGATAACTAAGGCTAAAGACGTGCTGCTAATACCCCATGCAGTGAACAAGCTATCCCCCTCAATTACTGGCAGCAATTGGGCTGAACTACCCGCTTTCCTCGGGCTAGCCGGAACGCTTTAACATCAGTGAACTCATTACTTTCACCATTCTCTATTCATCAAAAGCCGCTGGTCCCGGAAGAATGTGTATTTCAGATAAGCCTTTTCACAAACTTCATTAGCTCCGGTTATAGCCAAACTTGAATCAGAAAGAAAAGATAAATTTACTAATATGACGAGGAAATAGACTCATCCTTTGTTTAAACGCTCTTCTGGCGTTTCCCACTTTAACAATCGCTCAATCGCCGTATCCTCAGACAGGAACTGACGGGCTAGTTGCAGGCGCTCTATGACCTGTATCTTCTGCTGCTCATCAAGCATGGCTGCGTCTAACTCTGCCTCGTGAAAAAACTGTTCCAGCTGTTTGTCTTCAGTCCACTGAACCATAATGGATTTCAGCTCGGTACGACTGGCTCTGTACGCTTTTTCTTCCTGCCTTATTCGCTCCTTTTCCAGATATATAGCATGTTCCCGCTCACTCTGAATGCGCCACTCATCAGCTTCGATTCTGGCCTTTTCTAATTGCTTTGAAATTAGCGGAACAGACTCCTGCATCGCCGAAATCATCTGAGGGATCTGACTAATCAATCCACACTGCTTTGTCTGCCGGAACTGAAGTAACCATTTTGCGGAAGAATAAGGCGAGTAAAGCTGCAACAAAAATCGCCCAGTAGGCAAAGTATGTTTTGATACGTGAAGAAAAAGCTCACTATTTTTTCCCCGCATCCATCGTCCCATCTGTTCATCACGGACATAGCGATTTTTGACTTTTTTCGCTGGGACATACTCCGTCATTTCAGCAAGATTAAACGCAAAGTACATATCCCCAACACAAATAATACTTGGCGTATAAGGCCGCCATAAATTGCCCCAGCGATATCCTCCCCCTTTCGGATCTTCCTTAATATCAATATCCGCACGATTCAACCTTTCTCCCGGCGCATCCAACGTAACACGGTACCCCTTTTTCCCCAGGGCATCAAAGAAGCGACTCAGAAATTCCATTGCACTATCAAATCCCGTATCAGAAACGTTGAGATCCAGTAATTTCTTTTTCGTAGGCTTGTAATAGCCATCTTCTGTAACCGAGGAGGCTGGCAAATACTTTTTGAGATCATTTATCAGTCCATAACCATTACCTGTAACAGGAGCTTGCTTTCGGGTTACTGAAGACACTGATTTTGATACAACAATGGCAGAAGGTTGCACTGATGGGTTGTGATTCTCAAGTACCTTTACCGCCCTTCCCTTTTTCAGGGCAGGCAGCGCCGGGATTGCAGGTGCGCTCCCTTTAGCTAGCGCTTTCCAGTAACCAGCAAGCGGCCTGGGTATACACATTTCGCTGCATCGCTTCGCCAATAACTCAGTACTAATGCCATACAGCGCAGTTATACGCTCCGCAGGCTCCCGCCAGACCAAGTGATACAGCGTTTCCCGCTCCTGAGGTAAAGTCTGTGCAGAATTGTGTGAATTAATATCTGGCATTGAGTCTCCCTTTTTTGACTAACGTCCTCAGAAATCTATGCCTGCTGATCATTAAATGAAATCTGACCTTCTCTCCATTGATTGAGGTATCAATGGCGTAGAAATGTCCGCGTCTAGCAAAAATCTATCTGTCAGATAAGATATTGTCCCGAGGATATGCTTACAACAACACTTGGCACTCATCAAGTATTTGATAACCCGGCCAGAGCAATGCGTTGATAAATAAAATAAATAATACCATTCTAGCAGGATGAACAAGAGTTGGTTAGCGCTGTGATAATTAACCTCAGTTAACAGCATCAACCGAAATGAGTACAGGTGTGAGTATAAAAATAACAACTGAAAACAAAATCAATTAATATCAATTAGATAAATATTAAATGACATTTCAACGTCTAAGCTTCAGCTGTTGTCTTATGAGGTTTTAGTGAATCTCATAAAGACGGGCAAACCTCATAAAATCCACGCAATTGCGTGGATTTTTATTTAACGGCAAAACGTTTAGTTCTGCTCACCGATCGGCTCCCCAATGCATTTCTCAAACACCACTTTCAATGGCCCGTAGTCACAAATGACCGCCGCTATGTTAGCGCGTATCCACTCAGCCTCTTCGACGGGCCACCAACTGATCGTAAAACCCGCGTTGACGATGATATGTTCGAACAGAACGCGTTGAGCTCTCCCGTTACCCTCCCGAAAAGGATGGATCATGTTCAGATCGCCAAATTGCTCGGCCACTGCATCGACCAAGGCTGAACGCTCCCACCCTTCAAACCAATCCTTTCGCGCCATGATGTTAAAGATTTTTGCAGCCTCGGGCTCGATTCGAGTAAGGCTGCAAAAACGCGTGTCGCCCTTTGAGATGTCAATAGTGCGAAGCTCACCAGCCCAATCATAAATATCGGAAAATAAGCTATGGTGAATTTGCTGAAGGTAGCTCAGATCATAAGGGGGAAGGGAAAAATCGATCTGCTCGGCCGCAATCTCTGAAAGATCACGTTCGGCCTGTACAAGTAACACATCATCCTTAAGGTTTAACCGATTACGTAGCGTGCTACTACCAGGGTAACAATAGGGATCTTGTCCAGTACCGTACTTGTCCAACAGTCAGGCCAGTTTCCGATACGTGCGTAAAACAGCTTCGCGTTCGGGTAGCTCGCGTTTAGACTCCGCCTCTGTGACTTCATAACCTTCTAAACGCAGACTGGCAACGTAGTTAGAACGACGTGTCTTGGCACAGTAGGCTACTTTGGCTTGCAGACTGGTCTTTTTCACTGAAAATACCTTATCTTGGGACCCAACAAAATATAGCTTAATTATACGCAATCCCCGACTAAAACTCACCCCGCAAAATACGCCACATCCTGTGGCACAGGTGAAGTTTTCCCCTCACCGCGGCTACCGTCGCACCAATACCCGATCCACCAGCCCCCACTCAACCGCCTCGTCGGCCGTCATAAAGCGATCGCGATCCAGCGCTTGTTCGACCTCTTCATCGCTGTGGCCGCAATGTTCGGCATACAGCCGGATCACCCGCTTTTTGGTGCGCCGCATCTCTTCGGCATGAATGAAAATATCCGATGCCTGGCCCTGAAAGCCGCCCAGCGGCTGATGAACATGCAGGCTGGCATTGGGCAATGCCGCCCGGTGGCCCGGCTCCCCCGCCATCAGCAGAAACGATCCCATCGAGCGGGCGGTTCCCATGCACAGCGTATGCACCTGCGCGTTGATGAATCGCATGGTGTCATAAATGGCGAAGCCGCTGGTAATGGCGCCACCGGGCGAGTTGATGTAGAGATGAATGGGTTTTTCCGGGTTCTCCGCCTCGAGAAACAGCAACTGCGCGCAGACCAATTCGGCGAGGGCGTCGTTGACTTCGCCATTCAGAAAGATGATGCGATCGCGCAACAACCGCGAGTAAATATCAAAGGATCTTTCCCCCTGGCTGGATCGTTCTACCACCGTCGGGACGAGCAGCATCGCTTCACGCATAGGTGAACTCCATTTTGCAGATACGGTTGATGAATAAAGGGGTCAGGCGGCGCGCATAAGGGGCTGCCCGCTGTCGTTGGCCGCCGTCAGGCGAGCGTCGTCCAGTCGATGGATAATGCGCAACAGGCTGCCGCCATCGGCGCCGGGCCGGATTTGCAACGTCACCGTGCTTTCCAGGAATGGCGGTTCGTCATCGCGCAGCCGATAGCGGATTTCTTCACCCGGTATCGAAACCACCGGCTCGGCATCGGCCAAGACTTGTGGCGGCAACCATTGTTCGCGCAACTCAGGAATGCCAATCGCCCGCCAGACTTTCTCCGGTGGCGCGTCGAGCCGATATTCGAGGACCAAAGGCTCGCCCCGTTTTTCGCTGCCGGTGTCGTTCATTGGTCCATGTCCTTGAGAAAAATGTTCAATTTGTCGATCTGCGCCGGCCAGAAGGCGCGGTACTTATCCAGCCAGCGGGCTATCAGTGCCAAGCCCTGGGGATCGACTTCGTAATTGACGAAACGGCCCTGCCGCTCCTCGCACACCAGCCCGGCATGGCGCAGCACCGCCAGATGTTGGGACATGGCCGATTGGCTGATTTGCATGCCTTCGCGCAGCGCGCTGGCATTCATGCTGCCAATCGCCAGCTTTTCGAAGATGGCGCGACGGGTGGGATCCGCCAGCGCTTTGAAGATCTCGTTTTCATTCATGATTACACATTAGTACTTACTTATCTAATGCGCAAGTTTGCAGCACGAGATATTCATTTGCCTGCCACAGCACGAGGCAAAAGATAGGCAGCCGGAAGACGACAAACCGCGCAGCCGCGCGGTTTGTTTATGCGTTATTGCTTAATCGGGATCACCAGCACGTCGACGTTCAGCTGATTGATGGCATGGCGGGTCGATGAAAACAGGTTGCTCCACAGGTCGTGATGATGGCCGAAGATCGCCAGATCTATCCCTTTATCCACCACCGCGTTCTGCAATTCGCTAATAAAATCACCGCGCCCGATAATCACCTCGTTGATCGGGTAATTCACATTTTGGGTCATCGGTTCCATCTCTTTTTTGATCTTGTCGGTGAAAGACACACCGTCGTAGCTTCTCTCCGAGAAACCAATCGCCGCATGATAGGTATCGTAATGAATGTCCACGTAGATCAGGGAGAGTTTGGCCTTGAGCGCAGCGGCCAGCAACGCGCCTTTTTCAACCAGCCGTTTGCCGTCATCGCTCAGATCTGTGGTAATTAAAATATGTTGATAACACATAGCGCCTCCTGTCATTGACTCGGTAGAGAGCCGAGGCTCCGATATCCCATAGGGCTATATCGTTATGGTTAATTTTAGTTCAGAAACGCAGCGATCGGGCGGGGATATTGGCGGGAATGGCCCCGCTGCCGGGGCCTGTGGGGTTCAGCGTACGCGCTGCACTTCAAACCACACATTGCAAACCGACAGAATCAGCGTGTTGACGTCTTTCACCAGCACGTTGTCGCCGGGTACGCCTTCGGTGCCTTGATCGGTGATGCCTTTAATCTCGGTGTCGGCATGCTGGATTGTCACCCGCTCAACCGAAGGCGTGCTGATGCCCAGCATCGGGAAGTCAATGTAGGAACTGCTGCCGGAGTTGTCCTCGACAAACTCCTGCGCCTCGACCGTGCTGAGGGTAGCGCCCTGATTTTTCAGCGCGGTGCCGTTCCAGCTGAAACCGTCGGCCTTGTAACTGATTTTGCCGCCGACCAGGCTGTTTGCCTGCTTTTCGTCCCAGCAGCCCAAGGTTTGCGTCGGCAAAATCTTGCTGACATGCCAGTTACCCAACAGCGTTTTGGGGATCGGCTCGACCGCCGCCTGCTGGCTCTGATCCGCCGCCTGCACCTGCGCCGTCGATACGCAGGCCAACACCACCAGCGGCAGCAGCGCCTTGCTCCAGATGTTAAATCGCATTGTATTTTCCTTTCGTGAATTCTGCCCCTGCCGGGCCTGCGAACATCATAATAACCCGGTGGATCCGCAGTCAAAACAAACCGAAGAACAGGGGCACAAACGGAGCAATCCTATAACCGTTATTTCACGACCGGCGACGCCCGAGCTTGCTCATAGCAAATCGCTATTAATCATAGTGAATCCGTCTTTTGTTTTATCCAGTTGCCTATCTAGAGTCATAGCCACTACTCAGCCTGCAATAACCAGCAGGCTATTTCGACAAGGACTCTGGGAAAATGACATTTACGCTAAAAAAGCTCGCCGCAACGTTGGCGGTAACCGGCACCCTGCTGCTGACCGCCTGCGGGCCGGCGGATCAAGACAGCCATCATATAAAAGTCGGCATCAGCTCCGGCATCGATCAATCGATGTGGGCAGTGGTGCAGAAGGTCGCCAAACAGAAGTACAACCTGGATGTGGAAGTGGTGACGTTCAATGATTACGTGCTGCCCAACGAAGCATTGAACAACGGTGACCTGGATATTAATGCCTTCCAGCACCGCCCTTATCTGGACAAACAAATTCAGGAGCGCGGCTACAAGCTGGTCGCGGTGGGCAATACCTTCGTTTACCCGATTGCCGGTTACTCGAAAAAAATCACCTCGCTCAGCCAACTGCCGGACGGCGCGCAGATCGCCGTGCCGAACGATCCCACCAATCTCGGCCGCTCGCTGCTGCTGTTGCAAAAACAGGGGTTGATCGTTCTGAAAGACGGCGTCGGCTTGCTGCCTACCGCGTTGGATATCGTCGGGAACCCGAAGAAATTGAAAATCGTCGAGATCGAAGCGCCACAGCTGCCGCGCGCACTGGACGACAAACAGATAGCGCTGGCGATTATCAATACCAACTACGCCAGCCAGATCGGCCTGTCACCGGCCAGGAACGGTCTGTTTGTCGAAGATAAAAACTCGCCTTACGTCAATATCTTCGCCACCCGCATCGATAACCAAGACAGCGAAAAGGTGAAGGATTTGGTCAAGGCCTACCAGACCGACGAAGTGGCCGCCAGCGCGGCCGACATCTACAAGGGCGACGCGGTGAAAGGCTGGTAATCACCCTGGAACCGTGGCGCATTCGCCACGGTTCCGCACCGCTAACTACGGTTAATGGAAACGCCGCCGTCGACCAGCATGGCGGTTCCGGTGACGAACGACGAGGCGTCCGACGCCAGGTACAACGCCGAACGGGCGATCTCTTCAGGCATGGCCAAGCGCTTCAGCGCATGCAAGTTGGCCACCTGCCGCAACGCCTCGGGGGTGTCGCTCATTTGCCTGCCCATCGCCGTATCGGTGCCGCCGGGCAGCAGTGCGTTTACCCTTATCCCCTGGCTGCCAAACTCCACCGCCAGCGCCTGCGTCAGGCCGATCAATCCCGACTTGCTGGCGGCATAGGCCGCAGTGCCGGGAAAAGCCGCCGTGTAGCCGACAAAGGTTGAGGTGAAGATCACCGAGCCCGCGCCGCGCTCCAGCATGGCGGGAATTTGATATTTGGCGCTGTAGTAACAGCCAGACAAATTGGTCTCCAGAACGTCGCGCCACTCCCCGCCGCTCAGCGCCAGCGACGGGCCCAGTGGCCCCAACGTGCCGGCGTTGTTGAAGGCGACGTCCAGACCGCCAAACTCGCCAACCGCCGCGTCGACCAACTGGCGGGCAAAGGCTTCGTCGCGGACATCTCCCGCCACCCACTCCGCCTTTCCTCCCTCACGGCGAATCTCCTCCGCCAGTTGTTCGAGCTGCCGCTCACGCCGCGCCCCCAATACCACCGAGGCGCCCATACGCGCGAAAAGCAGCGCGGCAGCTTTACCGATCCCCGAGCTGGCGCCGCTGATTATTGCCACCTTACCGTCCAATGCACTCATGTCTGATCCTCATCAAGTCAGGAGGCAGCATTGTGAAGGAAGGATTCCCGGTGCGCTGGCGGCAAGCGGACACACAACTGACGCAACAAAAAAGGGCGCTATAAATAGCGCCCTGTCGTCAACCCGCCTATTACTGCTTCGCCACGAATTTTTGCATAGTGGCCGGCGTCACCAGTTCAAACGGGATCCAATAATAGGGCTCCAGTTTTTCGCCTTTGATCATTCGCTGCGCAACGTCGACCGAGGCTTTGCCCTGGCCGACGGCGTCCTGGAATACCGTCACCTGCATCTTGCCGGAAGACAACGCCTTCAGGCCGTCCGGGGTGGCGTCGATACCGCCGATCAGCACCTTGCTGTCACGCTTGCCGGCCTGCTGCAACGCCATGATCGCGCCAATCGCCATCTCGTCGTTGTTGGCGGCGACAATATCGATAGGTTCGCCGTTAGTGACCCAGTTCATCATCAAATCCATGCCTTCGCTACGCGAGTAGTTGGCGCTTTGCTTCTGCACTACCTTCATGTTCGGGTACTTCGCGACCACCTGCTCCACGTCTTTGGTGCGTTGCAGCGCACCGGCGTCGGTCAGGTTGCCGATCATGATCGCGACGTTGCCCTTGTAGTTCGCCAGGCGCGCCAACTCTTCCATTTGCAGGGTGCCGGACTCTTTCTCGTCGGAACCGACAAACACCACGCCGGAAGGCAACTTGCTGTCGCCCGGCGTACGGTTCACGTACACCAAGGGAATGCCCGCCTTCGTCACCAGTTTGGTGATGGCCGGCGTACCCGCCGAATTAACCGGATCGACAATAATCGCGTCCACGCCGGCACTGATAAAGCTCTGCACCTGATCGGTCTGGCGGCCAACGTCGCCGCGTGCGTCTTCGAACTGCACGGTGATACCGCGCGTCTTGGCTTCTTTGTCTATCGAGTGGCGGATAATGGTCAGGAAGTTCTGGTCAAAATAGGCCATCGACACGCCGATGGTTTCCGCCAGCGCCGAGGTGGAACAGCTGAGCGCCGCCACCAGCACGATTTTTTTCAAGTATTTCATGATGATTCCCCAGAGATAAAAAAATACCGCCGGACAGGCTGCTCCGGCGGCAATTCACGGCAATCAGTGTTTTTTGCGGTTACGGTGCATGTCGATCGACACGGCAGCGACGATAATCACGCCTTTGATAATGTCCTGAATGTAGGAGTCCACGCCGATAAAGGTGAAGCCGCTTTTAATCAGCCCGAGGATCACCGCGCCGATCAGCGTGCCGGTAATGCGCCCGACGCCGCCCATCAGGCTGCTGCCGCCAATCACCGCCGCGGCGATGGCGTCCAGTTCGTAAGACATCCCCATGCTCGACTGGCCGCTGCTGACGCGCGCCGCCAGTACCACGCCCGCCAGCCCCGCCAGGCCGCCGGCAATGGTATACACCGTCACCAGGTATTTATTGACGTTGATGCCGGATACCCGGGCCGAGGTCATGTTGCCGCCGATGGCATAGATGTATTTGCCGTAACGGGTGTGCTTCAGCGCGATATGGAAAATCACCGCAATCACCAGGAAGATGATCACCGGCATCGCACCCTGGCCGATCGAGGTGAAACCGTCGGACAGGAAGCTGACCGGGTTACCCTTGGTGTAATACTGCGCCAGGCCGCGCGCCGACACCATCATGCCCAGAGTGGCGATAAAAGGCGGAATGCCGGTACGGGTGATCAGGAAACCGTTGACGAAACCGCACACGATGCCCACCCCTATCCCCGCGCCGATCGGGATCGCCGCAGGCAAATCGAGCAGTGCCGGGTACATAGGTGAAATGCTGTCGGAAGTTTGCGCCAAACTGGCCGCCACCACCGCCGTCAGCGCAATCAGCGAACCGGATGAAAGATCGATGCCGGTAGTGATAATGACCTGGGTAACGCCGACGGCGATGATGCCGATAATCGCCACCTGCAGTACGATCAGCAACAGCCGGTTGGGGTTCATCAGGAATGACTGATCGCGAATATACCAGCCGAGAATTTCGAATATCAGCGCGATGCCGATCATCACGATAAAGATGCCGGTGTCTTTCGGCATTTTGCCGCTCAGGCCAGAGAACAGTGGCGCTTTACCCGCAAGCGGCTTCTCGATTTTTACATTACTCATGGTGGTTCACCTTTGCGTTATTCAGAGGCCAGCGCCAGGATTTTTTCCTGATCCGCTTCTTCTTTATCCAAAATGCCGGTAATACGGCCGCCGTGCATGACCATCACCCGGTCGCTCATGCCGAGGATCTCCGGCAATTCCGAGGACACCAAAATAATGGCGACGCCCCGGTTCGCCAGCTCGCTGATCAGGCGATAGATTTCCGCTTTCGCCCCCACGTCGATACCGCGCGTGGGCTCGTCGAGAATCAATATTTTCGGCTGAGCCAACAGCCAGCGAGCGATAAGCACCTTCTGCTGATTGCCGCCGCTCAGGTTATTGATGATTTGATCCATGGTCGGGGTTTTGATGTTGAGCTTTTTAATCTGCTCCATGCAGTCTTTGGCCATTTGCACATGGCTGACAAACCCGTTCTTGCCGATGTACTCCGACAGGTTGACGATACTCATGTTCTCGACCACCGACAGCACCAGAAACAGCCCGGACTTTTTGCGATCTTCGGTAAGAAAAGCCAGCCCCAGCTCGATGGCCTTCGACGGGGAATCGACCTTTGCCGCCTTACCCTCGATAAAGATGTTGCCGCCGTCCGCCGGGTGCATGCCGAACAGACTTTCCATCACCTCGCTGCGGCCTGCGCCCACCAGCCCGGCGACGCCGAGGATCTCGCCGCGTTTAACGCTGAACGAAACATCCTGGAACCAGTCCGAACGCCGCAGCCCTTCGACCCGCAACACTTCCTCGCCGATATTGTTGTTGAACTTGGGGAACATTTGGGTCAGTTCGCGCCCCACCATCATGGTGATCAGCGACTGTTTGGTCAGGTTTTCGGTTTTATCGCAGGCGATAAAGGTGCCGTCGCGGAAAATACTCACCTCGTCGGTGATGGTAAAAATCTCGTCCATCTTGTGGCTGATATAAATAATGCCTTTGCCCTGTTCGCGCAGTTCGCGAATGATGGTGAACAAATGCCCGACTTCGCTCTCGGTCAGCGCCGAGGTGGGTTCGTCCATAATCAGGACGTCTGCGTTATAGGAAACCGCCTTGGCGATCTCCACCATTTGCTGGCTGGCGATGCTGAGTTCGCCGACCAGGGTTTCCGGTTTTAACTTGATGTTCAGCCGCGCCAGCAGATCGCGGGTTTTCCTGTTCAGCTCGTCATGATTGACGAAACCAAGCCGCACCGGTTCACGCCCCAGCCAGATGTTTTCCGCCACCGTCATGTAAGGCACCAGATTAAGCTCCTGGTGAATCATGGAAATGCCCGAATGCAGCGCCTGCAGCGTGTCGCTGAAGATCACCGGCTCGCCTTTTATTTTAATGGTGCCTTCATCGGGGTGATAAATACCGATTAAACATTTCATCAGCGTGGATTTTCCCGCGCCGTTCTCCCCCATTAACGCGTGTACGCTGCCTGGTTTGATTTTAATTGAGACCTTATCCAACGCCTTCACGCCGGGGAACTGCTTACTGATGCCTTCAGCCTCAAGAACATAAGGATACATACCGATAACCTCCGCCGTTCGTCAATGCATCCCTGCCGTATTTACCGCCGTCTACCGGGTAAATACGGCAAAGGATACAACCGCACTGCTTTAACGCTTATTTTCTGTTCTTGTCGGCAAATTCCTGATAATTGGCCTTGGTAATCAACTGATACGGGATCAGGACATTGCTTTCCACCTTCTCGCCCTTAACCAGCTGAATGGCGGTTTGCACTGCGCCCTCGCCCTGTCCTTTGGCGTCCTGGAATACGCTCAACGCCAGATCGCCCTTCTTGATGAACTCCAACGCGTCCGGAGTGCCGTCAACGCCGGCCACCAGCACGCCGGTTTTCTTCGCCTGCTTCAGCGCCAGGATCGCGCCGATGGCCATTTCGTCGTTATTGGAGGCAATGGCATCAATCTTCTGACCGGTCAGCACCCAGTCGGTGGTAATGTCGACGGCTTCTTTACGGCCCCACTTGGCGGTTTGTTTGTCGAGGATTTTGATGTCGGGATATTTGGCCGCCACCTCTTCCACGCCGCGCGTACGGTCGCGGGTCGCTTCAGTGGACAGTTCGCCCATCAGGATCATCACGTTGCCCTTGCCGTTCATTTGCTTGGCCAACTCTTCCATCTGCAGCTTACCGGCCAGTTTGGAGTCTGAGCCCACGTAGGCCATGCCCGCCGGCAGCGTGACTTCCGGGCGACGGTTAACGAACACCAATGGGATCTTGGCGCTTTCCGCCAGTTTGATCATCGGTTTCACGCCCTGGGTATCGACCGGGTTGAGGATGATGGCGTCGACGCCCTGACTGACAAAGTTTTCGACCTGTTGAATTTGCTGGGCAATATCCCCTTTGGCATCTTCAAACTGGCCGCTGACGTTGCCGTCCGCCTTCATTTTGTTCTGCATTGACTGGCGCAGGATGGTGAGGAAGTTGTCATCGAAATAAGCCATTGAAACGCCGATCTTGATGTCTTTTGCCAACACGCTGGCCGGCAACATGCACATCAGTACCGAGGTGACGATCAGTTTCTTCAGCTTCATGTTCTGTACCCTTTAATCGTTAGAATGAAGAGGCCTGTTGATTTGACAGCTAATGAAAAATATTTTTTACATTCAAACAACAATCCGGTCGGTGTTATCCCTTTGATACGGCAGATTTACCGCTTTTTCTGCGTATTCGGGCGGTGTGTAAAATTTTGATCAATATCTCAAAATAGAATAAAAACAATATATTGAAATAAACCTTCTCACAGAGCAGTAACGTTATCGCGTCATTATCAAATGTTTATTTCATAATTGAGATTATTGAAACTTTTTAACTCAAACAAGCGAAACATGCGTTTTGGAATGACCAAGTAACAAAAACATGACACGGATCTAACAAATGACGCAAAGACCATCAGCCGACCGCGTCCTTTACTGCGCTCAGCCGCAGTTCACGCCCGCAGCAATGAAAAATGGCACGGCGGTTTCTCAGCAAATGTGCGAGCGAGCGCGCAGTTTGCGGTTTCCCCATTTCATGCCCATGCTTACTCAGCGATACTGGATATATCCCTATTTTCAGGAGGATCTGACATGCAGCTCAGCAGTAAGGTACGGATGAACCGGCTGTTTAATGACGGCAAATGCCTCGATGTGGCGATCGACCACGGCATCGCCAATGAACCGGATTTTTTAATCGGCCTGGAAGATATCGAACGGGTCATGGGCAGCCTGATCGCCGCCCGGCCGGACGCCATTCAGGTTAACTACGGCCAGGCGGATTTGCTGCAACGCTCGCCGCTGCGCGACAAACCGGCGCTGGTGATGCGCACCGACGTCGGCAATGCCTATAATGCCGCCCGCCACCGCGAAATGTGGGCGGTGCTGCATAATCCGGATGCACCGATCCTCGCCGCGCTGCAAATGGATGCCGCAGCGGTGGTAGTTAACCTGTACCTGATCCCCGATGAACCCGGCATTTTCCGCCAGTGCGTGGAAAACATCGGCCGGCTGCGCCATGCCTGCGATCGCTACGCCATGCCGCTGATGATCGAACCGCTGGTGATGGCCCCGCCCGGCCAGGGCGCCGCTTACGGCTCGCTGGGCGATGTGGAAAAAATGGTGCCGTTGGTGCGGCTGGCGCGTGAACTGGGTGCCGACATCATCAAGGCCGACCCGACCGAGCGGGTGGAGGATTTTCACCGCATCGTGGAAGCGGCGCGCTGCCCGACGCTGGTGCGCGGCGGCGGCAAAGGCGAACTGGGCGCGGTGCTGGAGAAATCTGCCGCACTCATGGCGCAGGGCGCATCCGGCATGGTGTATGGCCGCAACGTTTATCAGCACAGCAACCCGTCAAAAGTGGTCAGTGCGCTCATGGCGATCATCCATCAGGGCGCCAGCGGCCAACAGGCGCTGGAAATCTACCACCAGCCCTGAATACGGCTTTTGTAACTAAAATAATCCCTCACCCGGCGGCGGCATGTTATAACCTGCTGCCGGTCACTGCCCTGCAACCTATTCCCCGCAAGAATCGTTGATATCGCCATTCGGAGAACCGCCATGCCAAAACAACGGATCCCGCTGAAGCTCAGCACCACACTCACGCTGATGGTGTCCGCCATTATTGCTTCGGTGCTGCTGGTGGTGTTCGCGCTGTTTTTTGTGCAGATGAACCGAGAGGGGCAGGATCGGTTGCAGCAAAAAGCGATGGCGATTGCCAATACGCTGGCGCTCTCTTCCACCGTGGTCGGGGGGCTTGAACGTCAGGATCGCAGCGGCGAGATCCAGCGCTTTGCCGAGCAGGTGCGTAAGCAGAACGAGTTGCTGTTCGTGGTGGTGGTCGATATGAACGGCATTCGCTACTCGCACCCCAAACCCTGGCGCATCGGCCAGCATTTTATCGGCGAGGACCTGGAGCCTGCGCTGCACGGCAAAACCAACAGCGCCATCACTCGCGGTTCGCTGGGGCCGTCATTGCGGGTTTTTGTCCCGGTCTATGACGCGCAACGGCAGCAGATCGGCGTGGTGTCGCTCGGCATCGCACTGGATACCGTCCGCCGGGTGCTGGGCGAAAGCCGCTGGATTATTTACTGGACCATCGCCTTCGCCGCGCTGGTCGGCACGCTTGGCACTTTCTTCCTGGTGAAGGCGTTGAAGCGCATCATGCTCGGCTTTGAACCCTACGAAATTTCCAACCTGTTCGAACAACGCAACGCCATGCTGCAGTCGATTAAAGAAGGCGTGATTGCGGTCGATAACCAGTCACGCATTACCATTGTCAACGACGAAGCCAAACGGCTGCTGCGTCAATGCGGGCCGCTTGAGAATTTGCTGCTGGAATCCGCCAGCAAACATTGGCCGGCCCAGCTGCACCTGGCGGAGGTCCTGGTCAGCGGCAAGCCGCTGCGCGACCGGCAGATCAGTTTTAACGGCAGCGAGCTGTTAACCAATACCGTGCCGGTGATCGCCAAAGGCCAGGTTATCGGCGCCATCGCCACCTTCCGCGATAAAACCGAGGTCAGCCAACTGGTGCAGCGCCTGAGCGGCATGGCACACTACGCCGATGCGCTGCGCGTACAGTCGCATGAGTTTATGAACAAGCTGCACGTGATCCTCGGCATGTTGCATATGAAGGCTTATCAGCAGTTGGAAAACTACATTATCAATACCGCCAGCAACTACCAGGAAGAAATCGGCGCGCTGCTGCGCAAGATCCAGTCGCCGGAAGTCGCAGGTTTCTTTATCGGCAAGATCAGCCGCGCTCATGAGGCCGGCATTGAGCTGACCATTGATGACGCCAGCCTGCTGCCGGAAAGCGACGATGCGGAAACTACCCATGTGCTGATCAGCGTGCTGGGCAATCTGATTGAAAATGCCATCGACGCCATCGACGGCGTTGAAGGGCATGAGATCAACCTGAGCTTCCATCATAATGAGAATCACTTACACTGTATTGTCAGTGATGACGGCCCCGGCATAGATCCGGCCATCGGCGCACGCATTTTTGAACAGGGTTTTTCCACCAAAGGACCGGGGCGCGGTATCGGGCTGGCGTTGATCCGCAGCAGCCTGGAGAAGCTGGGCGGCAGCATTGATTTCGACTCTGAACCGGGTGAGTTAACCCAATTTTTTGTGCATATTCCCTATCGGGCCAAGGGCTGAACCCATGATTAACGTATTGATTATCGACGACGATCCGATGGTTGCAGAACTCAATAAATACTATCTGAGCCAGGTCAGCGGTTTTCACTGCCAGGCGACGGTCGCCACGCTGGCGCAGGCGCGCGCGTTGCTGGCCGACGCCAACGTCCCGGTCGATCTGGTGCTGCTGGACATCTATATGCAGCAGGAAAACGGGCTGGATCTGCTGCCCGGCCTGCGCGAGCTGGGCGAAAAAACCGACGTCATCATCATTTCTTCCGCCAGCGACGTGGACACGGTGCAGCGCGCCCTGCACTACGGCGTGGTGGATTATCTGATCAAGCCTTTCCAGTTCACCCGATTCAAAGAGGCGTTGAACAACTACCAACAGCAGTCGCAGATCCTGGCGCAACGCGAGTTCTCGCAGAGCGACGTCGACAGCCTGCTGCGCCGCCAGCCCAGCAGCAGCGAAGGCAAGAAACTGCCGAAAGGGCTGACCACCATCACGCTGAGTACGGTGTGCGAATGGATCGAACAGCAACATGACGGCGAATTCTCCACCGACAATCTGGCCAACGCCATCGGCATTTCGCGCGTGTCCTGCCGCAAATATCTGATCTATCTCGCAGAAAGCGGCATCCTTGGCACCCGTATTCTGTACGGCACGACAGGCAGGCCGGTCTATCTTTACCAACTTAAGCCGGATGCCATCGCCATGCTGAAAGAGTATTGCCGGCCGGCCTAGCCGCGCAGAAACTCCAACCGCGCAGCCAAAAAATCATCGGGCAATTCGAGGTTGGACAGATGCACCGCCGGCAAATCACGAGGCGGTAACGACGTCGCCCTTCCGGCTATCAGCGACGGCGTTTGATATTCGGGAAAGCCCTATCGCGGCCAGGTTGCAGGCACGTTCCGCCCTGCGGGGGTTTATTGCCGCAACGACGCTCGCCGAACATCGCGCTGTTGCGCCGTCTGTTCGCCTGCTCGCTAACCCCCTGTTGCCGCTCCCGCTCAAGCGCCTGTTCATTGGCCAGCGCCACGCCTTCGGCGCTCCATATCTTGTGCTGTAGCCCGCTGCGTTTTTGCTGATAATCCTCAGAGACTTTGTTATCCGGCGGTAGCGCAGCGTGGTATTGCAAATCAACCGACGCTTGCGAAGAGAAAGCACAACACTGCGCCACGCAGGCCAGAAAAATCCGTTTCATTGATACACTCCCAACATGATATTTACCTTACTCCTCCCGCGGCTCGGCACCCCACCTGCCGCCAGTTGATCCACACGCGACAAAAAGTACCGACATACAGCCGATGCGCGCCCATCACCGGGATCGGCAACCGCTTCACGGCCAGGCAACGGTTAACAACCGATGCGAAGCCGCACTGCAATTCTTGGTGCTGATGGGGATACGCGACGGTCGCCACAGGGGGTAACTCTGATTCCCGTTGATGGATAGCGGCCTCCAGCGCTTTTCGCTCTGCGCGCAACTCGGCAAGCCGCGTCTGTTCCGAGCGAATTTGTTCTACATACCAGAGATGTTGCAACAGGCCGTTAAACCGCTGCCGATAGTCACCGGCACCGTCATTCGCGCCGTAGGTTGCAGGCTGAGCCTGCCGGTCGACGAATGAATGGCAACAGCCAGACGCCAGCAAGGCGAACGCCGCCGCAACCACAGAGGTCCATTTCAAAAGCATAAACTCCATTAATGCCGTAAGGGGCTAGCAACCGTCGATAAGCAAGGGTTGTTCTTCACGCGGTAAGGCCGACGTATGCGGTTCAGCCGTGGCAGAGGCAGTTTTTCCCCGGGTCTCGCAACCTTTACGCAGGGCCAGCGTATTGTTTTCGCCTTGCGTAGATACCGAAGGCCGCTGTTTTTCATGACCCATTTCGTCCCACAGGCCGTGGGCCATTTCTTTGAGCTTCTTGCGAAACAGCACGGGCGAGACCTCTTCCTGCCCCCTCTCATAACGGGCGGCGGCGGCCGGGTGGCTCCAGGGTAATAATAAGAACAGGAAAATAACGGGGATACCCTTTTCCACAATAAACTCCTGTAATAAGGCCCATGCAGGCGCTCATTTCCATTAAATCAAGAGAGGTATTATTTGCCGTTAAAACAAACGCCACCAAAGAACAAACACATTAACCGAAAAATAATAAACCTTAATTAAATAGGCGATATTGAGACTTATAATTCGCAGGCATAATATATTTTTACGGGTTAACGATCCCACAACCTTGACCAGTCCAGGGTTCCGCCAATACCCGGCGAACCCTCGTGCAATACGGAATAGGCCGACTCTCCACTACCGATGCGTTGCTTTTGCTCACGCGTTGCCCGCGAAGGCGGATCCCAGGATGAATGAGATGAATCAGCATGAATAGCGCTGCAGCCACTCAGGAATATTATCAGCGCGGGGATACCATGACGCAATGTCATATATTCTCCTTAAAATAGACTTAACTGCCGGTCGGGGTAAATAAAAAAGACACTTTTTTTAGTTTATTAATCCGAATGCCCCTTCGGCAACGCCGAAGCAAAACGTATCACTGTTAAATAATGTGGCGAATGAGTTAACGTAAAATAAACAAACAACCAGTTTCACCGCAGCGGCAATTAAATGGTTCATATAGCGGGCGGCGCGCAAAATGCGCTGCCGCGTCAGTCTTCGCTATCAGGTTCCCATGCCAGCAGATCGCCCGGTTGGCAATCGAGAATACGGCAGATTTTGTCCAACGTCTCCAACCTGACGCCTTTGACCTTACCGTTCTTCAGCAACGATAAATTTTGCTCAGTGATCCCCACCTGCTCCGCAAGCTCCTTCGATCGCATCTTCCTTTTGGCTAACATGACATCAAGACTTACTATTATCGCCACTCTATTCTCACACGAAAGAAAGCTGTTCTTCATTCAGCCGCAACGCTTCCAGGAATACCCGACTAAACACCAGGATTGCGCAGCCTACGATCAACGAACGTACCGACTCGCTGTTGACGCCATAATAAATTATTAACAGCATTTTTTCACTGGCGGTCAGTATCATCACCTGCAACATACCGGCCAATGAAGGGAACAACACATCGAGAATCAGTAAAATGCCGATGATCTGCAGCAACAGCATATTGTTGCGGTGCCAGACATTGCCGCGATAAAACTGATAAAACAGCCCGGCACCGCACAACAACGCGCTGTAATAAGGCACGTAGGCGAACATGTCCAGCAACAAGGTGGCGAAAATCGCCCAGCGCTGTTGCGGGATGGCGTAGGCATTCAGCTCCGGGTAGTAGTCGCGATAGGCAGCCACGATGCTGTTGAACGCCTCACCCTGCACCCAGCCCTGGACAATCATGAACATCTCCACGCCGGTGCTGATAATCAGCATCGCCATGATCAACAAACATAAGCAACGTACGTAAAGCGGAAGGTGGATCCGTGGCGCGGGAACCATAACGAGTCATCCTTGAAAAACAGCAATAAGTTATCGTAAAACGATAATTTATTACTGTCAACGATCAAGTGGACTGATGAGTAATGACGGAAACAGGCAGATAGGGGCGTAAAAAAGCCGGGATAACCCGGCCTTTTCTGAATGCTCGAGAGGCTTAGACCAGTTCGATCACGTCGAACTTAACTTCACCGCTGAGATCCGCTTCGTAATCAACGCCCTGCACACCAAAGCCGAACAGACGCAGGAACTCGGCCTTATAGCCCAGATAATCGGTCAGCTCATTGATGTTGTTGTCGTTGATCTGCGCCCAAATTTCACGGCAGGTGTTCTGCACGTCGTCACGCAGTTCCCAGTCGTCCAGACGCAGACGGTGCTTCTCGTCAGTGTCCGGTGCTGTGCCGCTGTACAGCTTGGTGGCGAACAGGCGCTGGATTTGCTCGATGCAACCTTCGTGGATCCCCTGCGCCTTCATGATTTTGAAGACGATGGAGATATACAGCGGCATCACCGGAATGGCAGAGGAAGCCTGAGTCACTACCGACTTCAGCACCGCAACGTAAGCCGCGCCGCCTTTGGCCTTCAGCTTCTGATCGATGGCCTGAGCCGCGCGATCCAGATCTTCTTTTGCTTTGCCCAGCGTACCGTGCCAGTAGATTGGCCAGGTCAGATCGGTACCGATGTAGGAGTATGCGACAGCCTGCACGTTGTCTGCCAGCACGCCGGCTTCGTCCAGTGCGTCCATCCACAGCTGCCAGTCCTGGCCCCCCATCACTTTGACGGTATCGGCAATTTCTTGCTCGTTGGCAGGTTCAACCACGGCTTCGACCAGCACGTCTTTATTGGTGTCTAACGCCACGGATTTGTACGGTTCGCCGATAGGTTTCAGCGCCGAACGCACCACTTCACCGGTTTCAGGCATTTTACGCACCGGAGAGGCCAGCGAGTAAACCACCATGTCGATCTGGCCCAGGTCCTGTTTGATCAGGTCAATAACGGTTTGACGGCATTCGTTGGAGAATGCGTCGCCGTTAATGCTTTTCGCGTACAGGCCTTCTTCTTTAGCTGCCTTATCAAAACCGGCAGAGTTGTACCAGCCGGCAGAACCGGTTTTGCCTTCGCTGCCAGGCTTTTCAAAAAATACGCCGATGGTGGCCGCACCGCTGCCGAACGCGGCATTGATACGTGACGCCAGGCCGTAACCGGTAGAGGCGCCAATCACCAGCACCTTTTTAGGCCCGTTTTTCAGTTCGCCACGGGATTTAACGTAAGCAATTTGCTCGCGGACGTTGGCCTCACAGCCTGCCGGATGAGCGGTGGTGCAGATAAAACCACGAATTTTAGGTTTGATAATCATAGTAATTTTGTCTTGGTAGCTAAAAACCGAAGGACAATATACCTGATTTTCACAATATACTTAAGACAGGAGCATTGCAGAATCGCAACAAGCCCAGTGAGCAGACCAGTGTCGCCCGGTAAACCCCGGCCACAGAAGGCGCTCATAAAGCGTGATGGCTTGGGGGATGAGGTCAAAGAACCTTACGGCAGATTGGGCAATTCACGCTGGATGGGATTGGTATCGCGCAGCCCCAGGTCAGGATTTTCGGCCCTGACCTGCCGGGGCGTCATCAGACCTTCTTCTTTTCCAACTGTTCAACCAGCGTATAGCGCAATGAGGATGCATCGGCCGGTACGTTTTCAACCTGGGTCACCTTAACCTTCAAACGATAGCGGTAGCCCGGTTCAAAGTCGAAGCCTTCAATCTGGCTGTAAAACATTTCCCACTGCCCTTGTATTGAATGACGCACCTGCATGCATTTCATTGGGGAGACACCCATGCAATCCACCAGCGCACTGTTAACCAGCAACACTTCCGTATGGTCACCCTTGTTTTTGTTGGGTTGGTTCACTGAGGTTCCCTCTTGGCTGCAGCCAGCCAGGCCGGCTAAGGCAACAAATAATAACGCTTGGATTTTCAATGTAATGCACCATTGACTGTTTGGGTGGGAGGGGATAGTAACAAAGCCATTGGCGCTGAGGCCAGCGGCATGCTCCGAATTTATCGGCGAACCGGGGGAACCGGCCCGCCGTTTTTTCAGAACTGCACGTCCACCGTTTGTATCAACTGGGCAAAAGGCCCCGACAGAGTCAGATTATGATGCCTGATTATCGCCTCGGCGTTCAGCACCGGCGTATCGCTGCAGCTGTGCGCATCGGCGACCAGTAACGCCTGAAACCCCAGCTCGCCCGCCTGCCGACAGGCGGTATCCACGCAATATTGCGTCTTCATTCCGGTTATCGCCAACCGGGTGATGCCACCTTCGTTTAGTTGCCCGGCCAGACCCGTTTGATAAAAACAGCTGGGCCGGTTTTTATCGATAACCCTGTCCACTGCCGTATCGATTGCCAGGCGCGGATGCAATTGCCAAAAATGGCTGCCTGCGGCGATCGGTGCCCCCTCCGGCCCGGCATGGCGCACAAAGAATATGGGGCAGCCCGCATCGCGCGCCCTGCCAATCAGCACGTTGATATTAGCCAGAACGCGTTCGCCTTCATAAGGCGGCTCCGGGCCCTCGTACATGCCGAGCTGCATATCAATGATCAAAAGTGCGGTACGGTGATGATGTTGTTGCATGTGGATCTCCGTCGTTACCAGCCAGGACGGAGCATGAAGACACCCCGGCCATTGCTGGCGGGGCTTTGGGGAACTGCGTTTTTAGCTCACGCACACCCTTACAGCCCGCCAGAAAAAGGCGGTATTTGGCCGTAAAATGCGGAACGTCGCTGAAAAGGGAGCCGTTGAAGACGGAAAAATAAACAATGCGCTGGATACCGGCATCGGCTGCGAGGTCAAGAGTGACTAACGCCTGGGTCAGCTCATCCGGAAGAACGGCGTTAAGCAAAAAGAGGGTCGTCACACCCTGCAACGCCGCCCGCATGCTGTTCAGATCGGTCATATCGCCGGTGACTGTTTTCACACCTGCAGGAAACGCCGGATTTTTCCCAGCCCGAACCAGCGCGCGAACGTCTGCGCCTTTCGCGGCAAGGATGTCAATTACGTGGGAACCGATGGTTCCGGTACTGCCTGTTACCAGAATAGTCATAACTTTCTCTCTCAGAATCGATAGTGTGAGGTAAGAGGTCAGCCTGTCACCTCACCGTTAGCGGTGAAAATCAGCCGATCAGCAGCGGTGCCAGCTGCGACCCCGCCTCCGTTGCCCAGCTTCCCGCGAGTTCTGCTATCAGCTGGTTGGTGGTGGTCAACGTCACGCCACTCTTTTCCATCCGGCGAAGCGCAATATCGTCAGCCATTTTCGTCGGCGATCCGCCGGCATCAGCCACGACCTGTACGTCAAAGCCCTGGCTGACCAGCGTCAGGGCTGGGTAGACGGTACAGACGTCATTAGTCACGCCGGCGATAATGAGTTTTTTGCGGCCGGTGGCCAGCACGGCGGCGGCGAAATTTTCATCCTCCATTGCATTCACGATCCCCAGCCGCTTAATGCGGGCGTCAAATGCGGAAGGCAGAAGCGCCTGTAGTTCAGGCAGCAGCGGCCCCTGGGCATGGTCTTCCATGCTGGAGGTCAGAATTACGGGCAACTCCAGGACTGCCGCGGCTTTGGCAAGTATCAATGCGTTGCGCTTCATCTCCTCAAAGGTCGTTGAGGTTACCCATCCCATCGTGCCGACCTGGTGGTCGATAAGCAGCATGGCGGCATTTTCACTGGTGAATTTTTCAAATTTCACGGTATTACCCCACAATGTTCTTTGTTCAATAAAAGCCTGAGTGAGAGGCTGAATTTATCTCGCAGCAATCAAACTCAGGGTTCCGCTTTTCTTCATCATCTGCTCAGACTTGCCTTGAGCAGAGCAGACACAAGCGGGTTAAAAGAGAATGCGCCCGATCACAAGATGGATAAAGAGGGTAAAATAGAAAACACTATTCCATAAATGGAGCAATAGAATGGTACTTCTGAACGACATCGCATTGTTTGTTGAGGTGGTCAAAACCCGGAGTTTCAGAGGCGCGGCAGAGGCTCTTGGGATGCCGAACTCCACGCTTTCGCGACGAATCAGTTTGCTTGAAAAAGAGATTGGACTGCGCCTGATGCATCGCACCACGCGCAAGATGGAACTCACTGAAGCCGGTCTGATTTATTATGACCGCTGCCGCAGGATTGTTGATGAAGCGAGGCTGGCGCACGAACAGCTGGGCCAGATGCTGGTACAGCCCACCGGCCTGCTGCGTGCATCGCTATCGGTAGACTTTGCCAGCGTCTTTCTGGCCCCCATAATTGCAGAATTTTCAGCAAATTATCCGGGTATCAGTTTTGAATTTGATTATACGCCCCGCCAGGTGAATTTGATTTCCGAGCCTTTTGACGTAGCCATCAGACTGGGTGAGCCTGCAGACTCCAGTCTTATTGCCCGGAAAATAGCCCGGCTGCCCCGCTATCTTTACGCCTCACCTGA
The DNA here is from genome assembly GCF_018336935.1 of Serratia plymuthica. Lineage (NCBI taxonomy): Bacteria > Pseudomonadati > Pseudomonadota > Gammaproteobacteria > Enterobacterales > Yersiniaceae > Serratia > Serratia plymuthica. The sequence continues at coordinate 1,772,883 of NZ_CP068771.1, read as the reverse complement.
GTACATCAGGAACCATGGCCAGCCCGCCCATCCTGATGAGCTCATTGTGCACGAATGTCTTCGCATGAGTACGGACTCCAGCTCGTACTGGGAGCTTTTTCGGGGGCAGGAGTGCGTAAAAATAACCCCTCAGGGAAAATTTCTGATGAACAGTGTGGGCATGATTAAGCGGTTTGCAGCGATGAATTTAGGTGTAGGGTTGCTGTCGGCAGAGCTGGTTCGGGAAGAGGTTAAAAACGGAGAGTTGGTACAGATGTTACCTGAATGGCAAGCTTCCGCTGTTTCAGTTTATGCCATAACAGAAACGAGGCTGTTGCCGGCAAAAACGCAATGCTTTATTGATTTCCTTAGAGAAAAACTGAGCTGAATGAATGTTTTTGATAGTCTGTGCTCAGTTGAATGACAGTATCTGATTTCAGCAACCTATGATTCACGCAAAGCGGCGTGAAGGTTATGCAGCGTCTGCCAAGAGATTGCTGACGCCGTAAGAGCATGTCCGCGCTTCTGGCACGAAGCAGTCCGGCGGGCATTCGAACTAAAGGCTTTGTCAAAAATCAGGAATAGCATTGAGTGATAGCCCACCTACACCCCATGGAATTCGAAGCCTGGCTGGTCATTCATATGAGGATGAATACGGAAAAGAGTTCACCCAGAAATTGCTCGGACATAAGTCGATTAAGATGACAGTTCACGACTTAGATCGTCGTCAAAAGGAATGGATTATGGTTTAGGCCGGGTATGAGATTTCGGACGAGTTTCAGCTTGAATGTAATTTTTACCTTACAAATCAAAAATATAAAAAAAGACCGAATACGATTCCTATATTCGGTCTAGGGAAATGGCTCTTGGGAGAGAGCCGTGCGCTAAAAGTTGGCATTTTGTGCAGGGCTTGTTCAGCCATGCACTTTAAGAGTAGCTTACCGCGCTAGTTTTGCCAGCCTCGCACAGGGGTAGTGACAGTTACGTTTTGAAATTAATTCCGCGCAATTTTTCAGCACCGATTAACTTCTGGCTAAACCATTGTGGGGCAAGCCATTAGTTCGCACACAGCTTTTCGGCGCGCTCACGATATGGCTCTGTGCTCATTTTTTTGCCGGGATTGGCAGCGTCATCCAGCAGGATCACATCCAGCGGCTGAGCGCGCTGCTGCCCCGCTTTCACCTGCGCTTCTGCGGCGGCGTTGAGCGGGTATTGCATCAGCGTGCTGTTGTTGAGCACAAACAACGCGCCGCCGCTGCGGCATTGCAGCGTCACCTCTTCCTTGGTGAACGCCCATTGCTTACCGTATTCCAGCTTGGTGATGTTAACCAGTTGGTCTGCCGCCAGCGCGCCGGTCGCGGTGGCCAGCAGCGTAATGCCAAGTAATACCGATTTCATGTTATGGCCTTAAGGTTGCTATTTGATTCAATTTTCCCGCAGTTTAGGGGCATCCGGCAAGCCGCAATATTACACCGGCGCATAGGTTGCAAATAAACTGACCAGCAGCAGTACGCACGCGCCGAGCACAACCTCAATCCAGCAGGCAAGCACCAACCCACGCTGTGCCAGCCTGGGTGCGCTGCTCATCGCCGGTACGATGGCGTAACGGTTGGCCAGCGCCACCATGACCATCAGCGCCACCAGCGCGGTTTTGAACAACAACAGACGCTGGTATGGCGAAGCCACGTCCAGCGGCCAGTTGCCGAGAATAATCAAACTGTTAATTACGCCGGTCAATATCACCAACGCCACCGCCAGGTGCCCCCAGCGTGAGAAACGTATCAAGGTGCTCACCGCGTCGCTGCGCCATTGCGGCTGGGCAAGATAGCGCAGACAGAGCAACAGCGGCAGCAAGCTGCCGAACCAGTAACCGGCGGCCAACAGGTGCAGTGCATGGTTAAAACGGTGCAGCACGCCGAGTGCACCCCCATGCATCGCCGCATGGCCGATAAACGCCATGCTGACCAGCAACAACGTGGAAAGCAGCGCCAAAAGCCGTACACGGCGCCGATCCGGCAGCCACAGGCTTAACAACGCCAGCAGCGACATGCCCAAATGCCAGCGCCAGATCTCGCCGAAGGTGGTGCCCAGTACCGCCCACCAAACCTCGGGTTGCCAGGTATCGGCCCAGCCATCCCCCATCTGCCCGGCTTGAATAGCCAGCAGCGCCACGGCAGAAAGCCCGGCAAGCCAGGTGCTGGAGACCAGCAGAGGACGCACGTCACGAGAGAGATACGGGGAAAGGCGCTGCGGCGACAATAAGGCGGTGAACAGGCTGGTGCCAAACATCAGCATCACCGCCGCAAAGTGCACAAAGCGACACAGAACAAACAGGGCCGCCAGACTCATAGCTTAGTTGACGGTGAAACTGTACTGGCCTTTGGTTTTATGACCGTCGACCGAAACCACATGCCAGCTGACGTTATATTTACCGGCAGCCAGATCGTCTTCGATAGGCAAATTGATCTGGGTGCTGTTGTTCGCGTCGAGCTGCAATTTACCGGTTTTCACTTTGGCGTCGTTCGGGCCGGTGATTTTCACGCCGCTGAAGTTAGGCTCAATACCTTCGGAGAAATTGAGCGTCAGCACCTTCGGTGCCGGGCTGACGATGGCATCTTCCGCCGGCGTCTGCACTTTTAAATGGGCATGCGCCAGCGCCTGCTGTGAAGACAGCCCGACAAACAGCACGAAAATGGTAGAAAGCAGGCGATACGAAGAGCGAATTTTACCGATCACAGTGATATCCCTTAAAGCAATAATCGAGGGTGATAAGGGTTAAGGCCGGCAGCCGTAACCCACCGCAGATGATTGCGCCACGGGTAAACAGAAGGAGCGGGAATAACGGCTAACCCGCTGTTTTGACTCTCTACCCTCCCTGTAGCGTATCGTATTAAATGATAACGAGACTCGATCCGTAAGTCGAGCAGAACGCTGGCATTCTGCGATCTGGCAGCACGTATCGCTGTAAAACCACGTTAAATCCAGGGCAAAAAAAAAGCGCGCCAGGCAAAGCCCGACACGCGGTTTTTCAGCGAGGGTTATCAGCCCTGGCCGTTTTCACCGGCTGCACCCATTTTCTTCAGATCTTTATCGATGAAGAACAGAGCCTTGCCGCTGTTGCCCACCAGCGCCAGTTTATCCAGCACGGATTTGAACAGTTTCTCTTCTTCGTGCTGCTCAGCGACATACCACTGCAGGAAGTTGAAGGTAGAGTAGTCATGAGCGGTCATTGCCGCGTGCGCCAGTTCGTTGATCTGGCGAGTAATCAGTTGCTCATGTTCGTAAGTCTGTTGGAACACGTCCGCCAGGGATTCGAACTCAACCGGCGGCGCGGCGATGCTGCCCAGCAGCGGCAGGGAGCCGGTATCGCTCAGATAATCGAACAGACGTTGCATGTGCTGCATCTCTTCCTGAGAATGCTCTTTAAGAAATGCGGCCGCGCCCTCAAAGCCTTTATCGCTGCACCATGCACTCATTTGCAGGTACATGTTGGCGGAATAAAATTCCAGATTCAGTTGCTCATTCAGCTTTTTGGTCATTTCTTGCGTCAGCATAATTATCCCTTTTATTTTGCAGGTATCGATTTAATTTTTCCGTATTATGCCTCGGTAAGAACAAAATAAAAACACCTGATTTAAATTACGCTAAGTTTTATTTTTAAAAACATAAAAATCAACTAGTTATATTAAAACTCAATTATTCACTCAAATTATTATGATAACTATTTTCATCTGTATATTTAACCAAAAAGCGAATCATTCTTATTTAATAAAATAAATAGATTGCATTGCCTTCATCATAATAAATAATCGCTGATGGCCAACGTTATTCCCCCCGCCCTGCTCTCCTTGCGCTTCAGGCTTGCCAAGCGCCGCCGGGTGCATTACCTTCTGCGCTGATCCAATGCGGTGACAGTAAGGAGAATACGGTGGGTTACAATCTGGCAGAGCTTTCCAAAGAAGAGATGGACAAAGTGAACGTTGATCTCGCGGCTTCCGGCGTGGCGTTTAAAGAACGCTATAACATGCCGGTGATCCCAGAAATGGTTGAGCGCGAGCAGCCGGCGCACCTGCGCGATTATTTCCGCGAACGCGTGGCGTTCTATCGCGTCGAATCACACAAGTATTCGCGCCTGCCGTACGAGCCGAAATCCAGGTAAAAAAAACCCGCCGTTATGGCGGGTTTTGCGTTATTTTGCGGCAAACCTGTCGGTAGCCAGCATCAACTGATGCAGGATACCCGGTTCATCGAAGGAGTGTCCGGCCCCCTCGACGATATGCAACTCCGCCTCCGGCCAGACCTTCGCCAAATCCCAGGCATTTTGCACCTGACAAGCCATGTCGTAACGGCCATGGATGATCACCGCCGGGATATGGCGAATCAACGAAACGTTGCGCAGCAACTGGTCATCGCTGTCCAGGAAGCCCTGATGGGTAAAGTAGTGGTTTTCGATGCGGGCGAACGCCAGCGCAAAGTCATCCTCACCAAAGGAGGCGGACTCGGTGCTTGGCAACAGCGTTACCGTCTCCCCTTCCCACACGCTCCACAGCTTCGCCGCTTCGAGCTGCACTTGCAGATCCTTTGAGGTCAAACGCTGGCGGTAGGCCGCGATCACGTCCTTGCGCTCTTCTTCTGAAAGAATCGACAGCACGCGTTCCCATTTCTCCGGGAAGAAGCGTGAAGCACCATCCTGGTAATACCAGCTCAGCTCCTGCTTGCGCAGCGTGAAAATACCCCGCAACACCAGTTCGCTAACGCGCTGCGGATGGGTTTGCGCATAGGCCAGCGCCAGCGTCGATCCCCATGAGCCGCCGAACACCAGCCATTGATCCACACCGGCCATTTCGCGCAGGCGTTCAATGTCCTGCACCAGGTGCCAGGTCGTGTTGTTGTCCAGGCTGGCGTGCGGTTTGGAGCGGCCGCAGCCGCGCTGATCGAACAGCAGCACCTTATAGCGCTGCGGATCGAACAGTTGGCGGTGATAGGAGGAAATACCGCCGCCCGGCCCGCCATGAATAAATACCGCCGGCTTACCCTTAGGGTTGCCGCTCAGTTCCCAGTAGATCCGGTGGCCATCCCCTGTGTCCAGCCAACCGCTGTCATACGCTGCTAACGGCGGGTACAAACCTCGTAATTGTTCCATGGCGCTTCCGTCTCTCTGTGGTCGTACCCTCATAAAAGCCGAAGCGGCCCATCAGGTCAACGGTAAAACCCGAAAACTCCTACAGTCTCCAACAAGTTAACGTGCGTTTGCTTAAAATGACTGCAAAATGCCCTTTGCCCCAGGCAGCCAATCTTCGCATCAGCCTCTCTTGCGCAAGTGCGGCTCACGCATTTCCTGAGCGGTTTTCGCTTCAATGCTCAGTTCCGCCGTGGGTCGCAATAGCAGACGTGCCAGGCCAATAGGTTCTCCGGTTTCCAGGCAGTAGCCATATTCGCCGTTGTAAAGCCGGGTCAGCGCCGCAGCGATCTTTGGCAGCAAGCGGCTTTCGCGATCCAACTGGCGGAACAGCAATCGCAGGTCTTCTTCACGCGCGGCTTTATCCGCTTCGTCGCCGGTCACCTCACCGCCGTCGATGTCACGTTTCAACGCCTCTATGTGCAGCAGCAGTTTTTGCTGCTCCTCCAGCAGGCGTTGGCGAAAAAACGCCTGCTGTGCCGGGTTCATATAATCAGACTCCGGCATGGCCAGGAGCTGCTGTGGGTTTAACAAGGAAACGACGGTCATTGCGCTCTCCGGTAATCGTTAATTTGTTACATTATAACATAACAAACCAATTGAGCAGCCTTTCATAAAAAAACAAAATACTCACGCTTAACAAGCGATTGACCAAAACATACGTTTTCATGCTTGCAACCAACCGGCGTAAGGTGGTTAATGGCTAAGCAAACCACCCACCCATAGGTAACTGAGAGGCCAACATGAGTAAGGGAATGGATAGCAAGAAAAATGCGAAGAAGAAGCCGTTGAAAACCCCTGCAGAAAAACGTGCAGGCAAACGCGCCAAAAAAGAGCAAACGTCCGGCGAGTAAGCGAACTTCTAACCGTAATTAAACCCGCCGAGGCGGGTTTTTTGTTGGCTGAAATTACCGAAGTGGATATCGATGCCCCCTTGTCTACGCCGCCGGCCTGTGGGCTTCTCAAACCGGTTACCCCACCGACAGCGCTAATTTGGCAAGTTATGCGCAACAACATGGCATTGTCGCCTTGATGGCTAACCGTGCCGGCCCTACCGGTGACGGGGTCCCTCGCAATATGGGATGCCAGCGTACCGGGTAGCTCCCAGGGGGTGCTGATTGCGGAAAACCGCCCCAAAGGTTGGCACGGGCGCTACTGCCGGTTAAGCTGATGCTGTGCCGTTGCCCCTGAGGAAACCATGATTTTACGCGTAATAGACACTGAAACCTGCGGGTTGGACGGCGGCGTGGTGGAAGTCGCCTCCGTCGACCTGATCGACGGCCACATCGCCAACCCGATGAGCGATTTGGTCAGCCCCGATCGGCCTATTGGCATTGATGCGATGGCTATCCACCATATCACCGAACAGATGGTCGAGGGTAAACCGCGCATCGCGGTGGCGATCGGCCGCTATCTGGGCAGCCCCTACTATGTGGCGCACAACGCAGCCTTTGATCGCGGCGTGCTGCCGGAAATGCGCGGTGCCTGGATATGCACCATGAAGCTGGCGCGCACCCTTTACCCGGACATCAAATACGGCAACCAGTATCTGCGCTACGCATTGAATCTGGAGGTGCAACTGCCGCAAGACACCACGCTGTACCCGCACCGGGCGCTGTACGATTGCTATGTCACCGCTGCGCTGCTGCAACGCATCATCAAAGATTCAGGGTGGACGCCGGAACACATGGCGCAAATCACCGAACAGCCGGTGCTGCTGAAGAAATTCAAATTCGGCAAGTATCGCGGGCAGGAAATTGATCGCATTGCGCAGGAAGATCCCGGCTATCTGCGCTGGATGTTGAAGTCCATTGAAGATCTCAGCCCGGACATGAAGCATACGCTGAAATACTATCTGATTGGTTGAAAAAGCGGGCGGCAACCGCCGCCCGCCTGCAGGTTACTCCGCCAGCGCCAAAATAAAGGCGTATTCCAGCGCAATATCCTCATAGGCTTTGAAACGCCCGGACTTGCCGCCGTGGCCGGAATCCATATCGGTATACAGCAGCAGTTGACGATCGTCGGTTTTCAGCTCGCGCAGCTTCGCCACCCACTTGGCCGGTTCCCAGTACTGTACCTGCGAATCGTGCAGCCCGGTGGTCACCAGCATGTGCGGGTAATCTTGCGCTTTCACCTGATCGTACGGGCTGTATTGCTTGATGTAGTCGTAATACGCCTGCTCGTTCGGGTTGCCCCATTCGTCGTACTCGCCGGTGGTCAGCGGAATAGACTCATCCAGCATGGTGGTGACCACGTCGACAAAAGGCACCTGCGCCACAATACCGTTAAACAGCTGCGGTGCCTGGTTGATCACCGCCCCCATCAACAGGCCGCCGGCGCTGCCGCCCATGGCGAAGACGCGTTTGGCGTCGCCATAACCCTGTGCGATCAGCGTTTCGGTCACGTCGATAAAATCGTTGAAAGTATTTTGCTTCTTGAACAGCTTGCCGTCCTCATACCACAGCTGCCCCAGTTCGCCGCCACCGCGAATGTGCGTCAGGACGAAGACGAAACCGCGATCCAGCAGGCTCAGGCGGCTGGCGCTGAAGGCCGGATCCATACTGCTGCCGTAAGATCCGTAGCCGTAAACCATCAACGGATTGCTGCCCCGGACGAAGCGATCCTGGCGATAAACCAGCGAGACCGGCACCTCGACGCCATCACGCGCTTTCACCCACACCCGCTCGCTGCGGTAATTTTCCGGCGTGAAGTTTTTCACTTCCTGCTGCTTGAGCATTACGCGCTCGCCGCTGTCGAGATTAAGCTCATACAGCGTGGTCGGCGTGGTCATCGAAGAGTAGCCGTAGCGCAGCAGTTCGGTTTCCGGCTCCGGATTGTAGGCCAGCCAAGTGGTATAGGTCGGATCGTCAAAAGCGATACGTTTCACTTCACCGCTCTGCCAGTGGATCTGGCGCAGTTGGGTCAGGCCTTCGCTGCGCTCTTCCACCACCAGCCAGTCACGGAACAGGCTGAAGCCCTCCAGCATCACCTCGAGACGCGGAGCGATAAGCTCCTGCCACTGCGCTTCATCCGCCTGCTCGCTCTGATACAGGCCAAAGTTCTTGCCGTCCTTGTTGGAGCGGATATAAAAATGCTGATGGTAGTGATCGATGCCGTATTCATGATCCTTGCGGCGCGGCACGAACATCTGCGGCGTGCTGTCGGCGCGATCGGCGTCCAGCAGCAAAATCTCCGAGGTGGTGGTACTGCTCAGGTGGATCAGAATGAAACGTTCGGAGGTGGTTTTTTCCAGCCCGACATAGAAGGTATCGTCCAGCTCTTCGTAGATCAGTTGGTCGTGCTGCGGATCTGTGCCCACCACGTGGCGATACACCTGGTATGGCAGCAGCGTTTTGGCGTGCTTGCGCACGTAATAAACGGTGGCGGAGTCGTTCGCCCATTCGAAGCTGCCGGAGGTGTTTTCCAGCACTTCGTCGGCCCAACTGTCGTCGCTCAGATTTTTAAAGCGAATGTCATACTGGCGGCGTGACAGGAAATCCTCCGCTACCGCCAGTTTATGGTTGTCCGGGCTGACTTCCAAACCGCCGAGGGTGTAAAACTCACGTTGTTCAGCGCGCTGATTGCCGTCGATCAGCGTATCCCAACGCTCACTTTCCGCCTCTGGTTGACGAACATAAATCGCGTATTCGTTGCCCGGCTCGAAACGGGTCTGATAACGGTAACCGTGCCTGACGTAAGGCACCGAGTGCTCCTGCTGGGGAATACGCGCCACCATCTCTTCATACAGCGTTTCACGCAGCGCCTGCTGCGGTTTCAACATCGCATCGGTAAAGGCGTTTTCCGCTTGCAGATAGTCCAGCACCTGAGGATCTGCACGCTCGTCGTCGCGCAGCCAATAGTAGTCATCCACGCGCGTGTCGCCGTGGGTGGTGATGGGATAAGGTCGTTTTTCTGCCTTAGGGGGTGTCATCATTGCTAAATCATCCGCTTACCTTGATTAAGGCAAGAGTGACACGATTCCCCCCGGCTTGCCAAGCGGCGCTACGCCAGCTCGCGTTTTTTCTCGTTGACGTCGTTTTCAATGCCCTGCCTGACGTCCGCTGGGATCTTCAACGACTGCGCCAGCGCATCGAGATAGCCACGTTCCATAAAGTGATCGACGTCGATCACCATGCAACTGAGGTAATACACCTCAAGCGCCTCATCTTCGTTTTTCACGCTTTGGGCGATCAGATCCGGGTTTAACGGTTGGTCGATCGCCTCCTGCACCCATTTTTGCGCTTCCTCACCCACCTGCAGTTGTTCCAGGCTGTGGTCGATGGCGCGTTTTTCTTCCGCATCGATATGGCCGTCGCTCTTGGCGGCAAACACCAGCGCCTGCACCAACCGTTTGGCGCGCAGATCCACCGGCGTGGCCTGTAAGCCAAACTGCGGTTCATCCTGATGAGTTTCTTTCACCCGCTGCTTGTATTTATTCCACAACACTGCGCCGACGGCCGCGCTGCCGCCGATAATCAAGGCGTTCTTGCCGAACTTGCCCACCAGCTTGCGCGAAGACTTGTTTGCCAGCAAAACGCCCACCAGCCCCCCCAACGCGGTCGGGGCTAGCAACTTGCCAATGCCTTCCGCCCCACCGATGGAACCGGCCTTTTGCCCAATCATCGATTGAATCTGCTGCATCCAGTTATTTTTCATGCTCTACCCTTTGCGTGAGGAAACGAGGCGCGCAGGCACGGAAGAGCCGACGCCGATGAACCGCCAGATTAGGGGATTTTTTGTCAACTTACGTATGGGGGATGAAAACCTGTGTTTAGCGTGGAGAAAACGATGACGGGCCGCGCAGGCCCGCCATTTTTGGTGCTTCAGCCTTCTTCGCCCGGCTGTTCTTCGTCCTGCTCATACTCTGCCAGTTCGTCACGCATCGCCTGAATCGACTCGCGGGCCAGCAGCGCCAGCGTACGGTAAAAACCGGTGGTGGCGTGCGCTTCCACTTTACCGAGGAAACGGCCGCACCAAGGCAACAGATATTCGTCAAACAGGGTGATTTGCGCCTGTACTTCGTCTTCCTGCGATTGGTCTTCCAGCCAGGAGGCAGCCAGCAGCAGAGAGCCGAAGTGATCGGCCGGCGCTTCGCCCAGCGGCATGCCGCGTTGCTGCAGGAAAGCGCGAACTTCCGCCTCCGTTGCCCCTTCCACATAAGCGGAACGGAACGGCGACACGCTGCATTCGCTGCCGACAAACATCGCGTTGAAATCGGCGGAAAGCAGGTTCACATCACACCCCTGCTGCAAGCGCGCCAGCAGTTCGTCCTGCTCCAGCGGCCAGTGTTGCTGCAGCTTGCCCTCTTTAATCAGCGTGAACAGCGGCACCAGCAGCGGATCTTGCGGCTGACGGTAAAACAGCGTACCCAGCACGCGGCAAACAACGGAAAACTCATTCATGATAATGCCTTATACAATACGGAAAATTTGCCGGGACGATGTCACAAATCGGCCAATTCCGCAATCGCCGGCTTGCCACGCCGCTCGAGAAAGTCCAGCAAGCGCCGTGGGCTGACGTTGAGGATCCGCTCCTGCGGGAATTCCACTTCAGCGATGATGCGTTCACAGTGCTCGAAGCCGCCGAGTGAGAAAGCGATATGTGAATCAGAACCCAGCGCCAGCCAACCGCCTGCATCACGCACCGCGGCGGCAATCGCCCGGCAATTGTCCTCGCTGCCCTTGCGTGAATGGGTGAATGACGAGTTATTCAGCTCCAGTGCCACTTCATACTTCGCCGCCGCTGCGGCGACCGCCGCGATGTCGATCGGATACCTTGGGTTGCCGGGATGGCTGATAATGTGCACATCCCCTTGCGCCATTGCGGCAATCATCGCTTCGGTATTGGCCGCCTTGTCCTGCGGCGCAAACACCGGCTCGTGGAAACCGGCGATAATCACGTCGACTTCGTTCAACATCGGCCCGGTGCAGTCGATATCGCCCTGCAGGTTTTTGATGTTGGCCTCGATACCGCGCAGGATCCCTACGCCATCCACCAGGCGCGGCCAGACGCGCATGTTCATAAAATGCCAATAATGCGGCGCATCGGCCATATCCGGGCCGTGATCGGTGATGGCGAACAGTTTGATGCCCTTTTGATGGGCTTCGACGATGTAATCATGCAGCGTACTGTAGGCGTGGGTGCTGGCAACGGTGTGCATATGCAAATCAACAGGGTACATTATTTCTCCTTCTGGCGGCCTGCCAAAGGGACAGCGACAGACCGGGTTTCTTATTAGCTTAGCAGGTGAGTCACCGAAAGGTCAGTAGCCAAGTTGCATATCCACCACCCCGGCCGGCGTTTGCCCGGCCTCGAGAGTGCGGATGTTGGCGGCTATCTGGTCCATCGCCTGTTCCGGCAAGGTGATGGCAGCAATATGCGGGGTAATGGTGACACGCGGATGACGCCAGAACGGATGTGCCTGCGGCAGCGGCTCGTTGACGAACACATCCAGGGTGGCGGCGGCAATCTGCCCCTGCTCCAGCGCCTGCAAGAGATCGTCCTCAACCAGATGCGCGCCGCGGGCGATGTTGATCAGATAGGCTCCCGGCACCAAATGCGCGAACAGGTGGCGATTGAGGATATCGGCGGTTTCCAGCGTGTTGGGCAGCAAGTTGATCAGCAACCGGGTACCTTCGAGAAACGCAGTGCGCTGCTCTGCGCCGGCAAAACTCTCAACGCCATCGATCTGCTTGGGGCTGCGGCTCCAGCAACGTACGTTAAAACCGAACTCCACCAGCTTTTGCGCCACGCTTTTCCCCAGAACGCCTGCACCGAGGATGCCAATGGTGAAATCATCCTGTTGATGGGGATCGAGCGGCTGCCATTTTTGCTGCTGTTGCAGCAATTGATACTCGTCGAAACGACGGAAGTAACGCAACACGCAGCTCAACGCATATTCCTGCATCTGCTGCGCCATGCCGGTATCTTCCAGGCGCAGCAGCGGAACGCCCGCCGGTAACGTGCCGGGATGCCGGCGCTCTTGTTCGAGGATGGCATCGACGCCCGCCCCCAGGGCAAACACCCCTTTCAGTTGCCGGCGGTTAGCCAGCATCTCCTGCGGCGGACGCCACGCCAACGCATAATCCGCCGGGCGATCGTCGCCGGGTTGCCATTCGCGAACGTTGGCCTGCGGCAAACGCTGTTTGATGCCTGTCAGCCAATCCCGGGCGTTAAATAAAGGGTGGTAATAAATGATGTTCATCGGTCAGGCTCCGTCTGTTTTTTATGCATTTTCATCCAGACTTCCGCGATTCGCCGACAGATGCAAGCGTTAAAGCCAAAAACGCAAACAGCCCCGACCAGTGGGGCTGTTTTTTTGTCCTGCGGGGGCTCAGGCAGCGACGGGGGCATCGTGCCTTATCAACCGGCGCAACAGCGGGATCAGAATCAACATCACCACGCCAACGCCCGCCGCTCCCCAGCCCAGCGCACTGAATATTTCGCTGTAGCCGGGGTTGGTCAGCGCCGGAGTGCTGCCGCTGTTTTCCGGCATCAGGCCGGAGACATAGCCTGCCAACACCGAAGCGACGCCGGTGACCATCATCCAGCAGCCCATCATGACGCCCTGATAACGCGGTGGCGCCAGCTTGCCGATCATCGCGTAGCCGATCGGGGAAATCATCAGTTCGCCAATACTCTGCAGTATGTAGCTGATTACAATCCATTTAAACGCCACCAGCCCGTCGCCACCGGCCAGGCTGATGCCCAGTGGCAACACCAGCATGCCCAACCCGATGCAAAACAGCGAGCCGGAGAATTGCAACGGGATATCGATATTGCAGCCACGCGCTCGCAAGCGGTTAAACCACCAGGCCATCAGCGGCCCGCCCACGACGATCACCAGCGTATTGATATTCTGGATCCACTGCGGAGCGACCTGAATACCGTAGACGTTCAGGTTGACATTGTGTTCGGAAAACAGCATCAGCCCCATAGGCGCCAATTGGTACAACGCCCAAAATACCAATGAGCCCAGTGCCAAAATCAGATACGCCACCATGCGGCGGCTCTCCGCACGCGGGTGGTGACGCAGTGTGACCACGCACAGCATCAGGAAAATCAGTATGCCGAGGCCAATCACAAAGTGGCCGCTGAATTCCGCATGGGTCAGCATCACCCGGATAATGGGCACCAGCGCCACCAATACTGCCAGCCCCACCAGCATACGCCGGCGGTATTGCGCGCGGCTGGCGTCATGCAGCGGTGTGTTGAGATCGGCCAGAATGCGCCAACGGCTGACGGCGACGATAATCGCCGCAGCATTGCCCAACGTCGCAAACAGGAACAGCGCACGGTAGTTTTCGCTCAACTGGAAATAGCCGGCCACGGTAAAACCGACAAAGAAACCCAGGTTCATCCCGGCGTAGTTCCACAAAAACGCCGATTCGCGCCGATCGTCATCCGGTTTGAAGCGCTGGGTGAGCATCATATTGATGCAGGTGACGTTCAGCCCGCTGCCGGTCAGGAACATCGCCAGCCCCCAATACAGGCCCCAAACGCCCGCCACGGCAATCAGCGCGCAGCCGATCACCTGCAGCACCATACCCAGTACGAACAGGTTGCGGTTACTCAGAAAGCGCCCGCCCAGGTAACCGCCGAACATATGCAGCCCATAGTTGAAGGCGCCGAACACCCCCATCATGGCGTTAGCGCTGCCCTCGCTAAAGCCCAGGCGTTTGGTGGCATAAAGCACCAGCGTGGAGTACAGCACGGCAAAACCCAGCGTGGCGAAGATTTGGATAAAAAACAGTGCCCCGGCGCCCGGGGGAATGGCGTGGCGCTGATGCGCCGCCGGCATGGAGTCCGATGGAGTCAAAGTAAACCTCTGCTGCATGATGCCCGTCGTATTTCAAGCCGCAGCGCCGCTGGCTGCCCGTTGAAATTCGTCGAGTCCGTTATTTTAATTGATCAGTCCCTGTCTGCGTTATCGCCGGCGTACGGCCCGACGACCTGCGCGGCGGTGTGATATTCCTTGCCAAATCCTCCGCGTCAGCAGCGATCTATTTAGCGATACATATGACTAATAATCCAGTATTAATGCATATAACAGCACAGCATAAGACTTAGCTGCTGGTATATTGAGCTGATGTATACCAAGGCGCTCAAACATTATCCTGCTAGATAATTTAGCGCCGTTATTACCCCTCAGACACGCGTTGGCCAACGGTTTATCGCTCGGGAAATCAGCAAATTGCTGCAACTTTGGCTAAACAGTCATTGTTATGTCACAAGAGGGTTGACGCTGGGATCAGATTCTCCTACATTAGCGCCCGTCGACAGCGCAATGCGTTAGCGATGCTACAAAACGGTGAGGTGTCTGAGTGGCTGAAGGAGCACGCCTGGAAAGTGTGTATACGCGTAAGTGTATCGAGGGTTCGAACCCCTCTCTCACCGCCATATTCTGAAGAGAAAGCCTGGATTCGCGTCCAGGCTTTTTTGCTTTTATAAATCCCCGTAGAGAGGGGTGAGAAGCCTCGACAGGGTTTGACAAAACGCATCGCGTTTTGGACCGCCAAAGGCGGCCCGCAGGGTGAGCGCAGCGAATCAAGCCCTCTCTCACCGCCATATTCTAAAGAGAAAGCCTGGATTCGCGTCCAGGCTTTTTTGTTGTCTGCAATTCAGGAAAAATGCCCGCAGAGCTAACGGTCCACTGGGTTTGCCGCAGTTTTCGACAAACTGAGCAGCGCGTGAGCGGACGCGCCGAAACGCAGAAATTCTGCTTGACCGGATCGCCCCCACTCCCTATAGTAGCGCCCCGTTGCACCAATGAGTACGCAACGAAAAAATACGGTGAGGTGTCTGAGTGGCTGAAGGAGCACGCCTGGAAAGTGTGTATACGCGTAAGTGTATCGAGGGTTCGAACCCCTCCCTCACCGCCATATTTTGAAGAGAAAGCCTGGATTCGCGTCCAGGCTTTTTTGCTTTATACGTCCCCTCACCGCCATATTCCAAAGAAAAAGCCTGAACGCAAGTTCAGGCTTTTTTGTTGTCTGCAATCCGTCTCAGTGTGCGCGGCTGGCGGCGATCTGCGGCTGCATCACGGCGCGGCGCCAGTCGCCCGGGGTCTGGCCGAATTGGCGTTTAAAACTGCGATTGAAGGATTGCTGCGAGTCAAAGCCGAGTGATATCGCCACGCTGACGATAGGTTCGCCGCTGTTGGCCAGACGCTCTGCGGAAACCCTCAGCTTCTGCATGCGGATATACTCCCCCAACGCGTAGCCGGTCTGGCGTTTGAACATGCGCTGCAGGTGCCATTTGGAATATCCCGCGCGGTCCGCCACGGTATTGATATCCAGTTTCTCTTCCAGATTGTTGTCAATCCACTCAATCAAATCAGTAATAAAACCCGTGCTGTTCATGCTGACGCTCCCATGACATTGGCAGGTAAGTCCTGCTGCCCTATACCACTACGTTGCAGCAGTTTTGCATTAAATGCAATTTTTATTATTGCATTTATAGAATAGGCGCTTCTATAATCCACCCAGTTAATGTAACCGATATTAATACATTAATGTGACAACAATGTGTTTCAAAACCTAACGTTGTGCCGATGAACGACGCAACTGCTCTGCCGCCGGTTACAGGCCAGGGACGTTACCCGGATAACAGGGCCGGGTGTATGGCCTGACCGCGCTCACCCATGGAATAAAAATAATGCCAAGCCAGCCAAACTCATTGTTTAACGCTCACAGCATCGGTTTCAGCACGCGCCTTTCAACGGTAGCGCTGCTGGTCGCCCTGCTGGCAGGGTGCGACAACAGCGTCGCTCAAAATGCGGCTCCCCCGCCACCGGCCGTCAGCGCCGCTAACGTGGTAATAAAACCCATCAGCCAGTGGGATGCCTTTAACGGCCGGATCGAAGCGGTGCAAAGCGTTCAGCTACGCCCGCGGGTTTCCGGCTATATCGATAAGGTGAATTACACCGAAGGCGACGAGGTTAAAAAAGGCCAGGTGTTGTTCACCATCGACGATCGCACCTACCGCGCCGCCCGTGAACAGGCTCAGGCCGAACTGGTACGAGCGCGTAATCAGGCGGCGTTGGCCCGCAGCGAATCCAGCCGCACCGAGAAACTGATCGGCACCCAGGCGATCTCGACCGAGGTGTGGGAACAGCGCCGATCCTCCGCCGCGCAGGCGCAAAGCAACGTGCTGGCGGCCCAGGCTCAGCTTGATATTGCGCAGCTTAACCTCGATTTTACCCGGGTGACCGCCCCGATCGACGGGCGCGCCAGCCGTGCCATGATCACCGCCGGTAACCTGGTCACCACCGGAGATAGCGCCAGCGTGCTCACTACGCTGGTGTCGCTCGATAAGGTCTATGTCTATTTCGACGTTGATGAATCCACCTTCCTGCGTTACCAGAACATGGCGCGCGACGGCCAACGCAGCCAGGATCCGCAGGCGAAATTGCCGGTCAAGGTCGGCCTGGTAGGTGAAGACGGCTACCCGCATCAGGGCGTTGTCGATTTCACCGATAACCAGCTGAATGCCGGTACCGGCACCATTCGCATGCGCGCTCAGCTAGAAAACCGCGAGCGCCGCTTCACTCCTGGGCTGTTTGCACGAGTGCAGATGCCCGGCAGCGCCGAGTTCAACGCCATGCTGATCGACGATAAATCGGTGATGACCGATCAGGACCGCAAATTCGTTTATGTCGTCGACAAGGACGGCAAGGCGCAGCGGCGCGATATCGAAGTAGGCCGCGTGGCGGATGGATTACGCATCGTGCAGAAAGGCCTGTCTGCGGGCGATCGGGTGATCGTCGATGGCATGCAGAAAGTGTTTATGTCAGGGATGCCGGTCAATGCGAAAACCGTCGTGATGGCCGCCAACACGCCCGCTTCCGCAGTCAACTAAGCCACCAGCAGAGAACCCTGACCCATGGATTTTTCCCGTTTTTTCATCGACCGACCGATCTTTGCCGCGGTGCTGTCGATCCTGATTTTCGTCAGTGGCGTTATTGCGATCCCGCTGTTGCCGATCAGCGAATACCCGGACGTCGTGCCTCCGAGCGTGCAAGTGCGCGCCCAATACCCAGGCGCCAACCCGAAAGAGATTGCCGAAACGGTGGCTACGCCGCTGGAAGAGGCAATCAACGGCGTCGAACACATGATGTACATGAAATCGGTGGCCGGTTCTGACGGCGTGCTGGTGACCACCGTCACCTTCCGCCCGGGTACCGATCCCGATCAGGCACAGGTACAGGTGCAAAACCGCGTAGCGCAGGCCGAGGCTCGCCTGCCCGAAGACGTGCGCCGCCAAGGGGTAACCACGCAGAAGCAATCCCCGGCCCTGACGCTGGTGGTGCATCTGGTTTCCCCTTCCGGCAAATACGACTCACTGTATCTGCGTAACTACGCCACCCTGAAGGTCAAAGATGAGTTGGCCCGTCTGCCGGGCGTCGGCCAGGTGCAGATTTTCGGCGCCGGCGAATACGCCATGCGCGTCTGGCTGGATCCCAATAAGGTCGCCTCTCGCGGGCTGACCGCCTCTGACGTGGTCACCGCCATGCAGGAGCAGAACGTGCAGGTTTCCGCCGGCCAACTGGGCGCGGAGCCGATGCCGACCCGCAGCGATTATCTGCTTTCCATCAACGCCCAGGGCCGCCTGCAAACCGAGGAAGAGTTCGGCAATATTATCCTCAAGAGCGGCGACAACGGCGAGATAGTGCGCCTGCGCGACGTGGCGCGTATTGAAATGGGGTCCGGCAGCTATGCGCTGCGCGCCCAGCTCAATAATAAGGATGCCGTCGGGATCGGTATCTTCCAGGCTCCGGGCGCTAACGCCATCGAGCTGTCGGATGCGGTGCGGGCCAAAATGGCCGAGCTGTCGACCCGCTTCCCGGATGGTATGAGCTGGAAATCACCCTACGACCCAACGGTGTTCGTACGCGATTCGATCCGCGCGGTGGTAGATACCCTGCTCGAAGCGGTGCTGCTGGTGGTGCTGGTGGTGATCCTGTTCCTGCAAACCTGGCGCGCCTCGATCATCCCGCTGCTGGCAGTGCCTATTTCCATCGTCGGTACCTTCGCCGCGCTATACCTGCTGGGCTTCTCGCTCAATACGCTCAGCCTGTTCGGGCTGGTGCTGGCGATCGGTATCGTGGTCGATGACGCCATCGTGGTGGTGGAAAACGTCGAACGTAATATCGAGGAAGGGTTATCGCCGCTGGCGGCGGCGCACCAGGCAATGCGCGAAGTGTCCGGGCCGATCATCGCCATCGCGGTGGTGCTGTGTGCGGTGTTCGTGCCGATGGCATTTTTGTCCGGCGTCACCGGCCAATTTTATAAGCAGTTCGCCGTCACCATCGCCATTTCGACCGTGATTTCGGCCATCAACTCGCTGACCCTGTCGCCGGCATTGGCGGCATTGCTGCTGAAACCGCACGACGCGCCGAAGGATATGCCATCGCGCCTGATCGACCGGCTGTTCGGTTGGCTGTTCCGCCCGTTCAACCGCTTCTTTGCCAACAGCTCGCAGCGCTATCAGCGTGGGGTTTCCCGCGCGCTCGGCAAACGCGGCGCGGTGTTCGTGGTGTACGTGCTGTTGTTGTGCGCTGCGGGCGTGATGTTTAAAACCGTGCCCGGCGGATTTATCCCGACGCAGGATAAGCTTTACCTGATTGGCGGGGTGAAAATGCCGGAGGGCGCGTCGCTGGAACGTACCGACGCGGTGATCCGCAAAATGAGCGCCATCGGCCTGAGCGTCGACGGGGTGACGGACGCGGTAGCCTTCCCGGGGCTGAATGCATTGCAGTTTACCAATACGCCCAATACCGGCACCGTGTTCTTCGCGCTTGAATCTTTAAGCACCCGCACCCGTAGCGCGGCGCAGATCAACGCCGAGATCAATGCGCGCATCTCGCAGATTCAGGAAGGGTTCGCCTTCTCGATCATGCCGCCGCCCATTCTCGGTATCGGGCAGGGGTCCGGTTATTCGCTGTATATCCAGGATCGCGCCGGTCTCGGATATGGCGCGCTGCAAACCGCGATCAACACCCTGTCGGGCAGCATCATGCAAACGCCGGGCATGAGTTTCCCGATCTCGTCTTATCAGGCCAACGTGCCGCAACTGGAAGCGAAAATCGATCGCGACAAAGCCAAGGCGCAGGGCGTGCCGCTCAACGCGCTGTTCAGCACGCTACAGACTTATCTGGGGTCGTCTTATATCAATGACTTCAACCGTTATGGCCGCACCTGGCAAGTCATCGCGCAAGCCGACGGCCAATTCCGCGACAGCGTGGAGGATATCGCCAACCTGCGCACCCGTAACGACAAGGGCGAAATGGTGCCGATTGGCAGCATGGTCAACATCAGCACCACCTACGGGCCGGACCCGGTGATCCGTTATAACGGCTTCCCGGCGGCGGACCTGATTGGCGATGCCGATCCGCGCATCCTGTCGTCTACGCAGGCAATGAGCGAACTGACGACGATGGCCACCAAGCTGTTGCCGAACGGCATGAACATTCAGTGGACCGATCTGAGCTACCAACAGTCGACCCAGGGCAATGCGGCGATTATCGTGTTCCCGGTGGCGGTGCTGCTGGCGTTCCTGGCGCTGGCCGCGCTGTACGAAAGCTGGACGCTGCCGCTGGCGGTGATCCTGATTGTGCCAATGACCATGCTGTCGGCGCTGTTCGGCGTCTGGCTGACCGGCGGTGACAACAATGTGTTCGTGCAGGTGGGGCTGGTGGTGTTGATGGGGCTGGCCTGCAAGAACGCCATTTTGATCGTCGAGTTCGCCCGTGAGCTTGAGTTGCAGGGCAAAGGCATTATGGAAGCGGCGCTGGAAGCTTGTCGCCTGCGGTTACGACCGATCGTCATGACCTCCATCGCCTTTATTGCCGGTACTATCCCGTTGATTCTGGGCCACGGCGCCGGTGCCGAAGTGCGCGGAGTGACCGGTATCACGGTGTTTGCCGGCATGCTTGGCGTGACGTTGTTCGGGTTATTCCTGACGCCGGTGTTCTACGTCACCCTGCGCCGTATGGTGACACGTAAAGCACAGCAGCAAACGGCATAAAAGTTCGCCTGCCGGCCGCGGCAGGCATAAAAAAAGGTCGGGCTCAGCCCGACCTTTTTCTTTGCATCAACACCGCAGATTATTTATCCGCAGCCTCCGCAAGTTTCGCCGTTTCCGCCACGTATTCCGCGCAACTGCGTTTATCGCCACGCTCCAGCTCGGCCAACGCATCCGCAACCGTATGGCGCTCCAGCACCGCCAGCGATGCCTCTTCCGCCTCATTCACCACCGACTTGAAATACCAGCAGGCATTGGCGCTGACCAGGCAGCGGGCAGGCCCTTCCGGCCGCGCAGCCCAGATGCGTTTATCGTCAATGACGGACAAATAGATCTCGCGCAGGGTGATCTCTTCCACAGGGCGGCCAAGGTGAATCGAGCCATTACGGCCCAGCGTGGAGACGATAATGCCATTTTTGGTCAAGGGCACCATCAGCTTGCGGATAAAACTGGGGTTGGCTTCCAGACCAGCGGCAAGGATCGCGCTGGTCGAACGCAGGCCCTGCTTTTCAGCCAAGGCTACGCTAAGTACCATTTGCAATGCTGTCGGAAAGCGGAAATCTAGCATGTCTTTATCTCTGTCTCCAGGAGACCAAAATCTCAGGCTTGGCCGGTGCGGCATCGCGCCATAACACCCGCTCAATTGCACAATAATATAACAAATATTGCCGCATTATTGAAGTTATGCCCTGGGAAATCGCACGGATACATTAGCGTAAAAAATGCCGTTGGCGCCGGCTCGAGGTGACGCGGCGGCGTAATAAAACAGAAACCCGCGTCAATATTAATGCCGCTCGCTTAACTGCGTTAAACGATCAGAACTAACACTGTCCGCGGGTTTAATTCTTAAACTGTGATCAGGCTTTGTTCAGCACCAGTTGGCCGCTTTTATCCAGCGGGATCTGGGTACCGGGATCGTGATCCATACGGATCTTGCCCTGCTGATTGCCAATCTTGTAGGTCACATCGTAACCCAGCATTTTCTGTGATTTGTCGTAGACCGTTTTGCAACGCTGTTGCGTGCTGGTAGTCGTGTCGTTGCTTTGCATCGCCCCCTGCACCTGATTACCGGCATAACCGCCACCCAGCGCGCCAACCACTGTCGCAACGTCACGACCGCGACCGCCGCCAAACTGATGACCAATCACGCCACCGGCTACCGCACCCAACACGGAACCGGCAATGCGATTTTCATCCTGCACCGGCGCACGGTGAGTGACGGTCACATTGCGGCATTCCTGACGCGGGGTTTTGATGGTTTCTTTGATCGGCGTTGCGGCGAGCACCTGCGCAAATTGCGGACCGGAAGAAAACACATCCATGCTTGCAACCGCGGCAATACCCAGAGCAGCTGCAATACCAATCCCAACACCGGCTAACATTGACTTGTTCACAGGAAATCCTCCTGAAAGTGTTACCACGCATTTGTACCGGGAACGCTACCTACAATTGCGCCGCGCTTATTATTTTGCGCATGGGCGGCACGTGGTATCCCGGTTTACGGCGTGCGCGACGCGCCGTCTGTAAACGAGATAAAGTCTGCACAATGTTCCGGATCCTCGCAATAAGACAATGTGACCAAAGATGCTGGAAATCACACATCTCCCCGATGTTTAGGAGGAATCTTAAGAATTTTACCCATGCCACCGAAATTTTATGCTGGTTACTAATCCCGCAACGGCCGATGCAGCCTGGCGTAGGCATAAAAAAACCCACGCGGGCGAACCGGCGTGGGTGAGTCGTTAACTGCTGCTTTTAGTGCATTTTCAGACGCGGGCGGATCACCCGGTTGATACCGCCAACCAGCATCATCAGGCCGGTTTTGATGTAACCATGCAGGGCGACCTGATGCATGCGGTACAACGAGATATAGACGAAGCGCGCGATGCGCCCTTCTACCATCATCGAACCGCGCATCAGGTTGCCCATCAGGCTGCCGACGGTGCTGAAGCGTGACAACGAGACCAGAGAACCGTGGTCTTTATACACGTAAGGTTTCAGCGTCTGGCCGTTCATCAGCGCCAGAATGTTGGTGAAGCAGCGTGACGCCATCTGGTGCGCCGATTGGGCGCGGGGCGGCACGAAACCGCCGCCTTCTTTCGGGCAGGAAGCGCAGTCGCCAATGGCGAAAATGTTCGGATCGCGCGTGGTCTGCAGCGTCGGCTCCACCACCAGTTGGTTAATCCGGTTGGTTTCCAGCCCGGCGATGTCCTTCATAAAGTCCGGCGCCTTGATGCCGGCTGCCCATACCATCAGATCGGCATCGATAAATTCGCCGCCCTTGGTATTCAGGCCGTTGGCATCCGCGCTGGTGACCATGGTGTTGGTCAGTACGCGCACGCCCAGTTTGTTCAGTTCCTGATGCGCAGCGGCGGAAATGCGCGGCGGCAACGCCGGCAGAATGCGCTCGCCCGCTTCTACCAGAGTCACGTTCAACGCGCTGTTGTCCAGGCCTTCGAAACCATAGCTGTGCAGCTGTTTCACCGCGTTGTGCAGCTCGGCGGACAGTTCCACGCCGGTGGCGCCGCCGCCGACGATGGCGATGTTCACTTGCCCTTTCTCCCCCGGCTGCGCCGAGAACTTCAGGAACAGGTTCAGCATTTCATTGTGGAAACGGCGTGCCTGATGCGGGTTATCCAGGAAGATGCAGTGATCTTTTACGCCTGCTGTGCCGAAATCGTTCGAGGTGCTGCCCAGCGCCATAACCAGAATGTCGTAAGGCAACTCGCGCTCTGGCACCAGTTCTTCACCCTGTTCGTCGCAGATTTGCGCCAACTGCAGCGTTTGGGTTTCACGGTTAATGTTGGTCAGCGATCCCAGCTGGAAGCTGAAATTGTGGTTGCGCGCGTGCGCCAGGTAGCTCAGCGCGTCCACGCCGTCATCAAGGGAACCGGTTGCTACTTCATGCAGCAAAGGTTTCCACAAATGGCTGTGGTTACGGTCCACCAGCGTGATCTCGGCTTTGTGCTTGCGGCCGAGCTTATGCCCCAGACTGGTAGCCAGTTCCAGACCGCCGGCGCCACCGCCGACAATAACGATTTTTTTCTTTGGCGTTGTCAAAATAACCCCCTAAATGTGAACCAATTGTTACCCAAGGGTAAATAAATAATATCCTTAGATTACATAGGGTTCGCTTAAAATAAACCTGCTATCTAAAGTCAGAATAGCATGTGAGGTTATTTGGTCATACCAAAATTGATGTGCATCAAACTTTTTTGGTTAAAGGCTGGACGCGGGGGATTTTTGAGGATTGCGATTCAAATAGTTAGCGCTGTGTCACAGTTTTAAATTTTGCCGCTGGCCAAGGAAAACAGGGCGTTTTTGCTGAAAAATGCCGCAATTTTTGCCGTTACAAAGCAATCACTGCGGCGTCGTCAGGCGTTATGAAACTGTTAAAGCAGGCTCTTGAACGCCTTGAGGCGTTGCAGGTGCGGCGAGATATTTTTGAACTTGTGGGTCTGTTGCTCATCCCAGACGATTTCGTAGTATTTGTGCAGCAATTCCGCACTGCGCTGGCTGTCCAGCACCTCATCCTGACGGGAAAGCACGACCAGGCAGCGATCCCGGTTCTTTTCGCGGAAATCCTCGACACACTTGGTGGCGATATCGCGGTACTCTTCCGGCCGGTCGATTTTGCCGTGCATATGTTCTTCAGGATATAGGTTAGGGTTGAAGATCGCCTGCCGGATGCCGCACAGGAAACCGATGCGTTCGGCCCAGAAACCGCCCAATCCCACCCCGCAGATCAGCGGATGCTGATCCCCTTCCTGCTGAACCGCCTTGTCCACCTCTTTCAACAGATGCTGCATATCATGGCGTGGGTGCAAGGTGCTGTAGCTGATAAAACGCACGTCCGGATCAATGAACTGCAGTTGTAAAACCTTTTCATGATTGCCGGGACTGGTGGAATCGAAGCCATGCAAATAGATAATCATATGGATCCTCGCAACAAGCTGAGGGCCGCGCCGCAGCCCTCATCATTTACTACGCCGTATTACGACGCCCTGGGTTCACCCGGCGCTACGCTGTTTATGTTCTTCCCAGCGTTCGCTGAGCGCGCTCAGCTCTTTATGCGCCTGCTGCCAGCGCGCAGAATCACGCAATTCCTGACGGGTGAACTGACCGCGATGATATAACTGCTTCACCCGGTCTGCTTTGACCGGGGACAGGTTATCCAGCACGCTGACCGCACCCTGGCGGTTATTGCACACCAGGATCATGTCACAGCCGGCATCCAGCGATGCCTGGCCGCGCTCGGCGTAACTGCCCATGATGGCGGCCCCTTCCATCGACAGATCGTCCGAGAAGATAACACCGTCAAAACCCAGTTCCTGGCGCAGAATTTGTTGCAGCCAGTATGGCGAACCGCTGGCCGGACGCGGGTCTGCTTCAGTATAGATGACGTGCGCCGGCATAACGGCGTCCAGCAACCGGCGGTTAATCAACTCGCGGAAGATCGCCATGTCATGCTCGCGGATCTGCGCCAGCGGGCGTGGATCGCGCGGGGTTTCTTTATGTGAATCCGCACTGACGGCGCCATGGCCGGGGAAATGCTTGCCGGTGGTTTTCATCCCGGCGCTGTGCATGCCCAGGATAAAACGCTCGGCCATCGCCAGCGCCTGTTGCGGCTCGCTGTGGAATGAGCGTTCGCCAATCGCCGCGCTGACGTGGCCGATATCCAGCACCGGCGCGAAGCTGATGTCGATATCCTGCGCGATCATTTCCGCCGCCATCAACCAACCGGCCTCCTGCGCCAGACGTCCAGCCTCATGCGCTTCGTTCAATGCGGCGAACGACTGCGCCGCCGGCAGGCGGGTGAACCCGTCGCGGAAACGCTGGACGCGCCCGCCCTCCTGATCCACCGCCACCACCAGCCGATCGTGGGAAGCCTCGCGGATTTGGCGCACCAGTTCACGCAGCTGCTGCGCATCGTGGAAGTTGCGGGTGAACAGGATAAGCCCGCCGACCAGCGGGTGTTTTAAAATCTCACGTTCTTCGGCATCCAGCTCATAGCTGGCGACATCTAACATTACTGGGCCCACGGCCACCTCACTTCATTATTCATTTATGCCTGTCATGCTTGAAGCTGCATCGTTGTTGGCTGCGCCTGCACGGCCCCGGTCACATCGTTATCCATGCTCCTGGGGGCACACAGGCTTGCCGTCTTAATGCCACTTCAATTATTTTGGTATAGAACATGGGGATGATAAACAAAAACGCCGGCGCTGCACTGCGCTCCAGCGTAAAAATTCGCTATCGCCGGTTTGTTGCCAGCGCACTTCAAACCATAACAGCATCAGGTAATCCACCCACGGCAACCAGCGCTGCACCTGTGTGCTCAGCAGCGGCAAGTCGTTGTAGCCATCTTGGGAATAGTGCTGCAAAAACTGCTGCTGATTGGCCGCAGACCACGCGTTGCCGCGAAACAGCGCGGCAATCTCCAGCGCGATATCGCCGTCGGCGGCGTACTCCCAGTCAATCAGCCGTACTCCTTCGCCCTGTGCAATCAAATTGCCCGGATGGATATCCATATGCAGCGGGGCGATTTTCAGCGGAGACGGCTGGCGGGTTTGCAAGAAGCGCTGATGCAACCGCAGCCAGGCAGGCGTCAAACGCCGACGATCCAACTGCTGCCAGTAACGGGCAAACTGTCCATGCAGGTTCAACGGATAACCGCTAAGCGGCCGCTGGTGTAAACGGGCAACCCATAGTGCCAGCTCGCCGTGCTGATTCAGACGCGTAAAACGCGCCTCAGTGACAACGTCACCAGCCAGCCATTCCAGGATAATCCACTGATTATTCTGCGCTAAAACCTGCGGCCCCAAGCCTCTGCCGGCACGGCGCAACACGCTCGCCTCTCGCCGCCGGTTCACGCCGAGCGCCGTTTTCTCTGCGCTTTGCCGGCGCGCCAACAATTGCACGCCTTCCCCCTCAATGCGCCAACTTTCGCCGGTCAACCCCTGCACCGGGCTGAAACGACAACCGGCGGTTTTCACCGCCGGCAGTTCGCTATCAATCAGCCTTCGCAGCGCGGCCTCAGCGGGTAACGGCGCCATTGCCTGACCAGACGATTTCACCGGTTTGTACCAGCATCAACTGCATATCCAGCGTTGGAGACTTCACGTCGCCGCTAACATCGCTGTACAGCACATACTGTGCGCTGACGATGCGCGCCAGGCCAATGGCCTTGCTGCGCGACCCCAGGCTGTCATCCGCCGACAGACCCAGCGTCTGCTTGGCGGTCGCCAGTTGCGCCTCCGGCACGACGGAGAAGGTTTGGTTCGATGCCAGCGCCTTATGCAACGCGGAGGTGGCTTTAGCGGTTTGCAATGAGCCGTTGGTGTTGTTCTTCACGCTGTCCAGCAGCAGCACGCTGCCCGGGTTGACGCCATCGGCTTTCAGCATCTGGTTCACCAGCGGTTGCACGCTGCTCAGCCAGTCAAGTTGCTGAATTTTTGGCGGTTGCGGCACCTGCTCGCCAACGGGCGGCTGGGGTTGCGGCTGCGGCTCTACCACCACCGGCGGTTTGGCCGGTTCCACGGTGGCCGGTGGCTGTTCAGGCTCTGGGGGACGTGACAAACAGCCGCTTAACGTCAATGCGGCCAGTGCGACCACTAGATACTTTTTCATTATCCCTCTCCAACAACTAAAGCAAAAGCTTACAAGAATAGATACAGACGCACGCGCTTGGCATCGAGGTTGCCGTTAATCGAGTAAATTTCAGCGTCTGAATTTGGCGCAACGATAACGGTACGCGGCTCTTCAAAGGGCCGAATATCCAGCCCCTGATTGTCATACCAGTAGAAGCGGTAATGCACCGTTACCGGTGTCGGCTGGTTGTTGCTGAGCACCGAAGTGGCCCTCACGCGCCCGGAGGCATCGGTAATCGACGGGTTATCGGCCACGATACCTGCGGTAAGCACCGGCGAATCCATCACCACCGCCTGCCGTTCGTTAACCGCAATGCCGGGCCGATTGCTGCAGCCCATCAGTATTGCGGCGGGTAACGCCAGCGCCATCAGACAACGCAGGGTTTTGCTATAGCGCATGATTGACCTCGGTTAGCGTGACAGCAGCGGCCCCAACGAACGGCCACCGACCAGGTGCATATGAATATGATAGACCTCCTGGCCGGCATGGCGATTGCAATTAACAATCAGGCGATAGCCGTCTTCGGCAATGCCTTCCTGTTCGGCAATTTTCGCCGCGGCGGTGATCATGCGGCCCAGCGCCGCTTCGTGCTCTGCAGTGACGTCGTTTACCGTTGGGATCAAGACATTGGGGATGATCAGAATATGGGTCGGAGCCTGAGGTGAAATATCACGGAACGCGGTGACCAGTTCGTCCTGGTAGACCACATCAGCAGGGATTTCGCGGCGGATAATTTTACTGAAAATCGTTTCTTCGGCCATCTGGCATTCCTTGTTGAGGAAAATAATCTGTACGCAGTATGAGTGACAAATTCTACTGCTTTCAACCTGATTGCGCACTTATCGCGTCGAGTGATGCAGAATCAGGCAACCTGCCAGGCCCGCTATGCCTCTGCCATTAGATCGCTGCGGCAATCATCTGATTTTTTTCACTTTGGTTATTCACTATTGTTGCTTTACTTGCCCGCGGCTGCCGCCAATAGTAACTCTATGATTAGCAAAGGATAGAAAACACCATGCCACTCAAAACCCTGGCGCTGGGCGTGCTGCTGCTGTGCGATGCCGCCCAGGCGGAAAGCAAAAACATTATCGATCTGCAGGCCAATCAGCAACATATACGCACGCTCAAAAACCCGGCTGCCGTCGCCTTGATCCCGGCAAATTACCATTTTGCCGTACCGGGCAAGTTAACCGTAGCGGTGGCGTCTGAAAACTCCCCGCCGCTGGCGCTGTTTGCCGAAGACAATAAAACCTTGATCGGCAGCGACCCGGATATCGCACAGCTGGTGGCGGACAGCCTGGGGCTGGAACTGAATCTTGTGCCTACCTCCTGGGAGGACTGGCCGCTTGGCATTACTTCCGGCAAGTACGATGCCGCCATTTTTAATATTGCGGTCACCAAGCTGCGGAAAACCAAATTCGATTTCGCCACATACCGCGTAGATACGCTGGGTTTCTATGTGAAATCCACCAGCAAGATCGCCTCAATCAACCAGCCGGCGGACGTTGCCGGGCTGCGGATTATTGTCGGCTCCGGCACGAATCAGGAAAACATCCTGCTCGGTTGGGATAAACAGAACCGCGCCAACGGCCTGGCGCCGGTGCAACCGATTTATGTTACCGATGACGCCGCCGCCAACCTGAGCATTCAGTCCGGGCGCGCCGACGCTTTCTTTGGCCCCCACTCTACCGGCGCCTATAAAGCGGCGCTAACCGGCAGAACCAAAATGGTCGGCATCGGTCCCAACGTCGCCTATGTCGCGGTAACCACCAAAAAAGACAATGGCCTGGTCACCGCCATCAACGCTGCCATTAATGGCGTGATCGTCAGCGGCGAATACGCGCAGGTGCTGGACCGCTGGGGTGAACATGATGAAAAGGTCGAGCGTTCCACCATCAACCCGCCGGGGATTGGCGATTAGCCAGCGTGCGGTGCATGCGCACGCATCCACTCGGCCAGTGAGTCCAACGCCGTAATCCGGTATTCAACGCGCGGAGGGTCCGGAAATACCTGCCGCGTCACCAGGCCGCGCTGCTCAAACTGCCGAAAGCGCCGCTGTCGTCAAAACGCCGGCGACTATTATTGAGTAATACCGACCGGGGAAGTGAAGGATGGCTATCGGCTCAGGTATCCTGAAAATGCCCATCCTATATAGTAATCGTGGAAATTATTTCTCTGATAACATTTTTACATACACTGATGTAAATGATGAGCTTCATTTACATCAACCTCCTGATGGTCACTGACAACCCGTCCTACACTGAATAGACAGGGCGTCGTCGGATCCCAGACCGCCAGCCGCAATCAGACTGACCCTAGGTTATCCCCCCACCCTCAATTGCTTTTCCCTGAATCGCTATGGCACGGATTTACCGTACCCTATGCATCAACGGACATTGAGATCATGAAAATCAGAACCTTCATTCATGCCGCGCTGCTGGTGATACCAATGGCGTTTAGCGGCATCGCCCAAGCCGGCGATCAAATCATCCCTTGGGCAAAAAATACCGGCGACGTCGAATCCAACCATATCGCCGCCGTCGGCCAGAACCTGAATGCCGGCCACCAGCAGGTGACCAAAACACAAGAAGGCGTATGGGCGACGAATACCGGCAGCATTTCCAACGATGAGAAGGCCCTGACCGGTGGCCAAAACCCGGTACAGAAAACGACGCCGTAACGCGAGTAATAGAAAGGAGACAAGCCGTGACCGTAACAAACTCACGGCTTATCAATCAACCCAGGCCGGGGATGGCGACGCCGAATGTCTGCAGCAGCAGCACCATGTTGAGCAGGATGATAATTACCGTACCTATGATCGATACCAGGCTGGTAAGGCGGCCGTTCACAAACTCGCCCATGATGTCGCGACGGCGGGTAAACATGACCAGAGCAATCATCGGCGCCGGCAGCGCCAGGCTAAGCACCACCTGGCTGTAGACCAGCGCATCCGTCGCATTCACGCCTAGCGCCACCACGATAAACGCCGGGATCATGGTCACCAGACGGCGCACCCACACCGGGATGCGGAAGCCGACAAATCCCTGCATAATCATCTGGCCCGCCATGGTACCCACCACCGAGCTTGAAATACCGGATGCTATCAGTGACATCAGGAAGATCCCTGCGGCGGCGGCGCCAAACAGCGGGGTCAGCGTATGGTACGCCGTGCCAATCTCCGCCACGTCGCTGTTACCGGCATGGAAGGCGCTGGAAGCCATGATCACCATGGCGATATTCACCAGCCCGGCAATCGCCAGCGCGATCACCACTTCGATATTGGAAAAACGCAGCAGTTTTCGCCGTTCGCCGCTGTTGCTGGCCGGCGTACGGTGCTGGGTCAGGCCCGAGTGCAGGAAAATGGCGTGCGGCATTACGGTGGCACCGATAATGCCGACCGCAATGGTCAGCGCCTGCGCATCCGGCAACTGAGGCGTTATCATGCCGGAACCCGCCGCCAGCCAGTCGACCGGTACGATAAACATCTCGGCGAGATAGCACAGGGCAATGATCGCCACCAGCCCGCCAATCATCAGTTCGACCGGGCGAAAACCTTTCTTTTCTACCATCAATAACGCATAGGTGATTACCGCCGTCACGCCCATCCCCGCCAGCAGCGGCATGTGGAACAGCAAGGCGAGCGCGATAGCCCCACCCAGGAACTCCGCCAGATCGGTGGCCATTGCCGCCACCTCGCTGAGCAGCCACATGCCAATCACCACCGGACGCGAGAATTGATCGCGGCACATTTCCGCCAGGTTACGGTTGGTGACGATACCCAGCTTGGCCGACAGCGCCTGGAACAACATGGCAATCAGATTGGCCATCACCACCACCCACAACAGGCTGTAACCGTATTTTGAACCGGCCTGAATATTGGTGGCGAAATTGCCGGGATCCATGTAGGCAATGGAGGCAATCACCGCCGGCCCGACGAACAGCAACGGCGTAAACGCGCCGCGCTTGCGCCCGGCTAAAGCGTTACCAATCGCCGCATTGGTTCGTTCGGTTAACGATGTGGTGGTTGCCGCCTCACGCATGTTTTACCCTCAATATTATTCTGGTTATTTTTCACCCAACATTCAGAACAATGTAGCATCGGCTACACTTTATGCAAGATGGAAAATACTCTGCCTTTGTGTACAAATATTTCGTATTGTCATTGAATACGGCGGCTGAATTGATAATGCGTCGCTATTAGACTAACGTAGGGCAGGATTCCATTAGTCTGGAACTCACTGGTTTAACCTATAAAGGACGTCTCAGAATATGGTAACAAGCGCGTCAGATAACGCCGAACGCCCCACCTTGGCTGAAATGCCGGATGAGGCTGAGCACGCCCTGCGCTTTACCCGCGCCCGAGAAGCGCAGTCGAATGCGTTGATCGAAGATTACGTCGAACTGATTGCCGATCTGCTGATGACGACCCGCGAAGCCAGAACTACCGACATCGCCCGTCGCTTTGGCGTTTCCCACCCTACTGCGATCAAGAATATTGCACGGCTGAAGAGCGCCGGATTGGTAGAGTCACGCCCCTATCGCGGGGTGTTTTTAACTGAAGAAGGTGAACAACTGGCGCAGCAAGTGCGCCGCCGCCACCGTATCGTGGTCGACCTGCTGGTGTGCCTCGGGGTGCCGACCGAGACGGCGGAGCTGGACAGCGAAGGGATTGAGCATCACATTTCTGGCGATACCCTGGCGGTGTTTGAACGTTTTCTGCAAAACCACGCCAAGAAATAAATCCTCGCCAATAAAAAAGGGAGGCTTTCGCCTCCATTTAAGCATCAATAAAAACAATCAGTTACAGGAACATCAGTAATTTAGATGCCTGTAACTGCGTGCTTAAAATGGGGATAGCGTGGGCATTTGGGTCAATTTGTGGATCATGCTTTGATAACCAAATTGCTGGGCATCATAAAATGATGCCCCCTAGAATTTCAGTATTAACTATACGATGATAAGGTGCTAGTCAAACCATTTCTCTTCAAAAGAAAGAAGCTGGGAGGTAATACTTTCTAAATCAAAGTTACTTTCCATTTCAATATCACCTAATTCTGCTGCTGCTTTAACATTTTCAGGAAACCAAATGGTCACTGTGATTGACGTCTTAAGGGGGAACTTTCTGCGCGTTACATTGTAAAAAGTAAATACATAGCGTTGATCTTCTGGATCAAAAGCTGATCTTTCATAGTCAGGTTCACTTGTTGCCGCCTCTATATCAGCCATCAATTCGACCTCAAAAACAACTGACTCGTCATCTAACTCAATAATATTTTTACCTTCAATCATTACATTATTGAGTTTTACATCATAAGCATCTTCATCATCAACTGTATAGGATGCTTCTAATAATTTATCCGAGACCCGCTTTACAATCTCTTCCTTAAATTTATCAAACAAGTCATCAGCTAATTTAACCGGCTCTTTCACCTCATCATCATTTCTAACGATCAGGTCGATAAGAGCATCAACACTATCTAAATGGATTAGACGATCACCATCACAGAAATTTTTCATATCACCATCGGTACTAACTATATATACCGGATAAGTCCTTTCTTTGGATAGATTTTTTATGGCATGTAAAACAAATGCATCTGGAAACTCATCCTTTTTCTTTGTGCTAAATGGAGCATTACCTTCAAAATAGTCCTTAAAAACAGATTCATTATCAACGGAGCTAATCGGAACTATTTCGATATTGTCACCATTTAAAAAATTTTCGAAACCTTGGTTCAATGTGGAAATTATGATCTCGTCAGTTAAACCTTTATCAAAAACACCACTTATAGAATTTTCAGGTAAATTTCTAAGAATTTTAGCCTTCTTTCTGGTTTCTTCAATCGTTCTAATGGCATCATTTGCTAATCCTGGGAAGTGTGATCGAACCTCTGCAATAGTAATTGAAGTCGTCAAAATTCTAATTTTTTCATCATCACTGTAGTCTTTTAATTTTTTCAATGAGTGATTATGGAACTGATAGTTTTTTGCTTTAAATGCAGATGTATCTATAAACGCTAGACGACCAACTAAATCTTGTTTCATATATTCACCTTTGGCAGGATTAATTTATGTTATTTTACGAGATTTTAACTCACTGAGTGGATTAAATCTAACCGCATCTTCCAGATAATCCGGCGCAAAATGCGCATAAACCATCGTTTGTAAAATACTTGAATGTCCTAGAATTCGCTGCAGCGCCAAAATATTGCCGCCATTCATCATGAAATGACTGGCGAACGTATGCCGCAGCACATGCACTGCTTGTCCCGCTGGCTGGCCGGGAGCAACTTCCTTCACGCATAGCCGGACATAGGGATAATTCAGATCCTTGAACAGCGGCCCCGACCTAACATCGCTGGCGATCTCTTTGCAGAGTTCGGGCGAGATCGGCACCGTCCGGTTCTTGTTGTTCTTGTTGTTCTTGTTGTTCTTGTTGTTCTTGGTGTTCAGGTAAGTGACCTTGTTACCGATCACCTCTTCCTTTCGCAGCTTCGCCACTTCACCCCAACGGGCACCCGTCGCCAGGCAAAGACGGACAGCTTTCCGGTGAGCGCCATCGAGTCGTTCCTGCAGCGCGGCAATCTCAGCCTGGGTAAGAAAGCCCATTTCCTGCGCCGGCAGCTTCATTTTCTTCATGGCCTTGAGCCGATGCTCACCGTGGTAATGCCCCAGCTCGATGAGAACGGAGAACACACCACCCAGCATTTCCTGGTCAAGGTTGACTGTCTTGGCCTTCTTGCCTTCAGCAAATCGCAGCGCCCGGTAGTCGGCGAAGAAAGTGCGGGTGATCTGGCTGGCTTTGGGATGCCCCATTTTCTCCGCCATGACACGCAATTTCTGCACCCTCTTCACTCCGTCTTTCAGGTGCTGTCCGTGATGGTTCCACCACAGGTCGATCAGGTCTGTTAATGGCCTATGATCAGCAGGCTTATCGAGCCACTCTTTATTGTTCTGTGTCGCAATCACCCAGCGTTCAAACTGCTGTGCCTCCGACTCGGTCTTAAATTTTTTGCGGACGCGCTTTCATGTACGTCCTTGAGGGCGCACATCCACCATATAACCATCAACACCAAAGGACTTAATGCCCATTCGTTACGCCCTTACCACTTACAGGCCTCACGTAACGGTTTAATAGCTGTCGATAGACCAGATAAATCAAAAGTAGTCTGTACAGGGCTTTCCCCATAAGGTGTTATTTGCACAAACATTTTTTTGCTTTTCATCAGCTCTTTGATGAACGAGATTGACTGCCCACTATAGAAAGTAGCCTTATTATCAGTTGAGATCTGCCAAGAGCGATTGACTGCTTTTTGGGTATCAATACGAGTAAGGACACGTGTGCTATCAATCCCAAGGAAAGTGTCCCAATCGATAAAAAGCTCAGTTTTCTTCTCTCTGCATGTGATATACAAAGAGGGAGTTATTGACTCACGAAATTGCCCACGAATCTGACTTTCGGCTGATAAATAAACGAACTCATTGCTTGAATCATCGATTGGGGATTTTTCACTCCTTGTTATCCATTTCCCCGCAGACTGAGGTTCTGTATTTTCAATTTTACCCTCAACCTTGTTTTTTCCTAGTTTATCAAAACACCCAAGACGTTCAGTGTCACCAGCAACCTTCTGACACTGTGCCAGTTGCTCCGATATACTTGTTTCCGCATGTAAAAAGCCAACAAAAGAACCAAATAAAACCAGAGATATTATTTTCTTCATTTTAATTATCACCCAACTTAACTATTACCATTTAAGTTAATTATTGCGTATCTAGCCAAGAGGTTTTTTCCACACAAATACCTCCTACCCCCAAGAATACATAACTTTCTAGGTGATTAGCCAGCCTTCTGGCCTTTTTGGGGACTGGATGTGCTTCCTAGCCCATCAGGGGTGCGCGATATCCTGCGCGCTTATGCCTGTGCGGAAGACACTGACGAGCTTTACAGCGAACGCTCAAGAAAAGCCCGTTTCCACGCCGAAGCCATAGATCCGGAAAAAGGCAGCGCCACCGGGTACATCGCCAAATACATCTCAAAGAACATCGACGGTTACGCACTTGATGGTGAACTGGACGACGACAGCGGCAAAGAGCTGAAAGAGGTTGCCCCGGCGGTATCCGCCTGGGCCGCCCGCTGGCGCATCCGCCAGTTTCAGTTTATTGGTGGCGCACCGGTGATGGTTTACCGCGAATTGCGTCGCATGGCTGACCATGAAACCGCACTAGGCCTCAGTGTCGAGTTTGCCGCCGTACATGATGCCGCCGATTATGGCCACTGGGCTGAATACGTCAACGCCCAGGGCGGCCCCTTTGTCCGGCGTGACGACCTGATCGTTCGCTCCTACTACGAGCCGGCAGAAGCCACTAACGACTATGGCGAAGACGTGATCCGGATACGGGGTGTGTTTTCACCACCGGTCAGGATGGATACCCCAATTATCACCCGCACGAAGGAATGGAAGTTCGTTCCGGCCCGTGCCGTTGACCTGGCCGGTGACCTTAAGGGCGCGCCTGCGCCCTCTCGAAGTTCTGTCAATAACTGTACGGTGCAGCCAAAAAGGTTAAGAACCAAACAGGTGCAGGAACCACCGTCATCGTCTAAAAACCTCGATTTTGAGCGAATAACCGACAAGGAACGGCGATTGTTGCTCCGGCGGATACGCAACGCACCGCCAGAACCTCTGAAAAATCCATTTATGGTCGTCGCCGAGGGCTTCGCATTACCTGGCGAGGGGCTAGATCTGCCACCAATAAGATCGGTACTACCAGATACGGCCAGCATTAAGCGGTGGCGGGAGCAAGTGCGCCACGAACAAGAGCAGCGTGCGCTTGCTTATTTCAGCTTGGATGATGGGCAGGAGGCTGAAAATCATCGGCCATCTACGACGAGCGTTGGCATTAACACAATCAAACGGCCACTCAGCAAGCTGGAACGCCAGATCGGCAGCTTCGCCGAGTCAATCGGTTTCAGTCTGGATGCCTGTATTCTGAAATCGGTGGCCAGGGGTGCAACAGTCACTATCGACGGTCAGCACTACCGGGCGCGGGCCGACGGTTGTCTGTATCGACAAACCATGCCGGCAACCACCACCGCGCTGACGCGACTCACTGCGCTATGGCATCGGCAGATACCAGAGCAAACACGCCTTGTTGGCGACCACCTGAGAAAAGAAGCCACAAAGCGTCAACCGGAGGAATAACATGACCACATCGACAGAACGTAAACGCGCCCAGCGACAGCGCGACAAGGCGAACGGCATCACTACGATCACCCTGCGGGTAGACAGCCAGGAAATGATGATGATTTTGGAAGGTTGCCAGCAGCGCCGGATAGCCAGGGAGCCTTATGAGCTGACGGAATACCTGATTGGCCTTATCCGTCAAGACAATAAATTGCTGCATAAGCAGATGGCTGAACTGCGGAAAAGCAGTTGTGGGAAGTGCGGGGATACATTGCCAGGTGATCCCGCCGGGTGTTGCATTCAAGGTGACACTCAATGCTGGCAGACGACAGGATACAAAACGCTGATGCTGACCACGCTATAGAATCTTCGCTATACGCCCATAGCAACAGCGCAGGAATAGCATGTATTAGCTCAGATTTCAGCTGACACTTTTGCTCCCATGGCCATACCTAAGCTGACAAACAGCTTTGAGCCAGAGACAGAGGTTATAAACATTGGCGTGCATTAATCCATGTGGAGCAGGTCACAAGCATGAGTGTATACTTGAGCGGACAAACGATAGACCTATTGCTACAATACACTCAAGTAGCGGACTTGTAAGAAAGCTTAATCCAGTTATATCATCAGCATTGTATGTTTATAACAAAAAGATATTCTTTAATACTATTTAATAAAGAACTGTGATTTCTAGAAAAATTAATTAGCATAAAAACAAAAAAAGGATTGGATTTATGAAAATTGAAATAGACTTCCACAAACTGAGATTACCCCCGGTAGATAAAGAGGATATTCTGAGGAGAATCAGCACTGGCAAAGCAATTATTTTTACCGGTGCTGGGTTTTCGAAAAAAACAGTCAACATCCTTAACGAAGAACCTCCTTTGGCTAAAGAGTTATCAAAGAAGATAGGGATTCTTGGGGGAATAGGCGAAGATATTGACGATCTAATGTTTACATCTAGGTTTTTTCTAAAATATAAAGATAAAAATGAATTATTAAAATTACTAAAAGATTCATTTGTTTTAAAATCGGTAACTGAAGAACATAAACTCGTTTGCTCACTCCCGTGGAGACGATTTTACACAACCAATTATGATAACTCGATAGAACTCGCGTGTCTTAACTCTGGGAAAAGGGTTGATGCTTTGGATATCGATGCAAAACCCAGTAACTATATGTCTCAAGAAAATCTGTGCATACATTTAAATGGTGTCATAGAAAAAGCGATTCCTGACGATCTAGATTCTAAAATAAAGCTAACGAATTCTTCATATTTAACAGCCCAGTCCTTTGTTAACTCCCAATGGAACTATGTATTCAAAAGGGATTTAGAAACAGCCAGTGCCATTGTATTTGTCGGATATTCAATGTATGACATGGATGTACAGCGGTTGCTCTATCAAACGGATAACCTAATCGATAAGACATATTTTATAGTAAGCGAAGATGCGGATTTTCAATCAACATTCTTCCTAACAGAATTCGGTCATGTCCTACCCATAGGCTTGTCTGGATTTGCAGAGATAACTAAGTCTATAAATCTAGATGAAGAAAAAAATAATGTACCAGATCTTGAATGCTTCAGTTTAAGAGAAATAAGACACACTGATAATTCAGTAACTGATACTGAGATAAAAGATTTTCTATTATTTGGTAAATTTAGTGATCATCAGATAGACACTTCAATTAGCAATGACTACAAAGATTATTTCCTAATCCACAGGGATTTAATGACAGATTCAATAAGGTTGATTGATGGTGGCGGCAACATATTAATACATGGTGAGTTAGGAAACGGAAAAAC
Organism: Serratia plymuthica; assembly: GCF_018336935.1. Taxonomy (NCBI): domain Bacteria; kingdom Pseudomonadati; phylum Pseudomonadota; class Gammaproteobacteria; order Enterobacterales; family Yersiniaceae; genus Serratia; species Serratia plymuthica. Next base: position 1,735,061 of record NZ_CP068771.1, on the reverse strand, counting down.
AATATTCCTTCATCAGTTAACTTATGAGCTAACCCAACGAGGGCATAAAGTATACATTTATTCTGGCAAGAGTGAGTATGATGATGAGTTATCAGAAATAGATATAATTGCATCAAGAAAAGAACAGCCAATAATAGTTATCGAAGGTTATAATCGAGCAGAAAGACTTCTTAAGCATATTAGTATAAAATACCCGAAAGACTTACGAGTTGTCATTGTAGATAGGAGTGCCGTTGCAGCTCGATCTGCACAGTTTATTAATTCTCTTGGGTTGAATTTTTCAGAAATCAGTCTTGATCAATTAACAGATAGTGAAATCTTCAACTTCATAGACTTATTGGAAAATCAGGGATTATGGGAGGATTTAACTACTTTACCCAAAGATGTGAAACTCAGAAAAATCAAGGAGGATTATAATGGACAAATGTCTGGGGTTTTACTTGGATTACTTAATAGTCCATCAATAAAAAATAAAATAAAAGCACTTACTGACGAGTTGTTTATTAGTCAGGAGTATAAGGATACAATTTTTGGAATTGCGTTATGTGATGTCATTGATGTAAACAAAACATCCTCAATGATATCTGAAATATCCGGAAACCAGAGTATTTATAAAATGGAGTTAAGAAATAATGATGCATTCAAATCCCTTTATAGACTTGTAGAAAATGGAAATGCTATTGAAACAAAATCAAGCTTAATGTCTTTGGCTATCATTAACAATTGTTTCCACGAAAGTTACATTAAACATAAATTGCTTTCTATCGTGGAGAATTTTAATCGTATGAGAAATGTATCTCATGATTCAAATAGTGTATTTAAATCTCTTTTGCGTTTTCATGTTCTTGAAATTTTAATGCCACAAAAGCAGAGAGCCTTAGATAGCTATTATATGGAATTAAAACGAGCATGCCCTTGGCTTAAAGACTCCCCTCATTACTGGGTTCAATATGCTATGTGTAGACTATCCATGGGGGATCTTGACTCGGCACAGACTTATTTAAATGATGCATACTCTCTAGCTCGTTCTAGAACAGACTATCATACTGAAAACATTGACACACAACAAGCAAGATTATTAATAATGAGATGTCTAAAAGAAAATGATGCAATAAAAAGCTTCTCTTACTTCCAAGAAGCACATAATATTCTCATCGGTTTACCTGATGATGGATATAAACATAGGCAAATATTGCCTTATAAAGAAATTTTTGAAGCGAAATATAAAATATTCAACAAAGGTAATAAAGTAAATTTTGAGCACGCCTGCAAAGCATTACTTCAACAAGTAGAGTCTGCAGTTTTATTTGTTGATGACCTAACTTTAATTAAGCGTGTTACATTCATTAATAAGAGCAAAAGAGTATTGGAGGATATAGTCGAAAAAATAAAAAGCCTTCGCTCGTAAATTAATATAAAGACGGCTGTTTCTAAGCAGCCGTCTTTATCGAGAGTTATCATTACTCCTAAATAGAAGTCAGAGAAACGCCGAAGAACGGCATAAAACCCAGCACATTACCCCGCCCTCCAAAGCCCCTCTACGCCACACAGTAATGAGCGTTTTCTTTACATCAACACCCATACCACGAGTCAAATATCTTCGCAACGATGCTCAAATGCAGCCAGAAAATGATCCTTATTGTTCCCCTGTTCCGTGCCGTCCCCCCCCGCCCCCGCGCTGCATACTTGAGAACTCACTTTTTATGCAGTAGGAAAAACACGTCAAAGCCTTGTCATATGTGGCTTGGAGAGATTATTAGGTATGAAAAAAGTATGCGAATTTTTGCACTTAAGATATGCAGTGTTTTTTTAGTTAAAATCCGGGTCGATGCAGATAAAAAACACACTTTATATAAGAGTGTCGGTACAGGGCGTACCAAGTGGAGAAAAACTATCCTGCCACGTCACAATTTTATTTTCAACATACTTGTGACGTGCCTTTTTGATAAAAATAAAATGCTCGTAGCATGTCACAACAACACACGACTAAGCATCTACCATATGAATAATCGGCGAATAGAGATGTTGAGAACCGACTTTCGCCTATTAGATGGTTCGATACGTAACTCCTATCGATTATGAGTGAGAAAATACACTTAGTATCGTGCTATAGACTCCGAATTCAGTAAAAAGCTAGCTCCGCTGCAAAGCCTTACTAAATCTATATTCAATTTCCACGATGAATTTTGTTGCAGCTGCAATAATTATTGCATCATGCATGCTTATATTTGGTTTTTTTGTATTCCCATGTCCAGATAGAGGCATTTTATTGCGAAGCCCATAAATAGAACCAACAACTTTTGTTATCTCTTTTGGAAGAGCTGATTCTCTTTCATACTTCCCAATAAAACTTCCCAAAGTCTGATCGGATAAACCTGCATCATTAAGAATATCCTTAGCCATTGTCTCCAAAATATTAGAAGCAGCATGAAGAACACCAGAAGGATCTTTGCTTTCAAGACATTGTTCCATCCGACCAATCAGAACTACTATATTTGAATGCACCAACCTATCTAACTCTTTAATTTTCTCCGAATTAAATATATTGACTTGATTGTAAACACTACAGTCAAGGAAGTGGCAAGCATCTAAAAACCCCCAACTATACCGCCAATTATTTTTAATACCTTCCCTTTCAGCCCTTCTCTGCCCTGCATCTTTGTCTATATCATCTACATATTTTGCCAAATAACTAGCGTAATAACCGAAATAGGAAAAAATGACTTCTGGGCAGAAGTTTGAGAAGGAGGTCCAACTACCTGGTGAACCGCCGATGCCAGTATCTTCTTCAGCGATTACCGGAACCAAACCTGTTTCTGACCAAAATGCTTCTAATTCAGATTTTTTTTCATCGCTGATAGATGTGATCATTTTAGCTTTGCCAAGCATGTCTAGGCTCGCATAGTATCTATAACATTTGTGTACATTGGCATACGGACACGAACAAGGAGCATCTGCACCAGCACTTTTAGCTTTGTACCATGAAGAATCAGGAACCGTTGTTGGCATTACTAACTTTCTCCTAAAAATAAAACGACTCAGCTTAAGACAGATACCAGCAAGTTCATTTGCATTTTAATAAACAACATGAAGTTATTCATTTTCATGCTTTGACGAAAAAAAACATATGCATCCATTATACTTACTAATTTCAAATTAACGCTAACTTTTGACACTTTAGCTGGTCATCTTTTAATCACGGAAGTGAACCGCCGCAACATAATTACTGTGGATTTAGCCAGTTTTTTTATATCACCGGGATTAAAATGGTAAAAGAGAGGCCGCCTAGATATCTACCAACGTCGGTTTCTGCAAAAGTCGACTGTCAGATAAAATCTGGCTCAAAACATAAAAAAAATTATCCGTTCAAGTATTATTAAGTATGTTTATTGAGCTAAACGCTTAAACATCCGATTTCAGCAATTCATAAGGGTTGAAGCTGACCACCTCTTCCCCTGCCCACTCGTTAAGTTCACATAGCCTTTCCTGCAACGGTGCCAGCTCGTTAATCGCAAATACTCGCGCGGCCTTCTCAACGTCACCAAAACCACCGGTGTTATTCGGCAAAATCCCCATCAATTGTGGCGGAGTGCGCTGGGCCGCAAGTTGATCATCGCGGGTCACGTTTTTGATGTTCAAAAATTCGTCCTTTGCCGCGACTTCGGCCAGGGGGATCAGTTGTAACCCGTCCGGCTTACCGCCAGGCGCATACATAAACAGGTTACGGAAGTTACCCGGCCCCTTTGACTCTTTCAGCGCTTTGCGCAGGTTATCAATATCCTCTTGTTTGTGTGCCGCGTCGTTCATGTACAGAATAAACCCGGCATGGCTGCCGTTAAGGTAGTATTTCCGGCGAAACAGCGTTGCCGCCTCATTAAGCCAGATGGAGTTAAGCGAGGAAAGGTATTCGGGAACGCCGTAAATCTCCTGGTTAATGTCAGGATCCAACAGGTGGAAAATAGAACCCTCCGCAAACTGATGCGGCTCCATCCACGATTACACGAACCAGTAAGAATCCGTTTCTACGCCACGGCGGGTATATTTCGCCAGGCTGGGGGCCAATTTCATCAGACCGCCCAACCGGTTGTAGCGCCCTTCAATAAAACTGTTGCCGAACACCATAAAATCCTGCGCATAGCGGCTAAAATCCTGCTTTGACAGCAACCGGTGGGGCTTGAACATGCTCACTAAAATATTGCGCTTCATGGTGATCGGTGAACTGTGATGCACCGCCGCGCGAAACGTTTTCGCCAGGCCACTGAAAGAGATCGGCGGCTCATACCAACGGTCAACAATGCTGCACTCCAGATAATCCAGGATTTCACGCCGATCCAGCATCGGGATCGGGTCGCCGAAGGTGAACGCCTCCACATGCTGCGCCCCGCTTTGTTTCTGCGTGATCGGCTGGGTGTTTTTGTGGCCCCGGTTGCGTTTGCTCATTTAAAAAATCTCCATAAAACCTGTATTGCTACCAGTTGCCCCTTCGAGCGGTTCATTGAATAAGGCGTGCATGACCGCCCAGGCCACATCCCCGTGGCTCACGCCTTCGGCGCGACTGGTGACATAGGTTGCCCGTCGGCCCGTTGCGGTCATCTGTTTACGGATGGACATAAACGCCTGGGCGATATCCAGCGCACCCGCGTCAAACTCCAGGCGGCCAGAGCGGATCACATCGCGGGCTTTCAGTACCAGGTCGGTTTTCATTTCAAGGTTGTAGTTGATGGCGTTAACCGCCGGGAAGAATTGGCGCACCAGTTGCGACACCGCACGGCCAAGGCCGGTGTTATCGATGCCGATATAGGTCACGTTGTAGCGCTCAGTCAGCGCCTTGATATTTTTGGCCTGGGCGGAAAAATCCATGCCGCGCCACTGATGGCGCTCCAGCACGCGGAACTTGCCGCCCGCAATCAGCGGCGGCAGGATAACCGCACAACCGGCGCTATCGCCGTTTTCAGAACTGGCCGGGTCATAACCGATCCAGACTTCCCGCGCCGCCACCGGGCGCAATACGAAGGGCTTAACGTCAGTCCAATGCTCCCAACTGTCGACCATGCAACGCTGCATTTCTCCCATAAGGAGCAGCCTCATCCCAATAACGGCGGACAAACTGCATTGATCTTTGGCTAAGCAGAGTGTCCGCAGAGGTGGGTATTTGTACCGCGTAGTTAATGCGAGGTTTTAATGTGGACACGTAAAATAAAAACACTTAAAAATCAATATAAAAAGCAATAAAAAAGGGAGGCTTTCGCCTCCCTCAAAGCTCCCCAGCCTGAATTAGTGATTACGGATGTATTCGTCCATATCGGTTTTCAGGTTGTCAGATTTGGTACCAAAGATAGCCTGAACGCCTGAGCCTGCGACAACAACGCCGGCAGCACCCAGTTTTTTCAGACCAGGCTGGTCAACTTTGCTCACGTCCGCCACGCTAACGCGCAGACGGGTGATGCAGGCATCCAGATTGGTGATGTTATCTTTACCGCCAAAGGCCTGGACCAGAGCCGCAGACATCTCAGAACCACCCTGAGCGACCTGCTCGGAAGCGGTGTCTTCACGGCCAGGAGTCTTCAGATCCAGCTTGGCAATCAGCACGCGGAAGATGGTGTAGTACACCACACCGTAGATGATACCCACGATTGGGAACAACCAGATCTTGCTGCTGTTACCGCTCAGCACGATAAAGTCGATCAGACCGTGCGAGAAGCTGGTGCCGTCGCGCATACCCAACAGGATACAGATCGGGAACGCCAGGCCAGCCAGAATGGCGTGGATTGCGTACAGGATCGGTGCAACGAACATGAAGGAGAACTCGATCGGCTCGGTGATACCGGTCAGGAACGAGGTCAACGCAGCGGAGATCATGATACCGCCGACTTTAGCGCGGTTTTCCGGCTTGGCTGAATGCCAGATGGCAATAGCGGCGGCAGGCAGACCGTACATTTTGAACAGGAAGCCACCGGACAGTTTGCCCGCAGTCGGGTCACCCGCCATATAACGCGGGATATCGCCGTGGAATACCTGGCCGGCCGCGTTGGTGAACTCACCGATCTGCATTTGGAAAGGTACGTTCCAGATATGGTGCAGACCAAACGGCACCAGCGCACGTTCAACCACGCCGTAGATACCGAACGCCACTACCGGGTTCTGATAAGCCGCCCACTGCGAGAAGGTCTGGATAGCCGTACCGATTGGCGGCCAGATGAAGGACAGAACTACGCCCAGAACGATCGCCGCCAGGCCGGAGATAATCGGCACAAACCGCTTACCGGCAAAGAAGCCCAGGTATTCAGGCAACTGAATACGGAAGAAGCGGTTAAACATATAGGCCGCGATGGAGCCGGAGATAATCCCCCCGAGCACACCGGTATCCGCCAGGTGTTTAGCCGCAATTTCGTCAGCCGGCAGGTGCAGAACCAAAGGTGCAACCACCGCCATGGTTTTCACCATGATGCCGTAAGCCACTACCGCAGCTAACGCAGATACACCATCGTTATTGGTGAAGCCGAGGGCAACACCGATAGCGAAAATCAGCGGCATGTTGGCGAAAACTGAACCGCCGGCTTCCGCCATCACGTGAGAAACTACCATAGGCAGCCAGCTAAAGTTGGCGGAACCGACGCCCAGCAGAATACCTGCGATAGGCAATACGGAAACCGGCAGCATTAGCGACTTACCTACTTTTTGCAGGTTTGCAAATGCGTTCTTGAACATAGTTGAGTGTGCTCCTGAGTAATGGTGCTTTGCTACTTCTCGCGATTCTTCGCGTTGCAAGGGGGGGAGAAAAACCCCTGCAATTCAGGGTGTCTGAGCACCCCTTGAATTTTTACGCAGAGTAAAATAAATAGCCTGCGCAATGTTTGATGGCAGTCACGTTTCGATGAACAAAGCCGGGTATTTTTCTTGAATCGGCCATTTTTTATCAAAACAGACGAAAAAAAAGCCCATCCATCGCCATAAAACGGGTGGGAACATTACCCGTTTCAGCGATTAATTACGAGCTTAAAAAAAATTCCGACATCAATGACTACAGCTAAGCCTAGGCCAAGGATTATAGTTCGATGTGAAATAAGCGTGAAAAGTTGGCGGTGGTGGTTTCGGCCAGCGTTTCCAGGCTCACGCCCTTCAATACCGCCATGTATTCAGCCACATCACGTACGTAGGCAGGTTGGTTTTCTTTGCCGCGATGCGGCACCGGGGCAAGATACGGCGAGTCGGTTTCCACCAGAATGCGATCAAGCGGCACGTAGCGCGCCACCTCACGAAGTTGCTCCGCATTGCGGAACGTCAGGATGCCGGAAAAGGAAATATAGAAACCCAGATCGAGCAGCGCTTCTGCGGTAGCGATATCTTCGGTAAAACAGTGCAGCACGCCGCCGCAGTCCTGCGAATTCTCCTCACGCAGGATCGCCAGCGTATCTTCACGCGCGTCGCGGGTATGCACGATCACCGGTTTGTTCAGTTCGCGACCAATGCGGATATGCTCACGGAATGACGCTTGCTGCAGCTCGAGATTGTCTTTCTGATAGAAGTAATCCAGCCCGGTTTCTCCCAGCGCCACCACCTGTTCTGCCGCCGCCAGACGACGCAGCTCTGCATAATCGTAGCCGCCCTCGAGGTTCAGCGGGTGGACACCGCAGGAGAACGCCACGTCATCGCGTGGGCCGATCAACTGCGTCATGGCCTGATAACCCGGCAAGGTGGTCGCCACCGCCAGAACGTAGCCGACATCGCGCGCCTTGGCTTTCGCCAGGGCGTCATCCACGTTTTGATGCAGCGTTTGGTAATCCAGGCCATCAAGATGACAATGCGAATCTACTAACAACATAATAATTAACTCTTTTACAACGAATGAGGGTGAGAATAACCGGTAGCGCCGAGCATCTGCTCCCAACCGAGTAGTCGTTCGGTCAGCAACAGTTCGCGATTGACGCCGGTTACGTTAAGCAACTGATGGCGGCAATTGAGCCATTGCTGCACCACCTGCTGCAGCGAGGTACCGCTCAGGCGGCTGGCCAATTGGTGCACCAACGGTTGCTGATCCTGATTAAGCATAAAGCTCGCCGCGCCCTGCTGCCACTTCATGGCATCCACCAGCAATGCGCACAGCCAGTGCAGCCGCTCCGCCACGTCTTCGTGATTCAGCGCCGGCAACAGCGACAGCATGTCATGCTGCGGCAAGGCAGCATTCAGTGCGGCGCACAAGGCTCTGCGCTGCTGCCAACGCTCGGGTTGCAACAGTTGCTCGGCGGCCAGCGGCGCCCCGTCGTGCAGCCGCAGTGCGGTAAGGAGATCCACCAAATTGCCCGGCATTTGCCGGTTCAACCACTGTAAACTGAGCTGCTCATCCGGGCTGGCGAGATGCCAATAGAAACAGCGGCTGCGCAATGTCGCCAGCAGCCGTGAAGGCTCGCGGCAACTCAACAGGAAATAGGTTTTTTCCGGCGGCTCTTCCAGCGTTTTCAACAGGGCATTGGCCGCCGCTTCGGTCAGCAGCTCTGCCTGCGGCAACCAGATAACCTTGGCGCCCCCCTGCTGGGCGTGGGAATAAAGGGTTTCGATCACCTGGCGGATAGGCTCGATACCCAGGCTGCTTTTCCCCTTTTCCGGCGCCAATACGTGATAGTCCGGATGGTTGCCCGCCAGCATAAGCCGGCAGCTATGACACTCGCCGCAGCTTTTTTCGCCGTTACGCCGCTGACAAATCAACCAGCGGCTCAGACCATAAGCCAGCGCGTCATCGCCATTGCCCGCTGAAGCATGCAACAACAGGGCATGATGGCCGCGACCGGCTGCATATTGCCCGACCAACTGACGGTAAGGCGTGTTCAGCCACGGGTACCAGTTCATTACACGCCTTCCTGCCGTAGCCATTGGCTGAGGCAACTGCGAATAGCCGCCGTCACCTGTTCCAGCGATTGGGAAGCGTCGACGGTGACGATAGAATCGTCCTGCGCCGCCAACTCCAGATAGCGCGAACGGGTGCGCTCAAAGAACGGCAGCGCTTCCTGTTCAATACGATCCAGTTCGCCGCGCGCACGGGCGCGTTGCAGGCCAACCAGCGGCGGCAGATCCAGATAAATCGTCAGGTCCGGATGAAAATCCCCCAAGACGGTGTCACGCAGCGAGGCCATCAGTTGTTGATCTACGCCACGACCGCCGCCCTGATAAGCCTGTGACGACAAATCGTGACGATCGCCGACCACCCAGGCACCGCGCGCCAGCGCCGGTTTGATGACGGTTTCTACCAATTGCACGCGGGCTGCATACAGCATCAGCACTTCGGCTTTGATAGTCGGCAGTTCGCCGTCGATGCCGCGTTTGAACAGATCGCGCAGCTTTTCCGCCAGCGGGGTACCGCCCGGCTCGCGGGTAAAAACAATGTCGTTAATGCCGTGTTCGCGCAGTACGTTGACCACGGTATCGCGCGCGGTGGTTTTCCCCGCGCCCTCAAGCCCTTCGATAACCACGAATTTACTTTTCATTCTTTTCCTTAAGCACCTGGCGATAGGCGCGAACCGCCTGATTATGGCTTGCCAGGTTAGTGGTAAACTGGTGGCCGCCCTTGCCGTCGGCGACAAAGTACAAATAAGGCGTCTTCGCCGGATTGGCGGCGGCTTCCAGCGAAGCCTGGCCCGGCATGGCGATCGGCGTCGGCGGCAGGCCGCTTATCACATAAGTGTTGTACGGCGTCGGCGTTTCCAGATCCTTGCGGGTGATATTGCCATTATAAGCATCGCCCATACCGTAGATCACCGTGGGATCGGTTTGCAGGCGCATGCCAATGCGCAAGCGATTAATGAAGACCGAGGCCACCTTGGTGCGCTCTTCGGGCACGGCGGTTTCTTTCTCGACGATCGAAGCCATGGTCAACAACTCTTCCTGCGTCTTGTACGGCAAGCTGGTATCGCGGCTTTGCCAGGCGGCCTCAAGCGTCTTGATCATGCGCAGATGTGCGCGCTTGAGCAACGCGATATCGCTCATGCCGGCGGTATACAGATAGGTATCCGGGTACAGGCGCCCTTCCGGATGAGTCCCCTCCGGCAGGCCCAGCGCCACGGCAATTTCCGCTTCGCTTTTGCCCGCCAGCGTATGTTTGAGGTATTTCGACTGCTGCAACACCAACAGCCAGTCACGCAGGCGCGAACCTTCGATAAAACGCGCGCTGAACTGGGCTTCTTTACCGCTGGCCAGCAGTTTGAGCATCTGGCGCACCGTCATCCCCGGCGTAAAGCGGTAGGTGCCGGCCTTGAACTCCGCCAATTTCGGCTCCAGACGCAGCAGCCACGGGAACCAGGCACCGTTGCGGATCAGCTTGTCGCGCACCAGCAACTCTTCCAACCCTACCCGTCCGGTGCCGGCCGGCAGTTTAAAAATGGCTTCCTGCTGGATCGCCAATGGCGTATCAGCAAAGCGCTCAACCTTCTGGTAACCCCAAAACAGCAGGGCCAATACCAGAACAACAATAATAGAAACGACCTTCAGCTTTCTTTTCTTCATCAATCAGCCATCGTTAACAGTGTGGGCGCAAAAAATCATAGAGTTGACGCGAGTGATAACGCCATGATTGCGCTGTATTTACCGGCAGCAAGGGCATCAGCGCGTTGCTCACCAGCACTTCTTCGGCGTCGGCAAGAGTGACCAGCGGCTCGCTGACGCAATGCAATGAATATTCACTGCCCGCCAACAACTCAATCACCCTGCGGCGCATCAAACCAGCCACGCCGGCCTGGCTCAGATCGGGCGTAAATACCGCTTTCCCTTTACGCCAGAATAAATTAGCCGCACAGCATTCCACCAGCATACCGGCAGTGTCAAGCACCAGCGCCTCGTCGGCAGTCGTCTGGTCAAGATGCGCGCGGATCAATACCTGCTCCAGGCGGTTCAAGTGTTTCAGCCCCGCCAGCAACGGATTACGCGCCAAAGCCACCGGGCTGAGCGCCAGGCTAATTCCCCGTTCGCGCCACGGCAGGTAATGGGTGGGATATGCGCTACGCGAAACAATCCGCGTAGGATTCTCACACCCCTGCGGACTGTAACCTCGTCCGCCGCTGCCGCGCGTCAGTATCGCTTTGACCACGCCGAGCGAGATAGATTCTGCCGCATGCGCCATTTCACGTTCAAGAGCCCCCCAATCTGCCACCGGCATCATCAGCCGCTGCGCCGCCTGTTGCAGGCGCTCAATATGCCAGGGAAGCAACTCTATTCTGCCATCGATAACCCTGGCAGTAGTAAAACAGCCATCACCGAACTGCAAACCGCGATCGCTTGGCGCTAACGCATCGTGCTGTTGTCCGTTAATCCAGTACATATGTCCCCCGAGCGCTTTGGCTTTCACTACAGAATAACAGGCGCGGGTGTCATTGGCAGCAGCTTGCCGTTCGGCAAACGCCCCGACAAGCCCCCCCCCCTGCAGGTCAGCGCCATAAAAAAAGCCCGGTTTAAAAACCGGGCTTTTTTATCGTCTGCCAGCAAAGATATTACACTTTGCGGAAGATCAGCGAACCGTTAGTACCGCCGAAACCAAAGGAGTTACACAGCGTGTACTGCATATCGCTTACCTGGCGCGCTTCGTGCGGAACGAAGTCCAGATCGCAACCTTCATCCGGGTTATCCAGATTGATGGTTGGCGGAACCGCTTGATCACGCAATGCCAGCACGGTGAAGATCGATTCAATCGCACCTGCCGCACCTAACAGGTGGCCGGTCATCGATTTGGTCGAGCTGACCATCACGCGCTTCGCATCGCTGCCAAATACCGACTTCACAGCCTGAGTTTCGGCGGTATCACCGGCCGGCGTAGAGGTGCCGTGCGCATTGATATACCCGATTTGTGACGTGGTCACACCTGCGTCAAGCAAAGCGTTTTCCATTGCCAGCGCAGCACCCGCACCGTTTTCCGGCGGAGACGTCATGTGATAGGCATCGCTGCTCATCCCAAAACCGACAACTTCAGCGTAAATCTTGGCACCGCGTTTCTTGGCGTGCTCGTACTCTTCCAGCACCATCATGCCAGCACCGTCACCCAGGACGAAACCGTCACGGTCTTTATCCCATGGGCGGCTGGCCGCCTGAGGGTTTTCGTTGCGGGTCGACAGCGCGCGCGCTGCGCCGAAACCGCCAACGCCCAGCGGAGTACTGGCTTTCTCTGCCCCACCGGCCAGCATAACGTCGGCATCATTGTAAGCAATGATACGCGCGGCATGGCCAATGTTATGCACACCTGACGTACAGGCGGTGGCGATCGAAATACTCGGGCCACGCATACCAAACATGATAGTCAGGTGACCTGCAATCATGTTCACGATGGTTGACGGCACAAAGAACGGACTGATTTTCCGTGGGCCACCGTTAACCAGTGAACTGTGGTTTTCTTCAATCAAACCCAGGCCGCCGATGCCGGAGCCGATAGCGGCACCAATGCGGCTGGCGTTAGCCTCGGTGATATCCAGCCCCGCATCCTGCATGGCTTGCATGCCGGCAGCGATCCCGTACTGGATGAAGGAGTCCATCTTGCGCGCATCTTTGCGAGAGATGAAATCCTCTGAATTAAAGTTCTTTACCAGGCCCGCAAATTTAGTCGCATAGGCAGTGGTATCGAAATGGTCGATCAGGCTGATGCCACTCTGACCGGCAAGAAGAGCGTTCCATGTGGACTCTACAGTATTGCCGACAGGAGACAACATGCCCAGTCCGGTCACAACTACTCGACGCTTAGACACGTTTGTCCTCCAAGGAGGGAAAAATATGACACTAGGGATAGAAAAAACTTAGGCGGTCGAATGACCGCCTAGATATGTTCTCTTACTGCTGGCTAGCGTTGATGAAATCAATAGCTGCCTGAACAGTAGTGATTTTCTCAGCTTCTTCGTCTGGAATCTCAGTATCGAATTCTTCTTCCAGTGCCATTACCAGTTCAACGGTGTCAAGAGAATCAGCGCCCAGATCTTCAACGAAAGAAGCGTTATTTAAAACCTCTTCCTGTTTAACACCCAGTTGCTCAACAATGATTTTCTTAACGCGTTCTTCGATAGTGCTCATACTCTTAAATTTCCTATCAAAACTCGCTTTCGCGATGGTTTTCGTAGTGTATAAAATGTTGAAAAAGATGCAACTAAATCCCGGCTGGTCAAACCACGATTTTACGCTATTTTGCGGTTTTTACCCCAGATAACGCAAATAGTTTTCGCATTTTTTAAATCATGTACATGCCGCCATTGACATGCAACGTTTCACCGGTGATGTAGCCAGCCTCATCAGAGGCTAAAAATGCAACAGCGCTGGCGATTTCTTTAGCATCCCCCAGCCGATTGGCTGGAACTGATGACAAAATGCCTGCACGTTGATCATCTGTCAACGCCCGTGTCATGTCCGTCTCAATAAAACCAGGTGCCACGACGTTGACCGTAATGCCACGCGAAGCAACTTCACGTGCCAAAGACTTACTAAAGCCAATCAGACCGGCTTTAGCCGCCGCGTAATTAGCCTGCCCTGCGTTCCCCATGGTACCGACTACGGAACCGATGGTGATGATCCGGCCAAACCGCTTTTTCATCATAGCTCGCATTACCGCTTTTGACAGACGGAATACGGAAGTCAAATTAGTGTCCAGGATATCCTGCCACTCATCATCCTTCATGCGCATCAGCAGGTTATCACGCGTAATGCCGGCATTATTCACTAAAATGTCGATTTCGCCAAATTCAGCACGAATAGATGCCAGAACGCTGTCGATAGATTGAGCATCAACCACGTTCAGCGCAAACCCTTTGCCGCTTGCGCCCAGATAGCTGCTGATAGCCTCAGCGCCGCTTTCACTGGTAGCGGTGCCGATCACTTTGGCGCCACGTGCTACAAACGACTCTGCGATAGCCCGGCCAATACCCCGGCTAGCGCCGGTGACCAGAACAACTTTACCTTCGAAGCCCATTATTTTCCTCTTTATTGTTCAAGCGCCGCCGACAGGCTGGTTGCGTCATTAACCGCCGCCGCCGTCAGGGTGTCAACAATACGTTTAGTCAGACCGGTCAGAACCTTACCCGGGCCAACCTCTAGCAGCAAGGTAACGCCCTGTGCTGCCATAAATTCTACGCTCTCGGTCCAGCGCACCGGGCTGTACAGCTGGCGTACCAGCGCACTGCGGATGGCTTCCGGATCGGTTTCAGTACGCACGTCGACGTTATTCACCACCGCGACCTGCGGCGCGTTGAAGGTAATTTCCTGCAACGCGACGGCCAGCTTATCTGCCGCCGGCTTCATCAGCGCGCAATGCGAAGGTACACTCACCGGTAACGGCAACGCACGCTTGGCGCCGGCAGCTTTACAGGCAGCGCCTGCGCGCTCAACCGCTTCTTTGTTGCCTGCAATGACAACCTGCCCCGGCGAGTTGAAGTTCACCGGAGACACGACCTGCCCCTGAGCGGACTCTTCACAGGCTTTGGCGATGGCATCGTTATCCAGGCCGATAATGGCTGACATCGCGCCAGTGCCTTCCGGCACCGCTTCCTGCATCAGTTTGCCGCGCAGTTCAACCAAACGAATCGCCGCCTGGAAATCCAGCACGCCCGCACACACCAGCGCCGAGTATTCACCCAGGCTGTGACCTGCCATCATCGCAGGCGCTTTACCGCCCTGCTGCTGCCAGACGCGGAAAATAGCCACGGAAGCGGCCAGCAATGCCGGCTGCGTCTGCCAGGTTTTGTTCAGCTCTTCCGCCGGGCCTTGCTGCACCAATTGCCACAGGTCATAGCCCAAAACGGACGAGGCTTCGCTGAAAGTCTCTTCAACGATCGGAAATTGCGTAGCCAAATCGGCCAACATGCCAAGGGTCTGAGACCCCTGACCTGGGAAAACAAAAGCAAATTGCGTCATTTTTTCTTCCTGTCAATCAGAAACGAACCAGCGCCGAGCCCCAGGTAAAGCCGCCGCCAAAGGCTTCCAGCAGCACCAGTTGGCCGCGTTGGATCCGCCCATCACGCACGGCTTCGTCGAAGGCTGCAGGGACCGAGGCGGCAGAAGTGTTGCCGTGACGATCGAGCGTCACAACCACTTTATCCATCCCCATACCCAGTTTTTTCGCCGTCGCGCTGATAATGCGCAGGTTGGCCTGGTGTGGCACCAGCCAATCCAACTGCTCACGGTCCAGATTATTGGCTTGCAGCGTTTCTTCCACGATGTGAGCCAGTTCGGTAACCGCCACTTTGAATACTTCATTACCGGCCATGGTGACGTAGGCCGGCTGCTCCGAATCCTGACGATCCTTGAACGGCAGCGTCAACAAACCGCCGTAGGTGCCATCGGCATGCAGATGGGTAGACAGGATGCCCGGCTCTTCGGAGGCGCCCAACAGCACTGCGCCAGCGCCATCGCCAAACAGAATGATGGTACCGCGGTCTTCAGGATCCAACGTGCGTGACAGCACGTCCGCGCCGATCACCAGCGCATGTTTCACCGCGCCATTCTTGACGTACTGATCGGCCACGCTCAGCGCATAGGTAAAACCGGCGCAGGCGGCGGCCAGATCGAAGGCCGCACAGTCTTTAATGCCCAACATCTGCTGCACCTGGCAAGCGGAGCTGGGGAATGCGTGGCTTGAGGTGGTGGTCGCAACGACGATCAACCCGATGTCTTCTTTAGCCACACCTGCCATTTCCAGCGCTTTTTCAGCTGCATGGAAGCCCATCGTCGCCACGGTTTCATCGGCGGCAGCGATACGGCGTTCACGGATACCGGTACGCGTGACGATCCACTCGTCAGAGGTATCCACCATTTTTTCAAGGTCAGCATTGGTGCGCACTTGTACGGGTAAATAACTCCCCGTACCGAGAATCTTTGTATACATGTACGATCAGTCACTCTTAGGTAATACAGCTTCAAGGCGCGCAGCAATCCTTTCAGGGACTTGCCGCTGCACCGCCTGCACAGCCTGTTCGATTGCTACTGCAAACGCGTGTGGGTTCGCAGCGCCGTGGCTCTTGATTACGGTGCTGCGCAATCCTAACAGACATGCGCCATTATACTGGTCGGGGTTCAGGTGGCCGAACCGTTTTACCACCCGTTTTTGCAACCAACGGCCTAACAACTTTAACCACCACACCTGCTTGCCACCGTCTCCGGATGATTTCAGCAGCGATAAAAACACTCTTACCACCCCTTCCATGGTCTTCAGGGTGACGTTACCCACAAAGCCGTCGCAGACCATTACATCGGTTTTACCGGTGAGCAGATCATTGCCTTCCAGGTAACCAATATAATTGATTGCCGGAGTATTTTTCAGCACGGCGGCCGCTTCGCGAATATTATCCAGGCCTTTGGTCTCTTCTTCACCAATATTCAGCAGCGCCACACGGGGCTGCGCAATACCCACCACCTCTTCGGCCATCACCGCGCCCATTACCGCAAACTGCACCAGCATGGTGCTGTCGCATTCAACGTTGGCGCCCAGATCCAGCACGACGGTTTTGCCGCGTTTCTGGTTCGGGATCACGGTCATCAGCGCCGGACGTTCAATACCGTCCAACGGCTTAATCAGCATTTTCGCCAGGCCCATCAACGCACCGGTATTACCTGCACTGACGCAACCCTGCGCATCACCGTTTTTGGTCAGTTCCAGCGCAATGCGCATAGACGTACCACGGCTGGCGCGTATCGCTTGTGAGGGTTTGGCGTCGCCGGCAATCACTGATTCAGCGGGCACGACTTGCAAACGCTCCAGAAGAACCGGATCGGCTTTGGCAAGTAAGGGAGAGATGGCGTCGGGATCGCCGACCAGCAGGAGATGAAGCTGTAAATTAGAGGCCAGTGCCTGCAATGAAGCAGGCACTGTGACGCAGGGACCGAAGTCCCCGCCCATTGCATCTAACGCCAGGGTTAGACGAGTCAAGGTACCGCTACTTAGCCGATAACCTTGCGACCGCGGTAGAAACCGTCGGCAGTGATGTGGTGACGACGATGAGTTTCACCAGAAGTCGCATCAACAGACAATGTGGTGGTGGTCAGGGCATCGTGTGAACGACGCATGCCACGCTTGGAACGGGTTGGTTTATTTTGTTGTACGGCCATGGACCTTACTCCTTAATTACTTACGCTTTAAACTGGCTAGTACGGCAAATGGATTCGGTTTCTCCGCCTCTGCAGGCAGTTTGCCAAATACCATGTCCGCTTCGGACACTTCACAGTGTTCAGATTCATGTAACGGGACGACAGGCAGAGAAAGAATAATTTCGTCTTCAATCATTGCCAACAGATCAACTTCGCCAAACTCATCGACTTCGATCGGTTCGTACGCTCCCGGTAATGCCTCAGCCTGCTCATCATTGACGACCGGGCTAAAACAATATGTTGTGTGGATATGACGTTCAAACGGGACGCCACAACGTTGGCACATCAGGGTTACCTGAACGTCCGAATGCCCTGTTATCACCGCGAGGCGTTGGTTATCAATATCGAACGATAACGAAACCTCAACATCACTGTCCACACTGACCACGGAGTCGGCAACACGTGTAACCTGCTCAGGCGCATAAGAACCGACATAGTCCAGGCGTTTCTGAGCGGTACGTACCGCATCAATGGTCAAGGGTAATTTTACCTTTTGCATAGGGCGCGCATATTAACTTTGTAACGACGTAGAGTCAAAGAAAAAGGCCGTAAAACGGCACCTTTCACCAATATTCGCTTCCTCAGCGGCGGACAGTTTAAAATGCCCACTCTATTTACGCTACGGTTTGCGAAAAAATATTATGCAAAGACTTCTCCTTGCCTCCACCTCGACCTACCGCAAGACGCTACTGGAAAAGCTGCGCCTGCCCTTCGCTTGCGCTGCGCCGCAGGTGGATGAAACCCCGCTGGCCGGGGAAAGCGCCGAGGCGCTGGTGCTACGATTGGCCACGGCGAAAGCCCAGGCGCTGGCTGCCGCCTACCCCGAACATCTGATTATCGGCTCCGATCAGGTCTGTGTGATTGCCGGAAAAATCACCGGAAAACCGCACACCAAAGAGAACGCCTGCGCTCAATTGCGCCAGGCCAGTGGCCAAAGGGTCACCTTTTATACCGGATTGGCGTTATATAACAGCCGCAGCCGGCATCTGCAGGTGCTGTGCGAACCCTTTCACGTACATTTTCGCACGCTGAGCGAGGCTGAAATTGGCGCTTACGTGCATCTTGAACAGCCACTCGACTGCGCAGGCAGCTTTAAAAGCGAGGGGTTAGGGATTGCGCTGTTCGAGAAACTGGAGGGGCGGGATCCCAATGCGCTGATCGGCATGCCGTTGATCGCACTGCTGGAAATGCTGCGGGCTGAGGGCATCAACCCGCTGGCATAGGGTAACAAGGGCTGCGTTATTTACCCTGCGACTGTTTGCGCAACACCAGCAGGCAGTGACGCAGCTCTTCATCCATCGGCGCTTCGATACGCATCGTTTCGCCGGTGCCCGGATGTTCGAAACGCAAAGAAGCCGCATGCAAGAACAAGCGCTTGAGCCCGGTGCCTGCCAGTTGGCGATCGAACTCGCGATCGCCATAACGATCGTCAAAGGCTATCGGATGCCCGGCATGCAAAGTGTGCACGCGAATCTGATGAGTGCGCCCGGTGATCGGGCTGGCTTTGACCAGCGTTGCATGCTCAAAGCGCTCTTCCACCTTGAAGCGGGTTTCCGACGGTTTACCTTCGCTGTTGACGCGAACGATGCGCTCACCGCTCTGCAGAATGTTTTTCAGCAAGGGGGCCTGCACCGCTTTGCAATGTGACTGCCACTGGCCACGAACCAGCGCCAGGTAATCTTTTTGCATCCCTTTCAGGCGCAGTTGTTCGTGCAGCGAACGCAGCGCAGAGCGTTTTTTCGCCACCAGCAGCACGCCTGAGGTATCGCGGTCCAGGCGGTGAACCAGTTCCAGGAAACGGGCTTCGGGACGAAGCGCGCGCAGGCCTTCGATCACGCCAAAGCTCAGGCCGCTGCCGCCATGGACTGCCGTGCCCGATGGTTTGTTCAGCAGCAACAGGTGATCGTCTTCATACAATATGCAATCTGCCAGCGCAGCCACTTTATCCAGTTTGGCGGAGACCGGCGCGTCTTCACGCTCGGCAACGCGCACCGGCGGTACGCGCACCACGTCGCCGGCGGCCAGTTTATATTCTGCCTTGATGCGTCCTTTATTAACCCGCACCTCGCCTTTACGCACGATGCGGTAAATCATGCTCTTCGGCACGCCTTTCAGGCGGGCAAGCAAAAAGTTGTCGATTCTCTGACCGGCTTCGTCGTCAGAAATCGTGATTAATTGTACTGCGGGAATGTTCGTTTTCATGGAGCGGGATTCTAAATAGAGCGAGTAAATAGCGCCACTTCTTTTTCTGTGCTTAACTGTCTCTCTGACTGCAGATGAAACCCCTGCGAACAATAAGGCAGCAAGCCGGTTTGAACGTTTGCGATTTCTTCCGCAGTTAAGGAAAAGTCACCTTGCTATAACGGTATCAGCAGTGGAATAATGCGTTTACTTTCCACGTTGATTCTCGTTAAACAGGGAAAACGGTGGAATTATAAAATTTGTCTGATGGCGCAAAAACGCAGCAATGGCGTAAGACGTAATGTGAAATCAAACAATTAGCGGGCTGCGGGTTGCAGCTTGGCCGGCAAACGGAATCAGATCTGTCGACGTAAATCAGAGGCTATTCCCCTAGTAAAAGTGCTGTTTTTCACAAAGAAATACAGGCTTACCGAGATAATGCGCCCCTATGCAGGCGACAACCGTGAGGTTGACGACTTTGCGAGAAGACACGGGGTTTTCGGTTTTAACCCGGCCATGAGGTTATTTTGCCCGCAGCTTTGTCGATAATGTAAAAATAACGAGTAAGTTAAGATGAAAAGAATGTTGATTAACGCAACTCAGCAGGAAGAGTTGCGTGTTGCCCTCGTAGATGGACAGCGGCTGTATGATTTGGACATTGAAAGCCCAGGTCATGAACAGAAAAAAGCGAATATTTACAAAGGCAAAATCACTCGTATTGAACCAAGTCTTGAAGCAGCGTTCGTTGATTACGGCGCAGAACGACATGGTTTCCTCCCTCTTAAAGAAATTGCCCGCGAATACTTCCCAAGTAACTACTCTTCCCATGGTCGCCCGAACATCAAAGATGTGTTGCGCGAAGGCCAGGAAGTTATCGTTCAGATTGATAAAGAAGAACGTGGTAACAAAGGCGCAGCCCTGACCACCTTCATCAGCCTGGCCGGCAGTTATCTGGTGTTGATGCCGAACAACCCGCGTGCCGGTGGCATTTCCCGCCGCATCGAGGGCGACGACCGCACCGAATTGAAAGAAGCGCTTTCCTCCCTGCAACTGCCGGACGGCATGGGCCTGATTGTTCGCACCGCGGGCGTAGGCAAATCCGCCGATGCGCTGCAGTGGGACCTGTCTTTCCGTCTGAAGCATTGGGAAGCCATCAAGAAAGCCGCCGAAGGTCGCCCTGCTCCGTTCCTGATCCATCAGGAAAGCAACGTGATCGTACGCGCATTCCGTGACTACCTGCGCCCGGACATCGGTGAAATCCTGATCGACAACCCTAAGGTTCTCGATTTGGCCAAAGAGCACATCGCTGCACTGGGCCGCCCGGATTTCAGCAGCAAAATCAAACTGTACAGCGGTGAAATCCCTCTGTTCAGCCATTACCAAATCGAATCTCAGATCGAATCCGCCTTCCAGCGTGAAGTGCGCCTGCCTTCCGGCGGCTCGATCGTTATCGACACTACCGAAGCGTTGACCGCCATCGACATCAACTCCGCGCGAGCAACCCGCGGCGGCGATATCGAAGAAACCGCGTTCAACACCAACCTGGAAGCGGCGGACGAAATCGCTCGCCAACTGCGTTTGCGCGACCTTGGCGGCCTGATTGTTATCGACTTCATCGATATGACCCCGATACGCCACCAACGCGAAGTAGAAAACCGCCTGCGTGACGCAGTGCGCCAGGACCGTGCGCGTATCCAGATCGGCCGCATTTCCCGCTTTGGCCTGCTTGAGATGTCGCGTCAGCGCCTCAGCCCGTCACTGGGTGAATCCAGCCATCACGTCTGCCCTCGCTGTAACGGCACCGGCACCATCCGTGACAACGAATCGCTGGCACTTTCCATTCTGCGCCTGATCGAAGAAGAAGCGCTGAAGGAAAACACCAAAGAAGTTCACGCTATCGTGCCTGTTCAGGTTGCCTCTTACCTGTTGAACGAAAAACGTGAGTCGGTGAGCGCGATCGAAAAACGTCAGGGTGGCGTAAAAGCGATCATCGTGCCGAACGATCAGATGCAAACCCCGCACTACTCTGTGCTGCGTGTGCGCAAAGGCGAAGAAACAGCGACCCTGAGTTACCTGTTGCCGAAGCTGCACGAAGAAGAGATGGACCAACCACTGGAAGATGCGCCGATGGAGCGCAAACGTCCGGAACAACCGGCTCTGGCTTCGTTCTCTCTGGCTGCCGACGCACCGCCACCTGCTGAAGAACCTGCGGCGACACAAGCTGCGACAGCCGCTGTAGCGGCCAAACCAAGCGCACCAACCACTGCCAAACCAGGCCTGTTGGGCCGCCTGTTCGGTGGATTGAAAGCGTTGTTCGCCAGTGAGGAACAACCGGTTGTTGAAGCCAAACCTGCCGTTGAGGCACCTAAGGCCGAAGGCAACGGTGAAAACCGCCGCCAGGATCGCCGTGGTCAACGCCGTCAGGGTGCAGGCCGTAAAGAGCGCGGTGAACGTGGGGAACGCGGTGAGCGTAGCGATCGTCCTGAACGTGGCGAACGTAAAGAGCGCGGCGAAGGCCGTGATAATCGCGAACGCGATAACCGTGAACCACGCGAAAATCGTGAACCGCGTGACAACCGTGGCGAAGGCCGTGAAACGCGTGAAGCGCGCGATGAACAACGCCGCAACAATCGCCGCAATGCGCCGCAGACTGCACCGGTTGCCGAGGAGCCACAGTCTGAAGAGGCTGCCAAGGCACAGCGTGAAGAGCAGCAACAGCGCCGCGATCAGCGTGCAGAGCGCCAACGCCGTCGTCAGGAAGAGAAGCGTCAAGCTCAGCAGGAAGTGGCTGCGCTGGAAAGCGTCAACACCAGCGCCAACGTTATCAGCGATGAAGATCTGGAAGAACGCCAGCAGCAGAATATGCAGCGTCGCCAGCGTCGTCCTCTGACGCAGAAAGTTCGCGTACTGTCCGCAGAAGAAGAACTGCATCGCGCAGCGGAAGAACTGCTGGCGCCTAAAGCGCCGGTTGCGAAAACCCAAGACGCGAAGCCGGCTGCGGAAGAAAACAGCGTTAAACTGCTGCCGGAAACCCTTGATGCACCAGTTGAAGATGATGTTCAGGGCGACAACCGTAACGGCGAAAACGGCATGCCACGCCGTTCACGCCGCTCACCGCGTCATCTGCGCGTGAGCGGTCAACGCCGTCGCCGTTACCGTGATGAGCGTTACCCTGTCCAGTCACCGATGCCGCTGGCCGGGGCTTTCGCCTCGCCGGAAATGGCTTCTGGCAAGGTATGGGTCAGTTACCCTGTAACACAAACTGCGCAAGTGATTGAAGACGTTGAAGTTCAGACTGAAGCTACCGAAATCGCTGTCGACAACGTGATGGCACAGGAAACCGCCGGCGTAGCCGCTCCGGTTATCGCTGAGGCTGCCGCGCAAACCATCGCACCGGTAGAAACCGCTGAAGTTGTCATTGCAGAAGCCCAGCCGGAAGTTGAAACTGTTGAGCCGGCGGTTGCAGCTCAATCTGAGGAAACGGCTGCGGTACCGCAAAGCGCAACGCCAGTCGTTGAAGCAGCTACCGAAGCTACCGTAGTTGAAGAAGCTATCGTAGTTGAAGAGACTACCGCTGTTGAAGCAGTTGCGGGCGTCGAGGCAGCCCCGGTGATTGAAGCAACGCCTGTTGCGCAAGAGACTGCCGCTGTTGTTGAGCCTGTCGCAGCGCCGGCGCCGGTCATCGTCGAGGCAACCCCTGTTCAGGAAGCCGCTGCTCCGGTCGTTGTTGCAGAAAAACCGCCAGTTGTTCAGCAACCGGTGCACGGTGTGCTCTATAAACATATCGCCACGGCACCGATGACCAAGGCTCCTGCGCCGGCTTACGAGCCTGAAGAACAAAAGCGCAGTGATTGGCAACGCCCTTCCTTCAATTTCGAAGGTAAAGGCTCTGCGGGTGGCCATGCTGCGGTAAATCAAGCCACAGCGCCGGCAACCAAACCGCAGCCGGTTAATGAATAATTAATCTGCTCCGATAAAAAAACCCGCCATTTGGCGGGTTTTTTCTTGCCGAAAAATAGCTTCAGGCAATTTTTTTCAATTGCTTGATATCCAGCAAATCCAGCTTGCCGTCGAGCTGGCTGACAAACAGCTTGAAATGCTCGGTAGCGTTGTGTTTCTCCAGCGCTTCCGCACTTGCCCAACGCTCGAAAAACACGAAGGTGCCTGGCTGTTCCAGGTCACGGTGCAGGTCATACTGCAGATTGCCCAGTTCCTGGCGGCTTGGTTCGATAATACCGTGCACCGTATCGCTGACGGCAGACACAAATTCAGGTTTCGCTTGCAGGGTTGCAATCACACGTACTTCCATTTCGTTCTCCCTTTCCACTTGATAAACGTAGATTACCCGACCGTCAGGAGGCGGGAATCGTTAAAATCCCTGTCACTATGCGCCCGATAGCCAATTGATTTCAACTTGCAGTGAACAAACAGATGCATCGGCGACGCTTTCCGCTTATCCTTACACCCCGGCGTGAATAACCCCCATTATTCGCTTTTATATAGACGTGTTTCTGACCGCCGGAGCCTTGCAACATGACCGCACAACCTCAAGCCCTGAAAATCCGCCGCCCTGACGACTGGCACATCCATCTGCGTGATGACGACATGCTGAAAACGGTTCTGCCCTATACCAGTCAGGTATTTGGCCGGGCGATTGTGATGCCTAATCTGGCTCCGCCAATCACTACCGTAGATGCCGCCCGGGCTTATCGTGACCGCATTCTGGCCGCTGTTCCTCAGGATCATGACTTCACCCCGCTGATGACCTGCTACCTGACCAACTCATTGGCCGCCGCCGAGCTGGTCAACGGCTTCGAGCAAGGCGTGTTCACCGCAGCCAAGCTGTACCCTGCCAACGCGACCACCAACTCCAGCCACGGCGTCAGCGACGTGAAAGGCATTTACCCGCTATTCGAACAAATGCAGAAAGTTGGCATGCCGCTACTGATCCACGGTGAAGTGACTGATGCCGCCGTCGATATTTTCGATCGCGAGGCACGCTTCATCGAGCAGGTTATGGAGCCAATTCGCCGGCAGTTCCCGGAACTGAAAATCGTCTTCGAGCACATAACGACCAAAGAAGCGGCTCAATATGTGCAGGAAGGCAATCGTTTTCTTGGCGCCACTATCACGCCACAACACTTGATGTTTAACCGCAACCATATGCTGGTTGGCGGCATCCGCCCGCACCTGTTCTGTCTACCGATCCTGAAACGCAATATTCACCAGGATGCGCTGCGTAAAGCGGTCGCCAGCGGTTCGGATCGCTTCTTCCTCGGCACCGACTCAGCGCCGCATGCCAAGCATCGCAAAGAATCAAGCTGCGGGTGCGCCGGCGTATTTAACGCCCCCAATGCAATTCCGGCCTACGCCAGCGTATTCGAACAACTGGGCGCGCTGGAGCATCTGGAAGCCTTCTGTTCACTGAACGGCCCGCGTTTTTATGGCCTGCCGGTCAATGCCGATTTCATCGAACTGCAGCGTGTCCCGACGACGCAACCGGAAGAGATCGCCATAGGCCAGGAAACGGTTGTGCCATTCCTGGCCGGAGAGAGCCTGAGCTGGTCAGTGAAAGCGTAAAATCTTTTTTTAACGCAACCTCTTGCCCCTACGCGGAGTTAACTGTATAAATAACCAGTAAATCGCTTCGGGGGCAATAATGCGTGTTGAAGTCACTATAGATAAAACCAGACCGCTACCGCCAGGGGCCATTGAAGCCCTGACCGGCGAGCTGGGCAAGCGGGTAAATCGTCAATTTCCAGACGCCGTGGTTCAGGTTCGTTATGCCGGTTCAAATGGGCTTTCTGTGCTTGGCGGCCTAAAAACGGATAAAGATCTTATCGCTGAAATCCTCCAGGAAACCTGGGAAAGCGCAGACGAGTGGTTCAGCGCAGAATAACACTGCAATGCTGTTTTTGCCGGGGGTCGCTCCCCGGCTTTTTTGTCTTTGAAATCACCCCCACCTCCTCACAATTTTATTCTGGAAGAAAAGCCTTATCTGGTCTGTACTGAATGTTTTGACAGGAGGTGTTTGAAATGGCCCCGGACAAGATAAAGTCTGAAGAAGCGATGACCTTTGGCGAGTTGCTGGCGCTGATTGGCGATCAAAAAAGACGCTTGAACGTACTGGAAGTCGCTTTCTCCTATCTGGCTTTTGGTCTGGATGACAAAGCCAATCAGTTGCTGATCCACAGCCTGAAACTGGAAGCGCAAAATCAGAATCGCGATGCTGAAACGCAGCAGCATTTCGCACACCTGGCCACCGAGCTGGAGAAACGGTTACACGGTGCCCCGCCGCCGCTTGATGCTGAATAATTGCCACATGCCCGCCGCGCTGGTTTTCTCAAGCCGGCCTGTAGAACAGTGACTCAAATAAATATTTATTTTGCATAAAAGGATGGAAAATCCCCACCGCAGAAGCCATATGCGTATACTGTAATTGCTCACATGATGATGAGCCGCATTGATCCTCGTTAGTCACTCACGTTAGTTACTACTCAATAAGGGGTCTTTATGGACAGAAATGATGAAGTAATTCAGACACACCCGCTTGTTGGTTGGGATATCAGTACTGTCGACGTTTATGACGCCATGATGATACGCCTTCATTACCTGTCTTCACTAGACCAGACGCCAGAGGAAGCCCAAGTAGACAGAACGCTTTGGTTAACTACAGATGTCGCACGCCAATTAATCAATATCTTAGAAGCCGGCATTGCCAAGATTGAAGCAACGGATTACCAGGACCTTGATCGTAAAAAGCACTGATTTACTGCCCCAAAAAACCTAAGGCGCCAGCGATTATCTCTGGCGCCTTTTTCTTTGCCGGCACCGTAGCGCAACGGGTGCATTGCAGCGTCCAACCTTTTATCATAGCCTGATAAGAAAGCGATATCAGAGGGGTTACGGCACGTGGAATATGACTTGATTGTGGTGGGCAGCGGTTCGGTAGGGGCAGCGGCAGGTTACTATGCGACGCGATCCGGCTTGAAAGTATTAATGATCGACAGCTCGATGCCCCCACACCGTAACGGTAGCCACCACGGCGATACACGGATCATCCGCCATGCCTATGGTGAAGGCGAAAAATACGTACCACTGATTTTACGCGCCCAGGCGCTGTGGAACGCGCTGATTCAACAAACCGGTGAAGAGCTGTTTCAGGCCTGCGGGGTACTGAACCTGGGGCCACAGCATTCTGAATTTATCAGCAATGCCCAACTCAGTGCGCAAAAATTCCGCCTGAACACGCAAAACCTCAGTGCAGAACAGATCAACCAGCGCTGGCCCGAATTCAACGCACCTGAAGGCTATATTGGCGTGTTTGAACCCGATGCCGGGTTCCTGCGCTCAGAACAAGCCATCGCCAGTCTGATCAAACTGGCTAAAGAGGCCGGTTGCAGCCAGCTGTTCAATTGCCCGGTCAGCGCAGTGACGCCTGTCGACGGCGGTGTGGAAGTGGTCACCGCTGAGGGCCGCTTCCAGGGCCGAAAAGCAGTCGTCACCGCCGGCACCTGGGTAAAGGCCCTGCTGCCGCAGTTGCCGATCGCACCGCTGCGGAAGGTGTTTTCGTGGCATCAGGCGGATGGCCGTTACAGCGTCAACAACCGCTTCCCGGCATTTACCGTTGAGGCTCAAGACGGCAACCATTATTACGGTTTTCCTGCCGATAACGACGGGCTGAAAGTAGGTAAGCATAATGGCGGCCAGGAGATTGATGCGCCGGAGCAACGTAAACCTTTCGGCGGTTTCACCAGTGATGGCACTGAAGTCTTCCAATTCCTGCGCCAGTTTTTACCCGGTGTAGGCGTATGTTTACACGGGGAAGCCTGCAGTTACGATATGAGTCCGGATGAAGATTTTATTATCGATACCCTCCCCGGATGCGATCGACTCATGGTCATCAGTGGCTTGAGCGGCCATGGCTTCAAGTTTGCCAGCGTGCTAGGTGAGATCGCCGCTTTGTTTGCCGAAGATAAGACCCCGCCGGTAGATGTCTCGCCCTTTACGCTAAAGCGTTTTAACTAACCTTTCCCATTCAGCAACCGCACCCGCTAACCCGCGCGGGCTGCGGTTTATCCCCAGTTACAATTACGCGCACGCATAACCCTTTAAAATCCAATATAAAATATCTGGCAACGGAAATTTCTGACGCAAGTATCCGGATTTCCGAATTGATCCCCCTATGGTGTAAGTTCTATTTTACAGCTCATATGCCCAAGTAATTTTTCGATCAACAAGGACGTGACCATGAAACTGCTTGTCGTGGACGAATGCTGCTTTACCCGGGTCGGAATTGACAACTATTTTACTGACCCTGTTTTTGCTCAAATCACCTGTTGTCACAGCATTGAACAGGCCATGCCGCTGCTGAGCAGTTACCAGCCGAGCCACATCTTGATCAACCTGACCAAAAATTGCCGTTATAACGAAGATGATGCCCAACTGCAGGCTTTTATTGAAGCCAGCCCCTCGGCGCTACTGTTCATTTATCTGGACACACCCTATCCCTACAGCGAAACGCCGATGCGTATCGCTGACAATGCTTTCCTGTTCAACAAAAGCATTTTGCCCGTCACCTTGCGCATGCTGAGGGAAAAGCCGGTCGCGCTGATGGATAGCGGCGTCGAACACTCTCTGTTCAGCCCGCAAGAGTTGACGGTGATGAAACACTGGATGGCGGAAATGCCGAATTACCGCATCGCGAAAAAACTGCAAATCAGCTCACATACGGTTTATGTTCACAAACGCCACATCACGGAAAAAATCAACGCCCGCAACCGGCTTGAGTTTTATTCTCTCTATAACGTACTGCGTTATTTCTATCCGCCAAGCACACCGCCGGTTACTCCGATGCCGCTGTCTCTGCTGGCCGTATAATTTATTTAAGAGGTGAAATTCACCTCTATCTCCACACTTTGCCCTTTCACCGTTTTAACGTCGGCTACAAAAATACTATAATCAACGGTCCTTACCTTTTGGCTGCTTAGAATGCTAAACAAAATACTGTCGGCGATCGTCAACAATGTGCGCGAACATCTGGTGCTGTATCTCTGTCTGTGGCTGCTGGTGCTGGCGCTTGATGTCTATTTCTTCTTTATGACCTGACTCATGCCGCTGACCTTCCCCCGTTTGTGTTTTCACCATTTCGGTTAGCCGGAACAGCTGCCCGGCCTTGAACAATCAGCCCGATCCTTCATCACCTGACCGGCCGCTGCGGCACATGCGCCATGCGCCGATCACCCCTTCTGATTTGCTCCCTATGCAAGACCAGCAGTTGGCGCCCCCTGACCACACTCGACAATGCAGAGTCATTTGGGTACCGGATGATATTGACGATACCAGAGCGGCACAAATCTACGGCGACCCACTTACCTGCCGGGTATTGCCGGCATAATGGCAAGCGGCGTTCCAGCAACCTGGTTAAAATCAAACTGGAAATAATAGACATTCGTTGCTACCGGCTTATTTGTTAAAAAAACCACATTTACGCAAAATGACAAAAGCTGACGAAAATAAATAAAACACTTTAATTTCAAAGCATAATGTAAAGTCACATCCAAATGACAATATTCACTACGACGATTTCACTGATTAACTTTCGCTATCTTCCGCAAATTCACTGATTGATATTCTAAAGAAGTAACATAGTTAAATTTATTATTGATTTTATGTTTCTTAAAGTTTAATTATTGCATCCAGAAAATGAAGAACGTAAGGAAACAAGATGCTTTGGAAAAATACCGCCAGCCGTTTTGGTCATATTTCAGTGCTCATCCATTGGCTGGTTGCACTTACGGTTTACGGCATGTTTGCCCTGGGCCTATGGATGGTCACACTGGGCTATTACGATGTCTGGTATCACCAGGCACCGGAAATTCATAAAAGCATCGGTACACTGTTGTTCATCGTTATGGTGGTTCGGGTGATCTGGCGTTTCGTTTCACCTCCGCCAAAACCGCTGGCCAGCTACAGTCGCGTTACCCGCGTCAGTGCGATACTGGCTCATATCGCGCTGTATGTCGTGTTGTTCAGCATCCTGATCAGCGGCTATCT
This sequence comes from Serratia plymuthica, assembly GCF_018336935.1. Taxonomy (NCBI): domain Bacteria; kingdom Pseudomonadati; phylum Pseudomonadota; class Gammaproteobacteria; order Enterobacterales; family Yersiniaceae; genus Serratia; species Serratia plymuthica. The sequence goes on along the minus strand of NZ_CP068771.1, from coordinate 1,705,730 downwards.
GATTTCCACCGCCGACGGCCAGGCGATCAGCGTTTTCGGCTGGTTCGACATCCCCGCCACCGTCACCGGCATGGCTGAACAGGCCGATACCGCCGGCACTATCCACCTTTATCTGGCCTGGGCCGTCGTCGTGCTCTCACTGCTGCACGGCCTGGCTGCGCTTAAGCATCACTTTGTTGATCGTGATGCGACTTTGAAACGGATGCTGGGTAGCAGCGCCGATTAACCTTTGGATTTATGGAGATTGCTATGTTGAAGAAAACCGTACTGGGCCTGACCGCAGGCGCACTGCTGCTGAGCGCCGGTTCCGCGCTGGCTGCCGACTACAAGATTGATAAACAGGGGCAACACGCCTTTATCGAATTCCGCATCCAGCACCTGGGTTACAGCTGGTTGTACGGCACCTTCAAAGACTTTGACGGCGGCTTCACCTTCGACGAAAAAGATCCGTCCAAGGACAAGGTCAACGTCACTATCAATACCGCCAGCGTCGATACCAATCACGCCGAACGCGACAAACATCTGCGCAGTGCAGAGTTTTTGAACGTGGAAAAGAACAAACAGGCCAAGTTTGAATCCACCGAAGTGAAAAAGAGCGGTGACGGCTATGCAGTGGTCGGTAATCTGACGTTGAACGGCGTTACCAAACCGGTCACGCTGGACGCCAAACTGATCGGCCAGGGTAATGACCCATGGGGTGGCTACCGCGCCGGCTTTGAAGCCAACGGTAAAATCAAGCTGAAAGACTTCGGCATCACTACCGATCTCGGCCCGGCCTCGCAGGATGTTGAGCTGATTATTTCTGTCGAAGGCGTACGCGCGAAGTAATACCAGGTTCTATGAGTTGCTTGAAAGGCGACGAGTATAAAGCGCGGCAAATCTGCCGCGCTTCTCATTGGCTCAGCTTGCCGAGCCTTCATCCTCAGGTGCGGGAATGTGCATCGTGGTCTGCAACAGCCCTTTCGACTTATTGAAAATCTTGATGCCATTTTCACGGCCGGCCCGGCGAGCGCGCTGTTCTTCACGCGGCAGCTTCAGCTCTTCGCGGCAGATCTCGCTGCAACAACCTTCAAATTTGGCGGCGCAGGTCGGGCACTGAATAAACAGCAAGTGACAGCCGTCATTCTTGCAGTTGGTGTGAGTATCGCAGGCGGCGCCGCACTGGTGGCAATTGGCGATCACATCGTCAGAAATCCGCTCGCCCATACGCTCGTCGAACACAAAATTCTTGCCGACAAACTTCAGCGGCAGCCCCTGCTCTTTCGCCTTGCGCGCGTACTCGATAATCCCGCCTTCCACGTGGTACACGTTTTTGAAGCCATTATGCAGCATGTAGGCGCTGGCTTTTTCACAGCGGATACCGCCGGTGCAGTACATAACAATATTTTTGTCTTTATTGTCCTGCAGCATCTCAACCGCCATCGGCAGTTGGTCGCGGAAAGTATCTGAAGGCACTTCGATGGCGTTTTCAAAGTGGCCGACTTCATATTCGTAATGGTTACGCATATCCACAAACAGCGTATCCGGATCGTCAATCATCTGGTTGACGCGATCGGCCTGCAAATACTCACCCACATTCGCCGGGTTGAAGCTCTCATCGTCAATCCCATCGGCGACGATGCGATCGCGTACCTTAAGGCGCAGCACCCAGAAGGATTTACCGTCATCTTCCAAGGCGATATTCAGGCGCACCTGATCCAGCGCCGGGTGCGAGGCAAACAGCGTGGTTTTAAACGCGTCGAACTTGTTCTGCGGCACGCTGATCTGCGCGTTGATGCCCTCTTTGGCCACATAAATGCGGCCAAACACCTTCAGCTTGTCAAACTGAACGTACAGGCTGTCGCGAAACGCTTTGGGATCGTCGATGGTGAAGTATTTATAAAAAGAAACTGTGGTGCGTGGCTCTGTTTCCGCCAGCATGCGCGCCTTCAGTTCCTCATTAGAAATTCGGTTATGTAACACTGGCATGGTGTACTTTCCTGTCTTTCGGGAGGTGGCTTATTTTGAACGCGCAGGCCGCAGGCCCACGCGCGGCGCACATAATACCCGAAAATGTCGCTCAAAACAGCATTAGCCCGATGGCAATGTTTAACGCCGGAAACTTGACGCCGGTCACAAACCCCGATAAGCCTAAGGGTAGTTTGCTTTCTCTTTACCACGGATCCGGAGGACGTCATGAGTCAGTTATTTACCCCGATTTCACTGGGTGAACTGGATTTACCCAACCGCATTATTATCGCCCCTATGTGCCAATATTCTGCCGACGAGGGCAAGGCCACCGAATGGCATACCATGCATCTCGGCCAACTGTCATTGTCGGGCGCAGGGTTATTGATCGTAGAGGCCACTTCGGTCGCGCCTGAAGGGCGCATCACGCCCCGCGATCTCGGCCTGTGGGACGACGCTACCGAACAGGCGCTGGCGCAGGTGGTGCAGGCAGTGAGAAAACACGCCTCCATGCCATTAGGCATTCAACTCTCCCACGCCGGCCGCAAGGCCTCCTGCGGCATTCCCTGGGAGGGCGGCGGGCAACTCAGCGCCGCACGAGGCGGCTGGCAAACCCAATCCGCCTCCACTCTGCCCTTCTCATCGCATGATGTTCCCCCTGCTGCGATGAGTCTGAACGATATCGAACGGTTGAAAGCGCAGTTTGTTGCGGCGGCAAAGCGTGCCGACCGCCTGGGCTTTGAACTGCTTGAACTGCATGGCGCACACGGCTATCTGCTGCATCAGTTCCTTTCCCCCCTGGCCAACCAACGTAACGATCAATACGGCGGTTCCTTGCAAAATCGCATGCGCTTGTTGCTGGAGATTTTCAGTGCAGTGCGCGCGGTGTTCCCGGCGGAAAAAGCACTCGGCGTGCGGATTTCCGCCAGCGATTGGGTGGACGGCGGTTGGGATGAACAGCAGTCGGTGGCGCTGGCGAAAGCGCTGAAAGAGTTGGGTTGCGATTATATCCACGTTTCCAGCGGCGGCCTTTCACCTCAGCAGAAGATCCCGGTCGGCCCGAGTTATCAGGTGCCGTTTGCCGAAATCATCAAGCGCGAAAGCGGCCTGCCGACCATCGCCGTGGGGCTGATCACCGAACCGGAACAGGCTGAGGCGATTGTCGCCACCGGCCAGGCGGACATGGTCGCGCTGGCGCGCGGCATTTTGTACAACCCGCGCTGGCCATGGCACGCCGCCGCCAGGTTGGGTGAGAAAGTCAGCGCACCGCCACAGTACTGGCGCTGCGAACCTCACGTATTGAAAGGACTGTTTAAAAACGACTGACAGGGGTTGGCTTGGGCGCTCAGCGCCCAGGCCGACATTCGGTAAAACCGGAAATCACCATCCCCGCCGACAGCGCAATACCCGCAACTGCCAGCAGAGGATTAAACTGCAGATGCGCGCCCAGACTGCCCAATAATGCCCCAAGGATCAGCAACCCGGCACTTAACCATGATGCCCACATAACTTCCCCACGTCCCCTTTGTATAATTGCGCGGTCATAATACGCATCTCTTGTGGGCAGGCCTTATCCTTTAGGGCGATTCAGCCTAATTAATAATCATATCCAGTACAACTATCACTTAAAATTATGTATTAATGCGGTGCCTTTTCACGTTGCGCGAGAAAAATGTCACAATAGTGGTTATAAGCGACAGAAAAAGCAGGGCGAATAAAATCTCCGTCTGAAGGATAAACCCTGCTATTACTCTGTTATTATTGTTGAATGACTGCTTCTAAGCTGAGAACACATGACTCAAGTTCCTTCTTTTAATCGCACTTTATTGCACCCGCGTTACTGGCTTACCTGGTTCGGTATTGGCCTGCTTTATTTGCTGGTATTACTGCCTTACCCGATTATCTATCGCCTCGGGACCTCGCTGGGCCGTTTTTCCATGCGTTTTCTCAAGCACCGCGTGGCGATTGCCCGGCGTAACCTGACGCTGTGTTTCCCGGATATGCCGCAGGCCGAACGCGAAGCGCTACTGGTGCAAAATTTTGAGTCCGTAGGCATGGGGCTGTTTGAAACCGGTATGGCCTGGTTTTGGCCAAACTGGCGTATCGAGCGCTGGTTCCACGTCAGCGGGCTGGAGCACATTCAAAAGGCGCGCGACAACCATCAGGGCGTTTTGCTGATCGGTTTGCATTTCCTTACGCTGGAACTGGGCGCACGTATCTTTGGCATTCATAACCCGGGTATCGGCGTTTACCGCCCACACGACAACAAGCTGATGGACTGGCTGCAGACCTGGGGCCGCATGCGTTCCAACAAGTCCATGCTGGACCGTAAAGACGTGAAGGGCATGATCCGCGCGCTGAAACAGGGTGACATCATCTGGTATGCGCCGGATCACGACTACGGCCCGCGCAGCAGCGTATTTGCCCCGCTGTTTGCCGTGGAGAAAGCAGCGACCACCACCGGCAGCTACATACTGGTGCGGACGGGCAAACCGGCGATCATTCCCTTTACCCCGCGTCGTCTGCCGGATGGCAAAGGTTATGAGTTGATTATGCAGCCGGCGGTGGAAAACTTCCCGCTGGACAATGAGTTCGTGGCAGCCGCGTATATGAATAAAGTGGTGGAAAAAGAGATCCTGATGGCACCGGATCAATACATGTGGCTGCACCGCCGCTTCAAGACCCGCCCCGAAGGCGAGCCCTCGTTATATTGACCACAACCCGCCTTATGGCGGGTCATTTCGTGCTCTGGGTATTGAGAAACGAGGATAATGGTGAGAGGGTAATCATCCTGATCGTACTCAGTATTTTCACCCTGGAGCCGTTATGTATATCGTTAGCCTGACTTACCATCGCCCGATAGAAGAAGTTGACAGCCATCTCGAGGGACATGTCGCCTGGCTGAAAAAATATTTTCAGGACGGCACTTTCATCGCCTCCGGACGTAAAAATCCGCGTACCGGCGGTGTGATTCTGGTGAAAGGCATTGACCGTGCGCAGTTGGACGCCATCGTGGCACAGGATCCGTTCAACGCCGTAGCCAACTACGACATTACCGATTTCACCCCCTCCACCACCGGTAACGGTTTTGACGTGCTTGCCGGGCTGTAAATCCCGCTAAACCTCCAGTTGCCGCAAACAAGGATGCAGCCAGAAACCATTCCGCGCAGCCAGCGCGGAATACCGGCAACACGTTATTTTTAAAACTTTATTTCATTATTTAGGCTGACCTGCCACATCAATTGATACCGTCTATAATTAGGCATATACTTACCAGGCTAACTTTTTTGCTCTGCCCCCTTGTTTCCGCCCGTGAGCAAAGCGCGCCACCTTCCGCAAGGGTAATTTATGGCTTCGGCATCAGAACCAGTAAACTGGAAACGCAATCTTTTCGTCGCCTGGCTGGGGTGTTTCCTCACCGGGGCCGCCTTCAGCCTGATCATGCCCTTCCTGCCGTTATACGTAGAAACGCTCGGCGTGACCGGCCACGAAGCACTGAACATGTGGTCCGGGCTGGTGTTCAGCATCACCTTCCTGTTCTCCGCTATCGCCTCCCCCTTCTGGGGCGGGCTGGCCGATCGTCGTGGGCGCAAGCTGATGTTGCTACGCTCGGCGTTGGGTATGTCGATTGTGATGCTTCTGATGGGGATGGCGCAGAATATCTGGCAGTTTTTAGCTCTGCGCGCGGTACTTGGCCTGCTCGGCGGCTTTATTCCCAACGCCAATGCGCTGATTGCCACTCAGGTACCGCGCAACCGCAGCGGTTGGGCGCTGGGCACCCTGTCCACCGGCGGCGTTAGCGGCGCATTGATTGGTCCGCTGATAGGGGGTCTGCTGGCCGATCGATATGGCTTGCGTCCGGTGTTCTACATCACCGCCGCCGTGCTGTTACTCTGCTTTGTGCTGACGCTGTTGTACGTCAAAGAACAGTTCACCCCGGTGCAGAAAAAAGACATGCTGCACGCACGCCAGGTCTTCGCTTCACTGAAAAACCCCAAACTGATACTCAGCCTGTTTGTCACCACCATGATTATCCAGATTGCCACAGGGTCAATCGCGCCGATTCTAACGCTGTATGTGCGCGATTTGGCCGGCAACATCCATAATCTGGCTTTTATCAGCGGTCTGATCGCCTCGGTGCCCGGCGTTGCCGCGCTGATGAGTGCGCCACGGCTGGGTAAACTGGGGGACAGGATTGGTCCTGAGCGCATTCTGGTATTTATGCTGATTGTCTCTGTGCTGTTGCTGATCCCCATGGCTTTTGTACAAACGCCGTGGCAGCTCGGCGTATTGCGCTTCCTGCTCGGCGCCGCCGACGGCGCGCTGTTGCCGGCCGTACAAACGTTGCTGATCTACAACTGCACCAATCAGGTCGCCGGGCGGATCTTCAGTTATAACCAGTCGTTCCGCGACGTGGGTAACGTCAGCGGTCCGCTGTTGGGGGCTGCGGTCTCCGCCGGCTACGGCTTCCGGGCAGTCTTCTGTGTCACCGCCCTGGTGGTGCTGTTTAACGCCGCATATTCCTGGTGGTGTTTGCAACGCCGGCCGGCGCGCCTGAGGGAAGATACCTTGCAGGAAGAGCAATAACCTCATTTATCACCCACTGCTTCACTTAAATGGGTCTGCGGCCCGTTTACCTTACTTTCAGTACTGGTACCCTTCACGGCTTCTTTTTCTACGCCAACCAGAAAATTCTTAATGTAATACCCTGTTTTAAAAACAGTAATTAAATTTTTGCGCAATAAAACCGCTGTCAATAACATTCCCGATCAAACCAACATAAAAACCAAGAAAGTAGATGTTTGTCGACTTTTCATCTAAAAAATGGGATACAGGGACTAGACAAAACCACCATCCAGTTATCAAATGGTTAAATAATATCACGCCCAATGTAAATCATTGGCCAAGTGAAAAAAGGCCGACGCGCTGTCCACGGTTAACGGGCGTTTCGGCTGCGGTTTTGTCGGGTAATCCGCATTGGGTGGATCACCTTCCTTAAATACACATACATACCACAGTATAAGCCGCATCGATGCGGCGCATTTTATTGGGAAGACGTTATGCAATCCTCTGTTAATAACCAAGAAAGCCGGACCTTCTTCGGCCATCCTTATCCGCTGGGATCCCTGTTCTTTACCGAAATGTGGGAGCGGTTTTCGTTTTACGGCATTCGCCCATTACTGATTCTGTTTATGGCCGCCACGGTCTACGACGGCGGCATGGGCCTGGCACGTGAAAACGCCTCGGCGATCGTCGGTATTTTCGCCGGCAGCATGTATCTGGCCGCCTTGCCGGGCGGTTGGCTGGCGGATAACTGGCTCGGTCAACAAAAAGCGGTGTGGTACGGCTCCATTCTGATCGCACTCGGCCACCTGTCGATCGCGTTGTCCGCCATCATGGGCAACAACCTGTTCTTCATCGGCCTGATGTTTATCGTACTGGGTTCCGGCCTGTTCAAAACCTGTATCTCGGTAATGGTCGGCACCTTGTACAAGAAGGGCGACAACCGTCGTGACGGTGGTTTCTCGCTGTTCTATATGGGCATCAACATGGGTTCATTCATCGCCCCGCTGATCTCTGGCTGGCTGATCCGCTCTCACGGCTGGCACTGGGGCTTCGGCATCGGCGGTATCGGGATGTTGGTGGCGCTGGTGATCTTCCGGGTATTTGCCGTTCCGGCCATGAAGCGCTATGACAGTGAAGTCGGTCTCGATTCCACCTGGAACAGCCCGGTCGCCAAGAAAAACGGCGTCGGGGCCTGGTTAATCGCATTGGCCATCGGCGTGGCGGCGATCGTCACCCTGATTGCACAGGGCGTTATCGTGATTAATCCGGTGGCGGTGGCCAGCATGCTGGTTTACGTGATTGCCGCTTCGGTAACCCTGTACTTTATTTACCTGTTTGCCTTCGCCGGCCTGAGCCGCAAAGAGCGCGCCCGCCTGCTGGTGTGCTTTATCCTGTTGGTCTCCGCCGCCTTCTTCTGGTCGGCGTTCGAGCAGAAACCTACCTCATTCAATCTGTTTGCCAACGACTACACCAACCGCATGATTGGCGGCTTCGAGATCCCGGCGGTCTGGTTCCAGTCAATCAACGCCCTGTTCATTATTCTGCTGGCGCCGGTATTCAGCTGGGCCTGGCCGGCTCTGGCACGCAACAAAGTGCGCCTGAGCAGCATCACCAAGTTTGTTATCGGTATTTTGTTTGCCGCTGCGGGCTTCGGCATGATGATGCTGGCCGCGCAGAACGTACTGGGCAACGGCGGTGCGGGCGTGTCCCCGCTGTGGCTGGTGGGCAGTATTCTGATGTTGACGCTGGGTGAGCTATGCCTTAGCCCAATCGGCCTGGCGACCATGACCCTGCTGGCGCCTGAAAGAATGCGGGGTCAGATGATGGGCCTGTGGTTCTGCGCCAGCGCATTGGGCAACCTGGCAGCCGGCCTGATTGGCGGCCATGTGAAGGCCGATCAGTTAGAAATGCTGCCGAACCTGTTCGCCCGCTGCTCGATTGCGTTGCTGATCTGCGCTGCAGTACTGACGCTGCTGATCGTCCCTATCCGTCGCATGATGGAAAACACCCAGGGTAAAAGCGAACAGAAACCGGCCACCAACGCCTGATAACACGTTCTCTTTCACCTTCAAGCCAGCGCCCGGTGCGCTGGCTTTTTTATTTTCCCCACGCCTGCCGGTGCAGCACCACGCGGTAACCGTCCAGATCTTCGAACGTTTGCCCGCCGTTATCCCAATAAGGATTGTAAGAGGCCACGTGCCGAAAACCGGCGGCCAGCATACGTCGGCATCCTGCAAGCCAGTCTCCTTCTTGCGGCAGATAAAACACCAGCAGGTGATCCTGCGTTGGCGCCTGCCCCACCCTTACGCCACGATGATGGGTAAACTCCAGGTGATAACCGTGCTGCGGGTGCCCGACCATTACGCCGTCAAAACCCTGGTGATCGGCAAATTCACCCAACCGTTCGAACCCTAATCCCTGGCAGTACATCGCCGCAATGTCCTGCAGACGATCGGTCGGGCGCGCAATACGCAACACCGCATTGGCTATCGGCATTATTTTCTCCGTATCATAATGAATTCATACAGCGCCATGCCCGCCAGCATCGCCGCCACGAACAGCCAGCCGGGTTGCGAGCCCGCCCCCGCGAGCACCCACGCAGGCCCGGGACAGATACCCGCCATGCCCCAGCCAATGCCGAACAGCGCACTTCCCGCCAGTAAACGACGATCCAGACGCCGGTTGGTGGGAATGAGCAACGTCTCGCCCGACAGCGTTCTCTGTCGACGCCGGGCCCACAAAAACGCCGGAGCCGCTACCGCAATCGCCCCCACCATGACCAGAGCCAACGACGGGTCCCAATGGCCGGTAATATCGAGAAAGGCCAGCACCTTGGCCGGGTTGGCCATGCCGGCGATAATCAGGCCCAAGCCGAAAATGATCCCGCTCAGCAGCGCAAATAAAATCCTGAACATGGTTTTAGCCCCCCGCCAGATGACGAACAACCCAGACGCTGATAAACCCCAGCAGCATAAATACCGCCGTGGCGGCCAGCGAACGCGGCGCCAGCCTCGCCACGCCGCATACGCCGTGGCCGCTGGTGCATCCGCCCCCCAACCGGGTCCCGAGGCCGACCAGCAACCCGGCCGCCATCAACCACAGGCTGCCGCCGCTGACCGGCATTTCCGGTAAAGGGCCGGCAATACGATACAACCAGGGGGAAATCAGCAACCCGACAATAAATGCGCCGCGCCACGCTTTTTCTGTACCGCCCGGCGTCAACAAGCCGCCGGTGATACCGCTGATACCGGCGATGCGGCCGTTAAACACCAACAGCAGCGCCACCGCGATGCCGATAATCCCCCCGCCGGCCAGTGCGGAAAACGGCGTGAAATGCAGCCAGTCAATGGTCATAGTGTCGCTCCCGGAGCCGGGCAATAAAGTTGATACAAGGTGCTGAGGATCGTCAGCGCTTTTTCATCGCTGACGGCATAGTAAATCTGCTTGCCCTCACGCCGCGTTGACACCAGCTCTTCCTGCCGCAATACACCCAATTGCTGAGAAAGCGTCGGCTGACGGATCCCCAGCGTCTGCGCCAGTTCACCCACCGACATCTCACGCTGGCTGAGCTGGCACAGCAACAGCAAGCGATCCTCGTTGCCCAGCGCCCGCAACAACGCCCCAGCTTGGGTTGCCGCCTGCCGCATACTGTCGATATTCATAGAGCCCTCAAGATAATTCATAAAATTATATATTGTATTCTTATAGACTATAATTCGGCGCCGCACCAGAGGCTGGTGTGAAATCTGCCGGCGTGGCATGCTGCCATTACGCCTTTCCACCGCGCGGGGATACCGCTACAGATGCTGCTTTGCCATGACTTAATGCCAACCAACCGGTCGATTGTGCCGATTGCCAAAGATTACCAACACGGCGATTTCGAGCCCCTTCACCACCATAACTGCGCGCAGCTGATCCACAGCCTTAGCGGCGTGGTGCAGGTAAATACCCGCCTGGGCAGTTGGGTGGTGCCGCCCGGGCGCGGCGTCTGGTTGCCGGCACGGATGGAGCATAGCTTGCGCATCACCGGTAAGGTGGCGGCCAGAGCGCTGTTTGTCGATCCGTTGGCACGTGCCGATCTGCCTGCGCAGTGCGAGGTGGTGCAAATCTCACCGCTGCTGCGCGAACTGATTATCTGCGCGATGGACATTCCGATGGATTACCCGCCAGGCGGGCGCGAAGATCGGATAATGGAACTGATCCTGGACGAGCTGCGCGTCTTGCCTATTCTGCCGCTGCATTTGCCGGAGCCACGCGACGAAGCCCTGCTGGCGCTATGCCGGCATATTCAGCAATCGCTGGCCCAGCCCTGGGAATTAGAGCAGGCAGCCGGTTATATCAGCGCCAGCGGCCGCACGTTGTCGCGCCGCTTTCAGCGTGAAACCGGGCTGCGCTTTGGCGACTGGGTCCGCCGCGCCCGGCTGCTGGCGGCGCTGAACGCTCTGGCGGCCGGCCAGTCGGTGCTGGAAGTGGCGCTGGACCTGGGTTATGAAAGCCCCAGCGCCTTCAGCGCCATGTTCCGCCGCCTGCTGGGCGTCGCACCGAGCGTTTATTTCGCCAGATAGCGCCCGGCAACGTTAAACAGCGCCTGCAGCGAGGCGCTGGCGGAATCGACGTCTATCCCAACGCCATAGGCCGCCTCACCGTGTGCCAGGGTGCAACGTATGTAAGCCACGGCACGACTGTGACTCTGATGACCCAGGGTGTGTTCGTGATAATCCTCAATCGCCAACGCCAGGCCAAAGCGCTGGCGCAACGCATCCACCGCGCTGGACAGCAAGCCGTTCCCTATCCCCATCAACCTCTGTTGTTGCTCTTCGAACAGTACCCGGGCGCTGAAACTGTAAGCCTCAACGCCATGGCTCTCGGTCTGATAACTCAGCAATTGCAGGCTCGGCTGTTCAACCAGCCCGTAAGTCGTGCGGAACAGCCGCCACAGCTCGGCGGTAGTCATCTCTTTACCGCTGCCGTCGGTCGCCTGTTGCACCACCTTGCTGAAGTCAATCTGCAGCCCGCGCGGCAACGACAGGCCGTGATTCTGCTCCAGCAGCCAGGCTGCGCCACTTTTGCCTGATTGGCTGTTAACCCGGATCACCGCCTCATAGCTGCAGCCGACATCATCCGGATCGAGCGGTAAGTAAGGCACCTGCCACAAGCCGTCCTGCCGCTGCTGTTGGGCGGCGAAACCTTTCTTGATGGCATCCTGGTGCGAGCCGGAAAAAGCGGTAAAAACCAGCTCGCCGGCGTAAGGATGGCGCGGATGCACCGGCAGTTGGTTGCACTGTTCAACCACCTCAACCACCTGTTTCAACTGGCTGAAATCCAGCCCCGGCGCAACGCCCTGGGTGTACAGATTGAGCGCCAACGTCACCAGATCCACATTGCCGGTCCGCTCGCCGTTGCCGAACAGGCACCCTTCCACCCGATCGGCCCCGGCCAGCATCGCCAGTTCGGCGCAGGCTACCCCGGTACCGCGATCGTTATGCGGATGCACGCTGATCGTCACCTGTTTGCGCTGGCTGAAGCGGCGGCAAAACCATTCGATCTGATCGGCATACACGTTCGGCGTACTGACCTCTACCGTCGCCGGCAGGTTGATGATCATCGGCCGCCCCGGTCCAGGCTGCCAGACATCGGCCACCGCCTCGCAAATCTCCAGTGCGAATTCCAACTCGGTAAAGCAGAAGGTTTCCGGCGAGTACTCGAAGGTCCAGGCCGTTTCCGGCTGCAATTCGCACTGCTGACGGATGCGCAACGCGCCATTCACCGCCAGGGCTACCGTCGCCGCTTTGTCCTGCCTGAAAACAATCTCGCGGAACATGGGGGCGGTGGCGTTGTACAAATGCACGATAGCGCGAGGGGCGCCGCGCAGCGATTCAAAAGTGCGATCTATCAGATCGTCGCGCGACTGGGTCAACACCTGAATGCTGACATCGTCCGGGATCAGGCGCTCATCAATCAACGAACGCACAAAATCAAAATCCGTTTGCGACGCCGAGGGGAACGCCACCTCAATTTCTTTAAACCCGCACTGCAGCAACAACTGGTAGAACTGGCGTTTACGGGCGTTATCCATCGGCTCCGCCAGCGCCTGGTTGCCATCGCGCAGATCGCTGGAGCACCAGCGCGGCGCCTGCTCAAGGGTGCGGCCGGGCCATTGGCGATCCGGTAACGCCACCGGCGGGAATGGGCGATATTTGCTTGAAGGGTTGGTTAACATGGCGATCTCCTGGGTGGTCCTGGGCAATGCCTTATTATTTCCCGCCCGGTTATTCGCTGCTCCCGCTTAGCGGACAATCGTCGTCGCAAAACGGACAACAAAAAAATTTGCATCCTGCGCCAACGAGACAACAATTACTTCTGACGTATGTCATGACGCTTTGGCGCTGCCAAAGCCCTTTCATTTACCTCACTGTGACTGGAGACGGACATGAGCCTGTATGCAACCCTGGAAGAAGCTATCGAAGCCGCGCGCGAGGAGTTTATTGAATCCGCCGAAGGCGGCAATGACGATGAACCGCCGGTACCGCAACAGTTCAATCTGCAAAAATACGTGATGCTGGACGGTGATATCATGTGGCAGGCCGAGTTCTTTGAGGAAGAAGGGGAATCGGTCGAGTGTTTCACGCTACGCAGCGGCGCTGCCGCCCAGGCTATTTTTGACGGCGACTACGACGACGTGGAAATCAGCGCGGAATGGATAGAGGAAAATACGCTGCACGAGTGGGAAGAAGGTGATTTTCAGCTCGAGCCGCCGTTGGATACCGAAGAGGGCCAGACTGCCGCCGACGAGTGGGACGAACGCTGAATAACGTCGGGCAGAGACCGGCCGATATCCGCGCCTGCCCGAACCCCATAATGCTCTCCCGGGAGGATTCATGATCATCCGCCAGGCGTGTCGCGCCGATTACCCCGCTATCCTGCGACTGCAAGCGCAAAATACCCCGGCAAACCTTGGCGAGAGCCAAAAACGGCAAGGGTTTATCGTCTCGCGTATGGATGAGGCTCAGTTAGAAAGCATTAACCGGCGTCTTGGCATTCTGGTGGCGGTTGAAGATCGCGCGTTGGCGGGCTTTGTCTGCTTGATGCCCACCGATATGCAACCGCGCCCGCCGGTGGTGGATGCGATGCTGGATACGCTCGGCAATCAGTCATTCAACGGCCGGGCACTCCGTGAGCAGAAGGTGTTTTTGTATGGCCCGGTGTGCCTTGATGCCGCCTGGCGCGGCAAAGGGGTGCTTAAACAGTTGTTCGCGGCCGTCAAGGCATGCACCCGCGATGAGTTCGATGTCGGCGCGCTGTTTATTGACGACGACAATCCGCATTCACTGGCCGCCCACGAGCAAGGGCTGAAGATGACGGCGCTGGCCCCCTTCCGCTGCGGCCGGCACGGATACCAGTTGCTGGTGTTCGCCACACGGGATGCGATTTACTCGTAAGGCCCGTGCTGCGCATCAAACGGCAACATGAAGGTATCCACCACCATCGACAGCGGTACGTCTATCACCGTGATGTAGCGCCAGGGCGTATCGCGCAGATCCCATTGCACGCCCGGGTAATACTGATGCCCATGCCCGGCGCCGGGCACCGTGCGGCTGATGATGCTGCCGCAGCCGGTTAACGCCATGACGCCTGCCGCCAGCAACGCCAGGCGGATTAAAGAAGAAAAGTTCACCAAATTGACTCTGAACCTGGTTGTTTTGAAAATAAACAACGCCCTGAGCGGATGTTAGCACAGTTTCCCACCGCCGGTTTGTCAGCATTGCGTAAGCGAAAGAGCAAAAAAAAACGGGGAACACGCAACGCGTATTCCCCGCTTGGGCTAACCGGTCAGCGACTAACGCCGTCCGACAGGATGAGCCAGTTCGTTATGCGGCAGTTGCTGATAGAATTCACGCCACGCTTTGCCTTCTGGTTGCAGCCAGACGCGCTGATGCAGACGCGACAGCGCCACGGGATCGCTCAGCAGCTCCAGACGTTTACCCTTCACCAGTTTTTCCGGCCCCAGTTGCAGCGCTTCCGTCACCCGCTCTTCACGGTTACGCTCAATCGCCCCGCGCAGGTGGTGACGCGCCGTCGCCAGCGCCGTTGCCAATGCGTTGAATGACGGGTTAACCACGGCGTGCATAAAGCCATTGGCCAGCGCGCGCTCGCGGTTAAGCTGCAGATACTCTTCCGTCGCCAGCAGTTCGCGCGGCGGCGAGTATTCTTCCGGGATCAGGAACAGTTTGGCGCGCTTGCTCTTCATGCCCAAGGTCGCGCGGCTCGACAGCGCCGACACGATAGGTGACAGGATCAGCGAGAAAACGATTGGCGACAGCCACCACAGGAAACGCAGGTCCAGCCAGGCCATACCGCCGGCCCAGACCAGGCCCAACAGCATCTGTGAACCGTGACGCTTAAAGGCTTCGCTCCATGGCGTGTCATCATCGTCACGCTGCGGAGAGTTCCATACCACTTCCCAACCCAGGAAAGCGCTGACCACGAACACGGTGTGGAACAGCATGCGCACCGGCGCCAGCAGCACGGAGAACAGCATTTCCATCAGCATCGACAGCAGCAGGCGCAAAGCACCACCGTATTCTTTGGCGCCCTTGGCCCAGATCAGCACTATGCTGAGCAGTTTAGGCAAGAACAGCAGTATCAGGGTGGTGGAGAACAGCGCTACCGCCAGCTCCGGACGCCACTGCGGCCATACCGGGAACAGCTGACGCGGCTGCAGGAAGTACTGCGGCTCCATCAGGGTATGCACCACCTGCAACGCCGTCGACAGCGCCAGGAACATAAACCACAGCGGCGCCGACAGATAAGACATCACGCCGGTCAGGAACACCGCACGGTGCACCGGGTGCATGCCTTTCACCAGGAACAGGCGGAAGTTCATCAGGTTACCGTGACACCAGCGACGGTCGCGCTTCAGCTCATCCAGCAGGTTCGGCGGCAACTCTTCATAGCTGCCCGGCAGGTCATAGGCAATCCACACGCCCCAACCGGCACGGCGCATCAGCGCGGCTTCCACGAAGTCATGCGACATGATGGAACCGGCGAAAGAGCCTTCGCCCGGCAGCGGCGCCAGCGCACAGTGCTCGATAAACGGCTTCACGCGGATAATCGCGTTATGGCCCCAGTAGTGCGATTCGCCCAACTGCCAGAAATGCAGGCCGGCGGTGAACAGCGGCCCGTAGACCCGGGTGGCAAACTGCTGCACGCGAGCATACAGCGTATCCATGCCCGAGGCCTTCGGCGCGGACTGGATGATACCGGCGTTCGGGTTGGCTTCCATCAAACGTACCAGGCCGGTGAGACACTCACCGCTCATCACGCTGTCGGCGTCCAGAATCACCATGTAGCTATACTCGCCACCCCAACGACGGCAGAAGTCGTCGATGTTGCCGCTTTTGCGTTTTACGCGGCGGCGGCGGCGGCGGTAGAAGATGCGGCCATGGCCGTCTACGTCACGGCACAGTTCCATCCAGGCCTTCTGTTCCGCCATGCAGATATCCGGATCGTAGCTGTCGCTCAGCACGTAGATATCGAAATGCTCCAGTTGGCCGGTAGCGGCGACGGACTCATAGGTCGCGCGCAGGCCGGCGAACACGCGCTCGACGTCTTCGTTGCAGATCGGCATGATCAACGCGGTGCGGTGCGCCGGATTAATCGGCTCATCGCCTTTGATGGTGGAAGAGATGCTGTATTTATCTTTGCCAATCAGCAACTGCAGGAACCCCATCAGCGCGGTCCAGAAACCGGCCGATACCCAACAGAAAAGAATGGCGAACAGGATCAGAATGCCGGTTTGCAAAACATAAGGCAGCAGTTGCAACACGGATTGCATCAGATCCTGATCCAGCATGGCCAGCGGATCGATCAGCGCCCAGCCCTGATACGGCAAAATGGTTTTCATGTACCAGGTAGCGATGCCGGTTTGCACCAGCATCAACACCAGCAGCACATAGCGACGCATCGAGCCGACCACGCGCCAGCGATTTTCCGCCTCGGCTTCCTCTTTGGACGCGTGACGATTGTGCGGCGAGCGCCCCAGCAACGAATCCCAAAAGCGCGCCACCGGGTTGGTGCGCCAGGCTTCCGGGAACATACTGGTACGTTTGATCGGAGGCATCGCCTTCAGTACGGTACGGCCTTCGGCGTCGGTGTCGAAATCGTCGTCGCTGACCGCATCCGGCCAAGCGCTTTCGATACGCGTTTTGACCGAGGCCAGCGCCACGTCATCCGCCGACAGCTGATTGACGTTGGCATCGGCGGCGCCCATCTTGCGATGCAGCGCCTCCAGTGCCTGGCCGTCATCTGCCGCCGGCTGTGGTTTAAGCGCCTCTGACCGCTCGGCGGTCAGAGGCATTGCCGCAAGATAATCCTGGGCAGGTTGAGTAAACTTATTCATTGGCAGGTAGCTGATAGCTCCAGGTTTCCGACAGGGTCTTATCACCATTGACCAACGCAGCGCGCATTTCTACCGGCTTCTTGTCGTCTTTCACTTTAAGACGCAGCGTCAGACGCCAGCCTTTGGTCACTGGATTATAGCGGACATTGTTTTCTACCACTTCACCGTTGTCGCCGATGCTCACCTGAGAGGAGACCGGCGTAGCGCCGTCCAGACCTTTCAGTACCGGGCCAACGAAATCAACCAGGAACGCCACGCTGCCGTCAGGCTCGCGGATCAGGTTGGACTGCTTCACGTCACCGGTAGAACGCATCGTCTGGCTTACGTAGGCGATATCCTGTGAATGCAGCTTGTCTTCATCGCGGGTGAAGTGCAGGCGGTAGCTCAGCGCCAGCGGGGTTTTGGCATCCGGCAATACGTCCGGAGTCCAGAAGGCAACGATGTTGTCGTTGGTTTCATCCGCAGTAGGGATTTCCACCAGCTCAACTTTGCCCTTGCCCCAGTCGCCGCGCGGCTCGATCCAGGCGCTTGGGCGCAGATCGTAACGATCGTCCAGATCTTCGTAATCCTTGAAGTTACGGCCGCGCTGCAGCAAACCGAAACCTTTCGGGTTCTCGATCTGGTAGGTGCTGACGGACAGGTGCTTCGGATTATTCAGCGGACGCCAGATCCACTCGCCGTTGCCGGCATGGATCGACAAGCCATTGGAATCATGCAGCGCCGGACGGTAGTTCAACGTAGGCGATGGCTGGCTTGGCCCGAACAGATACATGCTGGTCAGCGGTGCCATGCCCAGTTTGCCGACCTTGTCGCGCAGGAACACTTTGGACTCGACATCCACAGTGGTATCGCGGCCCGGATAGACCACAAAACGATAGGCCCCGGTAGCACGCGGTGAATCCAGCAGCGCGTAAATGACCAGATGCTTGTCGCCCTGCTTCGGACGCTCAACCCAGAATTCGCGGAAACGCGGGAACTCTTCGCCGGACGGCAAAGCGGTATCGATCGCCAGGCCACGAGCGGAAAGCCCATAAACCTGCCCTTTACCCACCACGCGGAAGTAGCTCGCGCCCAGCAGGCTCATAATTTCGTCGTTCTTATCCGCACTGTTGATCGGATAAATCACCTTGAAACCGGCAAAGCCGAGGTTTTTTACCGAATCCGGATCGTGCTTCACCGAACCAAAGTTGAAGTACTCCGGGCTATACTTGATCTGTTTTACGCTGGTTGCAGTGACTTCATTGATTTTCACCGGCGTGTCGAAGTACATCCCCTGATGATAAAATTCAAGTTTGAATGGGGTTTTCAGCTTGTTCCAATAGGCTTTATCGTGATTGAACTGAATCTGCTGATAGTCCGCGAATTTCATCTCACGGAATTGAGAAGGAAGGTTGCTCTTCGGGGCCTCAAAGCCTTTCCCTGCCAGATCCTGTGCCTGCTTGGCCACATCGTCGATAGAAAAAGCCCATGCCTGCGAAGTAAACAGCGTGAACAATACGGTAGCACCTAACCAACGAACGCTCGCGGCGCGTGGTTTACTGGATAATATATTAACTAGCACATCCCCCCCTATTCGTGTGCTCAAATCATTTAAATCCATATTAATGGATTATTCAGCTTTCCGACAACATGATAAATGGATGGTTCATGTTTATGGCTCATTGTTTAAGCAGCTGATGAAACACCAGCGTAGCAAGCCGCGCAGCAAGACGCTATGGAAAAATGTGAATCTGTATAGTAGGGTTTGGGATTGCGATTTAACCATTGCCGACTTATTAAGCGTGTTAATGACCACTCGACAAAATGACTAGCGGTAACCTATGACTAAAGGCAACAATCAACGAGAGTTTTTCCTCGATTCGATCCGAGCTTATTTGATGTTGCTCGGCATTCCTTTCCACCTCTCCCTGATCTATTCCAGCCACGCCTGGGCGGTGAACAGCGCTACGCCCTCGTTCTCGCTGACGGTGCTGAACGACTTCATCCATGCCTTTCGCATGCAGGTGTTCTTCGTGATATCAGGCTACTTCTCCTACATGCTGTACGAGCGTTACGATCGCCACAAGTGGTTGAAGGTCAGACTGGAACGGGTGGCGATCCCCCTGCTGAGCTCGATACCCTTAATAACCGTGCCGCAGTTTTTCATGCTGAAATATTTTACGGATAAATTAAACGGCTGGGACGATTTTTCGAACTATCAGAAAATAAATGTAACAGTTTGGGAACTGGTTTCTCACCTGTGGTTTTTATTAACGCTGTCATTACTGACCACGGCCTGTTTTTATCTGTTCAAAAAAATTAAGACGTTAAAAAGTAACGTCGCTCCTGACCCGATAAATAAAATGACGGGATTAGGAAACATCTCACTGTTCTTTCTTCTATATGCTTTATGCTATTCGGCGGCGCACCGTATTATTTTAATTTTTGCACCGCATTTACTCTCCAACGGCCTGTTCAATTTTGTGGTGATGGAAACGATGTTCTACCTGCCGTTCTTCATCCTCGGTGCTTACGCATTTAAGTACGTATGGCTAAAAGAGATTTTTCTAAAACCCTCTCCATTGGCGGTGCTCGGTTCGCTGCTGCTGTTGATTGCCTACATGCTGAATCAGAAGTGGCTGGCCCATAGCAGCTATATGTTTGAGCTGGAAGTCGTGATCAAAACCCTGCTTGGCATCCTGATGACAAACATAGTGTTTTCATTCGGACATCGGTTGCTGAATTATCATTCGCCACAAATCACTTATCTGGTCAATGCGTCGCTGTTTATATATCTGGTGCATCATCCGCTGACCTTGATATATGGCGCTTTTGTGACGCCCTATATCAACAATAACCTGCTGGGTTTCCTGATTGGTCTGGTGTTCGTCTTCTCCTGCGCCTTTGCCTTATATGAGCTGCACAAGCGCATCCCTCTGTTGCGCTTCCTGTTCTCCGGTAAACCACAATAATACTAAGCCTATATTGCCCCAGGGCGAAATTTCCTCACCCTGGGGTAATAGAGGGAAGCTTCACTAACCTTTTGAATGCGTTGCTCATCTTTTCATCATGAGCATTTTCCTAATCTTCGACTTACCTCCCCCGTCACATTGCAAACTGGCGATCACCTGTTACGCTCATTAGACATACTTATAAGTTATTTTTGTTCTTTTTTGGGCAGGGTAATCACATGAGAGAAGCATGGGTCGACTATGCAAAAGGCATCGGTATTATTTTGGTGGTCTTTGGCCATGCAAACCGCGGTTTGTACAGTGCAAACATTCATCTTTCCGAATCGTTTTACCAACTTACAGACAGCGTTATCTACAGTTTTCATATGCCGTTGTTCTTTTTCCTTTCCGGTTTGTTTTTTGTTCAGTCATTAGATAGAAAGGGTAAAACCAGCTTTATTATCAGTAAAGTTGATACTATCGTGTACCCCTACATCATCTGGTCGTTGCTGCAGGGAGCTATCGAGATCGCGTTGTCACGCTATACCAACAACCCCGCCAGACTGGCGGACATGCTGACACTGTTTACGCATCCTCGGGCACAATTCTGGTTCCTGTACGCCTTGTTTATGGTGTTTGTCCTCGCCGTCCTGTTATATAGCAAAAACAAATTCAACTACATCTTGCCTGTCTTGATCGTTATCAGCGCCGGTTTGTATGTTTATCAAGGCAGTCTTGGACAAGCTTTCCATTTCGACTATATCACCAAGTTTATGATCTTCTTCCTGCTCGGGGCGATAGCAATACGCTATTCAACCGTCATTGGCGAAATCAGCATGGGTACCAGCATAATCACGTTACTGGCTTTTATTGTGTTGGAGTGGGGGTTCCATGGTTACCTTGGCCTGACCTACACAAATGCCGGCGTGTTCTCCCTGATCCTTGCCGTCGTCGCCATCGCCTTTATCATTTGCCTGTCAGTGCTGCTTGCAAAGGCAAACATCCCATGGTTACGACGTTTGGGTGAGTTGAGTATGGTGATCTACCTGATGCACATCCTTGCCGCCAGTGGATTACGTATCGTGCTGGCCAAGTTTCTGCACGTTAACAGCTGGTCGGTGCATGTTGTTGCCGGTACGCTGATTGGCCTGATCGCCCCCATTATTGCCTATTACGTTATTCAACGTCTGCACCTCAATTTCCTGTTGGAGCGTCCGCGTTACAACCGGGTGCAGCGCAAAGAAAAAACCCTCTGAACACGTGGGGCGGCTCTTGGCCGCCCCTTCTCGCGACAGCGTCTTCCCAGTCTATTTACGATACGGCAATAGCGTCCGGGTTGCTGCCTGACCTGTAGCATAGAGCACACATTGCTCAGCTCAATGGTTAAAGTTAAGGCAAAGTTATACTGGAGCATATTGCCGCCAGTTGTTATAACTGCAATGCATAAGTGGAAATCCACATCCCTGCCTTACGGTAGCGATTGGGCTCAATGAACCCTGAGGGGCGACGTTGTCGTTGGTACGACAATGTTGGCATCATCTCCCTTCCGTCACGACAGAGAGGATTTTTAATGACTGATGATAAAGACACTTCGGCTCAGGAAGCCGTACCAGAGAACGCCACTCTACTGAAAATTCTTGGCCGTTTGCTGTCCGCGCTGGATTCGTCGATCAGCGGCAAGGATCGCAGCATCCTGGTGACCGAACTTTCCAGCCTCAATCTTGACGGCATTTCAGAGTCGGAGCGAAAATTGGCCGCTGAGCTGATCAAGCGAGCCTTGCAGTCGCTCGATCATTAACGACGCTGCGCCTACAAACCATTAAGCCTCCCAACGGGGGTTTAATGGTTTTTCTCCCTCACTCGGCTTCCAATGATTGTTGCCCAGGTAAATATTCAGTCTGCTGATAACTATAGATAAAAGCACGAACTTATTCCCTTCCCCTCGCTTTCCCTGTCCGTTCCCACCAAGTGGCAATAAATACCAAATCAGCTTTAGCGTTTTACCCACTAAACACGTTATCATCACTGGGTATCTGCGCCCCCGCGCAACGCCTTTCCCCCAGCCTCAGGAGAACGTCATTTTGGATGCCAGCACGATCAACAGTTTGTTCATCATCGGTGCCGTGTTGGTGGGGGCAAGCATTTTACTCAGTTCATTCTCTTCGCGGCTAGGCATTCCCATTTTGGTGATTTTCCTGGCAATTGGCATGCTGGCAGGGGTCGATGGCCCGGGCGGCATCGTTTTCAGCAATTATCCTGTCGCCTATCTGGTCAGTAACCTGGCGCTGGCGGTGATCCTGCTGGACGGCGGCATGCGCACCCGCGTCAGTTCTTTCCGCGTTGCGCTGTGGCCGGCTCTCTCACTTGCCACCATCGGCGTAGTGATCACTGCGGGGCTTACCGGCCTGGCGGCCGCCTGGCTGTTTGACCTTGATCTGCTTCAGGGCATGCTGATTGGCGCCATTATCGGCTCTACCGATGCCGCAGCCGTGTTTTCATTGCTGGGCGGTAAAGGGCTTAACGAACGGGTTAGCGCTACGCTGGAAATTGAATCCGGCAGCAACGATCCGATGGCGGTCTTCCTCACCATCACTCTGATTGCGATGATCGCCGCCGGCGAAACCACGCTGAGCTGGATGTTCCCCCTTCACTTGTTGCAGCAGTTTGGCATGGGGATCGTCTTTGGCCTTGGCGGCGGCTGGCTGCTGTTGGGGTTGATCAACCACATTAAATTGGCCGAAGGCCTGTACCCGTTGCTGGCCGTGAGCGGCGGCATTTTGATTTTTTCCCTGACCACCGCGCTGGACGGCAGCGGCATCCTGGCGGTATATCTGTGCGGCCTGATGCTGGGCAATCGGCCAATCCGCAACCGCCACGGTATAGTTCAGACCTTTGATGGCCTGGCCTGGCTGAGCCAGATCGGCATGTTCCTGGTGCTGGGCTTGCTGCTCAATCCGCACGAGTTGCTGCCCATCGCCATCCCTGCCCTGCTGCTGTCGCTGTGGATGATCTTGTTCGCCCGGCCGCTTTCGGTATTTATCGGGCTGTTGCCGTTTCGCAGTTTTACCCTGCGCGAACGCAGTTTTATCTCGTGGGTCGGCCTGCGCGGCGCGGTGCCGGTCATTCTGGCCGTCTTCCCGATGATGGCAGGATTGCCGAACGCGCAGCTGTTCTTCAATGTGGCTTTCTTTGTGGTATTGGTCTCGCTGCTGCTGCAAGGCACCACGCTGTCATTCGCCGCCAAAAAGGCCAAGGTCATAGTGCCGCCGGCATTGGCGCCCATCTCGCGAGTCGGGCTGGACGTGCACCCGGAAAACCAATGGGAGCAGTTTGTTTACCAGCTCTCGTCGGAAAACTGGTGCGTGGGTGCCGCGCTGCGTGAGTTGAAAATGCCGCCCGGTACGCGTATTGCCGCACTGTTCCGCGGCAAGGAACTGCTGCATCCAAGCGGCAGTACGAGGCTGCGTGAAGATGACATCCTGTGCGTTATCGGCCATGAACACGATCTGCCGGTGCTGGGCAAACTGTTCAGCCAGGCGCCGGTGGTCACGCTTGACGAGCGCTTCTTCGGTGACTTTATCCTGCAATCAGACGCGCGCCTGAGCGATATCTCTCAGGTATACGGTCTTAACCTGCACGAAGGCGTGGACGAACAGCAAACGCTCGGCCAGTTCGTCCTTCAGTTGATCGGCGGTGCGCCCGTGGTGGGCGATCAGGTGGAATGGGATGGTTTGACCTGGACGATTGCCGAAATGGACGGTAACTCGATCAGCAAGATTGGCGTAAAAATCGTTACTGACTGATCCTCCTGCAGCACCCGCCCGCTGTACTGTAACGTCCACAGCGGGCCCCCGGAATAATGACGGAACTTATAGGCCCGGGAAGGTTCTTAAACTCTGAAATCATCAAAATCGGGGCTTTCAGCCTCGTCGTTTTAACCTTTACTCTGGGAACACCGCACAGCGGTGATGGGTATTGGTTTGAACAGCAAAACTCGATTTTTATCTGTCATGGTGCTGCTGGCGCTGGTGCTCATCGCGCTGGATCTGGGCATCGCCGATTTGGTCCATAGCTTCTTAATTGGATAACGTTAACGTGACACAGCAGCATCAAGAAAAAGATATTCTGGGAAAAATACTGGTTACCGTATCTGCGCTTTGCCTGGTTGGCGTGGCGGGGTTGTTGGTTTGGTGGTTTGTGCTGGATTAATCGTTTGGCTGACGCAGGTAACGCGGAAACACAACAACAACTATTTTGTTACAATGCTTCGACATCTCTTTCTTGTCACAGAGCGTATGCTGAACAGACATGGAAATAAAAATTATACCCTCATACTACTTAAGTGTTGGCCCGCCTGAAACGGGCTTTTTTTTGCCTGTAATCCCCATCCCGGATACAAAAAAACCGCCGCAGCGGTTTTTTCGTTAGCGATGGCGATCAGATTTTACACCCTTCGCAGTCCGCTTCGTCCTCAAGGAGCTCAGGCACTTCTTTCGCTTTCTGCGCCGCTTTTTCTTCTGCTTTCGCTAACTCGGCATCGATATCAAAATCGAAAATATCATCACTCATCGCAAACTCCTCACGCTTAACTGGCTTCGAGGACTGAGTATAATCGACAACCGCACAAGCGGAAACCCTTCAGTTAAGCACCGCCACCTGCGGCTGTTCACCCTGCGGCTTCTTTGAATACGCCAGATCGTAGACATCATAGAAATCGATCTCGCCTTTATTGGCGATGATTTCCTGCATACGCGTTTTCAGCGTCGCGCCGATCGACGGCTCATCCAACAGCGCCTTTACCGACTGCGGCGACAG
The DNA here is from genome assembly GCF_018336935.1 of Serratia plymuthica. Classification (NCBI taxonomy): domain Bacteria; kingdom Pseudomonadati; phylum Pseudomonadota; class Gammaproteobacteria; order Enterobacterales; family Yersiniaceae; genus Serratia; species Serratia plymuthica. The sequence goes on along the minus strand of NZ_CP068771.1, from coordinate 1,681,073 downwards.
CGCTCGGGTGAAATACCACTCACCGTTATAACATACGCGCAGATCCAACACGCCGATATCCTCAAAACGATATACCGGTTTGATTTCAATCATCAGCATGGCAAACATGAACAAGACGAAGACCGTGAAAGCCACGAATGAGAAAAAACCCATGTAAGGGACTTGGTACATCACGGCAACCACGGCGAAATAGCCAGCGAACATGGCAAGGCACAGATAGCGGTGATCGCGGGCAAATTCGCTGTTAAAACGCAGTTTGCCGTCGCGCCCTTCCTGCCGGTTGATCCGTTCGATTTCTTTTACCAAGATGCTTTTAATCGCGTCCATACTTACAACCTTATGCTTGGGAGCATTACGCTATCAATAATCTTTCCTCAAACTATCACAAGTACAGTTTGCCCAGGTAGATCAGTTCCTCACTTTAAAATCGTCAACTGTTATACCTGCAACGCCTAGCGCTGCAGGGAGTTTTTACCTTGTGCGAACATGAACATGCGCTGAGCAATATCGTCAGCCTGTTTGATTTTTTGCTTCTGGGGCTCATTACAGCGCTGAATCGCGCGGGCATAGGCGATCTCGTGCGCCTGGTCGATCATCGCAATAATCTTGTCGCGTTCCTGTTTATCCAGGTTGCCGAGCAGGGTGGTGATTATCGCCTGATAGGCGTTGGAGGCAGCTGTCAGCGACGTCTCTCTGGCTTCGAGAGCGGCTACACGCTGCAATAATTCCTGCAGTTGATCGGACTCGGACATATCGACCTCCTGTTGCCGGGCAGCGAACCTGCCTGATTACAGTCTAGCAAAGATCGATAACAACAGAGACAGGAGAACAGGTTACGGTAAAGCACACCCGAAAAACCCAACGAGGAGCCGATAGTGCAAATCAACCCGGGTGCGCTTTACGATAACCGATCTTAAAGGAGGAAGCTGGCGCGCTATGCAGGACTCGAACCCGCGTCTATCAATTTTGTAGCCAATACAAGCCATTAAAAAACCAATCACTCTGCCAACTGAGTCAATAGCGCATTCCTTCGCTTCGGGGCATCATTATCCATATCAATGCTATGGGATCAAGCGATCGCTTGATTTTGCAGATAAATCTGACCCACTCAGCGATCCAGTTCAATAATCGGATAATGCCCGCTCATCAATGGCTTGCACAGGATCTTGTAGCCATCACTGTCAAAATGGCTCGCGGTTCGCTGTAGCAACCCGGCCTGGTGCAACGTGCTGACGCTCCCCAAATAGAACCAGTTATGAATCACATGATACTGGCGCAAAGACGCCCCCTGCTCTTCCAGAGCCACTCGTCCGGCATAAGGCCAGGTGTTGATCCGCATCTGTTGCAGCGCCGCCGCCAACCGTTGCTCATGTTGCAGATCCGATTCGACGCCACAACAGGCACCAGCACATTTTCGCAGGCTATAACGGAAACAGGCCCGCCCGACAGGCAGTTTATCAATACCCAACTTACCGTAGCACAGGCGCTGCTCATCAGCGATGACCCGTAACTTTTCCAGCGCGGCAGTGCGGTTGGCAAACAGCCCATACAGATTAGGCGTGGCGGCAAAATCAATGTCTTTGGCGTATACGATACCCACTCGGCCAGGATCCAGATGCAATGAACAGAGCTGCTTCGAACGGCGCAGGCGTTTGTTGAACAGAGGCTGCTGCTGTTTGATCAACTGCGCCTCCAGCAGTAAAGCCCCCACTTCACCGGCCGTTTCATGAAAGCTGATGCGCTGAGTTTGCCGCAGCAGACGAGCCTCATCCTGCGTGCGAAAATGCGCCATCACCCGGCTGCGGATATTAACGCTTTTGCCGATATACAGCGGCATGCTGTCGCTCAGGCCATGAAACAGGTACACGCCCGGCGACTTGGGCAACAGCCCAAGGCTGGTGCGCAGGTGTTCCGGGTACTGATAAATGTCGAGCTCCGGCTCGAGTCGGTTTGGCATCATAGTGACGAATCGCGATCTTGGTTAATCAACATAACTGGTTTTTTATACAGCAAAGCGTTTGCATGCTCAAATTTCATGCATGAAAAACTTTCTTTGATGATGTTTTTATTATCGACGCGGCGGCAAAAATGCGTCTCGCGTTTATCGCCAGTTTACGGTGAGGGTACCTATTGGAATCACAGCTTTACCGCTGTTAGGGAAAACCAAGACAAACCGTCATGAAACCCACTTCACGCCACGTGGCGTTTGTCGCGGCCGGCGCTTTGCTTGCCGTTTTGCTCATCGCTTTGACCAGTACCAGAATCTGGCGCAAATCTACCTGGAATCTGGTGGTTCACCCCATTAATTCACCAGCCTGGCGTCTACGCCTGGCCTTGATCCACCGCGGCAAAACGCATTAATTTTACCCGTATCCTTTCCGGTTCCCCCTATACTTTAGCCATCCTGCCCGCCGACAAAAAAACGTCAATATGCGCGAATATTAACCTGTTTTGGCACTATTCTGGTGAAAATGCATAAGATAAACTGCTAAATTTGATCCTCGGCAGATATAACGTTAAGCTATAGATGCAAAATAATTAGTCACCTAAATGACATATTCTCGCTAAAAGCGGGCATATTATGTGATTCGCATCACGAAAAAATGGCGACATGGAATCTCTTCACATAGAGATCAGATTAGCCACACTGATAACTGGGCAGAAGAAAGTGAACAAGGATCGCGAATTCACGTACGACCAAAATTGATTAAGGGATGATTATATGAAGTTAAGAAAAAAACGACATAAGCCGATGCATATTAATGACATCACCATCATCGACGACAGCAAGCTGAAGAAAGCGATTACCGCGGCTGCATTAGGCAACGCGATGGAATGGTTTGACTTCGGTGTTTACGGCTTCGTGGCCTACGCCCTTGGGCAAGTATTTTTCCCTGGCGCCACCCCCGGCGTGCAGATGATCGCCGCACTGGCAACCTTCTCCGTCCCCTTCCTGGTACGCCCGTTAGGCGGTCTGTTCTTTGGCGCTATGGGCGATAAATTCGGCCGCCAGAAGGTCCTTTCCATCACCATTATCATCATGGCGGTGAGCACCTTCTGTATCGGCCTGATCCCTTCATATGCTTCGATCGGCATCTGGGCGCCGGTGCTGTTGCTGCTGGCAAAGCTGGCGCAGGGCTTCTCGGTGGGCGGCGAATACTCGGGCGCGGCGATCTTCGTCGCTGAATACTCGCCTGACAGAAAACGCGGCTTTATGGGCAGTTGGCTTGATTTCGGCTCTATTGCCGGCTTCGTGCTCGGCGCAGGCGTAGTGGTGCTGATTTCCAGCATCGTCGGGGAAAGCAACTTCCTCGACTGGGGCTGGCGTATTCCGTTCTTTATCGCTGCACCGCTGGGCCTGATCGGCCTGTATCTGCGTCATGCGCTGGAAGAAACCCCGGCGTTCCAGCAACACGTGGAGAAGATGGAGAAAGAAGACCGCGATGCCATCGGAAACCCGCCGAAGACCTCGTTTAAAGAGATCGCGGCCAAGCATTGGCGAAGCCTGCTGGTATGCGTCGGTATCGTGATTTCCACCAACGTAACCTACTACATGCTGCTGACCTACATGCCGAGCTACCTGTCGCATAACCTGCACTACTCGGAAGATCACGGCGTACTGATCATCATCGCCATCATGATCGGCATGCTTTTTGTGCAGCCGGTGATTGGCCTGGCCAGCGACCGCGTTGGCCGCAAGCCGTTTATCATTGGCGGCAGCGTTGGGTTGCTGCTGCTGTCGATACCTTGCTTTATCCTGATCAACAGCAACGTGATTGGCCTGATCTTTGTCGGCCTGCTGGTGTTGGCCGTGCTGCTGAACTCCTTCACCGGCGTGATGGCCTCTACTCTGCCGGCGATGTTCCCGACGCATATTCGTTACAGCGCGCTGGCGATTTCGTTCAACATCTCGGTTCTGGTCGCCGGCGCTACGCCGACGGTGGCTGCCTGGTTGGTCGAATCGACCGGTAACCTGTATATGCCGGCGTACTATCTGATGGCGGTAGCGGTGATTGGCCTGATCACCGGCCTGTATATGAAGGAAACCGCCAACAAACCGCTGCGGGGCGCCACCCCGGCCGCCTCGGATCGTACGGAAGCCAGAGAGCTGCTGCAGGAAACCTACGACAACATCGAACAGAAGGTTGAGGATATCAACGAGCAGATTGCCGAACTGGAGAAGAAAAAGCAGACGCTGATCGACCAGCATCCGAAACTGGACTAAAGCTCAATCTTCCTGGGATTGATGCCGCTCGGTTAGGCACTACATGATCGGAGCGCCATCCCATGGGCCGATAAAAATCCGTAATCTCACTGAAGATTACGGATTTTTTTATGTCCGCTTACTCGGTCAAAGCAAACCGGGACAAAAAACCTTAATGCCGGGTTCAGAAGCCTCATTCCCAGGCCGATAAAAATCGGCTTGTTAGTCGGTGTGCCGCGGATTAATCAATGAGGTCAATACGTGATCCTGCCAGCGGCCGGCGATCTTCAGATAAGACTTTGCATAGCCTTCTTTCTCGAAGCCAAGGCGCAGCAACAGCTTTTCACTGCGGGCGTTCGTCGGGATATAAGCCGCCATAACGCGGTGCAGACCCAACTCATCAAACAGATGACCGATGGCGGCGGTTAACGCCTGGTTCATTATGCCTTTACCTTCGTGCCGGGCGGCGATCGAATAGCCCAGATGGCAGGCCTGGAATGGGCCACGAGCAACCTGGGTAAAATTACAGGCCCCCAGCATTTCAGTGCCTGCGCCATTGACGATACCAAATTGATAGGCACGCCCCTGTTCTGCGTCTTTCCCCGCCTGCCAAAGCCGCTGCTGAATAACTTCAACGTTGTAAAAGTCATCTGACCGGATCGGCTCCCACGGCGAAAGATGCTGTCGATTCTCCCGAAAATAGCGATGAGCAATCTCGGTATCGCTGTCTGTCAGGATCTTCAGACGCAAGTCATTGCCTGCCATGCTCAAGATTTTCATTGTCATCCTCCATTTTTATCCTGCCGGCAGCCTGGGTAACTCCGGCATTATTACGCTGATATTTTATCCCTGAAGCGATTGATGCTAAGCTTAAACAATATTAACCTATTGAAGAATATAACCAACGAGCAAAATAGACGTGCTGATTATCATTGGCGTGGTGATCATGTCCGCGCTCTGGATAGGTACGATGTTTAACCTCGGGGATCTCGCCACCCGCTTTTCACGCATCTTCCACTGGATTGAAAGCCAGCGCTAACGCCCCTACCCGATCATTCTCCAAAAAAACCGCCTTGCGGCGGTTTGACATTCCTTCCAATGGCTCAGTTCACCTGGCACCAGTTATGCGGTTTCACGATACCGCCGTCCGGTGAGGTATAGCCGATGCAACCCAATACGCTGTCGAACAACTTCTCATGAAACACCGGCGTTTTGGCCTGCTGCAACGCCTTCAGCTGATTAAACGCCGCTTGGTGATCGGGCTGGCTGAGAAATTTGTCGGATGCCCAGACCATAATGGGAACGGTACGCTGTTCCTTCGGCGCGTGATCGCGCGGGGTGCCGTGGAAATGCATGTTTTCCGAGATCGACTCCCCATGATCCGAGGCGTAAAACACGATGGCGTTACGGTTACGTAACTGATTGAACACCTGCTCGAGGAAATAATCGGTGTACAGCAGGCTGTTGTCGTACGAGTTGATCATCTCCTCCGTAGAGCAGGCGTCATCAATGCCCTGGCACTCCGGCTTGTAACGGGCGAAAGCGCGAGGATAGCGTTCGGTATACATATAGTGCGAACCTTTGGTATGCAGAATGACCAAATGCTTGCCCTGCGGGTGACGGCCCAATGAATCCTGCAGTTCGTCAATCAACGCCATGTCATTCACCGGTTTGCCGACGTTGCGTTTTTCCGCCTGAATGCTTTCTCTCAGCGCATAATCATCCGCCTGAGTTTTGTTATAGAACCAGGCTTCGCTTTGCATCGAAAACAGTTCCGATGAAAAGCCCTGTTTTTTCAGCACTGAAAAGACGTTCATTTCCTTCAGCGTCCGCTCAGGTTCTTCAGCAGCCCCCCCTTCCCGCACGAACATGCAACGCAAAGAGAGTTTGGTTGAAGTGTCGCAGGAATAACCTTGCAGCACCGCCAGATTGGTTTCTTTATCAAGATAAGGCGTGTTGTCACGCTGATAGCCGTAAACCCCCATGTGATCGCGTCTGGCGCTTTCACCAATCACAAACACCACATAAAGGTCATTCACGTCTTTCGGCGGCTGATAGGTGAAATGCGCAGCCGGGTCGTACAAATTACGGCTGTCCTCCGCCTGGCTGTAAGAACTGTAGGTCAGCAACCCCAACGCCGAAAGCCAGTTCGACGGTGAATAGCTACCGGCGACTACGCCGCCATAGCTGGCCATCAGTTGATTATTTTCGCGATCGTGGCGGTCCTGCACCTGCCCCATCAATTGAAGTGGCAGCCAGCAGCACACTCCGGCGGCCAGCATGATGCTGCCCTTTTTAAACAACGTCGTCCAGTTACTGCGCTTGAGTGCGGCTTCGTGCATCGGTGCCAGCCAGATGAACAGCAGCGGCAACAAACTTACCAGCACCATCCACACGCCAAAATGCCAACCAACCGACTCTTTGGACAGATCAACATCGGTAGTCATCACCGCCGCCAGAATGCCGTAGCCGATATCGACGTGGAACAGCACCATATAATAGCTGGCAGCCACCGAGCTCAGAACCAAAAACGATGCCAGAACGCGGAACAGTCGACGCCCCAAAAACGAGATGAGCAAAGTGATAAAGCACACCAGGCTAAAGGCCGCGACGACCTCAATACCGATCGACAGTAAATTGTCGTAATTGAGTTGCTGGTAACGGCGATAAAATATGGGGATATTGAGCAATACACCGAGATAAAACGCGATAAAGAAAGAGACCTGCAACTGGGTCCAACGTCGGAACTTCTGCATTATTAATACCATTCTCGCCAAAGTGAGTTCATAACAGCTTACTGACACAGGTTGTAGTTGAGGGCACGCGCTCATCCTGCTATTGAATGGTAATCTGACAGATAATTTGAGCCGACGTTGCTCCCGCGAGAAAATTTATCGCTGTTATACTGTAACAAACCATGTGTAAAGGGGATGCCCCATCAAAAACCGAGCCAGGCTGGCCTGCGTTTTGGGTTGGTGAATAAAAGATTCGCGCTCAGCGTGCTTGCCGCCTCTGGAACCGCCACTCAAGAGTTTTAGCGCACAGCCCGATGTTAATCAGCCCCCACTTCTTCCCATTGATTCATCTTAGTGAGTTCAGATCCCCCACGCTGTTACATAAGGTTATTCCTAATTAGCCATCTGGATTGCCGCTGCCTATTGATAGGAATATTCTTATTACGCTATCGTTAACCTACCATAAAGGCATGTACCTAAGTGGAATTGGCAGTATTTTATTTTTTAATGGCTTCTCAGCCCGCTTCGGGCGGCGCTTTAAATTTCACCAGCGGTAAAAATACTATGATTGATTACTCTCTTTACGGTCTCGACGATAAAGACGTCGAGTTGTACCGTGAACAAATATACAACATTGTCGGCAAGAGCGTTGTCCAGGTGCTCTTGTCCAACAGGACCATCACCAAGCAAAGCATTCTTGCCCACTTGATCAAAGAGATCGAAAAGCAGCCCGAGGACCATTGCCAAAAGCTGCACAGAGCCGCTATCGAAGTCATTGGGGTTAACGGTCGCTAGCGAAGATGGTGCGGAAATAGAACCTGCGCGCCGTCACCGTTCGGGCAGTTTTAGCCCCTGAGCTGCACCACGAGCAAGGTACAGATATCTGCAACTCAGTGAGAGGTGCGAAGGGGCGTTATTAGGCAAAGGATATTCAACCTGGCTAAAACGATATGGGCCGCTGACGGAAAAAGAGCCAGAACAAAGGCTGCACTCATTTTTTCAAAAAGTTATCGCTAGCGGCACTCGCCAGATATCGCATCTTTCCCCTGAGGACAAACATCGGAACTTTGCGGAATAACGCCCAATATCGATCCCAAAGATCCTGAGCAGCCAGATAGCATTACAATAGCCAATAAAAATAATCCCCCTCTCATCCAACGCTCCTTCTCTTTTTTACTCTCTGGTTATATCTCACTTATCGTTAACCGTCTTAAAAAACTGCCAGATTTCATGAGAAAATGAGGCCTCCGCGGCATTTCCCATTACGGCACGCTTACTGATTCCCCCAACATTTCGAGCCTAAGATTAATCCAACGGCCGTCTGGAATGCCCATAAGTTTAGACGAGTTGGAAGCGGCTATCAGTGAAGCCAAAGCGTTGCCTTTGAAAATAAGTCTCTATGGCATAAGACGTCTCTCCGCTCTGGACCGGTTCACTGGCAGATAAGCAGGCGATATCTGGCCACAGAAATGCGAGTCAGACAGCAATTTAGATCGTAAAGGGAAGATAGTGCCGGTGGTCGGCGGGCAGTAATTATTCAGTGCAGAATAAAAAGATGTCAGGAAATGGATTTCAGGCACAAAAAAACCGCCTTCCGGCGGCCACGACATTACTGCATATTGCTTTGATTATTCTGGAATTATTTTCCCTGGTACCCGGGGCGGGACTTGAACCCGCACAGCCATAAGCCGAGGGATTTTAAATCCCTTGTGTCTACCGATTTCACCACCCGGGCTCGGGAAAATTGGAGGCGCGTTCCGGAGTCGAACCGGACTAGACGGATTTGCAATCCGCTACATAACCGCTTTGTTAACGCGCCTTAATTCTGCTGCCTTCTTCAGGCCAAAGCTCGTGAAACACCAGCTTTGTTTAATTTGGAGCGGGAAACGAGACTCGAACTCGCGACCCCGACCTTGGCAAGGTCGTGCTCTACCAACTGAGCTATTCCCGCATCAATCAGAACTTACTGATTTTTTTGCTATCTTTCGGCAATTCACTGCTGCCGTCTGATGCGATGCATTCTACTTACCTGACGTAATGAGTCAATAAAATTGTTGTCTCATTACGTTTGTTTGACGATTTTTGCAGCGCTTTGATCAGGGTTCAAGCAAATCTTTCCGGGCAGCGTTCAAATATTGGAACATTGACCAGAAAGTCAGCACTGCCGCGATGTACAACAGACCAAATGACACATATTCAACCGTAGGTTCCGGGCGCCACAACAACCCCACCAGCGACATCATCTGCGCCATGGTTTTGACTTTACCAATCCACGATACCGCCACGCTGCTGCGTTTACCTATCTCCGCCATCCACTCACGCAGCGACGAGATGATTATTTCGCGGGCAATCATGGTCGCCGCCGGCAAAGTGATCCACCATGTGTGGTAGTGCTCCGCGACCAGCACCAGAGCCACCGCCACCATCACTTTGTCCGCCACCGGGTCGAGGAAAGCCCCGAAACGGGTAGTTTGCTTCCAGCGACGGGCCAGGAACCCATCAAACCAGTCGGTTATGGCAGCAAATACAAAGATGACGGCGCAAACCATCGGAGCCCAGGTGAACGGCAGGTAAAATGCCAGAACAAAGAATGGGATCAGAACTACGCGAAACAGAGTAAGCCAAGTCGGTATATTCAATTGCATATGCTACGGTAACTATCTGGCTGGAGTGGGAATTAAGAGTATGTTGCTACATTGCCCTCAGTGTTTCAATGCATTGTAGATCTTTTCTGCCAATGCTTGTGAAATACCCGGCACTTTTGCAATTTCCTCAACGCTGGCGTTCAATAATGGTTGAAGTCCGCCCATATACTTCAACAATACCTGTCGTCGTTTTGGCCCAACGCCGTCGATGAGCTCCAAAGCGCTGGTATTTCTAACTTTTGCCCTTCTCTGCCGGTGCCCGGTGATCGCATGGTTATGCGAATCATCACGGATATGCTGGATCACATGCAGCGCCGGCGAATCCGAAGGCAGAGAAATCCCCTCCCCCTCAGGTACAAAGAACAGCGTTTCCAGGCCGGCTTTGCGATCGGCACCTTTGGCAATACCAATCAGCAAAGGTTTGTTTTTATCCCAGGTGACATTCAGTGAGTTGAACACCTCTATCGCCATGCCAAGCTGCCCCTTGCCACCGTCGATAAAGATAACATCCGGGATTTTTTTCTCTTCCAGAGCCTTACCATAGCGTCGTTTCAGCACTTGCGCCATGGCGGCATAGTCATCCCCTGGCGTAATGCCGGCGATATTATAACGTCGATATTCAGAACGCAGCGGCCCGTTGCCATCGAACACCACGCAGGAAGCGACGGTCTGTTCCCCCATGGTGTGGCTGATGTCAAAGCACTCCATACGATTAATCTCGGAGAGATTCAGGATCTTCGCCAATTCGGCCAACCGCTGATGAATCGTCGACTGTTGGGAAAGCTTGGTTGTCAAAGCAGTCGCAGCATTGGTGCGCGCCAGTTTTAGGTAGCGTGCACGATCGCCACGCGGTTTGCTTTGGATCTGGATCTTGCGGCCGGCCAACTCGGAGAGCGATTCCGCCAACAGGTCTTTTTCCGGCAGATTGAAGTCCAACAGGATTTCCGCCGGCAGAGTGCGTGACTGGCTCCCCTGTAGATAAAACTGTCCGACAAACGTCTGTACCACTTCGCTCATCTCGGTACCGCCCGGCACCTTCGGGAAGTAGCTGCGGCTGCCCAACACTTTACCCTGACGGATAAACAACACGTGCAGGCAGGCCATGCCCGCTTCAAACGCCACGCCTATCACATCCAGATCGTCGCTATTACCCGAAACGAACTGACGCTCCGTTACACGCCGCACCGCCTGGATTTGATCGCGGATACGCGCCGCATCTTCGAAGTTCAATGCCTTACTGGCGTTTTCCATCCGCTCGATCAACTGATGCAGCACTTGCTGATCTTTGCCGGACAGGAACAGGCGCACATAGTCCACCTGCTGTTGATATTCTTCCTCACTCACCAACCCGGCGACGCACGGCCCCAGACACCGGCCGATCTGATACTGCAAACAAGGGCGCGAACGGTTGCGATATACGCTGTTCTCGCACTGGCGTATCGGGAATAGCTTCTGCAGCAGCGCCAACGTCTCGCGCACGGCGTACGAGTTGGGAAACGGACCGAAGTATTCACCCTTGGCATGTTTGGCGCCACGATGAACGGCCAGCCGCGGATGACTGTCTGCGCTGAGAAAGATCAGTGGATAAGATTTATCGTCACGCAAAAGAACATTGTATCGCGGCTGGTATAACTTTATGTAGTTATGTTCCAGTAATAGCGCCTCTGTCTCGGTGTGCGTAACAGTAACGTCTATTTGCGCGATATTTTTAACCAACGTCTCGGTTTTTCGGCTTCCTACCTGCTGACGGAAGTAACTGGCGAGGCGTTTTTTCAGGTCTTTGGCTTTACCGACGTAGATAACCGTACCAGTAGCGTCATACATACGATAGACACCGGGCTGGCTGGTAACGGTGCTTAAAAATGCTTTGGCATCAAAACGGTCACTCACTGCTTAACAACGTCTCCGCATTGAACAATCCGTGTCGGATAGCCAGGTGTGTCAGTTCGACATCACCGCTGATATTCAGTTTGCTGAACATACGATAACGGTAACTGTTCACCGTTTTAGGGCTGAGATTCAGTTGCTCCGAGATCTCATTAACCTTTTTGCCTTTGGTGATCATCAGCATTATCTGCAGTTCACGTTCAGACAGGCAGCTAAACGGGGTTTCCGTCTGTGGCTCCAGTTGGCTCAAAGCCATCTGCTGGGCAATATCCGACGCGATGTAGCGTTGGCCTGCCTGCACCGACCGTATGGCGTTAACCACATCCTGCGGCGCAGCGCCCTTGCTCAGATAGCCTGCAGCACCTGCCTGCATCACCTTGGCAGGCAACGGGTTTTCAGTATGAATCGTCAGCATGATGACTTTAACGTCGGGCGCATAACGTACAATTTTGCGCGTAGCTTCCAGCCCGCCAATGCCCGGCATATTCATATCCATAAGAACGATATCTACGGCATTGCCACGGCACCATTTCACGGCATCTTCACCGCACTGGGCCTCCCCGACAACTTTTATACCTTTGATATCTTCAAGAATGCGTCGTATCCCTGCGCGCACCAGTTCGTGGTCATCAACAAGAAGAACGCTAATCAAGGAAAAATCTCCAAAAAAAGGGAGTAACGCCGTCAGCCTCTGTTATAGCCTGAGATATTACTTGTTTTTCGGCCAAGAATGAACACAGATTAATACTAACTCCCGATTAACTTTGCGAAACGGCGCTGATTTTTGAATTTTAGTCATCTACACCGCCCGATAAAACTGTTCTTTGCGGGTCAAAAACCCGCCGTACAAATATTACTGGATGCGACGCCACCTCAGGATACCGCACCAATCATAAGGTGTGGGTAAAATCAGTGTAAGCAATAGCGACATGGATAATATTAACACGAACAGGGTTATGTTGTAATTTATTGAAATAAAACAAAACGATGATTGCCTTTTCGCCTCCGCTGGAAAAACCGTCGCGAAAGAAAATTATTCAGTATTGACTTATGTGCCAAAGAGCGAGACAGCCAGGCTGATAATTAAAATACCCGGTATAAATCGATAATAACATGCCGGGCAAATACTTATTAACCCCAGCAAAATAACTGTCCTCTTATTCTTCCGCCGTCCTGTTGCCTTACGGATACCTCGAATTCATTAGTTCATTGCGCGTCTGCGCTACACCCCACAACAGACAACGGCTCCGTTAATGTCTCGATAACCACAGAAGGGCACGTTTCCAGCGCTATCTGTGCAGATGGATATCGGATGCTATGCTATACTCCGCGCCCAGATAAATACGCATCTGCATGCCAGAGTGAATGAAATTGATGCTGATGCGCATCAAAATGCATATTGTTTCAGGCTAAGGCCCAAAAAATCAGGAGAGAAAATGAGCAACGTTGACTTCACTACGTCTGCAAACCCGGAAACGCTGGCGACAGAAGTCGCCTGTCTTAAAGCAACGCTGACACTGATCCTGAAATCGATCGGTCAGGCGGATGCCGGGAAAGTCATTATCAAAATGGAACGCTTTATCGCACAGATTGAAGACCCGGCCCAGGCCGAAATCTTTAAAAACAGTATCCAACAAATTAAGCACGCTTACCGTCAGTAAGCTGCCGTCCATCCGGCCTGCCGTTCCCGCAGGCCCGTTTCTTCGCGAGTGATTGATCTCCCAACATTTTTCGGGCAGTGTATTTTTATTTACGCCAGAGAAACCTATGGGCATCCTCGTTAAAGCGCTGATCGGCGCTTTGGTAGTAATTTTAATCGGCCTGCTGGCTAAAAGCCGCAGTTACTACATCGCCGGCCTGGTGCCGCTGTTTCCCACCTTTGCATTGATTGCCCATTACATTGTCGGCAGCGAACGCTCGATCGAAGCGCTGAAAACCACGCTGATTTTTGGCATGTGGGCGGTTCTGCCCTATCTGGTGTATCTGATCTCGTTGTATTTATTTGTCAACAGCATGAGGCTGTCTTGGGCACTGGGTGCGGCGGTGTTGTGCTGGATTGCTGCGGCGTGGCTATTGATTACTCTGTGGGGATGGTGGCAGGGGCGCTGACTGCGCCCCGCCTGATCACGGCCTGCCGGCCTGCAGTACAAAGCCGCGTTGCATATCGCCCGCAATACGGAAGTAACGGCTCTCACCGGCGCGCAGCGTCATCGGTAACCGCCCGCTGGTATCGCGCCAGATGCACAGACTATTTTCGATCATATCCTGCCCGATGCTAACTTCGTTGTTCCCCACAGGCACCCGGAACTCGGCCTTCTCTTTTGACGCCAGCGATGCCGCAAATTCCCCGTTGATATAAACCCCGGTGCGGCAACTCCCTGCCAACATTCCGCTGTCTCGCACCACCACCACTGTGGCATAAGGCGTTTGCGGTACGCTCTGATAAAGCATCAATCGGCTGGGCGGCGGCAACTCAGCCTGTTGCGGCGGAACCGCCTGCGTGGCGCAGCCAGACAGCAGTAAGGTTGTAATAAATAATGCGACGTAATGCTTCATCCTGTGCTCCCGGAAAAAACCAATCTTTATAGTAGCAAGAGAATAGGCCGCAACAGTAGCAGCCGCGCGTGAACAATAGAAAAATAGGATAACTTCCAATAGGCTGGGAAGATACGCGGCGCAAAACGTATTTCACTGCCCATAGCGGCAATGAGCAAAAAAGACCACATAAACCCTAAGAAAAATCTTGGTTATTGTCTTGAAATGGATAGGATTTTTCCGAGATTAATTTAAAATTTAATCATGCGTTTCTTGATATCATCTTGAAAAACTCCCCCTACATAGTTAAATCCGGCCTCAGTGACATACACCCGCGGGTAGCCGCTTTCCGACAGCCCGGTCACCATGTATCCTCGGCTGATCATCTCTGGGGAAGGCGCATTCATCAAAGTAAGAAAACCGCGCCCCCGGCACCATTGATAAAAACGGGTACGGCCATAACCGAACCCATCGCCAACGTCGGAAAGACTTTTCAACCGAACACAATCGACTGATAATGAAGAAAATTTATCATCACTTTTAGGTATTTCAGGTCTATTCAAGAAATAAAACTCCCTTTTCACGCCTTCATTATCATGCAAATCATTCATCGCTCCTGAATCTAAAAAATTTATAGGTGAATTGCAATCGCATTACGAGCCATCCGAATAATAGTTTTAATTATTCTCGGTTTGAAGAACTGGATAAATTTTCACATATCAATTCAGCATTTAAAAAAACCTTACACAGCCAATAATAAAACGGACTCTTTAGGTAAAAATCTTAAAATCATACCCACCAAGAAATCACAAAAAAACTTAGCAAGGAAATTATAACCAAATAACATTAATTAGTTATTGTTCGTTTTCGTCATTAATATTCATCTGCACAGCCCGTATCCCCGCATACCAAAGTGAAAGTGATTTGCGTGAGCGGCGTTATATTCCGGGCCTAAGGCGCTGCCAAAAAAACCACATCCTTCTTCGAACAACGTTCTCAAATAACTTCCTGCGGAGCTTTGTTCTGGCCAGTTTCGCAATATTGTTAGCCGCTTGCCATTCGCCAGCCGAAAACCGGCAATATCCCAAGCCTCCGCAGTGGCGTGCTCGCTAAGCCTTCCCACCGGTCGATGATAGATATTTCGACAGGCGTAGCTGCCAAGATGATCAATACGCACCAGCCTTACACCAAACTGCCGTTGCGCCTGCGGCTCGGCGATTTGCCCAACGAACATTGCGCTGCTTAACGCCAGCGGGCAACTGGCAAGAAAACTGGAACTGAGACGTACCTCACCAAAATTTTGCACCTGCACCGGCGCAACCAGCGGGCATTCGCCCTGACTGTCGCCAGGCAGGCTAAAACTTATACGCCCCGCGTCTCTGGCCCGAGTCAGAATGGCCATGCAGGCTGCAGGATCATTGGCCAACAACCGCAGTTTAAGGCGTGTGACCAGGGTTGGAGGATCGTCCAGCGTCAAAGGAACGAAAGGGTTATAACCGGGTGGCAGATAACGGCTTGCCCAGGGGAACAACAAGGCCAACGCCAGTAATACCGAAAGTAAAACGAGCGTACGTCGCATGCCATTTCCCCCTTAGCCAAAGCATCAGTATATACCCCACGCCTTACAGGCCGCAGAGTTGTTGGCTGCGATCTGTAAGGCAGAATCTATGGGCTCCGCCAGAGTAACCTCAATCTTACCTAAACAATAACCATTATCATTTCCAATTTTAACACCCGTTTATTACACTCCTGCCTTGCGTTGCCTAGGATGATTCTTAGCACGTGCATTTAGGACGACAGAAAGAGTTAGGGAGACCATGAAGACATATAATTTTTTGATTATTTTGCCATTCTTGACATTGACCGCCTGCACCCAATGGGAAAAACCCGGCGCTGGCGCCGCCACCCGCGATGCGGAATATGCCGAATGCAAAGGCAAGGGGTATGAACGTTTTCCGCCAGATATGGTGAGAGATTTTGAGTTTGCCTACGAAAACCAATACAAAAGTTGTAAAAAAGACAAGAAGGATTGCCCGGAAGGTTACCGTTACGAAAAACAGCCCTCGTTCAAAACGGTGCAGAATGATCGCAATGAAGCCGCCCGCTCGGCGACTATCGAAGCCTGCATGTATGGCAAAGGCTGGCACGAAAAAACCTATTACTGGCCACAGTACTAACAGCGCAGTCAACGGGTTCGGCATGCCGAACCCAGCCACCCCGCCGGTAACCGGACGTTATTGATCATCACCATGCGGCATGCCAGTCTTGGGTTTAGGTTTCTCCCCCTCTGGTTTTTTATCCTTTGCAGTCGATAAAGCACGGCCAATCAGCCATAGCAACAGCGGCATCAGCAACAGACATAGCGCCAGCGTTATCAGTGCATTTGTCATCCTTTGCCCACCCGATTTCTCTGGTTATTATGCCTGAGTGTAGCATGCTTATCCGTCGCTCTCGGCGCGCCCAAGCCGCACCAGCGTTTCTGTTCTGGCCGGCGTCAATGGGATCCGTGGAGCCTCCAACGGCCAACCAAAAAGGTGACGTGCCGCCGTCGCGCAAATTTTGCCCTGGCAAGCTCCCATGCCGCAGCGGCTACCCAACTTGGCCGCCGACCAGCCAGAGAACTCGCGGACCTGTCCCAGCGGTACATCCTCGCAGCGGCACAACAGCGTGTTGGGCATCGGCAACGCTTTCAGAGCAGGGTTTAGCGTAAAGGCGCGTTCTACCGCTCCAGCGAAATGCCGCCACTTATCACGCTGTACCCGTAATGCCTGCGCCTGTTCCAGATTGCCGGTTGCGGCATAGCCTGCGATGGCTCCCTCAACGAGCGCCAACTCGCTGCCACCAACGCCGGTACAGTCTCCGGCAGCATAAACCTGCGGCAGACTGGTTTGCTGCTGTTCGTCCACGGCCACCGCATGATTGAACATTCGACACCCCAGGAGCATCGCCAGTTCGATATTCGCCACCAGACCAAAACCGCAGGCCAGTCGATCGCAAGGCAGTATCACTACTCGCCTGCCCTGCCGAACCCGCACCGCCTCCAGCCGTTGTCCACCCAGCGCCTCCAGCACATAGCTGTCAGGGCGATAACGTCGATTTAGCAGGGTCAATGACTGGCGTAGCTTCGTCGGCCAGCGCCACAGCCCACCGGCAAATTCCGCCAACTGCCGGACGGAAGCTTGCTCCGCCAGCAACACCACTTCGCCGCCGGCTTTGGCAACGCTATCGGCCACCGCCAACAGCAACGGCCCGCTGCCTGCAATCACCACCCGCTCCCCTTTGATTTGCAGACCTTGCTTTATTTGCGCTTGCAACCCACCGGCACCGGTCACCCCCGGCAGCGTCCAACCGGGAAACGGCAGCAGAAGCTCCCGTGCGCCGCAGCACAAGATCAACCGTTGATAATCGACGAGCCCACTGCCCAACTCGCTTTCATAGAGAATTTGCCGCGGCCCGCAGTGAGCCACGATCTTAACGGCGTTCAGTAACGTCACGTTATTCAGCGCCGCCACTGCCTGCCGATACTGCTGCGCAAGCACCGGCAATACGACTCCCGGCCCATCGCGCCAAATTTGTCCGCCTGGCCGGGGATTATCATCCAACACCAGCACCGACTGGCCACTTTGAGCAGCGGCGCGGGCTGCCGCTAACCCCGCCGGCCCTCCGCCGATAATCAGCACATCGCACGTCAGATTACTCATTATCGATCCTCTCAATACGCATCCCTGGTTGACACAGGGTCTGGCACGCCAGCCGCCGCAGGCCATTCACCGTGACGCGACACTCCTGGCAGATACCCATGCCACAAAACGGCGCTCGCGGCAGTTGGCTGACCGAGTGACGGCAACGATCCTGCCCGCTCAGGCTAAGGGCCGCTGCCACGCTGATGCCCTCCGGCACGCGCAAGTTTTCTCCCTCGATTATTAGGGTCAGCAAATTATCCTTCTGGCTCATACCGATAATACCTCCGAGCCAAACATCCGCGCAGCAAGATAGGGAGTGTCGTCAATGGCTGGCCGGTGATTCTGGATCTGCGCCGCAATCAGCGCAGCGCTGCCCAATGCGGTCGTCACCCCCAACCCCTCATGCCCCAATGCCAGCCATAACCAGGAGTGCTGCGGGTGCGGCCCCAATAGCGGCAAACCATCGGCCGAAGCGGCGCGCAGGCCGGTCCAGCAGCGGATAATATTCAGTTGCGCCAAGGTGGGCAAAAAGGTGTGGGCGCGCGCCAGCATCGCCGCCAGTATAGGCATATCTATGTCGGTGTCTGAGGCGCCAAATTGGCGGGAAGAACCGATCAGCAATTGGCCCGTCGGGCGCGCCTGAACGTTAAACGCCACTGAAGTGCCGTCGCAGGCGTGCGCACTGGCGCCATAACCCAGCTCAACCAATTGATGGCGCACCTGTTGTGGGTAGCGATCGGTGATCGCCAAGTGCCCTTTTTTGGCTTTCAGCAACGGTTGCGCCAACAGCCGATCGGCCTGGAGGCCGCAGGCAAGCACCACTACGGATGCCGTCAGGCGCTCACCACTGGCCAGCACTACCCTTTGCTCCTCCAGCATGACCGCCTCGCCGGCAATCACACTGATCGCCGTTCCCGCATCGGTTTGCAACCAGCGGGCAACGTTGGGTGCATACAGGATGCCATCGCCCGGCACCCGCAACCCGCCCGCCAGACCGGGCCGCAGCATCGGCTCAAGGCGGGTAACCTGCGCAGCACTGAGCGTCTCACTGAGCACGCCATATTCCGCCATTCGCCGCTGTTTCAGTTCGGCAATCGCCATTTCATCTTCCCGCTCCGCTAACCAGAGCGTGCCGCAACCGCGCCAGGCGCAGCTTTCCGGCATGCGATCCACCACTTCGCGCCACAATTGCGACGAATAAGCGCTTAGGGCCAATTCCGCGGGGTTATCATCCATGCAGACCAGGTGCCCCATACCTGCCGCCGTTGCGCCAGGGCGCTGATTATCCACCAGCAAGACCTGATACCCTTCCTGCGCCAGCCGCCAGGCACAGGCCGCACCGATAATGCCGGCACCCACCACTATCGCCTCCGCGCATCTGCCGGTGACCATTAGCGGATCCCCCAGGCGAAGGGGTCATTCTCATCCAGCAATAATCGGCTGTCGGCACAAACGTACGCTTGCCCGCGAATAAAAGGGGTTATGCGATCGCCATTACGACGGTAATAACCGCTGAACTCGCTACCTATCACGCTCGCCTGGCGCCAGACCTCATCCGGCTGCAATTTGCCGTCGGCCGCCAGACAAGCCAGCTTGGCGCTGGTGCCGGTACCACAAGGCGAGCGATCGTAGGCCTTGCCGGGGCATAGCACGAAGTTGCGGCTGTCAGCCTGCGGGTCGGCGGCGAACAGTTCAATATGATCGATAACACCGCCGTCTTCCCCATAAACTCCCGCCAGCTCCAGCGCCTGGCGCACCGCCCAGCAAAAGGCGGTTAGCGCCTCCAGATTTTGCATGTTGATGACCAAAGGATGCTCGGCAATCAGGAAAAACCAGTTTCCCCCCCAGGCGATGTCACCCGTCACCGCGCCATAGCCCTTCACCTCAACCGACACTTGGTGACGAAAACGATAGGCGGGCACGTTTTCCACCGTGACGCTACCATCTTGATGCAACGTGGCACTCACCGTGCCGACAGGGGTTTCAATCAAATGCTCCCCTGCGCTAATCCGCCCCAGGTAGGCCAGCGAGGCAACCAACCCAATAGTCCCGTGGCCGCACATGCCCAGATAGCCGGCGTTGTTGAAGAAAATCACCCCGGCGGTGGCCTGCGGTGAACAGGGTTGGCACAGCAATGCCCCCACCAGCACGTCATTGCCACGGGGCTCCAGAATCACGGCGCTTCGCCAGTCGTCATACTGCTGCGCAAACAACGCCTTGCGCTCCGCCATACTGCCGCTGCCCAGATCGGGGAACCCCTCAATAATCAATCGGGTGGGTTCCCCTGCGGTGTGGGAATCGATCGCCCGCAGTACGGTGAAATGCGAAGAAATTGCCATCGGAGTCTCCAGGGGTTAATAACGTGTTACCTATAGCCTTAGCCTGACCGAATACGCCGATGAGAGCTTGATGCATTTCGGCGCGGTAAATGCAGAAATCAGCACAATGCACGCCGCAGCGTTTAGCCCATGCCGCATAACCCTGTTAAAGCGGCCATAAGAATGACTTATTTATCATTATGTTATTGATATGCTATTTCTGAAACTGCGAGGAGACAGCCGTTTTCCTTGCTAAAAACTGCGCGGCAAAAAGAAAAAGTATGCGGCAATGCGCATATTTGGCAGCTGCGCTTGAAAAGTTATCAGAAAGTTAATATTGATTAACGGCGCCAAGAATGGCCTGTCCGAGCCGCCTCAGGTTCGGTGTCAAACAGCGGGGGAAGGTATTGCTATGCGATTGGCCCATGACCATCAGGTTGTTACTTCTCCTCAGCCCGCAACAGATGAGCAGGAAGATGACGTATTCGCCGTAGAGCAGCTGTCCCGGCTGTGCGATGGCCTGGCGCAACAGCGCCCTAACAACCTGCACGAATTGCTGAACTCGCTGGCGCTGATCGCCCCGCTGCTCAATGCCATTCCCAACGTGGTGTTCTTTATCAAGGATGCGCAGGCGCGTTACCTGTTGGCAAATCTGACGCTGGCCAAGCGCTGTGGGTTTAAAACCGTCATGCCATTGCTGGGAAAGACCTCGGCGGACGTCTTTCCCGCCCAGCTTGGCTCAGGTTACACCGAGCAGGATCTCCGGGTGCTGCGCCACGGGGTACTGATTCAGGATCAGTTGGAAATGCATCTGTATAACGGCCGGGAAACCGGCTGGTGCCTGACGCAAAAGCTGGCGCTGTACGACGCACAGGGCAAAATCATCGGCATGGCGGGCATCTCGCATGATCTGCAGGAGGCCAAGGCCAACCACCCGGCCTATCAACGGCTGGCTGCCATCGACGTCTATATACGCCAGCATTACGCCCGGCCGATCGCCCTCGAAGAGCTAACGGTGCTCACCGCACTTTCCGTGGCGCAAATAGAACGCTACTGCAAACGCATTTTTCACCTTACGCCGCGCCAGATGATCCACAAGGTTCGGTTGGAAAAAGCGACCGAATTGCTGGCCGGTGATTTGCCCATCACCGACATTGCCCTGCAATGCGGCTATACCGATCACAGCGCTTTCAGCCGTCAGTTCAAGTCGATGACCGGCTTGACGCCGCGCGATTTTCGGCTAACGGTAACCAATTAACCCTCTGATATTAATACTCATACCTCTTTTCTCGGCGGAAGAACCCTCAGGTTTTTTGCCGCCCGATGATCTGCGCCACTGTGCCAATTTCGTCGTGGCATTCGGCGAAAACCGTCAAGCCCCTGCGAACAATACAGGTCAATCTGTGGTTGGACTTCACCAATAATTCACCATCGATTAACAAACTTGGACGACAGGATAAACACTATGAGTCATAAAGCCATTAAATGGAGCGGCGTGTTCCCGGCGGTCAGCACCCAGTTCCGCAGTGATTTCTCTCTGGATCTCGACGCCACTCATACGGTGATCAAAAACCTGGTCGAGGACGGCGTTTCAGGTCTGGTGGTGTGCGGCACCGTCGGCGAAAACACGTCATTGACGGTACAGGAAAAGCTGTCAGTCATTGAGGTAGCGCGGGATGCGGCCCAAGGCAAGGTGCCGGTGATCGCCGGCATCGCCGAATTCACGACGGCCTTTGCGCGCAATATGGCGCGCGAAGCCCAGAAAGTCGGTGTCGACGGCATTATGGTGATGCCGGCCCTGGTTTACTCCGCCAAACCGCACGAAACCGCCACGCACTTTCGCAGCGTCGCCACCGCCACCGATCTGCCGATCATGGTCTACAACAACCCGCCCATTTATAAAAACGACGTAACGCCCGACATTCTGACCTCGCTGGTCGATTGCGAAAACATCGTGTGTTTCAAAGACTCTTCCGGCGACACCCGCCGCTTTATCGATCTGCGCAACGAGGTTGGCGATCGCTTCGTCCTGTTCGCCGGGCTGGATGATGTGGTGCTCGAAAGCATCGCTGTCGGGGCCGAAGGTTGGATATCCGGGATGTCCAACGCCTTCCCGCGTGAAGGCGAAACGCTGTTCCGCCTGGCGAAGCAAAAACGCTTTGAAGAAGCGCTGTCGCTATACCGTTGGTTTATGCCGCTGCTGCACCTCGATGCGCGGCCGGATCTGGTGCAGTGCATCAAGCTGTGTGAAGAGCTGGTGGGCCGCGGCAGCGCCATTACCCGTCCCCCGCGCCTGGCGCTGCAAGGCGACACCTTGGCGGAGGTCACCGCGGTAGTCAAAAAAGCACAGGCAAACCGCCCCGAGCTGCCGGACGTCGGCCTTTAATCGCCATCTTCGCCCGGCCCTCTGCCGGGCATTCTCATTTTTCTCATGGGGGATACATGCCCAATATCTATACCATCAGCGGCCAACAGTTTATCGGCGGCAAACGCCGCGCCAGCGGGGAAGCTACGCTGGTCAGCCTGCGTGCCGATAACGGCCGGCCAACCGGCCACCGTTTCCATCAGGCCACCGCCGCTGAAGCCGCAGCCGCTGCCGAGGCCGCCGCGCAGGCCTTCACCGCCTATTCGCAAATCGGCGCCGAGCGCCGGGCGGCGTTTCTTGACGCCATTGCCGATCAGCTGGACGCGCTGGAGGAGGATTTCTTCGCGTTCGCCATGCAGGAAACCGCCCTGCCATTGGCTCGCCTGAGCGGTGAACGCGCCAGAACCAGCGGTCAGATGCGATTATTCGCCACGCTGTTGCGTCGCGGCGATATGCACGGCGCACGCATAGATTGCGCTCTGCCACAGCGAACGCCATTACCGCGCCCGGATCTGCGGCAGTATCGTACCGCTATCGGCCCGGTAGCGGTGTTCGGCGCCAGCAATTTCCCGCTGGCGTTCTCCACCGCAGGTGGGGACACGGCGGCCGCGTTGGCTGCGGGTTGCCCGGTAGTTTTCAAAGCGCACGGTGGCCATATGATCACCGCAGAACTGACCGCGCAGGCGATTGAACGGGCCCGGGAGCAACTGCAAATCCCGGCAGGAGTGTTCAACATGATTTACGGCGATCGCATTGGCGCCGAGCTGGTACAGCACCCGGCGATCCAGGCTGTGGGCTTTACCGGTTCGCTGCGGGGCGGCAGAGCCTTGTTCGATCTGGCCATGCGCCGCCCACAACCTATTCCGGTGTTTGCCGAAATGTCGAGCATTAACCCGCTGATCGTGATGCCCCAGGCGCTGGCCCGGCGCGGGCAGAAAATCGCTCAGGAACTGGTTGCCTCATTCACCCAGGGGTGCGGCCAGTTCTGCACCAAGCCGGGGTTGATCCTCGGCCAACAAGGTGCGGCATTCAGCCGGCTGATTCACGAGTTAAATACGTGGGTAAACGCCGCCGCACCTCAGCCGATGCTGAATGCCGGCACGCTGGCACATTACCGCAGCGGATTAAAAGCGCTCGAAGAGGTGCCGGGCATTCGCCATCTGGCCGGCAACCGCGAGCAGCAACCGCATCTGGCCGCTCCGCAGCTTTATCAGGCCGACGTCAACCTGCTGCTGAGCGGCAACCCTTTGCTGCAGGAGGAAGTTTTTGGTCCGGTGGCCGTCCTGGTGGCGGTGGAAGACAACCGTCAACTGGCCGACGTGCTGGAAAGCCTGCAAGGGCAACTGACCGCCACCCTGCTGGCGGAGGAGGATGATCAAACCGACGCGGCACCGCTGGCCCAATTGCTGACTCGCAAAGCCGGGCGGGTACTGTTCAACGGGTATCCCACCGGAGTCGAAGTCTGTGACGCCATGGTGCACGGCGGCCCTTATCCGGCGACCAGCGATGCTCGCGGCACGTCGGTAGGCACGCTGGCCATCGAACGTTTTCTGCGCCCGGTCTGCCTACAGAATTACCCGGCGGCGTTACTCCCCCCGCAGTTGCAAGACAGCAACCCACTTGGCCTGTTGCGGCTGGTTAACGGCATCTATACCCGGGATCCCATTACTTTCTCTGCCAATGACTAGCCAGGCCGTATCTGAATGCCATCAAATAACAAGAGGGTAACCCCATGACAACCCAAGGCAAATTCAAGAAGCAGCTTACGCTCACCGATCTGACGTTTATTGGTCTGGGCGCTATATTTGGTTCCGGCTGGCTATTTGCCGCCAGCCACGTCTCCTCCATTGCCGGCCCTGCGGGCATTTACTCCTGGCTTATCGGCGGCCTGGCCGTTTTGCTGCTCGGCATTGTTTATTGCGAACTGGGCGCTGCTCTGCCACGCGCCGGTGGCATCATCCGCTATCCGGTATTTTCCCATGGCGAACTGATGGGCTATCTGTTGGGTTTTATCACCCTGATCGCCTTCTCCAGTCTGATATCGATTGAGATCGTCGCCGCCCGCCAGTACGCCGCCGCCTGGTTTCCCTTTCTGAGCCAGCCCGGATCCGGCGACCCGACGCTGATAGGTTGGGTCGTGCAACTGATACTGCTGTGCTTCTTCTTCGCCCTTAACTACTACAGCGTCAAAACCTTTGCCAAATCCAACAACCTGATCAGCGTGATTAAATTCGTGGTGCCGCTGTTGGTGATCGTGGTGCTGTTCAACTTCTTCAAACCCGAAAATTTGTACAGTCAGGGCTTTGCTCCCTTTGGTTCCGCCGGGGTAGAGGCGGCCATATCGGCAGGCGGGATTATCTTCGCTTACCTCGGCCTGACGCCGATTATCTCGGTCGCCAGTGAGGTGCAAAACCCACAGCGTACGATTCCCATCGCGCTGATCCTCTCGGTGGTACTGTCCACCATCATCTACGTGCTGTTGCAGGTCGCTTTCCTCGGCAGCATTCCCGGCGAAATGTTGAGTGGCGGCTGGGCCGGTATCAGCCAGCAATTCTCACTGCCCTATCGCGATATCGCCATCACGCTGGGCATGGGCTGGCTGGCGTTCCTGGTGGTGAGCGATGCGATTATCTCGCCGAGCGGCACCGGCAATATCTATATGAATGCCACGCCGCGGGTGATCTACGGCTGGGCGCGCGCCGGGACCTTCTTTAAAATCTTTACCCGCGTCGACGGGGAGTCCGGCATTCCGCGCCCTGCGCTGTGGCTGACCTTTGGTCTGTCGATCTTCTGGACGCTGCCTTTCCCCTCCTGGGAGAAGCTGATCGGCGTAGTGTCCGCCGCTCTGGTACTGAGTTACGCCATTGCGCCCGTCACCGCCGCCGGCCTGCGGCGTAATGCGCCGGACCTGCCTCGCCCGTTCTTCGTTCGGGGGTTTTGCGTGCTCGGCCCGGTATCATTCATCATCTCGGCACTTATCGTTTACTGGTCCGGATGGAACACCGTTTCCTGGCTGCTTGGTCTGCAAATCCTGATGTTCGTGGTCTATATCCTGTTCAAAAACAAGGTGCCTACCCATGCCGTCAGCCTGCGGCAGCAGATTTGGTCCTCACTGTGGCTGATCGGCTTTTACGCGCTGATTATTGTGACGTCCTATCTCGGTAGCTTTGGCGGTATCAATGCCCTGGGCCACCCGTGGGATACCCTTACGGTAGCGGTCATTGCGCTGGTGATTTACTACTGGGGTGCCTGTACCTGTTTGCCCAAGGCGAACTTCGACGGTGATGAAGAAGAGTAGCCGCAAAGGAGAAATCTCATGACGCAAACCCAGACTCTGTCGCTGAGCGAGGCCTATCATCTCGCGCTGCGCGCACTGCGCAGCAACGGTTTCAGCGCTGAACATGCCGACGCCGTCGCGCAGAATGTGACCGCCGGTGAACGTGATGGTTGTGCCTCGCACGGTCTATATCGGGTGCTTGGCTGCGTGCGCTCGCTGCTGGCCGGCAAGGTGTCCGCCAGCGCCGTTCCAGTGCTTATCGACAGCGCTCCGGCGATCCTGCGGGTGAACGCTAACGACGGTTTTTCGCTGCTGGCTTATCGCCGCGCACTGCCTGCTTTTGTCGACAAAGTGCGCGCTAACGGCATAGCGGCGCTGGCCATTAACCACTGTGTGCATTTTTCCGCCCTGTGGGCCGATATTGAACCCTTAACCGAGCAAGGGCTGGTGGCACTGGCATGCACACCCAGCCATGCCTGGGTCACCCCCGCCGGGGGAACCCGTCCGTTGTTCGGCACCAACCCTATCGCCTTTGGCTGGCCGCGCCCGCAACGCCCACCCTTTATCTTTGATATGGCCACCAGCGCCGCGGCACGCGGCGAAATCGAGTTGCACCGCCGCGCCGGCACACAGTTGCCCGAAGGATGGGGCCTTGATGAGCAAGGGCAGCCTTCGACCGATCCGGCCAGCGTGTTGCAGGGTGCGATGCTGGCCTTTGGCGGCCATAAGGGATCCGCGCTGGCGGCAATGGTCGAGCTGCTCGCCGGGCCGTTGATTGGCGATATGACCAGTAAGGAGTCGCTGGCCTACGATCGGCAGACCGGCTCCTCTCCTTACGGCGGCGAATTGTTTATCGCTATGGATCCCGATCGTTTTATGGGGGCCGACAAAGAGGTTCATTTTGCCAGAGCAGAAGCCTTGTTCGCCGATATGTCCGCGCAAGGGGCGCGTATTCCAGGGGAGCGGCGTTTTCAGATGCGGCAATACAGCGAGCAGCACGGCGTTACCTTGCCGCTGGCGCTGTATGAAGAAATCGTGGCCCTCTGCCGCTAAATGATACAGGCCCGCAAGCTGAGCTGCGGGCCTTAACCCATTATCTGACCACCATGACCGAGATATTGGCGTGGCGCACAATCGCCGCGGCATTAGATCCCAGCAGGTAGGTTTTCACGCTCGGACGGCGCGAACCTATGATGATCAAATCCGCTTTGATTTCCTCAGCCAATTCCAACACCTGATCGCGCGGGGAGCCAAAGCTGATGGTGTAATCCAGTCGTTCCAGCGGAATATCAATTTCCGACATGATTTTCTTCAGCTTATCTACCGCTTTTACTTCCGCTTGATTCTCAAACTCCTTGATGCCAAACGAATAGGCGGTAACGAACGCGGAAGCGTCCGGCAGCGCGTGGAAGAAATGCACTTTGGCACTGGAAATTTTCGCCAGGTACTCGACATTCTTCAAGGCATGCTCGGTCAGCAGATCTTCTTCGATATCTATCGGCACTAATATGGTCTTGTACATATTACATCCCTTCTATGTAAACCTTGGTGCCTATAGGGTACTGCCGGGAGAAAGGTGCGTGAACCGCTTTCTCGCGCTTTTGTGATCGCCGGTAACTCCTGGCCGGAATAATTGACTATTTAACAAAATATAAACATAGCGAGGTTAACGGCTAGTCGATTAATTATTTCAACATCAGTTAAATAAGCTGCAAATACACGGCTTTCGCCGTAGCGGCGGTTTTATTGGCAACTGACAGCTTTTTAATCGAATTACCAATATGAAAATTCACCGTCCTTTCACTCAACCCCAGAAGCATGGCAATTTCCTCTGAGGTTTTACCTTCGCTGCACCAGCGTAAAATATCCTTTTCGCGCAGCGTCAACACGTCTTTGATCGTCTCGTCGTTCACCGATATCAATGCTTCGCGCAACGTTTTATGGGCTATCTGCGCCAGCCATAAAAAGAAGGTTTCGTTATGCGCACCTGCCTGCGGCGACTGCTCAGGGATTTTTCTGCCGGCAAAGGTGAGAATACCCAACCGACCGTAGCAATCCTTGATCGACTGTGACCAACCTTCACGGATACCGAACTGCGCCATACGCCACCACAGCTCCGGTTTGTCTTGATAGAACCCTTCGTCCCAATGAAACTGCAGTGTGGAATGATGAGCCTGATCGATAACCGGATCCTGCAGATAGACCCGCAACTTGCGGTAGTCCTCCAGGTATTCTGCAGGATAATTCCCTTCTATCTGCATTTTGGGCCGGCTGGCGGGGTAACATGAAAATACGGTATAGGAATAGTATTCAAAGCCCAGCGTCTGAGCACAGAGTTCCAGACGGCGTAAAAAAAGCTCGCGGTCGTGCACACTGCCGAGTAAAGCATCCATCAAAGGCTGAATACGGGTGTCCATAAAACACGTTCTCCAGAAAGCGGTACCGGGTCATCGATAAGTGACATTAACTATAGTGGGGGCGCCCGGGCTGCAACAGCCGTTTCATAGTATAAAAAATACGATGGCTATAACAAAAGAAGCTATGGTCATCCAAACGCTAATAAATAACGCTTTTAACGCTGGCTAATAACCGGAATTACGCGAATACCATAACCGCCTATTATTGTAAACCTGTCACTTCTACCGTTAGACAGTCATCTCGCCGCCAATTACCTTCGCCATAGGCACCCGGTGCCGCTCCAAATCCAAATAAATTATAAGCATTTGCGAATTCTGCAATGCAGAAAAATACTCACGGGGATTTTCTATGGCAGAGAATAATTCGGCAATCCGTTCAGTCGCCGTTATTGGTGCGGGAACCATGGGCAGAGGCATCGCCTACCTCCTGGCGCTGAACGGCATACGCACCGTACTTTATAATCGCAATGGTAATAATCTCAATCAGGCCCGTGACTATATTGTCAGTGACCTGGACAGAAAAATGGATAACGGAAAAATAACCCTGCAGAAAAAAGGCCAGATATTAGCCAATATTATTTTCTCGGCCGTTTTCGAGGCCATAGCCGACAGCGATCTGGTAATTGAAACCATTGCGGAAGATGAGCAAACCAAGCATGAGGTTCTGGCAGCCATTGCGGCTACGGTAAAGCCCGAGGCGATTATTGCAACCAATACCTCATCGCTGTCGCTGAACAAGTTGGCGACGGGGGTGGAAAACAACCCGCGTTTTATCGGCCTGCATTTTTTCAATCCGGCGCCGTTGATGAAGTTGATCGAAATTATTCCCTCTTATTTTACCTCTCGCGCCGCCACTCTGCGCTGCCAGCAGTTGGTAACCGCGTTGGGTAAAGAGTTTGTGGTCTGCAAAGCCACGCCGGGCTTTATTGTTAACCGCATGGCGCGGCCTTTCTATCTGGAAGGGTTCCGGCTGCTGGAGGAAAACGTGGCGCTGGCGCCACAGATCGACCGCGCCCTCAAGGCTGGGGGGCATTTTCGCATGGGGCCTTTAGAACTGACTGATTTTATCGGCCAGGACATCAACTATCAGGTCAGCAAGCAGATTTGGCAGGACATGCAGTTCGACCCCCGCTATACCCCCGGCCATTTGCAACGCTCGCTGGTGGATGCCGGGCTGTTGGGGAAGAAAAACGGGCGCTCTTTTTTTTCCCCCCAACCTGCTACACCACCCTACCCGGCCACCGAGGGCGGCACGCCGACTTCACTGCATTTCTATGGTGAGCACGCTTTATTCGATCATCTGCAACAGCGCGCTCTGGCCAACTGGCCTGCGCTGCGCGTTCAGCGGTTGCCGGAACGGCCGGATCTGGGGCGCTTTATCCTGCTGAATAACACCCTGGCGATCAAAATCACCGATGGCAGAACGGCGAACCTGCTGGCCGGCTTAACCGCTCTCGACACCTTCGTGATTGACGCCGCGCTGAATTACGCCGACACCGCCTATCTGGTAGCCACCCACAATCAGCATGCCACAGAGGCGAACAAGGCGCTGTTTCTGACGCTGCTGCAAACCGTCATCGCTCAGGTGGAGTTTATTAAGGACTCCCCGGCCCTGATCGTTGCCCGCGTACTGAGCAGCCTGATCAATGAATCGGTGATCATGGTGGAGAGCGGCGTTTGCAGCCGGGCGGATATCGATATCGCCGCAGTGGCCGGCGTGAACTATGCCGACGGCATTTTTGCCTGGCTGGCGCAGCTCGGGCAGAAAAACGTGAAATCGACGCTGGATAACATGGCGCAGCTGCTGCACTCCACGCGCTATTACCCGCATTACTCATTGCTGAACGCGGCCCGGCCAGAGCTGGCTGTGGCGCCCTAAGGAAAAATGATGACGATTAAAGACGATGGGGTCTATCTGATCGACGGCACGCGCACGGCGATCGGCGCTTATGGCGGCAGCCTGGCGCTGACGCGCCCGGATGATATGGCGGCGGCCATTATTCGGGCACTGCTGCAACGTCACCCTGATGCGGAGCCGGATATCGATGAAGTGATCCTGGGTTGCGCCAATCAGGCCGGTGAGGACAACCGCAACGTCGCGCGCATGGCGGCGCTGTTGTCTGGCCTGGATCAGAGCGTGCCGGCCATTACCCTGAACCGGCTGTGCGCATCCGGGCTGGATGCCGTGATCTACGCCGGCGCGAAAATAAAAAGCGGCCTCAGCGATCTGGTGCTGGCCGGCGGCGTAGAAAGCATGAGCCGGGCGCCCTACGTGATGGGCAAAAGCGAAACGCCTTTCGACAAGGGCGTCAAGCTGTACGACACCACCCTGGGTTGGCGTTTTGTCAATCCGCAGTTGGCGGAGCGCTATGGTTGCGATCCGCTGGGCGTTACGGCGGAGAACGTGGCGCGGCAACACCAAATATCCCGTGAAGATCAGGATATTTTTGCCCTGAGTTCACAGCAAAAGGCCTGGCTGGCTATCGAAAATGGCCGATTGGCCAGGGAAATCACGCCACTCGAGGTGCAGGTGGATCGTAAAACCCGCAAGACTTTCGAACAGGATGAATTTCCGCGCCAGACCACGCTGCAAAAACTCCATGCGCTGAAACCGGCCTTTATTGCCGACGGCTCGGTAACCGCCGGCAACGCTTCGGGCATCAACGACGGAGCGGCCGTGCTGCTGCTGGCCTCTGGCCGTTATGTGAAACGCAAATCGCTGCAACCGCTGGCGGAGATTGGCGACAGCGCCAGCGCGGGCGTTGCCCCGTCGGTGATGGGCATCGGGCCGATCGCCGCCACCGACCGGTTGCTGGCGCGAACCGGCTTTACCCTGAACGATTTTGACGTGATTGAAATTAATGAGGCGTTTGCCGCACAGGTGTTGGCCACGCTGAAAAACTGGCGTATCGATTTCAACGATATGCGGGTCAACCCAAACGGCGGCGCCATCGCCCTCGGTCATCCACTTGGAATGTCAGGCGCGCGGCTGGTGCTTTCCGCCGCGCTGGAACTCAATGCACGGCAGGTAAACAACGCGCTGGTGACGATGTGTGTCGGTGTCGGCCAAGGCGTTTCATTGGTTATTAAAGCCCTTTAACGTAAGGAATTCCGCATGAGCGTATTAAACATTCTTGAAGAAAAACTGGCCGAAACCAAAAAACAGGGGCGGTTCCGCGAGTTCCTCAACCTCGAACGCAGCGTGGTGGATAAACCCTGGGCCATCAGCCACGGGCAGAACGGCGAGCGCCGCCTGAACGTCTGGTGCTCGAATGATTATCTGGCGATGAGCCATCACCCCAAAGTCATCCTGGCCACCACCGAGGCGGTGAATCGCGTCGGGCTGGGCACCTGCGGCGCCCGCAGCATTTCCGGCACCTCGGTCTACCACAGCGAGCTGGAAACGCTGCTGGCCAGCGCCTACGGCAAAGAGTCCGCGTTGCTGTTCACTACCGGCTTCGGAGCCAATGACGCTACGTTGTCCACGCTTTGCGACGCCATTCCCAATCTGATCGTATTTTCCGATGAGCTTAACCATGCTTCGATGATTTACGGCATCCGCTACAGTAAGGCGGAGAAAAAAATCTTCCGCCACAATGATGTGGCGCACCTTGAAGAGTTGCTGCAGGCGGCCGATCCCGACCGCCCCAAGTTGATCGCTTTCGAGTCGCTCTATTCGATGGACGGCGACTTCGCGCCTCTGGCACAAATTGTGGAACTGGCGGAGAAATATCAGGCGCTGACCTACCTGGACGAGATCCACTCCGCCGGCGTTTACGGCCATCGCGGCCTGGGTTATGCCGAGCAATTGGGCCTGTTGGATAACATCACCATTATCCAGGGCGGTTTCGGCAAATCTTACGGCGCCGCCGGCGGCTATATCGCCGCACCGCGTGTGGTGGTTGAAGCAGTGCGCAGTTGGGCACCGGCGTTCGTCTTCAGTACGTCGTCCCCTGCGCCGGTGGTGGCCGCCGCGTTGGCCAGCTTCAAATACAATCTTGAGCATGACAACCAACGCAAACACCTGCTGGTGATTATCGATCATCTTAAGTCCGGCCTGCGTGCCGCCGGTATCCCGCTGGTTTCGCAAGACAGCCACATTCTGCCGGTGCTGGTCGGCGATCCGCACCGGAACAAGCACATCAGCAAGGTGCTGCTCGACGAGTACGATATTTACGTGCAGCCGGTGAACGCCCCGACGGTCCCGGCAGGCAGCGAGCGTTTGCGCGTCACGCCGACCTCTGCCCATACTCATGAGGATGTGGATTATTTCCTGGCGGCATTAAGCAAAGTCTGGGCCGCCAATGAATTACGGAGAGCAGGATGAAGTCGACGGATTATAACGGCCATTTTCTTACGCTTTGTCTGATGGCGACCGGCACCTTTGCCATTGGCATCGATGCGTTTATCGTCGCCGGCGTGCTTACCGAGATTTCCGATACCTTTACTGTCAGCCCCGCTCAGGCGGGGCAGTTAATCTCGGTGTTTGCCCTCGCCTATATGCTGTTTGCCCCGCTGACCGCCTGGCTGTTTGGCAACCTCAACCGCAAGCATATTTTACAGATCGCCCTGGTATTGTTTATCGTCGGTAATCTGGCCTGCGCATTTGCCGACAGCTTTTTGCAAATCGCTGCCGGTCGAGTGCTGGCGGCGCTGGGGGCCGCAGCCTACACGCCGCAAGCCGCCGCCGCTGCGGTCGGGCTGGTGTCGGAAAAGCGCCGTGGGCTGGCTATCTCCATCGTTTACGGCGGCATGACGCTGGCCATTGCCCTTGGCATTCCTTTTGGTACCTTCCTGGCCAGGTTGGTTGGTTGGCGGGAGATTTTCCTGCTGATTGCCCTGCTGGGCGCCGTTTCTCTGCTGGGACTTTCGCTGGCGCTGCGCGCCATTGCCGCACCGGGTAAGCACACGCTGAAGGAGCGGCTCGCCCCACTGCGGCAAAAGGCGGTGCTGACCACATTGCTGATCACCTTCTTTGCCGTCTGTTCCGAGCATATCGTGTACAGCTATGTCAGCGTACTGCTGAAACATACCCAGTTGGGTGCGGAGGCTATTTTACCGATCGCGCTGCTGGTATTCGGCGTAGGCGCCGTCATCGGCAATTTCGTTTCCGGCGTGTTGACCGATACCCTCGGCAGCAAGTTTGTGCTGCTGTTCTCGGTAACCATTCAAACGGTCTCGCTGTTTCTGCTCACCTTTTACGTTACTTCCCCCTGGTGGGTGCTGGCGATTTTTCTGGTGTGGGGCATTACCGGCTGGATGTATCTGGTGCCAATCCAACATCACTTGCTGTCGCTATCGAAACGCTTTGGCGCACTGACCGTTTCACTGAACAGCTCCGTACTCTATGCCGGCATCGCCGCCGGCGGCATGCTCGGCGGCCTGACGCTGTATACGCTGCCGGCCTATTATCTGCCGCTGTTTTCGCTGCCGCTGGGGGCCATCGCCCTGCTGCTGACGCTGTTCTTCTTCCAGGGAGAAAAAGCCAATGAATGACCCGCAGCCTCCGGTGCTTTATGAGCGCCACGATGACGGCGTTGCCGTTATTACCCTCAATCGGCCGGAGAAAAAGAACGCCATCAATCTGGAGATGGCGCGTCTGATTCAAACTTATCTGCAACGGGCCGAGCAGGATGACGCGGTGCGGGCGATTGTGCTGACCGGCCATCCTGAGGTGTTTTCCGCCGGGATGGACATAAAGGCATTTCGCCAGGGGGAACTGCCGGTGGTCGAGCCAGAGGGGTTTGGCGGCATCGTGCATGCCCAACTCGCCAAGATCCTCATTGCCGCCGTCGATGGCATAGCCTTCGGCGGCGGTTTCGAGATTGCGTTGGCCTGCGACCTGATCGTCGCCAACCGCAGCGCACGGTTCAGTTTCCCGGAAACCGGGCTGGGGCTGATTGCGGCGCAAGGCGGTTGTTCGCGGCTACCGGCGCGGATCTCACCGTATATCGCCCTCGACTGGTTGCTGACCGGCAGAACAATAAGTGCGGAGGAAGCCTGGCGACACGGCGCTATTTCTCGTATCAGCGAAGGGTCGGCACAGGATGAAGCGCTGGGCATCGCCCGGCAAATCGCGCAAAAAAATCCGCTCGCCAGCCGGGCGGTGAAAGCCATCGTCCGTTATGGATTAACGCAGTATGAGACGCCGACGTTCGGCTACCAGCAGAGCTGGGTTGAACAGGTGCGGCAAGCGGCAGCAACCTCCTTTTGAGAACATTCTTAGTGAATGGCAATCATTCGCAGTCTAACGTTTAAGCATGACAAGACCGTGTTTGAGAAGCCATTGACCCCGCTCTGCGGGGGTTTTTTTGCCCTTTTAATCTTTCGTGGAAGAAAAAGGCTGCATAAACAGGAAGGTACAGGGTTTGCTTTGGTGCTGATTGATCAAGGGTACCAGCCGCGTGAAATGTTCGGTTTGGCAATGTACATCCAACGCAGCCCGGTCGGGCCACTCCTCGACAAAAATAAAATGCCCTGGGTCCTGGTGATCGATAAACAGTTCATAGGAGAGGCAAAGCGGCTCCCGCCGGGTTTTCTCCACCAGTTCCCGATACAGCGGCATCACCGTTTCAACACAATCGATCTTGATAAAATCCTCGGCTATCACCTTTAGCATGGCGCCTTGTTCCTTTCAGCGTATCTATCATGTGGGCCCACTGTACCGCGAATCTTTACCCTTTTCCCGATGATCCCGCCCTGCCGATAGCGCAAGCTATCGGGTAAAACGTCGTTCCTTGCCCAATATTTAACCTTTATTGAAGCGGGCAATGTGACACTGGTCCTCAGACACATTTTATGAGGATTTTTTATGGCGGAATGGACCCATATTATCGCCAAATACAGCCCGGAACCGGGCTTTCTGCTGCTGATCATCTTTCTGTTTTCGTTCGGCAAGTCGGTTATTTTCATTTCTTCGCTGCTGCCGCCGGCGTCGATTACCCTGATGCTGGGCATTGTCGCCGGCAAACCGGTGCTGGCCGACGGTTACGTCTGGGGGGCGATTGCTTTGGGTGCGCTGCTCGGTTCCATTTTATCTTTCCATTGCGGCGCATTGCTCCAGGGCCGCGCCCCCGGGAAGTGGTTGCCGGCCAGATATCACGGCACGTTGCACAAGGCCAAGTCAGCCTTGCAACAAAAGGGCGTGGCGCTATTGTTTATCTCGCGTTTTTTGGCCGTGATGCGCTACACCGTGCCTTTGGTCGCCGGCATGATTTCGCTGCCGCGCAAGCAGGTCTACTGTGCCAGCGCGCTCTCCGCCGGGATTTGGGCGGTGGCGCTGATGTCCGTTGGTCAGCTACTGTAAACGGCGATCGCCTTTCTACCACGCCCCAAAAGAGCGCTGCGATAAGCCCTAAGGGGTTGAATGATGCAGTATAATAATGTTTATGCGAGCTTCACATGAAGCTCCTCAGCACTTAAGGGAATAAAATGCCTCTCCTGCGAATCGCCACCACCGCCCTCCTGGCAGCGTTCAGCTTGACCGCATGCAACAGCAAATATGTTGCTCGGGTTTACCCTGAGCCAAAACGCACCGGCGTCGCGATCACGGATTATTACCACGATGTGTCCAACGCAATACTTATGGAAACGATCATAAAGGATAACTATTACGGGCAAGAATGCAGTATGTCCATATCCCTGAACCGCCAGGGTAAGGTCACCGACATCAATAATGTTGAGGGTTTTAAGCCGCTGTGCGAAGCGGGCATGGCTGCCGTCTTCTCAGCAGAGATCCCGGCACCGCCGGATGAAAAAACCTATGCAACCTTCAAAAAACTCGTGATCGTCTTTCAGCCGCAGCGAACCTGAAATTCGACAAAGCAAATGCCCTCAGACAAGGAGCCACAGCGACGCAAAGGCAGCAACCTCCGTTTTCAAAACCTGGACACACCGCCTGTAGGGCGAATTCTGACAGGGTTTCCATTATCAATTTTGCTGGATAGTGGGGATTGGGGGTCGACAGAAGGGGGCGAAGATAGACTCTTGCTGCGCCAGATCACCTTTCTGAACATAGATGGCAAATCGGTACGATTTTTTCATATCGCGACACAAAGACGACACGACAGAGAGAACAAGGAATCAAGAAGCTGTTGTAACCACATGTTTTTGTTGGTGGGTCGTACAGGGTTCGAACCTGTGACCAATTGATTAAGAGTCAACTGCTCTACCAACTGAGCTAACGACCCAACGGGTTAAATTATTCGCCTCTCCGTAATCAATGTCAAACGCTTACACTCATTACTTTTTCTCATGCGACATTTTCAACCCTCTGTTTTATCAACAAGATAAGGCCGCTTAGGGCTATTAATCTGCTAACGCGAGGAGTAATCTTCCGCCCCCAAGACGTCCGATTTGCCTCCTCGTGTAAAGAATAATCGACTTTTATCCCTCGTATAAATGTTGTAAACATGTTGCACAAAGGTGGCGTTATTGCACTACCTTACTAAAGCCGGGCAACCGGATAATCGTATAAAAAAGAGCCACTTCAGAGCTCACTATTTCACCCATGACAGGTAAAACAGGACATCATAAGATGGTAGATCACTCTAAAATAGTCACGGACGCGACGCCTGCGTCAGAAGATCATCTACGGCGAAACCTAACTAACCGACATATTCAACTGATCGCCATCGGCGGCGCTATCGGCACGGGTCTGTTTATGGGATCCGGTAAAACCATCAGTCTGGCCGGGCCTTCCATCATCTTCGTGTACATGATCATCGGCTTTATGCTGTTTTTCGTGATGCGCGCCATGGGCGAGCTGCTGCTCTCCAACCTGGAATACAAATCCTTCAGCGATTTCGCCGCCGATCTGCTCGGCCCCTGGGCCGGTTTCTTTACCGGCTGGACTTACTGGTTCTGCTGGGTCGTCACCGGTATCGCCGACGTGGTGGCGATCACCGCTTATGCCCAGTTCTGGTTCCCCGGGTTGTCGCAGTGGATCGCCTCTTTGTTGTGCGTGTTACTGCTGCTGGGTCTGAACCTGGCGACGGTGAAGATGTTTGGCGAGATGGAATTCTGGTTTGCGATGATTAAAATCGTCGCCATTGTCGGGTTGATCATCGCCGGGCTGGTGATGATCGCCATGCAGTTCCAGTCCCCTACCGGCACCGTCGCGTCGTTCTCACACCTGTGGAATGACGGCGGCATGTTCCCGAAAGGCATCAGCGGCTTTTTCGCCGGCTTCCAGATCGCGGTGTTCGCCTTTGTCGGCATCGAGCTGGTGGGCACCACCGCGGCTGAAACCAAAGATCCGGAAAAAGTGCTGCCGCGCGCCATCAACTCCATTCCGATCCGCATCATCATGTTCTACGTGTGTGCGCTGATCGTGATTATGTCGGTCACGCCGTGGAATTCTGTGGTTGCCGATAAAAGCCCGTTCGTTGAACTGTTCGTGCTGATCGGCCTGCCGGCCGCGGCCAGCGTAATCAACTTCGTGGTGCTGACCTCCGCCGCCTCTTCCGCCAACAGTGGGGTGTTCTCCACCAGCCGCATGCTGTTCGGCCTGGCGCAGGAAGGCGATGCGCCGAAGTCGTTCGCCAACCTGTCCAAGCGGGCGGTGCCGGCTAACGGCCTGACCTTCTCCTGCATCTGTCTGCTGGGCGGTGTGGTGCTGATTTACCTGATCCCGAACGTAATGACGGTGTTTACGCTGGTGACCACCGTCTCCGCCATTCTGTTCATGTTTGTCTGGACCATTATCCTGTGTTCTTACCTGGTTTACCGTAAGCAACGCCCGGCGCTGCACCAGAAATCGATCTACAAGATGCCGGCCGGTAAGCTGATGTGCTGGGTGTGCATGGCGTTCTTCGTGTTTGTGCTGGTGCTGCTGTCGCTGCGCGATGACACTCGCCAGGCGCTGATCGTCACGCCGCTGTGGTTTGTGGTGCTCGGTTTGTCTTACGTGTTCCTGCGCAAGAAAAAAACCGCCTAAAAGCAACGGGGGGATAATCGCTTATCCCCCTGCATTGCCCCTCTTTAGACGATTAACGCGGGCGTATCCCGTCGATAATCACCCGCTGCACGTTTTCCACCGTCTGCTGAAAGAACGCCTCATCATCGAGCGTTTTGCCGGTCACCGCCTCTACCTGCACCCAAAAATCGGCATAGTGCTGGGTGGTTGCCCACAGCATAAAGATCAGATGATGCGGCTCCACCGCCGCGATATGGCCTTCGGCGATCCAGCGCTCAATCATCGCGGACTTCTCGTCCACCAGCGCCTTCAACCCGCCCTGCAACTCCAGTTTCAGCAACGGCGCGCCCTGGATCATCTCCAGACAGAACAGCCGCGAAGCCTGCGGGTGATGGCGGGACACGTCCAATTTCAGGCGGATATATTCACGAATGGCCTGCAAGGGTTCCTGATCGGCGCGCAGCGCTTTCAGCGGCGCCAGCCACACGTCGAGGATGCCTTTCAGCACCGCAACGTACAGCTCTTCTTTCGAAGGGAAATAATACAGCAGATTGGTTTTGGACACGTCGGCGCGCTCCGCCACCTGATCCAGACTGGTGCCGTGAATACCGTACAGCGAGAAAAACTCCAGTGCCGCATCCATGATAGTGCTGCGTTTTGCGGCCACCGCGCGCGAACGGCGCGTAGGCGGTTTAACGGG
Source organism: Serratia plymuthica (assembly GCF_018336935.1). Taxonomy (NCBI): domain Bacteria; kingdom Pseudomonadati; phylum Pseudomonadota; class Gammaproteobacteria; order Enterobacterales; family Yersiniaceae; genus Serratia; species Serratia plymuthica. Next base: position 1,642,391 of record NZ_CP068771.1, on the reverse strand, counting down.
TTGTTGCTTCACTGCAGCTCCTTGGCGCCACCTGATTCGGCCACCAGCATAACAAAGCCACTGAGTGAAACCCACGCATTTACCTACCCCTTTCGGGGGATTTTTTGCACCTTTTACGGGCAACTGCGCCTGATTTTTGTGCACATATTTTTTACCAAATGGTCTATTTTGGACCATTCACTCAACAACCCGATCACATGAAAACATCAATTAATTGATAAATATACCTTTTTAAAAACTGGCACCCCGTTTGCAATACCCTGACAAGCGCCGCGCAATTTGGAACCCGCAGGAAGCATTCAAGCAGCGCGTGAACCGTCCCATTCGCAGACCCGAGGTGTTCAAATGAAAATTGGCGTATTTATCCCGATCGGCAACAACGGCTGGCTGATTTCCAGCAATGCTCCGCAATACAAACCGACGTTTGAACTCAACAAAACCATCGTGCAGAAGGCCGAGCATTACAATTTCGATTTCGCCCTGTCGATGATCAAACTGCGCGGCTTCGGCGGCAAAACCGAATTTTGGGATCACAACCTGGAGTCCTTCACCCTGATGGCCGGGCTGGCCGCAGTCACCTCGCGCATCAAGATCTACGCCACCGCAGCGACCCTGACCATGCCGCCGGCGATCGTCGCGCGGATGGCCTCCACCATCGACTCCATTTCCAACGGGCGCTTTGGCCTGAACGTGGTGACCGGCTGGCAAAAACCGGAATACGAGCAGATGGGCATGTGGCCGGGCGACGATTACTTCGGCCGCCGTTACGACTATCTGGCGGAATACGTGAAGGTGCTGCGCGATCTGTGGGGCACCGGCAAGTCCGATTTCAAAGGCGAGTTCTTCCAGATGGACGATTGCCGCGTCAGCCCGCAGCCGCAGGCGGACATCAAGGTCATCTGCGCCGGGCAGAGTGACGCCGGCATGGCCTTCTCGGCCAAATACGCCGATTACAACTTCTGTTTCGGCAAGGGCGTCAACACCCCTACCGCCTTCGCACCGACGGCAGCACGGCTGAAAACCGCCGCCGACACCGAAGGCCGCAGCGTCGCCTGCTATGTGCTGTTCATGATCATCGCCGATGAGACCGACGAGGCCGCCCGCGCCAAATGGGAAAGCTATAAAGCCGGCGCCGACACCGAAGCGCTGGCCTGGCTGACCGAGCAAAGCGGCAAGGACACTAAATCCGGCGCCGACACCAACGTGCGCCAGATGGCGGACCCGACCTCGGCGGTCAACATCAATATGGGTACGCTGGTCGGTTCCTACGCCAACGTGGCGCGCATGATGGATGAGATCGCTACCGTGCCCGGTACCGAAGGCGTGCTGCTGACCTTCGATGACTTCGTGAAAGGGGTGGAAGACTTCGGCGAGCGCATTCAGCCGCTGATGAAAAGCCGCGCCGACGTTTGCCCAACAACCGCTGAAAGCCGTGAGGTAGCCTGATGAAAATTGTTGAAAACCAGCCGGTGGTGCGCCGCCAGTCGCCGGAAACCGGCGCCACAGTCACCTTGCCCGCTCGCCCTGAGGCCATCGCCTTTGCGCCGCAGGAAACCGCGCTGATCGTGGTCGATATGCAAAATGCCTACGCCTCGCAGGGCGGCTATCTCGATCTCGCCGGTTTTGACGTCTCGGCCACCGCGCCGGTGATCGCCAATATCAAACGCGCCATCAGCGCCGCGCGCTCCGCCGGTATCCGGGTGATCTTTTTCCAGAACGGCTGGGACAATCAGTATGTCGAAGCCGGCGGCCAGGGTTCGCCCAACTGGCATAAATCCAACGCGCTGAAAACCATGCGCAAGCGCCCGGAGCTGATGGGCAAGCTGCTGGCCAAGGGCGACTGGGACTACGATCTGGTGGATGAACTGCAGCCGCAGCCAGGCGATATCGTGATCCCGAAACCACGCTACAGCGGCTTCTTCAATACCCAACTCGACAGCCTGTTGCGCTCCTACGGCATTCACCATTTGGTGTTTACCGGCATCGCCACCAACGTCTGCGTGGAATCCACATTGCGCGACGGCTTCTTCCTCGAATATTTCGGCGTGGTGCTGGCGGACGCCACTCACCAGGCCGGGCCGCAGTTTGCCCAGCAGGCGGCGCTGTACAACATCGAAACCTTTTTTGGTTGGGTATCGGACGTCGACAGTTTCTGCGACGCGCTCATCGCCCCACTCAGCCAAACGGCATGAGTTTTGCCTGCGTTACCCTTTAATCATTCATCAGGAGCAAGACTATGCCAAAAACCATCATTACGCCGCCGGGCACCGGCAAACCGCTGGCACCGTTCGTCCCCGGCACGTTGGCCGATGGCGTGGTTTACGTCTCGGGCACGCTGGCGTTCGATAAAGACAATAACGTGGTACACGTCGGCGATGCGGCAGCGCAAACCCGTCACGTGCTGGAAACCATTAAAAGCGTGATCGAAACCGCCGGCGGCAGCATGGATGACGTGACCTTTAACTCGATCTTCCTCACCGACTGGCAAAACTATGCCGCCATCAATCAGGTCTATGCGGAGTATTTTCCTGGCGACAAACCGGCGCGCTACTGCATTCAGTGCGGGTTGGTGAAACCGGACGCACTGATTGAAATTGCCACCGTGGCCCATATCGGCCGATGACCCCTTATCCGCAGAGGATCGAGAATGTACTTTGAGATTTTGGGAAAAGACACCCCGCTCACCCCCACCCTGGTGCTCTCTGCCGGTCTGGGCGGCGCAGGCAGTTTCTGGCAACCGCAGATTGAAGCGCTGAGCGAGCATTTCCGGGTGGTGGTTTACGATCACCAGGGCACCGCCCGCAGCCAAGGCGAAGTGCCGGCCGGCTATAGCATGGCCGATATGGCTGATGAGGTGGCGCAGTTGCTGCGCTCGATTGGCGTTGAAAGCTGTTATTTCGTCGGCCACGCGCTTGGCGGCATGATTGGCCTGCAACTGGCGCTCACGCACCCTCAGTTGGTCGCAAAACTGGTGGTGGTTAATGGCTGGACGACGCTGGACAGCCAGACCCGACGCTGCTTCAAAGTGCGCCAGGACCTGCTGCTCAACAGCGGCGTGGAAGCCTACGTGCGCGCCCAGCCGCTGTTCTTGTTCCCCGCCGACTGGTTGTCGCGGCACGAAGCGCTGCTGGACGAGGAGTTGGCGCATCAGGTGGCGCATTTCCAGGGAACAGAAAACCTGTTACGCCGCCTGAGTGCGCTGATGAACACCGATTTCCGCCCGCACCTGGCGGACATCTCCACCCCGACGCTGGCGCTGTGCTCCCGCGACGATCTGCTGGTGCCTTACCACTGCTCGCATCAGTTGGCGGAGAACCTGCCGTTCGGCGAACTGGCGCAGATGGCGTACGGCGGCCATGCCATGAGCGTGACGGATGCCGACAACTTTAACCGCATCCTGCTCGGTTGGCTGCTGAAAACCGACGGCCAGTCGTCTGCCTGCAGCCCTGCGGACGCCCAGCTTGAGCCCACAGGACTGAAACACTGAGTTCAACCGCCTGGCCCTTCACTGTGGGCCAGCCACAGGAGAAAAGTATGCAAACCCTTCTTGCCAGCGCGCCACTTGTGCCACAGGGCGTAGAAAAACAGGACTTTCGCGACGCGATGGCGCGCCTGGGTTCGGCCGTGAATATCATTACCACCGACGGCCCGGCCGGCCGGGCCGGGTTTACCGCCTCTGCGGTATGCAGCGTTACCGATACGCCCCCGACGCTGCTGGTGTGCCTGAACCGCTCCGCATCGGTGTATTCGGTGTTCAAGCAAAACCAGACGCTGTGCGTCAATACGCTGGCGGCGGAACACGAGTCGCTGTCGAATCTGTTTGGCGGTAAAACGCCGATGGACATGCGTTTTTCCGCCGCCCGTTGGTCCACGCTGGCAACCGGCTCCCCCATTCTGCATGGCGCAGTGGTCTCTTTCGATTGCCGGATTAGCCAAATTGTCAGCGTCGGCACCCATGACATTCTGTTCTGTCAGGCGGTGGCGCTGGCGCGTAATGACGAAAGCCACGGGCTGGCTTACTTCGATCGCCGCTACCACCCGTTATTGAAACAATGATTTGCCGATAATGCCGTAACGCGCACTCACCTGCGCCCCTAACCTGCCCCCCTGTTTTGGAGATGACGATGGCGAATACCTGGTTTCCCCAATGGCGCATGAAGCAAGGCAATCTGGACGGTGCGGTGGTCGCACCCGATGAAAGGCTGCCGCTGGTGCCGACGCTGGTTATGGGCCTGCAACATGCGGTAGCCATGTTTGGCGCCACGGTGCTGATGCCGCTGCTGATGGGCTTTGACGCCAATCTGGCCATATTGATGTCCGGCATCGGCACGCTGCTGTTCTTCCTGGTGGTCGGCGGCCGGGTGCCGAGTTACCTCGGCTCCAGCGCGGCGTTTGTCGGGCTGGTAATCACCCTCACCGGTTACAGCGGCCAGGGCGCGAACCCCAACATTGCGCTGGCGCTGGGCGGTATCATCGCCTGCGGGCTGGTGTATCTGCTGATCGGGTTTGTGGTGATGAGCGTCGGCACCCGCTGGATCGAACGCCTGATGCCGCCGGTGGTGACCGGGGCGGTGGTGATGGCGATTGGCCTGAACCTGGCGCCTATCGCCGTACGCAGCGTTTCGGCGTCCAATTTTGACAGCTGGATGGCGGTGGTCACCATTTTGTGTATCGGTTCGGTGGCGGTATTCACCCGCGGGCTGATGCAGCGACTGCTGATCCTGATTGGACTGATCGCCGCCTATCTGATTTATGTGGTCGTGACCAACGGTTTTGGGCTCGGCAAGCCGGTGGATTACAGCGCGCTGAGCCAGGCGGCCTGGTTTGGTCTGCCGCAGTTCACCGCGCCGGCGTTTAACCTGCACGCCATGCTGTTGATTGCCCCGGTGGCGATCATTCTGGTGGCGGAAAACCTCGGGCATGTGAAAGCGGTCGCAGGGATGACCGGCCAGAATCTTGATCCCTATATCGGCCGCGCCTTTGTCGGCGATGGGCTGGCGACCCTGCTGTCTGGCTCGGTAGGCGGCACCGGAGTCACGACCTATGCTGAAAATATCGGCGTCATGGCAGTAACCAAAATCTACTCCACCCTGGTATTTGTCGCCGCAGCGGCGGTGGCGATTGTTCTGGGCTTTTCACCGAAGTTCGGCGCGCTGATCCACACCATTCCAGGCCCGGTGCTGGGCGGCGCCTCGGTGGTGGTGTTCGGTTTGATTGCCGTCGCCGGCGCGCGCATCTGGGTGCAAAACAAGGTCGATTTGGGCGATAACGGCAACCTGATTATGGTGGCCGTCACACTGGTGCTGGGTGCCGGCGATTTTGCGCTGACCATCGGCAGCTTCACCATGGGGGGCATAGGTACCGCCACCTTCGGCGCCATTATTCTGAATGCGCTGCTGCGCAACCGTAAAATCCTGCCGCTGGCGGACAACGTCGCACGTTGACGCCGAGGCCCGGCCAGCCGTAATGCCGGTCAGTTAAGCCTGACTGGCATTTTTTTCTCCCCTCTCTGTGCGTCTCGTGCAGAAAGCATTGCCGCCAATACTCCGAATTTCTCTGCTGCCGCCGTGGACGGCGGTTTCAGGCGAGACAGGCAGGGACGCCTGTCGCAGCCGGCCGTGATGCGGCGTGACGGAGGGAAGTCGGCGCAGCCAACCTCTGCCGCGCCTTATTCGACCAGCGCCGCTGCCTTGCCTTTGCGGCGAATGCGCAGTTCGCTGACCAGCACACCCAACACGATCAGCCCGCAGCCCAACAGGGCGACCCCCGGTAGACGTTCGCCTGCGATACGCCCGACGATCCCAGCCCAGACCGGTTCACCGGCATAAATGACCGTGGCGCGGGTCGGTGACATGCTGCGCTGCGCCCAGTTCATCGTCAGCTGAATCATAGCGCTGGCAATGCCCAGCCCTATCGCGCTGTACAGCAGATAACCGGTGTACGGCGGCAACGCCTCACCGGTCGGTACCATCATCAGGAACGAGGCCAGCGATGCCGTCGCCAGCTGTACCACCGTCACCCGTCTGATGTTCACCTTACCGGCATAGGCGCCAATCAAAATGATCTCGGCCGCCATGCCCAGCGTGCCGATCAATGTCAGTATCTCGCCGGTGCTGAGCGTCATATCCGCACTGCTCGGCGCGGCCAGCAGCATCAGGCCGGTGAACGCCAGCAGAACGCCTACCCACGACATCAGGCTGGGAAAACGCCCCAGCACCAGCCACTGTAACAACGGCACCATCGGCACATACATGGCGGTTATAAATGCCGACTGGCTACTGCTGATCGTTTGCAACCCAACGGTTTGCAGGCCGTAGCCAAACATGATGGCAATGCCGATAAACACGCCCGCTTTCAGTTCATACCAGGTTAACCCGCGCAGGGTGCGCAGAGAGAACAGCGTCAGCACCAACGTGGCGGCGGCAAAACGCAGCCCGACGAAAAAGAACGGCCCGCTGACCTGCATGGCGTGATGCACCGCCAAAAAGGTGCCGCCCCAGATCATGGTGATGAAAATCAGCACCGCTTCCTGAAGTTTAATTTTGGAAATAAGTGTGGAAACAAAAGATTTTTTTACTGCAGACACTGACTTGCCCTTAATGCCGGGTGCAATATAATGCACAGTTCGCACCAGTATGGGGGAATACCTGCAGATGAGCAATATAGTGCACAATGAAAAACATGACGCGCTCAAAGTGCTGCAATATCTGAGCAGCAACCTGCGGGGATACCGCCGGCAAGCCGGGCTAAGTCAAATGGCGCTGGCGGAAAAATCCGGCGTCAGCCGCCGCATGCTGGCCGGGATTGAAGCCGGTGACCGTAATGTCAGCCTGGCGGTGTTGGACAAACTTGCTGAGGCGCTGAATATCGCCTTCACCGATTTGATCCAGGCACCGGAAGCACGCGGCAATCATCTGGTGGGTGAACTGGCCTGGCAGGGGCGCGAGCCGGCAAGCCAGGCGGTGTTCGTCGCCAGCGTGCCCGCACGTCAGCGGGTGGAGCTGTGGGAATGGGCGTTGATGCCGGGCGAACGCTACGATTCGCTGCCGGATGCCGCAGGCTGGAACGAAATTATCTATGTGATCACCGGCAGCCTGACGCTGGTGCTGGAGCAGCAGACCCTGACGCTGGATGCCGGTGAAACCCAGGTGTTCAACAGCGATCAGCACTATGCCTACGTCAACTGCACCGATCGGCCGCTGCGTTTTATCCGCAACGTCACCTTTTAATCATCCAGCGCCGCCACTTCTGGCAGCTCTTCCAACGGCGGCTGGATCCCCTCGGAAATATAGTCTTTGGCGGCGAAAGTGATTTCATCGCCCACGTCGTCCTCCACCACCACATGTTTGATGGCGCCGTCGCTCAGCAATACCCGTTTGATGCCACGAAATGATGTCATTGTTTCCTCCGTTAATGGACCGGACACACTGCAAGTGTAGTTTAGCCCTCGGCGGCCACGGGTGTCACCCGCCTGTCGTGCGCATGTCATGTCGCTGTCGTGGCGGTTGGCTCGACCAACTCCTACAATTGGCCTCAGTGAAGGTTCATTTTGGAGAGCACAATGCAAACATACCGCATCAGGCAATTACGGCTGGAAAAAGGCTGGTCGCAGGAGCAGTTGGCCACCATCGCCGGCCTCAGCACCCGCACCGTTCAGCGCATTGAAAATGGCGAACAGGCCAGCCTGGAGACCCTGACCGCGATTGCCGCGGCGCTGGGGCTGCAGGTGAGCGATCTCAGCCAGCCGGCGCAGCCGGATAACGACAATCAGAGTGAACGGGCTGTTCGCCGACAGGTTGAAGCGGAAGGCAAGCTGCTGCGCATGGCGGTGCGTTTTGCGATCGTCGGTCTGTTTCTGTTTGCCGTTAACTGGTTTACCCATCCGCACTATCTCTGGTCGCTGTGGGCAATTGGCGGCATGAGCCTGGCGGTGATGATGCGGGCCGTACGCACCCTGCTGCTGCCAGAGGTTTTCAGCCGTTGGCAACGGCAGCGGCTGGAGCAAAAGCTCAGGCGTCTGCACTGAGCCTCAGCCAGTCCGCCAGCCGGGCGAGCGCACTGCCCGGCCTGATTTCCTGTGGCGACAACAAACAGTAACCGCTGCCATCCGGCGTAAAGCCAAAAGGCGCGCTCAGCAGGCCCGCAGCCACATCGTCGCGTACCTGCTGCCACGGGCCGATGGCAATCCCCATCCCCGCCACCGCCGCCTGCAGGCTGAAGTAGAAATGGTCAAAACGCTGCTCCGGCCGGCCCGTCAGCGCCACGCCTTGCGCTTGCGCCCATTGCCGCCAGGCGTCGGGACGGGTGGCGGAATGCAGCAGTACCGCATCGTGACTCAACTGCGGTGAGCCGTCGACAAGGGCTACCCAGCGCCGCAGCGTTTCAGGTTTGCACACCGGCCCAACCCGCTCGCGGAACAACGCCAGGCTATGCAGCTTGTCCCCCCAGTCAAAATCGTTGCGACGGATAGCGGCGGTAATGCCGTCATGAAACGAAAATGGCCCGCCACCGGCCACCAGTTGCAGGTTGATTTCCGGATGCGCCTGCTGAAACGCCGGCAGACGCGGGATCAACCAGCGCATCAATAACGTTGGCTCGCACGACAACACCAGCGGCGCGTCCTGCGCATGCTGACGCAGCGTTTGCGCAGTATGATCCAGGATGCCGAATGCTTGCTGAGACGCCTGAAACAGCGTGCGCCCGGCCGGCGTTAAATACACCCGCCGGTGGCGACGCTCGAACAACGCAACGCCCAGCTCATCTTCCAGCGCTCTGACCGCACGGCTGACGGCCCCATGCGTCAGGTTCAGGTTGTTCGCCGCCTGCGTAAAACTTTCCAGTCGCGCAGCGGCTTCAAAGCAGCGCAGCCCGCCCAGTGACAGCGGCCGATGCATTTTGCGTGAGTTTTTCTCACCGATATCGTCAGTTTTCATCGTTTGTCACCGCCGTCTATTCCTCTTATAAATCAGCCACTCTCTTCTGATTTTTTACAGGATAACTATGACTGAACTCCTCGCCGTCGTCACCATCACTTTACTCGCCGTTATCAGCCCCGGGCCGGACTTTGCCATGGTGTCGCGCAACAGCCTGCTCCTTTCCCGCCGCGCCGGGGTGCTGACCGCCTGCGGTATCGGCGCTGGTGTGATAATCCACGTGAGCTATACCCTGGTCGGTGTCGGCGTGCTGATCCAACAGTCGCTGTGGTTGTTTACTCTGCTGAAGGCGATCGGCGCCGCCTATTTGATTTATCTGGGTATCAGCATGCTGCGCCACGCCGGGGCTGCCGCTGCTGCCACTTCCCACGAAGACACCGCCGCCGCCAGTGACTTCGCCGCGCTGAAGATCGGTTTTTTGACCAATGTGCTGAACCCCAAAACCACTATTTTTATCGTCAGCCTGTTCATGCAGGTGGTCAATCCGCAGACGCCGATCAGCGTGCAGATCGGTTATGGGCTGTTTATTGCAGCTGCCCATATTCTCTGGTTTGCCGCCGTAGCGCTGCTGTTTTCCGCGCCGGGCGTCAATACTCGCCTGCTGCGCCTGCGTAAAGGCATCGACAGAGCCTTTGGCGGCCTGCTGATCGCCTTCGGTGCGCTGCTGGCGGTCGCCGGTATCAAATAAGGTTCAAAGATAAGTTCAGTATTCGCTTCTATGCTTATGGGGGCATCTCTTTCAATCACCGAGCGGGGAACGCAACATGGCAAAGGTTTTGGTCCTTTATTACTCAATGTACGGGCATATTGAAACCCTGGCAGAAGCGGTAGCAGAAGGCGCGCGCAGGGTCAGCGGCGTTGAAGTCACCGTGAAGCGGGTGCCGGAAACCATGCCGGCGGACGCTTTCGCCAAGGCCGGCGGCAAAAGCGATCAAAAAGCGCCTGTCGCCACGCCGCAGGAGTTGGCCGATTACGATGGCATTATCTTCGGTACCCCTACCCGCTTTGGCAACATGGCCGGGCAGATGCGTACCTTCCTCGATCAAACCGGGGGCCTGTGGGCTTCCGGCGCGCTGTATGGCAAGGTCGGCAGCGTATTTTCGTCCACCGGTACCGGTGGCGGCCAGGAGCACACCATCACCTCTACCTGGACCACGCTGGCGCACCACGGTTTCATTATCGTTCCGATCGGCTACGCCACCCCTGAACTGTTTGACGTCTCCCACACCCGCGGCGGCACGCCCTACGGCGCGACCACTATCGCCGGTGCTGACGGCTCGCGTCAGCCCAGCCAGGAAGAACTGACCATTGCCCGTTATCAGGGCGAACACGTGGCGAAAATCACCGCCAAGCTGAAAAGTTAAGCATTAACCTCCCGTTATCTCTCCGGTGGGGCCGCGGATTCGTTCGGCCCCATCTTGTTGCCGACCCGCAGCAAGGTTAAAATGCCGCTCAGCCTGCCATTCACTACCTGAACGTCACGGTCGAAATTCGTTCTGCCCGTCTATCACCGGCATTGGCCATGATGGCGGGCGTTCTGTTTTTGCGCATAGCGAAGGGAAATAAGTCAGTGTCTAAAGATTTTGATGAACTAATAAGAGACATGGATCTTATTATTGAAAATGTAGACAGTTTCAAGGCTATGGCCCCGCGCGCACCCGAGCCACCCGCTGCGCCGCCGGCAGTCCACCACTACGACTCGTTCTGCGAGAACGTTGCGTTGAAAGTGGTGTTGAAAGTCCTGCTCTCGTCGGTGGATAAAATCGTCAAGGTGCAGATTGCCAATAAGGTCGAGCAGGAGATCGCCCAGATAGAACAGCAGGCAGTTCGCGCCGGCGGAGGGCCGGTGTCGCCTGAAGATCTGGCTCAAATGACGCAATACGTGCGCCGCACCGTAAATAACCTGTTGGAATAGCCGCGCCACGGTTAAAAAACGTACCAACAATCTCAGGCGATATGAATTTTTACGTTTTTTCTATATCGCTTGCCTTATTCTTTATACAACTAAGATAAATTGACTCATTGTCGGCAGGCAATCTGGGCAAAAGCATGGTCAAAACCAAACAAATTCTGGTCGTTATTCATCTTTGCAGTTTCTTGGTTCTTCTTTATAGCCTTTCGATGATCCCTCCACTCCTCATGGCTCTGTTATATAAAGAAAAAAGTTTTTTTTCCTTTTTCTATACGCTGGCGCTCGCAGCCATGCTCGGCGGTATAGGTTGGCTCAGCACCCGCCAGTCCAAGGTACAACTGCGGACACAGGACGGTTTTCTGATTATCGTAATGTTCTGGCTGTTGTTTTCAATCATTAGCGCTTTGCCGTTATGGATGGATGATACTCTGAACATCCGCCTGGTTGACGCCATGTTTGAAGGCGTTTCCGGCATCACCACCACGGGCGCTTCGGTGCTGAACGATGTTTCCGGCGTGCCAAAATCTATCCTCTATTATCGTTCCCAACTCAATTTTATCGGCGGCCTCGGCGTCATCGTGTTGGCGGTGGCTGTCCTGCCCCTTCTGGGGATCGGTGGTGCCAAACTCTACCAGTCGGAAATGCCTGGCCCGTTTAAAGAAGAACGCCTGACTCCGCGTCTGGCCGATACCTCGAAAAATTTGTGGTTAATCTATCTCGGTTTAGGGCTGGCCTGCACGGTCGCGTTTCGCCTTGCGGGTATGCCATGGTTTGACGCGTTATGTCATGGACTTTCCACCGTTTCACTAGGCGGATTTTCTACGCGCAACGAGAGCCTGGGTTATTACGACAACCCGGCAGTGGAAATGGTCGGCGGCATCTTCTCTATTCTGGCGGCGGTAAATTTCACTTTGTATTTCGTCGCCATCGGACACCGCAGTCTGAAGCCGCTGTATCAAAATCCTGAATTACGTTTCTTCCTGCTGATCCTGTCGATTATCGTGGCTATCGTTTGCATCGAGCTATACAGATCAGATATGTATGGCGCCAAAGATGCCTTTGTACATGGTTTTTTCCTCACCAGCTCAATGATGACCGACAACGGTCTGGCCATCGCTGATTATGCTCGGATACCCTCTAATACCATTATGCTATTGCTGGCGATGAGTTTTTTCGGCGGTTGCGTTGGTTCGACCTGCGGTGGCATTAAAGCGCTGCGTTTTCTGATTATGTATAAGCAAAGCAGGCACGAGATCAACCAATTGGTTCATCCCAATGCTATTTTTACCATCAAGGTCGGTAATGCGCCGATCCAGGATCGGGTACTGCGTTCGGTATGGAGTTTCTTCTTTCTCTACGTCTTCTTCAGTTGTTTTTTCATCTGGCTGCTTAACCTTATGGGCTACGACATGGTCACGTCTTTTGCCACCGTCGCCGCCTGCATCAACAATATGGGGTTGGGGTACGGTGAAACCGCTGCCGGATTCGGCATGCTCAGCGACCCGGCCAAATGGTTAATGTGCTTCGCTATGCTGCTGGGGCGTCTTGAGATCTACCCCATGCTGATTCTCTGTTCGCGAGCCTTTTGGCGTTTTTGAGCCATGAGCCGGTAAGGGCAGGTCTTTTTGAGTGGATTTCGCTGTATCACCGGTAGCACATTCACAACCTGAATGTGTTGCATTGTTGTATTCGTTTCACTGATATAAGTTAAAAACACTGTAAATAAATACAGTATATTTTAACTTATTGAGGACATGAATATGCGCTTTAACAAGGTGTTAGCCCTGGCCGCCCTGCTGTTTGCCGCTCAGGTTTCGGCTGAAACACTCGAATCCATCGACAACTGCGCGGTAGGTTGCCCGACCGGTGGCAGCAGCAACGTATCTATCGTTCGCCATGCTTATACCCTGAACAATAACAGCAGCACCAAGTTCGCCAACTGGGTGGCTTACCACATCACCAAGGACACGCCGGCCAGCGGCAAGGATCGCAACTGGAAAACCGACCCGGCGCTGAACCCGGCAGATACGCTGGCACCGGCGGATTACACCGGCGCCAATGCGGCGCTGAAAGTGGACCGCGGGCATCAGGCGCCGCTGGCCTCGCTGGCGGGGGTGTCTGACTGGGAGTCGCTGAACTACCTTTCCAACATCACGCCACAGAAAGCCGATCTGAACCAGGGATCCTGGGCGCGGCTGGAAGATCAGGAACGCAAGCTGATTGACCGGGCGGATATCAGTTCGGTGTATACCGTCACCGGCCCGCTGTATGAACGTGATATGGGGAAACTGCCGGGCACCCAAAAAGCGCACACTATCCCCAGCGCCTACTGGAAGGTGATTTTTATCAACAACAGCCCGGAAGTGAACCACTACGCCGCGTTTCTGTTTGATCAAAACACCCCGAAAAGTGCCGATTTCTGCCAGTACCGCGTAACGGTCAGCGAGATCGAGAAGCGTACCGGGTTGATTATCTGGGCAGGTCTGCCGGAGGATGTGCAGGCTTCGCTGAAGAGCAAGCCAGGGGTGCTGCCGGAGCTGATGGGTTGCAAGAGCTAAAACCAACAACCCCGCGCTCTAAGGGGGCGGGGTTATCACCGGGTGCTGTCTATACCGGGAGCGAGTTATTGCGTCTGATTTTCCACGCGCGTAATCCCATGTTTCTTCATGACGTCTTCCATGGTCAGATTTTCATCCTCTGGCGTTTCGTCAATGACGACATTTTCCGGGCGAACATAAGGCTTGGTCGCACGCTTGAACATCCACCACCAAACGAACACCAGGAACGCCCCGGACTTCAGAAAAATCATGGTCCATAACGCCACTTGATACCAGTTCATCTCTATCTCCATGAAAGCGTTAAGCGCAATCGCATCGCTCTATTTTAACCTTTGCACTGCCCTGATCAAGCGTTGGCGGCGCATCTGCCGGGGATGACATCGAACAGTTTGGGGAAAAAACGATATAACAGTTTGCTCCGCAGCAGGTGACTGCCCCCACCCGGCGAGCAGATGAGCTCATCATGCGTAACCCTGTTTTTTTGGGCCCTGCCAGCGGGTGTCTACTCCGGCGAGCGTTGTTTGAGCGCGGCATAATGGTCGCCAAGCTGCTTCAGATGAATTTCTACCTGAACCAGCTCGGCAGCAGACAGCAGCGGCCCTGCCGGGGTGTGCGCCAATATTCGCAACTGCTCTTCGACCGGCGTGGCACGGTTAAACGACTGCATGGCGGTGAATACGACTGATTTCAGTTCGCTGACCGTCATGTATTTTCCCTTCTGTTCATCCAACCTCTCCAGCCTGTCGCTGAGTTGCTGTAGCGTCGTCATCCCCTGATGCCAGCCATTCAGTTTTTCAGCCGGCAGCACGCTGCCGTTAAGCCGTTGCCGCCACTGCCGTATCAGGGGCTTAGCCTGTTCCGGCCACAGTGTCTGAGCCTGTTCGACCAGTTGACGGCTGTAAGCAATATTCCAGTCAGGTGGCAACTGGCCTAAGCGCACGAGCCGCTGCTGTGTGTCTGCGATAAAGGTTTCCGGCGGAGGAGATTGCTGGCGCAGCGTATCCAGTTGCTCGGGAGTGAGTATTGCAGGCAACGGCGCCAGAGATGCAGCAAGCTGAGTCTGTAACGGGTCAGGTCGATGTAAGGCATGCCAGCACCACGCCGTTGCCGCGCTTACCACCAGCATGGTACACATCCCGGCGGCGAAGGATGTCCAGTTTTTGGCCGGAGCCGGTATTGCCGTCAACACCTCCACCTTCGACTGAGGTTCCGGCTGCGCCACATACTCCCGTTTCACCACGTCAACCGATTCGTTTTTTTCTGAAATCGGCATATCGGATATCGCATCCGCCGTTGTGCCCGCGCTATTCATTACCGAAGCTGGCAACGCTATACCCGGTGGTATAACAGTGGCAGAACCTGAGGAGCCGTCGCTGTTTTCCAGCCGAACGGCACTGTTATGCATCAGAGTACGCAGCGCATCGAGCTGGCTCAGATGCTTGAGTTCCAGGCGCTGCAATACCGCCCCCAGGCGGGTAAGCTGCTGTTCAGCCTGGTAAAGCTGGCTGAGGTTACTGTAATTCAGAGGGATCGTGCGCATCCGTTGCTGTATACGCCGGCTCAAGCCGCTGAGGATTTCCATCCGGGCATGTACCTGTTGCGGCCAGAGCGTAGCCCACTGATGGCTCACCAGTGCTTCCAGTATAGCCAAGCCTTCATTCAGGCCGGACAATCCAGTCAGTTGCGTACGGGTCAAGGTGTACCAGGCCGCCGTCTGCAACTCCACGCCATTTTGTTCAAACAGCGAGAGGCAGAGTTTTTCAGCATAACGCCAGTTCACGTCCGGGCGCGCCGGGTGGGTCAGTTTACCCAACTCGTCACGCAAGGCGGCATAATCCGGCAATGCGCGCGGGTCGCCGCCGGTTTTCAGTTGATTACGATTATTCACGGAGGTTTCCGCCAGGTAAAAGTGAGAAAGACAATGAATAACTGCGGCACAGCCGGCTAGGGAAGCAAGCCTTCCAGCATCCCAAAAAACGCGTCTTCATCGAACGCGTGTTCAGGCCGGGATAGGGTCTCCGGTCGGGCACGGGTCCAGTGCGTGTTGTGGCCTGCACGCATAAACAAACGCCCCAGCGGAGTCACCTTTCCTTCTGCGTAAAGACCCACTTCCACGCAGCCTGTCACGCCATGGCCGTACAAAAACAACGGGGTAAACTTTATCGTCCTGTTTTCGTAGCGCAGCGTTATGCCCGGCACGTCAAAAGCCCCGGCCTCAACCAGCAGGTCGCTGAGTGACACCCTTGAGTTTTCCGGTTGCAGGCCGGTATCGGCCAGCCATCCGACCATGTTTTCCTGAAGCTGCGCCATTCCCTGACGAAACGCAGCAATATCTGCCTGGCTCCGGCTGGTGAAAGAGTGGCCGGAAGACTGCTGCGCCTGAAGTTTTTTAAGAAAGTGTTTTCTTGCTGTCATTCGGTATCGGGCCTCCCTGCTGGATGTTGAAGGTGACTCAGAGTCGGGTTCGGGTGTCGAGGTACTGCTGTTGTTTCAGGTGGCGCAACAACACCCTCCCCTCAGGCATAAATTCGGTGCCGTAGCGCACCAGACCAATACCTTTCAGCTCGGCATCGATGGCGTAACGCAGCTCTCCGGGCTGAACCTGCTCCAGTATCACCACGTCAACGTTTTTCAGACGTGGTTCGTATTTCAGCAAAACGGATGACAGCGAGCCCATCAACTGATGGGCGGTCCCCGGCATCCCCTGCAGGATTTTCGCCATATCAGGCAGGCCGTAATCGGGTAAATGGGCCAGCGTCCCGGCGCGACTGTTGAGGATGCGCTGCATATTGTCCAGCACCGACAGAATGACCTGATTTTCTTCGCTAACCTGATGAAGGCCGAGGCCGCCGGTGAAATTGCCGACCAGCATTTCATACAGCGAAGGGGGGGTATGTCCCTGAGGCATTACTCGTCCTTAGCGGGTAGTAGTGTCAGATGGTTGTTCCCGGCTTCCAGGATGCGCGGCTTATCCGGGTCCA
The DNA here is from genome assembly GCF_018336935.1 of Serratia plymuthica. Lineage (NCBI taxonomy): Bacteria > Pseudomonadati > Pseudomonadota > Gammaproteobacteria > Enterobacterales > Yersiniaceae > Serratia > Serratia plymuthica. The sequence continues at coordinate 1,626,007 of NZ_CP068771.1, read as the reverse complement.
GCTCTTCACGCTCAATCACCCGCTTCCAGGTGTTATTAACCCAATCCGGATGACGGAACAGCCCCGCGACCGCCACAAACTGCGCATCGGTTTCCATGGGCATATTGAGGCTGGCATCGCCGCCCGGTTTTAGCACCACATCGCGGGTGGCCAGCACATCGGCTTGCAGGAGGGTGTCGCCGTCTTTCAGCAGTTGCTGATACACCGCCTTGTCGAAGGTTTGGCGGTCTTTCAACTGGTAAACGCGCACCACAACCGGCTCAGACAGCGAATTGCTCTCGCGGGCATCGGTATTCAGCGCCTCGCGCGCGGTGAAATCCAGATGCAGGACTTTAATTTTCTTGTAAAAAACGGCCTTAAAGGCCGATTTCGTGCCGTCCGTGACGCTCTGCGTCACCCCACAGCCCGTCAGGCTGAACGCCAACAGCGCGAGCGGCCAGCGTGCGGTTTTAGTCAAACTTGTAAGTAACACGGCGGTTTCCTTGTTGTGATGTGGCAGGCTTCATGCCGCTGTAATAGCCCAGTTCCGTCGTAAAGGTCTGCGGGATATCGTCCGGGAATGCGTCACCCTCCGCGCCCAACACACCATTCATCCCCAGCCAGAAAGGGCCATCGCCCAGCGGCGGGACGGTCAGCAGGTGGGTACTGACCCTGAGCTGGATTTTTGCCTTAAACCGCCAGCCCAGATAGACCCGCAGCATCACCAGAAAATCCTGATACAGCAGACTATCCGGCTTCCAGCCCTGCGCTTCCTGCTCGTTATCCGTTGAAAGCGCAATCAGCAACTGGCTGTTGGCATCCATCGCTTCATCACCGAGCGGCATATTGCCATCCAGCAGAAAATCCTCATCACCGTAAAAACCCAGCGGCTGGCTGATTTCCACCGGCCGCAGACAGTACGGACTGACCTGCACCACCGTGTCCGGTGCCAGCAGGCTCACCAGCGCCTGCATCCCTTCCTGGGTTTTGCCGGGCTGACGCAGCACACCCAGCAATGCCAGAAAGCGCGACACCGGCGTGGCAATGTGGTTTGCCGTCCCGGGAATACCCAACCCAACCAAACCCAGCAGCGATTGCGAAATGGCATCGCTCCCACCCGGCTCGAACGTGGCCGGATAAGAATATTTACGCCAGATGCGGTAAAACTGCGTCAGGATGCGGTGGTTGAAGATATCGAGGAATCCCTGCAATGCCTCGTGCCCTTCCCGACGCTGAGTGATGTCATCGAGATAGGCCGTCGGCAGCGGTGAGTCCACACCGTACAGGCCCATGAAGGTGGTCCGAATGACCGGCGGTGTGCTGTCATCTTCTTCATCGTATTCGACGGCTTTCAGCTCACTGGCCGGAAACCCCATCCCCGGATGCGGGCAGAACCGTACCGGGTCGTCTGAGGGATGGCAGGTAGCTCCTATCAAGGCTTTCCCCGGCTGACGCTTCTCCAGCAACTGGCAGAAGCGGTAGAAGTTCATCCGGTGAAGGTCGGCTTCCAGCCGCGGAGTCAGCCGGGAATGCGGCGGTTGTGCTTCTCTTCCCATTCCAGGCGTTCTCCGGTCGGTTGCAGGATGATAATCAGACGGTTAAACAGGTAAATATCGGTATAGAGCGCGAAGAAGCGGCTCAGCATCTCGCCAAACAGGCAAATATCGCCCCGACCGGCAAACCCGTGGCTGTCGAGAGCCACTTCAATCTGCACGCCGCGCACCAGATAGCCCTGCTCGAAGCGCTCGGTTTCGCTGTGCTTCACATCGATAATGGCTTCCAGACGGCGGCGGTTCATTTCACTGTCGGTCCACTCATACAGCGCCAGCGTGCCACGCAGCACGTCGGCGTTATCCATCATCGAGAGGAACCCGCTGCCGAGGTGACTCAGCACGCGCCAGTGAAAGCGGTCCTGCGCGGGCGGATAGCAGGGCAACGTGGGGGCACAGAGATTGCGTACGGCGATGCTGGCCGAGGTGGTTTTCATCACCGTATCAAGCACGGTACTTTGCAACGCACGTCGTGGCAGTTGGCCGTTGGTGCCGGTGAGCGTCAACGACAGACTTTCATCTTCCGGCACGGTGTGATTGTCGAAGGCTTCGCCACCGAGGATCAGCCAGGTGTTATGCAACCCGGAAGGGCCACGGCGCACGCGGGTGTGGTAGTAATACTCCGGCGCTGCGTGGCGCATCATCCCGCCTTTGTGGCGGAAGCTGGAGAACGGCACATAGGTATGCCGACTGGATGACGTCACCGAATCTACGGCGTAAACCTCGGTGTGGCCGTCCTGCACGCGCATCGGGCGCAGCAGGTATTCTGTTTGCAGAGCGTTCAGCGTCAGCGGATCGGACTCCAGCGGGAAGAGGTTGATCACCGGCACGCAGTTAAGGCGCAGGTGCTTTTCGGTAAAGCTGAAGTCATGTTCCCAGCGTTCAGCCAGCACCACATCGATTTCAAACCAGGGGAGCACAGCCGGAAAGGCGACGGTCTCCAGCCCATGCAGGCCAGTGAACATGAATTTCTCGCGGAAGGTGAAGTACTCCAACAGCAGTTGGTAGCCACTGAAACTGCCGCTGCCTTTTGGCCATAAGGTATCGCCGTCGCCAAAGCCCTGAGCGCTGAAATGCCCGTCAAGCGCTCTTCTGTCTATGTCGCCCGGCATCCGCAGCCACATCCGGGCCACATTCAGGGTAAAAGCTTCGTGCATGGCGCAGGCCAGCGGCGCATCGGCGTTGAAGTAAAACGACATACCGCTGAGATCGATACGGCTCCAGTCTGCCAGATGGCTGCAGTTGAAGCGCAGGCTAATGACCGAACGCCCGTCAGGGTCGGTCGACAGGCGGGCGTGCTCCAGCGACAACGGCTGAAGGGTTATCTCTTTGGTGGTGGAATACCGGCAGCGCGTGCCCTTCTCGCCGATCGGCCGCGAGTTCACCTCGAAACCTTTGACGATGCGCATCTGCTCTTTCATTTCGCGCCAGTCGGGGGTGAACTCCACCACCGACATCGACGGAATGGTGCGCAGGTAATGCGGCCATAACAGGCTGACCAGCCCTTCGGTCAGTTCAGGTAAATCATCATCCAGCTTTTCGCGAAGCCGCCCCATCAGGAAGGCAAAGCCCTCGAACAGACGTTCCACGTACGGGTCGCGCGCGCCCGCTTTATCGAGATTGAGCATCGCCGCCTGCTCAGGGTGAGCACGCGCGAACTCTTCGCCGGCTTCCAGCAGGTAGCGCATTTCGGCGTCGTAATAACGCAGGGTTAAGTCGTCCATAGAGTTATCATCTTTTGTTCGGTAGGTTAACCGCACAGCACTGCGGCGCGCGCCGGATCGAGAGAGATAAGCCCGGAGAGCAGTGAGTCCATCTCAGGCTGCAGGCGAATTTTATCTGCCTCACTGCGCCCAGCCTTGCCACGCAGCAGTTTGAGCCTGCGAGCTTTAACTTCAAACATCAGCTCTGGCGTCCACTGTTCAAGCGTGAGTGCCTTGGCGCTGCCGTCGAGTTCACCCAACAGGTGCAGGGCCATGTCGTTTTTTCCGTACTGCTCAGTGACGCGCGCCATCAACAGACGCATCAACCATTGATCGCGTGAAGACGCGTAGCCCGGGCGGGTCTGCAGCCAGCTCAACGCGGCTTCAACCCCCTCATTGTCCGCTTTGGCCAGTACTTCCGGCTCCAGCGTCAACACATCGTCACCGGAAACCGCGGCGATCACGACGGATTCTCCCTTCCAGTCCATCGTATTCTCCAGCACGGTTTCGTTAATCCAGTTCAGCGTCACTTCATCGGCGAAAGGTGTGCCATCATTGAACGCCAGCGCTCCCAGCCCCGGAAGGCGGGCCAGCAGTCCTTCCAGATCACGGCAGAGAATGTCGGCGCGCACGCTGTCGTTATCAAGCTTCACCAACGCCTGCCAGGCGTACCACTGCACATCCAGCCACAGATGGTTAACCCCCTGCGCCAGCAGGGTATCCGTATGCTCCAACAGTTCAGACCAGCTTTTCTGGAGATACAGGCGTTTGAGGTGCGCTTTGTTGTCTGGCTTAGGCGGGACCAGGCGGGTGCGGCCGGCGGCATCCAGCGGCGGTAACTCCGTCAGCGTATCCCAGCGGACACTTTTCAGCAGATGATGGCCGGCCAACCAGCCACCCGGCTGATCGCGAAGGTATTTCGCCAGCACTTTGGCCTGATCGAGCAAATCACGCCCTGACGTGACAGAATTCATCACCGGCGCAGCAGAGGCCGCAGCCGGTAAAATGGCGCTTTCTTCACGACTGGTTTGCGGCACCAAACTGTTGGCCCCGCCATTTTGAATCAGTCGGTTATCCAGAGCCTGATACAGCCCGGACAAATCTGGACGAGCGTCCTCATCAAACCTCTGGAGCGTCTGTTCCGCCAGTAACAGCGCGGCCGTGATGCGCCGCATGACGGACATATCCACTTCCGGGTACAAAGACAGGCTGTCTGTCACACGGCTGCTGCCGAGCCACTCCAGGGCAGATTTACGGCTGCGGGCGCGCAGGGGATGCAGGTCATTGCCAAACCGTGCAAGCATGGCGGCCAATAACTCAACGCCCTGCGCCAACCCGGCTTCACCGTCCTGATGCAGACGCGCCCAAACGTAGAAAGTGATGACGCGTAAGTCCTTACACCTGTCGGTCAGCAACTTTTCCGCCAACTGGCAAATCAGCCCGGTATCAATGCCGGAGAGCTTGTTGACCTCTTCGCGGATGTGCTGGAAATCGTCGTCGTAGCCCGGGTCTTCTCCGGTCGGTTCATTGTCGCTAATTGGCTCCAACCAGCGCGCCCAGTCAGCACAACGCGCCCGAGCCTGGCTCACCAGGATGTCTTCATCCACGCCACAGGTGTGAAGTAAACTCTGCAATGCGGTCATTATTCCTCCTCATCCAGGGTTGAGGGTGCCGTAAAGCGCATGTGGTCAAGCCGTTGGCGTTTTTCTCTTACCTTGCCACCATGTTCCCGCAAGCGGTCTCCTTTGCGGATGACGTTACTCATCGGGCTCTCCTTCCGTGATCTCAGGTGATTACCGTCAGGGCTTGTTCCAGCCATCTGGCCGGGATCGCGGCTTGCGCCCGCGCCAGTTGCTGTTCAGCCACCGCAGCTTTCTGTAAGGCGACAACCACGCCCGGTTCGGTGGTAAAGGCCCTGAGCTGTTCGCCCCCCGGCAGCTCCGGCAACGGCAGCCCGGTGAGCCTGTCCAGCACCTCGACCTGCAGCGAACGCACCGCGCCGGTGGCAGCCAGGCCGGCCAGCTTTCCGCTCAGGCTCTTTTGTTTGAAACTCAGTACCACGCCTGTGGCGAGGGTGGCAAAACCCACCAGATTGCCGGCGATCACCAGTGGCGACAGCGACTTGTTGCATTGCTCGCTGAAGTAAATCATGCGGTAACGGAAGTAGCCGGCCCACATCTCGCGCGTACTCAGCGCGGCGTGCATAAACCAGGCGCGCGAGTCGTGCACCTGGTCGTCGAACAGTGCCCTGACCAGCCCAGCAGGCTGCTGCGCATTACTGGCCTCACCGGCAGCGGGAAACAGGACAGCCACGCGGGCGTCACCGTCAGCCTTGATTCGCCGGTATTCCTGCGGTTCATCATCGGTATTGAGCACGAAAATCATCGGCTGCAACACGGTATCCAGCACCGCCTGCGCCAGGTTATCCGGGATGCGATAGCCGTCGTAGTAATCCTTGCCAAACTCCTTCGCCGCTTCAAACAGCTGGGGTTTATCCATCTTCGGATCAAAATCCTTGACCCCTGGGTGCAGCACCAAATCGTCCATCTTGTCGGCGGGCTGTGTTGCTATCTGGTCCTGGCGCGCTTTGAGAACTTTTTCCTGATTTTCATTCCGTAGTTCTTTTGCCGCCTTACGCGCGGCGGGCAGCGCTTCCTTATCCGAGGCAGCTTTGTAGAACCGCTGTTCCACCAGCGTCCCTTTGGCATAGCGGTTAATACGCCAGGCGGTGATCCAGGCAATCTGGTTCTCGACGAGGCTTTCCAGACTGCCGCTGGCGCGCGGCGGGTTGTAGCTGGCCGCCTCGTCAGGGCTGATTTTTTCGGGCGTGGTTAGATTCAGGGTGAGTTCGCGCCAAGCGTTGAATCTCGATATCAATTCCGGTGCGACGACAAAATCTCTAACTTGCTCAGCATCAAGTGCGCGCCAACTATCCTTTCCTAAACTCTCTGGTAAACTACACTTATTGACTTTCAGTGGTGCACCAGAAAAAAAAGCGCTTGAATACAGATCATGCAACACTATTTGCGACAGCAAATAGCCATCATGCTCAGCATTGGCCTTCCCTTGATCCCCCGGCGGATAGCCACCACCAATATCTGAGTGCATCCCCGGATACACCACCTCGGTGGCATAAGGCGGGTACTTGCCGTTACCCCGGCGCACCGAGTCCAGCGGGAAGCAGAGGCGCTGTTCATGGCCGGAGACCAGATGCACGCATTTTTTTATCAGCCCGCCATAGGTTTCATCACTTGGCAGCTCCATCGTATCGTCTGCCCAACCCATATGCCCCTCGGCAATCGGTGCCATATGCGCCACCCCAACCGAGGCCACGGTATCCAGCAACCCGAGAAACTCCACGCTGATGGGCAGCTGCAACTCACCAATTTGCAGGCATTGCGGGGGCTTCTCACCTTCCGCCGCCGGTGGGGGCAACAGCTCGCTCAGCCAGCGCACAAAGGCACGCGCCGCCGCCGCGCCGCGGGAAAAACCGTAAACATACAGCTTGATGCCTAACAGCCTGGGTTTTCCCGGCTCCGGCTGGGTAATCAATGGTCTCAGCTTCGGGGCTAAATCATTCAGTAAGCGACTGAACTCTTCATAGCGATTGTGACTACCGCCAAACCACAGGCGGTTCCAGCTGGTGCCCATTTTGTTGATGGACCGGCGACTCTCCGCAGTAGTCAGCCACTTTTCCGCGGCGCTAAACTTCAGTACCTCAATAATGCGCAGCAGCGCCCAGTTAATGCGCTCCTCACCCTTAGTGGCACCCACCAACCCCATAGTGGAATAGTCCGGGTCGTTCACTTCCGGGAACGGGGTCCCCACGCCGGGAATATAAAATTTAAAATATTTCCCCTCCCCCTCTTCAACAGCATCTAACAGCGCGCTCTGATCGTTGGCCGGTACCCCACCCGCCGTACCTGTCCCGATAGTGGCACGAAACAGACGGGCAATATTGGTCGGGTGTTTTGGGTTTGACAGAAGCAAATCATTGTTCAGGTTATTGCCGGTGCCGTCGAAAAACAGGCTGATATGCAGCGTCTTACAGCACGGCGGCGCCACGCGTCGCCCGGCGGCCAGGCACAGCTCCTGTCGGTAGAGCAGCTCGGCGCTGTCCTGCTGATAGAGACTCTGCCCGAGCTGCAATGCATGGGTCGGCAGGCGGCCCTGCGCCGGGAACGGCGGTGGCGCCCAGGCTAAGTCGGTTTCCTTTATCTCGGACATACTTTTGGCTCCTTCATCCTGATGGGCTCTTTAATCGGGTAGTTGGCATTTCTCGGTGACCAACAACTGGTCGTGACCTTCACGTCATCACAGGGCAAAAAGTGCACCGTGATACCGCAGGTATCCTGGCCGTTATAATCGGGGACCGGGACTATTTTGCTGTGCTGGCGATGACTGGCTTTGATGTTTTTTTCCCATTCCAGATATTTGTCCCATTTTTCATATCCTGGGAAATCATCTGTCGATGCTTCCCCACTTTCCCAATCAATACGCACCGTCATGCCCGGTTGCCAGCGGGCGGGCACGCTGTAGCAGCAACCGCCACCGCCGCCCTGGAACGGCCCAATAATGTCGATACCTGACTGGTTATCCACGCTGAAGTGGTTAATCGCCCATTGGGTGTGGTTGATGGCCTTAATGGTGCCACCGCCTCCACTGCCTCCGGCTTGCGCAGCAGGCTGGGCGCAACCGGTTAACAACAACAGCCCCGCCAGCAGCGGGCTGAGTAATGCATGTTTCATCTGACTTTCCTTGTAGATGTGGAATTCACTAAGAGGGAAACAACAACCGCAGACAAGCTATCTCGGACAGTCTTTTGGCTCCTTCATCCTGATGGGCTCTTTAATTGGATAGGCTGGGCTATCGTAGGTGTAGCAACTGGTGGTCACCTTCACGTCATCGCAGGGCAAAAAGTGCACCGTAATACCGCAGGTATCCTGGCCGTTATAATCGGGGACCAGGACGGTTTTGCTGTGCTGACGATTCTGGGCTTTCATTTTCTTAGCCCAGGCGAGATATTTTTCCCTGTCCTGATAACCAGGAAAACCATCCATATCACCCACCCCACTCTCCCAGTCAATACGCACCGTCATACCCGGTTGCCAGCGGGCGGGCACGCTGTAGCAGCAACCGCCACCGCCGCCCTGGAACGGACCAATAATGTCGATACCCGACTGATTATCCACGCTGAAGTGGTTAATCGCCCATTGGGTGTGGTTAATGGCGTCAATCGTGCCACCTCCGCCCCTTGCCTGAGCAGCAGGCTGGGCGCAACCGGTTAACAACAACAGCCCCGCCAGCAGCGGGCTGAGTAATGCATGTTTCATCTGACTTTCCTTGTAGATGTGTGGAATTCACTAAGAGGGAAGCAACAACCGGAGACAGGCTACCTCGGGCAGTCTTTTGGCTCCTTCATCCTGATGGGCTCTTTAATTGGATAGGCTGGGCTATCGTAGGTGTAGCAACTGGTGGTCACCTTCACCTCATCGCAGGGCAAAAAGTGCACCGTAATACCGCAGGTATCCTGGCCGTTATAATCGGGGACCGGGACGGTTTTGCTATGCTGACGATTCTGGGCTTTCATTTTCTTAGCCCAGGCGAGATATTTTTCATCATCTCCAAATCCAGGAGAGCCTTCTGTATCACCCACCCCAGTTTCCCAATCAATACGCACCGTCATACCCGGTTGCCAGCGGGCGGGCACGCTGTAGCAGCAACCGCCACCGCCGCCCTGGAACGGACCAATAATGTCGATACCCGACTGGTTATCTACGCTGAAGTGGTTAATCGCCCATTGGGTGTGGTTAATGGCGTCAATCGTGCCACCTCCTCCCCTTGCATGAGCGGCAGGCTTGGCGCAACCGGTTAACAGCAACAGCCCCGCCAGCAGCGGGCTGAGTAATGCATGTTTCATCTGACTTTCCTTGTAGATGTGGAATTCACTAAGAGGGAAACAACAACCGCAGACAGGCTATCTCGGACAGTCTTTTGGCTCCTTCATCCTGATGGGCTCTTTAATTGGATAGGCCGGGCTATCGTAGGTGTAGCAACTGGTGGTCACCTTCACGTCATCACAGGGCAAAAAGTGCACCGTAATGCCGCAGGTGTCCTGGCCGTTATAATCGGGAACCGGGACTATTTTGCTGTGCTGGCGTTTTTGCGCATCTATCCCTTTTTTCCAGGCAAGATATTTTTTCCTGTCCTGATAACCAGGGAAGTCCATTGAATACCCAACACCGCTCTCCCAATCAATACGCACCGTCATGCCCGGTTGCCAGCGGGCGGACGCGCTGTAGCAGCAACCGCCACCGCCGCCCTGGAACGGACCAATAATGTCGATACCCGACTGGTTATCCACGCTGAAGTGGTTAATCGCCCATTGGGTGTGGTTAATGGCGTCAATCGTGCCACCTCCGCCCCTTGCCTGAGCAGCAGGCTGGGAGCAACCGGTTAACAGCAACAGCCCCGCCAGCAGCGGGCTGAGTAATGCATGTTTCATCTGACTTTCCTTGTAGATGTGTGGAATTCACTGGAGGAAACAACAACCGCAGACAAGCTATCTCGGACAGTCTTTTGGTATCTTCATCCACAGACTCGCGAACCCGGTGCTCCAGCACGCCCAGTCAGCACAACGCGCCCGAGCCTGGCTAAGCAAGGTATCTTCGTCCACCCCACACGCGTGAAGTACATTCTGTAATGCGGGCATCATTCCTCCTCATCCAGGGTTGAGGGCTCCGTAAGGGTCAGCGCCTGCGCGGCGGCTGAGGCATCCACGCTGAATACGCTATCCGGCAGACTGAAATTGCGTAGCCCCAGCAGCGCCAGCGGCCCGTTGCCCAACTGGGTGCGCAGCACCCACTGTAGCGTGCGGCCATCTTGCGCGGTAAAGCTCATCATCCATTGGCTGTGGTCAAGCCGTTGGCGTTTTCCCTGCTCCAGCCAGCGGATAAAGCCCCAGCTCCCGCTGTAATCCCCGAACAGGCGCGCACCGGCGCTGGTTGACGTCCAGGTCAGCATGGTTCCTGGCTTATAGGTGTCCCCCGGCCAGCGGAAAGACTGCCAGTCGGCCATCTGGTTGAAGTAGTGCAATTTTTGCCCATCAATGGTCAGCTGACTCTCCACCACCTGCGGTGCCGGGCGTGCCTGCAGTTCGAAACTGATGCCCTGGCTGCCATCGGTAAACAGAACGTCCGACAGCTGGCTCAGTTGGTTAACGGCCTTAAGAAACGCCGGATTAAACGTCAGCCCCTGGCTGTGCGCCTTGTCCGGCACCCACTGGCTGCCTTCTTTGTGAAGCACACCCTTGAGTTCGGCGGTCAGGAACCTATCGATACGTCCACTGTCTTTGCGGATAAACTCGGCCAGCATCGGCAAAGAAGCGTCGCTTTTGCTTGCCGCAAACGGGAAGCGCCCCTCAAAAGCAGTGTGCCAGTTCGCCACCACCGAGCGACGCCAGCGATCGTTCAGACTGGCCGCCGACGGCTGGAGTACGGTCTCCCAGGCCTGGGTCAGCGGCTGCACAAACAGGGTATTGCCAAAACCGCTCCACTCCTCACCGAGGCTTGCCGCGACCAGGCTGCCATACTGCTGGGTGTCGGTCAGGTCTACACTTTTCCCCTGGAATACGGTCTGCGCCAGGGTCTGCATCATCTCCTGCGGGTCAGACGCGTTGGCCACCTGTTGCAGACGCAGACGAACGCGGGTGATACGGGTCAGATAGGTCTGCAGGCTCAGCGTGCTGTCGGCCGACATCACGTTGCTGGCTTGGTTTTTTCCCATCAGGGTCAGCAGCGGCCCGAAGGTGTCATCCAGCGGCCCCTGCGGCCCGGCTGCGCGCTGATCGATAACCGGCTTATCCTGATTGCCGAGCAGATCTTTTGCCGACTTAATGATGGAAACCGACAGCCCTTCCCCCTGCTCGCCGGTCTGCCCCTGCCAGGCCAGCGTGTTCATCAGCGCAATCAGCGGCGACTGGCGCACATCGCTCATCAGGGTCAGTTGGTCTGTCACATCGACGATGTTGTTTGCGGGATTCAGTCGCAGGCCGTTAAGAAAACTCAGCCAGCTGCCGGCAAAGTCGGTGAAGTAACGTTGCGTAAGACGCGCTTTAAGCGCTTCCGGAGAAAGGTCGGCAGAAACGGTCTTGCGGCTGTCACTCAGCACCCAGTCGATTTCATCCCGGCGCGAGTTCGCCGCTTTCTCGATGGCCTGCTGAATCCCCCCTTCCCACGCCTGACGGGTGAACATCCCCGGCACCACTTCATCGGTGGTGAACAGACGGCGGGCATCGGTCCCGCTGGTCATGTCTTCCAGAGACACATCGGCAAAGTTACGGCGCACCGATTTCAGCATGTTTTCGTAGAGTGTTCCTTCCGCATTACGGCGACCAATTTGCTGCAACAGCACCTGACGGCTTTGGCTGACCAGTTGCGCATCCGGGGTAATTTTCCACTGCGGCTGCTGTGGCAGCTCATTTATGTAGAATGCCCACAGGTCCGGGGAAAGACTCTGCCACAGGCCGGTAGATATGCCGGTCCTGGACGGTTGAACTTCCTTCATGGTCTGGGCATAGAACGCACCATCGGCTTTGTCCGGGCGGGACATCATCAACCAGGCTTTCAACTGGTCATAACCGGGTTTAGCCAATTGCGTGCGCTGGTCACTGTTCGGTGCTGAGTTAGCCAACGTTGTCAGTTTCTGCGTCAGGGCGGCATTGGCCGGGTCGCGGATCAGGCTATTATTCGCTACGCCATACCACGGGAGCATCGCGCTCAACAGTTGCGGGTTATGATCGAGGCCAAAACGTTGATACCACGGAGCACCACCCTGAACATGATGCTGCAAACGGCCGGCATCGTTGCGCAGGGTGTGCAGGGCCGTCAGTTGAGCGTCAGAAACGGAGGGATGTTCGACCAGGTGACGCGCTTTTGCCGCCACAGAAGAAATTTGTCCGTAGTTCAACGCAAACGAGAGCAACAGCCCCATCCCCCAGACACCGGTAATGCCCATCAGCGCCCAGGCAAGCGTCCGCTCCCACGCCATACCGACGCGGCGGCCACGTACACGGGTGCAGTCATCGACGATACCCTGCCAGGTGGCGGGCAGGGTCAGAGCATGACGCTGTGATTCTGGGACATATTTCTCAGCGTCGGCTGATGCAGCACCGGTTGTTCCCTCTGAGGCTTCGGCAGTTATATTCACTGGCAGGCTGAACATCAGGCCACGCAGCGTAACGCGTTGCTGGGAGACCGGCAGCCATGGCACCAGCTGCTGAGCCCAGCGGGAAATACCCTCCTCTTTAAGGTGCTGGCCCAGACGCAGCAGGAAGTCGTGACTGTTGTTCTCAGCGATCTGGCTTACGCCCTGCATCCGCAGGGCCGGCAACATCCGCTCAAGTTGACGGGCAACATCGTCTTCATTTGCGCGCAGCGGGAAGTGAGCCCCTATCGCCTGCTCAGTGCGCTTAGTCTGCGACCAGCCGCTCTCGCACAGTTGCCACAGCCAGACCGGCGCGGCGTAACAAAGCAGCCCGGCGATGTTCTCCAGCCCGCGCAGATCGCTGTCACTTACCTGCGGCGTCAGGTTCAACGCCGGTGGCATGACGCGGATAATGCCGTCCAGCGGGCGGCCCCGACGCAGCTTGCGCAGCGGGGTATACTTTTCGCTGTCGGGTTCCGTTGCCAGGCTGCCGCCGTAGATCAGCAGGGTGCGGTTGCCTTCCAGCCATTGTTGTTGCTTCAGGCCTGGAACCAGCTGTTCAATCGCGGCATCATCACCGGTCACCAGCAGCAGGCGGACTTTGCGGCGCCAGAAAATGGTATAACGTTGGCGGAGATGACTGGCGATGTCCGCCTTGGGCGGCAACCGGAGTGTGCTTTTCTTTTTCACGGGTCTGGAAGAAGCGGCCCCCATCACTTTATCCCGAATCACTAAATGAAACGCGATAAAACCCAGCACCAGCACACAGAGCGACACTCCCCAGACAACAAAACAGGCCGTCATGATCTGACGCAGCACATCCCATTCCGTGGAGAGATCCTTCCCCCAGTACCACCACAGCAACCCACCTGTCAGCACGAGCAGCGTGACAGTAGCAACAAACAACACCGCTGTGGAAACCACAGAAAATTCAGCGGGTTTATTTTCCTTCTCCATAAGGTTTAATAATTCCAAGTGCGAGAGTGTGTAGAGGATCTTTGGCTATCCAGCCGCAGGGTTCTTGATACTGTTTGGCGTAAAGGGCCGCCAGAACCAGCACGATGAGCATCTCCATCTCACCTGGGCTGCCCCAGTTGAGATCCTGGACATGGTGGGTCACATTCCAGCCACTTTGCGCCAGCGCGGGTAACGTGGGCTGTGAGAACAGCATGCAGGCATCGGGTGCCTTTTCGAGTTCGCTTTGCTGCTCCGCTCGCTCGCTGACTGCGGTTAAAACCTCTTCCCCGGTGGTATCGTAGACCTCCCCCCGGGTAAGGCTGACCAGTCCCTGATGAGCCACCAGACACAAAGCCGCAGACTCACCGGCAGGCTGCGCTGAGTTAAACGAGGCCGCCATCGAATGGCACCCGGCGACCAGAATGGCCTCGTTTTCCGGGAGCGTTTGAGCTGCCGCGGCAAGTACCGACAGCGTCTCTTCGCCTTGCCATTTCTCTGGTTTTTCGGGTAACGCAAAGTCAGCAAACGAAAGCTGCATTTGCGCGCAAAATGCCCGCCAGGCAACCAGGGAGCCCAGCCAGTAGCAGCGCCGTATCTGCGGGAGGGGGGAATCTGCATTCTGCGTCTGCCACTGCAGCACCAGCATTTTTGCCAACAGCGTCTCCCGTTCAGCCACCGGCTCGATCAACGTCCGGCCGATGCGCAGCGCTTTTCCGCTCGACTCATTTTTTATTTCAGGAACCCGATGCTCCCGCTTTAACAGACGCAGCCAGTGTGGCGTATCGGTTCCGGCCGGGCCCAGCAGCACCATTTCACTGAGCGCGAAACGGCGTTGATGCTGCTCCCACCAGGCCTGCTGTTGCCGCTCAATCAGCTGCGCATAATACCGGGCGTTATGGACCGAAACCCGGTAATACAGCAAGCGTACTAACCAGAGCGCGCCCATCAGAACCGCCGCACCCGCCATCCCTTTGACAATCAGCCCAACGCCACTCCCGGCAGAATGCAGCAACGCACCGCCGCCTCCGCACAGCAGCACCAGCAGCGCGCCCACTGACAGCCAGCGTTTTACATCAGGAGAGCGCGCGATCCGGTAGGATGGATACTCCGGTAACGGCCTCACAGCTCAATGCCGCAATCAGGGAAAGAGCTCACCAGCGTGCAACCGCAGGCGCAGCGGTGACCGTGCAGCGCCACCGGCTGCCCGTCGACCTCCGATAACGCACTACCTTCGCTGATGGCCGTCATGCCATGTTTATTGCACTTCACCGCATCGCCCTTGCAGGCAATCCCTTTGCCGAAGCACAGATAATGCCCACCCAGCACTTTCCCGCCATACTCCCGCAGGGTATCGCCCTCACGTATGATCGCTTTCATCCGTCATCCCTCCCTGAATTATGCCGTCACGGTCGCCTTAAGCTTTTCCGCCCAGCCGGACTCAATCAGCGATTTTGCCAGCGCCAACCGTTGTTCACCGATCGCCTGAGTTTGCTGCGCGACGACCACGCCGGGCTCCATTGTCGGCGCCTGCAGCTGTGCGGCATTGAGCAGCATCGGCAACGGCTTGCCTGAAAGCAGATCGATCGCCTGAGTTTCCAGATAGATAGCCCCTACGGTACCGGCAAGGCCCGCCAGTTTGCCCTTCGCGCTTTTCTGTTTGATGATAACGGCCGCGCCTGCGGCAAGAGTCGCGACCCCCACCACCGCCCCGGCAATCATCAACGGCGTCATCGGTTTACTGCTGCGGCTGCCGAAATAGATCATCCGGTAGAGGAAATAGCTGCCCCAGGGTTCACGGGAGCCAAAGGCGTTGTGCATAAACCAGGCGCGGGAATCGTGGATCTGATCGTCAAACAGCGCCCGCACCAGCCCGGCAGGCTGCGTGGCGTTACTCGCTTCTCCGCTAATCGGGAAAAGCACTTTTACGCGATCGTCTCCGGCCGTTTTTATTCTCAACCACTCACCGTACTCATCATCATTATTCAGCAGGAAAATAGCGTTACTGACTGAATCAGCAACAGCAAACAACCAGTTCCCGGTGCTGGTCCGGGAAAGGCCGTGATAGTCCTCTCTGAACTCCTCCGCCGCCTGACGCAGCTGCGTCTGCCCCAGCGCCGCGTCGAAATCCTTCGGCCCCGGCGGGAGCTTCAGGAAACCCTCCTCCGGATTATGTTGCGCCTTCATGTCCCGGCGAACATCGTCAATTTCCTTCTGTAAAGCCTTTCTGGCCGCCTCAGACTGCTTTCTGACCAGCGGATCGCTGTCTTTATCCAGCCCATTCGCCGCCGAATCGACATAAAAACGCTGGGTCTTGTAGCTTCCCCCGGCATAGCGGTTGATACGCCACGCCGTGATCCAGCCCAGCTGATTTTCAATGGCTTTCTCCAGGCTGACGGGCGCGCGCGGCGGATCGTATTTTTCTGCTTGTTCGGGGGAAAGCGGGGCCGAGGGCGTGCTCAAACCGAGGGTTATTTCACGCCAGGCATTGAATCGGCCGGAAAGGGGTTTATGAACAAAAAATGCTTTAAGTACATCTAAAGTCATCTTTCTCCATTCCACATTTTTTAACTCATCTGGTAATGCATCTTCCGGGACTTTTAAGGGGGCACCTGATTCAAAAGCAGAGGCATACATGTCATGCAGCGCTATTTGCGACAGCAAAAAGCCGTCATTGTCTGAATTGGCCTTTCCCTGATCCCTCGGTGGGTAGCCACCGCCTAAATCCGAGTGCATCCCCGGATAAATCATCTCCTGGCTGTTCGCCGGGTAGTGCCCATCCGGGCGGCGGATCGAATCCAGCGGGAAGCACAGCCGCTGCTCGTGGGAAGAGACTAAATGGACACATTTTTTGATCAACCCGCCGTAGATCTTCTCTGCCGGCAGCTCCTGGGTTCCGTCGGCCCAGCCCATGTGCCCTTCCGCCACCGGGGCGATATGCGCCACCCCCACCGAGGCCACCGTATCCAGCAGGCCAAGAAACTCGACGCTGAGCGGGATTTTCAGCCTACTTACCGCCAGGCATTGCTCGGGCTTGTCCTGCCCCTCTTCAGGTTTTGGCAGCAGCTCGCTGAGCCAGCGAACAAAGGCCCGCGCCGCCGCCGCCCCGCGCGAAAAGCCGTATACGTACAGTTTTATCCCTAACAGCTTCGGCTTTCCTAGCTCGGCAGGCATCAGCGCCTTTTGCAGCTCGGGCAACATACCTTTCAGCAGGCGCTGGAAGGTCTCAAAACGGTTAGCACTGCCGGTCAGCCCAAACGACGCCATCGAGGTCGCCATTTTGTCCACCGCCTTCCAGCTCTCGTCGTCCGACAAGGGATCATTACCCATCGTCCTCTTCAGGGCGTCGATAAGCCGCAGCAGGCCCCAGTTGATACGCTCCTCCCCGTGGGTCGCCGCCGCCAGCCCCATCATGCTGAAATCCAGATCGTTCACTTCGGGGAAAGGCGTCCCGACGCCGGGAATATAATATTTGTAGTATTTATCATCGCCGCTGCCGCTGGCATCCAACAACTCCGCTGTTTTATCCGCCAGCCCGCCGGCATAGCCCTGGCCGATAGTAGCGCGGAACAGACGGGCAATATTGGTAGGGTGCTTGGGGTCAGCAATATATAAATCGTGGTTGAGGTTATTGCCGGTGCCGTCGAAAAACAGGCTGATATGCAGAGTCTTGCAGCAGGGGGGCGCCACGCGGCGCCCGGCCGCCAGGCACAACTCCTGACGGTAGGCCAGCTCATGGCTGTCCTGCTGGGCGCAGTTGGCCCCAACCCGCGCAACCTGGGTGGGTAAACGCCCCTGAGCCGGAAACGCCGGCGGGAGCCACGCCAGATCGGTGATTATTTCGGACATACTTTTGGCTCCGGCATCTGCAGCGGCTCGTTGATCGGATAGCCCGGTCGGCCGGGGTTCACACAGCTGGTGGTCACTTTCACCTCATCGCAGGGCATAAAATGCACCGTGATCCCGCAGGTTTTCTGCCCCGTATAATCTGGCACCGGCACCACCTTGCTGTGCTGCCGGTTATTAGCACTCATTTTCTTTTCCCAAGCCAAATACTTTTCCGTATCTGCAAATCCCGGAAACCCTTTTGTAGATGCTTCACCACTTTCCCAATCTACCCTCACCGTCATACCCGGCCGCCATTTCGCCGGCACGCCATAGCAGCAGCCACCGCCGCCGCCCTGATAGGGCCCAATAGCATCAATGCCCGACTGACCGTCGACGCTGAAATGGTTGATCGCCCATTTGGTGTGGTTGATGGCGACAATAATCCCACCGCCACCACTCCGGGTTTTGGCTTTCGCCGCCGGCTGGCTACAGCCTGCCAGCAGCAGAGCCCCCAGTACCACGAGGTAATGCCGTGTTTTCATTTTGCATTCCTTTGATGAATTAACCGGTTACGTGCATCTTGCTTAACCATGGCTTTTCGCCATGACATGGCTAAGCATTACAGAAGAGGAACCACGCCAGATCGGTGATTATTTCGGACATATTTTTGGCTCCGGCATCTGCAGCGGCTCGTTGATCGGATAGCCCGGTCGGCCAGGGCTTACACAGCTGGTGGTCACTTTCACCTCGTCACAGGGCATAAAGTGCACCGTGATCCCGCAGGTTTTTTGCCCCGAATAGTCCGGCACCGGCACCACCGTGCTGTGCTGCTTATTCTGAGCCTTCATTTTTCTTTCCCAGGCCTTATACGTTTCCCAGTCTGCAAAGCCTGGAAATCCCTTTGAGCCACCCACTCCCGTTTCCCAGTCCACCCTCACCGTCATACCCGGCCGCCATTTCGCCGGCACGCCATAACAGCAGCCACCGCCGCCGCCCTGATAGGGCCCAATAATGTCTATCCCCGACTGACCGTCGATGCTGAAATGGTTGATCGCCCATTTGGTGTGGTTGATGGCGACAATAATCCCACCGCCACCGCTCCGGGTTTTGGCTTTCACCGTCGGCTGGCTACAACCCGCCAGCAGCAGAGCTCCCAGCACCACGAGGTAATATCGTGTTTTCATTTTGCATTCCTTTGATGAATTGGCAGGTTATGTGCGTCTTGCTTAGCTATGGCTAAGCATCACAGGAGAGGAGCCACGCCAGATCGGTGATTATTTCGGACATACTTTTGGCTCCGGCATCTGCAGCGGCTCGTTGATCGGATAGCCCGGTCGGCCGGGACTCACACAGCTGGTGGTTACTTTCACCTCATCACAGGGCATAAAATGCACCGTGATCCCGCAGGTTTTTTGCCCCGTATAGTCCGGCACCGGCACCACCGTACTGTGCTGCTTATTCTGAGCCTTCATTTTTTTTTCCCAGGCCAGATATTTCGCGTCATCACCAAACCCTGGAAATCCGTCCATATCGCCCACTCCAGTTTCCCAGTCGATTTTTACCGTCATGCCCGGCCGCCATTTCGCCGGCACACCATAGCAGCAGCCACCGCCGCCGCCCTGATAGGGCCCGATAATGTCAATCCCCGACTGACCGTCGACGCTGAAATGGTTGATCGCCCATTTGGTGTGGTTGATGGCGACAATAATCCCACCGCCACCGCTCCGGGTTTTGGCTTTCGCCGTCGGCTGGCTACAACCCGCCAGCAGCAGAGCCCCCAGCACCACGAGGTAATGTCGTGTTTTCATTTTGCCTTCCTTTGATGAATTAACCGGTTACGTGCGCCTTGCTAAGCCATGACTTTTCGCTAATGACATGGCTAAGCATTGCAGAAGAGGAACCACGCCAGATCGGTGATTATTTCGGACATATTTTTGGCTCCGGCATCTGCAGCGGCTCGTTGATCGGATAGCCCGGTCGGCCAGGGCTTACACAGCTGGTGGTCACTTTCACCTCGTCACAGGGCATAAAGTGCACCGTGATCCCGCAGGTTTTTTGCCCCGAATAGTCCGGCACCGGCACCACCGTGCTGTGCTGCTTATTCTGGGCCTTCATTTTTTTTGCCCAGGATAAAAATTTTTGTTCATCGGCATAACCCGGAAAATCCATTGATGATCCCACTCCCGTTTCCCAGTCCACCCTCACCGTCATACCCGGCCGCCATTTCGCCGGCACGCCATAGC
Organism: Serratia plymuthica; assembly: GCF_018336935.1. Taxonomy (NCBI): domain Bacteria; kingdom Pseudomonadati; phylum Pseudomonadota; class Gammaproteobacteria; order Enterobacterales; family Yersiniaceae; genus Serratia; species Serratia plymuthica. The sequence continues at coordinate 1,606,546 of NZ_CP068771.1, read as the reverse complement.
AGCAGCCACCGCCGCCGCCCTGATAGGGCCCAATAGCATCAATGCCCGACTGACCGTCGACGCTGAAATGGTTGATCGCCCATTTGGTGTGGTTGATGGCGACAATAATCCCACCGCCACCACTCCGGGTTTTGGCTTTCGCCGTCGGCTGGCTACAACCCGCCAGCAGCAGAGCCCCCAGTACCACGAGGTGATGTCGTGTTTTCATTTTGCATTCCTTTGATGAATTAACCGGTTACGTGCATCTTGCTTAACCATGGCTTTTCGCGATGGCATAATGCTGCCCCTCCAGAAGATGAGCAGCATCATAAACCTGCGTTCAGGCCTGTTCAGAAGGCCGCCCGGTCAGGGTATTTATCACCCAATCTTGGCGTTCTTTATCCCATAACATTCCTTTGGCAGTGGCTGAAAGCATGCCGTTGAAACAGGCAGTAAACCGTTCATCCTGAGAGGTAAATCCAGTATCGGGAACGTCTCGATGGCGAAGCATCAACTTTACGTCGCAGATGCACATCAGGGCTTCAAACTGGTTATCGCTTAAAGCGATGTTCTGGCACTTCTCATTGATTGCGGGTTGATCCCCCTGCCCCATCAATAATGCCGGTTTCTCGTCAAGATCCAGCCAACTCCAGAACAGTGCAGGACGCTGCAACTGAGCCTGCTGCTCGGATACCAAAATATGAGAAAACAGGTAAGGGAAAATACGGGCATCAAAGTACCTGAACAGCCCTGCACGCCCCTCATGCGTCGCGTCGGCACAGGCCATTAACCATTCAGCCAGAGTAGTAAAAGGCCAATGAGAACAGAGCACCAATAGCGGGGCTGTCTTTTGCACTTTCTGAGCCAGCTCAATAAACCACTGTTTCTGCTGAGGATCGTTCAGCGAGATCCTGATCAACAGCGGCGACTCTTCGGGTAAAGCTTCTTCCGGCAGCCCCTGGTAGAGAGACTGCCATGCCAAAGGCGGTGAAAAACCCCGAAGTACAGGGATGACGGGAAAATCGATACCGCACTGGTCGATAATAAAATCAAGGTGGGTCATTTCAATATCCGCGCAGGTTTGCTCAAGCAGATTCACCCAGTCAGCGATGCGTGTCATTTTCACTTATGCCTCCCTTGGCACAAAGCCTTGTGCGAGCTGCTGCGCCTTTTTCAGACACTCTTTGCACACCGACGAAGGCAATTCGGGCAGCGGATAATCCTCACTCGCCGGGCCCTGTAATTTGTGCTGCCCTTTGAGGCTTAGCAGACCAGGGCCATGCACGTTGATTTCGCCCTGTGGCGTCAGTTGGATGTAAGCACCGCCACAGGCAAGCGTGATCCCATTCTTTGCCGTCAGTTGCAGGTGCCCCTGGGTGGACTGCACCGTGACATCTTTCATCGACGTCAGCGACAGCGTATCAGCATGGGATTCCACCGCCAGCGGACCTTTGGCAGAGATCAGGCGCATGCCCTCCTGGTGAGCCAGTATGGAGACGGCCTCGCTCGCGTTGACTGAATAGCGCTGTGCCGTGCTGATATTCACTTCACCCAGGCTCTGCAGGTACAACCCTTTCCCGCTGTGTAGCAATGTGGTTTCCGGTGTCACTGAGGCGATGCCTTGCGGTGCCGACATGAGCAAAGCAGGCCCTTTAAGCTCGCTGGCTTCTGAAACAAACTTTCTCAACGGCTCAGTGTCTGGAGCAACGTTGTGGTGAGTCTGCGTAATGGTTCCCCATCCCGTTACCTGATTCACCGCCCCTTTCAGCAGGCTGATGGCCTGCTGCATCTCCAGCACCTGACCCTGTGCCCTGTTCTGGCCATCCGCACTGATGAATATCCCTTTCTGCGCCCGTATCGCCCCCCAGTTGTCGGTTCTGAGCTCAAAGCCCTCGCCGCGCTTTTGCCTCTCGCTGTCCACCAGGTGGCCGAGGTTCAGCTGGCTTTTGCCGCCGTACTCCGTGCTGACCTTGATATGCTCTTTGCCGCGCTCATCGTCGAGGCGGATTTTGTTGTTGCTCGGGGTGCGCAGCACGTTACGTTTGTAGTTGCGGATGGTGACGTGGTCGCCGTGCGCCGAATCGTGCAGCACGCCATTGATGTACGGCCGGTCCGGGTTGCCGTCCTCAAAGCCAATCGCCACTTCGGTGCCCGCCAGCAGCGGCAGGTGCAGGCCATAGGTGTCGCCGGCATAGGGGCGGGACTGACGCACCCACAGGCTCTCGAATCCGGTTTCCCAGTTGTCGCGGTCAAACAGCATGTTGACGCGGTAGCGACCGTCTTTATCGATATGCCCGTAGGTGTCATTCTCGGTAGTGCTGGTGATGCGGGCCGGCAGTGTGCCGGCCATCACCGGGCGTGAACCTGGCTCAGGACGGAAGCTAAAATCATTGCTGTCCGGGATACCGCTGAAATGAACCTCAAAATCTTTATCACGGCGGGCCGCACTGTTCATCCCGGTGATGAGCACCCCCTGGCTGAACGCCTCCGCCACTTCATAGCCGCCGGTGACGTTCAGCACCTGCCCGGGCGCCAGTGTCGGGCAACTGGTGATGGCGCGGGTCTGCGTCTGGCCGTTCAGGTAACGTTCGTGACGCACGCGGGCATAAAACGCGCCGGACTCCGGCGACGGATTACGGTCATAAGAGCTGCCCTGCGTCAGATAGTTGTCGGCATAGTGGTAAGCCTCACCGTAGGTGGTGGCGTCCCCCCGGGAGGCGTCTACCTGCGTATTCATGTCTTCAGTGGCCTGGCGGTAGTTGTAATCGCGGGTGCTGACCTGCTTTTGCACCACGTTGTGATGGCTCTCCATCCCCCACACCGAATCCACGCCTTGCGAGTGCTGGCCCGACGGCGGCACCGACGGCAACGTCAGCCCTGTCTCATACCCCTGTCGGCTGTCGTAAAACTCCACCACATCGATGTTCAGACGTGAATCTGTGGTGAAGCGGAACCAGATGCCGACTTCACCCAGCAGACGGGTAATAAAGTGCAGGTCATCCTCGCCGTACTGCATCACCTGCTCACGGCGCGGGTACTCTTTTGAAAGCGAGAATAGAAAATCCTGACCGCGCATGCCGTGGCGCTCACGCAGGATTTTTTCCACGATTTGCGGCACCGACATGTCCTGGTAAATGGCGTTCTGATGAGAGCGGTCGAGCAGCGCCAGGCGCGGCTGTAGCGTCAGGGCGTAATGGGTTTCATCTTTTGAGGTACCAAGACGTTCAAAACCGCTCACCACCCCCTGGAGAACCCGTACCGGTTGTTGAATTTTAATGCCGTAACCCTGATCAACCGGGGCCTGTAGCGCCAGGGAACCGGCTTTCATCAGCATCGTTTCTTTGCTGATAGCGTGGTCTGAACTGGTGAACTCAATGCGGTAGCTGAACGGCTTGCTCAGGGCCTCGTTGCCTTCAAATGCCAGCACATCAAGTTCTGACTCACATCCTTTTATCGCCAGCAGGTGGTGGTTGTGGTTGAAAAAAGAAATCGGGTTTGCGCTCATGATAATGTCCTTATTATTCTGCAGCCGGTACATCGGCGTATCCACTCCCTGCGGTTGAGTCGAGGCCCATCAGACCGCAGGCTGTTCCTGTAACGCGTCCAGTATCTCAGCGTTGTTCAGCATCATTTGTGATGCACCGTTGCTTCCCTGTTACACCCGAAAAGGCGCTTAACGATCTCTGTCTCTACTGGCATAAAGATCCCAAGGAAGCAGAACCGTATCAACGACGAGATCAACGGGCATGGACACAATGTAAAAAATAGGTATAACCCCCAACGTGGACATCCATAAGAAAGCATGGCTTCCCGCCGTCTTATCCCTGTCAAATCCTCGATATGTCGATTGATAACTCATTCCCCTGTCCAGCGTTCCACACCCGCTTAACGTCAACGTTGGGACGGTAATCAACATGGCAAGAAATATAGCTTTGAACATTTTCATTATTTTGATTTTCCTGAGTGGAGATAAACTGCAAATGCGCTGTAACTGTCTGATGTTAGGTCATATAGCGTCCGGTTGTAGAGCGTCAAACACCAGCCTTATGCCCTCTTCCTCATCCCACCCAAGCCGAAGCGACTGCGATTTCTGCTTCGTCGCCATATGGGTGAGCAGTTGCTGGCTCAGTACCGGCAGGATTTGCTGATTCAGCAAGCTGTCGACGTTGCGCGCACCGGTATCCGGCAGCAGGCAGGCGGCGGTGAGGGCACCGTACAAGTTCTCTTCGATATGCGTAGTCAGGCCATAATGACGGTGCAGGCGTTTGCTCACCTGCGCCAGTTTCATTTGCACGATGGTACGCATTGCGGGCTCACTCAGCGGGCGGTAAATGACGGTCTGGAAGCGGGCCAGCAACGCGGGCTGGAAGTGGTCGCGCAATATCGGGCGCAGCAGTTCGTGCAGATCGCCTTCGGTCGCTTCCGGTTGTTCGTCCAACCGTTGCATGATGTGATCACTGCCGAGGTTGGAGGTCATCAGAATCACGGTGTTGCGAAAGTCGATTTCGCGTCCTTCGCCGTCGCGCATAAAGCCCCGATCAAACACCTGATAGAACAGGTTCATCACGTCGCGGTGGGCTTTTTCCACCTCGTCGAGCAGCACCACGCTGTACGGGCGTTTACGCACCGCTTCGGTCAGAATGCCGCCCTGACCGTAACCGACGTAACCCGGTGGGGAACCTTTCAGTTGGCTGACGGTATGCGGCTCCTGATACTCCGAAAGGTTGATGGTAATAAGGGATTTTTCGCCGCCGTACAGCGTATCCGCCAGGGTGAGCGCCGTTTCGGTTTTACCCGTGCCGCTCGGGCCCACCAGCAAGAATACGCCCTGCGGGCCGTTCTCAGATGTCAGGCCCGTTTTAGCCGCGCGCAGGCGCTGGGCAATGGCGTTCAGCGCTACCTCCTGGCCTACCACCCGCTTGCCGATCGCACTTTCCAGACTCAGCAACTCGGACTGTTCGTCCTTCATTAATGAAGAGAGCGGGACACCGGTCCAGTCGGCAATCACATTGGCCACCGTGCGGGTGTCCACATCCACCTGAATCAAGGCTTCATGCCGCTGGAGTTCGGACAACTGCCGTTGCAGGTCATCAATAATGCCTGCCTGGCAGCTGATGTCCTGACGACAGGCCATTAACTGCCGTGCAATCTGTTTCTCCCGGTCAAAATGCCCTTCTTGCTGTTGCAGGGTCGCGTCCAGCTTGCCGCGTTGCTGCTCAATGTCGCTCAGGCGGCCACCCCGGATGTTGCCCCCCGCTGCGATATCTTCCAGTAAAGCCTGTTCTTCCAATCTCAGCGCGGTCAGCTGTGCTTTCAGCTGCGTGATGGTTTCAGGTACGGTGTCCAGGCTCATGCGCACGCGGGCGCTTGCGGTGTCGAGCAGGTCGACCGCCTTGTCCGGCAACTGCCGCCCGGTAAGATAGCGGCGGGAAAGTGTCACTGCGGCCTGAATGGCGCTGTCGGTGATATGCACACCATGGTGTTCGGCATAGCGGGATTTCAGCCCCCTGAGCATCAGGCAGGCAGTGTCGTCATCCGGCTCGTCGACCACCACCCGCTGGAAACGACGCTCGAGCGCGGCATCACGTTCAAAATACTGTTTGTATTCGCTCCAAGTGGTGGCGGCGATAGTTCTGAGTTCGCCACGCGCCAAAGCCGGCTTCAGCAGATTGGCCGCATCCGCACCGCCCGCCTGGTTACCCGCCCCAATGAGGGTGTGGGCTTCGTCGATAAACAGCAGAATAGGGGTCGGAGACTGCTGTACGGCATCAATGACGTTTTTCAGACGCTGTTCAAACTCGCCTTTCACACCGGCTCCCGCCTGCAGCAGCCCCAGGTCAAGGGTACGCAGGCTGACGTTTTTCAGGCTGCCAGGAACATTACCTTCAGCGATACGCAGCGCCAGCCCTTCCACCAGGGCGGTTTTACCGACGCCGGGCTCACCCACCAGAATCGGGTTGTTTTTACGGCGTCGGGAAAGAATATCCACCATCTGGCGGATTTCCGTATCGCGCCCGAATACCGGGTCGATGTTGCCCTCTTTCGCTTTTGCCGTGACATCGAGGGTGAACTTATCCAGGGCGTTTTGCAGCGCCGCGGGAAGTTCGCCTTCTTTTATCTCTGCACCGGCCGGGCGCCCGACGAGCTCTACCGTCCCCCCGTGATCTTGTGCCAATGCGGCTTCCTGCTGTATTTCTTCACGCTCATCGGACTGCGCGTCCAGCAACGGGCGCAGACGCTCAAGCTGGCTCTGCCCCAGCGTCAGCAGTGGCCACACCCCGTCGCAACGCAGCATTTTGGGCATGTCAATCATTGCCGCCAGCACATGTACACTGCGGATGTGTTCGCCGCCTTCAAGCGAGGCAACCATCCACGCCTGTTTCAGCAGAGCTCCCGTCGCGTCCGACAACTGAGGACGGCTGCGCATAGCCCGCGGCAGATTATCAAGCCAGCCCAGCAGCGCCTGCCACAGGGCATCCATATCCCATTCGTAACGGCGAGCCAGCACGGTCAGATCGCCTTCCCCCTGCTCCAGCAGTTTCAACAACCAGTGCTCTGGCAGAATTTCTGCGTGAGCGCGGGTCTGGCACAGCGAGGCAGCGCCTTCAAGAGCACGGGCACAATAAGGATTTAGACGACGCAGCAGAATGGCGGGATTTTCCATGTTATTTCACTCTCAGTCTGGGGACCTTCAGGCACGCTACCGCCCATCGCTTTCCCTTAAAAGGAACCTAAAGCGCATCAGGTCGAATTCTGGATTGCGGGAGGTTTTACTGGGTACCCGCCGGGCAGGTACTCAGTAAAACTGCGGACAGGTTTCCCCGCCCGCATAAGCGGTTACCCTAAATAGTTCGCGTTGCAGCAAGGCGGCAAGTAAGTGCATCCCCTGGAGCGTACAAAAGTACGTGACCGGGGTAAGCGCAGGCAGCCAACGCCGCTGCGGTGCGAAATATGACGGGTAACTTAGGCGGTGGCGCGTTCGTTCCAGGAATCGGAATGAATAATGTTGCCGTCTTTGTAGGTCCAGGTGATTTTTTCGTAGCGCAGCTCGATGGCTTCGAGGTGGTTGTGCTTCTCTTTAGCCGGGTCTTTGATGTCGTGCATTTTCGGCGCGACCTTCACCAATTTAACGTTCTCAAGCTTGGTGTTGAAGTACTCCACTTCCTGGCCCGCGTCGTTGATTTTGTACCACTTGAACTCGGCGGATTTCAGGGTCTGGCCGGTGGTCACCGCCTTGTAGAGGTACGGGCTGGAAGAGTCGATTTCCTTGGTAAACAGGAATGGCGTGTGGATACGCGTACCGGTCAGTTTGCCGGTGTTGTTGTCGGTCGGGATGTACAGGTTGTGTTCCTGAGCCACCACTTCAATGCTGCCCTCGCGGTCTTTCACGTCTACAGACCCTTTGATGTCTGCACCGCCGTCGTCTTTCAGCCAAAGATAAACAGGAATTGCCATGTGTTACTTCTCCATTTCGTTTTTTGATATGTCATCATCCTGTGATGACGCTGGGGTTTTGCCCGGTATCCGGCAGGCATCCGCCTGCGGTACCAGACTGATTTCGACACGCCGGTTAAGCGCACGGCCTTCCGGAGTGTCATTGGTTGCAACCGGTCCACTTTCGCCATAGCCCTGCACCGCAAAACAGCTTTCCGGCACGTCGCCGGTGTCCCGCATCCAGTCACGTACCGCTTCAGCACGCTTCAGGGACAATGTCCGATTCAATTTTGGGTTGCCGGTATTGTCGGTATGTCCGGCCACCACAATCAGCCAACCCGGCCTCGCTTTGATGCCCACCAGAGAATTCACCAGCATTTTGGTGGAGCCGGTTTTCAATGCGGACCTGCCGGAATCGAACAGCGACAGACTGTCGAGGCGGACGATTTTCGGCACCGGTACTGGCTTTAATGCCGATTTGAACGGTGGAGGGGGAGGCACATAAGAGCGAATCGCATCCAGCACCGGCATACGCAGGCGTTCCCCCTGATACAAACCGAGGCTCATCCGGGCCGGTACACCATTGCGCGCCTGGTTATCCAACTGCATGGCATCCTCTCGCAGGACCGCGACGGCATCGGCCTTCGGGCCGTAGTCATCCATTGCGAGTCGGTCGTAACGGGCAATATCAAAACTTACACGGTGCAGCAGTTGGCGGTTATTCCAGCCACTGCTGAGCAGAGCCGCAACGGCTGCCAGGGTGAAAATACCGAGCGCACAACGCCAGGTGCGGTCCCGGGGCGTAAGGCCCCGGCCTTCCGGCAACAGCGACAGGATAAAGTCCGGAAACAACGGCATCACCGTGCTGTCCGTTCCCACTGGCTGCCAGCCCACGACGAACTGCATGGCGGTATGCCGTGTCAGCCAGGCGGTCCAGATTGACGTGGCGAGACTGCCGGAGAGGATCGGTCCAATACCCCATAACATCGCCGCGGGCGCAATGGTCGGAATATCCGGGTTTTCATCCGTAAATACCGCTTTGACGTGCAAGTGGAACCAGGTCATCAGACTGTTCATCAGCACCTGTTGCTGCATGGCCATCACACCGCCGGTGGTCGTCCACGCGGCGATCGAACCGGGAGCCGAAGACTCGCGCCAGAAACTGATGCCTTCGCCAGGGATCGCCGCCTGCCAGAGCATGTCATTCATCATCGCGCTGCCCGTCTGGCCATTAAGTACCAACGGCACGGTATGCCCGGTATCCTTACGCAACTGACTGATTTGCCAGCGCAGTGCCAGCAGGCGGCTGGTCAGGGTTTCACTGTCAGCGTGTTTCTGCGGGCATACGTTGACCATCACCGACAACTGACGTCCCCAGTCCGGACGCTGCCACAGTACCTGTAGCGCCACCTGCTCCAGGCTCTGATCGCCCTCCACCCGGATCCAGCAGCCCTGCGTCACCGTCAATACCTGCGATTGCTGTGGCCAGGCTTGCGGCAGATCGCCACAGACCAGCACCACCGGCTGGCGATATGTCGCCTCCGGGAGACCTTCCAGACTCAGGGTGGCATCATGCTCGACACGGCGGCTTGCGACGTACCAGAACACAGAAATCAGACCCAGCACCGCCAGCAGAATGAGCACCGCGACCCGTCGTGTCACGGGCAGAAAACCCAGGCACACGACTGCACTCAGCAGAGCGGCCCACAACGCAAGCCCGCGCTGTTGTGCCGGACTCATTTCACCGCCCCAGGCAACAGGGTTGCCAGCATCTGATCAAGCCAGTGGTTCAGTCCCCACCACAGGGTGGCGATAGCCAGAACACTCAACCCAATGCGTACAGGCCATGAGCGAAGCCAGTTCCCCCTTTCCCGGCCAGCCCGGCTTTCTGCCAGTACCGGATGGGTCTGCGGATAACTGAAAGGAGAAACCTGGCCACTGAGTGCCTGAACCAGCTTCTGGCGTTCGGGATCGTTCAGCGACCGGAAATTACCGAGAAAACCCAGCATCATGACGCGCTGAAAGCAGGTGAGCACCGCATTGTCGGGCGCGGGCTCACGCAGCACATCACGCATCCGGTCACACAGGGTGTCACCGGCATCCATGGTGCCAAGGAAATGTCCCTGCAACGGAATGCCATACCACTGTACGCAGGCATCGTCCTCCACGCCGCGACCTTTGACCGCCTCGTCGAGCAGGGCGCATTGTGCCGTCAGAATATGCCGACAACTGGCGTCATCCAGCTCACTGTCCTTAAGCGTGCGTTGTACACACTCCACATCGGCGATACAGCGTTCCCACAGCACCCGTCCTTCCCCTTCCTGAAACCGGGGACCATGACGCAGACTGATGACCTGCAGCCAGGTATCCTGCAGTAGCGCATCGATATCAATGGACTCGGCTGTTCCGCGTTTACGTTCACTCATGTTCTCAATACCGCAAAGAGTTCAAGTTCCGGCTCACCGAGCATGCCCGGGACATAAAACATGCAACTGCCGCTTTCGAGCATGTCAGTTGCCAGAGGATGGGTGACATCGAGGCTGAAATATTGATTCTCCAGACGCAGCGGAATGGCCGCCGGCACATGGCGCAGCGGTGTCAGCGGAACCCCGACGCGTGAGGAGTTCACGATAGCCCTGACATGATCCGGACTTCCCACCTTGCACTGGCGCGGGAACTGCTCCTGCAGTTGCGCCACCGGCATTGGCGAACGTACGGACAGGTAGTAGTCGGCGTCTTCACGCAGACGAGGATCCTGCAGACGGGCCTGCCAGAAGTGCAGCCGCTTATCGTGCTCAAGCTCGATGGACACCACCCGTGACGGCAGGCTCGCTTCCAGCAAATCGCCAAGTAAATCAAACAGCGGTGGGAAAACGGCATTCAGTTGTTCATGCTGATAGGCCGGGATCGCACTCACCTGATGCGCCAGCGAGAAGGTCAGCAGACTGCCGGCCAGCCGGGACAGTTCGGTATAAAGGCGTTCTGCCGGGCTCTGCAGATTTCGCTGGAACTGGCCCAGCACCGGCTCAGCACTGTTCAGGGCATTTAACAGCCAGAAGAGAGAGACGTCAGCCACCGCAAAATCCGCCATCCGCTCATTGCTTTCCCGGCGCATGGCCATCAAACGGGTCAGACGGGCGCGCAGTTGGGTCAGCAGTTGTTCGAGTTGGGTCACCAGCCAGAGGCTGCTCTGTACGGTCAGCAGCGGCGGGAGAAAGCTGTCGTCAAACCGCCAGACGCCCTGCAAATCCTGCCGCAGACAGGCTACCGGGCAGGTCAGATAATCACTGTTGTTCTGATGGGCAAAGCGCAGCGTCAGTTCCGGCTGCATCACCGCAATCTGGCGGGTGTCTTCACCAAACTGGTTACGCACGTCCCGCCAACGCTGACGGAAACGTACCGGGCGATCGGCCACGTCATCAGGTTTCAGGCAGTTGCCGCCATTCGCCCGCAGCAGGGGCAGCGCCAGTAGCACCACCACATCATGCGATTCGCTGTCCAGCGACAGAACCGGTGGCAGCGCATCGGCATTATCCGTATCGATAAGTGTCCCGTCCGGGAAACGGACATGCAGCTTACGGGCCTGCAGACGACCGAGCTTCAGCGTGTCCGGTTCAAAGGCAGACTCAATCATTCCCCAGGGATGATTGAGCCCCATTCGAGCAATGCATTCCGCAGACCAGGCCGCATAGGCGACCTGTTGCTGGAAGTGCTGGGGAGAGACCATGATGCCCCTGCCCCATAACGGTTGTTCCGTTTTCATCGGCTTCCTGCCTTTTAGGCTTTTGCTTTCGGCATCTGGGAAACCAGCGACAGATTGACGTCCATCCCTTCCACCTGGAAATGCGGTACCGCGTACAGCTTCACGCGGAAGAAACCCGGGTTGTCCTCGATATCTTCCACCACGACCTTCGCATCGCGCAGCGGGTGTGAGGCCTGCAGCTCGTCGCCCGGATCGGTCATTTCCGTCACCAGGCTACGCACCCAGGTATTGAGCTCCAGCTCCAGCAGGCGGCGATCCTTGGTGGTACCGATGTTTTCACGCTGAATCAATTTCAGGTAATGCGCGATACGCGACAGCAGGAAGATGTACGGCAGACGGGCGTTAATACGGCTGTTGGCCGTGGCATCTGCGGTGTCATACAGCGCCGGTTTCTGGGTGGAGTTGGCCGAGAAGAAACAGGAATAATCACGGTTTTTGTAGTACGACAGCGGAATAAAGCCCAGGTTGGCAAACTCAAACTCACGGGTTTCCGGGATCATTACCTCAGACGGGATTTTCACCTGATTACCGGTGCCCAGGTCGTACAGGTGGATTGGCAGATCTTTCACTGCACCACCGGCCTGCGGGCCGCGAATTTGCACGCACCAGCCGTTGTTGATGAAGCTTTTCACCATATTGGCGGCAAACGCAAAGGAAGCATTGGTCCACAGGTATTTGTCGTGATCCGGGCCTTTCACCTCTTCCACGTAGTTGAAGCTGCGCACCGGCACGGTGTCCGGACCATACGGCAGGCGGCCCAGCACGCGTGGCATCACCAGCCCGATATAACGGGCATCATCCGTCTCGCGGAAGGATTTCCATTTGATGTACTCGGCACGATCGAAGTAGTTGCCGATGTCTTTGATGGCGGCGACCTCTTCCATTTTGTCCTTGAGGAAGAATTTCGGGCCCGCAGAACCGATAAACGGCATATGGGCAGCGGCAGACACTTTGGAGATATTACGCAGCAGCGCCACGTCTTGCGCGGAAGCATCAAACTCATAAGCAGAAATCAGCGCGGCAATCGGCTCCCCGCCCGGGCTGTCGTATTCTGCCGTGTACGTGTGCTGGTATAATCCGCTTTGAATAATCTCCGGCGCGTCTTCAAAATCCTGACGCAGGTCGTCTTTCGACAGGTCCAGCAGCTCGATTTTGACGTTCTGACGGAAATCGGTTTTGTCGACCAGGGATTTCAGGCCACGCCAGGTACTTTCTGTTTTCTGGAATTCTTCATGGTGCATGACCGCGTCCAGCTGGCGACTAATCTGATAATCCAGCTCGGCGATATGGTGGTCGATCAGGTTCTTGTCCAGCTTCTCGACTTTCGAACCCGCTTTCGTCAGACATTCCAGAAAGACCTGCATCCCGGCGGTCAGACGTTCATCGGCCGTGGCATCCGACATCGCCTGGCTGTCCTGCCAGACATCCAGCGCACTCAGCGTTGATACCGGACTCAGGTTGATTTTTTCAAACAGGGAAGCGTACACACTGCCCGCGTCCTGACGCTCCAGTACGATGCTTTCACCGCCGGCGGCATTTTCATTTTTCACAGACATCAGCATTTTCTCTTCGTTAATCCGTTAAACATCACGACCGTTAGGCTTGCTTCGGTGCCAGGGCAGACAGCTCTGTGCGCAGTTCGGCGCTCAGCGCCGGGTCGAGCAGGATTTTTTCCAGCTCTTTTCGGAAGGTTTGGTTGTCTAAAAGATTGGCTTTCAGATCGCGTAGCAAGTTGCGCATAGCGAGCATCGCCTTCAACTGAGGTATCTGAACGGCCACCTGTTCAGGCTCGAAGTCTTTCATTTCATTGAAGGAAATTACGACGTTCTCTTCGCTGCCATCACCGGCCAGGGTGTTTTCTACGGAAAGGTTCACTGAGGGGGAAAACTCGGCCAGCACATTGTCGAAGTTGTTTTTATTGATGCTGACAGTTTCACGCTCCGACACCGGACGTTGCTCAGCACCGTTGCTGTAGTCCCCCACGACCATCAGCTTGAGGGGCAATTCGACTTTTTTCTGCGCGCCGCCCGTATGCAGGCTTAACTGGATATTGACGCGGGCCTTGGGGATCTCGGACTGATAGGAGCTAGACATGGCTGTACCTGTTCTATGGAATGATAGAATTGGTCAATGCCACTGAGAAATTAATAAGAAAGGCTTACCTTGCCGAAACAGCATCCCTACTCGCACCATCCGGCGCAAATCAAAACTGGGGTCAAAAGCGAGCGCATTCCATTCACTAGCGAGCATGACACAGTATTTTTAGGTCTTTATCCGAAAACCAATAATTTCGGAAAATTGCCTATTGATTGAAGTGTAAAAACATCAGCTAAGTAATGGAAAACCAATATATGTAACCAAATGTTACCTTGGCGTCATTTAAAAAAAACCTGACACAGATATGATTTATAAGAAATTTCTGACAAAAACCCTTACAAGTCGCACAGCGCAAGGCTGAGTGATAAATGATCAAATTGGTTTGAGTTTAAAAATTGAATGGCATTAACCCGAAAGCAAGAAGTTTCCGATTTTGAGCTTTTCTCGAAAAATCAGACATTGATGCCCCTTCTTTTTTCCTTTCATCGAAGGAAAAACAAAAAAACATTCTTATCGCTTATCATTCTTAATTAATCCATTAAAAAATTATTATCATTCCGCACCTGAAATAAGCTTGAATTCAGGGCGCAGGGAGCCCCCCAATACCGGCAAAGGGTGTTTGAGCGCAGCATTGTTAGTGTGTGAAAAGGCATGTTCTGAGATTACAAAGTCGGTAAGAAATTTCACCAAGAGGGGGCGTGCGCAGTGGCAGGAAAGCGGAAGATCGACGGTTATGGAGCATTTCGGCACGTCACATACAAAAAACCCCGCGCTCGAAGAGCACGGGGTCAGAATGTATGGCGGAGGAGCAGAGATTCGAACTCTGGAACGGTTTCCCGTCGACGGTTTTCAAGACCGTTGCCTTCAGCCACTCGGCCACCCCTCCGCAACGAGCCGAACTATAAACAGAGCCGATCCGCTTGTAAAGCCCATTACCGCTCAACCGAACGAAAAAACAGCATCTGGCGCGCGAACGTTGAATAAACCGCCAACGGCAGCTCAGGGTGGCAGCAATGATAACTAAGGGTAAAGATTGGTAAACAAACTTTAATCAAATGCTTGCGCTGCCTATCATCGAAACTAATTTTGTGATGACCTGATAAGAGAGATCATTATGGACCGCATTGTCGTCTCATCCTCCTCGCGCGACTCGTTGCTCAGCACGCATAAAGTTCTGCGCAATACTTACTTCCTGCTTTCGTTAACGCTGGCGTTTTCGGCGCTGACCGCGACCGCCAGCACCATGCTGGGGCTGCCGGCGCCGGGCCTGTTGCTGATGCTGGTCGGGTTCTATGGTTTGATGTTCCTGACCCACAAACTGGCGAACAGCCCGGCGGGCATTCTGGCGGCGTTCGCGCTGACCGGTTTTATGGGCTATGCGCTGGGTCCAATCCTCAGCTCGTTCATTAATACCGGGGCCGGCGATCTGATCATGCTGGCGCTGGGCGGCACCGCCGTGGTGTTCTTCTGCTGTTCGGCCTACGTGCTGACCACGCGCAAGGATATGTCATTCCTGTCCGGGATGATGATGGCAGGCTTTGTGGTGTTGCTGGTCGCGGTAATCGCTAACCTGTTCCTGCAAATTCCAGCTCTGCATCTGGCGATCAGTGCGCTGTTTATCCTGTTCTCCGCCGGCGCAATCCTGTGGGAAACCAGCAATATCATCCACGGCGGCGAGACCAACTACATCCGCGCCACCGTCAGCCTGTACGTGTCGCTGTACAACATGTTCATCAGCCTGTTAAGCATTCTGGGCTTCGCGCGCAGCAACTGAGTCAACGCTTGCCGAACACTCAAACCCCGCCTCGGCGGGGTTTTGTTTTTTGCGACAGCCAGAAATTTGTTAAACTGGCTGCCGTTCTGAATCATTCATTGTCGAGGCAGTATGTTGGAGTTTGAAGGCCAGATTATTGAAACTGATGCGCAAGGTTACCTGAAAAACAGCGCAGACTGGCATGAGGGCCTGGCGCCGCTGCTGGCTGCACAGGAAGAGATAACGCTAAGCGAGGCGCATTGGGAAGTGGTGCGCTTCGTGCGCAACTTTTACCAGGAATTTAATACTTCACCGGCAATCCGCATGCTGGTGAAAGCCATGGCGCAGAAATACGGTGAAGAGAAAGGCAACAGTCGTTACCTGTATCGCCTGTTTCCAAAAGGCCCGGCCAAGCAGGCAACCAAAATCGCCGGCCTGCCAAAACCGGTAAAATGCATCTAAACCTTAATAGCGGATACCGAAACCCTGGTAATCTGCCGCGCCGCGGGGTTCTACCAAAACGCGATCGACACGTGCGCTGCGCGGGCCACCGTTCTTCAGCCATTCCACCAGCTTATCCACCTGCGGTTGTTCGCCGCAGGCCACCACTTCGACGCTGCCGTCATCAAGGTTGCGCGCATAACCGCTTAACCCCAACGCCGTCGCCTGATGCTGGGTGCTATAGCGAAACCCCACCCCTTGCACCACGCCATAGACATACGCAGCAATGCAAACTTGTGTCATAATCCGCTCCTTATCAACTTTCGTTTATGGTATTGCCTGTGCGCCGCACGGCGATGTCACTCTTTTTACCTAGCTGGCAGCATTCTTAATTATGACCGTACGCCTGTTTCTCGCCAAAGGACGTGAAAAATCCTTACTCCGTCGCCACCCATGGGTATTCTCCGGTGCCGTTCAACGTATTGAAGGTAAAGCTCTTTCTGGCGAGACCATTGATATTCACGACGCCCAGGGCAAATGGTTGGCGCGCGGTGCCTACTCGCCTGAGTCGCAGATCCGCGCTCGTGTCTGGACATTCCAGCAGGACGAAGAGATTAACATCGACTTCTTTGTCCGCCGCTTACAGCAGGCACAAAACTGGCGTGATTGGGTTGCGAAACGTGATGGGCTGGATGGTTATCGTCTGATTGCCGGCGAATCTGATGGTATGCCAGGCGTTACCATCGATCGCTTCCAGAATTTCCTGGTCCTGCAATTGCTGTCTGCCGGCGCCGAATACCAACGCGCGGCGCTGATTACCGCCTTGCAGCATTGCTATCCGGAATGCGCAATCTACGATCGTTCAGACGTAGCCGTGCGTAAAAAAGAAGGTTTGCCTTTGGCTCAGGGGCCGGTGCTGGGCGATCTTCCCCCTGCTCTGCTGCCCATTACCGAACACGGCATGAAGCTGTTGGTGGATATCCAGCAAGGCCACAAGACCGGTTTTTACCTCGATCAGCGCGACAGCCGCCTGGCGGCACGCAATTATTCCGCCGGCCGCCGCGTACTCAACTGTTTCTCCTACACCGGTGCCTTCGCCGTTTCAGCCCTGATGGGGGGTTGTTCACAGGTGATCAGTGTAGATACATCACAGGCAGCGCTGGATGTCGCCAAGCAGAACGTCGAGCTGAACCAGTTGGACCTGAGCAAAGCGGAGTTTGTGCGCGAGGATGTATTCCAGTTGCTGCGCACCTACCGTACGCAGGGTGAAAAATTCGACCTGATCATTATGGATCCACCGAAGTTCGTCGAAAACAAAAACCAACTGGCCAGTGCCTGCCGCGGCTATAAAGATATCAATATGCTGGCGTTGCAGTTGCTCAACCCGGGCGGCATTTTGCTCAGTTTCTCCTGCTCCGGCCTGATGCCAACCGATTTGTTCCAGAAAATTTTGGCCGACGCCGCTGTAGATGCCGGGCGTGATGTACAATTTATAGAGCAGTACCGTCAGGCTGCCGATCACCCGGTTATCGCAACCTATCCTGAAGGCTTGTACTTGAAAGGGTTTGCGTGCCGGGTGATGTAACTTGAAATACGCTGCGTTGCCCTCATATAGAGAGCAACGCACTGTTTCTCAGGAGGTCATCATGATTGCCAGCAAATTCGGTATCGGACAACAGGTTCGGCATAAGTTGCTGGGGTATTTGGGGGTAATTATCGATATCGACCCTGAATACTCCCTCGAGCAGCCCAAAGCTGATGAGATAGCGGCGAATACCGATCTGCGGTTCGCCCCTTGGTACCACGTGGTGATGGAAGACGAAGAAGGCCAACCGGTGCATACCTACCTGGCGGAAGCGCAGCTGGATGGGGAAGCCCAAGACGCCCACCCTGAACAACCCTCGCTGGATGAACTGGCGGAATCCATCCGTCACCAGTTACAAGCACCGCGCCTGCGCAACTGATGCGTAATGGCCTGAGAAACCCGCCTTAAAGGCCTGGCATCGTGCCAGGCCTTTATTTTGCTCAGCGCTCAAGGCCCAGACGCGGGATTTCGATTTTAGGGCAACGATCCATCACCACCTTGAGCCCCGCGTCGTTCGCCAATGCCTCTGCCTGTTCATTAATCACACCAATTTGCAGCCACAACGCCTTGGCACCGATGGCAATAGCCTCTTGCGCCACCGCGTATGCAGCCTCTGAATTACGGAATACGTCAACCATATCGATCGGGTGCGGAATGTCCGCCAGCTTCGCATAAACCTGCTGGCCCAGGAGCGTCTGCCCCGCCAGCTTGGGGCTAACCGGTATCACCTGGTACCCTTGTGCAAGCAAATAGGCCATCACGCCAAAGCTGGCACGCGCCGGATTATCGCTGGCACCCACCAGCGCAATGGTTTTCACCTGTTGCAGCAGGCTGGCAATTTCGTTGTCTTGCATTTTCCGCTCCCAATAGTTGACAGGGATTCCCCTGTGAAGAGTGTAACTCATTGACCTTGAATCGACGAAACTCGATACCCCGGAAACTCCCTGCGACTTTTGCGGTCTGATGCTGTCACAGCTACCATTTACTCGGCGAATGATGTCAAAATAAATATAAATATGTGTGTTTGTAAAAAAATGCATAATTATGAAAAATTCTGACGTAATCCATGGCGTATTCAACACTGATTACGATGCCACTTATAAGGAGATAACGATGAAATTTGGTCTGATGGTTGCAGGGCTGCTCAGCATCAGTATCAGCATGCCTGCCGCAGCTACGACCCTGAGACTCTCCCCTGATATCGACCTGCTGGTGGTTGATGGCAAGAAAATGACGGGATCGTTGTTAAAAGGCGCCGACAGCCTGGAGCTGGATGGAGGGCAGCATCAGTTGCTGTTTAAAGTCGTCAAACCTGTTCGCTCGGGCCAGCATGAGGTCACGGCCTATGCCTCACCACCGCTTATCGCCACCTTCAATACGCAAAATGTCAGCTCCGTAGCCATCGAGTTGCCACGCATTGAGAATGTGCGTGATGGCCAAAGGTTTGATAAAACGCTTAATTACCAGGTTATTGATAAAAAAGGCAACGCGTTGACGATGAGACATGACGTGCTGCACCCCGATGGCGTGACGCTCAATGTTGATCTGGAAAAACTGATGGCAGATTACAACAGTCAGAATCGCCCAGCCTCGGTGCCGTCCTTCGCGCAGGTGCGTGCCGGCACGGCGCCCTCCCCGCTGGGCAGCACGGCATTAAACGCCCCTACGGTGACGCTGAAAGGTGAAAACGTTTCCGAACAAATGCTGCAATACTGGTTCCAACAGGCGGATAAAGACACCCAGAAACGTTTCCTGCAATGGGCGAATAAACAGGCCACCCACTAGGATGAGCGGCGCCTTTTACACAAAGGCACGCTTTCTTCGCATTTTCCGGTGTAAACGCTAGGCAGTGAAAAACAGTTTCAGTAATCTGTCGCACATCCCCCCGATTAGCGAAGGACATCGAGATGGAATTTACTACCCGCACTATCGCTGTGCGCAAACACATTGCCTTGGTGGCACACGATCATCGCAAGCAAGCCCTGCTCAAGTGGGTTGAAGACAATAAATCCGTATTGGAGCAGCATCAGTTGTACGCCACCGGCACCACCGGTAACCTGATCCAGCGGGCCAGTGGCATTCCGGTACAAAGCATGCTGAGCGGCCCGATGGGCGGCGATCAGCAGGTCGGCGCACTGATTGCGGAAGGTAAAATCGATATACTGATTTTTTTCTGGGATCCCTTGAATGCGGTACCCCATGATCCGGACGTAAAAGCCCTGCTGCGCCTGGCTACGGTATGGAATATTCCCGTCGCCACCAACCGTTCCACCGCAGATTTCCTGATTGATTCTTCGCTGTTTAAAAGCGAAGTGGAAATTGCCATTCCAGATTATCAACGTTATTTGCAGGATCGCCTGAAGTAGTGATTGCGGCCTGGCAAACACCAGGCCCTGAACTTAAGGTTTTTTCTGCAGCGGCACGCCGAGATCCTGCAAATGCTCAACGAACACCGACGGACGTTCGCGATCCTGCAATAGCCAGACCTGATGCTTGGCGCGCGTCAGCGCGACATACAGCAACCGCCGCTCCTCTGCGTCCGGGAAATCTTCCGGTTGCGGCAACAAAACGTCCTCCAGCACCGACTCACGCGCTACCGCAGGGAAACCATCGTTGCCTTCGTGCAAACCGGCGATGATCACATACTCCGCCTGCTGCCCTTTGCTGGCGTGAATAGTCATAAACTCGAGGGTCAGTTTTGGCCACCGGGTCGCCGCTTTCGACAGCACTTCCGGTTTCAGGTGATGATAACGCGCCAGCACCAGAATGCGCTCATCCGGCTTGGCGTAACCGCTCAGCTTGTCGAGCAGGTTCTCCAACTGCTCATGCGGTAAAATCACCACCGATTTTTTATTGCCTTTACTCAGGCTGTTCAACGGTTTTTTCAACTGGTGCGGGTTCTGCTGCACAAAGCGGTTTGCCACCTCGCCGATACGATCATTGAAGCGATAAGTGGTATCGAGCGCGCACTGGGCGCCTTCGCCAAAGTTTTCGGCAAACGCCGTGGTGAGCGTCAACTCCGCACCGCTAAAGCGGTAAATAGCCTGCCAGTCATCACCGACCGCGAACAGGCAGGTTTGCTTATTCTGCTTGCGTAGCGCTGCCAGCAACTGGGCTCGTTGCGGCGAAATATCCTGGAACTCATCCACCAGGATGTGCTTCCACGGGCTGACAAAACGCCCTTTCTCCAGAATATGGACCGCCTGATGGATAAGGCCGGAGAAGTCCACCGCCCCTTCATCTTTCAGCGCGCTTTTCCAGGCTTTCAGCAACGGCGCCATCAGGCGAATGCGTTTTGAAAACAGGTCGCGGATCTCTTCATCCGCCTGTTCGATCATTTCCGCCTGGCTGCCACCGTGCATCCGCATCAGTCCCAACCAACGTTCGAGCCGGCCGGCCAGCCGTTCGGCCAGGCGCTTATCCTGCCAGAAGTCGCCTTCGGGCACGTCCCATTCCAACTCCTCAATCAACCACTGACGCCATCCTTTGGCCTGCGTTTTTTTCTCTGTACACTGTTGCTGCCAATGGGTAATCAACAAAGCACGCCGGGCCTTGCTGTCGGTTTCCAACTTGCTGATTGCGGGTACCTTGCGGTTGCCCTGCTGAATGATCTGCAGCGCCAGCGCGTGAAAAGTTTTGGCTTGAATAGCCACGTTGCCCAGACGCTCCTGAATACGCTCATTCATCTCTTCCGCAGCCTGGCGACCAAACGCCAACAGCAATATCTGCCCGGGTTCAGCTTCCTGACGGCGTAACAGCCAGCCGGCTCGCGCCACCAGCACCGAGGTTTTTCCGCTGCCGGCGCCCGCCAGAACCAGCACCGAGTCTTCGCCATTGACCACCGCACGGCTTTGCGAATCATTCAACGGTGAACTTTCGATAGTCTGGAAGAAATCGCGATACGTCTCCAGCATCCGTTCTGTCCACTGCTGATTACGCTGCCCCACACTGCGTAGCCCGTGCTGCAACCACTGCTGACATAGCTGGTAGTCATTCCGACAGTTGTCGAACTCATCCAACCGCGCTACCGGCATTGGCAAGGCGCCAAAAGACTGCCGGATCTGCTGCTGCAATTTGCCCAGCTCAGACTTTTTGAACCACTTGTCCTGCTGTTCAATACGTTGGATATGTTCTACCTGCTGTTGTAAAACGCCTGCGCTGATCTCGCTCATCTCGGCGCTCCATTGCTGCCAGGCCTGTTGCAGGTAATGGTAGAAACGCTGAGTTTCTTGCCATTCGGTGCCGTGCAGACGTACCACTTTTTCATCGGGCAGCTCAAACTCCAGCTCGCCCCAGACGATGCCACGTTTGCATCTGACTTGAATCAACTGATTGAAAGGAATCAGATATTCATGCTTTTCGCCGCTCACCTCAACCCCGGCGTGCAGCAACCGCACGCGGTTATAAGGATGCTGAGCCAGGTGTTTCCCCAGCGATGTCGCTTTAAGTTCCATATCGGCGCGCCATGACTATGTTGAGATTAAATAACGGATATCAGCCAGTTTACCTGTGATAAGCAGTGGCACTCTAGCGCTAAAAAAAGGGTAGAATAGATTTTGCGTTTTGATACCAAACGCAACCGCGTCGCGGTTTGGCCATCATTAGAGCAGAATGACGACTATGCGTACTGTACTGAATATTCTTAATTTTGTGTTGGGCGGTTTTTTCACTACCTTTGGCTGGCTGGTCGCAACGGTGTTCAGCGTCATATTGATTGTTACCCTGCCCCTGACCCGCTCGTGCTGGGAAATCACCAAATTATCGTTTCTGCCTTTCGGCAACGAAGCCATTCACGTTAATGAGCTGTATCCGGAAAAAAACAACGCGCTGCTTTCTGCCAGCGGTTCGTTGCTGAATATTGTCTGGCTGATACTCTTCGGTTGGTGGTTGTGCCTGTCCCACATTGCCGCCGGCATTGTGCAGTGCGTGTCGATTATTGGCATCCCGGTTGGCATCGCCAATTTCAAAATCGCCGCCATCGCGCTGTGGCCGGTAGGTCGCCGCGTGGTATCGGTCGAGATGGCTCAACAGGCCAGAACTGAAAATGCCCGGCGTCAGTATCAACAGCGTTAATTTTTTCTCCGCCTGAGGAGTTTTTCGTGCTCTCTTTAGCACCAGCAATACGTCGTTATACCTACAACAGCAATCTGCTTTATAACCTGCGTATTTTTATTGCGCTGGCCGGCACAGCCGCCATTCCCTGGTGGCTGGCCATTCCCAAACTCACTATTCCCCTGACTCTGGGAGTAGTAGCGGCAGCATTGACCGATCTGGATGACCGCCTGAGCGGCAGGCTGCGTAACCTGCTGATCACGCTGGTATGTTTTTTTATCGCCTCCGCCTCTATTGAACTGCTGTTTCCTTACCCATGGTTGTTCGCCCTCGGTCTGACCACCTCTACCTGCGGCTTTATTCTGCTGGGGGCCTTGGGGCAACGCTACGCCACCATTGCGTTTGGTGCCTTGCTGATCGCGGTTTACACCATGCTTGGGGCCTCAATGTATGACGCCTGGTATCAGCAACCGATACTGCTGATCGTTGGCGCCCTGTGGTACAACCTGCTGACGCTGATTGGCCATCTGATATTTCCTATTCGCCCTTTGCAGGAAAATTTGGCGCGCTGTTACGAGCATTTGGCAAATTATCTGGATGCCAAAGCTAACCTGTTTGACCCCGATGCCGAGCATGCTGCGGACCTGCCCTGGATGGATGTAGCTATGGCCAACAGCACGCTGGTGACCACTCTCAACCAGGCCAAAGTCTCATTGCTGACGCGGCTGAAAGGCGACCGTGGCCAACGCGGTACGCGTCGTACCCTGCATTATTATTTTGTAGCTCAGGATATTCATGAACGCGCCAGTTCCGCTCATGTCCAATATCAGGCTCTGAGCCGACAATTCCGTCATAGCGATATCCTGTTTCGTTTCCAGCGCTTGCTCACCATGCAAGCACGCGCCTGTCAGCAGTTGGCGCAATCGATCCTACTGCGGCAAAAATACCAGCACAACCTGCGTTTTGAGCCGGCCTTCAGCCGCATTGATGAAGCTTTGGCTCGTGTTGCCGTCACCCCGGAAAATAGTGAGCTGACCAAAGCACTGTCGCACCTGTTGAAAAACTTGCGGGCGATTGACGCACAGTTGGCAAATATCGAATCCGAACAGGCGCTGGCCGACGGTCAGACGGAAGAGAACAGCCTGTCAGATGACCGGCTTACAGGGTGGAGCGACATCCGCCTACGGATTAGTCGCCATTTGACACCCCAGTCAGCCTTATTCCGCCATGCCATTCGCATGTCGGTGGTGCTGTGTATCGGGTATGCTTTCATCCAATTTACCGGCATGCAACACGGTTACTGGATCCTGCTGACCAGCCTGTTTGTTTGCCAGCCAAATTACAATGCCACCCGCCGCAGACTAGCGCTGCGTATTATCGGTACGCTTGCCGGCATTCTTATCGGCCTGCCGATCCTCTATTTTGTGCCTTCACAGGAAGGCCAGATGGTGTTGATCGTCATTGCCGGCGTCCTGTTTTTTGCTTTTCGCACCGTTCAGTACGCGCACGCGACCATGTTTATCACCTTGCTGGTACTGCTCTGTTTTAACCTGCTGGGTGAAGGCTTTGAAGTGGCTGCACCACGCGTTTACGACACCCTTTTGGGATGCGCCATCGCTTGGGCAGCAGTCAGTTTTATCTGGCCAGATTGGAAATTCCGCCAATTGCCGGCCGTGGTGAACAAAACATTGAACGCCAACTGCCGCTATCTGGATGCGATTTTGGTGCAATACCATCAGGGTAAAGATAATGGTCTACCGTACCGTATCGCCCGTCGGGATGCGCACAACAGCGACGCAGAGTTGGCCTCGGTGATTTCAAACATGTCGGCCGACCCCAAGGCCGATAAAGTGGTTCAGGATGCCGCTTTTCGCCTGCTATGCCTGAACCACACCTTGTTGAGTTATATCTCCGCATTGGGTGCACACCGTGAACGTATAAACAATCCCGCCACGCTGGCGTTGCTGAACGATGCCGTATGCTATGTCGATGGTGCCCTGCATCAGGAAGAGCAAGACGGCCTCCGCATCGCTCAGGCGTTAGAAAACCTGACTGAGCGTATCCAACTCGGGGCTCCAGAACCAGAAAGCAAAGAGCAACTGGTATTGCAGCAGATAGGCCTGGTCATTGAACTGCTGCCGGAACTCATGACGCTAAAAACGCAGATAGCTAAATCGGCATAATCACGCGAGATTTTTCATCACCCCCCTGATTCCTGGAGTGTGGCCATGGTTAAGCAGAGTCATTGTCTGTTCAAACCACTGGGTTAGCTCATTGCGCAGGGCCAGGGGCAAAGCGGCATGGTGATAACCGGCAATCGCCCCAGCTAACGAAAGCAGCACCCGCAATCCTAAATTGCGTTGCTGTTGCAACAGCCGGAGATAGCTGCGCTTGGCGCCATTCAAGCGCAAGTCATAAACGTTGCGAATGCCGGCACGCCACAGTAAACGCTCCATGTTAATATCGATGTTCGGCAACGTTTTCAGCCGCCCATGAGTATCCGTTTTGACCTGAAGCTCCAGGCAGGCCTCCATGATGGCTTGCCGCGCCAACCCAATAAGCTCATCCCCTTCCCGCCACAGCAACTCATTGACCCAATAATAACGCAGGGTGATTGGTACGCCCCGTTTGGAGTAAACCATATTGACCATTCCGCGGGCGCGAAAAGCAGGCTCCAGGCTATCCGTCGCACGAAGATACAGCTCGCCTTCCGCTATCACCCCAAACATAACGCCATCAGCCAGCAGCCCATAACCGCCAAACTGCGAGCGTGTAGTAATGTTCCCTAATGCGCAGAAGCACGCTTTGGCCTGTTTGACTCTTTCTGTTGATATCCCTTTCATAGAACGTCTCCTTGTGTAGGTTCTAATTGTACTATTTCTCACATCAATGAAATAAAAGTAACGTGAACAAGTAATTAGAAAAATACGCACTATCCGCAGTCCTGCCAATCATAAAAGCAGTACGTATAAAAAATAATCGCAATTATGCGAGGTACTACGAAAATTTGGGTTGATCTTACTCATCGTTAGATATACTGTATAAACATACAGTGACACTACGGGCGGGATACTTTATGCGTACTCAATCACTCTACAAACCCCATTTCAGCCACACCTCTTTTGCGGTGAACAATGCTGCGAAAAACACGGATGCCGGTAAAGAAAATGGCCTTATCAGTGAACTTGTTTACAACGAGCATCAACCCGCGGTGGCACAACTACTGCTGCCCCTGTTGCAACAGTTAGGCAGACAATCGCGCTGGTTGTTATGGTTAACCCCGCAACAGAAACTAAGTAGATTGTGGTTACAGCAGTCCGGTTTGCCTGTCAACAAAGTGGTGCAACTGAGCCAAATTGCTCCGCTTGCCACAGTTGAAGCGATGGAAAAAGCACTTTTGACGGGTAATTACAGTGTAGTTCTCGGATGGTTGCCCGATCTTACGGAAGAAGATCGGCTAAAATTAAGACGCGCTGCAGAATTGGGTAACGCTTATGGGTTCATTATGCGCCCGCAACGTGACATAAACCCGACTCAGGGACAGTGTTCCACGCTAAAAATTCACTCTTCTTTGTATCATTAAGTAAATTTAGGATTTTTCCCATCATTTTTATCTCTCTGGGAGGGAACCTTTGGTGGATCAGATGCAAAGCGAGTCCTGCCGCGGTTCCGCACGAAAAAATACAGACTAAATTGCCCCATTTTTTATCGGTTAGTGTTAGTAAATATGTACGATTCTGCGTTTTTTTTTAGAGCTTTATCACATCACACTTGTAACTTTCGCGCCACGTTGTAGACTTTACATCGCCAAGGTTGCTCTATAACGCCAGAAAAACTGGCCGAGTAACAAACGAGGGCTCAAACCTTGGCGAAGGAATTTAACCAAGGGCTTAAAACAGCTTTAAAGCTCATTGCCTATTTGGATGATAACGAGGCGCAAAATGAAAAAGACAGCTATCGCATTAGCAGTGGCACTGGCTGGTTTCGCTACCGTAGCGCAAGCCGCCCCAAAAGATAATACCTGGTACACCGGTGCTAAACTGGGCTGGTCCCAGTACCATGACACTGGTTTCTACGGCAACGGTTACCAGAATGGTATCGGCAATGGTCCGAACCATAAAGATCAACTGGGTGCTGGCGCGTTCCTGGGTTACCAGGCGAACCAATACCTGGGCTTCGAGCTGGGCTATGACTGGCTTGGCCGTATGCCTTACAAAGGCAGCGTGAACAACGGTGCTTTCAAAGCACAAGGCGTTCAACTGGCAGCTAAACTGAGCTACCCAATTGCTGACGATCTGGACATCTACACTCGTCTGGGTGGTATGGTATGGCGTGCAGACTCCAAAGCTAACTACGGCAATGGCACTCGTCTGAGCGACCACGATACCGGCGTTTCTCCGCTGGCTGCAGTGGGTGTTGAATACGCACTGACCAAAAACTGGGCTACTCGCCTGGACTACCAGTTCGTTAGCAACATCGGTGATGCAGGTACTGTCGGCGCACGTCCAGACAACACCATGCTGAGCCTGGGTGTTTCTTACCGTTTCGGTCAGGATGATGTTGTTGCTCCAGTTGCTCCAGCACCAGCTCCGGCTCCAGTTGTTGAAACCAAGCGTTTCACTCTGAAGTCTGACGTGCTGTTCAACTTCAACAAAGCAACTCTGAAGCCAGAAGGTCAACAGGCTCTGGACCAGCTGTACACTCAGCTGAGCTCCATGGATCCTAAAGACGGTTCTGTTGTAGTTCTGGGTTACACCGACGCAGTTGGTTCTGACCAGTACAACCAGAAACTGTCTGAAAAACGCGCACAAAGCGTTGTTGATTACCTGGTTTCTAAAGGCATCCCGTCAGACAAAATCTCTGCACGTGGTATGG
This sequence comes from Serratia plymuthica, assembly GCF_018336935.1. Lineage (NCBI taxonomy): Bacteria > Pseudomonadati > Pseudomonadota > Gammaproteobacteria > Enterobacterales > Yersiniaceae > Serratia > Serratia plymuthica. The sequence goes on along the minus strand of NZ_CP068771.1, from coordinate 1,579,567 downwards.
GCGAAGCTGATTCCGTCACTGGCAACACCTGTGGCTACAAAGCTGGCCGTGCTACTAAAGCTCAGATCGCTTGCCTGGCCCCAGATCGTCGCGTAGAGATCGAAGTTAAAGGTATCAAAGACGTTGTAACTCAGCCACAGGCTTAAGTTACCACTGCTTAGTAAAAAACCCCGCGATGCGGGGTTTTTTTTCGTCTATAGGCGTTGAATTTTACAACAACGGCCCTTTTCTTGCTGGGCAGGTTACTTTTCGTCTTTGCCGAGGATCGCCTTCAGATCCTGTTTCAGCGACGACATCTGACTGGCGTACTTCTCTTTGCGTTCGGCATCTTCGATAAGTTGTACTATCGTCTCTGATAGCGTGACGCCACGGCGACGAGCAAGCGCGGCCAGGCGTTGCCAAACCAGAAACTCCAGGTCGATAGATTTTTTACGCGTGTGTTGATGTTCTGCGTTAAAATGACGCTTACGCCTTGCGCGGATAGTTTGCTTCATCCGGTTATCAAGTTCCGGATTCATATGCCTGCTAATCCACGTCAGCACTTTTACCGGCTCGTTTTCCAGCTTAAGCAGCTCGTCAATGGCTTCCTGAGCTACACTGTTTTCAATGTGGCGGGTAATAGATTCACCTTCCCGGTGCTTTTTCACCAGGTATTTCCATTTCCAGCCGCTCTCCAGGTTTTCCAGTTGCTGATATTTCATCTTGAGCTCTTCAGTGACCGCGTAACTTTATTAAGCATAACAGCTTTGCACCGAATTTCCCCGGCAATTACGCCCCATTTTAGACTGTTTTTTGCACAGTCGTCGCGCGATGTCAAACTCCCTGATGCCAACTGTGACTCTGTATGTATCAAGCTGTCGTTATTCTTGTATAATCGCCCTTTCCCTTTTTGACGATTGCATCTAACACTTTGACCAATAACCGACTTGAATGGCAATCTCTGTTGCCGGACGTTACGCCTTATCAAGCGATATTTGATACCGCCGCTCAGTTGGCACCAGTGTCCTTTGCCGCCATTCAGCCCCGGCTGGAAAATGCACTGACGCTGTTTTGCCATCCACAGTCGCCACCGCGTTTCATGTTGCTGAAAGCGCAGGAAACCCGCGAGTATCTGGCATTGATTGCCCGAGCGATTGAGCCATTGCAGCCACAAAACACGGCTTTCAAAGGCAGCCACTATGTAATCCAGGGCAGTAAGATAAGCGTAGAACCTGCCAGCCGCGGTGATGAGCCGTTTGCCGCCGGTGGCGCCTGCGTGTTTCAGGAATGGGTTGAGCCGGAACAGCTGTTTGGCTGCGTCAGGATTCACAATGATGAAATCTCGCTGCAACCGGGCCTGGTGCATCAAGCCAACGGCGGCGTACTGATTCTGTCGGCACGTTCTCTGCTGGCACAGCCCCTGCTCTGGCTGCGATTAAAGCAAATGATCACCCAACGCCAGTTCCACTGGGTTTCTCCCGATGAAACGCGCCCGCTTCCGGTCACTATCCCAGCGATGCCGCTGGAACTGCGTCTGGTTGTGGTAGGCGATCGCCACGGTCTTGCTGATTTTCATGATATCGAACCGGAGCTGAGCGAGCAGGCCGTCTATGGCGAATACGAAGATGACCTGCAGCTCACCGAAGCCGAGGATATGGTGCAGTGGTGCAGCTACGTCAACACGGTTATCGATGAACAGCAACTGCCCTCGCTGGCGGCTGATGCCTGGCCCCTGTTGATGATACAGGCGGTACGTTACAGCGGCGATCAGGGCAACTTGCCGCTCTCACCGTTGTGGATCGGTCAGCAGCTTTCTGAAGCCGCTCTGTACGCAGAAGAAGAAAGCATCACGGCCAAAGCCTTTGAAGCCGCATTGAATGCGCGCGAGTGGCGTGAAAGCTACCTGGCCGAACGGATGCAGGATGAGATCGAACTGGGTCAAATTCTGATTGAAACCGAAGGCGAAGTCGTCGGTCAAATCAACGGACTCTCCGTGCTGGAATACCCGGGGCATCCGCGCAGCTTTGGCGAACCCTCCCGTATCAGCTGCGTGGTGCATCTGGGCGACGGTGAATTTACCGACGTTGAGCGTAAGGCCGAGCTGGGCGGTAACCTGCATGCTAAAGGCATGATGATCATGCAGGCGTTTCTGATTTCCGAACTGGAACTGGATCAACCGCTGCCCTTCTCCGCTTCAATCGTGTTTGAACAATCCTACGGTGAAGTAGATGGCGATAGCGCCTCGCTGGCCGAGCTCTGCGCATTGATCAGCGCGCTGTCATTACAACCGATCACCCAGCAGATTGCGGTCACCGGCTCTGTCGATCAGTTCGGTAATGTTCAACCGATTGGCGGCGTCAACGAGAAGATCGAAGGCTTTTTTGAAGTTTGTCAGCGTCGTGGTTTGACGGGCAAACAGGGCATCATTCTGCCCGCAACCAACGTGCGTCACCTGTGTCTGCACCAGGACGTGGTCGATGCGGTGCGCGAAGGGCAATTCCATCTGTGGGCCGTCGACAGCGCCGCGGAAGCATTGCCATTACTCACCGGTTACCCCTACTCTGATGAGCAGCAACCGAATCTGTTAGCGGCCATTCAGGAACGAATTGCGCAGGTGAATCCGCAGGAACGTCGGCGCTGGCCATGGCCGTTTCGTTGGCTCAACTGGTTCAACCACGGCTGATCGGACTTGTTCAGCGTACACGTGTTAGCTAATCTGCGTCCTTCAATAAAATAAGGCTTACTGAGAACATGGTAGAAAAACGCGACTCCTATACGAAAGAAGACCTCGAAGCATCCGGCCGTGGCGAGCTGTTTGGCGCCGGTGGCCCGCCGTTGCCTGCAGGTAACATGTTGATGATGGACCGCGTGGTCAAGATGACCGAAGACGGTGGCTCCCACAACAAGGGTTATGTGGAAGCGGAACTGGATATCAATCCGGACCTATGGTTCTTTGGTTGCCACTTTATCGGCGATCCAGTCATGCCAGGCTGTCTGGGTCTGGACGCAATGTGGCAGCTGGTAGGTTTCTATCTCGGCTGGCTGGGTGGCGAAGGTAAAGGCCGTGCGTTGGGCGTGGGTGAAGTGAAATTCACCGGCCAGGTACTGCCAACCGCGAAGAAAGTCACCTACCGCATTAACTTCAAACGTGTCATCACCCGTAAACTGATTATGGGTGTGGCTGATGGTGAAGTGCTGGTCGATGGCCAGGTCATTTACACCGCCAGCGATCTGAAAGTGGGCCTGTTCAAGGACACTGCTGCGTTCTAATCGCAGTGACGGCGGCCCTTCCCGGCCGCCGTTTGTTTTCCCCGTCGTTATCTTGTCGCGAACTGCAAAGCTCGCATTCATAACGGCCAACAAGTAACTACAATTATTGTAGTCACTTAAGAGGTGTGCCATGCAAAGAACCCGTTTTGACAACACGCCATGCCCGATAGCACGCTCACTTGATCGCGTCGGTGAATGGTGGAGCATCCTGATACTTCGCGATGCGTTTCATGGGCTATCGAAGTTTGATGAATTCCGGCAAAGCCTCGGCCTTTCACCTACCATGCTGACGCGCCGCCTGAAATATCTGGTGGAGAGCGGCATTCTGCATAAGCAACGTTATCAGACGCGGCCGGTTCGCTATGAATATTTGCTCACCGAGCGCGGCAAAGATTTTTTCCCGGTGCTGGCGGCTCTGTTTCACTGGGGCAATACGCATCTGGCCGATGAAGGCATTACCGCCGAACTGGTCGATCGTCGTACCGGACAACCGGTATACGTGCAACTGGTCGACAGCGCCACCCGGCAGCCGATTGCATTGCAACACATCACTTTAGCGCCAGGGCCGGCGGCAAGCGACGGTATACGTCGGCGTGCAGCCCTGATGCAACAAAATCATTTTGCATTACCCCCCGAATCATCCAAGGAGTCACTATGAACAGTCGTCGTATAGTCATTACCGGCATGGGTGCCGTTTCACCACTGGGATGCGGCGTAGAGGCTATCTGGCAGCGCCTGCTCAATGGCCAGTCAGGCATTCGTCCGCTTCCGGAAGCTGTCGTGGCCGACTTGCAGGTTAAAATCGGCGGTCAGGTTCCTACTCTGGAACAGGATGCCGAAGCGGGCTTTAATCCCGATCTTTCCGTGGCGCCGAAAGACCAGAAAAAAATGGACCGCTTTATTCTGTTCGCCATGGCGGCGGCCGACGAAGCAATCCGTCAAGCGGGCTGGGTTGCTGATACGGAAGAAAAACAAGAACGCACCGCAACCGTGATCGCCTCTGGCATCGGCGGTTTCCCGGCGATTGCCCACGCGGTGCGCACCACCGACAGTCGCGGTACCAAACGCCTGTCGCCATTTACCATTCCCTCCTTCCTGGTAAACCTGGCCGCCGGCCATGTGTCGATTAAGCACCAGTTCAAAGGTCCGATTGGCGCTCCCGTTACCGCTTGCGCAGCAGGCGTACAGGCCATCGGCGACGCGGTGCGCATGATTCGCAACGATGAGGCTGACATCGCGCTGTGTGGCGGTACAGAGGCCGCTATCGACACTGTCAGCCTGGGGGGCTTTGCCGCCGCGCGCGCCATGTCCACTACGCCGCCGGAAGAGGCAGAAAAAGCGTCGCGGCCTTTCGACAGCGCTCGTGACGGCTTTGTCATGGGCGAAGGCGCCGGTATGCTGGTCATTGAGACGCTGGAACATGCGCTGGCCCGCGGAGCAACGCCGCTGGCGGAGATTGTCGGTTACGGCACCAGTGCGGACGCCTACCACATGACCTCCGGCGCAGAAGATGGTGACGGCGCCTACCGCGCAATGAAAATTGCCCTGAAACAGGCAGGTGTCTCGCCCGAACAGATCCAGCATTTGAACGCCCACGCCACGTCGACACCAGTGGGCGATCAGGGGGAAATCAACGCAATTAAACACCTGTTCGGTACCGACGGCGGCGTGGCAGTGACCTCTACCAAATCAGCGACCGGCCATTTACTGGGGGCCGCAGGCGGGCTGGAAACCATATTTACTGCGCTGGCGCTACGCGATCAGATCGCACCGGCCACGCTGAACCTGGATAATCCGGATCCGGCAGCCGAGGGGCTACATCTGGTGGCGAAAAAAGCGCAGCCTATGGTCATCAACTATGCGCTGTCGAACGGTTTTGGCTTTGGCGGGGTAAACGCGAGTATCTTGCTGAAACGTTGGCAGGGGTAAGACGACTTAAACAAAAACCTCCGCCTTGAGCGGAGGTTGTTCCTTTTTATGACAGGGAGCCGCTTAAGCGGTCACAGCCCTGTCTTCCATGGCTTCTCGCCAACCTCCCAGCCATTGAGACCGGCTGTCCACAGTTGTTTTATAAGGACAAAGATCTTTCGGATGTCCTAAAATACCTGCCTGATAACCTTTCGAATGCGCCCTTTCCAGACGATCGCGTTTCTGTCTCTTCATGCCTCGTTTCCCTCACTTTTTGGTCAGTTGGAAAGAAAACAATGGCTGCTTTTTGCGCAGCCACGTATAAGCAATAGCGCTAAATGAAGGGAAGATCAATGCGCAAAATTCACGCCAATGTCATATTTGTGAGCTATGCCCGTAGAATTGGCTAAGTGGCTGATATGCTGGAAAACAGGATAATTCATTGAAATAAAATAAAAATCCCTCCCGGAGAAAAGTTTTAATATCTCTCGCCGGAAGGGATTAGACCGTTTTAGTACAAATTATGACTAAAAACGCCCCGCCTGTGAGGCGATAACCTGGGCTTGCTGCTGCCAGCCCTGCGCCAAGGTACGCACCAGCGCATCGTAACCGTCCTCGCCCTGTTTCAATTCCAGGCTGAACGGCCGTTTGGTCAGATTGCCCTGATGGTTCAACACCCACTCGCCACGGATAATCGCCTTGCCGTCAAAGCGGCCGTGGAAGCCGCTGACAGTGACATTAAGCACATCCTGCTCGCTGCTCATCGGCTGAGAAGACACCACCCACCCTGGCAGCGCGCTGCTCAGGTTGGTGACCAGCGTCTGCTGCAGTTGTTGATCGAGCGGGCTGGCCCACAGGTTGTTCTGAGCGATCACATACTGCACGTCATTGGTCTGGTAAACCACGCCGTTCTGCGCCAGGTAATCCGCCACGCTGACGTGTTCCAACCACAGCTGACGCGTCGCAGTACCGGTACTGGCCGGTGCCGGCGCACCCAACGCCGGCAGTTGATAGTAGGTTTTCTGTGGTGTGCTGCTACAGGCGCTGAGTAACAGCGCCAGGGCTACCGGAATCCATTTCATCATTTATTGGCCTTCTTCGGCTGAGGATCGTTACTGCCCGCGGCTTCAAATACCAGCGCGTTGCTCTTTTCGTTCAGGGTACGCAGCACGGGTTGCAGTTCGCGCAGCACCTGATCAAGACGTTGCATATCACCGACCATCTTGTTGTAAGCCGGGGAGCCTGGCTGGAAGCCTTTCATGCTGCGATTCAGTTCTTGCAGGGTTTTTTGCATATCCTGCGGCAGCGCCTTCATCTCTTTGCTGGCGATGATATCGTTCAGCGACTGCATGGTTTTCTGCGTCGACTGCATGGTTTTCTGGCTTTCCGCCAGGGTTTTGGTCGCTTCGTTGATCATCGGATTCAATGGCATCGAGTTGATCTTATCCAGCGTCTGCATCAGTTTCTGCTGGATCTGCGCCAAACCGCCACTGGTGGTCGGCATCAACGGATAACCGAACAGCTCACGCGGCCCTTTCCAGGCTTTCTCCTGCGGATAGAAATCCAGATCGATATACAGCGAACCGGTCAGCAGGTTGGCGGACTTCAGCGAAGCGCGCATACCGCGTGACTCAGCGTCTTTCAGATGGCCTTCGATATCGAAGTTGCCGCCCAGCTGTTTCTGGAAACGATCCGGTTCAATGCGGATCAGCACGGGAATGCGGTAATCGTTATCCAGCCGCTGCATCATGCCCTCTTTATAGAATGGCACCTGCGACACCGTCCCCAAACGGATACCACGGAATTCTACCGGCGCGCCCGGCTGCAAACCGCGAATCGAATCGGAGAAGAACATCAGGTAATCTTTGTGTACGGTATACAGCGAATCCTGGATACTGCGCTGATTATCGAACAACGCATACTCCGTCTTTTCTTTAACCTGTTCACCGCGATCCCAGCCTTCCGGTACGTCAAAACTGACACCGCCGCTGAATAAGGTCGCCAGCGAGCCCATTTCCACCCGCATGCCCTGCGCCGACATGTCGAACGCCACGCCGCTGTCTTTCCAGAAGCGCACGTTGCTGGTCACCAGTTGATCGTAAGGCGCGGAGATAAACAGCTGATAACGCATCGCGCGCATCTTGGGATCAAAGTAGCTGGTCTCTACCGAACCGACGCGATAGCCGCGGAACAGTACCGGATCGCCGGCGTTCAGCTGACCCGATTTCTCGCTGTCGAGCACGATGCGCAGCCCTTTGGCGTCCGGAGAGGCCAGCGGCGGTGCGTCGAGCAGTTGGTAGTTATCCTTGCCGTCTTTGCCTTTGTTGCCCGGCTGCAGTTCGATATAGGCACCAGACAATAACGTGCCGAGGCCGGAAACGCCCTCCCGGCCAATCTGCGGTTTAACCACCCAAAAGGCGCTATCCTGGCGCAGCAGTTTCTCCATGCCAGAGTTAAGCCGCGCCTGCACCATCACCTTGCTCAGGTCGTCACTCAGCGTCACGGTCTCGACGACCCCAACGTCGACGCTACGGCTCTTGATTTTGGTTTTGCCCGCCTCCAGCCCTTCGGCAGTGGTGGTAACCAAGGTCACAACCGGCCCCTGATGGCTAAAATGGTAAAACAGGATCCACGCGCCGATCAGCGCGGTGACGATGGGAACAATCCACACCGGCGACCAGCGCTTGATCTTTTCAACGTCCGCGACGCTATGATTATTTTCCGTCACCTTGCGGCTCCTTTTTTATTGTCTCGTTTACGCGATCCCAGGTCAGCCGGGGATCAAACGTCATGGCTGCGAACATGGTGAGGATCACCACCAGGGCGAACAACAGCGCGCCCGTAGCAGGATAAATACTCATCAGTTGTCCCATCCGTACCAATGCCGAAAGCACGGCAATAACAAACACGTCGATCATTGACCAGCGGCCGACAAACTCGACCACTTCATAAATCAGGTGCATTCGTTCGCTGTCGGCCCTGTCTTGCCGTTTGCTGTTGGCATCCCAGCACAGCCAGCCAATCGCCAACATCTTCAGCGAAGGCACCATAATACTGGCGATGAAGATAACCATCGCCACGGGGTAAGATCCTTCGCCCCACAGCAGGATCACCCCGGCCATGATGGTGGAGGTGATTTTGTTGCCCAACGCCTCGGTCACCATAATAGGCATTAGATTCGCCGGAATATACAGCATGATAGACGTAAACAGCAGCGCCAGCGTCCATTGCAGACTGTGGCGGCGACGCACATACCCATTGGTATGGCAGCGCGGGCAGTGAGCCTGCTCCGCCGGCAGGATCGCCGTACAACACGGGCAGGATCGCAACCCCTGGCGTAACCCGGTCCGCCCCACCGCCACCGGGCGATCGATGCGCGGCATCGGCTCTATGTCGTTCCACAGCCAACGGCGATCCACACACTGGAAGGCACGCACCTGCAGTAAGCAAAACAAACAGTAAGCCGCAAAGCTGCTGCCGACGCCAATATCCCCGTAGGCCATCAGCTTGACGAAACTGACCAGAACCCCGGCGAGAAAAATTTCCACCATGCACCAGGTTTTAAACTGGAACAGCATCTTGGCCATCCACTCTTTCAAGCGAAGAGGGATGCGTACCTTGGCGCACAGCAGAATAATAGCCAACATGCAAAACGCCGGGATCAGCTGCACGAACACCATAAACAGCGTGGCCATGCTGGCGTAATCTTCCGCCACCATCACCTGCGGGATCTGGATCAGTTTGATTTCGTTACCGAGACCGGCAACGCGCATATTGATAAACGGGAAAATATTCGCCAGCAGCAGCATAAACAAAGCGCTGATGGCATAGCCGATGGGCCGCTTGCGCGGTTCCTCCCAGCGGGAACTGAGGGTCGTTTTACAGCGCGGGCACACCGCTTTTGTGCCATAGGCCAGCGGCGGCAACGCCACCATCATGTCGCATTGCGGGCACAGCATCAGGTTGTCCTGTTGCCGTTCAGCAGGCTTTGCGTGGCTGTGCTGCTCGTGATTGTCGTGGGAACACACTATATTCCTCCTTAATAACGTTGCTCACCGGTACGGCAATACCGCCCGCAGCAGCGCGCGGACGGTATTCTCAACGGTCAGCCGTTTTTCATCGCTTCCAGCTCTTCCCAACGGGCGAACGCTTCTTCCAGCGCCCCTTCAGCGGCGGCCAGCGCCGTCAACACCTGCTGTGTTTCGCTGTGTGGACGCGTGAAGAAATTCGCGTCGCTCATTTGCGCTTGCAGCGCTTCGATTTCCGCTTCCAGCTGTTCCAGGCGCTGTGGCAACTGTTCCAACTCACGCAGCAAGTTATAGCTCAGTTTAACCGCTGATTTCTTCGGCTGTTCAGCCTTTTTTTCCACCGAGGGTTTATTCTGATCGGCCGCGGCAACCTGACGGATCGGTTTCGCCGTAGCGCGTTGATGATGCGCATCGTAGTAACCGCCGACGAAGGTGCTGATCACGCCCTTGCCTTCGAAGATCCAACACTCGGTCACCGAGTTATCAACGAACTGACGATCGTGGCTCACCAGCAGCACTGTGCCCTGATAGCCATCGATCAACTCTTCCAGCAACTCCAGCGTTTCGACGTCGAGATCGTTGGTTGGTTCATCGAGGATCAGCAAGTTGCTCGGTTTCAGGAACAGCTTGGCCAGCAACAGGCGGTTGCGTTCACCGCCCGACAGCGCTTTCACCGGCGTCATCGCGCGTTTCGGGTGGAACAGGAAGTCCTGCAGATAGCCCAACACATGGCGGGAGCGGCCGTTGACCATCACTTCCTGTTTGCCCTCCGCCAGGTTGTCCATCACCGTACGTTCCGGATCCAGATCGGCGCGGTGCTGGTCAAAGTAAGCCACTTCCAGCTTGGTGCCGCAGTGTACACGGCCGCTGTCGGCTTTCAGCTGGCCGAGCATCAGTTTCAGCAACGTGGTTTTACCGCAACCGTTAGGGCCAACCAACGCAATCTTGTCGCCGCGCTGTACCTGGGCGGAGAAATTACGCACCAGTACTTTATCGCCGACCTGATAGTTGACGTCTTCCATCTCGAACACGATCTTGCCGGAGCGCACCGCTTCTTCCACCTGCATTTTGGCGGTGCCCATCACTTCACGGCGTTCCGAACGCTCATTACGCAGCGCTTTCAGGGCGCGTACGCGGCCTTCGTTACGAGTACGGCGCGCCTTGATGCCCTGGCGGATCCAGACTTCTTCTTGCGCCAGCTTGCGGTCAAATTCGGCGTTCTGCAACTCTTCCACTCGCAGCGCTTCTTCTTTGCTCAGCAGATACAGATCGTAGTTGCCCGGCCAGGACACCAGTTTGCCGCGATCAAGATCGACAATGCGCGTCGCCATGTTGCGGATAAAGGAACGGTCGTGGGAGATGAACACAATGCTGCCCTGGAACTCTTTCAGGAAACCTTCCAGCCAGTCGATGGTTGAAATATCCAGGTGGTTGGTCGGTTCGTCGAGCAGCAACACGCGCGGTGAGCTGACCAGCGCGCGGCCCAATGCGGCCTTGCGCAGCCAGCCGCCGGAGAGCGAGGACAGCTCCGCATCGCCGTCCAGCCCCAGTTGCAACAGCACTTCGCTGATGCGGCTGTCGAGTTGCCACAGCCCCTGGTGATCGAGGATCTCCATAATCTGCGCCATGCGCGTCAGATTTTTCTCGCTGGGATCGGTTTCCACCAAATGCGAAATCGCGTGATACGCTTTCAGGTGCTCTGCCTGCTCGGCCACGCCTTCGGCGACAAAATCGAATACCGTACCGCCGATATTGCGCGGTGGATCCTGCTGCAGACGTGCCACAATCAGATCCTGCTCATAAATCACCCGGCCATCGTCCAGCGGAATTTCTTTGCCGAGGATCTTCAACAGCGTGGATTTACCGGCGCCGTTGCGCCCAACCAGACAAACGCGCTCGTTGTCTTCAATATGAATTTCGGTGTTGTCTAAAAGTGGCGCATCGCTGAAGGACAGCCAGGCGCCGGACATGCTGATTAACGACATAGTAATTATTTTCCTTCGCCGGCATGAGTAAGCAGCCAGCAGTTATGAATTTGACGGTTACGGGCAAAGTCCTGCGACTGCGTCTGGGCGGTGATCTCTTTCGCCTCAAGACCCAACGCGCTCAGGCCGGCCATATCCATCTGGAAACCGCGCTTGTTGTTCGAGAACATGATGGTCCCGTTACGGCGCAGCAACCGTTTTAAATCTTGCATCAGCACCAGATGATCGCGCTGGACGTCAAAGGTGTTCTCCATACGCTTGGAGTTGGAGAACGTCGGCGGGTCGATAAAGATCACGTCGAACTGTTCGTCGGCATTATGCAGCCATGACAGACAGTCCGCATGGATCAATCGATGCTGTTTACCGGTCAGGCCATTGACGCGCAGGTTCTTCTCCGCCCATTCCAGGTAGGTACGCGACATATCCACGGTAGTGGTGCTGCGCGCGCCGCCCAGCCCGGCATGCACGCTGGCGGTGCCGGTATAAGCGAACAGGTTGAGGAAGTCTTTGCCTTTGCTCATCTCACCCAACATGCGACGCGCGATGCGGTGATCGAGGAACAAACCGGTATCGAGATAATCGGTCAGGTTAACCCACAGCTTGGCGTTAAATTCTTCCACCAGCAAGAACTCGCCTTTCTGAGCCAGCTTTTCGTACTGGTTTTTGCCTTTCTGACGCTCACGGGTTTTCAGGATCAACTGATTGGACGGCAGCTCCAGCACAGACAGCGTGGCGTTGATCACGTCGAACAGACGCTGACGCGCCTTCTGCGCATCGACGGTTTTCGGCGGCGCATACTCCTGTACCACAACCTTGCTGCCGTAACGGTCAACCGCGACATTGTATTCCGGCAGGTCGGCATCATACAGGCGATAGCATTCAATGCCCTGCTGCTTGGCCCATTTGTCGAGCTTCTTCAGGTTTTTGCGCAGACGGTTGGCAAAGTCTTCCGCGGCCAGCACGCCGCCGGCGCCCTGCGGGTTCTCCGCCAATTGGTAGTTTTTCTGTACGCAATCCAGCGGGCCGTTTTTAGCTTTGAACTGGCGTTCGGCACGCAGTTGCAGACAGCTCAGCAGCTCCGGCGACGCGCTGAACAGCGACAGTTGCCAGCCGCCGAAGGCGCTCTTCATGATGCGGCCCAGCATGTTATGCAGCGCAATCAGCGCCGGTTCGCTTTCCAGACGCTCACCGTAAGGCGGGTTGCTGACCACGGTGCCCTTAGGGCCTTCCGGCAGCGGGTTAGTCAGTTTGCTGACGTCGCTGACGTTAAAGGTAATCAGTTCGGCGACGCCGGCACGGCGGGCGTTGCCGCGTGCCATCTCGATCACCCGGCGGTCGATATCCGAGCCGAAGAAACGCGAAGTGGTTTCCTGCAAACCGCGGCGTGCGCGCACCTGCGCTTCGGTGATCACTTCACGCCACAAATCGGCATTGTGGCCGTTCCAGGCAGTAAAGCCCCAGTGCTGCCGGTGCAAGCCCGGCGCGCGATCGGAAGCAATCATCGCCGCTTCAATCAGCAAGGTGCCTGAACCGCACATCGGATCAAGCATCGGCGTGCCCGGTTGCCAGCCTGAACGTTGCACAATGGCAGCTGCCAGGCTTTCCTTCAGAGGCGCCTGGCCGGTCAGATCGCGGTAGCCGCGCTGATGCAGGCCTTCACCGCTCAGATCAAGCGCTACGCTGGCCATATCGCGTTGCAGGAACACGTTAACGCGAATGTCCGGCTGTTGCTTCGCTACCGTCGGGCGTTGATCGATCTTGCGGGTGAAGCTGTCGACAATGGCGTCCTTGACCTTCAGCGCGCCATATTGGCTGTTACGGATCTCTTCGTTAACGCCGCTGAAGTGCACGGCGAAGGTTTTATCCACGCCAAAAATGCTCGTCCAGTCGATCGCCTGCACGCCAAGGTACAGATCCAGATCGCTGTGTACGCGGAATTCATTGAGCGGCAACAAAATACGTGAGGCCAGACGGCTCCACAGCAGGCTTTGGTACAGAAGACGATCGTCACCCTGAAAATGTACCCCACCCTGCACCACTTTGCAGGCGTGAGCGCCCAGCGCTTCCAGTTCGCTTTTTAACAGTTCTTCCAGTCCACGCGCCGTGCTGGCAAACAGAGAGTTCATATCGTACTTATCACCAAAAAGAAAATTGTTGCGCATTATAGCTAATCCAGACCGCTTGTCATAAAGTTGCTCCCTTCTATTTAATAATCGCACGGGGGCAAGGGTGATTACGCTTTCCAGGCTGTACGTTCATCCGGTTAAATCGCTTCGGGGTCTGCAACTTTCTCACGCCCAGGTTTCCAGCAGCGGTCTGGCGTTCGACCGCACTTTTATGATCACCGAGCCGGATGGCACCTTTATTACCGCACGCCAATATCCGCAGATGGTTCTGTTTACGCCTGCACTGCTGGCGGACGGCCTGTTCCTGAGTGCGCCCGACGGGGAAAGCGCCGCCATTCGCTTCGACGATTTCGCCGCCGAGGCGCAGCCAACCGAGGTGTGGGGCAACCATTTCACCGCCCTGATTGCGCCGCAGGCTATTAACAGCTGGCTGAGCGGTTATTTCCAGCGTGAGGTTCAGTTGCGTTGGCTCGGCCCTGAGCTGACCCGGCGAGTCAAGAAGCACCCGGAAATCCCTCTGTCTTTCGCCGACGGTTACCCTTATCTGCTGATTAACGAAGCCTCATTCAATGATTTGCAGCAACGTTGCCCCGGCAGTATCAAGCTGGAACAGTTCCGCCCCAATCTGGTGGTGACCGGTGCCAGCGCCTGGGCCGAAGACGGCTGGCAGGTGATCCGCGTCGGTGACGTGATGTTCGATCTGGTAAAACCGTGCAGCCGCTGCGTGCTCACCACCGTCAGCACCGAGCGCGGGCGCAAACACCCCAGCGGCGAACCACTGAGCACCCTGCAAAAATTCCGCACCGCCGATAACGGCGATATCGACTTCGGCCAAAATATGGTGGCGCGCAACAGCGGCATTATCCGCGTTGGCGATGCGGTGGAAGTGTTATCCACCAAGCCGCCCCGCCCTTATGGCGCAGGTAAAGTGGTTGAAAGCGTGCAGGTGCCGCAAGACAGCGCGCAGAGCGTCACCATCGAATACGCGGGGAAGGTATTTACCGGCAATAATCAGCAGATCTTGCTGGAGCAGTTGGAACAGCAAGGGATCCGCGTGCCTTATTCGTGCCGTGCGGGGATTTGCGGCAGTTGCCGTATTGAATTGGTCAGTGGCGAAGTGGCACCGCTGAAGAAAAGCGCGATCGCCGGCAACGGCACCATTCTTTCCTGCAGCTGTATTCCCAAAAGCGATTTGACGCTGGCGTAATCTGCCTTATACCGCCCTGTCGTAAGCCGGGGCGGAAGCTTCATCCTGCGCGCAAGGTTTAAGGCGATCGTGCATCACCTTGATCGCATCACCCAGCACCATGGTACGCCCGGCCAGCGACAGCTGATTTTGCGCCAGCAGACACAGGCTGGCGTTATCGCCGGCTTCCACCACCAACAGACGGGCATCCGTGCCGCATTCCATGACCTTCACCGCCGCCAACTCGCCGTTTTTCGGCTGCAGCGGGTAGTGTTGCTGGGCGAAATGCCAGCTTTTCGGCATCAATGGTTTCAGGAAACGGTAGGCCACCAGAGCGTTTAATACCAACTCGGCGCGTTGCTCATGGCTGAGCTTGATCTGTTTGCACTGCTCTTCATAATTAAAATAAAGCGCAGCGTCATCAACGCAAAAGGCGCATTCATCGAAGGCGTCCGGCGTTAACATTTTGGCCGGGAAGCGTGAGCGAAAGATCATCCCATTGGCTAAATCCAGCATTAGCCGATCGTGTTCGGCATCAAAATACCAACGCCAATTATCGTCAGGTTTTATCTTCATCTCTTATCCTTCTCGCTGCCCATGCCACGCCGTATTTACCCAAAAGGCGATTTTATCACCGATAAAATAGCTCAAACATCAGATAATTCCGCGAACGATATTTATGCTAGTGGACAAAATATAGACGAGCCGGGGAAAGAAATAAACCCCCGGCGGAAAATGAAACAAAAAATATTAGATGTAGTTAACGATATCTTTAATCAGGCGCGGACCGTGGAAGATAAACCCGGAATAAATTTGCACCAGCGAAGCTCCGGCTGCCATTTTTTCGCGCGCGGCGGTCAGAGAGTCAATTCCGCCAACGCCGATAATCGGCAAACGCCCCTGCAGCTCAATCGACAGGCGGCGGATCACTTCAGTGCTGCTCGCCTGCAGCGGACGACCGCTAAGGCCCCCCGTTTGCTCGCAGTAATTCAGCCCCTGGATCAACTTGCGATCCAGCGTGGTATTGGTCGCAATCACGCCATCTATATTATGGCGCACCAGGCTGTCGGCTATTTGGATCAATTCTTCTTCAGAAAGATCCGGCGCGATCTTTACCGCGACCGGTACATATTTGTGGTGCCGCGCATGCAATTCCTGCTGCTTATTTTTAATCGCGGCTAAAAGATCGTCCAACGCTTCACCATACTGTAAGGATCGTAACCCCGGTGTATTTGGTGACGAAATGTTAATCGCGATATAGCCGGCATACGGATAAACTTTATCCATGCAGACCAGATAATCGTCTTTTCCTTGCTCTACCGGGGTGTCTTTATTCTTGCCGATATTGATCCCCAAAATACCGCCAAAATGGGATTTTTTAACGTTTTCAACCAGATTATCCACCCCCTGGTTATTAAAACCCATGCGGTTGATCAGGCCTTCTGCTTCCACGATACGGAACAGGCGCGGCTTATCATTGCCCGCCTGCGGACGTGGCGTCACAGTGCCGACTTCGACAAAGCCAAACCCCATGGCGCCGAACGCATCGATGCACTCGCCATCTTTATCCAGACCGGCGGCCAACCCCAATGGGTTTTTAAAAGAGAGCCCCATGCAGCTAACCGGCTTGGTCGGCACAGACTGACGAATGAGAAATTCTAACGGGGTGCCGGTGATACGGCGAAGCTGATGAAAGGTCAATTCATGCGCACGCTCGGGATCGAGCTGGAACAACGCTTTCCTGATGATGGGGTAGTACATGTACTCTCCTGATTTCCCGGTTGCAAACCGGGGGCCGATTATCCGGCATCCCCCGATCAATTGGAATTGATTAAAAGCAAAAAAAAGCGGTTTTTACGCAATCGTTTTCCTCTGGCTGGCCCAGATCACCGCCAATCCGCATTTGCGCATATCAAAATCAAAAAATGAGATTTAAGCAACCCGCTCCTAACTGATAGTTTTAAAACAGATCATGAACATTTCCTGATTAAACCTAACTTTTAGTTATAAGGAGTGGCAATGCGCGTTATATCACTGGCCGGCAGCCCCCGCATCCCCTCGCGCTCAGCCGCGCTGCTTACCCTGAGTCAAAACTGGTTGCAGCAACAAGGCGTGGAAGTGATTGCCTACACGCTGCACGATTTCGATGCCGAGGATTTGCTTTACGCCAATTTTAACAGCCCGGCAATCAAAGCTTTTGCCGAGCAGTTAGCTCAGGCAGACGGTTTGCTGGTGTCGACGCCGGTCTATAAAGCCTCGTTCTCCGGCGCGCTGAAAACCCTGCTGGATCTGCTGCCGGAACGTGCCCTGGACCATAAGGTCGTGTTGCCGCTGGCCACCGGCGGCTCCATTGGCCACATGCTGGCGGTGGACTACGCCCTCAAGCCGGTGCTGGCGGCGTTGAAAGCGCAAGAAGTGCTGCACGGTGTGTTTGCCGACGACAGCCAGGTGGTGCTGCAAGGTGAAGAGATCAGCCTGTCTGACGGCGTGGCGACCCGCCTGGAAGAGGCGCTGGAAAGCTTTTATCTTGCGCTCGGCCGCCGCAAGCCGCCCACGGTCAAGCTCTCCCCTTCCCTGTTTGCCCGTCAAACCGCCTGACAGAGAAGAGCATATAAGGAAAAGGACAGCATGATGAAGCGACTTTATTCACTCCGCCGCTGGCTTGGCGCCGGCACATTAGCCGGCATCCTCTCTCTTGCCTGGAGCAATGCCGCCAACGCGCAGGATCCGGCGCAGTTCCGCATCGGTTATCAAAAGGGATCGGTCAGCCTGGTATTGGCAAAAACCCATCGGCTGCTGGAACAGCGTTTTCCCTCGACCAAAATCAGTTGGATAGAATTCCCCGCCGGCCCGCAAATGCTCGAAGCGCTGAACGTCGGCAGTATCGATCTGGGCAGCACCGGCGACATCCCGCCAATTTTCGCCCAGGCCGCAGGCGCCGATCTGCTTTACGTCGGCGTGGAACCGCCAAAACCCAAAGCGGAAGTGATTCTGGTACCGGAAAACAGCCCGATCAAAACCGTCGCCGAGCTGAAAGGCCACAAGGTCGCCTTCCAGAAAGGCTCCAGTTCCCACAACCTGCTGTTGCGCTCACTGCAGAAAGCCGGGCTGAAATTTACCGATATCCACCCCATTTACCTGACCCCGGCCGATGCCCGCGCCGCCTTCCAGCAAGGCAACGTTGATGCCTGGGCGATTTGGGATCCCTACTATTCCGCCGCATTGCTGCAGGGTGGCGTGCGGGTGTTGGGCGACGGCAGTGATCTGAATCAAACCGGTTCGTTTTATTTGGCGGTTCGCCCCTATGCACAAGCGCACGGGCCCTTTATCAGCCAGGTTCTTGATGTGCTGACCCAGGCCGACGCACTGACCCGCAGCGATCGCGCGCAAAGCGTCACGCTGTTGGCAAACGCCATGGGCCTGCCGGAAAAGGTGATCGCCACTTATCTGGACCATCGCCCCCCGACGGCCATTAAACCTTTGGATGCGCACACCATTGCCGCCCAACAGCAAACCGCCGATCTGTTTTATGCCAACCGTTTGGTGCCGGTGAAGGTCGATATCTCTCAACGCATCTGGCACCCGAGCGCACAATAACTTTGGAGAACAAGCTATGAGCTTAAATGTATTCTGGTTTTTACCTACTCACGGCGACGGCCATTATCTTGGCAGCACGGAAGGCGCACGCAGCGTAGATTACGGCTATTTGCAGCAGATCGCTCAGGCCGCTGACCGGCTGGGTTTCGGCGGCGTGCTGATCCCCACCGGCCGCTCTTGCGAGGACTCCTGGCTGGTCGCGGCCTCACTGATCCCGGTCACCCAACGCTTGAAGTTCCTGGTGGCTCTGCGCCCCGGCATCATTTCCCCCACGCTAGCCGCTCGCCAGGCCGCGACGCTGGATCGTCTTTCCAACGGCCGGGCGCTGTTTAACCTGGTCACCGGCGGTGATCCCGAAGAACTGGCGGCAGAAGGTCTGCACCTGAACCACGAAGAACGCTATGAGGCCTCGGCAGAGTTCACCCATGTTTGGCGTAAGGTGTTGGAAGGGGAAACCGTCGATTTCCAGGGTAAGCATATTCAGGTGAAAGGCGCCAAGTTGCTGTATCCGCCGGTGCAACTGCCGCGTCCGCCGCTGTATTTTGGCGGATCCTCTGCCGCCGCTCAGGATCTGGCCGCCGAACAGGTTGAAATGTACCTCACCTGGGGGGAGCCGCCGGCGCAGGTAAAAGAAAAAATTGCCGAAGTGCGCGCCAAAGCCGCAGCCAAAGGCCGCACGGTGCGTTTCGGTATTCGTTTGCATGTGATCGTGCGTGAAACCACAGAAGAAGCCTGGCGGGCGGCCGATCGGCTGATCGCCAATCTGGATGAAGAGACCATCGCCAACGCACAGGCAGCCTTCGCCCGTTTTGACTCCGTTGGGCAACGGCGCATGGCGGCACTGCACGGCGGCAAGAAAGACAATCTGGAGATCAGCCCTAACCTGTGGGCCGGGGTTGGCCTGGCACGCGGCGGCGCCGGCACCGCGCTGGTCGGCGATGGCCCGACGGTGGCGGCGCGCATGCAGGAATATGCCGATCTGGGCATCGATACCTTTATTTTGTCCGGTTACCCGCATCTGGAAGAAGCTTATCGCGTCGGCGAGCTGCTGTTCCCGCATCTCGATTTGGCGCAAAACGAAGCCCCCATCCAACGCCGTCCGGTCAAACCGCAGGGCGAAGTGGTCGCCAATATTTACATGCCGCAAAAAGCGTCGCAAAGCTGAGGAGCAGCCCTATGGCAAACGGCACACAACGCATCTTGCACCGACTGGCACCCTGGGCGTTACCGGTCGCGCTGGTGGTTCTCTGGCAAATCTCCGTTGAAGCCGGCTGGTTGTCGAACCGTATTCTGCCGGCGCCGAGCGCAGTCGTGACCGCTTTTTGGACGCTAACCAAAAGCGGCGAGCTGTGGCAACACCTGACCATCAGCAGTTGGCGCGCGCTGATCGGTTTTAGCATCGGCGGCAGCATCGGGCTGGCGCTGGGTTTTATCACCGGTTTGTCGCGCTGGGGCGAACGCCTGTTGGACAGCTCGGTGCAGATGATCCGTAACGTGCCGCATCTGGCGCTGATCCCGTTGGTGATCTTGTGGTTCGGCATCGATGAATCCGCCAAGATTTTTCTGGTCGCGCTGGGCACCCTGTTCCCTATCTACCTGAATACCTATCACGGCATCAAGAATATCGATCGCGGTCTGCTTGAAATGGCGCGCAGCTATGGTCTGAGCGGTTTCCGGTTATTTACCCAGGTGGTATTGCCGGGCGCGTTGCCCTCGATCATGGTCGGCGTACGTTTCGCTCTGGGCTTTATGTGGCTGACGCTGATCGTGGCCGAAACCATTTCCGCCAACTCGGGGATTGGTTATCTGGCGATGAACGCTCGCGAATTCCTGCAGACCGACGTGGTGGTGGTGGCGATTGTGCTGTATGCCCTGCTCGGCAAGCTGGCGGACGTCAGCGCGCAGTTGCTGGAACGCGTCTGGCTGCGCTGGCATCCGGCTTATCAACTTAAAGGAGAAGCGCTATGACGACTCCCGCCCGCATTCCCCAAGGCACCCCGGTTACGCTGGACTCTATTGCCAAACGCTATGGCAACCGTACGGTGCTGGACAATATTCAGTTACGCATTCATGCCGGGCAATTCGTCGCCGTGGTCGGCCGCAGCGGTTGTGGCAAAAGCACGCTGCTGCGTTTGATGGCCGGGTTGGAAAAAGCCAGCGGCGGCGCGTTGCTTAGTGGAAACGCGCCCCTCGCCAGCGCCAAAGAGGATACCCGCCTGATGTTTCAGGATGCACGCCTGCTGCCATGGAAAAGGGTGATCGACAACGTGGGCCTCGGCCTGCGCGGCGACTGGCATGCCGACGCGTTGCAGGCGCTGGAAGCCGTTGGGTTGGCCGATCGCGCCAATGAATGGCCGGCAGCACTGTCCGGCGGGCAAAAACAGCGAGTGGCGCTGGCACGCGCACTGATTCATCGTCCTCGCCTGCTGTTGCTGGACGAACCTTTGGGAGCGCTTGATGCGTTAACCAGGATTGAAATGCAGGGGCTGATTGAAGGCCTGTGGCAACAGCATGGTTTCACTGTACTGCTGGTGACGCACGATGTCAGCGAAGCCATTGCGCTGGCGGATCGGGTGATCTTGATTGAGGAGGGCCGTATCGGGCTGGATCTGACGATTGATCTGCCACGCCCCCGCCGTAAAGGATCGGCCAGGCTGGCGGAACTGGAAGCCGAGGTACTGGACAGGGTGCTGTCACCGCCCCCACCGCTGGCTGAACGCCCACGCCAGGCAACGAATTGAAACCAGGGACGGCATGTCGCAGCGCCGTCCCTGGTCGGTTTTTATGCGTCGAGCGCTTTGCTGACTTTCTCGAACAGATCGCCGGAGAGGTTTTCCAGCCCTTTCAACTGTTCGAGCGCCTTGCGCATCAGAGCCTGACGCGAAGCATCATAGCGTTTCAGGCGGATCAAAGGTTCAATCAAACGAGCGGCAATCTGCGGGTTGCGCTGGTTCAGATCGCTGAGGATCTCCACCAGGAACTGATAACCGCTGCCGTCCGCCGCATGGAACGCCGCCGGGTTGGCGGAAGCGAAACCGCCGATCAGCGAACGGGTACGGTTTGGATTGCTCAGGCTGAAAGAACGGTGCTTCAGCAGGCCGCGTACCTGGGTCAGCACGTCCGCCGCCGGGCTGGTCGCCTGCAACACGAACCATTTGTCCATGACCAGGCCATCCTGATGCCAGCGTTCATCGAACGACGACATCAGCGCATCGCGACACGGCAACTGCGCCGCTACCGCCGCCGCCAGCGCCGCCAGCGAATCGGTCATGTTGTCCGCCTGACGATACTGCTCAGCCACCAGCCGATCGGCCAGCGCCTCATCGCCAAAGGCCAGATAACCCAGGCACAGGTTGCGCAGAGCGCGTTTGCCGATATCGGCATGCTCCACCCGGTAACCGTCGGTTTTGTTGGCGTTATAAACCGCCAGCCACTCGTCGGCCATTTCCTTCGCCAGGCAACGGACAATAGATTCATGCACCGCGGCGATAGCTTCCGGATCGATAGTGGCGAACAGCTCGGCAATCTCGGTTTCCGAAGGCAGCGTCAGGATCTGCGCGGCAAGCGCCGGATCCAGTTTCTCGTCCAGCAACACCGCACGGAACGCGTCGGCAACGTGCAACGGCAGAGACAGAGGCTGTTTCTGCTGATGCTTGGCAACGTTCAGTTTGATATAGGTAGCCAGCAGACTCTGCGCCGCGTCCCAACGGGCAAACTCATTGCGCGCATGCTGCATCAGGAAAGTCAGTTGCTGATCGCTGTACGGGTAATCCAGCTTCACCGGCGCCGAAAACTCGCGCAACAGCGAAGGCACCGGCTTGTGCGCCACGCCGTCAAACACAAAGGTCTGCTCGGCTTCGGTGACGTTCAGCACGTTACCGATCGCCGCACCGTCTTTCTGCAGGGCAATCACGTTGCCTTCGGCATCGTACAATTCGATATCCAGAGGAATATGCAATGGCAGCTTCTCTGGCTGATCGGCAGTCGGCTCGGTTTTTTGGCTGACGTGCAGGCGATACTGCTGATGCTCTGCATCGTATTCATCACGAACGGTCAGTAACGGCGTGCCGGACTGGCTGTACCAGCGGCGGAACAGCGACAGATCGACATTGGAGGCATCCTCCATCGCCTGAACGAAATCGTCGCAGGTTGCTGCGCTGCCGTCATGGCGCTCGAAATACAGTTGGATGCCCTTCTGGAACTGTTCTTCGCCCAGCAGCGTGTGCATCATGCGGATCACTTCGGACCCTTTCTCGTACACCGTCAGGGTGTAGAAGTTGTTCATTTCGATCACTTTATCCGGACGAATCGCGTGCGCCATCGGGCTGGCGTCCTCGGCGAACTGCGCGCCGCGCATGACACGCACGTTATCGATACGGTTGACCGAGCGCGAACCCAGATCTGAACTGAACTCCTGATCGCGGAACACCGTCAGGCCTTCTTTCAAGCTAAGCTGGAACCAATCGCGACAGGTCACGCGGTTGCCGGTCCAGTTGTGGAAATATTCGTGGCCAATCACCGCTTCGATATTCAGGTAATCCTTGTCGGTGGCGGTTTCCGCTTTCGCCAGCACGTATTTGGAGTTGAAGATATTTAACCCTTTGTTCTCCATTGCCCCCATATTGAAGAAATCGACGGCCACAATCATATAAATGTCGAGGTCGTATTCCAGACCGAAACGGGTTTCGTCCCATTTCATCGAGTTCTTCAGTGAGGTCATCGCCCAATCGGCGCGATCCAGGTTGCCACGGTCAACGAACAGTTCCAGCGCCACCTCACGCCCGGAACGGGTGGTGAAGCTGTCGCGCAGCACGTCGAAATCACCGGCCACCAGCGCAAACAGGTAACAAGGTTTTGGGAACGGATCCTGCCACTGCACCCAGTGACGCCCATCATCCAGTTCACCCTGGCCCACGCGGTTGCCGTTCGACAGCAGGAACGGATAACGCGCCTTATCCGCCACAATGCGGGTAGTGAAGCGCGCCAACACGTCCGGACGGTCCAGGTAATAGGTGATGTGGCGGAAACCTTCCGCCTCACACTGGGTACACAGCGCTTCGCCTGACAGATACAACCCTTCGAGCGCGGTATTCTTCGCCGGGTGAATATCATTGACGATGGTCATGGTAAATTGTGCTGGTAATTTCTCGATAACCAGCTTGTTATCCTGCAGCTGATAGGCGCTCCACGGCTGCCCGTCGATCTGAATACTCACCAGCGTCAGATCTTCGCCGTTCAGCACCAGCGCCGCATCGGCAGCGCCCTGGCGTTTAATCTTGCTGACTGCGGTGACGCGTGTCGTTTCTGCGTCCAGCTCAAAATCCAAATCAATGTCGGTGATGCTGTAGTCTGGCGCGCGATAATCGTGGCGATACTTCGCCTGTGGCAGTTGTGTCATAAAAACCCTTTGACGTATCAGTGAGTTACAGGTTCCAGGTGGTCATCATTGGCTTATTTCTGCCGCCGCAGAGGCGCGAAAATATCGATGAACCTGATTGTAAATAAACTGTATCACAGCCACGAAAAAAGCCTAGAGATGCCGGGGTACCGGAATGGAGAAATCGGAGGTGGATCCTAATGTTGTCGCCGAATAGCCCACTCCATCAGGCTCCTTCACCTGATGCAGAGCAAAAATCAGCATTTAATGCTAAAAGCCTCTCTTCACGTTACCCACTTGCGGATGCTTTATACTTTCGGAGGATATCCTCATTTCAACCTCTCCTGTGCCGCTACCCACCGATGGACTCTCTGTGGGTATAGTTAAGACATTTCGGCTGACTCGATGATATAATTGAAAAATCTGGCTCAAGGACTCCCGGCAGTATGAAAGTAAAATATCTGATCTATTTTTTTACCTTTGCCCTGATGTCATCGTTCGCCATATTTATTTCCGATGAGCTGATTGAAGCTCATACCGACTATCGCGACAATCAATTTAACCTGTATAAGATAAATCGCGCCAAAGAGATCTCGGAGGCGTTTCAAGCCACCCTGTTGGCGCACCGTTTAAAACGCCTGAGCCTGGTTAATGCAAACATTACCCCGGCGCAATGGCAGGAGGCCGACAGCCTGGCGCGCGAAAAAATTGCCCGCTTCAAGCCGCATATCGACAGCGAGATTTCTCAACAGCTCGGTATACGACAAAAAGTCGCCGCGCTTTCCATGCTCGGCCTGATGGAACAATTGCTGGATAACGATAATCGACAACTTTCATATGTGACCGATGCCAATGCCAATCTGTTTAATATCAACAGCGCCTATTACATTTCTCAGACCAGCAAAAGCTACTACCGTTATACCTACGATACCCGCATGCTCGATGCCGACTCGTTTCTGTTTCTGGAAGCCGTGCGCCTGAATAACCGACTGAATATGTCCCTGACCGAATTAATCGATCAGGTCATTGACGTGAACACCAATCAGCTGGAGCGAAAATACGCCTATCTGAAAGCCATACAGCTCACCGGGGTATTGAATGCGCTAAGCACCCGACTTATTTTTATGAAGCTGACCTACAACGATGTCCCCACCACCCTGCTGGTGAATGAGCTGCTCCGCCAGCTTTCGAAAGGGCAGATCGACCGGATTACCCAAGGGTTGTATACCGCAATCAATAATCATACCCCCTACTCCGCCGATTTTATTTATCAGTACGTCAAAAATCTGAGCGAGCTTTCGCAACGGCTTTATCAACGCAGTTTTGAACTGGAAATCGTCGCATCACAGCATAAGATCTACACCAGCCAGACGGCTATTTATGGCTTGATTTCTCTCGGTGGTCTGATCGTACTGTTTATTTTCCTGCCGACGCTGGTTTACTGTTCAAATATCAGCCGCTGGCTGACGAAAACACATAATAATATTTTACGCTTGTCGCGCGGCAATATGCACATCGACCGCAATGAGGTGTTTTACGGCCAGGAGTTAATCGCCATCAGCGACGCCATTAAACAGCTAAAACAGTATCAATTGGAAAAGGTGACGCTGGAAAATGAAAAACATCTGTTGATCAAAGAGCTGGAAGCCTCTTCGTTTCTTGATCCTCTGACCAATATCTATAACCGCCGCAAGTTCTTCCGCGAATGCGAATCCCTGGCAGCGCGCAGCTACCCATTGGCCTTCTGTTTGATTGATATCGATAATTTCAAAAAACTGAATGACAACTACGGGCATGATATCGGCGACCGTGCACTGGTGGCCTTCGGCAAATTGCTGCAGGACGCCTTCCGCTCCAGCGACATTTTTTGCCGCTATGGCGGTGAAGAATTCGCCGTGATCCTCGGCAACTGCACGCTTGAGAATGCGCGAGAAATCATGTCCAAGCTGCGCGAGCGTACCCACCAGCTCGCCCTCACCCTCGACGACGGGCAAACCGTGAGTTTCACGACCAGTTGCGGTATTGCCCAGGTAAACAGCCTCGGGCTATTGCCGACGGCGATCAAACAGGCGGATGAAGCGCTCTATTTCTGCAAGAAAAACGGTAAGGATCGGATCAGCATTCACACGCCAACCGGTTTTATCTGAATTGTTGTTTAAAATAATTAACATTATAATTTTTATGACTAATTAGGCTAAGTCATTCACCTTACAGGCTTATCTGGCTTTTCTGCCGGAAACCTGACGGCAAGCCGACATAAAGGCACGTTTAATCCTCGACCCGCTCCGGCGATTTGTGGTGTGATGCAGCTTCAATAACAGGATAATCCGGGTATACTCGCTCAACTTTTTATGACTATCCGGATTTGGACTCGCGCCTGACGAGGATGCAGTAACGCGCTATGACTCAATACGCTTCCCCGATTTTGACATCGCTGCTTGATACTGACGCTTACAAGCTTCATATGCAGCAAGCCGTGTTCCATCGCTACCCCGCGATCAGCGTGGCGGCGGAATTTCGCTGCCGTGGTGATGAACTGCTGGGCGAATATGCCGACGAAATCCGTGCGCAAGTCGCGCTGATGAGCCAACTGGCGCTGACCGAGGCTGAATTTGGCTATCTTTCAGGGTTGCCTTTCTTCCGCCAGGACTACCTAAGCTGGTTGCGTGATTTCCGCTATGACCCGCAGCAGGTTCAGATCGACGATCGCGACGGCAGACTGCATATCCGCATTGCCGGCCCGTGGCGCGAAGTGATTTTGTGGGAAGTCCCCCTGCTGGCGGTGATCAGCGAAGTGGTGCACCGTCACCGCTCGCCGCAGGTCACGCCGGACATGGCGGTAGCGCATCTGCGCAGCAAACTGGCGCAGTTCAAAGCCGTGAGCGCCGATGTGGATATCTCCCGCTTCAAACTGATGGATTTCGGCACCCGCCGCCGCTTCTCCAAAAG
This sequence comes from Serratia plymuthica, assembly GCF_018336935.1. NCBI lineage: Bacteria > Pseudomonadati > Pseudomonadota > Gammaproteobacteria > Enterobacterales > Yersiniaceae > Serratia > Serratia plymuthica. The sequence goes on along the minus strand of NZ_CP068771.1, from coordinate 1,553,162 downwards.
CGTGCAGCAGGCGATCGTCAGCACGCTGAAAAACGAATTCCCTTACCTGGTCGGTACCAGCAATTACGATCTGGCGCATCAACTCGGCCTGACGCCAGTGGGCACCCAGGCGCATGAATGGTTCCAGGCGCATCAACAGATAAGCCCGGTGCTGGCCAACAGCCAGCGCGCAGCATTGCAGGCCTGGTTGGACGAGTACCCAGACCAGCTCGGCATCGCGCTGACCGACTGTATCGCCATGGACGCCTTCCTGCGCGATTTCGGCCCGCAGTTCGCGCCGCGTTATCAGGGGCTGCGCCATGACTCCGGCGACCCGTTTGAATGGGGTGAAAAAGCCATCGCGCATTACCAGAAATTGGGTATCGATCCGATGAGCAAAACGTTGGTGTTCTCCGACAACCTGGATCTGGACAAGGCATTGGCGCTTTATCGCCACTTCTATCAGCGCATCAACCTAGTATTCGGTATCGGCACGCGCCTGACCTGTGACATTCCGGGCGTGAAACCGCTGAATATCGTCATCAAACTGGTCGAATGCAAGGGCAAGCCGGTGGCTAAACTGTCCGACAGCCCGGGTAAAACCATCTGCCAGGATCAGGCCTTTGTGAAGGCGTTGCGCAAAGCCTTCGATCTGCCACTGGTGAAGAAAGCCAGCTAAGCGGCCAGCCGCTGCAAACGATAAAAAGCCGGCCGAAAACTTCAGGCCGGCTTTTTATCGTTTATTAAGACACTTTCCGTCGCTCCCTTTTCGCCCAGCCCCAAGAAATGTTGCACCAATCCGGCGATTTCTGCTTGTGCTCTGCATCGCGGCAAGTAACATAGCAGCATCCCCATATTGTTGGGTTGTAAGCTATTTCCAAACCAAATTATAAAGAGAGAAATCTATGAGCGTAGTGCCTGTAGTCGACGTACTGCAAGGCCGTGCTGCGGTTGACAGTGAAGTCACCGTACGCGGTTGGGTGCGTACCCGGAGAGATTCTAAAGCTGGTATCTCCTTCCTGGCCGTCTATGACGGTTCCTGCTTTGATCCGTTACAGGCCGTCGTTAATAATTCTCTGCCGAATTATCAGGATGAAGTGCTGCATCTGACCACCGGCTGTTCGATTGAAGTCACCGGCAAAGTCGTTGCCTCACCGGGCGAAGGCCAGAGTTTCGAACTGCAGGCGACCGCCATCAAAGTCGTTGGCTGGGTTGACGATCCGGACACTTACCCGATGGCGGCCAAGCGCCACAGCATCGAGTACCTGCGCGAGGTGGCTCACCTGCGCCCACGCACCAACCTGATCGGCGCCGTGGCCCGCGTGCGTCATACGCTGGCGCAGGCGATCCACCGTTTCTACCACGAGAACGGGTTCTTCTGGGTTTCCACCCCGCTGATCACCGCCTCCGATACCGAAGGCGCCGGCGAAATGTTCCGGGTTTCGACGCTCGACCTGGAAAACCTGCCGCGCACCGATAAAGGCGCGGTTGATTTCAGCCAGGACTTTTTCGGCAAAGAAGCTTTCCTGACCGTTTCCGGCCAGTTGAATGGCGAAACCTACGCCTGTGCGCTGTCGAAAGTGTATACCTTCGGCCCAACCTTCCGCGCAGAGAACTCCAACACCAGCCGCCACCTGGCGGAATTTTGGATGATCGAACCGGAAGTGGCGTTTGCCGATCTCGAAGACATCGCCGAACTGGCGGAAAAAATGCTGAAGTATGTGTTCCAGGCCGTATTGAACGAGCGTATGGATGACATGCAGTTCTTCGCCGAGCGTGTGGACAAAGATGCGATTGAGCGCCTGAAGCGCTTTGTTTCTTCCGATTTCGCCCAGGTAGATTACACCGAAGCGGTGGAAATCCTGATCGCCTCCGGCCAGACCTTCGAAAACCCGGTATCCTGGGGCATCGACCTGTCTTCCGAACATGAGCGTTATCTGGCCGAGAAACACTTTAAAGCGCCGGTGGTGGTGAAAAACTACCCGAAAGACATCAAAGCTTTCTACATGCGCATGAACGACGACGGCAAAACCGTCGCGGCCATGGACGTGCTGGCTCCTGGCATTGGCGAGATCATCGGTGGTGCCCAACGTGAGGAACGTTTGGACATATTGGATCAGCGCCTGGAAGCTATGGGTCTGAATAAAGAAGATTACTGGTGGTATCGTGATCTGCGTCGCTACGGCACCGTTCCTCATGCCGGTTTCGGTTTAGGCTTTGAACGTTTAATCGCCTATGTGACTGGCGTGCAAAACGTACGTGATGTCATTCCGTTCCCACGCACACCGCGTAACGCAAGCTTTTAATTAATCAGTCTAAACATTTCCAAATAATTTAGTTACAAAACCAGGGCCAGCTTTGCTGGCCCTTCGCATTTTTTAATATTGACCCGCGTCACAAAGTTCCCTAAACATTACATTTTGTTACATATACTTTCCTTTTGAAACCTCATTAGGACATTGGTAGCATTTTCGTTCTAGATTAACCCGCCTGCGAATGGAACACTGCGTGCAGACACAGGACGACACCAATCTATCTACAATAGTTCCAAAAGAATTATTGGCGGCAGTGGCAAAGGTGTCCGAATAACACCAATGAGGGTAATAATGATGAAGCGCAACATTCTTGCAGTGGTAATCCCGGCTCTGTTAGCTGCTGGTGCAGCAAACGCAGCTGAAATCTACAACAAAGACGGCAACAAGCTGGATCTGTACGGCAAAGTTGACGCACGCCACCAGTTTTCCGATAACAAAGGCGATGACGGCGATCAGACCTATGTTCGTTTCGGCTTCAAAGGTGAAACTCAGATTGCTGACCAACTGACCGGTTACGGCCAGTGGGAATACAACGTTCAGGCTAACCATGCTGAATCAGATGGCACCAAAGGCACCAAGACTCGTCTGGGCTTCGCAGGTCTGAAATTCGGTGACTACGGTTCATTCGACTACGGTCGTAACTACGGCGTACTGTACGATGTAGAAGCTTACACTGACCAACTGCCAGTGTTCGGCGATGATACCTTCTACAATAACGATAACTATATGACTGGTCGTGCTAATGGCCTGGCAACTTATCGTAACAACAATTTCTTCGGTCTGGTTGATGGCCTGAGCTTCGCGCTGCAATACCAAGGCAAAAACCAGAACGATCGTAGCGGCGAAGGCAAGCGTAACACCCAGAACGGTGACGGCTTCGGTATTTCTTCTGCCTACGACATCGGCGCTGGCGTGAGCATCACCGGTGCTTACTCTTCTTCGAACCGTACCGACGAGCAGAAAGCGATCCACAGCGGCAACAAAGCTGAATCTTACGCTTTCGGTGCTAAATACGATGCGAACAACGTTTACCTGGCTGCGATCTACGGTGAAACCCGTAACACCACGCCATTTGGTAACACCGATCAAGTTGCCGACAAAACTCAAAACATCGAGTTGGTTGCTCAGTATCAATTCGATTTCGGCCTGCGTCCATCCTTGGCATACCTGGAATCCAAAGGCAAACACCTGGATTCAGTATCAGGCAACGGTGCTAAGTTCTCTGGCGGCGATGCAGATTTGGTTAAATACATCTCTGTAGGCACCTACTACTACTTCAACAAAAACATGTCCACCTATGTTGATTACAAAATCAACCTGCTGGACGACACCGATTACACCAAAGCTGCCGGTGTCTCTACCGACAACATCGTTGGTGTTGGCTTGCAGTACCAGTTCTAATCTGATGGCTTAACGGCAACATTTTTGCCGAGTCAGTGAAAAAACAGGGCTTCGGCCCTGTTTTTTTTTTATGCCGCGAGTAACTTTTTATTCTGCCAACGCCCCCTTCTCCCTCATTTTTTATGCCGAACCAGCCCCCTTCACAAGATCGATGTGTTTTTCTCGCAAACGGTTGGCAAAGCGCATAACTGGCGCTACCCTGATGCTTCTGTCTGCTTAACTCCGAGCCATGGAAGCACCTGACATGTTTGAAAAAATCACTGCTGCACCCGCCGACCCAATCCTGGGTCTGACCGACATTTTCCGCGCGGACGCCCGCCCTAATAAAATCAATCTGGGTATTGGCGTTTACAAAGACGAAACCGGTAAAACGCCGGTGCTGACCAGCGTGAAAAAAGCTGAGCAATATCTGCTGGAAAATGAAACCACCAAAAACTATCTCGGCATTGAAGGTATCCCTGCGTTCGCCAACTGCACGCAAGAGCTGCTGTTCGGCAAACAAAGCCCAATCATCGCCGACAAGCGTGCACGTACTGCGCAAACACCTGGTGGCACCGGCGGCCTGCGTGTGGCAGCGGACTTTATCGCCAACCAGACCAGCGCAAAACGCATCTGGATCAGTAACCCAAGCTGGCCGAACCACAAAAACGTGTTCAGCGCCGTTGGCCTGGAAGTCCTGGAATACGCCTACTACGATGCCGCCAACCATGCGCTGGATTTCGATGGCCTGCTGAATAGCTTGAAACAGGCTCAGGCCGGCGATGTGGTGCTGTTCCACGGCTGCTGCCATAACCCGACCGGCATCGACCCTACCGCCGAGCAGTGGGCGCAGCTGGCAGAGCTGTCCGTCGCCAACGGCTGGTTGCCGCTGTTCGACTTCGCCTACCAGGGTTTTGCGAAAGGATTGGAAGAAGATGCGCAGGGCCTGCGTATTTTCGCCGCCAAACACCAGGAACTGATCGTCGCCAGTTCTTACTCGAAGAACTTCGGCCTGTACAATGAACGCGTCGGTGCCTGCACGATCGTAGCCGCCGATGCAGAAACCGCAGATCGCGCCTTCAGCCAGGTGAAAGCCGCTATTCGCGCCAACTACTCCAACCCACCGTCGCACGGTGCCGCCGTCGTGGCGACCATCCTGGGCGACGATGCGCTGCGTGCCTTGTGGGAACAGGAACTGACCGATATGCGTCAGCGTATCCATCGCATGCGTCAGCTGTTCGTCAATACGCTGCAAGAGAAAGGCGCAGAGCAGGACTTCAGCTTTATCATCAACCAGAACGGTATGTTCTCGTTCAGCGGGTTGAGCAAAGAGCAGGTGCTGCGCCTGCGCGAAGAGTTTGGCGTTTATGCGGTCAACTCCGGCCGCATCAACGTTGCGGGCATGACGCCGGACAATATGGCGCCGCTGTGCGAAGCCATCGTCGCCGTGCTGTAAAACGTTGCTGCTGCAAATACAAAAGGGGCGCTTTTAGCGCCCCTTAGTTATTTCTGCCGGGAAATAACCTTACCAAATAGCCGGCTCTTCGCGCAGGAACGGGTTGGTTTCACGCTCCTGACCAAAGGTGGACATGGGCCCATGGCCTGGAATAAACGCCATGTCATCGCCCTGCGGCAACAGCTTGGTACGAATAGAGTTAATCAGCGCCTGATGATCGCCACGCGGGAAATCGCTACGGCCTACACCGCCGTTAAACAGCACGTCGCCCACCAGCGCCAGCCGCGCCTTTTCATTAATAAAGACGATATGGCCAGGCGTGTGGCCAGGGCAATGCAACACGTTGAACGTCATCTCGCCCACCTGCACCTTGTCGCCTTCTTGCAGCCATTGGGTCGGCGTCAACGGCGCGCACTCTTCCAGCCCAAACATCCGGCTCTGCGCCGGCAAGCCGTCCAGCCAGAAAGCGTCTTCCTTATCCGGGCCGTAAATCGGTACCTGATAATGCTCAGCCAGTTCCGCTGCGGCACCTACATGATCGAGATGGCCGTGCGTCAGCAGGATCTGCGTGATCGTAACGCCCTGTTTCGCCACTTCGGCCTTCAATTTTTCTGCCTCGCCACCGGGATCGACCAATGCCGCCTGTCGCGTGCTTTCACACCAGATCAGGCTACAATTTTGACTGAAGGCGGTAACGGGAATAATTTGGTATTTCATAAGGCTCCAACGACAACAGCGCCACACCCTCGCAGGCTGGCGCTATTCACAATGGTGTACAGCGATTACCAGGTCCGCACCGGGCCGGTATCGATGTGTACAAAGTTGCTACGTGGGTAATATCCTACACCACCACCGCGCATTTTTAACGCCGCTTTACGGATATTACTCAACTGGATACCTTCGATATGGAAATCCATCGCCTGGCCTTTGGTGTGATAGCTGTGCTTGGCCACACCGCGGCTGCGCTCACGCAGCTCGTTGTTGGTATCCAGAGAACGGTAACCTGAAACCAACTGCACCGGCTTGTTGGTACCCAATAGACCTTGCAGACGATAGAGCTGATCAAACAGACGGGGATCGATCGGCTTAACCTTATTGGCGCGGTAATCACGGAAAAGATGATTAAGACGAACCAGCTCGTCTTTATTATAACCTTTCCCATCAAAGAATTCGGCCTTCAACGATTCGCCCGTATGCATGTTATTTACGACCAGAATACGTGGGCGTGAAGTAGAAAGGCTGGCAAAAGCCTGCCCAGGGAGCAGAGCTATACCCATGGCAGCGCTACCTAACGCCAGCCATTTACGGCGATGATGATCAATTTTGTCCATGTTTCTGTTAAACCCGGCAAGAATATCAAAATATATGCACAAAACAGCGCACTGCCCGAACCATAACCGCCCACACAGCCTGAGTCAACCCGTGATGTCCCGCGGTTTGCAGGCACCCACTGAATGAGTGCCTGCATCATGGTCCGATATTCAGACCGTTATTTATTTATAATTACTGCATTTATTGCATTAATTTTTCGGCCTGAGCCAAAATTTGTGCACCCGATCTCACCGTATCATCGTAATTGTAAATATCTGTACGAAATTGTGGCTTTCCGTCATCAGAAACCCAGGCGGTTAAATAATACAATTTAACCGGAATATGCTGTCGAATATTTACGTAGGTGGTATTTCCCCCTTTAAGGGTGGAGGAAACGCGGGTATTGTCCCAGCCAGCATCTTGCAGCAGCATATTAGCCAAATCAGATGCCTTGTTAACGCGCACGCAACCGGAACTCAGGGCACGAATATCTTTCTGGAACAGATTATGGTTCGGCGTATCGTGCAGATAGATAGCGTCCGAACTCGGCATGTTGAATTTGAAACGCCCCAGTGAGTTGGTGGCGCCTGGCGCCTGGCGGATGCGGTACGGGAAATTACGCGCAGACACCATGTTCCAGTCAATCATCGCCGGGTTAATGACTTCAGCGTCATTGCTCCAGCCGGAAAGCACGGTATAGCCGTGTTTCTGGAAATAGCTGCCGTCACGCATTGCCTTTGGCACAATATCTTCGCGTACCAGCGTAGTCGGCACATTCCACGGCGGGTTGACCACGACGTTGTTCAGCGCACTGTTCATCAGCGGCGTCTTGCGGCTAGGCCGACCGACGATGACCCGTGAGGAAAGCACTTCATTGCCGTTCTGGTAGTAAGTCAGCGAGTAATTGGGAATGTTAACCATGATCCCGGTGTCGACGTAGCCTGGGAGGATGCGCAAACGCTGGATATTCAATGCCAACAGCGAAGCGCGCATTTGCGGCGACACGTTGAGCCATTCGCGGGTACGGGCGCCAATCACGCCGTCAGCGGCCAAGCCTTGCCATTTCTGGAAGCGTTTAACGCCTTCGACCAGATCGGGGGTATAAGCGTTATCAGTGACGGTCACCGGGGCGGCAGGCTGCTGGGCGAATGGCGATTCCGGCGATGCGGAAAGATCTTTTACCGGTGCGGCAGACGGGCTGATAACCACACTTTTGCTCTCGCGGCTTTTTTCTTCATCTACCGACAAGCCGCCATCGTCCGGTTCATTGCGCGAACCGGTCAGTACCGCAGGCGGCTCCTGCGTTTGCACCGGTGCTGCGGTAGTGGTCAGCATGCCATTGCGCGCCAGGATCTCACGCAGGGCGGCAATGTCGCTGCTCAGTTGATCGGGGCGCAAGCTCGGACCGTTAGCCATCTGCGGCCATGGACGGTTGTCGGCCAGCATCTCGCGCAGCGCCTGATGCATCTTGGCATATTGCGGGTGCTGAGGCGCCAGCTTGGTGACATAAGCCAACGTATTGCCCTGACGCACCGCCAGTTGCCATTGATTGATCACCGCATTAGGCGGCAGGCCGAGCTTGTAGGGAATATTGCTATACAGCCAGTTGTTACCGTTGGCGCCGATGGCTGAAACGAACTGCAAATACCCCAGCATAGCATCAGACAGGACAACGTCGCGCGCCACGCCGGTGATCGCCGGATCGGTCAGCAGCTTCACCCATTGGGTAAACTGCGGCTGCACGCCGGATATGGCCAGTTCGGCCAACTGTTGCTGGAACTGCTGAACCGCCTCGCGATCCTGCCACATCAATTGCATTCGGTTCGCAGCGTACAAAGGAGCCAGCGTTGAAAGATAGTACGGTGTAATCCCTTTCGGCAATGCTGCCAACAATTCCGAACGGCTTTGCGCAACTGACATGCCGGATGACGCCACCGGAAACGCGGGCACGGTTGCCCATGCGGGTAACGACGACGCAAGCCCAGATGCGATTGCGCAGCTCAGCGCCAGACGCCGTAAAGTGTTTCCATTTTTAAGCAACATCCATTGCCCCCTGTATGCTCACAAAAAATACATCAAAAACCGCTTATTAATTTCAGTATACGAACAGAAAGGCCATTTTGCCCTTGGACGCCGTTAATAACTGTTATTTCATTAAGCTACCCGTTTTTTAGCGGATAAAAAAGCAGGACCATCATCCATGCTCACAAAAAAATAGCCACCCCAGGGCGGCTATTTTCAGATTATTAGCGGACTTTTTTGCGTTTACGGCGTTTCTACCGTAGCCGCGCCCAGCGCAGGCGGCTCATTGGCGAAACCGCGCAGCCCCACTACGTGCACGTGCTCATGGTTCTGGAACACCTTACGCACCAGCTTATAAGTGGTGCCTTTTTCCGGGCTGATGTTTTCCGGCGCGGCGATAATCAGCTGCATTTCCAGACGATCGCACAGCTCGAACAGCGTTGCGATGGACTTGGCATCCAGTCGCGCCGCTTCATCGAGGAACAGCAGGCGGCAAGGTGAGATATCCTTGCCACGCAAACGGCGTGACTCCTCTTCCCAGCTTTGCACCACCATCACCAGAATCGACATCCCGGTCCCTATCGCTTCCCCGGTAGACAACGCGCCGCTCTCGGCACGCAACCAACCGTCGGAGCCGCGGAACACTTCCACTTCCAGCTCCAGATAGTTACGGTAATCCAGCAGCTCTTCGCCGATCGTCTGCGGCGTGCGTTGCCCCATATCAATCTGCGGGTTCAGGCGCTGATACAACTTGGCCAACGCTTCAGAGAAGGTCAGACGGTTGCTGTTGAACAGATCCTGATGCTGCTCTCGCTGCTCGGCAAGCACGTCCAGCAGCGTCGCATGCGCTTCGCGCACGTTGACGTTCAACCGCACGCTCTTCACCTGGCCGAAAGACACCGCCTGCAGACCCTGGTTGAGCATGCGGATGCGGTTCTGTTCACGCTGGATGGTTTTGCGGATGATATTCGCCACGCTCTTGGAACTGATCGCCAGCTTCTGCTCACGCGCGGTCAGTTCTTCGGTCAGGCGACCCAGCTCGATTTCCATCTGTTCGATGGCCTCAACCGGGTCATCGGTACGAATGATATCCTGGCGGATACGCTCGCGCAGATGCTGATACACCGCGATATAGAACTGAATCTTGCGTTCCGGGCGTTTTGGATCTTCCGACAGGCGCAATACATCGCGCAGATGTTCGTTATCCGACACCGCCAGACGCAGCGCACCCAGTGCCTTATCCGACATCGAACGCAGCTCGTCACCGTCCATATAAGCCAGTTCGCGACGGTGCAGACGGCGCTCAACGCCGTTGTCTTTCACCATGCGCATGACCGCACACCAGCCCGCCTTGGCGGTCACCACCTGCTCACGCAGTTGGTAATAGTCGCGCTCCAGCTTGCGCAGTTTCTTCTGCAGGCTGTCCATTTCCGCTTCGCAGAAGGTCAGCTGTTTTTCCAGTTGATTACGGCGTGCGCGGTTGGTACTCAGCGCCGCATGCAGCTCGTCACGACGCGCTCGTGCACGCAATTCGGCATTGGCATCGGCTTGCACGCCGATATCCACCAGTTCCTGGCTCAGCTCTTTCAGCATGTCGCGCTTGGCGTCATACGAACTTTTCAGCGATGCCAGCACCTGGCTGTACTGGGTAAATTGGGTTTGATACTGGCGCAGTTGCTCACGGGCGCGGGTACGTTCCGCTTCCGCATGCTCCAGACGCTGACGCAGCTTGTCGTTAAGATCGTTATTGGCGTTCTGCATGCCGGCGGAGTCGGTATAACCAAAGTGCGCACGACGCTGTACCACTTCGATCAGAGCAAACGCCTGCTGCTTGGCCTGGCGCTGTACGCTCTGCGCCTGGGCGTAATCCTGCTGCAGCTGTTCATGCTGTTGCGGATCGCTTTGCAACACCGACAGCAAAGGTTCCAGCTTGGCCAGGGAGACGCCGTGTTGCTGAATATGGCGCGCGGCATCCTGCGACTCTTCCAGCTCTTCGCGGATCTCTTCCACCCGGTCCTGCAGGGTGTCGTCGTTCAACAGTGACACCAACGGCATCAGGCGGTTGAGCGCCGAGATGCCCTCTTTCGCCTGATCGTACTGCTGCCGCTGCTGCTGGTTCTGCGCTTCATGGTTATTCAGCGCACGCTCGATTTCACCGCGACGGGAATTGAGGCCACGGATTTCTGCTTCCGGATCGGCGTCAAACGCCACCGCCAGATGGGAGCCGATAAAGCGGCTGAAAGCCTGATGCGAACGCTGGGTCTTTTGCACGTCGAACGACAAGGTCGCGTAGCGCTCAGCCAACGTTTCACGCTCGGCATGCAGCACTTCCAGGCGATTTTCACGCGCGGCGCGGCCAAACAGCGGCACTTCCGGGTAACGCGAATAACGCCATTGACGATCGGCGGTTTTCACCAACACCGCTCTGTCTTGCTCTTCGACGGCGAACACGCTGTCATCGAACGACTGCGGATCCCCTTCGATCAGATAGAGATCTTCCGGGCAGTCTTCGAGCCCCTCCAGCATCTCGCGCACCAGCGACAGATCCGGCACTACGATCGCGTGACGCGATGGGCCGTACAGCGCCGAGAAGTAAGGTGCATCGTCGATGGTGACATCGTCGTAAATTTCAGAGAGCAGCACGCCGCCAAAACGTTCGGCCAACGTCACCAGACGCTGATCTTCGGCGCCGCCAGGCTGGCTAAGGCGCTCGATCTGCGCTTCAACTTCGCGCTTGCGGGCAGCCACTTCGTCGCGCTCAACGGTGGTTTCACGTTCGCGCTCCAGCAGTTGCTGCATGAACTCGGTCACCTGCTGGCTGTTTTCCAGCTCTTCACCGCTCTGCTCGCTAAGCTGACTCAGGGAATCCTGTGCCGCCAGCCAGACTGGCGCACGGGCGGTCAGCTCACGGATACGCTGCTGGATCTGTTCCAGTTCCTGACGCATTTCCATCCGTCGCTCACCGGCGTCACTGACGCTCTGCGACAGCGACTCCAGACGCTCTTCCAACTCTTGCAACAGCGCATCGAGATCGTCCGGCTGATACTCCTGGCCGTGGCGCTTGCAGAACTCCTGCAACAGACGCTCGGCATCTTGTTGGGAGCGCAGACGCTGTTCCAGCTCGCTCAGGCGCATGCGCAGCGGCTGTACGCGTTCGGCAAGGTGCTGCTGCGAAGGCCAATCGCGCAACAATTCGCGCGCGCATTGCCAGGCTTCGCTGCGGCTGACCTGGCCGGCGATTTTACCCACCAGCTGATAAGCTTGTTCAAACTGGCCGTGCGCGGCGTCGGCCACGCTCAGTTTCTGTTCGAGCATCAGCAACGCTTCCGTCGCTTCCTGCTCACGCGCCTGGAAGGTATCCAGCCACTGTTCGGCATTTTCTGCAGTCAGCTCCGGCAGTTGGCACAGCCCACGCGCGCGCTCCAATGCCTGCAACGCCTGCTGATACTGAATGGCGCGGGTCTGTTGCACGTCGAGCGCCTGCTGGTAGTCGGCAAGCTGGCTTTTCAGCTCATCCACTTCCAGCTCGGCCGCCTCGGCGCGCGCTTCGTTTTCGGCCTGCTGCTCACTGGCCTCGGCAACCACTTCGTTCTGTTCTTCCAGGCGGTAGGTCAGCTCTTCCAGATCGCCCTCATAACGCTCGATCTTTTCCTGCTGACGCATCGCCGTCTGCACCAGATTCAGGTGATCGCTGGCGGCCTGGTAGTCGGTTTCCAAATCGGATTCCGCGCCGCTCTGCTCTGCCAGCTCACGCGCCATTTCCACGTGGCGATACTGCTCGGCGGCCAGCTGTTTACGGCTGCCCAGCAGATCGCTGCGCAGCGCCAGCGCGCCATCCAGATGAATGCGCCGCTCGTTGGCATGGCGCATATAGTCTGCCGCCACGTAGGACGTGGCTTCGGAGATCAGGTGTTTGAACAGGTCACGGTCCGACTGAGTGACGCGAATCGCTTCCAACGTCATGCGGTTTTCGCGCAGCGCTGCTTCCATATCCTGGAACGCCTTGCGCACGCCGCTGTTCTCCGGCAGCAAATAGTCACGCAGCGAGCGGGTGATGGCGCTGGAAATCCCGCCGTAGAGCGAGGCTTCGATCAGGCGGTAAAACTTGCTGCGATCGGCGGACGAACGCAGGCGTTTCGGGATCACGCCCAGATCGAACATTAAGGAATGGTAGTCGGTGATCGAGTTGAACTGCTTGAACTGCACGCCTTCCATCTCTTCGACGCGCTCTTTCAGTTCCTGCAACGTCAGCACGCGCGCCTGGCGCTCGCCTACCGTTTGGGTCAGCAGTTCAGTCGGCTGTACCGCGGTCGGCAGGCCCTGAATGGTGAACGGCTTGATGTCCACCTTGCGATCGCGGCCGGCCACCTGCTGCAGACGCACACCGACCACCACGCGCTGATGGCGTGAATTGATCACATCCAGCGTGGAGTAACAGACCCCGGCGCGCAGCTTGCCGTGCAAGCCCTTGTCGCGCGAACCGCTGGTGGCGCCGGCTTCGGTGGTGTTACGAAAGTGCAGCAGCGTCAAATCGGGGATCAGCGCGGTGACGAAAGCCGCCATAGTGGTGGATTTCCCGGCCCCGTTACCGCCGGACAGCGTGGTCACCAGCTCATCCAGATCAAAAGTACGGGCAAAAAAGCCGTTCCAGTTGACCAGCGTCAGCGAGCGAAATTTACCGCGTTCAATCATTCCTGTTCATCCTCTGCACTGTCCGGAGTGTTATCAACCTGCTGGTCTTCAGCTTCGCTCTCGTCATTCAGCGACAAGCTGTTTTCAACCGGCATCGCCTCACCGTCACGAATCATGCGCAGTTGCGCTTCACGCGGATCGTCACCGCTGCGCACGTCGGCGCCAAAGCGGAACACGGCTTCGGTGATGCGGAACTTGCTGCTGTCATTGCCCATGAAATAGACCATGCCCAGACGACGCAGGCGATTCAGCGAGGTACGCACTTTTTCGTGCAGTTTCTGACGATCGAGATCCGAGCCGGTGGAGCGCTGGTTAACGAACTTCAGCAATTTGGTCTCATCCGCCAGGCTCAGCAGCTCGTCGTACAGCTCCTGATGGCTGAAGATCCCCTCATGCGCCAGGCGCTCGGGGCTGAGATAGAGATAACACAGGATTTTTCCCACCATCATGTCCAGTTCGGACAATACCGAACGCGGGATCAGGGTAGTGGAACGCGGGCGCAGGTAGAAAAACCCTTCCGGCGCACGGATCAGTTCCACGCTGTAGCGGGTGTAAAATTCTTCCAGCTCGTCCTGGAAATCCATTAAGAAGGCATGGTTGTCCAGCTCATCGATACCGATGTGACGACCCGCACGCAGTTGGCTGTCGAGCGCAGGAAACAGCGCGTTAGACAATGCCTTGGCCAGCTTGACTGGCATTACTTGTTCAATATTTGTCGATGACATGGGCCTGGACCTTGGCTCCGTAATCATTGATTGCCTGCCATTGTGCCGGCAACCCTGAAAAATCTGCTTCAGCCACACCAAGGCGCACAGCCTGGTCGACCACTAAACGTGCCACGTCAAAATGACGCGCACGCGGATATTGCGCCAGATAATCGCGCATTACCGCCCCTAAATTGAGCGGCATCTGTTGTTCCTGATAAATCTTCAGCGCCTGTTCGATCATTGCCGCCAGCTGTTCGCGGAGCTCGCTGAACTCTTCGAACTCCAGATCCGGCGGCAGTTCCCCGGTCACTTCCTCGCTGCGCAACGCCAGTTCTTCGTCGCGCATATCCAGCAGACGAGAGGCGGAGGCGTGGGTCAGCGTCCATGGGTTGTCGAAATAGTTTTGCACCGATTGGCGCAAACGCTGAGCGAACACACGGTTCTTATCCATGTCGATCGCGGTACGGATAAATTTATGCACGTGGCGGTCGTAACCGATCCACAGGTCAATCGCCTGTTGGCCCCAACTGATAATGCGGTCAAGCTTGTTTTGCAGATCGAACACCAGTTTGTCGACGAAGCCCAGTTCCATCCCACCCAGCGTCGCATCCTGAATGCGCAACAGGTTGGCCTGCAGCTTGTCGCCCGCCGCTTCCAGCGTATCCTGCAGCTCGCGCAAGGTGCCGGAAGTCTCGGACAACAGCATTTCGCAACTGGAGATAGCCGCCCGCCAGTCCTGGTTCAACAATGCCGCGATATCGTCCTTCACGCCCTGCTGTTGTTCATCCATCAGCCGCTGGGTCATGTCGATACTGTCGAAGATTTCCGCCACCGAATATTTCAGCGGTGCAAACACGTTGCGGTGCCAATGGAAATCATCCCCGCCCTCTTCGGCGGCGTCGGCGGCGCGCTTTAGCTCCTCCGCCACGATCGACAGCTGCATCGACAGGCGCAACGTAGAGAATTCGCGCTGACGGATGTAGTAATCGGTGATACCTATGCCCAGCGGCGTCAGACGATAAATGGCGTTACCGTCTGCCAGTTCGCTGGTAAAGCGGTTTAACAGGCGCTGGCGCACCATGTCGTTAATCGCATTGTTGGCGCGGACCGCCACCGTTTCATGCGTCTGTTCGAAACCCTTGCTGACATGGCGAAATGCATCAACCAGCTCACCTTCGCTCATCTCGCCGTCCAGCCGCTCGCCGTTAAGGGTGGCGATAGCGAGCAAAAACGCGAGACGCTCCGTAGGGAGCGAAATAGAGAAATCATTTTTCCGTGCCCAGGCGACCAGTTCGGGTACTGTCTGGGAAAATTCACTCATAGTTCGTCCTTCAGGTTTGGTTTATGCGCCATGACGTGAATATAGCGCCCCAAACTCACGTACGGCTCCTGCCGGCAATAGTGCTGTTCAAGCGCCAGTAACTCTTCAAATTTTTGCGTCTGTAGCTGCCTGCTCTGCAGATAATCGTGGAACACCCGCACCCCGGTTTTCCCGCTGATGCGCATGCCCATTTGCTCCAACCAGCCATACACCTGCGGCGGGCTGTGCGGATACTGCGGCGACAAAGAGCGCTTTCTGCGCCTTCTGACCTCGGGATTCACCAGTTGGAAATTACCCAACACCACGTTGCGCATCAAGAGGCCATTGGCATTAAAGAACATCAATGACAGCGCGCCGCCGGGTAACAGGCAGTTGAACAACGCCTGCAACGCCACCTCAGGTTCAGCAATCCATTCAAGCACCGCATGGAACAATATCAGATCAACCGGCTGTTCCAAGTGCTGACCAATATCCTGCGCTGAACTTTGTATGAATTGCATGTTCTGGCTCACACCTTTCTGTTCGGCCAGTTGCGCAGCGCGTTGGATCATCTCACCTGAAAGATCGCACAACAACACCTGATGTCCTAATTCTGCCAGTTGACAAGCCAGGTGGCCTTCGCCGCCGCCGGCATCCAGAATGCGCAGCGGCCGCTGCGGCAACTGGGCCAGCAGCGTGGTCAGGTCCTGCCAGACTACCGCCTGACGGATCTTCCCTTTGGTGGTGCCGTAAATATTACGCGCAAACTTTTCAGCAATATCGTCAAAATTGCGATCCTGCATGGACAACGGCTCCGCTGATCTTATCCTGATGGGGGCAAAGCGCCAGCCCATTCAAACCTGCTATTTTGGCACAGACTGGCTTAGAATGAATCTTCTTGCGGCCTGATTGTGCCCGGATGTCGTTTTTTCGCCCAAAAGGACCTGATTTTTGATGCTGTTCAACCTGAAAAAGTTCATTGGCGCCATTTTAATGCCGTTACCTGCGCTGCTGCTGTTGATGGGGCTGGCGCTGTTGCTGCTGTGGTTCACCCGCTGGCAAAAAAGCGGCAGAGTAATTTTATCACTGAGCTGGCTGTTTTTACTGCTTTTCAGCCTGCAACCAGTGGCCGATCGCCTGTTGCGACCTATAGAGTCTGAATATGTAACCTATCGTGGCAATGATCAGGTGAATTATATCGTGGTGCTGGGCGGCGGCTATACCTTTAACCCGGATTGGGCTCCCAGCTCCAATCTGATAGGTAACAGCCTGCCACGAGTGACGGAGGGCGTGCGCTTATATCTCGCGCATCCGGGGAGCAAGATGGTGTTCACCGGTGCCGGCGGCGCCAATACCTTGAGCAACGCAGCAACAGCGGCGCGGGTAGCGGAAAGCCTGGGGGTGCCGCGTAGCGATATGGTGTTATTGGATCGCCCGATGGATACCGAGCAGGAAGCGTTGCAGGTGTCGAAGCTGGTCGGCCGGCAACCGTTTATTTTGGTGACCTCCGCCAACCATTTGCCGCGGGCAATGCGCTTTTTTGAAGCCAAAGGGCTGCACCCTATCCCGGCGCCGGCCAATCAGTTGGCCATCAGCTCAAGGCTGAACATTTGGGATCGCGTGGTACCTTCGGCCATGTTCCTGGGCCACAGCGAACGTGCCTGGTATGAAACGCTGGGCAGCCTGTGGCAATCGCTGAAAGGAGCAGATGAAGCCGCTGTCGATTAACCCGCAAGCCAGGGCAGCAGCTGTTTCGATGCATGGTCAAACAGCTGCCGGTCCAACTTGCCGGTGTGAATCAAGCGCCCTGCCGCCTCCCACACGCCATATAGCCAACGCCGCACCAGGAACGACTCCGATACCGGGGCCCGCTGCAAATAATAAAACATCAGTTGGCTGGGCATCCCCGTCTCGCACAACCGGAACAGCTCATATTCGCGCGGGGCCCACAGCATCATCCCAGGGTTGAGCATCGCCAGCAGTTGGTCGCTTTTGGCATCCTTCAGCATACTGCGTAACGACAGATTGCCATGCACCAGCACACAGGGGTCGTCGAAACCGACAAAAAAATGGGTCAGCGCTTCTCGCGTACGGTACAACAAGCGGCGATCGGCCATCGTCAACTGCGGTGAGTTGAGGTTGCCGAGCGTCGACCACAGCACCTCGATCCGCTGCTGATACCAACAAAACCAGTCGTTTTCCTGCGTGCTGTCAACCGTACCGACGCAACCGTGGCTGTCAATACGGTGCCAAGCCAATACGCCATCAACGATTTGTTCCATCAGCATATTCCAGCGATCCGGCGTGCGCGTCGGCGCCTCTACCGATACCCCCCGCAGACGCTCGACCAACAGAATCTCTTTATAGGGCGCCTGATGGGTATAGACCACGCCATACACCGTCGGCAGACGGATATCGCCTTCACGCGCCAGCATCGACAGCTTATAGGCTTCCTGCTGGGCGATCCCCTGGCAGACAAAGCTTTTTGCCATCAGCGGGATCGCGTGGCCCTGTTGATCGTACAGTGAATACATGTGTGCATAAGGCTGTTCGCTGACGCGTTCCAGCCGGCTGATAGATTCGCCCAGCACAATGCTCAGTTCGGCGCGTAACTGCTCCATAAGGAAATAACCTCAAAAAATAAGGAGGAGACGCTGACATCATCGAACGGTAAGCAAAAAAAAGCTTCAACGCAGATCAACAAAATGGGGATAAAAAGGCGGGAAATTGTACTGCCGACACGCCAGGTGGCATGCCGGCGTTTAATGCTCAGCCTTTGATGCTGTCGCGCACGCGCTGCAGATCTTCCGGCGTATCAACACCCACGGTCGGAATGGCTTTAGCGACCGCCACGTGGATTTTTTCACCGTACCACAGCACCCGCAGTTGCTCCAGCAGCTCAATTTGCTCCAGCTGGCTTGGCGCCCAACTGACATAACGGCGCACAAAACCGGCACGATAGGCGTAAATGCCGATGTGGCGCAGCAAGCTGTCGCCGATACTTTCTTTGGATTGAGCAAAACGTTCCCGATCCCAGGGAATAGTCGCGCGTGAAAAATAGAGCGCGTAACCCTGCGCATCCATCACTACTTTGACGGCATTGGGGTTAAAGGCTTCTTCCGCGCTGTCGATCGGTACCGCAAGAGTGGCCATGCCGGCCTGGCTGGCTGCCAGGTTTTCTGCCACCTGGCGCACAATGACCGGCGGGATCATCGGTTCGTCACCCTGCACGTTAACGATGATTTCGTCATCGGCAAAACCATAGTGCTCGATCACTTCCGCCAGGCGTTCGGTGCCGGAATGATGATGCGGACTGGTCATGCACACTTCGCCACCGGCGGCTTTGACCGCTTCGGCCACCTCGGGGTGATCGGTCGCTACGATAACGCGGCTGGCGCCGGATTCACGCGCACGTTCCATTACGTGCACGACCATTGGCTTACCGTGAATATCGGCCAAGGGTTTGCCCGGCAAACGGGTTGATGCGTAACGGGCTGGAATAATAGCGATAAAACTCATGCGTGTTTCTCATCCAATGACAGCGCACGCGCTTCGTTTTCCAGCAGAACGGGAATGCCGTCACGCAGCGGATAGGCAAGGCCGTCCACTTTGCAGACCAGTTCCTGATTTTCTTTATTGAAATAGAGCTTACCGTTGCAGACCGGGCAGGCAACGATTTCGAGTAAACGGTGGTCCATGCTTCCTCCAGGGTGGAGATCTAAAGTGCGTGAGAATAGCATAACGCTATGCGGCAGGTTAATCACCGGCTGTTTTACCGCTGCATTTTAATCTGACTCCGGGATTGAATTGACGGCGATGCAAGCGTAGAATTTTGTGATGCAAATCACAAAAAAACCATCCATGATTAAACGTATTCACAAAATCATCGCCCTGTTCGCCAATTTCAGCAACTGAGGCATCTATCTGATTGTAACGAGCGGCGCTGAAAATTCGTTTTACCCACGCTGACGACGCCGTTCGTTATTCCATTTCCCAGCCTTCCCCCCATTCCTGGGAAAGTTGCGCCGGAATATCCCCCAGCGTCACCTGTTTGGCCCCGTGCCATTTTGCACTGCGGGTAATTGCCTGCCGGAGATCCTGCACACGCTGTTTACCAAAGCGAATTTTGGCCTGCGGATGGAAACTGATAATTTCAAAAATGCCCTGTCGTCGATGCATTTTTGCATCGATACGGCCAATCAACTCGCCACGTTGCAACACCGGCAAGGTAAAATAACCATACTGTCGCTTCGCCTTCGGTGTATAGCACTCCAGCCGGTAATCAAAATCGAACAGCTCCAGCGCACGTCGGCGATCCCAAACCACGGGGTCAAACGGAGAAAGCAAGGTGGTCACACTGGATTTTAGCGCCCCCTGTTCTGCCAGTTGCAGTTCTTGCGCCAGCGAATGATGCACGTAAAAATCGCCTTCCAACCCCTCAATGACCACCGGCACTATTTCGCCCTGTTGCTGTAGCGATGCCAGCAGCTTTTTCGGCGCAACTCGCTTCAGACGGTAGTAGTCCGCCAACCATTCAGCCCTGAAAATCCCCAGATAACGACAAGTTCTGCTGAGCATTTCCTGCTGCGCATGACCCGCAGGTAACGCATGACGCTCATCATCCCAGTGAGGCAGTAGCCTTTCGGTCAGATCGTAGACACGATGAAAATTACGCCGTTCAGCCACCATCAGTTTACCGGCGGTGAACAAGATTTCGAGATGGCGCTTTTCCGGCTTCCAATCCCACCAACCGCTATTTCCTTTCTTCTCGGCATTAAAATCCGCCGAACGCACCGGCCCGCCGGCTTCGATATGCAATAGCAGATCGTCCATTGCCGCCTGGTGCTTTTGCACCCACTCTTCAGAATATTTCCAACCCATACCCTGCGGATGCAGCATGCGGTGACGCAACAGACCAAAATCTTCGATGGGTAAAAAACAGGCTTCATGCGCCCAATACTCGAACAGCAGACGGCTGGCCAGCGCCTGTTCCAGCCATTCCGGCTGATAGTCGCCCAGGCGGCTGAACAGCACCAGATAGGGGCTGCGAGCAACAACGCTGATGGTATCGATTTGCAGCAATCCCATACGCTGGATGGCGGTAACCACGTCGTCAGGTTTGGCTTTGCGTTTAATCGGGGATAACAGCCCTTGTGCGGCAAGATGAAGCGCGCGGGCGGCGGCAAGAGAAATAACCGGGGTGAGCATCCTGACATCCAAAGTCGTTAAGCGATTGCTCGATAATAGTGGATATCGGAAAATTTTTCTTCGCCAGTGCTTGGGGGTGGCGACACCGGCACTGGCGAGGAAGGAGTGGGTCAGAACGCGATAACGTCTGCCGCTGACAGCCCGTGGGAGCTGCGATAGATCGAGAACTCAACGTTCTGACCTTCGTTCAACGATTTATTTTTAGTATTGGCGATAGAACGACGGCTTACATAGATTTCGTCACTACCATCTACCGGTGAAATAAAGCCATAACCTGCGGCCTGATCAAACCATTTCACACGGCCCATTTGTAACACAGTATTTTTAAACATAACTTATATCCTTTTACTTGAGCATCCGTAACAACGTTATTTTTATTATTGTTGGACGCTACCAGCCCATCCTAAAGTTTTTCGTAACAAACCTCTCGTGAGCAAAAAATTAAAAACCCGCACTATGCGGGCTTGTTGAACTTAATATCTTCCGCAATGAATCAGCGTTAACGCCTCATCATGGTTGTATTAAACTCGCTTTACGTTATTCCCTATTTATTTACAGGGCGACAACGTTGGCGGCAGCCGGCCCGCGCGGGCTGTCCTGGATGCTATACTCAACACGCTGGCCTTCAGCCAGGGTTTTGAAACCGTCGGTCGCGATTGCAGAGAAATGTACGAATACATCTTTACCGCCGTCGTTCTGCTCAATGAAACCAAAACCTTTGCTTTCGTTGAACCATTTTACCTGACCCATCTTCTTAGACATTACACATTTACCTTTTAAATATATATACAAAACCTGCCATAAAGGCAATTTAGGCCGTTTTTAGGAACATTACTTATGGGAGGTACTTAGAAGGTTCGTCTTTGAAGCGGAATCGGATGATAGCGTCTTTGGAGGAACTGCTTAAATCTAAACTCGAACATAAATAGGTCTGTATCACAGGCCGACGAGCATTTACTCATAAATCTACCCTTTGCACAAGGGGTTTATTGGCCTATTTTTATCACCCCGCCTAATTTATTTTTATGTCCATGATTGTTAATAGGTTAATTTCTTTATTTTTACAGATCACACTCAACGTCATTGCCTTCCAGACGGCTATTACTTCCGCCAGCTCCCAGGCAAATGAGAGCTAACGCATAAAAATCCAATATGCTTGCCCAGGCTATAACAAAACCCAACCGAGATAGCTAAACTTGGGGTGAAAACAAGGTGGATGGCCTTTCAGCCAGTACTTTTACCGCCAAAAATACTATTTTTCAGATTATCCTGAATAAAGGAGCTATGCGCATGACCGCCCAGCAGTTCGTCTCACCAAATGAAATCCGCGCCAGGTTCTCTCACGCCATGTCAGATATGTACCAAAAAGAGGTACCGCTGTATGGCGATTTGCTCGAACTGGTTGCGGAAACCAACCGACAGGTCCTGCGCGAAGATGCCGCATTGGCTCATCAGTTACAAATTACCGGCGAAATAGAAAGGCTGGCCATGGAGCGCCACGGGGCAATTCGGGTGGGGACAGCAGAGGAACTGGCGACTCTTCGGCGGCTGTTTAACGTTATGGGCATGTCGCCGGTCGGATATTACGACCTGGCCGTGGCGGGAGTTCCGGTTCATTCCACCGCGTTTCGCGCAGTGCATGAAGACGCATTGCAGATCAGTCCATTCCGTGTTTTTACCTCCTTATTACGGTTGGAGCTGATTGAAAGCCCGGCGTTGCGTGAGTTGGCGCAGCAACTGCTGGCCCGCCGCCGCATCTTTACCGAGCGGGTGCTGGAGTTGATTGCCTTACAGGAAGCCCAGGGCGGGTTGGATGATGGCCAGGCCACAGAGTTTATCGAACAAGCGCTGGAAACTTTTCGGTGGCACAATCGGGCGACCGTCAGCGCCACCGAATATCAACAACTGCACGATCAACACCGTTTGATTGCAGACGTTGTGGCATTTAAGGGCCCACATATCAACCATTTGACGCCGCGCACGCTGAATATCGACCTCGTCCAGCAAGCGATGCCCGGTCGAGGGATAACGCCTAAAGCCGTTATCGAAGGCCCGCCGCCTCGCCGTCGGCCAATTTTGCTACGCCAGACCAGCTTTAAAGCGCTGGAAGAAGGCGTGGCCTTTGTTGAACATGACGGCAGCACCCTGGACGGGCACCATACCGCGCGTTTTGGCGAAATCGAGCAACGTGGCGTAGCGCTGACCCCGAAAGGCCGCGCTCTGTATGATCGCCTGTTGCAAGCCACCAACGATGCCTTGCAGGCACCGCCAAGTGAAAAAAACGCCGAGCGGTACAATCAGTTGCTGGCGGAAAACTTCCAGGCGTTTCCGGACGATTATACCACCTTGCGTGAGCAGCAACTGGCATGGTTCCGCTATTTCCCTACCGAGTGCGGCCTGGCGGCCAAAGATTCGCTGGATAAACACAGTACGCTGGAGCAGCTGATAGCTCAGGAACACATTCGCTTTCAGCCTTTGGTGTATGAAGACTTCTTACCGGTCAGCGCGGCGGGCATTTTCCAGTCTAACCTGGGCGACAACCGGCATGCTCAGTACAATGCAGCATCGAGCCGTTCCGCTTTCGAACAGGCGCTGGGGGCAGAGGTGATTGATGAATTGGCGCTGTATGAGCAAACACAACAGCGTTCGATAAACGCCTGCGCGCAAGCTCTGGGGCTTAACGCGCTGGCCGTGTGAGTTATTTAGTCAGCAGAGCTTCGATACTTTGCAGCAACGGCTCGGCCTGATTGGGGGGAAGAACCGCGTCAACCGGTAAATACCACCAGTTAGGCTGGGCAAAAATGCGGCATTTGACCGCATCTTTTTCAGTCATCAGCAGCGTTTGCTCAGATGACGCCAAAGCTGCCAGTTGAGCATGTTGGTACTCCTGGTGATCGGCGAATGCCACTTCTTTCTCGACATCCACGCCAAGCTTTTCCAGCGTGGCGAAAAAGCGCGGGGGATGGCCAATCCCGGCCATTGCCACCACGTGCGGCAACTCAGCCGCCGGCCGGCGCGCACCGCTGGCGATATTAACCGCCTCGCGCGCTTGCAACTGCATGGCGATTTCACCCGCCTGAGCCACGCCGCCGTTGGCAACCCGCGCATTCACGCTGTTCAGGCGCGACGCGCGTTCACGCATCGGCCCTGCGGGTAACCACCAGCCATTGCCAAAACGGCGCACGCCGTCGATCACCACCAGTTCAAAATCGCGCTGCAACGCGTAATGCTGCAAACCGTCATCAGTGATGACAACGTCGAGTCTCTGCTGTTGCAGCAGTGCCTGTACCGCTTCAGCACGCTTTGGCGAAATGGCCACTGGCGCACCGGTGCGTTGATAAATCAATACCGGTTCATCACCCGCCTGCTGGGTCGTAGTGTACTCATCCAATACCAACGGATAAGATGCCGCTTTGCCACCATAACCGCGTGATACCACACCCACCCGGTAACCGCGCCGTTGCAGTTGCTCAACCAGCCAGATCACCATCGGCGTTTTACCGTTGCCGCCAGCGGTAAGGTTTCCCACCACCACCACCGGCACCGGCGCACGCCAGCTTTTACGCAGACCGCAACGATAACTCAGCCGAATCAAGCCGCTGACCAAACCATACAGCCAGGACAGCGGCAGCAACAGCAGATATACCAGTGAACCACCCGACCAAATGCGCTCGATCATTATTGACCGAACTGCATGCGGTGAAGCTGCGCGTAGACCCCGCGCTGTTCGATTAACACAGCATGTTCACCGCGTTCAACGATGCGCCCATCTTCCACCACCAGGATCTCATCGGCTTTTTCAATGGTCGACAAACGGTGCGCGATCACCAGCGAGGTGCGGTTTTTCTGCAGTTCATCCAATGCAGCCTGAATGGCGCGTTCTGACTCTGTATCCAGCGCTGAAGTCGCTTCATCAAGGATCAGAATCGGGCAGTCACGCAGCAGTGCGCGTGCTATAGCAATACGCTGACGCTGCCCACCGGACAACATCACGCCATTCTCACCGATCACCGTATCCAGTCCGTTCTCCATTTTCTCAATGAAGTCCATGGCATAAGCCATGCGCGCAGCTTTTTCGATATCTTCCCGGCTGTAACGTTTCTCGCGGGCATAGGCGATATTGTTGGCGATGGTGTCGTTGAACAAATGAACGTTTTGCGATACCAAAGCCACCTGATCGCGCAGTGACGCCAAGGTATATTCACGCAGGTCATGCCCGTCCATCAGGATTTCACCTTCCTGAACGTCATAGAAGCGGGTCAGCAGGTTGGCAATTGTCGATTTGCCTGAACCTGAACGGCCAACCAGCGCCACCGTTTTCCCCTCAGAAATGCTGAGGCTGATATCACGCAACGCCGGAGTTTCTTTCCCTGGGTAATAGAAAGTCACGTTACGGAACTCGATGTCACCTTTCGCACGCGCCACTTCACGGGTGCCAGTATCTTTTTCCTGCTCCATATCCAGAATGGAGAACAGCGTTTGACAAGCTGCCATCCCACGCTGGAACTGGGCGTTGACGTTGGTCAGCGACTTAAGCGGACGCATCAACGCAATCATCGATGAGAACACCACGGTGATAGTACCGGCGGTCAGGGTTGCCATCACGCTCGGGAAGCTGGCGGCATACAACACAAACGCCAGTGCTAAAGACGCAATCAGCTGAATAATCGGGTCTGAAATAGAAGAAGCGGAAACCAGCTTCATGCCCTGTTGGCGCATACGGTTACTGACTGAATCGAAACGATCGGTCTCAACCTGCTGACCGCCAAAAATCAGCACTTCTTTATGGCCTTTCAGCATCTGCTCGGCGCTGGTAGTCACCTGCCCCATGGTGTTTTGCATGTTTTTGCTGATATTGCGGAAACGCTTGGAAACGATGCGGATAGCAACGGACACGATCGGCGCCAGCACAATCAAGATCACCGACAGCTGCCAGCTGTAGTAAAACATCATGCCGAATAACGCAATAATCGATGCGCCTTCACGCACCACGGTCACTAACGCGCTGGAGGACGAGGAGGCCACCTGCTCAGAATCGTAGGTGATACGCGACAACAGCGTACCGGTAGATTGCTGATCGAAGAAGGATACCGGCATTCTCATCATGTGGCCAAACAACCGGCGGCGCATATGCATCACTACCATGCCGGACACCCATGAAATGCAGTAGCTGGAAACGAAGCCCGTCAGGCCACGGACCACCATCAGGCCAATCACGACCAACGGCATCCAAAGCAAGATGTTACTCTCGGTCTTCCCAAAACCGTCATCCAATAAAGGTTTAAGTAAGGACAGCATAAAGGCATCGCTGGCCGCGTTTAAAATCAACGCAATGGCGGCCACAATCAGCCCGGTCTTAAAAGGAGTGATCATCGGCCAAAGGCGACGGAAAGTCTGCCAGGTGGAGAGATCTTTATCATTCATCATGCAAATACCAGCATCGGAAGAAATAGCGGCCCATTTTACTCATTATCACCCTCTACGCCAAACCGCTGATGGTACCAACGGGGCATTAATTGTTCACGAAAGCCTTTAATTTGCCAATCGTTGTCGAAAAAAAGTACGGATATCTGACCTGAGCGCGAAGTATCGTGCCATATGATGCCATTTGCCAGATATCTGGCGACAACTTTAACCGCGGGTAATCGCCATTTGTTGTAACGAGATGCGGACGCTAAAGCTACCTCCGGCGCTACCGCGCGCAGAAAGGGCGGCGTTGAGGACGTCCTGCTGCCATGATGAGGAACCTGAAGCACTGTGGATGCCAACCGATCGCGTTGCGATCTGAGTAACTGTGCCTCCGCTTTCTTTTCCACGTCGCCGGTCAGCAACAGGCTATATCGGCCATCATCGACACGGATCACGCAGGAGTCGTCATTGACCGGTCGCTTGAGCGCTTTCGGTGGCCATAACACCTGAAATTGCAGCGACTGCCACTGCCAGCTTTCGCCGGCCACGCAGGGTAAATGAACTGGGTCAAGTATTGGGCTGCGTACTGTAGCCTGAGGAAATGCCCGCCTTACCTCTTCCAGCCCTCCGGTATGGTCAAGATGATCGTGGCTGATAATAATTTGCTCCAGGCTGATGCCCCGCCAGTTGAGCATGGGTAAAATATGACGCTCCGCAGCACTGCCCGTCGCCCAGCGATCGCCGGTATCAAACAATATCCCCTTGCCGTTTCTTTCGATCACTACCGCCAGACCATGGCCGACGTCCAGCATGTCGACCCGCCAACGATATGCGGGTTCTTTTTCTCGCCACAGTACGCAGCATATCGCCACGGCGGTCAATCCCGTCGCGTAACTTAACCACCAGTGGAAACGCCAGCAGATAACCAGCAGCCAGCCCACCGCGCTGACCAGTAACGAGGCGGCGCCCAGATCGACCCAACCGCGCTGCAAATAATACAGCGGCGTGAACACCCAAAGCAGTGTCAAATCGGCCAACCACCATAACCCGCCGCTCAATAGCGGTAAGGCACCGCAAATCACCGCGATCAAAATCAAAGGAACCGTCACCAGTGATACCACGGGTACCGCCCACAGATTCGCCGGCATAGAGGTCAACGTCAGTCCAAGAAACAAAGCGGCTTGCATCGGCACCAGCAACAACGTGATACCGAGTTGAATATGCAGCCAACGCACCGGAGCCCAGTACCAGGCGGAGCGGAAACGCGCGCTTAACGGCACCCATTCGAACCAAAAGACCAGGCAGGCAACCGCCAATACCGATAGCCAGAAGCTGTCCGACAGTACCGCCAGCGGATCGCAGACCAGAATTAACCCCACACACCATAGCCATACCTGCCAGGAGGTGCAGTGAACGCCACGTAGACGTAGTAGCATCCACAACGTCAGCGCCACAGCAGTACGTACCGCAGGGGGCTGTGCGCCAGCCAGCCAGACATACGCCAGGGTGCCAAACCAACTGGCCAGCAGTGGGAAGCGGTAGCCGATCAGATAAGCGGGCAAGAATAACTGAACCGCCCGCAGCGCTAACCAAATCAATATGGCCGCCATAGCCACATGCAGGCCTGAAATGGCCATCAGATGAGCAATGCCGGTTTTCAGCATCAAAGTGCGTAGCGCCGGATCCAGCGAGGTTCTTTCGCCAAACGCTAAAGCCAGCAATACCGATTTATAACGCAGGTCGCCAATATTGCTCTCGGCATGGCTGATAATACGCTGCCGCCAGTTGCAGCTCCCCTCCAGCAACCTGGCGCGTTTCACCTGCGCAGTCAGTGGTTGACGTTGCGCCATCGCCCAACGCTGGCTATCGAATCCACCCTCATTCAGTTTGCCGTGTACCGCTCTCAGACGCAGCCGTAGCTCCCAACGTTGCCCGGCACACAGTAGCGGCTCCTCCGGCTGCCAGACGGTAGTAAACGCAATTGAAGGCGTTAACCAACGCCCGTTAACCTGTTCTATGCGCATCAGCGTTTGTTTGCTCGCAGCGGGCACCAAAGTAACACCGACAACCTGCACCACTGCGGTCACCTCTGGCCCACGGCTCAACCGTTCGACCTGCATCACCAGATTGCCGGCGTTGAAGATCGCCCACAGAAAACCCAGTGCTCCCCAGGCAATAAATTGGCAGCCCGCCCAACGGAAACGCAACATCAAGCTAACGGGTAAAACAACCAGCAAAGTTGTTAATACATCGGGTAATTGCGGCAACACCAGTAACGGCAGAATACCGCAGACAACGGCGATAACCGCCAGATCCAGCGAAGTTTTAATCGGCCTTTCTCCCGTCCGACAGAGGACATGCAACTACTGCACATCACACCCCGTAGACAGGATTGTTCCCCCGCAGTCAGGCAACCGCCAGCGCCAATGCGACGGCTCGCGGCACAGGCGGCAGGTTAACTCTGCAGGTTTCATTTATTGACGCAGGAATGCGGCGTAGCGCGCAAAGTAAAGTCAGGACGGGAGGCTCAGAAATCAGAAAGCAGGTGAACGCCAGGCAAAAAAAACGGCGCCCTGAGGCACCGTTTATATTCTTTACAAGCAACAACTCTATGGATAATCAGTGATTAACCATAGATATTGGCGCGGTCACGCAGCTCTTTACCTGGTTTGAAGTGAGGAACGTACTTGCCGTCCAACTCAACTTTGTCACCAGTTTTCGGGTTGCGACCAACGCGCGGAGCACGGTAGTGAAGAGAAAAACTGCCGAATCCGCGGATCTCGATGCGTTCACCATCGGCTAACGTTGCAGCCATGTGTTCTAACATCTCTTTCACTGCATCCTCAACGGCTTTCGCCGGTACATGAGATTGCTGGCCAGCAAGTCTTTCAATAAGTTCAGACTTGGTCATGAGTCCTCCAAGCTTTGCAGCTAAACTACCGTATCGGGGCGGTCAGAAACCGCCCCCCGTCATTACTCGCCTTTAGCCGCTTTGAAAGCTTCAGCCATTGCGTTAGAGAAGTTGCTTTCTTCCTGCTTGTTGTTAACAGTTGCGATAGCGTCTTTCTCGTCGGCTTCGTCCTTAGCACGTACGGACAGGCTTACTACACGGTTCTTACGGTCAACGCCGGTGAATTTAGCTTCAACGTCGTCGCCTACATTCAGAACCAGAGTTGCATCTTCAATGCGGTCGCGAGAGGCTTCAGATGCACGCAGGTAACCTTCTACGCCGCCTGCTAATTCAACTGTAGCACCTTTGGCGTCAACTGCAGTGACTTTACCAGTAACAATAGTACCTTTCTTGTTCATAGACAGGTAGTTATTGAACGGGTCTTCAGCCAGTTGCTTCACGCCCAGAGAGATACGCTCGCGCTCTGCGTCAACTTGCAGAACAACCGCTGCGATTTCGTCGCCTTTCTTGTATTCACGTACTGCTTCTTCGCCTGCAACGTTCCAGGAGATGTCAGACAGGTGAACCAGGCCGTCGATACCGCCGTCCAGGCCGATGAAGATACCGAAGTCAGTGATAGACTTGATTTTACCTTCAACGCGGTCGCCCTTGTTGTGGGTTTCTGCGAACAGCTGCCATGGGTTAGATTTGCACTGCTTCAGGCCCAGGGAAATACGACGACGCTCTTCATCGATGTCCAGAACCATAACTTCCACTACGTCGCCCACGTTAACAACTTTGGACGGATGGATGTTTTTGTTGGTCCAATCCATTTCAGAAACGTGTACCAGACCTTCAACGCCTTCTTCGATTTCTACGAAGCAGCCGTAATCAGTCAGGTTGGTTACACGACCAGTCAGCTTGGTGCCTTCTGGGTAACGTTTCGCGATAGCAACCCATGGATCTTCGCCCAGTTGTTTCAGGCCCAGGGAAACACGAGTACGCTCGCGGTCGAACTTCAGCACTTTAACAGTGATTTCGTCGCCAACGTTGACGATTTCGCTTGGATGCTTAACGCGTTTCCAAGCCATATCAGTGATGTGCAGCAGGCCGTCTACGCCGCCCAGATCAACGAATGCACCGTAGTCAGTGAGGTTCTTAACGATACCTTTAACTTCCATGCCTTCCTGCAGGTTTTCCAGCAGTTGATCGCGTTCTGCGCTGTTTTCGGATTCGATAACCGCACGGCGAGAAACTACAACGTTGTTGCGTTTCTGGTCCAGCTTGATGACTTTGAACTCAAGCTCTTTGCCTTCCAGGTGCAGAGTGTCACGTACTGGACGCACGTCAACCAGGGAACCTGGCAGGAACGCGCGAATACCGTTCAGCTCTACAGTGAAGCCACCCTTAACTTTGCCGTTGATAACACCGACGACAGTTTCAGCTTCTTCGTAAGCTTTTTCCAGCGTGATCCAAGCTTCGTGACGCTTAGCTTTCTCACGGGACAGCAGAGTTTCACCGAAGCCATCTTCAACAGCGTCCAGCGCAACGTCAACTTCGTCGCCTACCTGGATTTCCAGCTCGCCCTGTGCGTTTTTGAATTGCTCAGCCGGGATGGCAGACTCAGATTTCAGACCGGCGTCAACCAGTACTACGTCTTTGTCGATAGCAACTACAACGCCACGAACGATGGAACCCGGACGGGTTTCGATTGTTTTCAGGGATTCTTCAAAGAGTTGAGCGAAAGATTCAGTCATGTTTAATCTTCAGGGTTCTATAGTTTAACGTCCATTTAGCATCCCGCCGAATGGGGTTGTTTCACATACCCCGCCATTGGCTCCATGCCGACAGGGTTTAGGTTACAGGGGTAAAATTTTACCCGATATAGTTCGATACTGCTATGACAAATATGACAAAAAGCAATAACGTCGCAGCAGCTTATTGCTGCGGCAACGCTAACACTTCATGTGCATAAGTCAGCGCACGCTGGATGACTTCGTCGATCGACATGCTGGTTGAATCCAGCACGAGGGCGTCGGAAGCCGGCACCAGTGGCGCGATAGGCCGATTACGGTCACGGTCATCCCGTTCCTTTATCTCGGCTAAAAGACGTTCAAAGTTAACATTAAAGCCCTTTTCCTGCAACTGTAGCATGCGGCGTTGCGCACGCTCCTCCGAACTGGCGTCCAGGAAAATCTTTACCGGTGCATCGGGAAATACCACCGTACCCATATCGCGGCCATCGGCAATCAAACCCGGGGCCTCGCGAAACGCACGCTGACGACGCAGCAAAGCTTCGCGCACGCGCGGAAAAGCCGCCGCCTGCGAAGCGGTATTACCGACTGTTTCAGTGCGGATCTCATTACTGACGTCCTCACCTTCCAAAATGACCTGCAGTTTGCCGCCCTGGGCGACAAAGCGAACGTCGAGATGTGCGGCCAGCGGAACCAGCGCCTCCTCAGAGGTGATATCGACCTGATGATGCAACGCCGCCAACGCCAGCACGCGGTAAATCGCACCGGAATCCAGCAATCGCCAACCAAGGGATTCTGCCAACGCTTTACACAATGTGCCTTTACCAGCGCCACTTGGTCCATCAACGGTTATCACCGGGGCTGTAGCCGTCATTTCTCTCTCCTTCGGGTAGTAAACCTCACAGGGGCATAATCTGCCGTCAGCACAACGCGAAAGCATAATTAAAAACGCCCCTGCCGCCCGCCCAGTCGGGGCAGGTACGGTGGCGTATTATACGCTGCCAAGAGACGAACTGTTACCCTGGAACTGTCTGGTTGTTGAAAATAAGCTCGTAACCGCAGAAAAGTATAGAAGAAGTCTCAGCGTCAGGGCGTTAGAAATGATAAAGGCCCGGTTAAGGGCCTTAAAAAGAAATCATCCGACTGTCGGTTATGCCAATTGGCTGATGCGTGCCAATTGCTCAAAATAGTCCGGGAAGGTTTTCGCCGTGCATTTCGGATCGAGGATGGTCACCGGGGTATCCGACAACGCCACCAGCGAGAAACACATCGCCATACGGTGGTCGTTGTAGGTACCGATATCGGCAAATTTCAGCTTCGCCGGCGGCACCACGTGAATATAGTCCTCACCTTCATCCACTTCAGCGCCCACTTTGCGCAATTCAGTCGCCATGGCGGCCAAGCGGTCGGTCTCTTTCACCCGCCAATTATAGATATTGCGGATGGTGGTCGGTCCTTCGGCAAACAGGGCCGCAGTGGCAATAGTCATTGCCGCATCCGGAATATGGTTCATATCCATATCAATGCCGTGCAACTCACCGCGGCTACATTCGATAAAATCATCGCCCCAGGTAATGCGCGCGCCCATTTTCTCCAGCACATCGGCGAATTTGGTGTCGCCCTGAACGCTTTTCTTGCCGATTCCGGTCACGCGTACGGTGCCGCCTTTAATCGCCGCCGCCGCCAGGAAATAAGACGCGGAGGATGCATCACCTTCTACCAGGTAATCTCCCGGTGAACGGTAGGTTTGGCGGCCTTGAATATGGAACACCCGGTAGTTGTCATGGCTGACCTCTACGCCGAAGGTACGCATCAGGTGCAACGTGATATCAATGTACGGTTTAGAAACCAACTCGCCCTTGATATGGATATTAGTGTCCTGCTCGGCCAACGGCGCGGTCATCAGCAATGCGGTCAGGAATTGGCTGGAAACGCTGCCGTCGACGGTTACGTCACCGCCGTGAAAACCGCCGCGCAGGCGCAATGGTGGGTAATCGGTCTGTTCCAGATAATCAATTTGCGCGCCGCCCTGGCGCAGAGCATCCACCAGATGGCCAATCGGCCGCTCCTTCATGCGGGGTTCACCGGTCAACACCACATCGCCGCTACCCAGACACAACGCCGCAGCCAGCGGGCGCATCGCGGTACCGGCATTGCCGAGGAACAGCTCAAGCGGCTCGCGGGCCACCAGCGGGCCGGCAACACCCTCGACTTTACAGGTGGTGCGATCGCCGGACAGCTGATAACGCACGCCCAACGCCTGCAGTGCATTCAGCATATGGCGCACGTCGTCGCTGTCCAGCAGGTTAGTCAACGTGGTCGTTCCCTCCGCCAGCGCAGCCAGCAGCAGAGCACGGTTGGATACGCTCTTGGAGCCGGGTAAGTTGACGGTGCCATTGACCAAGGCGACCGGTTGTAACGTCAGGGAATCCACCATGTGAACAAAACTCTCCAAAATCTGATAAACGAAACGGCCCCGGTAAAATGCCGGAGCCGCTTTAATGCAAAAGGACAACAGCGAAAGCTGCCCGCGTTGCCCGCGTAAAGCAGGCAGCCAGGCTTAACCGTGACGACGTTCGAAGTCGATCATAAAGTCGGTTAATGTCCGCACGCCGGCCAGCGGCATGGCATTGTAAATAGAAGCACGCATGCCGCCAACCACCCGGTGCCCCTTCAGCGCCTGTAGGCCGATGGCTTCCGCTTCGCTGAGGAACACTTTGTCCAGCGCCGAGTCAGCCAATTGGAAGGGGACGTTCATCCAGGACCGGTTGGCATGCGCCACGCGGCTGCGGTAGAAATCGGAATTGTCGATGGTTGCGTACAGCAACTCGGCCTTGGCCTGATTGCGCTTGTGCATTTCCACCAGACCGCCCTGCTCTTTCAACCATTTGAACACCAGGCCGGACAGATACCAGGCGAAGGTCGGCGGCGTATTGAACATCGAATCGTTCTCGGCCAGCACGGTATAATCGAGAATCGACGGCACTTCGCGGCGCGCTTTACCCAGCAGATCGTCACGTACGATCACCAGCGTCAGGCCTGCCGGCCCAATGTTTTTCTGCGCGCCGGCGTAAATCACGCCAAAGCGGCTGACGTCCAGCGGGCCGGACAAAATGGTGGAGGAATAATCGCCGATCACCACTTTGTCGCCAAAGTCCGGCGTCTCATCGATAGCAATGCCGTCGATGGTTTCATTCGGGCAGTAGTGCACATAAGCCGCATTGTCGTTCAACTGCCACTCTTTCATCGGTTTGATGCCGAGCAGCCCGTCAACGGTAGTTTTCACATCAATGGCATTTGGCGTGCAGTACTTCTCCGCTTCCTTGATGGCACTGTGTGCCCAGTAACCACCATCGATATAGTCCGCGGTGGTTTTATCACCCAGCAAATTCAACGGCAGAGCGGCAAACTGCGCCCGGGCGCCGCCATGGCAGAACAGCACTTTGTAGTTGGAGGGGATCTTGAGCAGATCGCGCAGATCCTGTTCGGATTGCTGGGCAACTTCGATGAACTCTTTACTGCGATGGCTGATTTCCATCACCGAGGTGCCGAGACCGTGCCAGTTGCACAGTTCCTGTTCCGCACGACGCAACACTTCTACCGGCAACATTGCCGGGCCAGAGCTAAAATTATAAACCTGAGTCATTTCCCCTCACCACATTCACTATTCGCCAATGAAACTGGCCAACCGAAATACGCCCAAAGTTAACCGTCGAGTTAACCAACCCATCGGTTTTATCACTCACGTAACGCTGCTGCAATGCTTATTCGCCCGCAGGCGGCAAACTACCGCAAGACGAAATAACAGGCTCTGCCGTCGCTGCGTTTTTTTGTGCGATAAAACGCTGCGTCATCGGAGAATTCAGTGGGTTAACACGGTGTTTTATGCTGTATTCAGCTACCCAGACTATGGGGCAAGGCCGCAATCCACCGACCGTTGCCGCAGAGCGGGCAAATATGTTGCCGTGAATCCGCCAAAGGCGCTGCAGGCACAATCCCCCGCCACGTCGGCCGGTGATTGCCTGCAGCATGGCCCGACGACAGAAAACGGGGAGCGATGCCCCCCGTCGAACACGACTCAATACTGATTAAACATCTGTTGGATCTGTTTGGCGTCTTTGGTCTGAGTCAGCGCCAACTGCAGCAGAATCCGAGCTTTTTGCGGGTTCAACGTGCCAGAGGCAACAAAACCGAATTTAGCGTCATCCACTTCCGCGTCTTCCGTAGTGGAACCGGTCGGCACTCTTGAAGAGCGCACCACGGCCACACCGTTATGTGCGGCGGTCGCCAACGTATCAAACACCGTTTTGTACAGGTTGCCGTTACCGACCCCAGCGCTGACGATCCCCTGATAACCTTCGGCGATCAGCGCCTTGGCGGGCGCATCGGAAGCGTTGGCGTAGTTATAGACAATGCCGACCTTGGGCAGCTCGGTCAGGCTGGATACGTCAAATGGGGTATCGGTAGTATGCTTGCGCTGCGGTGAACGCTGATAGTCGACCTTGCCGTTATGGATATAGCCGAGCGGGCCGAAATTGGGCGACTGGAAGGTCTGCACCGAGGTGGTATTGGTTTTGGTCACGTCGCGCGCATCCAGCACGCTGTCGTTCATCGCCACCAGCACCCCGCGTTTGGCCGATTGTGGATCCGCCGCCGTCACCACGGCGTTATACAGATTGAACGGGCCGTCGGCGCTCATCGCCGTCGCCGGACGCATCGCGCCGACTATCACCACCGGCTTGTCGCATTTGACGGTCAGATCGAGAAAATAGGCGGTTTCTTCCAGCGTGTCGGTACCGTGGGTGATCACAAAGCCGTCCGTTTTGCCGCAGTCGGCGTTGATTTTCTTCACCAGTTTCAGCCACACCTCATCGTTCATATCCTGCGAACCGATGTTCACTACCTGCTCACCCTGCACATTGGCGACGTTTTTCAACTCCGGCACCGCATTCACCAGCGCGTCGACGCCCAGTTTGCCCGCCGTATAGTTGGATTTTGTCGCCGATTCTCCGCCGCCGGCAATGGTGCCGCCAGTTGCCAACAGAGTGATGGAGGGCAATGCCAGCGCAGAACCGCTCGCGCCCGCCAGGAGTAGCGCCGCAACGCTGAGTTTCACTGATTTCATTAGGTTTCTCCTTGATAGATAACCCGCTGAATTATGGCCCTTATCCTTAAAAAAACTGTGACTTTGCCACCGCTTTAGGAATACATGGAGCTTGGGCGTAAAACCCCGTATCATTGCGCGTTTTTAGTACGCTCAAAAAGTGAAGACAATGACGCAAACTTTTATCCCTGGCAAAGACGCCGCGCTGGAAGATTCCATCGCCCGTTTCCAACAGAAATTAAGCGATCTGGGTTTTAATATCGAAGAAGCCTCCTGGCTGAACCCGGTACCGCACGTATGGTCGGTTCATATCCGCGATCGCGATTGCCCGCTGTGCTTCACCAACGGTAAAGGCGCCAGCAAAAAAGCCGCGCTGGCTTCCGCTTTGGGCGAATACTTCGAGCGCCTTTCCACCAACTATTTCTTTGCCGATTTCTATTTGGGCAAGCACATTGCCGAAGGCGATTTCGTGCATTATCCGAACGAGAAATGGTTCCCGATCCCGGCCGACGATTCGCTGCCGGAAGGCATCCTCGACGAACGCCTGCATGCGTTCTACGATCCTGAGCAGGAACTGACCGCCGGCGATCTGATCGATCTGCAATCCGGCAATGGCGATCGCGGCATCTGCGCCCTGCCGTTCTCCCGTCAGTCGGACCAGCAAAGGGTCTATATCCCGATGAACATCATCGGAAACCTGTACGTGTCCAACGGCATGTCCGCCGGTAACACCGCGAACGAAGCCCGCGTACAAGGCCTTTCCGAAGTTTTCGAGCGTTATGTGAAAAACCGCATTATCGCCGAATCCATCAGCCTGCCGGAGATCCCGGCCGAAGTATTGAACCGCTATCCGGGCGTGGTGGAAGCTATTGCCCGCCTGGAACAGGAAGGCTTCCCGATCCTGTCCTATGACGCCTCGTTGGGCGGCAACTACCCGGTAATCTGCGTAGTGCTGTTCAACCCGGCCAACGGCACCTGTTTCGCCTCGTTCGGCGCTCATCCTGACTTCGGCGTAGCGCTTGAGCGTACCGTGACTGAACTGCTGCAGGGCCGCAGTCTGAAGGATCTGGACGTGTTCACCGCGCCAACCTTCGATGACGAAGAAGTGGCCGAACACACCAATCTGGAAACCCACTTTATCGATTCCAGCGGTTTGATCTCCTGGGACATGTTCAAACAGGATGCGGATTACCCGTTTGTCGACTGGAGCTTCAGCGGCAGCACGCAGGAAGAATTCGCCACGCTGATGAGCATTTTCGACAAAGAAGGTGCCGAAGTGTACATCGCCGACTACGAACACCTGGACGTTTACGCCTGCCGCATCATAGTGCCGGGCATGTCCGACATCTACCCGGCGGAAGATCTGTTGCTGGCCAATAACAGCATGGGCGCGCACCTGCGTGATACCCTGCTGGCGCTGCCGGGCAGCGAGTGGGAGCCGCAAGAATATCTGGCGCTGATTGAGCGACTGGATGACGAAGGCCTGGACGATTTCACCCGCGTACGTGAACTGCTGGGTATCGCCTCCGGTAAAGACAACGCCTGGCATACCCTGCGCGTGGGCGAACTGAAATCCATGCTGGCACTCGCGGGCGGCGATATGGAACAGGCTCTGATCTGGACGGAATGGACCCAGGACTTCAACGGCTCGGTGTTAAGCCCGGCACGCAGCAATTACTACCGCTGCCTGCAAACCCTGCTGCTGCTGACGCAGGAGCCTGAGCGCGATCCGGCTCAGTACTACGGTGCCTTCGTGAAAATGTACGGTCAGGAAGCGGTCGACGCCGCCTCTGCCGCCATCAGCGGCGAAGAGCGCTTTAACGGCTTGTTCGCCGTCGACAGCAGCCTGAAAGCGTTACCGGCGCACCAGGCGCTGCTGGCAGCCTACGAAAAACTGCAAAACGCCAAGCGTCGCCACTGGGCGCAGGCATAACGGCAGTATTCATGCGTCGGCAGCTTGCCTGCCGGCGCTACTCCTAAAGCAGTAGATCGGTGTATGCTGCATTCGTAAAAGCGGCAAAAAATAACCGGATATTATTTTGACGGTTAAATCACCCTTTTCTCTTTTTATTTTTTCCGGCTAATTACGCACTTATCAACAAACAAGACAAACAAAACGTTAATTGTTGCAAGTTGGTGAAATAATAATTAACCGATAAGTAAAGGTTAACTGCCAAAAAGAGACAATACGCATAAATATTTAACCTTTCAAACACGTGTTCACCCGGTCCATTCAAAATTATTTGCAAACATTAAAAAATATTTTTTTATTTAAAATCAATAAATTAATGCAATAAACCCTATTATTTATCTGGTTTTTGGCCGCTCTAGTTCCCCACCTTATGATCCAAATCAATTTTTACCCTATACTGCTTTGCTAGTATCTCATTGCGTTGTTTTAACCCTAAAGTGAGAGAGTTAGTGTGAAAGCTGACAACCCCTTCGATCTGATATTACCTGCGGCAACGGCGAAAATCGCTGAAGATGCAGGCGTGTATAAAGCCACCAAACATCCGCTGAAAACTTTTTATTTGGCGATCACTGCCGGTGTCTTTATTTCCATCGCATTTGTGTTTTATATCACAGCGACTACCGGCACTGCCGGTGTGCCTTTCGGCCTGGCAAAACTGGTCGGCGGCATCTGTTTCTCTCTGGGGTTAATGCTGGTTGTGGTCTCAGGTGCAGACCTGTTCACCTCCACCGTGCTGATTGTGATTGCCAAGGCCAGCGGCCGCATCAGTTGGTACCAATTGACAGCCAACTGGTTGAACGTCTATATCGGCAACCTGATTGGCGCATTGTTCTTTGTGGCACTCATCTGGTTCTCCGGTGAACACATGGTCGCCAACGGCCAGTGGGGCCTTAACGTCCTGCAAACCGCTGACCACAAGCTGCACCACACTTTTATTGAGGCCGTCTGCCTCGGCATTCTGGCTAACCTGATGGTCTGCCTGGCCGTGTGGATGAGCTATTCCGGCCGCAGCCTGATGGACAAAATGTTCGCCATGATCCTGCCGGTCGGCATGTTTGTCGCCAGCGGTTTCGAACACAGCATCGCCAACATGTTTATGATCCCTATGGGTATCGTGGTTAAACACTTCGCCACGCCGGAATTCTGGCAAGCCGTAGGGGCAGCACCCGAGCAATTTGCTCATCTGACCGTAAGCAACTTCATCATCGACAATCTGATCCCAGTCACCATTGGCAATATCATTGGCGGCGGCCTGTTGGTTGGGTTGACTTACTGGGTAATTTATCTGCGTGGTGGTGAACAGCAGCATTAAGCTGTCAGTCACCGTGCGCCGAGTTAGAAATCCACAATTAAAGGTAGGTGTATAATGACCGAACTTAACGAGAAGTTAGCCAAAGCCTGGGAAGGTTTCAGCAAAGGTAACTGGCAGAATGAAGTCAACGTTCGTGACTTCATCCAGAAAAACTACACTCCTTACGAGGGTGATGAATCCTTCCTGGCCGGCGCGACTCAGGCCACCTCCACCCTGTGGGACAAGGTTATGGAAGGGATCAAACTGGAGAACCGCACCCATGCGCCAGTTGATTTCGACACCAACGTTGTCGCGACCATCACTTCCCATGACGCAGGCTACATTGCCAAAGAGCTGGAAACCATCGTAGGCCTGCAGACCGACGAGCCATTGAAACGCGCCCTGATCCCGTTCGGCGGCATCAAAATGGTTGAAGGTTCTTGCAAGGTTTATGGCCGCGAACTGGATCCACAGCTGAAAAAAGTCTTCACCGACTACCGTAAGACCCACAACCAGGGCGTATTCGACGTTTACACCAAAGACATCCTGAACTGCCGCAAATCCGGCGTGCTGACCGGTTTGCCGGATGCCTACGGCCGTGGCCGTATCATCGGCGACTACCGCCGCGTTGCGCTGTACGGTATCGACTTCCTGATGGCCGACAAGCTGAGCCAGTTCAAATCTTTGCAGAGCAAGCTGGAAAGCGGCGAAGATCTGGAAATGACCATTCAGCTGCGTGAAGAAATCGCTGAACAACACCGCGCGCTGGCCCAGATTAAAGAAATGGCGGCCAAATACGGCTGCGACATCTCCGGCCCGGCGACTACCGCGCAAGAAGCCGTACAGTGGACCTACTTCGGCTACCTGGCCGCGGTGAAATCCCAGAACGGCGCAGCAATGTCCTTCGGCCGCGTGTCCACCTTCCTTGACGTGTTCATCGAACGCGATATCAAAGCGGGCAAGCTGAACGAAGAGCAAGCGCAGGAACTGATTGACCATCTGGTGATGAAACTGCGTATGGTGCGCTTCCTGCGTACCCCTGAGTATGATGAGCTGTTCTCCGGCGACCCAATCTGGGCGACTGAATCCCTGGCGGGTATGGGCGTTGACGGCCGTACGCTGGTCACCAAAAACAGCTTCCGTTTCCTGAACACCCTGTACACCATGGGGCCGTCTCCGGAACCGAACATGACCATCCTGTGGTCTGAAAAACTGCCGTTGAACTTCAAAAAATACGCGGCGAAAGTGTCTATCGACACCTCATCCGTACAGTACGAAAACGACGATTTGATGCGCCCTGACTTTAACAACGATGACTATGCCATCGCCTGTTGCGTCAGCCCGATGATCGTCGGCAAGCAAATGCAATTCTTCGGCGCACGTGCCAACCTGGCGAAAACCATGTTGTACGCCATCAACGGCGGCGTTGATGAAAAACTGAAAATTCAGGTAGGCCCGAAAGAAGCGCCAATGATGGACGACGTGCTGGACTATGACAAAGTCATGGAACGCATGGACCACTTTATGGACTGGCTGGCCAAGCAATACGTGACCGCGCTGAACATCATTCACTACATGCACGACAAGTACAGCTATGAAGCTGCGCTGATGGCCCTGCATGACCGTGACGTTTACCGCACCATGGCCTGCGGCATCGCCGGTCTGTCGGTCGCGGCTGACTCCCTGTCCGCCATCAAATACGCCAAAGTCTCCACCATCCGCGATGAAGACGGCCTGGCGACCGACTTCAAAATCGAAGGTGAATACCCGCAATTCGGTAACAACGATGCCCGCGTTGATGACATCGCCTGTGACCTGGTAGAACGTTTCATGAAGAAAATTCAGAAACTGCGTACCTACCGTAATGCGGTACCGACTCAATCCGTACTGACCATCACCTCTAACGTGGTGTACGGCAAGAAAACCGGTAACACTCCAGATGGTCGTCGCGCAGGCGCGCCGTTCGGTCCTGGTGCCAACCCGATGCACGGCCGCGACCAGAAAGGCGCAGTAGCATCTCTGACTTCCGTAGCCAAACTGCCGTTTGCCTACGCGAAAGACGGGATCTCCTACACCTTCTCCATCGTGCCAAACGCTCTGGGTAAAGATGACGACGTGCGTAAAGCCAACCTGGCAGGCCTGATGGACGGTTACTTCCATCACGAAGCCTCCATCGAAGGCGGCCAGCACCTGAACGTTAACGTGATGAACCGTGAAATGCTGCTGGAAGCGATGGAAAACCCTGAGAAATATCCTCAGTTGACTATCCGCGTATCCGGTTATGCCGTACGTTTCAACTCGCTGACCAAAGAACAACAGCAAGACGTGATTACCCGTACTTTCACCCAGTCGATGTAATTGCCCCATCCGGGCGGGGTTTCCCGCCCGGTGGTAAAGCTGAATACCGGGGCCGGATATTTCCGGCCTTTTTAACAAACGCAGTTCCCCTGACTCATCGCGAGTCTGTTTTGCCAGACAGCTATACTGAATGAAGTTGATGGATATCCGGCAAAACAGTTATCCGGTGTAATAATCGGCCAACAGGAATCGTTCCACCCCAGTCGCCGGGCCCATCCGGTTGCTGCATCGCTGATCCCTGGCCGGCGGTTATGAACCTACTTTTAGACTGCGCTTGACAGTCAATATTGGAGAACCCCCTGCAATGTCAGTGAAAGGCCGTATCCACTCCTTCGAATCCTGTGGCACCGTTGACGGTCCCGGGATCCGCTTTATCGTTTTCTTCCAGGGTTGCCTGATGCGCTGCCTGTATTGCCATAACCGCGACACCTGGGACACCCATGGCGGCAAAGAAGTCACCGTAGAAGAGCTGATGAAAGACACCGTCGCTTACCGGCACTTTATGAACGCTTCCGGCGGCGGCGTGACGGCCTCCGGCGGCGAAGCCATTTTGCAGGCCGAGTTTGTGCGTGACTGGTTCCGTGCCTGCCAGCAGGAAGGCATCAATACCTGCCTGGATACCAACGGTTTTGTACGGCGTTACGATCCGGTGATCGACGAGTTGCTGGACGCCACCGATCTGGTGATGCTGGATCTGAAACAGATGAACGACGACATCCATCAGAACCTGGTCGGCGTCTCCAACCACCGCACGCTGGACTTCGCCCGCTATCTGGCGAAGCGCAATCAGCGCACCTGGATCCGTTATGTAGTGGTGCCCGGCTGGTCCGACGATGACGAATCAACCCACATGCTGGGTGAGTTCACCAAAGACATGACCAACATCGAGAAAATCGAACTGCTGCCCTATCACGAACTCGGCAAGCACAAATGGGTGGCGATGGGGGAAGAGTACAAGCTGGACGGCGTCCATCCACCAAAAGCGGACACGATGGATCGCGTTAAAGGCATTCTGGAAAGCTACGGCCATAAAGTGATTTATTGATCTTTTTGCCGAGATCAAAAAACCGGCGCAATGGCCGGTTTTTTTGATCTCAGGCGGCAGCCAATGGAGTCTGGTGATGCTTTGTTTTTTTCAGCAACATCATCAGGTACACCAGCGCAACGGCAGCAATCATCACAAACAGCAGACGGTCGGAATAATTCTGCATCAACAAGGCCGTCATCGATGGGCCAAGCAGGCTGCCGATGGTGTAGCTCATCAGCAGTGCCTGATTCATCGCCACCAACTCATGCGGCAGCGCTTTCTCGCAGGCCCAGGACATCGCCACCGGGTACAACGTGAAACCGGCACAGCCGAGAATAAACAGCGCCGGCGCCATGGCATAGTTGCCGAGCATCGCCACACTGGCGAGGATCACCACAAATACCTGAATGCGCAGCACCAACAGGCGGCCATAGCGATCGGCCAGGCGCCCTACCGGCCACTGCCCGACAATAC
This sequence comes from Serratia plymuthica, assembly GCF_018336935.1. NCBI lineage: Bacteria > Pseudomonadati > Pseudomonadota > Gammaproteobacteria > Enterobacterales > Yersiniaceae > Serratia > Serratia plymuthica. The sequence goes on along the minus strand of NZ_CP068771.1, from coordinate 1,510,513 downwards.
CGGAGCTGACCAGCAGCGCCATCCAGTAACCGACGTCGGCGTCGCTCATACCCTGATGGGATAAATACAGCGGCATCAGGCCATACAGTGAACCCAGAACAATACCGGAGATAATGCAACCATTGATGCCCAGCCGCGCGCTGCGGCGTTTCAGCATTGGCCATACCGCCGCCTGCTGCGGTTCGTCATGCTGGCTGTTAACCCGCGCAAACAGCATGGGCAGCATGGCGCAGATGATGATGGTGGCCACCCACGGCACTACGTTCAGCAATTCGGTCGATACCAGGCTCAGCAGCAGTTGGCCGATCACGGTGCCAAGATAGTAAACCATCATATAGGCCGCCAACAGTTGCCCGCGGTTGGACAGGTTACCGCTGCGCAGCAAGGCGCTTTCAACGATCACCCAAATCCAGGCGCAGCCAATGCCGGCAAAGAAACGCCAGCCCATCCAGCTCCAAAAATCGAGCGACAGCGCCATACCGGCCGTCGCGACGGCAAACACCACGCAGGCAAGATGATAGCTGCGGGTAAAACCGATGCGTTTGATCAACTTGCCCGCTATCAGCGTGCCCACCAGGTTGCCGGTAAAGTAAGAAGAACTCACCATCCCCACCTGGCCGGTTGACAACTGAGCGTGAGTCAACCAAAGAGGGACTAACGTATTCAATACGGCAATAGAAACCGTGAGCAATAACAGGCCGCAGAGCAGCAGGAGCACTGGGCGGGAATATGCGGACATAGTGAAATTGAAACCGAACGCGCGATGAGAGTGCGCGCATCATGCCACTGGCGATAAAAAAGTCAATCCGCTCTTATCTATGCACCGCACAATTTGTTTCACTCCCGGCGGCAGAGGCAACGCGGAGCAAAAAGGGCTATGCTGACGGCAGAAGAAATTCACTCCCGCAGAGACATAATGAAACAGACTATCGATAATGCCGTAGGCACATTGCTGGCGGATATAGGCAGCACCCATGGCGAACTTCTGGACGTAGTGCAACGGGTTCGCCAGGTGGTCACGGCAACCGGTGGTGGCGTCAGTGAATCGGTAAAATATGGCGGCATCATGTTTGCCCATAGGGCATTTTTCTGCGGCGTGTTCGCCTACAGCAGCCATGTAACGGTTGAGTTTGGCCGGGGCTATTTACTCGAAGACCACCAGCGGATGCTGGAGGGTAGCGGTAAGTATCGCCGGCATATCAAGCTTTATTCGGTTGCCGATGTCGAGACAAAACACCTGGCGAGCTACGTCAGGCAGGCCTATGAGCTGGAACCTCCACGCTGAAACCTGCATGCATCTGCGGCACTTAAAAAGATAAGACGATGAAGAGACGCTCTATTCAGATCGTCTCCAGCCGCCTCAACGGTATGGAAATATACGCTGGTCGGTTTCCCCGGCATTTATCGGTCTGTCCACAAGTTGGCGTTGACCAGCCACTGGCCCTCTGATTTTCAGACATAAAAAAAGCGCCCGCAGGCGCTTTCTTACCGGTTTGCTTTTCAGCCGATATATTCCAGACCATTCATGTAAGGGCGCAGTACTTCCGGCACCTGAATGCGGCCATCGGCCTGCTGATAGTTTTCCAGCACGGCTACCAGCGTACGCCCCACAGCCAGACCGGAACCGTTCAGCGTGTGCACCAAACGCGGCTTTTTCTCGGTTTTGCTGCGGCAGCGTGCCTGCATGCGGCGCGCCTGGAAATCCCACATGTTTGAACAGGAAGAGATTTCACGGTAGGTATCCTGAGCCGGCAACCACACTTCCAGATCGTAGGTTTTGCAGGCACCGAAGCCCATGTCACCGGTACACAGCAAGACTTTACGGTATGGCAGATTCAGCAGTTGCAGCACTTTCTCCGCATGGCCGGTCAGTTCTTCAAGCGCCGCCATGGAATCTTCCGGGCGAACGATCTGTACCATCTCGACCTTGTCGAACTGGTGCATGCGGATCAAACCACGGGTGTCACGCCCATACGAACCGGCTTCCGCACGGAAACATGGCGTGTGCGCGGTCATCTTCAGCGGCAAAGATTCCTCTTCCAGGATCTCGTCGCGCACCAGGTTGGTCAAGGGCACTTCCGCCGTTGGGATCAGCGCATAGTTGCTGCTGTCTGATTCTTCTTCCAAGGGTTTGGTGTGGAACAGATCATCGCCAAACTTCGGCAACTGACCGGTGCCATACAGCGTGGCGTGGTTGACCAGGTAAGGTACGTAGGCTTCCAGATAACCGTGCTGTTCCGTATGCAGATCCAGCATGAACTGCGACAGAGCACGGTGCATGCGGGCGATCTGCCCTTTCATCACCACAAAGCGCGAACCGGTCAATTTTACCGCCGCAGCGAAATCCAACCCACCGGCCATTTCGCCCAGATCAACGTGATCGCGCACCTGGAAATCGTACTGGCGCGGTTCGCCCCAGCGGCACACTTCCTGGTTCTCGCTGTCATCTTTACCGTTCGGCACGGCATCGTCAGGCAGGTTCGGCAACGTCAGGGCGTAATCGCGGATTTCGGCCTGCAAGGTATCCAATGCGGCCTTGGCAGCATCCAGCTTGTCACCCAGTTCGTTCACTTCGCGACGCAGCGGCTCAATGTCTTCCCCACGTGCTTTAGCCGCGCCGATGGATTTCGATCGGGAGTTACGTTCCGCCTGCAGCGTTTCGGTTTCTACCTGCAGAACTTTGCGGCGCTCTTCTTGCGAACGCAGCAGATCCAGATCGAGTTTAAAGCCTCGGCGAGCCAGTTTGACGGCGACTGCGTCTAGCTCATTACGCAGCAGATTGGGATCGAGCATGCTAATCCTGTGCTTATTGTTATTGAAAGAAAATTTGTCGTTTTATTTGGCTGAATATCAACCGAATAAGGAAAGAGTGATACCCGGTAACCTTACCGCAACGGCAACGCTAGCGGTAGCGTTTTGTCGGGCTATTTTGATCCTGCTCAGCCAGCCATGCCAGCTTCTCGCCGATTTTTCCTTCCAGCCCGCGTGCGGTCGGATGATAGTAACGGGTCCTGGCCATTTCAGGCGGGAAATAGTCCTCTCCGGCGGCATAAGCATTGGGTTCGTCGTGCGCGTAACGATACTCCGCGCCTAAGCCCATTTCCTTCATCAGCTTGGTCGGCGCGTTGCGCAGGTGCTCCGGCACGTCGTAATCGGCCATCTCTCGGGCGTCGCGCATCGCCGCTTTGAAAGCGGTGTACACGGCGTTGCTTTTCGGCGCGCAGGCCAGATAAACGATGGCCTGGGCGATTGCCCGTTCGCCCTCCGCCGGGCCGACGCGGGTAAAGCAATCCCAGGCCGCAATCGCCACCTGCATGCCGCGCGGATCGGCATTGCCAACATCCTCGGACGCAATCGCCAACAGGCGACGCGCCACATACAGCGGATCGCCGCCGGCGGTAATAATGCGCGCGTACCAGTATAGCGCGGCATCCGGCGCCGAACCGCGCACCGATTTATGCAGCGCCGAGATCAAATCGTAATAACGGTCGCCTTTATTGTCGAAGCGCGCACTGCGTTCTCCGGAGACCTCTTTTAGCAATGACGGCGTCAAAACGCGGATACCTTTGGCGTCGATTTCCGCCATATCCGCCATCATCTCCAGGCTGTTCAGCGCCCGGCGCGCATCGCCGCCCACCAACTCCGACAGCATGCGGCGCGTCTCTTCGGGCAACTCGATATTCTGGCCGCCGAACCCCCGGCTATTGTCTTTCATCGCCTGATCCAGCACCTGGCTGATATCGTCGGCGGTCAAAGCTTTCAACAAATATACCCGGGCGCGTGAAAGCAGCGCCGAGTTGAGCTCAAAAGACGGGTTTTCGGTCGTCGCGCCGATAAAGGTGATGGTGCCATCTTCAATATGCGGCAGGAAAGCGTCCTGCTGACTTTTGTTGAAGCGGTGCACCTCATCGACAAACAAAATAGTGCGGCGACCGGCGTCACGATTCTGACGTGCGCGCTCGATCGCCTCGCGGATCTCTTTGATGCCGGACGTGACGGCGGAAATCCGCTCGACGTCCGCCTGGCCGTAACGGCCGATCAACTCTGCCAACGTCGTTTTCCCGGTGCCCGGCGGCCCCCACAAAATCATCGAATGCAGTTGCCCGGCCTCGATGGCGCGCGGCAAAGGCTTGCCGGCAGCCAGCAGGTGTTGCTGGCCGATATACTGCGCCAGCGTGGTTGGCCGCATCCGCGCGGCCAACGGCTGGAACTCGTTCTGGGAAAAATCGAGCGACATATTACTCACGCGGACCTCACTGGCGCTGGTCGTCCAGCGTCACCCCCTTCGGCGGGGTAAATTTGAATTTGGCGGCGTCAACAGAGGTATTTTGTTGGCTTTTCAGCGCGTAAGAGCTGCGCTGGCCGTCTTGCTCAACCGCGGCAAAACTGCGGATAGTACCGCTGTTGGTTACGGTGATGGCGAACTGTTTCAGGTTGCCGCTGCTGGATTTTGGCGTCAGCTCAAAATCATCGCCTTTCTGCTTCACATTATACTGTTTCCAGTCATTGGCATCGTTGCGGGTGATCAGCATAAACGGCGTGTTGCCGGTGGCATTTTTCAGCCAGGTAGCAGTGACCTGCTCAACAAAGGGGTTATAGAACCACAGGGTTTGGCCATCCGATACCAACACGCTCTCGTCAGGTGAGGTCATGTGCCAGTTAAACAGATTTGGGCGTTTCACCCACAGTTCACCTTCGCCCTGCTGTACCGCAGCACCATCGCTGCTGGTCACGGTCTGGGAGAAACTGGCATGGAAACTGTTCACTTTCGCCAGACGACTTTGCAGATCCTGTGCGGCATCGGCCAGCACAGAGGTGGAAGCGAATCCCGAAAGCAGACAACAGGCAATCAACAGTTTTTTCATTATTCCAGATACCTTATGAAATGCATTAACCGCAAGGCGGTGCCGTGCGGGTCAAATTAACCCTTAACCAACGCTACTTTACCCGAAGCCACAAGCCGGCAGATAGGCCAATGTTCCGAGAAGCAGACGGGTTTACGCTTCTTTGCACAAGGGCCGCTAAGCGGCCCTTTATTATTGAATAACAACGATTAAAGCTTCATCAGTCATGCCGTGGCGGAGCCAATACCTCGCGGTTGCCGTTATGCCCCTGCTCGCTGACAATGCCCTGCGCCTCCATCTGTTCGATGATGCGCGCAGCGCGGTTATAGCCGATGCGGAACTGACGCTGCACGCCGGAGATAGAAGCGCGGCGTTTATCCACCACAAACTCCACCGCCTGATCAAACAGCGGATCCAGCTCTTCGTCACCTTCCAGGCCGCCGCCGGCGCCACCCTCACCGTCGTCACCGGCGCTGAGGATACCCTCTTTATATTGAGGCCGCTCACGCGCTTTCCAATCCTTGACCACCGCATGCACTTCCTGATCGCGCACAAATGCACCATGCACACGTACAGGAATGGAGGAGTTAGGCGCCAGATACAGCATGTCACCCATCCCCAACAGAGATTCGGCACCGCCCTGATCGAGGATAGTGCGCGAGTCAATCTTGCTGGATACGGTAAAGGCGATACGGGTTGGGATGTTGGCCTTGATCAGGCCGGTGATCACATCCACCGACGGACGCTGGGTCGCCAGCACCAGGTGGATCCCCGCGGCACGCGCTTTCTGCGCCAGACGAGCGATCAGTTCCTCAACCTTCTTGCCCACCGTCATGATCAGGTCGGCGAATTCGTCCACCATCACCACGATGTAAGGCTCTTTCTCCAACACAGGCGGCGTAATGTCCATGCTGTCGCTCGGCTTCCAGAAAGGATCCGGGATCGGACGCCCCATCGCTTCAGCCTGATCGACGCGTTCGTTATAACCGGCCAGGTTACGCACGCCGAGTGCAGACATCAGCTTGTAGCGGCGCTCCATCTCGGCGACACACCAACGCAGGGCGTTGGCGGCGTCTTTCATATCGGTCACAACGTCCGTCAACAGGTGCGGAATGCCTTCGTAAACCGACAGTTCCAGCATTTTCGGGTCAATCATGATAAAGCGCACTTCTTTCGGCGTGGCCTTATACAAGATGCTCAGGATCATGGCATTGACCCCAACCGACTTACCGGAACCCGTGGTACCCGCCACCAGCAGGTGCGGCATTTTAGCCAAATCGGCCACCACCGGCTCACCGGAAATGTCTTTACCCAGAACGATCGCCAGCGGCGACGGATTGTCGCGGAACGCTGGGCAATCCAGCACTTCGCGCAGATAAACCGTCTGACGTTTAACGTTAGGCAGCTCCAGCCCGACATAAGGCTTGCCGGGGATGACCTCTACCACACGCACCGCCGAGGTTGACAGCGAGCGGGCCAGATCGCGCGACAGGTTGGAAATACGCGCGGCCTTGACCCCCGGCGCCAGGTCCAGCTCAAAGCGGGTAATAACCGGGCCAGGTAAAATATCCACTACGTCGGCTTTCACCCGGTAGTCGGCCAAACTCGCTTCCACCAAACGCGCCTTTTGCTCCAGCGCGAAGGAGTCCACCGGCTCCACCTCTTTCGGGGCTTCGGTCAGCAGATCCAGCGTCGGCAACGGCGTGGTCGGTTTTTGCAGCGGTTGATCGTTACGCATCAGGAACGGGTGGATCAGGCTGTCCATTGCCGGCTGCTGCGGTGCGGCCGGCGTCGGTTGCGCCACAGGTTGCTGATAGGCTGACGGTTGCTGCGCTACCGGCTGCTGCTGAGGTGGCTGCTGATAAGCCGGCTGAGCGGGCTGCCGATAAGCAGGTTCGGCCGGCTGGTATGGCTGCGCCGCCGGAACCTGAGACTGCGGCGAATAAGCCGGTGCAGCAGGCTCAAACTGGCCAAAGGGGACATCGTCTTCACGTTCGCTTTGCTGCTCGATACGTTCTTCGAGCTGCGGCGACAGTGTGAACAAGGGTTCACTCGGGCTATCGTCGACCAAATCATCCATCGGCGAGAAGCTGAACGCGTTGCGGGTATCTACCGGATTGGCGATCGGCGCCGATTGCACAGGTTCCTGCTGGCCATAGCGAGCCTGCTGTTGCTCGGCAAACGCCTGACGCAACGCCGCTTCCTGCAGGGCCTGTTCATCATCCTGATTATCCTGCGGATACTCTTCGCCGTAACGCTGGCTTTGCTGTTCGGCAAACGCCTGACGCAGCGCCGCTTCCTGCAAGGCTTCTTCATCTTGCTGATGGCTTTCCGCGGTTTGCAGCGGTTGATCGTCGCGGGGACGCTGTTCCTGCTCGGCTACGCGCTGCGAAGGCAGCTTGATGCCGTAAGAAGCCAGCTCGCGCCGGGTAGGAATACGCACCGGATTCGGCCGCGGCAATTCAGGGCCGATGCCCTGTTTCACCTGCGAGTTGCCGTCGCTGGTGGCCGTAAAGGCCGGCATAAAGGTATTGGCGGCAACGGCACCGACAGCAGCCGCAGCAGCGGCTTCCGCCTGCGGTTTCACGCTGCCAAATGGCGTCATGTCAGGTTCAGCGGCACTGAAACCCGTCGACGTGCCAACGTCAACGCTGTCGCGCTGAGCCGCAGAGAAATCAAACGGAGAGCGATCGCGCGGCTGAGATACGGCCGGTGCGTCCCAATTGCCCAAACGGGGTTCGTCATCGTCCCGGTAAGGATCGGCCTGGCGCGTCATTTTCGGCGCCGGCGTCTCTTCAGGAATTTCAAACGAATACAGCGGTGGCGCCGTGTTTTCCGCCGCAGCGCTCATCGGATGTTGGTTCACCGAGGCTGGAGCCGCCGGCGCTGCCGTTACCGCAGGAGCCGCCACCGGAGCCGCTATCGGCGCTGGAGCAGGCGTTGCCGGCGTGCTGACGGCCGCCGGCGCGACAGGTGCCGCATCGGCATCGTCGTTAGCCCGCAAGCCGTTGAGCAGAGGATCGTCAGCCTCGTCTGCCGCTGCTTTGGCGGCATCCGTTACCGAAGGTGCTGAGAATAGCACGTCGTCTTCCGCCGCGTTGGCCGCTGCCGCAGAAGCGGCTACAGCAACCGCTGCGCCCTTCCCTGCCTGCTGCGGTTCATCATCGACGTAACGATCGTCATCGTCGTGGTAACGCTCATCACGACGTGAACGGTTGGTCATGAAGGTGGCCGTACCCAGCACCACGCCGCCGATTCTCTCGGCGATAACCAGCCAGGACCAGCCGGTAAACAGCGTGAGTCCTGCAGCCCATACGCACAACAATGTCAGCGTTGCGCCAATACCGTTGAACCACGGCAGCATGGCGTTGCTCAACAAGCTGCCGATGACGCCGCCGGAAGCGAAGTAATAGAGATCGTCGACATTCAGTGCCGCCAGGCCACACGAAGTGAGCACCAGCGCCAGCGTGCCGATAAGGCGCAGCGAGAGCGCAAAATAGTCGATGTAATCGCCGCTGTCGCGCTGACGGTAGGCCGCCCAGCACAAAACCAGCATGATCGGCGGTATCGCGTAAGCGAGTACCCCGAAAGTGAAGAACAGTGTGTCGGCCATCCAGGCTCCGACGCCACCACCCAGGTTATGAATCGGCTCATGCCACGCGGTCTGCGACCAGCTTGGGTCAGACGGATTGAAACTGACCAAGGCAGCCATGAGGTAAATGGCAAAAATCGCTACCACGATCAACACAGCCTCAAGCAAACGGCGGCCACTGCTGAGTTTTTTCAGGGTAACTTCTTTATCTTCTGTATATTCCTGGCTCAAGAAAGGCTCTCCAGGTTCCTGTTAGCTGACATAGCAACAGCGCCGAGAAGCTTCCCCGGCGCCGAAACTGTATGAATAAACAGGAGTGTAACCAATTTAATCAGGTTTTGCACCTGCACCTTACCGTGTTTTGATAACCAGACGGTTACTCTGTTTGACTTCTTCCATGACCACGTAGGTACGGGTGTCGTTAACCCCCGGCAGACGCAGCAAGGTTTCACCGAGCAACTTACGGTAAGCCGACATATCCGGCACGCGGGTTTTCAACAGATAGTCGAAATCACCGGACACCAGATGACACTCCTGAATTTCTTCAAGTTTTTGAACTGCTGAGTTAAATTGCTCAAACACATCCGGCGCGCCGCGGTTCAGCGTGATTTCCACGAAAACCAGCAGAGATGCATCCAGATAATGCGGGTTGAGCAAGGCGGTATAGCCATGAATAAAACCCTGGCGCTCGAGGCGGCGCACGCGTTCTAAACATGGGGTTGGGGATAACCCCACGCGCTTCGAAAGCTCAACGTTCGATATACGTCCATCCTTCTGTAACTCGTTCAGGATATTGCGGTCGATACGGTCGAGATCTTTACCCGGGCGTTTCTTATTGTCTGCCATTATTATTGTCTCTCTTATTTTCTTCCCTGCACTTGCCACACCCTAGCCAACGTCAATGTGTAAGGGCTTGTTCCAAGCGAAGACCCGATGCCTGTTATATGCTTCACTACCATCATTCATCGTTGTGCAGCCTGTCTGTCAACCCTGCACAACGTATTCAAATGACGTTCATTTCAAGAAGGAAATTGCCATTCGCTAACGCTATGTTCCCCTCACCTGCTGCTGTCTGCTTAAACAATGGCGCAAAACTCTGCACCGCCGCCGCAAATACGTACGATTTACTGCCGGCAGGGGGATAATTTCTTCTTCCTATGATGTTTTCGCAAATGCGCAGCGGATTGTCAAAGTAAAAGAAGCAAAATCAGAAGAACCTGCCGTCATGAAAAGTTAGCCCCCCATTTTTAGTTATGAATCGCTGGCTTAAATCCCGCAGCGCAAAACGGCTTAAACCCGGTAAAGGTAGTGTTTCAGGTCGAATGCACGCATAACGTCGGCAACGGCTTCCATAAGTTAAATTGCTGCGTTTGCGCTCACTTGGTCAGCAAAACAATAATTAATAGGGCATAGCTATCAAACAAATCGTTAACAACATCCGCTGATGCTTTTTTTAATGCTGCATTTTCCCTACAATCGGTTTCATTGTCCGCATTGTGGGAAAAGAGGGTATTCATGGGCACGGCTAAACATAGCAAACTACTGATTCTGGGTTCCGGCCCTGCCGGCTATACCGCCGCGGTTTACGCAGCGCGCGCAAACCTGAGCCCGGTATTGATTACCGGTATGGAACAAGGTGGTCAGTTGACCACCACGACCGAAGTGGAAAACTGGCCGGGCGACGCAGAAGGTCTGACCGGCCCGGTACTCATGGAGCGCATGCGCGAGCACGCAGAAAAATTCCAGACCGAGATCGTGTTCGATCACATCAACAGCGTCGATCTGCAGAACCGTCCGTTCCGCCTGTTCGGCGACAGCGGTGAATACACCTGCGATGCGCTGATCATCGCCACCGGCGCCTCCGCCCGTTACCTGGGCATGCCTTCTGAAGACGCCTTCAAGGGCAAAGGCGTTTCCGCCTGCGCCACCTGCGACGGTTTCTTCTACCGCAATCAAAAAGTCGCGGTCGTCGGCGGTGGCAATACCGCCGTGGAAGAAGCGCTGTATTTGTCCAACATCGCCGCTGAAGTTCATTTGATCCACCGCCGCGACAGCTTCCGCTCAGAGAAGATCCTGATCGACCGGCTCATGGATAAAGTGAAAAACGGCAACATCGTGCTGCATACCGACCATACGCTGGACGAAGTGCTGGGCGATCAAATGGGCGTTACCGGCGTGCGCATTCGCAGCACCAAAGCGGAAAACGCAACGCAGGAACTGGCGGTGGCCGGCGTATTTATCGCCATCGGGCACAGCCCGAACACCAGCATTTTCGGTGGCCAACTTGAGCTGGAAAACGGCTATATCAAAGTTCAGTCCGGCATTCACGGCAACGCCACCCAGACCACCATTCCTGGCGTATTCGCCGCCGGTGACGTGATGGACCATATCTACCGTCAGGCGATCACCTCCGCCGGGACCGGCTGTATGGCGGCGCTGGATGCTGAGCGTTACCTCGACGGCATCGCTGGCGCAGAAGTGCTGTAACGGCACATTCTGTTATCCTGAAAAGCGGCTGCCTCAGCCGCTTTTTTTGTACCTTAAATATGCGCGGACGGGCATTCGATGCAAAACCTCCTCCACTGGCGCTTGCTGGTCGCCGTGGCCGACAGCGGCAAAATTACGCTGGCGGCAAATCAATGCGGCATGACCCAGTCCGGTGCCAGCCAGGCTATTGCCCAGTTAGAGGACGTCCTGAATACGCCGCTGTTCGTCCGCCTGCCGCACTGCGTTACGCTGACGCAAAGCGGCGAGAGGATTGTCGCCCACGCCCGCATTATGCTGGCCGAACTCGATGCGATCCAAAGCTACGCGCTGCAGGCGAAAAGCGCGCATTCGGGCAAGATTCGCCTGGCCAGCTTTCCCTCGGCATTTGCGCTCCTGCTACCGCCGCTATTGCGGAAATTCCGCCGCCGCTACCCCGCCATTGAACTGGTTCAGTTGGAAGGCACCGATCGGGAGGTGGAGGACTGGCTGGCGCTGGAAACCGCCGACGTCGGCGTGGTGTTGAACCCAAAGGAAGAAAAAAAAGGCTATCCTTTGGGACAGGATCAGTGGCTTGCGGTTACCGCCAGCGGCCACCCGCTGGCCAGGGGGCGGCAACCGGTGGATTTCAGGGCACTGGCCGGGTTGCCCTTTGTGCTGGCTACCGGCGGCTGTAGCCTCAACGCGCAACTGTTGGCACAGCAGGCCGGTATTACGCTGGCTGACGTACGCGTGACCGTCAGCGACTGGAGCACCGCACTGACGCTGGTGCGCGAAGGCGTCGGCGTTTCGTTGATGCCTGCGTCGGTGATACCGAGCGATGCCGCCGGCATTTGCGCTCTGCCGTTGAGTGTCCCGCTCTACCGTTATTTTGGTCTGGTCTGTTCGTTCACTGGCGCAAGCTCTGCACCGGTACAAACCCTGCTGGATTACCTGCGCGATCATCTGCCACACCCCGTCAGTAGCTGAACTGATGACGGGTTTCTGACATTCTAATTTTTCTGCAGGCCGCACCGGCACCATGCTGTCGGTTAAGCGATATCGCTTTTTGCCTCAGGAACGCTCATGAAACTCTATTTTGCGCCCGACACCTGTTCGCTATCCCCGCATATTGTCCTGCGGGAGCTGGAATTGCCGTTTGAACTTATCCGGGTGAATAACCGCAGCAAACGCACCGCCGACGGCGGTGATTTTTACCAGGTCAATCCCAAGGGTTATGTCGCGGCTCTGATGCTGGAAGATAGCCGCGTGATTACCGAAGGCGCAGCCATCGTGCAATATCTGGCGGATTTGCGCCCCGACGCCGCACTGGCCCCCCCAGGCAATACCTTCGAACGGGTGCGCTTGCAGGAATGGCTGAATTTCATCACCGCCGAGATCCACGCCGGAGCCAGCCCGCTATTCAATGCAACCCTGCCGGAAGAGGTCAAAAGTCTGTTCCGCGACAAGCTGCGCCGCCGCCTCGATTATGTCGCTCAGACGCTCGACGGGCAGGATTTTCTGTTGGGTGAACGCTTTGGCGTGGCGGATGCCTATCTGTTTACCGTACTGCGTTGGATGGCCCGATTTTCCATCGAGTTAAAATGCTGGCCTTCGTTAACCCGGTATATGGCGCAGATCGGCCAGCGCAAATCGGTGCAAACCGCCCTGGCGGCGGAAGCGGCCAGCCGGGAGGTGGAATAACCTTCCCGACCAGAGTCTGTTATAGGGATATTTGACCGCTTTATTATTTTCAGTCTGCCGGGTGAAGAGGTAACATTGGCCTTCGCTTGTTCGCTTCAGGTTGAGGCAAACACTTTTTTTAACAGTACGTTAACCTTGCCTGTAACAACAGGCGTCGGCGACGCAGACTCATATCTGATGAAAAAAACCAGACAGCAACAGTTAACCCGTTGGCTCAAAACTCAGAGCGCGTTGGCGCAGCGTTGGCTGCGCCTTTCCATGCTGTTGGGGCTGATAAGCGGCATTTTGATTGTCGCGCAGGCATGGCTGTTGGCCGCCCTGCTCCACGCCCTGATTATCGAACACGCCCCGCGTGAACAGGTGATCCCTTCGTTTATCTGGCTGGCCGCCACCTTCGCGCTGCGTGCGTTGTTGAGTTGGCTGCGTGAACGCGTCGGTTTTATCTGCGGCCAGGTGATCCGCCAACGCATGCGCCAGCAGGTGCTGGACAAACTGCAACAGCTCGGCCCCGCCTGGATCCAGGGCAAACCGGCGGGCAGTTGGGCCAGCATCATCGTTGAGCAGATCGAAGACATGCAGGATTATTACTCCCGCTATCTGCCGCAGATGTATCTGGCGGTGTTTATCCCGTTGCTGATCCTGATTACCGTCTTCCCGATCAACTGGGCCGCCGGCCTGATTCTGTTGACGACGGCCCCGCTGATCCCGCTGTTTATGGCGCTGGTCGGCATGGGCGCCGCCGACGCCAATAGGCGCAACTTTGTGGCGCTGGCGCGGTTGAGCGGCAACTTCCTCGATCGCCTGCGCGGGCTGGATACGCTGCGCCTGTTTAACCGGGCGGAGGCGGAAACCGCGCAGATCGCCAAATCGTCCGAGGATTTCCGCAGGCGCACCATGGAAGTGCTGCGGCTGGCGTTCCTGTCATCGGCGGTGCTGGAGTTCTTTGCCTCCATCTCCATCGCCGTGGTGGCGGTCTATTTTGGCTTCTCCTTCCTTGGCGAGTTGAATTTCGGCAGTTACGGCACCGGCGTTACGCTGTTTGCCGGCTTCCTGGTGCTGATTCTGGCGCCGGAGTTCTTCCAGCCGCTGCGCGATCTGGGCACTTTCTATCATGCCAAAGCGCAGGCCGTGGGCGCCGCAGAAGCGCTGGAAACCTTCCTCGGCGCCACAGGCGAGCAAAGGGGCAATGGCACGCAGGAGCTGAATACCGACGCACCGCTGGAGCTAAAAGCGCAAGATCTCGAAATTCTGTCGCCAAACGGCGTGCTGCTGGCCGGCCCTCTCAGCTTCACCCTGCCCGCACACCAGCGCATTGCCCTGGTCGGGCTGAGCGGCGCCGGTAAAAGCTCGTTGCTGAATCTGCTGCTCGGCTTCCTGCCTTATCGCGGTTCACTGACGGTCAACGGCACCGAGTTGCGCGAGCTGGCAGCAGAAGGCTGGCGTCGGCAGCTCGGCTGGGTGGGGCAAAATCCGCACCTGCCGGCGCAAACGCTGCGGGCAAATATTCTGCTGGGCCACCCACAAGCGAGCGAAGCCCAATTGCAACAGGCGGTAGAGCAGGCTTACGTCAGCGAGATCCTGCCGCATTTGCCGCAGGGGCTGGACACTGAGGTCGGCGATAGCGCCGCACGGCTGTCCGTCGGCCAGGCGCAACGCGTGGCGGTCGCCCGGGCGCTCCTCAGCCCACGGCGTTTACTGTTGCTGGATGAGCCGGCAGCCAGCCTGGACGCGCACAGCGAACGACGAGTCATGCAGGCGCTCAACGCAGCCTCACGCCAACAAACCACCCTGCTGGTCACGCACCAGTTGGAAGATACCGAAGAATACGACCAGATCTGGGTCATGGAAAGCGGGCGGATCGTGCAACAAGGCGATTACGCCACGCTGAGCGCCCAACCTGGGTTGTTCGCCAATCTGATCGCACACCGCAGCGGGGAGCTATAATCATGCGCGTTTTGCTGCCGTTCCTGGCGCTATACCGTCGTCACAGCCTGCTGATCTGCCTGGGCATCCTTCTGGCCATCGTCACGCTGCTGGCCAGTATCGGCCTGCTGGCGCTTTCCGGTTGGTTCCTTGCCGCATCGGCGCTCGCCGGGCTGGCGGGCCTGTTTACCTTTAACTACATGTTGCCCGCTGCCGGAGTGCGGGGCGCGGCGATCTTCCGCACGGCCGGGCGCTACGCAGAGCGCGTGGTCAGCCACGACGCCACCTTCCGCGTTCTTTCTCATCTGCGGGTGTTTACCTTTAAAAAGATCCTGCCGCTGTCACCGGGCGGCATTGCCCGTTTCCGACAGGCCGATCTGCTTAACCGACTGGTGGCGGACGTCGATACGCTGGACCATCTGTATCTGCGGGTTATCTCGCCGCTGGTCAGCGCCGCAGTCGTGATCATCGTAGTCACCTACGGCCTCAGCTGGCTGGACAGCTCGCTGGCCCTGACGCTGGGCGGTATTTTGTTGCTGCTGCTGTTGCTGATACCGCCGGTATTTTACCGCGCCGGCAAGCCGATTGGCGGCCAACTGACCGCCCTGCGCGGCCAGTACCGCACCGATCTGACCGCCTGGCTGCAGGGCCAGGCCGAGCTGGTGGTGTTTGGCGCAGTCAACGATTTCCGCGCCGGTCTGGATGCCACCGAGCGGCACTGGCAGCGTCGTCAGTGGCAGCAGGCTTCGTTGGGCGGAATGGCGCAAGGGGTAATGATACTGGCCAGCGGCCTGACGGTGACGCTGTTGCTGTGGCTCACCGCCGGTGGCATAGGTGGCGATACCCAACCCGGCGCGCTGATTGCGCTGTTCGTATTTGCCGCGCTGGCCTCGTTTGAAGCGTTGATGCCTGTCGCCGGCGCCTTCCAACACCTCGGCCAGGTCATTGCTTCCGCGAGACGGGTGAAACAGATTATCGATCGGCAGCCGGAGGTCACCTTCCCGGCCAGCGGCCCGGCGACCGGGAACGGCGCCGCATTGAGCCTGCAACAGCTCACCTTTACCTATCCCGGCCAACCTCTGCCGGTGTTGCAAGAGGTTACGCTGGAAATTGCCGCCGGCGAACACATTGCGCTACTCGGGCGCACCGGCTGCGGCAAATCGACCCTGCTGCAACTGTTAACCCGCGCCTGGAACGCCGATAGCGGCAGCATGCTGCTCAACGGCCGGCCGCTCAGCGCCTATGATGAAACTACGCTGCGTCAGATGACCACCGTCGTCAGCCAGCGGGTGCATATTTTCAGCAACACGCTGCGGGAAAACCTGCGCATCGCCGCCCCGGAGGCGGACGATGAACAATTACGCGACGTGTTGTGCCAGGTCGGGCTGGAAAAACTGCTGGAAAACGAAGGGCTGAACGCCTGGCTGGGTGATGGCGGCCGCCAGCTTTCCGGCGGTGAACAACGCCGCCTGGGTATTGCCCGCGCGTTGTTGCATCAGGCGCCTTTGTTGTTGCTCGACGAACCGACCGAGGGGCTGGACGCCGAAACCGAACAGCAGATCCTGGCGCTGTTGCGCCGGCACTGCCAGGGCAAAACGCTGATCCTGGTGACTCACCGCCTGTATGGGCTCGAGCATCTTGACCGCATCTGCGTGATGGACGGCGGCCGAATTGTCGAACAGGGCGACCACCTTACCCTGATGCGCCTGCAAGGACGTTATGCCCGTTTCCGTCAGCGGATCAGTGGGATACCGCGTGAAAATGGCCTGTAGAGGACGCTGAGACCTTTTATGCGTATTGTTAAGCTGTCACCGCAGTCACTCGCGTTTCCCTCGCCAGAGGGCGCGCTGCGCGATCCTAACGGCCTGCTGGCCATCGGCGGCGACCTGACGGCGCCGCGTTTGTTGGCTGCCTATGAGCGCGGTATCTTCCCCTGGTTTTCGCCGGGGGAAGCCATTTTGTGGTGGTCGCCTGACCCGCGCGCCGTGTTGTTCCCGGCGCAATACCATATCAGCCGCAGCCTGAAACGCTTTCTGAACCACAATCCCTTTCGTATTACGCTGAACCATGACTTTGCTGCGGTGATTGCCGCCTGCGCCGATCGGCCGCATGAAGGCACCTGGATCGGCCCGGAGGTACAGCGCGCCTATCTGCATTTGCACCGCCTCGGTTTCGCTCATTCAGTCGAGGTATGGCAGGGTAAAGCGTTGGTTGGCGGTATGTACGGCGTGGCGCAGGGCGCGCTGTTCTGCGGCGAATCGATGTTTAGCCGCACCACCAACGCCTCCAAGTGCGCGCTATTGGCTTTTTGTCGGCATTTTGCCGCTTATGGCGGAGAATTGATTGACTGTCAGGTGCTTAACGCTCACACTGCCACGCTGGGAGCGAGAGAAATCCCCCGCCGCCAATTTTTACAGCAGCTCAGTAATCTTCAGCGCAAGCCGTTAGCACCGGAATGCTGGGCCGCGCAAGTCTTACCCCCACAGCAGGCTGAACCACCCTCCCCAACAAACTAATTTTGCGGAAACGGTGCAATGTTCACCGACACGTCTTTACATAATGTGGGTTTTTCGGCATTATCTTGCCGGTTAAAAACTAAGGTAGTTAGACCTAGAGGATTCGATGGCCAAAGAAGACAATATTGAAATGCAGGGCACCGTTCTTGATACGCTGCCGAACACTATGTTCCGCGTTGAATTGGAAAACGGGCACGTAGTCACCGCACATATCTCCGGTAAAATGCGTAAAAACTACATCCGCATCCTGACGGGCGACAAAGTCACTGTAGAGCTGACCCCGTACGACCTGAGCAAAGGCCGCATTGTCTTCCGTAGCCGTTAATCGGCTCACTCGTCGCCAGCCAACGGCGGCACCGAGGATGTAACCCCTCCGGAGCCCTTTCCGTTTACCCCCGTAGCAACGTTCAACATCGAGTTGCAAGAGCGCAGGTAAACCGAGAGGGCTCGCTCATTTCTGTCGTGGTGATGACACACTTTCACCCATAAAAAAAGCGATGCCGAAGCATCGCTTTTTCATTATCTGGACTGGCCGGCCTTTAGTGCACCGCGCCTTCATCCGCTTTGCGCTTCTGCGCGCTGAGGAAGTGGTAGGTCAATTTCTGGTTGTCCTTGTCCAGTTCGACCTTCACCGATCCACCGTCCACCAGTGAACCGAACAGCAGTTCGTTGGCCAGCGGTTTCTTCAGGTTTTCCTGCATCACGCGCGCCATCGGACGAGCGCCCATCGCACGGTCATAGCCCTTCACCGACAGCCAGTCACGCGCTTCGTCGCTCACTTCCAGCGATACGCCCTTCGCATCCAGCTGCGCCTGCAGTTCGACAATAAACTTATCGACAACCTGCTGGATCACCGCAGTCGACAGATGGTTGAACCAAAGAATGTTGTCCAGACGGTTACGAAACTCCGGCGTGAACACTTTTTTGATCTCTTCCATCGCATCAGTACTGTTGTCCTGCTGAACCAGACCAATCGATTTACGTTCTGTTTCACGCACCCCGGCGTTGGTCGTCATCACCAGGATCACATTGCGGAAATCCGCCTTGCGACCGTTATTATCGGTCAGGGTACCGTTGTCCATCACCTGCAGCAGCAGGTTGAACACATCCGGATGCGCCTTCTCGATTTCATCCAGCAACACCACCGAATGCGGATGTTTGAGCACCGCATCGGTCAGCAGCCCGCCCTGATCGTAACCGACGTAGCCCGGAGGCGCGCCAATCAAGCGGCTGACGGTATGACGTTCCATATATTCGGACATGTCAAAACGCAGCAGTTCGATATCCATCGCCTTCGCCAACTGTACCGTCACCTCGGTTTTCCCGACGCCGGTTGGCCCGGCAAACAGGAAGGAACCGACAGGCTTGCGATCGTGGCCCAGACCCGCACGGCTCATCTTGATCGCCTCGGTCAGCGCTTCGATCGCCTGATCCTGACCGAACACCAGCATTTTCAAACGGTCACCCAAGCTTCTCAACACATCGCGATCGCTGGCCGACACGGTTTTTTCCGGGATACGCGCAATACGCGCAACCACGGATTCAATGTCCGCAACGTTGACGGTTTTCTTGCGCTTGCTGATCGGCATCAGCCGGCTGCGGGCGCCCGCCTCGTCGATCACGTCGATAGCCTTGTCCGGCAGGTGACGGTCGTTGATGTACTTCACCGACAGCTCAACCGCCGCACGCACCGCCTTGGCGGTATAACGCACGTCATGGTGCGCTTCGTACTTGGTTTTCAGACCGTTGATGATCTGAATGGTCTCTTCCGGCGTCGGCTCGGTAATGTCGATTTTCTGGAAGCGACGGGCCAGCGCGCGGTCCTTTTCGAAAATGTTGCTGAATTCCTGATAGGTGGTGGACCCAATCACCCGGATCTTGCCGCTGGAGAGCAGCGGTTTGATCAGGTTAGCCGCATCCACCTGCCCGCCGGAAGCCGCACCGGCACCGATGATGGTGTGGATTTCATCGATAAACAGGATGCTGTTCTTGTCCTGCTCCAGCTGTTTCAGCAACGCCTTGAAGCGTTTCTCGAAGTCGCCGCGGTATTTGGTACCTGCCAGCAGCGAACCTATGTCCAGAGAATACAGCGTGCAGTCCGCCATCACTTCTGGGACGTCGCCCTGCACGATGCGCCAGGCCAGCCCTTCGGCAATGGCGGTTTTCCCCACGCCGGACTCGCCGACCAGCAGCGGGTTGTTTTTACGGCGGCGGCACAACACCTGAATAGCGCGCTCCAGCTCAGGATCGCGGCCAATCAGGGGATCGATACCGCCCACACGGGCCAACTGGTTGAGGTTGGTGGTGAAGTTTTCCATACGGTCTTCCCCTCCGGACTGCTCTTCGTTCACCGGGTTTTCCGCATTTGGCGCTTGGCCCGGCTCGTCTTTACGCGTGCCATGTGAAATGAAATTCACTACGTCAAGACGGCTGACGTCGTGTTTGCGCAGCAGATAGGCCGCCTGCGACTCCTGCTCGCTGAAAATCGCCACCAACACGTTGGCACCGCTGACTTCGCTGCGGCCGGAAGATTGAACATGGAATACGGCACGCTGCAGCACACGCTGGAAGCTTAGCGTCGGCTGAGTGTCGCGCTCTTCTTCGCTGGCAGGCAGCGTCGGCGTGGTTTGTTCGATAAAGGCTTCCAGCTCCTGGCGCAATGCGGCCAGGTCTACCGTACATGCCTCAAGCGCCTCTCGCGCGGCAGGGTTGCTGAGTAATGCCAGCAACAGGTGCTCCACGGTCATAAACTCGTGTCTGTGCTCACGCGCTCTGGCGAAAGCCATGTTGAGACTGAGTTCCAGTTCTTGATTGAGCATAAGCACCTCCCCAATAGTTGCCAAAATCTAGGCTTTTTCCAGCGTACAGAGCAACGGATGCTCGTTCTCCCTTGCATAACGGTTCACATGTACGACCTTGGTTTCCGCCACCTCGGCGGTAAAAACACCGCAGATCGCCTTGCCTTGATAGTGGACCGTGAGCATCAGTTGCGTTGCACGTTCAATATCATAAGAAAAGAACTTTTGCAGAACGTCAATCACAAATTCCATCGGTGTGTAATCGTCGTTGTTAAGTATAACTTTATACATAGACGGCGGTTTTACCGCATCGATTTGTTTTTCTTCGGCCAAGTGTTCAAAATTCAGCCAGTCGTTGTTATTGCCCATTGCCGCTCATCTTCTCTGCTCTGTCCTCTGATATGGGGACAGGTTCCGGTTATTCAAAGTGGGGATCATTACTATTTTATCATCTGCGCCATCATCCCGCCGTACTGGAACGTGCGCAAAAATCTCTGGCAAATTGTTACCAAACAATGTCAATAGCGTTAACTGCTTCAAACTTTGATGAACTGCCTCCTGCCGACAAAAGCCGATCCCTTGACGTGATAATCATTTGCTCTAGAGTGTAAATTCGTGAGCTGGCGGTCTTTTAACCACCCTGAGCTCATCTGCTACCTGCCTTTGGCGGGTGCGAATTCAGTTATTCATCTCACCTAAAATAGCGTTGCGAGGGATGTAAAAGCATGGAGACGGGTACTGTTAAATGGTTCAACAACGCCAAAGGGTTTGGTTTTATCTGTCCTGAAGGCGGCGGCGAAGACATATTCGCCCATTATTCAACGATTAAGATGGATGGGTACAGGACACTGAAAGCCGGCCAACAGGTCAGTTTTGACGTGCACCAAGGGCCAAAAGGGAACCATGCGAGTCTTATTGTGCCACTGGAAAGTGAGGCACTGGCCTAACGGGTGCAGAGCCTGCCTAACGCAGTCCGCTAAAAATGCCAGCCGCCGTACGACTGGCATTTTTTATTCTATCCCATGAATGTCGAGTTGCCGCCAATACCCTGCGGCTTGAATACGACGGAGTTAGATTATTACTCGCGCGCCAGCGCGTCAATCGGGTTAAGCCGGGCGGCATTGCGCGCGGGCAGATAGCCGAACGCCACGCCGATACCGGTGGAACACAAAAACGCGCTCAGCAACGCCGCCGGCGGGAAGCTTATCTGCCAACCCGGCAGCACCAGTTGCACCAGCAACCCGATGGCAAAGGACAGCATAATTCCCAAAGCGCCGCCAACCAGGCACACCAGCACCGCTTCAATCAGGAACTGCTGCAATACGTCGCCGGAGCGAGCGCCCACCGCCATACGGATACCAATCTCACGCGTACGCTCCGTCACCGACACCAGCATGATATTCATCACGCCAATCCCGCCGACCACCAGCGAAATCACCGCCACCAGCGTCAGGAACAGCTGTAGCGTGCGCGTGGTTTTCTCCGCCGTCTGCACCAAACTGTCCATGTTATAGGTGAAGAAGTCTTTCTTGCCATGGCGCAAAGTCAGCAAACGCGTCAGCTGCTGCTCCGCTTCCTGGCTATTGTAATTGTCGCGGATACGCACGGTGATCGAATCAAAATAGGCGTTGCCCATCAGCCGGTTGGCCATGGTGCTGTAAGGAACCCAAACGTTCAGCGTCTTGCTGCTGCCGAACATCGACTGCTTCTCCTTCGCCACCCCAACCACCGTCGCCGGCATGTTGCCCACCAGAATCACCTCACCCACCACATTCTTCTGATGCGGGAACAGCCGGCGCTGGGTGTTGGCGTCGATCACCACCGTTTGCGACTGCGACTGCACCTGGAACGGGTCAATGCCGCCGCCCTGGGTGAAGGTCATGCCGTAGACGCGGAAAAACTGCTCGCTGACCCCGGTCACATTGGCCGCCACATCGACGTTGCCCAGCCGCAATCGCATGCTGCTGGCGATATTAGGCGACAGTGCGCTGACATAGGGCTGCTCGCGCAACGCGTCGAGATCATCATACTTCAATGACTGGCGTAAGGTCGGATCGTCGTCGCCGAAGTCCTTGCCGGGATAAATGTCCACTGTATTGGTGCCGATGGATTTGATATCCGCCAACACCATCTGCTTGGCGGCGTCGCCGATCACCAGGATCGAAACCACCGAAGCGATGCCGATGATAATGCCCAACATGGTCAGCGCGGTGCGCATTTTATTCGCCGCCATCGCCCGCCAGGCCATCACCAGCGCCTCGCGAAAACGGCCGGTCGTCTGCTGCCAGGATGGCGCGGGTGCAACCAGTTCCAACGATTTGGCATTCGGATTGCCCTGCTGCGCCGGGCGTGAGTCGGCAATGATCTCGCCGTCGCGGATTTCAATGATCCGCTCGGCCTGCTGAGCGACAGCCGGATCGTGAGTAACGATAATCACCGTATGCCCCTGCGCTCGCAGTTGCTTGAGGATAGTCATTACCTCTTCGCCAGAATGGCTGTCGAGGGCGCCGGTCGGTTCATCCGCCAGGATCACCTGGCCGCCGTTCATCAACGCGCGCGCGATACTGACGCGCTGCTGCTGGCCGCCGGAAAGCTGGCTCGGCCGGTAGCCGACGCGTTCACTCAACCCAAGGCGCTGTAACAGGGCGACCGCCCGTTCACGCCGTGCCGCCTTGCCCAGCCCGGCGTAGACCGCCGGCACCTCAACGTTGTGCGCCGCGCTCAGATGAGGCAGCAGATGGTATCTCTGGAAGATAAAGCCAAAATGCTCACGCCGCAGCCGGGCCAACGCATCGCCATCCAGCGTCGCCACATCCTGGCCGGCCACCCGGTACACGCCGGCGCTGGGCTTGTCCAGACAGCCGAGAATATTCATCAACGTAGACTTGCCAGAGCCGGAGGCCCCCATAATGGCGACCATTTCACCGGCGTCGATGCTCAGGCTCACGTCTTTCAACACGTCCACCGTCTGATCGCCCGACTGATAGCTGCGGCGGATGCCACTCAGTTGCAACAGCGCCGCCATCAGTTGGCCTCCGCGCCGCCACGGCTGACAATCACGTCATCCCCGATGCTCAAGCCGCTCAGAATTTGTACGTCAATGTTATTACGCAGGCCGATGCTCACCTCGCGTTTCTCTTCCTTGCCCTGTTTCAATACCGCAACGTGGTAGCGGTTATCGGCGATTTGATCGCCCAGCGCTGCCAGAGGAATGACCTGCGCCTGGCTGACGCCCGCCAGTTGAATATGCACCTGCGCCGTCATCTGCAGCCGCAGCAACCCTTCGGGGTTCGGCACTTCGAAACGCGCATAGTAAAAGATGGCGTTGTTAACCTTTTCCGGCGTCGGCTGAATGTCTTTCAGCACGCCGTCAAAACGCCGGTTGGGATCGCCCAGCACGGTAAACCAGGCTTTCTGGCCCGGCTTGAGGTTGATAACGTCCGCTTCCGACACCTGCGCCTTCACCAGCATGGTGCTGAGATCCGCCAGCGTCAGAATGTTCGGTGCCTGTTGCGCCGCGATCACCGTCTGGCCTTGCAGCGTGGTGATCTGCACCACGTCTCCGTCCATCGGCGCTTCAATGCGGGTAAACGCCAGATTGATTTTAGCGGTATCCAGGCTGGCCTGGTTGCGGGCAATCTGCGCATTAATGGTGCCGACCTGCGCCTTCTTTACCGCCAGTTGCGTCGCCGCCTGATCCAGATCCTGGCGCGATACCGCTTGCAGCTTCGCCAGCGCCTGATTGCGCTGCAGCGTCACCGCCGCCAACCGCTGTTCAGCCTGGGCCTGTTGCAACTGAGCGTGCAATTCGCGCAGCGTCGCCTCGCCCTCGCGGATACTGTTCTGCGCCTGCTGCGGATCGATCACGCCAAGTAACTGGCCTTTTTTCACCTTATCGCCGATCTCAACACCCAGGCTTTCCAGCTGCCCGCTGACCTGTGCGCCAACGTCAACCTTGCGCACCGCGTCAAGCTGTCCGGTCGCCAGAACGTTTTGCTGCAGATCGCGCTTGGCTACCTTCACCGTTTTAAACTGGGTTGGCGCCGGGTGGCTGAAATGCCAGATCGCCAGCGCGGCGATAGCCACCACGACAATCAGTGCCATGCCCCAGCGTCGCTTACGCCCTTTGAACATCATTAATATCATCATCCTTTTGTTTTATATCACTTACTTCAAATATCCCAGAAAGCTTTTCCGACATCCTGTCCGGTTTGCATCCGCCAGTCATCATACCCATGGCAAGTAGAACAGGATTATAACCTGCGCTATTTATATCCGTATTAAGGCAGGATTAAGAGCCACCCCCGAAGGATAACTTACAGGAACAGATGAGGTTGTCTTCGGAATATCCTGCCGTTTAGCGGGTACCGCGTTGCGCAAGAAGGTCATTTTGGGCGGAGAAGAGGGTTACATTGCCGTACACAGTGCGGAGTAACTAAACCTTAGCTCAACACAATGTGGAGACACCTCTGGTTACAGTTGAGCATTGAACTCCCGTTTAGCGAAGGCTTGCTGAAATAGCCCCATTCAACACTGCCAAGGATTTCATCATGTCTCAGCTCAGCTATCCACTCGTATCTGCACGCCAGCTCAACGGTTGGCAACTGATGACGGCACTGATCAATGGCGATATGGCGCCAAGTAAAGCCTGGAAGAAAACCTCATTCCGCCTGAAGTTTATCGGCCGCTCGCTGTTTAACTGGCGCACTACCGGTGCCCTGCTGAATACGCTGGCGTCCAATCCCCTGCTGGATGAGATTCTGAGCGCTCAGCCCAATCTGCCCTGCAAGCTGCATCGCCCCTATCTGGCGGCAAACATGAGCAAGATCGAGTGCCTGTTCGCCCTGCGCGATCACTATGATCTCATCGCGCAGCGCATGCCGCTGAAAATGCAGATCGGTCACCTGAACAAACCCTTGGTGCTGGCCAGCATCACCGGCAAAAGCGGCGAACCGGTTTCGCTGGAACTGTCAGCCATCGACCATCTGAACAAAGAAGGGGAAACCACCCTGCTGCTGCGCAATGCCGCCGGCATTATGCTGGCGGAAATCACCTTTGCGCTGCTGCACTATCAGCAACAGCCGACGCTGTTCATCGGCGGTTTGCAGGGAGCCAACCACCAGGTGCCGCACGCGGAAATCCAGCTCGCCACCAAAGAATGTCACGGGCTGTTTCCGAAACGGCTGGTGCTGGAAGGCATTTGCGCGCTGGCGCATCATCTGGGCATTCGTCAAATAGTGGCGGTGGGCAATGCCACCCATATCTATCAAAACTGGCGTTATCACAGTAAAAAGAAAGATCAGCTGCACGCCGATTACGATCAGTTCTGGAGTTCAATGGGCGGCAAGATGCTCGACAGCGGTTACTTCCTGCTGCCGGAACGCATCACGCGCAAACCTATCGATGAGGTGGTCAGCAAGAAACGGGCAGAATACCGCCGCCGTTATCAATTTCTGGATGAACTGGAACAGGGAATGGCTGAACATTTCAGCCCCCCGACAAGATTGCCGGGAGCCTAATCCGCCCGGCCACGCGCCAGCCAGATCACGCGCGAGAACATTTTCTTCAGCAGCGGCGGTACAGAATCGGTGCCCCACTCGCCGGCCTGCATCGCTACTTCGATGGCCAGATCGGGTTTCGAAGAGTGATGCACCGCCTTCAGGATCACCTTGCGTATCGGCATCTGAGCATTGATCGGCACAGAGGCGACGCGGTGATAGACCGGGCTGAACCCTTCGCGGAACATAAAGTGCTCCATATCCGGCGCCGGCAGCGCGGTCAGGCGATCACGCTCGCTGTCGCCGTGGTTATCCAGCAAACTGCGCACGGTGTTGGCGTATTTCTTTCCGGCCTCGTCGCCGTCAACCAACGCATGCCATTCAATGCCCATGCGCCGGGCAAACCTCAACAGCGGCTTCAGGCCGCACTGGGCAAATTCAATCACCCGCACCCCTTCCGCCTCAAAGTGATAACCGCACTGGCGCGCCAGCTCACTCAACAACCAAACCTCGGTCTCGCCTTCCACCAGCAGCCAACAGCGGGCAAACAACGATGATGGCCGGTTAAAGCGAATATGAAAAGCAATGCGCCTCCCGTCCTCCTGCCCCAACCCACGCGGGCCGATACGATAGGTGGCAACCCGCCCCGACTCGCGCACCAACCGGCAAACGTGCTCGACCGGTACCAGCGACACCAGTTCGCTGGAATTGGTGGTGGTGATGCGTTGCAACGGCAGTTGGTTGAGTAATCCCCAGGCCACCGACAGCATGATCGGGTGCAGCCGGGTCTCCGGGTCCTCCACCAGCAGCAACGGCCGGGCGTGCGGGTCCAGCTTGACGTTGCCCTTGGCCTGTAGCAGCGTAGAAAACATGCCCAGTAAAATCAGCCGCATGCTGCGGCTGTTCGGTTCAGCGACCATCCGGTTGATGCTGTCCAGCGAGCGCCACGCCTGCTGATCCTGATCTTGATCCAGACGGTGGCTGCGCGGGCGCGCCACCTGCGATCCCTGCTCAGCGAAGTAGTGTTCCAGCAATTGCTGCATCGCCGCCAGCCCCTGCCGCAATTCGCCATTGGTCAGCTTTTGCGGATTGCGCACCAGTTCACGCGTCAGTTGATCCAACTGCTGGGCCAGCGCCTGATTATCGGCAGGGTGCTCGTCATTGAGCGTGCTGGGCCGCAGGCGACGAATAAAACGCGCATCGCGCAAACGCAATACCGGGTGAATACGGATAATGGCGTGCGCCAGCTGTTCAATGTGGTGCAGTTGCATCGCATTGCCCTCGGCGTCCAAAAAACTGCGCCAGGTGCACACCGTATCGTCATCGGCCAGTTCGCCTTCGCAACGATAATAAATACGGTTCAGGTTATCATCACCCTTGACCCATAGCGGCGACAAATGACGGTAACGGGGCAGATGGGCATGGCCGAGATCTTTCTCACAAAAGGTAAACACCACCTGCAAATGTCGCTCTTTGGCTGCCTCTTCGCCAGGAGGGAAATGGAAGTCATGCACTTCAAAACGGTATAACTGTTGCTCCGGCGCCAGCAGCAGGGTCAGCGCGTCGAGCAGGCTGGATTTACCCCAGGCGTTTTCACCGAGCAGCAGCGTGTTGTCATCCAGCATCAGGGACAACCGATTAATGCCGCGGAAACCTACAATCTCGATACGCTCTAAGAACATCTGCCGCCTCCCGTGCGTGCCGTCACCGTCTTCAATGAAGGTGACCTTCCCAGAGCATGGTCAAAAAACCCCTTGCAGGTCAAGCGGGCTGCATCAAATCTGCCGCTTTACTCCGGCCATGGTTTTGGTTAGCGTGTGGGCCTTGCCGGTCATCCGCGCACGGCACCCGAACAAACAAAGGACGTAAGCTTCTCCATGTATTCAGGACTGTTGATTATTCTGTTACCGCTGATTGCCGGTTACCTCATCCCCTTACGCAGCCGCACCTTACTCCAGGCCATCAATCGCCTGTTGAGCTGGATGGTTTACGTGATCCTTTTTTTTATGGGCATCAGCCTGGCGTTTCTGGAGGATCTGAGCAGCAACCTGTTGCTGATATTCCAGTATGCCTCGGTGTTTTTCCTGTGCATCTTGGCCGCCAGCTTGCTGACGCTGACGCTGCTGGAACGCAAAATGCCGTGGCGCAACAGCCATAAACAGGAACGACTGCCTTCACGCCTGCATATGGCGCTGGAATCGCTCAAGCTGTGTGGCGTGGTGCTCGGCGGCTTCCTGCTTGGCCTGACGCAATGGCAGTGGCTGCAGTTTGCCGGAAAGGGCAGTGAATACGCGTTGATTTTCCTGCTGCTGCTGGTAGGCATCCAACTGCGCAACAGCGGCATGACGCTGCGCCAAATCGTGATTAACCGACGCGGCATGATAGTGGCGGCGGTGGTGACGGTCAGCGCACTGGCCGGCGGCGCGCTGGCGGCACAGCTGCTGGGGCTGCCGATCAAGGCCGGGCTGGCGATGGCCTCCGGTTTCGGCTGGTACTCGCTTTCCGGTATTCTGATCACCGACGCCTATGGCCCGGTCCTGGGCAGCGCGGCCTTCTTTAACGACCTGGCGCGCGAGTTGGTGGCGATTATGCTGATCCCTACCCTGGTGCGCCGCAGCCGTTCCACGGCGCTGGGCCTGTGCGGAGCCACCTCGATGGACTTCACCCTGCCGGTGTTGCAACGCAGCGGCGGGCTGGAGATGGTGCCGCCGGCGATTGTGCACGGTTTCCTGCTGAGCCTGTTGGCGCCGGTGCTGATCGCCCTGTTCTCCTGATCTCTTTCGGGGGCTATGCCCCCGTAAAACGTAATAATTCCCATCCGCAGAGTAAAATTGCGTTAAATCAAACTTACCCGCAGTAACCTCACAAAAGCCTTTTTAAGCCCCGGTTGCCGATCTATGCTCATAAACAAGCATTAAAAATGCAACTTTAAAAAGGAAGCGATTATGTTCTGTGTGCAATGTGAACAAACCATCCGAACCCCGGCAGGCAACGGCTGCTCGTATGCTCAGGGTATGTGCGGCAAAACGGCGGAAACCTCCGATCTGCAAGATCTGCTGGTAGCGGCGTTGCAGGGGTTGTCCGCCTGGGCGTTGCAGGCTCGCTCGCTCGGGATTATCGATCAGCATATCGACAGCTTTGCCCCACGCGCCTTCTTCTCTACTCTGACCAACGTCAACTTCGACTCTGAACGCATCATCGGTTACGCGCGGGAAACCCTCCTGCTGCGCGACTCGCTGGCCACGCGCTGCCGGCTGCTGGATGCCGGCGCGCGCGTCGATCATCCTCTGGCCGGTTTGCAACTCGACGGCGACGACATGCCGGCGCTGTTGCAGCAAGCGGCACAGTTCGCCCTCGACACCGACAAAACCGAGGTGGGCGATGACGTTCACGGCCTGCGCATGTTGTGCCTGTACGGCCTGAAAGGCGCGGCGGCCTATATGGAACACGCCCACGTGCTGGGCCAGTTCGACGAGCAAATCTATGCCGATTACCACGCCTTTATGGCCTGGCTCGGCACCCAGCCGCGCGACGTGGACACCCTGCTGAACAACGCCATGGGCATCGGCAAAATGAACTTCAACGTGATGGCGATCCTCGATCGCGGTGAAACTCAGGCCTATGGCGATCCGATCCCCAGCGGCGTGAATGTGCGCCCGGTAGCGGGCAAAGCGATTCTGATCTCCGGTCACGATCTGAAAGATCTGCGCATGCTGCTGGAACAAACCGAGGGCCAGGGCGTTAACGTCTATACCCACGGTGAAATGCTGCCGGCGCACGGCTACCCGGAGCTGAAAAAATTCAAACATCTGGTCGGCAATTACGGCAGCGGCTGGCAGAACCAGCAAATCGAGTTCGCCAAATTCCCCGGCCCCATCCTGATGACCTCCAACTGCATTATCGATCCTAACGTCGGCAACTACGGCGATCGCATCTGGACGCGCAGCATCGTCGGCTGGCCAGGCGTTAACCATCTGGAAGGAGATGACTTCGCTCGCGTGATCGCCCAGGCGCAGGGCATGAGCGGTTTCCCTTATACCGAGATCGAACACATGATCACCGTCGGCTTTGGCCGCCAGACGCTGCTCAACGCCGCCGATACGGTGATCGATCTGGTGGCGCAGAAGAAACTGCGCCACGTGTTCCTGGTCGGCGGTTGTGACGGCAGCCGCGATGAGCGCAGCTATTTCACCGACTTCGCCCGCAGCGTGCCGCAAGATTGCCTGATCATGACGCTGGCCTGCGGCAAATACCGCTTCAACAAGCTGGACTTCGGCACGCTGGAAGGCCTGCCACGCCTGCTGGACGTCGGCCAGTGCAACGACGCCTATTCAGCCATCATGCTGGCGGTCAAACTTTCCGAGACGCTTGGCTGCACGGTCAACGAACTGCCTCTCAGCCTGGTGCTGTCGTGGTTTGAGCAAAAGGCGATCGTCATCCTGCTGACGCTGTTGTCGCTGGGGGTAAAAAACATCGTCACCGGCCCGACCGCTCCGGGCTTCCTGACCGACAACCTGATGGCGATCCTCTACGACAAGTTCGGCATGCGCCCGATCACCACCGTTGAGCAGGATCTGCAAGCCCTGCTCGGCTAATGCCGCTGCTTTTCGGGGCCGCGCCTATGCCGGCCCCTTTGCCTTTGAGGTGCTCTATGACCCAACCCAGCCCCCTGTGCCCCAATCGCATGCAGGTACACTCGGTCCGGCAGGAAACTGCCGATGTCTGGACGTTGAACCTGATCTGCGACGTTTTTTACCCTTATCAGGCCGGCCAGTTTGCGCTGGTCAGCATCCGCAATACGGAAGAAACGCTGCGCGCCTATACGCTCTCGTCCTCGCCCGGCCAAAGCCGCTTTCTCAGCATCAGCGTACGCTGCCTGCCGGACGGCGCGGGTTCGCGCTGGCTGACGCAGGAGGTCAAACCCGGCAACACCCTGTGGTTGTCCGATGCGCAGGGAGAATTCAGTTGCGAACGCCACCCGGCCGATCGATACCTGATGCTGGCGGCCGGCTGCGGCGTTACGCCGATTATCTCAATGTGCCGCTGGCTGGTAGTCAAGCGTCCGGCCTGCGATATTGCCGTGATCTTTAACGTACGCACCCCCGCCGATACGATTTTTGCCGAACAATGGCGCGAGTTGTGCGCTGCGCATCCGCAACTGCGGCTGACGCTGATGGCCGAACAGAATGCGCAACCGGGTTACCTCAGCGGGCGGATAACGTTAGAAATCTTGCGCCAGGCCATTCCGGATATTGCCAAACGTACGGTGATGACCTGTGGCCCAGCGCCTTATATGGCGCAGGCTGAGCAGCTTTGCCGCCAGCTTGGCGTACCGGCAACCCGCTTCCACAAAGAACAATTCCATACGCCGGCGGAAACGGACTCCGGGCAAAGCGAAGGGCTAAGGCTGCGCGTCGCCCGGCCGCTGCGCGAGTTCCGCGTGCCGGTCGGCAGCACGCTGCTGGCGGCGATGGAGGCCCACGCGCTGCCGGTTAACGCCGCCTGCCGCGCCGGGGTCTGCGGCTCGTGCAAAACCCGCATCCTCGACGGTGACTACACCACCACCAGCAGCATGACGCTCACCCCGGCCGAGATCGCCCAAGGGTATGTACTGGCGTGCAGTTGCCAATTGCAGGGCGACGTCACCCTCGCCTGACGGCCATAGCCCCATCTCGCCGATGGGGCATTTATCGGCAAGCGAGGTTTGAAGTCCCCTTCTACACTTTCCCGGTTCCGTGCGTTTTATTACGTCCATCTGAAAAAGACTTAACGATTCATACCCACTGAATTTCCAGTCGCAGCCCACAACGCTGTGGCTTGAAAGATGCGGGGGCCTTTTTACAACGCTTGGGGGAATTATGAAGCAAACCGTAGCCACACTGGTCGCCAAAACGCTTGAGCAGGCCGGCGTGAAACGCATTTGGGGCGTCACCGGCGATTCGCTCAACGGCCTTAGCGACAGCCTGCACCGCATGGGCACCATCGAATGGCTGGGCACACGCCACGAAGAGGTGGCCGCGTTCGCCGCCGGCGCAGAAGCCCAGCTTACCGGCCAGTTGGCGGTTTGCGCCGGCTCCTGCGGCCCGGGCAATCTGCATCTGATCAACGGCCTGTTCGACTGCCACCGCAACCACGTGCCGGTATTGGCGATTGCCGCGCATATTCCCTCCAGCGAAATCGGCAGCGGTTATTTCCAGGAAACCCACCCGCAAGAACTGTTCCGTGAATGCAGCCACTACTGTGAACTGGTCTCTAATCCGGAACAGCTGCCGCGGGTGCTGGAAATCGCCATGCGCAAAGCGATCCTCAATCGCGGCGTGTCGGTGATCGTGCTGCCGGGCGACGTGGCGCTGCGCATGGCGCCGGAAGACGCCAGCATGGTATGGCATACCCCGGCGCTGCCGCTGGTTCAGCCGCCGACGAGCGAACTGAACAAGCTGGCGGCCATACTGAATCAGGCGAAGAACATCACGCTGATGTGCGGCAGCGGCTGCGCCGGCTCGCATGACGAAGTCGTCAGGCTGGCCGAGCTGCTGCAAGCGCCGGTGGTGCATGCGCTACGCGGCAAAGAGCATATCGAATGGGACAACCCGTACAGCGTCGGCATGACCGGGTTGATCGGCTTTTCGTCCGGCTACCACGCGATGATGAACGCCGATACCCTGCTACTGCTCGGCACCCAGTTCCCCTACCGCGCGTTCTACCCGACCAACGCCAACATCATTCAGATCGACATCGACCCCGGCAGCATCGGTGCGCACTGCCCGGTCAATATGGCGCTGGTGGGCGATATCCACACCACCCTCACCGCCCTGCTGCCGCAGTTGAAGCCGAAGAGCGACCGCGCGTTTCTTGACAAGGCGCTGGAGCACTACCGCACTGCACGCAAGGATCTCGATGGATTGGCGACCGCCAATGACGATCAACCGATCCACCCGCAGTATCTGGCGCAGCAGATCGGCCAATACGCCAACGACGACGCCATTTTCACCTGCGACGTCGGCACACCGACGGTATGGGCTGCCCGCTACCTGAAAATGAACGGCAAACGCCGCTTGCTGGGTTCGTTCAACCACGGCTCGATGGCCAACGCCATGCCGCAGGCCATCGGCGCACAGGCCACCGAGCCGGGCAAGCAGGTGATCGCCCTGTGCGGCGACGGCGGTTTTACCATGCTGATGGGGGATTTCCTGTCGCTGATTCAGTTGAAATTGCCGGTCAAGATCGTGATCTTCAACAACAGCGTGCTGGGTTTTGTGGCCATGGAAATGAAGGCCGGCGGCTACCTGACCGACGGCACCGATCTGCACAACCCGGATTTTGCGGCGATGGCCAACGCCGCCGGCATCAAGGGCATTCGCGTCGAGAAGGCTTCGGATCTGGACGCTGCGCTGCAAGAGATGCTGGCGCACCCCGGCCCGGCGCTGCTGGACGTGGTGACCGCCAAACAGGAACTGGCAATGCCGCCGCAGATCAAATTCGAACAGGCCAAAGGCTTCAGCCTGTATATGTTGCGCGCCATTATCAACGGCCGTGGCGACGAAGTGGTCGAACTGGCGAAAACCAACTGGTTGCGTTAAATAACACCTCCCGGGTTCGGCGAGTGCTGTTCCCGGTATTTTTCTCTTTTGTCATAAAAGAATCCCGCTATGATGAAGGTCATATTCCCTTTCCCATCAGCCATCTCCAAGGTTAACTATGCTTATCGATTTACGCAGTGACACCGTGACCCGCCCTTGCACCGCCATGCGCCAAGCCATGGCGCAGGCCGAAGTGGGCGATGACGTCTATGGCGATGATCCCACGGTAAAGGCGCTGGAGGCGGAAGCGGTTCGTCTATCCGGCAAGGAAGCGGCGCTGTTTCTGCCGAGCGGCACCCAGGCCAACCTGGTGGCGCTGTTGAGCCACTGTCAGCGCGGCGACGAATATATTGTCGGCCAGCAGGCGCATAACTATAAATACGAGGCCGGCGGCGCAGCGGTGCTCGGCAGTATCCAGCCGCAGCCGATTGAGGCAAACCCGGACGGCACCCTGCCGCTGGACAAGGTAGCTGCGGCAATCAAACCCGATGACATTCACTTCGCCAGAACCCGCCTGCTGAGCCTGGAAAACACCATCAGCGGCCGCGTGCTGCCGCAGGAGTACCTGCAGCAGGCCTGGCGGTTCACCCGCGAGCATCAGTTGGCGCTGCACATCGACGGCGCGCGCATCTTCAATGCCGCCGTCGCGCTAAACCTGCCGCTGAAAGAGATTGTGCAGTACTGCGACACCTTCACCATCTGTCTGTCGAAAGGGCTGGGGGCACCGGTAGGTTCGCTGCTGTGCGGCAGTGAAACCTTTATTCAGCGCGCCGTGCGCTGGCGCAAAATGACCGGCGGCGGCCTGCGCCAGGTCGGTATTCTGGCGGCGGCAGGTTTGTATGCGCTGGAGCATAACGTCGAACGGCTGCGCGACGACCACGACAACGCCAAATGGCTGGAGCAGCAATTGCAGGGGATAGGCGTGGAGGTTGCCGAACCGGGCGCGCAGACCAACGTACTGTACCTGCGCCAATCGCCGGAACTGGCGGCAAAGCTGGGGCCGTGGATGCGAGAGCGTGGCGTGCTGATCAGCAGCGGGCCGCTGACGCGCATTCTGACCCATCTCGACGTCAGCCGTCAGGATCTGCAGCACGTCGTCGATTTATGGCGGGATTTCCTCCGGCAACATGCCTGAATCCCGGCCCGAACGGGGCGCCACTGCGCCCCGCCTTCAGATAATCCAGCGGCCGTAAACCCAGTACCAGATCCCCAGCGTCGCCACCAGGTTCACCACCACGCTGAGGATAAACCAGGTTTTGAACGGCTGTTTCTGGGTTTTATGGCGAAACAGCTGCTGTGCGACTATCGCGCCGATCCAGCCCCCCACCAGCCCAAACACCAGCAACGTGCTTTCCGGCACCCGTTGCCAGCCCTTGCGTGCGGCAAACTTATCCGCGCCGTACACCAGCAACGTCAGCAGGTTGGCCAACAACCACACCCCAATCGGATGCAGGAAAAACAGGCTGGCGATTAAAGCCAGGCCCAATAGGGCATAACAAACAGCATTCAGTTTCATATCATCCGTCTTATCGCAGGCAAACGGCGCGTAGTGTGACCCCGCCTCCCGGCAGATGCAACTCCCTCATAACCACACAAAAAGTGCATTTAAACGTCAGGTTTGGCATGCTGTCACCGACTTTCACTGCATAAGGCAGCGCTGATGACACCCCAACGCGTATTGGTTCTCGGAGCCAGCGGCTACATTGGCCAGAACCTGATCCCTCACCTGATCGACCAGGGACATACCATTACCGCCGCCGCACGCCGCCTGGAATGGCTGCAGGAACAGAACTGGCCGCAGGTCGACTGCCGCTATGTCGACGTTTACCGTCCGGAAACCCTGGCCGCCGCGCTGTGGGATATAGATGCCGTTTATTATCTGATCCACGGCATGGGCGATGGCGATGACTTTATTGAAAAGGAACGCCAGGCCGCGGAAAACCTGCGTGACGCGCTGCGCAGTTCCGCCGTCAAACAGGTGATTTTTCTGGGTGCATTGCAACCGGCGGGCGACAGTTCGCCGCACCTGGCGGCGCGCAAGCTGACCGGGGAAATCCTGCGCCAAAGCGGTATCCCGGTCACCGAATTGCGCGCCGGCATTATCGTCGGCCCAGGTTCGGCGGCGTTCGAAGTGATGCGCGATATGGTCTACAACCTGCCGGTGTTGACGCCGCCGCGTTGGGTGCGCTCTAAATCTTCGCCGGTGGCGCTGGAAAACCTGCTGGTGTATCTGACCGATCTGCTGGCGCACCCGGAGGAAGAAAACCGCATTTTTGACGTCGCCGGCCCGGAATACATCAGCTACCAGACGATGTTTGAGCGCTTCATCCGCATCAGCGGCAAGAAGCGCTGGCTGATCCCGATCCCCCTGCCCACGCGCTTTATTTCAGTGTGGTTCGTCAGCCTGATCACTTCTGTGCCCACCCCCATCGCCAGCGCGCTGATTCAGGGCCTGAACCACGATCTGCCCGCCGACGGCAAACCGTTGCAGGCGCTGATCCCGCAAACATTGCAGACTTTCGATGAAGCGGTGCGCGAAACCCTGCGCCGCGAGAAGGACGTGGTCGATTCTGCCGACTGGGGCTACGATCCGGAGGCACGGGCGCGCTGGCGGCCGGGCTACGGTTTCTATCCCAAGCAGGCCGGCTACACGCTGGAAACCCAGGCGTCCAGCCAGGCGTTGTGGCACATGGTGCAGCAACTGGGCGGCAAAGAGGGGTATTTCTATGCCAATCTCCTGTGGCAGATCCGCGCCCGCATGGACGATATGATCGGCAATCGCGTGGTGTATGGCCGCCCGCCGCGCGATACGCTGGCGGTGGGCGATCTGATCGACGGCTGGAAAGTGATCACCCTCAAACCACAGCGCCAATTGGCGCTCTTGTTCGGCATGAAAGCGCCCGGCCTGGGCCGTTTAACCTTCACGGTCAAAGATCACGGCGATCGCCGCAGTCTCGACGTGCGCGCCTGGTGGCACCCCGCCGGTTTCAGCGGGTTGCTGTACTGGTTCGCCATGATGCCCGCCCACCTGTTCATTTTTCGCGGCATGGCGCAACGTATTGCGAAGCTGGCCGAAGAGCACGAACGCAATCGGCCGTAACCCGCAACACAACCTGATGCTCATTTGTCGATCAACCGCACAGTTTGCTGCTGCGGTTAGGCCCTTTCCGATTGCATAGCGCACGAAATCACGAAAGAATGGCATCTTATTTGCTGGGGTGCCGCTGACGGTCTTCAGCATTCTGATTTTTGGTGAGAATAGAGTTCGTTATGAAGGTATTGGTCACCGGTGCAACCAGTGGGTTAGGCCGTAACGCCGTTGAATATCTCCGCCGCCAGGGCATAAAAGTACGCGCCACCGGCCGTAATCAGGCCATGGGCAGTTTGCTGGAAAAAATGGGCGCGGAATTCATTCATGCCGATCTCACCAACCTGATCTCGTCGCAGGCCAAAGCGATGCTGGCCGAGGTGGACGTGCTATGGCACTGCTCCAGTTTTACCTCCCCCTGGGGCACCGAAGAGGCGTTCGAACTGGCCAACGTGCGCGCCACCCGTCGCCTGGGCGAATGGGCGGCGGCCTATGGCGTTTCGCAGTTTGTCCATATCTCTTCACCTGCGATTTACTT
The DNA here is from genome assembly GCF_018336935.1 of Serratia plymuthica. Taxonomy (NCBI): domain Bacteria; kingdom Pseudomonadati; phylum Pseudomonadota; class Gammaproteobacteria; order Enterobacterales; family Yersiniaceae; genus Serratia; species Serratia plymuthica. The sequence goes on along the minus strand of NZ_CP068771.1, from coordinate 1,473,969 downwards.
CGATTACCATCACCATCGCAACATTACCGAAGATTTCCGGCCGGCGCGCTATGCCAACGAGTTTGCGCGCAGCAAGGCCGCCGGCGAGCAGGTGATCCAGCAACTGGCGCTGTCCAACCCGCAGACCCACTTCACCATCCTGCGCCCGCAGGGGCTGTTTGGCCCTCACGACAAAGTGATGCTGCCGCGCCTGCTGCAGATGATTAAGCATTATGGCAACCTGCTGCTGCCGCGCGGCGGTGAAGCGCTGGTGGATATGACCTATCTGGAAAACGCGGTACACGCCATGTGGCTGGCGACCCAGAAGGAGGATACGCCGTCCGGGCGCGCCTACAACATCACCAACCAGCAGGCGCGCCCGCTACGCAGCGTGGTACAGCAGTTGATCGACGAGCTGGGCATGAAATGCCGGATCCGCTCGGTGCCCTACCCGATGCTGGATATGATGGCGCGCGGCATGGAGAAGCTCGGCAGTAAAAGCGAGAAAGAACCGGTGCTCACCCATTATGGCGTCGCCAAGCTCAATTTTGATCTGACGCTGGATACCACCCGCGCGCAACAGGAACTGAATTATCAGCCGATTGTTTCGCTGGATGAAGGCATTACCCGCACCGCCCGCTGGCTGAAAGAGCACGGCAAGCTGTACGGCCTGTAATCAACGCGCCGCACCGTACTTCTGCAGCAACGCATCGACAATCGCTTCGCTTTCAGCATCCGGCTCACCGCGAAAATCGCTGGGCCGGAAGTGCATCTGGAACGCCGCCAACAGGTTTCGCTGCTGCCGCGCATCCCACTGCGCATCGACGCCATAACCGTAACGCGCCAGTTTTTCCAGCAGTGGCGCCAACGGCACCGCCGCATGGCGGTCACGCCCCGCCAATCGCCTTTGCACCTCGGCCGCGTCCGGCCAGGCGCCGATCCCCGCCTCCGCCAGTTGCTGCCAGGGAAAGAGCGGGCCGGGGTCTTGCTTGCGCTGCGGCGCAATATCGCTGTGCCCTACCACGTCGGTCGGCTGAATGCCGTAACGCTGAATGATATCCCGGCTTAGCGGGATCAACAGCGCGATTTGCTCGGGTGGATACGGCTGCCAATGGGTAAACAGCATGCGGCGGCTGAACCCGCGATTGACGATCTCAATGCCTATCGAGGTGTCATTGAGGCTGGTACGACCGCGCCAATAGCTGGCCCCGGCGTGCCATGCGCGCAACGCTTCCGGCACCAGTTGAAAAGCAACCGGTTTGCCCTGTTCCCGCAGCGGATGCGCCGGCAGCAGGTAATGCGCACTGACGTGCTCATCCGTCAGCGTTTTTAACGAAGAGTGAAAATCTTCCGCGGTGTAGTGCATCACCAGAAAACGGATCCGCTGGTCGGCGCCTTGCGCCTGATGCAGGGTTTCAAGGTGGTAACCGCCGCGATCGACGGTGGTGCCCTGCGGTGCGGTTTGGCAGCCGGCAAGCAGCGTGGCGGCAATGATCCCTGGCCAAATTTTCACGTATCCCTCCCTCTGGGTCAGATCCCCAAATTTGTAACTCAGGTTGATTAACTTGTATCCAATAAGCAAGTTAATCAATAAATGATGACAGACCCGCCAGATGTGCAAGCGAGTATTGCTCAGCACTGGCAGCCCGCCCGACAGGTGTTAGCCTCATCATATTACCTGTGCTGAAATAAGCGAATAAACCATGCGCAAATCGAACTGTTTAACCGGGTTGATCTGTCTCGCTCTGCTGCCGCTCAGCGGTTGCGATCAGAAAAGTGTCGCCGCCGTAATGGGCGTAACTCAACCCGTCGCTGCACCGGCCTATACGCCGCCAAGCGCCGATCAGCTTTATCAGCTGGTTAGTCCGGTAGCCCTGTTTCCCGACAAGCTGCTGGCCCAGGTGTTGGCCGGAGCGGGTTATCCCGATCAAATCAGCGCCGCAGACAATTGGCTGGCGCAGAACCGCAACCTGCCGCCGGCGGCGCTCGCCACGGCCGCAGACACCCAACCCTGGGATCCCAGCGTTCGCAGTCTGGTGCAATTCCCCGACGTGCTGGACCAGATGGCAACAAACCTCCCCTGGACCAGCGCTCTGGGCGACGCTTACGTCAACGATCCCACCGACGTCATGAACGCTATCCAGGTGATGCGCCAACGCGCGGCGAACAAAGGTACGCTGAAGAACTCGCCCCAGCAGCGGGTGGTGATTGCACCGCGCACGCTCCAGCAGCCTTATCAGCAAAGCGTGATCGCCGAGCCCGATCGGGTGATTGTGATTGAACCCAGCCAGCCGGACGTGGTTTATGTACCGCGTTACGATCCCTGGGAGGCCTACGGCGAAGCCGTGCCGATTTACCCCGGCTATCACGACCAACCGGCCTCCCGCTACAGCAGCGGGGACATGCTGGCAGCCGGCGTTATCAGCTTTGGCGTCGGCATCGCGGTCGGTGCCTTGATCAATCAGCATAACGATGGCTGGCATAACTGGGATGTGCATTGGGGCGACCGGCGTCAACCGGTGATTTACAACAATGCGCCTTATATATCGCGATCCACCACTGTGATTAACCGCGTCACCAATATCAATCAGTACAATAATGTGAACCGCACCAATACCCTGAATAACTATAATACGCGGGTGAATCAGGCGCCGCATTTCGCTCCGACCGCGCCGGCAACCGGGCACCCGGCGCCGAATTTTGCCACCATGGCAAAACCGCACTTTGCCCCCCAGCAGGCAGGCAATGCTCATCCGCCGACAGGTATGCCGGCCTTCACCCATTCGGCGCCTCCGGCCCCCCGCCCGGTAACGCAGCCCACCGTCGTCCATCAGCCGATGAGCACGCCAAACTTTAACCATTCTGCCCCTGCGGTAATGCCGCAACATCCGCACACGGCCCTCCCAACGTTACATCAGGCGGATAACCGGGCAACGCATCAGCCTGCGCCATTGGCAGCGGCTCCTCATCCGGCCTACGCGCCTTCACCGACGGTCAGGCCGGTAAATCACGCTATTGCGCCGCCGGTAATGAATCGACCAACGCCGATGCCACAGCATCAACCGCAGGAGCAACACCCCATTCCCGCGGCAAAACCACAGGAACAGCATCTGATACCCGCAGCAAAACCGCAGGAGCAACACCCCATTCCCGCGGCAAAACCGCAGGAACATCATCTGATACCTGCGGCAAAACCGCAGGAACATCGCCTGCTGAAGCCTGAAGAACACAAGGCGGGATAAATAGACTGCGCCCCGACGGTTGCCGGGGCGTTTCATAAAATGGGGGGTTAGCGGCTTACTTTCACCGCGGTGCCGCTGACGGTCACCATCAGCATGCTGCTGTCTTTACCCACGGTTTCGTAGTCGATATCAATGCCGACCACCGCGTTGGCACCCAACTCTTTCGCCTGTTCTTCCAGCTCCTGGAAAGCGATCAAGCGGGCTTTGCGCAGCTCTTTCTCGTAGGCGCCGGAGCGGCCGCCGACGATATCGCGCACGCCGGCGAAGAAATCACGAAAAATATTGGCACCGAGGATCGCCTCGCCGGTGACGACACCGCAGTATTCGGTAATGGTAAACCCTTCCAGGGTCGGGGTGGTTGAAAGCTGCATCAGAACTCCTTGTTTGATTGATTCATCGCATTTATCTGACCACCAATTTGGAATTATGTTCTGTTATGAAATGGCACGCAGTACGAATGCAAGGCCTGAAATCGCATTTATACTGTAGGCTAATGGTCTTCATGGTAGAGACTTTCACATAAGGTAATGAGATGAAAACAAAAACGATTGCGGCTGTTTTTCCCTTAGCGCTGTTATTGAGTGCCTGTACCACCGTCGAGCCGGCATTCAAGGATATCGGCACCCGTACCGGCGGTTGTGTGGAAGGCGGCCCGGATACGGTTGCACAGAAATTTTACGATCTGCGTCTGCAACAAGGCCCCGCAGCTTCACTGCCAGACAGCAACCGTCTGGCACAATTGCAACCTTACCTGAGTAAGGTGCTATACCAGGATCTGGTCACCGCCAACCAAAACCCGGGCAAGCATCAGATAACCGGCGATCTGTTCTCCGGCAATGCCCAGGGGGCGACCAGCGCCTCCGTTGCCAGCGCGTCTACCATTCCTAACGCCGATGCGAAAAATATCCCGCTGCGCGTTCAGTTGAGCCACCAAAAAGACGGCGGCAGCGCAGTCAACTGGCAAGATGAAGTGCTGATGGTGCGTGAAGGCACCTGTTGGGTGGTGGATGATATCCGCTACCTGAACGTACCGCCGCACGCCGCCAGCGGCACATTGCGGCAGGTGCTGGAAAACCAGTAACCCCCCCGCCACCGGCGCTCTTCGGCGCCGGTGGCCAAATGCCTTGATTGCGCTCAACGTTTGCTCAACTTAAGAAATTTCGCTACATACCTCACAGCATGCACGACAAATCCCCCCTTCGAACCTGAGTCGCGGTATCTTGTGCTATTCTTTTACTATTCTGCCGCGCAGTAATAAATTTTAACGCACAAAGATTGCATAAGTATTCTGTGGAAGTTAACATTCGCGGCATCAATATCTATTCAATTCTGGCGCATGAGCATTCAACTTAACGGTATCAACTGCTATTACGGCGTACATCAGGCGCTGTTTGACATCACGCTGGATTGCCCAGCAGGGGAAACTTTGGTGCTGCTTGGTCCAAGCGGCGCCGGGAAAAGCTCATTGCTGCGGGTGTTGAACCTGCTGGAAATGCCGCGTTCGGGCCAATTGCAGATCGCCGGCAACCAATTCGATTTCAAACAGGCTCCGGGCGAAAAAGCCATTCGCGAGCTGCGCCAGAACGTTGGCATGGTGTTCCAGCAATACAACCTCTGGCCACACCTCACCGTGGTGCAGAACCTGATCGAGGCGCCATGTCGCGTGCTGTGCCTGTCCAAGGCGCAGGCGATGGAGCGCGCGGACAAGCTGCTGAAGCGTTTGCGCCTGACCGACTTTGCCGATCGCTTCCCGCTGCACCTTTCCGGCGGCCAGCAACAGCGCGTGGCGATTGCCCGGGCGTTGATGATGGAGCCACAGGTACTGCTGTTCGATGAACCGACCGCCGCGCTGGATCCTGAAATTACCGCCCAGATCGTCAGCATCATTCGCGAATTGGCCGGCACCGGGATCACCCAGGTGATTGTGACCCACGAAGTGGAAGTGGCGCGCAAGACCGCCAGCCGCGTGGTGTACATGGAAAACGGTCGCGTGGTGGAACAGGGCGATGCCAGCCATTTTGCGCAACCGCAGACCACCGAGTTTGCCAATTACTTATCACACTAATAATTTTACTTGCTGTAATTTGGGGAGTTTGCGATGAAAAAACTAATAATCGCCGCCGTTCTGGCCGGCATCAGCGTTTCCGCTTCCGCAGCCGAAACGATCCGTTTCGCTACCGAAGCCTCATATCCTCCATTTGAATTTATTGACGCCGGCAACAAGATCCAGGGCTTTGACGTCGATCTGGCCAACGCGCTGTGTAAAGAGATCCAGGCCGAATGTACCTTCACCAATCAGGCCTTCGACAGCCTGATCCCGAGCCTGAAGTTCAAGCGCTTCGACGCGGTCATGGCCGGTATGGACATCACGCCTGAGCGTGAAAAACAGGTGCTGTTCACCAAGCCGTACTACGATAACTCCGCCCTGTTTGTCGCGCAGAAAGGCAAAGTGGCCGACGTTGCGGCGCTGAAAGGCAAAAAAGTGGGCGTGCAAAATGGCACCACCCATCAAAAATACCTGACCGACAAACACCCGGAAATCACCACCGTGCCTTATGACAGCTATCAGAATGCCATTCTGGATCTGAAAAATGGCCGCGTTGACGCGGTATTCGGCGACACTGCGGTGGTCAACGAATGGCTGAAACAGAACGCAGCGCTGGCGGTAGTAGGCGACAAAGTAACGGACAAAGACTACTTCGGCACCGGCCTGGGTATTGCCGTGCGTCAGAAAAATACCGAGTTGCAGGGCAAATTCAATGCGGCTCTGGACAAGATCAAGCAGGATGGGACTTACGAAACCATCTACAAAAAATGGTTCCAGCAGTAATCAACCCCGATGAATGAAATTCAACCTCTAGCAAGCGCCGCCGGGATGACCGTCGGCCTTGCCGTTTGCGCTCTTATCCTCGGGCTGATCCTGGCGATGCTGTTTGCCGTCTGGGAATCGTCGCGCTGGAAAGTCGTCAGTTGGCTCGGCACCGCCTGGGTGACGCTGCTGCGTGGCCTGCCGGAAATTCTGGTGGTGCTGTTTATCTATTTCGGTTCGTCGCAGCTGCTGTTGATGCTCTCCGACGGCTTCACCCTGAATTTCGGCCTGTTCCAACTGCCTATCCAACTGGCGATCGATAACTTCGAAGTCAGCCCGTTCCTGTGCGGCGTGATCGCGCTCGCCCTGCTCTATTCGGCTTATGCATCGCAGACGCTGCGCGGGGCATTGAAGGCCGTGCCGCAGGGCCAATGGGAATCCGGACAGGCGCTAGGAATGAGCACGGCGGCCATTTTCTTTCGCCTGATCATGCCGCAGATGTGGCGCCATGCGCTGCCTGGCCTCGGCAACCAGTGGCTGGTATTGCTGAAAGATACTGCGCTGGTGTCATTGATCAGCGTTAACGATCTGATGTTGCAAACCAAGAGCATCGCCACCCGTACTCAGGAGCCTTTTACCTGGTACGTGATTGCCGCGGCAATTTATCTGGTCGTCACCCTGTTCAGCCAGTACGTGATCAAACGTATAGAACTGCGCACCACGCGTTTTGAGCGGGGGCCAGTCTGATGCTTGAGTTCTTGCCGGAAATTATCAAAGGGTTGCACACCAGCCTGACGCTGACGATTACCGCACTGATTGTGGCACTGGTGTTGTCGCTGCTGCTGACCGTGATCCTGACGCTAAAAACGCCGATCCTGACGCCGCTCGTAAAGATCTATATCACGCTGTTCACCGGCACCCCGCTGTTGGTACAGATATTCCTGATCTACTATGGCCCCGGCCAGTTCCCGGCGATCCGTGAGTACCCGTGGTTATGGAACCTGCTGTCGCAGCCGTGGCTGTGCGCGATGATCGCGCTGGCGCTGAACAGCGCCGCCTACACCACCCAGCTGTTTTACGGTGCGGTGCGGGCGATCCCGTCCGGTCAATGGCAATCCTGCGAGGCGCTGGGCATGTCACGCTCACAGTCGCTGCGCATTCTGCTGCCTTTCGCTTTCAAGCGCGCACTGTCGTCTTACTCCAACGAAGTGGTGCTGGTGTTCAAAAGTACCTCGCTGGCTTATACCATCACCCTGATGGAAGTGATGGGCTACAGCCAACTGATGTATGGCCGCACCTACGACGTGATGGTGTTTGGCGCCGCCGGGCTGGTGTATCTGTGCGTCAACGGCCTGCTGACCTTGCTGATGCGTCTGGTCGAGCGGCGTGCGCTGGCGTTCGAACGCCGTAACTGAGCGCTTCGCCGGTCAGTCTAAAAGCCCTGCCTTCGCGCGGGGCTTTTTATTTTCATTGCAATTTTTAATCATTTATATTGCATATCAATTCATTAAATGGCAGGGTAAACGCCAGCGATCACCGCGAGAACCTTTGGGTTATTGTCAGTAAAATCAAGCGGTGGCGAGATAAAAATACGCAGACTTGCAGACAGGAGCTTTACGCATGAAAAAACTATTACTTACCGCGACGGTGCTGGCCGGGATCGCCTTCAACGCCGGCGCTGCCGACACCATTCGCTTCGCCGCTTCCGCCACCTACCCGCCGTTCGAATCACTGGATGCCAGCAATAAAATCGTCGGTTTCGATATCGATCTGGCTAACGCGCTGTGTAAACAAATGAAGACGGAATGCACCTTCACCAACCAGGCGTTCGACAGCCTGATCGCCGCGCTGAAATTCAAAAAATACGATGCGGTGATCTCAGGCATGGACATCACGCCGGAACGCAGCAAGCAGGTCGCCTTCACCCAGCCGTATTACGCCAACTCGGCGATTGTGATCGCCCAGAAAGGTAAATTCAGCTCACTGGCCGATCTGAAAGGCAAGAAGGTGGGTATGGAGAACGGCACCACTCACCAGAAATACATGCAGGACAAACACCCGGAGATTAACACCGTCTCTTACGACAGCTACCAGAACGCCATTCTCGAGCTGAAAAATGGCCGTATCGACGGCGTGTTCGGCGATACCGCCGTGGTGAACGAATGGCTGAAGAACAACCCTCAGTTGGCGCCGGTTGGCGAGCACGTCACCGACGCGCAGTACTTCGGCACAGGTTTGGGCATTGCGGTGCGTCCAGACAATAAGGCGCTGCTGGCCAAGCTGAACGCCGCGCTCGACGCCATCAAAGCCGACGGGACTTACAAGGCCATCAACGACAAGTGGTTCCCGCAGTAAGACTCGCAAATCATAAGGCCCGCTCACCGGGCCTTATATCAGTCAGTTTCGCACCAACAGCGTCAGCACTTCGTAATGGGCGGTATGCGGGAACATATCGAACAGCTGCACACGCTCGATGCGATAATCCGGCAGCCCTTCAATGTCTTTCGCCATGCTCTCGGCATTGCAGCTTGAATACAGAATGTAGCCTGGCGCCATCTGGTTCAGGTAGTCGCACAGCGCCTGGCCGATACCGCGCCGTGGCGGATTGACCAGCACCAACTGCGGCACGCTGCCTTCAGCGGTGGCAAAACGCGTGGAGTCCAGCGCCTGGAAACTGACGTGCTGCAAACCCAGCGTTTCCGCCGACTGGCGTGCGCAAGCAATGGCTTCGGCGCTGATCTCAATGCCGGTAAGCCGGGTTTCCGGCTGCGCACAGTGCAGGCCAAACCCACCCACGCCGCAGAACAGATCCCACATGCTGTCGATACCCAGCGCCCGAACCCAGTCGCGCGCGGTAGCGTACAGTTTGGCCGCTACCTGCGGATTGGTCTGGAAGAAACTTTGCGGACGGATATACAGCGGCACCTGATTGAACTGCTCCTCTAGCGCCTGCTGCTCGGTCAGCGGGATCTCGCGCTCCCCTTCCATAATCGCCATATGCACCGGCTGAATATTGGCGGAAATCACCCTGAGTTGCGGTAACTGTTGCTGCAACCACGGCAACGCGGCTCGCAGCTGCGCCAGTTTGCTATCCGAACGCAGTACAAAGCGCAACATTACGCCGCCGCTGTGGGTGCTTTCGGTTAACAACAGGTACTTCAGTTCACCGCGCTTGCGCGCCACGTTATACGGCGTCAGGCCGGCGCGGGCGATAAAACGTTTCAACACCACGAACATGGGTTCAAAACTGGCGGGATACAGCGGGCAAGCCCCCAGATCGACCGGCGTGCCGTCGCGATGCAGCATGCCGAGCAGCGGGCGCTCTACGCTGCCGCTGACCACCATTTTGGCTTTATTGCGAAACGCGCTCTGCTCGCCGGCAAGCGGTTCCAGCCACTGGGCGACATCGCGCCCGGCCAGCAGCGATTGCAGGTGATGCTGTTTGTCCGTCAGTTGCTGCAGGTAAGGTTTTTCCAGCCACTGACAGGAACGGCAGGTTCCCGCCGTATACAAAGCGCAATGCATAAAGATGACCCTGTGGGTTCGGGATGAATAATTAAGGGCGCAGAGTTTATCACTCTACGCCGTTAAAATCTCAGTGACGCGCGGCGAAATACCGGCGGCTGGTGACGGGAACAAACAGCAACGCCAGGATAACCGCGTCGGGAATTTTTTGCAGGATCAAGACATGCAGGATCTGGCTGCTGGTTTCCCCTTCAACGGTAAAAACCTCCGGCAGAAAGTTGCCGATGGTCGCCAGCAGCAAATAACCGACCACCAGACACTGGCAAATCACGTAGCTCCAGCGCCCCCAGTTATGACCGCGCATCACCGCAAAACCGCAGCTGATTTGCAGGCACAGCAATAGCAGGCCGGCCAGAAAAATAAACGTAGAATCCCAGGCCTGAGCGCTGGTACTGACAAATTCCTGAGCGCCGTCGACACCCAGCTCCCCCAACAGCAACAGCACGCTGATGCATTTGATGGCCACCATTGCCGTTCCGGCCACCATCACCGGTACTGGCGCATCTGAAGTCGATCTCATTCCCTGCCTGCTGTTCAGCATCTCTGACATATCCGTGTATACCACCAAACGCCGCCTATACTCGTCATACTTCAAGCTGCATGTGTGTTGGCTGTACCCGCGCCTCCAGGAACTTACCTGAGTAAGTTCCTGGAGACTCACGGCCTTGCCGCCTTCATGCAACTCGAATTATTTAGAGTATATTCAAACGGCATATATAAAGTCAGGTAATCAATTGCAATACCAATAATTGCAAAAATAGCAGGTTTGAACCGAATCAGCTACGGGCGGCCTTTTGTAATTCGCGCGATCGCTGTTTTTCCGAGCGCGCCATAAACCACCAGGCAATCAAACCGATAATCCCCACCACCAGCAGAATCAAACTCGCCAGGGCGTTGATTTCCGGATTCACCCCCATGCGCACGCTGGAGAACACCAGCATCGGCAAGGTGGTAGCGCCAGGCCCGGCGACGAAGCTGGCAATCACCAGATCATCCAACGACAGGGTGAAGGCCAGCATCCAGCCGGCAACCAGCGCCGGGGCAATCATCGGCAGCGTGATCACGAAGAACACTTTCAGCGGCGTCGCACCCAGATCCATCGCCGCCTCTTCGATCGAGCGGTCCAGCTCACGCAGGCGCGAACTGATCACCACCGAGACATAGGCGGTACAGAAGGTGACGTGCGCCAACCAGATGGTGAACATCCCGCGCTCCGACGGCCAGCCAAACGCGTGCCCCATCGCCACAAACAGCAGCAGCAGCGACAGACCGGTGATCACGTCCGGCATGACCAGCGGCGCTGTCAGCATAAAGGCAAACCCCGTTGACCCGCGGAAACGGCCGAAACGCACCATCACCACGGCGGCAATCGCCCCCAGCACCACGGCGGCAGTCGCCGAAGCGGCCGCTATCGTCAGGCTCAGCCCGACGGCGCTGATCATCGCCGAATCATGGAACAGCTCTGAATACCAGCGCGTCGACCAACCGGCCCATACCGTCACCAGCTTGGAGCTGTTGAACGAGTAAATGACCAGCATCAACATCGGCGCATACAGGAAGGTGAAACCTATCACCAGAATGGCGATACGCCACGGTGAACGCACTACCGGCAAGTTGTTCATCCCTGCCCCCCCATTTCCTTGTTCTGGTGCTTGTGGAACCAGAGAATCGGTACGATCAACAGCAGCAGCATGACGGAGGCAACCGCCGAGGCCACCGGCCAGTCGCGGTTATTGAAGAACTCTTGCCACAGCACGCGGCCGATCATGATGCTGTCCGGCCCGCCCAGCAGTTCCGGGATCACAAACTCGCCCACCGCCGGGATAAACACCAGCATCGAGCCGGCGATAATGCCGCCGCGCGTCAACGGCACAATCACGCTGAAGAAGGTTTTCAACGGTTTGGCGCCCAGATCCAGCGAAGCCTCGACCAGCGAGTAATCCAGCCGCGTCAGTGCGGTATAAATGGGCAATACCATAAACGGCAGGTAGGAATACACCACGCCGATATACACCGCCAGATTGGTATGCAGGATCACCAACGGATGATCGATAACCCCCAACCACAGCAGGAAGTTGTTGAGGATACCGTTGTTTTTCAGGATCCCCATCCAGGCGTAAACGCGGATCAGGAACGAGGTCCACGACGGCAGGATCACCAGCAGCAGCAAAATGTTGCGGGTTGAAGACTTGCTGTGCGCCACCGCCCAGGCCAACGGGTAACCGATGATCAGGCAGCAAATCGTCGATACCGCCGCCACCTGCAACGATTGCAGATAGGCATCCAGATACAGCGGATCGTCGGTCAATTGCAGGTAGTTGGCAAAGTTGAGCGCGATATCCAGCTTGCCTTCCGCCCAGCTCATCAGATCGGTGTAAGGCGGAACGGCCAACGCCAGCTCCGACAGGCTGATCTTGAACACAATCAAAAACGGCAGCAGAAACAGCAGCGTAAGCCACAGCAGCGGCACCGCGATAACCAGTTTGCGGCCGTGGGTCATTTGCAGGCGCTGGAAAAACGCTTTGAGCGCGCCGGGGCCGTTAGCCGGCGGTTCCGGCGGCGTGCGTTCAGAAAGCATTGTCATAACAAGTACTCCTCACCTTCGCCACTTACACCGTCAACACTACGCAACTGTCGGCTTCCCAACACAGGCGCACTTCATCGCCCCAGGTCGGCATCCCTTTGCGGAAACGGTGGCCGTTCTGCAACTGGGCGCTGAGCACCTGGCCGCTGAGCAGCTTCACGTGGTAGATCGACAGATCGCCGAGGTAAGCGATATGCGCCACTTCCCCCACCGCAAAGTTGCAGCCGTCTTGCGGCACCTCTTCGCACAGCATGATTTTTTCCGGCCGCAGCGCAACCTGGATCGGCACGCCGTCCACCACCGACGAATCCGGATCCACTTTTAGCGCATGACGCAGGCCGGGGCTTTGCAGGATCAGCGCGTCGTCATGACGTTCCTGCAGCACGCAGTCAAAGACGTTGACCGAGCCGATAAATTCGGCGCTGAAGCGGCTGTTCGGGTGCTCGTAGATCTCTTCCGGCTCACCGATTTGCACAAACTTGCCGCGGTTCATGATGGCGATGCGCCCCGCCATGGTCATCGCTTCTTCCTGATCGTGGGTGACCATTACGCAGGTCACGCCGACGCGCTCGAGAATATCCGTCACTTCAAGCTGCATGCGGTCACGCAGTTTTTTATCCAGCGCGCCCATAGGTTCATCCAGCAGCAACAGCTTCGGCCGCTTGGCCAGACTACGCGCCAGCGCCACACGCTGGCGCTGGCCGCCGGAGAGCTGGTGCGGCTTGCGTTTGGCGAACTCTTGCATGTGTACCAGCGACAGCATTTCCGCCACCCGTTCGGCGATTTCCGCACGCGGCATCTTGTCCTGCTTCAGGCCGAAAGCGATATTCTGCTCAACCGTCATGTGCGGGAACAACGCGTAAGACTGGAACATCATATTGATTGGCCGCTGGTATGGCGGCACGTGCGACATGTCCTGCCCGTCGAGCATGATCTGCCCTTCCGTTGGCTGTTCAAAGCCGGCCAGCATGCGCAACAACGTAGACTTGCCGCAGCCGGACGGCCCCAACAGCGCAAAAATTTCGCCCTTGTAGATGGTCAGGCTGACGTCTTCGACCGCGTTTTGGCCGTCAAAGGTTTTAGTGAGGTTACGGATTTCCAGCAGAGGGGTGAAAACCTTCTGCGACTTGGCTTGAGGACGAGGAATGGCGTCGTTCAATCGGGGTGCTCTCCGGTGTAAAGCAGTGCAAAAAACCACGGCGATTGCCATGGCCCAAAATGGCAACGCAGGCGGGGAGCACCCGCCTGCTGACAGAACACGACTGAAAACCGGGCTCGGTTGGCTGAGCCCTTACGTATTACTTCCCGCTTTTAACTTTAGTCCAGGCACGGGTAATGACACGGTCCAGCTTCGGCGATTGCACGTTCAGCGTGAACAGCTTGGCGCGCAGATCGGCCGGTGGATACACGTTCGGGTTGTTGCGTATATCGGCGTTCACCAGCGGCGTGGAATCCTTCACCGCGTTGGCGTAATACACGAAGTTGCTGATGCCCGCCATTACATCCGGCTTGAGCAGGAAGTTCAGGAACTGGTAAGCGGCGTCCTTGTTTTTGGCATCCGCCGGCATGGCGAACATGTCAAAATAGGTCAGCGCCCCTTCTTTCGGGATGGTATAAGCCACGTTCACGCCATTCTTCGCTTCTTTGGCGCGGTTGGCCGCCTGCATCACGTCGCCGGACCAGCCGATCGCCACGCAGATGTCACCGTTCGCCAGATCGTTGATGTACTGGGAAGAGTGGAAGTAACGGATGTTCGGCCGCAGCTTGAGCAGCAGATCGTTCGCAGCACCGGTGTAATCCGCCGCGTTGGTGCTGTTGGGATCTTTGCCCAGATAATGCAGCACGGTCGCGTAGATTTCGCTAGGCGCATCCAGGAAGGAAACGCCGCAGCTTTTCAGCTTTTCAAGGTTTTCCGGTTTGAGGATCAGATCCCAACTGTCGACCGGCGCGTCTTTGCCCAGCACCGCCTTCACCTTGTCGACGTTGTAGCCGATGCCGGTGGTCACCATCAGGTAAGGAATGCCGTATTTGTTGTCCTTGTCGTTATGCGCAACCAGTTTCAGCATCTCGGGATCAAGGTTTTTGTAATTCGGCATTTTGCTCTTGTCGAGCGGCTCAAAGATACCGGCCTTCGACTGGCGCTCAAGGAAGTTGGACGAAGGTACCACCAGGTCATAACCGGTGCTGCCCGCCATCAATTTGCCTTCAAGAACTTCATTGGAGTCAAAGACGTCGTACACCACTTTGATGCCGGTTTCTTTCTGGAATTTAGCTAAGGTGTCCGGCGCAATATAGTCGGACCAGTTATAGACGTGCAGCGTTTTTTCATCGGCTGACGCGGTGACGGACGCGGCCATCAGCAGGCCGGCAACAACACCCGATAACCACTTTTTACGTTGGGTGACCATCCGTAACTTCCTCCAAAACAGGGGGTGAATCATAGAATTGAACTTGTATCCCGAAATGATACAAAACCTTTCCTGATCGAGCGCAATCGTTGCAACCGCGAATTGAATGGCTATGCATTTGATTGCATGCGCCTTTTTCAGCTGTCCAGCTCGCGTGGTTACAAGGGGAATCGCAAGCCCTTAGCAGAATCAGCAGCATAACCGGTGTTGCCGGAACGCACCAGCCTTCAGGGCCAAAAACGCCTTTTATCGATTTTTTATGCAGTTTTTCTCTATGTGATACGCCATTAATGGCATAAACGGCGAGAAATATCTGGCAACAGAGGGTAAAACGCAGAATATATTATTGCGGAAGGAAATAAGGGCAGCATGCCGCCGGAGGTGCGGCATGCATCATCTACGGCGGCGATCAGTGCAGCATTGGCTGGCGGTCGGCGGCAGCCGGGTTCTCTTCTTCGTCACCCATAAACAGCAGATCGTTCGCCCGCGCCTCGAGGATCACCATCGAGATCTGTTCTTCGCCCTGCTGCATAAAGTGGGTGAACTGCTCCAGCGTCACGCCCACGGCGATGCTCAGCGACTGGCAGACGATCAGTTTCGGCAGATTGTCGTCCTGAATATCGACAAACGCCTTGATGGTCAGCGAACTGGCGTTGATCTGGCTGAGATCGGCCACCAGCGGGATCAGCGCGGTCGGCTTCACCTCGGCCAACGCGGAGAACAAGATCACGTTGTCTACCAGATCGATCTTGGCGTCGAACACGCCGTCGAAGTTTTGCATGTGCGGCAGGTGCAGCGCCTGACAGGAATCGCACTCAAAGAATGAAATGCCCGATTGATCCAGCCAACGTCGCAACAACGCCAAATCAGGGACTATGAGTGAATCCATATTACCAGCCTCACAATATTCAAAACGCGAAAAAGGCGCATAGCTTACGGAATATTGCCCCAATACGCCACGATCAAAGCCGCTTAATTCGCTATTAGGATAAATATGGGCGAGAAAAGGCCGCAGCACCAGCCGCAAAGCCGCGAATCTTTGCCGCCGGGCATTCAGCCGCCCGATTTCAGGCGAAACCCCGGCCGCGCGCGCTGTTCAATGTATTCGATCATCATGCCGGCGATATCCAGCCCGGTGGTGCCTTCAACCCCTTCCAACCCCGGTGAAGCGTTGACTTCCATCACCAGCGGGCCACGGGCCGCACGCAGGATATCCACGCCGGCGACGTCCAACCCCAGCGTAGCCGCAGCCTTCACCGCAATCGCCCGCTCTTTGGCGGTAATGCTCACTTTGCGGGCGGTGCCGCCGCGGTGCAGGTTGGAGCGGAACTCCCCGGCCTTGGCCTGCCGCTCGATTGCGGCCACTACCTTGCCGCCCACCACCAGACAGCGCACGTCCCTGCCCTGCGCCTCGCGAATGAACTCCTGCACCAGAATGTGGGCGTTGAGGCCGCGGAAGGCATCAATCACGCTCTCCGCCGCCTGGCGCGTTTCCGCCAATACCACGCCGATGCCCTGAGTGCCTTCGACCAGTTTGACTACCAGCGGCGCACCGCCGACCAACTCGATCAGATCGCCGGTATCGTCCGGCGAATGGGCGAAACCGGTGATCGGCAGGTCTATCCCCTGGCGCGCCAGCAATTGCAGCGAGCGCAGCTTATCGCGCGCCCGGGTGATCGACACCGACTCATTCAGCGGGTAGCTGCCCAGCAACTCAAACTGCCGCAGCACTGCGGTACCGTAAAAAGTGATGGCGGAACCGATACGCGGGATCACCGCGTCATAACGGTCCAACTGACGACCGCGATAGTGGATAGTCGGCGCGGCGGGGTTGATGTTCATATAACAGGAGAGCGGATCGATAATATCAATACTGTGCCCGCGCTGCTCCGCCGCTTCCAGCAGACGTTTGCACGAATACAGCGTTCCATCGCGCGAAAGAATGGCAATTTTCACTCGTCACCCCAAAAAGCAATTACCTGCCAGGCAGGCATAGTATCGGCGGCCGGCGCTCAGGCGCGCGGCTCACGGTCATTTTTATCGTCCGGTGCGTTTTTCGGATCGGGCTTGCGTCGATCGTTTTCCGGCGGCAGACCGCCACGCATCAACGGACCAAAGCCCTGCGCCACGCGCCAGACCAAAAACGCCGCCGCCGGCACCATCAGCGCCACCCCGAGAAAAATCATCGCCACCGCCGCCTGCTGCGAAGCCAGCCAACCCGGCAGGTGGACATGATCGTGAATACTCAGATAAGCCAGCACCAACAGCACCATACCCAGGCCTTCCAATACCAGCACCGGGCGCGGTAAGTCACCGAACGAACGCATATTTTTTTCTCCAGAGGCACTGCCCCCAGTGTAGTGAATTCCCCACGGCGGCGACAGCCCCGGCGGCTTAATCGGTTACGTGAATCAGATTAACAGGTAATTCCTGCTTTTTTTTCACCGAGCCAACGGGCATAGTAAACGGCATCAACGCAGGTAATGCGCAGACTGAGGCTTTTTTGGCTGACAGAATGTCGTTGCAGTAGCGATTAAATAATTGAATATCAACTAAGGAGTGATGCATGTTTGCAGTGATCTTCGGGCGCCCAGGCTGTCCTTATTGTGTCCGTGCGAAAGAGTTGGCGGAAAAACTGACTGAAGACCGTGACGACTTCAACTTCCGTTACATTGATATCCACGCTGAAGGCATCACCAAGGCCGACCTGGAAAAAACCGTCGGCAAACCGGTAGAAACCGTACCGCAGATTTTCCTTGATGAAAAACACGTTGGCGGCTTCACCGATTTCGAAGCCTACGCCAAAGAAAACCTGAATCTGTTCCAGTAAACCCTCGGGTTTAACGACGAAAAGGCGCTTAGAGCGCCTTTTTTATTGCCGTTCGCGACGGTGGCATTGCTGAAACGCCTGCAGCAGGCTGCGTGCAAACAGCGCCAGCATGGCACCGAATACGCACCAAAACACCGCGCTGGTGGCATAAGCCAGTTCCTGCCAGAACGAATAAAACGGCGTCAGCCAAAAATGACGGATCGTCAGACACAGCGGCAGCGCATACAGCGCGCCCAGCAGCGGGCAGAGGATCCGCTTTTTGCTCGAAAAATAGCTGGCGATCATGCCGGGTATCACAAACAGCAGCAGGCCGGTTTCACCGTGATGCTCGTGATCCGCGCTGCCGAATACCCCGCTCTGCTGGCCGAGAAACACCAGGCTGAACAACAGAGAACAGCTTAAAATGCCCACCCAATACCGATAATTCGCCATGCGGAGACTCCCCTTTAGCGTCGTCACTACTCCGTAGAAATCAGCCGTGTCACGCAACAGGCGACGACTTGCCATAAACGGCAACGCTGAGCTGAACTTTTTCCTTGGTCTAAAGAGAGTTAAATGCGTTCGGCAGCGCAGGAACTCAGCTTAATGCTGGCTGTCACGCGCCATAGCGACTAGAATATACGCCGCCGATCGATGGTTCGGATCGCCTTCCGCTGGTTAGTTATTTATGACGTCATTTTCCGACTGAATTTATATCTTATAGTCATCTACATCAAGCACTTACTGGTAAACAATAAGTTATCCTCCGTGAACATAAACGTCGCTAGTTTGTTAAACGGTAACTACATCCTGTTACTGTTTGTGGTACTCGCACTGGGGCTGTGCCTCGGTAAAGTTCGTCTGGGCTCCGTTCAACTCGGTAATTCCATTGGCGTTTTGGTGGTTTCACTGCTGCTGGGCCAACAACATTTCGCCATTAACACCGAAGCGCTGAATCTCGGCTTTATGCTGTTTATTTTCTGCGTCGGCGTGGAAGCCGGGCCAAACTTTTTCTCAATTTTTTTCCGCGATGGCAAAAATTACCTGATGCTGGCGTTGGTAATGGTCGGCTCCGCGATGGTGATCGCTATCGGTCTTGGCAAGTTGTTCCATTGGGACATCGGGCTAACCGCCGGCATGCTGGCCGGATCCATGACCTCGACCCCGGTGCTGGTGGGCGCAGGCGATACGCTACGCAACACCATCGTCAACGGCCCGGCGCTGCTGGCGGCACAGGACCATCTGAGCCTCGGCTATGCCCTGACCTACCTGATTGGCCTGGTGAGCCTGATCTTCGGCGCACGCTATCTGCCAAAATTACAACATCAGGATCTCTCCACCTCCGCCCAGCAGATCGCCCGCGAGCGCGGCCTGGATACCGACAGCCAGCGCAAGGTTTACCTGCCGGTCATTCGCGCCTACCGCGTTGGCCAGGAGCTGGTGGCCTGGGCAGACGGCAAAAACCTGCGTGAGCTGGGCATTTATCGCCAGACCGGTTGCTATATAGAACGCATCCGCCGCAACGGCATCCTGGCGAACCCGGACGGCGACGCCGTACTGCAGGTAGGCGACGAGATTTCACTGGTCGGCTACCCCGACGCCCATGCGCGGCTGGACCCCAGCTTCCGCAACGGTAAAGAAGTGTTCGACCGGGATCTGCTGGACATGCGTATCGTCACCGAAGAGATCGTGGTCAAGAACAGCAATGCGGTAAACAAGCGCCTGAGCCAGTTAAAGCTGACCGATCACGGCTGCTTCCTCAACCGGGTGATCCGCAGCCAGATTGAAATGCCCATTGACGACAGCATAGTGCTCAACAAAGGCGACGTGCTGCAGGTCAGCGGCGACGCGCGCCGGGTGAAAAGCGTGGCGGAGAAGATCGGCTTTATCTCTATCCACAGCCAGGTGACCGACCTGTTGGCCTTCTGCTCCTTCTTCATCATCGGGTTGATGATTGGCCAGATCACCATCCAGTTCAGCAATTTCTCGTTCGGCATCGGCAACGCCGCCGGCCTGCTGATGTCCGGCATCATGCTGGGCTTCCTGCGCGCCAACCACCCAACCTTCGGCTACATTCCGCAGGGTGCGTTGAACATGGTGAAAGAGTTTGGCCTGATGGTGTTTATGGCCGGCGTCGGCCTGAGCGCCGGTGCGGGTATCGGCCACAGCCTCGGCGCCGTCGGCGGCCAGATGCTGGTCGCCGGGTTGATCGTCAGCCTGGTGCCGGTGGTGATCTGCTTCCTGTTTGGCGCCTATGTGCTGCGCATGAACCGCGCCCTGCTGTTCGGCGCGATTATGGGGGCGCGTACCTGTGCGCCGGCAATGGAAATCATCAGCGATACCGCACGCAGTAACATCCCTGCGCTGGGCTACGCCGGAACCTACGCCATAGCTAACGTATTGTTAACCCTGGCAGGTTCGTTGATTGTGGTGTTGTGGCCGGGGATACTCGGCTAACCGATAAGCAGCAAAGATGAATCAGTGGCAAATATATTTTGAAATTTTTATCGCCGGTGAGAACTTTCCTTTCCGGGGGTAGTCTGAATTAGTGCCACTGCTTTTCTTTGATGTCCCCATTTTGTGGAGCCCGTTAGTCCCGCCTTTTTAGGTTCAAGACTATCGGGTTTTTTGTTGCCTGAAATCCTCCGCCCTGGCAAAACGAGCCCCTCAGACGACCCTGTTTCGCCGATGGCGACAAAGTGGCGACAACCGTTTTGTAAGGTACAAAAAAACCTGCTTTCGCAGGCTTCTTGTTAAATCCAAAGTGATCCCTGATTGCTCCTTGTTGGGTGCGGTGAAGCAATATCAATTTTACCCGGTGATACAATCTGCCGTTGGATAGATTCCAACGTCACGAAAGTACAACTGCAATTAATATTTTGGCACTGGTGATAGCGTTCTTTGGTATTCCCACTCAGATAGCGGCTTGTGCGGGCATGGGCGGCAGTTCGGCAAAGCGGGCAATGCATCATATTGATATCCCCTTCTTAATCTCTCAATGGCCGCGATAATAGCCGGGGGCAAATTCCGCGTGCTTGAGCGCCACCAGTGGCAAGGCATGAATTTTGCCAATCAGGCCCAGAAAATCGCAGACCTGACAGAAAAATATTGCGTGGAGCTAAAGCTGGGATACTTACACGAGGTTGCCACCAAAGACGACTTTTTCAACATCAAGAACGCCAGTCGCGATGATCTGCTGAGTGCGCACCGTGTGCCGCCGCAAATGATGGGGATTATCCCGAACAACACCGGCGGCTTCGGGACGTGAAAAAGGCCGCTCAGGTGTTTGTACGCAACGAGCTAACGCCGCTGCAGGAACGCATGAAAGAGGTGAACGAATGGATCGGCGAAGAAGTGATTAAATTCGCGCCATATGAGCTACCGGGCGAATAAGCAAAAGCCGCCAGTGATTGGCAATATTTTGTTAAAAGAACAATGCAATAAACTGCAAAACAAATGAAATACCAACCAGCAACATAGCGATATCTTTTACCTTTCGGCTCTTAACTGCATCCTCCTCCACCTTCTTAATTAATGGAATATTGGCATAAAAAGGAAGCCCGCCGCCTTCAGTGCGACCGGGCCACCAAGCAATAATTGCCCCGCATGCCCCAACAAGATAAGAAACAGCATTGATAACGGTTGCGATGCAGCTCATCTACACCCCCATGGCATTATTGGCAAGCCGCCTGTTAAAGGCGGCCTGCATAGACACATTCAAGAATGTTTTTCGATTACCAAATCAACACCTTCATTCAGCAGCTCATTGATTGACTGCCCGGTGGCTTGTGCCGCAATCGCTAATGCCTGATGACGCTCTGGCGACAAGCGAGTGGTCACTTTGCCGCTATACGATTTGTAAGGTGCAATACCATCTTTTTCACACTCATCTAAAAAGATCGCAAGCGAGGTAGAGCCTTCTGTTTTCAGTTCTTCAACACTGTAGGCATAGAAGTCAGCACCGCCATTCAGTCCGACAAACTCACCCCGGAACATTTCAATTTCAGGGTCAAAGGTAATAACGGCCACGTGGCCGTCGATTTTAAGTGTATTGTTCATCATGGTTTAATTCCTAAGCTATCCAACCAGATCCGTATGGAGTTAACCGCCCCCTTGTCAGTGGTAGGTCTGGGGTGTGGCCGGTGAAAGACACGTTTTTCATCTTTCAACAACACCGCGATCCTAGAACCTTCCCTTTCGTGAATCTCCGCCCCTAATGCGGTAAAAAGCGCCTCAATATCAGACCACTTTATAGAACCGTTGACAGGTCGGGCAAACACATCTGACAGCGTTTTTTGGTGTCGTTTGTTCATGGGGTTTACAGTATCACTTTGTGACACTATTGCAAGGGTGTAATGGTGTCGTTTTTTGGTGTCATGGTTTGATATAGAAATGCGTGCTGCTACAAACGCCTGAGAGCGCCGCTAGCGCGTTGTGTTCTAAAACTGCGTGGATGCTTGAATGATTCGATAAATCGCCGTGATGGCCCGCTGGCGGACAATTTGAAATAGTCTAAACACCACTTGCGCGCAATGCTATCCCCGCCTCGCCTGCGCGCTTTATATGTCGCTTTTAATGCAGTTGCATGATCCGGCGCGATCCGCGCCAGTGCTGGCGCTGCGGGGGATAAAAATCATACCGGATCATCATGCAAAACCATGCACCTGATGCATGCATCAACCTTTGGCAACTAAAGGTTGTTAAAACCTCACCATTTTTAGATATAAATTATTAGGTGATGGTGCGGGGTTGCTAACGCACATATCCGCTCTACGGAAACAAAGCTGTTTAGCAAGTATCGGTTCTTCAGTCATCAACCGTGCTGACCGGCCTCTACGGAGGCTTTGGAAAAAGAGGCGCCGCCGGGATTAGTTCTGGCTACCACATCCTCAGAGGATTTATTCTTTAACTCAACAACCGCCATTAAAAGCATTATAAATAAAAGAGAGAGAAAACATCCTCCAACAGAGTCGGAGGATTTAATGGGAGAGTATCAAAGACACTGAAAAAAATAATTACAAACCCAATCTGGAAGTTATCAAACCAGATTAATCCCAGAGAATTATCCAACGACTCCGTGCCAAACCTCAGTTAAACCAGAAGATGTTTACCGGTAATTAAAAATCCAAATTAAGGGGGCCGATGTGGAACTTTGAAATTAACCACGGTTTTACATCGGCGTCAAACTCAATATGGAATCCATCGTTGAAACTGATAGTTGCACTATACCAAATGTCAATGGAAGGAGACAAATACTCGTTATTTGATGAAAGAACGCCATTGTCAAAACTCAGAGTGAGCCCCCCCACTTTGTAGCCAAGTATGTTGGCGTTTATATTGAGTTTATACTTTCTTTCACCAAGTTCCAGCACCTCGATGTGTACATCAATCATGGCCGCGACGTTAAAATCTTTTTGGAATATAGGTGTAGAATCATAAGATTCGAAAAACGCAACGTCTTCACCTGTATCAGATACATGTGCGCCAGATACTTTAACGGCGACAGAAGGTTTCCACTCTACGCCATTATATTCGTGCAGTAACGCATCTGCGAATGCATCTGTCGGATCCTTATCTTTTGAGAAACTTGGGTCAATTCTTCGGGAAGCATCAATGAGTTTTCTTGCAAAAAATTTGGCGATATCTTTTTGTTGTTCACTTGTTTCTATTTGATTTTTCATAAACACCTCTAGATTGACAAGTTATTAGGAAAGCTACTTTGCTTAATGCCATTAAAATGTAGTTTAATAAATATTATTAATCAAGCCTCCGTTAAGTTGCTTAATAAATAATATAAAACCCAATCATTACATAACAAAGAGAACACGGTAGACGATTAACTAATGGCTCATAGATTACTCTATCATCGACGTACAACAGTCTGGGAGTATGTTAATAGGTTTTTTATTACCCACATTATTAATAGGTAACTAAACATAGCTTTTATGGTAATGTCATTAATTGGTTAAATGTGATGTATGAGGCTAAGAACCAGAATCAAACGTCTGGCCCATAGAACCATCTTGAAGTTTAGCGTCTCCATAAACGCCCCGGCTAAGTTTAAATCTCGAATCTCGTCTCATACGTCACCTATGGATTAAGAGATCGCGGCAAGCTGCCTGATCACTCCTGCTTTTTCGGGGGCAATGCTGGTCTTCATTTCCCCCGCAAGTTCTGAAATCCATATCAGTGCAATGTCTTTATCTTTCGCTTGGCTCTCATAACAAACCCCCAGACGGGCGATGAGTTCAATACGTTCTAAAACAACCACTTCATCCACTGCTTGCACTCTTTCCCTCCGATGCTTAATTACTGTGTGCACATACAGCATATGCCTATCAAATTTAATTGTGCAAGCAATTATTGGAAGTCCGCCCAATCCTTAATCTGCGGATAGTGCATTGAAATATCACCAAATTTCACTTTAACGCCGCGTGCCAGTGCTTCCAGTTGTAAGTATCCCGTTAAACCAAGCCATTCACTTTAGAGATCTTCCGCCATACTGACTGTGTCCCCTGATGAGATCACCATGCGCATTGCCCGACTCACTGAATATCAGAACATCGCCGAACATAAATAGATAGGTCGAAGCCGCACAGCCCGCCAATGAAGACGGCCGTGAGGTCCCGAATACCAACGATGACAACGGGAAGGCTGCGGATTTTATCAGGCATCCGTCCCGTGCCCACTGGCCTGAATCACTGCTCTTGCGAGTAAGCGACCCATTTGGCCATGTCGTGATGCGAGATATTCCCGCCGCAGACAACGATCCCGATGACGGCATCAGAGGGTAACCTGGGTGCGGTGGCAATAACTGCGGGTATAAGCGCCCCGGATGCGAGTTCAACCCATAATTTTGCCTGTTCGCCAAAGGCGAGCATGCCGTCAATCGCCTCCTTATCCGAGACAACAACTATGTCCTCAGCATAGGCTTGGGCATGGGCCAGCATCATTTCATCAATCAGCGGCACCCCAAGGGTAGAGATGATCGAGGTGACATCAATGTTTACCGGCTTTCCGGCACGCAACGCCTGATGCATTGAGTTGGCACCTGCGGTCTCAACGCCCCAGATTCGGATATCCGGCTTAATGGCCTTTAGCGCCGTAGCCGCACCTGCCAACATTCCACCGCCACCCACGGCAATGAAAACGTCGGTTAACTCCGGGCAATCGGCAATAAACTCGAGCGCCAGGGTTCCATGCCCTTCAGCTATCAGCGAATCGTTGCAGTCGTCGATGACGACATATCCCTCGTCAGCCATAACTTTGGCGCGCTCAAATGCCGCATGGACATCGGATTCTATGATCACCGAACTGCCCAAGCCCCGGACCCGGTCGACAGAGGTCGCCGGCGCGTTGGGGGGCATGACGATAGTGACGTTGGCGCCAAAGATCTTCGCAGCCTCGGCAATAGCGATACCAAAATTGCCGCCGCTCACCGCGACAAATCGGGTCTCTTTGAAATCGCCTTTCAGGCTCAGGAACTTGTTAAGCACCCCGCGCGCTTTAAAGGAACCGCCAAGCTGAGTATTTTCAAGCTTCAGGAAAACCGGTCTCTGAATGTGTTCAGCCAATCTCGTGCCGGCAATGGTTGGCGTACGGATGACCTTCCCTGCTAACCGCTCTGCCGCCGCGACGACCGCGTTAAATTCAATTAATGTTGTCATTTTTGCCCAGTCAGGTAGAAGTTGTTGCATCAAGTGTTTGGCAAACTATCCCGACTGAGAATAGAGTTCTGTGGGCAGGGTTGCAACAGGCGTACATATTGGTTTTAACCATAAAAAAAACCCGCCGGCGGGCGATTGCCAACTGCGCAATCCACTCTCCAGACGGGTTCGTTTCGAATAATGACTTAGCCGTGCCGCGTTACTTTTGTTCGGCGCTGCTCATGGTGTCTTCGGCTTTCCACACGCGGTATTTCACTTCCACGTCTTTCGGCACGTAAACCACGATCGGCAGGCGGCTGTTGTAGCGCTGCATGGCGGCATCGCCCAGATTAGCGGTGATAAACTTCTGCTGTTTGGCACCGTCCGGGCAGGCCATCATGGTGGAGGCCGGTGCAGACAGCTTATCCAGCACCAGGTAGTCGTAGCCCCAGCCGGAAAGGGTTTTGCTCTCCAGCATGCCGCCCATCATGTGGCGGTTACAGTCCACTTCCAGCGTTTTCCCGATCAACAGCTCAACCTTGAAGTTTTCTTCCTGCTCCTGCTTCGGCAGGTAAATCACCTGGCGGCTCATGCCTTTTTCCGCTTTCGGATACGGCGCGATCTTTTCCAGCGGCTGTTTGCTGATATCGGCGTCAACGGACGGGGTGGCAGCAATAGCGCTGGCGGAAGCGGCCATCAGCAGGCCGGAAAATACAACGGATGCCTTGTTCATGTTTTATCCCTACAATTTATAAAATGCTCCGGCCATAAACTAATACACTATCGCCAGCCTGGCTATAGGTTTAATCTTCTTTACAATAGCGCACGTGTAGTTACAAAAACCTATAACCAGCCATTGGTCGGGATAAAACCTCAGTGGGTGGCGGTTTTGGCGATATAGGCCTTCACCACCTGATAAACGTAGTCCTGGCATGCCAGCCCGGTTTGCGGGTCGTATTTGCCCTGATTGGTAATATTGTTGGAAAGCACGCGGATGCCGATAAACGGAATAGCGAAAGAAGCGGCGATCTGCGCCGCAGAAGCCGTTTCCATCTCTTCAACCGAGGTGTGATAACTTGCCCGGAAATGGCTAATACGGTCCAGTTCGCTGTTCCACACGTCGGCGGAGCCAATCACGCCCTCAACCACCTTGCCCCGGGTGTAACTTGCTTTAACGCCTTCCGCTATCGCCAGCAGGTTGGCGTCTGCCGGGAACTGGCGAATGCTGTGGACATTTTTATCCTCACCCGCACTGCCCTTCGAAGCCAGCAGGTCCATGGGTTGCCATTGCCGTGAGTCGCTGCCTTCCCCTGCCGCCTTCTTCGGTGTTTTAAACGCGCCCAGGCTCACCGAATACTTACCCAGCACGATATCGTAGACCTTGAGCGCCGGATCGTGGCCGCCTGCGGTTCCCTGGTTGATAATCGCCACCGGCTGGAAGCGAGTGGCGGCAATCGCCGTGGCCGCCGCTGCATTGGACATGCCTTTCAGGGTTTCCGATACCACCACCGGATAACCGTCCACGGTGCCATGCCAGAAACGCCAGCCGCCAATCTGTTCCTCACGCGGGTTATCCAGGCGTTGGGCGAAGCGTTCCGCCTCCACCGGCATTGCGCCTTGCACCACAATCGGCCCGCCTGCATGGCCCTGCTGCGCCAGTGCCAACGGGGAAAATGCCACGCCACAGGCGGCCAACAGCATAAAGCTCAGTTTTTTCGTCATCACCACAGCGTCCCGATAAAAAGCAAAGGTTTACCTTAGCCGAAAGGCGAAACTCCGCCTATCGCTTTCTCGCGGGTCTGCCGAAGGGTTAAGGTTTTCTTAAGACAGAATTATTACAGTGGCATAATTCCTCACTGTCACCGAGCCTGCGCGTGAACCCAAAACCTTCATTAAATCAATCCTCAACGACACCACAAATTCAGACTAACGCCCTTTACTCCTTACCGGCATCCTTTTACCTTTGGCAGGTTTTTGGGTTGATAGTCAGTGGGTTGTTGTTCCTTTGGTTGTCCCGCAACGAACAGCTGGATTGGGCCATCAGCAATTACTGGTTCGACGCCGCCAGCGGCCATTTCCCCTGGCAGAACGATCGCTGGCTGGATCTGATCAACCATCGTTTGTTGAAGATCGGCGTGATTAGCGGCGCGGTGCTGGCGCTGTTTTACGGGATTTACCGCCGTAACCCGCGCATGATCGTCGCCATGCTGCTGATCGGCATCGGGCCGTTGGTGGTCGGGATCCTCAAAGCCACCAGCGCGCATTCGTGCCCGTGGGATCTGATCGAATACGGCGGTAAAGCGATGTCCTACCCACTGTTCGGCGCGGTGCCGGCCGAACCGGGGCCGGGCCGTTGCTTCCCCGGCGGCCATGCTTCCAGCGGTTTTTCGGTGATGGCGCTGTTTTTCCTGTTTTACCCGCAACGCCCGCGCCTGGCCTACTGGTGCTGGTTTGGCGGCATTGCGCTCGGCATGATGATGGGGTTTGGTCAGATCATGCGCGGCGCACATTTTCTTACCCATAACCTGTGGGCAGGTTGGTGGGTTTGGCTCAGCCAACTGGCTGTTTATTGGATGGTTAGCGGGTATTTCCGCCGCAAGACAAGGTAAATATTATGGAGCAGTTGAATTATCTTCTTTTCGCCTGGATCAACGCGACCCCGGCGTCCCCCGAGTGGTTAATCGATATCGCGACCTTCCTGGCGCGCGATCTGATCGCCATCGTGCCTATGCTGATCGTCGGGCTATGGCTGTGGGGGCCACAAAGCCAACTGGTATCGCAACGTGAAGTGGTGGCCAAGACGACGATTGCTCTGCTATTCGCCATGCTTTCTGCCGCGACCATCGGCATGTTGTTGCCGCACGAGCGGCCGTTCGTCGCCGGCATCGGCTTCACCTTCCTGGCCCATGCACCGGACAGCTCATTCCCCAGCGATCACGGTACCGCCATCTTTACCTTTGCCCTGTCCTTCCTGTTCTGGCACCGGGTTTGGTCCGGCATTTTATTGCTGATCGTCGCGGCCGGTATCGCCTGGTCACGTGTGTATCTTGGCGTACACTGGCCGCTGGATATGGTCGGCGGCTTCCTGCTCGGCCTGGTCGGCTGCCTGTTTGCTCAACTGGTGTGGAACCTGTTTGGCGATGCTATCGCCGCTACGCTGACGCGCCTGTACCATTTCCTGTTCGCCTTCGCGATCCGCAGGGGCTGGGTAAAAGAATAATCGCTCATAACGACAGGGGCGGCATCGCCCCTGCCATTACACCACCCCGGTGGTGACGCGAAACTCCCGCATTTTTCCTCCCTCCAACATTTTCGCCGCCGCAGCCCCTCCGGGCGCGTGCGGGCTGCTGGTAGCCGGCTGAACAAACCTGAACAGGCGTTGGCTGCCTTGTTGCGTAATGGGGCGCAGGCCGTAATTGAACTGGGCGGTAGAAAACCGTGTTACGTACCGCCTGCCCTTTGACGCCAGCATAAAGAACTCGGCCTGATCGACATACAGTGACAGATCGTCCGAGCACAACATCTCTTGTTCGGCCACGTTCCCGTGCGGTGCCAACGCCGGAGCCGGCAGATTCTGACGGAAGACCGCACCCGGAATGCAGCCATAGTTAAGGTGGCAAACGTAGTCCAACGGCAGCGGCTCATCGGCAAGGTTGGTGATTTGCATCTCGATGGAAAATTGTGCGCTGTCCGCCGTTAAACGCAATGCCGGGCGTACCCGACAACGTGGGTGAGAAAGTTCTCTGCTGCCGTAAAGCGCCAATGTATCGCCTTCCACCTGCAACCCTATCCGTTGCATGCCTGCCAGCGCCCCCTCATGCGGCGGCCAGGGTGAATGAAACGCCACGCCGCCAACCGGTTTGTTCTTGCCCGGCCGGGCGCTGCGACGCCCCGATTTCAGCGAGTAGCCGTCAAAATCGGCATCCCAAATCGTCAGGCCACGGTAAGGCAATACCGTCAACGTGCCGCGACGGTTTGCCAACGTCAGCACCTGGCCGGCCTCTTCACAGGTAAAAGCCGTGACCACAAAATCCGCATTGCGGAAAACTTCATCCGGTTGCATCCCAAACTGCTCAGGTGCCAGATTTATCATCATGTTCCTCCTTTTCCCCTGGGTGTTTCGCTCGTAAACGCGCAGCTCGCACCTAAAATGTTACTTAAATAACATAATGCTGTTCCTTATGTTATACACATGACAGCCAAAAAACGATGCGTTGCGCGTCATTTTTAAAATCTCGCTAGGTTTACCGCTCGCTAAATGTTATTATTCTAACATTGTTCACATCCTGCTTTGTTTAAACCTCAATAAGGAATCGAGATGACTACCGAAAACATTGATTACGCCCGCTATGTCGATCACACCCTGCTGGCCATGGACGCGACCGAAGAGCAAATCGCCAAGCTCTGTGAAGAAGCGCAGCAGCACAATTTTTACGCCGTCTGCGTAAACTCCGGTTATGTACCGCTGGCGGCGCATCTGCTGCAAGAAAGCGAAGTAAAAATTTGTTCCGTGATCGGTTTCCCTCTGGGTGCCGGCCTGACCGCAGCAAAAGCCTTCGAAGCCAAAGCGGCGATTGCGGCCGGCGCGCAGGAAATTGACATGGTGATCAACGTGGGTTGGCTGAAAAGCGGCCTGCTGGATGAAGTCAAAGCCGACATCGCCGCCGTGCGCGAGGTTTGCGCGGCGATCCCGTTGAAGGTAATATTGGAAACCTGCCTGCTCAGCGATGCGCAGATCGTTCAGGTATGCGAAATGTGTCGCGAACTCGATGTGGCCTTCGTTAAAACCTCAACCGGCTTCAGCACCGGCGGCGCTCGTGAAGAGCACGTTAAACTGATGCGAGCCACCGTGGGCAGTGAAATGGGTGTGAAGGCATCCGGCGCCGTGCGCGATCGCGCAACCGCCGAGAAGATGATCAAAGCAGGCGCCACTCGTATCGGCACCAGCTCTGGCGTAGCAATCGTTTCCGGTGATCAGGCTGCCGCCGGCAGCTACTGATAACCTGAGGCACCTCAGTATCGGGTGCACGCCGTGAAAATCTGATGCGGGGTAATACGTCCAGCCAATGGCTGAGCGCGTATTGCCCCGCATTTGTGTGTTCGGCCCTGGAGATTGGCTCTTAACCCTGTGGGAAGACAGACTGATGGAAACGCGGCGCGAAGAACGTATTAACCGGTTAGTACAGGCGTTAAAGCGCTCTGACAAGATCCACTTAAAAGAAGCCGCCGTGCTGTTGGGCGTTTCAGAAATGACCATTCGCCGCGATCTCAGCGCGGAACCGGCCGCCGTGGTATTGCTCGGCGGCTATGTGGTAGCCGACCCGCGCAGCAACGGCGTAACCAACTATTTCGTTTCCGATCAAAAAGCCAAGCAGGTAACGGAGAAGCGCCGTATCGGCCTGCTCGCGGCTGCGTTGATCGGCGAGAACGACACGGTATTTTTCGATTGCGGCACCACCACCCCGGCGATCATCGACGCCATTACCGATGAACTGCCTTTCACGGCGGTGTGTCACTCGCTGAATACTTTCCTGGCGTTGCAGGACAAACCGAACTGCAAAGTGATCCTGTGCGGCGGCGAATTCAAACCGAACAACTATATTTTCACCGCCGTCGGCCGGCATAACGAGCTGGACCATATCTGCCCGAATATTGCCTTTATCTCCGCCGCCGGCCTGAGCCTGCAGCATGGCGCGACCTGTTTTAACTTCGACGAGCTGGAGATGAAGCACCGGGCGATGGCGATGGCGCAGCAAAAGATCCTGGTCGCCGACCACAGCAAGTTCGGTAAAACCAAGCCTGCATGCATCGGCCCGCTGACCCAGTTCGATCGGGTGATTACCGATCGCCAACCCGACTCGCAGTTTGTCGATTTTTTCGACGAAAACGCTGTCTCCATTCGTTTTTGAGCCATCTATCACCGTCGGGGCCGCCGGCGGTGCTCTTCATTTATCTGTTCGGATCCATGGTCCGACAGGACAAATAATGCGCAGTTGATGCATTTATTTTTTTAACCGCACGCCAAATCAGGTTAATAAGTCGCAACATCCCTTCAGGCAAATTCCCCCGCCTCAGTGAAACCCGACGAAATATCGATGGTCATTGATGCTTAACTAAGCTTTTATATGATAAATAACGGCAACCTCGATGCGATAAATATCAACAAACTCGCAACCATAATGCTCTAAATATGCCCAAATTTAATTATTCATATGATGAATGGTTAAGCATTTTTATTCGCTAGCCGGTTAACTAGTTTACCTGAGTTACTAACAGGTAATTTTCAATAAAATAAATAAAAATCATTAAGTTAATGGTAATTTTACTTAAAAATACTCTGTGATCCGCGTCACTAAAAATGCTTAATCCGGGTTTTTAGCTAGATCCAAACCTGAGCTTAAAATATATTGCTCGGCTTGCTGGCAACGATAGCGTTTTATCCGGTTAAATATTGTCCACTCCGAATAAACGTTAAAATACTCATGAGAGCGTTCTCAGCGCAAAATCTTACACAATTGCGCAACACGTGCGTGAAAAACCAATAAAAAAGCAGTTATACGCACAGGTTACGCATTTGGGAGCATGATCACGGTTGTTTCTACTGTAAATCGTTATCTTGCCGCCAACAAAAATCGGCAGGCACGAACCTTCCGGCAACAGTACTGATGGAAAGCCCTGATTCGGCGGAACGTCATTTGGTTAGTTATCCGGCGCCTGAGCAAAAAGATAATTAGCACAATAAACAACCAGGGGGACGCCAGTTATCCCCGCAAGCAACACCTGATTCTTACCGATGCCGCATCTGAATTGCGCCATTCGGTTTTAACCCTAAGTTTTGCCTTTAATTTTAAATTATCGTGTTCACTTCGGAGATATTTATGGACACTACACAGACCGGCACTATTGCCTCTGCGGCTTCTGGCTCCACCAGTACCTGGCGTAAAACGGACACCATGTGGATGTTGGGCCTGTATGGCACCGCCATCGGCGCAGGCGTTTTGTTCCTGCCAATCAACGCCGGCATCGGCGGTTTGATTCCTTTGATCATCATGGCCATCATTGCTTTCCCGATGACCTTCTTCGCCCACCGTGGCCTGTGCCGTTTCGTACTCTCCGGTAAAAATGCCGGTGAAGACATCACCGAAGTGGTTGAAGAACACTTCGGCATCAGCGCCGGTAAGCTGATCACCCTGCTCTACTTCTTCGCTATCTACCCAATCTTGCTGGTTTACAGCGTGGCGATCACCAATACCGTCGACAGCTTCATTACCCACCAGTTGGGCATGACCTCGCCACCGCGCGCCATTCTGTCGCTGATCCTGATCGTCGGCCTAATGACCATAGTGCGTTTCGGTGAGCAGGCGATCGTGAAAACCATGAGTATCCTGGTGTTCCCGTTTGTCGCCGTGCTGATGCTGCTGGCCGTCTACCTGATCCCGAACTGGACCGGCGCCATCTTCGAGAACGTCTCCCTTTCCGGTGCAGGCACCGGCATGGGCCACGGTCTGGTGATTACCCTGTGGCTGGCGATCCCGGTCATGGTGTTCTCCTTCAACCATTCGCCGATCATCTCCGCCTTTGCCGTAGCCAAGCGTGAAGAATACGGCCAGGAAGTTGCCGAGAAAAAATGCTCCCGCATTCTGGGCTACGCTCACATCATGATGGTGCTGACCGTCATGTTCTTCGTGTTCAGCTGCGTACTGAGCCTGTCTCCAGAGAACCTGGCGGAAGCCAAGGCGCAGAACATCTCGATTCTGTCTTACCTGGCCAACCACTTTAACAACCCGATGATCGCCTATATCGCGCCGGTTATCGCCTTTATCGCCATCACCAAATCGTTCCTCGGTCACTACCTGGGCGCACGTGAAGGCTTTAACGGCCTGATTGCCAAATCGATGAAGAGCCGTGGCAAAACCATCAGCACCAACAAGCTGAACCGTATCACTGCCATCTTCATGCTGATCACCACCTGGATTGTCGCAACCCTGAACCCAAGCATCCTGGGTATGATCGAAAACATGGGCGGCCCAATCATCGCCATGCTGCTGTTCCTGATGCCGATGTACGCAATCCACAAAGTGCCTGCAATGCGCAAATACAGCGGCCACATCAGCAACGTGTTCGTCGTCGTGATGGGCCTGATCGCCATCTCCGCAATTCTGTACAGCCTCTAATCAAGCTCCGCCGGCGCCCCGTGCGCCGGCGTCTCTCGGCACGGCCCCCTTTACTGCACTAACGCCTAACACCTGAAGAAGGAGGCGAGACCATGGTCAGCGTTTTCGATATTTTCAAAATTGGTATCGGTCCATCCAGCTCCCACACCGTCGGCCCGATGAAAGCCGGCAAGCTGTTCACCGATGATTTGATTGCCCATCAGCAGTTGATGGATACCACCCGTGTGGTCGTGGACGTGTACGGTTCGCTGTCGCTGACCGGCAAAGGTCACCACACCGACATCGCGATTATCATGGGGCTGGCGGGCAACCTGCCGCATGACGTGGACATTGACGGCATCGCCGGTTTTATCCGCGACGTAGAGCAACGTGGTCGCCTGCCGTTGGCTAACGGCCGCCATGAGGTGGATTTCCCGTTGCAAGGCGGCATGAACTTCCACAGCGATAACCTGCCGCTGCACGAAAACGGCATGCGCATTCGCGCCTTTGCCGGCGAGCAACTGCTGCACAGTAAAACCTATTACTCGACCGGCGGCGGCTTTATCGTCGACGAAGAACACTTCGGCCAGCCTGCGACAAATCAGGTTCAGGTGCCCTACCCGTTCCGATCGGCACGTGACCTGCAGCAGCACTGCAAGGACGCCGGCCTGTCGTTGTCCGGCATGGTGATGCAAAACGAGCTGGCGCTGCACAGCAAGGCCGAGATCGACGCCCACTTCGCCGACGTCTGGCAGGTGATGCGCGCCGGCATCGAGCGCGGCATGAACAGCGAAGGCCTGTTGCCCGGCCCGATGAAAGTCCAGCGCCGCGCCGCTGCCCTGCGCCGCATGCTGGTCACCGGCGACAAGAACAATATCGACCCGATGAACGTGGTTGACTGGATCAACATGTTCGCCTTCGCCGTGAACGAAGAGAACGCCGCCGGCGGCCGCGTGGTGACGGCGCCGACCAACGGTGCCTGCGGCATCATTCCGGCGGTGCTGGCCTATTACGACCAGTTTATTCGCCCGGTGAATCCGAATTCCTACACCCGCTATTTCCTGGCCTCCGGCGTGATTGGCGCGCTGTACAAGATGAACGCGTCGATTTCCGGCGCAGAAGTGGGTTGCCAGGGGGAAGTGGGCGTCGCCTGCTCAATGGCGGCGGCGGGATTGGCGGAGCTGATGGGCGGCAGCCCGGCGCAGGTTTGCATCGCGGCGGAGATCGCCATGGAGCACCATCTTGGGTTGACCTGCGATCCGCTGGCCGGCCAGGTTCAGGTGCCTTGTATCGAACGCAACGCGATTTCTGCGGTGAAGGCGGTCAACGCCGCACGCATGGCGCTGCGCCGCACCAGCGAGCCGCGCGTGTGCCTGGATAAGGTGATTGAAACCATGTACGAGACGGGCAAAGACATGAACGCCAAATACCGCGAAACGTCGCAAGGCGGCCTGGCGATCAAGGTCGTGGCCTGTAACTGATAAAAACGAGGGCGCAATGTTATCTATTGCGCCCTCTTTCATTCAGGGTGCCGTTAACCGAAGACGCTGCCGAACCACTGGGTCAGCTTCATCATCACCATGTCCCAAATGCGGCTGAAGAAGTTGCCTTCTTTCACTTCCTGCATCACCACCAGCGGGTATTGCTCGATGGTTTTACCGTCCAGTTGGAAATCAATGGTGCCCACCACCTGGTTTTTCGCCAGTGGCGCTTCCAGCGTGGGCTGATTCAGTTTGTAACTGGCTTTCAGATTTTTCATCTGCCCTTTCGGGATAGTGACCGCCGCATTCTTGGCGACGCCCAGCGGCACGTCGTTGATTTCACCGAACCACACGCGCTGGGTAACAAACGGCTTATCGGTCTTGATCGGCGTGGCGGTTTCGTAGAAGCGGAAACCCCAGGTCAGCAGTTTTTCACTTTCGCTGAAGCGAATACGGTCGCTCGGCGCGCCCAGCACCACCGAGATCAGGCGCATCGGGCCGTCGGTAGCGGATGCCACCAGGTTATGGCCGGCGCCGCCGGTGTAGCCGGTTTTGATGCCGTCGACATTCAGGTTGGTGCTCCACAGCAGGCGGTTGCGGTTAACCTGACGGATTTTGTTGAAGGTGAAATCTTTTTCTTTATGCAGCGCGTACTCATCCGGCACGTCGCGGATCAGCGCCTGGCTCAGCAGCGCCATATCGCGCGCGGTGCTGTACTGCCCTTCCGCATCCAGGCCGTGCACAGTCAGGAAATGGGTATTCTGCAGGCCCAGCGATTTGGCGTAGTTGTTCATCAGGCCGACGAACGAATCCTGGCTGCCCGCCACATAATCGGCCAATGCGATGCTGGCATCGTTACCCGACTGAATAACGATGCCCTTGTTCAATTCCATCACCGGCACCTGATCGCCCGGTTTGATGAACATCAGCGAAGAGCCGCGCAACGCCGGGTTGCCGGTTGCCCAGGCGTCCTTACCGACGGTGACCATATCCTCCGGCTTGATCTTGCCGGCCTTGATCGCCTGGCCTATCACATAACTGGACATGATCTTGGTCAGGCTGGCGGGGTCGAGACGCGTATCGGCATTGCCCTCCGTCAAGATTTTGCCGCTGTTGTAATCCATCAGCACGAACGCCTTGGCGTCAACCTGCGGGGCCGCCGGCGCATCGGCCGCGTGGAGCGCAGGTGTCGCCAGCAACAAAATGCCGACGCTAAAGGTCAATTTCTTCAGGGAGGTGGATAAGTTTTTTTTCATCATGACGTCGCCAGAGTGTCCATTCAAATCATTGAAATAGCGTTAACTTTCAAACATGTTCACGTTTTCAGCCAACCAGCGAGAGTGGCTCGGCGCGCGTTTGCCAACCGCAGACTCCCTGCGGCCCCCCAACGGGTGAGCGGCGCACCAAAAATGCCCTTGCTGTGAGTTTATTAGATTTATCTTATTTTTGCAGGGTTTAGCATGAATTTTCATCATTTTTACATAACTGTACGCTCTGTCGCGCAATTTGGATAAAAAGCCAGCCATCGGATGTTTTTTTATACCATCAATGGCTATACGGCTGCACATCTGAACCGCTGAACATCTGCGCATCCATACGTCTAAATCAGACTAATATATTCCAAAAATGCATATTGAACGGTTATTTGTTCTTTTTAATGCGCTTATTCACAGCGCTATCATCCAGATAACGGTTTTTAAACCGAATTATCCTGGAGATTACTCATGGCAATACCGCACTCCGTCATCGACATGATCGGCAATACCCCGATGCTGGAACTGACCCAGTTCGATACCGGCCCCTGCCGGCTGTTCGTCAAGCTGGAAAACCAAAACCCCGGCGGTTCGATCAAGGATCGCGTGGCGTTGTCGATGATCGAACAGGCCGAGCGCGACGGCAGCCTGCTGCCCGGCGGCACCATCATTGAAGCCACCGCCGGCAATACCGGCCTGGGGCTGGCGCTGGTGGCGGCCCTGAAGGGCTATAAACTGCTGCTGGTGGTGCCGGACAAGATGAGCCGCGAGAAGATTTTCCATCTGCGTGCGCTGGGGGTCGAAGTGGTGCTGACGCGTTCGGACGTGGGCAAAGGCCACCCGGCTTACTATCAGGATTACGCCAAACGGCTGGCGGATGAGATCCCCGGCGCGTTCTATATCGATCAGTTCAACAACCCGGCCAACCCGGCAGCCCATACCCGCACTACCGCGCCGGAGCTGTGGCAACAAATGGAGAACCGGGTGGACGCCATCGTGGTCGGCGTCGGTTCCGGCGGTACGCTGGGCGGCCTGAGCCGGTATTTTGCCGACGTATCGCCGCAAACCGAGTTTGTGTTGGCCGACCCTGCCGGTTCGATCCTGGCGGATTATCTCGATAGCGGCCAGATCGGCGAAGCCGGCAGCTGGCTGGTGGAAGGCATCGGCGAAGATTTCATTCCGCCGCTGAGCGACTTCGATCAGGTGCGTAACGCCTACCGCATCGGCGACGCCGAAGCCTTCGCCACCGCGCGCGATCTGCTGCGCAAAGAAGGCGTGTTGGCTGGCTCGTCCACCGGTACGCTTTTAGCCGCCGCGTTACGCTATTGCCGGGCGCAGACCGAGCCGAAACGCGTGGTCACCTTCGTCTGCGACAGCGGCAACAAATATCTGTCTAAAATGTATAACGATCACTGGATGCTGGAACAAGGCTTGCTGAGCAAGCCGCAGCATGGCGATCTGCGCGATCTGATCGCCTACCGCCACGATGAAGGTGCGGCGGTGTCGGCCGCGCCGGAAGATACCCTGGCGATCGTTCATGCCCGCATGCGGCTATATGATATTTCGCAATTGCCGGTGCTGGAAGGCGATCGCGTGGTCGGCCTGATCGATGAGTGGGATCTGCTCAATGCGGTTCAGGCGGACGCCAGCCACTTTAGCCTGCCGGCCACCCGCGCCATGACCCAATCCGTCAACACCTTGCAAAAAGAGGCCAGCTATCAGGATTTGCTCGCCACCTTCAATCACGGCCACGTTGCGGTGGTGCTCGATGGCGAGCGCTTCCTCGGCCTGATTACCCGGACAGACGTGCTTAACGCCTGGCGCCAAAAATTACGCTAATAAGGATTATTGTATGGCCAAGTTCGATACGTTGACCGTTCATGCCGGATATACCCCGGACGCCACCGGCGCAGTGATGCCGGCTATCTACGCCACCTCGACCTACGCCCAACCGGCGCCGGGCGAGCACAGCGGCTACGAATATTCACGCAGCGCCAACCCGACGCGCACCGCGCTGGAAAGCGCCATCGCCGAACTGGAAGGCGGCAGCCGCGGCTACGCCTTTGCCTCCGGCCTGGCGGCCTGTTCAACGGTGCTGGAGCTGCTCGATCAGGGCAGCCATCTGGTAGCGGTCGACGATCTGTACGGCGGCACCTACCGCCTGCTGGAAAAAGTACGCAGCCGCACCGCCGGTTTACGCGTCACCTATGTTTCCCCGGCGGACATCGCCGCGCTGGAACAGGCGATAGAGCCGGAAACCAAAATGATCTGGGTGGAAACGCCCACCAACCCGCTGTTGAAGCTGGCCGATCTGAGCGCCATTGCCGCTATCGCCAAAAAACACGGGTTGATCAGCGTGGCGGACAACACTTTCGCCTCACCCTATATTCAGCGGCCGCTGGAGCTGGGGTTCGATGTGGTGGTGCATTCAGCCACCAAATACCTTAACGGGCATTCCGACGTGGTGGCCGGGGTTGCCGCCGTGGGCGATAACGCGGCGCTGGCGGAACAGCTGGGCTTCTTGCAGAACGCCGTGGGCGGCATCCTCGATCCCTTCAGCAGCTTCCTGACGCTGCGCGGCATCCGTACGTTGGCGTTGCGCATGGAGCGCCACAGCAACAGCGCATTGCGTATCGCCCAGTGGCTGGAAACCCAGCCGCAGGTGGAGGACGTCTACTACCCGGGCCTGCCGAGCCACCCGCAATACGCGCTGGCGGCGAAGCAAATGAGCAGTTTCGGCGGCATGATTTCGGTCCGGCTGAAAGGCGACGACGCCTTTGCCCGCCGGGTCATCAAACGTTCGCGGCTGTTCACCCTGGCGGAAAGCCTGGGCGGCGTTGAAAGCCTGATCAGCCAGCCATTCAGCATGACCCATGCGTCGATCCCGCTGGAGCAACGGCTGAAAACCGGCATCACGCCGCAACTGCTGCGCTTGTCGGTGGGGATTGAGGATGCGGAAGATCTGATCGCGGATCTGCAACAGGCGCTGGCGGAATAACTGAAACTGGGGCAGTTACGCCCCTATTACATCCTGATAGTGGCGCTGCGCCACGTCGGGGTGGGAACGGATCCGCCCCTTCAGATAGTTAAAGCCCACGTCGCGGAACAGCGGATTATGCGGATCGCTGGCCGGCCCCTGTGCCTCTGCCGCCAGTTGCGCAGGCAGTTGATACAACGGCACCACGGCGTCTAACCGCGCCCCCAGGAAGAAGGCGATCGACAAGCGATCGCTCCCCGCCGGCGGTGTCTCCACCCGATGCACCGTAGCGCGCAAATAACCGTTGGTCGCCAGCTCCAGCAGCTCGCCGATGTTGACCACGAAGGTCTCCTCGCGCGGCTCGGCGTCGACCCAGTTCCCCTCGCTGACTTCGACCTGCAAACCTTTCTGCCGGTCCTGCAGCAAAAAGCTGAG
The DNA here is from genome assembly GCF_018336935.1 of Serratia plymuthica. Classification (NCBI taxonomy): domain Bacteria; kingdom Pseudomonadati; phylum Pseudomonadota; class Gammaproteobacteria; order Enterobacterales; family Yersiniaceae; genus Serratia; species Serratia plymuthica. The sequence continues at coordinate 1,434,668 of NZ_CP068771.1, read as the reverse complement.
AAAACCGGAATCCTTATGGGCGCCAACCCCTTGCCCGCTGGCGGTCGACTCGCGCCCCGGGTAACGAATCAGCTTGATATGTTCATTCGGCTTCTCGCCGTAGAGCGTATCAAACGCCTGTTCAGGCAACGAAAGCGCCAGCGCAAAGGCACGCAGTAACCGCAACGACATGTCGGTCATCGCCTGCTGCCACTGCAACAGCAGCGGTTTCAACTCAGGCAACGCCTCCGGCCATTGATTCGGCCCCTGCAAGCGCGCCCAGCGCGGCGTTTCTTCGGTCAGTGGCAACGCAGGGCGTTCCGCACCGATGTCAAATTGCTCGCGCCAGTCCGGTTGGCCGCGTGTCAGCTCGGCTGCGGCGCGGTTATAGCCGCGAAAATGCGGCGAATGCACCATCTGCACAGCCAGCTTGTCCGCTTCCGGTAGCGCGAAAAACTGCCTTGCCCGCTGCTGCAGTTGCGCATTCAGCCGGGTATCGACGCCGTGTCCGCGCAGATAAAAGAAACCTACATCACGCGCTGCCGCGCGCAAGCCGTCGAGAAATGCCTGCCGCTGCTGCGCGTCACCATCAAGCTGCGAAAGATCCAGCAGCGGCAGCGTCTTCAGCGTCAGTGGTGGTGTCATTATCCTGTTCCTCGTCATCCCCAACAAAAACCGGGCCGGTATAAAGGCGAATTATCAACATTTTCAGCTCCTGAATGGCCTGTGCATGCCCCTATAGTTACCACCCGGCCTGACGGGCGAGCCAATATTGTTGCGTTCTAAGATATGCAAAGGTTCAACAAAGTGACGCAAAACCGTCATCAAAGTTTCTTATGCTCTGCGCAATTTCGTCGCCGCCACTGGCTGGCGGCCTAGGGTATCCGCTATTGTTGTAGGCAACCCCCTTTCCCTCCCTGCCTGCCGGAGAAATATTGATGGATTTAGCCTTGTTCGACCTGGATGAGACCCTGATTGATGATGACAGCGCCAGCCTGTGGATCCGCTGGCTGGTTACGCAAGGGTTCGCGCCGGCGGAACTGGAACAGCAGGAACAGCAACTGATGCAGCTCTATTACCAAGGCAAGCTGTCCATGGAAGATTACATGCAAGCCACCCTGGCGCCGCTGGCCGGCTTAAGCACCCAGACGGTGGCCGGTTGGGTACAGCGCTATATCCGGCGCGACATCCTGCCGCGGGTTTATCCCGCCGCACGTGAGCGGTTGCTGTGGCACCGCGAACGCGGCGACTGCATTCTGGTCATTTCCGCCACCGGCGAACATCTGGTCGCGCCTATTGCCGAACAACTCGGCGCCGACGGAGCGCTGGCGATTGGCGTCTCTGTTGAAGACGGGCGCTTCACCGGTAACACCTACGGCACCATGACCTATCAGAAAGGCAAGGTGATCCGCCTGAAACAGTGGCTGGCGGAACACCCGGAGCTGAGCTTCGAACACAGCCATGGTTACAGCGACTCGCTGAACGACAAGGCGATGCTGGAATATGTCGACAGCGCTACCGTGATTAACCCGGACCGCGATCTGCATGCGTTGGCGACCGAGCACGGTTGGGAAGTGTGCCGTTGGGAGCGCTGAAAAGCAGGCAAAAAATGCCTTTCGGGTGTGACAAAAACAAAACTGTAGCGTAAGAATAATCGCTTAGGTTCGTTAATCCGCTGAAGCTTAAAGAGGCGCTCTATGCTGACCATCTGGGGTCGTGAGAATTCAAATAATGTCAGGAAAGTGCTGTGGTGCGCCGCAGAGCTGGAGTTGAGCTACACCCATATCAATGCCGGAGGCGCATTCGGTAAGGTGAACGAGGAAGCCTACCGTTCATTAAACCCGAACGGCCTGGTGCCGCTGCTGCAAGATGACGACTTCGTGCTGTGGGAATCGAACACCATCGTACGCTATCTGGCGGCGAAGTTCGGCAGCGAGCCATTCTACCCGCAGGATCTGCAAGCCCGCGCCAGCGCAGAGAAGTGGATGGACTGGACCACTTCCACTATCGTCGCGTCCTTCTCCATCGTGTTCTGGGGCCTGGTGCGCACCAAACCTGAACTGCGCGACATGGCGAAGATCGAAGCGGCGATCGCCACGCTGGAAAAACACTTCGATGTGGTGGAAGCCACTCTGGGCAGCCAGCCTTATCTGTCCGGCGAAACCCTGGGTTTCGGCGACATTCCGCTCGGCAGCTTTGCTTACGCCTGGTTCTCCATGCCGATTGAGCGCCGTCCGCGCCCGAACATGGAGCGTTGGTACCAGCGGTTGACCGAACGCCCGGCCTATCAACGCGCCGTGATGAGCGAGTTAACCTGAGTGTTGCGCGCCCCTGTGGGGCGCTACGATTTCTCCGTCAGCCCGACGCGCAACAGCTTGCCGTTATCCGCGTCGGTCAACAGATAAATATAGCCATCCGGCCCGGTCCGCACCTCGCGGATCCTTTCCCCCCGATCCTCCAGCAACCGCTGTTCGGCGATCACCTTGTCCCCCTGCAACGTCAAACGAATCAAGGCCTCCTGCGCCAGCGCACCGATAAATAGCGAGCCCTGCCATTCCGGGAAACGGCTGCCGTTGTAGAACGCCATACCGCTGATGCCCGGCGACACTTGCCAGAAATGCAGCGGCTGTTCGGTACCCGCCACCTGCTGCCCTTTCGCCTCCGGGATCGCTAACCCGGAGTAATTGATACCGTAGGTGGCGATAGGCCAGCCGTAATTTTTACCCGCCCGGGGAAGGTTGATCTCATCGCCGCCGCGTGGGCCGTGCTCGTGCTCCCAGAGCGCTCCGCTCCACGGGTTCAGCGCCAGCCCTTGCGGGTTACGGTGACCATAAGACCAGATTTCCGGCCGCTTGCCGGCCTGGCCGACAAACGGATTATCCGGCGGTACCGCGCCGTCGGCCGTTAAGCGCACCACCTTGCCCTGCAGCTTGTCCAAATCCTGCGCGGTCGGCCGTTGGTTATTTTCACCCAACGCGATAAACAGATAGCCCTGACGATCGAACGCCAACTTGCCGCCAAAATGGTTGCCGACCGACAGCTTCGGCTGCTGGCGGAAAATCACCCTGAAATCGTCCAGCCGCCGGTTGTCGGCGCTCAACCGCCCGTAGCCCACCGCGGTGCCCGCCTTGCCGTTATCACCCGCCTCGGCAAAGCTGAGATAGACCCGCCGGCTGTCGGCAAAATCTGGCGCCAACAGCACGTCCAACAGGCCGCCCTGGCCTTCGGCATACACCTGCGGCACGCCGGTAATCGGCGCTGACAGCCCTTTGCCCTGCTGCCATAGCCGCAAACGCCCCGGCCGTTCGGTAATTAACATCCCCTGCTCGCCGGGCAAAAACGCCAGCGACCACGGGTGTTCCAGATTGTCTTGCAACTGCGTTACCGCCGGTGCGGCCTGCAGCAGGCCACTGAATAACAGCAAACCGGCCATCATGGTCAATCGGGGCATGGCATCCTCCTGGACAAAAAACCGACCCATTCAGTGTAGCCCAGCAGGTCGATTCCGACGTTTGTTTTAAATTTCAATATGTTGAATTTTCGCCAAACTGAGCTTAAGTTAACGGATTACTCAGGAGGAAACATGGATATCACCGTAACCGATACGCTCAGTGAAGACACCCTTGACGCCATCCGACAAGGTCTGCGGGCACACAACAGCCCGTACATCGATCCCAGCCAGCGCAAACCGCTTGGCGTCTATACCCGGGATGCTTCCGGTCAGGTCGTGGCTGGGCTGACCGCAGAGACCTGGGGTAACTGGCTCAGTGTAGATTGGTTATGGGTGGCAGATTCGCAGCGTGGCACCGGGCTGGGGCGCCAAGTGCTGCTGGCAGCCGAACAGGAAGCTATCGCCCGCGGTTGTCGCTATGTTCGTTTAGATACCTTCAGTTTTCAGGCACGGCCGTTCTACGAGAAACTTGGCTACCAACTCCAGATGACGCTACAGAATTACCCGGTGGAGCATGAATGTTATCTCCTCACCAAAACCCTTATTGAATAAAACAGGTGGCCTGATGGAAACCGCAACCATGGTTGTGAACAGCGTGGCGTACAAAGCCGGTAAACGGCTGGGTGAAGTGACCATCGATGACATCAGCGAGGTGGTCAAACAGCCGGACACCTTCGTCTGGCTCGGGCTTTGGCAGCCGGAGGACGCCTTTATGCGCAAGGTGCAGGAAGAGTTTGGCCTGCACGATCTGGCGATTGAGGATGCGCTGTGCGCCCACCAACGGCCCAAGCTCGAAACCTACGGCGATTCGTTGTTTATCGTGGTCAAAACCGCGCAGTGGGGCGAGAACGAAGTCGAGTACGGTGAAACCCACTTCTTCGTGGGTAAAAACTTTTTGATCACGGTGCGCCATGGCGCGTCACCCAGCTATGCGCCTATCAGAGCCAAAGCGGAGGAGAACCGGAAGCAGCTGTGCCACGGACCCGGATTTGCGCTGTATTCGGTGCTGGATTTTATCGTGGATAACTACCGCACCGTAGTGGCCAAATTCGAGGCGAGCATCGAGGGCATCGAAGCCAACATGTTCAAATCGGAGTTTGATCAGGCCGCCATCGAGAACGTCTATACCCTACGGCGGCACCTGCTGGCGCTGCGCAATGCCGCGTGGCCGATGGACGAAATCTGTAACCAACTCATTCGCCTGCATGAAGAGGTGATCCCGAAGGAGCTGCGTGCCTACGTGCGGGACGTTCAGGATCATGCACGTCAGGTGGTCAGCAACATCGACGACATGCGCGAAATGCTGACCAATGCGATGCACGTGAACCTGGCGCTGGTCACCGTCAAACAGAACGAAGTGGTGAAACGCCTGGCGGGCTGGGGGGCGATCCTGGCGATCCCGACAGTGGTTTTCAGCCTGTACGGCATGAACTTTGCCGACATGCCTGAGCTGAAATTCCCCTGGGCCTACCACGCCACCCTCGGGGTGACCGTCGCCGGCTGTTTCTTCCTGTATCAGAAACTGAAGAAATCCGGCTGGCTGTAACCAGGAAAACGGCGCTTGTCGGCGCCGTTAGCGATGGAAAGTTACCTGTCAATTCACCAATCTTATTCCACACTGACCGGCAGTGTGACTTCGGGCAGCCTGGCGCCATAACGGCTCAGTGGCGTTAAGCCAATGGATACCGGTGAGCCATTGACGGGCACGCGCCGGGCTTCGCCCGCCATCAGATAAAGCGAGTCCAGTGGCAAAAAGCCCTCGCCAGGGTTCAATTTGAGCTGAGGGGCAAAGCGAATCACATGCTTGCCCGTATTGCTCAACACCAATGCCTGCCGATCGCGCGTGATTTTCAAATCCGTCCAGGGCGTCCCGGTCATCGCGACAGCGGCGGGCTGAATGATTAAACTGACGCTCTGACGTATCGGCATCTGGGCGCTATTTTCCACCACCTGCATGATGCCTTCGAACGACGCTTTCAACATCACCTCATGGGTGAGCGTGCTCCCCTTTTTCAGCAAAAAGTTCACTTGTTGACTCTGGCCCGGCTCAATGCGGGTGATCGGGGGGGAGAGCAACACATTCTTGCTAAAACCCGCGTTATCCAAATCTTCAACCTGGCTCGCCAACAATATCGGTGCCTGAGAGGTATTTTGGATCGTAAAACTGACCCTCCCCTCCTTTTCTTCCAAAACGATGCCGGTGCTTTCCAGTTGAAATGCCCCCCAGGCCGGCGTCATCACCAACAACAGCCCACAGATCCAACCTATTTCCCTCATTCGCCTCACGAGCGACGCCATCGTCTTCACAGCTATTACGTTCATAACGCCCCTTAACATCCATTTGATTTCCACAATAACTTCCTTCAACGGCAGACAGCGTCTTCCGCTTCATACAACGCCTCCGGATCGAATACCTCCGGCACCCGGTAGGACAACAAGCATTCGGGCTGATTGGGGACGCGCAGACGCAGTGTTTTACCGATATCGGCATTGACCAGCATCACGTTGCCGTCTCCAATTAACGTCCCCATAAATCCTCCCGCCTCATCGTATACCGCCGCCCCCTGAGGCAAGGAAGCACCAGAGGCCGTACGCACGGTCAACAGCAACTGCCGTACCTCGGTCACTTTGAACTGCCGTTTGACGACGGAGCCTCGCGCCACCCTGAAGGCCGTGTGCGTGCTGTCCAATCTCACATTCAGCGGCAGTTTTTGCGTATTCACGTTGGCCTGAATATCCATGTAAGGCTCAATGACCGGCAACAAGGCATCCCCGGAGAAATCCGTTATTCCCCCGGAACCGCCAGAAACGGTCACGGGCACCCCCGACTGCCGCGGCAAGCTCACTACCGCCAGAGAGTCCCCAATCCATTGCGGTGATGTCGCCAGAACGCCGTTGGCGTAGGCCATCGCCCCCGAAGACGAGAGATTAAAGGCGCTGCTCCCCTGATTGGTACGCGAGGCTCCAGCAGCCAACCTGGCATAAGCCGTTTTAAGATTTAACGACCCTCCCACACTGCGTTCTTGATCCGCAGCGCTCGTATCCAGCGTATAGTCGAAATTTTCGCTGCCCCCGTTTTGGTACTGACTCCCGAACGTACTGCGATTACTTTTAGAACGCTGAAAACGGTTGCTGAGGCTCCCGCTTCCCAACGGTAAAGAGAGGCTGACATACAGCGCGGCCGGTTCGTTGGCGGACGACTGCAGATTGAGGCTTAACGTCGTACGCTCGAAGGAACGGGTTACGCCCACAATATGCATGAGGCTGCTCTGGCCGCGATAATAGCGGTTCTGCGACAGGCTATAGCTGAACGCCCCCAACTCCGGAACAAATATCGACATCGCCAATCCGCTGGCGCTGCGAAGCCGGGAGGAACTGTCCCTACCGCCCAGGGAAGCCGAACTCAAGGCCTCATCGGGATCCTGATATTTTTCAGTTCGATAAAGAGAGAAGAGCGACAGGGAAAGCCGCTCGCCGAGCTGGATTTGCCCTTGCCCCTCCAGCTGCCCCCCCCGCCGCTGACGCCCATTCGAAGACAACGCGGACGCCGACAGGCTTCCTTTTTCGCCCTCAAAGATATCTCCACGTAATGCCAAATTCTGGTAATTCGACGCCAGCAGCCCGCCAAACGTGGCCTGCCGGCGCTGGCCGACGGCCCATGTTTTTTCCCCCAACAATAACAATGGAATGCCTGACGGCGGCGGTTCAGCCTGATACCGGCGATAGCGCCCAATCCCAAGTTGATAACTGCCGTGCCCTCCCCCGGCCCCCGTTGCCGGTATATTCACCGGGAAACTTTGTTTTTGCCCATTCTCTTCGGTGATCTCAACCGTCGCCTCGACGCCTGGCATCACCGTCCCGCCGCTATTGAGGCTGAATGGCCCCGGCGGAACCAGGGTGCGGTATACCGTTCTTCCGCGCTGGCGTATTTCGACCGTGGCGTTACTCTGCGCCACGCCCTGGATAGGTAACAGCCAACGGCCGGAGGTCACCTGGCCTTCATCGGTGAATAATTGGCCGCCAAGTAACGGCAGCCCGCTATACAATGAGCCACGAGCACCAAACTCACCCAATTGCAGTACCGACGACCAGGGTTCAATGCTGCGCCATGCCGCTGTTTCCTGGTATTCAACACGGTTGCTATAACCATCACGAGAGAACTGGCTGCGGTTACGGATCACCCAATTGCCCACGTTGATGCCGGGTTCAAAGGTGCCCATCAAGGAGGTTTGCTGACTGTAGCCACTGCGAAATTGCTGACCAAACAGGTCGTAGTTCAATAAGGCCGCGTAACCGCCCCGCTGTTCATTACTCGCCAGATCGGGATCAAAAGCACGTTCAGGCACCGTCAATAAAACGCGAAATCTGCCGGGCTCGACGTTCACTGTCGCCTCCGGCCACAGGCTTTCTAACGCCACACAGGATGCAGGGAGCTCTCGACGATAAAGCTTCATCATCATTAACAGCGACTCATCCATACAAGGTTGCCCTTCCTGGCCAAACTGCATGTCAGCCTCGTAAGTTTGTGCTGCATTCACCTCGATCGTCACGGCGTGCACCCCGGGCAAAAAACGTGCGCGATCAAAAAAACCGGCGATATCGGACGAATACCCCCTACCCATGAGGGTTTTTACATCAAACGCCGTGTGCGTTTCCGCTGAAATGCCTTTAAATACGGCGCAAGAGAGCAAAACGGCCAGCCAACGTAACCGCAAACGGGGTGTCCTCGAGAAAACGAATAAGGGGGAGCAGAACTCCCCCAATACAGCAGCGCTTACCGGCAAGCCAGCAAGACGAACGAGAAGCCCGTCGCGAGTTTTGCAGAGCGCAGATTGCGCTTAAATCCCGTAGCTGAACGCCAGGGTCGCGGAACCATCAAGCTTAGCCTGATCGGTGATGGGGCCATTCATCGCTTTTTCTGATGCCAGATGAGGTTTTACCAGAAGCGTGCCGGCAAATGACTTACCGCCGACCTGATTGTTATCCCCTCTGCTCCAGCCCGTGCGAGCGCCCGGTTGCAGATAGTTGATTGGCATGCTCGTGAAGGTGGAGCCTTTCGTTGTAAAGGTGCCGGTGGAAACACCATCCACTAGAGCCTGCATCAACTCCACCGTGTAATAGCCCAATTTACCGGAACCATTTACCGCACCGAGGCCAAAGTTTCTGTCATTGGCGGTGCTGGCGGTGCCCGCCCGGTTATCTACCGTTTTGAAACTGAGGAAAGTCGCACTGTCGCAGGTCACCGCAAAGACGATTGGCACCGCAGCCAGCTCCGTATCACTTGTTTGCTTGATACCGGTTACGGAGATCTTGCCAAGCTCAACGGTGCCACTACTACCGTTCACTAAATTACAGCTCGGTGTAGTAAAGGCCCCCGTGACTTTTAACTCGATAGACGGTGCCGACCATGCGCTGCTGATCGATAAAAAAACGGCTGACAGCATGGCGCCGCCCAAAAAAGTATTTTTCATATTCATTATTTCCATATATTTGATAAAAAGAATCACGCTTCCTGCCAATTATTCATGGCGAGGGTTAGACTCATCGAAAGAAGGCAATATCATTGCCTTATTTATTGCAAAGGAAAATTCCCATTCCAGAGCAACAAAATTGCTTGCCAACAACCAAAGATAGAAAGAGTGAGCCCGAGCTGAACGAGCAGTGCCAACAATTTGTCCTCTTAATCACCGGGCATCACGATGCCTTACAGGCCAAACTCAAAGCTTATCGTCATAGAGCCGTCCACCGTTTCACCTTCTAATGCGCGGCTTTTAGCCGCACCGGCGGCAGTCAGAAAAGGGTAAACGGTAATATCGGCACTAAACAGCCGGCCGCTGTGCAGCGCCACGTCGCCCTGCCACCATCCCATAGGGCGCCCCGAACGCATACGGGCAGAATCACCGCCGCCTGGCGCCAAGACCCGTGCAGGTTTTCCGTTGACCGTGGCGTTAGCGATCTCGACATAGTAATACCCCAACGCCTCGCCGCCACTGCGCCCGAGAAGGCCGTAGCTCGCCGGTTCCGACGATGTCCCGACAACGGCGCGATTATCGGTGGCCAGCAGTTTTAAATAGGTTTCCGCCTCACACTGAATGCGCCAGGTTTGGCTAAGCGGTGCCAACGCGATTTTCGTCGACTTCCCTGATGTGACCGGTAATGTGCCTAAGTCATAAACGCCGTTATTCGGTGCAACGACAAAACAACCTGGCGCGGCCAAGGTTCCAACCACCCGGATGTCTACTGCCGAAGCCCCCGCCCAACTGGCCTCTATAGGGAAACTTAGAAGGGAAAACACGGCCATACATTTTATATTCATATATTTTTTCACATATCTTCCCTGAGAATAATCAAGAGCTAATCCATCACGGATATAAATAACGTATTTACGTGAACCTACAGCAGGAAATTATTACAATAAAAATCCAGAATACCAACCTCACCCTGAAATAAATTGGAAACTTTAAGAATTCATCATCCTTTTTCTTCATCAAGACAAATAAATAGAAAGAAACATATATAAAAATAGAATGGTTTATTAAATAAATGAGCTTTACAGGTGCGCTTGCACTGCGTCTACCCTCCCGCACGCGGACGACGTGATCCCATTGATGGCAGAAGACAACATCCTGACGTACCTGGATATTCCGCTGCAGCACGCCAGCCCGAAAATCCTCAAGCTAATGAAGCCTAGAGCGCACGCAGGAACGCATCAAGCACTGACGTGAAAGTTGGCGACATGGTGCGGGTGAAAATCGAAAGCGACGACGAATACGATCGGTGGGGCAGCCGGGTATCATCGACCGCCCCGCTGTTTCAATACAGCATCGGCCGCCGATCGCGGTGCACGTGATTGTAGCGGCCAATGTGTTTATCATCAGCAGCACTCAGGTCGATCTCGGCCAGAAGCATGCCTTCGCCAGGTAAACTTTCTGCCCCCGCCAGCGGATAACCATCGGCATCGACAATCACTGAGCCCCCGACCCAATCAACGCCCCGTTCCTTCCCGCAGCGATCGCTCACCGCAATAAACAGACGGTTAACCGCAGCATTGGCCTGAACCTTTACCACCTCAACCGGCCGCTCTCCCTGCGGAGGCGGTGCCGACGGCCAATTTACCGGCGCGCATAGCAGTTGTGCACCAGACAGCGCGGGCAAACGTACCCACTCGGGAAATTCGAGATCGTAACAAATCATCATGGACAGTTGCCCAAAACGGGTCTCGATAACCGGCGGCGATTGATCGCCCGCAGTAAAGATCGCACTTTCCTCATGCCACAGATGCACTTTGCGATAAACCGCACGCACACCACGCGCATCGATCAATACACAGCTATTTGCTACCTGCCCAGCTCCCAGCGTTTCGCAGAAACCGGCGACGACAACCACATCAAGCTCCCGCGCCAGGGCCGCCCACAAACTGATGCTGGGTCCGTCGCAAGGCTCCGAGAGCGCCGCCGCCTCCGCCCGATCTTGAAAAACGTATCCGCTGTTCACCAGTTCGGGCAATACGATGATGTTCGCTCCACGCTGTGCCGCGTTACGGATCGCCTGAGTGGAGATCTGTCGGTTATAGTCCGGCTCACCGATCCTTGGCGCCAGTTGGCAACATGCTACGATCGCCTTGCCCATCACTCTTTCCCCCCTTCCAACAAGCGTTCATTATGTACCGCCACCTGCCGTTCAGTCTCAAGATCAAGCGTCCGGCACATGAATACATATAGCCCTCCGGCGACCAGCAAACCGATCAGGAAAGCGATATCCGCACCGCCCAAAGCCGCAGCAAGCGGGCCGGTGTAAAAACTCAGCGACATAAATGGCACCATCGCCAATAAACCTATCACATAAGCCACCAGGCCGGGACGGCCCCAGTGGCCGTAGATCCCTTCAGGATTGAAGATTTCGCCAATTGCATAGTGACCATTGCGCACGACGTAAAAATCCACCAGGTTAACCGCAGTCCAGGGCACCAGAAAATACAGCATCAACAGCACGAAAGTATTGAAGCTGACGAGGTAGCTTTGCGGGATCGCCAGAGCCACGGCGAACACCACCACGGCAATCGCACCAATGCCGATGATCCGCAACCTGAGCGTCGCCGTAACCTTGCGGAAGGCATCGATGGCGCTGAGACTGGTGAGCATCGCCCCATAACAATTGACGGCCATAATGCCAACCAATGACGGTACCGCGATCAACACGGCGAAGGTCCCGAAACCCGGATGAAAAGCATTCCCCACCTGACGAACGCTGCCGATCGCATCCGGCGTCGGTAGAGCAGAAGCCAGGAATGCGCCCAGCGACATCAACCAAAGTGCCGATCCCGCTGCGCCGAGGTAAGTCCAGAAAATCACCCGGGCGGATGAAGTTTCATGCGGCAAGTAGCGTGAATAATCGGAAACGTATACTGCATAACTGATTTGGTATCCCGCAGCGGCTGACAGTTGGATCAGAAACGCCGCCCATGAAAAATGACCGCCACCGGCAACCGCGTCCATTTGCAGGCTCAGCACGGCGCTGACGGTAAGCACACCAAACACCGCCATCATCACGTAGGTCAACCAACGCTGTACGGTATGCAACAGATCGTGCCCAACAATCGCCAGCAGCACCGCGACCACAATCAGCAGCAGATACCAGGGCACACGATGGCCCGGCAGAACGGTGTTAATCGCATCGGTCGCCAGAATCACATTGAAAACGTTGAAACCAACGTAGACAAACACCACGGCGGTGAAAGGAACGATAGCCCCACGCAGGCCGAACTGGGCGCGTGATTGAATCATCTGCGGCAGCCCCATTCGCGGCCCCTGATTAGCATGGCAGGCCATGAAGAATGTGCCGAAGCAGACACCGATGACGATGGCCAGCATCGAATAAACCGCCCCCAGGCCAAGTGCCGGTCCGGTAAACCCCACCACCATGGTGGTGAGGACAAAGTTACCGGTGAACCAAAAAGGCGCCTGATGCCAAACCTTGCCATGCCGCTCGCGACGGGGAACGTAGTCGATCGAACGGACTTCAATCTTCGGGCGTGACGCTTCGTTGCCGTTGCTCATGAAACTTCCTCATTATTATTATCGTTTCAACGCTCAGTGAATGTCTGCAACTGCGGGGTCGGCCGGCTCAGCAAGCTGACCAGTACAAAGGCCACGCCGCCGCCCAACAGCCCACCGTAAATTGGGCTGTTGGCCTCGATACCGTGCCAATACATCAACCCCAGTACGCACAAACTGCCGGTCAACATGCTGGCGATGGCACCGGCGCTGGTGGCTCGCGGCCAGAATATCGCCCCCACCAGCGGGATCAGCATCCCCCCCACCAGCAGGTTATAGGCCAGCGTCAGCGCCGCCAGCACGTCCCGCACCAGAAACGCCAGCCCCAACATGAATACGCCCATAATCAGGGTAGTGAAACGCCCTGCCGCCAGCCCACCCGACGGTCGCCGCCGGATCACCGGCAGCACATCCTCCAGTGCGATAGTCGATGACGCCAGCAGGCAGGCACTGGCGGTGGACATCAGCGCCGCCAGTGCCGCTGCGGCCACCAGCCCGCTGATCCCTTCCGGCAGCACCGCCTGCGCAATGGCGGCAAAGGCGCCGTCGGTGTTTGTCAGTTGCGGCAGCACGATCTTACCGGCCATGCCAATCAACGCGCCGGTCACACCGTACAGTACGCAGTAAATACCCGCCCCCAGCCCGGCGAAGCAGGCCACGTTGGCGCTTCGCGCAGTGAACACTCTTTGCCAGATGTCCTGACCGATCAGAATGCCAAAGAAGTAAATCAGGAAGAACACCAGTATGGTGTCCAGTCCGATCGACGACAGTTGGTAGTAGCTGTCCGGTAACAGGCTGGCGAACGCCGCCCAGCCACCGGCCTTGACGATGCTCATCGGCATCAGTACCAGCATCATGCCAACGGTCATGATGATAAATTGGATGATGTCGGTCAGCGTCAGCGACCACATTCCCCCCAGAGTCGAATACAACACCACCAGCCCGCCGCCGAGCAGGATCGACACAGGGAACGACAGACCGAACATCACCTGCATGACACTGCCGATGGCGATGATCGAGGTCACCGCCACCATCAGGTCATAGGCCAACATGATGGCGCCACTGGTGACGCGGGCGGCCGGATGGTAGCGCCGAGACAAGACCTGGCTGACGGTATAAAGCTTCAGTTTCAACAGCGGCTTGGCCAGCACCGTACTCAGCACCACGATGCCCATCCCTAACGCGCCGCACAGCCAGACGCCGGAAATCCCGTAGGTATAACCGAGTTTAACTGTGCCGATGGTCGATGCACCGCCGAGCACCACCGCCGACAGCGTGCCCAGATACAGGCTCGGCCCCAGATTGCGCCCGGCCACCAGATAAGCCTCTTTGGAGTTGGCACGGCGTATGCCCATCCACCCCACCGCGCCTATCACCAAAAAGTAAAACACCACGACCAGCAGATCGAGATTCATGGACACCTCCGTACCTTTGTTATTGTTATCAGGGGCTCCGGACGCAACGGCTCCGCCGGTAGGGTTAAAGTGCCGTCTTTAGCGGGCAGGCAGCACGCACAGCATTTCAAACAACAGGTTGGCCGCCAGCAACGCGGTATTGCCGGAACGATCGTAGGGCGGCGACACCTCCACCACGTCGGTGCCGACCAGATTCAGCCCACGACAGCCACGCACGATCTCCAACCCCTGCCAGACCGACAGCCCGCCGACCTCCGGCGTACCTGTGCCTGGCGCAAACGCCGGATCCAGCCCGTCGATATCAAAACTGAGGTAGACCGGCGCATCGCCCATTTGCTCGCGCACCTCCTCCATCAGGGGGCCCAGCGAGCGATGCCAGCACGCCTCGGCCGGCACCACGCGAAAGCCCTGCCGCCGTGACCAGTCGAAATCGTCCGCAGCATAACCGCTGCCGCGCAGGCCAATCTGCACCACCCGTTCTGGCGCCAGCAGCCCCTCTTCATAAGCGCGGCGGAAAGTGGTGCCATGAGCCAGTTTTTCGCCAAACATCTCCTCGTTGGTGTCGGAGTGGGCATCAACGTGGATTAAACCGACCGGACCATAACGACGGGCGACGGCCCGCAGGATCGGCAACGTCAGCGTGTGATCGCCCCCCAGCGTCAGCGGGATGCACCCATGGGAAAGAATGCCGTCATAGGCCCGTTCAATCCGGTTGACACTGTCTTCCAGGCTGTAGGGATTAATGGCAACGTCACCTAAATCGGCGATCTGCAACCGCTCAAAGGGTGCGGCGCCGGTGCCCATGTTATAGGGGCGGATCATCACCGATTCCTGCCGAATTTGCCGTGGTCCGTAGCGCGTGCCGCTGCGATTTGAAGTGCCTATATCAAGGGGCACGCCGACAAAGGCCGCATCCAGTCCCTGGGCATGGTCAGCTACGGGCAGGCGCATCATGGTGGGGATGCCGGCAAAACGCGGCATTTCGTTGCCGCTCTGGGGTTGATTCAGCATGCTTTTTCCTTCTATCAGCCGTTGTTAAATCTCAACATTTAGGTAACAAATACAGGCTACCCGCCACCTGGCTGAGCTACCATTCCATCTTTGGAATGTAAGCATTGAAAAAACCGATGCCAGTAAGGTGTTGAACTATTGATTTTTATTTCAAACCCATGACATATAAACCCAGGCATCCACCGGTGGGTTCGCTTCAGGGGGATGTTATCAGAGGGTTAATAACAGGCTGTTTCTGCGGAGGGAAAGATGCTCACCAACCTAAGCGATATCGATCTCAGGCTGCTGCGGGTTTTTGTCGCCGTTGCCGAAGCCCAGGGCGTCAGCGCGGCTCAGGAGGCGCTGTTGATGAATCAATCCACCATCAGCACTCACCTCGCGACCCTGGAAACCCGGCTGGGATTTCGCCTGTGTCAACGCGGCCGCTCCGGTTTTATGCTGACCCCAAAAGGGGAGCGCATGCTGATCGCCTGCCGCAATCTGTTCAACGCCGCACGCGACTTTACCCGGATCAGCCAGTCGCTAAACGGCTTACTGACCGGCGATCTGCAGATAGGCCTGGTGGACAATCTGGTGTCTCTGCCGGGCAATCCGTTCAGCCGCGCCATCAAAGGGTTTCAACGGAGGCATCAGGATGTTCAGTTGCAATGCCGAATTTGCTCCCCCGTCGAAATCGAACAAGGGCTGCTGAATCAACAGCTCGATCTGGGCATCGGCTATTTTGGCCAGCGGTTGGATGAATTGCAGTATCGGCCGTGGGCCGGCGAAACGCAGGCGATCTATTGCAGCAACGATCATCCGTTGTTTACCGTCGAACAGCCGAGCCGCGAACAGATCGAAAATGCGCGCTGGGTTAAACGCGGCTATCTGTTGGCGCAACAGTTGTGCCCTGTCGCGCCGTTAAATCTCGGTGCGGTAGCCCATCATATGGAAGGTGTCGCCCATCTGTTGCTCAGCGGGGAATATCTCGGCTACCTGCCGACCCATTACGCCGCGCGCTGGGTTGAACAAGGCGAGTTAAGACAACTTGGCGGGCAAGCGCTCTCTTATCAGGCAATGCTGAGTCTGGTGACCCGGCCTGGCCAGCCGAAAGAGGCATTGACCGCGCTGCTGGAGGATTTGAGCAGGTTCGCGCGGGAACCGCAGACGAAAAACCCCGCGGCTGCGGGGCTTGAAAAGGCGAATTAGTTGACCGGCATGCGCGCCGGATCAGGGTACTGATATTCAAATCCCAGCTCGTTGCAGATGCGGCTGCCGTCCACCAGCCGACCGCCCTGCTCGCTCTCGGCGGCAAACTGCGGCGGGGCCAGATGCAACTGCTCCGCCAGCGCCGGGTAGAACTCGCGTTTGGTCGGATGGGCCGGCGCGCACAGATTATAAACGTGGCCGCCTTTCGGCAGCTTCAGCAGCAGCTGAATGGCAGCAATCACATCATCCTGATGCACCAGATTGACGCCTTGCGAGCCGCCCTTGACATCGACTTTGCCCGCCAGGAAACGGCCAGGGTGGCGATCCGCGCCAACCAGCCCCGCCAGACGCAAAATATCCACCGAGGTGTTAGGCAGTTCATGCAGCCAGCGCTCCAGCTCCGCCAGCACGCGCCCGGAGGGCGTCACCGGCTTCAGCGGCGAATCTTCGCGCACCGTGCCCGCCGTTTCGCCATACACCGAGGTTGAACTGGTAAAAATGATGCGCGACACGCCAAAGGCCATTGCGCTGTCCACCAGCATGCGCACCGCATTGAAGTAGTTTTCACTGCCGTCGACGGTGCGGCGAGCGGGCAGCGTCACCACCAGCGCATCGACACTCAGCAGCGGCTCCAGATCGTCCGAATCGCAAATCAGATCCGGCGTCATTTCCAGCCGATAACATTCAATCCCGCTCATGCGCGCGGCCTCGACGCCATCCGGCGTAGTTTTACTGCCGACCACGTCAAACCCACGGCTCATCAGCGACAAGGCCAGCGGCATACCCAGCCAGCCCAGACCAATAATGGCTACCTTTTTCATTATCTTCTTCTCCTGAAGATTGCAGCACTTTACCCACTAAGGCTACGCCACTCCGTGGGGTGATACAATCCACCCTGCTTAAGCTTAGGTAAAACCGTGTCTGGCTAATAATTCACCCTGTTTCAATAAATTAAATTTATGACTGTAAAAAAGGGTTGCGCGACAGACAGCGGATAGTTTAGGTTAATTAGCAATTCGGTTTGTACCGACATTTTACAGAGAAAACACCATGACGCGCATTCAGTTCAACCACCATCATCACCATCATCCTGACTAGTCTTTCAGGCGATGTGTGCTGGGAGACGGTTTTTTAATCTTCCAGTGGCGCGCAGAATGCAAGAGAGAGCCCTCGGAAGATTTCTTCCGAGGGTTTTTTTTTGGCTCCGGACAGACAGAAAAATAATTTTTACAATAAATTCATAAAATTACAGATTAAAACAGAGGTTACCATGCTGGACAAAACACGTTTACGGATAGCAATGCAGAAATCAGGCCGCCTGAGTGATGAATCCCAGGAGCTGCTGGCGCGCTGCGGGATCAAAATCAACCTGCAGCAACAACGGCTGATTGCCTTCGCCGAGAATATGCCGATTGATATCCTGCGCGTGCGTGATGACGATATCCCGGGGCTGGTCATGGATGGCGTGGTTGATTTGGGCATCATCGGTGAGAACGTACTGGAAGAAGAGCTGCTCACCCGCCGCGCTCAGGGCGAAGACCCGCGTTATTTCACTCTGCGCCGCCTGGACTTCGGCGGCTGCCGCCTGTCGCTGGCCGCACCGCTCGACAGTGAATACAACGGCCCGCAAAGCCTGCAAGACTCCCGTATCGCCACCTCTTACCCGCACCTGCTGAAGCAATACCTCGACAAACAGGGCGTGCGTTTCAAATCTTGCCTGCTGAACGGTTCCGTCGAAGTGGCGCCGCGCGCCGGTCTGGCCGACGCCATCTGTGACCTGGTTTCTACCGGCGCAACCCTGGAAGCCAACGGCCTGCGTGAAGTCGAAGTGATTTACCGCTCCAAAGCCTGCCTGATCCAGCGCGACGGCGAAATGCCGGAGGCGAAACAACAGCTGATCGATCGCCTGATGACCCGCATTCAGGGCGTGATCCAGGCGCGTGAATCCAAATACATCATGCTGCACGCGCCGAGCGAGCGCCTGGACGAAATCGTCGCGCTGCTGCCGGGTGCCGAGCGCCCTACCATTCTGCCGCTGGCCGGCGCGCAAAACCGCGTAGCGATGCACATGGTCAGCAGTGAAACCCTGTTCTGGGAAACCATGGAGAAACTGAAAGCGCTCGGCGCCAGCTCCATTCTGGTGTTGCCAATTGAGAAGATGATGGAGTAACGCCATGTCGACCTTCAATACCCTCATCAATTGGGCGGACTGCAGCGCGCAACAGCGGGCAGAACTGCTGATGCGCCCGGCGATCGCGGCCGAAGACAGCATCACCCGCACGGTACGAGAGATCCTCGACAACGTGAAGGCCAAGGGTGACCAGGCGCTGCGTGACTACAGCGCCAAATTTGATAAAACCGCGGTTGGCGCGTTGCGCGTTACCGCAGAACAAATCGCCGCAGCCGGCACTCGCCTGACTGACGAGGTCAAGCAGGCGATGGCGGTGGCGGTGGCCAATGTGGAAACCTTCCACAACGCGCAACAGCTGCCGCCGGTCGATGTGGAAACCCAACCTGGCGTACGTTGCCAGCAGGTGACTCGCCCTATCGACTCCGTCGGCCTGTATATTCCCGGCGGTTCCGCACCGCTGTTTTCTACCGTGTTGATGCTGGCAACCCCGGCGCGCATCGCCGGTTGCCGCCGCGTGGTGCTCTGTTCGCCACCGCCGATTGCCGACGAAATTCTCTATGCTGCGCAACTGTGCGGCGTGCGGGAAGTGTTTCAGGTAGGCGGCGCGCAGGCGATTGCCGCCATGGCGTTCGGCACCGATTCCGTGCCGCGCGTGGCGAAAATCTTCGGACCGGGCAATGCCTTTGTCACCGAAGCCAAACGCCAGATCAGCCAACGGCTGGACGGTGCGGCTATCGATATGCCGGCCGGCCCTTCCGAAGTGCTGGTGATCGCCGACAGCGGCGCCACTCCGGCGTTTGTCGCCTCTGACCTGCTGTCGCAGGCGGAACACGGCCCAGACTCCCAGGTGATCCTGCTGACCCCGGACGCGGCCATGGCGCAAGCGGTGGCCGTTGCGGTGGAACAACAGTTAGCTCAGTTGCCGCGCGCCGAAACCGCCCGTCAGGCGCTGGCCAGCAGCCGACTGATCGTCGCCAAAGATTTGGCCGAGTGCATTGCCATCAGCAACCAATATGGCCCGGAACACCTGATCATTCAGACCCGCAACGCCCGCGAACTGGTCGACGGCATCACCAGCGCCGGTTCGGTGTTCCTTGGCGACTGGTCGCCGGAATCCGCCGGTGATTACGCTTCCGGCACCAACCACGTATTGCCGACCTATGGCTATACCGCCACCTGTTCCAGCCTGGGCCTGGCGGATTTCCAGAAGCGCATGACGGTGCAGGAACTGACGCCGCAGGGCTTTATGAATCTGGCGGCCACCATTGAAACGCTGGCCGCCGCCGAGCAATTGATCGCCCACAAAAACGCCGTCACCCTGCGCGTTGCCGCCCTGAAGGAGCAAGCATGAGCATAGAAAACCTGGCACGCGCCAACGTTCGCGAGCTGACCCCTTATCAATCGGCGCGCCGCCTGGGCGGCAAGGGCGACGTGTGGCTGAATGCCAACGAATACCCGACCGCGCCGGAATTCCAACTGACCGCTCAAACCTTTAACCGTTACCCGGAGTGCCAGCCTGCGCTGGTGATCGAGCGTTATGCCGATTATGCCGGGGTTAACAAGGATCAGGTGTTGGTCAGCCGTGGCGCGGATGAAGGCATTGAGCTGCTGATTCGCGCGTTCTGCGAGCCGGGCAAAGACGCTATCCTGTTCTGCCCGCCGACCTACGGCATGTACGCCGTCAGCGCCGAAACCTTCGGTGTGGAACGTCGTACCGTAGCGGCCAAGCAAGACTGGCAATTGGATTTGCCGGCTATCGCCGACAGCCTGGACAACGTGAAACTGATTTATGTCTGCAGCCCGAACAACCCGACCGGCAATCTGATCGATCCCGACGACCTGCGCACGCTGCTGGAGATGGCCAAAGGCAAGGCGATCGTCGCGATTGACGAGGCCTATATCGAATTCTGCCCGCAGGCTAGCTGCGCCGGTTGGTTAAAGGACTACCCGCATCTGGCGATCCTGCGCACGCTGTCGAAGGCCTTCGCGCTGGCCGGCCTGCGCTGCGGCTTTACGTTGGCCAACGAAGAACTCATTACCCTGCTGCTGAAGGTCATTGCCCCCTACCCGCTGTCGACGCCGGTTGCCGACATCGCCGCTCAGGCGCTCAGCACCGAAGGGATCCGCACCATGCGTCAGCGCGTTACCGAGATCTCGGCCAACCGCAGCTGGCTGCAACGTGAGCTGGAAAACTGCGCCTGCGTCGAACAGGTTTTCACCAGCGACAGCAACTACTTGCTGGCACGATTCACTGCCTCAAGTAATGTGTTTAAAACCTTATGGGATCAGGGCATTATCTTAAGAGACCAAAATAAACAGCCTGGGTTGTCCGGTTGCCTGCGCATTACCATAGGCACCCGCGACGAATGCCGGCGCGTCGTCGATGCGCTGTCAGCCCTGCCCGGAGCAACCGAGACTCGCCAGGAGCCAATGTGAGCCAGAAATTCCTCTTTATTGACCGTGACGGCACGCTGATTGCTGAACCGCCGGAAGACTTCCAGGTCGATCGCCTGGACAAGCTGGCGCTGGAGCCGGACGTGATCCCTTCGCTGCTGAGTTTGCAGCAGGCAGGCTATCAACTGGTGATGATCACCAATCAGGATGGCCTCGGCACCGACAGTTTCCCGCAGGAAACCTTCGATGCGCCACATGGCCTGATGATGCAAATCCTCAGCTCACAGGGCGTCCACTTTGAAGATATCCTGATCTGCCCGCACCTGCCGGCGGACAACTGCGACTGCCGCAAACCCAAGACCGCGCTGGTGAAAGGCTATCTGGAGCCGGGCGTGATGGATACCGCCCACAGCTATGTGATCGGCGACCGTCCGACCGACGTTCAGTTGGCGGAAAACATGGGCATTCAGGGGCTGCGCTATCAGCGCGACACGTTGGGTTGGAAAGAGATCACCCGTCAATTGACCCAGCGTGACCGCCACGCGCGGGTGAATCGCGTCACCAAAGAAACGCAGATCGACGTTAACGTTTGGCTGGATCGCGAAGGCGGCAGCAAGATCAAGACCGGCGTCGGTTTCTTCGACCACATGCTGGATCAGATCGCCACCCACGGCGGCTTCCGTATGGACATCGACGTGAAAGGCGACCTGTATATCGACGATCACCACACGGTAGAAGACACCGGCCTGGCGCTCGGCGAAGCCTTGAACAAAGCGCTGGGCGACAAGCGCGGCATCGCCCGTTTCGGTTTCGTGCTGCCAATGGACGAATGCCTGGCGCGCTGCGCGCTGGATATCTCCGGCCGCCCGCACCTGGAATATAAGGCCGAGTTCAACTACCAACGCGTCGGCGATCTCAGCACCGAAATGGTCGAACACTTCTTCCGTTCGCTGTCGTACACCATGGGTTGCACGTTGCACCTGAAAACCAAAGGCAAAAACGACCACCACCGGGTCGAAAGCCTGTTCAAAGTGTTTGGCCGCACGCTGCGCCAGGCGATCCGCGTTGAGGGCAACACCCTCCCGAGTTCGAAAGGAGTGCTGTGATGAACGTGGTGATTCTGGACACCGGCTGCGCCAACCTTTCTTCTGTCACC
Organism: Serratia plymuthica; assembly: GCF_018336935.1. Classification (NCBI taxonomy): domain Bacteria; kingdom Pseudomonadati; phylum Pseudomonadota; class Gammaproteobacteria; order Enterobacterales; family Yersiniaceae; genus Serratia; species Serratia plymuthica. The sequence goes on along the minus strand of NZ_CP068771.1, from coordinate 1,412,890 downwards.
TATGCGGTGCAGCGGTTGGGTTACCAGCCGGAGGTAAGCCGCGATCCGGAGATTGTGCTGCGCGCCGACAAGCTGTTCCTGCCGGGCGTCGGCACCGCGCAGGCGGCGATGGATCAACTGAAAGAGCGCGAGCTGATTGATCTGATCAAAGCCTGCACCCAGCCGGTGCTGGGCATTTGCCTCGGCATGCAGTTGCTGGCGAAAAGCAGCGAAGAAAGCGGCGGCATCGACACGCTGGGCATTATCGACACCCCGGTGATGCAAATGACCGACTTCGGCCTGCCGTTGCCGCACATGGGCTGGAATCAGGTTTCCGCGCAAGCGGGCCATCATCTGTTCCGCGGCATCGAAGACGGCGCCTATTTTTACTTCGTTCACAGCTATGCGATGCCGATATGCTCAAGCACCATCGCCCAGGCGAACTACGGCGAGCCCTTCACCGCCGCCGTGCAAAAAGACAACTTCTTCGGCGTGCAGTTTCATCCAGAACGATCTGGAGCGGCCGGCGCGCAACTGTTGAAAAACTTTCTGGAGATGTAGGCAGCATGATTATTCCGGCTTTGGATTTGATCGACGGGAACGTGGTGCGTTTGCATCAGGGAGATTATGGCCAGCAGCGCGACTACGGCAACGATCCGCGTTCGCGTCTGCAGGACTACCAACAACAGGGCGCGCAAGTCTTGCATCTGGTCGACTTGACCGGCGCCAAGGATCCGGCGGCGCGCCAGATCCCGCTGCTGCGCAAACTGCTGGCGGGGGTTGACGTACCGGTACAGGTCGGCGGCGGCATTCGCACTGAGCAGGACGTCTCGGCCCTGCTCGAGGCGGGCGCGACCCGGGTCGTCATCGGCTCCACGGCGGTAAAACAGCCGCAACTGGTGCAGGGTTGGTTCGAACGTTACGGCGCGGAAGCCCTGGTGCTGGCGCTGGATGTACGCATCGACGCCGAAGGTATCAAGCGTGTGGCGATCAGCGGCTGGCAGGAGAATTCCGACGCCACGCTGGAACAGGTGGTCGAGCAGTTCCTGCCCTACGGCCTGAAGCATGTGCTGTGCACCGACATTTCGCGTGACGGCACGTTGGCCGGCTCTAACGTGGCGCTGTACCGGGAAATCAGCCGCCGTTATCCGCAGATCGCCTTCCAGGCATCCGGCGGTATCGGCAATCTGGATGATATCGCCCAGTTACGCGGCAGCGGCGTTGAAGGCGTCATCGTAGGCCGTGCCCTGCTGGAAGGTAAATTTAGCGTTGAGGAGGCGATCGCATGCTGGCAAAACGGATAATTCCCTGTCTGGATGTGAAAGACGGGCAGGTAGTGAAAGGCGTGCAGTTCCGCAACCATGAGATCATCGGCGATATCGTGCCGTTGGCGCAACGCTATGCGCAAGAAGGCGCGGACGAGTTGGTGTTCTACGATATTACCGCCTCCAGCGATGGCCGGGTGGTAGACAAGAGCTGGGTGTCGCGCGTGGCGGAGGTGATCGATATTCCCTTCTGCGTCGCCGGCGGGATTAAAAGCCTGGAAGATGCCAGCCAGATCCTCTCTTTCGGCGCCGACAAGATTTCCATTAACTCACCGGCGCTGGCCGACCCGACGCTGATTAGCCGCCTGGCGGATCGCTTTGGCGTGCAGTGCATCGTGGTGGGGATTGATACCTGGTTCGAAGCCGACACCGGCAAGTATCACGTTAATCAGTACACCGGCGACGAAAGCCGCACCCGCGTCACAGAATGGGAAACGCTGGACTGGGTTCAGGAAGTGCAAAAACGCGGTGCCGGCGAGATTGTGCTGAACATGATGAATCAGGACGGCGTGCGCAACGGTTACGATCTGGAACAGCTACGGCAGGTGCGGGAAGTGTGCAAAGTGCCGCTGATCGCCTCCGGCGGTGCGGGCACCATGGAACACTTCCTGGAAGCGTTCCGCGATGCGGACGTCGACGGCGCATTGGCCGCCTCGGTGTTCCACAAGCAAATCATTAATATCGGTGAACTGAAAAGGTTCCTGGCAGAACAAGGCGTGGAGATTCGCGTGTGTTAACAGAACAACAAAGAAACCAACTGGACTGGGAAAAAACCGGGAGCCTGCTGCCGGTTATCGTCCAGCACGCCGTGTCCGGCGAAGTGCTGATGCTCGGCTATATGAACCAGGAAGCGCTGGCCGCTACCGAACAAAGCGGCAAGGTCACCTTTTTCTCTCGCACCAAGCAGCGGCTGTGGACCAAGGGCGAAAGCTCCGGCCATTTCCTGAACGTGGTCAGCATCACTCCCGATTGCGACAACGATACGCTGTTGATTTTGGCCAACCCGATTGGCCCAACCTGCCACCTGGGCAACAGCAGCTGCTTCCACCCGGCCGCCAGCGATTGGGGTTTTCTGTATCAACTGGAGCAGCTGTTGGCGGAACGCAAGACCGCCAGCCCGGACAGCTCTTACACCGCCAGCCTGTACGCCAGCGGCACCAAGCGCATTGCACAGAAGGTGGGCGAGGAAGGCGTGGAAACCGCGCTGGCCGCAACCGTGAACGATCGCGAAGAGTTGACCAACGAGGCTTCCGATCTGATTTATCACCTGCTGGTGCTGCTGCAGGATCAGGACCTGGACTTGAGCAAGGTGATTGGCCGGCTGCGCGAGCGGCACCAGAAATAACCTGATTTTCCAGGCAATAAAAAGCACGGCTTAGTCCGTGTTTTTTTATATCTGATTGAAATGAAATAATATTAGTCCAACAGGCATTAACATAAAATCCATATGTAAAAACAACAAAGTCATTTAAAATCGATATGGGAGAATCATATGGACAACATCTGGCAAGGTTAAAAAATGAACAATTATGATCTGGAACGCTTTGAAAGCATGGGTGACAACTGTGAATTTGGTTTCTACCTGCGAAGTAAAGGTCTCGAAAATGGTAGTCTTTTTCGCTGGTCATTGATCAAAGATCATCAAGACCTGCTCAACCTGGTCGCAGGTGATTTTGCGAATTTCTATCAGTTCGACAATTTGCATCCCACCTGGAGCAATATGCTCGTTGATAAAGATAACGGTATTATCTTCCATACCGATCTCTATAGCAGCCAAATTGATAACAATTGGGTTTTTGATGATGCCGAAAATGAGCGAAAAGAAAAATACCTGATCGAAAAAAATAAAATAGATTATCTTGTTAAAAAGTTTCTTGATGGTTTACAAAACAATAAAAAGATTTTCGTCATTAAGAAAAATAATAACCAAATTGACATGAACGTAATAACGCTACTGGCTAATGAACTGAACCGAAGAGGAAAAGCCAAGATTTTGGTGGTTTTCCAAAGTGATGACAGTAGTAAACACGGTGCCATTGAGCATGCGGGCGAAAATGTTCTTATTTCTTACATCGAACGTTTTGCAGAATATAATAAAGCGGATGACATCTCTGTCGCGGGATGGGATAAAATCGTAAATAACGTATTGCATGCACTGCCCGCAGAGATATGATAATTAAATACCTCGGAAACTTGAATGCAGACATAAAAAAAGCGCCGTAAAAACGGCGCTTTTTTATCATTTTTTCATGTATTAAATCAGCGGCCTTTAAGGATACGGTAACATTTCCTCAAGGCACGGTAAAATATGTTTTTTCTATTGACTGCGTCGATTAACACGTTGAAACGGTCATGTGCCCAACCATCTCGTTGCTGAGAGATAAGAAACTCCAGCTTTTCATTGATGGTGCCGAGGGTGCCAGCATCCCCCATATTCCCACTATTACGGTAAAAGGCAAGATCGCGTTCCAATTTATTAATCTTGTCCATGAAAGAGGGCAGCAATCCCATCGTATACTGGACTTGATTACCTGGAGTCATGAATGGACGATAGCTGCGGAAATTATTCTTTGATTTATTACCACTGATCAGCATGCCTGTGTTAGCAACGCGATACCAGAATAATGGTTCAGGAATAACCTGCATTTTATAGCCTGCCAACGCTACACGGCAGAAAAACTCCCAGTCTTCATGACCAATACCATAATCTTCAGTAAATCCATGCAGACTATCAAAAACGTCCTTTTTTACCATGGCATTAGCATCGCCAAAGCAATTGGCAAAACTGGCTACGTTGATGTCAGCACCCAAAGGCAGCCAGCAATCCTTCATTTTTCTAAATGGCGACGGGAATTCATCACCGTAGATCAGATCGCTTGGCGTTGTTAAGACATCGCTGCCTGAGTGGATTGCCGCCTTAACAAACATCTCAATTTCGTCAGGTTTGGCGACGTTATCGTCATCCATGAAAATCAGGTACTCACCCGCTGCGTGTTTTGCGGCCAAATTCCTTGCTGCGCCCAAATAGTTATTTGAGCTTTTAATGATCTTCCAGCCTCTATCCGTGAACTCTTTATTAATCAGGTTCAGGTAACGATGAGAATCTTCTTTTACGCTGCCATCATCGACAAGAATAACCTCAAAATTCGAATAGGTTTGTGTCTTGAGGGAAGCTATCGCCTGCTGCAGTAAATGGCACCGATCGTGATGAACCAAACAAACAGTCACTAATGGCTCAGGATTAACGCCTGGGGCAATTTCACGCGTCTTGAAATCTTCTTTAAGTTTAGCCACCCATTTTTCTTTAATCTCTTCGACAGATTCTGAAAGCTGCGAAGCTATGCTCAAGTTATCAAGTCGAGAGGCTATTTTTAGATAAAGTTCACCGGGTGTCGGGTTAAAGATAATATCAGGATGGTTTTCCTCGGGGATTAGCTCTTTGATGCCGCCAACGGAAGAGGCGATGAAGTTCACGCCACCAATAAGACTTTCATAAACCGTATAAGGCGAGTTCTCTACCAGCGAAGGAATGACTACCAGAACATTTTCTTTCTTTATATATGCGTCAGCCTGGGTGCGATCGTAATCGGTAATGATGTTAACTTTTACTTTGATCTTATCCGTTTTTTCACGAATATGTTCAATCGAATTAAAGTTATCCGCCGTCACACTTTTACCTAGAAACGTAACAGCCGATACCTTTTCTAATTCATTATCTTTTAAACTCTGTAAAGCGCGCAGAAAAATGTCCAGACCCTTACGCGTTTCAAGACGGCCGAAGAAAACCAACTCCGCCCCTGAGGCCTTATTTTTCTTACTGCGGGGGCGAATAAGCTGATCATCTTCTTCTTGTATAGAGAAGGGTTCGCAGTTAAAGATAACCTGGCTGCGCTCCGGCAGAACCCATTTCTTATCTTTCATCCAGTCTAAAAGGTATTGGGATGGGCTAATAACCTGATCTGCCATCTCAACGACCTTCTGCTCCATGAAATACAATTCCATGTGATTCTGATCGTAAGGCAATTGATAATTGCCCTCATCGGCCCAAAGCGTCGAACTATGAGTATTAACAATAAAGGTTGTTTTTTCAAAGAACAAACCCTGCTCCTTACTCAGGAGCGAGTAATACAAATCGGCCTGCCATTCACAGCTAATGACGACCTCATACTTATCATTGTTTTTTAACCAGTCATATACAGTATAGCTTTTTCTTCTAAAATAAGGAGCGTCAATATTAACCTCGCTCAATGATGGAAGAACAATAAGATTAACCTTATGCTCACTGTATACATCAATCCAATAATCAATATTTTTATCACCTGATTCAGAGTAATCACCACAGGTATAAAGAACATCGATATCGAATCCCTCCTTGGCCATATTTACTGCCAGAGAGGTAAATGCTGTGCCTATTCCCCCATTACGAATTGGACCTTCAATGTCGGGAGTAACAATAAGAACTTTCTTCATTCTAAACTAATCCTTTTAAATCATTTATTGTCTAATTTAATTATTATTATTATAATTTAGTAACAAATATATAGTTGTTGATATGAGAACAAAAATTCAGTACGGTACATACTATCTCTATGCGAAGGAGCGTGTTCACAGTACTTTCAACTATTATGTTATTGCGAAACGCGGAGTTACATGATGTTACATAAAAACGAAAATCCACTGACCCTATTGTTAAAGTCATATTGCGAAAATTACCGTTTTATTTACAAAGCCAATCCAGGAAACGCAGGTGATGGCGTCATCGCTGCTGCGACGTATGATTTCCTTGAAGGAAATAATTTTAACTTTTCGCCTTATGACGCCACGGAAAATTACACACCCGAAAGAGATATATTACTCTTTGGCGGCGGCGGAAATCTCATTGAAGGTTATTACGCAGAAGGTCGTGATTTCATACGAGACAATATTCATAAATTTGCAAAAACAATTATATTCCCATCAACAATAAATGGATATGAGGACTTTTTTGAAGCCAACAAAAACTCATTATTTATTTGCTGCAGGGAAAAAATATCTTATGCAAAATTATTGAAGTTAGGTTATATTCCTAATGAATCAATTATATTGACTCATGATATGGCATTTTATCTTAATAAAGAAAATTACGTAACTTCAATCGTTGCGAAAAAAAAGGTAGTTTCCTGTTATAGAACAGACTCCGAGTCATTAACAAAAGAACATCGGGAAAATAATTACGATATATCGCTCACCTGGAACGGTGACTTTTGGGATAACGTGCCTCTTGCCAGAAACTCAACACGTTCTCTGATCAGCTTCTTACAAGAGTATAAAACTGTGAATACCGACAGGTTGCATATTGCTATCTTAGGTTCACTACTTGGTATGGAGGTCAACTTCCATCCTAACTCTTATTATAAAAACGAGGCTGTTTATGACAATTCGTTGTTGAATTATTATCCCAAGACTTACTTTATGAAGAATTCGTAATTTTTATATGAAACCGCCGGGTTTCCCCGGCGGCTTTACTAAAGGCGGTTAATTACTCCATCCATTCGGTATGGAATACACCTTCTTTGTCGATACGCTTATAAGTGTGGGCACCGAAGTAGTCGCGCTGCGCCTGGATCAGGTTGGCAGGCAGTACTGCTGAGCGGTAGCTGTCGTAGTACGCGATGGCTGCAGAGAAAGTTGGCGTTGGGATGCCGTTCTGCACCGCATAGGACACCACATCGCGCAGCGCTTGCTGATATTCATCAGCGATCTGCTTGAAGTATGGTGCCAGCAGCAGGTTGGCGATGTCGGCATTGTCTGCGTAAGCATCGGTGATTTTCTGCAGGAACTGAGCGCGGATGATACAACCGGCGCGGAAGATCTTGGCGATATCGCCATAGTGCAGATCCCAGTTATTTTCCTGAGAAGCCGCTTTCAACTGAGAGAAGCCCTGCGCGTAAGAAACGATTTTGCCCAGGTACAGCGCACGGCGCACTTTCTCGATGAACTCAGCTTTGTCGCCGCTTACTGGCGCAGCTTTAGGACCGGTCAGCACTTTAGACGCGGCAACGCGTTGGTCTTTCAGTGAGGACAGGTAACGCGCGAAAACGGATTCGGTGATCAGCGACAGCGGCTCGCCCAGATCCAGAGAGCTCTGGCTGGTCCATTTGCCGGTGCCCTTGTTGGCCGCTTCATCCAGGATCACATCGACCAGGTATTTACCTTCTTCGTCTTTCTTGGTGAAGATGTCTTTGGTGATGTCGATCAGGTAGCTGTTCAGTTCGCCTTTGTTCCACTCGGCGAAGGTCTCAGCCAGCTCTTCGTTGTTCAGGTTCAGCGCCTGTTTCAACAGGGAATAGGCTTCTGCGATCAGCTGCATGTCGCCGTATTCGATGCCGTTATGCACCATCTTCACGTAGTGGCCGGCACCGTCAGCACCGATGTAGGTCACGCAAGGCTCGCCTTCGGCAACCGCAGCGATTTTCTTCAGGATTGGCGCTACCAGCTCATATGCTTCTTTCTGGCCGCCAGGCATGATTGAAGGCCCTTTCAACGCACCCTCTTCACCACCGGAAACGCCGGTACCGATGAAGTTGAAACCTTGATCAGACAGTTCGCGGTTACGACGGATGGTGTCCTGATAATAGGTGTTGCCACCGTCGATCAGAATGTCACCTTTATCCAGGTGCGGAGTCAGGGAAGCAATGGTTTTGTCTGTCGCTTCACCCGCTTTCACCATCAGCAAAATGCGGCGTGGTTTTTCCAGCGATTCGACAAACTCTTCGACGGTGTAGAACGGCGCCAGGTTTTTACCCGGGTTCTCAGCGATAACCTCGTCAGTCTTGTCGCCTGAACGGTTAAAGATAGAAACGGTGTAACCACGGCTTTCGATGTTCAATGCCAGATTGCGGCCCATTACCGCCATGCCGACAACGCCGATTTGTTGCTTGGACATTTAGGAACTCCTGTCTGAGGATGACCCTGTTAACAACTTTGGCCAACAGGTTTTGTGATGTGGCACACATGTTAACTCAGGATTGAGCAGCGTGGGTAGTGATTGGTGCGATAGGCTTTGCAACAGTCTATAACCACTCAAAAATCATACAGTCTGGTTAACAATTTCCGCTTCGCCAGGTAAATTTTCTCACGCCCTTCAGCGTGATCAGCGCGTCTTTCAACCAGCAACTGTGCTATCGAGTCCGCAGAAACCTCAGGCCTGGCCATCGGCCAGTCAGACATCTGCTGCAGACTGGCAAATTTGTTATCATAGTAATCTGACCAAGACAGAGAGATGCCCGCAACGCCCAAACTGGCGGCAATGACTTGAAAGTGAAAGCGCGAACTAATACAGAAATCATTAGTGGCGAACTGCAGGCCATCGCGCCAAATATCCTCAAAACGAATAAACTCAGCCTGCGGAAAACACTGCCTTATCTGTTGGAAAAACACGCCATCGGAACCTGGTCTGAATTCATAAAACCTGATCGCGGTATCCGGATGCTGCTTACCGAATAAGGAAACCGCCTGCTGAAGTACCGCCAGCAAATTTTCTGTCAATACGCCATTTTCAGAAAGCTCTGTATGAATGCATAAATGCAACGCAGGCTGTTCGCGCTCGATCAAGCGCCCTATAGGATGATCGGGGAAGGCAAAGTAATCATCGCCGGTGAAACTCAAAGCAGGAATATCGAACGGCTCCAGCACGTCGAAACTGGCTCGATCACGCACGTCAAAGTAATCGAACTGACGAATAGAGGGCGAAAGTTTATTAGCATTGTCGGCAGACAGTGGCTGCAATCCTAAGCCGGTGGCGTAACAGACCAAGTCGTGTTTCTTTGCGAAGTAGGCCGCAAGCTCCATAAGGCGAACGTTCGCGCCCCATAGCTCATTAATATAGCCTCCCCCCAAGAGATGGATGCTGTACGCGCCATCAAATATCTTTCCCATAAGACGTTCGCGAGAAGGAAGCGTGTAGGAATCGGCAAACTTTTCCTCAACCGACCCTTCATCACCCAGGGCCTGTACCAGACGCCAGACATAATCCACGCATCTGGCAGTTGGAAATAATTCCGAGGCGACTACGGAATCAACCGCATCAAGGTAAATAGTACAACCGGGAAACTTTTCCTGGAGATAATCCACCCAATAACGCGTTAACATATCATCGCCAAAATTTGGCATTCCGGCAGCGGAAATCAGGTAAAACACTTTATTTTCAAGGGGCTGAGCGGGAATATCCTTATTGTGCCTTTTCGTCCATCGCTTTGCGAAAAAAGCCAAAATGAGACTCCTGTATTTCGGTCAAAAATTAGTAACCTTCAGCAGAAATAGCCCTTTGATAGAGTTTTAGAGTGTCGTCAATGACCAAGGACGAGGCGAACTTGTTTTCAATGCGCTTTCTGCCGCGCACCCCCATCTCGACTCTTTTACTGGGGCTGGTAAGCAAATGCTCCAGTTTTTCCGCCAACAGAGCGATATTGCGTTTCTCCACCAGGCTGCCGGTGTATTCATCGATAATCAAACTCTGGCATCCACCAACGTCATACGCGATGCAGGCGCGCCCTACTGACGAAGCCTCCAACAGGATGCGTGGGATACCTTCGGAATAAGTCGATGGAAGCGCAACTACATTAGAGGCTTTAATCAAGCTGTACACATCGCTGCAACGGCCGAGCCAGTTAATCAAACCCTGCTGATGCCATTCTTCAATCTGCGACAGAGGTATCGCATCCTGATCGTCACCTATGGAAATACCCGCCACGTTGAGCACAAAATCGACACCTTTAAGTGCCAAGCGTTTTTTCACCTCAACCAGATCGCCCAGCCCTTTACTCCAGAGCAAACGGCTGGCGAACAGAACAATCGGCTTTTCGCGATTTATTTCCAATGAATAGTGGTAGATTTCCGGGTTGATGCCCGCACCGTCAATCACTACTGTCTGATTCTTATTGACCTGGGTCAGCTCGATCAAACGATCCCTATCGTGCTCGTGTTCAAAGGCAAGCAACGATTTTTTATTTTGAAAAATATACTTATAGGAATGCAAGGTGAGCAAACGAATGATGTTCATAGATAATTTATCTTCCATAAACACCCGTCCCAAGCCGACAAAGCCCAAGATAATAGGTTTGTTATAGAAGCGGGCAAAGAACCCCCCCATCAAACAAGGTTTGATAGTGATGCAATGAAGCACATCGGGGTTGATCTTCTTGAGCAATCGCCACACTTTGAACAATGAGCCGACAAAGTGGAACGGGTTAATGGATTGCTCAGAAACTGAAGAATTGTGACATACAAAGCCTTTCTCTGTCAGTTTTTGCAGGATATCATCCCCTACAAAGTGACTGACAACATGTATTTCATAGCCTGCCGCTTTAGCGGCAAAAGCGCGTTCAACCCAGTGCAGATCAAAGTACCAGTCTGAGTTGATAAAATAACAAATCTTTTTCATTTAACTCTTACCGGCTAATGTTGTTTACCATTTTTACCTGATATACCGTCAACAATACCGCGAACTACGTATCTAATATATTCCGCTTTACGCTCTTGGGATGTAAAAGAAAGTAAATATTTTGCAATACGTAGTGCGATAGCACCTACTGAGTATGGTCTTTCATTTTTTCTGAACAATGCCCTTGAAAGGAGCAGATTTCTTACCAGATAGTAGACCTTCCAGGGTGGATTGATTCCCACACTCGCAGTCGGCACATCGTGTAAAAACGTCAGCTCGGGTGAGTATCGGATACGATACCCTCGTTGACTTAACCTGTAAGAGAAGTAAAGATCATCATAATAAATAAAAAGCTCAGGCCAAATTGATTCGCGATTCGCGCTTAAAACGTCTTTGCGAATTATTGCGCCAACAAACGAAAGTGTCACCACCTCAGACGCATGTTGCTCATCGGGGAGGTAATTTTTGGGCCTGAGAATATACTCGATGGTCTGCACCATCGAGGTAGGCATGGTGCTATAGGGTACGTTCATTTTACACAACGCACCCTGCATATCCACCACACGGCAACAATAAGCGTCGTAGCCTGATTCAACCACGGCAGAAAATTTCTCGATCAGCCCTGCCGTTGGGTAAGCATCATCATCAAACATAAACACCCAGTCGGTGTTTAGGTTCTCTGCAATAAACTCAGCCCCCAGCTTGAAGCCACCAGCCCCTCCACCGTTGCTTTTGGCACGTATCACATGGAGGCGCGTATCATCAATTGCATTCAACCATTCAAAAGTATTGTCGGTAGAGGCGTTATCAACGATGACAATGTGCTGAAAAGGCAACGCTGCCGTCGCTGCCCAGCAGTGTTTTAGTTTTTCCAATCGGTTGAAAGTAACAATTAACGCCGTTGCATTCATCTGACGCTGACCGTAAACGCTGGCATTGAGCGTGCTGTTTCAAGACTTTCCAGATAGGTCTCAGCCGTTTTCAAAGCCTCGGCAATAGTCACGTCCATATCCAGGTAACGATAAGTCCCCAAACGACCGATAAAAGTGATGTTTTTTTCTTGCTCAGCCAAATCAACATACTTCGCCAACAGGCTCATCTCACCGACCTGGCGGATAGGGTAATAAGGGATATCATCCGCCTCACAGGCCCGACTGAACTCTTTGTAGCATACCGATCCGTCATGTTGTTCCCAGGGTGAGAAGTATTTATGCTCTGTAATACGAGTATAAGGCACTTCTTGCTCGCAATAGTTCATTACGGCGCACCCCTGGTAGTCCCCTTCCACGGTAAAACGCTCAAAATCGAGGGTCCGATAGCCCAGACGACCGAACTGGAAGCCGTAGAAAGCATCCAACGGCCCGCTGTAAAACACGTGATCATATTGCGCGCGTGTTTCCGTCTGGTATGCGGTACTCAGAGACACCGAGATATTAGGATGATCAAGGATACCTGCAATCATGCTGGTGTATCCGTCTTTCGGCATACCCTGGAATTTATGATTGAAGTAATTATCATCATAATTAAATCGAATCGGTAAACGCTTCAGGATTGAAGCCGGCAATTGGGCTGGTGACATTCCCCACTGCTTGATGGTGTAACCTTTGAAAAAGGCCTCATACAGTTCTTTACCGACAAAACGCAGTGCTTGCTCTTCAAAGGACTGAGGATCCGTTATGCTACTGTCGCCTTTTTCGGCAATTAATGCTTTCGCCTCTGTAGGCGAACAGGTCTTTTTAAAGAACTGGTTAATGGTATGCAAATTAATAGGCAGAGAGAAAACCTGACCGTTCACTGTAGCCTTTACGCGATTGACATAAGGCATCATGGTGGCGTATTGGTTCACAAAATTCCACACTCGCTCATTATCGGTATGGAAAATATGTGGGCCATAGATATGTACCATTACATCAGTTTTCTCATCACGGGCATCGTAGCAATTACCTGCAATGTGCTCGCGACTATCGATGATTTGGACTTTATGTCCTTGCTCAGCCAATTGGCGACCAATAACCGCGCCAGAGAAACCAGCGCCAACGATTAAAACATTTTTGCTATTCATCAGTATGTTACCCAAGTATTACACGTCTAACTTTATAATAGTACTTCGTCAATGTGTTGCGGCGTACAGTTCCTTTTGGTGCCAACTTGTTCAAGGCAGGCATCAGTAACCTTTTGACCTTTGTCAGATTTAGTACGGGTACATGATGATCTTTCGGCTTGCTGCCCGGGAGCGCTACTGAAGTCACTAATCGTTCATAACTCTCAAATGCCCAGGGTGTATTTACGACATTCTTGTGATAATTATCAAAGAAATCAACATGTCGATTGTTCCAGGGTTTATTCTCCCCGGCAAAGTGAATCATTTTAGGGTTTTTACGTGCCTTGAGGAAACTCGTATACGTGGCAAAACGCAAGTTCGGGAAGAAATCATCAGTATTACCGTTGCCATGGTATACGTTCCATTCTAATGGCAGATAATGTACGCGCCCATGGAATACCTGATTCATAATATCCTGATCCAGGAACCAGTAGGTCTTGCTTTTCAGGGCATCCATCAGACTGGAAAAGGTATTCTCTTTATTCATCTGAGCGATATTGAATACCAAAATTCCGGCCTGGAAATAACCATCCGGATTAGCCATACCCAGTGAGGTTGACAGATATTGTTCCGCAGGCATCACGCCATCGCTGGATTGCGACATGGCGCCAAACATGACGAAACCTTCCATTACAATATCTTTTACTGCAGCAACCAGATTATCTTCCAACGGTACCGTCATCAACTCCGCCAGATCGCTTTCCACGACAGTATCGGAATCGATAAAGATAACTTTTTCAAAATCAGAGAAAAGTTTCGGAATAAATAAACGGGCATAGGTTGCAGCACTAAAGTGTGCACGCGTAAATACGCTTTTTATTTCGCTGAAAGCATTAACATCAAAGAAACGCAGGCTAATATTTTCATGTTTGGAAACCAATGTGAAAAAGCGTTCTTTATTGGCTAAAGAAACACCATTTTCCAACACGACCAAATCGTAATTCAGTTCCGGATTGGCATTGGCAAGAATGGAGTGAATCAACGCCCCGCCGCTAATCGCATAATTATTATCAAAACAGATTACTACCGGCACATTTTTGACTGAAAATGCAGGTTTCAATTTAGCATTAAAAGTTTCCTGCTGAATAAAGGTACGCTGTAGCTCTTTGATTTTTAATTCACGCGCATCAATCTGATAATTGATGTAAATATTCAGCAACCTTTCTGAAATATGACCTACAACCCGTTTCTCTTGATTATTATAATTTTTAAACCGGATTTTTTCTTCTAACTTATCAAGAATGGCGAACAACCACTTTGAATAGTCATCAAATATGTCTTTCCTCATGACAAACATATTTGTGTAATAACCGTCTGATGCGTTATTAAATTTATCTGCCGCGTTCTTGTACTCTGGATAAAGCGTATTCAGAACGTCCAATGCAGCATCATAGTCTTCAATATGAAGATAATTGGATATCTTATAATGCTGGTAGTTATTTTTACTACCCGCAGCGCTGACATCCCACTTTTTCGGCAAAATAACATCAACGCCGTCTAAACATTTGGTAATATCAGCGTCGTTTAATCCGTATTGATGTTGGTACTGCTCGTCAATTTTCTCATAATTGACCACACCCCAATTATCCTCCGGGGCATGTTGATCTTCAGAAAAATTGAAATGACGACGATAATGCATAAAGCCGATATAATCGGCTGGCGCGGCATTTTTCCACACCCAATAATGGGCAGTCAATTCACAGTAGAACGGATTTTTGAATGAAATATTATCGCCGGTATCATCACCTGGGCAACCAATCTCATTTAAACTATTTGCCTTTCCTACATGAATCGGTTGGATTAATGCAGAGTCTAGAAAAGCACTTGGCTTATGATGACAAGTGTAAATTTTAATATTACTCATTTGTATTACCTAAAGGTTACCTTGTTCATAAACATCAAGCCATTGCCTCTTTATAATGAGAGATAACCGTTTTAGCATCTCCAATTTCTCTCATTTTATGGTTTTCTATCCAAATGACCTTGTCACAAATTTTCTCAACATCGGCAAGATTATGACTCACAAAAAGAATAGTGACACCTTTTGCCTTAAACTCACTGATGGTATTTAAGCATTTGCGTTGGAATGAAATATCCCCCACGGCCAAAACCTCATCGATAATGAGAATATCAGGATCAACTTGGGTGATCACAGAAAAACCTAACTTGGCCAACATACCGCTGGAATAAACACGAATGGGCTCATCAATGAAATCCCCCAATTCAGAGAACTCAATAATCTTATCGAGTCTTTCCTTCAACTCCTTACGGCGCAGCCCTAATAAAGTTGCATTGAGACGGATATTTTCACGGCCGGTCAATTCAGGATGAAAACCGCCCCCCAACTCCAACATGGAAGCCACGCGCCCTTGTACGCTAACCGTACCCGAGGTAGGCCGCATCACGCCGGCTACAAGCCCCAAAGAAGTACTTTTTCCAGCACCGTTTCGGCCTATCAGCGCAACTGATTCACCCTTTTGAACCTGAAAACTGATGTCGCCAATAGCCAAATAGCTACGTCCCCGTAGCAGGTTGAACGCGCGGCGCGGATTAAAAATTAACTCTTTAATGCCAGATCCAATATGATGATATAATGGATAGCGCTTAGTCACATTTTTAAATTCGATAGCTATGCTCATTATAGAATCTCTGCAAACCTGTACTTCAGCTTATTGAATATACTAACGCCAATGATAATAAACAACAGTGCATATCCGTATAGCATACCAACCTGTTGATAATCTATGACACCATTCATGAACAGATCACGCCAGCTCAATATCATATTGGCCAGGGGGTTATAATCAATCAGGAATTTGTATTCTTTTGGAATCATATCTCCGGAGTAGAGAATTGGGGTGCAATAAAACATCAGCATAATACCCAGGGTTACAAACCGCTCCAAATCACGGAAGAAAAGATTCAATGTTGATAACATCATGGCAATACCGAAAGTCATCATCATTTGCGCCAGGCCTATTAATGGAACACCCCAAAGCCAATCAATAGATGGTCGCATGTCATAGACATAAAGAAATACGATAATAACTGGAATCGTACATAAAAAATGCAAACACTCCATTAACACATTACTGAATGGAATAACCGAACGAGGGAAAACGGTCTTTTTAATGATTTGAGCATTTGCCAGAAAAGAGTGTAACGAGTTTGACGTTGAACTGGCGAACCATTGCCAAGGAAAAAGTCCAGTAATAATAAAAATAGTATAGTTAGGGATTTGAACCCGCATGACCAACTTAAATATAAAATAGTAGATCATGGCAAACAGCAATGGGTTAGCAATTGACCATAAATAACCAAAGAAACTACTTTTATATCTTACTTTTAATTCTTTCTCTGTAATGACCGCAGCCAAATCCCAGAGGTAACCTAGACTATACTTCATATAAAAACTCGATTTAAGATTAAAATTCCCTAACATCTGAAACGTAATAGCATTTCAACCGGTGCAGATCTTGATGAGAAACACTTACCTACGACTGGCTCGAAGGAATCAAGTACTGCTCAATTTTAAACGATATTTTCAACCACGCTACCGCCCCTGGCATTGCTGCAACCAGAGTACATTTGAGATAACTCACTGATTTTTATTAAAATAGCAAACTGCGCACGCCCCTGCTCGCTTTCGCTATAGTGGCCCCAACAGCCTCTCTATTACGGGTCTGGGTGCTCGTTAAGTTACATCCAACCGCACCCTATTGCTCTAGGAATAGGCTGGATTCACCGTCATCAAGTCACGTGTAAGGCTTAGTCTTGCAGCATTCCCTTCAGCCACTCGGCGAACGCAGCTCCCTGCACAGGGTGACGAACGCCATACTCTACGAACGCTTTCATATAACCCAATTTATCGCCGCAGTCATGAGAACGCCCCACCAAAGCAAAAGCATCAACCGGCTTTTGCTCCATTAGCATAGCGATGGCATCGGTAAGTTGAATCTCACCGCCAGCCCCGTAAGGCGTTTTTTCAAGCAACGGCCAAATATCTGCAGCCAAAACATAGCGGCCTACGACTGCCAGGTTGGATGGCGCTGCATCAAGCTCCGGTTTTTCTACAATCGCGTGCATTGGCACACTTTCACCCGGCGCAACCACAGCACCTCGGCAATCCACCACCCCGTATTTGGAAACATCCTTATCTGGCACCGGCTCAACCATCACCTGACTGTGACCGCCCTGATCAAAACGGGCTATCATACTGGCCAGGTTATCTCTTTTCAGGTCGCTGGCAACATCGTCCATTAAAACATCAGGCAGAAGCACAGCAAAGGGTTCATCGCCAATTAAAGGCCGGGCGCACAGAATCGCATGACCCAAACCTTTGGATTGCCCCTGGCGGACATGCATCAGCGTGACGCCTTTAGGGCAAATCGATTGGACTTCCTCCAGCAGTTGCCGCTTGACACGCGACTCCAGCATGCTTTCCAGTTCAAAGGACGTGTCGAAATGATTCTCGATGGCATTTTTAGATGAATGAGTTACCAGAATAATTTCTTTGATGCCGGCAGCGACACATTCATTCACGATGTATTGGATGAGGGGTTTGTCAACGACTGGCAACATTTCTTTAGGAATAGCCTTTGTTGCCGGTAACATGCGGGTGCCAAGACCTGCAACTGGAATGACAGCTTTAAGCATTTATGTGGAGACTCCCAACTACTTTAGTTTCATTAACACAACACACCAAATGTTTACCGCTGT
The DNA here is from genome assembly GCF_018336935.1 of Serratia plymuthica. Taxonomy (NCBI): domain Bacteria; kingdom Pseudomonadati; phylum Pseudomonadota; class Gammaproteobacteria; order Enterobacterales; family Yersiniaceae; genus Serratia; species Serratia plymuthica. Next base: position 1,395,345 of record NZ_CP068771.1, on the reverse strand, counting down.
GGCCCATAGTTCCGTTCGCCAATCTTGGGTGTATTGCCAAAATGATGTCAATTTTCTTCGCGCTGAAGTATACACCTATGTTGAGGGTTAATACATTAACACCACATAGACGACCACTTACTTGCCTATCAGTTAGCCTGAACACAACCAGAAAATCAAAGTAAGTTGATGAAAAAGATAAAAAAGACTGAATCCGAGCCTATTTTTGGCGACAGCATTAAGTCAATTATATAGATATAGAAAGTATCTGCTTTCGAACAAATATCAATCACAATAAATAGCCAGAACATAGTAACCAATGTTACAAACACGCCTATTTATTGAGAATGATTATTGCTTAATTTATTCAGCCCATAGGCTATAAATATCAACGTACTGTTAATAAACAAAAAAGCCCACAAAACAGGGGCTTTTGAAGATTATTTGTACGTGAGCACGGCCTTAGCGTTTATTACCGTATCCTTGCGGGTTGTTCTTTTGCCAATTCCAGGTATCACGCATCATGTCATCAATCCCGCGGCGCACTTCCCAACCCAACTCCTGGCGCGCCAGGTTGGCATCAGCCCAAAATGCCGGCAGATCGCCATCACGACGCGGCAAAATCTGGTAAGGGATGTTCACTCCCGAAGCCTTTTCAAAAGCCTGTACCATAGCTAAAACAGAGTAACCAACTCCAGCGCCCAAGTTATACGCTTTGAACCCATCAATCTTATCCAAGTGGTCCATCGCCATCAGGTGACCCTCGGCCAAATCCATAACATGGATATAATCGCGTACGCCGGTACCATCTTCAGTCGGATAATCGCCACCGAATACACCCAGTTTTTCAAGTTTACCAATGGCAACTTGAGAAATGTAAGGCAACAGGTTATTTGGGATACCGTTTGGATCTTCACCGATCATCCCCGACTCATGGGCTCCGACTGGGTTGAAGTATCGCAGGGCAATAATGGAGAATTGAGGCTCGGCCTTGGCGAAGTCCTGTAGAATTTGCTCCACCATCAGTTTCGATGTGCCGTAAGGGCTGGTGGTACCGCCGATCGGCGTGGTTTCAACATAAGGAACAGGGGAATTGGCGCCATAGACCGTTGCGGAAGAGCTGAAGATGAACTTGCTCACCCCTGCGCGACGCATTTCTTCCAGCAACACCAGAGTACCGGAAACATTATTTTGATAATATTCAAGTGGCTTGCGAGTTGACTCACCGACGGCTTTCAGACCGGCAAAGTGGATCACGGCCGAAATCTTATTCTCGTCGAAGATATTGCGCAAACATTCACCATCCTGAATATCGCCCTGGTAGAACGTTGCCGCTTTGCCAGCCAACTGTTCGACGCGGTGCAACGACTCCTCTGATGAATTCGACAGATTATCCAGCACAACGACATCTTCGCCACGCTCCAACAAGGCCAGCACGGTATGAGAACCAATATAACCGGCACCGCCGGTGACTAAAATCGCCATAACAACTCCTTATACGCGCCTATGGCGCTAAAGATATAAATTTTAACGCCCACCATGACGTTCATTCAAACAAACAAGGCTGCAAATAGCAGCCCTGTTCTGATGCAACATCGTGGTTATGACATCAGCGAGACAGCATCGCCAAAATTTCGTTTGTTTTTTCTTGCATCAACGCTACATCCGCACGTGACTCAACGTTGAGACGAACTACCGGTTCGGTATTGGATGAACGCAAGTTAAAGCGCCAATCGGCAAATTCCATGCTGATCCCATCGGTGTAATCTACCTCACCGGCCTGGGCCAGGTAATGTTGCTTCACGCTTTCAATTGAAGCTGCCGGCTGCGACAGTTTGATATTAATCTCTCCAGAGGACGGATAAGCTGCAATCCGATCCTGCACCAGTTGCCCCAGCGTCTGGCCCTTGACACAGACCAGTTCAGCCACCAGCAGCCACGGAATCATGCCGCTATCGCAATAAGCAAAATCGCGGAAATAGTGGTGGGCGCTCATTTCGCCACCATAAATGGCATCTTCAGAGCGCATACGTTCTTTAATGAAGGCATGACCCGTTTTTGACATCACCGGAACGCCACCAGCTTTATTTACAACATCGATAGTGTTCCAGCTCAGGCGCGGATCATGAATGATTTTTGCCCCTGGTTGTTTTTGCAGAAAAGCTTCCGCCAGCAGGCCAACAATATAGTAACCTTCGATGAAATCGCCTTTTTCATCAAACAGGAAGCAACGATCGAAGTCGCCATCGAACGCGATCCCCATATCTGCACCCTGTTCACGCACGGCATTAGCAGTATCTGCACGACACTCGGGCAATAACGGATTAGGAATACCATTCGGGAATGTGCCGTCCGGCTGATGATGGACCTTAATAAACTCCAATGGAACATTCAGGGCCTTAAGAGATGCCTCAATCGCATCGATTGCATGCCCGGCCGCGCCGTTGCCTGAGTTGATAACCAGTTTCAACGGCTTAAAGTTTTCAACATTTACATAAGACAACACATGCTGAACATAATCAGTCAACACGTCCTTACGCACATAGCTACCGCGTGTAGCGACCGGTGCGGGGAACTCATTGGTTTCCGCCAGTTCCTGAATTGCCCGTAATCCGGTATCTCCGCTGATCGGGCGTGAACCTTCACGAACCAACTTCATTCCGTTATAGTCGATGGGATTATGACTGGCTGTCACTTCTACGCCGCCGTCAGCTTTCAAATGCGAAGTGGCGAAATAAACCTCTTCAGTCCCGGTCATGCCGATGTCGATAACGTCGGTACCGGCGTCCTGTAAACCTTTCGCCAGAGACAGTTTCAAACTCTCGCTGGTCAGACGCACATCGCTGCCCAAAACAATGGTCTTCGGCTTCAAAAACTCGCCATAAGCACGCCCTATGCGGTAGGCAATATCATCATTTAATTCTTCACCTAATTTACCGCGCACATCATAAGCTTTGAAACATGTTAACTTTTCCATCGCCAAACCCTTTAATTAAACTCTGCCATACCGATCGTGTAAACGCTCAATGTCATCTTCTTCAAGGTAAAATCCCGATCGAACTTCAATAATTTCAAGATCGATTTTTCCAGGATTCTCCAGCGTGTGGACGCTGCCGGCCGGGATGAATGTCGATTGATTTTCTGATAAGAAGAATTCTTTGTCTTCAACATTCACTTTTGCCGTACCACTGACGACCACCCAGTGTTCTGCGCGATGAAGATGACGCTGTACTGACAGCCCTTCACCGGGACGGACAATAATTTTTTTGACCTGGAAATGCTCACCGCTGTCGATATCGCAGATCTTGCCCCATGGGCGATAAGACGAGGAATGTTGGCGGAAGTGATGAAGATTGCGTTTCTTAAGTTCATCAACCACTTTTTTGACATCTTGAACGCGGTCTTTAGTCGAGATCAACAACGCATCATTGGTGTTGATTACGATCAAATCATCCAAACCGATGGTCGCCACAAGAGCTGAATCCGAGGAGATGTAGTTATTGTTGGAATCGATAGAGATAATCTGCCCAACGTTGACATTCCCTAAACCATCTTTTTCGGAAACCTCCCATAAAGATGACCAAGACCCTACATCACTCCAGCCGGCATCGATAGGAATGACCACCGCATCACGCGTTTTTTCCATGACCGCATAGTCAATTGAGTCACTTGGGCAGTGCTTGAATATTTCCTGATCAACGCGGATAAAATTCATATCGCGCTGGCTGTCAGCCACGGACTGTTGCGTAGTGTTAAATATTTCAGGGCTAAACTGTTGCAGTTCTTGCAGGAATTTGGCTGTTTTAAACATAAACATACCGCTGTTCCAGCTATACTCGCCGCTAGCCAGATACTCGACAGCTTTCTCCAGACAAGGTTTTTCAACAAACGAGTCAACCTTGAAGCATTCGTTAGAAAGAGCCTTACCACGCTTGATATAACCGTAACCGGTTTCCGGATGCCCAGGAATAATACCGAAAGTCACCAAATTATCTTCGGTAGCATGCTGAATTGCGGTTTTTATCGCCGAGTGGAAATTATCAATTTTTTTAATCAGATGGTCAGCAGCCAACACCAGCAGCATGCTGTCCTCATCTTCTTCCGCAGCCAAATGTGCTGCCAGCGCTACGGCTGGGGCAGTGTTACGCCCAACGGGTTCTAAAATGATATTGGTCGCCAGTTGATCGATTTCACGCAGTTGTTCAGCGACTAAAAAACGATGCCCCTCATTGCAAATAACCAATGGGGCGGCGACTTCCACGCCATCGAGCCCGGATAAACGTTGCAAAGTTTGTTGCAACAGGCTAAATCCACTGTCATCAATGGATAAAAACTGCTTAGGAAACGATTCGCGCGACAGCGGCCACAGCCGGCTACCAGTACCGCCAGCCATAACCACAGGAATTAGTTTTGCCATTATTAACCCTTTACTCAGTTGTCTTTCTCATAAACGAGTGCGCCATTTATCGCCAGCTGACCCCTTAACTATAAAAACCCTTCATCTACACAACGGTTACGTCTGTTATGCCAAAACCAACGCTTACCCGGAGCTGGCTGGAGCTCTAAAGAGATATGCGAATACATTCATCGAAAAATGGGCCATCCAGGGTGACGATAGAAGCACTATTGACAGCTAACATAACGTATTCATGCAAAAAAGAGCAGCTTGACGCTGCTCTTTCAGATTAATACTTATGGTCACTACGCAGCGGAAATTCTCTAGCGATTATGGGAAAAATACTGCGCCACACGTTTTACATCATGTTCATCCAGGGTACCCGAATCACTTAACAGGGTGATCCAAGCCTTGATATAGGTATATTTCGCCGACGCCAGGTCCTTCTGCGCACTGTATAGTTGTTGTTCCGCATTAAGCACATCTACGTTGACGCGTTGCCCCGCCAGCACGCTTTGCCGGGTAGCCGTGACCTGAGTGGTCGCCGACTTAACCGCCAACTCGTAAGCAGCCAGCTTGGCGCGACTGCTGATGCACAGGTTGAACTGCTTGCGTAAATCATTCAGCGTGGTGCCCGTCTGGGCATCCATTTCGAACATCGCCTGTCCATAGCGTGCGGCGGCCTGTCGGGTTGACGCCGAAACGCCGCCACCGGCATAAATGGGTACGCTGACCTGCACGCCAATACTGTCGGTACGATACTTCTGATTCACCGTGTTATCGCTGCTGGAGTCATTTTCTGAATGTGAGGCGTAAAGCTGCACCTGGGGCATAAAACCTGCGCGATTTCTTTCCACTTCATACTTCGCCGCATCAACGCCATGGCGAGATGCCGCCAACGTCGGGTTATTTTCCAGAGCGATCTTTTGCCATTCCTCAAACCTGGAAGGGATGAGCGGCGCCACCTGGAACTTGCCTGGGCGCAACGTTTGCAACTCATCCAGTTGGTTGAGCGGGACACCAATAATCACTTCCAACTCGCGTTGAGCGGCATCCAACGCATCACGCGCTTCAATCTCCTGCGCCTCGGCCAGGCTATAACGCGCCTGGGTCTCCGAAACGTCGGTAATGGTGCCTTCGCCGGCCCCCATTAAACGATCGTTCAGCGTCAACTGCTCTTTATAAGCCGCCTTCTGCGCAGAGGCCAACGCGATCTGGTCTTTCGAGTAAGCCACCTCCACGTAGGCGGAAATCACCCGCACCGCCAAATCCAGGAACTTGCTGCGATAACGTTCGTCAGACATCAATGTCTGAGCAACACCGGCTTTGTAACGCGCATAAGCCTCATAGTCGAACAATGGTTGCGTCAGCGTAATCGAGCTGGAATAGCTGCGATACTGCCTGCGCTGGGTGACTTCGCTAACATTGCCAAAAATGTCACTCGACGGATATTTTTGCGTCTGCCAGTTTCTCGGCGAGTTCTGGTAATTGCCCGATACCTTCGGCAGCAGCCCCGCCCTGCCGATATTTTCGTTTTCGTCTCCTGCCTCTTTCTCTTTTATTGCCGCCCGGAAGGTCGGATCTTTTTCAAGTGCCAGCGAATATGCGTCTAGAATCCCTATCGAATGAACCGGCGCAGATATCGCAAACAAGAGGGTACTGATAGCAAGGCCAGCAACCTGTCGTTTAAATTGAATCAAAATTATTCCTCGGTTAATGAAGTATGAGCGCGATCCAAAATAGGTTTAAACAGATAACTCAACAGTGAGCGCGACCCCGTCTTCACAAACACCTCAACAGGCATACCGGGTTTGATGTCTTCCCCATTCAGCATCTTCATGCCTTCTGGCGTTACCGTAACCTGCATCTGGTAGTAGGGCTCGCCGTTGGCTTTGTCCACCAGCCGATCGGCGGAAACCAACGTCACCGTCCCCGGAATTTTCGGGGTCTTGTTTTGGTTGAAGGCGGTAAACATCAAATCCACCGGCAACCCGTTGTACACTTTATCTACCAGTTCTACCTTGAGGCGAGAATCCACCACCAGCGTAGCCTGGCTGGGTACAACGTCCATCAGGTGGTCACCCGCTCCCACGACGCCCCCCTGAGTAAAGATGTTTAATCCGACCACGGTGCCATCCACCGACGAAGTGATGGCCGTGTTACCGAGCTCAAAATTCGCCATTTCAAGTTTATTTCTGAATTCGCTGGCATCCATTTGGGTCTGCGCCAACTGGGTTCTGACCTCACGCTGATAATCGGCAAAGCGTTGGTCGATCCGCTGCTGAGACTCTTGCAACTGTTTTTGCAGTTGGCCAATTCGCCCGATGGTTTCATCGATGCTGCTGTTCACCTCGGCAAACTGGCGCTGAACTTCCAGATAGCGGTTACGCGGTAAATAACCGTCCGCGGCAAGTTGCTTCATGCTGTTCATCTGCTCACGCAGACTGGAAAGCTGGATCTGTTTGTTAACCCGTGAATCCTGCAGGCCCTTTAACTGGAAACGTATGCCATCCATTGACTGCTTATAGCCGTCAATTTCGCTTTGCAGCCCCAGGCGCCGGGAAGAAAACAACTGTGTTTGCAATGCAATAATTTCGGCAACGCGTGGCTGATCTTTGATTTGCTCAAAAACGGGGGAAAAAGTGACTTTGCTTAATCCATCTCGCTCGGCGAGTAACCGCCCTTCCGAAGCCAGCGTGGTGTAGTACTGGTCACGCAGCGAAGCGACCTGAGCCTGTGCCTGCACCTGGCTCAATTGCACCAGCACCTCGCCGGCTTTAACCTTGTCACCTTCTTTAACGGCGATATTTGTGATAATGCCACTGGCTGGCGCCTGCACTGTTTTACGGTTGCCGGAGACGGTAACGGACCCCGGTGCCGCAACCCCTTTGTCCAAAGGCGCAAATGCTGCCCAGGCCAAAAAGCCAAACAGGCCAAACCCAACCACTAACCATCCCATGCGGGTGAAACGCCGTTCATCCTGAGGGATCTGCTCTGAATACGAGTCTTGCGGCTCGCCAATGTGCGTAGACATACCAACTCCTTTGACTGCAGACGGCGCATTGCAGCGCCGCCCGGCAAGTTCACAGCTTAATTAATTTGAGTTTTTGGGATATTGCCTTCGTCCGGCTCGGAATTGACTGCGCGAACCGCCTGCTGTGGAGTCTGCGCCTTCTGAGCATTCGCCAGCGCCTGCAACACCTGCTGAGTTGGGCCAAATGCATTGACGGTACCGTTTACCAGCAACAACAATTTGCTGGTCATTGACAGCAAATTGGTTCGATGGGTAATCAGAATCACCGTTTTATTGCGTTGCTTGAGGAACAGAATCGCCTGATTCAGCGCCTTTTCACCGGCATCGTCCAGGTTGGAGTTAGGCTCATCCAACACGATCAGGGAAGGATCGCCATACAACGCACGCGCCAGGCCAATGCGCTGCTTCTGCCCACCAGACAGCCCTGCGCCGCCATTGCCTATGACCGAATCATAACCATTAGGGAAACGCAGAATCAGTTCATGTACGCCGGCCAGTTTGGCGGCCTCAATCACTTTCGCTGAATCGATAGCGTTAAAACGCGCGATATTCTCGGCAATGGTGCCGGCGAACAGTTCGATATCTTGTGGCAGGTAGCCGATATACGGCCCCAACTCGTCTTTGTTCCATTGATAAATGTCGGCGTTATCAAGCCGTACAATGCCTTCGCTTACCGGCCAAATGCCAACCAACAAGCGTGCCAATGTGGATTTGCCGGAAGCGCTTGGCCCAATAATCCCCAGCACGTCGCCCGGTTGAATGGCAAAGCTGACGTTATGCAAGACCGCATCGGCTTTGGATCCCGGTGGAGTGGCGGTTACGCCTTCTACCGAGATGACGCCGACAGGCCGAGGCAACGACATACCCAGACCGCGCGGCGGATGCTGATCAAGCAATTTTACCAAGCGTTGATAAGAGAGCTTGGCTGAGCTCCAGCTTTTCCAGACGTTGATCACCTGTTCAATCGGTGCCAGCGTGCGCCCCATCAAAATAGAACCGGCAATCATCATTCCGGGAGTAATGTGGCCATCAATCGCCAGCCAGCCGCCTAATCCCAGCACCAATGATTGCAGCGAGAGACGAACAAATTTGGTGATTGAGGTAACGGTGGTGGCGCGTTCACTGGCCACACGTTGGCTATTGAGGAAACGCTGGTGCAATGTAAACCAACGCTGTTTAAGATTAGGCAACATGCCCAATGCTTCGATCACCTCGGCATTACGCAAGTTGGTGCTCGCCAGGCTGCTGGACATGATTGACAACTTGCTCGCTTCGCCCAAAGGTTTCTTGGAAACCATTTCGTTGATAACCGCCAGAGTGATCAACAACAGCGATCCCACCAAGGCAAACAAGCCAAGCCAAGGGTTGAACAGGAAAATCACCAGCAGGTAGATCGGGAACCAGGGCGCATCGAAGAAAGCGAATAAAGCGCTGCCGGTAAGGAATTGGCGAACGGTGGTCAAATCACTCAGCATCTGACCTGCATCGGAAGAGCCATTTTTAAGATTTGCCTCATACGCCGCAGTATAAATACGGGTATTCAAGCGCATATCCAACTGGCTGCCGATACGGATAACCACCATGCTGCGGACATACTCCAGTAACGCCATCATACCGAACATGCCCAGCATAATCAGCGTTAACATCAGCAAGGTTATTTCATTACGCGACGGAAGCACCCGGTCATAAACCTGGAGCATATAGATAGAGGGAACGAGCATTAACAAATTAATAAATGCGGTAAATATGCCAACGGTCCAGAAAATTTTACTGCGTGTCCGTATAACATCCGCAATTTCATTGCGCGGTATAAATTGGTTCACTTTCTGCCCTTACATCATGTGCACTGTCAGCCCAATCCGCATTGATTTCTTCTAAGGAAATTCCTAAAGGGGAAAACTAAAAAAATCCTAAAGAAGACTCACCCCAAACATGCTCGAGACTGCAGATACTTTTTTTTAACTATAGGTAGAGAAAGCGGATATCGGCAAGGTGGAAAGTAAAAAAAAATTTAGCTTATCTAAATTTTTTTTACTTTTTAAAACAAATAATTAGTTCACCTCATCTCATAAAAAACAAACCATTAGTTATTGTGAGGAATTTGACAGATTTCCGCCACCTTACTTATAAAATATAACCAATAAATAATTAGACATCTAACAATCACCTACAAAAACACTAGCCGTTGGTGTAAACATAAAAGCATATAAAATCAATACGTAAATTGCATAAGTTATTATTGCATCGAACATTTAGGATGTTTGATATGAAAAATAAATAAAAAAAACCACCACCTTGACAAAACACCCGATAGCTCCTTTGCTTAAGCTGCGAAAACAAAAAATTGCCATTTATGTATCACGCAATATCCCACTGTTTTTGCAAAACTTTTACCAGCTCAGTTTTGATTCCGTTCGGTCTTTGGCTTTGGTCGAAGACGGTAATATTGATTGCAAACAGACGCGATCGTGTACATTTTGAGATATCAAGGGGTAACTTATGGCTTCTTTAGCATCACAGCAATCAGCTGCAGCGATATATTATGCAGTCTTGGGAAAAACTCCTTCTGTATCAGACGTAAACTACTTTGGTGGTCGGATTGAGTCTAATACTCTAACCAGTGCTCAATTCGTATCATTGTTATTAGCCAGCCCTGAAGGATTAGCGCGTTATGCCGGGCGTTCTGATACTGAAATTGTTCAAACAGTATATCAACTTATCCATGGTGACTTGCCAACGAGTAATGAAGTCAATGAGTTACTGGGTTCCGGTTCGTTAAATCAAGCCCTGGCTAACGCAACAACAGAGTTATTGTCATATAATGGTTTTGACAGTACAACATTATCAGAGCAAAGCGCCTTTGAAACCACTGTTGATAAAATCCTTTACCCTTCAACTAACTCCGCAGCATCGGGGCAAGGCGCTTCTGACGTGCTGGCCATTTACCGTGTGCTGGGATCCGTCGCCGGTGCTGATGGCGTAAATTATTGGGGGGCAGTACTGAATCATGGTACGCAGAGCTTTGAGCAAGTAGCGCAATTGTTTATCAATAGCCGCTCTTATATTACCTCTTTAAATAATACCGACTTTGTCACACGCCTGTTTAAATTCGGTCTTGAACGTTCCCCTAGTAGTACTGAGCTCTCACAATACGTTACCGAACTGGGCAATGGTGCCTCTCGGGGCAACGTGCTTGTAGAGATTGTTAATGCCATCCGTGTCAACACTTCACCGACCGATGCCACTGGGAAACAACATTTCACTGACGCAACAACAAGCTATGCGCAAGGTCAACTACCTGACCTACAGTATCAAGAGCAAGCCGCAGCGATTTATCTTGCCATTCCAGAACGTGGAATTGATGCCACAGGTTTAGATACCTGGAGTAAATACCTGGCCAAAAGCGTTAATACCTACAAGAGTGCTATTTCTCTGGCGTTAGGCTCTGAAGAATTTTTGCGTAAAGGCGCGCAGCTTACCGGTGATAGTTTCATTCAACATGTTTATAAAGCCGTACATGGTGTAGATGCAACTCCGGCTCAATTAGCTGTTTATAGTGCACTGGGTACTGACAAAGCAGCTATCACTCAAGCGATTATTACTGATCTCCGCGGTTCCGTAGCAACAGATGCAGCAACCGTGACTCAACAGCACGGTTTTGAATTTGATATCGGCACCAGCCTGTTGTACAAAACTGCAGCATCCCTGACCACGACAGCGGCTGGCGGTAATGCCACCGGGACAGTTAACACTGGGGTTTCACACCAGATCAGCAATGCCGAAACTGCAGTATTGACCGATGTTCAACTTGCCGCCAATGCCGCCAGTGTCGTTAACCTGAAGTTCGCCGATCATCTGGCGAATCTGACCATTAACGGCACCAGCGCAGCAACGGTCAACCTGTCAGACAACGGGGTTGACCCGGGTGTGGATATTACCGTAAACAACGGTAATATCATTCTGAATGCCAGCTCTGGTTCGGACACTGTGGTTGTTACCTCTACGGCAAATATTGCCACCGGTACAGGCCAGTTTAACCTTGGTGCTGGAAACGATAGCCTGCAGTGGGCTGGTAATGGGGTGTCAAACGGTGCTAACACAGTGGCGACAACCATTAAAGCTGATGGTGGCGCAGGTACTGATTCCATTTCTGCCAACTTTATCACTAAATCTGTAGTGACGAATCAGAATGCTTTGGGTATTCGCACCAGTGTAGTCACCAGTAACGCCAATAACTTCTCAAATATCGAACAGATTGATCTGACGGGCTACATCGGCAAATCCGTTGGCACCCTGATTACCACACCATTAATTGGTTCACCGACCACTACCAGCGTAACTACACCGACCCATGTCTTTGATTTTGGCTTAACCAACGGGACAGCTACGGTTGAAGGGACTACTGGGGGGACCGTTACTCAAGGTGCTGCGGCCACCAACCTGGGCGCACAGGGCTTTGTTATTTCCGGTTTGGCCAATGCCAGTGTGATTAACGCTGCCGGCGGTACTGCTGCACAATTGGAAGTAAAAGGTGATGCGACGGCTGCAAGTACGTTGAGCTTCACTTTTGTCCAGAATGCGACTGACCATTTCAATATTAACTTTGATGCGGTGAGTTCTGCGAACGTGAATGCTGGTGCCATCAGCTTGAACAGCAGCAGTAGCGCATTGCTGGGTACTGCGTTGGGTACGGTGAATATTGCTTCTGGCGGTACGGGGGCATTTAGCAACATTATGTCTCTGGCGGGTACCAACGCACAGGTTCAGACTATCAACGTAACAGGTGATCATGCTCTGAATCTGGCTGTTGGCAGCGGTTTCAGCAACGTTCGCGATATTAACGCATCGACTAATACCGGCGGCCTGAATCTTGATTCAAGCCACGGCGGTACCGGTGACGGTATCATCGTTCAGTTGCTGAATATTCTGCCGCTGAGTGCTGTCACTACCGCGCTGCTGGCGCCGGTTCTGACGAGCCTGGGTCTGAATGGTTACCAACTGACAGTGGAAGGTTCTACCACTGCCGACCACCTGGCGGCGATCGGTAATACCACGCTGACCGGCGGGACTGGTGTAAATACCTTCGAAGCGAAGGCCAGTAATACTCAGGCTGGTATTACCATCACCGATTTTGACAGTACCAAAGACAAAATTGTCGACGTCGCTTCTGGCTTGACCATTTCCGGCGATACCAGCGGCACTGCGGTGGCGGATTACGGCACTCGTGCTGCCGATACTCTGGATGCCCTGCTGGGTACCCTGGTTGGCGGTCTGACCAACGGTGTTATCGGGCTGCTGGGCGGTATCCTCGGCCTGGACAGCAGCAACTCACTGACAGCTAAAGTCGGCGTGGCATCTGTAGTGTTCGGCGGAACAGGCAATAATGCCAGCTCCTACGTGATTATTGATAACAACAATAACCACACTCTGGATACCAACGACAGCGTTGTTTACCTGACAGGTCAAAACCATCAGCAACTGATTGATACTCTGCATTACGCTTAAGGGTACATGCCGCGGGCTGGCTCTTTTCGCAAAAGCCGCCAGTGGTTGAAGGATATATCAGTAATTTGAATGCCGGCCAGTTAACTCTGGTCGGCATTTTTATTATCAGGGGAAACAAAAGGGTCTGACCTTTGATCTCCCAATGTAAGTATCGCAGTTGTCGTGATGACAGGGCCCTGACTCACAGAGTAAGAGAAATTGCACAGACACGCACGTCCACAAGTGACCGCGTTAGATCAGTGCTGGAGCATGGATTTTGTTGCTGATAATCTGTTCAACGGACGGCGAATACGCACCCTGACTGTCGTGGATAATTTTAGTCGTGAATGCGAGGCGATCGAGGTAGGTCAGGGTCTGCGCGGAGATGATGTGGTAGCGGTTATGGAGCATCTGAAGCAAATACAGCACCGTATCCCCTATCGCCTGCAGACGGACAACGGAAGTGAATTTATCTCTAAATCGCTGGACCGATGGGCATATGAAAATAAGGTGACAATGGACTTCTCACGCCCCGGAAAACCGACAGACAATGCACTGGTAGAGTCATTTAACAGCAGCCTGCCTGACGAATGTCTGAATGTGCATTGGTTCCTGTCACTGGAGGATGCACAGGAGAAGATCGAGCACTGGCGCAGTGCAGACCGCATTCATCATTAAATAACCAGACTCCGGAAGAATTTATCCGAAGTCAGCAAAAAGGCCGAAGCCTCTGATTTAGCCTGATACCGATATTGGGAAGGGATCAAAGTAAAAGGCCACCTTCTTATAAGGTGGCCTTTTGTTTTTAGAACAATGTTTACTGAAGTGTAATTGGCTTTGAAGAACGAATCAAAAGAGGCACGCCGTCCGTACGCATTGGAGTAGCACTGTCTTTACTCTCAATCAACATTACGTCACCTCCGGAAATTCTGTTGGAGGATTTTAGCTTGCTCAAACCGCTATCAATCAAGGACTCTTTCTTCGGAATGACTTCCTGCCACTTTAAAGCGGCATACTTGCCCTCCGGGCTCTTTAAAATAATATTTACTACCCCATTGCTGTCCACTTTATACTGTTGGACCTGATAGTTTTTCGCCACATCTGCAATTTTCTGATAGTAATCTGCTGCGGGCTTCCGTTGTCCTCCCTGAGCATAAAACCCAAAACGATCCTCATTTACGTGATCGCGATTACCGTCATCAATCAGATCGTACCACCAAATACCTTTGATATAATCCCTGGTTTTGGCTAGCAAGGTATATTTAATGACATATTGGGCAACGTCATTACCGGACAACCCACCGTTCCCGGTATACGTTGGTATACCATTCTCAGTGATATATATCGGTACAGCACGCCCCGCTAGCTTACTTAATTTAGCCTCAAAAGCGTCGATCCCCGCCAAGTTCCCTTCAGCAGAACGTAGCTTATAATTACCGTCCTTGTAGGAGTATGGATGGATAGAAACACCATCCAAGTACTTCAAGACGCCGAGAGAAAGCACTTGATTAAACCACTCAGTATCACGTTTACTAAAGGGACTAATAGAACCGGCAACAACAATGGCATTAGGGTCTGCACGTTTGATAGCCATAGACGCCTGTTTCACTATCTCCACAAAGACCTCAGGTGGAGGAACTTTAAGAGGGCGGGTCTGTATTCCGGTCCCATTAACCCATTCGTTCCACACTTCGTAATATTTGACCTTCCCTTTAAGTCGTGTCGCTGACCAGTAGACATAATTCGCATACGCCTTGATAGCATCTGGAGTTGTGGGATACCCTGAAGGATCATAGAGCCGGTTACCATAAGCCAATACAGCTAATCCACTCAGACCGTATTTTGCGCCATCATGGAAAGCAGCATCTTCACGGCTTAGCGATGGACTAACAGCTAGTGTTCCCTTTTTCTCTTCCATACCCTCCCAAAGATAATCACTGCGGAAAGAATTGAAACCAAGATCACGAATTTGTTTCAAATAATAATCGCTAGGTTGAGAATAGCGACGAAAGTGACTGTGTATGCCAATTTCAAAGGCCGATGCATAAAAGGAAAAAAAAAGGGCACTCGTCAAACCGAACATTACTAGAAAATGTAAAAATGACCTTCTAATCTTATAAAATATCTGTGACATGGTAAAATCTCCAATAAATAAAAAGGAGAGCATTCACAGCAAATGGCGTTACTCATCTAGCCTGCGAATGATCCCCTACTCAAGATCATTTAATTGGCAATCCCTTCAATGCATACTCCCCACCTAATGCAGTAAGGTGCTGGATATCATAATAGAATGCACGACCATTCATACGGAAACGACATCCATTGTGATCACAAAGATTCTTATCCATATCATAATAAGTTACACCATTTCCTTGCACGCTACGTAACACCTCGACAATATTACTGTCTTTGGTCACAACTTGAGTTGTGTAGTCCGTATCATTAGAGTTCTTTTCCAGCAGGCTGTTCACATACCTTCTGAAAGGAATCTGATCAATATTTATTTTTTTAATGACGTCAAACCTGATAACTGGAACATCATTGAGTACTATAACTTTCTTTCCATTATCAGTTAATTTTTTTATGACATTGTCCAAACCAGCTTTGAATGATTCTTCAGCATCCTTTTTACTGCCGACCGCCGCACCATCTCTGGCATAACCACCGGCAGAAACCAGAAGCCCTGTATCCCAATAGCCAGCTAGTAAGACTGTCTTTATCGATTTGTTATTAAGAACATAATTTAATGCTTCCGTATTATACTTACTGCATTCGCTGCGATGAGCGGGGATGGAATTAATAACTCGTGAGGTCCCGAGCAGCATAGGACAAGAGGCTTTCGTTAATTGATAAACGACAAGTCCATTTTTTCGACTAAGTTGCTCAACCCCACCTCTCAGTGCAGCTGAATGGCTATCGCCTAGCAATGCTATACCAGGTGTTGATTTATCTTGGGGGATGCATTCAGAAATTTTATTGAAAGAACTAACACCATACCCCATCAGACAAGGATCCCTTACTCCAATATTCTTATCACTTTCATTATTATTTACCAATTCGCTCACACGATAAGGTGCACCAGAAGAAAGGAATAAAAGTAATAAAGGAACGACAAGCACAGCAGTTATGGCCACATAACCATAAATGATCTTGCTTTGTGAAAAACTGCTTTTTCGTCTGAATGGTGTTTCAATAAACAAATATGACAAGTAAGAGATAGCCAGGGCCAATACTGAAATGGATACACCAAGATACCAAGGTAACGCACCATTAACAGACAAACGGGCAAAACTCAGTAGGGGCCAATGCCAGAGATACCACGAATATGACACCAAACCGATAAATACCATAAATCTGTTGCAAAAAAGCAATTTACTGAGCTGGCCATTGCCAAGAATAAGCAGTAAGGAGCCTACAACAGGAATTATAGCAGCTGTACCTGGAAACTCTGTAAACTTATTAAAAGTAAGAGCCGCATAAATAATAACAACAAACCCAATGAAGAAAAGCAGCTCCTTGAGCCATTTATTAATTGGTGGTATTTTATTTTGTTTAAATAAAATACCTAAAACGGCCCCAGCGCCCATTTCCCATGCTCTGGTTGGTAGTAAATAGAAAGCAGCTAATGGATAGAGCTTAGTAATAACGGCACTCAGCGCCAAAGAAAATATAACTCCGACAACAAGTAAACCAACAACATGCTGTCTGAACTTAAATATAACCGCAAGTACAACAGGGAATACAATATAAAATTGTTCCTCAACACCTAAAGACCAAGTCATCAATAGTGGATTATAATCAGACGAGGCTGAGAAATAATCCACCTTCCACCACAAAATTATATTTGGAACAGAAGCCAAAGTTGATATTGAGTATATGGAAAATAGTCTATACTCATCCGGTGATAAAAGAAAATAAGCAATTAGAGTGCAAATCACCAACATCCCGAACAATGCCGGAGCGATTCTCTTTATTCTTCTGACATAAAAAGTTTTGTAGGAGAATTTACTCACCAGCATTTCACTGTAAATAATCCCTCCTATTAGGAAACCAGAAATAACAAAAAAGACATCTACGCCAATGAATCCACCCTTTAGAAATTTAATTCCGGAATGGAATGCAACGACTAAAAGTATGGCCAGTGCACGTAACCCATCTATATCTCGTCTATAATCACTTCTTGAACTACTTACCACTTCCATTTTATACCCTCAAAATATGTAAAATCGTCGGTAGCATTAGCATTGCCACTCCCATTTTTTGCATACATTGATCAAAACTAATATGCACCATCACGTTTTAGAACAACAGAAATTGTCTTGAACAATATTGCGATATCATTCCACAAAGCCCAATTTTTGACATACCAAGAATCGAAGTAGACACGCGTATCGTAATCAATATCATTACGGCCACTTACCTGCCAAAGACCTGTCATACCCGGTTTTGCCATCAGGTAATAATCAACATCGCCAGCATAACGTTCTAACTCAGCTTCGATGATTGGTCTCGGTCCGACTAAACTCATCTCGCCCCGAAACACATTCCAGAGCTGAGGAAGCTCATCGAGACTGGTTTTACGAATAAAAGCCCCAACCCGAGTGATGCGAGGATCATTTTTCAATTTGAAATCTTTGTCCCACTCAGCACGTGCATCCGGATCTTTAGCTAATAGCTCTTCAAGAACATCTTTTGAATTCAATACCATAGAGCGAAACTTAAGACACTTAAATTTCTTGCCGTTATGCCCAACTCGTTCATGACCATATATCGGTTTGCCACCACCTCTTGAAACCAAAAAAGTCAGGATGCACAGCACCGGTGATAGCATCAACATGATTAGTAGCGAGCCGATAATGTCAAACGCACGCTTAATAATACGCGAAGAACGCTTTGCCAAATTATTGTTGACGCGTAGAATCATCACCTCATGACTGAAAATGAAGCTCATATCTGTACCATACAACGGTACGCCACGCAGAGTTGGAATCACAGAAACTGAGCGGCAATCATGTTTGGCGAGATTTTTAAGCCACCAATCCCGCAATGCGTGCTGCTCAAACTCCAAAGCTACAATAAATTGTGTATTCTCAGTATCAGTACAATTCCAGAGTTCCTGCTCACTTGTGATGACAGGGACACTTTCATGGCTGTCTTCGCAGGGTGCATCGACACACACAAAAGCAACTACATCAAAACCTAGCACCTCTTCACTTTGCAACGCCGCATAGGCCTCGAATGCGTTTTTTCCAGACCCAATGATCACCGTTTGCTTCTTCCACATTCCCATCCGGTTCAGCAATTTTTTAGTCATGGCACGTCCTAATGGAACCAGGACGATCATGATTCCCCAAGCGAACATCCACACATAACGTGAGAAGTGCCACTTTGAGAAGGCAACCAAAGCCAGGTCGAGGACAGCAAAAATCAGTAAAGTACGGATAATTTCCTTTAGCTCAAACCAAAATGGCTTGCGATAGGTATAGTGACGCAGTCTCGTCCAGAACCAGAATACACAAGCGAGTGACAATATAAATTGTGCAAGTATCCGAACGCTAAATTCTTCAGGAGGAAGAAACTCATCAATCCCCCCCATAACCTCATTAATAAAGAAATATGCCAGATAAATTGACATATTGAAAAATAATATATCAGATACGGCAAGCATTAACTTCGCCGTTATATTACTGAACAGTGAATTAGTCTGCTTCATTGATTTTCTCATGATTTGCGAGTAGTTGCCATCGCAGCTATCTAACAGTTTATGTTAAATTATCGTACGCAAAAAGCATTAAGGACCGTGTCCATCCCCATTTGTGTTAGTTCAACACTCCTGCATAATTCAATACTTAATTAACCACAGGGTAAATATTCGAACCACACAGCGCGACTATTATTTAACCTCAAATACACCTTTGGTATAATTCTCGCGAGATAAGCTATTAAACCTCAGCCATAACAATCTAACATCAATAAATAAAATTAAGGAATTCCAATTAATAACTTATAGTTTTAGATTTATTAAAGTCTATCCACTTATCATTTACATATTGAGAGAGTTCAACTCTAAAGCGTTCAGCAGAGAATTTCAATGCATGCGTCCGGCAATCCTGAGGAAGAAATTGATCACTGATACTTTCAAATAGTTCGACTGCATCAACTACCGAAGCCACAGTTTGTTGCTTGAAAAAAAGCCCTGTTGGTTTATCACAACCATACGGCCGCACCGTTTCAAGCGCTCCACCTTTGCCATAAGCAATGACAGGTGTACCGCATGCCTGCGCTTCTACTGCAGTGATGCCAAAATCTTCTTCAGCAGCAAAGACAAACGCCTTGGCCCTTCGCATATGGTCTTGCAATATATCATTTTCCTGGTATCCCAAGATCTCTACATTTGGAGCAGCTTTGGATTTTATCTTCTTCATTTCAGAGCCATCGCCAATTACTATCAACTTCTTATCTGGCATAGCGCTAAATGCTTCAACTATAAGATCTATGCGTTTGTAAGGAACCATCCGAGATGCCGTGAAATAAAAGTCGTCTTTCTTTTCACAGAGTTCAAAACGCTCGACATCAACAGGGGGGTATATAACATCAGCATGTCGCCCGTAAACTTTTTTAATTCTGCGTGCAATAAACTGTGAATTCGCAATAAAATGATCGACTCCATTTGCCGTTCGATAATCCCACATGCGAATTTTATGTAATAACCATTTTGCCAGCATCCCTTTGAGACCTTTATCCAAATTGGCCTCTCTAAGGTATTGATGTTGCAAATCCCATGCATAGCGAATAGGAGAATGGACATAGCTTATATGCAGTTGATCTGGACCTGTCAATACCCCCTTGGCGACAGCGTGACTACTTGAGAGAATAATATCGTGTCCAGATACATCCAATTGTTCAACTGCAACTGGCATTAACGGCAAATATTTTTGATAATTTTTTTTGGCTTTAGGTAATTTTTGAATAAATGTAGTTTTTGCACTTTTATTATTAAATTTTTTCCGCGACTCATCAGAAAGAAAATCAACGACGGAATAAAGCTCAACATCGGGGTACACCCTGATAAACTCTTCTACAACTTTCTCGGCACCGGCATAAGTTACCAACCAGTCCATAACGACCCCAATACTAACATCTTTATCCAGCATACATATCTCCGTTCTACATTATTCTTTCAAAGTTCATGGCGAACTAAAACTGGATCAATCACAGTAATTCAGCTTACACAGTAATTCAGCTTAACGAATTGAGTAAGCTACTCACTTTAAGCGCTGACTCCTCCCAAGAGAACCTCTTACTATTCTCATATCCGGCATTGATCAATCTATTTCGAGTTTCAGTATCTGAAATCATTTTATTCATAGCATTTTTCATATCATCCATATTTGCAGGATCAAAATACAAAACGCTATTTTTTAATACCTCAGGCATTGAAGCCTGATTAGAGGACATAACAGGACAGCCACATGCTTGGGCTTCTAAGGGTGGCAAGCCAAAACCTTCATAGAACGAAGGAAAAACAAAAGCCAAGGCGTTCTGATATAATTCTATTAATTGTGAATCGTCGACACGCCCCATGAACTCTACTTTGTCGGATGTTGAAAGGAATTCGCTGAAATCCATTGTAGAAAAACTGGCAGAGGCTTTGCCTATGATTTTTAACTTAACATTGCTTTCTTTATTCAAAGCAATAAAAGCTTCAATCATGCCATGGAAATTTTTATGATAATTTGGTGATGAAACAGCAAGAAAGTAGTTTCCCTTGCCACCACCGTAGGCCGGAGAAAAATCAGCGCCTACTGCATTATAAACCACAGATATTTTCTCATGTGGAAAACTATATACCTTAGCGATCTCGTTTTTCGAAAACTCACTAACGGTAATAACATGCTTGCTACCGCGCAACATCAGCGGAATCAATGAGTTATATAGCAATCTAAATTTACGAGAGTAGCTCTGTGGATAACGCTTATATGTGACATCATGATGTGTCATTATTTTATTATTATAAAATACTGGGGCAGTACTCCCTAAATTAAGCAATAAAGGGGACCCTTTCTTGCGTAAAAAAGAAGGTAAGGCAACCTGCTCCCACTTATGTCCCGTCCCACCAGAAATAATTTTAACGTTCAATTCCTTCGCAACATCCTTGCGGAGGACACCATCCGGCGATACAAAGATCAAATCGTTTCTCCGGATGTTTAATGCCAGAGAAACTTGCTCAGCAAAACGCTGCACACCGGTTAACTCTTGAGTTAGAAAGCGGGCGTTTACATAAATCGTCATGACTAAAGCAGATCCTTCAATAATATTATTTAATGAGCAGGTGTAGGTTTATACCGTCTTAAAGATATAAATAATGTACTCATAATAATAGGGAAAGCATATCCCGGATAATTTAGCATTGGGTTGTTATACATAAAGTTCACTAAGAACGATATAACCCAATATAGATAAACGAGACTTGGCATACCTTCCATTGTAAATTTAAACATCAACATACATGCAATGAGGAAGAATAGCAGGCAGACAATAACCCCAACATTTCCATAGCTCGATAATATGTATATATGAGCACTGTCTAATGCAACCGTATCGGCATTATCTGCGCCAACCATTGCGTTGCCATTTACCGCATAGCCTGCACCATAATAGTCAGAATAGTTTGGACTACTCATTATTTTTTCAACGTTTTGCATTCGGAATAAAACGCTATTCTCTGCAGTAGCATTATCGCGTGAAAACGTACTTTGGTAGAGATCTTTATCTGTAGTAATGATGAAAGAAATAATGAAGACAATTATGGTACCGAATGTCGTAACTGACAGACTGAAACGCTCCGAGAAAAACTTTCTCGCAAAGAAGTACACCAGGAATAATCCCGTCATAATTGCAGCAGTTTTAGACGTTGAGCAATAGATTGCGGCAGCCATCAGGATGATATATTTTAACTGCCTACTTGGCCGAACATATCTCACCAACAACATACCAAAAAATAGATACTCACTGAGACTGAAGGGGCCAGTCAATAACCCGATAGCCCTAAATCGCCCCATAACTGAGCGTAAGAGAAGCCCATGAGTTTTACCAAACTCAGTAAATTTTGGTCCTGGATTAATACCAATAAGACTATAAATTATTTCAGCAAAAACCGACTGACCAATAGTAATAATCGCATTAATGACAGCTAAAATTATATATAGACGAACTAGTTTCATCAGTATTTCATATTGTTCATCAGGGGTTAGCGCTAATAACAACGCACCTGTCAATATGGAAAAAGCAATGAATAATTCCAATCTAAACTGAATGATTGTTCTAAGGACATCAAATCTGCTGAACAAAACAGTTAACAACACAAATGTGAAGATAAATATTAATGCAAATATTATTACAATGAAATAATATTGAAAGCTTGCAGCTATTTTTTGTCGTAAAACAATAAAAGAAATCAGAAGTAAAGACGGAATAAGTATAGCGAAAACGTCTTTATATAATATTAATGTTCTACTAGTGGAATAGCCGACAACTGCAACTACACCACTGATAGAAACAAAAAATAAGTACCATGAAAGATATGATGAGAAAAATGATTTTAGTGATATCTTCATTCTATTTCCTATAGACCTCTACATATCTGTCTGCCACCTTTTCAACATTAAAATCTGCAGGCAGTGAGATTTTATAAGCAAGATTTTGGTGTTCAATGATTGCTTGCGGATTAAAATTGCTCAATTCATGAATACCAGAGCAAATTTTGGCTATTTCAGTTACCCCACCGCGAAATGTTGTAAATACTGATTTTCCTGCTAGTGCCGCCTCAAGAACCACTCGCCCGAACGGCTCATTCCACTTTATAGGAAGAACGACGGCATCAACATTAGCCATAAACTCATTCACAGGAATAAAACCCAGTAGTTCAACGCCTGAAGTATTAGCTAATGCCTCCATATCTCGACCTTCGTCGTCATTATGAAAACGCCCAGCGGCGCGAAAAACTATATCAGGGTCATTTTTATATTTCATGGCAAGATTGCAAAAATCATCGAAGCCCTTGACTACGCTCAATCGGCCAATGAAACCAACGCTAATAAAGTCACGTTTAATGATTTTTTCATCGATGGTCAAAGACTCAACTTTTATTGGATTATACACATGACTGTGGCTTGCGTTGATCGCATAACCATTTTTCTGATGAAAATCAGAAATGAACTCGCTAATACCGATAAAACTATCAACGTATTGACTCATCCGTTTTTTAATAAATGAGAGGGCCTTAATGGAGAAGCTATTTTCATCCATGTTCCGGCCGTTTTTAAATAGTGTAGTATTAGGATGGAATAAATAATAATCACGGGTAGTATGTACGAGCTTTATTTTTTTTCTTTTTATCATCGGCCAAACAGCAACCGAGAAACCTGTTAGATTATTTGTATGTATAACCTCTGGCTTAAACTTTTCAATCTCGGCCTCAACCTGCTTTGCCATCAAAGGGTTATAGCTATCCAAGATATGCCAAAATAACCTCTTCCAACGCCCTTTTTCTTCATCATCAAAGGGCCAGTAAATATTTTTTAGGGGCAGATATTCAACCTCGACGCCATTAATTTTGTCAGATTTACTCACCGCGCCTGGATGAAGACACAATACCTTGACCTGATGACCATTCCCCACTAGCTGTTCAGCAAGCAACTGAACGGAAACCTCTGCACCACCAATTTTATATGGTGCATAAAGTGTATTTATGATCAATATTTTCATCATGCCACTTTTATTGGACGTTTAGTTATTAACTATGATAGCGAGTGCTCTATCAACTCGCATAACTCTCTATTTAGTTTATCTTGATTAAATTTTTGCTCAATGACCTTTCTAGCTGTAACTGTAACAGCAGTAATATCATATTGCTCACGAGTCAATGAAATTAGAACATCGGCTATCGCCTCCGAATCTCGCTCTTTGACTAACCAGCCAGATATACCATTTTCTATCAGCTCGGGAATTCCGCTATGATAAGTAGAAACTACCGGTAAACCAAGCGCCATAGCTTCCATTAGCGCAACTGGTATCCCTTCCATGTCGCCATCAGCGGCGACTACCGAAGGCAATAGAAAAACATCGGCCTTTTCAAGCAACTCACGGATTTTTTCCTGTGGTTGGAAGCCAAGGATTTTGACATTATCTTCTAACCCCAGCTCAGTTATTTGTTTTTTCAAAACAGGTGTCAACGGACCATCACCGATGATTGAATATTTATAGTCAATGTTCTTTCGCTTCAGATGAGCGCAAGCTTGAATGGCATACTCGAGCCCTTTCTTTTCGACAAACCTTGCAACGCTAATAATATGTAATGGAGTAGAGTTAAATGTTTTTGATTGATTAAACTTGAATAAGTTTACGTTTATTCCCATTCTGGAAACATGAACTTTATCTTTTTGACAGCCAAGAGAAATCAACTTACTCGCCCAGAGATCACTTATAGGTAATATTAACTCTGTACGTTTGAAAAGATTGATATAATCACACTTTGAATCATTCAATGTTTTGGTATGTGAAATATCCAACCCGTGAAATATAGTAGCAAGATTTCCTTTTAAAAAACCAATTTCACGTAATTTATCAGCAATCACACCTACAGTGCCAAAATGAGAAATAAAAAAGTCCGCACTGATTATTTTAGAGTTATTACCAACAATAGAAGGTAATAGCAAGTTTAAAGAATGCTTTCCGTAGTTAAATACGTTAAGTGATCTGAAGAGCTTAATACCAACACATTTAGGCTTTACATTCTTTAAACGCGCTACAATACGTATTGCACCACTAAGTTTTTCTTTCGGAAGAAGGTACGTCGTTTTTTTTATTAATTCGTACTGTTCAACCACAGCATGTTTTTTATCTGTATCACCTGGGTAGATTGATACAATATCCACATCAATGCCTTTATCGATAAAACTGACTATTTGGTTAATCACAAAGGTTTCGGAATAGTTAGGGAACCGTTCCAGAAAAAAAGCCACTTTCATCCCTGACTCCTATTTAAATATTTACAGAAAAGTTACAGAGACTCAACTTCTGAGTCTCTGTAAAGATTAATTATGCGTTATCTTTAGAGCGATATTCGTATTGATAATAGCCATAGTCTCCATAGTAACTACTGGCTCGTTTCTCTACTGCGTTAAGAATCACACCCTTAACGTCGATACCATTCTGATTGAATCGACGAACACTGATCTCAATTTCTTTCACTGTATTCACGGCGAAACGCGCAATCATCAGGCTAGTACCAGCAACATGCCCAATGATAGCAGCATCTGTTACGGCTAGAATTGGTGGAGTGTCAATCATGACAATGTCATAATTTTCACTTGCCCACTTTATCAATTCATTGAAACGACTCCCCATCAACAATTCCGATGGGTTAGGAGGGATTTGGCCACGAGAAATAAAGTCCAAATTATCTACCGACGTTTTCTTGATAGCCTTCTCAATGGAGATTTGTTGAGAAAGAATATCTGATAGACCATCTTTCCAGTCTACATTAAGCATCGTGTGGGAGTAGCCTTTACGCATATCCGCATCAATAATCAGTACTCGCTGATTAGTTTGAGCAACAACGGCTGCGAGGTTCAAACTCACAAACGTTTTACCAATATTAGGGCTAGCACCACAAATCATTAGAACATTGTTTTTGGCTTCCAACATCGCGAAGTGCAAGCTGGTACGTAAACTACGTACTGCTTCAATAGCCAAATCAGCTGGGTTACCTACTGCAAGCAAGGAGTTCGACCTCGTATTCGTCTTTCTCTTCGCTTTCAGGACTGTTTCGATATCTTTCTTCTGTTGCCATTCAGATAAAGGAATACTGGCATAAACATTAATACCTTGTTGCTCCAACTGCTCAGGACTTTCAATCCCATGGTGAAGCATGTTTTTCAACAATACTATAGCCACTGACAGCATCCCGCCCAGAAGGGTTGTAATCAGAACTATAATTGTCTTCTTAGGTTTAACTGGCTTCGGTTGCGTTACCGCCGGGTCAACAATGCGCACATTACCGACCGTACTAGCTTTGGTGATGGAAAGTTCCTGCTGTTTGTTTAACAACTGCATATATATTTCTTTACCTGCGTCAACATCACGTGTTAATCGCAGTATTTCCTGCTGCGTTTGCGGCATTCGGCTAACACGCTTGTTTAGAGCTACTTTCTCTTGCTCGAGAGTCGCGCGTTTCTCCAGGAGTGCACGGTATGCAGGGTGCTCTTTGGTATACAGCTTCGAAATTTCTGCTTCTTTGAACGTCAATTGGTTTAATTGGGCTTCAACACCAACGATCGTATCCAACATCGATTTAGCTTCAAGCGAAAGATCGACTGAGTCATTTGCTTGACGAAAACGATTAAGTTTGTCTTCTGCAGTCTCGAGAGAAGTTCGCATCAGCGGTAGCTGTTGCTTCAAGAAATCTAAACTCTTGGCCGCTTCTTCAGACTTCCGTTCTACATTCTGTGTTAAGTAATTATTACTAATGGAATCAAGAATTTTTCGCATTTCGATCGGGTCATCGCCCGTCAATGATAGCGAAAGTACACCTGTATCTGTTCCTTGGTCCTCTACGGTCAAACCATCCAGTAAATTCATTGTGGCTAACAGTTTCGGCAATTTGACCACCGTGAATACAGTGCCTGGTTCCGCATCTAATTCACTTACCAATAATGTTACGCCACTATGTTTGGCCAAATGTCCTACTTTGCCGCTAAACAGTTCAGTGCCGTCACTGCTCAGAGTATATGTGTTCTTATCCACAACCTCCAATTCCAACGGAGCATCTGAAAGTGATTTAGGAATATTTAAACGTGACAGTGCAATTTGTCCTGGGGCCTTACCTGTCAAGCGAGACCAACCACGGCCGATGATCGGAAAATATTTTTGCTGTACAACAGTATCAAGATGAAGATCATCAACTGTCTTACCAACAATCATGCGCGATTTAATCAACTGGATCTCAGTTGCCGATCCTGGTGAACTGCTAGGTAAAACTTGAGCCAGGTCATTCACAATTGAATTACCGCTGTTTTGCTCTACCTGCACCGTTGCATCCGCCTGGTATATGGGAGTAGCAAAAATACTATAAATAATCCCAATAACAGCAAATAAGCTGGTGATCCCTACAATTAACCAGCGGTGGTCTAGTAAGGTTCCAATAAGGTGGCCTAAGTCTATTTCACCACTGGAACCACTCGCTGACGAACTCAATCTATTATTCTCAGTCATCATCATCTCAATTTAACGATTTAATGCTTGCACCCATTTCTGAGCAGATTCAGCCAGCAGGCGGTAAACAAACTCAAAAGCCTCCGTACTCTTACGATACGGATCGGGAACTTCTTGTTGTCCTAGCCAATGCGCAAAAAGCATCGTTTTTCCCCTCACTTCAGGAGCCAAACGGCACACAGCATCGATATGTGCTTTTTCCATTACCAATATCAACGAATATTCACGGCACAACTCTTTGGTCAACTGCTGTGCAATATGACCATCCAGAGAAAGTTGATGTTCATTAGCAACTTTTATAGCACTGGCGTCTGCAGATTTACCCACAAGTGCACTAATTCCAGCGGAAGCAATTTTCTTATCGGGTAAATTCTGCTTCAGTAAACGTTCCCCTGTAGGGGAACGACATATGTTACCAATACATACAACTAAAATTGAATCAAACATTACCTACGCTCCACTATGGCCAATTACGGATCCGCAGCGTGCCTTCAGTCAGGTTGTTGAAGCCGTTAATGGTCCCCGTCAATTGACTGATCACACGGTTCCAACGCACAATCGGCGCAGTTGTAACATATACAATATCATAAGGTTGAAGGTGGAATTCTGAACCCATGACCATTGCAGTTGCATCAGACATATTGAGCTGATAGATATCCGCGATCTTTTTTCCCTGAGTGCCATGCAGAGGTCGTATGACAAAAACGCCCGTCGCGTCAGCTGCACTCTGATTCAAGCCTTCGCTATTACCAATTGCCTCAGTCAAAGTCATGCCACTACGGTCCATTTTCATGGTTGCCGGAGACTTGACCTCTCCCATAACGAAGACTTTGAGGTTATCGTTACGCGGGACATAAAGGATATCACCTGGGAAAAGAAGATGATTCTGCGTCAAATCACCGTTTTGCATTAATTTCTGTAAAGAGACAAGTTGTTCTTTGCCATCATGTGTCAGAACTACATTACGCCAATCAGCGTTCTCTGTAAGGCCACCAGCAGAGTTAATAGCATCCAGTATGGTAAGCGGAATATTAGTGATCGCCTGTTGTCCGGATTTAGAGACTTCACCAGTAATATAAGTTTTCTGTGAGCGGAAAGCAGCTACGTTAACATCAACCTGCGGGCTTTCAATATATTGAGCCAACCGACTGCTTATGATGTTGCGCACCTGCCCAACAGTTTTACCCACTACGGCAACTTTACCTATATAAGGATAGAAAATAGTGCCGTCGGACTGCACCCAGTTGCCGGTATCGCTGGCACTACGGTATTGTCCTGCCGGTGTTGTCAATTCTGGATGATCCCAAACAGTCACACTGAGCACATCACCCACACCAATTCGATATTCATAAGTCTGTAAAGAGGCATCCAGCTTAGGATTAGGCTGAGCGACGGATACGACAGGACGCATCTTGTCAATCAGCTTAGGTGTTAGCGGATAAATATTAACCACGTCATTTATATTGAAATCACTATCATCTTGTTTTACAACGTCTTTCCCGGAGGTTTTCAAATCTTGTCCGGGAATAACGGTACATCCGCTAACTAATCCTATGGCTATCAAGAGCGATACCATTTTCAATTGTCGTTTTGCCATCGAGTTATCATCACTTTCAAAGTAAATATTCTGCTAGGTCATCGAGCTTACCGAACCGTATGAAGAGCCGCATCAAAAAATGACTTTACACCTATCCGTATTTCTGAGAGGACTGCCATTCCGGTAGGGATGCCAACAAAACATCAGATGTTGACTTGGGGTTTAAGTCAACGTGAATAAAATCACTTATACTTAAGCCTTACGTATCGTCAATCATGGCGGTATGCTGATATTTAGTCCTAATTCTAACAAGAATACTGGCTTAAAAACACCGCTGTCTCGTTAGCTCCTATTGGACAAAAACATAGCACAGTTCAGCGCCCAGTCCAGTAAGTCGGAACATATGCCACTCAGGCACATGCAAAAACAGACTGAACAAATTAAACTCACACTGACTTCCTACTTGAAGAGGAGGATAGCTCACGCGTGAGAGTAACTTCTAGCGAAATTACAGCTTCAACGTTTCAGCCCATTCACGAAATGCTACACCCTGCGTTGGATGACGAAGACCGTAAGTGACAAATGCTCGTAGATAGCCCATTTTCTCACCGCAGTTGAATGACTCTCCAACTAAGCCCCGGACTTCTACCGGTTGCGATTTGACTAATTGAGCAATCGCATCAGTCAGTTGAATTCTGCCCCACGCCCCCGGCTCCGTTTTCTCCAAGATTGGCCAGATCTCTGCAGAGAGAACATATCGCCCTACAGCTGAATAATTAGATTTAAGCTGAACTTCACGTTCAGGTTTTTCGATAATTGAAAGCATGTTAGCACTTTCGCCAGGCAGGAGATGATTATTGTCGCACTCGACCACAGAGTAATCATGCAACACGGTTTCATCTGCAGTCTGTACCAAAACCTGACTAATTCCTGTCTGGTTAAAGTGCTGAATCATTGCTGCCAAATTATCTTGTCCCGGGTTTGCCTTTATATCATCTAGCAAAATATCTGGTAGCACGACAACGAAAGGGGAATTCCCCACCAAAGGTTTTGCACACAGTACCGCATGCCCCAGCCCCTTGGGTTGCCCTTGTCGTATATGCATTAACGTGACACCTTTTGGGCAAATGGACTGAACCTCTTCCAAAAGCTGTCGTTTCACCCGCGCCTCCAGCATAGCCTCCAGTTCGAATGATGTATCGAAATGATTCTCAATGGCATTCTTTGAGGAATGCGTTACAAGAATGATTTCCTTCACCCCAGCAGCTACACACTCATTAACAATATGTTGGATCAGAGGCTTATCGACAATAGGGAGCATTTCTTTAGGAATTGCTTTGGTCGCGGGCAGCATACGCATACCCAACCCTGCCACTGGGATTACAGCCTTTAATTTACTCATAGTGATCCTCGTCAAATTTTAGAGCGCGGGCCCTTATTATATCAAATGCAATACTATAATATGTTTTTCAGCCACTTACTGAATGCTTCCCCTTCAGTATCATGGCGTAAACCGTATTGCACAAAAGCTTTCATATAACCGAGTTTGTCGCCGCAGTCGTGGGATACTCCAGTCATATGGAAAGCCTCAACAACATCAGTTTCCATTAGCATGGCAATAGCATCAGTGAGCTGAATCTCATCGCCCGCACCAGGCAACGTTTTTTCCAGCAGTGGCCATATTTCGGCAGACAATACATATCGTCCCACAACCGCCAGATTTGACGGCGCATCTTCACATTTTGGCTTTTCAACAACGGCTGTCATTGGCGCACTCTCTCCTGCTTCGAGATTGACGCCACCACAATCAGCCACACCATATTTAGATACATCTTTTTCAGGAACCGGTTCAACCATGATCTGGCTACGACCGGTTTCATTGAAACGCTCAATCATTTTAGCCAGATTCTCTTTGCGCAGATCCGCTTTTGAATCGTCCAATAAAACATCTGGAAGCAGAACAATGAAAGGTTCATCACCAACCATAGGTTTTGCACATAAAACCGCGTGTCCTAGCCCCTTGGCTTGTCCCTGACGAACTTGCATCACAGTCACATCATTTGGACAGATAGTTTGTACCTCTGCCAACAACTGACGCTTAACACGTGATTCCAATACAGCTTCCAACTCAAAAGAAGTATCAAAATGGTTTTCAATGGCATTTTTAGATGAATGTGTAACCAATACAATATCTTTAATGCCAGCAGCCACACATTCATTGACAATATACTGAATCAATGGCTTATCTACGACAGGCAACATCTCTTTCGGAATGGCTTTCGTTGCTGGCAGCATGCGAGTCCCTAATCCTGCTACCGGGATAACTGCTTTCAATCTTTTTTGCATATTCACACCTTAAAACGAATTATTATTACTGTTCAAGTAAGTTACAATCACGATTAATGAAAAAACTTCCGAATTAATACCAAAATGCGTGGACACTGAAATATTAGTATATCCTTAAGCCCGTTCGACGAGTAATGAGAATAATCCTTGAATTTAGCCGTTAAGGCTGAAGGAATCAGTCGGTAATTTTCCGCACAGATATTTGCAATGGCGAGCAATGAATTCCTGACATATTTATATTTCACTTGTTCATAACGTTTTTCATGAGGAAGTTCATTATTCAAAACATCTAAAACAGCAGATAATGCGTTAAACCGTTCAAAAATGTACTCATCATCTTTCCTTGATTTGGTTAAAGAACCAAGCCGAGAACGCTGAAAGTAACCGACATGTTCTGTGACATAAGTCAGCTTACTTAATAAATACCCTTTTGCAGTATATAAATGATCTTCATGAACACGACCAATAAAACTCAATTTATTGTCTGTAATCAAGCTGCGCCTTAATATATAGGTCCATGCAGCCGAGGTATAATCACCTCGAGAAACCATCTCGCATAACACATCTCTCCCCTGTTCTCTCCATCCATTTTTTTGATGGCGGACTTTAGGCGACGTAGTATTATTTTCGTAAAATTGGATGGAGCTAAAACAAAAAAGATCCAACTGTGGTTTTTCTTCAATTCTTTTTTGAAACTCCGAAAATAAATCTGGACTAACAACATCATCAGGATCACAACAAAAAACATAGGTTCCAGAACTCAGTTCAATACCTTTATTTCTCGCCGCACCGGCGCCCTGGTTTAGCTGTGAGAAAACTTTTACAGCCTCGTTATCGCCATAATGTTCACTCACGATGTCTAAAGTGTTATCCGTAGACCCATCATTCACAACAATTATTTCATAGGGTAAAATGCTTTGATTAAGTAACGAATCTATAGCTTCAACGATATACTCAGCAACATTATACGCAGGTATCACAATGGAAATGGGACAAGTTTCTGATCTGTTACTGTAACTCATAATTTTTCCCTGCGGTGAGCACTCAACGGAAACGCAAAGATAATGCCAGCAATTTCAATTTGATATAGCCTCGTTTTAAGTAATGAATTTTCAAATATTTTTTTAATATTCTTTTAACCCACTCCTTTAAACCATCGTTAGATTGGCTAATAACACAATCTTGATTTTCACCCGACTTAGCATTTGCGGAAATACGCTCTTGTTCAATGCTGCTGGCATTTAGTTCAATTGGATGATTAATGAAATCAGAAAGATAGATCCCATCAATAATACCAATCTTTGCAAAGTAGGCCCATTCATCCGCAATATAAAAATCTTTGGAAAACAACTCAAGCAACTGATTAGACATCGAGCGACTCATCAGGTAGCAACACGTACGATAGATATACTGGTTACTCTGGATAGCTCGACTGAAGGTGACACCTCCCAATCTAATCCTTCCCCACTGACTCAGCGCTACCAGATGTTGATGACGTAAACCATTCTGGCCGCCAAGCAAATAAAGATTTTCCTGTTTGAATTGATCTAGCTTTCCTGGTCGATTAAGTGCCAAGTAGAAATCTTTAAATCGCTCATCAATAATTGCGTCATCTTCAAGAATAATACCCCAATCATGATGCTGGGCTATATCTGTATAAGCGAGCTGATGGCTGAGTGAACAGCCGATCTCCCCCAAAGTGGGTAATCTGCCCTTACGGTTCTGGTTTCCTGAAAAGTTAATTTGGTTTATTTCATTATCAGTCAACAACTTACCAACAACGGCATCGATGAAACGGAAATCAAGGCCCAGATTTTTGAACGTCCTTTCTATCACAAGCCGACGCTCAATATCTTTTTCCATTGAGACAACATAAATAGGTATCATATTCCGCCTTCGTCAATAACCTCAAACAAGCCTGGATAAAAATTACAGCAAACGGGTGTTATCAATATCTTTTGTCCATTCATTATAGTAACCGCGATTTTTACCATAAGAATTATCGATAAGAGTATTATCTGTATCAACCAGACACGAAAGAATATGTCCATGCATGCGAGAAGTTATAACTTTTGAATAACTGGAAAAAAGTTTAGAGTAACGGTTAACCATGTTCCAGGTATGCCAACACCAAATTTTCGCCACCATATTTTTCAACATTGAAGAGTTAGTGCGGATAGCCAAATTCAAAATTTTCATCAGAATTTTCTTGAGCACTATATCTTTCTTCTGCAGCACATGTTCCCAGTCAATAGTTTTTATATCTTTCGCCAGATTTAGTTGCTCCTGCTGAGGGCTGATTTCGCAATCTACGCGGAGAAAATAAAGGGTTTCGTTACTAGGAGAAGATGCCTTTTGCAATTTTCCATATAGCTGATGAGCCATATCAGGCATCAAAAAAACCTTATCGGTAAACTGATTAAACACGTCCAGACTACGCGTATCTCGCGAATAGATGACAACGTTGCTGTTTCTCTTAAAACGAGCTGCTGACTGCTGCAACGCCTGTTCGCTAGAGAAATAAGCCGTCTGCGGAAGTATAATAACCTGATTATTCGGGAACGACTCAACAACGCTCTCTCTTAAGTTTTGGTGAACGTGATATATATCACCAAAATTACCACCACCATGGCAAAGTATGGTTGTTGATGGCGTAATATGCATCTTTAATTCTGCAACACTGTACTCTTTGGCACCGCGTAGTAGTTTGAAACTAACACCATGTTCTTTGAAAAACAGCATGGCTCCTTGATAAATCAGCAAATCACCAACGTTATAATGAAATGGATAATCCAAATAGATAACGTCATTTTTGTCTTTGATAAAATCCAGGACACCACTTAAACTTGATTTTAAATCGATCATCACCTGATTCATAGCACACCTAAAAATATAAAAATTAAGCAAAAATAATAATTTCTCATCACTGCGTTTTGAGTGACATGAGTTTAAACTTGAGTAGTAATAATGCTACTGCAACATAGGACACTGCACCAATCACAATTAAAGTGATGCTTTCGACAATAACACTTCCGCTATAAAAACTTACCAGTGGCTCAGAAAACACTATTGCCGCTGCCATAACCAGACTGGCGACAATGGGTCCACATACAGGCATTAATTGTTCTTTTCCATTCAGGCCAAATATCTTCCACATAAGATAGATACCTAGCGGGATAGTTATTAAGATCCGGGCTGCAGACCAAGCCACTAAGGTATCAACCAAACTCATATTTCTGGTGAGCAAGGCGGCAACGACAGTCATAATGGCGGCAGTCGCTGACAAATAGAGGAAACGCTTTGATTCACCGATCGCTTTCATCACCGTGCCAACGAACATGCGGCTAAACATAATACCATTCATAACCGCAATAACCTGTATCACCGGTATAGCATCATGCCACTTATTGCCCAATACTAAAGGCACCCAGGTATTACAAGTCAGGGCAATGCCAAAGAAAGCTGGCATGGAAACAAAGTTAAATATCATTGTCGCCTTTTTGAAAGCTGACTTTAATTTAGGTAGATCGTTCTGAATGGAGGAGAAAATAGGTAAGGCGATACGTCCAATAACCGTATTCAGAATATTCAATACTGCATCTGTCAATCTTGTAGCCATATTAAACAGGCCAAGAGCATAAGTTCCATGGAAACTGAATATTAATAGACTAAACACCCTCGACATAACACTCCAAAGTACATTTTCGATCATGACGAAGATGCCGAAAGATGTCAGCTCGTAGAAATGCTTCCAACTAAAAAAGTAACCGCGTGGTAATAGTTTTCTACTTGCATGGAATACCAGTAAAGTTGCGACCAACACCTGTGAAAGATTAGCGAAGACGATGCTCCACAATCCTATTCCATTCATTGCCAGAGGAACCGCGACAACAAAAAAAACTAAGCGGGAAAATATTGTCCTTTTGGTAAAAGCGCTCATTTCAAGGTTTCTAAGCAACATTGCTGTAGGTAATGTCATTAACAGGTTAAGAAAAACACCAGTCGCCTCAAAAAGCAAAATAATAGGGATATTTTTATTCATACCGACCAAATAAAAATAAAGTGCAATTACCCCGCAAATGAGCACTCCGAAAATAGCCAGGAGAACACTTCCCCAAAAGGCACTCAACTCATGTTCACGAGTCAAGTTTTTTCTTTGGATAATGGCTTCCGTCAATCCTAAGCTAAGCAACATCTGAACCAGCGCAGCGATAACTTGTGCAGTTGCTATTTGTCCGTAGTCTTCGGGCAGTAAAACGCGTGCCAGAAATATTATAGAAATAACACTAAGCAGCGATGATGTTAATGCCTCTAATCCAGACCACAAGGCTGCTGCCTTTATTTTCTTATTAGCAATCAAATTTGAGTGTCCTTTAAGGAGAGATAATCTGCCCAGCCCCTATAAAGTTAGGAGCATTTACTACCGGGATTCTCCCTCTGCTCAGCAGGTGCATTTATAACCAAAGAAGTCGCAGTCAACCGCGTTCAGACACGCTACCGCCCCTGGCTTTCAGCTACCAATGTACTGTCGTCGTTCTGTATGAGGCGACAGAGGATTTCAGTCGCACTTTAATGTAAATCTAGGGTCTGTACTTTCTGCCATACGATACTCAGATCGCAGAAAAACAAAAAAAATGCCCTTATAACCAAACGATGAGACTTGTAAATGTTTATGTGCCTAAGATTCTTATACTATTGCCTTAGCGATACAAGTCCAAGATGCCCGCTGAGTGCCCTTTTCAGAATAAGACTACTGCTACAGCTTTTCTGCACAAAGTGTAGCAGCCCGTTACATCCATAACGAATTGATTTAAAAAATTATTTTTCAGCTGCTTTTATCAACAAACTGTGAGCACCACACGATGAAAATGCATCTCACCGCTGAAAGATGGCGTTTTATTTTTGCGTGTCATGTTGGAAATCGCTATGAAGGATGATTTTTTATGCATTATTTTGGCTTAAAACCGTGATGTCGCACTCTTCCCCGTCCCAACGCAGTTTTAATGTTGAATTTTCCCCGCCCAACACCCATCATTCCCTTACGGCATAAGCCGTCGAACTTAAGGTGAAATTGGGCGTATGGAATGGATCGCAGATCCAACAATTTGGGCCGGCCTGGCCACTTTGGTCGTGCTGGAAATCGTTCTGGGTATAGACAACCTTATCTTTATCGCCATTCTGGCGGAAAAACTTCCAAAACAACAAAGAGATAAAGCTCGCGTCGTGGGCCTGTTGCTGGCCTTGCTGATGCGTTTGGCGCTGCTCGCCTCTATCTCCTGGCTGGCGACACTGACCAAACCGCTGTTTGTGGTCGCGGAGCACCCCTTCAGCGGCCGCGATCTCATTATGCTGGTCGGTGGTATATTCTTGCTGTTTAAAGCCACTATGGAGCTGAACGAGCGGCTGGAAGGCAAAGACGATGAGCAGCAAGGTCCACGCAAAGGCGCTCGCTTCTGGCCCGTGGTGGCGCAAATCGTGGTATTGGACGCGGTCTTCTCTCTCGACTCGGTGATCACCGCCGTCGGCATGGTTGATCATCTGGCGGTAATGATGATTGCGGTCTGTATCGCTATCGGGCTGATGCTGCTGGCCAGCAAACCGCTGACGCGATTCGTCAACGCCCACCCGACTATCGTCATTCTGTGCCTGAGTTTCCTGCTGATGATCGGCTTCAGCCTGGTTGCTGAAGGGTTCGGCTACCATATTCCCAAGGGCTATCTGTACGCAGCGATCGGCTTCTCCGTGATGATTGAAGCATTAAACCAGTTGGCTCAGTTTAACCGTCGCCGTTTTCTGTCAAAGGTGCGGCCACTGCGCGAACGAACCGCAGAAGCGGTGTTGCGCATGCTGAACGGCAAACATGAAGAGGCCGAGGTAGACAGCCACTCCGCCAACCTGCTGGCCGACAGTGCGAGCGAAAGCGGGGAGATATTCAACCAGCAGGAACGGCACATGATAGAACGCGTGCTGGGTATGGCGCAGCGTACCGTGAGCAGCATCATGACCTCCCGCCATGACGTCGAATACCTTGAGCTCAATGATCCGCAGGAAAAGCTGACCCAACTGCTGGAAAAAAATCAGCATACGCGCATTGTGGTGGTCGAAAACAGCGCCAGTGACGAACCTCTCGGCGTTATCCATACCCTTGATGTCCTGAAACAGCAGTTGACCCCGATGCCGCTCGATTTACGCGCGTTAGTGCGCCAACCGCTGATTTTCCCGGAGCAGTTAACGCTGCTAAGCGCGCTGGAGCAGTTTCGGCAGGCGCAAACGCATTTCGCTTTCGTCGTCGATGAATTCGGTTCTGTCGAAGGTGTAGTGACCCTGACCGACGTGATGGAAACCATCGCCGGCAACCTGCCGGAAGCGGGCGAGGACGTTGACGCACGGCATGACATTCAGCAAAACGAAGATGGCAGTTGGACCGCCAACGGCCATATGCCGCTGGAAGACCTGGTGCTGTACCTGCCTCTGCCGCTGGAGGAAAAGCGCGAATACCACACGATAGCCGGCTTGCTGATGGAACACAGCCAGCGCATTCCCCAGGAAGGTGAGCAATTGCAGATCGGCGACTACCTGTTTGAACCGCTGGAAGTCAGTAGCCACCGTATTTTGAAAGTGAGGATCACCCCGCTGTCGGCACCGGAGCCAGACTACGAGGTATAAATCGGTGCCGGGCTATGCCCGGCTACCTTTATAGATGCTGAGGCACCAGCAGTTCGGTTGCCACAATCACCACGATCAACCCGACAATGACCGGTACCGAGGTGCGTTTAACCACTTCGAACGGCGAGATTTTCGCCATGCCGGATACCGCCACCACCACACCGGAAACCGGCGACAAAGTGCGGCCCAGGTTCGAAGCCTGCAGCATCGGGATCACCAGATAGGCCGGATTAACGCTCATCTGCGCTGCCAATTTGGGGATCAGCTCCACAAAAGCATAGAACGGCGCGTTCCCCGAGCCGGTGGTCATCGCCGCCAGCATGGTAATCACCACCAGCACCAACATCATGATAATGCCGCCGGTACCGAAAGATTGCGCCAGGCTGATTAACCCACTGATAAAGCCGAGGGTGCTCAACCCCTGAGCGAATACGCCGGCGGCCACCAACAGCATCACCACGCTGGCAAAAGCGTCCGCCATACCGCGATACGCGACTTCCAGGCCGGTAAACACCTGTTTGGCGCTGAAGCTACGCAGGAATTCAATCACCGCCGCCAGCAACATACAGCCAACCAGCACCGTGATGATATGCAACTCAGGCCCCCATTTGCCGTCAAAAACCAGCACGCCCAGGATCGGCGTGAAGGGTAACACTGCGTAGAAACCCGGCGCATGCGTGGTAATTTCACTCACATCCATAATGTGGTGCTGTTCGTTATTCTTCTTGTCGAGATAACGTTGCCAAAAGAAATGCGCAATGGCCATACAGACAATTGCCGCAATCGAAATGGGCAAGGTGGTTTTAAAAGCGAAGTCAACCAATGGCATTTCCGCCGCCTTGGCGGCCAACACCACGTCACCGGACGTCGGTGCCAGGATGATCGCCGCGGGCGAAGCGCAAATCGCTGCCGCAGCCCCCCGGCTAATGCCGACGTTAACCATCAATGGGAACAGCGTAGCCATCAGCAATACGCCCAGGCCGGTGGCGGAAGAGACCGCCAGTGACATCAGGCAGGCGACAAAATAGGCTGCCACCATCAGAAGATACGGAGAATTGATCATCTGCAGCGGACGGGAGGCCAACTTCACCACCACATCATTGGCGCCAATGTGCGTCATATAAGCCGCAAATCCGCACAGCATCATGATCATCATGCCAAGATCGCCGCCACGGCTCATCAGCAGAATTTTAACGTACTCGATGATGTCGGTGGCACGCCATCCGGTAGAGGCCGCGCCGGCAGGCAGCAGGTTTTTCCCCATCACGGCGCTTATAGCCAGCAACAGCAGGCCGCCAACCATCAGCACCCCGGTGGCGGAGTAGCCTTTGATGATGTAACGGCCGACGGCAACCGCAACGGCCGCACCAATAAAAAGTTCAATCATATTCCTCAACCTGTTGTTTTTAATCGTGCTGAAGCCCAGAGGGCGATATTCTGCATAAGCACAGCAGAAGGCGTCGTGATTTCTGTCAAAGTTACGGGAGGAAATGATTGGGAAAGGCAAATACTCTGCGGAGATCAAATCATGTGCGGGCCGCTGACCGGCCCGCATCCAACTGGGGTTAAAGCTTATCCAACAACTTTTTAAGATCCTGGCCTTCTCGGGACTCTTTGTTCTTCTCGGCCCATTTGTTCAACGCATCCTTCGCCCGGTTTTGCAGCGTTTTACGTAAAACCTGATCGACCTGCAATTGGTAATTAAGCTGTTGCCAAGGACCGTAGACCCGCAGCGGAATTGGCGTTTTCTGCAGTTGTTCGATCAGTTCGCCGCGCCCTTGCCAGCCACCGGTCACCCGCACGTTAAGCGCCATATCGCACTGTTTACCCGGCATATTCACCGAGCCGCCACCGCTCAGATTCAACAACGGGGAATCCGCGCTCAGTTCGCTGATGTTTACCGTCCCCCCGCTCAGGCTGGCCTTAGCCGAAAGCTGTTTTACTTCGGTAAAACGCTGGTAGTTATCCTGCCCGCGCACACTGTTGTCGTTACGCGCTACCGCTTGCTGAATCAACTGCTGAATATTCAGGCCGTGCAGTTGCGCATCCTGCATCGCTAACTGCGCGGTTCCCTTCCACCGATGCTCAAACGACTGCGAAGTCAGACGATCGCCCGTTAAATCCCCTTGCATGCTGAATTTGCCGGTCAATACCTGCGGCATTTCGAACGCCTTCAGTACGGTACCCAGTTCAACCTGCTTCAGCACTGGTTGCACCGCGATCACCGGTCTGGCGCCGCGTGCATCCAGCGAACCCGGTAACGCAAAATCCCCCCCCGCCAATTGGCCGGAGAGCCTATGCACCGTCAACAGGCCCTGCTGGTTATCAGCTTGCAGCGCCACATGGCTGATGTTCATGCCGCGATACGTCAGTTGGTCAACGTTCAAATCAAGCTGCCCGGTAAAGTCGCGCAGCACCTCCAGATTTTGTTGCGGATCCTCCGCCTGGTTGGCTATCACCGGCCCTGCAGTCATACTCACCGCTTGTTGCGTGCCCGAGCTGGATTGCCAGCCGGAAAGCGCATCCAAATTCAGTGCGGTCGATGTCAGATTCAATGCATAAGCCGGCACCTCGCCGAATCCGATGCTGCCGCCGCCAGAAAACTGGCTGTCATTGGCGCTCAGAAGCAACTGGCTCAGGGCAATTTGCTGCGGCGTTTGTTGATACACCACCTGGGCGCTGCCATCACCTTTGATACCGCCGCCCAAAATATCTGCGCCTTCCAGTTGATAATTGAACTGCGTGACCGTGGCCGCGATGCGCCGCGGGTATTGCTGCAGATCGATATCTGCCGCCATGCTGAAGGTCAGATCGCGCTGATCGCGGTTAACCCGGCTGGAAAGCTCCATCTGCGCCTGACGTTTGGCATTTTGCTGCAGGGTGAGATTAATATCGCGAACGTTAATCTGTTCATTATTGGCGCGCTGCCAGATCAGCAGGCTGTCCACCACCCGCAGATTATCGATATCAAATTTCCACGGCGTGTCCAGGGTCTCTTCGGAGGTGCCCGCAGGGGCAATAGGCGCGTTTGGCTGTTTTTGTTCTTCACTGTCGGGCGTCAGGCGGATGACGGCATTTTTCAGCATCACCTGTTTCACAAACAGTTGATGCGACAACAACGGCAACAGTTTGACATCCAGACGCATATTATCCGCGCTCACCACCGGTGCCTTGGCACCGGGTGCCGTCAACGTCATGCGCCCGGCCAGAATGCTGAGCTGCGGCCAGATATGCCAGCGCAGATCGCCATCCAGCGTCAGATGATAACCGCTCTTTTGTTCGACCTTCGTCACCATATAAGCGCGAAAATCGTTCGGATTAACCAACAGCACCAGCGCGGACATTCCCGCCACCAGCACAACCAGCAAAATCACCAAAGTCGTCAGTAATCTTCTCATGCCATCCTCTTGTCAACGCCGCACCGGCAGTGCTTCCTGCGCTGCTAGTCCTTGTCGATCCGACTGGCCACTGCGCCCTGCTGATCGCGGTATTTTGCATCCTGCCGGCTGTTGTAAGGACGTGCCGCCGGCCCGGAAAGCGGTTCAAAGCTCAGTGCGCCTATTAACATGCCCGGGCGCAACGCCAGCGGCAACTTACCTGAATTATAGAACTCCAGAACTATTCGGCCCTGCCAACCGGGATCGATACGGTGCGCGGTAACGTGAACCATCAGACCAAGGCGCGCCAAGGAGGAGCGGCCGTCAAGCCAGCCCACCAGATCGCTGGGCAAGGTAACCGACTCAAGCGTCACCGCCAACGCCAGTTCGCCCGGGTGCAAGAAGAAGGCTTCCCCTTCCGGCAGCACGATCTCGTCACTCATCACGCGGTCCAGCGCCGCGCTGACTTCGTCTTTTGGCCCGCTGAGATCGATAAACGCGGCGGTATGGCCGCGAAACACGCGAAACTGATTGCCTAAACGGACATCCACTGTAGCCCCGTTAATACGCTCAATCGGCGGACGCGGCGAAATCACCAGTTTTTCACTATCCAGCCAGGCTTCTATATCACGGTCGCACAGTCTCATTTCTTCATCTCCATCAGGGCGTGTCACTAAAACAAAAATTGCCACACAACGGACGAAAGGTCTACGCCACGGCGTAAATACTTGCCCGTCGGCCGGAAACACGGGTTTCCCGGCCATTGAACGACATTATTCAAAGAATTGGCTGATTTTGGCTTTTAGAATGTCGATCGCAATGCGGTTTTTGCCACCGCGCGGAACGATAATGTCGGCATATTGCTTGGAAGGTTCAATAAACTGCAGGAACATCGGGCGGACGGTTTTCTGATATTGCGCCATTACCGAATCCATAGAACGGCCACGCTCATTGACGTCACGCTTCATACGGCGCATCAGGCAAATATCCAGCGGCGTATCGACAAAGATCGAAAAGTTCATTTCCTGACGCAGGCGGATATCCGTCAGCAGCAGGATCCCCTCCAGAATAATCACCTTTTTCGGTTCAAGGTGGATAGTCTCTTTCTTGCGCGTATGTTCGGTGTAACTGTACAGCGGCAACTCAATCGCCTTGCCTGATTTCAGCATTTGCAGATGCTGGAACAGCAGGTTGTGATCCATGGCGCTTGGGTGGTCGTAGTTAGTCTTGACCCGTTCTTCCATGGTCAGGTGAGTCTGGTCTTTGTAGTAACTGTCTTCAGGAATAACGCCGATGTGTTCATCGCCAACCTGATCGCGAAGTTCGCGATATAACGTGCTGGCAATAAGGCTTTTTCCGGAGGCAGATGCGCCAGCTATACCAATAATGACGCACTGATGCGGCTTGTCAGTCATAAAATTTAAAGACCTGATTTCGATGTGTGAGGGAGGGAACTAAAACGCGACAATTATAGGGAGTTAGCAGGCATTGCGCCACTCTATATTGTCGTCTCGGGGCCGCTAACTCCGGTTATTTCGCCAGAATCGGCCGCAAGGTTTTAAGATTATTGCGTCTAGGGCAATCCCATGCGGCAGGGTAAACTCTTTAGCCTGTTCATTATCCTGCTGATGGGATGATGTATTTCACCGGAGACCAACGTGCTGGACTGGTATTTTCTGACATTTTTTGGCGACAGCATGCTGCTGCTGCCCTGCGCATTGATTCTTTTTGTCGCGTTAATCGCTCCGCGCGCCACCCGAACAGCGGGCTGGCAATGGGCACTGATCTTCGGCAGTGCCGGTGGCATGGTATGCGCCTCCAAACTGGCCTTTATGGGTTGGGGCATAGGTATCGAACGCTATGACTTTACCGGATTTAGCGGTCATTCGGCGCTGGCGGCCAGCATCTGGCCGGTATTTCTCTGGACGCTGACCGGGCGTTTCTCGCATGCGGGGCGCACCCTGGCATTGGTCGTTGGCTACGTATTGCCGCTGACGATTGGCTTGTCGCGGTTGGCCATTCAGGTGCATTCGCCTTCAGAAGTGGTCAGCGGCCTGGTGCTGGGATACGTGGCCAGCAGCCTGTTTTTGTGGTTACAGCTTAACAAGGCTCGTCCGCAGCTTTCCTGGTGGCAAATCGCCGGCGCGCTGGCTTTACCGATCATTCTGATGGGGCATCGACAACCGGCGCCTACCCAGGGCCTGCTGGAACATATAGCCACTGCCTTGGCGCATATCGATCACCCCTATACCCGCGCCGATCTGCACCATCTGAAAGACGCGCCATAAACAAAAACCCCGGACTTGCGCCGGGGTTTTGCTTTTTTACCTATTACGATCACAGCGCACGGAAAGAAATTTCCGTCGGAATGGCTTCGCCCTGCCAATACATCTGCGCCGCGACACGGCCGGCAAGCTGGCGATACAGTTCAGCGAATTCGCTGTCCGGGCGGCTGATTACCGTCGGCGCGCCGCGATCCAAATCTTCACGCAGCGAGATATGCAACGGCAGTTGCCCCAGCAAGCGGCTGTTGTACTTCTTCACCAACTTCTCTGCCCCGCCAGTGCCGAAAATCGGCTCATGATGACCGCAGTTGCTGCAAATATGCACGCTCATGTTTTCCACAATGCCCAGCACCGGCACATGCACTTTTTCGAACATCACAATGCCTTTGGCCGCGTCCAGCAAGGCGATATCCTGCGGCGTGGTAACCACCAGCGCGCCGGTAACCGGAATGTTCTGCGACAGCGTCAGTTGGATATCACCGGTGCCCGGCGGCATATCCAGCACCAGATAGTCCAGGTCCGGCCACAGCGTGTCCTGCAGCAGTTGCATCAGCGCCTTGCTGGCCATCGGGCCGCGCCACACCATGGCATTGTCGTCGGTCACCAGATAACCGATAGAATTGGTCGCCAGACCATGCGCCAGGATCGGCGCCATATGCTGACCATCCGGCGAGGTTGGCCGTTCATGCTCGGTGCCCAACATATTGGGGATCGACGGGCCATAGATGTCGGCGTCCAGAATACCGACCTTCGCGCCTTCGGCTGCCAGCGCCAATGCCAGATTGACGGCGGTGGTGGATTTCCCCACGCCGCCTTTGCCGGAACTGATGGCGATGATGTTGCGCACGCCCTTGATGCCGGCCTGATCGTTGGCGCGTTTCAGCGTGGCGATGTCATGCTTC
Source organism: Serratia plymuthica (assembly GCF_018336935.1). Taxonomy (NCBI): domain Bacteria; kingdom Pseudomonadati; phylum Pseudomonadota; class Gammaproteobacteria; order Enterobacterales; family Yersiniaceae; genus Serratia; species Serratia plymuthica. Next base: position 1,351,065 of record NZ_CP068771.1, on the reverse strand, counting down.
AACTTCCACTCGATTGCCTCTGCGCCGGTGACGCGCAGCAGTTCTGCGCTAACGCGGTCTTTCAGCGCCTCAAAGGCGCTCTGCCAGGCGAACGGCATGACCAATTCAATGTGCAATACATGATCCAACAGCGCGCAATGGTGAATTGCCTTCAGCGCGGTCAGATTGTTTTTCAACGTCGGGTGTTCAAAGGCGGCCAGTACACCGGTCACCAGGGCACGCAGAACTTCGGGGTTGGTCTGCTCGGGGGATTTTGCGTTCATCCCGGCTCCTTGATTTTGAATGGATAGCTTCCCGCTAAGCATATCAGAACTGCAGGTCCGCTGGCGTGTGTCTGCAGAAAGAAACCGCCCTAGCCGTAGAGAGCGCGATCGGGTAACATCGAAGACCCTTTTTATTCATTACAGAAAGCAAGTTCTCACTATGGCTCAAGTCGCGAAAAAATTATTGGTGACGTGCGCGCTACCGTACGCAAATGGTTCCATCCATCTCGGCCACATGCTCGAGCACATCCAGGCAGATATCTGGGTTCGTTACCAACGAATGCGCGGCCACGAGGTTCATTTCATCTGTGCGGACGACGCGCACGGCACGCCGATCATGCTGAAAGCTCAGCAGTTGGGCATCGAGCCGGAAGAAATGATTGCGGAAATGAGCCAGGAGCACCAACAGGATTTCGCCGGTTTTGGCATCAGCTACGATAACTATCACTCTACCCATAGCGATGAAAACCGTGAACTCTCGAGCCTGATATACGGCCGCCTGAAAGAAAACGGCTTTATCAAGAACCGGACCATTTCCCAGTTGTACGATCCGGAAAAAGGCATGTTCCTGCCTGACCGTTTCGTGAAAGGCACCTGTCCGAAATGCAAATCGCCGGATCAATACGGCGACAACTGCGAAGTGTGCGGCGCGACCTACAGCCCGACCGAGCTTATCGATCCCAAATCCGTTGTTTCCGGCGCCACGCCGATCTTGCGTGATTCGGAGCACTTCTTCTTCGATCTGCCTTCGTTCAGCGAAATGCTGCAGGCCTGGACCCGTTCCGGCGCGCTGCAAGAGCAGGTGGCGAACAAGATGCAGGAGTGGTTTGAGTCGGGTCTGCAACAGTGGGATATTTCCCGCGATGCTCCTTACTTCGGCTTTGAGATCCCGGACGCGCCGGGCAAATACTTCTACGTCTGGCTGGATGCGCCGATCGGCTACATGGGCTCCTTCAAAAATCTGTGCGACAAACGCGGCGATCTGGACTTCGACGAGTTCTGGCGCAAGGATTCCAGCACCGAGCTGTATCACTTCATCGGCAAAGACATCGTGTATTTCCACAGCCTGTTCTGGCCGGCGATGCTGGAAGGCAGTCACTTCCGCAAACCGACCAACCTGTTCGTACACGGTTATGTGACGGTAAACGGCGCCAAGATGTCCAAGTCCCGCGGCACCTTTATCAAGGCCGGCACCTACCTGCAACATCTGGATGCCGACTGCCTGCGTTACTACTATGCCGCCAAGCTGTCCTCGCGCATTGACGATATCGACCTGAATCTGGAAGATTTCGTGCAACGCGTGAACGCCGATATCGTGAACAAGGTGGTTAACCTGGCTTCACGCAACGCCGGCTTTATCAGCAAGCGCTTTGGCGGCCAACTGGCCGATAACCTGGCCGATCCGGCGCTGTACCAAACCTTCGTTGACGCGGCAGGCAGCATCGCCGATGCCTACGCCAGCCGTGAGTCCGGCCGTGCAATCCGCGAAATAATGGCGCTGGCCGATTTGGCCAACCGTTATGTGGATGAGCAGGCGCCATGGGTCGTCGCCAAGCAAGAAGGCCGCGATGCCGAGTTGCAGGCCATCTGCTCGATGGGCATCAACCTGTTCCGCGTGCTGATGACCTACCTCAAGCCGGTGCTGCCATCGCTGACGGAACGTACCGAAGCCTTCCTTAACTGCGAACTGACCTGGGATGCGATCCAGCAGCCGCTGCTGGGCCACCAGGTTAATGCGTTCAAAGCTCTGTTCAACCGTATCGATCTGGACAAGGTGAATGAAATGGTCAGCGCTTCAAAAGAAGACATGACGGCGGCGAAAGTGGTCAGCGGCCCGCTGGCTGAAGATCCGATTCAGGAAACCATCACCTTTGACGACTTCGCCAAAGTTGATATGCGCATCGCCTTGATCAAGAGCGCCGACTTTGTCGAAGGCTCTGACAAACTGCTGAAACTGCAGTTGGATCTGGGCGGCGAGTCTCGTCAGATCTTCTCCGGCATCCGTTCCGCCTACCCGGATCCTAAAGCGCTCGAAGGCCGCCTGACCATCATGGTCGCCAACCTTGCGCCGCGCAAAATGCGTTTCGGCATTTCCGAAGGCATGGTGATGGCTGCCGGCCCAGGCGGCAAAGAGATCTTCCTGCTCAGCCCGGACAGCGGCGCCCAGCCGGGAATGCAGGTGAAGTAACTTCCGTTTTCACTGCCTTAAGGGCCAAGCAGCTGCTTGGCCCTTTTTTATTTGTTGCCCCCCTCAAAAGACGCCATCGCAGGCAAATTTTATCTGCCGCCCAGAAGCGATATATTTCAACATTATATATAGACGTCCAGATGTAAAGATTGCTATAAATACCCTCTTACCGGGATAGCTATCACCTGCTTTTGGAGCCAATAATAATGAAAACGATAAACACACCACTACTGGCCATTGGCCTGCTGGCCGCTCTGCCGCTGTTCGCCGCAGAATCCTCCACGCCGGCTCCGGTGCCAACCGCCATCGCCCAGCATCAGGGGCCGATCCGCGTTGCGGTGATCCGTAACCTGGGTTCAGACGACAACACCACTCAGTTTCTGGCGGGCGCCATCCAGGAGGGACGCAAGCTGGGCTTTAAGGTCGATACCTTCCTCAGTAACGGTGACGACGCGCGTTTTCAAGACTTCGTGAACCAGGCCATCAGCCAAAAATATGACGGCATTATTCTCTCGCAGGGCCGTGCGCCCTATTCCACCGATTTGGTCAAACGCATTGCGGCGGCGGGCATTGCCGTGTCCGTGTTTGATACCGACGTCAGCGGCAGCATTCCCGGCGTAACTGTGTCGCAGCAGGATGACGCTTCGCTGGCAAATGAGTCGTTCGGCCAACTGATAAAAGACTTCAACGGGAAGGCCAATATCATCAAGCTTTGGGTTGCCGGTTTCCCGCCGATGGAGCGCCGTCAGGCGGCCTACCAGCAGTTGCTGAAGCAAAACCCGGGCATTCACGAGCTGGAATCGATCGGCGCAGTGTCATCGGACGTGCAGGGTGACACCGCCAACAAGGTGGGCGCCGTACTGGCCAAGTACCCGAAAGGCAAGATTGACGCTATCTGGGGCACCTGGGACGCCTTTAGTCAGGGTGCCTACAAGGCGCTGAAAGAAAACGGCCGTACCGAAATCAAACTCTACAGCATCGATATTTCCAATCAGGATCTGCAGCTGATGCGCGAAGCCAATAGCCCGTGGAAGGTCAGCGTCGCGGTGGATACCAAGCTGATTGGTGCGGTAAATCTGCGTCTGGTGGCGAACAAGATTGCCGGTGAAGCTACGCCTGCAACCTATGAGTTCAAGGCGGCGTCTATTCCGCAGGCGTTGCTGGCCAGCCAGCCGGGGCCGGTCAACGTGGCCGGGCTGGCAAAAATCATCCCGGGCTGGGGCAGCAGCAGCGATTTTATCCAGCCGTGGTTCGCCACGCTGCAAGCCAAATCGGGAAAATAACCTTCCTCCGCTCCCTCCAGGCAGAACAGGGGGGCTGCATGCAGCCCCCCTAAGGCAACGGCCGCTTGAAAGTCGCGGAGGTTGCCTCTTTTTTTCATACAACATCTTCCCAGCCGGCCAAAATAAGCTATGTTATCAACATCGCTTAATAACTGTATGCATAAACAGGTCTGACATGAAGGGATTCCCACCGCTGATCATCGCACTGCTGGCCAGCTCGCTGGTATTGACCATAGGCCGCGGCGTCACGCTGCCGTTCATTACCATTTACCTCACCGGGCATTTCCACCTTTTGCCGAAAAGCGTCGGCATTATTCTGGGCATCAGCCTGACGATCGGCATTTTCGCCAGCCTGTATGGCGGCTACCTGGTGGACAAGTTCAACAAAAACACCTTGATCCTGCTTTCCATTTTACTGTTCGCCCTGAGCTTTTTCGCCATCCCGTGGATCCCGCGCCCGGGCGGCATCGTTCTGGTGCTGGCGATCCTGCATACTGCCTATTCGGTGCTGGGCATCACCATTAAAGCGTGCTTTGCCGACTGGCTGCCGGTCACGCAGCGCATAAAAGCCTTTTCGCTCAACTACACGCTGGTGAATGTCGGCTGGGCCATGGGGTCATCTCTGGGCGTGATGGTGGCCGGGCTGAACCCGCTGCTGCCGTTCTACCTCTCCGGTGGGCTGGCCTTATTGACGGTGGCGACGCTGAGCTTTCGTCTGCGTGGGCAGTTGCACCCAGGTCAGCCTGCGGCAGCCGAATCCGCACCGACCACATTGCCTGACTTTCGTCAGACGCTGGCCATCCTGCGCAGCGATCGCCGGCTGATTTACTTTACGCTCGGCAGTACGCTGGGGGCGGTCGTTTTCGGCCAGTTCACCGGCTACCTGTCGCAATACCTGATTATCGTCTCGAACGCCGAATTCGCGTACAAAATCATTGGCGTGGTGATGATCGTCAATGCCTGCATCGTCATCGCGTTGCAGTATTTGCTGAGCCGGGGCATGCGTCAGGAAAACATGCTGCGCTGGCTGGCGCTGGGCACGGCGTTTTTCATTGTCGGGCTGATCGGTTTTATGCTGGCGGGGCAATCCGTGTGGCTGTGGGCCGTGGCCATGGCGATATTCACGCTGGGGGAGATTATCGTCATCCCGGTGGAATATATGTTCATCGACTTTATCGCGCCGCCGCATCTGAAAGGCAGCTACTATGGCGTGCAAAACCTCAGTGCGTTGGGCGGCGCCATCAACCCGGTGATCTGCGGTTTTATCCTCAGCTACGCCGCACCGCCATTGATGTTTTTGATGTTGATTGCCGCCGCGTTATTGAGCCTGCTATTCTTTTTCCTCGGCCACCGGCTGGCGCAAAAGCAGTCACTCAATGCGATCGTCACACACGTGGAATAAGGCCGCGCGCGACCTTTCGCCGGTGCTGTCAGCATCGGTGTCATAGAGAGAATTCATGGTGTGATTTGTGGCGCAGGTCACAGTTTAATTGTATGATGAATACATCAGTTAAACGGGAAAAGGTGATGGCAAACGTGCTTACACTGTGCTGGAAATACCTGAGGGCAATCGTCCTTATCTACCTCTGCTTGTTTGCCGGCAATGCCATTACAGCGCTACTGCCGATCGCCATTCCCGGTAGCATTATCGGCATGCTGCTCCTGTTTGCCCTGCTCTCCAGCCAAATTTTGCCGGCGAAGTGGGTCAAGCCCGGTTGTCATCTGCTGATCCGCTATATGGTGCTGCTGTTCGTGCCGATTGGCGTCGGCGTGATGAACTATTACGAGCAAATCATCGAACATCTCAGCCCGCTGGTGGTTTCCTGCGTGATCAGCACCCTGATGGTGCTGATCGTCGTCGCCTGCACCTCTCACTATTTTCACCGCGAGCGTAAAATCATCGGCAGTGACGAACCTGCGGAGGGTAAAAAATGATCCATGAAATCTGGTGGTCATTGCCGTTAACCTTGCTGGTCTACTTTGCTGCACGCTGGCTGGCACAACGGCTGAAGATGCCGCTGCTGAACCCGCTGCTGGTTTCCATGGCGGTGATCATTCCCCTGCTGCTGCTGACCGGCATTCCCTATGAACGCTATTTTCAGGGCAGCAAGATCCTCAACGACTTGCTGCAACCGGCGGTGGTGGCGCTGGCCTTCCCGCTGTATGAGCAGTTGCATCAGATCCGCGCCCGCTGGAAGTCGATTATCGCAGTGTGCTTTATCGGCAGCATGACGGCGATGATCAGCGGCGGCGCCATCGCGCTGTGGATGGGCGCAACGCCGGAAATTGCCGCGTCGATCATGCCGAAATCCGTCACTACGCCGATCGCCATGGCGGTAGCGGGATCCCTTGGCGGCATCCCCGCCATCAGCGCCGTCTGCGTTATTTTCGCCGGCATATTCGGCTCGATATTCGGCCATTCGCTGTTCAGAGTACTGAAAATCACCACCCGTTCTGCACGCGGCCTGGCGATGGGCACCGCTTCGCACGCCATAGGCACGGCACGCTGTGCGGAAATGGACTACCAGGAAGGCGCCTTCAGCTCGCTGGCGCTGGTGATTTGCGGGATTATCACTTCGCTGCTGGCGCCCTTTGTCTTCCCGGTGTTGCTGCATTTGTTCGGTTAACGGGTTAGAAACTTGCGATACATCCCGCATTTATCGTTTTCATTGCATTGATTTCATCAATAAAGAGACTTTAATCACACTTTATTGCCAAAAGGCTGCCTAAAATGTTATCCCGTTAACCTGTAGAGAGAGTTTCTATGCACCCGCGTTTTCACACCGCTTTCGGCGAACTGTCCGCGACATTGCAATCCGTCCTGCTGCCTTATTTTGATGCGCCTGCTTTTCCGGCCATGTTCGAGGCGCAGCAGGTAGACGCGATCAAGCAGCGCTGCGGGCTGGATGATGATGCTCTGGCATTTGCCCTGTTGCCTCTGGCAGCGGCCTGCTCGTTAACGCCGATCTCCCATTTCCACGTCGGCGCCATTGCCCGCGGCCAGAGCGGCAATCTCTATTTTGGCGCCAATATGGAATTCAGCGGTGCGCCGATGCAACAAACCATCCATGCGGAACAGTGCGCGGTGACCCACGCCTGGTTGCGCGGTGAACCTGGTCTGGCCTCCATCACCGTTAACTACACGCCTTGCGGCCACTGCCGCCAGTTTATGAATGAACTGAACAGCGGTAGCGGCCTGCAAATTCGCCTGCCCGGCCGTGAGCCGGCCACGCTTGGCGATTATCTGCCGGATTCGTTCGGCCCGAAAGACCTGGATATCGCCACGCTGCTGATGGACCGGGTCGATCAGGGCTACCAACTGGCGCTGTCTGACGAACTGGAGAAAGCCGCGCTGGCCGCCGCCAACCAGAGCCATGCGCCCTACAGTAACGCCCATAGCGGCGTCGCGCTGGAGGCAGAAGACGGCACGATTTACGCCGGGCGCTATGCGGAGAACGCGGCCTTTAACCCGAGCCTGCCGCCGCTGCAAGCCGCGTTGATTCTGCTGAACGTCTCCGGACGCGACTGCCGGAAAATCCGCCGCGCGGTACTGGCTGAGCCACAAACCGCCATCTTCACCCAGTGGGACGCCACCCGTGCCACGCTGGAAGCGCTGGGTTGCCAAAACGTCAGCCGCATCACTTTCTGATCCCGATCGCGGCGGTGCCACCCGGCACCGCTGTTAACAGCCCCGCAAGCCGATTACAATGGCATTCACGTCTTAAAACACTTTCTTTAGTTAAATTAGGACGTGATCGTCGATAATTACGCCAATTTACCTCATGATCCGATAACAATTGCTGTACATATTTTCCCGATCTTTTAGGATCGGCATCATAAAAGTTATCCGATACGTTGAAGAGCAAAACAATGGAACTTGAATACGAAAGCAAACGCCCCCTCTACATCCCCTACGCCGGCCCGATTCTGCTGGAATTTCCGCTGCTGAACAAAGGCAGCGCCTTTACCGAGGATGAACGCAGCCATTTCAACCTGCACGGTTTACTGCCCGAAGCGGTGGAAACCATCGAAGAGCAGGTTGAACGCGCCTATCGTCAGTATCAGGATTTCAAGAACGACAACGACAAACACATCTATCTGCGCAATATCCAGGATACCAACGAAACCCTGTTCTACCGCCTGCTGGATGCGCATCTGAGCGAGATGATGCCCATCATCTACACCCCGACGGTCGGCGAAGCCTGTGAGCATTTCTCCGATATCTACCGCCGCGCGCGCGGGCTGTTTATCTCCTACCCAAACCGCGATCGCATCGACGACATGCTGCAAAACGCCACCAAGCAGAACGTTAAAGTGATCGTGGTCACCGACGGTGAGCGTATTCTCGGCCTAGGCGATCAGGGCATCGGCGGCATGGGCATTCCTATCGGCAAGCTGTCGCTGTATACCGCCTGTGGCGGCATCAGCCCGGCCTATACCCTGCCGGTCGTGCTGGACGTTGGCACCAACAACCCACAGCGCCTCAACGATCCGCTGTACATGGGCTGGCGCCACCCGCGCATCTCCGGCGATGAATACCACGCCTTTGTCGAAGAGTTCGTTCAGGCAGTAAAACGCCGCTGGCCAAACGTGCTGCTGCAATTCGAAGACTTCGCGCAGAACAACGCCACGCCGTTGTTGAACCGCTATCGCGATGAGATTTGCTGCTTCAACGACGATATTCAAGGCACCGCCGCGGTCACCCTTGGCAGCCTGATCGCCGCCAGCCGCGCCGCCGGCAGCCAACTGCGCGACCAAACCGTGACCTTCCTTGGCGCCGGTTCAGCCGGTTGCGGCATCGCCGAACAGATTATCGCGCAGATGAAATCCGAAGGACTGAGCGAAGACGAAGCCCGCGCCCAGGTCTTCATGGTTGACCGTTTCGGCCTGCTGACCGACAAACTGCCCAACCTGCTCGATTTCCAGAGCAAGCTGGTGCAAAAGAGCGAAAACCTGGCTTCATGGCAGACGTCCAGCGACGCCATCTCTCTGCTGGACGTGGTGCGTAACGCCAAACCCAGCATTTTGATCGGCGTTTCCGGCCAGCCGGGCCTGTTTACCGAAGAGCTGATCCGCGAAATGCACAAGCATTGCCCGCGCCCGATCGTCATGCCGCTGTCCAACCCGACCTCACGCGTGGAAGCCCGCCCGGAAGACATCATCAACTGGACCGACGGCGCCGCGCTGGTCGCGACCGGCAGCCCGTTTGCGCCGGTGAGCTATAAAGACCAGCTGTTCCCTATTGCCCAATGCAACAACTCCTATATCTTCCCGGGGATTGGTTTGGGCGTGCTGGCCTCCGGCGCTACCCGCGTGACCGACGCCATGCTGATGGCCGCCAGCCGCGCGCTGGCAGATTGTTCGCCGCTGGCGACCGACGGACATGGCGCGCTGTTGCCGAATATCGACGATATTCAGGGCGTATCCAAGTGCATCGCGATGGAAGTGGGCAAAGCGGCGCAGCTGCAGGGAATGGCGGTAGTCACCTCTGAAGAAGCGCTGTCGAAGGCCATTGAACACAACTTCTGGCGGCCACAGTACCGCAGCTACAAACGCACCTCGTTCTGATTTACGCAGGTGACGCGCAAGGTCCGGCACGCCGGACCTTTTTTATTGTCAAAACCGCCTAAAAATGCGGCGCAATACGTGCTTCAGGCGGTGGACAGCTTGCGTCGGCCAGTCAGGTAAAGTAGCCTTGAGCCATCTTTTTTGGCCCCTGTGCGCGTAAGGCAATAACATGTGGAAACGCCTGATAATCAGCCTGTTCATCATCATTACGGTGTTGATGTTCTCGGCGCTCGCGCTCGATCGCTGGATCAGTTGGAAAACCGCGCCTTACGTCTACGACGAACTCCAGGGGCTGCCCCATCGCCAGGTCGGCGTGGTGCTCGGCACCGCAAAATATTACCGTACCGGCGTCATCAACCAGTATTACCGTTACCGCATTCAGGGCGCGATTAACGCCTATAACAGCGGCAAGGTGAAATACCTGCTGCTGAGCGGAGACAATGCCCAGCAAAGCTATAACGAGCCCATGACCATGCGCCGCGATCTGATCGCCGCAGGCGTAGCACCCAGCGATATCGTGCTGGATTACGCCGGGTTCCGTACCCTGGACTCCATAGTGCGTACCCGCAAGGTGTTCGACACCAATGACTTCATCATTATCACCCAGCGTTTCCACTGCGAGCGCGCGCTGTTTATTGCCCTGCATATGGGGATCCAGGCCCAGTGCTACGCAGTGCCGTCGCCGAAAGACATGATGACGGTGCGCGCTCGCGAGATCTTCGCCCGCCTTGGCGCGCTGACCGACCTGTACATACTCAAACGCGAACCGCGCTTCCTCGGCCCGCTGATCCCCATCTCCTCCATGCACGCGGTGCCGGAAGACGCCCAGGGCTACCCGGCGGTGTCGCCAGAGCAGTTGGTGGAACTGGAGCACAAGCTGAAAGAAGAAAAGCAAAAGGCCAAACAGCCTTAGTTGCAACGGTGCAAATAAAAACGGTCGGCATTTGCCGACCGTTTTTATTGCTGCGGAACGCTTATTTCTTCTTGGCGTATTTCAGTGAGTCCAGCGCCACGGCGAAGATAATGATGCCGCCCTTGATGATGTACTGCCAGTAAGGGTTAACGCCAATGTAGGTCAGCCCGTAGTTGATGACGGTAAAGATGATCACCCCGGTCACTACGCCCAACACCGTCCCCACCCCACCGGCAAAGGACACGCCGCCCACCACGCAGGCGGCGATGGCATCCAGCTCATACATAAAACCGAGGTTGTTGGTGGCGCTGCCGATACGGCCGGCTTCCAACAGGCCGCCAAAGGCATAGAACACGCCGGACAGCGCATAGATCATGATCAGGTTCAACGGCACGTTCACGCCGGAAACCTTTGCCGCTTCCGGGTTACCGCCGATGGCGAAGATATTTTTGCCGAAGCGGGTTTTATTCCACAGGATCCAGACAAAAATAATCGCGATGATGGCGTAGAAAGTGATGTACGACAGCTTAAAGTCGCCAAAGCGCAGGAATCCCTGGGCAAAGCTAGAGAACTTGGGATCGAACCCCGCTACCGGCGAAGCGCCGACAGAATCGTAATACAGCGAGTTGATGCCGTAGACGATGATCATGGTACCCAGGGTGGTAATAAACGGCGTCACATTCAGATAGGCGATGATCAGACCGTTCACCAGGCCGATCACCGCGCCAACGGCGCACACCAGCAGGATCACCAGCGGGATCGACCAGGTTTCCATATGGGGAAACACTTTATTGACGTTGTCCATCGACTGCAGCAACGTTGCCGCCACCACCGCCGCCAGCCCAACCTGACGCCCGGCGGACAGGTCGGTACCCTGAGTGACGATCAACCCGGCCACGCCCAGTGCAATAATAATACGCACCGATGACTGGGTCAGGATGTTGCTCAGGTTCATTAAACTGAGGAAAGTCGGGTCCTGGATAATAATAATTGCCAGCAGCACCAGCAATACCACGTAAATGCCACCTTCTTTAAAATAGGTGAACAAAGTTTTCTTATTCAGCGCGTTCATAATTCTGATCCTTAAAGGTGCAGGGATGCGAGGCGTAAAATTTCATTTTGCGAGGTCTGTTTGGTGTTAACGATGCCCGCAACCTGACCATTACTCATCACCAGTATTCTGTCGGTAATTCCCAAAAGCTCCGGCATTTCGGACGAGACAATAATGATCCCCTTGCCCTTCTTCGCCAATTCGGTCATCAGCTGATAAATTTCGAATTTGGCGCCGACGTCAATGCCGCGCGTCGGTTCATCCAGCATTAATATTTCCGGTTGGGTTAACAGCCAGCGGCCGATAATCACCTTCTGCTGGTTGCCGCCGGACAGCGAGCCGATATGGGTATGGTGGCCCGGCGTTTTGACCCGCATGGCGTCGATCACCCATTGGGTGTCGCTCTTCATTCGGGCGTTATCCAGCAGACCGATTTTATTTTTATAGTTGCGGATATTGGATATCAGCGAGTTGAAGCCCACATCCAGATAGGCGTAAATCCCGGTAGAGCGGCGCTCTTCCGTTACCAGTGCAAAACCGTGGTTTATCGCTTCATTGGCGCTGTGATTGTTGATGGCCTTGCCGTGCAGCTTGATGGTGCCCGCCACCTTTTCACGGATACCGAACAGGGTTTCCACAATGTCCGTGCGCTTGGCGCCCACCAACCCGGCAATGCCAAGAATTTCACCTTTGTGCAGATCGAAAGAAACATCGCGAATCGAAGGCTGGCGCAATGACGTCAGGTTCTTCACCTCCAGAATCACCTCTCCCGGCGTATTCTGTCTGTCGGGGAAACGCTGACTGAGCGAACGGCCCACCATCATCGAGATGATCTTGTCCATATCCAGCCCTTCCAGCGGCTGGGTGGCGATCCACTGGCCGTCGCGCAGGATGGTGATTTCATCGCACAGTTGGAAAATTTCTTCCATTTTATGCGAGATATAGACAATGCCGCAGCCGCGCTCTTTCAGCTTACGGATAATGGTGAACAGATGGTTCACCTCTTTTTCCGTCAGTGACGAGGTCGGCTCATCCATAATGACAATCTTGGCGTCATAGGAAAACGCCTTGGCGATTTCGATCATCTGCATTTGCGATACCGACAGCGTGCCCACTTTATCCCGCGGGTTGATATCAATATCCAGCTCGTCGAATATCGCCTGGGTGTCCTTCAACATCTTGTCCTGATCGACAAACATGCCTTTGGTCGGATAACGCCCCAACCACATGTTGTCCATCACGGTGCGCTGCAGGACCAGATTTAACTCCTGATGCACCATTGAAACGCCGTGTTCCAGCGCCTCTTTTGAGCTTTTGAAATCAATTTCCCGGCCCTGAAAAACAATACTGCCGGCATCTTTTTTATAAATGCCAAACAGGCATTTTAATAATGTTGATTTCCCGGCGCCGTTCTCCCCCATTAACGCATGAATGGAGTGCGGACGAACGCGCAGGTTAACATTATCCAATGCCTTGACGCCGGGGAATGACTTGCTGATATCGGTCATTTCCAGGAGGAATTCGCGTGGGCTGTCGGCCATAAATACACCTGGCTATTATTGTACCCATCGTCTGTCAAACCGCAGCGTGGTTAGCCGCAACGTGAAATTCGTGGGTATAGGCTGTCATTTGAATAAAAAATTCCCCCGCCTGCGGCTTTCCTGGTGTTGGCGCTGAGCGCACCCCAGGCGGGGTCATTACGGCTTATATCAGAACTTACTTAACAAACTGAGACAGATTGTCTTTATCTACGCCAACGTAAGGAATGCGCACCACTTTATTTTCGATTTTATATTGGGTGCCGTCGGCGGCCGGTTTGCCCGCAGCCAGGTTTTTCGCCAATTCGAAGGTGGCTTTAGCCTGGTTGTCGGCATCGTTCAGCACCGTCCCCGCCATCGCGCCGGATTTGACCATCGCCAGCGCTTCCGGCAACGCATCCACGCCGAATACCGGAATGCTGGATTTGTTGTGTGCCTTCAGCGCTTCTACCGCGCCCATCGCCATGGCATCGTTGTTGGCGATAACCACTTCAATTTTGTTGGCGTTCGGGCCGGACAACCAGGCGTCCATTTTGTCTTTCGCCTGAGCGGTATCCCACATGGCGGTGTCCATCTGCAGTTGCTGCGTTTTAAGGCCGCCTTCGTTCAACGTTTTCACCACATAGGTGGTGCGCGCTTCGGCATCCGGGTGGCCCGGTTCGCCTTTCAGCAACACATACTGAATCTGGCCGTCTTTGTTCAGATCCCAGTTCGGGTTGGCTTTCCAGTGCTTGGCGATCAGCTGGCCCTGGATCACGCCGGACTCCTTGGAGTCGGTCCCGACATAAAACGCTTTGTCATAGCTGTCCAGCGCTTTGCGGGAAGGTTCTTTGTTATAAAACACGACAGGGATATCGTTTGCGCGCGCCTTATCGATAACCACCGGGGCCGCGGCCGGGTCAACCAGGTTGATCGCCAGCGCTTTCACGCCCTTGGCGATCAGTACGTCGATCTGGTCGTTTTGCTTGGACTGATCGTTCTGCGAGTCATTCATCAGCAGAGTGATATCCGGAGAGGCCTTGGCGTCTTTCTCGATCGCCTTGCGCACTACCGACATGAAGTTGTCGTCGTATTTATAAATGGTGACGCCAATACGGGTATCTGCATGAGCTGCGGCACCAAACATCATGGCTGCGGCCGTCGCGGCCAGGGTGAAAACCTTCTTATTCATTGTCTGTCTCCGGTTTATGTAGGTCGTACTCGGTATTGAGCCAAAGGTAACCGGCGGTGGGTGCACGACCGGGTCTGGCAGGTTCCCTGTCATCCGTGAATCATGTTATTCCTGAAAAGTGCTGTGTCAGCGCGAGATAAAACGGCAGCGGCAAGTGCCTTTGCGCCGGAAAACGCCTAGAGCATAGACGGGGCGATGTTAATAATCTGTGAATTTTCTCACAGATTGAAAACGGTTACACAAGATTAAATCTTCAGAGAGTGACCGCCGCCTCACTTTGCCAGGGCGCATCGGAATGGCGACGTACCAGAGTAGGCATAAACAGGTGGCGCGCCTGTGGCTCCAGCCCGCCAGCCGCGCCACGCAGGGCCAATTCGGTGGCGAGAGTCGCCATGGTAACAATAGGATAGCGTACCGTGGTCAGTTTAGGGCTGGTATAGCGTGCAATGGGGATATCATCGAACCCCACTATCGAGAAATTTTGCGGCACTGTGATACCGTTTTCTTTCAGCACCGCCATGGCGCCGGCGGCCATAGCATCGTTATAGGCGAACACCGCGCTCAGGTGCAGGTTGCGCCCAAGCAGCTCGACCATGGCGGCCTCCCCGCCCTGCAGATCCGGTGAACCGTAAGCGCGCCAGTTGTCCGGCGTAGCCAGCCCCGCGGCGCTCATCGCCTGCTCATAGCCCTGCTGACGCAGCGGTCCGTCTTCGATCGGGTGATTGGAGCCCAGGTAACCAATACGCTGGTGGCCCTGCGACAACAGCAGGCGCATCGCCATCTCTGCGCCGCTGACGTTATCCAGGCCAACGCAGCGGTGTTCATAGCCGGCGATGATTCGGTTAATCAGCACCATGCCCGGCACCTGTTCGAGAAAGGCGATCAACTCGGCGTCACACAAGGCTTTTGCATGAACAATCAAGGCATTGCATCGCTGACGAATCAATACTTCGATGGCATGACGCTCTTTTTCCGCCTGGTGGTAGCTGTTGCCAATCAGCAGGTATTTGTGGTTTTTCTGCGCCACAGTGTCTACCGCTTTCACCAACGCGCCAAAGAAGGGATCGGAAACGTCCATCACCACCACGCCGAGGGTATCGCTGCTTTGGGTGGCCAACGCCTGCGCGTTGGCATTGGGCCGGTAGCCCAGTTCCGCGACCGCCTGCAGCACCCCTTCACGCGTCTGTTTGCTGGTCAGGGCGCTGTTGTTCAGCACGCGGGAGACGGTCGCTACGGACACGCCCGCGCGTTTCGCCACGTCGCGAATGGTGATGGGGTGAACAGAGGCCATGAAAGATCCTGAGGTCGGGGTAGTTGACAGTGGCGCTATCCTACCCCGTTTGTCATCCTCCTCTGCGTGAATTACGTCACAGGAAAGAAAACGTTTACATACATTTTTTTAACCTGCCTGCGCCAGATCTCAGTTCAGCGCCTTGGGTTTTGCCTGACCGGCGGCCAGGTGGGTCAATTTTCGCCACAGCCACTCTACCGGCCCCTGCGGAAAATAACTCAACCACAGGTTGGAAAACAACAGGTTAGCCAGCCAGACCAGCGGCACAAACGCCAACAGTTGCAGGCGATCAAACTGCTGATACAGGCCAAAGCGATAGAACAGCGTGGTGCAGACCAGCGTTTGCAGCAGGTAATTGCTCAGCGCCATACGCCCGACCTGCGTCAGCCAATGGGCGATACGCAGGCGCGACAGCGTCGGCCAGAAACCGTAACACAGCGCCAGATAGCCCATCGCCTGCAAGGGTGCGCCCAGTTCACGCGGCACCTGCAATAAAAAACCGCTCCAGCGGTAGTCCCAGTGCAGATGCCACTGCAAGGCTACCGCCGGCAGTTGGATCAGCAATGAAAGCGGTATCAGCCAGGCCGCCTGCCGGCGATAGTAGCCCGGCGAATAAGTACCGCGCAGCCAGCCGCTGCGCATCAGTCCCGCACCGAACAGCATCAACCCCGCCAACTCCCAGCCGTATTGAGCGCCAATCGCCAGCAGGCTGGAAGACAGCAGATCAACACGGCTGCGCCATGCCTCCATGCCCCCCTGCAATTTCCAGAACTTCTCATACTGCAACTCAGCTACGCCTGGTTGCCAGAAACCGCCCGGCTCACCGTGCGAAACGAACCCCAGCAGCAACAACACCCCAACGCCAATCAGGTACAGCACCACGCCGGTTTTCAGCAGTTGGTAAGTGTCCTTCGCATCGCGGATCATCCGCCAGCACACCAGGCCGATCAACCCGTAAGCCAACAGGATGTCACCGTCCCAGAGAAAAATGGCATGCCCCAGGCCGAACAGCACCAACCACGACAATCGGGCACGTATCCAGCCTTTGCCGCGGCGCAGCAGCATCTGCAGGCCTGCGCCGAATAGCAGGGCGAACATCGCCAAAAACTTGGCCTGCGCGAAAATATCCAGCAGCGCCCAGGTCCAGGCATCGCGAGAGGTCGGCAGCCCCAGATAGGCAGGGTTTAGGTAGGCCGCCTTTGGCAGGCCAAAGGCGCTGATATTCAGCAGAAGAATGCCGAGAATGGCGATACCTCGCACGCAGTCCAGCGTGGCGATGCGTGGCAAGGGGGCCGTGGAGCTAGTGTTCATTATTTTACCGCTGTATGCCGGTCATTAAAAAGGCGCCCGCAGGCGCCTGTTCTTTTTTTTTAACCCGCCATCACCCCTGGTGATGGCGCACCGCGCGCAAAAACTCCTGGCGCGTGTTCTGACTGGACTTGAACAGCCCCCCCAGAGAAGTGGTGGTGGTGGCGCTGGTCGCATCACGGATGCCGCGTGCCTTAACACAATAATGGACCGCATCAATCGATACCGCCACGTTATTGGTGCCGAGCAAGGTTTGCAATGCCACCAGGATCTGCTGAGTCAAACGCTCCTGCACCTGAGGGCGCTGGGAGAAAAACTGCACGATACGGTTGATTTTCGACAAACCAATGACCACATCTTTCGGGATGTAGGCCACGGTCGCTTTGCCGTCGATGGTCACGAAGTGATGCTCGCAGGTGCTGGTCAGTGTGATATCGCGCACCGTCACCATTTCATCTACCTTCATCTTGTTTTCGATGACGGTGATTTTTGGGAAGTTGGCGTAGTCCAGGCCGGAGAAAATCTCATCGACATACATCTTGGCAATGCGGTGCGGGGTTTCCGCCAGGCTGTCGTCGGACAGGTCGAGATTAAGCAGCTGCATGATTTCCGTCATGTGCTCTTTAATACGACGTTTGCGCGTTTCGCGATCCAGCACTTCACCGCGCAATGGGGTTTCCAGACCACGCTCTTCGAGCGCTGCATGAACCAGGGCAGCTTCTTTATTTAATGATGTCATTTATTCTCTCCAACGGACTTGAACTCACCCATCCAACGGCTTTACCGGGCAGATAGGTGAATTGCATACTCTCCTGACAGCAGAAGTTTCCGTCGTTGATAACGTGAACCCGGTCAAGATTTTGCCCCCACTCTAGAGGAGAGTGAAGGGATTATCCAGTGATTGTGTTTCAACCGCAGGTGAAATATTCGCATTTAGCACAATCAGGCCTGCTGCAGGTATCCCGCTTTTTTTGTACGGAATTTAATCACGGCAGCGTCGGTTTTCGCGCCAATTCGCGTGCCGGCGTATTCACCACCAGCAGACCGGCCACGATCAGACCCACAACCGCCACATACAGCGCCGGTTCCAGCCTGTGGGTCAATGCCGTCGACAGCGCCGACAGAGTGGGGCCAACCAGTTGCCCCAACGCATAGCCGGTGGTCAACAATCCCGCCATATAACGCGCATGGTTGGGCGCCAACTCCCGGCCATGCTGAATGGAAAGCTGCACCACACTGAGGAAACCGCCGCCGGTAAGTAACGCCCCCAGCGCCAACCCGGCCACACCCGGTACCACTTCCGCGCACAGTACGCCCAGCGCCTGCACCCACAGGGTAATAGCCAGTCGGGACTGAGTGGTCAGCCGATGGCGGGTCAGAATGCCGAGAACGATCCCCAATACCGCCGCGCCGCCGAAGATCGGCCAAACGAATTGAGCGAACAGGCTATCGGGAAAACGCGCCGCCGCCATTTGCGATAAAAAGGTCGCCGGCAGAATATAGCCAAAGCCCGCCAGGCTGTAGCTCCAGACCAGGCGTTTCAACGCCGGGGTCAGTTGCAACGGCTCCGCCGCCACGTTGGGGCGATGCAGCTCACCGGCACGCGGCAGGTTAATGCTGATGGCGCCAATCAGTACCAGCGCCAATACGCCATACACCATCCAGGCCTGCGACGCCGTCAGCGCCAGGCTATGAATGCCCACCGCCATCATGCCGCTGATAAAAATTCCGGCCCCCGGGCCGGCGAATACCGCCGCGCTCAGCGCCGGCCGGCCATAGTGCGCCAGTCGCTCGTTGGTCCAGGCCGCCACCAATACCATCGACCAGCCGCTGGCCCAACCGATGGCAAATCGCACCGCACCATGCCACCACTCGCCCTGCACCACGGCGGAAAGCAGCGTCAAGGCCACGGCACCCCACACGCCCAGCCACAGCCGGCGCTCAACGTGGCGGCTGGCGCGCATGGCGTCGTAAGCGCCGCACAGATACCCCAGGTAGTTGATCGCTGCCACCAGCCCGGCCCCGGTCAGGGTAAACTGGTGCTCGGCAATCATCAGCGGCACCTGCGGGGTAAAGGCGAAGCGCCCAATCCCCATGGCGACGATCAACGCAATAAAACCGCTCAGGGCAATTCTTAAGGCCATGTAGAGTTATCCAGACTGTTAAAAGAAGGTTGCCAGCATCATGCCGCAGTATTAAACTCACAAAAACTGAATAATACTCATCAAGTTCATCACAAAAAGAGAATACAATGGATCTTACCCAGCTTCGCATGTTCTGCAGCGTCGCCGAAACCGGCTCCGTAGCCCGTGCCGCCGAACAGTTGCACCGCGTGCCGTCGAACCTGACCACGCGCCTGCGTCAGCTCGAGCAGGAACTGGGTACCGATCTTTTCATCCGCGAAAAGCAACGCCTGCGCCTTTCGCCGATGGGTCACAACTTTCTCTGCTACGCCAACCGCATTCTGGCGCTCAGCGAAGAGGCCATGAGCATCACGCATGCCGGTGAGCCGGCGGGTAACTTCGCCATCGGCTCGATGGAAAGCACGGCCGCCACTCGCCTGCCCAATCTGCTGGCGGCCTATCACCAGCGCTTTTCGCAGGTGTCGCTGTCGTTGACCACCGGTACCTCGGGCGAAATCACCGAACGGGTGCGCGCCGGTACGCTGGCGGCGGCGCTGGTCGATGGGCCGGTCCAGTATGACGAACTCAATGGCTGTATCGCCTTCCCCGAACACATGGTGGTGATCTCCTGCCTCGACCACCTGCCGATTCATAACGCTAAAGACGCCAAAGGCGAAACGCTGTTTGCCTTCCGGGCAAGTTGTTCTTACCGCCTGCGGCTGGAGTCCTGGTTCAAGCGCGAAGGCGTGTTGCCGGGCCAGGTTATGGAAATCCAGTCCTACCACGCGATGCTGGCCTGCGTTGCCAGCGGCGCCGGGTTGGCGATGATCCCGCATTCGGTGCTCAGCCTGTTGCCAGGCCATGAACGGGTGAAAGTGCATGCCTTACCGGATGATATCGCTCAAACCGCCACCTGGTTGCTGTGGCGGCGCGATGCGTTCGGCCCGAACGTGCGTGCGCTGAAAGAACTGATTATTGAACAGGCGGAAACCGCCGCTGTTGACAAAACAAACCTCGTTTCATCAGACGCTATCGATATAGCCTGATTTAAAAAATAGACCACTGGAGACTATGATGGAAATGATCAAAACCCGCGCCGCCGTTGCCTGGGGCCCGAACCAACCGCTGAAAATCGAAGAAGTCGACCTGATGCCACCGCAAAAAGGCGAAGTGCTGGTGCGGATCGTCGCCACCGGCGTATGCCACACCGACGCTTATACCCTGTCAGGGGCCGATCCGGAAGGCGTGTTCCCGGCGATCCTCGGCCATGAAGGCGGCGGCGTGGTGGAAGCGGTGGGCGAAGGCGTCACCAGCGTGGCGGTCGGCGATCACGTGATCCCGCTTTACACCCCGGAATGCGGCGAGTGCAAATTCTGTAAATCCGGCAAAACCAACCTGTGTCAGGCGATCCGCGCCACCCAGGGCAAAGGCCTGATGCCGGACGGCACCACCCGCTTCTACAAAGACGGACAGCCTATCTTCCACTACATGGGCACCTCGACCTTCTCCGAATACACCGTGGTACCGGAAATCTCGCTGGCGAAAATCAGTAAAGAAGCGCCGCTGGAAGAAGTCTGCCTGCTGGGTTGTGGCGTCACCACCGGCATGGGCGCGGTAATCAACACCGCCAAAGTGCAAAAAGGCGATACCGTGGCCATCTTCGGCCTCGGCGGCATTGGTCTGTCGGCGATTATCGGCGCGCAGATGGCCGGCGCAGGCCGCATCATCGGCATCGATATCAACACCAGCAAGTTCGATCTGGCGCGCAAACTGGGCGCTACCGATCTGATCAACCCGAAAGACTACGATAAACCTATTCAGGACGTGATCGTTGAGCTGACCGACGGCGGCGTCGATTTCTCCTTCGAGTGCATTGGCAACGTCAACGTGATGCGCTCCGCGCTGGAATGTTGTCATAAAGGCTGGGGCGAATCGGTGATTATCGGCGTAGCCGGTGCCGGCCAAGAGATCTCTACCCGTCCGTTCCAGTTGGTCACCGGCCGCGTCTGGCGCGGTTCCGCCTTTGGTGGCGTCAAGGGCCGTTCGCAGCTGCCGGGCATCGTCCAGCGTTATCTGGACGGCGAGTTCGCGCTGAATGACTTTATCACCCACACTATGGGGCTCGATCAGATTAATGAAGCGTTCGATTTGATGCACGAAGGCAAATCAATCCGCTCGGTTATTCACTTCGACAAAAAATAAGCCAGGAGGCAGAGATGAACTCGTCATTAGAACTTCTCGAAGAGCACCGCATGTTCGGTGGCTGGCAACAGCGTTACCGCCATGCAGCGCAGAGCCTGAATTGCAACATGACTTTCAGCATCTATCTGCCGCCGCCGCGCGATGATAACCCGCCGCCGGTGCTGTACTGGCTGTCGGGGCTGACCTGCAATGATGAAAACTTCACGTTGAAGGCCGGTGCGCAACGCATCGCCGCCGAGCTGGGCCTGGTGCTGGTGATGGCCGATACCAGCCCGCGCGGCGACGATGTGCCGAATGATGAAGGGTACGATCTGGGCCAGGGCGCCGGGTTCTATTTGAACGCCACGCAGGCGCCGTGGGACAAGCATTTCCGCATGTACGATTACCTCAGCGATGAGCTGCCGGCGTTGATCAATCAGCATTTCAGCGTCAGCGATCGCCAGTCGATCTTTGGCCACTCAATGGGCGGCCATGGCGCGCTGATGCTGGCGTTTCGTAATCCGCAGCGCTTTCGTTCCGTGTCGGCGTTCGCGCCGATCGTCAATCCTTGTCAGGTGCCCTGGGGGCGTAAAGCCTTCACCGCCTATCTGGGGAGCGACGAAAGCCAGTGGCTGCAATATGACAGTTGCCATCTGCTGGCCAACGGCGCGGAAAAAATGCCGGTGCTGGTGGATCAGGGCGACGGCGATCAGTTCCTGGCGGATCAACTGCAACCGGCGAAGCTGGCCGAGCTGGCACGCCAGCGCGACTGGCCGCTGACGCTGCGGATTCAACCAGGCTACGATCACAGCTACTTCACCATCGCCACCTTTATCGAAGACCACCTGCGCTTCCACGCCGAACACCTGTTCCGTGGATAAAAAAAATCCGGGCGGTTCAGCCGCCCGGATTTCTTCAAGCCGTGTTAACGCATTCAAATGTACGCCACGCATCATGCCGAAACCGGCCCGGACACGCCAAGGCAACAGACCCAAAGTCACCCCTTCAGTTTCGGATCCAGCGCATCGCGCAGCCCGTCGCCCAACAAATTAAACGCCAGCACGGTGAGGAAAATCGCCAAACTGGGGAAAATCGCCACGTGCGGCGCAATCACCATATCGGCACGCGCCTCGTTGAGCATCGCGCCCCACTCCGGCGTCGGCGGTTGCGCGCCCAGGCCGAGGAACGACAGGCTGGCGGCGGTGATGATCGAGGTGCCGATACGCATGGTGAAATACACCACGATCGACGAAAGGGTTCCCGGCAGAATGTGCCGCATGATAATGGTCCAGTCCGAAGCGCCAATGCTGCGCGCCGACTCGATATAGGTCAGGTGCTTCAGCACCAGGGTATTGCCCCGCACCAACCGGGCAAACGCCGGAATACTGAAAATGGCCACCGCGATAATCACATTGGCCATGCCGCTGCCCATGATCGCCACCACGCCAATCGCCAGCAGGATGCCGGGGAACGCGAACAGCACGTCGCAAATGCGCATGGTGATACGATCCCACCAGCCTTCATAATAGCCCGCCAACAGCCCCAGCAACGTGCCAATCAACCCACCGGCCAGTACCGAAAACACGCCGGCGGCCAGCGAAATGCGCGTGCCCATCAGGATGCGGCTAAAAATATCCCGCCCCAGCGAATCCACGCCCAGCCAATGCACCAGCGAAGGGCCTTCGTTCAGGCGGTCATAATCGAAATAGTTTTCCGCATCAAAGGGAACCAGATACGGCGCCAACAGCGCTGCAGCCACCAACAGCAACACAAATCCCCCCGCGACCAGCGCCACATGCTGTCGGCGGAAACGCCGCCAAAACTCATGCCACGGCGTGCGCACCGCGTTAGGGTCGATCGTCGGCATCGCCTTCAATGCAGCGTTACGCCGCCAATGCTTAATCATGCAGCGCCCTCATTTGTAACGTATCGCCGGGTTAATTGCCGCATACAGCATGTCCACCAACAGGTTAATCAGAATGAACTCCAGAGAAAACAACAGCACCTCGGCCTGGATCACCGGGTAATCGCGCATCTCGACGGCATCGACCAGCAGCCTGCCCAGCCCCGGCCAGTTAAAGACTTTCTCCACCACGATAGAACCGCCAAGCAGAAAGCCGAACTGCAATCCCATCATGGTCACCACCGGGATCATCGCGTTGCGCAGCCCGTGCTTCACCACCACCATGGTTTCCCGCACCCCCTTGGCCCGCGCGGTGCGCATATAGTCCTCTTGCATCACTTCAACGAATGAAGCGCGGGTAAAGCGCGCCATCACCGCCGCCACCGCCGCGCCCAAGGTAATGGAAGGTAAAATATAGTGCCGCCAGCTGTCGGCGCCCACCGTCGGCAACCAGCCGAGGTTGACGGAAAATACCTGCATCAGCAGCATGCCCAGCGCAAAGGCGGGAAATGAAATGCCCGAGACCGCCAGCGTCATGCCCAAACGATCCGGCCAACGGTTGCGCCACACGGCGGACACCATGCCAATGGCCATGCCGAAAATCACCGCCCACAGCATGCTGGTGAGGGTCAGCCACAGCGTTGGCATAAAGCGCGAGCCGATCTCTTCGCTCACCGGACGTTTGGATACCATCGAGGTGCCGAAATCGCCCTGCAGCGCGTTGACGAAAAAATGGACGAACTGCTGAGGCAACGGCTTATCCAGCCCCAGATCCTTGCGCACCAGTTGCACCACCGCTTCGTCGGCATCCGGCCCCGCCGCCAGCCGCGCCGGATCGCCGGGCAGCAGGTGAACGAACAGAAACACCAGCACCGCGACAATCAGCAGCGTCGGGATCAGACCCAGCAATCGTTTCAGAAAATAATTAAGCATGTCGGGTTAATCCCCTCACCCCGCCCCCGGATAGAGGGCGGGGATTGGCGCCTTATTTGAGATCGGCATTATCAAAGTTGAACGAGGTATCCGGCATCACATAGAAACCGCTCAGCTGTTTGTTGTTGGCCGACAGCAGGCGCTCTGTCGCCAGGAAAATCCACGGCGCGTCGGCCCAGATCCGGTCCTGCGCATCCTTGTAGAGTTTTTGCTTCTCGGCGCGATCGGTGGTCGCCAGCGCGCCGGTCAGATCCTTGTCCACCTGCGGGTTGCTGTAAAACGCGGTGTTGAACTGCTTGGGCGGCGCAGCCTGGGTGGAGAACAGCGGCGACAGCGCCCAATCCGCCTCGCCGGTCGACGCCGACCAGCCGGTATAGAACATGCGCACGCCGGTGTCTTTCACCCCGACGCTTTCCACCTGCGCGGCACGTTGGCCGGCGTCCATCGCGGTCACCGTCACTTTCACCCCAACCTGCGCCAGTTGCTGCTGGGCAAACTGCAGCACTTTCTGCGCGGTGCTGTGATTATGCGAAGACCACAACGTGGTGGTGAAACCGTTCGGGTAACCGGCCTCTTTCAGCAGTTCGCGCGCCTTGACCGGATCGTACGGCCACGGCTTGTAGCGGGTAGCGAAGTCGATCGCCGGCGGTACCGGGCCCTCCGCCGGCACCGCATAGCCGGAGAACGCCACTTTGATCAGCGCATCCTTGTTGATGGCGTAGTTCAACGCCTGGCGCACCTTAGGATTGTCGAACGGCTTCTGAGTGACGTTCAGGCTGATATAACGTTGCAGGATCGACGGTGCCGCCACCACGTCGAGCTTGGCATTGCCTTCCAGCACCTTGGCCTGCTCGTAAGGGATCGGGAAGGCGAAGGTCGCTTCGCCGGTTTGCAGCATCGCCGCACGGGTGTTGTTGTCCACGACCGGGCGCCAGGTGATGCTGTCGAGCTTCGGCAACCCCGGTTTCCAATAGCCGTCGAACTTCTTCACCTTGACGAAATCGGTCTGATTCCAGGTGACGAACTGATACGGCCCGGTGCCCACCGGATGGAAACCAATGTCTTTGCCATACTGCTTCAGCGCCGCCGGGGAAATGATCGCCGCCGCCGGGTGCGCCAGGTTGTTGATAAAGGCCGAGAACGGCGCCTTCAGCACGATTTTCACCGTATTGGCGTCCACCACTTCGGTTTTGTCGATCATCTTGAACAGGTTGTAACGCTTGAGATGGTTGTCCGGGTTGCTGGCGCGATCCAGGTTCACCTTCACCGCTTCGGCGTTGAACTCGGTGCCGTCGTGGAATTTCACCCCCGGATGCAGCTTGAGGGTATAAGTCAGCCCGTCTTTACTCACCTCGTAGCTGTCCGCCAGTACGTTAACCAGCTTCATATCTTTATCAAAGCCGAACAGCCCCTGATAGAAAGACTTGGCCACCGCCTGAGACAGCGTGTCGTTGGCATCGTACGGGTCCAGCGTGGTGAAGTTGGAAGCCACGGCAATCACCGCATCCTTCGCCGCCCAGGCCGGGCCTGCGCCCACCGCCGCCAGCAGCACGGCGGCCACCAACGCATTACGTTTGAATGTGTGCTTCATGTCGCTTGTCTCTCCTGAGGTCTTTAATAAGCACCGGCGATCGGGTGGCGGGCAACAAAGTGCCCCGGCCCAACCTGTACCAGCGGTGCGGTAACGGGTTCATCGCCCAGCGTGCGGATCGGGCTGGGGATTTCATCCACCAACAACGGTTGGCGTTTATGGACATGCGCCGGGTCGGCCACCGGCACCGCCGCCATCAGCTTGCGGGTGTAAGCGTGCTGCGGATTGTCGAATACCGCCCGGCGCGGGCCAATTTCGACGATCTGGCCGAGGTACATGACCGCCACACGATGGCTAATACGTTCCACCACCGCCATATCGTGCGAGATAAACAAGAATGCGATGCCGAGCTCACGCTGCAAGTCGAGCAATAAATTGACGATCTGCGCCTGAATCGACACGTCAAGCGCCGACACCGACTCGTCGGCGATCACCACCTTCGGGTTCAATGCCAGCGCACGCGCAATGCAAATACGCTGCCGCTGGCCACCGGAAAATTCATGCGGGTAACGCCGCGCATGCTCGGGTTTCAGCCCTACGCGCTCCAGCAACCAGGCCACGCGCTCCTCTGCCGCCTTGCCGCGCGCCACGTTATGCACCAGCAGCGGCTCCATAATCGAGAAACCGACGGTCAGCCGCGGATCCAGCGAAGCGTAAGGATCCTGGAAGATAAACTGGATATCGCGCCGCAGGTGCTGCAACGCCGAACCTTTCAGTCGGTTTATCTGGCGGCCGTCGAAGGTGATGGTGCCGCGCTGGCTGTCCACCAGCTTTAACAGCGAACGGCCGGTGGTGGATTTGCCGCAGCCGGACTCCCCCACCAGCCCCAGCGTTTCGCCGGGGTAGAGATCAAAACTGACGTTTTCCACCGCGTGTACCCGACGGGTGACGCGGTTGAAAATACCGCTGCGCAGATCAAAGCGCGTGACCAGGTTTTCCACCCGCAGGATAGGTGCGGCGCCTGGCGGCACGGTATCCTGAGGCAGCCCATTGTCTTCGCCGTTGGGCTGCGGGAATTTGGCCGGGAAGTCTTTATCTGCCATCGAGCCCAGTCTGGGTACTGCCGCCAGCAACGCCCGAGTGTAGGGCTGTTGCGGCGCGGCGAACAGATCGCGCACCGGCCCTTGCTCCACTTGCTCGCCCTGATGCATCACCAGCACCCGGTCGGCAATCTCCGCCACTACGCCCATATCGTGGGTGATGAAAATCACCCCCATCTGCATTTCCTGCTGCAACACGCGAATCAGCTGCAAGATTTGCGCCTGAATGGTGACGTCCAGCGCGGTGGTCGGCTCGTCGGCAATCAGCAGCGCGGGTTTGCAAGATAACGCCATGGCGATCATCACCCGCTGGCGCATACCGCCGGAAAGCTGGTGCGGATAACGGTTAAGCACCTCTTTGGCTTCGGGAATGCGCACCAGATCGAGCATGCGCAAGGCTTCTTGTTTCGCGGCGCGGCCGCCCATCGCCTGATGCAGCCGCAGAGACTCGGCGATCTGCTCGCCGACCGGAAACACCGGGTTCAGCGACGTCATCGGCTCCTGAAAAATCATCGCCATATCGGCGCCGCGCAGGGTGCGCAAGGTGCTCTGACGCGCTCGCGCCAGATCCAGCACTTCGCCGTTGCGCCGGCGAAACGGCATAGCGCCGCTGACGATAGCGCCGCCGCCCTGCTCAACCAGCCGCATCAACGCCAGAGAAGTCACGGATTTGCCCGAGCCGGACTCGCCGACGATCGCCAGCGTTTCACCGCGATCGATGTCAAATGACAGGTTGCGCACCGCCTCGACGGTGTCGCCTTGCTGGTTGAACCGGATGCCAAGATTGCGCACCGACAGTACGCGCTGTGGTGGCAGAAATAACGCAGAGTCAGCCGCAGGCGGCATTGCAGTATCGGTCATGCACCCTCCTGGTGATCGGTTAGCGATAAATCCCTATGGACGGCGCATCGCCGACATAACCAAACCCGCGGTACATCCCTTCGCTGTTGAAAGGCAGGACCACGTTGCCGTGGCGGTCGATGGCGATCAGCCCGCCGTTGCCGCCCATTGCCGGCAATTTTTCCATCACCACCCGGTCGCAGGCCTGTTGCAGGCTCAGACCGGCGTATTCGATCAATGCAGAGACGTCGTAAGCCACCACACCGCGCATGAATATTTCGCCGGTGCCGGTGCTGGAGATCGCCACCGTGGCGTTGTTCGCATAGCAGCCGGCGCCGATGATCGGCGTATCGCCTATCCGGCCGGCCTGTTTATTGGTCATGCCGCCGGTTGAGGTGGCGGCCGCCAGATTGCCTAATGCGTCCAGAGCTACCGCACCTACGGTGCCGAATTTACGATCGGGGTCTATCGGATCGGTGGCCTGCGCCGCGCCGTCGTGATCGAGCAGCACCCGGCCCTGCTCCGCCTGGGCGCGGTGCAGTTGATCAAAACGTTCCTGGGTAAAGAAGAAATCGGGGGTAACCATTTCCAGGCCGTGGGCGGCGGCGAATTTTTCTGCGCCCTCGCCGGCGAACAGCACATGCGGGCTGTTTTCCAATACCGCACGGGCGGCCAAAATCGGATTGCGAATGCGGCTGACCCCGGCTACGGCACCGGCGTCGCAGGTGTGCCCGTCCATCACGCAGGCATCCAGTTCGTGGGTGCCCTGGTGAGTAAACACCGAGCCTTTTCCGGCGTTGAAGAGCGGACACTCTTCCAGCAGCCTGACGGCCTCGGTGACCGCATCCAGCGCGCTGCCGCCCTGGGCCAAAATATGCTGACCGGCGGCGACAATAGAGGACAGCGCCTGAATATACGCTTGTTCTTTTTCAGCACTCAGCGCCGCACGGGTAATTGCGCCCGCGCCACCATGAATGGCAATCACTGGTTTGCTCATTTGCCTGACACCCTGTGTTAAACCCAACCTTTTTCCAAGACGCCTATACCCTATGGATTTCAAGTCGCAGCCAGGCAGCCGGTTCAGGAGACCCCAGGTATGCTTGAAATACGACGGGTATAATTATTATTCTGACTTTTTTCGACTATATTTAGCCTGGCTATCGAAGTAAAGCATAAAGTCACCGCTCAGCATTTAGCGTAGTCCGCTTAGATTATTTCGCACATTGAAATAGCTTAATGGAATAAAAACAGAAGGTTAGCCCAACGCATCAGCGCGGAAACAGCGGCTGGGATTTTTGTTGAAAACCTCAGCCGATCGCTCTGGATAAATAGCCGCTTAGCGTTCAACCTGCTGTGTGTTCGCCGGTTGAACGCAGATAATCAATATTCAGAACCCCGATCCCGGCAGCAATAAAAATGCTTCTTCCTCCGGCGTGCTGACCCGGCCTAATATCGCATTACGGTGCGGATAACGGCCAAAACGATCAATGATCGCCTTATGCCGTAATTCAAATTCCAACTGATCGCCATTATTCAGTTCGGTATACAGCGCCAGTGCCTGCTGATGAATTACCGCCGATTCCGAATGCATAAAGGGTAAATAGAGAAAGCCGCGCTGTTCGCGGCTGAGCTGTGCACATTGCCCGGAGCGGATCGCCTCTTGCGCCAGCACCAGCGCCATGCAGTCGCTGGAAAATGCCCGGGGTGTTCCCCGATACAGATTGCGGCTGAACTGATCGAGCACGATCACCTCAGCCAACCGGCCTTCGATGGTGTCGCGCCAGTGCGCCAATTCCCCCGCCGCCGCCGCGTGCCACAATTCGCCAAAACGTACCTGCAAGTCGCGGTCGAACTCATCGTCGTTCTTGAACCACATCACCGGATCGATTTCCTCGAACCAGAAGTCTATGACCTGTTTATGCATCACCTTTCTCCCTTGTTTTACTCAGTCTATACCCTGCGGCTTTCAAGTTGCAGCCCGCTCATGCTCAGGCATGGGTCGGGACCGTCCTGGGGCGGTCAATCCGTCCGGGCGCCGCCAACAACGCCGCGGCGTGAAAGACGGCGGGCGTACCCGTTCTCCCCTTCGGCGTTATCTGCCATAATACTCCCACTTTGCCGCTGTTTTTCGCGCACCCTGATTACGGAGTTCCCTTTATGGATCATTGCCATACTTCCGATCTCATCTCCCTTGAGCAGGCGTTGGAGAAGATGCTCGGCCAACTCTCCCCTCTGCAGCAGACCGAATCCATCCCCCTGAACGCCGCCGCCGGCCGCATTACCGCCGCGCCGGTGATTTCACCGATCGACGTGCCGCCGTTCGCCAATTCGGCCATGGACGGTTATGCGGTACGTATCGCAGACCTGCATGCCAACGCCCCGCTTCCGGTCGCAGGCAAAGCCTTTGCCGGTGCGCCGTTCAACGGCGACTGGCCGGCCGGCACCTGCGTACGCATCATGACCGGCGCGCCGATCCCAACCGGCGCCGAGGCGGTGATCATGCAAGAGCAGGCTGAGGTGAGCGATGCCGGCGTTCGCTTCAATGCCGTAGTGCGCGCCGGGCAAAACATCCGTTTGGCGGGAGAAGATATTCAACAGGGCGCCGGCGTGTTGCCGGCCGGCGTCAAACTGGGCGCCGCGCAGTTGCCGCTGCTGGCCTCGCTCGGCGTCGCCGAGGTGCTGGTGATCCGCAAGTTGAAGGTCGCGGTGTTCTCCACCGGCGACGAGTTGCAACCGGTAGGCCAGCCGCTAGAGGCCGGGCAGATTTATGACACCAACCGCTTTGCGGTACGCCTGATGCTCGAACAATTGGGCTGCGAGACTCTCGATCTGGGCATTATCCGTGATGACCAAAATGCGCTGCGCGCCGCCTTCGAGCAGGCGGACAGCCAGGCTGACGTCGTGATCAGCAGCGGCGGCGTGTCGGTGGGTGAAGCCGACTACACCAAACAAATGCTCGATGAGTTGGGCGAGGTCAGTTTCTGGAAACTGGCAATCAAACCCGGCAAACCCTTCGCGTTTGGCAAGCTGAAGCACGCCTGGTTCTGCGGCCTGCCGGGTAACCCGGTTTCCGCCGCCCTGACCTTCTACCAGTTGGTGCAGCCGTTGCTGGCAAAACTGGCCGGCCACGGCGAATGGCGTCTGCCACCACGCCTGCGCGCACGCGCATTGACACCGCTGAAGAAGGCGCCGGGTCGTCTTGATTTCCAGCGCGGCGTGTTTGGCAGCAATGCCCAGGGCGAGTTGGAAGTGAGCACCACCGGCCATCAGGGCTCGCACGTATTCAGTTCGTTCAGCCAGGGTAACTGTTTCATCGTGCTGGAGCGCGAACGCGGTTCCGTGGCGGTTGGCGAAATGGTGGAAATCGAGCCATTCAACAACTTGCTGAGGAGCTGAACATGCTGCCGGAATTAACCGACGCCGAAATGCTGCGCTATAACCGCCAGATTATCCTGCGCGGCTTTGACTTCGACGGCCAGGAAAAGCTGAAGGCCGCTCGAGTGCTGATTGTCGGCCTTGGCGGGCTGGGTTGCGCTGCTGCGCCTTACCTGGCCGCGGCGGGCGTCGGCCAGCTGACGCTGGTTGATTTCGACACCGTCGCCCTCTCCAACCTGCAACGCCAGATCCTGCATCGCGATGCGCGTCTTGGCATGACGAAGGTCGAATCGGCTCGACTCGAGCTCAGCGCCATCAATCCGCATATCCATATTGATACCCTGGACGGGCAGTTGAGCGACGAACAAATGGCGGAGCACATTGCCGCCTGCGATCTGGTGCTGGACTGTACCGACAACGTAGCGACACGCGATCTGCTCAACCGCCAGTGCCATGCGCAACGCAAACCGCTGGTTTCCGGCGCGGCGATCCGCATGGAGGGGCAGCTCAGCGTATTTACCTACCAGCCGGACGAGCCCTGCTACCGCTGCCTGAGCCGGTTATTCGGCGAAAACGCCCTGACCTGCGTCGAGGCTGGGGTTATGGCACCGCTGGTGGGCACTATCGGCACGCTGCAAGCTCTGGAAGCGATTAAGCTGTTGACGCATTACGGCCAACCTCTCACCGGAAAACTGCTGATGTTCGACGCCATGACGATGCAGTTCCGCGAGATGAAGTTGCCGAAAAACCCGCAGTGCGAGGTGTGCGGCGGAGAATAACGGAGACAAAAAAGGGCGGGATAATTCCCGCCCTGCTTTTTCGCTCTTCGTACTTAAACGATACCCTGGCTACGCAGATAGTCTTCGTAGTTGCCGGTAAAGTCGATAACCTTGGTCGGCGTCATTTCCAGCACGCGCGTCGCCAGCGAGCTGACGAACTCACGGTCGTGGGAGACGAAGATCAACGTACCTTCGTACATTTCCAGCGCCATGTTCAGCGATTCGATGGATTCCATATCCAGGTGGTTGGTTGGTTCATCCATAACCAGAATATTAGGGCGCTGCATCATCAGCTTGCCGAACAGCATACGGCCCTTTTCACCACCGGACAGCACCTTAACTTTCTTCTTGATGTCGTCCTGGCTGAACAGCAAACGGCCCAGCACGCTGCGCACCGCCTGCTCGTCGTCTTTTTCCTGCTTCCACTGGCTCATCCAGTCGAACACCGTCAGGGTATCATCGAACTCGTATTCGTGATCCTGAGCGTAGTAACCGATCTTGGCGTTTTCGGACCACTTCACGCTGCCGCTGTCCGGCTGAGCGTCGCCCACCAGCGTTTTCAGCAGGGTGGATTTACCGATACCGTTCGGGCCCAGCACCGCCACTTTCTCGCCGACTTCAACCATCAGGTTGAACTTGCTGAACAGCGGGCCGTTATCGAAACCTTTGCTCAGCGCTTCCACTTCCAGCGCGTTACGGAACAGTTTCTTGTCCTGATCAAAACGGATGAACGGGTTCTGACGGCTGGAAGCCTTCACTTCCTCCAGTTGGATCTTGTCTATCTGGCGGGCGCGAGACGTCGCCTGCTTGGATTTGGAGGCGTTGGCGCTGAAGCGGCTCACGAACGACTGCAGTTCGCTAATTTGTGCCTTCTTCTTGGCGTTGTCCGCGACCAGACGCTCGCGCGCCTGAGTGGCCGCAGTCATGTATTCGTCGTAGTTACCCGGATAAACGCGCAGTTCGCCGTAGTCCAGATCCGCCATGTGAGTACAGACCATGTTCAGGAAGTGACGGTCGTGCGAAATGATGACCATGGTGCTGTTACGATCGTTCAGCACCTGCTCCAGCCAGCGAATGGTATCGATGTCCAGGTTGTTCGTCGGTTCGTCGAGCAGCAGGATTTCCGGATCGGAAAACAGCGCCTGTGCCAGCAATACGCGCAGTTTGAAGCCCGGCGCGATCTCGCTCATCGGGCCGTAATGCTGTTCAACCGGGATGCCTACGCCAAGCAGCAGTTCGCCGGCGCGCGCTTCTGCGGTGTAACCGTCCATCTCGCCGTAAGCCACTTCCAGATCGGCCACTTTATAGCCGTCTTCTTCGCTCATTTCGGCCAGACCGTAAATGCGGTCGCGCTCTTCCTTCACCGCCCACAGCTCGTGGTGGCCCATGATGACGGTGTCCAGCACGCTGTATTGTTCGAAAGCGAACTGATCCTGACGCAGTTTGCCCAGGCGTTCGTTCGGATCGAGGAACACGTTGCCGCCGCTCGGCACCAGATCGCCGCCCAGAATTTTCATAAAGGTGGATTTGCCGCAGCCGTTGGCCCCGATCAAACCGTAGCGGTTACCGCCGCCAAACTTAACGGAGATGTTTTCAAACAACGGCTTACTGCCAAACTGCATAGTGATGTTGTTAGTGCTTAACACAGCGCTCGCTCTTCATATCATTGGGAATGTGATTTGGCGCGCATTATGCCATAACGGGCAACAGAGATCGCGGGAAGTTTCGGTGACAATTTGAGCAAAGGTGCGGCGATTGGCCGGGTAAGGAACCGCCCCGCCCACCAACATGCCGAATGCGATAATCCCCCATCCGGCAAGCTGACTCGTTAATCGGGAAAACAGCCGTTGATGCGCGAGTAAGGCGCTGCGTCACCGAACAGCGGTTCGGAACTGCCATCGGCCAGAAAACCTGCCGCCAATCTGGCGGTGTGCGTCCACAGGCTTTGCGGGATCCATGAGCCGACGCTCACCCGACGTACGCCAAGCGCGGCAAGTTGCTCCGCCGGCAAAAGACCGGGCCAGGCGATCACATTAAGCAGCAGATCGGTTTGGCCGGCAATTTTACGGATCTCTTCCGGATCCGTCACGCCCAAAACAAACAACCCATCAGCCCCCGCCTCGTGGTAGCTCTTGGCTCGACTCAGCGTTTCACTGACGCGCATGGCGGCAGGGACCAGGCTGCGCGCATAAACGTCCGTGCGCGCATTGATATAAAGTTTAACCCCCATGCGCTCCGCGACATTGCGCACCTGGGTGATTTTCTCGCACAAGATCTGCGGCGAATCCGCCCCATCCTGAATATTGACGCCCACCGCACCGGCGTCAATAAAGCGCGCCACCCGGCTTTCCAGGCTGCCTTCCTCATCCGGGTAGCCACTTTCGATATCCACGCTGAGCGGCACTTTAATGACGCGCGCGATCGCCGCAATGCTCGCCAGATGCGGGGCTAACGGCAACCTGTCGCCATCGCGATAGCCCAGCGACCATGCGACACCGGCGCTGGTCGTGGCGATCGCTGCGGCGCCGAGGCTTTCAATCAACAATGCGCTGCCGGCGTCCCAGGCATTGGGCAGGCGCAATGGGTGTGGCTGGCGGTGCAGATTGGCAAAAACGACGGCGTTATTGTGAGTATCCATAAGGTTCTCCCGATAAAAAACCCATTCTAACCACTGCCAATTTGGATGATAATAGCCACAAATTTCAGACATTCATTCCCCAGGAGAACGAATGGAAGAGCCTTCCCTGCAACTGGTAAAAGCCTTTGTCGCCGTGGCAGAACATCAGAGCTTCGTCAGAGCGGCACAAGCGCTGAATATGACGCCTTCTGCCGTCAGTCGCCTGGTCAAAAAGCTTGAACAACAGGTTGATATGTTGCTTATCAACCGCACCACCCGGGCGATGTCGCTGACCGACGCCGGCCAGCGCTACTTCACGGACTGCAGCGCCGCCCTGGAACAATTGAGAATGGCCTATGAGCGAATGCGCGATGAGCAAAGCCAGCCACAGGGAACGTTGCGTGTCAGCACGTCGCTGTCGTTTGGCCGCCTGCACGTCGCGCCGCATCTGGCGGCATTTATGACGCAGTATCCCCAACTGCGAATAGACCTGCTGATGACCGATCGTTATGTCGACATTGTTGCGGAACGCGTGGCAGTCGCTATTCGCATTGGCCGGCTACCGGATTCAAGCCTGGTGGCACGCAAGCTGCTCGACAACCGGCGGATCCTGGTCGCCTCACCGCATTATCTGCAACGGCACGGCATACCGACAACGCTTGAGGAACTGCGGCAGCATCAATGCCTGGTCTCGACGGCGAGCCACGACGGCGAGAACTGGCGCCTGTTCGGGCCCCAGGGAGAAATAATGTTTCAGCCCAAGGGCCGAATGCGGGCGGATAATGGCGATGCGGTCAAACAATTTTGTATCGACGGCCAAGGCATCGCATTTCATTCCGCCGTGACGATGGCCGAATCGATACGTTTGGGGGAATTGGTGCAACTGCTGCCGCAATGGACAGGGAGAGAAACCGGGGTTTATTCCGTTTACCCGCCGGGGCCGGTGGGGCCGGCAGCGCGGGCGTTAGTCGATTTCCTGACCCTGAGATGGCAACAGGAACCTTGCCTGCAAACGCACAAAACAGCAGTTTAAGAAAAATCAGCGGGGCTTGGCCACAACCTTCGATAGCCCCGCCTTTTGCATGACGGGCACAAAGCCTGTACCGGCATCGGGGCACAGCAAGCCTGGTTCGAGACGCCTTAATATCCTGGATGACGCGTATCCCTGCCTGCGCGCGCGAAAACACATTTGTATTCACCACTACGATTATTTAAATAAATTAAATTTACACAAAATATTAATCACTCACAGACAGGCCTAAAAAATCATCGAATTTATCACCTGAGCGATAGAGAGAGACAATATTTACGTTAAACATCTCAACAAAAAAATAACCTCAGCCTGCGGGTGATAAACCATTATTCCCGTAGATTAAGTAAATGCGTTGCCTTTACTCTCTCCTTCAGGTCGAGTAGCCATTTTTATTGCTACGGCAGAACCTCATCACCCTAGATCCCACTCTACGATTAAAATTGTGATTCACCTCTTAAAACCCACAAGGAATCGGATCCTTTGTGTGTGGCAGGTCACTAAATCGTCAATCAGTCAGGGGTAACACCCTGACCAGACACAAAACAAACTATTTAATAAACAATTAATTAAGTTGATTATTATCCGGTTTTACGCCACGAGAAACCTGTATTGCATATAATTGTACATACAAGTATATGTAAACAAGAGGTTGCAATAGTGTGAACGCAACAAACAGCATCCCTCAGGTATCACTGGTGAAACTTTAACAATAAAAACATGCCACCCATCGAGAGAGATAGAGATAATGACGAACACTGTTGAAAACGGATTATCCGAGAAACGGACGATCGACAAGAAAACGATAAATTATAAAATCATCTTGGGTGCCAGTCTCGGTAATGGACTGGAGATTTTCGACTTTACCGTTTACAGCTTCTTCGCTGCCATTATCGGAAAACTGTATTTCCCCAGCGATACGGCCTACGGTTCTTTATTAATGTCGGTGGCCGTGTTTGGCGTTGGTTTTATTATGCGTCCGCTAGGCAGCATGGTGTTGGGTGCCTACGCCGATCGGGTCGGCCGTAAGGCTGCGATGTTAATGACCATTGTCCTGATGGGCGTCGGCACCGCGCTGATCGCCTTTGCCCCCACTCATGCGCAAATTGGCATTTTCGCGCCGATGCTGATCGTGGCCGGGCGCTTAATTCAGGGCTTTGCCGCCGGCGGTGAAGTAGGGTCGGCAACCACCCTGCTTCTGGAGTCGGCCGGAGCCAATCAGCGCGGGTTCTTTGTCAGTTGGCAGGCGATCAGCCAGGGTATCAGCGCTTTGCTCGGCGCCTCTTTCGGGCTGCTGTTGACCTATTTTCTGCCGGAAGAAGCCCTCTATTCCTGGGGCTGGCGCGTGCCTTTCATCATCGGCCTGCTGATTATTCCCGTCGGCGTGTATATCCGTAGACACCTGGAAGAAACCTATAACGGCGAGGTTATGGATCAAGAACGTCCGCCGGTCAACCCGGTCTGGGATGTGCTGCGCAATCACTTTAAGGACCTGCTGCTGGGGATGCTGATCATCATGTCCGGCACCGTGATGGTTTATATTGTGCTGCTGTATATGCCGACCTATATGATGCAGACCTATCATATTGCCGCGCCGACCGCCTATCTCTTCAGTTGCATTGCCTCCGTGGTGCAAATCGTCGCCGTTTATTTCGCCGGCCGTTATGTCGATCGGGTACAAAACTACAAAAGGCCGCTGCTTTTCTCTATCTTTGCCTCCCTGATACTGATTTATCCCACATTCTGGTTCCTGGGCGCCACACACTATCTGTGGCTGGCAATCCTCTTTCGCATCTTGCTGATCGGCGCTTTAGGGATCAATATGCTGTCTAGCACCATGCTGATCGTCTCTGCGCTACCGCGCCAGGTACGCGCTACCGGCACCTCGATGATTTATGCCTTCGGCGTTACGCTGTTTGGCGGGTCGGCGCAGCTGGTCGTCACCTGGCTGCTGGACGTCAGCGGCAATCCTATGGCACCGGCCTGGTATGTCACCGGCATGCTGACTATCAGCCTGATTGCCACCAGGGTGTTCAAGGAGCGGCACAAAAACTGACGCAATAGTCCTATTCCTGGAGCGAAAAGAAGTATGGATACCCCTTATAATTTGGCATTACTGACGGGCGCAGGACTGAGCGCCACTGCGGCCCTGGTGCATATTTGGGTGATCAAGGCGGGGCCGCGCGGATATCGCCTGTGCGGCGCCGGCGATCGCTTTATCCGCGCTTCCGAAGCCGGCAAGAAATTTCCGGCCATCGTGACCGCAGGTATCGCCCTGGTGCTGTTTATCTGGGCACTGTACGCTTTGGCCGGTGCCGGCATTATTGCGCCGCTGCCGTTGCTGCGCCCCGCGTTGTGCCTCATCACGTTTATCTATCTGTTGCGCGGCGTTGCCGGCCCCCTGGCGTTGCGCAATACCGGCCGCAGTCACGGATTCATCGTCATAAGTTCGTTGATTTGTCTCTGCCTGGGCCTGGTTCATCTGCTGGGGCTTGCGCAGCGTTGGAACGCGTTGGCATAGCTTTCCGTTAACGCGGGAATAACACCCGCTCTGCACCGCAGAGCGGGTCGCTGTCGATAGCGCGTTTGAAACCACATCGCTCAAACGGCTGGCTCAGGCATGATCGGCGTATCTGACCACGGTCAGCCGCTCTTCCTCAGCAGGGGAAACAAAGTAGCGGGTAAGCAGATCGAAGGTGTCTTCGCTTAGCACGAAAGGATGATCGCCCTGCTCGTTTCTCAGTTTTATCCGGCTCTTGCATTGCACATCGCTGACGTCCAGAAAATGCAGACAATGGCCAACACCGGCGGCGTCCGCCAATTGTCTGGCCCAAAGACGGCTTACCGGCGTGTTCATCGGAAAATCGAGCACCACCGACAGCCCATGACGCAGCAGCTGTACGATGTGTTCACTCAACGCCTGCCGCAGCCGGGCCGAATAGCGGACGTAATCCTGCAACCCGGCCATCTGTTGTTCATACAGCGTCGCCAGCCAGCTGTCCTCAACAATCAACAGCGTGTGTGGCTGCTGCGACAAGCGGTTTGCCAACGTTGACTTGCCTGAGCCGGCTTTGCCGCACATCAGATGTAAAACAGCCTGGGGGTGATTTTCCATGACGTCCTCCTGGGTGATGGCCAGCAGGAGGAGAGATTGCCCCGCCTTACTGGCGGGTTTTGGCTTGAAAGAGACGCGCTATCCCACCACTCTGAGAATGGTGATAATAATCTGCGCGAATACAAGCCGGTTTTTGTTCATCCACTATCAATAGAATAAAATCGGGAGTGCTGTCAACGGCAAAACCGGCTTTGCATCAATCTGCGTGATAGCCGCAGCTGTCCTGCGGCACTTGATCGCGCTGCTCCAAACCATAGTCGCGCACCACCTCAGCTACCCGCAGGCGATACTGCGCCAGCACATCATGGCGGCCACGCGCCTGCGCAGCCCGGTGCTGCTCGAGATTGCGCCACTGTTTTACCGCCTCCTCATCCCGCCAGAAGGACAGCGACAGTAACCGCTGCGGATCGGCCAGGCTTTGAAAGCGTTCGATGGAGATAAATCCGTCAATCTCCGCCAACAGCGGCTTTAGCTCTGCCGCCAGCTTAAGATAGGTTTCGCGCTGCCCGTCGGCGGCCTGCAGTTCAAAAATAACGGCAATCATAGGAAACTCCTGTCAGGAAGATTGCCCCTATCCTGACGCTGGACCTACAGCCATACTTCGCCTAATCTCGAATTATGAATGACATCGATATTGAAGATCGCCTGGCGGCACTGACCGCCGCTATCGCCGACCGCACTCGTGCGCGCATGTTGTGCCTGCTGATGGACGGGCGCGCCTATACCGCCACCGAGCTCAGCGCCGCCGTGGACGTCGCCGCCTCTACCGCCAGCGGGCATTTGGCGCGCTTGCAGGAACAGAGGTTGATCGCCTGCGTCAAACAGGGGCGCTATCGCTATTTCCGCCTGGCGGGGCAGCCGGTGGCCGATGCGCTGGAAACGCTGATGGCACTGGCCGGCGTCGAACGGCCGACGGTGAAAAGCACGGCCCCCACCTCGCTGCAATTCGCCCGTACCTGCTACGATCATATGGCCGGTGAAGTGGCGGTAAGACTGCATGACCGTTTGCATCAGTTGGCCTGGCTGGCGGGCGATGAAGACTACCGGCTGAGCGACGCGGGGCGGACGGCCCTGACGCGGTTGGGCGTCGACTGCACGCCTGCGCCTTCACGACGGCGCTTCGCCTGCGGCTGCCTGGACTGGAGCGAGCGCAAGGCTCACCTTGGCGGCGCACTTGGCGCAGCGGTGCTGAACGCTTTTATCGCGCGCGGCTGGATAAGGCGCCGGCTCGATAGCCGCGAGCTGCAGCTCACCGCCGCCGGCAAGAATGCGCTGAAAGCACATTTTGACCTCACGGTTTAACCCCGCAACACGTTAGCTTTGGTGCAATACTCAATAGGCAAACCGTCAACCCGAGGACTCTTCATGCTCGATCAAACCCAATTCCCCATCACCAAATTGTGGCCGGCACAGCACCCGGAACGGCTGCAGCTTTACTCGCTGCCAACGCCTAACGGCGTAAAAGTCTCCATCATGCTGGAGGAAATCGGCCTGCCGTATGAAGCGCATCTGATCGATATCGGCAAGAATGAAACCTGGACGCCGGAATTTCTGTCGCTGAACCCGAACGGTAAAATCCCGTCGATTATCGATCCCGATGGCCCAGGCGGCAAGCCGCTGCCGCTGTTCGAATCCGGCGCCATTCTGCTGTATCTGGCGGAGAAAAGCGGTCAATTCCTGCCGCAGGATCCTGCGCAGAGCTACGAAACCATCCAGTGGGTATTTTTCCAGATGGCCGCGGTCGGCCCGATGTTCGGCCAGCTCGGCTTCTTCCACCGCTTCGCCGGGCGTGAATACGAAGATAAACGCCCGCTGGAGCGTTATAAAAATGAATCCAAACGCCTGCTCGGCGTGCTGGAAAGCCGCCTCGAAGGCCGCGACTGGATCATGGGCGAGGACTACACCATCGCCGACATTTCGCTGCTGGGCTGGGTGCGCAACCTGATCGGTTTCTACGAGGCGCGCGAACTGGTGGAATTCGACAGTTTCCCACGGGTGGGGCAGTGGCTGGAGCGCGGTTTGGCGCGCCCGGCAGTACAACGCGGCCTGAATATTCCCGCGCGTAACGAATAATTTATTGCCTGGGATAGCCGCCGGCTATCCCATTTTCGCCCCCGCTTATCGTCATAAAAATGTCACACCTCTGCACTACTCTCCCTGCGTAACAAAATGATGCTATTTATGTTTTATTATTACGACAAGGAGCTTTCCCATGCTGCAGCCCGTTTCTTTGATCGCCGGCGCCGTGTTATCCGCCCTGCTTTGTTCCACCGCCTTCGCCGATGAAACACCGGCCAATACCGTCGGTTTTTCCGAGCGCGCGGCGCGCGGTAACATCGCGGAGCCGGGCGGCGCACGCCGTCTGAGCGGCGATCAAACCGCCGCGCTGAAAGCCTCGCTGTCTGACAAAACGGTCAAAAACGTGATTTTGCTGATCGGCGACGGCATGGGCGATTCCGAAATCACCTCGGCGCGCAACTACGCAGAAGGCGCGGGCGGCTATTTCAAAGGCATTGACGCCCTGCCGCTGACCGGCCAATACACCCATTACTCGCTGGACAAGAAAACCCACAAACCGGATTACGTGACGGATTCCGCCGCCTCGGCGACCGCATGGTCAACCGGCGTAAAAACCTATAACGGCGCGCTGGGCGTTGACGTCAACGGCAAGGACCAGCCGACGCTGCTGGAAATCGCCAAGGCGGCGGGTAAAGCCACCGGCAACGTCTCCACCGCCGAGCTGCAGGACGCCACGCCGGCCGCTCAGGTTTCGCATGTCACCTCTCGCAAATGTTACGGCCCGGAAGAAACCAGCGAAAAATGCGCCACCAACGCGCTGGAGAATGGCGGCCGTGGCTCGATCACCGAGCAATTGCTCAAAACCCGCGCCGACGTCTCGCTGGGCGGTGGAGCGAAATCCTTTAATCAGCTGGCGAAAAGCGGCGAATGGCAGGGAAAATCATTGAAAGACCAGGCAACCGCACTGGGTTATCAGTGGGTGGAAAACCTCGACGGCCTGAATGCCATCAGCGTAGCCAATCAGCAAAAACCGCTGCTCGGGCTGTTTGCCGCCGGCAATATGCCGGTGCGCTGGCAGGGCCCGAAAGCCTCGCATCACGGTAATATCGACCAACCGGCGGTCACCTGCGAGAACAACCCGGCACGTACGGCCGACATTCCGACGCTGGCGGCAATGACCGAAAAAGCGATAGACCTGCTGAAAAACCAGCAGAACGGTTTCTTCTTGCAGGTGGAAGGCGCATCGATCGACAAGCAGGACCATGAGGCCAACCCGTGCGGCCAGTTCGGCGAGACGGTCGATCTGGATGAAGCGGTACAGAAAGCGCTGGCCTTCGCCCGCGCCGACGGCAACACCCTGGTGATCGTCACCGCCGACCACGCCCACTCCAGCCAGATTATTGCCGTCGATGCCAAAGCCCCAGGCCTGACGCAAACGCTGACCACCAAAGATGGTGCGCCAATGACCATCAGCTATGGCAATTCGGAAGAAGGCTCTCAGGGACACACCGGCACCCAGTTGCGCGTTGCCGCCTACGGTCCGCATGCCGCCAACATCGTGGGCCTGACCGATCAGACCGACCTGTTCTACACCATGCGTGACGCCATGGCGATTAAGTAAGTTGGTTGCCAGGTAGCTCGCGCTGTCCCTTCTCCTCCTGAATATCAGGGGGAGAAGCGGCTCTAACAGGTTAAAAATGATCGATTAACGGCTATATTCCCCCTTGCGTCTTCACTTCGCGCCAACGCGCCCAGATGAAAGGATGAACCCTTGAAGTTGATTAGCCTGCCATTGACCACCGAACGCCTGCGGCTACGCCGCTTTACCCTTGCCGATCTCGGCGCCTACGCGGCTTATCACCGCCTGCCGGAGGTTTATCGCTATCTGTACGCCCCCACGCCGAGCGACGCTCAGCTGGAAGCGCTGCTTGCCCAGGCGGTGGCTTCGCGCTTCAGTGAGGATGGCGATATTTTTTATTGTGCGGTCACCTTGCGAGACAGCGGGGAACTGATCGGCGAAGTACTGCTGAAACTGGCCAACCGCGCGGCATTGCAAGGAGAGATCGGTTATATCTTCAACCCGGCCTACGCCGGTAAAGGCTATGCCGCAGAGGCGGTGCGTGCGGTGCTCGATCGCGGGTTCGGCGAAGTAGGTTGCCACCGCATCTTTGCCCGGCTCGATGCCGCCAATCAGGGCTCGATCGGCGTGGTCGAGCGGCTGGG
The DNA here is from genome assembly GCF_018336935.1 of Serratia plymuthica. NCBI lineage: Bacteria > Pseudomonadati > Pseudomonadota > Gammaproteobacteria > Enterobacterales > Yersiniaceae > Serratia > Serratia plymuthica. The sequence continues at coordinate 1,308,722 of NZ_CP068771.1, read as the reverse complement.
CCTGCGCAAAGAGGCGCACCTGCGGCAAAACGACCGTTTCAACGGCGAATGGGGCGACGAGTTTATTTACGCCTTATTGAACGAAGAGTGGCAGCGCAGGCTGCCGTAGCGCGTTCTAGGCATCTGCCAGCACCTTCGCCGCCATTTGCTTATAGCTCTCCACCAGTTCGCGGCCCTCGTCGGGGCCGGTACTGACCGCCAGGCGCATCGTCGCTTCCCCCAGGTGCATCAGCAGAAAAGCGGCATTTTCAACCGCAACGGGATCCGCCTGCGGCCGCAAGCGCCGTATCGCCGCCGCCAGCAATGCACCGTTCAACCTGCTTTCCGCCACCTCTTCTTCGCGCAGCGTTTTGTTGGCCTGCGTCGCCGCCCAGATATCCCGCATGACGGGTTCGGCCATAAACAGGGCATAATATTCGTCAATCAGGCAGCCAAAAGCCTCGATCAGTCGAGGAAAGTCTTGTACCTGAGTTAAACACTGCTCAATGCATTCGCGCGCTTCCTGGTTATAACGCTGTGCCAGCACGCGCACGATAGCGGTCTTGTCCGGAAAGTACTGATACAGCGCCCCAATGGAAATACCGGCATTTTGCGCCACTTCGCTCATGCGCATCGCATCGCTGCCCTGCTGGGCTATCAGCGCGGTGGCGCAATCCAGGATCAGCGCCACCTTCTCGCGGCTCCGCGTCTGGCTGGGTTTACGCCGCAACGCGGGCGGATTTTTTTGCTTGTCATTCATCAGCATCGTCCTTTGAACCAAAAACTACCTTGACAATAATACGAGGGTTTATCATATTTACAAAACATGAGCATTACTCACATTTGGAGACGAACGATGGACAACAGCGATAAGACCTCACCGATACTGGTTTTAGGGGCTACCGGTAAAACCGGCAGCCGTGTAGCGGCACGTTTGCAACAGCAAGGCGTGGCCGTACGCCCCGGCCATCGTGGCGCCGCCATTCCTTTTGACTGGGAAGACAGCGGCAGCTGGCAACCGGCCTTACAGGATGTGAAAAAGGTGTATCTCAGTTTCCAGCCCGACCTGGCGGTGCCGGGCGCCATCGACACCATTGAACGTTTTTGCCGACAGGCGGCCACGGGTGGCGTGCAAAAGATCGTATTGCTCAGCGGGCGCGGAGAAGACGAAGCACGCCAGGCAGAGGAAGTGGTAGCGCGTAGCGGCGCGGACTGGACGATATTGCGCGCCAGCTGGTTTATGCAAAATTTCAGCGAAAGCTTTATTCTCGATGAGCTGCTGAACGGCACGGTTTATTTGCCGCCGGGCGAAATTCCAGAACCCTTTATTGATGCCGATGATATCGCCGACGCCGCAGTCGCCGCTCTCACCCAACCCGGCCACAGCAAGAGAGTATATGAGCTAACCGGCCCGCGACTGATGACGTTTGAACAAGCCATTAGCGAAATTGCCGCCGCCAGCGGACGCGAGATTCTCTATCGGCAGGTGCCGATAGCCGATTATGTCGGTTATCTGCGCGAAGCGCAGTTGCCGGAGGAGATGGTCAACCTGCTGGAGTATTTATTCAGTACGGTACTGGATGGGCGCAACGCGTCACTGACCGACGACGTTCAACGCAGCCTTGGGCGCCCGGCGCGTGATTTCGGCGCCTATGCCGCCGACACCGCAACCCGCGGTATTTGGCAGCCGCGCTAATCGGATGCCGGCCGCCAAAACGGCGGCCATTTTCTTTTTGTTACCGGCTACCCTTTGCAATTCATCGCTAAATATTGTGTGATAATGAAATATCGTTTAAATCAACGGCAATTAAACCCTGCTAATTTAACGGTTATATTTAACCCGCAATAATAAATGAATTATTCCTGCCCATATTTCTCTTTTTTTAGTTACAAAAGTAGTTTTTAACATTCTTGCAAACAATAATATCCCCTCAGTAACCTGAGTTGAACAATCCGCCTCCAGGCAGCCTGTAATAATCCACTTTTCGTTAAAGAAAACTATTAACAAAAAGACATTATCACTGCAATTCGGCTCATGTCTGGCGGTCTGTTTTGGCTTATTTCCAGGGTAACTCCCGATAAATTCTTTCACCTGCAATGAGTAGAATTTACACATAAGAGATTTGATTTAATGAGAAAATTACTCGTCCTGATCTTCTGTCTGAATCTGTTCGGCGTCACGCAACAGGCTGCGGCAGAAGAGAATAAGACCGTCGATGTGGTACTGATTGGCGGCGGCATCATGAGCGCCACCCTGGGGACTTATCTGCATGAGTTGGAGCCGAACTGGTCCATCGACATGTATGAACGCATGAACGGCGTTGCGGAAGAAAGTTCCAACGGCTGGAATAATGCCGGTACCGGCCACTCCGCTTTCGCCGAAATGAACTACACCCCGGAGAAAGAAGACGGCACCATTGATATCAGCAAAGCCGTGGTGGTTAACGAGTCTTTTGAAATTTCTCGTCAGTTCTGGTCTTATCAGGTAAAAAATAACGTCCTGAAAGATCCAAAATCCTTTATTAACAGCGTACCGCACATGAGCTTTGTCTGGGGTGACGATAACGTCAATTTCCTGCGCAAACGCTATGCGGCGCTGCAGCACAGCACCCTGTTCCGCGGGATGGAATACTCCGAAGACCCTAACCAGATTAAACAGTGGGCGCCGCTGGTGATGAACGGCCGCGATCCGGCGCAGAAAATTGCCGCGACCCGCATGCCGTTGGGTACCGACGTCAACTTTGGCGTGATCACCCATCAACTGGTGGATACGCTGACCAAAAATCCTAACTTCAAGCTGAACCTGAGCCATGAAGTGCGCGATATCAAACGCAACGCCGACAACACCTGGCGCGTGACCGTGGCCGATCTGAACCGTGACGGTAAAGAAACCACCGTTAACGCCAAATTCGTGTTTATCGGGGCAGGCGGCGCCTCTTTGACGCTGCTGCAGAAATCCGGCATTCCTGAAGCCGACGGCTACGGCGGTTTCCCGGTCGGCGGCCAGTTCCTGGTGACCAGCAATCCGGAAGTGGCGAATCAGCATCTGGCCAAGGTTTACGGTCTGGCCAGCGTAGGTTCGCCGCCAATGTCGGTTCCGCATCTGGACACCCGCATGCTGGATGGCAAGCGCGTCGTACTGTTCGGGCCGTTCGCCACCTTCTCCAGCAAGTTCCTGAAAAACGGTTCGCTGTTCGATCTGCTGCACTCTCTGAGCACCTCTAACCTGTTGCCGATGACCCACGTCGGGCTGGATAACTTCGATCTGGTGAAATACCTGGTTGGCCAGTTGATGATGAACGACGATGACCGTTTCGCTGCGCTGAAAGAGTACTTCCCTGAAGCCAAACAGGCCGACTGGAAGCTGTGGACCGCCGGACAACGCGTGCAGATCATCAAGAAAGATGATGAGAAAGGCGGCGTGTTGCAGTTCGGCACCGAAGTGGTCAGCTCCGAGGACGGCAGCATCGCCGCCCTGCTCGGCGCATCGCCGGGCGCCTCTACCGCTGCGCCAATCATGCTGCACCTGATGGAAAAAGTGTTCAAAGATAAAGTGGCGACGCCGGAATGGCAGAGCAAGCTGAAAGAGATCATTCCATCCTATGGTCACAAGCTGAACGGCGATATTGAAATGACCAACAAGATCCGCGGCTATACCAGCAGCGTCTTGCAGTTGGACTATATCGAAGTGAAGCCGGAAACTGACTGATCCGACGTTTGTTTCCCCTGCCATCAAGGCCGCCTCGCGCGGCCTTTTTTGTTTCCCCGCGGCGGTAAAAGCACGTTTAGCCACCTTTAGCCCGCCAGTTAACACTTGCGTAACCCGATTCAGCGGCCTATTATCAAAGAACTGGCTTGGATAATTACTCTTACCTACTGTGACCTGAATGCCGTACCGCGGGAGAACTTAAACAATGGATCGCGTCAATATCATTCACGATTTGCTGAACTGGATTGAAACTCACCTGGATCAACCGCTGCTGTTGGACAACGTGGCGGCGAAGTCAGGCTACTCTAAATGGCACCTGCAAAGGATGTTCCGCAGCACCACCGGCCATGCGCTGGGCAGCTATATCCGCGAGCGCCGCCTGTCACAGGCCGCGCAGGCGCTGCGTTCGACCCCACGCCCTATTCTCGACATCGCCCTGCAGTTCCATTTTGATTCCCAACCGTCATTTTCACGCGCGTTTAAAAAACAGTTCGGCAAAACGCCGGCGGTGTATCGCCGCACTACGCGCTGGGACGTGGTGGAAATGCGCCCGCAACCCATCGCGCCGCTGAACGGGCACCGGCACGAGTCGCCGGGCGTACATTTATGGTATGCGGGGAAATGCGTGGACAGCGCCTGCACTCATTGGATGGGCCTGCGCTGAGACGGCTAAACAACAAAAAGCCAATGGGCAACCCCATTGGCTTTTTTAATGCCCGCAATACTCAGTTGTATTCGATGGTAAAGGTTGCGGTCGACTTGATATTACCGCCTTTGATCGTGTTACCGGTGCGATAGTAACGGGCTTTCAGCGGCAGGGTCAGGGTGTTGGCCTGGTTTGGCACGGTGCGGCCGGCATTGACCACATCGCCATTCTTGATAGGTTGCGTCGTGGTGCCCGTCAACAGCTGCACGGCAACGCCGGAAGCCGTATTGGCGCCCGGCTGCGATTTGATCACGCCTGGCGCATTGGAGGTATCCTGATCGTAATTGAAACGCACATTCACAATCCCCTGCCCGGCACTGCCCGGCAGCAGATCTTCGCCGATGCCGCCAACGCAATTAATGTTGATATCAAAGGCTTTTTCACCCTGAGTTGAGCCGACGCCGCCAAAAGAGGCTGCCGTGACGCTATCCAGATTGACCACCTTGTCCTTTGAACCACTGTCGACGTTACAGGTTGAGGTGACAATCGTCAGGCTGTTGGCGTCGACAATCGATTGCAGCAATGGCAACCCAGGACCGGTACCGTCCATGTAGTAGTTGGTATAGAGCCCGGTAGTCAGTTGGCCGGTGCCTGTCTGAGCCGCAGTTTTCACGATATCGATCTTGAAGTAACCGCCGTTCAGGTTAACGGTCGTGTTCCCGCCCAGCCGCAAGGTATGCGGGTAAAAGGTACTGATCGATCCGGCTTCACGATACAAACGGATACCAATTCCCGGAATATTGGTGCTCCAGACGTTGGCAAGCGTAGAGCGGCTCCCCTGCAATATCTGGCCGATGGCGCTACCGCCACTGCTGCTGCAACGACCGATACCGTTCACGGCATTAATCGGGAACTGGCCGGTGGTCAGGGTATCACCGACCTGGCTGCCAGGCGTGACCAGCACGCGCCCGAGCCTCATATTGATCACCTGAGCCTTGTAACCGTTGGTGACCGTACAGCTGGCGTAAGCGCTCTGACCGGCGGCCATCAACAAGCCGAACAGCGCCAACCGTTGGGCCGCCGTTTTGTTCAGCGAAAGAACCCGCGTTAATTTCATCATTTGCAACTCGCCTCAATAATTTCGTAGTCAGTATTGCCCTGCGCTTTCGCGCTGTAGCTGACAGAACACTGCTGCGTAGGCTGCGTGCCCCATTTCACCTGCAACAGCCCTTTTTGCGCTTCGGTACGCAAGTAGATGCGGCTGCCCTGACCCACGATGCCCACCACCTGATTGCGGGTATCCAGCACTTCCGAGCCAAATGGCAACGCGTTGCCGTCCGGGCCGAGGGCATGGATGATCAACGCCTGGCCTTTGGTGGTCTTGAACTCCAGCCGTGCGATGGCTCCGGCATAAGGCGCAACCTGCTGGCTGCTGCTTTCCAGTTCCACATCGCGCGACATGCCGCTGGGATCGAGCGTAACGTTGGTCATGCGATAAGGCGCCACATAAGGCACTACCGCATAACCGTTGTCATCGATACGCACGCCCGGCGAGTTGGTCACGATAGCCCCGGCGGCGTCCGGCGCCTCTACCAGCACCATGGTCTGGCCGCGCTGCGGCGTCATGGTCACCCCGCCGCTGTGGGCCACGACGCTGCCCGATGCGCCGATCGATGACTGGCGATAATCTTTGCCGTAGCTGTAAGAGCCGTTCAGCGTCGAGAACCGGCTGCGGTATTCGCCGCTTACGCTGCTGTTGGTGCCGCCGGATTGATCGTTGGCCAGCGTCGCGCTGTAGCTGACGTTGTTATCTTCACCGGTAGAACCGTTGATACCCACGCGGCTGCTGTCGTAGCCGTTATCGGTATAGCCCAGAGAACTGTTCAGGCTCAGGGTCTGCGAACCGACGCTGAACGGAACCGACAGCGTCAGGTAATAACGGGTCTCATCGCGGTTATACATGTCCGAGGTGCGCATGGCGGACAGACCATAGGTGACGCGGCCATAGTAGTTGTTATAGCCCACCTGATATTGCTTGGTGCTGCCGCCCCGGTTCCAGTAATCGCGAACCGAACCGGTGATATACAAAGAGCCGTAGTTATCGCCCAGCCCCTGATTCAGGGTCAGCTGGTATTCGCTGCGCTGGCGGTTAACGGCGTCGGCGCTCATGTTCCTGCGTTCGTTGTCGCGCGAGTAAACGGCGTCACGCAACGAGAGGTAACCGGAGGTGGAATAGCGATAAGCGGCGATGGTGAAGTTGGTGTTGGTTTCAGTCATCAACTTGCTGTAGCTGAGCTTATAGCTCTGGCCGGATTGGTCGCCCTGCTTCAGACGGGTATTGGCCTGGGTCACGTCCAGGGCAAAGGCGCCGATCGGCGTTGCCACCGCGCTCCCCAACAGCACGGCACCATAGCCGTCACTGGCGATGGCCCCCGTGTAACCGGTGATGATATTGGTGAACCCGCGCTGATAAGTCGCCTGGAACATATCGGGTTCCTTGCTCAAATTATCATCGCGCACTCGGCCGGCGGTCAGGGAATAACGCTGGATCCCCGGACGCAACATCTGCGCTACCGAAGCGTAAGGCACGCTGAACTGGCGTTTGCTGCCGTCGGCCTCGTTGACGGTGACGTCCAAATCGCCGCCGTAGCCGGTAGGGTAAAGATCGTTAATCACGAATTCACCCGGGGCGACGGTAGTCTGGTAGATCAACTGGTTATTCTGGCGGATCTCCACCAGCGCGTTGCTCTGCGCCACGCCACGCACCACCGGCGCATAGCCGTTCAGAGAGTCGGGCAACATGCGGTCATCCGTCGCGACCTGCACGCCGCGAAAACCGATAGAATCAAAGAAGTCGCCGCTGGTATAGGTATCCCCCAACGTCAGCATGCCGCGCACGGCCGGGATGGCGCGCTGTGCGTAAGTGGCGGTGTTTTGCCAATGGGTGCTTTCGTTGGAGCGCCAGTTGACGTTCGAGTCGTGGCGCAACTGCCAACCGGCCACGTTTAACCCGGCGTTCAGGGTCAGATAAGCGTTGGTGGAATCCGCGTTGCTGCCGTTGGCAGAATTGTGGGTATTAAAGGCATTAAAATTATACGAAAGGCTGCCGGCGGTAATGCCGCGATCCCAGAATTTCGGGTCAACGTAACCGCGCGCACTGCGGCGCAGCGACGCCTGCGGAATACTGATATCCATACGCAGCGAACTGGTATCGAGGCGATAATAAGCTTCCGGCACCCACTGCGGCAGGCTTTTGCAGGTATCGGTATTGACCGACGGATCGCTGCTCAACGCCGCAGTATCCACACCGAACTCATCCAACGACAGCAAAGAAAAACAGGTGTCGGCGCTGTTTTTACCCGGCACGTTTTTGAAATCGATACTTTTCTTGCCTTTCCACTCCCCGTTAACATAAACGTCGAGTGAGTATTTGCCTGCCAGAATAGGATTGCCGTCGCGAAAACGCGAAAGATCGACGCCCTGCGCCTCGCCAATCAGGAAGCTGCTGTTGAAGGACGCTTCAACCGGGGCGGTGGGCTTTTTGCTGTCGACAACGATTTCCGCCCGGGCAAAACCGGGGGCAGCCAGGAAAAGCGCGCCACCGGTCAGCAGCAGAATCGATTTACAGTTAAATAGCGCCAGTTTAATGGCCGCAGAAATAGGCAACTCTTTCATATAAAAGCATTCCTTTACCAAATTAAGCTCACCCCGCCGACAGCCTGCGCTCGGGGATATGAGTCTCTCTTCCAAGAGTTACTTTTGCTTATTCTTAGTGCGGGACACCCGTCCGCCAAAATCGTTAATAGTGGTAAATGCAACGTCCGCAATGCGCGAGCTGTCACCGGAAAACGACAACGTTTTTTCCTGGCCTGGGGCCAGCATGTCGCCGTGTGGCGCCAACGGCACTTTCTTCTGGTTGACGACGGCATTGATTTCAGTGAACGACACGTAATAAGGCGTTGGGTTTTTCACGCTGACGCCGGCGCCGCTAAAGCGCCACTGCAGTTTTTCAGGCGCATCGTTCGCTTCGCCAGTCAGGCCGGCCGGACGATACAGCAGTTTGACGCGGGTGCGGAAAGCCACCTGTAAAAAGTTTTCAGGCGTGCTGCTGTTTGCCCCGGTCGGCGCTGGAGGGATCTCCAGTACGTTCAACCAGAACAGGGATTCTTTATCTTGTGCCAATGCTGACGTGGTCAGTGAAACACGCAGCGCCTGGCCGGTAGCCGGTTCAACACGGCTGATTGGCGGGGAAACGATAAACGGCGCCTTGCTGTTCTCTGGCGTGGTTTTCGCATCGCCTTCGTCAATCCAGGATTGGATCAATGCCGGTGAAGTTCCATTATTTGATAATTGGACGGTAACTTCCCGTTGTTTTCCCGGATAAATAATGCGAGTACCGTTAATGATGACACTGGAAAAAACGCTGCTGCTGAATAGCGTGGCGATCAGCAATACACTGTATTTTTTAAATGAGTTTTTCATTATTTTATCACTACGGTAGGGAAAAACGGCGGGAGTATTATCCCCCGCCCGAATAGGAATATGACTTATTGGTAAATGATGGTGTACTGAACGCTTGAAGTCACATCACCGGCACCGGCAGCATTGGTCGCGTAATATTCAGCGTAGTAGTTCAGGTCAGCAGAATCGCCTTCGTTAGCCACGGTAACCCACTGGGAGTTATTCTGCGCGCCATTGGTGCCGGCTGCCAGAATTGGCAGGAACTGGTTGTTGCTGCCCAGCAACTGAATTTGCACGTTGGTCGCTGCATCAGTCTGCGCCTGGTTGTTCAGACGGCCAGTGTTGAAATCAACAGTTGCGCCTGGTTCGAAATAAGTGGCTACCTGGCCTTTAGAACATTTGGTCAGGTTGATTGCAAATGGAGTACGGCCGGCAGTCGCGCTCTGAGTTGCCAGAGTTGAAGCAGAAACGGTTGGCAGAGTTACGGTGAAATCTTTACCGCCTGGGGTGCTGATAGTACAGGTCTGGTCAGTCACTTTACCGTTGAAAGTAATAGTACCGTCAGTCGCTTGTGCAGAGAAAGAAGAAATGGTAGCGGCGCTTACAGCCAATGCCAATACGGCAGACAGTTTAGAAATTTTCATATTTAGACTCTCGATGAATTAATACAACTATTAAGTACATTCAACGATGCTACTCCTTGTCAGGAATGAAGCCCCGATGAATCCATTGCCCGGCGAAATATAGACTAGGCGCATTCTTATTGTTAAATCGTTTATAACATTCATATCACCCCTCTTGATAGGAAAAAACTATCAACAAATACCTATCGATCGATGTTGACGATTTAACTGAATAGGAATAATCTGTGTTTTGAAAAGCCAGGTAGTGCAACATTTTACTTTAACTCATGATTATCAGGGTATTATCCTGTAAATTTACATTCAGTTACTTTTGAAACCATTTGGACTTCACGAAAAATTGCGCGTTTAATGGTCTGCGAGCGACCTGACACGTCCCGGCGCCAATAAATAAGATAATTACCAATAAACACCGTGTTTTTAATTTTTTTATTGTTAAAAAACAAATAGTTATATATCAATCAAGGGATTGAGGAATGAGCAGTTCTTTTAGAGCGAAAAATAACGGAATTAATTACGTTTTTCAGCCTATGTTCGGAAAATCCGGACAATTGCTGGCCGTTGAATGCTTATCCCGATTCACTTTCAATAGCGAATATGCTCATTTTTCCCCTGAGCAATTTTTTCGTTCTGCCGATAGCGCTACCCGGATTGAGATTCTGTTAGAACAAGTCAGTCTGATAGAAAAATATAATCACTGGTTTCGCGAAAATCAGGTTATCGCCACATTGAATGTGGACGATCATTCTCTGAAATCGCTGGCCAACGACCATTTTGCAGAAAGAATTCGCGCCACTCATTGTATTCATTTTGAAATCAGCGAGAACTCAACCCGACTGGTGAAAGATCGGGTTCATGGCGATCCTTCGCTGAAAAGCTATTCGTTTTGGCTGGATGATTTTGGTTCTGGTTACGCCGGTTTTTCCGCGTTGTATAACAGCCAGTTCCGCTTCGTTAAGCTCGACCGTTTTTTGTTATGGGACTTTATGAAAAAGTCCGGCGGCGACGGCTTAATGCGCGCTTTATTGCGTTTTTTTTACCTTAACCATTACAAGGTAATCATCGAAGGAGTTGAAACTCCCGACCATAAAAAATGGCTGGACGAAATGCCATATTACGCACTGCAGGGAAAGCTGTGGAAGGAATCCGACATCAAGGATTTGAACTCGCTTCTTACAGCTGAATACTTTTAACTCATTATTGGTGTCTGCCATTATGTCTAAAAACAATGTCCTTGTTATTAGTGAGTGTAAGTACAGCTATGTCGGCCTTTCGGTGTTAGTGAAAAAACATTACGGCAAGTACGATATCAGACTGTTTTCGGATTTTATGCAGGGCGGGTCCAAGGCGGAAAAGATAATTAAGCACGATATTGCGCTGATCTTTACTTCGCGAAATCTGGAGCAAAGCGTCAACGTCGTTGAAAGCCTAGTGTCAATGCATCAGCAATACAACACCAAAACGCGGATCCTGGTGTTTTATGATGATGAACGCGTAGTGAAACTGCTGTCGATACTGGGTATTTCCGTTGAATTGGTCTCAACCCGCATTCCACTTTATTCGCTGCAGGAAAAAATACAAAACCTGTTGGAAAGCAAAGAGGCAGGCGGGATAAAAATGCAGAAAACCCGCGAGCTCAGCCCGGCGGAAAGCGATGTCATCTTCAATCTGCTGCGTGGCGACAGCCTGCTGCATATTGCCCAGAAGCGCGGCACGCACCCCAAAACCATTTTCTCGCAAAAATACAGCGCGATGAAAAAACTGCGTTTGCGCAGCATGAGCTCCATCTTCGTCGCCAGTAAATAACCCTTCAGGCCGCGACCTCGCGGCCTGGCTTCATCACGCCAGGTTAAATTAATGTAACAATAAACGACAAAGCAGTAACAGCCACATAACACTCCTGGCTATTGATTACGATTTGCCCACGGGATTTTCCCGCGAGTCATGTCGTGGATTAAATAAAAACATCAGGAGATGTCATGAAATCATCCTTATTCAGCCGTTATACCTGCTTTGTTTTGAGCATCTTGCTGGCGCTGACGTCATTGGCGCTATCGCCGCAACAGCCCTGGTTTTGGTTGCCGACCATCATTTTCGGTTGCCTGAGCGCACTGGGCATTTACGATCTGACTCAACAACGCCACGCCATCTGCCGTAACTACCCGATCATCGGCCGCCTGCGCTTTTTCTTCGAATTTATTCGCCCGGAAATACGCCAGTACTTACTGGAAGAAGATAACGCGCAGATCCCGTTCTCCCGTACTCAGCGCACGCTGGTCTACCGCCGCGCCAAAAATGAAATGGGCGACAAACCCTTCGGTACCCAACTGGACGTTTATCAAACCGGCTATGAATGCATCGGCCATTCCATGCGCCCGGTAGCGGCATCCGATCCCACCAGTTTTCGCGTGGCGATCGGCGGCCCGGATTGCCGCCAGCCCTATTCCGCCTCGATCTTTAATATCTCCGCCATGAGCTTCGGCGCGCTGTCGGCCAACGCCATCCGCGCCCTCAATCTTGGTGCGGCAAAAGGCAATTTCTATCATGACACCGGCGAGGGCAGCATCAGCCGCTATCACCGCGAGAACGGCGGCGATCTGGTGTGGGAACTGGGCAGCGGCTATTTCGGCTGCCGCACCGCCGACGGCCATTTCGATCCGCAGCGCTTCGCCGAGCAGGCAAAAAGCCCGCAGGTGAAAATGATTGAAATCAAACTCAGCCAGGGCGCAAAACCGGGCCATGGCGGCATTCTGCCGGCGAAAAAAGTGGATGCGGAAATTGCCGCCACGCGCGGCGTGCCCGAAGGGGAAGACTGCATTTCTCCAGCCTCGCACAGCGCCTTCAGCACGCCGGTGGAAATGATGCATTTTATCCAGCAGTTGCGCGAATTGTCCGGCGGCAAACCGGTGGGATTCAAGCTTTGCATCGGCCACCCGTGGGAGTTTGTCGCCATCGCCAAGGCGATGTTGCATACCCATATTTTGCCGGACTTTATCGTAGTAGACGGTAAGGAAGGCGGCACCGGCGCCGCACCGCTTGAGTTGTCCAACTATATGGGCATGCCGCTGCGCGAAGGGTTGCTGTTCGTCCACAACACCCTGGTGGGCTGCGGGCTGCGCGACAAGGTCAAAGTCGGCGCCAGCGGCAAAATCATCAGCGCCTTCGACATCGCCAGCGTGCTGGTGCTGGGCGCCGATTGGGTTAACTCGGCGCGCGGTTTCATGTTCGCCGTCGGCTGCATCCAATCGCAAAGCTGCCACACCAACCACTGCCCCACCGGCGTCGCCACACAGGACCCACTGCGCCAGAAGGCATTAGTGGTGCCGAACAAAGCGGAACGCGTTTACCACTTCCACCAAAATACGGTCAAAGCGCTGGCGGAAATGCTGGCCGCGGCCGGCGTCAGCCGCCCGGAGCAACTGACGTCTCACCATATGCTACGCCGCATCACCTCAACCGAAATCAAGGTCTACGCGGATATCTATTACTACCTGGAGCCGGGCGCATTGCTGGAAAAAGAGATCCAAAGTGATTTTTATGCGCGTATGTGGCGCATGGCGACGCCCAACAGCTTCGATCAGGCGATCTCGCTGCCGGCTTAAGCGGTACCCTATAGCTTTCGAGTTTGGCGCCTGGCGGCAGCTTGATAGATGACGGGTATGAATTGCCCCCTCGCCTTGGGGAAGAGCATTGGAGAGGGGTGCTTGCTACAGCGGCCCTCCCCCTCAGCGGCGAGAGGGCATGTAGGTTATTGCTTGCGCGCCGGGGCGTCGCCCGCCACGTAATACTCTGCGGTACTGCGTGGCAACGGCGCACGCTGGCGAATGTTGTCAGCAATCTTCTCGGCAATCATGATCGTGGTGGCGTTCAGGTTACCGGTAATGATCAGCGGCATGATGGACGCATCCACCACCCGCAACCCTTCCATGCCGTGTACCCGGCCCTGGCCGTCGACCACCGCCATCTCGTCTTCGCCCATTTTGCATGAGCAAGAAGGGTGAAAGGCGGTTTCAGCATGTTCGCGCACAAAGGCGTCCAACTGCTCGTCGGTCTGCACCTCCGGCCCCGGGCTGATTTCGCGACCGCGGTACGCATCCAGCGCCGGCTGAGCCATGATTTCACGCGTAATACGGATCGCATCGCGGAACTCCTGCCAGTCTTGCTCTGTCGCCATATAGTTGAACAGGATGCTCGGATGCTGGCGCGGATCTTTCGATTTCACCTGCACCCGGCCACGGCTTGGAGAGCGCATCGACCCGACATGAGCCTGGAACCCGTGCTCTTTCACCGCGTTGCTGCCGTTATAGTTAATCGCCACCGGCAGGAAGTGATATTGGATGTTCGGCCAGGCGAATTCCTCGCGGCTACGGATAAAACCGCCGGCTTCAAACTGGTTGCTGGCGCCGATGCCGGTGCCGTTGAACAGCCACTCTGCGCCAATCTTCGGCTGGTTGAACCATTGCAGCGCCGGATACAGCGACACCGGTTTTTTACAGGCGTACTGCAGATACATTTCCAGGTGATCCTGCAGGTTCTCGCCGACGCCCGGCAGATCCTGCACCACATCGATATCCAGGCTTTTCAGCAGCTGCGCCGGGCCAACGCCGCTGCGTTGCAGGATTTGCGGCGACGCAATCGCCCCAGCGCACAGCAGCACTTCGCGCCGCGCGCTTGCGCTGGCGATCTGATTGCCGTCGCCCTGCAAGTAATCAACACCCACCGCGCGTTTGCCGTCGAAGCGGATACGATCGGTCAGCGCATGGGTAACGATTTTGAGATTTGGGCGTGAACGCGCCTGATCCAGATAACCGCGAGCGGTGCTGGCGCGGCGGCCTTTCGGCGTCACGGTGCGATCCATCGGGCCGAAGCCTTCCTGCTGATAGCCGTTCAGATCCTCGGTACGCGGGTACCCTGCCTGCACGCCGGCTTCCACCATCGCGTGGAACAGCTCATTGTTGCCGGCTTTCGGGGTAGTGACGCTGACCGGGCCGTCGCCGCCGTGATAGTCGTTAGGGCCGATGTCGCGGGTTTCCGCCTTGCGGAAATACGGCAGGCAGTCCAGATAGCTCCAGTTTTCCAGACCCGGCGCTTTTGCCCAGTTGTCGAAATCCATCGCGTTGCCGCGGATGTAACACATGCCGTTGATCAGCGAAGAACCGCCCAGGCCTTTGCCGCGGCCGCATTCCATACGGCGGTTGTTCATGTGCGGCTCAGGATCGGTTTCGTAGGCCCAGTTGTAGCGGCGGCCCTGCAGCGGGAAGGCCAGCGCGGCCGGCATTTGGGTACGGAAATCCATCCGATAATCCGGGCCGCCGGCTTCCAGCAGCAACACGCTGACATCAGCGTCTTCGGTTAAACGGGTGGCTAATACGTTACCGGCAGAGCCGGCACCGATGATGATGTAATCGAATTCCATCGATATCTCCTTATACCCTTCGTCTTTCAAGCCACAGCGTTGTTGGCTGCGTACGGCCACCCCAGTCACTGACTTAAGTAAGCTCCTGGGGATGCCCGAACTTGCCGCCTGGCTGCAGCTTGAAATCCATTGGGTATATATGTAGGGTCAAAAACTTGAGGGCCTCGGCATTTGGAAGCCCCAACAACGCTGTAGCTCGAAAGACGACGGGGATATCAGAACACCGAGGTGTATTCGCCCAACTCGACTTGCACCGATTTGATCTGGGTGTAGTGCTCCAGCGTGCTCAGGCCGTTCTCGCGGCCGACGCCGGATTGCTTGTAGCCGCCAACCGGCATTTCCGCCGCCGACTCGCCCCAGGTGTTGATCCAGCAAATGCCGGCTTCAAGCTGGTGAATCACGCGGTGAGCGCGGGTCAGATCGTTGGTCACCAGACCGGCGGCCAGGCCGAAGGTGGTGTCGTTGGCACGGCGCACCACTTCTTCTTCGCTGTGATAGCTGAGGATGCTCATCACCGGCCCGAAGATCTCTTCACGCACAATTTCCATGTCGTCGCGGCAATCGGTAAACACCGTCGGCGCCACATAGGCGCCCTTGGCGTATTCGCCTTCGGTCACGCGCTCACCGCCGCACAGCAAACGCGCGCCGCTGTTCTTGCCGCTCTCGATAAAGCGCAGCACGGATTCCATATGCGCGAAGCTGACCAGCGGCCCAAAGTTGGTTTGCGGATCGGTCGGATCACCCAGGCGAATACGCTTCACGCGCTCGAGAATTTTCGCTTCAAACTGCGCCTGCAACGCCGCCGGGACAAACACCCGCGTACCGTTGGTGCACACCTGGCCGGAGCTGTAGAAATTGGCCATCATGGCGATGTCGGCGGCGCGATCCAGATCGGCGTCGTCAAAGACAATCAGCGGCGACTTGCCGCCCAGCTCCATGGTGACTTCTTTCAGCGTGGAGCCGGAGGCGTTGGCCATCACTTTCTTGCCGGTTTTCACCCCGCCGGTGAAAGATACCTTGGCGATGCCCGGGTGATCGGTCAGATACTGGCCGACGTCTGCGCCGCTGCCGGTGAGCACGTTGAACACGCCGTCCGGCACGCCGGCTTCGGTGTAGATCTCGGCCAGTTTCAGCGCGGTCAGGGAGGTTACTTCGCTCGGTTTGAAGATCATCGCGTTGCCCGCCGCCAGGGCCGGCGCGGACTTCCACAAGGCAATCTGAATCGGGTAGTTCCAGGCGCCGATACCTGCCACCACGCCCAGCGGTTCACGGCGGGTATACACGAAAGAGGTGTCGCGCAGCGGGATCTGCTGGCCTTCGATAGCCGGGATCAGCCCTGCGTAGTATTCCAGTACGTCGGCGCCGGTGACGATATCGACCGCGGTGGTTTCCGACATCGCCTTGCCGGTATCCAGCGTTTCCAGCGCCGCCAGTTCGTCATTGCGCTCGCGCAGAATATCCACCGCGCGGCGCAGAATGCGCGAACGCGCCATCGCCGTCATCGCCGCCCACACCTTCTGCCCGCTGGCTGCGCTGGCAACCGCACGGTTGACGTCTTCAGCGCTGGCGGACTGGATCTCGGCAAGCACTTCGCCATTCGCCGGGTTCACTGCGTTGAAGGTTTTCCCCTCGGTACTGTCTACATAGGCGCCATTGATATAGAGCTTCTGCAAGCCAAAACGGGACATAGGTTCTCCTTGGATTGTCCTCAGGGTGGCGTTTGCCCCCGGAGTTGAAACGTAATGTAATCGGTAGTGAGCGCGATCGCCTGCGCCTGGTTAAACGCCGCGCCGCGCAGTGCGCTGCGCAACCACAGACCGTCGATCAATGCCGCCAGCCCTTTGGCCGCCAAACGCGCCTGCGCCTGCGGTAAGCTGCGCCTGAACTCGGCGCACAGGTTGGAATACAGACGGCGGCCGTTCACCTGCTGTAGCCGGTTAAGCTGCGGCTGATGCAGGCTGCTGGCCCAAAAGGCCAGCCAGGTTTTCATCGCTGCGCTGTTGATCTGGCTGTCGTCGAAGTTGCCGGCGACGATCGCCTGCAGCCTCGAAGCCGGGCTCTGGTCGTTCAGCGCCTGCAACCGCAGCTTCACCGCTTCGCCCAAATGGCTGATCAAATAGCGCATCGTGGCTTCCAGCAAGCCGTTCTTGTCCTTGAAATAGTGGCTGATGATGCCGTTGGAAACGCCCGCCCTGCGCGCTATCTGCGCAATGGTGGCGTCATGCATTCCGACTTCGTTTACCGCGGCCAGCGTGGCATCAATCAACTGCTGCCTTCTTATTGGCTGCATTCCTACCTTTGGCATAATTCGACTCTCACAAAACCGACTTCGGCCTCATCTCAGCGGCGAATTTCATCGACCTTTCGCCTGCTGAACTTGGTCTTCATGCGGACTATTAAACTTTTTTTTGATTGAACGTTCAATAAAAATTGCATATATTTTATTGCTGCCTGGTTACAAAAATGTACTTTTCGGTTGTGGAACTGGCTGATTTTTGTGAGGTATTTAACGAATCTGACCAAAATCAGTGTCTGTAAGCGGTTCCCACCACGAAACGATTTCCCGTTTCGTTAACAGGCTAAACGGCAAGCAGTGCCGCTTTTTATCCGCACTTTCCGGACGACGCCTGCGCGTCGTTCAGAGCAGAAATGTGGGCACGATTTTACTCAGTTGTTAAAAACAGAGGACGACGATGACAACCAGCGAAACCTCCTCAAAACCGCAAAAGGATCGCCTTAATCCTGTGGTTTTCTTTACCTCGGCAGGGCTGATTCTGGCCTTCTCGCTGATGACCATCTTTTTTACCGATTTCTCCGGGCGATGGATCACCCGTACCCTGAATTGGGTTTCAACCACCTTCGGCTGGTATTACCTGCTGGCCGCCACCCTGTACATCGTATTCGTGGTATTTATCGCCGCCTCGCGCTTCGGTTCGATCAAGCTCGGGCCGGAACAGTCCAAGCCCGAGTTCAGCCTGATGAGCTGGGCGGCGATGCTGTTCGCCGCCGGTATCGGCATCGATTTGATGTTCTTCTCGGTCGCCGAACCCGTGACGCAATATATGATGCCGCCGGAGGGCGATGCCCAAACGTTGGAAGCCGCGCGCCAGGCCATGGTGTGGACGCTGTTCCACTATGGGTTAACCGGCTGGTCGATGTATGCGTTGATGGGCATTGCCCTCGGTTATTTCAGCTACCGCTATAACCTGCCGCTGACTATCCGTTCGGCGCTGTACCCGATCTTCGGTAAACGCATCAACGGCCCGATCGGCCACAGCGTGGATATCGCGGCGGTGCTGGGCACTATTTTCGGCATCGCTACCACGCTCGGCATTGGCGTGGTGCAGCTCAACTACGGATTGAAGGTGCTGTTCCAGGTACCGGAAAACCTGACGGTTCAAAGCGCGCTTATCCTGCTTTCGGTGATTATGGCCACCATTTCGGTGACCTCCGGCGTCAACAAGGGCATTCGTATTTTGTCGGAACTCAACGTATTGCTGGCGCTGGGGCTGATCCTGTTCGTGCTGTTCTGCGGCGATACCGAGTTCCTGCTCAATGCGCTGGTGCTCAACGTCGGCGATTACGTCAACCGCTTTATGGGCATGACGCTCAACAGCTTCGCCTTCGATCGTCCGGTGGAATGGATGAACAACTGGACCCTGTTCTTCTGGGCATGGTGGGTGGCATGGTCGCCGTTTGTCGGCCTGTTCCTGGCGCGTATTTCACGCGGGCGTACCATCCGTCAGTTTGTGGTCGGCACGCTGATCATTCCTTTCGTGTTCACCCTGCTGTGGCTGTCGATATTCGGCAATAGCGCGCTGTACCAGATTATCCACGGCAATGCCGCCTTCGCGCAGGAAGTGATGCAATACCCGGAGCGCGGTTTCTATAGCCTGCTGGCGCAATACCCGGGCTTCACCTTCAGCGCCTCGGTGGCCACCATTACCGGCCTGCTGTTCTATGTGACCTCGGCGGATTCAGGTTCGCTGGTGCTGGGCAACTTTACCTCGCGCCTGGTCGACATCAATAACGATGCACCCAACTGGCTGCGGATTTTCTGGTCGGTGGCCATCGGCCTGTTGACCATCGGCATGCTGATGACCGACGGGGTGCCTGCGTTGCAGAAAACGACGGTGATCATGGGCCTGCCGTTCAGCTTCGTGATCTTCTTCGTGATGGCCGGGTTGTATAAATCGCTGCGGGTTGAGGACTATCGCAAGGCCAGCGCGCTGAACACCAACGCCCCCATGCCGATATCCAGTAATGACGTACTGAACTGGAAGCAGCGCCTGTCGCGGGTGATGAACTACCCCGGCACCCAGTACACGCAAAAAATGCTGGATACCCGTTGCAGACCGGCCATGCAGGAAGTGGCGCGCGAGCTGGAACTGCGCGGCGCCAAAGTGGAATTTACCGAAGTGCCGCCGGCAGAAGATGAGCGTTTGAACCACCTGGAGCTGCTGGTGCATTTGGGTGAAGAGCAGAACTTTATCTATCAGATTTGGCCACAGCGTTATTCGGTGCCGGGCTTCACCTACCGCGCCCGCTCAGGCAAATCGCACTATTACCGGCTGGAAACCTTCCTGATGGAAGGCACCCAGGGTAATGACCTGATGGATTACAGCAAGGAGCAGGTGATCGGCGACATTCTCGATCAGTACGAGAAGCACCTGAACTTCCTGCATATTCACCGCGAAGCGCCGGGCAATACCCTGACCTTCCCGGATATGTAACCCGGCTCAGGCACGGCAAAAAGGCGCAGCGGGTTTCGCTGCGCCTTTTTTATTACTGCCCCATCGCATCTTTTATTACTGCCCCATCGCATCCTTTTTCATGGCGTCTTTCTTCATAGCGTCTTTCGCCATGTGGTCCTTTTTCATCGCGTCATGCTTCATGGCGTCTTTCTTCATGCAATCCTTGCCCATGCAATCTTTCTTCATACCGTCCTTAGCCATACCGTCTTTCGCCATGCCGTCATGCGACATCTGGCTCATGCCGTCCTTCTTCATCGCATCCTTACTCATGCTGTCTGCGGCATTGGCACCGGCCACGCCCAACATCAACGCGCTGCACATCATCATTGCGAATAACTTTTTCATGGTATTTCCTTCTTTCATGTCAAAGACACCTGAGGTGTCAGGGGATAGTTGCGGCCGCCGTCAGCTGCCGCCAAACCAGTTATAACCTTGGTCTTCCCAGTAACCGCCCGGGAAGCGATTGGTGATTTCAATCACCTGAATGTGTTTCGGATTCTTGTAACCGAGTTTGGTCGGCATGCGCAGCTTCATCGGATAACCGTATTTGCGCGGCAGAATCTGGCCGTCATAGGTCAGCGCCAGAATGGTCTGGGGATGCAGCGCGGTAGCCATATCGATGCTGGTGTAGTAATCGTCGGCGCATTTAAAGCTGACATAGCGCGCGTTCAAATCCGCGCCAATCGCCTTGAGAAAGGTCGCAAAGGGCACGCCTCCCCACTTGCCGATGGCGCTCCAGCCTTCGACGCAGATATGGCGCGTCACCTGACTGATTTGCGCCATCCGGTGCAACTGCGGCAATGTCCAGGCGCTTTTGTCCAGCACCAGTCCGCTGACTTCCAACCGATAGTCGTCGCCGTTGATGTCCGGCGCCTCTTCTTCGCCGTAAAAGGCGTTGAACGGAAACGGCCGGGTCATCATGGATTCGGGATAGACCGGCGCCAGATGGTCGGCGCTGAACAGCCAACCCTGCACCCGATCGTTAAAACGCGAAATGCGACTCAGCGCCTGCTCGACGTTGGCGTTGCTGCTGAGATCGCAGCCGGTGAGCATCGCTATGCCGCCCAGCGTCAGACCGTTGCGCAGAAAACGGCGGCGTGACGAAGACGCCAGCAACCGCTGCGCCTCTTTGACAATCTCCTGCCCCTCACTCACCGTAATGGATGGCTTATCCGTTTTCATTGCGATCCCCTTAACGTCCGCGCAACATGGCCAACAAGGTGCGGGGCACCAGCGCCACCATCACCAAATGAATCACGACAAACCCCACCAGCGCCGACATGGCGAAAAAGTGGATGTAACGCGCCGTGTCATAACCGCCAAGCAGTTCGCGCAACAGCGGAAACTGCACCGATTTCCACAGCACCAGCCCGGAGAGCGCCATCAGGATGCTGTCGGCCATCACGAACAGATAAGCCGCGCGCTGCACCATGTTGTAGTGGCGCAAATCGGCATGCTGCAGCCGGCCACGCAACGCGGCGCTCAGATCGGTGAAAAACTGTCTGGGGCTGAGCGGCCAAAATTTGCGTTTGAAACGGCCGCTGACCAGGTTAATGAGCAGGTAACACAGCCCGTTAAACCCAAACAGCCACATGCCGGCAAAGTGCCACTGCAGTGCGCCGCCTAACCAGCCGCCGAGCGTCAGCTCGTTGACAAAGCTGAAGTTGAACAGCGGCGAAGCGTTATAGATGCGCCAGCCGCTGGTCACCATGATCAGCATCGCCAACGCGTTCAACCAATGCGTCAACCGCAACCACAGCGGATGCACAAGCGGTGGCTTTTCCGGTGCGCGAGTCATGCTCATGATTTTCTCCTGGCGGCCAAGGTGGCGATGAACCCAGTATTTCGCGAATTTGTTCCCCAAGACCTCACGCAAAGTTAAATAAAATGTGATAACTCCCCGCACCGCGCTTGTGTAGACTTCAGAGAGAAGCGGGTCATCGGTGGCGGAAAAGATGGAAAAACCAAAGAGAATTTTAATCGTTGAGGATGACGGCGATATCGCCGAACTGCTGCAGTTGCACCTGCGCGATGAGGGCTACAGCATCAGCCACGCCGCCGACGGCAATCTGGGCATGACGATGCTGGAACAGGGCGGCTGGGACGCCCTGATCCTCGATCTGATGCTGCCGGGCATCGATGGGCTGGAGATCTGTCGCCGGGCGCGCAACATGACGCGCTACACGCCGATCATCATCACCAGCGCGCGCTCCAGCGAGGTGCATCGCGTGTTGGGGCTGGAGCTTGGCGCCGACGATTATCTGGCCAAGCCTTTCTCGATGCTGGAGCTGGTGGCGCGGGTCAAGGCGCTGTTCCGCCGCCAGGAGGCGATGAGCCGTAACCTGCGCCTGGACGCCGGCACGCTGAGCTTTGACGGCCTGACCATCGATCCCATCGCCCGCGAGGTGCAATTGAATCAGCAGCCGATCGATCTGACGCCGCGCGAGTTCGACCTGCTGTATTTCTTCGCGCGCCATCCGGGCAAGGTATTCTCCCGCCTGAGCCTGCTCAATCAGGTGTGGGGTTATCAGCATGAAGGGTATGAACACACGGTGAATACCCATATCAACCGGCTGCGCATCAAGATAGAAAGCAACCCGGCGGAACCCCAGCACATCCTCACCGTGTGGGGCATGGGCTATAAATTCGCGGCGTCGCCGCAAGAGTAAAACATGAAAAATCTCACGCTGACACAGCGCCTGACGCTGATCTTCGCCCTGCTGCTGCTGCTCTGCAGCGCCTTCTCCGGCTGGCTGCAGGTGCGCAGCAACACCCAGTTCAGCCAGGCGACCATTCAACGGCTGTCCGGCAATCTGGCGCAGCATATCGCCGCCAGCAACCCGCTGCTGGGCCAGAACGGTTTGAACCCGCAGTCGGTGCATACTCTGTTCGATCAACTGATGGCGGTAAATCCCAGCGTAGAGGTCTATCTGCTCGACAAAGGGGGCAATATCATCGGCAACGCCGCGCCGGCCGGCCACCTGAAACGGCAAAAGGTCGACTTGTTGCCGCTGCAGGCGCTGCTCGACGGCGCACAGATGCCGGTGTACGGCGACGACCCGCGCAGCGCCGACGAAGAAAAAGTGTTCAGCGTCGCACCGCTGAAGGTTAACGGCCAGGTCGAAGGTTATCTGTATGTCGTACTGCTGGGCGAGAACTACAGCGCGCTGGCCAACAACGCCCAGTTAAGCTCGGCGGTCAGGATGGCGCTGTGGTCGATGGGGCTGGTGGTGCTGTTCGGCCTGCTGGCCGGCGGCTTCGCCTTCCGCTGGGTCACGCGGCCAATCCGCCAACTCACTCGCCAGGTCAGTGCGCTGGACAACGGCGGTATCGCCGCGGTGCAAGCCTATGCGGCGCAGCCGCTTCCCAACGCCGGGCGAGATGAAGTCAGCCAGTTGCAGCAGGCGTTTCGCAGCATGGCGCAGCGCCTTGCCGAACAGTGGCAGTCGCTCTCTCAGCAGGATCAGCAGCGGCGTGAATTTATCGCCAACATCTCTCACGACCTGCGCACCCCGCTCACCTCGCTGCACGGCTATCTGGAAACGCTGTCGGTAAAATCCGCCACGCTGAGCGAAAACGATCGCCGGCGCTATCTGGACATCGCGCTGGCGCAGAGTCGCAAGGTGGGCAAGCTGGCGCAAGAGCTGTTCGAGCTGGCGCGGCTCGAGTACGGCGTGGTGAAACCGCAAAAAGAGCCGTTCTCGCTCAGTGAACTGGTACAGGACGTTTTCCAGAAGTTCGAGCTGGCGACCGAAGCGCGCCACCAGCGCTTGCGCGCAGACATCGCCCCCGGCATTCCGCTGGTGTTCGCCGATCTGAGCATGATCGAACGGGTGCTGACCAACCTGTTGGACAACGCCATTCGCCATACGCCGCAGGGCGGTGAGATAGACGTGCGGCTGTGGCAACAGGAAGACAAAGTGCTGGTGCAGGTCAACGACAGCGGCCCCGGCATTCCGCAGGAGCTGCGCGCCGATCTGTTCGTGCGGCCGTCTATCCTGAGCGGGGCGCGACGCCACACCGGCGGGCTGGGGTTGATGATCGTCAGGCGTATTCTGCAGCTGCACGGCAGCGATATTCAGTTGGTGGATCAAGCGCAAAGCGGCGCCTGCTTCCGCTTCGCCATTGCGCCGCGCGAGTAGACGCCGGCGCTGAAGATTCAGCCGATGAATACGCGATAATAGCTTAGCCCGATGTTGGAAATATCAGGCTAAAGGTGATGCAGGCCGACGGGGGCTCGCCGGTGCAATGCACGCCGGCTTCACCGCCGTGCAGCGTCATAATGGCACGGACGATCGACAGCCCCAGCCCGCTGGCGTGATTACCGGCGCTGCGCGCGGCATCGGCGCGGTAAAAACGGTCAAACAGTTTGCTTAAATGAGCGGCGGCCAGCGGCGGCCCCTGATTGCTCACCTGAACCACCATCGCCCCGGCCTGGCGGTTAACCCGGAGCCATATCCGGCTGTTTTCGTCCGAGTAGCGCACGGCGTTGGCCACCAGATTGCTCAGCGCCCGCTGAAACAGCATGGCATCCGCCCGTAATACGCCTTCGCCTTCGCAGCACAACGTGATGCCGCGCTCCTCCGCCAACCCATCGAAATAGTCCGCCACACGCTGAAGCTCCTGCGCCACATCCAGGCGGCTATAGTTCAGCACCGCCTGCCCTTCCCCGGCGCGAGCCAGAAACAGAATGTTTTCCACCATGCGCGAAATGCGCTCCAGCTCGTCCATATTGTTCGACAACAGGGTTTCATATTCTTCCACGCTACGCGCTTGATACAACGCCACCTGACAATGGCCCATCAGCGCGCCCACCGGCGTGCGGATTTCATGCGCCAGATCGGCGGAGAATTGCGTCAGGCGCTGATAACCTTCATTCAGCCGATCGAGCATGGCATTAAACGAACGGGTCAGCTGTTGCAGTTCTTTCGGCGCCCCCTGCTCGCTCAGGCGGGTCGACAGCGTATTCGGCGTGATCACTGCCGCCTGCGCCGCCATGCGCCACAGCGGCCGCAACCCACGGCGCATCACCCAGTACCCCAGCAAGGCGATCAGAACAAACGCCACCGCCACGGCCGCCACAATTCGCCAAAGGTAACGCGCCAGCATCTTCTGTTCATTGACCATCACGTGGGCCGCCGAGATCTGCAGCAGGTTACCGTCATCCAGCCTCACCAGCGCCGATGCGACGCGCAACGGCACGCCTTGCGCCGTCTCCCCGCTTCGTATCGCACTCAGCAGCTGCGGCGCATCGGCCGGCGTCGGCGTAACGGGCGGCAGGATCAACCTGGCCGGATTAACGTTGATTAACGGTTTTTGCCCCGGCTGCTGAAAAATCAAAACGTCCTGTTCATTGCCCAGCATGTTTTCAAACAGGCCGGTATTGGCCACCAATCGATCGAGCGGAAAGCGCTGGCTCAGCAAATGGCGAAAATACGCCACCCGGCCGGTAACCTGGAAATCGCTGCGGATGGTCATCTCCTGACGCATCGCGCCATACAGATACCAGCCTGCGCCACTGACCACCAGCGCCGCCACCAACGCAAACAGCATGGCGCTGCGCAACGTCAGCGACAGGGTGCGCCAGCGTTGGGCCAAGGCGTTCATGAACGCGGCTCGCAGACATAGCCAATGCCGCGCACGGTATGGATCAGCTTGATATCGAACGGCCGGTCAATCTTGGCGCGCAGACGTTTGATCGCCACATCCACCACGTTGGTATCGCTGTCAAAATTCATGTCCCAGACCTGGGAAGCGATCAGGGTACGCGACAATACCTCGCCCTCGCGCCGCACCAACAGGTGCAACAGCATAAACTCCTTATTGGTCAGCGGGATCACCACATCCTGCCGCACCGCCTTGCGGCGCAATACGTCGAGTTGCAGATCGGCAAGGGTATAGTGATCGGCTTCACGCACCGTGCCGCGTCGCAGCAGCGTACGGATACGCAACAACAATTCCGTGAAAGAAAAGGGTTTAATCAGATAATCCTCGGCCCCCAACTCCAGGCCATGAATGCGATCCTGCACCCCGTCACGCGCAGTCAGAAACAGGATCGGCACGTCGCTTTTCTTGCGCAGCACTTCAATTATCTGCCAGCCGTCCAGCCCCGGCAGCATCACGTCGAGCACGATGGCGTCGTACCCATGCTCCAGCGCCCGGAACAACCCGTCAGTGCCGTTACGCGCCAGATCGACGCCGTACCCCGCCTCTCCCAGCCCTTTCTTCAGGTAATCACCCGTGCTGATGTCGTCTTCAACCACCAGTATCCGCATTGTCGTCACCTCATTGCACTTGCGGAAATATTAGCAGTTTCGGCGGACATTCTTGATGACATTAATGTCATCAAACGGACATGGTGCTGTCCCTATTGTTCAACCATGCTTAACCGGCAACCCATACAAAGGAGAACTTTATGATTACCCGTCATCGTTTTGCCGGTTTACTGCTGTCCACCCTGATGCTGTGCAGCGGTGTTGCCGCCGCCGCCCCGGCGCCGGGGAAAGTCATTGCCCCACTGCGCGGCACTATCGATCAGATCACCGACAACAGCCTGCAATTGACCGACCGTAAAGGGGAAAAGGTCAGCGTAAAAATCAACGATCAAACCAAGGTGTTCAGCGTTTCGAAAGGCACGCTGGAGGATATCAAGCCGGACAGCTTTATCGGCACCGCGGCCGTGCCGCAAGCGGATGGCACCCTGAAAGCGCTGGAAGTGCACGTGTTCGCCGCCAGCCTGCGCGGCACCGGCGAGGGCCACTCGGCCTGGGAATCCGCCGACGGCAAGGTAGACACCATGACCAACGGCACCGTCGGTAAACTGGTGAAATCCAACGGCCGCACCCTGACCGTGACCTACGGCAACCAGCAGAAAACCGTCACCGTGCCGGAAGACGTGCCGATCGTCACTCTGGATCCCGGCGACCGCAGCCTGTTGAAACCGGGCGCGCATATCGTGCTGTTCTCCGCCGCTGACGATAAAGGCGAACGCGTCGCCACCCGCATCTCCGCCGGCAAAGACGGCACCGTTCCGCCAATGTGATTCGGGAGAAAAAGATGACAACCAACGCGCCGCGGCCGGTGCATCGCTGGCCGGTTCGGATCACCCATTGGGTTAACCTGTTCGCCATGGTTTGCATGTTCATGAGCGGCTGGGAAATCTACAACGCTTCACCGCTGTTCGGCTTCCGCTTTCCACCGCAGATGACGCTCGGCGGCTGGCTGGGCGGCGCGATTGGCTGGCATCTGGCGGTGATGTGGCTGCTGGCCTTTAACGCACTGTGCTACCTGCTGTGGAGCCTGTTCAGCGGCCATTTCCGGCGCGATCTGCTGCCGCTCGGCATCGGCGCGCTGCGGCGCGATATCGGGCAGGCGCTGACGCTGCGTTTGAAGCATCAACATGGCCGCTATAACGCCATTCAGAAGTTGATGTACCTGGGCGTACTGTTACTGGGGCTGCTGCTGGTGCTCTCAGGACTGGCCATCTGGAAACCCGTGCAGCTACAAGGCCTGGTGCGCCTGTTCGGCGGGTTTGACACCGCGCGCTACGTGCACTTTTTCGCCATGTCCGCCATTGGGTTATTTGTGGTGATTCACCTGCTCATGGTGATTATCGTGCCACGCACGCTATGGGCAATGATTACGGGCGGCAAACATGAATGATAAACCACGGCGCCCTTCGACGCCGGCCCTGGAACCGGATCAGAAAAAACAGCTGGTCAATCTGCAACGTCGGCTGATGCTGCGCTCCGGCCTGACGCTGGGCGGCATCGCCATGCTGACCGGCTGCAACATGCAAGACGGCGATCAGGTGGATAAAGTGCTGTGGGCCATGTCGCGCTGGAACGATCGGGTGCAGGCCTGGCTGTTCAGCGGCCAGCGGCTGGCGCAAACCTATCGGCCGGATCAGATTACCCATCCCTTCCCGTTCAACGCGTTTTACCCCGAATACAACGTACCTGAGGTGGATCTCGCCGGTTATCGGCTGGAGGTTTCCGGCAAGGTGGAGAAAACCGTGCCCTGGACGCTGGAACAATTGCAGCGCCTGCCGCAGCAAAGCCAGATAACCCGATTGATCTGCATCGAGGGCTGGAGCGCCATCGGGCAATGGGGCGGCGTACCGCTGCGCAGCTTCCTGCAGCATGTCGGGGCGGATCTGAATGCCCGCTACGTCGGTTTTAAATGCGCGGATCGTTATTACTCCAGCATCGACATGGCCACGGCACTGCACCCGCAGACGCTGCTGGCGCTGGATTTCGGCGGCAAGGCGCTGCCGGCGGACTATGGCTACCCGTTGCGGCTGCGGGTGCCCACCAAGCTGGGCTTCAAGAACGCCAAGCATATCGCCGCCATTTTTGTCAGCGATACCAATCCCGGCGGCTACTGGGAAGATCAGGGTTATAACTGGTTTAGCGGTATTTAGTTTTCTGCGCAACACATCGACCGCCAAAGCCCCCTTTCTCCATCGGGGGCTCTGTTTAACTTCACTCTCTGGTCGTCATCAGCGTGATATCCGCCTGCAGGATCGCTTCGCGCGCCGTGGCAGGTAGGTTGCCATCGGTAATAATAGTGTCAAACACCGTAATCGGCAGCGCCAGATAGGTGGCTATTTTGCCGTATTTGGAGGCGTCGCTGAGCAGGATACAGCGGCGGCTGGCCTCGACAATGGCCTTCTTCACCATCACCTTGTCTTCATTCGGCGTCGACAGGCCGCGCATTCCCCATGACGAAGCGGAAATGAACGCCAGATCGATAAACAGCCCACGCAGTGCCTGAGCGGCCGCTTCGCCGACGCACGAACGGTTCTCGCGGCAGACAGTGCCGCCGGTATGAATGATCTTGCACTGACTATGTTCGATCAGATAGCCCGCGATCACGAAATCATTGGTGACCACCGTCAGATCTTCGCGCTCACTGATGTGCTTCGCCAGCGCCAGCGTGGTGGTGCCCGCATCCAGATAAAGGCAGCTGTTGGGCGGGATCTGCCGGGCAGCCAACTGACCGATGGCCGCCTTTTGTTGGCTGTACATCCCTTCTTTATCCTGATGAGAAGGTTCAATAGCGATCCGTTCAGCGGACTGTACCCCTCCCGACACCGCCAGTACCGCTCCCTGCTCCTCAAGCTTTTGCAGATCGCGGCGGATAGTCATGTGCGACACTCCCAGCCGCTCGGTCAGTTCAGCAATGCTGACCACCCCGCGTTCTGATACCAGCGCTAAAATTTGCTGATGGCGTTCTACAGGTATCACGATTCTCTCTCTTTATCGCAGTGATAATAATTGTGATTTTACGTCAATTATCGTTCGATGATAGCAACCTTTTTACAGGCCGTGAGATCGGTCATGTTATCGAATATTTTTTTAACTACTTTTAAAACAGCAAGATAAATAGAAATCACTCTTTTTCGTCGAATGTGTTCAGGCTGCGTTCAATGTTAATAATTGTGATGGCGATCGCTGACCCGGTGCGACAACCTGCTTATATTTAACACAACAAAACAAATATTAACTAAATTTAACACGAGGTTTGTATGACACAACCAGGGGATTTTGCAGTGTGCATCGTAGGACTAGGTTCCATGGGCTTGGGGGCGGCGAAGTCGTGCATCAACGCCGGGCTGACGACTTACGGCGTCGATCTTAACCCTCAAGCACTGGCCACCTTGCAGCAGGCCGGGGCGAAACAAGCAGCCACCAGCGCAGACGATTTCGCAGCCGAGTTGGATGCCCTGCTGCTGCTGGTGGTCAATGCCGCGCAGGTGAAACAGATCCTGTTCGGCGATAACGGCCTGGCGGCAAAATTGAAACCGAATACGCCGGTGATGGTCTCTTCCACCATTTCCGCAGCCGACGCCAGGCAGATCGAACAAAAGCTGCTGGCACTCGGCCTGAACATGCTGGATGCACCGGTTTCCGGCGGGGCGGCAAAGGCCGCGGAAGGCCAGATGACGGTAATGGCTTCCGGCGCAGACGCTACCTTCAGCCAGTTGCAACCTGTCCTGGACGCCATTGCCGGCAAGGTCTATCGCATTGGCGAAGAGATTGGTCTGGGAGCTACGGTGAAAATCATCCACCAACTGCTGGCGGGGGTACATATCGCCGCCGGAGCTGAAGCCATGGCGCTGGCTGCCCGCGCTGGCATCCCCCTGGACGTGATGTACGATGTCGTCACCCACGCCGCCGGCAATTCATGGATGTTCGAGAACCGCATGCGCCACGTCGTCGACGGCGACTATGCGCCAAAATCGGCGGTGGATATCTTCGTGAAGGATCTGGGGTTGGTGGCAGATACCGCCAAAGCGTTGCATTTCCCGCTGCCGCTGGCGTCTACCGCTTTCACTATGTTCACCGCCGCCAGTAATGCCGGTTTCGGTAAAGAGGACGACAGCGCAGTGATCAAAATCTTCGCCGGCATCAATCTGCCGCAAAAGAAGGAGAACGCATGATGCTGCTCGGCGTGATTGCAGATGATTTTACCGGCGCCACCGACATTGCCGGCTTTCTGGTGGAAAACGGCCTGTCGACGGTGCAGTTAAACGGCGTACCGCAAGAGACGGTGCGGGTCGACGCGCAGGCGGTAGTCATTAGCCTGAAATCAAGATCTTGCGAGCCATCGCAGGCGATTGAACAATCGTTACAGGCGCTGGCGTGGCTCAAGCGCCAGGGCTGCCGGCAATTTTATTTCAAGTATTGTTCGACCTTCGACAGCACCGCTCAAGGCAATATCGGCCCGGTGACCGACGCATTGCTTGAAGCGCTGGGCGAGAGTCAGACGGTGATCTCCCCGGCGCTCCCGGTCAACGGCCGTACCGTGTATCAGGGTTATCTGTTCGTGTTGGGGCAGCTGTTGTCGGAGTCCGGTATGCGCCATCACCCGGTTACGCCGATGACCGACAGCAACTTGCTGCGGCTGATGGAGGCGCAGGCTCAAGGGAAGTGTGGGTTGGTAACGGCCGCAGAAATGGATCGCGGTGCCGAAGCCGTGACGGAAAAGCTGCAGTTACTGGCGCAACAGGGTGTGCGCTATGTCGTGCTGGATACGCTGAATGAGCGGCACTTACTGACTCAGGGCGAAGCGCTGAAAAATATGACGCTGGTAACGGGCGGCTCCGGCCTGGCTATCGGCCTCGCACGTCAATGGGCTCAACCGGGGCAAGGCAGTCCGCAGAATGCGGGCGCCCCGCAGGGGGAAAAAGCGGTGGTACTTTCCGGCTCCTGCTCCGTCATGACCAATCAACAGGTCGCACGATACCGTCAGCAGGCTCCTGCCATGGCTATCGACGTGGCACGTTGCCTGACCGAGGCCGACCGCACGATGTATGTCAAAGAACTGGCCGACTGGGTGCAGCAGCAGGCGAACGCGCCATTGGCTCCGCTGCTGTATGCCACCGCAGAGCCTGAAAAACTGCGGCAGGTGCAGCAACAATACGGGATGGCAGCCACCAGTCAGGCGGTAGAGTCGCTGTTTGCCGGGGTGGTTAAACAGCTCCGGCAACATGGATTCAGCCGCTTTATCGTTGCCGGCGGCGAAACTTCCGGTGTGGTGACGCAGGCGCTGGGCATTCGCGGCTTCCATATCGGCCCCAGTATCTCTCCCGGCGTACCTTGGGTTCGCGCCATCGAACAACCGGTTTCACTGGCCCTTAAGTCGGGCAACTTTGGCGATGAAAACTTCTTCGCACGGGCGCAAACGGAGTTCCCATTATGACAATCACGACTGAACAACAGGCACGCGAAGAGATGGTGCGCCTGGGGGCCTCATTCTTCCAGCGCGGTTACGCCACCGGTTCTGCCGGTAACCTTTCGTTGCTGCTGGCGGACGGCACGCTACTGGCGACGCCGACAGGATCTTGTTTGGGCGAACTGCAAGCCGAGCGTTTGTCGAAAGTCAGTCTGAACGGCGAATGGCTGTCCGGCGATAAACCGTCGAAAGAGATCAGCTTTCACCGGGCGCTGTATCTGAATAACCCGGAATGCAAAGCGGTGGTCCATCTGCACTGTACCTACCTCACGGCGCTGTCGTGCCTGCAAGGGTTGGACGTCGAGAACGCGATCAAACCCTTTACCCCTTATGTGGTGATGCGGGTCGGCGAAGTGCCGGTGGTCCCTTACTACCGCCCCGGCGATCTGCGGCTGGCGGAGGATTTGGCCAAACTGGCACCGACCCACCGAGCCTTTTTGCTGGCCAATCACGGCCCGGTGGTGACGGGGAAAGATCTGCGAGCGGCAGCAGACAATACCGAAGAAATGGAGGATGCGGCCAAGCTGATTTTCACCCTCGGCGACCGCCCTATACGTTATTTGACCGATGACGAAATTACCGAGTTACGGAGCTGAACCATGCCTAAATTTGCTGCCAATTTATCGATGATGTTCAACGAGCTGCCGTTTTTGGCGCGGTTCGAGGCCGCGGCCGCACAAGGTTTTAACGCCGTGGAGTTCCTGTTTCCCTACGACTATCCGGCCGCGCTGCTGGCGGAAAAATTGCGCAGCAACGGTTTGCAGCAGGTGCTGTTCAATACCGCTCCCGGCAATGTCGAAGCCGGTGAGTGGGGGTTGGCGGCAATACCGGGCCGCCAGCAAGAGGCGCGCGCGGATATCGACCGCGCCCTGACCTACGCCATTGCACTGAACTGCCCCAGCGTACATGTGATGGCCGGCGTCGTTCCCCCAGGCGAAGACTGGCAGCGCTACCGTGATACCTTTATCGACAATATCCGCTATGCTGCGGACAGCTTCGCCAACCACGGCGTCAAGGTGCTGATCGAAGCGCTCAGCCCAGCGGTCAAACCCCATTACCTGTTCTCCAGCCAACACCAGGCGGCAGAGCTGCTCGAAGCCATCGATCGACCGAACGTCTTCGTTCAGTTCGACTTTTTCCATGCCCAACTGGTGGACGGCAACATCAGCGGACTGATGCACTCCCTGGCCAGACGCTACGCTCATATTCAGATTGCCTCGGTGCCGGATCGCCATGAACCGGATGACGGCGAACTGAACTACCCGTGGCTGTTCGCCCAACTGGATGCCATCGGCTATCGAGGCTGGATCGGTTGTGAATATCGCCCGCGCGGCGAGACCTGCGCCGGGCTGGGTTGGATAAAACCTTACCTGTAAGAGGCCGGTCTACCAGCCGCTAGCCTGCAACGACATAAAAATTAAACTCACCCGTATCGCCCACCGGCGATCGCGGTGCCTGACTCTTACCCGAATAAGGCTATTCCATGTCTACTTCTATGCTTTTGACGATTGCCGTATTAGGTGTGGTGCTGCTCCTGCTGATGGTCATAAAGGCCAAGATCCAACCCTTTGTCGCCCTGTTGGTGGTCAGCCTGCTGGTGGCGTTGGCCAGCGGCATTCCTACCGGTGAAGTAATGAAAGTGATGACCGCCGGAATGGGCGGCGTACTGGGTTCGGTGACCATTATCATCGGTTTGGGCGCCATGCTCGGCCGAATGATCGAGCATTCCGGCGGCGCAGAATCGCTGGCCCAACGCTTCAGCAAGGCTTTGGGGCCAAAGCGCACCGTTGCCGCACTGACCACCGCCGCATTTATTCTCGGCATCCCGGTCTTTTTCGACGTCGGCTTTATCATCCTGGCACCGATCATCTACGGTTTTGCCAAGGTCGCTAAAGTTTCACCGCTGAAGTTCGGTCTGCCGATGGCCGGCGTGATGCTGACGGTGCACGTCG
The DNA here is from genome assembly GCF_018336935.1 of Serratia plymuthica. Lineage (NCBI taxonomy): Bacteria > Pseudomonadati > Pseudomonadota > Gammaproteobacteria > Enterobacterales > Yersiniaceae > Serratia > Serratia plymuthica. The sequence continues at coordinate 1,275,425 of NZ_CP068771.1, read as the reverse complement.
CCCTGCCGCCGCATCCCGGCCCGGTCGCCGCTGCCGGATTGTTGAACGCTGACATCGGCTGGCTGACCATTATCGGCCTCGCGATCTGCATTCCGGTAGGCGTTATCGGCTATTTTGCGGCGAAGTGGTTAAACCGCAAAACCTATCCGCTGTCGATCGAGGTGCTGGAACAGTTGCAACTGGCGGCACCGGAACCGGCGCCTGAAGGCAAAGCGCCGTTAAGCGATCGCATCAATCCACCTGGTGCCGGCCTGGTGGCCGCGCTGATCGTAATCCCGATAGCAATCATCATGCTGGGCACCGTTTCCGCCACGCTGCTCGCACCGGGTTCGGCGTTGCGCGATACATTGTCGCTGCTCGGCGCACCGGCGGTGGCGTTAATGATTGCCCTGCTGCTGGCGTTCTATTTTCTGGCGATGCGTCGCGGCTGGAGCCTGCAGCATACCAGCGACGTCATGGGCGCGGCGCTGCCTACTGCCGCCGTGGTGATCCTGGTGACCGGCGCGGGCGGCGTGTTCGGTAAAGTCCTGGTGGAATCCGGCGTTGGCAAAGCCTTGGCCGATGTCCTGACCACCATCGGCCTGCCGTTGATTCCGGCGGCCTTTATCATCTCGCTGGCTCTGCGTGCCTCACAAGGATCTGCCACAGTGGCTATCCTGACGACCGGGGGTTTGCTGTCGGAAGCGGTCAGCGGACTGAATCAGCTACAACTGGTGCTGGTCACTCTCGCCACCTGCTTCGGCGGACTGGGCTTGTCGCATGTGAATGACTCCGGTTTTTGGATCGTCACCAAATACCTCGGCATGTCGGTCGCCGATGGCCTGAAAACCTGGACGGTACTGACCACACTACTCGGCCTGAGCGGTTTCCTGTTTACCTGGTTGCTGTGGCTGGCGGTGTAATTTCTCTGGCATACTGCACAGACCGCTTTTGGTTCTGTGCAGGAAAAAACAATGCCGCTTATCACCACCGCCCCACCGCTGCTGACCGAACGTTTACGCCTGGATGCGCATACACTTGACGACTTTGAATCGCTGGCCGCCATGTGGGCCGATCCCGAGGTGGTGCGCTATATCGGCGGCACCCCAAGGGATGGTGAAGACTCCTGGGGCCGCCTGATGCGTTACGTCGGCCACTGGGCGCTATTAGGTTATGGCTACTGGGCGGTACGCGATAAAATCAGCGGCGCTTATCTTGGCGGCATCGGTTTTTCCGACTTCCAGCGCACTATTACCCCGGCGCTCGACGCCCCGGAGATGGGCTGGACGCTGGTTACGGCGGCTCAAGGCAAAGGGTATGCCACCGAAGCGTTGCGGGCGGCGTTGGCCTGGGGGAAAGAGCACTTACCCAGCGATAAGGCGGTATGCATTATCTCGCCGGAGAACCAGCCTTCGCTGGCATTGGCGAGAAAAGTCGGTTTTAGCGAAAGTCACCGCAGTGAATACCACCAGAAGCCGATTGTGGTGATGCACTGCTCCTTATGAACGAGGGCTTTAAGGCACCTGCACCGTCGCCAGCGCAACCTGAATAAAATTATCCCGCAACGCGTCGGGTTGCTGCGGGTTCCAGGCAATGCCCACCTGCCATTCGGTCGCCTCACCGCTTAACGGCAAGATATCGATGCCCGTCGGCACAATATGGGTGACGCTGTGCGGCAACAGCGCCACGCCAATGCCCGCGGCGACCAACGCCAGCAGCGTCTGGATGTCGCCGGCCTGCTGCACCACATTCGGCGTCAATTGATGCGCGGCAATAAAGCGCAACGACTGATCGCTCAGACCGCGCCCGCGTTTTGGCGTCAGTTGCAACAGCGGCAACGAGTTAAATCGCGCCATCAGGGTTTCCGCTCGCAGCGCCAGCGCCGATGGCGCCGCCAATACCAGCCGATCGCTCAGCAATGCCGTGGCCCGCAACGGCGCACTGACCGGTAACCGCACGAACCCCACCTGCAATTCGCCCTGCAATAACAGCTGATATTGCCGCTCCGAAGGCAAATCCTCCAACCCCACGGCAACCGCGGGAAAACGTTGGCGGAAGGCGGCGACCAACTGCGGCGCCAAATGGAAGCTGGACAGGCCAAACCCGAGCGCCAGCCGCCCCGCAGCCCCTTGCACCACCCGCAGAGCGTGCTGCTGAAACTGCAGATGCCGATCGACCAACGCCTGGGCTTCGGGATACAACCGCTGCCCGCTGGCGGTAAGCTGAGCGCCCTGACGGCCACGGTTAAACAGCCGGGTCCCCAGCAGTGTTTCCAGCGCCTGTATCTGTTTGCTCAACGCCGGCTGAGTGATGCACAGCCGCTCCGCGGCCAGGCGATAATTACCCTGTTCGACCAGCACCACGAAGGCGCGCAGTTGTTTTATATCCATTCCACCAGGTTATCGATTCAGGAATTTAATTGATTATACAGTAATCAATATGCCTGCTGTAATCAACGCAAGATAACAGCCAAAGGTAACCTTATGACAACCTCTCTGCGCGCCGCGACGGTGCAATTTCAGCATCGCGCCAATGATAAAAACTACAACCTGTCGGTGATGGAGGGCTTTATCGCCCGCGCCGCCGCCGAACAGATCCAGGTATTAACCTTTCCGGAAATGTGCATTACCGGCTACTGGCACGTAAGGCACCTCAGCGCCGGCGAAATTGGCGCGCTGGCGGAACCTATCGCCGACAGCCCTTCGCTGGCGCGCATTCGTCCGTTGGCGGAACGCTATAATATGGCAATCGGCGTCGGGTTGATCGAGTTGGGCGAGGATGGCAACTATTACAACGCCTACGCCGTATGCCTGCCCGACGGCGCCCTTCACGTCCACCGCAAACTGCACGCCTTTGAACATGAGGCGATAGCCAGCGGCGACAGCTTTACCGTGTTCGATACTCCCTGGGGGGTGCGGATGGGCGTTCTGATTTGCTGGGACAATAACTTGGTGGAAAACGTACGCGCTACCACCCTGCTGGGAGCGGACGTGCTGCTGGCACCGCACCAGACAGGTGGCACCCACTCGCGCAGCCCACACGGCATGAAACCGATCCCGCTGGCGCTATGGCAGCAGCGCAAAGACCATCCGGCGGCGATAGAAGAAGCCTTTCGGGGCGAACATGGCCGTGGCTGGCTGATGCGCTGGTTACCGGCGCGCGCACATGACAACGGCCTGTTTATTCTGTTCAGCAACGGCGTGGGTCGCGATGACGACGAAGTGCGCACAGGCAACGCGATGATCCTTGATCCCTATGGCCGTATTCTGGCGGAGACCTGGGCGGCAGAAGATAACATGGTGATCGCCGATCTCGATCTGTCGCTGATCCCGCTCAGCACCGGGCGCCGCTGGATCCAGGGTCGTCGGCCGGCGTTATATGACATCCTTACGGAACCGCAGGGTTACGAGCGCGATGCCCGGAGCGCCCGCTTCTCGTCGCAACCGACGCAAAAACTGGGTAAATAGCGCCGAATTTCAGGCAAAAAAAATCCGCCCGAAGGCGGATTTTTATCCGGTACGGCCAACTGCGCCGTACGCTCACGCCCGCAGGCATGGAGAAATCTTAGAAACGGTAGCCTACGCCAACCATCCAGGTGCCAACGTCAACACTGCGGATGCGGCTCTGCTCGTAACCTACGTCCAGAGCAACTTCCTGGATTGGGTTGAACTGCAGACCAGCGCCGTAAGTGAAGCCGTAGTCGCTGTTGCCGTTACGATCGGTGCCATCTTGTGCATTATCGATGTTTTTGCCGTAGCCAACACCAACTACACCGTAGATGCTTGCCCAGTCGTTGAAACGGTAAGCTGGACCGGCAGTGATAGAGTTGTACTGCGCTTTACCGTAGTAACCGTCTTGAGAACCGTTCTTTTCCAGATGGGTAAAGGAACCGATCACGCCCAGTGGGCTGTTGTCGAACTCGTAACGGTACTTCAGGTTGAAACCGTCGGCTTTGTTGGCAACGCCTTGGAAGTCACCCTGCGCATAGCCAGCGGATACGGTGCTCTGACCAGCGAATGCGGTACCTGCGGTTACTGCTAATACACAGGCTGCTACTGCGGAAAGACATGCAATTTTTTTCATAACCACCTCAAACGCGTTATATTTTTAAGTAAATCCATTTGTTCATGCATTGAAAATATAGCAAAAATTAGCGTGAAACTCTGCCTTAAAATGAGTGTCTAACGCTTTATATCGTGTAACATAAGATTTCAAGAACAGTGTATCTGCTTCTTTTCGCTCTATTTTCGAGCCGCATTCTACTCGTTTGTGTGACAACAATCACCTATTTAATATCCAGACAATTCCGAAATAAATGCGCATTTTTTGACCACATCTGCTTGTTTGGTGCAGGAAGGTGGCAGCTTTTATCGTTTTGTACGCTTTTCGCAGACACATTTGCCCCATTTCATTTACACTGCCCTCATCCGGATTTCGACTGTCTTCCCAAGGCTGTGGAAGGCGAACAAAAGGCTCATAAGGATGTCTGCGTCTACACCCGCTAAAGCGCCTTCCGCGCTGCTCCCCATCTGTTTGCTGGTCATCGCCATGGTATCGATCCAGGGCGGCGCCTCGCTGGCCAAAAGCCTGTTTCCGCTGGTCGGCGCGGAAGGGATCACTACCCTGCGCCTCAGCATCGGCACCTTGATTCTGTTTATTATCTTCCGCCCATGGCGCATGCGTTTCGCCGCCGGCAGCCGCCTGCCGCTGCTGGTCTATGGCCTGGCGTTGGGCGCCATGAATTACCTGTTTTACCTTTCGCTGCGCACCCTGCCGCTCGGTATCGCCGTGGCGCTGGAGTTCACCGGGCCGCTGGCGGTCGCCATGTTTTCCTCACGCCGCGCGATCGACTTTTTATGGGTAGCGCTGGCGTTGGTCGGGTTGTGGTTCCTGTTGCCACTTGGCCATGATATGGGCAGCATCGACCCGTTTGGCGCAGCTTGTGCGCTTGGCGCAGGCGCCTGCTGGGCGGTCTATATTATTTTTGGCCAGAAGGCCGGCGGCGATCACGGGCCGGGCACGGTGGCGGTCGGTTCGCTGATAGCCGCTTTGGTATTCTGCCCGATTGGGGCCTGGCAAGCCGGTAGCGTATTGCTGAATGTCGATATTCTGCCCACGGCGCTGGCGGTCGCGATCCTCTCCACCGCACTGCCTTATTCGCTGGAGATCATCGCGCTGCCCAAAATCCCGGCGCGCACCTTCGGCACGCTGATGAGCCTGGAGCCGGCAATGGCGGCGCTTTCCGGCATGCTGTTCCTTAATGAGCACCTGACAGTCGCGCAATGGCTGGCTCTGGCGGCGATTATCACGGCATCGATGGGCTCGACTCTGACCATCAAATCCAAACCGCAAATCGAAAAACTGTCCTGAAAATCGGAGACGCCCACATTTGTCAGAAGCGCAATGCCGGGGGTTATCGAGAAAGCGGGGGTGAACGCGCATTGCATTACAGCCTGCTGCCGTAACCGATTACCCTTGGGGCAAAGAACGAATAAACCTCAGGGTCTGCCTGGGTGAACGCAGCCGAATAAAACGGATGTGTCCATACCGGGCATCATTCATATCGTCGAGGTAACCGGTCCGGTTTTTACGGTAGGTTTTGAGAGTCCACAGAATTATCGAATCGCGGCTGAAAAAAGAGCGGCGAAAACTCTCGCGATTCCCGGTGTCGGGCCACAATTCAGTGCGGGTCCAGGCGCGCATGGCTGCACGGCGCACAGCCTGAAACAACGTGCGGCAGAACCCGTAGTCCACCCACACGACCCAATCGACCTCACGCCATTTGAGCGATTTGGTTCGGGTATAATTGCCGTCCAGCACCCAGCCGCTGTCCGCATCGCCCAATACCTGTGCGAGACGGGCCAAAAACTCGTCATCCGGCGTGCCTTGCCAGTCCCGCCGCCAAAACAGCGTATCCAGTTCGATATAAGGAACGGCAAATTTCTCTGCCAACTGACGCGCCACCGTGCTTTTGCCACTGCCGCTGGTTCCCACTACGTTAATTTTCATAGGATTATAGCGATAAATAATGAGGAGAAATTATTTTAACCAGATGTTATCAAGCTATCAACCTGAATTGACAGTCAATTAACGTGCTGGAAAAATAATTAACCGTTAAAAACACACTCTTATTGAAAATAAAAACCCTAACGCTAATCGCCCTCACACATCAATTATCCCCCTTGTTCTCCTCACACTTCCCAATCAAAACAAAAACCATATAATTCAATTAATTATAAAAACAAAAGGTAGGAAAATAGTATTTTCACTTTTAATTCCCATTTTCCATTCGTTATGACCTATTTATCCAATAGCCATTTTTTGTGCTGCAAGAACGAATATGGCTGCTATAATTACCTCCGTGACCAAAATAGGACAACGACCCAAAAAGAGGATATCTGATATGAGTACCGCTAAACTGGTGAAAACGAAATCTTCTGATCTGCTTTACACCCGTAATGACATGGACGAAAAAACGAAACTGGCCGCGATCAAGGCCCTGAACCATCAGGTCGTGCAGTTTATTGACCTGTCGTTGATCACCAAACAGGCACACTGGAATATGCGCGGCGCCAACTTTATTGCCGTCCATGAAATGCTGGACGGGTTCCGCACCGCGATCATCGATCATCAGGATACCTTCGCCGAGCGCGTAGTGCAGTTGGGCGGCGTGGCGCTGGGTACCGTGCAGGTGGTAAACGATAAAACCCCTCTGAAAAGCTACCCAACCAACATCCACAGCGTGCAAGAACATCTGAAAGCCTTGGCGGATCGCTATGGCGCAGTGGCGAACGACATCCGCAAAGCCATCTCCGAAGTGGAAGATGAAGACACTGCCGATATGTTCACTGCGGCATCACGCGATCTGGACAAATTCCTGTGGTTTATCGAATCCAATATTGAATAACCCCGGGTAAGGGCTATCCCCCACCCCGCATCGCGGGGTTTAAACAGGCTGCGGGCTTTTTCCCGGCCTGTTTTTCTTTTTGTGCCGCTTGAATTGCTCAAAAAAACGCCCATAGTAGGTTTAATCAGAGAGCGACCGGTGGCGTTATCTGCAGAGGAATGCGGCGAAGACACCGAAGCGAGGTCACCATGGCAAACGGATGGGCGGCGGATGGCGCCGTACAGGATCAAATCGACTCCACCGTTGATGACGCTGTGCAACGTGCACGACATGCACTGGGTCAAGGTGAAAGCGAACGTTATTGTCAGGAATGCGGCGAAGAGATCCCTCTGGCGCGCCGCCAGGCGTTAAAAGGCGTCCGCTATTGTCTGGCCTGCCAAGCCGAACAGGACAAAAAACAGGCCGACGGCGGCTTATATAACCGGCGCGGAAGCAAAGACAGCCAGTTGCGCTAAGGTAGCGGCCAATCAAGAGCGCCGGCTTCTGAAACCATTTTCTGTACTTATCGAACACTCCTGCACCATATGCAACAATCGTGAATCATAAAAGTTAGAGTTAGTTATCAATATTGAAGCGAAACTGTTAACTATCGGTTGTTTCACCCCCATTATTTGGTTAATGATAGGCCGATGCACCAGCACGAAACCCAAAGCACCATTTTGGGGCCTCAATTTGGTGCATAAAAATAATAATACGCCTTTGCGGCACAACATCGCATCACAACTCTTTGTTTTTATAGTAGTTGCAAACATGGCACGATTTTTTCATGGCACCAACTGCAATATAAAAAATGGGTAATCCGCAACCTGTACAGGAAATTCCTCATATGAAGTCAATTTTCAAAGTCTCCCTGGCCGCACTTTCGCTGGCTTTTGCCGTAAGCTCTCACGCAGCAGATAAACTGGTCGTCGCAACCGATACCGCATTCGTTCCTTTTGAATTCAAACAAGGCGACAAATACGTTGGCTTCGATATCGACCTGTGGGCCGCGATCGCTAAAGAACTGAAACTGGATTACACCCTGAAACCTATGGATTTCAGCGGTATTATCCCGGCGCTGCAAACCAAAAACATCGATTTGGCGCTGGCGGGCATCACCATCACCGAAGAACGTAAAAAAGCCATCGAGTTCTCCGACGGTTATTACAAAAGCGGCCTGTTGGTTATGGTTAATGCCAACGACAACAGCGTGAAAAGCGTGAAGGATCTGGACGGTAAAGTGGTGGCGGTGAAGAGCGGCACCGGCTCGGTGGATTACGCCAAGCAGAACATCAAAACCAAAGATCTGCGTCAGTTCCCGAACATCGATAACGCTTATATGGAACTGGGTACCAAGCGCGCCGATGCGGTACTGCACGACACACCAAACATCCTGTACTTCATTAAAACCGCAGGCGCAGGCAAGTTCAAAACCGTCGGCGAATCACTGGAAGCTCAGCAATACGGCATCGCCTTCCCGAAAGGCAGTGACGAGCTGCGCGTGAAGGTGAACGGCGCGTTGAAAACGCTGCGCGACAACGGCACCTACAACGAAATCTACAAAAAATGGTTCGGTACCGAGCCTAAATAACGGCTGAAGCCAGCCATTGTTTAACTTGAGCACAGGGGTTGTGCCTTAGCCCCTGCGCTTTGTTGTATCTGATTCCCAGCGTTGGGATCATCGGGAGAAAACACCATGCAGTTCGACTGGAGCGCCATCTGGCCCGCCATCCCCATTCTGTTAGAAGGCGCCAAAATGACCCTGTGGATTTCGATCCTCGGTCTGACTGGCGGCCTGATTATCGGCCTTGTCGCCGGCTTTGCCCGTACCTACGGCGGTTGGATTGCCAACCATATCGCCCTGGCGTTCATCGAAGTGATCCGCGGTACGCCAATCGTGGTGCAGGTGATGTTTATTTACTTCGCCCTGCCAATGGCGTTCAGCGATTTGCGTATAGATCCGTTCAGCGCGGCGGTGGTCACCATCATGATCAACTCCGGCGCCTACATTGCGGAAATTACCCGCGGCGCGGTGTTGTCGATCCACAACGGATTCCGTGAAGCGGGCCTGGCATTGGGTCTGTCGCGCCGTGAAACCATCCGTTACGTCATTATGCCGCTGGCGCTGCGCCGCATGCTGCCGCCGCTGGGTAACCAGTGGATCATCAGCATCAAAGACACGTCGCTGTTCATCGTGATCGGCGTAGCGGAACTGACCCGTCAGGGCCAGGAAATTATTGCCGGTAACTTCCGTGCGCTGGAAATCTGGAGCGCCGTGGCGGTTATCTATCTGATTATCACCCTGGTGCTGAGCTTCGTTCTGCGTCGTCTGGAAAGAAGGATGAAAATCCTGTGATTGAATTTAAAAACGTCTCCAAGCATTTTGGCCAAACCCAGGTGCTGCACAATATCGACCTGAAAATCAACCAGGGTGAAGTCGTAGTGATTATCGGGCCTTCCGGCTCCGGCAAATCCACGCTGCTGCGCTGCATCAACAAACTCGAAGAGATCACCAGCGGCGATCTGTTCGTCGATGGTCTGAAAGCCAACGATCCCAAGGTTGACGATCGCCTGATCCGTCAGGAAGCCGGCATGGTATTCCAACAGTTTTACCTGTTCCCGCACTTGACGGCGCTGGAAAACGTCGCCTTTGGCCCGATCCGCGTACGCGGTCTGAAAAAGTCGGAAGCGGAAAAACTGGCGCGGGAACTGTTGGCCAAAGTGGGCCTGGCGGAACGCGCGCATCACTACCCTTCCGAACTGTCCGGCGGCCAACAGCAGCGCGTGGCTATCGCCCGTGCGCTGGCGGTAAAACCGAAAATGATGCTGTTCGATGAACCCACTTCGGCGCTTGACCCGGAACTTCGTCACGAAGTGCTGAAGGTTATGCAAGATTTGGCCGAAGAAGGCATGACCATGGTGATCGTGACACACGAAGTCGGCTTTGCCGAAAAAGTGGCGTCGCGTCTGATCTTCATCGACAAGGGCCGTATAGCCGAAGACGGCAACCCGCACGATCTGATCAACTCGCCGCCAAGCCCGCGCCTGCAAGAATTCCTGCAGCACGTTTCCTGATTTATCCTGCTCAGCGGCGGGCGCATTCTGCGCCCGCCGTTTCCAACGATTTTTTCTTAGCAAGCGATCAATACATCGCCGCTTGGCGTAATTGATCCCCTGCGGGACACACAAGCGGCGGCAGTAGAGTTGAAAGGAAAATGCGAAGTTTTATTGGCGCTGGTTAGCTGACCAGCGCCTGAGGAATCAACGCCAGCGTTCCGCCGCCCAGGCAGCCTGCTGCTCGGCGTCATGGAAGGTCCAGGCAACGAAACGACTGATTTTTTGCCCCTGCGCCATCTCGATGGTGCGCACTTCCACCGCGCCCGCCAGCTTCAGCGCATGGTAAATGCTTGGCAGAGTGGCATTTTTGGAGATAAGCGAGGTAAACCACAGGCAGTTCCGTGCCTTGCCGACGCTCTCCTCAACCATCTTGCGTACGAAGGCTTCTTCGCCGCCTTCACACCAGAGTTCGTTATTCTTGCCGCCGAAGTTCTGTATCGGCTTATCGGCCACTTCGCCTTTGCCCAGTTTGTGCAGTTTAAGGCGGGTGCTGGCGCGCGCTTCCTGTTCTGAACCGTGGAACGGCGGGTTACACAGCGTGGCGTCAAACTTCTCCGCCGCGCCGATAATGCCGTTAAGGATAAACTCCGGCTGTTTTTGCAAACGCAGGCGCACGCTGTTTCTCAGTGTCGGGTTCATCTCTACGATCATCTTGGCCGAATTGAGCGATACCGGGTCGATCTCCGAACCGGTGAAGCGCCAACCGTACTCGCGCAGGCCGACGATCGGATAAATGCAGTTGGCGCCGATGCCCACGTCGAGAATAGCCACGCCTTTACCGCGCGGGATCTCGCCACCGTTGCTGGTGGCCAGCAGGTCCGCAAGATGGTGCAGGTAATCGGCTCGCCCAGGGATCGGCGGGCAAAGGTAGTCGGCGGGAATATCCCAGTGTTCGATACCATAAAAATGTTGCAGCAACGCACGGTTGAGCATTTTAACCGCCGCAGGATCGGCAAAGTCTACCGAGATATCGCCCCAGGCGTTCGGCTTGACGAACGGCTCCAGAGCCGGGCAACTGGCGATCAGCGCCGGAAAATCATAGCGTGAGCGATGACGGTTACGCGGGTGCAGACCGCTTTTCTGCTGCGGGAAGGTTTTCTTTTTTTCCACCGTGACGGGCTCTCTTTAAAGGCATTTCTGGCGCGTAAGATACCATAAAGCGACGTCAAACTTGCAGCCGACGAGAAACCCGTCAAAATAAAAGCTCGGTTTATCCACACCAGGTCGTTTATGAGCAGTGAGTCTCGTTATTACTATGAACCCGCCGCAGGCCACGGTCTGCCGCACGATCCGCTGAACGCCATCGTCGGCCCCCGCCCTATCGGTTGGATCTCCTCGGTCGGCGCCAACGGCCAGCGCAATTTGGCGCCTTACAGCTTCTTTAACTGTTTCAACTACCGCCCGCCCATCATCGGCTTCGCCAGCACCGGCTGGAAAGACAGCGTGGCGAATATCGTGGAAACCGGAGAGTTTGTCTGGAACCTGGCGACACGCCCGCTCGCCGAGGCCATGAACAACAGTTCCGCCAGCCTGGCGCGCGGCGAAGATGAATTTGCCTTTGCCGGCGTGACGCCGCTGCCCGGCCGGCGAGTGAAGGCCGAGCGCGTTGCGGAAAGCCCGGTTAACTTCGAATGCCGCCTGACGCAGTGCATTCAGTTGCAAAGCGCCACCGGCGAGAAGGTGGACACCTGGCTGGTGCTGGGTGAAGTGGTCGCGGTGCATATCGACCCCGCGTTGCTGGACGAGCATGGCGTTTATCAAACCGCCGCAGCCGAACCTATCCTGCGCGCCGGCGGGCCGAGTGCCTACTATGGCATTTCGGAACAGCACCGTTTCGATCTGCTGCGCCCGGATGCCCTGAAGCGCTGAACAAGCCCTCGCAATCCCTCGGGAGAGCGGGGGAATTAATGATCAAAAATTCTGAAAAAGATCATCAACACCCTCCGATTTCATCCTGCCTGTCACTGCGTAATAATCACTCCATCGAAAGGAAAACCCCTTTCCCCCTTACAAAATTGACAGGAATGACCCTCATGAAAAACATCAAAACTTTTGCTGCTGCTATCGCTCTAGCTACCGTATCTTTCACTTCTTTTGCCGCTGAACACGTCAGCGTACAAGATGCCGCCCAGTTCGAAAAAGCCGGCGTGATCACCGCCAGCGGCGCTACCGACCTGAGCAGCCTGAAAGCTCAGTTGGCAGCCAAAGCCGATGCGGCCGGCGCCAAAGCCTTTACCATTACCTCTGCCAGCGGCAATAACCTGATGCATGCCACTGCGGTCATTTACAACTAATCATTTGTTTCAGATAAAAAAAGCCCGCCGATACGCGCTATCGGCGGGCTTTTTTCAATGGCTTGTCAGGCCAGACGGGCGTTAATCGCCGCAGCGAAATCACGGCACATCCGCTCGTCCCCCCCGGCATTATCCGCCAGCACCTTATCGCCATCCACCACCCGGATATGCGCCGCCAGGTCGAAATCTGCCGCCGGCTGTGGCCGGGCGGCAGCATCGGCAATGGTCTGCCGCGCCTCCTGCCATGCCTGCGCTATCGTCTGGTTACAGGCCTGCGCCAGGTAGTCCGGGTTAAAACCTTCGCCGGTCAGGCTGCGCAGCGTATCGTCGTGGCTGACGCCGTTGCCCGGTAGCCAATAGTGGCGCGCCAGATCCGGGCCAATCGCCGGATTGTCGGTCAGATAACCGTCGCGCCGCAGGAAGAATTGGCGCGTCTGCTCAACCGCCATCAACGCCAGCAGATAGCCCTGATAAGAGCAGGCCGACTCCAGCGACAACAGATGCGGGATCGCCAGCGTCGGCCGCGGGCTGCCGCTAATCCCCAGTATTTTGCTTTCTACCTCGCGCGCCAGCGCGGTAATCGCCTCCGGCGTGCGTTGCTCATCCTCCCACTGGTACAGCGCCCATTCAAAGTAAGGCACCAGCAAGATATGACGTTCGTTGAACGCGCGCATCGGTTGGCGTGCGGCGATACTGGCCTCAATCAGCGCATCCGGCACCGGCTCGCCGGCGGCGTTCTTCGCATAGCGTTTCAGCCAATCGGCATCGTCCAGCAGGCTGTCGCAGAACATCGACTGGGTTTCGGCATAGGCCATTGACGTCGGCGGAAACTCCTGCGAGAAACAGGGCGCGTTCTGGCAAATATTGGCAAAGTGCGCGGCGTGCCCGCCCTCGTGGAACAGGGTGTTCAGGCCATGAGCGCCGCTGCCTACCTGATCCGGCTGCGCCAGGCTGGTAAAGTTAATTCGCGCAGGCAGCCATTTGCCCTGCTGGATAAACGGCGGCACCGGCCCGTGCATAAAGCCGTTTTCATACTTGCCTGCACGCACCAGCAGATCGAGATCCATCTGCGCGCCGCGAAAACCGATGTGCAGCCGTTTGAAACTGTTGATCCAACGTTCCAGCGACTGAGCAAACGGGAAATAGGGATCCAACTGGCGAGTCACGTCACCGGCGCTCGCAAAACGCAGGTTCCAGGGTTCCAGCGCCTGCGCGCCCTTCTCCGCCGCCAGCTGTTGCAAGCTGCGTGAATTGGCCTCCCGGGTCTGCAGCTCGAAACGATCGAGGATGGCGAACAGCTGTTCCGGCGTCATGCGCTCGGTTTTGTTCACCTTGTAGTCGAAATAGTTGCGAAAACCCATCTGGCGCGCAAAGCGGTTGCGCAGGCTTATCAGTTCCGGCAGGCCGTTGTGCAGCAGCCACTGTTCCAGCTCGCGCAGCGCGTCTTGCGAGCTGCGGCGGTAGTCTTCGTTTTCATTGGTAGCCTGATTGGTCAACAGCTCGCCGAGCGAAGCATTCACCCGCTGCCCGGCGGCATTCAGGTGGCTGACCGGATTGGCCTTGCGCCGGGTATAAAGGTCCGCCTCGGCGCTGATGATCTGATCCAGCAACGTCTGCGCCTGCGCATCTTCAATCGCGTTGCAGTCGAAGAAACGCAGCCAACCGTTCAGCCCATGTTGCAGCGCGTCTCGCTGCGCATCCTGCGGCAGGATCTCCAGCCCGGCCAGCAGCCGGCGAATTTCAGCCAACCGACGCGGTTCGCCGATAAAACGCTTGTAGGCGCTTTCCGCCGCCGAGAAGCGAGCCGAAATCTCCTCACCGCCCGTGCCCATATAATTCTGCCAGAACAGATCTTCTTTGGTGCGGTGAACGTCGAGGTAGTCCTGATTCAATTGATTGAAGTAATCGAGAGCCTGTTGCATAACCATCCTTTCGGCCAATATGCGTGATGTTCCAGTATAGCCAAGGGATTTACGCGCTGCGTAAACGCGCCAATCCTTGCTCCAGGCTGTCGACTTCACCGGCGGCCAGCAGACAGCAGGCAATCTGGCGTTGGATCGCCAGCGGAATGGCTACTTCTCCCGCCAGGCAACTTTCGGTCCAGCGCGCGGTGGTTTCGGCATCCTTCGCCGCCGGCAACTCCGGCGTCTCGTCCTGCGCCGGCCGCTCCAGCAGCACCCGCTGCTCACCGTTGACGATGTAATGGATCTGCGGGCAGCGCTGCGGGTTGGCGTAGGCTTCCCCTTCGGTGCCGTGCATCAGCAGCCCACGGGCGCCAATCTGGCGAAAGAACGATGCCACGCGGCCGACATATTCCGGATGCGACACGCTGGCGAGGCGCAGCACATCCTGCTCGGCAAAGGGCGTCGCCAGTTTGGCCAGCGTATGGGCGCTGTTACGCACCCCCATGCGCCAGCGCAGGCCAAGCTGCCTGTCCAGCGGGGCGGACAAGGCGCTGACCGGGATAAACACCGTTTCGCCGTTGTCCAGACGTTGCTGGGCATGAGCGGCGTCTTGCGACCAAGGCAGGCCCAGCGCACGGAAGGTTTCCGCGCTGGTGACGCGGGTGCTGTCATCCAGCACGCCGTGCACCACCACCGGCAGCCCGACGCGCGTCAGCAACAACGCCAACAGTGGCGTCAGGTTAGCCTGTTTACGCGCGCCATTATAACTGGGCAGCACCACCGGCATCGGTCGCCCCTGCGGCGCCTGCAGGCGCATCACCTGCTGTTGCATCGCCTGGTAAAAGCCCAGCATTTCCTCTTCGGCTTCCCCTTTAATGCGCATGGCGATCAAAATGCCGCCCAACTCCAGCTCACCCACCTCATCGGCCAGCATCTTTTGATAAAGCTGAAAAGCGGTTTCCCGGTCCAGATCGCGCGCGTGGTTCTTGCCACGACCTATTTCTTTGATAATTTTGGTGTAATCCATCGCCTGTACGCCCCCTGATTCAGTCTGGGATTAGCATACCCTATCCACGCAGCCGCTCAACCTCATCCGCCAACCGCTGCTGGTCGGCGTTACCGGCGCGCAGCCCGGCGATCACGCCGTCGACATCATCAGGGCTGCGGTTCTGGCTCATCTTCCATTTGCCCTCCCGCCGGGTCACCGCGATTTCGATACCGACAATGCCCTTGATCTGCGCGGCGATATAGTTCGCCGGGGCATCGTCAAGCCGCCAGGGTTCAGGCTGCCGGCCTTCCTGCAATGCCGTTAACCCTTCCAGTTGCCGGCGCAACCAGCCGGCATCTTCGGTTACCGTCGGTACGCCGTATAGCTGCACCAGGCTGTAATTCCAGGTCGGCACCGCCTTGCCGGTCTGGCGTTTGGTTTCGTACCAGCCCGGCGAGATATAACCGTCTGTCCCCTGAAATACCACCAGACACTCCTGCACCTTCTGTAACCCTTGCCAGTGACGATTGGCGCGCGACAGGTGCGCCCGCAAAAAGATGTTTCCCTGCGCGTCGGCATCAATCAAAAACGGCAGCGGATCCGCCACCAGCCCTTGCTCACCCTGGCTGATCAACATGCCCAGCGGGTTGGCGCGCACCAGCGCAATTTGCGTTTCCAGCTCATCTTCACGGAATGAAACGGGTTGATACATACGTTTGGCTCCTTTGACATCGGGTAGAAGCCATCAGCAATAACACCCGCCGGCGGTTTGCTAAAGAGCCAGTTTACGCTGTTGTTGGATGATCCACCTCAGCAACACAAAGGCCACCGCCATCGCCGACAGGTTGTAGATCATGGCGCCGGCAAATGCCTGCCCATAGCGATCCGCTCCGCCGCCCGCGGCCAACAGCGGGACAAAAAACGCGCCGCTGGCGGCAATGCCCAGCGCGCCGCCCACCTGCTGTACGGTGGAAATCACCCCGGCGGCCATGCCGGCCTGATGCTCCTTTGCCAGCCCGAGCACCAGGTTAAGCAACGGCGTCATACTCAATGCCTGACCAAAGCCCAGGATCACCAACCCCGGCAACAGTCGGAGCGGATTCGCCAGCGCCGTTCCCCACAGCACCTGCGCCACCAGCAACGTCATCCCGGCAGCGTAGACCGCTACGCCGCCGGCCAAGACGCCGTTACCCCAGCGCTGCGCCAGCGTTGGCGCAAGAAACGAAGCCAGCATAAAGGCCAGGCTGGCGGGCGCGAACAGGCTGCCCGCCTGAAACGGCGTCAGGCCAATCCCCGCCTGCAACAGCAGCGCAAAACACAGGAAGAACGAGGAGGCGGTAGAGTAAATCGCCAGCACCACCGCGACCCCGGGGCCAAAGCTTCCCTGCCGGAACAGCGCAGGATCGAGCACCGCGTCTCCGCTGTGCAGCGCCAACCGCCGCTCCCAACGCACAAACACCCAGAGTACCAGCGCCGCCAATGCCAGCGCCGGCCACACCCACCAGGGCCAGCCGCGCGACGGCCCTTCCAGCAACGGCACCAACAGCAGCAACAACCCCGCAGCGGCCAGCAACAGACCAACGCCATCCAGCCGCTGCGCCTGCTCGAGGCGCGATTCGGGGATACGCCGCGCCGCCAGCAAGGCCAGCGCGCCAATCGGCAGGTTGATCAGGAAAATCATGCGCCAGCCGCTGCCGAGAATATCGGCCTCAATAATGAACCCGCCGAGGATCTGGCCGAAAATCGCCGCCAGCCCCAGCGTCATGCCCAGCCAGGCAAAGGCGCGCCGCCGCTGTTGCGGGCCGTACAATACGCGCAACAGCGCATAGATCTGCGGGAACAACAGCGCCGCCGCCGCCCCTTGCAGAAAACGCGCCGCGATCAGCACGCCGAGCGACGTCGCCATGCCGCACAGCGCCGAAGTCAGGGAGAAACCCAACATGCCAAGGCTGAACAGCCGGCGACGGCCAAAGCGATCGCCCAAACGCCCGCCGGCTATCAACAACACACCGAAAGCCAGCTCATAACCGGCGATAATCAGCCCCACGCCGGCAAAATCGGCTGCGAACTGCTGCTGGACAACCGGCACCGCCACGTTCACGACAAACAGGTCAAACACCGTCACGAATCCGCCCAACAGCAACACCGGCAACCCAGGCAAGCCCCGATCGCCGCAAGATAATGTCTGCTCCATAACACCTCCCGAGATTACGATGGCGGCAGTATGGAACATGTCTTAAACTGTTACTATATAGCCATTTATACTATTACTGAGAACAACAGGACTGCCGTATGCCGCCACGCACCCTCAACCGAACCCGTCAGGATCTGGCGGACTTTCTGCGTCAGAAGCGCGAGAAACTGTCGCCGCAGGCTGTCGGCTTGCCGAGCGGTAACCGACGCCGCACGCCGGGGCTGCGGCGCGAAGAGGTTGCGGCGCTGGCGGGCGTGGGTCTCACTTGGTACACCTGGCTGGAACAAGGGCGGGAAATCAACGTCTCGGCGGATTTTCTGGAGAATCTGGCGCGGGTGTTAAAACTGGATGCGACCGGGCGTTACCATCTGTTTTTGCTGGCGCATCAGCGCCCGCCGGTGCCGGTCGGCCATCAGTGGTGCCAGGTTTCACCGCTGGTACGCCGCCTGCTGGACGACCTGCAGTTGCGCCCGGCTTACGTGATGAACCTGAGTTGGGACATCATCGCCTGGAATCCGGCAGCGGAAAGGCTGTTCGCCATCGCCGAGCGCCCGGCGGAACAGCGCAACATGCTGTGGATGCTGTTCGCCGATCCGCAACTCAACCAACGGCTGGTGGAGTGGCAGGCACAGGCGCCGCAAATCCTCGCCAGCTTTCGCCGCGACTATGCCCGCGCACCAGATGACGCCACCATGCAGCAACGGATACAGGCGCTGGAGCAGGTATCGCCGCAGTTCCGGCAGCTATGGCAACAGCATGACATTCACGGCCGTTGCCAGGGGCAACGCACCTTCAACGTGCCGGGGGCCGGACAGGTGACCTTTGAGCACGCGTCGTTTATCGTCGATGAGGAAAATCATTTGCGGCTGGTGATGTACAGCGCGCTGGCGCAATGCCCGGCCAGCGCGGCGTTTGAGGCGTTGTTGCAGGCGTGAGGCTATTTGCGGCTGTCAAAAAGCAGCTTGCAGGCCAACCCAGCGAACACGCCGCTGAGCAGATAGTTCGGCCAACGCGCGCTGAAGCGGCGGCCGACAAAACGGCTTTTCATGCTGCTGACCGCCAGGATCACCCCGCCGTTAATCAGCAGCCCCACCAGATTCAGTACCGTCGCCAGCAGCAGCATCTGCACCACCACCGAACCGGCATGCGGATCGAGAAACTGCGGGAACAGCGCCAGAACGAACAGCGCCATTTTCGGATTGAGTATGTTGGTGAACAGCCCCTGGCGGAAAATTCGCGCTGCCGGCACAGCCGCCAATCCGGCCGATGCCTGTAAACTGCTGCCTGATCGCAGCGTTTTCCACGCCAGATACAGCAAGTATGCCGCACCCAATATTCTCACCGCATCATAAGCCAGCGGCACCGCGACGAACAGCTGCGACAGGCCCAACGCCGCCGCCAACGCGTGGCAGTAAGTGCCGAGCTGGATCCCCGCCAGTGACGCGAAACCGGCGCGGCGCCCCTGGCTGACGCTGCGCGAAGCGATTAGCAGCATATCCGGGCCTGGCGTTAGCGCTAGCGCCAGACAGGCGCCGGAAAACAATAAAAGCGTGGAAGCATCAACCATAAATCACCTGAGCGGAACGTGGCGGGAGCGAAGCTTTATCATAGCCACGCCATCGGCTTTTACCAGCGCCAAATCATTGCCGCGGAGCGTTGGGCAGGAAGCCCCGATCGCATTCGGCACTGGCCGGTGATGCTGTCGTTACTGACATTGTCACCGTTCGGATGCCTGCTTGCCGCCTGGCGTAGCCGCTAATTTCACCTTGCGCTCTCCCAGCAGATTCATGCCCGCCGCCGCCAACAGGATAATGGCGGCGCCGGCCAGCTGCGGCGCGACCAGCCGATGGCCGAACGCCAACCGGTCCACCAGCACGGCGGCAATCGGATAAATAAACGACAGCGATCCGATCAGGTTGGTTGGCAGTTTTTGGATCGCGCCATACAGCAGCACGTACATCAACCCGGTATGCAGCACGCCCAGCGTGGCCAGCATACCCCATTGCCCGACAGTCGCCGGCGCGTGGAAATCCACCAGCGGCAACAGCATCACCACGCCGACCGTCACCTGAATCAGTGCGATCAGATGTGGCGGCGTGCCTTTCAGCCGTTTGGCCGCCAGGGCCATCAGCGCATAGAAAAACGCCGCACCGAGCGACAACAGAATGCCCATCAGGTAGTGGCTCTGATCGCCCGCCTGTTTGGGCTGAGCCAGCACCACCAGCATCATGCCGACAAACGCCAGCGCCAGCCACAGCAGCTTGCGGGCGGTCAGTTTTTCGCCGAGGAACAGCGCCCCCAGCGTCACCAGCATAAAGGGTTGGGTGTTGTACACCGCGGTGGCAATGGATATAGACGCATAAGAGTAGGCGGCGAACAGCAGCAGCCAGTTGATCACCAGCGCCACGCCGCCGGCAATCGCCAGCAACACAGTGGCGCGCGTCAGGCAATCGCGCCGCAGCTGGCCCAACGCCGCGCAGATCGCCAACAGCACCAGCGCGCCCACCGCGCAGCGCCAGAACACCACATTAATCACCGGCTGGCCGGACATCAGTACAAACCAGCCAATGGTGCCGGAAATCAGCATCGCGGCGATCATCTCCAGCGAACCGCGCTTTATCTCTGCGTTCATGATTATTTCCTCAAGGTTAAACCGATGCAGTTAGCTTGAGGTTTTTCCACACAGGTTTCCATCGCATAAAAAAGGTCAATATGCTTAACTGCCTTTTTATCGCAGGCGTAATAAACAAAATACCTAACGGAGAACTTATGGATGATATCGATCGCCAGATCCTGACCATTCTGGCGGAGGACGCGCGAGCGTCGCTAAAAACCCTGAGCGCCAGGGCCGGGCTGTCGTCGCCCAGCACCTCGGAGCGGCTGCGGCGGCTGGAGGAAAGCGGCGTGATCCAGGGCTACACCCTGAACGTCAATCTGCAGGCGTTGGGTTACGCGTTTCAGTCGCTGGTGCGCATCAAGCCGCTGCCGGGCATGCTGAAGAAGGTCGAGCAGATGATTCAGGAGATCCCCGAAGTGATCGAGTGCGACAAGGTGACCGGCGAAGACTGCTTTATCGTGCGCCTGGTGGCGCATTCGATGGAGCAGCTCGACCATATCCTCGACAAGCTGGCCGAGCGGGCGCAGAGCAACACCTCGATCGTCAAAACCACGCCGGTGAAGCGCCGCCTGCCGCCGCTGCTGTGATTAACGCGTGCGTCGGCGGATAAACGGGTTCTTGCGCTTTTTGTCTTTTTTCTCCGCTTCAGCGGCAGACTTGAGCGCGGCCTTGTGGGCCTTGTCCGCTTCCGGCACCTCGCGCTGCTCAATCGGAAACACCGGCAACGCCGCCAGCAGCCGCGAGCCGTAGCTTTTGGTCAACAGACGGCGATCGTAAATCACGATCTCGCCGTGGCACTCATTGCTGCGAATCAACCGGCCGACCTGTTGGATCAGGTTGAACGAGGCGCTGGGCAGGCTCTGCACTTCAAACGGATAACGTTTGAGCGATTTTAGCCATTCGCCCTCGGTGAGGATCACCGGGCTGTCGATCGGCGGGAACGAGATTTTGTGGATATGCACCTGGGTCAGCAGTTCGCCTTTCAGATCCAGCCCTTCGGCAAACGACTGCAAGCCAATCAACACGCTGGCCGTGCCCTTTTCAACCCGTTTGCGGTGTTCCTCCACCATCCGGTAGCGCGGCTGATCCCCCTGCACCAGCAGCATCAGGCGCAGATCGGTAACGTAGCTGAGGAAGGTTTGCATCGCCCGGTGGCTGCTGAACAGGATCAGCATGCCCTTGTGTTTGCCGCCGGCCTGCTCGGCGCGGAAGAAACGCGCCATTTCTTCCAGATGCTCGGCTTCGTTGGCTATCGCCGGTTCAAAGCGCATGTTCGGAATGACAATTTTGCCCTGTTCAACGTGATTGAACGGCGAAGACAGGGTTTCGAAGCGGTCACCGGCTTTTTCGCTCAGCCCGCTCATTTCCTGCAGACGCGCAAAGCTGTTGAGCGAACGCAGCGTCGCCGAGGTGATCACCACGTGCGGCACTTTGCGCCACAGCAACTTTTCCAGCTGATCGCTGACGCGAATGCCAACGCAGTGCAGATACAGGTGCGTCACGTTATCGCGCAGCTCGCGCGTGACCCATTTGGAGATCGGCGCGTTGGAGGATTTGTCCAGCGCCGCCAGCCGCCACAGTTTGCTCATCGCCTCCAGGTAGCCTAGCGTGCGGCTCATCTGAATGATCGAACGGTGCAGGCGCACGACGTCGTGCTTGCCGGTCTGTTCGGTGAGATCGTTCAAGATGAACTCCGCCACCCCGCGCAAGGCGTCGGTCAGCTTAAACAACCTTGCGCTGGTTTCCACCATCTCCGCCGGCAGCTCGCCCATTTCAAACCGGTGTTCGGCGGGAGCGTTGTCGGTGGGCAGATAGGCGCTGACCTGATGTTCAAAGATCTGGATCAGTTCACGCAACTCTTCGCAGTGGTTTTTCAGCCGTTCGTCGTTTGCCAGCCCCGGCGGGTTTTTCGGCCGGTATTGCGTCATGCACTGTTCGACGTGGCGCACGATCATATCCAGCTGAAGATTGGTCGACAGCGCGGTGATTTCGCCGTCAATCTCCAGCGCGTCGCGCGCCACCTCCGGCAAATGATGGCCTTCGTCCAGCACCAGCAGCAGCTCTTTCGGGTTCGGCAGCACCGATTCGGTTTCCAGCGCCGCCATCACCAACGCATGGTTGGCCACCACCACGTCGGCGGTTTCAATCTCTTTGCGGGCGATATAAAACGGGCATTCGCGGATGTAATGGCAGTTGCGCCCCAGACAGTTGGCTTTGTCGGTGCTCAGTTTGCCCCACAGCGGATCGTCGATCGACAGCTGATAATGGTCGCGCAGCCCGTCCCACTCATGGCGGCTGAGCGCCTTGGTCAACTTTTGGCACAGCGCCTGCTCTTCGCCGCTGGACGGCGCCAGTTCGTCATCGAGAAACAGCGTAAGGTCACCCTGCTCGCTGACGTCGGTGCTCAGCGCCGCCAGATTGCGCGGGCACACATAGCGCCCACGGCCAAAGGCACCGGTGAATTTCAGATCGGGGATGATCTTTTTCAGCAACGGCAAGTCTTTGCTGTAGATCTGATCCTGCAGCGCCACGTTGGCGGTGCTGACCACCAGCGGCTTGCTCTCCGCACGGCCGACGGCGATCCCCGGGATCAAATACGACAGCGTTTTGCCGACGCCGGTCGGCGCCTCAATCGCCAGGTGGCGCGGGTAATCGCCGGCCAGCGTCCTGGCGACTTCGGCAATCATCTGCCGTTGCGGCGCACGGGAAATAAAATCCGGTATTTGTTGCTGCAGGGCTTTGTACCACTGGCCAATCTGATCTTTTACTGCGGGGGAGAGCGCCATTCAACTCTATATCTAAACGAAATGATGGCGCTATTGTCCCACAGACCGCCGGCCGAGTCAGCCCGAGTTAGGGCTGGTTTTCAATCATTGAGGCACGGCCCGCACTGAACGACCACTCATCCCGTTGAGTGGTGGTGATGACGATCATCACATCTTCCGGACGCAGTTGCAGGTTTTCTCCCAGCAGTGACGCCAGCCGTTGATAAAAACGCTGTTTGGTGGCGGTGTCGCGCGGGCGGCCGATGGTGATGTAAAACAGCACATAATCCGCCGAACGCGGCCCGCCCAGGTAGTCGCGGTCGTATATCAACTCGCCGGGGCGGTATTGATCGATGGCCTGAAACTTGTCGGCCGGCGGCACGTTGAAGGTTTCGACCAGCGCCTGATGCAGGCTGTCGGACAGGGTTTGCAGATACTCCGCTGATTTTCCCTGATGCAAGGCAATACGGCTGAAGGGCATAACGTTACTCCTGTTCCAATTCACGCAGGCGTGCCACGGCGCTAGCCGCCGCCGGCCAGCCGGCATAGAACGCCAGATGGGTGATCAATTCGGCAAGCTGCTCGCGGCTTACGCCGTTGCGTTGCGCCAGTTGCAAATGAAACGGCAGTTGCTCTACGCGGTTCAGCGCCACCAGCGCGGCGACGGTAATCAGGCTGCGTTCGCGCGGGCCAAGCTCCGGCCGCTGCCACACGTCGTCGAATAATACGCTGTCGCTGAGCTGCGCCAGCTTGGGGGCAATATCGCCGAATGCCTGTTGGCCGGCCTGTTGGGAAGGTTGCATCGTTTTCTCCTGCTGTTAACGGATAGCCTTAAGCTACTCGCCATCATGGCAGGTGAAAATCGGGATTTTTTACACCCATGATTCACAAAAACAGGATGGTTATTCCCCCAGAGTCAGCCGGCAAACCTTGCGGATAGGTTACGCGGGTATCCAGCAATCTATAAGTCTCACACATGACTCCGGCTGAAATCAGGAACCGTATCGCCAGCTGCCGATCCGTCACGACACTCGTCCGGGGAAGAAATTCACACTTTTCACAACTTTTTTAATCGTTCGATATGGAAATGAATATTTTGTCATAAATAGATCACATAACTGAGGTAAAAATTCCTCGCCGCAAACAAACAGGCGGCACAGTGAAACAGCAGTACAACTGATGATAAGCGTCTTTCAATCGAATAAAGCAGGGTAAATCATGAAACGTAATCTTCTGGCCGTTATTATTCCGGCACTTTTAATTGCGCAGACAGCACAGGCAGCAGAAATCTACAATAAAGACGGTAACAAGCTCGATTTTTACGGTCGTGTAAAAGCACTGCATTATTTCTCTGACGATACCGGTAATGATGGCGATAAAACCTACGTGCGTATCGGTTTTAAAGGCGCGACTCAAATTAACGATATGCTGACCGGCTACGGCCAGTGGGAATATCAGATTTCAGCTAACCATTCCGAAGCCGACAGCGCGAAAGACACCAAGACCCGTCTGGGCTTCGCCGGTCTGAAATACAAAAATCTCGGCTCATTCGACTACGGCCGCAACTACGGCATTATTTATGACGTGGGCGCCTGGACCGATATGCTGCCTGAGTTCGGCGATGACGCTTACGTCAAAACCGACAACTTCATGAACGGCCGCGCCAACGGCGTGGCAACCTACCGTAACAACGACTTCTTCGGCCTGGTCGACGGCCTGAAGTTCGCGGTACAGTACCAGGGCAAAAACGAAAACGATGGCCGTGCCGGCAGCAAGGCGAACGGCGACGGTTGGGGCCTGTCTTCCAGCTACGAAATCATCGACGGTCTGAGCCTGGGCGGCGCCTATGCCTCTTCCAACCGTACTGCAGGCCAAAAAGCAGGCACCTTCGGTAAAGGCGATAAAGCCGATATCTGGGCCGGCGGTCTGAAATACGACAACAACAGTGTTTACCTGGCCGCGACTTATTCGCAGAGCCATAACATCGTGCCTATTTCCGGCACCGCGACCATCAATAACAACGCTACCTCCGTCAGCGGCTTTGCCAACAAGGCGGAAGGCGTAGAATTGGTTGCGCAATATCTGTTCGACTTCGGCCTGCGCCCATCACTGGGTTATGTTCAGTCGAAAGGGAAAAATATTGAAGGCGTCGGCGATGCCGACCTGGTGAAATATATTGACGTTGGCGCTTACTACTACTTCAACAAGAACATGTCGACCTATATCGATTATAAAATCAACCAACTCGACGACAACAATAAGCTGGGCCTGAAAACCGACGATGTTGTCGCCGTTGCCCTGACTTATCAGTTCTGATGTGACGAATAACCACCACTGCAATCTTTAGCTTCGGCTACTTGAAAAGATTTATTTCGCCGGGCGGCTGCGCCCGGCTTTTTTCATTTACGCTTTCTGCCCTGGTCCCCTGCCCGATTCCCGCTCTGCATCCCGTCACCGCACGCAGAAACTTGCCTTGTAAAACAATAAGGTCTAGATGTAATACCCTATGGCTTTCACGTTGCAGACCACAAGCTTGCAGCCTGAAAGATGACGGATATCGCCTCCCTTTCCCACAGGAATAAGCCATGCACAACGATGGGCCGTTTGAGTATCACAGCGCCCTGCGCTACAGCAGCGACCAATTGGCGCAGATCCTCTGCCACTGTTTTGAAAACTACATTGTGCGTTTTGTCATTGACGGCGCCACCTTCGCCAGCCGTTTCGGCGCCGAAGACCTCAGCCTGAACGACAGCCTGATCGTCACCCATCAACAACAGCCGGTGGCGCTGGCGCTGATAAGCCGCCGTGGCCTGCACAGCCGGATAGCGGCGCTGTCCATTCGCCCGGAAATGCGCGGCAAAGGGCTGGGGAAAGCGCTGATGCAGCGTATCGTCGCCGACGCGCATAAGCGTGGCGATCGTCGGCTGTCGCTGGAGGTGATCGAAGGCAACGAGGCCGCACTGGCGCTCTATCATCAGGCCGGGCTGCGCATCGTCCGCACCCTGACCGGCCACCAGGCCGATGAACCGGCAACCGCCGACGTGGCGGCGCTGCAAGAGATTGACCCGTTGACCGTCTCGCACCGCCTGACCGCCGAAGGCGCCACCGACCAGCCCTGGCTGATCGCACCGGAATCGCTCTACAAGCTGCACGGCAAACCGCACGCCTTCACCCTTGACCGCCAGGCCTATGCGGTGGTGCAGGCCGGGGCCGAGAAGTGTTTCCTGCGCATGATCTACGTGCCGCCGCAGCACCGTGGCAAAGGGCATGCCCGAGCGCTGCTGGCCGCGTTGCAGGCGCAGTTTTCGCCGCTGCCGCTGGCAGCCAACGTTTACGTTCCCGAGGTAGCAGCGCCCTTCTTTGACCGGCTCGGCTGGCGGCAAGACGCGCTACGCCAGTTTGAGATGGCGATGACGTTGAATACCGCACAATAACCACCCGAAAGTTATCCCTTAAATGCAGAGCAGGAGAAAACATGCAGAAAATGACCCTTGGCGCGGCGATCGGCATTGCGCTATTGACGCTGACCGGCTGCGCGCAGCCGCCGAAAACCGATCTGCAGGCCCAACAGCGGCTGGCGGACCAGTCGGTGCTGGCGCTGAACTGGTTCCAGCAGTCCGGTGAATACCAGGCGTTGGCGCACCAGGCGTTCAACAGCGGCAAACGCGCCTTCGATCAGGCCAAGGCCGCACCGGGCAAGAAGAAAGCCGTGGTGGTCGATCTGGACGAAACCCTGCTGGACAATAGCCCGTATTCCGGCTGGCAGGCGCAGCAAGGCAAGCCGTTCGCCGCCGACACCTGGGCCAAATGGTCGCAGGCCGAACAGGCGGGGGCCGTGCCGGGCGCGGTGCAGTTTGCCCGCTACGTCAACAGCCACCAGGGCACGATGTTCTACGTCTCCAATCGCAAAGTGTCCGAATACGCCGCTACGGTCGCCAATATGCAGAAACTGGGCTTTACCGGCATGTCGGAAAAAACCGTACTGCTCAGCAGCGACACGTCCAACAAGCAGGCGCGCTTTGACGCCATCAAACAGGCAGGCTATGACATCGTGGTGTACGCCGGCGACAACCTGAACGACTTCGGCGCGGCAACCTATCACAAGGATAACGCGCAACGTCGGGCATTCGTCAGCGATAATCAAAGCAGGTTCGGCACCGAGTTTATCGTGCTGCCTAACCCGCTGTACGGCGACTGGGAAAGCGGTATGGCCCGCGATTACAACAAGCTGACGCCGGAGCAGAAGCTGCAAATCCGCCAACAGGCCATCAAGGCCTGGAACGGGCAGTAATCGCGTAAAAGCAGCGTACTTTTTTCCATTACATTCGCGCTCTGCGCATACCCTATGGATTTCAAGTTACAGCTAGGCGGCAAGCTCGTTCAGCCCCAGGAGCTTACTCAAGTAAGTGACTGGGGTGAACGAGTGCGGCCAACAACGCTGTAGCTTGAAAGACGACGGGTATACTCACAATAATTTGTACATATAACTGGTGGCATCCAGCGCACCGCCATTGCTGGCGCGGGCGTACTGCGGAATGCTTCCCGCCAGCTGAAACCCGAGTTGACGGTACATGCCCTCGGCCGTGTCGCCGGTCAGGGTATCCAGCACCAATAAATGCCGCTGATGCTGAATCGCTCTTTGCTGAATTTGCAGCATCAGCTCACGGGCGATGCCCTGGCGGCGAGCCTGCGGATGCACCATCAATTTCACTACCTCGGCGCGGTGGCGGCCGTTGTCAGGCATGTCCAGCAGCAGTTGCACCGTGCCGACCACTCGCCCCGCTTGCCGGGCGACCAGCAGGAGCCTTTCCTCACGCTCAATCGCCGGCAGCAGACGGCGCCAGAACGCCTGTGCCTGTTCCAGGGTGAAAGGCATCACAAAACCAATGCTCGCGCCTTGCGATACGCTGGCTTGCAACATCTCGGCCAGCTCGGGAACGGCGCTTTGTGCCGCCTCGGCATTCAGTTGCTGTATCTCAATCATGATCAGGGCCTGCAGATAACAAGGGTGTAATGGGCCGGCACGGTGCCGGGCACGGCAAACCTGGAAGCGCCGAACAGCCGGTAACGCAGACAGTCGCCAGGTTCAAGCTGGAAGGTGCGGTCCTCAAGCGTCAGCTCGAGCCGGCCTTCCAACAGCCAAAGATGGTGCTCGAGCGCATGTACCGAAGGCGCGTCATAGGCGATTTCCGCCCCGGCTTCAAGCCGACACTCGATAAACTCCGCCTTGAACAGCGCGGCGGGCGGCGATACCGAGCGGCGATGAAAACCGCTGGCGCTGTCGACCCACACCGGTTGCTGCTCGCGGTGCAGCAGTTCCGGCGGCTCATCCTCGACCTCGCTCAGCAGACGTGACATGGTCAGCCCATACGCCGAGCACAGCTTGTTCAGCAACGAAGCGGTCGGGCTGGTTTCCGCACGCTCCACTCGCGACAGCGTCGCCCGGCTGATGCCGGTTTGCTGCGCCAATTCCTCCAGCGACCAACTCTGCCACTGACGCAAGTCAGACAACCGCTGCGCCAAGCGGAGATCGGCGCTTTCCATTCCGTTATCCATTCTCATGCTCCCGATGATAAATCCCATATAAGAGAAATAATCTCAAATAAGAGATTCGTCAACCGGATTTTAAAACAGGCCGCACAGGGTGATGAAAATCAGCATGCTCAGCAGCACCACCGCCAACATATTGCGCAAGAAAAACGCCAGTATCACCGCAAACAGCGCCCCCCACAGATAAGGGTTATCCGGCATCGCGCGCAGGGTATCGCCGCTGAAAGCCAGGATCGGTCCGCAGATCGCCGTCAGCACCGCCGGCACGGAAAAACTCAGCAGGCGCCTGTAGCGCGGCGACAGCCGCACCGGCAGGCCCGGCGCCAAAAAACAGTAACGATTGAAAAACACCACCAGCCCCATCAGCACTATCGTCAGCCAAATCATGGGCGCCCCTTGCTGCACAGCATGCCGGCGCCCATCGCCGCAACGGTGGTGATAATCAACGCGCCCGGCACCTGAAAATAATGCAGCGCCACCGACAGCGGCAACGCAGTCAGTACGCATGCCAGCACCGGCAGGCTACGGATCATCGGCACCACGATGGCGATAAACGTGGCGGCAATGGAGAAATCCAGGCCATAACGGTCCAGATCCTCGGCGCTGCCGGCGGCCAGCACGCCCAACAGAGTGAAAAAAATCCAGCTCAGGTAAAAGGTCAGCCCGGCGCCCAGCGCGTACCAGCGGTTAAAGCGCGCCGGAGCCTGGTTGCCGGTGAGGGCAAACAGCTCATCGGTCAACAGGAACCCCAACAGCAAACGCCAGCGCAAAGGGAGCGGCGCTACGCTTTCCCGCAGCCGCAGGCCATACAGAAAATGCTGGGCGGTGACAAAAAAGGTCGAGACCAAGATGGCCAGCAACCCCGCCCCGCCTTTGATCATGCCCATCGCCACCAGTTGCGAGGCGCCGGCAAAGACAATGGCCGACATGCCCAGCCCCTGCGCCGCCGTCAGGCCGCTCTGGATGGCCATCGACCCCGCCAGGATGCCCCAGGGCAACACCGCCAGACACAGCGGCAGAATCGCCGCCGCCCCTTGCAACGCCGGGCGCAGCCGGGACACCGGCGGTTCGCTGAGGATTGATAAATGCGTCATGCTGTTCTCCTTCGTTTGAAGGCACAGCCTACGGCAGGATGCTTCCGGGGTATTGCACAGGATTGCGCTGCTATTTCAGCGACTTAACATAGTCGCCGGGCGTGATGCCCATAGATTTGCGGAAATGGCGGTGGAAATGGCTTTGATCGTGAAAACCGCTGCTCAGCGCACTGTCCAGCACGCCGTGGCCGGCCTTCAGCATTTGGCGCGCCTTGCGCAGCCGGGCCTGGATTTGGTAAGCATGCGGCGGCAAACCTGTGGCCAATTGAAACTGACGCAGCAGATAGTAAGGGCTGAGCGCCACCCGTTCCGCCAGCTCCAGCAACGAAATGTCCGCCTCGGGGAAATCATCCAGAAAAGCCTTTACCTGCGTGACCTGGCGCTGCGCCTTACTCTGCGGCGCGGGGTCGATGCGGTTTTTCCCGTGCCGCAGCATCAGCCAGGTGAGCGCGGAAAACACCATGGTTTCTTTCAGCAGACGGTTTTCATCGCTGCGCAGCAGGCTGAACGCCAACCGCAACTGGCCGGCAAGGCCGACATCGTGAATCACCGGACTGGGGAAATAAGGCGTTGCCCCGGCGCCGGTTTTCAAATCTCGCGAGAGAAACGCCAGCAACTCCGGGGTAGGATACATCGCCTGATAAGACCAGCCGTCTTCGCTGGCGGCGCTGCCGGTATGGATATCGTCGGCGTTGACCAGAATAATGCTGCCCAGCGGCGCCACGTGCTCGCCGCCGGTCCGATAAAAACGCTGGGCGCCGTCGTCGATCACCCCCACGCAAAAGCCTTCGTGGCTGTGGCGCGAGAAAGTCTGACGGCGATAGGTGGCCTGCAGCACCCCCAGCCCGCCGAGTTCGTCGACGTGCATAAAGCTGGCCTGCTCCCGACGAGCGTTACGCCCTGCGCTTTCCACCATAATATCCGCCTCCGCTGAATGAAGTTTATTCTATCATTCAGTGGACGGATGGTTTTGTACAAAATTGCCCGTCTCGTCGGCCGGCGGCGCGATGGCCGCACAGCGCCAGGCGCTGAACACCGCCAGCAACGGCGCCAGGGCAAACAGCAGGAATAACCAGCGTGCGGCATTGGCCGCCCCCACCGCGCCGCCCGGCTCGTTCAACCCGGCCAGATTCGCGATCATCCCGGCCAGCGCCGCGCCAAAGGCAGTGGCAAACAGCTGCACCGTGGTGATGGATGCGCCGGCGATATCCTTATCCGCTTCAGGGGCGACCTGCAGGATCCGCGTCAACAGATGCGGCCAGCCGAAACCGATGCCGAATCCCACCAGCGTCAGCGCGATCACGATCGGCGTCAACGCCAGCCAGTGGCCGCCGGAAGAGGTCGGCATCAGAATAGCCAGCGCCAGCAACCCCACCAGCACGAACAGCGGCCCGCTGATGATCGCCCGGCGGATGCCCGCGCTGCGCCAGCCGGAACTGAGGATTTCCGACAGCGTCCACCCCGCCGCCATGGTGGCCGCAATGTAGCCGGAGATCAGCGGCGATTGGCCATGCAGGGTTTGCAGGAAGTAAGGCACGAAGATTTCGCTGGTCATGCCAACCACCAGCAGGGAGACGGTGATATACAGCGAGGCCAGTTGGGAGCCGCGACGCAGAGCGCCCTGCGGCAGCAGCCGTGCACGAGAGTGCGCCTCACGCTGTATCAGCCAGGCCATCAACAGCAGCGCCAGAGCAATGCCACCCAGGTTGATCCACGCGCTGTCCGCCAGGCTACCGGCGGACACCACCAGCACCGCCGTCGCCAACAGCAGCAGCTGAGCCGCCGGCAGCGGTGCCGCCTGTTGCTGGGGTTTGCCCTTGGGCAGGATCAGGAAAGTGAAACCGGCGTACAGTACCATGATCGGCAGCAGGATGCCGAAAGCCCAGCGCCAGGCATGCAGTTCGGCAAAAATCCCGCCCACCGCCGGCCCCACCAGCGTCGCAATGCCCCACATCGCCGACACCAATGCCATCGCGCGCGGCCACAGCTTTTGCTCAAATACCAGGTTGATCATGGCATAGGACAACGCAAAGATCAGACCGCCGCCAAACCCCTGCACCGTTCGGCCGATCAACATCACCGGCATCGACGGCGCCAGCGCACACAGCATCGCCCCGGCGATAAAAAACAGCGACGCCACCAGATAGGCGCTGCGTGCGCCATAGCCGCTGAGCAACCGCGCGGATAAGGCAGAGCCGAGAATGGACGCCACCACAAACAGCGTGGTGTTCCAGGCATAGAGATTCAGGCCGCCGATATCCTGCACCACCGAGGGCAAAATGGTGGTGGCGACCAGAATATTGATGGCGTGCAGCGCGACGCCGAGTGAGAGCGCGATCGCACTGGCACCGTTTTTGCCGGAGAAAAGATCGCCCCAGCGGCTATCATCGTTAGTTATCACGGTTATCGTCCTGTTTTCAGAGTAATGGCATTGAGTTGCGGGTGATATTGCGCTAAATTTAACAAGTGTTAACTTGGAATAATGGTAGGGCGAGGCGGAGAAATATGTCAAGAATAAACTTGGAAAATAGCGATGGCACCACACAGTCGGTCAGTGACCGTTTGTTGACGCTATTGAAAACCCGCGGCCCACAACAGGCGTCTGATGCAGGGAAAGTCCTTGGCACCACCGGTGAAGCTGCGCGCCAGCAGTTCGTCAAGCTGGCGAAAGAGGGCTTGGTTGAAGCGGTGGCGGAAACGCGCGGCGTCGGCCGCCCGGTGCAGCTGTGGCACCTGACCGTCGCCGGCAATGCGCGTTTTCCGGATACCCATTCCGAATTGACGGTGCAACTGCTGCGCACCGTGCGCGACAAACTGGGCGAACAGGCGATCGACTTGCTGATCGATACCCGTGAACAGGAAACGCGCATTAACTACAAACAGGCAATGATCGGCGCGATCGATTTGCAAGAGCGCGTCGCGCGCCTGACGGCCATCCGTACCCGCGAAGGCTACATGGCCGAATGGCACGCCCAGGAAGACGGCTCGTTTCTGTTGGTGGAAAATCACTGCCCGATCTGCGCCGCCGCCACCGTCTGCCAGGGATTCTGCCGCGCGGAACTGAGCATTTTCACCGAGGTGCTGCAGGCGCAGGTCGAGCGTTCCGAGCATATCCTGGCCGGCGCGCGCCGTTGCGCTTATCGTATCTCGTTGCTGTAAACAGGCCCACCCCCATGCACCGGGCGAAACCGCAATGAAAACGCATGCCGGATTCTGGCTGGCGACGCTGGGGATCAACGTCGCCTGGCTGTTGGC
Source organism: Serratia plymuthica (assembly GCF_018336935.1). Taxonomy (NCBI): domain Bacteria; kingdom Pseudomonadati; phylum Pseudomonadota; class Gammaproteobacteria; order Enterobacterales; family Yersiniaceae; genus Serratia; species Serratia plymuthica. The sequence continues at coordinate 1,242,782 of NZ_CP068771.1, read as the reverse complement.
GGTCCTGGGGCGCGATCGGGTCAATGCCGTACTGCTGGCCGGCGCGGTGCTGGCGCTCATCTTTACCCCGGCGCACCGGCGGCGGTGGGCGCTGTTGGCCGCCCTGACCGGTATCCTGATGGACAGCCTGTGGAGCTACGCCGGCGTGCTGCATTTCAGCGGCCACAGCCTGTTGCCGTTATGGATGATTGCCCTGTGGCTGGCCTTCGGCTGCTGGTGGTTTTGGCTGCTGGATCTGATCAAAACCGCCCCTTTGCCGCTGGCGGTCCTGGGTTCCATCGCCGGGCCGCTGGCGGGCATCGTCGGCTGGAAGTTGGGAGCAATACAGCCGGGCGCCGCGCCGGAAATCATGCTGTTGCTGCTCTCTGTCGGTTGGGCCGTCTTTCTGCCCGCCGTAAGTTGGCCGCGTCTGAACAAGCCGGCCCCGTAACGGCGCAGGCTTGCCTGCCATTCCTTTTTCACCGGCACTTTTCCCATTAAAAAAGTACTGAAAAGCGTTGCTTATCCGCCACCCGATCGGGTTTACTGAGTCCTCTAATAATAACCTTCCCTGCAGAATAAAAACCCATGCTTAGCCAACATAGCCGTAACGTCCTGCCGTTAATCGGGGCGCTGTTCACGTTATATATTGTTTGGGGGTCGACCTACTTCGCTATTCGTCTGGGCGTAGAGAGCTGGCCGCCGTTGATGATGGCCGGTATCCGCTTTCTGGTCGCCGGGATCGTGCTGTTCAGTTTCCTGGCGCTGCGCGGCCATGCCCTGCCAACGCCAAAACAGTGGCTGGCCGCCGGCGCCATCGGCATTTTGCTGTTGGCGGTGGGCAATGGCCTGGTGACCGTGGCGGAGCATCAGAACGTGCCTTCCGGCATTGCCGCGGTGATGGTGGCGACGGTACCGCTGTTTACCCTGTGTTTCAGCCTGCTGTGGGGCATGCGCAATACCAAACTGGAATGGGCGGGCATCGCGCTGGGCCTGGTGGGGATCGTGCTGCTGAATACCGGCAATAACCTGGTCGGCAACCCGACCGGCGCGCTGCTGATCCTGCTGGCTTCCGCCAGTTGGGCGTTTGGATCGGTGCTGGGATCACGCATCTCTCTCCCCGCCGGGCCGATGGCCGGCGCGGCGGAAATGCTGGTCGCCGGCGTGGTGTTGCTGGCGGTAAGCCAACTGAGCGGCGAACGCCTCACCCAGATGCCCAGCGCCAAAGGCTTCTTCGCGCTGGGTTACCTGATCGTCTTCGGCTCCATGCTGGCGATCAGCGCTTACATGTTTTTGCTGAAAAACGTGCGCCCGGCGGTGGCGACCAGCTATGCCTACGTCAACCCGGTGGTCGCGGTGCTGCTCGGCATCGGCTTTGCCGGCGAGTCGCTGGCGCCGCGCGAATGGGTCGCGCTGGTGATTATCGTCGCTGCGGTGGTGCTGGTGACGCTGGGCAAATACCTGTTCACCCGCCCGGCAAGCCGTATAAACAGAAAATAGCATGCCCAAAATAGCGGGAGTGGCGGCAAGACCGTAAATCCCCGGGAGCTGAGTAAACCCAGTGACCGGGGTATGACCCGGGGCGAAGATATTCGCCCCTGCACCGCCGCCAACAAGGCTGCGACGGGAAACACCACGGGTATAAAAACCGGTCTTGTTTCACCCGACAAAGGGTCTATAATTCCCGCTGTTCCGAACAACCTGCGAAATTATTCCTATGCTGAAAAAAGCGTTTATCCTCGTTATCGCCCTGGCCGCCTTTGGTTCACTGGGTGGCGTATTCCTGGCCGGGCTGAATATGTACACCCGTTCCACCACGCCGCTCGAAGAGAGCAGCACCACCACCAGCGACGCCGCCGTCAGCACGGCTCCGGCAGACAGCATTCAGACCAAGTGATGCGCCATCCAGCCCTGGCAACGTTGCTGTAAAAAACGTTGCAACAGCCTGACGCGCTCCGATACCTGCGAACGGTGCGGGCACACCAGGCTGATGGGCACCGCATCGCTTTGCCATTCCGGCAATAGCTGCACCAGGCGCCCCGCGTGAATGTCCGCCACCACATCGATGGCCGATTTACGGACAATACCGTGCCCGGCCAGCGCCCAGCGCCGCGCCACCTCGCCGTCGTCGGTAAAATAATGGCCGTTCAACGGCACTTCAATGCACTCGTCCCCGCGCCACAAGCGCCATTCGGCCTGCCTGCGCCCGCTGGGCTGATAAATCAGAATGCCGTGTTGCGCCAGTTCCGCCGGCGTCTGCGGCGCGCCATACCTTTGCAGATAAGCCGGGCTGGCGCAGATTAAGCGCCGGTGCTGCGGCAAAATGGGCAGCGCCACCAGCGAAGAATCCGCCAGTTGGCCAAAGCGCAGCGCAATGTCTACCGGCTCGCGGAACAGATCGGCCTGGCGGTCGTTAATCAGCAATTGCAGCTGAATATGCGGGTGCTGAAGCTTGAATTCGTCCAGCCATCCCAACAACAGGTTGCGGCCAAAATCCGACGGCGCAGAAATTTGCAGCACGCCGGATAGCCCCTGGTGTTTCTCGCGTATCGCCTGTTCCCCTTCCGCCAACGCGCCTAACGCCAGCCGGGCGCTATCAAGATAACGCCGCCCTTCCTCCGTCAACCGCAGGCTGCGGGTGGATCGCACCAACAACCGTACCCCCAGCCGCTGCTCCAGCCGTTTAACCGCAATGCTGGCCGCCGCCGGGGTGATATCCAGCGCGCGTGCCGCCTCTGAAAAACTGCCGCCGTCAACCGTGCGAACGAACACGTCGAGATCGATAAAGGATGTCATGGGGATCCTGGCGTTGCGCCTATTATTAAAAATAATTTACAAGTGTTTGCCATTTAGGCTGATTGTTCGCGGATTTTCAATGGCTGATGATAGATAACATCGACATTCATGGCAATCGAGGCACTATCATGACCATCTCTCCTTCTTCCCTGAACCGGCAAAAGCTGGTGATCATCGGCGGCAACAGCGGCATCGGCGCGGCGGTGGCTTACGCCGCCGTGGCAAAGGGCGCCAGCGTAGTGCTGGCCTCACGCCGCAGCGGGTGCATGCAGCACTATCAACCTGCCGACGGCGGCAACCTGCGGGTAATGCAGGCGGACGTCACCGACGAAGATTCGCTGCGTGTGCTGTTCGCCGAGGTCGGCGAGTTCGATCATCTGGTGTTCACCGCCGGGCCGGTGGTCCAGGCCAAACTGCTGGCGGATACGGATTTTGACGAGGCGCAGGCCAATTTCGACGTCAAACTGTGGGGCGCATTGCGCGCCATACAGGCTGCGCTGCCTACCTTGTCACCGCAGGGCTCCATCACCCTGACCTCCGGCCAGCTGTCGCGCAAATACCTCAGCGGGCAGTTGATTAAAACCGGCATCAATGCGGCGCTGGAGGCCATTGGCAAACAGTTGGCGAAAGAGTTGGCGCCGCGACGGGTCAACGTGGTCAGCCCCGGCGTTACCGTCACCGAAGCTTACGATGCCCTTGGCGCCGAACAGCGTCAGGCGATGTTCGCCAACATCGGCGCCGGGCTGCCGGTCGGGCGCGTCGGCCAGGCGGCGGACGTGGCGGCAGGGTATCTGCTGGCAATGGAAAACGGCTTTATCACCGGCAGCGTGATTGATATCGACGGCGGCGGCCTGCTGTAAATGTGGAAAGCGCCGCCTGGGGGATCGCCTACAGCGCCGTCACCCCCAGCGCGGCAGCCTGTTGTTCCAGTGCGGTGATTTTTTGGTACGCCGAACGGGGGACCAGCGTGAAATCGCCGATCAGCAGGCTGTCGCTCACCGCTTCCCCCACCATCGCCTTCGCTCCGGCGCGCAATATTTGCAGCTGTTCCGGCGGCGTATGCGCGGAGGTAATCAGCGGCAGCCCCGGAACGACGGCCGTCCGGCCAATAATTTTCAGCCCCGCCAGCGCCTGCGGTTGCGCCCGTTTGAGCAATTCCAGGCTGACGCAGTCGATGGCCGCAATGTCCGCTTCGCGGTTTTGGATCAGTTTGAGCGATTGATAATGCGCGCCGGAGGCGATGGCGGCGCGAAAGAATTTTCCGTCTTGCGCCAAAGGCGCGATCAGCGCGCGCAGGCTGTTATGGCCTGACTGCGAATCGGTGCTGTTATAGGCCGCGACCCGGCCGCGGAAATCCGCCAGGCTTTCGCCCGGCTCATCATCGCGTACCACCAACCAGCTGCTGTACTCCGGCCCCTCGCAACCCTCGACGCGATAGTGATAAGTGCCGACCAGTTGTACCTGCGGCAGGCTGCTGACCAGCGGATAACCGCAGGTCTGGCTGAGCAAGAGATCGTCCTGCTGCCAGTGCCGCGCCAAGTCCTGCGGCCAACTCAATTGCGGCGGCAAATCCGCCAGCCCCAAATCTTGAAGTTTTTCGCGCAGCACCTGCCAAAAGGCCTCGGCCGGTTGATGCGTAACGCCGTACATCGGCAAAGATACCTGCTTCATGTCCCTTACCCCACAGAAGGATCCGCCAGCGTCTGCTGACGCCAGGCGGTAAGATAGCGCACCCAACGCTCAAACAGCATATCGGTGATGATCGCCAGCAAGGCCACCACCGCCGCCCCCTGGATCACATAGGCGGTATTGAAACCGCTCAGGCCGATGATGATCGGCGAACCCAGCGTTTTGGTGCCGACGGTGGAGGCGATCGCCGCCGTACCTATGTTAATGATCACCGACGTGCGGATACCGGCGACAATCACCGGTGCCGCCAGCGGCAGCTCGACCCGCCACAGGATCTGCCTGGCGTTCATCCCCACTCCCTGCGCAATCTCGCGCGTGGCGCTGGGCACAGATTCGATCCCCGCCAGCGTCCCCTGCAAGATCGGCAGCAGGCCGTACAGCACCAGGGCAATAATCGCCGGCTGCTCGCTAAAGCCCATCACCGGCACGGCAACCGCCAGCACCGCCACCGGCGGGAAGGTCTGACCGACCGCTACCAGGGTTTCCACCAGCGAGCGGAACTCCCTGCCGGCCCGGCGGGTCACGCAGACCCCTGCCGTCACGCCAATCACCACGGCGATCAGGCTGGAAACCGCCACCAGCAACAGATGCGCCCACACCAGCGAGATAAAGCTGTCTTGCTGATAGATCGGCCGGTCCAGCTCGGGGAACCAGGCGGCGAACAGCCCGTGCAAATGATTCATGCCGAACACCAGCGCCAGCAGCAAAGCCAAGGTCCAGGGCAGCGGATCGCGCAGCCAGCGCGTGAAACGCTGCGCACTCATGACAGCGCCTTTTGGTTAATCAGATCGTTGAAATGCAGCACGCCGAGCGCTTCGCCCTGTTCGCCCACCACCGGTAAACGTTCACTGCCGCGCGCCACAAACACCGACAGGGCTTCGCGCAGGCTCATGGCGGCAGCGATCGGCTCGCCGTCGGCACTGCCGGGGCGCATGCGCTCCGCCACCGTTCCCAGCGACAGCAGCTTGATGCCGCGATCGCTGCGGCCGAAGAAATCGCGGACAAAATCGTTGGTCGGCGCGGTCAGCAGCTCCAGCGGCGTGCCCTGCTGCACAATGCGCCCCTGATCGAGCAAGACGATGCGGTCCGCCAGCGCCAGCGCTTCGTCGATATCGTGCGTCACCAGCACGATGGTGCGCCCGGAAAGATGATGAATGCGCGCGATCTCCGTTTGCAGCGCCGCCCGCGTCACCGGATCCAGCGCGCCGAAAGGCTCATCCATCAGCAGTACCTCGGGATCGGCGGCCAGCGCCCGCGCTACCCCAACCCGCTGCTGTTGCCCGCCGGAAAGCTGGTGCGGGTAGCGGCGGCGGAACAGATCCGGCTCCAGGTGCAGCAGCTCCAGCAGTTCGGTCACCCGATCACGAATGCGCGCTCGCGGCCATTTCAGCAGTTGCGGCACGGTGGCGATGTTCTCCTCCACCGTCCAGTGCGGAAACAGCCCGATAGACTGAATGGCATAACCCATCCGGCGGCGCAGATCCTGCGGTTTGAATTTCTGGATCTCCTCGCCGGCAAAATAAATCTTGCCCCGATCGTGCTCGATCAGCCGGTTGATCATTTTTAACGTCGTGGATTTACCGGAACCCGAGGTGCCGATCAGTACGGCAAATTCGCCCTCGGCGATCTGCAGCGTAAGGTCGTCCACCGCCGGCTTGCCCTGAAAAATCTTGCTGACCTGGTTAAAGTGAATCATCGGCGTGACACGTCCAATAGTGAAACCATAAATTTAAACAGCGAATCGACGATTACCGCCATCACGACAACCGGGATCACCCCCAACAGCACCAAATCCAGCGCGCTGCTGAGCAGGCCCTGGAAAACAATGGCGCCAAACCCCCCGGCACCGATCAGCGCCGCCACCACCGCCATGCCGACGGTTTGCACCGCCAGAATACGCACGCCGGTCAGAAACAGCGGTAACGCCAGCGGCAACTGCACGCGGAAGAAAATCTGCCCGCGCGTCAGGCCCATGCCGCGGGCAGACTCGATCACGCTGGCCGGCACGCTTTGCAGCCCGGCCACTACGCTGCGCACCAGCGGCAACAGGGCGTACAGCACCAACGCAACGATCGCCGGCGCCATGCCGATGCCGCTGACGCCGTGCTCCGCCAGCCAGGGCACCGCCGTCGCCAATCCGGCCAATGGCGCGATCAGCAGACCAAACAGCGCAATCGAGGGCACGGTCTGAATAATGTTCAGGGTCGAGAAGATTGGCGTTTGCCAGCGGCGGGAACGGAAACACAGCACCCCGAGCGGCACGCCAATCAGCAACGCCGGCACCAGCGTCGCCAGCAGAATGGTCAGGTGCTGCAACAGCGCGGCGTCAAATACGTCCTGCCGGTTGTAGTACTCCTTCAGCAACGAAAGCTGATCCAACCTATGCCCAAACAGCAGCGCCAACGCAGGCAGCACCACCAGCAGATTGCCGAGGATACGCCACAGGTGCGAGGCGGCGAGGCGGGTCATGGCGTCCGCGGCCATCAGCAGGCTCAACGCCAATATCAGCCAGCAGCCGCTGCCCAAGGAGGTGCGCGCCAGTTTGGATCCTTCCTGCGCCAGTTGTTGCGCGGCATGCCCGCTCAGCCAGAAGGCCAGCGTCAGCAGCACCGAAGCGGCCAACGCGGTGAGCAACGCATTACGCCGGTTCGGCGCCAACAGGCTGAGTACCGCCAGCACCAGCATCGGCACCAACAACCACAACGCCGGGCCGTGCAGCAGGGAGATCAGGGATATGGGCTTGCCCGACAACAGGCGATTGGGGGCATAGCTGAGAAACGGCAGGCCAAATGCGGCCAGCAGCAACAGAATAAGCAATGTCAGTAAAACGCGGTTTTTTACGGCAATAATCAAAGAAACTCTCCGGCTCCATGTCTGATGGGCCCTATCCCGCCCCTCTCCCAAGGGGAGAGGGGGAATATCGGCGTTATCCCTTAACAAATCCTTTCTCTTTCAGATAAGCGGCCGCAACCTGTTTGGCATCCTGGCCTTCTACCGCGATCTGCGCGTTGAGTTTCTGCAACGTCGGGCCATCCAGTGAGGCAAATACCGGCTTCAGCAGTTCGTCGATATTGGCGTGCTGTTTCAGCGCCGCCTCGCGGATAATCGGCGCCGGCGCGTAAATCGGCTGCACCCCTTTTGGATCTTCCAGCGTTTGCAGCCCCAGCGCCGCCACCGGGCCGTCGGTGCCGTAGGCCATCGCCGCGTTTACGCCGGAGGTTTGCTCCGCCGCCGCCTTGATGGTCACGGCGGTATCGCCGCCGGCCAGCGACAGCAGTTGATCCTGATTCAGTTTAAAGCCGTAGGCATTTTGGAACGCCGGCAGTGCATCCGGGCGTTCGATAAACTCCGCCGACGCCGCCAGCTTGAACTTGCCGCCGCCGTTGATCCACTTGCTCAGATCGGCCAGGGTTTTCAGGTGGTTGGCGTCCGCCACGTCCTGACGGATGGCGATGGTCCAGGTGTTGTTGGCCGGCGATGGAGCCAGCCAGACGATTTTGTTTTTGTCGTAATCGAGCTTCTTCACCTTCTCGAAACCGGCCTGAGCGTTTTTCCACGCCGGATCTTTTTCATCGGAGAAGAAAAATGCGCCGTTGCCGGTGTATTCCGGGTAGACGTCAATCTCGCCGGAGGTGATCGCCCCGCGCAGCACCTTGGTGGTGCCGAGCTGCAATTTGTTGGTGGTTTTGATGCCGTTGGATTCCAGCACCTGCACGATGATATTGCCGAGCAGCGAACCTTCGGTATCGATTTTTGACCCGACGCGCACCGTATCGGCCGCCTGCGCCACGCCGACGCTCGCGGCGAGCATGGTCAACGCCAGAGCAAAGAAACGTCCACGTGATGGGGTGATAGCCATACTTTTTCCTCTTGTTGTGTATTTTCCGGCTATTTGGCCAGATCGATTGGAAAATCCTGAGAAGCGCGCTTCCATCGCGCAATCAATGTCTCTGCCGGCCAGGCGTCATATTCGCCCTGGTGCGCCGCCGGCGTCTCACCGCCGCTGAAAGGGTGAACCTCAACGGCCACCGGGGTAAACGCGTAGTCGCTCACCCACCGGCCATAGCCCTGCACCACAAATCCCTGGCTGCGCTGCCGGTACGCGCCGCGCTCCGCCAGATACACTTCCCGTAAACCGTACCACGGCAAGCCGGGCAGATCATGGTGAACTAAATGATAGTTCAGATTGAGAAACAACAGCCGCCACGGCCACGCCGCCTCATTAATAATAGAACGTGCCTGCGGAGCTTCAACGGCGCGATGCTCAAAAAACGATCTCACTTTGGTCAGCGCCAGCGCCGGGTAGCTGACGGCCAACAGGTAGAACACCGCGCCAATGCCCTGCTGTTGCAGCCAAGCCAGCACCGCCACCAACAGCAGCAGATGCGCCAGCCACATCGCCAGCGTACGCAGTTCGCCGGCGGCAATAGCCTTCAGCGCGTTGACCAGCGTAGCGATAATATCCAGCGCCGGGCCAAGCAGCACTCGCCCGACCAGCGTATTGCGCACCTTCGCCAACAGCGGAAACAGCCGGGGGAAACGCCGCCATTGGGCCTGGCTGAAATAGTAGCTTTCGGGATCTTCGTGCGGATCGGTCAGATGTTCATTGCGGTGGTGCTGAATATGCGAATCGCGATACAGGCCGTAGGGATACCAGACCGCCAGCGGCAACAGGCCAAACAGCTGGTTGACTCGCGGCCAACGCGTTGGGTGGCCATGGATAAGTTCATGTTGCAGCGACATATACCAGGTGGTCAGCAGGATCAGCAGCGGTGTGCCAAGCCAGGGCCCCAGCGTCTGCCAGTAGTGCGCCACGCCAAACCAGCCGCCGTAGACCGCCGCCATAATGCCCCAGGTCGGCAGTTCCAGCCGCCAGTACCAGCGCCGGTTCAATTGCCGGATCCAGTTACGCTGGGCAGAATGCAGATAGTGGCTGTGGCTTTGGGTCGAGGACATGCTGCGGCTCGCTGTAGGAAATTTTCCTCAGTATCTGCGAGCCGCATGGGCGCTCAAAATAACGAAAGCGGTAAAGCAAAGTTAAAAATCAGCTATTTGCGTAAACGGCCTGCGGCTGACATTCGATAGGGAAATTGACCGAGTTGGCGATAAAGCACAGGTGGTGCGCTTTTTCATGCAGTTGCTGCGCCAGTTGCAGATCGTCGCCGTCCCGCACCGTTACCCGCGGGCGTAGCGTAACCGAAGTAAAAAACCCGCCGCGCTGGGCGTCTTCACGCATGATGCCGATGGCGTTGTCCTGATAGGCCAGCACCGAAATGCCTGACGTGGCGCACAGATGCAGATACCAGAGTTTGTGGCAGGCGCTGACTGACGCCACCAGCAGATCCTCCGGGTTCCAGCGTGCGGCGTCGCCGCGAAAGGCCGGGTCGGCGGAGCCGGCAATATCCGCCTTGCCTGCGGCGCTGATGCGATGATCGCGGCCGTAAGATTTGTAATCCGGCGTACCGGCGCCCAGGTTGCCTTCCCAGTTCACTTCCACGTCGTACTGATGTTCACCTTTCATTGCCCGATGTTCCTTTTGCCATGCATCAAAAAACGCTAATCAAAGAAAGACCCGCGCCAACTATCGGGAAAAACAGGCAAAGGTACAAGCAGCGTCTTCATCCGGCAGCACCATAATATAGCGCAGTGACGCGTACTCGGTTTCACTCTGCGGGGTACGCCTCTCCGGCATCGGCATACTGCTGCAACCGTTCGCGCCACCATTTTGCCGCCAGGCCGGTGGCGCTTTCACGCCAGCCAAAATAGGCGATATCGCTGCAACGTTCCGCTTCGACGTTTTTCGCCACCAGTTCGCCGCTTTTAAGGTAAGGTTCGGCCAGATAGCGCGGCAGATAACCGCAGCCAAGGCCGCGGAGCTGCGCCCGTAGTTTGGCGTCAAAGCCAAAGACCGTCAGTTGATCTTGCTCTTCGAGGATATTCAGGTTCTGCGGTGCATTCACTCGCGAGGTATCCCGCACCACCACTGCCCGGTGCTGCCGGATATCGGCCTTCAGCAAGGGCTCGGACAGCGCCGCCAGCGGATGCTGCGGGGCCACGGCAAACACGTAATCCAGCCGGCCCAATTGACTGAAAGCATAGCCGACGCGCGACGGCGGTTCACAAATAGCGCCGATAATAATGTCCGCGCAGCCATAAACCAGCGACTCCCAGGAGCCGGCCAGCACCTCATGACTGAAGCTCAGCCGGGTATGATGATGGCGCTGATAAAACTCTTCAATCAGCGGCAACAGCCGTTCGAACGGGAAGGACGCGTCAATGCCCAGCGTGATCTCGCTCTCCCAGCCGTTCTCCACGTAGCGCGCCTGCTGTTCCAGATCCTGCGCCGCCCGCAGCAGCACCCGGCCCTTTTCCAACATCAGTTTGCCGGTATCGGTGAATTTCGCCCGGTGGCCGGAACGGTCGAGCAGAGTAATATCGAGGTCGCTCTCCAGTTTTTGCACCATATAGCTCAGCGCCGATGGCGTTTTGAACAGGGCCGAAGCCGCAGCGGCGAAAGAGCCGTGCCGATCCAGCGCATCCAAAATCAGTAACGCTTCCAGGTTTAGTCTCACCGTATTCCCCCGTGTATAAAAAAACTCAACAAGATGGCAAAAATTCTGCGCTATCTTTGAAATCAGCCCCTGTCTACCCTGCATTTTATCGGCTTTGCATTACGGCGGTTAATTCGCAGTAGGATTGGGAAAGTAAATCATGTCTGAATTTCAATTACTTGATAAAGATAACTCCGCACTGATTTTTATCGACCACCAGCCGCAGATGGCCTTTGGTGTGACTAATATTGATCGCCGGCTACTGAAAAACAACGTTATAGGTTTGGCCAAAGCCGGCAAGATTTTTAACGTTCCCACCCTGTTCAGCGCGGTCGAAACCGAGGGTTTCAGCGGCGATATCTGGCCGGAACTGCTGGCAGTTCACCCAGAAATCGCCCCCCTTAAACGCACCTCAATGAACGCCTGGGAAGACGCCGCTTTCATAAAAGCCATTGAGGCCACCGACCGCAAGAAGCTGGTGGTTTCCGCACTGTGGACCGAAACGGGTTTGACCTTCCCGGCATTGATGGCGCTGGAAGCCGGTTACGAAGTTTACCTGGTTACCGATGCCTCCGGCGGCGCCTCGAACGAGGCGTACGAGCGCGCTATCGCCCCGCTGATCCAGGCCGGCGCCGCTCCGGTGACCTGGCAGCAGGTCTTGTTGGAATACCAACGTAACTGGGCAAGCAAAGAAACCTACGACGCGGTGATGGCGCTGATGCGCGAACACCGCGGTACTGACGCACAGGCGCCCGCTGCTCCGGCACGCACGGCAAAATAATCTTCTGCCCCGGCTGCACGCAGGGTTTTTTGGGAGTTGATTTAATGGTTCATCAGCAACATGTCACGTTAGTGATCACCCATCGCCTGGCGCCGGGTCAGGAACAGGCCTACGAGGCCTGGCTGAAACGTATTATGCCGGAAGCCGCCGGCTTCGCCGGCCACCTGGGCGTTAACGTGATCCGCCCTACCGGCAGCGAGCAGGCCTATACGATATTGGTGCGTTTCGACAGCATCGAAAATCTGAACCAGTGGAACAACTCGCCGCTGCGCAAGAAATACATCGAAGAAGTGGCACCGCTGTTGCTGGAAGACGACCACGTAGATATTCGCCCCGGCGCGGAATTCTGGTTTACGCCGCCGAGCGCCACTACCCGGCCACCCGCCAAGTGGAAACAGTTTTTGATCACCCTGCTGGTGATCTTCCCCTCCACCAATCTGGTGCCCTGGTTCTGGGGCAAGCTGCTGCCGCAATTGGGCGGTACGCTGCCCGGCCATTTTCTCAATGACGCTACCGTGGTCGCGCTGGTGGTTTTCCTCTGGATGCCGATCGTGACCCGCGTATTCCATCGATGGCTGATCCGCCACTAGGCGGTCTGCCAGGAGAGCAAATCACGGAGATTGAAAGGGTGATTGCGGGGAGTCGACAGGGAAAGGGTTACGCCGCCGACGGCGTGCGCAGGCTCTGTTGCGCATGCTGTGCGTTTTTAATCACATCAAGCTACCAACTTAACAACTTATTAAGCTGGTAGCTGATTAACATCCCAGGCCATGGCCTTTTCAGCCCGAACGCGCCACTACCGGCCGCCTAGTCGCGATTGATATCCAGCCAGCGACGCTGCTCGGCGGAGGCGGCTATCGCATCCAGCACGCAGGACACTTTCCAGCCTTCTTCAAAATCCGGCCACATGCGATCGCCGGCGGCAATGCCGTTGACCAGATCGCGGATCTCCACCGTCTTCTGATCGTTAAAACCGATACCGTGCCCGGCACTGATGCAAAACGCCGCGTAGTCCGGGTGCTTCGGCCCCACCAGCAGCGTTTTGAAGCCCTGCCGCTCTGCCGGTTCGTCGTGACGATACAGCTTCAGTTCCGCCATTCGCTCCTGGGTATAGCTGAGCGTGCCTTTGGTGCCGGTCACTACGTAGGTCAGCCCCATCTTGCGCCCGCAGGCAATGCGCGAGGTTTCGATAGTGCCCATGGCGCCGCCGGCAAAACGCACCAGGGCGCTGGCCTGATCTTCATTTTCCACGTCGTGCATCACCGTCGGGTCTTTGGCATCCGGCCGCTGTTTGATAATGGTCTGCATGTCGCCGGAGACCGCCACGATATCGCCCACCAGGTAATGCGCCATGTTAACGATGTGCGCCGCCAAATCCCCCAGCGCGCCCAATCCGGCGCTGGCCTTGCGGCAGTGCCAGTCTATCGGGGTGCGCGGATCGGCGAGATAGTCCTCATTGTGGGTACCGTAGAAATGCACCACCTCGCCAATCTCGCCGTTGGCGATAATTTCGCGCGCCAGTTGGCTGGTCGGGTTCTTCATATAGTTGAAACCCACCAGCGTTTTAACCCCTTTGGCCCGGGCTGCCTGCACCATTTCGGCGGCATCATTGGCGTCCAGCGCCAACGGTTTTTCGGAATAAACATGCTTGCCGTGGCGGATCGCCTCCAGCGCCATCTCCTTGTGCAGGAAGTTTGGCGCGCAGATATCCACCACATCAATGGCCGGATCCGCCACCAACTGCCGCCAGTCGCCGGTAGAGCGTGAGAAACCAAATTCGGCGGCGCGCTGTTGCGCCAACTCCGGCGTCACTTCCGCCAGCATTTCCAGCACCAGTTCGCCTTTCAGTGGAAATACCGTGGCCGCCTGCGCATAAGCAATCGCGTGGCAACGCCCAATGTAGCCGGTGCCAATTAACCCAACGCGTACCTGTTTCATCACCTTCTCCCCTGCCGATATCCGTAATGTGGCCAGCGCGTCGCTTAATGAAACGCGCCATCTGAGACAAGGTTATATGAAATATAAATTTCAATAACAAGCCGAAGGAAAAATAAAACTCATATCCGTGATGCCGTTCATGAAACCCTGCAGACCATGATGCAACGGCGCGACGATCGCGATACGCTGCACCCGGCGCTGAAGAGCGCACGAATAAAATGGATATTTTATTTCATATCACGGCAAACCGTTGGCGCCATACAGCAAGAACCCCGGCCGCTGTTTAAGCCGCTGCAGATACGCATTCAGCTGCGGGTAATCCGGGCGCGAGAACGGCGTCATCAACCAGCGGTTCAACGACAGCCCGATCACCACGTCCGCCAGACTAAAAGCCGCACCGGCCATATAAGCCTGCCCCTGCGCCAGGTGCTGCTCCAGTATGCCCATCAGCCGGTTCCACTCCCTTTCGGCGTCCGCCAAGCGGGCCTGATCCTGATAAGCGGCATCCTGACGCACCCGCGACATGAAAACATAGCGCCAGGCATTGTTCAGATCGGTAGCCTGCCAGTCCATCCACATCTCGACCCCGGCCCGCGCGCCCGGCTCCAGCGGCAGCAGATCCTGGCGCCCTTCACGGCCCGCCAGGTAGCGGCAAATCGTATTGGATTCCCACAGCACCCGCTCGCCGTCGATCAGTACCGGCACCAGTCCGTTGGGGTTAAGCGCCAAAAACGCCGGTTCCTGGGTGGAACGAAAACCGCTGCCCCAATCCTCCCGCTGCAATGCCACATCCAGTTCATGACAGGTCCACAGCACCTTGCGCACGTTAATAGATGACGCCTTACCCAATAATTTCAGCATGCCGTTTCCTTATTATTCCAACCAAAAAGGTTTACGCCCTTCCCGCCGCGCATCGGCGCGCGTCAGACCGACATCCGCCAACTGCGCGTCGTCCAGCAGCAACAGCGATTTACGCGTACGGTGGCGTTGCAGGTACAAACGCCAGCGGAAAAAGAGTAACCGGCTCCTCGCCGGCGCGCCATCTGCAAACAGGGTCATCATTGCCTTCTCCTTCGGTTTAGCCTCGGCGTTCATGATGCGGCGCGGGGGTAAAACGGTACAGATTCAAGACGGCGGTATTTTTTCCATACAAAAGCTGTCTCTGCATATCTGAATGGTTTAATTTAATCCCATCTGTGCCGGTTATTTTCCCACTCACTCTCATTTTGGGTATCTGTATGACACGCTACGCCACGCTGGCCGCCATCCTTAGCCAACGCATCGAACAGGGGCTTTATCCCACCGGCGAACGCCTGCCGTCGGTACGCACGTTGAGCCAGGAACACGGCGTCAGCATCAGCACGGTGCAACAGGCTTACCGCCTGCTGGAAGAGAGCCACCTGGTGGAAGCGCGGCCGAAATCGGGCTACTTCGTGCGGGGGCTGCGCACCTTGGCCGAGCTGCCTGCCGTTACCCGCCCGGTGCAGCGGCCGGTGGACATTTCGCAATGGGAGCAGGTGCTGGAACTGATCCGCACCAAACCGCGTGAAGATTTGGTGCAGTTGGGGCGTGGCATGCC
The DNA here is from genome assembly GCF_018336935.1 of Serratia plymuthica. Classification (NCBI taxonomy): domain Bacteria; kingdom Pseudomonadati; phylum Pseudomonadota; class Gammaproteobacteria; order Enterobacterales; family Yersiniaceae; genus Serratia; species Serratia plymuthica. The sequence goes on along the minus strand of NZ_CP068771.1, from coordinate 1,227,469 downwards.
GGATATCAGCGAGCCGACGCTGAAACCGCTGGTGAAGGCACTGGGGCATATGGGCCGCCACGGCGATCTGCGCAGCCTGTATTACGACAATATTCAGGGCGTGATCGGCTTGCGTGAGCAAATCGCTCGTCTGCTGCTCGATTCCGGCTGCCAGATAAGCGCCGACCAGTTGGTGATCACCACAGGTTGCCATGAGGCGTTGTCCGCCGGGCTGCGCGCCGTGTGCCAGACGGGGGATATTGTGGCGGTGGACTCTCCCTGTTTTCACGGCACCATGCAAACGCTGAAAGGGCTGGGCATGAAAGCGCTGGAAGTCCCGACCGATCCGCTGACCGGCATCAGCCTGGAAGCGCTGGAAATGGCGCTGGACCAGTGGCCGATCAAGGCGATTCTGCTGACGCCCAACTGCAATAATCCGCTGGGCTACATCATGCCCGAGGCGCGCAAGCAACGGTTGCTGACGCTGGCGCAGCGCCATGATGTGGCGATCATCGAAGATGACGTCTACGGCGACATCGCCTACCAGTATCCGCGGCCGCGCACCATTAAATCCTTCGACGACGATGGCCGCGTGCTGCTGTGCAGCTCCTTCTCCAAAACGCTGGCGCCCGGCCTGCGCATCGGCTGGATTGCCCCCGGCCGTTACCTGGAGCGCGTGCTGCACATGAAATATATCGGCACCGGCTCCACCGCCACCCAACCGCAATTGGCGATTGCCGACTTTATCCGCCACGGCCACTACCTGCAGCATCTGCGGCGCATGCGTACCCGCTATCAGCAAAACCGCGATCGGATGACCGGTTGGATCATGAAATACTTCCCGCCCGGCACCCGTGTCAGCCAGCCGCGCGGCGGTTTTATGCTGTGGATTGAGCTGGACGACGAATTCGATACCCTGCGGCTGAACCGCTATCTGGAGCAACAGGGCGTGCAGATTGCCGTCGGCAGCATTTTTTCCGCCTCAGGCAAATACCGTAACTGCCTGCGCATCAACTATGCGCCGAAACTGACGCCAGAGATTGAACAGGCGATTAGCCGGGTCGGCAAAACCATCCAAAGTCTGCTGTTGGCGCCGGTAGCCGACATCGAAAGCGCCCTGGCGCAGCGGGAGTAAAGCTTGTCGCAATCGGATTATCCGCGCCTGCCCTAACCTTTTACACTGGAGCCTTTCTTCACAGGCAGCCAAAGGAATCATCATGAGCAGCGATCAAATTCCGGTTTCCGGCGCGCTGGCGGTTCGCTTCGCGGCGCTGGGGGTGGATATTGAACAGGTTGGCCAACTGGCCGGTCTTCCCAGCGGGTTGCTCAGCGACGGACGCGAAAAAGCCAGGCTTTCCACCCACCAGTATTTTGAAGTCTGGCGTGCGCTCGCCAGGCTGACCCATGACGCCGCATTCGGTTTACGCCTCGGCGGTGAGGTGGCCCCGGAGCACTACGATATCGCCTCGGTCGCGGCGCTGCATTCCGCCACCTTGGGGGAAGCCTTGCAGAAGGTGGCCCGCTATAAGCGGCTGGTGTGTCCGGAGGAACTGATGCTGACGGAAGACGGCAACGGCGTGCGGCTGCATACCCGCTGGCTTATGGCCGAAGGCCACGCCCCCGATCTGCTGATTGACACCATGTTTGCCTACATCACGACCCTGTGCCGCCGTGGCACCGGCATGGCGATCCAACCCCGGGCTATCGAGCTGACGCGCCGCCATGATCCCGCTTCCCCGCTGCTGCGCTATTTTTCCTGCCCGATCCATTTCAACGCGCCGCTGGACGTGCTGGTGTTCGACCGCGCGCTGATGAAGCAGCCGCTGATTACCTATAACCAGGACAGGCTGGCCGTTTTGCTGCCTGGCCTGGAAGCCGAACTTGCCAGGGCGCAGCAGGATGACAACCTGCCCGCCCAGGTCATGGCGATCCTCGCTCGCAGCATGCGCGGGCAACGGCCCAGCGTGAACAGCGTGGCCGCCGAACTGTACGTCAGCCCGCGTACCCTGCAACGACGGCTGCAACAACAGGGCTACAGCTATCAGCAGTTGCTGGACAAAACCCGCCACCGCACTGCCTGCCACCTGCTGTCAGACACCGATCTGGAGCCGGGTGAAATTGCCTTCGTGCTGGGATTTGAAGAGTTGAATTCGTTCAGCCGCGCCTTTATGCAGTGGGAATCACAGACGCCGAACCGTTGGCGCAGCCGGCGCATGGCCGCCCGTCAGGAGAACAGATGATGAAAGTGATAATCTTCGGTGCCAGCGGTATGGTCGGCCAGGGCGCGTTGCGCGAATGCCTGCTCGACCCGCAGGTCACAGACGTGCTCAGCGTCGGCCGCAGCCCGCTGGCGCAAAGCCACGCCAAACTCAGGCAGTTGACGACGCCCGCGCTCAACGACCTGTCGGCGCTGGAGCCGCAGTTCGCCGGCTACGACGCCTGTTTGTTTTGCCTCGGCGTTTCGTCCTTCGGCATGAGCGAAGCCGACTATCGCGCGGTGACCTACGATCTGACGCTGGCCGCCGCCCGTCCGCTGGCGCGGCTGAACCCGGCCATGACGTTTATCTACGTTTCCGGCGTCGGTACCGACAGCAGCGAACAGGGCCGCAGCATGTGGGCCAGGGTCAAGGGGGCGACCGAAAACGCCCTGCTGGCGCTGCCGTTCCATGCGGTGATGTTCCGCCCCGGCGCTATTGTGCCGTTACACGGCATCCGTTCCAAAACCCGTGCTTATCATTTGCTGTATACGCTGTTTAAACCGCTGTGGCTGGGTGCCTTGCGGCTGTTCCCCAATCAGGTCACCACCACCGAAAGGATCGGGCTGGCGATGCTGGCGGTTGCGCGACGCGCGACACCGCTGCTCATCGTCGAACCGGCAGAAATTAACCGGTTGGCGCTGCCATCGGCAGTATGATTCTGCTATGTTAACGCCGCGCGCGCGGGCCGTTTGCCCGCGCTTTCGCCCCCGTGACAGAAGACAGCTATCATGCCGCAAAAGATTTTATTCAGCGCCTGCCTGGCCGGTTTTAAAGTTCGTTATAACGGCTCCGACAAACCGCTGATCAACGCGACCCTGCAACGCTGGCAGCGCGAAGGCCGCCTGGTGGTTTGCTGCCCGGAACTGGCCGCCGGTTTTTCCACCCCGCGCCCCAGCGCAGAAATTACCCCGGCCGCCAATGGCGCCACCGTCCTCGCCCAGCAGGCGCAGGTGATGGAGGCCGGAGGCGGCGACGTCACCGACAGCTATCTGCTTGGCGCCCATCTGGCGCTGGAAACCGCACGGCGGCACGGCTGCCGCTTTGCGCTGCTCACCGACGGCAGCCCGTCCTGCGGCAGCCAGTTTATCTATGACGGTTCTTTCAGCGGCCAGACCAAACCCGGCAGCGGCGTTACCGCCGCATTGCTGCGCCGGCATGGCATTGAAGTGTTTTCCGATCGCCAGCTCGCGGCGCTGGTCGCCCGGGTTGAGGCCACGGAACGGACCTAGCGGCGCAGATACGCCGCCAGCCGCTGCTGCAGGTGAGAAATGCCCTGTGGATGGGTAATAAAACGGTCGATGGCCATCATCTGCCAGCATTGCCCCTCATCGCCAAAGCGGATGGCGGCAATTTGCGCCGGCGTGATTTCGCCCACCATAAACCAGGTGGGCGGATAGCCGGCCAGAATGCCGTCATAACGCTGTTGCAGGCTCACCTGCCGGGCGGCAATGCGCAGGCCAAACTCCTCGAAGGTTTCCCGTTGCACGCATTGCAGCGGCGTTTCATCGCCTTCGCGCCCGCCGCCGGGCAGATCCCAACAGCCGGGCCAGGGGATGCCGATTTTGTCATCGCGCCGATAGGTCAGCAGGCTATCGCCGCACAGCAGCGCGATTTTGGCGCCGCCGAAGCTGTTGTTGTCCATTACGCCTCATGATTATCCGCCCCGTTCGCCAATCATCTTACCTCATCCTCCCACCTGCTGGTGTATAGTGAAAATCCGTTTTCACAACAGGCGAACAATAGCGATGAACTCTCCGTTTCTGGTTACTCCACAATGGCTTGCGCAGCATATCAACGATGAAGATCTGGTGGTGGTTGATGTCAGGATGTCCCCGGTCGGCCAGGTGCCGAAAAAGGATATGCTCGCCGAGTTCGAACGCGGCCATATACCGGGCGCGGTGTACTTTGATATCGACGACGTAGCCGACAAAAACACCGCCCTGCCGCACATGTTGCCGACGGCGGCGGAATTCGGCGCGGCAGCGGGCAAGCTGGGTATCAAGGATACGCACACCATCGTGTTTTATGACGAGGGCAATCAGTTTTCCGCACCGCGCGGCTGGTGGACCTTCCGCAACTTTGGCGCGCAGCAGGTTTACGTACTGGACGAAGGCCTGAACGGCTGGACCGCATTGGGCCAGGCACTGGAAACCGGCCCGGCACAGCCTGAACCGCAAACCTTTAACGCCCGCTTCAACGCCGATGCGGTAGTGAATATGCAACAGGTGGAACAGGCGCTGAACACGGAGGTGCAGATTTTGGACGCCCGCGCCGCGCCGCGTTTTTACGCCGAAGCGCCGGAGCCGCGCCCCGGGCTGCATCGCGGCCATATCCCCGGCAGCATCAATATTCCGTACGGCGAACTGCTGGAAAACGGCCGCTTCAAATCGCTGGAAGCGCTGAAGAAAACCTTCAGCGATAAAGGGGTGGACATCAACGGACCGATCGTCACCAGCTGCGGCTCCGGCGTCACCGCCGCGGTGCTGGCGTTTGGCCTGCTGTCGCTCGACGCGCCGCAGGTGAAGCTGTATGACGGCGCCTGGACCGAATGGGGTGCGCTGAGCGGCAACCAGCCGATCGAACAGGACTAACCGTCGATCCGTTCGGCCACGATCTGCGCCAGCCGCTCAATAGCCGCAGAGGGGTGTTCTTCGGCCCGGTGCAGCACCACGCCGATGTGGCTAAGCGCCGGCAAGGCACCGGGAGCCAGGCGGAGCAGTCCCGAAGGCAACCCGGCATCGGTGCGTACCGTGACCCCCAGCCCGGCGCTGACCGCCGCCCACACGCCGTTCAGGCTGCGGCTGGTGAAGGCGATGCGCCACGCGATACCGGCGCGATCCAGCGCGTTGGTCGCCGCACTGCGCATCAGGCAGGGGGCGTCGAACATCACCAGCGGCAAGGGTTCATCACCGCCCTGCCATTGGCTCAGATCGAAATTCGGCGAGGCGATCCAGTGCATCATGCGATGGCCCAAATCCTGCTTAAACGGCGTGCTGATGCCGCCGTCCCACGCCAGCGACAAATCCAGCTGCCCTTTCAGCACCCAGTCGATCAGTTCCGCATTGCGCGCGATGCGTGCCTCTATGCGCACCTTCGGATGGGCGCGGGTAAAACTGCCCAGCACCTGGGGCAAAAAGGTTTCACCGAAGTCTTCCTGCAGCCCAAGCCGCACGGTTCCTTGTAAATCCAGCCCGCGCACCGCAGCGGCAGCCTCGTCGTTCAGTTCCAACAGCCGGCGGGCGTAGCCCAGCAGCGTTTCGCCCGCCTCGGTCATCACCATACCGCGCCCGGATTTTCGCAAGATCGGCGCACCGATCTGCTGCTCCAGTTTTTTCAGGTGCGCGCTAACCGCCGAGGTCGATCGCCCCAGCCGCTCCGCCGCCCTGGCGAAACTGCCCAACTCAATGCCGGTAACGTAACTGCGCAGATCGTCGAGATCGAAAGTGACTCGCCCCATGCTGACCATCCCGTTTTTAAGAACCATTAATCAAAATAATGCCGATTTTACTGATAAAGATGGCGTGTCATGCTCGCCGGGTCAATGCCTTTCAGGAGAATCATCATGCTTGCCATGCAATACAACTTCCCCCTGCCAGCCGATTACGATATGGCGATTATCCGCGACCGCATCGGCCGTTTTGGTCACCTGCTGGATAACTGTCCGCAGTTATTGATTAAAGCCTATCTCTATGCGCAGAAGGGTGAACACAGCGGCGAAAATCTCTATGCGCCGTTTTACCTGTGGAACAGCAGTGCCGGCATGAGCGATTTTCTGACCGGCGACGGCTTCAGGGGCGTAAGCCAGGCCTTTGGCTGGCCGCAGGTGACCCATTGGCTACCCTGGCTGACGCATTTTGACCGCCAAAGGCTCGCCGAAGCCACCTGTGCCACGCGCCAAACGCTGCCGATTGCGCCTTACAGCGATCTGGCCGCGTTGCGCCGGCAGCAGCAGGCCGACCCCGTCGCCCTGGGCAGCAATGCCGTGGCCAGCATAGTGGCCTTTGATCCCGCCGCCTGGCAGTTGGTGAAGCTGCATCTGTGGCGGGAACTGCCGCCGGCGCCGGAACCCGGCACCCAATGCTACCGGGTTGGCCACCTTTCCGCCCCCTTTGACCACACAGCACCGCGGGTTGACAGCCAGACTTGATATTGATAATCATTATCAAATAAGTCATTCAACCAGGCTCCGCAGGATGCCGATCGTCAGGGCCAACCGCTATGCCACAGTCGCCTGTCACACCTTACGCCACCTCTTGCTGCATCGTCGGCGGTGGCCCCGCCGGGCTGATGCTCGGCTACCTGCTGGCGCGAGCGGGGATTAACGTCACCGTGCTGGAGAAACACGCCGATTTCCTGCGCGATTTTCGCGGCGATACCCTTCACCCTTCCACGCTGGAAATCATGCATCAGCTTGGCCTGCTCGATGAGCTGCTGGCGTTGCCGCACCAACGCGCAGAAACGCTGCAGGCCGAGATCGCCGGACGCGATATCACGCTGGCAGACTTCACCCGGCTGCCGACGCGCTGCAAATTTATCGCGTTCATGCCGCAGTGGGAGTTTCTCAACTTTTTGGCAGAAAAGGCGGCGGCCTTTCCTGAATTCACGCTGATCAAATCGGCGCAGGCGCACCAGTTGCTCTACGATCGCGGTCAGGTGTGCGGCGTGCTGGCGGATACGCCCGAAGGCCCGATCCGCGTGCGCTGCCGGTTGGTGGTCGGTAGCGACGGGCGCAACTCGGTGGTGCGCGAACAGGCGGCGCTCAGCAGCCGTGCATTCGGCTCGCCGCGCGATGTGCTGTGGCTGAAGCTTGATAAAAAACCCGGCGATCCGGCCTGGTCGATGGGCCACACCGGCCCGAAGCAGAACTTCATCATGATCGACCGGGGCGAATATTGGCAGTGCGGATACTCTATCGATAAAGGCAGTTTCGCGGCGATTGAGCAACACGGCCTGGAGAAGTTTTTACTGCGCATCGCCGAAGTGGCGCCGTTTCAGGACGATCGCCTGCAGGATATCCAAAGCTGGCAACAGGTAAAGCTGTTGAGCATTCGCATCGACAGGCTCGACAGTTGGGCCAAACCCGGCGTGCTGTGCATCGGCGACGCCGCACACGCCATGTCGCCGATTGGCGGCGTCGGGGTGAATCTGGCGATTCAGGATGCGGTCGCCACCGCCAACAGCATCATTCCTCCGCTGCGCAGCCACAGCCTGCAACTCAAACACCTGCGGCAGGTACAGCGCCGGCGCAATTTCCCCACCAAGGCCACCCAATTCCTGCAGATCACCATGAGCCAACGCAGGCCGAAAAAACGCCGTGCCGGCGGCGGTGCCAGCCTGATGACCCGCGTCGGCAACAGCCGCTGGCTGCCACGCCTGTTCGGCCGCATTATCGGGCTGGGGTTTCGTCGGGAAACGCCGAAGCATCTTGACGGGTGAATCACTATATTGCGGGCTGGAAAACTTGACGAAAATGGACGACAGAATGCATGACTCTACAGATACGGCAGGCTGTGCCAAGTCTGCGTTAAATCAACCCTCTTCCAGGAGGGTAATCCCCATTTGATCCGCCAGTTGCAGGAGATGTATCACCACTTTTCTCTTCGTTACAGGCGGGGTTTCCCCCACAATAGATAATGCGTTTTCGCTCAACCTATCGCCAGTATTCTGGCCATAACCCACAATGAGGCCCCCTATGTTCACTATCCGCCAGGCTTTGATCGGCGATTTGTTGCTGGTTCGCGATGTCGGCATTCGTACCTATCAGGCGCACTTCGGCGAACTTTGGCACTATAAAGAGGAATTGGACGCTTTTTTGGCGCAGGATTTTGCGGTTGAGGCGTTAGAAAAAACGCTGCAGGATCCGGACATTTGCTGGCTGCTGGGCTATGAAGGCGAGGATCTGGTGGGTTATGCGCGGCTGAATTTCAACAGCCTGCTGGCGCCGACGCAAACCACCGGTGCCGAACTGCAGAAAATCTATTTTCTGCCGGAATACGCCGGCCGGGGTTATGGTCAGCGTTTCTTTGAGCAGGTACAGCAACGGGCTGTTGAACGGCAACAACCCATGCTGTGGCTGGAGGTGCTGCAACGCAACACCCGCGCTCAAGGCTTTTACCAACGTCAGGGGCTGAAGATCTGCGGCGAAACCTGCTACACCAGCGCACAAGGTTCCATCGGCATCTGGTATATGAACAAAGCGCTGTAATCACAGCGCTTGCCCCGCCCTATCAGGCCGGAAACTCCAGCGCGTCGGTCAAATCCCCCAGCGGTTTTTGGCCACGTGCCGTCATCGCTTTATCGCGTTCGACCAATCCTTCCAGCGTCGGCAGATCGAATACCCGGCTGATCAAGCGCAGGATCGAGCCAGTATCGTAGACCTTGTGATCGACATAGCCTTTACGGGCGAACGGCGAGACGACCAACGCCGGAATGCGCGATCCCGGTCCCCAACGATCGCCCTGCGGCGGCGCAACGTGATCCCACCAGCCACCGTTTTCGTCGAAGGTGATCACCACCACGCTGTTGCTCCACTGCGGGCCGTTACGCAGGCTGTTGATGATATGGGCGATATGACGATCGCCGGCTTCCACATCGGAATAGCCGGCATGCATATTGAGGTTGCCCTGCGGCTTGTAGAAAGTCACCGGCGGCAGCGTGCCTGCCTCTACCGCCGCCAAAAAGGCGTTGGTGGCCGGCGAGTCGCCAATGCCGCCGTCGCGCAAATGGGCTTCGCGGGCCTGCGGGTTGCCCGGCCCCAGGTTTTCGAAGTAATTGAACGGCTGATGATGATACTGGAAGTCCGGCGCGCCGGGAAAATCCCCCTGATCCTTGCGGTTGTCCAGCGCATACTGCCAGCCGCCGGCGTACCACGCCCAGTCGACGCCCTTCTGATTAAGCAAGTCGCCGATGTGCAGGTGCTTTTGCGGCAGCAATACATTGGGCTGAGTGGCATCCGCCAGCGTAGGGTCCTTTTCATCCCGGGTCCACGACGGCCAGTACGGCGGCGCCATGGTGTTTACCGCATAACCGTCCGGCGTCAGCAGGCTTTTGCCAAACAGCGGGATGCCGAACGAGGCGCTGACCGGCGAATCGCCCAGCGGCTTCAGGCGTGGGTCGGCCGCGTCATCGCTTTCAAGCTGGGCAATGCCCTCTTTGGCGATGGAGTTTTGTACGTCGGGGTAAAACGGCGGACGGGCGCAGATCAGATACTGATGATTGAGGAAGGAGCCGCCAAAGGCGCCCTGGAAAAAGTTATCGCACAGGGTGAATTCCTGCGCCAACGTCCACAGCCGCAGGTTATAGGCGCCGTCACCGTAGTAGCCCATGGTCAGCGCGCCGGAATCCGCCCAGGCGACAAACTTGTCGTTTTTGCCGCCGTTGATCTGCATCTGGTTTTGATAGAACACGTGCCACAGGTCACGCGTCACCACGCCGTGCGGCAGGTTCTCCCCTTGCGGCCCGGTCAAGACAAACGGCTGATTCGGCAGTTGATTGGTGAATACCGCATCCTCGCCAATGCTGTAATTAACGTGCCCGACTTCCTGCGCCTTCGGCACCAGCCCTTTCCAGATTGGCGGCAGCGTCTCCAGCAACCGATCGTCGCGGTCACGCTGCTGGTATTCTTCGGGCTTGAGCGCCGACAGCGGTTTTTCCACGCCGGGGAAATTGGCGAACAGGTTATTGAAGCTGCGGTTCTCGGCGTAGATCACCACCACGTTTTTCACATGGCGACGCAACAGCGGGTTTTGCGCACCTTCCGGCAGGCCGCTCAACAACAGTTTCTTATTGCCTTCACCGGCAGCATTGGCCAGCGGCGCAAGGGTGGCGCCGACGCCCAACGCCGTCGCCCCCGCCAGAAAACGGCGGCGCGCCGGGTTAGCGGGTTGTTGCTCGTTGTCGCCCGCGGACGGCGGCAGATCGTTATGCGGTTTATCGCTCATGTGCCTTCCCTCTGAAATTTTAACCTGTTGATTTGTTATAAATTTATTTAAGAGACATTATGCTAGGGCACAGTTATGAACGAAATGTGACAGCGGGCGGCAGGTTAGCATTTGGCAACAATTTCGCGAGGATTGCCGCAGTTTAATCGCTCTCCCGCCTGGCTGCCGGCTAGCGGGCGTCCCGTTGCATCATCAACAGCATCAACGCCAGCGCGTTAGGCAACATATACAGCAGCGCGCCCAACTGCACCGCCAGCGGGTTGTCCCTGGCCTGCCAGGCCATAAACCAGTCGCCGGCCACCACCATAAAACCGAGGCCCCACACCGCGATCGCGCAAAGCGCGCCCAGCATCGCCCAGGCTTTGCCTTTGGCAAACGCCGCATAAGGGTGGCCCAGATTCTTCACCATCAGCACAATGCCAAAGGCGGCGGTGATACCGGCCGCAGACTCCAGCGCAGTGATCATCGCCAGCCCAACCTGCCCCGCCCATTCAACGGTGATAGCCCGCCACATCAGCCCAGGCACCTGATAGGTATCCTGCATACTGAGCAGCGGCGCGACGGCATGGCGAGCGGTGCCGGCAAAATCTGCCGTATTGTTCAGCAGGCTGAAGATGCCCCACAGGGCCGGGAACAGTGACAGGACGATGCAAGACAGGCGTGACACAGTGATTTCGTTCATAATTATCCTTAATTATTTTATGTGTATGTCCGATTCCCCGAGATGACTGCGGTTTACAGTCGGTAACTTCCTGGAGTATCTTAACGAACATATTGTAAGAATTAATCTTACAACAGTAGACACCCTTGACGGAGGCTCACAATGGGCAGAACACTAACGGTAGATCTGGGTGAAGAGCTGCGTAGTTTTGTCGAAGGCCTTGTAGCTAGCGGCGACTACCGCACCCCCAGCGAAGTCATCCGCGAATCGGTACGTACCCTGCGTGAACGTACGGCAGCATCGAAGCTGGAAGAGCTACGCCGCTTGATCGCCGAAGGTGAAAATAGCGGTGATGCCGTAGAATGGGATCGTGATGTGTTCATGGAAAGAATACGGAGCAAAGTAAAAGGATGCACAGAAAAATAACCGTCCACCCAAAAGCGCTGGATGATATGGAAGGTATTTATTTCTATGGCTTGGAACGGTATGGATTACAGGCCGCCGAAGACTATCTGAGCCATATTCAATAATCTCAGTCATTTTCAGCTTGGCAGACACATGGCCTCGATTGCACAAGACCTATGCGCTCTGCCAGTCGCTGAACACATCATTTATTTTCGTCAAAACATTCATTGGGTGAGAATCATCAGGATATTGCATCACTCCCGAGACCCAACCAGTACGCAATTTATTGAATAGCCCCAACGCTTAGATCGCCACCAGCCCGCGCACCCCATCCAGCTCCATCGCGCTACCTGCGCCGCGCTGTACGATGCTGCCGCGCGACATCACCAGATAGCTGTCCGCCAGCTCGGCGGCGAAGTCATAGAATTGCTCCACCAGCAGGATCGCCATGTCGCCGCGCGCCGCCAGCTGTTTGATCACCGCGCCAATCTCTTTGATCACCGAAGGCTGGATCCCCTCCGTCGGCTCATCGAGGATCAACAACTGCGGCCGGCAGGCCAATGCGCGGCCAATCGCCAATTGCTGTTGCTGCCCGCCGGAGAGATCGCCGCCGCGCCGATCCTTCATCTGCCGCAGTACCGGGAACAACTCATAGATGTTCTCCGGCACGCTGCGTGCTTCGGCGCCGGAAAAGCGCGCCAATCCCATCAGCAGATTCTCCTCCACCGTCAGGCGTGGAAAGATCTCCCGCCCCTGCGGCACATAGGCAATGCCCGCCTGCACCCGCTGATGCGGTTTTCTGCCGTTGATCACGCTGCCCTGCCAATGGATGGTGCCGCTCTTGGCCGGGATCAGCCCCATCAGGCATTTCAGCAGCGTGGTCTTGCCCACGCCGTTGCGCCCCAGCAGGCAGGTCACTTCGCCGATATTGGCCTCAAACGACAGGCCACGCAGAATGTGGCTGCCGCCGTAGTATTGATTCAGTTCGTTTACTTGCAACATGGTGGCTCCTCAGCGTCCCAGATACACGTCGATCACCTGCTCATTGGCCTGCACTTGCGCCAGTGAACCTTCCGCCAGCACCTGGCCCTGATGCAGCACGGTGACGTGGTCGGCGATGGTTTCGACAAATCCCATGTCGTGCTCCACCACCATCAGCGAATGCTTGCCCGCCAGCGAGCGAAACAGCTCGGCGGTGTACTCGGTTTCCGCATCGGTCATGCCCGCCGCCGGCTCGTCGAGCAGCAGCAAATGCGGCTCCTGCACCAGCAGCATGCCGATCTCGAGAAACTGCTTCTGCCCGTGGGACAGCAGCCCGGCAAGCCGGTGCCGTTCATGGCTTAGCCGCAGGGTTTGCAGCATTTCATCGATACGATCGCGCTGTTCGCCGCTCAGCCTGGCGCGCAGGCAGGCCCACACCGACTTCTGGGCTTTCTGCGCGATCTCCAGGTTTTCGAACACCGTCAGCGCTTCGAACACCGTCGGTTTTTGAAACTTGCGGCCAATGCCGGCCTGGGCTATCTGCATCGGATCCAGCGCGGTCAGATCGACGGTTTGATCGTAAAACACGCTGCCGCTGTCCGGCCGGGTTTTGCCGGTGATCACATCCATCAAGGTGGTTTTGCCCGCGCCATTGGGCCCGATCACGCAGCGCAGCTCACCCACGCCAATCTGCAATGAAAGATCGCTCAGCGCGCGAAAGCCGTCGAAGCTGACGTTGATGTTATCGAGCACCAGCACCGGGTCGGTTTGCTGGCGGTGCCTGTCGGCAGGCAGCGGCTGGGTAAACAGATCGTCGGTCATTTGCAGCGAATTCATTGCGGTTTCCCCTTGCGCAGCAGGCCGATAACCCCTTTCGGCAGGAACAGCGTGACGATGATGAACATCAGGCCAAGGAAGAATTGCCAGTATTCCGGGATCGCCACGGTGAACCAGCTCTTGGCGCCGTTAACGATACCGGCGCCGAGCAGCGGGCCCACCAGCGTGCCGCGGCCGCCCAGCGCCACCCAGATAGCGGCCTCGATCGAGTTGGTCGGCGACATCTCGCCCGGGTTGATAATGCCCACCTGCGGCACATACAGCGCCCCGGCCAGCCCGCACAGCACCGCCGACAACGTCCAGACGAACAGCTTGAAGCCTTTGGGATCGTAACCGCAGAACGTCAGGCGGTTTTCCGCATCGCGAACGGCGGTCAGCACCCGGCCGAACTTGCTGCGCGCCAGAGCGAAGCCGATAGCCAGGCTGGCGACCAGCAGCAGCACCGTCGCCAGAAACAGCGCCACCCGCGTGCCGGTGGCGGTAATCGGGAACCCCAAGAGCGTGGTGAAGCCGGTGAAGCCGTTGTTGCCGCCAAAACCGGTTTCGTTGCGGAAAAACAGCAGCATACCGGCATAAGTCAGCGCCTGGGTCATGATCGAGAAATAGACGCCCTTGATTTTTGAACGGAAAGCGAAGTAGCCAAAGACAAAGGCCAGTACACCTGGCACCAATATCATCAGGCACAGCGCCCAGGCGAAATACTGGGTGCCGCTCCAGAACCAGGGCAACTCGCTCCACGACAGAAATGACATGAACGCCGGCAGGCCGTCTCCCGCCGCCTGGCGCATCAGGTACATGCCCATCGCATAGCCGCCGAGAGCGAAAAACAGCCCGTGCCCCAGCGACAGCAGCCCGGCATAGCCCCACACCAAATCAAGCGCCACCGCCACCACGGCGTAGCACAGGATTTTGCCCGCCAGCGTCAGGGTATAGGTGGAGATCGCCAACGGGTGGCCCGCCGGCAGCAGCGCGAGAAACGGCATGATTAACAGCGCCAGCAACGCCAGCCCGCCGATGCCCAGCGCCAACCGGGGTGCCTTCTGCACGCCGGTGAGAGTTAATGGTTGGCTCATCAGTCGATCACCCTGCCCTTGAAGGCGAACAGCCCCTGAGGACGTTTTTGAATAAACAGAACAATCAACGCCAGGATCAGGATTTTACCCAGTACGGCGCCAATCTGCGGTTCAAGAATTTTGTTGACGATGCCGAGGCCAAAGGCCGCCACCACGGTGCCTGCCAGTTGCCCCACGCCGCCGAGCACCACCACCAGGAACGAGTCGATGATATAGCCCTGGCCCAGCTCCGGCCCCACATTGCCCAGTTGCGACAGCGCCACCCCGCCCAGCCCGGCGATGCCGGATCCCAGACCGAACGCCAGCATATCGACACGCCCGGTGGGCACGCCGCAACAGGCGGCCATTGCACGGTTCTGCGTCACGGCGCGCACGTTCATGCCAAGCCGGGTTTTGTTCAGCAGCAACCAGGTGAGCGCCAGCACCAGCACCACAAACACGATCACCGCGATGCGGTTCCACGGCAGCACCAGGTTAGGCAGCAGTTGAATGCCGCCCGACAGCCAGGCCGGGTTGGCGACCTCCAGGTTTTGCGCGCCGAACAGCACCCGCACCCCCTGGATCAGCACCAGGCTGATGCCCCAGGTCGCCAGCAAGGTTTCCAGCGGCCGGCCGTACAGGTGGCGGATCACCGTGCGCTCCAGCGCCATGCCGATGCAGGCGGTAATGGCGAACGCCACCGGCAGCGCCACCAGCGGATACAACGCTAGCCACTGCGGCGCAAACTGTTGAAACAGCCCCTGAACCAGGTAGGCCGAGTAGGCGCCCAGCATCAGCATTTCGCCGTGCGCCATGTTAATCACCCCCAGCAACCCATAGGTAATCGCCAACCCGAGCGCCGCCAGCAGCAGGATCGAGCCGAGCGAAAGGCCGGTAAACGCCTGGCCGATCAGATCGCCAATCAGCAACCGGTGTTTCACGCTGGTCAGGCTTTTCAAGGCTTCGGCACGCACTGCGGCGTCCGGCTCGTGGGCGGCGTCAGTCAATGCCTGCAACCTTGGCTGCGTCTCCGGCGCACCCGAGCTGCCCAGCAGCCGCACGGCATTGAGGCGCACCTGTGGATTGGCGTCGGCCAATTGCAGATTCGCCAATGCGATGCCCAGCGCATCATGCACCTGGGCGTTTTTTTCCTGCGCCAGCCGCTGGGTCAGCAGCGGCAACTGATCGCTTTGCGCCTCGCGTTGCAGGGCCTGCGCCGCCTGTAAACGCACTGCAGGATCGTCGCTGACCAGCCGATGCGCCGACAGTGCGTTGGCGATCAGAATGCGCAGCCGGTTGTTCAACCACACTTTTTTCGGCGTGCCGACCGGCAGGACAGCGCCATCCAGCGGGTGATAAGCGTCGCCCTGCTGAATAAAGGCATGTTTGGCCTCGTCGATCACCACGTTTTCCTGCTTCAGCCCCTGCAATAACGGCAGGCGCGCAGCCTCCGGCGCGGCAGCCCACGCCTGCAACAATTTGGCCTGCTGCGTACGATTGGCCGCAGCAAAGTCATCGGCCGGCCCCGCCTGCGCGAACGTCGGCAAACAACACAGCAACCATAACCAGGCGCGGAAATGGAACAAGAATGGGGATTGCATCAGCGGCCTCCTCTGTAGGGGCCGGGCGGCATGCCCGGACCCTACCTGTTACGACGGGCGCAGCCTGCGGCGCCCCTGCGAGATTGACGACGGTTACTTACCGCCTTTTACCGGGTGATCCGGCTTTTTGTCGTTGCCGGCGATGTACGGGCTCCACGGCTGTGCGCGCACCGGGGCATCGGTCTGCCACACCACGTTGAACTGGCCGTTGCCTTCAATCTCACCGATCATCACCGGCTTGTGCAGGTGATGGTTGGTGGCATCCATGGTCAGCGTGAAGCCCGACGGCGCGGCAAAGGTCTGCCCCGCCATCGCCGCACGCACCTTGTCGACGTCGGTGGTGCCGGCTTTCTCGACAGCCTGCGCCCACATGTGGATACCGACATAGGTGGCTTCCATCGGATCGTTGGTCACGGCAGTGGCGTAGTTCGGCAGGTTGTGCGCCTTGGCGTAGGCTTTCCATTCGCTGACGAACTGCTTGTTGGTCGGGTTATCCACCGACTCGAAGTAGTTCCAGGCCGCCAGGTTGCCCACCAGCGGTTTGGTGTCGATGCCGCGCAGTTCTTCTTCACCCACCGAGAAGGCGATCACCGGCACGTCGGTGGCCTTGATGCCCTGATTGGCCAGCTCTTTGTAGAACGGCACGTTGGAGTCGCCGTTGATGGTAGAGATCACCGCCGTTTTGCCGCCGGCGGAGAATTTCTTGATGTTGGCGACGATGGTCTGGTAATCGCTGTAGCCGAACGGCGTATAGACTTCTTCGATGTCCTTGTCCTGGATCCCTTTAGTGTGCAGGAAGGCGCGCAGGATCTTGTTGGTGGTGCGCGGATACACATAATCGGTACCCAGCAGGAAGAAGCGCTTGGCCGAACCGCCGTCTTCACTCAGCAGGTATTCCACCGCCGGGATCGCCTGCTGGTTAGGGGCGGCGCCGGTGTAGAACACGTTTGGCGACATCTCTTCCCCTTCGTATTGCACCGGGTAGAACAGCAGCCCGTTCAGTTCTTCAAACACCGGCAGTACCGATTTGCGCGACACCGACGTCCAGCAACCGAACACCGCCGCCACTTTATCCTGGGTCAGCAACTGGCGCGCCTTTTCGGCGAACAGCGGCCAGTTGGAGGCGGGATCCACCACCACCGGCTCGAGTTTTTTGCCCAGTACGCCCCCCTTGGCGTTAATGTCATCAATGGTCATCAGCGCCACGTCTTTCAGCGGCGTTTCAGAGATAGCCATGGTGCCTGACAGCGAGCTCAGGATACCGATTTTAATGGTATCGGCCGCCTGCGCGCTCCAGGCCATACCCATGCCGATCACGGTGGCGGACAACGCAAAAGCTTTTATAAAGTGACGACGTTGCATAATTCAAACTCCCGGTGAATGTTAGGAAACCAACCTTCGTTAAGAAAAACTAACCCTATGGATTTCGAGTCGCAGCCAGGCGGCAAGGGCGGGAGTCCCCGGGAGCTTACTCAAGTAAGTGACCGGGGTGAGCGCCCGCAGCCAACAACGCTGCAGCTCGAAAGACGACGGGTTATTGCTAGAGCCTTGCCTGGTGCAACATATGCAGGGTTATTTTCCGTACTTCCGCCTTGCTGACGGCTATGTGGTTGCTGAGCAGCGTTTGCGCCTCCTCGGTCTGGTGTTGCAAGATCGCCCGCAGAATGGCGGCGTGTTCGTTATAGGTGGCCTCGACCCGGGTTCCCTGGGTGAAGTCCAGCCGGCGGATGATGCGGATCTTCTCGGTCAGGTCGCGATGAATGCGCGCCATTTCCCCGTTGCCCGCCGCTTCCACCAGCGTCATATGGAACTGCTCGTCGTGCAGCGAGACGGTTTTGCCGTCCTCCAGCCGCGGCTCGTCGATCCAGAAGCCATTGAGCGCCGCCAGCGGCGGCGGAACTTCTCCCGCCGGGCGAGCGCACAGCCGTTTGACCGCTTCGCACTCCAGCACGATGCGCAGATCGTAGAGTTGCTCGAAGTAGTCGAAATCGAAGGGGCGCACCTGCCAGCCGCTGCGAAAATGCACTTCGACGTAGCCCTCGCGCTCCAGCCAGAACAGCGCCTGGCGCACCGGCGTACGGCTGACGTCCATGCGCAGCGCCACTTCGTTTTCGCTGAAGCGATCGCCCGGCAGCAGATGAAATTCAAAGATGTCATCCTTGAGCTGGAGGTAGATACGCTCCGCCAGCCCCTCCGGCCGCGCCTTGCTGCGGTTATTGGTGATTTGCATAGTTTTCCTCGATTTGCTCCCGTGAACTTCTCGCTCAAAACCAGGGCTAGCCACGGCGAGCGCTGTCATTTTGAGTGCTGCCCAATCTCAAAATGGCCAGCACGGCAGGCTAGCTGGCGTGTTCCAGCCACAGCAGAGCATCACCAGGCCCCACCGGCCGCCCTTGCTGGCAACCGATGCGTTTGATGATCCCGGCGCGCGGCGCGGTGACCGCCAGTTCCATTTTCATCGCCTCGACCACAATCAGCGGCTGGCCGGCTTCCACCGCCTGCCCCGGCTCCACCAGGATCTTCCACACGTTGCCGTTCAGATCGGCGCTGACCAGATAGCCGTCGACCTCTTCCTCATCCGTCTGTGGCGGCAGCAATTGCGCCTCGGCTTCGCTCTCCTGCGCCTGCCAGAGCGTCACTTCATGGTTGAATGCCTGCTGCTGGCGCTGCTGAAATGCGGCGATGTCTTCGGCGTTGTCCGCCAGAAAACGGGTGTACTCGGCAAAGTCGAATTCGCTGTTCTCGATGCGGACCTGCGCGCGCCCTTCACGGAACGCCTCGCGCTGCTCATCCAGTTCCTGCTCGCTGACCGGGTAGAAACGCACCTGATCGAAGAAGTGCAGCAACCAGGGCTCTCCGGCGTTGAACTGCGGGTTTTTGAGGAATTTGTTCCAGATCGGCAGCGTGCGCCCGACCAGTTGATAACCGCCCGGCGAGTCCATGCCATAAATGCACATGTACATGCCGCCGATGCCGACCGTGCCTTCGGCGGTATGGGTGCGCGCCGGGTTGTATTTGGAGCTGAGCAGCCGGTGGCGCGGATCAATCGGCACCGCGCACGGCGCGCCGAGATAGACGTCACCCAATCCGAGGATCAAATAGCTGGCGTCGAAGATAATGTCGCGCACCTGTTCGCGGTGGCTGAGGCCATTGATGCGCTGGATAAAATCGACGTTGTTCGGCAGCCAGGGCGCAGAGCTGCGTACCGTCTGGCTATAGCGCTCCACCGCGCCCAGGGTGGCGGAGTCTTCAAACGCCATCGGCAGATAAACCGTGCGCGTCGGCACCTTCAGGCGGCTGACGTCGCCCAGCGCTTGTTCACGCGCCAGCAGGCGCTGGAGCAAATCGGCCTGGCCGATAGTGCGGCTGTCGTAACGGATCTGCAGCGAACGCACGCCCGGAGCCAGTTCCTCAACGCCGGGGATCGCGTCCTGTTTGAGCGATTGCATAAGCAGATGAATGCGCAGCCGCAACGCCAGATCGAGCAGGTTGTCGCCGTACTCCATCAAAATGTAGCCGTCCCCGGCCTGGCGATAGACGACCGAGGGGCGCCCGTCTCCGGCCGGCAACGCGGCGACGATAGCGGCAGAAGCCGTGGCGCCCGGCGCCAGATTCGGCGTCGGCAGGGTTATCGCCTTCACCGCCGCCAGCGCTTCGATGCTGCCAAGCTGCGCCTGCTCCAGCGATTGCGCCTGTTTGAAGCCGATAGGGTGGAAGCGAATGCGGTCGCCCGGCTTCACCTGTCCCACCTTCCACAGCTCGGCTTTGGCGATGGTCACCGGGCAGACGAAACCGCCCAGGCTCGGCCCGTCGCGGGTGAGGATCACCGGGAAATCGCCGGTGAAATTAATCGAACCTATGGCGTACTCGCAGTCATGTACGTTAGACGGGTGCAGCCCGGCTTCGCCGCCGTCCTGCCGCGCCCAGTCGGGTTTCGGCCCCGACAGGCGCACGCCCAGCCGGTTGGAGTTGTAGTGCACCTGCCATTCGGCGGCAAAGAAAGTGTCGATCGACTCCGGGGTAAAGAAATCCGGCGCGCCGTGCGGGCCATAAAGCACGCCGATGTTCCACAGGTTGCCGTATTGCGGGATCAGGCTGTCGTCCATCGCCTGCGGTGCCGCGATGGGCGCCGGGGTGGTGCTGGCTGCCAGCGCAGGCTGGGACACCGCCAGCATATCGGCGACCCGCAGGGTACGCCCGGCGTGGCCGCCAAACTGCCCGAGGGCGAAGGTCGAGCGGCTGCCCAGATACACCGGCACGTCGAACCCATTACGCACCGCCAGATAGGTGCGGCAACCGTGCGCGGCGCGGCCTAAGCTCAGTACCTGCCCGGCGCGAACCGCAACCGGCTGCCAGTAGGCCACCGCTTCCCCATCCAGGTTCGCCGGGCAGTCGGCGCCGGTCAGGGCGATGATCGCGTCGCAATGGAAGCGCAAGGTCGGCCCCTGCAAAGTAAACTCCAGCCCGGCGGCGCTCGGGTGATTGCCGACAATGCGGTTGGCCAGCCGGAAAGCGAAGTCGTCCATCGGCCCGGAAGGCGGCACGCCGATATCCCAATAGCCAAGACGGCCCGGATAATCCTGCACGCTGCTGTAGGTGCCCGGTTGCAGCACTTCAATGCTGGCGGGCTGGAAGCGGAAGCTGTCCAGCATGCGGGTCCAGACTTCGCCGCTCTGGAATTGCGCCGTGGCGATCACCTGACGCAGGTAATCGAGATTGGTGGCGATGCCGTGCAAACGGGTCGCGCCTAGCACGGCGCGCATTTTCTCCAGCGCCTGTTGGCGATCTTCGCCGTGGACGATCAGTTTGGCGATCATCGGGTCGTAAAATGCCGACACTTCACTGCCGGTCGCCACCCAGCCGTCGACGCGCACGTTATCCGGGAAATGCACCTCGGTCAGCACACCGGGGCTGGGCTGGAAATTCTTCAGCGGATCTTCGGCATAGATGCGCACTTCGATCGAGGCTCCCTGCGGCGCGCGTTGCAGCGCCGTCCAGTCCAGCGCATCGCCCGCCGCCACCTGCAACATGCACTCGATCAGATCCAGCCCGGTCACCATTTCGGTCACCGGATGTTCCACCTGCAAACGGGTGTTTACCTCGAGGAAATAGAACTCGTCGCGCGCACCGTCGTAGATAAATTCCACGGTGCCGGCGCTGCGGTAATTCACCGATTCACCCAGCGCTACCGCCGCCTGATGCAACGCCTGACGGGTCGCCGCCGGCAGGTTCGGCGCCGGGGTTTCTTCCACCACCTTCTGGTTACGGCGCTGCAGCGAGCAATCGCGCTCGCCGAGCGCCGCCACCCGGCCCTGGCCGTCGCCAAAGATTTGCACTTCCACATGGCGCGCCTGATCGACAAAGCGCTCGATAAAGGCCCCGGAGTCGCGGAAGAACTGCTCGCCCAGCCGTTTTACGCTGTCGTAAGCTTCGCGCAGCGCCGCTTCGTCGTCGCAGCGGGTCAGGCCAATGCCGCCACCGCCGGCGGTGCTTTTCAACATGACCGGGTAGCCAATCCGCGCGGCGGCAGTGACCGCCTCCTCAATGCTGCCCAGCAGGCCGGTGCCCGGCGTCATCGGCACCTGCGCCACCGCCGCCAGTTCACGCGCCCGGTGCTTCAGGCCGAACTCACGGATCTGCGCCGCCGTCGGCCCGATAAAGGCGATGCCCACCGCTTCGCAGGCATCGGCGAATTCGGCGCTCTCGGAGAGAAAACCGTAGCCGGGGTAGATCGCCTGCGCGCCGGTTTCCGCTGCGGCGGCGAGGATTTTGTCAATGCACAGGTAGCTGTCGGCAGCCTTTTCGCCGCCGAGCGCCACCGCCAGATCGGCCTCGGTGACATGTGGCGCATTGCGGTCGGCATCGGAATAAACCGCCACGCTGGTCACGCCCAGACGTTTCAGGGTACGGATCGCGCGGCAGGCAATTTCGCCGCGGTTGGCTATCAATACTGTGGTAAACATTATTCAATCCTCATAAAACGATACCCGATACGCCAGGGTCGGAAAGATGACGGGTATAGTTGCGCCAGCCGCCAAATTCAGTGATATCCAATGCGCCTTCCAGCGCCCAGGGTTCGCAGATAAAGCCTTTTACCCGGCGGCCATCCGCCAGCAGCAGCGTGCCGATGCCCAGCGGCGCGGGGATCTCCGCGACAAATTCGCCGAAACGCGCCAGCGGGATGTCCCACAGCTCAACGCTGATGGCGGCCCCCTGCCCGGTTTTGACCAGCCCCGGTTTGGGCGGCTGAGTATTGGCCAGGGCGTATAGCCGGTAGCACGGCGCGGTGGCGGTTTGCTCCACCCATACCGCATCGCGCTGGGTAAGCTGGGCATTCAGCGGCATACCGCTGAGGTGAGCGCCCACCACCGCCACCCGCACATGTTCCACCGACGGCGTCAGCGGCGGTGGCGGCGGCAGCACGCGGCCGGTGGCGCCGAGCGGCAGGTTCTGAGCCTGTTGCCAGCGCAGGCCGAAGGCCGCCAGCGCACGATCGTGCCAGGCCGGCGCGATCAGCGTGATGCCGGCAGGCAGGCCGTCGTCGCGCATCGGCGCAGGCAAGGCCAGCGCACTCAGATCGGCCAGGTTGGTAAAGTTGGTGTAGGTACCGAATTGCGAATTGAACAACACCGGCTCCTGCTCCATTTCCGCCAACGTGCGCAGCGTCGGCGACGTCGGCACCACCAGCGCGTCGTACTGCGCCAGCCGTTGGCCAATTTCCCGCGCCAGCTCGGCACGCAGGTATTCCGCCTTGTAGGCGTCGCAGGCGCTGTACTTAAGGCCGTTATTGAGGATGCCGCGCACCACCGGGTTGATGGCCTGAGGATCGCTGTTCAGCATCGCCTCGACCGCCACGGTGCGCTCCGCGACCCAGGGGCCGTAATAGAGCTGCTCGGCCAGTTGGTGAAAGGGGGTGAAGTCTATGGCTTCAAGCGCTACGCCGCAGCGTTGCAACTGCGCCAGCGCCCGTTGAAACGCCTGCTCGGCCTGCGCGTCGCCGAAAAACTCGGGTTGCGCGGGGACCGCAAAACGCGGCGCGGCGGGCAAATCCGCCGGGGCGGTGCGAGGGTTGATGCGCGAATAGGCATCGGCGGCGTCATAACCGCCGGCCTGCTCGGCCACCAGAGCGGCATCCGCCACCGTCAGGGCAAATACCGAGACGGTGTCATTCAGGCGGCACGCAGGCACCACGCCACGGTTCGACAGCCAGCCTTTGGTCGGCTTCAGACCGACGATATTGTTGAACCCCGCCGGAACGCGCCCGGAGCCTGCGGTATCGGTACCCAGCGAGAACGGCGTCAGGCCGCGCGCCACCACCGAGGCCGAACCGGAACTGGAGCCGCCGCTGACGTAGCGGCTGTCAAAGCTGTTGACCACCGCACCGTGCGGTGAGCGGGTGCCGACCAGGCCGGTGGCGAACTGATCGAGGTTGGTTTTACCGATAACGATGGCACCGGCGGCGCGCAGATTGGCGACGACCCTGGCATCCTCTGCGGCCTGGTAGGTAAATTCCGGGCAGGCGGCGCTGGTCGGCCAGCCGCCGACGTCGATATTGTCTTTAACCGCAAAGGGCACGCCGAACAGCGGCAGGCGGCTGATATCCCCGGCGACCGCGTCCAGTTGCTGCGCCAGTTGTCGGTATTGCGCGTCCAACTGCGCGGCGGTGGCAAGGTAAAGCCAGGCGTTGTCGGCCAGGCTCAGGCCCGACGTCAGCGCCTCCAGCGTGGCGCGCACACAGGCCATGCGCTCACCGGCCGGCCTGGTGTGATAATGGTGCTGCCATTCACTGAGGGTGAAACCGCGTTGTTTAACTGGCTGGGTCATCGTCTGAATTCCATCTAGTACACAAGATGGGATTCAATAGAGCAACCGGCGTGCCAATTTTTAATCCACTGATTTCAATAAATTATAATTAAAACTTATGACGGGAGAGTAAAAAACCTGCACCAGCGGCGAGCAATCGCCGGACAAAAAAGGGGCAAAAAAAAAGCGCCGTCTTGCGACAGCGCCTGTTGATGTTGCCTGCGGTTTACTCGCCGCGAATGCGTTGCGCCAAACCTTTGAGGAAATAACGCAGCATCTGATCGCCGCACGGGCGGAAGTTTTTGGTGCCTTCTTTCCGGAACAGCGCGCTCAGCTCCGGCTTGGAGATGCGGAACTCCACGGCGGTGAAGATCTGGTGCATGTCGGTGTCTTTCAGTTCGAACGCCACGCGCAGCTTTTTCAACACCAGATTGTTGGTGATCGGCAGCTCCACTTCCGGTGCCGGGAACTTGTCGTCCTTGCCGCGCTTGAGGAACACCAGGCCGTTCAGGAAGTGCGCCATCACTTCGTCCGGGCAGTTTTCGAACCCCGGCTCGCCTTCTTTGATGACGTAAGCGCGCATCGCAGAGACCTCAACGTCGAAATTATCCAGCTTGATAATCTCGGTCATTTTGGCGTCGTTAATGCTCAGCATGTAGCGCACGCTGCGCAGCACATCGTTGTTGATCATGGAATTGCCTTTAGCTTGTAAACCGATATACATGCACATTGTAATACCCTATGGCTTTCAAGTTGCAGCCAGGCGCCCAGCTCGTGAGCCCCCAGGCGCTTACTCAAGTAAGCAACTGGGGTGAGCGAGTGCAGGTAACAACGCTGCGGCTTGAAAGACGACGGGTATCACCGCACACCTTGAATATGTGCGGCAGTATAGGGATCGGTGAAGGGTTTCTCAATCGATTTGGCTTTTTTGCCGATACAGCGGGATGTCTTCGCCAATAATGTATTTGTTGCGCAGGAGCGACGATACCTTATCCATCACCATCACTACCACCACCAGGATCAGGGTGATGAACATCACCACGTCCCAGTTCCACAGCCGCATGTTCTCCGCATACACCAGGCCGATACCGCCGGCACCGACGAAGCCCAGCACCGCCGCAGAGCGGGTGTTGGATTCAATCTGGTACAGGCTTAGCGCCAGGAAGGTGGGAAACGACTGGGTGAAAATACCGTAACGGTGCTTCTGCAAGCCGTTGGCACCCAGCGCCGTCAAGCCGCGGCTGGGGGATTTATCCACCGCTTCGTGCCCTTCGGCATACAGCTTGCCGAGCAGCCCGACATCCTGCATCACAATCGCCAGCACCCCGGCCAACGGCCCCATGCCGACGGCGCGCACGAAGATCAGCCCCCAGATCGCCATATCGATGCCGCGTAAAACATCCAGCAACCGCCGCACCGCCACCGAGATCGGCCGCAGCAGCGGCGTCGACATCACGTTGCGCGCGGCGAAGAACGACAGCGGCAAAGCGATAAGCGAAGCGGTGATGGTGCCGGCAAACACTATGCCGATGGTGAT
Organism: Serratia plymuthica; assembly: GCF_018336935.1. Lineage (NCBI taxonomy): Bacteria > Pseudomonadati > Pseudomonadota > Gammaproteobacteria > Enterobacterales > Yersiniaceae > Serratia > Serratia plymuthica. Next base: position 1,202,415 of record NZ_CP068771.1, on the reverse strand, counting down.
GAAGATCTGCTGGAAGTAGTACATAAACGGCCAGTTGACGAAATCGTGCCAGACGAACATGCGCACAAAGTAACGGCCCAGTTGCTGGCAGCCGTTAACGAACTGCGGCCAGGAGATGCCGAAAAACTGGAAGAAGAACAGATAATACAGCGCGATCGCCACGGCAATAATACCGAGGGTGCGCAGATAGCGGCGCTGCTGCGAGAATATTTCCGGGTGCTGCTGCTTGAGCGTTTGCAACTCTTGTGCCGAGAGCGTTGGTGCGGTGATCATTTTTTCCCCTCCACGACCCGTTTGCGCAGTTCGCCGGAGGTGTAATCCAGCAGCGAGACCACCAGGATAATCAGCAACAGCGTCATGCTGACCTGATCGTAGCGATCGAGCTTGATATTGGTCATCAGCTCCTGGCCGATGCCGCCCGCCCCCACCAGCCCAAGAATGGTCGACTGACGGAAGTTGATTTCCAGCCGCATAAAGCTGTACGACAGAAACACCGGCTTCACCTGGGGCCACAGGCCGAAACGCATGCGTTGCAACGGCGTCGCGCCGCAGGCTGCCAGCCCGCGCACCGGTTTGTTGGACGCGGTTTCGATCGACTCATAAAACAGTTTTGTCAGGCTGCCGATGGTGTGCAGCGCCAGCGCCAAAAAGCCGGGGATCGCGCCAATGCCGAACGCCATCACAAACATCACCGCCCACGCCAGCTCGGGCATGGTGCGCAAAAACGCCACCAGCGTGCGGATCGCCAGGCGCAGCGACGCCGGGCTGTGGGTATTGTTGGCCGCCAGAAACGCCAGCGCCCCCGCCACCAGCACCGAAAGAAGGGTCGCCGCCAGCGCCAGTTGCAGCGTTTCCCAGATCAGCGGCAGCTGAATGTTGAGCCGATAACCCCAGTAGGCCAATGACCCTTCGGTATGGCCATCGGCGAACAGCAGCTTCCAGTGCAGCGTCGGGACGGTTTCCGCCAGGTAATCGAAGAAGTGGGGAATGGACACCCACACGGTATGCAGGTTGAACTCGGCGATGTTGCCGGCGCCCAGGTAGAGCACCACCAGACCGAGTGACCACAACAGCGTCTCGCGCTTTTGCTTGCTGCGGATCTGTTGGTAGTAGTGCGCAAAATCTGTATTCAAAATATACCCTTCATCTTTCAAACCGCAGGGGTGTTGACTGCCTGTACTCACCCCAGTCACCTGGTGAAGCCAAGCTCCTGCGGGCTCACTCAGTTGCCGCCTACCTGCGATGTGAAATCTATTGGGTATGGGCTTCCGACGTGAGGAAATCAGCGGGGCTCGGCCTGGCCAAGCCCCGGCAGCATTAACGGTCGCCTTTGGTCAGCTCGCGCTTCATATCGATGATGGTCTGGTATTCCGCCAGAGTGGTGTCGCCGATGTGCTGTTTGCCGCCCATCGCCTTGATAAAGCACTGGTGATCGTCCTTATCCAGCTTTTTGATGGCGGCCACGACTTTGGCTTTGAAATCGGCCGGCAGCGAGTTGCTCACCAGGATTGGGCCATTCGGGATCAGCGGCGACTGCCAGATGATGCGGATCTGCTTCATCAGGTCCGGATGATCCATGCGGATCATGCGGGTGAACGCGCCGCTGGTGTAGCCGGTGTTGTAGTCGCCGATCATCGAAGCCCAGGTCACCGCGCCTTCGAACTGGCCGTTCAGCACGCCGAGAATGTCTTGCTCATGGCCACCGGAGAAGGTGACGCTGGAGAAGGCGTTGTTGTATTTGTTGTCCACCGTGCCGCCGAACATTTTTTTGAACGCCTGATTCGGGATCAGGAAGCCGGAGGTGGAATCAGGATCGGCGAAACCGATAGCTTTGCCCTTAAGATCTTCCAGCTTTTTATACGGGCTACCGGCTTTGACCACCACCACAGAGTGGTAGCCGCGGGATTGGTCAACGTCATCGACTGCGATACCGACGATATCCACCGCTTTCGGATCCTTGATGTACACCGAGGCGAACGACGACGGCGACATGCTCAGCACCAGATCGATCTTGCCGCCCAGCAGGCCCTGGATCACCCCGGAATAGTCGGAGGAGTTGCGCATCTTGGTGTCCACGTTCAGCTCTTTGTCCAGGAACTGCTTCACGCACTGGTTATCGCCGATCTGCTGGGTGGCGTTTTGGCCGCCGAGAATGCCCAGGTTCAGTTCTTTAGGCGCGTCCGCTGCGGCAGCATTAAATACCATCATCGCGCCGGCCATCAGGGTGGTCAGACTCAATACTTTTTTCATTACGGGTGCCTTGTGTGTGTAAAGGTAAAAGTGAATCAATGGATTTGATTGGCTTCTTCGCCATACAGCTGGTGCAGTATCCGTTCGTTCAGTTGCGACGGGTGCCCGTCAAACAGGATTTTGCCCTGGGCGATGCCGATTACCCGGGTGCAATATTCTTTCACCAGTTCAACCGAGTGCAGGTTCACCATCACCGCGATGTCGTTTTCGCTGACTTTTTGCAGCGCATCCATAATGCGGCGGGTGTTTTTCGGATCGAGGGACGCCACCGGCTCGTCGGCCAGCAGAATTTTAGGGTTTTGCATCAGCGCGCGGCAGATCGCCACCCGCTGCATTTGGCCACCCGACAGGTTTTCGGCGCGCTGCAGGGCGTGCGGCAGCATATTGAGCCATTGCAGCAACTCGATGGCGCGTCCGCGGTCGGCGTCGTCAAACAGTTTGAAGAAGGATTTCAGGGTAGAAGTGTGGCTCAGGCGGCCCAAAAGTACGTTGGTCATCACGTCCAGCCGCGGCACCAGGCAGAAATCCTGGAAGATCATGCCGCAGCGGGAACGCCACTGGCGCATCTGACGGGCGGAAAGTTGGGCGATATCCTGCGCCACGCCGTCATCTTCAAAATGCAGCATCTCGCCGCAGCTCGAAGGAATGGTGCCGTTCAGGGTATGCAGCAAGGTGGACTTGCCTGCGCCCGAGCGCCCAATCACCGCCACGAACTCGCCTGCGTGCAGATCGAAGTTGATGTCGTCCAGCACGCGCTGCTGGGATTTATAGGCTTTGCCCAAACCTTTCACCGACAGCACCTTGCGTGAGGAGATCGGGTGCTGCCCTGGAAAATCGGTTGGTGCCAGTTTTAAGAGTGCCTGAGCCATATGATTTCTCTGGTTTCAGTGGCTAATCATTATGGGCACCTATTAACGAATAAATTTATGACAGCGGGATGATGATTTTATGGCTGGGAAGTGACGTATGCCGCCCGCTCGCTATATCCAAAGTTTGAGGGGCGGCGTCGGGATTAATTGAAATGGATGACGCCTTTGATCAGCTGCTTGTTATTAATCACCTGCTGTTCGTAATCTTCTGCCAGGGTGGCGAAATCAAAATGGTGGGAGAGCATCATCTGCGCGGTAATTTTCCCTGCCGCCATCAAACGGCCCACCTTGGCGAAATCCTCATGGGTCGCATTGCGGCTACCCATCAGGGTGGTTTCTTTTTTATGGAACTCCGGATCGGAGAACTGAATATCGCCCTTGAACAGCCCGACGAAAACGATGCTGCCGCCGTGGCGGATCAGGTTCAGGCTATTATTCATCGCGTGCGGGTTGCCGGTGGCGTCAATCACCTTGGCCGCCAGCATGCCGCCGAACCGATCGCGCAGCGCCGCGTCGAATTGCTCATCCGCCGGGTTGAGCGTCGGCAGCCCCAGGGCTTGTTCAACATGCGCCCGCCGCTCGGCGCTGGTATCGGCGACCACCACCTGCGCGCCGTCGGCGCAGGCTATCGCCGCCACGCCAAGCCCGATCGGCCCGGCCCCCACCACCAGCAGGTGATCGTCCGGCGCTATCGCCGCCCGGCGCACCGCGTGGGCGCTGATGGCGAAGGGTTCAATCAGCGCCGCCGTTTCCGGCGGCAGGCCCTCCACCGCCAGCAGATTGCCGGCCGGCACGCTCAGGAACTCGCAGAAACCGCCATCCTGATGCACGCCAATCACCGAAATATTCTCGCAGCAGTTGGTTTTGCCGCTCTGACAGGCACCGCAGCGCCGGCAAGAAATATACGGCATGACCGTCACGCGCTGGCCCACCCGCCAGCCGCTGACATTATTGCCGATGCTGACAATCTCGCCGCATATTTCATGGCCCAATACGCGGGGATAACTAAAGAAAGGCTGATGACCGGACCAGGCGTGAATATCCGTTCCGCAAATGCCGACGGCGATTATTTTGATCACCGCCTCCTGGTCTGCGGGCAAAGGCACCGGGCGCTGTTGATAAACCAATTTCGTCGGCTGCTCGCACACTAATGTTTTCATTGTCGTCATCGTCTTTCCTCCAGTCAGGTGAGAAGGTTATTCAATAAAAACGCGGCGACCGGTCATGTCATTGAGCGGATCTGTGAGGCAGCACTAAATAAACCGATTTAAATTGGTTTTAAATGCATAAAAAACACCAGAGACAGCACATGAGCAGAACCCAGGCCCTGCGGCACAACGTGGTTAACCAGATGATCGACGGCATTAACGGCGGCCATCTTCGTTCGCCGCTGCCTTCACAGGCGGCATTGGCCGAAATGTATAACATCAGCCGCACCACGGTACGCCACACGCTGGCCCATTTCGACCGGCGCGGGGTGTTGGAAAAGGTCGGCGATGACTATGTGATTGTACGGCCGCCGCAGGCAGACGACGGCTTCGAATGCGTGAACCCCTCGCTGGAAGACCAGGACAAGCAGTTCAAGAAAAGCTTCTATCAGATGATTAACCAGAAGCAGCTGCGCGCCGGCGACAGCTTCAGCGAGCTGCAACTGTCGCGCATCGCCAACGTCAGCCCGCTGGTGGTGCGGGAATTCCTGTTGCACTTCAGCCGTTATAACCTGATCGAAACCGTCAAGCGCGGCCAGTGGCGCATGAAAAAGTTTGATCAAAACTATGCCGAGCAGCTGTTTGAACTGCGCCAGATGCTGGAAACTCACGCCCTGTCGCGTTTTATCAACTTGCCCGCCGACGACGAACGCTGGCTGCAAGCCAAGGAGCTGTTGAGCCGCCACCGCCAGCTGCGGGAAAGCATCAGCGACAGCTATCGCCTGTTCTCCCAGTTGGATCGCGATTTCCACGGGCTTATCCTCTCCGCCGCCAACAACCCGTTTTTCAACCAGTCGCTGGAGATCATTTCGGTGATTTTCCACTTCCACTACCAGTGGGATGAAACCGACTTGAAACAGCGCAATATCATTGCCATTGAAGAACATATGATCATCCTCAGCGCGTTGATCTGCCGCAATGACCAGGAAGCGATCAACGCGCTGCATCGCCATCTGGACACGGCCAAGCAATCGATGATCCGTTCCATCAATCAGGACGTCGCCTGATCGTTTTTTATCGGTAAAAAACGCCCAGGGCGGCATTTAAAACCGATAAAGAGCAGCAAAATAGTAACTGCCGCACGGAACCACGACAAAAACGCATCGCTAAAATATCCCCCCATCTAGGCTTACTGCCGATCGCCTGCTACTGCACCACCCAGGGGAATACCCGGAATAATAAATATTATTAATGCGAAATTCTGGAGGCAAAGATGGAAAGAACCACCACCGTTGACAGCGGAAAAGAACAGATTGACCCTTATTCAGATCACATCATTCCGATGCCGCCAAACGGCCTGCTGGTACGTTCGGCGAGAATTAAAAAAATCCAGACCACCGCCATGCTGTTGTTGTTTCTCGCCGCCATCATCAACTTCCTTGATCGCAGTTCGCTGTCGGTCGCGAACTCCACCATCCGCGAGGAAATGGGCCTGAGCGGTACCGAAATCGGCCTGCTGCTTTCGGCGTTTTCATTGGCTTACGGCATCGCCCAACTGCCCTGCGGGCTGCTGCTGGATCGTAAAGGCCCGCGCATTATGCTGGGGGTAGGCATGTTCGTCTGGTCGGTGTTCCAGACGCTGTCCGGCATGATCCACAATTTCACCCAGTTTATCTGGGTGCGCATCGGGCTGGGGATCGGCGAAGCGCCGATGAACCCGTGCGGCGTGAAGGTGATCAACGATTGGTTCAACATCAAGCATCGCGGTATGCCGATGGGGATCTTCAATGCGGCGTCCACCATAGGCCTGGCGATCAGCCCGCCGATCCTCACCGCCATGATGCTGGCCTTCGGCTGGCGCGGGATGTTCATCACCATCGGCGTGCTGGGGATCGCGCTGTCGATCGGGTGGTATATGCTGTATCGCAACCGCCAGGATATCGACCTGAGCGCCCAGGAACAGGCCTATCTGAATGCCGGCAGCGTCAGCGCGCGGCGCGAACCGATGAACTTCCGCGAGTGGCGCTCGTTATTCAAAAACCGCACCATGTGGGGCATGATGATCGGCTTTAGCGGCATCAACTACACCGCGTGGCTGTATCTGGCCTGGCTGCCGGGCTACCTGCAAACCACCTACCATCTGGATCTGAAAAGCACCGGGCTGATGAGCGCCATTCCGTTCCTGTTCGGCGCTGCCGGCATGCTGTCGAACGGCTTCGTCACCGATTTCCTGGTTCGCCGCGGCATGGCCCCGCTGAAAAGCCGCAAAATCTGCATCGTGGCCGGCATGTTGCTGTCCGCGTCCTTCACCGCCATTGTGCCGCAGGCCACCACCACCTACAGCGCCGTAGTCCTGATCGGTATGGCGTTGTTTTGCATCCACTTTGCCGGCACCTCCTGCTGGGGCTTGATCCACGTGGCGGTGACCTCGCGCATGACCGCTTCGGTCGGCAGCATTCAGAACTTCGCCAGCTTTATTTTCGCCTCGTTCGCCCCGGTGATCACCGGCTTTATCCTGGATACCACCCACTCCTTTAAACTGGCACTTATCCTGTGCGCCTGCTTCACCGTCATCGGCGCGCTATCTTATCTGTTCGTGGTCAAACACCCGATTGTCGACAGCGCGGCCTGATCGGCGTCCTGAAAATGCCGCCGGTCACGGCGGCATTGCAAGCAGCCTTCGGACAGGCGTTTTCTTCCGCCTAAAGTGTCTTGAGATAATCTTCAAACAGCTTGCCATTCTCGGGCCTGAAACCGAGGCCCGTGTCCACGACAGAGGTGATGTTATCTACCCGCAGATTACGAAAATCGGCGCGTTTTTCGCACCAGACCGTCAATAACCACACTGAGTCGAATACCGTCAAACCCAGAGGGCGAACTGTCCGGTCGCTCTCTCTTCCTTGCAGATCGACATAATTGATATTCAGCTGAAGCTTCTTGCGAATCGCCTGGCGGAGAAACGCGAGATGTTTCATCGCTTTCTCGCTTTCCTCCGTAGGCCGAGAGACGGCTCTGAGAGGGAGCCGCTTATAAATGTCTGTTTTTTTGACATCGATGACTGAACCGATCTTGGCTGAAACCCGGGTTGCCGCTGCGGAAAGTACGTCATCGCCCCGCGCTCCTATCAGCCGCATTCCGAGCATAATCGCGTCCAGTTCATCGGGATCAAAATTAAGCGGCGGGAGAAAGTAATCTTTTTCGAGCAAATATCCCAGGCCCGATTCGCCGCGCACGGGAGCCCCTATCGCCTGTAGCGTTGCCATGTCCCTGTAGATAGTCCTCACAGACACATCTAAAGCCCGAGCCAATACTTCAGCCGATACCGGGTGTACGCGACAGCGAAGATGCTCAAGTAAAGTGAAGAGCCGAATAGTTTTCATCACGAGAGCTTACCTCACCCTGACAATAATTGTCAGGAGGGTGTCATAGGATCAAGACTTCATATCATCCTGATAACGGAGTTAATAATGGCGACCCCTTGTTACGAAATAGTCACCTATAAGGTGAAAAACCCACAAGCTGCGGATTCGGCCAGAGCGCTTGCGCAGAGCCTGCTGAAACATTTTCCCGGATTTGTCGACTGGATTGCATTTTCAGGGAGGGATATGGCTGACGAACGCGTTGACCTCGTCGTCTGGAACAGCGCTGAGGAAGCGCTGGCGGCAGCAAAAGCCGTTGGCAATCAACCTGAATTCTCCAGTTTCAGATCTTCTGTCAGCCGTTTGCACAGCATGGGGCACTATGCCGGACAGCGGGAGCATACGCCGTCGTTGACAACAGGACACGGCATCGAAATAGGGAGATTTCGCTTGAAACCGGGTATTCGCGAGAGCGACATGCGTAGCGTTTATAATCGAATGGTAGAAAATCACCTTGCGCTTCAGCCTGGATGGAAAAGCCAGCATCTGGTCAGTCTGGGCGATGGGGTATTTGTCGATCTCGCCTTTGCCGACGACAGGCCGCATGCGGAAGCGATTTGCGCATCCTGGCAGGGGCAGGCTGTCTGTGACGCCTTTTTGGACATGATTGAACCGGAGAGCATGGCGTTTGGTTCGTTATGCTAACCCCTGAAGAGAGGCAAACCGGCATCTCAGGATAACGTCACGGACCTCTTGCCGCAGCCATGAGCGATGCCCGGCGGCACGCGGGTCGGCTGAAAAATCCTGGTGCGGTGACGTATAAAGCGAAAGTGAAAGACAATACACGGCCCGGAACGCAGATTCCGGGCCGGTTTTTATCTGGCGATCAGAAGAGGATCTCTGCCGCCGGCAGCGCTGCGATCGGTACGCCGAAGCTCTCGATATTCGACAGAGTGGCGTTATGGTGGGCACGGATTTGCAGGCCCGTCGCGTGCGGTTTGTCGTGGCTGGTGTGGGCATCCGCCGCCAGCGTGACCGGGTAGCCAAGCCCGGCGGCGCGGCGGGTGGTGGTGTCCACGCAGAATTCGGTGGAATAGCCGCAAATCACCAAATGCGTTACGCCGTTGGCGATCAACAGCGGCCCCAGGCGGGTGCGCAGGAACGAATCCGGCGTGGTTTTTTCCACCCGGTGATCGCCGGCGTTCACCTGCAATGCGGGGTCAATCTGCCAGGCGTCGCTGCCGTGCGCCAGCTCTTCGTCAGCCGTGCAATGCTGGATAAAAATCACCGGCGCGCCGGCCAGGCGGGCGCGGTCGCTCAGTTGGTTAATCCGACCAAGCGTCGCTTCGGCATCCGCCGGCGGTGGCGTAAACAACCCTTTTTGCACATCGATAATCAACAGCGCTGACTTCATGATTGATCCTCTGAGAAAAATTCCCTCTCAGCATACCGCTTGGCGTGGACGGAAGATATGGTCAACGCCCTGTTCGCGCAGCTTGTTCACCAGATCGTGGCCGCCGTTCGGCGTGGCGTGCGCCAGCAGACGCTCGGCTTCAAATACCGGGCTGGCCCAGAAAATGTTCACCGGATCGCCATACTGCTCCGGCAGCGTCAGATGGTCGTTGTAGGGATAAAACGCCGAGGACAGGACGTAGCCTTCATAACCCAGCGGCGCCACCTCCGACTCCAGCGTATGCCCTTCGCCAAACCAGGTGATTTTCGCCCAAGGGACGTGCGCGAACCCGGCCAGCGCGCTGGCCATCTGCACCGCGTTCTCTTCGGTCATGTACTGGCCGTCGATGGCGATACCCATTTCCATGCGGCGATAACGGCCGGCATCGTCGTTAAACAGAATGTCTACCCAGGGCATCGGCCGAATGCTGACGCCCATGGTGAGAAAATAATAAATGCCGTCGCGTTCGTGCTGGGTAATCGCCATCGGCGGCCATTTGCCCTGATCGATGGCGTAGTATTTTACCGAAGGGCCAAAATGCTGCTCATAGCGCGCCTGATAATCGCTCTGCATTTTTGGCCACGGGTTGCCCTCCTCACGCTGCCAACTGCGCCAGAACTGGCGGGTGTTCTCCGCCAGCGCGTACTGGGTGTTGGTGGAGGCGGAACCCAGCGGATAAGCCAGCGGGCTCTCTTTGATGCAACTGGCGGAATAGCACACCGAATGGTCGATATACAGGCTCCAGCCGGGGATCACCGCCAGCAATTGGCCGTAATACCACAGCGCCGCGCCGTCGTCGCTTTCGGTCCAGACCACCGTCACCCCCTCCGGATTCAGCGGCGCTTCCCCTTCCAGATTGCGGCAAAACTCGGCCGCCAGCATGGGCGGTTGGCCCCGTTCAAGTGCGGCGCGATCTTCCTGCAAGGGTGCTGCCGCCAGATTACGCAGCCAGCAGGCGCGCACCTGAAAACGCTCGGCGTTTTCTTCCGCAGGGTAAATGTAAAAATAGGCTGCCCGGTGATCTTGCTGAACCACCGCCACCAGCGTCTGATTCTCATTACTGACTTCAGCAAGTACGTATGACTCGTTCATATCACCTCAACAATGGGGTCACGGCGCAGAATAATGCTGCGCACTAATAAATTGGAATTCGGCTTTTCCCAAGTGTAAAGCGCATCCGTGGCCGGATCACCCGTAAAAGTCTCAAAAATGGCCATAAACGGGGATAAAACATTGGGTTATTGGTAATAACTATAGCGCTTATGACGGCAGGGGGGCTTACGCCGGTTTGTTAATTCGCCGTACGGCACGCTGATAGGACCCGTTGCGCATCGAGGCGCGCAGCACCTTACCGACGCCGCCTACGCCCACTCTCACCAGGCGCCGCCGCAGCGCGCCGGGATAAAAATCAAACTGCTGCTGCGCCCAGTCGGGCAGCAGATCGATGCCCGCCTGCATCACCAGCCAACCGAAGGGCCGTGCCAATGCGCTCGGCGCCGGGGCGGCCAGCAGAATGCGCGCCACTTCACGCGTGCGTTCATCGCACACCAGTTGCGGCCGCATCCGTTGCAGATAGTCGGCCACCGCCGCGCAGGAAGTGGGAATGTCGCGCGCCCCCAGAGCGGCGGCCACCCGGGCCGTCTCCCGGTAATAGCGATCTTGCAGTTCGGGGGAAAGATGCGGGTTGCGGTAGCGCAGGTGGCTCGCCAGGAAACAGCTGCTTTCCACCACGTGCACCCAGGTGAGCAGATCGGGATCGCTGGCGGCATAGGGCCTGCCGTCGTTGCTGACACCGGTCACTTGCAGATGAATGGCCCGCACCTTGGCGATCAGCCGTTCGGCTTCTGCGGTGGGGCCAAAGGTGGTGACGGAGACAAACTGGCTGGTGCGGCGCAGGCGGCCAAGCATGTCTTCGCGAAAATTGGAGTGATCCCACACCCCGGCCAACGCCAGCGGGTGCAGCATTTGCATCAGCAAGGCGCTGACGCCGCCGCACAGCATTGAGGTGAAATCGCAATGTACCCGCCAGATGACCGACTGCGGGCCAAACAGGCCGGGATCACCCGCCGGGTTTTCGAAATCTATGCCGCCGAGCGCCAGCCCGGTCAGGCCAATCACCTGTTTTTCTATCGCTGCGCGTAGTGCTTCCATCCTGCCCGGCCCCCTTAATCATTCGGTGGCCAGTGTATCACGCGGCGGTTTCAGTCCCGATCGTTGAGCAAAACAATCTTGCCGGCAAAGCTGCGATCCTCCAGCCGGCGATGGGCAGCCGCGCCTTCGCTCAGCGGGAAAGTCTCGATATGCGGCAGCGTAAATTCGCCGTTCCGCCAACTGGCGAACAGCCGTTCTGCCCGCTCGCGGCGCGCCGCGCCGCTATTGAGGTAGGTCCAGAGATCGCCGCCCACCACGCCTTTGGAATCCATCATCAGGTGATAAGCCGAGATCGCCGGTGCCTCGCCCCCCGCCATGCCGAAAGTCACCACCCGGCCACCGGGGCGCAGCGCGTCAATGCTTTGCTGCAGCGTGATGCCGACCGAATCAAAACCGTACTCGACACCGCCGTCGGTCAGCGCGGCGATTTGCGCCACCCAGTCCTGCTGGTAGGTAAAGGCCGCCGTCGCACCATTCTTCAGCGCAATCTGCTGCTTGTGCCCCGAAGACACCAGCGCATAAACCTGCGCGCCACGCGCCACCAGCATCCGGGTCAATATTTGCCCGACGCCGCCGGCCGCCGCATGCACCAGCGCACGATCGCCCGCCCGCACCTGCACGCTGTCGTTAATCAGGTACTGCGCCGTTAGCCCCTGCAACAAAATCGAGGCGGCCTCGACGTCGCTCAACGCCTGCGGCAACCGCAGCGCATGATCCACCGGCACGTTGATGCGCGTGGCGTGGCAGAAAGGCACGTCGGCAAAGCCGACCCGCTCTCCCACCTGCCAGCCGTCAACGCCCTCGCCCACGGCGATAATGGTGCCCACACCTTCGTAACCGCCGATATGCGGCGGCTTGCCGTGCAGCACATAATTGCCCTTGCGGCGATAGATATCGGCGAAATTCAGCCCGGCGGCCCCCATCCGTACCTGCACCGCGCCTGCCGGTACCGGCGGCGTCGGCAGCTCAAGGTATTCGAGCACCTCTGGTCCGCCAAATCGTTCAAACGTTAATGCCTGCATGGAATTGCTCCGTAAATTTTTCGCCAATAACGCACTGACGGTCGTTACTATCCAGTATCCCAGAGCGCTATACTGCCGAAAAGTAGCCCGCAGGGCGTTCAGAAAACACCAGAGGTTTATAATGGATCGTTTAACCAGCATGGCGGTGTTTGTACGGGTAGTGGAAAAAGGCAGCTTTGTCGCCGCCGCCGACGAGATGGCGATTTCCCCCACGATGGTCGGCAAGCATATTCGCTATCTGGAGCAGCGGCTGAACGCGCCGTTGCTGAACCGTACCACCCGCAGGCAAGGGTTGACCGAGGCCGGCCGGGTCTTCTATGAACGCTGCCGCCGCCTGCTGGCCGATGCCGACGCGGCCGAAGCCAGCGCAAGAGCGCTGTTAAGCTCGCCCAGCGGGCTGTTGCGCATCAGCGCGCCGGTCACCTTCGGTAACCGCGTTTTGACGCCGATCCTCACCGGGTTCCTGCAACAACACCCGGACGTAGAAGCGGAGGTGGTGTTGTCGGACCGCAAGGTGGATTTGATTGAAGAAAGGTACGAAGCCGCGTTTCGCATCGGGCCGGTCGCGGATGACGGCCTGGTGGCGCGCGCCCTGCCCGATTACCGCATGACGCTGGCGGCCGCTCCCGGCTATCTGGCGCAGCATGGCACCCCGATACGGCCGGAACAGCTCAGCGAGCACAGTTGCTTTGGCTTTAGTCAGTGGGACGGCAATCATTTTTGGCGGCTGCAAAGCGCGCGCGGGGAAATCAGCGTGCCGGTCAGGCCACGGCTGCGGATGGACTCCGGCGAAGGAGTGCGCCGTGCGGCGCTGGCCGGTTTCGGCATTGCGCTGCATGCCGGCATGCTGCTGGATGAGGATATCGACGCCGGCCGGCTGGTGCGCGTGCTGCCGGACTATTCGCCGCTGCCGCGGCCGATGCATCTGGTCTATTTGCCCGAACGGCGGCAATCGCCCAAGCTGGAAGCCTTTATCGCTCTGACCGTTGCCAGATTGTGGGGGCGCGCATAAATGCGCAATGTGGCGGTTGTCACCGGTACGCCACTGAATTACATTTTCTGTCCGGCTCACTGCAGAGGCGTTTTGCAGGGCGTTAACCCACGTTAATTCGGCATTAACCCCACAAAACCTCTATCTAACTTTTGTTTTTCTTCAACTTAGATAGCAGAGACTTCGATGATTACCCTCAGAGCACGCGCGGCGGAAGACAACGCGCAACTGGCAGATATTTGGCGGCGTTCCGTGCGCGCCACCCACCACTTTCTGACCGAAGATAACATTGCCCAACTGTTCCCGCTGGTGTTGAACGATTACCTGCCGGCCGTCGACGTTTGGGTGGCGGAAGATAGCCCCGGCCACCCTTGCGGTTTTATCGGGCTGAACGGCAACAAGGTGGAAATGCTGTTTATCGATGCGCAACAGCGCGGCAAAGGGGTCGGCAGAGCGCTGCTGGCGCATGCCGAAACGCTGCACGATGAGCTGTTGCTGGACGTTAATGAGCAAAACCCGCAGGCCAGCGGATTTTACCGCCACTACGGTTTTGAGATCACCGGCCGTTCCGCGCTCGACGGCCAGGGCAATCCCTTCCCGCTGCTTCATATGAAGCTCGAAAAGCGTTAAATAAAACAAATCGACCGAGGTTTACCTTGGTCGATTTTTTGTCATCACTTCCTCTCATGATTTGATATACCGAATCAGAATAACTAATAGATTTTACATTCTTCCTGTCACTATAAACCCCCGGTAGGATTGGCCCGTACTCACCAGAAACAGAATTTCCGCCTGCCTTTTACCCCCAGAAGCCGCCCCCTGTCCGGCGTGACTCGCTTCGGGCGGAATGCTGTGATGTTTTGATAAGGATTGGCTGTTCTATGATCGTTCTTTCGAACGTTTGCAAAACTTTTGACAGCGCGCAAGGCCGCGTTGTCGCGGTTGATGATGTCAACCTGGCCGTGGAGGCCGGGCAAATCTACGGCATCATCGGCTACAGCGGCGCCGGTAAAAGCACCCTGATTCGTTTGCTTAACGGATTGGAAACCCCCACCAGCGGCAGTATTCAGGTCGATGGCTTCGATATCGCGCACGCCAAAGGCAATCAACTGCGCCAGGCGCGGCTGAAAATCAGCATGGTATTTCAGCACTTCAACCTGCTGTGGTCCCGTACCGTCAGCCAAAATATCGCCTTCTCCATGCAAATCGCCGGTGTGCCCAAAGCGCAAATCAAGCAGCGGGTGGCGGAGCTGGTCGCGCTGGTTGGCCTGCAAGGCCGCGAGGATGCCTATCCTTCGCAGCTCAGCGGCGGGCAGAAGCAGCGCGTCGGCATTGCCCGCGCACTGGCCAATAACCCTGGCGTGCTGTTGTGCGATGAAGCCACCTCGGCGCTTGATCCCCAGACCACAGATTCGATTCTCGAACTGCTGCTGGATATCAACCGTAAGCTGAACCTGACCATTGTGCTGATCACCCATGAAATGCACGTGGTGCGCAAAATCTGCCACCGCGTGGCGGTGATGGAAAACGGCCGCATCGTGGAGGAAGGCCCGGTGATTGACGTCTTTACCCAGCCGCAACAGCCGATTACCCGGCAGTTCGTCAAGCAGGTTTCCCGGTATCAGGAAACCGAGGAAAGCTTCAATCCGCTGCTGGCCCAACATCTGCCGGGCGCCATTTTCAAGCTGACCTTTGTCGGCATGCAAACCCATCAGGCGGTGATTTCCGATGTGATCCAGCGCTATCGGGTGACCATCAATATCCTGCACGGCAAGATCAGCCACACCCTGAACGGTTCGTTCGGCGAGCTGTATATCCACGCGGAAGGCAACGACCTGCAAATCGACAACATGCTGAAATTATTGAAAGAACGAGATATCGCCGTTGAGGTCATCAAACATGATTGAGTCACTGTTCCCTCACCTGCGTATCGATCAATTGCTGAACGCCACCTGGGAGACCCTGTATATGACCGGCATCGCCGGGCTGGCGACGCTGGTACTGGGCATTGTGTTGGGAGTGATCCTGTTTCTGACCTCCCGGGGCCAGCTGTTGCAGAACCGTACGGTGTATTCGTTGATTTCGGTGCTGGTCAATGTGTTCCGCTCCATACCCTTCATCATTCTGATCGTGCTGCTGATCCCGTTCACCAAGACGCTGATCGGCACTATTTTGGGGGCCGACGCCGCCCTGCCGGCGCTGATTGTCGGCGCCGCGCCTTTCTACGCCCGGTTGGTGGAGATTGGTCTGCGCGAGGTGGATAAAGGCGTTGTCGAAGCGGCGCGTTCGATGGGCGCCAAAACCGGCACCATTATCTTCCGCGTGCTGCTGCCAGAGTCTTCTCCGGCACTGGTTTCCGGCATTACCGTCACCCTGATCGCACTGGTGAGCTACACCGCGATGGCCGGGGTGATCGGTGCCGGCGGGCTGGGCAACCTGGCCTATCTGGAAGGGTTTCAACGCAACCACGGTGACGTGACGCTGGTGGCGACGCTGACGATTTTATTGATCGTCTTCGTTATCCAGTTCATTGGCGACACCATTACAACAACGCTCGATAAACGATAAACAACTCAGGAATAATGATGATGAAAAAGCAAATGATGATGCTGGCCTTCGCCTCTCTGACCGCGTTGGCGTCCTTTGGTGCGGCGGCGGAAACCAAGCTGGTGGTCGGCGCGTCCAACGTACCGCACGCCGAGATCCTCGAGCAGGCGAAACCGATTCTGGCAAAGGAAGGCATCGATCTGGTGATCAAGCCTTTCCAGGATTACATTCTGCCGAACACGGCGCTGGCCAGCCACGATATTGACGCCAACTATTTCCAGCACGTGCCTTATCTGAACTCAGTGTTGAAGGATCATGCCGACGATAAAACCTATGATTTCGTCAGCGCCGGCGCCATCCATATCGAACCGATCGGGATTTACTCCAAGAAGTATAAAAGCCTGAAAGACCTGCCGGACAACGGCAAAATCATCATGCGCGACGCGGTGGCGGAAGAAGGCCGCATTCTGTCCATCTTTGAGAAAGAAGGCGTGATTAAGCTGAAGCCGGGCGTAAGCAAGGTGGATGCGCGCATCACCGACGTGGTGGAAAACCCGAAACACCTGAAATTCCAGGCTAACGTCGAAGGCGCGCTGCTGCCGCAGATGTACAACAATGATGAGGGCGACGCGGTAGTGATTAACGCCAACTACGCCATTGACGCCGGGCTGAACCCGACGAAGGATCCGATCGCTATCGAAAGCGGTGAAAATAACCCGTATGCCAACATCATCACCGTGCATAAGGCCGACGTGAACAAGCCGGAGATTGTGGCTCTGGTAAAAGTGCTGCACTCCAAGGCAATTCAGGACTTTATCCGCGAAAAATACAAAGGCGCGGTGATCCCGGTTAACCAGTAATTCAGATCAAGGCCGCAGCGATGCGGCCTTATCCTGACGCCTTCCCTAGACCTTATTCCCCACCTGGCTGAGACGCGGCCAAACCAGCATCAGCGCCTCCAGCAGGCGCAATAAATCTTCGCGGCTTGCCCCTTCGCGCGCCTGCACCGACATGCCTTCAATGGTGCAGATAATGTACTTCGCCAGTAATCCGGTGTCGGTTTTTGCCAGCAACTCGCCCTGCTGCACTTTACGGTCGAAGCAGGCCTTCAGGCTGGTTTCCTGCGAATGGTGCTTTTTACGCAGCATCATGGCGACTTCGTCGGAAGAAGATGACAGCGCGGCGGACGCACACACCATAAAGCAACCGGATGGCGTATCCGGATCGGTAAACACCTGCGCTGAAGAGCGGACGTAAGCTTCCACGATTTCCGCAATCGGCAGGTCCTGCTCCAACAGCTGATTGGTGCAGGTGGTGTATTTTTGCAGGTAACGTTCCACCGCAGCGCGGAACAGCCCTTCCTTGTTGCCGAACTCGGCGTACAGCGTTGGCGCCTTGGCGCCGGTCACCTCGACCAGATCGGCCAGCGACGTTGACTCGTAACCGTGCCGCCAGAACAGATCGAGTGCGCTTTCCAGCGCACGGTCGCGATCAAACTGCTTAGGTCTGCCGCGCGTTTTTTTGGCGCAGACCTCTTCATTGATACTCATAGACCCTCTCTTATCCCGCCCCGCAGCAGGGCTTCACAATTAAATTAACGATCATTATAAAAAAATATTGCGCTCCCGTCGAGAAGCGATTAACATTTAGTTATCGATCGTTAAGTAATCTTGACGACAGACATTGAAAACCCAATTTACGCATCTCGAACAGGAACTAACATCATGAAAAACTTAAAAATGACGCTTGCCGCTCTCGCTCTGGCCTCCGCTTCCTTCGGGACTTTCGCCGCCGATCTGGTGAACAGCCAGCCGGCAGACCAGCAAAAAACCGGTGTGATCACCGTCAGCGGCGCTTCCGATATTACCTCACTGGAAGCCAGTTTGGCGGAAAAAGCGGACGCAGCCGGTGCTAAGTCATTCCGCATCATTGGCACCGCTGGCGATAATCAACTGCACGGAACCGCAGTAATCTATAAATAACAATAGGTTAATCGTTATCTGCTGGGCCGATGGCGACAGTTTACCCTCCCGGAGACGACGATGAAAAGAAAATTAATTAACGAACATTAAAAAATAGTTGCAATACGCCGAACAGGCGTCTAACATTAAATTATCGATCGTTAATCAATTTAACGACCTTACCAAACAAACAACGTACAGAATAGAAATAGGAAATAAGACCATGAAAAACCTGAAAATGACCCTAGCAGCCATCGCACTGGCTTCCGTTTCTTTCGGTAGCTTCGCCGCCGAACTGGTTAATGCTCAACCGTCCGAACTGCAAAAAACCGGCGTGATCACCGTCAGCGGCGCTTCCGACCTGACCAGCCTGGAAAACAAACTGGCAGCCAAAGCGGATGAAGCCGGCGCCAAATCCTTCCAGATCATCTCAACTACCGGCGACAACAAGCTGCACGGTACTGCGATCATCTACAATTAATTGCTGAATCAGCAGTTGAGCAAAGAGGCGGCTTAAGCCGCCTTTTGTTTTATTCCCCCGCCAAAAATCTGTTGTAAGCTGTGGTTTTCTCTTACAGCGAGCCTGACAACGCCATGACTCCCCTGCTGTTCCATAAATATCACGGGCTGGGTAATGATTACCTGGTGTGCCACCGTTCGGTCGCTGCGCGGCTGAGCAACGAGCAAATCCGCATACTGTGCCACCCCCATTACGGCATAGGTTCAGATGGCCTGCTGATCGACAGCGGCGACAGCATCAATCCCAGCCTACGCATCATTAACCCGGACGGCTCGGAAGCCGAGAAAAGCGGTAACGGCCTGCGCATTTATGCCCGTTACCTGTTTGATATCGGCCGCGTCGGCCACCTGCCGTTTCTGGTACACACCGCCGGTGGCGACGTGCAGTGCCAGGTCGATGAAGATAAACACCAGGTGCGCGTGGATATGGGCCGCGCCAATTTCAATCCGGCTGCGCTGCCAGCGCTTATCGACTTGCCCGAAGCGCTCAACTATCCGCTGGCGCTGGCGGAGGAAACCCTCAGCGTATCGCTGGTGTCGATGGGTAACCCGCACTGCGTGGTGCCGGTAAACACGCTGGATCTGGCGCAGGTCCATCGGTTGGGGCCACAGATAGAAAATCATCCGCTGTTTCCCAAACGAACCAACGTACAATTGGTGGAAGTGATAGATCGCCATACGCTGAGTATCGGCATTTGGGAGCGCGGCGCCGGTTTTACCCTGGCCTCCGGCAGCAGCAGCTGCGCGGCCGCCAGCGTCATGCGCAAGCTGAATCGGGTCGATGACAACGTCAGCGTTCGGATGCCGGGCGGCCAGTTGCAGATTAGCTTTAGCGGGGATTTTCACGTCCGCATGCGCGGGCCGGTGCATAAAATCGCCAGCCTGACGCTGGACGAAGACTGCTTTATTGGCGGTGAAGGCGCCCTGCGTCATTGAATTTTCCCTTTTGCCAAAAATAGCTCATGCTAAAAGAGGATATGGCGGGAACAAGGCCAATCCCTTACCTGTTTCTGGCTAACCGGGATGCTGGCTCATGACGAAAAAAACCACGCTGCTGCAATTTTTTCATTGGTATTATCCCGATGGGGGTAAGCTATGGCAGGAAGCCGCCGAACGTGCACCGCACATTGCCGGGCTGGGCATCACCGATCTGTGGCTGCCCCCCGCCTATAAGGGCGCTTCCGGCGGTTATTCGGTGGGTTACGACAGTTATGATCTGTTCGATCTGGGCGAGTTCGATCAAAAAGGCAGCCGCGCCACCAAATACGGCGATAAAGAGGCGCTGATCCATGCCGCCGCGACGCTGCGCGACAACGGCGTGCGGGTGATTTATGACGTGGTGTTCAACCACAAGCTCGGCGCCGACGAGAAAGAACAGGTCCACGTGTACCGAGCGGACGTCAACAACCGCAACAATATCAACGATCAGGGCTTCGACGCGCTGGCTTATACGCGGTTTACCTTCCCCGGCCGCCAAGGCGCCTACTCCAAATTTATTTGGGATTATAAATGTTTTGGCGGGGTCGATTACGTTGAACAGCCGGATGAAAAAGGCGTGTTCAAAATCGACAATGACTACGGCGACGACGGCTGGAACGATCAGGTCGGCGATGAGAAAGGCAATTACGATTATCTGATGGGCGCCGACGTGGAGCTTCGCAACACGGCGGTGGCGGAAGAGCTGAAGTTCTGGGCGCGCTGGCTGATGGAAACCCTGCCGTGCGACGGGT
Source organism: Serratia plymuthica (assembly GCF_018336935.1). Classification (NCBI taxonomy): domain Bacteria; kingdom Pseudomonadati; phylum Pseudomonadota; class Gammaproteobacteria; order Enterobacterales; family Yersiniaceae; genus Serratia; species Serratia plymuthica. The sequence goes on along the minus strand of NZ_CP068771.1, from coordinate 1,182,415 downwards.
TCCGGCTGGATGCCGCCAAGCACATTCCAGCCTGGTTCTTTAAGGAATGGGCGGACCATGTGCGCGACGCCGCACAGCGCGATCTGTTTATCGTCGCGGAATACTGGTCACACGATCTGGCCGCGTTACAGCAGTATATTGACCTGGTGGACGGCAAAGTGATGCTGTTCGACGTGGCGTTGCACCTGAAGTTTCATCAGGCCTCGAAGCAGGGTGACGGATTCGATATGGCGCAGATTTTCACCGATACTCTGACCGCCGCCGATCCGGCCCACTCGGTTACGCTGGTCGCCAACCACGACACTCAACCGCTGCAGTCGCTGGAAGCGCCGGTCGAGCCTTGGTTCAAGCCGCTGGCCTACGCCTTGATCCTGTTGCGTGAACAGGGGGTGCCCTGCGTGTTCTATCCCGATCTGTACGGCGCCAGTTATAAAGGTAAAGGCGGCGACGGCAAAGAATACCAGATTGATATGCCGGTGATCCCCGAGCTGGAAAAATTGATCCAGGCGCGTCAGCGCTTTGCCAACGGCGTGCAAACCGATTATTTTGACGATAAAAACTGCGTGGCCTTCAGCCGCAGCGGCACCGCAGACGCGCCCGGCTGCGTAGTGGTGCTCACCAACGGCGCAGAAAACGGCAAAGCGGTGTCGTTGGGCGCGGAGTTGGCGCATAAAACCTGGCGCGATCTGCTCGGTAACCGCCAGGATGAAGTCACCACCGACGATCAGGGGAACGCCACTTTCCCGGTAAACGGCGGCAGCGTCAGCGTCTGGGTGCTGGCTGAAAACCTGTAGCAAGACCGCCGTCGCGGCGATGAGTCACCCCGGCGGCAAAACTAATTTTTGCCTTTCAGGTCTAAATTGCGATATCACCTTAGCAAACCATTCACACAGGAGCCTAAATAGGGTACAAGGCTGCATGAAAATTCCAAAACGACTCCAGCCATTGGTAGATGATGGTTTAATCGACGACGTCATCCGCCGTTTAAAAAGTGGCAAAGAAGCCGACGTCTTTATCGTGCGCTGCGGCGAAGAGATCCGCTGCGCCAAAGTCTACAAAGAAGCAGACAAACGTAACTTCAAGCAGGCCGTCAATTATCAGGAAGGCCGTAAAGTGCGTAACAGCCGCGATGCCCGCGCCATGAGCAAAGGATCTAAATTCGGCCGCCAGCAGCAGGAAGAAGCCTGGCAGAATACCGAGGTCGATGCGCTGTACCTGCTCGCCAAAGCGGGCGTGCGTGTCCCTCAGCCGGATATTTGCCTGGATGGCGTGCTGCTGATGGAGCTGATCACCGACGAAGAAGGCCTGGTTGCGCCGCGCCTGAGCGATGTGAGCCTGACGCGGGAACAGGCGTTGGCCGACCACGCGGTGATGATGAACTATGCGGTGCGTATGCTGTGCGCCGGGCTGGTGCATGGCGATCTGTCGGAATTCAACGTGCTGATGGACAAAAACGGGCCGGTGATTATCGATCTGCCGCAGGTGGTGGACGCCGCCGCCAATAATCACGCCAAAAGCATGTTCGAACGCGATATCAACAATATGTCGAATTTTTACGGTCAATACGCACCGGAACTGCTTAACAGTAAATACGCCAAAGAGATCTGGGCGCTGTATCAGGAAGGCAATCTGACGCCGGAAAGCGTGCTGACCGGGAAGTTCGTGGAAAGCAACAAGCGCGCCGATGTCGGTTCAGTGCTTGAGGAAATCCAGGCAGCCAGCGAAGAACATCAGCGCCAGTTGATGGCCCGCAACGAAGAAGATTAATCTGCGTCCCGGCCATTCGGCCGGGGGCTTATTCTATCCTGAAAACGTCGGGGTACCTTTCGGTCGCCGCTTCATGGTAAATATCCCCCAGATAGCCGGCAATATCGGCCTCGGTCAACGCCTCCGGCAGCACGATGTCGTAACTGCGCGCGTATTTGCGCTCCGGCAGCGTCACGCGGAACAATTGCCACTCTTCCCCCACCCGCTTGACGCCCATCAGGCGACCGAACACATTAAAAATCATCATCCGCATTCCCTCCTTCACGCGTTTTAGGCTATAACAAACTAGCCCCGCCGTATTGAAAAGGAAAGATCGTGAGCGTTAATGCACCGCAGTTCTGGCGCGACCCGCAGTTGCCCTTTGTAGAGGCCCGCGCCATCGCGGATGGCCGCAAGGTTTGTTATGCCCCGCACAGCCATGAAATCTTTTCCATCGGCACCATCACCGACGGCACCAGCACTTATAGTAACGGCAGCCGGCAGTTGCAGGTCAGCGCCGGCGACGTGGTGATTATCAACCCGCAGCAGGTCCACGCCTGCAACCCGATCGGCGACCAGCGTTGGTCGTACATCATGTTTTATATCGATACCGCCTGGCTGGGCGAGCTGCAACGGGAGATAGCCGGCGGCGGCAGCGGCTTTATCCCATTCAAAGAAGTGCTCAGCCGCGATCCGCTACTGTTCAACGGCCTGAACCGGCTTTATGAACTCCTAGTCGACCCGCAATGCTGCCATCTGGAAAAGCACATTGCCCTGGTGGAGTATTTCACCGATCTGCAAATCCGTTTGGGCGAAGCGCACCCCCCCGCCGTGGCCACCCACCCCAGACTGGAAGCCGCGGCAGCCTTTATCAGCCAACATTGCACCCGGCCATTGACGCTGGAGGCGATCTGCCGGGCGGCGGCGCTGTCGCCTTCCTATCTGATCCGCGCCTTCAAGCAGCATTACGGCATGACGCCGCACGCCTATCTGGTGAATCGCCGTATCCAGTTCGGCCACCGATTGCTAAAACGCGGCTACCCTATCGCCGCAGCCGCCAGCGAAAGCGGCTTTGCCGATCAGGCGCACTTCCAGCGCACCTTCAAACAGTTGCTGGCCGCCACGCCCGGCCAGTATCAAAACCCGCGTTAAACGCCGTCGGCCAACAGATAGCAGGCGCTGGCCGCCAGCAGCAGCGCCATCAGCCGATTAAAACGCCGCACGTTGCGGGCTCGCTGCAACAAACCGGTCAGCATCGTGCCGGCGTAAGCCCAGCAGGCCACAGAGGCGTAACAGATAACGCCATAAATCACCGCGAACTGCCACAGCAGCAGCCTGTCGCCGTCGGCGACAAACGCCCCCAGGCTGGCCACCGACGCCAGCCAGGCTTTGGGATTCAGCCACTGCAATAGCGCGCCGTACCAGAATGACGGCGCCTGTCGCCGGTTGCCGCTGCCCAACGACCCGTCATCCAATGCCAGCTGATAGGCCATAAACAGCAAGAATGCGACGCCCGCCCACTGCATGACCCGCGTCATCACCGGCCACAGGGCCAGCAGTTGGTGCAACCCCAGACCAATCAGGATCAACAACAGGGTAAACCCCAGCGTGGCGCCAAGCACATGCCGCAGGGTAGCGTTAAAACCGAATTGCGCCCCGGCGCTCAGGGCAAGGATATTGACCGGGCCGGGGGTGATGGAAGCGGCCAGCGCAAATGCGGCCATGGAAAAGTAAATATTCATGATTACAAGCACCTGAGAAAAAGTTCACAGATGCCAGATTGCCGCCGGGGGGCGGCAAAGTATTGAACAGAATTACCCTGATGCAGCCGACTAAGCCGGCATCAAACCGATAAAGGTGGTTTTCTTGCGCGGGCCGGTCATCAGCGCCTCCAGTTTCTCCACGCATTGCAGATAGTGCGGGGTCTTTTTATGGGCGGCCACCGCCTGCTCATCCTTATAGGCTTCATAGATATAAAACCGCGTCGGGACATTTTCATCCTGCAACACGTCAAAGCGCAGGTTACCCGGCTCTTCGATCGCCCCCAGATGGTTGGCGCGGAAAACCTCGATAAACTCGTCTATTTTGTCCTGCTTAACGTTAATTTCGACCAAAGTGACGTGCATGGCGGCTCCTTGTTTAACCTTGAAATCACTGTTCTTTCAAACCATAGGTTTATTCCTCCTGATTTACCCTGCGCGGCGGCAATTTTGCAGGACAGCTCACAAATCCCGCCGCCCCCGAGTGTTGCTCACGCGAAGGCGCGAACCCGGCATCTATAGTTAAGATCCAAACCCCAAAGAGTGTGTGAGCTATGGATAACTATTTGATGGCGCTGGATGCAGGCACCGGCAGCGTTCGCGCGGTAATCTTCGATCTGGCGGGCAATCAGATCGCTCAGGGCCAGGCTGAGTGGCAGCATCTGGCGGTGTCTGGAGTGCCCGGCTCGATGGAGTTTGATTTAACCCACAACTGGCAATTGACCTGCCAGTGCATCCGGCAGGCGTTGCAAAATGCAGGCCTGACCGGCCAGGCTATCCGCTCTGTAGCCTGCTGCTCAATGCGCGAAGGCATAGTGCTGTACGATAGTAACGGCGAACCGATTTGGGCCTGCGCCAATGTGGACGCGCGTGCCAGCCAAGAAGTCAGCGAGCTGAAAGAGCTGCATAACCATCATTTCGAAAGCGAGGTGTACCAATATTCAGGGCAAACGCTGGCATTGAGCGCCATGCCGCGCCTGCTGTGGCTGGCCCACCACCGGCCGGACATCTATCGGCGGGCGGCGACGCTGACCATGATCAGCGACTGGCTGGCGAATATGCTGAGCGGCGAACTGGCGGTGGATCCTTCCAATGCAGGTACCACCGGCATGCTGGATTTGGTCAGCCGCGACTGGCGACCGGCGCTGCTCGATATGGCAGGGTTGCGCGCCGATATTCTGTCACCGGTGAAAGAGACCGGCAGCCTGCTCGGGCAGGTTACCGCGCAGGCGGCGGAGCAAAGCGGCCTGTTGCGCGGCACGCCGGTGGTGATGGGCGGCGGCGACGTTCAGTTGGGCAGCCTGGGGCTCGGCGTGGTGCATGCCGGGCAAACGGCGGTATTGGGCGGCACCTTCTGGCAACAAATCGTCAATCTGCCGGAGCCGGCTACCGACCCGGACATGAACATCCGCATTAACCCGCACGTGATCCCCGGCATGGCGCAGGCGGAATCCATCAGCTTCTTCACGGGGTTGACCATGCGCTGGTTCCGCGATGCCTTCTGCGCCGAGGAAAAGCTGATGGCGGAAAGATTGGGGGTGGACGCTTACAGCCTGTTGGAAGAGATGGCGGCGCGGGTGCCGCCGGGCGCCTACGGGGTGATGCCGATATTTTCCGACGCCATGCACTTCAAAACCTGGTACCACGCCGCGCCGTCGTTTATCAATATGTCGCTCGACCCGGAACGCTGCAATAAGCAAACCCTGTTCCGCGCGCTGGAAGAGAATGCAGCCATTGTCTCCGCCTGCAATCTGGAGCAGATCGCCAGCTTCTCGGGCGTGCAGGCGCACTCGCTGGTGTTCGCCGGCGGCGGGTCGAAGGGCAAATTATGGAGCCAGATCCTGAGCGATGTCACCGGCCTGACCGTCCGCGTGCCGGTGGTGAAAGAAGCTACCGCGCTGGGCTGCGCGATTGCCGCCGGCGTCGGCGCCGGGTTGTATGAATCTCTGACGGCCACCGGTGAAAAGCTGGTGCGCTGGGAGCGTGAATATCAGCCGGACAGCGCCAATCATGAACTCTATCGACAGCAAAAAGACACCTGGCAGCAGATCTACGCCGATCAGCTCAGGCTGGTGGATCACGGCCTGACCACTTCAATGTGGAAAGCGCCGGGGTTGTGATGCCTCTGGGCGCAGTCTGCTGCGCCCGCCGCATAAGCTTATGCCTATTGAGCATTTAACCTGCCGTTTCGCCGCAACCCGCCGTTTTGCTTGCCCCGCATGATTATTCCCCCTCAGAAACAGTGTAACTACGGAAAACGGATTTATCCGTCGCAAATGCCTGCGTAAATTGTGATCTCTGTCACTCCGCACTTTGCCGTGCGGCGTATGCACTCACCTGAGACGAGCGGTATTATGCTGAATAATAAAGATAAACCTGCATCATCACCCTGGTTGGCGATCTTCTCGCTGACGGTCGCCTGCTTTGTGATGGTCACCACCGAGTTTCTGCCGATCGGCCTGCTGACCAATATCGCGCCGTCGCTGGACGTCAGCACCGGCAGGGCCGGCCTGATGGTTACCGTGCCCGGCATTGTGGCGGCGATAGCCGCACCGGCGCTGAGCCTCGCGGCCGGCCGGCTCGATCGTCGCCTGCTGATGCTGGCGTTGAGTTTGTTGCTGGTGGTGTCCAATCTGGTTTCGGCGCTGGCGGTTAACTTCCCGATGATGCTGCTGGGCCGCGTGCTGCTGGGTATCTGCGTCGGCGGTTTCTGGGCCTTCGCCGCCAACTACGGCCGCCATCTGGTGCCGGAAGCCAGCCAGGGCCGCGCCACCGCGTTGATCCTGAGCGGTATTTCGGTCGGTGCTGTCTGCGGCGTGCCCGCGGGCGCGTTGATTGGCGACCTGTTCGGCTGGCGCGCCGCTTTCTTTGGCAGCGCAGTGCTGGCGGTAGGTGTGCTGTTGGCGCAGTTGCGCTTACTGACGTCGGTGCCGCCTACCCGGCCGGTCACACCGCGTGATCTGCTGCTGCCGCTGCGTTTGCCGATGGCACGCATCGGGCTGATTGCCATCGTCCTGCTGTTTATCGGCCATTTTGCCGCCTACACCTACCTGAAACCGCTGCTGCAACAGGTGTTTGTCCTCAGCCCGTCGGCGATTTCATTGCAACTTCTGGCCTACGGCGCCATCGGCCTGCTCGGCACCTTCCTCGGTGAACGGCTGGCAGAGCGCAGCCTGCGCGCCACCTTTATCCTGATCGCCGCCATGCTGGCCGCCATCCTGATCGTTTCGCCGTTCCTCAGCGGCATTGCCGGCGCCACGCTGATGGTGATGGTGTGGGGGCTGGCGTTCGGCGCCGTGCCGGTTTGCGCCACCAACTGGATGTTTGCCGCGGTGCCGCAGGCGCCGGAGGCCGGCCAGGCGCTGCTGGTCTGCGTGATCCAGATTGCGCTGGCCTCCGGCGCGCTGCTGGGCGGGGAAGTGGTCGACTGGCAGGGCGTCAGCAGCGCCATGCTGTTCGGCGGCGCCCTCACCCTTTCCGCCGCGCTGGTGTTCGGCTTGACCTTGCGTTCCGGCATGATTGGCGCTAAACAGTCATAATCATTGTCTGTCCACAGAAACCCCCCGGTGCTCCGACCGGGGTTTTGCACCGAGAGCGTTATGGATCATCATTTACTGGCCATCCGGGTGTTTAATCGCGTGGTGGAAACCGGCGGATTCACCCGCGCCGCAGACTCGCTGCGGATGCCCAAGGCCACCGTCACCAAGCTGATCCAGAACCTGGAAGATCACCTGCAAACCAAGCTGTTCCAGCGTACCACCCGCAGCGTGTCTGTCACTCCTGAGGGCGAGTGTTATTACCAGCGCACGGTAAAGTGGCTGGCGGAACTGGAACAGATGGAAGGCTGCATGACCGAATCCCAGAGCGCGCCGCAGGGCGTGTTGCGCATTGATGCCGGCGGTTCTACGGCGCGCCAGTTGCTGGTGCCGGCACTGCCGGATTTCATCGCACGTTATCCGCAGATTCAGATTGATTTGGGCGTCGGCGATCGCTTGATCGATCTGATCAACGACAGCGCCGACTGCGTGATCCGCAGCGGCCCGCTGGCCGACTCCAGCCTGATTGCCCGCCGCCTGTTCGAGCTGGAATGGGTGACCTGCGCCACGCCAGCCTATCTGGCGCGTTACGGCACGCCGAAGCACCCTTGCGATCTGGAGCTGGGCTATCCGTTGGCGCACTACCGCCATGCGCTGAACGATCGCATCCAGCCGCTGCACTTTGTTGACCAGGGCAAAGAGATCGACATCCAGCACCGCTATCATGTCAGCGTCAACGAGAGCAACGCGCTGCTGGCCGCCGCGCTGGCCGGCCTGGGCATCATCCAGACCTTCCGCTTTATGGCGCAACCGCACCTGGACAACGGCGAGCTGGTCAGCCTGCTGCACGACTGGCAACCGCCATCCGAGCAAATGTACGTGGTGTATCCCTCCAACCGCCATCTCAGCGCCAAGCTGCGGGTGTTCATCGACTGGGCGGTGGAAGCCTTTAAATAGCCGGCAACTGCGGCTATAGTTGTGCATTCTTTGGGCAACAAGAACTTAAATCATGCGTATCGAACGACTTTCCGCACACCGCCAGCGCATTGGCGAACTGGCTGCTTTGCTGCATCAGGAGTGGCGTGATTTCTCGCCGTGGAGCAGCCACGAGAAAATCAGCCAACGCTTTGAACAACGCTGCGAACCGCAACATTCCGGCATGACGTTGCTGGCGCTGTCACCGCAACAACACATCCTCGGCACGGCCAGCCTGGTCATTTACGATCTGGCGGATAAACCGGAGCGCAAATTCTGGTTGGGCGAAGTCTTCACCCATCCTCAGCACCGCGGTTTGGGCATCGCACGCCGTTTGATCGACCAGTGCATTACCCACTGCCAACAGAAAAATATCGCCGAACTGTATCTCTACACCCCGGACCAACAGTCGCTGTATCAAAAGTTGGGCTGGCAACCGCTGGAACAACGCCAGGTTTCCGGCGAAGAAGTAACGGTGATGTGTCGCACGCTGTAATCCGGCGCTTTGTGATAGTATTGAGCGTAATATAGTTATCATTCTACAGGCACTCACCATGGCATATATTCCCAAAAACTACGCAAGGCTGGAGACCGGCTACCGCGAAAAAGCGCTGAAAATTTTCCCGTGGGTCTGTGGGCGCTGCTCGCGTGAATTCGTTTACTCCAACCTGCGCGAACTGACGGTTCACCATATCGATCACGACCACAGCAACAACCCGGAAGATGGCAGCAACTGGGAAATGCTGTGCCTGTACTGCCACGACCACGAACACTCCAAGTACACTGAAGCAGACCAATATGGCTCAACGGTGATCGCCGGTGAAGACGCGCAAAAAGATGTCGGCATTGCGACCCATAATCCGTTCGCCAACCTGAAATCGATGTTGAAAAAGTAATGCCGCCGCTGCGGATGCGTGCTGTCGCATCCGCAAAAACAAATAAGCTAACAACTTATTAAGTTAATAAAAAAGCAAATAATCCTTCCCTCTATCGCATTTCCCAGAGCATTCCTACTTACCCACTTGATAAGTTACCAGCAAAATAAGCTGCAAAGTTAACGGCATACTGACTTGGCAAGCAGCCACGGTTGGTGCATATTGTCCATAAGTTGTTCTTGTTAACCTGTTTAATTATCAACCTAATAAGCAAATTAACTTAATAAGTTATCAGCTTAATAACTTGAGAGATGGCAGCATGATTGTTTTGATTGGCTCGCAAAAAGGTGGCGTAGGGAAATCGACCAAGGCGGTCAATATCGCCGGATATCTGATCCTCAAACAGGGGAAAACCGCCATCATCGTCGATGCTGACGATCAGAAATCAATCATGACCTGGTATAACGATCGCCAGAATGTGGAGGGCCTGCCGCATATCCCGGTAGTCGCCGCCTCGGGAAAAATCAAAGAAACCCTGCTGGAATTGGATCGTCACTACGATTATGTGATTGTCGACACCGCCGGCCGCGACAGCGCCGAACTGCGCTCCGGCCTGCTGGCCGCCGATCTGTTCCTCTCCCCGCTGCGCCCGTCGCAGATGGATCTCGACACCATCGGCTATCTGTCGGAAATGTTCGCCACCGCGCAGGAATATAACGAGAAGGTGAAAGGCTACATCGTGTTGAACATGTGCCCGACCAATATCTTTATTAACGAAGCCAACGAAGCGGCGCAGGTGCTGAGCGAGTATCCGGAATTTACCCTGGTCAGCAACCGCCTGTGCGACCGCAAGATTTACCGCGATGCCTGGGGCGAGGCGATTACCGTACACGAGGCGCACAACGCCAAGGCGCAGGCGGAAATCGAAAGTCTGGTGAAAGAGGTGATCCTGTGAAAAAGCGCACCCCGACCCACCGCATGTCGGAAGACGAGTTTATCAACAGCGCCACGTCGCACACCCTGCACACCCCCGTTGCCGAAGCCAAGCCTCAGGGCCGTAAACGCACCTACAAGGCGATTTCGGTCAGCCTGACCGACAACCACGTCGACGCCATCGATGAAATCATTGTGCAGGCGGCACGTAACGGCGTGGTGCGCATTACCCGTTCCGACATCATCAAGCTGGCCATTGACGGGCTGGCCGAAAAGAGCGAAGAACATCTGCTGCAGTTGCTGAAAAAGCTGTAATTAGCCTCACAGCCTGCCAGCTTAATAAGTTGGCAGGCTGATAATATGATTTTACAGCCCATTACCGGCAACCGCACATTGGTAACCCTGGATCTCTCCAGTTGACCCCAGATTCAAGTCGGTCAATGTTAAACGGTTGGCCAGCAAAATCATCTCACCTTTAGGGCTCACCGCCAGCGCCAACCTCTAAAAAAGTACCGTTGGCTTTCCTGGCTGAAAATACCGCCTCGCGGTTTTGATCGCGTTCTACCGGGCCAAATCGTACTTCGCACTTTTATTTGTACGCCGGAAGAACTGCTGCCGATCCCAACATTGCAAAGCTGCATTTCAGGCTATGTCGCCATGAGCATAGGCGAAGGCATGAGCGATTTTCCCCGCAAAGCAAACTGTCCGTTGCCGATAAAAAGTCGGCAACTTAATTATTTATTAACTTAACAAGCTAATAGATTAAGCACGGCTCTGCGCAGAGCCGACGCGTTTTACCGACTAGCGGTTAACCGAGCGAGCCATGCGGGTATAGGTGTGGCGCACGCCGCGGATCGCCACGCTGTAGGCGAAGATGTTTTCCGGCAACGCCAGCCCCAGATAACCGGTATCGCCAATGTGGTGCAGATCGGCCCCGGCCATTTTGCTCATCAGGGCAATCTGGCGGAGGGTTTGTACGTCGGCGCCTTCCTGCGACGTTCCGATAGCCGTCATGGCCAACGCACCCTGTTGCTGGGTAAACGCAATCAACGCCGCCACCTTTTCCTGCGACATGCCGGGAATGGTGCCCGGCGCCGGCAGCAGGACGATGTCCGCGCCGTTTTCGACAAACAGAGCGATGTCCCGCTCATTGATCAACTGGCTGCCGCTTTCACGCACAATGCCGGCGCCGTGCATTTTACCGGTCACCAGCACCAGCTTGTCCCCCACCTCATCGCGAATCTGCTTCAATGCCGCGGCGATAGCCTGGTTGCTGACGCCATTATCGGGATTGCCGGTCAGCACCACCATGCGGGCGCCGAGCTCATAAAGCTTGCGCGCGTTCTCTGCAGTGGCGGCGCGGCCCGCCGTCATCTGCCAAAATTCATTGTGCGTAGAGGCGAACGCCGGATCCACCGCTTCCAGATTGACCCCGATAACCCGCCCGGTCAGCCGCTGCAACTCGCGCAATACCTCCTGCGGCGGCACCCCGGCGGGCAAACCTTCGATGCGCGGCTGGTTTACGTCAAACAGGTTCAGCAACAGCATATCGGCGCCCTGGCTGGCCGCCAGCTCCGCATTGGTGACGTTATTGAGCAGCGGCTGCGTCACGGCAATGCTTTCACTGACCAGGATCCGCCCTTCACTGGCGCGAATGGCGTAAAGCAAATTGTCTTTGGTGATGTTGGCAAGATCGGTGGCGGTACAGTCGAGGTATCTTTTCATCGTCAAGCTTCCGGTTATGATTACTGTACCAATTATGTACCACTTAGTTTTCGTCGGCACAAGTGGTATACTCGATGGTCATTTCGTGGGGAAGATGCGTATGGATGAAAAACTGGCCTTGCTTCAACCGGACTCGGCAGACAGCACGCCGATTTATCTGCAACTGGCAAAAAAAATAAGGGCCGCCGTGGAGTCCGGGCAGTGGCGTTCCGGTGATGCGTTACCTTCAGAAAGAGCGCTGATGGACGCTTTCGGCATTGCGCGGGGGACGGCTCGCCGTGCATTTCAACACCTTGAACAGGATGGCGCCATCAACCGCAATCGTGGTTCCGGTACCTTTATCGCGCCGCGCTTCGCCCCCGCGTTGCCGTTGTTGGAAAGTTTTACCGAGATGGTGGAGCCGCAAGGTTTCAGGGCGCAAAGCGAACTGATTGGCTTTCTGCGGCGCGGACCAACGGCAGAAGAAATGCAGGCGTTACAGCTGAGTGACGAACAGGATGTGGTCGAACTGGTGCGCTTGCGCAAGGCCGGCGAGATCGCCATTGCCTTACAGTATTCGGTGCTTCCCGCCACTATGTTGCCGGCGAGCGGCCTGCCCGAAGAGTCGTTGTATCACTATCTGCACGCCATCGGTCAACCCATTGTGCGTGCGACTCAGCGTTTTCGCGGCGAGATAGCCGATAAATCCGTCGCCCGCTATCTGGCGCTGGAGGTGGGTGAACCGCTGCTGCTGGTGACCCGTACCGGGTTCACCCAAGATGAACACCCCATCGAATACACCCGCAGTTGGTGTTTGAATGACTACTATGATTTTGCGCTGGAATTGAAAAGATAAAAAAACCCTCTCCCACCCTGGTGAGAGAGGGCAATACGCTTTACTGCAACGTAAAGCTCTGTGCCTGTACGTTGTCGGAATCCAGGCCGACAAACACGTTGAACTTGCCCGGCTCCGCGCCCCATTTCAGGCTGGCGTTGTAAAACTTTAGATCCTCTTCGGTGATCGGCAGCTCCACCTGTTGCGATTGACCGGCTCGCAGCATCACCTTTTTGAAGTTGCGCAGTTCTTTCACCGGGCGGCTGACCGAAGCCGTCACGTCCTGCACGTACAGCTGCACCACGGTGGCGCCGTCATATTTGCCGGTATTCTTCAGCGTGACGCTGGCGGTCAGTTTGCCGTTGCGCGCCATCGTCGGGCTGGAAAGCTTGAGATCCGACAGGCTGAAGGTGGTGTAACTCAGGCCATAACCAAAGGGATACAACGGACCGTTAGGCGAGTCGAAATAGCGCGACGTGTACTTGCCCGGATTTTCCTTGCCGAACGGACGGCCGGTATTCAGATGGTTGTAATACATCGGGATCTGGCCGACAGAACGCGGGAAGGTCATCGGCAGCTTGCCCGACGGGTTGTAGTCGCCGAACAGCACGTCGGCCACCGCATTGCCGCCCTCGGTGCCGCTGTACCAGGTCTCCAGCATCGCATCCGCCTGCTGGCTTTCCCAGCTCAGCGCCAACGGCCGGCCATTCATCAGCACCAGCACCAGCGGTTTGCCGGTCGCTTTCAGCGCGGCGATCAGATCCCGTTGGTTTTGCGGAATAGTGATGTCGGCGCGGCTGGACGCTTCGTGCGCCATGCCCTGCGACTCACCCACGACCGCGACCACGACATCGGCCTGCCTGGCCGCCCGTACCGCTTCATCAATCATCTGCTGCGGCGGACGGGTATCAAACACCACCGCCGGCTCATACTCGTTCAGATAGTCGATAATGCTTTTGTCCTGGGTAATGTTGGCGCCCTTGGCGTAGAGGATCTTCGCCTTGTCGCCCACCGCATGCTCCAGCCCCTGGCGAAGGGTCACCGACTGTTTGACCACGCCGGCCGCCGACCAACTGCCCATCACGTCACGCTGGCTGTCGGCCATCGGCCCAACCAGCGCAATGGTGCCTTGCTTGCTCAACGGCAGCGTCTGCTTGTCATTCTTCAGCAACACCAGAGTCTTGCGCGCCACTACGCGCGCTTCTGCGCGGTGCAGACGGCTTTCGGCATTGGTGTCCTGCGGATCGGAACCTACCGGGCCAAGGTGGTTATACGGGTCTTTGAACAGGCCCATATCATATTTGGTGTTCAACACATCGCGGCAGGCGCGATCGATATCGCTTTCCGAAACCAGCCCGTCCTTCACCAGTCCCGGCAGGTATTGGTCGTAGTATTCGTCGCTCATGCTCATGTCGACGCCGGAAGTGATCGCCAGCCGCACCGCATCGCGCGCATCTTCGGCCACGCCGTGCTTGATAAGCTCTTTAATCGCGCCGTGATCGCTAATGGTAATGCCGCCAAAGCCCCACTGGCTGCGCAACAGATCTTTCAGCAGCCACGGGTTGGCGGTGGCCGGAATGCCGTTGATCGAATTGAGCGATACCATCACCCCACCGCTGCCCGCGTCCACCGCTGCCTTATACGGCGGTAAATAGTCCTGATACATTCTCAGCGGGCTCATATCCACGGTGTTGTAATCGCGGCCGCCTTCGGTGGCACCATACAGCGCGAAATGTTTAACGCTGGCCATCACTGAACCGGGCTGAGACGGATCGCCGTTCTGGTAAGCATCGACCATCACTTTGGCAATTTTGGACACCAGCCAGGTGTCTTCGCCGAAGCCTTCCGATACCCGGCCCCAGCGCGGATCGCGGGTGATGTCGACCATCGGCGAGAAGGTCATGTTCAGGCCGTCATCGCTGGCTTCCTGCGCCGATACCCGGCCACTGAGCGCGATGGCTTCGAGATCAAAACTGGCCGCCAGCCCCAGGCTGATCGGGAAGACGGTGCGTTGACCGTGCACCACGTCGTAGGCGAAGAACAACGGGATTTTCAGGCGGCTGAGTTGCATCGCCTGATCCTGCATGGCGCGGATATCCGGCCGGGTGACGGTGTTGAAGATGGCACCAATCTGGCCCTTGCCGATGCCGTCGCGGATCGCTTCTTTCGGGTTATCCGGCCCGACGCTGATTAAGCGCAGCTGGCCGATTTTTTCTTCCAGCGTCATCTTTTTCATCAGGTTGGAAACGAAAGCATCACGCTGCTGGGCATTAATTCCTTGCGCCGCCCCGCTCTCCTGCGCAAAAACCGGGCTGATGGCCAGGCCGGACAGCAAACTCACCACACAAAGCCATTTCATATTTTTTTGTCTCAGGCATGTTCCCGCCGCAGCCTGCGACGGGGAGGATTAATCAAAGTGAAAAAGCAGTGTGACATACTCTTTTTCACCGCAGAAATAATTTGTAATGTTAAAGGTTACAAGCTGTTAGCGGCGGCGGACAAGCCATTCTTCAGCCGTGCGCGGCTTTGCTCCGCCTCTTCCCCCAGGAAATTAACCAGCGTGGCTAATGTCGCGGGCATCACAGCCCGTTCAGGATAGACCAAATAGTAGGCCGCGCCGCTGACCACGCTGAGCGGGAACGGCGTAACAACGCGCTGCGCCTGGATATCCTCCTCCAGCAGGCACAAGTCGCCGATGGCGATGCCAAAACCTTGCAGCGCGGCACTCATCGCCAGATCCAGAGTATCAAAATGCTGCGCCTTGCCGGAAGGCAGCGTCTCCAGCCCCGCCGCCTTCAACCACAGCAGCCAGTCGCGGCGATCGCGCGTGGGGTGCAGCAGGGTTTTCTCCGCCAGATCGGCCGGGGTTGGCGGGCGGGCCAAATCGGGTAGGTAAGACGGCGTGCAGACCGGCGTGAGGATTTCATCGAACAGGTGATGCACCGCCAGCTTTTTCCCCTGCGGCTGGCCGAACACCACCGCAGCATCGAAATGCTCTGCGCTGAAATCCAATCCGTGCGATACCGAGGCGGTCAGTTCGATATGCATTTCCGGACGCTCGTTTTGCAACCGGATAATGCGCGGCAACACCCAGCGCATGGCGCAGGTCGGGCACTTGATGCGCAACGTGCCCGGCTGCGCGCCAATCCGCGTCAACGCCTCGCCCAGTTGCCCCAACGCCTGCTGCACCGGCGCCAGCAACATGGCGCCCTGCGGGGTCAGCGTCAGCCCGCGCGCCCGGCGGCTGAACAGCGGATAGCCCAGATGCTGCTCCAGCCCGAGGATCTGACGGCTGACGGCGCCTTGCGTCAGGTGCAGTATTTGGGCGGCATGAGTGAAATTAAGGCGCTGGGCCACCACCACAAAAGTTTTCAAAACGTCGAGCGACGGCAGAGATGTCTGCATAGCGGGTTCCTCGATATCCCCGAAATGACAAGGATTCCCCCAATAATTGGAACGACATCAAGGCGGCCAGTGAACGCTGCTTGCAGCGGCCCCGTCAGGGGTGAGGCCCAGGCATGGGCCGAATAACGCAGCCAACGCCGAGATCGTTTCAAGAATGAATGGGAATCAGCCATGATTTTAACTCATGGCTAGTATGACAAACATTCCCTTGTCCGCCTACCCTCACTGATGCTTAATCAATCAATACTTCCCCCTATCCAGGAGCCAATCATGCAGAGCGCCTGCTCACAACGCTCGAAGTTGCCGGATGTCGGCACCACCATTTTCACCGTAATCGGCCAGCTCAGCGCTGAACATCAGGCACTGAACCTGTCGCAGGGCGCACCGAACTTCGCCTGCCAACCGCAACTGGTCGACGCGGTGGCGCAAGCCATGCGCGCAGGTCATAACCAGTACGCGCCGATGAGTGGCGTGGCCGCATTACGCGCTGCGCTGGCAGATAAAGTTGAACGATTGTATGGCGCACGTTATGACGCCGACGAAGAAATCACGGTCATCGCCAGTGCCAGCGAAGGATTGTATTCCGCCATCAGCGCGCTGGTGCACCCGGGCGACGAGGTGATTTATTTCGAACCGGCGTTCGACAGCTACGCGCCGATTGTCCGCCTGCAAGGCGCCACGCCGGTAGCCATCAAGCTGTCGCTGCAGGACTTGCACATTGACTGGGACGAGGTCGCCGCCGCCATCACCGGCAAAACGCGGATGATCATCGTCAACAGCCCGCACAACCCGACCGGCAGCGTGTTCGGCGAGCATGACATTGAGCGCCTGACCGCCCTGACGCGCAATACCGATATCGTTATCCTGTCCGACGAGGTTTACGAACACGTGGTCTTCGACGGCGATATTCACCACAGCATGGCGCGCCACCCGCAATTGGCCGAACGCAGCGTGATTGTGTCGTCGTTTGGCAAAACCTATCACGTTACCGGCTGGCGCGTCGGTTACTGCATGGCGCCGGCGGCGCTGATGGATGAGATCCGCAAGGTGCACCAGTTTATGGTGTTCTCCGCCGATACGCCGATGCAATATGCCTTCGCCGAAGCGCTGGGCAATCCGCAAAGCTATCTGGGGCTGGCGGATTTCTATCAACAGAAACGCGATTTGCTGGCCGGCGCTTTGCAAGATTCGCGCTTTGAATTATTACCCAGCCGTGGCAGTTTCTTTATGTTGGCCCGCTTTAGCGGTTTCAGCAGCGAAAGCGACAACGATTTTGCGGTGCGTTTAATCCGTGAAGCGAAAGTCGCGACTATCCCGCTGTCGGCGTTTTACAGCGACGGCACCAACACCGGCATCATCCGGCTGAGTTTTTCAAAAGATAACGAAACCCTGCTGGAAGGCGCACGCCGTCTGTGTCAGGTGTAATGCATTCACTTTTGGTTTGACCATGGGAAAAAGGCACTGACTATGAAATCACTGAAAACGCTGATCGCTGTGGGCTGCCTGCTGGCCGCCGGTTCTTCTCTGGCGGCGGAAAATACGCTGCGCTTCGGCCTGGAAGCGCTGTATCCGCCGTTCGAATCCAAATCCGCCAGCGGCAAGCTGGAAGGCTTCGATATCGATCTGGGCAACGCGGTCTGCGCCGCCGCCCAGTTGAAATGCAGCTGGGTCGAGACCTCGTTCGACAGCCTGATTCCGGCGCTGAAGGCGCGCAAGTTTGACGCCATCAACTCGGCGATGAACGTCACCGAACAGCGCCGCCAGGCGATTGACTTCACCGACTCCATCTATCAGGTGCCGAACCGCCTGATCGCCAAAGCCGACAGCGGCCTGCTGCCGGACGCCAAGTCGCTGGCGGGCAAACACGTCGGCGTGCTGCAAGGCTCGATTCAGGAAACCTACGCCAAGAGCCACTGGGCGCCTCAGGGCGTCGACGTCGTCTCCTATCAGGATCAAAACCAGGCGTACCTTGATCTGACCGCCGGCCGTCTCGACGCCACCTTGGTGATGGCGCCGTCAGGGCAAAGCGGCTTCCTGGCGCACCCGGACGGCAAGGGCTTCGCCTTCGTCGGCGATGCGGTCAGCGATGACAAGATCCTCGGTGAAGGCATTGCCTTCGGCCTGCGCAAAGGGGATGACGCGTTGAAGAAAAAGCTCAACGACGCGATCGTGAAAGTGAAGCAGCAAGGCACCGTGACCGCGCTGGCGAAGAAGTATTTTGGCGATATCGACGTGACGGTGAAATAAGCGCATCCTCTTGGCCGCTCACAATGAGCAAGATGACGCTGGGGGATATATCTTTTAGGTTTACCTCTGTCTAACCCATAAAAATGGCTCCGTTGCTGACTGGAGCCATTTTCACCTTAAAAAGTTTAAGCTTTCAGCTTACGACGTAGCTCACTCATTGACGCTCGCGTGCTCAGTTTATTATCGGTCACATCGGCCTCACCGTCTTTTCCGTAAACCCCGGAAGTTCCGCAAAGCAGACGTTCTGTCTCCGCTACGAGTAAGCTCTTCATAGTCTTACGATGCCTGTTCATGACCATTTCGACAGTCACTTCGCGGGCAACAACTTTAGCAGATGATGACATAATCCCTCCCCGTCGAAGTTGACTTAAAGGCTCTCATATTAGGGGGCAAAAGCGGTGTAATACTCTTTTTCACCCTTCCCGTTTTGACATTAACACGGGGTGTTGTGCTCAACCCAAGCAAGCAATCATAAATCTCAACCAGATCTGCCTGTCGCTGAGTCCCAGCCTGAGAGGGGAGAGCCGCTTGAAAAACAAAACCACCGAGATTGAAAGTATTGTAGTGCTCCAGCATAAGCGATGCAACATTGAGCAATACGGTTCCATTACCCAGCCCTTTGCCAGAGTAATGGAGAAAATTGCCAAATGATTCAATATCATGAAAGCGGTCAAAATAAACTTCCGCCATGAGAGGAGCAGGAAAACTGCAGGCTTGAGGAAGTGAATACCCTAATTGATTAAGCTCGTGTTCTGAGTTTATATGCCTGGCTACCACAGAATAAAACTCACCCGATACCATAAATTTATAAGAATAATGAGTCGCTCGATCATAGGTAAAACGCTTGCGCTCCCAACCACAACCATCGTCAGGAAGCACTTCGTCGTAGTGCATTCTAAAGTGCATTAGTATCAGGAATTCCTTTTAACTGAGACTAGATTGCAACCCTTCTTTCCCTTAAGAACCTTCTGGTATTACCTGCCCTTAAGAACAAAAAGATGAACGTGATAACTTTTATGGGGCTGGAACTCCCTTGGACCAGCCTCATAAATACCTTCAATACCTTTTTACCAAAAAACAACGCGAGAAATATCCGATATTACCGATCGAACACCGAGCTGTTCAGCGCGCGATCTTGCTGATGGCGCTCCAGCGCCAGCTCGATCAATCGGGTAATCAACTCGCTGTAGCTGACGCCGCTGGCGGCCCACAGTTTTGGGTACATGCTGATATTGGTGAAGCCCGGCAGCGTGTTGATCTCGTTAATCACCACGTTGTTGTCCGGTGTCAGGAACACGTCAACGCGCGCCAGGCCAAAGCATTCCAGCGCCCGGAACGCTTTTAGCGCCACGTCGCGGATTTTGTCGCTGACTTCCGGTGCGATCTCCGCCGGCACCACGACCTTCGCGCCCTGCTCATTGATGTATTTGGTGTCGTAGGAGTAAAACGCGTCGCTCAGCACGATTTCACCACACAGGCTGGCCTGCGGCTCGTCATTGCCCAACACGGCGCACTCAATCTCACGGCCGACAATCGCCGACTCCACCAGCACCTTGTGATCGAAGCTGAACGCCAGCGCCAGAGCGGCGTCAAAGCCGGCCCGATCCTGCACCTTGCTGACGCCCACCGAAGACCCCTGGTTAGCCGGTTTGATAAACAGCGGCAGACCCAGACGCTCGCTAAGCTGATCGAAGCCGTATTTGCTGCGGTTGGTGCGCGTCAGGGTGACAAAGGGGGCCACCGCCAACCCGGCATCGCGCAGCAGGCGTTTGGTGACGTCTTTGTCCATGCTGACCGCCGAGCCCAACACACCGGCGCCGACGAACGGCATATTGGCCATCCGCAGCAGCCCTTGCAGTGAACCGTCCTCGCCCAGCGTGCCATGCACGATCGGGAATACCACGTCGAGCTGGCCCAATGCGCCGGCGCTGTTCGCCTCAATCAGTTGCTGTTTCTCCTGGCCGGGGATCAGCGCCACATTTTTATTCGAGCGGTTCAGCGCGATCAGCGCCGGGTTTTCCGCATTCAGCAGGTAATTGGAGGCATCGTTAATGTGCCATTGCCCCTGCTTGTCGATGCCCAGCAGCGTGACGTCAAACTTCTCTTTGTCGATGGCGTCCACAATGTTTTTTGCCGACTGCAGAGACACCTCGTGCTCAGCCGATTTACCGCCAAAGATCACCCCAACCCGTAATTTAGTCACGCCCTGAATCCTTCTGAAAAATCATGCAAAAAAAGTCGTTTATCACAATAAACGCATTGCGCGATGGCGGCAATCGTTGTCATCAGGAAACTTCTTATGCCACGGAATGTACAATCCCCACCATCCAAACCATATACACTTCGTATATTATTCATTTAAGGAGCAGCCTATGGGCATAGTGAAAATTTCAGACGCGCTGCATGACGATCTGCGCCTCGCCAGCCTGACGATGACGCGTTCGATCAACGCGCAGGCGGAATACTGGATCAAGATCGGCATGCTGGCGGAGTTTCATCCGGAATTAACCTACCCCCAACTGGTAAAAAAAATGATGAAAGATAACGCGCTGACGCTGAAGGAGATTGTCGGGTGAAACAGATTGTGATCAAAACGCCGGAAGAGATCGCCAAAATGCGTCACTCTGGCGCACTGCTGGCCAAGGTGTTTGCTATGCTCGATGGGGTGATTGTCGAAGGCATGTCGACCATGGAAATTAACGATCGCGCCGAAGCCTTTATCGTCGATGAGTTGAAATCGCGCCCGGCCAGCAAGGGCCAGTACGATTTCCCTTATGTGCTCAATACCTCGATCGACGACGTGATTTGCCACGGCATTCCTTCGGCCAGCAAAATCCTGCGTTCCGGCATGATCGTTAACGTCGACATTACGCTGGAAAACGGCGGTTACATTGCCGACTCCAGCAAGATGTACTGTATCGGCCAGACCGCGCCATTGGCCAAACGGCTGGTGAACAACGTGTATGAGTCCCTGTGGCAAGGCATCCGCGCGGTAAAGCCCGGCGCAACCTTGGGGGATATCGGCCATGCCATTCAGCAGCATGCGGAGCAGGCCGGTTACAGCATCGTGCGTGAATACTGCGGCCACGGCATCGGCCGCGATATGCACGAGGAGCCGGCGGTGCTGCACTTCGGCCAGCCGGGCACCGGCATGGCGTTGCAGGAAGGGATGGTATTTACCATCGAGCCCATGATTAACCAGGGCGACCACCGGATTAAGCAGAAGAAAGACGGTTGGACGGTGGTGACCCGCGATAAAAAGCTGTCAGCCCAATGGGAGCACACCGTGGCGGTTACCGCAGACGGCGTGGAAATCCTGACGCTGCGTGACGAAGAGCGCCAGGCCGGGTACGCAGAACGCTATTAAGCCACCAAGCCAATAAGTTATTAAGCTACTAATTTAATTACCCTATGGATTTCAAACGGCGGCAACGGCAAGAACCGCAGGTCATGCAGGGGCGCTGCATGCGGTGTCCAGGTTAATCGGGACAGCTATCTTCGTCCCCCAGGGTAACCGCGCCGCAGTTTGAAAGACGACAGGTATGACAGGGAGATCGGCATGACGCAGTCAGGTAACCAGGCATTTCTCGCTCAGCTCAAAGACATCGTCGGCAGCTCGCAGTTGTTGACCGGCGAACGCAGCACCGAACGTTATCGCAAAGGGTTCCGCTCCGGCGAAGGCAAAGCGCTGGCGGTGGTGTTCCCTACCCGCCTGCTGCAGCTGTGGCGGATACTGGAGGCCTGCGTGGCCGCCGACAAAATCGTCATTATGCAGGCGGCGAACACCGGCCTGACCGAAGGCTCGACGCCCAGCGGCAACGATTATGACCGCGATATCGTTATCGTCAGCACCCTGCGGCTCGATCACGTGCAGGTGTTGGACAACGGCAAACAGGTGGTCGGCTTCCCCGGCAGCACCCTCAATCAGCTGGAAAAATTGCTGAAACCCTACGGCCGCGAGCCGCATTCGGTGATCGGCTCCTCCTGCATCGGCGCTTCGGTGATTGGCGGCGTGTGCAACAACTCCGGCGGTTCGCTGGTGAAACGGGGCCCGGCCTACACCGAAATGGCGCTGTACGCCCAGTTGGGTGAAGACGGCCAGCTGCGGCTGGTGAACCATCTGGGGATTAAACTCGGCGATACGCCGGAAGAGATCCTTACCCGACTGGAGAAAGGCGACTAC
The DNA here is from genome assembly GCF_018336935.1 of Serratia plymuthica. NCBI lineage: Bacteria > Pseudomonadati > Pseudomonadota > Gammaproteobacteria > Enterobacterales > Yersiniaceae > Serratia > Serratia plymuthica. The sequence goes on along the minus strand of NZ_CP068771.1, from coordinate 1,160,216 downwards.
CGGCCGGAGGACGTCGAGCACGGCGAACTGCGCGCGTCCGACAACGAATACGCCAGCCGGGTGCGCGACGTCGATGCCGATACCCCGTCCCGTTTCAACGCGGATAAACGCCGCCTGTACGAAGCCTCCGGCTGCGCCGGCAAGCTGGCGGTGTTTGCGGTGCGTCTGGACACCTTCGAGAAAGAAGGCAAAGAGCAGGTATTTTATATCGGCACCAACGACACCGCCGTGTTGACCGAGCTGCGCCGCCATATGCTCGGCAAATTCGACAATCTGCCGGTGGCCGGCGAATACATGCACCGCGATATTTTTGATATCGCCGAAGTGTACGGCAAAGACACCTTTATGATGATCGACAAGCTCGGCACCGATCAAATGCCGCGTTTCTTCACCCTGAAAGGCCGCGTGGACGCCAGCTTCAACAAACTGCCGCTGCTGCCGCACAACCTGACCGACCGACTGATGCAGGGCCTGAGCCACCTGGCCCCCAGCCACCTGCCGAAGCGGATGAAAGAATATCGCGAACGCTTTGAACATCATCTGCTGCTGAAAATGGCCGGCCCCGGCGTCGACGAAGCGCAGCGGTATCTGAGCCAGTACTTTGCCCAGGCCAAGGGCGCATTTTTCGCCTGCACCGCAGACGAAGGCAAAAAGGCCTTCCTGCACCGTTTCGCCGCCGCCGGCGCGGCGGTGCGCTACCATGCGGTCCATGCCGACAAGGTAGAGGATATCCTGGCGCTGGATATTGCGCTGCGCCGCAACGATACCGAGTGGTTTGAAACCCTGCCGCCGGAAATCGACAGCCAACTGGTGCACAAACTCTATTACGGCCACTTTATGTGCCACGTATTCCACCAGGATTACGTGGTGAAAAAAGGCGTCGACAGCCATGCGCTGAAAGAGCAAATGCTGGCGATCCTCGACCGGCGCGGCGCGGAGTACCCGGCCGAGCATAACGTCGGCCATCTGTACCACGCCAAACCCGATCTGCAGGCCTTCTACCAATCCGCCGATCCGACCAACAGCTTTAACCCCGGCATCGGCAAGACCAGCAAGCGGAAGCACTGGGCCGGCAATACCCGGTAACATTTCCGCTTTCGGCCCGCGCCCCCGGCATACGGGGGCATAGCCGATGCTCCCTTTCGCATCTTCGGCCCGCATCCCCCTATCGTCTAGACTTAAAGACCGGCGCAGCCGTTTTTCAACTCGTTGACCGACACCGCACCCGAGCCGCCTTTCGGCGGCGTGAAGCGTTCCGGCTTCGGCCGTGAACTGTCGGATCTGGGGATCAAAGAGTTTGTGAACCAGAAGTTGGTGGTGGTGAGCAAAGGCTAAACCGCAACCTCGGCGGGAGGCGTTAAGTTTATGTTGCGCCTCCCGCCGAATTTCACTATCTTTGATCCGTTAATCACTGCCTGCTTTCAGGAATATCAATGGCTCAGTTTGCGCACACCACAGACCCAACGAACACGCCGCTTCCGGCCGTGGTTCAGCTGTGCGCATCTTCCGCCCCTCCTGCCGTTTTCTCTGTCGTCACTGCGGTTGCCGCTTACCCGCCACGCTCTGTGGTTGTGCGCTAAGCCAAACCGAATTTTACCTCCAGCTTTCTTTATTTGCGCTCAGGCGTAGGCCGTTGCGCGTGCTGGAGCTTGCCATTTTCACGACAGGTGAAACCGAATGCGATTTATCACTCAATGGGCCAATGCCGGCCTGGCTACGCTGTTCGTCCTGCTTTGGAGCAGCGGCGCTATTTTCTCCCGCTTGGGGCTGGAGCATGCCTCCGCCTTCGCCTTCCTTTTCTTCCGCTGCGCCATCGCTCTGGCGCTGCTGCTGGCGATCGGCCTGTGGCAGCGGCAATGTCTGCCCGCTCGCGGCACCCGGTGGCGCGTAGCGCTGATCGGCTTGCTGATGATCGGCAGTTACCAGATTGCTTATCTGCTGGCGCTGGAACAGGGCATCACTCCCGGCGTGCTGGCGACGCTGCTCGGCGTACAGCCGATACTCACCCAGTTCATTACCGAACGCCGCTGTTCCGGGCTGCGCGGCCTCGGCCTGTTGCTGGCGATGGCCGGGCTGACGCTGGTGGTGTATCAAAGCCTGGCTGTCGCCCACTTCTCCCTGTCCGGCATGCTATGCGCCTTTATCGCGCTGGGCTGCATGACCGCCGGCACGCTGCTGCAAAAAGGCATGAGTCAGCCGCCGCTGGCGGTGTTGCCGCTGCAGTATGCCATCGGGTTGCTAATGTGCGTGCTGGTATTACCGTTCGAACCATTGCGGATCGAGTGGAGCATGGCGCTTATCGTGCCGCTGCTGTGGATGGCGGTGGTGATTTCAGTGCTGGCCACCTTCTTGCTGTACCGGCTGATCCAACGCGGCAATCTGGTTCAGGTCACCAGCCTGTTTTACCTGATCCCGGCGGTCACCGCTCTGCTGGACTACCTGTTGCTCGGCCATGCATTGGCGGCAATGAGTATGCTGGGCATGGCGGCCATCGTACTTGGCGTAATGCTGGTGTTCCGTAAGCCGTAAAAAGCAAAAGCCCCTCATGCCGGGTGGCATGAGGGGCAATATCAATGCATATTTTTCAGAATAACCAGGAACCATACCCCCACAGCAGCACAGTGACCCCGAGCAAAAACTCGAGCAGCAGGATGCCGATGGCAAAGGTAGAACTGGAGAAGATAAAGCCTTCTTTACTGTCGATATTCAGAAAATGGGGAATACCCAGATTCAGCAGATAGCCCGAATAACACAGGCCAATCACACCGACAAACAAACAGAGCCACACGACGGGATAGAGCGCGACTATACCGCTCAGGAACATCGGGGTTGCGACATAGCCAGCAAACACCATACAACGGTGCAAACTCGGGCGTGCTTCATAACGCCGCGCCATCCAGTGGATTACTTTACCCATGATAGCCACACCCGCCAGCATCAACAGGTAAAACGCCACTGCGGTATAAAATGCGGTAAACATATCGAGCCGGATCGCATGCCCCTCGCCTGAGAGCCAGCCCAACTGGGTGGTGCCGATAAAGGCGCAGACCACAGGGATCGCCGCCAGCAGCAGCACGTGATGGGTGTAAAGGTGCGAGACGCTTTCGTTCTCGCTTTTAATGTGTTCGAACTCGGTGCTTGGATGCGCCAAAAGTCCCCAAACATGATTAACCATGAGACACCTCCTCCATCGCCGTAGGTCGCGATCGGCGAACGAATTGCCCTCTGACGGATTGTTGACCGTGCGAGGATTGCGGCCACGGGGCTCTCTCCCCCTGTACTAATTATAGTCTTTCGCTGAAAAAACGTTTGGAAAGCACAGACGCGGCGGCGGTTTGTTTTATAATCCTCCGATTGAGCAAAACCGTGAGGAATGCCATGTCATCTGCCATCACGCTTCGCCAGATCGGCAATCCGGCACGCCTGCCGAGAGAGCCGGACTTATGAGCCAAGCTATCCATATCGCCTCCGTCGCCCAGTTGCCCGACGGCTATCTGGAAAGCTGCGATTTCAGTTTCCCGGTCGCCCACTACGCCCAACCGGTTTTCGATGCGCCGGTCGACAGTTGGCCGCTGCGGCCGGTCACGCCGTTTCGCAAGCACTATCCGCTGGCCCCCTTCCTCAATGAGGAAAGCGAAACCTTTCTGGCGCGCCATCGGGGGGAAGCCGTCGGCCACATTACGCTGAGCAAAAACTGGAACGGCTATGCGCTGATTGAAGAAATTGTCGTCAGCGCCCATGTGCGCCGGCTGGGCATTGCCACCGCCCTGCTGGATGCCGCGCGCCGCTGGGCACAGCGACAGGAAACGCCGGGGTTGATGCTGGAAACGCAAAACAATAATCTGGTCGCCTGCCGCTGCTATCAGCGCTTCGGTTTTATTCTCGGCGGTATCGATCACCTGCTGTATCGCGCTCAGCCAGATATTGCCGACCATGAAATCGCGCTATTTTGGTATCTGCCGTTTAATAACGAAATCGGTTACTGATTATTGGCCGGCGTTTAGACTATGTTTATTTATTAACCACCCTCTAATGATGAGAACTGTTATCATTTATATGATCACGGACTAAAACCATTGGAGGGTTAAATGTACAAGGTTGTTTCATTGATGTTAGTTATAGCGATGAGCGGATGCGCAGACAAAAATCATCAGGTGCCAATGAATAAGCCTGGCACTGCGGTCACGCCTCCGGCAGTAGCCCCGGTAAACCTGGACGACGAGACGTCAGGCAAGCTCAACGACATCCTCGCCAAACGCGCCACCTGGCCCGCCGGGCAGGACAACGGCCAAACGATCAATCTGATCTCTCAGCAATTTCTGGGTACCCCCTACGTTGCCAACCGGCTGACAGGCTCGCAGAGCACGCCGGAAAAGCTGGTGATCGACTTCCGCGGCCTGGATTGCTTTACCTATATCGACTACGTCGATGCACTGAGCAAATCGCACAATCAGGCTGAATTCGTTCAACGCCTGATCCAGACGCGCTACGCTCATAGCGACATCAGCTTCCAGCAGCGCAAACACTTCTTCACCGACTGGGCGCAGGTCGCCAAAACCAACGTTACCGACATTACCGCTCAACTCAGCCCACGCGCGGTGACGCTGGTGAAAAACCTGAACCAAAAAGCCGACGGCGGCAGCTATCTGCCGGGCCTGAAAAATGTTCAACGCAGCATCACTTATCTGCCCAGCGATATGATTGACGATAAGGTGCTGGCCCAGTTGCGCACCGGCGATTACATCGGTATCTACACCAATCTTGCCGGGCTGGACGTCACTCATACCGGCATCTTTATCATGACCGAAAACGGCCCGGTGTTGCGCAACGCTTCTTCACACCAGGAAAACATGAAGGTCGTGGACTCGCCCTTTATGGATTACGTGATCAACACGCCGGGCATCGTCGTGCTGCGCGCCAAGTAACCGTCTCTATGGCTTTCAGAGCACAATCTGAAAGCCCTGGCCTCTTACAACTCCCTGTTATTACCTATAACCCTTTGTGCTGAGCAAGCGTTTGACTTCCCCGCGGCTTCAGGCTTAGCTAACAACACAAAACCAACTGATTTTACTGTTTTTTTCAGGGAGAATACGATGTTGAAGACCTGGCGTTTTACCGTCTTGACGGCGGCGTTTGCCGCCACGCTGGCGCTGCAGGGGTGCGATAAGCCGGTAGACCAGAACCTGATCAAGGTCGGGGTTATCAACGGCGCGGAGCAGGACGTGGCGGAAGTCGCCAAACAGGTTGCGAAAGAGAAATACGGCCTTGAGGTTGAACTGGTCGGTTTCAGCGGCTCCCTGCTGCCGAACGACGCCACCGATAAAGGCGAGCTGGACGCCAACGTCTTCCAGCACCGGCCGTTCCTCGAACAGCAAAACAAAGATCACGGTTACAAACTGGTGGCGGTGGGCAATACCTTCGTGTTCCCGATGGCCGGCTATTCGAAAAAAATCAAATCGCTGAAAGAGCTGCAGGATGGCGCCGTTATCGCTATTCCGCTGGATCCTACCAACCTCGGCCGCGCGTTGCTGCTGCTGGAGAAAACCGGCCTGATTACGCTGAAACCGGGCAAAGGTTTGCTGCCGACCTCGCTGGATATCAGCGCCAACCCGCATAACTACAAGATTATGGAGCTGGAAGGCGCGCAATTGCCGCAGGTACTGGATGACCCTAAAGTCACCGTCGCCATCATCAGCACCACCTACATCAACCAAACCGGGCTGACGCCAACCAAAGACGGCATCTTTATCGAAGACAAGGATTCGCCGTACACCAACATCATAGTGACGCGCGAAGACAACAAAGACGCGCTGAACGTGCAAAACTTCGTCAAAGCCTACGAGTCGGACGAAGTGGCCAAAGCCGCCGAAAAAATCTTTAACGGCGGTGCGGTAAAAGGCTGGTAACCCCCATGACTCCCGATTGCGGGTGCCTTCTGCGGCACCCGCAACTTTCCTGAAAATATCCCCTGCCGCGCTATTGACCCTCACGTTACGTCAGGCTTTAGTATCCCTGCACGCACTTGGGAGGAACACGTCATGTTATTAAAAGTGGGCGAACTGGCCCGCCGTTCCGGCATCACCGTCAGAACGCTGCATCATTACGACAGCATTGGTTTGCTGATCCCTTCTGCGCGCTCCGACGCCGGCTATCGTTTATACGACCGGGCTGACATCACCCGCTTGCACCATATTCAGGCGTTGCGCCGAATGGGGGTTAAGCTTGCGGAAGTCGGAGCACTTCTGGCACGTTCCGGGATGGCGTTAACCACGGTGATTGAGCAGCAAATAACCATGCTGGATCGGCAGTTGGCGCAGACGGTTGCGCTGCGCGACCGTCTGCAACATATGCATGCTCAGCTCACCGCCGGGAACGAACCGGAACTGAACGACTGGCTGACGACGTTGGAGTTAATGACCATGTACGACAAATATTTTACCGCAGACGAACTGGCGCAGTTGCCTTTCTATCAGGCCGATCGGGCGCGCAATCAGGAATGGGCCGAACTGGTCGGCAGCATGCGCCAATTGATCGATAGCGGCGTGGCAGCGCAAGCGCCGCAGGCACAAGCCCTGGCACGGCGTTGGATGCAGATGCTGGAACGCGACACCGCGCATAACCCGGCGTTTCTTACCCGGCTTAACGCCATGCATGCCGATGAACCTTCAATACGCGAACAAACCGGCATCACTCCGGCCATGACCGACTATGTCACCCGCGCCTTTGCCGAAACCAAGCTGGGGGTTTATCAGAAATATCTGTCGGAGGAAGAGTACGCCTACGTGCGCCAGCACTATTTTACCCGCCTGCACGAATGGCCGGCGCTGATCGCCCAGTTCCATCAGGCGCTAAGAGACGGCGTGCCGCCGGAGTCCACTCAGGCAAAGCAACTGGCGGCCAAATGGCTCGAGCTGTTCCAGTCCTATGCCGGCACCGACCCCGCCACCCAGATGAAAATCCGCCAGGCAATGGAACAAGAGCCGACGCTGACCGAAGGCACCTGGTTGACCCCGGCGCTGCTGAGCTATCTGCAACAGGCGGTGGCGCACCTAATGCGGGGTTAGCCTTCGCTCAGCCGAGGGTGTCCACCAGCCGGGTAATACCGACAACGTCCGCATAGCAGTCCAATAAAAATGCCGTCACGGCGGCAATGCCCGGTGCATGACGGATGTCGTTATGCACCGTTAGCCAAATCTCGCGCTGGAGCGAACGCGTTCCCGCAAGACGATCAAGCCCCAGTTCCTGGCCGATAAAATGAGGCAACAGCGCAATGCCCGTGCCAGCCTCCGCAGCTGCAGCCTGAATCATCAGGTCGTTGCTGCGCATGACCAGCGCTCGCTCGCCAGCCTGCTCCAACAGCCATTTTTGCTGGGCCGATGCCGCCCGCGGATCGTGATAACCGATAAACCGCCATTCTGTCTCCGGCGTCGCCTGTAAATACCCCGCATTGGCATACAGCCCAAATTCAACGGTGCCAATTTTTCTGGTGACCAGATCGCTCTCACTGGCGCGACTGAGGCGAATGGCAATATCCGCTTCCCCGCGCAGCAACGAGACGTTAGCCGTATCCGCCAGTAAGGTCAGCTGTAAATCGGGATAACGCCGCTGTAACTGGACAATACGCGGCGCGATCAGCTTCAGCCCCATCACGGGCGGTACGCTTAGCGTCACGACCCCTGCAATGCCCTGTCGACCGCTAAGTGCGGCGCGGCTGACCGCAAAAGCGTTGAGGGTCATGCTGTCGCCCTCTGCGGCGATACGTTGTCCGTCGGCAGTCAGCAAGTAGCTGCGCGGGCGACGATCCACCAGCTTCAACTTTAGCGACGTTTCCAGACTGGCAATACGCCGAGCGACGGTGGCGTGATCGACCTTCAAACTGCGGGCGGCACCCGACAGCGATTTTTCCTGCGCGAACACCATGAAGTAGTGCAGATCTTCCCAATTGAACATGGGCGTTTTCTCACATCAAAAGTGAACATATAGGGAATATTAACGCAAAGGATTAGAGCGCAAACTGTTTTTATGTTTATTTTGTCACCACAGGAAACCATGATGAAAACCTCGCTGCCGCTGGCCTATCTGGGCGTCATTGTCGCCACCTTTTTCTGGGGCACCAACTTTAATGCCGGTGCCTACGTCATCGCCCGTCAGCCACCAATCAGCGCATCTATCGAGCGTTTCAGTTTGGCAACGCTGGCGCTGTTGGTGTTTTTCGGCCTGCGCGGGCAGCTGCGCCTCAGTACGCTGAAAAACAACTGGCCGGCTTATTTAGGGCTGGGTGTACTGGGTTTCACGATATTCAATCTGTGCACCTTTTTCGGTCTGCAGTCCACCACGCCGGTCAACGGCGCGCTGATCCTCGCCACGACACCCTTATGGACACTGGTCTTTGGCGTAATTTGGGAAAATGAAAAACTGAACGGATCACGCATCGCCGGTCTGCTGGCAGGCTTTATCGGCGTGGCGTTGGTGATCACCAAAGGCCATATCCAAACGCTGCTGCGTCTGGAGGTTAGCCCGGGCGATGGCATTATTTTACTCGGTAGCCTCGCCTGGGCACTGAATATGGTTGGCACCCGTCGTCTGGTACGTAATGCCACTGCCATCGAAAACACCAGTTATTCAATGCTGTTCGGCACCCTGGCCCTCCTGCCCCTGGGATTTATCTTCGAGCACCCACTGCAAAACCTGGCCTCAGCCAACCTTGGTGTACATGCCGCCGTGGCTTATCTGGCACTGTGTGGGTCACTGCTGGCCTATTTGCTGTGGTTCAACGGGCTGGAAAAAATCGGTTCGGTACGCACCGCAATTTTCTTTAATCTGGCGCCGGTTTTCACCATGTTGGTGGCAACAATCACAGGTACCGCCCCCAATGTTTGGCAATTGGCCGGGGCAGCCTGGGTGATCCTTGGCGTGCTTTTGGCCTCGGGTATATTCATGCGTTTTATGCCACGGCGCTCGGCCATAGGTTAGCCATAGTTTTTTTTATCATCGGCATAAAAAAGCCCAATTTACCCTGGCGGCGAACGGGGAGCATAATGCGCTTATCTTCTGATTTCTCAAGGTAAACAGATAACCCTTATGTCCCTCTCCGCCCCGTTGATCATCACCGACGCCACGCCGGATGACCTGACCGCCGTACAACAGATCTACGCCTACCACGTGCTTTACGGCGCGGCATCCTTTGAAGAAACGCCGCCCACGCGGGAAGAAATGCAGCAACGGTGCAGCAAGGTACAGGAGGCCGGGCTGCCCTGGCTGGTCGCCAAACGGGAGGATCGCGTAGTGGGCTACTGTTACGCCACGCCTTATCGGCCGCGCCCGGCCTACCGGTTTACCGTAGAAGACTCGGTGTACATCGCCGAAGGTCTGCAGGGTAACGGCATCGGCAAGGCGCTGCTGGCCGAACTGATCGCCCGTTGCGAACGCGGCCCCTGGCGGCAGATGCTGGCGATCGTCGGCAATGCCGGAGACAATCGGGGTTCGCTGGCCTTGCATCGGAAACTGGGTTTTACCAGCGTGGGTACGCTGAAGGCGGTGGGATTCAAACTGGGTGAATGGCGCGACACGCATATCATGCAACGCGCACTGGGTGAAGGCGACGACAGCCGCCCCTGACGGCAGCTACGGGGGGCGCAAACGCCCCCCGCGGTTATCAGGCGGTAAAGCGCGCGCGGATAGCCCCCAGCGCCGAAACCACCAGCAGCACCACGCCGCCGGCAATCAGGCCGAACACCACGTTGAGCAAGACGGGGAGCGCCCCCTGCAGAATATGGCCGAAGGTCGGTACCAGGGTAGCGTACGACGCCCAGTCTTCGAACAAATGATGCACCGGAGGCAGACCGTGGGTCAGAATGCCGCCGCCGACCATAAACATGGCGACAGTACCGACGATCGACAGGGTTTTCATCAGGTAAGGCGCGGCACTGACAATGCCATTGCCGATCGAGCGCGCCAGCGCGCTGGTTTTTCGGCTCAGGTACAACCCCAGATCGTCAAGCTTGACGATGCCGGCCACGATACCGTAAACGCCTATCGTCATGACAATCGCGATACCGCTCAGCACAATCACCTGCTGGGTGAAACTCGCCCCGGCCACGGTGCCGAGGGTGATGGCGATAATTTCGGCGGACAGCACGAAATCGGTGCGGATTGCCCCTTTCACCTTGCGCCGCTCGTAGGCCGCCACGTCTTCATTGGCGTCCAGCTGTTCTTTTTTTTCCTCCCCTTGCTCGCCGTGGGTCAGGCTGTGGAACACCTTTTCAAAGCCTTCGTAACACAGGTAAGCACCGCCCACCATCAGCAGCGGCGTGATCGCCCAGGGGGCAAATGCGCTGATCAGCAGCGCCAGCGGCACCAGAATCAGCTTGTTGATAAACGAACCTTTGGCCACGCCCCACACCACCGGCAGTTCGCGATCGGCCTTTACTCCGCTAACCTGTTGCGCATTCAGCGCCAGATCGTCCCCCAGCACCCCGGCGGTCTTTTTCGCCGCCATTTTTGTCATCAAAGAGACGTCGTCCAGCAGCGAAGCGATGTCGTCGATTAAAGTCAGTAAGCTACTTCCAGCCAAAGCGGTTCATCCTTTTCAAATTCATGGGTCGTTACCCGTTTAGCATAGCGGTAAACGGCCCTGGATGTGTATAGGAGGATGGCGCGGTTGGTCAGGTGGCCGGCACGTTCAACTGCCAGGAAAGCCCAAAGCGATCGTTCAGCCAACCGAAACGTGCGCTGAAGCCGTAGTCATCGAGCGGCATCAGCACTTCACCGCCATCCGCCAGGCGGGCGAATACCCGTTCAAGTTCGGCTTCGGTCACCAAATTAACGTGGAGAGATACCGCCGGGGTAAAGCTGAAATCATGGCTGACCGGGCTGTCGATAAACACCAGATTCTGCCGGTCAAAGTCTATCGAGGCGTGTTTGATTCGCCGCTGCCCGTCGTGCGTCTCGTCATAATGCAGCAGCTGTTGAACCCTGAAGCTGCCGAACAACTCGCTGTAAAGATCGATAGCCTGCCGGGCGTTGCCCTGAAACATGATAAAGGTTGCAACCTGACTCATAGGATCCCTCTTTCGCATGCGATAGTGTATGGATTAATGATAGCGGATGAATAAAGGAGGAAAGATGGCAATCACCTATCGCCTGGCACAGTTGAACGATCTGGCCGGCCTTCAGGCGCTGTATCAGGAATTGCGTCCGCAGGATCTGCCGCTGCGTCCGGATAGCGCCCAGCGCACGTTACAACGTTTGCTGGACAACCCGGCGATTCGTCTGGTGGTCACCGCCGACGGTGAACAGCCGGTGGCGACCTGCATGCTGGCGATGGTGCCGGGGTTGGTTCATCAGGCTCAGCCGTTCGGTATCATTGAGCACGTGGTGACGGCACCGCCGTATCGCGGGCAAGGCATTGCCCTGGCGATGCTGGAATACACCTTGCAACTGGCGTGGCGTAAAGGGTGCTACAAAGTGATGCTGCTTTCCGGTCAGCAACGCACCGGGGCGCACCAATTGTATCTGCGCGCCGGGTTCGACGGCGATCGGGAACGGGGGTTTGTCATCAAGCGCCCTGAGGGCCGATAGCGGCCTGCGATGGAAACCGCAGGCCAACCCGGAATTATTCGGTTTCGTTCTTCGCCAGACGGGCGTCTTTTTGGCGGCGATAGTCGCGGGCAGCGGCCGGGATCGGCGTCACCTTGCCGGTTTCGATCCAGGTGCGCAGGCGGTTGGCGTCGGCAAAGTGGGTGTACTTGCCGAACGCGTCGAGCACCACCAGCGATACCGAACGGCTGCCGATCATGGTTCGCATCGCCAGGCAATGCCCCGCTTCGTTAGTGAAGCCGGTTTTGGTCAGTTGGATGTTCCATTTCGGGTTGTACACCAAATGGTTGGTGTTGCGGAACGGCAGCGTATAGTCAGGATCCTTGAAGCTCGCCATGCGCTCGGTGGTGGTGCTGAGCTGGCCAATCAACGGATATTGCTTGGTGGCGATCAGCAGCTTGGTCAGGTCACGCGCGGTCGAAACGTTATGTATCGACAACCCGGTCGGCTCCACATAATGGGTATTGGTCATGCCCAGCGATTTCGCCTTGGCGTTCATCGCCTTGATAAAGGCACCGTAACCGCCCGGATAGTGATGCGCCAGGCTGGCGGCGGCGCGGTTTTCCGACGACATCAGCGCCAACAGCAGCATGTCTTTGCGGGTGATTTCGCTGTTCAGGCGCACGCGGGAATAAACGCCTTTCATTTCTGGCGTCTGGTGAATGTCCACCGACAGCATTTCATCCAGCGGCAGATGGGCATCCAGCGTCACCATGGCGGTCATCAACTTGGTGATGGAGGCGATCGGCACCACTTCATCCGGATTGCGCGCATACATCACGTTGTGGGTCTGCATATCCACCACCATCGCACTGCCGGAAGCCAGTTCAGGCTGGGCAGCATGGGCGGCGGCGTTATTTTCGCTGGCCAGCGCGCGCGGCGCGATGCCGGCTCCCGCCTGCAAAGCGAGCAGGGTTAGTACCAAAACACGTATTTTCACATGCATTACTCTGTCACTGGAGAAGATGAAGGTCTTGTTTGGCAGAATTATATGTGAGGGATCTCAAGTTGGCACTGTGATTATGCGCACCCATTTGTGACAAATTCTGTCGGACAGAATATTGCGCAAACCGCGAGCGCTCTGGCATGAGCGCCCGCGATTAAAAAGTTACAGTGCCGGTTGCCACGCCGCCTGCGGCAACAGATACAAACCGGGAGCCTGGCGAGCACCGTCACCAACGATATGGCCAATGCCCGCCGCCATCACCGCCAGCGTCACATCGAAGGCGTTCAGGCTGTCGCCGTAGCCTGCCGTCAGGTTGAACATCGACCCGTTGGCCAACAAATAGATCGTTTTATCACCCAATTGGTAAGCGTTCACAAACGGCATAGGTTCGCTGTGCGGCAGGTTCTTCAGGAAGCCGACGTCAATTTCGGCCGCCACGTGCCCGACGTTGAGAATAAACACCCCGTCCTTCGCCTGTTGCAGATGTTGCGCCGACAGCACGTTTTTCGCCCCGGTCGCCGTGGCGATCACATCAGCCTGGGTAACCGCAGTGGCCAGGCTGACCACCGCCCAGCCGTCGTAACGCGCCTGCAATGCTCGCGCCGGATCGATTTCCGCCACGATAACCTGCCCGCCGTAGGCCTTCGCCGCCGCCGCAACGCCCTGCCCAACCAGACCATAGCCAATCACCAGCACGCATTTTTCATGCAGCGTCAGATGCGTGGTCTGGAAGAAGGTGTGCCAGGCGGTGAGGCCGACCATATGGCGGTTATGCAGCCCTTCTTTCACCGGCAGATCGTCCCAATTGAAGATCGGGTAGCGCGGCGCCATACCGTTCAGTCGGCTGATGCCGGAACCGGTCGCTTCCAGGCCGGCGATAATCTGCGGGCCTTCGGCCGACTGGTGCAAACGGGTCGTCAGATCCGCGCCCATTTCGCACAGGTGGGTCGGTTCCCAGGCCAACGCACGATCGAAGGATGACGACCAGTCGGCATCGCTCATGTCACGCCAGGCGTGAGCCTGTGCGCCGCGCCGCTCCAGCCAGGCGACCACGTCGTCCTGCACCGTGGTCGGGTTGCAGGTGGTCAGGTAAACCGCCGCGCCCTTGCCCAGCAGGCCCGCCACCAGCGGCGCCATTTTCAGATCCAGGTGCATGTTGCACGCCAACCGCACGCCGTTCAAATCGGGCAGCGCCGCAACCGCCGCATGAGTACGCGGCATATGGCGCATAGCCCAATCCAGTTCGCTTTCAAAATCCTGATACATCTGTTGCTCCTTTACTGCGCCACGCCACTGGAGGCATAGCTGAATGAGTTAGCCGGCGCGGCTCAGCCGCCGCATCGCCTGCGGCGACAAACCGAAGACGCGAATAAATGCCCGCCGCATACGCTCCGGATCGCTAAAACCGACGGCACGGGCAATAGCCTCCAACGCTTCGCCGCTCTCTTCAATTCGCCCCCGCGCCGCTTCCACCCGCAGTTGCTCGATCACCTTGGCCGGAGTCTGACCGGTTTCCGCGCGAAACAACCTGCCGAATTGGCGTTCGCTCAGGCAAGCGGCATCGGCCAAATCCGCCACCGTCAGCGGCTGGTGCAGATGCTCACGGGCGTAAGAAAGTGCGCTGCGGATACGGTCTGAAGAAGGATTAAGCGCCAGCAACAGCGAATACTGCGACTGCCCGCCAGGACGGCGGTGATACACCACCAGTTGCCGCGCCACGTTGGCCGCCACCTCTGCGCCGAGATCCTCTTCAATCATCGCCAGCGCCAGATCTATGCCGGCACTGATGCCGGCCGAGGTCCAGAGAGCACCGTCACGAATAAAGATGCGATTGCTGTCAACGCGAATGCCCGGGTAGCGCTGCTGCAACCGCGCGGCGTGGAACCAATGGGTGGTGGCGCGCTTGCCGTCCAGAAGCCCGGCGGCAGCCAGGATAAATGCGCCGGTACACACGCTGGCCATGCGCCGCACCTGCCGGTTCTGCTGCCGCAACATCCCGATCAACGCCGGGGACTCCGCCGCCGCCGCGTTGCCGCGGCCACCGGCAATCAGCAGCGTATCAAAAAGACTATCATCCAATGGCTGGGTCATCACCGCCACGCCGGACGAACCGATCACCATTCCGCCCACCTGCGACACCGGCACACAACGGTATGCCGGTGCGTCGGTAAACCGATCGGCCTGCTCGAAAGCCGCCAACGGCCCCGCAAAATCCAGCAGGTTAAAATCAGGGAAGATCACAAAGCCGATGTTTTTCATGATGGCGCTTTTTGAGGGTTATATGACATACCAGCCAAAAACAGGACAGCTATTATTACCCAGACCAAAGGACAAAACCGAGGCGAATATCATGTCTGCACCATTAGTCATTGTTTTTCCGATCTATCAGGGCGTTACCCAGTTGGATTTCACCGGCCCGCTGCAATTTCTGCGGCGTATGCCCGATGCTGAAATTATCGTTGCCTCAGTCGGCGGCGCAGACGTCAGTTCGGAGGGGCTGCACTTCTCCCGGCTGCAAACGCTGGAGGACGTCAGGCACTGCGATGTCCTGTGCGTGCCGGGTGGCGGCGGCTGTACCCAGGCGCTGCTGGATGAAAACTTCATGCAGCAGATCCGCCGGCTGGGAAGCGGCGCCCGCTATCTGACCTCGGTCTGCACCGGTTCGCTGATCCTGGCCGCAGCTGGGCTGTTGCAAGGCAAGCGCGCTGCCTGCCATTGGTCGATGCGTGAAAGCCTGGCGCTGTTCGGCGCTATCCCGAGCAGTGCGCGGGTGGAGCGCGACGGCAACGTGATCACCGGTGGCGGCGTGACCGCCGGCATCGACTTCGCCCTGACACTGATAGCCGAGCTGCACGACGAAGAAACCGCGCAAATGATCCAGTTGTATTTGGAGTATGCTCCGGCACCGCCGTTCCTGGGGGGAACGCCAGAGCTGGCACCTGCGGGAATTCTGGCGCGAGTGGAGGAAAACATGGCCGACAGCCTGCAACAACGCCGGGCGTTGGTGGCGCAGATAGCCGCCCGCAGCTAGCGCACAGGGCGTATACTTAACCTTATGTGTGAAAGACATAGGGAATCAGAATGGCAGATTTAGCCCACTACATTACGGATTACGGTTACTGGGCGCTGTTTATCGGCTGCCTGGCCGAGGGGGAAACCATCACGTTGCTGGGCGGCATTGCCGCTCATCAGGGGTTGCTGCATCTACCCTGGGTGATTGCGGTAGTGGCGCTGGGCGGCACGCTGGGGGATCAAGTGCTGTTCTTTCTGGGCCGCCGCTTCGGCGGGAAAGTGATTTCACGGATGAAAAGCCAGGAAAAGCGCATCGAGCGCGCCAACAAGCTGATTGCCCGCCACCCGATGCTGTTCGTGATCGGCGTGCGCTTTATGTACGGCTTTCGCATTATCGGCCCGGTGCTGATCGGCGCCAGCAAATTGCCACCGTCACGCTTTGTGCCGCTGAACATTCTGGGCGCCATTCTGTGGGCGACGATTTTCGTGCTGCTGGGTTATTTCGGCGGTGAAGCCATCGCCCGCTTTATCTCCGGCTTCGACAAAAGACTGACCAGCCTGCTGTTCTGCGCGCTGGTGATCGCCGCCATCCTGCTGCTGCGCTTCTGGTGGCGGCGTCGCCGCGCCGATTAAGGCTATTTGTTGAGCATCAGTTTCAGGCCGAGCAACGCCAACACGCCGCCACCCAGCCGATCGAACCAGGCTTTAAAACGCAGGTAAGCGCGGCGCGGGCGCGGCGATGACAGCACAAACGCCACAAAGGCGTACCACAGGACGTCGATCGTCAAGGCAATCACCGGCAACACCACGTACATCAGCGGCGAAATTTTATGGCTGAGCAACGCGGCGAACACGCTACCGAACACGATGGCGGTGTTCGGGTTGCCGAGTTGGGTCAACAAACCGGTGGTGAACGCCTTGCGAAACCCCAGATGTCGCTCGCCGACCGCCTCCACGTTCAGCGGCCGATTTGCCCCGCGCAGCATGTTAAACGCCAAATAGATAAGATAGGCGCCGCCCAGAACCTTCAGCGTGGTGTACAACCACGGCAGCGCCAGCAGCAGCGACTGCAATCCCAGCAGCGCGATCAAGGCAAAGATAAAACAACCGACGCCCATGCCCAACGCCACCGCCATGCCATCGCGGCGCGAAGAAGCAACTGCGGTGCGCGCCACCAAAATAAAACTTTGCCCCGGGCTCATCGCCCCGAGCGTTATCGCCCCGGTAATGCTCAATACCGATAATGCCGTTTCACTCATCATGCTCGCGATACTCCCTTAACAATCCACAGTTCAAAGTAGCGCAGGGACGAAAATAAAAACAATGAATACCGGAGATCATTCAACCTGATCCGCATCGCGCATCAGCGCTACCAGCTCCCGCGCGGCCTTGTCCAGCGGCGCATTTTTTAGCCAGACCAGATGTATCGGCAACCGCAGTTCGTTTTTGGTGTTTTTGAATTTCAGCCGGATTAACCGCCCCTGCGCCAACAAAGGCGCAGTCAGCGACAACGGGAAATTGCCCCAACCCAACCCGGCCTCGACCATGCTCAACGCCATCGGCAGGCTGTCGGTGCGCCAATAGGATTCCGCCACCTGCGGCCGCAGATCGGCGATCGGCAGATCGCGGCTGGCCACCATAATCTGCCGCACGTTGACCAGGTCTTCGAAAAACAGCTCGTCCGCCGCCCCCTGCAACGCCGGGTGGCGTGGCGATAACGTGGCGACCAGCGATTCCGCCCCCACGGAATGGAACTGCTCCAGGCTGTTGACGTTAAGCCCGCCAAACGCCAGGCAAACGCCCACCCTGCCCTGATGCAGCATATGCAGCACATCATCCTGCGGAGCGGTCAGCACTTCGATGTTCAGCAACGGATAACGCTCCGCCAGCGTTTTGATCGCCGCCAGCAGGCCGCTGCCGTTGATGTCCGAAGCGACGCCGATCGACAACGTACTCTCCAGCCCCTGCGACAATTCGATGGCGTGGTTTTGCAATTGTTCAAGTTGGTCGGCGATCAGCCGGGCATGCGGCGCCAGCGCCAGTGCCAGCGCGGTCGGCACCGGTTCGCGGTGCGAGCGGTCAAACAGCGGGAACCCGAGTTCCGCCTCCATGTTGGCGATGCCCATGCTGACCGCCGAAGGCACGCGCCGCAGCGAGCGGGCGGCGGCGGAAAACGAGCCGCGATCCAATACCGCCAGAAACAGCTCAATGTTATCGCTGGAAAAGTTCATTGCGTTACCTGTCAGTAAAACTGACAGCTCCTGACTTTTTCTATCAATGTGATTGACGTTATCTTAGCCGCCACAACCCAAGAAACCACCAAAAATAATTCAGGAGAACATAATGCAAGGCGTTAAACGCAAACTGGTGTATGTCACCGCCTATGAAATTATCGGCATGGCGATCTCCGCTTTGGGGCTGGCGCTGCTTTCCGGCAGCGCGCCCAGCAGCACCGGGCCGCTGGCGGTGATCATTACCACCATCGCCGTAAGCTGGAACTTCATCTACAACTCGCTGTTTGAGCGCTGGGAAAGTCGCCAGACGTCACGCACCCGCACGCTAAAGCGCCGCATTGTGCACGCCGTGGGGTTTCAACTGACGCTGGTGGTGTACCTGATCCCGCTGATCGCCTGGTGGATGGGGATTTCACTGCTGGAAGCGCTGCTGCTGGATATGGCGCTGATCGTCATTATCCCGTGCTACACCTTCGTGTTTAACTGGGCGTTCGACCTGGTTTTCGGTCTGCCTGCCTCGGCTCTGCCGGCCAGGGAATCTGCCTAAGAAATCGCCGTTAATCCCCTCGCCTGCGGGCCATAATCGCCGCAGGCCACAAAAATCTTATTTCTCCTCTTTTTTCACGCCTCGAAAAATAAGCAAAACTCCCTGCAATTTGCGCGGTAATTAATATTTTGTGATTTTCGTCACTTTTTATTCTTCGATGTTTCCGCGTCGAGAAACTTACTCATCATATTGAATAATATTACATTTTATATATGTAATAAAAAATAAACACAATTTATCACGATTTATACGCAGGATTTTTTGCCACGTTTACGGAGAAAAGGTAGCATGCCTCGCCGTTATTTAATGACGGCTGTACATATAATATACCCCAGGGGTTTCAAGTTGCAGCCAAGCGGCCAGCTCGCTTATCACCAGGCGCATACTCAGGTACGTCACTGGGGTAAGCCAGTGCAGCCAACAACCTTGCAGCTTGAAAGACGACGGGTATAAAACAACAGAATGATGCCATGACCTCATTCTCATAACGATTGCCAATAGCAATCGTTTGCTCTCGTCCGAGAGCTGGGTAACCCTATAGACAGGTAAACAGGACGGATGATGCAATCACATAAAAAAACTGCGCATGACAAACACGCCGCCAGAAGACGTTGGTTAGACTCACATGAATCCGGATATCACAAAAGCATGGGCAACCGGCAGATACAGATGATCGCCATCGGCGGCTCCATCGGTACCGGTCTGTTCCTCGGTACCGGCGGCCGACTGGAAATGGCCGGCCCGGCGCTGGCTTTGGTCTATCTGGTGTGCGGGATTTTCTCTTTCTTCATTCTTCGCGCGCTGGGCGAGCTGGTGCTGCACCGCCCTTCCAGCGGCAGCTTCGTTTCTTATGCCCGCGAGTTTCTCGGCGAAAAAGCCTCTTATGTCGCCGGCTGGATGTATTTCCTCAACTGGGCGATGACCGGCATCGTCGACATCACGGCGGTCGCGCTGTACATGCACTACTGGGGCACCTTCGCCGACGTGCCGCAATGGCTGTTCGCGCTCTGCGCTCTCGGGGTCGTCGCGACCATGAACATGATCGGCGTGAAGTGGTTCGCCGAGATGGAGTTCTGGTTTGCGCTGATCAAGGTCGCCGCCATTGCCCTTTTCCTGGTGGTCGGCGTGGTCTTTCTCGGCATGGGCACCCCGGTGGCGGGTAACACTACCGGCCTGCACCTGATTACCGAAAACGGCGGCATGTTCCCGCACGGCTTGCTGCCTGCGTTGGTGCTGGTGCAAGGGGTAATCTTCGCCTTCGCCGGCATCGAGCTTATCGGCACGGCCGCCGGCGAATGCAAAGATCCGGCAAAAATGCTGCCGAAGGCGATCAACAGCGTGATCTGGCGTATCGGCCTGTTCTACGTCGGTTCCGTGGTGCTGCTGGTGCTGCTGCTGCCGTGGAATGCCTATCAGGCCGGCCAAAGCCCGTTCGTCACCTTCTTCAGTAAACTGGGCGTACCTTATATCGGCACCATCATGAACATCGTGGTGCTGACCGCCGCGCTCTCGAGCCTGAACTCCGGCCTGTACTCCACCGGCCGTATTCTGCGTTCGCTGTCGATGGGCGGCTCCGCGCCGAAATTCATGTCAAAAATGAGCAGCCAGCAAGTACCTTATGCCGGCATTCTGGTGACCTGCGGCATCTACGTGATCGGCGTGTTGTTGAACTATCTGGTGCCTTCGCAGGTGTTTGAGATCGTGCTGAACATTGCCTCACTGGGCATTATCAGCTCCTGGGCATTCATCATCGTTTGCCAGATGCGTCTGCGTAAAGCGGTGAGAGAAGGTCGCGCTCAGCCAGTCACCTTCAAGATGCCCGGCGCGCCGGTCACCTCATGGCTGACGCTGGCGTTCCTGCTGGCGGTCGTGGTGATGATGGCGTTCGATTACCCGAACGGCACCTGGACCATCGCTACCATTCCGGTGCTGGCCGTGTTGCTGGTGCTGGGCTGGTTTGGCCTGCGCAAGCGCGCGCAGGAAGTGAAGCTGGAACAGTTGGCTCACGAAGAATCCCACCACTGAGTCTCCGAACTGCCCCCACCGGGGCAGTTTTTTTATCCGTTACAAGCGGCCATAAAAAGTCATGCGCGCGCTCTCCGACAGCGCGATATCCGGCTGGGCATTATAGGCCAGCACCACCAGCATACGGGTGATATCGCCTTCGGTTGGCGTAACCCGGTGCATGGCATTGCGCCCACGAAACAGCACCAAATCCCCCTCCTCCATCGCCAGCGTCTTCACCGCACGCTCGCCGTCCAGCACCTGGGTTACCCCCGCGTAATTCATCTCGCCGCGATCGGCATCCCGCAGGTTTTCCACATATTCAAACCGGCCGCCGGCCTGCGGTTTTTGGATCAGGAGCGTGATGGCGAATGAGGAGTTATCAAAATGCCAGCCCAGTTCCTGCCCACGATGCGCGTAGTGCAGGTTGATCGACGACAGCCGATCGGCGTAGGGATAAAGCTGTTGCTCTTCAAGCACCGCACAGAGGAAATCGCGGAAAGGTTGGGCATCATACAGCGTGCGCAGCGGCGACTGGGCCGGGATATCCTCGTCGGTAATACAGCCCTTGGACGACACCACCTGCCGGTTGCGCGCATGGTCGGCAGGCAGGCTTTCATCCTGCGGTTTCAGGTATACGTTATGCTTGCTGGCGGCATAAAACGCCGCATGGCTGTGTTCTGCCCCTTCCAGACGAACGGTCGCCAACGCGGCTGCGGTCAGAAAGCCCCGCAGCACCAACGCCCCCGCCGTGTCCAGGGTCGCTTTGCATCGGGCTTGAAAATCGGCGTCGCCAATCGGGTTGGCGGATAAATCAACGATATGAGCGAGTTGCTGCATGAGAAGCTCCTGAAGGCTTGGCGGCCGGATACCCCACTGTAGCGAATGTCGCATTGCCGTAATAACAAAAATGCGTTAAGGATGAGGTAACCCATTCTTAACGATAGCCGCCATGAACGCACCTTCCCGCAGCCGCCTGCCCAAACTGAGCGCCATTTTGGCGTTTGAAACCGCCGCCCGTACCGGCAGCCTGACCAGAGCGGCAGACAGCCTGGCGCTGACCGCCGCCGCCGTCAGCCAGCAAATCCGCCAGCTTGAACAGCATCTGGGCATTCAGCTGTTTACCCGCGCCAAAAGCGGCGTAACGCTGACCGAACAGGGAGCGGATTATCTGGCCTATGTGCAGGACGCGTTTGAGACGCTGCGCGTGGCGCAGCAGCATGTCGATCGCCAGCGGGGCCAGGAAACCTTGACGGTGTTTGCGCTGCCGGCGCTGGCGTCAAAATGGCTGAACCCGGCGATTGGCGATTGGCTAGTGCGCCATCCACAGGTGGATATCCGCCTGCACGCCACCCATGCCACGGTGGATTTCGCCGCTTCGGCGGCGGATTTTGCCCTGTGCTTTGGCGATCAAGACTATCCGCTGCTGGAAAAAGTACGGCTGTTTCAGGATTACGTGCAGCCGGTGTGCAGCCCGCAACGGCAGGCTGCCGGTGACTGGACCCGGCAACCGTTGATTCATGTCGATTGGGGAAAGGAGAGCCAGTTCCTGCCGGGTTGGCATGAGTGGTTCAGCGCCGCCGGGCTACCGCTGCCTCAGCGGCGCGGCCTGACCTATAACCTGACCTCGCTGGCGATTGATGCGGCGGTGGCAGGCCACGGCATTCTGCTCGGCCAACAGAGGTTGATCCGGCGCGAACTGGCCAACGGCACGCTGGTGCCGCTGGCGGAACCGGTGCTGCCGCTCAGCAAGCCTTACTATGTCGCCTATCCGCAGCGCACGCTGGACAAACCCAAAGCGGCGGAATTTTTGGCCTGGCTGCAAAGCATCGCACCTCCGCATGCCAGCCGGCAACCGAGCTAACCGCCGCAGCGGCTACCGGCCCTGGACATCATCTCGCCCAACAGCAGGTTGGTCGCACGCGGGAGAAAAACCTCATTACCGGCGCCGGGCGTCAGCGTCAGTTCGCCAATGTAGAGCTGCTCGGGAGTGCGATAGAAATCGACGCGGCAATAGTCGAGATCCGCCGCCACGGCTTTGGCTACCTGGATCATCTCATCCCAAAACGCAGGTTTGGCCTGCAACGTATTGATCTGCGGAATATCCTTCTGAATAAAAAAGCAGGGGTAAACATGCGCGTCCAAAAATTCCAGCGAAGTGGGTTCAGGCCCGCCGCGCAGTAACTCAACGAACAGATAAGGTTGATTTCCATTAAAAACATGCACCTTGTAATCGATCAATTCTCCGCTGCACTCAATATCCAGCAATTTCTCGACGATGATTTTTTGCGGAATAGTGGCGTAATGCTTTTCCCTAAACCTTTTCCAATAGGTTATGCCAGACCAGCCATTAATAATATTCATAATATCCTGATAGCTGGTCTGACTTTTGTCTTTGACTATTTCAACCTGTTGAGACGCATTATTGGTTTTAATTACAAACGATTGTGGCAGAGAAAGGTAGTCCTGCTCGGTAAAATCATCGGTGATCATGATGATCGGCGTTAGGTATTTTTCCGAAACCCGCTGTGAAATATACTCCCTCACCGCGACCTTGTCCGCCAGCAGGCTGAAGCCATACTGTGGATAGCGCATACGTTGATAAATTTTCTCGGAAAATGTCTTCGGGTTTTTGAAATTAACCAAAGAGCCATGAGCAAGATAATGGCTAATTTGATAATAGATAGCATCAGGTGCGGCCCGATAGAGCCGTTTTGCGAGTTTTCTCATTCTTCTGTTTCTTCCATGAAGATAGCATACGGAGAAATGCTTTTAACATTTCGATTATTGCCGCTCAATTATAAAGCCCTGCGGCCCCATCCTTACAGGGGATGGGATAATAATCGGATGATTCTTATCATGGCATGCGACAGGGAAAATCGCTGATGCAATTGAAATTCATAGATATCAATATAGTGAAAAACGCATTCTGGATGATATCTGAAAAAATGGTCTCTATTCTTGGCGTCATTTTCATCACCGCCTATATGGCGAAATATATTGGCCCGGAAAGTTTTGGCAAGATCACCTTCGCTACCGCTATTTTCGCCATTACCCAGACGCTGGCGCTGCTGGGCTCCGACACAGTGCTGTTCAAACGCATCAGCCGCAATCCGCGCTCCGGCACCGCATTGATGTTTTCCACCAACCGGCTGCGCCAGGGCTGTTTTATCCTGTTTTCCGCAGCCATCTTGCTTTACACCGGGTTACGGGACGATTTCATTACCTTCTATTTTTGCGCCGCCACCTTTATCGCCGGCTTTTTCTCGCTCAGGGACGTGTTCACCATTTACCACGACGCCCGGCTGGAGTCGCGCTTCAATACTCTGGCCAACGTTGCCGGCCTGGGCAGCGCCCTGCTGGCGCGTTATCTGATTGTTTATTTTGATCTGCATCTGTATTTCCTGGCGATCCCCATAGTGATGGTTTATCTGATCCCTTACCTGATCCGCCACCGCCTATACCATCGCCGCCACCCGCGCTTTACCGCCCCCGCTCGCGTTCGGCGCAAATATGTGCGCTATCTGCTCGCCAGCGGGCTGCCGCTGGCGGTCTCCAACGTCTCCATCGCCATTTACACCCGGCTGGCGCAGCTGTTCCTGATGTGGTTCGTTTCCGCCGAAGCGCTGGGTATTTATTCCGTCGCCATCACGCTGGCCACCGCCTGGATGTTCGTCACCAACGCAGTGATCTCCTCGTTTTTTGCCAAGATATTCGCTTACCGCCGTGACGACGCGGTGCGCGCCGCCGCCAAACTGAATGGGCTGGTGCTGGCGATCGCCGCCGCAATAGTGGCAGGCATCGTTTTGCTCGGCAAACCGGTGATCGTGCTGCTGTACGGAGAGCAATACCTGGCGGCCTATCCGGCCATGGGCGTGCTGGCGGTAGCCACGCTGCTTTCGGCACTCGGCACCCTGGCCTATAAATACATTGTGATGTTCTCGGGCTACGGCTTCTTGTCGAAGAAGATGCTCCTGGTGTTTATCATCAATATCCCGCTTTCTTATTGTCTGATCCGCCAGTACGGCATAATGGGCGCCGCCTACAGCACCCTGCTGACCGAACTGCTGTCGCTGACCCTGCTCAACTACGTCTTCCAACGCGGCGTGGTCTTGCAAATGCACCTGCGCTCGCTGAACCCGCTCACTTATCTTCGCCGCACACCGCAGGCAGGTTAGGCGAGCCTACCCGCGAGGGAGACAGTTATGTTGGCTTTAAATGCAGCACCACAGCGCCCGCCAACACCGTGAATACCCCCAGCCACTGGAGGCCGGAAAGCCGCTCGCGCAACAAAAGCGCGCCCAACAGCGCGGCGATACCGCCGGACAACGTGCTGAGCACGGTGACGACAGCCACCGAGCCCGCCCCGGCGCCCACGGCAAAGGCGGTAAAACCGCCCAAACTCAGCAGGCTGGCGGCCAGCAACAACCCGCCTTGCCGCCAGGTAGGGCGCGCAACCAGCGCTCGTCGGTCAGTGTTCAGGATCAACACCGCCGCCAACCCGACCGTATAGCCGAGCCACAGGCTGACCCGTGGCCCCAGCACCGGCAGCGTGTATTTTCCCTGCAGCCAAAAACAGGTGCCGTAACAGAGCGCTGCCATCAACGAGAAGGCGACGGAGGGCCATGCCGAACCGGATTTTTCAGGCTGGCGGCCCGGCTCCATCGCGCTGAGTATGACCCCAAACAGACATACCGCCAGCCCCGCCAGCGTCAGCGCGCCAAGCCGTTCGCCGCCGAGCCAGGATAACAGCGTGGTCACCGCGCCGTAGCTGGTGACCAAGGGTGCCACCAGCGCCGTTTTGCCGATGGCAAAAGCCCGGGACAGCGCCAGCGTTGCGCCCACCATCAGGCCGGCGGCCAGCAGCGCCAATCCCCAAACCCTGGGCGACGCCGCAAAGGCGGGAATGGCGGTAGTCAGCAACAACCCGGATAGAATGACAAAACCGATCGCCTGGGAGAAGAATACCGCCCTGCGCACGCCCACCGCCCGCGCGTTGATACCGATCAAAAAATCCGTGCTGCCCCAGCACAGCGCGGCGGCTAACCCCATGAATATATCCACCCAATTCTCCCGTCCGATTCGTTGACAAAAAGTAAGAGAAAAATCGCTTGTGGAACATCGATAGATTGGCAATATGGTTGAATGAAACTCAAGCTGAACGCCCAACCACGACTGCCGTCGCTGAAAGCCTTGCATACCTTCGAGGTGGCGGCGCGCTGCGCCAGTTTTACCGAGGCGGCGGAGCAGTTGAACGTCACGCTTGGGGCGGTCAGCCGCCAGATACGCCAGTTGGAGAACGAGCTGGGCGTTGAACTTTTTCACCGCAAGGGCAATGCGGTGGCGCTCAACGACACCGGCAAACGGCTGGCTACCGACGTCACCCGTGCGCTGACGCTGCTGCAAAAAGCCAGCGATCGCGCCCGGCCGACGCAGCAGCAAACGCTGAAACTCACCTGCACGCTGGGCATTGCCAGCCATTGGCTGGCGGCGCGTTTACCGGCGCTGCGCCACGCCGATCCTGATGTCTCGCTGGTGCTGGACGCCAACGAAAGCCTGCGCGATTTAGCCAGCGGCGAAGCGGACATCGCCATCCGTTACAGCCCCACCGCCAACCCGCCGCCGCATTCCCGCGAACTGTTGGCCGATGCCTTTGCGCCGCTGGCGAGCCCCGCATTTCTGGCCGCACATCCTGCGTTCACCCTCGCCGATTTGCCGCAGGCCCCCTTGATTCACTCGCCGTGGAAGGATGCGCAAGGGCTGGGCGCCGCCGGCTGGCAAGACTGGTTCGCCGCCTTTGGCGCAGGCGCAGCGACACCGCGCGGCATCCTCACCGTTAACAGCGTCGGCCATGCGTTGCAGGAAGCGATGGAAGGCAACGGCATCGTGCTCGGCAGCCTGGCGGTGGCGCAGGATGCGTTAGCCGCAGGCAAGCTGGTGCCGGTGTTTGGCGAATACGGACGACTGCCCTGCGCCTATCAATATCGCCTGTGCTGGGCGGACAGCGCGTTCGTTAGCGCCACCACCCGCCGCTGGGTGAATCTGCTGCTGCAGGCGGCAGGCAAACCCCCGGCGTTTTGACACAGCACGTATTGCGCCCACAGCGGTGAAAAATCCAACTATTTTATATATCCACAATAATTCGAGTTGCATCGCGGCGACACCTAAGCGCAGGCAGTCAACAAAGATGCGGCTTGGAGTATGAAAGATATCATCGATTTTTTGGCTGCGAGACACTCCGTGGATAAACAACGCTACCTGCAACATATTGGATTTGCAGGCATCCCCCAGGCTGACCTCCTGACGCTGCAACAATTACACCGCTGCCATATGCTGAGCGTGCCCTTTGAGAACCTGAGCATTATTTATCGCCAGGGCATTCATCTGGAAGAACAGGCGCTGTTCAATAAAATTGTCGAACGCAACCGCGGCGGCTTTTGCTATGAGCTGAACCGGCTGTTTGCCCTGCTGTTGAAGGACATCGGCTTTAACGTGCAGTTTATTTCCGGCGAGATCCGCGCGCGCGACGGCAGCTTCGGCGCGCCCTTCGACCATATGGCGCTGAAAGTGGAGCTGGATCAGCCGTATCTGGTGGACGTGGGGTTTGGCGATTCGTTCCTGACGCCGCTGAAAATCACCACCACCGAACAGCAGCCGCAGACCAGCGGCACCTTCCATCTAGAACAGGAAGGCGAGACTTATTACCTGGAACGCAGAAACGGCGATAACCGCTCACACGCCAAAACCCTGTACCGCTTTACCCTGCAAGCCCGTGAGCCGAGTGAGTTCGACGGCATGTGCCACTACCACAGCACCTCGCCGCAGTCGCATTTTACCCAGCGGCTGGTGTGCTCGCGGCCAACGGAAAATGGCCGGGTAACCCTCAGCGAGAACAAGCTGATTATCACCGAAGATCACCAGCGCCATGAATCTACGCTGCATTCAGAAGACGAACGGCGTGCAGTGCTGATGCGCTATTTTGGAATTGATTTGGGCCGTTGATGACACAGTTTTAATTTTTTGAGCGCTACTTGGCCCGATGGAATTGTGTTAAATAAGCAGAAGGCAACCTTACTCTGTTTTTTCTCATCAGCTTGGCCAAGTTATTCGGGTATCAATCATGCACCCGCCTATAGGTACTGTTAAGCGATTTATTGCGTTAATAGAGCTGACTGCTAACTATGAATAGCTCTACGCCCCCCATTGATGATCTTACTAGTACAGTGATGATCAACGTTACAGACTGGGAGGAGAGAAAAACCTTTATAGACCGGCTGGTACCACGCTGACTCCTAATCCGGTGAGCTGCTTTCGACTAATGCAAAAAGATCATTTATTTTAGTAATGAAGAGAAAAAATTGGTAGAGTTGAATAAGCTGATACCTCATCTGCTCGAAATCGAGCTAAAAACGCAACGAGACTAATCAAAACCTTGGAATACCTTTATATTAATAGATCAGAGGGTCGCCGCAGGGTAAATGCCTGAGTTCCGAGCCACGTGGTAGATAGAACACTTAAATCTCCGGTAAAAATTCACTATAAAAAACCTGTTATGCAGGAGTTTTATTTTTAAAAACCCAGCCATCAAAAAAATAAAACATGAAAAACGGTGATTAATTATGCAAGTTGCATCCACAAGAGTATACTAAACCGGTTCATCCCCATTATTAAGAACAATTTCACATTTAAGAATTAACTATCTTATTTATTATTTCCTTCATACCAAATGGACGATAAGAATCATTTTTCATGCTAGCGATTATAACATTTCTGAAAACGTCATATGCTACCCCACCACCATGCTTACCAACAAATGACTTAAGCACATCCCTACCTCTGATAATATTAACCCAGGAACCATCAGACAAGCTGCCATAGTACTTTTCACTTAATTTATTTTCAAATTCACTAAGAGATGATACGCTTAATTCATTATCGGTAACACTTTTTATTTTATCCAGTGAATTAGAAGTCGCGGCAAATAACTTACTAGCCAAATCATTAGTATTAGGAGCTACTTTTAAATTAATGCACCTTAATATTTTTTCATTAACAAAGCATGATAGCTCATGTCTTATTAACTCTGGAATTGTTTTAGTTGCACAATCACGTAATTCACTGAGGATAAAATCTTCACTATATCCTTCATTAAGATGAAGAATTGATAATGCATCTTTTATATATTTAGTATTTAGGAAGTAATTTTCTATATGATATACATCCCATGTAAAAATATTTTTTGATGAGTCTTTGTCAATTTTCCTTTCAGAATCCATGTCAGTAATGCAATAAAAATCAAATGGTAATGCCTCATTTGAGGAGAGCTTGTTTAAAATTTCATGTAATGCTCTAACTCTCATTTTATTACTACCTGATATGAGATTGACATGACCAAATAACTCAGGAAATAAAGTCGATATTACCTTCTGATCAAAGTCTGAATCCCCCCCTCCTTCCAAAATAATTACTTTCCCACCAGGTCTATATGCAGCCAAATCTCCGACCATATCAACGAGTGCCAAATCAAGATCTTTTGTCGCAGAAAGTTTCTTTATCTGCCCTACATCATCACCTATACTCCAACATGGTACCATATGAAAGACACTATACGTTTCCACCCCTACAACCTCCCGAAGAAGTGAATCCGAATGAGTAACAAGCCAAATTTGATTATCCAAATCCTCTCCCAGATGTTTATTATAAAAACGAGGCAATGATCTAATTAACCTAGGATTTAAATGTAACTCTGGTTCATCGAGTAAAATTATAGAGTATTTAGGGGCGGAATTCCTAATTCTCAAATATCCATATAGTATTTCCTTCTCACCGGAACTCAATTCATCTAAATCATGGACACTTCCATTTTTTGTCTTAACAGGAAATATCAAACTACCTTTTTTTGTTGGTTGCGGTCCTAAAAACTCTTTTTCAGGAAAAAATGTAGTAAATAGTTCTTTTAACGTATTAGTCAAAGATAACTGTTTTTCTCGAGGGATCCCTGCTTGCTCAATTAACATCTCCTTAATATAGGAGGATGCCATTTCACCCTTTATATTATTATATTTTGACCCATAGTTATATAAGGCAGAATGACTACGCTGTTGCTCAATAGAGTCCAAGTTTAAATTTATACCTTGAATATTCTCTCGACTATAATGCCGCTGGGCACCATGATAATCAACAACTCCTATATCGCTCAATTTGAAATTACTAAAAATTATCGATAAAACAGGAGATAACTCAAACTGGGGAGGTTCATTTGGTTCAATAAAAAACTCCCCTCTTATACATTCATAACTCAACTCTTTTTTAAGAAGATCATTTTCATATTTGAACTTTTCATTAAACTCAATCTCTTTATCTTTAAATTTAGCAGTAAATGCAGCCATCACTTTCACCCCGGATTGATATGCTTCCGGCATCATATCTCTCCAGATTTTTTCCTTTAATAACACTGTTGAATTGTTATTTATATATTCCTTTTCTTCTTTTGACAAACTAAAATCGCAAATAATCCTTACAACTTCAAGCCTATTGTTAAATATAGGGGAAAAATCATCGGGGTTATTCGTAATACTAATTTGAAACTCGCCCATCCATTGATGCCACTCATTTGGCTGATAACCTCCATAGACTGATTTTAGTAACCTAATAGCATCAAAAACACACGATTTCCCAGAACCATTTTGCCCAGCGATTACGACCATTCTACCTAAATTCTCTAATGTTATTTCCTTTATCCCTCTAAAATTAATTATTTTTAAATAATCTATTTTCATTTGATTAGTCACTATTTTAATTTTAAATTAAAACCAGTATAGACTATAACTTTAAACCTGCCAGTACATTAAATGAAAACAATATCGCCAATAGAATAAATCGACCATTAATTTAATTATTTTATATTATTATCACCCACAAATCACCCGCGCAATGTCCTTCGAGTTGGTCAGAGCGCGAACTTCGCCGAACAGGTCGGTGGCCTCGGCATACTCTTTGCGTAAATACCCCAGCCACTGCTTGATGCGCGCCACGTGATACAGGCCGGTGTCGCCCTGTTTTTCCAGATGAACGTATTTTTGCAGCAGTTGCACCACCTGCGGCCACGGCATGCGCGGTTCGTTGTATTTCACCACCCGGCTCAGGTTCGGTACGTTTAATGCGCCGCGCCCCAGCATCACCGCGTCGCAGCCGGTAGTTTGCCGGCAGTCTTGTGCGCTTTGGTAATCCCAGATTTCGCCGTTGGCGATCACTGGAATGGTCAGCCGCTTGCGGATTTCGCCAATCGCCGCCCAGTTAATGCGTTCTGCCTTGTAGCCGTCCTCTTTGGTACGGCCATGCACCGCCAGCTCGGTGGCGCCCGCCTGTTGCACCGCGTCGGCGATTTCAAAACTGCGGCTGTCGCTGTCCCAACCCAAGCGTACCTTTACCGTCACCGGCAGATGATCCGGCACCGCTGCGCGCATCGCTTTCGCACCCTGGTAAATCAGTTCCGGATCTTTCAGCAAGGTCGCCCCGCCGCCGCTGCCGTTGACCAGCTTGGACGGGCAACCACAGTTGAGATCGACGCCGTAAGAACCCAGTTCGACCGCACGGGCGGCGTTTTCCCCCAACCACTGCGGGTGCTGGCCCAGCAGTTGGATGCGCACCAGCGTGCCGGACGGGGTGCGGCTGGCGTGATGCAGTTCGGGGCACAGGCGGTAGAAAGATTTGGCCGGCAGCAGTTGGTCAACCACGCGCAGGAATTCGGTGATGCACAGGTCGTAGTCGTTCACTTCGGTGAGCAGCTCGCGCACCAAAGAATCGAGAACGCCCTCCATCGGAGCCAATAATACGCGCATGATCACCCCAGCTAAAAAAGACGCGCAATGATACGGGGGAATGCCGCCATCAGACAAGCGCACGGGGGAATAAACCCTGCATATTTGAAGCTGCATCTTTGTTGGCTTCCTGCGGATATTCGGCCCATCCGTGGGCCCCCCCCCCTTTGGGGCCGCTGCAAGCAGCGTTCAAATCTGTTCCTGACAGATTTGTCACCCCGGTCACATACTACCTGTACGCTCCCAGGGATGCGCTTAGTTGCCGCCGCGATGCAACTCCAATTATTTTGGGATTCAAACCGCGCTTAGCCCAACCTGCGCAGGGGCTGTCCGGCGAGAAACGCCTCGATGTCCTCAATCGCCTCGCGGAAATAGATGCGGTAGTTGTCATCGGCCACGTAACCCAGGTGCGGCGTCGCCAGCACGTTGGGCAGGCGGCGGAAGATATCGTCCATCGGCAAAGGTTCAACCTCGAACACGTCCAGCCCGGCGCCGGCGATCCGTTGTTGTTGCAGAGCTTCTATCAACGCCTCCTGATCGACAATCGCCGCGCGCGAGGTGTTGATCAGATACGCGGAAGGCTTCATCGCGGCCAGTTCATCGCGCCCCACCAGCCCGCGGCTGCGTTCGCTCAGCACCAAATGGACGGAGACAAAATCGCTCTGCTCGAACAGCGCCAGTTTCGATTCGGCCAGCGCAACGCCCTGTTGCCCGGCTCTTTCCGCCGTCAGGTTCTGGCTCCAGGCCAGCACCCGCATGCCGAACGCCTGCGCCACCTTGGCCATCTGGCTGCCAATCTTGCCCAGCCCCAGCAGGCCCAGCGTTTTGCCTTGCAGAGTGACGCCAAGCGCCTGTTGCCAGGGGCCGTTATTGCGCAGCCCGGCGTTTTCCGCCACCGTGTGCTTTGCCAACCCCAACAGCAGCGCCCAGGTCAGTTCCATCGGCGCGGCCGAACCGCTGGCGGTGCCGCAAACCACAATGCCGCGCTGCTCGGCGGCGGCCAGATCGATAGAGGCATTGCGCATGCCAGAGGTGATCAGCAGTTTTAACTTCGGCAACCGGGCCAGTAGCGTGGCGGTAATCGGCGTGCGTTCGCGCATGATCACCAGCATGTCACAGTCTTGCAGGTGCACCGCCAGCTCCGCCTCATCGGTAAAATGCTGGCTCATGGCGAACACCTCGACCCGCCCGGCTATCGTCGACCAGTCCGCCATCGTGAGTGCCACCTGCTGATAATCATCAAGAATTGCGCACTTCAGTTTCATCATCGGCTCCAGAGAAATTGGCTTACCCCGTCGATCCTAGTACGAAAATTCACTTCCGCCAGACATAAAAAAAGCCACCTGTAAAGGTGGCCTGATAGCATCTTGCAACAGCGCGATATTACTCGCCTGGCTTGCGGCTGCGTGGACGTCGTGCCGGCGCGCCTGAACGTGGCTTGCCGTCACCCTGAGGGCGGGCACTGCCGCCGCCACGGTTTTCACGTTGGCCGCTATGGCCACCGCCGTTACCGCTGCGCTGGCCGCCGCCGGAGCGTTGACCGCCGCCGTTGCCGCGCCCGCCACCCTGACGGCCGTTGATGATCGGCTCCGCCTTGATGCTTGGGTCCGGCTCATAGCCTGGCAGGGCAATACGCGGGATTTCACGCTTCAGCAGGCGCTCGATGTCGCGCAGCAGTTTGTGTTCATCTACGCAGACCAACGAGATCGCCTCACCGGTACGCTCTGCACGGCCGGTACGGCCGATGCGGTGCACGTAATCTTCCGGCACGTTAGGCAGCTCGTAGTTCACCACGTGCGGCAGTTGGTCGATGTCCAGACCGCGCGCCGCGATGTCGGTTGCCACCAGCACGCGAATTTTGCCGTCTTTAAAATCGGCCAATGCACGGGTACGCGCGCCCTGGCTTTTATTGCCGTGGATCGCTGCGGCAGTGATGCCGTCTTTGTTCAACTGCTCGGCCAGGTGGTTGGCGCCGTGCTTGGTGCGGTTGAACACCAATACTTGCTTCCAGTCGCCTTCGCCGATCATCTGCGACAGCAGTTCCCGCTTACGCTTCTTGTCGACGAAGTGCACGCTTTGTTCGATCTGCTCGGACGCCGTGTTGCGGCGCGCCACTTCCACCGAGGCCGGGTTGTGCAACAGCTTGTTCGCCAACGCTTTGATGTCGTCGGAGAAGGTGGCTGAGAACAGCAGGTTCTGACGCTTGGCAGGCAGCTTGGCCAGCACGCGGCGGATATCATGGATAAAGCCCATATCCAGCATGCGGTCAGCTTCGTCCAGCACCAGAATTTCAATTTTGGACAGATCAACCGCGTTCTGGTGTTCCAGATCCAGCAGGCGACCCGGTGTTGCCACCAGAATGTCGACGCCGCCGCGCAGTTTCATCATCTGCGGGTTGATGCTCACGCCGCCAAACACCACCAGCGAACGCAGGCGCAGGTGTTTGCTGTAAGCTTCGACGTTTTCGCCGATCTGCGCCGCCAGTTCACGGGTTGGCGTCAGGATCAACGCACGTACCGGGCGACGGCCCTTGATCGGATGATCATGCTTACTCAGCAGCTGCAACAGCGGCAGGGTAAAGCCAGCGGTTTTACCGGTACCGGTCTGTGCGCTGGCCATCAGGTCACGACCTTCCAACACTACAGGGATAGCCTGGCGCTGAATTGGCGTAGGTTCGCGATAGCCCTGTTCTTCAACAGCGCGCAGAATTTCAGCACTTAAGCCGAGAGTTTCAAATGACATAGTAGAGAAAAGCTCCAGATCCCCCCTAACCTAAACAATGTTCGGTGCAGTTTCCTGGGAGGATGATCAGACGGGGCATTAAGCATGACCACGAGGGATTTGGCACAAACTGCAGTGCACCAGCGCGGGAGTGTAGCAGAAGTCGCACAAGAAAACGCAATTTTACTGACTGAGAGCACAATATGCCGGAAATTCAGTATATCCTGAAAATAACCTGAATTAAAAAAGGGTTTCTGATTGCATTTTACCCAATCTGGCATAAAGTTAATCATACGATTGATTAACTTTTGCGAGCACTGTCTATGCCAGGTAACCAAACTGCCGGCCGGGCGCGCGGCGAACAGGCGCGCCGGCAGCTGATCGCCGCCGCCATCGAGATGTTCGGCGAATACGGCATTCAGGGCGCGACCACCCGCGATATCGCCCAGCGCGCCGGGCAGAACATCGCCGCCATTACCTACTACTTCAATTCCAAAGAAGGCCTTTATCTGGCCGTTGCACAGTGGATTGCCGATTTTATCCAGCAGGCATTCCGCCCGTTGGCCGAGGAGATTGACCGCTTCTGGCAACGGCCTGCCGCCGAGCGCCGGCCGGAGCAGTATCTCGCCTACCTGAAAAGCGGGCTGCTGGCGTTCAGCGAACTGATGACTCAACCGCATACGCTGAACCTGAGCAAAATCATGTCGCGCGAGCAACTCTCCCCTACCGACGCTTATCCGCTGATCCACCAGCAGGTGATAGCGCCGCTGCATAGCAAACTGTGCCGCCTGCTGGCGGCCTATACCGGCATCGACGAGCGCTCGACCAAAATCGTGCTGCACACCCATGCGCTGCTCGGCGAGGTGCTGTCGTTTCGCATCGCGCGGGAAACCGTGCGCCGGCAGGCGGGCTGGCAGCAGATAGGTACGGCCGAAGCGGCGCAAATCGGCGAGGTGCTGGCGGAACACATAGATCTTCTGGTTAATGGGCTGCGCCAGCGTTATGGCGCATAAACCCCGCGTATTTCAAGCTGCGGCGTTGTTGGCTGCGTGCACGCCCCCCAGTCACTTACTTGAGTAAGCTCCCGGGGATTCGCGCACTTGTCGCCTGGCCGTAACGTGAAATTCATCGGGTTTAATCTTTATAGGCAGGGAGTGTTATGAACAAGAAACGCAGTGCCATCATTGTGGCGATTATCGTGCTGATCGCCGGCGCCGGTTATGGTTTTTGGCATTACCACCAGCAGCAAGAGCAGCCGCTGACGCTGTACGGCAACGTCGATATCCGCACGGTGAATCTCGGCTTCCGCGTCGACGGGCGGCTGGCGTCGCTGACCGTCGACGAAGGTGATGCCATTCAGCCCGGGCAACTGCTCGGCAAGCTGGACGACGCGCCGTACATCAACGCGCTGCAACAGGCGCAGGCTAACGTCGCCAGCGCCAAGGCCAAGCTGGCGCTGCTGCTGGCCGGTTACCGCGCCGAAGAGATTGCCCAGGTGCGTTCGGAAGTGGCGCAACGCCTTTCCGCCTTTAACTATGCCGACAGCTTCTTCAAACGTCAGCAGGGGCTATGGGCGAAAAATGCCACCTCCGCCGATGCGCTGGAAGATGCCCGCACCTCGCGCAATCAGGCGCAGGCCAACCTGCAGGCCTCGAAAGACAAGCTGTCGCAATACCTCAGCGGCAACCGCCCGCAGGAGATAGAAGAAGCCAAAGCCAATCTGGCGCAAAATGAGGCCGCGCTGGCGCAGGCACAGCTGAATTTGCACGATACCACCCTGGTTTCCCCCTCGGCCGGCACGGTGCTGACGCGCGCAATCGAGCCGGGCACCATGCTCAGCGCCGGCGGCACGGTATTCACGCTTTCGCTGACTCGCCCGGTGTGGGTGCGCGCCTATGTGAACGAATCCAGCCTGAGTAAAGCGGTGCCGGGTGCCGAACTGGAAATTTATACCGATGGCCGGCCGAACAAGCCTTATCACGGCAAAATCGGCTTCGTGTCGCCGACCGCCGAATTTACGCCGAAAAGCGTCGAAACCCCGGATCTGCGCACCGATTTGGTGTACCGGCTGCGGGTGATTGTCACCGACGCCGATGACGCGTTGCGCCAGGGCATGCCGGTCACCGTTCGTTTTGCCAAACCTTGAGGCGGCGGTAATGGAACAGGTTATTGAACTGGAGGCATTGGAAAAACGTTTTCCATCGTTGGCAAAACCCGCGGTCGCCAGCCTGACCACCCGCCTGACCAGTGGCGCGGTCACCGGGCTGGTTGGCCCGGACGGCGCCGGCAAAACCACCCTGCTGCGCATGCTGGCCGGGTTACTGAAACCCAGTAGCGGCATGCTGCGCGTCGCCGGGCTGGATCCGATCGCGCAAGATCGTCAACTGCACGCCATCCTCGGCTACATGCCGCAAAAATTCGGGCTGTATGAAGATCTTACCGTCATGGAAAACCTGACGCTGTACGCCGATCTGCGCGGGGTCACCGGCGATCTGCGAAAACAGACCTTCGATCGGCTGCTGACCTTCACCGATCTCACGCGCTTTACCACCCGCCTCGCGGGCAAGCTTTCCGGCGGCATGAAGCAAAAGCTCGGGCTGGCCTGCACGCTGGTGGGCCAACCGCAGGTGCTGCTGCTGGATGAGCCGGGAGTCGGCGTCGATCCGATCTCGCGCCGCGAGCTGTGGCGCATGGTGCATGAACTGGCCAACGA
Source organism: Serratia plymuthica (assembly GCF_018336935.1). NCBI lineage: Bacteria > Pseudomonadati > Pseudomonadota > Gammaproteobacteria > Enterobacterales > Yersiniaceae > Serratia > Serratia plymuthica. The sequence goes on along the minus strand of NZ_CP068771.1, from coordinate 1,123,621 downwards.
CGGCATGCTGATCCTGTGGAGCACCTCCTATCTTGACGAAGCCGAGCAGTGCCGCGAAGTGCTGTTGCTCAATGAAGGGGAATTACTGTTCAGCGGCGCGCCTAAAGACCTGACCCAGCGCATGGTCGGGCGCACAGTGCTGATTGCGCCCCCCGCCGGCAGCCACCGCGCCCTGCTGCAACGGGCGATCTGCCTGCCTTCGGTTACCGACGGGGTGATCCAGGGCAAATACCTGCGGCTGATCCTCAGGCAGGGCGAAGATCACCGGCAGGTACTGCAGGCGCTGGATCTGCCGGACGCGGAAATGACGGAGGCGGATCCGCGCTTTGAGGATGCGTTTATCGATCTGCTCGGCGGCGGGCCAAACAGTAAATCGGCGCTGGCGGAGATCATGCCGACCGTCGAGGGTGAAAGCTCGCAAACGGTGATTGAAGCGCAGGGGCTGACCAAGAAGTTCGGCGATTTCGCCGCCACCGACCACGTGGACTTCAAGGTGCAGCGCGGCGAGATTTTCGGCCTGCTCGGCCCGAACGGCGCCGGCAAGTCCACCACCTTCAAAATGATGTGCGGGCTGCTGGTGCCGACCGAAGGCAAGGCGTTGGTGCTGGATATGGATCTGAAAACCAGCTCCGGTAAAGCGCGCCAACGTCTGGGCTATATGGCGCAGAAATTCTCGCTGTACGGCAACCTGACGGTGGCGCAGAACCTGAAGTTTTTCTCCGGCGTCTACGGCCTGAGCGGCAAAGCGCAGCGCGACAAAATCAACGAGATGTCGACCGCCTTCAACTTTGAGCCAATCCTCAGCCAAACGCCGGATTCACTGCCGCTCGGCTTCAAGCAGCGGCTGGCACTGGCCTGCGCGCTGATGCACGAACCGGACATTCTGTTTCTCGACGAACCGACCTCGGGCGTCGATCCCCTGACCCGCCGCGAGTTCTGGTTGCACATCAACGGCATGGTGGATAAAGGCGTGACGGTGATGGTCACGACCCACTTTATGGACGAGGCGGAATACTGCGATCGCATCGGGCTGGTGTATCGCGGCAAGATCATCGCCGCCGGCACGCCGGACGATCTCAAACAGCAGATCGCCTGCGACGACAACCCCAATCCTTCAATGGAGCAGGCGTTTATCGAGCTGGTGCAGGGTTACGATCGGGAGGAGCAGCCGTGAACGAGAAAATAGCCGTGAGCCAGAACCCCACCGACGCCAGCGGTTTCTCCTGGCGACGGCTGCGTGCGCTGTGTCTGAAAGAGACGCGGCAGATCCTGCGCGATCCCAGCAGCGGGCTGATTGCCTTTGTGATCCCATTGATGTTGCTGTTTATCTTCGGCTACGGCATCAACCTCGACTCCAGCAAGCTGCGGCTGGGCATTTTAATGGAGCAACAGAGCGAGGACGCCCGCGATCTGGCCCACGCTTTCGCCGGTTCGCCCTACATCGAACCGACCATCAGCGACAACCGCCAACAGTTGATCCAACTGATGCAGGCCGGGCGGATCCGCGGCTTGGTGGTGATCCCCAATGACTTCGACAAACAGCTGGCGCGGCCGCACGACAGCGCGCCAATCCAGATTATCACCGACGGCAGCGAGCCGAACACCGCCAACTTTGTCCAGGGCTATACCCAGGGAGTGTGGCAAGTCTGGCAGCAGCAGCGCGCCACCGATCGCGGGCGCGAGGATAAGCCGCTGATTGACGTGCAGATGCGTTACTGGTTTAACCCGGCGGCAATCAGCCGGCATTACATCATTCCCGGCGCCATCACCATTATCATGACAGTGATTGGCGCGATCCTCACCTCGCTGGTGATCGCCCGCGAATGGGAACGCGGCACCATGGAAGCCCTGCTCTCCACGCAGGTGACGCGCAGCGAACTGTTGCTTTCCAAACTGGTGCCCTACTACTTCCTCGGCGTGATCGCCATGGTGCTGTGCATGGTGGTGTCGGTATTCGTGCTCGGCGTGCCCTATCGCGGTTCGCTGCTGATTTTGTTCGTGATCAGCAGCCTATTCCTCGCCAGCACGCTCGGCATGGGGCTGTTGATTTCCACCATCACCCGTAACCAGTTCAACGCGGCAATGGTGGCGCTGAACGCCGCCTTTCTGCCTTCGATCATGCTGTCCGGCTTTATCTTCCAAATCGACAGCATGCCGGCGATCGTGCGCGCCGTGACTTATATCATCCCGGCGCGCTACTTCGTCAGCACGTTGCAGACGCTGTTTTTGGCGGGCAACGTCGGCACGGTACTGATGATTAATCTGCTGTTCCTGATCGCCTCGGCGACGGTGTTTATCGGCCTGACGGCCTGGAAAACCCAGCGGCGGCTGGACTAAGGGGGAAGTATGTTTCACCGTCTCTGGACGTTAATCATTAAGGAAATGCAATCGCTGCTGCGCGATCCGCAGACCCGCGCCATCCTGATTTTACCGGTTATTCTGCAGGTGCTGCTGTTCCCGTTCGCCGCCACGCTGGAGGTGACCAACGCCACCATCGCGGTGTACAGCGAAGACAGCGGCCATGCTTCGGTGGAGCTGACCCAGCGCTTCGCCAAGGCGAAAGCCTTTTCGCACGTCTTGCTGCTGCGCAGCCCGCAAGAGATACAAGCCACCCTCGACAACCAGCGGGCGTTGCTGCTGATCCGCTTCCCGGCGCAGTTCTCGCGCGATATCGCCAGCGGCACGACCGCCCCGCTGCAATTGCTGCTCGACGGGCGCAATTCCAACAGCGCGCAGATCGCCGCCAACTATGTGCAGCAAATTGTGCAGGATTATCAAAACGAGCTGATCGGCAACCGCGTCAAACCCAACAACAGCGAGCTGGTGGTGCGTAACTGGTATAACCCGAATCTGGATTACAAATGGTTCGTGGTGCCTTCGCTGATCGCCATGATCACCACCATCGGCGTACTGATTGTCACTTCGCTGTCGGTGGCGCGCGAACGCGAACAGGGCACGCTGGAGCAGTTGCTGGTGTCACCGCTGACCACCTGGCAGATTTTTATCGGCAAAGCGGTGCCGGCGCTGATTGTCGCCACCTTCCAGGCCAGCATAGTGCTGATGATTGGCATCTTCATGTACCAGATCCCGTTCGCCGGCTCGCTGCTGCTGTTCTACGGCACCATGCTGGTTTACGGGCTGTCGTTGGTGGGGTTCGGGCTGCTGATTTCGTCGCTGTGCGCCACGCAGCAGCAGGCGTTTATCGGCGTGTTCGTGTTTATGATGCCGGCGATCCTGCTTTCCGGTTATGTCTCGCCGGTGGAGAACATGCCGGTGTGGCTGCAGGACCTCACCTGGGTTAACCCGATTCGCCACTTTACCGACATCACCAAACAGATCTATTTGAAGGACGCCAGCTTCCGCATTATCTGGCACAGCCTGTGGCCGCTGCTGGTGATCACCGCCACCACCGGCAGCGCCGCCTACGCCATGTTCCGCCGCAAAATGGCATAAAAAAGGGGTTCAGTACATGTGAACTGAACCCCACTATCCAACACTGAGTTTAACCGCGGCGAGACCAAGCTATTGGGCACCGCCCGCAGCACAGAAAGCGCAGTTGACACATAGTCAATGAGCATTTCGAGCAGCGTACGGTGGACAAGAGCGCCGTGTCGCAGCCCGGTTAAAACCGTGTTAGCGACGGTTGCCGAAAATGCGTAATAACATCAGGAACAGGTTGATGAAATCAAGATACAGCGTCAGCGCGCCGACGATGGCGTATTTGCGGAAGCTGTCTTTATCATCGGCGTTCAGCTGCTCGCCCATCGCCTTGAGTTTTTGCGTGTCGTACGCCGTCAGGCCGACGAATACCAGCACCCCGATATAGGTAATCGCCCACATCAACGCCGTGCTTTTCAGCCAGATGTTTACCAGCGAGGCCAGCACGATACCGATCAGCGCCATAAACAGCATGCTGCCGAAACCGCTCAAGTCACGCTTGGTGGTGTAACCGTACAGGCTCATCGCGCCAAACATGCCGGCGGTCACCACAAAGGTGCTGGCGATCGAGCTGTAGGTGTAAGCGATGAAAATGCTGGAAAGCGTCAGCCCGGTCAGCGCCGAATAAAGCATAAACAGCGACGTAGCCACAGTGCCGCTCAGGCGGTTGACCATGCCGGAAATCACGAACACCAGCGCCAACTGGGCGATAATCAGGCCGAAGAAGGTGATCTGGCTGGAGAAGATGAAGTTGAGGATCGCAGGCGTATTGGCCGCGTACCAGGAAACGAATGCCGTCAACAGCAGGCCACAGGTCATCCAGCCATAAACCTGCGCCATATAAGCCTGAATGCCGCTGTTGGCACGTTCAACGATTGAACCATTAGAGCGTGGATATCGGTCCATGACGGTTACCTTTTGCGTATGAAACAAGATTTCGAACCCCATTTATGGGGCTCGGCCTGCTATAAGCCTACCACAGAAAGCCTAGCCTGAAAGTTGCAAAGGTATTGATATATTTCTGCGGTTTACCCTTTATTTACTCGCATTATGCCAACGTTCCGCCGCCTGACGATCGCTGTCGCGCGCGTCGACCCAGCGCTCCCCCTGCCCGGTTGCCTCGCGCTTCCAGAACGGCGCACGGGTTTTCAGGTAGTCCATGATGAACTCGGTGGCGGCGAACGCCATGCTGCGGTGCGCGCTGGTCACGCCGACGAACACAATCTCCTCGCCGGGAAACAGCTCGCCCACGCGGTGGATCACCGTCGCCCGTTGCAACGGCCAGCGGCCGCGCGCTTCTTCGACGATCTCCGCCAGCGCTTTTTCGGTCATGCCCGGGTAGTGCTCCAGCGTCAGCGCACTGACGTTATCGCCCAGATTATGGTTGCGCACCTTGCCGGTGAAGGTCACGACGGCACCGTCGTCATCGCACTGCGCCAGCCACTGATACTCATCGCCGACGCTGAAGGGCGCGGCGCCAACGCGGATACGGGTATTTTCCACTGTTAACCTCCGGTTACCGGCGGAAAGAAAGCGACTTCATCGCCGGCGCGCAGCGGGTGCTCTGCCGCCACCAGCGACTGATTGACCGCCGTCAGCAGCCTGCCGGATTCCAGCGCCAACGCCCAGCGCTCGCCGCGTGCGCACAGCGCCTTGCGCAGCGCCTCTACCGTGGGATAGTCCGCCGGCATCGACAAATCGCCGGTGCCCACCAGTTCGCGCACCTGCGCAAAAAACAGAATGTTAATCATAGGTCCACCTTAAAATCACCGGACTTGCCGCCGCTTTTCGCCAGCAGCCGCACCGGGCCGATCACCATATCTTTCTGCACCGCTTTGCACATGTCGTAAATGGTCAACGCGGCTACCGAGGCGGCGGTCAGCGCTTCCATTTCGACGCCGGTCTTGCCGGTCAGCCGGCAGCAGGTTTCGATGCGCACCCGGCTGTGTTCCGGTTGCGCCTCCAACTGCACTTCAACCTTGCTCAGCATCAACGGGTGGCACAGCGGGATCAGTTCCCAGGTGCGTTTCGCCGCCTGAATGCCGGCGATACGCGCCGTGGCGAATACATCGCCCTTATGGTGGCTACCGCCGAGGATCATCGCCAGCGTGGTGGGCAGCATCTCGACAAAGGCCTCGGCACGGGCTTCGCGCACCGTCTCCGCCTTGGCGGACACGTCGACCATATGGGCTTCGCCCGCGGCGTTAATATGGGTTAGCTGCGTCATGGATCTTATCTCTTCAGATGAGGCTGGAAGTTGCACGGGCGGTGGCGCGCGTCCAACTGCTCTTCAATAATGCGCTCCCAGGCGGTGCGGCAGGCGCGGGTCGAACCCGGCATGGCGAAAATCACCGTCCGGTTGGCGATGCCGGCCAGCGCGCGCGACTGGATAGTGGCGGTGCCGATTTCTTCGTAGGACACCATGCGGAACAGCTCGCCGAACCCTTCGACCTCGCGGTCAAACAGCGGCAGCAGCGCTTCCGGGGTGTTGTCGCGGGCAGTAAAACCGGTACCGCCGGTGATCAGCACCGCCTGCACGCCTTCATCGGCAATCCACGCGGAAACCCGCGCGCGGATCTGGTATTTATCGTCTTTGACGATGGCGCGATCCACCACCCGATGGCCCGCCTCCTGCGCCGCTTCCTGCAGATACTGGCCTGAGGTGTCTTCCTCTTCGCCGCGGCTGTCCGAGACGGTCAGAATGGCGATGTGCGCCGGAATGAATTCACTGCTGGCATGGCTCATTGTTAACGATGCTCCTCTTCGTTGGATACCCAATAGATTCCCGGCCGTCATCAGGGGTGACCGCGTGCAACCGACAACGCTGCGCGTTGAAATACGCAGGGTGTCAGCCGCCGATAAACGACAGGTTCTGGGTAATGCCGGTGTTGTTTTGATGCAGGAAATGGGTCTGTTTTTTGCTCAGCAATCCGCCCTGGATACGTTGCTTCAATGCCTCGAGCTGGCCGTCGTCCGCCAGCAGATCGCGCAGCGTGATGCCCTGCTCGCCGAACAGGCACAGGTGCAGATTGCCGATAGCGGAAACCCGCAGCCGGTTGCAACTGGCGCAGAAATCTTTTTCGTACGGCATGATCAACCCCACTTCACCCTGGTAATCGGGGTGGCTGAACACCTGCGCCGGGCCGTCGCTGCGGCCGCGCGGTTGCCGTTGCCAGCCCTGCCGCTCCAGTTGCAAACGAATCACTTCGCCGGACACGTGGTGCCGGCGAAACAGCTCGCCACCCTCACCGGTTTCCATCAGTTCGATAAAACGCAGTTGGATCGGGCGGTCTTTGATCCAGTGCAGGAATGCGCCCAGTTGCTGATGATTGACGTCACGCATCAGCACCGCATTGACCTTGACCTTGTCGAACCCGGCGGCAAACGCGGCATCGATGCCGTCCATCACCTGGCGGAACTTGTCCTGGCCGGTAATGGCGTGAAACTGGCGGGCGTCCAGACTGTCGACGCTGACATTGATCGCCGTCAGGCCGGCGTCGCGCCACTGGGCAACGTCGCGCGCCAGGCGGTAACCGTTGGTGGTGACCGCTAGGGTACGGATGGCCGGGTTTTCACGCACGGCGGCGATGATCTCGGTAAAATCGCGGCGCAGCGAAGGTTCACCGCCGGTAAGGCGGACCTTTTCAGTACCCAGTTCGGCGAATGCGCGGCTGACGCGCCGGATTTCATCCAGCGACAGGAAGGTTTTCGGGCTGCCTTTAGGCTGGTAACCGTCAGGCAAGCAGTAGGTGCAACGGAAGTTGCACACGTCGGTGATCGACAGGCGCAAGTAATAGAACTTACGCTCATAAGCATCAATGAGTTGCGGCACCATAACACCTTTCCAAAGTCGGGAGATGCAAGCGTTTCCACTCTGCACCCTGGTGGCTGACTTCGCCACGGCCCAAGCGCCATATTGTTCGCAGGAACAACGTAGGCCCAGAGGCTAGGAGTTTTGGTCTCAGTTCCCGCTGCTTGAATAGCCGGAACGAAACCGTGGTTTTCACCAGAATACTAGCGCTAAATAAACGCGATAGCCAACCCGCAATTTCGCTATATAATTGTGTATACAGCGTTTTTACGCGCTTCCAAATCTGGTAAACCATGATAAACGTCCTTTACGCAGACGAATTGACCGGAATCACGCATATCACACTCTTTTTCGCGTTTTTACGCCAGATCCGCTATTTTATGCGGGCAGTTCAGCCCCTTTGTAAGGAAATTTATGCGTAATCGTACCCTGGCCGATCTCGATCGGGTGGTGGCATTAGGTGGCGGCCACGGTCTTGGTCGCGTGATGTCTTCCCTGTCGTCTTTAGGCTCCCGTTTAACCGGCATTGTTACCACCACCGATAATGGCGGTTCCACCGGTCGCATCCGCCGCTCGGAAGGCGGCATTGCCTGGGGCGATACCCGCAACTGTCTCAATCAACTGATCACCGAACCGAGCGTCGCCTCCGCGATGTTCGAATACCGCTTCAGCGGCAACGGCGAGCTGTCAGGGCACAATCTCGGCAATCTGATGTTGAAAGCGTTGGATCACCTCAGCGTGCGCCCGCTGGAAGCGATCAATCTGGTGCGCAGCCTGCTGAAAGTAGATGCGGCGCTGATCCCGATGTCCGAGCAGCCGGTGGATCTGATGGCGCACGATCACGAAGGCCACCAGGTTTACGGTGAGGTAAACATCGACCAGCTTACCCATATGCCGCAGGAGCTGATGCTGTCACCGCACGTCCACGCCACGCGTGAAGCGCTGGATGCCATTGCGCAGGCCGACGTGATCCTGATTGGGCCGGGCAGTTTTCTCACCAGCCTGATGCCGCTGTTATTGCTCGACGATCTTACCCAGGCTCTGCGTCGCAGCAGCGCCAATATGATCTACATCGGCAATCTGGGGCGCGAACTGAGCGTCGCGGCGGCGGCATTGTCGCTGAAGGATAAGTTGGAGCTGATGGAAGAGCGGATTGGCCGCAAGATGATTGATGCGCTGATTGTCGGCCCGGCGGCGGATACCGGAGCGGTGCAAGATCGGGTAGTGATTCAGCAACCGCTGGAAGCCGCAGATATTCCTTACCGCCACGATCGTCAACTGCTGCGCCAGGCGCTGGATCAGGCGCTGATAGAATTGGGTACTCGCGCCTGATTTAATCGCGGCCGGTTAATCGCGCCCGCGCAGCCACGGGTTGTCGCTGGCGGCGCTGTTGACCATATCGATATAGAGATCTTCCACCTGCTTGCGCGCCCACGGCGTGCGGCGCAAAAACTTCAGGCTGGACTTGATGCTGGGATCGCTGCTGAAACAGTTGATGCGAATGCGTTCGGCCAGCCCTGACCAGCCATAGCTCTCCACCAGCTTAGTTAAAAGTTGTTCCAGAGTGACGCCGTGCAACGGGTCTTTGGACTGGTGTTCGGTCATGGTCTTTGGCTCGCGTTAGTCAATTGGCCGCACACCATAATCAGCTTTGGCGCAGGCGACAAGAAATTTATCCCCTTCGTCTTTCAAACTGCAGCATTGTCGGCTGCAGCTTGAAATCCATTGGGGATAAACCTGAACAACATCCGCTGTCTTAACGACTCACGAGATGGCGATAAACTGCTCGCGCAGCTGATGGATTTCGTCACGCAAACCGGCAGCCAGCTCGAACTCCAGATTCTGCGCGTGGGTATACATCTGCGCTTCCAGCTCGCGGATTTTCTGATCCAGCGCTTTTGGCGTCAGGTGCTGATACTGGGCGGCGCTTTCTGCGGCCTTGCCCTTCCCTCGGCCCTTGCTGCGGTTGCCCGGTTGGCCGAGCTGCAGGATATCGGACACTTTCTTGTTCAGGCCTTTAGGCACGATGCCGTTTTCTTCGTTGAACGCCTGCTGTTTGGCGCGGCGGCGTTCGGTCTCGCCAATCGCCCTGGCCATCGAGTCGGTAATTCTGTCGCCGTAGAGGATCGCCTTGCCGTTGAGGTTACGCGCCGCACGGCCGATGGTTTGGATCAGAGAACGTTCGGAGCGCAGGAAGCCTTCCTTGTCTGCGTCCAGAATCGCCACCAGCGACACCTCAGGCATGTCCAGCCCCTCGCGCAACAGGTTGATGCCCACCAGCACGTCAAACTCGCCCAGGCGCAGGTCACGAATGATTTCGACGCGTTCCACGGTATCGATGTCCGAGTGCAGATAGCGCACGCGCTCGCCGTGCTCTTCCAGATATTCGGTCAGATCTTCCGCCATGCGCTTGGTCAGAGTAGTGACCAACACGCGTTCCTTGACCGCCACCCGCTTGCGGATCTCGGAAAGCAGGTCGTCCACCTGGGTGGTGACCGGCCGTACTTCCACTATCGGATCCAGCAGCCCGGTAGGCCGTACGACCTGATCGACAATGTCGCCGCCGGATTTCTCCAGCTCATATTTGCCCGGCGTGGCGGACACGTAGATTGTCTGCGGCGCCAGCGCTTCGAACTCTTCAAAACGCATCGGGCGGTTATCCAGCGCCGACGGCAGGCGGAAACCGTATTCCACCAGCGTTTCCTTGCGCGAACGGTCACCTTTGTACATGCCGCCGATTTGCGGAATGGTGACGTGCGATTCATCGACCACCAGCAGGCCATCCGCCGGCAGATAGTCAAACAGCGTCGGTGGCGGCTCACCCTCGCTGCGCCCGGACAGATAGCGCGAGTAGTTTTCGATGCCGGAGCAGTAACCCAGTTCGTTCATCATCTCCAAATCAAACTGGGTACGCTGCGTCAGACGCTGTTCTTCCAGCAGCTTGTTGTTGGCCAGCAGCACCTTGCGTCGCTCGGCCAGATCCACCTTGATCTCTTCCATCGCCTGCAGGATCCGCTCGCGCGGCGTCACGTAGTGCGACTTCGGGTAAATGGTAAAACGCTGTACCACCTGCTCGATCTGGCCGGTCAAGGGATCGAACAGCGAAAGCCGCTCGACTTCTTCATCAAACAGCTCGATGCGCAACGCCAGCTCGTCCGACTCTGCCGGGAAGATGTCGATCACCTCGCCGCGCACGCGGAAGGTGGCGCGCTGGAAAGCCTGATCGTTGCGGGAATATTGCAGCTCCGTCAAACGCCGCAGGATCGAACGTTGATCGATGATCATGCCCTTGGTCAGGTGCAGCATCATCTTCAGATACAGCTCCGGATCGCCCAGGCCGTAGATGGCCGACACCGATGCCACCACCACGACGTCGCGGCGTTCCAGCAGCGCTTTGGTGGCTGAAAGGCGCATTTGTTCGATGTGCTCGTTCACCGCGGAGTCTTTTTCAATAAAGGTGTCGGAGCTGGGGACATAGGCTTCCGGCTGGTAGTAGTCGTAGTACGAGACAAAATACTCAACCGCATTCTCGGGGAAGAACTCTTTCATCTCGCCATACAGCTGCGCCGCCAGCGTCTTGTTTGGCGCCAGCACCATGGTCGGCCGGTTTAGATCGGCGATGACGTTGGCGACGGTAAATGTCTTGCCCGAACCGGTAACGCCCAGCAGCGTTTGATGCGCCAGACCGTCTTCCAGGCCCTCTTCCAGCTTGCGAATGGCTTCCGGCTGATCGCCGGCCGGTTTGAAATCGGAATGCAGTTTGAAAATTTTACTCATTGACTCGGCTACCCTGTGGAGATGCGCGCGCTCAGGCGGCCATGGAGCGGATGCTCGACGAATGGCCCCTAATTATGGAAAGCCCCGGCGATTTTCGCCAGTGCCTATGATACTGGATATAAAACCAGCTTCAAGCGATTCGTTGCTCAAGATAATGCATCCCGCTGTTGGCCCCCGCGCCGACGCGCAATAGCAAAGCGCCCCCTGATGCGCATCGGCGGGGCGCGGATGCACCGACAGGGTTACAGCCGCGTGACATTTTTATTGTCAATAACTGATTTATCCCCAAAATCCGTCAAAAATTAACTTATTGATAGCACTGCGGTGAAAAATCATACATAGGAACCGCATCAATACATCGGCGTCTTGATTTTAGTTAATTTATTGATATAAAACACAATTAATAAAAAGATGAGAATGCGGTCAACGCGAACAAAACCCGCGCCCGCTCTCGCTTTAAACCGCTTTTCTAAATCTAATGCACAAGGTTATCCACAGGAATAGTGGATAACTCCCACCGCCCCGCCCGTGACGGGAGTTGCAGAAAGAACGCTTTTTGGCGTTTCACCTCGCCGAAACGGCTTTTTTAGTTATTTTTTCACAAAAATATCGCTTTGTTTATGCCGATTAGTGCTAAAAATCCCCATTGCCAAAAACACATTTATCCCATTATCGCGCTCATGCGCTGCATCTTGCCGCAACCGGTAAAATAGTTTGCACCATCGCTTTTCCTCACAGCACTGCAACAGTGCAAAAATCGTCCGCGTTAACTTTCCACCTTATTTTCATCCAGGCCGCGAGGCCAGCTCATGCCTGCCAAATGGTTAACATGGCAATAACATTCCCCTTTTTTTCCGGATTGAAAAAGTTGGCCTGAGAGTTGCAATAACGTTTAACGACAAAAGTGCGACCGGGTGAAATATCCGTGCAGGCACGGCAGGATTACCTGCTCCTCGCTCGGCGTCGGCATGGGGCTAAATAACTGGCAATGTCGAGATAAAGGCGAGAGAGCGCTGATAAACCGCCATTAACGGCCATTTTTACCTGTAAATCGTTTGTTTTTCCTGAACCTGAACTACCTCGTTAAAGGTAGCCATGCAGCATTTTATTCTGGACATTAAGACACTCGGGAAAGAAACCGCTAAGGCGGTTCGAGCAGTAAGGAGTGGATAACGCAGGGAAGTAGACGTTTGATTGCCGTTCCTGCACAAATGCCGCCCGGTGAAATCAGTGCGGTCTTTAACAGAGAACGCGTTACGCCTGCGCCCATCAGGGCGCACATCCACGAGTGGAATACGGGTCTTTGAGGAGAGTGCCGGATGTTGAGTTTAAGGTCAGTGAACCAGTTCTACGGGCAAAATCATACCCTGTGGGATATTAACCTGGAGTTGCCGCGCGGCCAGTGCACGGTGCTTATCGGTCGCAACGGCGTGGGCAAAACCACGTTGGTCAACTGCATTATGGGGCATTTGCCGGTCGTCAGCGGCAGTATGACCTGGCAGTTGGCGGATGAACCTCCGCAGAATCTGCTGCAACAGCCGATGGAAAACCGGGCGGCGCTGGGCATCAGCTACGTGCCGCAAGGGAGGCAAATATTCTCGCAGCTCAGCGTGGAAGAGAACCTGCAGGTGGCGCTGATGGCCGGCCGGGACAAAACCCGGCGCATTCCGCCGCTCATTTACAGCCTGTTCCCCAACCTGCGAGAAATGCGCAGCCGCCGGGCCGGTGATTTGTGCGATGGCGAGCAGCAGCAACTGGCGATTGGCCGGGCGCTGGTGCTGGAGCCGGAGTTGCTGATCCTTGATGAACCTACCAGCGGGGTACAACCTTCGATCGCCGCCGATATCGGCAACGCGATCCGCAAGCTGAACCGCGAGCTGGGCATGACGATCCTGCTGGTGGAACACAAATTGCCGTTTGTACGCCGCGTGGCGGATCGCTTTTGCCTGATGGATCAGGGCCGCAGCGTGGCGAACGGCACGCTGGAGCAGTTGGACGAGGAGTTGATCAATGCCTATCTGGCAGTGTAACTGGCGGGGCGCGGAGTATTGCGCCCCTGCTCTCGTTCGCGCCGGTTGATCCCCTTTCTCTGCTCCTGAGTTGTACCAGCCAGGACAGAGCCTGCATTGCTGTGAACGAGTCTGTGCGCCTTCCATACTCAATGGGCTTTCATACCGATTGACCTTACTGAGGAGTGGACAATGGCCGATAACGACGCAGCATTTATTCAATATAGCGACCTGAACACGAAGACCTGGACCCTGAAAGAACGTCTCGATATCGGGGGCATTTACGTCAAGTCACGCGATGAGCTGATCAAAGCGCAAACCTTCATTAAAGACACATTAAAACGACCGGCAATCGTCAAATTCACTGCCCCCTTTGAGGTATGGGTAGCGCCCAAGACCGATATCGACGTGGGTTTCGTTTATATCGACGGCAACGGCGTAAATATAACCGCTAATATTCCGAGTGGCACTGAAGACGATCACAATTATTTTATGCGTTGCTACACGACCGCCCTCGCGTTGGATAATGGTGTCCCAATTCGACCAGCGCCAATCTTAAGAAACTTTACCGTCAAAGGGATCGGTGCAAAGAAACAACCCACACCGACTACTGTAGCCGATGAAGAAAAACCCGAATACAACTTTATTGACGGGATTTTATTTGATTCACCAGAAAGCCTGCTGGGAAATTTCTCCGTTAGTAATGTATATGTCTCCGGTTTTTATTACGGCATGTATTTTGGCACCAACGCCTATATTGGGCATCACTATGCCTGCGAGATCATCCGCTGCCATGAGTGCGTGCACATGCCCACTGCTGAATCCGGTGCTAAAAATTTTGGTGAAGGGATCAACTTCTTTGGCGGCACGCTCGGTAACTCGCAAGGGCTGGCCATCGGCAACCAGAACCCGAATGGCGCTTTTCGTTTCTTCGGTACATCAATAGATTACGCTGGCGCTATCGTGAATGTGCAAGCAGGGAGCGTCGAACTGCACGGTTGCCATATCGAGTTCAATAATGAAAATAGCCCACTCACCGATTTCCCCTTCCGTTGTAGCGCCAACCAAAATGCTTCATTGCTTATTCAGGGAGGTGAGATTATTACGCTGGAAGGCCCTCTGACCAAAGATTACTGTTTTTTTGCCGAAGCGGGCAGCAGTGGAATTATCGTCGAAAACGTTAAATTTTACGGTGTAAGAACCGCGACAGGGCGTTATTTCGGCGGCACTGGCGACTTTGTGATTAATAACAGCCGGCTCGATGGCGGCGGCGGGGGTAAAGGCCTTCAAACTTTAACTACCGCGAATAATAATAAAATCAAGGACGGCAGTTTCGCATTCAGCACCAAACCCTTAGGTTGGGAGGTTTCCGGCGGTAACGTCAGCGATCCTTTTACCTCGGATGCCATTACCCTTGCCATTGAAACCGGTGCGGGCGTTAACGGCAGCAATGCGTTAAAAGTGACCAAACTGGGCAATACCAATACCAACGCCGGTCTGAGGGTGGTTGTTCCGGTATCGCAATATGAACAGTTGGGGGCCTGCTTTACTCTGAAAACGCTGAATGGCGGGTCCGGCAATTTATTTGCCACGCTTCGTTATGTCTGCATTCAGGAAACAGAAAGCAATGGCGTGTCGATCATCGCCAAATCTGATGCCGCCGCCTGGGATGGCACCCTAAACGCCAATGATTATGCTCAGTTCAAAGAGTACCGTTTCAACAGCAACAGACGAAAAGTGCCGGTTTGGGCAACCCACGTCATCCTGTCTTTCAATTTGTATGCTTTAGCGAAAAATGGCGTTCTGTACTTCGATAATGCCTGTGTTACTGCCATGTGAAAACGACAAGTCACATGATCCCCGTCCACGGCAAATGCCGTGGACGGACGACTCGACGATCAGTGGGATAAAGCGCTCAAATCCAGGTACGTTCCCAGCGCCTGCCGTTCAGGTTGCGGCAGATGCGGGATCTCCCCCAGCATTGGCGCAGGCAGCATACGGCGCAGCGTAGCCAAATATTCCTGATGACGGCGGCCCGGTGCGGTAACGTCGTTGGCAATCCACCCGGCAAGCTGCAACCCCGCCTGCTGGATCGCCTGCGCGGTCAGCACGGCATGGTTAATGCAGCCCAGTTTGATGCCCACCACCAAGATCACCGGCAGTTGTTCCCGCTGTACCCAGTCGGCGAAGGTATGCTGCCCGGAAAGCGGCGTAAACCAACCGCCGGCCCCCTCGACCAACAACCAGTCGGCCCTTTGCTCCAGGTGGCGCAGACCGGCGGAAAGCTGGGCCAGCTCGATTGGCCGCCCTTCGTCGGCACTGACAATGTGCGGCGAAGTCGGTTCGGCAAACACATAAGGATTCACTTCCTCGTAGCTCAGCGCCACGGCGCTGTTGGCCTGCAATGCCAACGCATCGCCGTTGCGCAGCCCTTCGGCCGTCATCTCGCTGCCGGAAGCGACCGGCTTGTAACCGGCCGTGCGATACCCCGCCGAAGTGGCCGCCTGCAACAAGGCGCTGCTGGCCACGGTTTTACCCACTTCGGTATCGGTACCGGTGACGAACCAACGCTTAATCACGATAAATCACTCCATAAACCAGATGATAGCTGAGCGGAAATTCCCCGCCCCGGCGCGGATAGGCCGCCTGCAAGGCGGCAAGCCGCCGGCGGGACAGCAAACCGGCTTCGCGCCCCTGATGCAAATGGGTGGCGCCGATCCCCTTGAGCGATCGCATCAGCGCCATCACATCAGGATAATGCAGGGTTTTCCGCTCCGTCTCCAGACGGTGGCGATAGCCGGCGCAGGCCGCGTCGATCTGCGCCAGCGGCAGAAAGTCGTTCACGTGACGCTCGCCGTCTACCTGCTGCCAGGCATCGCCCAGCTCCTGCAGCGAACCTTCCGCCAGCGTAGAAAACAAAATCACGCCACCCGGCCGGGTGACGCGGTACAGCTCCGCCAAAGCGCGCGGTAAATCACTGCACCATTGCACCACCAGGCTGCTGAAACAGATATCCACCGCAGCAGCTGGCAACGGCACATTTTCGATATCCCCCAGCAAATAATGGTCCGCAGCCTGCTGCTGGCGGGCGAATGCCAGCATGCCCGGCGCCAGATCGAGCGCGGTGACCTGTTTCCCCCGTTCGCGCCAACGGCGGCTGAAGTGCCCGGTGCCGCAGCCTGCGTCGAGCAGCTGTTCGCCCCGATGCTCCGCCCCCATCCCCAGCAAGCGCTCACCGACGTCACGTTGCAGCACCGCCGCCGAATCATAACTGCCCGCCGCGCGGCTGAAGGCCGAGGCTACCGCCTGCTTGTTGACCGGCTCAAAGGCTGACGTCATGCAATACCTCCAGCAGGCGATCGATATCCTGCGGCTGATGCGCCGCCGTCAGGGTAATGCGCAGGCGCGCGCCGCCCGGCGGCACCGTTGGCGGGCGAATGGCGCTCACCCACAACCCCTGGTCACGCAGTTGCTGCGCCAGATCGAGCGTACGCTGGTTGTCACCCACCAGCAGCGGCTGAATGGCGGTCACCGACGCCGTCAGGGCTAATGGCAACTGGGCCGCACCTTGCCGGAAGCGCTGAATATTGTCCTGCAGCCGGGCGCGCAATTCGTCACCCTGCTGGATGCGCTGCAACGCCGTCTGCAAGGCGCAAGCCTGCGCCGGCGGCATTGAGGTGCTGTAAATCAAATGGCGGGCAAACTGCAGCAGATATTCCGCCGTGGCCTCGTCGCACAGCACGGCCGCGCCGCTGACGCCAAAGGCTTTGCCAAAGGTGACCACCAGCAGTTCGGGCCGCACGCCCTGCTGCCAGCAACTGCCGCGCCCCTGTTCGCCATGAACGCCGATGCCGTGCGCGTCATCGACCATCAGCCAGGCTCCCGCCGCTTGGGTCAGGCGATGCAGCTCCGCCAGCGGTGCGCTGTCGCCGTCCATGCTGAACACCCCTTCGGTCACCGCCAGCATCTGGCCACCGCAGGATTTTGCCAGCAGACCGGCCAGCGCCTGCGGCTGATTGTGGCGAAAGCGACGCAGTTGGGCCGGTGAATGGGCGGCCGCCTCCAGCAGCGACGCGTGGCTGAGCCGGTCCGCCAAGATGCGATCGTCCGCCTGCATCAGCGCCGCCAGCAATGCCTGATTGGCGGCATAGCCGGAGATAAACAGCAGCGCACGCGGGTAACCGAGCCACTCCGCCAGTTGCTGTTCCAGCGCCTGATGCGCCGCACTGAACCCGGTGACGTGCCCGGAGCCGCCACTGCCGACGCCATACTGCTCGGCGCCCTGCTGCCAGGCGGCGATCACCTGCGGATCCTGGCTCAGGCCAAGATAGTCGTTGCCGGAAAAGTTCAGGTAGCGCTCGCCGTTGAGCTGAATATGGCGGCCATTGCCGCCCTGATTCACCTGGCGACGACGGTAAGCGGCATTCTGCTGCCGCTCCTCCAGCGCCTGTTCAATACGTTGTTGCCAGCTCATTACAGCGCCGCGTTGTAAAACTCAGCGGTATCGGCATGCAGCAGTTGCTCCGCCAGTACCTGTTGCTGCTGGTTGTCGCCGTGCTCGGTTGCGGTCTGCTGCGGGTTGAGGCCCAGTTTGCGGAACAGTTGCAGATCTTTGTCTTCTTCCGGATTTGGCGTGGTCAGCAGTTTGCAGCCATAGAAGATAGAGTTGGCGCCGGCCATAAAGCACATCGCCTGAGTTTGCTCGTTCATTTGTTCGCGACCGGCGGAAAGGCGGACGTAAGAGGCCGGCATCATGATGCGCGCCACCGCGATGGTGCGGATGAAATCGAACGGATCGACGTCATCGTTATCCGCCAGCGGCGTGCCTTTTACCTTCACCAGCATGTTGATCGGCACGCTCTCCGGCGGTGTCGGCAGGTTAGCCAGCTGCACCAGCAGCCCCGCGCGGTCACGCACCGTCTCGCCCAGCCCGACGATGCCGCCGGAACAGACTTTAATGCCCGCCCCGCGCACCTTGTCCAGCGTGTCCAGACGTTCCTGATAGCTGCGGGTGGTGATGATGTTGCCGTAGAACTCCGGCGAAGTGTCCAGATTGTGGTTGTAATAATCCAGCCCGGCGTCCGCCAGCCGTTCTGCCTGGGTGTGGTCAAGCGTGCCCAACGTCATGCAGGTTTCCATGCCCATCGCCTTCACCCCCTGCACCATCTGTTGCAGATAAGGCATATCGCGCTCGTGCGGATTCTTCCACGCCGCCCCCATGCAGAAGCGGGTCGATCCATTCGCTTTGGCCTTGCGCGCCGATTCCAGCACCTGTTCCACCTGCATCAGCCGCTCGGACTCAAGACCGGTTTTGTAGCGTGAACTTTGCGGGCAGTATTTGCAGTCTTCCGGACAGGCGCCGGTTTTGATTGATAACAGCGTACTCACCTGCACCTGGCGCGGGTCAAAATGCTGACGGTGAACGGTCTGGGCTTCAAACAGCAGCTCAAGTAACGGTTTATCAAATAAGGTCTGGGCAAGACCTACTGTCCAGTGAATGCGATCGGCCATTACGGCGTCTCCAAAAATGAAAAAAGTGTCATCAGTGTAGATATTGTGGATATACTGTCAACCATTACGAATATGATTTGGTTTACAAGAATGTCTATCAGCGCCTCCGACCTTGAATTCGACCAGCGCCATATCTGGCACCCCTACACCTCCATGAGCCATCCATTGCCCTGCTATCCGGTAGAGGCCGCCAGCGGCGTCGAACTGCAATTGGCCGATGGCCGGCGTCTGGTAGACGGCATGTCTTCCTGGTGGGCGGCGATCCACGGCTATAACCACCCGCAGCTGAATCTGGCCGCCACCCGGCAGTTGGAAAAAATGTCGCACGTGATGTTCGGCGGCATCACCCATCCCGCCGCTATCGCACTGTGCCGCAGGCTGGTGGAGATGACGCCGGAGGCGCTGCAATGCGTGTTTCTGGCGGATTCCGGCTCGGTGGCCGTCGAAGTGGCGCTGAAGATGGCGCTGCAATACTGGCAGGCGCGCGGGGAGCGGCGGCAGCGTATTCTGACCCTGCGTCACGGCTATCACGGCGATACCTTCGGCGCGATGTCGGTGTGCGATCCGGACAACTCGATGCACAGCCTGTATCAGGGCTATCTCGCGCCGCACCTGTTCGCCACCGCGCCGCAGTGCCGTTTTGATGAGCCGTGGAATGAAAACGACATTGCGCCGTTCGCCGCGCTGCTGGAACAGCATGCCGGGGAGATCGCCGCAGTGATTCTGGAGCCGGTGGTGCAAGGCGCAGGTGGGATGCGCATTTACCACCCGACCTACCTCAAGCGGGTGCGCGAGCTGTGCGACCAGCACCAGATCCTGCTGATTGCCGATGAAATCGCCACCGGTTTTGGCCGCACCGGCAAGCTGTTTGCCTGTGAGCACGCGGCGGTGGTACCGGATATTCTCTGCCTGGGCAAGGCGCTGACCGGCGGTTATATGACGCTGTCGGCTACCCTGACCACCCGCCACGTGGCGGAAACCATCAGCAACGGCGCGGCAGGCTGCTTTATGCACGGGCCGACCTTTATGGGTAACCCGCTGGCCTGCGCGGTGGCCGAAGCCAGCCTGTCGCTGTTGGCGGAAAACCATTGGCAGCAGCAGGTCGCCGCCATCGAAACTCAGCTAAAACAGCAGCTATTGCCGCTCCTGTCGCTGCCAAAAGTGGCGGATGTGCGAGTGCTGGGGGCGATTGGCGTGGTGGAAATGCGCGAACCGGTGGACGTGGCGCAGTTGCAGCGCGGTTTTGTCGAGCGCGGAGTGTGGATCCGGCCATTCGGCAAGCTGATTTACCTGATGCCGCCTTACATCATTCAGCCCGATCAACTCAGCCGGTTGACCGCCGCCGTGGCCGCAGCGGCGAGCTAACGGCTTACCAGTGCTGGTCCAGATAGCGGGCCAGCAACACCAGACACAACACCCACAATAAAATGATCATCACCGCCGCCATGCGGCCGGTGGGATTATCGATACGCCGTTGCGCCTTCTCCCGCAGTTCCGCCATCAGCGGCCTGGGGATCAGGCGCACCGCCAGCATGATGCCCAACGGCACGATGATCACGTCGTCCAGATAGCCCAACACCGGAATAAAGTCCGGAATCAAATCGATAGGCGACACCGCATAACCCGCCACCAGCAGGGCTACCAGTTTGGCGTACCAGGGCGTGCGCCGATCGCGGGCCGCCAGCCACAGTGCATAGATGTCGCGCTTGATGCCCTTGGCCCAGCGGCGCAGCCAGCCAAACCACGGCGTGCGTTTTTTGAATGAAATCATGATTGCTTTTATCGATCTGTGAATTATTGATGTCGCATATGTAGCTTCGGCGTTAACTATGGTAACTCATAGGTGAAGCCGCTGGCGAGATGCAATGACGCTTGTGTTATCGCGCCAAAAAGCTCTGGCTTAGGCATTCCGCTTTTACCGACCAATGGAGTCATCATGAACTTTCGTTTGTACAGCAACGATCTGCAAGACGGCGCGAAAATGCCGGAGCGCCAGGTGTTTAACGGCATGGGCTATCAGGGCGAGAACCTGTCGCCGCACCTGGCCTGGGATGGCGTGCCGGAGGGCACCAAAAGTTTCGTGATTTCGGTGTACGATCCCGATGCCCCGACCGGCTCCGGCTGGTGGCACTGGGTGGTGGCCAATATCCCGGCGCAGACGCGCGAACTGCCTCAGGGCGCAGGCTCCGGCAAAGGCGGCCTGCCGCTCGGCGCCATCCAGACCCGCACCGATTTCGGCTCAGCCGGCTACGGCGGCGCGGCGCCCCCACAGGGTGAAAGCCATCGCTATCACTTCACGATTCATGCATTGGATGTGGAGAGCATTGAGGTGGATGAAGGTTCCAGCGGCGCGCTGGTCGGCTTTAACGTGCACTTCCACAGCCTCGGCAGCGCCACGCTGACGGTGACGTACAGCTGATTTTTGGCAAATAAAAAGCTCTTCCGAGCCTGCGTTTGATGACAAAAGTCGTTTTTTAGCCCGAGATACCCGGGCCTGGCGCACCGAGGGGCGCTGCATGCCGCGCCCGCTTTAATCGGGGCGAATGTATTCGCCCCCTACTGTTTACCTGGCTAATACGCTGACCCACATCGGGCCTTTACCTACCGGATAACGCGCCAACGTGGTCAATTTGCCGTTGGTCTGGTCGATTTCATAGACGCCGATATGATCGGATTTCTGACCTGCGGCAATCACGAAGCGGCCGCTGTGGTCGATATTGAAACCGCGTGGCTGCTCTTCGATCGGATGATGGCCGACCGGCGACAGGGTGCTGCCGTCTTCGGACACTCTGAAAATCGTCAGGATGCTGGCGGTGCGGTCGCTGGTGTACAGGAAGCGGCCATTCGGCGTGATGTGGATATCCGCCGCCCAGCGGGTGCCGTCGAAATCGTCCGGCATGATGTTCACCGTCTGCGTCAGGGTGTATTTGCTGCCGTTTTCAGTGATGACGAACACGTCTACTGTGCCGTCCAGCTCGTTCACGCAGTAGGCATAGTTGTCATTGTGATGGAACGCCATATGACGCGGGCCGGCGCCGGTTGCGGTAGCCACCGCGTCCTGCGCGTGCGGCGTCAGTTTGCCTTCCAGACTCAGGTTGAACAGGCGGATGCGATCTTCTTTCAGGCAGGGAACCAGCAGCAGCTGATTGGTCGGGTCGATATTGGCCGAGTGCGGCGCGGTTAAACCGTCGATCTGCTGAAGGGGCGCCACTACCACGCCGTCATGGCCGATCGGGCTGACGCTGGCGCAGTTGCCGCTGTAAGACGCGGAGAACAGATAGCGGCCCTGCAAATCGGTGGAAATATGGGTCGGGCTGCCCGGCAGCGGTGCCATGCCGGCCTGTTGCAGCTTGCCGTCCGCCTCAATGCGGTAGCTGACGATCCCGAAGGCCGGGCGCACGCCAACGTAGAGGTGCGTTTTATCCGGGTGGATCGCCATCGGTTGTACCTGGCCCGGTACGTCGACGGTCTGCAGCAGATCCAGTGCGCCGGTGTCATTTAACTGCCACACGTGGATTTGCTGGCTTTCCGGGCTGGCGACATAAACGATTTGCTTCATGTGTTCTCCTTGAAGAGAGTAAAAGAGAAACCGGTTTCAGGTTTTTCGGTTTCCCTTAGCTTACCTCACATCGGTGACATAACAACCCCGGGTTGCAGATGAAATATGTGCGGTTTTATCCATCGCTTATCCGGTGTACCATCGGGTTAGTTTTGTTGCTAACGATAATGAGATCCCTATGAGCTACCGCGTCATTGCCCTCGATCTGGACGGCACCCTGCTGGACAACCAAAAACGCATTTTGCCGCAGTCGCTGGCAGCCCTGGCTGAAGCACGCGCCGCCGGTATCAAAGTGGTGGTGGCCACCGGTCGCCATCACGTGGCGATCCACCCGTTCTACCAGGCGCTGGAAATAGACACGCCGGCGATCTGCTGCAACGGCACCTATTTGTATGACTTCCAGCAGAAAAAGGTGCTGGCTGCCGATCCGCTGCCAAAAGAGCAGGCCAGGTTGGTGCTGCAAATGCTGAAACAAAGCGGCATTCACGGCCTGATGTACGTAGACGACGCCATGCTGTATCAGGACACCAGCGGCCACATCACCCGCTCGCTGGCCTGGACGGAAACCCTGCCCCCGGCGCAACGCCCGACGCTGCTTCACGTCGACAGCCTGGTTCAGGCGGTGGACGAGGTGCAGTCGATCTGGAAGTTCGCGACCTCGCACGACGATATTCCCGCGCTGCGCAGCTTTGCCGAAACGGTGGAAAAAGAGCTGGGGCTGGCGTGTGAATGGTCATGGCACGATCAGGTCGATATCGCCAAAGGCGGCAACAGCAAGGGCAAACGCCTGCAACAGTGGGTCGAGTCTCAGGGGCTGAGCATGGATCAAGTGGTGGCCTTCGGGGATAACTACAACGATCTCAGCATGCTGGAAGCGGCCGGTCTGGGCGTAGCCATGGGCAACGCCGATGACGCTATCAAACAGCGCGCCGATCTGGTGATCGCCGATCACCTGCAGCCAGGCATCGCCGACGTGATCCGCACGCGGGTGCTGGGCCGGTAACCCCCTCGCCCTCCCCTGCGGGAGGGCCGTATTCAGCGCGCCTCGCGACTGATCGACACGCTTTTCACCTGCGCGTACAGCCACTGCCCCGGTCTGATCGCCAGCTCGTCACGCGCCCACGGCGTAATGCGCGCCCACAACACGCTTTCCCCCACCGCCAGCTTCACTTCCACCTGCCCGTCGACTTCCAGACACTCGGTCACCCTGGCCGGCAAGACGTTGCGAATGCTGCTGTTAACCGGCGGCTGCAAGACCAGCGACACGTCGGCGGCGTTGATGCGGATACGCAGTTGCGCCCCCAGTGGAGCATCGACACCGCTGACCCACAGGCGTTGATCGCCCAGCGCCAGCGCGGTCATGGCATAACGAGAATGATGCTCGATCACGCTGACGCGCAACACGCTGCTTTGATCTTCGCGCTGTAGCCAGGGCCGCAGCGCGCTGCTGGCCCAAACCTCTTCCAGCCCGCCGAATGCCCGCACCTGGCCGTTATCCAGCACCATCACCTGTTCCGCCAGGCGCAGGATTTCATCCATGCTGTGGCTGACGTAGAGGATCGGGATATTGACGTCCTGCGCCAGCCGCTCCAGGTAGGGCAGCAGTTCGCGCTTGCGCGGCAGATCCAACGACGCCAGCGGTTCGTCCATCAACAGCAGTTCCGGGGCGGTCAGCAAGGCGCGACCAATCGCCACCCGCTGTTTTTCACCGCCGGACAAGGTCAACGGCAGGCGGTTGAGCAAGGGGCCGATACCCAACAGTTCAACGATACCGTCGAATTGCGCGCGCATGCCGGCCGCCATGCCGTATTGCAGGTTGCCGCGCACCCGGTAATGCGGGAACAGGCGCGCGTCCTGAAACACGTAGCCGATGCGGCGTTTTTCCGGCGGCAGACACAGGCCACTGGCGGTGTCCACCAGCGTGCGGCCATTGAGCGCTATGCGCCCCTGCTGCAAACGCGTCAGGCCGCCGATGGCGTTGATTAGTGAGGTTTTACCGGCGCCGGACAGGCCAAAAATGGCGGTAATGCCCTGAGCGGGCAGATCCGCACGCACGTTGAGGTTGAGATCGCCAAGGCGTTGGGAAAAATCCAGCTCCAGCATTTAGATACCCATACGTTTGCGGCCCCAGCGGGCCAGCCACTCGGAAACCATCAGTGAAACCAGCGACAACACTATGGCAATTATGCACAGGCGCGCGGCGGCGGCTTCCGCTCCCGGCGTTTCAATCAGGGTATACATCGCCAGCGGAATGGTGCGCGTTTCGCCGGGAATATTGGACACAAAGGTAATGGTAGCGCCGAACTCCCCCAACGAACGGGCAAAACCCAGCACCACGCCGACGATGACCCCAGGCAGTGACAGCGGCAGCGTAATGGTGAAAAACACCCGCCACGGGCTGGCGCCCAGAGTGCGGGCGGCCTGTTCGAGGCGGGTATCCACCGCCTCCAACGCCAGACGGATGGCACGCACCATCAGCGGAAACGCCACCACGGCGGACGCCAACGCCGCACCGCGCCAGCTAAAGCTGAAACTGAAACCGAACCAGTCATACAGCCATTCGCCAATCACCCCGCGCCGCCCCATGGCGATCAGCAATATATAGCCGACCACCACCGGCGGCAGCACCAGCGGCAGGTGGATAAGACTATCCAGCAGCGATTTGCCGGGGAAGCGGCAGCGCACCAGGATCCAGGCCATCAGAATGCCGAAAGGCAAGCTGCAAACTACCGCCACGGCGGACACTTTCAGGCTCAGTTCAACGGCCTGCCACTCGTACTCACTCAGAATCATTTACGCGGGGAGAATCCATAATGGTGAAAAATAGCCGCCGCTTCCGGGCTTTTCAGGTAGTTATAAAAAGCGCTGACGGCCGGTGTCTGATGGCCTTTAACCACCGCCATCGGGTATTCGACCGGTTTGTGGCTGTCTTCCGGGAAGATGCCCACCACGCTGACTTTATCACTGGCCACCGCATCCGAGCCATACACAATGCCCAACGGCGCCTCGCCGCGCTCCACCAGCGCCATTGCGCTGCGTACGTTGTTGGCCCGCGCCAGTTTAGGCTCCAGCGCGGCCCAAACGCCGAGATTCTGCAACGCTTCTTTGGCGTAGATCCCCGCCGGTACGTGGTCCGGATCGCCCACCGCCAGGCGGCCGCCGTTCAACAGCTTCGCCCAGTCGGTCTGTTTGTTAAGCGTAACGTTACCCTGCTTGCCGTCTTTGGCGGCGATCAGGACCAGTTCGTTGCCCAACAGCGTATACCGAGTCTCTTTGACCATCTGCTGTTTGTCGATGGCGTAGTCCATCCACTGCTGATCGGCGGAAATAAACAGATCGGCCGGAGCGCCCTGTTCAATCTGGCGTGCCAGCGTAGAAGACGAGGCGAATGAAGGAACCACCTGCACATCCTTGCCTTTCTGATACTGGGTCGCGATATCCTGCAGCGCGTTAGTCAGCGATGCCGCTGCAAAAACGGTAATTTTCTCTGCCGCAGACGCCTGCATGACCATACCTGATGCCAATACAATACCGCCGATCCATTTCGTCCATTGCTGTTTCATGGTGTTCTCCGCAAATTAATGTGTAATATTGCCCTTCGTTATATAAAAAATAATATAACGTTGCGCAGAAGCTTGTCATGCGGTTTATCGGCAGGGGAGGACATATCTTGAGAAACACCCGCCGAACGGCGCCGGCGGGCATTGAGAGGGAAATGGGTGACGATCAGTGCTGAGTGCGGTTTTCTTTCGAGCGGCCCACTTTGGAGAAAATGTTGAACACTTCCGCCAAACCGTAGATCAGGCCGAGGATGATCGCCATGACCACCGGCACCATTACCACAGCGAACAGCAAACTTTTTAATAATTCCAACATGGTAGCCTCACTTAACTGCCCATTGAGCGGTAATTGACACCGCTACGTAGCGCTATTTTAAACCAAAATAGCCGCTAAAACGCAGCTATTTTAAACATCGGGTGAAATTTGTAACCGGCCAAACGTGCCATTTTGGCGCTTTGCCGGCAAATCGGCGACAATAAGGCTTTTGCAGCCGACAGGACGCGTTATGCAGGCCGAAATCCTCCTTACCCTAAAACTCCAGCAGAAACTGTTCGCCGATCCACGCCGCATCGCGCTGCTCAAGCAGGTCCGGCACACCGGCTCCATCAGCCAGGGCGCCAAACTGGCGGGCATCAGCTATAAAAGTGCCTGGGACGCCATCAATGAAATGAACCAACTGGCGGAACAAACGGTGGTGGAACGCGCCACCGGCGGCAAAGGCGGCGGCGGCGCTCAGGTCACTCACTACGGTGAACGGCTGATCCAGCTTTACGATCTGCTGGGCCAAATCCAGCAAAAGGCCTTCGACGTATTGCAGCAAGACAACCTGCCGCTCGACAGCCTGCTGGCGGCAATTTCACGCTTTTCGCTGCAAACCAGCGCGCGTAATCAGTTCTTCGGCACCGTCATCGAGCGCGACCATCGGCAGGTGCAGCAGCATCTGGAGATTTTACTGAGCGATGGCAAAACCCGTCTCAGCGCGGCCCTTACCCAACAGAGCGCCGACCGGTTGCAGCTCGCCCCCGGCAAGGAAGTGTTGGCGCTGATTAAAGCGCCATGGGTGAAACTGAATAGCGATCCGGCCCTCGCCGGGGCGGCGGACAATGCGCTGGCGGGCGTGGTGGCCAGCATCCAGCCAGGCGCCGATCACAGCGAAGTGCTGGTGACGCTGACTGGCGGCGAAACCCTGTGCGCCACGGTGGCCAACCAGGAACTGCAGCAGCTTAAACTGCAGCCCGGCAGCGCGGTACACGCCCTGTTTAACGCCGATCGGGTGATTGTCGCCACGTTGTGTTAAACGCAACGTAACGTTGCGTTTTTGCCGATTGACTTCATACGGCAATACGCCTATTTCTAAATCAAATAATTGCACAATAAGGAATAGGTAATGTCATCGTTGCACATTTCGCAAGGTTCATTTCGCTTAAGCGATACCCGAACCCTGACGCTGGATGCGCTGGAGATTCAGTCTGGCGACAGCTGGGCCTTTGTCGGCGCCAACGGCAGCGGAAAATCCGCCCTGGCGCGTGCGCTGGCCGATGAGCTGGTGTTGCTGAGTGGCGAACGTCGCAGCGATTTCAGCCGCCAGGTGCGCATCTCCTTCGAGCAGTTGCAAAAACTGGTCAGCGACGAATGGCAACGCAACAATACCGACCTGCTCAGCCCCGGCGAAGAAGACACCGGCCGCACCGCGGCGGAAATCATTCAAGAAGAAGTGAAAGACCCGGAGCGCTGCGCGCAACTGGCCGCACAGTTCGGCATCACTCCGCTGCTGACGCGTCGTTTCAAGTACCTTTCCACGGGCGAAACACGCAAGACCTTGCTGTGCCGGGCATTAATGCCGCAGCCCGACTTGCTGATCCTGGATGAACCCTTCGACGGCCTGGACGTGAATTCCCGCGCGCAATTGGCTGCGCTGCTGAGCTCTCTCTCCGAACAGGGTTACACCCTGGTGCTGGTGCTCAACCGTTTTGACGAGGTGCCGGACTTTATCCGGCAGGTGGGGGTGCTGGCGGATTGCACTCTGGCAAGCCAGGGCTCGCGCCAACAGGTGATGGCGGACGCGCTGGTGGCGCAATTGGCGCACAGCGAAAATCTGCATGGCCTGGCGCTGCCGGAAACCGAGGATCCGGCCCAGAAACCCACCTTGCCGGCGGATCAACCGTTAATCATGCTGCGTGACGGCGTGGTCAGTTACAACGATCGCCCCATCCTTAATCATCTCGACTGGCAGGTCAATCCCGGTGAGCACTGGCAAATCGTCGGCCCGAACGGTGCCGGTAAATCTACCCTGCTCAGCCTGATCACCGGCGATCACCCACAGGGCTACAGCAACGATCTTACCCTGTTCGGCCGCCGTCGCGGCAGCGGAGAAACCATCTGGGACATCAAGCGCCATATCGGCTACGTCAGCAGCAGCCTGCATCTGGACTATCGCGTCAGCTCGAACGTACGCAACGTGATCCTGTCCGGCTTTTTCGACTCCATCGGCATCTATCAGGCCGTGTCTGACCGGCAGCGGCAGTTGGCCGACCAATGGTTGGCGCTATTGGGGTTGGGCGGTTCACGCGGCGATATGCCGTTTCACAGTTTGTCCTGGGGTCAACAACGGCTGGCGTTGATTGCCCGTGCGCTGGTCAAGCATCCGACATTGCTGATCCTCGACGAACCGCTGCAAGGCCTGGATCCGCTCAATCGCCAGTTGGTGCGCCGCTTTATCGACGTGCTGATCGGCCAGGGCACCACCCAGTTGCTGTTTGTTTCCCACCATGCGGAAGACGCGCCACAGTGCATTACTCACCGCCTGAGCTTTTTGCCCGACGGCGACGGTTACCGCTATCAGCACGATCGGTTGGCCTGATATCCCGGATTATCCTGCGGAGGGGCGGCCCCGGCACTCCTCCGACGACATATCCGGCAACACTTCCTCCGCAACACATCGCAGTGGGCCTTTTATCATAAGGGGATGAGGGATTCATTTTTGGAGAGGCCATGTCCGCTGCACTGATTATTATCGATCTGATTGAGGATCTGATTGGCCCCAAGGGGCGCGCGAATCACTGCCGTGAACAGGTGGTGGCGCATAACCTGATTGCCAACACCAACGCTGCCGCGGCCTACGCGCGCGTACGCAAAATTCCGGTGATTTGGGTACGCGTGGGGTTTGCCGACGATTATCACGATATCCCTCCCCACTCTCCCTTGTTCAACCACCTTAAACAGATAGGCGCCCTGCGTTTGAGCAGCCCCGGTTGCCAATGGGACAAGGCGTTACAGGTATTGCCGGTGGATTTTCAATTCGAAAAGCATGCCGTTTCCGCCTTTGCCGGTAACAATTTGTTAGCCTGGTTGCAGCAGCATCGTTGCCATCACCTGTTGCTGGGGGGCGTCAGCACCCCGCTGGCAATTGAAAGCACTGCGCGACAGGCGCACGATGCCGGTTTTCAGGTCACCGTATTGCAGGATTTGTGCGCCGCAGCGAGCGAGGAGATACACCAGCAAAGCCTGGATATCTTGCAAAACCTGGCGGAAATCACCCGTTCGCAGGCCTGGATGAAAGGCTAAATCAGACAGTTGCCGAATAAACTCGCTTCAGATCACTGTCCGGACCTTTGCTGTAACCTCTCTATGTTACTATTCGCCATAGCGCTCAACTTCGCCATACTCACACGCCGCACAGGCACTGAGCGCTGTGTGCATATTTTAAAGGGATAGAGTTATGTGGGGCGTACTTTCGATTTCGTTATTCTTTTTGCCATTTAACCGGCTGATTGCCTGGTTATTTCTGGCCGCATCGGCGGGCATGGGGATGTATCACGGGATATTGACCCCGATCAGCCTGGGCTGCGTGTTGGTCATTGCTGCACTGGCCGGCCTGCGACACCATTACCGCGCCCAACGTAATCTGGCAATGCCGCTGGAAGTGCTGGTGGTGGCAAGCTGCGTGGCGCTATTCCTGCATCTGGTGCCGGGGTTCCATAATCAGTTGATGATCGACGGTGAAAAACCCGGTCCGCTCAGCGCGCCGTTCACCATGTATTACAATTTCGACAAAGCGCTGGTGCCATTCCTGTTGTTTGCCTGCCTGCCGACATT
Source organism: Serratia plymuthica (assembly GCF_018336935.1). Lineage (NCBI taxonomy): Bacteria > Pseudomonadati > Pseudomonadota > Gammaproteobacteria > Enterobacterales > Yersiniaceae > Serratia > Serratia plymuthica. The sequence goes on along the minus strand of NZ_CP068771.1, from coordinate 1,093,860 downwards.
ATTTGCCGCTGAAACCGGCAAAAGCGTCGGTAAAACCGGTTGGATCGCGCTGATAGCCGCAGTGCCTGCCTTACTGCTGGTGGCGGTGGCGCTCGGCGGCTTGAAGATTGAACCGCATGCACCGGGCTGGATCCTGGCGTTTGTGATGGCCAACCTGTTCTTTGTCTGTATGGCGGAAGAAGCGCTGTTCCGCGGTTATTTGCAACAGCGCCTTAGCCAGTGGTTGGGCGCCTGGCCGGCCTTGATTATCGCAGCACTGGTGTTTGGCGCCGCGCATCTGGCCGGCGGCATGCTGATGGTGGTATTTGCCACGCTTGCCGGTTTGATTTACGGCCTGGCATGGATGTGGAGCGGCCGCCTGTGGGTGCCGATCCTGTTCCATTTCGGGCTTAACCTCACGCATCTGCTGTTATTCACTTATCCACTGTATCAACATCCCTGACGTTATCAGCCGGCAGGGATCCTCCTGCCGGCGATATGGATGAAAACGCTATCATCCTGTTTCTCACCCTACCCGCTCCGTTCTGTAACCCCTGTTGTGTTACCTGTATCCCTTCTTGTCGCACCCAAGTGTAAACGATTCCATTTTTCGCTCTGGATCACCTTTTTGCTCTGTCGGGCATGCTATCTTTTTGCGCATCGTTATCTATTTTAATCTGTAAAGGGTGCGCCTGGCATTGATGAAAGCGATTACATTCAGCCGCGCCGGCCAAGAAAAAGGAACCGCAATGACGGATTTTAATCCCATCGATCATCCCCATCGCCGCTATAACCCGCTGACCGGTCAATGGGTACTGGTGTCGCCGCACCGCGCCAAGCGCCCATGGCAGGGTCAACAGGAACCCGCGCAGCAGGAAACGCTGCCGCAGCACGATCCGGACTGCTTCCTCTGCCCAGGCAATACCCGCGTTACCGGCGATAAAAACCCGGATTATCAGAACACCTATGTATTCACCAATGACTTCGCCGCGCTGATGACGGATACGCCGCAGGCACCGGAAAGCCGGGATCCGCTCATGCGCTGCCAGAGCGCGCGCGGCACCAGCCGGGTCATCTGTTTCTCCCCCGATCACAGTAAAACCCTGCCGGAACTGACGCTTGCGGCACTGGAACGGGTGATTGCCACCTGGCAGGAGCAAACTGCCGATCTCGGGCGCAGCTATCCGTGGGTACAGGTATTTGAAAACAAAGGGGCGGCGATGGGATGCTCCAACCCGCACCCGCATGGACAAGTATGGGCCAACAGCTTCCTGCCGAACGAAGTCGAGCATGAAGATCGCTTGCAGCGCGAATATTTCCAACAACACCAGTCCCCCCTGCTGGTGGACTACGTACAGCGCGAACTCGCGGACGGCAGCCGGACGGTAGTAGAAACCGAGCACTGGCTGGCCGTGGTGCCCTATTGGGCCGCCTGGCCGTTTGAAACGCTGCTGCTGCCGAAGGCCGCCGTGCAACGCATTACCGATCTGAGCGCCGCACAGAGCAGCGACCTGGCCGTCGCGCTGAAAAAACTGACCAGCCGCTACGACAATCTGTTCCAGTGTTCTTTCCCTTATTCCATGGGCTGGCACGGTGCGCCGTTCAATGATGCGGATAACCGCCACTGGCAGTTGCATGCGCATTTCTATCCGCCGCTGCTGCGCTCCGCCACGGTGCGCAAATTTATGGTGGGTTACGAGATGCTGGCGGAAACCCAGCGAGATCTGACTGCAGAACAGGCGGCAGAACGTCTGCGCGCCGTTAACGACATTCATTACCGTGAAGCCGGAGCCGAATGATGAGTTTGAAAAATATTACCCACGCCATTTTTACCGAACGTTTTGGCTACGCGCCCGCACTGACCATTCAAGCGCCTGGACGAGTGAATTTGATCGGTGAACATACCGACTATAACGACGGTTTCGTGTTGCCGTGCGCCATTGATTACCAGACGGTGATCGCCGGTGCCAGGCGTGACGATCGCCAGATACGCGTGATCGCGGCCGATTACGATGGCCAACTGGATCAATTTTCGCTCGACGATCCGATCGTCAGCCACCCGAATCAGCTTTGGTCCGATTACGTGCGCGGCGTAATCAAACACCTGCAACTGCGCAACGCCAATTTTGGCGGCGCGGATCTGGTGATCGCCGGCAACGTGCCGCAAGGCGCCGGCCTCAGCTCTTCCGCCTCACTGGAAGTGGCCGTTGGCCAGGTGATGCAGGCACTGTATGAACTGCCGCTCGATGGCGTAGCGCTGGCTTTGAATGGCCAGGAGGCGGAGAACCAGTTCGTCGGCTGCAATTGCGGGATCATGGATCAGCTGATTTCCGCGCTCGGTGAACAGGATCATGCCTTACTGATCGACTGTCGTTCACTGGAGACCCGTGCGGTGTCGGTGCCGGAAAATATTGCCGTGGTCATCATCAACTCCAACGTGAAGCGCGGGCTGGTGGACAGCGAATACAACACCCGTCGCGAACAATGCGAAGCCGCCGCACGCTTCTTCGGCGTCAAGGCGCTGCGCGACGTCAGCCCGGAACTGTTCTTCCCGATCCAGCATGAATTGGATCCGATCGTCGCCAAGCGAGCGCGCCACGTGATCACTGAAAACGATCGCACCCTGGCCGCCGCAGATGCCTTGGCGGCGGGCGATATGAAACTGATGGGCAGGCTGATGGCGGAATCTCACGCTTCAATGCGGGATGACTTTGCCATTACCGTACCGCCGATCGACCAATTGGTTGAGATCGTCAAAAGCGTTATCGGCGATCGCGGCGGCGTGCGCATGACCGGCGGCGGCTTTGGCGGCTGCATCGTGGCGCTGATGCCGCAAGAGCTGGTGGAGCCGGTGCGCGAGACGGTGACGCGCGAATATCCATTGCAAACCAACGGACTGAAAGAAACCTTTTACGTTTGCAAGGCATCAGCGGGGGCCGGAATATGCTGACAGACAGCCTGCAACTGGCCCCTGATGGCCAGCCTTACCAGCTAACCCGGTTGCAAAACGCCGGTGGGATGACGGTCACGCTGATGGATTGGGGCGCCACCTGGCTTTCCGCCGTGCTGCCGCTGAAATCGGGCGAAACGCGTGAACTGCTGTTGGGCTGCCGGACTCCGGCGGACTATCAGCGGCAGGCGGCCTATCTTGGCGCCACCGTCGGGCGCTATGCCAACCGCATCGGTTACGCCAGTCTGCTGATCGGCAACAAGCCGCATCCGCTGCTCGCCAACCAAGGGGAGCACCAACTGCATGGCGGGCCGGAAGGCTTCAACGCCCGCCGCTGGCGGATTGTTCGGCAAGATGCGCAGCAGGTGAGCTACGCGTTGCATTCACCCGACGGCGACCAGGGATTTCCCGGCAATCTCGAGGTTGAGGTCAATTACCGGCTCACTGCCGATAACCGGCTGGAAATCAGTTATCAGGCCCGGACCGATCGCGCCTGCCCGGTCAATCTGACCAACCACGCTTATTTCAACCTGGATGGCGCCGGCACCGACGCCCGCCGGCAACGGCTGCAACTGTTTGCCGACCGTTATCTGCCGGTCGACAGCGAGGGCATACCCAACGCCGAACTCACGCCGGTAGACGGCAGCGGCATGGATTTTCGCCACCCGAAAACGCTGCTGCAGGATTTCCTGCGCGACCGCGATCAGCAGCGGGTAAAAGGCTACGATCATGCCTATCTGCTGCACCGTACCTGCGGCGCTCTGGACTGCCCGGCGGCGCACCTGTGGTCGGCGGACGGTCAGGTGCAGATGAGCGTATTCACCAGCGCTCCGGCGCTGCAACTGTACAGCGGCAATTACCTGGACGGCACGCCGGCACGTGATGGCGGCAACTATGCCAGTTACGCCGGCATAGCGCTGGAAAGCGAGTTTTTGCCGGACAGCCCGCACCACCCGGAATGGCCGCAGCCGGACTGTTGGCTCAAACCGGGGCAGCAATATCAAAGCGCCACCCATTATCAGTTTTATCCTATCTGACCCGTCGCGCCCCTTGCCATGCGGCCAGGGGCCCTTTGTTATAAATGCTTACCTTTTTACACGCCGGCCCCACCGGCACCTGCCTTTCCTTATTCCAAAGCGCACACTAGAATCAGGCTACGGTGATAAGCACAACCTCTTGTGCTGCGTCACAATTTTCGGCCATCTCTGGCCGGTCAATAGCTGAAGGAACACCTATGCGTCTGATTACTGCACTCCCATTACTGGCGGGTTTACTGCTGAGCACCAACCTGATGGCTGCCGATACCGCAACCGCAGCAAAAACGCCTTCGCCGGCGCAGGCTGCACAGCAAAAGCGCATGACTGATTGTAATCAACAAGCCTCCTCCAAAACGCTGAAAGGCGCGGACCGTTCCACCTTCATGAGCACCTGCCTGAAGGCAGAAGGTTCCACCGCAGCGAAAACCCTGACGCCGCAACAGCAGAAAATGAAAACCTGCAACGCCGACGCCAAAGCTAAAAGCCTGAAAGGCGACGAGCGTAAAACCTTTATGAGCAACTGTCTGAAAAAATCAGCCTGATTGCCCTTCGCCAGCGGCACGGCCGGATCTGATTCCGCCGTGCCGGTTTCCCCCGTGACGCCCGCCTGATCGATTCAGCTTTTCCTCAGAACAGTACTTACTTTGCGGCAAGAAATTGGCTATGGTTAGACACTATCGATTGCCGAGCCACCGGCCGCGGCAATATAATGATTTTCGTTATCATTGAAATGTCAGATTATTAAGGAGTTAAGCTATGGCTGTAACTAAGCTGGTTCTGGTGCGTCACGGCGAAAGCCAGTGGAACAACGAAAACCGCTTTACCGGTTGGTATGATGTTGATTTGTCCGACAAAGGTCGCACCGAAGCGAAAGCTGCAGGCAAGCTGTTGAAAGATGAAGGTTTCTCTTTTGACTTTGCTTACACCTCCGTACTGAAGCGCGCGATCCATACCCTGTGGAACATTCTGGACGAACTGGATCAGGCCTGGCTGCCGACTGAAAAATCCTGGAAGCTGAACGAACGCCACTACGGTGCGCTGCAGGGTCTGAACAAGGCTGAAACCGCTGAAAAATACGGTGACGAGCAGGTTAAGCAATGGCGTCGCGGCTTCGCCGTTACCCCACCAGAGCTGACCAAAGATGATGAGCGTTACCCGGGCCACGATCCACGTTACTCGGCGCTGACCGAAAAAGAGCTGCCGCTGACCGAAAGCCTGGCGCTGACCATCGATCGCGTGATCCCTTACTGGGACGAAGAAATTCTGCCACGCATCAAAAGCGGTGAGCGCGTTATCGTTGCCGCTCACGGCAACTCGCTGCGTGCGCTGGTGAAATACCTGGATAAGCTGAGCGAAGATGAGATCCTCGAACTGAACATCCCAACCGGCGTGCCGTTGGTGTATGAATTCGACGAAAACTTCAAGCCAATCAAACGTTACTATCTGGGTAATGCCGACGAGATCGCTGCTAAAGCGGCCGCCGTGGCAAACCAGGGTAAAGCGAAGTAATTTTCGCCCGTTGATCTAAAAAGCCCCCGGTTTTGGCCGGGGGCTTTTTTTTATTAAGAAACTCCACATCCTATCCCCTATGGCTTTCAAGTTGCAGCCAGGCGGCCAGCTCGCTCATCCCCAGGCGCTTACTTGAGTAAGTAACTGGGGTGAGCGACAAATCTGTCGGGAACAGATTTGAACGCTGCCAGCAGCGGCCCTGAAAGGGCAAGGTCCATGGATGGACCTTGTAAGCAGGTAACAACGCTGCGGCTTGAAAGACGACGGGGATATTAGGCGCGGCGCGCTTTCACGGCTGCCGCCAACTCACGCAGCACGGTTTCCGTGTCTTCCCAGCCGATGCAAGCGTCTGTCACGCTCTTGCCATAGACCAGCGGCTCGCCGCTTTCCAGATTCTGGTTGCCTTCCACCAGATGGCTTTCGATCATCACGCCGATAATCGCTTTTTCACCGCCGGCGACCTGTTTGCACACGTCCGCATTCACGTCCAACTGCTTTTTGAACTGCTTGCTGCTGTTGGCGTGGCTGAAGTCGATCATCACCTGCGCCGGCAGGCCCGCTTTGACCAGCCCGTCTTTGACTTCTTTCACGTGCGCCGCGCTGTAGTTCGGCTCTTTGCCGCCGCGCAGAATAATGTGGCAATCGCCGTTACCGCTGGTGTTAACGATCGCCGAGTGGCCCCATTTGGTCACCGACAGGAAACAGTGCGGTGCGCTGGCCGCGTTGATGGCGTCAATCGCCACTTTAATGGTGCCGTCGGTGCCGTTCTTGAAACCAACCGGGCAAGACAGGCCGGAAGACAGCTCGCGGTGCACCTGGGATTCCGTGGTACGTGCGCCGATCGCGCCCCAGCTCATCAGATCCGCCAGGTACTGCGGGGTGATCATGTCGAGGAATTCCCCCGCAGCCGGCAAACCGCTATCGTTGATATCCAACAGCAGCTTACGGGCAAGGCGCAGACCGTCGTTGATCTGGAAGCTGTTATCCATCAGCGGATCGTTGATCAGCCCTTTCCAGCCCACGGTGGTACGCGGTTTTTCAAAGTAAACGCGCATCACCACTTCCAGTTCGCCGCTCAGTTCCTGGCGCAGCGTCAGCAAGCGCTCGGCATACTCTTTTGCCGCTTTGGTATCGTGGATCGAGCATGGGCCGATAACCACCAGCAGGCGATCGTCGTTACCGCGAAGGATCTTGTGAATTGCACTGCGCGCCAGGGACACCGTCTCAGCTGCACGTTCAGTGGCCGGAAACTTCTCTAACAGGGCCACCGGTGGCAGGAGTTCCTTAATTTCTTTAATGCGTAGATCATCATTTTGGTAATTCATAACTTTTCCATTCGGTATCGAGGGGCGGTATTTCACAAAGCGCATACCCTATGAATTTCAAGTTGCAGCTAGGCGCCCAGTTCACTCATTCCCAGGCGCTTACTTAAGTAAGTAACTGGGGTGAGTGAGTGCAGGTAACAACGCTGCGACTTGAAAGGCGACGGGTATAGATCCAACCAATTTAGCCTGTGAGGGTAGCGCTGTAAATCACCTTAGCCGCCTCGCGGCTGAACGACCAAGTTATCAGTAGATTGTGCTGTTTCATCGGGAGAGCGCAGTGGCTCCTTTTTCGCTATGCTAGCGATCAGGATACCGCTACTTGAGCCAAACCATGCCTTCTCTGTTATTAGTTGATGACCACCCGGTGGTTCATGTCGCACTGGAAGCGGCGCTAATGAAGTCTTCCTGCCCTTATAGCCTGCAGGCGGTACAGGACGATGTTCAGGCCTTGGCCCAATTGGCCAGCGCCGATTTTTCGCTGGTCATTCTGGATATCGGCCTGCCGCAGGTAGACGGCTTGCAACTGCTGAAAAAGATCCGCCGCCACTACCCGCAACAACCGATCCTGATCTACACCGCGCAGGAAGAAGAGATCTACGCGCGCATGGCCTGGGCGGCCGGCGCTAACGGGTTTGTGCATAAAGGCAGCCGGCTTGAACAATTGGTGCAGGCAATTGAAACCGTGCTGGCCGGGGAGCCGAGTTTTCCCGCCGGCGCGATGGCGGAAGAAACGCAATCGGCGGAGGGAACGCTACTGACACCCAAAGAACTGCAAGTCCTCGGCCTGCTCAGCAAGGGGCTGTCCAATCTGCAAATTGCCGAGATGCTGAACATCAGCAACAAAACCGTCAGCACCCACAAGAAGAATATTCTGCGCAAAACCGGCGCCGGCAACCTGTTGGAACTGGTGGCGGTATTTAGAGAACTGACGCCATGATGCGTGGCGTTCTGCTGCTATTGGCGATGCTGTGCAACCTCGCCTACGCGGCGCAACCGGTGCCTTATCGGTTGGTCAGCAGCCTGAATATTCCGGCGGATATGCTGATTGCCAGCGAGAAAAATCCCTGGCGCGACGCTACGCTGCGTGTGGGTATCATCAGCGAGAATGCCAGCCCCTATAACATTATTGTGGACGACGATCTGTACGGGCTGAACGCCGACTACCTCGGTTATATCCAGCAAGTTACCGGCATCCGCTTTCAGATTTACGGCTTCGCCGATTTGCCGCAGCTCGAACAGGCGCTGCACAGCGGCGTTATCGATCTGGTGTACGGCATTCCGCAGAATGAGGCGCTGGAGGATCTGAAAATCTCCCAGCCTTATTACGTCAGCAACCTGCGCGTACTGCGCGATCGGAGCAATGACCGCCAGGTGATGCTGAACTCCGCCGATGCGCGAGTGGCGATCAGTACCCTGACCGATATGCAGGCCGGCAACGCGCTGAAGGCGGTGTCTTCCCACGTGCAGCGTTATGACAATAACCTGCAGGCGGTGTATGCCTTGCTGAACGGCAGCAGCGATTACTTTATTGCCGACGAAGCCAGCGCCAGCTTTATTATTGACCAGTTGCAGCTCGGCCAGCTTTATCAGATCGAAAGCACGGTCAATCTCGGTAACCTGTCTTTCGTCTTCGCCGCCGACAACCCGGCGCTGATCGACACCCTCAACGTCGCCATCGCCGATACGCCCATGGAGTTGATGAACGCCATTCAAAGCCGCTGGAGCAAAAAGATCCCCAGTTATCTCGATACCGGCAACGCCGATCTGACGCAGATGGAAAAAAACTGGGTAGCAAAACACCCCACCGTCTATTACGCCGCCATAGAGGATAACTTCCCGTTCGCCTATCGCGGCTCCGACAACCAACCGCGCGGCTACGCTATCGACATACTCAATATCATTGCGCAAAACACCGGGCTGCGTTTTGCTCCGCTATGGGCGCGCAATGCCGAACAGGCAGATCAACTGGTGTTGTCCGGCCAGGCCAGTTTCCGCACCGCTCTGCCGCTGGCGCGCGGCGTTAAGGCACGTTACAGCACCAGCATGCCGATTCACCGTTCGTTGTGGGGGGTTTATGTAGGTCAGTATGCCAACGGGATTTCTACCTGGAACGATCTGGCCGGCAAGCGCATCGGCGTACTGCAAGGCGATCTGGCGCAGGGGCTGGTCCCTCCGCACGAAGAGCCGGTGCGCTTTGCCGATAGCAAGGCCATGTACGACGCCCTGGCCAACGGCCAGTTGGATGCGCTGGTGGATAACGTGATCTCGGCGAACTTTATCGCCCTGTCACGTTATTCCGGGGCAATAAAACTGGCGTTCGCCGCCAATAACGTCGCCTATCCGGTGGCGTTCGGCGTGCGCCAGGATCAGCCGCTGCTGCTGGCTATCCTCGATAAAAACCTGATGCAGATCCCCTCGGAAACCCTGCAATCGCTGCGCGATGAGTGGATTGTCGATCGCAGCAACCTGATTGACGCGGTGAACGACAACCGCATGCAGCCGCAAACTACCTGGCTGCTGGCGCTACTCGCAGCGGCGATCCTGCTGCTGCTGGCGCTGACATTGCGCCGGTTTATTTTGCAGCGCAGGGAAAAGCGCGAGCGTGAAGTGATCGAGCAGGCACGCCGCCAGGCCGAAGCCGAGAACAGGATGAAAAGCAAGTTTCTGGCCACCATCAGCCATGAACTGCGCACGCCCATGCACGCCATACTCGGCCTGCTGGAACTGGAGCTGAAACGCCGGCCAATGCCGGAGGGGCTGCCGGTGATTTACAGTTCGGCGTCATCCTTGCTCAATCTGCTTAATGATTTACAAGATTACGCCCGGCTGGAAACCGGAACCTTGACGCTGGCGCCAAAGCCCCTGGCGCTGCAACCCTGGCTAGCCCATATCAGCGCGCTGTATCAGCCGCTGATCGGCGAACGCCCGGTAACCTTGAGCGTTACCGCCGGCCACCCACTTCCTGCCGCCGTTGTTATTGATGGTGAGCGTTTACTTCAGGTAGCTAACAACCTGATAAATAACGCCATTAAATTCACTCCGCGCGGCAGCATTCAGGTCAATATCGGCTGGCGCGAGCAGGATAAACAACAGGGCGAGTTGTTACTGACGGTGACCGATAGCGGCTGTGGTATCGCCCCCGATGAGATCGGCAAACTGTTCCAACCCTTCTACCGCGCCCGCGGCGCACAGCGCGTATCGGTACAGGGTACCGGGCTGGGATTGTCTATCTGCAAGGAAATTATCGAGCAAATGGGCGGCCGGATTGAGCTGCAATCGCAACCCGGCATAGGTACGCAGGTCAAGGTTTCGGTGCCGGTTACCCAGGCCCCCCTGGATACCGCTCCCCTCCGCCAGACCGACCCACCGCTCAGCCTGCCGTCGCCCTCCACGCTGCGCGTGGCGCTGATTGACGATCACCCGACCAACCTGCTGCTGATGGAACGGCAACTGCGTCACTTCGGCCTGCAGCCGGCACTGTTCGAACACGGTTATGCACTGCTGAAAGTTCACCGCAGGCAGCCGTTTGATCTGCTGTTCATCGATTACAACATGCCGCGCCCGGACGGCCTGACATTGGCGCGACTGATACGCCGCGATGAACAGCGCTATCGTCGCCCGGCCTGCCAGATTATTCTCTGTTCGGCAGACGTGCAGGAATTTACCCGCATTCCGCAGGGACGGGCGTTTGTCGATCGCTTTTTGACCAAACCGATTTCACTGGCCGCCATTGCCCAGGCGTTACCGCAGCAACCGCAGGCGCTGGAACGGCAGTTAGCCCTTACTGACCTAAAACGGGTGCTGGGCGATATGGCCGGCAATGATCGGCTGATGGCGCAACGCCTGGCCACCACGCTGATCTCCACGCTGCGACAAGACCGGCAACGACTTGACCAGGCGGCGGAGAGCGAAGACTGGCCGAGCCTTGGGCAGGCCGCACATCGCATCAAGGGCAGCCTGCTGATGTTGCAGCGGCCGGAGACGGCAAACCTGTGCCAATTATTGGTGGAAAGCGGCCGTGAAGGGGTATTGGCTCAGGCCGCCTATACTGAACTGAGCGCGTTGGTAGAACAGATACTGATAGAACTGGACGGACTGGTCACCACTGACGCGCCGTATTTCGCTATACATAAGGATAAATAATGACGGACTCCCCACAGGCACATCAGCCAAAAAACAGTAATAGTAAACGCCTACTGACCGCTTTTTTAGTCACTGCGGTATTTATGATCGCCGAAGTGGCAGGCGGGCTGATTTCCGGCTCGCTGGCGCTGCTGGCCGACGCCGGCCATATGCTCACCGACGCGGCGGCGCTGCTGGTGGCGCTGATGGCGGTACACTTTTCACAGCGTAAACCCAACGCACGCCATACCTTCGGCTATTTGCGCCTGACCACGCTGGCGGCGTTTCTCAATGCCGCCGCCCTGTTGGTGATCGTGGTATTCATCCTGTGGGAAGCGATACGGCGTTTCTTCGAGCCACAGCCGGTGATGGGTGTGCCGATGCTGATCATCGCCATAGCGGGGCTTCTGGCTAACCTGTTCGCCTTCTGGCTGCTGCACCGCGGTACGGAAGAGAAGAACATCAACGTGCGGGCCGCTGCGTTGCACGTGTTGGGGGATTTGCTGGGCTCGGTGGGGGCCATCGTTGCCGCCATTGTGATCCTGAGCACCGGCTGGACGCCGATTGACCCGATACTGTCGGTTCTGGTGTCCTGTCTGGTGGTACGCAGCGCCTGGCGGCTGCTGAAAGAGAGCTTCCACGAGTTGCTGGAAGGCACGCCGCAGGAGGTAGATATCAACAAACTGCAAAAAGACCTGTGCCTGAATATCCCTGAAGTGCGCAATATCCATCACGTTCACGTCTGGCAGATTGGCGAACAGAAACTGATGACGCTGCATGCGCAGGTGATACCGCCAAACGACCACGATGGCCTGCTGCGCCGCATTCAGGCTTATCTGCTGGAACACTACCGGATCGGCCATGTCACCATTCAGATGGAATATCAGCACTGCGATACTCCGGACTGCGGGATTAATCGGGCACCCGAGCCGAGTGACCACTCACATTCCGGCTCGCATTCACATCTGGGTCATCACCACTAAAAGTACGAGGGCGCCAGTTTGGCGCCCTCTGCGTTTGTTATTGCGAGGAAGATAACGGCAGGGAATGGTTGCGACCTGCACTTTTGATCCACAACCAGGAACCGTTCAGCGCAATCAGCGTCAGGATCACGTATTCCAGCGCCATGGCGTACACACCCTGATAGGCGAAAATCGCCACGCTGATGACGTCAATCACCACCCACAACAGCCAGTTTTCCACGTATTTGCGCGTCATCAAAATCATCGCCACAATCGACAACACCATCATCGCCGAGTCCCAGAACGGGAAAGCATCCGGTTGCAGTTGCGGCATCTGCACGTTAAGGCCTACTCCCTGCATTACCGTCACCGCAAGCTGCGTCAGCCAGGCAAAGACGCTGTCGATATTGAAGGTCATCAGGGCAATGCCGATAACGCACACCGCCGCCCAAGCCAGCGCTTTCGGTAACGGCAGCCAGCGGATTTGCAGCTCGGCCTGATTGTCCTGGGTTTGGCGGCTCCAGGCATACCAGCCGTAAATATTGGCGACAAAAAAGAACAGCTGCAGCAATAGGCTGGCGTAAAGCTGGATCTGAAAGAAAATCACCGCAAACAGCGTGACGTTAATCAGGCCAAACAGATAGTTGATAATTTTCTCTTTGCTGGCGTACCAGATGCATAGCAGGCCGAACAAGGTCCCTATGGCTTCAATCCATGACAGATCGTAACCGCCCGCCCCCAGCGGGATGTGCACCAAGATATTGCTGGTACTGAAAAAGCTCATCTGTTCTTCCTTATCAAAGAGTTAACTCAGGCGTTTCCTTTAACCTGCATTTTCAGTTGCGCGGCAAAGTCCAGCATCCGGTTAAGCGGGATCAGCGCCTTTTCGCGCAGCGCGGCATCCACGTGGATTTCATGCAGGGCGCCGCCCTGCTCCAACCCGTCGGCAATCGCCTTAAGGCCGTTCATCGCCATCCACGGGCAGTGAGCGCAACTGCGGCAGGTAGCGCCTTCGCCGGCTGTCGGGGCCTCGAACAGTTCTTTATCCGGACAGGCCTGCTGCATCTTATAAAAAATGCCGCGATCTGTGGCAACAATCAGCTGCGGGTTAGGCAGCGTTTTGGCCGCCTGAATCAGCTGGCTGGTTGAGCCGACCGCATCGGCCAAATCGACCACCGCCTGTGGGGACTCTGGATGCACCAGTATCGCCGCTTCCGGGTACAGGGCCTTCATGCGCATCAGCGCCTGGGTTTTAAACTCATCATGGACGATACAGGCCCCTTGCCAGCACAGCACGTCGGCACCTGTCTGCTTTTGCACATAGTTGCCCAGATGGCGGTCCGGCGCCCAGATGATTTTTTCGCCCAGGCTGTCGAGGTGTTCTATCAACTCTACGGCGATGCTGGATGTTACCACCCAATCCGCGCGCGCCTTGACCGCAGCTGAAGTATTAGCGTAGACCACCACGGTACGATCCGGATGGCTGTCGCAAAATGCATGAAACTCTTCTTCCGGGCAACCGAGATCCAACGAACACTCGGCGTTCAGCGTTGGCATCAGCACCTGTTTTTCAGGGCTGAGGATCTTGGCGGTTTCCCCCATAAAGCGCACGCCGGCGACCAGCAGAGTCGAAGCCGGGTGATTGCTGCCAAAGCGCGCCATCTCCAGCGAATCCGCCACGCAGCCACCGGTCTCTTCCGCCAACGCCTGAATTTCCGGATCGGTGTAGTAATGGGCCACCATCACCGCATTGCGCTGCTTGAGCAGGGTTTTAATCTTCTCGCGATAAAACGCCTTTTCCGCTACGTCCAGCGGCACCGGTTTGGGCGGGAACGGGTACACCGCCGCATTGACATCAAACATTTCACTCATCGCTGCAATCGTCTCTGTGCTAGGCTGGGTGTCTGCTGCACGGGTCTCCCCTTCGCAACCGCCACTCGTTTTATATACTAAACAAAATACCTAAAAATACGCCAAAAGTCCGCTGATATTTTCACTATTACGTTTATAGCGTTTAATGGATTGAATTTTTGATAAAAGCAGAGAGTCTGCTGGAAGCAAAATGCATTCCTGAGGAGAAAGGGAACGGATTAGATGGTGGGTCGTGCGGGATTGATTCGGCCTTTGGCCTCACCCTTCGGGCAACGCTACGCGTTGTCGTATCGCTGCGCGATGCTCGAACCTGAACGCAGGGTCTCACCCACACGATTCGTGCGTTATGTAATATTTGAGTTTGGGAAAAGTGCTGAAGTACTTTGAGAAATGGTGGGTCGTGCGGGATTCGAACCTGCGACCAATTGATTAAAAGTCAACTGCTCTACCAACTGAGCTAACGACCCACTGATGTGGTTTACTGCTGAACTGCGTAAGCAGGAGAGAGACTCGCTGCAATAACAATGGTGGGTCGTGCGGGATTATTCGGCTTTCAGCCTCACCCTTCGGGCCATCACTGCGTGATGTTGTCTCGCTTTGCGAGACTCGAACCTTTACGGTTCTCACCCTTACGATTCCACATCGTAATCACGTCTAAAATGGTGGGTCGTGCGGGATTCGAACCTGCGACCAATTGATTAAAAGTCAACTGCTCTACCAACTGAGCTAACGACCCACTGACGTGGTTTACTGCTGAACTATGAATACAAAACCGAGGATTTGTATTGCGGAAAAACAACTCTGAAATGGTGGGTCGTGCGGGATTATTCGGCTTGCGCCTCACCCTTTGGGCCATCACTGCGTGATGTTGTCTCGCTTTGCGAGACTCGAACCTTTACGGTTCTCACCCTTACGATTCCACATCGTAATCACATCTAAAAATGGTGGGTCGTGCGGGATTCGAACCTGCGACCAATTGATTAAAAGTCAACTGCTCTACCAACTGAGCTAACGACCCACAGCAGTGGTGGGTGATGACGGGCTCGAACCGCCGACCCCCTCCGTGTAAAGGAGATGCTCTACCAACTGAGCTAATCACCCACTAGTGTGGTTACTGCTACTACTTCAGAAATTGGTGGGTCGTGCGGGATTCGAACCTGCGACCAATTGATTAAAAGTCAACTGCTCTACCAACTGAGCTAACGACCCAATTTCCTAGCTGCTTTAACATCTTGCAAGATGTCTTGGCAACGGCGGCATATATTACTAATTTATCTTGGCAGCGCAACTTAAATTTTAAAACAAGTGGTTCAACTGCTTGTTCTTCACACGAATGAGCCCAGAAAGCGGTCAGATAGACTAATTTCTGGGCTCATTTTTTTGCTTGTTAACCGGCAACGCGACTTTTCGCCTGTTTGGCCGCAGCACTGGTTGGGTATTGTTTAATCACCTGCTGGAACACGGCTTTGGCTTTATCGGCCTGCCCTTTTTCCTGCATGATGATACCCACCTTGTACATTGCGTCCGGCGCCTTAGGTGACTTTGCGTAATTCTTCACCACGACGGCAAAATAGTAGGCCGCATCGTCTTTCTTACCCTTGTTGTAGAACAACTGCCCCAGCCAATAATTGGCGTTGGGTTGGTAAGTAGACTTTGGGTACTGTTTTACGAAGGTCTGAAAAGCGGCGATCGCCTGATCATACTGTTTTTTTTCCAGCGCCAATGAAACAGCGGCGTTGTAGTCGCTGTTTTCATCGCCCGTACTGGCCGGAGCAGCCGCTGAGGCGCCCGCAGACGCGCTGTCAGCGCCGTCGGTAGAGGCAGCCGCTGCTGCCCCACCTGCGGCACCCGCAGCGGCTGCGGAGCTCTGAGCGCCGCCCTGGCTGATGCTATCCATCTGTTGATAGATCTGCTTTTGGCGTTCAACAACCTGATTCAGTTGATATTGGCTTTCCTGGATTTGCCCGCGGAGAGAATCAATATCGCGCTGGTTGTCAGAGAGTTGTTGCTGGAGTTGGTTTAAAAGCTGGCCCTGAGCATTGGAGATACGCTCAAGTGAAGTGACACGGTCTTCGACCGAGCCGGAGCCGACATTACTGATTGGCGCTTGGGCAGTAGCGGCCCATGGGACCGCTACGCCAACCAGTAACGACAGACTCAACAAGTGACGTCTGAAGTTACTGTTCATGCGATTCTCTTAGTAAACCAGAACGGCACGACGGTTTTTAGCATAAGCCGCTTCGTCGTGGCCCAGTACTGCTGGTTTTTCTTTACCGTAAGAAACGATAGAGATCTGGTCAGCTGAAACGCCTTTGCCTTGCAGGTACATTTTAACTGCGTTAGCACGACGCTCGCCCAGAGCGATGTTGTATTCCGGCGTGCCGCGTTCGTCCGCGTGGCCTTCAACGGTCACTTTGTAAGACGGGTTGTTACGCAGGAATGCAGAGTGTGCGTCCAGCATCTGAGCGAACTCGGAGCTCACGTCATACTTGTCCAGGCCGAAGTAAACAATGTTGTTCTTCTGCAGTTCTTGCATCTGCAGACGAGCTTGTTCTTCAGAAGACAGGTTGCTGCTGCCGTTTTCTGTACCAGTGCCAGCGCCAGCGCCCAGACCAGATTGGTCGTTGTTTGCGCTTTTGTTAGAACTACAAGCCGCTACAGCCAGAACTGGCAGTGCCAGCAGAAGCCCTTTCAGCACTTTGTTCAGTTGCATTTCTTTGATCCTTTTATAGTTTGCCATACATATTTACACATGCATCACAGATACGGCGACCAGGCAGGGAATTTGACCTGTCCATCAGTTGCCGGAAGACGCGCTTTGAAACGCCCATCAGTCGATACCAGTTGCAGCACGGAGCCCATACCTTGCGTGGAGCTATAGATCACCATGGTGCCATTTGGCGCAATACTAGGCGTTTCGTCCAGGAACGTGCCCGTTAAAACTTGAACGGCTCCCGATCCAAGATCTTGTTTGGCGATATGCTGAGCGCCGCCATTGGAGCTCACCATCACCAGGAATTTACCATCAGAGCTGACTTCAGAATCCTGATTCTGAGAGCCTTCCCACGTCAGACGCTGTGACGCACCGCCACTGGCACTGACTTTATAAATCTGCGGTCGGCCGCCCTGATCGGAGGTATATGCCAGAGACTGGCCATCCGGGAACCAGGTCGGTTCGGTATTGTTGCTGCGCCCGTCGGTGATTTGCGTGATCTGGCCAGAGCCGAGATTCATCACGTACAGGTTCAGGCTGCCGCTTTTAGACAGCGCGAAGGCCAGACGGCTGCCGTCCGGTGAGAACGCCGGTGCACCGTTGTGACGCGGGAACGAAGCGATCTGACGGATAGCACCATTAGCCAGGGTCTGTACGACCAGCGCAGAACGGCCGCTTTCAAAGGTCACGTACGCCAGTTTGCTGCCATCCGGCGACCAGGCCGGGGACATCAGCGGCTCCGGTGAACGGTGTACCACAAACTGGTTGTAACCGTCGTAATCCGCTACGCGCAGCTCGTACGGGAATTTCCCGCCGTTGGTCTGCACTACGTAAGCGATACGGGTACGGAATGCGCCCTTGATACCGGTCAGCTTCTCGAACACTTCATCACTGGCGGTGTGTGCAGAATAACGTAACCATTGTTTGGTCACTTTATACTGGTTTTGCGCCAATACGGTGCCCGGTGAACCTGAAGTGTCCACCAGCTGATAGGAGATCAGGTAGCCGCCGTCTGCACCAGGTTGCACCTGGCCGACCACGACCGCGTCAATGCCCAATGCAGTCCAGGCCGCCGGCGTCACTTCAGACGCGGAGGTCGGTTGCTGCGGCATGCGCGCCACGTCAATAGGGTTGAATTTGCCGCTGTTGCGCAAATCTGCGCCGACAATCTTGCCAATATCTTCCGGAGGCGTGCCTGGGCCAGCCCATTTAAACGGTACCACGCCAATAGGACGAGCGGAGTCGACCCCTTGGGTGATTTCGATGCGAACTTCCGCGTGAAGAACGGACGCCCACAGTATTAAAAAACCTAACGCTACTCGAAATGCCTGCTTCATCTCATCTCCCTTATCCAGGCGGGATGCCTGCGATAAATTAGCAGAATTTTAACAAACCAACGCAAACAAAACTACATAATCCCTGTTGGTTACCTTAGTACATCCCTGCGATATGACTTAGCTCAGACAACCATTACTGTGGTTTAAATTCAAGAATAGAACTCTTAAATTGCTGATAAACGGCATCGCTCGGCGGTTTAGGAATATTTGCCGATCTTGCTGCTGCTACCGCTGCCTGACATAAGGCAGGATCGCCACCCGCCGCCTGAACGCTAATCAATAAACCATCAGGAGCCAAGCGGATACGCAGATCGCAGGTTTTCCCACTGTAATCCGAAGCACCGTAGAACTTGCTCTTTATAGCTGCCTGAATTTGACTTTTATAACCATTAATATCAGCCCCACTGGCCCCTGCAGTCTTGGCATTGCCCTGACCGGCAGGTTTACCGTCGCCCTTCGACTTAGCGCCGCCAGACTTGGCGCCGCCGCCTTTCGGTGCGTTCTTACCGTCCGCCAGGTCGCCAAACAGATCGTTCACATCGGAAGACTGCTCAGCAGCGGCGGCAGCCGCCTTCTTCTTGGCATCCGCTGCGGCTTTCTTGGCTGCGGCCTTCTCGGCGGCAGCCGCTTTTTTCTCAGCCTCTGCGGCCGCTTTCTTTTCGGCGTCAGCCGCTGCCTTTTTCTCGGCTTTCTCGGCTTCCGCTGCAGCTTTCTTCTCAGCTTCCGCTGCGGCTTTCTTCTCGGCGTCAGCAGCCGCTTTTTTCTCTGCGGCTTCAGTCGCTTTTTGCTCAGCGGCAGCCGCTTTCTTCGCTTCTTCCGCCTGTTTCTTGGCGGCAGCGGCAGCGGCGGCTTCTTTCTTGGCTTCAGCTTCCGCTTTCTTCTGCGCGTCCGCCTGTGCCTTGGCAACTTTATCCGCTTCGGCCTTGGCCTTGGCGGCGGCGGCTTCCGCTACTTTCTGTTGTTCTTTGGCTTTCTCCGCAGCCTTCTCGGCTACTTTTTGCTGTTCAGCGGCCTGCTTTTGTTGCTCGGCGGCCTGTTTCTGCTGTTCTGCCGCTTGCTTTTGCTGCTCTGCGGCCTGCTTTTGCTGTTCAGCCTGTTCTTTCGCGTCCTGCGCCGCTTTTTCCTGCGCGGTCAAACGCTCTTTCTCCAGCTCTTTCAGGCGTTGTTGTTCCGCCGCCTGCTTCTGCTGAAGTTCTTCGGCCTGTTGCTCCGCTTTTTTCTGGCGCTGCTTTTCAGCACGCTGCGCGTCGTTACTCTGCTGTTGCTGGCGGTTGTACTGCTCCACCACTGCCCCAGGATCGACCATCACTGCACCGACGACCGAACCTTCGCCGCCACCGCCGGCGCTGTCCATGTTGACGTTTTCTTGCAGCGATCCCCAAATCAGCAGGGCAATCAATATGAAGTGCAGAACGACCGAAACAATAACGGCGCGGTTCAGCTTATCGTTTTGCTCAGTTGCCTTTACCAAAATAGATTCCCAAAAACTGGTGTTGCTTATACGGGGTTCCTGCGCCGCAGCACAGGAACCGGGTTGCCTCTAACCTTGTGGTCAGATTGGCTGGGTCATCAGCCCCACGGAAGCGACGCCCGCCTGATGAAGAATATTCAATGCCTTGATAATCTCATCGTAGGGTACTTCCTTCGCCCCGCCGATCAAAAAGACCGTCTTCGGGTTAGCCGCTAAACGCGACTTGGCTTCGGCTGCAACCTGCTCCGGCGGCAACAACTCCATGCGGTTGTGATCCACCACCAGCGTATATTGACCGACACCGGAAACCTCGAGGATCACCGGCGGGTTATCGTCACTGGACACCGCCTTGGAATCGGTGGCATCAGGCAGATCAACCTCAACGCTCTGGGTGATGATCGGCGCGGTTGCCATAAAGATCAGCAACAGCACCAGCAACACGTCGAGCAACGGAACTATGTTAATTTCGGACTTCAGCTCGCGCCGATTGCGTCCACGAACTCTCGCCATGCTACCTCCTACTTATTTGCTGTCGCTGGAGAAGGCCTGACGATGCAGAATAGCGGTAAACTCTTCCATAAAGTTGTCGTAATTCTGCTCAAGCTTGTTAACGCGCTGGTTGAGACGGTTATAGGCCATAACGGCCGGGATAGCGGCAAACAAACCGATGGCGGTTGCGATCAGTGCTTCGGCGATACCCGGTGCTACCATTTGCAGCGTGGCCTGTTTCACCGCACCCAGTGCGATAAAGGCGTGCATAATCCCCCACACGGTGCCGAACAAACCGATATACGGACTGATCGACCCCACGGTGCCGAGGAAAGGAATGTGGTTTTCCAGCGTTTCCAGCTCGCGGTTCATCGAGATGCGCATGGCGCGTGACGCGCCTTCGATCACCGATTCCGGCGCATGGTTGTTAGCGCGGTGCAAGCGAGCGAATTCTTTGAAACCAGAATGGAAAATTTGTTCGGAGCCGGTCAGGCTATCGCGACGTGCCTGGCTTTCCTGATACAGACGGGAAAGTTCAATACCGGACCAGAATTTGTCTTCAAAGGCCTCGGCGTCACGCGTGGCCGCATTAAGGATGCGGGTGCGCTGAATGATGATCGCCCAGGAGGCCACTGAGAAGCATATCAAAATCAACATGATAAGCTTAACCAGCAGGCTTGCCTTCAAGAATAAATCTAGGATGTTCATCTCATTCACTGCTTAAACTCCGCGACAATAGACTTAGGAAGCGCTATCGGCTTCATTTGGTGTGGATCAATGCATGCAATCAACACATCGGCCTGACTCAAAAGAGTTCCGTCAGAATTGACAATACGTTGAGCAAACGTGAGAGAAGCCCCGCGCATTAAGATGATTTCACTCTGCACTTCCAGCTGTTCGTCGAGACGAGCCGGAACCAGATAATCCACCGTCATGCGCCGGACTACGAAAGCGATATGTTCACTGAGCAGCTGCTGTTGATGAAAGTTGTGGTGACGCAGCATCTCGGTGCGCGCTCTTTCAAAAAAGGCGACATAGCGGGCGTGATAGACCACACCACTGGCATCGGTATCCTCGTAGTAAACGCGAACCGGCCATCGAAACAACGTATTACTCACTCTACTTCCCAGCAATGCAATTTAACGGTGCTACTATACGCAAGACGGATCGGGTTGGGAATGGGTTACAAGAAGGGAACGAAAATAATTATGGGCCTGAACGGCCCATAACACGGGGATATAACGGAGATTATAAAGAAACGTAAAATAATCCTGCGGCCAGGATCACAATTGCCGGAAGTGGCGCAAAAAAAGCGCGCCATAACGAACGCTGCGGCCGGAACCCGACGCCGTGAATCACGCCGGTGCACACCGCCCAAATAAGCAGCAGGCCTTCCCAAATCTCCAGCGAGCTGGTCTTCGCCGCAAAGCGGGTCGGATCCCAGAAAATACAGCCCGCCAAAATCAACGCCAGCACCAATGAAAGGGCCCGAACCGGGCCCTTGTCAGTCATGGCGTACAGCTTGTCAGCCAATGACGCACTCATCACTTGCCGTCTTGCTGCGCTTTTGAATCTTCGTGGTGCTCAAGCGCCAGCGCCGTAATGATACCGAAGGCACAGGCAAGAAGCGTTCCGAGGATCCAGGCAAAATACCACATGGTTTAGCTCCTTATCCTTAATACAGCGAATGCTTGTTGTTCTCGATGAAGTTCTTGTCGAGACGGCCAAACATTTTGTAGTACGACCAACTGGTGTACGCCAGAACGATAGGCACGAAGATCGCCGCAACAACGGTCATCACTTCTAGCGTAAACAGGCTGGACGTCGCGTCCCACATGGTCAGGCTAACGTTAGGCACGGTGCTTGACGGCATCACGAACGGGAACATGGTTACCCCGGCGGTCAGGATCACACAGGCAATGGTCAGCGACGAAGACACGAAGGCCAACGCGTCTTTCTGCAAGCGCGAGAACAGCGCGGTGAACAACGGCAGCACGACGCCCAATGCAGGCAGCGCCCACAGAGCCGGGAACTTGTTGAAGTTAATCAACCAGGCACCCGCCTGATGCGCCACTTCTTTACGCATCGGGTTAGACTCCGCCATGGTATTCAGCGCCGAGGTAATCACATACCCATCGATGCCTTTCACCAGCCATACGCCGCCCAACAGGAAGCATACCGCCATCACCAGCGTGGAGATCTGCGCCGCAGCGCGTGCGCGCAGGTGGATCTCGCCGGAGGTACGCATCTGCAGATAAGTTGCCCCTTGCGTCACCAGCATGGTCAGGCTGACCACGCCCGCCAACAGGCCGAACGGGTTCAGCAGTTGGAAGAAGTTGCCGGTGTAGAACAGACGCATGTATTCGTCCATGTGGAACGGCACGCCCTGCAACAGGTTGCCGAACGCCACGCCGAACACCAAGGCCGGCACGAAGCTGCCGATGAAAATGCCCCAGTCCCACATGTTGCGCCAGCGGCTGTTTTCCAGCTTCGAACGGTAGTCAAAACCGACCGGGCGGAAGAACAAGGCTGACAGCACCAGGATCATCGCGACGTAGAAACCGGAGAACGCCGCCGCATAGACCATCGGCCAGGCGGCGAACAGGGCGCCACCCGCGGTGATCAGCCACACCTGGTTACCGTCCCAGTGCGGAGCGATGGCGTTGATCATCACCCGGCGCTCAGTATCGGTTTTGCCGATAATGCGCAGCAGAATGCCGACGCCCATGTCGAAACCGTCGGTGACGGCGAAACCGATCAGCAATACGCCAATCAGAGCCCACCAGATAAATCGCAGTACTTCATAGTCAAACATACGTGGACTCCTGTTTAGCGCGCTTCCTGCACGGCGGCAGTCGGTTGTTCAAAGTGGTAGCGGCCAGTTTTCAGGCTGCTTGGACCCAGACGCGCAAATTTGAACATCAGGTACATCTCAGCCACCAGGAACAGGGTGTACAAGCCGCAAATCAGCCCCATCGAGAACAGAATGTCGCCCGCAGTCAGTGAAGAGTTGGCGACAGCCGTCGGCAGCACCTCACCGATCGCCCAGGGTTGACGACCGTATTCAGCCACAAACCAGCCGGCTTCGATCGCAATCCAGGGCAGCGGCAAGCCGTACAGCGCCGCGCGATGCAGCCATTTTCTCTGACCGATGCGACCGCGAATCACGCTCCAGAACGACAGACCGATAATAAACAGCATCAGCACGCCACAGGCCACCATGATGCGGAAGGCGAAGTACAGCGGCGCCACGCGTGGGATGGAGTCTTTGGTCGCTTGCTGGATTTGCGCTTCCGTCGCGTCGGTGACGTTCGGGGTATAACGCTTCAGCAACAGACCGTAGCCCAGATCCTGCTTGGCTTTATTGAACTCGGCACGCACGGCCGGATCGGTATTGCCGCCACGCAGCTCTTCGAGCAGTTGGTAAGCTTTCATGCCGTTGCGGATACGCACTTCATGCTGCGCCATCAGATCTTTCAGGCCGGTGACCTGGGTGTCCGTTGAGCGAGTCGCAATCAGCCCGAGCGCGTAAGGGATTTGAATCGCGTAGGAGTTTTCCATTTTATCCTGATTCGGGATCCCGAACAGGGTAAAGGCGGCCGGAGCCGGTTGGGTTTCCCACTCGGCTTCGATAGCGGCCAGTTTGGTTTTCTGCACGTCGCCCATTTCGTAACCGGATTCATCACCCAGCACGATAACGGACAATACGGCAGCCATACCGAAACTGGCGGCAATGGCGAAGGAGCGCTTGGCAAAGGCGACATCGCGGCCTTTCAACAGATAGTAAGAGCTGATACCCAGAACGAACATCGCGCCACAGGTGTAGCCGGCAGCCACGGTGTGCACAAACTTCACCTGCGCAACCGGGTTGAGCACCAATTCGGAGAAGCTGAGCATCTCCATGCGCATGGTTTCGAAGTTGAAGTCAGAGGCGATCGGGTTCTGCATCCAGCCGTTGGCAACCAGGATCCACAGTGCGGAGAAGTTCGAGCCCAGCGCCACAAGCCAGGTTACCGCCATGTGCTGCACTTTGCTCAGACGATCCCAGCCGAAGAAGAACAGGCCGACCAGCGTCGATTCCAGGAAGAACGCCATCAGACCTTCGATGGCCAGCGGGGCCCCGAAAATATCACCGACGTAATGGGAGAAATATGACCAGTTGGTCCCGAACTGGAACTCCATGGTCAAACCGGTGGCCACACCCAGAGCAAAGTTAATTGCAAATAACTTGCCCCAGAATTTGGTCATGTCTTTATAGATTTGTTTGCCAGACAGCACATATACCGTTTCCATAATTGCCAGCAAAAACGCCATGCCTAGCGTTAATGGGACAAATAAGAAATGGTACATAGCCGTTAAAGCAAACTGTAAGCGCGACAGTTCGACAATATCAAACATCTTGACTCCTTGCTCCTCGCAGGAAGACTCCGACATGCGGTTATCGGCATATACCCGTCATACTTGAAGCTGCATCTGTGTTGGCTGCGAACGCTCACCCCGATCGCTTACTTAAGTAAACTCCCAGGAACTCACGCTCTTGCCGTAGTGATGCAACATCCATTATTCAGGGTATGACTTTTTTCAAAGCTGCCGGTAACGCCCCGCAGTGAATGCCCTTAAAAACAACAAATTTGATCCAGCTTCTCCGCTTTCAACCGCACACTCACCGCAAGGCCCTGCGGGCCAACGTCAAGCACACCACTGAAAACCGACAACGGGTAACAAATGCAACAAGATCAACCATCCATAATCACAACATGGATGATACTCGCCCAATCCCACACAATAAATAGGTTTTTGCGTGATGTGGGTTAGACTTTTGGTTACAGGTCAAATCCTGGCCAAAAGAGGGACTCCAGGCTAATTTGATCTGAAACAATTTAAGCCTATCTCAGTATTATTTCCATATTCATCAGCACATTTCTCATAATTTTCTTAGGGTCATGTTGCGCAATGGTTTAATTGTTTTTTAATGATATTTTTGTGTTAAATAAATGTAATTTAAAAGCGGCACCATTGTATTATTACGCGCTTATTATGCGACATAATTAACTTTTTATTTCCAATAATCGAACACAGTGATTTCAGTCACAAAAGCAAAAAACTCTCTCCAATATTAGTCTATTTTTAGCTATTTGATCGTAAAGGTTGCATTTTTGTAGCAAAATAAAATCTTGTATAGAAAATCTTTGGCCTACAATAACTTATGAAAAAAATTCTTTTTGCCTCTGTTCTTGGACTCTCAGGGAGCGCCATTGCCGCGGAAACGGTGAATATTACGTTGCTGGGCACCTCTGACCTGCACGGCACCTTCGTGCCCTGGGACTACGCCAGCGATACCGAAAACCTGGCAGGTAGCCTGAGCCAGATCGCCACTCAGATTAAAAAACTGCGCGCCGAGCAGCCCAACCTGATCCTGGTTGACGCCGGCGACACCATACAGGGCAACTTTGTCGAAACCTTCAAACATGAAGCCATCAGCCCGATGATGCTGGGCTTCAACGCGCTCAGGTACGACGTCTGGGTGATGGGCAACCATGAGTTCGATTTCGGTCTGCCGGTGTTGGCGACACCGCTAAAACAGTTTGAAGGCACCGCGCTGGCGGGCAATATTTTCTGGGATAACGGCAAGCCGTTCCTGCCGGCGTACAAAATTGTCGAACGCCAGGGCGTTAAAATCGGCATTATCGGCATGGATACGCCAATGACCGCCGAGTTTGCCAAGGGCACCGATCGCACCAAAGGGCTGAACTTTACCGACCCTGTGCAAGCGGTGAAGAACGTAATCAGCGAGATTGACGGCCAGGTCGACGCCATCGTTCTGGTGGCGCATATGGGTATCGATAACGAAAACCAGCGACCAGGCACCGGCGTGGCCGACATTGCCAACGCCAACCCGCAGCTGGCGGCAATCGTCGCCGGGCATATGCATGTAAAAATCGACAAGGCGGTGGTCAACGGCGTCATTATTACCGAGCCGGATAAATATGGCCGCGCGCTATCGCGCATCGATCTGCAGTTTGAACGGCGCGACGGCAAATTCGCCCTGATCAATAAAGACAGTTTTACCTACCCGATTAAGGGCATCACGCCCGATAGCGGCATGCTGGCCCTCTACCAGCCGTATCACGATATCCTGCGCGCCAATGCCAATCGGGTGGTGGCGACGCTGACCGGCAGCGACCTGGTGCCTGCCGACGAGATCAAGGGCATTCCGCAGGTGCATATTCAGGATACCGGCATCAGCGCCCTGTTCCAGCAGGCCGCCCGTTATTACGCGCCGCAGGCGCAGGTGATCGCCCTGCAGATCGATAATGACTCCGCCAAACTCGATGTCGGTGAAATCAAGGCCAAGGATATCGCGTTTAACTATCAATACGCCGGCGGCGAAATCACCGTTTATCAGCTCAACGGCAAAGCGTTAAGGCAGTATATGGAATGGTCCGCCGGCTACTTTAACCAGCTTAAGCCGGGTGACGTCACCTACAGCTTTAACCCGGCGCGTCGCGCCTCCAAATACTCCACCAACGACTTTTTCGACGGCGTCACCTACAGCATCGATCTGCGCCAACCCGCCGGTTCGCGCATTACCGATTTACGCCTGGCCGATGGCACCCCGGTCACCGACGAGATGCCGATTCGCCTGGGCATGAACAGCTATCGCATGGGGCATCTGACGCAAAAAGGCGGCGCGCTGGAGGGACAATCCTTCCCGATACTGTCCGACAGCAAGGCGCAATACGGCGAGGAAGAAGGCACCATTCGCAATCTCACCCTGCGTTATCTGACGGAAGTGAAAAAAGGACAATATCAAGGGCAGCCGCAGCAACGCTGGAAACTGGTGGGCATGGAAGGTTATGAACCCCAACGGGCGATCGTTAAAAGTCTGTTAAATCAAGGTATCATCCGCGTTCCCACCACCGATGATGGCCGTTATACCAACGTGGCCTCGATCAACGTCAAAGACGCATTATTCAGTGACGCCGCCGGCTATAACGCCGCTCTCTCCTCGCTCGAAAAGCAACGGAGAACCGGCAACGACGCAATGCAAAAACAACGTCTGCAGGATCACATCGCGCTGATCAAGGCACTCAACAGCTTCTGATCCCTTGCCATAAAAAAGGCCACCCCAAAGGGTGGCCAATCATATCGAGAGAGTCTTGCCGTATCAGCGATTCAATACCGCTTTTACCGCTTCACCGATGTCAGCCAGGCTGCGCACGGTTTTAACCCCGGCCGCTTCCAGCGCGGCGAATTTTTCGTCCGCAGTGCCTTTACCGCCGGCGATGATTGCGCCCGCGTGGCCCATACGTTTGCCTTTCGGCGCGGTAACGCCAGCAATGTAACCCACGACCGGCTTGGTGACGTGTTCTTTGATGTAAGCAGCCGCTTCTTCTTCCGCGCTACCGCCGATCTCGCCGATCATCACAATCGCTTCAGTCTGCGGATCTTCCTGGAACATTTTCAGGATATCGATGAAGTTGGAGCCAGGGATCGGGTCGCCGCCGATGCCCACACAGGTAGACTGGCCCAGACCGGTATCGGTGGTTTGCTTAACCGCTTCATAAGTCAGGGTACCGGAGCGGGAAACGATGCCCACTTTGCCCGGCAGGTGGATGTGGCCTGGCATGATGCCGATTTTGCACTCGCCCGGAGTGATAACGCCAGGGCAGTTCGGGCCAATCATGCGCACGCCGGCTTCATCCAGCTTCACTTTCACGGTCAGCATATCCAGCGTCGGGATGCCTTCGGTGATGGTGATGATCAGTTTGATGCCTGCATCGATAGCTTCCAGAATGGAATCTTTGCAGAACGGCGCCGGGACGTAGATCACGGACGCAGTGGCGCCGGTGGCTTCTACCGCTTCGCGCACGGTGTTGAACACCGGCAGACCCAGGTGTTGAGTGCCGCCTTTGCCCGGCGTAACGCCACCGACCATTTTGGTGCCGTAAGCGATAGCCTGCTCGGAGTGGAAGGTCCCCTGGCTACCGGTGAAGCCCTGGCAAATTACTTTGGTGTTCTTATCGATTAAAATGGACATTATTTACCCTCCACTGCCGCAACAACTTGCTGAGCCGCATCAGTCAGGCTGGTCGCAGCAATGATATTCAGACCGCTGTCCGCCAGTTTCTTGGCGCCCAGTTCGGCATTGTTCCCTTCCAGGCGCACGACCACAGGGACGTTAACGCCCACTTCGGCGACTGCGCCAATGATGCCGTCGGCGATCAGATCGCAGCGTACGATACCACCGAAAATGTTGACCAGAACCGCTTTCACCTTGTCGTCGGACAGAATGATTTTGAACGCTTCGGTCACGCGTTCTTTGGTCGCGCCGCCGCCTACGTCGAGGAAGTTGGCCGGTTCGCCGCCGTGCAGTTTAACGATGTCCATGGTGCCCATCGCCAGACCGGCGCCGTTAACCATGCAGCCGATGTTGCCGTCGAGAGCAACGTAGTTCAGCTCCCACTGCGCAGCGCGAGATTCACGCTCATCTTCCTGAGAAGGGTCACGCATTTCGCGCAGTTCAGACTGGCGGAACAGTGCGTTGCCGTCGGCGCCCAGTTTGCCGTCCAGGCAGATCAGATCGCCCTGCTTGGTCACTACCAGCGGGTTGATCTCAACCATCGCCAGGTCGCGCTCCAGGAACAGCGTCGCCAGACCCATGAAGATCTTGGCGAACTGGCCGACTTGCTTGCCGGTCAGGCCCAGTTTGAAGGCCAGCTCACGGCCCTGATAAGGCTGTGGGCCTGCCAGTGGGTCGATGGTCATTTTGTGGATCAGTTCCGGGGTTTCTTCCGCAACTTTTTCAATCTCAACGCCACCTTCGGTGGATGCCATAAACACCACGCGACGGCTTGCGCGATCGACCACCGCGCCCAGGTACAGTTCTTTATCGATGTCGGTCGCCGCTTCTACCAGGATCTGGTGAACCGGTTGGCCCAGCGCGTCAGTCTGGTAGGTCACCAGACGCTTGCCCAGCCAGGCTTCAGCGAAAGCACGGATGTCTTCTTTGCTGTTAACCACTTTAACGCCGCCAGCTTTACCGCGACCGCCAGCATGAACCTGACATTTTACCACCCACGGGCCTGAGCCGATTTTGGATGCGGCTTCTTCTGCTTCACGCGGTGTGGTACAGGCGTAACCGGTTGGTGCCGGCATGCCATACCGAGCAAACAGCTGTTTTGCCTGATATTCGTGTAAATTCATGATGTTCTATCCATTCAGTTCTGAAGGTTTTAGCCGAGCCATTTTGGCGGAAAACCGCATGACTTTAGTCGGCCACATAGCACAGAGTGTGGACGCGGCGTACCCGTCATACTTGAAGCTGCATCTTTGTTGGCTGCCTTCTCTCACCCCAGTCACATAGTTCGCTATGTTCCTGGGGATTCGTTCCGTTGCCGCCGCGATGCAACTTCAATTATTTAAGGTCGCGCGCCCATCAGGGTTATACGTCCAGCAGCAGACGAGCCGGATCTTCCAGCATCTCTTTCACCGTCACCAGGTAACCAACGGACTCTTTGCCGTCGATCAGGCGGTGATCGTAAGAAAGCGCCAGATACATCATTGGCTGGATCACAACCTGGCCATTCACCGCCATTGGGCGATCTTTAATGGCGTGCATGCCCAGGATCGCGCTCTGCGGCGGGTTGATGATCGGGGTAGACATCAATGAGCCGAATACGCCGCCGTTGGTAATGGTGAAGTTACCGCCGGTCAGTTCTTCCACGGTCAATTTACCGTCACGGCCTTTGACCGCCAGCTCTTTGATTTTCTTCTCGATATCCGCCATGCTCATGCTGTCCACATCGCGCAGAACCGGGGTCACCAGGCCGCGTGGAGTAGATACCGCAATGCTGATATCGAAGTAGTTGTGGTAGACCACGTCGGTGCCGTCGATGGAAGCGTTCACTTCCGGGAAGCGTTTCAGCGCTTCAACCACCGCCTTGATGTAGAAGGACATGAAGCCCAGACGTACACCGTGGCGTTTTTCGAAGGCTTCACCGTACTGCTTGCGCAGGTCCATGATCGGCTGCATGTTGATTTCGTTGAAGGTCGTCAGCATCGCAGTGCTGTTCTTCGCTTCCAACAGACGCTCAGCCACGCGCTTGCGCAGACGGGTCATCGGCACGCGTTTTTCGCTGCGGTTGCTCAGAGCAGGCTGCGGTGCGGCTTCAACTGCGGCTGCGGCCGGCTTGTCGGCTTTCTTGCCGTTAGCCAGATGCGCTTCCACGTCTTCGCGAGTGATGCGGCCACCCACGCCGCTGCCTTTGATGGCTGCAGCGTCGAGATCGTGTTCAGCAATCAGGCGGCGGATCGCCGGGCTGAGCGCATCGTTGCTCTCTTCTTCCAGGCTGGCGGTTGCGCGCTGTGCCGGAGTGGCTTCTTTAGCCTGGCTTTTCTCTTCGGTCGGCTTGCCAGAGCTGTTGCCCGGGCGAATACGGCCGAGGATCTGGCGAGAAAGCACGGTTGCGCCCTCTTCTTCCACGATCGCATCAAGAATACCTGCTTCGCTGGCCGGCACTTCCAACACAACTTTGTCAGTTTCGATTTCAACCAGCACTTCGTCACGCTGGACGCTGTCGCCTGGTTTCTTGTGCCAGGTGGCTACGGTCGCATCGGCAACCGATTCAGGAAGGTCAGGAACCAGAATATCTACGCTACTCATTTAGCTTTCCTTTAATCTTTATTCAATATTCAGCGCGTCATTAACCAGAGCCTGTTGCTGCTTCTGGTGTACGGACATATAACCGACCGCCGGAGAGGCGGAGGCTGGACGTCCGGCGTAACGTAAAGAAGCCCCGAACGGCACGACTTCACGGAAATTGTGTTGGCTGCAGTACCAGGCGCCCTGGTTCAGCGGCTCTTCCTGGCACCAGACGAAATCATGCACGTGAGCATACTTCTCCAGCACGGCCTGAACGGCCTGGTGCGGGAACGGGTACAGCTGCTCGATGCGTACGATAGCCACGTCTTTCTGGTCGTTCTTGCGGCGCTGTTCCAGCAGGTCGTAATACACCTTGCCGGAGCACATCACCACGCGTTTGACCGCTTTCGGATCCAGCTCGTCGATCTCGCCGATAGCCGGCAGGAAGGTGCCGTTAGCCAGTTCGTCCAGGGAAGAAACCGCCAGCGGATGACGCAGCAGGGATTTCGGTGACATCACCACCAACGGACGGCGCATACCGCGCAGCGCCTGACGACGCAGCATATGGTAAACCTGTGCCGGGGTGGACGGGATGCACACCTGCATATTCTGTTCTGCGCACAGCTGCAGGTAACGCTCCAGACGCGCGGAGGAGTGCTCCGGACCCTGGCCTTCGTAGCCGTGCGGCAACAGCATCACCAGGCCACACATACGGCCCCATTTCTGCTCGCCGGAGCTGATGAACTGATCGATCACCACCTGAGCGCCGTTGGCGAAGTCACCGAACTGCGCTTCCCAGATGGTCAGGGTGCGCGGTTCCGCAGTGGCGTAGCCGTATTCGAACGCCAGCACCGCTTCTTCAGACAGCACGGAGTCCCAGACTTTAAACTCGCCCTGCCCGCTGTGCACATTCGCCAGCGGAACGTAGACCGAACCGTTTTTCTGGTTATGCACCACTGCATGACGGTGGAAGAAGGTCCCGCGCCCGGCATCTTCACCGGAAATGCGAATCGGAATGCCTTCATCGACCATAGTGGCGTAGGCCAGCGTTTCAGCCGCGCCCCAATCGAACGCTTTGTTGCCTGCGGCCATCTCTGCACGGTCGCCGTAGATTTTCGCTACGCGCGACTGCATTTCGATCGCTTCCGGGACGGTGCTGATGCGACGAGCCAGTTCCTGCAAGCGCTTCATCTCAACCTTGCTTGGGTACTCTTCGTCCCACTCGTGGTTCAGGTACGGCGACCAGGTAAAGGAATGCAGATTCATCGGACGCCATTCTTCAACCACGCAATCGCCGCGATCGAGCGCATCGCGATACAGGTTGACCATTTCCGTGGCATCTTCCAGGCTCGCGACTTTCTGTTCGGTGAGAACGTCAGCATAAAGCTTGCGCGGCGTCGGATGTTTTTTGATTTTCTGGTACATCACCGGCTGGGTTGCACTTGGCTCGTCGGCCTCGTTATGCCCATGACGACGGTAGCAGACCAGATCGATCATCACATCGCGTTTGAAGGTGTTACGGAAATCCAACGCCAGGCGGGTAACGAACGCCACCGCTTCCGGATCGTCGGCATTGACGTGGAAGATCGGCGACTGCACCATTTTGGCGATATCGGTACAGTATTGGGTCGAACGCGCATCCAACGGGTTGGAGGTGGTGAAACCAACCTGGTTGTTGATGACGATACGCACCGTGCCGCCCACTTCGTAACCGCGAGCCTGCGACATGTTCAGGGTTTCCTGAACCACGCCCTGGCCGGTAATAGCGGCGTCACCGTGGATGGTGATTGGCAGCACCATGTTGCTGCGCGCTTCGTCCAGACGATCGCGGCGGGCACGTACGGAGCCCATCACCACCGGGCTGACGATCTCCAGGTGCGACGGGTTGAACGCCAGCGCCAGGTGAACCATGCCGCCTTCGGTTTCGACGTCGGAGGAGAAGCCCTGGTGATATTTTACGTCACCGGTGCCGAGGTGTTCTTTATGCTTGCCGGCAAACTCGTCGAACAGGTCGGCCGGTTTTTTGCCCAGCACGTTGATCAACACGTTCAGACGGCCGCGGTGAGCCATGCCCAGCACCACTTCGCGCGTGCCGTTCTTGCCGGCGTGGCGAACCATCTCTTTCAACATAGGCACCAGCGCATCGCCGCCTTCCAGAGAGAAGCGTTTCGCTCCCGGGAATTTAGCGCCGAGATAGCGTTCCAGACCTTCCGCTGCGGTCAGCTCGTTCAGGAAACGGCGTTTCTCTTCGTTGGTAAAGCTGGCGCGCCCCGCTACCGATTCGATGCGCTGTTGGATCCAGCGTTTCTCTTCGGTATTGGTGATGTGCATGTATTCCGCACCGATCGAACCGCAGTAAGTCTGCTTCAGCGCGGCATACAGATCGCCCAGCTTCATGGTCTCTTTGCCGATGGCAAATGAACCCACGTTGAAGGTTTCCTGGAAGTCTGCGTCGGTCAGATTGTGGTAAGCGGGATCGAGATCGGCAACGGTCTCTTGTTGCCACAGACCGAGCGGGTCGAGGTTGGCATGCTGATGTCCGCGGAAACGGAAGGCGTTGATCAGCTGCAGTACCTTGACCTGTTTGGCGTCGGTGTCTGGATCGTTGATGGTGGTGTTGTAACGCGCAGAGTCTTTCGCCAGGCGGCGGAAGTAGTCACGCGTTTGAGAGTGAAGCTGATCGGGTTTAACACCCGCGGTTGGTAGCTGTTGAAAAATGGAACGCCAGCTATCTTCAACGGAGCCCGGATCGGTTAAGAAGTCTTCATAGAGCTGTTCTATGTAAGACTGGTTCGCGCCCGCCAGATAGGAGGAATCCAGCCAGGCCTTCATTGCGCCGTTCTGCATCATGATCCCTTAAGCTTTGAAGCTTTAGTTTTCGCCGTGGTTAACATAATTACCGTGATGGATACGGTTTGCCGTAGAAACGGTTCACTCGACGTACTTAATACCCGTCGCCTTTCAAGCCGCAGCGTTGTTGCCTGCGTTCGCTCCCCCCAGTAACTTACATGGGGACTCGCGAACCGGTCGCCTGGCTGCAACTCGAAAATCATAGGGTATGCCATTATGGCCTGATACGTTTTGTTATGGACCTTGCGGTCCCTTACAAGGAACCTCTAAAAACCGGCGGGCGAACCAGGCTGCATAGCGCCGCAGCCGCGGGTCAGTTTTTAGAGGCTCCCTCCTTTGCGATGTGCGCCGGGACCTGCCCGGCGCAGCATCTCGTTTCGCTTATGCGCCGCGTTGCAGCAGCATAGACTTGATATGACCGATCGCACGCGTCGGGTTCAAGCCTTTAGGGCATACACTGACACAATTCATAATGCTATGGCAGCGGAAAACACTGAAAGCGTCGTCCAGATCGTCTAAACGTTCTTCCGTTTCCGTGTCACGGCTGTCGATCAGGAAGCGATACGCCGCCAACAGACCGGCCGGCCCTATGAACTTGTCAGGATTCCACCAGAACGATGGGCAAGACGTCGAGCAACAGGCGCACAGGATACATTCATACAAACCGTCCAGTTTAGCCCGTTGTTCCGGCGATTGCAGGTGTTCGCGCGCCGGAGGATTCTTGCCGTCGTTCTGCAGGTAAGGTTTGATCTTTTCATACTGGGTATAGAACTGGCCCATATCAACCACCAGATCCCGCACCACCGGCAACCCAGGCAGAGGACGGATCACAATCTTGTTGTTGCCTTTGCGCAACGCCGAGACGGGGGTAATGCACGCCAGACCGTTTTTACCGTTCATGTTCAGACCATCGGAACCGCACACGCCCTCACGGCACGAACGGCGGAACGACAGGGTCGGATCTTTCTCTTTCAACTGGATTAACGCATCCAGCAGCATCATGTCCCGGCCTTCTTCCGCTTCCAGGGTGTAATCCTGCATATGCGGAGCGTCATCGACATCCGGGTTATAGCGATATATTGAGAATTCGAGTTTCATCAATCGATCTCCGCGATCAGTAGGAACGCACTTTCGGTGGGAATGCCGGGCGCAGCTTCGGTTGCATGTTCACTTCACGACGCGTCATGCTTTCCGATTGCGGCTGATACAGCGAATGGCACAACCAGTTGGCGTCATCGCGATCCGGGAAGTCGAAGCGGCTATGCGCCCCACGGCTCTCGGTACGGAAGTTGGCCGACACGGCGGTGGAAAACGCAGTCTCCATCAGGTTATCCAACTCCAGGCATTCGATGCGCTGGGTGTTGAATTCGCTGGAGGTATCGTCCAGGCGTGCGTTCTTCAGACGTTCACGGATCTCTTTCAACTCTGCCAGCCCTTT
Organism: Serratia plymuthica; assembly: GCF_018336935.1. Lineage (NCBI taxonomy): Bacteria > Pseudomonadati > Pseudomonadota > Gammaproteobacteria > Enterobacterales > Yersiniaceae > Serratia > Serratia plymuthica. The sequence continues at coordinate 1,059,161 of NZ_CP068771.1, read as the reverse complement.
CGCCATGGCATCACCTTCACGGAATACCGAGAAGTTGTGCTGCATACAGGCTTGCAGCGCCTTGCGAATTTCAACCGGATCTTCGCCGGAACGGGTATTGTTCCAACGGTTCAGACGATCAAGCGACGCTTCCACATCCGACTCACTGGCGTCACGGCTTTCGCCCTGCTCCGCGAGTGACTCCTGCAAATGCATGCCGGCAGCACGCCCGAACACTACCAGATCCAGCAGTGAGTTGCCGCCCAGGCGGTTGGCGCCGTGTACCGATACGCAGGCGATTTCGCCCACGGCAAACAGACCCGGGATCACCACGTCTTCGCCTTTCTCGTTCACGGTCAGTGCCTGGCCGGTCACCTTGGTCGGAATGCCGCCCATCATGTAGTGACAGGTCGGGATAACCGGGATCGGCTCTTTGACCGGATCGACGTGCGCGAAAGTGCGCGACAGTTCCAGAATGCCCGGCAGGCGGGATTCCAGCACCTCTTTACCCAGGTGATCCAGCTTCAGCTTGACGTGTGGCCCCCACGGACCGTCACAGCCGCGGCCTTCGCGGATTTCAATCATGATCGAACGGGCAACCACATCACGGCCTGCCAGGTCTTTGGCGTTCGGCGCATAGCGCTCCATGAAACGCTCGCCGTGTTTGTTCAGCAGGTAACCGCCTTCGCCACGACAACCTTCCGTCACCAGAACCCCGGCGCCGGCAATGCCGGTCGGGTGGAACTGCCACATTTCCATGTCCTGCACCGGCACGCCGGCGCGCAGCGCCATGCCGACACCGTCGCCGGTATTGATATGCGCGTTGGTGGTGGACTGGTAAATACGGCCTGCACCGCCGGTCGCCAGCACGGTGGCTTTGGCTTTGAAGTAAACCACTTCACCGGTTTCAATGCAGATAGCCGTGGTACCCACTACCGCGCCATCCTGGTTTTTCACCAGATCCAGCGCATACCACTCGGAGAAAATAGTGGTGTGGTTTTTCAGGTTCTGTTGATACAGGGTGTGCAACAGGGCGTGACCGGTACGGTCAGCCGCCGCCGCGGTGCGTGCCGCCTGCTCGCCACCAAAGTTCAGTGACTGGCCGCCGAACGGGCGCTGATAAATGCGGCCTTCGTCCGTACGGGAGAACGGCAACCCCATATGCTCCAGTTCCAGAACCGCTTCCGGGCCGGTTTTACACATATATTCAATGGCGTCCTGGTCACCGATATAATCGGAACCTTTCACCGTGTCATACATATGCCATTCCCAGTTATCATCGTGGTTATTGCCCAGGGCTACGGTAATGCCGCCCTGCGCAGACACGGTATGGGAACGGGTCGGGAATACTTTGGATAGCAGGGCACAAGTTGAGCCCGCTTGAGAAATCTGCAGTGCAGCGCGCATACCTGCACCGCCAGCACCGATAACTACTGCATCAAACTCTCTGACCGGCAGCTTCATTTACACACCCCACACTACGATTGTTCCGTACAGTAAATAGACCAGCAACACGACAACGATCGCCAGTTGCAATACCAGACGCACTGCCAGCGGTTTGACGTAATCCGTCAGCACCTGCCACAAACCGACCCAGGCGTGAACCAGAATCGACAGCAGCGTCAGCAGCGTGAACACTTTCGTAATAGAGGTGGCGAAGAAACCGCGCCAGATTTCATAGGTGAGATCCGGAGCCGTGACGAAGAAGCCCAGGATATACAGCACGTACAGGGTGATGACGATAGCGGAAGCACGCAATAACAACCAATCGTGTACGCCATTGCGCCCTAATGCAGAAACATTGTTTACCATACGAGGACTCCAGCCAGAACTGACAGCACGACGGTCAGACCGATCGCCACTTGGGCAGAACGTTGACCTACGGCTAAACTCTCTTCGATATAGCCAAAATCCATTAACAAGTGACGGATGCCACCGCAAATGTGATAGGCCAACGCCGTGAGGATGCCCCAAAATATGAATTTAACGATGAAGCTATTCATGATGGCAGCAGCCTGCATGAAACCCTCTTGGGAAGAGAGAGACAGGCCCAGCAGCCAGAGGAGGATACCTACGGCAACGAAGGTAATTACGCCAGAGACTCGGTGTAAAATGGACGCTATCGCAGTTACGGGAAACTGAATCGTTTGCAGATCCAGGTTGACAGGTCTTTGTTTTTTCACGTTTTTGCCCACACAGCTCTTATTATTTTCCTTCCTCCGGGCCTGGGTGGGGATCAGACAGCGTTAAGAGCCAAAACCCTTACACGTCACGCGCTCAAACATCAACATCCTCTGTGCTTAAACGGCGCGCATTTATAACGCTGGGTGCTCCTACTTCAGGGTAATCCGGAGACCTGGCGGCAGTATAGGAGGATCACATTCTGATTACAATTCCCATACAATCTGTTTGGTAACATTTCCCCCGAACAGTGATTGAGATCACGGATTTCACAATTAGCACAAAATTAATTATCTGATTTGACAAGAGATCAACATTTCCATTACATATAGGGGCACAAACGGTCCTATGATGCGCTATAGGTCAGCAGATACACTTCCCCCAGTGTTCAAGATATGCAACAGTGTATTTGGCAGAACCTATCCCAATAACCGTTTTTGCCGGTCATGTTTGCAACAAACCACCGCAGGTAAAAGCAAATAAGGCAAATAAAACAGCATATTGGGATAGGTTCATAAAACCCCCGAACACGTCGTAGGTACGATTAACAGAATATAACGAATTCCGATGAATCGTTAACAACTGGTCACCCGCCTCGTTCGCCTGGTTAGCACTCTGTACCCTACCCGCGCAATTGCGCAGTCGCTCACAGAGTTAGCGCCCGCTCCATTTTTTGCGGGCAACCTGCGGAGAATTAAGGTATTTCAGTTGTTAGAGGTTTTTAAAATAAGGCGCTAAGGAGACAGTAAATGACTGATAAGAAAGCGACGCTAACCATTAACGATGGCGAAGCTCCGATCGAACTGGGCGTATTATCCCCGACGCTGGGCCCCGATGTCCTCGACGTCCGCGCTCTGGGCTCCAAAGGTTATTTCACATTTGATCCCGGCTTTACTTCTACCGCTTCCTGCGAATCCAAAATCACCTTTATCGACGGTGACAAAGGCGTGCTGCTGCACCGTGGCTTCCCGATCGAACAACTGGCGAAAGAGTCTTCCTACCTGGAAGTGTGCTACATCCTGTTGTACGGCGAGACCCCGACCGCAGAAGAGTTCGAGACCTTCAAAACTACCGTGACCCGCCACACCATGATCCACGACCAGATCACCCATCTGTTCCGTGGCTTCCGTCGCGACTCGCACCCTATGGCGGTGCTGTGCGGCGTAACCGGTGCGCTGGCGGCGTTCTACCACGACGCGCTGGATGTGAACAACGAGCGTCACCGCGAGATCACCGCATTCCGTCTGCTGTCCAAAATGCCTACCGTGGCGGCGATGTGTTACAAATATTCCCTGGGCCAGCCGTTCGTTTACCCACGTAACGATCTGTCCTACGCCGGCAACTTCCTGCACATGATGTTCGCTACCCCATGTGAAGAATACGTGGTGAACCCGGTGCTGGAACGCGCAATGGATCGCATCCTGATCCTGCACGCCGACCACGAGCAAAACGCCTCCACGTCTACCGTACGTACCGCAGGTTCTTCAGGCGCTAACCCGTTTGCCTGTATCGCGGCCGGTATCGCCTCTCTGTGGGGGCCGGCGCACGGCGGCGCCAACGAAGCCGCGCTGAAGATGCTCGAAGAGATCAAAACCGTTGAGCACATCCCAGAGTTCATCAAGCGCGCGAAAGACAAAAACGATTCGTTCCGTCTGATGGGCTTTGGCCACCGCGTGTACAAGAACTACGATCCGCGCGCCACCGTGATGCGTGAAACCTGTCACGAAGTGCTGAAAGAGCTGAACAAGAAGGACGACAACCTGTTGGAAGTGGCGATGGAGCTGGAACACATCGCGCTGAACGACCCGTACTTCATCGAGAAGAAACTGTACCCGAACGTCGACTTCTACTCAGGCATCATCCTGAAAGCGATGGGTATCCCTTCTTCCATGTTCACCGTTATCTTTGCCATCGCCCGTACCATCGGCTGGATTGCGCACTGGAACGAAATGCATGACGAAGGCATCAAAATTGCTCGTCCGCGTCAGCTGTATACCGGCTATGCCGAACGTGATTTCAAATCCCAGCTGAAAAACAAATAACGCCGCTTTACCCTACATAAAGCAGCACAGCGCCGCCCAATTGGGCGGCGTTTTTTTTGCTATTTTTGGCAACCGGGGCACCAATAAAACGGCCGCGACGACAGCTGGGTTTTGACAATCATCACGCCGCAGCGCCCGCAAGGCTCGCCGCTGCGATGGAACACGTTGAAGCTGAACAGCGCGCCGTGATGACGATTCTCATCCGCCAGCCCACGTGTCCGGTAAGAGAGGCGCGGCACCGCCAACAGAGCCTCCGCCAGCCGCTGTAACACTTCCGGCGCCAGCTCTTGCGGCCGGTGCTGCGGCGCCAGTTCCGCCTGCCAGAGAATTTCAGCGCGCAGGTAATTGCCCAAACCGGCAAGAAACGCCTGATCGAGCAACATTCCTCCCAATTGTCGGCGGCGAAACGCCGGCGACAACAGCCGTTGTTCCACCGTTGTCACCGTCAGCGACATATCCAGCACATCGGGCCCAATACGTTGCAAGAATGGGTGTTGCTCAATCTCTTCGCGCGGCCCCAGGGTGATCTCCGAGGCGCTGTACAATAAAATCGCCCGCTCCGCCGTTTCCAGCCGCACCCGCAAATCGCGTTTGGTGTCCGGCGTCTCCCCCGCCGCCGCCACCTTCCATACGCCATACAGCTGATTGTGGCTGTACATCGTCAGCCCGTTGGAAAAGTGGGTCAACAGCGCCTTGCCGCGTGGCTCGATAGCAATAATGCGCTCACCGATTAACCGGTCGCGGTAATGTTTAAGCTGGGGAAAAGCGAAATCGACGTCGGTCAGCGGCTGATCGATCACCGCCGTAGCCAGCGCATCCGCCGCCCGGCGAATTTCCGGTCCTTCCGGCATGTGGCAACTCCTGAATTAACCGGGGTACCGCAGCGGGCGCCCCGGTGAAAAACACCTGTTAATGCGTGGCACCACCCACCACTTTCAGATCGTGCTCCACCTGCAACGCGATGGAAACGGCCAGCTCCAGCGCAAACAGCACCGTCTGAGACGCCATGCTGGGCGCACCGGGGTGCGCAGCGGCCTGTTCCGGCAGATAAGGGATATGAATAAATCCCCCCTTGATCTCCCCCTGCCCGCTCAGGCGATGCAACAGTCCGTACATCACGTGGTTGCAGACATAGGTGCCTGCAGTTTGCGAAACGGAAGCCGGAATGCCGGCCTCACGCATCGAGCTGACCATCGCCTTGATCGGCAAGGTGCTGAAATAGGCCGCCGGGCCGCCGGCGACGATCGGCTCATCGACCGGCTGCTGCCCCTGATTATCGGGGATGCGCGCATCATCGACGTTGATCGCCACCCGTTCAATTGTGATATCGGTACGCCCACCGGCCTGGCCGATAGCCAGCACCATGACCGGCTGCACCTCGTCGATCGCCGCGTTCAGCGCTTCCAATGCCGCGCCGAACACGCATGGCAGCTGGCGCGCCACGATGCGCGTGCCGACCAGTTCCATATCGTTGAGCTGCTTTACCACTTCCCAGGAAGGATTGAGGCGCTCGCCGCCAAAAGGCTCAAAGCCGGTAATCAATACTTTTTGCATCCTTACTCCTACAGGAACATCAGGAAATAAAGCAGGAACACGTTCACCAATAGCAACAGCGCCCCGGTCGGCACCTGTGCCTTGATCACCGCATTCTTGTCCGGCAATTCCAGCAACGCCGCCGGCACAATATTAAAGTTAGCAGCCATTGGCGTCATCAGCGTGCCGCAATAACCGGAAAACATGCCGATTGCCGCCATGACGGCCGGATTACCACCGTGTTGCAGCACCAGGATCGGGATGCCGATGCCGGCAGTGACGATCGGGAAGGCAGCGAAGGCGTTGCCCATCACCATGGTCAGCAGCGCCATGCCGATGGCGTAAACCGCCACGGCGATAAAGCGGTTGTCGACCGCCAGGTATTCCTGGGTCAAATGGGAAATCGCGGTGCCGACGCCGGCGGCAGTGAACAGCAAACCCAGCGTGGCCAGGATCTGCGGCAAAATAAACGCCCAGCCGACCGAATCCAACAGACGACGCGCTTCCTGTATCGGCTGTGACAGGGTTTCGCGAGTCATGCGCACCGCAATAATGCCACCCAGCACCACACCCAGCGCCATCGAGAACAGCGTAATCAACGTGGCGTGATTGCCGCTGCCGAACACCGCCTTCTGCAAAGCCGGAATATTGTTGAACAGCAACACGCCGGCCACCGTCACCACCGGGATCGCCAATGCAGGAATAAACAGTCGATTGCCCAAGCGCCTGGCACTTTCCTCACGTTGCTGCGGAGTGCGCTGATGGTAACTGCCAAGCCGCATGCCGCCAAAACCGGCGATCAATGCCATCACTATGACCACAATGCCGACGATGATATGCAGCACGCGTTTCTCATTGCCGCCCTCGCCCAACACGTCACCCAGCAGGCTGTAGGTCCAGTCGCCGACCAAAAAGACCAGGCCGTACAGCGCCCAGAACAGCCCGGTGGTGATGCGACGCGGGTTGGCGCGATCGCGGAACGACATCACCGCGACGATCAACAGCACCGCACCGGCCAGCCAATAGAGATATTGTTGTTGGAAATTCATTGGGTATCTCCTTTGGCCCGCAACGCCGCCTGATTGAGCTGCGCCAGCTCGGCGCTGAGCTGTTTGTCCATCCGATAAAGCCGGAAGGCATGGATCAGGAAAGCGAAAATGGCGGTCGGAATGCCCCATAAAGCGATATGCAACGGCTCGGTCTGGATACCGCCAGACTCCAGCATAAAGTTATGCATGAAGATGATCGCCCCAAAGGCCACGAAGATATCCTCGCCAAAGAACAGCCCGACGTTATCGGTGGCGGCGGACATGGCACGCAGGCGATGCCGCGTGCGTTCCGGCAACTCGCCGTAGCGGTTTTCGGTTGCCCCTTCCGCCATCGGCGCCAGCAGCGGCCGCACCATTTGCGGGTGTCCCCCCAGGCTGGTCAGCCCCATGGCGGCGGTGATTTCACGCACAAACAGGTAGACGATCAGCAACCGCCCGGCGGTGGCGCTCTTGATCTTGGCGATCCACGCCTGCGCGCGCTCTTTCAGCCCGTGGCGTTCCAGCAGACCTATTACCGCCAGCGGTAGCAGCAGGATCAGCGGCAGATTCCGGGTATTGAGGAAGCCTTCGCCCAGCTTTTCCAGAATGACGTCCAGCGGCATCAGCGCCGCCAGCCCGGTGATGATGCCGGCGGCAATCACCACCAGCACCGGATTGAAACGCAAAACAAAACCAACCACGATGGCGACAATGCCAATCAATGGCCATAAGTTAACAACCTGTTCCATAGCGCCTTCCTTTTCCCCTCGGCTTTCAAGCCACAGCGTTGTTAGCTGCATGCGCAAACGCCAGTCACTTACTTAAGTAAGCTCCTGGAGATTTACGCCCTTGCTGCCTAGCTGTGACTCGAAATCCATTGGGTATTATTGTGTTGTGTGTTGTGTATATTTAATTATTTTTATTCTGCGCTGACGCTAATGCCCTCTACGGCGAAACGTTCGCGCAGCGTGCGGGCGAAACTTAACGCATGTTCACCGTCGCCGTGCAGACAGACGGTTTCCGCCTGCACCGCCGCCCAGGTGCCGTCCTGCGTGCGCACCCGATGATGTCGCACCATTTCCAGCGTTTGCGCCAGCGCCTGTTCGTCGTCCTCGATCAGTGCGCCCGGCTGCCCGCGCGGCACCAGCGTGCCGTCAGCCTGATAGCCGCGATCGGCGAACACTTCCTGCCGCGTCGCCAAGCCCAGTTTTTCGCCGGCGCGGATAAGCTCGCTGCCCGCCAACCCCACCAGCCGCATGGCAGGATCGACCGCCTTCACCGCCCGGGCGATGGCCTCCGCCAAAGCCGGTTCTACCGCAGCCTGGTTGTACAACATGCCGTGCGGCTTCACATGCACCATCACCCCGCCTTCGGCACGGGCCATCGCCGCCACCGCCCCCAGTTGATACACCATCTGCGCATACACCGTTTCCGGCGGCAGTTGCATGCGGGTACGGCCAAAGTTCTCGCGATCGGGGAAACTAGGGTGCGCGCCAATCGCCACGCCATATTGCAGCGCCCAACGGATCGACTGACGCAGGGTTTGCGCATCACCGGCGTGAAAACCGCAGGCAATATTGGCCGAACTGACCAGTTGCAGCAGCGCCTCGTCGTTGGCGCAGCCTTCGCCGAGATCGGCGTTCAGATCAATGAGCATCTAACCCCCAGGCAATTTGTTGGATAAAGCGATCCTGCTCAGCCTTGGCGCGTTGCGCCTCCGCCAGCGTGCAGGGAACAAAGTGGATAGCCTCGCCCAGACGGATCTGCGCCAAATGGTAGAGATCGGCTTCGATCACACAGGCAATGCGCGGATAACCGCCGGTAGTTTGCGCATCGGCCATCAGCACGATCGGCTGGCCGTTATGCGGCACCTGCACCACGCCCGGCAACAGGCCGTGCGACAGCATTTCGCGGTCGGTGGTGCGGCCCAGCACAGTGCCACCGTGCAGACGATATCCCATGCGGTTGCTCTGCGGGCTGAGCTGCCAGGCGGTACGCCAGAAAGCCTCCTGCGCCTCGGGGCTGAACTCGGCATATTCCGGTCCCGGCAAGGCGCGGATGCGGTTATTGAACAGCAGTTGCTTTACGCCACAGCTGTTTTGCGGCAGGGAAGCCGGCTTGCCCAACGGCAAGCTGTCGCCGTCTTTCAGGTTGCGCCCTTCCAGCCCGCCAAAGGCAGCTTTGATATCCGTGCTGCGCGAGCCGAGCATTTCGGGCACGGCGATCCCCCCTGAGAGCGCCAGATAGCTGCGCATACCGCGTTTAGGCATACTCATGAGCAGTTGCTGGCCCGCTTTAACCGGGTAACGCCAGCCGGTCCACAGCGGTTTTTCGTCCAGTTTTGCATCGCAACCGGCCCCGGTCAGCGCGATCCACCCCGCCTGGGTGAATTCGACGCTGAATTGACCCAAGGTGATTTCCAACCCGGCGGCATCCGCTGAATTACCCACCAGCAGGTTAGCAATTTTCAGCGCCGGCAGGTCCAGCGCACCTCCCTGACTAACGCCAAGGCGGCGGAAACCTTGACGGCCCGCATCCTGTACCGTGGTGTAAATGCCCGCACGCAGGATCTTCAACATACGCCCTCCTTCTGCGGCACAAAGCGCACGTTATCGCCAGGACGCAGCAGTGTCGGCGGCATGTCATAAGGATTGAATAACGACAGCGGCGTGCGGCCAATCAACTGCCACCCCCCCGGCGTGACCAGCGGATAAATGCCGGTCTGGCTGCCGCCGATGCCGACGGAACCTGCGGCCACCGCCTGGCGCGGTTCGGCGCGGCGCGGCGTCGCCAATTTTTCCGGCATGCCGCCCATATAAGAAAAGCCCGGCTGGAAGCCAAGGAAATAAACCACATAGGCCGCAGAAGAGTGGCATTCCACCACCTGCTGCGGCGTCATGCCGGTATGGCGCGCGACCTCGTCCAGATCCGGCCCATATTCGCCGCCGTAGATCACCGGAATATCTACCTCGCGCAATTCCGGCACCAGGCTTTCCTCGCTGTCCCAGCCCTGCTGCAACAGCGCCAGCATCGCTTCGGCGTCCGCCTGCGGCGTATTCAGCAACAGCGTCAGATTGTTCATTCCCGGCACCACTTCCAGCACATCGGGATGATGATTCAGTTTTTCAGCCAGCGCCCAGATCCGCTGCTGGCTCGGCAGCGTCACCGGTGGCGACAGCTCAAGCACTACCGCTCGTTCACCCAACAGGTAATATCGCGCTTGTTGCACCCTTCTTCTCCTTTAACCGTTAACCGCCGTCTTTCAAGCCGCTGCGTTCCGCCCAACTTACCTGGGCGCAACATGCAACGCCCCGACAATAGTTGGGTATCAACGAACAGGTCGCCTGGCCGCAACTGGAAATACATAGGCATTTTTATTATTTGCAATAACACAGTTATGCGCGACACGGCTCCGGCTGTCAATAAAACGCAATCATTGTGAAAATAAGGAGTTAGCAACGCAGAAGGATTCAGCCGACGTGTGAATCGGGCTGAATCCCAGGGAGAAATCAGGCGGGGTTCGGGATATCGATAAAGGTCACTTCAAAGCCATGATGCTGCGCCAGCCATTCACCCAGCGCCTTCACGCCGCCACGCTCGGTGGCGTGGTGACCGGCAGCGAAGAAGTGAACGCCCATTTCCCGTGCGGTGTGAATGGTTTGTTCCGACACTTCGCCGCTGATAAAGGCATCCACGCCGAAACTCGCCGCGCTATCGATGAAACCCTGGCCGCCGCCGGTACACCAGGCCACGCTGCGAATGTGCGCCGGCGCGTTATCGCCACAGTGCAGCACTGCACGGCCCAGGCGGCTCTCAATGCGTTGCTGCAGCTCAACGCCGGTCAAGGGTTGTTCAAACTCGCCGTGCGGCACCAGCGGCTCCACTTCGCCAATCACGCGAATGCCAAGCAGATGCGCCAGTTGCGCGTTGTTGCCCAGCACCGGGTGGGCATCCAGCGGCAGATGATAGCCGTACAGGTTGATATCATTGGTCAGCAAGGTTTTCAGCCGATTGCGTTTCATGCCGCGCACCGCCGGCGCTTCGTTTTTCCAGAAATACCCGTGATGCACCAGGATAGCGTCCGCCTGCTGCTCCACCGCCGCATCCAGCAGCGCCTGACAGGCCGTCACGCCGGTGACGATGCGCTTCACGTGCGGCCGCCCTTCTACCTGCAGGCCATTCGGCGCATAGTCCTGAAACGCGGCGGTGTTCAGTTTGCTGTTGATCAGATTTTCCAGATCGAGGTTACGCATAGTCTTCTCTCTTCAATTCAAAATGTCTGCCGGTCACCCTGTTGCATCAGGATAAACTTCACGCCCAGATCGTTGCCCTGATCCAACTGCCGTTTAATGGTAGCGCGCACCTCTTCGCCCTGCTTCAGGCTGGGTTTGATGTGGCCGATCACTACCGGAAAATCTTTCAGCGAGCCTTCGCCGCCGCTGTACTGAGTCAGATTTTTCAGCTCTTTCAACAGCCACGCCGGCGTCAGGTGGCCGTACAGGTTTTTATCTTCAACGCCATTGGGGTAAGAGGTTTCAATAATCATCCCCTTCAGCTTTTTCTGTTCAATTAACGGCCCCAGCGCGCGCCAGGCGGTATCCAGATTGCGCGACTGCTCGAGCGCATCCGGCCCGGTGTCGCCGAAATAAGCGAAGGATCCGCTGCGATCGGACACCAGCAGCATCGAAGAAGGATAGCGATCGTGGCTAAGCGGATACATCACGCCGCTCAGGCCGGTGACGCCAAGGGTAAAGCGCTGCTGCGGCCGCACCGTTTGCAACCGATAGGTGCCCAGCCGCGACCCGTTACCGGCGTCGGTGAAGTTTGGCCAGGCCTTCCAGTTAAAGTAATGATTGCGCAAGGTCAGGATGGTATCGGCCTGGGCATAAATATTTTTCTTGCTGTCCTCGGGCGAGGCGATAATCAGCCCAGCCACGTGGTCCAGATGGCCGTGACTGATAAAGTAACCGCCGATCAGTTGCCGAAACACATAGCCTTGCGGCGTATAGGGCGCCGCAAGTTCGGGGGTCACCTGCGGGAAACTGCCTTTTTCCAACCCTTTGGCAATGCCCGGCAACAGTGAGCCGGCATCGAGCGCCAGATATTGCGGCTGGTTGTCGCTGCGGATCAGATAGGATGTCAGATTGCCGTCGCTGACGCCGCCGTCAACGCCAAGCGCTACCACGTCAAAGCCGGCCAGCGCCAGGGCTGAATAGCCGCTCAGGCACAGGGCCAGCACCTTGTTCATCATTCTTTCGCTCCTTGCTGTCGCCTTAATATTCCCCCCGCCTGGCCGCTTCAAAGGCCGCCAGCGTCTCCAGCCGGGCCTGCTTGTGATCGACAATCGGCAGCGGGTAATCCAGCGTGCGTTGCTGTTTTTCCGCCCAGCGATGGGGTTGATGGAGAGCATTGTCCGGTACATCCGCCAGCTCGGGCAACCATTTACGGATAAAAGTGCCTTGCGGATCAAAACGTTCGCCCTGGGTGGTCGGGTTAAAGATGCGGAAATACGGTGCGGCGTCGGTGCCGGTTGAGGCCGCCCACTGCCAGCCACCGTTGTTCGCCGCCAGATCGCCGTCCAACAGCTGCGACATGAAATAGCGTTCGCCGGCGCGCCAGTCGATCAGCAGGTCCTTCACCAAAAAGCTGGCGCTGATCATGCGTAACCTGTTGTGCATCCAGCCGGTTTTATTCAATTGACGCATGGCGGCATCGACGATCGGATAACCGGTCGCGCCTTGCTGCCAGGCCAGCAACAGCATGTCGTTATCCCGCCAGCGTACCTTATCCGTCCACTCGATAAAGGGACGGTGCCTGCATAATGCAGGATAGGCCACCATCAGATGCCGATAAAATTCGCGCCAGATCAATTCGTTCAGCCAGCCAAAAGCGCCGCTGTCGCTGTTTTCCAGCACCTGCGGGCATTCGGCGCGCAGGCGGTTAAAGCACTGGCGCGGCGACAGTACGCCAATCGCCAGATACGGCGACAGGCTGCTGGTACCGGCAATAGCGGGAAAATCACGTTGTGGCAGGTAATCTTGCACCTGCTCACGGCAGAAAGCGCGCAGCCGTTGCAGCGCCGCCTCTTCCCCGGCGGGAAAATCTGCGCCCACCTCGGCCTGCGGGTAATCGAACGCCGCCGGCGCAACTGACACCGGCAGCACGCCGCCCTCACGGGATTTGGGTGCCGGCAGAGAACGAACGTCGGATTCGGTCAGCCGCTGGATGAAAGCCTTGCGAAACGGCGTATAAATCTTGTACATCTCACCGCCACCGGTTTGTACGCTGCCCGGCGGCAACAGCAGGCTGTCATCGAAGCTCTGGCAAATCACCTGCCCGGATAAACGCCGCTCTGCCTGCCGGTCACGCTTTAGCTCATTGAGCTCGTACTGGCGGTTATAAAACAGCGTATCCACCCGCTCTTGCGCGCAATATGCCACCAGCCAGTCAACCGCAGCGGCAAAATCATCGCACTGATGGCAGACCAGCGGAATACCGCGATCCGCCAGCGCCTGCTGAACCTGCAGCAGGTTGGCATGAATAAACGCCGCCTGACACGGCGCCATCTCATGCTGCCGCCACTGCCCAGGGGTTGCGATAAACACCGCCAGCACGCGGGCGGCGGGATCGAAACAGGCGGCGTGCAGCGCTTTGTTATCGGTTATACGCAGATCGTTACGTAACCAGACCAGATGCGTGGCCATAAAACTCCTCGTCGGTTAGTGGCCGTAACGCAGGCGCAAGGCTTCGGGATAGGGTTCGAAATAACGTTGTTCGGCCAGATAGCGATCCGGGTATTCGGCCATGTAATGTTTGAGCAGGGCGATCGGTGCCAACAGCGGCTGCATTCCCTGGCGATAGCGGTCGATCAGCTGCGCCAACTCCTGCCGCTGAGCAGAACTGAGCTGGCGGCGGAAATACCCCTGCACGTGCATCAGCACATTGGTGTGATTGCGGCGCGTAGCCTTGTGCGCCAACAGCCTCATCAGGCGGCTGCGGTATTCAATGGCGAACGCCTCCAGCGACTCCCACTTTTCGATACCGGCGACAAAACGGCCCAGTTCGCGGTATTCCGGCTGCGAATGCGCCAGCAGCGAAAGCTTATAGCGGCTGTGGAAAGCGATCAGCCCGCCACGGGTCAGCCCCTTGCGCCACAGCATATTCAGTTCATACAACGCATAAACCCGCTCGATAAAGTTTTCCCGCAGGGTGGCATCGTTCAGCCGCCCGTCTTCTTCTACCGGCAGCCACGGCATCTGGCGCATCAGTTCGGCGGTGAATAACCCGACGCCGCTTTTGCGCGACTCCTTTCCGTTTTCGCTGTAAACCCGCACCCGCTCCATACCGCAGCTCGGGGATTTGGCGCAGACGATATAGCCGCACAGATGCCCCAGCTCCGCGACGCGTAGCTCGGAGAACTGCTGCATTTTGTCGGTCACGTCGACGCTGTCGTCGTTGCTGAAACGCATTGCCGGCGATGGATGCGGCCGTTTGCTCAATCGCAGGGCCGGGCGTGGAGTCGGCAAGCCGATAGCCATTTCCGGGCACACCGATTCAAAACGCACATAAGGTGCCAGTTGCTCCACCGCAAAGGCCAGGCGTTTATGGCCGCCGTCGAAACGCACCGCGTCGCCCAACAGGCAGGCGCTGATCCCGACCGGAATTTTGTCACTCATGATTTGTTCCCACAGTCCTGAACGATGCTAAAAGTGTAGAGGAATTCACGCGGGGAAACGACAGTTAGCTGGGCATGACCGGGCTGCGCCCATAAAAACCCCCTGTGGCGAGGTGCAATGCCGGTCAGTTAAGCCTGACTGATGCGCACTAAGGTCAACACACGAATCGGCTGCCACCGGGCAACCTATGCCCTTAATTTGATATTGCGTGATGAAAGACAGTGAAAATAGTGAGATGAGCAGGAAGTTGGCCGCCCTTGAAGACGCCGAACGCAGGAACGGCGCATAGGCGAAACCGCCATGGACGGCGGTTTCAGGCGAGACAGGCAGGGACGCCTGTCGTAGCCGGCCGTGATGCGACGTGACGGAGGGAGGGGAGTTGGCGCAGCCAACCGTCTGATAGGGCAAAGGCGTGGGTTGCAAGGGACCCCGCCCTGGGTCCCTTGCTCGGTCGAGGCGCGTGGGCCTCATGTTGCATCTCACCTTTATCGACCGAAAACGTCACTAATACCTGCAGAAAAACGCTAACTGACTGGCATTACGCCGCGAGGCGAGGGTTTCAGGGGACGCTGGCGGCGATCAGTAGAAATCGCAGGACGCCAGTTCTGCCTGTTGTAGCCAGACCGGCTTATCGCTGGTTTTAGACCAGACGCGGTGCAGATAGCTGTAAAAACGTGCCCGGTCGCTGCGGAACAGCATAACCGGTAAAGCCAAAATTCCTGCCAGGATCACTGCGCTGCGGCGCAGGAGAATCCGATGCAATGAATAAGCGTGATAAATAGACATGCGAACCTCCTCAAAAACGCCCGGCCGTTGATTTTCTGGAAACAGCGCTGGCGTAGACAATGTAAATGCGACAATTTGGTAACTGAACAAAATTTTAGCGCAACCGATGAAAGTTTACTACTCATCCGACCACTAAATTGCACAAAAAATCGCAAATAAATGCGCCATTCCGTAATTTTGTTACAGCAAGGTTAATAACAAACTAACCATTGGTTATATTGTGGTTATTTACGGTCGGTTTACGCCTGCCGCTTCCCCAGGCAGGGCAGAACACGGGCTGAAACGCGCCACTCGCTCATAAAACCGCCGTTAAAAAGCCATTTTTTGCTGTAATTTCAGCCATTTTTATACATTTTTTACACCGGCTCGCGCTATTTTTTCATCTTCTTTTGATCGCCCTCCCTACACTCGCAGTATCAAAAACTACACCTCTGGAGGTGTCCTGTGAGTATCAGCGTTATTGGTGGTGCGCTGTTGGTTCTGCTGCTATTGGGCTATCTGGTTTATGCCCTGTTCAACGCGGAGGACTTCTGATGGCGGCTTCAGCCTTTTTACTGATTGCCAGCTTCCTGCTGGTGCTTCTGCTGCTGGCCCGGCCTTTGGGCAGCTTTTTGGCACGCCTGATCGAAGGCGAGCCGCTGCCTACCCTGCGCCATGTGGAAGCCACCGTCTGGCGCTGCTGCGGCAATGACACCGCCGAGATGAACTGGTGGCAATACGCGTTGGCGATTTTGTGGTTCAACCTGCTTGGCCTGGCGCTGCTGTTCGTGTTGCTGATGACTCAAGGCTCGTTGCCGCTTAACCCGCAGGGTTTCCCTGGGCTGTCGTGGGATCTGGCGTTCAATACCGCCGTCAGCTTTGTCACCAATACCAACTGGCAGGCTTACAGCGGCGAAAGCGCCCTCAGTTACCTCAGCCAGATGGCCGGGCTGGCAGTGCAAAACTTCTTGTCCGCCGCCACCGGCATCGCAGTGGCCTTTGCGCTGATCCGTGCCTTCACTCGCCGTTCCAGCGCCACCATAGGTAACGCCTGGCTCGATATTTTCCGCGTGACGCTGTACGTATTGCTGCCGATTTCTCTGCTGATCGCGCTGTTCTTCGTCAGCCAGGGCACGCTGCAAAACTTCCTGCCTTATTTGCATACCACTACGCTAGAAGGCGCGCAGCAGACGCTGCCGATGGGGCCGGTGGCCTCGCAGGAGGCGATCAAGATGCTCGGCACCAACGGCGGCGGCTTCTTTGGCGCCAACTCGGCTCATCCGTTCGAGAACCCGACCGTACTGACCAACTTTGTGCAGATGCTGGCGATCTTCCTGATCCCGTGCGCGCTGTGCTTCGCCTTCGGTCAGGTTGCCGGTGAGAACCGCCAGGGCCACGCGTTAATCTGGGCGATGGCGCTGATCTTCGTGGTGGCGGTGGTCGTGGTGATGTTCGCCGAACTGGCGGGCAACCCGCATCTGGGCGAACTGGGCAGCGCCAGCAACATCAATATGGAAGGCAAGGAATCGCGCTTTGGCATTCTCGCCACCAGCCTGTTCTCGGTGGTGACTACCGCCGCCTCCTGCGGCGCGGTCAACGCGATGCACGACTCCTTCACCGCGTTGGGCGGCATGGTGCCGATGTGGCTGATGCAGATTGGCGAAGTGGTGTTCGGCGGCGTAGGTTCCGGCCTGTACGGCATGCTGCTGTTCGTGCTGCTGACGGTGTTTATCGCCGGGCTGATGATCGGCCGCACGCCGGAGTACCTGGGTAAAAAGATCGACGTCTATGACATGAAAATGACCGCCCTGGCGATCCTGGTCACGCCGACACTGGTGTTGCTGGGTACGGCGCTGGCCATCGCCACCGACGCAGGCCGCGCCGGCATCCTTAACCCAGGCGCGCATGGCTTCAGCGAAGTGCTGTATGCCCTGTCCTCCGCCGCCAACAACAACGGCAGCGCCTTTGCCGGCCTGAGCGTCAACACGCCGTTCTACAACCTGCTGCTGGCTTTTGCCATGTTCGTCGGCCGCTTCGGGGTCATCCTGCCGGTGCTGGCCATTGCCGGTTCGCTGTGCGCGAAAAAACGTCAGCCTGCGGGCAACGGCACCCTGCCCACCTACGGGCCGCTGTTTATCGGCTTGCTGATCGGCACCGTGCTGCTGGTGGGCGCATTAACCTTCGTACCGGCGTTGGCGCTGGGACCGGTGGCCGAGCATTTACAGCTTTGGTTGGCAAAATAACGGACGTCATAGAGAGAGAATGAGAGATGACTCGCAAACAACGCGCACTGTTTGAACCGGCATTGGTCCGTACCGCGCTGATCGATGCGGTGAAAAAACTGGATCCGCGCACCCAATGGCGTAACCCGGTCATGTTCGTGGTGTATATCGGCAGTATTCTGACCACCATAATCTGGCTGGCGATCCTGGCGAAGCAGACCGACGGCAGCGCCGCTTTTACCGGCAGCATCGCCCTGTGGCTGTGGTTCACCGTACTGTTCGCCAACTTTGCCGAAGCGCTGGCCGAGGGGCGCAGCAAGGCACAGGCTGAAAGCCTGAGGGGCACCAAGAAAACCAGTTGGGCAAAGAAATTGGCCGTGCCGCATCGCGAGGGCGCTACCGAAAAAGTGTCCGCAGAGAGCCTGCGCAAAGGTGACGTGGTGCTGGTGGAAGCCGGTGATACCATCCCCTGCGACGGCGAGGTGCTGGAAGGCGGCGCGTCGGTGGACGAAAGCGCCATTACCGGCGAATCCGCACCGGTGATCCGCGAGTCCGGCGGCGACTTCTCGTCGGTGACCGGCGGCACCCGCGTGCTGTCCGACTGGCTGGTGGTGCAGTGCAGCGTCAACCCGGGCGAGACCTTCCTCGATCGGATGATCGCCATGGTGGAAGGCGCCAAACGGCGTAAAACCCCGAACGAGGTGGCGCTGACCATCCTGCTGGTGGCGCTGACCATCGTGTTCGTGCTGGCGACCGCTACGCTGTTCCCGTTCTCGCAGTACAGCGTCGACGCGGCCAAAGGCGGCTCGGTAGTCACCATCACCGTGTTGGTGGCGCTGTTGGTCTGCCTGATCCCAACGACTATCGGTGGCCTGCTGTCTGCCATCGGCGTGGCGGGGATGAGCCGGATGCTGGGCGCTAACGTGATCGCCACCAGCGGCCGGGCCGTGGAAGCCGCCGGCGACGTCGACGTGCTGCTGCTGGACAAAACCGGCACCATCACGCTGGGTAACCGTCAGGCCTCCGAGTTTCTGCCTGCGCCTGGCGTGAAGGAACAGGACCTGGCCGATGCGGCGCAGCTGTCTTCGCTGGCCGATGAAACGCCGGAAGGCCGCAGCATAGTGGTGCTGGCCAAACAGCGCTTTAACCTGCGCGAACGCGACCTGCAGGCGCTGAACGCCACCTTCGTGCCCTTCTCCGCCCAGACGCGCATGAGCGGCGTCAACGTGCAGGACCGCATGATCCGTAAAGGGGCGGTGGATGCCATTCGCCGTCACGTGGAATCCAATCAGGGCCACTTCCCGCAGGCGGTGGACGATCTGGTGGCTAGCGTCGCACGTACCGGCGGTACGCCGCTGGTAGTGGCCGAAGGGCCACGGGTGCTGGGCGTGGTGGCGCTGAAGGATATCGTCAAGGGCGGCATTAAAGAGCGTTTCGCCGAGCTGCGTAAAATGGGCATCAAAACGGTGATGATCACCGGCGATAACCCGTTGACCGCTGCGGCTATCGCCGCCGAGGCCGGGGTGGATGACTTCCTGTCGGAGGCCACGCCGGAAGCCAAACTGGCCTTAATCCGCCAGTACCAGGCGGAAGGCCGGCTGGTGGCGATGACCGGCGACGGCACCAACGATGCGCCGGCGCTGGCGCAGGCCGACGTGGCGGTAGCGATGAACTCGGGCACTCAGGCCGCCAAAGAGGCGGGCAACATGGTCGATCTGGACTCCAACCCGACCAAGCTGATTGAAGTGGTGCATATCGGTAAACAGATGCTGATGACGCGCGGCTCGTTGACCACCTTCAGTATCGCCAACGACGTGGCGAAGTATTTCGCCATTATCCCGGCGGCGTTCGCGGCAACCTATCCGCAGTTGAACGCGCTGAACGTGATGCACCTGCACTCCCCCGCTTCCGCCATTATGTCGGCGGTCATTTTCAACGCTCTGGTGATCGTATTCCTGATCCCGCTGGCGCTGAAAGGGGTGAGCTATAAGCCAATGAGCGCCGCGGCGCTGCTGCGCCGCAACCTGTGGATGTACGGTGTGGGAGGTCTGTTGGTGCCCTTTGTCGGCATCAAACTGATCGATCTGGTCCTGGTTGCCTTGCATATCGCCGGCTAACCATTAATACCCAAAATAATTCGAGTTGTATCAAGGCGGCAACTGAGTGAATCCCCAAGAGCTTAATCCAGTAAGTGACTGGGGTGAGCGAGGGCAGCCAACAAAGATACAGCTTGAAGTATGCAGGGTTAAGGAGATGAACATGTCTTATTTACGACCTTCGCTGGTAATGCTGATTTTGCTGACGTTGATTACCGGCATTGCCTATCCGCTGTTGACTACCGGGCTGTCGCAGTTGCTGTTTTCCGGCGCGGCCAACGGCTCGTTGCTGTATCAGGGCGACAAGGTGGTGGGGTCCGCGCTGATCGGCCAAAACTTTACCAAACCGGAGTATTTCTGGGGGCGCCCTTCTGCCACCGGTGATTCGGCCTATAATGCCATGGCGTCCGCCGGCAGCAATCTGGCCGCCACCAACCCGGCGCTGGATAAAGCCATCGCCGAACGTGCGGCGCAGCTGCGTCAGGCCAATCCGGCGATGAAAGGCCCGATCCCGGTCGATCTGCTGACCGCCTCCGGCAGCGGTCTGGATCCGCAGATTTCCATCGCTGCGGCGCAATATCAACTGGCCAGGGTTGCCGCGGCGCGCCAACTGCCGCCGGAGCAAATCGCCAGGCTGATTGACGAAAACACCGATCAGGCAACCCCCAACTTTATGGGCGAATCGGTGGTTAACGTGCTGAAATTGAACCTGGCGCTCGACGCATTGCGGTAATACGCCGCATTCAGCATAGTGAGAGGGTTCGGCGTGCCGAACCCATTTTTGCTTTGTTACGCAAGGAATTGTAATGGTCGAAGAAGAACAGCAGCGCCCCGATCCTGACAGCCTGCTGGCGGTAGCCAATGAAAAACCGCGGGGCCGGCTGAAGGTGTTCTTCGGCGCCTGCGCTGGGGTGGGCAAAACCTACGCCATGCTGCAAGAAGCCCAACGCCTGCGCGGTCAGGGGTTGGACGTGCTGGTTGGCGTAGTCGAAACCCACGGCCGCAGCGAAACCGCTGCGCTGTTGACCGGCCTGGACGTGCTGGCGAAAAAGCGTATCCAGTATCGCGGCCGGCTGGTGCAGGAATTTGATCTCGATGCCGCGCTGGCACGCCATCCGGCGTTGGTGCTGATGGACGAACTGGCGCACAGCAACGCCCAGGGTTCGCGTCACCCGAAACGCTGGCAGGATGTGGAGGAGTTGCTGGACGCCGGTATCGACGTGCTCACCACCGTGAACGTGCAGCATCTGGAGAGCCTGAACGACGTGGTCGGCGGCGTAACCGGAGTGCGGGTGCGCGAGACCGTGCCTGACCACGTGTTCGACGAAGCCACCGAAGTGGTGCTGGTCGATCTGCCGCCGGACGATCTGCGCCAGCGGCTCAATGAAGGCAAGGTGTACATTCCCGGCCAGGCCGAACGCGCCATCGAGCACTTTTTCCGCAAGGGTAACCTGATCGCCCTGCGCGAGCTGGCGCTGCGCCGCACCGCCGATCGGGTCGATGACCAAATGCGCGCCTTTCGCGATACCCAGGGCCGGGAGAAAGTGTGGCACACCCGCGACAGCATTTTGCTGTGCGTCGGTCACAACAGCGGCAACGAAAAGCTGGTGCGCATCGCCGCCCGGCTGGCGGCGCGCCTGGGTTGCCACTGGCATGCGGTATATGTGGAAACGCCGAAGCTGCACCGGCTGCCGGAAAACCAACGCAGGGCAATCCTGCGGGCGCTGCGGCTGGCGCAGGAGCTGGGAGCCGAAACTGCCACCCTGTCCGATCCTACCGAAGAACGCGCGGTGCTGCGTTACGCCCGCGAGCACAACCTGGGCAAAATCATTATCGGCCGGCGTGGTGAGCAGCGCTGGAAACTGCGCGGCAGCTTCGCCGATCGCCTTGGCCGTCTGGGGCCGGATCTCGATTTGGTGATCGTCGCACTGGAAAACGACAGCGTCCCGCAGCCCGGCAAAGAGCATGACAACCGTAACTTCAGCGAGAAGTGGCGCATGCAATTGCGCGGCTGTGCCGTCGCCGTGGCGCTGTGCGCCCTGATCACCCTGCTCTCGCAATGGCTGCTGCCGGGTTTTGATCAGGCCAACCTGGTGATGGTATATCTGCTCGGCGTGGCGATCGTCGCACTGTTCTTCGGCCGCTGGCCGTCGGTGCTGGCAGCGGTGATCAACGTCGCCAGTTTTGATCTGTTTTTCGTCCAGCCCGAATGGTCGTTTGCCGTCAGCGATATGCAGTATCTGCTGACCTTCGGCGTCATGTTGATCGTCGGCATCACCATAGGCAACCTGACCGCCGGGGTGCGTTACCAGGCCCGGGTCGCACGCTATCGCGAACAGCGAGCCCGCCACCTGTATGAGATCTCACGCGGCCTGAGCCAGGCGCTGACCCCCGAAGATATCGCCAAAACCAGCCGCCACTTCCTCTCCAGCAGCTTCCAGGCCAAAACCGTGCTGCTGCTGCCACAGCAGGACGGCAAGCTGCAACAGATGGTCGGAGAAACCGGCGGGTTGTTGTCGGTGGATGAGGCGATTGCCCGCTGGAGCTTTGACAAGGGCATGCCGGCCGGTGCCGGCACCGACACTCTGCCCGGCGTGCCTTATCAACTGCTGCCGTTAACCGCCTCGAAGCAGACCTTCGGCCTGCTGGCTATCGAACCCGGCAACCTGCGCCAACTGATGGTGCCGGAGCAGCAGCGGCTGCTGCAAACCTTTGCGGTGCTGATCGCCAGCGCGCTGGAACGGCTGCACCTGGCACGCAGCGCCGAGGAAGCCAAGCTGGAGGCCGAACGGGAACAACTGCGCAACTCTCTGCTGGCGGCGCTGTCCCACGATTTACGCACCCCGCTGACGGTGCTTTTCGGCCAGGCGGAAATTCTGACGCTCGATCTGGCGGCCGAAGGCTCCAGCCACGCGCCGCAGGCCAGCCAGATCCGTCAGCAGGTGCTAAGCACCACCCGGCTGGTGAATAACCTGCTGGATATGGCGCGTATTCAGTCCGGCGGTTTTAACCTGCGTAAAGAGTGGCAATCGCTGGAAGAGATCGTCGGCGCATCGCTGCACATGCTGGAACCCTTGCTGACCCAACACCAGATCAAGGTTGAGCTGCCGCCTGATCTGGTGCTGGTCAATTGCGACGGCAGCCTGCTGGAGCGCGTCTTCACTAACCTGTTGGAAAACGCCAATAAATACGCCGGCATCGATGCTATTATCGGCATTCGCGCCCATACTCTGCCGGAGTGGCTGGAAGTCGAAGTCTGGGACAATGGCCCCGGCATTCCCGAGGGGAAAAAACAGCTGATTTTCGATAAGTTCGCCCGCGGCAATAAAGAGTCGGCAATTCCCGGCGTAGGGTTGGGGTTAGCGATTTGCCGTGCCATTATTGAAGTGCACGGCGGCCGCATCTGGGCGGAAAACGGCGCCAACGGCGGTGCCAGTTTCCGTTTTGTTCTGCCGCTGGAAAAACCGCCCGAAATTGACGGCGAGTCCTTCGATCTGTAATCAAACCCTGGGAGCACTGTGAGCAACGCGCCAACCAATATTCTGATTGTCGAAGATGAAAAAGAGATCCGGCGTTTCGTACGCATCGCATTGGAAAGCGAAGGTCTGCGGGTGTTTGAAAGCGAAACGCTGCAACGCGGGCTGATTGAAGCCGGCACGCGTAAACCGGATCTGATTATTCTCGATTTAGGGTTGCCGGACGGCGACGGGCTGGACTATATCCGCGATCTGCGGCAATGGAGCGCCATTCCGGTGATCGTCCTCTCGGCGCGCAATGCCGAAGAAGACAAGGTCGCCGCACTGGACGCCGGGGCAGACGACTATCTCAGCAAACCTTTTGGCATCGGCGAACTGCTGGCGCGGGTGCGGGTTGCCTTGCGCCGCCACTCCGGCAGCCAGCAGGAGAGCCCGCTGATCAGCTTTTCCGAAATCACCGTCGATCTGATCAACCGTCGGGTGCTGCGCAATGGCGAAGACTTGCACCTGACGCCGATAGAGTTCCGTCTGCTGGCCGAGTTGCTGGCCAACTCCGGCAAAGTGATCACCCAACGTCAGTTGCTGAGCCACGTCTGGGGGCCGAATTACGTCGAGCACAGCCACTATCTGCGCATTTATATGGGGCACCTTCGGCAGAAACTGGAGGCCGACCCGGCGCGGCCGAAACACCTGCTGACCGAGACCGGCGTCGGATACCGATTTATGCCTTAAGGCTAACGGGGGCCGTGCGACGCCCCTACAAATGCGGCCCTTTCTTCAACCCCATCATAAATTCCTTGAACGCCTCGCGCAGCGGTGCGAACACCGGATGCTTGCGGTTCTCGATCATCACCTCCGAAAACAGCTTCAGGCCGACGGCAAAGGCCGCACTTTTATCTTCGCCAAAGTTCAGATCTTCACGCGCCTTGATACGCTCGACGATACCGAGAATGTCGTCGTGGTTTTCCACTTCAAAACTCAACGGCGCTTTATCGACCGGTTCGCCTTTGCGATCGTTCAGGGCTTCAACGGTGATACGGAAACGGTGGCCTGGCATCAGTCGTTCTCCTGCGTTGTCGTGTTAATGTTCATTTCACTTTCGATCGTCGCCACTGCGGTGAGCAACGCCTGATTGATGCGTTCAACCTGCTGGGGCGTGAGATCGGCGCGCATCACGTTACCGCGCAGCAAACTGCGCAGGCGGTTCATGGCTTCGGAGATACCCTCCGCCAGATTGCCGTGATGATGATGACTGCGGCCGGCCCCGGCCAAACGGGCAAGGATCAGATCGACGGCGGCCTGGTGCTTTTGCAGTTCACTCTGGCCAAGCGCAGTGATTTGGTAGCTTTTGCGGCCATTACCGGTGGTGATCGGCTCGAGGAAGTCCTGCTCTTCCAACAGCGTCAGGGTCGGATAAATGACGCCTGGACTTGGCACGTACAAGCCGGAGGAAGCCTCGTCGATCGCCTTAATCAGCTCATAGCCGTGGCTCGGTTTGCGCGCCACCAGCGCCAGCAGCACCAACCGCAAATCGCCATGTTCAAACATGCGGTGACGGCTGCCGCGCCCACCGCGTCCGTGTTCTTCGCCGTGCTCGCCGCCAAAGTGGTGACGCCCGCCGCGGCGACGATGTTCGTGCCCTGCTTCACTGTCATGGTGGCAACCGTGCCGGCGATGTAAACCTAATCGATGGAACATAGGGTTTTACCTCTCAATGGATAGTCAGTTGACGAAGTGATTTAGATATATCTAACTAACTTCGATATATCTAATCTAGATCGATATATCGAAATGTGCAACGGGTCTTTGTAAATAGATATATCTAAATTGCAGGCATAAAAAAAGCGCTGTAAAAACAGCGCTTTTCATCAGGAAATAGAAGAGATTATTTGGCGGAGGCCAGCACTTCGCTGACGATATCTACCGCTTCACGCTCGATCTTTGCGCGGTGTTCGGCGCCCAGGAAGCTTTCGCAATAGATTTTGTAGGCTTCTTCGGTACCTGAAGGACGGGCAGCAAACCAGCCGTTGTCGGTCATCACTTTCAGGCCGCCGATGGAGGCGCCGTTGCCCGGAGCCGCCGTCAGACGAGCGGTGATCGGATCACCCGCTAACGTGCTGGCCTTGACCATTTCCGGCGACAGCTTGGCCAATGCGGCTTTCTGCGCATGGGTAGCCGGTGCCTGAATACGGTTATAGCTCGGTGCGCCGAAACGCTTGGCCAGATCGTCGTAATGACTCTGCGGGTTTTCGCCCGTCACAGCGGTGATTTCCGCCGCCAGCAGGCACATGATGATGCCGTCTTTGTCGGTCGACCACGGGGTGCCATTGAAACGCAGGAACGAAGCCCCGGCGCTCTCTTCGCCGCCAAAGCCAAAGCTGCCGTCGAACAGACCGTCAACAAACCATTTGAAACCGACCGGCACTTCCACCAGTTTGCGGCCCAGGGAGGCCACCACGCGGTCAATCATCGCGCTGGAAACCAGCGTTTTGCCCACGGCCACATCCGCGCCCCACTGCGGGCGATGCTGGAACAGGTAGTTGATGGAAACGGCCAGATAGTGGTTCGGGTTCATCAGGCCTTTAGGCGTGACGATGCCGTGGCGATCGTAGTCCGGGTCATTGGCGAACGCCAAATCGAACTTGTCGCGCAACGCCAGCAGGCCGGCCATCGCAGATTCCGACGAGCAGTCCATGCGGATAATGCCGTCGTGGTCCAGGTGCATAAAGCGGAAGGTCTGATCGATGGAGTCGTTGACCAGCGTCAGATCCAGCTTGTAGTGCTCGGCAATGCGCTGCCAGTAGGCAATGCCGGAGCCGCCCAGCGGGTCAACGCCCAGCTTCAGGCCGGCACGCTGAATGGCGGGCATGTCAACCACGTCCACCAGCCCTTCCACATAAGGTTGCACCAAATCCTGCGCGTGCAGATGACCGCTGTTCCAGGCTTTGTCCAGCGACTGGCGCTGAACGCCTTTCAGCTGTTGCGCCAGCAGTTCGTTGGCGCGTTTTTCAATCACCGAGGTCAGGTTGGTGTCGGCCGGGCCGCCGTTGGTCGGGTTATACTTGATGCCGCCGTCTTCAGGCGGGTTGTGCGACGGGGTAATGACGATGCCGTCGGCCTGCGCCCCGCCGTTGCGGTTGTGGCACAAAATGGCATGGGATACCGCAGGGGTTGGCGTAAAGCCGTTATTTTCCTGCACGATCACATCTACGCCGTTGGCAGTCAGGACTTCCAGCACGGAAATAAAGGCCGGCTCCGACAGCGCGTGGGTGTCTTTACCGACGTAGCAAGGGCCGGTAACCCCTTGCTGGCGACGCACTTCGGCAATCGCCTGAGCGATAGCGAGGATATGGGCTTCATTGAAGCTGTGGCGCAGGGCACTGCCGCGATGCCCTGAAGTACCGAACTTCACCGCGTGTGCGGCGTTGCCCGCTTCCGGCTGCAGTACATAATACTGCGACGTCAGTTGGGCTACGTTGATCAAATCGCTTTGCTGAGCCGGCTGCCCGGCACGTGGGTTATTCGCCATCGACATATCTCCCTAATCCCTGTCCGGCAGCCGGGCAATATGTCGCTCACGGCCACCATGACGGGCTGTTCGCTAAATTAGATAGTGCCGCAAACTTTATCTGTCAGTTCCGCAGGGAACTGCATAGCCTGCATGATGTGCTCAACCATGCTGCGTTTACGACCGGTATTGGTATTGGTGATCACCCAGTAAGGCGTACCCGGAACGTGCTTTGGCTTGGTATGCGTTCCGTTCGCCAGCAGGGTTTGTTGATCGCCGGCAAAATAGGTGCGGGTGCGGCCATGCAATGCATCGGTCGCTGCGGCAAAACCCGCCGCATCGAGGGTATACAAGGTCGAAAGCACCAGCATAAAACGATTAACCGCTCTGCTCTGTTCGGCATATTCGTCCGACAACAACAGCTCGCGCACCGCGCGCACACGATCGCGAGGACGCTGCGCGGCGACGGTTTTTTCCTGCTCGGCGCTCTGAACACTGGCGGCAGGCGCGACGCGCAATGGCTGGCCTGCGGTAAACTTCAACATACGGCGTAAAATATCGGACGCGCTCTCACCAATATGTTGCGTGTGGCTGGCAATATAGCGGTAAAGCTCTTCGTCGACTTCAATAGTTTTCATCTTTATCCAGTACTGTTTTTTTCTACTTAGAACCTGAAGCCAGATCCTGCATTCAAGCCATGGGATTATAAGGTTAAAAGCGCTAGAGCGAACACAACTATGTGTCTGCGGGCGGAAAATGCAGACTAATACCTATAGTCGGCGCTGCCAAGCCCGAACCTCGAAAAATCCGCGATATACCCTATGGATTTCAAGTTGCCGCTAACCAGGCTGCTGCCTGAAAGGCGACGGGTATATTCGTCGTGTGTTTTAATCATGATACCCTAATCTGAATCTCTCTCAGTATGAACTTCGCCATGAAATTACATTATCAACTGCTGGCCACCGAGTCCGCCGCCCTGCCGGTCGTGCTGATCCACGGGCTGTTCGGCAATCTGGACAACCTTGGCGTGCTGGCGCGCGATCTGAATCAACGGCACAGCGTGATTAAAGTCGATCTGCGCAACCACGGCCTTTCGCCGCGTTCTGCGGTAATGACCTATCCCGAGATGGCGCAGGACCTGCTGGCGCTGTTCGATGAGTTGCAGTTGGAGAAAGCGATTGTGATCGGCCACTCCATGGGCGGCAAAGCGGCGATGGCGCTGACGGCGATCGCCCCGGAACGGGTCGAAAAACTGATCGTTATCGACGTGGCGCCGGTGGATTACCGCACTCGTCGCCACGACGAGATTTTCGCCGCCTTAACAGCGGTGAGCGCGGCCGGCATCACTCAACGCCAGCAGGCGGCGGAATTGATGCGCAGCTACCTGCAAGAAGAAGGCGTGATCCAGTTTCTGCTGAAGTCCTTTCATCAGGGCGAGTGGCGCTTTAATCTGCCGGTGCTGATCGACCAATACGAAAACGTCACCGGCTGGCAGGAGGTTCCCGCATGGCCGCACCCGACGTTGTTTATCCGCGGCGGCCTGTCCCCCTACGTTCAGGACAGCTATCGTGAAGATATCGCGCGCCAGTTCCCGCAGGCGCGCGCGCACGTGGTTGCCGGCACGGGCCACTGGGTGCACGCGGAAAAACCGGAGGCGGTACTGCGTGCCATCCACCGTTTTCTCGGCGAAGCCTGAATAAAAACCGCCCACTGGCGAAAAAACGCGCTAAAGATAACGGCTTAGCGCGTTTTCGGTTCAGTTAAACATTGTCGTTGCTCTATCTGCTGGGGTAATATGGCGCGCTATAATTTTGCCGCCCTGCTCTGCGTGTTCAGTAACGTCAGGCCGGGGGTGAATTTGGGTTAGGGTTTATTGACCCGAAGTGTGTTAACCGAACCGTCCGGAAGCGTATACGCTTTTTGATGCAAACTCCCTTGCAGTACCGCTACCTATGGCAAAAGAACAAACGGATCGCACGACGCTGGATCTGTTCGCAGATGAACGCCGTCCGGGGCGCCCGAAAACCAACCCGCTATCCCGAGATGAACAGCTTAGAATCAATAAGCGTAATCAGCTTCGACGCGATAAAGTCCGTGGCTTACGGCGCGTGGAACTGAAAATCAACGCGGATGCGGTGGACGCCCTGAACAAACTGGCGGAACAGCGTAATATCAGCCGCAGCGAGCTTATTGAGCAAATGCTGCTGGCACAACTGGCGGATGAACAGCCGGAACATTGATCTTTGCAGCCGCACATGCGGCACGGTGTTATGGATGACACCGATCAACACCGTTTTATTCCTCCCGGCATCGCATAAACGCGATAAAACCCCGGGGTAAATCTCTGGCATGATACGCACTTACCGGTAAGAGGCAGATTCTTGCCATGTCATCATTTTAATCGGTGTTATCGCGTTCAACGCTAACATCGTGCAATGCAATTAATTGAATTTAAAGGTTATACGCGATATGGCTAATGTAGGCATTTTCTTTGGCAGCGACACTGGCAATACCGAAAACATTGCCAAGATGATCCAGAAAATTCTTCAGCAGCAGTTTGGCAAAGAGGTGTCGGAAATCCGCGACATCGCCAAAAGCAGCAAAGAGGATCTGGAAGCTTTCGACATTCTGCTGTTGGGTATTCCTACCTGGTACTACGGCGAAGCCCAGTGCGATTGGGATGATTTCTTCCCGACGCTGGAAGAAATTGATTTCAACGGCAAGCTGGTTGCGCTGTTCGGTTGTGGCGATCAGGAAGACTACGCGGAATATTTCTGTGATGCGATGGGCACCATCCGCGACATCATTGAGCCACACGGCGCCGCGATTGTCGGCCACTGGCCGACCAAGGGTTACCACTTCGAAGCATCGAAAGGTCTGGCGGACGACAATTTCTTCATCGGCCTGGCGATTGACGAAGATCGTCAACCGGAATTGACCAACGAACGCGTCGCAGCCTGGGTGAAGCAGATCAGCGAAGAACTGAGCCTGGCCGATATCGTCGGCTAACCCTCAAAGGTTGAACAAAAGCCCTGCAAAGTGCATAGTGTTGCCAGCAGGGCCGTTCATCGGCAGCACGGATTTCTGCAATAGAAGCTACATGTTTGTAACTTCCCACATCGTCAAGGTAGACTGAGATATCGGTTTATCCCATCCATCAAGACGTTGCGTGTGTAACATGCAATTGTGCCATGATATCTTTGTTAACAACCGGCGGTTTCCATTTAGGGCAACCGGTTCTATAATGACACGCAATTAACTCTTTGTGCCGACCGATGCCACAGGCAAAAATGCCTCAACTTGATTAGCATAGTAACAGGACTGAATCCGCATGACTGACAACAACACCGCATTGAAGAAGGCCGGCCTAAAAGTCACGCTTCCGCGACTCAAAATCCTGGAAGTACTGCAAAATCCGGAATGCCATCACGTCAGTGCGGAAGATTTGTACAAAAAACTGATCGACATGGGCGAAGAAATTGGCCTGGCGACGGTTTACCGCGTACTGAACCAGTTTGATGATGCCGGCATTGTAACCCGTCATAATTTCGAAGGCGGCAAGTCCGTGTTCGAATTGACCCAACAGCATCACCACGATCACCTGATTTGCCTGGACTGCGGCAAAGTGATCGAATTCAGCGATGAGTCTATCGAAGTGCGTCAGCGTGATATCGCCAAGCAGCATGGTATCAAGCTCACCAACCACAGCCTGTACCTGTATGGTCACTGTGAAATCGGTGATTGCCGCGAAGACGACACCTTGCACGACAAAAAATAATGCCCTCAACCGGCATTGAGAACCGCCTTAACGGCGGTTTTTTTATGCCTCCAGGCAGGGATAAAAAAATCCCCGGACAGGCCCGGGGAAAATCACATCCGAAAGACAACAATTGCAGCGGCACTTCTCCGCGGTACTTCTCTCACTACCCACTGACACTCACTTCACCGTCAACTCACCCGCCGACACGCGGATGGGTAAACTCGTCACAATGCATATTCAAGCAACAGCAGCCGATCGAAGAAAATCGGCCAGGCATCGTCGAAAACGCCGCGAACGCGGAACCCTTGCTTCAAGTAGATTTGGCAGGCATCGCTGCTTTGCCATACGCACAGCACGATATGTTTCGCCCGGCGCTGCTGCGCGCGCTGCTTAATCAGAGCAAACAACGGGTTAAAATAGCCCTGCCCGCGAAACCGGCTCTCGATGGCCAGGCTGCAGATAAAGTAATCGTCCTCCGTGCACTGCGTTCGCACAAAACCGTCGTAGGCCTCATCCAGCGGCTTTATTTCATCGCGATATAGATAGCTCGCCTCAACGCCATATAACTCGTCGAGACTCGCCGCAGTGAAAAATCCGACAAACGCCCCGCACCGATCGTAAGCCAGGGTAATCAGGTCCAGATAGGGGTCGATATTTTGCGCCTGCTGCAGAGAGACCAAACCCATCCCGGCCGGGTTGCCGGCGGAACAATACTCCAGGTAGCTGGTGGCAAAAATCAGCTTCGCCATGCGAGTCTTGTCCGCGTCGTCCGCCTGGCACCCCGGCAGAAAATGCAACCCGCCCTGCGATAGCGGCAATACCGCATCGCCCGCGCCGACGGTTGGCCGCCAGTAATGGCCCTCATCGATCTGCCGTCGGTTATCGGCTATCAAATACTCGCCGAAAAGCCGGTTCACCCGATCCAGCGCGCGATCATGAGACAGCACCGAATAGTAATGGTAGTGATCGATATCGGACCTTATCTGCGCCGGATAGGCCATGCGCGGCACCTCATCGACGGTAAATATTTCCGCATGGCGCGCCAGGTCCATCGGTTGCTCAAGCTGCCAATCCACCTGCTCCAGCCGATCAATGCATTGCCGATAGCTGCGCAGTTCCTCCTCCCCGAGCGGCAACCTCTCATTGGTGATCACATCTTCCAACAGGCGCATGCCGCGGATACCGCAGGTCACCGCCTGCGGAACAGCGTCATAATGAACCCCATGATCCTGGCAAAAACTATCGTGGCTGAGGAAAGTCCTGCCAATGTGGCGGCTCCACAACAGATAAAACGCATCGAACAACTTTCTTTCATAGATGGGGTTTTTATCCGGCACGTCACCGGTTTGCGCCGCATGGATCCGATCCAGGCCCGCCAATATTTTGCACAGCGACCTATCGCCGCTGCGGCCAATGATCATCCCGGTTTCATCAAGAAACAAATTCAACCCGCTGACGTGGCTGACTTCGCCATCGGGCAGGAGCTGAAGGTAATCCGGCACTTCCGGCTTCAGCAGGAAAAACGTCGCCGAACGGTGCGGAAGGGTGTCGATATCCATGTACATTCCGCCCATTTCAATCAGGATCAAAAAGCGAAAGTAATCAGAAAGCGTGGCGTAATAGCGCTTATCATGGAGCACGTGGATAAAACCCAGGTTGCCGCCGACCCTTTTTTGCGCCAGTTCACTCAGCGAATGCACCTGCAACCGGTGGTTGCCGGCATCGAACTCCCCCAGCAGCCCGCCTTTCACTTCCGCCGCAGGGGTAAAATACGCCTCGTTTTTGAGTTGCCGCGCATCCCATACCCAGAGCATCCCGGTCCATTCGTCGGCGATTGTGCTGCGAACAGCCTGCTGCGCATCTCCCCATTGGGAGATAACCTCTCTGGCATCGTCTGGAATGGCGCCGCCCAGCCAAATGCGGTGCAGCAATTTTTCCTGCGCGGCCAACTGGCGCGTAGGAACGCAAAATAATGAGGAGCACTGCGCGGCATCGAATAAATGCCCTTGTTCAGCCAGCCACGCCCGCAGTTGGCCAACCCCTCGCCGGTACTGCCCCAGCAACGCCGGGGAACGCTGGCGCTGATATTTCACGAACGCTAACTTCAGATTATTAATCCAGGCCTCGTAGTCGGCGCGAAACAGGTCATGCCGCATCAATCCCAAACGCTCGTCATCAAGCTTCATCGTCAGCCTCCCGCCTGCGGTGAACAAGATCCGTATCCCTGTGGATTTTTGCTCTGCCAATGCCAGGCGTCGCGAACCATTTTTTCCAGACCTCTCTTGGCTTGCCAGCCTAATTTTTCCGCCGCCAGCGTCGGATCAGACCAGCACTCGGCAATATCTCCTGCGCGGCGCGGGTTAATTTGATAGGCGATTTTAAATCCGCAGGCGTGTTCAAATGCCTGGATAATCTCCAGCACCGAATAGCCTTTGCCGGTGCCCAGGTTATACACGTTAAAACCCGGCCGCAGATTATCCAGCGCTTTCAAATGCCCTTCGGCCAGATCCATAACGTGAATGTAATCACGCACCCCGGTGCCATCACTGGTGGGATAGTCATTGCCATACACCGGCAACACCGCAAGTTTGCCAATAGCCACCTGCGCCAGATAAGCCAGAAGATTATTGGGAATGCCTGCGGGGTCTTCACCGATCAACCCCGACTCGTGCGCCCCGGCCGGGTTAAAGTAACGCAGCGCGGTGATCGCCATCTGCGGTGCGGTTCTGGCGAACTCCGCCAGGATCTGCTCCACAATCAGCTTGGAAGTGCCGTAAGGATTTGTCGTCTGCCCGACGCGGCAACTCTCCGTCAGCGGGGTATATGCCGCTGGCCCGTATACGGTGGCGGAAGAACTGAAAATAAATTGCCGAACCCCGGCATGGCGCATTCTGTCCAGCACGATCAGCGAGCCGGAAATATTATTTTGATAATACTTCAGCGGCTCTTCGGTAGACTCGCGAACCGACTTCAACCCCGCAAGATGAATAACCGCATGAATATCATGCCGGCGAAAGAGATGATCCAGTAAATGATGCTCTTGAATATCCCCCTGATAAAAAATCACTTTCTTACCGGTCAGCCTCTCCACTCGAAACAGCGATTCCGGTGAACTGTTGGACAAATTGTCCAGCACGACAACGTCCTCTCCCCTTTCCAGCAATGCCAATACGGTATGCGAGCCGATATAACCGGCGCCGCCCGTCACTAATATAGCCATCATGTATCCTTGTTTGTGTTTAAAAATAAACGACTCACTCAGAAACCACTAAACTTCCCGAACGTTACACCCCACGGGCAAAGCAATTAAAAGCAGTAACACGGCTAACAGATAAACGGAGGAATGCGGCCCGTACTCGGTCAAAGCGCCTTGTAATATTCCGGCCAGGATCACGCCGGTTGAAATGCTGTTGGTAAACAACGTGGTGGCCATTCCGGCTCGATCCGGCATCAGATCCTGAAAATAGAGCATGCCGACGGTGGCGATAATGCCGATGAATATCGCGTTAAACGCCTGCAGAGCCAGCAATCCGCCGGCGGTGGTAAACCACAGCATGCCGGCATAAAACAGCATGCCGGCCACGATGGCGCCTGCCATCATCGGGCGCTTGCCCACTCGGTTCACATAACGCCCGGCCAGAATCATGATCGGGATCTCGACTGCGGCGGCAACGCCCATAACCCAACCTGTCAGGCTCTGCGACAACCCCAGCTCGGCAGTGATATACAGCGGCACGTCGATCAGATACATGGCGCTACAGGTCCACATCAATACCGAGGCGCAAAACAGCAGGCCAACGTCTTTATCGAAGGCCCCTTTTCGCCGCAACGGCGGATCAATATCGACGTTGCCCGCTTCGGTTCGCTCCACGCCGGGCAATACCCGCCAGGCCAACAGCGTGACCAACAGGAATATCCCAGCGGCAAACATAAACATGGCCGTAAAGCCGTAATTCACCACCAGCATAAAAGCCAATGGCGGGCCAAAGACCCAGGCAAGCGAAAGCTGGGCGCGCATAATCGCGCTGAACATCGCCACGTTATGCGATGTTTTCTCGCCATACTCACGCGCCAGCGCAAATAATTGCGGTATCGCCGTATTGGCGATGGCGGTTAACAGCACGCCCGCCGTAATCAACGTCAAATAATTGCGGTTAAACGCAAACAGCAGGCAGTTACCCGCAGCCAATAAATAACAGATGACAATCAGACTGCGCCGGTCACGCTGACGATCCGATCTTTTTGCCAGCAAGAAACTGACCACAATGCCCGTGCCGGCGTTAACCGCATAAAAAAATCCGACCCATAACGACGTGACCTGCACCTCGGTGGTAAGAAACAGGCTCAGCGTCGGTATTTGCAGTGCGCCGGCAATACCGGAGCAAAAAGCGACCGCCATAAACGTCAGCCGTATCGAATTCATGATTGATGACCGCCGAACGTTACCGTTGAAAAAAATGGCCCGCCTGCAATCAGACGAGCCACGGTTAAGGCTTACACTTTCTCTGCACGGCTATAGCGCTTGCCATCCGGGCTTACCGCCCGAATCTGCACTTCGCCGGTTACCGCAGGTTTGGCTGTGGCGTCGTAGCGCTGCCAATGTTTGCCGCCATCGATGGAATACTCAATGCCCAGGCCCGGCAGCGAGATATTGGCTTCCAGCTTGCCGCCCACCACGCGGGCGCCCGGAACCGGCAAGCGATAGCTCACCCCGCCCTTGTCCAGTTTCGCCAACTCGCGTTGCCCCAGAATATTGGCAAAGCGCAGCCAGTCCCGATCCAGTTTCTTGCCGTCGACAAAATGGGTTTCCCCGCCTTTATACTCGCGCCCCGCCCGGTAATCCTGCTCCCAGCCGGCGCGGTGCCATGCGCGTTCGGCCACCGATAACGAGCGAGGGAAGATCATGTATTCCATTTGCGGATCGGTGCGTTGGGTTTCGCTCCACATCTGTGCGGAGATGCCGTAAGCGCCCGGCCAGGGTTTGTCGCTCTTGGCGGTAAAGTGGTTGCCGTCGCGGTCAACCGAGGTTTCGGCGTTCTGCGACAGATTGTTCGGCGCGAAGCTGAACATTTTCCGTTCGTCGCTGAAGCGTGTCCCCCAGTAGTAGCCGCGCTCGTCCGGGTTCACCTCATACGGGAAGTCCATGTAGACGTAATCCGGGTTGGAAAGGATAACTTCGTAACCTTTGTTCGCCCAATCGTTGGCGCTATCAAAACCGCCCCAATACAGGGTATCCCAGAAGTTCACCCCAACGCGTTGGGTGGCGAATGCCTTGGCGTCCTTCGCATCTTTCAGGCCATCCTGCCACGCCTGCATTCTGTCGATGCCATGCGCCTTCACCAGTTGGCTGACTTCCAGCCCGAAGTAGCTTGGCAGGTGTTCCATATCGGCCACTTTGCCTGCTTTAATCATCGCCTGGCACACCTGAGATTTCGCCCAAGGCTTGTCTTCCTTGCTCTGATCGATGATGCCTTTGCCCGCCTCCGGCTTGCTCAGATTGGAATAGCCCGCGCCCAGACGAATGTTTTTCGCCTCATCGCCGCCAAAATGCCAGGTGCGCAGCGGCTGCCCGGCCTCTTTGTGCATCTGGGCAATCTCACCGATCACCTTGTCGACAAAGCGTTTGGATGAGTTCAGGCACGGATTCAGGTAGCTCTGGCGGTTAAAATACTGCACCGAGGTGGTGTTCGAGGTATCGGTCGGGTCCAGCAGACGGAACTCGTCCGCCTCTTTCTCTTTCCCGGCGGCGTGCAGCTTTTTGTAACGCGCCTCCATCGAAACCACCGCCGCACGGGCATGCGCCGGCATGTCGATTTCCGGGATCACTTCAATCTGGCGCGCCTGGGCGTATTTGATAATGTCGATGTAATCCTGGCGCGAGAAGAACCCGCCGTACACGTCAGGCCCCTGACCGTATTGCGGCAGCAGGCAGGCGGTTTCGCTCAGGTCGTGACAACGCCGCCCCCCGACTTCGGTCAACTCCGGCAGGCCCGGGATTTCAATGCGCCAACCTTCGTCATCGCTCAGATGGAAGTGGAATTTATTGAGTTTGTAAGCCGCCATCTGATCGAGCAACCGCAGCACCGTATCCTTCTGGTGGAAGTTGCGCGCCACGTCGAGGAAGATGCCGCGATACTGGAAGCGCGGTGCATCTTTCGCGTCCAGCGTGGCGATATTGGCGCTGCCGTCTGTCGGGACAAGCGACAAAATAGACTGCAGACCATAGAACACCCCGGCCTGATCGAAGCCGATGACCCGCGCTTCCTTATTGCCAATCTTCAGCTCATACGCGCCCGACACCGCCAGCTCACCTTTAAATTTACCCGGTTGGATATCGGTTTTTATGGGGTAGCCGCTCGCATTATTGGTCACCCCCAGCAATGCGAAGCGTTCGGCCGCCGCGTCGGCAGCAGGCTTGCTCAACGCGCTCAGTTCGAGCGCCACGCCGTTGCTCAGGTCCACATCCTGCCGGTGCACTTTCACCTCCAGCGGCGTCGGCACTATTTGGCCACGCAGCGACGCTGCCGGTAAGGTTTTCAGCTCGGCGTTTTTAGTGAAACGAGAAGCCGGGGTCATCAGGATATTGTTGTCATCCTTGGTGCGCTTCCACTGGTCACCGGTAAAGGGCGCCACAAACCGGTTCAGATCTTCGGTATCGGTATTCACCAGAATTTTTGGTTTGGCATCGCCGGAGGTCGCGTACCAGCGCGGCACGAAGTCGGTTTTAAACAGCTGCCAGTATTCCGCAATAATCGGAATTTCCACCGTTTTACCGGCAGGGAACCCGGTAAACTTGGCGGTCGGCTCCAGTTTGTACAAATCCCCGGTCACATGAGAGACAGTGAACTGGTCGTTATCCACTCTCATGGTCTGGCGGGCGCTGTGAAAATAGATCGCCCAGTCTTGGCCTTTAATGTCCTGATTATCGTTGGTCAGGCCGATCAGGACTTTATTGCAGGCTGCCCAGTCGGCGCCCAGCTTGCCGCAATCCAGGCCGCTGTCGGCCGCGCGGTTGTCCACCATCTTTAAATTCAGCTTTAACTGGCCGAGTTGATCCACCAGCTGTTGATCGGCCATTGCGTTCCCCACGCCGCCAAACAATCCAACGGTCGCCGTCAGGGCGGCAAGCGCGTTCAATTTAAATGTGTTCATCGTTAACATCATCCTTAATTAATTGTTATTTTCGCGGATCTCTTTCCAAATCTTGCCGCATTTGGCGTCGTAGGCCTGGCCGTTACCGCTGTGGGCTGCCTGAATGCAGCTCTGGTAATCCATCACCCGCACCTTTTCCTGCGCGGCAAACTGCTGGTGCTGCTTTTCTTGCCGCAGCACGTTCAGCACCGCCTGGCACGACTGCAGTTTTTCCGGCGAACCTTCCGCAGTGTTAATGCAGGCGCTGTACGCCTGTTTCAATTTGGTGTCTTCCGGCGGTGCGGCGGGCTGCACACAGGCATTAAGCGTGACCACGGCGGCCAACGTCAGCATCATTTTTTTCATCGTTATATTCCCTTTTAAGCTTCCCCGGCGTCACCGCCGGGGAAGGCATCAGAAGATGGTGAATGGCGCGATAACCATGAATTTGACGTCTTTCTCGTCCTGGAAGATGTTGCCGTAACCGCCGCTCCAGCTTGGGATGTCGGTGTGATTGTCGTACTGGGTGTAATGCAGTTTCAGCAAGGTACCTTTGGCGCGGCCTTCCTGTACGGTGTACATGGCGTCCAGACTCCAAGCGCTCTCTTTCAGACGCTGGCTCTGATCGTAGATAGGGTTGGTGCTTGGTTTGGCATCCCAGGCATACACGTAAGAACCGCCCACCGCCATGCCCGGAAGATTCCAGTTGCTCAGGTCATACATCACGCCGGCATAAACGGCTTTCTCGCCGTTGGCGTTGAAGTCGGAGCGGTTATCCCACCACACGTCGAGGCGGCCGTTGGAGGAGGCGTAGGTTGGCGTCATACGCTGCAGGAAGAAGCCCTGATTGCCTTCGGCTTTCACCATGGTGCCTTCCAGCCGCCAGTTAAACTGACCGGTGGTGTAACCGAAGGTCAACGCCTGCAGCCAGGCCAGGCCGTCGTAAATGCTGTTAGCGTCGTTTTTGTCGCTGATGCGGTCTTCCGCACCGTAGAACTGGTAGCTGGTGGTTAACGGGTTGCCCAACAGATCGAACTTATAAGACGCCTTGGTAAAGTACTGGTTTACATAGCCCTGAGCCTGACCGAACGCCGCTTCCAGCACCAAATCATTTTTGAAGTCGTACTTGGCGCCGAGTGAATGCAGGTAGGATACGCCGGTTTTTTTATCGTTTTGGCGGAAGTCGTCCATCTCGATATGCCATGGCGCCTTGTACTTGTTGGTCCACATGTAGGAGAAGCTCAACGCGCCGGCATCGCCGTAGTCAAACTTGGCGCCGGCCTCGGCCCCCTGATAGGTGCCCGGCATAAAGCTCCAGTGCGGCGCCAGCAGCGTCTGACCGCTTGGCTGGATATAACCGGCACGCGCCCAGAGCGGGCCGTATTTGAACTTGCCGGCCGCTTTATACAGGCTGATGCCGCCTTTGTCGCCGCTGTAGTCTTCATCATAGGTACGGTTTTTCGCGGAGAATGCAATTTCGTTCGGGTGGCCACTGGCACTGGACTCGGCCAGCTCAATGGCGGTGAAGGCGCCCACGTCCAGACCGAACATATCCCAGGCATAGCCCGAAGCGAAATCCAGGCTCAGGTTGGCCGTCGAGTGCGACAGGTTGGTGGTGTATTTATTGTAATCGTCGCTGGTCGGATTGAGATCTTTACGGTCGCGCTCACGTTGCCAGTAATAAATACCGCCGGTCAGCGTGGAATCATCGACAAACCCTGCGGCTTTCGCCTCAGGGGCCATGGCAAACCCTGTTCCCAACAGCGCACCCGCTATGGCGAGCGCCAGCGTTTTACGCTGAGCACCGTGCGTACCCATAATGAAATTCCTCTTTGACTTAACTTTAAAAGTTGCAGCCGCCCGTGTTCACCACTGCCCTGCACGACTGCCAATAAAAACCCAATCGGGTAAAAAAATATTGCGGCGGGGTGAAATCCCCACAGCACTTATTGCTACAGACAGACTATTTTTCGCGACGCGAATTATCAAATGAAAAATGAGAGAGATTTGTCAAAGTATGACAAAGAGCACATATCGATGAGATTATGTTACGTCGCTATGCAAAGAGGAAATTGAATAAAAAATTCAATAAAATCAGAATAAATATTGATACCAGGTCAATCAGAGACGATTAATGGTTTCAGCTTGACGAAAACCATCAGCCAGAAAGGAAAAAATGAGAGCGCTCTCCAAATGACATTAATTCGCATCACAAATATATAAGATTATGTTAACTGAATGAAGCCTTATATCAAGGAATTGATGATTAACCGCTGTGATGAAAGTTTTAAATCAGATTGAGGAAATGAGGCATGATCGGAGAGAAAAAGAGGCGAGCACCATAAAAAAAGCGCAACCGAAGTTGCGCTTTTATCTGTCAGCGGTAATCACGCTCAGGCGTCGATTTTCGCCCAGGTGTCACGCAAGCCAACGGTGCGGTTAAACACCAGATGCTCAGCCGAAGAGTAGCGGCTGTCGGCGCAGAAATAGCCTTCGCGTTCGAACTGGTAGGCTTTTTCCGGCTGTGCGGCAGCCAGGCTTGGCTCCACGAAGCCATGCTTGATAACCAGCGACTCAGGGTTGATGGTAGCGAGGAAGTCCTCTGCCGCCGCCGGGTTCGGTACGTTGAACAGGCGATCGTACAGGCGGATTTCCGCCGGCAGCGCATGCGCAGCGGAAACCCAGTGGATCACGCCCTTCACCTTGCGGCCATCGGCAGGATCCTTGCTCAGCGTATCCGCATCGTAGCTGCAGAAGATGGTGGTGATCTCGCCCTCGGCATCCTTCTCGACGCGTTCAGCCTTGATCACATACGCATTGCGCAGACGCACTTCCTTGCCCAGCACCAGACGCTTGTATTGCTTGTTGGCTTCTTCGCGGAAGTCGGCACGATCGATATAAATCTCGCGGCTGAACGGCACTTCGCGGCTGCCCATTTCCGGCTTGTTCGGGTGGTTAGGCATGGTGACCATTTCCACGCCTTCCGCCCGGTTCTCGATGATCACTTTCACCGGATCCAGCACGGCCATAGCACGCGGCGCGTTCTCGTTCAGGTCTTCACGAATGCAAGCCTCCAGCGCCACCATTTCGACGTTGTTATCCTGCTTGGTCACGCCGATACGCTGGCAGAACTCACGGATAGAAGCCGCGGTATAACCACGGCGGCGCAGACCGGAAACGGTCGGCATACGCGGGTCGTCCCAACCTTCAACGATATTCTCGGTCACCAACTGGTTCAGCTTGCGCTTCGACATGATGGCGTACTCAAGATTGAGGCGCGAGAACTCGTACTGACGCGGATGGCAAGGGATGGTGATGTTATCCAGCACCCAGTCATACAGACGGCGGTTGTCCTGGAACTCCAGCGTACACAGCGAGTGGGTGATCCCTTCCAGCGCATCGGAAATGCAA
This sequence comes from Serratia plymuthica, assembly GCF_018336935.1. Classification (NCBI taxonomy): domain Bacteria; kingdom Pseudomonadati; phylum Pseudomonadota; class Gammaproteobacteria; order Enterobacterales; family Yersiniaceae; genus Serratia; species Serratia plymuthica. Next base: position 1,018,353 of record NZ_CP068771.1, on the reverse strand, counting down.
TGGGTGAAATCGTACATCGGGTAGATGCACCACTTGTTGCCGGTCTGATGGTGTTCCGCGAATTTAATGCGGTACAGCACAGGATCGCGCATCACGATGAACGGCGAAGCCATGTCAATTTTGGCTCGCAGGCAGGCGGTGCCTTCGGCAAACTCGCCATTGCGCATTTTCTCAAACAGCGCCAGGTTCTCTTCCACGCTGCGGCCGCGATACGGGCTGTCTTTGCCGGGCGCAGTCAGGCTGCCGCGATATTCGCGGATCTGCTCAGGCGACAGTTCGTCGACGTAGGCCAGCCCTTTGTTGATCAGCTCAACCGCATAGTGGTGCAACTGATCGAAGTAATCCGAGGAGTAACGGACATTGCCGCTCCACTCAAAGCCCAGCCACTCCACGTCGTGCTTGATTGACTCAACGAATTCGATGTCTTCTTTTACCGGGTTGGTATCATCGAAACGCAGGTTGCACTGGCCCTGGTAATCCTGGGCGATGCCGAAGTTCAGGCAGATGGATTTGGCATGGCCGATATGCAGATAGCCATTTGGCTCCGGCGGGAAACGGGTATGTACCGACGCGTGTTTCCCTGACGCCAGATCTTCATCAACGATCTGACGGATAAAATTGGTTGGGCGGGCTTCAGCCTCACTCATTTGACTATTCCTCAATGCAAAGCGCTACACATAACCGCCTATGATCCAACAAGCCACGCCCGGAAACAACCGTTTGTTTCACGAAAAACTCACCGCGCTGCACCGCGATAGACCGCAGCACCACTACGGGGCAAATTGCGCCCATAAAAAAGCGGGAAGAGATCGCTCTCCTCCCGCCAAAGGTAGGGTGTGTTCCGTCATGACTCGTTAAACACCCTGGGTACTCCTCAGGTAAAACGCTTTACTTCTGGATGTCGAACAACTTGGTCTGGCCTGCGATTACGGAACCGGTCGCCAGCGCAGCCAGGCCGGCGTAATCGTCAGAATTGCTGACCACCACCGGGCTTATCATCGAGCGGGCATTGGCGTTCAGGTAGTCCAGATCCAGCTCAAGAATCGGCTGGCCGGCTTTCACCTCAGCGCCCTCTTCCACCAGACGTTTGAACCCCTGACCGTTCAGCGCCACGGTGTCGATGCCCATATGCACCACAATCTCCGCGCCCTTGTCGGTTTCCAGACAAAACGCGTGGTTGGTGTTGAAGATTTTCACGATGGTGCCGTCCGCCGGTGCCACCACGGTTTTGTCGGTCGGGCGGATAGCTACGCCGTCGCCCACCGCTTTGCTGGCAAAGGCTTCATCAGGAACCTGATCCAACAACACCACTTCACCGGTTACCGGTGCCACCAGCGTCTCAAAAGCCGCCTTCGGCGCATTAGGCACCGCCTGCGGCTTGGCTTCGGCCACAGGGGCCGCGGCAGGCGCTACGGTAGCGGCAACCGGACCTGCGGCGACCACGTTGCGCATGGCGCTGGCAATCAGCTCCGCACGGGTGCCGACAATCACCTGCACGCTTTGTTTGTTCAGGCGGATCACGCCGGAAGCACCCAGGCGTTTCGCCACCGCGTCGTTCACCAGCGCAGAGTCTTTCACGTTCAGACGCAGACGAGTGATACAGGCGTCGATGCCGGTCAGGTTATCAGAACCGCCGATGGCGCCCACGTAACGGCGTGCCAGCGTCGTGGTTTCGTTTTCGTCTTTACCGGCGTCGGTGCCGACGTTAACGTCATAACCGTCGGTTTCGTCACCGGCAACCGCCAGTTCGCGCCCTGGGGTCATCAGGTTGAACTTGTTGATGGTAAAGCGGAACACCGCGTAGTAAATGGCGAAGAACACCAGGCCCTGCGGGATCAGCATGTACCAGTGGGTCGCCAATGGGTTGCGTGACGACAGCACCATATCCACCAGACCGGCGCTGAAGCCGAAACCGGCAATCCAGTGCATGCTGGCGGCGATGTATACCGAAATGCCGGTCAGTATCGCGTGGATCACATACAGTACCGGAGCCACGAACATGAAGGAGAATTCCAGCGGTTCGGTGATGCCGGTAAAGAAGGCGGCAAAGGCGCCCGCCATCATGATACCCAGCACTTTGGCTTTGTTTTCCGGACGCGCGCAGTGATAAATAGCCAGCGCCGCACCCGGCAGACCGAACATCATGATCGGGAAGAAGCCCGCCTGATAACGACCGGTGATGCCGACAACCGCTTTACCGGCTTCGATAGACTGCTGGCCGCCGAGGAAGTTAGGGATATCGTTAATGCCGGCCACGTCGAACCAGAACACCGAGTTCAACGCATGATGCAGGCCAACCGGGATCAGCAGACGGTTGAAGAACGCATAAATACCTGCGCCGACGGAGCCCAGCTTCTGAATGTGCTCACCGAAGTTAACCAGGCCACCGAAAATCATCGGCCAGATATACATCAGAATGAAAGCCACCAGGATCATCAGGAAGGAGATCAGGATAGGCACCAGACGGCGGCCGCTGAAGAACGACAGCGCTTTCGGCAGCTCAACGCTGCTGAAACGGTTGTAGACTTCGGCGGAGATAATGCCCACCAAAATACCGACGAACTGGTTCTCAATCTTGCCAAACGCGGCAGGCACCTGGTCGAGAGGGATCTTCTGAATCATCGACACGGCGGCCGGCGAACAGAGGGTGGTCAATACCAGGAAACCGACAAAGCCGGTCAGCGCGGCGGCGCCATCCTTGTCTTTGGACATGCCATAAGCCACACCGACGGCAAACAACACCGACATGTGTTCGATAATGGCAGAGCCGGATTTAATAAAGAAAGCAGCGAGAGCGTTGGAGGCGCCCCAACCCGTAGGGTCAATCCAGTACCCGACGCCCATCAAGATCGCGGCGGCGGGCAGCGTGGCGACCGGCACCATCAAGGCGCGGCCCACTTTTTGCAAATAACTAAGAATGTTCACCTTTTCCCCCTATGTTGTCCGCGGACGGACCCTATTAGTAGTTTATTTAACGCTCTCACTACCTTTTAGAAATAACGCATGGCACGTATCACTCATGCGGAGTGTAAAAAAATTATTTCGTATCGCAAATTAAAAGCTCCTTTTTTGTGATTTATATCACCAAAAAGTAGTCTTAACCTGCCACATTGCTAGCCATCACACAAAACTTATTTTATCATTCGAAAAATCATCGGGACTGACGCTTCACGTGAGAATCATAAAGTTGGATTACGCTTAGACTCTTATTCAGGCCCGTAACAGTATAGCTTTAGTTTACTTACCCAAAGAGGTGTTAGATGAGACTTATCCCACTGAAAGATACTGCACAAGTCGGCAAATGGGCCGCCCGCCATATCGTCCAGCGCATCAACGCATTCAAGCCCACTGCGGAGCGTCCGTTTGTGCTCGGCCTGCCGACCGGCGGCACTCCGCTCGAAGCCTACAAACATCTGATTGCGATGCACAAAGCAGGTGAAGTAAGCTTTAAGCATGTTGTGACTTTCAACATGGATGAATACGTTGGCCTGCCGCAGGAGCACCCGGAAAGCTATCATACCTTCATGTACCGTAATTTCTTTGATCACGTTGATATTCCAAGTGAAAACATCAACCTGCTGAATGGCAATGCGCCGGATGTTGACGTCGAATGCCGTAAGTACGAAGAAAAAATCAAATCTTACGGTAAAATCCACCTGTTTATGGGCGGCGTCGGCGTTGACGGTCATATCGCGTTTAACGAGCCGGCTTCATCACTGGCGTCGCGTACCCGTATCAAAACGCTGACTGAAGATACCCGCATCGCCAACTCTCGCTTCTTCGGCGGGGATGTCAGCCTGGTGCCGAAATACGCGCTGACCGTGGGCGTGGGTACGCTGCTTGACGCAGAGGAAGTGATGATCCTGGTGACCGGCCATGCCAAGGCGCAGGCGCTGGAAGCCGCAGTGGAAGGCAATATCAACCATATGTGGACCATCAGTTGCCTGCAGCTGCACGCCAAGGCGGTTGTGGTGTGCGATGAACCTTCCACCATGGAACTGAAAGTCAAAACCGTTAAATACTTCCGCGAATTAGAAGCGGAAAGCGTTAAGAGTCTTTAATTTTTGCAGGGGGCTACGATGTTCGCTTTAACCCAATGCCGGATTTTCACCGGCCACGACGTGCTTGACGACCATGCGGTAATCATCGCTGATGGACTGATTGAACGAGTCTGTCCGCTGGCTGAACTGCCGGCCGGCATGGAAACGCGCGATCTGGGTGGCGCTATCCTGGCCCCCGGTTTGATCGACGTGCAGCTTAACGGCTGTGGCGGCGTACAATTTAACGATTCGCTGGAGGCCATTTCGGAAGAGACGCTGGAGATCATGCAGCGCGCCAACGAAAAATCCGGCTGCACCAGCTATCTGCCGACGCTGATCACCAGCAGCGACGAGTTTATGAAGCACAGCATCGATGTGATGCGCACTTATCTGAAAAAACACCCGAATCAGGCGCTTGGTCTGCATCTGGAGGGGCCGTACCTCAGCCCGCTGAAAAAAGGCACCCACAACCCGGCGTTCATCCGCAAACCGACTCGCGAGATGATCGACTATCTGTGCGCCAACGCCGACGTGATCACCAAAGTCACGCTGGCGCCGGAAATGGTAGAACCGCACTTTATCAAGCAGCTGACCGCGGCGGGCATTGTGGTCTCCGCCGGCCACTCGAACGCCACCTACGATCAGGCCCGCACCGGCTTTGCCGCCGGCGTCACCTTCGCGACCCATCTGTATAACGCCATGCCGTATATCACCGGGCGCGAACCTGGGTTGATGGGGGCGATTTTCGATACGCCTGAAGTGTATACCGGCATCATTGCCGACGGCCATCACGTGGCCTGGGCGAGTATCCGTAACGCCAAGCGCATGAAAGGTGATAAATTGGTGCTGGTCACCGATGCCACCGCCCCGGCGGGCGCAGAGATTGACCAATTTATTTTTGCCGGTAAAACAATATACTATCGCGACGGGCTGTGCGTGGATGAGAACGGCACCCTGAGCGGCTCTGCGCTGACCATGATCGACGCGGTGAAAAATAGCGTAGAGCACGTCGGTATTGCGCTGGACGAAGCGCTGCGGATGGCAACCTTGTATCCGGCGCGCGCCATCGGCGTAGACCATCTGTTAGGCACAATCGAAGCCGGCAAGGTGGCAAACCTGACCGCATTTACCCGTGATTTTAAAATCACCAAAACGCTCGTTAACGGTAACGAGGTTTAACTAACATATGTACCCAAAATAATTCGAGTCGCAGGCAGGCGGCAACTGAACGAACCTCAATGCGCATACGCCGATATGTGATTTGAGTGAGTAAAGGCGGCCCCCCTGCGACTTGAAGTATGAAGGGTAGACAGAGAGTAAAATTATTGATGAGTACTGGCGGACAGGCACAAATAGGGAACGTTGACTTAGTCAAGCAACTCAACGGCGCAGCAGTGTACCGCCTGATCGACCAGCAGGGTCCGATCTCGCGCATTCAGATAGCCGAGCTCAGCCAGCTAGCGCCCGCCAGTGTCACAAAAATTACTCGCCAGCTGTTGGAGCGCGGGCTGATCAAGGAAGTCGATCAGCAAGCTTCCACCGGCGGCCGCCGCGCCATTTCCATTGTCTCCGAAACCCGGCACTTCCACACCGTGGCGGTGCGTCTTGGGCGTCACGACGCCACCATCACCCTGTACGACATGAGCGGAAAATCGCTCGGTGAAGAACACTACCCGCTACCGGAACGTACCCAGGAGACGCTGGAAAACGCACTGTTCAACGCCATTGCGCAGTTTATCGAAAGCTACCAGCGCAAGCTGCGCGAACTGATCGCCATCGCGGTGATCCTGCCAGGCCTGGTTGATCCGGCGCAGGGCGTGGTGCGCTATATGCCGCACATCAGCGTCAACCACTGGCCGCTGGTAGATAACCTGCAGCAACGTTTCAACGTCACCAGCTTTGTCGGGCACGACATCCGCAGCCTGGCGCTGGCGGAGCATTACTTTGGCGCCACTCGTGACTGCGAAGACTCTATTCTGGTGCGTCTGCACCGGGGTACCGGTGCCGGCATCATCGTCAATGGCCAGATTTTCCTCGGTAACAACGGCAACGTCGGCGAAATCGGCCATATTCAGATCGATCCCTTGGGCGAACGCTGCCACTGCGGCAATTTCGGCTGTCTGGAAACCGTGGCCGCCAACGCCGCGATTGAACACCGCGTGCGCCATTTGCTGACCCAGGGTTACCCAAGCAAGCTGACGCTCGACGATTGCAGCATCGGCGCCATCTGCAAAGCCGCCAACCGTGGCGATCTGCTGGCCAGCGAAGTGATCGAGCACGTTGGCCGCTACCTCGGCAAAGCGGTGGCTATCGCCATTAACCTGTTTAATCCGCAAAAAGTGGTGATCGCCGGGGAAATTACCGAAGCCGAAAAAGTGCTGCTGCCGGCCATCCAAAGCTGCATCAATACTCAGGTACTGAAAGACTTCCGCAAAAATCTGCCGGTGGTCACTTCCGAACTCAATCATCGCTCGGCGATCGGCGCTTTCGCCCTGGCCAAGCGGGCAATGCTCAACGGCGTGCTATTGCAGCGATTGCTGGAAAGTTGAGCCGCCGCTTCAGGCAGGTGTGCATCTACGCGTTTTTTGCCTGCCGTAAATCATGAGAAACAGCAACGATGACAATCAAGAACGTTATATGTGATATCGATGGCGTGCTGCTGCATGACAACACGCCGGTTCCCGGTGCCGATCTTTTTCTGGCGCGCATTCAGGAACAGGGTATGCCGCTGGTGGTGCTGACCAACTACCCGTCGCAGACCGCGCAGGATTTGGCGAACCGCTTCGCCGCCGCCGGATTGGACGTGCCTGAGAGCGCGTTTTATACCTCCGCGATGGCCACCGCCGATTTTCTGCGCCGCCAGGAGGGCAAAAAAGCCTATGTGGTCGGTGAAGGTGCATTGATTCATGAGCTCTATAAAGCCGGTTTTACCATTACCGACATCAATCCGGACTTCGTGATTGTCGGCGAAACCCGCTCCTACAACTGGGATATGATGCATAAGGCCGCCTACTTCGTGAATAACGGCGCGCGCTTTATCGCCACCAACCCGGATAGCCATGGCCACGGCTTCACGCCGGCCTGTGGTGCGCTGTGCGCGCCTATCGAAAAGATCACCGGCCGCAAGCCGTTTTACGTCGGCAAACCAAGCCCGTGGATCATTCGCGCCGCGCTGAACAAAATGCAGGCGCATTCGGAAGAAACGGTGATCGTCGGCGACAACCTGCGCACCGACATTCTGGCGGGCTTCCAGGCCGGTCTGGAAACCGTGCTGGTGCTGTCCGGAGTCTCGACGCTTAACGATGTCGAAACCATGCCGTTCCGCCCGAGCTATATTTTCCCTTCCGTGGCCGACATCACTATTTTTTAATTCCCGTGGCGGCCTCAATGGCCGCCTCTGCCCGATTATCTCAATAATAAAACCTTCGCCAACGTGAATTTAATTTATTCCTGGGCGCAAAAGGTTTCAGCCTGCCCTCGTTAAAAATCCGCACTATGTATTTACACCCCGCCAATCACTGAATGGCCGGCGAGTGAAAATACCCCTACGCAAAAAGATAACGAGGTCACTATGAGCACGAATAACATTCTCAATGCACAAGCCGCAGACGCTGCTGCCGCGATGCCGGACCTGACCGGTAAAAAAATCCTGATGGGTTTTTGGCATAACTGGCTGGCCGGCGCCAGCGATGGTTACAAACAAGGCAAATTCGTCAATATGGATCTGACCGATATTCCGCCTGAATATAATGTGGTGGCGGTCGCCTTTATGAAGGGTGAAGGCATTCCCACCTTCAAACCTTACAACCTGTCCGACGCCGAGTTCCGCCGCCAGGTTGGCGTGCTGAACAGCCAGGGCCGGGCGGTGCTGATTTCACTGGGTGGCGCAGACGCGCACATCGAGTTGAAAACCGGCGATGAAGACAAGCTGAAAGATGAAATTATTCGTCTGGTAGAAACCTACGGCTTTGATGGCCTGGATATTGACCTGGAACAAGCGGCGATTGGCGCAGCCAATAATAAAACCGTATTGCCCGCCGCGCTGAAAAAAGTTAAGGATTATTATGCCGCCCAAGGCAAAAAATTCATTATCAGCATGGCGCCGGAATTCCCTTATTTGCGTACCAACGGCAGCTATCTGGATTATATTACCGCGCTCGAAGGCTATTATGACTTTATCGCGCCGCAGTTCTATAACCAGGGCGGCGATGGTATTTGGGTTGACGAGCTCAATGCCTGGATCACCCAGGTTGACGATGCCAAAAAAGAAGAGTTTCTTTATTACCTGACCGAAAGCCTGGTGACCGGCACCCGCGGTTATACCAAGATCCCGGCGGCCAAGTTTGTGATCGGCCTGCCAAGCAACGTGGACGCAGCAGGAAGCGGCTATGTGATCAATCCGCAGGCGGTATTCAACGCTTTCAAACGCCTGGATGCCAAAGGGCTGTCGATCAAGGGGCTGATGACCTGGTCGATCAACTGGGACAACGGCAAAAACAGCGCCGGCGTTGCCTATAACTGGGAATTCAAAACGCGCTATGCGCCGTTGATCCAGGGCGGCGTCACCCCGCCGGGAAAGCCTGATGCACCCACGGCGCTGGCAGCCTCGGATCTGACGGCCACCTCGCTGAAACTGAGCTGGCACGCTGCAACCGGCCCTGCGCCGATCGCCAGTTACAGCGTTTACCGCAACGGTAGCGCCATCGGCCAGACCGGCGGCCTTTCGTTGCAGGACAGCGGCCTGCTCCCATCCACTCAGTACAGCTATTTCGTTACCGCAACCGACAGCCAGGGCAATACCTCGCTGCCAGGCAGCGCACTGGTGGTGAAAACCGCCGACGGTAGCACGCCACCCGATCCGGGCGTAACCGAGTGGCAAAGCAATCACAGCTACAAAGCGGGCGATGTGGTGACCTATAAAGGCAAAAAATACACCTGCCTCCAGGCTCACACCTCGAATCCCGGTTGGACGCCGGATGCAGCCTTCACCCTGTGGCAGTTGACCGCCTGATAGTCGGCAACGAGTCGCCGGTAAAACTGGTCGGCGACTCACTCATTCACCAAAAAATTGAATATTCCACAATTAAAGACGATAAAAACTGAATATCCGCTAAAAACCGAACTACCCCAAACAACTATTTTTCCGCGTAACGCTAAAACGCTTGCATCCCCTGCCGGTTTTGACGCATTTTCATAAACACAACGCAGCAAAACCGCGTCATCGCTGATGAACCGGCCGCGCCGCCCATAACAGCAAAACAACATCACAGTCTAAAAAAGTCGTTAGGAGAGTCGTTATATGTGTTCTATTTTCGGTGTGCTTGATCTGAAGTCCGATCCCGTTGAACTGCGTAAGAAAGCGCTGGAGCTGTCTCGTCTGATGCGCCACCGCGGTCCGGACTGGTCCGGCGTTTACGCCAGCGATAAAGCCATTCTGGTGCATGAGCGCCTGTCGATCGTCGACGTCAACAATGGCGCCCAACCGCTGTACAACGCTGCGCACACCCACGTTCTGGCCGTAAACGGTGAGATCTATAACCACCAGGCACTGCGCCAACAGCTGGGCGATCGTTACGAGTTCCAGACCGCTTCCGACTGTGAAGTGATCCTGGCGCTGTATCAGGAAAAAGGCATCGACTTCCTCGACGATTTGCAGGGCATGTTCGCCTTCGCCCTTTATGATTCAGAGAAAGACGCTTACCTGATTGGCCGCGATCACTTGGGCATTATCCCGCTCTACATGGGCCATGACGAATTCGGCAACCTGTATGTCGCCTCCGAAATGAAAGCGCTGGTGCCAGTCTGCCGCACCATCAAAGAATTCCCGGCGGGCAGCTATCTGTGGAGCCAGGACGGCGAGATCCGTGAATATTACCAGCGCGACTGGTTCGATTACGACAATGTCAAAGACAACGTGACCGACGCCAACGCACTGCGCAACGCGTTGGAAGACTCGGTGAAAAGCCACCTGATGTCCGACGTGCCGTACGGCGTACTGCTGTCTGGCGGCCTGGATTCCTCCGTGATCTCCGCCATTACCAAAAAATACGCCGCACGCCGAGTGGAAGATCAAGAGCGCAGCGAAGCCTGGTGGCCACAACTTCACTCCTTCGCCGTCGGCCTGGAAGGCTCACCGGACCTGCGCGCCGCGCAGGAAGTGGCCAACCATTTGGGCACCGTGCACCATGAAATTCACTTCACCGTGCAGGAAGGCCTGGATGCCATTCGCGACGTGATTTATCACATCGAAACCTACGACGTCACCACCATTCGCGCCTCCACGCCAATGTATCTGATGTCGCGTAAAATCAAGGCGATGGGCATCAAGATGGTGCTGTCCGGCGAGGGTGCGGACGAAGTGTTCGGCGGCTATTTGTACTTCCATAAGGCGCCGGATGCGCGTGAATTCCACGACGAGACCGTGCGTAAGCTGCTGGCGCTGCATATGTTCGACTGCGCGCGCGCCAACAAGGCGATGTCCGCCTGGGGTGTGGAAGCCCGCGTCCCCTTCCTGGACAAGAAATTCCTCGACGTGGCGATGCGCATCAACCCGAAAGATAAAATGTGCGGCAACGGCAAAATGGAAAAACACATCCTGCGCGAGTGTTTTGAATCCTATCTGCCGGCCAGCGTGGCCTGGCGCCAGAAAGAGCAGTTCTCCGACGGCGTGGGCTATAGCTGGATCGACACGCTGAAAGAAGTCGCTGCGAAGCAAATCAGCGATCAACAGCTCGAAACCGCACGTTTTCGTTTCCCGTACAACACGCCGAGCTCCAAAGAAGGCTACCTGTATCGCGAAATCTTCGAAGAGCTGTTCCCACTGCCAAGCGCGGCCGAATGCGTACCTGGCGGCCCGTCAGTGGCTTGCTCTTCAGCGAAAGCCATCGAATGGGATGAATCCTTCAAAAAGATGGATGACCCTTCTGGCCGTGCCGTAGGCGTCCACCAATCCGCCTACAAGTAATCGCGCGGGTTTTATCTTCAGGGCGGGCCTCATGGCCCGCTTTTTTGTTGATGTTTTCAACCATTAATCACCTGAATTGATGCTTTTATCACCATACTGTTCACAACCCAGACAAACAACACATCCAGCCGCTTTTTCGGGAAAAAACTTGTTGACGCAAAACGGCCATATACGCATAATGCGCCCCGCAACGCCGATGAAGGTTGCGCGAAAAAAGATGGCTACGTAGCTCAGCTGGTTAGAGCACATCACTCATAATGATGGGGTCACAGGTTCAAATCCCGTCGTAGCCACCATCTTTTTGCGGGAGTGGCGAAATTGGTAGACGCACTAGATTTAGGTTCTAGCGCCGCAAGGTGTGCGAGTTCAAGTCTCGCCTCCCGCACCATTTCTTTTCATCGTCGTGCAGGCAACAGGTGGGGTATCGCCAAGCGGTAAGGCACCGGTTTTTGATACCGGCATTCCCTGGTTCGAATCCAGGTACCCCAGCCATCTTTTTTAGGATGGGGATGTTGCAAAAAAGTTTACGTGTTGATGGGGTATCGCCAAGCGGTAAGGCACTGGTTTTTGATACCAGCATTCCCTGGTTCGAATCCAGGTACCCCAGCCATACCGACACTGTTGACTTTTAAGGTAAAATATCGAAAAATGGCTACGTAGCTCAGCTGGTTAGAGCACATCACTCATAATGATGGGGTCACAGGTTCAAATCCCGTCGTAGCCACCATATTTTACTGTTATACCATTGGGGTGTCGCCAAGCGGTAAGGCTCTGGTTTCTGATACCAGCATACCCAGGTTCGAATCCTGGCACCCCAGCCACATTTAGAAAAGCCCGCTTCGGCGGGCTTTTTGCTATTCTGAATTTATTGACGTCTCGTTAAAGCGGGCGCAGCCTGTTGCGCCCGTACCCGACAATATCCCCCTCGACTACAAGCCCAATGCGTATTTCAGCGCATGCTCCTTCAGCCTGCCTACCCGCTGGGCCGCCATCAGCGCAATATTGCGCGCTACGTTCAGCGGCGCCAAATTATTGCTGAAAGCGGTATAAAACAGATCCATGCCGCTTTGCATCAGCAGGTTATCGGTGCGACGACGGCGCTGATAGCGCATCAGCACCGCTTCACTGCTCCAGTCCTCGCCCAGCTCCCGCGCGTCGCTCAGTACCGCCAGCAACGCTTCCACATCGCGATAGCCCAGGTTCACTCCCTGCCCCGCCAACGGGTTGATGGTGTGCGCTGCATCACCGAGCAACGCCAGCCCCGGCAGCACATAGCGCTGTGCGTGGCGGCGCGCCAGCGGAAAGGCCCCGGCGGCATGCACTTTTACCGCCCCCAGGCGAGCCGGAAACGCTTCGGCGATTTCCCGCTCAAGCTGCGCCGGCGGCAGCGCTTGCAACTGACGGATGCGTTGCGGGCTGTCATACCACACCAGCGAAGCCCATTGATCGTATAGCGGCAGGAAAGCGCGCGGCCCGGAAGGGAAAAATTGCTGCCAGGTCACATCCTGCTGCGGCGCACCGGTATCGACGGTGATCAACATGCAGGACTGGCGATACTGCCAGCCGCTGGTGCCGATGGCCGCCAGATTACGCACCTGCGAATTGGCGCCGTCGGCGCCCACCACCAGCCGCGCCTGCAGCCTCTCAGAAGAGTCCAGCTCCAGTTGCCAGTGGTCATCTGCCCGTTGCAGCGAACGCAGCCTGGCGGGGCAACAGAGCGTCAAATTGCCGCACCGCTCCATTTGCTGCCACAGCGCCAATTGCAAAATCCGATTTTCCACCATAAAGCCCAGCTCAGGCAGGCCCAGCGAGGCCGCGTCAAACGCCACGCGTGAGGACGCCCATTCCCAGGTTTCCAACCGGCGGTACGGCGCCGCACGCATGCCCGCCACCGCTTGCCAGACGCCAAGCTGCTTGAGCAGCCCCACCGAGGTGCAACCAATCGCGGAAATACGCAGATCCGGCGGGCTTTGCTCATCGAACGCCTGCGGCGCCTGATGTTCCAACAGCGCCACCGACCAACCGGCCTGCGCCAATCCCAGCGCCGCCGCCGCGCCGACCATCCCGCCGCCAACCACTACGGCGTCATACCTTTTTTGAGATGTGTTCATTTTGGTCATGTTTTCTTAGTGAATTATCGCCATCCCAGCGGGCACGGCATTTGGCATCAGTGTACCGGATTTTTAATTGCGCATCAGGTCGCATACCGTTTTCCCCACGCTGGTCACAACGGCGCCAAATGATTACAATACGCATTCTGCATGTCGCGTAACGCAACTTTCGCTCCGCACTGAGTAATGGCAAGTCAATGACGAAAAAACTACATATCAAAACCTGGGGCTGCCAGATGAATGAATACGATTCATCGAAAATGGCCGACCTGTTGAACAGCACACACGGCTTCGAGTGGACCGAAAACGCCGAAGAAGCGGACGTGCTGCTGCTGAATACCTGCTCAATTCGTGAAAAGGCGCAGGAAAAAGTTTTCGCCATGCTTGGGCGCTGGAGATTGCTGAAAGAGAAAAACCCGGCGCTGATCATCGGCGTGGGCGGCTGCGTCGCCTCTCAGGAAGGCGAATTGATCCGCACTCGCGCGCCCTGCGTTGACGTAGTGTTCGGCCCGCAGACCCTGCACCGCCTGCCGGAAATGATCAACCACGTACGCGGAACCCGCAGCCCAATCGTCGACATCAGCTTCCCGGAGATCGAGAAGTTCGACCGCCTGCCGGAACCGCGCGCCGAAGGCCCAACCGCCTTTGTTTCCATTATGGAAGGCTGCAACAAATACTGTACCTTCTGCGTGGTGCCTTACACCCGCGGCGAGGAAGTGAGCCGCCCAAGCGATGACGTGCTGTTCGAAATCGCCCAACTGGCGGCACAGGGCGTGCGTGAAGTGAACCTGCTAGGCCAGAACGTCAACGCCTACCGCGGCGCCACCTACGATGGCGGTATCTGCTCGTTTGCCGAGCTGCTGCGCCTGGTGGCGGCTATCGACGGCATTGACCGCATCCGTTTCACCACCAGCCATCCGATTGAGTTCACCGACGACATCATCGCGGTGTATCAAGACACGCCAGAGCTGGTCAGCTTCCTGCATCTGCCGGTACAGAGCGGCTCAGACCGCATACTGACCATGATGAAACGCGCGCACACCGCGTTGGAATACAAAGCGATCATTCGCAAACTGCGCAAGGCGCGGCCGAACATACAGCTCAGCTCCGACTTTATCATCGGCTTCCCGGGGGAAACCCAGGCCGACTTCGAACAGACCATGAACCTGGTCGCCGAGATTAACTTCGACGCCAGCTTCAGTTTTATCTATTCGTCACGCCCGGGCACCCCAGCGGCCGATATGGTGGACGACGTCAGCGAAGACGAAAAGAAACAGCGCCTGTATATCCTGCAGGATCGCATCAACCAGCAGGTGTTGCAGTTCAGCCGCCGCATGCTCGGTACCGTGCAGCGTATTCTGGTGGAGGGCACCTCGCGTAAAAGCCTGATGGAGCTGGCCGGCCGCACCGAATGCAACCGTATGGTGAACTTTGAAGGTACGCCGGATATGATCGGCCAATTCGTTGACGTGGAAATCACCGAAGTCATGACCAACACACTGCGTGGCGCAGTGGTGCGTACCGAACAGCAGATGGATCTGCGCGTACATGAATCCCCGCAGTCGGTGATCGCCCGTACCCGCAAAGAGAATGCGTTGGGCGTCGGCACTTACCAGCCCTCCCTTCATACTTGAAGCTGCATCTGTGTTGGCCCCCCAGTCATTTGGTTTACTAGGCTCCTGGGGAGTCAACCCGGCAAAGCCTCACCCCGTTGGGGCCCGTGCAAGCGCTGCTCAACAAAGCCGTGGCTTTGTTGTGATGCAACTCCAATTATTTTGGGATGGCATCCAACACAAAAACATTATTTCTCCGCCGGGCGCTTGCGTCCGGTGATGTTCTTTTTTGTTTTTTTATTATTTATTAAGAGGCGACATAGCATGCAACTCCCACACTGCCCGAAATGCAACTCCGAATACACCTATCAGGACAATGCGATGTTTATCTGCCCTGAATGCGCCCACGAGTGGAGCGACAGCGCCCCGGCGGAAGACAGCGATGCATTGATTGTCAAAGACGCCAACGGCAACCTGCTGGCCGACGGCGACGCCGTGACCGTGGTGAAAGATCTGAAGGTCAAAGGCAGCTCTTCGATGCTGAAGATTGGCACCAAGGTGAAAAACATTCGCCTGGTGGAAGGCGACCATAACATTGACTGTAAAATCGATGGTTTTGGCCCGATGAAGCTGAAATCCGAGTTCGTGAAAAAGAACTGATCCCCGCACAATTACGCGGCTGTTTTTGCCGCGTTTTTTCCTCTTCCGGCCCTTGAATTACGCCGCCGGCGCACAGATAGATCATGGGTAAACTTGCGCCAGTGCGGCGCACCATGAATAATTCAAGGTAGAAACATCAGGGTTTACCCTGAATGCGCGTACCGAAAATCAACCAGGCCCGATGTGAGCCTTGAGGAATAGTTTGAACGTCGCAACACAAGAAATTTTGTTAGAGCCGGCAGACAATAAGCGATTGCTCAGCCTGTGCGGCCCGTTTGATGACAATATCAAACAGATCGAACGCCGGTTGGGGATCGAGATCAACCGCCGTGACAACCGTTTTAAGCTGGTTGGCAAAAACCCGTGCGTGGTTGCCGCCGCCGATATCTTGCGCCACCTGTACGTGGACACCGCGCCCATTCGCGGTGTGATCCCGGATATCGACCCGGAACAGATCCATCTGGCCATCAAAGAGAGCCGGGTGCTTGAACAGGTAGCCGACAGCGTGCCGGATTACGGCAAAGCGGTGACCATCAAAACCAAGCGTGGCATGGTGAAACCGCGCACGCCGAATCAGGCGCAGTACATCGCCAATATTCTCGATCACGACATCACCTTCGGCATTGGGCCGGCGGGGACCGGGAAGACCTATCTGGCCGTCGCCGCTGCGGTAGACGCCCTGGAACGCCAGGAGATTCGCCGCATTCTGCTGACGCGCCCGGCGGTTGAGGCCGGTGAAAAACTGGGCTTCCTGCCGGGGGATCTGAGCCAGAAAGTCGATCCTTACCTGCGCCCGCTGTACGACGCCCTATTCGAAATGCTGGGCTTTGAGCGCGTGGAGAAGCTGATCGAACGCAACGTGATTGAGGTCGCGCCGCTGGCCTATATGCGCGGCCGCACGCTGAACGATGCCTTTATCATTCTCGATGAGAGCCAGAACACCACCATCGAACAGATGAAGATGTTCCTGACGCGCATCGGCTTCAACTCGAAGGCGGTGATCACCGGCGACGTGACGCAGATTGACCTGCCGCGCAACCAGAAATCCGGCCTGCGCCATGCGATAGAAGTCCTGTCGGATGTCGAAGAACTGAGCTTCAACTTCTTCCATAGCGAAGACGTGGTGCGCCACCCGGTGGTAGCTCGCGTGGTTATCGCCTATGAAGCCTGGGAAGCCGCCGAACAAAAACGCAAAGACGCGATTGCCGAACAACGTAAGCACGAGGCCATCATCGCCTCCGGGCAGGAGACACTATGAGCCAGGTGATTTTGGATCTGCAGATTGCCTGTGCAGACAGCAACGGCCTGCCGGACGAAACCACCTTCCAGCGCTGGCTGGAAGGCGTGCTGCCGCAGTTTCAGGAAGAGGCCGAGGTCACCATTCGCGTGGTGGACGAAGCCGAAAGCAACGAACTGAACCTGACCTACCGCGGGAAGGACAAACCGACCAACGTACTGTCCTTCCCGTTCGAAGCCCCGCCGGGCATCGAGCTGCCGCTGCTCGGCGATCTGATCATCTGCCGTCAGGTCGTTGAACAGGAAGCGGTTGAACAGGGCAAGACGCTGGAGGCCCACTGGGCGCATATGGTTGTCCATGGCAGCCTTCATCTGCTAGGGTATGACCACATCGAAGACGATGAAGCCGAAGAAATGGAGTCTTTGGAAACCGAAATCATGCACGGCCTGGGCTATCCGGACCCGTACCTGGCGGAAAAAGACCCCGTCTGACGTCAGCTGATTCCCCCGCAGCCCCTGTAAGGGGCTGTCGCTGACGCCCCTAACTCTTACATGAGTGATATTAACTAAAACGCCATGAGCGACGACCATTCACAAAGCAATGACAGCCCCAGTCCCAAGAAGGGGTTCTTTACTCTCATCCTTAACCAGCTATTCCACGGCGAACCGAAAAACCGTGGCGATCTGGTAGAGCTGATCCGCGATTCCGAGCAAAACGATCTGATCGACCCCGATACCCGAGACATGCTGGAAGGCGTGATGGATATCGCAGAGCAGCGCGTACGCGACATCATGATCCCACGCTCCCAGATGGTCACACTCAAGCGTAACCAGACTCTGGAAGAGTGCCTGGACGTGATTATCGAATCCGCCCACTCGCGTTTCCCGGTGATCAGCGAAGATAAAGATCACATCGAAGGCATTCTGATGGCCAAGGATCTGCTGCCGTTTATGCGCGCAGAGTCTGAACCGTTCAGCATCGACAAGGTGCTGCGCACCGCGGTGGTGGTACCCGAAAGCAAGCGGGTTGATCGGATGCTGAAAGAATTCCGCTCCCAGCGCTATCACATGGCGATCGTCATTGACGAGTTCGGCGGCGTTTCCGGCCTGGTCACCATCGAAGATATTCTGGAACTGATTGTCGGCGAAATCGAAGACGAATATGACGACGAGGAAGATCTGGATATCCGCCAACTCAGTCGCCATATGTATACCGTGCGGGCGTTGGCGCCGATTGAAGACTTCAACGAAGCCTTCAATACGCACTTCAGCGACGACGAGGTCGACACCATCGGCGGCCTGGTGATGCAAGCCTTCGGGCATCTGCCTGCGCGCGGGGAAACCATTGAAATCGAAGGTTACCTATTTAAAGTTGCGATGGCCGACAGTCGACGTATCATCCAGGTTCATGTAAAAATTCCGGACGATTCTCCGCAACCGAAACTGGAAGACTAAATCCAACATGGCTAAAGCCTCTTTCCTTGAACGCCAGCGGGTTCGCGCCCTGCTGGCGCTGTTGTCTGGTGCCGGCGGCGCGCTGGCGTTTTCTCCTTACGATATGTGGCCTGCGGCCATTGTTTCCCTGTTCGGCCTGCTGGCCGTTACCCTGAACCGCACCGCCAGACAATCCGCCCTGCTCGGCTTCTGCTGGGGGTTCGGTCTGTTTGGCGCCGGCGTCAACTGGGTTTACGTCAGCATTGCCGACTTCGGCGGTATGCCGTTTGCCGTCAATATTTTCCTGGTCGCGCTGCTGGCCGCTTACCTGGCGTTGTATACCGGGCTGTTCGCCGGGTTGTTGGCGCGCCTGTGGCCGGCCACCAGTTGGTACCGCCTGGCGATTGCCGCGCCGGTGCTTTGGCAAGTGACCGAGTTTCTGCGCGGCTGGGTGCTGACCGGTTTCCCCTGGCTGCAGTTCGGCTACAGCCAGCTCAACGGGCCGCTGAAAGGCGTCGCGCCGCTGCTGGGGGTTGACGCCATCACCTTCATGCTGATGGCGATCGCCGGGTTGCTGGTGTATGCCATCAATCAGCGCCGCGTTGCCGCGGCGGTCGTTGCCATCGCACTGCTGCTGCTGCCCTGGCCACTGCGTCAGTTGCAGTGGTTTACCCCGCAGCCGGAGAAAGCGGTGAATGTCGCCATGATACAAGGCAACATCGCCCAATCGATGAAGTGGGATCCGAAAGCGCTGGTCAGCACGCTGCAAACCTATCTGGATGAAACCCGCCCTTATATGGGCAAGGCGCCGATCATCATCTGGCCGGAATCCGCCATCCCGGATTACGAGGCCAGCCAGAATGGCTTCCTGACCATGATGGACGACCTGATGCGCGCCAAAAACAGCAGCCTGATCACCGGTATTGTCGACGTACGCGCCACTCCGCAAGGCCAGCAAATCTATAACAGCGCCATTGTATTGGGTGAACAGACGCCGTACGTCTACCCGGCCAAAGACCGCTATAACAAGCATCATTTGGTGCCGTTCGGCGAGTTTGTACCGCTGGAAACGCTGTTGAGGCCACTGGCGCCGTTCTTCGATCTGCCGATGTCGTCCTTCAGCCGCGGCGATTACGTTCAACCGCAGTTGAGCGTGAAAGGGTATAACCTGACGGCGGCTATCTGTTATGAGATTGTTCTCGGCCAGCAGGTGCGCGATAACTTCCGCCCGGACACCAACTTCCTGCTGACCATCTCCAATGACGCCTGGTTCGGCCATTCCATCGGCCCGTGGCAGCACTTCCAGATGGCGCGCATGCGTGCGCTGGAGTTGGGGCGCCCGCTGTTGCGCAGCACCAACAATGGCGTAACCGCCGCCGTTGACGCCAACGGTGAGGTGATAGCGGAGATCCCGCAGTTCACCCGCAGCGTGCTTGAGGTGAAAGTCACCCCAACCACCGGCATTACGCCATACGCCCGCTTTGGCGCCACACCGTTGTGGATCATCACCCTGCTGCTTGGCGGCATGGCGCTGATGCTCGGCCTGCGCCGCAGGTAATCTCACCCGGTGCGCAGTTCAGTGAACTGCGCACCGCGTCCCTATCCCTATCTCAAACACCCGTCAAATCAACGCTTCTGGCACACTCCTTGCTTTAATTACTCTGTGATTTAAGACCGATTTACTTTTACTGACGTTTTGTCGCACTTATGCACAACTTGAGAGCATCACTGGCACCGGAAAGGTGCATCAGGGTTTTGTTGCATTAATTTGGTGCGCGTGGCGTCTCAAAAAATGAAACATCTTAGTTTCATTGTGTTCACAATCGGCTATTTTCTAACGGTTATCTGTTCCAAGACTATCTTTATATCTTGAGTAAGAGATCCCGTTTTAAACCTGACACTCTTGAGTCAGAACCACGACAACAGCAAAGGAGCTGGACCATGCAAATGCGTAAATTGGCGTTATCGTTACTGCTGATCGGTATGGCGGGTAACGTAGCCCATGCGGAAGAACTGACCGGTACGCTGAAGAAAATCAAAGACAACGGCGTGATCGTTGTCGGCCATCGCGAATCGTCAGTGCCGTTCTCCTACTACGACAACCAGCAGAAAGTTGTGGGCTATTCCCAGGACTACTCCAACCAAATCGTTGAAGCGGTTAAGAAAAAACTGAACCTCCCCGATCTGCAGGTAAAAATGCTGCCGATCACCTCGCAGAACCGTATCCCGCTGCTGCAGAACGGCACCTTCGATTTTGAATGTGGTTCAACCACCAACAACGTTGAACGTCAAAAACAAGCGGCCTTCTCCGACACCATCTTCGTGGTCGGTACCCGCCTGCTGGTGAAAAAAGGCTCTGACGTCAAAGACTTCAAAGATCTGGCCGGCAAACCGGTGGTAGTCACCTCCGGCACCACATCGGAAGTGCTGCTGAACAAATTGAACGACAGCGGCAAGATGAACATGCGCATCATCAGCGCCAAGGACCACGGTGACTCGTTCCGTACCCTGGAAAGCGGCCGTGCCGTAGCCTTCATGATGGATGATGCGCTGTTGGCAGGCGAACGAGCCAAAGCGAAGAAGCCGGATCAATGGGAAATTCTCGGCACGCCGCAGTCGAAAGAAGCTTACGGCTGTATGCTGCGTAAAGACGATCCTGAGTTCAAAAAACTGGTCGATGACACCATCGCTCAGGCCCAAACCTCCGGTGAAGCGGCAAAATGGTTTGATAAGTGGTTCAACCAGCCAATTCCACCAAAAAACCTCAACATGAACTTCGCCCTGTCAGATGACATGAAGCAGCTGTTCAAAGAGCCAAACGATAAAGCACTGAACTAATAGAAAAAGAGCTGGGGCGGCCGCCAGGCCAAACCGGCCCTGTTGATGGCTGGGACAGACAGGAATGAGGGGGGCCGTTCCCCTCCCTCATTTTCCCCCTAACTCACAACCGATCTCCGCGCGCACAAGCCAGCCTGACTGGCTGCGATTCGATCGGCGCCGAGCCGAATAGTCATCAATCTTTAGGCGCTCTGCGCCCGCTTAACGGAGTTTGTTATGTCAATAGATTGGAACTGGGGTATCTTCCTGCAGCAGGCCCCGTTTGGGAATACCACCTACCTCGGCTGGATTTGGTCCGGCTTTCAGGTCACGGTAGCCCTCTCCGTCTGTGCTTGGATTATCGCTTTCTTTGTCGGTTCGCTGTTCGGTATTTTGCGTACCGTGCCAAACCGTTTTCTTTCCACTCTCGGCACCTGTTACGTCGAACTGTTCCGTAATGTGCCGCTGATTGTGCAATTCTTTACCTGGTATCTGGTGGTTCCGGAACTGCTGCCGACCAATCTGGGTATGTGGTTCAAAACCGAACTCGATCCTAACGTGCAGTTCTTTATCTCCTCCATGCTGTGCCTCGGGCTGTTTACCGCTGCTCGCGTATGCGAACAGGTGCGCGCCGCTATTCAGTCCCTGCCGCGTGGCCAACGCGCCGCCGGGCTCGCCATGGGCTTGACGCTGCCGCAAACCTATCGCTACGTGCTGCTGCCGAACGCCTACCGGGTCATTGTGCCGCCGATGACTTCGGAAATGCTCAACCTGGTCAAAAACTCCGCCATCGCTTCAACCATTGGTCTGGTGGATATGGCCGCTCAAGCCGGCAAACTGCTGGATTACTCCGCGCATGCCTATGAATCCTTTACCGCCATTACGCTGGCCTATATCGGCATCAACGCCGTGATCATGCTGTTTATGCGTTTGGTAGAGAAGAAAGTGCAGTTGCCTGGCAATATGGGGAGTAAATAATGTACGAATTTGACTGGGCATCCATTGTCCCAAGCTTCCCTTACCTGCTGCAAGGGTTGGTCATCACGCTGAAGATCACCGTGACCGCCATCGTTTTCGGCATTCTCTGGGGCACCATTTTGGCGGTCATGCGCCTGTCGCCAATCAAACCTATCAGCTGGTTTGCCACAATCTACGTCAACCTTTTCCGTTCCGTACCGCTGGTGATGGTGCTGCTGTGGTTCTACCTGGTGGTTCCAAGCTTATTACAACAAGTTCTGGGGCTGTCGCCGAAAACCGATATTCGGCTGATCTCGGCTATGGTAGCCTTTTCCCTGTTTGAAGCGGCCTATTACTCGGAAATTATCCGCGCCGGCATTATCAGTATTTCCCGCGGCCAGTCATCCGCCGCGCTGGCGCTGGGCATGACCCACTGGCAGTCGATGAAGCTGGTGATCCTGCCGCAGGCGTTCCGCGCAATGGTTCCGCTGCTGCTGACCCAAGGCATCGTATTGTTCCAGGATACCTCGCTGGTCTACGTACTGAGCCTGGCCGACTTCTTCCGTACCGCCTCAACCATCGGCGAGCGCGACGGCACACAGGTTGAAATGATCCTGTTCGCCGGTTTTGTCTATTTTGTTATCAGTATCGCCGCCTCGGCGCTGGTAAGCTATTTGAAGAAAAGGACTGTTTGATGATATCCCTGAAAAATGTTTCTAAGTGGTACGGTCACTTTCAGGTTCTGACCGATTGCACCACAGAAGTGAAAAAAGGCGAGGTGGTGGTAGTCTGTGGTCCTTCAGGCTCGGGCAAATCTACCCTGATCAAAACCGTCAACGGTCTGGAGCCGATTCAGCAAGGCGATATCCTGGTGAACGGCACGGCGGTCAACAACAAGAGCACCAACCTGGCGCAGCTGCGTTCCAAAGTGGGCATGGTATTCCAGCATTTTGAGCTGTTCCCGCACTTGTCGATCATCGACAATCTGACGCTGGCGCAGGTAAAAGTACTCAAACGCGATAAAGCCGCCTCCCGAGAGAAAGGCCTGAAATTGCTGGAGCGCGTCGGCCTGATCGCCCACGCCAACAAGTTCCCCGGGCAGCTTTCCGGCGGCCAGCAGCAGCGCGTGGCCATCGCCCGTGCGCTGTGCATGGATCCGATCGCCATGTTGTTCGATGAACCGACCTCCGCGCTTGATCCGGAAATGATCAACGAAGTGCTGGACGTCATGGTTGAGCTGGCGCAAGAAGGCATGACCATGATGGTGGTAACCCACGAAATGGGCTTTGCCCGCAAGGTGGCCCACCGGGTGATCTTTATGGATGAAGGCAAAATTGTCGAAGACCGCAACAAAGACGACTTCTTCAATAACCCGGAATCAGAGCGCGCCAAAGACTTCCTGGCCAAGATCCTGCATTGATTCATTGACACTATGCGCCCCGCCCGGGGCGCATTCTCGCCCCCCTTTCCCGGCACTAAAAGCACTTGTTTATCCCCTGTTTTGATCCGATGCTCACTGGATAACAACAAAAGGAGATAAACATGCCCCGCCCTATCATTATCGATTGCGACCCCGGCCTCGACGACGCCATTGCCCTTGCCATGGCGCTGCGCTCGCCGGAACTGGACATCAAGGCCGTCACCACCTCCGCCGGCAACCAGACGCCTGAGAAGACCCTGCATAACGCGCTTGGCCTGCTGACGCTGATGAAACGCGAAGATATTCCCGTCGCTGCCGGCGCCGCTGCGCCGCTGATGCGCGCGCTGGTGATTGCCGATCATGTCCACGGCAAAACCGGTATGGGCAATACCCATCTGCCGACGCCAACGATAAAACCGGTCGCGCAAACCGCCGTGGAACTGATAGCCGGGCTGCTGCGCACCAGCCCGCAACCGATCACCCTGGTGGTCACCGGCCCGATGACCAATATCGCCCTGTTACTGGCACAGCATGCCGAGCTGAAAGGCAACATCGATCGCATCGTATTTATGGGCGGCGGAATGAATGCCGGCAACGCCACGCCGGCGGCGGAATTCAATATCTTTGTCGATCCCGAAGCCGCAGAAATCGTACTGAAATCCGGCGTGCCACTGACCATGGCCGGGTTGAACGTCACCCATCAGGCACTGGTGCTGCCCCAGGATATCGAACGTATCCGCCAGATTGACAATCCGGTGGCGCAGGCGGTCGCAGAGATGCTCGATTTCTATCTGCCGCTGTACCTCAGCCACCCACGCGGGTTGCCGGGTGCCGCGATGCACGATCCCTGCACCATCGCCTGGCTGCTGGCACCGCAGCTGTTTACCGGCATCGAACGCTGGGTCGGCGTGGAAACCAAAGGGGAATATACCCTCGGCATGACGGTGGTGGATCACTTTCAGCAGAGCGGTAAGCCGGCCAACGTTGAAGTGCTGACCGGTATTGATCGCGAAGGATTTATCGAACTGCTGATTGAACGCGTGGCGCGTTACTGATTGGCCGGGGTGCTTGCTGCACCCCGTTACATTCAATTTTTTTGATTTAACTCAGCGAATTTTTACGCTATCACTGACCACGACTTGCCTCTAAGATGCCTTATACACCGTATCAACAACACCTTAGAGAAAGTCTGGAGATAGCCTGATGAGTCGCATACTGGTCCTGAAATCAAGTATTCTGGGCGATTATTCCCAGTCTGGAAAATTAGTCGATTTTTTTGTTGAACAGTGGCAAAAAGCGCATCCGGATGACACATTTACCCTTCGCGATCTGGCCAACCCAACTCTGCCCGAACTGGATGGCGAAGTGATTGGCGGTTTTAACGCCGGCGATAACCCATTGACGCCACATCAAAAAGAGACGCTGGCGCTTTCCGATGAGCTGATTGCCGAATTGAAATCGCACGACACCATCATCATCGGTGCCCCGATGTACAACTTCAATATCCCCACTCAGTTGAAGATCTACTTCGATCTGGTGGCCCGCGCCGGGCAAACCTTCCGTTACACCTCTGAAGGCGCAGAAGGCCTGGTGACGGGTAAAAAAGCGATCGTGATCTCCAGCCGCGGCGGTATCCACGCCGATACGCCAACCGATCTGATCACCCCTTATCTGAAGCTGTTCCTCGGGTTTATCGGCATCACCGACGTAGAGTTCGTGCTGGCGGAAGGTTTTGCCTATGGTCCGGATGCCGCTGAAAAAGCCGCACAAGACAGCCGTATCGCCGTGACGCAAAAAGTGCCGGCCAAGATACAGCTAGCCCCAGTAGCCCAGCCTGCGGCGGTACAGCCCCCGGCGAACGGCGGTTTTCTGAGTAATCTGATGAAAAAGCTCTTCGGCTGATAGCCTCCCCTCATCCTGACTTGGCAGAAAGAAGAATGAGGGGGCAAACTCAAGGTTCGAAAGGCCGACGCTGGAACTGGTCATGGCCGCATTTAGGGCAGAGCGGCAGCACTTCCGGCGTGTAAAACGCCAAATTATGGTGGCACTGTTCGCACACCAGATTACCCAGCCCGACCACCTCACCGCTGTGGTAGACGCCGTGATGGCTGACGTCTTTAAACACTTCTCGCCATTCCAACTGGGTTTTATCCGTAATATCCGCCAGTTCCTGCCACAGGCTCTCCTTGATTACCCGCATAAAGACGCTGTCGGTAAACTCGCCCTTGCTTTCCTGGTAACTGCGGGCGAACTCTTCCAGGTCTCGCCGTACCGCCTGGATCACCTGCTCCACCTCACCGCGCGTCAATTCACCCGCTTCGTTCAGCCGTTTCTCGGCGCCGGCGACCAATTCGTCAATATCACGCTCGCCATTTTTCAGACGTTCGGTCAGAGATGCCACCAATTCGCGGTAATACTGAGCAACCTTGTTCATATTCTCTCCTCGATGAACTTACGTGACAGGGCTTATCTCCTAAAACTATCTCTTATCATTTTAGTCGTAAATTGCTGATGTCACTTGGCAAGGCTCGGGATCCCCAAGATGTGAGTCATATCATGGCGGGGATTTTTTAAATGCGCCGAGTCGGGCGCTTGGTGTTGTTGCCGGGAGGTCTTATCAGCTATGCTATGCGGATCTACGAATACTAAATCTTCATAGCCTTATCTCTGACTGAGATAACGGTTTACACCAACAGGACCACCGGCCGCCATGCAAGAGCAATACCGTCCAGAAGACATAGAATCGAACGTACAGCTTCACTGGCAAGAGAAGCAAACTTTCAAGGTTACCGAAGACGCAAGCAAGGAAAAGTACTACTGCCTATCCATGCTGCCCTACCCATCAGGCCGTCTGCACATGGGACACGTTCGTAACTACACTATCGGCGACGTGATCTCGCGCTATCAGCGCATGCTGGGCAAAAACGTGCTGCAGCCAATCGGCTGGGATGCTTTCGGCCTGCCGGCGGAAGGCGCCGCGGTGAAGAACAACACCGCACCGGCTCCGTGGACCTACGACAACATCGAATACATGAAGAACCAGCTGAAACTGCTGGGCTTCGGCTATGACTGGGATCGCGAGATCGCCACCTGCGATCCGGATTACTACCGTTGGGAACAGTGGTTCTTCACCAAGCTGTACGAAAAAGGCCTGGTCTACAAGAAAACCTCTGCGGTCAACTGGTGCCCGCACGATCTGACCGTACTGGCCAACGAACAGGTTATCGACGGCTGCTGCTGGCGCTGCGACACCAAGGTCGAGCGTAAAGAGATCCCGCAGTGGTTTATCAAAATCACCGACTACGCCGATCAACTGCTCAACGATCTGGATACGCTGGAAAGCTGGCCTGAGCAGGTGAAAACCATGCAGCGCAACTGGATTGGCCGCTCTGAAGG
The DNA here is from genome assembly GCF_018336935.1 of Serratia plymuthica. Classification (NCBI taxonomy): domain Bacteria; kingdom Pseudomonadati; phylum Pseudomonadota; class Gammaproteobacteria; order Enterobacterales; family Yersiniaceae; genus Serratia; species Serratia plymuthica. The sequence continues at coordinate 991,765 of NZ_CP068771.1, read as the reverse complement.
GGTGGACATCACCTTTGACGTGGCGGGCAGCGACGAGAAGCTGACCGTTTACACCACCCGTCCGGATACCTTCATGGGCGCCACCTATGTGGCCGTCGCGGCGGGCCACCCGCTGGCGCAACAGGGTGCGGTGAATAACCCGGCGCTGGCTGAATTTATCGAAGAGTGCCGCAATACCAAAGTGGCCGAAGCCGACATGGCGACGATGGAGAAGAAAGGCATGCCGACCGGCCTGTTCGCCATTCATCCGCTGTCCGGCGAGAAGGTGCCGGTTTGGGTTGCCAACTTCGTCTTGATGGAATACGGCACAGGTGCAGTGATGGCGGTTCCGGCTCACGACCAGCGCGACTGGGAGTTCGCCACCAAATACGGTCTGCCGATCAAACCAGTCGTGCTGGCGCTCGACGGCAGCCAGCCGGACGTGCATGCCGAAGCCATGACCGAAAAAGGCACGCTGTTCAACTCCGGCGAGTTCGATGGCCTGGATCACGAAGCCGGTTTCAACGCCATTGCCGACAAACTGGTCGCCATGGGCGTGGGCCAACGCAAGGTCAACTACCGTCTGCGCGACTGGGGTGTGTCTCGTCAACGTTACTGGGGCGCCCCGATCCCGATGGTGACGCTGGAAGACGGCACCGTAATGCCAACGCCGGAAGACCAACTGCCGGTGATCTTGCCGGAAGACGTAGTGATGGACGGCATTACCAGCCCGATCAAAGCCGATCCCGAGTGGGCGAAAACCACGGTCAACGGCCAGCCGGCGCTGCGTGAAACCGACACCTTTGACACCTTTATGGAGTCCTCCTGGTACTACGCGCGCTACACCTGCCCGCAGTACGACCAGGGCATGCTGGACCCGGCCGCCGCCAACTACTGGCTGCCGGTCGATCAGTATGTCGGCGGTATCGAACACGCCATCATGCACCTGATGTATTTCCGCTTCTTCCACAAACTGCTGCGTGACGCAGGCATGGTTGATTCCGACGAGCCGGCAAAACGCCTGCTGTGCCAGGGCATGGTGCTGGCGGACGCCTTCTACTACACCGGCAACAGCGGCGAACGCGTCTGGGTTTCCCCGGTCGACGCCACCGTTGAACGCGACGACAAAGGCCGCATCGTTAAAGCCACCGATCCACAAGGCCGCGAACTGGTCTATGCTGGCATGAGCAAAATGTCGAAGTCGAAAAACAACGGCATCGACCCGCAGGTGATGGTCGAGAAATACGGCGCGGATACCGTGCGTCTGTTCATGATGTTCGCTTCGCCGGCAGAAATGACGCTGGAATGGCAGGAATCCGGTGTGGAAGGGGCAAACCGCTTCCTGAAACGCGTTTGGAAACTGGCCTACGAGCACCTGGAGAAAGGCGCTGTCCAACCGCTGAACGTCGCGACGCTGAACGAAGATCAGAAAGCGCTGCGCCGTGATCTGCATAAGACCATCGCCAAAGTGACCGATGATATTGGCCGTCGTCAGACCTTCAACACCGCCATTGCGGCCGTGATGGAGCTGATGAACAAACTGGCCCGCGCGCCGCAGGAAAGCGAGCAGGATCGCGCTCTGTTGCAGGAAGCGTTGCTGTCCGTCGTTCGTATGCTGTATCCGTTTACCCCGCACGTTTGCTTCTCGCTGTGGCAGGCGTTGGGCGGCGAAGGCGATGTAGATACCGCAGCCTGGCCGCAGGCCGACGAGCAGGCGATGGTCGAAGACTCCAAGCTGGTCGTGGTACAGGTAAACGGCAAAGTTCGCGCTAAAATCACTGTGGCAGCAGATGCAACCGAAGAGCAGGTACGTGCGCGTGCCGCTGAGGAACATCTGGTCGCTAAATATCTGGACGGGGTTACGGTTCGTAAAGTGATCTATGTTCCGGGCAAATTGCTTAACCTGGTTGTGGGTTAACACAAGGAGGAGTTGTGCGACATCGTATTCTGACGCTGTTGCTGGGGTTGGCGGTGCTGGTCACCGCCGGCTGCGGTTTTCACCTGCGTGGCACCACGCAGGTCCCCTCGGAAATGAAAACGCTGATACTGGACAGCGGGGATCCTTACGGCCCTCTGACCCGCGCAGTGCGTGAGCAGTTGCGTCTGAATGACGTGACAATCGTCAAGGATCCGAAAAGTAAGGATATTCCTTCCCTGCGTATCATCGGTTCCAGCGAAAGCCAGGACACCGCCTCGATCTTCCAGGACGGCAAAACCGCTGAGTATCAGATGGTGCTGACCGTTCAGGCTCAGGTGCTGATCCCGGGTCACGATCTGTATCCGCTGAACGTGAAAGTCTTCCGTTCGTTCTTCGACAACCCGCTGACCGCGCTGGCAAAAGATTCCGAACAGGACATTATTCGCCAGGAAATGCGTGTTCAGGCCGCCCAGCAACTGGTGCGTAAACTGCTGACCGTGCATGCGGCGGAAGAACAAGCTCAGCAAAAAGCTGCCGCCGCCGGTGAAAAAGCGGAAAGTCTCTCAGCGCAATGATCCGTATTTATCCTGAACAACTTGCCGCGCAGCTCCGAGAGGGGCTGCGCGCTTGTTATTTATTGAGTGGCAATGAACCGTTACTGCTGCAGGAAAGCCAGGATCTGATCCGGCAGGCCGCGCAACAGCAGCAGTTCACCGAGCACTACAGCATTTCTCTCGACGCCCATACCGACTGGGACGCCATTTTCAGCATCTGTCAGGCCATGAGCCTGTTCGCCAGCCGCCAGACGCTGCTGCTGATCTTGCCGGAAAACGGCCCGACCGCCCCCCTCGGCGAGCAACTGATCAAGCTGGCGGCTCTGCTGCATGACGACATCTTGCTGATGTTGCGCGGCCCTCGCCTGACCAAAGCGCAGGAAAACAGCGCCTGGTTCAAAGCACTTAGCCCAAATGGCGCTTACGTCAGTTGCCAGACGCCTGAACAGGCGCAGTTGCCGCGCTGGGTGACGCAGCGAGCCAAAAGCATGAAGCTCGAGCTGGACGATGCGGCCAACCAACTGCTGTGCTACTGCTACGAAGGTAACCTGCTGGCGTTATCGCAGGCGCTGGAAAGGCTGTCTCTGTTGCATCCGGACGGTAAGCTCACACTGCCGCGCGTTGAACTAGCGGTCAATGACGCCGCTCACTTTACGCCGTTTCACTGGCTGGACGCCCTGCTGGCAGGCAAAAGCAAGCGCGCCTGGCATATCCTGCAGCAAATGCAGCAGGAAGATGTCGAACCGGTGATCCTGTTGCGCACCCTGCAACGCGAGCTGCTGCAGTTGCTGAACCTGCAACGACGCATGGCCTCGGTGCCCCTGCGCACGCTGTTCGATCAATACAAGGTCTGGCAAAACCGTCGCAACCTGGTGACTCAGGCGCTGCAGCGGTTGTCCGGCGCTCAATTGCAGCAAGCGGTCCATTTGCTGGCGCAAATTGAAATCACCCTTAAACAGGATTACGGTCAGTCGGTGTGGCCGGAACTGGAAACCCTGTCGATGCTGCTGTGCGGCAAACCCCTGGCCACGAGTTTTTCAGATGCCCACTAATCCGCAAAGCGCGACAATCCTGCATGCCCTGTTCGGCGGCACCTTTGATCCTATCCATTACGGCCATTTGCGGCCGGTGGAAGCGCTGGCCGCAGAAGTCGGCCTGAACCAGGTCACGCTGCTGCCAAACCACGTCCCTCCCCACCGTCCGCAGCCTGAGGCCAATGCCCAACAACGGCTGAAGATGGTTGAGCTGGCGATCGCCAATAACCCGCTGTTCGCCGTTGACGACCGTGAACTGCACCGCACTGCGCCTTCCTATACCATTGAGACGTTGGAAACCGTTCGTAAAGAACGGGGCCCCGCGTTGCCGTTGGCATTTATTATTGGTCAGGATTCGCTGCTGACGCTGCACAAATGGCACCGCTGGCAGGCGTTGCTGGATATCTGCCATTTGTTGGTGCTGGCCCGCCCTGGCTACAATGACCAAATGGATACGCCGGAACTGCAACAGTGGCTGGAGCGCCATCGTGTCACCGACGCCGCACTGCTCAGCCAACGGCCGCAGGGGCATATTTATCTGGCCGACACGCCATTGTTGGAAATTTCCGCCACGGAAATCCGCCAGCGCCGCCATCAGGGCATCAGCTGTGACGATCTGTTGCCGCGCTCTGTGCAGCGCTATATCGAGTTACAGGGTTTATATCGCTAGCCGAAGTCGCGTGATATACTGCGCCGCTATTTTTCAGGTATTCGCTGAAAACCCCGGAAACCTTAGCTGGCCGGGCAATTACCAGCTGGCTTTCAGCGGCATCCTGCCGACATTATCATTGATTCAGGCCGCATGCGGGCATTTGCCTGCCGCAGTCGAACAAACAGAACACACCCGAGGGGGAACCTTTGCAAGGTAAAGCGCTCCAAGATTTCGTCATCGATAAAATTGATGACCTGAAAGGCCAAGACATTATCGCTCTGGATGTACAGGGCAAATCCAGCATCACCGATTGCATGATCATCTGCACCGGGACCTCTACCCGCCACGTGATGTCTATCGCCAACCACGTAGTGCAGGAAGCCCGCTCCGCAGGTATGGAACTGTACGGCATGAAAGGTCAGGAAGCCTCCGACTGGGTAGTGGTCGATTTGGGCGATGTGATCGTACATATCATGCAGGAAGAAAGCCGTCAGCTGTATGAGCTGGAAAAACTCTGGAGCTAAGCGGTGAAACTGCAACTGGTAGCGGTCGGCACCAAGATGCCAGACTGGGTGCAGACCGGTTTTATGGATTATCTGCATCGTTTTCCGAAAGACATGCCGTTTGAGCTGACCGAAATCCCGGCAGGCAAGCGCGGCAAGAATGCCGACATCAAGCGCATTCTGGAAAAGGAAGGCGAGCAGATGCTGGCTGCGGTGGGCAAAGGCAACCGCATTGTCACGCTGGATATCCCCGGTACGCCGTGGGAAACGCCGCAGTTGGCGCAACAGCTCGAACGTTGGAAGCAGGATGGCCGCAACGTCAGCCTGCTGATTGGCGGCCCGGAAGGGCTGGCGCCGGCCTGCAAAGCCGCTGCCGAACAAAGCTGGTCGCTCTCGCCATTGACATTACCGCATCCTTTAGTGCGCGTCCTGGTGGCTGAAAGCCTCTATCGCGCCTGGAGTATTACAACAAATCATCCTTACCACCGGGAATAACCGATGGTGACAGTGACAGAGTGAAATAAAGCAGCGGGATGAAAATAGAACGTAACCCTTTTCGCGACTATACGGCTGAATCTGCCCTGTTTGTACGCCGCGCCCTGGTGGCGTTTTTGGTCATTCTGGTGCTGAGCGGCACCCTGATCGCCAATCTGTATAATCTGCAAATTGTCCGCGTCGAGGATTACCGCACCCGCTCCAACGAAAACCGCATCAAGCTGGTGCCCATCGCCCCCAGCCGCGGCATTATCTACGATCGTAACGGCACCCCGCTGGCGCTCAACCGCACCATCTATCAATTGGAATTGATGCCGGAAAAGATCGACGACCTGAAAGCGACGCTGCAGGCGCTGCGTCCGGTGGTCGATCTGACCGATGACGACATCGTCAACTTCGAGAAAGAGCGCAAACGCTCACGCCGTTTCGTTTCCATCCCGGTGAAAACCGCGCTGAACGAAGTGCAGGTCGCCCGCTTTGCGGTCAATCAGTTCCGCTTCCCCGGCGTGGAAGTGAAAGGCTACCAGCGCCGCTATTATCCTTATGGCTCCGCCCTCACCCATGTCACCGGTTATGTCTCGAAGATCAACGATCGCGACGTCGAACGGCTGGACAAAGACGGCAAGCTGGCGAACTACGCCGCCACTCACGATATCGGCAAGCTGGGTATCGAGCGCTATTACGAAGACACCCTGCACGGTAAAACCGGCTACGAAGAGGTCGAGGTCAACAACCGCGGCCGGGTCATCCGTCAGTTGCACGAGCAGCCGCCTTCCGCCGGCCAGGACGTTTACCTGACGCTGGATCTCAACCTGCAACGCTATATCGAGCAATTGCTGGTGGGCAGCCGGGCGGCGGTGGTCGTGAGCGACCCGCGCACCGGCGGCATTCTGGCCATGGTTTCCAACCCCAGCTATGACCCGAACCTGTTCGTGGACGGCATCTCCAGCAAGGAGTATCAGGGGCTGCTGAACGATCCGAACCGGCCACTGATCAACCGCGCCACGCAAGGGGTTTACCCACCTGCGTCAACGGTAAAACCCTATATTTCCGTCTCGGCGCTCAGCGCCGGGGTGATCACCAAAAACACCATAGTGTTCGATCCCGGCTGGTGGCAGTTGCCCGGTTCGGAAAAACGCTTTCGCGACTGGAAAAAATGGGGCCATGGCCGCCTGAACGTCACCAAGGCGCTGGAAGAATCGGCGGATACCTTCTTCTATCAGGTGGCGTACGATATGGGCATCGATCGCTTGTCGACCTGGTTGACCAAGTTCGGCTACGGCCAGTACACCGGCATCGATCTTTCCGAAGAACGTTCCGGTCTGATGCCGACCCGCGACTGGAAATTCAAACGCTATAAAAAACCCTGGTACCAGGGCGATACCATCCCGGTGGGCATAGGTCAGGGCTACTGGACCGCAACGCCGATCCAGATGTCCAAGGCGCTGAACACCCTGATTAACGACGGTAACGTCAAAACGCCGCATCTGTTGCAGAGCACCCGAATCAACGGCGCGCTGGTGCCTTTCCGTCAGGAAGAGAGCACGCAGATCGGTGATATTCATTCCGGCTTCTGGGAAATTGCCAAAGACGGCATGTACGGTGTCGCCAACCGCCCTAACGGGACGGCGCGTAAGTACTTCGCAGATGCACCCTACAAAGCCGCGGCAAAATCGGGTACCGCACAGGTATTCGGCTACGAAACCTACAACGCCCACAAACTGGCAGAACACCTGCGTGACCATAAGCTGATGACTGCCTTTGCGCCGTACAATAATCCAACGGTGTCGGTCGCCGTCATTTTGGAAAACGGCGGCGCCGGTCCGGCGGTCGGGACGATTACCCGTCAGATCCTCGACCATATCCTGCTGGGCGACAACAATACGCAATTACCAGCCGAGGCCCCGCTGCCGCCTGGTGTAGAAGGTGATTAAGGTAGAACATGACTGAAAGCCAACAAAAAGGCTCGATCTGGACCAAGATCCATATCGACCCCACTTTCCTGTTATTCATTCTGGCTCTGCTGGTCTACAGCGCATTCGTGATGTGGAGCGCCAGCGGCCAGGATATCGGCATGATGGAACGCAAAATCGGCCAGATCGTCATGGGCCTGATCGTGATGGGCGTAATGGCTCAGATCCCGCCGCGGGTCTATGAAAGCTGGGCGCCCTACCTGTACATCTTCTGCGTGATCCTGCTGATTATGGTCGACGCGTTCGGGCAGATCAGTAAAGGCGCTCAACGCTGGCTGGATCTCGGTTTTGTGCGCTTCCAGCCGTCAGAAATCGCTAAAATCGCCGTCCCGCTGATGGTAGCGCGCTTTATGAACCGCGACGTCTGCCCGCCTTCACTGAAGAATACCGCCATTGCGCTGGTGCTGATTTTCCTGCCGACCCTACTGGTTGCCGCGCAGCCGGACCTGGGCACGTCGATTTTGATCGCCGCCTCTGGCCTGTTCGTGCTGTTCCTTTCCGGGATGAGCTGGAAGCTGATCGCTGTCGCCGCCCTAATGCTGGCGGCCTTTATTCCGGTGCTGTGGTTCTTCCTGATGCACGGCTATCAACGCGACCGCGTGATGATGCTGCTCGATCCGGAAAGCGATCCGCTCGGCGCCGGCTACCACATCATTCAGTCGAAAATCGCTATCGGTTCCGGCGGCCTGTCCGGCAAGGGTTGGCTGCATGGCACCCAGTCGCAGCTGGAGTTTTTGCCGGAGCGCCATACCGACTTCATCTTCGCGGTACTGGCCGAGGAGCTGGGGCTGATTGGGGTACTGGTGCTGCTGGCGCTGTACCTGCTGGTGATTATTCGCGGGCTGATGATCGCCGCCAAGGCGCAAACCACCTTCGGCCGGGTCATGGTCGGCGGCCTGATGCTGATATTATTCGTTTATGTGTTTGTTAACATTGGTATGGTCAGTGGCATTTTACCGGTAGTTGGCGTACCTTTGCCTCTGGTCAGTTATGGGGGTTCGGCGCTGATCGTACTTATGGCTGGGTTCGGCATCATCATGTCGATCCACACGCATCGGAAAATGCTGTCTAAAAGTTTATAAGAGGTGAGTAATGCGTAAGGAATGGCTTTGGGTCGGCGTAGTGGCTGTGTTGCTTTCCGCCTGTACCTCCCCGACCACGGAACAGCAGGCACCGCCGCAGCAGCCGTATAACGGGCCGGTGGTGGAAATCGGCGGCGTTGAGCCTCAATATGAACCCTATAACCCTAATAACATGCAGGATTATAAGGTTAATGGCGATACTTACCGCATCGTGAAAGATCCGCAAAACTTCTCGCAGACCGGTCTGGCCAGCTCCTATGGCGAAGAAGCCCGGGGCAACACCACCGCGCTGGGCGAACCCTTCGATCCTAACGGCCTCACCGCCGCGCACCCTACGCTGCCGATCCCAAGCTATGTGCGTGTAACCAACCTCGCCAACGGCCGCCAACTGGTGGTGCGCGTTAACGATCGCGGGCCTTACACCAACGGCCGCATTATCGATCTGTCGACAGCCGTGGCCGACCGCCTGAACCTGTCCAACAACACCAGGGTTAAAGTTGATTTCATCAACGTGGCGCCGGATGGCACCCTGAGCGGCCCCGGTACCATAGGTACGACCGTCGCCAAGCAAAGCTACGCCCTGCCGTCGCGCCCGGACCTCGGTTCGAGCAGCATGGGGACGCCAGTGCAACAGGAAGTCCCTGTCGCCAGCGGTGCCGCAGTACGCCCAATAGATAACAGCAGCCTGGACACCGGCGACAACGCCCCGGCCGCCACTACCGGCAACGCGCGCACCGGTTTCCTCGGCGCACCAAGCCAGGTTCCCGCCGGGGTGCTGGAAGGTTCAGAACCTGAACCGGCCGTCAGCGCAGCAGCCATTGCGGCCCCCGTTGCCGCCACCGCAGCCGTTGCTGCCGGCGCTTCTTCCGCCGGGAGTTATGTCGTGCAGGTCGGCGCTCTCAGCAGCGCTGAACGCGCACAAACCTGGCAACAGAGCCTGAGCCGTCAGTTTGGCGTGCCTGGCAAGGTTGCCGCCAGCGGCGGCGTCTATCGCGTGCAGTTAGGCCCGTTCGGCGATCGCCAGCAGGCGGCCCAGCTGCAACAGCGCCTGGCGGCGGAAGCGCAACAACAATCTTTTGTCACTGCCGCACCCTAAACAGAGCTACCCGACCCATTTCAAGTTGCAGCCACACGCTGCAGCTTGAAAGGTCAAAAGCATGAAGCCCGGCGAGCGATCGCGACTGATAAGCGTTTCTCTAGCTGAAACATTTTCTTTCAGCAAAATGTCCGTAAAGCGCTATGAGTCAGATGAATGGATAATGCCTGCCGGAATCTCATCTGTTATAGTGTGGCTCGTTTTTAACTTTACCCTCATGGATGTTGTCCTCTCGATCATGAAACAAGTAACTTCTTTTCGCTTAATCAAGAGCATAGCGCTCGGCTCCGTTATCGCGATGAGCGCAGTTTCCGTTGCGCAAGCCGATGACGTTAATATCAAGACCATGATCCCAGGGGTCCCGCAGATTGATGCGGAAGCCTACGTCCTGATTGACTACAACTCCGGTAAAGTTTTGGCGGAAATGAACGCCGACGCACGCCGCGATCCGGCCAGTCTGACGAAAATGATGACCAGCTACGTCATCGGCCAGGCGCTGAAAGCGGGTAAAATCGGCCCGGAAGACATGGTTACCGTGGGGCAAGACGCCTGGGCAACCGGCAACCCGGTATTCAAAGGCTCCTCGCTGATGTTCCTGAAGCCGGGCGATCGCGTGCCGGTTTCCAAACTGACTCGCGGCATCAACCTGCAATCCGGTAACGACGCCTGTGTGGCGATGGCGGATTACGTAGCCGGCAGCCAGGACGCGTTCGTTAACCTGATGAATACTTACGTCAACAAGCTGGGCCTGCAGAACACCCACTTCCAGACGGTACACGGCCTCGACGCACAGGGCCAGTACAGCTCCGCGCGCGATATGGCGTTGATCGGCCAGGCGCTGATCCGCGACGTGCCGGACGAATACGCGATTTATAAAGAAAAAGAGTTCACCTTCAATAACATTCGTCAGATGAACCGTAACGGTCTGCTGTGGGATACCAGCCTGAACGTGGACGGTATCAAAACCGGCCATACCGATGCGGCGGGTTATAACCTGGTGGCTTCCGCCACTGAAGGCCAGATGCGCCTGATCTCTGCGGTATTGGGCGGCCGGACTTATAAAGGCCGTGAAACCGAGAGCAAAAAGCTGCTGACCTGGGGCTTCCGCTTCTTCGAAACCGTTGCACCGCTGAAAGTGGGCAAAGAGTTTGCGTCTGAACCGGTCTGGTTCGGCGATGCGGATCGCGTTGAGCTGGGCGTGGACAAAGACGTCTACCTGACCATCCCACGCGGCCGGATGAAAGATCTTAAAGCCAGCTATGTGCTGAACACACCGGAAATTCATGCGCCACTGGCGAAAAACCAGGTTGTCGGCAGCATCAACTTCCAGTTGGATGGCAAAACCATCGAGCAGCGCCCTCTGGTGGTGATGAACGAAGTGAAAGAAGGCGGTTTCTTCAGCCGCATCGTGGATTATATCAAACTGATGTTCCACCACTGGTTCGGTTAACAGTTGAAACGGGCAAAATTGCCCCCATATACTGATTAACATTAACTCCCGCTCCGGCGGGAGTTATAATTTATAGATTCGCTATGTTGATAGCAGCACTCTGGAGCGCACATGAAAACTAAACTGAACGAACTGCTCGAATTCCCTTGCTCGTTTACCTACAAGGTAATGGGCCTGGCACAGCCAGAGCTGGTAGACCAGGTGGTGGAAGTGGTACAGCGCCATGCGCCGGGGGATTACAACCCGGAAGTAAAACCGAGCAGCAAAGGCAATTACCACTCCGTCTCCATCACCATCAACGCCACCCATATCGACCAGGTGGAGACGTTATATGATGAATTGGGCAACATTGAAATTGTCCGCATGGTGCTGTAATTCCAGCATAAAACCCTGCATACCAACCCGGGCCAGAGGATCGTCTGCCCGGGTTGCGCATTTTTGGTCAGTGAAATGCTGGTCGCGGGCCAGACCGCCCGGTATAATGGCATTATCACTTCTGTAACCTGACGATGACTCTTTTGCAACCAGACAAGATCATTTTGCGTCAGCTGGGGTTGCAGCCCTATGAGCCTGTATCCCAAGCCATGCACAACTTCACCGATCGCAGAACCAATACCACGCACGACGAGCTGTGGTTGGTTCAGCATCAGTCCGTGTTTACTCAGGGCCAGGCCGGTAAAGCAGAGCACGTGTTAATGCCGGGTGATATTCCGGTTGTCCAGAGCGATCGCGGCGGCCAGGTGACCTACCACGGTCCGGGGCAGCAGGTGATGTACGTGATGGTCGATCTGAAACGCAACAAGATTGGCGTTCGCCAACTGGTCACGGTTATCGAAGATACCGTTATTAATACCCTCGCCCACTTCCGTATCGAATCGCGCGCCCACCCGGATGCGCCCGGTGTTTACGTGGGGGAGCAAAAAATCTGTTCGTTGGGTCTGCGGATCCGCAAAGGCAGTTCATTCCACGGCCTGGCACTGAATGTGGCCATGGATCTCAGCCCCTTCCAACGCATCAACCCTTGCGGTTACGCCGGCATGCAAATGGCGCAGGTCAGCGCGCTGGTGCCCGGCGTAGGCATAGAAGACGTACACCCAATCCTGGTACAGGAATTTGTTCATTTACTCGGCTACTCGAAGGTCGAGCTTCGTAACTGGAACCTGCACGATTATGAGTAAACCAATTCAGATGGAACGCGGCGTTAAATACCGCGATGCAGACAAAATGGCGTTGATCCCGGTTAAAACGGTGGTCACCGAACGGCAGGAGCTGTTACGTAAACCCGAGTGGATGAAGATCAAACTGCCTGCCGACTCTACACGCATTCAGGGCATTAAAGCCGCCATGCGTAAAAACGGTCTGCATTCGGTGTGCGAAGAAGCTTCCTGTCCGAACCTGTCTGAATGTTTTAACCACGGCACCGCCACCTTTATGATCCTGGGTGCCATCTGTACCCGCCGCTGCCCGTTCTGCGACGTGGCTCACGGCCGCCCGGTCGCCCCCGATGCCAACGAGCCGGAGAAACTGGCCCAGACCATCGCCGACATGGGCCTGCGCTACGTGGTAATCACTTCGGTTGACCGCGACGATCTGCGCGACGGCGGTGCTCAGCACTTTGCCGACTGTATCGCCGCAATCCGCGCCAAAAACCCGACCATCAAAATTGAAACGCTGGTGCCGGATTTCCGTGGCCGTATGGATCGCGCGCTGGAAATTCTCACAGAGACGCCGCCGGACGTGTTCAACCACAACCTGGAAAACGTGCCGCGCGTCTACCGCCAGGTTCGCCCGGGCGCCAACTACGAATGGTCGCTAAAACTGCTCGAGCGATTCAAAGAAGCGCATCCGCACATCCCAACCAAATCCGGTCTTATGGTCGGCCTGGGGGAAACCAATGCGGAAATCGTTGAAGTCATGCGCGACCTGCGCCGCCACGGCGTCACCATGTTGACCCTGGGCCAGTACCTGCAGCCAAGCCGTCATCACCTGCCGGTCCAGCGCTATGTCAGCCCGGCAGAATTCGATGAAATGAAAGAAGAAGCGATGGCGATGGGCTTTACCCATGCGGCCTGCGGCCCGTTTGTTCGTTCCTCCTACCATGCCGATTTGCAGGCGAAAGGGATGGAAGTGAAGTAAGTGCGGTAATGATTTGTTACATTTCATCTGGCGGAAACGCCAAAAACGGATGTCCTTGCGGCATCCGTTTTTTATTGCTCCGCAAAAAACGTAATTACTGGTCTTTCTTTTCGACGCTCTGCGGGTTGGATTGGCTTTCTGCCGTGTTTGCCGGCGGCGGAGTGGTGTCGTCGCCTACGGCCTTTTTAAAGCCCTTCAGCGCAGCGCCCAGATCGGCACCCAAGGTGCGCAGTTTGCTGGTACCGAACAGCAAGATAACCAACACCGCAATCACCAGAAGTTTGGTAATACTGATACCTTCCATACTCACCTTCTTATTCATATAGCGCTGCACAGGCAGCGAAAAAACAAACCTTGCCTAAGGTTATTTACCTACTTTCGCCAAGCCAACACAACAACAACATGTAACAGAGTGAGATCCCTGCGCCGAGACCGCTTTTAAATGCATTGAGCATTAATCAGACTATTCTGAGTTATCACACTGCATGGTACGCTGTCGTTACACCTATCAGGGAGCCGCAGGATGTATGCACCATCAGTTATCGATACCAGACGATCCGGCCTGAGCTTCGCCAGACGTACCTATTTGCCACGCATCGCCGGCCTGGGAATCGGTTTTCTCTGTGTGTTCTCGGTGCTCTATTCGCGGCAACCGGCCCTCTGGACGTGGGGGCTGCTGATTTTTCACGGTTTTATTTGGCCGCATGTCGCCTACCAATGGGCGCGCCGCTCTGCCATGCCCTTCAAGGCGGAAACCCGCAACCTGCTGATCGATTCGTTTTTTGGCGGTCTATGGGCAGCCATGATGGCTTTCAATGCATTGCCGTCGGTGGTCATTCTGTCGATGATGGGCATGAACAATATTGCCGCCGCCGGCAAGACACTGTTCTTTAAAGGGCTGGCGGCGCAGCTGGCCGGCGCCCTGACGGTCAGTGCCCTGTTGGGTTTTCCCTTCCAGCCACAAAGCACGCCGCTGCAGATCTACCTCTGCCTGCCGATGATCTATCTCTACCCGGCACTGCTGGGGTTGGTCACCTATCGCACCGCCAAGCGGTTGGCGCAGAAAAAACAAGAGCTGCTGCGTATCAGCATGCGTGACGGCCTGACAGGGCTGTACAATCGCCGCCATTGGGAGCATTTACTGCATCACCAATTCGACAGTTGCCGCCGCTACCAACACACCGCGACCCTGATCCTGATAGATATCGATCGTTTTAAAACCATCAACGACACCTTCGGCCATGCGCTGGGTGACGAGGCGCTGGCGGTGCTGGCAGAAGAGCTGTTAATTGGCCTGCGCGCCGTGGATATCGTCGGGCGCTACGGCGGTGACGAGTTTGGCGCCGTGTTGCCAAATACCAGTGCAGAACAGGCCAGCATTGCGCTGCTGCGCATCCAGGAACGGTTGAACGGCATTATTTTCCGTGAAGCGCCGCAGTTGCGGCTGAACATCAGCGCCGGTATAGCCGATTACCACGGTGAAATGGGCGGCTATCTGGACTGGCTGAAAGCCGCCGACAGTGCGCTGTACCGGGCAAAAAACAATGGTCGCAACCGTTTGGAACTGGCGGTACCCGGCAACTAACTTAATAGCTTGGCAAAGTATTTAGGGACCTCCAAAAAACCCTCCCGCCGATAGAACGCGTGGGCCCGTTCACGGCTGCCGTGGCAATGCACTTCCAGGCGATCACAGCCGCGCCGGCGGGCCAATGCCTCACCTTCCGCCAACAAGGATTGACCGACACCCAGGCCGCGCGCATGGCTATCAATGCAAAAATAGCTGATCCGGCAAATATCTCCGGCCAACGCCAACTGCGGCAAGAAATGCAGCGACAAAATCCCCAGCACCTCATTATCGTCATCGTCGGTCGCGACCAGCAACGCTTCATCGGGATGCGCCAATAGTTGCGCCAGACGCGCGTCAATAAATGCCCCGGTTCCGGCGTAATCCAGCTCCGTCATTAACGCCACAATGGCGTCTTTATCAGCCTGTACCGCCGTTCTCACTTTCATTTCGGTTGTTTCCGTCGTCACAGATACTACAAAATAGGCGGCGCCGGGTGTAAGATCCAGCCTGCGTGGCAAAAAGCGGCGCCGATCGAAGGAGATGACATTCCTCCATAACCGCCCTCACAGGCTGATGATGTCTACGTAACCTCTCAAAGGGGTGCGTAGCGTCGCGCCTGACCCTTTCTGAGCCTTGATTCCCCTTTTAGTGAAAGGTATTTCAACCATGTTGAGTTCTTTACTGGCAGTCTTTATTGGCGGTGGTGTCGGCAGCGTGTTGCGTTGGGTCATCAGCATGAAGATGAACCCGCTTAACGCGCATATCCCCCTGGGCACGCTGGCGGTGAATCTGGTAGGCGGTTTTATCATCGGGTTGGCCATTGCCACCTTTACCCGCATAACGCACCTGGATCCCACCTGGAAACTGCTGATTACCACCGGTTTCTGCGGCGGTTTAACCACCTTCTCCACCTTTTCGCTGGAGGTCGTGTATTTGCTGCAAGATGGCCGTTTTGCCTGGGCGCTGGCCAATATGTTGCTCAACCTGGCCGGTTCACTGGCAATGACCCTGCTGGCGTTTATGCTGGTCATTTGGGTTAACGGACAATAGCAAACCTGGTTCTCTTAATGTTTCCTTAATCTGCCGCACGCATAATCTCATCCAGTGCCCCAAACTGGATGAGAACGCGAATGTTTAGCCTGCCCAAAACCACCGCTGAAGTGACCGCGACCCTGCTGTGCCTGCTGATTGTCGCCGCTTTTATCAAGGTTTATCTGTTCGCCTGACGCTTAACTCCCTCAGGCTCCCCCTTTAGAGTTCCCCTTCTGCCGTTCTTGCATTACAATTGAGAATGAACGTTCGCACCCAAAAAGCGAACCCCTCTCTTGGTAAAGGATCGGGACATGATATCCACCAGCGACAGCAGGCAAGCCAAAGCGCAGGCCCGCCGAGATCAAATTGTCGATGCGGCGAAAATCTGTTTTCGTCAGCATGGTTTTCACGCCGCCAGCATGGCGGAAATCGCCCAGGGTTCGCAGCTCAGCGTCGGTCAAATCTACCGCTATTTCGCCAATAAAGACGCGATCATCGAAGAAATCGTCAATCGCATCATCGCCAGTAAAATGCGCCATCTTGAGGATCTAGGCGATCACATTAACCTGATTGCCGGCACTCTGGCGGCCCGCGCCCAGTTCCAACAACCGGGTGAAAACGAAACTGACCATATGCTGATGCTGGAGGTCACCGCCGAAGCCACGCGTAACCCGGTGGTTGCGAAAATGCTCAGCGATGCGGAAACGCGGCTGTTTCGTCATGTCTGTCAGAATCTGCAGCGGATGTATCCGCATTTCACCGAACAGGAAATCGCCGCACGGGTAGAATTTATCGCCGTATTAAGCGAAGGCACAGGTTATCGCATCCTTACCACGCAAAAAGCCGATGTCAGCTTGCTGAACGGCTTGTATCAACAAGCTATCTCTCACCTGTTCAGGAAACCCTAACTCCCTATGACCAGACAATTATCCAGACAACGTCTGGTGTACGCGGTGGTGCTCGGCCTGCTGGCCGCACTGGGGCCGCTGTGCACCGATCTCTACCTGCCGGCCCTGCCGGAAATGGCCGGCGAGCTGAATACTTCCACCGCCACGGCGCAACTCAGCCTGACCGCCGGCCTGCTCGGGCTGGGCGTAGGCCAACTGATTTTTGGCCCCTTCAGCGACAAACTCGGCCGCATGCGGCCGCTGCTGCTGTCGCTGATACTGTTGCTGGTCGCTTCTCTGTGGTGCGCGCTGGCGCCGAATATAGACCAGTTGCTGATTGCCCGTCTGTTGCAGGGGCTGGCCGGTGCAGGCGGCGCGGTGATCTCCCGCGCCATAGCGCGCGACCTCTATGCCGGGCACGAACTGACGCGTTTCTTCGCCCTGCTGATGCTGGTGAACGGCCTGGCGCCGATTATTGCCCCGGTGCTGGGCGGCGCCATGCTGCAATTGATGGACTGGCGCGGGATCTTCGGTGTACTGGCGGCCATTGCCATACTGCTGTTTACTCTTTCGAGCCTGAAGCTGCGCGAATCGCTGCCCGTGGAACGCCGCAGCCAGGGCGGTATTTTGGCGATGTTGATGTCGCTGGGCGGATTACTGACCCAACGCCAGTTTATGGGTCTGTGCCTGACGCAGGGTTTCGTCATGGCCGGGATGTTCGCCTACATCGGCGCATCGCCCTTCGTATTGCAGCAGATTTATGGCCTAAGCCCGCAGATGTTCAGCCTGTGCTTTGCCATTAACGGCGTCGGTTTGATTATTTCTGCACAGCTTGCCAGCCGCCTGAGCGCGCGTTGGGGGGAAAGGCAAGTGCTGAAAGGCGGCTTAACATTAGCGGCCGTCGCCTCACTGCTGTTGCTGCTGGCAGGCAGCCTGCACGCGCCGCTGACGCTGTTGCTGGTCCCGTTGTTCTTCTCGGTGGCGGTGATCGGCATTGTCGGCCCGACGGCGTCGTCATTGGCGATGCAAAGCCAGGGCGACAAAGCGGGCAGCGCCTCGGCGCTGATCGGCGTGTGCATGTTCGCGCTCGGCGCATGTAGCGTGCCCATCACCGGGCTGGGTGGCACTTCCAGCGTGTCGATGGCGCTGACCATTGTCGGCTGTTATGCCATCGCCATCGCGCTGTTCACCCTGCTGGTGCGCAAACCGCAGGCGTAAGCTACCGCAAAAAGGCAATAAAAAACCCGCTCAGGGAGCGGGTTTTAAGAATTTCGGCTACTGTAGCTTAGATAGCGATAACGTTAGCAGCAGATGGCCCTTTGGCACCGTTCGTGATTTCAAATTCTACACGCTGGCCTTCAGCAAGAGTTTTGAAACCATTGCTAGCGATGGCAGAGAAGTGAACGAAAACGTCCTTGCTACCATCTTCCGGAGTAATGAAGCCGAAGCCTTTGGATTCATTAAACCACTTAACGCTACCTTTAATCTTAGACATCAAACTTACCTTTAACGTGAATGTAAGACACAAAATGTGTGTCCAGTACAGTACAGCAATTAGACCGGATTTTGTCCACAACCTGGATCACATAAAACCGATAAAAAGTGAAAAAATCGGTATCGTCCGCTGTAAATCTGTTGCACCGTTCGCCGTTGCCAATCTTGACAGCTCAATCCTCTTTAATCCCCGGCGAACAACGGCCGAACGCCTGTTTCAGCCCCGGCAACGCGCATTGCCGGCACGATGCAGACATAATCGCTATGAAATATAACCAGATAGTCTTTTTGCTTCCGGCCGCCCTGCACTAGGGTTAGAGCTTATTAACCACAGTGAGCCAAGACTATGACCAGCCAACTGGCCGAGAAGATCGTCGCCTACCGCCGTGAACTGCATCAGAACCCTGAGCTGTCCAACCACGAGTTTGCCACTACCGCACGCCTCACCCGCTGGCTGGAAGAGGCCGGTATCCGTATTCTGCCGCTGGGGCTGAAGACCGGCGTGGTCGCCGAAATCGGCAGCGGCAAGGGCCCGATCATTGCGCTGCGCGGCGATATTGACGCCCTGCCGATAGAAGAGATTTCCGGCGTGCCCTTCAGCTCGCAAAATAGCGGCGTCATGCACGCCTGCGGGCATGATTTTCATACCTCGGTGATGCTCGGCGCAGCGCATTTGCTGAAAGCTCGCGAGGCCACCTTGCCCGGCACGGTGCGTATTTTCTTCCAACCGGCGGAGGAAACCTTCAACGGCGCCCAGCATCTGATCGACGCCGGTGCTCTGGATAACGTGGCCGCGGTATTCGGCCTGCATAATGCGCCGGAGCTGCCGACCGGCACCTTCGCCACCCGCGCCGGCGCGTTTTACGCCAACGTCGATCGCTTCCAGATCCTGATCACCGGTAAAGGCGCGCACGCCGCCAAACCGGAACAAGGCGTAGACACCATTGTCACCGCCAGCCAAATTGTCAACGCGTTGCAAACCCTGCCCAGCCGCAGCTTTAGCTCGCTGGAGTCGCTGGTGGTGAGCGTGACGCGCATCGAGGGGGGCAACACCTGGAACGTACTGCCGCAGACCGTGGAACTGGAAGGTACGGTGCGTACTCACAACGAGAAAGTCCGTCTTCAGGTCCCGGACAAAATCCGCCAGGTGATTAACGGCGTAGCCGCATCGCTTGGCGCGCAGGCGGAACTGCGCTGGCAGCCTGGCCCACCGGCGGTGGTCAATGACGCGCGCTGGGCGGCCTTCAGCAAAACCGTCGCCGCCGAAGCCGGTTATCGGGTAGAAGAAGCGGATCTGCAGATGGGCGGCGAGGATTTCGCGCTTTATCTGCACCACGTGCCGGGCGCTTTTGTCAGTATAGGTTCAGCCAGTGAGTTCGGCTTGCACCATCCGCGCTTTAACCCGGATGAACAGGCGATCTTCCCTGCCTCGCAATATTTCGAACTGCTCGCTGAGCGCACGCTGCAACAATTAGCCACCGTGCCGGAAAAGATCACCAGCAAAGCGTAAAAACCACCTCATTATTATTTCGCGGCGCAGCATCTTCTGCGCTGCGATTTATTATTTCCCCTTTATCCATACCCGCCGCGATATTTGCTATTTTCAACATTTGAATATGCTGTTTTGTTGTTTTACATCCTGAGGGCGCTCATCAATAGTGGGAATTCGACAGATAGCGCCACAGCGGCACTTAACAGGATGAAAGCAATGAGCAACAGTGCGAAAAACAAACGGCAATTGCGTCTTGGCGCCATTTTGCATGGCGCATCGGGAAATATGTCCGCCTGGCGGCATCCGGACGCCACCGCCGACGCCAGCATTAATCTCGATTTTAATATTGCCACGGCGAAAAAGGCCGAACAGGGTAAATTGGATTTCGTGTTTGTTGCCGACGGCTTATATATCAATGAGAAATCCATTCCGCATTTCCTTAACCGTTTTGAACCCCTGACCCTGCTTGCCGCCCTGTCCGCCGCCACCGACAAAATCGGGCTGGTGGGCACGCTGTCCACCTCATACAGCGATCCCTTTACCGTCGCGCGCCAGTTCGCCAGCCTGGATCACCTGAGCAAAGGCCGGGCGGGCTGGAACGTGGTGACGTCGCCGCTGGAAGGGTCGGCAAAGAATTTTTCGCGCACCGAGCACCCGGAGCACAGCCTGCGTTATCGCATCGCCAGCGAATATCTCGATGTCACCAAAGGGTTGTGGGACTCGTGGGAAGGTGATGCCTTTGTGCGTAACAAAAACAGCGGCGAATTTTTCAGCGCCGGTAAGCTGCATACCCTGAACCATCAGGGGGAGTTCTTCTCGGTGCAGGGGCCGCTGAATATCGGCCGCACGCCGCAGGGCCGCCCGATTCTGTTCCAGGCCGGCGCGTCGGAAGACGGCAAGCAGTTGGCGGCAAAACACGCCGACGCCATTTTCACCCACCATGAAACCCAACAGTCGGCGCAGGCATTTTATCAGGACGTAAAAAAACAACTGGTGGAACAGGGCCGCGAACCGGACGATCTGCGAATTTTCCAGGGCGTCAGCGTGATCGTCGGCGACGACAATGAAGACGTGGAACGCCAATATTGGGAAACCGCACGCCTGGTCAGCATCGAGAATGCGCTCAACTACCTGGGCCGCTATTTCGAGCATTATGACTTTTCCCGCCACCCGCTGGATGAGCCCTTCCCGGACATCGGCGATTTAGGGCAAAACAGCTTCCGCAGCACCACCGATGCCATCAAACGCAACGCCCGCGAGCGCAACCTGACGCTGCGCGAAGTGGCGCTGGAAGCCGCCTCGCCGCGCCCGGTGTTCGGCGGCACGCCGGAGGCGGTAGCGGACGGCCTGCAAAACTGGTTCGACACCCAGGCCGCCGACGGTTTCATCATCAGTGGCGGTACGCCGAACTCCTTCGGCCACTTTATCGACCGCGTAGTGCCTATCCTGCAGCAGCGTGGCCTGTTCCGCAGCGATTACAGCGGCGATACGCTGCGCGACCACCTTGGCCTGAAGCAGCCGCTGAACCAATTTACGCAATAAAAACTCTTTTTCAGGGACATTCCGCTATGCGAAAAACCTTTGCCGGCCCCGACATTCATTTAAAAGCCATCAAACCCCGTCTCTACGTGGCGAAAAACCAGCAAGTTCTGGGCGACTAGGAGCATACCTATGGCAAACGACGTCTTTATCCAAACGCTGCCGGACGACCCTTTGGTCGAGCCGGTGATTCAAGGGCTGTTCGGCGAGTACCGCCAGCGCTACGGCGATTATTTTGGTGACCAGGAACAAGAAACGCTGGATCTGTACGCCCCGCCACAGGGCGCGTTTATCGTACTGTTACGCGCCGGAGTGCCGATCGCCATGGGCGCGTTCAAACGCTACGATCCGCACACCGCCGAGCTAAAGCGCATCTGGACGCGAACCGATCTGCGTCGCCAGGGGCTGGCGCAAAAGGTCTTGCAGCAACTGGAGACGCTGGCGCTGGAGCAGGGTTACCGCCAGCTCTACCTGACCACCGGTTTTCGCCAGCCGGAGGCGGTGGGCCTGTATCTGAGCAACGGCTATCAGCCGCAGTTCGACCCCACCGTCGACAGCGAAGTTTACAGCCGCCCGCCCTACGACGGCCGATTGCCGTTTCGCAAGAGCCTGATAACAGCAGGCGCACTCTGTTGCGCGCCGGAAAGGAAGATTGCCTAGGGGCCTGCCCCCTGCCCTTTTATCTGTTTCAGGAGCAATACCATGTCCAAACAAGAAGTGTTGAAAGTGGTTCCCGCGCGCTACCCGCTGCGGCTGGTGGGCGCGCTGTTTTCGGTGTTTATTCTGGCGGCGATAGTCCAGTCGGTGGCGGCCAACGAGCGCTGGGAATGGGCCGTGTTTGCCGAGTGGTTCTTTGCGCCGGCGGTGCTTTCCGGTCTGGGGCAAACCTTGCTGCTGACGCTGCTCGGCACGCTGTTCAGCATTATTTTCGGTACCTTGCTGGCGCTGGCGCGGCTGTCGCGATCTTATCTGTTGGCGTCGCTGGCCTGGGGCTACATCTGGCTGTTCCGTTCGCTGCCGCTGATCCTGGTGCTGATCATCTTGTATAACTTCTCTTACCTGTATGATTCCATCTCGCTGGGCATTCCCTTTACCTCGCTGGTGTTCGCCAGCTACCCGACCATCGATATCCTCAGCCAGTTTTCCGTCGCGGTCCTGGGGCTCACCCTGGTGCAATCGGCCTATACCGCTGAAATCATCCGCGGCGGCATTCTCGGGGTGGAATATGGCCAGCATGAGGCCGCAGCGGCGCTCGGTCTGCCGGGCTACCGCCGCACTTTCCGCATCATTTTGCCGCAGGCGCTGCGCTCAATCGTTCCGACCGGTTTCAACGAGATCATCAGCCTGGCCAAGGGCACCTCGATCGTTTACGTGCTGGCGCTGCCGGAGCTGTTTTACACCATTCAGGTCATCTATAACCGCACGCAGCAGGTGATACCGCTGCTGATGGTCGCGACCGTCTGGTACTTGTTTATCACCACCGCGCTGTCGGTGATCCAATACTACATTGAGCGCTATTTCGCCCGGGGCGCAGTGCGCGAGTTGCCGCCGTCACCCTGGCAGAAACTGGCCGGCTGGATAAAACGTTAGGAGGATTTATGTCCGAAGCTATTGATTATTATGCCCTGCGCGAAGCGCCGGTGCACAACATCGTTCCGGTACCGGCGCGCGGCCTGATTGAAATCAGCAACGTGAGCAAATTTTTCGGCAAGCACAAGGCGCTCGACGACGTCAGCCTGACGCTGCGGCCGGGCACGGTCACGGTGATCCTCGGGCCGTCCGGCTCGGGTAAATCCACCCTGCTGCGCGCCATCAACCACCTGGAACGCGTCGATGAAGGCTTTATCCGCATCGACGGCGACTACGTCGGCTACCGGCGCAAAGGCGACAAACTGTATGAACTGAAAGAGAACGCCATTCTCAAGCAGCGTATCAACGTCGGCTACGTGTTCCAAAACTTTAACCTGTTCCCGCATCTGACGGTGCTGGAGAACATTATTGAAGCGCCGGTGGTGCATAAGATTTATTCGCGCGCTCAGGCAAAAGAAGTCGCTTACCAGTTGCTGGATACCGTCGGCCTGCGCCACAAGGCCGACGCTTATCCGCGTCACCTGTCCGGCGGCCAGCAACAACGCATTGCCATTGCGCGTGCGCTGGCGTTGAACCCGAAGGTAATTTTGTTTGATGAGCCCACTTCGGCGCTCGATCCGGAGCTGGTCGGCGAAGTGCTGGACGTGATCAAAGGGCTGGCGGACCTGGGCGTAACGCTGGTGGTGGTCACCCATGAGATTGGTTTTGCGCGTGAAGCGGCAGATCAGATCGTGTTTATGGTCGACGGGCAGATCGTCGAGCAGGGTAACGCCCGGCAGGTGCTGAACCATCCGCAGCACCAGCGCACCATTAACTTCCTCAACAAAGTTCTGTGACTCGCGGGGCGCAACCGCGCCCCGCCCAATAACTTTATCCCTTCGCGAAGCGGCGTTTCTCGGCGGCGAAATCCAGCGGCTTGATGCCGCGCTGATTGCGATCCTGCTCGGTCAGCAGCGCCGGCGGAATAAACCAGGTCACTTCAAACAACAATCCATCGGGATCGTGACCATAGATGCTCTTGTGCACGCCGTGATCCTCCTCCAGCCCGAGAATGCCGCGCTGCGCCAATTGATCGCGAATGCGTTCGAGTTCATCCAGACTATCGACTTCCCACGCCAGATGGTACAGCCCGGCCGGTGGCTCGTTTTCCGCCGGCGGTTCACCGTTGGCACGAAACACCCCGGCTCGCTGCTGCCCGAGATTTTTGCTGAACAACGCCAGATCGTGATCGTTATCCGAATCGGCCGCCTGGGTAAACACCGCGTTGTCGGGGCTGCCCGAAGGTTTCAGCTTGAACCCCAGCACCTGATGATAAAAATTCGCGCTTTGCTGCACATCGCTGACATACAGCACCGCGTGGTTAAGCCGTTTAATTCCCATCGATTTTCCCTTTCCGCATTGAATACAGTCAGCTTGAAAATAGCACGTGGCCGGAAACCCGCTAAATGCCGTTATCGCATTATCAAAACCGGCGCGCGCAACCTGTCACTGCAAGGCATTCCGCGCTATCATAAGCACTGTATTGAACGAATTAACGAGAATGATGATGAACGGCAAGATAACGACTTTTTTTGAAGACAAAGGCTTCGGCTTTATTACCGATGAGAACGGGGAAAATCGTTATTTTCACGTGATTAAAGTGCAAAACCCGGAGCTGATTAAGAAAAACGCGGCGGTGACCTTCGAACCGACCAACAACACCAAAGGCCCTTCGGCGTATGCGGTCAAAGTGCAGGCGGCGAGCAAATACATCATCATCGCCAACGAAAGAATCAAGATCACCAGCATCAAATCTTTCAATACCTTCACCAAAGAAGTGCCGGTGAAAGCGGACGTCGACAAAGAAAACACCGTGCTCTCGGTGGGCCTGCTGATGAACCGCATCCGTCCGCAGTCCGAAGAGGCGCCGCAGACCATGCAGACGCTGCGCATGCTGACCATCACCACTTTCCAGAACGCGACCCATACCTTCTCCGAACAGGAGATCGACATGGATGAAACGCTGAAAGTGCTGAAAAGCCTCTAACCGCCGCCAACGCCTATCCCGCCTGTAGGGCCGCCGCCTGCTGCGCTCGCCTTCACCGGGAGGAATATATTCGCGCCCTGCTAATGGGCGCGCGTATAAAAAACAATCTAAGCAATTTGATATCAGCTGTGATAGCGTGGGTTCTCACCTGACACAGGCCGTGCTATATGACTGATTCCAGCAGCGTTAAAGGCTTTATCAACCGCTCCACCAACATCGCCTGCCCCAAATGCGCCTACGTCACCAGCCAAAAATGCGCGACGCTACGGCAAAACGTTATGCTGATCTGCCCAAACTGCGGTACCCGATTTGAACCCAGGCAGAACTGAAACCCCTATTTAAACATGATGTGACCAACGCTGTTGCCGCTCACCACGTTAAACGACTCTACGCGATTGCGCCCCTGCGATTTGGCGCGATAAAGCGCAATATCCGCCATATTCATCAGCTGTTCCAGAGACTTCACTTCATTCATCGCCAGGCTGGCGACACCTACGCTGATGGTGATTTTCAGCGGCGTTTTGCCGCCGGGATACAGATCGGTTTTTTGCACCAGCTGCCGCAAATGCTCCGCCAAAGCCACCCCCTGCGCGGCCAGCGCACGCGGTAGCATAATCGCGAACTCTTCCCCGCCGAGACGGCCAAACAGCTGATCGTGGCGCAGTTCACGCCGGACGATGTGGGCAAAGGAGGCCAATATCTGATCGCCCACTACGTGGCCGTGCGCGTCGTTAATCAGCTTGAAATGGTCGATATCAATCAACAGCAGCGACACCGCCTCTTTCGATTTATATTTGTGCTCCAACAGTTCGCCGGCCTTTTGCGTCAGCGCACTGCGTGCCAGCACCCCGGTCAGAAAATCGTGATTGGCGCTGTGTTCCAGCCGGCGCATCAGCTTACGATTAACGGCTATCGAACTGGCGAGGATCAGCGGCCCCATCACCAGCATGGCGATCCCCAACCGGGCGGACATCAGGGTATCGAGGAATGCGTTGTGGTTGTTCGGCGTTTCATACAACATCAGGTTGGCGGAGATGCTGCTGATTTCAGTCATGCCGGTCAACAGCGTCAGCAAAGTCACGGTGAACAGCTGGTAGCGGACCGCACACCACAGCAATGCCGGGATCGGGAAGGCTATCGCCCCCGGGCCGCCGATGTACACGCTGAATATCAGGGAAAACAGCAGCGCCAACAGCGGCATGCCGGCCCGCAGCGGCCAGTTTATCGGCATGCTCAACAGTTGCTTCAGCCGCGGAGCCGCCAGGAACACCGGCAACAGCAGCAGGTTAGTGGAGAACTGTTCACTGAACCACGCCAGCCAGGCGGTGATCACCGTATTATTGTACAGGCTGTCACTGCGCAGTATCGACAGGGTCGATGCCACCGCCGCGCCGCTCAGGCTGGCGGTAAACATATAAAGTATCGCCTGCGGCTTGCCCATTCTGCGCTGCGACTGCGGTAACAGCAGCATCACGCCGTAACCGGTGGCGATCAGCGACATATTGCAGGCATTCAACCACATCGCCAAAGGCAGCGCTTCGCCGGTCGTCAAATCGGCGGTAATCATGCCAAGGTAGGTGGTCAGCCAGCCCAACGGCGTGGCATAGGCGGGTTTGCGCAAGAGCAGGCCGAGTAAAATCGCATTCACCGGCCAAAACAGGGAAAGAGATCCAATCGGACGAGTAAATATCCCCAGCAAGGAAAGCAAAAACGCCAGCAGAAAAAGAGTGATCAGCTGGAGGGTAACAGGCAGGCCATGTTTGGCATTTATTCTGGCGTTCATCACCTTACCCATAACTTCATAATAACCAGAGCAATTGTCTGCATATTCCCTCGCCCGGCATGATAAGGAGGACAAAGAACCCGTTCTCAACCAGTAAATACAGATGAATCAAAAACAAAGAGACATTCATTTTATTTAGCAGAATGTTCTTAACACTACGGCTCATCGGCACAACTCCGTGTGAAACGCATTCACACCGACCGGCAGAATAATGTTCAGCGATATCTACCAGCATAGCCTAAGTCGCCGCGGATCCGCATAAACGCAAAAGCCATAAAAATAAAATGGGTACTATTCATTTACCCTATTGTGCCGCCGATGATTTTCCAGCAAGTCCCCCGGAAGCGCAATTAGAACCGGAAAGATAAAAAAAGCCCGCAGAACGGGCTTGCTTGAAGAACAGCAAATTGACAGTTACGACACAGCCATTGCATGCCTGTGCTGCTGTTCATGATATCGGCGGAAGCTTAAGCGGACCTTAGCAACAAAAAACCCGGTCTAGGAACCGGGAATATTTGAACGAAATGCAGTGTTAGCCCAAGCAGGCTAATAACATTTCGCATTTTACACGCCAAATGTGCAGAAAAAATGAACGACGCGTTCCTTCCACCGGACGTGATGGGGAGCAGATCACGCCAGTTTGGCGGCAATGCTCGCGACGCGCTGACCGTACAATTTGGCGGTTTCCAAATCCCCCGACAGCATTTCATCTACGCTGGCATCGGCGGGCGTTTGTACCAACAGGCCAACTGAGCCGCCCAGATTGTTCACATCGGTACGCTGCGCCGCTTTGCTGTTGGCCGGCGGCAGCCCCAGGCTGACCCACAAACCGCCGTGCTGTGAAGCCAGCGTTTGCAGGGCGATCAGCGTAACCTGCTTGTCGCCGTTCAGGCTGGCGCTGTTGGTGAAACCGCCGAACACCTTGTCCTGCCATTTGCGAGTGAACCAGGCTTTTGAGCTGGCGTCGGCAAATTTCTTGAACTGCCACGATGGGCCGCCCATGTAGGTCGGCGAACCAAAGATGATGGCGTCGGCCTCATCCAGTTTCTGCCAGGCTTCTTCGCCGATATTGCCGTCTTGATCGATAGCGATCAGCTCAGCTTCTGCGCCTTCGGCAACAATGTTCGCCAAACGCTCGGTGTGGCCGTAGCCGGAATGAAAAATCACCACTGTCTTCGCCATAAGAAACTCCCGGGTAGTTGCATCGGGGTGCCGGCGGCACCCTCAAATATTCTGATCCAATCTACTCAAGTGGCCGCAGTGTGAATACCCAATTTAACTGACGGAGTTATTCAAAAAAACCGGATGGCATTTATGCCCCTGCCGCCTGCACGCCCTGCTGCCGGGCGAAATCAATAAACGCGCGCAGTGGGCGCGGCATTTGTCGGTTGGCGGGGTAGTAAAGGTAAAAACCGGGAAAAGGCGGTGTCCAGGCATCCAACAGCGGTGCCAGCCGGCCGTCGGCCAGCGCAGCGGCCACTTGGTGCTCAAACAGGTAGGCGATGCCCACGCCGTCCAGCGCCGCCCGCACCAGGATCTCCGGTTCGTCGACGATCACCGGCCCTTCCACCGCGATATCCAGCGTTTCACCGTCGCGCTCAAACTCCCAGCGGTAAAGATTGCCATTGGTTGGCCAGCGAAAATTCAGGCAAAGATGTTGGCGCAGCTCGCGCGGCGCCTGCGGTTGGCCATGACGGGCCAGATACGCCGGCGAGGCGACTACCCGCATCCGCAGGTCTCCGCCAAGCTTGATCGCCACCATGTCCTTTTCCAGCTTCTCATGCAGACGCACGCCGGCATCGAAACCGCCGGCGACAATGTCCACCAGCCGGTCTTCCACGTTGAGATCGAGGAGAATATCCGGGTACTGTCGATGAAACGGCGCGATCAACGGCGCCAGATAATGCATGGCGGCGATCCGCGTAATATTGAGCCGCAAACGCCCGGTGGGCAGCTGGCGTTGGTTGACCGCCTGCGCCACCGCCGCATCGATTTCGGCAATAGCCGGCAACAGGCGCGCCAACATCTGCGCCCCGGCGTCGGTGGGCGCCACGCTGCGGGTGGTGCGGTTCAACAGCCGCAGCCCCAAACGGCTTTCCAGATTGCGCAGCGTCTGGCTCAGCGCCGAGGCGCTCATGCCCAGGTGCGCGGCGGCGCGGGCAAAGCTGCCGTGTTCAACAATGGCGGCAAAAGCGCGCAGCTCTGCAAATTCACTCCCTCTCATTATGCCTCCATCACTTAATAATTCATGAAGATTATAGCGTATTCCGTGAAGGGCCCGCCGGGTCTATCTTGAAATCCACATCAACAGGAGAACGCCCATGAACACATCCTTATCGCTGGACAGTTACCGCCTGCTGGGCCGCTCCGGCCTGCGCGTCTCGCCGCTGGCGCTCGGCACCATGACCTTCGGCGCCGACTGGGGCTGGGGAGCGGAACAGGCCGAGGCCCGCCGCCTGTTCGACACCTATGTCGATCGCGGCGGCAACTTTATCGATACCGCCAACCGCTATACCGAAGGCAGCGCCGAACGCTTTGTCGGCGAATTCGCCACCGGGCGCCGCGACCGTCTGGTGATCGCCACCAAATACACGTTGCCGATGCAGCCCGATAACCCGAACTCCGGCGGCAATCACCGCAAAAGCATGGTGCGATCGGTGGAGGATAGCCTGCGGCGCCTGAACACCGACTATATCGATCTGCTCTATTTGCACGCCTGGGACTACACCACGCCGGTGGAAGAAATCATGCGCGCGATGGACGATCTGGTGCGCGCCGGCAAAGTACTCTACCTGGCGGTATCGGACCTCCCGGCCTGGCAGGCCGCCAGAATGCAGATGCTGGCGGATTTGCGCGGCTGGTCGCCGCTTATCGGCCTGCAGATCGAATACAGCCTGCTGGAACGCACGGTGGAGCGCGAATTGATCCCGATGGCACAAGAGTTGGGGCTGGGCGTGATCCCGTGGTCGCCGCTCGCGGGAGGGGTATTGAGCGGCAAATACCGGCGGCAAGATCTGCACCCCGAGGGGGATGAGACGGGTACGCGACGCGAGGTGGTACGCACCAAAGGAACGCTGACCGCCCACAATCTCGACATTGCCGATGCCCTGGGCGATATCGCCCGCGAAACCGGTTACACGTCCGCCCAGGTAGCGCTTGCCTGGACGCTGCGCAATCCGGCGGTGACCGCGCCCATTATCGGCGCACGCACGCTGACGCAACTGGATGACAACCTCGGCGCGCTGGCGGTCAGGCTGGCGGAAAATCAGTGGCAACGGCTGGATGCACTTAGCGCGATTGAATTGGGCTTCCCGCATGATTTCCTTACGCTGTCGACCACCCGCAACATCATGTTCGGCGGCCTGAACATCGCCGGGCGCAGATAAAAAAATCCCGCACGAGGCGGGATAAACTTAACAGGGATGGGGTAATACACTACAGGGACTAACACACAACATCATCGGGTAGGGTTACCTTACCAATCCCTATGTATAGAACTGTCATTCCTGCGTAAGGTTGCTCCGGCAGATGTAACACCGGATGGAAATGTGACCTGTTGACCGTGACGCCGGCGCTCAGGGATGAGTATCGCGCTCACAAAACAGATTAAAAAACAATCGATTCAGGGCTATTGAGAGCGCCGGGTGGTATAGTGATAACCCCCTACATCTACCCGGTGAAAGATATGTCTATCTTTGATGCCCTTAAGATGTTCAGCGCCACATCCGTGAAAGTGACTTGCCCAAAATGCGCTTACGTCTCCGAACAAAGCAGCAGCAAGGTGCGCAAAAATATCACCATGATCTGCCCTAAATGCGGGCATTATTTCCGCCCTGGAGAAGAAAAGTAACGCCTCCCGTCAATGCACCCGCGGAGTGGTGTCGTTGGCGACTCCCCACAGCAGCCGCGGCCCTCGGCCTTCACCGGCCTGATTTAACGATAAACAGCCGCGATTCGAACCCGCCGCTTTTAAAGGTGCTGGTGTTGGCCCATCCTGGCGGCAACCGCCCAAAATCCTGATTAAAATCGCCGCCGCTGACTAACCACACCCGGCGATGAGGCCCCACCAGGGCGTTGAGATTATCGACATAGGTCTGCGCCGCGCGATCGTGGAAAAAAGTGCCAAAGCCATAGGCATTGGGCTTTCCGGAAATACCGTTGGGCTTGACCGGCGTATACAGCAACGCGCGATGCCCTTTTTCGTTGTAATAAACATAACTCAGATAATTGAACATATTGCTGACGACGACGGCATCATCAGGTTGATAGCCACTGTTGATATAACTCACCATCGCCTTAAACTCATCTTTCTCCGACGGATAATCATTCCGCAGCCCGCTGCCAAACAGCAGGCTAACCAGCAGCAACAATAAAATCCTGTGCGCCTTTTTTTCGTTTTCAGTAATTAACAGGGCCAGGATGATCGGAATGCCCAATGAGGCGAAAAATAAATAGCGGTCGACGAACAGCGGTGTTCGGAACGAAATAATAAACAGCAGAGTAACAGGGATAAATACGCTGCAAAGCAACAGCAGAGGGTATTTTCTTTCCCCTCTCCGCCCCATCAGCCAGAAGCATGACAGCCCGGTGAAACACAAAGGTAACAGCCAAAAAATGATCGCGGGATAACCTCTGCCGTCATCCCCGGTGAATAACCGCCAATACATGGCAGGAAGATCGCTCCACACCACCTGGGGGATCCAGCCGACATCCCCGCCCACTTTCAGCTCCGCAATATGATCCAGCAAGTTCACCAACACCAACAGCCAGGGGATATAGGCCAGCCCTATAGCCAGATTAGCCAGCCACCAGGCCGGTTGCTTAAGATAACGCTGGGGTTCATCACGCCGGCAGGACAGCGCCAACAGCACTATCCAGTGACTTATTAAGGCAAAAATGGTGAAGTAGTGCGTATAAAAACTCAACGCCATCAATAACGCATAAACCGCCAAATAACGACGGTTAGCGGGCGTCTTTAACCACATCACCAGCGCCAGGGTAGCGGCGATCGTCAACATTCCCATCAGCGCATACATACGCGCCTCCTGGCTGTAACGCACCGCCATCGGCAT
Source organism: Serratia plymuthica (assembly GCF_018336935.1). Classification (NCBI taxonomy): domain Bacteria; kingdom Pseudomonadati; phylum Pseudomonadota; class Gammaproteobacteria; order Enterobacterales; family Yersiniaceae; genus Serratia; species Serratia plymuthica. The sequence goes on along the minus strand of NZ_CP068771.1, from coordinate 960,411 downwards.
CATTGCCATCAGGCTGCCGGCCAGCAGTGCCGCCCGTTCATTGGCAACCTTGCGCGTCAGCTTTATGGCCAGCGCGACCGTAATAACGCCAAACAGCAGGCTGAGAGAACGGGCAGCAAAAATGCTATCGCCGAACAGCAGCATCCAGCCACGCAGCAGCAGATAATAAAGCGGCGGATGGACGTCAAAAGAAGCATGGTACAACAGCGCCGAAACGTCATAACGGCTGGTCAGCACGCTGGAGGCCTCGTCACACCAAAAGTATCTGCCGGTTAAGGAAATAAACCGGATCCCGGCGGCAAACATCAGAATCAGATAGACGCAATGCCGATAGCCAATGCCTTTTAGCGCCTTGCCGGCCAGGGGTTTGGTAGGGATTTGTTGCAGAGACATAACCGCATTCCGCCGGATTGTTCCACACAGTGTGGAGACGTGGCGGTCATCATTACCGAGTTCAGGTAAATGTCAGCTCAATCATCGCCAAATAAGCCAACATCGCCTTAGCCGCCGCAAAGGTGACGTCATTTTGATGCCGATTATCGGGGGATGTTTTCTTTAGAGGCTAAATAACGGCGTTTAATACCGCCAGACCCGAGTCGGAGACAGGTGGGAGCATGCAGGTTAGCCGACCGTTGAACGCATGGATGCGCGATACGAGCCTCCATGGACGGATTCACGGCGTGTCGGTGCTCTGTAAGCTCCTCACCTGTAGCACCATTAGGCGCAGCTATTTAGGTATCGGCTTAAAGACGGTTGAGGCTGCAGAGCAGTGAGAAACTCGTCTGTTGCTTATCAACGTTGGCTTGCCCGATTCAGTACGAACGCTTCCGATGCCTGCGCTGTGAAACAAAAAACTGATGGGAAATACAAAATTATTTATGTTTTTTCCAATAATATGAGTGCTGTTGATGCTACAAGAATGCTGTAGAACTCATCGCAATCTACGGCGAAAATTATTTAAGCGAGTGACATAAATCATAATTTATAAATATTTACTTTTTTTACGCGTCATACATGAATAGTATGTAACTCAATAATTTCTAATGATTGTAAACTCAGTAAATCCACAGGAGAGCATTTATGAAGGAGATTTTAAGTAGCCACAGGTGGATGGCAGGCTCGAGACGGGAGTGGAAATAACGGTGGTGATCACCGTTCTGGATCATTCTTGTCACAAAATAGTCACTATGGCAGTGACTCCGGTGCCAGTGGTTTCTGGGAAAATGGTACTGAGTCTAATGAAGCTAGAGAGTCCGGAACCAAATGTTAGTTAACTAACAAAAATTTTTACAGGAATAAAACTCTGTACCTTTATGGAGAATATGATGAATAGATATGTTGTTTTTATAAAGAGCGATGCATCAAGAGTGATGAAAAAAGAAGTGGTTACACGAGAAATAATTAAGGATATGAAGCTAAAAGGGTTTAGAAGGCATCGCATTGAAATCGATGCTGAAAACGAAGCGGAAGCAATTAGTAAGTTAAATAAAAACAACAATGATTATTTAGACTCATTAAAAGATTTCTCTGGGAATTTATTAATCTGTTCCGTCTGTGTTGTTGTTATTGCTATAATTTATTTCTTTAGCTAAGAAGTAAAGTAAAATATTTATTTTTTCTATTGATTTTAATTTTTCACCATCATTTAAATGCGTAGTGGGATATCAACGATAGATTTATCCAAGATACCCCAGTTTCTGACAGCATCCATTTTGGATAGATTGGCGATTTAAATGGAGAAAACACAAGTTATATCGACGTATGGAGGAAAAAGTGATCTCCCCCTTTTAAACAGTACCAGTCTAAACTGAAGTATCCGGTCTTTCTTTCACCGAACAAAGAGGCCAATCCGTCATGAAAAAGCCCCGTTATACCGAAGAACAGATCGCTTTTTCGCTGAAACAGACCGAAACAGGTCCCCGGGTGGAAGCCCAATTCGTCCAGCAGGTTAATCTGCAGCAGGAAACGCGCAGCCATTTTTTCCCTGGCGCCCAGGCGGCCTTCCAGCCGTTTTGCCGAGCTCAGCGCTTCGATCACCGCATCGGTAAAGACCTGGGAAAAAGCATGATAAAACTCCAGATGGAAGACTTTCATCTGGTTGAGATAAAATTCACCGCTATTCATTTTTGACAAGACAGGGTTTCTCATCAACGGATGAGATTCAACGCGAGCAATTATTCTCTTTGCAAATTTACTATTACGTGATAGTTATTATTTTCTACCGTTGCAGCAATAACGTCTCTGCCGAGTTGGCGTGCACTCAGTAACGCTTCCATTATTAGGCTCTCAATATAAAAACTACAATTGATAGAAGATTACAGTGCTGATACCCTGCCTACGGCCATAACAATCAAGGCAAATATCCCCATTACCCCCCATCATAATACCCACAACAATACCGTCCCAACCAAAGGCAATCAGAATCTCACTGAGATTAACCACTTTGTTTCTCCAGATTATTATCGCCACACAGATAAGGTGCCTGCGGAATCGCAAACACCCTTATAAATAAAAAGTTTATAAATAATTTCAACGCTATAAAGTTATAAATCCGTATAATTAAAAATCTGGAAATTGTTTAACGTTGGAATAATGAATCGGTTGTTCAAATCCCGGCATCGTGATGCCGTTCATGTCGATCTTAACCTCAGCCTCATCCATGCCATGCTGCCCAAAAAGATAGATAACGTTCAGTTCGCCACGTGAGGCTGCCACATCATAATCCGCCGCCTGTTGCTGTACCTGCCGTCTGCGCTGCTGGTAGTCGGCGAAGGCCTGCTCGCCATGCCGTTTGCGCAACCACTGCGCCGTCAGTTGCGGTGAGTAGACCACGCCGGTGGCATTGTTTCCGCCAAACCCTTTCGAGTTGATAAAAGCGATCTGCGCCTGGTCGGCAGACAAAGGCCGATCCTGAGTCGGGATCAGCAAGCGAGCGTCATTCACCTGCGGCGATATCTGATCCACGCTCTTGATTCCCGGCAAGATGCCGTACTTAAAGGTGCCCAAACAGCTGATCAACTGATCGCCACTCGCCGGCCCCAATGAGTGCCCCAGATAGGATTTCACCGCCGTGACGGGCCATGCGTCAATGGAAAAGGCTTCGGCGACCCGGTCAAAGATCTCGGCTTCGGACACGCAGTTTTTTGGCGTGCTGGAACCGTGCGCCTGAATGAAAGAGCCTTTTTGTACGCATTCCAGCCCGGCCATCGTGACGGCAGACGCGACGGCCTTCGCCATGGTGATGTAATTGCCCGGCCCCGGCGAGGCGATGGAGCGTTTATAACCGTCGGCGTTGATGAAAACATCGCTCACCGCACCATGAATCTCCGCCCCCAGTTGCAATGCCAGCTCATCATCCATCAGCACAATATATTGGCTGGACTCGGCAATCACAAAACCGCAGCTGTTGCCGAACGGACGGCTGCTGTTGCGCCAGTCTGCCGTTTCGGTTTCATCGATACGTTTGAGCTTGCTCTCCGTCGCCAGCGCCCCCATCGCATCAAAACCCTCGATCACTTCCGGGGTGATCGGCGCCTCCGCGCTCCCTACGATGGCCACGCGGATCCTGCCTGCCTTGATATCTTCCGCTGCGGCATTCAGGTTGTAGAGAAAAGTGGCGCAAGCGCCCAGGGTAGCGCTGGTGTGCCCCACACTGCCCAACACATAGGCATTCAAAAAATCGGCGCACATGCTGTTCAAGCCCAACGGGCACTGTTTGGCGCTGACGCGGTTACCCTTCAGGCGCGATTGCAGCATACCGCCAAACCCCTGGTCGTCGAGCTGCCCCAGAATATTGCCGGAATACACCCCCAACTGGTCCGGCGCAATCGCAGCCCGGACTTCATTCCACGGGATCCCCAGGGCATTAATGGCATCGGAGGCCGCAACGATCGCCATCTGCAACGCGCGGGGATGAAACTGCGAGCTGTAGTGGTCACCCGGCCTGAATCCCTGCGGCAATTGGCCTGCGGCTTGCGCTTCGGTGCGCAGCGTGACGTCAATTTTGCAGTCCATTTCGCCCCGAACGGTAATGCGTACCCGATCGTCCGCGAGCGGCTCAACCCGCCATCCTTGCGGCAAAGGCTGGGGCAACTGCCGGCTGGGCATATCAAAACTCAAAGGTTCGGCACCCGCCGCCATATTCAATTTGGCATGGCTGGCCACGGCATCGACATCAAAATACTCTTTGGCGATCTTCCTGATCAGTGTGCCTTGCAACACGGCTTCTTTTATTTCAGCTGCTGCCTGTGTAGCTGAGCGTATATTCCCTTCGGCGTTAGGGTAGCCGCCATCCTGATATTTAAGCAATCCCATCAGCACTGCTAATGATAATAACGTCTCTTGCCGTTGGTCCTCCGGTAAAGCGTCCATGACCATACGACGAAATGCGTGGTGCGAAGAGCTCCGACCTGCGGGACCGTAGCCACCGAATGCGGTTATGACAGGTAACTTGACCATAGAGTATCCTAGCCTTTCAGCGGCATCGTTATGTTTCACTTACTTTAGATAATTTATAGATATCAGTTTACAAAGCGTGGGCAAAAGCTATTATGAAAATCCGGCCAAAATGCAGACTTTTTTGGCCAAGACAGGTGTAGCAGTAATAATCCAATAATAAACCAGGTATTGATTGGAAAATGATAAATACAAAGATAGGATTTGTATTGTGTGAGCACATGCTGAGTTCCGGCCTCAGCCTGCCAATAGAAATGTGGAAAGCAGCAGCAAGCAGTTATTTTGCGGAACAAAGAAACCATTATAAAAATCAAGATAAATACACACTTACCTTATGTAAACCCGAAAACATCCTCAGTATTAGTACTATAGGTATTAATAAAAATCCCATACCGACACACAGCGGTTTTAGCCTGATTGCCGATGACGTACTGGAAGAGGATGCCGATTACGATATCATCTATCTGCCCGCCATCTGGCGCAATCCGCGCCCTATTGTAAGACGCAACACGGCCATTACCCAGTGGCTGACAACACAGGCGGCAAAAGGCACGCGGATCGCCGCCGTCGGGACAGGTTGCTGTTTCCTGGCGGAAGCCCGGCTACTGGATGGCCAACCGGCCACCACCCACTGGCACTATTTCGAACAGTTTGCGCATGATTATCCCGAAGTTAATTTAAAAACAAAATATTTCATCACCCAGTCCGAGAATATTTTCTGTGCAGCCAGTGTGAAAGCCCTTTCCGATCTCACCGTTCATTTTATTGAGACCACCTACGGTAAAAAAGTGGCAAACCATACGCAACGGACTTTCTTCCATGAGATCCGCAGCCATTTTGAACGCCTGTGTTACAGAGAAGAAAATAAACCTCATCCTGACGAGGATATAATCCAGATCCAAACCTGGATAAAGGAAAATTGCACGACAAACTTACCGATGCAGAAACTCGCCGATATGGTAGGCATGAGTTTGCGCAACTTTAACCGCCGCTTCAAAAATGCGACCGATATTTCGCCTTTGCAATATCTATTAAAGGTTCGGATTGAGTCCGCAATCAATATGTTACAAACGACTAATTTGAGCATTCAGGAAATTGCCGCTCTGGTAGGTTACCAGGATATTGCGCACTTTAACCGCCAGTTCAAACGCATCTCCAGCGTTTCGCCCGGTGATTATCGCAAAACCGTTCGCGCCAAGATGTTCCGTACGGAACACGCCGTCGAGGCTGAATCAGAGTTTTAACCCAGGGGCCCCGCAAAGGGCCCCAATCACCTCTCGTGCTCAATCAGCGTTCGCCCAATGGCAAACGCCATAGCTCATAACGCTCTTCACCCCGTTTAACGGTTCCCGCAAAGTGATCATTCAAGCTGCTCGACGTGAAGATAAGATCCCCTCCCGGTTGGATAGCCGGCGTGTCAGGCCAGCGTACGCCCTCGGCGGCGGCGAGCAGCGACATCGCCCCGCTTTTGGGATCAAACTTCACGATGCCATTGCGGGTGACGTCGGTAATGTAAAGGTTGCCGACGGCGTCGGTCACGATGCCATCGGTATTACCGCCTACGGAGCCAAGATCCTGGATCTTTGCGGTAATCTGTTCATCTGTAGCCGCAGCGTTGCGCAAGATTTCGGTCGGCACCGCATGCGCGTGCGTGCCTGTCGTCACTGTCCAATACAACGTGCGGCCGTCCGGCGACAAGGCGATGCCGTTAATGCCAATAAGTAACGGGTTACCTGGCCAAACGTCTGCGCCATGCGCAACGACCTTCACACCCGCCTCAACCTGCAGGCTCACGTGCCGGTCAAGTACCCGGCGGGCACCGCCGGTGGCGAAATCCACCACGATCAGGCCGACTTTATTGTTCGGCGCGCTGCGCGAACCGCTGTCGGAGATATAGGCAACGCGACGGCGCTCATCGACGACAATATCGTTCAGGAAGCTGCCCTTGCGGTCGGCCACGCCATCCAGGCCGATGCGCTTGATCGTTCGGCCCGACTTCAGATCCAGTACCAGCACCTTCTGCGACCCGGCCGGGGCCTCGGTTTCACCGGCGACAAAACCCATGTCCAGTGCCCACAACCAGCCGTTCTCACGATCGACATAGAAACCCAGCACATTGCGCAGGTTTTGCTCCGGCGCGGCATTCACGGCGTTGCCTGCCCGGGAAGGGAATGCCGTCAACCGTGCGGGGCCGGACGTGGCACGGGTGTCCAGAATGCTCAACGTGGCAGGCGCAGCGGCGGACACCAGGCGCGGCGTACTCACGAACGCGGCGCCTTGCTGATCGAAATGGATACCGGCGATAGGCGCGTTGACCGACCCGGAAAAAGCAGCCGGATCCTTGCCACCTTTGGGTGATTCCCAGCTCACGCCGCTATAACTGCGCCAGCGTTCAAGGGGTGGCGAATCTGCCGCTATCGCCGCGGTTTCGAAAGACAACACGGCCACCATGGCCATGGCGGAAAGACGAAAGAAATGTTTGGGCATAAACGTGCTCCGTGGAATGTCAGGAAAAACGGTGAATGGGGATCCAGGCGTTTTGGCGAGGCGGCCCCTATTTAAAGGATGGAACGGAAGGTTCCGCCTTCTACACGTACCGCAGCGCCATTAGAAGCCGCACCCAACGGACTGACCAACAAAGCCACCATTGCCGCAATTTCGTCGGCTTCGATCATACGTGCGATCAACGAGCTGGGACGATAAGTCTGGAAGAAATGCGCTTCGATCTCCGCATCGGTCATACCTGGGCGCGGTGCCGTCTGGCGCAGATAGTCGACGATGCCCTCTGAACGGGTGGCCGAGGGCAACACACTGTTGACGGTCACGCCGGTGCCCTTGGTCAACTCGGCCATGCCGCGCGAGACCGCTAACTGTGCAGATTTGCTGACCCCATAGTGAACCATGTCTGGCGGCGTGAACGCGCCGACTTCGCTCGACATGAAGACCACCCTGCCCCAGTTCCTTTGCAGCATGCGCGGGAAGTAATGGCGTGACAGACGCACACCGGACATCACGTTAACATCGAGCATGTGAAGCCAATCGTCGTCGGTGATCTCGGCGAAGGGTTTAGCCTCGTAGTAGCCAAGGTTGTTGATCAGGATGTCGGTATCCGGGTGCGCAGCAATCAGCGCAGCGGCACCTTCAGCGCGGCTGAGGTCCGCAACTACCGTGGAAACCCGAGCATCGGGGATTTCAGTGACGATTTCCGCAGCAGCGCTTGCCAGTTTTTCGGGATCACGCCCCGTGAGAGTCACCGCCACGCCTTCACGTACCAGGGTACGCGCGATAGCCAAACCGATGCCCGCAGTGGCGCCGGTGACAAGTGCTGTCTTGCCAGTCAGTTGCAGATCCATAAAGATTTCCTTTTGGTGAGATCGAGTGAATGAAAATACCCCGCAGCCAGGCAGTGCTACCTCTAGGAATTGCGCAATGCCGGTAATGGGTTTACCGAGGGAAAGGAGGCTCTCTGGCCGATGGCGATCCCCCTTTGATAAGGAACAGAGAAATTGTATTCATAACTCTCAGGGTGATAAATTGGCTTAAGAGACAAAGATTTGTTCTTTGGAGGATAAAATGAGCCGTAAATTTGACTACCTTGGGGATGTTGAGGCTTTCATTGCGGTGGTCGAGAAAGGTTCTTTTACTGCGGGAGCCGTGGCGCTTTCCACCACGGCTTCCGTTCTGAGCCGGGCCGTTTCCCGCCTTGAAACACGCCTGGGGCGGCAATTGCTGCATCGAACCACCCGCCACCTGGGCCTGACTGAAGCCGGGCGGCTCTACCTGGAGCAGGCGCGATCGGCATTTCAGCAGCTTGACGAGGCCGGGCGCGAGATCCAGGGGCTGGAAGGCGAACTGACCGGCCGCGTGCGGATAAGCGTGCCCACCACTTATGGGCACTATCGCCTACCGCCGCTGCTGGCGCGCTTTGCCCAGCAGTTCCCGCAAGTCCGGGTGGAATTGAATATCACCAATCGCAATGTCGATTTGGTCGCGGAAGGGTTTGATCTCGCCATCCGCCTTGGCGACTTGCCCGACAGCGGCCTGGTCGCGCGAAAACTCGAAGATGCGGCATTGCTTTTGGTCGCCTCGCCCGACTACCTCAAACGAGCCGGTACCCCCAAGACATTGGAAGAATTGGAGCGGCATATGTGCCTGCCGTTCGTCATGCCGCGCACCGGCCGGCTCGCGCCGTGGGTATTTCGCGACGGTGAGCGTGATATTGACTGGCTGCCCAACTCATCCATCGAAATTTCCGATGACGTATTGGGCGTAGTGTCCCTGGCCGAACAGGGTATGGGTATTTGCCAGAGCTATGAATTTATCGTTCACGACCGAATGAAAAGCGGCCGGCTAGTGGAAATACTGCCGCATCTGCGCGGCCGTTCACGGCCCTTCTCGGTGGTATACGCACCGCATCGCCGCCAATCGCCGGCAACGCGGGCCATGATCGAGCAGTTGTGTTTATAGGATGATTGGGTTAGCTGTCTATAGAATAAGGAGCATTCCAAGTCTCGGCTAAGGGCCATTAAGGCACACTGATGCTTGAGTCATCGTCGGCTGTTCTCCAAATAAAGAAACTCATGATATCCAGGAACTTTGCATCAGCTTGCGCATAGGTACTTGGGCTGTGCCCAGAATTATTTTCAGCGAGAATAAGCACTGGATTTGGTTCTTTTTCCTTTAGAGCTATCTCTTCCAGGCGGGCGGCGAATTTGGCCGTTTGCCATGGGGAAACCCGCGCATCATTTAACCCAACCGTAAGTATTACAGCAGGATAACGTACACCGTCTTGCAGGTTGTTGTATGCATCGATTTTTCGCAGGTCACGCCGCCCATGTTCGGTGGATGGTGAACCAAACTCTTCAAAATTCATTGGGCCAATTGGAATTTGGTCCAGTCGACTGGTATTAAGAATGCCAACATCAATTGCCGCGGCGGCAAACAACCGGGGGCGCTGTACCATTGCCATTCCAATAATGATTCCGCCAGCGCTTTCACCGCTTATAGCAAGTCGTGCAGGTTTTGTGTAACCATGACTCACCAGATATTCTGCACACTGTATGAAATCAGTAATTGAATTTTCTTTGTTTGGGCCACGTCCACCTGCATGCCAGGCAGGCCCCAGTTCTCCCCCCCCGCGAACATGAGCGATTGCGATAATACCGCCATTTCTGAGCCAGATAAGACGTGACGGATCAAAGTTGGGAAACGTACTTGTTCCATAAGCTCCGTAGGCACTTAGCCAAGTTGGCGCAGAGCCATCTAACCTCATTCCTCGACGGTGAATGATGGTGAGAGGGACACGCACATGATCTTTTGACATAACCCATTTTTCGTCCACTTCATAGTCAGAAAAAGAATAGGATTTCGGCTCAATCAGATTGGTCTTCTCGACTGATATGTTATCAGGGTCATAATGAAATATTCCCGGTGGCCTAGTCCACCCCTGCAACGTGAAGAGAATCCCTCGCCTGTCAATGCCTGAAAACAAGGCCGTAACCTCGCCATCAAATGGACGAGGGACATTCTGAATATGATTAATATTCGCGAATGGCACACGCACAAATCTGTTCGTCCCGGAATCATGATATGTGATGTAAAGCGCCTCGCTACTGGTTGTAAAACCAGTTAATTCACCATTCGACCACTCAAGCACTTTCTCTTCCGAAGTATATGGCTTACCGAGATCCAGGCGCGTAATCAAGTAACCTGAAGATAAATTATATTTTGCCAGGTATAACCATTTCCCGGAAAAAACAAAATCAGATACATTCTTCTTTCCATCGATAATTTTCACCCACGGGGTTTTTCGTCCATTCAATGCTTTAACACGTACTGAAAATATTGATCTGCTATACCCACTAACTGAAGGTGATATAGATGCAAGCAGCCAATCTGAATCCGGCGACGCATATAAAGCCACATCATCGTAAGTGCTTTTTCTTAGTCCTGATACCATATAAGCATCAAAAATGGTTTCATCGCTTTTATAATCCTTACCGATATGGTGAAGATAAACCTTTTCACCAGAAAGACTCTCGGAAGCCAAGCCATTTGTTTTTATGGGCGGCAGGCGCGTGTAGTAGAATGATCTATTATCAGGTCGCCACACTATGTTTGGGTAGCGAACACGTGGAATAATATCGTCAAGTTTTTTTCCGCTACTGACATCAAGAATCTTAATTGAGGTAATTTCTGCACCACTTTCGGATAGTCCATAAGCGACATACCGACCATCATGCGAAGGAGAAAAAAAGTGAATACCGCTACCTACAGGAGGATCAATAATCACTTTTTCGCTGCTATTTTTCTGTTTTACAAAAAGGCGTAAATAAGGAAATGCAGGAGTGGAGCGTAGATAAAAACGACTATCCCCTGCATCGTAAACGTCTGAAAGGTTGCCTTCAGCATTGATAAAAGCATGCAGCTGGTTTTCGGTAGCCCCTCTCCAGGGAAGGGCATCTATCGTTTTTCGAGATTGCTTCGTTCTGAGCTTAAGCCATTGAGCCATATAGCTCTGTTCAACTTCCATCCAGCGATAGTGATCCTTGTTTTTTTGAGAATCAAACAAAACATCAGCTCGGGCGCAACAATATGCTACGCCAGCCAGAAGATACAGCGAAACCATAAAAATAGTTTTTCTCAAAAGGATCAATATTTTACACCTCATTTCAGTCAAACTTAACGGCCATCTTTTCCGTCATGCCCATTGTGTCCCCCCCTTCCACCCTCACCCCCTTTTCCGCCCTTCCCACCAGGTCCTCCATTTCCTCCATTACCGCCATTACCGCCAGGTCCGCCGTTCCCCCCATTTCCACCGTTACCATTGCCACAGCTTCCACCATTGCCACCTGTACCCCCGTTACCTCCTCTTCCTCCATTCCCGCCCCTGCCCCCGTTACATTGGGAACCTCCAGCAATGAGCAACATTTCTGAGTGAAGCAGTTCGCGCATTTTTTTCTCCTGACATTGTTTAACTGAGTTACTCACAACGGCTCGTCCCCCTTAGGATCGGCGAACCGCTGTTTTTTGGGACCTAATTAACTCTTAATGGCGGCCACCTCCGCTGTTACCACCACCGTTACCACCGCCGCAATTGCCGCCGTTACCACCATTACCGCCATTACCACTTCGCCCACCACCGCCGCCAGGACCTCCGTTACAAGTGCCGCCGTTCCCGCCACGATTGCCGTTACCATTGCCGTTGCCGTTGCCGCTCCCGTTCCCGGCACCAACTCCCCCGGCTACACTTACCATTTCATACGATTCAAGTTCACGCATTGGCATTTCCTTTGTGAATGGTTAATCCCCTTATCGGGTCATTACAATATGCTACATTAATCCAGTAAATTGAAAATATATTCTAATTATAATGTGTTTATTCTTCCTTCATAGAATATATTTCCATGAAATTCGCACTGGAGAGTATTGTTACAGGAGTCCTAATATGAATCAGACTACCAACGAGGAATCCCTCCCACTATTCAGACATGAGGCAATTTCCGAGCGTAGTGGTTCCTATTTCGGTAATAGCATAGCACTCAGGCCACTTGGAATAACCTTTCTTACCGGAGTAAGTCTTATTGTAACTGGCGCAGTGTTGTCTTTTTTGTATTTTGGGGAATACACCAGTCGGGTTAAAGTCGCAGGACTGGTCCAGCCATCCTCAGGTGTTGCACGCGTTTATGCCTCAAGGTCGGGATATATCACCAGATTCAATGTCAGCGAAGATAGTGTAATCACTCGTGGCTCACTACTCCTTTCCGTAGCGTCTGATAACAGAACAGCTATAGGTGGTACACAAGAAAACATACTGTACCAACTACGTAATCAGCGTTCCGAACTCACCCAGGAAATGGCACGGCGAATAGCACGAGAGAAGATTGAAAAACCGTCCTTGCAGCACCAAAGCACATACTTTCAGGAAGAAATAAATAGAATAGAACAGCAAATATCTCATTATGATTCTTATATGAATGAAATGCGTCGAAGCTACAATAGCTACAAATCTTATTCTGAAAAAGGATTAATTAGCAAAATAGATTTAATGGACAGGTATGAAAACTATCAAAGAGTGATTAAAGAACTTGATGAGCTAAAGAAAGAGCGTATTCAGATAGCCAGAAAATTTGATGAAATCAGCTATACTCTTTCCGCTTTTGATTCAAAGGCTGCATCCGAGAACAGTGAAATAAGTAGGCAAATTTCCTCAATAGACAAGGATATTGCAGAAAATGAGTCCTTAAGAGAGATTGACATCTCTGCTCCAGTATCAGGAACCATCACCTCCATATTATTCCAGCCAGGTCAGTATGTGGCGGCAGGTACTCCCCTTCTATCCATACTTCCCGCCTCATCAAATTTAGATGTTTATCTCTTCGCAAAAAGCTCGCAGATTGGCTTTTTGAATAAAGGTGCGCGGGTATTGCTAAGATATGCTTCTTATCCATATCAAAAATTCGGGACCTATCCAGGTACAGTGAGCACCATTTCAAGAGCGCCTGTTTCCGGGGAGATCCCTGATGCAGAAGGGAAAAATGATCAAATGTGGGCTCAGAATACAGACCTTTACCGAATCACCGTAAAGCCTGATAGCAACCAGGTCACCGTCTATGGCCGGCGAGTGCCATTAAAGGCGGGAATGGCGGTAGAAGCTGATGTTCTGCTTGAAACCCGACGAATATATGAGTGGCTTTTTGAACCGATCCTTGGTCTGCGTAGCATCTAGCGGAAATTAAGATATATGAGATTTAACGATATTCAATTTAGCTTTACCAGACGACTTCCTGTTGTGCTACAGACAGAGGCTGCAGAATGTGGACTGGCATGCCTGGCTATGGTGGCCGGGTTCTATGGGTTTAGAGTGGATTTAAGCGCACTGAGACACCACTTCTCTACGTCTTTAAAGGGGATGACGCTCAAGGATTTGGCAGATATGTGTGGAAAGTTGTCTTTAACAAGCCGAGCATTACGCATAGAGCCGGAAGAACTTCATGAATTGCGTTTACCTGCTATTTTACACTGGGACTTCAATCACTATGTTGTACTGGAGCGAGTTAATTCTAAGGAAATAATTATTCATGATCCAGCCCAGGGAAAAAGAAAAATATCATATTCAGAGGTCAAAAAACACTTAACTGGGATCGTTTTGGAAGTGTTTCCCACTCCAAGCTTTCAAAAGCGCACTGAACTGAAAAAATTAAGTTTATCGGGACTTTTCGATAAAATCAGTGGTCTCCGACGCAGTCTTATCTCAATATTTTTACTCACTTTCTGCCTGGAATTTTTTGCCTTATTAGGGCCGATCGGACTTCAACTGGTAATTGATCAGGCCGTGGTCAGTAGCGATCTTGAACTTGTTACCATGACCGGGATAGGATTATTAATCGTTCTAATCCTACAAGCATTGATCAGCTTCGGGCGATCATGGATGATGATGTTCTTAAGTACTCAACTCAGCCTGCAATGGGAAATCGGACTGTTTTCTCATTTAATTCGCCTTCCATTAACATTTTTTGAAAGTCGTCACGTCGGAGATATTTTATCGCGATTTCATAGTCTTGATTCAATTCAACATACCCTCACGACAGACCTCATAGATGCCATAATAGATGGGTGCATGATCGTAGGACTTATTGCAATGATGTTCACCTATAATTCCTCTCTGGCTGTGTTAGCACTTATGATTATAGCAACTTATATAGCTATAAGAATTCTGTTCTACAACACCTATCGCCAATCCTCTGAAGAAAGACTGGTCCTACAGGCCCGCGAAAGCACCCATTTTATGGAAACAATTCGTGGAGCTGCCAGTTTAAAAGTTTTGGGCCTTGAGACAAACCGTTTAGCATCATGGATAAAGAAACTTGCTGACGCCACAAACTGCGGATTAAGGATTCGACGGATTGATATTTTGTTCGACTTTATAGCAATTTTCCTTTTTGGTACTGGAAGGATCATAATGTTATGTCTGGGAGCACGTGCGATTATACATGGTCAAATGACTGTCGGTATGTTCATAGCATATTCATTTTATCAAGAGCAATTGTTCAGCCGTTCAAATAAATTAACTGACATAGCTTTTCGTTTAAAAATGCTGAGCCTACATTCACAACGTCTTGCCGATATAGCTCTTACAAATGTTGAAGAAGACAGTAGCCTGCACGTACCACCACCTCAGCCAGGGTTTCAAAAAAATGCTATTTTTGAGGCGAAAGATATTCATTTCAGATATGGAACAGGTGAAGCAGAGATTTTAAAAGGAATCAATTTGACTGTTGAACCGGGTAAAAGCATTGCCATTGTGGGGCCTTCAGGTTGTGGTAAAACAACCCTGCTGAAAATCCTTGCCGGTTTGATTTCTCCTTCCAGTGGTCAGGTCATGTATGGCGGGAAAAATATCAAAAGCATTGGACTTTCTAATTACCGCGCACTCACAGGTTGTGTGTTACAGGATGACAGACTCTTTTCCGGTACCATCGCTGAGAACATTGCATGCTTCGATCCTGTCGCTGATCAGGACTGGATTGAAGAGTGCGCACGCACCGCTCAAATTGATACAGAGATCACCGCGATGCCGATGGGTTATTCTTCGTTCGTAGGCGATATGGGAAATTTGCTTTCAGGAGGCCAAAAGCAACGGCTCTTTCTTGCCCGGGCACTATATCGCAAGCCGATGCTTCTTTTCATGGACGAGTCAACCAGCCATCTCGACGAAAACAATGAAAATCTCATCAATGAAGCCATTTCCGATTTGGGAATTACACGAATTATTGTCGCTCATCGCCCCAAAACTATTGCGCTAGCAGGTAAAGCATTTTCTCTCATAAATAAAGGGAAATGAATATCGCCAGTTAATCCTTCACCGTATAGAGACAGGTTTCTGCCTCAATGACATACGGTGCTACCGAAACACTACTGCACTTTCGTGGGGTATATGGACGATACTTTGGCATACGTATTGCGGAATTTTCGACAAACACGTGCCATACTGGCATTCGATGTCTTCCACGAGATTCTGATCTATGATTTTTCCCGTAAAGAGATAGAAATCCGTCTGTAAAACGGGGGTTACTTTAACTACCCCGTTCTACAGCACCTTATTAACAATTAACTAGTTTTGTATCTGCCAAACCTTCGGTATTCATACCGTTTGGCAAATGCTTTGAACATCGTCGTCAATAAATTGCAACCCTGCCTCCAGAGCTTCATGTTTGCGATAACTGTAAGTGTACTCAATTGTCTTTTTCAGGAGAAACAAGCGAGAGGATATTTTATCAGGTTCGAGCACAAACATCCTTCGGTGGTACTCATGAATTCTGTCATAGGCTATCTGGAAAATATGGAACTCAAATTCAGACATAATCACATTATTATATTCAAGAAATATATCTGATAATTCAGTCCAGTTTAAATTATCAGATAGTGCAGAGGTGATGCGACTGCAAGCATTTTTCAGATAGTCTGGTGAAATTTGTAGCGGGCACAAACGATTAATCGCGTTTGTAAAGATTGTACGTTTCATCTGCAATATTGCGGCGCATTCTGACAAACTACACGATATTATTCTGAACCCACGTTTTCTTTCCCATATAAGCAGACCTCTTTCGGAGAGACGAATCAATGCCTCACGCACTGGCACCGGACTGACTTTAAGTGAGATGCATAGTTCTCCTGGATTTATATACTGCCCCTCCTGAAAATCCCCTTCTATTATCCTGTTCCGTAATCTGTTAAAAACATCATCCTTTATTTCATACACTGGCGTTACATCCTCTAAAACAGACACTGTTCATTATAAATGATGACCATAGTGTGCCTCAGTCCCCCCACATATATCTATACACTTTTTAACCCTTAACTCAGTCTTTGATCTTACCCACCATTTCCAGACAGATTTTGTCCGGTGGCCGTGCGTATCTTTGTAGCTCAGCCCTGACTTCGGCTTGCTAGCAGGCTTATTCATGATCCCCCGTCAATCACTTGGTCAGCGTAACTCCTCCACCGAAATCAAATTTTTCCCTTATAGCATTTTAAGCTAACAAGTTGATATTTTTATTTATCTATACGCATAGAACATTCAGGAGGTTCAGTGAAACATAGACAACGTTCTCCGCCATTTTTACAACGTCCCCCAGTCCTAAGATACTCATCATACAAAATATTCACTAACACTTTATAAGCACACTCATAATTCATTTTATTTGTTTTTTAGATGCGATTCAGACTTAATCCAGTGATATAAATAATTCGCACTATCTATTCTTTTCATTAGAAATCTATCAGGTTCCAATGAAATCACAATTTAACCATCTATTAAACAAGTTTTTCTTTCAGTGGAGAGTCTTTCTGAAAGCCTTTCGTTAACTATTTTTCTTTCATCATCAACAATCACAGGTATCTGGCCGCAGTAGCAATTATAGCAGTTATCATTAGCACAAATAATAAAGCGAAAAATATCCATACATAACCAGGTTTAAGATACTGGATAAAAATCCAGAACACTAAGAAGAAGCCAAGCCTTTCGCCCTGAGTCCCTTTGCTTGTTCTGGGGGACTTTTTCTCTTGCAACAAGCCTTAAACGGGTCGATGTGTATCGGAATTGGCTGAGGCCGAAATGCAAAACCCCGCATAATGGCGGACCTTTAGAGCCCCTCCATGTGACAGGCGTGAATATCACACCATGGAGATAAGATGGTAAATATTCACAAACCATCAACACTCTACTTTTAACGTGTCACTATTTTTCATTAAGCGATTACGTAATGGTCAACTAAAACTGGCCACCGCTTTAGCGTTTTTCCGGTATTGGTTTCCCGGCTGATTCCCCCCAGAACGCCTGGTGTCCCCCGTGTAAGTCGGGAACGCTTATCTGCACTAGGAAAACTTCCTGTCAAACTCTTCCACAAGCGGCACAGCCTTGACCAACAACTCCCGGCCTTTAGCAGCGGTGCAGAAAAGTCGGTGCGAACCGCAGGTAGTATCGTGAATAACCACAAACGGGTTTAACGTTCTGCCATTTCAGTCAGCACCTGGATCACCGGTTCATCACGCCGGGTAAGCGGGATGCTTACAAAGAATGTTAGAATTCGCTGATTCAAAAACGTATGAACCGCTCATAACAAAAAGGAAAAATGATGCCTCTGCGACGCGGGTTATTGTTCATATGGTTAAGTTTTGCGGCGGTCTCAATAACGCTAGGGTGGCTTATCTTCGAGCTTGGCCGACAGGGGGCGGATGAGCAGATTAGGCGCGTTCGCCAGGAAACAGCCACCAGCTGTGAAACTTTACGGGCTTCCGCCTCGCGGGCGGGCATTCGCGCTGTCCCTGGCAATATGGACACAAACCCGCAGTGGGTTTCCACCGCACAGGCAATCATCGATTTAACTCTGCGAGACAGGCCTGGCGTTGAAGGTGGATTGTGGAGTGCCCACTCGGGGGTCGTGGCCTACGCCTTCCCCACTTATGACGGAAGTGGGATCAAACAGGACCCGCCAAGTGCTGAATTGGAGCGAATTGAGTCAACAAGCCATCGCGCATTCGAAGGGCGGCGTTCCGTTACCGATTTGCGCCTAGGTCTGCGTGAAGCCGTCGTTTTTTCAGCCTGCCCGATGGAGGCTAATACGGGGCTGGTTGCGTGGACATTATCTCGCGTTCCGACAATCACCGGTGATGCGCTTGATAAGTTGGTATTGGCAATGGGGCTTTTGCTGGGGTTTGTACTCTTATCCGGCGGTTGGTTGGGTTGGGCACTTACTCGCTGGTCACGCGGCGTACATCATCTGGCTGAGGTCCTGGACAAATCGCGGACTGCTATCGACTCACCGACCCTCGCCGAACTCTCAGGGCTGCCTGAGCTTGATCGGGTGACGGTGGCGCTGAATGACTATGCGCAACGCTTGGCTAATGCCCAACGTGAATCTACACGCCTGTCGGCTGAATTGGCACAGGCAGAAAAACTGGCGGCGCTAGGTGAGCTTTCCGCCGGGCTGGCGCATGAAATTCGTAATCCGCTCGCCACTATGCAAATGAAGGCCGAAAATGCGTTGCTCGCCCCCGAAGCGATCAGGCTGGTACGAGCAGAAAGTGCCTTGCAGGCGGTTTTAGAGCAAACGGAACGGCTAAACCGGTTGGTTTCCAGCCTGCTGGCCTTAACACAGCCATTTCGCGTTGAACGCCACGCAGTCAACATTGAGGCATGGTTACAGGAAAGGAAAACAGTGCATCTTGAGACTGCCCAGAAGCGGCAGATTGAACTGGTGCTGACGATTGCCCCTGAGTTGCATTCCCAGATGCACGGCATCACATTGTTCGACCCGCCACAAATGGCGCGAGCACTGGATAATCTGATATTAAACGCGCTGGCTCATGTTTCCGACCTTGGGCGTATTGAGATGGGGGCCAGACGTAATGATAACGGTAACTTGTTATTGTGGGTGGCTGATGATGGCCCCGGCGTATCCGAAGAGCTGCGGGCTCAGCTGTTCAAGCCATTTATCACAGGCCGGCATGGCGGCACCGGGCTAGGTCTGGCGCTGGTACGTGAAATTGTTCATGCTCACGGCGGACACATTTACTTGGTCGATTGCGTGCGAGGGGCGCGTTTTGAAATGGAGCTGACATGGCCTGTGTGTTGATTGTTGATGACGATGTCGCTTTCCGTGCCAGCCTGGCTGAAGCCGTGACCGATTTGCATCATCACGCGATAGAGGCTGACGGTACATTGGCCGGACTAGAACAGCTTCGCGCCGGCCATGTCGCTGTCGCTATTGTGGATTTACGTATGCCGGGTGATGACGGGCTGGTCTTCCTGCGTCAGGCTCGCAAGCTCGCACCCGGCGTGCCCTGCATTATGTTAACGGCGTATGCCAGCGGTGGTAATACCATTGAGGCAATGCGGATGGGCGCCTTTGATCACCTGACGAAACCCATTAGCCGGGCAGCGCTGCAAGAGGTGCTAATGCGCGCCCTGAGGCAGAGCGCGGAAGATCAGAGCGCGTCAAAACCGTCTGCTGAGATGCCATCACCTGACGATGATCTGGTCGGGAGTAGCGAGGCCATGCGACAGGTTTTTAAACGTATTGGCCAGGTGGCGAACAGTGATATCACCGTACTGGTTATGGGGGAGACAGGAACAGGGAAAGAATTGGTGGCCCGCGAGCTACATCGTAACAGTTCATACTCCACCGGGCCTTTCATCGCGGTAAATTGCTCGGCAATCCCGACAGATCTGATAGAAAGCGAATTGTTTGGGCATGTAAAGGGGGCATTTTCCGGTGCCATATCGGATCGTATTGGGCGATTCCGAGAGGCAGAGGGCGGCACCCTGTTTTTGGATGAAATCGGTGACATGCCGTTGCCGACGCAAGCGAAAATTTTACGAACATTGCAGGAGCGAGAGGTCACTCCCGTCGGGGGATCTCGCTCCTATCCTGTGAAGGTGCGCATCGTTGCCGCTACGCATCATGACCTGCCTTTGGCGGTGCGGGAAGGCAGTTTCCGTGAAGACTTATGGTATCGGCTACAGGTCATCACCATTACGTTGCCCCCACTGCGTGAACGCTTGGGAGACGCAATTTTACTGGCGGAACATTTTTTACGACGTTCGGGGGGCGATACACCCAAGCGTCTTTCCCATCAGGCCGCTCAAGTGTTGTTGGCGCACCTGTGGCCGGGGAACGTGCGTGAGTTGCAGAATGCGATAAAAAGGGCATCAGTGCTCAGTCAGGGTTCGATTATTGACCCCAACCAACTGGGGTTGTGTGCCTCTCCGGTTGAGAGCCCAGGGCCGGTGCTGAACTGGGATGGTACGCTGGAGGAGACTATGGCGGCCATTGAGCGGGAGATGATTATGCGCGCATTGGCTGCAACCGGAGATAACCGAGCTCAAGCGGCCCGTCGGCTTGGCCTTTCGCGTCAGCAGCTTTATCGTAGGCTTGAACATTTTGGCATTAAATAGCAGGGGTGTCCGTATTCTGGACATCAGCCTGTCCGATTTTCGGACACTTTATAAAAAGCATTTAACCTAATAAACTGAATAGTTTAAATTTTTTATTTGGCACACTCCTTGCCATAGGAAAAGACATGGCTGTTTTTTCTCGGGAGTTATCATGAAAGTGTCCGTTACGGTTTTATCTTTGTTCTCTATATTGGGTGGAATAGCGCCGGCTATAACACAGGTCCCACCCAACCCTCCTCTTGTGTCTCTTCACCCCTTGCCTCTGCCCTCGGTTAACCATGCCTCGAACGATTTGGCGGCGGTAGCTGAAGGCAAGGTACAGCGTCTTCTCATCAATCCTTTCGGGGAAGTCGATGGTTTGCGGCTGGAAAGCGGCATCATCGTCGCCTTTCCACCCCATATGGGGGACATATTGGCCGTGGTCGCCTCGCCGGGTCAGTCCATTCGTATCATGGGGTATCGGGAAACGGCGGAACGAGTAAAAGCCAACAGCATAGTCAATGTTGCGACAGGCCGCGTTCTGATTGATCAACCACCGGCTATCGGTAATGGGGGGGTTCCTCCCCATCTGCGTGCGAATAATTTGCAGCAACTGGAAGTTGAAGGTTCTATCGAGACTGTCCTGACAGGACCCCTTGGTGAAACCAATGGTGTGATCCTCAACGACGGAAGTATTGTGCGTTTCCCCCCCAATGGTATGCAGATCCCCATTAAAGCCGGAATGCCGTTTGCCGCGTCGGGGCTGGGGACACGTAATAATTATGGGCAGTCGCTTGAAGCCGTTAGTGCGGGTGCTCATCTCTCGGCACTTCAGCCTCTGTATCGCGGCGTCCCCTGATGCGGGCAAGCCTATGGATTTGGCTTGTTACTGGTTCGCTGTCCACTGTTTTATGGCTAAGCGCATTACGGCGAGAAGGGTTACATGTCGGCATGATTCAGTTTTTCAAACTGGCCCGTTGGCGATGCAGCCTGCGCTCTTGCTCTTGCTCTTGCTCTTGGTACTACATGGAATGTCATAATGACCGTGCTAAGTGATCTACATACCCATATTCGAACCCGAACGCTCGTTTCGCTGGCGACACTTAACTTCTTTCTTGCAGATGCCCGTGATGGAATGGGGCCATTTCTTGACGCCTGGTTAGTTACCCAAGGTTGGACGCCGTTTCAATTGGGATTATTGGCAACTTCCGGGGGAATTATCGGACTACTTGGGGGGATCCCTGCGGGGGCATTGGTCGATGCAACCCGCTTCAAACGCAGTTTGATCATCGTGCCGGTAGTACTGACCACCTTGTTAGCTTTTGCCTGTATTTTGTGGCCAACCAAACCTGTGGTTTTTGCTACTCAGGCATTAACAGCTCTGGCAGGACTGCTTATCGGCCCCGCAATGGTTGCTATCTCACTGGGGCTGGTCGGGCGCAAGGACTTTGGTCAACAGGTCAGCCATAATGAGGCCTGGAGCCACACCGGCAATATTGTCCTGTTAATCGGCACCTGGTGGATCAGTAGTGAAATAGGGTTATCCGGGGTAGCAACGCTAATGATCCTGACCACCGTAGTCACTGTACTCGCAACATTATCGATCAGTGCCCATCACATTGATCATGAAGTGGCTCGCGGGCAGGGTGAAGCGCAACAAAAGGGCCGGCCCAATCAACCCTCCCAATTGCAGGTTCTATGGTCTAACCGCGTTTTGCTGGTTTTTGCATTAACACTGATGCTGTTCCATTTTGGTAATGCGCCGATCTCTCGTTTGTTGATTCAACAATTTGCATTAAATCTGGAGCAACCTTTTAAAACAACGGCAATTATCATGATTGTCGGGCAAGTCTCGGCCATCGCCGGGGCATTATTGGCACCTGCCGCAGCCCGGCGCTTTGGGTTACGCCATATGGTGTTGTTTGCGTTGGCCACATTACCGGTACGCGGCGTGATTGCGGCCCAGGCTCAAAGTTTTGATGTGATTTATCCGGTACAAATTCTTGATGGCCTGGGTGCCGGCTTACTGGGTATTTTGACACCCTTGATGCTAGAAAAATTGTTGGTAGGAACGGGACATTTTAACCTCGGATTCGCAGCCGTACTGACCGTGCAGGGTATTGGCGCCACGCTAAGCAGCGTGGTGGCGGGGATGGTTGTTCAGGAATCGGGTTATGGCGCTGCATTTTTATTTCATGGCTTGATTGCACTGTTGGCACTGCTGCTATTTGGTTTAGCGGGTCAGGGACAGAGCCGACCTCCTCTGATTTAAACGCTGTGAATCGCCACGGGTAACCGACTTCCGGTTTCATGATCTGCGCCACACTTGGGCAAGTTGATTGGTTCAGGCAGGAGTACCACTTTCAGCGTTACAGGAAATGGAGGGCTGGGAGAGCATAGAGATGGTTCAACGATATGCTCACCTTTCCCCTTCCCATTTAACCGAACATGCGAGAAAAATTGACGTAGTTTTGGCGGATAATGTCGCTAATTTGGCACTTTGGGAAAATGTGGCGGTTGGAGGGCAGAGGTAACTCATTGAAACTTAATGGTACGCCCTACAGGGCTCGAACCTGTGACCTACGGCTTAGAAGGCCGTTGCTCTATCCAACTGAGCTAAGGGCGCATTGGGATGCGGCAACCGGGGGTTGCGGGTTGGGATTATACGGTCAGAGGTCACTGAGTCAATGCCTTTTCATGACGTTACGGCGGCAGCCGTGCTTTATGGCGATTTTTCGCCCATCGCCCGTGCCGCCCATTGGGCCGGCACCTTCATTTATCTTGGGTGAGATCCGGCAGCAGGCTGCTGCTGCGCTGGGCCAGGCCGCGATCGGCGGTGGCGGGAAGGCGCTCGGATTGCTCCTGCCCTGCCGGGCGTTGCAGGCAAACGCGGGCCGAACGCACCACCGCGTTGATATTCCCCCAGTCGGCGTGTTGTGCCGTCAGCAGGTTGCAGGCCGCCGTTAGCTGTTGGCTGAGCGCGGCGTTGACCGGTGCGGCATTTAACGAGGCGTGGCCCAGCGGCATCCACGCCAGCAGCATAAAACCTATGCCCGCGAGTTTTCTCATGCGCGCATCCTCCGGTACAACGCGTGCAGCCGCGCTCTCCATGAAGGCTGCGCTTTGTGTACGGCGAGTTTGTGCAACGCAATCAGCTGCGCCACATCCGCCGGGTGCAAAGAAGAGTCGAACACCGTTTCACCGACGTGTTTCGGTTCGCTATCAATCGGGTGGTGCAATGAGTGCAACCGGGCGATGACCATCATGATTTTACTCCCGTACCGCAGTATGAATAATGCCAGCTTACGCAGCAGCCGGTAAAAAAGGCGTAGAGGATCATTCCGTTGGCATAAAAAAAACGTAAATCCCCACCGGCAAACGCCGACGATCGCGATTCAGCGCCTGACAGCGCGCTCAGCTTCTGACAAAATAGCGCCATCCCCCGCTTTTCTTAATTGATGGATTTCCTCACTGATGGCAGCAAAGATTATTGATGGTAAAACGATTGCGCAGCAGGTTAGAAACGAAGTGGCTGAGCAAGTTAAACAACGTCTGGCGGCCGGCAAACGCGCCCCAGGCCTGGCGGTCGTGCTGGTTGGCGAGAACCCGGCGTCACAGATTTACGTCGCCAGCAAGCGCCGCGCCTGTGATGAAGTGGGCTTCCTTTCCCGCTCTTACGATCTGCCTGCCACCACCAGTGAGGCCGAGCTGCTGGCACTGATCGACAAGCTGAACGCCGACGGCGAAATCGACGGCATTCTGGTGCAACTGCCGCTGCCGGCCGGCATCGATAACGTCAAAGTGCTGGAACGCATCCATCCGGATAAAGACGTCGACGGTTTCCACCCGTACAACGTCGGTCGCCTGTGCCAGCGCGCGCCGAAGCTGCGCCCCTGCACCCCACGCGGCATCGTCACCCTGCTCGAGCGTTATAACATCGACACCTACGGCCTGAATGCCGTGGTGGTTGGCGCATCCAACATCGTTGGCCGCCCGATGAGCATGGAGCTGCTGCTGGCCGGTTGCACCACCACCGTGACCCACCGTTTCACCAAGAACCTGCGTCATCATATTGAAAACGCCGATCTGCTGGTGGTGGCGGTCGGTAAACCGGGCTTTATTCCGGGCGACTGGATCAAACCGGGCGCGATCGTGGTCGATGTCGGCATTAACCGTCTGGAAAGTGGTAAAGTGGTCGGCGACGTGGATTTCGATGCCGCCAGTGAGCGTGCAGCCTACATTACCCCGGTTCCGGGTGGCGTTGGCCCGATGACCGTTGCTACACTGATCCAAAATACCTTGCAGGCCTGCGAGGAATATCACGACGTTCAACCTAAATAAGTAAGGCAGTATGGAAACTTTTAATCTGGATAATCACCCGCACGTCGAACTGTGCGACCTGCTCAAGTTCCAGGGCTGGTGTGAAAGCGGCGGCGCCGCCAAAGAAGTCATCGCCGAAGGGTTGGTGAAAGTGAACGGCAAAGCCGAAACGCGCAAACGCTGCAAAATCGTCGCCGATCAGGTGGTGGAGTTTAACGGCGGCCAGGTTGTGGTTAAGCCCTAAGCCCCGCTCCATAGAAAAAGGCGCTGATAATCAGCGCCTTTTTTGTTTGCGGCTGCGCCTGTTACTTACGGCGCCAGGTGGTGCCCTGCGGGCCGTCTTCCAGCACGATATTCATCTCGTTCAACCGATCGCGAGCGGCATCCGCCAACGCCCAGTCTTTGGCTTTGCGCGCGTCGTTACGCTGTTTGATTAACGCCTCGATCTCCGCCACTTCACCGTCGTCAGCCTGTGCGCCGCTTTGCAGGAACTGTTCCGGCTCCTGTTGCAGCAGGCCCAGCACCTTCGCCAGCTTGCGCAGTTCCGCCGCCAGCCCGTTGGCCGCCGCCATGTCTTCGCCTTTCAGGCGGTTAACGTCACGCGCCAGATCGAACAGCGCCGAGTAGGCTTCCGGGGTGTTGAAATCGTCGTCCATCGCTTCGCGGAAGCGGGCTTCGAAGGCTTCGCCGCCGGCCGGTTGCGCGTTGGCGTCGGTGCCGCGCAGTGCGGTGTACAAACGCTCCAGCGCGGTGCGCGCCTGCTTGAGGTTCTCTTCGCTGTAGTTCAGCTGGCTACGATAGTGCCCGGACATCAGGAAGTAACGCACCGTCTCGGCATCGTAATGGCCGAGCACGTCGCGGATAGTGAAGAAGTTATCCAGCGATTTCGACATCTTCTCGCGGTCAGTCATCACCATGCCAGTGTGCATCCAGTAGTTGACGTAGGGGCCATCGTGGGCGCAGGTGGACTGGGCAATCTCGTTCTCGTGATGCGGGAACATCAGATCCGAACCGCCGCCGTGGATGTCGAAATGAGTGCCGAGCTGCTTGCAGTTCATGGCGGAACATTCAATGTGCCAGCCTGGGCGGCCCGCGCCCCACGGCGATTGCCAGCTCGGCTCGCCCGGTTTGGACATCTTCCACAGCACGAAGTCCATCGGGTTGCGCTTCACGTCGTCAATCTCGACGCGCGCACCGGCCTGCAACTGATCCAGATCCTGGCGCGACAGCAGGCCGTATTGCGGATCGCTGTCAATCGAGAACATCACGTCGCCATTGCTGGCGACATAGGCGTGATCGCGATCGATCAGGCGTTGGGTGATCTCGATGATCTCTGCGATATGCTGGGTGGCGCGCGGCTCTTGATCCGGGCGTTCGATCAGCAGCGAATCGAAGTCCGCGTGCATCTCCGCCAGCATGCGTGCGGTCAGTTGATCGCAGCTTTCGCCGTTTTCTGTCGCGCGGCGGATAATTTTATCGTCAACGTCGGTCACGTTGCGCACATAATCCAGCGAATAGCCGAGATAGCGCAGGTAACGCGCCACTACGTCGAAAGCGACAAAGGTACGCCCGTGGCCGATATGACACAGGTCATAGATGGTTACCCCGCACACGTACATGCCCACTTTACCGGCATGAATGGGTTTGAATTCCTCTTTTTGACGACTCAGGGTATTAAAAATCTTTAGCATCGGGACATTCCGTGGTGTGCGTGATAACAAAAAAGGGAGTTAGGCTATAGACCTAGCAGGTGTATTGAAACCCGAAGCCTGATCTAATGCAAGGTTAAGCCCGCGCTTTGCTGCGACGGGTTGCGCAAATCGGTGATATACCCGTCATCTCGCAAGCCGCAGCGTTGTTGCCTGCGCGCCCTCACCCCAGTCACTGACCTAAGTAAGATCCTGGGGACTCCTGCGTTTGCCGCCTGGCTGCAACTTGAAAGCCATAGGGTATAAATTAATGCCCACCGTTATTGTTATAATATAACAAAGCCCAATTTACCACAGAGCCTGCGCGGTCTAGCCGCTGCTGACTCGCTAAAAGAGATATGTTATAAGGTCGGTCTGAATGTTCACTCGCTCTACGTGACGTCTCACTTCATCTTGTTAGGACTAAAACTATGGTTACTTTCCACACGAATCACGGCGACATCGTTATCAACACCTTTGCTGACAAAGCGCCGGTTACCGTTGAAAACTTCCTGAACTACTGCCGTGCAGGTTTCTACGACAACACTATCTTCCACCGTGTTATCAATGGCTTCATGATTCAGGGCGGCGGTTTCGAGCCTGGCATGAACCAGAAAGACACCAAAGCGACCATCAAGAACGAAGCCAACAACGGTCTGAAAAACACCGTGGGCACCCTGGCGATGGCGCGTACCAACGATCCGCACTCCGCTACCGCTCAGTTCTTCATCAACGTGGCTGACAACGACTTCCTGAACTTCCGCGCCGAGAACGCGCAAGGTTGGGGTTACTGCGTATTTGCCGAAGTGGTTGAAGGCATGGACGTGGTCAACAAGATCAAAGCCGTGAAAACTGGCCGCAGCGGCATGCACCAGGACGTTCCGGTAGAAGACGTCATCGTCACCAGCGTTACCGTCAGCGAGTAATCGCGGCTGCATGAACACGCTGTTCATCGCGGATCTGCACTTATGCGCACAGGAACCGGCAATCACTGCCGGTTTTCTGCGTTTTTTGCGGCACGATGCGATCCACGCCGAAGCCCTGTACATTCTTGGCGATCTGTTCGAAGCCTGGATCGGCGATGACGATCCCGAGCCGCTGCATGCGGAGATTGCCGCTGCGCTGAAGACGCTGCAACAAGCCGGCGTGCCCTGCTACTTTATTCAGGGTAACCGCGATTTCCTGCTCGGCAAGCGCTTTGCCCGCGCCAGCGGCATGCATCTGCTGCCGGAAGAGAAAGTGCTGGAGCTGTACGGCCGCAAAATCCTGATCCTGCACGGCGACACGCTGTGTACCGACGATCGGGCCTACCAGCAGTTCCGCCGCAAGGTGCACAACCCGTTAATCCAGAAGCTGTTTTTGGCCATGCCCCTGCGCTGGCGCCTGAAGATCGCCGCCAAGATGCGCGCTCGCAGCCGGCAGAGCAATCAGGGCAAATCGCAAGCCATTATGGACGTCAACCCGCAGGCGGTGGAGCAGGCGATGCTGAGCCATAACGTGCATTGGATGATCCACGGCCATACCCACCGCCCGGCGATGCACGAGCTGAAACTGAGCAACGGCAAGGCCCACCGCGTGGTACTGGGTGCCTGGCACGCTGAAGGTTCGATGATCAAAGTCAGCGCCGACGCCGTCGAACTGATCCAATTTCCTTTCTAACCCCCTGACTTGCCACGCGAGTAAAAAATTCGCGTTTGCGACGGTGAAAACCGGCGACGCAACCGTTTTCCTCGCCGTGCGCTCATGGTATGATCTGCGCCCTCATTCGGCCTCCCGCCGCAGGCAACCGGCCGTCGTTTGTACACTTACAGGAGCCTTACACCCATGGGAGCCAACGCCGCTTCAGCCGCCAACGCTGGGGTTAAAATCGCAATTGTAATGGGATCGAAAAGTGACTGGGCCACCATGCAGTTCGCGGCCGAAATCCTGACCCAACTCGATGTCCCGTTCCATGTCGAAGTCGTTTCCGCTCATCGCACGCCAGACAAGCTGTTCAGCTTCGCCGAACAGGCCGGCGCCAATGGCTTTGACGTGATCATTGCCGGTGCGGGCGGTGCTGCGCACCTGCCGGGCATGCTGGCGGCGAAAACGCTGGTTCCGGTGCTGGGTGTTCCGGTACAAAGCGCCGCGCTGAGCGGTGTAGACAGCCTGTATTCTATCGTGCAAATGCCGCGCGGCATTCCGGTCGGCACTCTGGCGATCGGCAAAGCCGGTGCGGCCAACGCCGCGCTGCTGGCGGCGCAAATTCTGGCGCTGCACGACACCGCGCTGGCACAACGTCTGGCCGACTGGCGCCAGGCGCAGACCGAAGACGTGCTGAACAACCCGGATCCGCGGGAGGAAGCATGAAGCCGGTTTGCGTACTGGGCAACGGCCAACTGGGGCGCATGCTGCGCCAGGCCGGTGAACCGCTGGGCATCGCCGTTTATCCGGTCGGCCTCGACGCCGAGCCGGAAGCGGTGCCCTATCAAAACAGCGTGATCACCGCCGAAATCGAACGCTGGCCGGAAACCGCGCTGACGCGTGAACTGGCGACCCACAACAGCTTCGTCAATCGCGATATTTTCCCCCGTCTGGCGGACCGCCTGACGCAAAAACAGCTGCTCGATCAGCTCGGCCTGGCCACCGCGCCGTGGCAATTGCTGGCCGATGCCGCCGAATGGCCGCAGGTGTTCGCCACCCTGGGTGAACTGGCGATCGTCAAACGCCGCGTCGGCGGTTACGACGGCCGCGGCCAATGGCGCTTGCGCCCGGGCCAGGAAGCGGAACTGCCGGCGGATGCCTACGGCGAGTGCATCGTCGAGCAGGGGATTAACTTCTCCGGCGAGGTTTCGCTGGTGGGCGCGCGCGGGCACGACGGCAAGTCGGTGTTCTATCCGCTGACCCATAATCTGCATGAAGAAGGCATTCTGCGCACCAGCGTGGCGCTGCCCGAACCTGATCCGGCCCTGCAACGGCAGGCAGAACAGATGCTGGCGGCGATCCTCGACGAGTTGAACTACGTCGGTGTAATGGCGATGGAATGCTTTATCGTTGGCGACAGCCTGCTGATTAACGAGCTGGCGCCACGGGTGCACAACAGCGGCCACTGGACGCAAAACGGCGCTTCCATCAGCCAGTTCGAGCTGCACCTGCGCGCTATTCTCGCCCTGCCGCTGCCGAAACCGGTGGTAAGCACACCGTCGGTGATGGTCAACCTGATCGGCACCGCCGTGAATCAACAGTGGCTGGCGCTGCCGTTGGTGCATTTGCACTGGTACGAGAAAGAGGTGCGCGAAGGCCGCAAGGTCGGCCACCTCAACCTGAACGATCCGAGCGCCGCCGCGCTGCAACAGGCGTTGCAGGCACTGGCGCCGCTGCTGCCGGCCGAATACCAAAGTGGACTGGCCTGGGCACAGCAAAAGCTGGCTTAGCATTACGCCGCGCCAAAAACAAAGGGTTCAACTCGATGAGTTGAACCCTTTTTACTGCCGATGAAAAGCTAATCACGCCGTACCCTAAATAATTGGCGTTGCATCGCGGCGGCAAGCTTGTAAGCCCCTGGAGCATAGATAACTATGTGACTGGGGCTCGCAAGCGCAGCCAACAAAGAGGCAGCTTCAAGTATGACGGGTATAGCCCTGCGGATTTTTGCTCTGCCAGTTCCAGGTATCGCGCATCATCTCATCGAGCCCGCGTTGCACTTCCCAGCCCAGTTCCCGTTTAGCCAGGCTGACATCGGCCCAGAAAGCGGGCAAATCCCCGGCACGGCGCGGTAAAATCCGATAAGGCACGGCAACGCCGGCGGCTTTCTCGAACGCATGCACCATCTCCAGCACCGAATGCCCTACCCCGGAACCCAGGTTATAAGCTTTAAAACCGGCGATCTGTTTTAGGTGATCCATCGCCGCCAGGTGGCCCTGCGCCAGATCCATCACGTGAATATAATCGCGCACGCCGGTTCCGTCTTTGGTGGGATAGTCCCCGCCGAACACGCTCAGATGATCCCGCTTGCCGACGGCCACCTGAGCAATATAAGGCAACAGATTATTCGGGATGCCGCTGGGGTCTTCCCCCATCAATCCGGACTCATGGGCGCCCACCGGGTTGAAGTAGCGCAGAGAGACAATGGAAAAGGCCGGTTCCGCTCTGGCGAAATCCTGCAGGACCTGCTCCACCATCCACTTGGAGGTGCCGTAAGGGCTGGTCGTGCCGCCAATAGGCATGTCTTCGCGGTAAGGCACCGGCGTCTCTTCACCGTACACCGTCGCCGAAGAGCTGAAGATAAACTGATGAACTCCGGCTTCGCGCATGGCTTCCAGCAATACTAGCGTGCCCGCTACGTTGTTCTGGTAGTACTCCAGCGGCTTGCGGGTGGATTCTCCCACCGCTTTCAGACCGGCGAAATGGATCACCGAAACGATCTGGTGCTCGCCGAAGATCCGGCTCAGGCATGCCGCATCCCGCACATCCCCCTGGTAAAACGCCGCCGCTTTACCGGTCAGTTGCGCGGCACGGCGCAAGGACTCTTCGGAAGCGTTGACCAAATTATCCAACACCACCACCTCTTCACCGCGCTCCAGCAGCGCCAGTACCGTATGCGAACCTATGTATCCGGCACCGCCGGTCACTAAAATCGCCATCATGCTCCCCTTTCATCAGCCTCGGGCGCTAACACCCGAGGCATAAGCCCGTTTCATGCGCGCAGCCAGCCGACTAGCGCGTGCCGATGTTGCGTAATGGCTTTCCGGCCATCAGATTACGTTCGATATGTTCCAGAGAGATATTTTTGGTTTCCGGGATCAACGCCAGCGTAATAAAGATAAACGCCACGTTGAGCGCCGCGTAGACCCAAAAGGTAGAGGCGCTGCCCAGCGAATTGAGCATGGTCAGGAAGGTCGCGCCGACGATCATGTTGGCGATCCAGTTGGTGGCAGTGGAACAGGTGATGCCAAAATCACGGCCTTTCAGCGGCTGGATCTCTGAACACAGCACCCAAATCAACGGGCCGGCGCTCATGGCGAAACCGACAATAAACATCAACAGCATGATAACGGCGAAATATTGCGTCGCCGGCGAGCTCATGCCGATACTCATCATAGTTCCCAGTGCGCCCATGCCCACCGCCATCACGATAAAACCGAGGATCAGCGTCGGTTTGCGGCCCCAGCGATCCACCAGCCCAATGGCGATAAAGGTAGCCAGCACGTTAACCAGCCCGACGATCACCGTTCCCCACATCTGCTGTTCGGTACTGGCAAAACCCGCCAGGCCAAAAATCTTCGGCGCGTAATACATGGTGACGTTCATGCCGGTAAACTGCTGCATGACCTGCAACAGGATGCCGAGGAAAACGGCGCGGCGGAAATTTTTATTGCCCTTGAACAGCGCCCAGCCACTTTGCTTCAGCTTGAGGCTTTCACGGATTTCGTTCAGTTCATGCTGTGCCTGGGCGCTGCTGTCGCGCAGCTTTTCCAGCACCTGACGCGCCTGTTCATGGCGATTGCGCGAGGCCAGCCAGCGCGGGCTGTCCGGCAGGAAGAACACGCCAATCAGCAGCAAGCCGGCCGGAATGGTGATAACCCCCAGCATCCAGCGCCAGGCGCCGGTGTAACTGAACGCGGTATCAGACAGGTAGGCGGCCAAAATCCCGATGGTGATCATCAATTGATACATCGAAATCATGCTGCCGCGAATTTTCTCCGGCGCGATTTCAGACAGGTAAATCGGCGCGGTATAGGAAGCGATGCCCACCGCCAGCCCCAGCAGAATGCGCGAGAGTATCAATATGTCCACATTGGGCGCTGCTGCGGAACACAACGACCCTGCCACGAACAGGATCGCGCCGATCATCAGGCTGTATTTGCGCCCGATGCGGAAATTCATCCAGCCGCTGCCCACGGCGCCGACCGCCGCGCCGAACATCATCGAGCTGACCACCCACTCTTGCTGGGAACTGGTGATGTGAAAAGAGTCGGCGATAAACGGCAAAGCGCCCGCAATCACGCCGATATCCAGGCCAAACAGCAGCCCGGCTAGCGCAGCCAGAAAACAGACGAAAAAAGTCATACCGGCATTCGTGTGGCTGTTCTCAGCCGACGCAATTTTGGCGGTAACACCCATACAGCCTCCATCCAATAGATAACGTTGAATCAGTTAGCCGTCATGATAGGAGGCAATCCGCAGGCGGTAAGTGAGTGAGATCACATTAGTGGAAACGGTTACATTATTTTAATTTTCACAAAACCACATATCGATGCTAAAAAACAAACATATACTATTGATTATAAATAATAATAACCTCATATCATTTACCGAAATGATCAAAAAAACCGCCCACCCTTATCAGCCCTCGATACCAACCTTAAAAAACAGCCATTTATTTGTAATCGATTTCACTTGAATTGTCTGCTCAGCGAAGGAGCAAAGGCACTTTCCAGGCAGACGGTCATGAAGGGGAATTTGTGAGGTTTCAATAAAGATATCGGCCCGGCTCCCGATAACGGGGGCCGGGCCGACCATGCGGCGGTTTAACCCTCGTAGCTGCGGAACAATGCCTGGCCGCGCAGTAACCGCACGCCCAGCCAACCACCGCACAGCGACAACAGCAACGCGCTGAGCAGCGGCAATGCCCACCACAACACCGGCGTGGGTGCCCACGGGAAATCGAATACCTGGCTTTGCAGCAACCATAGCGCCGCCTCTGCCCCCACCGCCGCCGCAATGCCCGCCACCAGCCCAAGCAGCGCAAACTCGCACCACAGTGTGCTGCGCAACAGGCGTTTGCTGGCCCCCAGAGTACGGTACACCACCAGCTCCTGGCGCCGTTGCCGCATACCCACCTGCACCTGCGCCATCAGCAACAGGCCACCGCAAATCACCACCAGCACCACCATCACCTCCAGCGCACGGCTGACCTGTTGCAGCACTCCGCCGACCTGTTTCAGGATTGACCCGATGTCCAGCAGGCTGAGCGTCGGGAATTGCCGGTTAAGCTGGGTCAGCATCTGGCCGTCCCCGTCATAGCGGAAACTGGTAAGCCAGGTCTGCGGTTGACCGTCCAGCGCACCCGGCGGGAAGATGAAGTAAAAGTTCGGCTTCAGGCTTTCCCAATCCACCTGCCGCAGGCTGGTGACCTTGGCGCTGAACGACTGGGTATCGCCGCTGAAGGTCAGCGTGTCGCCCAGCTTAACCTTGAGCCGCCCGGCAATGCCCTGATCCATCGACACCTCACCGGATTTCGGCGGCCAACTGCCCGCCAGTAGCGGATTATGCGCCGGTAGATCCGCCAGCCAGGTCAGGTTCAGTTCGCGGTTAACCGCCTCGCCGCCCGGATCGTCCTCGTGTACCCGCTCGGTCGCCACCTGCTGATTAATCTCGGTCAGGCGCACGCGTACAATAGGGTAATAGGTTTCCGGCTTGACCTGGTGCTGCTGCAGGAAGGTTTTCACCTGCGGCACCTGTGCTTCGGTCAGGTTCAGCAGGAAGTAGTTCGGGCTGTCCGGTGGCAGTTGCTGTTGCCAGCGGTCGAGCAGATCGCCACGCAGCACCAGCAACAATGCCAGCAGCATAAACGACAGCGAAAACGCCGCCAGTTGGCTGACCGTGACCCAGGGCTGATGCAGCAGGCGATTGACCGCCAACCGCAACGCCAGGTTTTGAAGCCGAATGCGGCGCAGCAGCAGCAGGCTGCCCCAGCCGATGGCGCCCAACAGCAGCGCCAGCACCAGAATACCGGCGAGGATCGACCACAGCAGCGTGCTGGCCCCCATTAATGCGATCAGCATCGCCACCACAATCAGCGCCGTCACCGGCAGGAAGTAGCGCAGCGGCCAGACGTTGGCCACCACGTCGCGGCGCAACACCCGCAGCGGCTGGGTCGCCAGCAATTGCCGGTACGGCCGCAGCCCCACCAGCAGCGAAATCATCAGCAACGCGCCGATCGCCCACAACCACGGCCAGGCCCCGGCGGCAGGCAACTCCGCCGGCAGCACCGGCGCCAGCAGCCGGATCAGCACCGCTTCAAACCCCAGGCCGATAATGCCGCCGCACGCTGCCGCCAGCAAAATGACCGCCAGCCACTGACCGACGATCAGCTTACGCAAGGCGTTACGGCCGGCACCCAGCGTTTTCAGCACCGCGATCAGATCGTAACGGCTGCGGCAATAGTGGCTCATGGCCACCGCCACGGCGGCGATCGACAGCAGCAGAGTCAGCAGCGCCGACAGCAGCAGGAACTGTTGCGATCGTTGCAGCGATTTGCCCAGCGCGCTGCCGGACTCCTGCAACCCAAACCAACGCTGGTCGGGGTGGAGCTGCGGCGTCAGGCGCGTTTCGTAACGCTGGATGTCCTCCGGCGAACCGGCGAACATATAGCGGTAACTCAGGCGGCTGCCCGGCTGCACCGCCCCGGTTTTATCCACATCCGCCAGGTTGATCATGATGCGCGGCGCCGTCTGGAACGGATTGAAGCCGGAGTCCGGCTCCTGAAGAATTTCACCGGCAATGCGCAGGCGGGTGTCGCCCACGTCCAGCGAGTCCCCCACTTTCACATTCAGCAACGCCAGCAAGCGCGGCGCCACCAGCACGCTGCCCGGTTCAAGCTTGACGTTGGCCGGGCGCGTTTCCAGCTTGCCGTACAGCGGATAGGCCAGATCGGTGGCTTTCACGTCCGCCAATTGCGGCCTGTCGCCGGCGTAAGTCATGGTAGTAAACGACAGCTGGCGGCTCACTTTCAGCCCTTCCTGCCGTGCATCAAGCAGCCAGCCTTCCGGCACCGGCCGGGCGCTGCGCAGCACCCGATCACCGGCGATGAAATCGCGGCTCTGCTGGCTCAGCCCCTTGTCCATGCGATCGCTGATGCTGCCCAGCGCCAGCACGCAGGCCATCGACAGCGTCAGCGCCAGCCAGACGATCAGCAGTGACGGCGAACGCCATTCCCGCCAGAACCAGCGCCAGATCATGCTTCCTCCCACAGCTTGCCTTCACGCAGGCGCAGCCGCCGCTGGCAGCGCGCCGCCAGGGTTTCGTCATGGGTGACCAGGATCAGGGTGGTGGAGAAATCGCGGTTGAGAGAGAACAGCAAATCGGCGATGCGTTCGCCGGTCTGGCGATCGAGGTTGCCGGTCGGCTCATCGGCAAACAACACTCGCGGCCGGCCGCTGAACGCACGCGCCAACGCGACCCGCTGTTGCTCGCCGCCGGAAAGTTGCGCCGGCAGGTGATCGAGCCTTTTGCCCAGCCCCAGTTGCTCCAGCAACTGAACCGCCTGCTCGCGGCTCTGCCTGTCGTTCTCACCGCGCAGCAGCGCCGGCAGTTGCACGTTCTCCAGCGCGTTGAGCGTCGGCACCAGCATGAATGACTGAAATACAAAGCCGACGTTTTTGGCGCGCAGGGCCGCGCGCCCTTCTTCGTCCAGCGCGGTCAGCGATTCCCCCAACAAATGCACCTCTCCTGCACTGCCGTCGTCCAACCCGGCGAGGATCCCCAACAGCGTCGATTTGCCCGAGCCGGATTCGCCAATCAGGGCAATTGTCTGCGCGGGTTTGACAACCAGCTCGACTCCGGTAAGGATGGAGAGCTGATGCTCACCCTGACCAACGTGTTTACTAAGATGATGAACTTCAAGAACGTTTTCCGCTGGCATCTTCCCTTCCTTTTGCTGTTGGGATTATTCAGTTTACGCGCTGTCGCCGCCGATACCTTATTGATTTTAGGCGACAGTTTAAGCGCCGGTTACCGCTTGCCGGTGGCGCAGGCCTGGCCGACGCTGCTGGCCGACCAATGGCAGAAAAAACCGGGTGAACCGCAGTTGGTGAACGCCAGCATCAGCGGCGACACCGCCGCGCAAGGGCTGGCGCGCCTGCCCGCACTGCTGCAACAACACCAACCGCGCTGGGTGCTGATCGAACTGGGCGCCAACGACGGCCTGCGCGGTTTCCCGGCGCAGGACGTGCAACGCGATCTCAGCCAGATCATTACTCTGGTGCAGCAAGCCGGTGCGCAGCCGCTGCTGATGCAAATCCACATTCCGCCCAACTATGGCCGCCGCTATACCGAGGCTTTCAGCGCGATTTACCCGCAGCTTGCCAAACAATTCGACATTCCACTGCTGCCGTTCTATATGGAACAGGTGGTGGTGAAAGCGGAATGGATGCAGGATGACGGATTGCACCCCAATAAGGACGCCCAACCGTTTATCGCCACCTGGATGGCGGAACGCCTGGAACCTCTAGTAAAACATGAGTCTAACTAAATAGGGTTGTACACTAGGTAAAGTTATGCAAAAAGCGGTATTGATAACCGGCTGTTCCAGCGGGATAGGACTGATTGCAGCGCAGGATCTGCGTAATCGCGGCTACCGGGTGCTGGCCGCCTGCCGCAAGCCGCAGGACGTGGAAAATATGCGTCAACTGGGGCTGGAAGGCATTGAGCTGGATCTGGACGATAGCGACAGCGTCGAACGTGCCGCTGCGCAGGTGATCGCACTGACCGGCGGCCGGCTGTATGGCCTGTTCAACAATGGCGGCTTCGGCGTTTACGGCCCGCTGAGCAGCATTTCCCGTCAGCAGTTGGAGCGGCAATTCTCCACCAACCTGTTTGGCACCCACCAGTTGACCCAGTTGCTGTTGCCGGCGATGCTGCCGCACGGCGAAGGGCGCATTATTCAAACCAGTTCGGTGATGGGGCTGGTCTCCAGCGCCGGACGCGGCGCCTATGCCGCCAGCAAGTTTGCGCTGGAAGCCTGGTCCGACGCGCTGCGCATGGAGCTGCACGGCACCGGCATTCAGGTCAGCCTGATTGAACCCGGCCCGATTTCGACCCACTTTACCCAGAACGTGAACCAGGCGCAGAGCGATAATCCGGTGCATAACCCCGGCATCGCCAGGCGTCTGACGCTGCCGCCGGAGGCCATTTTGCCGAAGCTGCGCCACGCGCTGGAAAACCCGCGCGCCAGGCTGCGCTATCCGGTGACCCTGCTGGCGCACGCGCTGAGCGTATTGCGCCGCATTCTGCCCGGCCGCTGCCTGGACTGGCTGCTGCGCAGCAACGGTTAATTGGGCCGCAGGGGTTGAAGAATGCCGCCCCGCCCCCATCTAAGAGCCAATGGCTCCGCAAGATCAGAGAGAGAATCACATGCTAGCTCAAGCTGTTGTTGATATTAACGAAACAAACCTGCACCAAACGCTGGAACAATCGATGTCCCTGCCGGTGCTGTTCTACTTCTGGTCAGATCGCAGCCAACACTGCCTGCAGCTCACCCCGATCCTGGATAAGCTGGCGGCGGAATATGCCGGCCAGTTCTTGTTGGCCAAGGTGGACTGCGACGCGGAACAAGCGATCGCCGCGCAATTCGGGCTGCGCTCCCTCCCTACGGTTTACCTGTTCAAAGACGGCCAACCGGTCGACGGTTTCCAGGGCCCGCAGCCGGAAGACGTCATCCGCGAATTCCTGCAGCGTTTCCTGCCGAAGGCAGAAGATCTGAAACTGGCACAGGCAACCGACCTGCTGGCCGAAGGCAACGCGGCTGAAGCGCTGCCGCTGTTGAAAGACGCCTGGCAAGCCAGCCAGCAACGCAGCGATATCGGCCTGACGCTTGCAGAAACCCAGATCGCGCTGAACCGCACTGAAGAGGCCGAAACGGTGCTGGCGACGATTCCTTTACAGGATCGCGATACCCGTTATCAGGGCCTGGTGGCGCAGATTGAATTGCTGAAGCAGGCGGCCGACACGCCGGAAATCCAGCTGTTGCAGCAACAGGTGCAACAACAGCCGGAGAACGTCGAGCTGGCCGTGCAACTGGCGCTGCAACTGCATCAGGTGGGGCGCAACGAAGAAGCGCTGGAACTGCTGATAGGGCACTTGAAGAAAGATCTGGCCGCCGCCAACGGCAGCGCGCGCAAGACGCTGATGGATATTCTGGCCGCACTGGGCACCGGCGACGCGCTGGCCGCCAAGTATCGCCGTCAGCTCTACTCACTACTCTATTGATATACCCTTCGTCTTTCCAGCCGCATCGTTGTTGGCTGCACGTTCGAACCCCAGTCACTTAGTTATCTAAGCTCTTGGGGTTTCTCGCGTTTGCCGCCTGGATGCAACTGGAAATCCATTGGGTCTCTATCCCAAAGTAAATAATTGAGGAAATATCCTCTAAATAGTTCGAGTTGCATCCAGGCGGCAAGTTTGTAAGTCCCCAGGAGCTTACTCCAGTAAGTGACTGGGGCGCGCAAACGCAGCCAACGCCGAGGCAGCTTGAAATATGACGAGGATATTAGCGGTAAACCCGAACACCGCCTTCAACCCCCTTCGGACTGAACAACACCTGCCACAGCTGAATATCGCGCGAACGGAACGCACCCGCGCAGGCATTCAGGTAATAAGTGAACATCCGCTCGAAGCGCTCAGAGTAATTTTCCGACAGCGCCGGCCACGCCCGTTTGAAATTCTCATACCAGGCCATCAGGGTGCGATCGTAATCGGCGCCGATATTGTGCCAATCCTCCATCACGAAACGCTGTTCGCTGGCTTCGGCGATATGGCGCACCGAGGGCAGGCAGCCGTTGGGGAAGATGTATTTATCAATCCAGGCGTCGACGTGGAGATTGGTTTGGTTGGCGCCAATGGTGTGCAACAGGAACAGGCCATCGGGCTTCAGATTACGCGCCGCGACGCTGAAATAGGTGTCGTAGTTTTTCGGCCCGACGTGTTCGAACATGCCGACGGAAACAATGCGGTCAAACTGGCGGTTCAAATCGCGATAATCCTGCAACAGAATCTCTACGTCCAGCCCCTGACAGCGCTCCTGAGCCAGCTTTTGCTGCTCGGCGGAAATAGTCACGCCATGCACCGATACGCCGTAGTTTTCCGCCGCATACTGTGCCAGCCCGCCCCAACCGCAGCCGATGTCCAACAGCGACATGCCCGGTTTCAGTTGCAGCTTCTCGCAGATCATTTTCAGCTTGGCCAGTTGCGCCTGTTCCAGCGTTTCAGCCTCCTTCCAGTAACCGCAGGAATATTGCATATAAGGATCGAGCATGGCACGAAACAGATCGTTGCCGATGTCGTAATGCTCTTTCCCCACCTGCCAGGCGCGTTTGCGCGATTGCCGGTTAAACAGCCGCGCATAGGCGATCCGCGTAATGTCCGTCAGGCGTTTTGGCAGACGTTCATCAACGCCGAAATGCAAGATACGGGTAAATAGCGCGTCCAGCCTTTCGCAATCCCACCAGCCATCCATATAGCTTTCGCCAAACCCGAGCGAGCCTTCCTGCAGAATGCGTTTAAATAAGCCCGGATTGTGCACCTGAAGATCAAATGCATTATTCCCGTTGATGGTAATGCCGGCCGCCGCCAACATTTCTTCCACGATGAGATACCAGCGATCTTTTTTCTGGGCGAGTTCATCGACACTGATTGAGTCCATAACGATCCTTGGCGCAAGATGTCACTTCAAAAAGCATAGTCGCAAATAGAAATGACAAAAATTTGAAGATAAGAGCAGCGACAAATCCCACTCTAGCCAAGGCAGACAACGTCATGAAA
Source organism: Serratia plymuthica (assembly GCF_018336935.1). Classification (NCBI taxonomy): domain Bacteria; kingdom Pseudomonadati; phylum Pseudomonadota; class Gammaproteobacteria; order Enterobacterales; family Yersiniaceae; genus Serratia; species Serratia plymuthica. The sequence continues at coordinate 920,490 of NZ_CP068771.1, read as the reverse complement.
TGAATAAAAATTATTGGAAACATGCCAATTTGGAATGTTATCGCTGCCTATCCTGATTTCCCTCCTGAAACGACGGGGATATTAGGCTTTCCCTGCGCTGTGGCGTAAAATCCTCTTACATATGTCTGACAGGAGGTTTGCCATGTTTACCCTTATCCCCATTGTGATCGTCGTCGCGCTGATCATCGTCTTCGCCGGCGTCAAAATTGTTCCGCAAGGGTTCCAATGGACGGTGGAACGCTTCGGCCGCTATACCAAAACGCTGATGCCCGGTTTGAACCTGGTCGTGCCCTTTATGGATCGCATCGGCAGAAAAATCAATATGATGGAACAGGTGCTGGATATTCCCTCGCAGGAAATCATCTCGCGCGATAATGCCAACGTGGCCATCGATGCGGTGTGCTTTATCCAGGTGGTCGATCCGGCGCGCGCCGCCTATGAGGTCAGCAACCTCGAGCGGGCGATCGTCAATCTGACCATGACCAACTTCCGTACCGTGCTCGGCTCAATGGAACTGGACGAAATCCTGTCGCAGCGCGACAGCATCAACAGCCGCCTGCTGCATATCGTGGACGAAGCCACCAACCCCTGGGGCGTCAAGATCACCCGTATCGAGATCCGTGACGTGCGCCCGCCTGCCGAACTGATCGCCTCAATGAACGCCCAGATGAAGGCCGAACGTACCAAGCGTGCGGACATCCTTGAGGCCGAAGGCGTACGCCAGGCGGCCATTCTGCGCGCCGAAGGGGATAAGCAATCGCAGATCCTGAAGGCCGAGGGCGAACGCCAGTCGGCATTCCTGCAGGCGGAGGCGCGTGAACGTGCCGCAGAAGCGGAAGCACGGGCCACGCAGTTGGTTTCCGACGCTATCGCCAGCGGCAATATCCAGGCGGTGAACTATTTTGTGGCGCAGAAATACACTGACGCGCTGCAGAAGATCGGTTCCGCCAACAACAGTAAAGTCGTTATGATGCCGCTGGACGCCAGCAGCCTGCTCGGTTCAATCGGTGGCATTGCCGAGCTGTTGAAAGACACCAAAGGCAAGTAATCATGCTCGAACAAATTGCAGCAAACCCGCACTGGTTCTGGCTTTCTCTCGGCGGGCTGCTGTTGGCGGCCGAGATGCTCGGCGCCAGCGGCTACCTGTTATGGAGCGGCGTGTCGGCGGTGGCGGTCGGCGCGATGGTCTGGCTGCTGCCGCAGTTGGCCTGGGAGTGGCAGGGGGTGATTTTTGCCGTACTGACCATTGTCGTGGCCTATCTGTGGTGGTACTGGCTGCGCCAGCGACCGGCGGCGGCAACCAGCGGTTCGCAGGTGCTGAACCAGCGCAACCGCCAGTTGATCGGCACCCGCGCGACCTTGACCGAAGCCATGCACAACGGCATGGGCCGCATTAACATCGGCGACAGCAGTTGGCGCGCACAGGCCAGTGAAGATCTGGCGATAGGGACCGAAGTGGAAGTCATTGCCGTCGAGGGCGTAACCCTGGTGATCCGTGCCGTTACGCGCTAGTGATTGTGGCAGCAACCCGCCAGGTTATTAATGATCGGGCATTCTGCCCCGTCATCGCCCGGGCATTCGTTCGCCAGCGCCAGCAGACGCTGGCGCATCTCGCCCAACTCACCGATGTGTTTTTCAATATCCGCCACTTTTTGCAGCGTGCGCGCTTTCACATCGGCGCTATGCCGGGCCGGATCGTTAAACAACGCCACCAGCTCGCGACACTCGTCCAGGTTAAAACCCACCTGCCGCGCCTGGCGCAGCAGCGTCAGCTCTTCGATATGCTTCGGGTTATAGCTGCGGTAACCGTTATCGGTACGGATCGGCGCGGTAACCAGCCCTTTCTCTTCATAAAAGCGGATCGCTTTGCTGGTTAAACCGGTTTTTTTCGCCACGTCGCTGATATTCATTTTCACTCCTTGACCTTCCCCTTGCTGGAAGGTTTAACCTTCATTCTTAGTGAAAACAGGCTAAGCGGTCAACCTTTAAACACCGCACTTGAGCGAGGAACCGAATCATGTCACAAACCACCGTGCTGGCGTTGCAGGGGTTAACCTGCATGAACTGCGCGCAACGGGTGAAAAAAGCCCTGGAAAGCCGCAACGATGTCGAACAGGCAGAGGTTAATGTCAATTACGCCAGGGTCACCGGCGATGCGCCGAGCCAGGCGCTGATCGACAGCGTGATCGCCGCCGGTTACCAGGCTGCCGTAGCGCAACGGCCCGATACCGAACTGCAGCTGAGCGGCCTGAGCTGCATGCACTGCGCCGCCAGCACCCGCAAAGCGCTGGAAGCGGTACCGGGCGTGATCGCGGCAGACGTCGGCATCGAGTCGGCCAAGGTCTATGGCGATGCCGCTGCCGGGGCGTTGATCGCCGCAGTAGAAGAAGCCGGTTATCACGCCAGCGTCAATGGAGCCGCCCCTCTCCCAAAAACTGAGCCGTTGACTGAATCAGCCCCTGAATTGCCGGAACCCCAGGCAGCGGCCCCCTCTTCCCTTCCGGCAACCCACCTCAACGACGATGATGACAGCGTTCAACTGCTGCTCAGCGGCATGAGCTGCGCCAGCTGTGTCAGTAAAGTCCAAAACGCGCTGCAAAGCGTGCCCGGCGTCGAACAGGCGCGGGTCAATCTGGCGGAACGCAGCGCATTGATTACCGGCGCGGCCGATCCGCAGGCGCTGGTGGCGGCGGTGGAGAAAGCCGGCTATGGCGCGGAAATGATCCAGGACGAAACCGAACGCCGCGAACGCCAACAGCAGACCGCGCAGGCCAACATGAAGCGCTTCCGCTGGCAGGCGGCGCTCGGCCTGGCGCTGGGCATTCCGCTGATGGCCTGGGGCCTGTTTGGCGGCAGTATGTCGCTGACGCCGGAAACCCAACGCCCGTGGCTGTGGGTTGGTCTGATCACTCTGGCGGTGATGGTGTTCGCCGGCGGGCATTTTTACCGCAACGCCTGGCGCGCGCTACGCAACGGCAGCGCCACCATGGATACGCTGGTCGCACTCGGCACCGGCGCCGCCTGGCTGTATTCGATCAGCGTCAACCTGTGGCCGGATTTCTTCCCTATGGAGGCGCGGCACCTGTATTACGAGGCCAGCGCCATGATCATCGGCCTGATCAACCTCGGCCATGCGCTGGAGCAGCGGGCGCGCCAGCGTTCGTCGCAGGCGCTGGAGCGGCTGCTGGACCTGACTCCGCCGACGGCGCGGCTGGTGACCGAAGACGGCGAGAAAACCATTGCGCTGGCGCAGGTGCAACTCGGCATGACGCTGCGCCTGACCACCGGCGATCGTATCCCGGTGGACGGCGAAATTGTGCAGGGCGAAGTGTGGCTGGACGAAGCGATGCTGACCGGCGAAGCCGTACCGCAGCAGAAAGGCGTTGGCGACACCGTACATGCCGGTACGGTGGTGGATGACGGCAGCGTGCTGTTTCGCGCCGGCGCTATCGGCAGCAAAACCACGCTGGCGCGGATCATCAAACTGGTGCGCCAGGCGCAGAGCAGCAAGCCGGAGATTGGCAAACTGGCGGACCGCATTTCTGCGGTGTTCGTGCCGGTGGTGGTGGCCATCGCCCTGTTCAGCGCGGCGATCTGGTATTTCTTCGGCCCGCAGCCGCAGTTGGTTTATACGCTGGTGATCGCCACTACGGTGCTGATCATCGCCTGCCCTTGCGCGCTGGGCCTGGCGACGCCGATGTCGATCATTTCCGGCGTTGGCCGCGCGGCCGAGTTCGGCGTGCTGGTGCGCGACGCCGATGCGTTGCAGCAGGCCAGCACCCTGGATACGCTGGTGTTTGATAAAACCGGCACCCTGACCGAAGGCCAACCGCGCGTGGTGGAGATTATCACCTTCAATCAGATCGACGAGCAGCAGGCGCTGCGTTGGGCAGCCGCACTGGAACAAGGCGCCAGCCACCCCTTGGCGCGTGCCATCGTTGAGCACGCCGCCGGGCAATCGCTGCCGTCGGTTGAGCAGTTCCGAACCCTGCGCGGGGCCGGCGTCAGCGGTGAAGTGGACGGCGTGAAGCTGTTGCTGGGCAACGCCGCACTGTTGCAACAGCACCAGGTGGCGACCGCAGTGCTGGAAGCGCAAATTCAGCAACAAGCCGAGCGCGGCATTACGCCGGTGCTACTGGCAGCCGACGGGCGGCCGGCTGCGCTGATCGCCATCCGCGATCCGCTGCGCAGCGACAGCATTGAAGCGCTGCAGCGTCTGCATCGTCAGGGTTATCAACTGGTGATGCTGACCGGCGACAATCCGGTGACCGCCAACGCCATTGCCAAAGAGGCCGGTATCGACAAGGTCATCGCCGGCGTGCTGCCGGACGGCAAGGCCGAGGCGATCAAACGGTTGCAGGCGCAGGGCCACCGCGTGGCAATGGTCGGCGATGGCATCAACGACGCCCCGGCACTGGCGCAAGCCGACGTGGGCATCGCGATGGGCGGCGGCAGCGATATCGCAATCGAAACCGCCGCCATCACCCTGATGCGTCACAGCCTGAATGGCGTCGCCGACGCGCTGGAACTGTCGAAGGCCACGCTGCGCAACATGAAACAGAACCTGCTCGGGGCATTCATTTACAACACGCTCGGCATTCCCATCGCCGCCGGGGTGCTGTATCCGTTGACCGGCACTCTGCTCAGCCCAGTAGTGGCGGGCGCCGCGATGGCGCTGTCTTCCATTACCGTGGTCAGTAACGCCAACCGACTGCTGCGTTTTAAACCGAAACGCTGAATGCCACAGGGGGCGCAAACTCTTGCGCCCCGCTTCCTTTGGGATAATTCCTCCACTCTTCAGGCTTTCTTGTGCGGCGGATAGCGTTTAGCATGGCACAACCGCGTTACCCGCCAGAGGGCCAGGCCGTCGCTTGCAAGCTCGCGGGGAAAATAAGGAGCCACGCTGTATGGGTAAGCTATTACGCCGCATCGCCGCCTTTCTCGGCATTATTTCTCCGATGACCTACGCCTACCCGGCGCTGGATATCCGGCTGCCCGGCGATCGTCAATTCCATCTGGTGGGCAGCATTCATATGGGTACGGTGGATATGTCGCCGCTGCCGGCCACGCTGGCTACCCGCCTGAAACAGGCTGACGCCCTGATTGTTGAGGCCGATATCACCGGTTCCGCTTCGCCGTTTGACCGCGCTGACGCACAACCCGAGCTGGCGGAGCGCCTTTCCGAGAACGAGTTTCAGCAGTTGTTGACCCTGTGCCAGGAATTGGGCGCCGACGCCGAGGCGTTCTCGACCCTACCCGGCTGGCAGGTGGCGCTGACGATGCAGGCGCGCCAGGCTCAGCGGCTGGGGCTGCGCGCCGAGTACGGCGTGGACTACCAACTGTTGCAGGCCGCCCGGCAACAACACAAAAAGGTGATTGAGCTGGAAGGCGCGGAACAGCAGATGGCGATGCTGGAACAATTGCCGGAAGGCGGCATGGCGCTGCTGCGCGATACGCTGGAGCACTGGCACACCAACGCGCGGCTGCTGCAAACCATGGTCAGCTGGTGGCTTGACGCGAAACCCAATGGCGCACTGGAAACCCTGCCCGCCACCTTCAGCGCCGATCTGTACGACGTGCTGATGCATCGGCGCAACCGGGACTGGCGGCAGAAACTGGAGGCGTTGCCGGCCGGCAACTACGTGGTGGCGGTGGGCGCGCTGCATCTGTACGGCGAAGATAATCTGCCGGCGATGCTTCAGGCGCAGTAAAAAAAGTGGCCAATATCGCTACTGGCCAGTCAAAGAGGAATTTCTTGTATTTTAGTTATACGCATAGCAACCGTGTTAACGGTTACAATAGACAGGGTAGCAACCCAGTGAACACCTTGGCAACCCGCTTTATGTAACAGCGGCTCAGGTTGCTGCCACCGTTAGATTTTTGTAATTTTGTTGCTTCGCGTTGCAACTTCCCGTGCAAAGGGGAAATAGGAAAACAGTATGACGCCCGCAGTGATCCTGCTTGAGAAACAAAAAATCGCGTTTACCCTTCATCCCTATCATCACGACAGTGCAGAAACCCACTTCGGCGATGAAGCGGTACAGAAACTTGGGCTCGATGCCGATCGCGTCTATAAAACGCTGCTGGTGGCGCTGAACGGCGATGCCAAACAGCTGGCGGTGGCGGTAACGCCGGTCGCGACCCAGTTGGATCTGAAAAAGGTCGCCCGCGCCCTGGGCGCAAAGAAAGCGGAAATGGCCGATCCGCAACTGGCACAACGCGTGACCGGTTATCTGGTCGGCGGCATTAGCCCGCTGGGGCAGAAAAAGCGGTTGCCGACGGTGATCGACAGCCCGGCGCAGCAGTTCGCCACCATTTACGTCTCCGGCGGCAAACGCGGGCTGGATATCGAACTGGCCGCCGGCGATTTATGCCGCCTGCTGGCCGGCAGCTTCGCCGATATCGCCAAGCGCGATTAAATGGCGGGGGCATCGGCCCCCAGCGACCCCTTTTACCCTAAATAATTGACGTTGTATCGAGACGGCAAGGCCGTAGGGTGAGCCTCAAGGATGAGGCTCATAATCCCCAGCAGCATAGATGGCTATGAGACTGGGGTGAGCGGACGCCGCCAACGCAGAGACAACGTCAGGTATGGCGGGTGAAAGCTTACTGATAAACAATCTCGCCCTTCGGCTCATAGGCCGCCGCATCCAACGGAGAGTGCTTCTCGATATACTGTTTCAGCACTTCGGCATCGATAAAGCCGGTGTTGACGTAGCCTGGCAGGGTATCCAGCTTCGGATAGCCGTCGCCGCCCAACGCATTGAAGTTCAGCGTCGCCATACGGTAGGTTTTGTCTGCCTGCAATGGCTCGCCCTTGATCTTCACGTTGCTGACGCCCTTGCCGTCCGCCATCAGGCTGACGTTGGCAAACTGCGCATAAGCGCCGGAATCCACCTTCATGTTAGCCACCACCGCCAGGTATTTTTCTACCTCGCTGCCTTTCATCTCGGCATAGACCAACGTGTTGCCGAACGGCTGCACCTTGAGCACGTTTTTATAGGTAATGTCGCCGGACTCGATCGAATCACGCACCCCGCCGCCGCTCATCACCGCAAAATCGGCTTCGACACGTTCCATTTGCGCCGCCAGCAGTACGCGCGACAGGTTGGTCTGAACGAAGCGCACCTTGCTGCGATCGCCCTCCAGCTTGCCGTTCACGCTGCCGATTTTAACGTCAAGCTGCGCCTTGCCCTTGTCCTGGAATGGCGTCAGCAGTTTCATCATGGAAGGATCTTCCTGAATTTTCTGGGTGTAATATACCCGCTCGCTGGTGCCGTCGGCTTTTTCCACCTTTTTCTTCAGGTTGACCGGGATCAGTTGATAATGCACCAGCTTCAGCTCGCCATTGCGGAACTGGAAATCGGCGCGGCCGACGTATTTGCCCCACTCGTGCGCCTGCACGATCCAGGTGCCGTTTTGACGATCCGGCGAGCACGGGGTACCCGGCACGTAATCCACCTGTTTGTGGTTTTCCCCGGCCATACAGACCGGATCCTGCGAGTGGCCGCCGACGATCATATCCAGGTAACCCGCCGGCAGGCTGCGCGCCATCTCGACGTCGCCCGGCGCGTTGGAGCCGTGGTTGCCGTCATCGTAATGGCCCATGTGAGTGGCGGCGATGATCACGTCCGGTTTTTCATCCTTGCGCAGTTGCTCAACGACTTGTTTCGCCTCCTGCGCCGGCACGCGGAACTCGATATCGGTGAAGTATTCCGGGTTGCCGATCTTGGCGGTGTCGTCGGTGGTCAGGCCGATAACCGCAATCTTGATGCCCTGTTTGTCGAATAAGGCGTAAGGTTTGAACAGGCGCTGTTGGGTGCTTTTCTGATAGATATTGGCCGACAGCAGCGGGAAGGTCGCCCATTTCTCCTGCTGACGCAGCACGCTGAGCGGGTTGTCGAACTCATGGTTGCCGATCGCCATCGCATCGTAACCCACCAGGTTCATACCGCGAAAATCCGGTTCGGCATCCTGCAGATCAGACTCCGGCACGCCGGTATTGATATCGCCGCCGGACAACAGCAGCAGGCTGCCGCCCTTGGCCGCCACTTCCTGGCGAATGCCGTCCACCAGGGTTTTCTGCGCGCCAAGGCCGTACTCACCGTGATCGTTCTGCCAGAAATGGCCGTGGTGATCGTTGGTATGCAGGATGGTGATCTCGTAGGTCTTATCCTTTTCCCAGGCGCTGGCGGCTCCCGACAGGAAAGTCAGGGACACGGCCAAGGCGCATGCGGTGGTTTTTAACGAAAAACGCATGGCGGCTCTCCATGATGAAAATGAACTGTTTTTTGAGGTGGCCCAAATTGTAGCGCGAAATAAAGACAAGTGATTTCAAATTTTTGCGATATACGTCAAATTATGTCGAGTGTGGTAAAAATTGAACAACTTACCTAAGATAATCTGCTCTGAACCCTAAAACTTACCAGGCTAACAATAAAATGACCGACCGTAGCGAAACCGCCATGCCGCCGGCCAAGGGCGGCGCGGTTAAAGGCACCGCTTTCTCGATCCTCGGCGCCATCAGCGTATCCCACCTGCTGAACGACATGATTCAGTCGCTGATCCTGGCGATTTACCCGATCCTGCAGGCCGATTTCAATCTCAGCTTCGTGCAGATCGGCATGATTACCCTAACCTACCAATTAACCGCTTCATTGTTGCAGCCGCTGATCGGCCACTTCACCGATAAACACCCGCAGCCTTATTCGCTGCCAATCGGCATGGGTTTTACCCTGTGTGGCCTGCTGTTGCTGTCGGTAGCCAATACCTTCCCGCTGGTGTTGCTGGCCGCGGCGCTGGTCGGTACCGGCTCTTCGGTCTTCCATCCGGAATCGTCCCGCGTAGCGCGCATGGCTTCCGGCGGCCGGCATGGCCTGGCGCAGTCGCTGTTCCAGGTCGGCGGCAACTTTGGCAGTTCGCTCGGCCCCCTGTTGGCGGCATTGATTATCGCGCCTTACGGTAAGGGCAACGTCGCCTGGTTCTCGCTGGCGGCACTGCTGGCTATCGTGGTGCTGTTGCAGGTCAGCAAGTGGTATCAGCAACAGCAGCGGGCGACAAAAGGCTTGCCTAAAGCCGCCGCTGCGCGGCAACCGCTGCCAAAACGTACCGTCACCTACGCACTCGGCATCCTGCTGGTGCTGATATTCTCCAAATATTTCTATTTGGCCAGCATCAGCAGCTATTACACATTTTATCTGATACATAAGTTCGGCGTTTCGGTTCAGAATGCTCAGATACACCTGTTTGCGTTCCTGTTCGCCGTAGCCGCCGGTACCATTATCGGCGGGCCATTGGGAGACAGGATAGGCCGAAAATATGTTATTTGGGGCTCCATACTCGGCGCAGCACCTTTCACGCTCGTTTTACCCTATGCATCTTTATACTGGACCGGTATTTTGACGGTGATCATAGGAGTAATTCTCGCCTCGGCGTTTTCGGCCATTCTGGTCTACGCTCAGGAGCTGATCCCGGGGAAAGTTGGTATGGTTTCCGGTTTATTCTTCGGTTTTGCTTTTGGTATGGGTGGATTAGGGGCGGCAGTTCTTGGTTATGTCGCAGATTTGACCAGCATCGAATTGGTTTACCAAATCTGTGCTTTCTTACCCTTGATCGGCATTATTACCGCACTACTGCCTAATATGGATCATAACTCGCAATAACCCTTCTGTGACCCGGCTGATAAATATCATTCAGCCGGGTTATCTCCAACATAAATCAATGTTATTTGACTTATTAATTGATAAATCCCCTCACTGGCTTGCTTAATGCGGAATCCCCTGCTTTTTCGCAAAAAAGCCAAATTTAGCTAAGCAAGGCACGCACAAATGCAATAAACTAAATGTATCTTTTCGTAACTTAGTTGCGCTTTCCCTCTGCCGCAATGCATAGCTAGAAGGAGTCTGGATGCATAATTCAACACCGTTAATCACCACTATTGTCGGAGGGTTAGTACTCGCCTTCCTCCTCGGTATGCTGGCGAATCGCCTGCGCATCTCCCCACTGGTAGGATACCTTGCAGCAGGCGTGCTCGCCGGCCCCTTTACCCCCGGATTTGTCGCCGACACCTCGCTGGCGCCGGAACTGGCGGAAATTGGCGTGATTTTGTTGATGTTCGGTGTTGGCCTCCATTTCTCTCTTAAAGACCTCCTCGCAGTAAAACATATCGCCATTCCCGGCGCCGTGGCGCAGATTGCCGTCGCCACCTTGTTGGGTATGGGGCTGTCGAAGCTGCTCGGCTGGGATTTGATTTCCGGGCTGGTGTTCGGGCTGTGTCTGTCCACCGCCAGTACCGTGGTACTGCTGCGCGCACTCGAAGAACGCCAGTTGATTGACAGCCAGCGCGGGCAAATCGCCATCGGCTGGCTGATTGTGGAAGATCTGGCGATGGTGCTGACGTTGGTGCTGCTGCCTGCCTTCGGCAACATGATGGGCAATGACAACGCCAGCAGCAGCCAGTTGCTGATGGATCTGGCGCTCACCATCGGCAAGGTCATCGCCTTTATCGCGCTGATGATTGTGGTCGGCCGCCGCCTGGTGCCGTGGATCCTGGCAAAAACCGCCAGCACCGGTTCCCGCGAGCTGTTTACCCTGGCGGTGTTGGCGCTGGCGCTCGGCATTGCCTATGGCGCCGTGAAGCTGTTCGACGTTTCCTTCGCTCTGGGGGCGTTCTTCGCCGGCATGGTGCTGAACGAGTCGGAGTTGAGCCACCGCGCAGCCCACGACACGCTGCCGCTGCGCGATGCTTTTGCGGTGCTGTTCTTTGTCTCGGTCGGCATGCTGTTTGATCCGATGATCCTGATCAACGAGCCGCTGGCGGTGCTGGCGACGCTGGCGATTATCGTGTTCGGCAAATCGGCGGCGGCGTTCCTGCTGGTGAAAATGTTCGGCCACTCCAAGCGCACCGCGCTGACCATCTCCGCCAGCCTGGCGCAGATCGGCGAGTTCGCCTTCATTTTGGCCGGCCTTGGCATCTCGCTCGGCATGATGTCGGAACACGGCCGCAATCTGGTGCTGGCCGGCGCCATTCTGTCGATCATGCTTAATCCGCTGCTGTTCACCCTGCTTGAACGTTATCTGGCCAAGGCCGAAACCATGGAAGACCAGATTCTGGAAGAAGCGGTGGAAGAAGAAAAGCAGATCCCGTTCGATATGTGCAATCACGCCCTGCTGGTCGGCTATGGACGCGTCGGCAGCCTGCTGGGCGCCAAACTGGCCGAGGCCGGCATTCCGCTGGTGGTGATCGAGAACTCTCGCCCTCGGGTCGAAGCGCTGCGTGAACAGGGCATCAAAACGGTGCTGGGCAACGCCGCCAATCCGGAGGTGATGGATCTGGCGCGGCTCGACTGCGCGCGCTGGCTGCTGCTGACCATTCCAAATGGCTACGAAGCCGGGGAGATCGTCGCCTCTGCGCGCAACAAACGGCCAAACATCGAGATTATCGCCCGCGCGCATTACGATGACGAGGTGTCATATATCTCCGATCGCGGTGCCGATCAGGTCGTGATGGGCGAGCGGGAAATCGCCAACAGCATGTTGAATATTCTTAAGCTGGATTCGCTGAGCGAAGAAGAGAAATTGGGCACCTGCCCGATTTGACGTGAAAAGCGGCGATCAAAAAAGGTCCGGCTTGCCGGACCTTTTGCTTTTTTACCGTTCCCAGTAAGACTCTTCCAGGCTGTCTTCCCGTTCCGGCAGGCCACGCGTCAGGCGCGGTGAATGCTGGTTCAGCACCTGATAGCTGACGCGGTTGGCGTATTTGCATACCTGCGCCAACGAGGAGTAAGTCAGGTAGCTGCGCACGTGCTTGCTGGAGTTCGGCACGTTATTGCGGTGAAAACCGTTGGCGGCGATATCATGCAACAACGCCGACAGCGCGCCGTCGCCGGCGCCGTTGGTGTTCATGATTTTCTCCGGCCCGCCCATGTACGGCGCGATATGCGAATAGATGCGGAACGGGTTCTCACAGCTTTCACGACGCATGGCGCGGCTGAACTCATAACGGTTGAATTCGGCGATATGCCCCGGCAACAGCGGATGCTGGGTTTCCCGCTTGTTGGCCTCTTCAGTGTAGCCCGCCATATACAGGCCGTTTGGCCCGGCGGTGCACAGCACCAGATCCACCCATTCGAGCGCCATGTCCGAGGCGGTGAGCGGATCGCTCAGCCCGGTCAGTTCCAACGCTTCGTCTTCGTTCATCGCCAGAATCGACACGTGTTGCTTCAGGAAGTCGCGCCACCACTGCGGGTTATCGGCAATCACATACTTGGTGCCCAGCGTCAGCACCACCGGCACATCGTGTTTCTTGGCGAACTCGATCGCCTGCATGGTAGCGGCCGGCATCGGCTCCCCCTCCTTGCAGCGCACCAGATACGACGTCAGCACCAGCGCAGAAGCGCCTGCGATCACCTCTTCCGGCACGCTCTCCGGCCGCAGTTGGTTCATCTGTCCGGGGCTGATGGCGAAAGTGCGTTCGCCGCTTTCGGTGATCAACGTAAAGCAGCGGCCAATAGCGCCGTCAACCGCCTGCAGGTGGTTAAGATCGGTGCGGCTGGAGGTATTGCACAGATAACGGTAGGCGTAGCTGCCGATTTTGATGTTGCTGCACATGACGCCGAGCAGGACCGAACGGTCATCCGCCAGCACCGAATAGTTGTGCAGGGTATTGCCGATGGTGCCGCCGGCGAACTGATGGTCGATCTGATTGTTTTCGCTTAGCTCCTGATACAGTGCCTCGGCGACGTCATCCTCAATCACCAGGGAATGCCCCAGGCTCAGGCCGTAGCGCTGGATAAACGCATCATCCACTTTTGCTTCGATATCCACCAGCGTCTGGTCGATGCCGACGATATAAGAGGTGCTGACTTCATTTTCAGGCTGAACCTGCTGCAAGAGCGGATCGCGGGCGTTCACCGGAAAATAGTGTTTGGACTTACGTTTACCAGGAAATTTCATGTGATTGGCGGCAGTGGCTATTATCAGGCAGAAAATGTTAGCACATTTCTGCCTGATGTAGGGGGTTGTATGACGATCAGAAGCGCTGCGCCACCAGCTGCTGCATCATGTCAATATGCGCCGGCTCGTCGTTCAGCGCGGAAATATACTCGAATTTCTCACCGCCGGCCTTGAGGAAGATCTCGCGGTTCTGCTCTTTGATTTCTTCCAGCGTTTCCAGGCAGTCCGCCGAGAAGCCGGGGCAAATCAGCTGAATGTGCTTGATGCCCTGCGCCGGCAGGCTTTTCAGAGTTTCATCGGTGTAAGGCGTCAGCCAGGGTTCGCGGCCAAAGCGCGACTGGTAGGTCATCATGACCTTGTCCGGAGCCAGCGGCAGCGTGGCGGCCAGGGCGCGCTGGGTATCTTCACAGCGCTGCGGGTAATCGTCGCCGAGACGGGCATAGCGCTTGGGAATGCCATGGAAAGACAACACCAGACGATCCGGCTGACCATGCTCGGCGAACGAACGCTCAACGCTCTGGCGCAGCGCGGCAATGTAGGCCGGGTGCTCGGCGTAGTCACGGATAAAGCCTATCGACGGCAGGCGGCGGTAGCCTTTCAGTACGCGAGCCACGCCGTCCCACACCGCCGCACTGGTCGAGCAAGAGTATTGCGGATACAGCGGCAGCACCACCAGATTGGTTACGCCTTGCGCCAACAGCTTGTCTATCGCCTCCGCCAGGTTCGGCGAGCCGTAGCTCATCCCCAGCTCCACCGGGGTGCTCGGCATGCGTGCGGCCAGCGCGCGCTGCTGGCGGCGGCTGTAGACCAACAGCGGCGAGCCTTCGTCCATCCATACCGACTTATACAGCTTGGCGACGCGCGGCGATCGGATCGGCAGGATCACGCCATTAAGGATTGGCCACCAGATCAGCGGTGAAGTATCGACGACGCGGTCGTCGCTGAGGAACTCCTTCAGGTAGCGTTTTACCGCCGACGAGGTCGGAGCATCCGGCGTGCCCAGGTTCACCAGCAATACCCCGTGTTTCTCTTGCTTCATCTCAGCTCCCCTTGATGCCTTGCAGGCTAACACCCCGTTCTGGGTCAGGGCGTTAACGTCAATTAATGGCCTCTATTGTAGCGGAAAAGCGCTTCACCGGAACCGATATCAGCAACAGGCGATACCTCAGACGCCAGATAAAAAAAACGCCAGACCTAAGGCCTGGCGCTATGCACAGCAATAAAAATCGATCAGCCGAGGATGTTCGCCAGCTCAGCGCTCACTTCGGTCACTTTACGGGTGCCGTCGATTTTACGGTATTGGGTGTTGCCTGCTGCAGCTTCTTTGCTGTAGTAGGAAATCAGCGGTGCGGTCATCTGATGGTATTCCACCAGGCGCTTGCGCACGGTTTCTTCCTGATCGTCTTTACGGGTGGTCAGCTCTTCGCCGGTCACGTCGTCTTTGCCTTCCACCTGCGGCGGATTGAATTTAACGTGATACACGCGGCCAGACGGCGCATGTACGCGGCGGCCAACGATGCGATCGACGATCAGTTCGTCCGGCACGGCGAATTCCAGCACGTAGTCCACGTTGATGCCGGCTTCTTTCATCGCATCAGCCTGTGGAATGGTGCGCGGGAAACCATCCAGCAGGAAGCCGTTACGGCAATCCTCCTGGGTGATGCGTTCTTTGACCAGTGCAATTACCAGCTCATCGGTCACCAACTTGCCGGCGTCCATGATTTCTTTCGCCTGCTTGCCCAGTTCACTGCCGGCCTTCACGGCTGCGCGCAACATATCACCGGTGGAGATTTGCGGAATACCGTATTTCTCCATGATGAATTGAGCCTGAGTACCTTTACCAGCGCCCGGAGCGCCCAGCAGAATGATACGCATTGCGTAAATCCCCTTGCTATTATTCCCTTCATCTTTCAAACCGCAGCGTTGTTGGCTACGCACACTCCCCCCTGTCACTTACCTGAGTAAGCTCCCGGGGCCTCACGCACTTGCCGCCTGGCCGCAATTTGAAATTTTTTGGGTATTAAGTTTTTATAAAATTGCGAAAACGCTCAACCATACCATTTCCGGGGGGGCTGGCTCAAGGTACGCAAGGAAATCGATTGCGGAACAGCACGGACAACAAGGCGGGTAAAATGGGAAAATCAGGGAGAAAAACCAAGAATGCGCCCTTAACTCCGTGGTTAAGAGCGCATAGGTCCGGAATTATGCCGACAACAGCTTATTCATGCGACGGATAAACTGGTTTGGATCTTCCAGCGTGCCGCGTTCAGCCAGCAGCGCCTGATCCATCAGCAGATCGATCCATTCGGCGAATTGTTCGTTATCACCCACATCGGATGCGCGTTTGACCAACGCATGCTCCGGATTTAACTCGAAAATGTATTTCACTTCCGGCGCTTCCTGGCCCGCAGCGGCAAACAGTTTTGCCATCTGGGTGCTCATTTCATCGGCACCCGTGGTGACAATGGCCGGCGTATCGGTCAGGCGGTGCGTCAGGCGCACGTCCTTCACGCGATCGCCCAGCAGCGTCTTCACGCGGTCGACAAACGGCTCCAGCTGCTTCTCGGCGGCCTTCTGCTCTTCGGTTTCATCCGCCAGCTTGTCCAGCGCGTCGTCCGCCTTGCTGACCGACTGGAATGGCTTGCCGTCGAACTCAGTCAGGTAGCTCATCATCCATTCGTCGATACGATCGGAAAGCAGCAGCACTTCGATGCCTTTCTTGCGGAACAGCTCCAGGTGCGGGCTGCTCTTGGCGGCGGCATAGCTGTCGGCAGTGATGTAATAAATTTTATCCTGCCCTTCCGCCATGCGCCCGACGTACTCTTCCAGCGAGACGGTTTGCGCGGAGCTGTCGCCCTGGGTCGAAGCGAAGCGCAGCAGTTTGGCGATGGCCTCTTTGTTGCCGCCGTCTTCTGCCGGGCCTTCTTTCAGCACCAGGCCGAACTGCTGCCAGAACTTCTGGTAGCCTTCGGCATCGTCTTTAGCCAGTTTTTCCAGCATCTGCAGTACGCGCTTGGTCAGCGCGCCGCGCAGGTTTTGCGTCACGCGGCTGTCTTGCAGGATTTCACGCGAGACGTTCAGCGGCAGGTCGTTGGAATCTATCAGGCCGCGCACGAAACGCAGGTAGTTCGGCATGAACTGCTCGGCGTCGTCCATGATAAACACGCGCTGCACGTACAGCTTCAGGCCGTGTTTATGATCGCGGTTCCACATGTCCCACGGAGCCTGCGCCGGGATATACAGCAGGCTGGTGTATTCCTGCTTGCCTTCCACCCGGTTATGGCTCCAGCTCAGCGGATCGGTAAAGTCGTGAGCGATGTGCTTGTAGAACTCTTTGTACTCTTCGTCGGTGACGTCAGCCTTGCTGCGGGTCCACAGGGCTTGCGCCTTGTTGATCTTTTCCCAGGTGACGGTGCCGTCTTCTTCGTTTTTGCTTTCAATTTCAACCGGCAATGCGATGTGATCGGAATATTTGCCGATCACCGAACGCAGACGCCAGGCGTCGAGGTATTCATCTTCGCCTTCGCGGAGATGCAAGGTGATCTCGGTGCCGCGATCTTCTTTGGTGTCATCGGCAATAGTGTAATCGCCTTCGCCGACAGACTCCCAGAACACGCCCTGATCCGCCGCCGCGCCGGCGGCACGGGTACGCACGGTGACTTTATCCGCCACGATGAACGCCGAATAGAAACCGACGCCGAACTGGCCTATCAGTTGGCTGTCTTTGGCCTGGTCAGAACCGATAGATTCCAGGAATGATTTAGTACCTGATTTGGCGATGGTGCCGAGGTTCTCGATCACTTCGTCGCGGCTCATGCCGATGCCGTTATCGGCGATGGTCAGCGTACGCTGATCTTTATCGAAGGATAGGCGCACACGCAGCTCGCCGTCGCCTTCATACAACTCAGGCGCAGACAGCGCACGGAAGCGCAGCTTGTCGGCGGCATCCGAAGCGTTGGAGATAAGCTCGCGCAGGAAGATTTCTTTATTGGAGTACAGCGAATGAATCATCAAATGAAGCAGTTGTTTTACTTCAGACTGGAAACCGCGGGTTTCTTGACCTTTCATACTCAAATTACCTCAAAGACAGTGGCTACCAAAATCGGACAATGAGGAATAAGTGGGGACAAGCACGTTGTTTTTCAAGCGGCTGACGGGAGATTTTTGCGGGGAAATAACGGGGCCGCATGGACCCCGTCAGGGAAAACATTAAAACTTGATGACGTTGCGGCCGGCCAGCGAATGCGACAGCGTAGTGCCGTCGACCATCTCCAGCTCGCCGCCCACCGGCACGCCGTGGGCAATGCGGCTGGCAACCACACCATACTGACCGCACATTTCTGCGATGTAGTTGGCGGTTGCATCACCTTCCACCGTCGGATTAGTGGCCAGGATCACTTCGGTAATGCTTTCCTTATCCAGCCGTTGCTCCAACCGATCCAGACCGATATCGCCAGGCCCAATGCCGTCCATCGGCGACAGGTGGCCCATCAGCACAAAGTAGCGCCCGGCGAACTGGCCGGTCTGCTCGATGGCGTGAATATCAGCCGGGCTTTCCACCACGCAGATCTGGCCGTTTTGCAGACGGCGCGGATTGGCGCAAATGGTACAGATATCCTGCTCGGTGAAAGTGCGGCAATCGGCACAGTGGCCAATTTCCGACATGGCGCGGGTCAGCGCCTGCGCCAAGCGCATTCCGCCGCTGCGATCGCGCTGCAGCAGTTGAAACGCCATACGCTGGGCTGACTTCGGGCCAACGCCCGGCAGGCAACGCAACGCCTCCATTAATGTTTCAAGGAGCGGGCTGGTTTGCATCAGAACGGCATCTTAAAGCCAGGTGGCAACTGCATGCCGCTGGAAACAGACGCCATCTTCTCTTTCTGGGTTTCGTCGATGCGGCGCGCGGCGTCGTTAAACGCAGCGGCGATCAGGTCTTCCAGCATCTCTTTGTCGTCTTCCATCAGGCTTTGATCGATCTCCACACGACGGCAGTTGTGCGCGCCGTTGATGGTGACTTTCACCAGGCCGGCACCGGATTCGCCCGTCACTTCCAATTTGGCGACTTCTTCCTGCATCTGTTGCATCTTTTCTTGCATTTGCTGGGCTTGCTTCATCAGGTTGCCCAGACCGCCTTTACCAAACATAGTCGTCTCTCGTCGCTAGGGCCGCGCACTTTGCGCAGCGTTTAAAGGGGGCGAATACTCTCTTCATCCAGATCCGCGTCGAAAAAGCGGCGCAGCGTCTGGATATTGGTATCCGCAACGATGGACTGGCGCGCCTGCGCCAGTTTTTCTTCATAAATGGCTTGCCGCCACTCCAGCGGAGTCCGCTCCGCCGGATTATCGTCTTCCACCACGGTCAACTCAACCGGGCTGCCGTACAGCTCGCCGAGTGCGTCGGTCAGCACCTTCTGCGCCGAAGGCGAGTTCAGATGGCGCTGCGAAGACCGCAGGCGGAGACAAATTTTGCCTGGTTCCAGCTGTTGTTTCACGGCGTTCAACGCCAGTTGCTGCACCAGTTTCGGGATTTTCAGCTTATCGATCTCTGCCGCCCAGGGATCGCGCTCAAGCGACTCAACCACCAATTTGGCCGACAGCTCGGGCGTTTTCTCATGCTCCAGTGCAGTACGCAACGCTTTCGGCGTCGCCAGCGGTTCCGCCTCCGGTTCCGGCTCGGTCAGCGCCCGCCAACGGTAGGCTTCCGGCTTGGCCGGTTTTTCCTGCACCTGTTTTTCCGCCAGGCGCTGCTGGCTGCGCTCAGTCACTGAAGCCAAACGCTCCAGCGCTGAGTTTGCCGGCCGCGCTTTTCCAGGCGCCGCCGGCTCATTCTTTTTTGGTGTGGATGCTCCCTGCCGTAGCAGTTGGGTGCGCGCCTTTAATAACTGCGCGGTGGCATCCGGCAAATTCGCCGGTTGATTATTTTGCGGCGCGGCTTGCCCTAATGGCGGCGGCACGTCCTGAAACTGTGGCGGTTGGGCCGATGGGGCCTGCGGCTGCGCTATCTGCGCAGGGGCAATTTGCACCTGCGCCACCGGCTCCGGGATCACCGCTTTCGGGTGAAACGCCAACGCACGCAGCAGGGTCATCTCAACCCCCATGCGGCGATCCGGCGCAAAAGCCAGCTCTTTGCGCCCTACCAGCAGCGTTTGGTAATAAAGCTGTACGTCAGTCGGCGGCAAAGTGCGCGCCAGTTCACGCAGCCGCTGTTCAATGGCGGCGTAATG
Source organism: Serratia plymuthica (assembly GCF_018336935.1). Taxonomy (NCBI): domain Bacteria; kingdom Pseudomonadati; phylum Pseudomonadota; class Gammaproteobacteria; order Enterobacterales; family Yersiniaceae; genus Serratia; species Serratia plymuthica. The sequence goes on along the minus strand of NZ_CP068771.1, from coordinate 901,313 downwards.
ATTGTCCAGTACCGACGGCAACAATTGCACCATCGCAATGCGGTGCAACAACGCCAGCGTCTCGACCAGCAAATTTTCCCAATCTACGCCGCGAGAAGCCGCCTGCGCGACCTGCGCCATGACCTTTTCGCCGTCGGCGCTCACCAGCGCTTCAAGGATGGCCAGCGGTTGTTCGTCGTCCAGCGTGCCCAGCATTTGGCTTACGGTGGCGGTCGTCACCTGACCTTGCCCCATGGCAATCGCCTGGTCGGTCAGGCTGAGCGCGTCACGCATGCTGCCGTCGGCGGCGCGCGCCAACAGTTGCAAGGCACGTTGATCGCTGGTGATTTGCTCCGCCTGCAACACCGTTTCCAGTTGGTTGCGGATCTGATCGACATCCAGCGCTTTGAGATGGAATTGCAGGCAGCGTGACAGAATGGTCACCGGCAGCTTTTGCGGATCGGTGGTCGCCAGCAGGAACTTCACGTGCGAAGGCGGCTCTTCCAGCGTTTTCAACAGCGCATTGAAGCTGTGACGCGAGAGCATGTGCACTTCGTCAATCAGGTAAACTTTGAAACGGCCGCGGGCGGGCGCGTACTGGACGTTATCCAGCAGATCGCGGGTATCTTCCACCTTGGTTCTGGACGCGGCATCTATCTCGATCAGATCGACAAAACGCCCTTGCTCAATCTCGCGGCAGTTATCGCATTGGCCGCACGGCGTGGCGGTGATGCCGGTTTCACAGTTCAGGCCTTTGGCCAGCAGGCGCGCAATGGTGGTTTTACCCACGCCGCGCGTACCTGAAAACAGATAGGCGTGATGAATCCGCCCCAGCGAGAGGCCGTTAGCCAGCGCCGTCAGGACGTGTTCTTGTCCGACAACATCTGCAAACGTTTGAGGGCGCCACTTACGGGCAAGAACCTGATAGCTCATTAATACCGGAGAAGTCGAGGAATCTAGAGGGTCATGCTAACACAGCCCCGCGGCGATCCGCGAGGCCGTTATGGCATTGGGACAATGCAGGATCAGTGACCGGCGAAGTTGACCAGGCTGTAGCATTCGATGCCTTGCTTATTTAAACGGGCTTCACCGCCCAGCTCCGGCAGATTGATGATGAAGGCGGCATCGTTGACTTCCCCACCCAAGCGGCGGATCAGTTTCGCGGTGGCCTCAATGGTGCCCCCGGTCGCCAGCAGATCGTCAACCACCAGCACTTTATCGCCGGTAACGATGGCGTCGGTGTGGATCTCCAACTTATCGGTGCCGTATTCCAGCTCATAGCTCTCGCTGAGGGTCGCGCGCGGCAGCTTGCCCGGCTTGCGTACCGGCACAAAACCCACGCCCAACGCCAGCGCCACCGGGGCGCCAAACAGAAAACCGCGCGCTTCGGTGCCAACCACTTTGGTCACGCCCGCATCGCGATAACACTCAACCAGCAATTCGATGCTGGCCGCGTAAGCCAGCGGGTTTTCCAGCAGGCTGGTGACGTCACGGAACAGTATGCCCGGCTTTGGATAATCCGGAATGGTTTTGATACTGTCTTTAATAAACTGAAGCTGCTGCGCAGTAGCGGTCATAATTATTGCCTGATAAAACTGCCTGATGACTTGCGCGCAACCCTCTTCTTCCCGCCCATTATAAAGAGGGAATGGAAAGCAGGCCGCGCACGAAAACGCCCAAATCTATGCAAACTGGCGGACAAATGCAACTATCCCCGTCATCTTTCAAGTTACGGCGTTGTTGGCAGCGCTTGCGTCCGCCATGACTCCAGAACCGCCACGTCCCCATGCGGCGCCCCTCAATGCCTGGGGATGAACGAACGGGTCGCCCGGCTGCGACTTGAAAGCTGTCGGGTATAATAAGACAGGATCAGCGCTGTTTTTGTTGTGACAGATCAACAACCGGCAGACGCAGCATAAAGGTCAACAAGATAGCCAGCATCAGCAACAGCAATCCACGCACCCACCAGAGTTTAACCAGCCACAGCGAAACCGCAAACGTCAGCACAGTCACCGCTACCGCCTTCCATTTGGCCCCTGGCGGCAACGCACGGTGCTGTTGCCAATGGCGCAGATAAGTGCCGAACCAGGAGCGATGCAGCAGCCAATGGTGAAAGCGCGGCGACGAGCGGGCAAAACACCAGGCGGCCAGCAGCAGAAATGGCGTGGTCGGCAACAGCGGCAACGCCACGCCCAGCGTGGCCAGCACCACCGCCAGCCAACCGAGGATAATCAATAACCAGCGCGTCATGCGAGCCCTTGTCCGCTAATCTGTCTGGCGTTACTTTATCACCCTCCTCCCCTGCGTCACCAGCCGCAACGGCCGGAATATGCGCGCCGCGCTTGTTTAACGGCGGGATCGCGGGCAAGCTGAGCCCTGTGAAATTTTAATGGAGCCAACGTGAGCACTCACCGTCTATTACAGGTGTTAGAACAGCAGATCGCGGCATTGGCCGCCGAGGTGACGCCGCGCGGCGACGCGCCTATCCCTCAGGCGCGCTTTGACACCGCGCTGTTTTCCAATCGCGGCACCCGGTTGCGCGATTATCTGGCAGAAGTGCAAAGGAACTTCACCCAGTTGCAGACGGCGGCCAACGACAGCCGCACCAGCCAGGTCGCCTTTCTGGCAGAGAAGTTGGTGGCCCAGATCACCGCTCTGCAGCGCGAGCTGGCGACGCAGGCGTTGCGCCGTAAAAATCAGCCGAAAGAAGTGGCTGCGGTCGATTTGTATCACAAGCTGGCCGAACATCAGGATTATGAACGCCGGTTAATGTCGATGATTCAGGATCGGGAAAGCCTGCTGGGAAGGCAGACCACCTTTGCCGCACAGCAAAAATTGCAGCACGAACTGGCGGCGCTGGAAGGCAGATTGGTACGTTGCCGCCAGGCGCTGGCGCGCATAGAGCGCAGCATCGAGCGTAAAGAAAACGGTTTTTGAAGATTTATCACATTACTTTAATGATTATTCCCCGCCGCGCGCCTTGTTCACTATACTCAGCCGAAGCGACACCTTATTCATTCACCTACTAAACAAAAACGTTGGTTTTATGTCTCTAGATAATGCCTCACCGGAATTGCAGCTGGCGGTAGATCTGATTTACCTGCTGGAATGTAACGAGATCGATCCAGCCATCGCGCTGGCGGCGCTGGATATTGTCAAACGGGACTATCAGGAAAAACTGCAACGCAACGGCGTCACCACGCCCTACCTGCCCGTCGGGCAGTAAAAAGGGTTCAGCCTTGAATGCGCTGAACCCTCGTTTTCATTCCCTTATCCTGCCGACGGGCTGCCCCTGTCCTGCGACAGCGTCCGTTTCACTTCCTGTACCTCGTTACCCTGCTGGTTGTGCAAATACACTTCAAGCTGGTTGAAGGCGATATTAATGTCATTCTCCCGGCACAGGCGATCGATCGAACGGTTAAGCTCATCGACGGTATAGCTGCGGTCACGCAATTCACGAACATAAAGACGCAATTCGTGATCCAGCGTGCTGGCGCCAAAGTTAAGGAAGAAAACCTGCGGTTCCGGATCGGTCATCACCCGCGGGTTATCATGCGCCGCCTGCAACAGCACCGCCTTCACCTTGTCCAGATCGGAACCGTACGCCACCCCAACCTTGATCAACACCCGGGTAATGGTGTCTGACAGCGACCAGTTGATCAGCCGCTCGGTAACAAACGCCTTGTTCGGGATGATCACCTCTTTACGATCGAAATCGGTAATGGTGGTGGCGCGAATGCGGATTTTGCTGACCGAGCCGGAGAAAGTGCCGATAGTAATGGTGTCGCCGATGCGGATCGGCCGCTCGAACAGAATGATCAGGCCAGAAACAAAGTTGGCGAAAATCTCCTGCAGGCCGAAGCCCAGACCGACGGTCAACCCGGCGGCCAACCATTGTAGCTTATCCCAGGACACGCCCAGCGATCCGAGCGCGGTAACGGCGCCCACGGTGGTGATCAGATAGGTCAGTATAGTGGTGATGGCGTAAGACGCGCCTTGCCGCAGTTGCAGCCGCGACAGCACCACGACCTCCAGCAGGCCCGGCAAGTTGCGCGTCATGACATAAGCGACGATCACCGCCGCGATGGCCACCATCATGTTGCCCAGCGTCACCGCCTGCGGCACGCTGCCGCCGGCAACGGTGGTGGTGTAATGCCACAGCGTGATGCTGTCCAGATACGAAATCACCGTCACCAGATCTGACCAAATGCCGTAGAAGGCGCTGGCAAAGATGATGAACAGCACCATAGTGGTCAGACGCAACGACTGCTGGTTGATCTGATCCAGCGCCAAAGGTGCCTCCTCGACCGGCTCCCCGCCTTCTGCCCCCTCTTTCGCCAGGCTCTGGCGACGCGCCAGCGCGCGGCGGTAAGCCAAGCGGCGTGCCGCAACGCTCAGGCCGCGAATGGCGGTCAGATAAACGATGTTCCACAGGAAGAACAGATACAGACTGTCGATCCAGCGGCCGGCCAAACGCAACGTGGTGTAGAAATAACCGGCGAACATCAGGCCGAGCAGGATTAGCGGCGTGGCGGCAATGGCGGTGATAATCACCAGTTGCACCGCGTGCGAGCCTTTCTCGCGCCAGCCGTCACGGCACAGCGGAAACACCAGCACGGTAAGCAGTGCCAGCGTCAGTATCACCACCACCTGGCCAATAACATCCTCCACCAGCCGCAGCGGCGCTTTCTCGCCCAGCACCGACCAGAAAATCAGCGGCAGCAGCGCCAACCCCAGGCGCAGGGTCTGCCGGCGGTAGTGCGCGCACAAGCCGGTGGAAAAGTTGAAGTGGCGCTCGGTAACGCCGCCCGGTGCCAACGTACGGTAGGTAAAGCCGAAAATCAGCCAGAACAGCGCCAGTTGCTGCGACAATGCCCACAGAAAATCGCTGAGGCCGATTTCCGCTCGGTAACACCAGAAACCGGCACCAAGCAGCAGCGCCGAGCCGGGCAGCACTTTCAACAAGGTCAGCATAATGGCCTTCGGCGTGTGCAGTTGGCTGTCGCGTTTTAACTGCCCAACGTCGTTAGCCAGCTTTTGCAGGTGCGTATCGATCAACTTGTAGCGCCAGCGCAGCAGGACGATCAGAATCAGCATCGGAATCAGGAACACCAGCGCATTCAAACCGCCCTGCAGTATTTTGCCGGTGTCCAGTTTGAAATCGAGCGAGGCAATCTGATCTTTGACCGCCCCCGGCAAGGCTTTCAACCACGCCAGATCGATCGGTTTGTTACTGTTGACCCAGAATATTTGCTGGGTCAGCGTGTTTTGCAGCGAGCTGTAAACGCTGGTCAGTTGCTGCTGGTTAATCTGCAAGCTAATAGACTGCGCAAGCTGGTTGCTGAGCTGCTTATTCAACTGATCCAACAGCTCACGGCGCATATCGATGATTTCGTTCAGCGCATCAAGCACATCCGCGCTGGCTTTTTCTTTGCTGTCGGTAAGCAGCTTATTAATGTAGTCATCGCCCTTGAACAGATCGTCGCGCTGCTGGTTGATATCAAACTGCTCCAGGCGTAAATCGGCGATTCGCGTGCCCATATCCGCCACCAGCGTGCCCTGCGGCAAATTTTGCTGTTGCTGATACAGAATGCGCGACAGCACCAGGCTGCCTTTCAACACCTGGATCTGTTCCTTCAGATTACGCTCCGACTGCAGGCCGCGATCGAGCCAGTTCTTTACCCGGATATTCTGTTGAAACAGTACGTTGCTCTCTTCCGTGGCGGCAATCAGCCGCTGGCTGAGTTGGCGGTTGACGTCCAGCTCTTTACTGACCAACTGATCATGCTGAATATCCGTGGCGTCTTCCGGATTCTGCGCCTCTTTGGCGGTTTTTTCCGACAGCGTCAGGCGTTTGCTGTTAACCACTTCTTGCAGCAACTGCACCGAGCGGTCCAGCGCGTCGATGTGCCCGGTGGTGTAATCGCGCTGTTTCTGTAACAGGTCCTGCAGGGTGGTGTTGGCTTCCAGGCTCTTGCGTTGCAGATCAATCTGCGCATTGAGCAACACCTGCTCCGTTGCCAGCATCACCTGCTGGCTGTCGCGCAGCGAGTTTTGTCCCGGCGTCTGGTCGTTGAGCTGGTTGCGGATCTCCTGCAGACGCTGCGACGCGGTATACATGCTGCTTTGCACCCGTTCCGGCTGGGTCTGCAGCGAAACCAGTTGGCTGTTATAAGTGGAGAGGTTTTCCTGCGCGGTTTGCAGTTCGTCCAGCGTCTGATAAAGGCGGGTTTCCAGTTGGCGCAGGGAGAGCGGCAGCAGATCGGCTCTGGCCGCCGCGCTATCCACGGGGACCTTCAGCGCATCCAGATCCTCGGTCACCTGGCGCAGTTTGCCCGGCGCCAACTGCACCTGCTGTTTAAGCTCAGCGCCATCCTGTTTGACGCGTTCGAGGGCGTCCAGCAGTTCGAGCGTGCGCGTCAGATCCTGCTGGGCGAGCTTATTGACCGGCGTCAGCGTCTTCTGCTTATTCAGCGCATCAAGCTGATTTTGAATGTCGCTGCGCGACGGCACATCGCCGTTCGACGCCGCATGGGCAACAGGCTGGCAGACCGCACAAACGGCGATCAATAAAAACAGGGTCAGGGCGCGGGAAATATCCACACCGAAGAACGAGGATAACGCCAGAAAAGGACGTTTAGCTAACCTGCGATACATGATTTGACTTCGAATCGATAAAGAAGCCAAAAGATTATCACGATCGCAGATAGCCAACGAATAGGAAAACGTTGCTGGTGATGTACAGATGTAGCGGGATCAGAACGTCAGCACTTTTCCGGCGGCCAGCGTCCATTGCGCGAGTTCCGTCAGCGTACCGATTTCCACCCCGTCTGCCAGCGGTAACCGGCTGACGCCGCGCGCATCTGCGCAGGTTTTGCACAGTTTTACCGGCACCTGCTGCGCGGTGAGGATCTCCAGCATCTGCTGCAGATGATAGCCTTCGTGCGGTTGCTGCCCGGCAAGACCAGCTACCACGGCATCTGACATCAAAAACAGTTTCAGATTGAGGTCGGCCTGCTGCTCTTTCAGCGCAATGCCCAGACGCAAGGCGTTAAACAGTGATTCCTGGCCATAGGCCGCGCCACTTGCGATCAACACAACGGATGACATGGTGCATCTCCTTTTAAGGATGACAGTCGGCACTGTGCGGCTCGGCCGCCTGCTCTGCCGGTTTTGCCCGTAAGGTCGGGCAGTATTGGGCCATTTCGAGGAACGAATCGACCAAGGCCCCCGCTTCGGCTTTCAGATCAAAACTTTCCGGCATAAACAGCCAGTTTTCCATCAGTCCGGTAATATAAGCGCGCAGGATGATCGCCGCGCGGCGGGTATTGAGATCGGCGGGAAGCTGGCCGTGACGCATGCTGTTGCGCAGCACCGACTCGATACGTTCGTAGCCTTCCAAACTCAGCACTTTGCGCGCTTCCTGCAGCGGTACCATTTCACCGACAAATTCGCACTTGTGGAATACGATCTCCATCAGCGCTCGCCGGCGGCTGTCATCGACCGTCGCCGTCAGTATATAAATTAGTATTTCACGTAAAATACGCAGTGGATTCTCGGGGTACTTTGCCTGATACTCTAATTCGAGATCGCCTATTTTCGACTCTGACAATTCCCAAACTTCGTTAAACAGGTCTACCTTATTCTTGAAGTGCCAATAAATAGCACCACGAGTAACACCGGCAGCGGTGGCAATATCTGTCAGTGACGTTGCGGAAACGCCACGTTCAGAAAATTCCTGCACCGCAGCATCGAGAATGTGCTGTCGTGTTTCTAGCGCCTGCTGTTTGGTTTTTCGTGCCATGGCGTTGTTTTTTCGGGGGAGTGTGATTTACATACATTCGCGTATGTATGTACCATAGCACGCACATATAATTAACGCAGCAATGGGTTTTAAAGCTTGTGATCCATTGATCATTTTGAAATCGGACACTTGAGGTTTTTCTATGAACAAAAACAGAGGGTTAACGCCTCTGGCGGCAGTTCTGATGCTTTCAGGCAGCTTAGTACTTACAGGATGTAACGATAAAGAAACCCAACAACAAGGCGCCCAACCACCGGCTCCCGAAGTGGGCGTAGTGACATTGAAGGCCGAGCCTCTCAACATTACTACCGATCTTCCTGGCCGTACTGCTGCGTATCGTATCGCCGAAGTTCGCCCTCAGGTCAGCGGTATCATCCTGAAGCGCAATTTTGTTGAAGGCAGTGACATCAAGGCAGGGTCTTCCCTGTATCAGATCGATCCCGCCACCTATCAAGCTACCTATGACAGCGCCAAAGGCGATCTGGCCAAATCTCAAGCCAGCGCTTCGATCGCGCGCGTAACGGTGAACCGCTACAAGCCTTTGCTGGGCACCAACTACATCAGTAAACAGGATTACGACACCGCAGTTTCCACGCTGCAGCAGGCAGAAGCCGCCGTGGTGGCCTCGAAAGCCGCAGTGGAAACCGCTCGCATCAACCTGGCTTACACCAAAGTGACCTCACCGATCTCCGGCCGCATCGGCAAATCCGCCGTGACCGAAGGCGCGTTGGTCACCAACGGCCAGACCACGGCGCTGTCTACCGTGCAACAGCTGGATCCGATGTACGTGGACGTCACCCAATCGAGCAACGATTTCCTGCGCCTGAAACAAGAGCTGGCCAGCGGTGCGCTGAAACAGGAAAACGGCAAAGCCAAGGTGACCCTGCTGCTGGAAAACGGGGCGGAATATGCCCAGGCAGGCACGCTGGAGTTCTCTGACGTCACCGTTGATGAAACCACCGGTTCCATCACCATTCGCGCAGTGTTCCCTAACCCGAACGATACGCTGTTGCCGGGGATGTTCGTTCGCGCGCGTCTGGACGAAGGCGTACGCAGCGATGCATTGCTGGTGCCGCAACAGGGCGTGACGCGTAACCCACGCGGCGAAGCTACCGCGATGGTGGTGGGCGCTGACAATAAAGTCGAGTTGCGCACGCTGAAAGCGGATCAGGCTATCGGCGACAAATGGCTGGTTACCGACGGTTTGAAAGCCGGCGATCGCGTAATTGTCACCGGCCTGATGAAAGTCCGCCCGGGCGCTCAGGTGAAAGTGCAGGAAGTTGACACTCAGGCGCAGAAACAGCCGCAGTCTGAAGCGCAGAAGTCATAAAAAGGAGCCGGTAAGACATGGCTAAGTTCTTTATAGATCGCCCGATTTTCGCCTGGGTAATCGCCATCATCGTCATGTTGGCGGGAGTGCTTGCAATAATGAAACTGCCGATCGCGCAGTATCCCACTATTGCACCACCGGCGGTGAGTATTTCCGCCAACTATCCAGGCGCGGATGCAAAAACGGTGCAGGACACCGTGACCCAGATTATCGAACAGAACATGAACGGTATCGATAATCTGATGTACATGTCCTCCACCAGTGATTCCTCTGGTAGCGTCACCATTACGCTGACATTCAACTCCGGCACCGACCCTGACATCGCGCAGGTTCAGGTCCAGAACAAACTGTCGCTGGCTACGCCGCTGTTACCGCAAGAAGTGCAGCAGCAAGGCCTGAAAGTAGAAAAATCCAGCAGCAGCTTCCTGATGGTAGCCGGCTTCATTTCCGACGATCCGAACATGACTCAGGACGACATCGCGGACTATGTAGCCTCAAACATCAAGGATCCTATCAGCCGTTCACAGGGCGTGGGTGAAGTGCAGCTGTTTGGTGCTCAGTACGCCATGCGCATCTGGCTGGATCCGGGCAAGCTGAACAATTTCCAACTGACCACGACGGACGTGACGTCCGCCATCACCGAGCAGAACAACCAGATCGCCGCAGGGCAATTGGGCGGGATGCCACCGGTACCGGGCCAGCAGCTTAACGCCTCCATCATCGCGCAGACCCGTCTGACCTCTCCTGAAGAGTTCGGCAAAATTCTGCTCAAGGTGAATGCGGACGGCTCTCAGGTTCGCCTGAAAGACGTGGCTCGCATTGAGCGCGGCGGCGAAAGCTATGCCGTAACCGCACGGTATAACGGCAAACCGGCGGCGGGCCTGGGTATCAAACTGGCTACCGGCGCCAACGCCCTGAACACCGCCAAAGCGGTAAAAGACGCGTTAACCAAGATGCAACCGTTCTTCCCTCAGGGGATGAAAGTGGTTTATCCGTACGACACCACCCCGTTCGTCAAGATTTCGATCAACGAAGTGGTGAAAACGCTGTTCGAAGCGATCGTGCTGGTATTCCTGGTTATGTATCTGTTCCTGCAGAACTTCCGCGCGACGCTGATCCCAACCATCGCGGTGCCGGTCGTCTTGCTGGGCACCTTTGCGATACTGGCGGCCTTTGGCTTCTCGATAAACACCCTGACGATGTTCGGCATGGTGCTGGCGATAGGCTTGCTGGTGGATGACGCCATCGTGGTGGTGGAAAACGTCGAGCGCGTAATGTCCGAAGAGGGACTGCCGCCGAAAGAAGCGACCAAGAAATCGATGGAGCAAATCCAGGGTGCGTTGGTCGGTATCGCCATGGTGCTGTCGGCAGTATTCGTACCTATGGCATTCTTCGGCGGTTCAACCGGCGCGATCTACCGTCAGTTCTCCATCACCATCGTTTCCGCGATGGCGCTGTCGGTGCTGGTGGCGTTGATTCTTACGCCGGCGCTGTGCGCCACCCTGCTGAAACCGGTGCAAAAAGGCGACCACGGGGCTAAAACCGGCTTCTTCGGCTGGTTTAACCGCATGTTCGAAAAGAGCACCCACCACTATACCGACAGCGTAGCCAGCATCCTGCGCAGCACCGGTCGCTATCTGGTGATCTACCTGTTGATCGTCGTCGGCATGGGCCTGCTGTTCCTGCGCCTGCCGTCCTCGTTCCTGCCGGAAGAAGACCAGGGCATCCTGCTGACCATGGTGCAGTTGCCTGCGGGCGCCACCGAGGCTCGAACCTCGAAGGTGCTGGAAGAAGTCACCGACTACTTCCTGACCAAAGAAAAAGACAACGTGGTTTCGGTGTTTACCGTTGCGGGCTTCGGCTTTAACGGTAACGGCCAGAACAACGGTCTGTCGTTCGTCAGCCTGAAAGACTGGTCCGAGCGTAGCGGAGAGCAGAATAAAGTGCCGGCGATTGCAGGCCGCGCCATGGGCGCGTTCTCGCAAATCAAAGACGGCCTGGTATTCCCGTTCAACCTGCCTGCGATTATCGAACTGGGTACCGCTACCGGTTTTGACTTCCAGCTGATTGACCAGGGTGGCCTGGGGCATGAGAAACTGACCGAAGCGCGTAACCAACTGCTGGGGATGGCGGCACAGCATCCGGACCTGCTGGTCGGCATGCGTCCTAACGGCCTGGAAGATACGCCGCAGTTCAAACTGATTATCGATCAGGAAAAAGCCAAGGCGTTGGGCGTCAGCATCACCACCATCAACAGCACGCTGACCACCGCGTTGGGTGGCTCGTACGTGAACGACTTCATCGATCGCGGTCGTGTGAAGAAGGTTTACGTGCAGGCTGAAGCACCGTTCCGTATGTTGCCAGAGGACATCAACAAGTGGTTTGTCCGCGGCACCAGTGGCCAGATGGTTCCGTTCTCCGCGTTCTCGTCAGCGAAATGGGAGTACGGTTCACCGCGTCTGGAACGTTATAACGGCCTGCCTTCCATGGAAATTCTGGGGCAGGCGGCACCGGGCAAAAGTACCGGTGAAGCAATGAACATGATGGAAGAGCTGTCCTCCAAGCTGCCGAGCGGCATCGGTTACGATTGGACCGGTATGTCCTACCAGGAACGTCTGTCCGGTAACCAGGCCCCTGCCCTGTACGCCATCTCGATTCTGGTGGTGTTCTTGTGCCTGGCAGCGCTGTATGAAAGCTGGTCGATTCCATTCTCGGTCATGCTGGTTCTGCCTTTGGGGGTTATCGGCGCATTGCTGGCGGCCACCATGCGCGGCCTGAACAATGACGTTTACTTCCAGGTGGGGCTGTTGACCACCATCGGCCTGTCAGCGAAGAACGCCATCTTGATAGTCGAATTCGCCAAGGATCTGATGGATAAAGAAGGCAAAGGCCTGGTAGAAGCCACGCTGGAAGCGGTGCGCATGCGTCTGCGCCCGATTCTGATGACCTCACTGGCATTCATCCTCGGGGTACTGCCGCTGGTTATCAGCAGCGGTGCAGGCTCCGGCGCTCAGAACGCGGTAGGTACCGGCGTTATGGGCGGGATGATTACCGCTACCGTGCTGGCCATCTTCTTCGTTCCGGTGTTCTTCGTGGTGGTTCGCCGCCGCTTCAGCAAGAAGTCTGAAGATGTGGAACACAGCCATCCGGTCGAGCATCACTGATAACCCAGTGAGCGCTTACCACTGAACACAAAGGCCGCTTATGCGGCCTTTTTCTTTTGCTTCATTCGCTTAATGCAAACCACTCTCGTTAATTCGCCTGCTGCGGCATTTTGTACTTGATCCGCCCCGTCGTGCGGCGCATAATAATTGTTATAGTATAACATTACACTGGAGTGCATCATGAAAGCAGGCATCCATCCAAACTACCGTACCGTGGTATTCCACGATCTGAGCGCCAATACCTACTTTAAAGTGGGCTCGACCATTAACACCGATCGCACCATTGAACTTGATGGCGAAAACTGGCCGTACGTCACTATCGACGTCTCTTCTGCGTCGCATCCGTATTACACCGGCAAGCAGAAAGAGTTCTCCAAAGAAGGCAGCACGGCGCGCTTCCAGCAGCGTTTTGGCCGCTTTCTCGGCAGCAAGTAAAAGGGAATCAATATGCAGGTTTTAAGTTCATTGCGTTCGGCGAAGAATCGCCATCCGGATTGCAAAGTCGTACGCCGTAATGGCCGTATCTATGTGATTTGTAAAACCAACCCGCGATTCAAAGCGGTACAGGGACGTAAGAAAAAGCGTTAACGTTTGAAGTGTCATCTGTCGCAAAGCCCCGCTGCTGCTCAACGGGGCTTTTTTATGGAGAAAGGAAACTGAAACGCAACCTGTGGCCCTGCCTTAACCGCAGAGCCACTACGGTTTATTTCATGCTGCCTAACAGCGTATCGACGTTGTGCTGGAACGCCTGTACATAGGTCGCCGCCGGCCCTTGCGGTTTGGACAGTGCCTCTGGATACAGTTCACCGCCGGCTTTCGCTCCGGTGGCGGCGGCAATCTGTTTCACCAGCCGCGGATCGGTTTGGTTTTCAATAAAATAGGCATTAACCTTCTCCTGTTTGATCTGCTTGATCAAACCGGCCACGTCGCTGGCGCTGGCTTCGGCCTCGGTAGAGAAACCGACCGGGGCAAGGAAGGTGACGCCATATTCTTGCCCAAAGTAACCAAAAGCATCATGGCTGGTCAGCACCTTGCGTTTTTGTTGCGGTACCGCGGCAAACCGGGTCTTGGCCCAGAGATCCAATTTCTGCAACTGCTGGATATATTCCGAACCGCGCTGGCGAAAATAATTAGCGTCTTGCGGATCGGCGGCAATCAGCGCATTCATCACGTTGGTTGCGTACTGCACCCCATTCTTCATGCTGTTCCAGGCATGGGGATCTGTGACTTCCTTGCCATCTTCGCTCATCTGGCGGGTGTCGATCCCCTGCGATGCGGTAACCACCGGCCCTTGATATCCCGAGGCACCGACCAGACGATCGATCCAACCCTCCAGCCCAAGCCCGCTGACGAACACCACGTCAGCCTGCGACAATACCTTGCTGTCTTTCGGCGAGGGTTCAAAGCTGTGCGGATCGCCGTCCGGCCCCACCAGTGTGGTGACCCTGACATGTTCTCCCCCCACCTGCTTCACGATATCGCCGAGGATCGAAAAGCTGGCGACGGCATCAACGGTTTTCGCCATCGCCAATGGGCTGGACAGCAGAGCAGCGACCGCCAGCGAAATAGGTAAACGTTTCATACTTTCTCCTTGAACTTGGTACTTATCAACGGCGCGCGCGGGAATAAATCCCCCCACGCGTTCCAAACAGAATCGATCCAAAAAAGATCACGCTGGCGCTGAGCACAATCGCCGGGCCGGCGGGCAAGGAGGCGTAATAAGACCATTCGAGGCCAATCAGGCTTGAGAGCATGCCTATCCCCATCGCTACTGCCAACGTATGCGGCAGGTTACGCGCCCAAAAACGCGCGCTGGCGGCGGGCAGCATCATCAACCCCACCGACATCAGCGTGCCGAGGATCTGGAACCCCGCTACCAGGTTTATCACCACCAGCGCCAGAAACAGCCCGTGTATCAACGCCAGCCAACGCGGCGCACTGACGCGCAAAAAGGTGGCGTCAAAAGACTCAATCACCAGGGCGCGATACAACACCGCCAGTGCCAACAGCGAAAAACTGGCTATCGCCCCCACCATCAGAATGGCGTTTGTGTCCACCGCCAGAATAGAACCGAACAGCACGTGCAGCAGATCGACGCTGGAACCGCGCAGTGAGACCAGCGTCACCCCCAGCGCCAATGAACCCAGATAAAAACCGGCGAAACTGGCATCTTCTTTCAGCGGTGTCCGGCGGCTGACCAGCCCCGATAGCATCGCCACCGCCAGCCCGGCGATAAATCCGCCAACGCCCATCGCCACCAGCGACATGCCTGAAATCAGGTAACCTATCGCCGCCCCGGGCAGCACCGCATGGGACAACGCATCGCCGACCAGGCTCATACGCCGCAATAACAGAAACACCCCCAGCGGCGCGGCGCTGAGCGACAGCGCAAAACAGGCCACCAGCGCACGGCGCATAAAACCGAATGAGGCAAAGGGATCGAGGAGAGGATCAAGCAGCATCATGGCGCTACCACCCTCAGGCACGGGGGCCGGCTGGCGACGTTCAGCGCCGGAATATGCTCCAGCACCCGATCGGCATCGCCCCAATGGCAGCACTGTGGCGTTAACAGCAACGCCTGAGGAAAATGATTGGCCACCATCGACATATCGTGCAGCACGGCAATCACCGTTCGCCCCTGTTGGTGCAGTTGTGCGATCACCTGCAGCAATAACTGGGTGGTCGTGCTGTCGATGCCGGTAAAAGGTTCATCCAATAAAATCAGCGGTGCCTGCTGGACCAGCAGGCGAGCAAACAGCACGCGTTGCATCTGGCCACCTGAAAGTTCGCCTACCGGGCTTCTCGCCATCGGCGCCATGCCTACGGCATCCAGCGCCTCGACAATCTGCAACCCGGCGCGCTTGTTCAGCCCACCGAACATGCCGCACTGCGGCCAGCTTCCCATTGCCACCAGATCGCTCACTACGATCGGAAACTGACGATCCAGCTCAGCCTGCTGCGGCAGATATGCCATGCGCGGTAACTTGTTGCCGCTGAAAAGCAGGCTGCCGCTCTGCAAGGGTAAAAGCCCGGCCAAGGTTTTCAGTAACGTAGACTTCCCCGCGCCGTTAATTCCCACCACCGCCGTCAAAGAGCCGGCAGCGAAATGTCCGCTAAGCGGGGGAAACAGCGGTGTGCCGCCATAACCAATCACGGCCTGTTGCAGCGTAATCATGGCAGCAATACCGCCCAGCGAATGCCCAGCCAGAGCAGGATCAACAGCGCTACAGCAATACCGCAGCGCAATCCCGCCGATGCGGTGAACAGGGAGTGCAGTGACGATACGGCGTCATTTTGATGGGGTGCAGGTGTCAGTTTCATAGCCTGAGTGAAGAAAAGATATTGTTATAATATAACATCACAAACTCATCAACGACTCAAGCGCTCACCCAGTGATTTATGTAACGGAACTTAACAACGAAAGTTATACTTGCACCGATAATTAGCAGGTTAAGGAATAACGGGGGTACTCCCTTTGGGATATACCGAATGACATCAGGGTTATTAAGCAGTAAACAACGTTGGAAAACTGTAAAAAAATCTTCGGTTAACGAAAAGTTTACCGACGAGGTGGCGAAAAAGGAGTAAGATAAATAGATTAGGTAGCTGTACGGCCAGACATTAAATGCATGTAACTCTTCGTTGCGACACAATGACGGAAGCACTTTCCGTTAAAAAACTAAAAAAAATGATTAACGGTAAAATGTCAGAGTTGGTGCCGGCATTGACCAGCGGCCTGAGTTTTTATTCGGAAAGCGCGCGTTACGCCGAGGGTTCATTAGAAATACTTGATATTCAAAATGTGAGCAGCAGCCAGTATTCAATGAGTTATCGCTATAAATGGACAATTTTCAACGCCTGTCTGGATATCAGCGCCGAGGAATACATCAGCGACAGCGTGGCCTTTAGCGTTGTCGAAACGGGATTAACCTTTGACATCATTGATAACTCCCGCCCCTCTACCGCAGATGAATTGTAAGTTTACGTAATAACAGCAGGCCAAATGCGAAAAAATGATTTATATTCATTATACGGAAAGTTTATTTTGTCACCGTTAAGCTGCCTCCGTCCATGATGTAAATCAGCTTACTCACAGAGTGTTATCAACACCGAAATTAAGACTTACGGAGGGGATGATATGGATGAGTATTCGCCTAAAAGGCACGATATTGCTCAGCTCAAATTCTTGTGCGAAAATTTGTATGATGAAGGTATCGCCACGCTGGGCGACAGCCACCACGGTTGGGTGAACGATCCAACGTCTTCCGTCAACCTCCAGCTTAACGAGTTGATTGAGCATATTGCTTCGTTTGTGATGAGTTATAAAATTAAATACATGGACGAAAGTGATTTATCGGAGTTGGTCGAGGAGTATCTCGACGATACCTACACGCTGTTTAGCAGTTACGGTATTAACGATTCCGATTTGCGCCGCTGGCAAAAAACCAAAGCGCGATTATTCAGAATGTTCTCAGGAGAGGGCATCTGTACGACAATGAAAACTTAAGGGATAATTATCCCCAAATTACTCTACGGTTTAACTAAAGGTTATCATGACTAAAATTGACTATCTGATGCGTTTACGTAAATGCACCACGATTGACACCCTGGAACGCGTTATTGAAAAAAATAAGTATGAGCTTTCGGACGACGAGCTGGAGCTGTTTTACTCCGCAGCCGACCATCGCCTTGCCGAGCTCACCATGAATAAGCTGTACGATAAAATCCCTGTTGCCGTTTGGAAATTCGTAAGGTAATCCGGGTGGTAAATGCGTTGAGCCGATACCTTTATCGGCTTCAATGTTTGCCGTAATCGAGAATTTATCGTATTGACTTGCAATGATTTTCATTCATTGCCCCTATCCTGTAATAATAGTCGCAAGCCCCTTCAATTAACGCTGGGCGGTGCTGGACAGTAGCACCAGGACGCGGCTAAGCATCAGCCGCCACCGATGACGCCACAGCCAATTCAATATCATTCAATTCAGTGGTGTAAAGCGACGGTAAAATAGCTACCGAAATTTTCGAGCTCCCCTGCGTAAAGAGCCTCCCCCACTATAGCGCTGAGATATCCCCCTCACAATGTTACCCGCATGTCTGCTGAGAGATAACCAAACATCAGACTCTTGTCATCAATATAAAGTATCTATAATTTTAACATTATAACGACCATCTTAACGCCATCAAATTAATCACACCATGTCAGAAGGACATTAAGTATGGACAACAGCAGCAATGTTATTAATGTTAAAGACTACTATGAAAATAAAAATGCCATCGGTGATGGTATAACCGATGACACTGCAGCGATAAGAAGAGCGATTAAAATCGCTAAAGCCAGCGGTAAAGCGGTTTATTTTCCAACGGGTATCTATCGCTATTTTCCTCAAGCGGGTCTCATTGAACCAATCGATGATCCGGAAAATCCTCAACAATACAGCAAAGAAGGCCCAGCCTTACCCATCTCCGGAAATGTCACATTACTGGGTGACGGTATGTTGAAGTCAGTGCTTTATTTTGAAGATGAATATGGTACCGGTAGTGCAGGAATTGGCGGTGTTGATGTCAGAAATCTCACTATAAACGCGTTAGGTTTTAATGGTTCATGGGGTGAAAATGGCAACTGGAGCGGTGGCCGAGATAAAGCCAGACATTTACTAGGAGTAACAATGTCGGAGGGCGAACTAAGAATAACCGATTGCCGATTCTCTAACTCCAGATATATGATGGCCAGCATCTGGCGCGGGAAAACGGCGATCGTTACCGGTTGCCAGTTTGATCGTAGCGTTGCGGATGGTATCAGGCTAATTAACTTCAAACGAGTCATTGTCGCCAATAATAACTTTGCATTTATTAATGATGATTGCATTGCGGTTCACGTTACCGATGATACCAATCCTGCTGTTATCGATCATTCTATCTGTATCAGTAACAACACGATCACCGACAGTCAGGGCATCTGTGCGCTGGGTGCTAAAAACACCGTGATAGAAGGCAATACCTTGGTCAGGCCTCATGCTCGAGCTATCGCTGTCGGCATGGATACGCCGGCGATCAGCGGTGCAGCACAGGAAGGTTCCCAGGTTCCAATGAACATAATTATAAAAGGGAATACAATCAGTGATGTTTTCCGTGGGAAAGTGTTTGCACCTGACACTGGAAATATACAACAGTACATTTATATTGGCGGTATTAACCTTCATACAGGTTCAGAAGTCATTCCGGGCAAGCCGATTAATGGGGAAATCACACCTATTGAACCTTATCTCTATAAATCAAACCTGGATGTCAATAAACGCATCTATCCGGGTGCATTTTCAATAACCATTACTGAAAACATATTAACCAGAACATTGCCGGCCAGCGCTACATCAGAAAATAACAATTCCGATTTTTTTTACGCTGACTATGGTTATGACTACCGGTATGCCAGAAATGGACCTGTATCACCAAAAATACTGCATTCCGATCTAAATTGTAATGGTATATATGTCACCGGCACACTGACCAATCTATTAATCAGTGGTAACCAATTAACGAACATGAACACAAGTATAAGCGTCGCCGTTACCGGTTCATTGAGTTTAAACTCTGATTCATGGAACATTAAAATCTCAAACAATATTCTCCATGGCTTTTATGAAAAAGGGATTTATCTAAACTCAAAAATGGCAGTGGAGATACAAAACTGTATATTCAATGGAGATCCCTACTTCAAAAAAAGCAACAGATCAGCAAATGGCCGCTGGGTAGCAGGGACTGGCGCAGAACACACCTGTATCCACAACAATAATACCGGAAACTCTGTTGTCCATGCAGCGGGTAACCTGTTTAAAAATGCAGCTTCAATTAGTCAGGGAAGCGCATTTATTTGGGGGACAGATAATAAAATGATGTGCCTGCCCGCATTTTCCGGCGGAGAGGCGATGAATCAGGGGATTATGAATTTCCCATCTGGCTGGTTTTCATCTGTGGGCGTGATTATTCCTACGGACTGCGATCCATCCTCAGAAAACTTTGATGCAATCAAAAGTGTGCCGGGAACCAGCGGAGTATCAATCCCATCATCTGGGATCTACTATCGCGGATTTTATCGCCGAAATCTGGTTCTTTCGCCTAACACCGCCAATGGCCAGAGCTACTACGTACGAGGATGGTTGAGGGTGACAAATGGTGAAAACCATGTTTTAGGCACTGACTGGATTGAAGATCGGATCGCCATTCCGTAAAGCGTGCGACGGACAGAAAACGGCATAGTATCGCCAAATGAGGTCGGTAGCTTTTACAGGAGGCTGAAATTGGTGGAGGCCCTGCCAGCTACATCCCGGCACACACGTCACCTGCTACGGCTGCTTCCTTCCGGATCTGACCGAGTTCACAAGTTAGTGTTGCGGGAGAACCAACAGGGCCCCCATTGACGGCTTCTATGACTGCGAAGCGGTGGGCATTATCGGCGATGACCAGCCAAATAGCAAGCCAACCGGGGTCAACCGCTGTTTTCTTACCCACCCTGGCTGTGGCACACTTCTATCCTTGGCTTTTTGCCGCAGCAGGAAAACATAAATGGAACCAGAAGACGCCACATTCAGCCAGCGCGTGTTCCACGTGGTAGCCGCCATTCCCTATGGCAAGGTCACGACCTATGGCGAGGTAGCGCGGCTGGCTGGCTCACCGCGTGCCGCACGTCAGGTCGGCGGCGTATTGAGGCGCCTGCCGGAGGGCAGCAGCCTGCCCTGGCACCGGGTGATTAACCGTCACGGCCAGATTTCGCAGCAGGGAGAGGACTTTCAACGCCAGCGCCAGGCGCTGTTGGGTGAGGGGATCATCTTTGGTGCGCACAGTACGGTCGACCTGCTGATTTACGGCTGGCGCTGGTAGCAACAAAACAGCCTTTGGCCGGAGCGCAAAGGCTGTTGATCTCTAACTGTTTCAAGATTGCCGGTTTACGGCATCGCGGTTGGCATCGCCTGAACCGGCATGCCCTGCACCGGAACCAACTGCAGGTCGGCACGGGTGCCGTTGCGGGTCACTACTTCCTGGATAGTGTCGGTAATAAAGGTCATCCGACCGTTTACCGTAATGGCCGCGCTCAGAATGATACGCGCGTTGGGCTGAATATCAGCCGGGTTGTAAGGCAGTACAAAATTAAACGGCGCCTGCTTGCCTTCAGTGCGCACCGCGCGCTGGGCAATCACTTTCGACGGCGCATCCGACAATGAAGCATCAGAGAGCGTAACCGTCAGTACGGCATCCGGTGGCAGCGCAATGCGCTGGCGAATGTTAACCGAACCAGTTACCGCCGGGCCCTGAATCTGCGTTTGCGCAATCGCTGGGTTTCCCGCTGCCGGTACAGGCATTTTTGCGCTCTTTTGAGCACAACCCGCCAGGGTGATCGTCAATACTGCTGCTCCACCTACGATTTGCCAGAGTTTCATGGATCGGTCTCCTTTTTTATTATCAATGCCTTGGTGGCTTTAACCACCTCACTCATTAAACTTAGCACAAAATACTGAAAAATCCATTTAGCACTGCCTGTTAACCACTTAGCCTTCTAATAACGCTCAGTATTCAGGCAATTTTCCCTGTGCTTTAACGCAACATATTGACGTCTTGCCGTGATATTCCGCACACTGCGCAAAATGATTATTAAAAGGGTAGTAACTTTATGAGCCAGGCACTGCAAAACCTCCTCGATCTGCTGGATCTGGAGAAAATCGAAGAAGGGTTATTCCGCGGACAAAGTGAAGATCTGGGTCTGCGTCAGGTATTCGGCGGTCAGGTGGTCGGCCAGGCGCTGTATGCCGCCAAACAAACGGTGCCGGCAGAGCGCAGCGTGCACTCGTTCCACAGCTACTTCTTGCGCCCAGGCGACAGCAGCAAGCCGATTATTTATGACGTAGAAATCCTGCGAGATGGCAATAGCTTCAGTGCCCGTCGCGTCAGCGCCATTCAGCACGGCAAACCGATCTTCTACATGACCGCCTCTTTCCAAAGCCCGGAAGCGGGGTTTGAGCACCAGAACACCATGCCGGACGTACCGCCGCCAGAAGGCTTGATGTCCGAATCCGACATTGCCCAGAAGCTGGCGCATATGTTGCCGGAGAAGGTTCGTGAAAAGTTTATCGGCCAGAAGCCGATTGAGATGCGCCCGGTCAAGTTCCATAACCCGCTGAAAGGCACGGTGGAAGAACCGCATCGCTACGTGTGGTTCCGCGCCAACGGTACCATGCCGGACGATCAGCGTATCCATCAATATCTGCTGGGCTATGCGTCAGATTTCAACTTCCTGCCGACGGCACTGCAACCGCACGGCGTCGGTTTCCTTGAGCCGGGCATGCAGGTGGCGACCATCGATCATTCGATGTGGTTCCACCGGCCGTTCCGCATGGATGACTGGTTGCTGTACGTAGTGGAAAGCTCCTCCGCCTCTGGCGCACGCGGCTTTGTGCGCGGCCAGTTCTACACCCGAGACGGCGTGCTGGTCGCCACTACGGTGCAAGAAGGCGTAATTCGCCAGCGCGAAGCTTAAAAACAAAAAAAGGGCGATGTCACCATCGCCCTTTTCGCATCATCATTATTTTTCGAGTTATTTAGCGCACTGCCCTTCTTCAAGGCTTATTGGTTGTAGGCACTCTCGCCATGGCTGTTGACGTCCAGACCTTCGCGTTCCTGCTCTTCCGGTACGCGCAGACCGACGATGGCGCCCGCCACTTTAAAGGCGATAAAAGCAGCCACACCGGACCAGACCAGGGTGATCGCCACGCTCATCAATTGGATCAACACTTGATGGCCCATGGTAACGCCTTCTGCGTACCCGGTACCGCCCAATGAGGCAGAAGTGAACACGCCGGTCAGCAGACAGCCGACGATGCCGCACACGCCATGTACGCCAAACACGTCACAGGTATCATCCACATTCAGCCATTTCTTCAGCGTGACCACGCCCCACAGGCCGGCAACGCCGCCCACCAGGCCGATAATCAGCCCCCCGCCGATACCCACGGTGCCCGCAGCCGGCGTGATGGCGACCAGCCCGGCGATCATGCCTGAGCAGGCTCCCAGCAGCGAAGGTTTGCCGCGCACAATCCACTCGGCAAAGGTCCAGGAGAGGATCGCACCGGCGGTAGCAACCACGGTGTTCAGGAACGCCAGTGCCGCAATGCCGTTAGCCGCGCTGGCGGAACCGGCGTTGAAACCAAACCAGCCGACATACAGGATTGAAGCGCCGGTAAACACCATCGGCAGGTTATGCGGCTTGAAAGCTTCTTTGCCGAAACCGGCACGTTTGCCCAACAGGTAGGCGCCAATCAGCCCGGCGCTTGCCGCGTTGATGTGTACTACGGTGCCGCCGGCAAAATCCAGCGCGCCGTCAGCGGCCAGAAAACCGCCGCCCCATACCATGTGTGCAATCGGCAAGTAGGAAATGGTGAACCAGATGGCCGCAAAAATCACTACCGCAGAGAAGCGGATACGCTCGGCAAAACCACCCACCACCAGCGCAACGGTAATACAGGCAAAGGAGGCCTGGAATGCCACGTGGATCATCTGGCTAAAGGTGCCGGTGACGCTATCGATGCCAATGCCTTTCAGCATCGCCGTCTGGAATCCGCCGAAGAACGCATTGCCCTCGCTGAACGCCAGGCTGTAGCCATAAAGCACCCACAGCACGCACACCATTGCGAAGGTGACCGTGACCTGAGTCAACATGGAGAGCACGTTCTTGGAACGCAACAAACCACCGTAAAACAGAGCTACGCCCGGCAAGGTCATGAACAGCACCAAAGCGGTGCAAATCATCATGAACGCATTGTCAGCCTTGTCTGCGACCGCCGGAGCGGCCAGGGCCAAAGAAGGAACCATGGTTACCGTACTCAGGCCCAACATGGATAAAAGTTTTTTCATTATCAATCCATCCCCATTACTTTACTGAGCCTGTGATTACAGTGCTGCTTCGTCTGTTTCGCCGGTGCGAATGCGAATGACACGTTGCAATTCGGCAACGAAAATTTTGCCGTCACCGATTTTGCCGGTGTAGGCCGCTTTACTAATGACATCAACCACTTCGTCCAACTGATCGTCGGCGATAGCAATGTCGATTTTGACTTTAGGTAAGAAGTTGACGCTGTATTCCGCTCCGCGATAGAGCTCAGCATGTCCCTTCTGGCGACCAAACCCTTTCACTTCGGTCACGGTCAGCCCCTGAATACCTACAGAGGATAGGGCTTCACGCACGTCCTCCAGCTTGAATGGTTTAATCACCACGGTAACCAGCTTCATATTGCCCCTCCACGAATTAAGCCCAAACTCACCCTTGGTACGAGTCTTATAAAGCAAAGGCTATGCCACAAATGGTTTTGTACGTGAATTCAGCAAATTAACCGGCGGGGCGGCGATGCGATGTGTGGCATTGACCCGGCAACCTGCTCTCACACAGAGAACCGGTCAAATATTGCGCACTATTTTGGTGCGTGACGCGTCGAAAAAGTGCAGAGAAAGGGATTTGAAAAGAATAAATGCCTGTTTGTGGTGCGTGGCGGGAAAAAGAAAGGGCCGGTTTTGGTGACCGGCCCCCGGGATTATGCGATTTGCGTTTCTTCGCGGGTGGCGGCGGCCAGCTCCTCGCCCACCAGTTGCAGTTGATACATCTGGTAGTAACGCCCCTGCTGCGCCAGCAGTTGCTGATGATTGCCCTGCTCGACTGCCTGACCACGGTGCAACACCAGAATCGAGTCGGCATCGACAATGGTCGACAAGCGGTGAGCGATCACCACCAACGTGGTGTGTTCACGGATCAAACGCAGCGCGCGCTGGATCGCCTGTTCGGTTCCGGAGTCAATGTTGGCGGTCGCCTCGTCGAGGATCAGGATCTGCGGCGCCTGCACCAGTACCCTGGCCATTGCCAGCAGCTGTTTCTGGCCCACCGACAGGTTGTTGCCCTGCTCGCCCAGGCGGGTATGGATGCCCTGCGGGAAGGCACGTACCAGCTCAGCCAACTGCACCGTTTCCAGCGCCTGCCACACCGCCTCTTCGCTGATGTTGCGCCCCAGAGTGACGTTGGCCAGCACAGATTCGGCGATCACCACCGGATCCTGTTGCACCATCGCCACGCCCTGGCGCAGCGTACGGTGCGACAGATCGGACAAGGGGCGCCCATCAAGACGCACTTGGCCTTCGTTGACCGGGTAATAGCCCATCAGCAGGTTAGCCAGCGTGCTCTTGCCGCTGCCGGTATGGCCGACCAGCGCCACGAAACCGCGCGAAGGCACCGACAGCGAAATATGTTGCAGCACCTTTTTATCTTCGCGGTAAGCGAAGCTCAGGTTGTCGATCTCGATACGCCCGCTTTCCAGCGGACGATCGTCGGCACCGTAGCTCTGCTGGCTGCGGTCCATCAGCTCGAAAATGCGCTCGCCGGCCACCACCGCCTGTTGCAGAATCGACTGCTGCGACGTCAGTTCAATCAATGGCTCATTCAGGCGCCCCAGGTAATTGATAAAGGCATACAGCACGCCGACGCCTATCGACCCTTCGCCGCTGAAACCGAACAGCATCAGCAGGCCGCACAGCACCAGCGCCGAAAACAGGCTGAGCAGCGGCCGCAGCAGAAAACCGTCCAGACGCAGCGTCTGCATGCGTGCGGAATAGTGTGAACGGCTGGCTGCGCTCATGCGCTCGCCAAAGCGGATCTGCTGACGGAACTGCTGGATCACGCCCATGCCGTTGATCACTTCATTAAAACCGTCGTTGATGTCCGCCAGATAGCCGCGCATCCGGCGTACGACCGGCGTGCTGTAATACTGATAAATGCCCATCACCACAAATACCGCCGGGAAGATGCAAATCGCCACCAGCGCCATGCGCCAGTCGAGGCTAAACATCGCCACCAGCATGGCACCAATCAACGCGGCGCTTTTCAGCACGGTGGAAACCACCATCACGTACAGATCTTTAATCACTTCGGTGTCGTTGGTCACCCGCGAGATTAACTGCCCGACCGGTTGCGTATCGAAGGCGCTGAGCGGCTGACGCAGTGCGGCGTCCATCACGTCGGTGCGCAGACGCTGAACCACCCCCACCGCAGCCTGATTGAACAACAGCGCCTGAAAATAGTGCAGCGCCGCCGCCAACAGCTCCAGCAAAATGTAAGCCGCCGCCAGCCCGCAGACGATCATTAACGGCAATTGGCCCCTGGCGACGTAATTATCGATAAAGTAACTGACCAGAATTGGCCCGGCGACTTCCGCCGCCGCAGCTACCCACAGCATCAACACTGCCAGCCCCAGCGGTTTACGGTAAGGCGAGCCATAAGCCAGCAGCCGTTTCAGCGTCGGCCACAGCTTTTGCATTTTATTCATTGGCTACTCTCTCCTCGCCGACTTGCGGAGCTTCATCCAGCGCCGCCTCCAGTTGCTGATAGCGATACATATCGCGATACCAGCCGGGCTGATCCGCCAGTGAGGCATGCTGGCCACGTTGCGCCACGCTACCGTGCTGTATCACCAGGATCTCGCTGGCTTCGGTCAACGCCGAAAGCCGGTGCGCACTGATAATCACCGTCCGGTTCTGCCCCCAACTGCGTAAATTGTGCAGGATCTGGTGTTCAGTACGGCCATCCACCGCCGAGAGCGCGTCGTCGAGGATCAGGATCTCCGCATCCAGCAGCAGAGCACGCGCAATGGAAATACGCTGCTTCTGCCCGCCGGAGAGCATGACGCCACGCTCACCCACTTCGGTTTCATAGCCCTGCGGCAATCGCAAGATATCGTCGTGCACGCTGGCCAGGCGAGCCGCGCGCTCAATCTGATCCTGCGTCGCTCCCGGCTTGCCCAGCGCGATATTGTTGGCAACGCTATCCGAAAACAGGAACGGCGTCTGGCTGACCACGGACAGCCTCGAGCGCCAATCGTCAAGCTTCACCTGGGTCAGCGGCATCCCCTGATAACTAATCTGGCCATCGTCAATATCAAACTGACGCTGGATCAACGACAGCAGCGTCGACTTCCCGGCACCGGTTGGCCCGCACAGCCCGAGCATCTGCCCCGGCTCCAGTTTCAGCGCCACGTCGTGCAGCGCCGCGTGTGAATTTCCCGGGTAATGGAACGCCCGGATATCGACCTTCAGACTGCCTCGCCCGGCCGGCAACGGGTTCTCGCCGTCCGTCACCGCCGGCGCTTCCTCCAGCAGGCTGCGAATACGGCCATAGGCTGCGCTGCCGCGCTCCACGATGTTGAACATCCAGGCCAGCGCCAGCATCGGCCAAATCATCAGGCCAAGGTACATCACGAAGCTGGTCAGTTGGCCAAGCGTCAGCGAACCGTTGACCACCATCCAGCTGCCGCCGCCGATCGCCAGCAGATTGGAAGCGCCGATGGCGATATAAATAGTCGGATCAAAACGGGCGTCTATCCGCGCCACATGCATGTTTTTGGCGCCGGTTTGGGCGGCGACTTCCGCAAACTGATTGGACTGATGATCTTCCAGGCCGAATGCCTTGATCATGCGGATGCTGGTCATGCTTTCCTGAGCCTGATCGTTCAGACTGGAGAACGCTGCCTGCGCCGATTTAAAGCGCTGATGCAACTGGTCGCCGTAGTACTTAATCACAATCGCCATGATCGGCATCGGGATCAGCGACAGCAGGGTCAGTTGCCAGCTGATTTGGGTGCTCATCACCACCAGCACCGCCAACCCCATCACCAGTGAATCCACCAGCGTCAGCACCCCTTCACCGGCGGCGAAAACCACCCGATCCACGTCATTGGTGGCGCGTGCCATCAGATCACCGGTGCGGTGACGCAGATAAAAGGCCGGATTCTGCCGGCTGAGCTGGCGATAGAAGTTCTCGCGCAGTTCAACGGCGAGTTGATAAGAAGCACCAAACAGCAGCACCCGCCACACGTAGCGCAGCAGGTAAACAATCACGGCAGTACCGAGCATCAACCCCAGCCAGGCCATCAACACGCCGGCGGACATCTGTTGTTCGGTGACGCCGTCGACAATGATGCCCACCAGCTTGGGCGGCAACAATTGCAGTATGGCGATGACGATCAGCAGCACCACCGCCCCCAGGTAGCGGCGCCACTCGCGGCGGAAATACCAGCCGATTTGAGCAAATAATCTCACGCAGTTTTATTCCAGGATAATGTAGTCGATTTTACTCTCGCTCTGACTCAGCAGAGTAGAATACCACCGTTACTTTGCCAGTTCGGTGAACATTTCACTCGGGAACCGGCAGTGCGGTGGTGTATTTGATTTTTTCCATTGCGAAGCTGGAGGTGACGTCAATCAGCCCCGGCACGCCGTTCACCAGGCGCTTGTAAAAGCTGTCGTAACTCTTCATGTCCGCCACTTCCACCTGCATCAGGTAATCGTACTCGCCCGCCATGCGATAGAACGCCAGCACCTCTGGCATCTGTTGGGTCAGTTGCACGAACTTCTGATACCACTCGCTGCTGTGCTGCTGGGTTTTGATCAGCACAAACGCCGTTAGCCCCAGGCCCAGCTTTTCATTATCCAGCAGCGCGACGCGCCCACGGATATAGCCTTCATCTTCCAGCCGCTTCAGCCTTTTCCAGCAGGGCGTCGACGTGAGATTGACCGCGTCGGCCAGCGCCTGCAGCGACTGCGTGCAGTCCTGTTGCAGCATGCACAGTAATTTACGGTCTGTTTTATCTAACATATCGCCAACCAGGAGAAAATTTTTCTCCCATTAGGCGATTAAACAGGGAAAATGGCAATCCTTTTTTCCCTGCGACAGGCTATGCTACGCGGTAAACAAGCCCCCTATTCTGAGGCCAGACGATGACAAATTCTTGGGTAAAATATGCGATCGGCGAAATAGAAGCAGATTTCCAACGCTCCGCCGACACGCACCTGATCCGCCTGAACCTGCCTGAATTTCCCGGTATCTGCCTGTACCTGAAAGATGAAAGCACTCACCCGACCGGCAGCCTGAAGCACCGGTTGGCCCGCTCGCTGTTCCTGTACGGTTTGTGCAACGGCTGGATCACCGAAAACACCACGATTATCGAAGCCTCTTCCGGCAGTACCGCAGTGTCCGAAGCCTACTTCGCCCGGCTGATTGGTTTGCCGTTTATCGCCGTGATGCCGTCGTGTACCGCGCGCCGCAAGGTTGAGCAAATCGCCTTCTACGGCGGCCGCTGCCACTTTGTCGACCATGCGGCGCAAATTTACGCCGTCTCCGAACAGTTGGCGAAAGAGCTGAACGGCCACTATATGGATCAGTTCACCTACGCCGAGCGTGCAACCGACTGGCGCGGGAACAACAACATCGCCGACAGTATCTTCCGCCAGATGGCGCGCGAGCCCTTCCCGGTTCCCAAACATATTGTGATGAGCGCCGGTACCGGCGGCACCTCTGCAACCCTGGGGCG
Organism: Serratia plymuthica; assembly: GCF_018336935.1. Classification (NCBI taxonomy): domain Bacteria; kingdom Pseudomonadati; phylum Pseudomonadota; class Gammaproteobacteria; order Enterobacterales; family Yersiniaceae; genus Serratia; species Serratia plymuthica. Next base: position 872,642 of record NZ_CP068771.1, on the reverse strand, counting down.
CTATATTCGCTATCAAGGGCACGACACGCGCCTGACGGTGGTCGATCCGGAAAACTCGGTGTTCTACGATTGTTTCCACCAGAGCGATCGCACCATTATCGGCAGTTGCGGCAGCAGGATAGAAGGCATTGGCCGCCCACGCGCCGAGCCTTCGTTTATTCCGTCGGTGGTCGACGGTATGCTGCGCGTACCGGATGCCGCCAGCGTCGCCACTATCCACTGGCTGGAAAAGGTTCTGGGGCGCAAAGTGGGCGCCTCCACCGGCACCAACGTGTGGGGCGCGCTGCAATTGGCGAAACAGATGCGGGAAAAGGCTGAACAGGGATCGATCGTCACCCTGCTGTGCGACAGCGGCGAACGCTATCTGGATACCTATTACAACCCCGAGTGGGTAAGCGACAATATCGGTGACCTGACGCCCTGGCTGGCGCAACTGGAAGATTTGTAATCAGCAACAATCCCCCATGGATTGCGAGTTGCAGCCAACAACGTTGCGGCTTGAAAGATGCAGGGGATAAAAAAAGCCGGGTAAGTCATACCCGGCCGGCTGTAAAAGTAAAAACCTCATAATTCGGGGGAATAGGTGAGGTAAGGTGAACGCAGCCAATGTTGCAAATAGTGAGCCACCGCCTGCCGTTCGCAGTGGCCGATAACCTGTAGCTGGGGCAACGACGACTTCAACTGCGGCAAGGCATTGCCCATCACCACGCCGTGCCCCACCGTCGCCAGCATCTCCTTGTCGTTCATCGCATCGCCAAACGCCATGCACTCCGCCATCGTTATCCCCAGGTGGCGGCTCAGCGTATCTAACGCCGTGCCCTTGTTGCAGCCGAGCGGCAGCACTTCCAGGCACTCGTAGGCGGAAAAACAGAGATCGGCCGTTCCGCCCAGATGCGCCTGGAGTTGCAACTGCAACTCCAGTAACTCCTCATGCGGTGCGATAAAACACACTTTGCTGTTGCCGAATGCCGGCAATCTGCGCAGCTCCGCCAGTTGGAAACGAAAACCGCTCAGGTGATGCGCCCACAGCATCTCGTCCGGCACCGCAAATTCCGTCATCCAGCCTTCGTCACGAAAAACGTGTATGCTGGCCTCGGTGCGCCAGTGGGTATGCAGCACCTCTTCGGCAATATCGGCAGGCAAATCGGTAGCGTGCAATTGCCGCCCCTGATTGTCATAAACCCGGGTGCCGTTGCCGGTAATCAGGTAGCCCTGCAAGCCGAGTTGCGCCATGATCGGCTGCGCATCAAGGTAGTGCCGCCCGGTGGCGAAGGTCACGATCATGTCCCGTTCAACCAGTTGCTTCAGTACCGCCAGGGTTTCCGAACCGACCCGGTGATCCGGCGTCAGCAAAGTGCCATCCATATCAAAAGCCGCCAGACGATACATAAAGACCTCGTGAATGTGAACCCGATTACAATCACTGCAGTATGGGATGGTATTTGCGGAAGTAATAGTGAACAATTCCGCAAAACTGTTCCGGATTTCTATCATGCGCCTGACCCACCGCCTCAGCCAATATCAACGTCTGTACCAGCAACTCGGCGGCGCGCCGGTGGCGATTACCATCGGCGAGCTGGCGGCGCTGTTCTATTGCAGCGAACGCCATGCCCGCACGCTGGTGCAGCAGTTGCAGGATCAGGGCTGGTTGAGCTGGCATTCACAGGCCGGACGCGGCAAGCGCGCACGCCTTCACTGCCTGAAAACCCCGGATGAACTGCGCGCCGCTCATCTGCAACGGCTGTTGCATAATGGCGATCATCGGGGCGCGCTGGAAATGGCGCAACTGGACCCGCAGCATCTGCAAGAATTGCTCAGCCCGCACCTCGGCGGCCAATGGCAGGCGGGCAGCCCGACGCTGCGTATCCCCTACTACCGCACGCTGGAACCCCTGGATCCGCTGACCCTCACCGGGCGTGCAGAGCAACATCTGGTCGCCACGCTGCACGCCGGATTGACGCGCTTTATGACCGGCAACCCTGAGCCTCAGCCGGATCTGGCCCATCACTGGCAAATCAGCGAGGATGGCCTGCGCTGGCAGTTTTTCCTGCGCAGCCAGTTGCGTTGGCATAACGGCGAGCCTCTGACCGGGCAGCAACTGCTGCAAACGCTGGGAAAATTGCTCCAGCACCCACGCAGCCAGCCAAGCCTGTCCAGCGTTGCCGCCATCAGCCTGCCGCATGCGCTGTGCATTCAGTTTGATCTGCAGCGCCCGGACTACTGGCTGGCACACCGGCTGGCAGAGTTGCCTTGTCTTTTGACGCACCCGGATTCACCGGGCATTGGCGCCGGCCCCTTTAAGCTGACGTTAAATGCCCCTCATCTGGTGCGCCTGGAACAGCATCCATTTTACCATTTGCAGCATCCTTATCTGGAAAGTATTGAGTATTGGATCGCCCCGGAACTGCATGCCGACAGGGCTTACACCAGTTGCCAACACCCGGTGCGTATTACCCTCGGCCCACAGGAAGAGCTGGCCCGGCCGGTACAACGCAGCATGAGCCTGGGTTGGTGCTATCTGGCGGTGAATCTGAAGCATGGCGTGCTCAGCGAAGCGCAGGGGCAAAAGCTGCTGATGCTAATCCAGCAATCCGGCCTGCTGGCCAACCTGCCGGTACCCAACAGCGTCATCACCCCCAGCCACGAGATGCTGCCCGGCTGGGCAATCCCGCAGCATCAGGCCAACCAGGATATTGCCCTGCCCGCCAGGCTGACGCTGCTGTACCGGCCGCCGGTTGAGCTGGAGACGGTCACGGTGGCGCTGCAGCAGTTATTGGCGCGCCATGGCTGTGAGTTGGAGGTGCGTTACTACGCGGGCAAACGCTGGCAAAGCGCGGAGCAAATCGAGCAGGCCGATCTCCTGCTGGCGGATAACCTGATTGGCGAATCGCCAGAGGCCACGCTGGAAAGCTGGTTGCGGCAAGATACGCTGTGGCGTGGCATTTTACCTGCCTCACGCTGGCAAGATCAGCAACAAAGGTTACAACGGATCCAGCAACTTCCCGCGCAGCAACCGCGTTTTGAGCAATTGAAAACCTACTATCAGCAGTTGATGGCCGCGGCAATCATCACCCCTTTGTTTCACTATCAGTATCAAATCAGCGCGCCGCCGCGCATTCATGGCGTCACCCTGACCGCCTACGGCTGGTTTGATTTCTGCCAGGCCTGGCTACCGCCGCCGGTGGAGGATCAGCAGCCACCTTCTTAACGATGAGCATGTACAACCGCTACGGCAGCGGCTATTTCTGCTACCCTAGTTGCCGCACGCATTTTTTATTCGGCCGCCCGGGCATGTATCGGGTCTGGCTTCAGCCATAAAATAAGGTGATTTTATGAAACGCGCGGTTGTCGTTTTCAGCGGTGGACAAGACTCCACGACCTGCTTGATTCAGGCATTGCAGCAGTACGATGAAGTGCATTGCATCACGTTCGATTACGGCCAGCGTCACCGCGCCGAAATCGAAGTCGCTCAGGCGCTGTCGGTGGCGCTTGGCGCCAAAGCGCATAAGGTACTGGACGTGGGCCTGCTCAACGAGCTGGCTATCAGCAGCCTGACGCGTGACAACATTCCGGTGCCTGTTTATGACAGCGAGCAAAAAGGCGGGCTGCCAAGCACTTTCGTACCGGGCCGTAATATCCTGTTCCTGACGCTGGCCGCTATCTATGCCTACCAGGTGGAAGCCGAAGCCGTGATCACCGGCGTTTGTGAAACCGACTTTTCCGGTTACCCGGATTGCCGCGACGAATTTGTCAAAGCGCTGAATCATGCCGTGGTACTCGGCATCGCCCGCGATATTCGCTTCGAAACGCCGCTGATGTGGCTGAACAAGGCAGAAACCTGGGCGCTGGCGGATTACTACCAACAGTTGGAACGGGTGCGCCAGGATACCCTGACCTGCTACAACGGCATCCAGGGCGATGGCTGCGGTGAATGCGCGGCCTGCCATCTGCGCGCCAACGGCCTGAAGCAATATCAAATCAACAAAGCCGAAGTAATGGCGAGCCTGAAACAGAAAACCGGCCTGGCCTGAGTGTACATACCTTAAATAATTCGAGTGGCATCGAAGCGGTAAGCAAACGCATCCCGATGGGCTTACTCAAGTAAGTGATTCGGGTAAGCGCGCAACCAACAAGGATGCCGCTTGAAGTATGGCGGAGATAACGGCGGCAAAGAAAAGATTGCCGCTCATTGCTTTACTGATTCTCCGGCTGTGTGAGCACCTGCAGGTGTTCGCGCAGTTGCCCCTCAATCGGCAACGCCCGTTGGGTTTTCAGATCGACACAGACGAAGGTCAGTAGCGCATCCGCAACCAGCGTGCCCGTTGCATCCTGCGTCACCTTCTGGCTCAGCACACCGCTTTTGCCGTTAAGCTGCACCATCTGGCTGTCGATACGCAGCTTGTCCCCCAGCACCGCCGGAGTGCGGTAATTGATATTGATATTCACCACGATAAAGGCGATGTTGTTTTCCGTCATCCAACGGAAGCCTTCATGATTCTCCAGCCAATCCCAGCGCGCCTCCTCCAGAAACTCCAGATAGCGGGCATTATTCACATGTTGATAAACATCAAGATGATAACCACGGACTTTGATAAAGGTATGATGCATAGGGAAACGCAGCTCCAGCCTGGTGATTACAGAATAAAGCGGGGGCGGCATACTGCCCCCGCACCCGTTTGGTCAATATGCCAAACTGGTAAGACCTGTAAAATGTAGCAGAGGAAAAAGGCTGCAATGGCACTTTGCCACGCAGCCGTGAACAACATCACATTTTGAGCCGTGCGCGATTCCTTTCAAACAATGCAGGCCCGATGCCCGGCACTTCCTGAAGTTGTTCTATCTGCGTAAACGGACCATTCTGCTCGCGGTAGCGCACAATGCTCTCCGCTTTCTTAAGCCCTACGCCCTTCAACACGCTGGCCAGTTGCTCGGCATCGGCCTGATTGATACTGACTGAGGCTTCGTCATCGGCGGTGAGCACCACCTCACTTCCCTGCCCCGCCTTAACCGCCGGCGCAGATAATACCGGCGGAGCAACCCCCGCTTTTTCCACCGCGGCCATCGACGGCCCCGTCAGGCAAATCAGGGCCGCCACCAACAGCGCTTTGACGCTGAAACCATAACCATTAACCGCTTTTATTTCTGTAAGTTGCATGCTGTATCCTCCTTGTGTTTAACAGCATGGCTACCTTGCCGCAGCGGGTGACGATCGGCAATTGGCGGATTTCAGATATGGAAAAGGCCGCGAAAGCGGCCTTTGGTTATTGCATAGCGTTGCACAAAAATGCGGTGCTTACTGAGGCTGCTGCTGCTCAGCGGCTCCCATCTTGATCTTGGCTTCTTTACGCAGGCTGGCCAGCAGAGAGTCGAAGGACACGCCGGTCGCCCCTTCTTCCATCTTGCCGACAAAGGTTTTCATTTCTTCGGCCGGCAAGGTGCCTGGGTTAACGGCATCAAGCGCAATCAGCACCACGTTGTCCTGGCGATCTTGCGACATGCCGTAAACCGGTTTGCCTTCCTGCGGATGCGGCAGCGCAAACACGCTCTGCACCAGTTGGCTGTCTTCCGGCGCACGCGCCATCTTCTGCACGCTGCCAAAGCTCAGGCCAGCCGCTTTCATCGCGTCGTCACCCTTGCCTTGTTTCAGCTCAACCAGCAGCTTCTCGCCCTGCAGTTTCGCTTCCTGTTCAGCCTTGTTGCGCTTAACCAGCTCGGCGACGCGGTCTTTGACCTGGTCGAACGGCTCAATGCCTTCCGGTTTGTGGCCAGAGACGCGGATCACGAAGGCGCGGTCGCCATCAACGGTGATCACGTCGGAGTTGCTGCCCGGTGAGCCACCCTCGCCAATCAGTGAACCGTCGAAAATCGACTGGATGACAGGTTTAAAGTTCAGCGCCGCCGGAACGTTGTCGCGGGTGAACCATTCGGTTTGTGCCGCTTTCACGCCGGCGGCCACTTCGGCTGACGCCAGAGATTCGTTATCGCTGGTAGCGGCTTCGCTCACCTTCTGCTGCAGCGCGTAATAAGCGTCTACCGCTTTCTCCTGCTTGACCTGCTTGGCGATGTCGTCGCGCACTTCGCTCAACGGCTTCACTTTCTCAGGTTCGATATCGTTCAGACGCACCACCAGATAACCGACGGAGGATTTCACTACGCCGGAAAGCTGGCCTTTTTCGGTCAGGTTAGCCTGCTTTAGCTCATCCGCGGTCGTTTCCGGCTCCAGCCAACCCAGCTCACCGCCGGTGCGGCGTGAGATGATGTCAGTGGATTTTTCTTTCGCCAGCGTGGCGAAATCGCCGCCTTTTTTCAGCGCATCCAACACCGCATTGGCTTCAGCCTCGGTTTTCAACTGGATCACGCTGTAATTTTTGCGCTCAGGCTGGCCATAGCTGCTTTTGTGCTGATCGTAGTAAGCGCTGATATCCGCATCTGCCACCGTCACCTTGTCTTGCATCGAGGCGGCGTCCATCGGGATGTAGCTCACTTTGACCTGTTCCGGCGCAATGAAGCTGTTCTTGTTTTGGCTGTAATAGTCTTTCAGTTCGTCGTCGGTTACGGTCTGTTTAGCCTGCAACGCTTTCAGATCCAGAGTCGCCAGGCGCACGTTGCGCTCCTGCAGCACCAGAGCAGCCATGCTCTGAGATTCGGATGGCAACACGAAGCCTGATTGGCCGAAGGCCTGGATCACCTGCTGATTAACCAGCTGTTGGCGCATTGACTGTGCGAAGTTGTCGGCGGTGTATCCCATGCGGCTGATCAAATCGAGATATTTGGCGTTATCGAACTGGCCGTTAGTCTGGAAATAAGGCGCCTTGCGGATGGCGTCTTTTACCTGCTCGTCGCTGACGCTCAGGCCTAATTTTTTGGCGTATTGGTCCAGCAGCATGTTGTCGATCAACTGTGACAGTGCCTGATGGCGCATCTGCTGCATATAGCCTTCGTTGCCCGCCAGTGCCGAGAACTGGTCACCCAACTGTTGCTGCATGCGGCTGCGTTCGCTTTGGAAAGCCTGTTCCAGCTGAGCACGCTCGATCACCTGGCCATTGACCTTAGCTGCATAATCACCGGCACTCCCCTGATAGCTGACTACCCCTGTCAAAAGAAATGACAAAATGATCAGGCCCAGGATGATTTTGAGCACGACGTGATTAGCTGCCGCGCGTAAATTGTCCATCATAGTGTGACAACACTCCGCTGTGATGTGGATTAAAAACACCCTTGCGCAGGCGCGTTCCCTGCGACAAAAATAAAAAAAGCGCATCAATCTGATGCGCCTTATATCTTACCTTACCAGCACCGTTGCGTCAGGTGATTGTTTATTACAAAACCCTGTAACGCTAACCGGTTAGACGCAAACGATCAGTTTACTGCGTCTTTCAGCGCTTTCCCTGCACGGAAGGCCGGAACTTTGGCTGCCGCGATTTTGATCTCTTTACCTGTTTGCGGGTTACGGCCAGTACGGGCCGAACGCTCACGCACTGTAAAAGAACCGAAACCAACCAGGGCCACGTCATCCCCTTCCTTCAAGGATTCGGTAACAGACGCAATTACTGCATCTAAAGCACGTCCAGCTGCCGCTTTGGAAATATCAGCACCTGCGGCAATTTTGTCGATCAGTTGTGACTTATTCACTCTATCATCCCCTCTAGAATTCAATCGTCGCACCGAAAAATCCCTACGGTGGCGACAGCGCAGCTGTTATATCAATCCCATCGAGCCTTGGCAAGCCACCGAAAGCGTGGCAAAACGCGGGCCGACAGCTTTCTAACTTAGCGGTACAAAAAAAGACTGGCAAGTCCGAAATGACTTGCCAGCATAAGTTTTATCAATGGTTTTTGCTATTCGTCACTATTTTGCCGCTACCGGCAGTGCGCCGAAGGCCGGGTTTTGCAACGCAAGGTTCAAAACTTCATCAATTCGCTGCACCGGGTGAATATCCAGATCGGCGATGACATTATCTGGGATCTCTTCCAGATCGCGCTTGTTCTCATACGGGATCAGCACGGTTTTGATACCGCCGCGATGCGCCGCCAGCAGTTTTTCTTTCAAACCGCCAATAGGCAACACCTGGCCGCGCAGCGTGATCTCACCGGTCATCGCCACGTCGGCGCGAACCGGGTTACCCGTCAGGCAGGAAACCAACGCGGTGCACATTGCGATACCGGCGCTTGGGCCATCTTTCGGCGTCGCGCCTTCCGGCACGTGCACGTGGATGTCACGCTTCTCGTAAAAATCAGCGTTGATGCCCAGTTTGTCCGCGCGCGCGCGCACCACAGTCAGCGCCGCCTGAATCGATTCCTGCATCACTTCGCCCAGAGAACCGGTGTAGGTCAGCTTGCCTTTGCCCGGCACGCAGGCGGTTTCTATGGTCAGCAGGTCACCGCCCACTTCCGTCCACGCCAGACCGGTAACCTGGCCTACGCGGTTTTCGGTGTCCGCACGACCATAGTCAACGCGCTGCACGCCCAAATAGTCTTTCAGGTTGTCGCCGTTGATCTCGATATGTTTGATCTTCTTGTCCATCAGCAGCGCTTTCACCGCTTTACGGCACAGCTTGGAGATTTCACGCTCCAGGCTACGCACCCCGGCTTCGCGGGTGTAGTAGCGGATAATGCCGATGATGGCGCTATCGTCTACCGTCAGCTCACCTTTCTTCAGGGCGTTACGCTCAAGTTGCTTCGGCAACAAATGCTGCTTGGCGATGTTGAGTTTCTCGTCCTCGGTATAACCGGACAAACGAATCACTTCCATACGGTCCAGCAACGGCGCAGGAATGTTCATCGAGTTGGAGGTGGCGACGAACATCACGTCGGACAGATCGTAATCCACTTCCAGGTAGTGATCGTTAAACGCCACGTTCTGTTCCGGATCCAGCACTTCAAGCAGTGCAGAGGCCGGATCGCCGCGCATGTCGGAAGACATCTTGTCGATCTCGTCCAGCAGGAACAGCGGGTTTTTCACCCCGACCTTGGCCATTTTCTGGATCAGCTTGCCCGGCATAGAACCGATATAGGTACGGCGGTGACCGCGGATTTCCGCTTCATCGCGCACGCCGCCCAACGCCATACGCACATACTGGCGACCGGTCGCTTTGGCGATCGACTGCCCAAGCGAGGTTTTACCCACGCCAGGAGGCCCTACCAGACACAGGATAGGCCCTTTGATTTTGCTTACGCGGCTCTGTACTGCGAGATACTCAAGGATGCGATCTTTGACGCGCTCCAAGCCGTAGTGATCGATATCGAGCACTTCCTGCGCTTTGTTCAGATCTTTTTTCACCTTGCTGCGCGCATTCCAGGGCACCTGCAGCATCCAATCGATGTAACCGCGCACCACCGTCGCTTCCGCAGACATCGGTGACATCATTTTCAGCTTTTGCAGTTCCGCTTCGGTTTTTTCACGCGCGTCTTTCGGCATTTTCGCCGCTTCGATCTTGCGCTTCAGCGCTTCATGCTCGTCCGGCGCGTCGTCCATTTCGCCCAGTTCTTTCTGAATCGCTTTCATTTGCTCATTCAGATAGTACTCGCGCTGGCTTTTTTCCATCTGTTTCTTGACGCGGTTACGGATACGCTTCTCGACCTGCAGCAGGTCGATTTCCGATTCCATCATCGCCATCAGGTATTCCAGACGCTCGGTGATGTCGAACATCTCGAGTACCGACTGCTTGTCGCTGAGTTTCAGAGGCATGTGCGCAGCGATGGTATCCGCCAGGCGTGCAGCATCGTCGATGCTGTTCAATGACGTCAGCACCTCCGGTGGAATTTTCTTGTTCAGTTTGATGTAGCCTTCAAACTGATTGATTGCCGTGCGCACCAGGACTTCTTGTTCGCGCTCGTCGATCGCCGGCGATTCAAGGTATTCTGCCTGGGCGGCAAAATGCTCTCCGCTATCGGAAAGCGTAGTAATACGTGCCCGCTGCAGGCCTTCCACCAGCACTTTTACCGTGCCGTCTGGCAGTTTCAACATCTGCAAGATAGACGCGACTGTGCCGACAGAGAACAAGTCGTTAATGCCAGGTTCATCCGTTGAGGCCTCTTTCTGTGCCACCAGCATGATCTTTTTATCATGATCCATTGCTGCTTCGAGGCACCGAATTGATTTTTCCCGGCCAACAAATAACGGGATCACCATGTGCGGATAAACCACCACGTCGCGCAAAGGCAAGACGGGGATTTCAATGCGTTCGGAACGCTCAGGGTTCATAGAGCTCTCTCTTAGTTTAGTTTCCGCCAGGTTGAGGGGAATCTCATGAGACGCAAGCATCAAACGTTTCATAAAATCTGGTTAATGAGTATATGGGGATGAATCTCTGACATTCAACGGCCAGAACGCAGGAAAAAGAAATGGGGGATAAAATCCCCCATTTTGATATTAACTTTCTGGTTTGATTGGCTAATTATTCGCCTGAAGCCTGCGCTTCGGGTTTGCCGTAAATCAACAGAGGTTTGGACTGGCCGGCGATGACCGATTCGTCGATCACCACTTTGTCGACGCTGTCCATTGACGGCAGATCGTACATGGTGTCCAGCAACGCGCCTTCGACGATAGAACGCAGGCCGCGCGCGCCTGTTTTGCGCGCCATGGCCTTCTTGGCGATAGCGTTCAGCGCTTCATCGCGGAACTCCAGCTCCACGCCTTCCAGATTGAACAATGCCTGATACTGTTTGGTCAGAGCATTTTTCGGCTCTTTCAGGATCTGAATCAATGCATCTTCGCTCAGTTCGCTCAGCGTCGCGACCACTGGCAGACGACCGATGAACTCAGGGATTAGACCAAACTTGATCAGATCTTCCGGCTCGGCCTGCAGCAGCAGCTCACCTTCGGTCGCTTTCTCGGACTCGCCCTTCACGGTCGCACCGAAGCCGATACCGGAACCGGTATTGACGCGCTGACCGATCACTTTATCCAGACCGGCAAAGGCGCCGCCACAGATAAACAGGATTTTCGAGGTATCGACCTGCAAGAATTCCTGCTGCGGATGCTTGCGGCCCCCTTGCGGCGGAACGGCGGCAATGGTGCCTTCGATCAGTTTCAACAGCGCCTGCTGCACGCCCTCGCCCGACACGTCACGGGTAATCGACGGGTTGTCTGACTTACGGGAAATCTTATCGATTTCATCGATGTAGACGATGCCGCGCTGCGCTTTTTGCACGTCGTAGTCACACTTCTGCAACAGTTTCTGGATAATATTCTCCACGTCCTCGCCCACATAACCGGCTTCGGTCAGCGTGGTGGCATCGGCCATGGTGAAAGGCACATCCAGGAAACGCGCCAGCGTTTCCGCCAACAAGGTTTTACCGCTACCGGTCGGGCCAATCAGCAGAATGTTGCTTTTCCCCAACTCGATGCCGTTGCTGCTGTCGCCATTGCGCAGGCGTTTGTAGTGGTTGTACACCGCTACCGCCAGCACTTTCTTCGCCTGCTCCTGACCGATGACATAGTCATCCAGGTGGTGACGGATTTCATGCGGCGTCGGCAGCGCGCTACGCTCACGATGCGGGGAAACTTCTTTAATCTCTTCGCGAATAATGTCGTTACACAGGTCAACACATTCATCGCAGATATACACTGACGGGCCGGCAATCAGCTTACGCACTTCATGCTGGCTTTTGCCGCAGAAAGAGCAATACAGCAGCTTTCCTGAACCGTCTTTGCGCTTATCTGTCATCAGTAAACCTCTTCTTTAGTCTTTGTCCCGCAGGAAAATCACGGCGGCAGTGCGCCCAAAACTCATACCGGGAACGCCGATAATGCTCACCAGAGCGAGCCGCGCCCACTCTGATTACTATAGTCTATCGGCTCGCACATATACCTCGCCAGCCGCGTAGTTCTAGCTGCGGTGCGTCAGAATACCGTCAACAAGACCGTATTCTACTGCTTCTTCCGCGGTCATAAAGCGATCGCGCTCGGTATCGCGTTCGATCTGCTCCAGCGTCTGGCCGGTATGTTCCGCCATCAACTCGTTCATGCGCGCCTTCACCTTCAGGATTTCACGCGCATGGATTTCGATGTCCGTCGCCTGGCCCTGATAACCGCCCAGCGGTTGGTGAATCATCACGCGCGAGTTTGGCAGGCAGAAACGTTTGCCCTTGGCACCGGCAGTCAGCAGGAAAGAGCCCATCGAGCACGCCTGGCCCATACAAATGGTGCTGACGTCCGGCTTGATGAACTTCATGGTGTCATAGATTGACATGCCTGCGGTGATCACGCCACCCGGAGAGTTGATGTAGAGGAAAATGTCTTTTTCCGGGCTTTCCGCTTCCAGGAACAGCATCTGCGCCACAATCAGGTTGGCCATGTGGTCTTCTACCTGGCCGGTCAGGAAAATAATGCGCTCTTTCAGCAGGCGGGAGTAGATGTCGTAAGAACGCTCCCCGCGTGAAGTCTGCTCTACCACCATCGGCACCAGGGCCATGTTAGGTGCAAATTGATCTCGTTCGCCACTGTATGACATTACCGTCTCCTAATAGAAATTGCCTTGGCGGCCAGGGTTACACCCTATTACACCGATTCTACTTGAGAACGGTCATGATGACTATGCTCAAGCATTCGACCGCGCCACACGTACCCGACGGTTATAATCATCCCGCGCACTCTGGCAAACAGCACATATATATACATTTTACAGATTGGGGCCACTGACGGAATTTCAAGCCCGGCGCAATATTTTTACCGGCCGGCCTGTGCGCCAAAACGACAGTGATGGCCATCATGCCAGACTGCCCCACGCGCAACAGGGTAAATATAGTGCATATTGGCGCGCTTAACCTGAGATTAATCAGCAACGTGGCAAAAAGAAAAGCCCGCAACCGAAGGTTACGGGCTTTTTATTACGCAAGGGCCGGCATGCCGACCCTGACGGCGCAACGGGTTGCGCCTCTGCGTCCAGACATTACGCCTGTTGAGTCTGGTTCATCAGCTCGCTGAAGGTAGTGGCTTTCTCAGTCACTTTCGCTTTCGCCAGCAGGGCTTCAACCGCTTGTTCTTCCAGAGCAACGTTGCGCATATTGTTCATCAGCTCTTTGTTTTTGCTGTAGAACTCAACAACTTCACTTGGATCTTCGTAAGCGGAGGCCATTTCTTCGATCAGGGTCTTGACGCGATCTTCATCAGCTTTCAGATCGTGAGTGCTGATCACTTCGCCCAGCAGCAGGCCAACAACAACGCGACGTTTTGCCTGCTCTTCGAACAGTTCACGTGGCAGTTCCAGCGCTTGCTTCTCGTTGCCGCCGAAACGTTGTGCAGCCTGGCGGCGCAGAACGTCAACTTCGCCGTCGATCAGTGCAGCAGGCACGTCGATGTCGTTAGCGCTGACCAGACCGTCGATTGCCTGAGTCTTGATACGGTTACGCACTGCGCCTTTCAGCTCGCGCTCCATGTTTTTACGCACTTCGGCACGCAGGCCTTCGATAGAACCATCAGCCACGCCGAAACGCTTGATGAATTCTTCGGTCAGCTCTGGCAGCTCACGCTCTTCCACTTTCTTCAGAACGATAGCGAATTTAGCCGCTTTGCCCTTCAGGTTTTCAGCGTGGTAATCGTCCGGGAAGTTAACGTCGATGACGAATTCTTCACCGGCTTTATGACCAACCAGACCTTCTTCGAAGCCTGGGATCATGCGGCCCTGGCCCATGGCCAGTACGAAGTCAGAGGCTTTGCCGCCTTCGAACACTTCGCCGTCGATAGAACCGGTAAAGTCCAGAGTCACACGGTCTTCAGCCTGCGCTGCGCGATCGCTGTCTTTCCAGGTCGCCTGCTGCTTACGCAGGGTGTCCAGCATGGTATCAACGTCAGCGTCGTTAACTTCAACCACTGGCTTCTCGACTTCGATGGCATCCAGGCCTTTCAGCTCAACTTCCGGATACACTTCGAATTCAACCGCGAAAGTGAAGTCTTCACCTTCTTTATACTCGCCCGGCACGTAGTTTGGTGCGCCGGCCGGGTTGATCTTTTCTTTGATGATCGCGTCAACAAAGCTGCGCTGCATCGCGTCGCCCAGCACGTCCTGACGAACGGAGGCGCCGTAACGCTGCTCAACGATGTTCATCGGCACTTTGCCTTTACGGAAGCCATCGATACGAACGCTTTTCGCTGCGTTGATCAGCTCTTTTTTAACAGCCTGATTAATAGTATCAGCGGGTACAGTAATAGAGAGACGGCGCCCAAGGCCTTGAGTGGTTTCTACAGAAACTTGCATCTTGTTACCTCAAAAAAATCACAGTGCTCGGTCAACTCCGTTCCAAGAACCAGGACGGCTACATTACAGAACCGAATTCCCTGATGACTGAAGCGTCCCGAAACCATTCCGGAAAAATAAGACGCGACATTATAGCGGCGCAAGCGGAGCGAGTCGAGGAAAGCAAGGCGGCAGCGGCGCGCTAAAACTCACACTTTTGCCGATTTGATCGCCAAAAGACCGCCGAAGCCGACCTGGCCTTAGCTGCATTGCGCATCGGCTATGTCGTCGTCAAAAACAGAAACGGCCCGCAGGCCGTTCCAAAATTCGTCAGTAGTAATACCCTAAATCGTGGTCAAAGTTCCACTGATACCGCAAATTTAGCCGTCAGGCCAAGGTACCGGCCCCGCGACAGGGTGGGGAAGCAGGCACGGTATCCTGCAGCCCTTCCCACTCTTTCAGGGTATAAGTATGCAACGCCAGGGCGTGTACGCCATCGGCCAACTCATCCGACAACACGCCGTAAATCGAGCGGTGACGCGTCAGGAAACGTTCTCCGACAAAGCGATCGCTGACCAACACCACCTTGAAATGGCTTTCTGAACCCGCCGGAACGTTATGACGATAGCTTTCATCAACGACTTCCAGATACGCGGGCTCAAATGCCGCCCTTAACTTTGCTTCTATTTGCTCGCGAATCATAGGATCTCCTTACTACGCCGGCAGAGGGCCGTACACATCTATTTCAATATTAGCCGGTTTCGCCCCTTTTAGACTATCCATCACGTAAATTTCTCTTCCCCACGCGCAAAAAATGGCCAACATCCGCTATCGCTTGAGCTTTATCTGATTGAGACGGTCAAAAAAGCATGTTTTTATCAACGGCAGGTAAAAATTTGTCACTCCGGTGCGTTCTGCGCTTCCCCCGGCCGGCGGCGATGCTATGATGTCGACAATTCGTTGTTGGCTATCCCGCTCTGATTATTACAGAAAGTTTACTCAAACTGGCCTCTCTATCATCAGCAGTTTGAGTCGGCTTAAAATCCATCGAGAATGAGACAGTAACTATGTTAAAAAAACTTTGCCTTCCACTGTTGGCCGCTCTGATGCTGGCCGGCTGTGCTACCAGCAGCAACACCCTGAACGTAACGCCAAAGATCGTACTGCCGCAGCAGGATCCGACCCTGCAGGGCGTAACTATCAGCATTAACGGCGCAGATCAGCGCCAGGATCAGGCGTTGGCGAAAGTGAATCGCGACGGCCAGCTGGTTACGCTTACCCCATCACGCGACCTTCGCTTCCTGCTGCAAGAAGTGCTGGAGAAACAAATGGGCGCGCGCGGTTACATGATCGGCGCCGATGGCGCGGTTGATCTGCAAATCGTGGTGAACAACCTGTATGCGGACGTCTCCGAAGGCAACCTGCGTTATAACATCACCACCAAGGCCGATATTTCGATCACCGCTCAGGCGAAGAACGGTAACAAGCAGGTGAAAAACTACCGCTCCACCTATAACGTGCAAGGCGCATTCACTGCGACCAACGAGAAAATCACCAACGCGGTTAACACCGTATTGGGCGACGTTATTGCCGATATGGCGCAAGACACCAGCGTCAACGACTTTATCAAGCAGAACGCGCGTTAATCCGCGAATACTTTGTGCCGCCTGAGCAATCGGGCGGCACAGACAGGGAACTCATGTCGAAACAGTATCTGAATATTTTCACCCAGCGTAACTCCGCCATTCTCCTGCTGCTGGGCTTTGCCTCAGGTTTGCCGCTGGCACTGACCTCCGGCACGCTGCAAGCCTGGATGACCGTCGAAAACATCGATCTGAAAACCATCGGTATTTTTTCACTGGTCGGTCAAGCCTATGTATTCAAATTTCTGTGGTCTCCGTTTATGGACCGCTACACCCCGCCATTCCTGGGGCGGCGTCGTGGCTGGCTATTGATCAGTCAGTTGCTGCTGGTCGTGTCGATTGTGGCCATGGGCTTTATGCAGCCGGCGGAGCATCTGTGGTGGCTGGCGGCATTGGCGGTACTGGTCGCCTTCTGTTCTGCCTCGCAGGATATTGTTTTTGATGCGTATAAAACCGACCTGCTGAGCGCCGAAGATCGCGGTACAGGGGCGGCAATTTCCGTTCTCGGCTACCGACTGGCGATGCTGGTTTCCGGCGGATTGGCGCTGTGGCTGGCGGATCGTTACTTCGGTTGGCAATCAACCTACTGGCTGATGGCAGGGCTGATGCTGATTGGCGTCGTCGCTACCCTGCTGGCGCCAGAGCCGGACGATGGCATTCCGGCGCCGCGCTCCATGGAGCAGGCGGTCGTCGCCCCGCTGCGCGATTTCTTTGCGCGTAACAATGCCTGGCTGATTTTATTGCTGATCGTCATGTACAAGATGGGCGACGCCTTTGCCGGCAGCCTGAGCACCACGTTCCTGATCCGCGGCGTGGGCTTCGACGCCGGAGAAGTCGGGTTGGTAAACAAGACTCTCGGCCTGTTCGCCACCATTGTCGGTGCGCTGTTTGGCGGCGTGCTGATGCAGCGCCTTAGCCTGTTCCGCGCCCTGATGCTGTTCGGCATCCTCCAGGCGGTTTCCAATCTCGGTTACTGGATCCTGGCGGTCACCGACAAGAATATCATGACCATGGGCAGCGCCATTTTTCTGGAAAATCTGTGCGGCGGTATGGGCACTGCGGCTTTCGTCGCGTTGCTGATGACGTTGTGCAACAAGTCGTTTTCCGCCACCCAGTTCGCCCTGCTGTCGGCGCTGTCCGCCGTTGGCCGCGTCTACGTTGGCCCGATCGCCGGTTGGTTCGTTGAAGCCCACGGCTGGCCGCTGTTCTATTTATTCTCGATAGCCGCCGCTCTGCCAGGCCTGCTGCTGTTGCGTGTGTGCCGTCAAACGCTGGAATATACTCAGCGCACAGACAATTTCATGCCGCGCACCGAGTTCAGCCAAGCTTACCGCTGGGCGCTGCGTCTGCTGACCCTCGGCTGCTCATTGTTGGCGGCCTGGCTGATTGTGCTGATTACCAACGCGCTCGGCTGGAGTGCCTTGCCGAACCTGGCCGTTCTCATGCTGCAGGCAGGCGCCGCACTGAGCCTGGTGGGTATCGCGATGGGCAGCCTGCTTGACTACCTTGCGCTGCGTCGCACCCGACTGGCCTGATATCGCCGGCCGGTCATAGCACCGGTCGGCAAAAAAGCATCAATGCGACGAGTTTATTTTTCTAAAAAAAACATAATTGCCGTTAAAATTATTTTTTTATCCGAGCAAGACACGCGGAAATAAAATTACTTTCACTTTAAATACACAATTATTTTACATTATATAAACCTTTCCTTCGTATTTAAAATACGGCAAGGTAATCTGCCAAAATCAGCATACCGTTAGTTTTCCTTAACATAGAGTCTACCCGGCACGATTCAGCGCGCCAACGCGTTGTTGCCATTGGTAAATTGTCACGCAAGGTTACATCTGTGACCCCCTTAACAGAAAGTGTCAACAAGGCGCTGACACTCCCTTAAGCATGTTTACAGTACTGCAACCTTCCCGTAAAATGCCCGCACACATGAAACGACAATAGAGCCTTTGTAATTGAGGTCGTTAGATGAGACTTAAGAAATACAATAAAAGTATTGGGATGTTGTCATTAATTGCATCCACTGTAATGCTCAGTGGTTGCAATATGGTATTGATGAACCCCAAAGGAGCAATTGGTGTTGAGCAACGGACACTGATTATCACTGCAATCGCGCTGATGTTGATCGTGGTGATACCGGTTATCTTTATGGCGTTCGCCTTTGCCTGGAAGTACCGTGCTTCCAACAAAGACGCCAAATACAGTCCGAACTGGTCACATTCCAACAAGATCGAAGCGGTCGTCTGGACCATTCCTATCATTATCATCGCCATCCTTGGTACCATTACCTGGAAGACTACCCACGAACTTGATCCGTTCAAGCCGATTGTCACTGACAAGAAGCCGATGACGATCGAAGTGGTGTCGCTCGACTGGAAATGGCTGTTTATCTACCCGGAACAAGGCATCGCGACGGTTAATGAGCTGGCTTTCCCGAAAGATGTTCCAGTCGAATTCAAGATCACCTCTAACTCGGTAATGAACTCGTTCTTTATTCCTCAGTTAGGTGGGCAGATTTATGCGATGGCCGGGATGCAGACCAAACTGCACCTGATCGGCAATGAAGCGGGCAAATACGACGGTATTTCCAGTAGCTTCAGCGGTCGCGGGTTCTCCGGCATGAAATTCACCGCTATTGTCACCCCAACCGAAGGCGACTTCGATCAGTGGGTTGCCAAGGTGAAAGAATCGTCTAATAACCTTAACGCCACCAGCGACTTTAACAAACTGGCAGAGCCGAGTGAAAACAACCCGGTCGAGTACTTCTCCAGTGTCAAACCGAATTTGTTCAAAGAAACTATTGGCAAATTCATGGGCGACATGAACATGCACAAAGGCGCAACCGCGCATGAAGGTATGGACATGAGCCAGGGTATGGACATGAGTGAGCATGCTCACGCCGGAGCCGAGGAATAATCTGATGTTGGGAAAATTAACACTTGATGCGGTTCCGTACCACGAACCGATCATCATGATCACCGTTGCTGCGATTGTTATCGGGGGCCTGGCTCTGCTGGCGCTGATAACCTATTTCGGCAAATGGAAATGGTTGTGGAGCGATTGGCTGACGTCGGTCGATCATAAAAAAATTGGTATCATGTACATCATCGTGGCAATGGTTATGCTGCTGCGTGGTTTCGCCGATGCCATCATGATGCGTAGCCAGCAGGCGCTTGCGTCCGCCGGCGAAGCCGGATTCCTGCCACCGCACCACTACGACCAAATCTTTACCGCTCACGGCGTAATCATGATCTTCTTCATGGCGATGCCTTTCGTGGTAGGCCTGATGAACGTCGTGGTTCCGCTGCAAATCGGCGCGCGTGACGTTGCCTTCCCGTTCCTGAACTCCCTGAGCTTCTGGTTCTTCGTGGTGGGCGTAGTGCTGATCAACATCTCTCTGGGGGTTGGTGAGTTCGCGCAGACCGGTTGGCTGGCTTATCCGCCGCTGTCGGGCAAGGAATACAGTCCTGGCGTAGGGGTCGATTACTGGATCTGGAGTCTGCAGATTTCCGGTCTGGGTACCCTGTTGACCGGTGTGAACTTCTTCGCCACCATCATGAAGATGCGTGCCCCTGGCATGCCTCTGATGAAGATGCCGGTATTCACCTGGGCGGCGCTGTGTACTAACGTCCTGATCATCGTTTCTTTCCCAATTCTGACCGTCACCATCGCGTTGCTGACCCTGGATCGCTATCTGGGCACCCATTTCTTTACCAATGATATGGGCGGCAACATGATGATGTACATCAACCTGATTTGGGCCTGGGGTCACCCAGAGGTGTATATTCTGGTTCTGCCGGTGTTCGGTGTGTTCTCCGAAGTGACCGCGACCTTCTCCAGAAAACGCCTGTTCGGCTATACCTCACTGGTATGGGCTACCATCGCGATTACCGTTCTGTCGTTCATCGTATGGCTGCACCACTTCTTTACCATGGGGTCCGGCGCGAACGTTAACGCCTTCTTCGGTATCGCCACCATGATCATTTCCATCCCTACCGGGGTGAAAATCTTCAACTGGCTGTTCACCATGTACCAGGGCCGCATTCAGCTCAACTCGGCGATGCTGTGGACCATCGGCTTCATCATCACCTTCTCTGTGGGTGGGATGACCGGCGTATTGCTGGCAGTTCCGGGCGCGAACTTCGTGCTGCACAACAGCCTGTTCCTGATCGCTCACTTCCATAACGTTATCATCGGTGGTGTGGTGTTCGGTTGCTTCGCAGGCCTGACTTACTGGTTCCCTAAATCCTTCGGCTTCACGCTGAACGAGAAATGGGGCATCCGTGCGTTCTGGTTCTGGATCATCGGTTTCTTCGTTGCCTTTATGCCGCTGTATGCTCTGGGCTTTATGGGTATGACTCGTCGTATCAGCCAGAACATCAACCCTGAGTTCCACCCACTGCTGCTGGTAGCGGCTAGCGGTGCAGCTCTGATTGCCTGCGGTATTCTGTGCCAACTGATTCAGATCTTCGTCAGCGTGCGTGACCGCGAGCAGAACCGCGATCTGACCGGTGACCCATGGGGCGCTCGTACGCTGGAGTGGTCTACTTCGTCTCCACCGCCGTTCTATAACTTTGCCGTAGTACCGCAGATTCATGACCGTGATGAATTCTGGGACATGAAAGAAAAAGGCGAAGCTTATAAGAAACCGGCTAAGTACGAGCCGATTCATATGCCGAAAAATACCGGCGCCGGTGTGATTATTGCTGGCTTCAGCCTGGTATTTGGTTTCGCGATGATCTGGGACATCTGGTGGATGGCGATCGCTGCCTTCGTAGGTATGATCGTGACCTGGATTGCCAAGAGCTTCGATGAAGATGTTGATTACTATGTGCAGGTTGATGAAATCGAGCGCATTGAGAACCAACACTATGAACAAATCAGCAAAGCAGGCGTGAAACATGTCAACTGATACTCTGACTAACCATAACGCAGCCCATGCAGAGCATGGGCACCATGACGCAGGAGAGACCAAAGTCTTCGGATTCTGGATCTACCTGATGAGCGACTGTATTTTGTTTGCGAGCTTGTTCGCGACTTATGCAGTACTGGTGAACGGGACCGCCGGCGGTCCCTCTGGCAAAGACATCTTCGATCTGAAGTTTGTCCTGGTTGAAACCTTCCTGCTGTTGTTCAGCTCCATCACCTACGGTATGGCGATGATCGGCATGAACAAAGGCAAGGTTGGCAGCGTTAATACCTGGCTGTTCCTGACCTTCCTGTTCGGTCTGGGCTTCGTCGCGATGGAAATCTATGAATTCCATCACCTGATCGCCGAAGGCTTCGGTCCGGATCGCAGCGCGTTCCTGTCCGGCTTCTTCGCACTGGTTGCGACTCACGGTCTGCACGTGTCTACCGGTCTGGTCTGGATCGTCATCATGATGATTCAGGTGAGCAAGCGCGGCCTGACTTCAACCAACAAAACCCGTCTGATGTGTCTGAGCCTGTTCTGGCACTTCCTCGACGTGGTCTGGATCTGCGTATTTACCGTTGTTTACCTGCTGGGGGTTATGTCATGAGCCATTCATCCCATGAAACTTCTCACGGCGGCGCAAGCCACGGTAGCGTTAAGTCATATCTGATCGGCTTTATCCTGTCGATCATCCTGACGGTGATTCCATTTGCGATGGTGATGAGCGGTACAGCCTCTCACTCAACCATCCTGGCGGTTGTAGTCGGCATGGCGGTCATTCAGGTAGTTGTTCACCTGATTTACTTCCTGCACATGAATACCTCATCGGAAGAGCGCTGGAACCTGGTGGCATTGCTGTTCACCGCTATGATCATCGGTATCGTTGTTGTGGGTTCACTCTGGATTATGTACAACCTCAACATCAATATGATGGTCAGTTAAAGAGCCGAGCTGCACGTGATGATTAAGCAATACCTGCAAGTAACTAAACCAGGAATTATTTTCGGCAATTTAATTTCTGTCGTAGGGGGATTCCTGCTCGCTTCCAAAGGAAGCATCGACTATCCCCTGTTTCTCGCCACCCTGGTGGGTGTCTCGTTGGTTGTCGCTTCGGGCTGTGTGTTTAACAACTACATTGACCGCGACATCGACAAGAAAATGGAGAGAACGAAGAACCGGGTGCTGGTGAAAGGCCTGATCGCGCCGAGTGTGACCCTGGTTTATGCTACCGTTTTGGGTATTGCGGGCTTTGTGTTGCTGTATATCGGTGCCAACCCGCTGGCCATGTGGCTGGCGGTGATGGGCTTCGTGGTTTATGTCGGCGTTTACAGCCTGTACATGAAACGCCACTCGGTATACGGCACGCTGATCGGCAGCCTGTCGGGCGCTGCGCCACCGGTTATCGGTTACTGCGCGGTGACCAACGAGTTTGATGCCGGTGCGTTGATCCTGCTGGCTATCTTTAGCCTGTGGCAGATGCCGCATTCCTATGCGATTGCCATCTTCCGCTTTAAAGATTACCAGGCGGCCAACATTCCGGTGCTGCCGGTGGTCAAAGGCATTTCCGTGGCCAAGAACCACATCACGGTCTACATTCTGGCGTTTATGATTGCTACGCTGATGCTGACCCTGAGCGGCTACGCCGGCTACAAATACCTGATTGTCGCTGCGGCGGTAAGCGTATGGTGGCTGGGTATGGCGCTGCGTGGTTACAAAACCGAAAATGACAGCATCTGGGCACGCAAGCTGTTTGTGTTCTCTATTGTTGCCATCACTTCGCTGAGCGTGATGATGTCTATCGACTTCAGCGCCACGGCATCGCCAGAAACGCTGATGACTTACGTCTGGTAAGCCAAATCGTCTGTAAATGGGCCGCTTAGCGGCCCATTTTATTTGTCGGTTCAGAAATCCGTTTCCTCCCGAAATGATTGGAGCTGCAGCAAGGCGGCAAGAGTGCGGATCCCTGGGAGCTTGGCCAACCAAGTGACCGAGATAAGTACTCGCAGCCAACACCGCTGTAGCCTCAAGCATGAAGGCAGAGCTGTAATATCTGCTAAACAACATTCGATTTACCCCCCCTGCCCTTCACACTAAAATGACGCAGTTTTTCAGAAGCTATCCCACCAGGCGTTATCGCCGATAACCTGCTGGAATGGCTTTTAATGAGGTTTTAATGAACGACAATGCAATGACCCCGCAGGAACGACGGGCGACCTGGGGATTAGGGACGGTATTTTCACTGCGCATGCTTGGCATGTTTATGGTGCTGCCGGTTCTGACCACCTACGGTATGGCGTTAAACGGCGCCAGCGAAACGCTGATCGGTATCGCCATCGGCATTTACGGCCTGGCGCAGGCGGTGTTTCAGATCCCCTTCGGCCTGATTTCCGACCGCATCGGCCGCAAGCCGCTGATCGTCGGCGGGCTATTGATCTTTGCGCTGGGCAGCGTTATCGCCGCAGTCACCGACTCCATTTGGGGCGTGATCCTCGGCCGGGCATTGCAGGGCTCCGGCGCTATCGCTGCGGCGGTAATGGCATTGCTGTCGGACCTGACCCGCGAGCAGAACCGCACCAAAGCGATGGCGTTTATCGGCGTCAGCTTCGGCATCACCTTTGCCATTGCCATGGTGGTCGGCCCGATCGTCACCCACGCTTTCGGCCTGCATGCGTTATTTTGGATGATTGCCGTGCTGGCCTTGGCCGGTATCGTGATTACTCTCGCCGTCGTGCCTTCCGCCGACAACCACGTGCTGAACCGAGAATCGAGCATCGTGCGCGGCAGCTTCAGCAAGGTGCTGAGCAACTCCCGTCTGCTCAAGCTGAATTTCGGCATCATGTGTCTGCATATCCTGCTGATGTCCAGCTTCGTGGCGCTGCCGCTGGCGATGGAAAAAGCCGGCCTGGCGGCAAGCCGGCATTGGATCGTCTATTTGGTCACCATGCTGGTGTCGTTCGCCGCCGTGGTGCCCTTTATCATTTATGCCGAAATGAAACGCCGCATGAAGCAGGTGTTTATGGGCTGCGTGGCGGTGCTGTTCTGCGCCGAAGTGCTGTTGTGGCTATCCGGCGCCCACCTGTGGGGCATCATTGCCGGCGTGCAGTTGTTCTTTATGGCCTTTAACGTGATGGAAGCGATTCTGCCTTCGTTGATCAGTAAAGAATCCCCGGCCGGTTACAAAGGTACCGCCATGGGGGTTTACTCCACCAGCCAGTTTATCGGCGTGGCGATTGGCGGCAGTTTGGGTGGCTTGTTGTACGGTCTGCATGGCGCCGGGTTGGTGTTTATCGCCGGCGCGGTTATCGCCGCAGTGTGGTTCCTGGTCAGCAGCACCATGCAAGAACCACCGTACGTCAGCAGCCTGCGCATTACGTTGTCGGAACTGGCGGTGAAGGATTCTGCGCTGGAAAACCGTCTGAAGGCCCAGCCTGGCGTAGCGGAAGCGATTGTAGTGCCCGAAGAGCGCAGCGCCTACGTGAAGGTCGATACCAAACAGACCAACCGCGGCCAACTGGAAGCGCTGGTGAATTCACTGTAAAGAAAAGGGCCAGCAAGCTGGCCCTTCAAGATCTTCGCCTGCGCAAAAACCTTAATCGCGGAAGTTCTTGAACTGGAACGGTTGCCCCAGATCGGCGCCGCGCACCAGCGCCATCACCCCTTGCAGATCGTCGCGTGACTTGCCGGTAACGCGAACTTCATCACCCTGAATTTGTGCCTGCACCTTCAGCTTGCTGTCTTTGATCAGCTTGACGATTTTCTTCGCCTGGGTGGTTTCAATACCCTGCTTCAGCTTGGCTTCCACGCTGTAGGTTTTGCCGCTGTGGGTCATTTCCTCCGGGATCTCCAGCGCGCCGCCATCGATACTGCGCTTGCTCAGTTTCTCACGCAGAATATCGAGCAGTTGCTGCACCTGGAAATCAGATTCGCTGGCGACTTTGATGCTTTCATCTTTTTCGTTCAGCTCAAAACTGGCCGGCACGTTGCGGAAATCCCAACGGGTGCCGAGATCGCGCGTGGCGTTCTCAACGGCGTTACGCACTTCCTGCATATCAATTTCGGAAACAATGTCGAAAGATGGCATACTTCTTCCTCCTGAATTAGAGCCTAATGCGATAGGCGATTTCGATGCCGAGCATGATAACCGCTTTAGCGCCTCAGGCAAAATCTGCTGAACCTACCGGCAGGATACCTCGCCGGATAGCAGAAAAGTCTATAATTATGCGACAGTAATTGAGCGGTATTCCCGTTACCCCAAGGAGACTGGATGAAAATAACTATTCTTGGTTGCGGCGCGCTCGGACAACTGTGGCTCTCCAGGCTTTATCAGCAGGGCCACGACGTACAAGGATGGCTGCGGGTGCCGCAACCCTTCTGCGCAGTGAACGTGATTGAGCCTGAGGGCGTCTCGTTCAACCGTAATTTGCCCACCAACGATCCCGAACATCTGGCGCAGAGTGAGCTGCTGCTGGTCACGCTGAAAGCCTGGCAGGTTTCCGGCGCCGTCAGCGCGCTGCTGCCCAGGTTGAACCCGCGTTGCGCCATACTGCTGCTGCATAACGGCATGGGCACCCAGGATGAACTGCCGGTAAACAGCCAGCCTATATTGCAGGGCACCACAACCCACGCGGCACGACGCGAAGGCAGCACCATTATCCATGTTGCCGGCGGCACCACGCATATCGGCCCGACATCACCGGCGGCGATACACCTTAGCCATCTGGCGGAAGTGTTGCATCAGGCGCTGCCCGATGTCGCCTGGCACGACAACATTGCTTCAGCAAACTGGCGCAAGCTGGCAGTCAACTGCGTGATTAACCCGCTGACGGCGCTGTATAACTGCCGTAACGGCGATCTCCAGCGTTACCCGGAGCAAATCGAAGCCCTGTGCCGCGAAGTCTCCAGCGTGATGGAAATGGAAGGCTACCACACCTCATGCGAAGGGCTGTGGCAGTACGTGATGGAGGTGATTCAAAGCACGGCGGATAACATCTCTTCGATGCTGCAGGATGTCCGCTCCCAGCGGCATACCGAGATCGACTATATTACCGGCTACCTGCTGCGCCGCGCGCGCAGCCACGGCATGATTCTGCCGGAGAACGCGCGGTTGTTTGAACTGATTAAGCGAAAGGAAAATGAATATGAGCGTATCGGCGCTGGTCTGCCTGGCACCTGGTAGCGAAGAAACCGAAGCCGTCACCACCATAGATCTTCTGGTGCGAGCGGGCGTGAAAGTCACTACCGCCAGCGTGGCCGGTGACGGTGACCTGACTATCGTCTGTTCACGCGGCGTAAAACTGCTGGCGGATGCGCCGCTGGTGTCGATTGTGGACGATCCCTTCGACGCCATAGTGCTGCCCGGCGGCCTGAAGGGGGCCGAGTGTTTTCGCGACAGCCCGCTATTGGTAGAAAAAGTGCGTCAGATGCATCTGCAGGGCAACATCGTCGCCGCCATCTGCGCGGCGCCGGCCCTGGTATTGCAACACCACGATCTGTTCCCCATCGGCAATATGACCGGTTTCCCCGGATTGAAAGATCAGATCCCGGCAGACAAATGGATGGAGCGGCGCGTGGTATACGACGCGCGCGTCAACCTGCTCACCAGCCAGGGGCCGGGAACATCGATGGAGTTTGCGCTGAAGCTGATTGATTTGTTGTTGGGTAAAGCCAAAGCGGCAGAGATTGCCGCTCAGTTAGTCTTGATACCGGGAATGTACGATTTCCGCGATTGAATCCCCGTTCTGAAATAAAGTCTAAAATCCGCAAAATAATTGGAGTTGCGACAAGGCGGCCAGTACGGGAATCCCCGGGAGCTTACTTGAGTAAGTGACCGGGGTGAGTGTACGCAGCCAACACCGTTGCAGCTTCAAGTATGAAGTGGATTATGGGCGATAGACTTTGACGTTGTTGAACCCCTGCTCCAGCAGGTACAACGCCTGCAGGCGGCTCATCACGCCGCGCTCGCAATACAGCAGGTAGGTTTTGCTCTGATCCAGGGAGCCAAACTGCGTGCTGAGTTTGTAGAACGGCAGCGGTTTCACCTCAACCTGTTCCAGCTTCAGCGGCTTCTCTTCCTGCTCGTCGTTAGAACGGATATCCAGGATCACGTCGTCAGCGCCAAAGGCCGCCACGGTTTCTACTTCAGCAACCTGTTCCTGCGCCTGTTCGGCGATGGTACGGATATCGACATTCTTCGCTTCGCTCACCACGCGATCGAGAATGGAAAAATCGAAGTGACTTTCCTCTTCTTCAATTTTCGCCTTGATCGCTTTTACCGTCGGGCTTTTCGAGATAACGCCGCAGTATTCCGGCATGGTCTTGGCAAAGTCTTCGGTGCCAATCTCGCGCGCCACTTTGATGATGTGCTCTTTGTCGTGCGAAATCAGCGGGCGCAGGATCAGCGTATCAGACGCATTGTCGATCAAACGCAGGTTAGTCAGCGTCTGGCTGGATACCTGGCCCAGCGCCTCGCCGGTCACCAGCGCCTGTACACCATAACGTTCCGCAACTTGCGAGGCGGCGCGCACCATCATGCGTTTGAGCACCACGCCCATCTGGCCATCGTCGACCTTTTCCAGGATCTCGCCGACCACAGGTTCGAAATCGATGGCGACAAAGCGCACCTTGTGCGAGCTGGCAAAACGATTCCACAGATAATACGCCACCTGCTTGACGCCGATTTCATGCGCCGCACCACCCAGATTGAAGAAGCAGTAATGTACGCGGCAACCGCGACGCATCAGCATATAGCTGGAAACGCCAGAGTCAAAACCGCCGGAAATCAGCGACAGCACGTCTTCCTGGGTGCCAACCGGGTAACCGCCGATGCCTTCGCGGCGCGCTTTTACCAGCATCAGCTTGTCGTCTTCGATCTCCAGATTGACCGTCACCTGCGGGTGCGACAGCTTGACGCGCGCACTTTCGATGTGCTGGTTCAAACCGCCGCCAACGTAACGTTCCACGTCCTGCGAGTTGAAGTCCTGCTTGCCGCGGCGCTTGACGCGCACACAGAAGGTTTTCCCTTCCAACTGCTCGCGGTAAGCTTCCAGCGTCTGCTCGAAAATGTGGTGGATATCGGTATAGGCGCGGTCTTCCACTTCCAGAATATGGTGGATGCCAGGAATGCGCGTCAGCGCGTCGGCAATCACCGGCCGCTGGTTTTCATCTTTGGCGCGAACTTCGATATGATCCCAATGACGGACAACCGCCAGCGTTTCATCATACTGCTTCAGGACGTTGCGGATATTGGTCGAGAGAATCTTGATGAAGCGCAAACGCACAGATTGACTCTTGATGGTGATTTCCGGGAACAATTTAATGATAAACTTCATGGCGGTCTTTATTGTCAGAATTACGAGGGAAAAGGATTTACAATGTATATGCGATTGATAAAACCAACGGTACTGCCGAATGTTTTATCAATCGCATTTGCGGCGCGGAGTATATCACTATCTGGTGAGGCTCGGTGCACAAAACCACACATGCGCGCCATGATTTGCTAATCAAGATCCGCTAGGATAGGCTCTGGCGCCACTGCTCACATGATGATGTAAAAAGAAAATTATGCCGAAAAAACCTGCACAATCAGACAGTACAGAGCAAAGCATCAGCTTTGAAAGTTCCCTCAGCGAACTGGAAAACATCGTGACGCGTCTGGAATCGGGTGAGTTACCGTTGGAGGATGCGCTGAATGAATTCGAACGCGGCGTACAGCTGGCGCGCCAGGGCCAACAGAAACTGCAACAGGCCGAGCAGCGCGTGCAAATTTTACTTAACGACAGCGCCGATGACGCCGCGCTGGCGCCTTTCACCCCGGATGCAGAGTAATAGTCATGTCTGAGATCGTCCAACAGGTCGCTTTTTCTGAGCAGTTACAGGCTTTTCGCCAACGAGCCGACCGCGCGCTGCTGGATTTTATCGCACCGCTGCCGTTCAACGACGGCAACATGGTGGCTGCAATGCGCCATGGCGCGCTGCTGGGCGGTAAACGTCTGCGCCCATTCCTGGTGTATACCACCGGGCAGATGTTTGGCGTTTCACTGAATAATTTGGATGTGCCGGCCGCTGCGGTAGAATGCATTCATGCTTATTCGTTGATCCATGACGATCTACCGGCAATGGACGATGATGACCTGCGTCGCGGCCAGCCGACCTGCCATATCAAATTTGGCGAAGCCAGCGCGATCCTGGCGGGTGATGCGCTGCAGACGCTGGCATTTTCCATTCTGGCCGATGCCGACATGCCCGATGTGGCGCTGCGCGATCGGCTGGCGATGGTGTCCGAACTGGCGGCCGCCAGCGGCGTTGCCGGCATGTGCGGCGGCCAGTCGTTGGATCTCGAAGCTGAAGGGCGGCAAATCGATTTGCCTGCGCTGGAACAGATCCACCGCCACAAAACCGGTGCGTTAATCCGCGCGGCGGTTCGCCTTGGGGCTCTGGCCGCCGGTGAATCTGGCCGTGCAGCGCTACCGCAGCTTGACCGTTACGCTGCGGCGATCGGCCTGGCGTTTCAGGTGCAGGATGACATTTTGGACGTTGTCGGCGAAACCGAGAAAATCGGTAAACGCCAGGGAGCGGACCAACAACACGAAAAGAGCACCTATCCGGCTTTGCTCGGGCTTGACAGCGCGAAAGCAAAAGCGTGGGATCTCTATCAGGAAGCTTTAGCTGCATTAGACACTTTGGCAGCACAATCTTATAACACAGCGCCATTGCGAGCGTTAGCCAGCTTCATTATTGAACGCGACAATTAACGTGTGACGTTAACCTCTGATATGAGTATCGAATGAGTCTTGATATAGCCAAATACCCGACCTTGGCGCTAGTGGAAAATCCCGATGAACTCCGCTCGCTGCCAAAAGAGAGCCTGCCGAAGCTGTGTGACGAACTGCGGCAATACCTGCTGGACAGCGTCAGCCGCTCCAGCGGCCACTTTGCGTCCGGACTGGGTACCGTCGAACTGACGGTGGCATTGCACTATGTTTACCACACACCGTTCGATCATCTGGTATGGGATGTTGGTCACCAGGCCTACCCGCATAAAATTCTGACCGGCCGTCGCGACAAGATTTCCACCATCCGCCAAAAAGATGGCCTGCACCCTTTTCCCTGGCGCGCTGAGAGTGAATATGACGTGCTGTCGGTTGGCCACTCGTCTACCTCGATCAGCGCCGGCCTCGGCATGGCGGTTGCGGCGGAGCGCGAAGGAAAAAATCGCCGCACGGTCTGCGTGATTGGCGATGGCGCGATCACCGCCGGCATGGCGTTTGAAGCCATGAACCACGCTGGGGACATCAACCCGGATATGCTGGTGGTATTGAACGATAACGAAATGTCGATCTCCGAAAACGTCGGCGCCCTGAACAATCATTTGGCGCAGTTGCTTTCCGGCAAACTCTATTCCACCCTGCGCGAAGGCAGCAAAAAAGTGCTGTCCGGCCTGCCGCCTATCAAAGAGCTGGTCAAACGCACCGAAGAACACCTGAAAGGCATGGTGGTCCCGGGCACGCTGTTCGAAGAGCTGGGCTTCAACTACATCGGCCCGGTTGACGGCCACGATGTCCAGGGCCTGGTCGCCACGCTGAAAAACATGCGTGATCTGAAAGGCCCGCAGTTGCTGCACATCATGACCAAAAAGGGCCGGGGCTACGCGCCGGCGGAAAAAGATCCGATCAGCTTCCACGCGGTGCCGAAATTCGATCCGGCCAGCGGCACCTTGCCGAAAAGTGCCGGCGGCCAACCGTCCTATTCAAAAATCTTCGGCGACTGGCTGTGTGAAACCGCCGCCAAAGACAGCTCGCTGATGGCCATTACCCCGGCGATGCGCGAAGGCTCCGGGATGGTGCAGTTCTCCCGTGACTATCCGCAGCAATACTTTGACGTCGCCATTGCCGAACAGCATGCGGTCACCTTTGCCGCCGGCCTGGCGATTGGCGGCTACAAGCCGGTGGTGGCGATTTACTCCACCTTCCTGCAGCGTGCTTACGATCAGCTGATCCACGACGTGGCAATCCAGAAACTGCCGGTGATGTTTGCCATCGATCGCGGCGGCATCGTCGGCGCCGACGGCCAGACTCACCAGGGGGCGTTCGATCTGTCGTTCATGCGCTGTATCCCGACCATGGTGATCATGACGCCGAGTGACGAAAACGAGTGCCGTCAGATGCTGTACACCGGTTATCACTATAATGAAGGCCCAAGCGCCGTCCGCTATCCGCGCGGTAACGGCACCGGTGCGCCGCTGGAACCGCTTGCCGCGTTGCCGATCGGCAAAGGCGTGGTGCGCCGGGAAGGTGAAAAGGTCGCGATTCTGAACTTCGGTACCCTGCTGCCGGAAGCGGCTCAAGTAGCTGAAGCCCTCAATGCCACGCTGGTGGATATGCGTTTCGTGAAACCGCTGGACGAACAGCTGGTGCTGGAACTGGCTGCCGGCCACGAGGTTCTGGTCACGCTGGAAGAGAACGCCATTATGGGCGGCGCAGGCAGCGGCGTGAACGAGCTGCTGATGGCCAAACGCCGCGCAGTGCCGGTACTGAATATCGGCCTGCCGGACAGATTTGTGTCACAGGGCAGCCAGGAAGAGGTCCGCGTCGATTTGGGCCTGGACGCCGCCGGCATACGGCGACAAATTGAAGCCTGGCAGGCGCAATAATCCCCGCGCCTGATTGACCGACGCCTCCGCTTTGCGGGGGCGTTTTCGTTTCAGTCATCCCGATCATCCACTACAGTTATAGATCTGTGCTGACACCCGGAGGCAAACATGAAGTATCTGAAACTGGGCAACACCGATCTGAACGTCTCGCGCATCTGCCTGGGTTGTATGACCTACGGTGAACCCACCCGCGGCAACCACGCCTGGACATTGCCGGAAGAAAGCAGCCGGCCGCTGCTGAAACAGGCACTGGACGCCGGCATCAATTTCTTTGACACCGCCAACAGCTACTCAGACGGCAGCAGCGAGGAGATCGTCGGCCGGGCGCTGCGGGATTATGCCCGCCGTGATGACGTGGTGCTCGCCACCAAAGTCTATTTCCCCCTGAGTAATCTGGAGCGCGGGTTGTCGCGCGCCAAAATCATGCAGTCTATCGACGACAGCCTGAAACGATTGGGCACCGACTATGTCGATCTGCTGCAAATCCACCGTTGGGATTATGAAACGCCCATTGAAGAAACGCTGGAAGCACTGCATGACGTGGTCAGGGCCGGTAAAGCGCGCTATATAGGTGCCTCGTCGATGTATGCCTGGCAGTTCGCCAAAGCGCTGTACACCGCCGATCTGCATGGCTGGACGCGGTTTGTCAGCATGCAGGACCAGTACAACCTGATTCAACGTGAGGAAGAGCGCGAAATGCATCCGCTGTGCGCCGCCGAAGGCATCGCGGTGCTGCCGTGGAGCCCGTTGGCACGCGGCCGTCTGACTCGCCCATGGGGTGAAACCACCGCACGGCTGGTGTCCGATCAGGTCGGCAAAAATCTGTATGACGAAACCGAAGGTATCGATGGCATTATCGCCGAACGCGTCGCCACCCTTGCTCAAGAACGCGGTGTATCGCGAGCACAGATTGCGCTGGCCTGGCTGTTGAGCAAACCGGTGGTCAGCGCGCCTATTATCGGCGCGTCGCGTCATGAACATCTGGAGGACGCCGTGGCCGCCGTCGATCTGGCATTAACGCCGGAAGAGATTGCCGAGCTGGAAACGGCCTATGTGCCGCATCACGTAACGGGGTTTGAATAACGCGGAGGGTTCAAGGGCGCAGCCGGGTTGAACTGCGCCCCTGTGATCAAAACAGCCCAAGCGGCCAGTGGTGCCCAATCAGGTAGATGATGCCGGCGGACAGCACCCCGGCGACGATATCGTCGACCATGATACCCATGCCGCCATGCACGTTGCGATCGAACCAGCGGATCGGCCAGGGTTTCCACATGTCGAGAACGCGGAAAATCACAAAGCCTGCGGCCACCCACTGCCAGTCGTTGACCGGCAGCGCCATCAGCGTGATCCACATGCCGACAAACTCGTCCCAGACGATGCTGCCGTGATCGTGTACCCGCATGTCCTTGGCCGTCTGGTGGCACAAATAGACGCCGATACAGATGCTGAACATCACCAGCAGCGAATAGAGCTGCCACGGCAGTTGGATCAGCAACAGCCAGAAGGGTATAGCCGCCAGTGACCCCATGGTGCCCGGGATCACCGGTGACAGACCACTGCCGAAACCGGTAGCCAGCAGGTGCCACGGATTGCTCATCCGCAGACGGCGTTTAGCTTCATCCATGTTACGCCTGCTCCGCGCTGAAATGATCGAAGCCCTTCCAGGGCAGTTCCACCGCTTCATCGTTGCGGTAGAATTTAATGCCTTCGGAAAGCGGGCCAATCTGGCCAATACAGGTGTAATCCGCACCCAGGTGGCTCAGCGCCACTTCCAGCGCGCCGCGGTTGATTTCCGGCACCGTAAAGCACAGTTCGTAATCTTCACCGCCGGTCAGCGCCCAGCGTAGCGCCTGTTCGGTGTCCGCGTGGCTGCTCAATACCTGCGACAGCGGCAGCTCATCCAGATCGATGCGCGCCCCGCACTCGGAGGCTTTCAGCACGTGCTTCAGATCGGAGATCAACCCATCGGAAATATCAATCGCCGAGCTGGCTAAATCACGCAGCGCCTGCCCCTGCAACACCCGCGGCTGCGGCCGCAGATGGCGGCCAATCAGGTAATCGCGTGCGTCGGTATCCGCTACCTGCAGGCGATCTTGCAAAATCGCCAGGCCGGCGGCGCTGTCGCCCAACGTACCGGTAACGTATATCCAATCGCCGATGCGCGCACCGCTGCGGGTCAACGCCCGGCCGGCCGGGATCAAGCCATGAATGGTTAACGTCATGCTCAACGGGCCGCGCGTGGTGTCGCCGCCAATCAATTGCATACCGTAATAATTAAGCTGTTCGAACAGGCTGTCGCTGAACGCCTTCAGCCAGGGCTCATTCACGTCAGGCAAGGTCAACGCCAGTGAAAGCCAGGCCGGATCGGCGCCCATT
The DNA here is from genome assembly GCF_018336935.1 of Serratia plymuthica. Taxonomy (NCBI): domain Bacteria; kingdom Pseudomonadati; phylum Pseudomonadota; class Gammaproteobacteria; order Enterobacterales; family Yersiniaceae; genus Serratia; species Serratia plymuthica. Next base: position 838,878 of record NZ_CP068771.1, on the reverse strand, counting down.
GCCGCCAGATCGCTCAGGTTGACTGCCAGCGCTTTGTAGCCGAGATCGGCCGGATCGATATCCGGCAGGAAGTGAACGCCCGAAACCAGGGTGTCGGTACTGACGGCCAAAAGCTGTTTTTCTGCCACTGTCAGGAGTGCGCAGTCATCTCCAATGCCCAACTGTACGTCCCGGCGCAGACTCTTAAACCGGTCAAAATAGCGGGCAATGAGGTCAAATTCGCCGCATGCCATGGTCATATTCCAATATACTCTTCATACTTGAAGCTGCATCCGTGTTGGCTGCAAGCGCCCATCCCAGCCACTTACTTAAGTAAGCTCCGGGGAACTCACGCTTTTGCCGCCTTGATGCAACCCCAATTATTTTGTGTATAGATAAAATTAAGGCCGGAGATGCCGGCCTTAATTTTTTATTTTTTCTTGCGGATGCTTGGTGCTGCTTTATCCAGCACGCCATTCACAAACTTGTGGCTGTCTTCAGCGCCGAAGGTTTTCGCCAGTTCGATCGCTTCGTTGATAGCCACTTTGTAAGGCACATCCTCACGCATTTTCAGCTCAAACAGCGCAATGCGCAGGACGGCTCTTTCTACCTGGCCCAGCTCTTCGAGCTGACGCGACAGGAAAGGCGCCATCAGGCCATCCAGCAGACCCGCATTCACCGCCACGCCGGACAGCAGCTCCCGAAAATAGGCGATGTCCACATCTTTGACATCTTGCTCCGTCAGGAACTGGTGTTCAACATCGGCAATGTCATTTTTAGACAACTGCCAAGAGTAAAGCGCTTGAACAGCGCACTCACGAGCGCGGCGACGAGCAGCAGGTTTCACGGAATTCCCCTTAACTAAATTCAGGCTTTAATAGCTTTGATAACATTAATCATTTCAAGTGCGGTCAGAGCCGCTTCAGCACCCTTGTTGCCCGCTTTGGTGCCGGCACGCTCGATAGCCTGTTCAATGCTTTCGGTGGTCAGCACGCCAAAGGCAACCGGGATTTCGGCGTTCAGCGAAACATTGCCGATGCCGGAGCTGGCTTCGCCCGCTACATATTCGAAGTGCGCGGTGCCCCCACGGATAACGGTGCCCAACGCGATAATCGCATCGTATTTGCCGGTGTTGGCCAGCACGCGAGCCGTCAGCGGCAGCTCGTAAGCGCCCGGGACCCAGACAACGGTGATGTTGTCGTCAGCAACCTGACCAATGCGTTTCAGTGCGTCGATGGCACCTTGCAGCAGGCTGTCGTTGATGAAATTGTTAAAACGTGCAATTGCGATCGCCACACGGGCATTTGGAGTAGCAACAACACCTTCGATAACTTTCATGGGCTTTCCTTAAAAATGGGTTCGATACCCCGCAGGGGGGCGGATTCTATCATATTCTTTATACCCGTCATACTTGAAGCTGCATCTGTGTTGGCTGCGCGGCCTTACCCGAATCACTTACCCGAGCAAGTTCATCGGGATAAGCGCCCTGGCCGCCGGGATGCCACTTCAATTATTTAGGGTACCTCTGCCTGCGCGGCGGTTTCGTAAAACGCCAGGCGGAGCGGCAAACAGACTTTACATTCAGTATTTCGGCTTCAGCCGCAAGCGCAGGTCGGGGCCGATCTGCCGCACTTCGCTGAAGACGAACTCCGGCGCATCGGCCAGGCGCTCAAGGCCCGGCAACTGGCACAGGCCGCGCCCATTATCACCCATCAGTTTTGGCGCGATGTACAAAATGAGCTCATCAACCAGCCCTGCCTGCAGCAACGCGCCGGAGAGTGCAGCGCCGGCTTCTACCCAGATGGAATTCACCTGGCGTTTCGCCAGTTGCATCATCATCACGACCAGATCGATCCCGCCGCCGTGCGCCGGAAACGTCAATTGTTCGACATCCTGCGGCCAACGCTGATCGTCCGGTTGCAACCGAGCCAGCCAGGTCGCCCCCGGCTGCTGCACCACCCGGTGCTGAGGCGTTACGCGGTTCCGGCTGTCGAGGATAATGCGCAACGGTTGGCGCAGATTTTCACGCGGATAGAGACTCTGAGTGGCGGCATCCAGCTCATCCCAACGCACCGTCAGCGACGGATCGTCGGCCAGCACGGTGGCGCTGGTGCTCAGGATGGCGGCGCTTTGCGCCCGCAGACGCTGCACGTCCTGCCGCGCCTGCGGTGAGGTGATCCACTGGCTCTCGCCGGAAGCCATTGCCGTGCGGCCATCGAGCGAGGCACCCAGCTTCAGTTGCACATAAGGAAAACCGGTGCGCATCCGTTTGAGAAAACCCGGATTCACCGCCTCGGCTTCAGCCAGCATCAGGCCGTGGCGCACGTCTATACCCGCCTGTTGCAGCTTGTACAGGCCACGACCGGCAACTTCTGGGTTGGGATCCTGCATCGCCGCAACCACGCGGGCAACGCCGGCGGCGACCAGCGCATCTGCGCAGGGAGGGGTACGCCCGTGGTGGCTGCAGGGCTCCAGCGTGACATAAGCGGTGGCGCCACGCGCCCGCTCGCCCGCCATGCGCAACGCATGCACTTCAGCATGAGGTTCGCCTGCGCGCAGATGATAACCCTCGCCGACGATTTCGCCGTCGCGCACAATAACGCAGCCGACGTTGGGATTGGGCGCTGTGGTAAAGCGCCCGAGCCGCGCCAGCTCAAAGGCCCGCGCCATATAAAATTCGTCGTTATGCATGCACTGTCCCTCAGTCTTGCAGACGGGCGATTTCTTCGCCGAATTCGCGAATATCTTCAAAGCTCCGGTAAACCGAGGCGAAACGAATATAGGCCACTTTATCCAGCTTTTTCAGCGCGTCCATCACCAGGTTACCGACCAGTTTGGTCGGCACTTCGCGTTCACCGGTCGCGCGCAGCTGGGATTTGATGTGGTTAATCGCATTTTCCACGTCGTCGGAGCTGACCGGACGTTTTTCCAACGCTTTCAACATGCCGCGACGCAGTTTGTCTTCGTTGAACGGCTCACGCACTTCGTCGCTTTTTATTACCCGTGGCATCACCAGCTCAGCCACTTCAAAGGTGGTGAAACGTTCATTACAAACCAAACACTGACGGCGACGGCGCACCTGCGAACCATCACCCACCAGGCGGGAATCAATGACTTTGGTATCAACGGCGGCGCAGAAAGGGCAATGCATAACACGTCCTGATAAACGTTTTCATAGTTAAGAGCAGTTTAACCCGAAGTGCGGTCACAACAAAGGCCGCCGACCATTTGTTGCGAACCGCGATACCGGATGGCGCTAAAACGGCGGCGCGCATGACTTTCCCCGCCGGGCGGGCTAAGCTGATAACAGGAGATATTGAATAGGAAATCGCCGCCATGACAACCCCTTATCCGAAAGTTTTCCTGCTCAGCGCGCTGGTTCTGCTGGCGGGCTGCGCACAAACTCGCGAGGTGCCGAAGCTCCGCCATCAGGTGGTGGAACTGAATCAGAAACTAAGCACCCTGACCAACCAGGCCACGGCGCTGGAACAGCAGAACCAGTTGAATCAGAACTCCACCAGCGGCGCCTACCTGCTGCCTGCGGCCAATAACGCCGCACGCCTGCAAAGCAGCATCGGCGAACTGAGCGTATCGCTCAGCCACGTAAAAACCGAAGCCAACGGCACCCAGGCAATGCTGCACGTACGCACGCTCTCGCAGGCTTCGCTGCCGGCCTTTAAAGCGGTGGTGGAATGGGGGCAACTGGATGCCGCCACCGGTAAACCGCTAACCGCCGACTCGCTGGCACAACCGATCGCCAGTACAGACTCGCTGCTGCCGAAGCCGGAGCAGAATTTCGAACTGCGCTTTAGCGGCCTGACGCCGGAGCAACTGGGCTTTGTGCGGTTGCACAGCATCGTTCCGACCGCCCAACCGGCGGTGGTTCAGCAGCACTGATCCGCGATCCCTCTCCGCAGGCAAAAAAAAGGAGCGCCAAACGGCACTCCTTTTTTACTTCACTGAAAACGCAGCCTATTAAGGCAGAATCGAAGGCTGATCTGCGCCCTCTTTTTCCACTTTCTGCTGCAGCATGTGCTCGCGTTTCATACCCAGTTTCAACGCCAGCGCGGACGCTACGTAGATAGAGGATATGGTCCCGATAGACACGCCGATCAGCATCGCCAACGAGAAGCCCTGCAGCATGGCGCCACCGAAGATGTACAGCATCAGCACCACCATCAAGGTGGTACCTGAGGTCATCAATGTACGGCTCAGCGTTTGGGTCAACGACACGTTCATGATTTCGTAAGGCGTCCCGCGACGGATCTTGCGGAAGTTCTCACGAATACGGTCGGAAACCACGATACTGTCGTTCAGCGAGTAACCGATAACCGACATCAATGATGCGACGATGGTCAGGTCAATCTCGATACGGAACAGCGACAGCACGCCCATGGTGATGATCACGTCGTGCGCCAGCGCAATAACCGCCCCAAGCGCCAGGCGCCATTCGAAGCGGAAACCGACGTAGATCAGGATACAGATCAACGCCACCAGCAGCGCCATGCCGCCGGTCTGCGCCAGTTCGCTGCCCACGCTCGGGCCGACGAACTCGATACGCTTCACGGTGGCGTTTTTATCCACCGTGCCGTTGATCACACCGATCACTTTATTGCCCAGTTCCTGGCCTGCGGTGCCGGTCGCCGGTGGCATACGCACCATCACGTCACGGCTGCTGCCGAAGTTCTGAATAATCGGGTCCTGGAACCCGGCTTTTTCCAGCGTATCGCGCATCAGATCGAGGTTAGCCGGCTTTTCCAGGCTGATTTCGATTACCGTACCGCCGGTGAAATCCAGACCCCAGTTAAACCCGCGCACCGACATGGTGGCGATTGACGCGACCAACAACAGCAAAGAGATGCCGAAGGCCACGTAATCCCAGCGCATAAAGTCATAGACTTTACGGCCGTAGTTGAGTTGTTCAACAGTATAATCCTGTGCCACAACGCACTCCTCAGATAGACAGCTTGTTAATGCGTTTGCCGCCGTAAAGCAGGTTGACGATGGCACGGGTACCGACAATCGCGGTGAACATGGACGTCGCCACACCGATTGCGGTGGTAATCGCAAAGCCCTTGATCGAACCGGTGCCCACTGCGTACAGAATGATCGCGGTGATCAGGGTCGTGATGTTGGCGTCAACGATACTGGAGAACGCGCCTTTATAGCCTTCATGGATCGCCTGTTGAACGGAACGTCCGTTCTTCAGCTCTTCCTTGATACGTTCGTTTATCAGCACGTTGGCGTCGACCGCCACCGCCAGCGTCAGCACGATACCGGCAATGCCCGGCATGGTCAGCGTCGCCCCCGGCAGCAGGGACATCACGCCGACAATCAGCACCAGGTTGGCAACCAGCGCCGTGGTGGCGATCATGCCGAACTTACGGTACCAGACCACCATGAACACGATAGAAGCCACCAGGCCCCACAGACAGGCTTCCAGACCTTGGGTAATGTTCTGTTGCCCCAGGGTTGGGCCGATAGTGCGCTCTTCCACGATCTGGATAGGCGCGATCAGCGCACCGGCACGCAGCAGCAGCGAGAGCTGGCGCGCTTCGTTCGGGTTGCCGATACCGGTGATGCGGAAGCTGTTGCCCAAGCGCGACTGAATGTTCGCCACGTTGATCACTTCTTCCTGTTTCACCAGAACCGCACGGCCGTTGGCGTCTTTCTTGCCGCTGTCCTTATACTCCACGAACAGGGTCGCCATCGGTTTGCCGATGTTGTCCTTGGTGAAGTTGGACATTGACGTGCCACCGGCGCTGTCGAGCGAGATATTAACCTGCGGCTGGTTGTATTCGTCGGTGCTGGAGGTGGAGTCGGTGATGTGGTCACCGGTCAGGATCACACGCTTATACAGCACTACCGGCTGGCCTTCGCGCGTGTTTTTCACCTCGGAATCGCCCGGTACACGGCCGTTGGCCGCGGCTGTCGCATCCGCGTTGGTGTTGACCAGACGGAATTCCAGCGTAGCGGTAGCGCCCAGGATCTCTTTGGCGCGTGCGGTGTCCTGAATACCCGGCAATTCAACCACGATACGGTCGGAACCCTGGCGCTGCACCAGCGGTTCGGCAACGCCGAGCTGGTTAACGCGGTTACGCAGGATAGTGATGTTCTGCTGCACCGCGTATTCGCGCGCTTCGCTCAGACGAGCATCCGTCAGGCTGGCTTTCAGCGTGTTGGTGCCATTGGCGGAAAGCACCATATCGCGCTGACGCGGGGTAATGTAGCTGATGGCCTGATCGCGGGCGGCATCGTCACGGAAGCGAACTTCCACGCCGTTGTTGTCCAGCTTGCGGATAGACGCATAAGGAATGCCCTTTTCACGCAGCTCGCTGCGCAGGGTATCCATGGTTTGTTCCTGCAGCTTGCTCAGCGCGGTGTCCATGTCCACTTCCATCAGGAAGTGCACGCCGCCACGCAGGTCCAGGCCCAGTTTCATCGGTTCGGCGCCCAGCATGGCCAACCAGGCCGGTGTGGCCGGGGCCAGGTTCAGCGCGACGACGAACTTGTCGCCCAGCTCCGCCATCAAGGCTTCACGGGCACGCAACTGAACGTCAGGATCTTTAAAGCGAGCCAGGATGGCGCCATTTTCCAGCGCAATCGACTTGCTCGCGATATTGTCTTTTTCTAATACGGTACGGACTTGGTCCAGCGTAGTTTCACTGGCGGCGACACCGCGCGCGCCAGTGATTTGTACAGCCGGATCCTCACCATAGAGGTTGGGAAGCGCATAAAGCAGACCGACGATGATCACGACGATCAGCATCAGATACTTCCACAAAGGATAACGGTTTAGCACGGCAATTCCCTTAGGGAAAACAAAATTACAGGGCCTTCATGGTACCTTTCGGCAGAACGGCCGCCACGAAGTCACGCTTGATCATCACTTCCGTGGTGTCGTTCAGCGCAATGGCGATGATGCCGGTGTCAGCCACTTTGGTCACGCGGCCAATCAGGCCACCGGTGGTCAGCACTTCATCACCCTTGCCAATCGAGTCCATCAGCTTCTTGTGCTCTTTGGCGCGTTTTTGCTGTGGGCGCAGGATCATGAAATAGAAAATCAGACCAAACACGACCAGCATAATGATCAGAGAGTACGGGCTTCCCTGAGCCGGGGCCCCTGCGGATGCGACGGCGTCAGAAATGAAAAAGCTCATTGAAATTCCCTCATTAAGTTATCAATTATTAATTCAAGCGTTTCTACCCTTCATCTTTCAAACTGCAGCGATGTTGGCTTCTCTCTTTCACCCCAGTCACTTAGCTATCTAAGCGCCTGGGGATTCATTCGGTCGCCGCCTGGCTGCAACTTGAAATCTATTGGGCAGTTAAAGGTGGAACCGGTTTGCCGATCCGACCGTAGAAATCCGTAACAAACAGCTCTAATTTACCCTGTTCAATAGCCTGGCGTAAACCCGCCATCAGGCGTTGGTAGTGGCGCAGGTTATGAATGGTATTCAATCGGGCACCCAGTATTTCGTTGCAACGATCGAGATGATGCAAGTAGGCGCGGCTGTAATTGCGACACGTGTAGCAATCACAGTCTTTATCCAGCGGAGAAGTATCATCCTTGTGCTTGGCATTACGGATTTTTACCACACCGTCAGTCACGAACAAGTGGCCGTTACGGGCATTACGCGTTGGCATCACGCAGTCGAACATATCGATACCGCGACGCACGCCTTCAACCAGATCTTCCGGTTTGCCGACGCCCATCAGGTAGCGTGGCTTATCTTCCGGAATTTGCGGGCAAACATGTTCGAGAATACGATGCATATCCTCTTTTGGCTCGCCTACCGCCAAGCCGCCAACAGCGTAACCATCAAAGCCGATATCCACCAGCCCTTTTACTGAAACATCTCGTAAATCTTCGTAAACGCCGCCCTGAATAATGCCGAATAAGGCGTTTTTATTATTCAGTTCGTCAAAACGTTGACGGCTGCGCTGCGCCCAGCGCAGCGACATTTCCATCGAGCTTTTGGCGTAGTCCCAGTCGGCCGGATACGGCGTGCACTCGTCGAAGATCATGACGATGTCGGAACCCAGGTCATACTGGATTTCCATCGATTTTTCCGGGCTGAGGAACACTTTATCGCCGTTAATCGGATTACGGAAATAAACGCCCTCCTCTTTAATTTTGCGCATCGCCCCCAGGCTGAACACCTGGAAACCGCCGGAGTCGGTCAGGATCGGACCGTGCCACTGCATGAAATCATGCAGATCGCCATGCAGTTTCATGATCTCCTGCCCTGGGCGCAGCCACAGGTGGAAGGTATTGCCCAGCAGGATCTGCGCGCCGGTCTCTTTCACTTCTTCCGGCGTCATGCCTTTTACCGTGCCGTAGGTGCCGACCGGCATAAAGGCCGGGGTTTCCACCACGCCGCGCTCAAAAATCAGGCGGCCGCGGCGGGCGCGGCCATCAGTTGCTTGTAATTCGTACTTCACAAAACCTCCAGCGCCAGAGAAACAGTCTGGCGTGATTAACATCGAGCCGCGCCAGTTGCGCGACTCAGGGAATTTATTTGCCGACGGACTCGTGTTCCGCCTGCGGATTACGGCTGATGAACATCGCATCGCCATAGCTGAAGAAACGGTACTGCTCGGCCACCGCCTGCTGATAGGCGTGCATGGTGTTTTTATAACCGGCGAAGGCGGATACCAACATAATCAACGTCGACTCCGGCAGGTGGAAATTGGTCACCAGCGCGTCGATCACCTGATAGTGGTAACCCGGGAAGATAAAGATGCTGGTATCGCCGAAGAACGGCGCAATCAGCGCATCCTTGCTGGCGTTGGCCGCGCTTTCCAGCGAACGTACCGAGGTGGTTCCCACCGCGACTACGCGCTTGCCCCGTGCCTTGCAGGCCAGCACCGCGTCAACCACATCCTGCGGCACTTCCGCGTATTCGGCGTGCATCACGTGCTCTTCGATGGTTTCCACCCGCACCGGCTGGAAGGTGCCCGCGCCCACATGCAGAGTGACAAACGCCATCTCGACGCCCTTCGCGCGCAACGCCGCCAGCAGCGGCTCATCGAAGTGCAGCCCGGCGGTCGGCGCCGCAACGGCACCCGGCTTCTCGCTGTAAACCGTCTGATAAAGCTCGCGGTCGGCGTCTTCATCCGGCCGATCGATATACGGCGGCAGCGGCATATGGCCAACGGCATTGAGGATGGCGAACACATCGCGTTCATCGTTGAAGCGCAATTCGAACAGCGTATCGTGGCGTGCCACCATGGTGGCGGCAACGCTTTCGTCATCGCCCAGCAGCAGTTCTGCGCCCGGCTTCGGCGCTTTTGAAGCGCGCACGTGCGCCAACACCCGATGATCGTCCAGCACGCGCTCAACCAGCACTTCAATCTTGCCGCCGCTGACCTTGCGGCCAAACATGCGCGCCGGGATCACGCGGGTGTTGTTGAATACCAGCAGATCACCGGCTTCCAGGTTGTCCAGCAGATCGGTGAATACGCCGTGCGTCAGCGCCCCGCTCGGCCCGTCCAGCTGCAGCAAACGGCAACCGCTGCGCTCAGGCTGAGGATAATGGGCAATCAGGGACTCGGGAAGTTCAAAGGAAAAATCGGCGACGCGCATGGGTATTCACTTCTTCAATATAGAACTGGTTGGTAAAAAATAAGCGGCCTAGTCTAAAGCCGCCGGCGGTCAGCAGCAAGAAATAAGGAGGATTTGCGCGACTTCGGATACAATGCCCGGATGAACTTCCTTGCACATCTCCATTTGGCTCAGTTGGCGGAAAGCTCGCTGCTGGGCAACCTGTTGGCCGACTTCGTGCGCGGCAACCCCGCAGGCGAGTACAATCCCGAGGTAGTGGCCGGCATAATGATGCACCGCCGCGTCGACGTACTGACCGACAGCCTGCCCCAGGTGAAAGTCTGTCGTGACTTCTTCAGTGACGAACACCGCCGCGTGGCGCCCATCACGCTCGACGTGGTGTGGGATCATTTCCTGGCGCGCCACTGGCAACAGTTGGAACCCTCCCTCAGCCTGCGCAGCTTTACCCAAGAGGCCCGCAGCCAGATCGTTCCGCATTTGCCGCTGACGCCGCCGCGCTTTCAGAACTTAAACGGGTATTTATGGCAGGAACGTTGGCTGGAGCGCTACGCCGAGCTGCCGTTTATCGGCACCGTGCTGGCCGGCATGGCCAGCCGCCGTCCCCGTCTGGCGGCTCTGGCCGGCTCTTTCGCCGACGTGGAGCGCCACTATCATCAGCTTGAAACACAGTTCTGGCAGTTTTATCCGCAGATGATGCAGCAGGCAAAAGACAAAAAGCTTTAAGCGCAAACCAAACCCGTTGAAAATGCGACGCTTTACAAGAAACCGGGTTTTAAGCCTTGCCCTTTTGCGGGAAAAGGTTATTTTAAAGCCTGCTAAATTCAATTGCCAAATTCGATAGGTAAAAGCTATCTCATCGATTGGTCTTTTACCCTTTATTCGCCGGGTCTTGGTCCCTATACTGGCCCTTGCTTTTACATCAACCCCTTAACACCTATTACAGGAGTAATTATGGTCCTGGTAACTCGTCAAGCCCCTGACTTCACTGCAGCTGCCGTACTGGGCAGCGGCGAAATCGTTGAAAACTTCAACTTTAAGAAGCACCTGAACGGCAAACCGGCCGTACTGTTCTTCTGGCCGATGGACTTCACCTTCGTATGTCCTTCTGAGCTGATCGCTTTCGATCACCGCTATGAAGAGTTCCAGAAGCGTGGCGTTGAAGTGGTTGGCGTTTCATTCGACTCAGAATTCGTTCACAACGCATGGCGTAAAACCCCTGTCGAAAATGGCGGCATCGGTGAAGTGAAATACGCCATGGTTGCTGACATCAAGCGTGAAATTCAGAAAGCTTACGGTATCGAGCACCCGGAAGCCGGCGTTGCGCTGCGCGGCTCTTTCCTGATCGACAAAGACGGTGTGGTTCGCGCTCAGGTTGTTAACGACCTGCCAATCGGCCGTAACATCGACGAAATGATCCGTACCGTTGATGCGCTGCAATTCCACGAAGAGCACGGCGAAGTGTGCCCGGCTCAGTGGGAAAAAGGCAAAGCAGGTATGGGCGCATCTCCAGACGGCGTAGCTAAATACCTGTCCGAGAACGCTTCCAAGCTGTAATTTCAGCCTGCAAGTGAATCAACCGGCCCTCGCGGCCGGTTTTTTTTGCTCTTTTTTAGGGCAGCCTGCCCCCCACCCGGGCTTTATTTCCCTGTTTCCGCTCACATTTCCTGCCCTGAATACCGCGTAATACCCCACCTGTAGCTACTATAAATAACGCTGGCTCGCTCTTTGCAGGGTAAAACGGCAAGCCAATCACAATAAGAACACTGACAGGGTAGGAATAACTATGTTTTTACAGAAATGGAGCAAGCCGCTGACCATGGCGGCGCTGCTGGTCAGCAGCAGCCTGTACGCCGCCTCCAACCCGGCGGTCGAAGCCAAAAATGGCATGGTAGTGACATCGCAACATCTCGCCTCGCAGGTGGGCGTCGATATCCTCAAGTTGGGCGGCAACGCCATTGATGCCGCAGTAGCGGTCGGTTATGCGCAGGCGGTGGTTAACCCCTGCTGCGGCAACATCGGCGGCGGCGGTTTTATGACGGTACACCTGGCCGACGGTACCGACACCTTTATCAACTTCCGTGAAACCGCTCCGGCGGCAGCCAGCGCCAACATGTACCTGGATGCCGAAGGCAACGTGAAAAAAGGCGCCAGCCTGTATGGCTACCTGGCGGCGGGCGTGCCGGGCACCGTGCTGGGCATGGAAACCGCACGCCAGAAATACGGCAAGCTGAGCCGCGAGCAGGTGATGGGGCCGGCGATCAAACTGGCGCGCGAAGGCTTTGTACTGACCCGTGCCGATACAGATATTCTCGATACCACCGTCGCCCGCTTCAAACAGGACCCGGAATCCGCCAAGATCTTCCTGCGCCCGGACGGCAGCGCACTGCAACCGGGCGACCGTCTGGTGCAGAGCGATCTGGCCAACACCCTGGAAGCCATCGCCAAAGACGGCCCGGACGCCTTCTATAAGGGCAAGATCCCGCAGGCCGTGGAGGCCGCAGCCAAACAAGGCGGCGGCATCCTGACGGCGAGCGACTTCGCCAACTACAAAGTGACCGAAACGCCGCCCATTACCTGCAGCTACCGTGGCTATAAATTTGTTTCCGCACCGCCACCCAGTTCCGGCGGCGTAACGCTGTGCGAAATCCTCAACGTGGTCGAAGGTTATGATCTGAAAAGTATGGGCTTTAACTCGGCGGCGGCCATCCACACCCTGACCGAAGCGATGCGCCACGCCTATATGGACCGTAATACCTACCTTGGCGACCCGGAATTCATCAAGAACCCGATCGATCGCTTGGTCAGCAAGAGCTACGCCGAAGAGATCCGCAAAAAAATTGTGGCAGACAAGGCCACGCCGTCGGAGAACGTGCAGCCGGGCATGGAGCCCCACGAGAAACCGGAAACCACCCACTATTCCATTGTCGATCATGACGGCAACGCAGTATCCACCACCTATACCGTCAACGGCCGCTTTGGCGCGGTCGTGATAGCCCCGGGTACAGGTTTCTTCCTTAACGATGAAATGGACGATTTTACCGTTAAGGTCGGCGAGAAAAACCTGTACGGACTGGTGCAGGGCACCGCCAACAGCATTGCCCCCGGTAAGCGCCCACTATCGTCGATGAGCCCGACGCTGGTGACCAAAGACAACAAAATCTTTATGGTGCTTGGCTCGCCGGGCGGTTCGCGCATCATCACCATCACCCTGCAGACCGCACTGAACGTGATCGACCACGGCATGGCGCCGCAGGAGGCGGTGGATGCCCCCCGCATTCACCATCAATGGCTGCCGGACGAAGTTTATTACGAGCAGCGTGGCGTTTCCGCCGATACGCTGAAACTCCTGGGCGGCATGGGGTACAAGATGGTTGAGCAAACGCCGTGGGGCGCCGCCGAACTGATTCTGGTGGGGCTGCCGGGTGCCGCCGGCGTCAGCCCAGCCAACTCCGGCAACGATTCGGCGGTTTCCGGCAAGGTACGCGAAGGTTATCTGTACGGCGCCAATGACGTGCGCCGCCCGGCAGGTTCAGCGGTAGGCTATTGATCTTATAGAAAGTGTGAACGCACACTAACTTAATCAGGGGCCGGTTTATCGGCCCCTTTGCTGTCTTAGCCTACCCGTCGCCACAAGGTGACCGACTCTTCGCCCAGTTGCAGCGTCATGCCGTTCTGCTCTTCTCTCAGCTCACCATGCCCTTCCAGCCGCTGCCATTGGCCTGCGGCCAGCAGCGGGCTGTACGGCAACGCCACTTCACCGCTGCCGCCACGCTGTAACGCCACCAAGACCTGTTCCCGTTGATAAATGCGCACGAACACCAGCGTTTCACCGACGGCATGCAGCACCTGGCAACCACCGCGACGCAGCGCCAGGCTCTGTTTGCGCAGCGCCGCCATTCGCCGGCACAGCGCCAGCAGGTTCTGATCCCACTGGTTCTCATCCCACGGGAACGGCTTGCGGCAGAACGGGTCGTTGGCGCCATCCAGGCCAATCTCGTCGCCATAATATAAGCAGGGAACGCCAATCCAGCTCATCAGCCACACCGCCGCCATTTGCATGCGTGCCTGATTGCCCTGCAACAGGGTCAGAAAGCGCGCAGTATCATGGCTGTCGAGCTGGTTAAACTGAATCAGTTGGCTGCCGTGCGGCAACCCGGCACGGTAGCCGTCCATCCACTGCGCGCAGTCCGCAGCATCGATCTGCACCGGATGATGCGCCACGTCCAGCCCGGCAAGGAACCCTCTTACCGGCAGGGCGAAGCCCATATAGTTCATCGCCGCGTCTTCCACGCCGGCATGCAGCCAGCGGCGCGCGTCGCCAAAGTGTTCGCCCAGCACGTAGGCCTGCGGGTTTTCCTGTTTAACCGCCTGATAAATGCCGGCAAGATGTTGGAGATTGCCGGTAGCACCGCCGTTCTCGCCCAGCATGTGCACTACGTCCAGCCGCCAACCGTCGATGCTGTAGGGTGGGCGTAACCAGTGGCGCACCACGCTACCCTCGCCGCGATAAATCTTCTCGGCCACCTGAGGCTCGGCAAAATTGAGCTTCGGCAGGCTGGCGTTACCTTTCCAGTCCAGCGCCCGGCCGTCAGGGTAGAAATTGAACCAGCCGCGGTACGGTGAATCCGGGTGATGACAGGCGCCGTTGTCGCCCTGCTGATGGCGATCAAACCAGGGGTGGGAATCGCCGGTATGGTTAAACACCCCGTCCAGCACCAGTTTCATGCCAACCTTGTGAGTACTCACTCGCAAACGCTGCAAGGCGGCGTTGCCACCGAAATAGGGATCGACCTGGTAATAGTCTTCGGTGTCGTATTTATGCACGCTTGGCGCGGTGAAAATCGGATTCAGGTACAGCGCCGTGACGCCCAGCTTCTGCAGGTAAGGCAGCTTTTGACTGATGCCATCCAAATCGCCGCCATAAAAAGTGGAAGCGGCATTCAGGTCTTCCAGCGGATGCTGCCAGTCGCGACGCACCACGTCGCAACCGGCCGCGTGATGGCGATAGCTGCCGTTCTGGATGCCGTGCTCACCGCCGCTGCCGGCGAAACGATCGGGGAAAATTTGATAAAATATCTGATCCGCCACCCAGGCCGGGCTGCGGTCAGGCTCGTCGAGCGCAAACTGCGCCAGTTGGCCCGGCGGGATCAGCGACCAACCCTGCGGCCCGAACCATTGCTGACGATCGGCCCACACCAGCTTGAAGCAGTAGCGCCGCGTGGCCTCTCCTTCGTTCAGCGTCAGGCTGGCCTGATAACGCCACCGGCCCTCAACGCCCTGCGCTTTCATGATCAGCAGCCATTCTTCGTTATCCGGCTCGGCGCGTAAAAACACCCTTTCAGGCACATCATCACCCTGTAACCACAGCGTGATATCCAGGCGTTGTCCCTTCTTCACCACAAAGGGCGGGACCGGTTGATGCCAGGCGTTAAGCATACTGTTCTCCTGCTGTACAAAACGAAATCGACGACGTTATTCAATACCGCGAACAATGCCACGTTGAGTGCAAGTCCCCCTCCTCTTTGGCCGCTAAACTCGGGGAGGAGCCGGGGGGCGGAGATAGGCAATCGGCGGCAACCCTATGTAAAAAAGGGTAAACAGCCGCACATTATGGCCCGCAGCCATTAGGCTAACGTCTTTTGAGTGTATTGGATATTTTTTGCGCATTTTTTAAAGGAGCGATTATGCAACAACAGATAACACTGTGGCTGGAGAGATTCGGGCTGGAATTCAGCGGGGTGATGTCTCTGCTGATGGTGCTCGGGCTGATCGTCCTGATTTCGGTGGCCATTCATCTGGTGCTGCACCGCGTAGTGCTGGCGGCAATCCAGCGCCGTGGCCAGCAGTCGCAGCGCGTATGGCAACAAGCGCTCACCCGGTACAAGCTGTTTCAGCGCATGGCGCTGTTGCTGCAAGGGGTCATCATCAATCTGCAGGCCGTGCTGTGGTTGCACGGCGGCGAGACGCAGGCGTTCATCGTCACCGCCGCGCAGGTCTGGATCATGGCCTTTGCCCTGCTGTCGCTGTTTTCGCTGCTGGATACGCTGCTGGCGGTGTTGCGCCAAAGCCCGCTGTCGAATCAACTGCCGCTGCGCGGCATTTTCCAGGGGCTGAAACTGGTAGCCGCCATTCTGATCGGCATCATGATCGTTTCATTGCTGATGGGCAAATCGCCATTGCTGCTGCTCAGCGGCCTGGGCGCGATGACCGCGGTGCTGATGCTGGTGTTCAAGGACCCCATACTCGGGCTGGTGGCCGGCATTCAGCTTTCCGCCAACGATATGCTGAAAATCGGCGACTGGCTGGAGATGCCGAAATACGGGGCCGACGGCGCGGTCACCGACATCGGCCTGACCACGGTAAAAGTGCGTAACTGGGACAACACCGTCACGACCATTCCCACCTATGCGCTGATCTCAGATTCCTTCAAGAATTGGCGCTCAATGTCGGAATCCGGCGGGCGGCGCATCAAGCGCAGCATCAATATCGATACTACCAGCGTGCATTTTCTGTCCCCGGAAGAGCAACTGCGCCTGAATCGCAACCCGCTGCTGCAGCGTTATCTGAACGATAAAACGCAAGAACTGAGCCACTATAATCAGCAGAGTGCCGTGGATCTCAGCTCGCCGCTCAACGGCCGCCGCCTGACCAACCTCGGCACGCTGCGCGCCTACCTGGTGGCTTACCTGCGCGCGCACCCCAAGATTCATCAGAGCATGACGCTGATGGTGCGCCAAATGGCGCCGACGCCGGAGGGCTTGCCGCTGGAGATTTACGCCTTCACCAACACCACGGTGTGGGCGGAATACGAGAGCATTCAGGCCGATATCTTTGACCATATTCTGGCGGTGATTAACGAGTTCGATCTGCGCGTGCATCAAACGCCCACCGGCAACGACATGCGTAGCATGCTGAGCCAAATGCGAGCGGCGACGGACGTTTCCTGACGCAGGCTGACGTAATTATGTCTGCTGGTAATTATTCCCTGCCGATTGCCAGCAGATGTCTCCAGACGCTTTTCTTCTGCGATTAAAACGGCATTAATGAGCCTTTCCTCCCGCGCACAGAAGAAGAGACACCTTTGCTGAAATCGTTAAAACGCCGGTTGTTTACCCTGCTGGCCACCCTGATGTTTATCGGCTGCCTGCACAGCGCCTCGCTGGACGAAAGCCGCATGAGCCGCACGCTGCAACCCTCGCTAAGTGCCCTCAGCAGCAGCATGCAGGATATCCGTGAAGTGCTGGCGCGCTGTGCCGGCGAGGACGAGGAAGAACGGCTGTGCGACAGTAGTTTGCGTGTTGAAACACGCGCCTCGGGTGACGATGAACCCGAGGATAGACGATAGTCTGCACGGGTCAAAACAAACCATTGCGTCATGCGCAACACCCAATTATGATGCGTATAACGCAACACCGATGGAGCCATCAGGATGATAAAAAGCTTCAGACATAAAGGACTCAAGAAATTCTTTGAAACTGGTTCAACGGCCGGCATCGACGCCAAACAGGCGAAAAAAATCAGCCTCCGGCTGAGCGTGTTGGATCTGGCTAAGGAAATCAATGATGTAGACCTCCCCGGATTCTTTCTTCATTCGCTGACGGGCGATCGAACAGGACTTTGGTCAATCACCGTCACGGGCAACTGGCGAATTACGTTTGAATTGTCCGAGGGGGATATCTATATCGTCAATTATGAGGATTATCACTGATGAACCACATGCATAACCCGCCACATCCCGGAGAACTGATCAAGGAAACGATGGAGACATTGCAGCTTAGCGCGCGCGCCCTGGCCAGAGCGCTTGATGTAGCGCCATCAACGGTTCAACGTCTGATTACCGGCAAGTCCGATATCTCACCGGAAATGGCTATACGTTTATCGATTGTTATCGGCAGTTCCGAACATGTCTGGATGGGAATGCAGGATGCCTACGATCTCTGGCACGCCAGACAAACCATTGACCTATCGAAACTACGCAAACTGGATTTTGCCTGACAGACCAGAACCATAAGCTTAAAAAAACACCGGCGCTGGCCGGTGTTTTCATTTTCAATCCTGCTGTGGCGCCAGAACCGCCCGCTTCTTCTGGCGGTTGACCTTGAAGTAGTAACCCGCCAGCAGCAGCACAACCCACACCAGGCCGGCGTACAACGAAACGCGGGTCGTCGGGAAGTAGCCTATCAGGCCAATGATGAACGCCAGGAAGATAATCGCGACCACAGAGGTGAACACGCCGCCGCGCAGCGGGAACGCCAGCTTTTTCACCTGCTCTTTGCTCAGACTGCGGCGGAAGGCAATCTGCGAGCACAGGATCATGATCCACACCCACACGGTGGCAAAGGTCGCCAACGAGGCAATCACCAGGAACACGTTTTCCGGCATGATGTAGTTGAGATACACCGCCAGCAGCAGCGCCAGCATCATCACCAACACCGTGACCCACGGAATGCCGCGCTTCGACACCTTGCTGAACATCTTCGGCGCATGGCCCTGCTCGGCCATCCCGTGCAGCATGCGGCCCACGCCGAATACATCGCTGTTAATCGCCGACAGCGACGCGGTGATCACCACAAAGTTGAGGATGCCGGCGGCCAGGGTAATGCCCATGTGCTGGAAGGTCAGCACAAAGGGACTGCCGTTGGTGCCCACCTGGTTCCACGGATAAATCGACATGATGACGAACAGCGTACCGACGTAGAACACCAGGATACGCCACGGCACCGAGTTGATGGCCTTGGGAATCGACGTTTTCGGGTCCTTGGCCTCACCGGCGGTAATACCGATGATCTCGATACCGCCGTAGGCGAACATCACGAGTTGCAGCGACAGGATCATGCCGATAAAGCCATTGCTGAAGAAGCCGCCGTTGGACCACAGATTATGAATGCCGGTCGGTTGCCCGCCGTTGCCAATCCCCCAAATGATGATGCCGATACCGGCGGCGATCATGATGATGATGGTGGCGACCTTGAAGAACGAGAACCAGAACTCCAGCTCACCGAACACCTTCACGCTCATCAGGTTGATGGCGCCGATCACCAGCACCACGCTCAGCACCCAAATCCAGTGCGGCACCTCGGGGAACCAGACGCCCATATAAATGCCGAACGCGGTCACGTCGGCGATGGCGACGATCAGGATTTCAAAACAGTAGGTCCAGCCGGTGATATACCCGGCCATCGGGCCAAGGTAGTCCTGCGCGTAGCGGGAGAACGAGCTGGCCTGCGGGTTGTTGACCGACATCTCGCCCAAGGCGCGCATGATGATAAAGGCGACGATACCGCCAATCAGGTACGCCAGCAAAACGCTCGGGCCGGCCATTTTAATGGCATCCGCCGAACCGTAGAACAGACCGGTGCCGATGGCCGAGCCAAGAGCCATAAAGCGGATATGGCGCGTGCTGAGACCGCGCTTCAGCTTATTGGCCACAGGGGCGGAGGGTGACTGTTGTTGCATGAAAATAACCCGTGTTTTTAAACGTAAAAAAGCCACGGACAAGTCCGTGGCCCTAGACTAAGCCGGGGAATTATTGGTGCGCGGTCACTTCAGAACGCGTACACACCCGGTCATAAATCGCGACCAACACCAGCATCAGCAGAGAAGGCGACAACCATGCCAGCCCCTGCGCAGCCAATGGCAGGTGATTGGTCCACTCCGGCAACAGGTGCTGGAAGGTGGACGCTTTCACCGCGTCAAGGATACCAAACAACAGGCTGACCAGCATCACCGGCGCCACGATGCGCGTCGCGCTGTTCCACCAACGCAGGGTGAAGCTCAATACCACCAGCACGATACACGGCGGGTAAATCGCGGTCAGCACCGGGATAGAGATCTGGATCAGATGGCTCAGGCCCAGGTTGGAAACCACCATCGAGAACAGGCCCAAAATAAACACCAGCGTCTTATAAGAAAACGGCAGGTACTGAGCGAAGAACTCGGCGCAGGCACAGGTCAGGCCTACCGCAGTCACCATACAGGCGATGAAGATCAGCGCCGCCAGGAAGAAGCTGCCCAACCCGCCGAAGGTGTTTTGCACATAAGCGTGCAGGATCACCGCGCCGTTGGTCGCGTCCGGCACCAGCACGCCGCTGCCGGAGCCCAGCTTGAACAGGCTCAGATAAACCAGCGTCAGGCCCACGCCGGCGATCAGGCCGGCCAAAATGGTGTAACGCGTCAGCAGGCCGGCATCTTTCACGCCGCGGGAACGCGCAGCGTTGACGATGACGATGCCGAACACCAGCGCGCCCAGCGTATCCATGGTCAGATAGCCGTTGACGAAGCCGGAAGAGAAAGGAACGTGCTGATAAATGTCGGTCGCCGGAATAGGCGTGCCCGCGGGCCAAACCAGCGCGGCAATACCGAGTGCGCCGAGCGCAACGATTTTCAGCGGAGCCAGCACGTGGCCCACGGTATCGAGCAGGCGGCCCGGATACAGTGAAATGCCGATGACCAGTGCGAAATACACCAGGCTGTAGATAAACAGCGGCATGGCGCCGTCACCGGTCAGCGGCGCAATACCCACTTCAAAGGACACGGTCGCGGTACGCGGGGTGGCGAACAGCGGGCCAACCGCCAGATAACAGACCGTCGCCAGCAGCAAACCGGCGCTGCGGCCAATCGGCGTGCTAAGGGCGTCGATACCGCCGCCAACGCGCGCCAGAGCGATCACGGTTATCACCGGCAAACCGACTGCGGTGATCAGAAAGCCGATTGCAGCGGTCCAGACGTGCTCACCGGACTGTAAACCGACCATTGGCGGGAAAATGATGTTCCCGGCGCCGACAAATAAGGCAAAGGTCATAAAACCCAGTGCCATAATATCTTTTGACGTTAAACGATGACTCATAAGATGTCGTGTTGCCTGTTCAAATGAAAAAAAGTACCCGATATCGTGGTGACCTAACGCCCCCACCCGGTTGTCGGCTTACCCTTTCATCGCGAGATCAATAAGAGCAAAAAACGCATGACGTCCGGCGTTTTGTCCTTATTCGAAATAGACCACTCATGATGTTGGGCAGAGTTTTATAAGTTATATACCCAAGATAATTGGAGTTGCATCACAACAAAACCACGGGTTTTGTCGAACAGCGCTGGCGCTGGCCCCAAGGGGGCGAGGCTTTGCCGAGTAACGCGACGGCAAAGGCGCTTATCCGATAGGCTTACTGAGGTAAGTGGTTCGGGTAAGTGAGCGCAGCCAACACAGAGGCAGCTTCAAGCATGACGGGTAAAATGGAGGTTTAGTCCGACAACGGGGGCTAAGTTAAACGTTTATAGCGTTGAAAGGCAAGGCGTGCGACAAAAACCAGAGCTATCGACCAGATAATCTTTTGTCACCAGTCGATCATATTGGCTATCAATAAATATACACTACATGATTTGTATCATTTTTAAGCGACGCATTCACAAACCGTGAAACATCTGGCGTAAGACCGCGCGAAAACGCCAATAAAAGGTCGGTTTCCGCGCGGTCTGAACGGGTTCTCGGGACTTACCAAACCTCTCGGGCAATATTCACCACGCTTTGCAGTTTATTCCACTGCTGCTGTTCGCTCAGGCTATTGCCCTCTTCGGTCGAGGCAAATCCGCACTGGGTACTGAGGCACAGTTGGCGGCGATCGACAAACTGCGCGGCCTCCTCGAGGCGCTGCTTCACCTGTTCCCGATCCTCCAGCTCGCCGTTTTTGGTGGTGATCAAGCCCAGCACCACCTGCTGTTTACCGGGTTTGATAAAGCGCAGCGGCTCGAAACCACCGGAGCGCTCGTTATCGTACTCCAGGAAGAAAGCGTCGATATTCACCTGGCCGAACAGGATTTCCGCCACTGGCTCGTAGCCACCTTCGGAGATCCAGGTAGAGCGGAAATTACCGCGACACACGTGCAAACCGATAGTCAGATCGTCCGGCTTGCCGGCGATCGCGGTGTTCAGCACGTCGGCATAAATCTTCGCCAGACGATCCGGATCCTCGCCGCGCTCGCGGATCTGCCGCCGTTGATCGTCCGAGCACAGATAAGCCCAGACGGTGTCATCCAGTTGCAGGTAGCGGCAACCGGCATCATAAAACGCCTTGATCGCATCGCGGTAGGTCTGCGCCAAATCGTCAAAATAGGCTTTCAGATCCGGGTAAACCTGGCTGTCGATCGCCTTGCGCCCGCCGCGGAAGTGCAGCACGCTCGGGCTGGGAATGGTCATTTTCGGCACCGCATCGCCGGCCGTCGCCTTCAGGAAACGAAAATCCGCCAGCATCGGGTGCTGGGGGTTAAAACCCAATTTGCCGACCACCTTGATGCTGCGCGCCCGGGTTTGCACGCCGTTGAACTGGATCCCCTGCTCCGCATCATAACCTTCCACGCCGTCCAGCCCTTCCAGGAAGTCGAAATGCCACCACGCGCGGCGGAATTCGCCGTCCGTCACCACCGCCAAACCGAGGTCTTTCTGTTTTGCCACCGCCAGACGAATCTGCTCGTCCTCAACCGCCCGCAGCCGGGCGGCATCGATTTCACCCTGCTGGAATTGCTGGCGAGCGGTTTTCAGCGCCGCAGGGCGCAACAGACTGCCGACAACGTCAGCGTGAAAAGCATGGTTGCAATCGCACATATTTAAACTCCCGGTGACAGGCAAAGGATCGGGCCTCTTTGCTTCAATGATTGACAGTGTGAACTATTACGTCAGGTTATAATGGACATCCAGACGTCTAAACACTTATTGAGAGGCATCCTGTCATGCCGATTGCCGGGCGGCAATGGAAGAATTTTCATTGGCGTTGAGAGAAATTCATGTTGGACGCCGTGCAACGTCCGGAGGCAGGTTATTTCAGGCCCAGCGCCAGGCGGGTTTTACGCAGCGTGTCGGGTGGCAACGGCAAGTAACCGTCATGGCTGACCCGTTTTTGCCCGTCATCGGACAAGACGCGATCGAGAAAGGCGGCGGTCAGCGGCTCCAGCGGTTGGTCGGGAGCCTTGTTGATGTAAATGTACAGGTAGCGCGACAACGGATAGCTGCCGTTGCGCACGTTGGTATCATTGGGGAAAACATAGTTTTCGCCCGACTCAGCCAGCGGCAGCAGGCGCACGCCGCTGGCGCGAAAGCCGATGCTGGCATAGCCAATGCTGTTCAGCGAACCGGCCACCGCCTGCACCACCGAGGCCGAACCGGGCAGCTCATTGACCCGCGGCATAAAGTCGCCGCCGCACAGCGCGCGCAGTTTGAAGTAGCCGTAGGTGCCGGAGGCGGAATTTCGCCCGAAACGCTGCAGATCGCGCTGTTGCCAATTGCCGGTCAGCCCCAGTTCACCCCAACGCGTCAGCGGCCGGCTTTCGCCGCAGCGCCTAGTGGCGGAGAAAATGCGATCGAGCTGCTGCAGGTTCAGGCCACGCAACGGATTGTCCTGATGCACCAGCACCACCAGCGCATCTACCGCGACCGGCACGGCCAGCGGCGCATAGCCATAGCGATGTTCGAACGCCGACACTTCCGCCGCCTTCATCGGCCTGCTCATTGGCCCAAGCTGCGCCGCCCCCGCCGCCAACGCGGTAGGTGCGGTTGAAGAACCGGCGGCCTGGATCTGCAGATTGACGTTAGGGTAGTGCTGACTGAAGTCCTGCGCCCACAGCGCCATCAGGTTCGCCAGCGTATCTGAGCCGACGCTCGACAGGTTGCCGGACAGCATCCCGTCCGGCTGCGCCAGTGCGCCGCGGCTCGCCAGCAGCGCCAGGCACAGCAACAACCATCGGGTAATTCGGATCATGCCAGCCTCTCGCGCGTTAATTTTTCACCGCATTCTCTGATAAAGCTGCAGGAACAATCAACCGGTTAGGCAAGGTAAAGATGAAACGGGTGCCGATCCCCTGCTCGCTGAGGATCTCCAGCCGCGCATCGTGGTGGCTGAGCGCATGCTTGACGATCGCCAACCCCAGCCCGCTGCCGCCGGTCTGGCGTGAACGGGCTTTATCGACGCGGTAGAAACGCTCGGTCAGGCGCGGAATATGTTCGGCGGCGATGCCCGGCCCGTTGTCGCTGACCTGGAACTGCGCGCCGTTTGGCGTCTGTTGCCAGCTCACCTCAATATTGGTGCCCTTCGGCGTATGATTGACGGCGTTATACACCAGATTCGACACAGCGCTGCGCAGTTGGTCATCGTTGCCGAACACCTTGAGCTGCTCATTCACCCGGAAGCTAATCTCGTGGTTGCCGCCACTCAGCGACTGCGCCTCACGCTGCAACACCCGCAGCATCAGCGGAATATCGACCCGCTCGTTCATATCGACGTTAGGTGCCGCCTCAATGCGCGACAGCGTCAGCAGCTGTTTGACCAGCCCGTCCATGCGCCGGGTCTGCTCCTGCATGGTCCCCAACGCCTTGCCGCGCAGCGAGCCGTCCAGCTCCTCGTCGCTCATCATCTCCAGGTAGCCCTGCAATACCGTCAGCGGGGTACGCAGCTCATGGCTGACGTTGGCGAAGAAGTTGCGGCGCGCGCCTTCCAGCTGGCGCATTTGGGTGACGTCGCGCGCCACCATCAACAGTTGCCCTTCCGAATAGGGCATCACGCGGAACTCGACGTAGTGCTCGTTATTGAGTTGCAGCGTCAGCGGCCGGGTGAACTCCTGCCGTTGCAGATAGTGGCTGAACTCCGGGTAACGCAGCAGGTTAAGGATGTGTTGGCCGTTGTCTTCCGGCCAACGGAATCCCAGCAGATGTTGCGCCAGCCCATTGCACCAGAAGATATTGCCTTCAACGGTGGTCATCACCACCGCATCGGGCAGCGATTCCGCGCCGCTGCGAAAGCGTTTGATCAACAACGCCAGTTCACGACGACGACGACGGTTGCGCTGCTGCATCTGGTACAGGCCGTAAAACAGCGGTTCCCAGCTCCAGCGCCCGGGCGGCGGCGTCATGCTGCGATCGACCCACAACCAGTGGGAAAGTTTGAGTTGGTTGTAGAAATTCCATACCAGCGCCGCCAGCACGGCGGCCAGCAGCAGCCAGGGCAGATAGCCGAAAATCAGCCCCAGCAACAAGGCAGGTAAACAGAAAAGAGCCAGCTCCAGGGCCAGCCTCTTCCAGGAAAGGCGTTCTAGCACAGCATATTCTCCAGCGCGACGCGATCAGTAACGCGTTGAGAATCGGTAGCCGGTGCCCCGAACGGTTTGAACCATTTTGTCATGACCAGTGGTCTCTAACGCCTTACGGAGCCGGCGGATATGCACGTCAACGGTGCGGTCTTCCACATAAACGTTAGTGCCCCAAACGTGATTAAGCAACTGTTCGCGGCTATAAACACGTTCCGGATGGGTCATAAAGAAATGCAGCAGTTTGAACTCGGTCGGCCCCATATCCAGCGCCTGTTCATTAGCCATTACGCGGTGTGACGAAGGGTCCAGGCTCAGCCCTTGCATTTCAATCACTTCTTCCACCGCCATCGGTGAAATGCGGCGCATTACCGCCTTGATGCGCGCCACCAGCTCTTTCGGCGAGAACGGCTTGGTAATGTAATCGTCCGCACCCACTTCCAGACCGCGCACCCGGTCTTCTTCTTCACCGCGCGCCGTCAGCATCATCACCGGAATATCGCGGGTCAGCGCCTCGCGCTTCATGTGTTTGATAAACTGGATACCGGAACCGCCGGGTAACATCCAGTCGAGCAACACCAAATCAGGGAACGGCTCAGACAGGCGCGTCACGGCGCTGTCATAATCCTCGGCTTCCAACGGTTGGTAACCATTCTGTTCCAACACAAAGCACACCATCTCACGGATCGGCGCTTCGTCTTCCACCACCAGTATGCGTCTTGCCATCGTCAATCCTGCCAATGTGTTAGCGATCACAGTTGATTGCGGGCGCCATTATGCGTCAGTTTTGTGACACTTTTATGAAAAAAACAGCCTGTTATAGCCAGTAAGCATAGCGATTATTTCCAGCTTCAAAGAAAAATCATTCAGTTGTCATAATCATTGCGTCACGACAGGAGAGTCTGCCCCCTTTATAATCACCGCCATCAGCTTATCGCCCCGGGAGTGTCATGCGCCTGATCCACACCTCTGACTGGCATCTTGGCCAGTACTTTTTCACCAAAAGCCGCGCCGCCGAGCACCAGGCTTTTTTACGCTGGCTGATCGAGCAAATAGAGCAGCAACGAGTGGATGCGCTGATCGTCGCCGGGGATCTGTTCGACACCGGCTCGCCGCCAAGCTATGCCCGCGAGCTGTATAACCGCTTTGTGGTCGAGCTGCAGCGCACCGGTTGCCAGCTGGTGGTGCTGGGCGGTAACCACGACTCCGTGGCAACCCTGAATGAATCGCGTGAATTGCTTTCCTGCCTGAATACGACCGTGATCGCCAACGCGCAGACTGAAATCGAACAGCAAATCCTGGTCCTGAACCAACGCGACGGCCAACCGGGTGCGGTGCTGTGCGCCATCCCGTTCCTGCGCCCGCGTGACCTGCTCACCAGCCGCGCCGGCGAATCGGGTGGGCAAAAACAGCAGGCGCTGCAAGAGGCGATTGCGGAACACTACCGGCAGCTTTACCAGGCAGCCTGCGCGCGTCGCGACGCGCTCGGTCTGGCGCTGCCTATCGTTGCCACCGGCCACCTGACCACCGTGGGGGTTACCACCTCCGATTCGGTGCGCGATATTTACATCGGCACGCTGGATGCCTTCCCGGCGCAGGCGTTTCCGCCGGCCGATTACATTGCGTTGGGGCATATTCACCGGGCGCAAAACGTCGCCAAATCCGAGCATATCCGCTACAGCGGTTCGCCTATCCCGCTCAGTTTCGATGAGCTGGGCAAACCCAAAAGCGTGTTTATGGTGGATTTCGCCGAAGGCGCCCTGCAACAGGTCACCGCACTGGATATCCCCAGTTTCCAACCGATGCAACTCATCAAGGGCGATTTGGCGCAGATCGAACAACAATTGCGGCAGTTCGCCGATTATCGGGGGGAACTGCCGGTGTGGCTGGATATCGAAGTGGCCACGCAAGACTATCTCAGCGACATTCAACGCCGTATCCAGCTGCTGGCGGATCAACTGCCGGTGGAGGTGGTATTGCTGCGCCGCAGTAAAGAGCAGCGCCGCCAGGCCATTGAACAGCAGGACAAGGAAACGCTCAATGAACTGAGCGTCGATGAGGTCTTCGAGCGGCGGCTGGCGCAAGAGACGGAAATCACAGAGCCCCGCCAACAGCGGATGCGCCAAATGTTCCATCAGGTGGTCGAGGCCGTACGGCACAACGACGAGGAGCCGACCCAATGAAAATCCTGAGCCTGCGGCTGAAAAACCTCAATTCATTGCAGGGCGAGTGGAAGATCGATTTCACCGCTGAGCCTTTTGCCAGCAATGGGCTGTTCGCCATCACCGGGCCAACCGGCGCGGGCAAAACCACCCTGCTGGATGCCATCTGTCTGGCGCTGTACCACCAGACACCGCGCCTTAACGTGACGCCCAGCCAAAATGAGCTGATGACGCGCCACACCGCCGAATCGCTGGCGGAGGTCGAATTTGAGGTCAAGGGCGTCGGCTACCGCGCCTTCTGGAGCCAGCGCCGCGCCAAAAACGCGCCGGACGGCAACCTGCAAGCGCCAAAGGTGGAACTGGCACTGCGTGAAGACGGTAAAATCCTGGCGGATAAAGTCCGCGACAAGCTGGATTTGACCGCCGCAATCACCGGGCTGGATTTCGGCCGCTTCACCAAATCGATGATGCTGTCTCAGGGGCAATTCGCCGCCTTCCTCAATGCCGATGCCAATGACCGGGCCGAACTGCTGGAAGAGCTGACCGGCACCGAGATTTACGGCCAGCTTTCCGAACGGGTTTTCGAGCAGCACAAACAGGCTAAAGCCGATCTGGACGCCTTGCATCAACGCGCCAGCGGCATTGAACTGCTGAATGACGAACAGCGTCAGCAACTGGAGAACCAGTTGGTTGAGCTGAGCGCGCAGGAAACCGCCCTCAGCGAGCAGGCCCGGCAACAGCAACAGGCACTGAACTGGCTGCAACAGTGGCAGCAAACGCAGCACCGGCAGCAGGAATACCAACGCCAGTTGGCCGTCGTGCAACAGGAGCTGGCGGCGGCCGAACCGCAGTTGCAGCAGTTGGCGCGCAGCGAACCGGCGGAGAAATTGCGGCCGCTGCATAACGATCGTCACCGCTGCCGCAGCGAGCAGCAGGCGCTGCAACAGCAGATCGCCCAAATGGCGCAGCAGCAGGAGCATCAGCTTGCGCAGATGGCGCCATTGCAGCAGGCGGTGGAAAAAGCGCGCGCCGAGCAGCAGGCGCAGGCCGAACGCCAGCAGACTCAGCAGCGGCTGATCGACGAGCAGGTCGTCCCGCTCGACCACCAGATTGCCCAGTTGCAAAAAACGCAGACGGAATTGCAGCAGGCGTGCGACAACGCCGCCCGCCAGTGCCATCAGCAGAAAACGGATCTGGAGCAGTTAAACGTTCAACGCAGCCAACTGACCGCGCAGGCCGGGCAGCATCAGGAGACGCTTAACGGCCTTACCGCAGCGCTGATGGCACGGCAACAACAGCAAAATGCGCTGGAAGCGCAGTCACCGCTGGCGGCGCTGCGCCAGCGTCAGGCCGCGTTGGCCGAACTGCGCCCGGCACGCCAGCAACTGTTCACCCTCTCCTCGCTGTTCCGCCAAACCAATGAGCGGCTCGAACAACAGCGCAAAGAGTTTACCGCCCGTCAGGCACAGCTTGGCGAACATGAGCAACAACTGGAAGAAACGCGGCGGCACTACAAGCAGCAAAAAGCGCATCAGTTGGACGTGGAAAAAGCCCTTGAGCTGGAAAAGCGCATCGTCAGCCTGGAAGCCGAGCGCGCGCTGTTGCAAAGCGGCGAGCCCTGCCCGCTGTGCGGCTCCGCCAGCCATCCGGCCGTTGAGCAATATCAGGCGGTAAAACCCTCCGAGACGGCATTGCGCCTGGCGGAAATGCGCGTCAAAACCGAGGCGCTGTACACTCAGGGCACCGAACTGCGCACCCGTTGCGAAAGCCTGAAGGAACAGCAACAGCGCCAACAACAGCAAATAGCGCAGGACGAGCAGCAACTCGCCGCCCAGCGCCAACAGTGGCAAAGCCTCAGCGCGCCGCTGGCGTTTGATTTCGATCTGCACGATGCCGAGCGCCTGAGCCAGTGGCTGAATGCCTGCGACAACGAAGAACGCCAGGGCCAGCAATGGCTGGCGCAGCACGAACAGGCAGCACAGGCGGTACAGCAGGCGAAAGATGCGCTGGCCGAACTGCAGGCACGGCAGCAGCAAGCACAACAGCAACACGCGTTGCTGGACGAACGCTTTACCCTGCTGGAAAAAAACCACGCCGACGCGCAGTTGCAACAACAGCGTCTGCAACAGCAGTGGCAAGAGGGCGAGAAAACCCTCGGCGAACACCGCGCGCAGCGGCTGGCGCTGTTTGGCGAACAACACATTCCGCAGGTGCGCGAACAGCTGCGTGCCCAACAGGCCGCCTGCGAGCAGGCCAGCCATCAGGCGGCGGAACAATGGCAGAAAGCTCAGGAGCAGCGCGATCGCCTGGCCGGCCAGCTTGCCGGCTTGCAACAACAGCAGCAACGGCTGAGCGAGAGGTTGCAACAGGCAGAACAAACCTGGCTGGAAGCACTGGCCGCCAGCGAATTCAGCGACGAAGCCGCATTCAGCGCCGCGCTGTTGGATGACGCACAACGCCGGCAATTGCAGCAGCATAAAGAACGGTTGCACCAGCGGCAGGTGGAGGCCAGCGCCCTGCTGGCACAAGCGGTTCAGACGCTGGAACAACAGTGGCAACAGCGCCCGGAGGAGGTGGATGAAGCCCAGACCGACGCACAAGCCCTGAGCCAGAGCCTGGAGGTGCTTGCGCAGCAGTTGAAAACCTTGCAATTGCGCCAGGGCGAAGTGCGCAACCAAGTGGAAAGCGACGCCGCACGCCGCCTCAATCAGCAATCGCTGTTTGAGCAAATCAGCCAGAGCCAGCAGCAGTACGATGACTGGAGCTACCTCAATCAGCTGATCGGCTCCAAAGAAGGCGATAAATTCCGCAAGTTTGCCCAGGGGCTGACGCTGGATCATCTGGTATACCTGGCCAATAATCAGCTTGGGCGGCTGCATGGGCGCTACCTGTTGCAACGCAAAACCAGCGATGCGCTGGAACTGCAGGTGGTGGATACCTGGCAGGCGGACGCGCTGCGTGACACCCGTACCCTGTCCGGCGGCGAAAGTTTCCTGGTCAGTCTGGCATTGGCGCTGGCGTTGTCTGACCTGGTCAGCCACAAAACCAGCATCGACTCGCTGTTCCTCGACGAAGGCTTCGGCACGCTGGATGCGGAAACCCTGGATACCGCGCTGGACGCGCTCGACAGCCTGAATGCCTCCGGTAAAACCATCGGCGTGATCAGCCATGTCGAAGCGATGAAAGAACGCATACCGGTGCAGATTAAGGTGAAAAAGGTCAACGGACTGGGGATCAGCCGGCTGGAACCGCAGTTTCGGCTGGAAAGCTAGGTCGGCAGTTGCCGCCACCGGCGCGGACCTATGCCAAACCATCTCCCCTTGGCGGTCAAGAAATCACCAGAAAAGCGCATGCTCGCCCCCTGACTGCTCACTTTTGGTGCGCGGTCAGGCGGTGGACTTCTCGGTTTGATTAGTAGCCGTTAGCGGCTCACCCGCGCGGGCGGACAGGCATTGTCATGGCATAAAACCTGCAACGTTGTGGCTGGATACCTTCTTTATCAGCGCAGGCGGTTTTTTCGAGCGGGAGAACGACATGACAATGCAACTTAAACCTACCCTGGGCACCCTGCATCTTTGGGGTATTGCCGTCGGGCTGGTGATTTCCGGGGAATATTTTGGCTGGAGCTATGGCTGGGGTGTGGCGGGGACGCTCGGTTTCCTGATCACTACCCTGATAGTGGCGACCATGTACGGCTGTTTTATCTTCAGCTTTACCGAGCTGACCACCGCAATCCCTCACGCAGGCGGGCCTTTCGCCTATAGCCGCCGCGCCTTTGGCGAAACCGGTGGCCTGATCGCCGGGCTGGCGACGCTGGTGGAATTCGTGTTCGCGCCACCGGCGATTGCCATGGCGATCGGGGCTTACCTCAACGTGCAATACCCGGCGCTCAACCCCAAGTGGGCGGCGGTGGGTGCCTACGCCATTTTTATGACGCTGAATATCCTCGGCGTGAAGCTGGCGGCGCTGTTCGAACTTTGCGTCACCGTGCTGGCGGTCTTTGAGCTGCTGGTGTTTATGGGCGTAGTGGCGCCCGGCTTTAGCTTCAGCAACTTCGTGCTCAACGGCTGGGCGGGCAGCGATCATTTCGGCAGCGCGGCGCTGTCCGGTATCTTCGCCGCCATTCCGTTTGCCATCTGGTTTTTCCTGGCCATCGAGGGTGCGGCAATGGCGGCGGAAGAAGCCAAGGATCCGAAACGCAC
This sequence comes from Serratia plymuthica, assembly GCF_018336935.1. Classification (NCBI taxonomy): domain Bacteria; kingdom Pseudomonadati; phylum Pseudomonadota; class Gammaproteobacteria; order Enterobacterales; family Yersiniaceae; genus Serratia; species Serratia plymuthica. Next base: position 807,901 of record NZ_CP068771.1, on the reverse strand, counting down.
CATTCCGCGCGCCTACATTTCCGGCATTCTGACGCTGGTGGTATTGGCGCTGGGTGTGATGCTGCTGGCAGGCGGCGCAGGCGACTGGAGCAAACTGTCGAACATCAACGATCCGTTGCCGCAGGCGATGAAAATGGTGGTCGGCGAGAACTCCGGCTGGATGCACATGCTGGTATGGATTGGCCTGTTTGGATTGGTGGCCAGCTTCCACGGCATTATTCTCGGCTATTCGCGCCAGTTCTTCGCGCTGGCGCGCGCCGGTTACCTGCCGACTTCGCTGGCCAAGCTGTCGCGCTTCCAGACGCCGCACCGGGCGATCCTGGCCGGCGGCGTGATCGGCATCGCCGCGATCTTCAGCGACAGCTGGATCAACCTGCAGGGCATGAGCCTTACTGCCGCCATGATCACCATGGCCGTCTTCGGTGCCATTGTGATGTACCTGATGAGCATGCTCAGCCTGTTCAAACTGCGCCGCATTGCGCCGGAGCTGGAACGCAGCTTCATGGCGCCCGGCTATCCGCTGGTGCCGGCCATCGCGCTGGTGCTGGCGTTGGTGTGCCTGATCGCCATGCTGTGGTTTAACCCGGTGATCGGCGGGGTGTTTATCGCCCTGATGGCCTGCGGTTATCTCTATTTCCTGCTGACCAAAACCCAGCGCCGCAACGCACCGCAGGATCTGATGCTGTCCGGCAGCGACTGAGAAGTGTGACCGCGGTGGCACTCCCCGGCAAAAAGCGTTGAGGCGCCGCTGACAAGGGTTATGATGCTGCTGATAACAGGATTGCTACTGTATACCTAAGAATTTCAAGCTGTAGCCTTGCCCGATGACTCGGACTCATGCAGGTGCGGCATGCAGCCCCCGGCCGGTTCAGGGGAAGAGAAATATTCGAATACAGGCAAAACCTGACGCATGGGATCGCTCCCGTGCGTCAGGTTTTTTCGTTTTCAGCGCGCTGAAACAGCAGGGAACAACCATGAAAATCGCAAAAATACTTAATAATAACGCGGTGATTACCTTGGACGACCGTCAGGAAGAAACGGTGGTGATGGGTCGCGGCATCGGTTTTAAAAAGAAGGTCGGCGATCTGCTGGATGAGAGTCTGATCGAGAAGATCTTCACTCCGAATGGCGGTGAGATGGGCGAACGCTACAAAGAGCTGCTGGCGGAGATCCCGCTGGCCTGCGTGACCACCGCAGACAAAATCATCACCCTTGCCCGCCAGCGCCTGCCGGGCAAGTTGCACAACATCGTCTATATCACGCTGACCGACCATATCCACTTTGCGCTGCAACGCCACACCCAGGGGCTGGACATCAAGAACGTGCTGCTGTGGGAAATCAAAAAGCTCTATCCGGGCGAGTTTGCCGTCGGGCTGGAAGCGCTGGATCTTATCGCCCAGCGGCTGGGCACCGCCTTACCGGAGGACGAGGCCGGTTTCATCGCCCTGCATCTGGTCAACGCCCAGTTGAACGACGAGATGCATAACACCCTGCACATCACCCGGGTGATGCAGGAGATCCTTAATATCGTCAAATACCATTTCCGCTTTGATTACAACGAAGAAGCGCTGAGTTACCACCGTTTTGTCACTCACCTGAAATTCTTCGCCCAGCGCCTGCTGGGGAAAAACTACGTCGACAGCGACGATGATTCGCTCTACCAGGTAGTGAAAGAGAAATACCGCGAGTCATTCGCCTGTGCCGGCAAGATCAATCAGCATATCGAAAAATATTACCAACACCAGCTGACCAGCGAAGAGATGATGTTTTTGACCATTCATATCGAGCGGGTGCGCAGCGAAAGCGAGGTGAAATAGGATCAGCGCCGGGCGTCGAACACCCGAATGCCATACTGCGGGAAAACGCCGTCGGCGGTGATCAGCGTCAGACCTTCGGCCTGCGACTGGGCGATCAGCATGCGATCGAAAGGATCGCCATGGTGTTGCGGTAACTGCCCGGCCTGCTGGCTATGAAAAGCGACTATCGGCAACGACAGAAAATCCTCCGCCTCAATGATATCAAAAATGTCCTCCGGCACCGGCAGCTTGCCCAACGCCTGCTTGATCGAGATTTCCCATACGCTCGCCGCGCTGACGTAAACCAGGTTACCGGGATCGGCGATCAGATTGCGGGTCAGCGGCCCCAGGCTGGCGTTGTCCACCAGCCACCACAGCAGCGCGTGGGTATCCAGCAACAGTCGCCTCATTTTTCTCCCTCAAACAATGCGCTGATGTCCGCATCGCCGGCATTAATATCCTCCGGTACGGTGAATTTACCTTTGGCCGCACCGGGCTTGCGCGCTTCACCTTTAATCGCCGTCAACTGAACGTACGGCTTCCCTGCTTTCGCTATGATCACGGTCTCTCCCTCTGCGGCTTTATCCGCCAACTGGCTCAGGTTAGATTTTGCTTCGTGCATATTGGCCTGAATAGGCATGAGCGTCTCCTTAGCTAAGTTAGCTAAAGCATAGAGGGGCGTCCAGTTTTTGTACAGCGAATTGATTAAAGCGCGAACAGGCTCGCGCTTTTTTGCAAGGGTTACCTCTGCGGCCACAGCCAGGCCGCGCCGCGTACGCCGCTGGAATCGCCGTGGATCGCTTTGCGTATTGGCGTTTCGCATTCGCCGCCGAATACCCAGGATTTCACCAATTGCGGCACGTGCTGATACAAGCGGTCCACATTGCTCATGCCGCCGCCCAGCACTACCACGTCCGGATCGAATATATTGATCACATGCGCCAGCGATTTCGCCAGCCGCAGTTCATAGCGGCTGATGGCTCGCTCCGCCAGGGCATCACCTTGCGCCGCCAGCGTCATGATCTCATGGCCTTTTAGCGGGTTGCCACTCAGACGCGCATAGTCGGTTGCGAAACCGGTGCCGGAGATAAAGGTCTCGATGCAGCCTTGTTTGCCGCAGTAACAAGGCACCTCGGTGCGAAAACGCAGTTCGTCGTCATCCATCCAGGGCAAAGGGTTATGCCCCCATTCGCCGGAAATGCCGTTACCGCCGGAGTGCGCCTGCCCGTTAATCGCCACGCCTGCGCCGCAGCCAGTGCCGATAATCACCGCAAACACGGTTTTCTGACCGGCCGCCGCGCCATCGGTGGCTTCCGACACCGCCAAACAGTTGGCGTCGTTGGCGATGCGCACTTCGCGCGCCAACATCGCCGACAGATCTTTATCCATGGGTTGGCCGTTGAGCCAGACCGAGTTGGCATTTTTCACCAGCCCGGTATAGGGCGACAGCGTACCGGGAATACCGACGCCGACAGAGCCCTGCTGCCCGGTATTTTCCTCCGCCAGCTTCACCAGGCCGGTGATTGCATCCAGCGTTTGTTGATAGTCATGACGCGGCGTCGCGATACGATGGCGGAACAGCTCATGCCCATCGTTGGCCAGCGCGATCACTTCAATTTTGGTGCCACCCAGATCGATACCAATGCGCACGATTTTTTCTCCTCAATGCACAACAACATTGCTACAGACTACTGTAACCGGCATGCGGGATCATCCCCTTGCCGCCGAATGTGACGGCGGCGGCAATTTCCGCATCAGACCCCATACCGGCTGCCGCTTATTAATTAGCCATCAGGTACACTGTTTTTAAAGGGTTCCACATAATAAATCCGGAGAGCAGCGATGAAACCTGCCGTACTGATCGTCGATGACGACCCCGCTATCTGTGACGTGCTCTGCGACGTGCTCAATGAACACGTATTTACCGTTCATGCCTGCCACCGGGGCAGCGAAGCGCTGGCCTTACTCAACCAGCAGCCGGACATTGCGCTGGTGCTGCTCGATCTGATCCTGCCGGATACCAACGGCCTGCTGGTGCTGCAACAGATCCACCGCCTGCGCCCGGATCTGCCGGTAGTGATGCTGACCGGCCTCGGTTCCGAGTCTGACGTGGTGGTCGGCCTGGAAATGGGCGCCGACGATTACATCGCCAAACCCTTCAACCCGCGCGTAGTCGTGGCCCGCGCCAAAGCGGTGCTGCGGCGTACCGGCGCTCTGGCGCTGGAGCCGGTTGCCGCCGGCCAGAGCAAGCCCGAAGGCTGGCAATTCAACGGCTGGTGTCTGGACGCCACCCGCTGCACCTTGCACAATCCACAACGGCAACCTGTCGATCTGACCCAGGGCGAATATGGCCTGCTGCTGGCGCTGGTACAGCACGCACGCAAAGTGCTGACCCGCGATCGCCTGCTGGAGTTGACCCACAGCGAAACGCTGGAGGTCTTCGATCGCACCATCGACGTGCTGATCATGCGGCTAAGGCGCAAGATCGAGATCAATCCGCATCAACCCGAACTGATCCGCACCATCCGCGGGCTGGGTTATGTCTTCGCTGCCGACGTCAGCCAGCCGGTGGCTGCCGCCTGATATACGCCTGCAGTTCCGGTAACGGTCGTGCGCCGTCGATCGCGTTGGCGCACAGCAGATTGAAACGTGCGCAGGCGTGCGCCAGTTGCAAAGTCTCCTCCAAAGGCCAGTCTTCATGGCTGGCGTACAACACCCCGGCGCAAAACGCATCTCCGGCGCCGACGCTGCCGACAATCTCGCCTTCGCTCAGGCGCCATGAGGGCTGCCAGCGCGCGTCACCGCCGTTTTCCAGCCCGTACGCCCCTTCGGGGCAGTGGATCACCACCCTTCGCCGTACGCCGGCCTGCAACAGCTGCTGCGCGGCCTGCGCCATCAAATGCTGCTGCAAAGCGCCCTGGGCAGATCGCAGCGCCAGCCCGGTAAACTCGCCGGCCTCCAGCTCGTTGATCACCAGATAATCCAGCCAGCGCAGCGCCGGCAAAACCAGCGGCCGGTAGCGCGGATCGCCCTGTCGCGATACCAGATCCAGCGACGTCCGGTAACCGCGCTGCTGCATCTGCGCCAGCAGCCGCGCGCTGCGGGTGCCGAACGCCTCATCCGGGCGATCCAGGCTGTCGAGCAACAGCAGATAACCGAGATGGAAAATTTTGTGTTCGCTGTGCAGCCCGTCGAAAGCATCCAGATCCAGCAACCGATTGGCCCCCGGCGCATGGAAGAAGGTTCGCTGCCCACCCGGTTCGGTCATCACCTGCGTCATGGAGGTCATCGCCCCTTCGCTGCGCCGCACCCAGCGGCCGTCAACCCGGTGCTGCGCCAGCATCTGCATGATGTAGTCGCCGTCCGCGTCGCAGCCGATCAGCCCGACGGCCGCCAGCGGCAGCCCGGTTTCCATCCGCGCCAGCGTCAGCAGTACGTTAAGCGGCGCGCCGCCGGTGCAGCGCTGGCTGCGTTCAATCTCCACCAGCCAACCCGGCTGCGGCCAGTGAGCGATTTGATGGACGTGATCCACCAGCATATTGCCGGCCGAGACAATGCCGCGCCGGGTCATTACAGCCGCCCGGCACTGCCGAAAATATGCATCTGTTGCTGCACCACTTCGCTAATCGACTGCTCCACCGCCAACAGCACCTCGGCGAACTCATCGTAAATTGCGTGGCGCTGCGTCATCCGCTGCTCAATCGCGCCCAGCGCCGCCTGAGACATGCCGGTGTAGAAATTGATCTTGTGAATACCCAGGCCAATCGCCCGCTTGAAGTCGGCATCGCTGATACCGGAACCGCCGTGCAATACCAACGGAATGCCGGCCTGCTGCTGGATCGCCGCCAGCCGGTCGAAATCGAGCTTCGGCTCGCCCTTGTATTTACCGTGCGCATTGCCAATCGCCACCGCCAGCGCATCGATGCCGGTCAACCCGACAAACTCGCGCGCCCGCTGGGGATCGGTGAATTTATTGCTGTCGGCCTCGCCGTACAGCGCCCCGCCTTCGTCGCCGCCGACCGCGCCCAGCTCGGCCTCGACCGAAACCCCGGCCGCGTGGCACATGCGCACCACTTCCTGCGTCTGGCGTACGTTCTCTTCATAACTCAGGCCGGAACCGTCGAACATCACCGAACTGAACCCCAGGCGCAGCGCCTGCACCACCGCCTCGAAATGCAAACCGTGATCCAGATTCAACACCACCGGAATCGCGTGCTGCGCCGCTTCGCTTTTAATCGCCGCCACCAGCGACTCCAGCGAGACGTACTTAAAATGCACTTCGGCAATGTTGATAATAAACGGCGATCGCGCCGCTTCCGCTGCGGCAAACAGCGCACGCAGGAAGTGGCTGTCGAGCACGTTGAACGCGCCTAGCGCGTAGCCGTGCTGACGAGCGTGCGCCAACCCCTGCGCCAGTGAAATCAGTGCCATAACCGTTCTCCTTTAATCGATAAAACGCGAATATTCGTTGCACAGCAGCCACTGCGGCGGCTGGTCTTCCGTTATTTGACCGAAGCGGCTGAGCGGCGTCAGGAAACGGTTGTCGTTGTCGTCATCGTTGACCGTCGAGACTTCGCCCACCAGCACGTCACCAAAGCCCTCCTCACCCCAAAAGCTGTGATAAATGCCCGGCGTCAGGCAGATACTTTCTCCCGGCGCCAACCGCAGACGTGAACCGGCCGCATGGGTCTGCCGGCAACCATCCAGGGTAACGGTCACCGCCCCCTCAGCCAGCCGTTCATCGGCATCGGCGTTGTGCAGTTCAACGATCAGATTGCCGCCGCCGCGGTTGATGATGTCCTCGCGTTTGCGCCAGTGGAAATGCATTGGCGTCACCTGCGCTTCGCGGCAGTGCATGATCTTCTCCGCATAACATTTGGCATAGGGCTGGCCGCCGGGCGAACCGTTGCGCAGCGTGAACAATGTCAGGCCTGTGCGCGCAAAGTCATCGCCGCCGAACGCGGTGACATCCCAACCGAGTTTCAGATCGAAGACCTCCTGCCACGACTGACGATCGCGCTGCCGCCAGACCGACGGGCTGAAATGGGCGAAAGGCGGCAGATGGACGTCGAAGCGGGCAAAAAAGTGCTGGGTTTGCTGCAGGATCCGGTTCACGGCGGAACGGTTCATGGCACCTCCGGGCGTGGTTATGAATAGGGGCCGGACTGAGCCGGCCCCTGTCGGCAGAAGGTTATTTCACCGTCCAGCCTTTGTAGCTGCCGATATTATTTTTATCGATCATGGTCACCGGGATCAGCACCGGGCCGGTTGGCGCGGGTTTGCCCTGCAGAATGTCGTAACCGATCTCGACTGCCTTGGCCGCCATCACCTGCGGATCCTGCGCCGGCGTCGCCACAAACAGCGAATTGCCGCGCTTGAGCGCCTCTTCACCGTCCGGCGAACCGTCTACGCCGACGATAAAGAACTCGCTGCGCTGCGCCTGTTTGGCCGCCAGATCGGCGCCGATCGCCGTCGGATCGTTAATCGCGAATACGCCGTCGATCTTCGGATTGGCCGCCAGCAACGAGGTCATGATCTCCAGACCGCCCTCGCGGCTGCCCTTGGCATTCTGGTTATAGGACAGCAGCTTGATATCCGGGTGTTTCTTCAGCTCGGTCATGCAGCCTTCCACCCGGTTTTGCACCGCAGAAACCGGCGGCCCGTTGATGATCACCACGTTGCCTTTCTCTTTCAGGCGATCGCTGATGTATTTACAGGCCATCGCACCCGCCTGGGTGTTATCCGAAGTGATGGTGGCGTCGGCGCCTTCGGCCGCCACGTCTACCGCCACCACCACGATGCCGGCGTCCTTGGCGCGTTTGACCGCCGGGCCGATGCCTTTGGAATCGGCGGCGTTGAGGATGATCATATCGACCTTGGCGGCGATAAAGTTGTCGATCTGCGCCACCTGCTGGCCAAGATCGTAACCGCTCGACACCAGCGTCACATTCACCTTGTCACCGGCCAGCTCACGCGCTTTCAGCTCCGCGCCCTTGGTGATCTGCACAAAGAACGGGTTGGCCAGATCGCCCACCGTCACCCCAATCGATTTCAATTCTTTCGCCTGAACCACAGAGGCGCTGCCGAGCGCGGCGGTAACCAACAAAGCGGTAATCAATGGCTTGAAACGCATAGTGTTTTCCTCATTATTTTCAGATCTACGAAAAACCTGCCCCGGTGGGCACCAACCTTTCTTTATCACTCACGCCGCAGCTTGAAAGACTCGGGTAAGTTAATGCTGATAATTGCGGGTGCGATATTTGTCGATCAACACCGCGATGATGATCACCGCCCCTTTGATCACCAATTGCCAGAAATAAGAAACCCCCATCAGCGTCATGCCGTTGTTCAGGGTCGCGATAATCAGCGCCCCCACCAGCGTGCCGGTAATGGTGCCGATGCCGCCGACGAAGCTGGTACCGCCGAGGATCACCGCGGCGATGGCATCCAGCTCATAGCCCATGCCCAGGTTGCCGTTGGCGCTGTAGAGCCGGGAGGCGCTCATCACCCCGCCCAGCCCGGACAGCAGGCCGCTCATGCCGTAGACGAACAGCAGCACCGCACCCACCTTGATGCCGGTCAGACGTGCGGCCTGTATATTGCCGCCCACCGCATAGATATGAACCCCGAGCGTGGTGCGACGCAGGATGAACCAGCACAGCGCGATCACCGCAAAGGCGATAATCACCAGCCAGGGAATCGGCCCCAGATAAGCATTGCCGATCCATTCAAAACTGATATTCGAGTTGATGATGGTGGTGCCGTCCGCCAGCAGATAAGCCGCGCCGCGCAGTGCGGTATAGGTACCCAGCGTAACGATAAACGGCGGCAAACCTGCGTAGGCCACCAGAAATCCATTGAACAGCCCCATACCCAGCCCGGCCAACAGCGCCAGCGGGATCGACAGCCCGGCCATGCCCGGCATCAGGGAAACCGCCATCGCCACCACCGCCGTGGTGCCCAGCATCGAACCGACCGAGAGGTCGATGCCGCCGGTAAGAATGATAAAAGTCATGCCCGCCGCCAGCACGATGTTAATCGACGCCTGACGGGCGATATTCAGCAGGTTGGCGTCGGTAAAGAAATTCGGCGCGACAAAGCCGAAAACCGCGACGATCAGGATCAGGATCGGCAGAATGCCGACGGTTTGCATCATATCGCCCATTAACGCCCGTTTCAGCGTGGGATTTTTTGCGCCGGGCGGCAGCGGATTCGAAGTCATGGCAGGCTCCTTGAGCGTACGGATTGAATTATTCATGGCCGGCGATTTCCACGGCTGTTTCGACGCCGGTGGCCAACGTCATGATGTTTTCCTGAGTAATGTCGCTGCCGCTCAGTTCACCGGCGATACTGCCTTCGTGCATGACGTAAACCCGATCGCTCATCCCGACCACCTCAGGCAGTTCGCTGGAGATCATCAGGATCGCCACCCCCTGCTGCGCCATCTGGCTCATGATGCGGTAGATTTCGCTCTTGGCGCCGACGTCGACGCCGCGCGTGGGTTCATCGAGGATCAAAATGCGCGGACCGATCGCCACCCAGCGTGAAATCAGCAGCTTTTGCTGGTTGCCCCCGGACAAGCCGCCGGCGCGCACCTGAGCATGCGGCACACGGATATTCAGCAGACCGATAGCGTCTCTGGAAATGCTCTGCGCCTTGCGGCGATTCAGCAGGCCGTAGCGGCCATCGCGCTCCAGCGTTGCCATAACGATATTTTCATGCGCCGCCAGATCGAGAAACAGCCCCTGCTCCTTGCGGTTTTCGGTGAGAAAACCGATGCCCAAAGCGATGGCGTCGCGCGGCGAATGGATATTGGCCGTTTTACCGTCGATCTCCACAGTGCCGCCGCTCGCCTTGCGCACGCCGAAAATCAGCTGCGCCAGTTCAGAGCGCCCGGCGCCCACCAGCCCGGAAAGGCCGACAATCTCGCCGGCGCGCACCTGCAGGCTGACCGGCTTGACTTTTTTGCCGTCGGTCAGCCCGTGCAACGTCAGGCGCGGTTGGCCCACCGCAATCCCCTGCTCCTTATTGAACAGATCGCTCAGCGGGCGGCCCACCATCATGCGCACCAGCTCGCTGGCGGACAGCTTGTCGCGCGTCAGGCTACCGACGTACTGGCCGTCACGCAGCACGCTGACGCGATCCGACAGTTCGTACACTTCCGCCATGCGGTGGCTGATGTAAATGATCGCCATACCCTCATCGCGCAGGCGTTTGATCAGCTCGAACAGCCGATGCGTTTCGCGCGAAGAGAGCGCCGCCGTAGGTTCGTCCATCACCAGAATGCGGCTGTTGCGATGCAACGCGCGGGCGATTTCCACCTGCTGCTGCTCGGCGATGGTTAATTTCATCACCCGATCGCCGGCGCTGAACTGCGCGCCCAGCCTGTCGATCACCTTCTGCGCCTCCAGCAACATCTGTCCGCGTTTCACCAGGCCGCCGCGCTGGATCTCGCTGCCCAGAAAAATGTTCTCCGCCACCGTCAGGTTGGGGGCCAAATTCATTTCCTGGTAAATCAGCGTGATACCTGCCGCCAGGGCGTCTTTTGGCCCTTTGATGGCGAACGGCTGCCCATCGATAAAAATTTCCCCGCTGCTGGCGATATACGCGCCGGCCAATATTTTCATTAACGTGCTTTTACCCGCGCCGTTTTCACCCATCAGCGCGTGGATCTCACCGCGATATACCGTCAGGTCGACGCCTTTCAGCGCATAAAACTGACCAAAACTCTTGGCGATGTTGTGCATTTCCAAAATCGGGGTCACGCTCATCGTCATACCTCAGGCTGCGGTTCGGATTACATGCAGTTAACCACGCATAAATAAATGCAAAATGTCAGCGCCCGTTCATGTTTGTCATATTGTTAATGGAACGGGGATTTATACTGCGAACAGTCAGTTACGGGAGATACGATGCGCAGACTGCCTTTCCTTGCCGGTGCGCGTGGGCGCCTGCTGATGTTCAACCTGCTGGTGGTGGCGGTGACGCTGATGGTCAGCGGCGTGGCGATCGTCGGCTTTAAGCATGCGGGCAAGCTGCAGGAACAGGTGCAGGCGCAAACGCTGAAAGAGATGAACGGCAGCATGGCGCTGAGCCGGGATACGTCGAACGTCGCCACCGCCGCCATTCGGCTTTCGCAGGTGGTTGGCGCGCTGGAGTACCAGAGCGAATCCGCCCGGTTGAAACAGACCCAGTTGGCGCTGCAGGCGTCTCTCAACCGGCTGGCGGATGCCCCGCTGGCCCACAGCGAACCGGCGCTGGTCAAGCGCATCATCAGCCGCAGCAACGCGCTGGAAACCAGCGTCACCCGCATGCTGGAACTCGGGCACGCGCGGCACCTGCAACGCAACGTCCTGCTCAGCGGGCTGTATCAGACGCAGAGCACGCTGCGGCATATCACCAGCCTGAGCCAACGCGATAATCTGGACCAGCCTACGCAGCCGCTGCTCGGCCAGATTGACCGGCTGCTGGCAATCGCCATTCAGACGCCAACGCCCAAGGCGGCCGCCCAGCAACTCGACAGCGTCATGGTCTACTGGCCGCAGCACAGCCCGGATGCGTTGGTGGACGAGAAAATGCGGCAGTTTCGCGCCAGCGAGCAGCGCCTGCTGCCCGAAACGCTGGAACTGGAGCAAAGCGACCTGGCACTCGCCTATTATACCTACCATATCAAAGCGTTAGTCGCGATGCTCAACGACGACATCAACCTGTACGTGCAAAAGGTGGCGAACGAGTCGGAGCTGCGCACCCACCAGACGCACCACGAGCTCAGCTCCATCAGCATATTTATCGGCCTGTTCGCCCTGCTGGCGTTGGTGATCACCGGTTTCGCCGGGCTGTATATCTACCGCAACCTAGGTTCGAACCTGACGGCGATCGCCAACGCCATGACGCGGCTGGCGCGCGGCGAACGCGACGTCAGCGTGCCGGCACTGCAACGCCGCGATGAACTGGGTGAACTGGCGCGGGCTTTCAACGTGTTTGCCCGCAATACCGCCTCGCTGGAACAAACCTCTCGCCTGTTGAAAGAAAAAAGCACCCAGTTGGAAACCACGTTCCTGGCGATGCGCGACGGTTTTGCACTGTTTGATAACGACGGACAACTGGTGGTGTGGAACCCGCAATACCCGCTGCTGCTGGGGCTGAACGAACACCAGTTGCACCGCGGCCAGCACTACCGCGAGTTACTGCAGCACGTAACGCCGCCACGGGGCCAGCGCTGGGAGGCGGTGCTGGCCAATCTGTCCAGCGAACTGCCGCAGCCGCAGGAACTGCGTCTGGATGACGGCCGCACCGTCGAACTGCGTTTCAGCCCGGTGCCCAACCGCGGGGTGGTGAACGTGGTGCTGGAACGCACCGAGCGCAAGGCGCTGGAGGAGGCGCTGCTGCACAGCCAGAAAATGAAGGCGGTCGGTCAACTTACCGGCGGCCTGGCGCACGATTTTAACAACCTGCTGGCGGTGATTATCGGCAGCCTGGAACTGACAACCGGGCAAACGCAGGACGCGCAAACCGCACAACGCATCGCCCGCGCGCTGAAAGCCGCCGAACGCGGCGCGCAACTCACCCAACGGCTGCTGGCGTTCTCACGCAAACAGGCGCTGCACCCGCAGGCCATAGCACTGCGCACGCTGGTGGAAAACCTGCAGGAACTGCTGCGCCATTCGCTGCCCGCCACGCTGTCGCTGACCATTGAGGCGCAACAACCCGGCTGGCCGGCGTGGATCGATGCCAATCAGTTGGAAAATGCGTTAATCAATCTGGTGGTCAACGCACGGGATGCGATGGAGGGCCGCAGCGGTGTGGTGAAGATCCGTATTTATAACCAGCGGGTGGTGCGCAGCAGCGGCAAAAAACAGGACATGGTGGCGCTGGAAGTGATAGACGCCGGCTGCGGAATGTCGGAGGAGGTCAAGGCCCAGGTGTTCGAGCCCTTCTTCACCACCAAGGCGGTCGGCAGCGGCAGCGGGCTGGGCCTGTCGATGGTGTACGGATTTGTTCGCCAGTCCGGCGGGCGGGTGCAGATTGAAACCGCGCCGGGCAAAGGCACGCTGGTGCGTCTGCAACTGCCCCGGGCGCCCATGCAGGCGGTAACGGAAGCTCCGCTGCTGCCGCTCGACGACAGCGACGGCACCGACAATCTGGTGCTGGTACTGGAAGATGAAAACGACGTGCGCCACACGCTGTGCGAGCACTTACACCAGCTCGGCTACCTGACGCTGGACAGCGCAGACAGCCGGGAAGCGCTGGCGCTGTTGCGCCAGACGCCGGACATAGCGCTGCTGATAAGTGACCTGATGCTGCCGGGCGAACTGAGCGGCGCCCAGGTGATTGAACAAGCGCGGGAGATCAATCCGCACCTCTGCGCCTTGTTGATCAGCGGCCAGGATATGCGCCGCCACCCTCAGGGAGATCTGACTGAGGTTGAGCTGTTGCGCAAACCTTTCAGCCAGCGGCAACTGGCGCTGGCGCTGCAACGGGCACGGAGAAGAAACGCGGCCGGCGACGCAATTCAGAGGGAATGAGGCGATTTTTCGCCTCTGATTCGTTATCATGCCGCCCTGCTTTTGATGAACAAGCGTGCCGACTGCACGCCCAGCTAGGGACAACATTATGCTGTGGTTTAAGAATTTGATGGTTTACCGTTTGAGCCGCGAAGTTGCGCTAAACGCGGATGAAATGGAAAAACAGCTCAGCGCTTTTGCTTTCACCCCTTGCGGCAGCCAGGACATGGCGAAAACCGGCTGGGTCTCCCCAATGGGTTCCCACAGCGACGCCTTGACGCACGCGGTTAACGGCCAAATCGTCATCTGCGCACGCAAAGAAGAAAAAATCCTGCCTTCGCCGGTCATCAAGCAAGAGTTGCAGGCCAAGATTGAGCGCCTGGAAGGCGAACAGCACCGCAAACTGAAAAAAACCGAGAAAGACGCGCTGAAAGACGAGGTGCTGCACAGCCTGCTGCCGCGCGCCTTCAGCCGTTTCAACCAGACCTTTATGTGGATCGACACCGTCAATGACCTGATCATGGTTGACGCCGCCAGCGCCAAACGCGCGGAAGATACTCTGGCGCTGCTGCGTAAAAGCCTGGGTTCGCTGCCGGTGGTGCCGCTGACCATGGAAAGCCCGATTGAGCTGACGCTGACCGAGTGGGTGCGCTCCGGCGAGCTGCCGGCCGGTTTTATCATTCAGGACGAAGCGGAACTGAAGGCGATTCTGGAAGACGGCGGCGTGATCCGCTGCAAGAAGCAGAACCTGATCAGCGACGAAATTGCGGTGCATATCGAAGCCGGCAAGCTGGTGACCAAACTGGCGGTGGACTGGCAGGAACGCATTCAACTGGTGCTGGCGGACGACGGTTCGCTCAAGCGCCTGAAGTTTGCCGATGCGCTGCGTGAGCAGAATGACGATATCGATCGTGACGACTTCGCCCAACGTTTTGACGCCGATTTTATCCTGATGACCAGTGAACTGGCGGCGTTAATCAAGAACACCATCGAAGCCCTGGGCGGCGAAGCCCAGCGTTAACTCTGCCTGAAAACACCAAGGGCTCTGCATGCAGAGCCCTGATTTCCCAACAAAAAGGGAAAACGACTAACTCAAGTAACGGCACAGATAGGCGGTAGCGTCAGCCACCTGCAGGTTGAACTCACTGTGGCCCGGTACGAAGAACTTCTCACCCGGCATGAACACCTGCCAGTCCGGCGAGCCCGGCAGCAACACTTTCAACGCGCCGGTAATCACCGTCATCTCTTCCGGCTGGGCGGTGCTGAAGGTGTACTCACCCTCTTCCATCACACCGACGCTGGTAAGGCCGATGCTGCTACTATCGAAACCGATAGACTTCACTTTTCCGGCAAAATACTCGTTCACTTTCAGCATAGACTGGCACCCGCGTAATCAACTTTATGAGGAATCCATATTGGGGGATTGCGGTTGATCTGTCACTGGTTTTTCACGCGAAATGCGATCGTGGCGCAGAGTAAAATTCTGCCCGGCGATCGGCCGCCGGCCAGCCGTTCTGAATCCGCAACAAAAACGACGCTTAACCACCGCATGACAACGGCCGCCATAATATTTTATTAGTATTCGAATCAGTTAATTAACTCAGCGGCCGACAAGATCAATGCGCACGAAGCGGCCTTAAGCAAAAGACAAAAAGAAACCGGCATCACGCCGGCTTCTATAGGGTGTGCAGGTTAATCTTCCAGCGCCTGATCTTCGTAGCGGTGCTTGGCGTCGAGCGCTTCCTGCTCGGTCGAATGCTCACTGAGCAGCGTATTCGGCTCAATGTCATCGGTGCGCACCTCAAAACGATGCATATGCAAGCTGGGGTCGCCCCGGTCAACTTCGACCACCCGAGCGGTTCTCGGATAGCCTGGTCGGTCATTTTCGCGCATGCTGTTCTCCCATGTGGATCACACAAGGTTAAGTATAGCAGCCATGTTTACGCCGACACGCGTGACCCCAGATCGCGATCGCCATGTTCGCCTTCCAGCAGCTGCGTCAACTCATCGCAAGCACAGATCTTACCGTCGCGTACGGTGAAATGCGCCAGCACCTTGACCAGGCCGCGGCCACCGTCGCGCTTTTCCACCCGCACCTGATGGTGCCGGTGACTGCGGTTACGACAACGTCAGTGCCTATATCGCCGCCTTCCGCGAGCGTTTCGGCACCACGCCGGGGAGATATTTTACTCAACGTCCTTCGGCAGCAGCGCCTGGCGCGCCGCGTCGAGAAACTGTTCCGACAGCTCATCGCCGCAGGTAGCCCGCGCCAACGTCAACGCCCCCACCAGCATCGCCATCTGCGCCAGAGCCTCCTGGTGCCGCTGTTGTTCATCTTCCGATGGCGACAGCGATTCCAGCCGCGCCAGCATCGATTTTGCGCCGCTCAGGTAGGCCTGGCGTACGGGTTTATCGGCCCCTTCCCGCGCTACGTCGCCGGCCAGCGCGGTGACCATGCAGCCTTCGGCGGGACAGTCCCGGTGTTTCACGGCCAGATAGTTGTCAACCAGGGTTTGCAAAGTGTGTTTGCCGGGCTGACTGCTCAGCGCCTCCCAACGTTGGCCCGACTCCGCCGCCGCTCTGCGGCTGGCTACCGCCGCCAGCTCATCCTTGGAGGAAAAATGGCCATAGAAACCGCCGTGGGTCAGCCCCACCGCCGCCATCAGGTCATTAACGCTGACGCCGTTCAGGCCACGTTCACGAAACAGTTGTGAAGACACCTGTTCAATCGCCTCGCGATTGCGTTCCATTTGTTGCTTTGATACCCGCGCCATGGTGTTTTCTCCTTATCAATCGGGCATCATCTTAGGCCATCCGTTGGCCGCGCTCAATGATGATGCCCTTCATCAAAAGATTCAGGCACGCGGGGGGCGCGGTGCGGCAAAACGGCCGCTGTCACCGCCCTGCGCTCGCGCCAGGGTGTCGGCAATCTGCCGGTGAGGCGTGCCCGGATCGATAGCGCTTACCCGATCCAGGCGCGCCAATTGCTCTTCGCTCAGCGTCAGGCTGAGCGCCGACAAGGTATCGTCCAGCTGCGCCAAGGTGCGCGGGCCCAAAATGGGGATCAGGCTGGTGCTGGAGTGCGCTGCCCGGCTTCGCAGCCAGGCGATGGCGACGTGGGTCGGCCGGACACCGTGCTCCTGCGCTATTGCCAGCACTTCATCCAGCAGCGCGGTATCTTTTTCGCGATGCACCAGGCGCCCCAGTTCGGTCAGCCGCCCGGCGTTGCTGTGGCGATATTTCCCGGTCAACAGACCGCCGCCCAGCGGTGACCACAGCGTCGCGGCCATCCCCAGCGCTTCGGCCATCGGCAGCAGTTCACGCTCGGCGGTGCGTTCCACCAGGCTGTATTCCACCTGAATGCCGGCGATGCGCGCCCAGCCGCGCAGCTCGGCCAAGGTATCCGCCCGGGCAATGCGCCAGGCAGGGAAGTTGGACAGCCCGGCATACTGAATCTTGCCGGCGCGAGTCAGATCGTCAAACGCGCGCACAATCTCCTCCAGCGGGGTCAGATTGTCGGAGAAATGCGCCCACAGCAGATCGATACGATCGGTTTTCAGGCGTTTCAGGCTGGCCTCCACCGAGGAAATCATGTTTTTACGGCTGTTGCCGGTGTGCGCAATACTCGCTTGCGGCGCCGCGCCCAGCGTGTATTTGGTGGCGACGACGAAGTTATCGCGATCGGCGGCGATAAATTCCCCCACCAGTTGCTCCGACTGGCCAAACTGATAGGCATCAGCCGTGTCAACGAAATTGCCGCCGGCATCGACGTAACGATCGAATACCTGCCTGGCCTCTTCTTTTTCCGAACCGTAACCCCAGCCGGTGCCAAAGTTGCCGGTGCCCAGAGCCAGTTCGGCAACGCGCAGGCCGGTGTTGCGGCCAAAAGTGGTGTATTTCATGCAAAGCCTCGCAATTAACTTGGGTTGAACGCTATAGATGATAGATGACATTTATTTATATATGTCACTTATCATCTATAAAGACAAGCGTGATGTGTCGTCAAACAGGAAAAAGCAAGGGGGGAAACAGAATATTGGGCACAACCCACTGTGCCCAAAGGAGAATGCGCGATGGATTATTTTACCGTTTCGCGCTGCAACGCCGAGAGGATTTGTTCGACCACCTGCTGCGGGCTGCCGGTGCCATCCATGACGAAGTGCGCGGCCTCCTGGTACAGCGCTTCACGCGCCGCCAGCACTTCAAGCATTTCTTCGGCAATCGGACGGCCGGTGAGCGTTGGGCGCTGCGCGTCCTGCGGATACTCTTCCAACCGCTGCGCCAACACGCCCGCCGGGGAACGCAGATAAATCACGGTGCCGTGCTGGCGCATAAAGCGACGATTATCTTCCGCCAGGATCACGCCGCCGCCGGTGGCAACTACGGTTGACGGCTGGGTCACCGTTTGCAGGGCAATGCTTTCACGGTGGCGAAAACCCAGCCAGCCTTCATGTGCGACCATTTCCGCCACGCTCATTTGCGCGGTCTGTTGCATAAACAAATCGGTATCGGTGAATTGATAGCCCAGTGCCTGCGCCAGCGCGCTGCCCACCGTGGTTTTACCGGCTCCGCGAGCGCCTACCATGAAAATGGTTTGTGTCATTACGGGTTGTCCCTTATACGGTGACTTGAGTGCATTTGTACGCCTGAAAACCGGCGCGCAGATCGTGCGATGGCGTGGTTGCTTGCATCATACCGCCATCAGCCTGTATTTCAATATTTACGACAGTGTAAATTCCATTGCACAGCGGCTGTCAGTACCCCATCCCTGCTCCGCCTCCTTCGCCAGCCGTTGCCGCAGCGGCGGGGTGAGCCGTTCGGCCGTGATCTGCCGGAACCCTAACCTCTGGTAATAAGGCGCATTCCAGGGCACGTCGATAAAGGTCGTCAGCGTCAGGCGCTGCGCGCCCTGCGATTTTGCCTGCATGGCCACCTCGGCGATCAAACGCCGGCCAATGCCCCGCCGCTGCCAGCCGGCGGCCACCGACAGCTCGGCGATGTGCCAATCCTGCCGTTGCGGCAATACGGCGATAAACCCGGCCACCTCACCCGACGCGCTTTCAGCCAACCATTCCCGCTGATGCTGAATAAAATCGGCGTGCTGTTGTCGGCTCATGACCGGGCCATTGGCAAGAAAACGCCACGCCGGTTGCTGCAGAAACAACTGCGCCGCCGAGCGCTCAATGGCAATCAGTTGGGTGATATCCTGCGGTTGCGCCAAACGAACAGGCAGACTCATCGGGTTCTCCTTAACGACCGGGCGGCGATATAACCCAACGTCGGTATCGATGCGCAGGCCGCCAGAGGCCGTGCGCGCCGGTAGCCACGTTTGGCGTTATTCGTTATTCAACTGGCTCCAGTAGGCGCCAGAGAAAGGTAACGGCAAAAATTGCTGGTATAGCTGCTTAAAGGTCTGCTGCGGATTGATGTCTGCAAACAGATCCGGATAGAAGGCCTTGGCGAACATCTCGACCGCCACGACGTGATACGGGCTGAGATAGAAGTTGTGCCAAATACTCCAGGCCTGGTGAGTCTTTATCGCTTTCAGGTTGGCGAGCATCGGCTGTTTTTGCATGATCATGCGGAAGCTTTCATCAGCCTCCTGCTGGGTAACCAGCGGCCCAAGGCGCAGATCGGAAAAACGTTTGCCCTGTGGCCCGGCCATGCCGGTGGCGATGTAGATGTCGGGATTGGCAGTCAGGATGGTTTCCGGATTCAGCTCGCCGTACACGCCCTTGATGCTGGCGTTGGCGATATTGTCGCCGCCGGCAAAGGCCAGCAGATCGCCAAGATTGCCGTGCGCCGCGGTGGTGCAGCAGGTTTCGCGCCGCCCGAGGTGCAGGTGCAGCATCACCTTGGGTTTTGGCCCCTGGTAGCCGGCCAGCCGCTGCCGGATCACCGCCATATGCTGCTGATAGAAACTGATGAACTGCTCCGCCCGCTGCTGGCGATTGAGCACTTCCCCCAGCAGACGGACGCTCGGCACGGTATTGTTCAGCAAATCAACCCGTAAATCGACGTAGATTACCGCAATACCGGCCTTGTTCAGCGCCGTCAGCAGAAAACTGCTGTCGCCCTCTTCACGCGCGTAACGCGCCAGGATCACCAGATCCGGCTTCAGTTGGATCAGGTTTTCGACGTTGACCTGAAGGAAATTGCCCTTGCTGATGGAAGGGATCGCCTTGATCTGCGGGAATTTTTGCGTATAGAGCTGCCAACTTTGCGCATCATAACGCGCCATGTCTTCCGGCCAGCCGACGACGCGCTGGGCAGGATTACCCGGCTCCAGCAGCGCCAGGGTATACAGCATGCGGCTTTCACCCAACACGATGCGCTGCGGGTTATCCGGCACTTTGACCTGTCGGCCTGTAATGTCGGTGACCATTTTCGCCTGAGCGCTAAAAACGCCGAACAACAGGGAAAGCAACAGTAAAACGAAAGGATTGCGCATGAGTGGGCCGGGGGCAGCTAAAAGATGGGGGCATGATAATTACTCTCATTAACAGTTTCAATTGATAACGCGCAGGACGGGACAAATCTGCTGAATCACCGTGTTTCGGCGCCGATAAATGCAAAACCGCCGTAAATGTGATTTTCTACAGTAAAAATCGGCCGATAAATCGATAAAAATGGCGAGATGGGGAAAACCAGAGGAGCACAGATGAGCCAACGTATTGTTTCGCTGACGGAATGCCCGCAGTATAGTGATGTTTGCGCCGCATGGGCCTTTGGCCAATGGGGATCACAGCGCGGCGGATCGCTGGAGCGCACGCGCCAGCGTTTTGCCCTGTGCGCCCAACCGAGCGAAGACTATGTCACCCTGTTGATACTCGATGGCGAACGCCCGCTAGGCATGGCCAGCCTGTGGCCGAACGACGACCATCAGCGAAGGGATCTTTCCCCCTGGCTGGCGGGGGTATTTGTTCATCCTGACCACCGGCGTCAGGGCATTGCGCAGCGTCTGGAAGCCGCGATCGCGCAGTTGGCCCGCCAACGTAACCACCCCGTATTGCACCTGATCACCGACAAATCAGAAACTTTGTATGCGGGCTGGGGTTGGCAAACTATCGAGCGCCGCCAGCAATATGATGGCGAAGTGGTGGTCATGGAGAAAAAACTGTAGCTAACGCGGCGTGCAGATATACACCAATGCCGGCGGGAAGTTACGCACCACTCGCACCCGCTTCCAATGAAAATAGCGAGACAACAGTTTTTCCGACAGGTGGCTGTACTGGAACAATACCAGAGTGCCGCCACGTGCCCGCAAACGTTGCCGGGCTTGCTGCAGAATACGGATGCTGATTTTAACCGGGATCGACAGCAGCGGCAGACAGGAGAACACCACATCATAGTCGCGGGCCATCTCTTCCGCGGAACGGTCCATAACGTGCAGACGACGATCGTCAATCTTGCGCAGCTGATGCACAAAATTAGGCTGGATCTCAAACGCCTCGAGCGAGGCATCGGCGCGCATGCGTCCCAGTATGCGCTTGGTGAGCACCCCATCTGCGGCCCCCAGCTCGGCAATCGACAAGGCGCCAGTCCATTCGATCTGATTCAACATCGCCTGACACAGCCAGGGTGAAGAAGGCGCCAGGGTGCCAATGGTGCGCGGTGAAGCCATAAACTGCTGGAGATAGGAAAAGTGGTTCTTCAGTTGCAGCCGTGTCGCATTTAACATTGGGGGCCTCCGTCGGTTTGAGTAGCCACCAATCTGCCCTCAATTTCTTAAGTATTCATTAACATGAATCCGAAAGCCATCGAAACAGTTGTAATAAAATGCGACCGGCGCGCCAAAAACGTGAAACGGCTGCAGCAATAATCTTAGGGTAATCAAACGATAAGATTACCGGTCGGATTATCTTCCGCAACCGTTTATTTTATCGGCCACCTGGCGGCGGCCAAATAATTATTTTCAACCCACTTTTTAACGATAAATTTCTGCATTAGCGCGCCATTTACTGGAATCTCCCGGGGTGTCCAGGGAGATAATGCGGTAATGGCCTGCGCCATCCGCCGCGGCTTTTTCTTTCAGCGCATGAACCGCGTCGCCCGGTGAACCGCTGATGCCGGAAACCGACACCACACCGATGCTTTGCAGGTTGCTTGCCTGCTCGCTGTCAACTTGTTTTACCGCTGACAGCGGCGCGGCGAAAGAGGAAAAAGAAGCGGCTGCGATCAGGACTGCTGCGATGCCAGGTAATAGTTTCATGATTAACTCCAGATGTTTTTTTGTTTATTTTCTCTATCAGTGGAGTTAATTATCCGCCTGGCTGTGCAAAGCGACGTAATTCAATGTAAAGAACATCAATCATTGTGAGGTAAATAAGGAGAAAGTGCGTACATCCGTGTCCAGGAAAGATAATTCTGCGATTGCTGAGAAAACTTTACCGCTGCCCGGCTGTAATTAAAAGCTCGTTGCTCATAGTAATATAAAAACCTTCATTTTTAAGAATTATCTTCCCTCCGTTAGCCCCTGAGCTACGCTGTTTTCTGAAGGTTATCACTTTAGAAGGACTCTCCATGTCGCAAACCTTACTGCGTGTACGCGATGGTCGAGGCGCTTCGGTTTCGTTCTCGGAACTGTTATTCGATCTGATCTACGTTTTTGCCGTTACTCAACTTTCCCACTACCTGCTGCATCACCTGACGCTGACCGGCGCGCTGGAAACCCTGTTGCTGTGGTTTGCCGTCTGGCTGGCGTGGCAATACACCGCCTGGGTGACCAACTGGTTTAATCCGGATACCCGCCCCATTCGTCTCTTGCTGTTCGCCATCATGCTGTTGGGGCTGTTTGCCTCCTCCGCGCTGCCGCAGGCGTTTGGCGAACGCGGGTTGATTTTCGCGCTGTTCTACGTGGCGATTCAGGTTGGGCGTTCCTGGGTGGTCCTGAACCTGCTCGAAGCCGATCACCCGCTGAAGCAAAACTTCCGCCGTATCCTGGGCTGGTTGTGCATTTCGGCAGTATTCTGGATCCTGGGCGGGCTGGCGCAAGGCCATAGCCGGCTGCTGCTGTGGGCGCTGGCGGTGCTGTGCGAATACGTTTCACCGATGTTCGGCTTCCGCCTGCCGGTGCTGGGCCGATCCGACAGCAGCAGTGAATGGACCATAGAAGGCCACCATCTGGCGGAGCGCTGCCAGCTGTTCGTGATCGTGGCGCTGGGGGAAACCATTCTGATTACCGGCTCTACCCTCAGCGAAATGGAAACCTGGACAGCGCCGGTGCTGATCGCCTCGCTGGTGGCCTTTATCGGCAGTCTGGCGATGTGGTGGGTCTATTTCGATACCAGCAGCAAAGCCGGCAGCCACGCCATCAGCCAGGCGGAAAATCCCGGCCAGTTGGGTGCCTACTTCCACTATGTACACGTGGTGCTGGTCGGGGCAATCATCGTCTGCGCCGTCGCCAACGAACTGGTGATTGCCCATCCCGACGGCCACATCAGCAACGTGACGGCGGCGGTGTTGCTCCTCGGTCCGGCCATTTACCTGCTCGCCAACGCCTTGTACAAACGGCTGATATATCGCCGCTTCCCGCTGTCGCACCTGGTGGGCCTGATCGCGCTGGCCGTGCTGACGCCGATAGCTTACCTGACAGATTTGTTGATGGTGAACGGGCTGACCACGCTGATTATGGTGGTGGTCGCGGTGTGGGAGAGCATCTCGCGGGGCAAAACGCCGCAGAAACAAAACGGCGCGCCCCTATAACCAAGGCGGACAGGGGGAGTGATTCCCCCTGTCACGGCAGTTACTTCAGCGGTTGCGGCAGTTTCAGCACCCACAGTTCGCTCAGGGATTCCGGCTTATCCAGTGGCCGCAGTTCGATGGTCGTCGACACGGTTTTACCATCAAGGGTCAAGCCTCCCTGCTTATCCAATTGGTAATCGCCGATTTTCTTACCCTTGGGCTCAGCGTTAACCAGCTTGGCCTGCAGACCAAAATCGTTATCGTTAATCACCGCCAGTGTGCGATCGTCGATCAGCGTCAGGCCTTCCACCTTTTCCTGCTGCCAGCCCAATTTGCGCAGATCCACCACTTCGCGCTTTTGCGCCAGCTTCACGCCGCGCTTGGCGAGATCTTTCGCATCATCAAACTCCAGCGCTTTGTCCTTGCCGTCGAAGGCCGTCAGATCGGTCGCCTGGCTGAGATCGACCAGGTAGATTTTGTTAATCATCTGCTTGTCTTTATCGCTGCCCTGTTCAATCAGCAAGATATGCTGGTTGTCCACCGCCACGATGTCGCCGACTTTGGCATCCTTGGCCTTGTTATAGCTTTCGATATCAATCGGGTAGCCGTACATCGCCGTTTTGCCGCTGGCCGGATCAAAACTGACCAGGCGAGTAAATTGCGCCTTGTTCTTGCTCTTGCCATCAACGTCCAGCGTGCTCTGCACCGCCGCCAAAATGCGGCCATCCGGCAGGCGAGTGATGCCCTCAAAACCCCGGTTCGGCTGGCGCCACTTGATAATGTTCGGTAAACCGCCAGCCACCGCCTGCTCCCCTTTTTGCGGCGCAGGGCCGTATTTGGCGAGGATCTTGCCTTTACTGTCGATATGGATCAGGAACGGGCCGTATTCGTCGCACAACCAGTAGCCACCGTTACCGTCGGCCGTGATGCCTTCAGTATCCAGCCCGCGCCGATCGCCCGGCAAGGTTTTGAGCGTATCGCTCAGCGCCACTTCGTTGGTGGATCCAATCAGCCCGCCCGGCAGCGGCAGCCCGCTGACGGGCCCCTGCTCGTCATGCAATGGGCGCTGATTGCCGGCCACGGCTTTCCCGCCGCCGACGCGAATATCCATCAGCAGGGGAACGAACTGCGGGTTGGCAAAGATTTTGGCTTCTTGCTCACCGACCGCAGGCGCATCGGCGTTGGGACCGCGATCGGTGACGGTAGTCAGCAGCAGATCATTGCCCTCACGCCCATTGAACACCAGGCCGGAACCGATACCCACAGGCAATCCCTGCGGAAAATGCTTGGCGAAAGCGCCCTGATAGCTTACGTGCTCACCGCCGGGGAAGCTGACGACATAGCGCTCTACCTCAACGTCGGCGGCATAAGAGATCAGAGGAAACAACGAGGTGATTAACAGCGAAACCGGTTTTATTTTCATGGTTATGGCTCAGAGTTAAGGGAGTGAAGTTCGCAGCTTGCTAAGATATTAACCTGGTGTGACATTCTGATGACAGCCCCGCTAATGTCATGAATTATAGTGCTAATTGAACATGGCAAATAGAAATTAACAATTAACATCGGCGAATTGAATGGGAAAAGCAGATGGAAAATTAAATTTACCGAGGGCCGGATTACGCTAACAACGGCCCCAATATTTAAGCTTAGGGTAAATTCTTATAAGAAAGATAAAAAAATAAACAAACGCGCGAAAATTCGGAAAAATATAGCCAAAGTCGCATAGACAAAACTAATTTAGGGGGATTTAATACCCGCCGTTATTTAAGGTGCATTAAGAAAATACTGATAGAAACCTGCATTAATTGATAAAGGTGTTCTATAGTTTTTAGTGCTAACGATCGTTAGTATTTTCCGTAGGATGGAGTTTATGTCAAAGCGACTATTTGCTGAATTTTTTGGCACATTTTGGTTGGTGTTTGGTGGTTGTGGCAGTGCGGTATTAGCTGCAGCATTTCCGCAACTGGGTATTGGTTTTGTCGGTGTGGCACTCGCTTTTGGTCT
This sequence comes from Serratia plymuthica, assembly GCF_018336935.1. Lineage (NCBI taxonomy): Bacteria > Pseudomonadati > Pseudomonadota > Gammaproteobacteria > Enterobacterales > Yersiniaceae > Serratia > Serratia plymuthica. The sequence continues at coordinate 782,913 of NZ_CP068771.1, read as the reverse complement.
TACCGTAGTCACAATGGCCTATGCCGTTGGCCATATTTCCGGCGGGCACTTTAACCCGGCCGTTACCGTGGGATTATTTGCCGGCGGTCGTTTCCCGGCCAAAGACGTGATCCCCTATGTGATCGCTCAGGTGATCGGCGGTATCGCTGCAGCGGCCGTGCTGTATTTGGTTGCCAGCGGCAAAGCGGGCTTTGATCCCACCGGCGGCGGCTTTGCCTCCAACGGTTACGGCGAACATTCACCGGGCGGCTATTCTCTGCAATCCGCTATCGTTATTGAATTGGTCCTGACCGCATTCTTCCTGATTGTTATTCACGGCGTGACAGATAAACGTGCGCCGGCAGGGTTTGCCCCTTTGGCTATCGGTTTGACATTAACGCTGATTCACTTAATCAGCATTCCGGTAACCAATACCTCCGTTAACCCGGCGCGCAGTACCGGCGTGGCAATATTCCAGGGCACCTGGGCATTGCAACAGCTTTGGGTATTCTGGCTGGTGCCGTTAATCGGCGGTGTCATCGGCGGCCTGATTTATCGCTGCCTGCTGGAAGACAAAAAGTAATTACGCGGTATTTGATTTCGTTTAACAGGGCAGCCCTTATCGGCTGCCCTGCTGTTTTCAGGCTTTCGCCGCTTCAAACATCATAATGTCGCTGGTGAAGGATCCGTCCGGTTGAATGGCGAAGTGCTGGAGCACATCTTCGGAAACCCCCTGCTGCAACGCGCGAATGGCGGTAACGAAATGCTCCGGCGTACGCATGCGCGCCACCCAACTGCCGAACTCAAGATACAAGCGATCCGAAGTCACTTCCCGCACCACCAATCCGGCTTCAGTCAGCAGGCTCAACCATTCCCCCGGCGCATAATTGCGCACATGCGACGTGTCGCGCAGCACCTCAACGGTTTGCAGATAAATATCCAGCAGCGGGTGCCCCGGTGACACCACATCCATAAAGATCGCCGCGCCGCCCGGTTTCAGCACGCGTTTAACTTCGCGCAGCGCCTGACCCACGTCATGCCAGTGGTGCGCCGAGTAACGGCTGATCACCAGGTCAAAGCCGGCATCGTCAAACGGCAGCGATTCCGCCACGCCCTGCTGTACCTGAATATTGTTCAACCCTTTATCCACGGCCGCCTGGCTAACCACCTCCAGCATCTGCGCGGACAAATCATAGGCCACGACCTGAGCCACTTTCGCCGCCGCGGTAAAGCTGGCGTGCCCGGCACCGCAGCCCAGATCGAGCAGCCTGGCATCGGCATGGGGCTCCAGCAATGTTGCCAGGCGCTGCAAATCTTTGCCCTGCGCATGCACCGCGCTGGTCAGGTAGGCGCTGGCCTGTTCGCCGAACTGACGATCGACCGCATTTTTATGGCTGTTGCTGATGCTCATATTTGCTCCTGTTATTGTCGGGCTTACGCCCGCGCCGGGTGGCTTTCTCTGTAAGGGATATCCCGTCATTGCACCTGGGCGCCGCCGGCGGCGACAAACGATTACGGGATACAACCCACTATAATCAGGCTGATATACGGGTACAATATAAGCAGTTATCCTAGTATGAGAAGGTACCCCCCTATGGAATCCGAAGCCTTATCCGGCCCCAAAGCCCTCGGCGCCTTTCTGCGCGCCCACCGCGAGCGCATCACGCCAGACATGTTGGGGCTGCCCAGCGCACCGCGTCGCCGCACCAGCGGCCTGCGGCGTGAGGAGTTGGCGCAAATCAGCGGCATCAGCGCCACCTGGTATACCTGGATAGAGCAGGGCCGCGAGGTGTCCATCTCTCCGCATACGCTGGCGCGCATCGCCAAAGCGTTACGGCTGGGGCATGCCGAACGTCACTACCTGTTTACTCTGGCGCGGGTGGCCGATCCCGAGCAGGAACAGCATCAGGACCTCGCCAACAGCGCCGTTTTGCAAAGCGTTTACCAGGTGGCAGCGCCCTGCTACCTGCTGGATCTTACCTGGAACATCCTTGCCTGGAACCCGCAAGCGGAAACCCTGTTCAGCGGCTGGCTGGGCCAGGCCAAGACGCCCAATCTGCTGCACTTTATGTTTTTCCACCCGCTGGCGAAGACCCTGGTCAGCGACTGGGACGATCGCGCACGGCGCGTAGTGGCCGAGTTTCGCGCAGAAACCAGCCATCACCAGAATACAGAAGCGATGCGCGCCTTCGTGCGCAACATGACGCACAACAGCGAAGCCTTTAATCACTGGTGGAAACAGCATGACGTGATGGCGCGCGAAGGCGGCGAACGGAGGTTTACTCATCCGCTGCAGGGGGCGTTGCGCTATCGGCAACTGACGTTTCATCCGGCGGAAAACAGCACGCTGAAGCTGGTCATGCTGATCCCTTTGCCGTAACTGGTAACAAATTTATAAACAGGTTTACTCACCATTTATTTATTGGTTCACACAAACGCGCTAGGGTGATAGCTACCGATGATTATCATCATCCAGCTTTGTTATTTATCTCCTGAGGTAACCCTATGCAATCTGAAGAACAGCGCCTTATCGATGGTTTGTTTGGCCGCTTGAAAGAAGCCGAGACCAAGACAGGCCAGAGGGATCTCCAGGCAGAACAGCTCATCAACCAGCATATCCGTGAACAACCTTCTGCACCTTATTACATGGCGCAGGCGATGATCATCCAGGAAGCGGCGCTGAAGCAACTGGACCAGCGGGTAAAAGATCTGGAGAACCAGGTTGCCCAGCAGCAGCAAAATACCGCCAGCCAACAGAGCAGCGGCGGCTTCCTGGCCGGGTTGTTCGGCGGCGGCAATCGCAATACGCCAAGCCCGCGCGACCAGTACCAGGCGCAACAGCAAAATAATGCCGCCTGGAACAATCAGCCGCAGGCGGGTTATGCCCCGCAGCAGCAGCCGCAACAAGCGCCACAGCAGGCGGCTGCGCCTTCTCGGGCCGGCGGGTTCCTCGGCGGTGCTTTGCAAACTGCGGCAGGTGTGGCCGGCGGCGTGGTGTTGGCCGACATGCTGACCGGCATGTTCCGCCATTCGCAGCCGCAAGAGATTGTGAACATTATCGATGAACCCCCGGCGCAGCCTGTAGATGACAGCGCAATGAAAGAGTTTGACGCGTCCAACAACCTCGACACCTTCAACAACGGCGACAACCGCTTCCTGAATCAGGACAACGGCTTCCAGAACGCAGGTTATCAAACCGATGACAGCGACGATTTCTCGGATGACGATTACAGCGACGACGATTCATTTATCTGATTCTGCCCCCCTCTCCGCCCGGAGAGGGGTTTATGTTTCCTCCCCCGCGCAGCTGGTCTACAGTTAAACCTGCCCAATCACAGCAGGTTACGAGAAGCCATGCCCAAGATGACCCCTACCGATCCCTATGTCAGCACCCGCCTGTTGATGCGCCCACCGGTGGCAGACGATCTGGCCAGGTTTTACGCCATTTTCGGCGATCCGGAAACCCAGCGCTTCAACCCCGCCGGCCCCGTTGCCGGCGAAGAACAGGCGCGGCAGGCGCTGACTGAACGGATCGAGAAATGGCGGCAGCACGGCTATGGCTCCTGGGCGATTGCGCTGCGTGAACGACCGGAGTGGATCATCGGCTTCGGCGGGCTGTCGTGGCATCCGCTCGGCGCACAGCGCACGGTGAACCTGGGTTACCGCTTCGATACGCAGGTCTGGGGAATGGGATTGGCCACGGAGATGGCGCTGGCAGCGCTCGAATATGGTTTCGAACACCTGCGGCTGGACGAGATTTCCGCCACCGTGCGCGCAAACCATCAGGCCTCGCGTCACGTGTTGGAAAAAGCGGGATTGCGTTTGGTGGATACGTTAAACGATGTGCCTGACGCCGAGCCAAGCCTGATTTATACCCTGATGCGCAGCGACTATCAGGGCGGTTAAACGGAGGCGTCGTCGTTGATTTCCGCCAGCACCCGGCGATAGGATTTCACTTTCTTGCGTTTCTTCAACCAGATGACGGTGGAAACCATAAAAATGACCCCAGACATGGTCAGCACGCCAACCGGATGGCCGTAAAACACCATCAGGGCAAAGTAAACGGCTGAAACGATCGCTACCCATTTCGCCGAATTCCCCACGGCGTTCTTTTCCTGGGTTAGACGGCGGAGATACTCTTCTTCACTGATTCCCATACGTGCTCCTTTTTTGGCTGAACGCTCCATCATATGGAGCCAGGATGCTGATATTTCAAGCAATTAAAGGGTAAAGAAGCGTAAAGCTCAGCGAGAACGACGGGAACCGGAATGCAGATAGCGCCCCGGCAGGTCGGTGCCGGGCAAAGCGGTGCCGTCATTGCGGCCAAATAACCGGTAGCGATTGCTCGCCACTGCATTGTAAACCCCATCGGCCAGCCGTTGCGGCAGAAAGCGCGCCAACGCCAACAGGCGAAATGGCCAACCAAGCTGGCGCAACGCCTGAAAAAACGCCGCCGAACGCAGCCAATAGTGCCCCTGCTCAAGATAAACGATGGAATCGACAGGGTCAGTGGGCAACCCCAGCCAGCTCAGGATCGCCTGCCCTTCCGCCGATTGCACCGTCGCCAACAGGATTTTGGCTTGTCGATCGGCGCGGATAAGATATCTCACCAACCCATGGCAAAGGTTGCATTCGCCATCAAATAACAGCACCCGATCGCCAGGCCGTAGATAAGAAGAGAGATTAGGGGGAAACTTTGGCGAATTCATCCGGCCTCCAGGGGTGATCGCTCCAGACTAGCGCGCATTCCCCCCCAGAGCCAGCAGACTGATGCGGCCTTTAAGGGGCTGGCGGTGCCGGCGGCGTATCCGGCAATGCCACGACCGAGATTCGCACCTCATAGTGCTTGGCGCTGGCGGCCGGGATCACCGAGGTCAGCTTATTGATGGTTTCGGTCGGGTTATCGCTGGCCGAGGTGGCGCAGAACAACTCCCCGCCGTGACAAAAACCTGGCTTCGGCATATGCCCCTGCGGGAAAGGCGGCAAACGGAATTCTTGCCCTGCCGGCGGCGCATTTTTATCTGCCGGAGCCGGAGCGGAAAGCGCGCCGACGCTGAACAGCGTCGCAACAGCCAGGATAGGCAGCGCCAGTACTTTGCATGCATTTTTCATGATATTGACCTCATTTACCGGGATTGGGCTTAACCTACCCCGCTCCCGGCAGATGAGAAAGCCGCTTTTCACGACCTTTTCACACCGATGATCTTTGCTTACATCCTGGCGCCAACGTGATCAAAGCTTAAGGATCTTGTAAAGACACATCGGCATTTGCATCCCGCTCGTCGTCTTATTTACCGCGAGTCAGCGTGCTGTAACTGGTCATCAGGTTACGGTAGTCCGGGATATGATTGGAGAACAGCGCGCCCAACCCTTCCACATCGTTACGCCAGTCGCGATGCAGCTCACAGGCCACGCCGAACCAGGTCATCAGCTGCGCGCCTGCGGCCTCCATGCGGCTCCAGGCCGACTGACGCGTCAGCTCGTTGAAGGTGCCGGAGGCATCGGTGACCACAAACACCTCAAAGCCTTCGCTGAGGGCGGACAGCGCCGGAAACGCCACGCACACCTCGGTGACTACGCCGGCGATAATCAGTTGTTTGCGGCCGGTGGCTTTCACCGCTTTCACGAAGTCGTCGTTATCCCAAGCGTTAATCTGCCCCGGGCGTGGAATGAAAGGCGCGTCAGGGAATTGGGCCTTCAGTTCCGGCACCAGCGGGCCGTTCGGACCCTCTTCGAAACTGGTGGTCAGGATGGTTGGCAGGTTGAAATACTTCGCTAAATCACCCAGCGCCAGTACGTTGTTTTTAAAACGATCGGGATCGATATCACGTACCAGCGAAAGCAGCCCTGCCTGATGATCCACCAGCAATACGGCGGCCTGATCCTTGTCGAGGCGTTGGTAATTTGCAGTCATGGTTTACTCCTGTCGGGTTTTGATTATTGCGGATATAGCGCCCCGGCCACAACGCCAGGAGCGCAGAGGTTTAAGTGTAGTGTCTGACCCGGAGAATATGTTCCGGGTCAGGAGGGATGCCTTAGCTCGCCTCGTACTTTGCTGCCATGGTGCCGAACTTGCCGCCGTTGAAATCGCTGAAAGCCTGCTGGATTTCCGCGTCGCTGTTCATCACGAACGGACCGTAGCCGACGATAGGCTCATCGATCGGTTCGCCGCTCAGCACCAGCAAGGCGACATCGTTGTTGGCTTCGATAGTGATCGAATCGCCCGCACGGTCAAACCTGACCATTTGGGTTTCGCGCACCACTTCCTCGCCGTTAACATGAATGGCACCGTGCAGCATCACCAACGCCAGCGTATGGCCTTCTTCCACCGTCAACGTGGTGGTGTGGCCGGCGTTCAGCTTCATGTCCCACACGTTGAGCGGGCTGAAGGTGCGAGCCGGGCCGGCGTGGCCGCCAAAGTTACCGGCAATCACCCGAACCTGCCCTGCGCCGTCCGCCAGCGGAACCACCGGGATATCCGCATTCAGCAGCGTCTGGTAACCCGGTTCGGCCATTTTGTCTTTGGCCGGCAGGTTGACCCACAGCTGTACCATTTCCATGGTGCCGCCGTTACGCGAGAAATCCCGTGAATGGAACTCTTCGTGCAAAATACCCGAGGCGGCAGTCATCCATTGCACGTCGCCGGGGCCAATCACCCCGCCGCTGCCGGTGGAATCGCGGTGCTCCACTTCGCCCTGATACACGATGGTCACAGTTTCAAACCCGCGATGCGGGTGCTGGCCAACGCCACGGGTGCCGGAGGCAGAGCGGAATTTGGTTGGCGCGGCATGATCCAACAGCAGGAACGGGCTCATTTCCGCCCCCAGATCGTTGTAGGAGAACAGCGAATTCACCAGGAAACCGTTGCCGACCCAGTGGGCTTCAGGGCTGTCGTAAATACCGAGGATCTTTTTCATCTTGAACTCCTGTTTCAGGTCTCACGACCTTAGGTTGATGTCAGAAGTCTAATTGAACGCCATTTGCCGCAGTAGTCGGCAAGATGTACACTCAGTGTTCTATAAATAGAACGATAGGGACAGGCGATGTTCACCGATTTGAACGATCTGTTTTATTTCGCCAGCGTGGTCGATCATCAGGGATTTGCGCCTGCCGGCCGGGCGTTGGGTATCCCGAAGTCCAAGCTCAGCCGCCGCGTCGCGCTGCTGGAAGAACGTCTGGGCGTGCGCCTGATCCAGCGTTCAACGCGGCGTTTCTCCATCACCGAAGTGGGCCAGAACTACTACGTTCACTGCAAGGCAATGCTGGTGGAAGCCGACGCCGCACAGCAGGCCATTGAGCAAACCCGCGCGGAGCCTTGCGGCACGGTGCGCCTGTCTTGCCCGGTGGCGCTCCTGCATACCCGCGTCGGCAGTATGGTGGCGGCCTTTATGGCCGATTACCCCAAAGTGACTGTCCATCTGGAAGCCACCAATCGCCGGGTGGACGTCGTGGGCGAGGGCCTGGATCTGGCGATCCGCGTGCGGCCACCGCCGCTGGAGGACAGCGATCTGGTGCTGAAGATCCTGGCTCAACGCATCTGGTACATCGCCGCCAGCCCCGCGCTGGTGCGGACCCTTGGCCCGGTGCAACGGCCTGAACAATTGGACAAATACCCGACGCTCGATCTTGGGCCGGCACGGGCACAGCACCAGTGGCAACTGACCGGGCCGGACGGTGAGAAAGTGGAATGGGAACACAGGCCGCGGCTGGTTACCGACGATATGCTGATGCTGCGTACCGCAGCAATTGCCGGCGTCGGCATTGTGCAGCTGCCGTCGATGATGATGCGCGACAACATGCTGCGCGGTGAGCTGGTGCCGTTGCTACCCGACTGGCAACCGCAGGGCGGCGTAGTGCATGCGGTCTACCCTTCACGCCGTGGGCTGCTACCGGCGGTGCGGTTGCTGCTCGACTATTTGGCCCAGCAGTTCGCTCTCCTCGAAGAAGAGTGATCAGGCGGTAATTTCGATGGCATTGCCATCCGGATCGCGGATGATCGCCTTGTTGGCTATACTGAGGCAAGCATCGTTACCGCAGAACGTAACGGCTTGGGCGCTAAGGGAAAAAGATGCTGTCGAAAATCGCGAAATGGTTATTTCAATTACCGGGCAGGCTGCTTGGATCGATCTTCAAGAATCGCCTGACGATTTTTATCTTCTTTATGTTGATTGCCGTTGGGGTATTCAGCGCCAAACGCTATTTGCGCGCGCATCAAAGCGATGATGAATTTGTGACGCCCCCCCCCACCGATTACAACCGGGCCATCCAGCGCGAAATGCCGCTGCGCGAAGCGCGTGAACAGTGCGGCGGGCCTCTGCACGACAATGCAGGGCAAGCCTGGCCGTCATCGGCCGGCTATCTGCATCAACCGGAACGCCTGACCGGCGCCGGCTTGCATCGTCTGACGCTGGACAATCAAGGCAACGATTTTGCGGTGTTGGTCAGGCTGGAAACGCCCACCGCACCGCAACAGCTGGCGGAGGTGTTCATTCCCGCCGCCGGCAACTTCGATGTCAAAATCGATTCGGCTGCGGAACACGTGATGAAAATCAAGAACATCAAGAGCGGCTGCAACTTCCGCTCCAGAGCTTTCGCCCTGAGCAAAGACAGCGATTGGCGGATGCCGCTGGAGATGCACTCGAACGGCGGCATCGAGTTCCAATCCATCAGCGATCGCGAGTTCTGATACGGCGCCAGATAAATTCCCCGACGCCGTCAAGCTTACTTCTTAACAGGGTGATCGCGGCGGAACAGTTCCCAGCTCTCTATTTCCTGGCCGTTCGGCAAGGTGCAGGTGGAATACTGGCCGTCGGCGTTTTGCCTGGCGTTCAGTCTGCCGCCAAGCCCTGAGCAATAAACGTCTGCCGGGTTTGCCATCCCGATCGGTTTCACCTGCGGCGGCGGCGGCGCCTCGGGAGATTTCATTGCGCACCCCTGTAGCAGCGTCGCCCCTGCCAACAGGGAGATCATCAGAATTTCTTTCATGTTTGCTCTTTTAACTCCCTATGAATTTCACGTTGCAGCCAACAACGCCGCAGCATGAAATACGACGGGGAAATAAAAACGGCGGGTGGCCGTAACCCCCGCCGTTCAGGCTATCAGGAAATAAAGGACGCGCCCTGTTTCAGCACCAGATCGCAGGCTTTTTGCTTCACTTTTTCGGTAATTTGCGAAACGCCCAGGTTGTTCAGATCCAGGCTCTTGCCTTCGCCGGTTTTCAACAGACCGCCCAGCCCTTGCTGATAATCCTGGCTCTTGGCGTTTTCCGTGCTGCTGATACCCAACTTGCTCAGCAATTTGTCTTTCACCGCTTCGGTGCCATTGGCCGACAGGACGTTATTTTTCACGCAGTATTGCAGGATGCCGGCGGCGTTGGTCATGCTGCCGGAACTCAGCGCTTTATCGCCGCCATTCAGCAGGCCGGTCAGCGAAGACAGCGAGGTGCCGCCGGTGCTGCCCCCAGACTTGCTGAGTTCACCGGCGGCGCTGCTGATGGAATCCATCAGCCCGGCAGCCTGTGCTGCCCCGCAGGTCATAGCCGTAGTCAAGGTCAGCGCCAACAGTAAACGATGTTTGGTGTTCATGAGGGTAAAGCTCCTGTTATTTCCCGAAAACGGCGCGCTCTACGCAATGCGCCGGGTCACCTCTTCCGACGTCACCGTTGCCGACAAGTTCCTTTTATCTCTCGCGGCAGCCGTTTTTCAGAATTCAGGTAATTTTTGGGTGGGAGAGCAGCGGGCCAAAAGGCCCGCCGGGATCAGAACTGCCAGCGCAGCCAGGCGAAGAACACGTTGCCGTTGTTGTAAGTGCCGGGAATGTAGGTCGCCTGGAAGGTCAGCCGTTTATAGCCGATCGACGCCAGCGGCAACGGCGCCGGGATAGGAATGTAGTTCCAGTTGTCCCGCGCGGTAATGCTGGCGGTAAACCCCAGCCCCAGGCGGAAATCCTTGTCATCCAGCGGCCGCCAGATTTTCTCGTAAGCGTAGCCGCCGATAGGTTCCCACTTGTTGAACGAATCCTTGAACGCCATCAGATAGATACCGTGCCAGTCTCCGTCGCTATCATAGCGCGAGATGCCATAACCGGCGCCCCAGGGGCGCTCATTGTACCTGTCGATGTGCTCGTCATCGTAAGCCCAGCGGTTGTGCCAGGTGATGGCCGGCAGGTAGATGTCTTTATTCGGCGAGTTATTCCAGGTTTCCGACACGTTATTGGTGAAACGCTGCCACAACCCCGGTTTTTCAGCCTGTGCGGAATTACTATTTCCTGCACCAACCTCGGCATAAGAAGGTAGTGCAGGAAATATCAATGCCACCGAGCAAGCCAAAATTGTCCGTTTAAAAAACATCATAAAGCTCCTGTAAAATTAAGGCCGAGGATTCTTACCCATCACATTGGCAAGATCAAGCTGTATCTTATTTATCCAAGATATTTTCCTTGCCCTGTTGCCCCCTGGTTAAGTTTAGCCGTCGGCAAAGCGTGCCACCCCACAAGTCCTATTCCGGGCGCTCAGCCTACTGCTCGCCAAATACCTCGTCTGTCGGAAAACTCCGCAATAATGAAAGTCGCCACTGTATGGGACGATCTTCATCGTCACGCAAAGTGTAGCGAAATCGTTACTCCCGCTGGAGAAGAGAATGTGATGGCCACCCCGTTTGCAACTGCGGCTGAAAGCCCACTTTGCAGGCCGCCCTCATCACACCGAGGCTCGTCGTAATGCTGCCACTATGTAAATACAATGTTACATGGATGAAACATGAAAAATAACCGTTCATGGCCTGCGTTGGGCCACCTGCAATTTAATGAGCTCACCCAGCAGAGATACTTAAAAAGAGTTATTCATGGTGGGAGGTCATACGGAAAAAGTTAAAAAGACACGGCCATAAAAAATGAGGATTAACCCTGCCGGCAAAAGTACCGAGAGATAGCCCAACGCCCCATTATCTGCACGCCCTATCCCGATTTTACTGCTCAATCAGATTCAATGAAAAATGCCACCGCCCAATAACCTTATTTTTCATATTGATTACTGACAACGTAAACCCTCGAATACGATCCCGCCGTTTACCGCACCATAGCCCCAGCTTGAACAAGTGGGGTGTTTAAATAATGGTTAAAACCAGCGAGAAAAAACCCGTTTGCACCAGAGCGGCATATTGACTCATTCGCCACACAACATCGCCGGCAATGTATTTTGCTGATTTCTGCCTGATAAAAGAAAAGAGATAAAATCCGGAGAAGCACATGAAAATCACGATTGGAGCCTTTATTCTGCAACAGCTCCGTACCCTGAGCATCGATCGTATCTATGGCGTGCCCGGTGATTATAACCTGGCGCTGCTGGAATTGATTGAACAGGAGGGCGATCTTGAGTTTATCGGTAATTGCAACGAACTGAACGCCTCCTATGCCGCCGACGGCTATGCGCGCCTAAAAGGCGCCGGGGCGCTAATCACGACCTACGGCGTGGGCGATCTGGCCGCGCTGTCCGGCATTGCCGGCGCCTATGCCGAATCCGCACCGGTGATCTGCCTGTCCGGCACCCCGCCGCTGCATGCGATGAAAAACCATGAGTTGCTGCACCATACGCTGGCGGACGGTAACTTTGATAACGTCATGAACTGTTTTAAACAGTTCACCGTCGCCCAAGCGTTAATCACGCCGGAAAATGCGGCGGTTGAAATTCCGCGCGTTATTTCCCGCGCCTGGACGGAAAAGAAACCGGTTTATTTACAGTTGCCTTCCGATATTTGCGATGTCGAAATTGAAATAGCCCAGACCATTGCCCCACCGCAATTACCGCAAAGCGACCAATATAATGTCCAACTGGCGGCGATGGCGCTGTTGGCGCGCATTAAACGGGCGAAAAAACCGATTATTCTGGTCGACCAAATGGTGGATCGTTTTCAGCTACAGCAATTAGTGATCGAGGTCGCCCATAAATTTGCGATCCCACTCACCAATATGCCGACGGCAAAATGCATTATCCCGGAAACCACCGCGGGTTGGATGGGTGGCTACAGCGGCGACCTGTCGCGCCCCGAGTTGTATGAGCACATGGCGAACGCCGACTGCGTACTGACCTTCGGCGTACGCCTGGTCGATTCCACCACCGGTTATTTCTCGCACCACATCCCCGCCGGCGCGCAGATTGATATTCAGCCTTTCTCGCTGAAGCTGGGCAATACCTCCTACCCGGCGGTAGCGGCGGCAGACCTGCTGCAAGCGCTGCTGGCGCTGGATAACGGCATAACGGCCCCGCCGCTGGCACCGCTCCCCGAACAGAAGCACAGGCTGGCGACGCCGGGCGAAGCGGCTCTCGATCAGGCCTATTTCTGGCAACGTATGCAGCGCTTTATTCGGGCGGATGACGTGCTGGTGGTGGAGAACGGCACCTCAGGGGCGGCGATTGGCGGCATGCGCATGCCGGACGGCGTGCAAGTGGTTAATCAGCCGATCTGGGGGTCGATCGGTTATACCCTGCCGGCGCTGCTCGGCACCATGATGGCCGCGCCAGATCGTCGGCACCTGCTGTTTATTGGCGATGGCTCCTTCCAGCTCACCGCCCAGGAGGTCTCCACCCTGCTGCGCTATGAGCAAAAACCCATCATTTTCCTGATTAATAACGACGGTTACACCATAGAGCGCTACATTCTCGGGGAAAATTCGTCTTACAACGACATTGGCCCCTGGGATTACGCCAAGCTGCCGGCGGTGCTCAACACCCAGGCCACGCCGTTCAGCGTGGCGGTCGAAACCACGCAACAGCTGGAGCTGGCGCTGGAACAGGCTTCACGCCAGGATCGGCTGGCCTTTATCGAAGTGAAGGTGCCGATGATGGATACCCCGCCGGTGATGAAAGAGTTCTGCAACCGCTGCAATAACTTCAACTTCGGCCTGACCAACCCGCGCCGCGCATAACCGCGCCGTTACCCGCCGCTTCTCAGCAAGCGGCCGTTTTCCCCAACGCCTGTACGATCCGCTGTTGCAGCCTTTGCAGCAGCGGATGATGCCGCTTGGCGCCCAGACGCAACGCATTCACCACTTCGGGCAGCGGCATGCTGCGTTCAAACCCGGCATCGACCTGCACCCGGCGATCGAGACATTGCTGGCTGAGCAGGCCAATCCCCATTCCCGCAGAAATGGCCACCAGCATGCCGGCTATCGAGGGGCACTCGACGCAGACCCGGTAATCGATGCCCGCCGCGCTCAGGCGATCCTCCGCCAGACCGCGGTAAAAACAGTCCGGCCCGTAGCTCACCAGCTTCACTCTTTCGCCCGGCTGATAATGCCACCCAGGCGGGACGCACCAGTGAATGCGTTCGCTTTCCAGCGCCACATCCTCGGCGCTCAGGGCATCGCGGAACTGCTGATGCAGCACCAGATCGAGATCCCCTTTCGCGAGAGCAGCACGCAATACCTGGCTTTGTTCAATCACCAACTGCACGTCAACCTGCGGATGCTGATGGGTAAATGCCGTCAGCAAAGCGGCGAGTTGGGCCAGCGGCATCTGTTCCGTGGCGCCAAAACGCACCACGCCCCGCAATGACGAGGGCGAAAAGTGAGCCAGCGCCCGATCGTGAGCCTGCAAAATGCGCCGTCCATGCAGCAGCAGCGCCTCGCCGTCGGCGGTGGCGGTCAACACGCCGCCCTGACGATCGATCAGAATGCGGCCCAGCTGTTCCTCCAGCCGTTTGATTTTCCAGCTCACCGCCGACTGGCTGAGATTAAGCTGTTGCGCGGCGCGCGTCATGCTGCCGGTATCAATGACGCTTTGCAGCGCCCGTAATGCATCGATGGATAAACGCGGGGTCATCTGCGCACCATGACAAAAATGGGATTGACTCACCATAACTTGTCATTGGCGTCATGAAAAGAGAATGGGTAGCTTGGGTACGGCCACCTCATGGAGAGATCATGATGAACAACTTCCCCACCCTGCTTGATCGGCACATTATCGTCGACGGCCATCGCATTGCCGCCGGCGTGCACGGCGCTGGCGATCCGCTGGTGCTGGTGCACGGTACGCCCGCTCACTCGATAATCTGGCGTAACCTGCTGCCCAGGCTGACGTCTGCGGGCTTTCAGGTCCACCTTTACGATTTACTGGGTTTTGGCGCGTCAGAGCGCCCGCTGTCGGCAGACACCTCGATTGCCGCACAGGCGGAGTTGCTGATTGGCCTGCTGGATCACTGGCAACTGGATACCGCCCACGTCTTTGGCCACGATATTGGCGGCGCGCTGTCATTACGTGCGGCGTTTAGCCATGCGGAGCGCTTTCGCTCGCTGAGCATCGCGGATATTTGCAGCTACGATTCCTGGCCTTCCCCCACCTGGCGCGGCATTCGCGATAACTATCGTCAGTACGCCGTGATGGACGAGCGGCAGCATGAGCAAACCCTGGAACGGCAACTGAAAATGGCGGTGTTCGACAAATCGCTGATGAAGGGAGAATTATTGCAGCGCTATCTGGCGCCGATCGTCGGCGTGGTCGGCCAACCGGCGTTCTATCAGCAGCAAATCGCCCATTACAACGCCCGCTATACTGAGGATTTCGCACAGCGCCTGCCCGAACTGCGCCTGCCGGTGCAGATCCTGTGGGGCGAAAACGATGAATGGCAACCGGTCAGTTACGCCTACCGTTTGCAGGCCGACATTCCCGGTGCCAGGCTGCAGGTGATCCCGCGCGCGGGGCATTTTGTCATGGAAGATGCGCCGGAGGTGGTGGCGCAACGGTTGGTGGCATTTATACATTCACTTTAAACGGGCAATATGCCCAGGAGAAAATCTGATGCAATTGATTGGCATGCTGGATTCACCCTATGTGCGCCGGGTGGCTATTTGTCTGAAATTATTGGGCGTCGAATTTGAACACCGCGCGGTGTCGGTATTTCGCGATTTTGAACGATTCAAAACCCTCAACCCGGTGGTGAAAGCCCCAACCCTGGTGCTGGCCGACGATCAAATCCTGATGGATTCGTCGCTCATTCTGGAGTATGCCGCCGGGCTGGTTCCCGCCGGCCAGGCCCTGTTGCCGGCGCACGGACCTGCACGGCTGCGCGCTTTGCAATTGACCGGGCTGGCGCTGGCCGCCTGCGAAAAAACGGTGCAAATCGTTTATGAACAGCAGTTGCGCCCGCAGGAGAAACAACATCAGCCGTGGCTGGATCGCGTTCAGGGCCAATTGCTGGCGGCTTACGCCGAACTGGAGAAACTGCTGGCGCAAACCGCCGCGATACCGCAACTCATGGGCAGCGCGGAGGTCAGCGTGGCGGTGGCCTGGAGCTTTACTCAACTGATGCTGCCCGAACGGATCACCGCGCAGGCGCACCCGGTGCTGGCGGCGTTTACCGCCCAAGCCGAGCAACACCCCGCGTTTATCAGCACCCCGCAGGTTTAGCCTGCCGATGCGCGCGCCAGGCAACGCTGGCGCCGCTCATCCACCCGCTTGGCAAACCAGGCGGTGGTAAGTTTACGGGTGATTTTCGGGCTTTCCAGTTGAATGCCCGGCAGCATTTCGCGCGGCAGTTTCTTGCCGGCCGTTTTTTCCGCCAGCGTATAGACCCGCTCATAAAGGCGGGTGTCGGCAAACTCGAGCAAATCCCCTTTCTCCAATGCCCCGCGAATCGCCGAATCGCTCATATCCAACCGTTTTCCTAGCGTGCGCACCGCCAATTCGGTGGAGCCGGGCTTATCGGTGCCGTAGTTAATCAAATCGCCGTCCAGCGCCAGCGGAATGCCGCTCGCCCGGCTGACCGCACTCTGGAACGCCGCATTGCGGCTGGCGTACCAGCCGGCATTGAAATCGGCAAAGCGGTAGATCGGCTGGCTGTAGTCTGCCGGGTAGCCCAACAGGTGCGCGATGCCAAAGTACATACCGCCGCGGCGACTGAACACTTCACGGCGGATCGAGCCGTCGATCGGGTACGGATAACCTTTGGCGTGCGCCTCGGCAAAAGCGATGCTCACCTGCATCGGCCCGGCGGTATGCACCGGGTTCAGGCTGCCGAACAGCTTTTGCCCCATCGGCACCGTATCGATCATGTCATCAAAGATATCGCTCAGATCCTTCTCGGTGCGCACCTTGTCCAGCCGCTCGCTGTAACTTTTGCCGTTCGGCGATTTGATCAGCAGCGCGGTATGCACCAGGAAGTTCGGGATATGCATCTGATCGGCGCGGCGGTCGATCTCTTTCCAGGCAATGTTGGGCAACCCCGCGATCGGCGGATTGGCCTGGAAGGTCGACTCTTGCTCGGTCACCGCCAACACCGAACACAGGTTTTCGGTGTTCGGTTCTATACCCTGTGCGGCAAAGGCGGCGGTGATGTCGGTGGCCCAGCCCTGGCGATCGGCAGCGTTGGCCGGCATCAGCCGCACCAGTTGCGCCTTGACGTCGGCGGGGCGATGTTCCGGCGCTGTCGTGGTTTTCGTCGTACAACCGGCCAGCACCAGCAGCGCGGCCAGGCTCAACGGACGCAAGGTCATCGAGTTGATATAACGGTGAAGTGACATCTTTTCCCTGATCGTTTGGCATAATCTGCACTGACGTTAGCCCAGCCGGAGAACGCGATCCAGTTAAAAATAGGCGGATCAGATCGCCTCAGCTTCAAAGCGGTAAACCGCGCCTTTCCTCCTGGCAGGCATTTTCAAACGGCCAATAAACATGTATTTTATATGCAACATATAAAATCATCTTGTTCGCCCGCCACGCGCCGGCAACGCCCTGCCTCAGGAGAGACGCATGAACGATCTGCTTTGTTATAAAACGCTGCCGCAATGGAACAGCGCAACGCTGCCGACCAGCTTCCAGCAACAACACAATACCCAGGCCGGCACCTGGGCCAGGCTTACTTTGCTGAGCGGCGCCCTCACCTTCGCGCTGATGACGCAAGAGGGCGAAACCACCGAAACCTGGCAGTTCAGCCCCGAGAGCCAACCGCCGTTTATCGAGCCGCAGCAATGGCACCGCATCGTTTCCTTCTCGGACGACATGATCTGCCAACTGGCTTTCTACTGTTCGCCGGAAGATTACTACGCTAAAAAGTATGAGCTGACGCGCACCCACTCGGAAGTGATCGAAGCCGCGCGGCAAATCGCCCCCGGCAAGACGCTGGATCTGGGCTGCGGCGGCGGGCGCAATTCGCTTTATCTCAACCTGAAAGGCTTTGACGTCACCGCCTGGGACAAACACTCGCCGTCGATTGACAAGCTCAACGGCATCATCGACGGCGAAGCCCTGTCGCACATCCGCGCCGGCACGCTGGATCTCAACATCCACTCTTTCAGCGGCGAATACGATTTTATTCTTTCTACCGTGGTGTTCATGTTCCTGAACCGGGAGCGGATCCCCTCGCTGGTGCAGGAGATGCAAAAGGGCACCCTCAGCGGCGGCCACAACCTGATCGTCGCGGCGATGGATACCCCGGATTACCCGTGCAACCTGCCCTTCCCGTTCACCTTTAAACCGGGGGAGCTTAAAGACTATTACCGGGGCTGGGAAATCCTCAAATACAACGAAGACGTTGGCCAACTGCACAAAACCGACGCCGCCGGCAACCGCATTTCCCTGCGTTTCGCCACGCTGCTGGCGCGTAAGCCCTAATTCCGAGCAAAAGATTGGCGTTAGTCACAGCAGATTCTGACTGACGCCATTTTCAGAAAACAACATGAAGTTTATTACGTTGCCAACCCAGCGGCGCAGCGTTAGGATCGCGGCCGGCTACGGGCGTAGCCAGTTTTTTTGCCTGTCAGTTCCGCGCATGGAGAGGTTATTGTGTTAGAAAGTTTTGGCGTCCTGAATCTCTGGACCTATCTGGCCGGGGTGGTTTTCATCATCATCCTGCCGGGCCCGAATACGCTGTACGTACTGAAAACCGGGGTTTCACGCGGCGTACGCGCCGGCTATACCGCTGCGCTGGGCGTGTTTATCGGCGATGCGATCCTGATCTTCTGCGCCTATATCGGCGTGGCTTCGTTGATCCGCACTACGCCGTTCCTGTTTACCCTGGTGCGTTTTCTCGGTGCGATTTACCTGCTGTTCCTGGGCGCAAAAATCCTCTACGCCACCTTTATCCAGAAAAACACAGCGCAGCAACAGCAGGTTGAAGACAGCCACAGCATCCTGCGCAAATCGCTGACGCTGAGTCTGACCAACCCGAAGGCGATTTTGTTTTATGTGTCGTTCTTCGTGCAGTTTATCGATTTCAACTATGCTCACACCGGCCTGTCGTTCACTATCCTGGCCGTGATCCTCGAGTCGGTCAGTTTTATCTACATGACCACGCTGATCTTCTCCGGCGCGATGCTGGCGCACTTCTTTAACCACAAGAAAGGGTTGGCAAAACTGGGCAACGGCCTGATTGGCCTGCTGTTCCTCGGCTTCGCCACCCGCCTGGCGACGCTCAGTTCGTAATCTGGTTCAGCAACGGCTGAGCGTCTCAGCCGTTGCCTTCTTGCAGACTGTCACGCAGCACAAACCGAATGTCAGGCAGACAAAAGGCGATCCCGGCCGCCTGTTGTAGGCTTTGAAGGTTAACGATAGCGACCTTTTTTGTCTGACAGGAGGGCGTATGCCTGACAATACCCAAGCAGTGATGGACAGCGTTTCGCGTTTTCTCGATCGTCAACACAGGCTGTATATCGACGGCCAATGGTGCGAATCCAGCGCCGATGACCGGTTGGCGGTGTATAACCCCGCCGACGGGCAGCAAATCGCCTCCACCGCCGATGCCAACGCGCAGGACGTAGCCCGTGCGGTGCAATCGGCCCATAAAGCCTTCACCACCGGCGTTTGGGCACAGCGCCTGCCGGCAGAACGCGAGCGTATTTTGCTGCGCTATGCCGATCTGGTTGAACAACACGCCGAAGAATTGGCCCAGTTGGAAACGCTGGAACAGGGCAAATCGATCAATATCGCCCGCGCCTTTGAAGTGGGCTGCACGCTGAACTGGATGCGCTATACCGCCGGGCTGACCACCAAGATTGTCGGCCAGACCCTGGATGTGTCGATCCCGATGCCGCCAGGCGCAAAATATCAGGTTTATACCCGTAAAGAGCCGATTGGCGTGGTGGCCGGCATAGTGCCGTGGAACTTCCCGCTGATGATCGGCATGTGGAAGGTGATGCCGGCGCTGGCGGCGGGCTGTTCGATCGTGATCAAACCGTCTGAAACCACCCCGCTTACCCTGCTGCGCATGGCCGAACTGGCCACCGAGGCCGGCGTTCCGCCGGGCGTATTCAACGTGGTGACCGGCCGGGGCACAGGTTGCGGCAAGGCGCTGACCGAACACCCGCTGATCGCCAAAGTGAGCTTTACCGGCTCCACCCCAGTCGGTAAAAGCATCGCACGCAGCGCGGCGGACCGCCTGACGCGCGTCACGCTGGAGCTGGGCGGTAAAAACCCGGCCATCGTGCTGAAAGATGCGGATCCGCAGCAGGTGATCGAAGGCCTGATGATGGGCAGTTTCCTCAACCAGGGCCAGGTGTGCGCCGCCAGCTCGCGGATTTACATCGAAGCGCCGATTTACGACAGGCTGGTGGCCGGGTTCGAGCAGGCGGTGAAATCTCTGACCGTCGGGCCGGGCATGGACGCCACGGCACAGATAAACCCGCTGGTCTCCAGCGCTCACCGCAATAAAGTGGCGGCCTATCTGGATGATGCCAGAGCCAAGCACGCAGAGCTTATCAGCGGCGCAGCCGGGCCGGATCCGCAAGGATTTTACATTCCGCCGACGCTGGTGATTAACCCGGACGACAAGCTGAACCTGACGCGTGAAGAAGTGTTTGGCCCGGTAGTCAACCTGATCCGGGTCGCGGACGCCGAAGAGGCGCTGAGCAAAGCCAACGACACCGACTACGGCCTGACCGCCAGCCTGTGGACCACCAGCCTGCAACAGGCGATGGCTTTGACGCCGCGCATTCAGGCCGGCACGGTGTGGGTCAATACGCATACCTTGATCGACGCCAACATGCCGTTCGGCGGCTTCAAACAGTCCGGCAGCGGCCGCGACTTCGGCCCCGACTGGCTGGACGCCTATACCGAAACCAAATCGGTGTGCATTCGCTATTGAGAATCGGCTAAATCATCAGGGCGCCGCCTGCGGCGCTACTGATACTGCTTGCGGTATTCGCTCGGCGAGACGCCAAAGCGGGCTTTGAAGGCGGTAGAAAAGTGGCTGTGATCGGTAAAACCCCAGTCATAGCCGACCGTAGCCAGTTTTTGCCGCCCCGGCGCGCTGCGCAAGGCTTGCGCGCACAAATCCAGACGGCGGTTCTTGATGTACTGGGCCACCACCAGCCCCTGACGGGCGAACATCCGATACAGGCTGCGTACCGAAACGCCAAGCTCCCCGGCGATCCACTCTGGGCGCAACTGTTCCGACTGAATATGCGAATCAATAAATGCCAGCGAGCGGGCGAAGAGCTGCGGCTGCGCTTCGAACGCCACGTCAGGGTCGATTAGCGCCGGGCGCAGCAACGTAGCCACCGCGTTCAGGATCGCCTCGCTCTCTGCGGCGCTCATCTGCGGGTCCTGCATGCAGCCCAATATCAGTTGACGGCTGAGCCGCACCACGCTGTTTTCCGCCTCGATCCGCCGCGCGCACGGCAAGTCGGTGCCACCCAGAGGCCGTTCGATATAGCTGCGCGGCATCAGTAAGGAAATTTGGCGAGAGTCTTGTTGAAAGGTAAAGCTGCTGGGCCGTGCAGCGTCGATTAACGTGATGTCACCGGCGGACAACACGGCCTGCCGGTCGTCTTGCTCCATCAATGCGCTGCCACGCAATTGAAATACGGTAAAAAAGTGCGAACCGTCGCTGCGGGCAATCTCCTGCGGCGTACGATACAACCGGGTTTGGGCGGCATCCACCACGCTCAGGCGCAGCGCGTGCGTACGAAACTCCTGTATCGCACCGCTAAAGCCCGGCCCCAGCGTCTTGGCGCAAAACCGGCCGCAGGCGGAATTGATTTTCCCCAACCACGCCTCAAATCCGGCGTCTCTGACCTGTGCGGAAATTGCCATGATTTTCCCCTTCAAACACCCGCGATAAAACCGCGAGCCTTGCTGAACAGAAAATAAACATAACAACCCGATAACACACAATCAACGCCGGGACGGCGATCTGGCGCAGGGATCACAGATTGCCCTTTCACCATGCATAAAGGAAAAACCCGGCCGTGGCCGGGTTTGCCATATAAACAGAATCACAAAACGTTAAAGTTGATATTACCGATATATAACGACTCACCGGCTGGCAAGTTGGTCAGGTTGATATAGAACAACAGCCATTGCTGGCTACCGTCGGCAATATTACGCGGCGCTTGCCCGCTGCCTACGTTGAAATCGCTGGCGTTACCAAACATGTTGATTGCCGTCATTGGTGTAGTGGTCACATTAACCGTACCGAAGTTCCAGGTGTCCTTAACGTTGGAGAAATAATAGCCGACTGGTGCTGTCACACTGCGGATCCCTTCGCCGGAAAAGGCATAACCAGCAGTGGTAGCAAACTCCACCGACCCCATCACCTGCACTTGGCAATAAGGTACCTTGCCTTCCCCCATCGCCATCGGGATAGCAATCCGTTGGCTACCGGTAGTCGCGGCCGTTTTCCTGATCTCAATGACCTTACCGGTAAAAGCAGACCCGGCTGGTGGATAAACGGTTTGCACAAGATAATTGGCTGCGGTAAAGGCGTAACCGAACACGGTGGCCAAATAAGAGGTTACCTGCTCAGCCGTTTGCAGCTTCAGCATTTTATTGTTTTTTGAGGTTAGAGGCTGTAACACCGGGCATTGGTTCTGATTAACCATAAAACATCCCTGGGTTCTTAACTGCCCCTCCCCGGATAACAAACTGTTATGCCCGAAGGTGTTCTCAAACTCACAGTCCTGCAGGATCACCTTGCTGTGATATTGTTGAGCATCAAAGTAGGAAGGCGCGGTAATGGCTACATTGGTGGTACCGTAAAACTTGGTGCCCACGGCGGTAAAACTGCCGGTCCCCGTGATCACCACCCGGCTGTTGGTAACATCACTGTTAATCTCCATATGGCCGCCAAGCATGCTTACCCGCGCGTTTTTAATCATAAAACCAAACTTTTGATAATCGACAGAGCAGTCGACGAAGTTATGCGCCCCACCTTCCAGGTTCAGAATCCCTCCATTAGCAAAGGTGCAATTGGTATAGCTGAGATTCTCCCCGGCGTCGGCGATACCCGCAGGGTAATAAACATCCCCACCTGAGTTTTGCGAAAAATAGCAGTCATAGAAACGGATCAAATAAGCGCGTGCACCGTATCTGACCGCTGGAGCCGTATGGAAATGGTAGAATTTTGCCTCGCGGACAACGCATCGGCAAAAACGGAAATCCCCCGCGACACCTTCACCTTCAAACAGCATCCCTGTCACACCCAGATTAATGGTGCTGCTGTCGATACGGTTTGGACTGCATGAATACATTTCCAGTTTTTCTAGCGTGCATTCAATAGTCGGCCGATTTTTTTCGTTGTACAACTGCAACAGGGCTTTCGGGTTGTTCACATCCTGGTTAAAACCTTCGTTGGCAAAGATAGCGCCACCGTTAGCGTACAAATTAATGCGCGTGTTCCAAATAACGGTAGAGCCTAAACCATATTGACGATTACCTTTAAAGCGCACGCCTGCCGGTTTGGGAGTCCAGTTAATATAGGTGCCACCCGGCGCTGTGCCTGCAGTACCAACCAACCAGGCCAACATACGGCTAAATGCCGGGGCGCTGTCATAACCATCGTTTACAAAGTTACCGGACTTATTACGGTAAAACGGTCGGGCTCCCCACCACTCTGGATCGACACAGTCTTCAAAAACTCGCTCCCAAATAACATTGTTGGCGTCTTTAATCAGCATTACACCGTCGACATCCCAACGATCTACCGTCGGGCTAGTGACTTGCTTGATAAACCGGCCGCCGGTATAGCTGTCCGTTACAACAATCTCTTCGGTATTGCTGATGTTTAACGCGACGTCATTCAGAGTTGCAACATAGTAAATGGTGCTTGATGAGGGTAATGGCATAGAGGGCTCCAGGAT
Organism: Serratia plymuthica; assembly: GCF_018336935.1. NCBI lineage: Bacteria > Pseudomonadati > Pseudomonadota > Gammaproteobacteria > Enterobacterales > Yersiniaceae > Serratia > Serratia plymuthica. The sequence continues at coordinate 759,870 of NZ_CP068771.1, read as the reverse complement.
GTCAGTAGCAGAAGTCATTTAACGCCTGCGAAGGAGTCACAACTATATCGACGACAACAAGGTGGGGTTAGCGTAGCGCGTCCACTTGTGGCTGGCACAACAATCGAGAGAAAAACAAAGAATAAGGCACAGAGGACGCCCCTGTACCTTCAGAAATTAAGGCTGGGTGGTCAGCAGATAACGGACCACGGCCGCGTACTCTTTCGCGTAGCCGTCGACGCTTTGACTTGCCATGCCGGTATTATCGATTTTGTACTTACCGGAAACATAAAACGATGGCGTCGCACGCACGTCCAGCGCCTTCACCGCCTCATTTTGCTTGGCGATCAGGCCTTTCACCAACAGGCTGTGGCGCGCATTTTCATAAGCGGCGGCGTCGACGCCGGCGGCGGCAAACACCCGCCGGATATCCGCTTCACTGTTGATAGCCCGCTTCTTTTGCAGCTCGTCGAACAGCATAGCTTCGATTTTGTCCTCAATGCCCATCACCATCGCCACCGACCAGGCCTCGGTCAGTTCATTGCCCAGCTTGCCCATCAGACCAACATGATATTTGGTCAGTTTAGTGCCCGCAGGCAGTGCCTGGCTGACGGTGCTGCCCACGTGATAGATTTCGGCAAACTGATAACAGGGGCCGCAATAGAAGGAGAAAAACTCCACCACCGCAGGGGCGGACGCCACCGGCTTATCCAGACGGGTATATTGTTCGCCTTCGCGATAATCCGCCGCAGTAGCGGCAGGAAGCAATAACATCAGCAGTACAGCGGCGATTAACCGATTCATTTTAGCCATCATAAACACTCCCGTTTCAGATTCGACTATTGTCCCTAACGGCGGTGTTTATAATAAAATTATCGGTTCAAGGCCAGTTTTATTACCTTCTGTTTATAGGGAGTTGACGCGCATCAAAATCAAAGCCTGAAAATCAGCGTTTCATTGGTATTCTCCACCTCAACCACTATCCTTGAAAAAGAAGAGTGGGATGCAAAGATCCTGCGGCTGGAGCCGGGCGAGATAGAGGTAAAAATGACGCTGATTAATAAAAACGTGGGTGAATACGACTTCACTGCGGAAAAGAAAGGAGGGATGATCACCGGAACCATCAGCGGCGAGTTTCCGGACAGCGACGCCAACCTTCCTCTTCTGCCTTTCTCAGGCACCTTTTCAGCGCCTTCTGTCGCGGAGGCGATTGCGGATATTACGCGACAGTTCCCTGACATAGAGCCCGCGATCGTCGATTTGCTGCGAGAAGAGATGCTCAAGGCCGGGTTTTAGCCCGTCTTATCTCAATCGCTCAATATCCCCCCGATTAGAATAATCTTACTTACGGAATCTTTTCGGTTTGCCTACCCTTTCCATATTGCTAACCCCCGCGTCGGAAGATAATACTAGCCACCTCGATTTAGCGATAAAGGTTATATTATGCGTCGTATTCTGATGTTCATCAGCGCGGTGACTATTAGCGCAATGCTGTCCGGCTGTTTATTCCCACCTCCAGGTGGCGGCGGCGGGCGCGGTGGCCCAGGCGGGCCAGGTTATCACTTTAACGCGCCGCGCTAAATAACAGCCCCTTCAACATGGGGCTTAATAAAAATATATTTATTAAAACTCAGGGTATAATAATGAAAAAACTGATACTTATTATCACCGCCGTTATGGCGTTAAATAGCGTACAGGTCTTCGCGGCACCACCGATAAATGAACATCATGAAAAACCGATAATTCACCAGAATAATAAAATGCCGCCAAAGCCGCATCACAATAAAAAACCGCTCAGAAAAACGCACAAACCAGCACCGGAAAAACGCGCACCAGAGGCACGCCTCGACCGCAACAAGCATGCCGATTATTGAACCTGCGGTCACCCAAACAGCGGACAAAAAACACCGTCGGATGATCCAGATGGGCGTAGCATGCAGCGCCCCCAAGAAGAGAATCGATCCTGCCAGGGCGGTTTTGGCTGGATAAGTGAAAAGACTGCGTCAGCGGTGGCTGACGCAGCGCGGTAACGCTAAATAGCCGCGTTTAATACCGCCCATCTGTAGCACTATTCGGCACAGCGCTTCAGTTTTTGCGCAGTTGAATACGCACTACGCTTTCCGGTTTGCCGGCCTTGGTGCTTGCACCGTCATTTTTCACCGTCACGAACAGCACATTGTTGCGCGTATCCAGCGCCAGGCTGTTAGGGTGCGGCGGCAGCGCCACGGTTTGCAGGCGCTTGAGGGTGTTCGAATCAAACACCGTCAAGGTGCCGGCACCCCGTTCGACGCGGATCCCATTACGGTTGGCAACGTACAGGCGTTGGTTGCCGTCGTCCAACAGCAGGCCGATCGGCACTTCATCCGTCAGTTCGCTGGCCAGCACCTTGCCGCTGTCCGCATCCAGTGCAAACACCCGGTGCCCGCTGCTGCGCTTGGCGTATTCGTGCCCCAGATGAGTGTTGCGGTAGTCGTCGCGATCGATCCCCTGATCCACCCCTAGCAAACGGTTATGCTTGCCGTCATACACCAGGTTCAGCAATTGATCCGCCTGGATCTCTTTCGTCGAGGTGATCGCCAGCGTATCGGCATTCAGGGTGATCAACTGCCCCTGCATGTTGGAGACAAATACCCGTCGCCCTTTCTCATCGAGCGTGATGCCCACCGCGTTATAGCCAAAACCGGGAATGATTTTTTCCAGCTTGTTATTGCGGGTGTCGACCACAAACAGCACGCTATCCACGCCAAATCCCAGCCCCGGCAGGAACAGGCGACCGGTCTGCGCGTCATATTTCACCTCGCGGATCCGGTACTGGTAATCCTCGGTGATCTTGAAGCGTTTAAGCTCCCCGAGCAGGAACTCCAGCCGTTTGCCGCTGATGCCCGCCTGTTTGTAGGTCTGCTCAAGCAGGGTCTTTTCGGTCACCGGGATGCTGCTCAGCGCACGGTTGGTCTGAGTATCCACCACGCCGACCGAACCGTTGAAGCCCTGCGTCAGATACAGCCGTTTACCGGCATCATCCAGCGCCACGCCAAACCCCTTAACCTGCAGCGGGATCTCCGCCTGCACCGCCAGCGTGGCCGGATCCAGCCGCAGCACGCGTGAACGCGCCTCTTCCTTCCAGTCCGGCGCACTGACAAACAGCGACTGCTGGCTCGGGCTGTAGGCCATCTCCACCAGCGCAGACGACAGCGCCTGACGCTGGATATCCTCTGGCTTGATCCCGGCCTCGCGAGCCTGTGCCGCACCGGCCACCACCAACGAGGTTGCAATCAACAGCGACAGTAAGGCGCGGGGTGTTCCTATTGTTCCAGACATCCGTTTATCTCCTTGAAATAATAAAGCCCGTTAGGGTGAACAACGTCATTCCTGCGGCACCGGCGATAAGGCCGACAGCGGGATATCCCCACCGGCGTGCTGCGCAAAATGTGAGAACACGTGCTCAATGGCGCCGGCGATCAGCCCCGCCTGCTGAGCGGTGTAGTGATCGGTGCGGTAGGTCATCATCACGCGCAGGGATTTCACGCCGTCGAGGTTTTCCTCCATCACCTCGAACTGCAGGCCAAGCAGCGATTCGGTTTTTTCCGGCTCTACCTGGCGGTATGCCACCGTACTGCCGTCTTGCAGAGTGAATTCCCCGTTCAGCTTGATGCGGCTGTGGATCTGAATGAACACTTCGAACATGTGATTCTTGCGATCGGCGTGCGCGCCAAACAGCCCCTCTTCCACCAGATCGATGGGGATGTCGGTATAGGGCATCGAGCCGTTGATGGTGTTTTTGACCTGGTCGATCAAACCTGCCAGCGTCAGTGAGTCAGCGAAACGCACCCGATGTACGACCACGGTGGTGAAGTAGCCGACGGTGTCGAAGAATTCGGCGTCGTTACGGCCGGAGGTCGAGGTGCCCACCAGCAGGTCCGCCGGGCCGCCAAGCAGGCGCAGGGCGGTGGTAATGCCGGCATAGACCACATTGAACAGCGAAGCGTTGTTCTTTCTGGCCTGCGCGTACAGCCCATCGGCCACCGCCGGATCGACGTCAAACTCCAGCCACCCGCCGTTGACATCGGCCTCCGCCGGTACCGCAGGATGGTGTGAAGGCTCCTGCTGGAACAAAGGTTGGCCGACCGGCGCATCGCGCAGGTTATCGAGCCAGTAATCCAGGTGTTTTTGCCTGACGCCGCTCGCCTGTTGCTGCCGGGCGAAGGCATAAAACTGCGGCACCCCGGTTTTCCACGTCGGCGGCTGCCCCGCCACGCGATGGCGGTAGGCAATGCCCAGCTCTTCCATCATCAGGTTCAGCGACCACTCGTCCAGCACCACATGGTGGAACAGCAGCGAGAGCAACTGCCGGCCCGTTGCCGCGTCGCGCAGGAAGGTGGCGCGCAGCGGCAGCTCGGTGGCCAGGTTAAAGCGGTGTTCACCGGCTTTGGCCAGCATTTCGCTCGCGTCGCCGGCCGGGGTTTCATGGGAGAAACGGAACCAGGCATAGTCCGGCAGCTCAACGGCCGGCACCACCTGCTGACGCACCTCGCCTTGCTGCTCGATAAACAGCGAGCGCAATACGCTGTGGCGCACCATCACGTCAATAAACGCCTGGCGCAACGCCCCTTCATCCACCGGATCGAGGAAACAGATGGCGAACGGCAAGTTGAAGATTTCGTCGTGACCAAAAGCTTCGTAAACCTTCCACAAAGAGTGCTGCGCCAGTGACAGCGGCGCCTGCACCGCTTCGCCCTGCTCCTGCGTGACCCGCTCCGCCACCGGGGCCGCAGCCGCCTGCCGTTTCGCGTAAACCGACAGCCCACGGGCGGTGGCGTGGCTGAACAGATCGTTAATGTTAAGCTCGATGCGGTGCAGGCTAAGCAGCCGACCGATAACGCGGGTCGCCACCAGCGAGTGCCCGCCACGATCGAAGAAATCTTCATCGAGGGTCATCTCCGGTGCGGCCAGCGCGTCGCGGAACTCCGCCAAAATCAGCTGCGCGATCTCTTCATCTGCCCCGTCGTCCGGCGCCATAGGCCGTTCACTGGCGGGGAGCAGCGCCGCCGCTACCCTCTGCCCGGCAAGGGAAGCGACAAACTGCTCCAGCAGGAAAGGGGCGGCATGTGGGGTGAGTCTTGGGTCCGCGACCAGTTCCAGCAGCACCGAGTCGGGATCCGGCAGGCTGAGGGCCAGCACCAGTTCAAAGGGGGTATGCAGCGGTGGCAACAACAGGCGCTCGGCGCTCACGCCATCGAGCTGCAAAGCCACCGACGGATCCGCCAGCCAGGTCACCAACAGTTGGGCCAGGTCTGGATTCGGTTCTTCCGCCATTTGTTGCGCCAACAGCCTGTTCAATGGGTCGGGATCAGAATGTTGCAAAGTCAGGCGCTTCAAGCGGGCGGTGCCCGTCCAGCTCTCCAGGCCGATAGCCTCTTGCGCATCCCCCTGCGGCACGCACAGTTGCAACGGCTGCCCGCCGGCCTGGGCGGAGATAAAACCGGCGAAGCGAACGGCGACTGCCGCCAGCAGTTGCGCCGGGTTTTCGGCGGCAGGCAACATCCTGCGCGCAACGCGGGTCGCGACGCGTACGCCGGCCTGCGCCAGAATGCCATCCTGCGGCACAACCGAGCGATAGTCCCGCAGCGCCGCCGCATGACGCGGCCACGGCAGCGCCAGACCGGCACTTTCCGGCAATCGCGCATTTAACCCCATCGGCGGCAAGGCGGCATAAATCGATGCCGGCTCCTGCCGGTTATACAGTGCCGACAGCCGGGTCAATAACTGCCGGCATGACAGCGTTTCAGCCAAAATATCGTGCGCAACCACGCCCAGCACGGCGTTTGCGCCCGTGAACACCAAAAAGCGCAGCGGCGCTTCCCGCGCCAGTTCAAGCGGTGTGGCCTGCGCCTGCAACAAGCGGCTGAGCGCCTGTTCCTCGCTCGCCACCGACTGAATCTCCACCGGGTTCAGCGGCGCATTGCCGCGCAGCTTGCGCAAACCTCGTTCATCATCGAAATCATAGCGGACGTCCAGCTCCGGCATCTGCCGCGTCAGGGCTTCCAGCGCGCTGGCCAACCTGCCGATATCCGGCTCACCGCCCAACCGCCACGCCATCGCCTGTTGGCTGCCGCCGTCTCCCCGCTGCTGATGGGTGAACCACGCCAGCTCTTCCGCCTCACTCAAAGGCTGCGAGGCATCCGCCGCCCGGTCGCCCAGCGTCTTGAACGCCAGATCCAGACGCTGGGCCTCGTCGTCGCTCAGAATACTGTCAAAATAACCGCTCACTGCTCTATCTCCTTGTGCCCGGTCGCACCGGAACGTCGGGGAACGCTTGTCACGAAAAGGGGCGTTTGCACGCCCCGCAGGCAATTGACAAAGCCCGTTATCAGAATGTCAGTTCCAGTGCGGCACCAATCATGCTCGGACGCTGCTGGGTCGCGGTATAAACGTCGTTGCCGCTGACCATCACGCGACGTTCCGAGTCAAACAGGTTCTGCGCATACAGGGTGGCGCGACCATAGGCGAAGGTGTACGCCAGTTGGGTATTCGCTGACCAGTAAGAACCGATACGCCCGCGTGAGTCGTTGTCGTACTGCGAGTAGTAGGAGTCCGAGAACGCCACGTTGCCGCTCAGTTCCAGCCCGGCCATCAATTGATATTTGGCCCCCATGTTGGCGGTATAGGCCGGCGCACGCGCCAGTTCGTGCCCATCTACGCCGCTGCCCGAGAACTTCTTGATCTTGGTCTTCAGCAGGCCGACGTTACCGAACAACTCGAAGTCCCAACGCGGCTGCCAGGTCGCCCCCATTTCCGCGCCGTAGGTTTCCACCTTGTCGGCATTGCGGATCACGCTGGAGTTCTCACCCAAGGAGTAAGGCAGCTGCATGTCCTTGTAGTCGTTGTAGAAAATGTTGCTGGTCAGGATGACGTTGGCGTCTTTCAGGTGGTGGCGGGAATACAGTTCATAGTTCCAGACATATTCGGAGCCGTAGGTGTAGCTGACCACCGGCGTGCCGATAGTGATGCCGGCGCCGCCGGCGTTATAGCCGCGCGCCACTTTGGCGCCGTAGGTCTGCGCGTCCGTCGGTTTCCAGGCCAGATCCAGCTTCGGCAGGAACACATCGTAGGTTTCGTCGAAATCGATACGCACGGCGTTGCTGCCACCGGTACGCCGGCGATGTTCACGCTCCACGCGGCTGGCGGCCGTGATATCCACCTGTGGCGTGATGGCGTAGGTCAGTTCGGCAAAGGCCGAGTGGGTGTCGGTTTTATCCTTGAAACTGGAGCCGCCGAAAATATTAACGAACTCATCCTGCTTGGCGTGGAAATACCGCAACCCCGCCAGCCCTCGCAGGCGGCTGTCCGGCCCGCCAAAGCGCGCCACCGGCTCCACATGTACCTCTTTACCGTCGATTTCCGCATACTGAATATTGTAGGCAGTGGGACGATTAATATTGAAGTCGGTGTAAATAACGCGGTTTTCCAGCGTCAGACTGTCGGACTGCTCCCAGGCCAGATCCCAGACGCTGCTGTTGGTATTGCTTTTAAACACCGCACGGCGCGGATCGTGGCGCGGGTTAGTCGGGTGAACCAACGGGTTAAGGCTCTCGTTTTGCGGTGAGGTGCTGCCAAAATGGTTAAAGGTCAGCTTGGTGGTCAGCTCGCGCATACCTGCCGGGTTAAACAACAGTTTGGCGCGAGCGGTGGTGGCTTCAACCTCACGCGGATCCCCTACCGGTTCATAAGCGGGAAGGTCGACATCGCTGCGGCGACGCTGACGATCGACGCTGACGCGGAACGCCAGTTGGTCCTCCACCAGCGGGCCGGAGGCCATGGCGGACAGCTGTGAAGAATGCTGGTTGCCGGCTCCGCCCTTGAAGGCGCTTTCCCAGTCGAAAGTCGGATCCTTGCTGGTCATTACGATGGCGCCGGCGATGGCGTTGCGCCCCTGAATATAGCTCTGCGGACCGAGAAACACTTCAACGCGATCCAGATCCCACAGCGACTGCGGACCAAATGCCTGCTCGTTATAGGTCAGAGAACGGCCGTCCATTGACAGATTGAGACGCGGGCGAGTGCCGCTGAGGAAAGCATTGGCGCCGACGTTCGGGCCGGAGCCGTCGATGCCGCGCACGGTCGGCAAATTGTTGCCAATGCCCAAATCGACCACGTTAGGGGTCATGCGCAGCAAATCGGTGACCTGCAACGCATTCGGCATGGAAGAAATCCGTTCGCTGTCGAACACTTGCACGCTGGAGCCGGTATCGAAAATGGTGCGTTTAATTTTTTCGCCGGTGACCAGCAGGCTCTCCGAGTCCTGCCAATTGCCTTGACGTTTGCCGTCGGCGGCTTCCTGCACCTTATCGTCCGGCGCTGCTGCGTTAACGTTCCCCACAGACACAGAGCACAGCCCCAAAAAGAGTGAGGAAAATGCCCCGATGGCCTGTAAGCCCGCTTTTTCCTTGTTTCCTACGGTTTTATGCCTTTGAGCCGCTGAATTCTTGCTCATAGATGTATTCTCCTTTCATCCCAGATGCACAAAAATTTGATTGTTTTCACATAGGTAACGACGCTGATACTCACACTAACACTGGCATTGCGGCCTTCCCTGGCCTTGCTGTTGCCTATCCCTGCCGCAGACGGCTTCCCCCCAGACGCACAGCGGGCGGATGCAGTATTTTTGTCTGGAAACGTAAAGAAATGTTAATAATGATAATGTTTTACATATTTTAATGCAAATCATTATCAATGAAGAAAGATGAGCAGGCTAGAAACCACACCGCAGGAAGGCCAATAAACCGGTTTTTTCTGTCATTTAAAATCGCAATAATTTCATTAAAAATTAATATAAAACAAAATTATATAGAAAATATTCATTTACCCCATGAGGTCGATACGCATCCGCCCCTCATGACGACTTCGTTTTACAATAACAAATAAAAATAGTAATAATTTTCATTCTTATTAACATTGGAATATATTCTTCCCGTCTCTCAATACTGATGGAAACCCAATGAAAGCGTTGACCACGATGCAGGCCGCCTACTGGGTGGGCCGGCAATCCGAAGCGCCGCTGGGGGGCGTCTCCGCCCACCTGTATGCGGAATTTAACGGCTGCGACCTGGACGTCGAACGACTGAGACAGGCCGTGACCGCCCTTTATTTGCACCACCCGATGCTGCGCCTGCGCATCACGGCGGACGGTCAACAGACCATTGATGCCTGCGGTCCGCGTCATTGCCTGCATATCGACGACTTCCGCCATACCGACGCCCCCGAGATGGCCAACGCGCTGAGCGCCAAACGCCGGCAAAAAAGCAGCCAGAAATTGCCGCTGGAACAGGGCGTTCCTTGCGACATCAGCCTCAGTCTGTTGCCGGAAGGACACAGCCGGCTGCATGTGGATTTGGACATGATCGCCGGCGATGCCATGGGATTTCGCGTATTGATGGAGGATCTGGCGCGCTTTTATCACCACTGCCCGGCCGCCCCGGACAACGACGGCGTACCCTATTTTGACTATCTGGAGCGGCACCATGCCGACGCGGAGCTACCTGAGCGGCGCGCCCGCGCTCAGGCCTGGTGGCGCGAACGCCTGGCGCAACTGCCGCCCGCGCCCCACCTGCTGCGCGCACCGGAACGCTGCCAGAGCGATCGGCTGGCGCTGCAGCTGAGCGCAAGAGAAACCCAAGCGCTGGAAGATGCCGCCAAAGCGCATAGCGTCACGCTTTCCGCCCTGTTTCTGGCACTGTTCGCCATTACCGTCGGCCACGGCTGGAACCTGCGACGCTTCCGGCTCAACGTGCCGCTGTTCCACCGGGATGCGGAAGGCGTGGAGGGCATCATTGGCGACTTCTCCAATTTGGTGCTGCTCGGTGTAGAGCTCAATCCGGCGGAAAACTTGCCCGCCTTCTGCCGCCGCCTGATGGATCAACTGGCGGAATTGCTCGCCCATGCCGACTACCCGGGCGTGAGCGTGATGCGTGACCTGTCGCGCCTGCACGGCAGCATGCAACCTTCGCCGGTGGTGTTCACCGCCGGTTTCGGCATTCGCGGCAAAGCGCTGTTTTCCGACCAGGTCACCCATACCTTTGGCCCGCTGGACTGGGTGATTTCCCAGGGCCCGCAGGTAGCGCTGGACGCCCAGGTGGCGCATGCCAACGGCGGTATTTTGATCAACTGGGATCTGCGGATGGATGCCTTCCCGGACCGGCTGCCGCAGCGGCTGTTTGCCACCTACGGCGCCCTGTTGCAACAGGCGGCGCACCACCCCGACAGTTTCAGGCGGCCATTGGCGCAGTTGCTGTCACAGTGCTTGCCGGAAACCCAAACCCCGGTACGCCAGTTGCTGCACCTTTTGTTGGCGCGCGTAGCGCCGGGCGTCAGGCTGCGCGACGATGACGACATCACCGCCCTGCCATTGCCGGAGGCCGCGTTGCTCGCCCTGCTCGGGGTGCTCAATAAATACCTGCCGGTAGCCTTGACCGCGCAAGATCTGGCGGCGCACCCCACTCCGGCAGCGCTGGCCGCGTTGATCTGCGAGCGTGACCCCAACGCCGCCGCAGGCGCGCAGATGCTGCTGAAAGTGCTGGCACCTCAGGTCTGATTCGGCTTTGGGCGCGCCGCCCCCACGCGCCCTGCGTTCTTTTTCATCGGTTAGCGACAATAGGGAAATACCATGGAGACACCATTAACCGCGCTGCAACAGGCTTACCTCCTCGGCCGCAGCGAACAGTGGCCGCTCGGCGGCGTGGCAATGCACGATTTCCGCGAATACCGCGGCCAACGGCTGGATCTGGCGCGGCTGGAAACCCGGCTGGCCGAACTGGTGCAGCACTATCCCGCGCTGCGTACCTGCCTCGATCCCCAGCGTTTCACCCAGCGCGTACGGCCGGAAACCACGCTGAACCTGGACCGGCACGATCTGCGCTCGCTGGAGCATGATACGGCGCAGCAACGGCTGGCCGCCCTGCGCGAGCAGTATTCGCACCAGCGCCACGATCCGGCGCAGCCGCTGTGGCGCATTGCCGCCATTCAATTGCCGGAGACGCAGGACGCCATCGGGCGCTACGACACGCTGATTTTCACCAGCTTCGACGCGCTGATCCTCGATGGCCAGGGCATCGCCACCCTGATTGCCCGGCTGTTCGATGACGCTCCGTTGCCGCCAATCGCACCGGCTACCCCGCCGGACGCCGCAACGGCAGAACAGCGCCGGGCCGACGCCGCCTATTGGCAGACCAAACTGCAGGACGTCACCACGCCTTCGGCGTTGCCGTGGCGCATCCCGCTGGCCAACATCAAAAGTTCTCGCTACCGACGCGCCAGCCTGACCCTGCCGCGCGAAGTGCTAAAAACCTTCTCGCGCCTGGGCTCTGCCCATTCGCTGCTGCGCAACAGCGCCCTTTCGGCGGTGATCCTCGATACGCTGGCGCAGTGGACCACCGACGGCGAGCTGTGCGTGGGCGTGCCGGTGGCATTTCCTGCGGCGGGCGGTTCGCACGGCAACGCGTCCACCTTTGTCGCCGTGCGTTACTCACTCGCGGGCGGTACCTTTGTCAGCCGCGCACAGGCACTGCAGGACGATATACTGGGCGCTCTCGACCACCTGACGTTTTCCGGCGTTGATCTGGCGCGGCAGTTGCTGAACCGCAGCCAGGGCGCCCCGGCGCTGCCGGTCATTCTCACCAACTGCCTGAGCTGGGAGACGCTGTCGGCCGGCGCGCCGGTCCGCTACCACGACGGCCTGACCCAAACGCCACAGGTCGCGATCGACATCCGCCTGACGCAGGACGCCGACAAAAATCTGCAGCTATGCGTCGATTACGCCGAACAGGCGCTGGACGGCGAACAGGTGCGGGCGATGCTGGACGCCCTGCAACGCCGGGTGGCGCACATGTGCCAGGACAGCGATCTGGAGATCGCCCCGGCGCGGTTTATCGATTATCGGCACTATCGCCATAACTACGGCGAAGCGGCATTCACCGCTTATCCCTACCTGACGCAGCTGGCCGAACGGCTGTTTAACGACCCACAGCCGCGACCGGCGCTGATCTGCGATGAGCAGACCCTGTCTTATCCTGAGTTGGGTCGCCAGGTCGGGGCCGTCATGGCCAACCTGCAGCGGCGCAATCTGGGGCGCGGCAGCGTGCTGGCGCTGTATCTGGCGCGCAGCCCGGAACACGTGACTATCTCCCTGGCCTGTGCGCTGCTGGGGGTTATCTGGGTGCCGATCGACATCAACTCGCCGCCGGAACGCACCGCCTATCTGCTGAGCAACTGCCGGCCAGATCTGGTGGTGCATCGGGGCGAGCTGGATACCCCGCACGGGGTGACGCCGACGGAGTTGCTCGATCCGGCTGCGGGCACGCCTCAACTGCCGGGCGACCAAACGCTGACGGAGCGCAGCGCAAGCACCGAGGCAGGCTATTACCTGTACACCTCCGGCACCACCGGCAAACCCAAATGCGTGGTGCTCAACAACCGCGCCACCGCCAACGTGCTTGGGCAGACGTTGCAACGCTGGGCGGTCACCGCCGATGATGTGTTTATCTCCGTGACGCCGCCGCACCACGATATGTCGATGTTTGACCTGTTCGGCTCGCTCAGCGCCGGTGCGACGCTGGTTCTGCCCGCGCCGCATCAGGAAAAAGACGCCATCGGTTGGAACCGGTTGGTGGAGCGCCACCGCGTCAGCCTGTGGTGTTCCGTGCCTGCGATCCTGGAAATGCTGCTCACCTGCAAAACGGCCGACAGCCTGCGCTCACTGCGGCTGGTGGCTCAGGGCGGCGATTACATCAAACCGGCGACGGTGCAGACGTTGCGTAGCCTGCGCCCGGACATCTGCCTGTTCTCACTCGGCGGCCCGACAGAAACCACTATCTGGAGCATCTGGCATCCGATTGCAGCGCAGGACACCGGCACCGTGCCCTACGGCCGGCCATTGCCGGGCAACCAATACTTTATTTGCCATGACGACGGCACGCACTGCCCGGCCGGCGTGGTGGGCCGCATTCATACGGCGGGGGTGAATCTGGCGTTAGGTTATCTGGAAGACGGCGAAGTGAAGCAACATGACTTCATCCCGTTGCATGGCCCCGACGGGCAACCGCTGCGGGCCTTCCGCACCGGCGATCAGGGCTACTATCGCCCGGACGGCAACATCCTGTTCGCCAGCCGGGTGAACGGCTATGTGAAAATCCGCGGCGTGCGCGTGTCGCTGCCGGAGATCGAAGACGTGCTGCGCGGGCATGAGGCGATTCTGGACATCGTGGTGGTGGATTATCCGAGCGGGGAAAATGCCGAATCGACGCTGGGCGCGATGTACCTCACCCACGACGGCAAGCCGCTGTCGCTGGCGGATATTCGCGCCTTCTCGACCGGCTATCTGCCTTGTACACATATCCCGACGCGTTTTATCCACGCCGAAGCGCTGCCGCTTTCCGGCAACGGCAAAACCGACCGTCACGCCATCCGCGCCGCGCTCGGGGCCGGGCGGGCGGCTCCCGGGTTGAACGCCTGTGCAGCACCGTTGCCGAGCGCGCCGCCGGTACTGAGCGGCAAAATTCTGACCATCTATCTGCAGGCCATCGGCACGCCGCCGCATCCTGAGTGGGGGGAGGAAACCGCCTTTATCAGCATGGGGCTGAAACTGCCGCACATCCGCCAGGTGGCCGCACGGCTTAATGACGCCTTTGGCACCCAACTGCCGCCAACGGCGCTGATCCCCTGCAAGAACGCACGGGAGGTCGCCGCGCTGCTGGCCCGCTAACCGTCAATCCCCTACGGGCAGGGTCATCCCCTGCCCGCTTTCATCAGGCGGACACCGCCACCAACTCGCCGATCGCCCTCTCCAACGCGCCTTCCCGCAACGCGCGCTGCAAAAAGCCCTGCAAGGCGCTTCGGTAGTTGGCCGCTCCGGCGGTGGGGAACTGCTGCACAAAGACATCGATATCCAAATGCAGATCGCCGGCGTCAGCGCCGCCACGGAAGATCAGGTTAATCCCGTCGCCGGCACCGCCTGCCAGCACCCGGCGCGTGCTGGTGCAGCCGCTGAAACCGGCCGAGTCAAATGGCTGAACGTTGATAAACGGGGAAATAAACAAACGCGAAGCGGGCGTCACGCCGCGATCGGCGGCAATCTGCCGCAGGCGATAACCGGCGTGGCTGCGCAATTCACGCAGCGTTTGCGTGACACCGGACAGGAAATGCCCCAGCGTCTCTTCGGCACGCAGTGAAACCAGAAACGGCAGCGTATTGACCGCCAAAGCCGGCGTATTGGTCGCGTTGCTGCTGCGACGATTCATCGCCGGCATCCACAGGGTGCGCGTATCCCCTCTTTCATGCGGTAAGGGCGGCAACGTAAAAAACAGCCAGGCGGCGGACAGTGCCAGCAGCAGATCGGGCCAACCGATGCCGCTGCGTTCGGACAACAGGCGCAGCCGCCGTGAAATGTCCTCCGGCAGCGGCGTGCTGGTGCTCAGGCATTTCACGCCATATTCCCGGCCGCCTTTACGCACCGTCGGCAGCACCTGCGACGGCGGTAAATAACGCTGCCAGAACCGACGATCCTTGTCGCAGCGTTCGGAAGCCCCGTAGGCCAGTTCATGCTGCTGGAAGGCGCTAAAGGCGCCCAATGCATGCCCCGCCGTGCCCTTGCCGAGAAAATGCGCGTACAGCGTAGCGCAGCGATGCTCGACCAGCGCCATGCCGTAACCGTCGATAATGATATGGTGAGCACGCAGGTACCAGAGATAGCGCGTCGGCCCCAGAGTGAGCAGCCACACGGCCGCCATAGGTTGAGTATGCAGATCCATCGGCTGCTCGGCATCGGCCTGCATCAGCCGCATCGCGGCCTGATATGGGTCGGGATGTTCCTGCAAATCAATACGCTGCAGACGTGGCACCCGTTCGGGATCGTAGCGCTGCATCGGCAACCGATCGCCTCTGCGGGTGCCAAACCGCAGCGCAAACGCCTGCGTTTCTGCAACGGTGAGGGTTATCGCCCGACACAGCGCCGCCTCGTCCACCGCTCCGCGCAATTCGGTGACGTGAGCGACGGTGGAAAAAGGCTGCCCGGGATGCAGGCTAAACTCCTCCCAGAAGTCTAACTGCGCCGGCGACAGCGGCAGCCATTCAGTAGCCAAAAGGGTTTCCGACATGTTACCTACCTTTGATATGCGACAGGGAGACCAGGAAAACGACGGCCGCAACGCGCTGAAAGTGTTTCAACATGGTTACAAATGAAAATGATAATAACACTTATTATCATTTTCATAAATATAGAGCAACAGGTTAATGCATGTCGGAAAAAGGGACTATCGAGGTAAAAAACGTTCGCCGGCGGCGGTGGAAATGTTGGCGATCAACGCAATAACCGGAAAGGAATCCGCCGCCACCCGTTCCCAGATCCGCAAAGTCTCATTATAGTTAAACCGGGGGCTGCCTGAATGCCACAGCGGCGGCAGTGTCCCCCATCAACCTGAGGGAGCTATCACTTTTATGCTTTTAAAACAAACAACTGCAAGCCTGCTATTGGCGGGAACCAGCCTGTTGGCGGCGGGCAGCGCGCTGGCAGCTTCCGATACGCTGGTCTATTGCACAGTCGCCTCGCCGGAGTCTTTCAATCCGCAACTCGCCAGCTCCGGGCCGACGTTTATCGCCACTTCGCAGGTGCTGTATAACCGCCTGCTGACGCTGCGCGAAAGCGATAAAACCCCTGCCCCCTCGCTGGCCACCGAGTGGACCATCAGCCCGGATGGCAAAACCTACACCTTTACGCTGCGCAAGGGCGTGAAATTCAACAGCAACAAATACTTCACCCCGACGCGCGACTTCAACGCCGAGGACGTGGTGTTCACCGTGATGCGCCAAAAAGACGCTAATCATCCGTACCACAAGGTATCCGGCGGTAACTACGAGTACTTTACCGACACCGGGCTGGACAAGCTGATTACCAACGTCGAAGCGGTGGATAACGACCACGTGCGCTTTACGCTGAGCCAGCCCAACGCCGCGTTTTTGGCCGACTGGACGATGGATTTCGCCTCGATTCTTTCCGCAGAATATGCCGACGCCATGCTGAAGAAAGGCACGCCGGAGTACGTGGATAACTGGCCTATCGGCACCGGCCCGTTCGCGCTGCAGCAGTACAAGCAGGATTCGCTGATCCGCTACGTGGCCAACCCGCATTATTGGCAAGGCGAGGTGGCCAGCAAACACCTGATTTTCTCCATCACGCCGGATGCGCAGACCCGGGTGGCCAAGCTGAAAACCAACGAGTGCCAGATCATTCCCGCTCCGCTGCCGGAGCAGTTCGACGCCATCAAGAACGACAAAAACCTGCAACTGCACAGCATCAACGGCCTGAACGTCGGCTATCTGGCGTTCAACACCCAGAAGAAACCTTTTGATAACGTGCTGGTTCGCCAGGCGCTGAGCTATGCGGTGGACAAAAAGGCGATTATCGCGGCGGTATTCAAAGACAGCGGTACAACGGCCAATTCGGTGCTGCCGCCAACGATGCTCGGGTACAACCCGAAACTGCAAGACTATGCCTACGATCCGCAGAAGGCTCGCGAGCTGCTGAAACAGGCCGGGCTGGAAAAAGGCTTTGAAACCGATATCTGGTCGATGCCGGTGGCGCGGCCATACAACCCTAATTCACGGCGCATTGCCGAGATGATCCAGAGCGACTGGGCGAAAGTGGGCGTGAAGGCCAAAATCGTCACCTGGGAATGGGGCCAGTATCTGGCCGGGCTGCGCAAAGGGGAACAGCAGAGCGCGCTGTATGGCTGGATGTCGGATAACGGCGACCCGGACAACTTCGCCACGCTGCTCGGCTGCGCCGGCGTGCAAACCGGTGCCAACGTAGCCCGCTGGTGCGACAAAGGCTACGATCGGTTGATCCAGAAGGCGATTCAGGTGAGCGCTCCGGCAGAACGCGCCAAGCTTTATCAGCAGGCGCAGGTGATTTTTGCCGAACAAACCCCTTGGTTACCGCTGGCTAACGGCAAGGTGTTCTACGCCACCCGCAGCAACGTCAGCGGCTATGTGGTTGACGTGAACGGCAGTGACTTCGCCAAGGCGAAAGCGAACTAAAACCCGGCGCCGGGATAAATTCAAACCCGGCGCTTTTCTCTCCTGTAACATTTCGTTACTCTCAATGCCTATCGAATCTCACCTTAGCAAGGCAAACCCAGTGCAGAAAACATTTATGCCGATGCAGATCCGTCTGCACTGGCTGGTCGCTATCCTGTTGGTTATCACCTGCGCCACGATTGAGCTGAGAGGCTTTGCCGAACCGGGCACGCCGTTGTGGTATCTGCTGGTGGTCACCCACTTCAGCTGCGGGGTGACGGTGTTCGTCTTGATGATCGCCCGCCTGATCCTGCGCTCACGCCACGCCTCCCCCGCCATCAGCCCGATGCCGCCAAAATGGCAAACCGGCGCGGCGCATCTGGTGCATACCCTGATTTACCTGCTGCTGCTGACGCTGCCGGTTCTGGGCGTCTATTCGCGCTATCTGGGCGGCAAGGAGTGGTTTTTATTCGGCCTGCCGATGCCCTTTGCCGAGATAGCCGACCGGCCGCAGGCGCGGACAATCATCGGCTGGCACAAGACGCTGGCCGCCTTCGGTTATTGGCTGATTGGCCTGCACGCCGCGGCGGCGCTAATCCATCATTATGCCTTTAAGGACAATACCTTGGTGAGAATGCTGCC
The DNA here is from genome assembly GCF_018336935.1 of Serratia plymuthica. Lineage (NCBI taxonomy): Bacteria > Pseudomonadati > Pseudomonadota > Gammaproteobacteria > Enterobacterales > Yersiniaceae > Serratia > Serratia plymuthica. Next base: position 742,188 of record NZ_CP068771.1, on the reverse strand, counting down.
GCTGTTTAAAAAGCGTTGACCAAGGGGCAATAAGATAATAATAAGCCTGTATATATAATCCAATGGAAATAATATATTGGCTTATTAAGCCCGCTATTTTTTCGATAAAATAAAAATCTCACCCATCGAGTTGTATCTATCCCGGATATTGACTAAGGTTATCCATACCAATTATATGCCCGCAGGCTCATAACAATAGTCATAACCCGATTTATTTAACACTCATGTCTTCATCTTAAAAACGCCAGTTATTTTTCTGGGCGGCGATGTCATGCCATGTGTTTACACAAGGTGATTTGGCGCTACCCATAATTTCATTAATTAAATTTCATCGGCTACACACACGGGAAAGCCAATATGGTTTTCCCACAGATAAAAACTGGAGAAATGTAATGAAAATAATGACTGGCGTTATTCTACCCACGGTTGCGGCCCTCGTTTTTTCCGGTATGGCGCAAGCGGCAGACAGCGCAAAACCCATGACCGGCAAAGCGCAGGTGACGTTGGAACATGTGCACGCCGTGCAAGAAAATGGCAGCCCCGCGCCCCAACACGATGCCGCCTGTATGAAACAGCTTTCGAAACCCGAATCCAAATATGTCGGGATGAAAGTGACCACTGAATACACCATCGATGCCACTTCGATGATGATGTCCGCAAAATCCATGCTGCCCTCCCCGAATACCTTGCAGCCGCTAGAACTTACGGTCGATTTGTCCCCGTTGGGCATGGCGGGTGTTTATGCGTTTGGCGCCTTCAAACCGAGTTCTTTGCCACAGGATTATGTTTATTTCACTATCGGCAAGGACTATAAAAACCCGGTCAGCACCTTTATGATCATTAATAAAGACGAGAAATATAACTGCGTTATTTCCAGCTCTAACAAGGCGATGAGCAAAGAACAGCGCAGCCACCTTGTCGTTAAGCAATAACCTCGAATATTCATTAGATAATAATGGGGGCTACGGATAGTTAACTGTCCTACCCCCATATTTGTATCTGCTGTTTTCATCCGCGTTAAATAGTGCCGAGTTCTGATGCAGAATGACCGCCCTGCTCATCCTTATATGCAGGTTCAGAGTACCTTGAAGGCCATATCTCCGCAGGGGGCAGATTCAAAGCTTCGGCTATCAGTCGCTCTCCCTTCGGCCAGTGCCGAGCCAGTGCATTGCCCAACGTAGAAGACGCCAATCCCGCCTCTCTGGACACCGCCGCCAGCGTCGTGCCCTTCTTCTTTAATGCGGCGATCACGTCCGCCGGATGCCAATCGCGTTTATCCATCATGTTTAACCCTCCTGGTTATCTGATGGCTTAATTATCCCATTTTGGGATAATTGCAGCAATGGCAGATATTCGATTTTGGGATATCACTCGCGGAAAGCGCCATGACTTCAGTTTATTCAACCGAGTATCAATTAGTTATAAAAATACTTCGGGATGCTCGTATAGAAAAAGGCATAACTCAGACCAAGCTGGCCGAGGCGCTGGGCCGCCCGCAGTCGTTTATCGCCAAGGTTGAGAACGGTGAACGCAAGCTGGATGTGGTTGAATTTGCTGTGATGGCGCGGCTGCTTGGGGTGGATGCTGGAGCGGTGATTCAACAGATTGGTGGGCGGGTTCAGTTGTTGTAATAACGAAATCGAACCTACGACCTCCGCATTACGAATGTGTAAATAGATCCGATATCAATGCGCAAAACAATAAAACTGCTTTTGTGCAAACGAGTCTGCTACTGCTGTTCTGTTGCATTAACGACGGCAAGTTAACAAAAGTTTCATTTCCTGTTTTTAGCCTGGCAACAAATGAAATGGTTCAGTCGGGGACAAACCGTCCCCGTCTGCATGAGCTGAATCCCAACATCGGACATATTCGCCATTTGATATTCCGATGAGCCTGTTCCACAACGTTGTTCAGATACTTACTCTGCCTGATAGTAATGGCTTCTTCTTCAGATTTACCCGCGTTGAGGGCTGCTAATACGGCAGTATTGGTATCGCTTTTATCAACGGTCACGACCTCTGGTTCGTCGTGATGTCCAATGCCCTAGTGGAAAAAGCGCAGAGTTGCACTGCATCCCGCCTGTGACGGCGAGCAGAAAATCGATGGTATGGCCGAAAGAATTTACCGCCCGGCACAGGAATTACCACTGACCTTTGATTTTTATGTAGGTCACATCCATTCGCCGCCGGGTAGCTAAATTAATTATGTTAGCAACGGAAGATAGCCAACTAATATATATTAACAACATGAAATTTGTTTTTTATATTTTTACTGGCAACTTAAAAGAAATGAACTTACAATTCTTCAAGAAAATTTTCTCACATAACAAAGGAGTTGTTAATGAAAGTAATAGAATCTTCTTAATTCGATAAAGTCTCTCGCAGCGGTGGCCACAACGATAATTCATCTCAACAAAGAAATGATAACAACAGTGCTGTGGTTAGTTGTAATAATGGCACCATCGGAGGCATGATTGCCGGTGCTATTGGCAGTGTCCTTGGATTAGTACTTGTCGGTGGCGCCATTGCAGGAGGTTTTTTTACCGGCGGCAGTGGAAATCCAGGTAATAATAACACTGGCGGCGGCAGTTGCGGTAATAACAGCGGCGGTACCTGTTCCAGGTAAATATTGCTGATTAATTCACAAAAGACGGGTAGATATATATGATTAAGTTAGTCCGATACTTCCTTATGTTCTGTATGCTGTTGATATCTGCATCGCTGTTAAGCGGTGCAGGCCTTTTTTATACTTCATGGTATCCTGCGCCACGAAACTTATCAGTAGCCATTGTATCTATCACGAGTATATGTTTTATCGTATGGTCAATAGATAAAGTTTTTAGAAGATTTTTTATGGCTAAAAATTAGAAAAAGAGCTGCAACAGTGTCTCAGAAGCAGAAGAACAGTACGTAAATCCAGAATAACATCGCTTAAAGGGAAAGGATTAGGGTCAATCCAGGATGCGCTACCCATCACCTGATGTTGCAGACAGAGCCATGCCAGGCCACAGGGAAGGCGACCTGATACAAGGCTCTAAAAACTCATACATTGTCACCCTGGTAGAGCGCCATTCCCGCTTTGTTATGCTGCGAACGGCGCCCTCAAATTTAAAACGCGAAACCTGACTTAACTGCGCACCAAATCGTCGCCGTAGCCGATCCACTTGTAGGTGGTCAGTGCGTCCAGCCCCATCGGGCCGCGTGCATGCAGCTTCTGGGTGCTGACCGCCACTTCTGCGCCCAGGCCGAACTGGCCGCCGTCGGTGAAGCGGGTGCTGGCGTTAACGTACACCGCCGAGGAATCCACGGCGCGCACGAAGTGCTCAGCGCTGCTCAGCGAACGGGTGAGGATCGCATCGGAGTGGTTGGTGCCATGAGCGCGAATATGGTCGATGGCTTGATCGATATCGTCCACCACCAGCACGTTCAGATCCAACGACAGCCATTCGTCGTCGTAATCCCCTTCCTCCACGTCCACCACCGTCGCCGGGCCGTTTTGCAGCAGCGGCATGGCGTTCTGCGCCGCGTGCAGCGTCACGCCCGCAGCCGCCATCCTGGCGCTCAGCGCCGGCAGGAACTGTTCGGCGATGTTGCGGTTCACCAGCAGCGTCTCAAGCGAGTTACAGGCGCTTGGGCGCTGGATTTTGGCGCTCTCGATGACCGTCAACGCCTTGTCGAAATCAACGCTGTCGTCAACGTAGGTATGGCAAACGCCGATACCGCCGGTGATCACCGGAATGGTCGACTGTTCGCGGCACAGCTTGTGCAAACCGGCGCCGCCGCGTGGGATCAGCATGTCTACGTAGCGATCCAGGCGCAGCAGCTCATTCACCAGCGCACGATCGGGGCTGTCAATCGCCTGCACCGCCGCTGCCGGCAGGCCGCATTGTTCCAGCGCCTGCTGGATCACCTTCACCGTCGCCAGGTTGGTGTTGTGGGTTTCTTTACCGCCGCGCAGGATCACCGCGTTGCCGGTCTTCAGGCACAGGCTGGCGACGTCGATGGTGACGTTCGGCCGCGCTTCATAAATCACGCCGATCACACCGAGCGGCACGCGCCGGCGTTCCAGCTTCAGCCCGCTGTCCAGCAGGCTGCCGTCCAATACGTGGCCGACCGGATCGTTCAGGCGGCACACCTGGCGCACATCGTTGGCGATGGCCGCCAGCCGCGCCGGGGTCAACAACAGGCGATCGAGCAAGGCTTCGGTCATCCCGGTTGCGCGCGCCTGCGCCATGTCCTGTTCGTTGGCCTGCAAAATCACTTCGCTGTTGGCTTCCAGCATGTCGGCCATCACCGACAACACCTGGTTTTTCTTCGCCGTGCTCAGCACCGCCAGTTGCCAGGAGGCCTGTTTGGCGGCCTTCCCCATTTGCTCCAGCATGCTCACTCCTTTAGCTCACAATCATGTCGTCGCGGTGCACTGCCACCGGGCCGTATTCGTAACCGAGAATTTCGCTGATTTCCTGCGAGTGGTGGCCGGCAATCATGCGCATCGCGTCGCTGTTATAACGGCTGACGCCGTGCGCCAAGTCGCGCCCCGCCAGGTTGCGGATGCGGATCACTTCGCCACGGGAGAAATCGCCTTTCACTTCGCGAACGCCCTTCGGCAGCAACGAGCTGCCGCGCGCCATAATGGCGTCGACCGCGCCGTCGTCCACGGTGATTTCACCGGCCGGCGGTGCGCCGAAGATCCAGCGTTTGCGGTTTTCCAGCGGGGTTTCCAGCGCGTGGAAACGGGTGCCCACCGGTTTGCCTTCTATCACGTCGCCCACCACGCCCGGCTTGCTGCCTGCGGCGATGATCACGTCGATACCGGCGCGGCAGGCCACGTCGGCCGCCTGCAATTTGGTGCCCATGCCGCCGGTGCCCAGCCCGGAAACGCTGTCGCCGGCGATGGCGCGCAACGCGTCGTCAATGCCATGCACTTCACGGATCAGTTCCGCCTGCGGGTTGTTGCGCGGGTCGGCGGTATACAGGCCTTGTTGATCGGTCAGCAACAGCAGTTTGTCGGCCCCGGCCAGGATCGCCGCCAGCGCCGACAGGTTGTCGTTGTCGCCCACCTTGATTTCTGCGGTCGCTACCGCGTCATTCTCATTGATTACCGGCACGATACGGTTGTCCAGCAGCGCGGTCATGGTGTCGCGCGCGTTGAGGAAGCGTTCGCGGTCTTCCAGATCGGCGCGCGTCAGCAACATCTGCCCGACGTGGATGCCGTAAATGGAGAACAGCTGTTCCCACAGTTGGATCAACCGGCTCTGGCCGACCGCCGCCAGCAGTTGCTTGGAGGCGATGGTGGCGGGGAGTTCGGGGTAGCCCAAATGTTCGCGCCCGGCGGCAATCGCGCCGGAGGTGACGATAACGATGCGGTGACCCGCTGCATGCTGTTGTGCGCACTGGCGTACCAGTTCGACAATGTGGGCACGGTTAAGACGCAGCGATCCGCCGGTCAACACGCTGGTGCCCAATTTCACAACCAGTGTCTGGCTGCCGTTCATAGTGTTTCTGCCGTGTAATATACCCGTCATTTTTCAAGCTTCAGCGTTGTTGGCTGCAACTCGAAAGCTATAGGGTATGATGAGAATAAGAGTGCAAAGGTCTTTGTAACAGGAGAGACGCGTTATGCCAACAGGCACAACGCGAAATCAGCACAATACTATAGTCAAACGGGGTCAGGCGGAGAGTTTAATCGGTTTTTCTTTGAAATCATCGGCCGGTTCAAGCGCCAACTCCATCGTCGCCAACAACTCGCCCAAACGACGATGGAAATCACGCAGGGTGGTTTCCAACTTGGTTTTTACTTCAGTATCTTTAATCTTTTCCGGCGTCCAACGCCCGTCCTTATCAAACAGACCGAACTGATAAGCATAAGTGAAACGCGTCTCTTCAGCATGCAGCTCGATCCACCATCCCCAGAACTCACGCTTCTCTGGCGCGGGTTTGACATTGACGCAAACGGCTAAGCAATCAAAGAAAAAACGGTCGTTCTCGCACTGCCCTTCACGCAGGTACGGCCCCAAGCTGGCAAAACGTTTCATTAGTCGGCTTTTAGGGTGACCACTAGGTAACGTCATTCTTTAACCTCCTCAATGTAGACCACTCTTTTTAACAAATTGTTAAAATTTAGCAACAAATTAACGCATTTTATCTTTCATCCAGTGGGCCATTTGCAGCAAGGCCTTGTGGAAACTGCTGTACACCGGCGCTCGTGGAATAGCCATTAACTTGCCGTCCATCGAAGACGAAGCGATCAGTTGCGCCTCCTCTTTCGGGCTGAGCGGGTCCCGATCCCAATAACCCGCCAGCATCGGCGTCGGGCAGCGGCGGCCCAGCAATCCCTGGGTTTTCAGCGAATAGCTGTTCAGTTCCACCCTCAGCACGTTATCCGAGGCGTTGGCCAGCCCCATCCGGCTGGCGAGCACGTCCATATACATGTCCGGCACGTCTCGCTGGCGGCCGACGTCGCACAACAGGCTGTGGACCACCGGCCCCAGGCAGGCCACGCCACGCAACCGCTGCGGCTCCAGATAAGCCAGGCGCACCGCCACGTTGGCGCCGAAGCGGAAGCCAAATGCGGTAACGCGCTGATGGTCGATCCAGGGCACCGAAGAGAGTTGGGCCAGCACTTGCTGATGCAGGAAGCTGGAATCCTGCGTCAGCTTCCACTTATAAGAAGAACCGATGGAAGGCATATCGATGGTCAGCATGGCGATGCCGTGCGGCGCCAGGTATTCGCGGAACAGGCGGTGATAATCGGTCTGCAGGGTATCCAGGCTGCCGCACATCAGCACCGTCGGGAACGGCGCTTCGCCCTTCTCCGGCAGGTGCAGGAAGCCGTTAATACTGCTTCCCCCTTCAATGCGGAACTCCAGCACCTTGAGCTGGTAAGGCAGCAGCAGCGCGGCCTCTTCATAGGCGCGGGTGGCCAGCGCCTCGGCCTGTTCGGCCAGTTCGTCGCCTTTCAGGTGCGGATAGCCGGCGATGCTGTAAAAGTTGACGGCGTTGAGCCAGTATTGGCCGCCGATCAGCGGATCTTGCTGTTCCAATGCCCGCTGCTGCCAGAGCATGCCCTGATGCACCCACTCGTAGATCCAGTTGCCGTTACGGTAACCGATCACGGTATCGAGCAGTTTGTCGTTGGTATGTTCCACATCGGCGACCGCGATACGCGCCAGCACTTCGTTGATTTCGATCGGATCAACGCCGCGCCAGGCCCACAGCAACGGGTTGAGCATACGGTACCAGTTGCTGACGGTGTTGCCTTCCAGCGTGGAGTGCAGATCGGCGCCGGCTTTGTTGCGCGCACGCAGCACCAGCGTCGAGGTCTCGGGGTGTTTAAATGAGGGTTTGAACAGGATTTCAGAAAGGTTGGCTTGTGCCATGGTAACAACAGCCTCCGTAAATCTGGCCGTAGGCCGCAAACAGCCTACTTAACTGGAGGTAGTGTACCTAACTCTGGAGAGATAAACCCGTCATACTTGAAGCTGCATCTGTGTTGGGGCCAGCGCAAGCACTGTTCAACAAAACCCTTGGTTTTGTTGTGATGCAACTCCAATTATTTAGGGGCGAAAATCAGAAACGAAAACGCCCGGCATAACCGGGCGTTTTACTGGCGCGAGCGGGGATTAACGGCCGCCGATCGGTGGCACGAAGGTCACCGCCATGTCCCACGGCTGCTCGATCCAGGTATCCTGTGGGATATCGACCACATAGTCGTCCACCAGCGGGCGGCCTGCCGGCTTGGCGAAAATGGTGACGAAATGCGCTTTCGGGTACATGTCGCGGATCGCTTTCGCGGTGCCGCCGGTATCCACCAGATCGTCGACCACGATAAAGCCTTCGCCGTCGCCTTCGGCGCGCTTGAGTACCTTCATTTCGCGTTGGTTGTCATGGTCATAGCTGGAAATGCAGACGGTATCCACGTGGCGGATGCCCAATTCGCGCGCCAGTAAGGCTGCCGGCACCAGGCCGCCGCGGCTTACGGCAATAATTCCCGTCCATTGGTCAGCAGGCAGCAGGCGGTGAGCCAGTTTGCGCGCTTGCATTTGCAGCATGTCCCAGGTAACAACGTATTTTTCGCTCATAAAATGGTATCCCAGCCAGCAATGGTGTGGCTTACTCGTGATCAGGGGAAAAAAGGTTGCGCGAGATTATAGAGACTGGTTGAGCCGAATACCAGTTGTACTGTGGAAATCATAAGTATTTCGTCTGGTGATTGATCCTGCATAAACAAGCAATCGCACGTCAGATATGTGTATTATCCCCCTTAAACAGTGCAATAGGGTACGCGCGCGCCCCTGAATAAAGTGATATTCTCTGGAGATCGTGCCAAAAAACGCACCGATGCCAATCCACCCTAACCGAGCGGCATTCACGCCATGCTGAGAATGCTGTCACAGGAGACCTATAGTGTCTGAATTGTCTCAACTTTCACCACAGCCGCTGTGGGATATTTTTGCCAAAATCTGCTCTATTCCGCATCCTTCTTATCATGAAGAAGCACTGGCGCAGCACATCCTCGCGTGGGCCAAAGAGAAGAATCTGCATGCCGAACGCGATCAGGTAGGCAATATCCTGCTGCGCAAGCCGGCCACCAAAGGCATGGAAAACCGTAAACCGGTTGCCCTGCAGGCGCACCTGGATATGGTGCCGCAGAAAAATAACGACACCGTGCACGACTTCGCCAAGGATCCGATTCAGCCGTATATCAGCGGTGAGTGGATCAAGGCGCGCGGCACCACGCTGGGCGCCGACAACGGCATCGGCATGGCTTCTGCGTTGGCGGTGCTGGCTGACGACAGCGTCGAACACGGCCCGCTGGAAGTGCTGCTGACCATGACCGAAGAAGCCGGCATGGACGGCGCATTCGGGCTGCAGCCTAACTGGCTGCAGGCGGATATCCTGATCAACACCGACTCAGAAGAAGAAGGCGAGATCTACATGGGTTGCGCCGGCGGTATTGATTTCATCACTACCCTGCCGTTGCAGCGCGAAGCGGTACCGGCCGGCTATCAGACGCTGAAGCTGACCCTCAAGGGCCTGAAAGGCGGCCACTCCGGCGCCGAGATCCACGTGGGCCTGGGCAATGCCAACAAGCTGCTGACGCGCTTCCTGTTCGCTCATGCCGCAGAGCTGAACCTGCGCGTGCTGGATCTGAACGGCGGTACCCTGCGCAACGCTATCCCGCGTGAAGCCTCTGCGGTGGTTGCCGTACCGGCGGCAAAAGCCGACGCGCTGAAAGCGCTGAGCCAGGCCTTCCTGAGCACGCTGCAAAACGAGCTTTCCGCCAAAGAGAAGAACATCACCGTGCTGTTGGAGCCGGTGACCAGCGCCTCTCAGGCGTTGACCGCCGACAGCCAGCAGCGTTTCCTGGCCCTGCTGAACGCTACGCCAAACGGCGTTATCCGCATGAGCGACGCGGTAAAAGGCGTGGTGGAAACCTCGCTGAACGTTGGCGTGGTCACCACCAGCGAGAACGAAGCGGAAATCATCTGCCTGATCCGCTCGCTGATCGACAGCGGCAAAGATTACGTGGTCGAGATGCTGACCGCGCTGGGCCAACTGGCCAACGCCAAAGTGGCGCCAAAAGGCGGCTACCCTGGCTGGCAGCCGGACGCGGACTCACCGGTCATGCATCTGGTGCGCGAGATCTATCAGGATCTGTTCAACAAGACGCCGAACATCATGGTGATCCACGCCGGTCTGGAATGCGGCCTGTTCAAAAAGCCGTACCCGAACATGGATATGGTGTCGATTGGGCCAACCATCACCGGGCCACACTCGCCGGATGAGCAGGTTCATATCGAAAGCGTCGGCCTGTACTGGAAGCTGCTGACCGCGCTGTTGAAAGCCATCCCCGAGCGCGCGTAATCGCGTAATTAAGCGTTTAACGGTAAAAGGCTAGCCTCTCGCCGGCCTTTTTATTCCCACGGCAACAACAGTTGCCGCTCAAGCTGCGGATCCAGCAGCGTTACGTGCAAGCCGACCAACCGCACGCCACGGCCTTCCCGTCGCTCACGCCATGCCTGCCGCGCCACGTTGAGCAAATCGTCTTTATTCAGCACCGGCCAGACGTGTTCCTGAGTGGTTTGCTGAAAATCCTGAAACTTCAGCTTCACGCCCTGGCGCGCGATATGCAGATCCGGTTTCACCTTGCGCAGCCGCATTTCCAGCTCGGGATAGAGCTTGTCGACGATCAACGCCTCGCAGTCTTCCCAATCATGAATATCTTCCGCCAGCGTGCGCTCCACCCCTACCGATTTACGCAGCCTTTCCGACGAGACTGCGCGCAGGTCTATTCCCTGGCAGCGCTCCCACAGCACCCGGCCAAACTTGCCGAAGCGCTTGAGCAGCAACGCCAGATCGTACTGCTGTACGTCGGCGCAGGTGATTAACCCCACGTCTTCCAACCGTTTGGCGGTCACTTTGCCCACGCCCGGGATTTTGCTCAGCGGCAGTTGCCGCAAAAAATCCGGCACCTGCGCCGGCGTGATGACGTATTGTCCGTTCGGTTTGTTCAGCTCTGAGGCAATTTTGGCGAGGAACTTGATCGGCGCGATGCCCGCAGAGGCCGTGAGGTTAAGCTCTTCGGCAATCGCCTGGCGGATTTCCTGGGCGATCAGCGTCGCCGAACCGTTGCACCGGTTGCAGTCGGTCACATCCAGATAGGCTTCGTCCAACGACAGAGGTTCAATCAGTGGCGTGTAGCGGGCAAAGATTTCGCGAATGTGCAGCGAGGCTTCCTTGTACGCCGCCATACGGCCCGGCAACAGTTTGAGATGCGGGCACAGTTTAAACGCCATCGCCGTCGACATGGCGCTGTGCACGCCATAGCGGCGTGCGGGATAGTTGGCGGTGCTAATCACCCCGCGCAGGTCGGCACTGCCGCCGATCGCCAACGGAATATCGCGCAGGCTGGGATCGTCGCGCATTTCTACCGCCGCGAAGAAGCAGTCCATATCGACATGAATGATTTTACGCATCGCGCCTCCAATAACACTGTATAAGTATACAGCCAATAATCGAAAGCTCAAGACTCGGCGGGTAGGGAGAAAACGGCGTTTGCGCCAGATATTTCCGCGTTGTTAAAAAAGCTTAATTTTTCAATAGTATGATCTCCGCTGACTCACGCTCTCTCATTCTTATTCCCTATGGATTTCATGTCGCCGCTCACCAGGCTGCCGCCTGAAAGACGACGGATATAGCATATAAGGTATCTCGCATGATCAGGTTTTCTCATTTGCTGTTGGCCTCCACGCTGTCGCTGGTTTCGCTGGCGTCAGGCGCCGCTGTCGGCCATGCCCCGGCCATTATCGCCCACCGCGGCGGCACCGCAGACGCGCCGGAAAACACCCGCATCGCCATTGAAACTGCTCTGAAAAATGGCGCCGACGCCATTTGGATCACGCTGCAACAATCCAAAGACGGCGCGATCGTGCTGTACCGCCCTTCCGATCTCAACGCATTGACCAACGAGCAAGGGCCGGTCTCCGCCCATACGGCCGATCAACTGGCTAAAGTGGACGCCGGCTGGTCATTCGCAAAAGGTGAAACGCATCCGTTTCGCGGCAAGGGCATCGGCATCTCGCGCCTGGACCAGATCCTGGAGGCTTTCCCCAAGGTGACCTTCTATCTGGATATCAAGTCGCCGGACGCCGACCCGGCGCAATTCGGCAAAGCGCTGCTGGCGACGCTGGAGAAGACCGACAGCCTGAACCGCACCCGCGTGTATTCTACCGATGCCAAATACCTGCAGGCGCTGCCGCCGCAGGTCAAACGCTTTGAAAGCCGCGACGAAACCCGCACCCTGCTGGCCAATGTCGCCATGGCGCACCAGTGCGAATTGAAAGCGGATAATCAACAACCGCGTTGGTACGGGCTGGAGCTGAAACGTGAAGTGGAAGTGGTGGAAAAATACACTCTGGGCGAAGGGCGCTCGAAAGCGTTTCTGATCTGGGATAAAGAGTCGATCGACTGTTTCCGTTCGCAAGGCCCGGCGCATATCATTTTGTTCGGCGTCAATTCACCAGCGGAATACCAGCAGGCACTGGCGCTGGGGGCAGACGGGGTGATGGTCAACTCACCGGCCGACGCAAAAAACTTCCGCAAGGCCAAATGACAAAACCCGGTACAAGCCGGGTTTTCAATTACAGGATGCGGTGTTTTTCCAACTGCCGCCGCCGCAGCGCCGCTTTGGCTTCGCGCTTCTTGCGCGCATCACAAGGCTCCGGGCAGTCACAAACCTTTTCCATCCCCAGCGAAGTGATGCCGCCGCAACTGCCCTGCAGGCTTTTGCGCTTGAACACATAGCCCAGCGACATGCCGCCGATAACCAGCAGAAACAGCACGAAGGTGGCGATAAATACCGTCAACATAGCGGCCTCATGAGCTCTTTTTCAGATAGGGTTTAAACGCCTCGGAGTAACGCTCTTCAAATCCGTTGGCGGTTTTCACAATCATGAACACCGGGATCCCCATCAGGTTGGCCAACGCCATACCTCGCTCCGGCCCCAGCACGTTTAGCCCGGTCGACAGACCGTCGGCAGCCATGCAGGTCGGGCTCAGTACGGTGATCGAAACCAGATGATGATGGATCGGCCGGCCGGTGATCGGATCTATGGTGTGCGAGTAGCGCACGCCGTTTTGCTCGAAGTAGTTGCGGTAATCCCCCGAGGTGGCGATAGACATCTCGCCCGGTTGAATCACCAACTGCGCTTTTTGCTCCACGCCGGCCGTCGGCCGCTCAATGGCGATACGCCAGGGTTTTTTCTCGCCGTTGTGGCCACGGGTACGCACCTCACCGCCGATATCCACCATGTAGTTTTTCACCTGCTGCGATTGCAGGTACTGGGCTATCACATCCACGCCATAACCTTTGGCAATGGACGAGAGATCGACATACAGTTCCGGAATGTGTTTCACCAGCGCGTTGCCCTGCACCGACAGTTTGTCGATGCCGGTCCAGGCGCGGCGTTGTTCCAGTGCGGCAGCGCTCGGCACCTTGTCCGGTCGCCCTTCCGGGCCAAAGCCCCACAGATTGACCAGCGGCCCGACGGTCACGTCCAGCGCGCCGTCAGTCACGCGGTTGATGCGCAGCGCCTCCAGCACCACTTCGGTCGTCGCGGCCGATACCGGGAAGGGTTTGTCCACCTCACGGCTGGCGTTGAAGCGGCTCAGTTCCGAACCCGGCCGGTAGGTAGACATTTGATCGTTCACCAACTCCAGGCGTTTGTCGATCTCAGCCCGTATTCTGGCCGCCGACGGCGTGCCGTCACCGGTGACATAACGGATCGAATAAGACGTCCCCATGGTTTTGCCATCGAGATTCACCTGTTCCGGCCCGCAACCGGTCAACAACAACGTGGCGCCCAGCGCCAGCGCCGTCATCCAGCCCTTCCTTTCCCCTATGCGCATTTAGCCACCAAAATCATCCAGCATGATATTTTCATCTTCGACACCCAGATCTTTCAGCATCTTGATCACCGCGGCGTTCATCATCGGCGGGCCGCACATATAAAACTCGCAGTCTTCCGGCGCCGGGTGGTGCTTCAGATAGTTCTCCAGCAGAACATTATGGATAAAGCCGGTGTAGCCGGTCCAGTTATCCTCAGGCTGGGGATCGGACAGCGCCACGTGCCAGGTGAAGTTTTCATTCTCCGCCTGCAGCCGATTGAAATCATCCTCATAGAACATTTCACGCAGCGAACGCGCGCCGTACCAGAAGGTGATTTTGCGCTTCGAGTTCAGGCGATTGAGCTGATCGAAAATATGCGAACGCATCGGCGCCATACCGGCACCACCGCCGATAAAGATCATTTCGGCGTCGGTGTCTTTGGCGAAGAACTCGCCGAACGGCCCGGAGATGGTCACCTTGTCGCCGGCTTTCAGCGACCAGATATAGGAGGACATAATGCCCGGCGGCACGTCCGGCGCACGCGGCGGCGGCGTGGCAATACGCACGTTGAGCATGATGATGCCCTTTTCATCCGGGTAGTTCGCCATTGAGTAAGCGCGCACCGTGGTGTCATTCACCGCCGAGCGATAGCGGAACAGGTTGAACTTGTCCCAGTCGCCGCGGTACTCCTCCGGCACGTCGAAATCGGCATAGCTGATGTCATGGGCCGGCGCTTCGATCTGGATAAACCCGCCGGCGCGGAACGGCACGTCTTCGCCATCGGGAATTTTCAGCTTCAGCTCTTTGATAAAGGTGGCTTTGTTATCATTGGAGATAACTTCGCACTCCCACTTCTTCACGCCGAAAATTTCTTCCGGCAGCTCGATTTTCAGATTCTGCTTCACGTTCACCTGACAGGCCAGGCGGCAGCCTTCTTTCGCTTCGCGCTTGTTGATGTGCGAAAGTTCGGTCGGCAGGATATCGCCGCCGCCCTCTTTAATCACCACCCGGCACTGGCCGCAGGAGCCGCCGCCACCGCAGGCCGAGGACACGAAGATCCCCTGGCTGGAGAGCATGTTCAACAGCTTGTCGCCCGCCGGCGCATTAAAACTCTTGCCCTGATCGCCATTGACTTCCACCGCAATGTCACCGGTGTTCACCAGCTTTGATTTGGCGAACAGGATCAGCAGTACCAGCACCATAACGATGCCGGTAAACATCGCGACGCCTAAAATAATTTCCATAGATTCTTCCCGCCTTTACAACTGAACACCGGAGAAGGACATAAAGCCCAACGCCATCAGCCCGGTGGTGATAAAGGTAATGCCCAGACCGCGCAGCCCTGCGGGGACGTTGGCATACTTGAGTTTTTCGCGGATCCCCGCCATCGCGACAATCGCCAGCATCCAGCCGGTGCCGGAGCCGAAGCCGTACACCACCGATTCTGCGAAGTTGTAGTCACGTTGCACCATGAAGGACACGCCGCCGAAAATGGCGCAGTTCACGGTGATAAGCGGCAGGAAAATGCCGAGTGCGTTGTACAACGACGGGAAGAAGCGATCGAGGATCATCTCCAGAATCTGCACCAGCGCTGCTATCACGCCGATGAAGGTAATGAAGTTGAGGAAGCTCAGATCGACGCCCTCCATCAACGCGCCATCGCGCAGCACCAGGTTGTAGACCAGGTTGTTCGCCGGCACCGAGATGCCGAGCACGATGGTCACCGCGATGCCGAGACCGAAGGCGGTCGACACCTTCTTCGACACCGCCAGGAAGGTACACATCCCCAGGAAGAACGCCAACGCCATGTTCTCGACGAACACCGCGCGCACAAACAGGCTGATATAATGTTCCATCGGCCGTTACTCCTTTTCGATCTGTGCGGGCTTCAGGGTGCGCAGCACCCAAATCAGCAGGCCGATGATAAAGAACGCGCTCGGCGCCAGCAGGAACAGGCCGTTCGGCTGATACCAGCCGCCGTTTTGCACCGTATCCAGCACCGGAATGCCAAACAGCTTGCCCGAGCCAATCAGCTCGCGCAGGAAACCGACCAGCACCAGGATCACCCCATAACCCAGCCCGTTGCCGATACCGTCCATAAAGCTTTCAATCGGCGGCGACTTCATGGCGTAGGCTTCGGCGCGCCCCATCACGATACAGTTGGTGATGATCAGGCCGACAAACACCGACAGCTGCTTGGAAATCTCGAACGCATAGGCGCGCAGCAGCTGATCGACCACGATCACCAGCGAGGCGATAATCGCCATCTGCACGATGATGCGCACGCTGTTCGGAATATGGTGGCGGATCAGGGAAATAAAGAAGCTGGAGAACGCCGTGACCAGGGTCACCGCGATGGTCATCACCACCGCCGTTTCCAGCTTGGTGGTCACCGCCAACGCGGAACACACCCCGAGTACCTGCAAGGCTATCGGGTTGTTGTCAAACAGCGGCCCGAGCAGGACCCGCTTAATCTCTTTGGAATCAGCCATTTTTCAGCGCTCCTTCACGGACTTTTTGCAGGAATGGGCCAAAACCTTGCTCGCCCAACCAGAAATCAAAAGTGTGCTGCACACCGTTGGAGGTCAGCGTGGCACCGGACAAACCGTCCACCCCGTGCTCATCCCCCTGACGCGCCCCGCCTTTCACCACGCGGATCGCCGGTTTGCCGTCGTTATCAAACAGCTTTTTGCCGATCCACTGCTGGCGCCAACCGGCATTCTCAACTTCACCGCCCAGACCCGGGGTTTCCCCCTGATCGTAATAAGTGATGCCTTTCACCGTGTTGCCGTCGCTGTCCAGCGCCACAAAAGCGTACATCATCGACCACAGGCCGGTGCCGTAGACCGGCAGCACGATTTGATTCACCGCCCCGCCGTTGTCGCGCACCAGATAGATCTCCGCCCGGTTGCTGCGGCGTTTGATGCCGGCCGGATCTTCGCCCGCCGACAACGCGACGCTTTTGGCATCGTCACGCAGCGCGGCGGCCAGATCGAACGCCGCCGCATTGCCCGCCACAAACTCGCCGCTGTTCAAATCCAGCAGGCGCGGTTCGATGCGCTGGGTGAACAGCGCCTTGACCTGCTCACCTTCCATCTTCGGCTGCAACAGGCCGGCCACGTCGAGGATATTGCGCTGCTTGTCGAGCAGCTTTTGCTCCTGCTGTTTGGACTTCAGGCCGACGGCGGAACCCGCCACCACGACCGAACACACCAGACACAGCAGCAGTACCACCAGCAGCGTTTTACCGATGGTGTCGTTTTTGGATTCATTCGCCACGGGCTTTTCTCCGCTTGATGTTGGCCTGCACCACCAGATAATCGAACAGCGGCGCGAACAGGTTGGCGAACAGGATCGCCAGCATCATGCCTTCCGGGTAGGCCGGGTTGACCACCCGGATCAACACGCACATCACGCCAATCAGGATGCCGTACCACCACTTTCCCTTGTTGGTAAAGGCGGCGGAAACCGGGTCGGTGGCCATAAAGATCATGCCGAAGGCAAAGCCGCCCAACACCAGATGCCAATACCACGGCATGGCGAACAGCGGGTTGGTGGCGGAGCCGATGCTGTTGAACAGGAAGGCGGTAGCCATCATGCCGAGCATCACGCCGGCGACGATGCGCCAGGAGGCCACGCGGCCAAACAGGATAATCGCGCCGCCGATCAGGATCATCAGCGTGGAAACCTCGCCGACCGAACCGGGGATGTTGCCGAGGAAGGCGTCCATCCAACTGATCGACTGGCCGGTAGCGACGTTGCTCAGGCTGTGCGCCCCGCCCACACTCCATTGCGCCAGGGGCGTCGCGCCGGAGAAGCCGTCGGCGGCGGTCCACACCAGGTCACCGGAGATCTGCGCCGGATAGGCGAAGAACAGGAAGGCACGCCCCGCCAGCGCCGGGTTGAGGAAATTGCGCCCGGTGCCGCCGAAAATCTCTTTCGCCACCACCACGCCGAAGCTGATGCCCAGCGCCGCCTGCCACAACGGCAGCGTTGGCGGCACAATCAGCGCAAACAAAATGGAGGTGACGAAGAAACCTTCGTTAATCTCATGTTTGCGGATGACCGCGAACAGCACTTCCCAGAAACCGCCGACGAGAAACACCACGGCGTAGATCGGCATAAAGTAGCAGGCGCCCAGCACCATTTTGCTGGCCCAGCCGGCATCCGCCGCCAGCGACGCCCCCAGCCATTGCGCCAGCCGGTAGTGCCAGTCGCCCGCCAGCACCTGCTGCAATTGCTCGCCGCTGTACAGATGGTGCAGCGCCGGGATGGCCTGCTGGCCGACGTTGTACATACCCCAGAACATCGCCGGGAATACCGCCAGCCACACCAGAATCATCATGCGTTTCAGATCGATGGCGTCGCGCACGTGCGAAGCGCCGCGCGTCACCAGACCGGGGGTATAAAACACCGTGGTAGTCGCTTCAAACAGCGGGTACCACTTTTCCAGCTTGCCGCCCGGCGTGAAGTGGTGCTCGATCTTGTCAAAAAAGTTCTTCAGGCCCATCGGTTATCCTTCCTGCTCAATCTTGGTCAGCACGTCGCGCAGCACCGGAGCATATTCATACTTGCCCGGACAAACGAAAGTGCACAGCGCCAGATCTTCCTCATCCAGCTCCAGACAACCCAGCGCCTGCGCGCTGTCGGTATCGCCCGCCAGCAGGTCACGCAGCAGCAACGTCGGCAGGATATCCAGCGGCATCACCCGCTCGTAGTTGCCGATCGGAACCATGGCGCGCTCGCCGCCGTGGGTGGTGGTCGAAAAGGCGAACAGCTTATTTTTCAGGAAGTGGCCCAGCGTGGTGCGGGTGATGGAGAATTTGTCCGGTGAAGGCGCGATCCAGCCGAACAGCTCTTTCTCGCGCCCCTCTTCCAGCACCGAAACCTGCGAGTGAAAACGGCCGAGATACGCATTCGGGCCGGCGACATGCGTGCCGCTCAGCACCGAACCGGAAATCACCCGGTTCTCGCCGCTTTTAAGCCGACCGGCGGTCAGTTGCTCAATGCTGGCGCCCAACCGGGTGCGCAGCAACACCGGCTGTTCTACCTGCGGCCCGGCCAGCGCCACCACCCGACGGGTGTCGAGCTGGCCGGTGGTGAACAGCGTGCCGATGGCGATGACATCCTGATAGCCGACATGCCAGACGGTTTTTTTCAAACTGACCGGTTCGAGGAAGTGAATGTGGGTGCCCACCAGCCCGGCGGGATGCGGGCCGGCGAATTCGTTGTAGGTTATCTGCGCGCCAGGCTGTTTGCCCAGATTCGCACCTGCGGCGTGGCAAACGTGCAGCTTGCCGTCGGTCAGGCGCGCCAGCACCGCCAGCCCGGCGTTAAAGGCCTCCCGTTGCCCGGCAATGATCACCTGCGGATCGGCGGCCAACGGCTGGCTGTCCATGGCGGTCACGAAGATGGCGCGCGGGGTGGTGCCGGGACGCGGCGTTTTACTGAAGGGGCGGGTGCGCAGCGCAGTCCACAGGCCGCTGGCGATCAGTTCGCTCTCGACCTGCTCTCGCGGCAGCTCCGCCAGTTCGACGACCGGATAATGAGCGAATTCAAGTTGCTCGTCACCGCCGTTTTCTAGCGCAATCACCACGGACTGCAACACGCGGCGCTCACCGCGGTTGATTGCCGCAATGTGCCCGCTGGCGGGCGCCGTGAAGAAAACCCCGGGGTTCTTTTTATCTTCGAACAGCGCCTGGCCTTTCTTAACGGCATCGCCTTCCTGCACTAACATGGAAGGGCGCATGCCGACGTATTCTTCCCCAAGCAGGGCAACATGCTGAATTGGTGGGCCGTCCTGAATCGCCTGAACCGGAGCTCCGGCAATGGGCAGATCTAACCCTTTTCTGATTTTAATCATAGGATTTATACGATATTGACTAGGTTTACACGTCTTACCGGCCCCAGAGGCTGGTGCTGACGATGCCTGGATGATGAGACTGCATCAGCAGCCTCCGGGTTAAGCGCAACGGCATCACGCTCAACATGAATTCTTTCGCGCTTACAAAATAGGGTTATGCACATTCCCTTGATTGACTCCCGCCTGCCTTGTTTTGCACGACAAATCGTCTTACACCACAAAAACGCTGTTAATACTTTGTTGCTGCAGAGCCCCTCTTATCGCCATGGAGATAAGGTCAAGGCCCGCTTCTACATCAGCAACAACAAGTTAACCGGAGCCGGAATATTAACATTTTTCACCACTTTGTTCTGCGTTGAGCAGTGACCTGAGTCAAGCAAATGCAATTAAATGTCTGCTGTTTTACACCACCGATCGTTAAAATCTGCCTGTCGATTCACTTTTATCGAAGTTTGTGGTTTTTTTATACATATCGCATATTGCTAAAAAAAAACACACTGGTAATCTGGCGGTGTTTTGACACAGTAAAACAATAATCAGTGGCATGCTGGCCGAGTTCATTGAGCCAGCAGATAAATATAAGCAGGAATAATAATGAGCAAAATCGCGCTGTTGTTTGCGATGCTTTTTTCTATGCCGATGATCACGGCCTGCAGCGCCAGCGAGCAGGTTCCCGAGGCACCGGTAGTTAAACAGCAATTAGTAGGTTCACCGGTCTATATTCAGATCTTCAAAGAAGAACGCACGCTGGAATTGTATGCCAAAATGGGCAACGAATTCCGTCTGGTGAACTCCTTCCGCATCTGTAATTTTTCCGGCGGACTCGGCCCGAAACGCCGTGAAGGCGACTTTAAAAGTCCGGAAGGTTTTTATAGCATCGACTCACGCCATCTGAAACCCGACAGCAAATATTATCGCGCAATAAATATCGGTTTCCCGAACGATTACGACAAGTCGCAGGGTTATTCCGGCGCTTATCTGATGATCCACGGCGAATGTAAATCGATTGGTTGTTACGCAATGACCAACACCTATATGGATGAGATTTACCGTTACGTAGAAGCCGCCTTCGCTTATGGCCAGAACCGGATCGATATCAGCATCTATCCGTTCCGCATGACCGATCAGAACCTGAAGCGCCACCGCACATCCAGCGATATCGCCTTCTGGAACCAGTTGAAGCCGGGCTATGACTACTTCGTCAAGAATCACCAGCCGCCGGTGGTCAGCGTCTCCAACGGCCAGTACGTGCTGGGCCAGCCGGTCATGAGCAGCAGCCAGATGACGCAGTACGCGTCAACGGCTCCCGCCGTCAGCACCAACCCCTTCGCTCAAACCAAGCCGCTCACCGAAGTGAAATAGTGCGAACTCGCCTGGCGCAATCTTGTGCCAGGTTTCATTCGCCGTCAGCGGCTGGGTAGCAATCACCGTGACCACATCGTTTGGTGTGGTCTGTTGCTGGAAATCAATCTCCACATCCTGATCGAGCAACGTGGCTTTGCCAAACGGCGCGCGGCGGGTGATCCAGTATAAGTTGGTGGAGCAGTAGGCCATCACGAAACGCCCGTCCGACAGCAACATATTGAATACCCCCTTCTTGCGCAGTTGATCCGCCAGCAGAGCGATATAGCGGAATACCGGCGGCCAACGGCTCGGGGTGCGCGGGTATTTCAGCGAAAGCTGATGCAGTAACCAGCAAAAAGCATATTCGCTGTCAGTCTGGCCCACCGGGCGGAAGGTGCCGGTTTCCAACTGACGATAGCCCTTCAACTGGCCATTGTGCGCGTAGGTCCAGTTACGGCCCCACAGCTCGCGGGTAAACGGGTGGGTATTTTCCAGCGCCACTTCGCCGCGGTTAGCCTGGCGAATATGCGATACCACCGCGCAGGATTTGATCGGGTATTCTTGCACCAGGCGGGCGATTGGCGAATCGAAACTCGGCTGGGGATCCTTAAACGTACGGCAGCCGTTCCCTTCATAGAAGGTAATGCCCCAACCATCTTTATGTGGCCCGGTACGGCCACCGCGCTGAACCAGCCCGGTAAAGCTAAAGCAAATATCGGTCGGTACGTTTGCGCTCATCCCGAGCAGTTCACACATCGCTTGCCACTCCTTACCCACCACCGGCACTGTCTATGCGGGCGCAGCATGCCGCGCCCTTACAAAATATCGAGGGGGCGGCTGCCCCCTGAAGCCATTAAGCCTTAACCATCTCTTTTTCAATCAGCTGAATCAAGATGTGAATCGCTTTGATATGGATTTCCTGAATGCGGTCAGCGTAGCCGAAGTGCGGCACGCGGATTTCCACATCGGCGGAGCCGGCCATTTTACCGCCGTCTTTGCCCGTCAGGGTGATCACTTTCATCCCTTTGGCGCGCGCCGCTTCGATAGCTTTAATGATGTTGCCCGAATTGCCCGACGTGGAAATGCCCAGCAATACGTCGCCTTCGCGGCCTACCGCTTCCACGTAACGTGAGAACACGTATTCGTAACCGAAATCGTTGCTGACGCAAGACAGGTGGCTGACATCGGAAATGGCAATCGCCGGATAGCCAGGGCGGTTTTCGCGGTAGCGACCGGTCAGCTCTTCGGCAAAGTGCATGGCGTCACAGTGGGAGCCGCCGTTGCCGCAGGAAATCACTTTTCCGCCGGCTTTAAAGGAATCGGCCAGCAGCACTGCCGCGCGTTGAATGGCGTCGATATTGGCATCGTCATTGATAAATTTCGCCAGGGTATCGGCCGCTTCGTTCAGTTCACTGCGAATAAGGTCGTGGTACATGAGGAACCTCTTGTTATCGTCAATCTTCCGCTTCGCAGTGTACCGGATCGGGGAAAAACCGAGAAGCACTGTGAGCCAAACAGCGCGCCGGTTGAGGTACGAGTGAGGTTTTTGATTATTGATGCGCTCAGTTTGTGACTTAAGTTGTAATTAAACTGTAAATGCATTGATAAAAATATGGGGTTGTACTAAAACCTAATACATACATACAACAGGTCAGACCTCTTACTACTTCGGAGCTTCTTATGATGGTTCTTAGTATTGTTGTTTTACTGGCACTCATTGGTGTGGTGTTTTATCACCGAGTGAACCTCACCCTCAGTAGCCTTATTCTGCTGGCATATACCGCCGCCATGGGCGCTATCGGCTTGTGGACCTTCTGGATGCTGCTGCCGCTGGCGATTATCCTTCTGCCGCTGAACGTGACTTCCCTGCGCCGTTCGATGCTGTCCGCTCCGGCGCTGCGCGCGTTCCGCAAAGTCATGCCGCCGATGTCCACCACCGAGAAGGAAGCGATCGAAGCCGGTACCACCTGGTGGGAAGGCGATCTGTTCCGCGGCCAACCGGACTGGAACAAGCTGCATAACTACCCGAAACCGCAACTGACCGCCGAAGAACAAGCGTTTATCGACGGTCCGGTGGAAGAAGCCTGCCGCATGGCGAACGATTTCCAAATCACCCATGAACTGGCCGACTTGCCGCCGGAACTGTGGGCCTATCTGAAAGAACACCGCTTCTTTGCGATGATCATCAAGAAAGAATACGGCGGCCTGGATTTCTCTCCTTACGCTCAGGCGCGCGTGCTGCAAAAACTGTCCGGCGTTTCTGGTATTCTGGCGATCACCGTCGGTGTGCCAAACTCCCTCGGCCCGGGCGAGCTGCTGCAACACTACGGCACCGACGATCAGAAAAACCACTACCTGCCAGGCCTGGCGCGCGGCGACGAGATCCCTTGTTTCGCCCTGACCAGCCCGGAAGCGGGTTCAGACGCCGGCGCCATTCCGGATGTCGGCACCGTGTGCATGGGCGAGTGGAAAGGCGAACAGGTATTGGGCATGCGCCTGACCTGGAACAAACGCTATATCACGCTGGCGCCGGTCGCAACCGTGCTGGGCCTGGCGTTCAAACTGCATGACCCGAACCGCCTGCTGAGCGATAACGAATCACCGGGCATCACCTGCGCGCTGATCCCGACCAGCACCCCAGGCGTTGAAATCGGCAACCGCCACTTCCCGCTGAACGTGCCGTTCCAGAACGGCCCAACCCGCGGCAACGACGTGTTCGTCCCTATCGATTACATTATCGGCGGGCCAAAAATGGCCGGTCAGGGCTGGCGCATGCTGGTTGAGTGCCTGTCGGTCGGCCGCGGCATTACCCTGCCTTCCAACTCCACCGGCAGCGTTAAATCTATGGCGCTGGCCATTGGCGCTTACGCCCATATCCGCCGTCAGTTCAAGATCTCTATCGGCAAGATGGAAGGCATCGAAGAGCCGTTGGCGCGTATCGCCGGTAACACCTATGTGATGGATGCGGCGGCAACGCTTATCACCAGCGGCCTGATGCTGGGCGAGAAACCGGCGGTGCTGTCAGCCATCGTGAAATACCACTGTACCCACAGAGGCCAGCAGGCAATCATTGATGCAATGGATATCGCCGGCGGTAAAGGCATCATGCTGGGCAAATCCAACTTCCTGGCCCGCGCCTACCAGGGCGCACCGATCGCCATCACGGTTGAAGGCGCCAATATCCTGACCCGCACCATGATGATCTTCGGCCAGGGCGCCATCCGTTGCCATCCTTACGTACTGGACGAAATGGCGGCGGCGCAAAGCAATGATCTGAACGCTTTCGACAAATCGCTGTTCGGCCATCTGGGCCACGTGGGCAGCAGCAAGGTACGCAGCTTCTGGCTGGGCCTGACCAATGGCCGCACCAGCAGCACGCCGACCAAAGATGCGACTCGCCGTTACTACCAACAGTTGAACCGCCTGAGCGCGAACCTGGCGTTGCTGTCGGACGTCTCCATGGGCGTGCTGGGCGGCAGCCTGAAACGCCGCGAGCGTATCTCCGCCCGCCTGGGGGATATTCTCAGCCAGATGTACCTGGCTTCCGCGACGCTGAAACGCTTTGAGGATGAAGGCCGTCAGAAAGAAGATTTACCGCTGGTACACTGGGGGGTGCAGGACAGTCTGCATCAGGCAGAGCAAGCGTTGGACGATCTGCTGCGCAACTTCCCGAATCGTTTTATCGCCGGCGTGATGCGCTTCGTGATCTTCCCGTTCGGCCGCGTGCATACCGCACCTTCCGATCGTCTGGACCACCAGTTGGCCAAGATTATCCAGCAGCCGTCCGCAACCCGCAGCCGTTTGGGGCGTGGCCAGTACCTGACGCCAAGCGAGCATAACCCGATTGGCCTGCTGGAAGCCGCGCTGGCCGACGTCATTGCCGCCGAGCCGATTCACCTGCGCCTGTGCAAGGAAAGCGGCAAGAACCTGCCGTTTACCCGTTTGGATCGCCTGGCGCAACGTGCGCTGGAAGAGGGCAAGATCAGCGCCGATGAAGCGAAGATCCTGGTGAAAGCCGAAGAGAGCCGCCTGCGTTCCATCAACGTAGATGACTTCGAACCGGAGGCGCTGGCGGCCAACAAGCCGGAAAAGCCGGTAGCGACGTCTAAACGCCAGCAACACACCGAAGCGGCGTAACAGCAATAAACACACTGACCCAGGGGCGATAATCATCGCCCCTTTTCTATTTTTTCTCAAAAATGCGCGACGCTTCGCAACGTCACCAGAACGGCTAATTTAACCCCGGGAATAGTCGGATAGACTGCGGATGGATGCTCTGGATCTTTCTTTCCGGAGCTGCAGTTGAGTAAGGGATAGAAAGAGAAAGGCCCCGAGTCGATAAATCAACCCGAGGCCACTCTGAACGTCCAACAACGTCAGGTTAGCCTCTTACCCGCCGCAAGGCAAGGATAAGGAGGTCAAAAATGCAGCAGAAACGGGTCGTTCTTAGGCTGATGATTATCTGCATCACGTTGATAGCGCTGATGTGGATCACCCGCGGTTCACTGTGTGAATTGCGCATCAAACTGGGGGACACGGAGGTTGCAGCCATTTTGGCTTACGAACCCGAAAGGTAAGGCAACCCAACGGAGGGGCTCGCCCCGCCTGTTGGTTGTTGACGACAGATCCATGAGCACCCTCTCTCACGGCATCCGACAGTCCTAACCGTTCTGCCGAATGCGCGCCAATAACGCGTCGATATGCTCAATCTGCGCCGCGTTGACGATCAGCGCACGGCCCAGGCTCAGAGCGCTGCGCTGGCATTCGGCGCGCATTTCGGCATCGCTGATGCTGTCCAGATCGGCGACGTGCGCCAGGCCGATAGTGCGGCGGATCAGCTCGCTGCCGCAGTAACCTATGGCATCGGTCCACACCTGCTGCAGGAACTGTTCGGCATAGCCCGGCACCGCCAGCGCTATCTCGCGAGTCTGCTGGTGGCACAGCGCCAGGAAGCGATCGGCGAAAATCAGCCAAAGCTCACGCACATCCTGCAGGCGCTGCGCCCGCCCGGCGGCGGCATCACGCGGCCCTAACAGGCCCGGCAAACCGCAGTAATTCAGCAACAGGTTACCCAACGCGCTGCCGACGTCAAAACCTATCGGGCCATAGAAACCAAACTCGGCATCTATCGCCTTCAGCTTGCCTTCCGCAACAAAAATCGAGCCGCTGTGAATATCGCCGTGCAGCAGCGCTTCCGCCTTGCTGAGGAAACGGTGCTTCAGCCCGGCCACCGCCAGCCTCAGCGCGGTATCCTCACGCAGCGCTTGCACCTGCGGCAGCAACGCCTCGTCGAACTGGTTGCGTTCGTGATCGATATAGGGGTCGGTAAAGAACAGATCTTCGGTGATCTGGCACAGCTCAGGGTTGGTGAAGCGGCTGACCTCGGCCTTTTTTTGTTGCGCCGTCTGGTAAAAATCGGAGGTATGAAACAGGGTTTGCGCCAGATATTCCGCCAGTTGCCCGGCCGCCAGCGGGTAATAGTGGCCCTTGATAAGCTCGTTGCGCCAGATATGGTGATCGGAAAGATCCTCCTGCACCATCACCGCCAATTCAGGATCGTGATGCAGCACCTTCACCGTATGCCGTGGGCAAACGCCGCCGTGGATCAACAGGGTTTCCGCTTCAATGCGCGCCCGGTCCAGGGTCAGAGGCCAGGATTCGCCCACGCAGCGTACGTACGGCAATGCCTGTTTGACGATCACCCGGCTTACGCCGTCGCGATCGCGGATTTTGAACACCAGGTTCAGGTTGCCGTCACCAATCTCGTCAGCGCTCACCAGCGCCTGCGGATCGGCCACCTGCCCGTATTGGCGGGCATATTCAACGGCATCGGCAGCAGTAAAGGTACGATAAAGCGACATTCCCAACCCCTCTGATTTTTCTCACTGACACAGCGATGTTATTTTTTAGACGTAAAAGCATTTGGACGTCTATACATCCGTATGGCATGTTGGCAGAATACCTTTTCAGATGCAATAACAACGCAACAAGGATTTAACTGCCGATGCAATCGCTTAACACCACCAGTTTGACCCTGAGTGACAACCGACTTTGGATCCTCGACCAGCAGGCTTTGCCGCAGGAGAAACTGTGGCGCCAGTGCGACACCGTAGAAGAGTTGGTCGATCACATCCTCACCTTGCGGGTGCGGGGCGCACCGCTGATCGGCCTGTCCGCCAGCCTGTTGCTGGCGCTGCTGGCGGAGCGCGGTCTGCCGCGTGAAGAACTGGAGCAAGCGTTGGCCACCTTACGCGCCTCGCGCCCGACGGCGGTTAATCTGATGAACAATCTGGACCGCATGAAACAGGCTCTGGCACAACCGCAGTGGGTGCCTGCGATGGTGGAAGAAGCGTTGCGACTGGTGGAAGAAGACCACAAGTTGTGCGATCGGATCGCCGATCATGGCGCGGAACTGGTGCAGCCCGGCAGCCGCCTGCTGACCCATTGCAATACCGGTGGCCTGGCGACCGCCGGTATCGGCACGGCTATCGGGGTGCTGTTGCGCGCCCATCAGCAAGGAAAAGTACAGCAGGTGTGGGTCGACGAAACTCGTCCGTTGCTGCAAGGTGGTCGCCTTACCGCCTGGGAACTGGGCGAGCTCGGCATTCCCTACCGGCTGATTTGCGATTCGATGGCCGCCAGCCTGATGGCGCAGGGCCAGGTAGATGCCGTGTGGGTTGGCGCAGACCGCATTGCCGCCAACGGCGACGTCGCCAACAAGATTGGCACCTACAGCCTGGCGGTGCTGGCGCACTATCACCGTATTCCGTTCTACGTGGCCGCCCCGCACACCACCCACGATCCGCACTGCCCGAATGGCGCGGCCATCCCGATTGAGCAACGGGCAGCAGCCGAAGTGACCGGCGTCTCCGGCAGTTTCGGATCATGCCAGTGGGCGCCTGCCGATGCCCCGGTCTATAACCCGGCGTTTGACGTGACGCCTGCGGCGCTGATTAGCGGTTGGGTGTTCGACAGCGGCGTGATTACGCCGCAACAGGTTAAAGAGGGGATTTTTCAGCGAGCGTTGGGGTAACACCCGCCCAGGGTTAATCAGTCGAGACGCGGGTAGGCGTCAGCGATCCTGTCGCCGGTGAAATGCGCGACCCAACCTTCCGGATTATCGAAGACGCGGATCGCGGTAAAGTTGGGCGCCGATCCCATATCGAACCAGTGACGGGTATTGGCCGGCACCGAGATCAGATCGTTCTTCTCACACAGGATCTGGAAGATCTTGCCATCCAGATGCAGGCAGAACAGCCCTGCGCCGGCCACAAAGAAACGCACCTCGTCTTCGCCGTGCGTATGTTCGGAAAGAAATTTGCTGCGCAAGGCTTCGCGCTGCGCATTGTCCGGACGCATGCTGATCACGTCCCAGCTCTGATACCCCTTCTCCGCCACCAGCCGATCAATCTCGTGCTGATAGGCGGCAATCACCGCCGCCGGCTCCGGGTTTTCACCCAGTTCGCGATCCGCCTGCCAGCGCTCGAAGCGCACGCCAATCTGCGTCAGTTGCCGTTGAATCGCCTCGGCATCCTGGCTCTGCCATAACGGCTGCTGCGGCTCTTTATCGCTGAAAATGGTCAATCCACTCATGCGGCAAACTCCCCTAAATCGATCTGATCAAAACGGTTAACCTGCGGATGCCGGCTCTGCGCGTCGGCGTCGTCGCGGATCAACTGGCAAGTACGCCAGCCTGCGTCACGTGCGGCGTCCAACTCTTGATGAATGTCGGAAAGGAACAACAGCGCGTCGGGCGCAATGCCGATTTCAGCGGCGATATTTCGGTACGAGGCGGTTTCGCGCTTGGCGCCGACATGGGTGTCGAAATAGCCGCTGAACAGCGGTTGCAAATCCCCCGCGTCGCTGTAGCCGAACAGCAGCTTTTGCGCCTCCACCGAGCCGGAAGAGTAGACGTACAGTTTCAGCCCTTGCTGCTGCCAGGCAGCCAGTTGTTCGGCCACTTCCGGGTACAGATGACCGCGAAAATCACCGTTTTGGTAGCCGCTGCGCCAGATGATGCCCTGCAGCGCCTTCAGCGCGGTGGATTTGCGATCTTCATCCATAAAACCGTACAGCGCGGCAATCAACTGCTCAATGTCTGCCTGCGGTTGGTCAATCTCCTGCCGCAGCGCGGCCAGCGGTGCGGCCACTTCGGCATCGGCGGCGTGCTGGCGAAGAAACTCAGCCAGCCGCTCACGCGCATAGGGAAACAGCACCTGGTGCACGAAGCGAATATCGCTGGTGGTGCCTTCAATATCGGTGACGATGGCGCGGATCATTTAGCCTCCAGTAAGCGGCGTTGCAGTTCGCACTGGAACAGGAATTCCAGCCCTTCAAGGTGACGACGGGCTTCCGCCACCTGGCGGCCCCAGCAATACAGGCCGTGTCCACGAACCAGAAAGCCGTACTGCAGCGGCGTCACTTCGGCATAAGCCGCCACGCGCGCCGCAAGCCGTGGAATATCCTGATCGTTATCGAAAATGGGAATAATCACGCTGTCCAGATGGCTGCTCTGGCCACCGAGCGATTTTTGCATTTCATAGCCCTGCAACACCAGCCCATCGCTGCGTTCAACGCGCGACAGTACGGTCGCATTCACCGAATGCGTATGCAACACCGCGCCAATCTGCGGGTACAGCCGGTAAATCAGGGTATGCAGGCCGGTTTCCGCCGAAGGCGTGCGGCCGCTCGGCACATGATTGGTCGCCGTTTCCACCAGCAGGAAGTCCGCTTCGGTCAGGCTGCCTTTATCCTTGCCGGATTCGGTCACCAGGCAACGTTGGTCGTCGAAACGCAGCGACATATTGCCGCCGGTCGCCGGGCACCAGCCCTTGTCGCCAATCCAGTGGCAGGCAGCCAATAGCGCTGTAAGTTGCGGATTTTCCGTCATTATCGTTTCCCGGTTTCTAAGGTTATCGGCATAAGGAGCTTAGAATGATTTGCTTATATCGTTAGATTTTTTCTTCATTTAGCCATCTAAGCGTCTTGATTGCCAAATACTAACATCGTGTTATATTGACGGCAACCTAAGCGCCAGGAGTATTAGCCCGCTATGAGCACGTCAGCATTGATTCCCGACAGTAAATTGCCCGCTCTGGGCACCACCATTTTCACGCAGATGAGTGCGCTGGCGGCGCAGCATCAGGCGATCAACCTGTCGCAAGGCTTCCCCGATTTCGATGGCCCGGATTATCTGAAGGAACGCCTGGCCTGGCACGTCAACCAGGGTGCCAACCAATATGCCCCCATGACCGGTGTCGCGCCATTGCGCGAAGCCATCGCCGAGAAAACCGCCGGGCTGTACGGCTGGCTGCCGGACGCCGCCGGCGAAGTCACGGTGACGGCCGGCGCCACTGAAGCGCTGTTCGCCGCCATCAGCGCCTTGGTGCGCCCCGGCGATGAAGTGATTTGTTTCGACCCGAGCT
This sequence comes from Serratia plymuthica, assembly GCF_018336935.1. Classification (NCBI taxonomy): domain Bacteria; kingdom Pseudomonadati; phylum Pseudomonadota; class Gammaproteobacteria; order Enterobacterales; family Yersiniaceae; genus Serratia; species Serratia plymuthica. Next base: position 712,167 of record NZ_CP068771.1, on the reverse strand, counting down.
ACGACAGCTATGCGCCGGCGGTCACGCTGTCCGGCGGCATATTGAAACGCATTGCGCTACAGCCGCCGGCATTCGGCGTAGACTGGCAGCAGTTTGCCGAATTGCTTTCGCCACGCACCCGTCTGGTGATCCTCAATACGCCGCACAACCCGTCCGCCACCACCTGGCAGGCGGAAGATATGCAACAACTGTGGCACGCGATTAGCGATCACGAAATCTATGTGCTGAGCGACGAAGTGTATGAGCATATTTGCTTTGCCCAGGGGGGCCACGCCAGCGTGCTGGCCCATCCGCAGCTGCGGCAACGTGCCATCGCGGTGTCTTCTTTCGGCAAAACCTTCCATATGACCGGTTGGAAAGTGGGTTACTGCGTGGCCCCCGCCGCGCTGAGCGCCGAAGTACGCAAAGTGCATCAATACCTGACTTTCTCGGTCAACACCCCGGCACAGCTGGCGCTGGCGGATATGCTGCGCAGCGAGCCGGAGCATTGGCAGCAGTTGTCGGCGTTTTACCGCGCCAAGCGCGATCGCTTTGTGCAGGCGTTGTCAAACAGCCGACTGGAAATTTTACCCTGTGAAGGTACATACTTCTTGCTGGCGGATTACAGCGCGGTCTCAGATTTGGACGACGTCGCTTTCTGTCATTGGTTAACCGAGCACGTGGGCGTGGCGGCAATTCCGCTGTCGGTCTTCTGTGCCGACCCTTTCCCTCATAAATTGATCCGGCTGTGCTTCGCTAAACAGGACGCCACGCTGGATGCGGCTGCGGAGCGGTTATGTCGACTTTAAAAATTACCCTGTTGCAGCAACCGCTGGTCTGGCGCGACGGCGAAGCCAACCTGCGCCATTTCGACGAGCTGCTGGCACCGCTGACCGGCCGTGATCTGATCGTGCTGCCGGAAATGTTCACCACCGGCTTCGCGATGGACGCCGGGGAAAGCGCGCTGCCGGAGCAGCAGGTCATCGCCTGGCTGCACGGTTGGGCCAGCAAAAACAACGCCCTGGTCGGTGGCAGCGTGGCGTTGAAAACCGCCGAGGGCGCAGTCAACCGTTTCCTGTTGGTCGAACCTCACGGCCGGGTGCATGCGTACGATAAGCGCCACCTGTTCCGCATGGCCGGCGAGCACCTGCATTACCGCGCCGGTAAAAAACGCGAGATTTTCGAATGGCGCGGCTGGCGCATTCTGCCGCAGATCTGTTACGACCTGCGCTTCCCGGTGTGGTCCCGCTATCAGCAGGATTACGATCTGGCGCTGTACGTCGCCAACTGGCCGGCGCCGCGCAGCAAACACTGGCAAACGCTGCTGGCCGCACGCGCCATTGAGAATCAGGTCTACGTGGCCGGCTGCAACCGCGTCGGCGAAGACGGCAACGGGCTGAACTACAGCGGCGACAGCCTGATCCTCAGCCCGCAGGGGGAAACGCTGGCGCAGGCGGAACCGGGCGCCGCCGCACGGCTGGACGCCGAACTGTCGCTGGAAAACCTGCAGAGCTACCGCAGCGCTTTCCCGGCCTGGCGCGATGCCGACAGCTTCCTGCGGCACGATTGATCCTTCCGGGCGCAGTCCGCTGCGCCCGCTCTCCTCAGGAAAGCTGTTCCTCCGTCGCATTTTTCTCTGCCGCATCGATCCGGTTGAACAACAGATTCAGCAACAGCGCCGCCAGACACGACGCGCTGATACCTGAATGCAGCAAGGTACGCACCCAATTCGGGAACTGATCGTAAAAAGTCGGCATCACAATCGGGATCATGCCGAAGGCAATCGCCGTCGCCACCACCACCAGATTCATGTTGTCCTTATACTCCACCTTCGCCAGAGTGCGAATGCCGCTGGCCGCCACCGTACCGAACAGCACCACGCCGGCGCCGCCCAATACCGGCGGCGGAATGCAGGCCACCAACCGCCCGAGAACCGGCAACACGCCCAGCAGCACCAAAATGGCGCCCCCGGCACTGACCACAAAACGGCTTTTCACGCCGGTGATTGCCACCAGGCCGATATTCTGGGCAAACGAGCTTTGCGGGAATGAGTTAAATACCGGCGACAGCGCGCTGGAGAGCATATCGGCACGCAGCCCCTTGGCGATACGGTGCGAATTGACCGGCGAACCCACGATTTCCCCCACCGCCATCAGCCCGGCGGTGGTTTCCGTCAACAGCACCAGTACGATCAACAGCATGGACAGGATCGCGCTCAGCTCGAAGGTTGGCCAACCGTAGGCGAAAGGTTCGGGGAAGGCCAACCACGGCCCGTTGCCCACGGCGGCAAAGCTCACTTTCCCCGCCAGCGCCGCCGCTACGCAGCCTACGGCCATCGCCAGCAGTACCGACAACCGCTTCAACGCCGGGGAACCGATCTTATTGAGCAACAAAATGACCGCCAGCGTGAAAGCAGCCAGGCCAATATTCCCGGTCGCCCCCCAATCCGCCGCCTTGGCGTTGCCGCCCATTGCCCAGCGCACCGCCACCGGCATCAACGACAGACCTATCACCGTCACCACGGTGCCGGTCACCACCGGCGGGAAGAAGCGGATAATTTGCGAGAAAAACGGTGCGATCAACAGCCCCGCCAGCGAGGCGGCGATCACCGCACCAAATACCGCAGGCAGCCCGCCATCCCCGGTCACGATGGTCACCATGGTCGCCACCCCGGCGAAGGAAACGCCCTGCACCAGCGGCAGGCGTGAACCCAGGCCGGGCAGGCCGAGGGTTTGCAGCAACGTCGCCAACCCACTGACAAACAGCGCCGCCGTCACCAGCATGCCAATCTGCGGCGCGCCTAAACCCGCAGCCGAACCTATGATCAAGGGCGGCGCAATAATTCCACCGTACATGGTTAAAATATGCTGCAGGCCGAAAGCAAAGGTTTTTCCCAGCGGCAGTTTTTCATCTTCCGGGCAGCACGAAGCCGCACCCTTATCCTGAGACAGAGCCATATTTCCCCCGTTTACTGGGTGATTGAATCCGGGAGCGCGGTACGCCGCGCCCGCAGGTACGTCAGTGGATCAGATCAACTGCCGCGGTAGGTCGAGTACGAATAGGGGCTGATTAACAACGGTAAATGGTAATGCTGCGCCGCATCGCCGACGACAAAATCGATAATCGCCGTGGCGTACAGCGTGTCGCGCCGGCCTGCGGCAAAATAGCCGCCGAGATCGGCATACAGGCGGTAATGCCCGGCGGTGAGGCCATCCGGCGTCAGGTCGCGCGCGCGGCCATCGGCATCGGTATGGCTTTCGGCCTGCATCCGCCACTGCCCGTCGTGCTCTCTCTCCAGCCACACCCGTACGTCTGCCGCAGGTTTACCCAGTGAAGTGTCCAGAATGTGGGTGCTGATATTACTCATCGCTCAGTAACTCCTTAAAACGCAGCATCACGATTTCACGCAGCTGTTCGGCGGTTTCCCGCTGTTCCTGCTCCGCATTGTTGTTCAACCGACGCTCCAGCTCACGCAATATAGCCTGGCCATCGCGGCCGGCGGCGCGGATCAGAAACACCTGATCAAATCGCGCTTCATAACGCCGATTGCCTGCCAGCAGCGCCTCGGTCAGCGCGGCGTCCTCCGTATTGACCGCCGCCTGTTCACGCCGGGAAAACTGCGCCTCGCGGCCTGGCCCGCCGGCACGTTCGCCGATGCGTGGGTGCTGCGCCAGCGCCCGATTGACGTCCTCCGCCTGCCAGCGCTGTGACGCCTGCCGGGCAAACGCCAGTGCGGCATCAAGGCCGGCGAACGGCCGGGCGGCAATCACCGCCGCGATCCAGGACGGAATATCCACGCAGGGGCGCAGCAACCGCTCGGCTTCCGGCGGCGACAGCCGGTTAAACGCGTGCAAATCCATCAGGCTTCCTCCCAACTGACAACCGTCTGACAGTAGGCCTGAATCGCCAACGCCACATCGGCGTGAGTGACGGCCTCTGCCGGATGATGGCTGATACCGCGATCGCAGCGCACAAACAACATCCCCACCGGCCAGCAGGCCGCCACGGCTATCGCATCGTGCCCGGCGCCGCTCGGCAGCGCCATACTGCGGCCCTGAACCTGCATTACGCCGTCCTGCCAGCGCCGTTGCAAATTTGCATCACAGGCTGTTGCATTTATGCGGTAAAACTCTTCGCTGGCAAAACTCAGCCCCCGGCGCGCGCAGATCGCCTCGGCCTGTGCCAGCAGTTGCGCCAGCAACGCCGCCAATGGGCCATCCTCCGGGCCGCGCACGTCGAGCGACAATGTTACCTCGCCGGGGATGACGTTGACCGCTCCCGGCAGGCTTTCGATTCGGCCTACGGTGGCCACCAGATGTGGATCGCCGGCCGAAGTGATCGTCTCGACTGCCACCATCCATTCCGCCGCCGCAGCCAGCGCGTCTTTGCGTTGCCCCATCGGCACGGTGCCCGCATGGCCCGCCTCGCCGGTAAAGGTGCAGTTGAGCCGGCGAGCGCCGTTGATTGCCGTCACCACTCCCAGCGCCAAATCGGCCGCTTCCAGGCAAGGCCCCTGCTCAATATGCAACTCCAGATAACCGCAGATATCACGTTGTGCACGCTTGGCCTCACCCACCGCCGCCGGATCCAGCCCAAACTCGCGCAGCGCCTGCGCCATGCTGATCCCTTCTGCATCGGTCCGTTCCAGCCACTCGGCAGGCCACTGCCCGGTAATCCCCCGGCTGCCCAACAAGGCAACGCCAAAGCGGGTGCCCTCTTCATCGGCGAAGCCAATCACTTCCACCGCCACCGGCAAACGCCGCTGCTGCCTATGCAGATGCGCCACCACTTCCAGGGCGGTCAGTACGCCAAGCATGCCGTCGTAGCGGCCGGCATTGCGCACCGTATCAAGATGCGAACCGAGCAGCAGCGCCGGTGCGCCTGGCGTTTGGCCTTCGTAACGGCCGCAGATATTGCCGACGCTGTCCTGATGCACTGTCATGCCAAGGGTACGCATCCAGTCGCCCACCCGTTGGTTGGCGCGCCGATGTTCCGGCGACAGATAGACCCGCGTCAGTTGGCCCGGCGTGGCGCTGATCGCCGCCAGCGCATCGCAGCGCGCCATAACGCGGGCCGCCGCCTGTTCCGCCTCCTGGGCGGTTAACAGCGCCGCCATCAGCGGATCCCGGCGTCGTAGGTATTCCAGGCCGCCTGCAAGGCTTCGCCCTGCGTGCTGGCGAAGCCCAGCCGGTTCAGCACCGCCTCCAGCGCGGTCAGGGTCTGCAACACGCAGTCTTTGCGTGCGTTGTAACCCATGGTGCCGATACGCCAGATTTTGCCCTGCAGCGGGCCGAACGAGGTGCCGATCTCGATGGCGAAATCATTCAGCATCATCTGACGCACCTGCTCGCCGTGAACCTGCTGCGGGATCACCACCCCCAGCACGTTGTTCATGCGGTTATCGAGATCGCCGAACACCTCCAGCCCCATACCCTGAATGCCGGCCAGCATCGCCGCGCCGTTCAGTTTGTGGCGGGCGATGGTATTTTCCAGCCCTTCTTCCAGGATCACCCGGGCGCACTCGCGCGCGGCGAACAGCATGCTGGTGGCTTCGGTATGGTGATTCAGGCGTTCCGGGCCCCAGTAATCCATGATCATGCCGAGATCGAAATAGTTGGAGTAGATCATCTCGTCGTCGCCGTCGGCATGGTCAGACGTGCGAATGCCCTGCTCCACGCATTTACGGCGGCGGACGATCTCTTCAAACTGCGGGCTGAGGGTGACGGGCGAACTGCCGGACGGGCCGCCCAGGCATTTCTGCAGGCCGGCGGATACCGCGTCCAGCCCCCAGGCGTCGGTTTCCAGCGGGTTGCCGGCGAAGGAGGCGGTGGCGTCGGTGTAGAACAGCACGCCGTGGCGGCGGCAGATGTCACCCAATTCGTCCAGCGGCTGCAACATGGTGGTGGACGTATCGCCCTGTACCGTCAACAGCAGGCGCGGGCGTACCTTCTTGATCGCGTCTTCAATCTGATCGGCGCTGAACACCTCGCCCCAGGGCACCTCGATAGTGTGCACCTCGGCACGGCAGCGACGGGCTATTTCGCACAGCAGATGGCCGAAACGGCCAAACACCGGCACCAACACCTTGTCGCCGGGGCGAATCGAGGAGATCAGCATGGCTTCAATACCGGAACGCGAGGTGCCGTCCACCAGCATGGTCCAGCGGTTTTCGGTGCGGAACAGCGCGCGGTACAACTCCATAACCTGGTTCATGTAGCCGGTCATCGCCGGATCGTACTGGCCGATCAGTTGGCTCGACATGGCGCGCAGCACGCGCGGATCGGCGTTGATCGGCCCCGGCCCCATCAACAGGCGAGCCGGCGGATTAATCTGATCGAACTGGGTGATATCTAGCATGCTCATTCCTTACCAACTTAATAAGTTATTATTTAATTCGTCCCGGTCAAGCCTCTGTCAGCCCACGGACCGAAGCGATAAACTGTTTTAATTCCTGCGTTTGCGGATTGGCGAACAGCGTGCGGCTGTCGCCCTGCTCCCAAACCTTGCCCTGGTGCATAAACACCACCCGGTCGCCGACCTCGCGGGCAAAATTCATTTCATGGGTTACCAGAATCAGTGTCATGCCTTCTTTGGCCAGTTGCTCCAGCACTTTCAGCACCTCGCCCACCAGTTCAGGATCCAGCGCCGAGGTAATTTCGTCGCACAGCAGCACCTTCGGGTTCATCGCCAGCGCCCGGGCAATCGCCACGCGCTGCTGCTGGCCGCCGGAAAGGTTAGCCGGTGAATAGTGCATCCGCTCGCCCAGCCCGACCTTATTCAACATCTCTTCCGCCAGTTCGCGGCATTCGGCGGGGCTTTTTTTCAGTACCCGGCGCGGCGCCAGCATCACGTTCTCCAGCGCGGTCATGTGCGGAAACAAATTAAAATTCTGAAATACCATGCCGATGGAGCGGCTGATCTCACGCGCCTGCGAATCGCGATCGGTAATGGTCATGCCGCCCAATTTGATGCTGCCTTCCTGATACCCTTCCAGGCCATTGATACAGCGCAACAGCGTGCTCTTGCCGGAACCGCTGCGGCCGATAATCGAAATCACCTGCCCCATGTCGATATCCAGATCCACGCCCTTCAGCACATGGTTCTGGCCGTAATATTTCTGAACCTGATTAATTGTGATGAGCGGCATGGAATTTCTTCTCCAGATAATGGCTGTAACGCGACAGCGGGTAACACATCAGGAAATAGCCCAGCGCGACCAGGCCAAACACTTTAAACGGCTGATAAGTGACGTTGTTCAGCATGGTGCCGGCCTTGGTCAGCTCGATAAAACCGATGATCGACGCCAGCGCGGTGCCCTTGATCACCTGCACCGAAAACCCGACGGTGGGCGCGATGGCGATACGCACCGCCTGCGGCACAATCACCCGCATCAGGGTCTGGCCAAAACTCAGCCCCAGGCAACGCGACGCTTCCCACTGCCCTTTCGGCAGGGCGGCGATGCTGCCGGACCAGATATCCACCAGAAAAGCGCTGGTGAACAGTGTCAGCGCCAGCGCGGCGGCGGTCCAGGGGCTGACGTCGATGCCGAACAGCGCCAGGCCGAAGAACGCCAGGAACAGCTGCATCAGCAGCGGCGTGCCCTGAAACAGCTCGGAATAAAAGCGGACAAAACGCATCGCCCACTTGCGCTTGCTCAGGCGCAGCAACAACAGCGGCAACGTCACCAGGGTGCCGCCGAAGAACGCCGTCAGCGACAGCAGCAACGTCCAGCGCGCCGCCAGCAGCAGGTTGCGCACAATGTCCCAGTCGGTAAAAGTCAGCATCAGCCCCGGCTCCCCAAAAAGCGCCGTCCGGCGGCCAGCAACAGCTGGCGCATCAATACCGATAACAGCAGATAAAACAGCGTCGTCACCAGATACACCTCAAAACTGAGGAAAGTGCGCGACTGGATCAGGTTGGCGGCGAAGGTCAACTCTTCGAACGACACTTGCGATACCACCGATGACCCCAGCATGACGATAATGCACTGGCTGACCAGCGCCGGATAAATCCGCTGCAACGACGGCGGCAGCACAATGCGCAGAAACGTCTGGCTGCGGCTGAACCCCAGCACTCGCCCGGCTTCCCACTGGCCTTTCGGCGTCACCTGAATGCCGGCGCGAATGATTTCAGTGCTGTAGGCGCCCAGGTTGATCACCATCGCCAACAGCGCCGCCTGCCCGGCGGTCAGTTTCCAGCCCAGGCTCGGCAGGCCGAACACGATGAAGAACAGCTGCACCACAAACGGCGTATTGCGCACTACCTCGACGTAAATGCCCCAAATATGGCTAAGCAGATTAGCCTTGCCGCTGCGGATCGCCGCGCCGCAGATCCCCAGCGCAACGCCCATCAGGGTGGCCAACGCCGTCAACTCGATGGTGGTCAGCAGACCGGCCAGCAGTTCGGGCATATAAGGCCACAGAGCGGGAAAATTCAGCTGATAGGTCATCAGGCGCTCCCGTTATGCACCAAGGTTGGCAGGCAGCGGCGCTTTCAGCCATTTTTCCGACAGGCCGTTCAGGGTGTTGTCCTTCAGTGCCTGTTCAATCAGCTCATCCACTTTCGCTTTCAACGCCGGTTCTCCCAGGCGCAGGCCGACGAAGCACGGCGAGTCTTTCAGCATAAACTTGGCGACCGGCGCTTTGGTCGGGTTCTGCCGCGCGATGGCGCTCACCACCAGGTTGCCGGTGGCGATGTACTGCACCTGGCCGGACAGGTAGGCCGACAGCGTGGTGTTGTTATCCTCATAGCGCTTGATTTGCGCGCCCTTCGGCGCGGTATCGCTCAGCACCATGTCTTCGACCGCGCCGCGCGTCACGCCGACGGTTTTGCCGTCCAGCTGCGCGGCATCGCCCAGTACCGCCTCTTTCGGCCCGAAGACCCCGAGGAAGAACGGCGCATAGGCGCGGCTAAACGCAATGGTCTTCTCGCGTTCCGGGTTTTTGCCCAGGCTGGAGATCACCAGATCGACCTTGTTGGTTTGCAGATAAGGCACGCGGTTGGCGCTGGTGACCGGCACCAACTGCAACTTAAGTTTCATCTTGTCGGCCAGATAATGCGCCATGTCGATGTCATAACCCTGCGGCTGCAGATCGGTGCCCACGGAGCCAAACGGCGGGAAGTCCTGCGGCACCGCCACCCGCAGCACGCCGCGCTGCTGGATTTCCTGTAATTGATCCGCCATTGCCGAGGCGGCCTGCGCCATCAGCAAAACCGCACCCAATGTCGCTATCCCGATTTTCTTGAAGTTCATAGAGTATCCCCGATGGTGAAATGATGAAACAAAAGATTCTTTGATTATCACTTTGCAACTAATGTGCCAACCAGCCATGCGGGGAACGTTCTGCTTTATTGCCCGTAACTTAAGGGATCAGGAGGGGATTTCCCCTGCCGCTGCAGCGGCGGAGGAAAGGCATAATGTGGGGAAAAATACGCACCATCAAAGTGCAACAGCACCAAAATAGCGCCGAGATCAGCGCTGTTCCAGCTCGTCCAAATCGTTATACAGGTCGGCGATTTGATGAATGCGCTGCCGCCCTTGCGCCAACGTCTCGTGCAGCAAAGCGTTACTGAGCAGGTTAGCCAGGCTCATGGCGGCAGAGTAGCTGTCAAAGGCAGAAACGCTGTCGAGCGGCGCCGCCAGATGCCAGTTCGCCAGCGGGATCAGCGCCTGCGCCTGCGGTTCGCACACCAGCAGCGTCGGCACCTGCTGGACCTGCAATTGCGTTAGCAACGCCCGCAACTGGCGCGGTCGACGGCGAAACGCCACCACCACCGCCACATCCTGCGTACTCAGATCGACCAGTTCTTCGGCCAGCGTCTGCCCAGGCTGCGGCACCAGCAACACATTTTCACGCACCTGCATCAGTTGCTGCCGCAGGTGCATCGCCACCGGATAGCTGTTGCGAAACCCCATCAGCACCACCCGCCGCGCCTGGACCAGCGCGGCGATCACCGCGTTGAACTGGTTTGCATCGATATGGTTCACCCAGTGCGTGAGATTGGCCATTTCCTGCTTGTAGTGGCGCGCCAGCAGGGTGTTGCCCTGCACTGCATCGCGGTTGTCGGTCAACGGCATGCCGCTCTGGCGCAGGGTGCGCAGTTCGTCGCGCATTTCGCGGTAGCTTGGGTAACCCAGCCGCTTGAACAGACGGCTGACGGTGGCTTTGGAAACACCGCTCAGGCGCGCCAATTCTGCGCTGTTGTAGCTGATCAGATCATCGAAATGATCGAAGATAAAATCGGCCACCCGCTGTTCCTGCGGCGTCAACTGCGGGTATTCACTGCGCAGGCGTTCATCAATCTGCTTCATTGCTACTCCTGCTTTTCCCAATAGATTTCAACGTGCAGCCAGGCGGCAACCGAACGAATCCCCAGAAGCCTAGCCCTCTAAGCGACTGGGGGAGCGAGGGAAACCAACGCCGATGCAGCGTGAAATATGACGGGGATGTAACGTTCGTTTCAGCGGAACATAGCACGGTCAATCCACCTGCTGGCAAGCAATTATTGTCCCCCGAAAAAATATGGAACGCCTCTTGCTTGTATTGCATCAGATGCTGACCTCAAAAAAGGGCCAAGAAATGATTAACAGCAACACCGCGCCATTGGGTATGGCGGTCACGCCGCATCACCTCGCCAGCGAAAGCGCGCTGGCGGTTCTGCGCGAAGGCGGTAACGCCATTGAGGCGATGGTCGCCGCAGCCGCCACTATCGCGGTGGTTTACCCGCACATGAACGGCCTGGGCGGCGACGGTTTCTGGCTGATCGTTCCGCCACAGGGCGATCCGGTCGCGATTGACGCCAGCGGTGCAGCAGGCTCCCTGGCTACGATGGATTTCTACGCCGGCGAAAGCCACATTCCGCACCGTGGGCCGAAGGCGGCGCTGACCGTCGCCGGCACCGTCGGCGGCTGGCAGGCCGCGCTGGATTACTCCGCCGAATTGGGCGGCGAACAGCTGCCGCTACCGCGCCTGTTGGCCGACGCCATTCGCTATGCGGCGGACGGCATTCCGGTCACCGCCTCGCAGGAAGCCGCCACCCGCAGCAAGTATCATGAGCTGGCGGATCTGGAACACTTTGCCCGCACTTACCTGCCGCACGGGCAGATCCCTCATGCCGGCCAGCGTTTCTGCCAGCCGCAACTGGCGGATACCCTGATCGCGTTGGCCGAAGACGGATTGGACAGCTTCTATCGCGGTGCGCTGGCGCACAGCATGGCAGCGGATATGGCCCAACTGGGCATGCCGCTCACCGCACAGGATCTGGCAGATTACCGGCCGCGCCGCCGCACGCCGCTGCGGCTGTTGCATCAGAAAGGCGAAGTCTTCAACCTGACGCCGCCCACTCAGGGGCTGGTGTCGCTGGCTATCCTCGGGCTGACCGATCGGCTGCCGCTCGCCGGCCAAAGTGAAGGCGCCGTGGTGCACGGCATTGTGGAGGCCACCAAGTTGGCTTTCGGCCTGCGCGATCAATTCATCACCGATCCCCGCCATATGACGCAGGATCCGCAGGCGCTGCTGGAAGCCGAGCATTTGGATGCGTTGGCCAAACGCATCGATCCCCACCAGGCCGCCGCCTGGGGGAAAGGCAAAGGCCCGGGCGACACCGTTTGGATGGGGGTGATGGACAGCGGCGGTCTGGCGGTGTCCTTTATTCAGAGCATTTATCACGAATTCGGCAGCGGCGTCGTCCTGCCGCACAGCGGCGTGCTGTGGCAAAACCGCGGCGCGTCATTCAGCCTGGATGCCGCCCACCTGCTGGCGCTGGCGCCAGGCAAACAACCCTTCCACACCCTTAACCCGGCCGCCGCACGCCTGTATGACGGGCGTACTCTGGTCTATGGATCAATGGGCGGTGACGGCCAGCCGCAAACCCAGGCTGCGGTATTTGTCCGCCACGTGGTGCAAGGGTTGCCGCTGCAACAGGCCATCAGCGCGCCGCGCTGGCTGCTCGGCCGCACCTGGGGCGAAAGCTCGGACTCCCTGAAGCTGGAGGGCCGTTTCAGTACCGAAACCGTGGAGTATCTGCGCCGACGCGGCCATGAGGTGGAATTGCTGCCCGATTTCAGCGAGGCGGTCGGCCACGCCGGCGCCATCGTTCGTCATACCAACGGCATGCTGGAAGGCGCTTTTGACCCGCGCAGCAACGGCAGCGCCGCCGGCTTTTAGCCATACATTACACAGGGGACACCTATGAACAACCTGCCTGCCACCGACTGGGCGGCCTATATCAGCCAGATGGAGGCGATATTGGCCCTGGAAATGGATGACGCGCGCCGCCAGGAACTGCTGACTCAGTTCAACCGCATCGCCGCGATGGCGGAACCGCTGATGGCCTTCCCGCTCGATCAACGCCTGGAGATTGCCGGGGTGTATCGCGCATGAATCCGTTAAGCACACTATCGATCGCCGAGATCCGCGCCGCCCTTAAACAGGGGGCGATTTCCGCCCGCGAAATAGCCCAGCAAACGCTGGAGAATATCGACACGCTCAACCCTTCACTGAACGCCTATACCCACATCACCCGCGAGCGGATGCTGAGTGAAGCCGATCACCTCGATCGCCTCCGCGCCAAGGGGCAAACGTTGCCGAGCCTGGCGGCCATCCCCTACGCGGTGAAAAACCTGTTCGACGTCACCGGCGAAACCACCTTGGCCGGCGCCAGCCTGTTCAGCGACCGCGCGCCCGCCAAACAAGACGCCTGGGCCGTGGGCAAACTGGCGACACAAGGCGCGCTGCTCTCCGGCATGCTGAACATGGATGCTTACGCCTACGGCTTTACTACCGAAAATAGCCACTACGGCGCAACCCGCAATCCGCACGACACCACGCGCATTGCCGGCGGATCGTCCGGCGGCTCGGCGGCCGCGGTCGCCGCCGGGCTGGTGACCTTCTCGCTCGGCAGCGACACCAACGGCTCGATCCGCGTACCCTCATCGCTGTGCGGCATTTACGGGCTGAAACCGACCTTCGGCCGTCTGTCGCGCAGCGGCAGCCAACCCTTTGTCGCCAGCCTGGATCACGTGGGGCCTTTCGCCCGTCGGGTGCGGGATCTGGCGGCGGTGTACGACGTGATGCAGGGCACCGATATCGAAGACCGCTTTCAGGCGGAAAAACCGATCACCCAAACCGAATCGCTGCTACCACGCGGCCAGCAGGGGCTGCGTTGTGCGGTGCTCGCAGGCTATTTCCAGCAGTGGTGCAATGACGACGCCAAAACCGCCGTGCAACAGGTCGCGATGGCGCTGGAGGCCTGCGCCGAGGTGGAGCTGCCGCAGGCTGAACTGGCGCGTTCGGCGGCGTTTATCATCAGCGCCGCCGAAGGAGGAAACCACTATCTGCCGCAGTTGCGCAGCCAGCCGGAACGCTTTGAGCCGCTGTCGCGTGAGCGACTGTTGGCAGGCGCCATGCTGCCCGCGGCTTGGTATGTGCAGGCGCAGCGCTTCCGCGCCCATTTCCAACAGCAAGTGCTGCCGCTGTTTGAACACTGGGATATTCTGATCGCCCCGGCAACGCCGTGCAGCGCTACCGGCCTTGGTCAGGAAACGATGCGCATCAACGGTGCCGATCTGCCGATCCGCGCCAGCATGGGCATGTTGACGCAGCCGATTTCATTCCTCGGCCTGCCGGTGGTGACGGTGCCGCTGAAAACCGCTTCGGGGTTACCCATCGGCCTGCAACTTATCGCCCCGCCGTGGCGTGAAGATCTGGCGCTGCGTGCCGCCTATGCGCTCGAGCAACGCGGCGTGGCGAACTGTTCCTTACCGGCAAAACAGGGTTAACGAATGAAAAGTGAATATATCGACCGGCCGGCGGTGCTGGCTGAGGTGAACGCCGCGTTTTATCGCTATGAACAGGCGCTGATCGGCAATGACATTGACGTGTTGGATGAGCTGTTCTGGCACGATGGGCGTACCGTTCGCTACGGCGCGACGGAAAACCTGTACGGCATCGATCAGATCCGCGATTTCCGTCAGCAACGGCCGTCGCAAGGGTTGGATCGCCTGCTGGAGAACACCGTCATTACCACTTACGGTGATGATATGGCGGTTGCCAGCACCGAGTTTCGTCGCCCGGGCAGCGAACGCGTCGGCCGCCAGATGCAAACCTGGGTCAAACTGGCCTGCGGCTGGCGCATCGTGGCCGCGCACGTGAGTTTAATGGCAGAATAAGTCACTGTGCGCAAAAATTGGACAGCCTGGCGCCATGAGCCGTATAGTAGTTAAAGGTATTACCTTTAACTAACTGAGGCTACTTATGGCTACTGCTACGTCGATAAAAATTGATGATGAGCTTAAGCAACGGGTGCAACACATTGCCGCCACCCAGCAGCGCAGCGCACACTGGATTATGCGTGAAGCTATTCGTGAATATGTCGAGCGTGAAGAAAAACGCGAGGCTGTTCGCAACGATGCATTGCAGGCATGGGAAACCTATCAGGCCAATGGTAAACATCTGACTCAGGACGAGGCTGACGGCTGGCTCGCCGATCTGGAAAAAGGTGATGATACGGAGATACCCGGGTGCCACAACTGATATGGACGCCAGCGGCGCTGCTGGATGTGCAACGTCTTTATCGATTTCTGGCCGAGAAGGATCTCAATTCGGCAAAGCGCGCTGTCGCCGCTATTCGCAACAGCATCAAAATAATAGCGCACCAACCCAATACTGGCCGCCCCGCTAAAGATATGGCACCTGAATTCAGGGAGTGGCCTGTCGATTTCGGTAATAGCGGTTATCTTGTTCTGTATCGGTTTAACGGTGTAACCGCGGTTATTTTGGCTATTCGCCACCAAAGTGAAACCGGGTATTGATACCGCGACTCAACACCAGTAAGCCATAAAGTTAACGGTGGAACGGTCCAGATCGCGCTCGCCGATCAGGTAACGACGCAGCGCCTTCACCGCAGAAGACTCCGCCGCCACCCAGGCATAGAAGCCCTTTGCGCCCTCCGCGCGCTCCCAAAGCAGTTCGCCGCCCAGGCTGTTTTCCGTCAACGACTGGGCTTGCGCACGCGCCGATTCAGGAATGGTCACCCGCTGGCGCACCGATTCCACCAGCAGCGTGCCATGCATCTGCTGGTGCCCGACGTCACGCGGCAACCAATACACCTCGGCGAACGGGAAGCGATCCATATTCAGGCAATCGCTCGCCAACGGCACCTCAAAGAATGCCTGCACTTGCGGTGGGTTGGCCTGCTGCGCCAGTTGTTCCAGAATGCCCATTGCCGCCGGCACCGCCGTTTCATCGGCAATCAACAACGCCTGCCGCAGATGCGCCGGCGGCGCCCACTCGTAACCGCCGCTGTCGCCGTCAAAATCCGCATTGGGGGCCACCGCCTGGAGGGTATCCCCCGGCTTGGCATGAGTCGCCCAGGCGGAAGCCGGGCCGTTCACGCCATGCAGCACAAACTCGACGTCCATCTGATTGTGTTCAGTACGCAGCGCTCGCAGCGTGTAGGTACGCATTATCGGGCGTTGCTCTTTCGGTATCGCCATATAGTGGCGATACCAGTCGTCGCTGTTTTCCAGCCGCAGGATCTGGCCGGCATCGGCCGGAAACAGCAGTTTAATGCGCTGATCCGGCGCCTCCAGCTTCATGCGGTGGACATCCGGGCCTTCGAAAACGCAGCGCAGTAAGGAAGGCGATACGTTTTCTTTTGCTTTCAGTGTGATATCAAAAATTCGATAACTTGATGCGCCGGACATATCTGTTACTCTCCCGCAGAATGTAGCTGAATACGCTGCCGGCACCATAGCCAGCCGCTGATACCGCCCAGTAGGACGGCCATCGCCAGAGCCGCTGCAATCAGCTGTGACTCGCCATAAAACCTTGCCACCACCGGCACCATCAACGCGCTCAGACCGTAGCCCAGCGTATGGCTGGTGGCGATAGCCCCGGCGCCTTTGCCGGTAGATAATTTATCGTTCAGCATCAACTGATAGCCTGGCGTCGCCATCGCCGCGCCAAAGGAAGCCAGCGCGCAACCGAGATAGAACAGCGCCAGCGGTTGCGCGCACATCAAGCCTAATCCCGCCACCATCAATACCGCCGCGATCAACAGCAATTGCGGCGCGCTGAATCGCTGCGGACGCACCACCAGGAACTGCGCCAGCAACGTACAAGCCGCCGCTACGCTGAGCAACACGGCCACATGATGGCTGACGGTCGTGGCAGAGTGGTTGAACAAACGGGTCAGATGCGGCGCCAGGCCAAGTTGCATCAGGCTGACCGATGCCGCCAGCAACAGCGCGCAAAGCAGATAAGGCACCATAGTGAGACGCAGGCGATTTTGCTGTTGCGCCACCGGCGGCAGGGGCGGATCGTTATGCTGGCGGCTCACCACCAGCAAGGCGATGAATGGCGCAACGGCCATCAGCCACAGCGGTGCCATCGGATGAAGGGACAACGCCAGCGCGGCACACAGCGGGCCAAGCAACCGCCCGCAGCTCAGCCCGGAGCTGATGGTCGCCAGCGCCGACATGCGCTGTTCGTAGCCGGCACGCTGCAATGCCCAGGTTTGGCTGGCAGGCACCATGCCGGACACCGTCAGCCCATAGATAACGCGCGCCAGGATCAGGCCGCCCAGCCCCGCCATCGGGGAAAGCCAGCCGGCCGCCAGCCCCCAAACGGCCAATGCCAGTAAAGCAAAGCTGAATAAATAACCGGCAAGCGCCATCGTCACGACAAACTTGCAGCCGCGAATTTCAGACTGCCGCCCCCACCAGGGGGAGCCGACCAGAAACAGCATCGAACCGAGCGTCAATAACCCGGCCCAGACGGAAAGCGACAAGTGAGTCATGCCGACCAACACCGGCAACGCCACCAACAGGCCGTTTTGCCCGATGCCCAACAGACCGGCGCACAGCGCCAATGGCCAGTTTGAAGGAGACGTATTCCCAACTTCAGGGGATTTAGCGGAAGGTGAAATACTCATCAAAAGTAAGGTTACCGTTAATGAAATTATATGGTTATGAAAGAATCATTGAAAAATTGTATCATAGGACGATTGATAACAATAAATATTATTGATATAAGAATCATTCTCAATTGATTCTCAGCGAAAATCGGATCATGACTCTCCAGTTTGAAACCGCGGCGACCGACGTGGCTGCCCAATGTTTTCTCAACGCACTGATGCGTGAAACCCGGGACTGGCAAATCATCCCTGCCGCCAGCCACCAACAGTATCCGCAGCTCAACATTCCGCTTTCATCTACCCAGGCTATTCGTATTGCCTTACGCCATACCTCGCCCACACAACATCACCAGTACCTTTTCCCTGCTCATCTGCATCGGCAGGACGATGGTGCCGGCGTGGCGCTGAGCATGGAACAACTGGTCACCCTGCTGCTGGAGAAACCGGCGATAAAAGGTGAGCTGTCCGATGAGGTCGTGGCGCGTTTCCGCCAGCGAGTGCTGGAAAGTCATGATAATACCCGCCAGGCCATTGATGTCCGGCTGGACTGGCCTTCACTGCGCGACAAGCCGCTGAACTTTGCCCAGGCGGAGCAGGCTCTGCTGGTCGGCCACGCCTTCCACCCGGCGCCGAAATCCCATGAGCCCTTCGATGAACAGCAGGCGCGCCGCTATCTGCCGGATTTTGCCGCCAGCTTCCCGCTGCGCTGGTTTGCCGTCGATAAGCGCTACCTGTGCGGCGACAGCCTGAACCTGACGCTGCAACAACGCCTGCAGCGCTTTGCCGCCGAAAGCGCGCCGCAGCTGTTGGCGCACTTTACCGATGACGTCTGGCTGCTGCCGATGCATCCGTGGCAGGCCGACCATCTGCTGACGCAGACATGGTGCCAGGAGCTCGCCGCGCAGGGATTGCTGAGCGACCTGGGCGAAGCCGGCGCACGCTGGCTGCCAACCAGCTCCTCACGCTCGCTGTACAGCGCGGGCAACCGCGACATGATCAAATTCTCCCTCAGCGTGCGCCTGACCAACTCGGTGCGCACCCTGTCGGTTAAAGAAGTAAAACGCGGTATCCGCCTGGCCCGGCTGGCGCAAACGCCGCGCTGGCAAGAGCTGCAAGCGCGCTATCCGACCTTCCGCGTGATGCAGGAAGACGGCTGGGCCGGCCTGCGCTCGGCGGACGGCGCTGTCCAGGAAGAAAGCCTGATGGCATTGCGCGATAACCTGTTGTTCGACCAGCCGCATAGCCAAACCAACGTGCTGGTAACGCTCACGCAGGCGGCACCGGATGGCGGTGACAGCCTGCTGGCCGCAGCAGTGCGCCGTCTGGCCGCCCGCCTGCATCTGCCGCTGCAACAAGCCGCCCATGCCTGGCTGGACGCTTACTGCCAACAGGTGTTGCTACCGCTGTTCAGTACGGAAGCCGATTACGGGCTGGTGCTGCTGGCCCACCAGCAAAACATTCTGGTGGAGATGCAGCAGGATCTGCCGATCGGCATGCTGTACCGCGACTGCCAGGGCAGCGGCTTTACCCGCGATGCCGCGCCATGGCTGGAAGAGATTGGCGAAGCCGATGCGGAAAACCGCTTCAGCGAACAGCAATTGCTGCGCTACTTCCCTTACTACCTGCTGGTGAACTCAAGCCTGGCGGTGACCGCCGCGCTGGCTGCCGCCGGTTTCGACACGGAAGAAAGCCTGATGGCTCGGGTGCGCGACGCGCTGAGCGGCCTGCGCGACACGGCCAAAAATACCCTGTGCCTGGACTACGTGCTCGACAGCACCCACTGGAACTGCAAAGGCAACTTCTTCTGTTACCTGCACGACCACAACGAAAACACCATCGTCGATCCGGCGGTGATTTACTTTGATTTCGTCAATCCGCTGCGCCAGGGAGCCGCCCAATGATGCCGCACGCCAAACTGATGCATGCCGGCAGCGGCTTTCGCTGCGAACGGCTGGAAAAGGAGCTGCAACTCGGGCTGGGCCTGGACGGCAGCGCGGTGCTGCACTATCCCGGTTCGCTGCCGCAAGGCTGGCTGGTGCAGGCACTGGACCAGTTGCTGATAGCCGCGCCGCAGTTGAGCGGCATCACGCTGCCCTATGCGCAATGGCGCGAAGAGCCGCAGGCGCAGGCGCTGTTCGCACTGGCAAGCGGCGACTATCTGGCACGCGAGACGTTTTATCAGTTGCCGCTGTGGCTGGGCGCTGAACGCAACCGCGCTTCCACCCAGATGCAGTATGACGCCGAGCGCAGCCTCTGGTACCCGCAACGCCCGACGCGGCCCCATGGCGAGGTCTATCGCCGCTACGATCCGCAACTTAAGCAGACCCTGAGTTTCCGGCTGCCGGAAGTAGATCGCGATGCCGAGCAATTCACCCGTTGGATGAATTCGCCGCGTGTCCATGCCTTCTGGGAAATGAGCGGCCCGCTGGAAACGCAGGCGGCCTACCTGCAACGCCAGCTGGACTCCAGCTACTGCTATCCGTTGCTCGGGTGTTTCGACGATCGCCCGTTCGGTTATTTCGAAGTCTATTGGGCGCCGGAAGACCGCATTGGCCGCCACTACCGCTGGCAGCCGTTCGATCGCGGGCTGCACATGCTGGTCGGCGAAGAAGATCGCCGCGGCGCGCACTATATCCGCAGCTGGTTGCGCGGCCTGACTCATTACCTGTATCTGGATGAACCACGCACCACGCGGGTGGTCGCCGAGCCACGCGCCGATAACCAGCGTCTGTTCCGTCACCTGCCGGCCGCCGGTTACCATACCGTGAAAGAGTTCGATTTCCCGCACAAGCGTTCGCGTCTGATCATGAATCAGCGCGATGAATTCTTCCGGGGGATCGGCTTATGACCACCGCTGATTACGCCAACTGGCAACGGGTTAACCGCCAGATGATCGCCAAGATCCTGGCCGAGCTGGAATACGAACGCACGCTGCACGCCGAACAACATGACGGCCAATGGCGCATCGCACTGGGCGACGCCCGCTATACCTTCAGCGCCGAGCGCGGCATCTGGGGCTGGTTACACATCGACGCCGCCAGCCTGGCCTGCGATAGCCAGCCGCTGGCGGCCGACCAAACGCTGCGCCAGTTGGCGCAGGTGCTGAAGATGGACGATGCGCAGATCGCCGAACATCTGGAAGATCTGTACGCCACGCTGCGCGGCGATATGCAATTGCTGTCCGCCCGCCACGGCATGAGCGCGCAGGATCTGATTGCGCTCGACGCCGACGCGCTGCAATGCCTGCTGGCCGGTCACCCCAAGTTTATCTTCAACAAAGGCCGTCGCGGCTGGGGTCTGAGCGCATTGCAGCAGTATGCGCCCGAATATCAGGGCCAGTTCCGGCTGCACTGGGTAGCGGCCAAACGGGGCAGCTTTGTCTGGTGTGCCGACGATGACTACCCGCTGGAAAACCTGCTCAACAGCGCCATGGATTACGCCGAACGCCGGCGCTTTGACCACCTCTGGCGTGAGCTGAAGCTGAACGATGACTGGATCCCGGTGCCGTTGCACCCGTGGCAGTGGCAGCAAAAAATCGCGTTGCACTTCCTACCGCAACTGGCCGAAGGAGAGCTGGTCGAGCTGGGCGAGTTTGGCGACAGCTATCTGGCGCAGCAATCATTGCGCACCCTGACCAACGTCAGCCGCCGCTCAGCGTTCGACATCAAGCTGCCGCTGACCATTTACAACACCTCGTGTTACCGCGGCATTCCGGGCAAGTACATCAGCGCCGGGCCGGCAGCCTCTCGCTGGCTGCAGCAGGTGTTTGCCGAAGACAGTACGCTGCGCGCCAGCGGTGCCGAGATCCTCGGTGAGCCGGCCGCAGGCTATATGATGCACCAAACCTACGCGGCGCTGGCCAAAGCGCCCTATCGCTACCAGGAAATGCTGGGGGTGATTTGGCGCGAAAATCCTTCGTGCTATCTGCGCGACGGCGAGCAGGCCATTCTGATGGCGACGCTGATGGAAACCGATAACCACGGCCAGCCGCTGATCGGCGCCTACATCGCCCGGTCCGGCCTGAGCGCCGAAGCCTGGCTGCAACAGATGTTCAGCCGGGTGGTACTGCCGATGTACCACCTGATGTGCCGTTACGGCGTAGCCCTGATCGCCCACGGCCAAAACATCACGCTGGTGATGAAGGACCATGTGCCGCAACGGGTGCTGCTGAAAGACTTCCAGGGCGATATGCGCCTGGTGGATCAGGACTTCCCGGAAGCGGCCTCGCTGCCGAAGGTGGTGAAGGACGTTACCGTGCGCCTGTCCGCCGACTATCTGATCCATGATTTGCAAACCGGGCATTTCGTCACCGTGCTGCGTTTTATCTCGCCGCTGATGCAGGCCTGCGGGGTCAGTGAATCCCGTTTCTATCAACTGCTGGCGCAGGTGCTGGAGCGCTATATGGCGCAGCACCCAGACATGGCAGAACGCTTCGCCCTCTTTGACTTATTCAAACCACAAATTATTCGCGTGGTGCTCAACCCGGTGAAACTCACCTATTCGGAGCAGGATGGCGGCAGCCGCATGTTGCCAAACTATCTGCAAGATCTGGATAACCCTCTTTATTTGGTCACCAAGGAGTTTGCCCAATGAATCAGCCTCTGGATTTCATCGGCATCGGCGTCGGCCCCTTCAACCTCAGCATCGCCGCGCTCGGCAGCGAAGTTGCCGGCTTTAACGGCAAATTCCTGGAGCGCAAACCGCACTTTTCCTGGCACCCCGGCATGATGGTGCCGGATTGCCATATGCAGACCAGCTTCCTGAAAGATTTGGTCAGCGCGGTGTCGCCCACCAACCCGTACAGCTTTCTTAACTACCTGGTGAAAAGGAAGAAATTCTACCGTTTCCTGACCACCGAACTGCGTACGGTGTCGCGCGAAGAGTTCGCCGATTACCTCGACTGGGCCGCCAACGGGCTGAGTTCGCTCGAGTTCAGCCAGGATATTCAGAGCGTGGATTTTGACGACCGGCAGCGCCAGTTTGTCGTCACCACCCAGCGCGCGACCTACCGGGCGCGCCATGTCTGCCTGGGCATCGGCAAGCGCATCAAGCTGCCGGACTGCGTTACCGAGCAAAACGACCGCTGCTTCCACGCCAGCGAGATGACCTTGCGCAATCCGGATCTGACCGGCAAACGCGTCACCATCGTCGGCGGCGGCCAGAGCGGCGCCGATCTGTTCCTGAACATCTTCCGCGGCGAGTGGGGCCAACCGACGCAGCTGAACTGGATCTCGCGCCGCAATAACTACAATGCGCTGGATGAAGCGGCGTTCGCCAACGAGTACTTCACGCCGGACTACGTCGACAGCTTTTATGGCCTGAACGACAGCGCCAAGCAACGCATGTTGACCGAACAGAAAATGACCTCCGACGGCATCACCAGCGATTCGCTGCTGGCCATCTACCGCGCGATGTATCACCAATTTGAAGTGCTGCGTGAAAAACCCTGGGCGCACCTGCTGCCAAGCCGTTCGCTGGCGGCGATCCACGCTCAGGCTGGCGGCTATCAGTTGGTGACCCATCACCACCTCGATCAGGGCAAAGAAACGTTCGATACCGATGTGGTGATCTTCGCCACCGGTTATCAGCAGGATCGCCCGGCGTTTCTCGCCCCGCTGGCGGAGCGCCTGCTGACCACGGCAGATGACCAGTACCGCGTTGCCCCCGACTTCACCCTGGAGTGGCAGGGCCCGCAGGAAAACTGCCTGTTTGCCGTCAACGCCGGCATGCACAGCCACGGCATCGCCGAACCCCAGCTCAGCCTGATGGCATGGCGGTCGGCACGTATTCTCAACCGGGCTTTGGGACGCGACCAGTTCGATTTAACGTCCACCCCGGCTGTGATCCAATGGCGCAGTCAGCAACCGGCCACCCCGGCCCACGCTGAACACGTCATGCTCAATTACACCGAGTTTTAACTACACACCAACATGGGAACACTGGAAAAATAACGATGAAACGCAGACACCTTTGGGTATTGAACCCTTGCATGCTGGCGATGCTTGCGCCGGTTGCCTGGGCAGAAGAACAAAAAAGCGAAGATCAAATGGTGGTATCCGCCAGCCGCTCGCACCGCAGCGTGGCAGAGATGGCACAAACCACCTGGGTGATTGAAAGCCAGGAAATCGAGCAGCAAGTCCAGGGCGGCAAGGAAATCAAAGATATCCTGGCGCAACTGATCCCCGGCATGGACGTCAGCAGCCAGGGCCGCACCAACTACGGCATGAACATGCGCGGCCGTTCGATGATGGTGATGATCGATGGCGTGCGTTTGAACTCTTCGCGCAGCGACAGCCGTCAGTTGGATTCCATCGATCCGTTCAACATCGAACACATTGAGGTGATTTCCGGCGCTACCTCGCTGTATGGCGGCGGCAGCACCGGCGGCCTGATCAATATCGTCACCAAGAAAGGGCAAAAAGAGAAACAGGTTGAGCTGCAGGTGGGCGGAAAAACCGGTTTCGGCGGCCATAACGATCACGACGAGAATGTGTCGGCGGCGGTCAGCGGCGGCAACGACAACGCGTCGGGCCGCCTGTCGGTCTCCTATCAGCGTTACGGCGGCTGGTACGACGGCAAGGGCAATGAGGTGTTGATTGATAACACCCAGACCGGGCTGCAATACTCCGATCGCATCGACGTGATGGGTACCGGCACCATTAACATTGACGATCACCAGCAGTTGCAGGTGACGACGCAGTATTTCAACAGTGAGTCAGACGGCAAGCACGGTCTGTATCTGGGGAAAGATTTCTCTGCCGTGACCGGTGCGGGCCAGGCCTCCAACAGCAGCAATCTGAATTCGGATCGCATACCGGGCACCGAACGCCACCTGATTAACCTGCAGTATTCCAACACCGATTTCTGGGGCCAGGATTTGGTGGCGCAGGTCTATTATCGCGACGAGTCGCTGACCTTCTACCCGTTCCCGACGCTGGCCGGCGGCAAGGTCACCAGCATCGGCGCCTCCCAGCAGAAGACCGATTTTTACGGCGGCAAACTGACGCTGAACAGCAAGCCGATTGACGCGCTGACACTGACTTACGGCGTCGACGCCGAGCATGAAAGCTTCAACGCCAACCAGCAGTTCTTCAATCTGGCCAAGGCGCAGCAGTCCGGCGGTATGACGCTGGAAAATGCCTATAACGTCGGCCGCTATCCTGGCTATACCACCACCAACCTGGCGCCGTTCCTGCAAGCCAGCTACGACATCGATCCGATGTTTACCCTCAGCGGCGGCGTACGTTATCAGTACACCGAGAACAAGGTGGACGACTTTGTCGGCTATGCGCAGCAACAAGGGATCGCCAACGGTCTGGCGAACTCCGCCGATGCGGTGCCGGGCGGCAAAACCGACTACAACAACGTTTTGTTCAACGCCGGTTTGCTGGCGCACCTGACCGAACGTCAGCAGGCGTGGTTCAACTTCTCGCAAGGCTTTGAGATCCCGGATCTGGCGAAGTATTACGGTTCGGGCACCTATAAACTGGTCGACGGGCATTATCAGTTGCAGAAAAGCGTCAACGTTAATGACTCCAAACTGGAAGGCATCAAGGTTAACTCCTACGAGTTGGGCTGGCGCTATACCGGCGACAACTTGCGTACCCAGGTCGCGGCCTACTACTCGCTGTCGGATAAAACCATCTCGATCAACAAAACCGACATGACCATCAACCTGGATTCGGATAAACGCCGGATTTACGGGGTGGAAGGTGCGGTGGATTACTTCTTCGACAACAGCGAATGGAGCACCGGTACCACCTTTAACCTGATCAAATCGGAAACCAAAACCGACGGCAAGTGGGAGAAGCTGACGGTCGACACCGCCAGCCCGTCGAAAGCCACCGCCTACGTCAACTGGGCTCCGGGCGACTGGAATCTTCGCATGCAGTCGCAACAAACGTTCGACGTATCGGATGCCAACGGGAATAAAATCAACGGTTACAACACCCTCGATTTCCTCGGCAGCTACGCTTTGCCGGTGGGGAAAGTCAGCTTCAGCGTGGAAAACCTGCTGGACAAGAATTACACCACCGTCTGGGGCCAGCGCGCGCCGATCCTTTACAGCCCAACCTATGGCTCACCAGAGCTGTACAGCTATAAAGGCCGTGGCCGCACCTTTGGTCTGAACTACTCAGTGCTGTTCTGATCCTGATAAGGGCCGGCAATGCCGTAATGTCAGTCAGTTAAGCCTGACTGGCATTTTTTTATCCCATCTCTGTACGCTCCGTGCAGAAGGAATTGCCGTCAATATCCCGCATTTCTCTGCTGCCACAATGAACGGCAGCCGGTGATGCGCACTAAGGTCAACCCCCGAATCGGCTGCCACCGGGCAACTTATCCCTTCCGTTTGATATTGCGTGATGAAAGACAGTGAACATGATGAGATGAGCAGGGTGTTGGACGCCCTTGAAGACGTCGAACGAAAGAACAACGCATAGGCGAAACCGCCATGGACGGCGGTTTCAGGCGAGACAGGCAGGGACGCCTGTCGTAGCCGGCCGTGATGCGGCGTGATGAAGTGAGAGCCGTTGGCGTAGCCAACCGTCTGATTGGGCAAAGGCGCGGGTTGCAAGGGACCCCGCCCTGGGTCCCTTGCTCGGTCGAGGCGCGTGAGCCTCAGGGTACATCTCACCTTTATCGACCGAAAACGTCACCCACATCTGCAGAAAACCGGCATTACGGCATTGCCGACCCTTATCATTTGCAAAATGGATGATGTTCCGCCCAATGTTCGGCGATATCCTGCCGTCGGCATACCCAGACCCGATCGTGCTGCTCGACATAATCCAGGAACCGTTGCAACGCACGGAACTTGCCTGGACGCCCCAGCAAGCGGCAGTGCATGCCGATCGACAGCATCTTCGGCGATACTTCCCCTTCGGCATACAGCACGTCAAAGCTGTCTTTCAGGTAGGTATAGAACTGCTCGCCGGTATTAAAGCCCTGCGGCGAAGCAAAGCGCATATCGTTGGCCTCAAGCGTGTAGGGCACGATCAGATGCGGTTTTTTTTCGCCATTGGCGCACTGCACTTCGGTCCAGAACGGCAAATCGTCGCCATAATAGTCGCTGTCGTACAGCAAACCGCCCTGTTCCACCACCAGCCTGCGGGTGTTCGGGCTGTCGCGGCCGGTATACCAGCCGAGCGGCGCCTTGCCGAACAGATCGCTCAGTACCGAGATCGCCCGCTGCATATGCTGCCGTTCGGTGGCTTCATCCATATTCTGATAGTGGATCCAGCGCCAGCCGTGGCTGACCACATCATAATTGGCGTTTTTGATCGCCTCGACCACCAGCGGATTGCGCGCCAGCGCCATCGCCACGCCAAACACCGTCAACGGCAGGCCACGACGTTGAAACTCATTATGGATACGCCAGAACCCGGCGCGTGACCCGTACTCGTACAGCGACTCCATCGACATATGCCGTTCGGGGTAGCTGGCCGCGCCAATGATATCGGACAGGAACTGTTCGGAACCGGCGTCGCCATGCAGCACGCTGTTTTCCGCGCCCTCCTCGTAGTTGAGGACAAACTGCACTGCAATACGCGCCTGCCCCGGCCAGCGGGCGTGCGGCGGCCGGCCGCCATACCCCATCAAATCACGGGGATACTCTTGATTGAAGTCATACTCTTTCATCGCCGTTTCCCTCTGCCTATTACCCGTTAAAACTGCCAAACATGCCGGACAAGGGTTTGACCAGCGGGAAATCCAGATCGCCGTGCTTGCTGGTGCTCAGGCCCAGCGCATGAAGCGACTCGATCATTTTCACCGCCGCGCTGACGCCGTCGATCACCGGGATCCCCAGCTCCTGCGTCAGTTCGCGCGCCAAATCGGCCATGCCGCCACAGCCGAGCACGATCGCCCCGCTGCCGTCGTGTTGTTTTGCTTTAATGCACTGTTCGCGTACTTTTCGCTGAGCCAGGCCGCTGCCATCTTCCAGCGTCAGCACCGGCAGATCGATAGCGTGCAGCGCGGCGCAGTGGCGCTCAAACCCGTATTGATGCAGTAAGTGGCGCGCAATGGTCAGCGTGCGCGGCAGCGTGGTGACGATAGAAAAGCGCGTCGCCACCAGCGTCGCCATATGCATGGCCGCCTCGGCGATGCCTACCACCGGCCGGCTTGCCAGCTCACGCGCCGCCAGCAGGCCCGGATCGCCAAAACAGGCAATGATATGGCCGCTGACGCCGGCTTCGCGGCCGAGTTTGACCTGTTGCAGAACGCCGATCGCGGCAATCGCTTCGTCGAAATGGCCTTCTATCGACGGCGCCCCCTCTTGCGGACAAACCGCCAGGATCTCGGTACCCGGCGCGGCCACGGCGCGGGCTGCATCGGCAATGGTCGCCGTCATGGCCCGGCTGGTGTTCGGGTTGATAACCTGGATGATGCAATCGGCGGTCATAAAGGCTCCTGCAAACCGGGCTTGGCAAAAATGCGGGCGAAATCAGGGGTTTCATCCGCACCGTCATTAAATCTCAGGTTCGCCACAATATCGTCAAAATGGCGGGCCATGTGCTCTGCCAGCGCCGTGCCGTCCTTGCGGCGCAGCTGCGCCAACAGATCGCTGTGATCGTGACAACGGCAACCCTGCTGCCAGGGTGAGCCGTAAACGGCAATCACCAGTGATGAGCGCAGCGTGAGTTGCGAAACCATTTCGGTCAGTACGTTATTGCCGGCGATCGCCTGTAATTGAACGTGAAACGCGGCAGACAGACGAATGGCCGCCGCGCCGTCCTGATCGCGGTGCGCCTGCTGTTCCTGTGCCACTATGCCTTCCATCGCCAACAGATGTTCTTCGCGGCAGGCTGCAATCACCCGCGGCAAATTGGCGCACTCCAGCATTTTGCGCGTCTGGAATACGTTCGCCGCCTCATCCTGCCCCGGCGTTGTCACCTGTGCACCACGCTTGGGCAGATGGGTAACCAGTTGCACTGCGGCAAGGCGCTGCAGCACCCGCCGGATCCCGGTGCGGCTGACGCCAAAGGTCTCCGCCAACGCCTCTTCCGGCAACTTGCTGCCGGGCAGCAGCCGATGTTCGACAATCGCCTTCACCAGCTCGTTATAAATATGATCGTCTTTATCTTCAGTGAAATAAGTGGCTTGTTGCCCGAGCCACGCGGTGTTGGCGCCGATCGTCGTGCCGATCATTTTGCTGCTCCCTGTACCGTTGGATAATCAAATCGTATACAAGATTAATATATTTTGTATACAAAAAAGAACGATCTGGCCTGAATCCTGCAAAAGCCTTCTCAGCAATCTTTGCCAAAAAACAGATAACCACATCCGGGTGACGTTCTTGAGAGGAGCACGATTTATGCCAAACCCTAATGAAAATTACAGCCCAAAGCTGTGTAACGACGATCTGGCGCCAACGCGCGACCAGAACTGGAGCTGGTACAACATCTTTTCCTTCTGGATGTCGGATGTACACAGCATGGGCGGCTATGTGGTAGCCGCCAGCTTCTTCGCCCTCGGTCTGTCGAGCTGGCAGGTACTGATTTGCCTGCTGGTGGGGATCTGTATCGTGCAGTTTTGCGCCAACCTGGTCGCCAAACCCAGCCAGCTTGGCGGCGTGCCTTACGCCGTGCTGAGCCGCCAGGCGTTTGGCGTGTTCGGCGCCAATATTCCGGCGGTGATCCGCGGGATGATCGCCTTCGCCTGGTACGGTATACAAACCTATCTGGCTTCCAATGCGCTGATGCTGACGTTACTGAAATTCTTCCCGTCGCTGGAGCCGATGACTCAACCGCATTTCCTCGGCCTGTCACAGCTTGGCTGGTGTTGTTACATCACCATGTGGGTGTTGCAGGCGATGGTGTTCTGGCACGGCATGGCGGCGATTAAACGCTTTATCGATATCGCCGGGCCGGCGGTGTATGTGGTGATGTTCGCGTTGGCCGGCTGGATTGTATACCGCGTCGGTTTCTCCAACCTTTCCCTCACGCTGGCGAGCAAAAACCTGAGCGCCGGTGAGCAGGGCTGGCTGATGCTGACCGCCACTGCGCTGGTGGTGTCTTACTTCTCCGGCCCGCTGCTGAATTTCGGCGACTTTACCCGCTACGGCAAAAGCTTTGCCGAGGTACAACGCGGCAACCGCTGGGGCCTGCCGTTCAACTACCTGCTGTTCTCGCTGGTCACCGTGGTGATCGTTTCCGGCACCCTGCCGCTGTTCGGTCAGTTGATCACCGATCCGATCGAAACCGTCACCCGTCTCGACAGCGATATCGCCGTGGCCCTTGGCCTGCTGACCATGATTGTCGCTACCATAGGCATCAATATCGTCGCCAACTTTGTGTCGCCGGCGTTTGATTTCTCCAACTGTTCGCCGCAGAAAATCAGCTTCCGCACCGGCGGGATGATCGCCGCCGTCGGTTCTTTCCTGCTGACACCGTGGAACCTGTTCCAGTCACCCGAACTGATCCACTACACGCTGGACGTGCTGGCGGCCTTTATCGGCCCGCTGTTCGGCATTTTGCTGGTGGATTTTTACATCATCAAACGCGGCGAACTGCACGTCGACGACTTGTACAACGCAACGCCGGGGGGACGTTACTGGTATAAGAACGGTTTCAACCCGAACGCTATCTGGGCGCTGGTGCCGTCGGTGATTATCGGGCTGGCGATAAGCTTCACGCCCAGCCTGCATGAGGTGGCGAACTTTAGCTGGTTTATCGGTGCCGCACTGGGTGGGGGATGCTATCGGATCATTGCCCGCCGCGAATGGGCAGCCAATCAGTCAGTGACCTTTGCCAAAAGGCAGTTGAGCAAAGATTAAAAACAACGAAGCCCTGAGTTATTGCTAACTCAGGGCTTCTTAATGTTGGCGGAACGGACGGGGCTCGAACCCGCGACCCCCTGCGTGACAGGCAGGTATTCTAACCAACTGAACTACCGCTCCGCGCCGTTCAACTCTTGCGAGAGGAACGAGGCGCATATTACGGTTGAGCTTCTGTTCCGTCAATGCCTTTTTCTTACGAAATTAACCGTTTGCGCAGTTTTTCAGCTAAGGCGGTTAAAAAGCGCGTTTTCATGCCGGGAACGCCGTTATTCCGCTTCCGCACGCCACAGGCAACTGCCGCCCTTTTTCGCCACCAAATCCAGTCGCGCCTCATGGGCCACCACTTCTGCATCGCTGGCATACACCACTTTCATCGCCGTCGCCGGACGGACAATGCGCTGTATATCCTGCGTCGAGTCGTTATGCTGCGTGTCGCCTTCCATCTGAAACGCCATCGACGTCTGGCCGCCGGTCATCGCCAGATAAACTTCCGCCAGGATCTCGGCATCGAGCAATGCGCCGTGCAACGTACGCTTGCTGTTGTCTATCTCATAACGGCCGCACAGGGCGTCAAGATTGTTGCGCTTGCCCGGGAACAGGCGGCGCGCCATTAACAGGCTGTCGGTGATGGTGCAGAAGGTGTCGGTCTTCGGCAGACCCTTCTGCAACATGCGGAATTCGTGATCCATAAAGCCGACGTCGAACGACGCATTATGAATGACTAATTCACCGCCGCGGATGAAATCGATGAACTCATCGGCAATTTGGTCGAACGTGGGTTTATCCGCCAGGAACTCGTCGCTGATCCCGTGAACGCCGTAGGCCTCCGGATCTACCAGCCGGTCCGGCTTGACGTAAACGTGGTAGTGGCGGCCGGTCAGGCGGCGGTTAATCACTTCCACTGCGCCAATTTCAATGATGCGGTGGCCTTCGTAATGTACCCCGAGTTTGTTCATACCGGTGGTTTCGGTATCGAGGACAATCTGTCTGGTGGTTGTAGAGATCATATTGCAGTGCTCACAGCGCTCGTTTATGTCAGACTTGGCTTTTATAAAACCGATAGGAAGAGTCTACCAGAGATGCTCAAACAGGTAGAAATTTTCACCGACGGCTCTTGCCTTGGCAACCCGGGCCCCGGTGGCTACGGCGCAATACTGCGCTATAAACAGGTTGAGAAAACCTTCAGTGCGGGCTACCGCCTGACCACCAACAATCGCATGGAGCTGATGGCGGCGATTGTCGCGCTCGAAGCGCTGACCGCTCCTTGTGAAGTGACGTTGAGCACCGACAGCCAGTATGTGCGCCAGGGCATTACCAGTTGGATCCATAACTGGAAAAAGCGTGGCTGGAAAACAGCCGATAAAAAACCGGTCAAAAATGTCGATCTTTGGCAGCGGTTGGACCTGGCTATTCAGACCCACACCATCAAGTGGGAATGGGTCAAAGGCCACGCCGGTCACCCGGAGAACGAACGCTGCGACGTGCTGGCGCGCGATGCGGCGGGCAACCCCACGCAGGACGACATCGGTTACAAACCGGAAAATTAAGGCAGTTTGCGGTAACTCTTGGTCGCGCCGACGGCGCGGCTGAGAGCCGGTTTTCTGGCCCCCACCTTCATCGGCGTTGGCGTCAGCGGCAAAGTGCGTTTACGCGCGACAATCACGCTCATGCACCCCAGCGCCGGCAAATGCGTACTTAAAAACGTCCCGCCTTTGCGCTGCCACGGCAGTACGTGAAAACGCGCCTGGTGCAACACTTCATAATTCAACAGACTGAGCCAGTCCAACAGGCGCATTTGGGTAAACATGCGGCTGACATAAGGCTGACGATGGCGTAATCCGGGCACCAGCTTGCCCAATCCCAACAGGCTGAACGGGTTGAAGCTGCTGATCACCAGCCAACCGTCATCAATCAACACGCGATCGACTTCGCGCAGCATACGGTGCGGATCGTCGGCGTAAGACAGCGTGTGCGCCAGCAGGCAGGCATCCACCGATTTTGCGGCGAACGGCAGTTGATAGGCATCTGCGAGCACCTGCAGGTTTTCCCCTTTCAGGCTCACATTCACCTGATGCGAAATGGCGCACTTGTCGGTCGCCAGGCTGGCGCTGAGGTTACCGAGTTTCAGCAGGTGAAAACCGAACAGCTTCGGCCACCAGGGTTGCAACTGCCGCTCGAGCGCCTCACGATAGTATTCCCCCCACGGCATCTCCGCCCAAGACTGTGGGCTGGCGAGCTTTTCTAGAGTATGGGCTGGTTTCATGATTTATTATCTTCTTTCAAGCCGTTGCCAACAGGAGATCCAACATGAATCTTATCAGCATTCCCGCCTTCCAGGACAATTACATTTGGTTATTGGATAACCAACAGGGGCATTGCGTCCTGGTCGATCCCGGCGAAGCGCAACCGGCGCTTGACGCATTGGAGCGCCTGAATCTGACGCCTGATGCCATTCTGCTGACCCACCATCATCACGATCACGTTGGCGGCGTAACGCAAATTGCGGCGCGCTATCCGGGCTTGAAAGTCTATGGCCCGCAGGAAACGGCCGACAAAGGAACAAATCACATCGTTCATGACGGTGAAACGATCGAAATCAACGGCCGCCAATATGCCGTTATCGCGGTTCCCGGACATACGCTGGGTCATGTGGCATTCTATAGCGCACCTTATCTGTTCTGCGGAGACACGATTTTCTCTGCCGGCTGCGGCAGGCTGTTTGAAGGAACGGCCGAGCAAATGTACAACGCATTTCAACAACTCGCGCAACTTCCCGATAACACCTTAATTTGCTGCGCGCATGAATATACTCTTTCAAATCTTAAGTTTGCGCGGGCTATTTTGCCGGAAGATCGAGAGATTGAAACATATCAACAACAAGTCGAAGCGTTAAGGGCAAAAGGCCAACCCAGCGTCCCTACAAGTCTACAAACAGAGCGTAAAATTAACCTATTTTTACGATGCCATGACACTGATTTACAAAAGAAATTAGGCTTTTATACCGCACCAGACCCTCTTCATTCGGTTTTTTCCGAATTACGCCTGCGGAAAGATAACTTCTGAGCTTTTAGTTGTGTTATTTGACGAAGCAAAGTATGATTGCTCGTCTTTTAAGCAACTATATTGACACACACATGAAGGCTAAAGCGATATTTCTCGCCTCAGTCTTG
Source organism: Serratia plymuthica (assembly GCF_018336935.1). Taxonomy (NCBI): domain Bacteria; kingdom Pseudomonadati; phylum Pseudomonadota; class Gammaproteobacteria; order Enterobacterales; family Yersiniaceae; genus Serratia; species Serratia plymuthica. The sequence continues at coordinate 679,323 of NZ_CP068771.1, read as the reverse complement.
CTAGTGGGGTGCCAGTCGTCCAGGCAGGATGCACCGGCCCCAGAACAGCATGCACAGAGTTTGTCTTCGGCAGGTCAAGAAGGTGAAGCAGGAGAGTACACAGCGAATGGTCGAGCGAGCTCGGCGCGGTGGCTAGATAACAATAGTGGTGCCGCGCAACAGAACCTGTGGAACTTCATTAGCGACGAGCTGAAGATGGAGGTTCCGGAAAATTCCCGGATCCGTGATCAAAAAAGAAAGTACCTAAAAAGTAAGAGCTATCTCCACGATGTAACATTACGGGCAGAGCCGTACATGTACTGGATAGTCGGGCAGATTAAGAAACGTAATATGCCGATGGAACTGGTACTGCTACCCATAGTGGAGAGCGCTTTTGACCCACACGCCACGTCAAGTGCCAATGCCGCAGGGCTATGGCAAATCGTGCCGCAAACGGGTCGTAATTATGGTTTGAAAAACAACCAGTGGTATGACGGGCGACGCGATGTCGTGGCCTCGACGACTGCTGCGCTTGATATGATGCAGTATTTGAACCGCATGTTTAACGGTGACTGGTTATTGACCATTGCCGCTTATAACAGTGGTGAAGGCCGTGTCATGCAAGCGGTTAAGGCAAATAAACGCCAGGGTAAGCCAACCAATTTCTGGGCATTGTCGCTTCCGCGTGAAACGTCAATTTATGTCCCGAAAATGCTGGCGCTGAGCGATATCATCAAAAACAGCAAGCAGTACGGTATCAATCTGCCAAAGACTGATAACACCCGTGCACTGGCGCGTATCGATGTCGGACAGCAAATACAGTTAACTCAGGCGGCTGAGATGGCTGGGCTTTCGATTAGCAAGATGAAAGCTTATAACCCGGGCTACAAAAAAGGCGTTACGGCACCCAATGGGCCCCATTACATTATGGTTCCTAAAGGCAATGCCGATCAGCTGAAAGACTCGCTGGCCGATGGCCAAATCGCGGCGACTCAGCCAACTGCACAGTTGGCGAAGAACAGCAGCTTGTCTGGTGGCAGTTCGTATAAAGTGCGCTCCGGCGACACGGTATCGAGCATTGCCAAGCGGTTGAATATCAAAACCAGCGACTTGCAGAGTTGGAACAACTTACGTGCCAAGAGCGCTTTAAAAGTTGGGCAAACCCTGCAAGTGGCCAGCAACACTGACAGTAACGGCAGTATCACCTATCAGGTTCGTAAAGGTGATTCGCTTGCCAGTATTGCACGTCGTCATCGCGTCGATATTACCGACGTGATGCGTTGGAATTCAACGCTCGGCAAAGGCAGCAGCCTGCAACCCGGCCTGAAACTGACCTTGTTTGTAAGCAACAAAATGTCACCGGATACCTAAATTTCCGGCACAAAAAAAAAGCACCCTTCGGGGTGCTTTTTTTATTGTCTGAACGCTGAGCGCTTATTACCAATGCGGCTTGTCTGCCTCGGGATGAAACTCCACCAGCAGAGGATTATGATCCGAAGCGCTGGTCACCAGTACGGAGGCCTCGGCGACGCCCATATTGCGATAGAACACGAAGTCCAATGGGCGGCCAAAGGCTTTACGGCGATGATCGTCGGTGAAACTCACCTCACGCAGCGCTATATCGCTGGCGAACTGATACAGCGCATTGATTCGTTTGCGGCTCCAGGCATTAAAATCCCCGGCCATGATCACCGGCCCATGGTGATTGGCAATTTGCTCACCGATCGGCCCCAGTTGCTTACTGTATACGTCCACGCCCAGGCTAAAATTCACCGCATGGATGTTTACTACCATCAGCAGTTGGCCGTTAAACAGCGGGTAGACGGTGATCAACGCCGACTTGGCTAACCGCAGCAGCGGTTCACGCTCACGCAACGGGCAGCAGTAAACCGGGTGCGCCGCCGCCAACGTCATCACGCCAGACGGATGTTGAGGCAGCGCAAATGCCGGTACCTGATCGGCCGCCAGATAGTTGGCAGTGGCAAAGCTCACCAGTTCAGGCGTGGTTTGCGCTTCTTGCAGCAGCACCAGTTGTGCATCCTTGCCATAGTTTTTCAGCACCGAGAGCCAGTCTGCCCTTTGCTGTTTAAAGATATTCCACACCATCACCCGCAACGCGCCCGCCGTGGGCAATGCGGCCCCGGGCGGCAGCGGCTGATTAATGGCGCCAGGGAAAATTCGCTCAACTGGCTGGCCTGCAACATACCGCATTGCATAAGTTCGTTTCGGCACGCTATTCGCCTATTTCCCATGAGGATGAAACTGACGGTGACATTCCCGCCAACAATGAATCGATTATACGCCTGCCCTCACCTGACGGCATGGCTTTTACGGGGTATATCCTTTTCAGTTATAGGGGCGTGAAGCAAGGAATTCAATGTTCTGACAGTATATGTATGTAAAGGTTAGCGGCGACGAGTGAGAAATGCGAAAAGGCCCGCAAAATGAAATGCGGGCCTGAATATCGGACGAGCATGGGGATCAGGCCGGCTGCTGCCGGTACTTCTTATCCAGACGCCCGCTAAGGCCAACCAGCAACAGGGCCGCCAGCACGATCAACGCGCCAATCCACGGGGTTTGCGTCAACCCCAGCGTCGCTACGGTCTGGCCGCCAATCACCGACCCCAACGCAATGCCCACGTTAAATGCCGCAATATTTAGGCCGGACGCTACGTCCACCGCGTTCGGCGTATACTGCTCGGCCTTTTGCACCACGTACACCTGCAAGCCAGGAACGTTACCAAAGGCAAACACCCCCATGACGATCACCGTTATCAGCGCGGCAATGCTGTGGCCGGCAGTGAACTGGAATACCAGCAGCAGGGCGGCCAATGCGGCAAAGATAAAGCTCAACGCCCGCACCGCGCCATGACGATCCGCCAGTTTGCCTCCCCAGATGTTACCGATCGCCACCGCGATGCCATAGGCAAGCAGGATCCAGCTCACCGCCGGGGCGGAGAAGCCCGCCAGTTCCTGCATCATTGGCGCCAGGAAGGTAAAAGTGGTGAATACGCCGCCGTAGCCGAGGGCTGTGATGGCGTAAATAAGCAACAAGCGCGGATGGGTCAGCACTTTAAACTGCTCGCCAATACTGGCGCTGGCCTGATTCTTGATATTGTTCGGTACCAGAATGATGCTGGCCACAGTGGCAATAACGCCAATCAGTGACACCGCCAGGAAGGTTTCGCGCCAACCGAAGTGCTGACCGATAAAGGTCCCCAACGGCACCCCGGTCACCAGCGCTACGGTCAGGCCGCCGAACATGATGGCGATCGCCGAGGCAGCCTTCTCTTTCGCCACCAGGCCGGTCGCGATAGTCGAGCCGATTGAGAAGAAGACACCGTGCGCCAGGCCGGTCAACAGGCGGGCAACCACCAGCGACTCATAGCCTGGTGCCTGCCAGGCCAGCAGGTTGCCGAGGGTGAACAGCACCATGAGGCCAATCAGCAGCAGCTTGCGCGGCACGCGGCCGGTCAAGGCCGTCAGTACCGGGGCGCCAATCGCCACGCCGATAGCATAAATGGTTACCAGCAGCCCTGCTGAGGGCACGGTCACGCCAAGTTGCTCTGCGATAGTTGGGATCAAGCCGACTATCACAAACTCCGTGGTGCCGATAGCAAAGGCACTGATGGTCAATGCAAGTAATGCGAGAGGCATGTTTATTTACTCCAAATAGCGTTCAGGTTGATGACGGCTATTATCTGCCCATGCTTAAATGATAAAAATGCTCAAAATTTCAAATTAATTTTGCCAATGGAGCAACAATGAAGGCCAATTCAGATGAGCTGATCACTTTTGTCACGGTAGTGGAAAGCGGCAGTTTCAGCCGGGCGGCAGAGCGGCTGGAACAGGCCAATTCGGTGGTCAGCCGCACGGTCAAGAAGCTGGAATCCAAGCTGGGTGTGACGCTGCTAAATCGCACTACGCGGCAAATCAGCCTGACGCAGGAAGGGGAAAACTATTTCCGCCAGGTGCAAAAGGTACTGAGCGATATGGCGGCGGCAGAAAATGCGCTGATGGAAAGCCGCCGGCGCCCGCAGGGGCTGCTGCGCATCGACGCTGCTACGCCGGTGGTGCTGCACGTATTGACGCCGCTGGTGGCGGAGTTTAGAGCTCGTTACCCGGAGATGTCGCTGTCGCTGGTATCGTCAGAGAACTTTATCAACCTGATTGAACGTAAGGTGGATATCGCCATCCGCGTGGGCGAACTTAGCGATTCCAGCCTGAAGGCGCGCAAACTGATGACCAGCTATCGGCGCGTGCTGGCCTCCCCCGCCTATCTGGCGCAATTCGGCACGCCGCAGACGGTAGAGGCGCTGGAACGGCATTGCTGTATCGGTTTTAACGATCTGCCCAGCCTGAACCGCTGGCCGCTGGCCTGTGCCGACGGCCGTCAACTGGAAATCACGCCGGGGCTGACCACCAACAGCGGTGAAACCCAGCGTCATCTGTGCCTGCACGGTAACGGCATTGCCTGCCTGTCGGATTTTATGATCGATGCGGATATCGAACGCGGCAATCTGGTGCCGATTTTGGTGAAAGAGACCCTGCCGGTAGCGATGCCGATCAATGCGGTGTATTACAGCGACAGTGCGGTCAGCAACCGCCTGCGCAGCTTTATCGACTTTGTCAGCGAACGCCTGGCGCAATAAAAAAGGCGCCCCTTGGGCGCCCTGATGCACATATTCCGGAACATTAATCCCAGTTCGGCGCCAGGCCTTCCGGGCTAACCAAACGGCCATTGCTTTCCAGCGTGGCAATCTCCGCCATCTCTTCTGCCGTCAGCGTCAGCTGTTGCGCCAACAGGTTGCTCGCCAGGTTTTCACGCCGGGTGGAAGACGGGATCACCGCGTAACCCAGTTGCAGCGCCCAGGCCAGGATAACCTGAGCAGGGGTCGCGTTGCGCCGTGCCGCGATGGCCTTGATGGTTTCATCCTGCAGCGCTTTGCCATAGGCCAGCGTCATGTAGGAGGTGATGGCAATGCCGTGCTGCCGAGCAAACTCAACCACCTGGCGGTTCTGCAGATACGGGGACAGCTCAATTTGGTTAGTCGCGATCTGTTCTGCGCCCACGGCGTCGATCGCCTGCTGCATCAGGTCCAGGGTGAAGTTGGACACCCCGATTTGGCGCGTCAGACCCAATTTTTTGGCTTCCAGCAGCTCAGCCATAAACTCGGCAACGGGGACTTCGCCATTGGGTGATGGCCAGTGGATCAGCGTCAAATCAACGTAGGCCGTTTGCAGTTTGCTCAGGCTCTCTTGCAGGCTCGGGATCAACTTGCCTTTCGCCAGATTGGCGATCCAAATCTTGGTGGTGATGAACAACTCGTCGCGCGGTATGCCGCTGGCGGCTATTGCCTGGCCCACCGCCGCTTCGTTTTCGTAGATCTGCGCAGTATCAATCACGCGATACCCCAATTCCAGCGCAGTGCCGACCGAGTCGATCACGACCTGATCCTGAAGACGGAAAGTGCCTAAACCAAATGCAGGGATGCCCATAATTTTATTCTCTCATTAGGATGTTGATGCGATATGGGAGGATTATGGCAACTGTTTTGTTGATCAAAAACGCCCTATTACGCATAAGACTTTTGATTCAACGGCAACAATAACCGGAGCGAGCGCCCCGGTTTGAAAGAGTTACGCCCAGCGGCGCAGGATCAGCGAGGTATTGATGCCACCGAACGCGAAGTTGTTCGATTGTACAAATTCGGTGTCGATTTGCCGATATTCGCCCATGATGTAATCCAGATCGCCGCAGGCGCTGTCCGGTGCGCTGAGGTTGATGGTCGGCGCAAAGCGGCCTTCCCGCATCATCTCCAGCGTCATCCAGGCTTCAAGCGCGCCGCAGGCACCCAACGTATGGCCAAAATAGCTTTTCAGCGAGGAAATCGGCGTGCGGTTGCCGAAAATCGCCGCCGTTGCCTGGCTTTCCGCAATGTCGCCACGCTCGGTCGCCGTACCGTGAGCGCTGATGTAGCCGATATCGCCGGTCGCCAACCCGGAAGCCTTCAGCGCCTGCTGCATGCAAATCTGCATGGTTTCCTGCTGCGGCTGAGTAATATGCGCCGCATCGCAGTTGGTCGCAAAACTGATAATCTCGCCGTAAATAGTGGCACCGCGCGCCTGCGCATGCTCCAGCGACTCAAGGATCAAGGTTCCCGCCCCTTCGCCAATCACCAAGCCGTCGCGCTGACGATCAAACGGGCGTGGCGACAGATCCGGGCGATCGTTTTTCTGGCTGGTCGCAAACAGCGTATCGAACACCGCCGCCTCCGAAGGACACAGCTCCTCGGCTCCGCCCGCCACCATCACCGTCTGATAACCGTGACGGATGCTCTCGTAAGCGTAGCCAATCGCCTGGCTGCCTGAGGTACAGGCGCTGGAGGTGGGGATCACCCGCCCCCGCAGGCCGAAAAACAGGCCGGTATTCACCGCTGCGGTGTGCGGCATCATCTGCACATAGGTGGTGCCGGTGATATTGTTGGTGTGTTTTTCCGTCAGCATGGTGGCGAACTCGCTGACCGGTTTGGTGCTGCCGGTCGATGAGCCGTAGGCGATACCGGTCTCGCCGTTGGTCAACACCGCCTCATCCAGCAGCCCGGCCTGCTCAAGCGCCAGTTCGGTCGCACGGGTAGCCAGCAGCGAAACGCGCCCCATCGAACGTATGCGCTTGCGCGTATAATGATCCGGCAGCACGAAATCATCGATCGGCGCGCCAAGGAAGGTGTTCAACCCCTGATATTCTTCCCATTGCGCCATATAGCGCACCGCATTCTTCCCCTGCTTCAGCCGACCGGATACGTCCGCCCAGTTATTGCCGAAGGCGGTAACACCCGCCATGCCGGTCACAACCACTCGCTGCGTCATACCATTCCTCCGTTAATGGAAATGACCTGCCGCGTTACATAGCCGGCAATATCTGACATCAAATAGCTGGCCAGCCCGGCCACCTCTTCCGCCGACCCCATGCGTTTAAGCGGGATTGCGCGCATCGCTTCAATCAGCGCCGCCGGCTCCATCTCAATCATGCCGGTGTCAATCAGGCCCGGGGCAATGCAGTTAACGGTTATTTTGCGTTTCGCCAGCTCGATCGCCAGTGCCTTGCAGGCGCCGATTACGCCGGCCTTCGCCGCGCTGTAGTTGACCTGACCACGGTTACCCATAACGCCGGAAACCGACGACAGCGCAATGATTCGCCCGCCGTTGCGCAGGCCAATCATCGGCATGACGCAGGGGTGAAGCACGTTGTAGAAGCTGTCGAGGTTAGTGTGGATCACCCCGTCCCAGTCCTCTTCGCTCAGTGCCGGGAAAGCGCCATCGCGGGTAATACCCGCGTTGTTCACCACGCCGTAATAGGCGCCGTGAACCTCAATATCTTGCTCAAGCCGCTCGCGGCACTGGGTGCGGTTGCTGATATCAAACTGAATCAAACGCCCTTGTCCGCCGGCGGCGACAATGTGCTGCAGCGTGTGCTCTGCCCCGGTTTTATCGCGGTGGTAGTGAACGACGATCAAAAAGCCATCCGCAGCCAGGCGGCAGGCAATCGCCTGGCCGATCCCTTTACTGGCGCCGGTGACCAAAACGGAACGCATCATGCGTTGCCCCTTAAAGTAGTCAATTGGATTATTTCTTGTTGATCAGGCTGATAGGTGTTCAGCCTGCCCTGTGCGACCCGCACATTATCGATACTGATTTCACAGTCGAAACTGGCCAGTTTTTCGTCTTTCAGCAGTTGTTGCACGCTAACCCGCAATTCGCTGCCGGCAGGAAATACCGATAGTTCGCAGTGGATAGCGCGCCCGCCGAGCAGCATGCCAAGCTGGGGCGGTCGGGCATGCTGCCTGCCATGCCAGCCGCTCCAGACGCCGATGGTCTGCGCCATCAGCTCCATGCCGTACCAGCCCGGCAAAGCGCCCTGCGCATCAAGAAAGGGCGCCAATACGCCGTCAGGGCTGACCGTCACCGCACATTGCGCCTGCTCTTCGCCCACCTCAAGCACCCTTTCCAACAGCACCATCGGTGAGGCATGGGGCAAATAGTATTCCGCAGTGTGATAACGACTCATGGCGCATCCCCCAGCAACAGGCAGGCATTATTGCCGCCGAACGCAAACGAATTAGACAAGATAGCGCGCTGGCGTAACGGTTGCTGCCGGTAAACCAGACCTATCGGCGCCAGCTCGCCATCGCAGGGCGCAACGCTGAAATCCTGCTGCGGCAATGGCAATGGCTGGGTCAATAACAACCAACTCAGCGCCGCTTCTACCGCACCGGCGGCCCCCAGCGTGTGACCGGTGAGGTGCTTGGTGGAGCTGCATGGCGTCTGCGCGCCAAACAGACGATTCACCACCTGAGCTTCTACCCGATCGTTAAGCCGCGTCGCGGTGCCGTGCAAATTGATATAACCGATTTGTTCGGCGCTCAACCCCGCCTGTCGCAGCGCCATGTTGATCGCCCGCTCTGCACCGGCGCCTTCCGGATGCGGTGCCGACATATGCCAGGCATCGGAAGACTCCCCTACGCCCAGCAACGCGACTGCTGCCGGCTCACGCGTCAGCAGCATTAGCGCAGCAGCCTCGCCGATATTGATGCCGCTGCGCCCGGCGGCGAATGGCGTGCAACGCTCCGCCGACAGCGATTCCAGGCTGTTAAAGCCGTTGATCGGCATCTGGCACAGGCTATCGGCACCGCCCACGATCGCCGCATCCACCAGCCCGGCGTCAATCAGGCGTTTACCGCTGATGATGGCGCGCGCACTGGAGGAACAGGCGGTAGACAGAGTGTAGGCCGGGCCACGGGTAGCAAGAAAAGCGCTGAGGAACTGGCCTGGGTCGCCCAACTCCTGCTGCTGATAATCATAGCCCTGCGGCCACTGCCCTGCCTGATGCTGTTGCAGCGCCAGCTCACCTTCACGAATGCCGGAAGTGCTGGTGCCCATGATCACCGCAACGCGATCGGCACCGTAGCGGGCGATGCTCTCGCGCACCGGCCCCTCGATTTGCGCCAACGCGGCCAACAGCAGGCGGTTGTTGCGAGAGTTATGGCGTTTGAGCGCCTCAGGAACCGCGGGCAGCTCGCCCTGTACGTTACCGAACCAGGATGGCGCGCCGCCGAGCAGCCACTGCGTCTGCCTCTGCATGCCGGGCGAAACGCCGCGAGCCAAATTCTCCGCGATCTGCGGCAAACTGTCGCCCAGCGCGTTCACCATACCTACGGCAGAGAAATAGATCATTATTCGCTCCCCAGATTCTGAATGGTGATGCGGTAATGGAAAGCGAATTGGGTTATCGACAGCGGATTGCGTTGACCATTGGCTTGCTGATAACGGATTTCGCCGATCGTCGCGCCGCGATCGTCATACAGACGGCGCACTTCCGGCCGATCCTCCAACCTCCATCCTGCTGGCAACAAGGGCTGCCAGTCGGCCGCCGGCCAATAGCTCAGCATGATATCGGCCAGCACCTGATTGGCGGGCGGCAGTTCACCCACTTTGATCAACTGCTCGGTATGGATCCCCTGACGATCATAGGTCAGGTTGAACAAGCGGATGCCCAGCGGCGACATGCCCACCAGTTGCAGGCGCCGGCCATCGGCATTGAGCAGCACCAGCATCGAATGCCGCTGTCCTTTCACTTCGGCGGTCAATAACTGCTGCTGGCTGATCGGTTGCTCCAACACGGGCGACGGCAGTGTCACGCGCGTCCCGGGTTTCAGCCACGCCTGCGGCAAGGTGGGATCCTGCGAACCGGCACAGCCGGCCAGCAGGGTTGCCAGCATTAACAGCATCATTCGTAAGCCGCGCATCAGGCTTTTCCTCTTTTTCTTTTCGTTGCTAACGTCAGCGGCGCCAACAGAAATGCCACGGCGATGCCGCTGCTTAATACAATGCCAAAACTGCTGATGGCCTGAGTATGGCTCAGCACCAGCATGCCAAAGGTCAACTGGGTGGTGAAGACCGCCATAAAGATGGCGAACATCGAGGTGGTCGGCGTGCCCCGGGGATTGGTGAAGAACAGCGTATAGTTAATGCCGATCCCCAATACCAGTATCAGCGCCAACAGCGAAAACAGATTCAGCGTATGCCCGCTCAACGCCAGCACGGCAACGCCGCAGCCCAGCGACAGCAGCGTCGGCACCATGCAGCGCAGGCCGTGCCCCAACCCGAAACGCCACAGGTAGATCAGCGCGATCGCCGCTACCGACAGCGCCAGCAGAGACGAAAGATACAACCGGTACTGGCCAAAGAGTTCACTGAATTCGGTTTTCCGGTCGATCCAACCGGCGCCCGGCACCTGTCCGGCCAACGCCTGCATCGCCGCGCTGTTTTGCACGCCGTTGACCGGAACCAGCGCCGCACTGCGGCCATCAGGTAACGTCAGCCACAGTAGCCGCCAGCCCTCGCTGATCACGCTGCCCAGCCACTGTTCCGGCGTCACCCATTCAGCGGTCAAGTCCGGCGCATTCAGCGTCAGCTCCGCCTGCCGCAACTGTGCCATCACCTGTGGCGCTACGCGTTGCAACAGGGTGACGTTTTCCTGCTGGCGCTGATGCGAAGGCAGCGGCAGCAGGCGATAATCCGCCAGTACGCCTTGCCGTTTGGCCTGCTCCAACTTGGGTTGCAACAACTCCAGCCGCTGCAGCAATTGTTCGCCATTGGCGCCGTACACCACCAACCATTTCTGATCGTTATGCTGGCCGGTCAACGCGGCGATACGCTGTTCCTGCTGCTGCAGCTCCGCCGGCAGCGCCTGCAGTTGGCCGATGTCGTCATCCACTTTCAATTGGCTGAAACCGGCAATAATCACCAGCAACACCGCGCCGGGCAGCCCATAACGCAGTACAGGCCGATGGCGCCAGGCGTGCAGCCAACGCAGAATCAACGCCAGCCCCGGCGCCGGACGCACCGGCAGCCGACGCGACAGCTGCGGATACCAGCAGATCACGGTAATGCAGGCGGCGCTCAGCCCGGCGGCGGCAAATACCGCCAACTGCTGCAGGCCCGGGAACGGCGCAATCAACAGCGCCAGATAGGCGACAACCGTAGTCAGCAGCGCCATCGACAGTGCCGGCAGCAGTTTTTGCAAACTGGCCAGCGGCGTCGATTGTTGTCCATGCACCATACGTTCAGTCAGAAAATAGAGTGCATAATCCGCCGAAATACCGACAATGCTGATGCTCAGCACCAGCGTCATCAAATGAATTTCCCCAAACGCCAGCAGCGTGGCGACGGTGCCCGCCAAGGCACCGATCCCCACCGACAGCGCACACAGCAACAGCGGCAACGGTGAGCGGAACATCAGCAGCACCAGCAAGAAGACTCCCGCCACCGAAGCCAGACCAATGGTCGAAATATCCCGTTCGGCCTGCTGGCTGGCGTAGTTGCTGTAATAGAGCGTGCCGCGGTTCAACACCTCGGCGCCCGGCCAACGTTGTTGCAGCTGTTGCTGTAGCGCCGTCAGTTTATCTACCGTGTTGCGTGCGCTGCCGATGTCATAAGAGGAAGCGCTCAACTCGGCGTGCAGCAGATACCAGTTGCGGCCCTGCGCATCTCGCGCCACCAGCCAACCGTTGGCAAGGCTCAGTGAACCGCCGTTGCGCTGTTGCGCCAGCTGCGAACCACGCACCAACATCAGCGGATCGTTAGCCAGTTCCTTGCCGCTGACGCCGGCGAAGGCCGAGTAAAGCTGGCCGAGGATCCACTGGCTCTGCACATCCGGCCCCTGCATCAGCCGTTGTCGGGTGGCATCGTCCAGCAACACGTTGCGGTGCCGATAAAAAAACTCCCCCCACTGCTGCTGGCGTTGCGCGTCCATCGGGCCGCCAACCTGCTGCAACTCCGGCATCTGCCGCAATTGCTGCCACCACCAGCTCACTGCGGCGCTGTCCGCACCTGGCGGCGGGCTCACCAGCCACATCAATTGGCGATCGAGCCGGCGGCTGAAGCCGTCGGCCAGTTCCTCCGGCACGCCCACCAGTTGCTGCTTCGGCAATAACGCCAGCACACTGCTGTTGATCTGGCTGCGGGGCAGCAGCCAGCACAGCGCCGCGAGCAATATCAGGCAAATCGCCAACCAGCCAAAGGCCAGCCGCCGATGCTGTTCAGGACGCAAAACGCTGCTGCTCGTCAAGGGTCAATGCCTGCGGCACCGTACGTTGATTAAAGAAACGAATGTGCGTGGCATCGCTTTGCATATCGTCGATATCAATGGTTTCCAGGAATTGCTCCCCGTTGAGCGTAATGCGTTTGAACAAACGGTCGAGCGGCGTGGTTTTTGGCGTCAGCACCAGCCGCCATTTGTTGTGCCCGAGATCGCTGAACTGCAAGGCAAAGTTTTGCTCCAGCGCCTGGCTATCGGCGTGGAACAACGCGGTCAGCAGGTGGTTAAACTGGAACATCTGCGGATTGTTATCCGCCGTCACCACCTGCGGGGGCTGGCCGGCCAGGGTTTGCACCATGCGTTTATCGTCCAGCAGCAGGGTCAGCGGGAAAGGTTTCTGCTGCGCCCACCACAGCCCTTTTTGCTGGGAGATCAGTAGTTCACCGCGCGATTTCAGCGGTTTATCCATGCCGCTGATGCTGCGTTGCTGTTCGAACTCGGCACGCAGTACCGGCTGTTGGCTAAAGCGCTGCTGCAGCTCCGCCAGCGTGACCGCCTGGGCGCTCAGGCTGAACAGGGCGAAGACCATCAATAACCAGCCTCTCATTGCTCGCCCCCGATGTTATCCAACAGTATTTGCGGCGAAACAAAGCACATCTCTTTGCTTTCGGCATCCACCGCCACCTGGATAGTGTGCCCGCGGGTGGTGGTTTTGCCGCTTTGCGCATCGAGGATGCGGTAACCAATGCGCAGACGGTTCTCGTACTCCTCCAGCTCAGCGCAGACGATGATCCGTTGCTCAAACAGCACCGGCGCTATGTATTTCACCCGTGTATCCACGATCGGCCAAACATAACCCGAAGCCTGCATCTGGCGATAACCGTAATTGAACTGTTTCAGCAGGGCTTCGCGCGCGATCTCAAAATAGCGAAAGTAGTTGCCGTGCCACACCACGCCCATGGCGTCGGTATCATGGAACGGGATAGTCATCTCAATCCGGGTGGAAAAACGCGGATCCTCTGTCAGCTTCATGTCTCAGGCTCCTGTTGTATCGGCGGTTGTGCCGCCAACTGCCAGAAATCGAAAAAATTGAACCAGTCGAGCGGCGCCAGCAGGCAATAGTGCTCGAGCCGCGCGGCATAATTATCCACCGCCTGCTGCAATGCCTGGCGGCGCCGATCGCGGGGTAGCAGCAGCGGATCGGCAAAGGGTTCGAAATACACGTTCAGCCGCCCCTGTTGCTTGAGGCCGAACATCAGAAATACCGGGCAGCGCAGCGCGGCGGCCAGGACGAACGGCCCCTGCGGGAAAGGCGCCGGCTTGCCGAGGAAATGGCTCCACACCACGCGCGGCTGTTCGCCACGCTGATACTTTCCGGCGGAGGTACGATCGCCGACAATCGCTACCCATTCGCCGGCGTTTAGTTTGTCTTGCAGACGCATGGCCGTTTCCGGCCCCAGGGAAGCGACCTGAATCAGATTAAGATTGGCGCGCGGATTCACCTCTTTCATCACCTGGTTGAAGCGCTCGGCATGTTCGGTAAACACCAAAGCATTGACCTTAACGCTGGCGTCCAGTTCACCCAGCGCACGACAGGACTCGATATCCCCCAGGTGCGAAGCCAGGATCAGCGTGCCTTTGCCGGAAGCGATCTGCCGTTCGCAGCCAGCGCGATCCACCAGCCGAATGTCATGCAGTTCCCCACGCCAGCTTGCCAGCTTATCGAGCATCGCATCGCCGAAACGCATGAAGTGACGGAAACTGTTGAGCGGTGCGGGCAAGGCTCGTTGCCTGCCCTGTGCGAACTGTCGCAGGCGTTGCAGATAGTCGCGTGATGCCTCGCGCTGAGCGCGGCCGGTAAGCCAGAAATAGCCAATCACCGGGTACAGCAGCAGTTGAAATGCCCGGCGGCCAAATAGCCGGTAAACCTGCAGCATGAGCCGGATGCCCCACAGACCGTGGCGCTCTTCTGTTGCCGACCAGTGCAGTGAACTCGCCGGCTTGCGGCGCAGCAGGCGTGGAATACGCGGCAACATGCCGAAAAACAAACGGGTGTGCATCCAGGAGATACGCAGGTTGTCGCGCAGCGCGTCAAAGTGGGAGACGCCGTCGGCCGGATAGGTGACGCGCGTCGGCAGAAAGCGGCTTGGCACGCTGCGCCAATAGAGCCTGACCATCACTTCGGTATCGAAATCCATGCGCTTGCCGAGCGGATGACTCGCCGCCAGCGCCAACGTCGATTCCACCGGGTAGACGCGAAAACCGCACATGCTGTCTTTCAGCGACAGCGATAGGGTCTCTATCCACACCCATACGTGGGTGATATAGCGGCCATACAGCCGCGCCTTCGGCACCGAGCTGTCGTAGACCGGTTGACCGGAAATCAAACTATCGGGGTGAGCGCGCGCTTCGGCAATCATGTCCGGAATATCGCTCAGTTGATGCTGGCCGTCGGCATCCACCTGCAGAGCATGACTGTAGCCCTGGCTGTGCGCCCATTGCAGCCCCGCTATCACCGCCGCGCCTTTGCCCTGATTTTGCTCCAGCCGCAGCAGTTGAACCCAAGGTAATCCGGCTGCCAGCCGTTGCAATTCATCGGCGGTGCCGGCAGCGCTGCCGTCATCCACCACCAGGCACGGCAGACCATAACCGGCCAACGAGGCCAGCACGTCGGCCATCATCTGCCCATGATTGAAACAGGGGATAACAATGCAGGCGGAGAACGGCGCGGTCACTGACATAACGAAATCTTACCGCTGCTGGCGGTCGCCTCGCCGAGGCGATAACTGAACAACAACTTGTGGCGCGCCGGTTGCCATTCAAGCAGCAGCAATACGCTCTGCTCCGGTAACAAGGGTTGTTGAAACTTGACGACGTCGATGCCTTTGAACGCCGCCTTGATGCCCAATAGCTGATGCGCATACTGCATCGCCCAGTTCACTTGGGCCACGCCGGGCAGGATCGGCTGCTCAGGAAAATGGCCGCGAAACCACAACAGCCCGGCAGGCAGACGCAATAGCAGGCTGGCGTGGGTCGCCTCGCTCACCTGCTGTTGCAGTACCTCAGGTTGCATCATAAAAACAGCTCCTGTAGTTCGGCATAGGCGCGCTTACCCTGCGGGTTAAGCGGGATGGCATCAATAATGCGCCAACTGCGCGGCAAGGCCACCGGCTCCAGCCAGCTACGCAGAACCTGGCGGAGTTCCCGGGTGAAAGCCCCTTCGGACATGCTTTGCCGGCGAGTTTCACCGTGCGGGGTAAGCACTATCGCCGCAGCCAGTAAGGTACGCCCCCTTTGCTGGAGTGGCAGTACCGCGGCATCGGCGATCTCCGGCAAGGTTTTCAGGCGTCGCTCAATTTCCGTCAGTGACAGACGTTTCTCTTCTACCTTGATAATCCGGTCGGCACGGCCATGCAGCTGAAATAGCCGGCCATTCGGCGCGAGCTGAATAATATCGCTCAGCGCCGCTTCGCCGATATCAGGTATCAGCGGTGAGGCTACGTTGACGCTTTTATCCGAATTAACCCTTAGCTCAATGGAAGCAAACAACTGCCACAACGCGGCCTCCTCGGTTTGCTTACGCCATGCCAGCATGCCGGTTTCGGTGGTGCCGTAAATCTCCAGCGGCAACGCCTTCAGCATTTGCCGGGCAAGCTGCGCTTCGGCAAAGGTTAACGGGCCACCGGCGGAAAACACCTGGACACAGGCTGAAAGCGCCAACCGGTTATCCAAACGTTTAAGCCACGCAGGGCTACTGACAAAAATCAAACGCCGTCCCTGATGTCTGGCAATCAGTTGCTCATGATATTGCGTCAGTTGCGCATCAAAAGGCAGGCCGAGCGCCAGCGGCAGGAACAGGCGGAAGCTCAGGCCGTACATATGCTGATGAGATACCGATGCCGCCACGCTGCAGCCCTGAAAGACTTCGCCCCACTCGGCGGCCAACAGCTCGCTCTCGCGATCCATGCAGGCGACTGATTTGATTACCGCCTGCGGCTGGCCGGTCGAACCTGAGGTATAAAGAATAAATCGGGGATCCTGAGGCCAGGTGGGCAGCGGGATATCCACAACAGAGCCCTCTGTCACGCTCAGAACCGGCGTGCCGGGATCGAGGGGAAAATCGGTCAGCAAAGCGTCGTAATCCGCCCGCTGCTCTTTGAGGATAGCTTCACGCTGGTGACCGAAGATCACCGGCAACCTGGCGGCATAAAGCGATGCCAGCCAGGCAACGGCAAAACGATAGCTATCATCAAAACACAGCGCCCAGCGGCGTTCTTCCCTGCCTGCCAACCTTGCGGCCAGGGCGGCGACATCGCGACGAAATTGGCCAAGACGCAATGCCTGCGGGCCACGCCAGGCAACAAGCAGGAAATCGTCCCGCTCCGCGCTGAGCCACTGACTCATCGGCAAACTCAGACGCGCCTGATCCTTTTCCTGACTATCCATTCAATACCCATTAATGTCCCCATCAGCAGATAACTGATGCCGCCGTTATACAGCGTCCAGAGCGCAATATCGCCTGACAGGCAGGTTGCCAGCGCTATTGCGCCATTAACAATAAAGAACCCGCACCAGACCTGGGTCACCCGTCGGGTATAAGCCACGCCGGCGGCATCCAATTGCGGTTCGGTAATTCGCGCCAGCCGCTCAACCACCGAGGGTGGAGCAAACAGGGAGTAGGCAAACAGCAAAAGCAGTAAAACGTTGACCAGCACCGGGTAATACAGCAACCAGTGGGTCTGCTTCAGCCCCCAACTGGCGAGTGCAAGCAGGATACCAACCCCAGCCAACGCCTTGCCCAGCCACATGTGACGATGCAAGTTGCCGCGCAAAACCAACAGCCGCAACGTAAACACCGCCGCCAGCAAGGGCGCCAGGATTGTGGTTCCCCAGCGCGTCAGGCCAACCCAAACCGCCAGCGGGTATAGCAGCAGAACCAGCCATGTCACGGCCTGAAGCAGCCGTAACACCAGATTCAAGCAACGGGAGGAGGTCACCTTAGCGCCGTGATCTTAGTTGTCTGATTTCAGCAGTTCATCGATAGCGTCAACCACGTCCTGCACGGTGCGCACCGACTTGAACATTTCCGGCTTAATCTTCTTGCCGGTGGTTTTCTGCAGATGCACCACCAGATCTACCGCATCAATGCTATCCAGTTCCAGCTCTTCGTAAAGGCGGGATTCCGGTTTGATATCATCAGCATCCAGTTCAAACAACTTGACAATAAGCGCCTGAATTTGCAGGTAAATATCTTGTTTATCCATGAAAACCTCTTATTTGCTACGCAGTGCAGAAACAAACTTCGCCAGCGTTTCCACGGAATAAAAATGTTGGCGCATGTCTTCACTTTCAGCTGACAGCACCACGCCATAACGGTTCTTTAATGCCAGACCCAATTCCAACGCATCGATCGAGTCCAGGCCCAATCCATCACCAAACAGCGGTGCTTCGGCGTCAATCTCCTCCGGCGTCATACCTTCAAGATTGAGCGTATCAATGATCAATTGCTTGATTTCGGTGCTCAATAAATTCATTCCACTATTTCTCATTATTTATAGAATCTGACTGTAAAGCGTCAGTTAAATGCTGGGTTAATCTTCTTGCCGCAAGGGCGGGAGAAACGTCATCCGCACGAATAAAGGTGCGGGTTTCGATCTTATCCTGAACGATGATATGGAACTGAGGTTTTATCGGCGGGATGTTATACCATTTCCCCTGCTTCGTCAGCATGGGTGGGCGGCAGTGAATTTTCACCACCCGAATATCGCACTGGCTGCGCAGCGCAATATTGGCCGCCCCGCGCTGCAATGCGAGCGCTTTGCCTGGCGTAGTGCGAGTCCCCTCAGGAAAAATAAGAATGGTACCGCCGCCAGCCAGGCGTTGCTGACATTGTTCCAACAAGCGATCCGATTCCGCATTGGCCAGATAGCCCGCCGCCTTTATCACGCCGCTGACAAACACATTCTTCAACAAGGCCTCTTTAACGATGCAGTCGCAGCGCGGCATGCGCGAAGCCAGCAACACATAATCCAGCAGGCTGGGATGGTTGGCGATCACCAGACAACCGCGATCCTCTTTGAGGCGCTCCGCACCGTCGAAACGATAATCCAGCACGCCAAAAAACCGGGTAGTCGCCAGAAAAAAGCGAAAGCTGTTTCGGATCGAATTCTGCGTCAGCCGACTGCGGCGCGCAGGATCGCGCACCGCCAGACGCATCAGGTTAAACCAGATGCCGGACAGCAATAGCCCGCCGAGGCCAAAAAGCGAAAAACATAAACCGGTGGCGATCACCCGCCAGCAACGGTTCACCCATGAGGATTGCTCGGGGATTTGTTCAGCAGGTATAACCCTGACCATCAACGCTCCCACATCCAGCAGTGCTGCGGGCCAGGCACCGTGAATTCTTTATCTGCGCCGAGCCAGCCACGCAAAAACGACAGGCTCTGCGGTTCCTTACGAAGAACCGACCCAGGTGCTGCCGCACGGCAATGTAATGAACCATCGCCTTCGAGCAGCAGCGCGACCGCATAGGGGAAAGGACTGGCCGGGATGAAGGGTTGGTAAACCTCAGGCACAATACCGTCAAAATCAACTAATAGCACCCGCTCGGCACTGCCCGTAGCCAACACGGCCTGGGCTTCAATCATTCCCTGTTGAAAGCTGTCTTCGCCGGCCGCCAGTGAGGTGGTTGGTAAAGTATTATTCGCCACAATGGTCAACCACCCCGCTGCGGTGTTGTGCACCGACATGGCGAAATCTGTGGGTGACAATGACTGTTCCTGATGCAAATGCCGCAGAATTTTTTGCGTACGCTCCAGCTCACCGTGACGGCTGGTAAAGATAGCCATATCCGCCTGATGGTCGCTTAACAAGATGAGACTGCTCTCTACGGCCAACCGCGTTCCAATACTCATCCGGCGTAGCGACATCATGGGGATATGAGAACAGCCGGGTAACTCCCCCTGATCGTCAGCGGCAAAATGCGGATCTGTAGCCCACTGGCGCCATGCCTCACGCGTTCCACGATCGGGAGCCATTGCCCACCAACTGAGTATATTCATGCCGCCCGCCATTAATGCTATTACAGGTCAGAAAAATTCCGTGCGTAAATTTATTATATTTGACCACAGAATGCATGCGCAAAATTCCTATTTTCACTCGGAATATTCGGTTGAATCATTAGACCTGGTTATAGGCGAAACGTGGAGAGACTTGAGCTACGCGAAAATTATCATGATGAAAAAAATCAATATTTTTCGTGAAAGGTTTTTCTGGATATCTTAACGTGAGGGATGTCGTACATAATATCATACGCATGGCTAATGAATTTCTTATTTACTATAACTCAGGGAAAAGAGTATGAGACCGCTAAAACTCATTTTAACTGGCGTATTCGCCGCCGTTTTGGCTAGCGGCTGTGCAGATACCGCTCCGGTGCAAAACATCAACCAGACCATTACCGGCAACCACAGCGAAGCTCAGGTGCGTCAGGCTATTCTCTATGCCGGAATTAACCGTGGCTGGATTATGAGCCCGACCAGTGAAAGCATGATCGATGGAAAAATAGCGCTGCGCGGCCACAGTGCCGATATCCACATCACTTACAGTGCAAATAGTTACCAGATTAAGTATGTTGGCAGCAGCAATATGGATGCCAAAGAGGGTAAGATTCATTCAAACTATAATCGCTGGGTGGCTAATTTGAATAAGGATATTCAATTGGAACTGGCGCGTCAGAATATTAAATAATGCTCGGCAAATACATCACCCGGCAAAAATAATGATGTCGGGTATATTATTCTTTATATTGGTATAAAATTCAGACAATTATTTATAAATAGCTGTCTTTCACCGTAGTAATCACACGGAGACCTGCTCCGTTATAGTAAATTTTCAATATGAAAAAGCCCTGAGTCATAGACTCAGGGCTTATCAATAAGTGGCGGAACGGACGGGGCTCGAACCCGCGACCCCCTGCGTGACAGGCAGGTATTCTAACCAACTGAACTACCGCTCCACCGGTTCTTTCACGTTACATCTTTCGATGTGGGCAAAATCGCTCTTGGCGATCCTGCTCATTACCGGGTGTCAAACCGATAACGTTTAATTGATGCCTGGCAGTGTCCTACTCTCGCATGGGGAGACCCCACACTACCATCGGCGCTACGGCGTTTCACTTCTGAGTTCGGCATGGGGTCAGGTGGGACCACCGCGCTATTGCCGCCAGGCAAATTCTGTTTCATTCCAACCGCTTCACTCTCGTGTCGCCATCGAAACCAATCTCGGAACTTCGCTGAAAATCTCTCAAATCAAAACACCTTCGGTGTTGTAAGGTTAAGCCTCACGGATCATTAGTACTGGTTAGCTCAATGCATCGCTGCACTTACACACCCAGCCTATCAACGTCTTAGTCTTAAACGTTCCTTCAGGGGCCTTAAAGGCCCAGGGAAGACTCATCTCGAGGCAAGTTTCGCGCTTAGATGCTTTCAGCGCTTATCTTTTCCGCACTTAGCTACCGGGCAGTGCCATTGGCATGACAACCCGAACACCAGTGGTGCGTTCACTCCGGTCCTCTCGTACTAGGAGCAACCCCTCTCAATCTTCCAACGCCCACGGCAGATAGGGACCGAACTGTCTCACGACGTTCTAAACCCAGCTCGCGTACCACTTTAAATGGCGAACAGCCATACCCTTGGGACCTACTTCAGCCCCAGGATGTGATGAGCCGACATCGAGGTGCCAAACACCGCCGTCGATATGAACTCTTGGGCGGTATCAGCCTGTTATCCCCGGAGTACCTTTTATCCGTTGAGCGATGGCCCTTCCATTCAGAACCACCGGATCACTAAGACCTACTTTCGTACCTGCTCGAGCCGTCACTCTCGCAGTCAAGCTAGCTTATGCCTTTGCACTAACCTCACGATGTCCGACCGTGATTAGCTAACCTTCGTGCTCCTCCGTTACTCTTTGGGAGGAGACCGCCCCAGTCAAACTACCCACCAGACACTGTCCTCACCCCGGATTACGGGGCCGAGTTAGAACATCAAACATTAAAGGGTGGTATTTCAAGGTTGGCTCCACGCAGACTGGCGTCCACGCTTCAAAGCCTCCCACCTATCCTACACATCAAGGCTCAATGTTCAGTGTCAAGCTATAGTAAAGGTTCACGGGGTCTTTCCGTCTTGCCGCGGGTACACTGCATCTTCACAGCGAGTTCAATTTCACTGAGTCTCGGGTGGAGACAGCCTGGCCATCATTACGCCATTCGTGCAGGTCGGAACTTACCCGACAAGGAATTTCGCTACCTTAGGACCGTTATAGTTACGGCCGCCGTTTACTGGGGCTTCGATCAAGAGCTTCGCCTTGCGGCTGACCCCATCAATTAACCTTCCAGCACCGGGCAGGCGTCACACCGTATACGTCCACTTTCGTGTTTGCACAGTGCTGTGTTTTTATTAAACAGTTGCAGCCAGCTGGTATCTGCGACTGGCTTCAGCTCCGAGAGCAAGTCTCTTCACCTACGCGCCAGCGTGCCTTCTCCCGAAGTTACGGCACCATTTTGCCTAGTTCCTTCACCCGAGTTCTCTCAAGCGCCTGGGTATTCTCTACCTGACCACCTGTGTCGGTTTGGGGTACGATTCTGTGTTACCTGATGCTTAGAGGCTTTTCCTGGAAGCTTGGCATCAACTACTTCTGCACCGTAGTGCATCGTCATCACGCCTCAGGGTTGAATAAGAGAACGGATTTACCAATTCTCTCCCCCTACACGCTTAAACCGGGACAACCGTCGCCCGGCTAGCCTAGCCTTCTCCGTCCCCCCTTCGCAGTAACACCGAGTACAGGAATATTAACCTGTTTCCCATCGACTACGCCTTTCGGCCTCGCCTTAGGGGTCGACTCACCCTGCCCCGATTAACGTTGGACAGGAACCCTTGGTCTTCCGGCGAGCGGGTTTTTCACCCGCTTTATCGTTACTTATGTCAGCATTCGCACTTCTGATACCTCCAGCAACCCTCACAGGCCACCTTCAACGGCTTACAGAACGCTCCCCTACCCAACAACGCTAAGCGTCGCTGCCGCAGCTTCGGTGCATGGTTTAGCCCCGTTACATCTTCCGCGCAGGCCGACTCGACCAGTGAGCTATTACGCTTTCTTTAAATGATGGCTGCTTCTAAGCCAACATCCTGGCTGTCTATGCCTTCCCACATCGTTTCCCACTTAACCATGACTTTGGGACCTTAGCTGGCGGTCTGGGTTGTTTCCCTCTTCACGACGGACGTTAGCACCCGCCGTGTGTCTCCCGTGATAACATTCTTCGGTATTCGGAGTTTGCATCGGTTTGGTAAGCCGGGATGGCCCCCTAGCCGAAACAGTGCTCTACCCCCGAAGATGAGTTCACGAGGCGCTACCTAAATAGCTTTCGGGGAGAACCAGCTATCTCCCGGTTTGATTGGCCTTTCACCCCCAGCCACAAGTCATCCGCTAATTTTTCAACATTAGTCGGTTCGGTCCTCCAGTTAGTGTTACCCAACCTTCAACCTGCCCATGGCTAGATCACCGGGTTTCGGGTCTATACCTTGCAACTATTCGCCCAGTTAAGACTCGGTTTCCCTACGGCTCCCCTATACGGTTAACCTTGCTACAAAATATAAGTCGCTGACCCATTATACAAAAGGTACGCAGTCACACCACGAAGGTGCTCCCACTGCTTGTACGTACACGGTTTCAGGTTCTATTTCACTCCCCTCGCCGGGGTTCTTTTCGCCTTTCCCTCACGGTACTGGTTCACTATCGGTCAGTCAGGAGTATTTAGCCTTGGAGGATGGTCCCCCCATATTCAGACAGGATGTCACGTGTCCCGCCCTACTCATCGAACTCACAGAATGTGCATTTTAGTGTACGGGACTATCACCCTTTACTGTGCGACTTTCCAGACGCTTCCACTAACACACAAACTGATTCAGGTTCTGGGCTGTTCCCCGTTCGCTCGCCGCTACTGGGGGAATCTCGGTTGATTTCTTTTCCTCGGGGTACTTAGATGTTTCAGTTCCCCCGGTTCGCCTCGTATGGCTATGTATTCACCATACGATAGTGTGTCGAAACACACTGGGTTTCCCCATTCGGGTATTGCCGGTTATAACGGTTCATATCACCTTACCGACACTTTTCGCAGATTAGCACGCCCTTCATCGCCTCTGACTGCCTAGGCATCCACCGTGTACGCTTAGTCACTTAACCTCACAACCCGAAGATGTTTCCATCGTTCGCATTGCTACATTTGAGAGACTCTATGACAGGTTAATCCTTATCCCAATACATCTACGGAGGGATAAGTTTCAGCTGTCATGTTTCAATTTTCAGCTTGTTCCAGATTGTTAAAGAGCAATATCTTAAACACGACTCGCAAGAGTCATCTTTAAGATGTTTTCGGTGATGACTCACCGGTGATAATGTCTTTCACTCATTATCGGATTGGCGTCCCCAAGGGGATTCGAACCCCTGTTACAGCCGTGAAAGGGCAGTGTCCTAGGCCTCTAGACGATGGGGACACGAAAATCCGATTAAACTGAACGTTTTAATCGGTTCGTATCAGCATGAGTCAGAGACTCATTACATCAACAGGTAGCGCTTTTGCTCATTACTTTTTCATCAGACAATCTGTGTGAGCACGCCACGCGAATCAATATCATTAGGTAAGGAGGTGATCCAACCGCAGGTTCCCCTACGGTTACCTTGTTACGACTTCACCCCAGTCATGAATCACAAAGTGGTAAGCGCCCTCCCGAAGGTTAAGCTACCTACTTCTTTTGCAACCCACTCCCATGGTGTGACGGGCGGTGTGTACAAGGCCCGGGAACGTATTCACCGTAGCATTCTGATCTACGATTACTAGCGATTCCGACTTCATGGAGTCGAGTTGCAGACTCCAATCCGGACTACGACGTACTTTATGAGGTCCGCTTGCTCTCGCGAGTTCGCTTCTCTTTGTATACGCCATTGTAGCACGTGTGTAGCCCTACTCGTAAGGGCCATGATGACTTGACGTCATCCCCACCTTCCTCCGGTTTATCACCGGCAGTCTCCTTTGAGTTCCCGACCGAATCGCTGGCAACAAAGGATAAGGGTTGCGCTCGTTGCGGGACTTAACCCAACATTTCACAACACGAGCTGACGACAGCCATGCAGCACCTGTCTCAGAGTTCCCGAAGGCACTAAGCTATCTCTAGCGAATTCTCTGGATGTCAAGAGTAGGTAAGGTTCTTCGCGTTGCATCGAATTAAACCACATGCTCCACCGCTTGTGCGGGCCCCCGTCAATTCATTTGAGTTTTAACCTTGCGGCCGTACTCCCCAGGCGGTCGATTTAACGCGTTAGCTCCGGAAGCCACGCCTCAAGGGCACAACCTCCAAATCGACATCGTTTACAGCGTGGACTACCAGGGTATCTAATCCTGTTTGCTCCCCACGCTTTCGCACCTGAGCGTCAGTCTTTGTCCAGGGGGCCGCCTTCGCCACCGGTATTCCTCCAGATCTCTACGCATTTCACCGCTACACCTGGAATTCTACCCCCCTCTACAAGACTCTAGCTTGCCAGTTTCAAATGCAGTTCCCACGTTAAGCGCGGGGATTTCACATCTGACTTAACAAACCGCCTGCGTGCGCTTTACGCCCAGTAATTCCGATTAACGCTTGCACCCTCCGTATTACCGCGGCTGCTGGCACGGAGTTAGCCGGTGCTTCTTCTGCGAGTAACGTCAATGCAATGTGCTATTAACACACTACCCTTCCTCCTCGCTGAAAGTGCTTTACAACCCTAAGGCCTTCTTCACACACGCGGCATGGCTGCATCAGGCTTGCGCCCATTGTGCAATATTCCCCACTGCTGCCTCCCGTAGGAGTCTGGACCGTGTCTCAGTTCCAGTGTGGCTGGTCATCCTCTCAGACCAGCTAGGGATCGTCGCCTAGGTGAGCCATTACCCCACCTACTAGCTAATCCCATCTGGGCACATCTGATGGCGTGAGGCCCGAAGGTCCCCCACTTTGGTCCGTAGACGTTATGCGGTATTAGCTACCGTTTCCAGTAGTTATCCCCCTCCATCAGGCAGTTTCCCAGACATTACTCACCCGTCCGCCGCTCGTCACCCAGAGAGCAAGCTCTCTTGTGCTACCGCTCGACTTGCATGTGTTAGGCCTGCCGCCAGCGTTCAATCTGAGCCATGATCAAACTCTTCAATTTAAAAGTTCGATTTGCTTCAACTCGTGAAGCGATGCTCAAAGGTTACTAAATGAATTTTACTTCAGTAGTCACTCTTCAAGACTTGATATTTTTTCGAACCCGAAGGTTCTGGATATCGTCTTGTGGAGTGCCCACACAGATTGTCTGATAAATTGTTAAAGAGCAGTGAGTTAGCCGCCGTAGCTTGCTATCTCGAGGTGGCGTATACTACGCTTTTCACCCGAAGAGTCAAGCGTTTATTTCGCTTTTCTCTTACCGACCTGGCGACGCGTTCTCGTTAGAGGAGTCGTTGTTCCCGGTCAGTGGAGGCGCATTATAGGGAGTTCTCAGAAGGCCGCAACCCCTAAATGCAAAAAACTTTTCAACCGTTCAAACATTAACCAATAACGGCTTTTTAGGATATTTATTAGCCAAAAAAGTGGGGTTTTAAGGCTATGGAAGATGCAAATCCCACAAGCCCGGTCCTAAATAGATAACAAAAAGGGAGCGGTACGCCGCTCCCTTTCTACTTATTGCTCTAAATAGCCGTTACTGTCGGGCAACGATATGCTCGTTTTCCACATCCAGCGTCACCAGTTTGCCCGGGATCAGCTTGCCGGAAAGGATTTGCTGCGCCAACGGGTTCTCGATTTCCTGCTGAATAGCGCGTTTCAACGGACGCGCGCCATAAACAGGGTCATAACCGGTTTGGCCTAACAGTGCCAATGCAGAATCGGTCATGGTGACTTCGTAACCACGTTCCTCAAGACGCTTGTACAGACGCGCCAGCTGAATCTTGGCAATCTCTGCAATATGCTTCTGGCCGAGCGGGTGGAACACTACCACCTCATCTATACGGTTGATGAATTCAGGACGGAAATGATGGGTAACCATTTCCATAACCGATTCTTTCATCTGCGCATAGTTCATCTGACCAAAGTGTTCCTGTATCAGGTCAGACCCAAGGTTAGAGGTCATGATCACCACGGTATTGCGGAAATCAACGGTACGCCCCTGACCATCGGTCAGTCGCCCGTCATCCAATACCTGCAACAGAATGTTGAATACATCCGGATGCGCTTTCTCCACTTCATCCAGCAGGATCACTGAATAAGGCCGACGGCGCACGGCCTCGGTCAGATAACCGCCCTCTTCATAACCAACGTAGCCTGGAGGCGCCCCCACCAGCCGCGATACCGAATGTTTCTCCATAAACTCGGACATATCGATACGCACCATCGCATCGTCACTGTCGAACAGGAACGATGCCAACGCTTTGCAAAGCTCGGTTTTACCTACCCCGGTCGGGCCGAGGAACAGGAACGAGCCGATCGGCCGGTTAGGGTCAGACAATCCCGCCCGGCTGCGGCGGATTGCATTGGATACCGCAGTGACCGCTTCATCCTGGCCAATCACCCGCGAATGCAGTTCCTGCTCCAGACGCAACAGTTTGTCACGCTCGCCCTCCAACATTCTGGCTACCGGAATACCGGTGGCGCGCGCCAGTACTTCAGCGATTTCCGCGTCAGTCACCCGGTTACGCAGTAGCTTCATGGTTTTGCCTTCGGCCTGCGTAGCAGCGGCGAGCTGTTTTTCCAGTTCAGGGATCTTGCCATACTGCAGTTCAGACATGCGCCCCAGATCGCCGACGCGACGCGCCTGCTCCAGAGTGATCTTGGCCTGCTCCAGCTCCGCCTTTATATTCTGGGTGCCGGAGAGCGAAGCTTTCTCGGCTTTCCACTCTTCTTCCAACTCTGAATATTCGCGCTCTTTCTGCTCCAACTCACTGCTGAGCATTTCCAGGCGTTTCTTGCTGGCGTCATCCGACTCTTTGTTCAGAGCCTGCTGTTCCAGTTTGAGCTGAATAATGCGGCGTTCCAGCCTGTCGAGCGATTCCGGTTTGGAGTCCATCTGCATGCGGATACTTGACGCCGCCTCATCGATCAGGTCAATAGCCTTATCCGGCAACTGACGATCGGAGATATAACGGTGTGACAGCGTGGCCGCAGCAACTATTGCCGGGTCGGTGATCTGCACATGGTGGTGCAGCTCGTAACGCTCTTTCAGGCCGCGCAGGATAGCAATGGTATCTTCGACGCTCGGCTCAGCCACATAGACCTTCTGGAAACGACGTTCAAGCGCCGCATCCTTCTCTATATACTGACGGTACTCGTTCAACGTGGTTGCGCCAACGCAATGCAGCTCCCCACGCGCCAGCGCAGGTTTCAGCATGTTGCCGGCATCCATTGCGCCATCGGCCTTGCCCGCACCGACCATGGTATGCAACTCATCGATAAACAGAATGACGCTGCCTTCCTGTTTTGACAGATCGCTCAGTACGCCTTTGAGTCGCTCTTCAAATTCACCGCGGTATTTGGCCCCGGCGATCAGCGCCCCCATGTCGAGGGACAACACGCGTTTGTGCTTCAGGCCTTCAGGCACTTCACCATTGATGATGCGCTGCGCCAGACCTTCGACAATAGCGGTTTTACCCACGCCAGGCTCACCGATCAGCACCGGGTTATTCTTGGTACGGCGTTGCAACACCTGAATGGTGCGGCGGATCTCTTCGTCACGACCGATAACCGGGTCAAGTTTGCCCTGTTCGGCACGCTCGGTCAGATCGATAGTGTACTTCTTCAACGCCTGACGCTGATCTTCAGCACCCTGATCTTCCACGCTGTCACCACCCCGCATTTGCTCAATGGCCTTACTGATTTTATCGGCTGTTGCTCCGGCGGCTTTCAGCAGATCGGTCAAGGTTCCGCGATCTTCAAGCACCGCCAGGACGAACAGTTCGGAAGAAATGAATTTGTCCGCCCGCTTTTGCGCCAGCTTGTCGCACAGGTTCAGAACGCGTACCAGCTCATGGGACGGTTGAACGTCACCACCGGTGCCTTCAACCTGAGGCAGACGTGACAAAGCCTGTTCGATTTCGGTGCGCACGCGCCCGCTATCGATACCGGCTGAAGTTAATAGTGGACGAACCGTGCCCCCTTCCTGAGTAAGCAGAGCGCTCATCAGATGTAACGGTTCCATAAACTGGTTGTCGTGCCCAAGGGCTAAAGATTGGGCATCGGCGAGGGCAAGCTGGAATTTATTGGTAAGACGATCCAGACGCATAACACCTCCAATGTAGGTCAAAATTGCTACTGGAGATTAAATGAGGTCATCCCTCAAATTTTCAAGGTTATTTCGACACTATATTATCAGTACAACGTCATGCGTCAGTGGACCGTCCTAATTCAATAGGTTATATCAGCCAGATTAAACTTGCCATACGTCCGGTTACTCCATCGCGTCGATAGGAGAAAAATTGACTGATTTCGCTAACCGTACAGCGATCACCGCCGTAGATGAGTTTTACGCCGGCGTGCTGCAGGCGCTGGCGAGCCAACAGGTAGATATCCGCCAGGAACTTATCGCCGTGCGGGATAAAAGCGGCGGCCGCAGCGCTATCCACTGCCATAAATGCGGCACGCACCTCGGGCCCCACTTCAAACTGCTGCGGACCGATTGCCGGACCAAGCCAAGCGCTGATGTGGGCCGGCTCAGCGGCAAAGGCTGCCAAAGTCTGTTCCAGCACGCCACTGCAAAGCCCTCGCCAACCGGCGTGGGCAGCAGCAACTTCATCGCCTGCGCGTGAGCAGAACAACACAGGCAAGCAGTCCGCCGTCATCACCGTACACACCTGCCCCGGCACGTTGCTGTATACGGCATCCGCGCGCAGGTCAGTTGGGATTTGCCCATCCAGCCGCACTACGCGAGTACCGTGAACCTGTTCCAGCCAAACCGGCATTTGCGGCAGACTTGCGCCCGCCACCAACCGTTCACGGTTAAGCTCCACCGCGGACGCAGCATCCCCGACATGGGTGCCGAGGTTGAGCGAATCATACGGCGGTTGGCTAATACCGCCAGCGCGGGTGGTGCTGCAGGCTTTTACCCCTGCAGGCAACGACCAATCAGGCAGGATAAAGGAGTCCATTACCAATTCATCTGATCTTTGAATTCTTCGGTATCAACCTTCAGCGCGTTAATCAGGTCGACCATATCCTGTGGAAGCGGCGCATGCCACTCCATCTGGATACCGCTGATTGGATGATATAAGCGCAGCATGGTGGCATGCAGCGCCTGGCGATCGAAACCGCGCAGCGTAGCAATAAACGCCTCCGATGCGCCTTTCGGCGGACGTGGGCGGCCACCGTACAGCTGATCGCCTACCAGCGGATGGTTGATGTGCGACATATGCACGCGAATCTGGTGGGTACGACCGGTTTCCAGACGCAAGCGCAAACGGGTATGCGCACGGAAGTGCTCCATAATGCGGTAATGCGTCACCGCCGGTTTGCCCATCGGGTGCACCGCCATATGCGTGCGCTTGGTGGAGTGGCGGGAAATCGGCTCTTCAACGGTACCGCCGGCGGTCATGGTGCCAATAGCGACCGCTTCGTATTCACGGGTGATTTCACGCGCCTGCAACGCCTCGACCAGACGGGTTTGCGCCGGAACGGTTTTCGCCACCACCATCAGGCCTGTAGTGTCTTTGTCCAGACGGTGTACGATGCCGGCACGCGGCACGTCTGCGATTTCCGGATAGTAATACAGCAGCGCGTTGAGCACCGTACCATCAGGGTTGCCGGCGCCAGGGTGCACAACCAGGTCACGCGGCTTGTTGATCACTAAAATGTCACTGTCTTCGTAGACGATATTCAGTGCGATATCCTGCGGTTCCCAACGGGCTTCTTCTTCTATCTGGGCATCAATGGCGACCGTCTCTCCCCCCAGCACTTTCTCTTTCGGTTTGTTCGTCGTTTTGCCATTAACCTGTACCCGATCGTCCAGGATCCATTCTTTTATGCGAGATCGTGAATAATCAGGGAACAATTCGGCCAAAGCCTGATCTAAACGTTGTCCGAGTTGAGATTCGGCCACCGTTGCGGTGAGTTGTACTTGTTGTGCCATATGCAGCTTCTTCGTTAACGTTGGGTTTTCACGGCGATGCCGTTTAATATAATGTGCTATTGTACCTGGTCTTTGTCGGGAGCTTAACGGACAGTCTCCCGGAATAACACCCTGAGGATAATCAAAACGTCATGACGCGTATGAAATATCTGGTGGCGGCAGCCACGTTGAGCCTGGCGCTGGCAGGTTGCTCCACATCCAAGGATGCGGTTCCCGACAACCCACCTTCGGAAATCTATGCTACTGCCCAGCAAAAACTGCAGGACGGTAACTTTAAGGGCGCGATTACGCAACTCGAAGCGTTAGATAACCGCTATCCTTTCGGGCCGTACTCCCAGCAGGTTCAATTGGACCTGATTTATGCCTATTATAAATCTGCCGATTTACCGCTGGCTCAGGCGTCTATCGATCGTTTCATGCGTTTGAACCCAACGCACCCGAACATCGACTACGTGATGTACATGCGTGGTCTGACCGATATGGCGCTGGATGACAGTGCGTTGCAAGGCTTCTTCGGGGTCGATCGTTCAGACCGCGATCCACAGCATGCTCGCGCTGCTTTTCGCGATTTCAGCCAGCTGATTCAGCAATATCCGAACAGCCAGTATGTAACCGATGCCAACAAGCGTCTGGTGTATCTGAAAGACCGCCTGGCCAAATATGAGCTTTCGGTGGTGGAATACTACACTAAACGCGGTGCTTACGTCGCGGTCGTTAATCGTGCCGAGCAGATGTTGCGTGAATATCCGGATACCCAGGCAACGCGCGACGCCCTGCCTCTGATGGAAAACGCTTACAAACAGCTGCAGTTGAACGGCCAGGCCGACAAAGTGGCCAAAGTGATCGCCGCCAATCCGTCATAAACGGATTGGTCATAGCAGAAAAACAAAACGGCAGCTTCGGCTGCCGTTTTCATTTGCTGCACATTTGACCAGGGTTTGAAAAATACACAAGCAAAAACACGGCATTAGCAAGATTGCGCAACCGCTTATCCTCTCAATAATGCGCGTTCTACTCTCAAGACTCAAGCGTTAGATGGCCGATTCAAATGCTGAATCACAGATTGAATTAACTTTGCAAAAAGTGACAAAAAAACGTGATTTTCATCACGCATTTAAACAAAAAGCGGGGTATGCTGGGGTCATCCAAGACGGAAAGACAGAGAGGTAAGTTATATGACATTGAACATTACCAGCAAACAAATGGATATCACTCCCGCAATTCGCAGTCACGTCGAAGACCGTCTCACCAAACTGGAAAAATGGCAGGCCCAGTTGATTAACCCGCATATCGTTTTATCCAAAGAACCTAAAGGGTTTGTAGCTGATGCCACCATTACCACCCCTAACGGCCCGCTGGTCGCCAGCGCAAAACATGAAGACATGTACACCGCCGTTAACGATCTGATCGCCAAGCTGGAGCGTCAGTTGAATAAGGTTCAGCATAAAGGCGAAGCGCGCCGCGCCGCCGCCAGCGTAAAAGACATTGTTCCGGAAGTTGAGCCCGAACAGGAATAACCCTTTGGTGGCTGTTTCACATCAAACGCGCCTGAGGGCGCGTTTTTTGTCTGGTTTTTTTATTGACAGAGATAAAAGCCTGCGGTTACTTTAAAACCTGTCTCGCGCTCATTTTGGATAACACATGGCCCGCAAACCGTTTTTCTTCGCATTCTTTTTTACCTTCCCCTGATTGGGAGGCGTTTCGTCGTGTGATAAAGAATGCGAAGACGAACAGCAAAGCCTCCTGAAACAGGAGGCTTTTTTTATGGCTATTTACGACGTATAAAAATACAAGGCAGAAGCTGATTATGACAGACACCCCGTTACTCGTGCTGCGCGAACGCATCAGCGCACTGGATCTCAAACTGCTGGCACTGCTGGCAGAGCGCCGTGAGCTGGCGGTTGAGGTGGGAAAAACCAAGTTGCATTCCCTTCGCCCCATCAGAGATAAAGAACGCGAGCGAGACCTGCTGGATGCGTTAATCGCCGCCGCCAAACCCTACGATCTCGACGGCTTTTACGTTACCCGCCTGTTCCAGTTGATTATTGAAGACTCGGTGTTGACCCAGCAAGCGCTGTTGCAGCATCAGCTTAATCAAATCAGTCAGCATTCTGCTCGCATCGCTTTCCTTGGACCTAAAGGTTCCTATTCGCACCTGGCCGCTCGCCAATATGCCGCTCGCCATTTCGACCAGCTGATTGAATGCGGCTGCCATAAATTCCAGGACATTTTCACCCAGGTCGAAACCGGCCAGGCGGATTACGCCATCCTGCCGATTGAAAATACCAGTTCCGGGTCGATCAACGACGTCTACGATCTGCTGCAGCACACCAGCCTGTCGATCGTTGGCGAACTGACCAATCCAATCGATCACTGCGTCCTGGTGGCCAATAACACCGACTTGAACCAGATCGAAACCGTGTACAGCCACCCGCAGCCGTTCCAGCAATGCAGCCAGTTTATTAATCGCTACCCGCACTGGAAAATCGAGTACTGCGAGAGCACCGCGGCAGCAATGGAAAAAGTCGCCAAACTGAACTCGCCTAAAGCTGCGGCATTGGGCAGCGAGGCTGGCGGCGCACTGTATGGCCTGCAGGTGCTGGAACACAATCTGGCGAACCAACAACAGAATATTACCCGCTTCATCGTGTTGGCGCGCAAGGCCATTGACGTGTCTGAACAGGTGCCGGCCAAGACCACCCTGATTATGGCCACCGGCCAGCAGTCAGGCGCTCTGGTTGAAGCGCTGTTGGTGCTGCGTGACAACGGCATCATCATGACCAAGCTGGAGTCCCGTCCAATTAACGGCAATCCGTGGGAAGAGATGTTTTATATCGATGTGCAGGCGAACCTGCGTTCTGAAGCGATGCAAAAAGCCTTGAAAGATCTGACGCCGATTACCCGTTCGCTGAAGGTACTGGGCTGTTATCCCAGCGACAGCGTGGTACCGGTCAATCCGTCCTGAGTGAGATAAAAAAGGGTTCGGCACAGCCGAACCCTGATAACTTATTGCCGGCTGTCATTCGCCTGCCGCAACAGTGAGCGGCTTTCTACCAGGAAGCGTTGGGCGTAGTCGCCAAACCAGTCCTCGACCTTCTGGAAGCTTTGGATAAACGCCTGTTTATCTCCATGCTCAAGCAACTTTATCGCCTCGCCAAAACGCTGGTAGTAGCGTTTAATCAGCGCAATATTCTCTTCCGACGACATGATGATATCCGCATACAACTGCGGGTCCTGAGCAAAGAGCCGCCCAACCATCGCCAGCTCCAGCCTGTAGATTGGCGAAGACAGCGCCAGCAACTGTTCCAGTTGAACGTTCTCTTCCGCCAGATGCAGCCCATAGGCAAAGGTCGCGAAATGGCGGAGCGCCTGGATAAACGCCATATTCTGATCGTGCTCAACCGCGCTGATGCGATGCAAACGCGCACCCCACACCTGCAACTGTTCCAGCAACCACTGATAGGCTTCCGGTTGGCGGCCATCGCAATACACCACCACCTGCTTGGCCACGCTGCCCACATCCGGCCCGAACATCGGGTGCAGCCCCACTACCGGGCCGCCATGTGCCGCAAGCATGGCATTCAGCGGACGATTCTTCACCGAAGCCAGATCGACAAGAATACAATCCGCCGGCAACGGCGGCAGCCGCTCAATCACCTGTTCGGTTACGTGAATAGGCACGCTGACAATGACCATGCCGGCATCCGCCAACAACGCGTCGGCCTGCGGCCAATCTTCCTGATCCAGTACCTTGACCTGGTAGCCAGACAAAGTCAGCAGACGATTGAACAACCGCCCCATTTGACCGTTACCGCCGATAATCACAATCGGGCGCAGCTGCGGACACAGGGTTTTAAAGCCTTTGTCATTCTCGCTGACGTAAGACTCGCGCATCACGCGGCGCAGTACGTCTTCGATCAGATCCGGCGGCACGCCAAGGTTTTCCGCTTCTTTACGGCGCGAGGCCAGCATCGCCGCCTCACGCTCGGGAACGTATACCGGTAACCCGTGGTGGCTTTTAACCTCGCCCACTTCCGCCACCAGTTGCAGGCGTTTCGCCAGCAACTCAAGCAGCGCTTTATCCACTTCGTCGATTTGATCGCGCAACGCGGTCAGTTCAGCCACCATAACTTACTACTCTCCAGTGCGTGCCGTCAGCGCAGCGCCGAGTTCCTGGTGCATATGGCGCAGCAGCGTCTCTGTACTCTCCCAGTTAATGCAGGCGTCAGTAACAGAAACACCGTAGCGCATATCTGCACGCGGTTGCTCAGAAGACTGGCTGCCTTCATGCAGGTGGCTTTCCAGCATAATGCCGGTGATCGAACGGTTACCCGCTTTGATCTGCTCAACCACGGACTCGGCAACTGCCGGCTGACGGCGATAGTCTTTATTCGAGTTGCCATGGCTGCAATCTATCATCAAGGACGGGTGGAGTCCCGCGTCCTGCATCTGTTTTTCGCAGGCTGCAACGTGCTCGGCACTGTAGTTGGGCGTTTTACCGCCGCGCAGGATCACGTGGCCATCCGGATTCCCCTGAGTTTGCAGCAGGCACACCTGACCCGCCTGATTGATGCCGACAAACCGGTGCGGCATTGCCGCTGCGCGCATGGCGTTAATTGCCGTACCCAGGCTGCCATCGGTACCGTTTTTGAAGCCTACCGGCATTGACAACCCTGAAGCCATCTCACGGTGAGTTTGTGATTCAGTGGTACGGGCGCCAATCGCTGACCAACTGAACAAATCCCCCAGGTATTGCGGGCTGTTCGGATCCAACGCCTCGGTCGCCAACGGCAACCCCATTCCGACCAGGTCAAGCAACAGGCGACGCGCGATGTGCAAACCTGCCTCAACGTCAAACGAACCATCCATGTACGGATCGTTAATCAGGCCTTTCCAGCCGACGGTAGTCCGCGGTTTCTCAAAATAGACACGCATAACGATATACAGCTGATCGCTCAATTCAGCCGACAGGGTTTTCAAATGACGGGCGTAATCCAGTGCCGCATCCGGATCGTGGATAGAACAAGGACCGCACACCACCAACAGGCGGTGATCGCGCCCCTGCAAGATATCGGCGATGGTTTTGCGCGCAGTGGCGATTTCATTTTCATCGTTGGCGCTAAGCGGGAACTGGTTCTTCAATTCTTCCGGAGTGATCAGAATTTGTTCTGCACTGATATGTACGTTATTGAGCGCGTCTTTTTGCATGATGCTATTCCTGTCGTTTGCCGTTATGCGTAAGCGTGAGGAGAACGTTGAGCGTTTCAGAGCCTTACCCTACCATGAACTGTAAAGTTTTCAATCCGAAATCTGTAAATAATAAATTACCACCCTAATCACAAGTCAGAAACCCACCATAAATACGACAATAAAATTCAATCAATTAATTGATTTTAAATAAATAAAAACAAAATACACCAATACCATCGCCCCTCTGCTTTACGGTTCCACCTAAAGAACGCTCCAGCTAATTTTGTAAATTAAAGTTTACAACAGGCATTACAATAAAAGGCAGGCTGGCGCGGAGTTTCCGCCAGACTATAGCGGCGGGTTTTGTTGCCAACAGGCGACAACTCCCCCCAAAACCCATCAAACCTTAAGGGCACCTAGCATGATATGCCAGCAGAAGGGGTTAATTAAGTAGAAGAAAAATGAATAAGTGAGGATGAAAAATTTAAAACTTAAGCTAATCGCGGCTATTTTTGTCGCAATGCGGAATCGTTATAATGTGACCGTTATCACCTATAATCACTCTTAACAACTGGATCCAAAATGCTCTCTTCACGCGCTCGTCGCGCTATTCCGCTAGTCATCAGTTGCTTGACTGCCTTCACCAGCATTTCAGCCTTTGCCGACAATACGCTTTTCACCGCGATGGACGATCCGGCCACCGCTAAAAAACCGTTTGAAGGCAATGTCCAGGCCGGGTACAACTCCCAGTCAGGCAACTCACAAAGCTCTACCCTGTTGGCCAATACCAGCATGACCTGGTTTAACAGCGATGCTGCCTACAGCCTGTGGGGAGCCGCCAACAACACCACGTCTTCCAACGTGCGCTCATCGGAAAAGTATCAGGCCGGCGGCCGTACCCGTTATAACCTGTCGGATCGCAACTATCTGTTCGGCCAGGCAAGTTGGTTGAGCGATCGCTTCAACGGTTACGACTCTCGCTCCACTGCAACGGGTGGTTACGGCCGTCAACTGCTCAACGGGCCACTCAGCGATCTACGGGTCGAATTTGGTCCGGGCGTACGTCATGATGAATATCATGGCGGTGGTCGTTCAACGAAAGCGCTGGCTTACGGCGCAGCCAACTATTCATATCAGTTGACCGACACGACCAAGTTCTCCGAAGGCGTTTCGGCGCTGGCTAACGAAGAAACCACGCTGAACTCCGAGACTGCATTGAGCGTCGCGATTAACGACAAGTTCTCGCTGCGCCTGGCTTACACCGTGACTTACAACAGCAAGCCACCGGCGTCTGCGCCGAAAAACACCGACACCACCACCTCGGTCTCACTGGTTTACGGTCTGTAATTCTTCTAAGCCCGATCCTGCCAAGCCCATCATTGATGGGCTTTTTTTATGTCCAAACTCTCCCATTAAACATTTTGCTAAAAAAAGCATTCACACCCTTGACGACTTTAGCAAATAGCTTAATACTGTATGCATACACAGTAGTTATTAAACAGGAACGGAGCATGGGCAATCTTAATGCTCACCGCAAGACATTGCCCCTAACGCCGCTATTGCCGTCAGGATGGCTCATATAGGTACCTCAGGCAAACAACAGTGGGATTGAAGCAATGGAGAAAGTCACTTCATTTATTACTTACGCTATAGCGCTATTTCTCGCTTGGTTGGGCAAGCTTTCGCCCCAAGACCTCGCATTTTTGGTCGGCGCTGCAGTCGGAATTGGCACCTTTCTGGTGAACTGGTATTACCGGCGAAAAAGCCTGCAGGTTCTCAAGGCTATAGAGCAAAACGCCCTATCTCGAAGGAGAATTTACGATGAGCTCAATCGTTAAACGTTGTGTCGCTGCAACTATCCTGGCGATAGCGATGCTGATACCGCAGTTCGAGCAGGTTAAGACCTCAGAGAACGGGCTAAAACTGATTACTGACTTTGAGGGATGCCGACTGTCACCCTATCAGTGTGATGCGGGCGTGTGGACGCAAGGTGTAGGACACACCGCTGGAGTGATCCCTGGTGCCACTATCACCGAGGAAACGGCCGCGGCAGATTTTCTGACGGATGTCCGACGTATAGAACAAGGTGTGGCGAGTTGTATACCTCAAGCCTTACCGCAAGAGATTTATGATGCAGTAATCGCTTTTGCCTTCAACGTAGGCGTAAACGCCGCCTGCGGCTCCACGCTGGCCTATTTTCTCAATCAGCATCTGTGGCAACAGGCATGCGATCAGTTACCACGTTGGATCTACATCAATGGCAAAAAGAGTAAAGGGTTGGAACGACGGCGTGCGGAGGAGCGCAAATTGTGTCTCAAAGGTGCTGGACGCGCCTCTTGACCACCATCCTTCGATGCTGGTTCGTTATTTAATCTATTGATTATAATTTAATTTATTGCAAGGGGGTTTCTATGATGCACTGTCCACTATGCGGTAACGTGGCCCATACTCGCTCCAGCCGCTATCTGAGTGAGTCGACCAAGGAGCGCTATCATCAATGCCAGAACATTAACTGCAGCTGCACCTTCGCCACTCATGAATCTGTTGCGCGGGTTATCGTAAAACCCGGTGATATCATTCCGGCTCAGCCGCACCCGGAGAAAGGCAAACAGCGCGCTGCCGCACTCTAATGCATAGCCTGCGACAGCAGGCTTTTTTATGCCCGCAAAAATCAACCTTCATCGCGCATTCGCGAAAAACAATCTTGCATATACAATATTCAAACAACAAACATAAAAAAAGGGGTTGGCATATTGCCAACCCCTTCATAGCTATTAACTTTTGGATGCAGCGTTAGCCGACGCGGTTCAGACGCTCTTTGATACGAGCAGACTTACCAGTACGCTCACGCAGATAGTACAGTTTGGCTTTACGAACGGCACCACGACGTTTAACAGTAATGCTGTCGATTACTGGGGAGTGAGTCTGGAATACACGCTCAACACCTTCGCCGTTGGAAAT
This sequence comes from Serratia plymuthica, assembly GCF_018336935.1. Classification (NCBI taxonomy): domain Bacteria; kingdom Pseudomonadati; phylum Pseudomonadota; class Gammaproteobacteria; order Enterobacterales; family Yersiniaceae; genus Serratia; species Serratia plymuthica. The sequence goes on along the minus strand of NZ_CP068771.1, from coordinate 640,916 downwards.
CTTACGAACAGTGAATGCAGAGTGCAGACCGCGGTTACGGATAGCGATAACCACGCCCTCGAATGCCTGCAGACGTTTTTTGCTACCTTCAACGACCCATACCTTCACTTCCACGGAATCACCCGGACGGAATGCAGGTACGTCTTGCTTCATCTGCTCTTGTTCAATTTGCTTAATAATGTTGCTCATAATATGTCTCTTACCCTAGGTAAACTGATATATCGGTCCCGTCGAGCCGGATGCTCAGACGTTCCCTTCATAGTCCTGCTGCTTGGCCTGATGTTCCCGTTGGAACTCAGCCAGCAACACCGCTTGCTCGTCAGTCAGAGCTAGGCTTTCTAGAAGTTCAGGTCTTCTAAGCCAGGTACGGCCCAGCGACTGCTTTAAGCGCCAGCGACGTATCTCGGCATGGTTGCCCGACAGTAAAACCGGCGGAACCTCCATCCCTTCCAACACCTCAGGACGGGTATAGTGCGGGCAGTCCAGCAATCCATCGGCAAAAGAATCCTCTTCTGCTGAAGCCTGATGACCCAGTACACCCGGTATAAAACGGGCGACAGAATCGATCAGGGTCATTGCCGGCAGTTCCCCGCCGCTGAGAACGTAATCGCCGATTGACCATTCTTCATCAATTTCGGTTTGGATTACGCGCTCGTCTATCCCTTCATAACGGCCACAAACCAGAATCATCTTCGGGTTGGCCGCCAGTTCGCACACGCCGGTTTGATCCAGCTTGCGCCCCTGAGGTGACAGATAAATCACCTTTGCTCCCTCGCCTGCCGCTGCTTTTGCTGCATGAATGGCCTCCCGCAAGGGTTGCACCATCATCAGCATTCCCGGGCCGCCGCCATAAGGGCGATCGTCCACGGTACGATGCCGGTCGTAGGTGAAGTCACGCGGACTCCAACACTGCACGCTCAGCAGGCCATTTTTTACTGCCCGGCCAGTCACCCCATAATCGGTGATCGCGCGGAACATCTCAGGAAACAGGCTTACAATCCCAATGAACACAAGCCAATCCCCATTCCGTTATTCCACTTGTTTCGACCGTTTAATTCGGAGGTCAAAAACCAGGATCCCAATCTGCTTCAATCACGCGAGCAGTGAGATCGACTTTCTTGATAACCTGCCCATGAAGAAACGGGACCAACCGCTCCTTCATGCCGAACGCATCCTTCAGGTTAGCTTTCACAACCATCACATCGTTCGAACCGGTTTCCATCATATCGACGACTTTACCCAGTTCGTAGCCGGTGGTAGTGACTACCTGGCAGCCCATAAGGTCTTTCCAGTAGTAATCATCACCGTCCAGCGCGGGAAGTTGTTCCGAATCCACGATAATCTCGCGATTGGTCAGTAGATTCGCAGCATCCCGATCGTCAATGCCTTTGACTTTGATGATCAGGTCCTGACTGTGGCGCTTCCAGTCTTCCAACTCGACAAGCTGCCATTGACCCGCCTGCTGGATAAACCACGGCTGATAGTCAAAAATGCTTTCGGCGTTCTCGGTGGATGAAAATACTCTGAGCCAACCACGGATGCCGTAAGTAGACCCCATTTTACCGAGTACAATCGGCTGCTTAGGTGCTACCGGTTTGAGTTGCTTGCTCATTGCCACCACCGCGACAGATTAAGCTGCTTTCTTAGCGTCTTTGATCAGCGCGTGAACGCGATCAGAAACGGTTGCACCCAAGCCGACCCAATGTTCGATGCGGTCCAGGTCCAGACGCAGTGCTTCAGCCTGACCAGATGCGATCGGGTTGAAGAAGCCTACGCGCTCGATGAAGCGACCATCACGAGCATTGCGGCTGTCGGTCACTACTACTTGATAGAACGGACGCTTTTTAGCGCCGCCACGTGCCAAACGAATTGTTACCATAACATCCTCTTTAGTTAATAAAACAGCCGGGCCCCATTGAGGGAACGGGGCCCGGTTGCAATATAAAAAGCCCGAAAATTTTACTCATTTTGGCGCAAAAAGCAATCTAAAGCGTAGATCACCGTCAACAACTTTTTGCGGCCAGCAATATTTCGGGCGGTTTTTGCCGCGAACGGCAAATGCTTAAACACGCTCACCCCAGAGGGCAAGCGCCTGTCAGCGGCCTGGGAAGCCCGGCGGCATCATGCCTTTCATGCCGCGCATCATCTTCGCCATTCCGCCTTTCTTCATCTTTTTCATCATGCGTTGCATTTCGTCGAACTGCTTCAACAAGCGGTTGACGTCCTGCACCTGCATGCCGGAACCCATCGCAATGCGGCGTTTACGCGAGCCTTTGATGATTTCCGGCTTGGCGCGCTCTTTCAACGTCATCGAGTTGATGATCGCCTCCATGCGCACCAGCACTTTATCGTCCATCTGCGATTTCACATTGTCCGGCAATTGGCCGGCACCGGGCAATTTGCTCAGCATGTTGGCCATGCCGCCCATGTTACGCATCTGCTTCAACTGCTCCAGGAAGTCGGTCAGATCGAAACCGTCACCCTTCTTCAGCTTGTTAGCCAGTTTCTCCGCTTGCTCGCGATCGACTTTGCTTTCGATATCTTCGATCAGCGACAGGACGTCGCCCATGCCGAGAATACGTGACGCCACGCGGTCTGGATGGAATGGCTCCAGCGCGTCGGTCTTCTCACCCACGCCGAGGAACTTGATGGGTTTGCCGGTAATGTGGCGGATCGACAGCGCAGCACCGCCACGCGCGTCGCCGTCGACCTTGGTCAGCACCACGCCGGTCAGCTGCAGCGCTTCGTTAAAGGCCTTGGCCGTATTGGCGGCGTCCTGACCGGTCATGGCATCGACCACAAACAGGGTTTCCACCGGCTTGATCGCCGCATGAACCTGTTTGATCTCGTCCATCATCGCTTCGTCTACGTGCAAACGGCCGGCGGTATCGACGATCAGCACGTCGTAGAATTTCAGCTTGGCCTGCTGTAACGCACGGTTAACGATGTCGATCGGCTTTTCTTTGACATCCGACGGGAAGAAATCGATGCCGACACCTTCCGCCAACGTTTCCAACTGCCTGATCGCCGCAGGACGGTAAACGTCCGCGGAAACCACCAACACTTTTTTCTTCTGTTTTTCTTTCAGGAATTTGCCGAGCTTGGCGACGCTGGTAGTTTTACCGGCACCCTGCAGGCCCGCCATCAGCACCACGGCCGGCGGTTGCGCAGCCAGGTTCAGCTCGGTATTCACTTCGCCCATCGCGGCAATCAGCTCGCTCTTGACGATCTTGACGAATTCTTGCCCCGGCGTCAGGCTTTTATTGACCTCATGCCCCACCGCGCTCTCTTTGACGCGGTTGATAAAGTCGCGCACCACCGGCAGCGCAACGTCCGCTTCCAGCAACGCCATGCGCACTTCTCGCAGGGTATCCTTGATATTCTCTTCGGTCAGCCGCCCACGGCCGCTGATATTGCGCAGTGTGCGCGACAATCGATCGGTTAAATTTTCAAACATCGTCTCATGCTCAACGTGTAATGACAGGCCGCTTTGGCGACACAATTGCGGCGATGATAACACGAAGCGCACAGGATCTCTGCCTCAGCGTTGGAGATCGGTTGGAGTGGGACGCGCTCAACGCTATACTGGCAATCCAATTAACCATGCCGAAGCAAAATTAAACGCTATGCCAGTTTTCTCCATTGTGGCTTTGATCGCCTACCTGCTCAGCCTTGGACTGATTATTCCCAGCTTGTTGCGGAAGAACAGCGCATACCGTCGGCTTGCTATCGTCTCGGCGGTGGTGGCGCTAATTTGCCATGCCATCGCACTGCAGCAACGCATCTTTGACGTCAATACCGGGCAAAATCTCAGCCTGCTGAACATCGGCTCTATCGTCAGCCTGATCATTTGTTCGATCATGACCTTTGTCGCTTCGCGCAACCGCGGCTGGTTCTTGCTGCCCATTGTTTACAGCTTTGCGATGATCAATCTGGCCTTCGCCAGCTTTATGCCGGGCGAGTTTATCACCCACCTGGAAGCCAGCCCGGAGCTGATGGTGCATATCGGCCTGGCTCTGTTCTCCTACGCTACGCTGATTATCGCCGCATTGTATGCGCTGCAACTGGCCTGGCTGGACTACCTGCTAAAAAACAAAAAGCTCTCCTTCAGCGCCGACATGCCACCGTTGATGAGCATCGAACGCAAAATGTTCCACATCACCCAGATCGGCGTAGTATTACTCACGCTCACGCTGTGCACCGGCCTGCTTTATATGGATAACCTGTTCAGCAAAGAGAACGTGCACAAAGCTGTGCTGTCCATCATGGCCTGGTTTGTGTACATCGTTCTGCTGTGGGGCCATTATCATGAAGGTTGGCGCGGCCGCCGCGTCGTTTGGTTCAGCTTTGCCGGCGCCTTTTTACTGACGTTGGCCTACTTCGGCAGCCGTCTGATTCAACAAGTCATGGTGCGCTAGCCGCCTCGGGCCATCTTTCTCCCTATATAAGGAATACCGCGTTGGAGCATGTTTCGACAGGGACCCTGATCATTATTCTGGTGATCATGATTGTGGTCTCCGCTTACTTCTCAGCATCCGAAACCGGCATGATGACGCTCAACCGCTATCGTCTCCGTCATCTTTCCAAGCAGGGTAGCCGCTCTGCGCGCCGGGTCGAGAAACTGCTGCAAAAACCGGATCGCCTGATTGGTCTGGTATTGATCGGCAATAACCTGGTGAACATTCTCGCATCGGCCCTGGGGACCATCGTCGGTATGCGCCTGTATGGCGACCTCGGCGTGGCCATCGCCACCGGCATATTGACGCTCGCCGTGCTGTTGTTCGCCGAAGTGCTGCCAAAAACCTTCGCCGCGCTGTATCCGGAACGCATCGCCTTCCCCAGCAGCTTTTTACTGGCGCCGCTGCAGAAGATAATGTTCCCGCTAGTGTGGCTGCTCAATGGCATCACCACGCTGATATTGCGTGTGTTCGGTATCCGCACCAACGTGCGCGTCAGCGATGCGGTGAGCAAGGACGAACTGCGTACCATCGTCAATGAATCCCACTCGCAGATTTCCCGCCGCAATCAGGACATGCTGATCTCGGTGCTGGACCTGGAAAAGGTGACGGTTGATGACATCATGGTACCGCGCAACGAAATCGTCGGCATCGACGTCAACGACGACTGGAAGTCGATCATGCGCCAGCTTACCCACTCGCCGCACGGCCGCATCGTGCTGTATCGCAGCTCGTTGGATGACGCCATCGGCATGCTGCGGGTGCGTGAAGCGTACCGCCTGATGACCGAGAAGAAAGAGTTCAACAAAGAGAACCTGCTGCGCGCCGCTGATGAAATTTACTATGTGCCTGAAGGCACGCCGCTCAATGTTCAACTGGTGAAATTCCAGCGGAACAAAGAGAAAGTCGGCATCGTGGTGGACGAATACGGTGATATTCAGGGGCTGGTAACGGTGGAAGATATTCTGGAGGAGATCGTAGGCGATTTCACGACCTCCATGTCACCCACGCTGGCGGAAGAAGTTAATCCGCAGAGCGACGGATCCGTGCTGATAGACGGTACTGCCAACGTGCGCGAGTTAAACAAGGCGTTCAACTGGACGCTGCCGGCCAGCGAAGCGCGTACCATTAACGGCATGCTGCTGGAAGAGCTGGAAGAGATCCCCGAGATCGGTACCCGTGTGCGGGTAAGTCACTATGACGTGGATATCCTCGACGTGCAGGACAACATGATCAAACAGGTGCGAGTCACGCCGATAAAGTCGCTGCAATCCAGCGTTCAACAACGCTGATTGCCCGCCAGAAAGAAAAAAGACGCGAACCTCGCGTCTTTTTTTATCGCTGTAGCCAGGCGGTAAACTAGATGTGCAGTTCCTGCAGCTTTTCTTTCGGCAGCGCCAGCTCTTCGTTGTGGTTTACTACCACGTCGTGATCGAGAATGTGCTTGGCGATTTCCTGCGCTTCTTCCAAAGAGTGCATGTGATAAGTCCCGCACTGGAACTCATTCAGCTCAGGAATTTTGCGCTGGTCAGTCACTTTCAGCACGTCGGACATCGCCGCTTTCCACGCATCGGCGACACGCTGCTCTTCCGGCACGCCAATCAGGCTCATGTAGAAACCGGTGCGGCATCCCATCGGGGAGATATCGATAATCTCAACGCCCTGACCATTCAGATGATCACGCATAAAGCCGGCAAACAGGTGTTCCAGCGTATGAATGCCGCGTTCCGGCATCACTTCCAGGTTCGGCCGACAGAAGCGCAGATCGAACACGGTGATGGTATCGCCATGAGGAGTTTTCATGGTTTTCGCGACGCGGACAGCCGGGGCTGCCATGCGGGTATGGTCTACGGTGAAGCTATCCAGCAGTGGCATTTCGTTACCTCCTCGTGAAAGAGTATTTATTTCGAAACTTTTTTAACTAACCAGGAAACCTTTTCCAACCCAGCGAGTCTGAGTATATGAAAGACGCGCATTTGTTATCATCATCCCTGTCATCAGAGATGCATATTTGGCCACATTGATGTGGCCTTTTTCTTTTTCAGCCCCCGCCGTGTTGCTTCAGGAACTCTTCAAAGCTTAGCGTATCGCTGGCTTCTATGTTGCGTTGACGCTGCCATGAGGCTTCCTGTTCCTTCGCCAGATCGGCTTCGGTCAGAATTTCCAACGGCTCTTCCATCAGCATCTGACGGTACTGCTCGGCCAATTGCAGGCCCACGCGGCCGGTTCCCTCTTCCTTCATCGCTTTCAGGATACGAGCAGAGAACGTCAGTTCCGGATCGTCAAACGCCGCAACCAGCTCATCGCAAACTTGCTGGTACTGCCGATCGCCGGCTTCGCTATCCAGTACCTCCGCCACGCGTCGCAGATCGTCAAACAGCGCCTTACCGACTTTCTCCAGCGGCTCACGGCTGTCATCGCAGCCCATGCCGATGGTCTGGCCAGGCTTGCGTCCTTCGAGGATCACACGGTTCCAGTTCTTGCGCGTGCACAGCAGTTCATCACTGTTCATCTCTGGCGCATCGGCCAACACACACCACACCAGGAACAGGTCCAGGAAACGTGCCTGCACCGCATCCACGCCGATTGGCGAGAACGGGTTGATGTCCAGCGAACGCACTTCGATGTATTCGATACCGCCACGCAGCAGCGCATCTGACGGCGTCTCACCGCTTTTGGTCACGCGCTTCGGCCGGATCGGCGCATACAGTTCATTTTCAATCTGCAGCACGTTACTGTTCAATTGCAGGTAACGATCGCCGTCCTTTACACCCAATTCGGCGAACTCTTCAGAAGGCGTGACAATCGCCCGCTTCAGACCGGCGACATAACTCTGCAGATCGTTGAAGGTAATGCCCAGATTGCTCTGAGATTTATTGGTGTAACCCAGGTCGCTCAACCGCAGCGAAGTGGCATACGGCAGATAGCACGTACCCTGCTCGGTACGCTCGAACGGCAATGCGGTTTCACGCCCTTTCAGGAACGAGGAACAGATCGCCGGTGACGCGCCGAACAAATACGGAATCACCCAGCCAAAACGGTAGTAATTGCGGATCAGGCGGAAGTAGCCCGCAGAAATCTGCTCTTTGCCGCTTTCTGCGTCTTTAACGCCGGCCCATGCCTGCCAGAACTCCAGCGGCAGCGAGAAATTGTAATGCACGCCGGAAATGGTCTGCATCAGCGCACCGTAGCGATTTTTCAATCCTTCGCGGTACAGCGTTTTCATGCGGCCAATATTCGACGAGCCGAACTGCGCCAGCTCAATGTCCTGCTCGGCTTCAATAAAGCACGGCATGCTGAGCGGCCACATGCGTTCATCACCCAGATTGCGCGCCACGTGACGATGGATATCACGCAGGAACGTCAGCAGGTGATCGAGGTTATCGTCAACCGGCGTAATAAACTCTAACAGCGCCTCGGCAAAGTCTGTGGTAATCCAGTGGTGCGTTAATGCCGCCCCCAACTTCTCCGGATGTCCGGTTGTCGCCAGTTTTCCGTCCGCAGTGACACGCAGCGTTTCACGCTCTATGCCACGACGAATACCTTTTAATGCATGGGGGTGGGCTTCCAACCAAGAAAGCGCCTGTGATACGTCCGGGATCAAATTGACCTCCCGCTTCTAAAAACAATAACCCGTAAGCATACTGAATCTGCACCCGAGTGAATATTGAGTTATATTCACTTCGTTAATGCCACCAGGCCATTCCCTGTAACGTTATCATAGTCAAAATGATGTAACGCAGCGCCTTTCCGATACACAGAAACAGCGCTACAGGGCCCCAGGGCATGCGCAGCCAACCTGCCAACACGCACAACAAATCGCCCACTACCGGCACCCAGCTGAGCAACAGCGCAGCCGGGCCGAAGCGTTGCATCCACCCGAGCGCCGTCTCCAGCCCCCGCTGTGGTTTCAACGCCGGTAACAAGCGCCCGATAATGACATTGGTCAGCCCGCCAAGCGTATTCCCCAACGTCGCGGCCAACACCAGCAACTCCGGTGAGACGCGGCTGTTGGTCAGCAAGGCGACCAAAACAATCTCTGAATTTCCCGGCAACAGCGTCGCACTGAGGAAGCTGCTGCCGAATAGCGACATGACCGCCAGCGTACTACTCAAAGCGTGCGGACGTCTACGACAGCCATATTGGCGCGTTTCGCCGCCTGAATACCGAAATCCGCGTCTTCAAATACCACGCATTTTTCCGGCGGCACGCCAATCAGCTCGGCGCAACGCAGGAAAGTATCGGGTTCCGGCTTGTGCCGCAGTACGTCATCGGCACCCACGATCGCATCAAAACAGTGGAGCAGGCCCAAATGGCGCAGCAAAGACTCCGCCATGCGATGTTCGCTGCCGGTGCCTACCGCCATTGGGCGGCGGCCGTGATAGGCTTTGACTACCTCAATCAGCGGCAGAGGGCGCACGCTATCCAGCAGCATCGCTTCCACCGCACGGGTTTTCTCCGCTGCCAATTGATGGGGATCGAGATCGGCCTGATGGCGGGTAATAATCGACTGGGCAATGCGCCAGCTCGGAGAACCGTTCAACGCCACCATGGCCGCTTCATCAAACGTCATACCGTAACGGGCCAGCACCTCGTGCCACGCTTTACGGTGCGTCGGCTCGGTATCAAGAATGGTGCCGTCCATGTCGAAGATCAGACCCTGATAGCGGTCGTACATCGTTACTCCATGATCGTTGAGGAAAGAAAACTACTTTAGCGTAAAGCCGGAAGGTTGTCGCTGATCGCGTAATGGCGGAATGTGCTCTGAGAAAGGCCCGGTAAAAAGAGAAGTGCGAAACGTATCCTGCCAAGGCCAGAAAGCGAAAAACCCGCCGAAGCGGGTTTTTCTTAGATGGTGCATCCAGGAGGATGATTCGGCTACGCCTCTCCCTACGGGCCGTTGCTGAAGCAACGTTGTCTCGCTGCGCTCGGCTCGAACCTCCAACCGCTCTCCTCGCGGTCGGAAAAGCGAAAAACCCGCCGAAGCGGGTTTTTCTTAGATGGTGCATCCAGGAGGATTCGAACCTCCGACCGCTCGGTTCGTAGCCGAGTACTCTATCCAGCTGAGCTATGGATGCATTACTATTTTTGGTTTGTCTGCTTGAAGAAACAAGTTAGACAGAAAGAATGGTGCATCCAGGAGGATTCGAACCTCCGACCGCTCGGTTCGTAGCCGAGTACTCTATCCAGCTGAGCTATGGATGCACAGGAATTCTTTTTTGATACCGTATGGTACGTTGTTACTACCCCACCATACTGCAAAATATGGTGCATCCAGGAGGATTACTCGGCGCTAGCGCCTCGCCCTACGGGCCATTGCTGAAGCAATGTTATCCTCCTTCGAGCACTTTCTTGCTCGTCATATGTCTGAAACTTTCGCTTCGCGACACATGAGGAAAATATGGTGCATCCAGGAGGATTCGAACCTCCGACCGCTCGGTTCGTAGCCGAGTACTCTATCCAGCTGAGCTATGGATGCAAATGGCGGTGAGGCGGGGATTCGAACCCCGGATGCAGCTTTTGACCGCATACTCCCTTAGCAGGGGAGCGCCTTCAGCCTCTCGGCCACCTCACCATACGCTTCTTTCGAATTGTGCCTAACTTGCTTTGGAGAAGCTCATCGGCACTGCGTGGCGCACATATTACTTTCTCCGACTTTTAAGTCAAACAATTTTTCCCAACTCACGTTCATTTGCGCAATTCACGCTCAACGTGGGCGATTTCGCGGCAAAAAGAGTGTTTTATCAACAGGCAACTAGGGTAAAACTACAAACAAAGCGAAGGGCTGCAAGCAAGAAATGAGTAAGGAGGAAAGCGGGAAAGGGTAATGATGGGCACAAAAAAGCTCAGTAGCGTCTCGCTAAGCAACGAGACGCTGCTTCGAAATCAGAAGGTCGTCTGTTGAGACTTCTCTGCCTGAATGCGCTGATAGATTTCTTCGCGGTGCACTGACACCTCTTTAGGAGCATTCACACCAATACGAACCTGGTTGCCCTTGACCCCTAATACTGTGACCGTGACCTCATCGCCAATCATGAGGGTTTCACCAACTCGACGAGTCAGAATTAACATTCTTTGCTCCTTGAAAGATTAAAAGAGTCGGGTCTCTCAGTTTCCCCGTCATTATCCATCATATGCTGCGAAAACGTAAGCCATGTAACCCACAATAAGTGTAAGCAGGCTTGGTCTCACCTCAGATAATAATAAGTTTAGCCGACCTGAAAAACTTTGTTCCCGGAATTGTAACTAAATTGTGTTAGCACAGGCTAAAAACGCCATAATCAGCAATGAGTTATGGCGTTTATAAGTGCTATTTATTTATATTCACAGTTTCGAAGCCACCCAGGCCTCTACGCTGTTTAATGCCGCCGGCAGAGCACTGACGTCGGTGCCCCCAGCCTGCGCCATATCGGGGCGCCCACCCCCTTTGCCGCCAACCTGCTGCGCTACCTGACCGATCAACTCGCCGGCTTTCACCCGGTCGGTCAAATCTTTGGTCACGCCGGCAATCAGGCTAACCTTATCGTCAGCCGTAGTGGCCAGCACGATAATTGCAGAACCCAGCTGATTTTTCAGATCGTCAACCATGGTCCGCAGCATTTTCGCCTCAACGTTATCAAGCTGGCTGACCAACAGCTGCACGCCATTGACCATTTTTGCCTGGCTGGACAACGAAGCGCTTTCCTGTGCCGCCTGCTGATCTTTCAGTTGCTGCAGCTCTTTCTCCAGTGCGCGGGTGCGATCCAGCACCGCACGGACCTTGTCCGTCAGGTTGTTACTGTCGCCTTTAACCAGGTGCGCAACGTCCTGTAACAGATCATTTTGCTGATGAAGGGTAGCAATAGCGCCCTCGCCGGTTACCGCCTCAATACGGCGAATACCCGCTGCGGTACCTGACTCGGTCAGAATGCGGAACAGGCCGATATCACCGGTACGGCTGGCGTGAGTACCGCCACACAGTTCGGTAGAGAAGTCGCCCATGGTCAGTACACGTACGCTGTCGTCGTACTTCTCACCAAACAGCGCCATCGCGCCCTTCTCTTTGGCATCATCCAGCGCCATCACGTCGGTTTGCACCGGCAGGTTGCGACGCACCTGCTGGTTAACCAAATCTTCCACTACGCGAATTTGCTCCGGCTTCATCGCTTCAAAATGCGAGAAGTCGAAACGCAGATATTTATCGTTAACCAACGAGCCTTTCTGCGCTACGTGATCGCCCAGAGTCTGACGCAATGCGGCATGCAGCAGGTGAGTAGCGGAGTGATTCAGACGAATGCGATTACGGCGGGCGATATCAATCTGCGCATCGACGCGATCCTTCACCTTCAGCACACCATGGGACAACTTGCCCTGATGTCCGATGGCCTGACCATATTTCTGAGTATCGCTAACCACAAAATCAGCGCCAGCGGCTTTCAGCACGCCTTTATCGCCAACCTGGCCACCGGATTCACCGTAGAATGGCGTTTCATCCAGCACCACCACAGCCTCTTCGCCAGCGTGGATCTCATTCACCGGCTGGCCGTCGCGGAACAATGCCGTCACTGTAGCCTGCTGCTCTTCGTGGTCATACCCACTGAACTGGCTGGCGCTATCAACGCGGATCATGCTGTTGTAGTCGGCGCCAAAGCCGCTGGACTCGCGCGCACGGCGGCGCTGCGCTTCCATCGCTTGTTCGAAGCCGGCTTCATCCACTTTCAAACCGCGCTCGCGGCACACGTCTGCAGTCAAATCGACCGGGAAGCCATAGGTGTCATACAGGCGGAAGGCCGCTTCGCCATCCAGGGTATCGCCCTGCAGCTTGGCCAGCTCTTCGTCCAACAACGCCAGGCCACGTTCCAACGTACGGGCAAACTGGTCTTCTTCGGTTTTCAGCACTTGCTCAACCAACGATTGCTGACGCTTCAGTTCGTCGGCTGCCGGCCCCATCACTTCAATCAGCGGCGCAACCAGTTTATAGAAGAAGCTCTCTTTCGCGCCCAGCATGTTGCCGTGACGGATAGCGCGACGAATGATGCGACGCAGCACGTAGCCGCGGCCTTCGCTTGACGGCATTACGCCGTCTGACACCAGGAAGGCACAGGAACGGATATGGTCGGCGATAACACGCAGGGATTTGTTATCCAAATCAACCGCGCCGGTCACTTTCGCCACGGCGCTAATCAGCTTGCTGAACAGGTCGATTTCATAGTTGGAATTGACATGCTGCAACACCGCGGCAATGCGCTCAAGGCCCATACCGGTATCTACCGAAGGTTTTGGCAGTGGCAGCATAGTGCCGTCGGATTGACGGTTGAACTGCATGAAAACGATGTTCCAGATCTCGATGTAACGATCGCCGTCCTCTTCCGCGCTGCCTGGCGGGCCACCCCAGATGTGATCGCCGTGATCGTAGAAGATCTCGGTGCACGGGCCGCATGGGCCGGTATCGCCCATTTGCCAGAAGTTGTCGGACGCGAAGGCCGCGCCCTTATTGTCGCCGATACGGATAATGCGTTCTGCCGGCACGCCAATCTGTTTTTGCCAGATGTCGAAGGCTTCGTCATCGGTCTCATAGACGGTCACCCACAGCCTTTCTTTCGGCAGGTTAAACCAGTTTTCACCGGTCAACAGTTCCCACGCGTAGCTGATGGCATCGTGTTTGAAATAGTCGCCGAAGCTGAAGTTGCCCAACATTTCGAAGAAGGTATGGTGACGCGCGGTATAACCTACGTTCTCCAAATCGTTATGCTTACCGCCCGCACGCACGCAACGCTGTGAGGTAGTGGCTCGGGAATAGGCACGCTTGTCCAGCCCCAGGAAAACATCTTTAAATTGGTTCATGCCGGCATTGGTAAACAGCAATGTCGGATCATTGTTCGGCACCAGGGAGCTGCTTGCTACAACCTGGTGGCCTTTACTATGAAAGAAATCGAGAAACGCTTGACGGATCTCAGCGGTGCTCTTGCTCATAATTTTCCCGGAAAGGCTAGAATAACGACACGTGAGCAAGAGCGCGACATCCTGACGATGGCATCTGGCTCACGAACAAAAAGTGGGGATAAGATAAATTTTCTTCAGAGGGAAGTAAAACCCCGTGTGCGTTCATTGCGCAAAATCACGGTAAATTGACTGAATTTCTTCCTGAAAGAAGCCGCGATAGAGCAGATAACGCTGCACTTTGGCTTTCTCTTTCCAGTCCGTTGGCAGCTCGTCGCCAAATTTCCGCTGCGCCACCAGTTTGGCTTGTTCACACCAGTCGATATCGCAATCCGCCAGCGCCGTCTGAGTCAGCTCTTTATCCACACCCTTTTGCATCAGTTCAGAGCGAATACGCTGCGCGCCATAGCCTTTACGACTGCGGCTGCCAATATAGCTGAGCGCAAAGCGTTGATCGTCCAGCCAGTTGTGCTGGTAGCAATAGGCAATAACCTGCTCGATAACGGCGGGATCTACGGGTTCTTCAGGGGAGGGTGCAGAGGCAGAGGAGGAAAGGGTCTTGGAGCCAAATCTGGTTTTCGCCATAAATGGCTGCGCCGCAAGTTTGCGGCGCAGTTCAGCTTCACTATGATCGCGTTGCGACAGCAGACGCATGGCGCGGCTTAGCAAATCATTCATATATTCAAGCCTGATTTAATCGACGTTGGTGCATGCTGAATAGCATGCACCAACCTCAACAGCGATTAAAACTCTTCGCTGGTTTCAGCTTCGTCATCATCGAAGCCTTCGCTGGTGGCAGTAACCAGTTCACCGTTGCTGTGCAGCAGCAGATCACGCAGTTTTTTGTCCAACTCGGCGGCAACCGCAGGGTTTTCTTTCAGGAAGTTGCAGGCATTCGCCTTACCCTGACCGATTTTATCGCCGTTGTAGCTATACCAGGCGCCGGCCTTCTCGATCATCTTGTGCTTAACGCCCAGATCGACCAATTCACCACGGCTGTTGATGCCTTCACCGTACAGAATTTGGAACTCGGCCTGTTTGAACGGGGCTGCAATTTTGTTTTTCACCACTTTAACGCGGGTTTCACTGCCCACCACTTCATCACCTTCTTTAACCGCGCCGATACGGCGGATATCCAGACGGACAGAGGCGTAGAATTTCAGCGCGTTACCACCGGTAGTGGTTTCCGGGTTACCGAACATCACACCGATTTTCATACGGATCTGGTTGATGAAGATCAGCAGCGTGTTGGCGTTTTTCAGGTTACCGGCCAGCTTACGCATCGCCTGGCTCATCATACGCGCCGCAAGGCCCATGTGTGAGTCACCGATTTCACCTTCAATTTCCGCTTTTGGCGTCAACGCCGCTACGGAGTCAACGATGATCACATCAACCGCGCCAGAGCGGGTCAAAGCATCACAGATTTCCAGAGCCTGTTCACCGGTGTCCGGCTGAGAACACAGCAGGTTGTCGATATCGACGCCCAGTTTTTTGGCGTAAATCGGATCCAGCGCGTGCTCGGCATCGATGAAGGCACAGGTTTTGCCTTCGCGCTGCGCGGCAGCGATAACTTGCAGCGTCAGAGTGGTTTTACCGGAGGATTCCGGGCCATAAATTTCAACGATACGGCCCATTGGCAGGCCGCCCGCTCCCAGCGCGATATCGAGTGACAGTGAGCCGGTAGAGATCGTTTCTACATCCATAGAACGGTCTTCACCCAGACGCATGATGGAGCCTTTGCCGAACTGTTTCTCAATCTGGCCCAGTGCCGCAGCTAACGCCTTTTGCTTGTTCTCATCAATAGCCATTTTTGCTCCTTCGTTTCGCAATGCCGGTGTTACCCCACACTGCCACGGAATGTATGTTGTGCAGGAAATGTCGCTAATTATACTGTATGGTCATACAGTATCAAGCCTAATTTTACAAAAATTCGTCAAGTGCGGTTTGCAGCGCGAAAATCGTCGCCTGAAGCCGCACCGCATCACGATCGCCGGCAAATTGCATCTTTCGCGCCAACACGTGTCCGGAGCGTTCGGCAAAACCAAACCATACGGTACCCACCGGTTTTTCCGCGCTGCCGCCGTCCGGCCCGGCAATGCCGCTGACCGACAGCGCCAGACCAGCCTGCGCCGCATGTAACGCGCCCTGCGCCATCTCGCGCACCACTTCCTCGCTCACGGCACCGTGGGCAGCCAGGGTCGATTCCGCCACGCCCAGCAAATCGTGTTTCGCCGCGTTGCTGTAGGTGACGAACCCGCGATCGAAATAGGCGGAGCTGCCGGCAATGTCAGTGATGGCTTTGGCGATGCCGCCGCCGGTGCAGGATTCCGCACAGGTGATCCACTGCCCCTTGGCCTTCAGTTTTTCCCCTACAGCAATGCTGAGTTCCCGCAACCGATTTTCACTCATAACCCCTCCATAGCGAATCAGGTATATGCGCCCGATAGTAGCATTTATCAAGCCTGGCCGACGCCGCGATGACAGAAATGCGCAGTGCCTCGCAGGAGAGACGGTGTTAAGCCGCAGGTCAAGCTGCTAGTATCAAATGTAACGCCCGGGTTAACGAACGGCGTTTCAGGATGAGGGATCTTACAGGGCCGTCTGTGCTGCCGGCATGGCCGGCCCAGGCAAACCAGGACAAAAGATTAGGATGATAGAGTGAAAAAAACGTTAGGCGTCTTCTTTCCGTTGTATACCACCACCCTGCTGATGCTGCTGGGTTCAGGGTTGCTCACCACTTACATCTCTCTGCGTTTAACCTCAATCCATGTAACCGGCGCGCTGATCGGCGCAATTATTGCCGCCAACTACATCGGCCTGGTGATCGGCGGTAAAGTCGGTCATTTCCTGATTGCCCGCGTCGGCCATATCCGCGCTTACGTCTCCTGCGCCGGCATCATTACCGCTGCGGTGCTGGGGCACGGCCTGACGGAATACATTCCGGTCTGGGTGGTGCTGCGCCTGATTATCGGCCTGTGCATGATGTGCCAGTTTATGGTGCTGGAGAGTTGGCTGAACGACCAGTCGGAATCCAATCAGCGCGGTATCGTTTTCGGTTTCTATATGGCGGCCACCTACCTGGGCATGTCGCTGGGCCAGGTGGTGCTGATGCTGCAGACCAACCTCGGCATCACCACGTTGCTGTTGATCGCGCTGTGTTTTGCACTCTGTCTGGTACCTATCGCCCTCACCACTCGTACCAATGCGCGCCATATGTCACCGGCGCCAATGGAACTGCGCTATTTTGTCGGCGCCATTCCCAAGGTCCTGGCGACCACGCTGGTGATCGGCATGGTAGTCGGCTCTTTCTATGGTCTGGCGCCGGTCTACGCCAGCATGCAGGCACTAACTACCCAACAAACCGGCCTGTATATGGCGATCTCCATCTTTGCCGGGCTGGTGGCGCAGTTCCCGCTCAGTTGGCTGTCAGATCGCTATAACCGTACGCTGTTGATGCGCATCAATGCCATTTTACTGATCGTGGCGGCATTGCCGCTGGCTCTGGTGCCACACATCGATTTTCCGGTGCTGCTGGTGGTGGGATTTATCGTCAGCATGCTGCAATTCACGCTGTATCCGCTGGTCGTGGCATTGGCGAACGATCTGATCGAGCCTGAGCGCCGCGTATCGCTGGCAGCCTGTTTGCTGATGGCGTTCGGCGTCGGCGCCAGTATCGGGCCGCTGGCGGTCGGTGCGCTGATTCAGCCGCTGGGCGGCAACATTCTGTATGCGTTCTTCTCGCTTTGCGGCGTGCTGCTGGTGGCCTTCAGCCGTACGGTAAAAGAAGACGAATCGCAGTTTGTGCAGGATGCGCCATTACCGCATATTCCCCTGCCGGACAGCCTGACCAGTTCGCCGCTTTCCCCGGCACTGAACCCAACCTTCGATGAGCAGATCATCCACGACACCATGCCGCCTCCGGAGGCGGCACCGGATCCGGTAGAGGTTCACCCCGGCGAAGCGCCGGCAGAGGAGGAATCCACCCCGCAGGGCGCCGATCCCGATGAGGATACGGGGTTGAAAAAGGCGCATTCGATGCTTTAATCATCGGCCTCTCTTTACACACTATCCGAGCGTCACAGATCCAGGAAGGATCCCAGGCGATAACCGCGCTCCGCAATCGCGTTTTTAATGCCTGGCGCGGTTAAAACATCCACTTCCGCAAGCCGCGGGTAGCAGTATTTGCTCTCCAGGAGGGTTTTATCCAGGAATGCCGGGTGGCACATCATCTCTACTGAACAGGCGCCACGTTCGTCGGCCCGTTCAAGCACCTGCAAAAACAGGGCTTCGGATATGGCCTCGCCATAAAAACCTGAATCAAACCACTCAGTGCTGCGGTCATAACGTAATTGAATGCCTTGTCGTTCTACTTCTTCCCGCCAAATACGCAGTGGTATGGATTTGGACTGAGCGAAGGCTTCCACCAACGGATAGATCTGCGGCAGCATATGCGCATGATGGTGGCTGTCGATATGAGTCGGCGCTTTACCGAAAACGGCCGTAAACTTGTCGTACTGCCCCACCAGCTCATTGTAGATTTCGTCCAAATCCAACATCGCAGACTCGGCCCTGTCCCACAGCCACTTACCCAGTCCCCCCTGCTCATTGACCAATGACGGCATAGCGGTCAAGGGGCGCCCATGAGTCAACACAAAATGCAGCCCCACCTGCAACCCAGGAAAAATCCGGCTTAACTGCGCCGCATGGTACACATTCTCGCCATTCACCATGGCGGTAGTTGAAGAGACCACCCCGTAGTGAAACGCCTCGATAATGCCGTAGTTCTGGCCCTTGCTCAGGCCAAAATCGTCGGCGTTCACTATCAGTAACTTTTCCATTTTGGCATCCATTTAACAAATTTTTGGCAAGGGAAAGCCGTCCGTCAGGTACGGCAGATCCCCTTCACGTATACAAAGAAACTTATTTCATCAGGCTATGAGTGGCCTGAAAGGTATTCGGAATATCGGCATTAATGCTTATCGGGAGCGGCCCTAAATAGGGCCGTAGAACTTTTTTCGGTAATTACCCGGCGTGACTTCGGTGAGTCTTTTGAAGTTTTTAATAAACAAACTCACGTCGCCGTAACCTGAATCGAAGGCGATGTCCGACACGGAATAGTTCGTCACCTCAAGCTGCGTTTTGGCGAAGTTGACGCGGATTTCATTAATCACCTGCATCGGCGTTTTATGGTAGTAGCGCCGCATCGCCCGGGTCAGGTATTCCTGCGTTTTCCCCGACAGCTCTACCATATTCAGTAGCGCCTTTTCGCCAAACATCGCTTTATCATGCATGCCCGCCAGCGTGTTCTTCAGCCATTGGGGAATATCATCCC
The DNA here is from genome assembly GCF_018336935.1 of Serratia plymuthica. Taxonomy (NCBI): domain Bacteria; kingdom Pseudomonadati; phylum Pseudomonadota; class Gammaproteobacteria; order Enterobacterales; family Yersiniaceae; genus Serratia; species Serratia plymuthica. The sequence continues at coordinate 622,208 of NZ_CP068771.1, read as the reverse complement.
CTTCGCCGCTCTCTTCCTTGTAATGACGGATGCGGCTGACGATATAAAAAGTCAGCGTTTCCAGGAATTCGGCAAAGTCATCTTCGCGAAACTGCGGGGAACCGACCACCGACTCGATATAGGCCAAAAACTCGCTCTTCAGGCTATAGGCCTGCGAGGCGACAAAACAGCGCGGCAGAAGCTGCAGGTAGTGCTCCTCAAAGAAGACCTTGCCGACCGCCACGTTGAAAATTTTCGCGGCACCAAACTCATAAAAGCTCTGGTGGCGTGAGCCAATAGGGATAAAAACAAAGTCTCCCCGCTCCAGCAGCACCCGCTTGCCGTTGATCTCCTGATAGCATTTACCGCTCAGGACGATGGTGAACTCATAGTAGTCATGCTGATGCAGCCCGGTCGCGCTCTCCACCTTGTTATAGATAAACAGATGAAAGTCTTTGCAGTTAAAAAAATCCTGCTCCCGAATCAGCTTAACGTCGTTCGCATTCAGCGAAACCTGATTATCAGTCACCGCGCCGCTCCCATTAGTCGAAACCGTTTTGTCTGGCCGTTTCGGCAAACCAGTAGCCACTCTTTTTAAGCGTGCGCCGTTGGCTTTCCCGATCCAGTCTGACCAGCCCGTAGCGATTCTTATAGGCATTGAGCCAGGACCAACAGTCAATAAAGGTCCATAAATGATACCCTTTGCACTGAGACCCCTCTGCCAGCGCCTGATGCAGCCATTTGAGATGATCGCGTATAAAGTCGATGCGATAGTCATCCTCCACCCGGCCGGAAGCGCCGATAAACGCTCCCTCCCCCTCTACACCCATGCCATTTTCTGAAATATAGCAGGGAATATTGCCGTAGTTTTCCTTCAGATCCATCAGAATGTCATACAGCCCTTTTTCGTAGATCTCCCAGCCCCGGTGCGGGTTAATCTTTCGGCCCGGCATCTCATAGTAGCTGAACAGATCTTCCGGCATCGTCACCCTATCGGTGGCCCGGAAGCCTTCTTTCGCTTTAACCCTGCGAGGCTGGTAATAATTGACGCCCAGGATATCCACAACCCCGTCGGCAATCAGCTGTGCATCCTCGGGCTCGGTCTGAGGTTGCAATCCGTTGGCTTTCAGCAAATCCACCAATTCTTGCGGATAACGCCCTTTTGTCACTGGATCGAGGAAACTCTTGTTCAGCAACAGATCCGCATAGTTGGCCGCCACGAGGTCTTCCTGGCGGGTCGACCGGGGATAGGTCGGGCTCAGGTTCAAAATAATGCCTATCGTGCCCTCGTTGCCCAGCGCCCTGAAATGACTCACCGCTTTGGCGTGCGCCAGAACGCTGTGGTAAGCCACCACGACGGCCCTTTTGAAATCGACCACGCACGGATAGTGCAGGTCGTTCAGATAGCCCGCTTCAACCGGCACAATCGGCTCATTGAACGTGAACCAGTGGGTGACTCTGTCGCCGAACAGGGTGAAGCAAGTCTTGGCGTAGCGAGCATAGGCTTCGACCACCGCCCTGCTTTCCCAGCCGCCTTTCTGCTGCATGCACAGCGGCATATCGAAATGGTAGAGATTGATAAATGGCGTGATGCCTTGCGCTAACAGGCTATCAATCAGCGCATTATAGAAGGCGACCGCTTTAGGGTTCACTTCGCCATCGCCCTGCGGGATCAACCGGGACCAGGAGATGGACGTTCTGAAGGTGTTATGCCCGAGCGTTTTTAACAGCAGGATATCGTCGCGGAAATTGTCATAAAACGTGGACGCGTCAGCGGGGCCAACCTGATGATGAAAACGTTCGGGGGCGATTTCATGCCAGTAATCGAAGATGTTGCGGCTTTTGCCATCCCGCGCAGAAGCCCCTTCAGACTGCGGCGCAGACGTGGCGCTTCCCCACCAGAAATCGTCAGCAAAGTGATATTTCATCCAAACGCCCCTAAAACCGGGGCAGCAGGCGCTGCCCCATTCCGACAGTTAGAATTTCAGCGCCTTGGCGATATCTTCTTCGCTCTCGGTCGCCTGATCGATCTGGCTTTGCGCCTTGTTGGAAATCATTACAAACGGCAGGTAAATCAAGGTAGCAACGCCCAGGTTGAAGAAACTCAGCAACATGGCGACGATGCTGCCGTTGGTGTTGAAGAACGCCCCCAGCCCGACCGGCATGGTCCATGGCGCAATGTTGGTGATGGGCGGGATCATCCCGGTGTAATAGGCCACGGTGGTGATAATCGTCAATACCGGTTGCACCAGGATGAACGGAATAAACATCACCGGGTTCATAATCACCGGCAGGCCAAACAGGATAGGTTCATTGATCTGGAAGATGCCCGACGGGGTAGCCAGCTTGGCAACCTGACGATAGTCTTCGCGGCGTGAGGCGATAAAGATGGCGATAATCAGCCCCAGCGTCGAGCCGGTCCCACCCAGGTAGATATAGGAGTCCACAAAGGGTTTCGCCCACATATGGAACTCTTTGCCCGCAGCAACCGCCGCCTCGACGGAACCGTACTTGTTGTAAAGCTCCACGTTTTCCAGCGCGAATGGCGTCATGATGCCGCTGTCCAGCGCCGCCAGCGCCATCGAGCCATGTACCCCGAAGAACCACAGCAGCGAAGAGAACATCACATACACCCAACCCACTACGCTGCCCATTTTCGCCAGCGGAGCCGAGATGCTGTCCATAATGATTTGGTGGAAGTTGGTGCCCCACAGCGTCAGGCAATAGGCCAGCACGCCCATAATCGACAGGATAAGAAAGCCGGGGATCAATGCGGAGAAAGAGCGTGATACCGAAGAAGGCACGCTGTCCGGCAGGCTGATCACCCAATTGCGCCGCACCACAAAGGCAAACATCTCCGCCACCACCAGGCCGATCACCATACCGGAAATGATGTTGGCTCCCCCCAGCCAGTTCGCGCCTACGGCGTAGGCTTCACCCACACTGAACGGCGTCAGGGTCATAAAGGCGGCAACGGCCAGCAACGCGGCTGCCAGCGGATCAACCTTTCTTTCCTCAGCCAAAGCCATACTGATGAAAAAGGGCGTCATCAGGGACATGATCCCCAGGGTGCCGTTATAAACGCTGCCGCCGATGCTTTTCAGGCCGTTCAGCGTTTCAATGGTGGATGCATCCAGCCGCACTCCCAGCGAGAAGAAGAACGATCCCTCACCGAAGCTGAGAAACACGTTGTTGATCAGAACGAACATCGCCCCGGTCAGCGTCAGCGGCATCAACCGGATAAACCCGTTTTTGATGGCATTAACATGGGGTTGCTTACCAATTTTCACGGCAAAAGGCAGAATGACCTTTTCCAACGAGGCAATTAACGTATTCACGGCAACGCCCCTTATTGGTTAGCTTTTTTTATTGTGGCAACCGCCGCCTTCAGCACGCCAAGGCCATCGAGTTTGCCGTACAAAACGGAATCGATCACTTCGACCGGCTTATGCGGCAACTGTTTCTGCACTTCGGCAAGCGTGTAGGCGATCTGTGGCCCCAGCAGGATCACATCTGCCTCGGCGCCTTTCTCCGCAGCCAGAGCTTCGGGATAAGCGGCAATGATCACCGGCACCTCGTACTTCTCCGCTTGCGCTTTCATTTTGGAAACCAGCAGAGAAGTGGACATACCGGCAGAACAAAACAGATAGATTTTTTTCTTTTCCATACCAAGCCCCTCAAGATAATCAAAAAAACCCCGTGTCATTTGTATGCCAGATGCAATCAAGATTGCCTCACGCACATTCCTTATGAAGTTTCCGTTACGTTGCCCTGGTTGCCGACAGTATACGGAGACGGTGAAGCAGACCGGTAAGCCACTGGCCGATAGAATCGTCTATCCTTGACCTGCCGGCTTGACCCTCTTCACATTTCACATAAAAAAATAGTGTGACCGACCTCTCAAATAACCCTTTAAAACTCGTCAAAGTCATCTGGATAAAATAAATAACAATTATAAACAATAAGTTAAAAACACGCAGGGTATTTATGGATAACTTTTGGCGCATCAGGGCCGGCAACAGACAGACGAAAGTAAAATAGTGCACCCTTGATTAGATCCAGGCACAGGAGGGGAGCAAATTCCGCCGGCGGAGAAAGGGACAAGAGGGGAACGCGCCCGGCTGCAATGCAGCGATTTCAGCCGGGGAAACGCAGCATATCTATTACCGTCGTTAAAGCGACCGGATGGTTTCTACGGTTGGGATAATACAGATAGAAACCCGGGAATGACGGGCACCAGTCCGCCAGCACCCGTTCCAGGCGCCCGGCGGCAAGGTGCTCCGCCGCCTCGTTCTCGATGGCGAAGGCAATACCGACATTCTCTAACGCCGCCTGCAACATCAGCCGGCCGTCATCGAGTATCAACGGGCTATTTACCGCAACGGAAACGACCTTGTCTCCCCGGCGAAACTCCCATTTATAGAGTTCGCCGGAAGAGATCTTGCGCCATCCGATGCAGCGATGATTTAACAAATCGCCGGGCGTATCTGGCTTCCCATGGCGTTGGAAGTATTCCGGGGTCGCGACAATGGCCAGCCGCAGATCCGGCGACACTCGCACCGCCCGCATGTCGTTGTGCAGGTCTTCTCCCAGCCGGATGCCGGCGTCAAATCCCAGTTCGACGATGTTGGCGAACCCCTCCTGCGCCACAACCTCCAGCGTAATTCCGGGAAAATCGCGGGCCAATCGCCCCAAATGTGGCAACAGGACCAGCTCGATCGCCGAACGGGGAGCATTGATCCGCACCAGCCCGCGCGGCTGCTCGCGAAAGGTGTTCAGACTTTCCAGTGCAGCGTCGATATCGGTAAACGCGGGCGCCAGTCTGGCCAACAGATGCTCGCCGGCTTCGGTCGGCGAAACGTTGCGCGTGGTTCGATTCAGTAACCGCAGGCCGACCTGCTCTTCCAGCTCACGCATAGTGTGGCTGAGGGTTGGCGGGGTAACGCCAAGCCGGGCGGCGGCGCGCCTGAAGCTGCGTTCATTGGCGATCGCGACGAAAGCCGCCAGGCCGGACAATTCGAGTTTCTTCATCGGATTGATATAAATAATTTAACAGTGAAATGAATTTTTAACGGATAGTTATCTTTTTGGCAACAACATAGCATGGCGGTGTGATCAATAACCCAGAGTCCATATCATGACTACGCATACTGATTCAGTTCACATCCCGCAAAAACGTTTGGAAGGAAAGGTGGTCCTGGTGACCGGCGGCGGCACAGGCATCGGACGCGCCGCGGCGCTGGCCTATGCCCGCGAAGGCGCTAGAGTGGCGTTGGCGGGGCGCCGTTCGGCAGAGATCGAAGCCACCGCCGGCGAAATCATCGCCGCGGGCGGAGAAGCCCTGCCTGTGGTGGCCGATGTTTCGCTTGAAGAGGATATCCGTCGGCTGATCGCTGCGGTAATCACCCATTATGGAAGGCTCGACGTCGCCTTCAACAACGCCGGCATACTTGGGAATTTTTCACCCATCACTCAACAAAGCAGTGCGGATTTCGACCAGGTGATCGCCGTCAATCTCAGGGGAGTGTGGCTGGCGATCAAATACGAGATAGAGACTTTCCTTACGCAAAATTCCGCCGGCGTCATCATCAACACCTCTTCCTGGCTCACCCACGGGGCGCTCGCCGGCTCGTCGAGCTACTCCGCCAGCAAAGGGGCGATTGACGCGTTAATCCCCGCAGTGGCACTTGAATACGGACGCCAGGGCATCCGCATCAACAACATTAATCCCGGTATCATCGAAACACCGATGGCGCACAGCAGCGTCGCCGATGTCAGCGCTTTCGCGCCGTTTATCGAACACACCCCCGTCGGGCGCATGGGACAACCGGAAGACATCGGCGATGTGGCGGTCTGGCTTGCAACGGACGAAGCCCGTTTTGTCACCGGCCAAAGTCTGCTGGTGGATGGCGGCTACACCATCGCCGGCATCCGCTGAGGAGACGCATAATGAACTATGTTCGCCTCGGCCACAGCGGCCTGAAGGTTTCCCGGCTCTGCCTGGGCTGCATGACCTACGGCGATCCCGCCTGGCGCCCCTGGGTGCTGAAAGAAGAGCAGGCTCGCCCTTTCATCCAACAGGCGCTGGAAGCCGGCATTAACTTTTTCGATACCGCCAATATCTACTCGGCGGGCGAAAGCGAACGCATCGTCGGCCGCGCATTGCGCGATTTTGCCCGCCGCGAAGAGAAGAGATGGTGATCGCCACCAAGGCGTTCTTTCCGATGGACGAATCCCCCAACGGCCGGGGCCTGTCGCGCAAACATCTCATTCATAGCGTGGAAGCGTCGCTGCAACGATTGGGGACGGACTATATCGACCTGTTCGTACTGCACCGCTTCGATAGCGAAACACCGCTCGAAGAGACGGCCGAAACGCTCGACACTCTGGTGCGTGCGGGCAAGATCCGTTACCTCGGCGCCTCCTCTATGCACGCCTGGCGCTTTATGAAAATGTTGGATTTTCAGCGCCATAACCGATTGGCGGCGTTTATTTCGATGCAGAGCCAATACAACCTGGTGACGCGTGAAGATGAGGAAGAGTTAATCCCGCTGTGCCAGGAGGAAGGCATTGGCCTGACGCCCTGGTCCCCTTTGGCGCGCGGCCTGCTGGCGGGTGCCAAAAAATCCGCCACGCTGCGCGCCCAGACCGACGAACAGGCCCCGCTGTGGTATGGCGGGCGCAGTGAAGTGGAACAATCCATCGCGGCGGTCGAGGCGTTGGCTGCCGCCCGCGGCGTAGCGCCGGCGCAAATCGCGCTCGCCTGGCTGCTGGCCAGAAAAGGCGTGGCTTCGGCATTGGTCGGCATGTCGCGACCGCATCACCTGCAGGATGCCGTCGCGGCGCTTTCCCTCAACCTGTCGGATGACGACATGGCGGCGCTCGAAGCGCCAATGCAACAGCACATGCCCACCCGCCGTTGGTAATTTCCGCCCGGTGGAAAAGCGCCCGTAACTTCCCCTCAACAAAGGAGAGACTGGATGCCATACGCGATAACACCTTCCCCCGCACGGGCGTCCCTGTTGGCCTTGCTGCTGGCCATTGCGGCCCCGGCCATTTCCGCGCTGGCCAACCAGGCCCCCTGCGTCGCCACCAGCATGACATTGCCGCCGGGAGCGCTCTACCCTAACGGCATAGCCCGCGCATCCGACGGCACCCTGTATGTAGGGCTGATTACCAGCGGCCGCGTGCTGCGCAAACGCCCGAACCAAGATTGGCAAACCTTCTTTCCCGGCACCGATACGGTGTTCGCTTCAAACGCTCTGAGACTGGACGAACGGCGCGGGCTGCTGTGGGGAAATTCGCCGGACTTCCTGTCGGCGGGGAAAGCCCGCGCCAACCGCGTTTACGCCCTGAACGTCGCGGATGCCACGCTCAACCGCAGCCTGCCGCTGCCGGAAGGCGAAATGGGCAACGATATCGTGCTCGACGCAGAGGGTACGGTCTACCTGACGGAAACCAAAGGCGGCGGTATCCTGCGGCTGCGGCCGGACGATCCGGCATTTCAGACGCTGTATCGCGACAGCAGACTGACGGCCCCCAGCGGCCTCGGTGCAGCCGGCATCGTGATCCTCGACGACAAACGGATGGCGATCGCCAATTTCGGCACCGGCAGGCTCTATACTCTCAGCTATGGCGATGCCCAGCCGGTGCTGTCCGAGATATTGTTGCCGCGCACCATCGAAAACCCGGACGGCATGGGGCTGGCGCCGGACGGCGCACTGATCGTGCTCGAAAATGGCATCAGCAGCGGCCAGGGCAGGATCCTGCGCATTGCCGCGCCGGGCGCGGCCGGCATGCACAAGATCGAGATCCTTCGCGAAGGCATGGAGTCGCCGGTTAATTTGGACATCACGCCGCAGGGCTGCGCCCTGGTCACCGAATCGCGCATTCGTCACCGCCTGCTGCCCGGGCATGAAACCGAAGTGCCCGACAGCTTCCGCGTCTACCAACTTCCCCTGCCCTTATCCACATCCACCGCTCACTAACGCCGCTGCCGCCCCCAGCGGCAGTTTGCAATAAAAAACGCCGATATGACGGCTGCAACATCTTCCCCGCGTTGCAAACCCGCTTTGCGTAAAGCTTCCAATTTTTACCTGTGACAGCCGATTGCCCGCTGGGCTAGTATAAGCTTCAGTAAAAGGTCTGGGTGTTACACTGCGCCGTTTGGCCCTTTGATTAATGGATCGGCGTTGCCCGGCAATCGCCAATCCCGTGATGTTTTGTGAGGCGATGCGATAGCGAATGACGACAATCAAAATCACAATTAAATTTAAATTCAATGGATTGGAAACAGTAATCTTATGAATAGCACCGACAAGCTCGATTCGCATACGCCGATGATGCAGCAATACCTGCGCCTCAAGGCGCAGCACCCCGAAATTCTGCTGTTCTACCGCATGGGCGATTTCTATGAGTTGTTCTACGATGACGCCAAACGCGCTTCCCAACTGCTGGATATTTCGCTGACCAAACGCGGCGCTTCAGCGGGTGAGCCGATCCCAATGGCCGGCGTGCCGCACCACGCGATCGAAAACTACCTTGCCAAGCTGGTTCAGCTCGGCGAGTCCGTCGCCATTTGCGAACAAATCGGCGATCCGGCCACCAGCAAAGGCCCGGTCGAACGCAAGGTCGTGCGTATCGTCACGCCGGGCACCATTACCGACGAGGCGCTGCTGCAGGAACGCCAGGATAACCTGTTGGCAGCGATCTGGCAGGACGCGCGCGGTTTCGGCTACGCCACGCTGGACATCAGTTCAGGCCGTTTTCGCGTCGCTGAACCGGAAGACGTTGAAACCATGGCGGCCGAGTTGCAGCGCACCAATCCCGCCGAGCTGCTTTATCCGGAAACCTTTGAACATATGGCGCTTATCGAGAAGCGCCACGGCCTGCGCCGTCGTCCATTGTGGGAGTTTGAACCCGATACCGCACGCCAGCAGCTTAACCTGCAGTTCGGCACCCGCGATCTCACCGGTTTCGGCGTGGAACAGGCTCATCAGGCATTGCGCGCCGCAGGCTGCCTGTTGCAGTACGTCAAGGATACTCAGCGCACGGCATTGCCGCATATCCGTGGCATCACCATGGAGCGTCAGCAAGACGGCATCATCATGGATGCCGCAACGCGGCGTAACCTTGAACTGACCCAGAACCTGTCTGGCGGCAGTGAAAATACGCTGGCGGCCATTCTCGATTGCACCGCAACGGCGATGGGCAGCCGTATGCTCAAGCGTTGGCTGCATATGCCGACCCGCGACATCAAGGTGTTGAACAACCGCCAGCAGGCGATTGGCGCACTGCAGGATTTGTATGCCGATCTGCAGCCTTCGCTGCGGCAGGTGGGCGATCTGGAGCGCATACTGGCGCGTCTGGCGTTGCGTAGTGCCCGTCCGCGCGATTTGGCGCGCATGCGCCATGCGTTCCAGCAGTTGCCGGATATTCACGCTCTGCTCCAGGGTGTGGAAACTCCGCATGTGCAACATCTGCTGTCGCAAGTCGGCCAGTTTGATGAACTGCAGGATCTGCTGGAACGAGCGGTCGTTGAAGCCCCGCCTGTGCTGGTGCGTGACGGCGGCGTCATCGCCCCCGGTTATAACAGCGAGCTCGATGAGTGGCGCGCATTGGCCGACGGCGCCAGCGACTATCTGGAACGTCTGGAGATCCGCGAACGCGAAAGGCTGGGGCTGGATACGTTGAAGGTGGGGTTCAACGGCGTGCACGGCTATTATATCCAGGTCAGCCGCGGACAAAGCCATCTGGTGCCGATCCACTACGTGCGTCGCCAGACGCTGAAAAACGCCGAACGCTATATTATTCCCGAACTGAAAGAGTATGAAGACAAGGTCCTGACCTCCAAAGGCAAAGCGCTGGCGATCGAGAAAGGCCTGTATGAAGAGCTGTTCGACTTGCTGCTGCCGCACCTCGGGGAATTGCAGCAAAGCGCCGGTGCGCTGGCTGAACTGGACGTGCTGGCTAACCTGGCGGAGCGTGCGGAAACGCTGAACTACGCCTGCCCGACCATGAGCGAACAGCCGGGCGTACGCATTGCCGAAGGCAGACACCCGGTGGTGGAGCAGGTGCTGAGCGAGCCGTTTATCGCCAACCCGCTGTCGCTGTCGCCTCAGCGTCGAATGCTGATCATTACCGGCCCCAATATGGGCGGTAAAAGTACCTATATGCGTCAAACGGCGCTGATTGTGCTGATGGCGCACATCGGTAGCTACGTGCCGGCAGCCAAGGCCGTTATCGGCCCGGTGGACCGTATCTTTACCCGCGTTGGCGCGGCAGACGACCTGGCCTCTGGCCGCTCCACTTTCATGGTGGAAATGACCGAAACCGCCAATATTCTGCACAACGCCACCGAGCACAGCCTGGTATTGATGGATGAAATCGGTCGCGGCACCTCGACCTACGACGGCTTGTCCCTGGCCTGGGCCTGCGCGGAAAATCTGGCCAACCGCATTAAGGCCATGACGTTGTTCGCTACCCATTACTTCGAACTGACTACCCTGCCCGAGAAAATGGAAGGCGTGGTCAACGTTCACCTGGATGCGCTGGAACATGGCGACACCATCGCCTTCATGCACAGCGTGCAGGACGGGGCCGCAAGTAAAAGCTATGGTCTGGCGGTTGCGGCGCTGGCAGGCGTGCCGCGTGAGGTGATCAAACGCGCGCGCCAGAAACTGCGTGAGCTGGAAGCCATCTCCAGCCATACCGCCTCCGGTACCGTTGACGCCACCCAGATGACGCTGCTGAATGAGGAAACGTCCCCGGCGGTAGAAGCGCTAGAAGCACTTGATCCGGACTCTCTGTCGCCACGGCAGGCGCTGGAGTGGCTTTACCGTCTGAAGAAAATGGTGTAAATCCGCCTGCGCTACAGGCATAAAAAAACGGTGAGCATTATGCTCACCGTTTTTATTTTGATGCGATTCAACTGCCGACGTTATTCGCGGAACAGCGCCTCAATGCTCAGGCCCTGCAACTGCAGAATTTCACGCAGGCGACGCAAACCTTCAACCTGGATCTGGCGAACGCGTTCGCGAGTCAGGCCAATTTCACGGCCCACATCTTCGAGCGTCGCCGCTTCATAACCCAACAGGCCGAAACGACGAGCCAGCACTTCGCGCTGCTTGGCGTTCAGTTCGAACAGCCACTTAACGATGCTCTGTTTCATGTCATCGTCTTGCGTGGTGTCTTCCGGGCCGTTGTCTTTCTCGTCAGCCAGAATGTCCAGCAACGCTTTCTCTGAATCCCCGCCCAACGGCGTATCGACAGAAGTGATACGTTCGTTCAGACGCAGCATACGGCTGACGTCATCGACCGGCTTGTCGAGTTGCTCTGCAATCTCTTCAGCGCTCGGTTCATGATCCAGTTTGTGAGAAAGTTCACGCGCGGTGCGCAAATAGACATTCAGTTCTTTAACGATGTGGATAGGCAAACGAATGGTTCGAGTTTGGTTCATTATCGCCCGTTCAATCGTCTGACGGATCCACCAGGTTGCGTAAGTAGAGAAACGGAAACCGCGTTCCGGGTCAAACTTTTCCACTGCGCGGATCAGGCCGAGGTTACCCTCTTCAATCAGATCCAGCAGCGCCAGGCCGCGATTACTGTAGCGGCGGGCGATTTTCACCACCAGCCGCAGGTTGCTTTCGATCATTCGGCGGCGGGACGGCACGTCACCGCGCAGTGCACGCCGCGCAAAATAAACTTCTTCCTCTGCGGTAAGCAGCGGGGAATAACCGATTTCGCCCAGATAGAGCTGCGTCGCATCCAATACGCGTTGGGTAACGCCTTGAGACAACAACTCTTCTTCTGCTAGATCACTCTCACTGGCCTCTTCTTCGACCAGTGCTTTTTCGTCGAATGATTCCGCTTCCGTTGCGTTCTCGTCGAAATCTGCCTCATCCTGCAACTCGTTAACTTTCAGCGTATTTTGGTTCATATGCTGCTCCTACCCGTGATACCGCGAGCAGAATATCAGCGTATTCTGCCCAATCTATCGCTGCGGAAGAAAACGCAGCGGGTTTACGGATTTCCCCTTGTAACGAATTTCAAAATGCAAACGTACTGAACTGGTTCCGGTGCTACCCATGGTTGCTATTTTTTGACCCGCCTTCACTTCTTGTTGTTCCCGGACCAGCATTGTGTCGTTGTGAGCGTAGGCGCTCAGGTAATCATCATTGTGTTTGATGATGATAAGATTACCGTAACCCCGTAAAGCATTGCCTGCGTACACTACGCGACCATCGGCGGTAGCGAAGATAGGCTGCCCACGAGACCCGGCGATATCGACACCTTTATTCCCACCTTCTGATGAGGAAAAGTTATCAATGATCTTACCGTCAGTCGGCCATCTCCAGGTACTCACTGGCGAGCTGTTACTGACGGTGCTGCTCACTGGTGGAGCAACAACCGGCGCGGTAACAGGCGCTGCCGCGGTGGTTGCCGCTACTGCACCTGCTGTAGGTAACATTTTACCTACATTCTGTTTACCCGAGTTATCAGAATACGCGTTAGTTGATGGAGAATCAACCGTTGCAGTTTGTATCTGCGTAGTGGACGGCGGCTTCGGAACACCGCCGCGCGTTGCGTCTGTCGCCGCCAGCATGCCGCCGTTTCCGTTGGCAGAACCATTACCAAGTTGAATGCTTTGACCCACATTCAAACTGTAAGGCTCAGGAATATTATTACGTTGCGCCAGGTCACGGAAATCGTTCCCGGTGATCCACGCGATGTAAAATAACGTATCGCCACGTTTTACCGTGTAGGTATTACCGCTGTAGCTCCCTTTGGGAATTGAATTGTAACTGCGGTTGTAAACGATGCGCCCTTCAGGGCTTGCGTTTGCTCCGGCGTTGCCGGATGCAGCGGCGCCGCCACCGCCCACACTACTGATAGGGGCTGATGTCGATGCATCATTCGTACAACCCGCCAACCACAAACTAACCATCGTACACACCGCAACCCGGCGTAAAGTAATCATTGGGCTTCCCGTGCTCATGCTTCCCCCATGACAGCAATATCAGCGATATATCCAAAATACCCTTTACATCGTAGCTGAGCTTTTACCACTCTCTCAGTTTCTGCGATGAAAGGTGCCCGCGGCCGATCCCTGAATGCCAGGAAATCTCCTGCCGGAGCCTCAAAACAGCGCGCCAATGCTAACCACATTGGCGGTGCCGCACCATAAGACAACTACGCAGAAAGGCAATTGTATTGAAAATTAACTTTATTGAAACGCTAAAACCTTAACCAGAGGTGATGAAAGTGCAACAGATTTCATTTTGCGCCTAAAATTCAGACAATCCTTAGGCCAGTTCGCCCTTCACCAGCGGTACAAAACGCACCGCCTCGACGGTATCGATGACAAAATCATTGCCCTGACGTTGAATACGTTTGAGGGTTTGGGCCTGTTCTCCCACCGGCAGCACGAGAATGCCGCCGTCATCCAGTTGTTCCAACAGCGCCGGCGGGATTTCTGGCGGCGCCGCAGTCACAATGATGGCATCAAACGGACCGCGCGACGCCCAACCCTGCCAGCCGTCGCCATGACGTGTAGAGACATTGTGAAGATCGAGCTGTTTCAAACGGCGTTTGGCCTGCCATTGCAGCCCTTTGATGCGTTCGACGGAACAGACATGCTGTACCAGATGCGCCAGAATAGCGGTTTGATAACCGGAACCTGTGCCGATTTCCAATACTCTTGAAGTGGGCGTCAGATTTAACAGTTCGGTCATTCGCGCAACCATATAAGGTTGGGAAATGGTTTGGCCGGAGCCGATGGGCAGCGCAGTATTTTCATAGGCTTTGTGTTCAAGCGCTTCGTCAACAAAGCGTTCACGCGGCACCGCTTCTATCGCTTGCAGCAACCGTTCTTCCTGGATCCCCTGCTGACGCAGCTGCGTCAGCAATGTTTGCATACGCTTGTTCACCATTCCCCGCCAACCCCTGCTTTGGTTAACCACGTTTTTACCACGTCCTGGGCTGCATAGGCGGTTAAATCCACCTGTAAGGGCGTAATCGCCACATACCCTTGCTCCACCGCGGCGAAATCAGTGTCCGGCCCGGCATCAAACTTATCACCCGGTGGCCCGATCCAATAGAGGTTTTGCCCACGCGGATCCTGCTGGCAGAACACTTTGTCCGCCGGGTGGCGGCTGCCGCAGCGGGTTACGCGAATGCCTTTGATCTGGTCCAGCGGCAAATCCGGCACGTTAATATTCAGAATTTTCCCCGTTCGCAACGGTTCACGCTGTAACGCGCGCAGCACGCGGCAGGTGATTGCCGCCGCAGTCGCGTAATGCTGATGGCCGTTCAACGACACCGCCAATGCGGGCAAGCCCAGATGGCGCCCTTCCATGGCGGCGGCTACGGTGCCGGAATAGATAACGTCATCGCCAAGATTGGGCCCGGCGTTGATGCCGGAAACCACAATGTCCGGCGCAGGCTGCATCAAGGCATTCACTCCCAGATACACGCAGTCGGTCGGCGTGCCCTGTTGCACGGCAATGTCACCATTGGGCAATGTCAGGGTGCGCAGCGGCGATTCCAGCGTCAGCGCATTGGAAGAACCGCTGCGGTTACGGTCGGGCGCCACAACCTGCACCTCAGCGAATTCTCGCAGAGCCGCCGCCAGCATCTGAATACCTGGGGCGGTAACTCCGTCGTCATTACTCAGCAATATCCGCATAAGAGGTTGTCTTCTTTTTATCTCTCTCACCCATGCAGCGTTTAACGCAGCCTGGCATTTACATACTCGGAATGACCGCCCAAAAGGCGGCACTTGACCAGCAGATATTATGTTTACTCCCCCCGGTGTGTCCAGTAACCAAAGGGAAACACCGTTCTGCGCTCACGGCACCTTGCCTAAGCAACCCCTAGACGCAAATCACACATTCCTTACGAAAACCTGACACTTCAGTCGCAATTTCGTATTATCACGAAACAATTATTTCAAGGTTTATCCCTCTCAATGCCTTTAGCAAGACTAAAATATTTGGACGGTTTACGCGGTTTTTTTGCGTTAACAGTGGCATTAAGTCATTTTTTTGGTAGCCAGTTTGGCTGGCGTGACTATCCATTCCAAAACGCATACATCTCCGTGGATTTCTTTTTTATCCTTTCGGGGTTTGTGCTGACTCATGTTTATGGCCAAGCCCTATCGTCAGGGGCGATGAGCGATAGAAAATTTATCTTCTATCGCTTTGCGCGCATGTATCCACTGCACATCGTCACCATGGCCGTCGTTGGTATCATTTATCTGTTGACGCAACGCACATTGCCCTTTAATGAACCGCTTTTTTCTGGCATCGCCAATATTTTTCTCTTGCAGAACATGGGCTTTGTCAACAACTGGAGCTGGAATGACCCAAGCTGGTCAATATCCGCCGAGTTTTGGGTTTCCGTCTTTCTGGTCCCCTGGTTTATCCGCCGTGCAAAAACCAATCAACTGCTATTTATCGCTTTAATGTGCTACACCGTTTTATATACGGCTTTCGGTTCACTGATGGTCGGTCATGAAATGATGTATGGTGCCGTCACCGCCGGTTTTGTCAGATGCATCGCCGGGGTCGCACTGGGGGTTGCCGTTTGTCGTATGGCCCAAGGCATGCGGCAGATAGAACTCAGTCGTGGGCAGAAATCTATTATTGGCTGTCTTGATTTCATTCTTTTCGCAGCCGTCGTGTACTTGGTTTATCAAAAAAACCCGATTGGAAAATTAAGCTTCTTGCCAATCCCGCTTATCGCGTTGCTTATTTTAAGCCTGGCAACGTTAAATTCATGGTTTCATCAGGTGATTGGCAGCCGAGTTCCGGTCTGGTTTGGTGATATCAGCTATTCTGTTTACCTTATACATACTCCCATTATTCTGGTTATGGGAGGGGTGTTCGCCCCGCTGGATTTACCATTTGCAATAAAACTAATGGTCTTTATCACCCTGACGTTAATCTTGTCACAGTTCACTCATCGCTTTTTTGAGAAACCCTGTTACGAATGGTTAAAGAAACGTTTTTCCGGCGGCCCACTAACCGACGTGAAAGAGATAAAGTTAAAAACCGAAGAATCGTTCACCACGCCACGCTAAGGCATCAGATAAAAAAACCTGCATCCGCAGGTTTTTTTATTATTCGCCAATGTCCGCGTCACCGCTATCCAGCCGCATGATTTCGCGCACCACGCTGGTGGCAAAACTGCCGGCCGGCAGCCAAAAGCGCAATTCGACGGTAGCGTCATCCCACCAATTCCACTGCATCTTTTGCGGCTGCAGCAGCAGCGCACGACGGGCCGGATCAACGCGCTCACGCTTTAACAACGCCATCAGCTCCGGCTGTTCCGCCAAACATTGCCGTTCAAAATCCAACGCTTCCCCGGCGGTACCCGGTTCGCCGTCGCCCGGCAACGGTGCGGTAATCAACAATTCACCGGCATCCAATCGCTGCTGCAACTCAGCCAGTTCATCCGGTTTGGCGACAAACCAACTGCCGCGGCCAGTCAGTTGCAGCGCATCCCCTTCCAGCACAGTGCGGTGCTGTTGATTGGCCAGGCGCCGGCTGGCGATCAGGTTAAACAGCGCGCTGCGGCTGGCGGAAAGGTAAAAACTGCGCTTGCTGCGTTCTTTAACCCGGATCTCATCATTCGCCCAGCGGCGCGCCATGACCAGGTTATTGCCACCGCGACCAAAACGCTGGCTGCCGAAGTAGTTCGGCACGCCGCCCGCCGCAATGGCCTGCAGGCGCTGTTCGACATCCTGACGATCGGAGATCTGGCGCAGCACCAGAGTAAAAGCGTTGCCTTTCAGCGTGCCGATACGCATTTTTCGCAGATGCCGGGCACTGGCCAGCACTTCGCAGCCCTCCAGCGAGAACTGGCTGAAATCGGGCGTTTCTTTGCCCGGCAGATGCAGGCAGAACCACTGTTCGGTCACCGCATGGCGATCTTTCAGGCCGGCGTAACTGACCGAGCGGGCGTGAATGCCGGCGAAACGCGCCAGATAATCGGCAACAAACTGGGTGTTACATCCGTTCTTGCGGATGTTCACCAGCACATGTTCGCCTTCTCCGTCCGGCTCAAAGCCCAGATCTTCCACCACCACGAAATCTTCCGGGCTGGCTTTCAGCACCCCGGTGCTTTGCGGCTGGCCGTACAGCCAGGTCAAATTAGCCATATCCATGCGTTATTCCTTGATCAACAAGGCAACCGCTTCGCAGGCAATGCCCTCGCCACGCCCGGTAAAACCAAGCTGTTCGGTGGTCGTGGCTTTAACGTTAACGTCGTCCATATGGCACTGCAGGTCTTCCGCCAGGAAAATACGCATCTGCGGAATATGCGGCGCCATTTTGGGCGCCTGGGCAATAATGGTGATATCCAGGTTCCCCAGGCGGTAGCCTTTGGCGCGAATGCGCCTCCAGGCTTCACGCAGCAATTCACGGCTGTCGGCGCCTTTGAAAGCCGGATCGGTATCCGGGAACAGCTTGCCGATATCCCCAAGCGCCGCCGCCCCCAGCAGAGCATCGGTCGCCGCATGCAGGGCCACGTCGCCGTCCGAGTGGGCCAGCAAACCTTTCTCATAAGGGATGCGAACACCACCGATCACCAGCGGCCCTTCGCCGCCAAATTTATGTACATCAAAACCGTGACCGATACGCATGATGCGCTCCTTAATCGTCCAACTGGGTTAAATAAAACGCCGCCAGCGCCAAATCTTCCGGCCGCGTGACTTTAATATTGTCCGAACGTCCTGCGATCAGCTGCGGGTGATAACCGCAATGCTCCAGCGCAGAGGCTTCATCGGTGACCGCCGCGCCCTCGTCCAGCGCGCGCTGCAAACAAAGTTTGAGCAATTGCAGCGGGAAGAGTTGCGGCGTAAGCGCATGCCACAGGTCCTGACGTTCAACGGTGTGAGAGATAGTTTCCTGACCGGGCTCCCCGCGCTTCATGGTGTCGCGCACCGGTGCCGCCAGAATGCCGCCAACTTTGCTGTGTTCAGTGATCGCCAGCAGACGATCGAGATCTTCCGCATGCAAGCAGGGGCGTGCGGCGTCATGCACCAATACCCACTCTGCCTCACCGGCCAGTTGCAACCCGGCCATCACCGAATCGGCGCGTTGGCGGCCGCCAACGGTCACTCGTACACGAGGATCCTGGGCAATAGGTAATTGGCAGAACTGCCGATCGTCAGGGCCGATCGCCACAATCACCTGCGGAATGCGCGGATGACGCAGCAGCGCATGGATCGCGTGTTCGAGAATGGTTTGCTTACCGATGGTTAGATATTGCTTCGGGCAATCAGCCTGCATGCGGCTGCCGACACCGGCAGCGGGCAAGACGGCAATCACCGAGGGGAAGGTGCCTGCAGAGTGATTCATTCGTTACTTTTGTACGTTATTTTGCGAGGAGGACGTCGCGTTGCGTCTTGATTGATCTGGAACCAGACGATAGAAGGTTTCACCGGGCTTAATCATGCTCAGTTCATTGCGCGCACGCTCTTCGATCGCTTCCTGACCACCGTTCAAATCGTCGATTTCGGCAAACAACTGATCGTTGCGCGCTTTCAATTTAGCATTGCTGCCCTGTTGGAGCGCAACGTCTTCATTGACCCGCACGTAATCGTGAACACCATTTTTACCCAGCCACAGTGAATACTGTAGCCATCCGAGCAATGCCAGCAATAGCAGCGTAAGTTTTCCCATCTCCGCCCCCTGAAAAACCGACCAATCATCCCACAACTTTTCGTTGGACTCCACACTGAGAGCGGCATTCACCGCCAAATTCAGAGTAAGGATGAGAATTTACTGAGTTTATAACCTAAATTCGCGCCGAAAGCGGCAAAAAAAACCACTTTCACCCGATCAGACAGCGGTCGGCACCTCCGCAATCCCTCTCTCAACCTTTTTATCGGTTATGCAGCAAGAAAAACTGGCTGCCCTCTTATTTCACCAACACATCCACCAACCACGTACAAAAAGTGCATATTTAACGCCATCTGAAATCACACACCCAGGTAAAGGTTGTATTTCTATTCATTAAGAATTATTTTTATGCACTGGTAGTGCATAAATAAATCCAATAGATAACTTTTAATTACCGGGGATAGTGATGTTAAAACGCTTAGTTCTGATTGGCGCCTGCCTGGCCGCCACCCTGTCGGCCTCTGCCCTGGCAGCCGAACCCACTTACGTCGTCGGCTCCGGCGGCACCTACCGCCCATTCGAATTCGAAAACAGCAGCAAACAGCTGGAAGGTTTTGATATTGATATCATCAAGGCCGTAGCCAAGGCTGAAGGCTTCCAGGTCAAGCTGGTGAATACGCCGTGGGAAGGCATCTTCGCCACGCTGAATTCCGGCGATCGCGACATCATTATCTCCGGCATCACCATTACTGAAAAACGCAAGCAAATGGTTGATTTTTCTGAACCTTACTTCCCGGCCGAGCAAACTATCGTGGTCCCCAAAGACTCTCCTGTGAACTCCATCGCCGCGCTGAAAGCGCTGAAGGTCGGTGTCGTGAACTCCAGCACCGGCGACATCGTAGTGTCGGACGTACTGGGTAAAAACAGCACCGCCATCAAGCGCTTTGACAATACCCCATTGCTGTTGCAGGAGCTGTATGAAGACGGCATCGGCGCAGCCGTGGGCGACGTCGGCGTGGCCAAGTTCTACATCAAAACCCACCCGGAAAAAGAGTTCAAGCTGGTGTCCGACGCTAAATTCGAACGTCAATATTTCGGTATCGCCGTTGCCAAAGGCAATGATGAACTGCGCGGTAAAATCAACGCAGGCCTGAAGAAAATCATCGCCGACGGCACCTACGCCAAAATTTACCAGACCTGGTTTGACAGCAACGTACCCACACTGCCTGCCGAGTGAATCAACTGATGCCAACCTGCCGATCGGCAGGCGTAACGAGCTAAGTCATATTGGGTGCGGACAGCGCACAGCCACCGGAGTGGGCACGCAGTCCATGAGGATGGCGAGCACTGCCCAATCCCAAGACGACGACGCGCAGTAGCCTGAACATTTTTTAAGAAGGATCCGACCTTGAATTTCCGTTGGGAGATTATCCAGGAGTACGCTCCGCTGTTTATGGAAGGTGCCTGGATGACCATCAAATGCACCATTATCTGCGTGATACTGGGCACCACCTGGGGATTACTCCTTGGGTTAGGCCGTCTGGCGCAAGCGCCGCACGGCATCTGGAAACCGATACTGCATTACGGCGTACAATGGCCAGTGCGCATTTATATCAGCGCCTTCCGTGGCACCCCGCTGTTTGTGCAGATCATGGTGGTGCACTTCGCCCTGGTACCGCTATTTATCAACCCGCGTGACGGCTTGCTGGTGACTAACGGCCTGATGAGCAGTGACTTCGCACGTGCTCTGCGCTCCGACTACGGCGCGTTTCTCTCTTGCGTCGTGGCGATTACGCTCAACGCCGGTGCCTATGTTTCAGAAATCTTCCGTGCCGGCATTCAGTCAATCGATCGCGGCCAGATGGAAGCTTCGCGCTCGCTGGGCATGAGCTACGGCAAAACCATGCGCAAGGTTATCCTCCCGCAGGCATTCCGTCGCATGCTGCCACCGCTGGGCAACAACGCCATTGCCATCGTCAAGGATTCCTCGCTGGCCTCCGCCATCGGTCTGGCCGATCTGGCCTATGCCGCTCGCACGGTGTCCGGTGCCTATGCCACCTATTGGGAACCCTACCTGACCATTTCGCTAGTCTATTGGGTCCTCACCTTCCTGCTTTCGCTGATGGTGCAACACATGGAAAAGAGGTTCGGGAAAAGTGATTCGCGTACATAACCTGCAAAAACAATTCGGCGAAAGCCACGTACTGCGTGGCATCTCCTGCGAGATCGAGGCCAACGAAGTGGTCTGCGTCATCGGCCCGTCCGGTTCCGGCAAAAGCACCTTTCTGCGCTGTATCAATGCACTGGAGACGCTTTCCGGCGGCGAGGTTCTGGTTAACGGATTTGCCATACACAGCCAGAAAACCGATCTCAATAAAATGCGTGAGAGCGTGGGTATGGTGTTTCAACGCTTTAATCTGTTCCCGCATATGACGGTGCTGGAAAACATCATTATGGCACCAATGGGGGTGAAAAAACGGTCACGCGCCGACGCCATCCTTCATGCAGAAACGCTGTTACGTAAGGTGGGCCTGTTGGACAAGATTGACGCCTACCCCAGCAGCCTGTCTGGCGGCCAACAGCAACGGGTAGCTATTGCCCGGGCGCTGGCGATGGAACCGAAAATCATGCTGTTCGACGAACCCACCTCCGCACTGGATCCCGAGCTGGTCGGTGAAGTATTGGCGGTAATGAAGTCGTTGGCACACGAAGGCATGACAATGGTGGTGGTCACTCATGAGATGGGCTTTGCCCGCGAAGTGGCCGATCGGGTGTTGTTTATCGATCAGGGGATCATTCAGGAAGAAGGCACTCCACAGCAGATTTTCAGCAATCCTGCCAATCCGCGTACTCAGGCTTTTCTAAGCAAAGTTTTGTAACCTTCGGCATGGCTTTGCAATGTTGCGGGCGCAGGTTACTGCGTCCGCTCTTTCACCAGCCGGTCAGAAAACTGAATACCAGCCAGAATAGACACAGCACGATGGCGCCGGTCAACAACAGCGTCAAGAGGAGCCTGCCGCGCAGCAGCATGCTGAGCGTAATGCCAATCAGCACCGAAACCGGCATCAGGGCCAGGAAGAACGGCCAGGTGTACAGCAGAAAAAACAGGGTATTAGAGCCGTAAACCAGAAACGGCACCGCGAACGCCAGCCAGTAAAAAACAAAGCCGCAGACGCCGCCCAGGAAAGAATACGAGGGTTCCTCTTTTTCAAGCGTAGAGTCGATCAAGACAGGCGAGACATTTTGCATAGTAATCCCTGGTTATTCGGCGCGCTCTGCGGCGAGCTTAGCGTAAAAAGCGTATGGCGCAAAAACGCCACACGCTTTTTTGAATTCAGGGTTTGATAATAGCCCGACCACGCAACACGTCTAACAATTGCGCAATCAAATTTGTTACCAATTGTTGGCCATCAAGGTGAATATCCGGCTGTTGCGGCGCCTCGTAAACCGAGTCGATCCCGGTGAAATTACGCAGCTCGCCGGCACGCGCTTTTTTGTACAATCCCTTAGGATCGCGCGCTTCGCAAATCGCCAACGGGGTATCGACAAACACCTCGATAAAACGATCGCTATCGAGCAATTCACGCACCATTTGCCGTTCGGCGCGATGTGGGGAAATAAATGCGGTCAGCACCACCAACCCGGCATCCACCATCAGCTTCGCCACTTCGCCCACGCGGCGAATATTCTCACGCCGATCGTCATCGGAGAAACCCAGATCGCGGCACAGGCCATGACGCACGTTATCGCCGTCCAGCAAATAGGTGCTGACGCCAAGCGCGTGCAGCGCCTGCTCCAGCGCGCCGGCAACGGTGGATTTTCCCGAGCCGGACAGCCCGGTAAACCACAGCACCACGCCTTTATGGCCGTTGCGGGCTTCGCGATCCGCACGCGCTACCGCATGCGGATGCCAGACCACATTGTCATCATCCGGCCCGGTAGGCCGTTGTTGATCCTCGGTCACGTTATTTGCCCCCAAGCAGGTCGCGCGCACCCCAATGCGGGAAGTGCTTGCGCACCAGGGCGTTCAGTTCCAGCTCGAACGCGCTATGCTCCCCCGCCGGCGCCTGCGCGCCTTGCAAGGTTTCGCGGATCAAGCCGGCGCCGACCGTAACGTTGCTCAGGCGATCGATAAAGATCAGCCCACCGGTATCATGGTTGCGCTGATAGCTGTCCAGCACCAGCGGCTCGTCGAAGGTCAGCTCCACCAAACCGATGCCGTTCAACGGCAGGGTATCCGCCTGATGCTGCGCCAACGAGTTGATTTCTACCTGGTGGCGGATGCCTTCCACGCGCGCACGGGTCTTTTTACCCGCGACTTTGATGTCATAGCTTTGGCCCGGCAGCAGCGGCTTCTCAGCCATCCACACCACGTCGACCAGCGCGCTTTGCGCCGCCTGCAGGGTTTCCCCGGCATCGACCAGCAGATCGCCACGGCTGATGTCCACTTCGTCTTTCAGCACCAGCGTAATGGCTTCACCCGGTACCGCCTCCTGCAAGTCGCCATCAAAGGTGACGATGCGCGCTACGGTGGATTCCACGCCGGAAGGCAGTACCTTCACGCGTTGGCCCACACGCACCACACCGGCCGACAGCGTGCCCGCGTAGCCGCGGAAATCCAGATTCGGTCGGTTGACGTATTGCACCGGGAAGCGCAGCGGCTGCGCTTCACGCTCGCTGATCACATCCACGGTTTCCAATACCTGCAGCAGCGTCGGGCCGCTGTACCAAGGCATATGCGCGCTTTCGGTCGCGACGTTGTCGCCGTCGAGCGCCGACAGCGGCACAAATTTGATGTCCAGATCGTTCGGCAACTGTTGTGCAAAGGTCAGGTAATCCTGTTTAAACTGCTCGAACACCGACTCTTTATAGTCCACCAGATCCATTTTGTTGACTGCCACCACCAGGTGACGGATCCCCAGCAGCGTAGCGATAAAGCTGTGCCGGCGGGTTTGATCCAATACCCCTTTGCGCGCGTCGATCAGCAGGATCGCCAGATCGCAGGTGGAAGCGCCGGTCGCCATATTGCGGGTGTACTGCTCATGCCCCGGGGTGTCGGCGATGATAAATTTGCGTTTTTCGGTCGAGAAATAACGATAGGCCACGTCGATAGTGATGCCCTGCTCGCGCTCGGCCTGCAGGCCGTCCACCAGCAGCGCCAGATCGAGCTTCTCGCCCTGGGTGCCGATACGCTTGCTGTCACTGTGCAGCGTAGACAGCTGATCTTCGTAGATCTGGCGAGTATCGTGCAGCAGGCGGCCGATCAGGGTGCTTTTGCCATCGTCGACGCTGCCGCAGGTCAGAAAGCGCAGCAGGCTTTTATGTTGCTGTGCGTGCAGGTAAGACTCGACTCCGCCCTGTTCAGCGATTTGTTGTGCAATTGCATTGTTCATCCGGCGGCTCCTTAGAAATACCCTTGACGCTTCTTCAGCTCCATCGAGCCGGACTGATCGCGGTCGATCATCCGTCCCTGGCGCTCACTGGTGGTGGATACCAACATCTCTTCGATGATCTCCGGCAGCGTCTCCGCCTCCGACTCCACCGCGCCTGTCAGCGGCCAGCAGCCCAGGGTGCGGAAACGCACCATACGCTGGCTGATCTCTTCGCCCGGCTGCAGATCGATGCGATCGTCGTCCACCATCAGCAACATGCCGTCACGCTCTACCACCGGACGCGGTGCGGCCAGGTACAGCGGCACGATGTCGATTTTTTCCAGGAAGATATATTGCCAGATATCCAGCTCGGTCCAGTTCGACAACGGGAACACGCGAATGCTCTCACCCTTGTTGATCTGACCGTTGTAGTTGTGCCACAGCTCCGGGCGCTGGTTTTTCGGGTCCCAGCGGTGGAAGCGGTCGCGGAAGGAATAGATGCGCTCTTTGGCGCGCGATTTCTCTTCGTCACGGCGCGCCCCGCCAAAGGCGGCGTCAAAACCGTACTTGTTCAGCGCCTGCTTCAGACCTTCGGTTTTCATGATATCGGTGTGCTTGGCGCTGCCGTGCACGAACGGGTTAATCCCCATCGCCACGCCTTCCGGGTTTTTGTGTATCAGCAGTTCAAAACCGTATTCTTTCGCCGTGCGGTCACGGAATTCGTACATTTCGCGGAATTTCCAGCCGGTATCCACATGCAACAGCGGGAACGGCAACGTGCCCGGATAGAACGCCTTGCGCGCCAGGTGCAGCATCACGGAAGAGTCTTTACCGATGGAATAGAGCATCACCGGATTGCCGAATTCAGCGGCGACTTCACGGATGATATGGATACTCTCCGCCTCCAATTGCCGCAAATGAGTGAGTCGTTTTTCGTCCATAACAGATCCTTAAGCCAAATTCACGACGGCTGGGCGTGATACCCCTTCCGTCTGCGGTTGATGCCCAAACCAGGCGATTTGGTGATGCAGTTCCACCACTTCGCCGATCACCAGCAGCGCCGGTAACGGTGCCTGTTGAGCCAATTGTTCGAGTTGTTGCAAGGTACCGATCCGCACCTGTTGGTCCGCTCGCGTACCGCGGCTGATCACCGCGACCGGCGTACTGGCCGCGCGGCCGTGGGCAATCAGACGCTGGCTGATATCCGCCGCCTTCATGGTGCCCATGTAGATAGCCAGAGTCTGCCGCGCACGCGCCAGATCGGCCCAATCCAGCCCGTCGCCGTCGGGGCGACAGTGGCCGGTAATAAAGGTAACGCTCTGCGCATGGTCACGGTGCGTCAGCGGGATGCCGGCATAGGCCGTCGCCCCGGCAGCGGCGGTTACGCCCGGTACCACCTGGAATGGAATGCCTGCAGCGGCGGCCACCTGCAACTCTTCGCCACCGCGGCCAAAGATAAAGGGATCGCCCCCCTTCAAGCGCACCACACGTTTGCCCTGTTGCGCCAGTTCCACCAACAGACGGTTGGTTTCTTCCTGAATAACCGAGTGCGCCCCGGCGCGTTTGCCCACGCAGATGCGTTCGGCGTCGCGACGCACCAAATCCAGGATTTCATCGCTAACCAAATGGTCATACAGCACCACATCGGCCTGCTGCATCACCTGCAGCCCACGCAGGGTCAGCAACCCCACGTCGCCAGGGCCTGCGCCCACCAGCGCAATCTCACCCTGGGTGCCTTCGCTGCCCAGTGCAAACTGCTGTAAGTCCTGTTCCAACTGCCGCTCCGCCTGCGCCTGCTGGCCATTGGCCACCAGCGTGGAGAATCGGCCGCCGAAGGTTTTCTCCCAAAAGCGACGGCGCTCGCCGATCGAACTCAGCCGTTGCTTCACCTGGCCGCGCCAACGCCCGGCCACTTCCGCCATCTGCCCCAGGCTGGCAGGCAGCAGCGCTTCGAGCTTTTCGCGCAACATGCGCGCCAATACCGGCGCCTGGCCGCTTGAAGAGACAGCCACCACCAGCGGCGAGCGATCGATAATCGACGGGAAGATAAACGAGCAGCGCGGCTGATCGTCGACCACGTTGGCCAGCACCCGGCGTTTATCCGCCTCGCTAAACACCTCGGCGTTCAGCGCGCCGTCATCGGTCGCGGCAATCACCAGGAAAACATCGTCCAGCTGTTGCGCGGCAAAAGCCTGCCCCAGCCAGCGGATATGTCCCTGCTGACGCTGATGTTCAAGTTCCGGTGAGAGCGACTGCGCAACTATCCGTATTTCAGCCCCGGCACGCATGAGAAGTTCAACTTTGCGCGCAGCCACTTCGCCGCCGCCAACGACCAGCACCGGGCGTTGTTTCAGGTCGGCAAATATTGGTAGATAGTCCACAACAGCCTTTTCATATATGCAGAATGATAGGGTGACTATACGGGCTGAGATTTGGCCTCTGAAATGACGAAAAGGAATTAATAGTTCCTTTATGGAATATAGGCCGCATTGCAGGGTTCAAGGGGAGATAACCGGGCTAAAAGTTTGCGCGCCGGCACCAAAATTAGGAGCCGAAGAAATTGTGTAATGCCGCCTGTCGTCTCATACTGGTCACCGCAAAAAAATCATCGGTATCGCCGATATCAAAGAAGGATTTTTCGGTATGTTTTCCCGCGTTTACCTGAAGACGAGCCTGCTGATGGCGGCGCTCGGCGCCGTTTTCAGCGTTTCGGCCGCTATCCCGTCAGTGAAAGAAGCCCCTGTGGGGAAATTCGCCGCCGAGCAGATTCGCCATATCGCCACCTATTTCCCCGGTCGCATGGCGGGTAGCCCGGCGGAATTGCTCACCGCAGACTACCTCAAACAGCAGTTCGGCAAGATGGGCTATCAAAGCGATATCCGCAGCTTCAACACCCGCTATCTCTACACCAGCAAAGACGGCAAAAAGAACTGGAATAACGTCACCGCCAGCTCGGTGATCGCCGCAAAAAATGGCAGCAGCCCGAAACAAATCTTGATCGTGGCGCATTTTGACACTTACACCCCGCAAAGCGATGCCGATCTGGACAACAACCTCGGCGGGTTGACGCTGCAAGGCGTCGACGACAACGCCTCAGGCGTTGGCGTGATGCTGGAATTGGCGGAACGCCTAAAGCACATCCCCACCGCTTACGGCCTGCGTTTTGTCGCCACCAGCGCCGAGGAGATCGGCTCTCTGGGCGCGCAAAACTACCTGCAGCGCATGAGCGCGGAAGAAAAACACAATACCGTGCTGGTGATTAACCTCGACAGCCTGGTGACCGGCGATCGCCTGTACTTCAATGCCGGCCGCAATACGCCGAAGAAGATAGCCAAACAGAGCCGCGATCGTGCACTGGATATCGCCCACCGTTACGGCATCGCCGCCGCCGCTAATCCTGGCGGCAAACAATGGCCGAAAGGCACCGGCTGTTGCTCAGATCAAGAGGTGTTTGATAGCGCAGGTATTCCGGTGCTTTCGGTCGAAGCCACCAACTGGTCGCTGGGTGATAAAGACGGCTACCAGCAGCGCGCCGTCAGCCCCCATTTCCCGCAAGGCATGACCTGGCACCGCCCGCAGTACGACAACCTGCAGTATCTGGAGCGTTATCTGCCGGGCCGGATCGACAAACGCAGCCGCGAGAGCGTGCAGATTCTGCTGCCGCTAATCAAAGAACTGGCACAGGCGCACCCGGTTAAAGCGCAGAAAAAGTAATGCCCAACAGAAATAACAAGGCCCGACAAATTTTGCCGGGCCTGGAACGAATCAGCAGCACACTTAACCTTCGTGCAGACCGCACTCGCGCTTGAGGCCGAAGAAACGGGTTTCTTCTTCGCTCATGCCCGGCTCCCATTTCTGCGTGGTGTGGGTATCCCCGACCGACAGATAGCCTTGCTCCCATAGCGGGTGGTAACTCAGGCCGTGATCGGTCAGGTACTGATAAATCTTGCGGTTATCCCAGTCGATAATCGGCAGGATTTTGAATACGCCACGTTGCACCGCCAGCACCGGCAAGTTGGCGCGGCTGCCGGATTGCTCGCGGCGCAGGCCGGCGAACCAGGTCTGCCCGCCGAGGGTCTCCAGCGCACGGTTCATTGGTTCAACCTTGTTGATCTGGTTGTATTTCTCGATACCTTCTACGCCCTGCTCCCACAGCTTGCCATAGCGCGCCTCCTGCCAGGCGGGCGACTGCTCGGCACGGAACACCTGCAGGTTCAACTTGAGCTTGTCGACCAGTTGATCGATAAACTGATAGGTTTCCGGGAACAGATAACCGGTATCGGTAAGGATCACCGGGATATCCGGCTTGATCCGGGTGACCAGATGCAGACACACCGCCGCCTGAATGCCAAAGCTTGAAGAAAGCACAAACTCGCCGGGCAGATGTTCCAGCGCCCATTCCACACGTTGCTCGGCGGAAAGGGCTTCCAGTTGACCGTTTACGGCCCCCAGCTTCAGCGCCTGTCCGGACTTGGGCAACGCATTCAGCGCCGCCAGATCGAATTCAGCCATGTTGCCTGCCTCCTGATTCTTGAATACTACCGCGCCGTTTGGCCCTTCCGCAGAAGGGCCAAACCGCATCAGTCCCAGAAATCCTGCGCCGGATCCACAACCGGCCTGACAATGCCCGCGCGGATGGTGAAATCGCCAAAGCCTTCGCCCGCGGTGCGCTCTGTCGCCCAGCGGCCAACCAGTTGGTCGATCTCCTTGAGGATTTCTTCTTCATTGATATTTTCACGGTACATGCGCGGAATGCGCGTCCCTTCGCGGTTGCCGCCCAGATGCAGGTTATAGCGACCTACCGCCTTGCCCACCAGGCCCAGCTCCGCCAGCAACGCGCGGCCGCAGCCGTTCGGGCAGCCGGTGATGCGTAGCACGATGTGTTCGTCACCCACGCCGTGCCGGTGCATGATCCCTTCCACCTTGGTGACGAACTCCGGCAGGAAGCGCTCGGCCTCCGCCATCGCCAGCGGGCAGGTAGGATACGACACGCAGGCCATCGAGTTTTTACGCTGCTCGCTGATCCCGTCGTCGATCAGGCCATGATCGCGCGCCAGGGCTTCGATCTTCGCCTTCTCGCTTTCCGGCACGCCGGCGACGATCAGGTTCTGATTGGCGGTCAGACGGAAATCCCCCTTGTGGATGCGGGCAATCTCGGCAACGCCGGTTTTCAGCGGGCGGCCCGGATAGTCCAGCAGGCGGCCGTTTTCAATAAACAGCGTCAGGTGCCATTGATTATCGATGCCTTTTACCCAACCGATACGATCGCCACGGCCGGTGAATTCGTACGGGCGGATAGGTTCAAAGGTAATGCCGGCGCGTTTTTCCACTTCGGCGCGGAAGGTATCCACACCGACGCGTTCCAGCGTGTATTTGGTTTTGGCGTTCTTGCGATCGGTACGATTACCCCAGTCGCGCTGGGTGGTCACCACCGCTTCGGCTACCGCCAGCGTGTGCTCCAGCGGAATGTAACCGAACTCGCTGGCCTGGCGCGCATAGGTCTTTTTGTTGCCGTGTTCAATCGACAGGCCACCACCCACCAGCAGGTTAAAGCCCACCAGCTTGCCGTTCCTGGCGATCGCCACAAAGTTCATGTCATTGGCGTGCAGATCGACGTCATTCTGCGGCGGGATCACCACCGTAGTCTTGAACTTGCGCGGCAGATAGGTGGCGCCGAGGATCGGCTCTTCGTCGGTGGTCGCCACTTTTTCCTGATCCAACCACACTTCCGCATAAGCGCGGGTACGCGGCAGCAGATGCTCGGAGATCTTCTTCGCCCACTCGTAGGCTTCCTGATGCAGCTCGGACTCCACCGGGTTCGAGGTGCAAAGCACGTTGCGGTTCACGTCGTTGGCGGTAGCCAGCGCGTCCAACCCCAAGCGGTTCAGCAATTGGTGCACCGGCTTGACGTTGCCCTTCACAATACCGTGGAACTGGAAGGTCTGACGGTTGGTGATGCGAATGCTGCCGTACAGCGTGCTTTCCTGCGCGAACTTATCGATGCCCAGCCATTGCTGCGGGGAAATAATGCCCCCCGGCAAACGGCAGCGCAGCATCATCGCATGACGCGGTTCCAGCTTCTGCTCGGCGCGCTCGGCGCGGATATCGCGGTCGTCCTGCTGGTACATGCCGTGGAAACGGATCAGCAAGAAGTTGTCGCCGTTGAAACCGCCGGTCAGGCCGTCCTTCAAATCTTCGGCGATGGTACCGCGCAGGAAGTTGCTTTCTTTCTTCAAACGCTCGGCATCGGCCAATTTGCCTTCGACCACCAGAGGCCCCGGGTGTTTATCACTCATCAGTAAACATCTCGCTGATAACGGCGCTCAAGGCGCAGCTCGCTTAAAAATTCATCCGCCAGCTCGGTATCCATGCCACCGTGCTCGGCCACCAGTTCCAGTAATGTGTTTTCCACGTCTTTCGCCATGCGGTTCGCATCTCCACAGACGTAAATGTGCGCGCCTTCCTGGATCCAGCGCCACACTTCCGCGCCCTGTTCGCGCAGTTTGTCTTGTACGTAAACCTTATGCTGCTGGTCACGCGACCAGGCCAAATCGATGCGGGTCAACAGGCCGTCTTTGACATAGCGCTGCCATTCAACCTGATACAGGAAATCTTCAGTAAAATGCGGATTGCCGAAGAACAACCAGTTCTTGCCGCTCGCACCCTCAACGTCGCGCTGTTGCATAAAGGCACGGAACGGGGCAATGCCGGTACCGGGACCGATCATGATCACCGGAGTTTCCGGGTTGGCAGGCAGGCGGAAGTTGTCGTTATGCTCAATGAAAACCCGTACGTCGCCGTCCTCTTCCAGGCGATCGGCCAGGAAGCTGGAAGCGCCGCCGGCGCGGGCGCGGCCATCGATGTCGTAACGTACGACGCCAACGGTAACGTGCACTTCGTTTTCGGTCTCAGCCTGCGAGGAGGCGATGGAATACAGACGCGGCGTCAGCGGGCGCAGCAGGCCAATCAACTGCTCGGCGCTGAGATCCGCCGGGGCCTGGCGCACCATGTCGACGATCGGCGTATTGTGCGCGTAATGCTGCAACGCGGCTTTATCCGCCAACAGGCCAATCAATTTCTCGTCACGCGACAGCGCGGCATATTTATCGACAATCGGCGTGGTGTTTTGCGTCAGCTCGAAGTGGCTGCGCAACGCTTCAGCCAGCGGCAAGGTCTTGCCTTCCACTTCTACCGGCTCATCCCCCTTCAGCCACAGCAGCTGAACCAGTTCGTCCACCAGCGCGGGATCGTTATCGAACCATACGCCCAGCGCATCGCCCGGTTTGTAGCGCAGGCCGGAATCACCGAGATCGATCTCGATGTGGCGCACGTCTTTATCGGAGCCGCGGCCGGTAATTTTTTGCTTCACGGCCAGTTGTGCAGTCAGCGGCTGTTCTTTGCTGTACGGGCTGCTGTCGAGCAGGTCGACCGCACCACTCGCCAGCACGCCCGGTGCGGCGTTTTCCGCCGGCGCACGCGCTTTCAGCACATCCACGACCTGCTTGCGCCAGGCTACGGCCAGTTCCTGGTACTCCACATCGGCGTCAATGCGCTCCACCAGGCGTTCGGCGCCCAGCTCGGCCAGCTTGCCGTCGAAGTCTTTACCGGACTGACAGAAGTTCTCGTAGGAAGTGTCTCCCAGCCCGAAGACCGCAAACGCCGTCTCGTTAAGCTTGGGCGCTTTTTTCGAGAACAGGAATTTATGCAGCGCAACCGCCTCTTCCGCCGGCTCGCCCTCCCCCTGCGTGGAGGCGACGATCACCAGCAGACGCTCCTGGGCGATCTGCTTGAACTTGTAGTCGCCGGCGTTCACCAGCGTGACGCTCAGTTTGGCGGCCAGCAGATCGTCACGCAGTTGCTCCGCCAGGCGGCGCGCATTGCCGGTCTGGGACGCAGAAATTATCGTAATGCTGGCGGCAGCGGATGCAGCCGGCGCAATGGCTACGGCTCCAGGTTGTTGGTTAACCATTCCCCAGAAATAGCCTGACAGCCACGCCAGCTGCGTCGGTGAATATTCACCAATCGCCGCCTGCAAGCGCGCCAGCTGTTCGGGCGTCAGCGGGAGCAAAGATGTTGGAGGAGCCTGAGTCGTCATCGCAGTACTTATTTCCTTACTTATAGCCTATGAATTTCAAGTGCAGCCAGGCGGCCAACTCGCTCACCCCAGGCGCTTACTGAGCTAAGTCACGGGGTGAGCGAGTGCAGGTAACAACGCTGCAGTTTGAAAGGCAACGGGTATGGCACCTATCCAGCCAGGTGCGCGCCAATGTCAGTCGCTGTCTTTTCGTTCAGTCTGGGGTCCTGAAAAGATCAGGAGAGTTTGTAAGGTTACCGAGCACAATAGCAACGATTAAATAAGGGATAGCAATAAATAATAACCAAAATGACTAAGCGGTTTTTCTGGTAAGGGATAGTGGTTAAAACGCTAAAGAGCGATTTTTATCCTTTTGAAAACAAATCGGTTTTTTTGGCGACTTTTGAATGAATCGCATTTACCGCTGATTACCCCATTCGATAGGTACAACGCGGACCAAACAAAAAAAGTGTTAACGCCGGTTTAACGGCGCGCGGCCAGACTAAAGCAGTATAAATGGCAAGCAGGCACGCTTTCCGGTACTATGCGGCGGTTTTTGAGTCAATGAGGCCGTAATAATGGCAACCACGCTGTTTAAAGATTTTCAGTTTGAAGCCGCACACCGCTTGCCGCATGTGCCGGAGGGCCATAAATGCGGCCGTCTGCATGGGCATTCGTTTATGGTGCGTCTGGAAGTGACCGGTGAAGTGGATGCGCACACCGGATGGGTGATGGATTTCGCCGAGCTTAAAGCCGTGTTCTCGCCAATTTGGGAGCGCTTGGATCACCATTATCTGAACGATATTCCAGGATTGGAAAATCCCACCAGCGAAGTGCTCGCCGCCTGGATCTGGCAGCAGCTTAAACCTCAGTTGCCGGAACTGAGTGCGGTCATGCTGAAGGAAACCTGCAGCGCGGGATGCGTCTATAAGGGTTGATCTCCTTCATACCTGAAGTGGCATCGGTGTTGGCTGCGCTCACTCACCCGAATCGCTGACTCATGTCAGCTCATCGGGCTTCGTTTGCCGGCCGCCTTGATGCCACTCCAATTATTTTGGAGATCGGATTTAACCGTTGTTAAGCAATATTCAAATACTTATGCGTCTGCATCGACAAGCGCCAGTTGCGCGCAATGCAGGTTTCAATGCACAGCCGAGTCGCCTCTTCCTTTTGACTGATGGGCTGCAACGCGATAATCCGCGGCTTTTCATCATGCAACGTCGCCAATAGCGCATCCAGCGCTTCAATATCACGCTCGCGTCCAACCGGATGCTTCACCTCGTCTGCACGCTGCAAAGCCTGATCCAGCACCTTCATGCCGCCGCGCATATTCACCTTGGGGGAAACCGTCACCCAGGTTTTCGCCGAGCACCGAACCTCATGAGTACCGCTGGTTTCAATCTGGCAGCCATAGCCGTTGTCTTCCAGCAGTTGGGTCAGCGGGGTCAAATCGTAAATGCACGGCTCGCCGCCGGTGATCACCACGTGACGAGCGGTATAGCCCTGCTGACGGATAACCGCAAGCAGTTGTTCCGCACTGGCGCTGCCCCAGGCATCGCTCTCCTCGGTTTTGACCAGGATCCGCTGCATATCCACTTCCCGATTGGCTTCCTTTTCCCAGGTATGTTTGGTATCGCACCAGCTGCATCCTACCGGGCAGCCCTGCAGGCGGATAAAAATGGCCGGAACGCCGGTAAAAAAGCCTTCGCCCTGCAAGGTTTGGAACATTTCATTAATCGGGTACTGCATCGGTTTCTCAATCAGGATAGGGAAAAAGCGATTATCTCAGATTACGGCCCGGCAACCAAACCGGCTAAATTGTATTAAATTTTATCTTCTCGCCATGGCCCAGCCTATCCCACCGTCTATCTGCTTCATTTATTACGTTTATCCTCGTCAGCCGCCACATTGGCGATGCATCCTGCGGCGTAAAAACAACATGCAGATAACAAATCAGACAAATATATTTGACATAAATCGTTGCGGCGCAGATGTATATACAGGCAAGCACAAGTCGGACATCAGTTCCGGCAGTGCATCCACCAATATCACATCTGCGTTTAGAGGGTGCCATGGCTCATTCCACCGAGTTGAATATTCAGCAGGCCATCGACGACAGCAAATTCTCGCTGTTTCATTGGACCTTGATCATTTTGGGATTCCTGATCCTTGCCATTGATGGTTTTGACACTGCGGCAATGGGTTATATCGCCCCTTCGGTCGCCAAAGATTGGGGAATTGTGAAACAGGATCTCGGTCCGGTGCTGAGCGCCGCGCTGCTGGGGCTGTCACTCGGCGCGCTGGTGGCCGGGCCGATCTCCGATCGCATCGGCCGCAAGCGGGTGTTGGTGTTTTCGTGCCTGTTCTTCGGCCTGTCCAGCCTGGCCACCGCCTATGCCGGTTCGCTCAACAGCCTGACGCTGTGGCGCTTTCTGACCGGGCTGGGCCTGGGTGCGGCGATGCCGAACGCCATCACGCTCATTTCCGAATATGCGCCGCAGCGCTGCCGCTCGATGGCAATTAACACCATGTATTGCGGCTTCCCGCTGGGTGCCGCCGGTGGTGGCGCCATCTCATCGTGGCTGATCCCGACCTATGGCTGGCACAGCGTGCTGCTGCTGGGAGCAATAGCTCCTCTGATCCTGACGCTATTGCTGATCCTGTTCCTGCCGGAATCGGTGAAGTACATGGTGAACCGCGGCAAGGATGCGATGAAAATCAGACGCATCGCCCAGCGCTTCGTCAGCCAGAATATCGATAACGTCACGCGTTTCTACCTGTATGAAGAGAAGCTGGCGCAGTCAAAAACCAGCGTCGGCCTGCTGTTCACCCGCCCTTATCTGGCCGGCACACTGATGCTGTGGCTGACCTACTTCATGGGGCTGGTGATTTATTACGTGCTGCTGAGCTGGATGCCGATCCTGATGCAGGGGCTGGGTTACCCGCTTGAACAGTCGGCCATTCTGACCTCGTTGTTCACCTTCGGTGGCACCCTCGGCATTCTGGCGGCCGGCTGGCTGATGGACCGCTGGAACGCCCATAAAGTGGTGTCGAGCGGTTTTGTCATTACCGCCCTGTTGATTGTGGCAATGGCGACCGAGGACAGCCATATCGTGCTGCTGGGTGCCTTTATCTTCCTGATGGGCATCACCATGAACGGCGCGCAATCGGGCCTGCAAACGCTGGCCGCCACCTTTTACCCCACCCACAGCCGCGCCACCGGTATCGCCTGGATGCAAGGCATCGGCCGTTTTGGCGGCGTTGCGGGCACCATGATGGGCGCGCAATTGCTTGCCATGCACTGGGAAGTGCAAAGCATCCTGATGTTCCTGTGCGTACCGGCCCTGATCGCCGCCATCGCAACGGTATTCAAAATGACCCGAAAAACGGTGCTGCAGCCGGCAGCATAAGGTTAATGCCCGCCATTATGGGATACCTCCCTATGTCCCAGAGTGGCGGGCATTTTGCTTTCATCGATATGACTTTTTTATCACCGCCGCCAACTTGTAATGAGCATGTAAAATTATTGTGATTTAACACTCAAAAATGACCCATTTTTAATTCATTTTTGTTGAATAGCTCACTGTTCTCCTGCGTCAACCTAATGACCCAAACACCAAAAACAAATTCATCCAACTGATAATTAACAAAAATAACTTTCTCTTATGCCATTTAAGGCATTCACTGGTCAGTGTTGCATATGCTTGTACATACAAGTATATGTTAATAAACCCTACGCATTATTATGGCGTGGTGATTAACCCCACCGCGTTATGGAATCTGCACCGATACTGTTTGAGGAAAATGCTGTGACTGCAAATAACAAAGTTCGCCATGTCGATGTACGCGCGCCACGCGGCACACAATTAAATGCAAAAAGCTGGCTGACCGAAGCGCCGCTGCGCATGCTGATGAACAACCTCGATCCTGAAGTAGCGGAAAACCCGCATGAACTGGTGGTGTACGGCGGTATTGGTCGCGCCGCGCGTGACTGGGATTGCTACGACAAAATTGTCGCCACCCTGAAAACGCTGGAAGACGACGAAACGCTGCTGGTGCAATCCGGCAAGCCGGTCGGCGTATTTAAAACCCACAGCAACGCGCCGCGCGTGCTGATCGCCAACTCCAACCTGGTGCCACATTGGGCCACCTGGGAACACTTTAACGAACTGGATGCCAAAGGCCTGGCCATGTACGGCCAGATGACCGCCGGCAGCTGGATCTACATCGGCAGCCAGGGCATCGTCCAGGGGACTTACGAGACCTTCGTGGAAGCCGGCCGCCAGCATTACGACGGCAGCCTGAAAGGCCGCTGGGTACTGACCGCCGGTCTGGGCGGCATGGGCGGCGCTCAGCCGCTGGCCGCCACACTGGCCGGTGCCAGCTCGCTGAACATCGAATGCCAGCAGAGCCGCATCGATTTCCGTCTGAAAACCCGCTACGTCGATGAACAAGCCAAGGATCTGGACGACGCGCTGGCGCGCCTCAAGAAATACACCGCAGAAGGCAAAGCCATCTCTATCGCCCTGTGCGGCAACGCGGCGGATATCCTGCCTGAACTGGTGCGCCGCGGCGTGCGTCCTGACATGGTCACCGACCAGACCAGCGCCCATGACCCGTTGAACGGCTACCTGCCGAAGGGCTGGAGCTGGGAAGAATACCGCCAGCGCGCGCAGACCGAACCTGCGCAGGTGGTCATCGCCGCCAAGCAATCGATGGCCGAACACGTGGAAGCCATGCTGGCCTTCCAGAAGATGGGCGTGCCGACCTTCGACTACGGCAACAATATCCGCCAGATGGCGAAAGAAATGGGCGTCAGCAACGCCTTCGACTTCCCGGGCTTCGTGCCGGCCTATATTCGCCCGCTGTTCTGCCGCGGCGTCGGCCCGTTCCGCTGGGCCGCACTGTCCGGCGATCCGCAGGACATCTACAAAACCGACGCTAAAGTTAAAGAGCTGATCCCGGATGACGAGCATCTGCACCACTGGCTGGATATGGCGCGCGAGCGCATCAGCTTCCAGGGGCTGCCGGCGCGTATCTGCTGGGTCGGTCTGGGCCAGCGCGCCAAGCTGGGCCTGGCGTTCAACGAGATGGTACGCAGCGGTGAACTGTCTGCGCCGATCGTGATTGGCCGCGACCACCTGGACTCCGGCTCGGTCTCAAGCCCGAACCGCGAAACCGAATCGATGAAAGACGGTTCAGACGCCGTCTCCGACTGGCCGCTGCTTAACGCCCTGCTGAATACCGCCAGCGGCGCGACCTGGGTTTCTCTGCACCACGGCGGTGGCGTCGGCATGGGCTTCTCGCAGCATTCCGGCATGGTCATCGTTTGTGACGGTACCGATGAAGCCGCCGAGCGCATCGCCCGCGTCTTGCATAACGACCCGGCCACCGGCGTCATGCGCCATGCCGATGCCGGTTACGACATCGCCATCGAATGTGCCCGCGAGCAGGGCCTGAACCTGCCGATGGTCGCCGCCACCCAAGGAGACAAAGCATGAAAGCGCTGACTATTCGCCCAGGCCAACTTCGGCTTTCGCAACTGCGTGAGGTTTATCAACATCCGGTTCGCCTTCAGCTTGACGACAGCGCCTATGCCGCCATTCAGCAAAGCGTCGCCTGCGTAGAGCGCATCGTTGAAGAAAACCGCACCACTTACGGCATCAATACCGGTTTCGGCCTGCTGGCGTCTACCCGTATCGCCCGTGAAGATCTGGAAAACCTGCAGCGTTCGATCGTGCTGTCTCACGCCGCCGGCGTGGGCGCCCCGACCGACGACAACCTGGTGCGCCTGATTATGGTGCTGAAAATCAACAGTCTGTCGCGCGGTTTTTCCGGCATCCGCCTGGAAGTGATCCAGGCGCTGATAGCGCTGGTGAACGCAGAAGTGTATCCGCACATTCCACTGAAAGGCTCCGTTGGCGCCTCCGGTGACCTAGCGCCGCTGGCTCACATGAGCCTGGTGCTGCTGGGTGAAGGCAAGGCCCGTTATCAGGGCGAATGGCTGCCTGCCACCGATGCGCTGGCCAAAGCGGGCCTGAAGCCGCTGACGCTGGCCGCCAAAGAGGGCCTGGCGCTGCTGAACGGCACCCAGGTTTCCGCCGCCTTTGCCCTGCGCGGCCTGTTCGACGCGGAAGATCTGTACGCTGCGGCCACGGTCACCGGCAGCCTGACGGTGGAAGCCGCTCTGGGGTCACGCAGCCCATTTGACGCGCGTATCCATGAGGTGCGCGGCCAACGTGGCCAGATCGACGCCGCCGCAGCCTATCGCCACCTGCTCGGCGAGCGCAGCGAAGTGTCCGATTCGCATCGCAACTGCGAGAAAGTGCAGGATCCTTATTCCCTGCGCTGCCAGCCGCAGGTCATGGGCGCCTGCCTGACGCAGATCCGCCAGGCCAGCGAAGTGCTGGAGATCGAAGCCAACGCGGTGTCCGATAACCCGCTGGTGTTCGCCGAGCAGGGCGACGTGCTGTCCGGCGGTAACTTCCATGCCGAACCGGTCGCCATGGCCGCCGACAACCTGGCGCTGGCGTTTGCCGAAATCGGCTCGCTGTCCGAGCGCCGTATCTCGCTGATGATGGATAAGCACATGTCGCAGTTGCCGCCATTCCTGGTGGACAACGGCGGGGTGAACTCCGGCTTTATGATCGCCCAGGTGACCGCCGCAGCGCTGACCAGCGAGAACAAGGCGTTGGCCCACCCGGCCAGCGTCGACAGCATCCCGACCTCCGCCAACCAGGAAGACCATGTCTCCATGGCGCCTGCCGCAGGCCGCCGCCTGTGGGAAATGGCGGATAACGTGCGCGGCATTTTAGCCGTCGAGTGGCTGGCCGCCTGTCAGGGGCTGGATCTGCGCAAAGGCCTGAAAACGTCGGAAGCCCTGGAGCAGGCACGCCGCACGCTGCGTGAACATGTCAGCTACTACGACAAGGATCGTTTCTTCGCCCCCGACATTGAAGCCGCCAGCCTGCTGTTGGCGGCAGGTCATCTGACATCGCTGATGCCAGCAGCGCTGCTGCCTAGCCAGGCATAAATAAAACCTCTACCCAACGTCGTCGGAGTCGCCGCTAACAACGCGGCGACTTCGAGTAAACAAGGGTTATACCACGCAGTTTGTTCTGTCCCGCCGGATGCGTTCCACCCGGTGCGGATAGCGCGTGCCTGTTCGGCAATAAAAACTCAACGGGAAGCAACATGCGTAACGAAACAACACAACTCAGACGCGGATTAAACGCGCGGCATATCCGCTTTATGGCGCTCGGTTCCGCCATCGGCACCGGCCTGTTCTACGGCTCCGCCGGGGCGATCCAACTGGCCGGCCCGGCCGTGCTGCTGGCCTATCTGGTCGGCGGCGCGGCGGTGTTTATGGTGATGCGCGCGCTGGGCGAAATGGCGGTGCATCAACCGGTCTCAGGTTCATTCGGCCACTACGCCAGCCACTATCTTGGCCCGCTGGCCGGTTTCCTCACCGGCTGGACCTATACCTTCGAAATGGTGATCGTCGCCCTGGCGGACGTCACCGCCTTCGGCATCTATATGGGGCTGTGGTTCCCGGACGTCGCCCAGTGGGTGTGGGTGCTCAGCATTATCATGTTTATCGGCGCGCTCAACCTGTGCAGCGTGAAAGTGTTCGGCGAAATGGAGTTCTGGCTGTCGCTGATCAAGGTCGCGGCTATCGTAGCGATGATCGTCGGCGGCGCAGCGGTGATGCTGTTTGGTTTCGGCCAGACCCAGCACGCCACCGGCTTTAGCAATCTGTGGCAGCACGGCGGCTTTATGCCAAACGGCATCGGCGGCGTGATCGCCTCGTTGGCGGTAGTGATGTTCGCTTTCGGCGGCATTGAAATCATCGGCATCACCGCCAGCGAGGCGAAAGACCCTGCGAAGGTGCTGCCGAAAGCGATCAATGCCGTGCCGGTGCGCATCCTGCTGTTCTATGTGCTGACGCTGCTGGTGCTGATGGCCATCTATCCGTGGAACAGCATCGGCCAGAACGGCAGCCCGTTTGTGGAGATCTTCAGCAATCTGGGCATCAGCTCCGCCGCCAACGTGCTGAACGTGGTGGTGATCACCGCCGCCATTTCCGCCATCAACAGCGACATCTTCGGCGCCGGCCGCATGATGTACGGCATGGCGCAGGATGGTCAGGCACCGAAAAGCTTCTCCAAACTGACCGCCAACGGCGTGCCCTGGATGACGGTGCTGGTGATGTCTGTCGCCCTGCTGTTGGGCGTGGTGCTTAACTACCTGATACCAAAACAGGTGTTTATGATCATCGCCTCCATCGCCACCTTCGCGACCGTCTGGGTGTGGCTGATGATCCTGCTGTCGCAGGCAGCCATGCGCCGTACGCTGACGCCACAGGAAGTCAGCAAACTGAGTTTCCCGGTTCCCTGGTGGCCGATAGCGCCGGCGCTGGCGACGGTGTTCATGCTGTTCGTCATCGGCCTGCTCGGTTACTTCGAGGATAGCCGCATCGCCCTGTACGTCGGGCTGGTGTGGGTGGCTTTCCTTACCCTGGCATACTGGTTGTGGGTGCGTAAAAAAGGCGGGGGTTCACCCGTCACGACCTCACCGCAGTATTAAACCCACGAGCCCGCCGTTCCCGGGCTCTTCGTCATTAAACGTGGAGTATCACGATGCAAACACGACATAAACTATGGATCCCCTTAATCGCGCTCGGGCTGATGACAGGCAGCCTTTCCGCGCGCGCCGCAGGTTGGTGCGAATCTGGTAAACCGGTCAAGTTCGCCGGACTGAACTGGGAAAGCGGCATGCTGCTGACCGACGTCATGCAATATGTGCTGCAAAAGGGCTACGATTGTAAAACCGACGCGCTGCCGGGTAACTCTATCACCATGGAGCAGGCGATCGGCACCAATGACATTCAGGTGTTCGCCGAAGAGTGGATTGGCCGCAGCGAAGTCTGGAACAAAGCAGAGAAAGCCGGCAAGGCTGTCAGCGTCGGCGCGCCTATTGTTGGCGCAGTCGAAGGCTGGTATGTGCCGCGTTACGTGATTGAAGGCGACGCCAAACGCAAACTGAAACCCCTGGCACCGGATCTGAAAAGCATCCCGGATCTCGCCAAATACGTGCAGCTTTTCCGCGATCAGGAAGAGCCTGACAAAGGCCGCTTCTACAATTGCCCGGCAGGCTGGACCTGCGAGCTGGATAACACCGCCATCCTGAAAAAATTCAAACTGGAGGATAAGTTCACCAACTTCCGCCCCGGCACTGGCCCCGCACTCGATACCGCCATTCTTTCCAGCTACCGCCGCGGCGAACCTATTTTGTTCTACTACTGGTCGCCAACCCCGCTGATGGGCCAGCTCGATCTGGTGAAACTGGACGAGCCCGGCGTGGACAAGAACATCCACATCAAAGTCGGGATTTCCAGCGTGTTTAACCAGCAGGCGCCTGAACTGGTGCAAATGTTGGCAAAAGTGAATCTGCCGCTCGATCTGGTCAATCAGAATCTGGCGCGCATGAGCAAGGAACGCATCAGCTCGCAGAAGCTGGCGCTGGAGTTCTTCAAACAGCACCCGGATATCTGGAAACAGTGGGTCAGCGAAGACGCGGCGAAAAAAATTCAGGCCTCTTTGTAACCGCTTTTGATTTTAGTAAACACCAACCCGGGGCCTGATGCGCCTCGGGCCAAACAGGGGCAAAACTTATGTTTCCAGAACGCTTTACCTTCTCCATCGCCGATTGGATCAACGGCTGGGTCGATGCGCTGGTCACCCAATATGGCGACATGTTCCGCAAGATCTCCGATACCCTGCTGTGGGCGGTGATCCACCTTGAGAGCCTGCTGCGCGCCACGCCGTGGTGGCTGATGTTGGCGCTCGTCGGCCTGTTGGCCTGGCATGCCACCCGGCGCTGGCTGCCGACGGTAGTGATTGTCGGCCTGCTGTTGCTGGTCGGCACCGCAGGCATGTGGGACAAATTGATGCAAACCCTGGCGCTGGTGCTGGTCGCCACGCTGCTGGCGGTGATTATCGGCATTCCGCTGGGCATACTGTCGGCGCGCAGCAACCGTGTGCGGGCGATAATGATGCCGCTGATGGATGTGATGCAAACCATGCCAAGCTTCGTGTACTTGATCCCGGTGCTGATGCTGTTCGGCCTGGGCAAGGTGCCGGCAATCCTGGCGACGGTGATCTACGCCACGCCGCCGCTGATCCGCCTGACCGATTTGGGGATCCGCCAGGTGGATAAGGAAGTGATGGAGTCCGTCACCGCCTTTGGCGCCAACAGTTGGCAGAAACTGTTCGGCGTGCAGTTGCCGCTGGCGCTGCCAAGCATCATGGCCGGCATCAACCAGACCACCATGATGTCGCTGTCGATGGTGGTCGTCGCCTCGATGATCGGCGCACGCGGCCTGGGCGAAGACGTGCTGGTGGGCATTCAGACGCTGAACGTGGGGCTGGGGCTCGAAGCCGGGCTGGCGATCGTTATCCTGGCGGTGGTCATTGATCGCATCACTCAGGCCTATGGCCGTTCCGCCGTTGCGAGGTAATTCCGATGAACAAAATCGAAATCAAAAACGTTTACAAAATCTTCGGCCACAAAACTGCTGCGGCGCTGGCAATGAGCCAGCAGGGTAAGACCAAACAGGAAGTGCAGACGGCGACCGACTGCGTGGTGGGTGTGCACGATCTGTCGATGTCGATCGAAGCCGGCGAGATATTTGTGATCATGGGCCTGTCCGGATCGGGAAAATCCACGCTGGTGCGTCATTTCAACCGCCTGATCGATCCCACCAGCGGCCAGATCCTGGTGGACGGCGAAGACATCCTGCGTTACGACGAAAAACGGCTCGAGCACTTCCGCCGCCACAAAATCAGCATGGTGTTTCAGAGTTTCGGCCTGCTACCGCACAAGACGGTGCTGGACAATGTGGGCTACGGCCTGAAAGTCCGGGGCGAAAAGAAAGAAGTGTATCAGGAGCGTGCGCAGCACTGGATTAATACCGTCGGGCTGAAGGGGTATGAGAAATCTTACCCGCACCAGCTATCCGGCGGCATGCGGCAACGCGTCGGTCTGGCGCGCGCACTGGCGACCGATACCGACATCATTTTGCTGGACGAAGCCTTCAGCGCACTCGATCCGCTAATCCGCGCCGAAATGCAGGATCAACTGCTGGCGCTGCAAAAAGAGCTTAACAAGACGTTAGTGTTTATCACTCACGATCTGGATGAAGCGGTGCGGATCGGCAACCGGATTGCGATCCTGAAAGACGGCAAACTGATTCAGGTCGGCACGCCGCAGGATATTCTTAATAACCCGGCCGATGAGTACGTCAACCGCTTCGTGCAGCGCCGCCTGGCGCTGGATGAAAACGTGCAGAAGCCTCGCCCGACAATCGTGGCGCGCGCCTGAGGATACCGCTATGCATTATCCCTCTTCAGTAGTGATCGATTGCCAACCGCTACGCTGGCAGGACGTAGTGGCAGTGGCTCGCCACCGGGCGCCGATAAGCCTGTCTGACGCCGCCTGGGCGCGGATCGAGAACGCTCAGGCTATCGTGCGGCAAATCGTCGCCGGCGAACAACGCGCCTATGGCGTCAATACCGGACTCGGCGCGTTGTGCAATCAGGCGTTGCATGGCAAACAGCTGACGCAGCTGTCGCGCAATACGTTGATGAGCCACGCCTGCGGAGTTGGCGCGCCACTGAGCGACGACCAGACCCGCGCCATTATCTGTTGCGCCATCGTCAACTACAGCCACGGCAAGTCCGGCATTCAGCGGCCGGTGGTAGAAGCGCTGCTGGCGCTGCTTAACCGCGGCATTACGCCACAGGTGCCGGCGCAGGGCTCGGTCGGCTACCTGACCCATATGGCGCACATCGGCATCACATTGATCGGCCTGGGTGAAGTCAGCTATCGCGGGCAAATCGTCGCCGCTGCGCAGGCGTTGGCCGAGGAAGGTATCGTGCCGCCACCGCTCGGCGCCAAAGACGGTCTGTGCCTGGTTAACGGCACGCCCTGCATGACCGGATTGAGCTGCCTGGCGCTGGCCGATGTCTGGCGGCTGGCCCGTTGGGCCGACGTGTTGGGAGCAATGAGCTTTGAGGCGTTGGGCGGGCAAATCGCCGCCTTCGACACCGAAATTTTAGCGCTCAAACCGCACCCAGGCATGCAACGAGTGGGCAGTAACTTGCGGATGCTCTTGAACGGCAGCGAGATGATAGCCGCCAGCGAGGGTATTCGGACTCAGGATGCTCTGAGCATCCGTTCGATCCCACAGGTACATGGCGCCTGCCGGGATCAGATCGCTCATGCCGAACGGCAAATTGAAACCGAGCTGAACGGTGCTACCGACAACCCCCTGCTGCTCGGTACGCCGGACAATTATCGCGTCATGTCGCAAGCCAATCCGCACGGCGAATCAGTAGCCATGGCCGCCGATTTGCTGGCTATCGCCATCGCTGAACTGGGCGGTATCGCCGAACGGCGCATCGATCGTTTGATCAATCCGCTGGTCAGCGGATTGCCGGCATTTTTGGTCAGCGAGCCGGGGGTCAACTCCGGCATGATGATAGCCCAATACGTGGCGGCTGCGCTGTGCGCGGAGAATCGCCAGTTGGCTCAGCCCTGCGTGGTGGACAACTACGTGACCTCGGCGTTGCAGGAAGATCACCTCAGCATGGGCACCGGGGCGGCGCTGCGGCTGCATAAGGCGCTGGCCAATGTTAACCAGATCCTGGCGATTGAGTACCTGCTGGCGGCGCAGGCGTTTGAATTCCTTACGCAATACCGTTTCGGCACCGGAACCGGGCGCGCCTGGCAACGGCTGCGGCAAAGCGTCGCGCCTTATCATCAGG
Source organism: Serratia plymuthica (assembly GCF_018336935.1). Classification (NCBI taxonomy): domain Bacteria; kingdom Pseudomonadati; phylum Pseudomonadota; class Gammaproteobacteria; order Enterobacterales; family Yersiniaceae; genus Serratia; species Serratia plymuthica. Next base: position 577,330 of record NZ_CP068771.1, on the reverse strand, counting down.
ATCGCTGGCTGGCGCCGGATATCGCCGCCAGCGCGGCGTTGATTGCCGATCAAGGCGTGTTGTACGAAATCGCCCCAGACCTGGCTTGAACTTACGGCCCTTTCGCCATGAAAGGGCCATTTTATGGCGGAATGACATCGCCGGCTCACCGCCGACAATCACGGTCCTGCTCCGCATCAAGCCCTCATCCAGCCGCCCACAGGGCAGCGAGAAAATATTAACTCAACATAAATAACCCACTATTACTCCCGTAAATGATGAATGCTGAATAAATGGCAATAAAAAACCCGCCGCAGCGGGTTTTTATTTAGCAACGAACCAAGCCGTTATTACTGACCTTTAACTTCTTTCAGGCCGTTGAACGGTGCGCGGTCGCCCAGCGCTTCTTCGATACGGATCAGTTGGTTGTATTTTGCAACGCGGTCAGAACGGCTCATGGAACCGGTTTTGATCTGGCCAGCCGCAGTACCTACCGCCAGGTCGGCGATGGTTGCGTCTTCGGTTTCACCTGAACGGTGAGAGATCACCGCGGTGTAGCCTGCGTCTTTCGCCATCTTGATAGCAGCCAGAGTTTCGGTCAGAGAACCGATCTGGTTGAATTTGATCAGGATGGAGTTAGCGATGCCTTTATCGATGCCTTCTTTCAGGATCTTGGTGTTGGTAACGAACAGGTCGTCGCCCACCAGCTGGATTTTGTCGCCCAGCACTTTGGTCTGGTATGCGAAACCAGCCCAGTCAGATTCGTCCAGACCGTCTTCGATAGATACGATTGGGTACTGTTTGGTCAGGTCTTCCAGGAAGTGAGTGAACTCTTCGGAAGTGAAGGCTTTGTTGCCTTCGCCGGCCAGAACGTATTTGCCGTCTTTGTAGAACTCAGACGCTGCACAGTCCATCGCCAGAGTAACGTCTTTACCCAGTACGTAGCCTGCCGCTTTTACCGCTTCTGCGATAACAGCCAGCGCTTCGGCGTTGGAACCCAGGTTTGGCGCGTAGCCGCCTTCGTCACCTACTGCGGTGTTCAGGCCTTTGGCCTTCAGCACTTTCGCCAGGTGATGGAACACTTCAGAACCGATGCGAACGGCTTCTTTCAGGGTTTTCGCGCCAACCGGCTGAATCATGAATTCCTGAATGTCGACGTTGTTGTCAGCGTGCTCGCCACCGTTGATGATGTTCATCATAGGCAATGGCATAGAGAATTTGCCTGGGGTGCCGTTCAGTTCAGCGATGTGCTCATACAGCGGCATGCCTTTAGAGGCAGCAGCCGCTTTGGCGGCAGCCAGGGAAACCGCCAGAATGGCGTTTGCACCGAATTGAGATTTGTTTTCAGTGCCGTCCAGGTCGATCATGATCTTGTCGATGTTAGCCTGGTCTTTGGCATCTTTACCCAGTACTGCCTGAGCAATCGGGCCGTTTACTGCAGCAACGGCTTTCAGTACGCCTTTACCCAGGAAACGAGACTTGTCACCGTCACGCAGTTCCAATGCTTCACGGGAACCGGTAGAAGCACCTGACGGCGCAGCAGCCAGACCTACGAAACCGCCTTCCAGATGCACTTCGGCTTCAACAGTCGGGTTACCGCGGGAGTCGATGATTTCACGACCGATGACTTTAACGATTTTGGACATTAGGTTTTCCTCAGTACAAGTTAAACTAAAACTCCAGACAAACAGCGCGCGGTTCTCACCGCGCGCCGCTTACCAAATATTTTATTTCACCTGGCGCTTCTGGTGCTCACCAGCGGCCTTCACAAAACCGGCGAACAACGGATGACCATCACGCGGCGTTGAAGTAAATTCCGGGTGGAACTGACAAGCTACAAACCACGGGTGATTCGGCAGTTCAATAATCTCAACCAGCTTGTTGTCTGCAGAACGGCCGGCAACACGCAGCCCGGCGGCTTCGATCTGCTTCAACAGCATGTTGTTGACTTCATAACGGTGACGATGACGTTCAACAATGGTCGGTTCGCCGTACATCTGGCGCACCAGGCTATTGTCGGTCAGGTGGCATTGCTGGCCACCGACACGCATCGTGCCGCCCAAATCGCTTTCTTCAGTGCGCACTTCGACGTTGCCGTCTTCGTCACGCCATTCGGTGATCAACGCCACCACCGGATACTTGCAGTCTGGCACAAACTCGGTTGAGTTGGCGTTCTCCATACCCGCTACGTTGCGGGCGAACTCCATCAGCGCCACCTGCATGCCCAGGCAGATGCCCAGATAAGGGATGTTGTTTTCACGCGCATAACGCGCGGTCATCACCTTGCCTTCTACGCCACGGTAGCCAAAGCCGCCTGGGATCAGAATCGCGTCCAGACCTTTCAGCACTTCCACACCGCGGGTTTCGACATCCTGCGAGTCGATCAGCTTGATGTTCACGGTCAGACGATTTTTCAGGCCGCCGTGTTTCAAGGCTTCAATCACCGACTTATACGCATCCGGCAGTTCGACATATTTGCCGACCATGCCGATGGTCACTTCGCCGCCCGGATTGGCTTCTTCGGAGATCACCTGTTCCCATTCGATCAGGTTCGCTTCCGGTGCGTTGAGGCTGAATCGTTTACAAATATAATCGTCCAGGCCCTGAGATTTCAAGAGGCCTGGGATTTTATAAATAGAATCAACGTCTTTCAGGGAGATAACCGCTTTTTCCGGCACGTTGCAGAAAAGTGCGATTTTCGCGCGTTCGTTAGCAGGAACGGTGCGATCGGAACGGCAAATCAGCACATCAGGCTGAATACCGATGGAAAGCAGCTCTTTAACGGAATGCTGAGTAGGTTTGGTTTTCACTTCACCGGCGGCGGCCAGGTACGGCACCAGCGTCAGGTGCATGTACAGGGTGTGCTCACGGCCCACTTCTACCGCCATCTGGCGGATGGCTTCCAGGAACGGCAGCGATTCGATATCGCCGACGGTACCGCCCACTTCCACCAACACCACGTCGTGGCCTTCGCCGCCTTCGAGGATGCGCTCTTTGATCGCGTTGGTGATGTGCGGGATAACCTGTACGGTGGCGCCCAGGTAGTCGCCACGGCGTTCTTTACGCAGAACGTCGGAGTAAATGCGACCCGTGGTGAAGTTGTTGCGGCGCGACATTTTGGTGCGGATGAAGCGCTCGTAGTGGCCCAAATCCAGATCGGTTTCTGCCCCGTCTTCGGTGACGAAAACTTCCCCATGCTGAATCGGGCTCATGGTGCCCGGATCCACGTTGATGTACGGGTCCAGTTTCATGATGGTAACGTTGAGGCCACGGGCTTCGAGAATAGCCGCCAGAGAGGCTGCGGCAATGCCTTTACCCAGAGAGGATACGACCCCGCCGGTCACAAAAATATAATTAGTTGTCATGCTGAACCTGAGAGTTTAGGTTTAAAGACGATGGAAGTACCAAGACGGGAAAGTAGTATACCCGAACCTCTCCAGACCTACAAACGATCGTTTTGCTGTCCATCATCTCTGTCACCACCGGGAGTTCATCAGGGTTTAATCCGTGGGCACCTTGCTTACTGTCTTTTTAAAACAATGAGTTAGCATGGAAAATTTTCTTTTACCGCCGTTTCATGGCACCAAAACGCCTTAAATTTCAGTTTGTTGGCATTTTCTTGCCGTTCTCTCGTCGTTCAGCAAACCAGGACTCCGAGCTTAACCGTTTCAGCTTGAGCGAATCTTGTCGCCGATCAACATTACGGCCCGCATCGAACAACTTTAGGACAACGCCGCCCGGGATTAGTTTTCCTGACGTTTAACCTGTTGCCACGCCTCTTCCATCTGCTCCAGCGTAGCCTCTTCCATCTGCATCCCGCGCTGTTTGACAATCTCTTCCACCTGCCGGAAACGGCGCTCGAACTTGCGGTTGGCCGCCTGCAGCGCGTTTTCCGCCTTGTGCCCGAGATGGCGCGATAAATTCACCGTCGCGAACAGCAGATCGCCGATTTCCTCTTCCAGCTTCTGCTCGTCGACCACCGCTTGCCTGGCTTCATGCATCACTTCGTCGATCTCTTCGTACACCTTGTCCAGTACCGGCCCCAGGGTATGCCAGTCGAAACCGACCGAGGCGCAACGCTTCTGGATTTTGTGCGCCTTCATCAGTGCCGGCAATGCCTGCGGGATATCGTCCAGCGCAGAATGCAGCGCCTTCTCGGCGCGTTCGCCGGCCTTCAACTGCTCCCAGCGGGCCGATACCGCTTCGCTATCCGCCGCATCGGCATCGCCGAAGATATGCGGGTGGCGGCGCTCCAGCTTGTCGCTGATGGCGTTGCACACCTCATCGAAGTCGAACAGCCCCTGCTCCTGGCCCATCTGGGCGTAAAACACCACCTGGAACAGCAGATCGCCCAACTCATCGCGCAGATCGGCGTAATCCTGACGCTCAATGGCGTCCAGCACTTCGTAGGTTTCTTCCAGCGTGTAAGGCGCGATGGTGGCGAAGGTTTGCTTGCGGTCCCATGGGCAACCGTTCTGCGGGTCGCGCAGCGTTTTCATGATGTTCAGCAGGCGCTGCAGCGGGGAGGATTGGGTCATAAAAAGATCTCTGAGAAAGAATGGGTACGCATTTGCGCGTCCGCCGGATGAGTCGCCAACGGATTTCAGGACCGCATCGGTGTTCGCTTGCAGCCAACGCCGATGCGGTTTGAAAGACGCCGGGTACTTAGCTGCCGTGCAGGCGCTTGGCGTCAATCACGTCCGGCAGTTGATTAAGTTTGGCCAACACCCGGCCCAGCACCTGCTGGTTGTAGATTTCAATGTCCATGTCGATGGTCGCCAGCTGCTTTTTGGTGTCGCTCCGGCTGGCCACGCCCAGCACGTTGACCTTTTCATTGGCCAGAATGGTGGTGATGTCGCGCAGCAGGCCGCTGCGATCGTTGGCCATTACCCGCACCACCAACGAATAACCGCTGGAATAGCTTTCGCCCCACACCGCGTCAACGATGCGTTCCGGCGCGTGCGACTGCAAATCCACCAACTGATCGCAGTCCGCACGGTGGATGGAGATACCGCGCCCCTGGGTGATAAAGCCGACAATATCGTCGCCCGGGATCGGCTGGCAGCAGCGGGCGATGTGATGCATCAGGTTGCCTACCCCTTCCACCACTACCCGGCCGTTGTCCTTGCTGCGGCTCACCGGCGGCGCTTTATGCTGCACCAGTTGGCGCAACGCTTCGCGATCCTGTTCCTCGGCGCTCGGCTTGTTGAACTTGCCTTGCAGGAAGTTCACCATCTGATTCAGACGGATATCGCCGCCGCCAATCGCCGCCAGTATTTCATCCAGCGAATTCATGTTGTAACGCGGGATCAGCAGCTTCTCGGCTTCTTTCAGGCTGATGCCAAGGTGCTCCAGCTCGCTGTCCAGCATCTGGCGGCCGGCGAGGATGTTCTTGTCGCGATCCTGCTTGCGGAACCAGTTATGGATCTTGGAGCGGCCACGGCTGGTGGTGACATAGCCCAGGTTCGGGTTCAGCCAGTCGCGGCTCGGGTTCGGTTGCTTCTGGGTGATGATTTCAATCTGATCGCCCATCCGCAGCTGATAGGTAAACGGCACGATACGCCCGCCAATCTTGGCGCCGATGCAGCGGTGGCCGACGTCGCTGTGGATATGATAGGCAAAGTCGAGCGGCGTGGAGCCGGCCGGCAGATCCACCACATCGCCTTTCGGGGTAAACACGTACACCCGATCGTCGAATACCTGGCTGCGTACCTCGTCGAGCATCTCGCCGGAGTCCGCCATCTCCTCCTGCCAGGCGATCAGCTTGCGCAGCCAGGCGATACGTTCTTCGTAGCCGGAGCGTACCGTCGCTACCGCACCTTCTTTGTATTTCCAGTGCGCGGCCACGCCCAGTTCCGCGTCTTCATGCATCTGGCGGGTACGGATCTGGATTTCGAGCGTTTTGCCGCGCGGGCCCAGCACCACGGTGTGGATCGACTGATAGCCGTTGGGTTTCGGGTTGGCGACGTAGTCGTCGAACTCATCAGGCAGATGGCGGAAGTGGGTGTGCACAATCCCCAGCGCCGCATAGCAATCTTGCAAGCGTTCGACCACCACACGCACCGCGCGCACGTCAAACAGCTCGTCAAAGGCCAACGCCTTCTTCTGCATTTTGCGCCAGATGCTGTAAATATGTTTCGGGCGGCCGTAGATATCCGCTTTGATGCCCTCGTCGCCCATCGCATTACGCAGCGAGGCGACGAAGTCGTCGATAAACTGTTCGCGATCGATGCGGCGTTCGTGCAGCAGCTTGGCGATACGCTTGTATTCATCCGGGTGCAGGTAACGGAAGCAGAAATCCTCCAGTTCCCATTTCAGTTGCCCGATGCCGAGGCGGTTGGCCAGCGGCGCATAGATATTCGAACACTCTTTTGCCGCCAGCACGCGCTCGTCTTCCGGCGCATCCTTCACTTCACGCAGGTGGGCGATACGCTCCGCCAGCTTGATCACCACGCAGCGGAAATCCTCCACCATCGCCAACAGCATGCGGCGCACGTTGTCGACCTGTTCGGAGGCCATGGAGTCGTTCTGGGTGGCTTTCAGTTGGCGGATGGCGTCCATATCGCGCACGCCGTGCACCAGATAGGTGATGCCCTTGCCAAACTCTTCGGTCAGGGTTTCCTCCGGCACGATGCCGGCGTCCACCAACGGGAACAGCAGCGCGGCGCGCATACTGTCGTTGTCCATGCTTAGCGTAGAGAGGATTTCCACCATTTCCAGCCCGCGCCACAACAGCAGCGGCGCGTCGGGGTGGTTCTGGGTCTGTTGCTCACAGTAGCGCCAGGTTGCGGCTAATCGCTCACATGACTGCGGGTTAGGTAGCCCCAAGCTGGCAATCCACTCGTCGAGAGCAAATTCGCCAGCCGTGTTCAGATGTGCACTTCTTACCGCAACCATACCCTCTCCCTACTTTGCAGCGACCCCAGGCGTGTTGTCGTTAATAAACAGCGCCATTGACTCAAGATGCCCCGTATGCGGAAACATATCCAACATTCGCACACGTGCAAGACGATAACCGGCGTCCAGCAATATTTTGCTGTCGCGTGCCAGCGTGGTGGGATTACAAGAAACGTAAACCACCCGCTCTGGCGCCAGTTTTACAATATGTGACATCACGCCGGCCGCACCCGCACGGGCAGGGTCCAGCATCACTTTATCAAATCCTTGTGCTGCCCAAGGTTGCCGCTCAACGTCGTCTTCCAGATTTTCATGGAAGAAGGCGGCATTATTCAGTTTATTCTTATGTGCATTATATTGCCCATTCGCTACCAGCGTGGCAACACCTTCTATCCCCACCACCGCAGCGGCGCGTCGCGCCAGCGGCAGGGTAAAATTGCCCATGCCGCAGAACAGATCCAATACCCGATCATTGGGCTGAATGTCGAGCCATTCAAGGGCCTGGGCCACCATTTGCTGATTTACTGTGTCATTGACCTGAATAAAGTCGCGCGGGCTGAAGTCTAAGCGTAGCCCGTCGACCTGATAATACGGCGTTTCGCCGCACAGTTTTTCGACCCTGTCGCTGTCCGGCGCCAAATAAATAGTTACGTTTTTTTGCTGCGCGAAGGCCTGCAATGCCTGGAGATCGTCATCTTTCAACGCGTCCAGATGCCGCAAAACCAACACCGGGCCATTGTCTGCCTGCACCAACTCCGCATGCCCCAGACGCCGGGCGGCGTGCAGCCCATTCAGGCAGGCGCGCAGCGGCGTCAGCAAATGTTCCAGCTCGGGATGAAGGACCGGGCACTGCGTCACCGGCACCAGATCGCTGGAAGCCGCCTGGCGAAACCCCATCACCAATTGTTGCTGTTTGGGTTGCCACATCAACCCCAAACGGGCGCGGCGACGGTACCCGTATTGCGGGCCGGCGATCACCGGCTCCTGCTGCGGCGTAACGCCGGTTTCGCGGGCGATCATGCGCACCAGTGCGGCAGATTTGCTCTGCTGTTGCAGGCTTTCGTCCGCGTGCTGCTGTTGGCAACCGCCGCACACGCCAAAGTGCGGGCAACGCGGTTCCACACGTTGCGGGCTGCGGCTCAACAGGCGTTTCAACCGGCCTTTGGCAAACTTGCTTTTTTCTTCCGTCAGCTGGATTTCCGCCTGCTCGCCCGGCAACACTCCCGGCACAAACACCGCTTTGCCGTTGTGGCGCGCCACGCCCTGGCCAAAGGGATCGAGGTCGCTCACCGTTACGGTTAATATTTGTAGGCTTTGCCGGGTCGTCACGCGGCGTTTGGGAGAGTAGAATTGCGCCATATTTGTCGATTGAGTGCTGGTTCATTAAAGTAGTGAGTGTCCGGCAATTCTCCCACATTGGAATCCCATGACCAAATACAGCTTGCGTGCGCGCATGATGATCCTGATTCTGGCCCCAACGCTGTTGATTGGTCTGCTGCTCAGCACCTTCTTCGTGGTACACCGTTACAATGAGCTGCAAGAACAGTTGGTTGACGCCGGCGCCAGTATTATCGAACCCCTGGCGGTGGCCAGCGAGTACGGCATGACATTCCGCAGCCGCGAGTCGGTCAGGCAGTTGGTCAGCCTGTTGCACCGCCGTCATTCAGATATTGTGCGTTCAATTACGGTGTTCGATGCGCAGAATAATCTGTTTGTCACCTCCAATTATCATCACAATTTTGCCCAATTGCAGCTGCCGAAAGGTGTGCCAATCCCCACAGACCTGATGCTGACGCGGCGCGGCAACTCATTGATCCTGCGTACGCCGATCCTGTCGGAAAGCCAATACCCGGATCAAAATGCCACCGACCCGGTCCCGCAGGACAATAATCTGGGTTATGTGGCGATCGAACTGGATCTGCAATCGGTGCGGTTGCAACAGTATAAGGAGGTGTTCATCTCCACCCTGCTGCTGTTGCTGTGCATGTGCATCGCCATTCTGTTCGCCTACCGTCTGATGCGCGACGTTACCGGCCCGATCCGCAATATGGTGAACACCGTTGACCGCATCCGCCGCGGCCAGCTCGACAGCCGCGTCGAAGGCTTTATGCTCGGCGAACTGCACATGTTGAAGAACGGCATCAACTCGATGGCGATGTCGTTGACCGCCTATCACGAAGAGATGCAACAGAATATCGATCAGGCCACCTCAGACCTGCGTGAAACGCTGGAGCAGATGGAGATCCAGAACGTCGAGCTGGATCTGGCGAAAAAACGCGCTCAGGAAGCGGCGCGCATCAAATCCGAGTTTCTGGCGAACATGTCGCATGAGCTGCGCACCCCGCTCAACGGCGTGATTGGCTTTACGCGGCAGATGCTGAAAACCGAGATGAGCGTCACCCAAACCGATTATCTGCAAACCATCGAACGCTCGGCCAACAACCTGTTGACCATCATCAACGACGTGCTGGACTTCTCCAAGCTGGAAGCCGGCAAGCTGGTGCTGGAACACATTCCGTTCTCGCTGCGTGAAACGCTGGACGAAGTGATTGTGTTGCTGGCGCCCAGCGCCCACGAGAAAGGGCTGGAACTGACGCTGGACGTGCATAACGACGTGCCGGAGCAAGTGATCGGCGACTCGTTGCGGCTGCAACAGATCATCACCAATCTGCTGGGCAACGCGATCAAATTTACCGAAACCGGCAACATCGATATCCGCGTCGAGTTGCGTGGCCTGCAAGATCACCAGGTCGAGCTTGAAGTGCAAATCCACGACACAGGCATCGGCATCTCCGAACGGCAGCAGTCGCAGCTGTTCCAGGCGTTCCGTCAGGCGGACGCCAGCATTTCACGCCGCCACGGCGGCACCGGCCTGGGGCTGGTGATCACCCAAAAACTGGTGAAAGAGATGGGCGGCGATATCTGCTTCCACAGCCAGTTGAACCGCGGTTCGACCTTCTGGTTCCATATCACGCTTGAGTTGCACGAAGGCATGCTGTCGCTGCCGCCAAGCCTGCCGGACCTGCGCGGCAAGACGCTGGGGTATATCGAAGCCAACCCGATGGCGGCGGAAGCCACGCTCAATATGCTGAGCGTGACCTCGCTGGTGATCACCCATTCGCCTACGCTGGCGCAGTTACCGAAAAAGGATTACGACTTCCTGCTGGTGGGAGTGCCGATCCCGTTCCGCGATAACCTGGCACAGCACGAAAGCAAGCTGAAAACGGCGCTGAATATCGCCGGTCGGGTGATTCTGGCGCTGCCCTGCCAGTCGCAGATCAACGCCGAACAGCTTAAACAACAGGGCGCTATCGGCTGCCTGATCAAACCGATCACCAGCAACCGCCTGTTCCCGTTGCTGCGCATGGAAACTCCACTGCGCCTGCTCGCCGCGCCGGAACGCAAACGCCTGCCGCTGACGGTGATGGCTGTCGACGACAACCCGGCCAACCTGAAGCTGATAGGCACCTTGTTGGCCGAGCAGGTGGAAAAAACCCTGCTGTGCGAAAGTGGGGAAGAAGCGCTGGCGCTGGCGCGCGATAACGTTCTGGATCTGATCCTGATGGATATCCAAATGCCGAATATCGACGGTATCCGCACCAGCGAACTGATCCGCCAACTGCCGCACCACAACTCTACGCCGATCGTCGCGGTTACCGCGCATGCGGTGAGCGGCGAGCGTGAGCATTTGTTGCAAGCGGGAATGGATGATTATCTGGCCAAGCCGATTGATGAAGCCATGCTGACCCGCGTGTTGGCCCGTTATTACAGCGGCGAACCGGCCGTCGAGCCCTTGCTGTCGTTAGACTGGCCGCTGGCGTTGCGCCAGGCAGCGAACAAACAGGATTTGGCGCACGACCTGCTGCATATGTTGCTCGACTTCCTGCCGCAAGTCAGCGAACGGGTGCAGGCGGTGCTGGACGGCACCCCAGACGACAGCATTCTCGATTTGATCCATAAATTGCACGGCAGTTGCAGCTACAGTGGCGTGCCGCGCCTGAAGCAGTTGTGCTTCTATCTTGAACAGCAGTTGCGCAAGGGCGTCGGCAACGAGGAGCTGGAACCGGAATGGCTGGAACTGCTCGATGAGATCGAACTGGTGAGCCAGGCAGCCCGCAGCCATCTGGAGAGCGATCGCCCGGCGACAAGCTGAGGGTTGCCCCTCAGCAGGCTTAGCGGAGCCTATATCTGCTGCGACAGCCTGATGGTCGCCGCAATATTGCGTGCGGTCATGCGCACGTTGTCGGCGGCATTTTCCAGCGCTTCCTCGAGCGTGCAGATGCTGTACAGCACGCTGAACACCGCATCCAGCCCGTGCTGATGCACCACGCCAACGTCGGCCGTCAGGCTGCCGGCGATGCCGATCACCGGCTTGTTGTAGCGCTTGGCGACGCGCGCCACGCCGATAGGCACCTTGCCGTTGATACTCTGGCTGTCGATGCGCCCTTCGCCGGTGATCACCAGCGTCGCGTCGCGCACCAATGCGTCCAGCCCCAACGCTTCGGTGACGATCTCAATCCCCTGACGCAGATCGGCATGGCAGAACGCCAACAGCGCCGCTCCCATGCCACCGGCCGCGCCCGCACCGGGCACCCCGCCCACCTCAATCGCCATATCCTGCGCAATCACCTGCGCATAGTGCAGCAGGCAGCGATCAAGCTGCGCCACCATCTGCGGCGTAGCCCCTTTCTGCGGGCCGAAAATCGCCGAAGCGCCCTCTTTGCCGGTTAACGGGTTAGTGACGTCGCAAGCGACCTCAAACTTGCACTGGGCAATGCGCGCATCCAGTCCGCTGAGATCGATGGCGGCAAGGTGTTCCAACTGCGCACCGCCAAAGCCAATGTCATCGCCGTTCTTATCCAGCAGCCTCGCCCCCAGCGCCTGCACCATGCCGGCGCCGCCGTCGTTGGTGGCGCTGCCGCCGATGCCGATGATGCAATGTTTTACGCCGTGATCCAGCGCCGAACGGATCAGTTCGCCGGTGCCATAAGAGGTGGTGTTCAGCGGGTTGCGTTGCCGCCCCGGCACCAGTTCCAACCCGCTGGCGGCGGCCATCTCGATAAAGGCGCTCTGCTCATCGCCGGACAGGCCGAAAAAGGCCCGCACCTTGGCGCCCAGCGGCCCGGTGACGTCGACATCCACTTTACGCCCGCCGGTGGCGGCAACCATCGCCTCCACCGTACCTTCCCCACCGTCGGCTACCGGCAGTTTGATGTACTCGGCATCAGGAAATATCTCGCGAAAACCCGCTTCAATCTGGGTCGCCACTTCCAGTGCCGACAGACTTTCTTTGTATGAGTCCGGCGCGATCACTATTTTCATATACGGTCCGTTTCCTCGACTGCACAGGCCTATTGTCGGCTTCACTTTCGCCGGGGCTGATATCTGATAATAGCAGGCCCGTACGCTGAGAACCGTCGCAACCAGCCCACTGCCCTGCACGGCGGTTGGCGTTGTCGCAAAACGCCCCCTTTACCTGCGTAAAAAAGGCACGCCGTGGCGTGCCTTGAGAGCGGAGAGCGGGTAGAAATTACTGCATCAACAGATACAACTGGGTATCGCCGCGCTGGATGTTCAACGCCAGCACCGACGGCTTGCTGTCGAGAATTTTGCGCAGTTCGCCCAGATTCTGGATAGGCTGCTGGTTAACGCCAAGGATAATATCGCCTTTTTTCAGGCCGATGCGCGCAGCGGCGCTGCCGGCCTTGACGTTATCCACCTTCACGCCTTTCTGGCTGCCGATCTGGGCATTGCTCAGCTCGGCCCCTTCAATGCCGGTGTAGATATTGCCGGACTCAACCTGAGTCTGGGCGCTTTGCTCCAGCGTGACGTCCACGGTCACCGGTTTGCCGTCGCGGATGATGCCCAGCGACATCTTGCTGCCGACCGGCAGCGTGCCGATTTCCGCACGGAACGAGGCAAAGCTGGAGATGGCTTTACCGTTCATGGTGACGATAACGTCACCGGCCTTGATGCCCGCCTTGGCGGCGGAGGATTTCGGCATCACCTGGCTGACAAAGGCGCCGCGCTGGGCGTCCACCTTCATCGCTTTCGCCAGTTCGGAGTTCAACTCGGTGCCCATAATGCCCAGCTCGCCGCGTTTCACCTGGCCGAACTCAACCATCTGCGCCGTCAGGTTTTTCACCATGTTGCTCGGGATGGCGAAACCAATGCCGATGTTGCCGCCGTCCGGTGCCAGGATCGCGGTGTTAATGCCGATCAATTCGCCGTTCAGGTTAACCAGCGCGCCACCGGAGTTACCGCGGTTAATCGCCGCATCGGTCTGGATAAAGTTCTCGTAGTTCTCGATATTCAACCCACTGCGGCCCAACGCGGAAACGATGCCGGAAGTCGCGGTTTCGCCTAATCCATACGGGTTGCCGATCGCCACGGTGTAATCGCCGACGCGCAATTGCTCGGAATCCGCCATCTTGATTGCCGTCAGGTTTTTAAAGTCTTTCAGTTGGATCAGCGCGATATCGGAACGCGGATCCTTGCCTATCACCTTGGCGTCAAACTTGCGGCCGTCGCTCAGCTGCACCTGAATTTTATTGGCGTTATCTACCACGTGGTTATTGGTCACCACATAGCCTTTGGCTGCGTCAATCACCACACCGGCGCCCAGAGCCTGGAATTTTTCCTGGGTGCCCTGGCCAGGCGCCCCCGGCCCACCGCCCTGACACATCGGCGAAGCCTGGAACGGCGAACCGTCCTGGCAGAAAGGCGAATCTTCGCCAAAGAACTGCTGGAACTGCGGCGGCATCTTCTGCGCGTTGACGGTGGTGCTGCCTTCAACGTTAATGCTCACCACGGAAGGCATCACTTTTTCCAGCATCGGCGCCAGGCTAGGCAGCTGTTGAGAGCTTGAAGAGGCGGTTTCTGCGGCACCGGCCGTCATCGGGCCCATTGCCATACCAATACTGAAAGCCAGGGCGCTAAGAACTAATGCGGTTTTTTTCATCTGTGTGTCTCTTATAAAGTCGTTCAGAAAGTATTGCGTTCTTTGTGCATAGTCAGAGCTTATTAATAACCCGAAGTTCCGACTCAGGTTATTGGTAATAGTAAACAAATATTGTCCGTCTTTACAAAACTCGAAATATTCACTGCATCGTCAAGTCAAATACTTAAATTAATAATTATTATACCCTAAATAATTGGAGCGGCCTCAAGGCGGCAGACCGTAAATCCCCAGGAGCTCAGTAAACTAAGTGACTGGGGTGCGCGGACGCAGCCAACGCGGAGGCAGATTCAAGTATGACGGCTATAGCTGAATGAATTATTCTGCTGCCATTAATTTTCTATATTCGTCGTAGGCATAAAGATCGGTCATACCGCTGATATAATCTTGCAGCAAACGTGCGCGGAAATAGTATTCCCGGATCGCCAGTTGCTCCGGCGACAGGTGCTGCAACCCTTCAACCGCTTCGACATACGCCAACCGATGTTTGGTGGAAAGTTTGTGGAACAGCCGCGTTTCGATCGGGTAAGCGCGATGGCTGTCTTCCCGCACCAGCCGGGTAAAATCCGCCAGCTGCATCGCCAGCAAGGGGCTGTAGATGTCCAGCAAGCCGCTGATCACCCGGTAGCCCTGCAGTTCAAGCTGCTCCACTTCCGGATGGTTGAACACGTGCTTGAAGGCCACATTCTTGAAGATCTTCAGCAGTTGGTACGCGGGGCTGGAGTCTTCCAGCAATGCCTGATTAAAGTTGCCCTGATAAACCGCATCCAGATTATCAATAAAACGCTGCGCCGCATGCGGCACCAGCCTCGCCACGGTGAACACCCGCAAATACATGAAGAACTGATCTTCGCTGCTGCGCCGCGCGCCGCCGCGGTCAATCTTGCGAAACGCGCTGGCCACGGTTTTATCAAACAAATCGCCCGGCGATACCTCGCCCCATTCCTGGGTTAAATGCTGATAAAGTTGTTCAACGGTGAAAATGTTTTTTTCCACCGCGTCTTCCAGATCGGCGACGCAGTAAGAAATATCGTCCGCCGCCTCCATGATATAAGTCAGCGGGAAGCGATCGAACTCGCCCATATTCAACTCGCGCCGCAAGCGATCGACAAACGCCTCTTCCGCCAGATAAAAGCCCGGTTTTTTCATCAGGTAGCTGTGGCTGGCGGGGATCTCGCTCGCCCAGTACGCCGGACGGGTATATTTCAGAATGCAGCCCACCTGCGCATAGGTCAGGTTGAGCTTCAGTAACGTATGCACCAGCCTAATCGCCTGGGCATTGCCCTCGAAATGGCTGAGATCGTGGCGGATGCGGCTGCGCAGGCGGTTGAGATCGCCTTCGCCTTCGTGCAGGCGCAGCACGCCGATCTGGCAACGATCGTTGCTGGCGGGCTCGCTCCCGCAACTGGCGGGATCGAGCCTCTGGGAAAACCAGTCGTTAATCGCCGACTCGCCGAAATGCCCGAACGGCGGGTTGCCGATGTCATGCATCAGGCAGGCCATTTCAACTATGCTTTCAAAAGGATCGAGCAGTTTGCTCAGGCCGAGCGCGTCGATCCGCCGTTCCTGTTTGAAACGGTTGAGGATCTCCTTGGCAATGTGCCGCCCGACCTGCTGCACCTCCATCGAGTGCGTCAGACGGCTGCGCACCGCGGCGTTGCGCTCCAGAGGGAATACCTGGGTTTTTTGCTGCAGGCGGCGAATGGCGGCCGAATTGACGATACGCCCGCGATCGCTCTCAAACTGCCGCACGATGTCATATTCTTCCTCGGCCTCAATAGGCTTACTGAAAGGCCGCTGGAAGCTGATTTTTTGCTTAAAGTCGATCCCGGACATCTGTTTCTCCTCCGTTGCGCCCAGCCCCCGTGATAACAATTCCCGCGGGCATATGCAACGGATTATCTCTCTATGAGAGCCATGATAGACTATGGCGCAATTCCCACACCCAATCAGCGAGTGTTATTTATGAAAGTAGGCATCATCGGCGCCATGGAGCAGGAAGTTACTCTGCTGCGCGAACAAATTGAAAACCGTCAGACCATTCAACGCGCGGGTTGTGAAATCTATACCGGCCAGATCGGCGGCGTTGACGTGGCGCTGCTGAAATCCGGTATCGGTAAAGTTTCTGCGGCAATGGGCACCACCCTGCTGCTGGAACACTGCAAGCCGGACCTGGTGATCAATACCGGTTCCGCCGGTGGCCTGGCCGCCACGCTGAAAGTGGGCGATATCGTGGTTTCCGAAGAAGTGCGCTATCACGACGCCGACGTCACCGCCTTTGGTTACGAGCCAGGCCAGATGGCAGGCTGCCCGGCGGCGTTTGTGGCGGACGAAGCGCTGATCGCGCTGGCGGAAAGCTGCATCAAGCAATTGGATCTGAACGCGGTGCGCGGCCTGATCTGCAGCGGCGACGCCTTCATTAACGGCGCAGAACCGCTGGAACGCATCCGCACCACCTTCCCAAGCGTTGCCGCGGTTGAAATGGAAGCCGCCGCCGTCGGCCACGTTTGCCACCTGTTCGGCACGCCCTTTGTGGTGGTTCGCGCCATCTCTGACGTTGCCGACAGTGAATCGCACATGAGCTTTGACGAGTTCCTGGTCGTGGCCGCCAAGCAATCAACGCTGATGGTCAACGCGATGCTGCAAACCCTGGCCAAGCGCGGTTGATGTGAAGCCCTGCTTTTCAGCCCTGCTGTGGCTGCTCGCGCTCTGGGTGGCGCTGCCTGCCGGTGCCGCTCAACGCGTGATCAGTCTGGCGCCCAATACCACCGAACTTGCCTATGCCGCCGGCATGGGCGATACCCTGCTGGCAGTCAGTGCCTTTTCCGATTACCCGCCGGCGGCCAAGAAGCTGGAACAGGTGGCTTCCTGGCAGGGGATCAACATCGAGCGGGTGCTGGCGCTGAAGCCGGATCTGATCCTCGCCTGGCGCGGCGGCAATCCGCAGCGGGTGCTGGACCAGCTCGCCGCCTTCGGCATCCCGATTTTTTATGCGGATGCCACCACGCTCGATGACATCGCCCAGTCGCTGGATGACCTGGCCAAATACAGCCCGCATCCGGAGCAGGCGCACCAGGCTGCGGGCACCCTACGCCGACAGATTGCCGCGCTGAAAGCAAAATACCCGCACAACCGGCCGCGCCGGGTATTGTTGCAGTTTGGCACCCAGCCGCTGTTCACCAGCTCCGGCGCCACCCTGCAAAGCCAGGTACTGTCGCTGTGTGGAGCGGAGAATATCTTTGCCGACAGCCGCATGCCATGGCCGCAAATCAGCCGTGAGCAGGTGCTGGCCCGCCAACCACAGGCCGTAGTGATTACCGGCGACGCAAAAGAGATTGCCAGCGTGAAGGCCTTTTGGGCACCGCAACTGCAAGTACCGGTGATTGCGCTGAACGGCGACTGGTTCAACCGCGCCGGCCCGCGCATCATGCTGGCCGCGCAGCAACTGTGCAGCCAACTGGCGGAGCTTCCCTGATGCTGGTGTTTTGGCTGGATATTCTCGGTACTGCGGTGTTTGCTATTTCCGGCGTATTGCTGGCCGGCAAACTGCGCATGGATCCGTTCGGCGTGTTGGTGCTCGGCGTGGTCACGGCGGTCGGCGGCGGTACCATTCGCGATATGGCGCTGGCCAATGGCCCGGTATTTTGGGTGAAAGATCCGACCGATCTGGTGGTGGCGATGATAACCTGCGTGCTGACGCTGTTGCTGGTACGCCAGCCGCGACGCCTGCCGAAGTGGATCCTGCCGGTGCTGGATGCCGTCGGGCTGGCGGTGTTCGTCGGCATCGGCGTCAATAAAGCCTTCGCCGCCGATACCGGCCCGCTGGTGGCGGTCTGCATGGGCGTCATTACCGGGGTTGGCGGCGGCATTATCCGTGACGTGCTGGCACGGGAAATTCCGATGATCCTGCGAACCGAGATCTATGCCACCGCCTGTATTGTCGGCGGCATCGTGCACGCGACCGCCTTCGCCACCTTCGGTATGCCGCTGCAGCAGGCGATGATGCTTGGCATGGGCATCACGCTGGCGATCCGGCTGGCGGCCATTCGCTGGCACCTGAAACTACCGGCGTTTATCCTCGAACAATAGCGGCTGCCGGCCGAAGCAAACCCGGCTCGGGCCAGAGCGAAATGGCAGCCATAAAAAAACCCGCAAACCGGTGAGGTTGGCGGGTTTTATGCTGCTGCCGGCGGGATCAGACGCTGAACGAAGAACCGCAGCCGCAGGTGGTTTTGGCGTTAGGGTTGGTTACCACGAAACGTGAACCTTCCAGCCCTTCGGTATAATCGACCGAACCGCCCACCAGATATTGCAGGCTCATTGGGTCAACCACCAGCGCAACGCCCTGCTTCTCGATGGTCATATCGCCGTCATTGACCTTGTCGTCAAAAGTGAAGCCGTACTGGAATCCGCTGCAGCCGCCACCGGTAATATAAACCCGCAACTTCAGATTCGGATTTTCTTCGTCAGCAATCAAGACTTTAACCTTGCTTGCTGCTGCCTCGGTAAATTGCAGGGGCAGTGCTGTTTCATCACTCATACTCTTTACTCCCAACATTGTTCTGCATCAGGCCGCTACAATGGCAGTCTGATTAATGTTTTTGATTATCCAATACCTGAGTGTTGCGTTCAAGTATTCACCGCATTTGTTGTATTTTCTTTACCTGTTTTATCTGCCGCCTCACGCGCCTGCAGCTCTTCCTGCCGCCGCAACGTACGGATCAAGATCGACGAATACAACGGCTTGCCCCCGAGGAACTGCGCCACCAGCGTAGCACCAAGGCAGGTAATGATCATTGGCAGTATGAGCTGGTAATTATCGGTCATCTCCAGCACCAGCACGATCCCGGTCAAGGGTGCGCGCACCGTGGCGGCAAACAACGCGCCCATTCCGGCAATGGCGAAAGTACCGGCCTCAATGCCGTACTGTGGAAACAGGTGTGCACCGGCCAGGCCAAAAGCGGTGCCAAACAGCGTGCCCAGCGCTAACATTGGCGCAAAGATCCCACCCGGCGCGCCGGAACCGAAGCACAGCAGCGTGGTGATCACCCGGGTGATGAAAATAAACAGCAGCATACCGACGCTGTAATTGCCGGCGGCAGCAATGGGGATCAAACCAAAACCGCCCCCCGCCGCTTGCGGCTGGATCAGCCCCAGAATGCCGCACGTACCGCCGAGCAGCCCGCCAATCATCAGGATATTACGCATCTTCCCGCCGTGGAGACGGGCGAAAAGATCTTGAGTGCGAAAAATCAGGGCGTTAAACATCACCCCCACGGCACCGAACACGGCACCCAGCACCAGATACAGCCAGAGTGTGTTGATCGGCGCAGAGGAAAGCTTGCCGACTTCAATCACCGAGTGTTCGCCATTGAACAGCTGAAACACGACGCTCGACATGATCACGCCGATAAACACCGCTTTAATCGAGAGCAGGTTGTAGCGGAACTGTGGGCGCATTTCCTCAATGATAAACAGAATGCCCGCCAGCGGCGCATTGAAGGCGGCGGAAAGGCCGGCAGCCGCGCCGGTGGCCAGCAACGAATGACGCGCTTCAGCGCCGCGCATGCGGAAGATATCCAATACCATACGCCCGACGTTGCCCCCCATCTGCACCGTAGGCCCTTCACGGCCGAGCACCATGCCCGCCCCCAGCGTGCCCATGCCGCCGATAAACTTCACCGGGATCACTCGCCACCAGCGCACCGGGCGCAGTTCTTCCAACGCCCCTTCGATCTCCGGTATGCCTGAACCGCCCGCCTCCGGCGCAAAGCGCCGCACCAGGTAATACCCCAGCACCGCCAGCGCAGCAGAAAGAATGAAGGCCAGCGGCCAAACCAGGATCCAGGAATCGGCGACCTGCGCCAGCGCGGAGAAACGCCGCTGCTGCACCCAGTCCACCGCCTTATCAAAGGCTACGCCGAGCAATCCCGCCAGGGTACCCACCACCGCAGCCATAAACAGGATCGCCACCGGCGTTTTATCTTGGCGGATAAACCGACGTACCGCATCGCTGCGTTTCAAGCGTGGAGCCCGCGCCACAGGCGGCTGTTGTTGCAATTCAGTCATAATGGGTTATTCATTAGCGGAATCAAATGTAATACAAATAGGGAAGCCGATTATTCTAACGCACCCGCTGACCAACTACTCCCCCAAATAGGTATCTGACTGTGATCGTTTCATATCGACGAACACTTCTCTAGAATAGCGCGATCAAATCATTCAAAAGAGAATCCAGGAGCCGATTTATGAGCTTACACAGCAAGTCCGAAAGTCTGTATGCCCAGGCACAACAAGTTATCCCAGGCGGGGTTAACTCTCCGGTGCGCGCATTCACCGGCGTTGGCGGAGTGCCGCTGTTTATCGAACGGGCGGACGGGGCTTACCTGTTCGACGTCGACGGCAAAGCCTATATCGACTACGTCGGTTCCTGGGGCCCGATGCTGCTGGGGCACAATCACCCGGCTATCCGCAACGCGGTCATCGAAGCGGCGCAGCGCGGCCTGAGTTTTGGCGCCCCCACCGAGATGGAAGTCAAAATGGCGGAGTTGGTGACCGAATTGGTGCCGACCATGGATATGGTGCGAATGGTCAACTCGGGTACCGAGGCCACCATGAGCGCTATCCGTTTGGCGCGTGGCTACACCAACCGCGATAAAATCATCAAATTCGAGGGCTGCTACCACGGCCACGCCGACTGCCTGCTGGTGAAAGCCGGTTCCGGTGCGCTGACCCTGGGCCAACCGAACTCGCCGGGCGTGCCGGCCGATTTCGCCAAGCACACGCTGACCTGCACCTACAACGATCTGGAGTCAGTCCGCACCGCTTTCGAGCAGTATCCTTCCGAGATCGCCTGCATCATCGTCGAGCCGGTCGCCGGCAACATGAACTGCGTGCCGCCGCTGCCGGAATTCCTGCCGGGTCTGCGTGCGTTGTGCGACAAATACGGCGCACTGTTGATTATCGATGAGGTGATGACCGGCTTTCGCGTCGCGCTGGCCGGGGCGCAGGCCTATTACGATGTGAGACCCGACCTCACCTGTCTGGGCAAAATCATCGGCGGCGGCATGCCTGTCGGCGCGTTCGGCGGCCGTCGCGACGTGATGGCGGCATTGGCGCCAACCGGCCCGGTCTATCAGGCGGGGACGCTGTCCGGTAACCCGATTGCGATGGCGGCCGGTTATGCCTGCCTGACCGAGGTTTCGCAGGTCGGTATCCACCAGACGCTGACCGAATTGACCGATATGCTGGCAGAAGGCCTGCTGGGTGCCGCCAAAGAAGAAAACGTCCCGTTGGTCGTCAACCACGTCGGCGGCATGTTCGGCCTGTTCTTTACCGATGCCCCGGCGGTGACCTGCTACCAGGACGTGATGCAGTGCGATGTGGAACGCTTCAAGCGCTTCTTCCACCTGATGCTGGATGAAGGGGTTTATCTGGCGCCTTCAGCCTTTGAAGCCGGATTTATGTCCGTTGCGCACAGCAAGGAAGACATTCAGCGCACCATAGATGCCGCACGCCGCTGCTTCGCCAAACTGTAATATCTCGCTGCCAAACAAAAACGGGCGCCAGTGTGAACTGAGCGCCCGTTTTTATTTTCATCATTAGAGCAAGGTGCCGTAAATCGTCAACAGCGCCACTACCACCACGATAATCATCGTCACCTTGCGCGCCAGAGTAACCGCCGCACGCGGAGTTTGCACCGGGTCCCTGTGAGGCTCACGCGCCAGAGAGAACTGCGCCAGGCGAGTCAGTACCTGATATTGCGAGGTATGGCGGTCGCCCAACGACGCAAACCATGCCGGCAAGGCTTTTTCACCGTGCCCCAGCAGCGCGTAGGCCACGCCGGCCAGGCGCACCGGGATCCAGTCCAGCCAGTGCAGCAGATGATCGATGCCGGATTGCGAACGCTCCAGAGGGGTATTGTGGCGCGCCAGCCAGGTTTGATAAGCACGCAGGAAAGCATAACCCGCCAGTGCGATTGGCCCGTATGGCCCACAGACCACAAACCAAAACAGCGGCGCCAGATAATAACGGAAGTTGGTCCACAGCAGCGCATTTTGCAGCTCGCGCAGGCGCAGCTCTTCGCTGCAATCTACCGGCAAACCGTGGATCAGCGCCAACTCCTCCGCCATCTGGTCGCTGGCATGAGCATCTCCCTGCCGCGCCGCCTTAAGATAGGCGCGATAGTGTTTGCGCTTGATGCCGGCGCCCACACACAGCAAATCAATAATAATCCACAGCAGCAGCGTCACCACGCCGAAAAACAGCCCGTGGGCCAACCACAGAATGCCCCACACCACCACCATCCAGGCGGCGGTCAGCAGCAGCGTCTGCGCCAGCGAAAACCTATGCAGCCGATGGAACACCACTTCCAGGCGATGATCCAGCTGCCAGTGCTCCCCCAGCTTGAACAAACGTTCCCACGCCAGAACCAGTAACAGCGTAAACAGCGTCATTAGCGACTCCTCTCCCTTTCCATTTTCCCAAGCATAGCGCCATCGGGCTCACCGGGTTGTTCCAGAGATGCCAGATAAAAACCCCAGTCAAACGCCGGGCCTGGATCGGTTTTGCGGCCAGGGGCAATGTCACTGTGCCCGGTAATGCTCGCCGCCGACATCGGATAATACCTGATTAGCAGCGCGGTCACCGCTTTCAGGCTCTGGTATTGCTGTGGCGTGAACGGCAGTTGGTCGGTACCTTCCAGTTCAATGCCAATCGAAAAATCGTTGCAGCGTTCGCGCCCCTGATACTCGGAAACGCCGGCGTGCCAGGCGCGCTTGTCGAACGGCACATACTGAATGATTTCACCCTCGCGACGGATCAGACAATGCGCCGAAACCCGAAGCTGATGGATACCGGAAAAATAAGGGTGTTCTGCGGGATCGAGCGTGCCGGTAAACAACCGATCGATATAGGGGCCGCCAAACTCGCCGGGCGGCAGGCTGATATTGTGGATCACCAACAGCGAAGGGGCTTCATCATTCGGGCGAAGATCGCAATGCGGCGAAACAATCCGTTTCACCCCCACAATCCAGCCATGCTCTAACTGCATCAGACACCTCTCTGCGGTGGTACTTATCACGGCAACAGAGTAGCATGTTCCCCCTACGATCTTACCGTCCATTTCGGAGTTTTCTATGCCGACACGCCGCTACGATGCCGACAGTCGCCGCACCGAGCTTCTTGAACGAATTGAAAGCGATATCCCCTATGCCGTTGCCCAGGCGCTGCGCGAAGACCTGGGAGGCGAAGTCGATGCCGACCGCGATATTACCGCGCAATTGTTACCGGCCGACAAGCAGGCGGAAGCCACCATTATCACCCGTGAACCCGGCGTATTTTGCGGCCGGCGCTGGCTGAACGAGGTCTTCATCCAACTGGGCAACCAGGTGAAGGTGGAATGGCTGGTGGCGGATGGCGATAGCCTGGTCCCTGACCAACCGCTGTGCAAGCTGAGCGGTCCGGCGCGGGTGCTGCTGACCGGCGAGCGTACCGCACTGAACTTTGTGCAGACGCTTTCTGGCGTAGCGACCGAGGTCAGCCATTATGTGGCGCTGCTGCAGGGGACGAAAACCCGCCTGCTGGATACGCGCAAGACGCTGCCAGGGCTGCGCACCGCGCTGAAATATGCAGTGTTGTGCGGCGGCGGCAGCAACCACCGTTTGGGATTGTCCGATGCCTTCCTGATCAAGGAAAACCACATCATCGCCTCCGGCTCGATCAAAAATGCGGTCGAAAAAGCGTTTTGGCTGCATGCCGAGGTGCCGGTCGAGGTGGAAGTCGAATCCCTCGACGAGTTGCAGCAGGCGTTGGACGCCGGCGCCGATATCGTCATGCTGGATAACTTCAGCGTCGAGATGATGCGTGCCGCCGTGGCGCAAAACCAAGGCCGCGCACAGTTGGAAGTCTCCGGCAACGTGACCAGCGAAACCCTGCGCACCTTCGCCGAAACCGGCGTGGACTACATCTCCGTCGGCGCGCTGACCAAACATGTGACGGCACTCGATCTGTCAATGCGCTTCAAATAATCTCCGCCATTCACACCGCCCTGGCAAACTGGGGCGGTGCTTTTGCATCAACATTGCGACCCCCGCCGCAACTATTTTCACGCCGCTGCAAACTGAACAACTTGCCGTGGAAACGCGCCGCAGAACACTCACTCCCCGCTAGAAGCCCGCAGCCTGAGCCGTTACCGTCACCTCCACATTCACAAGGAGGCAATAACAATGGAAACACAGCGCGGTTTTACTCTGATCGAACTGATGGTGGTGATCGCCATAATCGCGATATTGAGCGCCATCGGCATACCCGCCTACCAACGCTATATCCAGAAGGCGGCAATGACTGACATGCTGCAAGTCATGACGCCTTACAAGCTGGCCGTGGAGCTGTGTGTGCTTGATGGCGGCGCGCCGACGGGTTGCAATGCCGGCAGTAAAGGCATTCCTGCCGGCGGCACCTCACGTTACGTCAGCGCCGTGAAGGTCAGCCAGGGCGTGATCACGCTGACCGGAACACAGACGCTGCAAGGGCTGACAGTAGCGCTGACGCCCACCCAAAACGCCAGTGGCCTGACGCGCTGGACACGTCTGTGCACCAGCGACAACGCCAATCTGCAGGAAACCTGCCAGGAAGTCTTCCGCTTTGACGATGCAGCGAAGGGGGCCTAGCAATGAGTTTCGCGATCAGCGATGAAATTCACGCTCTGTGCCAGCGCTACCAGGCGCTGGCCCTCAGCGAAAACGACGACAGCCTGACCGTTGCCCTGAACGCTGACGTGCCGCAGGGGCTGCTGCCGGCCCTGCGTTTCGCCACCGGCAAACGCATTCATCTGGAACAGTGGCCTGCGGCCCGGCTGGAGCTGGAACTGAATCGCCGGCAGATGCAGGGCGACCGGCTTGGGCAAAACACGCAGGAGGCCAAACCGGACGCACCCTCGTTGAACGACGACAGCGACGCCCCTGTGGTGCAGTTTATCAATCAGACGCTGCGCATCGCCCTGCAACGACGCGCCTCGGACATTCATTTCGAACCTTATCAGCAGACACTGCGTATCCGGCTACGTATCGACGGCGTGTTGCAAGCCGTAGCTTCACCGCCTTTCCCGCTCGCCGCCCCCCTTATCGCCCGGCTGAAGATCATGGGGCAGTTGGATATCGCCGAGCGCCGCCTGCCGCAGGATGGGCAGCTCAGCGTGCAACTGGATAACGCCAGTTACTCGATGCGTATCGCCACCCTGCCGACGCTGCACGGTGAGAAAGTGGTGTTGAGGATCCTGCAAACCGAACGCCAGGAGCTGCCGTTGGATCAATTGGGCATGAGCCAAACGGCGCTGGCGCAGTATGCTGAGGCTCTGTCTTGCCCCCAGGGCATGATTCTGGTCACTGGCCCGACCGGCAGCGGTAAAACCGTCACGCTGTACAGCGGCCTGCGGCAATTGAATGACGCGCAAAGCAATTTATGCAGCGTCGAGGACCCGATTGAAATTCCGCTGTTCGGCGTTAACCAGACCCAGATAAACCCCAAAACCGAGCTGGATTTTTCTCGCGTATTGCGCGCCTTGCTGCGCCAGGATCCTGACGTCATCATGATCGGTGAGATCCGCGACCGGGAAACGGCGGAAATCGCAGTCAAAGCCGCTCAAACCGGCCATCTGGTCCTCTCGACGCTGCACACCAACTCCACCAGCGAAACCCTGACGCGCCTGACCCATATGGGCATTCCGGGTTATCTGATCGCCGCCTGCCTGAAGCTGGTCATCGCTCAGCGGCTGGTGCGCAAACTGTGCAGCCACTGCCGCTATCAACAGAACCTGCCCGCGCACTTTCCCGCCGCCATTTGGGCCAAGCCCCTGTTGCCCTGGCAGGCTGACGGATGCGAACACTGCTTTAGCGGTTACTATGGCCGTACAGGGGTTTATGAACTGCTGATGGTCACGCCGGAAGTGCAAGCCGGTCTGCTGCAGGGCGCAACTCCCGGTCAACTGGCCGATATAGCCCGACAACAAGGGCAGATAACGCTACTGCAAGCTGGATTAACGCTGGTTTCTCAAGGTCTCACTTCGCTGGAAGAGGTATATCGCATTGTCGGCCTCACCGCCGAAAGCGGAGCTACGCCGTGAAAGCACAACGCCTTTTCCTTTGGCAAGCCGTCGATCCTCACGGCCAGTTGCGCCTGGGTGAACGAATGAGCGACGAAAAACAGCAAGTCAGCCAGTGGCTTATTGAGCAGGGGTTGCAACCCTGCCATATCAATAGCGGGAAACGCATTGCCCCCGCCCAATGGCGCGGCGAACCCATGATCCAATTCACCCGCCAACTCGCCACCCTGCTGCAAGCCGGGTTACCGCTGGTCAACGGATTGCAACTGCTGGCGGAAGAACATCCGTCTGCCGCCTGGCGCTGCCTGCTGCGCGAGATAACCGAACAGGTACGGCAGGGACAGCCCTTCTCCGACGTTATCGCCGGGCAACGCGCCATCTTTCCGCTCATCTACCGCCAGTTGATCGCCATCGGGGAACTGACCGGCAATCTTGACGCTTGTTGTCTGCAGCTGGCCCAACAGCAGGAGGCGCAACAAAAACTGCAAAAAAAAGTGATTAAGGCGCTGCGTTACCCGCTGTTTATCTGTGCAGTAGCGCTGTTGGTGAGTATTCTGATGCTGGTGATGGTGCTCCCGGAGTTTGCCGGCGTTTACCAGTCGTTCGATGCGCCATTGCCCTGGTTTACCCAGGGGCTATTGAACCTGTCCGCGATGTTGATCCGCAGCGGACCATGGTTGGTGTTGATGTTGGCCGGCGCGGTATTTTCCTATTTCCGCTGGCTGCACCCACAGCCACAGTGGCGCAGGCGCGAACAGGCGACGCTGTTGCGCTTGCCGCTGATCGCGCAGTTGATCAAAGGCGGCTGCCTGAGCCAAACATTCCGTATTCTGGCCATGACGCAGCAGGCGGGGCTAACGCTGGTTGAGGGGCTAAACGCCGCAGCGCTGTCTGTAGACAGCCTGTTTTACCGCCAGGCGATTGAGAGGGTTCGGCAACAGATTGCGCAGGGCCATACCTTCTACAGCGCCCTGGGCCAACAGGCGCTCTTTCCCCCATTATGCCAACAGTTGGTGCGGGTGGGCGAAGAGTCCGGCTCGCTTGACACCTTGCTGGGCAAGCTGGCGCTGTGGCATGAGCAGCAAACCTTTGAACTGGCCGATACGCTGGCGCAAACGCTGGAGCCGATATTGATGCTGGTGGTGGGAGCAATAGTCGGGACGCTGGTGATCGCCATGTATCTGCCGATATTTCAGCTGGGGAATGTTTTGGGGTAAGCAAAACGATCCGGGGCACGGCAAAATGTGAGCCGTTCCCCGGAGAGTGGCTTTATTACCGGTTACTTAGCACCGAATACGCGGTTTTCCTGCTCCGCAACGCGGATAAAGGTGGTGCGCTTGGTCAGCTCTTTCAGACGTTCTGCTCCGACATAGGTGCAGGCGGAGCGCAAACCACCGAGGATATCACGCACGGTAAACTCGACCTCACCGCGCAGAGGCAGCTTAACGGTTTTTCCCTCAGCGGCTCGGTATTCGGCAACGCCGCCCACGTGGCGCTTCATCGCCGACTCGGAGCTCATGCCGTAGAACAGCATGAATTTTTCGCCGTTCTCTTCCACTACGGTGCCTTCGCACTCGTCATGTCCGGCCAACATACCGCCCAGCATGACAAAATCAGCGCCGCCGCCAAAGGCTTTGGCTACGTCGCCCGGCACAGAACAGCCGCCGTCGCTGACGATTTGACCGCCGAGGCCGTGTGCCGCATCGGCGCACTCAATCACAGCGGACAACTGCGGATAACCTACGCCGGTTTTTACCCGAGTGGTGCAAACCGATCCCGGGCCAATGCCGACTTTTACGATATCGGCGCCGGACAGGATCAGCTCTTCCACCATTTCGCCAGTAACCACGTTACCGGCGCAGATCACATGGTTCGGGCAAGCTTCGCGCGCTTTCTGCAAGAAGGCGACAAAATGCTCCGAGTAACCGTTGGCCACGTCGATGCAGATAAACTTCAGAGCCGGTGACAGTGCCAGAATCTGCTTCATCTTCACAAAATCGGCCTCTGAGGTGCCGGTTGAAACCATAACGTGGCGCAGTAACGATGTCGGTACGCGCTGCACGAATGCGGCCCATTGTTCAACGGTGTAGTGTTTGTGTACGGCGGTGAGAACATCGAAGGAAGCCAGGGCCTCTGCCATGCTGAAGGTGCCGACCGTGTCCATGTTGGCGGCAATAATCGGCACACCGGACCAGTTCCAGCCAGAATGTTTGAAGGTAAACTGACGCTCCAGTTCAACCTCAGAACGGCTTTTCAACGTGGAACGCTTTGGGCGAATCAGCACATCTTTAAAGCCTAACTTCAAATCTTCTTCAATACGCATGACTTATGATTTCCTGGTTTTTGGCGACGGATCGCAGGGGGATATTCGAACCTATACCCTATGAATTTCGAGTTGCAGCCAGGCGACCAGATCGCTCATCCCCAGGAGCTTACATCAGGGGTGGGCGAACGCAGTCAACAACGCTGCGGCTTGAAAGGCGACGGGGTATACCCTAAATAATTCGAGTTGCAGGAAGGCGACAAGCAAGAACGAGAGTCCCGACGAGCTTACTCACGCAAGTGATTCGAGTGAGCGCTCGCAGTCAACACACCTGCAGCTTGAAGAATGGCGGGTATAGAGTAATGCCAGTTCCAGTGACGTTATCATACGCGCTAATAATCACCGGACAAGACTGCGAATTCACCTTTATTTACGTTACAATCCGACAAATTTACCTAAGAACCTGCGGTGTGATTCATCGCTCATTTTCCTGTCCCTGTCGCGTTTTTTATCACCGTACAGCGCAACCTGCCAGGCTGGCTCTCCCTACCGACTTGCACTTCTGCACGATCGCTTTATGATTCGTCTATTATTTTTTTATGAATATCGGATGCATTTTATACCATGGCCTACATTGTAGCGTTGACAGGGGGTATCGGCAGCGGCAAGTCCACCGTAGCAGACGCCTTTGCCCGCCACGGCGTGGAGATTGTCGACGCAGACGTCATTGCACGGCAGGTTGTCGAACCCGGCACCCCGGCTTTAGCCGCTATCGCCGAACGTTTTGGTAATGAAATGTTGCTGGCCGACGGCACGCTTAACCGTTCCGCACTGCGCCAACGTATATTCAGCAACCCGGATGAGAAACGCTGGCTGAATCAATTGCTGCACCCGCTGATTCATCAGGAAACCCAACGCCGGTTGGCGCAGGTCGCCAGCCCCTACGCACTGTGGGTAGTGCCACTGCTGGTGGAAAATAACCTGCAAGCGCGCGCAGATCGCGTGCTGGTGGTCGACGTCGACAGCGAAACGCAATTGGCAAGAACAGTCACCCGCGACGGAATCAATCGCCAACAGGCGCAAAACATCATGTCTGCACAGGCCACGCGCGAGCAGCGCCTGGCCGTTGCAGACGACATAATCGATAATAGCGGTGCCGCTCAGGGGATAGAGCCATTTGTTGCCGCACTGCATCGCCGCTACCTTGAACTGGCGGCATCAGCGACCCGACAGGATTAAACTGAATGAATGATGTGTCCCCAAGCGTTCTTTTTGAACATCCGTTGAATGAAAAAATGCGCACCTGGCTGCGTATCGAGTTTTTACTGCAACAATTGCATGGCCAGCGGGCATTGAGCGAAACCGCCATTGCGCTGACCTTCTTCCGCACCATTTCGGACCTGCTGGACGTATTGGAGCGCGGCGAAGTGCGCACCGAACTGCTGAAAGAGCTGGAGCGTCAGCAGCAGAAGCTGTTGGCATGGGCCGATGTGCCAGGCGTCGATATGTCTGTGATGGATCAGTTGCGCGGCCAGCTGAAGGAACGTGCTGCGGCGCTGATGTCCGCTCCACGTCTCGGGCAGGCGCTGCGTGAAGATCGGCTGATTAGCCTGGTGCGCCAACGTCTGAGCATCCCCGGCGGTTGCTGCAGCTTTGACTTGCCCACGTTGCACATGTGGATGCATGCGCCGCAACAAGAGCGAGATGCTGACGTCACTGATTGGCTGCTGACCCTGGAGCCGTTGAATCTGGCGTTGACGATGGTGCTGGATCTTATCCGTCAGGCCGGGCCATTCCGCAACCAAATCAGTTTGAACGGCTTCTTCCAGGATAACGCGGAAGGCGCCGATCTGTTGCGTTTGCGCATTAACCTGGCGCACCAGCTTTATCCGCAGATTTCCGGCCATAAAACACGTTACGCGATCCGCTTCCTGCCTTTGGACAGTGAGCTTGGCGTGGTGCCGGAACGGTTAACCTTTGAGTTGGCCTGTTGCTGACCCAATGACATAGAAACCTTTCACGTGTGGAAAGGAGTAAGGAACAGAAGATGACTACCGTAGTGAAATGCCCAACCTGTGGCAAAGGCGTGGTGTGGGGTGAAGTGAGCCCGTTCCGCCCCTTTTGCAGCAAACGCTGCCAGCTGATCGATCTCGGCGAGTGGGCTGATGAAGAGAAGCGCATTCCGAGCAACAACGAACTGTCGGAAAGCGAAGACTGGAGCGAAGCGGACGACGACCGCTAATCGCCGAATGACGGCCCGGCGCCCGCCGGGCCTTTGGTTTTATTGCGCAGCGTTGGCCTGCTGCACCAGCAGTTTGATAATGCTGATATTGGCTTCGGGGAACTCTTCCTCACGCAAGTCCGCCTGCTTCACCCAGCGCATTGGCTGGCCTTCGCGGCCAAACGGCTCGCCCTGCCAACCTTCCACCAGATAGAAGTTCAGCGTGACGATGCGATCGCTAAAGCGGTGCTCCAGCACCTCCAGCAGCGTTGCGCGTTCGGTTTCAATGCCGGTCTCTTCGCGTAATTCGCGGTTCAGCGCCTGCTCCGGGGTTTCCCCTTGCTCAATTTTGCCGCCGGGAAACTCCCAGAAACCGGCCATATGTGAATCTGCGGCGCGACGAGTGATAAAAATTTCCTGCCGGGCATTGCGAATGATACCGACGGCGATGTTCAGATGCTTCATCGCATCCTCCTGATTAATTCATGAGAGCGCGGACTTTGGCCCTAAAAAACTGGGGTTCAGCATGCTGAACCCCAGGGTTTGACTCGTTAAACGCTGCCGGGCTTACTTCTGCAGGCGGCCGTGGCACTGTTTGTATTTTTTACCTGAACCGCACGGGCAAAGATCGTTACGACCTACCTTGCGCTCAGCGCTTGCAGGAGCATTAGAATCCTCGGTGACCAACGAATTTTCTTCGTAGTGGCTCAACTGTTGCTGTGCCGCCAGGCGCTCCGCTTCTTCACGACGCTGCAACTCCATCGCTTCAACCTCTTCCGGCATCCGCACCTGCACTTTGCTCAGTACGCTGATCACTTCGTATTTCAGCGATTCCAGCATGGTCGCAAACATGTTGAAGGATTCACGCTTGTACTCTTGCTTAGGATCTTTCTGCGCGTAACCACGCAGGTGGATGCCCTGACGCAGATAGTCCATTGCCGCCAGATGTTCCTTCCACAGAGAATCCAGCGTCTGCAGCATCACACCCTTCTCGAAGTTGCGCATCATATCCGCGCCAACCACTTCTTCTTTGCGCAGATAGTCTTCCCTGGCCTTCTCCAGAATACGCTCACGCAGCGTTTCTTCGTGCAGATCCGGCTCTTTATCCAACCACTCGGCGATAGGCATATCCAAATCGAAATCGCTTTTCAGGCGCTCTTCCAGACCCTGAATATCCCACTCTTCTTCCAGCGACTGCGGCGTAATGTAGCTGTCGATAGTAGTCTTGAAGACGTCTTCGCGGATGCTGGCAATGGTTTCGCTCACGTCGGACACGTCCAGCAGCTCATTACGCTGGCTGTAGATAGCGCGACGCTGATCGCTGGCCACGTCATCGTATTCCAGCAGTTGCTTACGAATATCGAAGTTACGGCTTTCCACTTTACGCTGCGCGTTGGCAATCGCCTTGGTGACCCATGGGTGCTCAATGGCCTCACCCTCTTTCATACCCAGTTTACGCATCATGCCGGAAACGCGATCCGAGGCGAAAATACGCATCAGAGCATCTTCCATCGACAGGTAGAAGCGAGATGAACCGGCATCACCCTGACGACCGGAACGGCCGCGCAGCTGGTTATCGATACGGCGCGATTCATGGCGCTCGGTACCAATGATGTGCAAACCACCCGCCTTCAATACCGCTTCATGGCGGATTTTCCAGGCCTCTTTAATCGCCGCGATCTGCTCTTCGGTTGGGTCTTCCAACTGGGCAATCTCTGCCTGCCAGCTGCCGCCCAACACGATATCGGTACCTCGGCCCGCCATGTTGGTGGCGATAGTCACCGCACCGGTCTGGCCAGCCTGCGCCACGATATCCGCTTCCATGGCATGGAATTTGGCGTTCAGCACCTTGTGGTCGATGCCGGCCTTCGCCAGTTCACGGGAAACGACTTCGGATTTTTCGATCGAGATAGTCCCCACCAGCACCGGCTGGCCGTTGGCGGTACGCTCGCGAATATCTTCAATGATGGCGCCAATCTTCTCCAGCTCGGTCATATAGACCAGATCCGGCATGTCTTTACGCAGCATTGGGCGGTTGGTCGGCACCACGATGGTATCCAGCTTGTAGATGGAGCTGAATTCGAACGCTTCGGTGTCGGCAGTACCGGTCATGCCGGCCAGCTTCTCGTACAGGCGGAAGTAGTTCTGGAAGGTGATGGACGCCAGCGTCTGGTTCTCGTTCTGGATTTCCACGCCTTCTTTGGCTTCCACCGCCTGATGCAGACCATCGGACCAACGACGGCCCTGCATGGTACGGCCGGTATGTTCGTCAACGATGATCACTTCACCGTCTTTCACGATGTAGTCAACGTCACGGGTGAACAGCACGTGTGCGCGCAAAGCGGCGGTCACATGGTGCATCAACATGATGTTGGTCGGTGAATACAGCGACTCCCCTTCTTCCATAATGCCGGCTTCCACCAGCATTTCTTCGATCAGGATCAGGCCGCGTTCGGTCAGGTGCACCTGGCGCGCTTTCTCGTCTACCGAGAAGTGGCCTTCGCCCTGGAAGGAGTCTGAATCCTCTTTTTCCTGACGGATAAGCTTTGGAATCAGCTTGTTAACCTTAATGTACATTTCTGAGCTGTCTTCGGCCGGGCCGGAGATGATCAGCGGAGTACGGGCTTCATCGATCAGGATGGAGTCAACCTCATCCACCAGCGCATAGTGCAGCTTGCGCTGGACGCGCTCTTCCGGGCTGAACGCCATGTTGTCGCGCAGATAGTCGAAACCGTATTCGTTGTTGGTGCCGTAGGTAATATCGGCGGCATAGGCTTCACGCTTGGCCGGCGCAGGCATACCCGGCAGGTTGATGCCGATGCTCAGGCCAAGGAACTCGAACAGCGGGCGGTTGTTTTCGGCGTCGCGCTGCGCCAAATAGTCATTGACGGTCACTACGTGCACACCGCGCCCGCTTAAGGCGTTCAGGTAGGCGGGCAGGGTTGCGGTCAGCGTTTTACCTTCACCGGTACGCATTTCTGCGATGCAGCGATCGTTCAGTACCATGCCGCCCAGCAGCTGCACGTCGAAATGGCGCATACCGAATACGCGCTTGCTCGCCTCGCGTACCACGGCGAAAGCTTCCGGCAGCAGGTTTTCCAGCACTTCGCCCTTTTCCAGGCGCGCGCGGAACTCGTTGGTCTTGGCTTTCAGCTCGTCATCGGACAGCTTTTCCATGTCCGGTTCCATGCGGTTGATCAGTTCAACCGACTTACGCATGCGGCGCAGTGTACGATCGTTACGGCTACCAAAAACTTTGGTCAATAATTTCACTAACATGATGTTTAATATCTCTGTCATGACAGCCAACACAGGCAGTCAACTTGCTGTTATTTTTAGGTTTTTGTCGCCCAAAGGGCAATGAATCAGCTTAACGCTACTGGCCCGGCGCGAATGCCCTGCACCTGCGCGAGCCACAAGCCGGTCTGGTGCTGCGCAAAGGCAGGCAGCACGGCATGATGGGTATGACGAATGATGGTCGGCGGCTTTGGCTCATGCGTCAGCAGCGCGTTGAGTGTGGAAAGCAGCGCAAGTTGCGCCACCTGCAACGGGGGTTCGGCGACTTCCGCCTCGCTTTCCTGCACCCGCGCGTAGACTGCCTGCGGTGCAAGCGCAAAAGAGAGGTGACGAATGACGGTACGAAGCGCATGCTGGTGCCAGTAGTCGACGCTGAAGGTCGGGCGGCGGTGCGCTTCCTGCAGCAACGCCAGGCTATTAAAGGCGCCGCTGGCGGAATTTTGCCGGTTCAGGCTGGACGAGGTGCTCGGCAGAGCGGCTTGATCGGAGCTGCCTGACAGATTTGAAGGTACGCCAAGCGTGGCCGCGACCATCCCTAACAGGAGATGGGGCCAGAAATAACGTCTGCCAAATTGTCGCCAACGATTTAGAATACCGATCACGAGTTTATAATCCGCCGGAGCCCATTATGCGCGATAGCCGTCCACAATTATTAGATGTCCTGTTCGACGACGCGTCTGCAGAAGACAAAGGGCCGCTGCATAACGTCCAGCAACGCGCTGTGGCGCTGCTTAAGCTTAACCGTGCAGTGAAAGGCGTATTGCCCGTTCAACTGCATCCCTGGTGCCGCGTCGCGAATTTCCGACAGGGTATTTTAGTGCTAGAAACGGCCAATGCCAGCTGGCTGATGCGCCTGCGCTACGAACAACCGGCTCTATTATCTGCACTACGAGCGCAAATTCTACCATCATTGTCGTCGATCGACATCAGGATTAATCCGGCCTTGATGGCAAAAGGGAGCAACATTGTGCAGGACGCCGCAAAAACCTTGGGAAATACGCAGACAAACGTGCCCATGCGGCATCTGAGTCAGGAAAGTGCTGAAGAATTAAGGGGATTGGCGAGCCGGAGCCCGGAAAAACTGCGCAAGGTATTGGAACGACTGGCGTCGCTGGCCGGAGAGAGTGCCAACGCTACCAGTCGTAAGAAGTAATCAGCGGTATCGGCTTATGCCAATACGGTGGACGGGGCTTTGAATGCCAACGGCATTTCGGCTTCGTCCTGGAAGGTGACGTATTCCCACGCTTCCTGTTTCGCCAGAACGGCTTGCAGCAGTTTGTTGTTCAGCGCATGGCCTGACTTGTACGCGGTAAACGCGCCAATGATGTTGTGGCCGCACATGAACAGGTCGCCGATGGCGTCCAGCATCTTGTGGCGTACGAATTCGTCTTCAAAGCGCAGGCCGTCTTCGTTCAGAACGCGGTAGTCATCTACCACGATGGCGCAGTCAAAGCTGCCGCCCAGAGCCAAACCACGTGACTGTAAATACTCGATGTCACGCATAAAACCGAAGGTACGCGCACGGCTGATTTGACGCACGAACGAGTCGGCGGAAAAATCCAGGCGGTAGCGTTGCGTGCTGGCGTCGATCGCCGGGTGGTTGAAGTCGATGGTAAAGTCCAGACGGAACCCGTTATGCGGGGACAGCTCTGCCCATTTGTCGCCATCTTCAACACGCACGGTGTCTTTCAGACGCAGGAATTTCTTCGCTGAGTTCAACTCTTCGATGCCGGCGTCCAGCAACAGATAGACGAACGGACTGGCGCTACCGTCCATGATTGGGATTTCGGCGGCGTCAACTTCAATAATGATGTTGTCGATACCCAGCCCAGCCAGCGCAGCATTCAAATGCTCAACGGTAGAAATACGCACGTCATGCTCATTGACCAGGCAAGTACAGAGCATGGTATCACGCACGGATTTTGCATCAGCCGGAAAATCAACCGGTGGATTCAAGTCAGTGCGACGATAGATGACCCCGGTATTAGCCGACGCTGGGCGCATTGTCAGCGTGACCTTTTTGCCGGTATGCAAACCGACACCAGTCGCCTGAACAATACGTTTTAATGTCCTTTGTTTGATCATCGTTTTATCTCGCAATGTTATCCATCCTACCGACCAAGCATACAGCATGGCCGGCGGGACAGTTTAGCACAAAGAGCGGAGATTCCAAATTCTCAGGATATTCTTAGTCTGCCTGCTTGCGCAGGAAAGCAGGAATATCAAGATAGTCGGGCTCTTTATTAGGCTGCGCAGTCGGATCGTTGACCACCTTGGCGGCTGGTTTCACTTCCTGCGGCAGCGGCGACATGCCGTGCTGCTGGTAGCGATGATCCATCACTGGCTGGCTAACCTGTTTATTGGTCACCAGAGTGATTTCAGGACGCTTGTCCATGCCGATACCGGTCGCAACCACGGTCACGCGCAGTTCGTCGTTCATTTCCGGATCCAGAGAAGTACCGATAACCACGGTAGCGTTGTCGGAAGCGAAAGCGCGAATGGTGTTACCCACGGTTTCGAACTCATCCAGACGCAGGTCGAAGCCGGCGGTGATGTTGACCAGAACGCCGCGAGCGCCGGACAGGTCGATGTCTTCCAGCAGTGGGCTGGAGATCGCCATTTCCGCCGCTTCTTCAGCGCGGTCTTCACCACAGGCAACGCCGGAACCCATCATCGCGTAGCCCATTTCGGACATCACGGTGCGCACGTCGGCGAAGTCGACGTTCATCAGGCCCGGACGGGTGATCAGCTCGGCGATCCCCTGCACCGCGCCTTTCAGCACGTCGTTGGCCGCGCCGAACGCGTCCAGCAGAGAAATGCCACGACCCAGAACTTTCAACAGCTTGTCATTCGGGATAGTGATCAGTGAGTCCACATGTTTGGACAGCTCTGCAATACCTTGCTCAGCGAACGCCATGCGTTTCTTGCCTTCAAAATTGAAAGGCTTGGTAACCACGGCCACTGTCAAAATACCCAGATCTTTAGCAACTTCAGCCACGACAGGTGCTGCACCGGTACCGGTACCGCCGCCCATGCCGGCTGCAATGAAGACCATGTCTGCGCCATCGAGTGCGGCGCGCAGAGCTTCACGATCTTCTTCCGCTGAATTGCGACCCACTTCAGGGTTCGCGCCAGCACCCAGACCTTTGGTAATACCGCTACCGATCTGGATGGTTTGGCCAACTGCCGTTTTACGAAGCGCCTGAGCGTCTGTATTAACGGCGAAGAATTCAACACCTTCGATGCGCTCGCGCACCATGTGTTCAACGGCGTTGCCACCGCCACCGCCGACGCCGATGACTTTAATCACCGCGTCATTGGTTAGTTCCATTGGTTCAAACATAGTTTCTCTCCGTTTTGTGCCTGTCGCTGCGAGATCATAAAAAGATTACTCAGCATGATCTCTTTGTTGAAACATTAAAACTCTTTTCTCAGCCAGCTATTGATACGTTTAAACCAATTGCCCACCGAGGCGCGTTTTTCTACTTCTGCCTCACCGCTCAGGTGAGACTCTTTTCCATAGTGCAGCAGACCTACCGCCGTAGAGTAGTAAGGCTCCTGCGCATAATCCGTCAGACCCGTGATGTTCAAGGGTTGGCCAATGCGTACCTGAGTGTGGAACACCCGTTGCGCACAAGCTGCCAGGCCATCAATTTGGGCGGCGCCACCGGTCAGCACAATACCCGCTGCCAGATGATGCTTCACCCCTTGCTGACGCAGTTGCTCCTGCAATTGCAAAATTTCATCGTTAACCAGATTCAACAGTTCGGTGTAGCGTGGCTCAATCACTTCAGCCAGTGTCTGTCTTTGCAGACTACGAGGAGGACGTCCCCCAACGCTTGGCACCTCTACACTTTCATCCTTGCTAACAATCGACCCAAGCGCACAGCCGTGTCGAACTTTTATCGCTTCCGCGTCTGTCGGCGGCGTGCCGAAGGCGTAGGCGATATCGCTGGTGACCACGTTCCCGGCGTAAGGGATCACTTTGGTGTGGCGCAGAGCACCGCCGGTGTACACCGCCATATCCATGGTGCCGCCGCCGATATCCACCACACAAACGCCAAGTTCGCGCTCATCCTCGGTCAGTACCGCATAACTGGCGGCCAGACCGGCGAAAATAAGTTGGTCAACTTTCAGACCACAACGTTCTACCGCTTTGACAATGTTCTTTGCCATATCGTTATGGCAGGTAATCAGGTGCACCTTGGCCTGCATGCGCACGCCGGACAACCCAACCGGGTTCTTGATGCCTTCCTGATAGTCGATGGCGTATTCCTGAGGGATAACGTGCAGGATGCGGTGTTCGTCACGTACGCGTACCGATTTAGCGGTATGCACCACGTTCTCTACATCTTCCTGCGTCACTTCCTCTTCGGAAATAGGAACCATCCCTATCTCGTTCTGACAGCTGATGTGTTTGCCCGATAATGCCAGGTAAACCGAAGAAATCTGGCAATCCGCCATCAGCTCGGCCTGATCGATAGCACGCTGTACGCATTTGACTACCGACTCCAGGTCGTTAACGCCACCCTTATCCATACCGCGAGACGGGCAACTGCCCACCCCGATAATGTTGACCATGCCATCGGGCAGAACTTCCCCTACCAATGCGGAGACTTTTGCAGTACCGATCTCCAGTCCAACTACCAGTTTTCTGTCCGTCGACTTGATCATTGTTGTTTTGCCTGTGCCTGATTCTGTTGCTGATTACTGTTCTGCTGACCGCCTGCCGCCTGCGGGTCGGTCAATACCGGGGTCCAACCTACCGAGGCGCCGGACTCGTAGCGCAAATCGACATAGTTGACGCGTTTGCTTTCCGCCTGCCCCTGCTGCAGCAATACCGGATAAAGCTCGATAAACCGCTGCAGGCGTCCGGTACGATCGTCGCGTCCCAGCTCCAGCCGAACATCATTATCCAAAGCCAGCTGCCAGGAATGGCGGGCGCTCATGGCCGCCATTTTCAGCGTAAATTTGCTAGCCGCTAACATGTTGCTCATGGCCTGATAGCCTTCCAGAACATCCTGTTCGCTCCCTTCCGGGCCATAGAGCAACGGCAATTTTTGTTTGCCGATTCGTTCTGCCGGCACGCTGAAGGATTTGCCTTCGGCGTCCACCATATGTAAATCATTCCAGCGCGCCACCGGGACATACTCGACCAGGTGGATCTTCAGCTCATCCGGCCACTGCTTGCGCACGCTGGCCTGCTTGATCCACGGCAGGCGTTCAATCTGCTGCTGGATGACATCAACATCCTGCGTCATGAAGGTGCCCGGCGCTCCCAGCGCCAGAATCGCCTGGCGAATATCATCGTTAGTGGTGTAATGGCGCTCGCCGGTGACCACCAACCGTGAGAGCGGCAACCGGCTGGCGTCTTTCATCCAACCGATGACCATCCAGCCACTCCACAGGACCGTTCCCAGCACCATCAGCAGGAAAACCATTCCCGCCAATTGGGTTCCATTGCTGCGGCGCGGGTTGTTATCCACCTCGCGTTCACGCGCATTCAGGGCAGCTTGCGACATATCAGTCGGCCAATTCCAAAATTCTCGCTACCAGCTGCGAGAAGCTTAAACCAGACTGGCGCGCTGCCATCGGCACCAGGCTATGACTGGTCATGCCCGGCGAGGTATTCACCTCAAGCAGATAGAAGCGGCCATCGCTATCCTGCATCACATCCACGCGGCCCCAGCCGCTGCAGTCCAGCCCACGGTAGGCGCGTAACGCCAACTCGGCCATTTCGGCCTCTTGTTCAGCGCCCAGGCCACTTGGACAGAAATACTGGGTATCGTCCGAAATGTACTTGGCCTGGTAGTCGTAAAATACGCCGGCCGGCTGAATGCGGATCGAAGGCAACACCTGATCGCCCAGCATGGCGACGGTGTATTCAGGGCCGCTCAGCCACTTCTCCACCAGCACGTCGTCGTCATGGCGAAAGCCTTCTTCCAGCGCGGCCTCAAGGGCATCGCGTTCGGTTACCTTGCTCATGCCGACGCTGGAACCTTCGCGGCTCGGCTTGACGATCAGCGGCAGGCCCAAGGCCTCCACGCGAGCAATCAGGTTCTGTTTCTCCGTACCGGCATACTGCTGGCGGTTCAGCGCCACATAAGGCGCGACCGGCAGCCCCATCGACTGCCACACCATCTTGGTGCGCCACTTGTCCATGGTCAGCGCCGACGCCATCACGCCGCTGCCGGTATAAGGCAGCTCAAGGAATTCCAGCATCCCCTGCAGGGTGCCATCCTCGCCGCCGCGCCCGTGCAGCGCGATAAACACTTTGGTAAACCCATGCTCTTTAAGCTGGGTTACCGGGAAATCGCGGATATCGACGCCATGGGCGTCGATGCCGGCTTCCCGCAGCCCCGCCAACACGGCAGCACCGGATTGCAATGACACTTCACGTTCAGCGGAGGTGCCACCCAGCAGTACGGCAACTTTATCAGCCATGATGTTCCTCCTCTTTTTTCTGTGGTTGCAGCTTCAGCTCAGCCAGTTTGCGGGCGATTTTACCCACGTTGCCGGCGCCTTGCACCAGCACCAGATCGTCGGCCTGCAGCAATTGCGCCAGGGTTTCCGGTACGATGTCCACATCGGATACCAGGATCGGATCCAGCTTGCCGCGGCTGCGGATGGTGCGACACAGCGAGCGGCTGTCCGCCCCCGGGATCGCCGTCTCACCCGCGGCGTACACATCGAGCATCAGCAACACATCAACCTGTGACAGCACGTTGGCGAAGTCGTCGTAGAGATCGCGGGTACGTGTGTAACGGTGCGGCTGGAAAATCATCACCAGGCGCTTATCCGGCCAGCCGGCGCGTGCCGCTTTCAGCGTGACGTCGACTTCGGTCGGGTGGTGGCCATAGTCATCGACCAGCATCGCGGTGCCGCTTTTGCCGTTCACCGGCTGCAGCGGGAACTCGCCCAGGAAATCAAAGCGGCGGCCTGTGCCCTGGAAGCCCGCCAGCGCGCGCAGGATATCCTCGTCGTCAATGCCTTCTTCCGTCGCCACCGCCACTGCCGCCGCCGCGTTCAACGCGTTGTGGCGGCCCGGGGCGTTCAGGGTCACCGTCATCAAGGGTTTATCCTGGCGGCTCAGGGTAAAGTGGCCCTGCGGCCCAACCTGGCGATAACTCTCAATGCGCACATCGGCATCTTCGCTAAAACCGTAGGTAGTGATATGGCGGCCCACGCGTGGCAGCAGTTCGCGCACCACCGGGTCATCAACACACATCACCGCACG
Organism: Serratia plymuthica; assembly: GCF_018336935.1. Lineage (NCBI taxonomy): Bacteria > Pseudomonadati > Pseudomonadota > Gammaproteobacteria > Enterobacterales > Yersiniaceae > Serratia > Serratia plymuthica. The sequence goes on along the minus strand of NZ_CP068771.1, from coordinate 536,378 downwards.
GCCGTAGAACGGCAGGTTGTGCAAAAAGTTGATAAACGTCTGCTTCAGGTTCTCGAAGTCGCCCTGGTAGGTATCCATGTGGTCGGCTTCAATATTGGTGACAATCGCCACCATCGGTTGCAAATGCAGGAACGACGCATCGCTCTCATCCGCTTCCGCGATCAGGTAACGGCTGGACCCCAGACGCGCATGAGTACCCGCCGCTTTCACCAACCCGCCATTGACAAAGGTCGGGTCCAGACCGGCTTCGGCGTAAATGCTCGACACCATCGCCGTGGTCGTGGTCTTGCCGTGCGTACCGGCGACGGCAATGCCGTGACGGAAACGCATCAGCTCGGCCAGCATCTCCGCGCGGCGAATAACCGGGATACGCGCTTCACGTGCGGCGACAATCTCCGGGTTGTCGGCGGAGATGGCGGTAGACACCACCACGACGCTCGCATCCTGCACGTTTTCCGGGCGGTGATGGAAATAAATCGTCGCCCCGAGCGCGCTCAACTGTTGGGTTACCGGGTTAGGCGCCAGGTCGGAGCCGCTGATCTGATAACCTTCGTTAGCCAACACTTCGGCGATACCACCCATGCCGGCGCCACCGATGCCGACAAAGTGAATGTGCCGGACGCGTCGCATCTCGGGCACGATAGTACGTAGTTTCGCCAGTTGTTGTGTATTCATCACTCTCTCTAATCCGGGTCCGGCATGCCGGGCCCCTGTATGACATTCTTTGATTCAGGTTCGGCGTACCGAACCCCTGCATTATTTATTTGGCAACCCGCACCAGCTCAGCCGCCACACGCTCGGTGGCGTCCGGAATAGCCACTGCACGCGCTTTTTCGGCCATCGCCAGCAACTGTGGGCGATCCCAACCCGCCAGTAACTCAGCCACCGCATCGGCATTGAACTGCGGCTGTTCGATGATCTTCGCCGCGCCGGCTTCTTCCAGCGGACGAGCATTCCAGTACTGCTGCCGGTCTTTATGCTGGAACGGCACAAATATCGCCGGCAGGCCCGCGGCGGCGATCTCGCTGACGGTCAGCGCACCGGAGCGGCAAACCACTACGTCCGCCCAGGCGTAAGCCGCAGCCATGTCATCGATAAACTCGGTCACCTTGTGTTCCGTCTGCCCTACCCTCTCGTAGTCGCGCAGCACGTTTTCCAGCGCACCTTTGCCTACCTGATGCCAGAGCGTAATTCTATCGCCCAATCTCGCCGCGACTTCAGGAACTGTCTGATTCAGCACCCGGGCCCCCTGACTTCCGCCAATCACCAGCACGCGGATCGGGCCTTCACGCCCGGTCAGCCGTTCTGCCGGCAGCGGCAGCGCCAGTACGTCGGTGCGAACCGGGTTGCCCACGACGTCCGCATGCGGGAACGCGCCGGGGAATGCCTGCAATACTTTTTTGGCGATGCGCGCCAGCCAACGGTTGGTCAGCCCGGCAATGCCGTTTTGTTCATGCAGTACCACCGGGATACCGCACAACCACGCCGCCAAACCGCCAGGACCGGAAACGTAGCCGCCCATGCCGAGCACCACGTCCGGCTGGTAGCTGCGCATTATCGCCTTCGCCTGGCGTACCGCATGCCAGATACGCAACGGTGCGCTCAACTGGGCCTTCAGCCCTTTGCCGCGCAGGCCGGAAATACGGATGAAATCAATCTCGATCCCGTGCTTTGGCACCAGATCGGCTTCCATTCGGTCTGCGGTTCCGAGCCAGCGCACCTGCCAGCCCTGCGCCATCAGATGATGCGCGACCGCCAGCCCCGGGAACACGTGTCCGCCGGTACCGCCTGCCATCACCATTAAACGCTTAGGTTTCCCGCTCATCCCTTACCTCTTCACAAACGCCTGGGCTTTGGCCAGACGCGTTTCATAATCAATACGCAGTAACAGCACAATCGCCGTCGACATAATCAACAGGCTCGAACCGCCGTAACTTATCAGCGGCAGCGTCAGCCCTTTGGTTGGCAGCATGCCGGCTGCGGCGCCGACGTTGACCAGTGCCTGGAAGCTGAACCAGACGCCGATCGAGCAGGCCAGAAAGCCGGAAAAGCGCTGATCGATCTCCAGCGCGCGGCGGCCAATCGACATAGCGCGAAAAGCGACGAAGAATACCATTAACAATGCTAAAACCACACCGATATAGCCCAGTTCTTCGCCCAAAATCGAGAAGATAAAGTCGGTGTGCGCTTCAGGCAAATACTCGAGTTTCTGTACCGAGTTACCCAGCCCCTGCCCCCAAAATTCACCGCGGCCAAACGCCATCAGCGACTGGGTCAACTGGTAACCGCTGCCGAACGGATCGGCCCACGGGTTCCAGAACGACGTCACGCGGCGCATACGGTAAGGTTCGGCAATGATCAACAGCACTACTGCAAAGGCGCCGGAGCCGATAATCGCCAGGAACTGCCACATCTTGGCGCCGGCCAGGAACAGCATCGCCAGAGTCGTAATGAACAGCACCACCACGGTACCGAGGTCCGGTTGCGCCAGCAGCAGTACCGCCAGCACGACCATTACGCCCATCGGCTTGCAGAAGCCCCAGAAGTTGCTGCGCACCTCTTCCACCTTGCGCACCAGATAGCTCGCCAGATAGCAAAACAGCGACAGCTTGGACAGCTCCGCCGGCTGAATACGCAACGGGCCCAGCGCGATCCAGCGCGATGCGCCGTTTACCGAGCTGCCGACCACCAGTACGATCAGCAGCATCACAATCGACAACAGCAGCATCACATTGCTGTAGCGCTGCCAGACTTCCATCGGGACGCGCAGCGTCACCATCGACAGGCCGAAGGCCAGCCCCAGATACAGCGCATCACGCTTGGCAAACAGGAAAGGATCGTCCGCCAGGCGCTGACCAATCGGCATTGACGCCGAAGTCACCATAACAAAACCGATAATGGCCAACCCGAAGGTCAGCCACAGCAGGGTACGGTCGTACAGCACCATATTCACGGAATCGTTCTCACGCGATCCCATCACCCAGTCTTTCAGTCTTTCGGTTAACCCGAACGTCGGCACCCGTAGTTTCATCCGCCAAGCTCCTGTGCCAGGCGGGCAAACTCGTCGCCACGCTCTTCAAAGTTACGGAACTGATCCAGGCTGGCGCATGCCGGCGACAGCAGCACCATATCGCCAGGCTGCACCCGGCCGGCGATCGTTTGCATCGCCTGTTCCATCGTGTCGGTCAGCGTGGCGACTTCCGGCCGCAGCTCCGCCAGCTGTTCGCCATCGCGGCCGAAGCAATACAGGCGGACGTTATCGCCCTGCAGATAGCGCCCCAACGGGGAGAAATCGGCAGACTTGCCGTCGCCGCCCAACAGCAGGTGCAAAGTGCCGTCCACCTGCAGGCCATTCAACGCCGCTTCGGTGCTGCCGACGTTGGTGGCTTTCGAATCGTTAATCCAGCGTACGCCGTTATGTTCCCAGGCCAGTTGGAAACGGTGCGCCAACCCGGTAAAGGTGGTGAGCGCTTTCAGGCTGGAGGCGCGCGGGATATTCACCGCATCGGCCAGCGCCAACGCCGCCAACGCATTGGTATAGTTGTGACGGCCAGTCAGCTTCATCTCGCGGGTATTGAGGATTTTCTCACCGCGCACGCGCAGCCAGGTTTCGCCCTGCTGGCGGTTGAGGTGGTAGTCGCCCACGTCGGCCCCGAAGCTGATGCAGCGCTGGTCTGCGCCGCGTACCGGCATGGTCAGCGCGTCGTCCGCGTTAACCACGCACAGGGCGGCATTTTCATAGACGCGCAGTTTGGCGGCACGATACTGCTGCAGGCCAAACGGGTAACGGTCCATATGATCTTCCGTCACGTTCAGGATGGTCGCCGCCGCCGCTTTCAGGCTGAAAGTGGTTTCCAGTTGGAAACTTGACAGCTCCAGCACGTACAGCTGGCATTCCTGGCGCAGCAGGCTCAGCGCAGGCAGGCCAATGTTACCGCCCACACCCACCGCCCAACCGGCGGCTTTCGCCATCTCGCCCACCAGCGTGGTGACGGTGCTTTTACCGTTAGAGCCGGTGATCGCTACGATCGGCGCCTGGGCTTCGCGGCAGAACAGCTCGACGTCGCCGACGATCTCCACACCCGCATCCGCCGCCGCGCTCAACGCCGGGTGAGCCAGCGCCATGCCCGGGCTGGCGACGATCAAATCCGCCGCCAGTAACCAGTCCAGATTCAAATCGCCCAAATGCCGTTCAACGCTTTCAGGCAGCTTGTCCAGCCCCGGCGGCGAAATGCGGGTATCCATAACGCGCGGCGTTACGCCACGCGCCATAAAGAAATCAACGCAGGACAGGCCGGTGAGGCCTAACCCGATGATGACCACTTTTTTACCCTGATAATCCGCCATAATTACCGTACCTTCAGCGTCGCCAGGCCAATCAGCACCAGCATCAGCGAAATAATCCAGAAGCGCACGATCACGCGCGGTTCCGGCCAGCCCTTCAATTCATAATGGTGGTGAATCGGCGCCATGCGGAAAATACGTTGCCCGCGCAGCTTGAACGATCCCACCTGCAGGATCACCGACAGCGTCTCAACCACGAACACGCCACCCATAATCAATAACAGGAACTCTTGGCGCAGCAGCACCGCGATGGTGCCCAGCGCGCCGCCCAGCGCCAGTGAACCGACATCACCCATAAAGACCTGTGCCGGGTAGGTGTTGAACCATAAAAAGCCCAGGCCGGCGCCGACGATGGCGGTACAAACGATCACCAGCTCACCCGCATGACGCAGATAAGGAATGTGCAGGTAGTTGGCGAAATTCATGTTGCCGGTCGCCCAGGCCACCAGCGCAAAGCCCGCCGCCACGAACACCGTTGGCATGATCGCCAGGCCGTCCAGCCCGTCGGTCAGGTTGACCGCGTTGCTGGTGCCGACCACCACAAAGTACGCCAACAGCACGTACAACAGGCCGAGCTGCGGCATGATGTCCTTAAAGAACGGCACAACCAGCTCGGTGGCTGGCGTGTCTTTTCCTACGGCATACATGGCGAAGGCGAAAACCAGCGCAATCACCGACTGCCAGAAGTATTTCCAGCGGGCAATCAGCCCCTTGGTGTCTTTACGCACCACTTTGCGGTAGTCATCGACAAAGCCGACGATGCCGTAGCCCACCAGCACGAACAACACGCCCCACACATAAGGGTTGGACGGATAAGCCCACATCAGCACCGAAATGGTGATGGAGGTCAGGATCATGATGCCGCCCATGGTCGGCGTGCCGCGTTTGCTGAAATGCGACTCCGGGCCATCGTTGCGCACGACCTGGCCGAAGGACATCTCCTGCAGGCGTTTAATCACCCGCGGCCCCATCCATAAGGAGAGAAACAGCGCGGTCAGCAGGCTGACAATGGCCCTGAACGTCAGATAGGAGAAGACGTTGAAGCCGGAATAATATTTGACCAAATGCTCGGCCAGCCAAACTAACATGGTGCTTTCTCCTGTAACGCGCGTACTACCTGCTCCATTGCGGCACTACGTGAACCCTTGATTAACACGGTAATTACCGCATGTTCCGACAGTAATTCCGCCACGCGCGCGATCACTGCTGCCTTGTCCTGAAAATGTTCGCCGTTACCGGAAGCCACGCACAGCGCCTGGCTTAACGGACCGATACCTATCACTTTATCGACGCCGGCCAACCTGGCGGCTTCGCCCACCTGACGGTGACACTCTTCGGCATCCGCCCCTAGCTCGGCCATATCGCCAACCACCATTACGCGGTAGCCCGGCATCTCTGCCAGCACCTGCGCCGCAGCGGTCATCGAGCCGACGTTGGCGTTATAGCTGTCATCGAGCAGCAGTTTGTTTTCGGTAAGCGCAATCGGGAACAAACGCCCCGGCACTCCCTGCAACTGTTTCAAACCCTGACGCACGGCTTCGAGCGATGCGCCAACCGACATAGCGAGCGCCGCAGCGGCCAGCGCATTGGCCACGTTATGGCGGCCCGGCAAGGGTAGCGTTACTGCCGTAGTGCCGAACGGGCTGTGCAGCGTAAATTGCGTGCCTTTAGCGTTCACCCGCACGTCGCTGGCGAAGAAATCCACGCCTTCCGCTGCCTGCGGCGAGAAACGCCAAACGGTTTTATCGTTCAGCATGCTCTGCCAGCGCGGCCAGTCATTATTGTCGGCGTTGATGATCGCCACGCCGTCGGCCGGCAAGCCGGCAAAAATTTCACCTTTCGCCTGGGCGACGCCGGCCAAAGAGCCAAAACCTTCCAGGTGGGCAGCCGCCAGGTTATTCACCAACGCAGTCTGGGGCCGCGTCAATGCCGTGGTATAGGCAATCTCGCCAATATGGTTGGCACCCAGCTCAATCACGGCAAAATCATGTTGCGGCTGCAAACGCAACAGCGTCAGCGGCACGCCGATGTCGTTATTGAAGTTGCCTGCGGTATACAGCACTTCGCCGCATTCGCGCAAAATGGCAGCGGCCATTTCTTTCACCGAGGTCTTGCCCGATGAGCCGGTCAAGGCCACAACACGGGCCGGCACTTGCTGGCGTACCCAGGCAGCCAGTTGCCCCAGCGCCAGGCGTGTGTCTTTCACCACCAGTTGCGGTACATCCACCAATAAGCGCTTACTCACCAGCAGCGCCCCGGCGCCTGCGGCTACAGCATCGGCAGCGAAGGTGTGAGCATCAAAACGCTCGCCCTTCAACGCCACAAACAGGCAACCTGCGGTTACCTTGCGGGTATCTGTCGTCACCTCAATGATTTGGCAATCGGCGCCGATCAACTCAGCGCTCAATACATCGGCCAGTGTCTGAAGGGAGACAGGAATCATGCTATTACCCCCAGCAGACGTGCGACGGTGGTGCGATCGGAGTAATCCAGACGGCGGTTACCCACCAGTTGGTAGTCCTCGTGGCCTTTACCGGCCACCAGCACCACATCTTGTTCTTTAGCCTGCATAATCGCGCTGGTTACCGCTTCGGCACGGCCGTGGATCACCAGAGCACGCCCGGCATCCAGCAGCCCGGCCAGGATATCGGCGATGATCGCCTGCGGCTCTTCGGTGCGCGGATTATCGTCGGTGACCACTACGCGATCGGCGAACTGTTCGGCGATACCGCCCATCAGCGGGCGCTTGCCTTTGTCACGATCGCCGCCGCAACCGAACACGCACCACAGCTGCCCCTGGCAGTGCAGGCGCGCAGCTTCCAGCGCCTTCTCCAGCGCATCCGGGGTGTGGGCATAATCCACCACCACCGTCGGTTTGCCTGGCGCGTTGAACACTTCCATACGGCCGCATACCGGCTGCAGCTGATTGCCGGTTTCCACCAGTTTGTCCAGCGGATAGCCCAGCGACAACAGCGTCGCCAGCGCCAGCAACAGATTGCTGACGTTGAAGGCGCCCATCAGGCGGCTCTCAATTTCGCCGTCGCCCCAGCTTGAGCTGAAGCGGACGGTGGCGCCATTATCGTGATAGCTGACCGCAGTGGTTTTCAACCAGCGGCCATGGCAACCCAGCTGCAGGTTATCCTGCATGGTGACCGCCACCGCATCCGGCAATTTGCTCAGCCAACGCTGGCCCACTTCGTCATCGGCGTTGATGATCGCCTGCCCCACTTCGTGGCCGGCAAACAACGACCATTTGGCCGCTTCGTAATTGGCCATATCACCGTGGTAATCCAGGTGATCGCGGCTCAGGTTGGTGAACACCGCAGCGGCAAACGGCAGCGCCGCCACGCGGTTTTGCACCAACCCGTGAGAAGAGACTTCCATCGCGGCGAAGGTTGCGCCCCGATCGACCAGCTCGTTTAATACGTGTTGAACATCTACCGCAGAACCGGTGGTATTCTCAGTCGGGCACACCTGGCCCAGCAGACCGTTACCGACGGTGCCCATCACTGCGCCGGTTTCACCCAACAGTTGGCTCCACTGCGCCAGCAGTTGCGTGGTGGTGGTTTTGCCGTTGGTGCCGGTCACGCCAACCAGACGCAGGCGCTCTGCCGGTTGATGGTAAAAACGCCCGGCCAGTGCGGAAAGTCGCTGGTTAAGCTGGCTCAGATAAATCACCGGCACGCCGTGCATTTCCGTGATTGCGCCGTCTTCGGCCTGACCTTCAGCTTCGGCAATCACGGCTGCAACACCCTGCGCAATGGCCTGCGGAATATAGCGGCGTCCATCTGTCTGATGGCCAACAACGGCGACAAACAGATCCCCGGCAGCCGCAATACGGCTGTCTAATGTCATTTCCCGCAGCGCGCGCCCGGGCGCCGTCGGCACCCATGGAGCGAGTAAATCGCGCAAATTACGATCTGCCACCTGAACCCTCTTTTTTATTAATCACTAATTCGCTTTTATCAGCGGTGGGCAACGCGTCCGGTTCGACGTTCATGGTGCGCAATACGCCGCCCATGATGGCGCCGAACACCGGTGCGGAAATTGCACCGCCATAGTACTTCCCACCCTGTGGATCGTTAATCACCACCACCAGAGCAAAACGGGGATTACTGGCCGGCGCGACGCCGGCGGTATAAGCGAGATATCGGTTGACGTATTTGCCATCCGGGCCGACCTTTTTGGCGGTACCGGTTTTGATAGCGATGCGGTAACCCTTGATGGCGGCTTTCACGCCGCCGCCGCCCGGCAGGGCCACGCTTTCCATCATGTGCACCACGGTGCGCACCAGAGGTTCAGGGAAAATGCGTTCGCCGGCAACCGGAGGGTCAACCTTGGTGATCGACAATGGGCGATATACGCCCAGGCTGCCGATCGTTGCGTAGACTCGCGCCAACTGTAACGGAGTTACCATTAGCCCGTAGCCGAAAGAGAAGGTGGCCCTCTCTATGTCAGACCACCGTTGTTTTTTTGGGTATATGCCACTGCTTTCTCCGACCAGCCCCAAATTGGTCGCTTTTCCCAGTCCAAAACGAGAGTAAGTATCTACTAACGCCGAGGACGGCATCGCTAACGCCAGCTTGGTAACGCCAACGTTACTCGACTTCTGCAAGATCCCGGTAACCGACAGCTCCGCATAACGCGCCACGTCTTTAATTTCATGGCCCTGAATGCGGAAAGGAATGGTGTTCAGCACGCTGTTTTCTTTCACCACGCCGTTATGCAACGCTGTCATCACCACCATCGGTTTCACGGTGGAGCCAGGCTCAAAAATATCGGTAATAGCGCGGTTACGCATGGTGTCTTTCGGCGTACCGGCCATATTATTCGGGTTGTAGGACGGGCTGTTGGCCATCGCCAGCACTTCGCCGGTGTTCACGTCGATCAGCACCGCCGTGCCGGATTCAGCCTTGTTGAACGCCACCGCGTTGTTCAGCTCGCGATACACCAGTGCCTGCAGGCGTTCATCGACGCTCAATACCAGGTTATGCGCCGCCTGGCTGTCGACCGAGGAGATATCCTCGATCACCCGGCCATAGCGGTCTTTACGCACGGTTCGTTCACCCGGTTGCCCGGTCAACCAGCGGTCGAAGCTCTTCTCGACGCCTTCGATGCCCTGGCCGTCAATGTTGGTTACGCCGATAATGTGCGAGGTGACCTGGCCGGCCGGATAGTAACGGCGCGATTCCTGGCGCAGGTAAATCCCCGGCAGCTTCAGCTTGCGGATGTAATCGCCCACAGCCGGGTTCACCTGGCGCGCCAGATAAACAAAGCGCCCTTTCGGGTTGGCGTTAACACGGGTAGAAAGCTGATCCAGAGGGATATTCAGCGCGTCGGACAGCGCCTTCCAACGGCTGTCCAGCGTAATGCCGCCACGCTCGTTCAGCTCTTTAGGATCCGCCCAAATGGCGTTGACCGGTACGCTCACCGCCAATGGCCGGCCGGCGCGATCGCTGATCATGCCGCGCGAGGTGGGAACCTCTTGAACACGCAGCGAACGCATGTCACCTTCTTTCACCAGGCGGTCCGGATTGATGACCTGCAGATAGGCCACGCGCAGCATCAATCCTACCAGCGCCAGCAAAATACAGCCGCACAGCAACGCAAAACGCCAGCTTACAAAGCTGGCCTGATTTTCCGGGCGTTTCAACTTACCGGGGCGTGCTGCTTTCATGCGTTCCCTTTCTTCTCCGTGTCATGATTTCAGTTAAACCATTCATTGTTTAACGATGATATTTTCCTGCGATGGATCAACATGTTGCATCTGCAGCTTTTCGGTGGCGATACGCTCGACCCGGCTGTGGTCGCCGAGGGCGTTCTCCTCCAAAATCAGGTTGCGCCATTCAATATCCAGAGCATCCCGCTCAAGCACCAACTGCTCGCGTTCAGCGGTCAGCAGGCGAGTACGGTGTGCGGTCGTCACCACAAAAATCGCAGAAACCAGTGAAGCGACCAGTAAAATCAATGGGATCTTGGCGTTACGCAGCAGATCGCCGCCAATCACCCCAACCAAACCGTGGCGTTCATTACCAATCACGCGAGCATCCTCTCGGCAATGCGCAGCACTGAACTGCGCGCGCGTGGGTTTTCCGCCACTTCATCTTGCGAAGGCATCATCTTGCCCAACGCTTTCAGCGTGCGCCCGCCCATACTGCGCAGTTGCTCTTCCGTCAGCGGCAAACCTGCCGGCACCTGAGCACCACGACTGTGGTGACGCATAAAGCGTTTAACGATGCGATCTTCCAACGAGTGGAAGCTGATGATCGACAGACGGCCCTGCGGGGCCAGCACTTCCAGCGCGCCGTCCAGCGCACGCTCAATCTCTTCCAGCTCACTGTTGATGTAGATGCGAATGGCCTGGAAACTGCGCGTTGCCGGGTGCTTGTGTTTTTCCCGGAACGGGCTGGCATTGGCGATCAAATCGGCCAGCTCTTTGGTGCGAGTCATCGGCTCGACGCGGTTTCTTTCCACGATGGCGCGGGCAATGCGCTTGGCGAAACGCTCCTCGCCGAAGGTTTTCAGCACCCAGGCAATGTCTTCCGCTTCCGCTTTCAGCAGCCATTCAGAGGCTGACTGGCCGCTTGACGGGTCCATGCGCATGTCCAGTGGGCCGTCACGCATGAAGGAAAAACCGCGTTCTGCGTCATCCAACTGCGGCGATGAAACGCCCAGATCGAGTAAAACGCCATCAATCTGCCCCACCAATTCGCGTTCCCGCACATAGTGTGACAAATCGGAAAATGGGCCGTGTACGATGGTAAAACGAGGATCTTCAATAGACTTGGCGGCTGCAATCGCCTGCGGATCGCGGTCAATTGCCAACAAACGTCCTTCCGGCCCCAGTTGGGACAGAATCAGACGAGAATGGCCACCGCGACCAAAAGTACCGTCGATATATATGCCGTTACTGCGAATATTGAGGCCATTGACCGCCTCATCCAACAGTACGGTGGTGTGTTTATAGTTTTCCAACATGCTTATAGCGACAAGTCCTGTAGCCGCTCAGACAACGGTTCCTGAGTCGACTGTTCTGCGTCAATATCATCCTTGACTTGTTGATACCAGGTCTGTTCATCCCACAGTTCAAACTTGTTGAACTGCCCGACCAGCATCACTTCTTTTGTAAGCCCGGCGTGTTGACGTAGCGTAGTAGCTAGCAACAACCGACCGGCGCTATCCATCTGACACTCACTGGCATGCCCCAACAATAAGCGCTGAACGCGGCGCTCTGCGGGATTCATACTCGACAGACGGGATAATTTTTGTTCAATAATTTCCCATTCGGGCAATGGGTAAAGCAGCAGGCAGGACTGATGGAGGTCAATGGTACAGACCATTTGGCCTTGCGATTGCTCGTTCAGCAACTCCCGATAACGGGTAGGTACGGCAAGCCGCCCTTTGCTGTCGAGATTGACCATCGTTGCCCCACGGAACATTCCTGAGCTACCCCTTCATGACCGTTTTCACCACTTTACACCACAAATTCCCACATAAGGGAGTTTACGGAGGGTATGAAAACCTTGTCAAGCCAGAGCACTGGAGCTTTGGCAATATTTCTCCCGTCATTTTGGGAGCTGACTCGCGAAAGGAACGTTCTTTATTCAATGAATGAAAATTAACATCCTGATAAACGGGGAGAATTTTCTTAGCGGAAAGAGGGTGATTAAAAACCTGACAAATTGGCGATTAATTAACTCATTACTTCCTTCTGCAATCGATGTCTCATTTTTTAGCTCGGCAATCACAATCCTGTAACCCGCCACGACCCGCACCGGCCAAGGCCCGGCGTTAACTCCCGCCGTTGGCGAAATACGGCATAAGCCATTGAGTTAATAACGCTCAACGGTTATTACACTTCAGATCGAGCGCTATTTTACTTCAATTAAAGCACCCGTGATAAGCCTGATGAAAAAATAAATTACTCGGATATTACGAGGCGAGCTAATTTCGATTTAAATCAGTTTGGTAAGATTATTCTCAAAATACATGTTTACAATTATGGTTTCATTTCCTTACATCATTTATTCCCACAATTTTTGCTGTGAAAATGCACCTTATAATGAAAACAAACGTAACTATATGTTTTAAATCAAAAAAGTAAAAACCCTCCCGTTTTAATCCCTTCACGCCAGATTCTACCGCTCTTCCTCAGGATAAAAATCAGCCAACGACAATAAATAAAAATATTCAGCTACCCAAGAAAACCAAAGCAGAGGAGTAAACTATAAAATACGCACAAAACAAGAATCAACAACCAAAATCATAAAAATTAACAGAACATTAACCAAACAAAAAGGAGATTACACCATGCTTTCGCCTGTCGCTTATTGGCGCAGCGCCGCCGCCGATACTTTTGCGTTGGTGGTGTACTGTTTCATCGCTGGTATGGCGATAGAAATCCTGGTTTCGGGCATGAGTTTTCACCAATCACTGTCCTCCCGCCTGGTGTCGATCCCGGTGAATGTCCTGATCGCCTGGCCCTACGGGCGCTACCGCGACCTGTTTATTCGTCTCGTGAAACGCTTTCAGCGCGGGCAATGGTTACTGCGCAACCTCGCCGATTTGCTGGCCTACGTCAGTTTTCAATCGCCAGTGTATGCCGCCATATTGTGGAGCGTAGGTGCAGACGGGCAGCAGATCATGACTGCGGTAGCCGGGAATGCCGTGGTATCGATGGCGATGGGCGTAGCCTATGGCTACTTTCTTGAATACTGCAGAAAACTGTTTCGGGTAGGCGGCTATGTGTAAAGCGAAGAAGCTGGCAGGACGCAAGATAGCCATCCTGCCTGTCGCATTTATTTACGGCTCAAACTACCGCGGCGGAACAGATTGCGGCGGATGCGCGTCAGGCCCGGTTTAGGCTTGCGTGGCTCATCCAGGCTGGCCAGCACCAGTTCCAGCACCCGTTCAGCGACATCGCGGTGGCGCTGCGCTACCGCCAGCACCGGGCACTCAAGAAAGTCCAGCAGTTCGTGATCGCCGAAGGTGGCGATCGCCAGATCGGTCGGCAAGCGGCCGCGCTGTTTCAACGTCACATCCATGACTCCCTGCAACAGAGAGAATGAGGTGGTGAAAAGCGCCTGCGGCATCGGATGCGTTTTCAACCATTCGGCAAAGAGTACGCCGGCAGCCTCGCGCTCATAACTGTTGGCGTACAGGTAATCGACAGGCCGTTCATCGCCCTCCCACGCCTGGCGGAATCCTTGCTCACGCAGGAAACTGACGGAAAGCTCCGGCAACGCCCCCAGATACAGCACCGACTCCGCCGGAAAAGTGCGAAGTTCCTGCGCCAGCGCGAAGGAATCCTCTTGATCGGCCCCCACCACGCTGATGAAATGCTCGCGATCCAGCGCCCGGTCCAGAGCGATAATCGGCAAAGGATCCTTGGCCCAGCGTTGATAGAACGGATGTTCCGGCGGCAAAGCCGTGGAAACGATAATGGCGTCGACCTGGCGTTGCAACAGGTGTTCGATACAGCGCATTTCGTTATCCGGCTGATCTTCCGAACAGGCAATCAATAGCTGGTAACCGCGCTGACGTGCCTGACGTTCCAGGTAGTTGGCGATGCGGGTGTAGCTGGTGTTTTCCAGATCCGGTATCACCAGGCCGATAGAACGCGTTCGTCCGGCACGTAACCCTGCCGCGACGGCATTCGGGTGATAGTTATGCTCCCTGACCACGGCCATCACTTTTTCGACGGTTTTATCGCTGACACGATACTGCTTCGCTTTGCCGTTGATGACATAACTGGCCGTGGTGCGCGAAACGCCCGCGAGACGCGCGATTTCATCCAGTTTCACGTTAACCCCTTTTGACGCTAAAAATAGAAGTGAAAGCGATACCCGTCATACTTGAAACTGCCCCTGCGTTGGCTACGCTCACTTACCCGAATCACTTACCACAGTAAGCATCATCGGGATGCGTTCCCTTGCCGCCTTGATGCAGCTCCAATTATCTAGGGTATATACTTGGATTAACCATCGCATCCCGTGCGGTTATTCAATCCAGCCTCTGCGATCTAACAGCAGAAAACACTGCCTAGCAACCGCTTTTGCCGAAAGGTGCCAGCAAACAGACAAAAAAACACCGAAAAACAAAAGGCGCAGCCATGCCGCGCCCTCAGATTATGCCAATATCACGTTTCAGCGCATGATTTTATCGCCGCGCGACACGCCAACGACGCCGGAACGCGCCACTTCGACAATTTCAGCCACTTCGCGCACCGCATTGAGAAACGCATCCAGCTTGTCGCTGGTGCCGGCCAGCTGAACGGTGTAAAGCGTCGCCGTGACATCGACAATCTGCCCACGGAAAATATCGGCGCAGCGTTTTACCTCTTCACGACCATAACCGCTGGCCTGCAGCTTCACCAGCATGATTTCGCGTTCAACATGCGCCCCCTGCACCAGTTCGCTGACGCGCAGCACGTCCACCAGCTTATGCAGTTGCTTTTCGATCTGCTCCAGCACTTTCTCGTCGCCGACGGTTTGGATGGTCATGCGTGACAGCGTGGGATCATCGGTCGGCGCCACCGTCAGGCTTTCAATGTTGTAACCACGCTGGGAGAACAACCCCACCACACGCGACAACGCACCGGATTCGTTTTCCAGTAATACAGATAAAATACGTCGCATGATCAGGTCCTCTCCGTTTTGCTTAACCACATTTCGTCCATGCTTCCGCCGCGGATCTGCAT
Organism: Serratia plymuthica; assembly: GCF_018336935.1. Taxonomy (NCBI): domain Bacteria; kingdom Pseudomonadati; phylum Pseudomonadota; class Gammaproteobacteria; order Enterobacterales; family Yersiniaceae; genus Serratia; species Serratia plymuthica. The sequence goes on along the minus strand of NZ_CP068771.1, from coordinate 521,335 downwards.
TGGGTAAACATGTTCGGTCTCATCGACGGTGACATCGACAAACACCAGTCGTTCTTTCTCGACCAATGCCTGAGCCAGTTTGCTTTCCAGTTCATCCGGCGTGCGAATGGCGATGCCAACGTGACCGTAAGCCTCCGCCAGTTTGACAAAATCAGGCAGGGAATCCATATAAGACTGCGAATGGCGGCCGGAGTAGATCATATCCTGCCACTGCTTCACCATGCCCAGATAGCGGTTGTTGAGATTCACCACCACCACCGGCAGGTTGTACTGCAACGCGGTGGAAAGCTCCTGAATGTTCATCTGGATGCTGCCGTCGCCGGTCACGCACACGACGGTCTCATCAGGCAACGCCAGCTTCACGCCCAACGCCGCCGGCAGACCGAAGCCCATGGTGCCCAAGCCGCCGGAGTTGATCCAGCGGCGCGGTTTGTCGAACGGGTAGTAGAGCGCAGCGAACATCTGGTGCTGGCCCACATCGGAAGTGACGTAAGCCTCGCCTTTGGTCAAACGATGCAGGGTTTCGATCACGGCTTGCGGCTTGATGGTTCCGCTGTTTTTGTCATAGCCCAGGCAATCGCGCGCGCGCCACTGCTCAATCGACTGCCACCAGTCGCGCAGCGCGTCGAAGTCCTGCGCCTTATCGTCCTGCGCCAACAGTTCGAGCATCTGAGTCAGCACCTGTTTGGCATCGCCCACGATCGGAATATCGGCGTCGACCGTCTTGGAGATCGAGGTGGGATCAATATCGATATGCAATACGGTGGCATCCGGGCAGTATTTTGCCAGGTTGTTGGTAGTGCGATCGTCAAAACGCACGCCGACGGCAAAGATCACGTCGGAATGGTGCATGGTTTTGTTAGCTTCGTAAGTGCCGTGCATACCGAGCATGCCGACGCTCTGGCGGTGCGTACCGGGGAACGCCCCTAACCCCATCAGGGTACAGGTCACCGGCAGATTCAGCTTCTCGGCCAGTTCCAGCAGTTCTGCGTCGCAGGCCGAGTTAATCGCCCCGCCGCCAACGTACATGACCGGCTTTTTGGCCGACAAAATGGTTTGCAGCGCGCGCTTTATTTGCCCACGGTGGCCCTGCACCGTTGGGTTGTATGAGCGCATGCTCACTTCCTGCGGGTAGGCGTAAGGCATTCTGACCGCCGGGCCAACGATATCTTTCGGCAGGTCGATCACGACCGGGCCCGGCCGACCGGTTGAAGCCAGATAAAAGGCTTTCTTCAGGATGCCGGGAATATCTTCGGTGCGCTTCACCAGGAAACTGTGCTTCACCACCGGGCGCGAAATCCCGACCATGTCGCACTCCTGAAAAGCGTCATAGCCAATCAGCGAGCTTGGAACCTGGCCGGAGAGCACCACCATCGGGATGGAGTCCATATAGGCGGTCGCAATGCCGGTAATCGCATTGGTCGCGCCGGGGCCGGAAGTCACCAGCACCACACCGACCTCACCGGTTGCGCGTGCATAGCCATCTGCCATATGCACGGCGCCCTGCTCATGACGCACCAATATGTGATCGATTCCTCCGACCGTATGCAGGGCGTCGTAGATATCGAGTACCGCCCCGCCCGGATATCCGAATACATGCTTAACGCCCTGATCGATCAACGATCGGACGACCATCTCGGCTCCTGACAACATCTCCATGGGTTTGCCTCCAGGCTTACTTATTTCTTGTCTGGCGCCGGAACGTAGCGCCTGTTGTGGGGTAATACCCCCAAATTTTTGTGGATTGAATATACCCTATGGATTTCAAGTTGCAGCCAGGCGGTCAGTCCGGGAGCCCCAGGCGCTAACGCAAGTCAAGTCACTGGGGCGAGCGACAAATCCGTCGGGAACAGATTTGAACGCTGTGCACAGCGGCCCCGAAGGGGTCAGGTCCACGGAGGGGCCTGGTAAAGCAGCCAACAACGCTGCAGCTTGAAATACGACTGGTATATAACTGGTTAACATAACGTCAGAGTATTGAGCAGGCAAACGACAAAAAGACCCAATGAAGCAGTGGTTATTGCTATGCGGCTGGGGATCGGGGGTTTACAAAAACAATGCACTAGCCGCTGGCGGTTCGGGCTAGGCATTGTTTCGAGCAGGTAGGGAATTACAGAACTATATTAGGCAAGAATTATGCTGTTTTTTTAGCCGAGCGCACTGCCCGGCGGCATCCTTAAGCCTGATCCTGGTACATCGAGTCAATTTCATGCTGGTAGCGCTGTAGAATCACCTTCCGGCGCAGTTTCAGCGTTGGAGTCAGTTCACCCAACTCCATCGAAAAGGCCGCCGGCAGCAGGGTAAACTTTTTCACCTGCTCAAAGCGCGCCAGCTCTTTTTGCATGTCGCGCAGACGGCTCTCGAACATCTCTATAATGTGGCTATTGCGCAGCAACTCCAGACGGTCCTGATATTTCAGGTTGATGGATTTCGCATATTCTTCCAGCGACTCAAAGCTGGGCACAATCAGGGCCGAAACGAATTTACGCGCATCGGCGATGATCGCCACCTGCTCGATAAAACGATCCTGAGCCAGCGTGCCTTCGAGCATCTGCGGGGCAATGTATTTGCCACCGGAGGTTTTCATCAAATCCTTCAGACGTTCGGTAATAAACAGGTTACCGACCTCGTCAATCGCGCCGGCGTCACCGGTTTTCAGCCAACCGTCCCCGGTGAAAGAAGCAGCAGTTTCCAGCGGCTTATTGAAATAGCCACGCATCACAATGGGGCCGCGTACCTGAATCTCATTCTCTTCGGCAATACGCACCTCAACCCCCGGCAAGGGTTTGCCGATGGATCCAAAGCGGAAATTGCCCTCTTCCCAGCAGGAAACGGTAGCGCAAGTCTCGGTCATGCCGTAACCATATTTGATGTTGACGCCCATCGCCTGGAAAAACAGAATGACGTTGTCGTCAAGTTTGGCGCCTGCCGCGGGCAAGAAACGCACCCTTCCGCCGAGGATGCCGCGCAGCTTGCTCAAGACCAGTTTATCGGCCCAACGGTGGGAAAGGTTGAACAACTTACCCAACGGCTTATCGGCGCGCTCCTGCAGGAACTTGCGTTCACCACAGACGATCGCCCAATGGAACAGCGCACGACGCAGCCAGGGCGCACGCGCTACCTTTTCATGCACCGCGCTAAAGATTTTTTCGTAGAAACGCGGCACCGCACACATCAACGTCGGGCGTACCGACGTCATGGCTTCACGCACCCAGTCAGTATTCGGCAGATACACGTTCTGCGCGCCAGTGTGCATGATGAAGAAGCTCCAGGTGCGCTCAAAAACGTGCGATATCGGCAGGAAACTGAGGGAGACATCCTCCTCGTTCACCGTCAGCCGCCCATCATGCAGATAAAGCTGCGCGGCCAAATTGCCGTAATCCAGCATCACTCCCTTTGGCTCGCCGGTAGTGCCGGAGGTATAAATCAGGGTGAACAGATCCCGCAAATCGCATTCCTCAATGCGCTGCTGCCGTTGAGACTTGAAGACCTCAACGTCTGCCCCGCGCTCAAAGGCGCTCAGGTGTTGAGCAATATCGCACCCGCGCAGATCGGCAGCATCGTCAAACACGATGATATGCCTCAACTGTGGGCATACGCCACGCAGCGCAATGGCCGCATCCAACTGCGTCTGCTCGCCGACGAAGAGAATGCGGATATCCGCATCATTAATGATAAAGGCTGCCTGGGCGGGTGTATTGGTGGCGTAAAGCGGTACGCTCACCGCACGCAATTGCAGAACAGCCAAATCCGCCAGTGACCACGCCATGCAGTTATTGGCAAAAATCGCGATGCGTTCTTGCACTTCTGTCCCCAGCGCCAGCAATGCACTGGCGATGCGGTTAGTGTGGGCATCGGCCTGCCCCCAGGTGAGTTGCGTCTCGCCATCAGGAGACCATTGGCGAAAAGCTGTGCGATCGGCACGATGGGAAACCTGGTGCTGTATACGATGAGTCAGATGGTATTGCAGCAAATTATTGATCATAGCGCTCTAAGCCTGAAATGAATCAAACAGTTAACCTCGAACAGAGCATTTCACCCCGCATCTCAGCTTACACGTGTTTACTTTTTTTCGCGCAGTCTACCTACTCTCAGGCAGCGGGAAAAGAGATTTCAGCGTAGAAGTGTGAGCCAAAACTCAGCTTAACTTCATCATCCTTCGGATTGGACAATGCGGCAGTGAAAAGATTTTACACCGGCAACAAAATGCGGCCCCTGCGGGCCGGCGATTAAAATCAGTTTAAAACACCAATAAAAATAACAAACACAGAATATAAATTCACGTTAATTATTTTTCATAAAATAGACACCCTAGCTATAAAAAAGTTATTTTCCCGACTAAAACCAAGAAACATCTTAATAAAAAGCAAGATAGTTCTTAGTTTTTAAACATAAGAAAAATACCCTCATGGAAGTGTTGCCTTTCTTTAGAAACAGTACTTCCTGAATTTACTCTGCATTGCCGGCCTCAGTCAGAACGGATTTCATCCATTGATGCCCTTTATCGCGTTCGGAAGACTCATGCCAGGAAAGGTAGCAGGTCGCTTTATTGCTTGCCGCGCATAAAGGTATCGCTTTTATTTTCAGTGATGTGGCTTGTTGCTGTACCAACCATGCAGGAGCGATAGCCACCATTTCCGTCTGGGACACCAGGTTTAATACGCTATATAAATCGGTGCACTGCTGAGTAATGGCGCGCTGCATGGCCTCCTCTATATAATAAGGCTTACTGAAAGCCCCATAACTTTCCAGCGAGACCACAGCATGTTGCTCAGATAAAACTTGTTCTGGCGTGAGACTGGCGGTTATTCTCGGGTGCGCCTGCGCCACTGCCAGCACCAGTTCATCGTCGAACAATGCCACACTGCGAAAGTCCGTCGATTCAAAACGGTTGTAGCCGATAACAAATTCGACGTCCTGATAGCGTAGCTGATGTTCAATATTATTGTTAATGTATGACTTTATTTGCAAATTAAGTTGAGGGGCGATCAGTTTGACATGATTGATTATCTTGGCACCCAATCGCAAATCAAGCGGGCTGCAGAGAGACAACGAAAAAACCCGCGAACTGGTAAGTGGTTCAAACTCCGAGCCAGGCAGCTCATTTTGCACCAATTGCAACGCCTGGCGCACGGGCCCGAACAACTGCCGGGCCCGCAGAGTGGGCTGTATCCCCCGCCCGCTGCGTACGAACAGCTCATCATTGAACATCATCTTCAAGCGTGCAACGGCATTGCTCACCGCCGGTTGCGACATCCCCAACGAAGTAGCGGCCCGCGTAATATTCTGCATTTGCATCACAGCGTCAAAAACAGTCAGTAAATTAAGATCGACGCTGCGTAAATGAATGTCCGCAGGCTCTTTCACCATGGCAATTTCTGAATCATATTCAGCCATATATCACTCCACTAAGTCCTGTGTAGATAATCCTATCCCTGTGCAGAACAAACAATGTGAAACCACACTTTGTTATTCCTACAAGATAAAATCAGTTATTCCTTCAATCGACCGATAGAAACCATCGCTATACTGCCGTGGCGCAAACCGCATATGGGGTGCATATCAGAGAATTTCGCCGCAACGGGGAAAAAGGGCACCAAGATACTACTACCAAATAGTTATCAAAATTTTCAATGCCATTAAGCAGCGAAGTTTCAATTTTAATCCATACTATAAAAACATATCACTAATCGTCTAAAAACAGATATTTTCTTATGTAAAATGGGTTAATTTATTACCTTTCTTTCAACTGATAAATAAATCATATATTTTAGAACATGATCATTTACCAGGACGATATCCCCTCTCCTCTTCCGACTGCCAGATATCTTTACCGTTTCATGATAAATCTTAACCCAATAAGATGCAGAAGCAATTGCTGCGATCCATATTCGATTAATTTATGCTAAGCAGCACGCAAAACCCCACCTGCTTTTTTGCTAATCATATGCGTTTTAACCGGATTATCCTCTACTGACATCGTTGTCCAATTCACTGACGCCTGATTACCCCTTTATTCAATCAGGTGTTGACATCGCCAGGCCAATAACGTATCAAATTAGGAACGACACAATTTAAGAGAAGCTGAACCCTCATGATCCGTACTCACCGTCTACTAAGCCTACTACTTAACGCATCTTTGCGCGGTATGCTGGTGGACGGAGTTCAGAGCTGATTCAGTCCCTCACTCATAACAAACCCGCGCTACTGCGCGGGTTTTTTTTTACCCGCTTAGCGTGAAACAAACACGATAAGGAACGCCCCGATGAGCCAACAAGTCATTATTTTCGATACTACGCTGCGTGATGGTGAACAAGCGCTGCAAGCCAGTCTGAGCGTAAAAGAGAAGATTCAGATAGCCATGGCACTGGAGAGAATGGGTGTCGACGTCATGGAAGTCGGTTTCCCGGTCTCCTCTCCGGGTGATTTCGAATCGGTGCAGACCATTGCCCGTCAGATCAAAAACAGCCGCGTATGTGGCCTGGCCCGCTGCGTAGATAACGATATCGACGTCGCCGCCGAAGCGTTGCGCGTTGCCGAGGCCTTCCGCATTCACGTGTTCCTGGCCACATCGACCCTGCACATCGAATCCAAATTGAAGCGCTCGTTCGATGAAGTACTGGAAATGGCGGTACGCTCGGTGAAACGCGCTCGCAACTACACCGACGACGTGGAGTTCTCTTGCGAAGACGCAGGCCGCACGCCAATCGATAATCTGTGCCGCGTAGTGGAAGCCGCCATCAATGCCGGTGCCACCACCATCAATATTCCGGACACCGTCGGCTATACCACGCCGAACCAGTTCGGCGGCATCATCACCACCCTGTATGACCGCGTACCGAACATTGATAAAGCCATTATTTCGGTCCACTGCCACGACGATCTGGGCATGGCGGTCGGCAACTCTATCGCCGCCGTACAGGCAGGTGCACGCCAGGTAGAAGGCACGTTGAACGGTATCGGTGAACGCGCCGGCAACACCTCGCTGGAAGAAGTGATCATGGCGATCAAAGTGCGCCAGGACATCATGAACGTGCACACCAACATTAATCATCAGGAAATCTTCCGCACCAGCCAATTGGTCAGCCAGCTGTGCAACATGCCGATTCCGGCCAACAAAGCTATCGTGGGTTCCAATGCCTTCGCCCACTCCTCCGGCATTCATCAGGACGGCGTGCTGAAGAACCGTGAAAACTACGAAATCATGTCGCCGCAGACCATAGGTCTGAAAGACGTGCAGTTGAACCTGACCTCCCGTTCCGGCCGCGCTGCGGTAAAACACCGCATGGAAGAGATGGGCTATAAGGAACAGGACTACAACCTGGACACTCTGTACACCGCTTTCCTGAAGCTGGCCGACAAGAAAGGCCAGGTATTCGATTACGATCTGGAGGCTTTGGCCTTCATTAACAAGCAGCAGGAAGAGCCGGAACATTACAGCCTGGGCTATTTCAGCGTGCAGTCCGGCACCAACATTATGGCCACCGCTTCGGTGAAACTGATCTGCGGCGATGAAGAAAAAGCCGAAGCGGCAACCGGCAACGGCCCGGTCGACGCGGTTTATCAGGCCATCAATCGCATTACCGATTACCCGATCGAATTAGTGAAGTATCAGTTGACCGCCAAAGGCCAGGGCCGCGACGCGCTGGGCCAGGTTGATATCGTGGTGTCCTACAACGGCCGCCGCTTCCACGGCGTGGGTCTGGCGACCGACATCGTGGAATCCTCCGCCAAGGCGATGGTGCACGTATTGAACAATATTTGGCGCTCCCAGCAGGTAGAAAAAGAAAAACAGCGTCTGCAGCAAAGCAAACATCAAAATAATCAGGAAACGGTGTGAACATGACGAAGACCTACCATATTGCCGTCTTGCCCGGAGACGGAATCGGCCCGGAAGTAATGGCTCAGGCGCACAAAGTGCTGGACGCAGTGCGTCAGCGCTTTGATATCCGCATCACCACCAGCGAATACGACGTCGGCGGCATTGCCATCGATCGCCACGGCAGCCCGTTGCCGCAGGCCACCCTCAGCGGGTGCGAGCAGGCCGATGCGATCCTGTTCGGTTCGGTGGGCGGCCCGAAATGGGAACACCTGCCGCCGGCAGAACAGCCTGAGCGCGGTGCGTTGCTGCCGTTACGCAAACACTTCAAACTGTTCAGCAACCTGCGTCCGGCCCGCCTGTACCAGGGTTTGGAAGAGTTCTGTCCGCTGCGTGCCGACATCGCCGCCCGCGGTTTTGACATCCTGTGCGTGCGTGAGCTGACCGGCGGTATCTACTTCGGTCAACCGAAAGGCCGTGAAGGCCAGGGCATGCAGGAACGCGCCTTTGATACCGAGGTGTATCATCGCTTCGAGATCGAACGCATTGCGCGCATCGCCTTCGAGTCCGCACGCAAGCGCCGTAACAAGGTCACATCTATCGACAAGGCCAACGTACTGCAAAGCTCCATTCTGTGGCGCGAAGTGGTGAACCAGGTTGCCAAAGACTACCCGGACGTGTCGCTGTCGCACATGTACATCGACAACGCCACCATGCAGCTGATTAAAGATCCGTCGCAGTTCGACGTATTGCTGTGCTCCAACCTGTTCGGCGATATCTTGTCCGACGAATGCGCGATGATCACCGGCTCGATGGGCATGTTGCCTTCTGCCAGCCTGAACGAACAGGGCTTTGGTCTGTATGAGCCTGCGGGCGGTTCTGCGCCGGATATCGCGGGCAAAGGCATCGCCAACCCGATCGCCCAGATCCTGTCCGCGACCCTGTTGTTGCGTTACAGCCTGGGGGCTTCTGAGGCTGCCGACGCCATTGAGCGCGCCATCAACCAGGCATTGGAACAAGGTTACCGCACCGCCGATCTGGCCGGTGAAGGCAAGGCCATCAGCACCGACGAAATGGGTGACATCATCGCCCGCTTTGTAGCTCAGGGGGCATAACATGTCGAAAACGTTATATCAGAAATTATACGATGCCCACGTGGTGTACGAAGCGCCAAACGAAACGCCGCTGCTGTATATCGATCGCCACCTGGTGCACGAAGTCACTTCTCCGCAGGCGTTCGACGGCCTGCGCGCCATGGGCCGCAAAGTACGCCAACCGGGCAAAACCTTTGCCACCATGGACCACAACGTGTCCACCCAGACCAAAGACATTAACGCCAGCGGCGAGATGGCCCGCATTCAGATGCAGGAACTGATCAAGAACTGCGCTGAGTTCGGCGTTTCGCTGTATGACCTGAACCACCCGTTCCAGGGCATCGTGCACGTCATCGGCCCAGAACAGGGCATGACGCTGCCGGGCATGACCATCGTCTGTGGCGACTCCCACACCGCCACTCACGGCGCCTTCGGTTCGTTGGCGTTCGGTATCGGCACCTCGGAAGTGGAGCATGTGCTGGCGACCCAGACCCTGAAGCAAGGCCGCGCCAAGACCATGAAAATTGAAGTGACCGGCGTCGCTGCGGAAGGCATCACCGCCAAGGACATCGTGCTGGCGGTGATCGGTAAAACCGGCAGTGCCGGCGGCACCGGCCACGTGGTGGAGTTCTGCGGCAAGGCGATTGAAGCGCTGAGCATGGAAGGCCGCATGACGCTGTGCAACATGGCGATCGAAATGGGCGCCAAAGCGGGCCTGGTCGCGCCGGACGACACCACCTTTGATTATCTGAAAGGCCGTCAGTTTGCGCCTGTCGGCGAGAATTGGGAACAAGGCGTCGCCTACTGGCGCACGCTGAAATCCGACGACGATGCCAAATTCGACACCGTAGTCACCCTGCGCGCCGAAGACATCGCGCCGCAGGTGACCTGGGGCACCAACCCAGGGCAGGTGATCGCCGTCAACCAGGCGATCCCGGCACCGGAATCCTTTAGCGATCCGGTCGAACGCGCCTCGGCCGAGAAGGCGTTGGCCTATATGGATCTGAAACCGGGCATCAAGCTGACCGAAGTGCCGATCGACAAAGTGTTTATCGGTTCCTGTACCAACTCGCGCATCGAAGATCTGCGTGCGGCGGCGGCAATTGCCAAAGGGCGCAAAGTCGCCGACGGCGTTCAGGCCATCGTGGTGCCTGGCTCCGGCCCGGTAAAAGCGCAGGCGGAAGCCGAAGGTCTGGACAAGATTTTTATTGAAGCCGGTTTTGAATGGCGTTTGCCGGGCTGCTCCATGTGCCTGGCGATGAACAACGATCGCCTGAATCCGGGCGAACGCTGCGCATCCACCAGCAACCGTAACTTCGAAGGGCGTCAGGGCCGCGGTGGGCGCACTCACCTGGTCAGCCCGGCGATGGCCGCCGCCGCTGCCGTTGCCGGCCATTTCGCCGATATCCGTGATATTCACTAAGGGGCACTACCGTGGCTAAATTTACTCAACATACCGGTTTAGTGGTGCCTTTGGATGCGGCCAACGTCGATACCGACGCCATTATTCCAAAACAGTTTTTGCAGAAAGTCACCCGCACGGGTTTCGGCCAGCACCTGTTCAACGACTGGCGCTTTTTGGACGACGCCGGTCAGCAACCGAACCCGGAGTTCGTGCTGAACAAGCCGCGCTACAAAGGGGCCAGCATCCTGTTGGCGCGTGAGAACTTCGGCTGCGGCTCCTCACGCGAGCATGCGCCCTGGGCGCTGACCGACTACGGTTTCAAAGTGGTGATAGCGCCAAGCTTCGCCGATATCTTCTACGGCAACTCATTCAACAACCAGTTGCTGCCGGTGACACTGAGCGAACAGGACGTGGATACGCTGTTCAAGCTGGTGGCCGAAAACGAAGGTACCGAGTTTGTGGTGGATCTGGAAAATCAGACGGTGAATGCCGGCGGCAAAAGCTACCCGTTCGAGATCGACAGCTTCCGCCGCCACTGCATGATCCACGGATTGGACAGCATCGGCCTCACGCTGCAGCACGAAGCGGACATCTCCCGCTACGAGGCGCAACAGCCGGCGTTTCTGAACTGATCGTCTTCTAATGCCCTAAATACCTGAAGCTGCGGCAAGGTGGCAGCTTCAGGTATGACGGGGATTACCAGTAACCCAGCCACTTCCACCACGCTCCGCCGATCAGGATCCAGATCAGCAGATTAACCACGCTCACCACAAAACCGGTTTTCCACCATTCGCCCAGCGTCACATAACCGGAACCGAAGACGATAGGCGCGGTACCGGTACCGTAATGGGTCAGCGACATCATCAGTGAAGAAACGAATGCCAGGATCAACCCCAGCAGCGCCGGCGGTGCGCCCAATGTCATTCCGGCAGCCAGAAAGGCGGCAAACATAGCGGTAACGTGAGCGGTGGCGCTGGCAAAGAAATAATGCGAATAGAGATAGATGGCGGTTAGCAAGATGGCGCCGCCGACCCAGCTCATGCCCATGTGATCGATACCGCTGCCGACGGAGTGCGACAGCCAGTCAATCAGCCCCAGCTTGCCGAGAAAACTGGCCATCATCACCAGCGCGGAGAACCACACCACCGTATCCCAGGCGCCTTTGTGCTTCAGCACGTCTTCCCAGCTCAGCACGCCGGTCGCCAGCAGCACCGCCAGGCCGATCAACGCCGCCGTGGTCGGATTGACCAGCAGCGCCGGGCCAAAGATCATCGCCGGAATGCCTGCCCACAGCACCAGCAACAGGGCAAACACCCCTAAAGTGATTTTCTCCGGCAGCGTCACCGGGCCCAATGCAGCGAGTTTTTCCCGCGCAAAACGCGGTGCGTCCGGGGTGCTTTTAATCTCCGGCGGGTACAACAGATAAAGCACCAGCGGTATCGCCGCCAACGAACAAAGCCCCGGCACCAATGCGGCGAGCGCCCACATCGACCACGACAACTCCAGGCTGCCGCCGGTGCCTTTGGCTATCAGGCTGACGATCAAAGGGTTAGACGCGGTGGCGGTAATGAACATCGCCGAGCTCACCGGGTTGATATTGTAATTCACCAGCGCCAGATAACGGCCAATCTTGCCGGAACTGTTCAGCTCCGGCCGGGATCCGAAGCTGTCGGCGATCGACTTCATTATCGGATGAATAATCCCGCCGCCACGGGCGGTATTGCTCGGGGTAACCGGCGCCAAAGTGAGTTCCGCCAGTGTCAGCGCATAGGCGATACCCAGCGTCTTTTTGCCGAACAGGGAAATAAAATAGTAACCGATCCGCGAGCCCAACCCGGTTTTGTTGAGGCTAAAGGAGATCATTATCGAGAAGCCAATCAGCCAAATCAGCTGATTGGAAAAACCGCTGAGCGCATCTTCCAAGGCCGCGCCCGGCTTGCCGGGGTTGGTGACGCCGGTTACCGCCACCAGCGCGATGGCCACCACCGAAACGGCGCCAATCGGCATCGCCTTGCCGATGATGGCGATGATAGTGCCGATAAACAGCGCCAGCAGATGCCAGGCATTGGGCTCAACCCCTTCTGGAACCGGGATGACAAACCAAATAAGCAAAGCGGCGGCAACGGCACACAGAGAGGGGACGGGTTTGAGCGGTGTTAGTTTGTCCATGGCATACCCACGTGGTCTAAACGGATCGGCATCTCAGCAGCAAGATGGGCAAGAGCGCCGCTATTGCGCTCCAGGTCCGTTTAGCTTGGGGTTCTGGCGTAATGTTCTCAATGACATGCGTCAATGTTAATGAGATTAGTGTTTACACTTCTCGTACCCGGGCGCTGATCCACAGCGCCACCACCGCCAGGGCTGTCGCCAGCCAGTAAACCGCATAGTGCCCCAGGTTTTCCACCAGCGCGCCTTGCAGCACGCCGGCCAGGATCACTCCGGTAGAAATGCTGTTGGTAAACAAGGTCGTCGCCGCACCGGGCCGCCCGGGCATCAGGTCCTGGAAATAGAGCATGCCGATACCGGCGATGATGCCGATAAATATGGCATTGAACAGCTGCAAGGCCATCAGCGCCAGCTTGAATTTAAATGCCACCAACCCGGCATAAAACAAAATGCCGGCCGCCACGGCAAACAGCATCATATTGCGTTTGCCGAAACGTTTGACGTAGTAACCGGCCAGCAGCATCGCCGGGATCTCGAGCCCGGCGGCAGTCCCCATCAACAGCCCCGCAAGGTTCTCCGGCAGGCCCAAATCGGCGGTGATATACAGCGGCATATCGATGATGTACAGAGTATTGCAAGTCCACATCAGCATAGAGGCGATAAACAGCAACCGCACATCGCGGTCTCGCCAGGCGCTGGCGGGCGCTATTGGGGCCGAAGGCGCATCGCCCCGCTCCGCCGGCTGAGTGCGCGGCACAGAAGGCAGGGTAAACCACACCAGCAAGGCGCAGATCGTGAAGGTGGCGGCGGCGATCACAAACATCCAGGTAAAGCCGTAGTTCAGCGCCAGCGTGAACGCCAGAGGTGGGCCAATCACCCACGCCAGCGACAGTTGCGCACGCATGACCGAACTGAACATCACCACTTCACGCGCCGAGTTGTCGGCATATTCCCGCGCCAGGGCGAAAATCTGCGGCATGGCGGTATTGGCAATCGCCGACATCAGCACCCCGGCGGTGATCAGCGTCAGGTAGTCGCGGTTAAAGGCAAACAACAGACAGTTGCCGACCGCCATCAGGCAACACACCAGGATCAGCGTGCGCCGGTCACCGCGCGTATCCGAACGCTTGGCCAGCAGAAAGCTGACGGCGATGCCGGCAATGGCGTTGACGGTGTAGAACAGCCCCACCCACAGCGGCCGTACCTTGACTTCGGTGGTAAGGAACAGGCTCAGCGTCGGCGCCAATAACGCCCCGGCGATCCCGGAAAGAAAAGCAATCAGCAGGAATGCGGCAAAGATGGGATTAAAGCGGCGTGGCAACCAGTACAGTCGTTTCATATCTTCGTCCCTGCCCCTAAAGCGGAAGACAAAACCTTAGGCTACGGTGAAAAAATTGCAAGAACATCATCGCGGCCAATAATAAAAAAACCAGTGGGCATGACCCCACTGGCTGGTGAACAACACCATTACTCAGAAACATTTTTGCTACCGCAACCTCAAAGATGCTCGCGGTATTGCTTGTCTGTCATATCCTTGATATCCCACTGGGTCAGGTGAGCCAGCATCTCCAACCGGGCTTGTTCCGGCACCAGCGCCAACCAGTCGGCGTGCTGGCGGCGCACTGCGCTGAAGTAGCGCTGGTAGAACTGTTTTGACAAGAAAGCTTTCATCATTCGCCCTCCCCCTTTCATTGAGGAAAATTATCGGCGTAATATGGGGAAAGATAAATTGATGAGTTGATGCCGGAGCCTTCCTCTTTTATGTCTACCTCACGTTTGCAACAGCAGTTCATTCGCCTGTGGCAGCGCTGCCACGGCGAGACCACCGACACCACGCTGCAAGAGTTGGCCGAAGTGCTCACTTGCTCGCGCCGTCACGTGCGTTCATTGCTCGGCGCCATGCAGCAACAAGGGTGGCTGACCTGGCAGGCGGAATCGGGGCGCGGCAAACGTTCGCAGCTCACCTTCCACTACACCGGCCTGGCGCTGCAGCAGCAGCGAGCGGAGGAGTTGCTGGAGCAGGACCGCATCGATCAACTGGTACAACTGGTCGGCGATAAAAACGTGGTGCGGCAAATGCTGCTGTCCCAGCTTGGGCGCAGCTTTCGGCAGGGTAAACACATCCTGCGCGTCCTCTACTATCGCCAGTTGTACAACCTGCTGCCCGGCTCGGCGCTGCGCCGTTCGGAAATTCACCTGGCCCGGCAGATCTTCAGCGGCCTGACGCGGATAAACGAGGAAAATGGGGAACTGGAGTCGGACCTGTCGCATCACTGGCAGCCGCTGACGCCCTTGCACTGGCGTTTTTATCTGCGCCCGGCGATACATTTTCATCACGGCCGCGAACTGGAAATGGACGATGTGATTCACTCCCTTACTCGTCTGATCCCTCAGCCGCTGTTTTCGCATATCGAGAGCGTGACCTCCCCGACGCCTTTCGTGATTGACGTGCGCCTGCACAGCCCCGATTACTGGTTGCCCTGGCTGCTGGGCAGCGTGCCTGCCATGATCCTGCCGCGCGAGTGGCAAAGCCTGCCGGAATTCTCGCGCCATCCGGTGGGTACCGGGCCATACAGCGTGGTGCGTAACCACCGCAGCCAGATGAAAATCCACGCCTTCGATGACTACTTCGGCTACCGGGCACTGATTGATGAGGTGAATATCTGGGTGTTGCCGGAGATCACCGAAGAGCTGGTGCATTCCGGCGTGCAACTGCAGGCGGATGACACCGGCAACAACGAACTGGAAAGCCGGCTGGAGGAAGGCTGCTATTTCCTGCTGTTCGATCAACGCTCGCCTTTGGCGGCCGATCCGGCCATTCGCGGCTGGCTGTGCGAGCTGATTAATCCCATCTCGCTGCTGAGCAACGCCGGGCCGATTTATCAACGCTATTGGTCACCGGCCTATGGCATCCTGCCGCGCTGGCATCACAATCGCGCGCTGGCGCAGCAACCCAAGCCGGCCGGGCTAACCGAGTTGACGCTGACCTACTACAGTGAACATTCGGAATTCCACGCCATTCAACAGGCCATTGAACCGCTGCTGGCGCTGCATGGGGTGCGGCTCAACGTGCAGATGGTGAGCTACGACGCCTGGCATAAAGGGGAAGCGGTCAGCGATCTGTGGCTGGGCAGCGCCAACTTCTACCTGCCGCTGGAGTTTTCGCTGTTCGCCACCCTGTATGAGCTGCCGCTGATGCAGCACTGCATGAATGAAGATCTCGCCGCAGATGCGGCGCTGTGGCGCGCCAATGCCCTGCCGCTGGCGGATTTTTGCCAACGGTTGGTCAAGGGTCACCAGTTACACCCGCTGTTTCATCACTGGCTGCAACTGCATGGTCAGCGCAGCATGCGCGGCGTACGAATGAATACCCTTGGCTGGTTTGATTTTAAATCCGCCTGGTTTGCGCCGCCGGAAGCATAAGCGCCTTTCGCCGACGTCCGTTAATCTCTACAATAGCGCCGTCTCAACGGGGTGCAAAAAACGATTCATTGCTGAGATATACCCAAAATAATTGGAGTTGCAGGTAGGCGGCAACCGAGCGAATCCCCAAGAACATAGAATTCCTCTGTGACTGGGGTGAGAGAGAAAAGCCAACACCGCTGCAACTTCAAGTATGAAGGGGATAAACCCGTCGAACCTGATCCGGTCAATACCGGCGGAGGGATTTGAGCATAGCGACCCGGTGTAATCACCTCGCCCTCAGATACCTTTGCCCCCTTATCTTTCAGGAGTGCAAAGTGGTCAAAAAAAGCCTGCCCTTATTACTGTTGCTGTGCGCCGCCGTACCGGCGTTTGCCAAGCCAACGCTGACGGTCTACACCTATGATTCCTTCGCTGCCGACTGGGGCCCTGGCCCGGCGGTGAAAAAAGCGTTCGAAGCCGACTGCAACTGCGAGCTGAAATTCGTCGCGCTGGAAGACGGCGTTTCGCTGCTTAACCGCTTGCGCATGGAAGGGAAAAACAGCACCGCCGACGTGGTGCTGGGGCTGGACAACAACCTGCTGCAGGCCGCGCAACAAACGGGTTTATTCGCGCCAAGCCGCGTTGACGGCGCCAAACTGAGCGTGCCGGGCGGCTGGCAGGATAAAATCTTCGTACCTTATGACTACGGCTACTTTGCCTTCGTTTACAACAAAGAAAAGCTGAAGAACCCACCAAAGAGCCTGCAGGAACTGGTCGACGGAGACCAAAACTGGAAGGTGATCTACGAAGATCCGCGCACCAGCACGCCAGGCCTGGGCCTGCTGCTGTGGATGCAGAAAGTGTTTGGCGATAAAGCGCCGGAAGCCTGGCAGAAACTGGCGAAGAAAACCGTCACCGTCACCAAGGGGTGGAGTGAAGCCTACGGCCTGTTCCTGAAAGGCGAAGGCGACCTGGTGCTCAGCTACACCACCTCCCCGGCGTATCATTTGATCGAAGAGAAAAAAGACAGCTACGCCGCGGCCAATTTCAGCGAAGGCCATTATTTGCAGGTGGAAGTGGCGGGCAAGCTCAAGGCCAGCAAGCAGCCTGAGCTGGCGGAACGCTTCATGCAATTTATGGTGACCCCGGCGTTCCAGAACACCATTCCAACCGGTAACTGGATGTACCCGGTGATCAAGACTCAACTGCCGGCGGGCTTTGATCAAATGACCATCCCCCAGACCGCGCTGCAATACAGCGCCGAAGAGGTCGCCAAACAACGCGGTAGCTGGATCCGGGCATGGCAAACCGCCGTCAGCCGCTGATCCCGCACTGGCTCTGGCCGGGGCTGCTGGCCGCTGGCCTGATCCTGGCCGTCGCCGCGCTGGCGATGGGCTCGCTGTGGCGGCACGCACCGGAAAGCGATTGGCGTGGCCTGTGGCAGGACAGCTACCTGTGGCACGTCGTTCGCTTTACCTTCTGGCAGGCGTTGTTGTCCGCGCTGATCTCGGTGCTGCCCGCCATAGCGCTGGCCCGCGCGCTGTATCGCCGCCGCTTTCCCGGCCGGCAGTTGCTGCTGCGGTTGTGCGCCATGACGCTGGTTCTGCCGGTATTGGTGGCGGTGTTCGGCCTGCTCAGCGTGTATGGCCGACAGGGCTGGCTGGCATTGCTGTGCGGCTGGCTCGGCATCAACTACAGTTTTTCCCCCTATGGTCTGCAGGGCATCCTGCTGGCGCATATGTTCTTCAATCTGCCGCTGGCCGCCCGCCTGCTGTTGCAGGCGTTGGAAAACATTCCGGTCGAACAGCGCCAACTGGCGGCCCAGCTTGGCATGAACGGCTGGCAACAGTTCCGCTTCGTCGAGTGGCCGGCGCTGCGCCGCCAAATCCTGCCGAGCGGCGCGCTGATCTTCATGCTGTGTTTCGCCAGCTTCGCCACCGTGCTGTCACTGGGCGGCGGACCACAGGCCACCACCATAGAACTGGCGATCTACCAGGCACTCAGCTATGACTACGATCTCAGCCGCGCCGCCCTGCTGGCGCTGATCCAGCTGGCGTGCTGCCTGGGCCTGGTCGTGCTCAGCCAGCGGCTAAGCCAGGCGCTGCCGGTCGGCAACACCCAGGCCCATATCTGGCGCAATCCCGAAGACAGCCTGTGGCGTCGCGCCGGCGATTTTCTGCTGATCGCCGCCGCCCTGCTGTTGCTGTTGCCCCCGCTGCTGGCGGTGATTGCCGATGGCGCCAATCAGACGATGGTCAGCGTCCTGCAACAGCAGGTGCTGTGGCAAGCGCTGTTCACGTCACTGCGTATCGCCCTCGGTGCCGGCGCGTTGTGCGTGGCGTTGACCATGATGCTGCTGTGGAGCAGCCGCGAACTGAAGCTGCAACAGCGGCTGCGCTGGGGCCAAACGCTTGAACTGAGCGGCATGGTGATTCTGGCGATGCCGGGGATAGTGCTGGCCACCGGTTTCTTCCTTCTGTTGAGCGATACTGTCGGGTTGCCGCAATCGCCCTATGCGTTGGTGATCCTCACCAATGCGCTGATGGCGGTACCCTACGCCCTGAAGGTGCTGGAAAACCCGATGCGAGACCTGGCCGAGCGTTACAATCCGCTGTGCCTGTCGCTGGATATGCACGGTTGGCAGCGGCTGCGGCTTATCGAACTGAAAGCGCTGCGCCGCCCGCTGGCGCAGGCGCTGGCTTTCGCCTGCGTACTGTCGATCGGCGATTTCGGCGTGGTTGCCCTGTTTGGCAACGAACAGTTCCGCACCCTGCCTTTTTACCTCTATCAGCAGATCGGCGCCTATCGCAGCAATGACGGCGCGGTCACCGCACTGTTGCTTCTGCTGCTGTGCTTCCTGCTGTTTACCCTGATCGAACGCTTACCGGGCCGCCATGATAGAGCTTGAAAAACTGACCTACCTGTATGAACACTTGCCGATGCGCTTTGACCTGCGTATTCAACCGGGTGAACGTGTCGCGGTGCTCGGCCCCAGCGGCGCGGGTAAAAGCACCCTGCTCAGCCTGATCGCCGGTTTCCTGCCGGCCGCCAGTGGCAAGCTGCTGCTGAACGGCAGCGACCACACCGGTACGCCGCCGGCCAAAAGGCCGGTCTCGATGCTGTTTCAGGAAAACAACCTGTTCGCCCACCTGAAGGTAGAGCAGAACATCGGATTGGGCCTTGACCCCGGGCTGCGGCTGAACGCGGGCCAGCAACAACAGTTGGCGCAGATTGCCCGTCAGGTGGGGTTGGAGGAGCATCTGCAGCGCCTGCCGTCGCAGCTTTCCGGCGGCCAGCGCCAGCGTGCGGCCCTGGCCCGCTGCCTGATCCGCCAGCGGCCCATCCTGCTGCTCGACGAGCCTTTCTCGGCACTCGACCCCGCACTGCGCAACGAGATGCTGCAACTGTTGCAAGAGGTTTGCGACCAACGCAACCTGACGCTGCTGATGGTGTCGCACAACCTGGATGACGCCGCACGCATCGCGCCGCGCACCCTGTTGGTGGTCGACGGGCGGATTTATTACGACGGCCCCACGCAAGCGCTGCTGGACGGCAGCGCACCGGAAGCGCGGGTGCTGGGCATTTTGCGCAAACCGTGATCTGCGGCGCGTTTTTTATGCTGAGTAAATAAACCTGTTGTGCGAATTTTTCGCCTGTGGTTTTATAAAAACCTGACTTTTATTACTGATGATAAGGTTCCCTGTGATCGCATCCTCGCTGACTTCGACCCTACTAGTTACCGCGCTACCAGCCGCGGTGATGGTCGTCGTGCGTGTGGTGGTGGTCGTCGGCAATGCGCCGTAGGGTCCGAATCAACGCATCGATTCCCAAACCCCGCCGGCGCAAACCGGGCGGGGTTTCTTGTTTTAGCCCCCTGCCCAGAAAAGCGAACCGGCCCTGAGAAAGGATAGGAACATGGCAATTTCGGGCACGCCACATCAAGGCCAACGCTTCACCGGCGCAGAACTGATCGTTCATTTGCTGGAGCGCCAGGGCATCACCACCGTAGCCGGCATTCCCGGCGGCGCGGCACTGCCGCTGTATGACGCGCTGAGCCAAAGCACCCGTATTCACCACGTGCTGGCGCGCCACGAACAGGGCGCGGGCTTTATGGCACAGGGCATGGCGCGCGCCAACGGCAAGGCGGCGGTCTGCATCGCCTCCAGCGGGCCGGGGGCGACCAACCTGGTCACCGCCATCGCCGACGCCAAACTCGACTCCATCCCGCTGGTGTGCATCACCGGCCAGGTGCCCTCTTCAATGATTGGCACCGACGCCTTCCAGGAAGTGGATACCTACGGCATCTCGATTCCCATCACCAAGCACAACCACCTGGTGCGCGACATCCGCGAACTGCCGCAGGTGATCTGCGACGCATTCCGCATCGCCGAATCCGGCCGCCCCGGCCCGGTATGGATTGACGTGCCGAAAGACGTACAAACGGCGGTGATCGGTCTGGATGAACTGCCGCCCGTCGCGGTGCCTGACGCAGCGCCGGCCTTCGAAGCCGCCGCAGTGGCGCAAGCCGCGGCGATGATCAACCAGGCCAAGCGCCCGGTGCTGTATCTGGGCGGCGGCATTATCTGCGCCAACGCTTACCAACAAGCGATTGAGCTGGCCGAACGCGCCAACCTGCCGACCACCATGACGCTGATGGCGCTGGGCGCCATGCCGGTGCAGCATCCGCTGTCGCTGGGCATGCTGGGGATGCATGCGGCCCGCAGCACCAACTTTATTCTGCAGGAAGCCGATCTGCTGATCGTATTGGGCGCCCGCTTCGACGATCGGGCGATTGGCAAAACCGAACAGTTCTGCCCTAACGCCAGCATCATCCACGTGGATATCGATCGCGCCGAACTGGGCAAGGTGAAGCAGGCGAATATTGCCATTCATGCCGACGTCGGCCAGGTGCTGCAACAGTTGTTGCCGCAGATTGAAGCGCAGCCGCGCAGCGAGTGGCTGGACACCGTCAACGGCCTGAAACGCGAGTTCCCGTTCAGCATGCCCAACGCCGAAGATCCGCTGAGCCACTACGGGCTGGTGCTGGCCGCCGCGCGCTGCGTGGATGAAAGCGCCATCATCACCACCGACGTGGGCCAGCATCAGATGTGGGTGGCGCAAGCCTATCCGCTCAGCCGGCCGCGCCAGTGGCTGACCTCCGGCGGCCTGGGCACCATGGGCTTCGGCCTGCCGGCGGCTATCGGCGCGGCGCTGGCGGAACCGCAGCGCAAGGTGCTGTGCTTCTCCGGCGACGGCAGCCTGATGATGAACATTCAGGAAATGGCCACCGCCGTCGAGCACGATTTGGACGTGAAGATTATCCTGATGAACAATCAGGCGCTGGGGCTGGTGCATCAGCAGCAAACCCTGTTCTATCAGCAGCGCATCTTTGCCGCCGCCTACCCGAAACGCACCGATTTTATCAAGATTGCCGCCGGTTTCGGGCTGGACACCTGCGATCTGAACGCCGCAGAAGATCCGCAAGCCGCGCTGGCCGAGGCTATCCAACGCCCTGGCCCGTGCCTGATCCACGCGCTGATCGATATCAATGAAAAAGTCTTCCCGATGGTGCCGCCGGGCGCCGCCAACATCGACATGATTGGAGAATAAGCCATGTCAGAACAACACAATAATCCACAGGTGATCCTTGAGCTGGCGGTCCGCAACCATCCCGGCGTGATGTCGCACGTGTGCGGTCTGTTTGCGCGCCGCGCCTTCAACGTAGAGGGTATTCTGTGTCTGCCGCTGAAAGACGGCAAGCAGAGCCGGATCTGGCTATTGGTCGCCGACGATCAGCGGCTGGTGCAGATGATAAGCCAGGTGGAAAAACTCGAGGACGTGCTGCAGGTAAAACGCCACAGCGAAGACGTGCGGGTGTTTGAACAGTTGGAAGCGTTCTTCCAGTAATTAATGTGGACAAGTACCAGGTCGATTTCACGCAGCAGTATTGTTCGCTGCCGCGTGAAAAACGACGGCGATATCAACCGGCCAGGACTTTCCACAACAGGTGACGATACACCGGCATCAGCGGCTGCTGGTGCAGGTAATAAAAGGTGCCTAACGCCAGTATCCAACTCAGCACGCAGGCCATCCGCAGCCGTACCGGCGACAGCCAGTTGCTCAGCCGATCGGCGCTGCGCTTGCCCTCACGCCACCAACGCCAGCTCAACCAGGCGGCCAGCCAAATCAACACCACCACCGCAAACAGCAACCATTTGAATAACGCGCTGTTGGCGCTGGCGGGAATGTCTATCGCCACGCCGGCCAGAATACCCGGGAAGAAATAGACCGGTGGCCAGGTGATGCAGCCGATAATGTTAGGCAGGGCGAATTTGTAGGGCGGCAGGTCAAGCATACCGGCCACCATCGGCACCAGCGGGCGCGTCGGGCCGACAAAACGACCAATCAGAATGGTCGCCATACTGTGTTGATGCAGCGCGTGCTCGGTCTTGTCCAGCATCGCCTTGTTCTTTTTTAGAAATGACCAGCGGTGCAGCGGCCCCTTGAAGGCGCGGCCGATAAAGTACGAGATCCAATCCCCCAGCAGGCAACCGAGGATCCCCGCCGCCCAGGCATAATAGAAATCCACCTGGCCGCTGCCGATCAGCGCACCGATGCTGGCCATCATTACCGTGCCGGGCAGTAACAACCCCACCAGCGCCAGCGATTCCAGAAACGCGACAAACATGACGACCATCAGAGTGAAAGCCAATGACTGGGTGATCAAATGCTGCAGATAGGCTTCCATATACCTCTACTCGTTATCAAAAGCGCGTGGGCGTGGGATTGTCCGGTGCAGCCGGAGGTGAGTCAACCGATGAATTGTATGCGTTTTTGGCAAAGCTGCCCGGCAATGGACAATTACTGTATAAAAACCCATACTATACCCGTCATACTTCAAGCTGCAGGTACGTTGGCTTTCCTCGCTCACCCCAGTCACGTACTGGGTGTACGCTCCCGGGGATTTGCTGCGTTGCCGCCTTCCTGCAACTCGAATGATTTAGGGTATATCTATTTTTCGCACGCAGCCAACAACGCTACAGCTTGAAAGACGAAGGGCTATATGATGTCACCGCAACAGGGTTTCCTGCTCACCCGCCACTGGCGCGATACGCCCGCAGGTACCGAGGTGGAGTTCTGGCTGGCGACCGACCACGGGCCGCAGCAACTTCGTCTGCCGCCGCAGACCTCCGTAGCCTTTATCCCCGCCGAACAACGCCGGCGCGCTGAGCTGTTGCTGCGCGAAGAGCGGCAACTGGAGCTGAAAACCCTGCCGTTGACCGACTTCCATCACCGCCCGGTACTGGGGCTGTATTGCCGCCAACATCGTCAATTAATCAAACTGGAAAAGCTGCTGAAAGACGGCGGCGTGAACGTCTACGAAGCCGATATCCGCCCGCCGGAACGCTACCTGATGGAGCGTTTTATCACCGCGCCGGTGTGGTTCAGCGGCCGGCCCAATGGCAGCGGCCCACTGCTCGACGGCCAGATGAAACCGGCGCCGGACTACCGCCCGACGCTGAAAATGGTCTCGCTGGACATTGAAACCACCGCCCACGGCGAGCTGTATTCAATCGCGCTGGAAGGTTGCGGCCAACGCCAGGTGTACATGCTGGGGCCGGCCAACGGCGGCAATGAACCGCTGGATTTCGAGCTGGAATACTGCACCAGCCGCCCACAGATGCTGGAACGGCTGAATCAGTGGCTGGAACGGCACGATCCGGACGCCATCATCGGCTGGAACCTGGTGCAGTTCGATTTACGCGTGTTGCAAAAACACGCCGAGCGCTATCAAATCCCTCTGCGGCTGGGCCGTGGCGGCAACCTGCTGGAATGGCGCGAACACGGCTTCAAGCAGAATCACTTTTTCGCCTCTGCCGCCGGGCGGCTGATTATCGACGGTATAGAAGCGCTGAAGTCCGCCACCTGGAACTTCCCTTCTTTCAGCCTGGAGTACGTCGCGCAGGCGCTGCTGGGAGAAGGCAAATCCATCGATAACCCCTACCAGCGGATGGCGGAAATCGATCGGCGTTTCGCCGAAGACAAACCGGCGTTGGCGCGCTACAACCTGAAGGACTGCGAGTTGGTGACGCGGATTTTCGCCAAAGCCGAGCTGCTGACCTTCTTGCTGGAGCGCGCGACCGTCACCGGGCTGGCGGCGGACCGCAGCGGCGGTTCGGTAGCCGCATTCAGTAACCTGTATATGCCGCGCATGCACCGGCTGGGTTTTGTGGCGCCCAATCTCGGCGAACAGCCGGAGGAGCACAGCCCCGGCGGCTTTGTCATGGATTCCCAACCCGGCCTGTACGATTCGGTGCTGGTGCTGGATTACAAAAGCCTGTACCCGTCGATCATCCGTACCTTCCTGATCGATCCGGTCGGGCTGGTGGAAGGTATGCAGCACCCGGACGATGCCGATTCCGTACCCGGTTTTCGTCACGCGCGTTTCTCTCGCGGCAAACACTGCCTGCCGGCGATCGTCGAACAAATCTGGCAAGGGCGCGAGGCGGCAAAGCGCCAACAGAACAAGCCGTTATCCCAGGCGCTGAAAATCATCATGAACGCGCTATACGGCGTGTTGGGATCGAGCGGTTGTCGCTTTTTCGATCCCCGGTTGGCTTCGTCGATCACCCTGCGCGGCCATGAGATCATGCGCCAGACGCGTGAACTGATCGAGGCACAGGGCTATCAGGTGATCTACGGCGACACCGATTCCACCTTCGTCTGGCTCAGGCAACCGCACGGCGAACAGCAGGCGACGCAAATTGGCAGGGCGCTGGTGCAGCAGGTAAACCAATGGTGGCAGCAGCATCTTCAGCAACAATTCGGGCTGGAGAACGCGCTGGAGCTGGAGTTTGAAACCCATTACTCGCGCTTCCTGATGCCCACCATCCGTGGCGCCGAACAGGGCAGTAAAAAACGTTATGCCGGGCTGATCGTCAAACCCGACGGCAGCGAAGAAATGGTCTACAAAGGCCTGGAAACGGTGCGTACCGACTGGACGCCGCTGGCGCAGCAGTTCCAGCAATTGCTGTACCAGCGCATATTCAAACAGCAACCGTATCAGGATTTTGTGCGCGAATACGTCAGCAAAACGCTCAACGGCGACTTTGACGATCGGCTGGTCTACCGCAAGCGCCTGCGCAGGAAACTGGACGAGTATCAGCGCAACGTGCCGCCGCACGTCCGCGCAGCACGTATCGCCGACGACTATAATCGTCAACAGGGGCGACCGCTGCAATACCAGAGCGGCGGCTGGATCAGCTACGTCATGACCGTGGCCGGGCCGGAACCCCTGGAGACCCAGCAGTCGGCGATAGATTACCAGCATTATCTGGACCGCCAGTTGCAACCGGTGGCAGACGCTATACTCCCTTTTCTGCATGACGATTTTACCACGCTGGTCACCGGGCAGATGGGGCTATTCTGACATTGCGCCCGCCATGCGGGCTTTGGCGAAGGGTTAAGAAAAATCATCGGGTTTTGCAGGTGACGAACGCGCCGCCTTCCATTACCATAGCGCCCTTCCCAAATTCTGAACCACGCTGCGCCCATGCCGTCTCGCGACGCCCGCATGGCGTGAACAGCTATTGCCCGTCAAATTAAAATAAACCGGGATTAGCAAACGTTTGATACAGGTGCCGCGGCCCTCCCCGCCCGGTAACAAGACTTACTTAAAAAGAATCGAGCCGACAATATATGCCTTTTACACTTGGTCAACGCTGGATCAGCGATACGGAAAGCGAATTAGGTCTGGGAACCGTCGTGGCGCTGGATGTGCGCATGGTTACCCTGCTTTTCCCCGCAACCGGTGAAAACCGACTCTATGCCAGAAGTGACTCGCCAATCACCCGCGTGATGTTCAATCCGGGCGACACCATCAGCAACCACGAAGGGTGGGAGCTGCAGGTAGAAGAGGTCAAAGAGGATAATGGCCTGCTGACTTATATCGGCACCCGTCTGGATACCCAGGAAAGCGGCGTGGCGATGCGCGAAGTGCTGCTGGACAGCAAGCTGACCTTCAGCAAACCGCAGGACCGTCTGTTCGCCGGCCAGATCGACCGTATGGATCGCTTCGCCCTGCGTTTTCGCGCGCGTAAATACCAGAGCGAGCAGTATCGCCTGCCGTTCGCCGGTCTGCGCGGCATGCGTGCCAGCCTGATCCCCCATCAGTTGCACATCGCTTACGAAGTCGGACAGCGCCACGCGCCACGCGTACTGCTGGCGGATGAAGTCGGTCTGGGGAAAACCATCGAAGCCGGGATGATCATCCATCAGCAACTGCTGGCTGGCCGTGCCGAGCGCGTCCTGATCGTGGTGCCGGAAACGCTCCAGCATCAGTGGCTGGTCGAAATGATGCGCCGCTTCAACCTCTATTTCTCGCTGTTCGACGACAGCCGTTACTCGGAAGCCAAACTCGACAGCAGCAATCCGTTTGAAACCGAACAATTGGTTATCTGTTCGCTGGACTTCGTGCGCCGCAACAAACAGCGCCTGGAAGAACTGGCGGACGCCCAGTGGGATCTGCTGGTGGTCGACGAAGCCCACCATCTGGCCTGGAGCGAAGACGCGCCAAGCCGCGAATACCAGGTCATCGAACAGCTGGCGGAACATATCCCCGGCGTACTGCTGTTGACCGCGACCCCGGAGCAACTTGGCCAGCAGAGCCATTTCGCCCGTCTGCGCCTGCTGGATCCAAGCCGTTTCCACGATTACCGCGAATTCGTCAGCGAACAGCAAAAATACCGCCCGGTCGCCGATGCCGTTACCCTGCTGCTGAGCGGTGAGCGCCTGGCCGAAGACAAGCTGAACATGCTGGGCGAACTGATCGACGAGCAGGACATCGAACCGCTGCTGAAAGCCGCCAATAGCGACGCCGACGGCGCCGAGCAGGCGCGCCAGGAACTGGTCACCATGCTGATGGACCGCCACGGCACCAGCCGCGTGCTGTTCCGCAACACCCGCAACGGCGTGAAAGGCTTCCCGCACCGCAATCTGCATCAGATCAAGCTGCAGCTGCCGACCCAATACCAGACCGCGATCAAAGTGTCCGGCATCATGGGGGCGAAGAAAACCGTTGAGGCGCGCGCGCGCGACATGCTGTACCCGGAGCAAATCTATCAGGAGTTCGAAGGCGAGAACGCCACCTGGTGGAACTTCGATCCGCGCGTGGAGTGGCTGCTGGACTACCTGGTCGCCAACCGCGATAAGAAAGTGCTGGTGATCTGCGCCAAGGCCGACACCGCGTTGCAACTGGAGCAGGTGCTGCGTGAGCGAGAGGCGATCCGCGCTGCGGTGTTCCACGAAGGGCTGTCGATTATCGAACGTGACCGCGCCGCCGCCTACTTCGCCTCTGAAGAAGACGGCGCCCAGGTGTTGCTGTGCTCGGAGATCGGTTCCGAAGGCCGCAACTTCCAGTTCGCCAGCCACCTGGTGATGTTCGACCTGCCGTTCAACCCGGATCTGCTGGAGCAGCGTATCGGCCGTCTGGACCGTATCGGCCAGATGCATGAAATTGAAATCATGGTGCCGTACCTGGAAAACACCGCCCAGGCGGTGCTGGTACGCTGGTTCCATGAAGGGTTGGACGCCTTTGAGCACACCTGCCCGACCGGCCGCACCATTTATGACAGCGGCTACGAGCAGTTGATCGGCTTCCTGGCTGCGCCGACCGAACATGAAGGGCTGGACGAATTCATTCACGCCTGCCGCCAGCAGCACGACCACCTCAAAGCGCAGCTGGAGCAGGGCCGCGATCGCCTGCTGGAAATGCACTCCAACGGCGGCGAGAAAGCTCAGGAGCTGGCGGAAGCCATCGCCAATCAAGACAACGACGTCAACCTGGTGGGCTTTGCGCTTAACCTGTTCGACATCGTCGGCATTAACCAGGACGATCGCAGCGACAACCTGATTGTGCTGACGCCGTCCGATCACATGCTGGTGCCGGACTTCCCGGGCCTGCCGCAGGACGGCTGCACCGTCACCTTCGATCGCGAGCAGGCGCTGTCGCGTGAAGACGCGCAGTTCGTCAGTTGGGAACACCCGATCATCCGCAACGGCCTGGATCTGATCCTGTCCGGCGATACCGGCAGCTGTGCGGTGTCCCTGTTGAAAAACAAGGCGCTACCGGTCGGCACCTTGCTGGTCGAACTGGTGTACGTGGTTGAGGCGCAGGCGCCGAAACACCTGCAACTGACTCGCTTCCTGCCACCGACGCCAATCCGCATGCTGATGGACCGTAAAGGCACCAACCTGGCGGCGCAGGTCGAATTCGAAAGCTTTAACCGCCAGTTGAACGCGGTCAACCGCCATACTTCCAGCAAGTTGGTCAACGCGGTGCAGCAAGACGTACACGCCATGCTGCAACAGGCGGAAAGCCTGGTTGAAGACCAGGCGCGCGCGCTGATTGAACAGGCGAAACAGGAAGCGGACGACAAGCTGAGCACCGAACTGGCTCGTCTGGAAGCACTGAAGGCGGTTAACCCAAACATCCGTGATGACGAAGTGGAAGCGCTGGAGTTCAACCGTAAACAGGTGTTGGTCAACCTGAATGAAGCGGGATGGCGCCTGGACGCTATCCGTCTGGTGGTGGTCACTCACCAGTAACCTGCGGCACGGGGAACTCCGGTTCCCCGTACAGTCACTTTCGGCGGAGCCAAGATGGAACCCTACAATCCCCCTCAGGACCCGATGCATATCCTGTATCAGGATGAGCACATTATCGTGGTCAACAAGGCGAGCGGCCTGCTGTCGGTGCCCGGCCGCGCGCCGGAAAACAAAGACAGCCTGATGACGCGCATTCAGGCCGATTTTCCGGCCGCCGAATCGGTGCATCGCCTGGATATGGCAACCAGCGGGGTGATTGTGGTGGCGCTGAACAAGGCCGCGGAGCGTGAGCTCAAGCGTCAGTTCCGCGAGCGCGAGCCGAAGAAATCCTATATCGCCCGCGTGTGGGGCCATCTGGAGCACGATGAAGGGCTGGTGGATTTACCGCTGATTTGCGACTGGCCGAACCGGCCGCTGCAGAAGGTGTGTTTCGAAACCGGCAAAGCGGCGCAAACCGAGTATCTGGTGCTATCGCGCGATGCCGATGGCAGCACACGGGTAAAACTGACGCCGATCACCGGCCGCTCTCATCAGTTGCGAGTGCACATGCTGGCGCTGGGCCACCCGATCCTCGGCGACGGGTTCTACGCGCATCCCGAGGCCAAGGCGATGGCGCCGCGATTGCAGCTGCATGCGCAGGAACTGCGCATCACCCATCCGGCATTCCAGACGCCGATGCATTTCCGCGCCGAGCCGGATTTCTGATAGCCCAGGGATACCCTAAATAATTCGAGTTGCAGGCAGCCAACACACCTGCGGCGCGAAGTATGACGCCGATATCCCCTAAATAATTGAAGCTGCATCAAGGCGGCAAGCCTGAAAATCCCCGGGAGCATAGGCAACTATGTGACCGGGGTGAGCAGGCGCAGCCAACAAAGAGGCAGCGTCAAGTATGACTGATCTATACCCTAAATAATTGGCGTTGCATCGAGGCGGCAAGCCTGAAAATCCCCGGGAGCATAGGCAACTATGTGACCGGGGTGAGCAGGCGCGGCCAACAAAGAGGCAGCGTCAAGTATGACTGATCTATACCCTAAATAATTGGCGTTGCATCGAGGCGGCAAGCCTGAAAATCCCCGGGAGCATAGGCAACTATGTGACCGGGGTGAGCAGGCGCGGCCAACAAAGAGGCAGCGTCAAGTATGACGGGTATCGTTATTTGAAGCCTTTCTCGCGTTTGATCAGATCGTATGCCGCCTGAATCTCCTGCGCTTTCTGCTTGGCCATTTCCATCATTTGCGGCGGCAAGCCTTTCGCCACCAGTTTGTCCGGATGGTGTTCGCTCATCAGTTTGCGGTAGGCGCGCTTGATGGTGGTGGCGTCGTCACTGCTGCTGACGCCCAGCACTTTGCAGGCATCTTCCAGCGTTGGCCCGCGCTGCGCTTGCTGATAGCCGCCTTGCTGACCGCCGCCAAACTGACGCCCGCCTTCCATCATGCTGAGGAACTGATCGAACTGCGCACGTGAAATGCCCAGTTCTTCAGCGATCACATACAGCACCTGACGTTCGTTCGGATGCAGCGAGCCGTCGGCAAACGCCGCCTGGATTTGAATTTCCAGAAACATCCGAATCAGGTCAAAACGGCCGAAACAGATGCTGCGGAACTGCTGCAGCGTCTCTCTCAGCGGGAACTGGCTCTGTTTGCCTTCGCGAAACGCCTGCTGCGCCGCCGTACGGGCTTCACCGTGCAGTTGCAGACGATCCATAAACAGGCTGGCGATCTGAATATCCGCCTCGGTAACGCGCCCTTTTGATTTGGTCAGGTGACCCATCACCTGAAAAGTGGTGCGGAAAAACAGCGTTTGCCGCGTTTGCTGATCGGCGAAAAAACCCCGGCTGCGCTTATTGCTGCGCGCAGTGTCGATCATATGACCGACAATCAGCCCCAAAACTACACCCCAGAATCCCGCGCCAGCCCAAATGGCAACGATGACCCCGAGCAGTTTTCCCCAATACTGCATATACTCCTCAATTATCATGCCGAAAGCCGCCGGCTCCCTTGTGTCTTAGATAAGGGTTAAGGCGATTTTTCCCAGGATTTGGATTATCATACCTGTCATTTATGTTTGCGCCTAACGACGACGCAAGTAAACGGCAGGATTTAACACTAGCGCAACGCAGATGAGTGATATAGTCTCTGACCGTTTGCCGGACATGACGCCTCTGATGACGGAACACCAAAACCGCGTATGAAAAAAAGTTTCCCAACACTGCTGGCCACAATGATTTGGACGGCACTCTACAGTCAGCATGCGCTGGCTGATCTGGCCGAGCAATGCATGCTTGGCGTTCCTGTTTATGACAAACCGCTGGTCAGCGGCGATCCGAACAGCCTGCCGGTCACCATCCATGCGGATGACTCCAAAGCAGACTATCCGAAAAGCGCCCTGTTCACCGGCAACGTGAATATCGAGCAAGGCAACAGCACGCTGACTGCCAAGCAAGTGGAGCTGAACCAGACGCAAAATCCGGGGCAGACCGAGCCGGTTCGTACCGTGACGGCAACCGGTGATGTGCACTACAGCGACAATCAGATCAAGCTGAAAGGCCCGAAAGCCTGGTCAAACCTGAACAATAAAGATACCGACGTCTATGAAGGCGACTACCAAATGGTAGGCCGTCAGGGGCGCGGCGACGCCGACAAGATGAAGATGCGCGGCGCCAACCGTTACACCATTCTGGAAAACGGCACCTTTACCTCTTGTTTGCCTGGTGATAACAGCTGGAGCGTCGTCGGTTCCGAAGTGATCCACGACCGCGAAGAGCAGGTCGCTGAAGTCTGGAACGCCCGCTTCAAAATCGGTGGCGTACCGGTGTTTTACAGCCCGTACCTGCAATTGCCGGTCGGCGATAAACGCCGGTCAGGCTTCCTGATCCCGAATGCAAAATACGGCAGCAACAATGGCTTTGAGTTCATGTTGCCGTATTACTGGAACATCGCGCCAAACTTCGACGCCACTATTACGCCGCACTATATGTCCAAACGTGGCCTGCAGTGGCAGAACGAATTCCGCTATCTGGTGCAACCCGGCCTGGGCCTGATGGAGTTCGACTGGCTGCCGGACGACAAGGAATACAGCAAGGACAACCCTGACGACAGCACACGTTGGTTGTTCTTCTGGAGGCACAACGGCGTCATGGATCAGGTGTGGCGTTTCAACGTTGACTACACCAAGGTCAGCGACTCCAAATACTTTACCGATCTGGACTCGAAATACGGTTCGACCACCGACGGCTACGCAACGCAGAAATTTAGCGTTGGCTACGCCATCGACAACTGGGATGCCACCTTAAGCTCCAAGCAATTCCAGGTCTACGACGACACCGATCGCGCCAATTCAGAATCCTATAAAGTGCAACCGCAGTTGGACCTGAATTACTACAAAAACGATCTCGGTCCATTCGATTTGCGTATTTACGGCCAGGCGGCCAAGTTCACCAGCGTCAACCCGTACAGCCCGGACGCCACCCGTTTGCACCTGGAGCCAACGCTCAGCCTGCCGTTGACCAACGGCTGGGCCAGTCTGAACACCGAAACCAAACTGCTGGCCACCCATTATCAGCAGGATATTCCCGACGGTTTCGCCAACAACTACAAGAGCCGTACCGGCAACGATGCGCCAGGCCTAGAGGATTCGGTCAACCGCGTGTTGCCGCAGTTCAAGGTCGACGGCAAAATGGTGTTCGACCGCAACATGAACTGGTCGGAGGGTTATACCCAAACCCTGGAGCCACGCGTGCAGTACCTGTACGTGCCGTACCGCGACCAGAGCAACATCTATACCTACGACACCACCCTGCTGCAAACCGACTACTCCGGCCTGTTCCGCGACCGCACATACAGCGGCCTGGATCGCATCGCTTCGCAGAACCGTGTTTCCACCGGTTTAACCACGCGAATTTATGATGATGCGCTGGTTGAACGTTTTAACGCATCCGTAGGTCAAATCTACTACTTCAGCCGTTCACGCACCGGTGACCAGACAAGCGGTTACGATAACAATGACGATACCGGCAGCCTGGCATGGGCTGGCGATACTTATTGGAAGATTGATGACCATTGGGGCCTGCGTGGCGGGATGCAGTACGATACGCGTCTTGCCAGCATCTCATTGGGTAACGGCGTGCTGGAATACCGTAAGGATGCAGAACGCGTTCTGCAGTTGAACTACCGCTACGCCACGCCGGAATATATCCAGACGGCGCTGAACACCGCGCAGGTTCCAGCCTATCAGGACGGGATCTCTCAGGTGGGCGTAACCGGCAGTTGGCCGATTGTCGATCGCTGGTCAATCGTAGGCGCTTATTACTACGACACCCGCGCGCAACAGTCCGCCGATCAATTGCTCGGTCTGAAGTACAACACCTGCTGCTGGGCAGTGACTCTGGGCTATGAGCGCAAGATCACCGACTGGAACAACAGCAACCAAAGCAGCGTTTATGACAACAAAGTTTCATTCAATATCGAACTGCGTGGCCTGAGCAGCGATCATAGCCTGGGCTCCGCGGAAATGCTGCGTTCCGGCATTCTGCCTTATCAGCGTGCATTTTGATGCTTTGTATACCCGTCATCTTTCAAGCTGCAGCGTTGTTACCTGCACTTGCTCACCCCGGTTACTTACTTGAGTAAGCGCCTGGAGATGAGCAAGTTGGGCGCCTGGCCGCAACTTGAAAGCTATAGGGTATAGCACTTTTGAAAACGAGAACTTTCACCCGCATTTGCGGATTACAGAATGGGAAATGTATGAAGAACTGGAGAACGCTTATTCTCGGATTGGTGGTTTGCGCCAATACCGCGTTCGCAGCACCCCAAGAAGTGGATAAAGTCGCCGCCGTCGTGGATAACGGCGTAGTGCTGGAGAGCGACGTCAGCAGTCTGTTGCAATCGGTGAAGCTCAACGCACAACAGGCCGGCCAGCAATTGCCGGATGACAATACGCTGCGTCACCAGATCCTCGAACGTCTGATCATGGATAACATCCAGCTGCAGATGGCCAAGAAAATGGGGATCGCCGTTTCCGATGCCGATCTGGACAAAGCCATCGGCAATATCGCCGCACAGAACAAAATGAGCATCGATCAGATGCGCAGCCGCCTGGCGTACGAAGGGTTGAACTACAACACCTATCGTTCCCAGATCCGCAAGGAAATGCTGATTTCTGAAGTGCGCAACAACGAAGTGCGCCGTCGCGTCACTATTCTGCCTCAGGAAGTGGACGCGCTGGCAAAACAGGTTGGCGCCCAGAACGGCAGCGATACCGAGATGAACATCAGCCACATCCTGATCCCGCTGCCGGAAAACCCGTCGCAGCAGCAGGTTGACGAAGCGGAAGCCATGGCCAAAAAGCTGATGGGTGAAATCAACGGCGGCGCCGATTTCGGCAAGCTGGCGATCTCCTATTCTGCCGACTCCCAGGCGCTGAAAGGCGGCAACATGGGCTGGGGCAAGCTGCAGGAAATCCCTA
This sequence comes from Serratia plymuthica, assembly GCF_018336935.1. Lineage (NCBI taxonomy): Bacteria > Pseudomonadati > Pseudomonadota > Gammaproteobacteria > Enterobacterales > Yersiniaceae > Serratia > Serratia plymuthica. The sequence continues at coordinate 487,374 of NZ_CP068771.1, read as the reverse complement.
CCCTGTTTGCCGAAAGACTGGTTAACGCCAAAAAAGGCGACGTGGTCGGCCCAATCCGCTCCGGCGTCGGTTTCCACATTCTGAAAGTGAATGATATCCGCGGTGCCAACCAGTCCGTATCCGTGACCGAGGTTCATGCACGCCATATCCTGCTGAAGCCTTCCGTGGTACTGACCGACGATCAGGCGCGCGCCAAATTGCTGGCGGTAGCCGAAGCGATCAAGAGCGGCACCGCCAAGTTTGCCGACGAAGCCAAACAGCTTTCTCAGGATCCGGGTTCTGCACTGCAGGGCGGCGATCTGGGCTGGGCTTCTCCGGACATTTACGATCCGGCCTTCCGCGATGCGTTGATGAAACTGAGCAAAGGCGAAGTCAGCCAACCGGTTCACTCGTCCTTCGGCTGGCACCTGATTCAGTTGCTGGATACGCGTCAGGTGGACAAAACCGACGCTGCGCAGAAAGATCGCGCTTACCGCATGCTGTTCAACCGCAAGTTTGCTGAAGAAGCGCAGACCTGGATGCAGGAACAACGTGCTCAGGCTTACGTGAAGATCCTTGACGGTAATGCACAACAATAATCGCATAGTCATCACCCCCGGCGAACCCGCCGGGGTTGGGCCGGATTTAGTGGCAGCGCTGGCGCAACAGGATTGGCCTGTTGAGCTGGTGGTGTGCGCGGATCCGGCCTTGTTGCTTGAGCGCGCCCGGCAGTTGAACCTGCCGTTGCAGCTTCGCGACTATCAGGCGGGCCAACCCGCCCAGCCGCAGCGCGCAGGGACCCTGACGGTGCTGCCGGTCGCTACCGCTCATGCGGTGGTGGCGGGCGAGCTGAACGTGGGCAACAGCGCCTACGTGGTGGAAACCCTGGCACGCGCCTGCGACGGTTGCCTGAACGGTGAGTTCGCCGCGCTGATCACCGGCCCGGTGAACAAAGGCGTGATCAACGACGCCGGCGTGCCCTTTATCGGCCATACCGAATTCTTTGCCGATCGCAGCGGTTGCGATCGCGTAGTGATGATGCTGGCAACCGAAGAACTGCGCGTGGCGCTGGCGACCACTCACCTGCCGTTGTTGGCGGTGCCTGGCGCCATCACTCGTCAAAGCCTGTTCGAAGTCATTCGCATCCTCGACCACGATTTGAAAACCAAATTTGGCATCGCCCAGCCGCAGATTTATGTCTGCGGATTGAACCCGCACGCGGGGGAAGGCGGCCATATGGGGCGCGAAGAGATCGATACCATCATCCCGGCGCTCGATGCGTTGCGCGAGGAAGGCATCGTTCTTATCGGCCCGCTGCCGGCGGACACCCTGTTCCAGCCCAAGTATCTGCAACATGCCGATGCGGTGCTGGCGATGTATCACGATCAGGGTCTGCCGGTGCTAAAATACCAAGGGTTCGGCCGGGCGGTAAATATCACCCTCGGTTTGCCTTTTATTCGTACCTCGGTCGACCACGGTACCGCTCTGGAACTGGCCGGCACCGGCACCGCCGATGCGGGCAGTTTCAAAACGGCCTTGAATCTCGCCATTAAAATGATAATTAATTGTAATGAATAACAGAGTCCACCAAGGGCACTTTGCCCGCAAACGCTTTGGACAAAACTTTTTAACCGATCAGTTTGTCATCGATAGCATCGTCTCCGCCATTCACCCGCAGCCGGGCGAAGCGGTGGTTGAGATCGGCCCCGGCCTGGGCGCACTGACCGAGCCGGTCGGCGCACGCATGGACCGCATGACGGTGATTGAGCTGGACCGCGATCTGGCGGCCCGCCTGGCAAACCACCCGCAGCTGAAAGACAAACTGACCATTCACCAGCAAGATGCCATGACGGTGAATTTCGCCGAAATGGCCGAGCAGGCCGGCCAACCGCTGCGCGTGTTTGGCAACCTGCCGTATAACATTTCGACGCCGCTGATGTTCCACCTTTTCAGCTATACTCAGGCCATTCGCGACATGCACTTTATGTTGCAAAAAGAGGTAGTCAACCGCCTGGTTGCCGGCCCGAACAGCAAAGCCTACGGGCGTTTGACCGTGATGGCGCAGTACTACTGCAACGTGATCCCGGTGCTGGAAGTGCCACCAACCTCGTTCACGCCGGCGCCGAAAGTGGACTCCGCCGTGGTACGTCTGGTGCCGCACCAGGTGAACCCGAACCCGGTGGGCGACGTGCGTATGCTGAGCCGCATTGCAACTCAGGCATTCAACCAACGCCGGAAAACCGTTCGCAACAGCCTGGGCGATCTGTTCACCCCAGAGCAGTTGACGGAATTGGGTGTCGATCCGGCGTTAAGAGCAGAGAATATTTCTGTGGCGCAATACTGTAAGCTGGCTAACTGGCTTTCAGCCAACCCCGCGCCGCAGCAATAAGGAGTAGTGGTTATGATTGATTCGCCCCGTGTATGTATTCAGGTACAAAGTATCTACGTGGAATCACAGTCGATACCTGAAGAAGAACGTTACGTCTTCGCTTATACCATCACCATCCGCAACCTGGGGCGTTTCAACGTGCAGCTGCTGGGTCGTTATTGGCTAATCACCAACGCCAATGGCCGCCAAACCGAAGTTCAGGGCGAAGGCGTGGTCGGCGAACAGCCGCTCATCCAGCCCGGCGGCGAATTCCAATATACCAGCGGCGCGATCCTTGAAACGCCGCTGGGCACCATGGAAGGCCATTACGAAATGGTTGATCATCAGGGTCAACCGTTCCGCACCGCTATTCCCGTGTTCCGCTTAGCTATCCCAACGCTGATTCACTAACTATGTCGACATATCTTATCGGCGACGTTCATGGCTGTTTTGATGAACTGCAGTCGCTATTGGCTCAGGCTGCCTTCGATCCGCAAAACGATCGGCTGTGGCTGACCGGCGATCTGGTCGCCCGTGGCCCCGGTTCTCTGGACGTATTGCGCTACGTGCGTTCGCTCGGCCCTGCAGTGCGCATGGTGTTGGGCAACCACGATCTGCATTTGCTGGCCGTCTATGCCGGCATTAGCCGCAACAAACCCAAAGACCGCATCACCCCACTGCTGGAAGCCCCGGACGCCGATGAGCTGATCAACTGGCTGCGCCGCCAACCGGTGCTGCAGGTGGATGAAGAGCTTAAACTGGTGATGGCGCATGCCGGCATCACGCCACAGTGGGACATCGAAACCGCCCAGGTGTGCGCCCGCGAAGTAGAAGCGGTACTGAGCAGCGACAGCTATCCGTTGTTCCTGGATGCCATGTACGGCGATATGCCGAACAATTGGATCCCGGAACTGAGTGGGTTGGCGCGCCTGCGTTTCAGCACCAATGCGCTGACGCGCATGCGTTACTGTTTCCCGAACGGCCAGCTCGACATGATCTGTAAAGATGCGCCGGGCACTGCCCCTGCGCCGCTGAAACCCTGGTTTGAATTGCCGCGTTTAGTGGATCCTGAATACACCATTATTTTTGGTCATTGGGCATCGCTGGAAGGTAAAGGCACGCCAGAGGGCATCGTGGGCCTCGATACCGGCTGTTGTTGGGGAGGCGATCTGACCATGTTGCGCTGGGAAGACCAGCAGTACTTCACTCAACCTTCGAACCGCCGCGACATACTCGACGGCGCGAATACGCTGGCAGCGTCATAATAAAACCGGGGCAGTTCGACGCTGCCCCGGCCTTTTCTGCTTTTAAGCTTAAGCGCCAATCACCCCGCCATCCTCACGCGTAATCATCAATACTGACGAACGCGGACGCGGGCTGTTGTTCGGGAAATGAGAATCGCCTTCTTCCCCTGGGTGCTGCACGTTGACGAACATCGTCTTGTAATCCGGCGTGAAGGTGATGCCGGTCAGCTCGCACGATTTCGGCCCAACCATAAAGCGGCGGATTTCACCGCTCAGCGGGTCCCCCACCAGCATTTGGTTATTTCCCTGCCCGGCATAATCGCCCTTGTTGCTGTACTTGCCGTCGGTGAGGATCCACAGGCGCCCCGTCTTATCAAAACCCAGCCCGTCCGGGCTGTTGAAGGTGTTATCCGCAGTGATATTCGGCGAACCGCGATTGACCCCTTCCGGGTGCGCGATCGGGTTGCCGCACAGCGCATAAATATCCCAGGTAAAAGAGGTGGCGGTGGCGTCGCCGCCCTCATCCCAGCGGATAATCTGGCCGTAAACGTTGTTCGGTCGCGGATTGGCGGCGTTCAGCGGCATCCCTTCCTCGCCACGCTTGCTGTTATTGGTCAGCGTGCAATAAGCGCGCCCGTCATGAGGGTTCACGGCGATCCATTCAGGGCGATCCATTTTGGTCGCCCCCACCTGCGCCGCGGCCTTGCGCGCGAAGATCAACACCTCCGCCTCATCGCGGAAGCCGTTTTCCGGCGTCAGGCCGTTTTTGCCGAACTCCAGCGCAATCCAGCGCCCCGTCCCCTTCAGCGGCGTACCGGCAGCGTCACCGTCAAACTGCGCCACATACAGTGTGCCTTCATCGAGCAGGCTGCGGTTATTGGCCGGATTGGCGATATCGACCAGGCCCCTGGAGACATACTTATAGATATGCTCGCCACGCTCGTCGTCGCCCATGTACACCACCAGACGCCCGTCTTTGGCAACGGTCACTGCGGCATTTTCATGCTTGAAGCGGCCCAGCGCAGTGTGTTTGATTGGCGTTGACGTGGGGTTCATCGGGTCGATTTCGACGATCCAACCGTGGCGGTTGAATTCGTTCGGGTTCTTCGCCACGTCAAAACGCTCGTCATAGTCCGGCCAGTTGCGCTCGGGTTCGCTGACCTTCAGCGTATAGCGCTTCTGTTCCGCCGTGGTCTTGTAATCGGCCTGGTGGGTACCGAAATAGGTATCGAAATTCTCTTCGCAGGTCAGATAGGTGCCCCAGGGAGTTTTGCCGTTGGCGCAGTTGCCGAAAGTGCCCAGCACCTTGCGTCCGCTGGGATCGGCCGCGGTTTGCAGCAGCGGATGACCGGCGGCCGGGCCGCTGAACTGCATCTCGGTGTTGGCGGTGATACGGCGGTTATAGCGCGAAGGGCGCTCCACCTCCCAGCGTTGGCTATCCCCGGCGCGCTTCACCGCCACGATGGAAACGCCGTGCGCCGCCTGGGATTTACGTACGTCCTCCAGGCTGGTGGCCTTGCTGCCGCCGTGGGCGAACAGATATTGCTCGTTAACGTATTCGTTGTTGATGGCCATCACGCCGTGATTGTCATCAATCGGGAAGAAGCTCATGCCGTCATTGTTGTCGCCAAACTGTTTTTCCTGATCGGCAGCGCTGTTGTTGCCCTGGGGGTCAAACGCGGCGGCGCCCTCCACCAACGGCTCCCCCCAGGAGATCAGCACCTCGGCGCGATACCCCGGCGCGATCACCACCTCATCCGCAGTGGAGGCCGCAATGCCTTTAAAGCCCAGCAGTTTGTTCGGTGGCAAATCCTCGGCCAGCGCCTCGGCGGAAACCGTCCAGATGCCGCCGCCAAGGAAACCCGCCAGGCCCACGGCGCCCGCGCTGCCGAGCAGCAGTTTACGACGGGTGGGATCGGTCAGGCGGTCGGCGTCTAATTGCTCAATTTTGCTCGTCATGGTCTCATTTCCTTTTTTAATGGCGCCGCGATCAAGATTCACCAGAGTTGCCGGGCGCTCGAAGTTGAGCTTCATACTAATCAGGAAGTGTGACGGAAATGTTACGACCAAAGGGTGCGAAAACGACAAAGGGCACAATCTCTTGTGCCCTTTGGGAGGAGGTGACTAACGCCCGAAAATCAACGGCGCTCTAAAATCTCAAAGCAGTAGCTGTGAGAGTTCAGTTCGTCAGCGTCATGGAATTCGCTGAACGAAGTTTCCCACTCGTCCGGCTCATAGTCCGGGAAATGGGTGTCGCCGCCGACTTCGGCGTCGATATGCGTCAGATACATGCGGTCAGCACGGGCCAGGAACTGGGTGTAGATATGCCCACCGCCCATGACCATCACTTCTTCGACATCACCGGCCGCAGCCAGCGCTTCGTCCAGAGACGTGGCCCAGGTCACCCCGGTTTCACTGCCGGGACGGCTGCTTAAAACGATGTTATGGCGGCCCGGCAGCGGACGACCAATGGACTCGAACGTTTTACGGCCCATAATAACCGGTTTATTCAGCGTGTTACGTTTAAACCACGCTAAGTCCGCCGGCAGGTGCCACGGCATGGCGTTTTCCATGCCAATAACGCGATCCGCCGCCAAGGCAGCGATCAGGCTGATAATCATTGTTAAACCCTGTGTAGGCAGCAAAATTGCTCACACTATACGTAAAGGCCTATCTGCCGTCGATAGGCTAATCAAGCAAGATGAATATATAAGATAGCTCTTATCAGCATATCTAATAACCCGCGTTTACGACCCTCGGATTTTATACCCCAGGACGTTTTCTATACAGCCACAACCCCGGCAATGACAGCCCTATCGATAACGCGCCAACGATAAAACACGCCTTGAGAAAATGGGTCATCATGGTAGCCATCAGCGCCTCGCTGTAACCCAGGTGCGAAATCTCCACCACGGTGATCATCGCGGTATAAGCGGAGATGCCCGGGAACATCGGGATCACCGCCGCCACGGTAAACACTTTCGGGTGCGCCAACAACCAACGCGACCAGTAAATACCGATCATGCCGATTAAAATCGCCGCCAGAAAAGACGCCCATTCGATGTTCATGCCCGCATGGATCATCAGCATGCGCGAGCCCCGGCCTGCCGCGCCGAGCAGAGCGCAGTAGCGCAGCGCGCGCAGCGGCACGTTGAACAGCATAGCGAAACCCAGCGCCGGCACCGCCGCCAGCAGCATCTCTTGCAGCAAAGCCCACAACAGACTCATGACCACCCCCGCAAATCCCACAGCGACATCGCCATCACCACGCCGATACAGGTAGCCAGCGTCAGCAGGCTGGCCATCGCCCAACGCGCCAATCCGGTATTGACGTGGCCTTTGAACATATCCGCCACCGCGTTAATCAACGGGAATCCCGGCACCAACAACAGCACGCTGGCGGCCATCGCCACGGTGGAGGTTTCGCTGAACGTCGGTAACCGCAATAACAAGCCGGAAACCGAGGTGGCGACAAACGCCGTGAGACAAAAGTTTATCAGTGGATTCATATGGCGGGCTGTGAGCATCTGGCGCACCCACATCGCCAGGCCGCTGGCGATAAAGGTCACGGCAAACGCCTTGTTGTCGCCGCCGTTCAGCATGCTGAAACAGCCGCACGACAGCGCCACCATCAGTACCACCAGCCAGCGCGGATAGCGCAGTGGGCGAATTTTCGCAAAGCGCCTGGCGACATCGTGCGCATCCGCCAACCGATGCTCCGCCAGAATGACGATATGCTGCACCTCGGTCACCATCTGCATATTGATGCCGCGATCGATATTTTTGCGCGTGGTGGTCAGGCATTCGCCATGACTGATGGTGGTCAACACCACCGCATTGGCCGAAATGGAGCTTTCCACGCTGTCCATGCCCAGCGCTATGCCCAGCCGGGTCGATAACTGTTCCACCACCATGCTTTCGGCGCCGTGCTGCAACAACAGCAAAGCGCATTGAATGCACAGGCGAGTGATTTCACGTTGTTGCCGGTGCGGCTCCGGCATTTCTATCGTTGTGGTTTGATTCATAGTGTCCCATGGTGCGCCCTGAATAAAAGTTCATCATATTGCCTAACGGGATCCCAATGGGTTGATGCTAATCAGGAGAAGCGGCGTTATTATCGGTGCAATTACGCCTTTTGTGCAGAGACTCAAACCATGCTTGAAACTTCGCTGTTCGTCGCCGGCATTGCCGCCCTGGGCATGCTGTCGCCCGGCCCGGACTTTTTCCTGGTGATCAAGAATGCCGCTCGCTATCCGCGGCCCGCTGCCATGATGACCGCCTTCGGGGTGATCTGTGGCGTCGCGACCCACATGTCTTACTGCGTTGCCGGGTTGGCGGTGGTGATCACCACTACGCCGTGGCTGTTCAACGTGCTGAAATATGCCGGCGCGGTCTACCTGATCTGGGTGGGCATTCAGGCGCTGCTGTCGCGTGGGGGCGGCAAGATGAACGTCGGTAACCTGCCGCAGCAGCAAGTGAGCCTGAAAAGCGCTTTTGTGCAGGGTTATCTGTGCAATCTGCTCAACCCCAAAGCCACGTTGTTCTTCCTGGCGGTCTTCACGCAGGTGCTGCAGATCGACTCCGGGCTGGGCGAAAAACTGTGGTATGCGGGGATTATCCTGGGCCTGTCCGCCGTCTGGTGGCCAGTATTGGTGTTCTTGTTCCAGAGCGGACCGGTGCGTCGCGGGTTGGAAAAAACGCAGAAGGTGGTCGACAAGCTGCTGGGCGGCATGTTGATCGCGCTGGGCATCAAGGTCGCGCTAAGCTAATTTACCCTTCATACCTGTCGCTGCCGCGTTGTTGGCGGCGTACATTTACCCCGGTCACTTGGCTCACCAAGCTCCCGGGGATTCACGTACTTGCCGCCTAGCCGCAGCACCACGTATTTTGGGTAAACAATATCATTGTGATTATCCCTTGGCTTCCACCACCTCGTCTTCCGGTGCCTTGCCGTCGATACTGCCGCGCCAGCCGGTTTGCGGTACCTGAGCCAACCGGTTTTGATCCTGCTGAATGGCATTGCTGAGCATTTCTTTCGCCCGTTGCAAGGTGGCAATACGGAATTCCGTATCCTCGTAATTTTCCATCATCGCTTCCAGCATCTGCAGGTTGTAACGCCGGAAAGTATCCGCTTTCTCCCGCGCCTCGTAGGCGTCCAACCCCAGCAGCTCCAGCGCCTCTCGGCCAATGCGCAGCGAACTTTCGAAGGTTTCGCGTTCCGGGCTTTCCACCCCTAACTGCCGCAGTTGATACCAGTGATCGACATCGCGCGCGCGCGCCACGATTTTCAGGTGCGGGAAGTGTCGCTTGGCCAATTCGGTCAGTTGCAGGTTGGCTTCCACGTCGTCGATGGCGTTAATCAGCACCTTGGCATGTGCCGCGCCCGCCGCCTCCAGCAGATCGGCGCGGGTGGCGTCGCCGTAAAACACTTTGGTGCCGAATTTTCGCAGCGTTTCTATGTGGTCAGGATCGTGATCCAATACCACGGTGTGGACGCCGTTGGCCAACAGCAAACGGCCGGCAATCTGGCCGAAACGGCCGAAACCGGCGATGATCACGCTGGCGTTTTCTTCATCAATCACATCCGCCGGACGTTCGTCCTTCGGCGCATTTTTCTCCAGCCTTGCGGCCACCACCAGTAACAGCGGCGTCGCCGCCATCGACAGAGCGACCGCCAGCGTCAGCGATTTAGCCCAGTCCGCCGGCAACACGCCGGCCAGCTGCGCGGCGCCGAAGATCACGAAGGCAAACTCACTGCCCTGCCCCAGCAAAATGGCAAACATGCCGCGCTGGCGTTTCGGCACGCCCAGCCACGGCCCAATCAGCCACAGCAACGCCGCCTTGATCAACATGAAACCCAATAACAGCGAAGCGATCAGCAACGGATGGTGGAACAGAGTACCGAAGTCGATCGACATGCCGACACCGATAAAGAACAGCCCCAGCAATAAGCCCTTGAAGGGTTGAATGTCGCTTTCCAGCGCATGACGATATTCCGAACTCGCCAGCAGCACCCCGGCAAGGAACGCGCCCATCGCCATCGACAGCCCGGCCATTTCCAGCAGGATGCCAAAACCGAATACCAGGAACAGCGCCACGGCGCTGAACACTTCACGCATGCCGGACCGGGCGACAAAGTGCAGCAACGGGCGGGTGACATAGCGGCCGAGCAGCACCACGATCGCCAGCGCGCCCACCACCTTCGCCGCCGACAGCGCGAACGCGCCCAGGGTGGTGGTGGCGCCGCTGCTGGCCAACAGAGGGATCATCGCCACCAGCGGGATCGCCGCGATATCCTGGAACAACAGCGCCGCGAACGAGCTGCGGCCAATCGGCGCCGGCGTCAGGTTACGCTCGCTCATCGCCTGCATGGCGATGGCGGTCGAAGACAGCGCCAGCGTCAGGCCAATCAGCAGCGCCACCTTCCAGTCCAGCCCGAGGAAATAACAAAACGCGCTCAGCGCCAGCCCACACCCCACCATCTGGATACTGCCACCGCCAAACACCGAGGCGCGCAGCGTCCACAACCTTTTAGGATCCAGCTCCAGCCCGATGATAAACAGCATCAGCACCACGCCAATCTCGGCGAAGGTCAGAATAGACTCTGCGTCGGAAACCAGCTTCAGCCCCCAGGGGCCGATAATGCAGCCGGCGATCAGGTAGCCGAGCACCGAGCCCAGCCCGAGACGCACCGCAATCGGCACGAACAGCGCGGCCGATCCGAGATAGATCAGCCCCTCAATCATCATGTTGTGATTATCCATGGCCGACTCCCTGATCCGCAGGCTCACTGTGTTCCATCAGATACTCTACCAAACGCTGGCGGTAGGCCTCGCCGGCGGCAATCAGCGCCGGTTCGTTGCAGGTAAAGGTATTATGCACGGCAAAGTAGGGTTGCCAGTTCATGCCGCAGTAGAGTGCGGTCGCCTGCAGCGGCTGCCCCAGCGCGGCAAAATTTGGGTAATCGCCCAGTTCGAAATGATGCTCGTCCCCGCCGCTGGTCACCGCCCACAGACAATCTTTGCCCACCAACGCATCGCCGTCATGGCCATAGGCCCAGCCGTGCTCCAGCACCTTGTCGATCCACAGTTTCAGCAGCGGCGGCAGGCTGTACCACTGCATGGGATGTTGAAACACCACCATGTCGGCGCGCGCCAGCGCACTCTGCTCGGCGTTGATATCGATGTTGAAGTCAGGATACAGCTCATAGAGCGAGCGTACTTCCACGTCAGGAATGTCTTTTACCGCCTGCAGCAGACGGTGATTGGCATGCGAATGCCGGGGATACGGGTGAGCGTAAATAATCAGAATCATGGGGGGTTGTCGTTCCTTCATTCCTTGCCAATGCTTCAAGCATATACCAATCACACAGAGTGACAGTTTGGTGAATGATTGATAGCGGAAATTTCTAATTCAAGGCAACAAATTTGCTGAACAAGATAAAAAAATAAGGGCGCTGCATGTGCAGCGCCCTCAGGCATTACGGCATCACTGAATTACTTGGTGATACGAGCGTGCAGCTCCTGCACCGAGGTAACCTGCTCGGTCGGATCCGCTTTCAGCGCCATCGCGGTGGCAAAGCCGCCGTTCAGGGTGGTGTCGTAATGCACCTTGTACTGCAGCGCGCTGCGGCGAATCAGCTTGGAATCTTCAATCGCCTGACGACCCGCCGTGGTGTTTACGATATAGGTGTACTCGCCATTCTTGATACGGTCTTGAATGTGCGGACGGCCTTCATGCACCTTGTTGACCAGGCGCGGGTTAATGCCCGCCTCGCCCAACACCACCGCAGTGCCGTGGGTCGCGTCCAGCTCGAAGCCCTGTTTCAGCAGGCTTGCCGCCAGATCCACCACGCGGGCCTTATCGCCTTCACGCACCGACAGCAGCGCACGGCCTTGTTTCTTCATGCCTGACTGGCTGCCGAGCATCGCCTTGGAGAAGGCCTCCGCGAAGGTGCGGCCCACGCCCATCACTTCCCCGGTAGAACGCATTTCCGGCCCCAGAATCGGGTCGACGCCAGGGAACTTGTTGAACGGCAGCACCACTTCTTTCACTGAATAGTAAGGCGGGATAACTTCTTCCGTCACGCCCTGCTCGGCCAGCGTCTTGCCCGCCATGACCCGTGCGGCTACCTTGGCCAGCGGCACGCCGGTGGCTTTGGAAACGAACGGCACGGTACGTGCGGCACGCGGGTTGACTTCAATCAGGTAGACTTCGTTGTTCTTCACCGCGAACTGTACGTTCATCAGACCGCGCACCTGCAGTTCGAACGCCAGTTTCTCAACCTGTTGGCGCATCACGTCCTGAATGTCTTTGCTCAGGGTGTAGGCCGGCAGTGAGCAGGCGGAGTCACCGGAGTGCACGCCCGCCTGTTCGATATGCTCCATGATGCCGCCAATCAGCACGCGCTCACCGTCGCAAATGGCATCGACATCCACTTCTACCGCGTCATCCAGGAAGCGGTCCAGCAGCACCGGTGCGTCGTTGGATACGCTGACGGCGTTCTGGAAGTAACGGCGCAGGTCGATTTCGTCGTAGACGATCTCCATCGCACGGCCGCCCAGCACGTAGGAAGGACGCACCACCAGCGGGTAACCGATGCCGGACGCTTTCTCTACCGCCTGTTCGATGGTGGCAACGGTGGCGTTGGCCGGCTGTTTCAGGCCCAGACGATGTACCGCCTGCTGGAAACGCTCACGGTCTTCGGCACGGTCAATCGCATCCGGGCTGGTGCCGATAATCGGCACGCCAGCGGCTTCCAGCTCACGCGCCAGCTTCAGCGGAGTCTGGCCGCCGTACTGCACGATCACGCCTTTCGGCTTCTCGATGCGCACGATTTCCAGCACGTCTTCCAGCGTCACCGGCTCGAAATACAGGCGGTCAGAGGTGTCGTAGTCGGTGGAGACGGTCTCCGGGTTACAGTTGACCATAATGGTTTCGTAACCGTCTTCGCGCAGCGCCAGCGAGGCGTGCACGCAGCAGTAGTCGAACTCGATGCCCTGGCCGATACGGTTAGGACCGCCGCCCAGCACCATCACTTTCGGACGGTCGTTGGTCGGGTTGGACTCGCACTCTTCTTCATACGTGGAGTACATGTAAGCGGTGTCGGTGGCGAATTCCGCCGCGCAGGTATCCACACGCTTGTAAACCGGGTGCAGGCCATAACCGTGGCGCAGCTTGCGGATTTCGCTCTCTGCTACGCCGGCCAGCGTAGCCAGGCGCGCATCGGCGAAGCCTTTACGCTTCAGGGTACGCAGGAACTCGTGGCTCAGGCCGTTGATGCCGGATTCGGCAACCTGCTCTTCCAGACGCACCAGCTCTTCAATCTGCACCAGGAACCAGCGGTCAACGTTGGTCAGGTTAAACACGCCGTCTACCGACATACCGGCACGGAACGCGTCCGCGATGTACCAGATACGGTCGCAACCGGCATCTTTCAGTTCGCGACGGATTTTGGTCAGCGCTTCCGGATCGTCCAGGCTCACTTTCGGGTCGAAGCCGGTGGCGCCCACTTCCAGACCACGCAGCGCTTTCTGCAGCGACTCTTGCTGAGTACGGCCAATCGCCATCACTTCGCCGACGGATTTCATTTGAGTGGTCAGGCGGTCGTTAGCGCCGGCAAATTTCTCGAAGTTAAAGCGAGGAATTTTGGTGACCACGTAGTCGATGGACGGCTCAAACGACGCCGGAGTGCGGCCGCCGGTGATGTCGTTCATCAGTTCGTCGAGGGTGTAACCCACCGCCAGCTTGGCGGCGATTTTGGCAATCGGGAAGCCGGTGGCTTTTGACGCCAGCGCCGAAGAACGGGACACGCGCGGGTTCATTTCGATGACGATCAGGCGACCGTTTTTCGGGTTGACCGAGAACTGCACGTTGGAACCGCCGGTTTCCACGCCGATTTCACGCAGCACCGCCATCGAGGCGTTACGCATGATTTGGTATTCTTTGTCGGTCAGCGTTTGCGCCGGCGCCACGGTGATGGAGTCACCGGTATGGATGCCCATGGCATCGAAGTTTTCGATAGAGCAGACGATGATGCAGTTATCGTTCTTATCGCGCACCACCTCCATCTCGTACTCTTTCCAGCCGATCAGCGATTCGTCGATCAACAGCTCTTTGGTCGGCGACAGATCCAGGCCGCGCTCGCAGATCTCTTCGAACTCTTCGCGGTTGTAAGCGATGCCGCCACCGGTGCCGCCCATGGTAAAGGAAGGGCGGATGATGCACGGGAAGCCAACGTCAGCGGCAACCGCCAGCGCTTCTTCCATATTATGCGCGATGCCGGAACGCGCGGTATCCAGGCCGATTTTCTTCATCGCCACGTCGAAACGGCGGCGGTCTTCGGCTTTATCGATAGCGTCGGCCGTGGCGCCAATCATGGTCACGCCGAACTCGGCCAGCACGCCCTGACGTTCCAGCTCCAGCGCACAGTTCAGCGCGGTCTGGCCGCCCATGGTCGGCAAGACCGCATCCGGGCGCTCTTTTTCGATGATCTTGCGCACCACTTCCCAGTGGATCGGCTCGATGTAGGTCGCATCGGCCATTTCCGGGTCGGTCATGATGGTGGCCGGGTTGGAGTTGACCAGAATGACGCGGTAACCCTCTTCACGCAGCGCTTTACAAGCCTGGGCACCCGAGTAGTCGAACTCACACGCCTGGCCGATAACGATCGGGCCAGCGCCGAGGATCAGGATGCTTTTTATATCAGTACGTTTTGGCATTTTTTCGCTCCTCGAACCCGTTTACTCTCTGCTGCTCTCGGTGATGCTTCGTCAAAACCGGCTCAAAATGCTCATTTACTGAGTGTAAACGCTGCTTTTTCGCCTATTTTTTCCTTGCCTGACCTTCGCTCGCGACGAGACTAAACATGTTCTTGATTATTTGGCGTTAGAACGGTAAGTCTCGATCAGTTCGATAAAGTGGTCGAACAGCGGCGCAGCGTCGTGCGGGCCCGGGCTGGCTTCCGGGTGGCCCTGGAAGCTGAACGCCGCTTTATCGGTGCGGTGAATGCCCTGCACCGTGTGGTCAAACAGCGATTTGTGCGTGACGCGCAGTTCGGCCGGCAGGTTATTTTCGTCCACCGCAAAACCGTGGTTCTGTGCGGTGATCATCACGCAGTCGTTATCCAGATCTTTCACCGGATGGTTACCGCCGTGGTGACCCAGCTTCATCTTCACGGTTTTCGCACCGCTGGCCAGCGCCAGCAGCTGGTGGCCGAGGCAGATGCCGAACACCGGAATGTCGGTTTCCAGGAACTGTTTGATGGCGGTGATGGCGTAATCGCAAGGCTCCGGGTCGCCCGGGCCGTTGGACAGGAAAATGCCGTCCGGATTCATCTTCAATACTTCATCTGCCGGGGTCTGCGCCGGCACTACCGTCAGGCGGCAGCCGCGATCCACCAACATGCGCAAGATGTTGCGCTTGGCGCCGTAGTCGTAAGCCACCACGTGGAACGGCAGCTCGGAGGCCGGCTTGGTTTCCGGCAGGTCGCCTTCAAGCGTCCAGCTACCCTGCTGCCAGCTGTAGGCTTCTTTGGTGGTCACTTCTTTCGCCAGATCCATCCCTTTCAAACCCGGGAAACCCTGCGCCTTGGCCAGCGCCAGCGCGGCGTCCGGTGAATCGGCGGCGATGATGCAGCCGTTCTGTGCGCCTTTCTCGCGCAGCAGGCGGGTCAGCTTGCGGGTATCGATATCGGCAATCGCCACGATGTTATGACGCTTCAGGTATTCTGACAGGCCTTCTTCGCTGCGGTAGTTGCTGGCAATCAAAGGGAGATCACGAATGACAAGGCCTTGGGCGTGTACCGCGGAGGATTCTTCGTCGGAAGCATTGGTGCCGACATTGCCGATATGAGGATAAGTAAGAGTAACGATCTGGCGAGAGTAGGAAGGATCAGTGAGGATTTCTTGATAGCCGGTCATCGACGTATTGAAGACCACTTCCCCCACTGCCGTACCCTCTGCCCCGATGGCCCGACCGTGGAATTGGGTTCCGTCTTCCAGAACCAATAGCGCTGACTTAATCAAAACACCCTCCGAGGAATAATCAATCACAATATCTGCATATTAATTCAGATATCGCGATCTAAATCAATGCAAAAACCGCCATCAAGGCCAATTTTTGGCAAATTGGGCGCATTTTAATGATGAGTGCTCCACTTGTCTAGCCAAAGCGCCATTTTTTCTCTTATTTTTGCACTTCTCGACGTTTAATAGGGTCAGCAGCCATAAAAACACAGCTAAACTCGGGTGGGTAAACGGTTGCGAGGAAGAATGACAAAAAAACACCTTTCCAAAGGTCTGTTATCGGTTAAAAAGTATCTTTCAGGGAAATTACTCGCCACAAAACACAAGTAAACTATAAAAAATAATAATTAATTAAAGAAAAATAGGTCAATGCTTCATTTTCAATGTTAAAAAAAAGGACAATAAAATTATTGTCCGTTAATCATAGCCTTATGATAAATACAACCACATCACGATGGTATTCAAATCGATTATAACTGGTCCAATCCGAGCACGTCACGCATATCAAACAGGCCTTTATCGCGATCATGCAACCAGGATGCTGCCCGAACCGCACCAGTGGCAAAAGTCATGCGACTGGAGGCCTTATGGGTGATTTCTACCCGTTCTCCGATGTCGGCAAACATCGCGGTATGCTCCCCGACGATATCGCCGGCACGAATGGTGGCGAAGCCTATGCTCTTGGGATCGCGTTCGCCGGTATAACCTTCGCGCGCATAGACGGCGCACTCTTTCAGGTCACGCCCCAGCGCGCCGGCAATCGCCTCGCCCATGGCCAACGCCGTGCCCGAAGGGGCATCCACTTTATGGCGGTGGTGCGCCTCAACAATCTCAATGTCGGTGTAATCGCCCATCACCTGAGCGGCTTTTTCCAACAGTTTCAGCACCAGATTGACGCCCACGCTGAAGTTGGCGGCGAACACGATGCCAATCTGCTGGGCGGCGGCGCGGATAGCCTCTTTGCCTGCATCGTCAAAACCGGTGGTGCCGATCACAATCGCCTTGTGATGTTCGACGCAGAAAGCCAGGTACGCCAGCGAGCTCTCCGGCCGGGTGAAGTCGATCAGAATATCGAAGTCATCGACCACCTTTTCCAGGCTGTCGCTGACGGTAATGCCCAGCGCGCCCACGCCCGCCAGTTCACCGGCATCGGTGCCGATCAGGCTTGAACCCGGACGCGACACCGCAGCCCCCAGCACCACGCCCTGCGCCTGATGTACCGCCTGGATCAATTGGCGCCCCATGCGGCCGCCGGAACCCGCAATCGCAATGCGGATTTGTGAATCAGTCATGCTTGCTCTCTTCTTGATTAGACGCCTACTCCATAGGCTATAAGTTTAGGGTAACTGCCCCACAGGATCACCGCCAGAAGATTCATTTCATAATTAGAAAATTATGATATCCCCCGCTTTTCATCAGTAATGTTGTCAATAGGTTAACAATCGGTCAAATAAAACCCGTTTTTCAATTGTACATAATCATGCAAATTTGATGAGAGATATATGCATAAAAAAGGCGCCGCAAAGGGCGCCCGGAGAAACTCGATGACGGCTTTCAGGCGGTTAAGGCTGCCACCTCTTCGGCAATCGCCGCCAATGCATCATGGCAGGCATAGTCGGCCTGTACCAACGCCGCACGCTGCCGATAAACCGGCTGCGACAGGAGCTGCTGCACGGCCTGCCGCAATTGCGCCTCATCCGGCTCGCTGGTGTGCAGGTTAATCCCGCAGCCCGCAGCCACCACCCGAGAGGCCGCCTCGAGCTTATCTTCGCCGGTACCGGCGACAATCAGGGGCACGCCATGATCCAGCGCGTAGTTGATCGAGCCATAACCGCCATTGGTGACCAACAACGCCGCCTGCGGCAGCCAGTGCTCGAAAGAGATAAACTGCCGTACTCTGGCGTTGTCCGGCAGTTGCGCCAGCACGCCGTCAACCGGGCGGCCGCCGCTGGTCGCCAGCACCCGCACCGGTAACCCGGCCAGCGCTTTTAGCGTCGGAACAATCAACTGGCGCAGATCGACATTCGCCAGCGTACCCTGCGTCACGATAACCAACGGGCGAGGATCCGTTTCATCCCACTCGTCCCCGCCTTGCTGTGCCGCCACCGCACCGCGCAACGGGCCGATAAATCGCACACTTGCCGGCAGATCCTCACGCGGATACTCCAGCGCCGGGGTAGCCAGTTGCAAAAAGCGATTGCAGCCGCCTATCAACGCATCCGTGAACGGCTGTTGCAGCGCCCTGCCGCCGGATTGCACCATCGCGGAATTGAAACGCTGTTGTACCTCATCGATCAACGCGCGAGTGGCTTCGTCCACCAGTTGTTCGCGTTGCAGTTCGCGCGGCAACAGCGCCGGGGGAATGCGCGGCCCGTAGAAGATGGAGTCGCGTGAAGAATACGACAACGGCGTCACGCCAATGCCGATCACCGGCAGGCGGTCGCTTGCCTGCAACAGCGGCAATACCCCGTAAAAGCAGTTTTCCACCATCAGCAGATCGGTCGCCTCGGCGGCTATCGCCGCCCTGAGTTGCCGGTCCAGCAACGGGATCGGCGCGGCGAAGAAATCTTTCAGCGCCAGCGCCATCTGCGCATTGCCCGGCGGCAGCGCGGCGCGTTCGGGAAAATGCTGCTCCAGGTAACGATAATCGAAATCCACCTGCGCATCGAAAGGCACAAACTGCGCGCCCACCGCTTCGGCGCGTTCGCGGAACAGCGCACCGGTCATCACTCGCACCCGGTGGCCCTGGGCAATCAAGTGCCGGGCGATAGCCAACATCGGGTAAACGTGCCCCGGGGTGGCGACCGCCGCCATCAGTATTCTTGCCATAATGTCCCGTTACGCCTCCGCGTTGGCCGGCTTCAGCGCCAGGTTGGCGCACACCGGGTTGCTCTGAATATGCACGCGCTGCAGATGACGGGCGGAGCGGGCGGTGAAACCTTCCCGTCCGTGCAGCAGCGAGAAGTTATCCGCTACCACCACATCGCCCCGCTGCCACCGGTGGGCGTAATAATGACGGGGATCGTAGAGATGCTGTTGCAGAGTCTGATGAAAAGCCTCCTGCTCTTCCTGCGGCACGCCATGGTATTCAAGCGCATGCTGGTTAAGGAACTTCTTGCCCTCCGTCGGCGGTTCGTTGTAACGCATGATCAACCCGCTGCCGCTCGGATGCGTCACCACCAGCGGCGAACAGACCTCGCCGCCATAGTGAACCACTTGCTTGATCCGATAAGAAATAGACACCTTCAGCCACTGCGCCAGCAGCGACTCATCGGCATTGGCCAGCAGCCGCGTGGTATCCACAAAGGTGGTGCGGCCGCCTTCATCCTGCGACGGCGCCGCCACGCAGTGGAATAACTGAAACTCCGGAATGGTCGGCTTGTACATGCCATCCCAGTGCAAGGGGACATAGCTGCTGTCGAAAATGTGATCTTTGGCGTCCGGGTGCTCCTTCACGTCCAGCACGGCGCCGAACGGCCACATCATGATCTCTCCCCAACCGCCGGCATAGCGGGTCAACACCTGAGGATCGGTAAAGCCGGAATCGAAACCGCGCAGCACCAGCAGATGGTGTCTTTGCGCCAGCGCCCGCAGCGCCGCTACCGGCAGAGAGGCGATCTGCTGCCCGGGATGTTGCGGGGTCAGCACTGCGCCAAACGGGGTATTCAGTTCAATGCGGCAATTCAGTTGTTGATTGTCCATCGGTGACTCTCCTTGAAGCGAATTTGCTGCTCACACGGCAACCATGCCGTTAAAACACGCCCGCCAAGGTTGCGGGCGTAACGTGGCGCGTTACGCCACCTGAGGCTGTTCGATCAGGTAATGGCTTGGCGTGCCGCGGATCGCCACCAGCTCACCCGCCAGTCGCTGCGCGTCTTTGCGCTTCATCAGCACGAACTGGCCGTTGACGTTTACCGCCACACCGTGCCACGGCGTCAGCCAGTCGTCTTTGGTCGGCATCATATGGATGCCCATTTTCAGGCTGTCGGCGGGTTGCGGGTGGATCGACAGGCGTATCGCCGCCGGGAAATGTCGGGCCAGCAGATTGCCCCAGGCCCAACTGCGCTGTATCACGCCGCAGGCGCGCTGTTTGGCGTCTTTCTGCAATGCCGCGTTGGAGCCGCTGTAACCCGGCAACTGGCTGTCTTCATACAGAAAACGGGTAATGGCGCGATACAGCTGCAGCCCCTGCTCGTCCTGCATCAGTTGCCGTTTGATTGCCTCCTCCGGTTCGGCGTAGCCGTCGACCAGCAGTTGACGCAGCAGGTCATAATCGTCGGTATGTTCCGCCAGCCCTTCGACGTCACCCAGGTTGAACACGCTCAGGTGCGTCGCCCCCACCTCGTGCAGCAGGTTTTCAATTTCGCGCTGATAATGGTTGATGGCATCGTCGCTGACGCGGATCAAATCGCCGAACACATGACCATCGGAGCAGATCACGATATGCGCTCCCGGCGGATAATAAAGCTGGATGCGCTGACACAGAGAATTAAGGAATATCAGCGATAGGCGTTCCGCCATATCGGGAACCGCCCCTATCACTTTATTGGTATTGGGCGATTTTGTCGGGAAGGCCGGCAGCACAAATTCGAGACGCTGATTGTTTGCAATGAATGCCCGAATACGCGGCAATTGCACCTGAGAAACGACCCGCTCCTCCTCAGTATTTGACGCTTCAAGGCCGGGAAAGCGACGCCGATATTGTAATAGCTCATGCAGGATTTTTAATGACACGGTTTCAATATGGGCATTATCCACAATTAACTCCTGTTCAGATGTGGCGTAAGAGATTTATTCGCAAACGCAATAAGACTTATCAAAAAAGGAATGACGAACAGGCAATAAGTCTCACCGTGGCGTTTATCGACTTCAGGAAATATAGAAGAGATAATGCTATATTATTAGCCCTTATAATTTGCAATCTTGGTTAAGTTGAACTTAACAAACTATGAGTAATATTCTAAAACGCATGGCTATTTTTTCTAAAGTTGTCGATTGCGGCGCGTTCAGCATGGCAGCCAAAGAATTAGGCATTACCACCTCAGCCGTCAGCCAGCATATCCGCCAGCTGGAAAACGAACTGGGCATTCAATTGCTTCTGCGATCTACCCGCTCACTGAGCCTGACCGAAGCCGGCCAATGTTTTTATGAGGATTGCGTGTTGATGATCCATGCCGCCGAGCGGGGCCAACAGCGTATTGCCGCGCTGCGCGGCGAACTGGCCGGTGAACTGCGCGTCGCCACCTCCACGGAGTTCGCCACCCATTATCTGGTACCGGCGTTGCAAAGTTTCCTGGATGAACACCCGCGCATCACTCTGCGGCTGGAAATCCATGACGAAAAAATCGACCTGATAGGACAGCGGATAGATTTGGCGATCCGTGGCGGCGTGCTGGCCGATTCCAGCTACGTCTCCACCCGCCTGGCGCGCTTTCGCGAAGTGTTGTGCGCCTCTCCAGCCTACCTTGCCGAGCACGGCGCGCCGGAGACGCCACAGGCGCTCACCCGCCATCAATGGGTCACCTTCACCCCTTTGGGGAACCCGCAATTTGTCAGGCTGGTCCACGCGAATGGCGATGAACACCGGCTACGCATGACCGGGCGCTTATTTACCAATAACGGCATGGCGATGAAAGAATTGGCGCTGGCCGGCAAGGGGATTATCCGTAATTTCTTTGTCAATGTTGAACGTGAATTGCGCAGCGGTGATTTGGTGGAAGTGTTGCCTGCATGGCGGTTGCCGGAGATTAATTGCTATGCGATTATGCCGCGCCGGGACAGCCAACCATTAAAGGTTCGCCGTTTACTGGAGCATATGAAAATCCATTTAAAAGAAAAAGAACAAAATTCAGAAAATCAGTTACGCACTTAATTAAATAAGAAGTGTCTGTAACGCTAATTAATTTAGTTTATTAACTTTTCAGCCGATTGCTGACCAGCACCAGCGCGTTATTTTTAGATTGCAGCCTAATAATATTATCCTTAATAACTTTACTTTCGCCAATATAAGCGTTTATCCAAAATCAATTCAAATAGTCAGAACGAACGGGGCTTTAAGTAACAGAAAATTTGAATCAACCCCTCTCTATTTCTCAATTCTGCCATTTCCCCGCAGCTTATCCCCAAAATGCAAAACGGGGAGCTGATAGCTCCCCGCGGTAACACTTTTGCCAAAAGGCTTACTCGACCTGTCTGATATCGACACGCAGCTCTTTGGGCACTTCAAATACGATATTCTCTTCACGGCCACTGACTTCATGCACATCCACCCCGCCCATCGCTCGCAGGCGGCTGATGACGTCCTGAACCAGCACATCCGGCGCCGAAGCCCCGGCGGTCACGCCGATGTTACTGGCGTTTTTCAACCAGGCTTCCTGAATATCCGCCGCGGAGTCGATCAGGTACGCCGGCTTGCCGACGCGCTGAGCCAGCTCGGCCAGACGATTGGAGTTGGAAGAGTTCTTCGACCCGACCACCAGCACTACGTCCGCATCGCCGGCCAGGTTGCGCACCGCTTCCTGACGGTTAGTCGTGGCGTAGCAGATGTCGTCCTTGCGCGGCCCGATAATGCTCGGAAAACGCTGGCGCAGGGCATCGATCACTTCTGAGGTGTCATCCACCGACAGCGTGGTCTGCGTCATAAAGCACAGGTTCTTTTCGTCCTTCACCTGCAGCTTCCACACGTCTTCCGGCGACTCCACCAAATACATGCCGCCTTTCGGGTTGCTGTACTGGCCCATGGTGCCTTCCACTTCCGGATGGCCGGCATGGCCAATCAGGATCGCCTCGGTACCCCGGCGGCTGGCTCGCGCCACCTCCATATGCACCTTGGTCACCAGCGGGCAGGTAGCGTCAAACAGCATGGTCAGATCACGGGCTTTGGCTTCTGCCCGCACCGCCTGGGAAACCCCGTGCGCCGAGAAGATCAGAATCGACCCGTCCGGCACTTCGGCAATCTCTTCGATGAACACCGCCCCACGCTCGCGCAGGCTGTCTACCACGTAGCGGTTATGCACCACTTCGTGACGCACGTAGATAGGCGCGCCGTAAATCTCCAGCGCGCGCTCAACGATACTGATCGCACGATCAACCCCGGCGCAAAAGCCGCGTGGGTTAGCCAGCAATATTTGCATGCGTCTCCTCCTGCTGCGGGTCAATCTCCAGCACTTCGATATCGAAGCTCACCGGATGGCCCGCCAACGGATGGTTGAAATCAACGGTAATCGAATCTTCCGCTACTTCACGCACCACACCCGGCATTTCGCTGCCGTCGATGGCGGTAAACAGCATGATGGTGCCCACGTCCGGCACCCCGGTTTCCGCGAAATCACGGCGTGAGAAAAACTGGACCAGATCCGGATTCTCTGCGCCGAACGCCGCTTCCGGCTGCAGGGTAAAGGCGCATTTGTCGCCCGCACGCAGGCCGAGCAGTTGCTCTTCCAACGGAGCCGACAGGCTGCCGTCACCCAGGCGGAACAACGCCGGTTTGCCGTTACCGCGGGTCGACTCTGCCGTTGAGCCGTCTTCCAGTTTCAGCGTGAAATGAACCAATACGGCGCTGTCACCGTTAACCTGAGCCGTCATATTACTCACCTTTACTCTTTGCGCCTTTGCTCGCCGGCGACAGGAAACCTTCCAGCACAATCATCGCCGCCCCCACGCAGATAAAGCTATCCGCCAGGTTGAAGGTCGGGTAATGCCAGTTGCCCACATAGAAATCGATAAAATCGACCACGAAACCGTGCCAAAGACGATCGAACAGGTTGCCGAGCGCACCGCCGATGATAAAAGCATAGGCGATGTTGTTCAGCTTCTGCTGCGCCTGGCTGCGGTACATCATCACCAGCAGCACCGCCACGATGGCGACAGCGATGCCGGCGAAGAACCAGCGCTGCCAGCCGCCGTGATCGGCGAGGAAGCTGAATGCGGCGCCGTAGTTGCGCGCATAGAACAGATTGAACGACGGGATCAACGGCTGGGACTGGCCCAGCACGAAGTTACCGAGGATCCACTGCTTGCTGGCAAAATCCAGCACCAGCACCACTACCATCACCCATAGCCAACGCAGGCCGGTCGAACAGATTGGTTTACTCATCAGGCACTTGTTCTCAGGCGTAGTTACGCTTTTCGCCGTCGCCGGCTACGTTGATCACACAGCGGCCGCAGATGTCTGCGTGATCCGCCACCAGGCCGATGTCAGTGGTGTAATGCCAACAACGCGGGCATTTCTCGCCTTCCGCAGTGCTGAAGGCAATCTTCAGACCTTTCACCAGCTCTGATTGCTGCGCGTCCGCCGGCGCATCCGCCAGAGGTGCAACGCGTGCCGCCGAGGTCAGCAGCACGAAGCGCAGCTCGTCTTTCAGGCTATTAAGGCGCTCAGCCAGCTCGCTGTCGGCATACAGCGTGACCGCAGCCTCCAGAGAACCGCCAAGGCGTTTATCGGCTCGCGCCTGCTCCAGAACCTTGTTCACTTCGCCACGCACTTTCAGCAGCTCGGCCCAGAAGGCATCGTTCATGCTTTCGCCTTCGGCCAGGCCGAACAAGCCGTCGTACCACTCCTCGGTAAACACGTACTGCGTGCGTTTGCCCGGCAGGAAGCCCCAGATTTCGTCAGCGGTGAACGACATGATCGGTGCCATCCAACGCACCAGCGCTTCCGCGATGTGGAACAGCGCGGTCTGGCAGCTGCGGCGAGCGACGCTGTCGCTCTTCGCGGTGTACTGACGATCCTTGATGATATCCAGGTAGAAGGAGCCCATCTCGACCGAACAGAACTGCATCAGACGCTGCACCACTTCATGGAAATCGTAGTTGGCGTAGGCCTGCTCGATATCCTGCTGCGCCGCCAGCGCACGGCCGACCGCCCAGCGATCCAGCACCACCATGTCTTCCGGTGCCACGCAGTCGGTGCTCGGCTCGAACCCGTTCAGGTTGGCCAGCAGGAAGCGCGCGGTGTTACGGATACGGCGGTAAGAATCGGCGGAGCGCTTCAGAATTTCATCGGAAACCGCAATCTCGCCGGTGTAATCGGTCGAAGCTACCCACAGACGCAGAATGTCGCCACCCAGCTTGTTCATCACGTCCTGCGGACTGATGGTGTTGCCGATCGACTTGGACATCTTGCGGCCCTGACCGTCAACGGTGAAACCGTGGGTCAGCACTTCTTTATAAGGCGCCTTGCCCTTCATGGCGGTGGAGATCATCAGCGATGACATGAACCAGCCGCGATGCTGATCCGACCCTTCCAGATACATGTCGGCGCCGTGGCCGTTAAACTCAGGGCGTACGTCCACGACCGAAGAGTGGGTTGAACCTGAGTCGAACCACACGTCCAGGGTATCAGGTACTTTCACGTAGTCGGCGGCGTCGGCACCGAGGATATCGGCCGCGTCCAAATCCCACCAGGCTTGAATGCCGTCCTGCTCAACGCGTTTGGCGACTTCTTCCATCAGCTCGACGCTGCGCGGATGCAGTTGCTCGGTGTCTTTGTGCACGAACAGCGACATCGGCACACCCCAGGTACGCTGACGCGAGATGCACCAGTCCGGGCGGTTAGCCACCATCATTTCGATACGCGCCTGGCCCCATTCAGGGATCCACTGCACGCCTTTGATCTCTTCCAGCGACTGCTGACGCAGGCCTTTCTGATCCATGCTGATGAACCATTGCGGGGTCGCGCGGAAAATGATCGGCGTCTTGTGGCGCCAGCAGCATGGGTAGCTGTGAACCAGTTTTTCCACGTGCAGCAACGCACCTTTCTCACGCAACAGTTCGACGATCAGATCGTTGGCCTTGAACACGAACTTGCCATCCAGCAGCGGGTAGGTGCCGGTCAGGTAGCAACCGTTCGGCCCCACCGGGTTGGCCACTTCCAGGCCGTATTTCTGGCCGATCACGAAGTCGTCCGGGCCGTGGCCAGGCGCGGTATGCACCGCACCGGTACCGGCGTCCAGCGTGACGTGCTCACCGAGGATTGCCGGCACGTCGAAGCCCATGAACGGGTGTTCGAAGCGCAGCAGCTCCAGATCGGCGCCTTTGCAGCTGCCCAACACGCTCCACTCGCTGATGCCGGCGCGTTTCATCACGCTCTCGACCAGTTCGGCCGCCAGGATCAGGCACTGGCCTTCAACCTGCACCAGTTGATAAGCAAACTCAGGGTGCAGCGAGATAGCGCGGTTAGCCGGCAGCGTCCACGGCGTCGTGGTCCAGATCACCAGAGAAACCGGGCCGTTAAAATGGGTCACGCCAAATTTGGCCGCCACGGCAGCCGCGTCAACCGCGTGGAAGGCCACATCGATAGACGGCGAGGTTTTGTCGTAATACTCGACTTCCGCTTCCGCCAGCGAAGAGCCGCAGTCGGTACACCAATGCACCGGCTTCGCGCCTTTCAGCAGGTGGCCGTTGCTGATGATTTTGCCCAGCGCGCGGATGATGTTGGCTTCTGTTTTGAAGTCCATGGTCAGGTACGGGTGATCCCAGTCGCCCAGCACGCCCAGACGGATGAAGTCTTTCTTCTGACCTTCAACCTGTTCGGCGGCATACTCGCGGCATTTCTGACGGAATTCCGCCGGGGTGAGCTTCTCGCCCGGCTTGCCGTACAGCTGCTCTACTTTCAGTTCGATCGGCAGGCCATGGCAGTCCCAACCCGGAATATAAGGCGAGTCGAAACCGGACATCCCTTTAGACTTGATAATAATGTCTTTGAGAATCTTGTTAACCGAGTGACCAATGTGAATGCTGCCGTTCGCATACGGAGGGCCGTCATGCAAAATGAAGGATTTCTTGCCCTTTTTGGCAGTACGAATCATCCCGTACAGATCCTGCTCATACCAACGTTGCAGCATGCCAGGTTCACGCTTGGCGAGATCGCCGCGCATCGGGAACCCTGTTTCCGGCAAGTTCAGGGTATTCTTGTAGTCACTCATGAGATTCTCGTTTCCGTTTTCGGCTATTTACCCGTCACACTTCAAGCTGCATCTTTGTCGGCCGCCCTTTCTTACCCGAATCACTTGCCTGTGCAAGCTCATCGGGGTTCGCGCGGTTGCCGCCGCGATGCCACTCGAATTGTTTAGGGTAAACGATTAAACCAGTGTTTTTAACCCGAAGAACTTTCGGGCCGTCACCACATCATTGGCGATTTGCTGCTTCAGCGCATCGAGCGAAGCAAAACGCTGTTCATTGCGCAATTTCGCGCGGAGCACCACGTCAATATGGCGCCCGTAAAGATCCATTGTGACATCCAGCAGGTGGACTTCCAGCTGCTGCCGCACGCCGGCAACGGTTGGGCGCGTGCCGATATTGGCCACGCCCGGGAGCGGTTCAGGGCCCAGACCATAAACATCCACGGCATAAACCCCTTTCACCGGCGCAACCAGGCGCTTCAGCGGCAGGTTGGCGGTTGGGAAGCCAATGGTGCGGCCCAGTTCATCGCCGTGCACCACCCGGCCCGAAATGCTGTACGGATGGCCCAGCAGCGCTTCTGCCTGCGCCAGGTCGTCATCGCGCAGCGCATTGCGAATAGCCGTGCTGCTGATGCGTTGATCGCCTTCACGGAAGGTCGGCGTGCTGATCACCTCAAAGCCGTATTCTTCCCCGGCTTTCTGCAATAGCGGAAAATCGCCCTGGCGAGCTGCACCAAAGCGAAAATCATCCCCGACCATCAGGAATTTTACGCCAAGCTTTTCCACCAGCAGTTCGGCGACGAACGCTTGGGCGGTATTGGCGGCGAAACGCGGATCAAACTTGACGCACAGCAGGTAATCAACCCCCGCCTGCGCCAGGTATTTGGCCTTGTCACGCAAACGCGTGAGACGGGCCGGCGCCTTGTCCGCTGCAAACATTTCCAGCGGCTGCGGCTCAAAGATCATGACCATCACTGGCAGCCCGAGGCGCTGCCCTTCTTGTTTCAGCTGCTCCAGCAACGCCTGGTGACCGCGATGTACGCCGTCGAAGTTGCCGATGGTGAGCACGCAACCATGGTGACGTGCCCGGATATTGTGAACGCCGCGAATTAGCTGCATAGCTGGCTCAAAACAGTGGAAATCGCCGGATTATACCTTGTACAGCGGTTAAGGTTAACCCGCGATTGGTGCCTTTATGTAATAGACATACCATACCGGAGATAATCGGCAGGTGAAACGTCCTGACCGCAGTTTATCCGGCGCCATAAACGCGATTACCGACTACGGCCAATGGCTTGCGACCACCGCGACAAATCATTGGCGAATTTTCTCGCGAAAGACTGTATTCCCATGACCGAAGCTGGTAAAATCCTGCGCCATCACAACGTAGCAAGTGCCGCCCGTACAAACGGCGCTTATTTGCACAAATTCATTGACAAACGCAGGCCAAAAGGGCATATTCCTCGGCCTTCGAATTGTCCTCAATAGAATATATTTGGGAGTTGGACCTTGGCTAATATCAAATCAGCTAAGAAACGCGCCGTACAGTCTGAGAAACGCCGCAAGCACAACGCTAGTGGTCGTTCAATGATGCGTACCTACATCAAGAAAGTAGAAGCGGCAATCGTAGCTGGCGACAAAGAAGTAGCACAAAACGCATTCAACGTAATGCAACCAATCGTGGACCGCAAGGCTGCTAAAGGCCTGATCCACAAAAACAAAGCAGCACGCCATAAGTCAAACCTGTCGGCGCGCATCAACGCAATGCAATAAGCATCGTGTTGTCTGCTTGATAAAAAAAACCGGCTCAGGCCGGTTTTTTTACGTCTGTAATACCCGGTCTAGTAAGCAAACAGCGCCGAGAAATCCTTGTTGCACACCCTTTGTACCGCCGGATGCTGGATCATTCGCTCGGCAAAGATGATGTAGTACTCTTCCTGTACGCTATCAATACGCCCAATCTCCACCACGTCATCATCGTTATAAGTGTCCTGCGCATACAGCGTCGGCGCAACGAAGATCGCGTTGTGGTACATGCCAAATGTCTTCATCAGCGCGGCATCATCAAATTCGCCCAGAATCTCCACCTGAATGCCCTGGGTGTTAAACCAGTTGAGCAGTTTACGCCCCAGCATCGAACGGCGGCCGGGTATCAGCAGCTTGCGTTGCTCCAGACAGGCGGGAAACGGCAGATCCGGTGCCGGCTGGCGGCAAAAGAAGCTAATGCCGCACTCACCCAGCTTGAGCGAAAATAACCCTTCCTGCTGGCTGGAATCCACCGGGCAGTCTGACAGGATCATATCCAGCTTGTGCTGGCTGAGCTGTTCCAACAGCATCTCGTGCGTTGATTCAAAGCAACGCAGGTGAATTTGCTCGTTATCCACCACCACTGCCGTTTCCAGAACCTGACTCACCAGGCGTTTGGAAAGCGCATCCGCTACCCCCACGTCGAACAGCAGGTTGGATTCTTTGCGATAATTGACGATATCCAGCATTTCCTGGCTGAGCATGAACATCTTGTCGGCGTAACGAAAAACCAGTTGCCCCAGCTCTGAAGGCACCAGCCCACGCCCCTGACGCTTGAACAGCTTGCCGTCCAAACGTTCTTCCAGCGCTTTGATCTGGCCGGTAATGGTCTGCGGCGTCAGAAACAACGCTTCGGCGGCGCCGACCACCGAACCTTCTTTGCAGACCTGCCAGAAGTAGTAAAGGTGATTAAAGTTGATATGCGACATCCTCACGAGGTGCTCTCCTTAACGTTTCGCATCGGCAAAGGGTCTGCCGTGATGAGCGATTAATGTCCTTGCTGTATTTCAGACAACCTGTTGCTGCATTCGTCCCAAACCGAATGGCCGAAACTGAACATATTTTAGACCGAACAGCTCCGACCAGCTATTGTAGTGTTTCCCCATCAACAGGGGATCCCCTAAAGGAGTTATCTGACTCGCGGTAACGACAGGCGCAACAGACCGTATCCCACCACCGCCGCGGTAGTGGAACCAATCAGGATACCCAGCCGCGAGTAGGTGCTTAATGCCACGTCGGCATCGCCAAAGGCCAGCGAAGCGATGAAGATAGACATGGTGAAGCCAATGCCACAGAGCACAGAAACGGCAAACACCTGTTTGAACCCCATTCCTTCAGGCAGGCGGGCGATACCCAGCTTCACCGCCAGCAGGCTAAAAGTGAAGATGCCCAAGGGTTTACCGATAAACAGACCCACTGCGATCCCCATCGGCAACAGCGAGGTCAGCCCGCTCAGCGACACGCCCTGCAATGAAACGCCGGCGTTGGCAAAAGCAAACAGCGGCAGTATCAGGAACGCCACCCAGGGATGCAGCCCATGCTCCAGCGTCTCTGACGGCGACGGCCCCTTCTTCACATGCAGCGGTATCATAAAGCCGACGATCACCCCGGCCAACGTAGCATGCACCCCGGACTTCAGGATCGCTACCCACAGCACCAGGCCGACAAGCATATAGAGCGAGGTTTTCCCCACGCCGCGCCAGTTCATCAACGCCAGCACGGCAATGGAAGCCGCCGCCACGCCCAGCGCCGTCATCGACACTTCATGGGTATAAAACAGCGCGATAATCACGATCACGCCCAGGTCGTCGATAATCGCCAACGCCAACAGGAACACCTTCAGACTGGTGGGTACACGGTTACCCAACAGCGCCATGACCCCAAGGGCGAACGCAATGTCGGTAGCCGCCGGGATAGCCCAGCCCTGACGGGTGACCTCGTCCGCGCCGTTGAACATCAAATAAATCAGCGCCGGCGCCAGCATACCGCCCAACGCGGCGATCGCCGGAAATACCGCCTTGTCACGCCCGGCCAGCGAGCCTTCCATCAACTCACGTTTAACCTCCAACCCGACCACCAGGAAAAAGATCGCCATCAGGCCGTCGTTAATCCATAGCAACAAGGGTTTGCCAATCTCCAGCGAGGAGATTTTCACCATGACAGGTAAATCGAGAAAAGCGTGATAAATCCCCTGAGCCGGGGTATTGGCCATGATCAACGCGATAATCGCGGCCACAATCAGGATAATGCCGCCCGCGGCTTCCTGACGTAAAAACTGACGAATAATGTTGGTCACAATACGTCTCTCCACAGCATTGCGGGGCAGAAGAAACGCCCCGCGGACAAAATAATGGAATGAGTATAGACGCCGTTTAAGCTCGAAAAAACACGTTTATAAATGCTATAAAGATCGCAAAAACCGAGCAATTGAAGATGTGAGTCACATTTAAATGTGGGGGCGGTAAAAGGCCCGAGGCAATAAAAAACCCCGGATTCGACGCCGGGGTTTCATGCAACAAGCTAGTGAAAACAGTAAATTAACGCGTCAAATCGTCAAAAAACTTTTTCACACCGTCGAAGAAGCTCTTCGAGCGCGGGCTGTTTTTGTCGCCGGATGGGCCACCGAGGCTCTCTTCCAGCTCTTTCAGCAACTGCTTCTGCTTGTCGTTCAGGTTAACCGGGGTCTCCACCACCACGCGGCACAGCAGGTCACCCTGGCTGCCGCCACGCACGGATTTGACACCCTTGCCGCGCATGCGGAACAGTTTGCCCGTCTGGGTTTCTGCCGGTACTTTCAGCTTCACGCGGCCATCCAGCGTCGGCACTTCAATCTCGCCGCCCAATGCCGCCATCGCGAAGTTAATCGGCACTTCGCAGTACAGGTTATTGCCTTCGCGCTCGAAGATCGGGTGCGCTTTCACCTGAACCTGAACGTACAGATCGCCCGCCGGTGCGCCATGCTCACCCGCTTCACCCTCACCCGCCAGGCGGATGCGGTCACCGGAATCTACGCCGGCCGGGATTTTCACCGACAGCGTTTTGGCTTTCTCTACGCGGCCGTGGCCATGGCAGCTGTTGCAAGGGTCTTTGATGATCTGACCGCGGCCATGACAGTGCGGACAGGCCTGCTGCACGGTAAAGAAGCCCTGGCGCATTTGCACCTGGCCCTGGCCATGACAGGTCGGACAGGTGACCGGCGAACTGCCGGGTTTCGCGCCGCTGCCGTGGCAAACACCACACTCTTCCAGCGTCGGGATGCGGATCTCTTTGGTAACGCCACGAACCGCTTCCTCGAGGGAGAGCTCCATGTTGTAGCGCAGATCGGAACCGCGGCTGGCGCGGCTTCGGCGGCCACCACCGAAGATGTCGCCGAATACGTCGCCAAAGATATCGCTGAAGTCGGCGCCACCGCCGCCAAATCCGCCGCCGCCCATGCCACCCTGTTCAAAGGCGGCATGGCCGTATTGATCGTAGGCCGCACGCTTTTGCTCGTCGGTCAGGACCTCGTAGGCTTCCTTGACCTCTTTAAATTGGGCTTCGGCGTCTTTCTCCTGGTTGCGGTCAGGATGGTATTTCATCGCCAGGCGCTTGTACGCCTTTTTTATCTCACGCTCTTCCGCCGTCTTGGAGACGCCGAGAATCTCGTAATAGTCTTTCTTCGCCATTATTTCTCTTACCCTTAACATGCGTGCACGGGCGTAGAGTTGCCTCGACGCCCGTGCTGGTTTCCGGTAACGGCCTGACGGCCGTTCCGTGCCCGCTTAAGGGCGATTATTTCTTGTCTTTGACTTCTTCGAACTCAGCGTCAACCACGTCGTCGTCTTTCTGCGCCGCGTTGTCGGCACCGGCATCAGCGCCTTGCTGAGCCTGCTGCGCCTGAGCCATTTCCAGCAGCTTGCCGGAAACCTGCACCAGCGCCTGGGTCTTGGCTTCGATATCGGCTTTGTCTTCGCCTTTAACCGCAGCTTCCAGATCTTTCAGCGCCGCTTCGATAGCCGTTTTATCTTCCGCCGGCAGTTTGTCGCCTGCTTCTTCCAACTGCTTGCGGGTGCCGTGGATCAGGTGATCGGCCTGGTTACGGGTCTGCACCAGCTCTTCGAACTTACGGTCAGCTTCGGCGTTCAGTTCGGCATCGCGCACCATTTTCTGGATTTCTTCTTCGTTCAGACCGGAAGAAGCCTTGATGGTGATTTTCTGCTCACGGCCGGTATTCTTGTCTTTGGCAGACACGTGCAAAATACCGTCGGCGTCGATATCGAAGGTCACTTCGATCTGCGCCATACCGCGTGGAGCAGCCTGGATGCCGTCCAGGTTGAATTGGCCCAGCGACTTGTTATCGTTAGCGCGTTTACGCTCACCCTGCAGCACATGGATGGTTACCGCAGACTGGTTGTCTTCAGCGGTAGAGAACACCTGGCTGTGCTTGGTCGGGATAGTGGTGTTTTTGGTGATCAGCGGAGTCATCACGCTGCCCATGGTTTCGATACCCAGCGACAGCGGGGTAACGTCCAGCAGCAGAACGTCCTTCACATCACCGGCCAACACGCCGCCCTGTACCGCAGCACCCACCGCAACGGCTTCGTCCGGGTTAACGTCTTTACGCGGTTCTTTACCGAAGAAATCAGCCACTTTCTTCTGAACCATTGGCATACGGGTCTGGCCGCCCACCAGGATCACGTCCTGAATGTCGGAAACCGACAGGCCTGCGTCTTTCAGCGCAACTTTCAGCGGCTCGATGGAACGCGCAACCAGATCTTCGACCAGCGACTCGAGTTTGGCGCGGGTCACTTTGATGTTCATGTGTTTCGGGCCGCTCGCGTCCGCCGTGATGTACGGCAGGTTGACGTCGGTCTGCTGAGCGGAAGACAGCTCAATCTTCGCTTTCTCTGCGGCTTCTTTCAGACGCTGCATTGCCAGCGGATCTTTACGCAGATCCATACCCTGTTCTTTCTTGAATTCTTCAACCAGGTAGTTGATCAGACGGCTGTCGAAGTCTTCGCCACCCAGGTGGGTATCACCGTTGGTTGCCAGAACTTCGAAGGTTTTTTCGCCGTCAACGTCGTCGATTTCGATAATGGAAATATCGAAAGTACCGCCGCCCAGGTCATAAACCGCGATGGTGCGGTTGCCGACTTCTTTGTCCAGGCCGTAAGCCAGAGCCGCAGCCGTTGGTTCGTTGATGATGCGTTTTACTTCCAGACCTGCGATACGGCCGGCGTCTTTGGTCGCCTGACGCTGTGCGTCGTTGAAGTAGGCAGGTACGGTGATAACCGCTTCAGTTACCGGTTCACCCAGGTAATCTTCCGCCGTTTTCTTCATTTTCTTCAGCACTTCAGCAGAAATCTGCGGAGGCGCGATTTTCTGGCCTTTCACTTCGATCCAGGCGTCGCCGTTATCCGCCGCCACGATTTGGTACGGCATGATGTCTTTATCACGCTGTGCTTCTTCGTCCTGGAAACGACGGCCAATCAGGCGCTTGATCGCAAACAGGGTATTTTGTGGGTTAGTCACAGCCTGACGCTTAGCCGGCTGACCAACCAGAATCTCACCGTCTTGGGTGTAGGCGATAATAGAAGGAGTTGTGCGGTCGCCCTCGGCGTTTTCCAGCACGCGCGCCTTACCACCATCCATAATTGCTACGCAGGAGTTGGTAGTCCCCAGGTCGATACCAATAATTTTGCCCATCTAAACGTCTCCACTAATAAATTCATAATTCGGTCAGGTTGCTAACCTATATGCGGGCGATTTTTTGCTTTTCAACTGCCCGCTATCTCAGTCTTTCCCGCGGTCAGCAACTGCGGTTGCAAATAAGATGGGGCCATCCAACTCAGCATCAAGGGGCAAGGTGAAAAAAATTTCTTTTTTATCGTCACTCAGATCATTGTTTCCTGCTCAGGGGATCATTATGATGCCGCGCGCTCTGATGGAAGTTACGGGTTTTTCGGCCATTCAGACCATTTATGAATTTACTTAGCTATTTCCGTTAACTTTCTGTTATCGCAGAGGACATATGCACACCAACAAGTTGGCAAATCCCGGCCCGCTCGGCCTGATGGGCTTCGGGATGACCACCGTCTTGCTGAACCTGCACAACGCGGGCTTTTTCCCACTGACCTCCGTCATCATCAGCATGGGGATTTTCTTCGGTGGCCTGGCCCAGATTATGGCCGGCCTGCTGGAATACAAGAAGGGCAATACCTTCGGCATGACTGCCTTTATCTCCTACGGCAGCTTCTGGCTGAGCCTGGTCGGCATTCTGCTGCTGCCGCGCCTGGGCCTGGCCGAACCGACCGACGCGACCGTATTGGGCGTCTATCTGGCGCTGTGGGGCGTTTTCACCCTGTTCATGTTCTTCGGCACGCTGTGCGCCAACCGTGCGCTGCAGTTCATCTTTGCCAGCCTGACGCTGCTGTTCGCCCTGCTGGCGATTGGCAACATCACCGGCAACCACGCG
Source organism: Serratia plymuthica (assembly GCF_018336935.1). Taxonomy (NCBI): domain Bacteria; kingdom Pseudomonadati; phylum Pseudomonadota; class Gammaproteobacteria; order Enterobacterales; family Yersiniaceae; genus Serratia; species Serratia plymuthica. The sequence goes on along the minus strand of NZ_CP068771.1, from coordinate 452,596 downwards.
CTGCTGAACTTTGCCGGCTATGAAGGGGTGATTTGCGGCGCCAGCGCCATTTACCTGGCCATGGCGGAAGTGCTCAACGAGCAGTTCGGTCGCACGGTGCTGCCGATTGGCCAAGTGACGGCCAAACGTGCGGAGCCCACTCTGGCAACGGCGTAATTGCCTTTGGCCTGAAACAAAAAACCCTGCGACGCAGGGTTTTTTTTAGCTGTAGGAACCGGCGCGTTGCGCCTTGGTTTCACTGTTTAAATCGCGGTGCAGGTAGATGCCCAGCAGCAACCCGATGCCGGACAACGCCAGCACGTAGTAAGCAGGCGCTAACGGGGTTAATTTCATGATCAGCGTCACAAATATTGGGGTTAAACCACCAAAAACAGCGTATGCAACATTGTATGAGAACGAAATCCCGGTAAATCGCACTTCCGCCGGAAAAGCCCGCACCATCACGTAAGGCACCGCGCCTACGACCCCAACACTGAAGCCCACCAGAGCGTAACCGGCGAACAGCATTTCCGGATGCGCCCCCACCGTCCGATAGAACAGCCAGCTGCAGCCGGCCAGCAATAAACTGCCGACGATAAAGGTTTTACTGGCACCGAAGCGATCCGCCGACAGCCCGGCGGCAATGCACCCGGCAATCAGCATGATGGTGGCAATGCTGTTAGCCTGCAGCGACAGCGCCGGGGCGATGCCAAACTGCTTTTGCAGGTAGGTTGGCGTCATCAGAATGACCACCACGATACCGGCGGACAGTAGCCAGGTGAGCAGCATAGAAACCGCCACTTCCTTGCGATGATTAAGCACCACGGATTTGAGCGGCAGCTCACTGGCCAGCGCTTTGCGCGCCTGCATCTCGACGAAGATGGGCGTTTCCTGCAGCCAGCGGCGCAAATACATCGCCACCAGCCCGAAGATACCGCCGAGCAGGAACGGGATGCGCCAGCCGCCGCCGAGAATGGTTTGTTGGCTTAATGTGGTGTTGAGCACCGTCGCGACCAGCGATCCCAGCAGAATGCCGACGGTCAGCCCGGCGGTCAGCGTGCCACAGGCGAAGCCGATACGGCGGCGCGGCACATGCTCAGCGACAAATACCCAGGCGCCCGGCACTTCACCGCCAATCGCCGCCCCTTGCAACACGCGCATCAGCAACAGTAACAGCGGCGCGGCAATGCCGATATTGGCGTAGGTGGGCAACAGGCCCATCGCCAGGGTCGGTAACGCCATCAGCAGAATACTCAGGCTGAACATTTTTTTGCGGCCAACCCGATCGCCGAAATGCGCCATCACGATGCCGCCCAGCGGCCGGGCCAGATAACCGGCGGCGAAGATACCGAAGGTCTGAACCTGTCGCAGCCATTCCGGCATGTCCGCCGGGAAAAACAGCTCACCCATCACCGCGGCAAAGAAGACGAAAATGATGAAGTCATAAAACTCCAGCGCACCGCCGAGGGCAGCCAACGTCAGAGTTTTGTAGTCTTGCCGGTTTAACCGGCGATTATTATCGTGAGGCATAGGGTACCGTCGGAAAAGGCCGTAGAAATAAAAGCCGCAGGCTTTCTGTAAACGAATTCTTACTATAGCGGCAAATTATTTTCACACCAGACGGACTGAAGCTAATCTCACAGATTGCTGAAATTTAGAGGTTTATCTCGCGGCGCGCGTTCTTCGGGCGAAATGCTGCTACCACCGTCTCCTGCGTTTCCACATAAGGCCCTTCGAGCAGTTGAATGCAATAAGGCACGCTGGCGAAAATGCCGTGCACCACCGTCTTGCCCTGCTCATCCTTCACCCCTTCCAGCGTTTCCTTGATCGACTTCGGCTGCCCGGGCAGGTTGATGATCAGCGCCTGTTTGCGGATCGCCCCCACCTGACGCGAAAGAATTGCCGTTGGCACATAGTGTAGGCTGATTTGCCGCATTTGCTCGCCGAAGCCGGGCATCACGCGATCGGCTATCGCCAGGGTGGCATCAGGCGTCACGTCGCGCCGGGCCGGGCCGGTACCGCCGGTGGTCAACACCAGATGGCAGCCCATCTCGTCCACCAGCTCGCACAGGGTCTGTTCGATAAGCGTCTGCTCATCGGGGATCAGGCGGGTTTCCACTTTAAAGGGTGAGGCGAGTGCGGCGGTCAGCCACTCTTCCAATGCCGGAATGCCTTTATCCTGGTAAACGCCGCCGGAAGCGCGGTCGGAAACAGAAACCAAACCAATACGTAATATGTCCATGCGTAACCTCTACAGCCTGATGGGTTCACTTCCCATCCTGTTATTAATCCTGAGAGTATAAAGTGTCTGCCCTCCGCCGGGCGCAGCGAGCATAAAAAAAGGCGGCCTGAGCCACCTTTTTCGCGCTGATTGCGGTAATTACAGCAGATCGGCGATCATTTTTTCCAGCTTGCCCTGGTCTACGGCAAACTTGCGGATACCGTCGGTCAGTTTCTCAACCGCCATTGGATCCTGGTTGTGCTGCCAGTAGAACTCAGGCTCGGTCAGCGCAGCAGGGCGCGCTTTCACTTCGCCGGTGTAAGCCAGTTTACGCTCCAGTGCGCCTTCGCTCTCTGCCAACTCTTTCAGCAGCGCAGGGGCAATGGTCAGACGGTCGCAACCGGCCAGTTCAATGATTTCGCCCACGTTACGGAAGCTGGCGCCCATCACCACGGTCTTGTAGCCGTGCTCTTTGTAGTACTGGTAGATCTCGGTCACGGAAACCACGCCCGGATCTTCGTTTGGCGCGAACTCTTTCTTGTCGCCATTGGCTTTGTACCAGTCGAGGATACGGCCAACGAACGGAGAAATCAGGAACACGCCGGCTTCAGCACAGGCACGCGCCTGAGCGAAGGAGAACAGCAGGGTCAGGTTACAGTTGATGCCTTCTTTTTCCAGCTGTTCCGCTGCGCGGATGCCCTGCCAGGTAGAAGCCAGTTTGATCAGGATGCGATCGTTGCTGATGCCGGCATCGTTGTACAGTTTGATCAGGCGCTTGGCCTTGGCAACGCTGGCTACGGTGTCGTAGGACAGGCGTGCGTCCACTTCTGTGGAGATACGGCCCGGAACCAATTTAAGGATTTCCAGACCGATGTTGACGGCCAGCTTGTCGGCGGCATCGGCAATCTGCTGTTCGCGATCGCTGCTCTGCTCGCGCGCCCAGGCAACGGCTTCGTCAATCAGTTTACGGTATTCAGGAATTTGAGCTGCATTGAGGATCAGCGAAGGATTGGTTGTGGCGTCTTGCGGTTGATACAGCTTCATTGCCGCGATATCGCCCGTGTCCGCAACCACAGTAGTAAGCTGGCGCAGGGAAGTTAATTTATCGGTCATGTTGGCATTATCTCATCGTTTGTGCATGAACTTTTGGCATCGTTCAACCATGCCCTGCCTTGATAATAACATGCGCAAGGCCCGGTGCAAGGCTGGAAAATCGCGGCCAGGCGGCGTTGGTTTTTTCCTTGGGCGAGCAACCGTTTACGCAGATATCTTTCGTCATTTCCGAACTAATGAAAAGGCAATAACGTGCTATCGATGAAATGAATTATGTTAAATTCTCGCCAAATTAGGCGATAGCGGCGCAGAGATGAGAAAAATCTCAATTCATCTGAATCCGACGACTCTCGGCTAAGCTCTTGTAAAAACACGCTCAAGGTATTTTCACCCGCAGTGGATACTGTGCGGTGCGCAATAAATTTCAACCAGGAGGGATCCGTGACGGACCTGATAGATTTTATAAACGCCGTTTTGTGGGGTTCGGTGCTGATTTATTTGCTGCTGGGTACGGGCATTTATTTCACCCTGCGTACCCACTTTATTCAGGTTCGCCATTTCAGCCACATGTTTTCGGTACTGAAGCACAGCAACAAAAGCGACAGCGCAGGCATCTCTTCTTTTCAGGCGCTGTGTACCACCCTGGCGGCGCGCGTCGGTACCGGTAACCTGACCGGCGTGGCGATAGCCCTCACCGCCGGCGGCCCAGGGGCTATCTTCTGGATGTGGATCGTGGCGTTTATCGGCATGGCTACCTCGTTCGTTGAAAGCAGCCTCGCCCAGCTCTACAAAACCAAAGACGATCAAGGCAATTACCGCGGTGGCCCGGCTTACTATATGGAAAAGGGCCTGGGCATGCGCTGGATGGGCGTGCTGTTCTCCCTTTTCCTGATCATCGCCTTCGGGCTGGTGTTTAATGGCGTCCAGGCCAACTCCATCGCCCAAGCCTCCGCCATCGCGTTCAACGCGAAGCCGCTGCATGTGGGGATCGGTCTGGTGTTGCTCAGCGGCATCGTGATCTTCGGCGGCATCCGTTCCGTCGCGCGCGTGGCCGAACGAATAGTACCGCTGATGGCCGGTGCCTATCTGCTGCTGGCTTTCTGGGTGATTGGCCACAACATTGATCAGATGTCGGCAATCCTCACGCTGGTGGTCAAGAGCGCCTTTGGGCTGCAGGAAGCGGCGGCCGGTGCCGTCGGCTATGGCATTTCGCAGGCCATGACCCAGGGCGTTCAGCGCGGTCTGTTCTCCAATGAAGCCGGCATGGGCTCCGCGCCCAATGCGGCAGCCTCCGCATCACCTTACCCGCCGCATCCCTCCTCGCAGGGCTACGTGCAAATGCTCGGGGTATTCATCGACACTATCGTTATTTGCAGCGCCACCGCCGCGATCATTCTCTCCTCCGGCGTGTTGGATCAGCCGACAACCAGCATCAGCGGTATCGATATGACCCAGCGGGCCCTCTCCGCCGCCGTCGGCAATTGGGGCGCGCCGTTTGTCGCCGTCGCCATTTTCTTTTTCGCTTTCACCTCGATCATTGCCAACTATGCTTACGCCGAGAGCAATCTGGTGTTCCTGGAACACAACCACCCGGCCGGGTTGACGATTTTCCGCTGCGCGGCGTTGGGTATGGTGATGTTTGGCGCCCTGGCCGAGCTGCCGGTGGTGTGGAAAATGGCCGACACGTCGATGGCGCTGATGGCGATCACCAACCTGACGGCTCTCCTGCTGCTGTCGCGCGTGGCGCTGAAACTGGCCAACGACTACCACCGCCAGCGCAAGTTGGGGATATTGCCCACTTTCGACGCCAACCGTTTTCCCGAGCTGAAACCCCAGCTTGAACCTGGCGTATGGGATAAAGGCTGACTTTTGCGGGCGTGTATCACTGCTCTCTTCCTATACCCTATGCATTTCGAGTTGGCCGCTCTAGCGCATCCATGCGCTCGCGGCATTTGTACATCCCTGTACGGCACAGCCAGGCGGTAAAGTCGCTTGCCCCAGGCGCTTACTGGAGTAAGCGCCTGGGGCCAACAACGCTGCAGCTTGAAAGGCGGCGGGTATCAGACCCATTGCCCCTTTTTCTCGCGCTTTTTGCTACAGTATCGGTTCTTGGATAAACAGGATTTGGCCATGCTCGTTATTATTTCACCTGCAAAAACCCTTGATTACGAAAGCCCGCTGGCGACAGAACGCTTCACGCAGCCCGAATTGCTGGACAAGTCGAAGCAACTGATCAAAATCTGCCGCGAACTGACGCCGGCACAAATCTCCAGCCTGATGGGCATCAGCGATAAACTGGCCGGTCTGAATGCCGCTCGCTTCAGCGACTGGCAGCCTAAATTCACCCCAGACACCGCCCGCCAGGCGTTATTGGCGTTTAAAGGCGATGTGTATACCGGCCTGCAGGCGCAGGACTTCAGCGAAGAGGACTTTGATTTCGCTCAACAGCACCTGCGGATGCTGTCCGGCTTATATGGCGTGCTGCGCCCCCTCGATCTGATGATGCCTTACCGGCTTGAGATGGGCATCAGGCTGGAGAATCCGAAGGGCAAGGATTTGTACGGTTTCTGGGGCGAGCAAATCACCAAAAAGTTGAACGAGGCGCTGGAACAACAGGGTGACGACCTGGTGGTCAATCTGGCTTCCGACGAGTACTTCAAATCGGTGAAACCGGCCAAACTGCACGGTACGCTGATCAAACCGGTGTTTCTCGACGAGAAAAACGGCAAATATAAGGTGATCAGTTTCTACGCCAAAAAAGCGCGTGGGTTGATGAGCCGCTTTATCATCAAAAACCGCCTGACGCAGCGCGAACAGCTGCTTGGTTTCAATCTGGAAGGCTACACCTTTGATGAAGCCGACTCCAAAGGCAATGAACTGGTGTTCAAACGCCCCGAACAGTAAAAAGAACGCAAAAAAAAGCCGTCGCAATGACGGCTTTCGTTTTTAGGCTGAGCGGTATCAGGCCGGCAGAGCCATCAGGAATTTACGCAGCTCGGCGAAACCGGCCGGCAGGTTGTGGGACAGCAGCGGTAAATCGGCACGCAGCGCCAGCGCTTTCGGCAGCGGCAGTTCCTGGCCGAGGATCTCTTCCACGCTCTCCTTGAACTTGGCCGGATGCGCAGTGCCGAGGAACAAACCAAACTCCCCTTCTTGCAACTGATCGCGCAGAGCGCGGTAAGCAATCGCAGCATGCGGTTCTGAGAGATACCCCAATTGCGCCAGCTCCCGCATGGTGTCCCTGGTGGTTTCATCACTCACCGCCGCACGGCCCAGCTCTTTCAACTGCCAGATTTTACGGCGGAACAGCTCCTCCACGCGCGGCCAGTTGTTCGGCTGGCTTACGTCCATCGCATTCGACAGCGTAGCGACCGTAGCGTGCGGCTGCCACTGACCGTTGGTCAGGAAGCGCGGCACGGTGTCGTTGGCATTGGTGGCAGCGATAAAACGCTTCACCGGCAGCCCCAGCGACTTGGCCAGCAGGCCGGCGGTCAGATCGCCGAAGTTACCGCTTGGCACCGAGATAACCAGTTGATTGCGCGCTTCCTGCGGCAATTGCGCCACCGCTTCGAAGTAGTAGCAAATCTGCGCCAGCAGGCGGCTGATATTGATGGAGTTTGCCGAGTTCAGGTGCAGCGCCTCTTTCAACTCCTGATCGTCAAAGGCCTGTTTCACCAGCGCCTGGCAAGCATCGAAGTCACCATCGATCGCCACGGTGTGGATATTGCCGCCCAAAGTACAGAACAGTTTTTCCTGCAGCGGGCTGATTTTGCCCTGCGGATACAAGATGACCACGCGTACGTTCTTCAGGCCATAGAAAGCGTGCGCCACGGCGGCGCCGGTATCGCCGGAGGTCGCCGTCAGGATGGTCACCGGCTGATCGCCCGCCACTTCCGCCAGCATCTGCGCCATAAAGCGGCCGCCGAAGTCTTTGAACGCCAGCGTCGGGCCGTGGAACAGCTCCAGACAGGCAATGTCGTCTTCCACTTGCGCAACCGGCGCAGGGAATTCAAACGCCGCCGCCACGCGCTTATGCAGCGCCTCTTCCGACACTTCATCGCCGATAAACGCCGACAGGATTCGGGTGCTGCGGGTGACAAAGTCCTGCTCCAGCAGGTGATCGATTTCGGTCAGTTCAAACTCCGGCAGATCCAGCGGGAAAAACAGCCCCTGCTGTTTGCCCAGGCCCTGTTTGATCGCCTGCGCGAAGCTGACCTGCTCGTTGTGATCCTTAAGGTTGTACAGTTTCATGCGTTATCCCAGTAGTCGTGCGCCTGCGGTATCCAGACGGCAAATATGAACAAAACCTTCGTCGTTTTGCAGATAGTGATTGGTCAGCCAGTCGGCCATGCGTTGTGCGGTGGCGCCATCGTCACAGACGGCGAACAGCGTCGGGCCGGAGCCGGAGATGCCGCAAGCCAGAGCGCCGATGTCCTGCGCGGCCTTGCGCGCGTCGGCAAAGCCCGGCAGCAGGCGGGTACGGTACGGCTCGGCAATCACGTCCTGCATCAGTTTGGCTGCCAGACGCGGCTGCTGGGTGTGGCAGGCATGGATAAAGCCCGCCAGATAGCGACCATGGCTGATGCAGTCCTGACGGCGGTACTGCGCGGGCAGGATAGCGCGCGCTTCGGCGGTGGACACCTTGATGCCCGGGTAGGCCATCACCCACAGCCAGTCTTTAAAGCAGGGCACTTCCTGGCTGATGAAGCCCTCTTCTTCCAGCATCAACTGCAGGCCGCCCAGGTAGCATGGCGCGACGTTGTCGTAATGCACGCTGCCGGAAATACGACCTTCCAGCTCGCCCATCAGGCCCAGCAGCGTCATTTCATCCAGCGGACGGTTGCAGAATTCATTCATCGCCATCAACCCGGCGACCACCGAACAGGCGCTCGAGCCCAGGCCGGAACCGATCGGCATGTTTTTCTCCAGCCGCATCGCCACCGGGATCTGCCGGCCTATCTCCTGGCAAAAACGCTCCCAGCATTGATAGACGATATTTTCTTTCGGATCGTCAGGCAGTTTGCTGACAAAGCGGCCGGCGTTTTGCAGGCTGAACGTTTCGGCGGCTTCCACGCTGACGCAGTCGCCCAACAGAGTGCCGTCGATCGGAGACACCGCCGCACCCAGAACGTCGAAGCCGACGCTGACGTTGCCAATTGAGGCCGGTGCATACACCTTAACCATATTAAACTCCCAACTTCCATGACAGTGTGCGCAACAGGTCGGCAAATACCCCCGCCGCAGTCACATCATTACCGGCGCCGTAACCGCGCAGCACCAAAGGTAATGGTTGATAGTAACGGCTGTAGAAAGCCAGGGCGTTCTCACCGTTCTTCACTTTATACAACGGATCGTTGCCGTCTACCGCATCAATGCGAACCTGACAGCGGCCATCTTCGATCACGCCGACATAGCGCAACACCTTACCCTGCTCGGCGGCGTTAGCCACGTTGCGGGCGTATTCTTTATCCAGTTCCGGCAGGCGTGCCAGGAAGGCCTCCACATCTCCGGAGGCGTCAAAGGACGGCGGCAGCGCCGACTCGACCTCGATGTCCTCCAGCTCCAGCTTGTAACCCGCCTCACGGGCCAGGATCAAAAGCTTGCGGGCCACGTCCATACCGGAAAGATCGTCACGCGGATCCGGCTCGGTATACCCTTTGGCCCTGGCCTCCAGGGTCGCCGCCGACAGCGACATGCCTTCGTCCAGCTTGCCGAAAATAAACGACAGCGAACCGGACAGGATACCGGAGAAACGCGTCAACTCATCGCCTGCGTTCAGCAGATTTTGCAGGTTCTCAATCACCGGCAAACCCGCACCGACGTTGGTGTCGTACAGGAACTTGCGGCGTGAACCGGCAGCGGCGGTGCGCAGCTGTTGATAGTAGTTCATCGACGAGGTGTTGGCCTTCTTGTTCGGCGTCACCACGTGGAAACCATCGGCCAGGAAATCCGCGTATTGGTCGGCAACCGCCTGGCTGGAGGTACAGTCGACGATCACCGGGTTCAGCAGGTGATACTCCTTAACCAAACGGATCAGGCGGCCAAGATTGAACGGTTCTTTGGCTGCGGCCAGCTCCTCGTTCCAACTCTCCAGAGCAATGCCGTGCACATTGGTCAGCATGGCGCGGGAATTGGCGATACCGCAAATGCGCAGATCGATATGCTTTTGCTTCAGCCACGGCTGCTGGCGATAAATCTGCTCGATCAACGCGCCGCCGACGCCGCCGACGCCGATGACAAACACTTCAATCACCTGATCGGTATTGAACAGCATCTGGTGGCAGACGCGAACGCCGGTGGTGGCGGAATCGTTGCTGACCACCACCGAGATGGAACGCTCCGACGAGCCCTGAGCGATGGCGACAATGTTGATATTGGCGCGCGCCAGCGCAGAGAAGAAGCGGGCCGAGATGCCGCGCAGAGTGCGCATGCCGTCGCCCACGACCGAGATAATCGCCAGCTTTTCCATCACGTCCAGCGGCTCGAGCAAACCGTCTTTCAGCTCAAGGTAGAATTCGTCTTCCAGCGCACGGCGCGCACGCCGCAGCTCGCTCTGCGGCACGCAGAAGCTGATGCTGTACTCGGAAGAGGATTGGGTAATCAGCACCACCGAAATCCCGGTGCGCGACATGACGGCGAACACCCGCGCGGCCATGCCGACCATGCCCTTCATCCCCGGCCCGGAAACGTTGATCATCGCCATGTTGTTCAGATTGGTGATGCCCTTTACCGGGGTATCGCTATCCACATTTTCACCGCCGATCAGCGTGCCGGGGGCCTGCGGATTGGAGGTGTTTTTGATCAGGCAAGGGATTTGGAACTGGGCAATCGGGGCGATAGTCCGAGGGTGAAGTACGCTGGCGCCGAAATAGGAAAGCTCCATCGCCTCCTGATACGACATCGATTTAAGCAACCTGGCGTCCGGCACGGTGCGCGGGTCGCAGGTATAAACGCCATCGACGTCGGTCCAGATCTCGCAACAGTCCGCGCGCAGACAAGCGGCCAGCACCGCGGCAGAGTAGTCGGAACCGTTACGGCCCAGCACCACCAACTCGCCTTTGTCATTACCGGCGGTAAAACCGGCCATCAGCACGATGTGATCCGCCGGGATAGCTGCGGCGGCGATGCGCAAGGTGGATTCGGTGATATCCACCGTCGACTCCAGATAATGCCCCTGCGCCAGCAGCTTCTCTACCGGGTTGATCACCGTCACCGGGAAACCTTTGGCGTGGAATACGCCTTCCATGATGGCGATGGAGAGCTTCTCGCCACGGCAGATAATCGCCGCATTCACGCTGTCCGGGCACTGCCCCAGCAGCGCTACGCCGTGCAGCACCTGCTTCAGTTGGGCGAACTCCTGATCGACAAAGGTCTTCAGGCGATCGTATTCAAACCCCGGCAGAGCCTGTGCCAGGCCGCTCAGCAGATCGGCGAAGATACGCTCCGCATCGCTCATATTTGGCAGAATGTCTTGCCCGGCCACCGTTTTTTCAATCATCGCCACCAAGTGATTGGTGATCTTTGCAGGCGCGGACAATACCGTGGCCACCTGTCCCTGACGTGCGTTACTTTCCATGATGTCGGCAACGCGCAGAAAACGTTCTGCATTCGCTACCGAGGTTCCGCCAAATTTCAGCACTCGCATTTCTGATCTCTCCCGAATTTAAGCCGAAAAAAAAGCCCGCACTGGTTAGGTGCGGGCTTTTTTCTTTTGTTTCCTGTACGCGTCAGCCCGCCCCGTTACCTGTGGTTTCGGTGGTGGTAATAATTGTGATATTCAGGCTGATGTTTCGCATTTTTCTGTCTGTCTCATTAAATACTCTGTCCCCTCTATTGGTTAAAGCAATCGCTTTCCCAAGTCAAATTATTTCTTGTTTTTGCTCATTGGCCGCCCTGCCTGACGGGTGAGTAATGCGATAGCAGAAAAACCAAATGACAGAACAAAAAAACAACCTGAAGGCACTTTTGCAGTGGATCATACTGCTTAATGGCCGGCACTTGCGGGTATCACTTTGTGAGCTTTTTTTCGATGTCATGCAGCAAAGTATGCAACATCGCCGTATCCCGTTGTGGCAGCGCACCCAGCCGCTGATGCAGCCAATCGCGCAATTTTTGGTCATCGCCGACCCCCAGCGCGCCCAATAATCCTTCGGCGCGCTGACGTAACGCGCGCAATTGCCCCTCGTTGGCCATCGTCTCCTGCGGCGCCCTGACGCTCATCAGTTCCGACAACTGGTAGCAATACACCATGACCGCCTGACCGAGATTCAGCGAAGGGTAGTCCGCCTGCATAGGTACGCCGGTCAGCAGATCGGCCAGTTCCAGCTCTTCATTGGTCAGGCCGGAATCTTCGCGACCAAACACCAGCGCAGCCTGGTTCACCCACTGGCTGCGCTCGCCCAACTGCCCCAACAGTTGCTGCGGCGTACAGTAATAATGGAAACGCGCACGGCTGCGGGCCGTGGTGGCTACGGTGAAGTCCACGTCCGCCAACGCCTGTGCCAGAGTGGGGTAAGTTTGCACGCCGTCGAGGATATCCCCCGCTCCATGAGCGACCCAGCGCGCGGCGGGTTGCAGATGCGCTTCGCTGTCGACGATGCGCAACGAGGTGAATCCCATGGTTTTCATCGCCCGCGCCGCTGCGCCGACGTTTTCCGGCCGTGCCGGAGCCACTAAAACAATATGAAGCTGCATCAATACTCCACAGAAAGAGGAATCGCGAGTTTTTGACTGTTCAGGACAGTCTGATTATATTTACAACTGCGCAACAAAAATCCCGGCAATTGCTACAGAAATGTGTAAATGGGTTATTGAACAGATAAATTGAGTGTAATAGATATTATTACTACTTATCTTTTACTCTTCTTATTAATCAATACGTTAAAATAATGCCTTCATCAATAAGCCCATAATTGTAACCCATTAAGCGCAACAATGCTGAATCGTAGACAGAATTTGTGGTCCTGTGACTTAAGCTGGCAGTTCTGTAAGTGTTTTTCACAAAACTGTTAACGTGCTACAATTGAATTTGATATATGTCAACAAAGCGTAGTTTTGTTGGGTGATGAATTCGGCACGCACTGTTATATTGCTGTTAATAGGGTTAGGATAACCGCCGTTTTGGCACCTTTGGGGCGTAGGGAATAGCCGCCCCACCAAGCTAGCGATCTTGTTGACATTAGATGGAAAGTGCATCAAGAACGAGTTTACGTACTTTAGTCATTTGGTAAGAGGGAACGTGAGCGCTATCTCTGCCCTCGTCTAAGAAAACAAAGACTTCTGTACTTCCTATTTTCTATTTTGTTGGCAATTTTAGGTAGCAAATATGCAGACCCCGCACATTCTGATTGTCGAAGACGAGTTAGTCACTCGTAACACCCTGAAGAGCATTTTCGAGGCGGAAGGCTACGTTGTTCATGAAGCCAATGATGGTGCAGAGATGCACAACATCCTGTCTGAAAATGATATCAATCTGGTTATCATGGACATTAATCTGCCAGGCAAAAATGGCCTGCTGCTGGCGCGTGAACTGCGCGAACAGGCCAGCGTTGCGCTGATGTTCCTGACCGGCCGCGATAATGAAGTGGATAAGATCCTCGGATTGGAAATCGGCGCTGATGACTACATCACCAAGCCGTTCAATCCTCGCGAATTGACCATTCGCGCACGTAATCTGCTGTCCCGAACCATGAACCTGGGCAGCGTCGGCGAAGAACGTCGACTGGTAGAAAGCTATAAATTCAACGGTTGGGAGTTGGACATCAACAGCCGCTCACTGATCAGCCCGGCGGGCGAGCAGTACAAGCTGCCGCGCAGCGAATTCCGCGCCATGCTGCACTTCTGCGAAAACCCGGGCAAGATCCAATCCCGTGGCGAGCTGCTGAAAAAAATGACCGGCCGTGAGCTGAAACCGCATGACCGTACCGTAGACGTGACCATTCGCCGTATCCGCAAGCACTTCGAATCCACCCCGGATACGCCGGAAATCATCGCCACCATTCACGGTGAAGGCTACCGTTTCTGCGGCGATCTGGAAGAGTAATTCCTCCCGTTCTAAAAACATCAGGGGTTCAATTGAACCCCTGATTTTATTTTGCCTCACCCCAAGGGATGATTGGCACCGCGCTCAGCGCATTCTTCGGTGAACCATCCACCACACGGTCTGAATAGCTCAGATAAATCAGCGCATTGCGGGTAGCATCGTAGAAACGCACCACCTGCAGCTTTTTGAATACCAGCGACGTCCTTTTTTGGAACACCACCGTCCCTTCCGCCTTGCCGTTTTTAATTTTATCGTTCAGGGTAATCGGCCCCACCTGTTGGCAGGAAATAGCCGCATCTGCGGTATCTTCCGCTAATCCCAGGCCGCCTTTGATGCCGCCGGTTTTTGCCCGACTGATATAACAAGTTACATTTTTAACATCCGGATCGTCGAACGCTTCCACCACAATTTTGTGGTCCGGACCAAAGAGTTTAAATACCGTATCGACCGATCCCACCTGTTCGGCCTGCGCGCTATTTACCGTTGCGCAAACTAAACCAAACAAAAATATCCATCCTTTTTTCATTCACTTAACTCCAACGGCTACCGCCTGAAAAAACAGGCTCAGCGATCAATATTGTTTATGTTATAGGTCACAGAATCGGGATTTTTCTGGTCCGCACCGATCTTTTTAGCACAGAGCGTGAAAAAAATCTTTGGGAGTCTCGGAGGAAAAAAATTGCTATTATGCGGCGTCGTTATTTCTTTGCGCCCGTTTAAGGTGTGTCCCTGTCCAACTCTTGCGCAACGTGCTGCAAGAAGCAAAGAGTGCTACGCAAAATGGCTCATGGATTGGTCTGATAGCGCAAGCACCTGCGTAATGAATAAACACCACCCTAAAGCTCTACGAGGAAGATCTATGGATCAAGCCGGTATCATTCGTGATCTGCTTAGCTGGCTGGAAAGCCATTTGGACCAACCTTTGTCGCTGGACAACGTGGCGGCAAAAGCGGGCTACTCTAAATGGCATCTGCAACGGATGTTCAAAGATATTACCGGTAACGCCATCGGCGCTTATATCCGGGCAAGACGACTGTCTAAAGCTGCGGTGGCGCTGCGTTTAACCAGCCGACCGATTTTGGATATCGCCTTGCAGTATCGCTTCGACTCGCAGCAGACTTTCACTCGCGCATTTAAAAAACAGTTTGCGCAAACGCCGGCATTGTACCGCCGTGCCGAAGACTGGAACGCGTTCGGCATCTGCCCGCCAATCCGCCTGGGCGCCTTCACCCTGCCGCAGCCGGAATTCGTCACCCTGGCGGAACAGCACCTGATTGGCCTGACACAGAGCTATTCCTGCACGCTGGAACAAATTTCCAATTTCCGTACCGAGCTGCGCTCGCAGTTCTGGCGCCAATATCTGGGCGAAGCCGAGACGCTGCCACCGGTGCTCTACGGGCTGCACCACTCCCGCCCGAGCCAGGAAAAGGACGACGAGCAGGAAGTGCTGTACACCACGGCGCTGGAACCGCACCACGTGCCGGAGAAAGTCCAGGAAGGCCAGCCGGTGGTGTTGCAGGGCGGCGAGTACGCGATGTTCAGCTATGAAGGACCGGCCTCTGGCCTGCAGGACTTTATTCTGACGCTGTATGGCACCTGCCTGCCGGCGCTCAAACTGACGCGCCGCAAAGGGCACGACATCGAGCGCTTTTATCCCAAGGGTGACCGCCGGCCACCCCAGCCGCCGACCGAGATCAACTGCGACTACCTGATCCCGATCCGCCGTTAACGCTGCAGTTCGTCCAGCGCGGGCATGTCCAGATGCGTGACATCGCCCGCCGTTTCCACGATCCAGCCGGAAGCCAACCACGGGCTCTGCTGATGATCAACGCGCGACAACGAACAGTTACGCAAACGCAGGCGGCGCTCGGCATAGGCCGGCAACCCAAGCACAGTGCTGATCAGGCAGCCCAGCGCAATACCGTGGCTGACAATCAGCGGTTTACTGCCTTCAGGCAGCATCAGGCAACTTTCCAATGAGGCGCGCATGCGTTCACCCAGCTCGTTCATGGATTCACCTTGAGGGATACGGCCGTCAGCAGTGCCATCGACCATCTGTTTGCGCCACTGTTCTTCCTGCGGCGTCAGGCTGTCGATCAGACGTTCTTCCAGCACCCCCATATGCAATTCGCGCAAACGCGGATCGCTAATCACTTCGCAGCCGCAGGCTTCTGCGATGATTTGCGCGGTGCGGCGGGTACGCCCGAGATCGCTGGTAATAACGTGCGTGATGCCCTCTTTACTGACACGCCGGGCAACCAGATGCGCCTGATGTTCACCTTTGGCGGTTAACGGGCTGTCGGACTGGCCCTGGATACGGCGAGCCGCATTCCATTCCGTTTCGCCGTGGCGAACGAGGTATACCTGTAACATTTTGCTTTTCCGTTATACTGCGTGAAACCTGAGTTTATCTTCGTCAAAAGCGGCTTGCGCAAGCTTCTGACGCAGTGAATAGGCTCTTAGCTTAAGGATGCCAAACCCGTTATGTATCATGTTGTCGCTGCAACTACCAACCCGGCAAAGATCAAGGCTATTCAACTGGCCTTCGATGACACCTTTGGCGCGGACCAATGTCGCATTGAATCTGTCGACGTCGCCAGCGGCGTCTCGCTGCAACCGATAGGCAATCACGAAACCCGTACCGGCGCGCGCCAACGCGTGATGGAAGCCCGTCAGGTTCGCCCGGAGGCCGACTTTTGGGTCGGCGTGGAGGCAGGCATAGAAGAAAATATGACCTTCGCCTGGATGACGGTGGAAAGCCCACAGACCCGTGGCGAATCGCGCTCAGCCAGCCTGATGCTGCCGGAGACAATTTTACAGGGAATTCGCGCCGGCCGCGAACTGGGCACGGAGATGGCGGCCATCACCGGCAATATCGACGTAAAGCGCCAGGGTGGCGCTATCGGCATCTTTACCGATGGGCGATTGAGCCGCACCAGCGTTTATCATCAGGCTCTGCTGCTGGCATTGGTGCCTTTTCACAATCCTGTCTACCAAAGCCACAACGGCACGCCGAATAAATAACCGCTACCGGGCGCGGCGCTACTGCGCATCGCCCAGTAACTGTTGCTCCAGCCACTGTTTCAACGCCGGCGTCGCCGCTTTCAGGCTGTTCGAACCGCGTGTGATGGTGGCAATCCCCGCACCCAGTTCATTCTTCAGCTCGCGCTGGCTCATCTCACCGCGCATCAGCTCCTGAATAATCCGTACCCGCGTGCCTAAAGCCGTACGCTCATCCGGTGTCAGCAACAGTTGCATCAGCGGCTGGTGCAACTCCTGAGCGAACGAATTTTGCAGCAGCGCGACAAAGCGCAGCCAATCCTCATTACCTTGTTCAGAAAGAGCCGGATCGTTAAGCGATAATTGCGTCATGGCAAGCCACCATACTATTTAACTAGTACAGCAGCATACCATAGCGCCGTCAAAATCAATAACGTCTCTGCCACTCGGCATCGGTCAATACCTTGGCCGGGCGGTGCATCAAATAACGGTAAAACGCGTCGTAAGCCAACACGTTCTTCACGTAGGAACGGGTCTCCGAGAACGGGATGCTTTCAACAAAAGCCACCGCATCGACACGCCCTTCGCTGTTGCCCAACCAGGTATTCACCCGCGATGGGCCGGCGTTATAGGCTGCCGACGACAGGATACGGTTACGGCCAAACTGCTGGTAAACGTACTCCAGGTAACTGGTGCCGATAGTAATATTGGTGCGCGGATCAAGCAGTTGGCTCGGGCTTGAGTAACCGGGAATATTGTACATTTGCACGGTATGTTGCGCGGTCCGCGGCATCACCTGCATCAGGCCGCTGGCCCCCACCGGCGACTGGGCCTTCGGGTTCCAGGCGCTCTCCTGGCGAGCAATCGCCATGGCGTAGCTCGGCGTGATGCCCTTGTCATCGGTAGCGCTGCGGAACTCTTGCGACCAGGCCACCGGGAAGCGCTCCTCGATGTGATCCCACAGCTTGCCGACGATGGTCGCCTGCACGCTGAGATCGGCCCATTTCTGCTCGAAGGCGAAACGCGCCAGCGCTTCCTGTTCAGGCCGGCTGCGGCTGGCAACGAACGAGGTCCACTCGCTGCGCGCCAGGTTATCCATGTTCCAGTACATCAGTTCACGTACGCGGGCGATTTCCGGCCCGTCCACCAGCGAGGCGCGGGGTTTTGCCGCCACCGCCACCATGACCGGGTACGGCTTATTCAGTTTCTGCGCCGCCACCATAGGGTAGAAACCGCGTTCGTTCATCAGGCTGCGCAGCATCTCTTCACCCTCGCTGCGTTTGCCCTCATCCAGCAAGATACTCGCGCGCCAGTAACGCCATTCGTCTTTATCGCGCGATTCTGCCGGCAGGCGCGAAAGCCAGGTGGCCACCCCCTGACGATCGCCGTTGCCCAGCGCCATGCGCACACGGCGTTCCAGCAACGTCGGAGACTGGCTGCGCAGGATCACCTTATCGCGCCACTGGGTCTGCTCGAAGGTGGCATCGCTGCCCATCAGGCGCCACGCCACCGCCTCTTCCAACCCCAACCGCTCGCTGTCGCTCATTTTCTGCAGACGAGCGATACTCGGGATCATCGCGCGGGCGTTTTCCGCATCCTGGCGCGCCAGCCGCTCGAAAGCGATACCGGTCGCCGCACGGGTAAAGTCGGTCGGCCCGACGCTGCGGGCAAAAGCCTCTACGGTGGCGGGATCGTTTTGCAGGCGCACCAGCGCATCACCCATGGTCTGATATTCTGACGGCAACTGGCGATAGAGGCTGTTAACCAGACTGCTGTTGCCCTCTTTTAACGCCAGCTTCATGCGTTCCAGAGTATTCAGCGGCGTTTGTTTGCCGGCACCCTGCCAGACGTTGAACAGTTTATCGCAGGCGCCCGGCAGCGTTTTACCGCTCATCCAGAGATCGTCCGCGCCGCTCCAGGCCGCCTGTTGATCGCCGGTAGCCCATTTGGCGTAGTAGTAGTTACAGCGCGCCGCGACCGGTTTGGGGGCCTGCGGACTGAAAGCCAACAGAGTGCGCCAGTCTTCACGACGCGCCAATTCATTGACAAAACGAGGCGCCAGCGACTTGGCGGGTGGCAGCGTCGGGTGCTGCTTGATAAAGTCATTCACCTCGGAGAAGCCGGCCTGGCTGAGATCCTGCGTCAGTTCGCGGTATTCCAGATAAGGATAAAGCGGGTAATCACGCAGCGTCGGCATCAGTTGCGCCACGACATCCATCTGATTGCTGTCCCACGCCTGCTTGATTTGCAGGTAGCGCTGACGCTGTGCGTCGAGAGAGTCCGCCAGCGCCGCGCCCGAGAATGCCGTCAGGCACAGCCCCACGGCCAACAGCCGCCATTTGTCTACCTTGACCATACTTACTCTTTCCTCGCTGGTTGTGTTGCCGGAACCCTTTCCCTCCCCTTGCCGCGCTGCGCCAGCGGTCAAGGCCCGGAGAAACCGGCTCTTCGAGTGTTTCGCGCCCTGAAGTGGAATGCACGTCAGAGCAAAAAGTGTGCTGAGCGATAAGCTCAGGCATCTACCATAGACAGCGCAATTGCCTATCCATTCAACTACTGTAGAAGAAGAAGTTTATCGTCATGAGGGATGCCAGGTAAAAAACGTTTACCCTGGCTGACAAATTAAATAAAGGTGTCGCATAAATCGCCGCACTGCCGCCCAATCCCGCTTTCTTTGCCGAAAACGCCTGGCAAACACCCCGGGCCGTTTTTATACTGTTAAAAAAAGATAGGATAAATCCGAGAAAACGGCACATAAAGCGCGCAACAGCGATATCTTATAATACAATCCGCGCCAATTATGGGTTAGATAGTGTTCATCACACAGTGCAATTGATAGTGCTTAGTATTACGTTTACCCCTTCGGTTGGGTCAGGTTTTTCATTGTTAGATCACCGCTACCGTACTGCGGATGTTGGCAGGAATGGCAGATGAAGATGGCAAAAAATGCCGTGATGATAGCAACCAGTACAGAAAGCTCATTCACGAGCTTCGTTTGCGCACGTCTGGGTAGCGACCGCCTATTCTCACTCATTATGGCCTTACTGTTGGCGTTTCCGGGAATGGCTCGCTCCGACACGGGCAATGTCTATCAGAATCGCACTCATGCCGTCACCACCGTCGTGGTCGGCATCATCAGCTATGCCCGCTGGCCCAGTAAACCCAACCCCATCCGCCTGTGCGTAACGGCGCCGACCCAATATGCCGAAGGCCTGTTCGACCCTATTTTGCTGAGCGCTCCCCGGCCGATCAAAGCCACGCGAGTGCCCTTTGACAGCCCTGTGCTGAGCACCGGTTGCGACGTAATTTATTTGGGCAATATCAACGCCGGCCAGAAACAAAACTTTATGCAGCGCATCCAGGGTCATTCCATTCTCAGTATCAGCGAGAACGACGGCGAATGCTCTGCCGGCAGCGCTTTTTGCCTGCAGATTGACGGCGACCAGGCCAGTTTCAAAGTGAACCTGGACGCTCTGGCGCGCAGCGGCGTTCGCGTTCATCCTAACGTGCTGCAGCTGGCGCGAAAACAGGCGCCGCCGCTATGATCTGGTTGCGCAAGAACCGTTCCGGGCACTCGCGGCCTACGTTGGGCCGGGTACTGCAACGAGCCAATCTCGGGTTGGCGCTGATTGCCGTCGGCACCGCCGGGATATTCTTGACGCTGGTGGCGCTGTTCGCGCTGCGCGCCTACGCCAACCACAACCTGCACCTTATTGCGCGATCCATCAGCTATACCGTGGAAGCCGCGGTGGTGTTCGGAGATCGCCCCTACATTCGCGAGGCGATGGTACTGATCGCCTCCAAAGAAGAGGTGTCGGAAGCCAAAATCCTGGACAACAGCGGTAACGTGCTGGCCAGTTGGCATCGTCCCAAGGATGGCCCGCTGCACGGCATGGAGCAGATTGTCGCCCACTGGGCGCTGCCGGAGCCGGTGGTCTTGCCGATCACCCACGAGAGCAAGCAGGTCGGCAAGGTCTGGCTGAGCGGCAACGGCGGCAGCCTGCTGCGCTTTCTGTTACGGGGTATACTGGGCATGATCGCCTGCCTGGTACTCAGTACCCTGTGCGCACTGGTTCTTTCCCGCCGTATGCTGCAAGGCATAGTCAGTTCGCTGGATGATATCGCCAACGTGGCGCATGCGGTGCGACGCGAGCGCACTTTCGGGCTGCGGGTACCGTCGGCGCCGATTGCCGAACTGCACGAACTGAGCAACGACTTCAACGGCCTGCTCGATGAGCTGGAGGCCTGGCAGGCGCACCTGAAACAGGAAAATGATTCGCTGACCCACAGGGCGACCCACGACAGCCTGACCGGATTGCCGAATCGCGCCTTTTTTGAAGGCCGGCTGAGCCGTGCACTGGGCGACATTAAACCGACAGAAAAGCTTGCGGTGTTGTTTATCGACGGCGATCGCTTCAAGGAGGTGAATGACAGTTACGGCCACGCCGCCGGTGACGCGGTGCTGACCACCATTGCCGGGCGCATTCGCGCGCAACTGCGTGAAAGCGATCTGGTCGCGCGTTTAGGCGGCGATGAGTTCGCCGTGCTGTTGGCGCCGGTTCACAGTACGGAAGATGTGCTGCAAATTGCCGACAACATTATCGACTGCATGACCCAACCGGTAATTTTGCCGAACGACGAGGCGGTGACGACCTCTCTGAGTATCGGTATTGCGCTTTACCCTGAACATGCACTAACGCCTCAGGGTCTTTTGCACGAAGCTGACGATGCGATGTATCAGGCAAAGCATCGTTATAACGGAGGCTGGCGGCTGGCAATACAGAAATAAAGCCCCAGCGATACCCAAAATACTTGGCGTTGCATCAAGGCGGCCAGAGTGGGAATCCCCAGGAGCTTACCGAAGTGAGTGACTGGGGCGAGCGCTCGCAGCCAACACAGATGCAGCGTCAAGGATGGCGGGTATATAAAATTAAAACCAGGGATTTGATTATGATACAGCAAACACTAAAAAACCGTTTCTCACTGCTGGCGATAATGTTTGTCGCCCTGCTCGCCCTTGCCGGGTGCCAGAGCAAACCGCAGGGCCTGACGCCCGAGCAGGTCGCGTTGTTGCAGTCTCAAGGGTTCAAACTGACGGATAACGGCTGGGAATTCGGCCTCTCCGACAAGGTATTGTTCGGCAACAACATCGGCAAACTGAACCCGGAAAGCACCGAAACGGTCCAGAAAATGGGCCGCGCGCTGATGAGCGTCGGTATCACCAAGTTCCGTCTGGATGGTCATACGGATAACTACGGTGAAGACAGCTACAACGACCAGCTTTCGCTGCGCCGCGCCAATGCAGTGGCCGATTTGCTGGCCAGCGTAGGCATCCCGCGCGCCAATATCGAAACTCGCGGCATGGGCAAGCTCGATCCGGTCGCCGATAACCGCACCTCCAGCGGCCGCGCGGAAAACCGCCGCGTCGCGATCGTCGTCACACCTTAATCTGTCCTTTATGCGCCGGTTAAAGGCGCATAAAGGGTTATACTTAGCGATCGCTGATGATGTCTGGGATCCGTGTTCGAAACGGGCTACACTCCGCAGCCAGACATCCTATAAAAACTGATATAGAGAGGCTAGAGCAACGTGGCTCAATACGTCTATACCATGCATCGCGTCGGCAAAGTGGTTCCGCCGAAGCGTCACATCCTGAAAAATATCTCCCTGAGCTTCTTCCCTGGCGCCAAAATTGGCGTGCTGGGCCTGAACGGTTCCGGTAAATCTACCCTGCTGCGCATTATGGCCGGTATCGATACCGATATCGAAGGCGAAGCGCGCCCACAACCGGGGATTAAAATCGGCTACCTGCCGCAGGAACCGCAACTGAACCTGGAGCACAGCGTTCGCGAATCGGTTGAAGAAGCGATGGCGGAAGTCGTCGGCGCCCTCAAGCGACTTGATGAAGTGTACGCGCTGTACGCTGAAGAAGGCGCCGACTTCGACAAGTTGGCCGCTGAACAGGGCCGCCTGGAAGAGATCATTCAGGCCCACGATGGCCACAACCTCAACACCCAGTTGGAGCGTGCCGCCGATGCCTTGCGCCTGCCGGAGTGGGACGCAAAAATCGCCAACCTTTCCGGTGGTGAGCGCCGCCGCGTAGCGCTGTGCCGCCTGCTGCTGGAAAAACCGGACATGCTGTTGCTGGACGAACCGACCAACCACCTGGATGCCGAATCCGTGGCCTGGCTGGAACGCTTCCTGCACGACTTCGAAGGGACCGTAGTGGCGATCACCCACGACCGTTACTTCCTTGATAACGTGGCCGGCTGGATCCTCGAGCTGGACCGTGGCGAAGGCATTCCGTGGGAAGGCAACTACTCTTCCTGGCTGGAGCAGAAAGACGCTCGTCTGGCACAGGAAGCCTCAACCGAAGCCGCTCGCCGCAAGTCGATCGAGAAAGAGCTGGAGTGGGTACGCCAGGGCGCCAAGGGCCGTCAGTCTAAAGGCAAGGCCCGTCTGGCACGCTTTGAAGAGCTTAACAGCACCGAATACCAGAAACGTAACGAAACCAACGAACTCTTTATCCCACCTGGCACCCGCCTGGGCGATAAAGTGGTTGAAGTTAACAACCTGCGTAAATCCTACGGCGACCGCCTGCTGATTGACGATCTGTCATTCGCCGTACCTAAGGGCGCGATTGTCGGCATCATCGGTCCGAACGGCGCGGGTAAATCCACGCTGTTCCGCATGATGTCCGGCCAGGAGCAGCCTGATTCCGGCAGCATCGTGCTGGGCGATACCGTCAAGCTGGCTTCCGTCGATCAGTTCCGCGACAGCATGGATAACGCCAAAACCGTGTGGGAAGAAGTGTCCGGCGGCCAGGACATCATGCGCGTGGGCAATACCGAAATGCCAAGCCGTGCCTATGTCGGCCGCTTTAACTTCAAGGGCGTCGATCAGGGCAAACGCGTGGGCGAGCTGTCCGGTGGTGAGCGTGGCCGTCTGCATCTGGCCAAGCTGCTGCAGGTTGGCGGCAACGTGCTGCTGCTCGATGAACCGACCAACGACCTAGATATCGAAACCCTGCGCGCGCTGGAAAACGCCCTGCTGGAGTTCCCGGGCTGCGCGATGGTCATCTCGCATGACCGTTGGTTCCTTGACCGTATTGCCACTCACATTCTGGACTATCAGGATGAAGGCAAGGTGGAGTTCTTCGAAGGCAACTTTACCGAATACGAAGAGTACAAAAAGCGTACTCTGGGTGCCGATGCGCTGGAACCTCGCCGTATCAAGTACAAGAAAGTCACCAAGTAACATCAGGTTGGCACTCTATGCTCTCAAGCCCGCATCTTGCGGGCTTTTTGTTATCCCCAATCCAGTGCCTGTGCGTAGTCTACAAATACCGGGTGCTGCACCACCACATCGATAAAACAAGCCAGCGCCGGCGAATTCAGCTTGCGGCTCGGATAGACCAGATACAGTTCATTCCCCTCCACCCGCCATTCCGGCAAGACTTCCACCAGCTGTTTCTGCGCCACCACCTCGCGGCTGAGGAATGCCGGCAACAGGGTAATGCCGGCGCCGGAGATGGCACACTCGCGCGCATACAGCAGGTTGTCAGTGATATGCAGCATCGGCAGTTGCCAACGGTAATACTCATCGCCCCGCCGCAGATTCCAGGCCGTCCAGGCGCGGTGCGCAATGCAACGGTGCTGCTGCAACTGCTGCGGATGAAGGATCGGCGGGAACTGCGCCAGATAAGCCGGCGCCGCCAGCAAATAACGCGGGGCATGCCCCAGACGGCGGCCAATCAGCGAGGAGTCCTGTGGTTTGCCGGTGCGCAACGCGGCGTCATACCCCTCTTGCACCAGATCCACCATCGCGTCGGACACCGAGACTTCGAGCGAGACATCCGGATACTGGCGCTGAAAATCCGCCGCCAGCCGCGCCAACAGCGTCGCCCCCAACCCGGCGGGCGTCGAGATGCGCAACCGCCCGCTCGGGTTGTCACGCAACCGCTGCAAGGCCAGATCGGCGCGCTCGGCGGCGGACATCATCTCCTGACAGTGCACCAGATAGCGTTCGCCGGCGAAGGTCAGATTGAGCTGGCGGGTGGTACGGTTGAGCAGCCGCAAACCCAGCGCCTGTTCCAGTTGGCTGATGCGCTGGCTGACGCTGGATTTCGGCAAACCGGCGCGGTTGGCGGCGGCGGTAAAACTGCCGCACTCGGCCACCAGCGCGAACAGCGCCATGTCCTGCAGCTGTTTAAACATCATTGTTCACCTCAAACGAACACTTAGTTAGCTATTGTCCATCTTATCACTCCCCTCGCGGAGGTCTACACTGAGGGTATTCATTCTAAAGGAGCACAGTCATGCCGATTAAAGCCATTGCCGTAGACCCGAAAAACCCCGCCGGTTTCATTGAAATCAACCCGGAAAAACCGGCCCCAGGCCAATACGATCTGCTGGTGGAGGTCAAAGCGGTGTCGGTCAATCCGGTGGATACCAAAGTCCACGCCAGCCTGCAAAAAAGCGGCTTGCAACAGCCGCGTATCCTCGGTTGGGACGCCAGCGGCGTGGTGCTTGAGGTGGGCAGCGGCGTCAAAGGTTTCAAAGCCGGCGATGAGGTTTGGTACGCCGGTGATCTCACCCGCCCGGGCAGCAACAGCACTCAGCAGTTGATTGATTCGCGCATCGTTGCACATAAGCCAAGCAGCCTGAACTGGGCCGAAGCCGCCGCCATGCCGCTGACCGCCCTCACCGCCTGGGAAGCGTTGTTCGAGCACCTGAAAATTCAGGACGCGGCGGAAGGTAAAACCCTGTTGATTATCGGCGGTGCCGGCGGCGTTGGCTCGCTGGCGATCCCGTTCGCCGCCCAGTTGAGCAAGGTGAAGGTGATTGCCACCGCTTCACGCCCCGAGTCGGCTGCCTGGTGCCGGGAACGCGGCGCCGATCTGGTGGTGGATTATCGTGATCTTAAAGGGAATCTGGCGCAGCAGGGCATTGAAAACGTCGATTATATTCTTTGCCTGAACGATACCGATGGCCACTGGAAAGCGATCTCGGATCTGATTGCGCCGCTGGGCCACATCTGCACCATTGTGGAGAACCAACAGCCGCTCGATCAGGACACGTTGAAGCTGAAAAGCGCCGCGCTGCATTGGGAGTTGATGTTTACACGCAGCATGTTCACCACGCCGGACATCGCTCAGCAGGGCGAAATCCTCAGGCAGGTGGCGCAGTTGCTGGACGAAGGAAAGCTGAGCACCACACTGAGCGAAACGCTGCAGGGGCTGACGGTGGAGACCCTGACCGCCGCGCATAAAAAGCTGCTCGACGGGCATATGCAGGGCAAACTGGTGATTGTTTACTGAGGCAGCACGCTGCGCCTCCGGTTTATTCCGACGTGACGCCCACCAATCGGCTGGCATCGGCCGCCAACAGCTGTTTTACCAGTTCGACGCAGCGCAGGAAGCGCTCCTCATAGTCGCTGGACTCCACGTGTACATACTCGATATTGTTGGCGCGCAGCATCTCTTCCAACAGGTGCTGGAACGCCTTGCGATCGGTCGGTGCGCCGAGGCTGCGCAGGCCATCCGCCACCCACGGGGTGTTATTTTCCAGCAGGATCACCAGGTCAAACCGGTACTCGTCGATCAGCGCCTGCACGAAGGGGTGTTCGCGGCCTTCGTACTTTTTGCAGAACGCCTGGGTAGTGACAAAATCGGTATCGATAAACGCCACTTTGTTGGCGTATTTCACTGCAAAGTCAACGTACTGCGCCTGCCCTAACGCAATCTTGTCGTAGTCGGAATATTGCAACGCCATCTCATCGCCACCCAGGTGCGAGAACACATAGTCGCGGCCGTATTCCCAGGCGCTGGTGGTGTTAAAAATGTTCGCCAACTTGTTCACCAGCGTCGATTTGCCGCTCGACTCACCGCCGAGGATCGCCACGGTGCGCACAAAGAACGGCTTCACTTCGGTCGGAATGTAATCCCAATAGCGGAACGGATCCTGACGGATTTGGCTGCCGCTGATGTTCATGAATGAGCGTTCGGGATCGATCAGAATGGTTTCCACCGCCAGGTGCTCGCGATAACGCGGGGCGTCTTGCGTTTCGCTGGAATAGATAAAGCTCGGCACGATGCCCTTCTGTTCCATGAAAGCTTTCATCCCGTCGCTCCACACGTTCCAGCCGTGCGGATAGGGTTCGATACCCTGCTCGTCGAACGAATGAATATGGATGTTTTTCTGGTACTTGAAGGTTTGCAGCAGCCAGCGCAGACGGTCGCTGACCGTGGGCTGTTGCGACATCGAGCTGTTTTCGAACAGTTCCCGGTCACGCGGTTCGTCATGACACAAAATCACGTGCAGCTCATCCACCTGGCTGCAAGCGCGCTGAATCAGGTAAATATGGCCGGTGTGCAGTGGGTAAAATTTACCAAACACCACGCCGACCTTTTTCTCGCGACGCGGAAACTCCAGGCCAAGAAAGCGGTGCAACGCTTCCAGTTTCTGAGCGCTTGGGCTTTTGATTTTGTCGTTCAACAGCTGGCTGAGGTAGCCTTTGGTCATGCCGCTGGCATCCGCCACCTGCTGCAGGGTACAGCTCTTCTGCTTGATAGACGCCTTCAGGTAGTCGAATTGCCGCATAACCCCTCCGTTTAATATGCTAAACAAAATAGCATGTTCTGCGCATCACGTGGCAATTAATAGAATTGTTCCAGCACGTCCAGGGCATCCGCCAGCTTCTTCACGCCGAACACCTGCATATTTGCCGGCGGCTTTTTCGGCACGTTGGCGTGCGGCACGATAGCCCGTTTGAAGCCGTGCTTCGCCGCCTCGGAAATACGCTCCTGCCCGCTCGGCACCGGGCGAATCTCGCCCGCCAACCCCACTTCGCCGAACACCACCAGATCGTTCGGCAACGGGCGATCGCGCAGGCTCGACACCAGCGACATCAGCAACGCCAGATCGGCGCTGGTTTCACTGACTTTCACCCCGCCGACCACGTTCACAAACACATCCTGATCCGACATCTGCAACCCACCGTGGCGGTGCAGCACCGCCAACAGGATCGCCAGCCGGTTCTGCTCCAAGCCGACCGCGACCCGGCGCGGGTTGGACATCATCGAATGATCCACCAGCGCCTGGATCTCGACCAGCAGCGGCCGGGTTCCTTCCCAGACCACCATCACCGAACTGCCGGAAGTGACTTCGTCGCCACGGCTGAGGAAGATGGCGGACGGGTTGCTGACTTCACGCAGGCCCTGCTCGGTCATGGCGAATACCCCCAGCTCATTCACCGCACCGAAGCGGTTTTTATGGCTGCGCAGGGTGCGAAAACGTGAATCGGCATCGCCGTCCAGCAGTACCGAACAGTCGATACAGTGTTCCAGCACCTTCGGCCCGGCCAGCGAGCCGTCTTTGGTGACATGGCCAACCATGACAATCGCCACGCCGCGCGTTTTGGCAAAGCGCGTCAGGTAGGCGGCGGTTTCCCGCACCTGCGCCACGCTGCCCGGCGAAGACTGAATATCCGCCATGTGCATCACCTGGATCGAGTCGATCACCATCAGCTTCGGCTGCTCTTGTTCGGCGATCAGGCAGATCTGCTCGATACTGGTTTCCGACAGCATGTTCAGGCTGCCGGTCGGCAACCCGAGGCGGTGAGCGCGCATCGCCACCTGTTGCAACGATTCCTCGCCGGTGACGTACAGGGTTTTCATCTGCTCGGACAGCTTGCACAGCACCTGCAACAGCAGAGTACTTTTACCGGCGCCGGGGTTGCCGCCGATCAGGATCGCGCTGCCCGGCACCACGCCGCCGCCCAGCACGCGGTCAAACTCGATAAAGCCGGTGGAAAAACGCGGCAACTCGTCCAGGCTGATGTCCGAGAGTTTTTGCACCTTGCTGATGCCGGCATCACCGGCATAGCCGCTTAAACGCTCGGAGCGAGAAGAAGAGGACACCGCAGCCAGACGAACTTCTGTAATGCTGTTCCAGGCGTGACAAGCGCTGCACTGTCCCTGCCAGCGCGGATAATCTGCGCCGCACTCATTACATACGAACGCCCGTTTTGCTGCTTTTGCCACGTATTACCTCAATCTTTTGTTTAAACCCTAAATCATTGGAGTTGCATCACAACAAAACCAAGGGTTTTGTTGAACTGCGCTTGCGCAGGCCCCGGCGGGGCTAACGCAGCCAGAGCGAACATCCTCAGGAGCTTACTCAGGTAAGTGACTGAGGTGAGCGCTTCGAGTATGACGAGGTTAGCGAACTTCGTGTTTCAGGCTGCCGGTCAGTACGCACAGCACCCCCATCAGATCGGCATGGCGAATGGACACCTGCGCCTTGTCATACACTTTCGGTTTGGCGTGGTAGGCAATGCCCAGCCCGGCCGCCTGTATCATTTTCAAATCATTGGCGCCGTCGCCGACAGCCACGGTCTGCTGCGGCGGAATACCCAGCTTTTCCGCCAACGCGACCAGCGTATCGGCCTTGAACTGCGCGTCAACGACCGGCCCCAGCACTTCGCCGGTCAGTTTGCCGTCGCGGATCCCCAACTCGTTGGCCGCCACCGCCACCAGCTTCAGTTTATCGCGCAGATATTCGGCGTAGTAAGTGAAGCCGCCGGAGGCGATCGCCACATGCCAGTCCATCGCCTGCAGCTTGCGCACCAGGTTGATCAACCCCGGCATCAGCGGCAGTTCATCGCGTACCTGTTTAAGGATATTGGCATCGGCGCCTTTCAGCTTTCCAACGCGCTGACGCAGGCTGGCGGTAAAATCCAGCTCGCCGCGCATGGCGCGTTCGGTCACTTCCGCCACCTCATCACCCACGCCCGCCAGCTTGGCGATTTCGTCGATGCATTCAATCTCGATCGCGGTGGAGTCCATGTCCATCACCAGCAAGCCAGGGGTGCGCAAATGGGGGATCTTGCCGAGCGGCGCCACGTCCAGCCCGTTCTCCGCCGCCAGTATTTTGGCGCGCGCCGTCAGGGTGCCCGCCAGCCGTACGACCTGATAGTCCTCTACGCACCAGGCGGTGACGATCACCATCGCCGCACCCAGCTTGCGCTGGAAATGAGTAATGCGCGTTTTATCCAGCTCTCTGCCATATAATAGCCAACCGGTATGGCCCGCCCGATAATCCAGCGGCATCACTTCGTCGCCGCTCAGCGAAAGGGGAAGACCCGGCCATTGAGAGATCTCTGCCGGGAGATCGCAATAGGTCAGACTATTCGACATCATTAACTCCTGAAAAAACGCTGCATGATAAAACGACGCATCAAGCTATCCTATCGCCATTGGTTCTGGCAACATAAAGTGTCCAAGATGCCCAAGGAACCTGAATGGCTCGCGCTAAACTGAAATTCCGCCTGCACCGCACCGCTATTATCCTGATTTGCCTGGCTTTGCTGGTGCTATTGATGCAGGGCGCGTCCTATTTTAGCCTGAGTCACCAGTTGGCGCGATCCGAACAGGTGGAAGAACTGGCGCAAACGCTGACCAAACAGGTGGCCTCCAGCCTGGCGCCGTTGCTCGATGACGACAGCGACGTCGACAACCAGCGCGTCGACGCCATCCTCAAACAGCTTACCGACCACAGCCGCATTCTGGACGCCAGCGTCTATCAGTTGGACGGCACGCTGGTTTCCCACGCCGGTGAACAGATCAGTATACGCGATCGTCTGTCGCTTGACGGCAAACGCGCCGGCAGCTATTTCAATCACCAGTTGGTGGAATCCATTCAGGGTAAAGACGGCCCGATAGGCTTTATCCGCATTACGCTGGATACCCACGTGCTGGCGACCGAATCCAAACAGGTGGACAACACCACCAACCTGTTGCGCCTGATGATCCTGCTGGCGCTGGCCATCGGCATTATTCTGGCGCGCACCCTGCTGCAACATCGCCGCAGCCGCTGGCAGCAATCGCCGTATCTGCTGACCGCCAATACGCCGCTGGAAGAAGGCAATACGGTGGAAGACGACGATGACAAGCCACAGGATAAAGAAGAAGCGAAACAGCCTTAAGCCAGGCGCTGGATGCGTTCGTTCAGCCCCTGAACCTGCGCCAGCATCTGGCTGGCAATCGTGCAACGCATAGCGAGTGGCCCGGCTTCCTTTGCCAATAGCCAATACCGCTTCCGCCAAGTCGCGGATACGGCGCGATAGCGACGGCTGGCTGATGCCCAGCGCATCGGTGAGCACTTTTGACGTAACCGAACCGTTACGCAGAACTTGCTCGAGGGGAGTCATAAATGAATAGATTGGTGAATAGATTCTTGAATAAGGTAATAGCGTTAATTAACTGTAAGGTAAGGTATTTAAAGAAAATGATGGGCACAGGATGAATAGATTGGCATAGGGGCGCAGCAGGATGCTGCGCCCGCAGTATGATTACGCTTTGTCGCCCAACAGCACGGATTCCAGCGCGATAACGATCATCTCGTTAAAGGTGGTTTGGCGCTCTGCGGCGGTGGTGGCTTCGTGACGCAGAATGTGGTCGGAAACGGTACAGATGGTCAGCGCCTTACAGCCGAACTCTTCATACAGCTCCGCCGCCACGCCGTAGATGCCGGCCGCTTCCATTTCTACACCCAGGATGCCGTACTTCTTCATCACCTGGAACATGTCCGGATCCGGCGTGTAGAACAGATCGGCGGAGAAGATGTTACCCACGCGAGCCGGGATACCTTGCGCCGCGGCGGCGTCTACCGCGTTGCGCACCATGTCAAAGTCGGCAATCGCCGCATAGTCATGATCTTTAAAACGCATGCGGTTCACTTTGGAATCGGTGCAGGCACCCATGCCGATCACGACGTCACGCAGTTTGATATCGTCGCGCACTGCGCCGCAAGAGCCCACGCGGATGATTTTTTTCACGCCGAACTCGGCAATCAGTTCACGCGCATAAATGGAGCAGGACGGGATACCCATACCGTGGCCCATTACGGAGATTTTGCGGCCTTTGTAAGTCCCGGTGAAGCCCAGCATGCCACGCACGTTGTTCACTTCCACCGCGCCTTCCAGGAAGGTTTCCGCAATGTATTTTGCACGCAGCGGATCGCCCGGCATCAGTACGACGTCAGCGAAATCACCCATTTCAGCATTAATGTGCGGCGTAGCCATAATTGTCTTCCTTTAGAAATCTTGTTTAATAAAAACGTCGAACATCTAAGCCCTGGATTTCGAGTTGCAGCCAGGCAGCTAGCGGGGGAATCCCCAGGAGCTTACTTGAGTAAGTGACTGGGGTTCGCTCGTGAAGCTAACAACGCTGCGGCTTGAAAAACGGGTCTTAGAACATGGATTTACCGTATTCCATCGGCGACACGCCAAAGTAACTGGCAACGGTCTGGCCGATGTCGGCAAAGGTCTCACGGTGGCCCAGCGAGCCGGGTTTCACTTTCGGGCCGTAAACCAAGACCGGAATGTGCTCACGGGTGTGGTCGGTGCCCGGCCAGGTCGGGTCGCAGCCGTGGTCGGCGGTGAAGATAATGATGTCTTCGTCTTTCACCAATTTCAGCAGCTCCGGCAGGCGGCGGTCAAACAGCTCCAGCGCGGCGGCATAACCCGCCACGTCGCGGCGGTGGCCGTAAGAGGAGTCAAAATCAACAAAGTTGGTGAACACTATGGTGTTGTCGCCGGCTTTTTCCATTTCGATCAGGGTCGCGTCAAACAGCGCGTCGATGCCGGTGGCCTTCACCTTTTTGGTGATGCCGACGTTAGCGTAGATATCGGCGATTTTACCGATCGACACCACTTCACCGCCCTTCTCGTCCACCAGTTTTTTCAGCACGGTAGGTGCCGGTGGCTCTACCGCCAAGTCGTGACGGTTGCCGGTACGCTGGAACTCGCCCGGTTTGTCGCCGAGGAACGGACGCGCGATCACGCGGCCAATGTTGTAACCGCCTTCGGTCAATTCTTCGCGGGCGATTTCACACAGCTCATACAGACGGTCCAGGCCGAAGGTCTCTTCGTGACAGGCGATCTGGAACACCGAGTCGGCGGAGGTATAGAAAATCGGTTTGCCGGTTTTCATGTGCTCTTCGCCGAGTTGATCGAGGATCACGGTGCCGGAGGAGTGGCAGTTACCGAGGTAACCCGGCAGATTGGCGCGCTCCACCAGCTTGTCCAGCAGTTCCTGCGGGAAGCTGTTGTGTTCGTCGCTGAAATAGCCCCAATCGAACAATACCGGCACGCCGGCGATTTCCCAGTGGCCTGACGGCGTATCTTTACCGGAAGAGAGTTCGCTGGCGTAAGCATAGGCACCGATGATGTCCGCATTGCTGTCCAGCCCCTGCGGGAAGGTGCCGGTGGATTCTTCCGCCGCTTTACCCAGGCCCAGACGGCTCAGGTTAGGCAGGGTCAGCGGGCCCTGACGACCAACGTTGGCTTCACCGCGCGCGCAAACCTCGGCAATGTGGCCCAGGGTATCGGAACCCTTGTCGCCAAAACGCTCGGCGTCTTCGCTGGCGCCGATGCCGAATGAGTCTAGTACCATAATAAATGTGCGTTTCATCTGTGCTCTCCTGTATACCCGTCGTCTTTCAAGCCGCAGGGGCGTTGGTTGCCTTCACTCACCCCAGTCACTTGGCTTACCAAGCTCCCGGGGATTCCTTCGGTTACCGCCAACCTGCATCTTGAAATCCATTGGGTATAGCGGCAGCGAGTTTTGCTGCCGCTATAAATGTTGTAAAGGTAATACTTATTCCGACACGCGTTTGTAAACCACTGGCGTCTCTTCCGGCGCTTTATCGCTCAGCACCATAGCGCTGCGTACCGCTTCGGCCGCCTGTTGCCAACTCTCTTCGTCGTTGGCGTGGATCACCGCCAGCGGCTGCCGGGTATCCACTTGATCGCCCAGGCGCACCATGCCGGTCAGGCCGACGCTGTAATCGATACTGTCGGTCGCACGGCGACGGCCGCCGCCCAGCGACACCACCGCCATGCCCAGCGCACGAGTGTCCATCGCGCTGACAATGCCCTGTTTTTCGGCGTAAACCGGCTTGCTGAGGGTCGCGACCGGCAGATAGCTGTCGTAGCGCTCGACGAAATCGGTCGGGCCCTGCTGCGCCGCCACCATACGGCCAAACACTTCTGCCGCTTTGCCATTGTCCAGCACCGCCTGCAGCTTGGCGCGCGCGTCGGCGTCATCTTTCGCCAGGCCGCCGGAAAGCAGCATTTCCACGCACAGCGCCATCGTCACTTCCAGCAGGCGTGGGTTGCGATATTCGCCGGTCAGGAAACGCACCGCTTCACGCACTTCCACCGCATTGCCGGCGCTGGAGGCCAGTACCTGATTCATGTCGGTCAGCAGCGCGGTAGTTTTGCACCCTGCACCATTGGCCACGCCAACGATCGCCTGCGCCAGATCGGCTGACAGCGCATAGGTCGGCATAAAGGCGCCGGAGCCGACTTTAACGTCCATCACCAGCGCATCCAGACCTTCCGCCAGCTTCTTCGCCAGAATAGAGGCGGTAATCAGCGGGATAGAATCTACGGTGGCGGTGATGTCGCGGGTGGCGTAGAAACGCTTGTCCGCCGGTGCCAGCGAGCTGGTCTGGCCGATAATCGCCACGCCAACGTCCTGAATAATCTTGCGGAAGGCGCTGTCGTCCGGGAAGATGTTAAAGCCCGGGATCGCCTCCAGCTTGTCCAGCGTGCCGCCGGTATGGCCCAAACCACGGCCGGAAATCATCGGCACGTAGCCGCCGCAGGCGGCCACCATCGGACCGAGCATCAGCGAAGTGACATCGCCCACGCCGCCGGTGGAGTGCTTGTCGACCAGCGGCCCGTTCAGCGACAGGCTTCGCCAATCCAGCACGGTGCCGGAATCACGCATCGCCATGGTGAGCGCCACGCGCTCCGGCATGGTCATATCGTGGAAATAAATGGTCATCGCCAGCGCGGCGATCTGACCTTCTGAAACCACGTTGTCACGGATCCCATTGATGAAAAAGCGGATTTCCGCTTCATTCAACGGCTGACCGTCACGTTTTTTACGAATAATTTCTTGTGCCAGGAACAAAGCATCCCCCTGATTGAGCTAATGTAGGGTGCAGGCAGGCGCTGCGTCGCGCCTTGCCGACGTTATCGATCAATAACCGCTGCCGGATGCTGCGGTGCTGTGCCCCAGCGTCGTCAGCAGGCTGGCCAACAGGCTGGAAGCGCCGAAACGGAAATGACGCGCGTCGGCCCAGCCTTCACCCAGAATACGATCGGCAAGTTGCAGATAATGCAGTGCATCTTCCGCCGTGCGCACGCCGCCGGCCGGTTTGAAGCCCACCGTTTTGGCGACGCCCAGATCGCGGATCGTCGACATCATCAACTCTGCGCTTTCCAGGGTGGCGTTGACCGGCACTTTACCGGTAGAGGTTTTGATAAAATCGGCACCGGCGTTAATAGCAATTTCCGACGCTTTACGGATCAGATTGGCCTGCTTCAACTCACCGGTTTCAATAATCACTTTCAGCAGCACGTTGGCCGCCTGGCAGGCTTGCTTGCACTGCTTCACCAGCTCAAAACCGACCTGCTCATTACCGGCGATCAACGCGCGATAAGGGAACACCACGTCGACTTCATCGGCGCCATAGGCGATAGCCGCACGGGTTTCCGCCAACGCGATGTCGATGTCGTCGTTGCCATGCGGAAAGTTGGTGACGGTCGCGATGCGGATGTCCGGCGTCCCTTGCTCACGCAGGGCCTTGCGCGCCACCGGAATAAAGCGCGGATAAATGCAGATGGCCGCCGTATGGCCGGCCGGGCTGTTGGCCTGACGACACAGCGCGATCACTTTTTCATCGGTGTCGTCGTCATTCAGCGTGGTCAGGTCCATTAAATTCAGCGCACGTTGCGCCGCTGCGGTTAGTTCGGTCATAAAACTCTCCAACTTGAACTCCCACTCAGGCTATTTTTCTTGCCATTTCGGGGTTGGGCAGTGCTCAAAATCCTCACGTACTGCGTGTACGCTGCGGTTTTTCCGCGCTGTCCGCCCCCAAACCGGCTGCGACAATAACACCTGATTGGGAAGTTCCAATAACACTCGTGTGTGTTGGCGAGCGGACTTGGTTCCTTGAAGATAGCGCCGGGGAACGGGTCCCCACGGCGGCAACTGAGATCCTTCTCACCGCACTTGGTCCCGCACATCGTCCAGGACCAGGAATAGCTATTTGAACACGATCGCCCGGGGCAATTCGCGCTCAGAGTCACATTATATGAAATAACACTGTAACAGGCCGGAATTATATGTGAAGAGCATCACAAAATAACGCGATATCGTTCACAAATTCGCTAAAGAAACGGATGCGGACAACGGGCACGACATCGCGTGCCCGTCTTAGAGTATAGGCGGTGTCCCGCAACAGGGCTTGGCGCACACGTGCGGAACCTTGCCTGGCTTACAGCGCCAAAAAGAATCCGGCGATGGTGGCGCTCATCAGGTTGGAGAGCGTGCCGGCTGCAACCGCCTTCAGGCCGAAGCGCGCGATATCGTGACGACGGTTCGGCGCCATGCTGCCCAAACCGCCGAGCAGGATCGCCACCGATGACAGGTTGGCAAAGCCGCACAGCGCAAAGGAGATGATCGCCTTGGTATGCGTCGACAGCACCTGCAGCCCTTCCGCCGCTACCACGTCGTCCGGGCGCAAATAGGCGCCGAAGTTCATGTAAGCGACAAATTCGTTGACGATAATCTTCTGGCCGATAAACGAACCGGCGGTCATCGCCTCATGCCACGGCACGCCAATCAGGAAAGCGATAGGCGAGAAGACCCAACCGAGGATCAGCTCCAGCGACAGCTGCGGGTAGTCGAACCAGCCGCCGATCCCGCCAAGGATGCCGTTCAGCAAGGCGATCAGCGCGATAAACGCCAGCAACATCGCGCCGACGTTCAACGCCAGTTGCATGCCGGATGCCGCGCCGGACGCCGCCGCATCGATCACGTTGGCCGGGCGTTGGTCTTCGGCGATCAGTTTCGTCGCATCGTCTTTATCGTGGGTTTTTTCGGTTTCCGGCACCATCAGTTTGGCGAACAGCAGCCCGCCCGGCGCGGCCATAAACGACGCGGCAATCAGGTACTCCAGCGGTACGCCCATCTGGGCATAGCCGGCCAGCACCGAACCGGCCACCGAAGCCAGGCCGCCGCACATAACGGCGAAAAGTTCTGACTGGGTCATGGTGGCGATATACGGACGCACCACCAACGGGGCTTCGGTTTGGCCGACGAAGATATTGGCGGTCGCCGACAGCGATTCGGTGCGCGAGGTGCCCAACAATTTGTGCAAGCCGCCGCCCAATACGCGGATTACCAGTTGCATGATGCCGAGGTAATACAGTACGGCAATCAGCGAGGAGAAGAACACGATCACCGGCAGCACGCGCAGAGCGAAAACGAAACCGCCGCCACCGAATACCTCAAACATCTTGTCGGAGACCAGCCCGCCGAAGATAAACGAAATCCCCTGATTACCGTAGGCGATCACGTTAGCCACCCCGGCCGACATACCGCCGAGAATGCTGCGGCCCACCGGCACGTAGAGCACCAGCGCGCCAATGGCCACCTGAATGATGAATGCCCAGACAACGGTGCGCAATTTAATGGCACCTCGGTTGCTGGAGAGCAGCACGGCTATGGCGATCAGTGCCGCCATGCCTACCAGGCTCATGATGAGTTGCATGCAAAGTATCCCTGTTGCGAAAAAAAGAAATGCATCCCTACCCGGTAGAAACGAGAGGTCCGCTGAAAAGTGATTTCGGGGTGCGATTATACGGAGCGAGACTCCCCCCGCTCCGATTTATGTCACAAATGCATACAACAGGAAGCAAATGAAAATCTTATAACGTGATATGAATCACACTTTTTAACTCATTTATCGTTCAGAGGCGAAACAGGGCGTGGGTGTTGTGCTGCAGGTGAGCGGCAATGTCATCAGGGGATTCCGGGCGCAGTTGGCACAATATCTGGAACACCTCTGCGGCGCGTTCGGGGCGGTTAGGTTGCCCCTGGTAACCGGCCAGCGGCATGTCCGGCGCATCGGTTTCCAGCAACAGGGAGGTCAGCGGCAATTGAGCCATCACACCGCGGGTTTTCTGCGCGCGCTCATAA
Organism: Serratia plymuthica; assembly: GCF_018336935.1. NCBI lineage: Bacteria > Pseudomonadati > Pseudomonadota > Gammaproteobacteria > Enterobacterales > Yersiniaceae > Serratia > Serratia plymuthica. The sequence continues at coordinate 415,243 of NZ_CP068771.1, read as the reverse complement.
CTGATGGTGCCGCCGACGCCAATGTAATAACCCAGGCGAATAAATGCCTGCGCCTGCGACAGGCTGCCGGCAAAGCCATGGACCACGCCACGGCGCGGTACTGGCACGCGGCGCAGCGCGGCGGCCAGCTGATCGTGCGAGCGGCGAGAGTGCAGGATCACCGGCAGACCATGCTGTTTTGCCAGTTTCAACTGGGCAATCAACAACCGCTGCTGGCGCTCAAACTGCGGGTTTTCCATGAACAGATCGAGCCCTATCTCCCCAACCGCCACCAGCTTCGGCGGCCGGCTGGCCAGGAACCCGGCCAACTGCTCAAGCTGCGGCTCCTGATGCTGGGCAATATACAGGGGATGCAACCCCAACGCGGCATACAGTGGCTGATGATCGCGCGCCAGCTTCAACACCCGCACAAAACGATCGGCAGTCACCGTCGGCACGATAATTCGCCGCACACCCGCTTGTTCGGCCAGCGCCAGGCTCTCGCTCTCATGATCGCTGAAAGGCGGAAAATCGAAATGGCAGTGGGTGTCGGTAAAATCGTGACTCACAGCCCGCCCCCCTCGCCCGGCGGCACGTCACCCGGCAAGATAATTTTCGGCGCGACCAGGCTGGCATCCGGCTGCGCCGCAAGGCCTTGCGGATGATTGACATCGGTTATGATCGGCGATGGCATTCTGACATTCTCCGGCTGGAGCAAACGCCGCGACAGCGCTTTTTTCACTTTGATGCCGTCCCGCTCCTCTTGCTGCATCAGCCAGTGGCCAACGGTCGCCAGGAAGTAGCGCCCACAGCGACGGCCCAAATGATAATCCTGATTCAGCGACGTCAAGCGGCTGCCCAACGCATTGCTGGCCAACGGTTTGGGCGGGAAAATCTCAAAGATGCGCAGCTTGCCCGGCGGTTTCTCAATAAACTGCTGGATGCGGTGATAGCTTTGCTCATGGTGTTGCAGAATGCGCACCATCTGCTGCAGGCTGCTTTCGCTCAGCCAGTGCTCCATGCGTTTCATCCACTGCGGCGTGTAATACATTTGAGAAGGCACGGTGCGGATCACCACAATAGTATCTGCGCCGCGGCGGTAGGCCTCTTCAACGGGGATAGCGTCACTGATGCCGCCGTCTTGATAGCTGACGCCGTCCAGCTCTACGCCCATGCGGTAAAAGCCGGGGATGGCGCTGGAGGCTTTGATCGCCGGCAACCAGCTGTCACGCTGCGCCGGCAGGTAAGTCGGTTCGAAGTCATCGCTGCGGCAGGCGCACATCAGGAATTCACGGCCATCAACCAGGTGCTTTTCGGCCACGTCCATCGCCAACGGCAAGTGTTGCGAAGTCGTGTCGACCAGCCAATCGAGATCAATCAGGTGCCCACCGCGCACAAAGCGCAGCGGGTTAAAGAAGTCAGCGGTGGTGGTGTAGCGGGTGATGACCCGTCGTGCATAGCCCATCTGGCCGCAAATAAAGGCCGAGAGGTTTTGCGCGCCGGCAGAAGTACCGATCATCAGGTCAAAAGGGTTAAAGCGGGCACGCTGAAACTCGTCCAGCACACCGGCGGTAAAAATGCCGCGCTGCCCGCCCCCTTCACATACCAACGCCATTTTACCGGGCCGGTATGGTTTATACGCCAGCGGTTCTATATTGCCGAGCGTGATGGGTATTCTGTATCCCAACCCTGTATCCTCAGTGAGACGTTTGTTCCGAGGATACCTCGTCTTGCTCTCTTCCGTAATCCTCTTGCAGCACGCCAGAGAGGCAGTCATTGCTGCCCATCAACCAAATGCAGTCGCTGCCGGACCATTCCGCCACGGCCTGACATACCTGCCCCCTCAGCTGTTTCCAGCGTCCGAGGATGATGTCGCTGTTCATGACGCACCTCCCTACTGCAAGAAATGGAATCAAGCTTTGTTACACTTTGAAGGGATCTACAGGCGTCGGCGACCGGTAAACAGGCTGATCAGGAACAGGATAATACCCACGACGAAGACGATTTTTGCGGCCCAAGCGGCGGTCCCCGCCAGCGTCCCAAAACCTAACGCCGCCGCAATCAATGCAATGACTAAAAAGATAATGCCCCAACGAAACATAAGCCTCTCCTTACCATAGTGAAAAAAATCATCACAACCTGCGTCCTTCTCGGACATCCTCAGGTTGCGGGTTAATTTCTTTTTTGGTGGTACATCCCGGGTTGACCTCGTGGCCAACCCGGGAGGATCTGGTGCTTGTTGTTACGCGAACTAAGAATTATGGCTTAACGACCAGGTCGTTCTTGACGCTTTTCACGCCGTCGATAGCCTTGGCGATGCTCTCTGCGCGTTCAGCCTGCGCCTGGGTTTTCACTTCGCCGGAAAGCTGCACCACACCGTCGGTGGTTTCTACTTTCACGTTGCGCGAAGGCACGATGTCATCGGCCAGCAGTTTGGCTTTCAGTTCGCTGGTGGTTGCGGTGTCACCGGCGTAAGCCTTCACCGACTGTTTGGCTTCATCTTTCACGTGCAGCTTGTCGCTGACGGATTTCACGCCGTCCACCTTGCCGGCCACTTCAACCGCGTGCTCGGCCTGCGCCTGGCTGCCGACAAAACCGCTCAGGGTCACGGTGCCTTTTTCCGTTTTCACGGAAATGTCGGTGCTTTTGATAGTTTTATCGTCGACCAGCGCACTTTTAACTTTAGCCGTTGTTGCGCTGTCATCCATGTAACCGTCAACTTTTTTCATGGAGCTATCGATTTTGGCACCCGCGCTATCAGCGGCACTTGACGCTTTATTGAGCAGCGTATCTTCAGCCAGCGCGCTGCCACTAACCAGTACGAAACCCAAAACAACAGCCATCAGTGATTGTGCAAATTTGGTATTTTTCATCGATCTCTTCCTTTGGTTACGGATCCAAATGATTGCGGATCCTTCAGCCGCCATGATGCGGCCCACTCAGTAAATACTTCACGATTTCTATACGATCAAACGTTCACGCTAAAACGATTGCTGTCACACAAGGATTATTGCAACACCTGTGCCAATCATAAAATACCGTTAAAAATCAATAATAAATAAAATATAGCTCATTGTTTGACCTGAAATATGTCGCCAATAAGCGACAATGACAACCTGCAAAAACAACACTTTAGCTATCTTATTGATCTTTAACAAAACGACCTGTCTCTAATTGGCAACACTACCGAATAACTCTCTGAATAAAAAGTAAAATGCAGTTAATTACGCTTAGTGGATACGCCATACCCTGTTAAATATAGACCATAGGGCAGAAAACGCAGGAAGTACCGGTGAAACCCTGGCGGCGGCGGGGTAAAGGAACTGATGAGGGAGATTTATTAATTAGCAGAATGAGTGCGCTAACATAACAACAGGGCGCCCTAAGGCGCCCTGTTGTTCTATCAGTGTTCGCGCGTTTTGCGGAACACCACTTCCGGATAACGTTCCTGTGTGATATTCAGGTTAACCATGGTTGGCGCGATGTACGACAGATTGTCGCCGCCGTCCAACGCCAGGTTAAGCTCGCACTTGCGCTTGAAGTCTTCGAATTTTTTCACGTCGCTGCACTCGACCCAACGGGCGGTCGAGACGTTGACCGACTCATACAGGGCTTCCACGTTGTATTCGCTTTTCAAGCGTGCAACCACCACGTCGAACTGCAGCACACCCACAGCCCCGACGATCAGATCGTTGTTGGCTATCGGCCGGAACACCTGCACCGCCCCCTCTTCGGACAGCTGAACCAGGCCTTTCAGCAGCTGTTTCTGCTTCAGCGGATCGCGCAGACGGATACGGCGGAACAGCTCCGGCGCAAAGTTCGGGATACCGGTGAACTTCATGTTTTCACCTTGGGTGAAGGTATCGCCGATCTGAATGGTGCCGTGGTTGTGCAGGCCGATAATGTCGCCAGGATAAGCCTCTTCCACGTGCGAGCGGTCACCCGCCATGAAGGTCAGCGCATCGGAGATCACCACGTCTTTGCCGGTACGTACCTGGCGCAGCTTCATGCCTTTCTCATAACGGCCGGAAACCACACGCATAAAGGCTACGCGGTCGCGGTGTTTCGGATCCATATTGGCCTGGATCTTGAACACGAAGCCGGTGAATTTATCTTCCGCAGCCACCACTTCGCGGGTGTCGGTTTTGCGCGGCATCGGCGCAGGCGCCCACGTCACCAAACCGTCCAGCATATGGTCCACGCCGAAGTTGCCCAGCGCAGTACCGAAGAACACCGGCGTCAAGTCGCCGCTCAGGAAAGCGTCGCGATCGAACTCGTGCGAAGCGCCTTGCACCAGTTCCAGCTCTTCACGCAGCTGCGCGGCCAGATCCTCGCCAACCGCGACGTCCAGTTCCGGGTTGTTCAGGCCCTTGACGATGCGCACTTCTTGAATGGTGTGGCCTTTGCCGGTCTGGTACAGGTAGGTTTCATCCTTGTACAGATGATAAACCCCTTTGAACAGCTTGCCGCAGCCGATAGGCCAGGTGATTGGCGAACAGGCGATTTTCAGCTCACGCTCAACCTCGTCCATCACTTCCATAGGATCGCGAATATCGCGGTCCAATTTGTTCATAAAGGTCAGGATCGGCGTGTCGCGCAGACGGGTAACTTCCATCAGCTTACGGGTACGATCCTCAACGCCTTTCGCGGCGTCAATCACCATCAGACAGCAGTCAACGGCGGTCAGGGTACGGTAGGTATCTTCGGAGAAGTCTTCGTGCCCCGGGGTATCCAGCAGGTTAACCAGACATTCGCGGTACGGGAACTGCATCACCGAGGTGGTGATCGAAATACCGCGCTGCTTTTCCATCTCCATCCAGTCGGATTTGGCGTGCTGGTTCGAGCCGCGGCCTTTTACCGTACCGGCGGTCTGGATAGCCTGTCCGAACAGCAATACCTTTTCGGTAATGGTGGTTTTACCGGCATCGGGGTGCGAGATGATGGCGAAAGTTCTTCTTTTCGAGACTTCGCGGGCAAATTCACTAGGAGACATGTTTTTCAGATTCTACGGTTAGTCCGCCCTGCGACATCATCAGAACGCGCCGCGCACGGCGCCAGGCAAAGCGGTAAATAAAAGATAATAGCCGGGCATTTTCGCTGATTTGTCAACCGGTGACAATCAATGCTTTTCCCGGCGGGGAAGATAGGCTAGGTACACCCGCTAGGCCAGCGGCAGCGCCATCACTATCGCATCTTCGCGCCCGTTGGCGCTCGGGTAGTAATTGCGGCGGAGAGTCACTTCGTTGAAGCCGAGATCTTCGTACAGCGCAATGGCCGCACGGTTAGAGGCGCGCACTTCAAGCCACAGCGTGACGACACCGCGGGCTTCCAACTGCGCAATCAGCGCTTCCAGCAGAAAACGGCCGAACCCGCGACGCTGCCAGTCAGGATGAATCGCGATATTGAACAACGTCGCTTCGTCGAGCACGATCTGGGTAATGGCGAAGCCCGCCATCTGCCCTTCGGCTTCCAGTTTCAGGTTAAGGTAACGATCGCCCTGATTGCCGGCAAAAGTGGCTTGCGTCCAGGGAAAAGCGTGGCTGGCCTGCTCAATCTTGAATGCCGTGGCCAGATCGGCCGGCGTCAGGGTAGAAATAGTGTTCATGATGACAAATCTGCTGCCAGAGTGCGCGCTTGGCACTCGCGTCGAGGGAAAGCTCGGCCAGTGCCGGGCTGTGTAGTTGTGCGCCGGCCACCGCGAGCGGCTCCGCGACGCCCAGCCGCCAACTGTTGCATTCGGTATCCTCAGGCAGCATCGCTACCTGGTCCGGCGTCAGGCCGTAGGTTTGCGCCGGGGTCAGCCCCAGGCTGCGCAACACGTCGCAAAACAGCGGATCGTTATGCTCGGGCAGCGGCTGCGCCACCACCAGCAAACGCACATCGGGCGGCAGGCTGACCGCTACTTCGCCCTGCAACACGCCCGGGCGGCGCAATGTCCACTGCGTAATACCCAGTTGTTGTAACAGCCAGTCGCGTTTTGATGCCATGCCGATTCCTGTCAGGATCTACCCGTTGCGGTGCGCCATGCCTGCCATGCGCCGCGCTATGCTAACAAACCCGCGCGGCCTGCGCCAACAAACCCGTCGAACATATCGCCACAAAGCTCTATAATCGCCAGCTTAATTTCCAGGAGCAAAAAACCGATGTCTGCATTAACCCCCGCCAGTGAAGTCATGCTGCGCCACAGTGATGAGTTTATTGAACGCCGCGTACTGTTCGCCGGTGACCTGCAGGACAGCCTGCCGGCCCAATTCGAAGCCGCGGATGTACGTGTCCATACCCAGCAATACCATCACTGGCAGTTACTGAACCGGGCGATGGGTGACAACGTGCAGTTCGGTCTGACCCTCGATGCCGAGTTTGTCGCCGAATGCGATACGCTGATCTACTACTGGCCGAAAAGCAAACAGGAAGCGCAGTTCCAGCTGTGCAACATTCTGGCGTTGCTGCCGGTGGGCGCAGAGGTGTTCGTGGTCGGCGAGAACCGCAGCGGCGTGCGCAGTGCGGAACAGATAATTGAAGACTACGCCACCTTGGTGAAAATCGACAGCGCCCGTCGCTGTGGCCTGTATCACGGCCGCCTGGATACCCAAACCGAATTTGATTTGGACGACTGGTGGGAAAGCTACCCGTTGCACGATCTGGAAGTGAAAACCCTGCCGGGCGTGTTCAGCCGCGATGGGCTGGACGTAGGCAGCTCGCTGCTGCTGTCGACCCTGGAAAAACACATGAAGGGTAAAGTGCTGGATCTGGGTTGTGGTGCCGGCGTGATGGCCTCGGTGCTGTCAAAACTCTCGCCCAAGGTGAAGCTGACGCTCAGCGACGTGAACGCCGCCGCAGTGGAATCCAGCCGCGCTACGCTGGCCGCCAACGGTATCGAAGGGGAAGTGATCGTCAGTAACGTCTATTCCGACATTACCGGCCGCTTTGACATGATCATCTCCAATCCGCCGTTCCACGATGGCCTGCAAACCAGCCTGACCGCAGCCGAAACCCTGATCCGCGGTGCGTTAAAACACCTGCCGATAGGCGGTCGTCTGCGCATCGTGGCCAACGCCTTCCTGCCGTACCCGGACATTCTGGACGCCACCTTCGGCAGCCACGAAGTGCTGGCGCAAAACGGCCGCTTCAAGGTGTATCAAGCCACCGTCGCCCGTGCGCCGCGCGACGCGAAGAAAAAGAAATAACCACCAGCCGCCGAATATCATGGCCAAGAGCGCAGCGTTTTCACGCTGCGCTTTTTTTTAGCCGTTGATGTAGGTCATCGACTCGGCGCCATAACGCGGGCCAGCCGCCGCCTGGAACGGGAACACCGCCTCAATCGCCGCCAGTTCAGCCTCGCTCAGCGTCAGTTCAGCCGCCGCGATATTCTCCTCCAGATAACGGCGGCGTTTGGTGCCCGGGATCGGCACAATGTGTTCGCCCTGCGCCAATACCCAGGCCAGCGCCAGCTGTGACGGTGCGACGCCTTTGCGTTTCGCCAGCTCGGTGACCTTTTCCACCAGCGCCAGATTGCGGGCAAAGTTCTCGCCCTGGAAGCGCGGGTTGCTGCGGCGGAAATCGTCGGCGTCCAGATCCTCCGGCCGCCGGATCGCCCCGGTCAGGAAACCGCGTCCCAGCGGGCTATAAGGCACAAAGCCGATGCCCAGCCGCGAGCAGGCCGCCAACGTTCCCTGCTCGGCATCGCGCGTCCACAGAGAATATTCGGTTTGCAACGCGGTAATCGGGTGTACCTTGTGCGCACGCTCCAGCGTGGCGACCGAAGCCTCACTCAGCCCGATATAACGAATTTTACCTTCGCTAATCAGGTCCGCCATGGTGCCAACCACTTCCTCAATCGGCACTTCAGGATCCACGCGGTGCTGGTAGTAAAGATCTATCACTTCAACCCCAAGCCGCTGCAGGCTGCCCTCCACCGAGCGGCGGATATATTCCGGCCGGCTGCTGACGCCCCGGGCGGCGGGATCGGCAGGATCGCGCAGAATGCCGAATTTGGTGGCCAGAAAGACCTGATCCCGTTTGCCCTTGATCGCTTTGCCAATCAGTTGCTCATTGGTATGCGGCCCGTACATATCGGCGGTATCCAGCAGGGTTACCCCCAACTCCAGTGCCCGGTGCAAAGTGGCAATGGCTTCTTTTTCATCGGAATCGGTTGAGTAAAAGTCGCTCATGCCCATGCATCCCAAACCCAGAGCGGAAACGACCGGCCCGTTAAACCCTAATGTGCGCTGTTGCATTGTGCTGCCCTCTTGCTGTTTTTTAACCGGAGTGGTGTTGCAACAAAGTCTGGTTGTTTACCCTGCAAAGATAAATAATGCGGATTGCTCATCACTGTTCAAAAATCGCTAACAATGACGGACGGTAAAATGGATCAGGTTCAGGCCATGCGTATTTTCACTCGTATCGTCGAGCTGGGCAGCTTCAGCCAGGCGGCCGAGCGCTTGCAACTGCCGCGCGCCACGGTCAGCAACGTGCTGAAACGGCTGGAGCTGCGCCTCGGCGTACGGCTGCTGATCCGCACCACCCGTCAGGTGCAGGTGACCAGCGAAGGCACGCTCTATTATCAGCGGTGCATACAGCTGCTGGGCGCGCTGGAAGAAGCGGATACGCTGTTCAGCAGCCATAAGCTGCAGCCTTCCGGCAAGGTGCGTATCGATATGCCGCATTCGCTGGCGCGTGAAATCGTTATTCCGGCGCTGGATGATTTTTATCGGCGCTACCCGGACATTACGCTGGCGTTAGGCGCCAATGACACTCACGTGGATCTGCTGCGCGAAGGCGTGGACTGCGTGCTGCGCGCCTGGGAAACCGAAGACGACAGCCTGGTGGCGCGACGCATCGCCATGCTGCCGCAATTGACCTGCGCCTCTCCCGCTTATCTGGCGGCGCTCGGCGTTCCGCAGTCCATCGACGACCTGCAGCGACACCGCGCGGTGGGGTATTTTTCCCTCGCCAACAACCGTGATTACCCGCTGGAATTTTGCCGCAACGGAAAAGTGGAACGGCGCGAACTGCCCGCCAGGCTGAGCGTCAGCGGCGCCGATGCTTACACCAGTGGCTGCCGCGCCGGCATGGGGTTGATACAGGCGGCGCGCTATTCGTTGGCGCCGTGGCTGGAAAACGGGGAATTGGTGGAAGTGCTGGCGGAAACGCCGCCGCCGCCAATGCCGATTTACATCATGTATCCGCCCGGCCGATTCCTTGCGCCACGGGTAAGAGTATTGATTGACTGGCTGATTTGGCTGTTTGAAAACCCTAAAAGCAGCGATATGGCTGTTTTTCCAGCAAACGCCAGCAAACAGGGGAAATAACTATTGACGTACCCGCCAAAATCTCTAGAATTCGCCTCCGTGGTAACGTTACTCCGGTAATGTTTCTTGGAATGCGAAGGTGGCGGAATTGGTAGACGCGCTAGCTTCAGGTGTTAGTGTCCTTACGGACGTGAGGGTTCAAGTCCCTCTCTTCGCACCAAATAACCACATGATTTATATTGCACGCAGCATCGATGCGAAGGTGGCGGAATTGGTAGACGCGCTAGCTTCAGGTGTTAGTGTTCTTACGGACGTGAGGGTTCAAGTCCCTCTCTTCGCACCAAGCTGGCGACGTAATATAAATCTAAAAGCAACAACATCGACTGTGCGAAGGTGGCGGAATTGGTAGACGCGCTAGCTTCAGGTGTTAGTGTCCTTACGGACGTGAGGGTTCAAGTCCCTCTCTTCGCACCAATTGATGAGTTTCCTCCGGTTGTTCCTCTGAAGTCCCCCAAAAAACACCAAAGACTCTCCGCTCAAGCGGCTTTTCGCGTTTTTAACTGAAGCTGAAATTCAGGCTGACCGCCGCCAATCCACCGGCCAGCGCCATGCACGAAGGCAGCAGCAAATAATGACGCCAGCGGCTGTTAAACAGCATAACCAGTGTCGCTAACATGGCGATCACGATGAGCGTGCGCAGTTGCATCATATCCAGGTCAATCAACGCCAGTAACGGCATTAAGGCGCAAGGCAGCAAAACGCCCCAGGCGCTGGACAGACGGTTGCCAAGACACCAGCTAACCCCCCACAACCCACATGCGGTAATCATGGCTGCAAGCATGATAACCCTACCCTTCAAGTGATAATGATAACCAATATCATATAACACTTTTTTTCACTGCGCATCATTTTCGCCGCAGCGGCCAAACGCGGATGACAGAATGGTGAAAAAATGATAGTTTGCCATAAGAAAATTCTTACTCGAAGTAGCGTGCTAATAATCACAATTAAAAACCATTTAGTCCGGGTGTTTAATTTGCACTGAAAGAATTTTTCCAACCTTATTTTTCGACAGATCGATATTGTAAAGAGTGAACCCCGTATGAACGCGCGTTCTTATCAGGAACTGCTGACCAGCAAGCACCGCTTATCATTGTTTTTATTTTTGTTGATGAATGCGGCCTCTTCTTTATTTACAATATTGGTCCCATTTCAGGATAAACCTGCATTTACCCTGCCTTTATTAGCCATACCGCTATTTTGTCTGGTTGCATTGTTATTTACTCTGCATTCCATGCAGAAGTTCGTCAAAAAACTTAATCTTTTTGCCTGCGTTATTGGCCTGCTGTGGGCGGCACATATTTACATTAAAAGTCAGTACCTGGCGCCCAACAATCAAAGTTTTTTATTACTTAGCCTGTTCAGTATGTTCTTTATCAGTGCCATTGCCTTAACCGATAACTTTATTGCCTTTTGTCTGCATGCCGTCCCTTCCGCGCTGGTCATTCTATTACTGGACGGTATGCACAATACCGTACGGATAGTATTCACCACGGTGCTGCCCATTATCGCTTTCTCAATCCATCACCTCATGCTCAAGCGCAGCGAAGCCTTTACTCAGACGTTGGTGGCTAATTTGTATAACGAACGAGACAGGTTCAGTAATTTAAGCATGATCGATCCTTTAACCGGCCTTTATAATCGGCGTGGTTTGGAAAACAAGATCAATATGTTGCCGGAATCCCAATCGGGTCGCCATTTCGTTTTGCTGCTCGATATCGATCACTTCAAGGCCTATAACGATAACTATGGTCACACCATGGGCGATCAAGCGCTGGTGCAAGTGGCCATCGCCATCCGCGACTCGGTACGTTCGCGCGATATTGTGGTGCGCTACGGCGGGGAAGAGTTTCTGGTACTGCTGACCAACGTCAGAGAAGATTACGCCGCGCAACTGGCCGAAAGGGTGCGCCAGCGCGTGCAAGAATTGAAAATCCCCCACCGCTTTAACCAGTTGGAGGAGACTACCGTCACGCTCAGCGCCGGCATCTCCATGCTGGACAAGCTCGACGTGGCCTCGGCGATCCGCGCGGCCGATGCGGCGCTGTATCTGGCTAAAAACAACGGTCGCAACAATATCCAACTGGCGGAAAACGTGCAGGCTGCGGTAACCCCATGACCCGCTGGCCGCCGGCGGTGGCCCTCTAATGCAAAAATCCGTGCATGCTCCCTGATGGTCCATTGCGGCCCGCCGCTGTCTGAGCCGGCGGGCCGTGGACTTAGCGGCGGCGCTGCCGCATACCGTAAACAAACACCACGGCAAAGCACAGCAACGGCAGCAGGTACGACAGCGCGGTGCTGTATCGGTCCGCCAGCGCCCCCATAAAGTAAGGCATGATGGCGCCGCCGACGATCGCCATAATCATAAAGGAACTGGCGCGCTTGGTGTGTTTACCCATATTTTTCACCCCCAGGGCGAAAATGGTCGGAAACATGATCGACATAAAGAAGAACACGCCAATCAACGCCACCACCGAGATCCCGTCGATACTGAGCATCACCACGCCGCACAGCAGAATATTGATCAGCGAGTAAAGCATCAGCAATGTGGCGGGTTTCACTCTGCCCATCAGCCAGGTGCTGAAGAAGCGGCCGATCATAAAGCAAATCATGGCGATGGAGAGCAGGTAGGAGGCGCTCTGGTTGGAAACATCGCTCCAGTGTTCGGTGGCGTAGTTAATAAAGAACGCCCCCACGCCGACCTGCGCCGCCACGTAGAAGAACTGGGTAATCACCCCGCCGACAAAATGCTTGTGCTGCCACAACCCGTGCGCGATTTCGCCCTGTTCCGGCTGCTCTTCCTCACGGATATCCGGCAGCCGGGTGCGGCTGAACAACAAGGCAATCAGCAGCACCAGCACGGCGATCGCCACATAAGTCACCTTCACCGCGCTCTGGTCGCCGCCGCTTGCCCCCTGGGTTGCGGAGAAAAACAGCGTACCGCCGATCATCGGCCCGATGAATTGCCCCAGGCCGTTAAAAGACTGAGCGAGGTTGAGCCGCCGTTCCGCGCCCTGCGTATCGCCCAGCACCGTAGCGTAAGGGTTGGCAGCGGTTTCCAGGCACCCCAGGCCGCAGGCAATGACGAACAGCGCAAACAGGAAGGCGCCGAAGCTGTTGGCGGAGGCCGCCGGCACAAACAACAGCGCCCCCAGCGCATACAGACACAGCCCTACCAGAATGCCGGCCTTATAGCCTTTCCTGTCCATAAAATAACCGGCGGGCAACGCCACCAGGAAATAAGCGCCGAAATACGCCGCCTGCAGTAACCCCGACTGCGCCTTGGTCACGTGCAGTGTTTCCTGAAAGTGTTTATTCAATACGTCCAACAGGCCATACGACAGCCCCCACATAAAGAACAGGCTGGTGACCAGGATAAAGGCCCAGCGTAAATTGGAGATCGCCTTGACGCCCAGCTGTGGCGGGGCCGCACTTTTTTCAGCAAGCATTGATATATCCTCGGGTAGGGTAATGAGATGTTGTTATTGCTGTTGCAAAGAGAATATCCGCTCCATCGCCACCCATTTTTCGCCCTGCGGCGTCCAGGGGGTAGCCACCTGGTATTTCCACATCAGGGCTTCCCAGCGCTGAACATGGGGATTGCTCAGACCGGCGGCGTCAAACCGCCCGGCATCGAACGCGGCGCTGACCTCGACGATCATGAACAGCCGGGTGCCCAGCCGGTAAATCTCCATATCCAGGATGCCGTGCTCACGCAGATGTTCGGCAATGTCCGGCCAGATGCGTTGGTGGTGGCGCTGATACTCCTCAATCAGCGCCGGTGAATCGACCAGATCGAGCGCCTGGCAAAAGCGCCGCGGCAACCCCGCCGGGCCGCTCATGTGATCGCCCGATCAAGGTGCAGGTAGCCGCCGTCCACCGACAACCACTGCCCGGTGGTGTGCGACGATCGCGACGAGATCAAAAACACCACGGTGTTGGCGATTTCCTGCGGCGTGGTCATCCGCCGTTCGAACGGAATGCGCGCGGTAATTTTCTCAAGCTGCTGCTCCGGCTGTTCGAAGGTATTGATCCAGCGCTGATACTGCGGCGTGATCACTTCCGCCGGCACTACGGCATTCACTCGCACTCCGTCATGGCGCAGCGACACCGCCCACTCACGCGTTAACGCCAGCACGGCGCCCTTGGCGGCGGTATAACCGCTGGTGCCGCCCTGCCCGCTGAGTGCCGTTTTGGAGGCGATGTTGACGATGGCCCCCTTGCTGCTTTGCAACGCCTGCTGGCACAGGTGCGCCATCAGATAGTAATGAACCAGGTTTTTCTCCAGCGAGCCGACAAACGCCTCTCGCCCCGCTTCCAGCCCTACGCCGTCGTTCACCCCGGCGTTATTCACCAACCCGTCGAGGCGGCCGAAGGTTGCCAGGGTTTGCGCCACCGCTCGCCGGCAGTCGTTTTCTTCACAGAGATCGGTGATGATCACTTCGCTCTGCGGCTGCAACCGGCGCAGCGCCGTCAGGAAACCCGCCTCCGGGGCCGCGTTGGTGACTATCACCGGAATAGCCCCTTCTTCCGCCAGCAGGCGGGAAATGGCCGCGCCGATGCCGGAACCGCCGCCGGTGACAATCACCACCTTCTCGTTCAGATACAAATCCATAATTCCACTCCGTTAATCCGTAGCTAGCCCCTGGCCAGGCTGTACACGCGGCTGGCAGTGCCGCCCCAAATCGCCGCCTGCTGTGCAGGGCTCAGCGTGGCGACGGCCTGTTCGCACAGGCGATAAACCTGGCCGTAATCGCCGGCCAGCAGGCACACCGGCCAGTCGGAACCGAACATCAGCCGCTGCGGGCCGAATGCCTCCAGCGCCGCCTCAAAAAACGGCAACAGCTGCTGCGCCTGCCAACCGCCGCCGGGCGCTTCGGTAATCAACCCGGACAGCTTGCAGGCTACGTGGGGCAGCGCCGCCAGCGGTTTGATTTGCTGCGCCCAATGCTGCGCGCCACGGGCAATATCCGGCTTGCCGAGATGATCCAACACCAGCCAGTAATCGTCGTGCCGGGCGGCAAACTGCGCCGCAGCCGCCAGATCCCGGTGAGTGACCAGAATGTCGTAGACATAGCCGTGCCGTTGCAGCGTCTGCATGCCGCGCCGCACCTCCGGCCGTTCCAGCCAGGCTGCCGGCTGCGGCTCATCCTGAACCAGATGACGCAGGCCGCGCAGCAGCGGCTGTTGGCGCAGTTGATCAAGCCGCTGCGGCAACTGAGGCGCGGCAATGTCCAGCCATCCCACCACGCCGCATATGCCGCGGCTTTTCTGCACCTGCGCCAGCAGCGTCTGGGTTTCCTGCTCGCACTGGCGGGCCTGCACCACCAACGCGCCGTCGAAACCGTGGCGTTCCAGCAGCGGTTCGAGTTGCGCCGGGCCGTAGTCCTGGCGCAGCACCGCCATCTGTTCGCTAATCCACGGATAACTCTGCGGCCGGTAGCGCCAGTAGTGTTGGTGGGCGTCGATGCGCAGCATGCCGTGCCCCCGCTTCAACCGCGAAACCGGTACTGTTCGATCGACGCAGGATGCATCTCGATCGAATACCCAGGGTGTTGCGGCGGCATGTAAGCCGCGCCCCGGATATCGCAAGGATGAATAAAATGCTCATGCAGGTGATCTACATATTCGATCACTCGCCCGTCGTGGGTACCGGCGATGCACAGGTAATCGATCATCGACAGATGCTGCACGTATTCGCACAACCCCACGCCGCCGGCATGCGGGCACACCGGCAGGTTGTATTTCGCCGCCATCAGCATCACCGCCAACACCTCGTTGACCCCGCCAAGGCGGCAGGCGTCGATCTGCACCACGTCAATCGCCCCGCGCATGATGAACTGCTTGAACATAATGCGGTTCTGGCACATCTCGCCGGTGGCGACCTTGACCGGATGGATCCCTTCGCGGATGCGGCGATGCCCCTCGACGTCGTCCGGGCTGGTCGGTTCTTCGATAAACCAGGGTTTGGCGAACGCCAGGTGCTTCACCCACGGAATGGCGTCGTTAACTTCCCACACCTGGTTGGCGTCGATCATCAGTTGGCGATCGGGGCCGATCACCTCGCGGGCGATGCGCACGCGGCGGATATCGTCTTCCAGGTCGCGGCCCACTTTCAGCTTCAGGTAGGAGAAACCGGCGTCGACCGCTTCCTGACACAGCCGGCGCAGCTTGTCGTCCGGGTAACCCAGCCAGCCGGCGGAGGTGGTGTAGCACGGATAGCCTTCTTCCAGCAGCCGCGCCAGTCGCTGTTCTTTACCTTCGGCCCGCTGTTTCAGCAGGTTGAGCGCCTCCTGCGGCGTAATGCAGTCGGTGATATAACGGAAATCGATGCAACGCACCAGCTCCTCCGGCGTCATCTCCGCCACCAGCCGCCACACCGGTTTGCCCACGGATTTGGCCCACAGATCCCATAGCGCATTCACCACCGCCCCGGTCGCCAGGTGAATAGCGCCCTTGTCCGGCCCAATCCAGCGCAGTTGGCTGTCGCCGGTAAAGCGCCGCCAGAACGCGCCCATGTCGGCGGCGATCTCCTCAAGCCGAACGCCGACAATCTGATGCTCCAGCGCGCGGATCGCCGCGCAGCAGATCTCGTTGCCGCGGCCGATGGTAAAGGTCAGCCCGTGGCCGCGCAGATCGGCGCGATCGGTCTCCAGGATCACGTACGCCGCCGAATAGTCCGGATCCGGATTCATCGCGTCGGATCCGTCCAGCCCCAGCGAGGTGGGGAAACGAATATCTTCAACCCGCAGTGCGGTAATCGTCGTCATGGTGCGGCTCCCCATCAGGCCTGTACGGTTGTTTGACGCTGTTCACCCAATCCCTCGATGCCCAGGCGCATCGTCTGCCCGGCCTTCAGGTAGATGGGCTGCGGCTTCTGCCCCATACCCACACCCGGTGGCGTGCCGGTGGAGATCACGTCGCCCGGTTGCAGGCTCATAAAGCGGCTCAGGTAGCTGATAATGTATGGAATGCGGAAGATCATGGTGCTGGTGTTGCCGTCCTGATAGCGTTTGCCGTCCACCTCCAGCCACAGGTTCAGGCGGTGAGGGTCGGCAATTTCATCGGCGGTTACCAGCCAGGGGCCGGTGGGGCCGAAGGTGTCGCAGCCCTTGCCCTTGTCCCAGGTGCCACCGCGCTCCATCTGGAATTCACGCTCGGAAACGTCGTTAATGACGCAATAGCCGGCGACGTGGCGCAGGGCATCCTGCTCACTGATATAGCGCCCGCCCTGGCCGATGATCACGCCCAGCTCCACTTCCCAGTCGGTTTTGACCGAATCGCGCGGAATTTGCACCTCGTCGTTCGGCCCCACCACCGCGCTGGTCCATTTGCTGAACACCACAGGTTCACCGGGGATCGCCGCACCGGTTTCCGCCGCGTGATCGGCGTAATTGAGGCCAATGCAGATGAACTTGCCGATCTGACCGACGCACGGCCCCAGGCGCGGCTGCCCCTCGACCAGCGGCAGTTGGTTGATATCCAGCGCACGCAGTTTTTCCAGTGACGCCGGCAGCAGCGCCTCGCCGCCGACATCAGTGATATGCTGCGAAAGGTCGCGGATCTGGCCGTTATTGTCCCATACCCCTGGGCGCTCCTGCCCCGGTGCGCCATAGCGTAAAAGTTTCATGTCATCCTCTCTAAGAAAGTGGAGGGATGAGTCAGCAGGCATCCTGAGCGCAGGGCCCGGAACGTACACGGCGTACGTGAGGAGTCCGAGCACTGCCCAAGCTCAACAGCCTGATGGCCCATCCCTCAGTTGCTCCAGCCGCCGTCTATGATCTGCACCGTGCCGGTGGTATAAGCGCTGGCGTCCGAGGCCAGATACAGCGCCAATTGGGCGATCTCGGCAGTAGTGCCGATGCGGCCAATCGGCTGGCGGGCGACAAACGCCTGGTAAACCTCTTCCTCGCTGCGCCCCTGTTCACGCGCCTGCTCGGCAATGCGCTGGCGCAGCGACGGCGACTCCACCGTGCCGGGGCAGATGGCGTTACAGCGAATGCCCTGGGTAACGTAATCCGCCGCCACCGAACGCGTCAGGCCGATCACCGCCGCCTTGGTGGTGCCGTAAGCAAAGCGGTTCGGCACCCCTTTCACGCTTGAGGCAACCGAAGACATATTGATAATCGAGCCGTTTTTACGCGCCAGCATGCCGGGCAGGAAGGCGCGGATCATGCGGAACATCGCCGTCACGTTAAGCTCGTTGGCGAACGCCCACTGCGCTTCGCTGCATTCCAGAATCGACCCGCTGTGCACCACGCCTGCGCAGTTAAACAGCACGTCGACTGGCCCGAGGGTTTCCGCCGCCACGGCTATTGCGGCCGGGTCGGTCACGTCAAGCGCCAGCGCCTGAATGCCGGGCAGCCCCTGCAGTTGGCCGGTGTTGATATCGGTGGCGATCACTTCCGCGCCCGCCTCGGCGAACAGCCTGGCGGTGCTGAAACCGATCCCCTGTCCGGCAGCGGTGATCAGCACGCGTTTCCCGGTTAAATTCATTTTCGCTCCCTTGGCCTAAAGGTCCAATGGTCAGGCCATTAAAGGCGGTTAAAGGTCAGGCCTTTAACATGACAAAAGACGCTTTACGCGTTATCGTTTGGTGAGAATGTTATGAGACACAGTTAAAACAGCATTTTGATTAACCAACTTTTTACACTTGATTAACCATTACTCAAGCGAGTTGACCAATAACTGTGCGCTGAATCACTTATCGCTAAACAGCTCAAGGTAACCCATGCCCATTACCAGACTGGAAAATCCTCGTATTTACAGACAGATAGCTGATCAATTAAAACGACTCATCGAAAACAACGAATTTCCCCCTGGCAGCCGCCTGCCGTCCGAACGGGATCTGGCACAGCAGTTACAGGTCAGCCGCGCCTCGGTACGTGAGGCGCTGATCGCGCTGGAAGTGATTGGTCTGGTCGACGTGAAAGTCGGTAACGGCGTGATCGTCCGTTCGCAAACGCCGCTGGCACCGTCGCAAGAGCCGGTGATGGCGCAGGCCGGGCGCGGCCAATGGGCGGAAATCGATGATGAACTCAATATCGAGCTGGATTTTAACGCCGAACTGCCGCCGTTCTCGCTGCTGCAAACCCGCCTGTTGATCGAACCGGAAACCGCCGCACTGGCGGCGCGCCACGCCACCGACGAAGAGCTGGCGGGCATTCGGGCGGCCTATGAGCAAAACTGCCGCGATAATCGAGCCGGATCGGCTACCCACCCCGGCGACCGGCTGTTCCATATCCGCATTGCCCAGGCCAGCGGCAACCCCGCCTATGCGTTCATTATCGGTCACCTGCTCGGCCACCGCTACGGCAGCATGTTCCGCGTACTGCAGCGTCACTATACGCCGGACGATATGCCGCACCGTTCGGAACAGGAACACAGGGCGATCCTGGAGGCGATCGAGGCGCGTGACGTGCGCGGCGCGCGCAAGGCCATGAAAGCGCATCTGGATGAAGTGATCGCCATCTTTACCCGTGCGCAATAGGCCGTTTCGGCACGGCGGGGGCAAGGGTAAAAATTTTGACGGACCGCTCTTTTTTCCACATGCAGCAGGGGCCAAGGCACATTACACTGGCAGCATATTGCACCCTATGGCTTTCCAGTTGCGGCGACGCCGCAGCCTGAAAGACGACGGGTATAGGCCGTGTCAGTCACGCCGCGGCCCGGCCCTCTCCCTGCAGCCTTTTAACATGGATAACGATCGTTGAAGAACTCTTTCCGCGCTTCATTGCTGGCGCTGAGCCTGTGCGCCGCGCCACTGGCCGCTCAAGCCGCCGACCCGCAACTGGCCTCGCAAATCGTCGACCAGTATGCCGAACACATTTTCTTCAACAGCGGCGCCACCGGCATGGCGCTGGTGGTGATTGATAACAATCAGGTGGTCAACCGCAGCTTTGGCGATACCAAGCCGGGCAACGATCTGCGCCCGCGCCCGGATTCGCTGATCCGCATCGCCTCGATAACCAAGCTGATGACCAGCGAAGTGATGGTCAAAATGGCGGCGGAAGGCCGGGTCAAGCTGACCGATCCGCTGCGAAAATACGCCCCGCAGGGCGCCTTCGTGCCGGCCTATAATTCGCGCCAGCCCATCACCCTGCTGAGCCTGGCGACTCACACCAGCTCGCTGCCGCGCGAGCAACCGGGCCAAAAACCGGCGAAAACGCCGGTGTTCACCTGGCCGACCAAGGCACAGCGCTGGCAGTGGCTCGAACATGCCAACGTCACGGTGCCGCCGGGCGTGCGCGCCGCCTATTCCAACCTGGCCTATGATCTGTTGGCGGATGCGTTGTCGCAGGCGGCAAACAAACCCTACAGCGCCCTACTGCGCGAAAAAATCACCGCGCCGCTGGGCATGGTCGATACCACTCTCACCCCCAGCGCCGAACAGTGTTCGCGCCTGATGGTGGCGGCCGCCGGGCCAAGCGCCTGCCGCGACACCACCGCAGCGGGCGGCAGCGGCGGGGTTTATTCCACCCCGCGCGACATGCAGCGCTGGATGCAACAGTTCCTCTCTTCCAACACCGCCGGCGCGCGTAAATCGACGGCGGCCAGCGAACAAACCATGTACTTCCAGCGCAACGATCTGGTGTCGCTGAAAGGCATGGACGTACCGGGGGAAGCAAGCGCGTTGGGATTGGGTTGGGTATATATGGCGCCGAAGGACGGCCTGCCGGGCATTATTCAGAAAACCGGCGGCGGCGGTGGCTTTATTACCTATATGGCGATGATCCCGCAGAAAAATATCGGCGTCTTCGTGGTGGTAACCCGTTCCGAACTGACCAAATTCACCAATATGAGCGATCCGGTTAACCGGCTGGTGGGGGATTTGGCCGCCAACAAAAGTTAGCGCCGCAGAGTGAATGTCGGGGCGAGCAGGCTCGCCCCGACAATACTCACGCCAGGGTCATTTCGTGCATCACCGGGTGGAAGTTGCGTTTGAAGTAGATCAGACCGTTACCGGCAGCGTTCACCAGGATCTGGCGGATCTGCACCAGATACACCTGATGGGTGCCGATGCTCTGGATCTGCGCGATCTCCCCTTCCAGGCTGGCCAGCGTATTGCGCAGCACCGGCTGGCCCAGCGGCCCACTTTGCCACTCCTCCAGCCGGAAGCGATCCTCCATGCTGACGTCGGTCATGCCGGCGAAATGGCGCGCCATCAGTTCCTGTTCATGGTTCAGCACGTTGACGCACAGCCGTTGATTCTCCTGGAAGACCGGGTTCATCGCGCTGTTGCGGTTAATGCATACCAGCAGCGTCGGCGGCGTATCTGTCACCGAGCAGACCGCCGTGGCGGTGATGCCGCAGCGCCCCGCCGGGCCGTCGGTAGTCACAATATTCACCGCGGCAGACAGGTTGGCCATGGCGTCGCGAAACAGCAGACGGTGTTCATTTTCCTGAGACATACAACCCTCCTCCTGAATTACTTCAGCAGATTATCCAGCTGATTAATATCGTCATTGTTATGCAGGTGCGGCACTTTCCAGCCGTGCTGATCGTAATCGGACAGGCACTTGTCGACCATCTGCATCATCTGATCCATGGTGCCGGATCCCTGCGCATGGCGCAGACACTGCAGGCGGATCTCGTCCTGGCTGCCGGCATAGTTGATCTCATACAGCTCATGACGGCCGCCGAACTCGCTGCCGATCGCATCCCACATCAGCTTGAGGATCTTGATGCGCTCGACGTGATCCATCCCATCGGATCCGCGCACGTAGCGAGCCAGGTATTTGTCGATCTCGGGGTTGTTCATATCGCGCACGCTGGACGGCAGATAAATCAGCCCGCTGGTGACGTTCTTTTCGATGATGTGCTTCACCTTGGTGTAGGCCATCGGCGCCATCACGCGGTAGGTCTGCAACGCGGCGGAATCCGGCAGATAAGCGCCGTTTTCCCATTTTGTGGACTCCGCGCACATCGCATCGCTCAGCGACCAGAACAGGTTGCGCCAGGCCACCACCTCGCCGAGATCGGCCTGCACGCCGCGGAACTCCAGCACGCCGGTACAAGACAGGCTCTTTTGCAGCAGCGCGGTGATAAAGTCCATCTTCACCGCCAGGCGCACGCAGGCCTGCAGCGGGAACAGCCGGGCGAAACCGCCCTGGGTGCTCCAACGGCGACAACGGTCGAAATCGCGGTAGATCAGCACGTTTTCCCAGGGGATCAGCACGTGATCCATAATCAGGATCGCATCGTTCTCGTCAAAACGGCTCGAAAGCGGGTAATCGAACGGCGATCCGGTCGCGCCGGCCACCAGCTCATAGGAGGCGCGGGAGATAAGCTTCACCCCTTCGGCGTCCATCGGCGCCACAAACATCAGCGCAAAGTCCGGGTTATCGCCCATTACCTGGGCGGATCCGAAGCCGATAAAGTTGTAGTGGGTCAGCGCCGAGTTGGTCGCCACCACCTTGGCGCCGCTGACGATAATGCCGGCGTCGGTCTCTTTCTCCACCTGGATGTAAACGTCTTTCACTTCGTTGACCGGTTTGTGGCGGTCAATCGGCGGATTGACGATGGCGTGGTTAAAGTACAGACCGGTTTCCTGAATGCGTTGATACCAGTGGCGGGCATTATCGGCGAACTGGCCGTAAAACTCCGGGTAAGCCCCCAACGCGCAGCCGAAGGCCGCCTTGTAGTCCGGCGTGCGCCCCATCCAGCCGTAGGTCTGGCGCGACCAGTCGGCGATGGCGTCACGCTGTTGGCGCATTTCTTCCGGGCTGCGGGCGTAGCGGAAGAACTTGTGGGTGTAGCCGCCGTTGCCGGTGTCGGTATTCCAGCACAGGCGATCCTGGCTGACCGGATCGTGCAGCGCGTCGTACAGTTGGCCGACCGAAGCCGCCGCATTGCGGAACGCCGGGTGGGTGGTGACGTCCTTCACCCGCTCGCCGTAAATATAGATTTCGCGGCCATCTTGCAGGCTTTTCAGGTATTCGGCGCCGGTGAACGGGCGTTTGCTGTCGGCACGAAAGTCTTCTGGTTTCATCGGGTCTTCCTCGTAATCGGCATTTTTCAGGCCGTGGAGTCGGCCATTTGTTAAAATAATGTTTTCTTTTGGTTGCTTAATTGAAGCTGTCAAAGCCGGTTTCGAGAAGAGACTTTTGCGGCAATCGCCGGTACTTTTCAGGTCAGTTTGCCGCTTTCGCGGCAAACTGTGATCGCAGTTACGAAAGGGGATGTTGTGCGGCGCGGTAGGTCGAAGGCGAACAACCTTCCAGACGATTGAAAAAACGGGCGAAATAGGCCGGATCCTTGAACCCCAGGCTGTAGGCAGTCTCATGCACGGTACAGGCGCTGAACAGCAGCATGCGCTTGGCCTCGCGCAGCAGCCTGTCGAAGATCAGCCGTTTGGGGGGCTGGTTGGCGAAGCGCCGGCACAGATCGTTCAGCCGGGATTCGGTCACCCCCAGCGCCTGCGCATAGTCCGGCACCGGCAGATGATCGCGGAAACGTTCATCCACCATTTTGTTGAAACGCTGGAACAATTTCAGCTCGCCGCGCACCCCGCTGGCGGCGGTATCCTCCAACGAGGCATTGCGCAGCAGCAGAGTAAACACCGCCTGCGCCAACAGCGCCAGCGTCTGCTCGCGGCCGGCCAACTGCTGGCCGAACTCGCGGCGGATCAGCGCCCAGTAATGGCTCAGCGCCGTCAACTCCTGCGGGGCGTCCGCCATCGACAGACAGATGCCCGGCATATCGAGCGCCAGATTGCTGCCGGGGTACAGCCGCTCCAGCAGCGGCCAAATCAGCTCCTGGCGCACCGTCAGCACGTGACCGTCACTGACCGGCTCGGTGAAGAACGCATGCGGCACCGAAGGGGGCGTCAGGATAAACAGCGGCGCCTGCACCGAATAGTGCTGGCTGTCCAGCTGCAACTCAATCTTGCCGGTCTCCAGAAAATGCACCTGGAAGAAACGGTCGTGCCAGTGCACCTGCATGTCGCGGCCAAAAAACGCCGCCAGCCCGGCAAAGGTTTCGTAGTGCACCTCATCGGCGGCGTAGCGCGCATCGTACTCTTTGCAAATATCGATGTTGGCGATAAAGCCGGTACTTTTCCGCACTTCATGACCTCCTGCAATCATGTCCACTTACGTATCAAGGTGTCGCTCTCGGACGCGCCCCCTGCATCGGAATGCGCCAGACGATCAACGCCCCGATGACCAACAGCGCCGCCACGAAATACAGCCCGGCGTTGAAACTGCCGGTCAGATCCTTAAGCCAACCGATCAACAGCGGGCTGACCGCCGATCCTATATTGCCGGTGGCGTTGATCACCGCGATCCCTATCGCGCGCGCCTCCAGGCTGATGGATTGATCCGGCGTGGTCCAGAAGATCGCCATCGCGGTGAAGGACCCCACCGAAGCCATGACGATCCCAAGCAGTTGGATCAGGCTGTGATCGGTAGCCGAGGCCAGCAGCCAGCCGGCGGCGGCAAACAGGTACGGCAGCGCGGTATGCCGCTTGCGCTCCTGCAGGCGATCCGATCTTTTGCTCCACCACACCATGCCGGCGATGGTGCAGATCTGCGGGATCGCCGCCAGAATGCCGATCACGATATTGCTGCTGCCCTGATTGAAGCTCTGCAGGATCTGCGGCGTCCAGATGTTGATGGCGCTCAGGGTATTGGTCAGGCAAAAATAGGCCAGCGTGTACATCAGTACGATCGGGGTGAACACCTCACGCCACAGGCTGCGCTGCTGCATCGCCCGGTGGCTGCGCGGCCCGTTCGGCTGCACCAGTTGCAGCTTGTCGGCGTCCATCATCGCCTTCAGGCTGGCTTTTTCTTCGTCGGTCAGCCACCTGGCCTTGGCCGGCGTATCGTCGAGATAGAACCACACCACCACGCCCAGCAACACCGAAGGAATGCCTTCCAGCAGGAACAGCCATTGCCAGCCCTTGAGGTTCATCACCCCGTCCAATGCCAGAATGTAGCCCGAGACCAGGGAACCGATCGCCATCGTCACCGGCATGGCAATCATAAACAGCGCGTTGGCACGGGCGCGGTAAAACGCCGGGAACCAATAGGTGAGATACACCAGAATACCGGGCAGGAAACCGGCTTCGGTGATGCCGACGATCATGCGCAGCACGTACAGGCTGGTCGGGCCGGTGGCGAACAGCGTGCAGGTCGAAGCGATGCCCCACAGCACCATGATGGTCGCTATCCAGCGTCGCGCGCCGACGATCCCGAGCATGATATTGCTCGGAATGCCGAAGATCACATAGGTGACGTAAAACAGCGTCGCCGCCAGGCCAAACATGGTCGAACTGAGGCCGAGATCCTTGCCCATCGTCAACCCGGCGAAGCCGATGTTGATGCGATCGAGGAAAGAGAAAACAAACAGCACGAACAGGAAAATAATCAGTCGCCGAAACAGCTTTTTAATCACCGATTGCTCGGCGGCGGTTAACGCTTTATGTTGCTGCGCCGGGTTGACCGGCGGCAGCGAATCGACGTTGCTCATGGTGGCTCCGATTAATAAACGCTCGGGGATGGCGGTTGCGCCGGCGGCAGATCCTGTTTAAAACGGCTCGCCAGGGATTCCGCCGCGCGCGCCAGCAAGGTGGTATCAACCCCAACGGCGACAAACAGCGCGCCGGAGGCCAGGTAATGCTGCGCCAGCTGCGGATGGGCCATCAGAATGCCCGGCGCTTTGCCGGCCGCGCTGATACGCGCGATGGCGTCGTCAATGGTGCGTTGCACTTCCGGGTGCTGCGGATTGCCGGCAAAACCCATATCGGCGCTCAGATCCGCCGGGCCGATAAACACCCCGTCGACGCCTTCCACCTGCAAGATGGCGTCCAGATTTTTCACCGCCTCGCGGGTCTCGATCTGCACCAGCACGCACATCTGCGCATCGGCCTGCTGCAGATAATCCGGCACCCGATTCCAGCGAGAAGCCCGCGCCAGCGCGCTGCCGACGCCGCGTACGCCGTGCGGCGGATAACGGGTGGCTCGCACCGCCTCGCGCGCTTGTTCGGCATTCTGAATCATCGGGATCAGCAGGGTTTGCGCACCGACGTCCAGCAGCTGTTTGATGATCACCGCATCGTTCCACGGCGGGCGCACCACCGGGTGGCTCGGGTAAGGCGCTATCGCCTGCAACTGGCCCAGCACCGTCTGCACGTTGTTGGGCGCGTGTTCGCCGTCGATCAGCAGCCAGTCGAAGCCGGCGCCGGCCAACAGCTCCGCGCTGTAGCTGCTGCACAGACCCAGCCACAGGCCAATCTGCGGGCGCTTTTCCTGTAATGCCCGTTTGAAATGGTTGGTTAACATGGAACCCCCTTAAACGAACCGGCAGCTGATACAGCCCATAGGGCCATAATCGACGTGGAAGGTATCGCCGCGCCGCGCGGGCACCGGCCGGGTAAAGGAGCCGCCGAGGATCACCTGGCCGGCCTCCAGCTCCACGTCATACGGGAACAGTTTGTTGGCCAGCCAGGCGACGCCGTTGGCCGGGTGGTTGAGCACCGCCGCCGCCACCCCGGACTCTTCGATCACCCCGTTGCGGTACAGCAACGCGCTGATCCAACGCAGGTCCAGCGCGTCCGGTTTGATCGGCCGGCCGCCCATCACCACCCCGGCGTTGGCGGCGTTGTCGGAAATGGTGTCGAACACCTTGCGCGGCCGCTGGGTCTGCGGATCGACGTTATGGCTGCGCGCATCGATGATCTCCAGCGCCGGAATGATGTAATCGGTGGCGTTGTACACGTCGAACAGCGTGCAGTTCGGCCCGCGCAGCGGTTTGGCCAACACGAACGCCAGCTCCACCTCAACGCGCGGCACGATAAAGCGATCGACTGGAATGTCGCTGCCGTCGTTGAAAAACATGTCGTCCAGCAGCGCGCCGAAATCCGGTTCGCTGATCTGCGAGCTGACCTGCATGGCGCGCGAGGTCAGGCCGATCTTATGGCCCTTCAGCGTACGGCCTTCGGCGATCTTCAGCGCCACCCACTGCCGCTGAATGGCATAGGCGTCTTCAAGGGTGATCTCGGGATGGTCCAGCGACAGCGCGCGGATCTGTTCGCGGCTCTGCTCCGCCTGATGCAAGCGCTGTACGGCGCGGCTAATCAGCTCTTTATCCAACATTTACGGCCCCTTACTCTTTGCGAAATAGCGCATGGACATTGTTTTGCTTGTAATTCAGCACCGGATCCAGCTCTTCCATGGTGAAAGAGAGCGCCAGATAACGGCTGGCCATCAGCGCGGCAAAGTGTTCCTTGATCAGCGCGAACAGCATCTCCCCTACCTGCTCGCGGCTCTCCAGGCTGCGGCCGTGGCCGATTTTCAACGTCATGTGCACGAAGGCGTAATCCTGCTTGCCGTCGGCCATTTGCCAGGTGTCCAGCCAGATGGCGCGGCTGCGTACCCCGGCCAGCGGGAAAATGCCGGTGTCCGCCAGCGCCTGATTGACCCTGGCGAACAGGGCGGGAAGATCGGCCTCTTCGCGGATGTTGTTGGTGCATTCAGCATAAAAATGCGGCATAGCGATCTCCGAACGGCGAATTTGCGCGGGCAAGCCGCCCGCGCGGCGGTGGTTACAGGGTGTTGCCGAGTTTGAAGCCTTTTTCCGTATCGCCCTCGCGGGTGTAGGAAAAACCATCGGCACCGATGGTGACAGCCATTTCGCTTGGCGCGCTGCGTTCGATAACCGGCTGCGGCTTGCCGTCGAGATCCAGCACCAGCGAGCCCTCGGTGTACCAGCTCGGGACCACCGGGTTACCCCACCAGTCGCGGCGCTGGTTGTCGTGCACATCCCAGGTCACGGTCGGGTTATCCGGATCGCCGGTGTAGTAATCCTGGGTATAGATCTCCACCCGGTGGCCATCGGGATCGCGCAGATAGAGATAGAAAGCGTTGGAGACGCCGTGGCGCCCGGGGCCGCGTTCGATCACATCGGATTTACGCAGCGCGCCGAGCTTGTCGCAAATGGCCAGAATGTTGTGCTTTTCATGGGTGGCGAAGGCGATATGGTGCATGCGCGGCCCGGCCCCGCCGGTCATCGCGGTATCGTGCACCGTGGCTTTGCGGCGCATCCAGGCGGCGTAAACCACGCCGTTTTCGTCACGAATATCTTCCGTCACGCGGAAACCCAGCCCCTGGATGTATTCCACGGCGCTCGGGACGTCGGGCGTAATTTGGTTAAAGTGGTCGAGGCGCACCAGCGCGCCCGGCGTGTAGAGATCGTAACGCCAGGCCAGGCGCTCGACGTGCTGCACGTCGTAGAAAAATTCGTACGGGAAGCCGAGCGGATCTTCAACCCGCACCGCATCGCCGATGCCCTTGACGAAGCCCTGCACCCGGCGCTCGGTGCGACAGCCCAGCGCGTTGAAATAGGCTTCGGCGCGGTCGACGTCTTCCGGCGTGCGCACGCGGAAAGCAAAGGCCGCAACGGCGGCCACCGGGCCTTCACGCAGCACCAGGTTGTGGTGGATAAACTCTTCCATCGAACGCAGATACAGGGTTTTCTCATCCTCGGCGGTGACCACCAGGCCAAGGATGTCGACGTAGAATTCGCGTGCCGCTTTAAGGCTCGTTACCTGAATTTCCATATAGGCACAGCGCACAACGTCGGGAGCAGGGACAGCTTGGGTGGTAAGTTTTGTCGTCATCGTTCTCATCTCTTTCGTTTTTATTGTGGCCTGAGGCTTAGACGCCCCATTTCGGGATTGGGTGGTCCCCCATGGAAATGCACACGTTCTTCATCTCGGCGAACACTTCAAAGCTGTATTCCCCGCCTTCGCGGCCGGTGCCGGAAGATTTCACGCCACCGAACGGCTGGCGCAGATCGCGTACGTTTTGGGTGTTGACGAAAACCATGCCCGCTTCAATATTGCGGGCCAGACGCAGAACCTTGCTCACATCTTGCGTCCAGATGTACGACGCCAGGCCGTACTCCACGTCGTTGGCCATGCGCAGGCCGTCTTCTTCCGATTTGAACGGCAGCAGGCAGGCCACCGGCCCGAAGATCTCCTCCTGCGCGATGCGCATCCGGTTATCGACATCCGCCAGCACCGTCGGGCGCAGGAAGTTGCCGTGGCTCAGCCCGGCCGGTTTATCCGGGCCGCCGGCCAGCAGGGTCGCCCCTTCCTCTATCCCAAGGCGGATATAGCCGGAGACCTTTTCCCAGTGCTGCGGGCTGATCAGCGCCCCCACCTGGGTATTGGGATCCTGCGGATCGCCCACGCGCAGGCGGTTGGCGCGCTCGGCGAAACGTTTGACGAATTCCGGGTAAATGCTTTCCTGAATGAAAATGCGCGAACCGGCGGTGCAGCGTTCGCCGTTGATCGAGAAAATGGTGAACAGCGCGGCGTCCAGCGCGCGTTCGATGTCCGCATCCTCAAAAATCAGCACCGGCGATTTGCCGCCCAGTTCCATTGAGAATTTCTTCAATCCGGCGCTCTCGATAATACGGCGGCCGGTGGCGGTACCGCCGGTGAAGGACACGGCACGCACGTCCTTATGGCGCACCAGCGCGTCGCCGGCGGTGGCGCCGTAGCCCTGCACCACGTTGAGCACCCCGGCCGGGATGCCGGCTTCCAGCGCCAGCTCCCCCAGACGATCGGCGGTCAGCGGCGACAGCTCGGACATTTTCAGCACCGCAGTATTGCCCAGCGCCAGGCAGGGCGCGGTTTTCCAGGTGGCGGTCATAAAGGGCACATTCCACGGCGACACCAGCGCGCACACGCCAACCGGCTGGATCAGCGTGTAGTTGAGCATCTTGTCGTCCACCGGGTAGGTGCGGCCGTTCATCTGCTGGCAGATTTCGGCGAAAAACTCGAAGTTGTGCGAGGCCCGCGGGATCAGCACGTTTTTGGTCTGGTGGATCGGCAGGCCGGTATCGGCGGTTTCCAGCTCGGCGATCTGCGGCACGTTCTCGTCAATCAGCTCGCCCAAACGGCGCATCAGGCGCGCGCGCTCTTTCATCGGCGTATTGGCCCATTTCGGGAACGCGGCCTTGGCGGCGGCCACCGCCTGGTCGATCTCCTGTTGCCCACCGGACGCCACCTCCGCCAGCACCTCGCCGTTGGCCGGGTTGCTGGTAGTGAAATACTCTTTGCCGGCGACGTTCTTGCCGTCGATCCAATGGTTGATGGTTTTCATCGCAAACTTTCCTCGTAATCTTTTTCACTGATGATGTGGTTAACCAGACGGCCGATGCCCTCGATTTCCACCACCACCTCGTCGCCCGGCTGCACGTCGGCCAGCCCTTTCGGCGTGCCGGTGGCGATCATGTCGCCCGGTTGCAGCGTCATAAATTCGCTCAGGTAGCCGATCAGGAACGGGATATCGAAAATCATGTCGGCGGTGCTGCCGCTCTGGCGCAGCTCGCCGTTGACGTAGGTGCTGAGCGCCAGGCGGTGCGGATCGGCGATATCATCGCGATCGACGATGTACGGCCCAATTGGCGTCAGGGTGTCGCGGCTTTTCACCCGCAGGTTCGGGCGGTAGTAGTTTTCCAGATAGTCGCGGATGGCGTAGTCGTTGCACAGCGTGTAACCCGCCACATATTCCATCGCCTGTTCGCGGCTGACGTTGCGGGCGGTTTTACCGATCACCACCACCAGTTCGGCTTCGTAGTGCATGTATTCCACACCGGCCGGGCGTACCGACACCTGGCGGTGGCCGGTCAGGGTGTTCGGCGCTTTCAGGAACACCAGCGGCTCTTCCGGCGCCTTGAATTCCAGCTCGCTGGCGTGGTCGGCGTAGTTGAGGCCCAGGGCAAACACCGTGCCCTGCGCCGGCGGCAACCATTCGGCGTCCCGTTCCTGCAACACCGTGCCGTCCGGCAAGGTAACGCGCAGCTGGTCATCCACGCGGGCGTTAACGATCTGGCCGTGATGGCGAATACGGGCGTGTCTCATGATAATTCTCCTGCCTGCGTCACGCGGTTGGTCAGGGTGGGCAGACCGGCGGCGCGCACCGTCACTTCATCCCCAGGTTTGATCTCCACCCGCTGATGCGGCGTGCCAATCAGCACCGCGTCGCCCGGTTGCAGGGTAATAAAATCGCTGAGGGCGGCGATCAGTTCAGGCACCGAGCGCACCAGATCGGCCGTCGACCAGCGATCCTGCTCCACCCCGTTGATTTCGGTGACGATCTCAAGCTTGCCGGTTGCCGACAGCTGGCCGATATCCCCCAGCGGGCAAAAACCGTCGCGGCACTTCGCCTTGATCGCCGGGCGGTAAAAGCTGCTTTCCGGCAGGCTGACGTCGTTGGCCAGCGCATAGCCCGCCAGATAGTCCGCCACCTGCTCGGCCGGCACCTTACGGGCGGTATTGCCGATCACCACCGCCAGCGTAGCGCCGCTTTGCACCTTTTCACCGGCCGGGAACGGGATCGCCCCGCCGTTGGCGAGGTGGGTATTGCGCGGTTTGATAAACCACACCGGGGTCTTGGGCGGGGTCTGATACGGCGGCTCATGAAACGCCTGATCCCAGGCGTCAATCTGGCTGCGGTGGTTCAACGCGACGGAAAATACGGTGCCTTTCATGCAAACTCCTCTTGTGACAGAACATGACAACCGGCATTCATTAATATATTAACGATTAGTTTTATACGCTGTTTACGATTTACGCAACGCGGTTGGATTGATTTGTGATCCTGATAACAAAATATTCACAATTGCGGAACATTAGCGTTATTATTCAAATGATTAATCGTTTTTTGGCGTATTTTCACCCGCCAACTGCTTTTTCGCTTTATCCGTTGGGGTAAATCTGGCTATTATTAAGTTATTAACAAATCAGGCTTTGCAGGGGCGCGCTCTATTGCGCTCGTGGTCTCAGCATGCTGAGGCCCTGCGATAAGAGCCGACATATCGAACACCTTGATAGTAAAGGCCAAACCTATGCATGAGTCCTTAACCATTGCCCTGTTGCAGGCGCGTGAAACTGCCATGGGCTTTTTCCGCCCGATCCTGAAAAGCCACAATCTGACGGAACAGCAGTGGCGCATCATCCGCGTGCTGGCCAACAATCGCTCGATTGAATTCCACGAGTTGGCGGCGGAAACCTGCATCCTGCGCCCCAGCCTGACCGGCATTTTGTCGCGCATGGAGCGCGATAAGCTGATCTTCCGCCTGAAGCCGGTCAACGATCAGCGCAAGCTGTACGTTTCGCTGACCCAGCCGGGCCAGGAGCTGTACGACGTGGCACGCCATCAGGTGGAACAGGGTTATCGCGAGATTGAAGCCGCGTTTTCGCAGCAGAAGATGGATCAACTGATGACCTTGCTGGACGAGCTGATCACCCTGGGCGACAAACTGCCGGCCAACGTGACGGCCCATCCCGCCAAGAAATGATTCATCTCAAATGAATGGGCGTTGCCGCTAAATAGCTGCGTTTAATACCGCTACACCCAAGCTTGCGGTGGGTGGGCGTTCTGCATGACCCCCACCTGTAGCACGATTCGTGCGCAGCTATGTAGGCCAGCAGCCAACAACGCTACCGCTAGATAGCTGTGTTTAATACCGCTACACCCTAAGCTTGAGGAGGGTGGGTCATGGCAGGTCAGCCGACCGTTGAGCGCAGGGATGCGCGATACGAGCCCCCAGGGACGGGTTCACGGCGTGTCGGCGTTCTGCATGACCCCACCTGTAGCACGATTCGGCGCAGCTATGTAGGCCTGCAGCCAACAACGCTACCGCTAGATAGCTGTGTTTAATACCGCTACACCCTAAGCTTGAGGAGGGTGGGGTCATGGCAGGTCAGCCGACCGTTGAGCGCAGGGATGCGCGATACGAGCCCCCAGGGACGGGTTCACGGCGTGTCGGCGTTCTGCATGACCCCACCTGTAGCACGATTCGGCGCAGCTATGTAGGCCTTCAGCCAACAACGCTGCAGCGTCAAGTAAGCAGAGAATTCACTTCCGGCAGCAAGGCGCCGCCGTCCACCACCAGCGTCTGGCCGGTGATATAGGCCGCCGCCGGCGAGGCGAGAAACACCATCGCCGCGGCGATGTCTTCCGGCTCCCCCAGCCGCCCGAGCGGGACTGCGGCGGCAATCGCCTGATTGACCGCCGCGCCGCCCAAATTGGCCATTGCCGGCGTGCGGATCATCCCCGGCTCCACGCCGTTAACCCGAATGCCCGCCGGTGCCAGCTCCAGCGCCGCCGCGCGAATAAACCCGTTCACGCCCGCCTTTGAAGCGGCGTAATGCGCCAGCCCCGGATAAGCCACCCGCGGCCCGGTCACCGACGAGGTCACCAGCATGCAGCCGCCCTGGCGCCGCATCCACGGCAGCGCCGCCTGCGCCAGAAAGAACGGCGCCATCAGATTAACGCTCAGCGTGCGTTGCAACAGCGGGGCGTCAATGTCGGCAAACGGCGTCAGCGGGAAGTAGGCCGCATTGTGGATAACCACGTCCAGCCGCTGATATTGCTCCCCCACTGCCGCGACCCGTTCGGCAATCTGCACCGCGTTAGCCACATCGCAGGCCATCGCCTGCACCCGCCAACCTTGCCGTTGCAAAGTCTCCGCCGCATCCTGCGCCTTGCGCAGTTGCAGATCGGCCATCACCACCGTCGCGCCCAGGCGGGCAAAGGCGCTGACAATCGCCAGCCCAATGCCCTGAGCGCCGCCGGTCACCAACACCACCTGGCCGCTGAAGGCATCGGCCGCATAGGTTGCGTTCATCGGCTTATCCTCTTGGATGGCGAGTGATGTTCAGCACCTGCGCATGGGCGCCCACCGCAAAGTTGCTCAGCGCGCTGAAGTCGCTGCCCTGATAGCCGAGGATCTTGCCGTCGGTGCGCATCGCCTGCAGATCGATCATCACCACCCCCAGCGTCGGCACGATCTTCTCGCGCCACACGAACAGGTACAGCTGCTCGGCGACTTTCACGTAATGGCAACGATCGACGTCCGCCAGTCCTTTCTCTACCCCGTCCAGACACTGCCAGGCGTAAAAATTGTCGTTCAGGTAGATGTGCTCGTAACGCTCGGTCGGGCTGTAGGTGTACATATTGCGCATGCCGATCAGTTCGTCGGTGAAATGCGGCAGCGCGGCGGCCGCACTATCCAGCGTGCCGAAGCGGAACTCGGCGTTGACCGCCGTGAGCGGCAACCCTTGTTCAACGCGGCTAAACGCATCCAGCCGGGTTTGCTGCTCGTCCGGCAATTGACCGTACACCAGGGTGAAATTGCCCTGATTGCGATCGCATACCAGCGTCATGCTGGCGTTGTCTCGTGAAGGATCGAGAAAATCGATAAACAAAATGCCGGAACGAATGCTGGTGGCGCGATAAGCGATACCCGCGTGCGCGCCCCAGTTCAGCGTTTGGTCATCGGTAAAATGGCACTTCAGCGTTTCGCCCTCGGCAAAATGCAATGTCAGCGTGCTGCCGCTCAGCCCCAGTTGCCGTTCCAGCGTATTGCTGTGCGGCGCAAAGCCCTCAGCCAGTGCGCCAACCTGAATAAATACCGCTTCTGAACTCATCTGACTCTCCTTAAAGGGAAGTAAAAGCCAACGTCGGCACGTCGACGACGGTAGAGCCGCCATCGGCCACCAGCGCCGCACCGGTAATGATTGACGCCTCGGCCGAGCAGAGAAAACGGCAGATGCCGGCGATTTCCTCCGCGCTGGCCGGGCGACGCAGCGGCACGTCGCGGCACACCATCCGGTAAGCCTGCTCCAGCGAGATCTGATGGGCGTCCATCAGCAGTTGCATCTCCTCGTCCGCCATTGGCGTGGTCACCCAACCGGGGCACACCGCATTGGCGCGTACCCCGAGCGGGCCATAATCGCGGGCGATGGAACGCATCAGCCCGATCAGCGCATGTTTGGCGGTGACGTAACCGCACACCTCCGGCCCGGCGGCCAGCGAAGCGATAGAGGCGACAAACAGCAGGTTGCCGCCGGTTTTCACCAGTTCCGGCAGGCAGGCGCGCGCGCTGGCGAACGCGCTGTTGAGATTGCTGTCCAGCGCGCCTTGCCACTGCGCGTCACTCATCTCGGTAATGCGCCCAAACCCCATACCGCCGGCGCAACCGATCAGACAATCTATGCGCCCGGCCTGCTGCAAAATGGTCGGCAGCAGGGTGGCGTTCCAACTTTCACCGCTCGACGCGTCGCCCACCAGCGCCACGGCGCCGATGTCCTCCGCCAGCAGCGCCAAGGGTTCGCGGCGGCGGCCGACGATAAACACCCGATCGCCCTGGGCCGCCAGCAGCCGGGCGCAGGCGGCGCCCACGCCGGTGCCGCCGCCGGTAATCACTACGACTCTACTCATTGAGCTTCTCCATCAGTTGGCCGATCATCAGCAGGCTGCTCAGCAGCAACCGCCGCTGTTCCGGCTCCAGCCGCAGGTAGCGACGGCCGGCCGGCAAACGGCTGACCACTTCAGACGCGGCAAAATGTTCGATATCCAGCCGCCAGCGGCCGTCGGCCACCCTCAGTTGGATACTGCGGAAATCGAGCTGCGTCAGCGTCTGGCCAATCTGCGGATAACGCTGCAAGGCGTCGATCACCCGCTGCGCCGTGGCATTGCCGCGGGTGGCGCGATAAACCACGTCCCGCCGCCGCAGCCAACCCCCGGCGGTGACGCGCAGCGTCAGCGGCTCGGCCAACCGGCTTGCCCCCTGCAGGCGGAAGCGGTGGCTGACGATATGCGCCATAAACAGCGAGCTGACCCGTTCGCTGACCTCAACCACCTGTCCCTGCGGCAGCGTCAAGCGCAGTTGGCACGGCGCCAGGCGTTCGCAGGCATAGGGCTGCAGATTTTGCGCCAGCCGAGTGAGCGTCACCCCCGGCTGATAACCCGCAGGCGCCCGCTGCCACACGCGATTAAGTGAGGGAAGTAAGCCGATCATACTGCGCCTCCTCGTTTTCCGTTTTGGCGAAGGCGGTTTCCAGCACCTGCTCGACCGGCACCGGCTTGAACGGGTTGACCTTCTGCACGCACAGCGTCCAGAACAGCGCATAGACGGCGGTCAGGCCGATCATGATGCTGAAAGGAATATAGACGTCACGCGGATTCATGCCCGGCGGAGTGATGTAGATAATCGCCAGCACAATGCCGATGCTGGAGACGATTTGCGGCAGCGGGAACCACGGCGATTTGTAGGCGCGCGGCAGATCCGGCCGGCGGATACGCAGGATCACCACTGAGCAAGTCACCAACAGATAGGCCACGCCCCAGGCGCACACCGCCGCCAGCACCAGGGGAATGATGCGCTCGAGATTGCCCTGAATGACGAAGGCGTGTACGCAGGGGATCAGCACCGCCACCAGAATGCCCACCACCGGGGTTTTAAAGCGCGGATGCAGATAAGCGAAGATGCGCGGCAGCGCGCCGTCCAGCGCCATGCCGTACAGAATGCGCGGCACCGCCGCCATCAGCGTATTAATGGTGGCGGCCCCGGCCAGCAGCAGCCCGATACCGAGCCAATATTTGCCGAACTCGCCCATAACCTGCCCGGCAAAAGCCGGGATCGCCATCGGCGTATCCAGCAAGTGAACGCCGTTGGCGGCATCCACCACCACGTTATCCACCTGATGGCTGAGCGCGGCGCCGTAAAGCGCCATGCAGACCGCCACGCCGCACAGCCCCAGCGACATGGCGCGCGGGATCACGCTGGCGGAGCCTTTGATCTCCGGCGCCATCGGCGTCACCAGTTCACAACCGACAAACATAAACATCGCCATACCGATCAGGCTGAACACCGCAAAGGGATCGCTCAGACTCAACGTGCTGCCGAACCAACCTTCCAGCGGCACCGCATGCGGCGACAGCAGCCCGGCGATCCCGAAGATCACCAGCGTGCTCCACATGGCGAAAGTCAGCACGATCTCCGCCTTGCCGAACGCCTCGATGCCAAACGCATTGAGCAGGCCGAACAGGATCACCAACCCGACGCCAATCATCCAGGAGGTGTTGTGGGTTTCCATCAGGGTGTTGAGGTGTTCGAAATTCACCAGCGCCATGATGCCGGAAAGAATGGTTTCGGCGGTGCCGGCAAAGATATGCACGATCAGATAGGCCGACAGCGCGCCAGTAATGGCAAAAAATCGCCCCATGCCGCAGGCGATATAGTCATACACCGAGCCGGAGGTCGGCAGCATCGCCGCCGCCTCCGAGAAGGTGGTGAGCTGGGCTTGCATCATGATAAAGGCGATCAGCATCGCCAGCGCGAAGGTGTCGCCGCCCATGCCGAAACCGCTGGTGACGGTGAGGATCACCGGACTGGCCATAATCACCCCGACCGAGCTGGCCAGCGTAGTGGGGAATCCGACCTTGCCCCGTTCAAGGTGGGCATGAAGCCGCGACGACAGGTTCATGGGTAGTTCCTCTTATAGTTTTTGCCCTGGTGTGGTTTGTGCAGGTTTATGCCGCCGGTAGCGGTGATCTCACTATAGAGAGGAAAGGAAAATACTGGCTATCGTCCTTAAGGACGAGGCCGCACCATAGCTTTTTCGTCTTACCTTTTAGCCCGGCGAGCCGTTATGGTTTGAGTCTCGCCGAGGGGGTTTTCGAGAGGATGCGGAGAACATACGTCTGTCCATCGTTCTCAGGAACGAGCCTCCGGTTGCCGGCGGAAAGGGGGCGCTAACCGGCGGCAGGGGGAAATCACTTTAAATTCAGCGGGAAGGATGCGCCCCATTCATTAACATATGAACAAAATATTGACGCAAGGCCGCCAACCCTCCTGCCAACCCTGAGTCGTCGCCTTGTTATTTATGTATTTTATTGCAATCAGGCTCACGTTGTTAATATGTTCTTATTGTGTTACGGAATTGCGACAATTATGCTGACATCGTTCATATAGTGAACGACGCATTCTCCAGATCGCAGGGCAGGTAAGGAGGGAAATGAATCATGCACAGCACATCATCCGATGCCTTTATCAGCAGCTGTCTGACCACCATTGCGCATTTGATCCCGGTATCCGCCGGGGTGTTTTACCTGGTCAATCAAGATCTGCGGCCCGACCACTATATTCTGCACGGCATTTCCGATAAAACGCATCAGCAATATTTGACCCATTTTCAGCAGATTGATCCGCTCAAACCCGCCAATTTCCACCAGCAGGATATCAGCATGGTCGGCATGAGCCCGGCGGCGATCGCCAATAACCGCCACTATTATCATGACTTTATGCTGCCGAATGACATGCGCGATATGACGGAGATTTTTATCCGCCAGCGTAAACGCATCATCGCCGGGGTGTCTTTGATCCGCGATACGCCGTTTACCGAAGTGGAGCGCGGCCGCCTGCGGGCGGTACTGCCGCTGATAGAACTGGCGACGCGCGATCTGCTGCCCGGTGGCGAAACCCAGTTGCTGACCGCCAAGGAGCAGGAGATCGTCAATATGGTGCGCGAGGGGGCCAGCAATAAACGCATCGCTCTGAAACTGGGCATTTCACTTTCGACGGTGAAAACCCATATGCGCAATATCTTTGCCAAAACCGAGGTAGTGAACCGCACCGAATTGGTGGCCAGCAGCTTTATTGCCCGGGGTTAATTAACCCATAGCGATTGCTTATGGCTTCACGGACGTGGCGCCCCGAACTCTAAGCTCCCTCTGCGGCACCGCACGTTGCGCCCCTGCACCTTCCCGCTTTGCCGCTACGCTGAATAAGGTTTCCGTTATCCTACCGATGAGAAAATACGATGTCTGAACAAAAGATTAGCTTTATCAAAGGTGACCAGGGCGACATTGCGGTACATGACTGGCGCCACGATCGGCCGCGCTTTCTGGCGCTGCTGGTACACGGTTACGGCGAGCATCTCGGCCGTTATCAGTACGTGGCACGTACGCTGGAGGCACAGGGCGCACGCGTGTTCGGCCCCGACCATCTCGGCCACGGGCTGTCGCAAGGCGAGCGCGTCTTGATTGAGGATTATGATGCGGTAGTCGACGACGTTCACCGCGTAGTGGTGCATTTTCAGCAGCTGCACCCAGACGTACCGCTGGTGGTCATCGGCCATTCGATGGGCGGCATGATCGCCACCCGTTACGTTCAACGTCATGGCGATGGTGTGCGTGCGCTGGTGCTGTCCGGTCCGTTGCTCGGCGAAAGAACCCAGATCTCCGACTTGCTTGATCTGCCCGCTATTCCGAACGAACCGCTGGATACCGCCACTCTGTCGCGCGATCCGGCCGTTGGCGAAGCCTATCAGGCCGATCCCTTGGTGTGGCACGGGCCATTCAAACGACCGACGCTGCGCGCCATGCAGCAGATCCTGGCAAAAATCAACGCAGGGCCGGGTTTCGGCGCGCTGCCTACGCTGTGGATACACGGCGATGACGATCGGCTGGTGCTGATGGCCGAATCGCAGACCGCCATCAATCGGCTGAAGGGCAGCGATTTCGACGCCATGATCAACCCCGGCGGGCGGCATGAGAGTTTTAACGAGACCAACAAAGATCAGATATTGAAGCGGGTCACCGATTTTATTGAGCGGGTGCTGGGATAGCGGATTTCCCCTCTCCCTGCGGAGAGGGGATAACGCGGAGATCAGCCTTCGACGATGGCGAGATAGTGTTTTACAAAACGATCTGAGGTGATTTCCCACCGCACCGGCGTGCCCTTCTCGACAAACCACGAATCCCCTGCCTGATACTGCACGGACTGCCCGGTGCTCTCATCGGTCAGCGTCGCGGTGCCTTCCCACACCGTGGCGTGTTCGGCAAACGGATACTCCATCACAAAGGTGCCGCGCGTACAGCTGAAAACGCCGCAGTTCAGGTTGTCGGTCGGCTCACCGAAAATAGTCGCGACCCCGACGTTCGGTGAACCGGCGATCACTCTGGCGCCCAGGTTGCTGACGCTGCCAATCTCCAGCAGTTCAGGCAGCGGCTGCTTAAGCAATAATGGTTTCATGTCTTTCTCCTCTGATAAGAATTAACGACGGCCTTTCCAGTAGCCGGATGTCTGGTGCCAAACCTTGCCGGCAGTGGTCATCACCCGGCGTAGCCGATCTTTGCCGAAGATGTTGACGTGCGGGATCGAACTCATCAGATCGTAACGATCGGATCCTTCGCTCATGCCCTCCGCCAGCACCTTGCAAACGATATGGCTTGGCGTCACGCCAAAGCCGGAATAGCCCTGTACGTAGAACACGTTGTCGTGCTGCGGCAAGGTGCCGATCTGCGGGAACAGGTTAGCGCTGCAACACAGCGGCCCACCCCAGGCCAGATCGATCTTCACGTCATGCAGGTACGGGAACACTTTCAGCATCAGATTGCGGTTCCAGGCTTTGAGATCCGCCGGGATGTATTCGATCAACCGGGTGGCGCTGCCGAACAGCAGGCGGTTTTCATTGGTGACACGGTAGTAATCGATCACCGGGCGAATGTCGCTGTAGGCGCCGCGGATCGGGCTGATAAGCCGGATCAGCTCTTCGGGCAGCGGTTCGGTCGCCAACTGGAAAGCGTAGGTATTGATGGTTTTGTTATGGATGAACGGCTCCATGCCGTTGAGAAAGCCGTTGCATGCCCACAGCATCTTGTTGGCGCGCACCGAGCCCATGGCGGTGCGAACCTTAATGCGCGAACCGTACTCGACGTCAAGCACGCTGCTGTTTTCGAAGATTTTCACGCCGTAGCCGCTCAATGCCTTGGCCTCGCCCAACAGCAGGTTGAGCGAATGCACGTGCCCGCCGCCCATGTGTTTCAATGCGCAGGTGTAGGCGTCAGATCCCACCACCTGCTTCACCTCCGCACCGGTATAAAGTTCGATCTCTTCATTCGGCGATACCGCCTGGAACTCTTTCAGCCAGCTGCGCAGGGTTTTCTCCTGGCGCGCATTGCTGCCAAGGTAGCCGTAGCCAAAGCGGAAATCGGCGTCGATAGCGTATTTCTTGATGCGCTCACGGATAATGCCGGCGCCGAGGTTGCTGATTTTGAACAGGGTTT
Source organism: Serratia plymuthica (assembly GCF_018336935.1). Lineage (NCBI taxonomy): Bacteria > Pseudomonadati > Pseudomonadota > Gammaproteobacteria > Enterobacterales > Yersiniaceae > Serratia > Serratia plymuthica. The sequence continues at coordinate 375,084 of NZ_CP068771.1, read as the reverse complement.
CCAGCCCGGATGGGCCGACGTGACGTTTGATTTTCTCCAGATCGTGACCGATGCCGGCCATCACCTGCCCGCCGTTGCGCCCGGTGCCGCCGTAGCCCAGATGGCGCCCCTCCAGAATGGCGATGTTGGTGATGCCCCGCTCCGCCAGCTCCAGCGCGGTGTTGATACCGGAGAAACCGCCGCCGATGATCACCACGTCAACGTCCAGATCGTCTTCCAGCGTCGGGAAGCGCAAATCGTACTTTTTGGTTGCCGCGTAGTAGGTTAACGATTCGATATTATTGTTCACTGCCGCACTCCCGAAGACCCTATGCCATAACAGCGGATTATCGGGAGGTGGGCGCGACGTCGCCATGTCCCTTTAGGGACATTTTTCCCCTTCATCTTTCAAACTACAGCGTTGTTGGCTGCTGACATTCACCCCAGTCACTTACCTAAGTAAGCTCCTGGGGACTCTCGTCCTTGCCGCCTGGCTGTAGTTCGAAAGCTATAGGGGATAGATCGATGCACTCAGGCGCTGCGGCGCAGCGGGGTGGCCAACAGCAGATTGAACAGCTCGGCCTGCGAACCAATCGCCAGCTTGCCGTAGATGTTCTTGCGGTGGTTTTTCACCGTTCCCAGACTGATGAACAGCCGATCGGCGATTTGCTGCGAACCGCAGCCGGCGAGGATCAGATCGACAATCTCGCGCTCACGTGGCGTCAACAGATAACGCGCCTGCGCGCCGTCGTCGTTCACCGTAGCAACATCGGCCGGCGCCGCCACCACTTCGCCATGCAGGCGCGCGATGCTTTTGAGCAGCGTCAACGCACTCTTCAGCTCAGCCAGTTGCGGATAACGTACCCCCACCGCCTGGCGCGCCGAACCGAAAAACACCCCTAATCCGCGTTCCGGCGTCAATGGCAGCAGCACGCCGGCCTCGTCGTGCCAGCCGGTTTTACGGTAGAAATTACGGTAATAGTCAGTGTGATAGAAACCGCACGGCGCCAACTGGCGCAGCGAAAACACCTCGCCGCTGCCGCCGCCGTTCAGCACCTGATAAAACGGATCCTGCAGGTAAGCGCCCTGCTGGTAGATTTGGTTGACCGCATCGCTGTTTTCTCGCTCGGTTTTGAGCAGGCAACGCGGCGCACGGCCGCGTTCGAAGGCATAAACAATGGCGTTGTCGAAGGCGAAGAAAGCTTCCATCCAGGCCAACAGGTTGGGATAAAACCTGGGGGTCGCTACCGCGTCAATCACCGTCGATAACCGTTCGACCTGAATATTCATCTCCGCCCTCGCCATCATTAATAAATTAACAATCACCTTGTTCCGGATAAAACCGGCGGTGTCATGGCCCACTTGTTATAAAATGCACTCAACGGCGCCAAATGCAAGGTTTCGCTTGCTCACATGCTAAACAAATCACAGCTTCGCCAGATTATGGCGCCCCGTCGCGTACGGACCCGGTTAATATATTAACGAATGGGTTTCCGGCAGTGAAAAGCAGTGGTTCACCCGCCGATGCTGGCTTATGCTGTGATTTTACCGCGCCAAGGAGAGAACATGACCACCAGCCTGACGATCGCCAACCGACATACCTGGTTCGGCCACGGCAGTATTAGCCAACTGATCCCACTACTGGCCGCCGATCCCCAGCCGACATTGCTGTTCAGCTGCCGCTCGTTCCTCAATGGCGCGGTGTATGCCTCGTTGGCCGATGCCCTGACGCCGCTGCTGATCGGCACCGAGATCGTCAGCCACGAAGCCTCGCCGCAGGAGATCGACGCCTGGGTCGCACGCTGGCGCGGCAAGGCATTGCGCGTGGTGGCCATTGGCGGCGGCAGCGTGCTGGATGCCGCCAAGGCGTTTGCTGCCTTGGTGGAACACCCGCTGCCGACGCTGCGCTATATGGAAAAGATCGGCGATAGCAAAATCAGCGGCGCCACCCTGCCGCTGATCGCCATCCCGACCACTGCCGGCACCGGCAGTGAAGTGACCCAGAATGCGGTGATCACCGACACCCGGCTCAGCAAGGTGAAAGCCTCGCTGCGCCATAACAACTTCGTGCCGCATACCGCCATCCTGGATCCGCAGCTGCTGCAGGGCGCGCCGGACAAGGTGCTGGCTTACTGCGCCATCGACGCTTTTACCCACCTGTTCGAAGCCTATTTGTCCAAAACCGCCAGCGCCATGACGCGCGAGATGTCGCTGGCCGGCATCCGCCATTTCCTGGACGCCTGGCCGTCGCTCAACCGCAGCGATCGCGCCCGTGAAGCCATCATGCAGGCCTCGTACCTTGGCGGGCTGACGCTGAGCGCCGCCGGGCTGGGGGTGATCCACGGCATTGCCGGCGAAATTGGCGCGCTGCACGATTACCACCACGGCCAGGTCTGCGGCCGCCTGCTGTTGCCCTTCCTCGAACTGCTGGCGCAAAGCGAGCAGCCGCAACAGCGCGCGCTGATGAGCGATCTGGCCGCACGGCTGTTTCCCGAACAGCAAGACAGCCCGGAACGCTATCTGATCGAGTTTATTACCCGCAACGCCATCGCGCCGTTCTGGCAGGATGACCTGCCGATTTCCAGCGGCGAACTGGCGGTGACGCTGGAGAAATCCAACAGCAAAAACTCGTTGATCGACTATACCGCCGCGCAACGGCAACAGATGATCGAAGGCGCATTCCGCGTCGAATGATAATATAATGAGATCAAAGCAATAGCGGGAGATCGAACATGGGTATCATCAGCTGGATTTTTACCGGCATCGCCATTGGCATTCTGGTAGGCGTGCTGCTAAAGATTTTTGGCAAGAAAAAGGAAGACGACCAGTAAACCGCCTTCAGAAACACGCGGCGCCGAAGGCCGGGAATAAGCGTTCACCCCGCCTCATGCGCCGCCAGCAGGCACTCGTGGAATACCTTCACCACCCGTTGCGGGCTGGGTGAACGCCGTACCACGCAGGAATATTCGCAGTGGTAGCGGAACAGCTCCGGTTTGATTGCCCGCATCATGTTCTGCGCGACGAAAAACGCCGCATAGTGGTCGGGAAGAAAGCCGACATACTTGCCGGAGAGGATTAAGGTCGCTATCGACTCCTGAGCAAAACCCGTCGCCTTGCGCTGCAAATGCTGCTGCAAACTTAACGCCATATTCGGCGAATGGTAGCCCAACCCTGCAAAGGCATAATTGTGCAACAGATCCCAATTCAGCATATCGTGAGGAGAGGAAAATAACTCATGCTGCGTGCCGCAATATAAGAACATCCTCTCATTGAATAAAGAACTATAAGATAAACTTTCCGCACTGCGGTGCATTGGAATAACGCCAATCTGAAACTGCCCGTCAATAACGCCACGCTCAATGGTATTTATCGGTTCCACGTACATTTGCAAAGACACATCCGGCGCACGCTCGCTGAATAACGCAATTGCCCGGCCGATATGCGCCTGCGGATTACTGACGGTATGATCAAATATTGCCACGTGCAGCTGGCCGCCCATGCGTCGATGCACGTCATCCACCCCACGGCGGAAAGCCTCGGTGGCCGCCAGCAGGTTGGTGGTTTCCTGGTAAATCAACAGCCCTTCATCGGTGACGGCGAAACCTTCCCGCCCGCGTTGGCACAGCGTCAGCCCCAGCCTTTGCTCCAGATCCTTGATATGTTTGCTGATGGTCGACAGGCTGATATTCAGCTCCAGCTCGGCGGCGCTCATTCCTCCGCAGTCGACCACCGCTTTAAACACCCGCAGCAACCGCAGATCCATATCCGACAACTGCCCTAAAAGCGCGCGTTTTTTTACTTGCATAAAACCTTAAGTAAGTTTCGATATATGATTATTCACATTAGTGAAGAAGCGGAACATAGTCAATTTCACACAACAATTCATTAACACGTTTATTTATACCCTATCGCTTTTAAGTTACGGCCAGGCGACCAGTTCGCTCACCCCAGGCGCTTACTCAAGTAAGTAACTGGGGTGAGCGACAAATATGTCGGGAACAGATTTGAACGCTGCTTGCAGCGGCCCTGAAAGGGCAAGGACCATGGATGGGCCTTGTAAGCAGATAACAACGCTGTAACTTAAAAGATGACGGGTATATTTAATTAACCGTACCTATTCTCCCCTTCGGAGGGAAAAATGGCTGATTTACATCACTCTGAAAATAAACCCGATCGTGAATGGTTAGAAGCCCATTGGATGCCGTTTACCGGCAACCGTAATTTTAAAGCCAACCCAAGAATGATCAGTCACGCTGAAGGCGTTTATTATACCAGCCAGGATGGGCGTAAAATCTTCGACGGTTTATCCGGCCTGTGGTGCTGCGGATTAGGCCACGGCCGCCAGGAAATTGCCGATGCGGCCCACCGTCAACTTTCTCGGTTGGATTATTCCCCGGCGTTTCAATTCGGTCATTCATTATCTTTCGAACTGGCGAATAAAATTAAGGCCATGACGCCGGCCGGGCTGGATTATGTATTTTTCACCGGCTCCGGCTCAGAAGCGGCCGACACCTCGTTAAAAATGGCGCGCGCCTACTGGCGGGCCAAAGGCCAGGCAGGAAAAACCTGTTTTATCGGCCGTGAAAAGGGCTACCACGGCGTTAACTTTGGCGGTATTTCGGTGGGCGGCATCGCCGGTAACCGCAAGGCCTTTGGCGCAGGAGCGGAAGCGGACCACCTGCCGCATACCCTGCTGGCGGGTAACGCCTTTTCGCGCGGCATGCCCGCGCAGGGCGCCGAACTGGCGGAAGAGCTGAATCGAATTATCGCGCTGCGCGATGCGTCGACCATCGCGGCCGTGATTATCGAGCCCTTCTCCGGCTCCGCCGGGGTGATAGTGCCGCCAATCGGTTATCTGCAACGTATCCGAGAAATTTGCAGCCAAAACAACATCCTGCTTATTTTTGACGAAGTGATCACCGCCTTCGGCCGCTGTGGCGCCTTGACCGGCGCCGAGGCGTTCGGCGTCACGCCGGACATCATGAACATCGCCAAACAGGTGACCAACGGCGCGCAGCCGATGGGCGCGGTGGTCGTCCAACCGGCGATTTACGATGCCTTCATGCACACCGACGAGCCGGAGTACCTGCTCGAATTCCCGCACGGTTATACCTATTCCGCCCACCCGGTCAGCTGTGCCGTGGGGCTGGCGACGCTGGATATCATTGAGCGCGAACAGATGATCGAACGGGTACAGGCGCTGGCCCCCTATTTCGAACAGGCGGTACATGGCTTGCAAGGCTGCAAGCACGTCACCGATATCCGCAATGTTGGCCTGGCGGCGGGCATCACGCTGGCGGCGCGGCCAGGGGAAGCGGCGCGCAGGCCATATGAGGCGGCGATGCACTGCTGGAAAAACGGGTTTTACGTCCGCTATGGCGGCGACACCCTGCAACTGGCCCCGCCGTTTATCAGCAGCGAGGCGCAGATCGACTCGCTGATCAACGCCCTGGGCGACGCCCTCAACGCAACCGAATAAGGAGCGAGTGCCATGCCCATTTCACATTGGATCAACGGCCAGGCCGCCGCCGGCGGCACCCGCAGTCAATCGGTGTTCGATCCGGCGACCGGGCTTTCGCACCGGCAGGTGCTGCTGGCAGACCCCGCCACGGTGGAAAGCGCCATCGACGCCGCAGAGCGGGCTTACCCAGCCTGGCGGGACACCCCGCCGCTGAAGCGCGCCAGGATCATGATTCGCCTGAAAGCGCTGCTGGAACAGCACGCAGAGCATATCTGCCGGCTGATTACCGCTGAACACGGCAAGGTGCTCAGCGATGCCATGGGCGAATTGCAGCGCGGCATCGAGAATATCGAATACGCCAGCTATGCGCCGGAATTGCTGAAAGGCGAGCACAGCAAGGACGCCGGGCCGGGTATCGACAGCTGGAGCGAGTTTCAGCCGCTGGGGGTAGTGGCGGGCATCACGCCGTTCAACTTCCCGGCCATGGTGCCGCTGTGGATGTGGCCGATGGCGGTGGTGTGCGGCAATACCTTTGTGCTGAAACCGTCCGAACGCGTCCCCTCCTCCACGCTGTATATCGCCCAGTTGGCTTCAGAAGCCGGGCTGCCGCCCGGGGTGCTGAACGTCGTCAACGGCGATCGCGAAGCGGTGGACACCCTGCTGCACGATGCGCGCGTCAAGGCGGTGAGCTTTGTCGGTTCGACGCCGGTGGCGGAGCACATCTACCATACCGGCTGCGGCCAAAATAAACGGGTGCAGGCGCTGGGCGGCGCGAAAAACCACGCGGTGGTGCTGCCGGACGCCGACATCGCAGGCAGCGTCAACGCCTTGATGGGTGCGGCATTCGGCTCCTGCGGCCAGCGCTGCATGGCAATCCCGTTGGTGGTCGCCGTGGGGGATGACACCGCCGACGCATTGATTGCCGGGCTGCGGCAGCAAATGTCCGCCATGCGCGTCGGTATCGGCAGCGACAATCGCAACGACATGGGGCCATTGGTCACTCAACAGCATTATCAGAAGGTGAAAGGCTATATCGAACAAGGCGTTGAAGAAGGCGCAACCCTGGTGGTCGATGGCCGTACGTTGGCGGTGCGGGATGACGACGGGCAAATCAGCCAGGGCTATTTCCTCGGCCCTACGCTGTTCGATAACGTGCGTCCCGGCATGCGGATTTACCAGGAGGAGATCTTCGGCCCGGTGCTGGGCGTGGTGCGCGTCGGCACGCTGCAGGAGGCGATGGCGATGATTGACGCCCACGAATACGGCAACGGCACCTGCCTGTTCACCCGCGACGGCGAGGCGGCGCGTTATTTTTCCAGCCATATTCAGGTCGGCATGGTAGGCATCAACGTTGCGCTGCCGGTCCCGGTGGCCTACCACTCGTTTGGCGGGTGGAAGCGATCGCTGTTTGGCGATCTGCACGCCTACGGCCCGGATGCCGTCCGGTTTTACACCAAACGCAAAACCATCACCCAGCGCTGGCCTTCGTCCAGCGACGCCCAACATGCCATCTTCAGCTTCCCGTCCGGGCAGGGGTAATTTCAGAATAAAAATAATGATGTTATAGGGGCGAAGACATTCGCCCTCTTCTCCACGCGCTCCATTTAATCAGGCGCGGGCAGCGGCATGCCATCGCAATGCTCTACCGCACGATCGCCGCCCGCAACATAACTCACCAACGCGTTGTTAATGGGGTATTGAATGAAAGAGCCCGCACCAGAACATAAATTCAAAGGCAATCTCAGCGTCCTGGATGTGGTGATGATTACCGCCTCCGGCGTCACGCCGGCCAGCTCGATCTTCGTCATTGCCCCACTGGCGATCGCCAGCGCCGGCAGCGGCGCTTTTATCTCATTCCTGATCGCCGCCTTTATCGCCGCGACCATCGCCCTGTGTTACGCCGAGCTAGGTGCCGCCCACCCCAGCGCCGGCGGCGAATACAGCATTATCAAACGGTTGTTCGGCACCCTGTGCGGGCTGCAAACCTATTTGTTTATCCTCAGCGCCGCGCTGTTTGTGCCGGCAGTGCTGGCCACCGGTGCAGTGCCCTATCTGAACACCGCGTTGGGTACCCAACTCGACGCCTCCACCGCCGGCATGATCACCATCCTGATCGGCGGCGGCTGCGCCATTTTCAATATCAAAGCCAACGCCCTGCTGACCGGCACCTTCCTGGTGGTCGAGGTCGCGGTGCTGGGATTGATCGCCTGGCTGGGGTTCAGCAATCCGCACCAGAGCGCAGACATACTCACCGCACCGGTCATGCTCAATCTCGAAGGGGTTTTGTCGCCGGTTTCCGTGCCCTTGATCGTCGCCATGGTCGGCGTCGCGCTGTTTTCCTACAACGGCTACGGGGCGGCGGTGTATATGGCGGAGGATATGCGTGAACAGGGCAAACCTATGGCAACCGCCATCATGCTGACGCTGGCGATCGTGGTGCTGGTCGAGCTATTGCCCTTCACCGCTCTGCTGATCGGCGCGCCCTCGTTAGCCGACATGGCCAAACAGGCCGATCCGGTCGGCTATGTGGTCAGCCAACTGGGCGGCCCGACGCTGGCGCGAGTGGTCAGCGGCGCGATTTACCTGTCGGTGTTCAACGCCATTATCGCCATCGTGGCACAGTTCAGCCGGATGATGTTCTCCAGCGGGCGTGATGGCTTTTGGCTCCCGCAGGTGAATCGGGCGTTGAAAAAAATCCATCCTCGCTTCGGCACGCCATGGATCGCCACCCTGCTGTTCGGCATCCCCTCGGCGCTGCTGGCCTTTTGCTCCAACCTTGGCGATCTGACCTCCTTTACCGTGATCCTGCTGCTGTTGGTATACATCATCATGGCGGTAGCCGCGCTGATCAGCCGCCGCCGGGCGCGCTTCCATCACCCGTACCTGATGCCGCTGTGGCCGCTGCCGGTGGTGATCGCCTTGCTCGGCTGCCTGTACGTACTGTGGACAATTTTAATCGCCAGCAGCCTGAAAGACTTTATTATCATTGCCGGCATCCTCTGTTTTGGTCTGACGCTGAGCTACATGCGCAACCGGCAGGCCGCCCCCCTTGTTGAACCCTCGATTGAAGGAGAATAGCCATGTCGCAACGCGCTCAGGAGTTGGGGATTATCATCGGACAGGGCACGCCCGGTCCGCTGAACGCCATCACCGACGTGCCCGGCGTTCGCGTCGGCCACGCCGGCATCCACGCCGATCTGGCCGATGGCCGCAGCGTGCGCACCGGCGTCACGGTGATCGAACCGCGTAGCGGCCAGGCGCGGCAGTCACCCTGCTTTGCCGGCGTTCACGTGCTTAACGGCAACGGCGACGCCACCGGCCTGGAGTGGATCCGCGAAGCCGGCCTGCTCACCAGCCCGATCGCCTTCACCAACACCCACAGCGTCGGCGTCGTGCGCGACAGACTGATCGCGCTGGAACGCGAAGCCTTGCCGCCGGGTGACGACGCGGTGTACTGGAGCATGCCGGTGGTGATGGAAACCTTCGACGGTCTGCTGAACGACATCAACGGTTTTCACGTCAAACCCGATCACGTGCGGCAGGCCTTGCAGGCAGCGCATGACGGGCTGCCACAGGAAGGAGCGGTAGGTGGCGGCAGCGGCATGATCTGCCATGAATTCAAAGGCGGTATCGGCACCGCTTCGCGCCGCCTGCCTGCCGATCGCGGCGGCTGGACGGTGGGTGCCATCGTGCAGGCCAACCACGGTAAACGCGCATCGCTGTTGGTGGGTGGATATCCGGTGGGCCGCCATCTGGGGCATATCCACTCGCCGTTCACCCCGCAACTGCCGCATCCCGGCATGGGGTCGATCGTCGTTACGCTCGCTACCGACGCGCCGCTGTTGCCGCATCAGTGTACCCGCCTGGCCCAGCGCGCCAGTATCGGCATAGCCCGGACCGGCGGCGGCACCGAGGACTCGAGCGGCGATATTTTTCTCGCCTTCGCCACCGGCAACGACGGCCTGCCCCCCGCCGACTACGCCAACAAAGGCGCGTTCACTACCCCGTTGCGCATGGTGAATAACGATTACATTTCCGATCTGTTTGCGGCGGCGGCCGACGCGGTGGAAGAGGCGATAATCAATGCCCTGCTGGCGGCCAATACCCTTTCCGGCAACGGCCATCGGGCGGAAGGGCTAAGCGCGGAGCAGTTGCTTATCGCACTGGAGAAGGCCGGCTGGCGGCGGTGAAAGGTTATCGCGGGCGCCGGTTGCCCGCGCCCACGATGCATCAGGACTCGCCGCCCGGCTTGGGTGGCGGATAGTCGTAATCCAGTTTTAGCGGTTCGGCGTAAACGCTGTCCCACAACTGGCTATAGAGGTTGTCCAGCCGCTGGCTCATCGCCGGGCTGTGCAGCACCAGTTCCAGGTTGCGCGAGTTATCCAGATAGCCGCCGGTCCAGTTGCTGGTGCCCACCCAGGCGGTTTCGCCGTCGATAGTCATCAGCTTGCTGTGGATCACCCGGGCGAACGGGATAAATCCGTGGCTTGCCGGCGGAATGGTCACCACCTTTATCTGCACGTTCGGCACCAGCGCCAGGCTTTTCAGCCAGGCGATATCCGGTTTTTTGGTGTTCCAGTTGGCCACCATCAGCTCGATCTGCACGCCGCGCGCGGCGGCGCTGCGCAGGGCATTGTCGATGACAGCGTAATAAGGCCGGCTGTGCTCCGGGCCATACGACAACGGCGCATAGTCCATCACCTGCACCCGCACCCGCTGTTTGGCGCCCGCCAGCAGGCGCGGCAGCTCAACCTGCGAGTCAATCACGCCGGCCGGGTTATAGGCACGCGGGCTGGCGACCAGATAGTTGCCCTGCGGCGTTGCCGCCGTGGGCTGATACGCCAGCTCCGGCACCGGTTTATCCGCCGTCAGCAACGCCTGCGCCCGCCAGTCCTGCTCGAAGATCGCCTGGATCTGCCCGACAACCCCGGCATCGCTGATGCGCAGCCCGGTTTCATGAATATGTTCCAGCGCCCGCCAGTCGAAGTTCTGGCTACCGACAAACGCCTGCTCGCCGTCCACCAGCAGGTATTTGGCATGCAGGATGCCGCCGCTCAACCGCTGGTAAGGAATAATGCGCAGCTCCAGGTTGGGGATCGCCTTCAGCTGTTCCAGCGTCTCCGGGGTGGAGATGCGTATCCCCTTCTCTTCCATCAGAAAACGGATTTTTACCCCGCGCTCACCCGCCGCTTTCAGGTGTTGCAGCACGCCGTCCAGCAGCGAACCCTGTTGGTTCGCCACATAAAACTGCCCCAGATCGATGCGGGTTTTCGCCGCATCGAACATCTGCTGCCACACCTCGGCGGTGTTGCGCAGGTCATCCGCCCGCAACGCGGTTTCCACCGGCGCGGTATACACCAGCTCATAGCCGGGAATATCAAAACGCGCCGCCGCACTCTGGCTCAACATCAACAGACAGCCACCCCATAACGCCGTGTAAAGGCGGCCAAATGGCCGCCGTGGTTGATGGCCATTAGGCATAGCGCGGCGCCTCACTGTCAACCCATTGCTCGCGGCTGCCGTTTTCCGGGCGGCTGGCCGGCGCACCGGCACGGATCAACAGCACCTTCAGCAGTTCGTTGATGCGCTCCATGCGGCTTTGCAGGTAGTTGTTGCCCACCAGGCACAGCAGCGCGATGGCGATCCCCAGCCCGGTGGCGTACAGCGCGGTCCCCATCCCGGCAGACACCAGGCTCGGCTCCGACACCCCGGAAGCGGCCAGCGCCTTAAAGGTTTCGATAATCCCCATCACCGTCCCCAACAGCCCCAGCAGCGGAGCGGCGGTAACGATGGTTTCCAGCAGCCACAGGCCACGCGCCATCAGCGGTTTGCTCAACAGGTACTGCGCGTCGACCAGATCGCCTATCGCTTCGCGGTCACCGGCGCGGTGCTTCTGCTCCAGTACCGGCGCGATCACCGCCAGCGGCAGGCTGTTGCGCTGGGTCAGTTCGTCCGGCAGATCGGCGGCGCGATGCACGTCCGGTGTCAGCGCCTGCTCCAGACGACGGGCCTGGCGCTGGGTGTAGGCGAAATACAGCGCGCGTTCGATAATGATCACCAGCGCAATCGCCAGCGCGGCGTACATCACGTAGAAAATAATGTCGTGCAACAGATTGGCATTCATCATTTAGCCTCGAATTAGTTAAAAGGTGGCTTCCAGCGATACGCTGAAGGTACGTTCTTCCCCGACGTTGTAATACGGCGTACTGGCTTTCACGCCGCCATAAGGCGCTGCGTTGAAGGTGGTGGTACGTACCGAGGTCAGGTATTCCTTGTCAAACAGGTTGCTGACGCCAAAGCGCAGCGCTGCACTTTTGATGATTTTCTTGTCCACCGGCAAATGCACCCCCGCCGCCAGATCGAACACCGTGCGGCCGCCGATCTTCTCGTCGTTGGTCAGATCGCCGTAGAACGAACTGACGTATTTGCCGCTGACGCTGCCGTAATACAGGCCGTCGTCGTAGCCCAGCGTCATGTTCAGCAGGTTTTTCGGCACATTCGGCACCTCTTTGCCGGACGTCGGCAGCGGCAAACCGCCGTTGCTGACGATGTCGCTCTTCTGCTTCGACTGGGTATAGGTGTATGAGGTGTAGTAATTAAAGTTGTGCGGCAGTTGGCCACTCCACTCCAGCTCCAGCCCCTTGTTCTCTACGTTGCCGATGTTCATCATCTCGTAGTCGCCGGACGAGTTGGTGGTGGAGATTTGACGATCGCTGTAGCGCATATAGAACAGCGTGGCGCTCATCAGCATGTCTTCCTGCTGGAAACGCCAGCCCAGCTCGTGGTTCCAGCTCAACTCCGGCTTGGTGCTGATCGAGTCGCCGACGTTGTACAGCACGTAGTTCGGTGGAGTGCGCATGTTGCGCGTCAGGTTATAGAACACCTGATTTTCCTGGTTCAGCTTGTAGCTGGCGCTGAAGTTCGGCAGGAACTCGTGGTAAGTGGCATCGCGCTTCTCCGGCACGTTGTACAGGCTGCCCCGGTTGTCCCCTTTACGTTCCACGTACTGATAGGCCAGCCCGCCGACGAAGGTCCAGTCTGGCGTGGCGTACCAGGTATCCTGCAGCCACACTTTCTGCGCCGGGGTGATGGTGTATTGGTTACGGCCTTGCACGGTGTTGCCGTTGGCATCCTGCACCTGATCGGAACCGCCCGGTTTGCCCGAAATCTGCGCCGGGTTGCCGTCGTCCTTGATGCCGATAAACGGCTGGGTCTGCAACTGACGCGCACGTTCATACCAGTAGCCGATATCCAGGCTGTGCTGGTCGTTGATGTCCCACTTCAACTTGGTGGTAATCCCGGGGCGCCAGGTCTGGGTCCAGGATGGGCGGTAATAGGTGTTGGACTGCAAATTGCTGAGATCGTACTGCCCGGCCTTGTCCGACGTTTTGGACAGCACCGACGCCGTCTGGCCGGTGAAGCTGCCGCCGTTGCCCCAGTAATAATACGGCTGCAGGGTCAGCGACAGATTGTCGCGCAGCTGCAATTTTTGGGTGAATGACAGGGTGAAGGTATCGAACGGGTTGCGGTTGAGCTTGTAGTACTTGTTCAACTGGCCCTTGCTGTTGTATTCCGGCGTGGTGGCATAGTCGGTATCACGCCCGTCGCTTTCGAACTGCGCCTTGCTCAGGGTGTTGTAGTTGACGTTATTTTGACGGTTGTACTTCATGATCAGATTGCTGCTGTTGCCGTTGCCGTCTTCGTACAGCGAGTTCATTTCGAACTTATCGGAATAGTTGCGCCCTTCACCGCGCCACTTTTTCGCCTCGGTATGCGAGTAGGAGAGCCAGTTGCTGAAACCGTTGTACTCGCCGGTTTCCAAACGGGCAAAGGTCTTACTCAGGTTGTTGCTGCCCAGCGTCTGCTTGACGAAACCGCCGAAATCTTTTGCCGGGCGGCGCGTTACCATGCCGATATTGCCGCCGCTGGAGCCGATATGCGGGCCGTCCACCTCGGAGGATCCCTGGGTGACGAACACTTCTTCCAGGTTTTCCGAGTCGCCCAGCAGGTTCGGGTAAACCGCATAGTTGCCGGAGTCGTTGATCGGGATACCGTCCATCGACAGGCCAATCTGATCCGAGTTCATGCCGCGCATGGTGTAATCGACGCCGCTCAGGCCGCTGGCGTCGTTGCTGTTGACGTTCAGGCCCGGCGTGTACTTCAGCTTGTCGATGGCGTTGGCCGCCGCGGGCATTTTGTCCATCGCCTCTTTGGTGACGGTGGAGCGCGCCTTGGCGCTGTCGTCCTGCACCATCATGCCGCCGCCCAGCGACTGCCCCTTCACGCTGATGGTACCGACGTCGGTGGCGTCCGCCGCCAGCGCCGCGCCCGGCAGCATCGCCGACATCACCGCCAGATAAATCCCAGATCGATTGAAAGACTTCATTGTTTCCATCCCCTAAAGAATCAAACTGTTATGCCAGGTCGCTAAGGCGCCTGATAATTGAACGTGGCTGAAAATCGTTTTGTCGTTTGCCCGGCAAAAGCGTCGCTCGGGAACGGCTTCACCTGGCTGATACTTTGTAAACTGCTCATCGCCGCGCGGTTCAGCAGCATGCTGGCAGCCTTGCCGGCGATGCCGGAAGAGAGCACACGGCCACTGCGATCGACCTCCAGCCAGACCTCGACGTTGCCCTGCGGCCGTTCGAGCGAAGCCTGCCGTCCGCTCGGGTAACGCTTGCGCTGTTCCAGCTCGCGGCGCAGTGCCTGCAAATAACCGTTTTCGATCGCCTGGGCGTTGACCTTCGGTGCGGCCGGGGCGGTTACTGCCGCCGGTTTGCTGACTAATGCTCTTGGCGCTACGGGAGCGGCAACGGGTTTGGCCTTCTCTACCGGTTTGGCTTTTTCTTTCACCGGCTTAGGTTTCGGCTTCGGCTGCGGTTTTGGCACCGGCTTGGCTTCGATAACGGGCTCAGGGGCCGGTACTACCGGCTCAGGAATGGGTTCCGGCTCCGGCGGCGGGGGTTCGGGTTGTGGCGGCGTTTCCACCGGCGGTTCCGGCTGAGGTTCAGGCTCCGGCTCGACCAGCGCCAGTTCCATGGTGGTGTCGTCATAGCGTGGCTGGATTTTCAGCGCCGCCTGCTGGCTGGCGAACAGCAAACAGCCCGCCACGATCAGCGCCGGCAGCCAGCTGAAAAGGTGACGTGAACGATAGAGCAGATACATGTCACAGCTTCCGTGTGGCGATAGAGACGGAATAGAATCCGCCCTGACGCAGGTTATCCATCACCGCCACCAGCCGCTCCACCGCAACGCCCTTGTCACTGTTGACGATAATGGTGGTGGTCTGGTTTTCCTGCTGCTGCTGTTTGAGCGTACTGACCAGCGCGTTAAGCGCTACCGGGTGGCCGTCCAGCTGCAATTGTTCTTCAGCCCCCAGCGTGATGATCGCCTTCTTCTGCGGCTTCAGTTGCTGAGCGCTGCCGGCAGAGGGCAACTGGGTTTTCAGCCCCAGCGCCGGGATCACGTTCAGGCTAATCAGCACAAAAAACACCAGCAAAAACATCATCACGTCGATCATGGGAATCAACTCGATGTGCGCCTTGTTCTTTTTCGGTTCGTTCCAGTTACGCATGGCACTCCCTCCCAAAAGCAAAGCAGACAATATAGGAGGCCTTTGTTTACCTTTCGTTACGCTTTTGTGATGTTATTATCACAGTGAACATAATTTGAGATAATATTCCCAGCCAGCAACTGGTCGGGGTGATTATATAACTCATTAATTGGTGATGGTTTTTAGTGGAATAATGACGAAGGGAGATTTATAGAGGTTAATCTATAGGCAGGTAAGTTGTGATTATCGTGACACTTGACAGCAAGATCTTCAGACCGTGCTTTTGTACCAGAGAAAGGTGTTTGAGGGACGGGCCGCCCGGCAGTTTTGCACCAGACTCCCTTTTTGACGTTTCGCGGCAAAAGATATCTGGCCTTCTCAGATCGATGACAAAATCCTGCCCCTCGGGTGAGTGGATCGCAGAATTAATGACGGATTTTTGCCAACTCGTCAGCCGTCAAACCGGTTATTTTCATTACCGAGTCGCGATCGATACCGTTCGCCAGCATGGAGCGGGCAACCGCAAGCACACCTTCTTGACGCCCTTTCTCAATACCGCGCTGTTCACCAAGCTGAATACCCTTCTCGATCCCTTTCTGTTCAAGCTGTTGTGCAATACTCATTAGTTCATCCTCATGTTCCGGTACCCGCAATGCCAATTCGCGTACAAAGGCTTCAGCATTAGACGCTTCTCCGGCCTGAAGAATATAGTGTATCAGCGAAATCACCTGTGGCGAAGACAGATACCCCCCCAGCAGGATGGTGGCCAATCTGTCCGTCAGCTCTGCCAGGTCTCTCTGCCGAATATGTTTCTGCAACAGGGTCAGCGCGGCCATGCTGCGATGCTCCATGATCTCGTCATCGGGGATAACCGTCACATCAACCAGCGGAAATTCATCTGCATACAGCTTTCCCGCCAGCTCCGGATTATCAAACTCCTGCAGCCAGTTGGTGGAATAGGGATACGGGGTGCGCTTGCCGGTATAGAACAGGACCGGTATCACCATCGGCAATTTTTCGTGACCGGCATCCAAGTGTCTCTGCATAGCCGCTACCGCGTACCTGATGAGCCTGAAGGCCATGTGCTTATCTGGAGTAGACTGGTGCTCAATAAGTACGTGAACATAACCCTCATCCCCAGAGGTAGTTTTCAGGCTGTAGAGCACATCGCTGAAATACTGGCGAAGGTCATCTTCGACAAAAGAGCCGGACTCCAATTTCAACGTATTGAGGTCGCAGACAGCACGCAGTTCTGGCGGAAGATGAATATCCATGAAGTCGCGGGCAATCTCCGGTTGCGTCAAAAACTGACGGAATGTCGCATCGTGGGGCGTTGGCGTACTGTTTTTCTTTTTCATTGGCTGATAGCCTTTGAATATTATTTGATTTCACATTATCACAAGCATCTGCCAGATTATATTAGCGAGAGCAGTAAACTGATTGCGTAAGACAATAATGAAAATCGGTTATTAAAGCCAGAAAACCCATTAATTAGCTCAACAAAAACATAATATTATCACAAATAAAACAGTCACTTAACCAATCCATTCATTGGGATTTAATTTATTTAAAAATACTCATCACAATAAACCCCTCACCTAAATTTAGTGAAGATGAAAAAGCAGCGTTGTTTCTGAAAAATATTATCCATTGGCAGACGCCGATAGAGAAAACTCCTTTTATTAAAAATAGTGATATAAAAAAAGACGCCCTAAGGCGTCTTTTTCACATCACCGAATCAATCAGTTCACTTTAACCGGCATACCGGAACGCGCTTTGATCGCCGCGTCCACTTCGCTCTGGTTAACGGCAGGATCCATCACCACTTTGCCCACTGGCGCAGAAATGGTTAACGGCACCGGATCTTTGGACTTCAGCTCTTCTTCGTTCGCGGAAAGTGGGTTGTGCACTTCCACGTAACGGGAACCGTCCGGCTCAACGGTGGCTTTCACCGGCTCGTTGATAAACTGCACGCGGGTGCCGACCGGCACGTTGTCGAACAGGTATTTGATGTCGTCAGCACGCAGACGCACACAGCCGTGGCTCACGCGCAGGCCGATACCGAAGTTGGCGTTGGTGCCGTGGATCGCATACAGGCGGCCAACGTACAGCGCATACAGGCCCATCGGGTTGTCCGGACCGGCCGGGAACACCGCCGGCAGGATCTCGCCGTCTGCCGCGTATTCTTCACGCATCTTGGCGGTTGGCGTCCAGGTTGGGCCGTCTTTTTTGCGCTGCACCGAGGTAATCCAGTTCAGCGGGGTGTCTTTACCCAACTGGCCGATACCGATTGGCAACACGATCACGGTATTGGTGCCTTTCGGGTAGTAGTACAGACGCATCTCGGCGCTGTTGATGATGATGCCTTCACGCGGTGCATCCGGCAGGATCAACTGCTGCGGGATGGTCAGGGTGCTGCCCGCTTTCGGCAGGAACGGATCCACGCCCGGGTTGGCTTCCAGCATATTGCTCAGGCCCATCTGGTATTGAGCGGCAAAGCTCTCCAGCGGCAGCTTGCTGTCTTCGGGTACGGTGATTTGGATGTTTTCACCGACCAGACGGCTGTCTTTGGCAGGCAAAGGGTATACGACGGCGAGGGCAGTCTGGCTGAATGCAACCAGCGCCGTACACAGGGTTAATAACGCGCGAATGTTCATTTTCATCTTCGTGTTGGTCGTAGCCACTGGCAGATTATTGATATAGGTTATTTTCGGCCATCGTTTGCCCTAATGGATTTCAAGTTGCGGCTAGGCGGCAAGTGCGCGGCTCCCCGTGAGCTTACTCAGGTAAGCGACCGGGGTGAACGCAAGCAGCCAACAACGCTGCAGCTTGAAAGACGAAGGGCTGACCGGATGCGCATTATATGTGCACATTGACCTAAGTGCGAAACATTCCCTGTGTCATGACGCACTTTTTTGTAACCTGCTGCGGTAGGAAGATGACTTATTGTGAAAAACGCCGCTAAATCGCGACGTCTGGCGGCGTCATTCGGCGTATGGGGATCAGGTATTCACAACGGATCGCCGTGTTTGCTCCGTTGCAAACGCCACCCGCCGCCGGGTAAAAGCGCTCGATATCCTGCCCCGGCCGCCGCACCGCTTTCATCATCGGGATCGCGGTATCGTACAGACGGGCGATAAAGTTTTGCAATTCCTCCGCCCTGCCCTGATAGACAAAACTGGCGTAGTCGCCTTGCTCGATGATCACCGTCTCGCCTTCCGCCTGCTCATCCGCCAGCGCCACGGTATAGACAATGCGCTTGCCGCCGCGTTGGCGGCTGTCCGCCTCCAGGCTGGTGAGGCCGTATACCACCGCCGGCGGCTCGGCTTGCGTGCGCACCATCTGGCGCCAGGCGTGTTGACGCAACTCGTGTTTCGAATGCGGCAGTTGCCCCAGAGTGCAGTTGCCACGCTGGGAGCGCCCCACCAGTTGCATGGCAGGCAGGGTAACGATGTCCGCCTGCGGCAACGGCCCTTCGCTCAAACGCAGCGGTGGCTGCATGCCGTGGCTGGCCCAATCCGGACTGCGGCGATAGCCGGCCGGCGGCAAACCGAACTGCTTTTTGAAACAGCGGGTGAAGGTCTGCTGGGAATCAAACTGGTACTTATCGGCAATGCAGGCCACGCTGATGTGGGTGAGCCGCAACTCGCGCGCAGCGGCGCTCAGCCTTCTGCGCCGGGCGTAGGTCCCCAGAACGTGGCCGGTTAACTGCTTGAACAGCCGCTGCAGATGCCATTTGGAGTAACCGGATTTGGCGGCGATATCGTCCAGCGTCAGAGGCTGGTCGAGATTTTGCTCAATCCAGGCCAGCAGTTGAGTGATTACCTGTTGCTGATACATTGCGCCCCCTCGAAGTGCTAAAGCTGGCGCTTACTTTATCGACTACGGCGCTAGACCGCATTGCACAATCAGGACATAATGTTTTTCAATCACGCCAAATTGAGAATAATTCTCATGCCAGTTCTTACCGAACCGCGTTTCGACATCGATCAGGTACCGCGGGCGATTTTCGCCGTTCAGGGCTCCACCATCAGCAGCGACTGGGAGATGGCCCATCACCGCCACCGCAAGGCGCAGCTGATTTATACGGTGCGCGGCATGATCCGCTGCGAGGCGGAAAACGGCCTGTGGCTGGTGCCGCCGCAGTGCGCGCTTTGGATGCCGAGCAACGTGCTGCATAACGCCCAGGGGGCCGGCGACACCGAATGCTATTGCCTGTTTGTCGATCAGGACGCTATCGCCGGCCTGCCCACCCATTGCTGCACGCTGGCGGTGTCGCCGTTGCTGCGCGAGCTGCTGTTGCAGGCCAGCGGGTTCGATCCGCTCTATGACGAGCAGGGCCCGGAAGGGCGGCTGACCGCAGTGCTGCTGGACCAGGTGGTTAATGCGCCGATCGAGAATCTGCATTTGCCGGTCTCTCAGGACGTGCGCATTCGCCAACTGACCGAACGGCTGCTGGCCAACCCAGCGGACAAAGCCACCCTGAGCCAATGGGCACAGCGCATCGGCATGAGCGAACGCTCCCTCAACCGCACCCTGCAGCAGCAAATGGGCATGAGCTTCGGCCACTGGCGCCGCCAGTTGCACGTGATGCTGGCGCTGCAACGGCTGACCAAGGGCGACAGCGTGCAGAAGGTGGCGCTGGATCTGGGCTATGAGAGCGCCAGCGGCTTTGTCACTATGTTTAGAAAAGCGGTAGGCAAACCGCCGGCGCGCTATCTGGCGGAGAGGAACGCCGCAGACCCGGTGGCGGTCAGCGGAATAGCGATGTAAAAAAGGCCGTCATCGGCGCCGGCCTGCGGAAAACATCAGAAATCGTAAAACACCGTCAGGTGGAATCCGGCTCACCCAGCACCGCCTCTCTTCCGCTTGCCGGGGTGATCGAAACACGGATGGCAGCGGCCCCCCTCCACATTGTGATTTCCCCCCGCACCTGCCGAAATAACTCCCCTTCCGAATAAATAATGATTATTATTCGCAAATACAAGGATCGGCGCGCCACGACGCGACCGGCCGGATTTCCCTTTATTCAATGTTGAGCTTTCCTGGCTCCAGGGCAACTGCCCTGTGGGCGATATGCTTTGTTAACTCCATGGAGAGGTTATGAATTCTGCCACCACCACCAGCCGCCGCTTTGGCGCACGTGCCACCTTCCCGCTGCTGCTGCTCACGTCAATGCTGTTCTCCGCCCCGCTGCTCGCCCAGGGCGAACCTGAGCTGCTGCGCAAGCCTGTAGCTAAAGGCGCTTACGAGATGGTGTACAGCCAGAGCGAAAACGCGCTGTACCTGGCGACTTCGCAAAGCCGCAAGCAGGACAAGGGCGGCGTGGTTTATCGGCTGGATCCCAAGACGCTGGGCATCACCCAGGTCATTCACAACGACATCAAACCTTTTGGCGCCGCGATTAACGGCAAAACCGATACGCTGTTCTTCGGCAACACGGTAAACAGCTCGGTGACCGCTATCGACGCCAAGACCGGCGAAGTGAAAGGCCGCCTGGTGCTGGATGCCCGCCAACGCACCGAGACGGTAAAACCGCTGGCGCCGCGTGAGCTGGTAGCCGACGCCGCGACCGACACGCTGTACATTACCGGGCTGGGTGAATCCAGCGTGGTCTGGGTAGTGGACGGTAAAGATCTCACCCTGCGCGCCACCATCACCGATACCGGTAAATACGGCACCGGCCTGGCGTTGGACGCCGCAGCCGGCCGCCTGTATGTGACCAACGCCGACGGCGAGCTGGTGACTATCGACACCAAAACCAATAAGGTACTCACCCGCAAAAAGCTGGATGAAGCCAAAGAGCACTTCTTCTTGAACCTCAGCCTGGATCCGGCCACCCACCGCGCGTTTATCACCGACTCCAAGCAGGCGCAGGTGCTGGTTGTCGATACCCGCGACGGCACCGTCCTGAGCAAAATCGAGGTACCGGAATCGCTGGCGGTGTTGTTCAACCCGGCGCGCAATGAAGTTTACGTGACCCACCGCAAGGCGGGCGAAGTGAGCGTGATTGACGCCAAAAGTTACACGCTGCTGAACACCTTCAAGACGCCGACCCACCCGAACAGCCTGGCGCTGTCACCGGATGGCCAGACGCTGTACGTCAGCGTCAAGCAGGCCTCCAGCCGCGAAAAAGAAGCCACGGATCCGGATGACGTGATTCGTATCGCGTTGAAATAATCAAGACCGGGGGCGCTTCTGCGCCCCCACACTACGGCTTACCCAGAAACCCGTCGGCTTCCTGAACTACCGCCTTTTGGGTCGCCCGCTGATAGAGGCACAGCTCTTTGCCCGGCTTGTTCTTCATGAACGGCTGCGGGTAGCGCCCGCCGATCAACAACGCCGAGTAGCCGATTTGGTCATCATAATGAACGATCGCACCGGCGGCTTTGGCCGCTTTCAATCCGCTGGCCTTCAGGCAGGCAGCCTGCATCGCTTTATCGCCCTTGGCCCAGGCCGCTTCGGACGAGGCTGCCGCGTTGAAGGCAACAAAAGAAGCGAGAATAATAAGCATCTTGCACACTGACATAATGATCCCGCACGATAATGATGAATAATTAGCCCCGCAGGGATAGCACTGGCTTGATTAAATCCAGCTATGCGCTTTCGCCAGCACCTCTTCGGTTAACGATTCCCCCAACAGAAGCCCCAATTGATGGTAAGCCTCCCATTGTGCTTCGTCAAAAAACTGGTCCCCCGTGGTTTGCTGCGGGAATACGTGATTCCTCTTCGCATATTGATCAACATCCAGCGGCAATGGATCTACCAGATGCGGCTTAACCACGATCAGCACGCCAGGTTGCGGTCTGTCGGGGTAAACCACCCTTGCAAGCAAAAAGGGAGCCGGATTCGGCTCCGTGGTCAACATCTCTGGGGTGGTAAATAAAGATGCAAACGACGCTTGAACCCGGGTATTGTCCACAAACTCGATAAACGTCGCGTAATCTATTTTCGCCTTTCGCACCAGGTTTTCCACATCCTCGTAACCATATGCCGGATCTGCACCACAATCCGCCAGGACGATAAGTGACACCCTGCGTTTCAGCAATGCATAGACGCCGGTGTTATCAAAATGGCCGCCATCGGAAATATACCAATTCTCACTGTTCAAGCCGGGAAATTGCGCAAACATTTCTCCAACAATGGCGGATTGCCGTGGGCAGCGACTCGCCCATGCTTCAAATTTTGTTCTTTTTCTTCCCTTTTCTTCGCACCGTTCGTTTTTCCCCGGGGCAGAGAGCAGGCTTTTATTCCAATAACCCAAACGCAACCCCGAGATAAACAGCAACGCTGCAATCCCCCCTTTGGTGCGAGATCCCATTCCGGTCGCCGCCGCTGCGCCGGAGATAGCCAGCCATTTCGACAAGCATTCATCTTTAACATATTGAAGGTCATGACGTTGCGGACAAGAAGTCCCAATCTCAACCCCCAGAGCACTGAGCGTCAGCGAGACGCCTTTACGGTCGGCATTATAATTGCCGGTGCGATCATCCACAGTTTGGTTAATACAACAATTGATCAAATGAATAGGCCCACCGTAAAGATGTGGCCGATATTGCCCCAACGACACATCATCGCCGGAACGCGTCTCGGTGAGCCGGCTGGTTCCTTCAACCCACTTTCGGTCATATTTCATCAGTGGAGAACATGGGAAACGTGGCCCCTGGAATGCTTTGCCAGCGTAATTGCCGACGGAAACATAGGCTCGTTCCAACCGGGCACGGTACAGATTGTGCATTGAAGAGAGATTCAGCACGGCTATATTATTTTTTGATAAATAGAAAAAAATAAATATAAGAAAGATAAATGTCGTATCCGCGATAAACATAATCCAATGCGGTTCCAGCGCGATACGTAAGCTGGCGACACCAGACAGCAGCATACGCAATAAAATCACGCAGCCAATCAGCATCAATAACAAAACTGCATAACCCACAATACTAAGCACCGGGAATACGCCTGCCTTTTTCAACCATTTTAAGAAGCCGGTTTTATTCAACTGGCCGAGTCTAAAAATCAGGACCATCAGCGCAGATGAGGAAAAAAGCCACCCCGACAAATAGACGGAATGCGCTTTTAAAGCGTAAGCAGATACTTCAACAACGAACAGAAACAAAAAAACGGCAATGACACCTAACGCGTAAGAGAGCCTCTCCGTATGCGTTAAACGCATCTCGGCAGCCGTTACTTTTTCCCCCTGGCGATAAAATAAAACATGCCGTATTGCCGCGAGCATGGGGATGATGAGGAAAAGGGCAACAATTATCCCCCCAAAGCCCCCCAAATGATAATACACAACGATAACACCAACCAGCATGGCCAGCCCGACCAAAAACGCATCGGCAATATTAATATTGCCGTCGATATACTGCCTATCCTTCCCTTTTTCTTTCCCCCGTGGGCGCACCAGCCAATAAGCCGAAATTTGATAGGCAGCGAAAAGTGCAGGCAATAGGGCTAACCAGAGCCAGATACCCGTTACAGAAAATTTATTTGGCTCGCTCAGGCTTGCAAACAACGTCGGCCAAAGCGTCAGAGCCGCTAAAAACAGGATCAGCGTCGCCGCTTCAAAATGAGATGCCAATAGCCCGCGCAGCACATACGCAATAGCCTGCCCCTTGTCGCGAAGCCCGGCGGGTATCAGATAACGACCATTATTCCTTAGCCACCACAGCAGCAACGAGCGATCGTCTTTCAACCCCTCCTCGACTTTTTCAGCGTTCTGCTTATTGTCATAAAGCCGCCCCACCGCACCACCAATATAACCACCGCCAGACACTGTCGACATATAATCGAAACGGTGTAAAATTTTATTTTTCGCCAACGCTCGCAACAAACCAAGGCTGAAAGTCGCACTGCGAATGCCCCCTCCAGAAAGTGCAATAGCGTAGACAGGCACATCTTCACTTATTCCCGCTTTTTCTCTACGCAGTTTCACCGCCTGCTCATCACACTTTATTTCTTCCTGATGCGGATTATTATTTCCTTGCTCGTAAACGGGGCTCATTATTACGCACTCCTGACTCACCTTGCCATAACAACAAACATAGCTTTTAGCGATAAAAAGTAAAAAGTGTCAGTGCAAGGCAATAAGATACCGCCAGGACAGAAAAAAACGCCAATAGAACATTGCACAGAAAGACAATTCAATGCCTTAGATTTAGTAGCAAGATATAGATTAGCAAAGGAATAAAAAACAAAAATACCGAATATCCTTCCCGCTGCAATTTTCTACGTTAAAAAATCTAAAAACGGTATTTTTACGCCATTTTTATCTCGATGACAGGTAAAGTTACGGCGTTTTTACAGACAGTTTCCGGGGGCGCGGATAACATCATTACATCGCCGCTATGGCCTCACGAGACGGATGCCTCATGTGTTTATACCCTGCCTTGTTTATTATTGAATCCCCGTTTTTCATTAAGCTCGGGGGCCGCCATGTATTCTAATATTATCGGTTTCAACCCTCTGCTGGCGGATATTCCCGCCTCGCGGTCGCGCTCGTTTCGCAAAGAAGTTGAACAGTATTTACAACGCTACCCGCAGACCGAACACGTCGATATTTATCTCAACGATCTGAATGGCCAGTTTCGCGGCAAGCGGCTGCCGGTCGCCGAACTGTTTTCGCTGGATAAGGGCTGCTATTTCCCGTTGTCGATTTACGCCATGGATCTCGGCGGGCGGGTGATCGAAGAAAGCGGGCTGGGCCAGCAGGCGGGCGAGCCGGATCGGTTGTGCCTGCCGGTGCCCGGCACGCTGCGGCCCTGCGCCCGCGATCCGCAACGCCATGCCCAACTGCTGCTGACGATGCAAAATGCCGATGGCGACGCCTGCGAACTGGAACCGCGCGTCGTACTGCAACAGGTGCTCGGGCGGTTGCATGCCAAAGGCTATTACCCGGTGGTGGCGGCCGAGCTGGAGTTTTATCTGCACGATCCGCAGCAACAGCCCGCCGAGGCCGGCCACAGCCCAACGCAGAGTTTTTCTGTCGATGCGCCGGAGCGCCACCATGCGCTGCTCAATGAAATTGAGCATCAGGCCCGGTTGCAGGCGCTGCCGTTGACGGGGATCGTGGCCGAGGCCGCCTCCGGCCAGTATGAGTTGAACCTGCACCATAGCCCGCGGGTGCTGGAAGCCTGCGACCAGGTGTTGGCCCTGAAACGGCTGACGCGCCAGATGGCGGAAAAACACCGCCAGCACGCCTGCTTTATGGCCAAGCCCTGCGCGCAGGCCGCCGGCAGCGGTCTGCATTTTCATATCAGCCTGCAGGATGAACAGGGCCACAACCTGTTGGCCGGCACGCCGGGTGAGCTGAGCGCCGCCATGACGCAGGTGATGGCCGGGATGCTGGCGCTGATGCCGGCCTCGATGGCGATATTCGCGCCGAACATCAATGCGTTTCGCCGTTTCCGCCCAGGCATGCACGTGCCGCTGCGCGCCTCCTGGGGCCATAACAACCGCACGGTGGCGCTGCGCCTGCCCTGCGCCGACAGCGCCAATCAACGGATCGAATACCGGCTGGCCGGCGCCGACGCCAACCCTTATCTGGCGGTGGCGGCGATGCTGAGCGGCATGCTGTACGGGCTAGAGCACGCCCTGCCGCTGCCCCCGGCGGCCTGCGGCAACGGGTATGAAAACGACGACGCAGCGGCGCTGCCGCTTAACCAGCAAGAAGCGCTAACGCTGTTTCGGCAAAGCCTGCCGCTGCGCGAAACGCTCGGCCCGGCGTTTACCGCACTGTGGCACACCTGCAAAACCGCCGAATTGCGCCGTTTCGAAGAACAGGTCACCGAGGCGGAAATAAGCTGGATGCTGTAACGACCTTATTTATTGGCAATGCACAGAGGACGACGATGAAGCATCAACCTTGGTCGGTAATCGCCGACAATGATAATCAGCCGAACGCAGTAAATGATGGGCCGCTATTCTCCTGGCATAAAGGTGCCTTGACGATCAGCACCGATCGCCGGCTATTGGACATCGATTTTATTCATCATTTTCTCCGCCATTCGCACTGGGCGCAGGGCATCGATCGCGCCACGCTGGAGCACGCCATTCGCCACAGTCTGTGCTTCGGCCTGTACCGAAAAAAACGCCAGATCGGTTTTGCCCGGGTGGTGACGGACCACGCCACCTTCGCCTGGTTGAGCGACGTGTTTATCACTGCCGAATACCGCGGCAACGGGCTGGGGCAATGGCTGATGCACAGTTGCCTGGAACATCCGCTCATGAGCGGGCTGCACCGCATCATGCTCTACGCCAGCCAGGCGCCATGGCTGTACGCCAAGGCAGGCTATGAACCGATCAACCAGCCAGACAAGGTGTGGACCATCACGCAACCCGCGATGGATCGGCCCTGCGGCGCACTCAATATCCCCCAGTCTGTGCACTGAGTAAGGAAAACCCCATGTCCCGTTTGGTTTTGATCTCGAATAAACAATGTGACAGCAAGGATCTGGCCTGCGCCACGCAGGCCCTTGCGCCCGACGGCGCGAATGAGGCGGATCGGGGATTGTGGCTGGGCTGGAACGGCGACGTGCAAAACTTTGGCGAGCGTCCGGTCAACTATCGGCACAACGTCGGCTATGAGCAAGTGACCTTCCCGCTGTCGATAGACGAGTTTTGCCGCCACTATCAGGGTTACTATCACGATGGCCTGTGGCCGGTATTCCACAACCAGCCGGAGAAAGCGCATTTCACGCCGGAGAATTACCAGGCTTACCGGCAGCTCAACCTGCATTTCGCCGACATCGCCTGCGAGTATGTTTGCCCCGGCGACATCATCTGCATCGATGATTACCAGTTGCTGCCCTGCGGCCAGGCGCTGAAGGAACAGGGGTTGCTGAACCCGAGCGCGTTCTTTTTCCACCTGCCGTTCCCGTCGGTGGCGCTGCTCAGGCAAATCCCCGAACACCGCGGGTTAATCGAGTCGCTGTTTTTCTACGATCTGATCGGCTTTCAGTCGCTTGACGACCGCAATAACTTCCTCAGCTATCTGGCCGGCGAATACCCGCTGGAGATGTTGCCCGACGACCAGTTGCAGGTTAACGGGCACATCTTCGCCACCGGCATCTTCCCGGCCGGGATCAACGCCAGGAAGATTTACTGATTCAGGCTGCCGCATGGGCAACATCCTCCGTCGTAGCGGTGTTGCCAATGCGGTAACCGTTCACCCTGCATTTCCGACCGTTCAGCCTGCGTATTGAACCGCTGACTGAAATTCACATGTCTTCCCTTTCCCTAACCCGCAATGATGAGCTGTTGCCAAACCCGTCCCTGCCCCTGGGGGGACAACGCTACCGTTATCCGCACCCCGGCCACACGCCTGAAACATCTTATAAGCGGATTAACTCACTCATTTTTTTGCAGATTAGAATATTAAGGACACCTCATGAACCGAGAGGGGATTTTAAAACACATTCCATGGATGCTACTGGGGATACTCGGTGCTTCCTGCCTGGGCGTGGTTGCGCTGCGCCGTGGCGAACACATCAGCGCGCTGTGGATCATCGTCGCGTCGGTAGCGGTGTATCTGGTGGCGTACCGGTATTACAGCCTGTATATCGCCACCAAAGTAATGAAGCTGGACGCCTTCCGCGCCACCCCGGCGGTGGTCAACAACGACGGCCTGAACTACGTGCCGACCAACAAGAACGTGCTGTTCGGCCACCACTTCGCCGCCATTGCCGGCGCAGGCCCGCTGGTCGGCCCGGTACTGGCGGCGCAGGTCGGTTACCTGCCCGGCACGCTGTGGTTGCTGGGCGGCGTGGTGCTGGCGGGGGCGGTGCAGGACTTTATGGTGCTGTTCATCTCCTCGCGCCGCAACGGCGCTTCGCTCGGCGAGATCATCAAAAAGGAAATGGGTCCGGTGCCGGGCACCATCGCGCTGTTCGGCTGCTTCCTGATCATGATCATCATCCTGGCGGTGCTGGCCCTGATCGTGGTGAAGGCCCTGGCGGAAAGCCCGTGGGGCGTGTTCACCGTCTGCGCCACCGTGCCGATCGCGCTGTTCATGGGCATTTACATGCGCTTCCTGCGCCCCGGCCGGGTGGGCGAAGTGTCGGTGATTGGCATCGTGCTGCTGGTGGCTTCCATCTGGTTCGGCGGCGTGATCGCCCAGGACCCGTACTGGGGCCCGGCGCTGACCTTTAAAGACACCACCATCACCTTCACGCTGATTGGCTATGCGTTCGTCTCCGCCCTGCTGCCGGTGTGGCTGATCCTGGCGCCGCGCGATTATCTGGCCACCTTCCTGAAGATTGGCGTGATTGTCGGGCTGGCGATTGGCATCGTGATCCTCAACCCCGAGCTGAAAATGCCGGCGGTGACGCAGTTTGTCGACGGCACCGGCCCGGTGTGGAAAGGCTCGGTGTTCCCGTTCCTGTTCATTACCATCGCCTGCGGCGCGGTTTCCGGCTTCCATGCGTTGATCGCTTCCGGCACCACGCCGAAGCTGCTGGCCAATGAAAAAGACGCGCGCTTTATCGGTTACGGCGCGATGCTGATGGAATCCTTCGTCGCCATCATGGCGCTGGTGGCGGCCTCGATCATCGAACCTGGCCTGTACTTCGCCATGAACACTCCACCGGCGGCATTGGGCATCACCATGCCGGACCTGCACCGTCTGGGCACCGAAGACGCGCCGATGATCATGGCGTCGCTCAAAGATGTGACCGCCCACGCGGCGGCGACCGTCAGTTCCTGGGGCTTCGTCATCAGCCCGGAACAGATCCTGCAAACCGCCAAAGACATCGGCGAACCTTCGGTGCTGAACCGCGCCGGTGGCGCGCCAACGTTGGCGGTGGGCATCGCCCACGTGTTCCACCAGATCATCCCGGGCGCCAATATGGGCTTCTGGTATCACTTCGGCATTCTGTTCGAGGCGCTGTTTATCCTGACCGCGCTGGACGCCGGCACCCGTTCCGGCCGCTTTATGCTGCAGGACTTGATGGGCAACTTTGCGCCCTTCCTGAAAAAAACCGACTCGCTGGTGGCCGGTATCGTCGGCACCGCCGGTTGCGTGGGGCTGTGGGGTTACCTGCTGTACCAAGGGGTGGTCGATCCGCTCGGCGGCGTGAAGAGCCTGTGGCCGCTGTTCGGCATCTCCAACCAGATGCTGGCGGCCGTGGCGTTGGTGTTGGGCACCGTGGTGCTGATCAAGATGAAACGCACCCAATACATTTGGGTCACCGTGCTACCGGCGGTGTGGCTGCTGATTTGCACCACCTATGCGCTGGGCCTGAAGCTGTTCAGCGACAACCCGCAACTGGAAGGCTTCTTCTTCCAGGCCGGCGAGTACAAACGCAAAATCGCCGAGAGCGGCGCCGAGTTGAGCGCCCAGCAGGTGGCGAACATGCAGCATATCGTGGTGAACAACTACACCAACGCCGGGCTGAGCATTCTGTTCCTGCTGGTGGTGTACAGCATCATCTTCTACGGGGTGAAAACCGCGATGGCGGCGTATAAAAACCCGAACCGCAGCGACCAGGAAACGCCGTACGTGCCGGTGCCTGAAGAAGCGCCCTCCAGCGGCGTAACTGAGGGGGACGTCAAAGTTTCACCGCAGCATTGATGTGATTTAACGGATACCCTGCATAATGAAATCAGTTATGCAGTACCGATATGAACGTTAACCGGTACCCAAAGGATTTCGGGCCGCAGCAAGGCGGCAAATGAGCGAATCCCCAGGAGCTTACTCAAGTAAGTGACTGGGGTTCGGGAATGAAGCCAACACCGCTGCGGTTCGAAAGACGAAGGGTAAGCAGGGTATTTGGGAGAGAGGAATTATGTTTGGTAATCTTGGTCAGGCGGGTAAGTATCTCGGGCAGGCGGCGCGCATGCTGGTGGGCGTGCCCGACTACGATACCTACGTCCAGCACATGAAAGACAACCACCCGGACAAACCGGTGATGACCTATAAAGAGTTTTTCCGCGAACGCCAGCAGGCCCGCTACGGCGGCGACGGCAAAGGCGGCATGCGCTGCTGCTGATTTGAGTCAATAAGGACCCGACATGAAACCCATCGCCGTCACCATTCTGACCGGCTTTTTGGGCGCAGGCAAAACCACCCTGCTGCGCCATATTCTGAACGCCGACCATGGCTACAAGATTGCGGTTATCGAAAACGAATTCGGCGAAGTGCCTGTCGACAACGCGCTGATTGGCGACCGCGCCAGCCGCATCACCACCCTGAGCAACGGCTGCATCTGCTGCAGCAAAGCCAACGAGCTGGCAGACGCACTGCTCGACCTGCTGGACGGAGTGGACCAAGGCCAGTTGGCCTTCGATCGGCTGATCATCGAATGCACCGGCATGGCCGATCCCGGCCCGATCACCCAGACCTTTTTCTCGCACGAGCTCATCTGCGAACGCTTCCTGCTGGACGGCATCATCACGCTGGTGGACGCCGCGCACGCCGATCAACAACTGAGCCAGTTCAGCATCGCGCAGGCGCAAGTGGGCTACGCCGACCGCATTCTGCTGACCAAAACCGACGTGGCGCCGGACTGCGAGGCGCTGACTCAGCGCCTGCAACTGATGAACGCCCGCGCGCCGGTGTATAAAGTGACGCACGGCGATATCGACCTGGGCCTGCTGTTCGGCATCGAAGGCTTTACGCTCAACGACAGGTTGAACCTGACGCCGCCCGCCCCGCTGTTCCGCCGCATTCCGCAGCCGCAGAACGACATCCGCTCGATCGTGGTGTACCACGACCAACCGCTGGAACTGATGCAGATTTCCGAAGTGATGGAAGGCCTGCTGCTGGAGTACGCCGACAGCCTGCTGCGTTACAAGGGCATTTTGTCGATCAAGGACGAACCGCGCCGCCTGCTGTTCCAGGGCGTGCAACGGCTGTATAACGCCGACTGGGACCGCGAATGGCTGTCCGAGGAAGAACGCCGCAGTACGCTGGTGTTTATCGGCGTGGATTTGCCGGAGGAGACGATTCGGGCACGGTTTGCCGACCTGGCATAACCTTAAGTTCACCAGGCTGCGCTTTTACCCGCGCAGCCCATTTCCGCCCCTCATCCCTTCTGAAAATACGGCCCCGCCGCCACCGAATCCCGCAGGATCAGGCTCGCCGGGAAGGCTGGGCGTTTGCTCAGCTCGCCACCGTCCAGCATCGACACCAGGCGGTTGATGGTTTCCTTAATCATCTCGGTCACCGGCATTTTCATGCTGGAGAGCGAGGGAATGGTGTAAGGCGCCAGCGGGATATCATCGAACCCGATCACCGACACGGCGGACGGCACCGGGATTTGGCATTCCGCCAGCCGCTTCATGGCGCCGATGGCCATTTCGTCGTTGCTGGCGACAATGGCGCTGAACGCGTGGCCGCCGGCCAGCAGCGCATCGACCGCCGCCATGCCGCTTTGCGCATTCCACTTCCCTTCGACAATCAAGGCGTTGTTGGCCGCAATACCCTGCTGCGCCAGCGCGGATTTGTAGCCGGAGAGCCGCTCCAGCCCGGTGGGGGAATCCAGCGAGCCGGTGATGAACGCGATATCGCGATGCCCAAGTTGGATGAGGTGCGCCACCGCCGTCGCGCTGGTGGCTTGCTGATCGCTGAAGATGCAGTAGCTGTCGTTCAGCCTTAAGCGGCGGTTGATGACCAGGATCGGCTGCTTATGCCGGGAAATGATCTCGTCCATTTCCGCAATAGAGAGAAAACGCGGGTAGATGATCACCCCGTCGCAACGCAGATCCAGCAGGAATTGAATGGCGGCCTTTTCTTCTTCCGCGGTGTGCTTGCCGTCCGCCAGGATCAGCTGGCGGCCATTTTCTTCCATGATACGGGCGGACTGGGACATCAGCTCGCTGAAGTAGTTACCGCTGTACAGCGTGTTGGTGACCACCAGCCCGATGGTCTGGGTGGTTTTCGTCGCCAGATTGCGCGCCAACAGGTTGGGCCGATAGCCGGTCTCGGCGATGGCGTTATCCACCCGCTCGCGTTTCTCCGGGCTGACATAGCCGCTGCCGGACAACACGCGGGACACCGTCGCCTTAGAAACGCCGGCCTTTTTAGCCACCTCAAGTATTGTTGCCATCTGTGCGCCGTCAAAATCCATTGGATGAGCGCAGTCTACCCAAGACGCCCCCCGTTTGAAATGTTTTCACACCCGCCGACGCGAGCGCGCCCGATCTAAAAGTGACCAGTCTCACGAAACGGAAAACCAAAAAATCATAATTCTTGCCAGATTAAAAACAGATCAGCATGATTTTGTGAAACCGGTTTCTTGTGGGCGTTTCATTGAGATGGAACGGCGGATCGCCCAGGCAGTAAAAGTTCGCCTTTGGGCAATCCGAATTCCTATTAGAGAGACGATATTCCATGCCGAAGAACTACACAGAGATCTCGCAGGCAATCGTGAATGCGGTGGGCGGCCTCGGCAACATCGACGCCGTAACGCACTGCATGACCCGCCTGAGATTCGTTGTCAAAGACAAGGCGCTGATCGACACCCCCGCGCTCAAAGCGATTAATGGCGTGCTGGGCGTGGTGCACAGCGGCGAGCAGTGCCAGGTGATCATCGGCAACGAGGTATCGAAAGCCTACCAGGCGGTGCTGGCGCTCGGCCTGCCGGGCAACGCCCCCGCCGCCGCACCGGCAAAACGTAAAATCACCCTGAAAGGCATCGGCGCCGGCATTCTCGATGCGCTGGTGGGCACCATGTCGCCGTTGATCCCCGCCATTATCGGCGGTTCGATGGTGAAGCTGCTGGCGATGATGCTGGATATGGCCGGCGTGTTCGAAAAAGGCTCCTCGACCCTGATCATCCTGAACGTGATCGGCGACGGCGCGTTCTTCTTCCTGCCGGTGATGGTCGCCGCCTCTGCGGCGCTGAAGTTCAAAACCAACATGTCGCTGGCGATCGCCATTGCCGGCGTGCTGCTGCACCCCAACTTTATCGATCTGATGGCCAAGGCGGCGCAGGGCCAGGCCGTGGAGTTCGCCTACATCCCGGTGACGGCGGTGAAATACACCTATACGGTGATCCCGGCGCTGGTGATGACCTGGATCCTGTCGTACATCGAACGATGGGTTGATCGCATCACCCCGGCGGTGACCAAGAACTTCCTCAAACCTATGCTGATTGTGCTGATCGCCGCGCCGATCGCGATCCTATTGATCGGCCCGCTCGGCATCTGGATCGGTAGCGGTATTTCGGCGCTGGTGTACACCGTGCACGGCTATTTGGGCTGGCTTTCCGTTGCCATTATGGGCGCCATCTGGCCGCTGCTGGTGATGACCGGCATGCACCGCGTGTTCACCCCGACCATTATTCAGACCATTGCCGAAACCGGCAAAGAAGGCATGGTGATGCCTTCGGAGATCGGGGCCAACCTGTCGCTCGGCGGCTCTTCGCTGGCCGTGGCGTTCAAAACCAAGAACCGCGAACTGCGCCAGACCGCGCTGGCCGCGGCCGCCTCCGCCATAGTGGCGGGGATTTCCGAACCGGCGCTGTATGGCGTGGCGGTGCGGCTTAAACGCCCGCTGATCGCCAGCCTGATCAGCGGCTTTGTCTGTGGTGCCGTCGCCGGTATCGGCGGGCTGGCTAGCCATTCGATGGCCTCGCCCGGCCTGTTCACCAGCGTGCAGTTTTTTGACCCGTCGAACCCGATGAGCATTGTCTGGGTGGGCGGCGTGATGGTGCTTTCCGTGGTGCTGTCTTTCGTGCTCACGCTGATTTTAGGGTTCGAAGACATCCCGGAAAGCGAAGCCCCGCCAACGGCGGCCACCGCACCTGCGGCGAATACCGCTAACGCCGTCAATCCCCAATGAAGCACTTTCTAAGCAACAGAGGATTACATGTCTGATTCAACTTTCCCGCAAGGGTTCTTATGGGGCGGCGCCCTGGCCGCCAACCAGTCTGAAGGGGGTTATCTGGAGGGCGGCAAAGGGCTGACCACGGTCGACATGATCCCGCACGGCGCCAACCGCATGCCGGTGAAGCTGGGCCTGGAGAAGCGCTTTGCCTTGCGTGAAGACGAGTTTTACCCAAGCCACGACGCGATCGATTTTTATCACCGTTACCGCGACGACATCGCGCTGATGGCGGAGATGGGCTTTAGCGTCTTCCGCACCTCCATTGCCTGGAGCCGGCTTTACCCGAACGGCGACGAGCTGACGCCCAACCCACAGGGCATTGCCTTCTACCGCAGTCTGTTCGAAGAGTGCCGCAAATACGGCATCGAGCCGCTGGTCACCCTGTGCCATTTCGACGTGCCGATGCATCTGGTGACCGAATACGGCTCCTGGCGCAACCGCAAGATGGTGGAGTTTTTCACCCGCTATGCCCGCACCTGTTTCGAAGCCTTCGACGGCCTGGTGAAGTACTGGCTCACCTTTAATGAGATCAACATTCTGCTGCACAGCCCGTTCTCCGGCGCCGGGCTGGTGTTCGAGGCCGACGAAAACCCCGAGCAGGTAAAATACCAGGCCGCGCACCACGAACTGGTGGCCAGCGCGCTGGCCACCCGCATCGCGCATGAGGTGAACCCCGCCAACCAGGTGGGCTGCATGCTGGCGGGCGGCAATTTCTACCCCTGGTCCAGCAAGCCGGAAGACGTGTGGGCCGCGCTGGAGAAAGACCGCGAGAACCTGTTCTTTATCGACGTGCAGGCCCGTGGCGCTTACCCCTCTTACTCCGCCAGGGTGTTCCGCGAGAAAGGCGTGCACATCGCGATGGAGGAAGGCGACAGCGATATCCTGAAGAACACGGTCGATTTCGTCTCCTTCAGTTATTACGCCTCGCGCTGTGCTTCTGCCGATATGAACGACAACAACAGCAGCGCCGCCAACGTGGTGAAATCGCTGCCGAACCCGCACGTGCCACGCAGCGACTGGGGCTGGGGCATCGACCCGCTGGGTTTGCGCATCACCATGAACATGATGTACGACCGTTACCAAAAACCGCTGTTCCTGGTGGAAAACGGCCTGGGCGCACACGACGAATTCAATGCCGTCGGCGAGATTGAGGACGATTACCGCATCAGTTACCTGCGGGAACACATCCGCGCCATGGCCGACGCCATCGCCGACGGCGTGCCGGTGATCGGCTACACCACCTGGGGCTGCATTGACCTGGTGGCAGCCTCGACCGGT
Source organism: Serratia plymuthica (assembly GCF_018336935.1). Lineage (NCBI taxonomy): Bacteria > Pseudomonadati > Pseudomonadota > Gammaproteobacteria > Enterobacterales > Yersiniaceae > Serratia > Serratia plymuthica. Next base: position 339,984 of record NZ_CP068771.1, on the reverse strand, counting down.
GAAATGAGCAAGCGCTACGGCTTTGTGTACGTCGACCGCGACGACCACGGCAACGGCACCCTCGCCCGCACGCGCAAGAAATCCTTCTGGTGGTACAAGAAAGTGATTGCCAGTAATGGGGAGGATTTGGGGTGATGGAGTTGGCGGCGGCAAGGGCTGCTAAGGGAGATTGTTGCGAGCTGCATTCCAGATTGAGTAGTAAGCCCCTGTAATTCTGTACAGGCTGTTTTTTCGCCTTTGCGCCAGCGCTATAGTCTCCTGGCTGCGGCACAATCCGCAGCCGGAGTTAGCGTTCCGAACATACACTGAGCAGCATTATGTATATAATGCTGGGGCCTTGAACATCCAGAATTATGGTGGCCCAGGCGGAGGCTTCGCAAGAAGCGCCGGTTTCCTTAGTGTCCGGTAACGCTAACTCCGTTTGGGCTACCACCATGGGTTTAGCGTCTCACGTGGTAGCAACGCACCACACTAAGGAGAACAGCCACATGGAAAACATTTCCACCTCACAATCCGCCACAAGTACCCTCACCCTCTATCGCGAACTGTTCAATCAGCTCGATCTCAGCACCTTAGACTTGCCACAACTCTTAGACTTAGCCGCCCTCTCCGCCGAACAGGCCGAAGGGTTATGTCATGGCCTGATGCTGTGCGGCAATCTCCTGCAAAAGCACCCACAAGCCGATGACGCCCAGTGGGAACAGTTGAATCACTACCTCAACGCAACGGCTCACTTAGTACCGGCGCTGTGCAACCTTTATGGCCGCGCACTGCGGCAGATGGAGTGCCAGGAGCTGGCAGGTTAAAAACAGATAAAAATGATAATAATAAGGACGGTATTAGTTTGGTGCCGTTCTTATCACCCCGGTAAATCTCATAGATCTGACTGACATATCACGATAAACACATTCACGAAGGTAGGCATTTTCCCCCTGGCCTGGCATAGTTAACGCATTCGATAAATCGATGAGCTAACTGCTGGGTAACCACGCATGGCCGCTGGCAGTACGCAAACGCATTGATCAGAATCCGTTCTGCAATGAGGGGAATGTTTTGGCTATAAAGATCGCAATGTTATCTTCGAAAGAGGCTGTTCTAGACGCAATCAAAGAATATAACAACCAAGGTTATGATGATTTCCTTAAGAAAAATAAAATTGAAAAAATAAGAACACACAAGGTCCGTTATAATAAATCCCTGTACGACATTAATGGCATAGCCACCGCAGCTTATATTCTACAAATTGGTGAACCTCCAGATAAAATAAAATTCAGTGTTAATCTAGAAACCGTCATCCAAGAGTTAAAAAAACTTGGCTTCGAGGTAGTTGAAACGCCGCACCCTCTGGAGAAATTAGAGAAAGGTGAACTTTACAAACGTAAAGATCTCCACGACCTCTACGGCGGGCAAGAGCAAGGCGGAATATCGACACCCAAAGAATTCCCCGTGATCTTCATTTTCACCGGAGAGGCTGGCGAAACACATGGGTACAAAGACGGATGGTCTAACGACGACCACTTCTCCTACACGGGAGAGGGGCAGAAAGGTGACATGGCGTTTACCAACGGTAATAAACATATCCGAGACCATAAAGATAATGGTAGGGATATACTTTTATTTGAATATAATAAAAAACGTACGGGCGTAAAATTTATTGGATTGTTTGAGTGCGATTCATGGAATTACACCCAATGTCTAGATACCGAAAAAAACATGAGGCAAGGGATAGTTTTTAATTTATTCCGAGTATCTTCTGCTCAAGACGTAGACAATGACACCACTACATCAGAAGTAGACCAAAAGAAAGAAACGCTCGAGCAGCTACGCGCCAAGGCCATAAAATCATCCATGATGACGAGCCGGCGCAAAGAGAGCGATAGCAAACAATCTTGGTTCGAACGCAGCGAAGACGTGAAAAAATACGTACTTCAACGCGCCAATGGCATCTGTGAATCCTGCGAGCAACCCGCACCGTTCCAGAAAAAGAATGGCGATCCTTATCTAGAACCTCACCACACAAAACGCCTGGCCGATGAAGGCCCCGATCACCCGCAGTGGGTTGGCGCCATCTGCCCTACCTGCCACCGTCGGATACACAGTGGTGCTGATGGAAAAGCGCTGAACCAGACTTTGATGGTGAAATTGGAGCTGAAAGAGGCGGATTTTAAATAGCTATTATTTAAAAACTATCCGTGTAGGAATGCTTCGAGGGTGGTGTTTAACGAGACGGGTCTAAAAAAGGATCATCTTTTCCCCACATCATCCTCTGCCCACGCTTTGCGGTGATCCGATAAGGTACCACCCATAACCGCAATGTCTTTGAGAATGCAAAGTGCTGCGGTATCGGATGGTTGAAGTCATCGTGTGCTGGGTAGATCAAATACATGTCACCGTCGCCATCAAGATATTTTTGGCCGTATGCAAACATTTGATAAAAATCAGATTGTGCGATGCCATAGAGAGATTGTTCCTGAGAGTTGTTATTAATCAACTTCCATTTAGTATCCAGCACCATCTTAGTTTTTACCGGGTGGCGTGACTGAATCAACAAATCTGGGCGCAGCTTAAAGCAATCCCTCTCACCATGTTTAACCAATGAGTAGCTCGCAGCCTGCAGCTTTAATTTGAAGCCGTGTGGGAGTTCATCAGTAAGAGTCTGTGCGACAAAAGACTCAAACACCGCCTCCATAGGGAACAACAGCGATAAGGCTTTAGCATCCCCTTGCAAAGCACTCGGGCTCATTCCGTGCAAAATCAATTGCGCCCATGCAAGCGGCTCATGGTAATGAGCCATACTGCGATCCAGGCGCAGGCTCGATATATCCCCATCAATATCTCGGCTAAACGGAACGCCATCAAAAGCAAAGCGCATTTCCTGCAGCCAGCGCTGATTCTCTGATGACAGACTAAGACCGCCTAGTTTATGAAGTGCTGAGTGTAAGAGCCTATTGGCGGCACAGTCGGGCAAGTAGTCATCGTAATCGACACAGAATTTATGACGATCCACAACGTTATGTCGCAACTGAGCGGAAAGCATCAGTTTGCCTTTCATGAAGGGTAAATTACCCTGTTCGTTCACATAGTCTGAGCGCAGACCCTGTTTAAGCAGTTGGCTAACGCTATGCAAAAACTGGTTGATGAAAATCTCCAGTAAAGGCATTCGTTGTGCATGAACGGCAGCCTGCTGGGTTTGGATATGCCTAAACCCTGACAAATGGCTCAGCATAGCCAGCAAAGTTTCTCGTGCATGCCCACGCGAAAGGTTTTTGCCTATCTTGGGCAGAACTTCAAGCTGCAGGCCAAAGGGGGTATAAAGTATCCCGGCGTAATTTTGTACTTGCAGCAACCTGCACCCAGAGCGTGAGGTGAGTTTGAGCAGTTGGCTCCCCTTCTCGCTGGTTAAGCTAAGCGATTCTAAATAATTGAATACCTCATGAGGGAGAGGAACAGCACCGGCCGGCGTTTCTTTTTCAACACCTAACAGGTCATACTCAAAAACAGAGATCACCTCACCCATTTTGCGCAGCCTGTGTAGCAGGGACGGCCTCTTCGGGTTGATAAATTGCACGGTAAGCCTGGGGCATATTCCAGACTTCTTGCTCAAAAGCCTTAAGTTCGTAGACTGTTGATTGCTGCTCGTGACGCCGTAAACCATGGTCAGCACCAAACAGCATGTCTAGATCGTCGGTTTGCTCAATGACAAACTGTAGGCTGTCGTCTTGCTTCTGATTATCTGCCAACACCAACCGGATCTTGTTCCAATCGTCGAAGAAATATTCCTGCAATAACGGAATGATCTTTTTCTGGAATGCTGCCTTCAGCTGTTTAAACGCCTTCTCTTCATCCTTCGCATCGCAGGCTTTTTTTACCGGCATAAAGAACGCATGCCCTAACGTATGCTCGCGATCGTAAAGCGCCTCAATTCGGCTATTAAGTTTCTCTAATAACGATTCAAGCTCAATGCCTTTTACTTTGGCGCCACTGAGTAACGAGAGATCTGGCATCATCTCGACAAAATCGAAGCGTCGGCGTAATGCAGTGTCCATCAGCGCTAATGAACGGTCTGCGGTATTCATTGCCCCAATAATATCGACGTTGCCAGGCACACTGAATGTCTGGCCGCTATAGGACAGTTGCAGGCTCATCGCATTGCTCATCCCGGCGCGCTTATCGATTTCAATCAGCGAAATCAACTCACCGAAAATCTTTGAGATATTGCCACGGTTAATCTCATCAATAAAAATGGCATAGCGGTGCGCCGGATCGGCATTAGCCCGCTGGCATAAACGCATGAAAATGCCAGGCTCAATGGGATAAGAAATATTGCCGCCCTCATCGGCCCGAGCCCGCATCCCTTCGATAAACTCTTCGTAACCATAAGACTGATGGAAGGTAACTACGGCAAACCGCTGAATGGCCTCTGCGGTTTGCGGGCCTTGCTTTAACTCATCATAGAGTGAAACAAGATCTTCCACTTGCTCTAGCTGCGACTTAACCAGGAACCACTCACTCTCGGCCGTTTTATTAAAAATCGTAGGCTCACGACGATTTTTATATTCAACCGTGGTGGATTCCGGCACGGTAAAAGATTGCAGTGTGGCCCAAGCCGTTTGCGATAAATTACTGCTGCGACCATTCAATAAGGCTTTACGTTGGAACCACGGGTGCTCAGTCAGTTGGCGAACTTTGGCGCGTTTATTCAGATCCAACAAGACCAGCGTTATCACCTGCATCCAGTTAAGCGATTCAAGGCGGGAATCTAGCCAGGCATCATAATCGGCGGGAGCAGCCTGCGTGGTGTACTCCTTCATTTTTTGCTGCAAGATGAAGGTCTTCCCGGTTCCCGGGGGGCCAAAGTAGATCATATTGACGGGTGAATGCTGCGGTATCGCCACGCTCACCACTTCATTGCTCACCGTGACGGCGCTGCTCACCATTTTCTCTTGTTTTTGCTCGCTGTCACGCTCACACAGCAGTTCATAGAGATGCCAGATCGCCATGTTCACATAGTAAGGATCCACATTTGGCAGTTGCCCGTTAATCGCGCCCTTCAACTCATGGTTTTTCTGCAGCCAATCGCCAGCAAGCGTCAGGCCAAGCGAAAATTGCTCATTCAAAAACGTCGCGGCTTTGGTAAACGCATTTTCGTCTACCGTGCTGGTGCAAGTTTCTGGGGTAAAAGCCGCAAAGACACGATTCCTCAAGCTCCAATACATCCGCTTGAGCTGTCCGGTTTCCTTGGCTTGCTGCAAGGCGGCTTCCACATATTGGTAAGTTTGCTCATCGGGTTGGCGATGAATACGCTCGGTCAGTTCTCTGAGTTGCGGCAGGCTTTGTTGGAACTCAGCCAACGACGGAACACCCTGACGGATGCTGGCAATACCGTTATCACGCTCATACCAAAGCCGTTTAACCAGATCATCCGTCTCCGGCTCAGAGAATGTCTGGGTTTGTTGAAGCAGCGCCGTAAACTCGCGGTAACGGTGATTCCATTCTGAATGGGTGTAATCTTTGTATTCGGCCAGTGAGTTAATCAATTCACTGAGAGTCAGCTTACCTGCTTCAACATCGGCAACGATATCCATCACGATAGTTCCTGTACGGTGACATTATTATTTGAAAGAAAACCGGTACTGTTACTACAAAACTACGGCAGCCAAGACGTTAACATCAGGGCTGCTAGCCACTGCCTAATCAATCTCAGGCGCCTTTCAGCATATCAAACACCACGCGGGCAAACCCCTTGGCGAGCTCTGGGTTGGACAGATACTGCACCATCATTTCATGCTGAGCCTCATTGCTGTCCATGACCGCATCATCAATGGCTTTTGGGAAATCCCCCAGCATGGCCTGTTCGCGGGTGTTGTTGGCAATCTGTGTCATCACCGCTTGGTTTTCCGATAGCTTGTCGCGTACGGTAAACGCGTAGTTGATCATGTCTTTATCACTGAGATTATCAGTGATAAACAGGTCGTTAAGGCGCGCCAGAATGTTCGACAGGAACTCTTCTTTCTTATCCTTCGGCTTGGCAGTGCCAATGTCATTACCCGGCTCGAGTTTATATTCTTCGGCATCTTCCTGAAGCTTGAGATGCTGTTCGTGGATTTTAGAGAGACGGTAATGGCTCATATCCACGTTGCTTAAATCAATCTCATCTTCTTCTATGCGTTGTTCATGCAACAACGGACGCAAGTGACGGGAAAACAGACTCAGTTTTTCCAGATCCTTGTCATCGTACTCAACGATTTGCGACATAAACTCGTAAAAACGGACAAAGCTGCCGAGGTCTTTTTTGAAGATATCCAGCTTGTCTTTTTCTTGTTTGCAGTCTTTGAAGCTGTTTTCAGCATTGGTGATCAACACCACATCGTTGGTTTTCTTCGTGCGTTCAAAGATCTCTTTTGCCAGCACGTAAGCATCGATAGCCGAGGTATAGCGCTTCTTCCAACGCTCAACGGCCGGCTTGCAGATATTACTGATCGCCGCATTGGATTTGTTCTTGGTAAAGAAGGCCTCACAGAACTGCTCCACCTCGTTCCACAGGAATATGCCACTGGTGCGCAGTTTCTCGAATAATTCAAAGACTAACTGGGGATCGCTGACATCCGCCAGTTCTGCCGTTTGATAATAAGGTTGGAAGGCGGCGAGGATCTCATCAGGCTCGTTATAGAAATCGAGCACAAAAGTCCCCGACTGCGCTTTGCCTGGATAGGTGCGGTTCAGGCGCGACAGCGTTTGTACGCACTCCACACCGCCAAGCGCTTTGTCCACGTACATGGCGCATAGCTTTGGCTGGTCAAAACCAGTCTGGAATTTATTCGCCACCAGCATCACCTGATAATCTTCACTATCAAAAGCTTTACGCATGTCCCGGCCTTTCAGCCCTGGATTCATATTCATTTCAGTAAACTTTTGATTCAGCAGCGCAAGACTATTGTGATCACTTTCAACAAACTCTACCTCACCAGAGAATGCCACCATCGCATTAATCTTCGCGTATTTATTCTCGGCAATGTATTTATCAAACGCCAGCTTATAGCGCACCGCCGCTTTACGCGAACTGGTCACCACCATCGCCTTAGCCTGCCCACCCAGCAAATGCATCACATGCTTACGGAAATGCTCGACGATCACTTTTACTTTTTGGGCAACGTTATAATCGTGCAATGTCACCCACTGGTTTAGTTTGATTTTGGCTTTTTTGCTGTCGACTTCACGATCGGGATCGTCCAACTTTTGCAGCAGCTTGTACGCCACTTTGTAATTGGTGTAGTTCTTCAGCACATCAAGAATAAAGCCTTCTTCAATCGCCTGACGCATAGAGTAAACATGGAAAGCTTCTGGCTTGTTGGTTTTCGATGCCGGTTCAAGAGGGTTAGGACGACGGCCAAACAACTCTAGGGTTTTGGCTTTTGGCGTGGCGGTAAACGCATAGTAGTTAAGATTGCTGCTGCCTTTACGTGCGGCGACGGTAGCATCAAGAATGTCTTCCGACGACAACTCGACATCATCATCCGCCTCTTCCGTCATCAATACTTCTTTCAATTGACGCGCTGTGGAACCACTTTGTGAAGAGTGTGCTTCATCAGCGATCACCGCATATTTACGCTGCTTGAGGCTGACGCTGTTTTCGATAGCTTTCAGCACGAACGGGAAGGTCTGGATGGTGACGATAATAATTGGCTGTGAGTTTTCCAGCGCGCTGGCGAGTTTATCCGACTTCGAGCCATCGCCTTCTTTATTATTGATACGCCCGACCACGCCGTCCGCGTGTTCAAACTGGTAAATGGTGTCCTGAAGCTGGTCGTCCAGTACCGTGCGGTCCGTGACTACTATCACCGAATGGAACTGTTTCTCGCCTTTCTCGTCGTACAGCGTAGAAAGCTGATGTGCCGTCCAAGCAATAGAGTTAGATTTGCCGGAGCCGGCGCTATGCTGGATAAGGTATTTATGGCCCGTCCCTTCCACCGTGGCCGCGCTAATCAGTTTATTTACCACGTCCCACTGGTGATAACGCGGGAAGATCAGGCTCTCTTTCTTACTTTTCAGCCCATTCCACTCCTCTTTTTCTTCGATTTGCAGATGGACAAAACTGGCGAGGATTTTCAGCAGGTTGTCTGGCAGCAGAACTTCATTCCACAGATAGTCGGTGGCATAACGATTTGGGTCTTCAGGGATATCGTTCCCCGCCCCACCTTCTTGGGTGCCTTTGTTAAACGGCAGGAAGAAGGTGTCATCGCCCGCCAGTTTGGTGGCCATAAACACTTCATATTGGCTGACGGCAAAATGCACCAGCGCACCACGCTTGAAGGTGAGCAGCGGCTCTGGTTTGTTGGTGACCGGATCTTTCGGCAATCGCGTTTTCTTATATTGTTTAATCGCGTTGTGTACCGCCTGCTTGAACTCAGATTTCAGTTCTAGCGTCGCTATCGGCAGGCCGTTAACAAACAGCACCAGATCGATTCGCCACTTCTTGGCTTTGGCACACGCCTCATCAAATGCCGCTTTGGTGGCATAGGGGCTATAAACCAGTTCCGGCACAATGCGGCAGATGTTCTGCTGATACCGCGCCAGCGTTTCCGGGTTAAGGTTATGCTCGGGCTTAAACTGACACAGCGAAAAACGTGCGTTATGGCTTTTGATTCCGTGACGCAATACACCCAGCGTGCCGTAAGTGCGCGAAAGCATATCGGTGGCGTTGTTATCCGCTTTTTTTAGTTGGGCCACCAACGCATTGAGGAAATGGCGCTCGGTATCGGTTGGGTAAATCTTGGCAAATTTCTCCCACTCCAGTGGCTGGGTGTTTTGCACAAAGGCAATCGCGTCTTGCGCATACAAAGCACGTTCGCGATCGTAGCCGTCTGGTTTACCAACAATCCAGCCTTTGGCAACCATATGAGCAACCATTTCATTTTGGAAAATTGCCTCTTTGGTGGTGTCCATACTCATGCGGTGGCCTCCTGTGATACCTCAGCTTCTCTGGCTTCTGGCGCAACCCAATTACGTACGTCTATTTTACCGGTGACGGCCGCGGAGATAAGGGCGGTGCGGCGTTCTTGGAGAAGGGTAAGCGCCTCATTCTGCCTGCTTACTAAACTATCTATTTTTGATAATAGTTCTTTAATATCAAAAACTATTCTTAATTGCTCTTGTAAAGGTGGTAGAGGTATTTGCATTCGCTCAAAAGATTCAGTTTTTAGGCACTTAGTCCCATGCGAGGAGTTATCAGTTAAGTCTAATACATTTTGTCTAAAACCTTTCAAAACCAAATGTAAATATTCAAACGATATTTTAACGTTAGGAATTAGTGCCTTCATATCCTGATTGATAGTTACAACCGCAGTATTTATTGCTACTGGAAATGAATGAGACAAAATCATTCCGCGAACAACAATTAATACAGAATTCACTGGAATTAATTTTGTTGAAGATTGCTTGACTGCACTTTCGCTAATATGATCTTCAGCATCAAATATATAATCAATCTTCATATCCTTAGGGGAAACCCAAGGTATGTCACCAACCCAAAAAGCTGAATTACTTTTAGAAGGAGTGCCTCCTCCAACAAATGAACATAAATGTCGTATTTGTTTTAATCTCCAATGTTCTGGCACTTCCCCCAACCACTCAACACCAGAATCTTTCATTGGTGCATCAGGGTTTAGCCCTTTAGTCACGGCATGGCCAATCACTGCTTGACGTTTTTCTTTTAGCAGTTCAATCAGTTGTTTCTGCCTCTCGATCAGGTTATCGATTTTTGCGGTTTCGTGATCGAGGAAAGAAGCAATACATAACTGTTCATCAAATTTTGGCAAAAGCAAAGGAGATGTTTCAAGCTTCTCTGCTGTGTAATGGGCAATTGTGGCTTTATTACACAACGTATTAATAAAATCTATCGATTTTAAATAAAAAATCCAATAATTTAGAAAAACAGATGAATTATTATCAATTGGCCTAGCCCTATTAATAGCATTCTGAATATAGCATTCAACAAGTTGACCAGACCAAATAGCGGAACGACCTACATCCCCCCCCTCACTAATCAAAACATCTTCAGGTTTTAGAAGTAATTTACTCCGTTCTTCAGATGAAAACCACATTAAATCAACATTATTTAAATCAACACCATATGGTTGAATGTTTTGGGCTTTAAGATATGGTTTTAACTCATCCGAGGGCGAACTTTTATTCTTCTGGAGCATTTTTCCTAAAGTAATTTCATAACCATATTTCACTTGGGTACAGATCCAATGCCTAGGAATTTCCCCCAACCACTCAACACCAGAATCCTTATACTCCGGATACGCCTTATATTTAGCCATCAGGAATGTACCTCCTGCAGCAGCTTCATAATCTCGGCACTTACAGCATCCAGATCGGCATCAATCTCTTCTAACGGGCGTGGCGGCTGATAAACATAGAAATGGCGGTTAAACGGAATTTCATAGCCGACAATACCAACTTCATTATCTTTTGCGTCGCGCTTATCGGCGTTAATCCAGGCATCGGCTACGTGTGGCAGCACTTCGGCTTTAAAGTAGCCTTCGATCAAATCGCTGGTGGAAACGGTTGGATTTAGCGGCACGTTCTCGTTGTCACGTAGCTCACCGTCCTGCTCAAACTCCACCACTTTGCCTTTGTATTCGAACGCGCCGTACAGCGGCTGGGCAGCTTCTTTCAGAACCTTTTTCACTACTGGCTCGGCGATAGGGTTTTTAGTGGTGATGGCGTCGATAAACTGCTTGTTCTCTTTGGTATCCAGCTTCACGCCAGCGGTTTTGATTGCGCTTTTCAGCGTGAGCTGGAACTCATTAAAGTCATCGCTAACTTTCTCTTTGCCACCCGCTTTAGCCCCCAACGCCGCCTGGATTTGCTGCGTTTTCTCCATCAATGCACGCTGTGCCAACCACAGTTTGCTGTCCAGCAGGTCTTTAATTTGCTTCTCTTTCAGCTCAGCAAATTCCGCTTTGATAATGGCGCGGGCTTCAACTTCACTATTTGCAAAGTCACCGTAGTTATCGTTTTGCCACTGTGCGGAGAACTCTTCATACAGACGTTCCATTGGGGCATTAAACGGCTTCGGTGCAAAACGCAGTGATGCGATGGCCTCATCCGTGACCTGTGCAGACAAACGCAGCGGGCGCTCGATGGTCAAGCGGCGATAACCAAAATCAGTGCTGTTAAAGATTTTGCTGGCGAAGGTTTTCGGCACTTCGGTTTTCGCCGTTGCCGATTGGCGGCCACGGTTAGATTTCTGCTCCGGTGCTTTTTCAAGGCCCAAATCCTCAAGAGAAGTCGCATTCACCACCTCAAAGTCACCAAAGGTGCGGGTGATAAGCGTGATATCGTCCTCGCCCATCAGGTTACGTTTGGAACCTAATGACTTACGCATTTTGCCGCACAGGTTAGTGCCATCAATCAGTTGAACTTTGCCTTTACGCTCCGGCGTTTTCTTGTTCGACAAAATCCACACGTAGGTGGCAATGCCGGTGTTGTAGAACATATCCGTTGGCAGCGCGACAATCCCTTCCAGCAAATCGGCTTCCAGAATATAACGGCGGATCTCACTCTCACCACTGCCCGCCCCGCCGGTAAACAGCGGTGAACCGTTGAGGATAATCCCGATACGTCCGCCCTGAATCTTCGAACCATCCAAGTTTTGTGTATCACGCAGTTTGCTGATCAGGTGCATCAGGAACAGCAGCGAACCATCGGAAACGCGCGGCAAGCCTGGGCCAAAGCGGCCGTTAAAGCCTTTCTGCTGATGTTCGTCGTTAATCTCACCTTCAATCTTTTTCCAGTCCACGCCAAAGGGTGGGTTAGACAGCATGTAGTCGAACTGAGCCTGCGGTAACTGGTCGTTGGAAAGCGTATTCCCCAATTTGATACGGCTGACGTCCTGCCCTTTGATCAGCATATCGGCTTTACAGATGGCGTAAGACTCCGGGTTTAACTCCTGACCAAAAGCACGCATCACCGCATTCGGGTTCTGTTTATGCACGTATTCCATACCGGAAGAGAGGAAGCCGCCGGTACCAGCAGTGGGGTCGTAAATGGTGCGGATAATACCGTCTTTCGACAATGCGTCATCATCTTCCATAAACACCAGAGAAGTCGTCAGATGTACAATATCGCGTGGAGTAAAGTGCTCCCCGGCAGTCTCATTCGAACTCTCCGCAAAACGGCGAATCAGTTCTTCAAACACCAAACCCATATCATGGTTAGAAATAGCTTTAGGGCTCAGATCGGTTGTGGCGAACTTTTTAACCACTTTGAACAGCAGGTTAGCATCATCCAACAGGCCGACAAACTCACTAAATTTGAAGTGCTCAAAGATTTCCCGCGCGTCCTTGGAAAAACACTGAACATAGTTCTCCAGGTTAGCTTTGATGTCATTCTGCCCCATCTTGCCGAGATCCATCGGCGAGATATTGAAGAACGTAAGCCCATTGGTCGCACGTAACAGAAACTTATCCCTGCCTTCTTCAGGCAACGGGCTGGTTTTTAGCTTTTCCGCTTGTGCCAAGACGGCATCTTTACTCGGGGCTAACACGCACTCCAGACGACGCAGCAGCGTAAAAGGTAAAATCACACGCCCGTACTGGGACTGTTTAAAATCACCACGGAGCAGGTCGGCTACCGACCAGATGAAAGCAGCTGTTTGAGAGAAGTTTGTGTTAGCCATATCAACAACCTGAATAGGGGCGCAAAAAGATGGGTAGATTATACATGAATCAATACTGCTTGCTCTGACATCAGTGCGTAGTGTTTTTCACCTGTCAACCGGCACAGGCTAAAGAAGCAGGCAAACTCGCTCCAATGCACACCTCTAGGCATAGCCTCATATCAAATACGACATAATTCCATTTAGTTATTACGCATGTAATTATAAAATAAATAATAAACGGACGTAAGTAACATAGATTATTTGATATTGGACTTAATTTGTTGCATAACAGTAACTGCACATTTATCGGACGCACTCAGATAAGGAATTCATATAGTGAACAATATCCCCTTTAAAATCCCAAGCAAGAAACTCATCCTGTCCGTAATTTCATCGTCGGCTTTTATTACAGGGTTAACTCTCTCAGTAATATGGTTATATCTATATAACTTAGGCAGATTAGATATATTCTATGATGCAACTAACGCTAGTTCCGCTATAGCTGTAATATTTGGGTTCGCTATACTATCACTCTTAGGATTTAGTATATTAATATTTTCCTCGTCATTCATGATGATACTTATATTCTCCAGCTATGAAAAGGATTTGATAAGACATAATGAAATGGTTAATGGTTTTTCCATTACTGTTCTATTTAACAGCCTCGGATTATATCTTTTCTTGTCCGTATGTTTCTTCTCTTATTATTATTTTGATTTGAATGGATACTTAACTTTTATAGTCTTTCTGATAATATCCGTACTATTTAGCTTTTGTATTACTAAAAGGAACATTTTAAATCCAAAAAAATATAGTCATCACAATAACAATGGAGCCAAAGAACCGCTAGAAAAAATATCAACAAAAATATCCCTGCCATTACTACTTCTAACCCCTGCAATTGTACAAATACTCCCAATTTCTTTTTTCTTAAGCCAGTTAGAGTTCACAGAAGGCAGTAACGATTTTGCCCAGATAAGTTTACTTACTGCTGTAGCACTAACATTCTCCACACTGAGTATTTTTCCGGGTACAATTTACATCAATGAGAAGAAAAACGGTGGGGTATTTCATGCCATTATTATGATATTAATATTCATCCCTACCACTTTAGTTATTCTATCTATGATGTTTCGCCCTATCCCAAATATGATTATAAATATGACTATGAACCTATCAGGCATCAGCGACGGGCGTACTCACCAATTTTATATTAACGAAGATGTTCATCCTCATGCTATGTTTAATGGCCGGCTGTGGAATACTAGATACTTTCAAGAGATACCCAATAGATTCTTTATCACTGGCGTCAGCATTTTCACTTTAGGTAACACACAATTAATTTGCCCAACTGCAATCACCCATGCCAGACAGGAAAGTTTAAAGTTAACAATTGATAACACCAAAGAGTATGAAGAAAAAACAAACCACTTAAAATACATTGCTATGGATTGTATTCCATTTAATAAAAAAGACATCCAGATCTGGGACTCCCCAATTCCAGAACCAATCTATTACGATAAAATAAAAATCACAAATAATAATTCCATACTAAATATTATCCAATCTCTAAAATGAATTCTATTTCCCCCAGCTCTCCATAATGCTTTTAGGAGAGCTGACCTTATGGGTTGGCTAATCATGGGGTGCCAATTTCCCTTTTAATCATCTGACTGACAGTAAGCAACAATCTATCATCCTACCCCGGCAACCTCTCAGCCTGCCGCCGAACCCCGGCAAAAATCGCATCACTCACAAAACGAGGAAAGCCGTCCGGCAACATCGCTTCCACATTAGCGATCGCCGACTCCGTTTGCGCTTTCAGCTCAGCCATCACCTGTAGCGTTTTCTCTTCAGAATACCCCACCGCTCTCGCGGTAGAGATAAAATGCCGAGGCAAGATCTGGCTCCAGCGGTAATGGCGACTCTGCCCCAATACGGCCATGGCCATTTTTGCTTTCTGTGGCGCGATGCCACGAGCATGCATAAAAGGGTAACCAGAGAGCACATCATAAAGCGGGGTCATTCGATAGGTCGTCTCTGGTTCAATGAACAGACTGAAGTTTTTAGCATGCCCATCAATGGCCGCCAGCATCCAGAATACAATTTGGCTTTTAAAGAAGGTGTCTCGATCGAGTAATGGCTGCTGAGAACCCATTAGCAGTTGCATCGCAGCCGCAATACCGGGCCCGCCATCAGCCTCATATTTCAGCGCTGGGGCAATGCCTAACGCCTGGCAGAAATCCTCCTGCGGCAAACGAATCAGCCAGCTGTTATCCCGCGCCCAACGACGGTCGAAGCGCTCAACAACTAAAGCCTTTTGTTCACCAAAACTCGCCAACTCAGCCTGCGCTACCGGCAGGCCAAACTGTTCTGCAATGCGTAAACATAACCACTCGTTCTCACAGCTTTCGCTGAGATCCAGATTGTTATGCGTAATATGCCCAATGGGCAGTTTTATGATGTGGCTGGTTGGCGTACTCCCTTGTGGCCGACACCACTGATCGCTGAACCAAAGCAGCGCGGTCTTTTCCTGCGCACCGGCCAGAGAGATCCGGAAATCATCAGTACCCGCCTCCATGCCCAATGGCGCCTCGCGGTACCCCAATAGAAGCTGCTCTATTTCTTCGTCACTGACAGGCACGGCGTTCACTTGCTTTACCGGGGCCATATCTGCATGTTCAGGGTAAAGCTGTATCGCCCCCACGCAGTCGCTGCCAATGCTGGAGAGCAGATCAAAAGGTTGTTTGGTTACCGTTCTAAAACGTGCCTGTAGGCGGCTGCGAATGAGCTCGCTGTCCGGCAGCAGGTTGTCGAAAAAGTTATACACCACGTCACCGCGGAACGGTTCTGGTTGTAGCGGCAGGGATAACGATATGGCGCGCGCACCGGCTTGTGCCAGCCACTCTTCGTGGTAAACAAAAGACATTGCGCCGCCCGCATGCTTTTCCAGCGTCCCAACAAGAGTGCCATTCAGCGCCACACGTAGCTTTTCCATGCTCACCACTCCTGATCCCAGGTTTTGGGATCGGCCGGCTTACCACGCGGAGTCACTTGTAGCTCTAAATCCAGCGCAGCAAGCAGTTTGAACAACGTATCCAGCCGCGTGCCGTCCGGGTTGTTTTCAAACGCGGAAACCGTGGCCTGCTTTAACCCAATACTGTCAGCAGTTTTACTTTGGCTTTGGTTACGCTTTTTACGTTCATTGCGTAACGCATGCGCCAACATCTTTGCCGAGGTGATTTTCATTTTATCCTCCCAAGCGGATGAAATGAGTATTATCCCTTACAGCGGATAAAGCAAATTTTATCCTCTGTAGGGGATAAACTATTCTACTCTAGTTAAGCGGCTCTTTAGATCTACCCCTAAAAAAATCCACGCCGGAGCGTGGATTCAATTTCATAGCCAAAGCCAGGTATCACGTTATTCGAAGTGAACTTCGGGGTTATCCGCCAGCGAAACGAAATTTTTCGTATTTTTATCCAGAGTTCGGATCTCGCCACTTTCGATGTCGTACACCCAGCCGTGCAGGCGCAGGCCGTTGTTGCGCAGACCCACGGCAACGGACGGGTGAGTCTTAATATTATTTAGCTGAGCTATTACGTTTTCTTCAACCATAGCGTTAACTTTGTCGGTTTCGTTATCCCAGGTTTTCTTCTCTACCACCGCTTTTGCCGCGTCCGCATAGTGCAGCCAGTGGGCTACAGCAGGCATCGGGTCAAGGCACTGGCAAGACGCTATCGCCTTCATGGCACCGCAGTTCGAGTGGCCGCAAATCACGATATCCGTAACGCCAAGCGCCACCACCGCGTATTCGATGGTCGCCGATACCCCACCCGGCTCCGGGCCAAAGGAAGGAACGATGTTGCCTGCATTGCGGATAACGAAAAGCTGCCCCGGCTCTTGCTGAGTCACAAGCTCGGGTACCAGGCGGCTGTCAGAACACGAAATAAAAAGCGCTTTAGGGTTCTGGCTGGAAGCAAGGCTGCGGAAGAGTTCCTGACGCTGAGGGAAAATCTCTTTCTGGAAGCTGAGGAAACCTTCAATGATATGTTGCATAACACGCTCTCTGGATTTGTAGTCTCGATAACATGATAAGCATCACTCCCGGTTAGTCCAGCATCTCGTAGGCAAAAAGGCGCGTTTCAAGGGCCTGGGGGCAAACCGACTAAGTTACGAGGTACAGTAATCCGTTGATGAAGATCAGTCTGGGTAATTAAGAAAACTCGCGGGCAATACTCGTTAACGAAAAAAGTATCTCTTCAGCGTTCTTCTTTTGTATGCCAGAGATCCACGATGTAGATGGCAGTGTCGCGGAGTTCGTAGTGAACCTCGTAGTCATCGAATAACACTTTTCGAACTTCCCGAGGTTCATATCGAGTCTGCTGTATGCCGATTGCCGGGTGCGCCGTAAGGCCGGTGCTGCCGATTATCAAGCGGTCTAAAACGTCATCGGCATGCTGGCGACTGTACTGCAAGGCAAAACGGTAGATACGTTCCAGGTCATCCTGAGCTTTAAGCGTCCAGTAAATTTCCATTTATCAGGTTTTCTTTAAACGATTGGCAAAATCCACCATGTCCAAATGACTCACTACACGACCGGCATCCACATCAGCAAGACCGGCCTGGATGCTCTGGTGACGCCGTTCACTTTCGGCCAGCATACGAGTCAAGGCTTCCTTAATGATCCAGCTTTTAGAACGGTCCAACTCAATAGCCAGATTTTCGACAGCAGCAGCCAACTCAACGGGTATCTGTGCGCTGATGGTTTGTTTAGTAAGCGAACCCATAGGGATTACCTCGTTCAATAACATTTAATAACTCCTATTAATTTTAACATGGCTCTGCTGATAAAAACATCACCTCTCATTTTGCCGACTGCATCCCAAGATCGTGATGCGCGTCATCA
This sequence comes from Serratia plymuthica, assembly GCF_018336935.1. Classification (NCBI taxonomy): domain Bacteria; kingdom Pseudomonadati; phylum Pseudomonadota; class Gammaproteobacteria; order Enterobacterales; family Yersiniaceae; genus Serratia; species Serratia plymuthica. The sequence goes on along the minus strand of NZ_CP068771.1, from coordinate 322,408 downwards.
GACGACCACGATAAGCGGCAAGCCGTGAAAGAAACCAGGAAAACGATGAGAGGCAATGCTGGATAGTGCCGGGCCTTGGTCGTTACCAATGCCCCGGCCATGTCGCGGGCAGGATTAGAATCAATATAATCGTTCTGAACAGCATAACGCATGATGACCGTAATGCCGCTGTTGCAGTCGTTGCACGGTGACGTGCTACCGCTAGCATCCAAAGGCTCTAATGGGGCTGGCTGGCCCCAGGCCACAAATACCCGTTGCACCAATATGCGGAAAAATATAATGAGTAGCCGCTTCACTGCGCCAAATCGCAGGCACAAAAAAACCACCTTTCGGTGGCTTCTTGTTCGCGCTGTACTAATGGTGCCGAAGGCCGGACTCGAACCGGCACGTATCTCTACGGTTGATTTTGAATCAACTGCGTCTACCGATTTCGCCACTTCGGCACTGCAAGTAGTATGCGGAAAACGGGTGCATTATACCTTTCAGCGATCCGCGTGCAACACTTATCCGTTGTTCAATGAGTTAAGTGCTGAAAAAATCGTCATAGTCGCTGTTTTCCCCCTCCCTTCAATACTTTCTGCAAAGGATGCGTGTGCTTTATCGCCCGCACGTCCGCCGCTTCTGCATGTCAGATGGCCGAGCCGCCCACCACAGGTGGTGATAACAGCGGCTCATTCAGACCGCCATCATGCCGAAGCGCCATCAACTCTGCGCAAAATAGATAAGCAACCAATCAATAGAAATTAATATGCACCCCATTTTAGGGGCCAGGAAGTGGCATCGGTACCGTACCAATACGGGAGGGCTGCAGAGTTGAGGGGAATTTTGCACGGCAAGATGGCGGGTGTATGACCAACTATGCAATGGCGCTATTGCAATATCACCCATACCAAAAACCAGCAGAGAACACTTGCCTCTGCTGAGTTGATAGCTCTAAGTAAAATTTCCCTGGTGTCGGTCTATTTGGCAACCTGATTCCACATAGGTCAGGTTTTTTATTTTTTTTCATCAAAACTTAATGGGGAAATTATATGGCCTTATAGCGTCAGAGGCTAGTTAGACTAAAGTATAGTGCGGCACTATACCTTTATTTGTTCATGTGGTTTATTATTTCATAAAAAGGAAGTCGGGTAACGGGATTATTTTAAATCCAACAGTAATGAAGGTTATCCAGTCGTCAACCAGCAAGCATTACACTGTAAAATAAAAACCCCATCTATAACCATCCAGCTAGAAAATAATTTCAACGTTTCCCCTGCTATTTTCTTTATTACTGTTCATATTTTCGAACACAAAAATTATTACTCTTATACTGCACTCCAGGCGCAGAAAATATCTTATTAAGCCCCCAGGCAACCTCTAAAACCAGTGTCTAAGTGTTGTCCCTTCTGCCACTGGGCCAGCGGATCCGTTCACGCATGCTGCCCCCTGCTGGGGGAATAATAAGGTTAACTAAAACCATTAAAAAGAATTATCATTATTGCGCCTGGCATGCGGTTAATGAAACTTCACTGATGTTACCGGATAAATTTATTTTAATACAAGGGTAACATTATGTTTAATATCTATAGCGTTAACTATTCCTCAATGAGTAACGAAAATTCGGAAGACCTTTATATGCTAAGAAAGAACACATTTAAGGACCGGTTACAGTGGGCCGTAAACTGTTCAGACGGCAAGGAGCTGGATCAGTTTGATAATGAAAAGACCAATTACATTTTTGGCGTTAAGAATGGCGTAATCATTTGCGGCACGAGGATGATTGATATGAAGCACGACAATATGTTGAACAGCGCATTTTCCTCATTTTTTAACAACGCCTACATTCCAGAAGGGAACTTCATCGAGTCCACGCGCTTTTTCGTGGATAAAGAAAGAACCCATTCGCTGTTGGGTCGTCGATTCCCCGTTACCCTGGCTTTGTTCCTCTCGCTGATTAACTATGCCCGGCAGCACCGCTATGACGGCATTCTTGCCGTCGCCAGCCATCCGATGCTGCATATCATCAAGAGTTCAGGCTGGAATGTCTCATTGCTGGAGACCGGAGTTTCTGAAAAGAACGAGCCCGTTCATCTGTTGCTGGGTCATGTGGACGACAAAAGTCTGGAGGCGTTGAAAGCCAGAATATTCAGTAAGCTCAGTATGCCGGACGAAAGCATTCTGAACGCCTGGCCGCTGACGTCAGAGCAGGCAATCTAATCAACAAACCGGCTTAATCAGCTGAAGTTCCATCCCCAGACGTATTGCATGCCGGGCATTCGCCACCCCCAGCTTTTTGACAATGTTGGACATATGAAACTTGATGGTGCCGGTCTTTATCCCCAGTATCATTCCCGTTTCCTGGTAGGTTTTACCCACGCTGGCCCAATAGAGGATCTCGTTTTCTCTGTCGGTAAAGCGGGTATTTTTTTCCGAGTCGGCGGCGTTTTTTTCTGACAGTGAAGCGAGCGTAAGATACGTCTCATGCACTGACGCCAGCAATATCGCAATGTCGCCTTTATTCGCGATAAGCGCCTGCATTATTTCCGCCTTGCGCTCGCAGTTGAGCGTAAAGGAGAGAGTGACAAGATTATTATTAAAATCGTGCAAAACGAAGGTATAGCCGTTAGCCACGCCAAACTCGCGTGCCTGATCGAAAAGTTCAGGGAAGCGAAACCCTGCGCCTGCCATCAAATTTTCATCCCAGGCGAAAGGCGTCAGACGATTCAGCGCGGTAATCACCACCGGATCGGTATACTGCAATCCTTTTTCTTTGTATTGCTTTACCCATTCCCCCGGGTAGTTTGTTACGCCAAAGATGCACGACATATCTTTTTTGGATAAGACAACATAGGCCCAGATGAGCTCGCCGAAATCATTCAATGCCGCTTCCAGACGCTTGCTGATAATGCTGCTGATATTGTCTTCATATTCCATTAACTGCCGGCTCCCGATAGCTAAAAAATACCGCTCAGCAGAATATACCAGAAAGAGGTACGCAGCCGGAACCTCCGACTCGGCTATCCGTTGACGAGTCGCCTATCAGGGTGCAGACGTTGCGCCTCAGAACGTCACCAGCCCCCAGAAACAAAAAAGGCGCAACCCAATGGCTACGCCTTCTTAAATCATCTGTCGCGCCGCTACCTGCGTTTCAGCAGCATATACACGCTGATCAACAGGAACAGCATGCTCGGCAGCAGCGCGCCCAGCACCGGTGGCATGTTGTACACCAGGCTCAGCGGGCCGAAGATCTGGTCCAGCACATAGAACAGGAAGCCGAAGCTGATGCCGGTCACCACACGCACGCCCATCGGCACGCTGCGCAGCGGCCCGAAGATGAACGACAGCGCCATCAGCATCATCACCGCCACAGAAAGCGGCGAGAACACCTTGCTCCACATGTTCAGCTGGTAGCGGTTGGCTTCCTGGCCGCTCTGCTTCAAGTACTTCACGTAGTTGTGCAGGCCGCTGATGGAGAGTGAGGTCGGGTCCAGCGCTACCACGCCCAGTTTGTCTGGGGTGAGGTTGGTTTTCCATTCGCCGGTCAAGGTTTGGGTGCCGGTGACCTGCTTTTCGTTGGTCAGGTCGGAAGTATCCACCTGCGAAAGCTTCCACACGCCATCTTCAAAGCTGGCGGTGGCGGCATAGCGCACCGTCTCCAGCCTGCGCTGGTCGTTGAAGTGGTAGATATTCACGCCGGAAAGTTCTTTCTCGCCCGCCACGCGCTCGATGTAGATGAAGTCGTTGCCGTCCTTCGCCCACAGGCCGTTTTTGGTGGAAAGCAGCGAGCCGCCGTACATCTGCTGCGCACGGTAGTTGCGCGCCATCTGGTCGCCCTGCGGCGCCACCCACTCGCCAATCGCCATGGTCAACAGCACCAGCGGGATAGCGGTTTTCATCACCGAGCCGGCGATCTGCATGCGGGTAAAACCGGAAGCCTGCATCACCACCAGTTCGCTGCGCGTCGCCAGTTGCCCCAGGCCGAGCAGTGCGCCCAGCAGGGCCGCCATCGGGAAGAAAGTCTCGATGTCCTTCGGCACGCTCAGCAGGGTAAACATCCCCGCGCTCAGCGCCGAGTAGTCGCCCTGGCCCACTTTGCGCAGCTGGTCGACGAACTTGATGATGCCGGAAAGCGACACCAGCATGAACAGCGTCATGATGATGGTGTTGAAAATCGTCTTACCGATATAACGGTCTAAAACGCCAAACATCAGGCCGCTCCTCTCAGGCGTGCGCGCAGCTTGCGCATCGGCACGGTATCCCACAGGTTCAGCGCCAGCGCGATCGCGAAGTACGCCGCGTTGACCACCCACAGCCAGATCATCGGGTCCAGCTTGCCTTTGCCGCCGTTAGAGCGCAGCGAGGTCTGCAGCAGGAAGAAAATCAAATACAGCAGGATGGCCGGCAGCATGCTCAGTACGCGGCCCTGACGCGGGTTCACCACGCTGAGCGGCACCACCAGCAGCGCCATAATGGCCACCGAAAGCACCAGCGTCACGCGCCAGTGGAACTCGGCGCGCGCGTCCGGGTCGTCCGACTGCCACAGCGCCTGCATCGACATCTGTTCGGCCTGGTTGCCGTCAATGGCGACCGCGCGGTGGCCTACCACGGCTTTATAGTCGTTGAAATCGGTAATGCGGAAGTCGCGCAGCAATGCGGTGCCCTCAAAGCGGGTGCCCTTGTCCAGCGTCACCACCTGCGAACCGTCTTTCAGTTGGTTGATCTTGCCGTGCTCGGCCACCACCACGGAAGGGCGCTGGTTGCCGTTCGGCCGCAGTTGCGCCAGGAACACGTCGTTGAAGGTGCTGCCCTTGACGTTGCCGATAAACAGCACGGCGTTGCCGTCTTGCGAAGGTTTGAACTGCCCTTCCGCCAGGCCGGCGATGCTCGGGTTGGCTTTCGCCTCGCTGATCACCACGTCCTGATAACGGGAGGCCACCGGGCCGGCCCAGAACACGTTCACCGCCGCCACGGCGGAGGTTATCAACGCCAGCACCATCGCGGCGATGATCAGGGTGCGTTTACCCAGCCCGCAGGCGTGCATAACGGTGATTTCGCTGTCGGTATACAACCGCCCAAGCGTCATCAACAAGCCGAGAAACAGGCTTAATGGCAGGATTAGCTGCGCCATCTTCGGCACACCCAATGCAAGCAGGGAAAGGACTAAATTTGTCGGGACATCGCCGTCCACCGCGTCGCCTAACACCTTGACCAGGTTCTGACAAAAGAAGATCAGAAGCAGGATGAAAAGGATCGCGATTTGGCTCTTTAGCGTTTCCCGTACCAGATATCTTATGATGATCACGCTTATTACGCCTGTGAAAACTTGTCTTTTTGCAGGAAAATCGATAGTTTCATCGCTAATCCGCCATTTATTCTCATCATATGGCAACCGTCATAGCTAAAATAGTATTACAACATCTAGCATTTGGGTGTCCTATAGGAACTTGCCTATAGTCGCCAAAACAGAGCAATTTACGCCGTTCAGGTTAACATAGTTAGTTAACTCGATGGCCGGAGATCGTTACGGAGTGCGTCATTCTAGCCGTAGCGTCCGCCTTTGTCTTTAAGATTCAGGAGAGTGCATGGAGTTCAGTGTAAAAAGCGGTAGCCCGGAAAAACAGCGCAGTGCCTGTATTGTAGTCGGCGTTTTCGAACCGCGCCGCTTGTCCCCTATCGCAGAACAACTCGACAAAATCAGTGATGGTTATATCAGCGCATTGCTGCGCCGTGGCGAACTGGAAGGTAAAGTCGGGCAGACATTACTGCTGCACCATGTACCTAACATTCTCTCCGAACGCATCCTGTTAATCGGCTGTGGCAAAGAGCGCGAGCTCGATGAACGCCAATACAAACAGGTGATTCAGAAAACCATCAATACCCTTAACGATACCGGCTCCATGGAAGCGGTCTGCTTCCTGACCGAGCTGCACGTGAAAGGCCGCAACACTTACTGGAAGGTGCGCCAGGCGGTAGAAACCGCCAAAGAAACGCTCTACACCTTCGATCAACTGAAAAGCAACAAAGTGGAGCCGCGCCGTCCGCTGCGCAAAATGGTGTTCAACGTGCCGACCCGTCGCGAGCTGACCAGCGGCGAACGCGCTATCCAGCACGGCCTGGCGGTGGCTTCCGGCATTAAAGCGGCGAAAGATCTCGGCAACATGCCGCCGAACATCTGTAACGCCGGTTACCTGGCCTCCCAGGCTCGCCAACTGGCGGACGCCTTCAGCACCAACATCGTTACCCGCGTCATCGGCGAACAGCAGATGAAAGAACTGGGGATGAACGCCTATCTGGCGGTCGGCCATGGTTCGCAGAACGAATCCTTGATGTCGGTGATGGAATATAAGGGCAACCCGAACCCGGACGCTAAGCCGATCGTGCTGGTGGGCAAAGGGCTGACCTTCGATTCCGGCGGCATCTCGATCAAACCTGCCGAAGGCATGGACGAGATGAAGTACGACATGTGCGGCGCCGCCACCGTGTACGGCGTGATGCGCGTGGTGGCGGAACTGAACCTGCCGCTGAACGTGATCGGCGTGCTGGCCGGCTGTGAAAACATGCCGGGCGGCAGCGCTTATCGTCCGGGCGATGTGCTGACCACCATGTCCGGCCAGACCGTCGAGGTGCTCAACACCGACGCCGAAGGCCGCCTGGTGCTGTGCGACACCCTGACCTACGTCGAGCGTTTCGATCCGGAGCTGGTGATTGACGTCGCCACCCTGACCGGCGCCTGCGTGATCGCGCTGGGCCACCACATCACCGCCCTGATGTCGAACCACAACCCGCTGGCGCACGAACTGATCGGCGCGTCCGAGCAGGCCGGCGACCGCGCGTGGCGTTTGCCGATGGCCGACGAGTACTACGAGCAGCTGGACTCCAATTTTGCCGATATGGCGAACATTGGCGGCCGTCCGGGCGGGGCTATCACCGCAGCCTGCTTCCTGTCGCGCTTTACCCGCAAGTACAGCTGGGCGCACCTGGACATCGCCGGCACCGCCTGGCGTTCCGGCAAGGCCAAAGGCGCCACCGGCCGCCCGGTCGCGCTGCTGTCGCAGTTCTTACTCAACCGTGCAGGCCTGAACGGCGACGATTAAAATACCCTTCATCTTTCAAGCCGCAGCGTTGTTGGCTGCGTTTGTTCCCCCCAGTCACTGACTGTATGTCAGCTCCTGGGGATGAACGAACTTGCCGCCTGGCTGCAACTTGAAACCTATTGGGTATATAATCACGGTAACAAAGCGAAGGGCGCACAAGTTGCGCCCCTAATTTTTTCTAACGGCAATGAACTCATGAGCAAGCAGGCGACGTTTTATTTACTCGAACATGCGGAACCGGCTGGTGCGCTCAGCGCGCATGAGGCCGTGGCCTGCGCCGTTGCCGCCGAACGTTGGCGTTCCGGCAAGCGGGTGTTGATCGCCTGCGAGAGCCAGGAACAGGCCCAGCGGCTGGACGAAGCGCTGTGGCAGCGCGATCCGCACCAGTTCGTGCCGCACAACCTGGCCGGCGAAGGCCCGCACTACGGCGCGCCGGTAGAGCTGTGCTGGCCCGGCAAGCGCGGCAACTCCCCACGGGATCTGCTGATCGCCCTGCTGCCGCAGTTTGCAGATTTTGCTACTGCTTTCCATGAAGTGGTAGACTTCGTCCCTTACGAAGACACCCTGAAACAGTTGGCGCGCGACCGATATAAAGCCTATCGCAGCGTCGGCTTCCATTTGACCACGGCAACGCCGCCAACTCACTGAACAACGATATAAAATGGAAAAGACAAACAGTCATCTCGATACCGCATACGACCCGAAAGAGATCGAACAGAAGCTGTACGATCACTGGGAAAACCAGGGTTACTTCAAGCCAAACGGCGATACCAGCCAGGAAAGCTTCTGCATCATGATCCCGCCGCCGAACGTCACCGGCAGCCTGCACATGGGCCACGCCTTCCAGCAGACCATTATGGACACCATGATCCGCTACCAGCGCATGCAGGGGAAAAACACCCTGTGGCAGGCCGGTACCGACCATGCCGGTATCGCTACCCAGATGGTGGTTGAGCGCAAGATCGCCGCAGAAGAAAACAAAACCCGCCATGACTATGGCCGCGACGCGTTCATCGACAAAATCTGGCAGTGGAAAGCGGAATCCGGCGGCACCATCACCCGCCAGATGCGCCGTCTGGGCAACTCCGTCGACTGGGAGCGCGAGCGCTTCACCATGGACGAAGGCCTGTCCAACGCGGTACGCGAAGTGTTTGTCCGCCTGCACAAAGAAGATCTGATCTACCGCGGCAAGCGCCTGGTGAACTGGGATCCGAAACTGCGCACCGCCATCTCCGATCTGGAAGTGGAAAACCGCGAGTCCAAAGGCTCGATGTGGCACCTGCGCTACCCGCTGGCCGACGGCGCCAAAACCGCCGAAGGCAAAGAGTATCTGGTGGTCGCCACCACCCGTCCGGAAACCGTGCTCGGTGATACCGGCGTGGCGGTGAACCCGGAAGATCCGCGCTACAAAGACCTTATCGGCAAAGAAATCATTCTGCCGCTGGTTGGCCGCCGCATCCGCATCGTCGGCGACGAACACGCCGATATGGAAAAAGGCACCGGCTGCGTGAAAATCACCCCGGCGCACGACTTTAACGACTACGAAGTCGGTAAACGTCACGGCCTGCCGATGATCAACATCCTGACTTTCGACGGCGATATCCGCCAGGAAGCGGAAGTGTTCAACACGCTCGGCGAAATCTGCACCGACTACTGCAACGAAATTCCGGCCCAATTCCGTGGCCTGGAGCGTTTCGCGGCGCGTAAAGCGGTGGTTGCCGCCTTTGAAGAGCTCGGCCTGCTGGAAGAGATCAAACCGCACGACCTGACGGTGCCTTACGGCGACCGCGGCGGCGTGGTGATCGAACCGATGCTGACCGACCAATGGTACGTGCGCACTGCGCCGCTGGCGAAAGTGGCGGTGGAAGCCGTTGAGCAAGGCGAAATTCAGTTCGTGCCGAAGCAGTACGAAAACATGTACTTCAGCTGGATGCGCGACATTCAGGACTGGTGCATCTCCCGTCAGCTGTGGTGGGGCCACCGCATTCCGGCCTGGTACGACGCGAACGGCAAAGTCTACGTTGGCCGCAGCGAAGAAGAAGTGCGCAGCGAGAACAACCTGGGCCCTGACGTGGTGCTGAACCAGGACGAAGACGTGCTGGACACCTGGTTCTCTTCCGGCCTGTGGACCTTCTCTACCCTGGGCTGGCCAGAGCAGACCGACGCGCTGAAAACCTTCCACCCGACCAGCGTGATGGTCAGCGGCTTCGACATCATCTTCTTCTGGATTGCGCGCATGATCATGCTGACCATGCACTTCATGAAAGACGAAAACGGCAAGCCGCAGGTTCCGTTCAAGACGGTCTACATGACCGGCCTGATCCGCGACGACGAAGGGCAGAAAATGTCCAAGTCGAAAGGCAACGTGATCGATCCGCTGGACATGGTTGACGGCATCTCGCTGGAAGACCTGCTGGAAAAACGCACCGGCAACATGATGCAGCCGCAGCTGGCGGAAAAAATCCGCAAGCGCACCGAGAAACAGTTCCCGAACGGGATCGAACCGCACGGCACCGACGCCCTGCGCTTCACCCTGGCGGCGCTGGCTTCAACCGGCCGCGACATCAACTGGGACATGAAGCGCCTGGAAGGCTACCGCAACTTCTGTAACAAGCTGTGGAACGCCAGCCGCTTCGTGCTGATGAACGCGGAAGATCAAGACTGCGGCTTCAACGGCGGCGAGAAAGTGCTGTCGCTGGCAGACCGCTGGATCCTGGCCGAATTCAACCGTACGGTGAAGGCTTACCGCGAAGCGCTGGATACCTATCGCTTCGACCTGGCCGCCAACATTCTGTATGAATTCACCTGGAACCAGTTCTGCGACTGGTATCTGGAGCTGACCAAGCCGGTGGTGAGCAACGGCAGCGAAGCGGAACAGCGCGGCACTCGCCACACGCTGATCACCGTGCTGGAAGCCCTGCTGCGCCTGGCGCACCCGGTGATCCCGTTCATTACCGAAACCATCTGGCAGCGCGTGAAAACCCTGACCGGCGAAACCGCAGACACCATCATGCTGCAGCCGTTCCCAGAGTACGACGCCGCGCTGGAAGACACGCAGGCGCTGAACGACCTGGAGTGGATCAAACAGGCGATCACCGCGGTGCGTAACATCCGCGCCGAGATGAACATCGCGCCGAGCAAACAGCTGGACGTGCTGCTGCGCAACGCCAACGCCGACGCCCAGCGCCGCGTGCTGGAGAACCAGAACTTTATCGAACGTCTGGCGCGCCTGGCGTCCATCACCCTGCTGCCTGCGGGCGAGAAAGGCCCGGTCTCGGTCACCAAGCTGGTGGACGGCGCCGAGCTGCTGATCCCTATGGCCGGCTTTATCGATAAAGACGCCGAAATCGCGCGTCTGTCGAAAGAGATGGGCAAGCTGGATGCGGAAATCGCCTCGATCGAAGGCAAGCTGGCCAACGAAGGCTTTGTGGCGCGCGCACCGGAAGCGGTGGTCGCCAAAGAGCGCGAGCGTCTGGCAGCCTGCAAAGAAGGCAAAGTGAAACTGCTGGAGCAGCAGGCGACCATCGCCGCGCTGTAATCCGTCGGTTCGCGGCAACAGCTGAAAACAGCGGGGCATCTCCCCGCTGTTTTTTTATCGCCGTTGCATCTGGCCCGGTATAGATGTTATTACAAGGTATTAATGCCGCATGGACGCCGCCAGGGAATAAAACCCGGCGCCTTTTGTGCTGCGATAAAAAACGTGGTCCCAGTAATTTATGGCGAGTGTAAACATGACAACAGCAACCCCAGTGCGTCTTCTGGTGCGCCCAATAACGGCCGACGACAATGCCGCTATTGCTAACGTCATTCGCGAAGTCTCCGCCGAGCACGGTTTGACGGCGGATAAAGGCTATACCGTTTCCGACCCCAATCTGGACGTCTTGTATCAGCTCTACAGCCTGCCGCGCAGCGCTTATTGGGTGATAGAAGTCGACGGCCAGATTGCCGGCGGCGGCGGTATTGCCCCGCTGCAAGGCGGTGAAGAGGATATTTGCGAATTACAGAAAATGTATTTTCTGCCGGTTTTGCGCGGCAAGGGCCTGGCGAAACGCCTGGCGTTGCAGGCGCTGGAGTTTGCCCGTCAACAGGGCTTCCGCTGTTGTTATTTAGAAACCACCGCCAGCCTGACGCAGGCCATCGGGCTGTATGAGCATCTGGGATTCGAACACATCGACTGCGCCATGGGCACCACCGGCCACGTCGACTGCGAAGTGACCATGCTGAAAACGCTTTAATCTGGCTTCTGCGCCCGTGGTAACAACGGGCGCAGCATGCAGCGCCCCTACTGGGATCGCACCCTCGCCGCCCCCCTGCCCTTCACTGCCCATTCAATACGACTGAGTACCAGACTTGTCAGGTACGACACCACAATCAACAGCAGCAGGATCAGCGGCGTATAGCGCGGCGCAAAAATCAGTTTCTGGGTGAAGTAATAGCAGTAGAAACTGTGGGTCAGCCACATGTACATCGAATGTTTGCCCAGCTCAACCACCGCCTTGTTCACCCGGCTGCCCAGCCCGTCGGCGGTTTTCATCATCGCGATGATAAACAGCGGCGTCGCCACCAGCAGCCCCGGGTTATGGGCGACGATAAACACCGCCACGGTTACCACCAGCAAGATCAACGGATGGGTGCGGCTCAACGTATCGATCAGCTTCGCCAGCCACGAATCCGCCGGGGCCTGTTGGGTACGGCCAAACACCATGCCAAAACCAAAAGGCAGCAGCCAGGTGCAATATTCGATCAGCGCCTGCGGCGCCCAAGGGAAATACTGCAATCCCCTGCCGCACAGCGCCGCCGCAAACAGCACGCTCAACAAGGCCGTCGTGTTCAGTTTCGACAACAGCGGCAGCGAGAGCACGTACAGAACATAAAGTTTGAAGAACCACCACTCGCTGTTATAAGTGGATTTGAGGCCAATCAGGTTTTCAATAAACAGCGACGGCGAGAGGGAATATCTTTCGCCCGGAAAGAAAAGAATGCCGATCGGCACAAAGATAAACAACACTATCCAGTAGCTGATATATAAATTCTTCAGCTTGCCCCAGATATATTTAAAAGAAATGTCTTTTTTAAGTGAAAAGCCATAACCGGACAAGAACAGAAACATCGATACGCAAATCTTGCCGAACAGGCCAAGGTACATCTCAATATTTATCCCGCTAACGATATAATGCACCGGAATATCAGGGCTAATTCGGTCTGGATACGCAAACAGGTGATGGACCAGCATCAGAATGATGGCAATCCCTTTTAAATAATTAGACTTATTAATTGAAATTTCCATATTTCTTAATATATTATCCGTTATCAGGAGTCGCTATCATATAGCAGCCCCCATTTTCTGACACTTCCTTTCTAATCGGATTAATCCCATATTTAATTTCCCGGTAAAAAACAAAGGCACAGCTTTTTTATTAACGCGTTTCTCCCACTCTCGTTACCGTTTTTTGCTATCCCACGGCCCCAAAATCCTGCCCGAAACGACGCTCACACAATCATTAACATGGTCATGTTTTATTGTATTTATATAAACACAATAAAATCAGAATGATAAAAACAACACACAAACCAATCATCATCTTTTTTGTGATATTCATTAACAAATTAACGATTACAAATTGACCTCTTGCCGCCTTGCGTTACTCTGCCCTGACAGGCTTATGCCGCATTCGCACGGGGAACAGTCATGTCGGAAAACGCTTTTGATTACATCATTGTCGGCGCAGGCTCCGCCGGCTGCGTGCTGGCCGCGCAGCTGATCCGCCGCACCCAGGCGCGGGTGCTGCTGCTGGAAGCCGGTGGCGACGACAATAACCTGTTCATCAAGATGCCGGCCGGCGTGGCGAAGATCATCGCCAAAAAAAGCTGGCCGTATGAAACCGAACCGGAACCGCACGCCAACAACCGCCGCATGCAAATTGCCCAGGGCAAAGTGTTGGGCGGCAGCAGCTCGGTCAACGGTATGATCTACATTCGCGGCCAGCGGCAGGATTACGACGAATGGGCCGAACGTTACGGCTGCGTCGGCTGGGGCTATCAGGACGTGCTGCCCTATTTCAAACGCGCCGAGGCCAACGAGAGCCTGTCGGACGCTTATCACGGCGGCGAGGGGTTGCTGCCGGTCAGCGAGAACCGCTACCGCCACCCGCTCAGCATGGCGTTTATCCGCGCCGGCCAGGAGCTGAACCTGCCATACCGCAACGATTTCAACGGCGACAGCCAGCACGGCGTGGGGTTTTACCAGACCACCACCCACAACGGCGAACGCGCCAGTACCGCCCGCACCTACCTGAAAGCGGTGCGTAACGATCAACGGCTGGTGGTGAAACTGAACGCGCTGGTGCATCGGGTGCTGTTCGAAGGCAACATCGCCACCGGCGTGGTGTATAGCCAGAACGGCGGCGGCGAAGTCACCGCCCATGCCGCGAAAGAAGTGATCCTCAGCGCAGGCGCGGTAGGCTCACCGAAGATCCTGATGCTGTCCGGCATCGGGCCGCGCGAACACCTGCAACAGCTGGGGATCGAACCGCGTGCGGACCTGCCGGTGGGCAAAAACTTTCACGATCACCTGCATATGTCGATCAACGTCAGCACCCGCGAGCCGGTCAGCCTGTTCGGCGCCGATCGCGGCCTGCAGGCGCTGCGCCACGGCACCGAATGGCTGGCGTTCCGCAGCGGCGTGCTCAGCTCCAACGTGCTGGAAGGCGCCGCCTTCACCGACAGCCTGGGCGACGGCCGGCCGGACGTGCAGATCCACTTCCTGCCGATGCTCGACAGCTGGGACGACGTACCCGGCGAGCCGCTGCCGAATATTCACGGCTTCACGCTGAAGGTCGGCTACCTGCAACCGAAAGCGCGCGGCGAAGTGCTGCTGCGCAGCCGCGATCCGCGCGATCCGGTCAAGCTGCACGCCAATTACCTCGGCCACCCGGAAGATCTGGCCGGCAGCGTGCGCGCGGTGAAGTTCGGCCTGAGCTTCCTGCAAACCGCCGCCCTCAAGCCGATCGTCAAAGATCTGCTGATGCCGCAGCCGGCATGGCTGAACGATGAGGCGCAACTGGAGGAGTTCGTGCGTAACTTCTGCAAAACGGTGTATCACCCGGTAGGCAGCTGCCGCATGGGTACGTCGCCGCAGGACTCGGTGACCGATCTGCAACTGCGGGTACACGGCTTTGAACGACTGCGGGTGATCGACTGTTCGGTGATGCCGCAGGTGACCAGCGGCAATACCAATGCGCCGACCATCATGCTGGCGGAAAAAGCGGTGGATTTGCTGCTGGGCCCACCGCAGTAAGGGAACGCCCGGCGGTCAGGCGGCTGCGGGCACGCCGCTGTGGAAACGCAGCTCGCTGTCCGGCGACAGGATCAACGCGGCTTCAATGCGGCCGAAGTGGGCCACCCGCTCGCTGATGTCGCCGCCGGCAATCTGTTCGGCCAACGTCAGGTAATCCTGATAATGCCGTGCCTCGGAGCGCAGCAGCGAGACGTAGAAACGGTTTAACTCGTCGTCCAGGTGCGGTGCCAGCCGGGCGAAGCGTTCGCAGGAGCGCGCTTCGATGTAGGCGCCGCAGATCAGCTTATCGATCAGCGTGGCCGGATCGTGGGTGCGAACCTCGCGGATCATGCCTTTGGCATAGCGGCTGGCGGTGGTTTTCTTGTAGGGGATGCGCCGCGCCTGCATGATCTCCAGCACCTGCGAGAAGTGGTGCAGCTCTTCTTTGATCAGCAGCACCATCTTGTCCGCCAGATCCTGGCCGTAGGCCGAGCCGTTTTTCGGCAAGATTTTCCGGGTGAACTGGCCCTGGCGGAACAGCGCTTCCGGCTCGCCCTGCGCTTCATGCAAAAAAGCCTCGTAGGGCCTGAGCAGCGCCAGCAAGGCATCGCCGCTCTCTTTGTCCGCCACGTAGCGGCGAATCAGCCACATGCCGGTCTGCGCCGCTTTCAGCTCGCACACCATATGGTCGGTCAGCAACAGCGGCAGGTTTTCCGGGCGGCGCGCAGCGTCGATCCAGGCATCAGGCGTTTCACAGTGCAGGAAGTTAAGAATCGGGGATAACAGGGATTGGTATTTCATAGACTTCATTATAAGGGCCGGCTTGCGCCGGCTCCTATGCAAAAATTAATCAGTGGCGTTTGCCGTCGTCATCTTCGTCGATCAATTCACCGTCTTCTTCATCATCCTCACCGTCTTCACCGTTCGGATCTTCGTAGTAGGTGCCCCAACCGTCGTAGTTGACGCCGCAACGTTCCGCCAGCGCCAACAGTTGCTCGACCTGGGTGTCGATCAGTTCGGCGTTCAGGCCGACTTCGCTGATCACGTCGCAGCACATGACCAGCGTGCCGTCTTCCACTTCCAGCTCTTCGGCGTCGGTCACTTCGTAGCCCAGCTTGAAGGCTTCGACAGCGGCCTGCTCCAGCACTTCAAACTTTTCGGCAGAGAGGTGGTGTTCGATGGTGTAGAGCGCATCCGGATCGCTGCCGTCTTCCAGCAGTTCTTCGATGATCAGGCGGGTCTCTTCACGTTGTTCTTCCAGCTGTTCGCGGTTTGCCATGCCTATATCCTCAAGTCAAATGGCCTGTATTCCTTCTATTTTCACACACCGCCGCCATAGCTGCCACGATAAACGTGAAAGATTTCTTCCGTGGGGTTGAAATTGAATATTCATACATATAAAGTGAATTTTAATTCAATTAAAACGATCAGGACATGCGGAAATGAGTACGATGAACCCGTTCTACAAACGTCACTTTCTGAGGTTAATGGATTTCACGCCGACAGAGCTGCTGGCGCTGCTGCGGCTTTCGGCCGAACTGAAGCAGGCCAAAAAGCAGGGTAAGGAAACGCGGCGTCTGCAGGGCAAGAACATTGCGCTCATCTTCGAAAAAGACTCGACACGCACCCGTTGCTCTTTCGAAGTTGCCGCTTTCGATCAGGGCGCCCAGGTCACCTATCTCGGCCCAAGCGGCAGCCAGATCGGCCATAAAGAATCGATGAAAGACACCGCCCGCGTGCTGGGCCGGATGTACGACGGTATTCAATACCGCGGTTACGGCCAGCATCTGGTGGAAACCCTGGCCACCCATGCCGGCGTGCCGGTGTGGAACGGGCTGACCAATGAATTCCACCCAACCCAGCTGCTGGCGGACCTGCTCACCGTGCAGGAACACCTGCCGGGCAAACCCTTGAGCGAGGTGAAATTCGCTTACCTCGGCGACACGCGCAACAACATGGGCAACACCTTGCTGGAAGCCGCCGCGCTGGCGGGCATGGATCTGCGCCTGGTGGCGCCGAAAGCCTGTTGGCCGCAGCCGGAGCTGGTGGCCGAGTGTCAGGCGCTGGCGCAACAGACCGGCGCCAAGATTACCCTGACCGAAGACATTGCCGAAGGGGTGAAAGACGCGGATTTCCTGTACACCGACGTGTGGGTGTCGATGGGCGAACCGAAAGAAACCTGGCAGGAGCGGATCGCGCTGCTGAAACCCTATCAGGTCAATATGGCGATGGTGAAACTGACCGGTAACCCGAACGTCAAATTCCTGCATTGCCTGCCGGCGTTTCACGACGACCAAACCACCCTCGGCAAACAGATGGCGGAACAATACGGGTTGCAGGGCGGCATGGAAGTCACCGATGAAGTGTTCGAATCCGCGCACAGCGTGGTGTTCGATCAGGCCGAAAACCGCCTGCACACCATCAAGGCGGTGATGGTCGCCACGCTGAGCGAAACGATTTAAAGTATATTGCCGGGGCGCGTCACGCACAGGCAATGGGGCGCGCAGGCCTGCCGGCTCGTGCGCCCCAACCCCTTCCCCGCTCTGGCACCCCCCGCCAGAACGCCTAATATATTCTTGTCATATCAAATAGCCGATTGACCTTTGCCAGCCTTGGGCAAAGGTTCTACCGTGGTGCGAAAACCAACGATAACAAACACTTCTCAGCGCCATGCGTGGCGCCCTCAGGGGATACACACCAATGAAAGCCAACGTCCTGCCGCTGTTAATGCTTGCCGCCCTGTCCGCCTCTGCGCTCGCCGCTACCCCGCCCAACACGCTGGTGGTGGTGCAATCGCTGGACGATATCGTCAGCCTGGATCCGGCGGAAGCCAACGAACTGTCCAGCATCCAGACCGTGCCCAGCCTGTATCAGCGGCTGGTGCAGGCGGATCGCGATGATCCGGCGAAAGTGGTGCCGGTGCTGGCGGAAAGCTGGCAGGGCGATGCGGCGACAAAAACCCTGACGATCAGGCTGCGCCCGCAGGCGGCGTTCGCCTCCGGCAACCCGCTGACCGCCGACGACGTGATCTTCTCCTACAGCCGCGCAGTGAAAATGAATAAATCGCCGGCGTTTATCCTCAACGTGCTCGGCTGGCAGCCGGACAACATCGACGCGCAACTGAAGAAAATCGACGAACACAGCCTGCAACTGAGCTGGACCGCAGACGTGAGCCCGGCGGTGGCGCTGAACATTCTCTCCACGCCCATTGCCTCGATCGTCGATAGCAAGGCGGTGCAGCCGAACGCCAAAGACGGCGATTACGGCAACGCCTGGCTGAAAATGCACTCCGCCGGCAGCGGGCCGTTCAAAATGCGCGTCTACCAGCCGCATCAGGCGATCGTGCTGGACGCCAACCCGACTTCGCCGGGCAGCAAGCCCTTGCTGCACAGCGTCATCATTAAAAGCGTGCCGGACCCGGCCACCCGCCGCCTGTTGATCCAGCAGGGCGACGCCGATGTGGCGCGTGAGCTTGGCCCGGACCAGACCCTGGCGTTAAAAAATCAACCGGGCGTGAAGGTGTTGGAAATCCCGTCCGCCGAGCAGAACTATTTAGTGTTCAACGCCGGCAACGCCGCCAATCCGCTGCTGAAAAACCCGGCCTTCTGGGAGGCGGCGCGCTATCTGATCGATTATCAGGGCATCACCAAGGATCTGCTGAAAGGCCAATATTTTGTGCATCAGAGCTTCCTGCCGGTCGGGCTGCCGGGCGCGCTGAAAGACAACCCGTTCAGCTTCGATCCGGCCAAAGCCAAGGCGATCCTGGCCAAGGCCGGCATCACCAACGCCGCCCTGACGCTGGACGTGGAGAACAAGCCGCCGTTTATCACCATCGCCCAGGCGTTGCAGGCCAGTTTTGCCCAGGGTGGCGTGAAGCTGGACCTGTTGCCGGCCGCCGGCAGCCAGGTCTATTCGCGGGTACGCGCCAAACAGCACCAGGCGGCGATCCGTCTGTGGATCCCGGACTACTTTGACGCACACTCCAACGCCAGCGCCTTCGCCTATAACGACGGCAAGGCCAGCACGGTAGCGGGCCTCAACGGCTGGCAGATCCCGCAGCTCAGCAAGCAGACGCTGGCCGCGGTAGCCGAAGCCAATCCGGCCAAACGCACCGCGCTGTACACCGCCATGCAACAGGAGCTGCAACGCAGTTCGCCCTATGTCTTTATCGATCAGGCCAAAACCGAAGTGGTGCTGCGCGATAACGTCAAAGGCTACCAACAGGGTCTGAACGCCGACATGGTCTACTACGATCGCGTCAGCAAATAACCGGCAAGCGGCCATCGCCGGCCAATCGATTGCGAAGCGGCAAAAATCGGTGTTTTAGCGCTTGCAGTGGCGAAAAGCGCGAGTATAATGCGCGACAATTTGCCAGGAGAAAGCATGAAAAACGCCACGTGTTTTGTTAGCCGCAACCGACAAAACCGACTGCCAATCGGCGGCCAGCTGCCGTTGTTTCTCCTGTTGCCAAACCGATCGTTTCAGGCCCCTCGTTGAGGGGCTTTTTTTTGCCTTAAAAATTATGCCCAAGAGATTTCGGGGCGCAGCCAGGCGGCAACCGATGGGCTCCCCAGGAACTTAGCCAACTGAGTGACTGGGGTGACAGAGTGAAGCCAACGCCGCTGCGGTTCGAAAGATGACGGGCATTCCCGCGCCACGGGCATACGTCGAGGAGAGTGAAAAATGGCCAACCCGCTGTATCACAAACATATCATCTCTATTAACGATCTCAGCCGCGAGGATCTGGAGCTGGTGCTGCGCACCGCCGCCAGCCTGAAAGCCACCCCACAACCCGAGTTGCTCAAGCACAAGGTGATCGCCAGCTGCTTCTTCGAAGCCTCGACCCGCACCCGCCTGTCGTTCGAAACCTCGATGCACCGCCTCGGCGCCTCGGTGGTCGGCTTTGCCGACGGCAGCAATACGTCGCTGGGCAAGAAAGGCGAAACGCTGGCCGACACCATCTCGGTCATCGGCACCTACGTAGACGCCATCGTGATGCGTCACCCGCAGGAAGGCGCCGCGCGGCTGGCGACGGAGTTTTCCGGCGGCATCCCGGTGCTCAACGCAGGCGACGGCGCCAACCAGCACCCGACCCAAACGCTGCTCGACCTGTTCACCATCCAGGAAACCCAGGGCCGCCTGAACAACATCAATATCGCCATGGTCGGCGACCTGAAATACGGCCGCACCGTACACTCGCTGGCGCAGGCGCTGGCCAAGTTCGAAGGCAACCGCTTCTACTTTATCGCCCCGGATGCACTGGCGATGCCGGCTTACATCCTGAAAATGCTCGAAGAGAAAGGCATCGAGTACAGCCTGCACGCCAGCATTGAAGAAGTGGTGCCGGAACTGGATATTCTCTATATGACCCGGGTGCAGAAAGAGCGTCTGGATCCTTCGGAATACGCCAACGTGAAGGCGCAGTTCGTCCTGCGCGCGGCGGATCTGGCCGGCGCGCGCGCCAATCTCAAAGTGCTGCACCCACTGCCGCGCATCGACGAGATCACCACCGACGTGGATACCACGCCGTACGCCTATTACTTCCAGCAGGCAGGCAACGGCATCTTCGCCCGCCAGGCGCTGCTGGCGCTGGTATTAAACGCAGATTTGGATCTTTAAGGGGGAACCATCATGACTCAGGATAACAAACTGCAGGTTGAAGCGATCAAGTGCGGTACGGTGATTGACCATATTCCGGCGCAGGTGGGCTTTAAACTGCTGACGCTGTTCAAATTGACCGCCACCGACCAGCGCATCACCATCGGCCTGAACCTGCCCTCCAACGAGCTGGGCCGCAAAGACCTGATCAAAATCGAGAACACTTTCCTGACCGAGCAGCAGGCCAACCAGCTGGCGATGTACGCGCCGAAAGCCACGGTGAACCGCATCGACAACTACGAAGTGGTGCGCAAGCTGACCCTCAGCCTGCCGGACCATATCGACGGCGTGCTGACCTGCCCGAACGGCAACTGCATCAGCCGCAGCGAGCCGGTAGCGTCCAGCTTTGGCGTGAAATCCCGCGACGGCGAAGTGCATCTGAAGTGCCGCTACTGCGAGAAAGAGTTCGAACATCAGGTGGTATTACAGGCAGATTGAAATATGCCGATTTACCGGGAGTGGCGCTGTTAATCTGCTCGCCGCTCCCTATAATGAGTCTCTGAAGAAACTACCCACGTTGCTACCCAATGGATTTCGAGCCACAAGTGCGAGAGTTCCCAGGAGCTGACTCAAGTCAGTGACTGGGGTAAGCACACGCAGCCAACAACGCTGCGGTTTGAAAGACGAAGGGGATCATTACCCAATGGATTTCGAATCGCAGCCAGGCGGCAAGTGTGGGCATCCCCAGGAGCTGACTCAAGTCAGTGACTGGGGTAAGCACACGCAGCCAACAACGCTGCGGTTTGAAAGACGAAGGGGATCATTACCCAATGGATTTCGAATCGCAGCTAGGCGGCAAGTGTGGGCATCCCCAGGAGCTGACTCAAGTCAGTGACTGGGGTAAGCACACGCAGCCAACAACGCTGCGGTTTGAAAGACGAAGGGTAAATTTAGGAGAAAAAATGTCACGTAACATCAGCACTGAACTCGCCCCGGCAGCCATTGGTCCTTACGTGCAGGGCGTTGATCTGGGCAGCATGATCATCACTTCCGGCCAGATCCCGGTGGATCCGAAAACCGGCGCTGTGGCCGACGACGTTTCCGCGCAGGCTCGCCAGTCGCTGGAAAACGTTAAGGCGATCGTTGAAGCCGCCGGCCTGAAAGTCGCCGACATCGTGAAAACCACGGTCTTCGTGAAAGATCTGAACGATTTCGCCACCGTCAACGCCGCTTACGAAAGCTTCTTCACCGAGCACAACGCGCCGTTCCCGGCCCGTTCCTGCGTCGAAGTGGCCCGTCTGCCGAAAGACGTGAAAATCGAGATCGAAGCCATCGCCGTCCGTCGTTAATTCCACGACCCCGCGCCCAACGGTCAGCCATCGGCTGGCCGTTTTTATTTGTCCCATCTGAAGCAACGATCCGTTAGGGTGCGCTATCAAGGATCATCGCTACCCCAATGCACTACATTTTCGCCCCATTTTAAGGCAACGCTCGCCGCGCCTGCACCCAAATCGCGCTTTCCCCTGCCTTTTTCCTGCTTTTTACGCCGTTTTTCGCCCCTTTCACATTTTGGCACATTTTATGCTCGATCCTGTTACAGCCTGCAATGTCAACGAGGTGACGATGCTAAATATCGACCTGTCCGCTTCACCGTTTTTTGATGAGATGCTTCTGGCTGAGGGTAAACACCGGGGCCACTACGAAGCTTACTGGCATTGGCTGCAACAGGCCGACCAAAAGGCCATTCAACGCAAAAGAGAAGAGGCTGCGCTGCTGTTCCACCGGGTGGGCATTACCTTTAACGTTTACGGCGAGGATGACGGCGCCGAACGGCTGATCCCGTTCGACAGCGTGCCGCGCATCATCCCCGCAAGCGAATGGGCGATGCTCGATCGTGGCATTCGCCAACGCGTACAGGCGCTCAACGCCTTTCTGCACGATATCTATCATCAACAACATATTCTGAAAGCCGGGATTATTCCGGCGGAACAGGTGCTGGCTAACGATCAGTATCAGCCCTGCATGCAGGGGGTCGATCTGCACCGCAATATTTACGCGCATATCGTCGGCGTGGATATGGTGCGCAACGGCGACGGCCAGTATTACGTGCTGGAGGATAATCTTCGCACCCCGTCCGGCGTGTCCTACATGCTGGAAAACCGCAAGATGATGATGCGCCTGTACCCGGAGCTGTTCGCCCAGCAGCGCATCGCCCCGGTGGAGCGCTACCCGTCGCACCTGCTGCAAACCCTGCGCGAAAGCTCGCCGATCAACGATCCTACCGTGGTGGTGCTGACGCCGGGCCGTTTCAACAGCGCCTA
Organism: Serratia plymuthica; assembly: GCF_018336935.1. Lineage (NCBI taxonomy): Bacteria > Pseudomonadati > Pseudomonadota > Gammaproteobacteria > Enterobacterales > Yersiniaceae > Serratia > Serratia plymuthica. The sequence continues at coordinate 300,137 of NZ_CP068771.1, read as the reverse complement.
TTTCGAACACAGCTTCCTGGCGCAGCAGATGGGCGTGGAGCTGGTTGAAAGCGCCGATCTGTTCGTCAAGGACGGCGCGGTGTTTATGCGCACCACCGCCGGGCCGTGCAAGGTGGATGTGATCTACCGCCGGGTGGACGATGCCTTCCTCGATCCGCTGGCGTTCCGCCCGGACTCGATGCTCGGCGTGCCGGGGCTGCTTTCCGTCTACCGCGCCGGCAACGTGGTGCTGGCGAACGCCATAGGGACCGGCGTGGCCGACGACAAGTCGATCTACCCGTACGTGCCGGACATGGTGCGCTTCTACCTGCAGGAAGAGCCGATCCTCAACAACGTGCCCACCTGGCAGTGCCGCCACAAGAATGAGCTGTCGTACGTGCTGGCGAACCTGGAGCAGATGGTGGTGAAAGAGGTTCACGGCGCCGGCGGTTACGGCATGCTGATCGGGCCGGCGGCGACCAAGGACGAAATCGCCCACTTCCGCACCCTGCTGCTGGCTAAACCGCACAACTACATTGCGCAGAACACGCTGGCGCTGTCGACCTGCCCGACCTTCGTCAACGACGGCCTGGCGCCGCGTCATATCGACCTGCGGCCGTTCGCCCTGAGCGGCGCGGAAATTCGCCTTGTGCCCGGCGGCCTGACGCGCGTAGCGCTGGCGCAAGGCTCACTGGTGGTCAACTCGTCACAGGGCGGGGGAACCAAGGATACCTGGGTGTTGGAGGATGACGCATGCTGAGCCGAACTGCCAGTGAACTCTATTGGATGGCCCGCTATCTGGAGCGGGCAGAAAGCATCGCCCGGGTGCTCGACGTGACCAACAAACTGTCGATGATGCCGATCCGCGACAGCGAGGATCATGATCTGCAGGTGCCGCTCAACCTGACCGGCACCGGGCAACTGTACGCCGCCGCCTATCCCGACCTGACGATGGCCAATCTGGTGAGCTTTTTTGCGCTCGACAGCCGTAACCACAGCAGCATCTACAGTTGCCTGCAAATGGGCTGGAACAACGCCCATGCGGTGCGCGGCAGTCTGTCTTCCGAGGTCTGGGAATGCATTAACGCCACCTGGATCGAAATGAAGCTGATCCGCCGACAGGGCATAGGTTCGGTGGGCGCCGACGGCTTCTTCGACTGGGTCAAGGAGCGATCGCACCTGTTCCGCGGCGCGATGTTCGGCACCCTGCTGCGCAGCGACGCGATGTGCTTTATCCGCCTCGGCACCCTGCTGGAGCGGGCAGACGGCACCGCACGCCTGCTCGGAGTGAAAAACGAGTTGCTGGATAACGACAGCGATCCGGTGCGCGAGTATTACCGTATGGACACCTTGCTGCGGGCGGTCAGCGCGCGCGAAGCCTATCACAGCATCTACAAGCAGCAGCTCAGCCGGGAGACCATTGCCGAACTGATGATCCTGCGTAATGAAATCCCGCGCTCCCTGCTGGCCTGCGTCGGCGACATGGTGCAACAGTTGGAGCAGATTGGCGGCAACAGCGCCAATGAGCCGCGCCGGCTGGCGCACACGCTGCACGCCGCGCTGCGTTTCAGCAGCATGAAGGATCTGAACAAGGTGGGGCTGAGCGACTGGCTGGGCTTATTCCTCGAGCAGATCAACGGCATCGCGGAAAGCATCCATCACACTTATCTGGAGGCGCAATGAAACTGAATATTGAGCACAATACCCATTACACCTACGCCCAGCAGGTGAAGCGCAGCACTCAGTATCTGCGTTTGACGCCGCAGGATTCGCAGCACCAGCGCATCATCTCCTGGCAGTTAACGCTGCCGGAAGACGCGGTGTGCACCACCGACGCCTTCGGCAATGTGCTGCACGTGCTGACGCTGGATCACCCGCATCAGGCGATCACCATTCAGGCCCACGGCGTGGTGGAGATTGAAGACGGCGTAGAAGACCCGGCGATGGGGCATCTCTCGCCGCTGGTGTTCCTGCGAAGCAGCCCGCTGACCCAGCCCGACAGCGCCATCCAGGCCTTCGCGCTGCGCTATTACCAACCGGAAACGCTGCTTGCCGGGCTGGAAAAACTGATGGGCGATCTGTTGCTGAAAATGCCGTACACGCCGGGCGCCACCGAGGTGACCGACAGCGCCGCCCAGGCGTTCGCTTCCGGCAACGGCGTCTGCCAGGATCATACCCATGTCTTTCTGGCCTGCTGCCGCAGCCTGAACATTCCGGCGCGCTACGTCAGCGGCTACCTTTACAGCGAAGATTCCACCCACGTCGCCACCCACGCCTGGGCAGAGGCCTGGGTGGACGAGCGCTGGCACAGCTTCGACGTCACCAACAACACCCGCCTGCCGAATCAGCACCTTAAGCTGGCGGTGGGGATCGATTACCTGGATGCCTGCCCGGTGCGCGGCATCAGGCTCGGCGGCGGCAGCGAGGATATGCAGGCCGTGGCGGCGGTGCAGATGATGCCGGCCGGCCAGGCGCAGGGGCAATAACATCCCCTTGCCGAACGCCGCGGTTTGCGGCACGCTGGGTTTTTCCGGCGTGCCGTCATCGGGCACGGTGTTATTTCGCGTTTGAAGGATTTTGGTATGACCTATTGTGTGGCCATGCGCTTGTCATCCGGGCTGGTGTTTGCTTCCGACTCCCGCACCAATGCCGGGGTGGACCATATCTCCACCTTCCGCAAGCTGCACGTGTTCCAGCAGGACGGTGAGCGCACGCTGGTGCTGCAAAGCGCCGGTAACCTGGCGACCACCCAGAGCATCATCAGCCTGCTGCTGCGCCGCAGCAAGGATGCCGATCGCCCCAACCTGCTCAACGTGCCCAACCTGTATGAAGCCGCCACGCTGGTGGGCGAAACGGTGCGCGAAGTGATCCAGCGCGACAGCGAAGCCCAGCAGAGCGGCAGCACCACCGATTTCAGTTGCAGCTTGCTGCTCGGCGGCCAGATTGACGGCGAAGAGATGCGGCTGTTCCATATCTACCCGCAGGGCAACTTTATCGAAGCCACCCGGGATACGCCCTATTTCCAGATTGGCGAAAGCAAATACGGCAAACCGATTATCGATCGGGTGCTGAATTACGATACCCCGCTGGAGCAGGCAATGCAGTGCGCGCTGATTTCGCTCGACTCCACGCTGCGCAGCAACCTGTCGGTCGGCCTGCCGCTCGACGTGATGATCTACCCGCGCGACAGTTTCAGCAGCCAACAGCAGTACCGCATTACCGAAGATCACCCGCACTTCAGCGCCATTCGCAAAGGCTGGGGCGAAGGGCTGGTCAGCATTTTCAAACAGCTGCCGCCGTTGCAGCTGTAAGTTGTTGAGGGCTCAGCACGCTGAGCCCCTATGCCCGCTGACTTACCTCACTCGACAGCGCTGGCATGCAATAGCGTTTCCAGCGGGTAGACCGCCGCAATCACCACTTCGTCACGCACCTGCGCTGCGGCATCCAATTGCTGTTGTATCTGCCCGGCTTCGGTTTTACTCAACGGCTTACCCTGCTGATAGCGCTCCAACAGCATCAACCCCAGCGTAGACAGCGTACCGACGTCCTGCGCCACCGGTGCCAAATCCTGCAATACCCGGTTACCGGCGATAGTCGTTTTCACCGCGGCGGTGTTCAATTGCCAGCGCTGCAAACGCTCGCGGATCGCCTGCGCCGCTGCGCGATCGTTTTTGTCCTTCAGCAGCGCCTCAACCTGTCTCTGCATGTTGCGCACCGCGTTGCTTTCCGGCGGCAGCGCGTCGGCAAAACGGTTCAAAGCTTCGAACTGATGGTAGTTGCCGGCCTTGAATTTCAGGTGTTGGCGGGTGTAGTACTGCCCCGGCTCCACCGCCTCGGCCAGAATTTGCAGCGGCAAGATCTCCACGCTGTTCGCCAGCCGGGTGAATTCGCGGGCGGTTTCGGCATGCTGCTGCAAACCCACCGACACCACTGACCAGGCATCCACCGCCGCCAACCGTTGGTACATGTTGTTTTCATCGGTCACGTCCTGCGCCGACCACAGCCGCTCCGCCACCGCAAAGGTCCGCGGCCACAATTTGAGATCCAGGATCGGCGCACGGACGTTTTCCGCCCACAGCGCCGCCTCGCCGCCGAGAATATTGGCCTGCTGCTTCGCCTCCGGCACCACCGGCATTTTGCCCGCCGGGATCGCCGCCAGCCTGCTGCCGCTGGTTGGGTAGCGCACGTTGCCGATCAGCGTATAGCCGCTCAGTTGGCCCTGTTGCAGCCTGAATACCGGGCGCGTCTCGCCCATCCAGCTGTCGAGGCGGAAGGTCACCTGCTGCGGCGAAAGCCAGACGATATCGTGCAACGCACGGCGGGATTTGCCGTTGAAGTCGATAAAACCACGCCAGCCCTGCTTGCCTTCGATCAACGTAAAACTGCCTGCTACTGCGCTGCCCTTCAGGCGCGGCATGCTGAACTGCCAACTCTGCGCCTGCTCAGCGGGCTGTACCTCGGTATCTACCCCCAGCGGCTGGGGTAAAATTTCGTTGCGGTAGTGATAGGCGGTGCTCTGCGGTTGGTCGAGGTAGAAACCGGTGGACAAAATGCCCTGGTAGCCGTCCTGCGCACTGGCGCCAAGCGAATCCGGCCCCTGCCAGGACTGGATGACGATGGTGCGCGGCAACGACGGATGATAAATCTCATCCCAGCCGACCATGCGCCGCTGGTGCTGTTCGAGGATTTTTTCCAGCTTCTGGTTGAAATAGGCTTGCAGCGCATGGGTATCCGCCAGCTGATTTTTTTGCATAAACGCCTGAATGGAGGCCGATGCCTTCCACTGGCTGGCGTCGACTTCATCACCGCCGATATGCAGATAGGGATCGGGGAAAATCGCGGCCAATTCGCCGATGATCGCGTCAACGAACTGATAAACCTCGTCGCGGGTCGGATCGAGCGTCGGCTTGTGCACGCCCCACTCGCGCGCCATCGGATACGGCCCCGGCGCGCTCATTAATTCCGGGTAAGCCACGGCGATACTGGAGGCATGGCCCGGCAGATCGATTTCCGGCACCACCCGGATGCCGCGCGCCGTGGCGTAGGCCACCACCTGCTGCATCTGTTCGCGGCTATAGAACTGGCCGTCGCTGGCCAGTTGTTGCAATTTGGGGTAGCGCTCAGAGGCAAAGCGCCAGCCTTGGTCGTCGGTCAGATGCCAATGGAAGACATTGAGTTTGGCCGCCGCCATGCCGTCGAGCTGGCGCAGGATGTCAGGCAGCGGCAAGAAATGGCGCGCCGAATCCAGCAGCACACCGCGCCACGGGAAACGCGGCACGTCGGTAATCGTCACCAGCGGCAAGAAGGTGTTTTGGCCGTCGGTCTGCACCAGTTGCAGCAGGGTTTCCATGCCGCGCAGCGCACCGAAGCGAGTATTGGCGGTCAGCGTGGCGCCTTGCGGCGTCACCGCCAGCTTGTAGCTTTCATCGCTGCCGGGCAGCGGCTGAGCGGCCACTTTGTCTTTGATATTCACCTGAATCGCCGCACCCTCGGCTTTTGCGGTTTGCGGCGCCAGCGTCCAGCCGGTCTGCAGTTCGATGCGTTGCCGCCAGCGCAGCGCAGCCTCTGCCAGATCGTCGCCCTGCACGTTAAGCGTCAGGCGGTGATCCAGCACCAGCCTGCCCGCCGGCTGCGTCAGTTCGACCTGCTGCGGCCAGGGCATCAGCGGCAGCGAGCCGGCCGGTTGCGCCAAGGCGCCGAGGGAAAGCAATAACGATGAAGCCAGTAGCGTATAACGGAGCGGTCTATGCATCAGAAATTCCTCGAAGGAAAAAAATCAATAGCTCCCCAATGAATTTCAAATTACCGCCAGGCGGCAAAGCGCTGGGGTAAGGACGTGCAGCCAACAACGCGGTAGTTTGAAAAATGAAGGGGAAAACAGCGAAGCTATCAATAAAGACTGAGCATGGTTCAGATGTCCAACCGCAAAGATGAAAAGCCGGGGTGGATCACAGATGCCCTCTCCCGCCGTGCAGAGAGGGCTTGGGAGATTACTGCCAGCCGTAGCGGCGCACGAACCAGCCTTTCACGCACTGGGTCAGCACCATATAACCGGCCAGGATCAGCACCAGCCACGGGAAATAACCGAGCGGCAGCGCCTGCAGTTGCAGGAAGCCTGCCAACGGCGAGAAGGTCAGGCCGATACCGGTGGCGATCACCGCCAACGTCATGATGCACAGCGGCCATGAAGGGCGGCTCTGGATAAACGGAATTTTGCGCGTGCGGATCATATGCACAATCAGCGTTTGCGACAGCAGCCCTTCCACGAACCAGCCGGACTGGAACAGCGTCTGCATTTCCGGCGTATTGGCCTTGAATACCCACCACATCAGGCAGAAGGTCAGCACGTCAAAGATCGAGCTTATCGGCCCAAAGAACACCATAAACCGCCCCAGATCGCTGGAGTTCCAGCGCTGCGGTTGGGTAATTTGATCGTCGTCGACGTTGTCGAACGGAATGGCGATCTGAGAAATGTCGTACATCAGGTTCTGGATCAGCAGATGCAGCGGCAGCATCGGCAGGAACGGCAGGAAAGCGCTGGCGATCAGCACGCTGAACACGTTGCCGAAGTTGGAGCTGGCGGTCATCTTGATGTACTTCAGCATGTTGGCAAAGGTGCGGCGCCCCTCGATCACCCCCTCCTCCAGCACCATCAGGCTTTTTTCCAACAGGATGATGTCCGCCGCCTCCTTGGCGATATCCACCGCCGAATCGACGGAAATGCCGATATCCGCCGCACGCAGCGCCGGAGCGTCGTTGATGCCGTCGCCCATAAAGCCGACCACGTGCCCCTGCTGACGCAACAGCTTGACGATGCGCTCCTTGTGCATCGGCGTCAGTTTGGCGAACACCGTGGTGCGCGCGGCCGCCTGCGCCAGTTGTTCGTCCGTCATCCGTTCGATTTCACTGCCGCACAGCACGTGATCTGCCGCCAGCCCGACGTCTTTGCAGACCTTGCCCGCCACCAGCTCGTTATCGCCGGTGAGGATCTTCACCGTCACGCCGTTTTTCTTCAGTGCCGCCAGCGCCGGTGCGGTGCTCTCCTTTGGCGGATCGAGGAAGGCCACGTAGCCTTCGAGGATCAGATCGGATTCGTCGGCCACGCCGTATTCATGCGCCTGCGCCGGCAGGATCTTGTTGGCCACCGCCACCACCCGCAGCCCCTGCTGGTTGAGATCGTCGGTAATGCGCCGAATGCGCGCCAGCAGCGCATCGCTGAGCGGGTGAACGTCATCTTCCTGACGCACGTGGCTGCAAATCGCCAGCATTTCCTCCAGCGCGCCCTTGCAGATCAGCTCGTGATATTGCGCGTCTTTGGCGACCACCACCGACATGCGGCGGCGTTCAAAATCAAACGGGATCTCATCCACCTTGCGGTAATGCTGCAGCGCATCCGGCTGCTGGTTCTGCTCCGCGCAGCTCAGCACCGCCACATCGAGCAGGTTTTTCAGCCCGGTCTGGTAGAAGCTGTTCAGCCAGGCGTAACGCAGCACCCGGTCGCTGTTGACACCGAACACGTCGGTGTGGCGTTCCAGTACGATTTTATCCTGGGTCAGGGTGCCGGTTTTGTCGGTGCACAGAATGTCCATGGCGCCAAAGTTCTGGATCGCGTCCAGGCGTTTGACGATCACCTTCTGTTGCGACAGCTTCACCGCCCCTCTGGCCAGGGTGGTGGTCACGATCATCGGCAGCATTTCCGGTGTCAGCCCCACCGCCACCGACAGCGCGAACAGCGCCGCTTCCCACCAGTCGCCCTTGGTATAGCCGTTGATCAGCAGCACGATCGGCGTCATCACCAGCATAAAGCGGATCAGCAGCCAACTGACCTTGCTGATGCCGCTCTGGAAGGCGTTCGGTTGTTCATCCTGGCTGGTGACGCGCTGCGCCAACTGGCCGAAGTAGGTGTCGCCGCCGGTGCCGATCACCATCGCCAGCGCGGTGCCGCTCACCACGTTGGTGCCCATAAAGCACAGGTTCCGGCACTCCAGCGGATCCTCCGCCACCCCGTGCGGTTCGGCGATCTTTTCCACCGGCAGAGATTCGCCGGTCAGCGCCGCCTGGCTGATAAACAGATCCTTGGCCGACAGCACGCGCAGATCCGCCGGGATCATGTCCCCCGCCGCCAGCTTGATGACATCGCCCGGCACCAACTGGGCAATCGGCAATTCAAGGTGTTCGCTTTTGCCGGTCAAGGCGTCGCTGCGAATGACCGTGGCGGTATTGCTGACCATCGCTTTCAGCGCATCCGCCGCCTTGTTGGAACGCGCTTCCTGAATGAAATGCAGCAGCGTGGAGATCAGCACCATCAGGCCGATCACCAGCGCGCCGGTCAGGTCTTCAGTGGCGTAGGAGATAAGCCCCAGCACCGTCAGCAGCAGATTGAACGGGTTGCGATAGCAGTGCCACAAATGGCGCCACCAGGACTCCGCCTGCTGGTTCTCAATCACGTTGGCGCCAAAGCGCTGGCGCAGTTGTTCCGCCTCATGGACGGTAATGCCTTCCGGGTGGCTGTGGAAACGCTCGTAAAGCTGGGTCGCATCGGCGGCGGCGCATTCCAGCCGCTGCTGGGCCAGGCCGGCGGGCAGTTCATGCGCCGCGCCGCTGACACCGTCCAGCAGGGGATCGCGCCGAATCAGGCGGCGCGGCAAATTGCGGCTGAGCATACCCAGCAGCTGACGGGGGATATTTTTAAGTTTCATTATTCGCACCTCGTCACCCGCAGCCTCACGGCGGCGGGTAAACGCACAATCGCGCCCGGGCAAAGCTTTCGGACACGCCAAAAAGCCTCTGCCGGGGCAGATTCTTGTATTTTTTAAAAGCAGCAGGAGCGAACGACAGAGCGCGCGCGACCGGTTACCGTTTATTTCACCGGTAAAACAGCAGCGCAAAGCGGAGAGGTTTTACCGGGGGACCGAATGGGTGTCTATTGGGGTCGGATCGGGATCCATACGGGTATTAACCTCCGGTAAATAAAAAGATCGAACGACAAGAGCGGCCGTTCAGCGCAGTACGAAGATCCCCGCATTGCGCCAAGATCCGTACGGGAAAATAGGCTATGCTGACGGGCATTCATCGTAGGCCGCCAGATTACGCCTTTTAACCTAAACAATAAGTAAACCATGCAAAACCGGCTGACCATCAAGGACATCGCCCGCCTGAGCGGCGTGGGGAAATCCACCGTATCGCGCGTATTGAACAACGAAGGCAGCGTGAGCCCGCAAACCCGTGAACGGGTAGAAGCGGTGATCCGCCAGCAGGGGTTTACGCCGTCCAAATCGGCGCGCGCCATGCGCGGGCAGAGCGACAAAGTGGTGGGGATTATCGTTTCCCGCCTCGATTCGCCGTCGGAAAACCAGGCGGTGCGTACCATGTTGCCGCTGCTGTATCAGCAGGGTTACGACCCGATCGTGATGGAAAGCCAGTTTGAAACCCGCCTGGTGAAAGAGCATCTTCATGTACTGCAACAGCGCAACGTCGACGGGGTGATCCTGTTCGGTTTCACCGGCCTGACGGCGGCCATGCTCAGCCCCTGGCAGGAAAAAATGGTGGTGCTGGCGCGCGAATACGAAGGTTTTTCATCGGTTTGCTACGACGACGATGGCGCAGTCCGGCTGCTGATGGAACGCCTGCAACAGCAGGGCCACCGGCATATCAGCTATCTGGGGGTGCAACTTGCCGATGCCACCACCGGCCTGCGCCGCCATCAGGCTTATCTCGACGCCTGCCGCCAGCAGCGGATTACCCCGAGCGTCGCCCTGGGCGAACTGAGCTACCAGAGCGGTTTTCAACTGGCCGCCGAGGTGATTGGCCCGCAGACCACCGCACTGGTGTGCGCCTCCGACACCATCGCCCTCGGCGCCATCAAATACCTGCAACAACAGCACATCGCCCCGCTGCAAGTCTGCGGCATCGGTAATACGCCTCTGCTTAACTTCCTGTTCCCCGAGACGTTTTCGGTCGAACTGGGCTACGGCAGCGCCGGGCTACAGGCCGCCCAACAGCTGCTGGGCCAGCTCAGCGGCGAACAGGGCATCCGCCAAATCATCGTGCCCAGCCAACTCGCCTGACGGCGGGGTTTGCCCCCAACAATCCCCCTATTCGCCATCTTCGGTTCTTGCCCACATCAGGTGGGCATAAGTTCATCACCATTTTGTACCAGTCGCCACACAACAACGGATAGCCATTCCTGATTGACCTCTGTCGCCTACAGCAACAAAATACTGGTTAAACATACAGTAATTATTGTGTGTTCCAGCGGTTTGGCAGCACACGGAACGTGAACACCGATAGCCATTAGCCATTAGCCAGAATGGGCGGAAGGATACCGGATGCTGTTAGCCATCAAATAACAGAGTGTCAAAAAGGAAGATTCATCATGGCTGAAGAAAAGAAAAATGCTCAGGTGATTAACGGCATTAATGAAGATATCACTGAGCTGAAATCACTGTCCACATTGCGTAAACGCGTTGTCAGCGACGGTGAAATTGTCTCCAGATCCGAAATCGGTTTTCGCCTGGCAAACGGCAATGCCGGCGTGCTCCTGCGTAGTGACGGACTGAACTTCTCCGCCCTGGTTACCCCTGACGGCCAGGCGCAGAACGGGCAGTGGAACACGCTGCGCCCCTTCTCCTTCAATCTCTCTACCGGCCGCGTGTCGCTGCGTAACGGCGTGGATGTCTCGGGCGGTGCGCTGGTATCGCATAGCGCGGGCATTGGCGCGGTCACCACTGGCCCCGCTTCTCTTATCAGCGGGCAGACGTATGGCGCGCCGCCTGTACATACCGATTTTACCAGCGGCAACGTCACCACCACGATGATGATGGGGTCACGGGTCGTCCCCGGTAAAGAAGATTACGGCCTGCTCTCCTACCGGGATTGGCAGGGAAACTGGAATGAAATTCAGGTGAAAACCAACAGCGAGCTTTTGGTTGGGCAACTGGTCAAGCGCAATGTGGAAGGCTGGATTTGGGCTACCGGAAACAAGAATGTAAATAACGATGCGGATCGAATTACCAATGGCATGCATATACAGGGAGCCGGTGATCTGTTTGTAAATACCTACCACTATGAGCGCATTGGTCATCACCACTTTATGGGGCTCCATGTTGGCAACGGTGGAGCTAATGGTTGGTACGAATTCCGCAATGATGGCAATGCCTACACCAACGGTGCCTGGAATAGCAGCTCCGATGCCCGAATGAAAACGGAGATCGTGAAAATTGAGGGCGCGCTGGAGAAGCTGGGGAAAATCAGTGGTTATACCTACCTGAAACAAGGCGTTCCAGAGGCCGGCGTAATAGCCCAGGAAGTGGAGAACGTATTACCTCAATCCGTCACCACCACCGAACTGAAATTAAATGACGGCAGCGTTCTGAAAGATGCCCGTGGAATTAATATCAACGGCGTAGTCGCCCTGTTGATCGAAGCGCTTAAAGAAGAACGCGAAGCCCGGCTTGAGCTGGAGTCTCGGTTGGCGGTGCTGGAAAAAACAGGCTCTGGTGAACACTAAATTTCCAGGAATACAATAATCTCTTATAAAATTAATAAGGAAATTATTATGGCCACTATAGCATACTATAAAAATGGCTCGCCTTATGAAGCTAATGGTAACCCTATTATCACCATTACTAATAATTCTACTCCGCCGAAAAATACAATTCCGGATTCCCCTCCATCAAATGGTGGTTTGTTTGTATCTATGTTACCTCCGAACGTAGCCCCTATTTATTTAAAGGATCGTTTAAAAGTAGAGTATATCTCTGACAAGTCTCCTAAATTTACCCCTTACGGCCAGTTATCTCAGTTACAAAAAATGTTTGACGACCAAATTAACTCTGCCAGAGATCGTGTTGTTGAGCCCGTAAGTCAGATTGTTGATCGTGTGAATTCTTTTTTGCGCGAAGTGGTTAATACTCAAACTAATACCGATGGTAGGGTATCAAGTACTGAAAAACTTCTTCGCGATGCTGTTAAAGGCTTACAAGACGCCAATAATGAAGTTCAAGCGGCCGAAAGTAATGCTCTTCAGAAATATAATGCGGCAGAGAAAGCCTTGAAAGATGCAATTCCAAAATTGGGTCTTACTAATGTCTCACCGGTTGATTACGACAGTATGTTAACAAGAATGCTGGAGCCGGTATCCCGTAGATATTGGGAGGAATACTCTGTAAAGCCTCGAGTAGAAGAATTCAATGCTAAACAGCGCTTGCTCGCAGCATTAGATAACATAGCGTTGGTTATTAAAGATGTCCTATCAAAATTACACTCACTGACTGTAGTTATTAATCAAGTAAAAAATGAAAGAGAAGCAAAGGCCAACGCAGAAGCCAAGGCAAGAGCCGAAGCGGAGGCCAGAGCGAAAACAGCTGAGTTAATGACCAAAGCCGGAGTAAAACCTACCCCGGTCTACACACCAGAAATGGTTAAATCGGCTCAAGCTTTCCTTGCAGCTGCGGGAGCGATGATGCTAAATCGTGCCCCTGGGATGTTACAGCTATCAACTGCTGCCGAAGGCGTTCTGACCACCACCAGTGAGTTAGCCGGCTCGATAGCCGGGGCTGTGTGGCGAGGAGCCATTGAGTTAGCTGAGGCCGCAACCCTTAGCACCGCAGGGGCAACTGTTGGCGCTTTAGTTATGGGCTTCTGGCCTACAGAAGCAGGGAAAGGCAGCGACAAGCTTAACGGACGCGACATTGTCATGTTTGGTTTTCAGGCCAATCTAATTGCTGCCGGCAAAGTCAGCATTTCGCCGGAAATGCACTCTGTCGACTTACCGGTTCGTGGCTCTTTAGTTATGGAGAATGGTCAGCAACAGGTCAGACTGGTTAAAACGGGTATAGGCGGCGTACCCGCGAGCGTGCCTGTTCTAAAGGCGGCACGTGATGAGAAAACCGGGCTGGATAGGATTACGCTTCCGGCGATAGGGGGGACTCCATCGCGAACAATCCTGATTAACCCAGCTCCGGTCGGGCCGACAGCACCTCCCCATACAGGAAACAGTTCACCCACCCCCGTCACGCCAGTGCATACTGGCACGACAGTAAAACAGGCTGATAGTATAGTTACCACCAGTTTCCCGGCGGATGACCTTAAAGAGCTGCAGGACTTCATCTACTGGCAGCCGGATGCCACGGGGTCGGGTGCTGAACCTATCTATGTGATGTTGAGCAGTCCGCGTGATATGCCGGGGAAGGTCAGTGGTAAGGGACAACAAGTAGGTGACGGCTGGCTGAACGATGCCGGTAAGGAACTCGGCGCACCTATTCCAAGCCAGATTGCAGATAAGCTTCGGGGAAAGACGTTTGGGAGTTTTGATGCCTTCCGTAAAGCGTTTTGGGTTGAAGTCGGGAATGATCCAATGTTGTCGAAACAGTTTAATTCAAGAAACCAGTCTTTCCTGAAGAAAGGTTATTCTCCTTTCGTTCCTAACAGGGAAAAAGTTGGAGGTCGTGAAAAATATGAACTTCACCATGTTGAACCCATAAGTCAAGATGGTGCAGTATATGATGCTGATAACCTTGGCGTATTGACACCAAAACGTCATATTGAGATCCATTCAAAAAATGGAGGGAAATAAAATGACCGATAAAAAAACGATTTCAGATTATACAGAGAAAGAATTTTTAGATTTAGCAAAAAAAATATGCAGTGCCGACTACTCAACGGAGGAGGAAGCTGATGAAGCCGTGCACGAATTCATCCGTTTATCGGAGCATCCAGATGGAACCGATATTATTTTTTACCCTCCCCCAGATCAGGATGACTCGCCAGAGGGAATTGTGAAACAGATAAAAGAATGGCGTGCTAAAAATAACAAGCCCGGATTTAGGCAATGAAAATAAGTTAGTGCATCCATGATTATTAAGAATTAGTGATCATTCCACCAACGTCCAGTAAATGAGAGTTTCCTGGGCATTTCCCTCTCAGGATGGAAAATAAATCCCGATGCGGATAATGGCAGAATCTATTTAGAAACAGGTGATTTATGAACAAGATGGCAGTAATCGAATTAGCAAGAGACTTTTTGAATTCAAAAATTAATGCGCTTCAGTTTTCTGAAGATATATGCATTGAAAGAAATAATTTGTACGGCATTAAAGATCAAGACAAGAACGTTTTGAATTGTGGTGAAGAATTATTTATGGCTGCTGAAGTTTATAATCCGGATTCAGACCGCGTTGATTATGAACTGGATGAAGCCGGGTTAAGGAAGGAAGTGAAAGCGATTCTGGAGAAATTCAATCTGCTTTAGTTCCCCGCTATTTCTGAACAGTTAAATTTAAAACAACGCCCAACAAATTCTCATCTGTTGGGCGTTTTCGTTAATAGCCTCTTAGTATGCTATTCATTTATCTATGCCCCTCACGGCCGCCCTTCATAGCCATCCCAGTAGGTAGCCACGGCGGAATCCAGCAGGATCTGCCGTTGTTTCTGTGGGTTATCCACGGAATAATGCTGATTGATAAATTTCCCCTTCCGCCCCAAATCGCTGAGGAATTCAGGACTGCGGAAATAGGCTTCCTGCTGCTGTGCCTGCTGGCGCGTCAATCCCTTGGCCCGATCGGCCTTCCCCATTTGATAGAACTGGTCAAAAAACGGAATAGAGGCTTTTACCGTGTCAGGAATTTGGGTGCGCATTTCAGGGGCAAAATCCTCCCGCGCCAGTTGATAAATCGCATGCCGGGCATGGCGTTCCGGGCTGCTTTTTTGGCTGGTACAGGCGCTCAGCAACAGCGCGGTGAAAACCATAAGGATTCGGGGCAATGTCAAAGTCATCATTCTTCCTTGAAAAAGTACGGGGTAGCGACGCTCATATAACGAATTGGATTAACGAGTCGCGCTAATTTCAATCAACTTATTGATTGTTAAGGGTGACAGTATAGCCGCCAATGCGCTTGTTCAAGATAATATTGCTGGATGTTTCGATCACCTCGCAAAACTCCCTGCCGGATAAAGGGTCATTTTTTATCGTTTTGTGATCGTCGCCCCAAACCGGGAACGTTCCCATTCCATTAAAAAAGGGGAATGACTAAGCTTTGATCATTACTCAGCCAACACCTCTGCGCCTTACCCAAAAAAGGTACTTTATAATGAGCAAAGTTAAGCAACAGGATATCGACCGCCTGATTGTGCTGGTGGGCGGACGCGATAACATCGCCACCGTCAGCCATTGCATTACCCGGTTACGTTTCGTCCTTAACGACCCCGCCAAAGCCAACCCGAAAGAAATAGAAACCTTGTCGATGGTCAAAGGCTGCTTCACCAACGCCGGGCAGTTCCAGGTGGTGATTGGCCCGGAGGTCGGCGATTACTATCAGGCGTTGATCGCCACCACCGGCCTCAACGAAGCCGACAAGGAGCAGGCCAAGGTCGCGGCGCGCCAGAACATGACCTGGAGCGAGCGCGCCATCGCCCACTTCGCCGAAATCTTCTTCCCGCTGCTGCCGGCGCTGATCAGCGGCGGTCTGATCCTCGGCTTCCGCAACGTGATCGGTGACATCCCGATGTCCGGCGGCCAAACGCTGGCGCAAATGCACCCGGCGTGGAAAACCATCTACGATTTCCTGTGGCTGCTCGGTGAAGCGATCTTCATGTTCCTGCCGGTGGCCATCTGCTGGTCGACGGTGAAAAAAATGGGCGGTACGCCGGTGCTCGGCATCGTACTGGGCGTCACGCTGGTCTCCCCACAGTTGATGAACTCTTACCAACTCGGGCAGCAAGTACCGGAAGTGTGGAACTTCGGCTGGTTCGCCATTCAGAAAGTCGGCTATCAGGCGCAGGTGATCCCTTCCATGCTGGCCGGTATGGCGCTGGGCTGGATTGAAACCCGCTTGAAAAAGATCGTGCCCGATTACCTGTATCTGGTGGTGGTGCCCGTCGTTTCACTGCTGCTGGCGGTATTCCTGGCGCACGCGCTGATCGGGCCGTTTGGCCGCATGATCGGCGACGGCGTAGCCTGGGCGGTGAAGGCCGTCATGACCGGCAGCTTCGCCCCGATCGGCGCCGCGCTGTTCGGCTTCCTGTATGCGCCGCTGGTAATTACCGGTGTGCATCAGACCACGCTGGCTATCGACATGCAGATGATCCAGAGCATGGGCGGCACCCCGGTATGGCCGCTGATTGCGCTGTCCAACATTGCGCAGGCCTCTGCGGTATTGGGCATTATCATCATCAGCCGCAAGGCCAACGAGCGTGAAATCTCGGTACCGGCGGCGATTTCCGCTTACCTGGGCGTCACCGAGCCGGCGATGTACGGGATCAACCTGAAATACCGCTTCCCGATGCTGTGCGCGATGATCGGCTCCGCCTTTGCCGGCCTGATTTGCGGCCTGGACGGCGTGATGGCCAATGGCATCGGCGTCGGCGGCTTGCCGGGTATTCTGTCCATCAAACCGCAGTTCTGGCTGGTTTACTCGGCGGCGATTGTGGTGGCCGTGGTGATCCCAATGCTGCTGACTATCATGGTCTACAAACGCAAAGCCAGCCGCGGTGAGCTGCCGGTCTGATTGAAATGTAGGGGTCGTAAATACCCAATAGCTTTCAGGCCGCAGTCAGGCGGCAAGGGTGCCGTACTCCAGGAGCTTACTCAGATAAGTGACTGGGGTGCAGCGCCAGCAGCCAACAACGCTACAGCTTGTAAGATGAAGGGTACGGCCCGTTGTCACGATTCAAAGGTATTACTATGAGCAATCCAATCCCCTGGTGGCAAAACGGTGTCATCTACCAAATCTATCCGAAGAGTTTTCAGGACAGTACCGGTAACGGCTACGGCGATCTGGCCGGTGTGACCCAGCGGCTGGACTATCTGCAGGAGCTGGGCGTCGACGCCATCTGGCTGACGCCGGTGTACGTCTCCCCGCAGGTGGACAACGGTTATGACGTGGCGGATTACTGCGCCATCGACCCGGCCTACGGCACCATGGAGGATTTCGATCGTCTGATCGCCGCCGCCCACCAGCGCAGCATCCGCATCGTGATGGATATGGTGTTCAACCATACCTCGACCGAGCACCCGTGGTTCCAGGCCTCGCAAGACCCTGACAGCCCGTTCCGCCAGTTCTATATCTGGCGCGACGGCGAAGGCGATGCGTTGCCGAACAACTGGCGTTCCAAGTTCGGCGGCAACGCCTGGCAGTGGCACGCCGACAGCGGCCAGTATTATCTGCATCTGTTCGCCAGCGAACAGGCGGACCTCAACTGGGAACACCCGCCGGTGCGCGAAGAGCTGAAAAAGGTGTGTCAGTTCTGGGCGGACAAGGGCGTCGACGGCCTGCGTCTCGACGTGATCAACCTGGTCTCCAAGCAGCAGGATTTCCCGTCCGATCCCCAGGGCGACGGCCGCCGTTTCTACACCGACGGCCCGCGCATTCACGAATTCCTGCAAGAGATGAGCCGCGACGTGTTCCAGCCGCGCGGCCTGATGACCGTCGGCGAAATGTCTTCCACCACGCTGGAACATTGCCGGCAGTATGCGGCGCGCAGCGGCGAAGAGCTGTCGATGACCTTCAACTTCCACCACCTGAAAGTAGACTACGCCGGTGGGGAAAAATGGACGCTGGCGGCGCCGGACTACGTCGAACTGAAGCAGATTTTCCGCCACTGGCAGCAGGGTATGCATAACCGCGCCTGGAACGCGCTGTTCTGGTGTAACCACGATCAGCCGCGCATCGTTTCACGCTTCAGCGACGAGGGTGAACTGCGGGTGCCGGCCGCCAAAATGCTGGCCATGGTGCTGCACGGCATGCAGGGCACGCCGTATATCTATCAGGGCGAAGAGATTGGCATGACCAACCCGGGCTTTAGCGCCATCGGGCAGTATCGCGATGTGGAAAGCCTGAATATGTATGCCGAACTGAGCGCCCAGGGCAAGAGTGACGCCGAGCTGCTGGCGATTTTGGCCGGCAAATCGCGCGATAACGGCCGCACGCCGATGCAGTGGAGCGCCGCGCCGAACGCCGGTTTCACCCAAGGCACCCCCTGGATCGGTTGCGCGGAAAACTACCCGCAGATCAACGCCGAATCGGCGCTGGCCGATCTGGATTCGGTGTTTTACGCCTACCGCCAGTTGATTACCCTGCGCAAGCAATATCCGCTGCTGACCCACGGCGACTATCAGGATCTGGCGCCTGCGCACCCCGCTCTATGGTGCTACCAACGCAGCGGGAACGGGCAGCGTTTGCTGGTGGTCGCCAACCTGAGCCGCGAACCGCTGGCCTGGCAGGCAGAAGGCGTGGAGCCCTCCAACCTGTGGCGTCCGCTGATGGGCAACTACGCCGATGCCGCGGACCAACCGCGGGCGATGACGCTGCGGCCGTTCGAAGCGGTATGGTGGTTGCTGGAAGACTAATGCTGTCGGGGCGTGGCTTGCCGCGCCCTACAGTTTTTTCAGCAGTGCCACCACGCCGGCAGCCTCTTGTGCCAGGCGCTCATCGCTCATATCAAACACCCCCTGCACCAGATGCGGCGGCAGATAATCCATGCCGGTCAGGTTGGCCATGGCATTGAATGGCCGTAGCAGATCCGCCACCGGATAACGGTTGTAGCCTTCCGGCGTATAAGCCTGCGGATTGCCGCCGGTCGTCACTACCAGTTGCAGCGGTTTGCCATGCAGTTTGGTGCCTTCGCTGCCATAAGCGAAACCGTGGGTTAATACCGCATCCTGCCATTCGCTGAGGATCGCCGGCGAGCTGTACCAGTAAAACGGGAACAGCATCACCACCGCGTCATGGCTTTGCAACAGTTCTTGCTCGCGATTCACGTCGATGCGGTAATCCGGATAGGTACGCATCAGTTCATGTACGGTAACCTTGGGCAGCGGGTTCAGCGCCTCAATCAGCGCCTTGTTGACGCGCGAATCATCGGGAAAACGGTGAGCGGTTAAGGCTAAAATACGTGACATAAGAGATCCTCGGTTGAAAATTGATATCGCATTTTTCCATTTCCTTCGCCCGGGGTGTAGGCTGTTCTCTGTCACTTCAATTTCAACTGAAAGTATCAACCACTATGTCGCTGCCCTTTGACGTGCATCGCCTGCTGCCGGCTTTTCTCAGCGCCGCCCAGGCGCAAAACTTTTCCGCCGCCGCCCGCCAGTTAGGCGTTACCCCGGCGGCGGTCAGCAAAAATATCCGCGTGCTGGAAGAGAAGCTGGCGCTGCGTCTGTTCCAGCGCAACACCCACAACGTGGTGCTGACCGACGAAGGCAAAGCGCTGCTGGCGCAGGTGGCGCCGCTGTGGCAGGCGCTGTCCGCCACGCTGGAAAACGCCGGCGGCGCGCAGCAAGATCCCTCAGGCACCGTGCGCGTCAGCATGATCCCCGGCTTCGGCCGCCAGATGCTGATGCCGTTGGTCCCACAGTTCCTTGAGCGTTATCCGCAGATCGACCTCGATCTTTCGCTGGATGCGCGAGTCGTCAATCTGGTGGGCGAAGGCTTTGACGTGGCTATCGGCAGCCGGGTCGATCCCGACAGCCGGCTGGTGGCGCGGCCGCTGTATCGGATGCAGATGGTGTTGGCGGCTGCCCCCGGTTATCTGGCGCAACACGGCACGCCGCAGGATCCGGACGATCTGTTGCGGCATAACTGCCTGCTGCACCGCAATCCGGCCAACGGCCGCAGCGTAAAATGGCCGCTGCGCCGGCACGGCGAAACCAAAACCCTGGAGCTGCATGGCCGCCTGGTCGCCAGCCGGCCGGAGATGCTGCTGGACGCCGCGTTGGCCGGGCTGGGTATCGTCTGCCTGGCGCGCTGGTACGCAGAGCCCCATTTTGCGCAGGGCACTCTGCAACCGGTGCTGCCGGATTGCTGGCCGCAACCGATGCAGCTCTGGCTGTACTACGCCTCTGCGGATCTGCCGCCGCGGGTGCGCGCCTGGGTCGACTTCCTGCTGGCGCATTTTCGCGACCGCTCGTGAGCAGATTGACGTCTGTACAGCGAGCGCCCGCTCTTCCGCTTTCCTTGTCCTACATCAAAAGAACCCCGCCAATATCTATATATAGTGCTTAAAGAAAACAAATCACCTATATATGGTAGTTATCCACAAATTCATCCACACACCGCCGTAGCCCTTGTACGCTGCGGCATTGCCCTGTGGATAACCTATCCTCCGGGCAATAAGGAGTCGCAACGTGAAACCAGTAGTGATTAAACGGGACGGTTGTCAGGTCTCTTTTGACGAGGCACGTATTGGGCAGGCTATCGAACGGGCCGCGCTGGCCGTCGGGATTGTCGATGCCGATTACTGCGCAACCGTGGCCCGCGTGGTCGCTCAACGAATGGCGCAACAGCCGCGCGTGGATATCCACGACATTCAGCTGGCGGTGGAAAATCAGCTGATGGCCGGCGAATACAAGCAACTGGCACGCGCCTATATCGAATATCGCCACGACCGCGACGTGGCGCGCGAGCTGCGCGGGCGGCTGAACCAGGAGATCCGCGGTCTGGTCGAGCAAAGCAATATGGCGTTGCTGAACGAGAATGCCAACAAGGACAGCAAAGTGATCCCCACCCAGCGCGATCTGCTGGCCGGGATCGTCGCCAAACACTACGCCAAGCAGCACATTCTGCCGCGTGACGTGGTGCTGGCGCATGAGCGCGGCGAGATCCACTACCACGATCTCGACTATTCGCCGTTCTTCCCGATGTTCAACTGCATGCTGATCGATCTGAAAGGCATGCTGACCAACGGCTTCAAGATGGGCAACGCCGAGATCGAACCGCCGAAGTCGATCTCCACCGCCACCGCCGTGACCGCCCAAATTATCGCGCAGGTGGCCAGCCATATTTATGGCGGCACCACCATTAACCGCATCGACGAGATCCTCGCCCCCTTCGTCAGCGAAAGCTTCGAAAAACACCGCCAGGTGGCCGAACAGTGGCAGATCCCGGACGCGCAGGGCTATGCGATGGCGCGCACCGAGAAAGAGTGTTACGACGCCTTCCAGTCGCTGGAATACGAGGTCAACACCCTGCACACCGCCAACGGCCAGACGCCGTTCGTCACCTTCGGCTTCGGCCTGGGCACCTGCTGGGAATCGCGGCTGATTCAGCGCTCAATCCTGAAAAACCGTATCGCCGGACTGGGCAAGAACCGCAAGACGGCGGTGTTCCCCAAACTGGTGTTCGCCATCCGCGACGGCCTGAACCACCAGTACGGCGACCCGAATTACGACATCAAACAGCTGGCGCTGGAATGCGCCAGCAAGCGCATGTACCCGGATATTCTCAATTACGATCAGGTGGTTAAAGTCACAGGTTCCTTTAAAACGCCCATGGGCTGCCGCAGTTTCCTCGGCACCTACGAGGAGGATGGCGAACTGGTGCACGACGGCCGCAATAATATCGGCGTGATCAGCCTCAACCTGCCGCGTATTGCGCTGGAAGCGGCCGGCGACGAGGCACGTTTCTGGCGGCTGCTGGACCGGCGGCTGCTGCTGGCGAAAAAGGCGCTGATGACGCGTATCGCCCGCCTGGAAGGCATCAAGGCGCGGGTGGCCCCAATCTTGTATATGGAAGGCGCCTGCGGCGTACGGCTGAAGGCGGACGACAATATCGCCGACATCTTCAAAAATGGCCGCGCGTCGATCTCGCTGGGCTATATCGGCCTGCATGAAACCATCAACGCGCTGTTCGGCAGCGAGCAACACGTTTACGACAGTGCCGCGCTGCGCGCCAAAGCGGTCGCTATCGTTGAACGCCTGCGCACCGCCACCGACAGCTGGAAAGAAGAGACCGGCTACGGTTTTAGCCTGTACAGCACGCCAAGCGAGAACCTGTGCGATCGCTTCTGCCGGCTGGACACCGCCGATTTCGGCGTGGTGCCGGGCGTGACCGACAAAGGCTATTACACCAACAGCTTCCACCTCGACGTGGAGAAAAAGGTCAATCCATACGACAAACTGGACTTTGAGGCGCCCTATCCGCCGTTGGCCAACGGCGGTTTCATCTGTTACGGCGAATACCCCAACCTGCAACACAATTTGAAAGCGCTGGAAGACGTGTGGGATTACAGCTACAGCCGCGTGCCTTATTACGGCACCAACACGCCGATAGATGAGTGCTACGAGTGCGGCTTTACCGGCGAATTCGCCTGTACCAGCAAGGGTTTTACCTGCCCGAAATGCGGCAACCACGACTCGGCCAAAGTCTCGGTCACCCGCCGGGTGTGCGGCTACCTCGGCAGCCCGGACGCCAGGCCGTTCAACGCCGGCAAGCAGGAAGAGGTGAAGCGCCGGGTGAAACACCTCGGCAACGGGCAGATCGGCTGAAAAACCGCCGCGCAGCCTATGCAGAAGCCTGTTCATCAGGCGTGATTGTCGCAGCCAGTTTGCCTTCGGCCAGCGCGCACAAACCGGAGCGTACACGCAGTACGTGAGGATTGGGAGCACTGCCCGGAGGCAAAATGGCCAGTAAAATAGCCTGATGGGCAGGTCTCACATGAATTATCACCAGTATTACCCAATCGACGTCGTCAACGGCCCCGGCACCCGCTGCACGCTGTTTGTCGCCGGCTGCGTGCATCAATGCGCCGGTTGTTACAACAAAAGTACCTGGCGGCTGAATTCCGGCCGGCCTTTTACTCAGGAAATGGAAGACCGGCTGATTGCCGATCTCAACGACGCACGCATTCCGCGCCAGGGGCTGTCGCTGTCCGGCGGCGATCCGCTGCACCCGGCCAATCTGTCCGCAGTGCTGCAACTGGTGAAACGGGTGCGCGCCGAGTGCCCCGGCAAGGATATCTGGCTGTGGACCGGCTACCGGCTGGCGGAGCTGGATACGCAGCAGATGCAGGTGGTGGACAGGATTAACGTATTGATTGACGGCAAGTTTGTGCAGGATCTGAAAGACCCGGCGCTGATTTGGCGCGGCAGCGCTAACCAGGTGGTGCATAGGTTGCGTTGAGCTAGCGGTACTTGTCTCGACGTGTGTTGGCCCAGGTTCAACCTGATACGGCTGCGGCACAGAACAAAACCTGATCTGACAGGCGGCTTTGTGCCAGAAACGGACCTTCTAAAGAGCGCGCCGTTACAGATGACGCAGAACGTTTATTTTCGTATGGTAACTGGCAACTTTAAAAAAACCCACGGGAGAAAACATGGACAGTTGTCAGGGAAGGCTAAGAATCGCAGCAGGACAGTTTGCTCCGGCGCGCGGCCTTATTGTTGAGAATATGCGTTATCACGAAATTTTGATTGAGTCTGCGGCATCTGCGGGCGTTAACCTTATCTTTTTTCCGGAACTTTCTCTGACGGGCTATGAACCAGAAATGGCTGAAAAGCTGGCTCTGGCTGATGAAAGATGTTTGAGTCCGCTTCAGGTATTGTCTGACAGATACGATATGACGATTATTGTGGGCGCACCGTTGCGCGTTAAAGAGATAAAACCGGCTATTGGCGCATGTATCATTTCATCAAATCGGCCTGTTTCCTGCTACCGAAAAATATATCTCCATCCTGGAGAATCCGATTATTTTTCAACTGGTGATACTGAATGTGTTTTTAAGGAAAGGTCATTTAATATCGGCATGGCCATATGCGCAGATGCAGGGCAGCCAGTACATGCAGAACGCACGGTGCAACAGGGTGCTGAAGTGTATCTGAATGCTGTTTTGAGCGCCGGCGGGTTTGATAAAGATTCAGGGCAGCTGCAAAGCTACGCCAGACTTTACGCCATGCCCACGCTGATGGCCAATTACTGTGGTCCGTCAGGCGGCTGGAAACCGGTCGGAAAAAGCGCCGCATGGAATGCAAGGGGTGAACTTATTGCTCAGGCTCCGGAGGATTGTGCTGCCCTGGTCATCATGGACCTACAGGATGATGCATGCTCCGGGCAGGTGATTTGCCTGCGTAAATAAATAAGAGTGAGTAAGCTCAGCATGTCTCTTTTGCAAGCTCATTAGCGCTTTTGTGTCATATCGTAGAGGCGCTTTTTTCTTACTGAACATCAGGTCTCCTGTGATTTGATAGCGTGAAAGGCCAGCGTCCGCTTTTCGCTCAAAACTGACGGCCAGTGACCTACTCCCCGTAGACGCTGCCAACCCAGCCCTGAACGCCCCCCCTTAACACCCTCGTCGATAACGCTCCCGGATTTTCGCCTTAAATATAGCCATTCGTTTTTCTACCTCCGAATGGCTGAGATAAACCGCGGTGCCGTTTCTTAAGCGTTCAAGGGCGGCATCCACCCTCTCACGCAGCCCTTCCTCTTGGGACATAAACTTCGCGTCCATTTCAGGTTTATTCCGCTGTTCCATTTCCATCTCCTCCATTGAGATAGCGTCCAGTCACGAAGCAATTACATCAACCCCATCCCCACCAGACCCGTCGCGATCCCGCACAACGCCACCAGCAATGCAGTCAGGCACAGCGCTTTGGCGGAGAAGACTTTGTTCAGCATCAGCAGCGAAGGCAGGCTCACCGCCGGCAGGGTCATCAGCAGCGCCAGCGCCGGGCCGGTGCCCATACCCGCCAGCATCATGGTCTGTACAATCGGGATTTCCGCTGCGGTGGGGATCACGAACAGGCAACCGGCGATCGCCAGGGCGATAATCCACAGCAGGCTATTGTCTATCGCCCCATCGGCGTGCGGGAACAGCCACACGCGTGCCGCCCCCAGCGCCAGCACCGCCAGAATGTAGACAGGAATGGTGGACCAAAACAGCGACCACAGCGCCTTCAACCAGCGGCCGAGGAACGGCCGCTCCTCGGTTTTCACCTGCGGCACCGCCAGCGGTTGCAGCGTGGCCGGCTGCGGATCCCTGGCGGTGACCCGTTGCACCAGCCAGGCGACGCCCAGCACCATAATCACCCCGGCCACCAGCCGGATAGCGGCAAACGGCCAGCCGAGCACAAAACCCATAAAAATCAACGTTGCCGGATTCAACACCGGGTTGCTCAACCAGAACGCCATCGCCGCGCCGCTGGAGACCGACTGGCGCCGCAGCCCGGCAGCGACCGGCGCGGCGCAACAGGTACACATCATGCCCGGCAGCGCAATCGCCGCGCCCAGCAGCGTGCCGGAGAAACGCGGGTGGCCCAGGGTGCGCACCAGCCAGTCGCGTGGGATCAGCACTTGCACCAGCGACCCCAGCAACACGCCGAGCACCGCCGCCTTCCACACCGCAGTGAAATACACCAGCGCATACTGCCAAGCCGCCAGCAACGGGCTGCTGTCGGCATTGGCCAGAATCGATTTGCCGATGGAGTGCGTGTCCGCCGCCAAAAAGGCTTTGCCGTAATAGGGCTGCCATTTGACGTAATAAAGGCCGATAGCCACCACCAGCAGGAACAGGATCGGTTTCCACAGCGGCCAGGCGCGGGAAGTATTTTCAGGAGCGGTCAAAGGTTGCGGCATGAGGTTGGCCCGGTTCAGTGATCAATAGCCTCAGCTTAGCGCCCAGCGGCTCCCCGCGCATCATCGGCCTGTCCAAAATAGTTCATCTGTTCGCCACCGACGCGTAACGCGATTGTCATCTGGCCGCTTCAAGATAATGCCAACTTCACCAAAGGGTACACATCATGCAACGCCAACCATCAGCATCCCGCAAATGGGTATCCGGCACGCCGAGGTTTTTATTATGATCGACTTATCTAGACATCCGACCAGTTTCCCCACCCGTTACCAGCAGATCGCCGCGCAGCTGGAGCAAGAGTTGCGCACCCAATACCGCTGTGGCGACTATCTGCCTTCCGAGCAACAGTTGGCGGATCGCTACCAGGTCAATCGCCATACCCTGCGCCGCGCGGTGGATCAGCTGGTGGATCGCGGCTGGCTGCAACGCCGGCACGGCGTCGGCATATTGGTGCTGATGCGCCCCTATGACTACCCGCTGCATGCCAATACCCGTTTCAGCCAGAACCTGTTCGAGCAGGGCAGCCACCCCACCAGTGAGCGCTTACTCGCTGTATTGCGCCCGTGCAATGGGCATATCGCCAGCGCGTTATCGCGTGAAGAAGGCGAAACGGTGATCCACCTACGCACCCTGCGCCGGGTCAACGGCGTGCCGATGAGCGTGATCGACCATTATCTGCCCGATCTGGACTGGTGGCCGGCTCTGCAACAGTTCCACAACGGCTCCCTGCACGAGTTTATCGAACGGCATATTCACCAGCCGCTGACCCGCAGCCAGACGCGCATCAGCGCCCGCCGGGCCCAGGCCAAAGAGAGCCGGCTGCTGGAGATCGCCACCCACGCGCCGCTGCTGTGCGTGCGTACCCTGAACGTCTGCACCGGCAGCGCCAAGGTGGCGGAATACTCCGTCAGCATGGCGCGCGCCGACATGATTGAACTGACGATGGAGCACTAAATGCAAGCCTTACAGCCGAGACAACGCTGGATGTCGGTACTGGCGCACAGCCAACCGGCCCAGTTGCGCAGCCACTGGCAGGCGCTGAACCTCAGCCCGCGCTATGAAAGCATTCGCGCGCCGGAGATTGGCCTGGCGCAGCTGCAAGGGCGCATGGGCGCCACCGGCCGCCGCTTTGTGCTGGGCGACATGACCGTCACCCGTGCGGTGGTGCAACTGGAAAACGGCGGCTATGGCTACAGCTATATCGCCGGGCGCGACAAGGCGCATGCCGAACTCTGCGCGCTGGCGGACGCCCTGCTGCAACAGCCCGATCAGGCCGAATTGCTGCAACAGCAGCTGATTGAACCGCTGGCCGCTTTGCTGCACGAACAACGCCAGCTGCGCGCCCGCTCGGTCGCCTCCAGCCGGGTCGACTTCTTTACGCTGGTGCGGGGGGATTAACCGATGAGCCTGCTAACCGGATTTGCACAACCCATAGAACAGTCGCAGCACGCTTTCCGCTTAATCCTCAAGGCGTTAAGCGAACCTGGCCATACCGTCACGCTGCAAGGCGGCCCGGCCTGGGGCGCGCTGAACGCGGCCAGCACCGCCGCGTTGCTGACGCTGGCGGATCAGGAAACCCCGATCCAGCTGTGTGAAGCCTTTAAAAGTGAGCAAGTACTGACAAACATACGCTTCCACAGCGGTGCGCCATTGGCGGCCCAGCCTGAAGAGGTGTGTTTTGCCCTGTTCGATACCCAGTTGCAGGCCGCTGATTTACTGGCCCTGCCGCACGGCAGCGAGATTTCGCCGGAATTCGGCGCCACGGTCATAGTTCAACTCAATGGGCTGGAACAAGGTACCCCGCTGCGGCTGACCGGCCCCGGCATAGAGCGCCAACGCAAGGTTTCACCGCAGTTGCCGCCGGCGCTGCTGGATTTTCTCATTAACCGCCCGCAGCGCTTCCCGCTGGGGCTGGATATTTTGCTGACCTGCGGCGATCGCCTGCTGGCGCTGCCGCGGACCACCCGCGTGGAGGTGTGCTGATGTACGTAGCCGTTAAAGGGGGCGAAAAAGCCATTGAGGCCGCCCATCAGTTACAGGAACAGCTGCGGCGCGGCGACGACAGCGTGCCGGCGCTCGGCATCCGGCAGATTGAACAGCAACTGGGGTTGGCGGTGGATCGGGTGATGACCGAAGGCGGCATTTACGATCCCGAACTGGCCGCGCTGGCCATCAAACAGGCGAGCGGCGATCTGGTCGAGGCGATTTTCCTGCTGCGCGCCTACCGCACCACCTTGCCGCGTTTGGCGGTGAGCGAACCGCTGGCGACCGAAAACATGCGGCTGGAACGCCGTATCTCGGCGGTTTACAAGGACTTGCCCGGCGGGCAGGTGCTGGGGCCAACCTACGATTATACCCACCGGCTGCTGGATTTTGCCCTGCTGGCGGAAGGTGAAGCACCGCGCGCGCCGCAGGCCGACGAACCGCTGCCGGAAAATTGCGCCCACGTGTTCGGTTTGCTCAGCCAACAACAGTTGGCGCTGGCGGAACAGGACGACGGCAGCACGCCGGACGACATCACCCGTAACCCGCCGGTTTACCCTTGTTCGCGCTCAGCGCGGCTGCAACAGCTGGTGCGCGGTGACGAAGGTTTCCTGCTGGCGCTGAGCTACTCCACCCAGCGCGGCTACGGCCGCACCCACCCGTTCGCCGGCGAGATCCGCACCGGCTACGTTTCGCTGGAGATCGTGCCTGAAGAGCTGGGTTTCGCGGTAGATATCGGCGAAATCCTGCTGACCGAATGTGAGATGGTCAACGGCTTTGTCGACCCGGAAGACCGACCGCCGCACTTCACCCGCGGTTATGGCCTGGTGTTTGGCCGCGCCGAGCGTAAAGCGATGAGCATGGCGCTGGTGGACCGCGCACTGCAAAGCCCCGAGTACCGGGAAGGCGTCGCCAGCCCGGCGCAGGATGAAGAGTTCGTGCTGGCCCATGCCGACAACGTCGAAGCCGCCGGCTTCGTTTCCCACCTCAAACTGCCGCACTACGTTGACTTCCAGGCCGAGCTGGAGCTGCTCAAGCGCCTGCGGCAAGAGTTCAGCGAGCGTCAGGAGGCCCGCAATGAGTGAAGTATTGACCGGCTATAACCTTGGCTATCTCGACGAGCAAACCAAACGCATGATCCGTCGCGCCATTTTAAAAGCCGTGGCGATCCCCGGCTATCAGGTGCCGTTCGGCGGCCGTGAGATGCCGATGCCTTACGGTTGGGGCACCGGCGGCATTCAGCTGACCGCCAGCGTGATTGGCCGCGCCGACGTGCTGAAGGTGATCGACCAGGGCGCCGACGACACCACCAACGCGGTGTCTATTCGCCGCTTCTTCCAGCGCGTTGCCGGGGTAGCCACCACCGAACGCACGCCGGAAGCCACGCTGATCCAGACCCGGCACCGCATTCCGGAAACTGCGCTGCACGAAGACCAGATCCTGATTTATCAGGTGCCGATCCCGGAGCCGCTGCGCTTTATAGAGCCGCGCGAAACCGAGACCCGCAAAATGCATGCGCTGGAAGAATACGGCGTGATGCAGGTGAAATTGTACGAGGACATTGCGCGCTACGGCCATATCGCCACCACCTACGCCTATCCGGTGAAGGTCAACGATCGTTACGTGATGGACCCTTCACCGATCCCGAAATTCGACAACCCGAAAATGCACATGATGCCGGCGCTGCAACTGTTTGGCGCCGGGCGCGAGAAGCGTATCTACGCCCTGCCGCCGTTCACCAAAGTGGAAAGTCTGGACTTCGACGACCATCCGTTCAGCGTGCAAAAGTGGGATGAACCCTGCGCGTTGTGCGGCTCGCGCCACAGCTATCTGGATGAGGTGGTGCTCGACGACCAGGGCAACCGCATGTTCGTCTGCTCCGACACCGACTACTGCCGGCAGCAGCTGGCGCAACCTTCGCAAGAGGCGCAGCACTGATGATTTCCCAATCCCTGAGCACCACGCCGCTGTTGTCGGTGGCCAACCTCACCCATTTGTACGCGCCGGGCAAAGGTTTTAGCGACGTCTCTTTCGATATCTACCCCGGCGAAGTGCTGGGCATCGTCGGCGAATCCGGCTCCGGTAAAACCACGCTGCTGAAATCCATCTCCGCACGGCTGGCGCCGCAGCACGGGCAGATCCTCTATCGCCCGCAGGCCGGGCAACAGCACGACCTGTACGCGATGGCGGAGAGCGATCGCCGCCGCCTGCTGCGCACCGACTGGGGCGTCGTGCATCAGCACCCGCTCGACGGGCTGCGGCCCAAGGTGTCCGCCGGCGGCAACATCGGCGAACGGCTGATGGCCATCGGCCAGCGTCACTACGGCGACATCCGCCGCCAGGCCGCCCAGTGGCTGGAAGACGTGGAGATCCCGGCGTCGCGCCTTGACGACCTGCCGACCACCTTCTCCGGCGGCATGCAGCAGCGGCTGCAGATCGCCCGCAATCTGGTGACCCACCCGAAACTGGTGTTTATGGACGAGCCGACCGGCGGGCTGGACGTCTCGGTGCAGGCGCGGTTGCTCGATCTGCTGCGCAATCTGGTGGTGGAAATGCAGCTGGCGGCAGTGATCGTCACCCACGATCTGGGCGTGGCGCGCCTGCTGGCGCACCGGCTGCTGGTGATGAAAGAGGGCCAGGTGGTGGAAAGCGGCCTGACCGACCGGGTGCTGGACGATCCGCACCATCCTTACACCCAACTGCTGGTTTCTTCGGTGCTGTCGTAATACGAGGGGATAACAATGACGATTCAAATCCGGGTTGAACACCTGAGCAAAACCTTCGTGCTCCACCAGCAGCACGGCACGCGCCTGCCGGTGCTGCATGACGCCAACATGACGGTCAGCAGCGGCGAATGCGTGGTGCTGCATGGCCACTCCGGCAGCGGTAAATCCACCCTGCTGCGCTCGCTGTACGCCAACTACCTGCCCGACAGCGGCCATATCTGGGTCAATCATCAGGGCGAATGGCTGGACATGGTGCAGGCCGAAGCGCGCCAGATCCTGGCGGTCCGCCGCCACACCCTCGGCTGGGTGAGCCAGTTTCTGCGGGTGATCCCGCGCATCAGCGCGCTGGACCTGGTGATGCAACCGCTGCTGGAACAGGGCGTCGACCGTGCCGAATGCCGCGAGCGCGCCGAGACGCTGCTCAACCAGCTCAACGTGCCGCAGCGCCTGTGGCAGTTGGCGCCCTCGACCTTCTCCGGCGGGGAGCAGCAACGGGTGAATATCGCGCGCGGCTTTATTGTCGACTACCCGATTTTACTGTTGGACGAACCGACCGCCTCACTCGACAGCCGCAACAGCGCGGCGGTGGTCGGCCTGATAGAACAGGCCAAACGGCGCGGTGCTGCGATCGTCGGCATTTTCCATGACGAAGGCGTTCGCCAACAGGTCGCCGACCGGTTATACGACATGCAAGCGCCCCAGGCGCTGGAGATCTTCTGATGATCATCAATAACGTGAAACTGGTGCTGGCAGACCAGATTGTCGAGGGTTCGCTGGAGATCAACGACGGCGTGATCCGCAGCTTCGCCGATACGCCGAGCCAACTGCCGCAGGCGCTGAACGGTGAAGGCGGCTGGCTGCTGCCGGGGCTGATTGAGCTGCACACCGATAATCTGGACAAGTTTTTCACCCCGCGACCGAATGTCGACTGGCCGGCGCATTCGGCGATGAGCAGCCATGATGCGCTGATGGTCGCCAACGGCATCACCACGGTGCTGGACGCGGTGGCGATCGGCGACGTGCGCGACGGCGGCCACCGGCTGGAGAACCTGCAAAAAATGATCGACGCGGTGATCCACAGCCAGCGCGCGGGGGTCAACCGCGCCGAGCACCGGCTGCACCTGCGCTGCGAGCTGCCGAACGAGAGCACCCTGCCGCTGTTCGAGCAGTTGATGGACAAACCGGGGGTATCGCTGGTGTCGCTGATGGACCATTCGCCGGGCCAGCGCCAGTTCGCCTCGCGTGAAAAATACCGTGAGTATTATCAGGGCAAATATCATCTCAATGACCAACAGATGAGCGAGTATGAAGAGCAGCAGATCGGGCTTTCCGCCCGCTGGGCCACGCCGAACCGAGAGGCGATCGCCGCCCACTGCCGGGCGCGTAACATCTCTCTCGCCAGCCACGACGACGCCACCGCCGAACACGTGGCCGAATCCTGTGCGCTGGGCAGCGCGATTGCCGAGTTCCCGACCACCGAGGACGCGGCCCGCGCCTCGCACCGGCAGGGGTTGCAGGTGCTGATGGGCGCACCGAACATCGTGCGCGGCGGCTCCCATTCCGGCAACGTGGCGGCGCACCATCTGGCGGCACTGGGGGTGCTGGATATTCTGTCTTCCGACTATTACCCGGCCAGCCTGCTGGATGCGGCGTTCCGTATCGCGGCCGACGAACGTAACGGCTACGGCCTGCCGCAGGCGGTGCAGATGATCACCAGCAACCCGGCGAAGGCGCTGGATCTGCACGATCGCGGCGCCATCGCCGAGGGACTGCGGGCGGATCTGGTGCTGGCGCGGCCGCACGGCGATCACATCTACGTGCAGAACGTCTGGCGCCAGGGCAAGCAGGTGTTCTGATGGCGCAGCTTATCTATTTGATGGGGCCGTCCGGCTCCGGCAAAGACAGCCTGCTTGCACAGCTTAGAGCCGATGCCGACAGCGCGCCGCTGGTGGCGCACCGTTATATCACCCGGCCGGCGGATGCCGGCTGCGAAAACCATATTGCGCTCAGCGAACCCGAGTTTTTGCGCCGCCGCGCCAAGGGACTGTTCGCGCTCGACTGGCAGGCGCACCAGCAGCATTACGCATTTGGGATCGAGGTGGATCTTTGGCTGCTGCAGGGGATCGACGTGGTGGTCAACGGTTCGCGCGCCCACCTGCCGCAGGCGCAACAGCGCTACGGTGCGCAGCTGTTGCCGGTCTGCCTGCAAGTCAGCACCGAGGTGCTGCGCCAACGCCTGCAACACCGCGGGCGTGAAGACGCCGGGCAAATCGAACAACGGCTGGCGCGGGCGGCGGAGTACCAGCAAAAACTGCCCGCCGGTTGCCGCCTGCTGGCGAACGATGGCGATCTGCAAGATACCCTGACGGCGCTGCTGGCGCTGTTACCGGCCTCAACCAAACACCCTCAGGACGCCACGCAATGAACGACTTTGCACAGCCGAGAATCGGCGACAACGTGATCCTTAACCGCACCCGGCTCGGCCGGTATGTGCATCTGGCCGACGATGCGATCCTCGAAGAAGTGGAAATGGGCGACTATTCCTATACCGCCGGGCACAACCAGATTTTTTACGCCACCCTCGGCAAGTTTGTGTCGATCGCCTCTTACGCGCGCATCAATCCCGGCAACCACCCGACCTACCAGCGCATCGCCCAACACCACTTCACCTATCGCGCTTCCGAGTACGGTCTGGGGGAAGATGACGAAGCCTTCTTCGACTGGCGGCGCAAGCACCACATCACCGTCGGCCACGACGTGTGGATCGGCCATAACGCCATCCTGATGCCCGGCGTGAGCGTAGGCAACGGCGCGGTGATCGGCAGCGCGGCGGTGGTGACCAAAAACGTCGAGCCTTATGCGATCGTCGCCGGCGTGGCGGCGAAAAAGATCGGCATGCGCTTCGACGATACCTTGATTGAACGCATCGAACGCAGCCAGTGGTGGCACTGGGATCATCAGACATTGCAGGAACGATTGGCGGATTTCCGTGATATCAACGCCTTTGCGGATAAGTATCTTTAAGACCCTTATTAATCTTACCCAATGAATTTCGCGTTGCAGCCAGGCGGCAAATGCGTGAATCCTCAGGAGCTTACTCAAGTAAGTGACTGAGGTGCACATATGCAGCCAACAACGCTGCGACGTGAAAGGCGAAGGGTAAAGGAGCAACTCATGCAATTGACGTTTCTCGGCACCGGCGGCGCCCAGCAGATCCCGGTTTTCGGTTGTGATTGCCAGGTGTGCCGGCGGGCGCGACGCGAACCGGCATTCCGGCGGCGGCCATGCAGTGCGATGCTCAGATTTCAGGGGGAAACGACCTTGCTGGATGCGGGATTGCCGTCGCTGGAACGGCGCTTTTCGGCGGGGGAAATTCAACGTTTTTTACTGACACATTACCACATGGATCACGTTCAGGGGTTATTTCCTTTGCGCTGGGGGTGCGGAAATTTCATTCCGGTGTACGGCCCGGCAGATGAACAAGGCTGCGACGATCTGTTTAAACACCCCGGTATTCTGGCGTTTCAACCGCCGTTAACCCCCTTCAAAACGGTTGAACTGGGCGGGCTGCATATCACCCCGCTGCCGCTGCAACATTCCAAACCGACGTTGGGTTATTTGGTCCAGGCTGAAGGCTACGCGCTGGCCTATCTGACCGATACCGTCGGCCTGCCGCCTGACACCGAGGCTTTCCTGCGCAAAATAACGCCGGATCTGCTGGTGCTCGATTGCAGCCTGCCGCCACAACCCCAGGCGCCGCGCAATCATAACGATTTGACCCGCGCTCAGGAGACACAGCAACGTTTGCAGCCAGGCCGCACGCTGCTGACGCATATCAGCCATCATCTCGATTTATGGTTGATGGACAACGAGCTGCCGCCGGGCATGGAACTGGCTTTCGATAATCTCAGTGTACATTGCCATAGCGATGCAGTTGGTCGGACTCCAGCACCGTAACGCCGTTGCCGGGGCTGAACGCCTGCTCCAGCAGGGTCTGCGCCACGTCTTTGGCGGCAACCGAGCGCCACTTGCCCGGTAACAGTTTGAACAGCGGTGCGGTAAGCCGCTCCATCAAGCGCGGCGACGGGCGATTGCCCAACAGCATCGATGGGCGCACCAGCGTCAGGCGTGGCCAGTTCTGCTCACGCAGCGCCTGTTCCATTTCGCCTTTGGTACGGTTATAGAGGAATGACGAGCGCGGGTTAGCCCCCACCGCGCTGACGACCAGACAATGCTGCGCCCCCAGCCGCCGCCCGGTCAGCGCGCTTTCGACCACTAACTGATAATCGACATAGCGGAAATTGGCATCGCTGCCGGCCACTTTACGGGTCGTGCCCAGACAGCAGAAAATAATATCGACGGGCTGTTGCAGGTGGCTCAGCAACGCGAACAGATCCTCGCCCACCGGGTTATCTGTTTTTTCGTTTGGGGGCAGCGGTTGGCGCGTTGGCGCCACAATCGCCGTCACCTGCGGATCGCCTTGCAACTGCTGCAGCAGCTCGCTGCCCACCAGCCCGGTGGCCCCTACGATTAATACCCGCGCCATAGACTCTCCCACCGATTGATTACTCTGGAAAAGTATAGTGTGTTGTACTCAGGCCCGCGCCCAATGCAGTTTTTTACCAAATCCAAGGGTGTTGTCGGTCATTTTCACTTCCTGCAAATTCAGCTGCCACACCGGCGCTTTCATCACTTTGGCAATAGGGAACCGCTTGCAGTAACGGGCGCGCGCCAGCGCCTCTTCATCGCCGCTCAGCATCACCGCCTCGGCACGGTACTGCACGCCGCGGATCAGCGCGATGGTCTTTGGCTTGGGCGCAATAGTGCCCACCACGCGGGCATTTTGCCGCATCAACTCGCCGTGGCGGGTGTGGGTTTCGGTCATCAACCACAGCGCCATCTGCCCGGCGTCAAACACGTAAAAACAGTTGGCGCACCACATGTCCAGGCCGTTGCCGGCGCACAGCGTCAGCACATGCTGCTTGCCGAGGAAATGGCGGATATGTTCCAGATCTGCATCCATTTACGTTCCTTAAACCTATTAAAACTGCCTGTGCGGCAGTCCACGCGTCGCCGGTGGCTGAGGTGGGACGTGATTGTTTCTAAGCTGCCTGTACGGCAGTCCACGAACATCAATATGTACGTTATGACGGTTCGCTTTTCTAAGCTGCCTGTACGGCAGTTCACCGTTGAAGATTAGCGCTAATCGGCTGATTATTGAAGAGTAACACCGCAATTCCCCCAAAAAGGCTTTTTTAGCCTCGCCCATTCATCATGTTTAAAATCAACAAGTTAAAGAATGTCGAAAAAAAAAGGGTTCAGCGGCAGCCTAACGTTGCCTATAGTAACGCTCAACTCTCAACGGGAACCCACTGATGGACACTCCAACCTGGCACCTCTACATGCTGCGTTTGCCGAATGGCATGCTGTATACCGGCATCACCACTGACGTAGCGCGGCGGCTGGCGCAGCATCGGGCGGGCAAAGGCGCCAAGGCGTTACGGGGAAAGGGGGAACTGACTCTGGCTTTTCACTGCCGGGTGGGGGATCGCTCAACGGCGCTGAGGCTGGAGTATCGGGTAAAGCAACTGAGCAAAATACAAAAAGAGCGGCTGGTGAGCCACCCGCCGCCCTCATTGGAGTATTTACTGCCGAGTGCTGAGGTTAAAGCCGGTTAAACGGCTCGGAGTATTCAACCGCCCCGCTCACGCCGTTCAGCGCGTCTTCCGCCAGCGGATAAACCTGGAACGCGGCTTCGGCGCCCGGCCAGCGGCAACGCAGGCCATAGGCAGCGGCCGGTTTAAAGCCGAAGCGGCCGTAGTAAGCCGGATCGCCCAGCACCACCACGGCGGCGTAACTGAACTCGTTCAGGGAATCCAGCCCTTCGTAAATCAGCTTTTCGCCCAGCCCCTGGCGACGCAGGCTTTCATCCACCGCCAGCGGTGCCAGACCGACCCACTGCCGGTCTTCTCCGGCGACATCCACCGGGCTGAACGCGGCATAGCCCACCACGCCGCCTTCGTCGTCGGTGGCGACAATCCCCAGGGTCAGCAGGCCGTCTTCGCGCAGTTGTTGCACCAGATCGGCCTCGTCATCCCGCCCAAAGGCGCGGCGCAGCAGGGCATCGATCCCCGCCGCATCTACCGGAATCTCTACGCGGATCAGCATGCTACCGGCACACGGGAAGTCTGCGCCGTGCCCTCCTGCAACCCTGCTTCCACAAATTCAGCCAGTTGCAGCAGGCCAATGCGCAACGGCGCAGGCATGGCTTCCAGCTCGATGGCGTCCATCAGATTTTTTACATACAGGCCCAATTCGGTGTCCCCTTCAATCTGCAGCCGACGCTGAAAGAACAGCGTATCGGGATCTTGCTTGCGCGCGGCGATCAAAATCAGATCGTTGGCGTCGCCGCTGAAGCTGACATCAGCTTCGGCGTGGTGGCTGACAACCAGTTTGTCGTTTTCTACCGTCATAAACCAGTGTAGCGCCAGATCGCGAACTTCGATCTTCAACCAGCGCGATTCGAGAAAATCCAAATCGCCATCCGCCAACGCCTGGCGGAATTGCCAGCCCAGCACCTGTTCCAGAAGCTGCCGCTGCAAGGCAAACGGCGTGAATTTTAGCGGTACGCGCAGCAGCGACGGCCCTTGGCGCACAATGCGTGCTCGTAGTTGTTCCAACACTGTCGTTCACTCCTTTCAACACAGACTAGCGCTATTTTGCCACATCGGCGCGCCCCTGAAGCGGTCTATATCAACAAATAGTGCATTTCGCCGCCAGCTTTATCAATACGCCAGAAGCTGCCTCAAATCAAAACCTGTTCGCCGCGCTTTCACTAAAATTGCTTCCCCGATGGGCGCTTGCCGGTTGATTACCCTCGCCGGCAGCCCTTGTTAACCAGGATAAATCTATGGAGCTGCTTTGTCCCGCCGGTAACCTTCCGGCCCTGAAAGCCGCGGTGGATAACGGCGCCGACGCCGTGTACATCGGCCTGAAAGACGATACCAACGCGCGCCACTTTGCCGGCCTCAACTTCACCGAGAAAAAGCTGCAGGAAGCGGTCGAGTACGTGCACCGGCACCGCCGCAAACTGCATATCGCCATCAACACCTTCGCCCACCCGAACGGCTATGGCCGCTGGCAACGGGCGGTGGACATGGCGGCGCAACTGGGCGCGGACGTGCTGATCCTGGCCGATTTGGCGATGCTGGAATACGCCGCAGAACGTTACCCGCAACTGGAACGCCATGTCTCGGTGCAGGCTTCCGCCACCAACGAAGAGGCGATCCGCTTTTATCAGCGCCATTTTGACGTCAGCCGGGTCGTGCTGCCGCGCGTGCTGTCGATGCATCAGGTCAAACAGCTGGCGCGCACCAGCCCGGTGCCGCTGGAGGTGTTCGCTTTCGGCAGCCTGTGCATCATGGCCGAAGGGCGTTGCTATCTCTCTTCCTATCTGACCGGCGAATCGCCGAATACCGTCGGCGCCTGCTCCCCGGCGCGCTTCGTTCGCTGGCAGCAAACCGCGCAGGGCATGGAATCGCGCCTGAACGACGTGCTGATCGACCGTTATCGGGACGATGAAAACGCCAGTTATCCGACGCTGTGCAAAGGGCGTTATCGGGTGGACGACGTGCGTTATCACGCGCTGGAAGAGCCTACCAGCCTGAACACGCTGGAGCTGTTGCCGGAATTACTGGCCGCCAATATCGCTTCGGTGAAGATTGAAGGTCGCCAGCGCAGCCCTGCGTATGTCAGCCAGGTGGCGCGCATCTGGCGCCAGGCGATAGACCGCTGCCAGGCCGACCCGGCCACCTACCGGGCCGACGCAGGCTGGATGGAAGCCCTCGGTGCGATGTCCGAAGGCACGCAGACCACGCTCGGCGCCTATCACCGCAAATGGCAATAGCAGGAGAGACCATGAAATACGCATTAGGCTCGGTGCTGTACTACTGGCCGAAAACCGAGATTGAGGAGTTCTACCGGCAGGCGGTGAGCAGCAGCGCGGAGATTATTTACCTCGGCGAGAGCGTCTGCACCAAGCGGCGCGAGATGAAGGTGGGCGACTGGCTGACGCTGGCGCAGGAGATTGCCCGCAGCGGCAAGCAGGTGGTGATTTCCACTCTGGCGCTGCTGCAAGCGCCGTCGGAGCTGAACGAACTCAAACGCTATGTGGAGAACGGCAAGTTTCTGATTGAAGCCAACGATCTGGGCACGGTGAACATGGCGGCGGAGCGCGGCCTGCCGTTCGTCGCCGGGCATGCGCTCAACTGCTATAACGCTTACACCCTGCGCCTGCTGCACCGCCAGGGCATGGTCCGCTGGTGCATGCCGGTCGAGCTTTCGCGCGACTGGCTGGCCAATCTGTTGACGCAATGCGACGAGCTGGGTTTCCGCCATCAGTTCGAAGTGGAAGTCTTGAGCTACGGCCATCTGCCGCTGGCCTATTCGGCACGCTGCTTCACCGCCCGCTCGGAGAACCGCGGCAAGGATGAGTGCGAAACCTGCTGCATCCACTACCCGCAAGGGCGGATGATGCGTTCGCAGGAAGAACAGCAGGTGTTTGTGCTCAACGGCATCCAGACGATGAGCGGTTACTGCTATAACCTCGGCAATGAGTTGCAAAGCATGCAGGGGCTGGTGGACATCGTGCGCCTTTCACCGCAGAGCGCAGAAACGCTGGCGCGGATCGACAGCTTCCGTGCCAACGAACAGGGTGCGCAACCGCTGGTTTTGGTCGATAAAGCCGATTGCAACGGCTACTGGCGCCGGGTCGCGGGGTTGGAGCTGGTACCGTAATCTGACAACATGCCGGGTAAGCCTGACGCCACCCGGCAGTTAAGCGGGCAGCGACAGCTACTCTTTGAAGAACCAGTAACCCTGATTCATCAGCTCCGTCAGCTCAGCCACAAACGCCGGGTTTAACAACGCTTCGCCCAGTGCCGGCTGGCCCAACTCGGTATACCGGCACAGCGCATCAGCCGCGTGTGCATCCAGGGCGTGCAGACACTCGCCGTTGACAAAAAAGCTGTCGCCGATGTGCAGCACTCGCAAGCCACTCAAACGGACCAGTGTTTCACCGCCCATCAGCGCATTCAGTACCTCTTCCGCTTCATACGGTGGCTCTGCCATAACGATATCCAGCTCATGGCGCGGCGTGGTGGCAAAGCGGCCAAACCACTGCGTGAAGTCTTCCGGCTGGCTGATCATGCCGATCATCATTGAACGCAGGCGCTCAAGCTCATAGTCTTCCACCCGGCCCGGATGTTCACGCAGGGTTAAATCAGGATCGCTGTAGTGGGCACCACCCAGATCGTTTTCCAGTGCGTAATCAGCAAAGCTGCTGATCAGGTCACGGCCGTTTGGCCCACGGAAGCCCACTGAATAATTGAGCGCCGTTTCGTGGGTGAAACCGTCATGTGGGAAGCCTGGCGGGATGTACAGAATGTCGCCCGGCTCCAAATCTTCATCAATGATCGGTTCGAACGGATCAACATGCAGCAGCGCCGGATGTGGGCAGAACTGACGCATCGGCAAGGCATCGCCTACGCGCCAACGACGGCTACCCATCCCCTGAATGATGAACACATCGTAGTTGTCGATGTGTGGCCCCACGCCGCCGCCCGGCACCGAGAAGGAGATCATCAGGTCATCCAGACGCCAATCCGGTAAAACGCGAAACGGGCGCACCAGCTCGGCCGAAGGCGCATGCCAGTGGTTAACGGCCTGCGCCAGCAAGGACCAGTCTGTTTCGCCGAGGTCATCGAAGTGTTCGAACGGACCGTGGCTGGCCTGCCATTCGCCATTTTTCTGGCTGACCAGACGGCTATCAACTTCCGGCTCCATC
The DNA here is from genome assembly GCF_018336935.1 of Serratia plymuthica. NCBI lineage: Bacteria > Pseudomonadati > Pseudomonadota > Gammaproteobacteria > Enterobacterales > Yersiniaceae > Serratia > Serratia plymuthica. Next base: position 260,264 of record NZ_CP068771.1, on the reverse strand, counting down.
GCCAACCCTGCCAGTTCGTCTGGCGTGATAGGGTCGACAAAGTTCGGGAAGGCATTTTTCAAAACAACAGGTTTTTTCTGCCAGTATTTCTCTAAAAACTCGGGCCAGTTCAGGTTCAGTTGGTAAGCCATACAATCACACCAGTAAGAGGATTCATTGGCGTGATTATGCGAGAGCGTAAATCTGACCGCCTTGTTAAGGGTCAAGGAAACGATGGCTTCAGCCCCCTGACTGAAACTCGAACTCACTTGCCGCCTGCCGAACAAACCACGCAACGCTGTTGCGCAGAAAACCCATCAGGTTAACCCCGGTGCTCGCCTTGTCACCGAAAAATGCTGCTATTGCGACGATACTGCAACCACCTCGCGCTATGCACTCCGTTTGCGAAGCAGGCTGCGCAACGCCACGCTATTGCGAATAAAGCCTACGCCGACGCCCAGCAGGGTGTAAATGATCCCCAGTACCAGCAGCATCACCACATCGCCCCACACTTCGTTAAGCGACAACCCCATCTGGTTAACCCCGGCGATCGCCTTGGTCGCCCAGGTGGAGGGGATGCAATAGGAAATGGTTCGCACCCAGCCCGGCATCGCCTGCAGCGGCCAGATGGTGCCGGAGAGGTAGAATATCGGCGTGGTGATAAACGCCAGCGTCAGGTAGATCATCTCGACACTGCGCAAGCACTCGGTCACCAGCTTGCCCAACCCCAGCACCGCCAGCAGGAACGGGAAGGTCAGCAACAGAATTTCCGGGATGCCTGCCGTCTGGCGGTAACCCAACACCCACGGCCACAGCACGAACAGCACGATCGACAGGAATAGCCAGATCGGCAGCAGTGCCGTCAGCCCGCCCAGATGCGCCGCCAGCGGCGCTTTGCCGCCCGGCGTACTCTTCATGGCGATGCTGACGCGTATGCAGGCGATCAGCAACGAGTGCTGCAACAGCATGACCAGCAGGCCGGGGAAGATGATTGCCGCAAAGCTGATGCCGGGGTTGAACACGTCCAGCGTCTGCCCCGCGATCGGCGTCAGGATCACCTGCGCCTGGCGTTCGCTGAATCCGCTGCGCAGCAGCAGCCCGTTGTTGTACTGGCTCAACAGCTGTTGGTAAGCCGCTACTACGTCCTGTTGGATCTGGCCGTTGGCCAAGCGGTTGGTCGCGTCGCCGTACACCGGCACCACAATATTCTGCCCGTTCAGGATCTTCTTCTCCAGATCCACCGGCATGATGATCACCGCAAACAGCTTGCGCCAGCCAAGGTCCCGCTGAGCCTGCTCCTGGCTGTCGTAGGTCTGGATCGCGATTTTCGAGGTGGCGTCCAGTTGGCGGATCAACTGGCGGCTGGCGGTGCTGTGATCCTGATCGACCACACCCACCGGCAGATCCCACACAGTGCGGTTGGCATACACCATACTCATGATGCACAACGACAGGAGCAGCATCAGCCACATCGGCCGTTCCAACATGCCAAGCAGTACCCGAACAAAGGTTTGCCAATAGATCTTCATCCCGCGCCCCCTTCCTTCAACAACCGCTGTAGCAGCCGGTTACGTACCAGCAGCGCGGTAACCAGCGGATAGACCGCCAGCAGCGCACAGACGCTGAAGATGGCACTGGCCGGCACCTGCCGCAGGAACACGTCGAACATGGCGTACAGCGCATGGGTCAGCGGCTCGATATTGGAGATAATGCGCGCCGGCAGCGGCATCGACAGCTCCGGCACCGCCATGCCAGAGAAGGTCAGCGCTATACTCACCAGGATACCGATCAGGCTGTAGGCTGTGATAATGCTGCCGGTAAAGGTGAACAGCAGCAGGCCGATGCTCTGCGCCGCCATCACATAGAAAAAGGCGATCATCAGCATAAACAAGGGATTGCCGCTGACACGGGCATCAAAAATGCCCACCAGCGCCGCGATCTCCACCATCAGCAGGCTGGTGAAGCACAGGGTGTAAGGCGCCAGTTTGCCAAGCAACGCCAGGCTAAACGGCCTGGCCTTCAACAGTGACTTGCTGCGCGCCAGCACGTAGATCATGCAGGTCACCACAAACAGCTGCAACAGGTGGATGGTGGCCGCGAACTGCTGATAGTAAATATAGCTGCCGCTGGCGTTGAACAAACTGCCGTACGACAGCGTGACGTCCGCCAGCGGCGGCAGCGTTTTGCCCATCTCGCCGGCGATGATGCTGCGGGTGCTGGCGTTGACTTCGGTCATCAGGCCGCTGAAATCCTGAGTGGAATACAGCCCGGCGCCGTAAAACAGCGCGTTGTAATACATCACCACGCTCGGCTGCTTGCCCGCCAACGCGTTGGCCTCGAAATCCGGCGGTATGTAAAGCAACGCGTAATCCTGCGCGCTGCGCAGGCGGTGCAGCGATTCATCCAGCCCGCCATCGTAGGCTTCGACGTGGGCATGGGAGCCGGCATCCAGCCTGCGGATCAGCGATTTGGACAGTGAGCTGTGATCGCTGTCCACCACCGAGACTGGCAGATCGAGCAAGGTGCCTTCCGAAAAGTTGCTGCTGATCAGGCCAAACAGCATCAGCGGGAAGATCCAGCTCAGCCAGTGCACCACCGGGCTGCGAAAGGCGATGCGGCACTCGTTGTCAAACGCGTGGCTGAAGCAGCGCCAACCGGCCCTTACTCTTTCCATAGCCATAGGCTGCTCATCCCCGGACGCAAACCGTCCACCGGCTGTGACGGATACAGGCGCACTTCAAAGGTTTTCAGATCAAAGTCACCGGTGGCGCGGGTGGCGCGCTTGGTGGCGTAATCGCCCAGCGGCGCGATGTAACGCACCTCTGCCTCAATCATTTTGTTCTGCAGCGCCGGTACCCGCATTTGGATCTTATCGCCTTTGCGTACATGGGCCAGGATGTCTTCGCGCAGGTTAAACACGAAGTAGGCATCCGGTACGCGGATCAGCGTCACCAGCGGGCTACCGGCATTCAGCAGCTCACCCACTTCCGCCGGGATCGGCCCCACTTCGCCGTCCACCGGCGCTAAAACCCGCAGATCGTCGGTCTGGGCTTTCACTTCCAGCAGGTTCTCTTCCGCCGCCCGCAGCGCCGCGGCGTATTGCTGCCGCAGTTCGATACGATCGCCGTTGATGCCTTCGTCCAGATTGGCCTTGGCAGCCTGCACCTGTTGGAACGCGGTATCGCGCGAACGCCGCGAGCTGTCCAGTTCGGACTTCGAGATATAACCTTTGCCGGCTACGCTCAGGTTGCGATTGTAATCATTCTGCGCATTGCGGTATTCCGCCTCGGCCTGCGCCAGGCTGGCGCGCAGATTGCGGATGCTCTCTTCACGCGTGCCATTCAGCGACTGTTCAAGCTGCGCCTTGGCCTCATCGCGCGTTGCCTGCGCGGAACGCAACTGCGCCATCAGTTCCGGGCTATCGAGCTGAATCATCGCCTGCCCGCCCTTTACGTCATCGCCACGCTCCACCAGGCGTTCGATCACCCGCCCCTTGGCTTTGGAGGCCACAATCACCTCCGGCGCATCCACTTCGCCCTGCAACAGCAGATCCTGATTATGCGCACGGAACAATATCGCCAGAGCGATCGCCACCACCATCAATAACAGGGTAAACAGCGTCTTTTTTTTCATTATTCAAGCTCCCGGAACGGTAAGCGGCAGGTGGGAATCATCACGTCCATATTTTAATACGCTCTAAAAAACCATTTTCTCATAAGGATATCACAAGCACATATATCCTCTTTTATAACCCTAAATTGGATTATGCTTTTAATGCTAAAGCACATTCGACTTTGTAGTTTGCAGACTCCTGCAATCGCCCTTTAAGCGATCACTCCTCTGATGGACGATGTCATGACTGAAAAAACCGTGGTACCGCTTTCGGTACTGGATTTATCCCCCATTCCGCAAGGGGCCAAACCGCGCGATGCGTTTCACGCCTCTTTAGATTTAGCACAGCATGCCGAAAAATGGGGCTATCAGCGCTATTGGTTGGCGGAACATCACAATATGACCGGGATCGGCAGTGCGGCCACCTCGGTGCTGTTGGGCTTTCTGGCCGCCGGCACCCAGAGCATTCGCCTCGGCTCCGGCGGCGTGATGCTGCCCAACCATGCGCCGCTGGTGATTGCCGAACAGTTCGGCACGCTGGAATCCTTGTATCCGGGGCGTATCGATCTGGGCCTTGGCCGTGCGCCCGGCACCGATCAGCGCACCATGATGGCGCTGCGCCGCCACCTTTCCGGCGAAGTGGATAACTTCCCGCGCGACGTGCAGGAGCTGCAGCATTATTTCTGCGATGCGCAACCGGGCCAACCGGTGCAGGCCGTGCCGGGCCAGGGTTTGCATGTGCCGCTCTGGCTGCTGGGTTCGAGCCTGTACAGCGCACAGCTGGCGGCACAGCTTGGCCTGCCGTTCGCCTTCGCTTCCCACTTTGCGCCGGAAATGTTGTTCCAGGCGCTGAAGCTGTATCGCGATAACTTCAAACCTTCCGAACAATGCGCACAGCCGCATGCCATGGTATGCGTCAACGTGGTGGCCGCCGACAGCGACGAAGAGGCCCGCCGGCTGTTTACCTCAATGCAACAGCAATTCATTAACCTGCGCCGCGGTTCGCCGGGCCCGCTGCCGGCGCCGGTGGACAATATCCACGCGCTGTGGACCGCCGGGGAGCAATACGGTGTCGATCAGGCGCTGCGCATGTCGATAGTCGGTAATGAAAGCACCGTTCGCCACGGGCTGCAGGCGCTGCAGCGCGAAACCGGCGCGGATGAAATCATGGTCAATGGCCAGATCTTCGATCATCAGGCGCGGCTGCATTCGTTTGAGATTGTCGCCGGCGTGAAAGGCGATGTGGTGAAAGGCTAAATGAAAAGTGGGGGAAATGGCTTCCCCCACCGTTAACCGGCCGTCAGGCCTGTTTTACCACTTCCCGTGCCTGCAGGCGGCGATCGGCCCGCAGAAACAGCAGCGTACAGCTCAGCAACACCAGCATCAGGCAAAATTCGGCCGCCACCGCCACCAGCACCGCATTCAGGTAATTACCGGGCGCCAAATGCAGCATCTGCACCAGCAGCGTGCCCAGCAGGATCGGCCCCAGCCCCAATGCCGTCTGTTGCACCGTAGCCAGCATGGCGCTGCCGGAGCCGGCGTGCTCTGGCGGTACGTCAGACAGGCCGATACGGAAGAAACTGCTGACGATAAACGCCTGCCCGAAGCCGATCAACACCGTCGCCGGGATCAAATTCCACACCCCCGGATGCGGCCAAACCAGTTTCAGCGTCAGCATCAGCGCCAACAGACCCACCATCTGGATCAGACAGCCAAACATCAGCGTCCGTACCTTGCCGAAGTGTTCCACCACCGTGCTGCTCAGCAGCGACGAAATAAAATAGGCCGCCCCCAGCGCGATAAACGCATTGCCTGACTGGAATGAACTCAGCCCCGCGCCGGACTGCAACGTCAGCGCCATCACGAACATAAAACCGCTCCAGCAGGAGAAGAACAGGATGGCGATCACCAGCCCGAAGCGCACGCTCGTCAAACGCAGCAGCGCGGGTGGCAACAGCGGGAAATTACGCCGTTGCTCCTGCCGCCGTTCGACCCGCAACAATAGCCACAACAGCGGCATGCTGGCCGCCAACAGCACCAGGCAAGGCCACGGCCAGTGCCATACCGGCCCCAATGCCAGCGGGAACAGCAGGCAGACGATGGTCAATCCAAGCAACAGCGTGCCCGGGAGATCGACGTTCACCCGCTTCTCCCCACGGGTATTAGGCACCCAACGGTGGGCGCAGGCCAGCACCAACAGGCATACCGGAATATTAATCAGGAATACGCTGCGCCAGCCGGTGCCGGCAATATCAAGGGTGATCAACAGCCCGCCCAGCACCTGGCCGACGATAAACGCCAGCCCACCGATAGCGCCGTACATTCCCAACGCCTTGGTATGTTCGCGGCCCCGCAGGCACACGTGTATGGTGGCCAGGATTTGCGGCACGATAAACGCCGCGCCAACCCCCTGCAGCACCCGGGCCACCAGTAACAGCCAGACGGAGTTCGCCAACCCGCACATCAATGAGGCCACGGCAAATATTCGCACGCCCCACAGGAACAGGTTGCGCCGCCCCAGGTTGTCCCCCAGGCGGCCGCCCATCGCCAGACAGACGGCGAACGCCACGCCATAGACCGCCACAATCAGTTCCAGCTGTGCCGGGCTGGCCCCCAACGACCGTGCTATCGCATCCAGCCCGACATTGACGATGGAAAAATCGATCATCGGCAGCAACTGCCCCGCCAACAAAATAATCAACCCCGCGCGGCCCAGCTTGGCCGCCGTTGAAGGTGCGCTCATTGTTCTCATCCATTGTGTTAACCCAGGAATGTGATTAGCATCACCTTTAAAATACACGGGTACCAGTTCTTGATTATCATGGTATAAAAACTACCGGTCTCGTTGCAGGAGTAAATTATTCATGCCCGTAACTACCCGCATTACCGCTGCCGTTCACGCCGATAACCGCAAGCTGTTGGGCGCTTTTCTGCGCACGCGCCGCGAGAGCCTGGACCCCAACCGACTGGGGCTTGCGCGCATGCGTCAACGGCGCACGCCCGGACTGCGCCGTGAAGAGGTCGCGCAGTTGGCCGACGTTGGCATCACCTGGTACACCTGGCTGGAACAGGGGCGGCCAATTCAAGCTTCGCCAAAAACGCTGACCGCTATCGCCAATGCGCTGCAATGCAACGAAGCGGAAACTCACCACCTGTTCAGGCTGGCGGGGCAAAGCTTGCCGGCGGCCACGCAAAGCGGCGACTGCGAGCAGTTGTCGGCATACGGGCAAAAAATTCTTGATCAGCTCGACCCGCTGCCGGCGATCATTTCCAACGCACGCTTCGATATTCTGGGGTTCAACCGGGCCTATTGTTTGCTGATGGGCGTCGAACTGACCGAGCTGCCGCCGGAAGATCGCAACTGCATCTATCTGGCGTTCACCCACGAACACTGGCGTGCCAGCCAACTGGACTGGGATGAAGTCATGCCGAAAATGGTGGCGATGTTCCGCGCTCAGATGGCGGAGCATTTGGGTGAACCGATCTGGGAAGCGCAACTGGCGCGCTATATGGCGGTCTCCGAAGATTTCCGCACTATCTGGGAACGGCATGAAGTGCGCGGCGTCGACAACAACGTCAAACGCTTTCGCCATCCTTTGGTGGGGGTGATGAGCCTGCGGCAAAATAACTGGTGGTCGGCGCCGCGCAACGGCGACCGGATGCTGGTATATGTACCGGCAGATGAGCAGAGTGAACGCCGCCTGCATCAGTTGACCGGCGGCGCAGAGTAACCCTGGCGTCAGCGTTGGATAAGATAGCGGATGGTCGGACCGTCCTGCTGGATATCCAGCACCTTGTAACCGTGGTTGCGCGCGTCGAGCGGGATGTTATTGATCGACTGCGGGCAATCGCTGATCACCTCCAGAATCTCTCCCGGTTTAAGCTGCGGCATCGCTTCCAGCGTCGCCACCGCCGGGTAGGGGCAAGGCTCGCCGAGCATGTCCAGCCGGTAATCCGGCACTATAGCCGCCTGTTTCATGACACTCTCCTTAAATTAACCACCTGCGCGTCGGGTTTGGCGCGGAAAAAGCGTTTCTCCCACCACAGCATGGCGGCAAACGCCAGCGCCAGCAGCAGGTAAGTGACCAGCAGGCCGCCGATCGGCCCGAAGGTGTCCAGCAGGTTGACCTTGTCGTAGTCGGTTGCCAGCACCGGGGCCAAATCGTCCCAATAGTAAGCCAGCAACGTGGCGCCGATGATATTGCCCAGCCCGACCCACCAATAATGCACCTGCCCTTCTACCGCGCGGTACATCCAGCCGGTCTCGCAACCGCCGGCCAGCACGATGCCGAAACCGAACAACAGCCCGCCAATCACCGCATTGGGGCCGGCCCACATGATTTTAGGCGCGACGCCGAGCTGCACGTAACTGAAAATGCCGATGGCGCTGACCGCCATGCCGATAATGATCGCTTTCGCCATGTGGGTGCGGCCGGTGATCCACAGATCGCGGAACGCCGAGGTGAAGCAGATCTGCGCGCGTTCAATCAACAGACCAAAGCCGATGCCAAACAGCATGGCGATGCCGAGCTTAGGTGCATCAAACAGCGTCCACAATGACCAGGCAAGCGACAGGCAGAAAATCACCATCCCCAGGCGGAAACGGCGGCGCGCCTGGTCTGGCTTTTGCGTCAGCGACGCAGCCGCCTGCACTTTTTGCAATTTCACCGGGATACGGAACAGCGGCAGCAGGGTAAATTTGGCGCCAAAGTAAGAACCGGCTGCGGTTGCCAGCGCGAAGAACCAGGCGTGCAGCGAGAACTGCGGAATGCCGGTAAAAAACGCCGCCAGGTTACACCCCATCGCCAACCGCGCGCCAAAGCCGGCGATAATGCCGCCCAACAGCGCCTGTACAATGCGGATACGGTGCTGTGGCCGGCGTAGCTTGATGTTGTTGGCCCACAGCGCGGCGGCGATGCAGCCGGCGAACATACCGATGATCATCCGACCGTCGATGCGTTGCAGCGGCGTGCCCTCAAGGCCGATAACCTTAAAGTAGCCCCATTGCTCGGGATGCAGGCCAAACGCCTGCAACAAATGGCCGCCCCAGCGGGTAAATTCGCCGGTTACCGCCCAGAAGGTGCCGGTCATGCCGAAGTAGTAAGTCGAGAGTATCCCGGCGGCAATCACCGCCGGCAGTGGCGCCCAAAAGCGCACCAGGTATTGAGATTTAAATTGCTGCCAACTCATGGCATCTCCTGTGCGTAGTATCCATAAGAAAAAACCTTATAAAGGATACGCCATTTAACCGCGCTTAACGGTAAATTTCAGGCATAAAAAAACCAGCCCGAAGGCTGGTTTTTCAGTGTGACTAACCGCGAACGGCTAAATCAGACGTTATGCATCACCGAAACGGCGACGTGGTGCAGCCGGAGCGGCATCATCACGACGCGGTGCGCGTTGGCCGTCACGGTTGAAGTTACCGCCACGACGTTCGCCACCGGCGTTGGCGTTACCGCCTTCGCGACGCTCATTGAAAGAACGACGTGGAGCACCGGCGCCGGCACCTTCGCGACGTTCGCCGTTGAACGGACGAGCACCGCCACGACGCTCGCCACCAGGAGCCCCGCCTTCGCGACGCTCACGACGTTCATGCGGCTGTGCATCGCCCAGCAACTGCATGTTCATCGGCTTGTTCAGGATGCGGGTACGGGTGAAGTGAGACAGGATCTCGCCCGGCATGCCTTTTGGCAGTTCGATGGTGGAGTGGCCGGCAAACAGCTTGATGTTACCGATGTAACGGCTGCTGATGTCGCCTTCGTTAGCGATCGCGCCAACGATATGACGAACTTCCACACCGTCATCACGGCCCACTTCAATGCGGTACAGCTGCATTTCGCCAACGTCACGACGTTCGCGACGTGGACGCTCAGCGCCACCGTCACGGCTGTCTGGACGCGCGTCACGACGACGGTCGTTGCCGCGATCTGAGCCACGATCGTCACGGTCGTTGAACTCACGACGTTGACGCGGTTTGAATACCGGATCCGGTGGCAGAATCAGAGGACGTTCGCCCTGCGCCATTTTCAGCAGTGCTGCGGCCAGAGTTTCCATTTCCAGCTCTTCTTCCGGCTGCAGTTTAGCCAGCAGCGCGCGGTACATGTCCAGATCGCTGCTTTCCAGCTGTTGCTGTACTTTAGCGGCGAACTTGGCCAGACGACGCTCACCCAGCAGCTCTGCATTTGGCAGCTCAACTTCTGGAATGGTCAGCTTCATGGTGCGTTCGATGTTGCGCAGCAGGCGGCGTTCGCGGTTTTCCACGAACAGCAGCGCGCGGCCGGCGCGACCAGCACGACCGGTACGACCGATACGGTGAACGTAAGACTCGGAATCCATAGGGATGTCGTAGTTCACAACCAGGCTGATACGCTCAACGTCCAGACCGCGAGCGGCAACGTCGGTGGCGATCAGGATATCCAGACGACCGTCTTTCAGACGCTCCAGGGTCTGCTCACGCAGCGCCTGGTTCATGTCGCCGTTCAGTGCGGCGCTGCTGTAACCGCTGCGCTCCAGCGCTTCAGCCACTTCCAGGGTCGCGTTTTTGGTACGCACGAAGATGATCGCCGCATCAAAGTCTTCAGCTTCCAGGAAACGCACCAGCGCTTCGTTCTTGCGCATGCCTTGCGCAGTCCAGTAGCTCTGGCTGATGTCCGGACGGGTAGTGATGCTGGACTGAATGCGCACTTCCTGCGGATCTTTCATGAAGCGACGGGTAATGCGACGGATCGCTTCCGGCATGGTTGCAGAGAACAACGCGGTCTGATGTTCAGCCGGGATCTCCGCCATGATGGTTTCTACGTCTTCGATAAAGCCCATGCGCAGCATTTCGTCGGCTTCATCCAGCACCAGACCGCTCAGGTTAGAGAGGTTCAGCGTGCCGCGTTTCAGGTGGTCCAGCAGGCGGCCTGGGGTACCCACTACGATTTGTGGGCCCTGACGCAAGGCGCGCAGCTGCACGTCGTAACGTTGGCCGCCGTACAGGGCAACAACGTTAACGCCAGTCATATGTTTAGAGAAATCAGTCATCGCTTCAGCAACCTGAACCGCCAGTTCGCGGGTCGGTGCCAGCACCAGAATCTGTGGTGCCTTCAGGGAAGCGTCAAGGTTGTGCAGCAGTGGCAGCGAGAACGCTGCAGTTTTACCGCTACCGGTCTGCGCCATGCCCAGCACATCACGGCCGTTCAACAGGTGAGGAATACACTCAGCCTGGATCGGTGACGGTTTTTCGTAGCCCAGATCGGTCAGGGCAGAAATGATAGGAGCAGACAGCCCCAGGTCAGCAAAAGAGGTTTCAAGCTCAGTAGTCATGTACACGTGCCTCATTAATAATGGCAGCCAGTCTACATAACTCGTCGAGAAAATTTTCAGTCATTTTCATTGAAAAGTGTGAACCGGCTCAAATTAGATTATAAAACGAACAAAGAAGCCCTCGCCCGTTAAGGCGATAACTTTGGCTATAAAACCAATGTTAATCAGGCTGATTACCCTTCATCTTCCAAGCCGCCGCTGTGTTGGCTGCTCTCCCTCACCCTCGTCACTTAGTGAACTAAGCTCCCAGGGATTCGTTCGATTGCCGCCTTGCCGCAACTTGAAATCTTTTGGGTAGAGGTGTTCGTCAGCTATTGCTGGTCCGATTCCGATAGGTCGTCTTGTTCTTGGCCCAACAGCGCCAATTCCAACAATGCATAGCGGTGCTCAACGAAATTATGAACGTTGTTAGCAACCGTCAGTTTGAACAGCGCCGAAGCGGTGTCCTTGTCCCCCAGACTCAGGTAGTGTTTACCCAAATAGAAGTCAGTTTCACTGAGATGCTCAGCGAGCGAAGTGTTATCCGTTGCCTCTGCCTTGAGCCTTTCCATCAGCGTTTTTTCGCTGATGTTGCCCAGGTAGAATTCGACAATATTCCATCCCCATTGCCCTCGGTTCGCTTTGTCATAACGCTGCTGGAGCGCTACGTCAGCCTTCTTGGGATCGATTTCTCTTTCCACAAGATACAGCCACAACGAACGGAAGGGATCGTTTGGGTCGTCTTGATAAAACGCCTGCAGATCATCCTGCGCCAACGGGAAGCGGCCGCCATAATACAGTGCGATGCCCCGGTTTAAACGCGCGTAATTGTAAGTTGGATCAAGCTCTAGTACAGAATCAAACGCTTCATAGGCAGCATCAAAATTGCCTGCCTGCGTTAAGTAAATGCCCAGGTAGTTGAAAACTTCCGGCATATCAGGACGTATCGCCAGCGCTTGCGAGAAATCATTGCGCGCCAGTGCACGTAGCCCGAGGCTATCATACAGCACACCGCGCTCATATAAAAGCTGCGCACGCTCATCGTCCGTCAGTGCCCGGCTGGCAAGTATTTGTTCCATGCGCGCCAGGATCACTTCCTGCTGCAGCGTTGGCTGCAACGGGATCGCCAAAACTTCGTCTTTACGCCAATCATGGTTGCTGCATCCTGCCAGCATGAGTGCTGTCGCAACGTAACACCAGCGCAAGAAAGGCTTCATTTCCCACTCCCGAAGACAAACATTGGATGAACGTCCTGTCATCCGTTTGCTAATACGCAGGCATCCTACCCGCGCGATACGAACAGCTCCCAACCCCATGGCGGGGAGCTGTAAATCTATCTATACAGTTATTCTGCTTCAGGCGCAGGTGCAGACGAGTCTGCTTCTGGCGCTGTCGCTTCTTTGATGCTCAGACGCACACGGCCCTGACGGTCAACTTCCAGTACCTTAACCGGTACTTCCTGACCCATTTGCAGGTAGTCGGTCACTTTCTCAACGCGCTTGTCAGCGATTTGAGAGATGTGCACCAGACCTTCTTTACCGCCGCCGATCGCCACGAATGCGCCGAAATCAACGATACGGGTAACTTTACCCTGGTAAATACGGCCCACTTCGATCTCTGCGGTGATCTCTTCGATGCGGCGGATAGCGAACTTGGCTTTCTCACCGTCGGTAGCAGCAATTTTAACCGTACCATCATCTTCGATTTCGATGGTAGTACCGGTTTCTTCAGTCAGCGCACGGATGACAGAGCCGCCTTTACCGATCACGTCTTTGATCTTGTCCGGGTTGATTCGGATTGTGTGGATACGCGGTGCGAACTGAGAGATATCGCCACGCGGGGTGCTGATAGCCTGTTCCATTACGCCCAAGATGTGCAGACGCGCGCCCTTGGCCTGGTTCAGTGCCACCTGCATGATTTCGCGGGTGATGCCTTCAATTTTAATGTCCATCTGCAGCGCGGTAATACCGTCACGGCTACCTGCTACTTTGAAGTCCATGTCGCCCAGGTGATCTTCGTCACCCAGAATGTCGGACAGAACGACAAAGTTATCTTGTTCTTTAACCAGGCCCATTGCGATACCCGCAACGGCTGCCTTGATTGGCACGCCTGCGTCCATCAGCGCCAGAGAGGCACCACAGACAGAAGCCATTGAAGAAGAACCGTTGGATTCGGTGATTTCAGAAACCACACGCACCGTGTACGGGAAATCTTCTGGTTTAGGCATCATAGCCAATACGCCGCGTTTCGCCAGGCGACCGTGACCAATTTCACGACGTTTAGGCGAACCCACCATACCTGTCTCACCTACGGAGTACGGAGGGAAGTTATAGTGGAACAGGAAGCTGTCGGTCTTCTCGCCCATCAGCTCGTCCAGATTCTGCGCGTCGCGAGCGGTGCCCAGCGTTGCGGTAACCAGAGCCTGAGTCTCGCCACGGGTGAACAGTGCGGAACCGTGGGTACGCGGCAGCACGCCGGTGCGCACGTCCAGGCCACGGATCATGTCTTTTTCGCGGCCGTCGATACGCGGCTCGCCACGCAGCACGCGGCTACGTACAACGTTTTTCTCAACGCTGCCCAGGATGTCCTGAATTTCAGACGCGTCCAGGGTTTCGTCCTGTGCCAGCAGAGTTTCAATTACGCTGCTCTTGATCGCATCTACCTGAGCGTAACGCTCTTGTTTTTCGGTGATGTGATAAGCGTCGCCCAGACGGCTTTCCGCCAGTTCTGCAACGCGCGCGTGCAGCGCTTCGTTGACTGCAGGCGCCTGCCAGTCCCACTTAGGCTTGCCGGCTTCGGCAACCAGGGAGTTGATGTTTTCGATAACGATCTGCTGTTGCTCGTGGCCAAAGACCACCGCGCCCAGCATCTGATCTTCGCTCAGAACGTCAGCTTCGGATTCAACCATCAGCACTGCGCCAGCGGTACCGGCAACCACCAAGTCCAGGCTGCTTTCTTTCAGCTCGTCGGTGGTTGGGTTCAGCACGTACTGATTGTTGATGTAACCCACGCGTGCAGCGCCGATTGGGCCGTTGAACGGAATACCGGACAGGCTCAGGGCAGCAGAAGCGCCGATCATCGCAACGATGTCCGGGTTTACCTGCGGGTTAACGGAAACTACGGTCGCGATCACCTGAACTTCATTCAGGAAGCTGTCCGGGAACAGTGGACGGATCGGACGGTCAATCAGGCGTGAGGTCAGGGTTTCGCCTTCGCTCGGACGGCCTTCACGACGGAAGAAGCTGCCCGGGATACGACCAGCAGCGTAAGTACGCTCCTGGTAGTTAACGGTCAGTGGGAAGAAGCTTTGGCCTGGTTTGGCTTTTTTCTGGCCAACGACGGTAACGAATACTGCGGTGTCATCCATGCTCACCATAACGGCGGCGGTGGCCTGACGAGCCATCATACCGGTCTCGATGGTGACGGTATGCTGGCCATACTGGAATTTGCGAATGATCGGTGTCAGCAAAATTATATCCTTGATTAACGGCGCGCAATCGTATTGACGACTCAACACGCCAGTGACTCGATTTGCCTTCTCACTACATCCTCGCGACTAATGACAATCCTTATCTCAAGCCTGAGACAAAGCCTCTCATTAGCCGCGCGAACCTCTGTAACGGAAGAACCTGTTTGGAAACATCAGTAATACATTAACCTGATTTGCTTATGCTTCCTAGAAGAAAGGGGCCAAAATAGGCCCCTTTCCGCTGAAACTTGCTAGATTAGCGACGCAGACCCAGACGCTCGATCAGGCTGGTGTAACGTGCTACATCTTTACGCTTCAGGTAATCCAGCAGCTTACGACGCTGAGAAACCATACGCAGCAGACCACGACGGCTGTGGTGATCTTTTTTGTGTTCTGAGAAGTGGCCTTGCAGATGGTTGATCTGCGCAGTCAACAGGGCAACCTGAACTTCGGTAGAACCGCTGTCGTTAGTACCACGACCAAAATCAGCTACGATTTGAGCTTTAGCTTCAACACTTAGAGACATTGTCATACTCCAGATTATAGATAATAAATACAGGCGCCGATCTCTAATTCAGCAACCCAATGCATAAGCTGCGCCATTCTACTCTTATCCCCGTCATCCTTCAAGCTACAGGGGTGTTGGGGATGTGCGCAGTGCGATCGCAAGGCAGTGCGTTTCCACCCTCAGTCGAAATGTTCGACTACCAGGCGGCGCGGCGCTACGCGACCGTCATCGGCAATGTCGCCGACGCCGATAAATTTACGCTCTTCACCTTCGGTCATTCGCACCATGCCCGAGGCCGGCGCGCCGGCAACCTGTACCGGCTGCCCCTGCTTGACGTAACCCGCAACGACCGGCAGCAAATTCACTTCCGGGTAGTTTTCTACCGGGCTGTCCATCGGCATCAGCAACGGATCGAGCAACTCGCCAGGCGCGATGTCCTGTGCCTGGGCCTGCTCCAGCAGCGCATTCAACTGCTCAAGCGTGACCATGCGTTCGATCGGATAGGTCGCTACCTGCAGGCGACGCAGATAGATCACGTGCGCGCCGCAGCCCAGCAATTCGCCGAGATCATCGGTGATGGTGCGGATGTAGGTGCCTTTCGAACAGTGAATTTCCAACTCCAGCTCATCGCCTTCCCAGCGAATAAACTGCAGTTCATACACCGTGATGCTGCGCGCTTCGCGCGGTACTTCGATACCCTGGCGCGCATACTCGTAGAGTTTCTTGCCCTGATATTTCAGTGCCGAGTACATCGACGGCACCTGCTTGATATCGCCGCGGAAACTGTCCAGCGCCGCATCGAGTTGCGCCTGGGTGAAATTCACCGGGCGCTCTTGCACAATCTGGCCGTCCGCATCCGAGGTGTCGGTGCGCTGACCCAGCCTGGCAATGACACGATAGCGTTTATCGGAATCGAGCAGGAATTGCGAGAACTTGGTCGCCTCGCCCAGGCAAATCGGCAGCATGCCTGTCGCCAGCGGATCGAGCGCGCCGGTGTGGCCCGCGCGATTGGCGTTATAAAGGCGTTTCACTTTTTGCAGAGCGTCGTTGGACGACAGGCCCTGCGGTTTGTCCAGCAACAGTACGCCGTGAATATCACGGCCGCGGCGACGAGGGCGACTCATTAAGCCTCCTCGTCATCGCCTGATGCGGAACGGCGTTCGGCGTCATTCTTCACGACGTTGGTCACCAGGTTGGACATGCGCATGCCTTCCACCAGTGAGTTGTCGTACGCGAAGGTCAGCTCAGGCACCACGCGCAGGCGCATGGCTTTACCCAGCAGCGTGCGGATGTAGCCGGAAGCGTCTTCCAGAGCTTTAATGCCTTTAGGCACCAGATCCGGATCGGCGTTTTCGGTCAACACGTTCAGGAAGGTGACGTAAACCTTGGCATAGGCCAAATCACGAGAAACTTCTACACCGGAAACGGTAGCCATGCCGATACGCGGGTCTTTGACTTCACGCTGCAGAATGATCGCAATCTCTTTTTGCATCTCTTGTGCCACGCGCTGACCGCGGCTGAATTCTTTTGCCATTATGGATTCTCCAGACAAATCGGGGGGCACAAGGCCCCCCGGAACAGACTTAAGCAGATGTGCAAGCGTTAAGCGATGGTGCGTTGAATCTCAATGATTTCGAACACTTCGATCATGTCGCCGACGCGCACGTCGTTGTAGTTCTTAACGCCGATACCACATTCCATGCCGTTACGGACTTCGTTAACGTCATCTTTGAAGCGGCGCAGGGATTCCAGCTCGCCTTCATAGATAACCACGTTGTCGCGCAGAACGCGGATTGGGTTGTGACGCTTGATTGTCCCTTCGGTAACCATGCAACCTGCGATGGCGCCGAATTTCGGTGATTTGAACACGTCACGCACTGCGGCCAGACCGATGATCTGCTGCTTGTATTCAGGCGCCAGCATACCGCTCATCGCCTGCTTCACTTCGTCGATCAGGTTATAGATCACGGAGTAGTAACGCAGATCCAGGCTTTCAGCTTCAATCACGCGGCGCGCAGAAGCGTCGGCACGGACGTTGAAGCCCAGGATGATAGCGTTGGAAGCCGCTGCCAGCGTTGCGTCGGTTTCGGTGATACCCCCTACGCCGGAGCCAACAATCTTCACTTTCACTTCGTCGGTAGAGAGTTTCTGCAGTGATTCGGAAATCGCTTCACAAGAACCCTGTACGTCAGATTTCAGTACGATGTTCAGCTCAGAAACTTCACCGTCGGTCATGTTAGCGAACATGTTTTCCAGTTTAGATTTCTGCTGACGTGCCAGCTTGACTTCGCGGAACTTGCCTTGACGGTACAGCGCAACTTCACGCGCTTTCTTCTCGTCACGCACCACTGTCGCTTCGTCACCGGCGGCAGGAACGCTGGACAGGCCCAGGATCTCAACCGGAATGGAAGGACCCGCAGAGGTCACTTCGCGACCCAGCTCGTCACGCATCGCACGTACGCGGCCGTATTCGAAGCCACACAGAACGATATCGCCTTTGTTCAGCGTACCTTCCTGCACCAGCACGGTAGCAACCGGACCACGACCTTTATCCAGGAAGGATTCGATAACCACGCCGCTGGCCATGCCGCTGCGTACGGCTTTCAGTTCGAGAACTTCAGCCTGCAACAGGATAGCGTTCAGCAGTTCGTCGATACCGGTACCGGCTTTCGCAGATACGTGAACGAACTGTGCTTCGCCGCCCCACTCTTCCGGCATAACGCCGTACTGGGACAGTTCCTGCTTAACGCGGTCCGGATCGGCTTCCGGCTTGTCGATTTTGTTCACTGCAACCACCAACGGCACCTTCGCTGCTTTCGCATGCTGGATAGCTTCGATGGTTTGCGGCATCACGCCGTCGTCGGCAGCAACAACCAGAACAACGATGTCGGTCGCCTGAGCACCACGGGCACGCATTGAGGTAAAGGCTGCGTGACCTGGGGTATCCAGGAAGGTGATCATGCCGTTGTCGGTTTCTACGTGGTAAGCACCGATATGCTGGGTAATACCACCGGCCTCGCCTGCTGCCACCTTGGTGGAGCGGATGTAGTCCAGCAGAGAAGTTTTACCGTGGTCAACGTGGCCCATGATGGTCACGACAGGTGCACGCGACTCAGCGGCAGCACCGGTATCACGGTCGCTCATCAGCGCTTCTTCCAGCTCGTTCTCACGACGCAGGATAACTTTGTGGCCCATCTCTTCGGCAACCAGCTGTGCGGTTTCCTGGTCGATGACCTGGTTAATGGTGGCCATTGCGCCCAGTTTCATCATCGCTTTGATGACCTGAGAGCCTTTAACCGCCATTTTGTTAGCCAGTTCGGCTACGGTGATGGTTTCGCCGATCACAACGTCACGGTTAACCACCTGAGCCGGCTTGTTGAAGCCCTGCTGAAGAGTACTTGGCTTACGCTTGCCTTTACCGCCACGGGTAACGGCGCGCGCTTCTTCGCGGTCTGCTTTAGACTCGGAAAGCTTGTTGCCTTTCTTCTGCTTGGTCGCTTTGCCGCCACGAGTGCGGGCGCGGCGCTCGCCTTCAACTTTGGCGTCGTTTTCGTCTTCGGCTGCACGGGCGTGCTGAGAGGTGGTCACGTGGTAATCGGCTGTTTCGACCGCAGCGCTTGCTGCTTCAGCTTCGGCCCACTTCTCGCCGTTCTCTTCGGCCATGCGGCGCGCTTCTTCCGCTACGCGCTTGGCGTCTTCTTCAACCTTGCGGCGCACTTCCTCTTCCGCTTTACGTTTCAGTTCTGCGGCTTCGGCTTCACGGCGTGCTTTTTCTGCCTGAGCTGGCTTGGTCATTTCGTCGGTATGTTGATTGGTCACTTTTTCTTTTTCCGCTGAATTACGCTTAGCAATCTCCGCGGCCTCACGTTTGGCTTGGTCTTCGGCTGCGCGCTTTGCTTCTGCTTCGCGTTTCGCCAGCTCTTCCGCTGCGCGCTGTGCCTGCTCTTCCGCTTCACGCTGTGCCTGCTCTGCCGCTTCAGCCTGCTGGGCTTCTGGCGTATCGCGATTTACATAAGTGCGTTTCTTGCGGACTTCGATTTGCACCGATTTACTTTTACCGCCGGTGCTCGGAATATTCAAGGTGCTGCGCGTTTTGCGCTGCAACGTGAGCTTACCCGGCGCACTACCGTGTTCACGGTTAAGGTGCGCCAGTAAGGCTTCTTTCTCGTGCTGGGTCACAGAGTCTGTCTCAGACTTGTTGATCCCTGCATCAGCAAACTGCTGTACCAGGCGATCAACTGGAGTCTGAATCTCTGCTGCCAGCGATTTTACGGTTACATCTGTCGTCATGCTGTTCCTTCCTGCTACAGTTTATTACGCGTTGTCGCCAAACCAACAGATATTACGTGCGGCCATAATCAGCTCGCCGGCTTGCTCATCGCTAAGCCCTTCAATATCCGCCAGATCGTCAACACCCTGCTCGGCAAGATCTTCCAGCGTACAAACCCCACGCGCGGCCAGTTTAAAGGCCATGCTGCGCTCAAGACCCGGAAGGTTGAGCAAATCGTCAGCAGGTTTTTGGTCACCCAGGCTCTCTTCTTGGGCCAGGGCAAGCGTGGTCAATGCAGCTTTGGCGCGATCGCGCAACGCTTCAACCATATCTTCATCCAGACCGTCAATTTCCAGCAGCTCTTTGATTGGCACATAAGCCAACTCTTCCAGAGTAGAGAAGCCTTCTTCGACCAGTACGGTGGCGAAATCTTCGTCGATATCAAGATACTTGGTGAAGGTATCAATGGCGGCATGAGCTTCGGCCTGGTGCTTGGCCTGCAGATCGTCCGCCGTCATCACGTTCAGTTCCCAACGGTCATCGTCACGATGCTGTTTTAACAATTGGGAGGCCAAACGCACGTTTTGGCCATTACGGCCGATCGCCTGTGCCAGATTGCTGGCTTCAACGGCGATATCCATGGTGCAATTATCTTCATCAACCACGATCGAGGCAACGTCTGCCGGCGCCATGGCGTTGATGACGAACTGCGCAGGGTTATCATCCCACAGGATGATATCGATGCGTTCGCCGCCGAGTTCGCTCGAAACGGCCTGAACGCGCGCACCGCGCATACCCACGCAGGCGCCGACCGGATCGATGCGCTTGTCGTTGGTTTTCACAGCAATTTTTGCACGGGAGCCAGGATCACGGGCTGCCGCTTTAATCTCAATCACTTCTTCGCCGATTTCCGGTACTTCGATGCGGAACAGTTCTTTCAGCATATCAGCGCTGGAGCGGCTGACGAACAGCTGTGCGCCACGAGCTTCAGGACGGACGGCATACAATATGCCGCGAATTCGGTCGCCCGGACGGAAGTTTTCGCGCGGCAGCATGTCTTCGCGACCGATGACCGCTTCTGCGTTGCTGCCCAGGTCCAGCGCAATGCTGTCACGGTTAACTTTCTTCACCACGCCGGTGACGATTTCACCTTCGTGCTGGCGGAAAGCGTCGACGACCATGGCGCGTTCGGCTTCACGTACTTTCTGTACGATAACCTGTTTCGCGGTTTGGGTGGTGATGCGGTCAAAGGTCACAGATTCGATCTGATCTTCGATGTACCCGCCCAATTCGATGCCAGGCTCTTCGTACTGAGCGGCTTCCAGCGTGATTTCACGCGTTGGTTGAGTCACTTCATCTACGGCGACCCAACGACGGAAGGTATCGAAATCGCCGGTTTTGCGGTCAATGCTGACGCGAACCTCGATTTCCTGCTCGTATTTTTTCTTGGTTGCGGTGGCTAATGCGGTTTCCAACGCTTCGAAAATCTTCTCACGCGGAAGGGATTTTTCGTTGGAAACAGCTTCAACAACAGCCAGAATCTCTTTATTCATCCTAGTTGCCTCATCCAAACTTTAAAAGTGGGGTACCAGGTTCGCTTTCTGGATGTTGCTCAGCGCGAACACTTCATCTTTCCCTTCCACAGTAACCGTGATCATCTCGCCATCGACAGACTTGATAATGCCCTGCCATTTGCGACGGTTCTGTACGGCCATGCGCAGGACCAGGCTGACTTCTTCACCGAGGAAACGAGTATAGTGCTCGGCGGTGAACATCGGGCGATCAAGGCCAGGAGAGGAGACTTCCAAGTTGTAAGCGACTGTGATTGGCTCTTCGACGTCCAATACAGCGCTGACCTGGTGGCTGACATCAGCACAATCGTCAACATTGATGCCATTTTCACTATCAATATAGATGCGGAGCGTCGATTGGCGCGCACGAATAAATTCGATGCCTACAAGCTCAAAGCCCAACGCTTCTACCGGTGCCGAAAGCATCTCTGTTAATTTTTGCTCTAATGTGGACAAGCCCACCCCCAAGACATAAAAAAAGGGCCTAATAGCCCAGTGATTCTGTTGCCAAATAACAAAAAACCCCGAAAATTCGGGGCTTTATGCAACTGGACCCTGTTTGCCGCAAAGCGGCTTCGGTGCAACTTTCTAACAAGTGCCATTTTCAAATGTTGTTCGAGAAAAGCGGAATTCAATCGAAAAGTGTATTTGAAAATAAACACTTAAAGGAAAGTGGTTGCGGGGGCCGGATTTGAACCGACGACCTTCGGGTTATGAGCCCGACGAGCTACCAGGCTGCTCCACCCCGCGTCCGAAAACGTGGCAAATACTACGCCGATAATCGCAAAATTGCAAGTTATCTCTGGGATTTGGTACCGAGGATGGGACTCGAACCCACAAGCCCGTTAGGGCACTACCACCTCAAGGTAGCGTGTCTACCAATTCCACCACCTCGGTACTGATTCTTACTGCTAACGGCTGTTATTTTATTGAGGTAACAACAACCGCTTTCAAACTCTGCTACTGCTTGCCGCTTACTGCGGGATATCGCTGCTCGGCTTGGTTGGTGCTGCCGGCGCGGTAGTCTGCTCAGATTTCACTGGCTGACCGAGGTTTTCCCACTCGCTGCCTTTCTTGCTCTGGTTGGTGCTCAGGTTGCCCAGGATCAAACTGATGACGAAGAACAATGCCGCCAAAATAGCCGTCATGCGGGTCATGAAGTTACCGGAACCACTCGAACCGAACAATGTGCCAGACGCACCTGCTCCGAATGAGGCTCCCATATCAGCGCCTTTACCTTGCTGCAGCATAATCAGAGCAACCAGCCCGATTGAGATCAGCAGGAAAATTACCAGAAGAGCTTCGTACATAGTTGTACCCGTATCCTTGCGGCTTCACCGCGTGCCAAATGCTTCACACCCCAAAGGCTTCTTTTCTATTAAGAAGTCGCAGGCATCGTATCAAACTGCCCACTGAAGCGGGTGTGAATACTAACCAAAGCCGCCAACCCGCGCAAGGGCAATTTGCAGCCGCCGGCGCGTTTGCGGAAAAAAGCACCAATAAAATTCGCGGGCTGTGTTTTCCGGGGGCCGCAGACGGCCCCCGGTTTGTCAACGGTCCGTTAACCGGCAGCCTTTACAGCATCGGCGATACGGTGCGCCAACGCGGTAACCTGCTGTTCATCCTCACCTTCCACCATCACGCGGATCAGCGGCTCGGTACCTGATTTACGCAAAAGAACGCGGCCGCGGCCAGCCAACTCGGTTTCAACCTGCTCGGTGACTTTGCGCACCTCTTCCGACTCCAGCGGGTTGTGCTCGCCGACAAAACGCACGTTCACCAGGATCTGCGGCAACAGTTTCATGCCGCTGCAGAGATCGTGCAGGCTCATGCTGTTACGCACTATCGCGGTCAGCACCTGCAGGCCGGCGATGATGCCATCACCCGTCGTGGTTTTGTCCAGCAAGATCACGTGACCGGAGTTTTCCGCGCCAATGCGCCAGCCCAGCTCCTGCAGCTTCTCCAGTACATAGCGGTCACCCACTTTCGCACGGGCAAACGGGATGCCAAGCTGCTTAAGCGCCAGTTCCAGGCCCATGTTGCTCATCAACGTACCGACGGCGCCACCGCGCAACTGGCCCTGACGCAACCCCTCACGGGCGATGATATACAGAATCTGGTCGCCATCCACCTTGTTGCCAAGGTGATCAACCATCATCACGCGGTCGCCGTCTCCGTCAAACGCCAGGCCGATATGCGCTTTTTCAAGCAATACGCGTTCTTGCAGTTGGCGAACATCGGTCGCGCCGCATTTCTCATTGATATTCATGCCGTCCGGCTCAACACCGATAGCAATCACCGTGGCGCCCAGTTCACGCAACACGCTCGGTGCGATGTGGTAGGTCGCGCCGTTGGCGCAGTCCACCACGATTTTCAGGCCCTTCAGGCTCAGTTCACTCGGGAAGGTACCTTTGCAGAATTCGATGTAACGACCGGCGGCATCGATAATCCGGCTGGCCTTGCCCAATTCGGCAGATTCCACGCAGGTCAGCGGTTTTTCCATTTCGGCTTCAATGGCCTCTTCAACATGATCCGGCAGCTTCGCCCCGTCAATGGAGAAGAACTTAATACCGTTATCGTAGAATGGGTTATGTGATGCAGAGATCACGATACCGGCTTCAGCACGGAAGGTACGCGTCAGATAAGCCACCGCCGGCGTCGGCATCGGCCCGGTGAACGAGGCGGATAGCCCCGCAGCGGCCAGGCCGGCCTCCAGTGCCGACTCCAGCATGTAGCCTGAAATGCGGGTATCTTTGCCGATAATGATTTTACGGGAGCCATGACGTGCCAGCACCTTACCCGCCGCCCAGCCAAGTTTCAGCACGAAATCCGGGGTAATAGGGCTATCGCCGACTTTGCCACGAATGCCGTCGGTACCAAAATATTTGCGCTCACTCATGTCTCTGTCATCCCTTAGCTGAAAGTGTTGCCTCGACGACACGCATCGCCTCGACGGTTTCTTTAACGTCATGCACTCTGACAATCTGCGCGCCCTGCATAGCGGCGATCACCGCACAGGCTACGCTGCCGATAACCCGCTGTTCCGGGGGGACATTCAGCAGTTGTCCAATCATCGACTTACGCGACATCCCTACCAATAGCGGCAGGCCGAAGCGATGAAATTCTGACAACCTGGCCAGAAGCTGATAATTGTGCGCTAAATTCTTACCGAAACCGAACCCGGGGTCGAGCAGCAATTTCTGATTTGTAATGCCGGCAGCATTGCAGCGTTCGATATGCCGTTGGAAAAATGCGTGCACATCGCCGATAAGATCATCGTAGTGCGGTGCCTGCTGCATGGTGCGTGGCTCCCCCTGCATGTGCATCAGGCACACCGGCAGACCGCTTTCTGCAGCCGCCGCCAGCGCACCCGGCTCTTGCAGCGAACGAACGTCGTTAATCAGATGCGCCCCCGCCTGAGCCGACTCGCGGATCACCCCGGCTTTCGAGGTATCCACAGAGATAAAAACTTCAAAACGCTGGGCAATCGCTTCGACTACGGGCACCACTCGTGCGATCTCTTCCTCTTCACTGACCTCCGCGGCTCCCGGTCTGGTCGACTCGCCCCCCACGTCAATCATGGTCGCACCGGCCGAAATCAGCGCATGCGCATGCAACAGCGCCTGATTCAAGGTGTTGTGACGGCCGCCGTCAGAGAAAGAATCCGGGGTTACGTTGAGGATCCCCATCACTCGTGGATGGGAAAGATCGAGAGTCATGTCTCGCACGGTTAACTGCATCGCTAATTCACCTTACTGTTGCCTGGGTCACTGCCCGCCGGGCAATAAAAAACCCCGGCATGCCGGGGTTCGATGTTATTACACAGCCGAAGTTACTTGTCTAGCTGTTCAGACAGGGTATTGCCCGGGTTCGGCGTGCGTGGCTCATCTACCGGCGTCGGGGCTTTTGGAGTGCCGCCGTTATCGGAATTGCTGCCCTTGTTCACATCGTCCCAACCCGCTGGCGGACGCACATCTTTACGGTTCATCAGATCGTCAATCTGTGGCGCATCGATGGTTTCATACTTCATCAAGGCATCCTTCATTGAATGCAGGATGTCCATGTTTTCCATCAACAATGCACGCGCACGGATGTAGTTGCGTTCGATCAGGGATTTCACTTCCTGGTCGATGATGCGCGCAGTTTCATCCGACATGTGTTTCGCCTTGGCCACGGAACGGCCCAGGAACACTTCGCCCTCTTCTTCCGCATACAGCAGCGGCCCCAGCTTCTCGGAGAAGCCCCATTGGGTCACCATGTTGCGGGCAATCGAGGTCGCCACTTTAATGTCGTTCGACGCGCCGGTAGAGACTTTCTCTGGCCCGTAAATAATCTCTTCAGCCAGACGACCGCCGTACAGAGTAGAAATTTGGCTCTCCAGTTTCTGACGACTGGCGCTGATCGCATCGCCTTCCGGCAGGAAGAAGGTAACGCCCAACGCACGGCCACGCGGAATAATAGTGACCTTGTGCACCGGATCGTGTTCAGGAACCAGACGGCCGATAATGGCGTGACCTGCTTCGTGATACGCGGTCGACTCTTTCTGCGCTTCCGTCATCACCATGGAGCGACGTTCCGCACCCATCATGATCTTGTCTTTGGCTTTTTCGAACTCAACCATCGACACGACGCGTTTGTTGCCGCGAGCGGCAAACAGCGCCGCTTCGTTGACCAGGTTAGCCAGGTCGGCACCGGAGAAGCCCGGGGTACCGCGAGCCAGCACAGAGGCGTCAACGTCTGGCGCCAGTGGCACGCGACGTGAATGCACCTTCAGGATTTGTTCACGGCCACGCACGTCCGGCAGACCCACCACGACCTGACGGTCGAAACGGCCTGGACGCAGCAACGCCGGGTCAAGCACGTCCGGACGGTTGGTCGCGGCGATGACGATAATGCCTTCATTGCCTTCAAAACCGTCCATCTCAACCAGCATTTGGTTCAGCGTTTGCTCACGTTCATCATGACCGCCACCCAGACCGGCGCCACGCTGGCGACCGACGGCGTCGATTTCATCGATGAAGATGATGCACGGTGCCGCCTTCTTGGCCTGCTCGAACATGTCGCGCACGCGGGAAGCGCCCACACCCACAAACATTTCCACGAAGTCGGAGCCGGAAATGGTGAAGAACGGCACTTTCGCCTCACCTGCGATGGCTTTCGCCAACAGGGTTTTACCGGTCCCCGGCGGGCCCACCATCAGCACGCCTTTCGGGATCTTGCCGCCCAATTTCTGGAAACGGCTCGGCTCGCGCAGGTATTCTACCAGTTCGCTCACTTCCTCTTTTGCTTCATCGCAACCGGCAACGTCAGCAAAAGTGGTTTTGATCTGGTCTTCCGTCAGCATACGGGCCTTGCTCTTGCCGAAGGACATCGCGCCCTTTCCGCCGCCGCCCTGCATCTGCCGCATGAAGAAGATCCAGACCCCGATCAGCAACAGCATCGGGAACCATGAAATAAAGATAGAAGCCAGCAAACTCGGCTCTTCAGGCGGTTCACCAACAACTTTCACATTTTTCGTCAACAACGTATCCAGCAACTTAGGATCGTTGACAGGGATGTAGGTCGTGTATTTGTTACTGTCTTTCTTGGTAACGTTAATTTCACGTCCGTTGATTCGCGCTTCGCGAACCTGGTCCTGGGTCAGTTCGGACATGAAGGTAGAGTAATCCACCCTACGGCCATTCGACTCGCTGGGCCCAAAGCTCTGGAATACAGACATCAACACTACCGCGATGACTAACCAGAGTATTAGGTTTTTCGCCATGTCACTCAAGGGATTAACCTCATATTACAACTGTGTTAACAAACAGCGTTAGGGTACTACAGCTTGCGCCCTGTCGCTACAATGTACACTTCGCGCGAACGTGCGCGGGAAGCGTCTGGCTTACGAATCTTAACCTTCGTAAACAGGGAGCGAATTTCCCGTAGGTACTCGTCAAAGCCATCTCCCTGGAACACCTTCACCAGGAAACTTCCGCCTGGTGCGAGGACATCACGACACATTCCCAGTGCTAATTCCACCAGATACATCGATCTCGGAATATCGACGGCCGGAGTGCCACTCATATTCGGGGCCATGTCAGACATAACCACCTGAACCTTACTTTCACCTACACGTTCCAACAGAGCTTTAAGCACCAGTTCATCACGAAAATCGCCCTGAAGGAAATCGACGCCAACGATAGGATCCATTGGCAAAATATCACAGGCGATGATGCGACCGTTACCGCCGATCTGCGTTACTACATATTGCGACCAACCGCCCGGCGCTGCACCTAAATCCACTACGGTCATACCGGGTTTAAACAGCTTGTCACTCTGCTGTATTTCATCAAGTTTAAACCAGGCGCGCGAACGCAGCCCTTTTTTCTGCGCCTGTTGCACATATTTATCGCTAAAGTGTTCTTGTAACCAGCGACTGGAGCTAGCAGAACGCTTTTTATTAGCCATCTCGTTTTCCAACTATCATAAAAAGAGTCTTATGTCAGGTTCGCTGCTCACGTAGACTCACACCGGTGAAGACCGATTTGGTGATATACATGAGATGGCGGTAGAATGTACCGTTTTCAATCCCAACTTAAGCAAAAAAGACAATGAATCTGAATAATAAACAAAAACAGCACCTGAAAGGCTTGGCGCATCCGTTAAAACCGGTTGTCATGCTGGGTAATAACGGTCTCACCGAAGGGGTGCTGGCTGAAATTGAACAGGCTCTGGAGCATCATGAGCTGATCAAGGTAAAAATCGCTGCTGAAGATCGCGAAACCAAAACCCTGATCGCCGACGCTATCGTACGTGAAACGGGTGCCTGCAACGTACAAGTCATCGGCAGTACGCTTATTCTTTACCGCCCTTCGAAAGAGCGCAAGATCAGTCTACCGCGTTAATAAGCATTGAGTTAACGAAAAGGTGCCATGCGCCTGACTCAGATAAAAGGCCGCATGCGGCCTTTTTCCTTTCTTTACAAAACCCTGGCGAATTTCTGAACGATCGGGCGTATCTCAGAGATATTCAACCTTCAGGATCTCGTAATCGACATCGCCGCCCGGGGTTTTAATGACGACCACATCATCCTGCTCTTTACCGATCAAGCCGCGTGCCATCGGCGAATTTACCGAAATCAGATTTTTCTTGAAGTCGGCCTCATCGTCACCCACGATTCGGTAAGTCACTTCTTCTTCGCTATCCAGGTTCATCACCGAAACGGTGGAGCCAAAAATCACGCGGCCGTTGTTTGGCATCTTGGTGATGTCGATCACCTGAGCGTTCGACAGTTTGGCTTCAATTTCCTGAATGCGGCCTTCGCAAAAACCCTGCTGTTCACGGGCTGCATGGTACTCTGCGTTTTCTTTCAAATCGCCGTGTTCACGGGCGTCTGCGATGTCCGCAATGATTTTCGGACGGCGCACGCCCTTCAGATATTCAAGCTCTTCGCGCAATTTTTCAGCGCCAAACAAGGTCATCGGAATCTGTTTCATATAGTGAATACCTCTAAATCTTTCCTGTTCAAATAACCGTCATCCTGACGTGTTCGAATGAAAAAACGGTGGGTGTATATCCCCCCGCCTCCAGGCGACAAACAAAAGAAGCCTGACTCGGGACATTCGCCCAAGTCAGGATCGATTTTGCATTTTGATACGCATTTTAGCGTAGAGTTCCTTGAGGGTCATCGTTTACTTTCGCCCTGAATGCACCGTAGTATGACGGCACGTTATCCAGCTGTTATCCCGAGATTATGCGTTTTTCACGAATTGTCAGTGCATTGGCTTGCGCATTTGTTCTGAATGCAAATGCGGCCCCGGTGGAAGATTACACACAATATTTGCCTGATGGGGCCAATCTTGCCCTGGTAGTTCAGAAGATCGGCGCCGATGCGCCGACCATCGATTATCATTCACAGCAAATGGCGTTACCGGCCAGTACCCAAAAGGTACTGACGGCGCTGGCTGCCTTGTTGCAGCTCGGCCCCGATTATCGTTTCACCACCACGCTGGAAAGCCAGGGCGATATCAGCGACGGCGTGCTGCGGGGCAATCTGATCGCCCGCTTCAGCGGCGACCCCACCTTTAAACGCCAGAGCCTGCGCAATATGGTGGCGATCCTGAAAAAACAGGGCGTGCGCCAGATTACCGGCGACGTGCTGGTCGACACGTCGGTATTCGCCAGCCACGACAAAGCTCCCGGCTGGCCGTGGAACGATCTGACCCAGTGTTTCAGCGCACCGCCGGCAGCGGCGATTGTCGATCGCAACTGCTTCTCGGTATCGCTGTACAGTGCGCCAAACCCGGGCGATATGGCTTTTATACGCGTGGCCTCTTATTACCCGGTCAATATGTTCAGCCAGGTACGAACGCTGGCGAGAGGCTCTGCGGACGCCCAATACTGTGAGCTGGACGTGGTGCCGGGCGAATTGAACCGCTTTACCCTGACCGGTTGTCTGACCCAACGCAGCGATCCGCTGCCGCTGGCCTTCGCCATTCAGGACGGAGCCAGCTATGCCGGCGCTATCTTGAAAGATGAGCTGACGCAAGCCGGCATCCAGATAGATGGCCACCTGAAACGCCAGACTCAGCCTGGCCTGGCCGGCACGGTGATTGCGCAAACGCAATCGGCGCCGCTGCACGAACTGCTGAAGATCATGCTGAAGAAATCGGACAACATGATCGCCGATACCGTGTTTCGCACTATCGGCCATGAACGTTTCGGCGTTCCGGGTACCTGGCGCGCCGGCGCAGATGCCGTACGTCAGGTGCTGCGTCAGAAGGCCGGGGTTGATCTGGGCAACAGCATAGTGGTGGACGGTTCTGGCCTCTCGCGCCATAACCTGCTGGCCCCGGCAACCATGATGCAGGCGTTGCAGTACATTGCGCAGCATGACAGCGAACTGAACTTTATTTCGATGCTGCCGCTGTCCGGCTACGACGGCACCCTGCGCTACCGTGGCGGGCTGCACGAAGCCGGCGTCGATGGCAAGGTTTCCGCCAAAACCGGCGCTCTGCAGGGTGTGTATAACCTGGCGGGCTTTATCACCACCGCCAGCGGCCAACGTTTTGCGTTCGTACAATACCTGTCGGGTTATGCCGTACCACCGGAAGATCAGAAACAGCGCCGCGCTCCGCTGGTGCGTTTCGAAAGCCGCTTGTACCGGGATATTTATCAAAATAACTGAGGATCAGGATGAAACTGCTGATTGTGGAAGACGATGAGCTGTTGCAACAAGGGCTGGCACTGGCTTTAGCCAGCGAAGGCTATGTCTGCGACTGCGCCGCTACCGCGGCGCAAGCCAATGCACTGCTCATTACCAGCCAATACAGCATGATCATCCTCGATCTCGGCCTGCCCGACCAGGACGGCGCCAGCCTGCTGCGGCAGTGGCGCCGCCAGCAAGTCGATCTGCCGGTGCTGATCCTCACCGCCCGCGACGCACTGGAAGACCGCGTCGACGGGCTGGACGCCGGCGCTGACGATTATCTGGTGAAGCCCTTCGCGCTGGTTGAGCTGCAGGCGCGCGTGCGCGCCCTAATCCGCCGTTATCAGGGCCACAGCGACAACCTGATGCAGTTGGACGATCTCCAGCTCAATCTCTCCAGCCAGCAGGTTTACGTTCAACAACAGCCGGTTGAAGTCACGCCAAAAGAATTCGCCATCCTGTCCCGCCTGATGATGCGCGCCGGGCAAACGGTCAATCGCGAATTGCTGCAGCAGGACCTTTATACCTGGCAGGACGATTTAGGCTCCAACACGCTGGAAGTGCATATCCATAACCTGCGCCGCAAATTGGGCAAGGACCGCATCCGCACCGTCCGCGGTATCGGTTACCGCCTGGAATCCACATCATGATCAGCATGCGCCGTCGTCTGTTGTTGATGCTGGCGCTGATCCTCCTGGTCACCCAGCTTATCAGCGTCTTTTGGTTGTGGCATGAAAGCCAGGAGCAAATCAGCTTCCTGGTGGATGAAACGCTGTCTGCCAAGGTTCGCACTGAACGTGTCGACACCGAAATCGCCGAAGCGATAGCCTCGCTGCTCGCCCCTTCGTTGATCATGATGATTGTCACGCTGCTGGCCTCTTTCTGGGCCATTAGCTGGATTATCCGCCCGCTCAATCAGCTGCAACAACGGCTGGAGAAACGTTCCGCCGATAACCTGACCCCGCTCCCCCTTAACAGTGACAGCCTGGAAATGAAAGCGGTCACTACCGCACTCAATCAGCTGTTCTCACGCCTGGACAACACCATCCAGCAGGAGCGGCTGTTCACCGCCGACGCGGCACATGAACTGCGCACGCCGTTAGCGGGGATCCGTCTGCATCTGGAGCTCATGGAAAAACAGGGTATTGAGCAAAGCAAACCGCTGATTACCCGCATTGACCAGTTGATGCATACCGTCGAACAGCTGCTGATGCTGTCGCGTGCCGGGCAGGATTTTGCCAGCGGACACTATCAACGTTTTGATTGGGTGAACGATGTGATTCAGCCACTGCGGGAGGAGCTTGGCGAGCTGGCCGCTCAACGCGCTCAAAAGCTGCAATGGCGACTCCCTGCGGAGGCAAAAATTCATGGCGACCCGGTGCTGCTGCGTCTGTTGTTGCGGAACCTGGTGGAAAATGCGCACCGCTACAGCCCCGAAGGCAGCCTCATCCAGGTTAAGCTTATGCCGCAAGACCGCGGCCACCTGCTGCAGGTGATTGATGAGGGCCCGGGCGTTAAAGAAAATATGGCAAGCGAACTCACCCAGGCATTCCGCCGTATGGATCAGCGTTATGGCGGCAGCGGACTGGGGCTGAATATCGTGACCCGTATCGTGCAGTTGCATCAGGGCCGTCTGACGCTGGAGAATCGCCAGGATACCAGCGGGCTGAATGCCCAATGCTGGCTACCTGAAAACGTGCTGGACAAATAACGCCGATAAAAAAAGGGCCCAGCGTTGTAAACTGGGCCCTTCTCTTCGCAAGATTATTTCTGGTAGATGATTTCGACGCCTTCGTCGTCATCTTCGTCCCAGTCGTCATCCCAATCGTCATCCGCTTCGGCTTCCACTTCCGCGATCTGTTCACGGTGGTAATCGTCCCACATGAACTCGACTTTCTCAGGCGCGCTTTCTTCGATCGCCATCGCCTTCGGCTGCGTGTTGATAAACTGCATGACATCCCAGCACAGCGCGTTGACGCCTTCACGATTAACGGCGGAGATCATGTAGTACTTACCTTCCCAACCCATGGCTTCTGCAATCGCCTTGGCACGCACGGCAGCTTCTTCTTCACCGATCACATCAATCTTGTTGAAAACAAGCCAGCGTGGTTTGTCCGCCAGATTTGCGCTGTATTGGTTCAACTCATTGATGATGATTTTGGCATTTTCTACCGGATCAGACTCATCGATAGGAGCGATATCCACCAGATGCAGCAACACGCGGCAGCGTTCCAAATGCTTCAGGAAGCGAATACCCAGGCCAGCGCCGTCGGATGCGCCTTCAATCAACCCCGGAATATCGGCCACCACGAAGCTCTGCTCGTGATCCATACGCACCACGCCCAGGCTTGGCACCAGAGTGGTAAACGGATAGTCGGCAACCTTTGGCTTGGCGGCGGAAACCGCGCGGATGAAGGTCGACTTGCCGGCATTCGGCAGACCTAGCATGCCGACATCGGCCAGCAGCAGCAGCTCCAGCAGGATGTCGCGGGCCTCACCGGCAGTACCCAGCGTCTTCTGACGCGGCGCACGGTTAACCGAGGATTTGAAACGGGTATTGCCCAGACCGTGCCAACCGCCTTTAGCGACCATCAACTGTTGGCCGTGGCGGGTCATGTCACCGAGGATCTCGCCGGTGCCCTGATCCTGCACGCGAGTACCGACCGGCACCTTGACGATAATGTCTTTGCCACGCTTACCGGTACAGTCACGGCTTTGGCCGTTCTGGCCACGTTCGGCGCGGAAAGATTTCTCAAAGCGGTAGTCAATCAAGGTATTGAGGTTTTCGTCCGCCAGCAGATAGACATCGCCGCCATCGCCGCCATCGCCGCCATCCGGCCCACCGTTCGGGATATACTTTTCACGGCGGAAACTGACACAACCATTACCACCGTCACCTGCAACGACCAAAATCGCTGCTTCATCTACAAACTTCATTTACCGTCTCCGTAAATCATTCACCGGGCTGCTTTAAAGGAACAACCAGGTTGGTTTCTGCCCGTCGCGGCCACCACCGGTGACCAATTGCGGAAAACATGGCGCCCGCTACCACCACGAAAGCACCGAGATAGCCGACGACATTCAATGCCGGGGCGGCGAATACGTGTGGCCAGGCCAGCGCCAATAAATCTGAAAACAGCAGGGTAAACAGCGGTGTCAGCGTGACTAACGCACTCACCTGCGCTGCCTGCCAGCGCGCCATGGCTTCCGCCAGTGCACCGTAGCCAATCAGCGTGTTAGCGCCACAAAACAGCAGACAAGCCAATTGCCAGCCACTGAGTTGGGAAATCATCTCTGGCCGGGCCAGAGGGAACAGCGCCACTGCACATAAAGTGTACAACATTACCAGGATCTGCGGTGAAGCCAATCGGCGCAGCAACACTTTCTGCGCAACGCCATAAGTCACCCAAACCGCTGCCGCACAAACGCCCAGCAGCACCCCAAGGGTGTAATCCGTCAGGCGGGTGAAGATCTCAATCAGGCTGACATTGAAAAACAGCATTAGCCCACAGATCAACATCAGCGCGCCAATCACCTGAGTGATGCGCATGCGCTCTTTTAAAATCAACACGCTGGCAAACATCATACCGACCGGCGACAGTTGGCCGATCACTTGCGACGCCGTCGGGCTGAGGTACTGCAACGAAGAGCTGAAGAAGATAAAGTTCCCCAGCAGGCCCGCCGTGGCGATTGCCAACATTAACAGCCAGCGCGGCTGACGGAACATTTTCACCGGAGGCAATCTGCCGCGTATCGCCAGAATGCTCCCCAGGCCGAGTGCGGCAAGGGTAAATCGATACCAAACGATGGTAAACGGATCCATCACGACCAGCACTTCTTTCATCGCAATCGGCAACGCACCCCAGCAAATTGCCGTAGTCACCGCCAGAGAAATGCCAATTCCGACCTGCTGTTTCGTTTCCATCTTACCTTTGCCAGCGCTGACGGGCCGATGCATAAGCAGCCCATAAATGTAAAAAGCCCCGCAACGAATTGCGGGGCTTACATCTATTTAGTAAGGCTCGAAAAATTATTCAGCTTCGATGCTGATGAATTTACGATTGCTCGGGCCTTTAACTTCGAACTTGACTTTACCGTCTTTCAAAGCAAACAGAGTGTGGTCTTTGCCGCAACCCACGTTGGTACCAGCGTGGAATTTGGTGCCGCGCTGACGAACGATGATGCTGCCTGCCAGTACTGCTTCGCCGCCAAAGCGTTTTACGCCCAGACGTTTAGCTTCTGAATCGCGACCGTTACGAGTCGAGCCGCCAGCCTTTTTGTGTGCCATTAATCCGCTCTCCTAACTTAAGCGCTGATGCCGGTGATTTTAACGTCAGTGAACCACTGACGGTGGCCCTGCTGCTTACGGTAGTGCTTACGACGACGAAACTTAACAATCTTAATTTTCTCGCCACGACCGTGAGCAACGACTTCAGCTTTGATCTTACCGCCATCGACGAAAGGAACGCCGATTTTGATATCTTCGCCATTAGCAATCATCAGAATCTGGTCAAACTCAACCGCTTCACCAGTTGCGATGTCCAGCTTTTCCAAGCGAACGGTTTGACCTTCGCTTACTCGGTGTTGTTTACCACCACTTTGGAAAACCGCGTACATATAAAACTCCGCTTTCCGCGTGCCCAACTATTTAGTACAGAGCGCGCTATAAATATTCACAATAGGGCGCGAATTCTACGCAATAATCCCGCATATGACAAGAGCAGAATAAGACCAGAAGCAGAAAAAAGAAGAAAAAAAGCACAGTTTCTTTCATGGCGTTTATCTGAGCCGTTTTTCAAGTACAATCAGGGGGACAGTTACCGCCATGTACCGATGTGAGCAGCGATCTCAACGCGGTGAAGAGAAACACAGCTGAAAAAAATACAATGAACCTAGAGCAAATTACCGAGTTAACCGCGCAAGATATGGCGGCCGTGAACGCAACAATTCTCGAACAGCTGAATTCCGATGTCACACTCATCAATCAGCTTGGCTATTACATTATCAGCGGTGGCGGTAAGCGCATCCGTCCGATGATCGCCGTTCTGGCGGCGCGGGCGTTGCATTATCAGGGCGATAAGCACATTACCGTCGCTGCGCTGATCGAATTCATTCATACCGCGACCCTGCTGCATGATGACGTGGTGGATGAATCCGACATGCGCCGCGGCAAGGCCACCGCCAATGCCGCGTTCGGCAATGCCGCCAGCGTGCTGGTGGGCGACTTCATTTATACCCGCGCTTTCCAGATGATGACCAGCCTGGAGTCACTCCGCGTGCTGGCGCTGATGTCCGAAGCCGTCAACGTCATCGCCGAGGGTGAAGTGCTGCAGTTAATGAACGTGAACGATCCGGACATCACCGAAGAGAGTTATATGCGGGTGATCTACAGCAAAACCGCTCGTCTTTTTGAAGCGGCGGCGCAATCGTCCGCGATCCTTTCCGAGGCCAGCGAAGCTGAAGAAAAGGCGCTGCAGGATTACGGCCGCTATCTCGGCACCGCATTCCAGCTGATCGACGATCTGCTCGATTACAGCGCCGACGGCAGTACGCTGGGTAAAAATACCGGTGACGATCTGAACGAAGGGAAGCCCACGCTGCCCTTGCTGCACGCCATGCGTAACGGCAACAGCGCGCAAACGGCCATGATCCGCGAAGCCATTGAGCAAGGCAGCGGCCGTCATCTGTTAGAACCGGTTTTACAGGCCATGCAACAGTGCGGCTCGCTTGAATATACCCGCCAACGCGCCGAAGAAGAGGCCGATAAGGCGATTGCCGCGCTGCAGGTTCTGCCGGAATCCCCTCATCGCTCCGCGCTGGAAGGATTAGCGCACCTTGCGGTTCAGCGAGATTTTTGAGAAACAAAAATCCCTTGGCAGTTTCTACAGACCTGCGGCCGCAGGTCTGTTCATTTCCCCTCCGAGATACGCGCCAGCAGGCTGCCGATGCCTTCACGCATCAGGAACGCCAACACTTTCTCACGCTCGGTTTCCGTCAGGTGATAGTAATATTCAATCCACACCGCCAGAGGATCCTTGCGCTCGATGTCATAAGTTGCCGGATCTTCTTTCAACATCAGCAAATTGCGCGTACCTGAGGGTAAGCTGTCAATATGATATTCCAGCGCCTTTCCCTGCACACCTTTACGCCTGCGGCTGATCCAGCCGTCGCGACGCGCCATCAAATTTATTCCCTGTGGTGAAGCGGGTAATCCTGCAATGCCTGTTAGTTCCTTGGCGGCAAACCACTCTTTTTTCATAGCCATAATCTCTGGAAAAAATGTGCAAGGACGTTTTTGGAAATTATTGAGGTATTTTTATGGAAATTTAGTGGTATTCTAATTTCCGTATAAGCGTTTCATGTTGTTCAAACGATTAATCTTGACCTGTTAGTTATACCACTAACAGAACTTTCGCTAATCAAAAAAGGGAATGCAAACATGAATTCCAGGAACAAGGACTGGCATCCGGCGGATATCATCGCGGCTTTACGTAAGAAGGGAACGACGCTGGCGGCGGTATCGCGCCAGGCAGGGCTTAGCTCATCCACACTGGCAAACGCGCTATCTCGGCCCTGGCCAAAAGGAGAGTGGCTGATTGCCGAAGCCTTGGATATCCATCCTGCAGAGATCTGGCCAAGCCGCTATTTCGATCCGCAAACCAACGACCTGCTGAATCGAAAAGCCCGTATCAGGTCATGATTCGGGCATAAAAAAACCGCCGGTACGATGTCCGGCGGCTTATGCATACTCATGCGTTCTGGGTTGATCAGTTATTGATAAACTTTTCGCCCAGTTCGATATCTTTATGCAGAACATCCAGCATCTCTTCCAACGCTTTCTGCTCGAACGCGCTCAGAGTACCGATGTCTTTACGTTCTTCTACGCCGTTTTTACCCAGCAGCAGCGGTTGTGCGAAGAAGCGGGCATATTTGCCGTCACCTTCCACGTAAGCACATTCCACCACGCCTTTTTCACCTTGCAGCGCACGAACCAGAGACAGGCCGAAACGCGCCGCCGCCTGACCCATTGACAGAGTTGCGGACCCGCCGCCGGCTTTGGCTTCAACCACTTCAGTACCCGCATTCTGGATACGCTTGGTCAGATCCGCCACTTCCTGCTCGGTAAAGCTCACGCCCGGGATCTGCGACAACAGTGGCAGAATGGTCACGCCAGAATGCCCGCCGATAACCGGCACGTTCAGCTCTTCCGGCTGCTTGCCTTTCAGCTCGGCCACGAAGGTGTTGGAACGGATGATATCCAGCGAGGTCACGCCGAACAGTTTGTTTTTGTCATACACACCGGCTTTCTTCAGCACTTCTGCCGCGATTGCCACGGTGGTGTTTACCGGGTTGGTGATAATGCCGATGCAGGCTTTCGGGCAGGTTGTCGCCACTTGCTGGATCAGATTACGCACGATGCCTGCGTTGACATTGAACAGATCTGAACGATCCATACCAGGTTTACGTGCAACGCCGGCAGAAATCAGCACCACGTCTGCGTCGTGCAGAGCTGGAGTGGCATCTTCGCCGCTGAAGCCTTTGATTTTAACTGCGGTAGGGATGTGGCTTAAGTCGACGGCAACGCCTGGGGTAACGGGGGCAATGTCGTAGAGAGAGAGTTCAGAACCTGAAGGAAGCTGGGTTTTGAGTAGAAGGGCGAGGGCCTGGCCGATACCGCCAGCAGCACCGAGAACTGCAACTTTCATCCTATACTCCTTTATTATCTTAAATA
This sequence comes from Serratia plymuthica, assembly GCF_018336935.1. Lineage (NCBI taxonomy): Bacteria > Pseudomonadati > Pseudomonadota > Gammaproteobacteria > Enterobacterales > Yersiniaceae > Serratia > Serratia plymuthica. The sequence goes on along the minus strand of NZ_CP068771.1, from coordinate 222,646 downwards.
TATAAAGCGCCGTGAATATGTCGGTTACGGACCTTAAATTATTACACCTTTAAAAACAATCTCTTAACAGTCTGTTTGAGAACTGGCGCAATAAAACAGCCGATGTCGCGCTCATTTTAAATTAAATGGCTTACACATTAAGGGCATAGCGCACATTAATCAAAAATAGTGCGAGGTTATTCACAAGCAAGTTAACCGGCGGTTACATTACACCCTTACACAACATCAGAACAACATCATTTTAATAACATTTTCTTTACCGGTGCGGGCCGCTTTTTCGGTCGTTGAAAGGGCATATTCATGGGGTACGGATTTTGTTAAAATCCCGTCCTTTCCTCATTGTCCGGGCATTATTATTTTTTTCGGACGTCCCTTTATTGCATAATAATTCATTTATATGCATAATAATCACTTCTATTGTCAACATTCCACGGTGCAAAATGCGTAGTCCCGCAAAGCAGGAAGATCTGATCAAAGCGTTTAAAGCGTTATTGAAAGAAGAAAAATTCAGTTCTCAAGGCGAGATCGTTTTGGCGCTGCAAGAAGAAGGCTTCGAAAACATCAACCAATCCAAAGTATCGCGCATGCTGACCAAGTTCGGCGCGGTGCGTACCCGCAATGCCAAAATGGAAATGGTATATTGCCTTCCGGCCGAACTCGGCGTACCGACCACCACCAGCCCGCTGAAGAACCTGGTGCTGGATGTCGATTTCAACGATGCCGTCGTGGTGATTCATACCAGCCCGGGCGCCGCACAGCTGATTGCCCGCATGCTCGATTCGTTGGGTAAATCCCGAGGCATCCTAGGCACCATCGCCGGCGACGACACCATTTTCGTCACCCCAGCCAGCGGTTTTACCGCCCATAAGTTACATGAAGCCATTCTGGGCGTGTTCGAGCAAGAACTGTAAGCCCGACGCTGGTCAATGCGGCTGCCGGTCGCATTGCGCCAGCCCGTCGTTAACGCCAACTCCCGCTTTATCTTTTCCCGCCATCAACCGCGTTTAACGCTGCTTTAACTCTCCTCAGCAACACATTTCCATGACATTTACGTGTAGCCAGCACTACCCACTGTGATCTTCCGCACTTTTGGTCAAAAGCACTTACCTGATTGAAATTACATAAAATTAACACAAACAGATCGTTTTATGACCAGTTTTTATTCCTTGTGGTTATAAAAAATAAGCATCATCAGGTTAAAGTTTCACTAGCAATTGTTAGCAAACTATTAATTTTTCGAGTTACTAGATGTATACTCATTTCCGTGACGTAAATCACAGTTCATTGGAACTGATAAAAGAATACGATAAGGTGAGATCATGAAAATTAAAGCTACCGTTGCAACACTAAGCCTGCTATCTGTGCTTTCCTTTGGTGCTTTTGCAGCACAATCCGTTGATGCAGAACAAGCAGCCAAACTGCAGTCCGCAGGCACCATTACCGTCAATGGTATAGCCGGCGCCCCTTCAGATATCCGTCAGGCGCTGTCTGAAAAAGCCGATGCCCATGGCGCGACCGCTTACCGTGTAATCGAAGCGCGCAATGAAGACAACTACCACGTCACGGCTGAAATTTATAAATAAGACCCCGGCATTACCCGGCAACGGGCAATAAATCTCTGGAAACCAGCATTGCCGATAACAGCCTTCAAGAATAATAAACGCTGTAAAGCCCTTCCTGGCTGTTATCGCTACAGGACCCACGACCATGAATATGAAAGCTACCCTCGCGGCAATTAGCCTGATGTCAGCCCTTTCGTTCGGCGCGTCAGCCGCTACGTTGATCACCAATGACCAGACCGCTGATCTTCAGTCTGTCGGCACCATTACCGCCAGTGGCGTCACCGGTTCACCTTCGGATATTCGTCAGGCGCTGTCCGACAAAGCCGATAAGCAAGGCGCTAAAGCGTACCGAGTGATCGAAGCCTACGAAAACGGCAATTGGCACGCGACTGCCGAAATCTACAAATAACAATTCAGAGAACGCGATTGCCGAACTGATTACCCTCGTCACTGCCACTGCCGAGTTCTGTCGTAAACGCGTATTCTCTGAAGATTATCGTCGTCCTATCCGACGAACCCCGTTGCCCTCGCTCGCGAGGGCTTTTTTATGGGCGAAAAAAAGGGCCGCTGACGGCCCTTTATCGAATTGTTCCTGTCGATCAGTAGGTGACTTTCGGCTCTGGTTTATTGGCCAATGCCTCCAGCAGCCGATCGTGGATCCCACCAAATCCGCCGTTACTCATCACCAGGATATGGTCACCCGGCTGAGCGGTTTTCACTATCATATCCACCAACGTGCCGAGATCGGCGCTCCAGTGGGCCGGCTGTACGCAGGCTTCCGCCACTTCCGCCACCTGCCAGGGAATATGGTGCGGCTGGAACAGGAAGACCTCATCGGCGCGGCCAAGCGATGGCGCCAAATCGTTCTTGCTGATGCCCATTTTCATGGTGTTGGAACGCGGTTCAAGCACTGCCAAAATGCGGGCGGTGCCCCCCACTTTGCCGCGCAGAGCGGCCAGGGTCGCCAAAATCGCCGTTGGGTGATGCGCAAAATCGTCGTACACCGTGACGCCGTTGGCTTCGCCGCGCAGCTCCAGACGGCGGCGGGCATTGATGAAATCACCCAGTGCACTGCAGGCATCTGCAGGCTGCACGCCAACGTGACGCGTTGCGGCAATGGCCATCAGGCCATTATGCATGTTGTGCTCGCCCACCAGCGCCCATTTCACCTCGCCAACCTTGTCGCCGTTGAGGAACACTTCATAGTGGCTGGCATCCGGGGTCAGCTTATGCGCCCGCCATGCCCCCTCTTCCCCAACCAGTTCCTGCTCGCTCCAGCATCCCATCGCCATCACCTGTTTCAGGTGATTGTCGTTGTCAGGCAAAATGATCTTGCCCTTGCCCGGCACCAGGCGCACCAGATGATGGAACTGCTTCTGGATCGCTTTCAGATCATCAAAGATATCGGCATGATCAAACTCCAGATTGTTCATGATCAGCGTCCGCGGGCTGTAATGAACAAACTTGGAGCGCTTGTCGAAGAATGCGCAGTCGTATTCATCGGCTTCGATCACAAAGAACGGGCTGCCGCCCAAGCGCGCGGAAACGTCGAAGTTCCCCGGCACGCCGCCGATGACAAAACCGGGCTGATAACCGCAGACTTCCAGGATCCAGGTTGCCATACCGGCCGTGGTGGTTTTACCGTGGGTCCCGGCAACCGCCAGCACCCAGCGATCGCGCAGTACATAGTCATGCAGCCACTGCGGGCCGGAAACGTAAGGGATGCCTTGCTCCAGCACCGCTTCCACGCACGGGTTGCCGCGCGTCATGGCGTTGCCGATGATCACCAGATCCGGCGCGGGATCCAACTGAGCCGGATCGTAGCCCTGGATCAGATCGATCCCCTCTTTCTCCAACAGCGTGCTCATCGGCGGATAGACATTAGCGTCAGAGCCGGTCACCTCATGTCCCAACGAACGAGCCAGTACCGCCAGCCCGCCCATAAAGGTGCCACAGATCCCAAGAATGTGAATGCGCATAGTTTTCTCAATTGAGTACGTCGAATGTTGCCTTATTCTACCGCTCAGAATCGTCCAGAAGAAATGGATTTGCCTATGAATAGCGCTCATCTTTGGGCTACACTGCTCGCGAATACGTTGGCGGTTTGTTAACAAACCGCTACCCATCCGTAGATTCAGGGATTGTGTCATGAAAACGTTAGGCGAATTTATCGTCGAGAAACAGCACGACTTCTCTCACGCCACCGGCGAGCTGACAGCGTTACTTTCTGCAATTAAACTGGGCGCCAAAATCATCCACCGCGACATCAACAAAGCGGGTCTGGTTGATATCCTCGGTACCAGCGGCATTTCCAACGTACAGGGTGAAGTCCAGATGAAACTGGACCTGTTCGCCAACGAAAAGCTGAAAGCGGCATTGAAAGCGCGCGGTGAAGTTGCGGGTATCGCTTCTGAAGAAGAAGATGAAATCGTGATTTTCGATGGCGAGCGGGCTGAAAATGGTAAGTATGTGGTGTTGATGGATCCGTTGGACGGTTCGTCCAACATTGATGTCAACGTCTCGGTCGGTACTATTTTCTCTATCTATCGTCGCATCACCCCGGTCGGCACTCCCGTGACCGAAGAAGATTTCCTGCAACCGGGCAGCGCCCAGGTTGCAGCCGGCTACGTAGTTTATGGTTCCTCTACCATGCTGGTGTACACCACCGGTTATGGCGTGCATGCCTTTACTTACGATCCGTCTCTGGGCGTGTTCTGCCTCTCCCACGAGAAAGTGCGTTACCCTGCCACCGGCAACATGTATTCCATCAACGAAGGCAACTACATCAAGTTTCCTCGCGGCGTGAAGAAATACATTAAGTATTGCCAGGAACAGGACGAAGCGACACAACGCCCTTACACCTCGCGTTACATCGGTTCACTGGTTGCCGACTTCCACCGCAACCTGCTGAAAGGCGGCATCTACATTTATCCAAGCACCGCCAGCCACCCGCAAGGCAAGCTGCGCCTGCTGTATGAATGCAACCCGATGGCGTTCCTGGCGGAACAGGCCGGCGGTAAAGCCAGCGACGGTAAAAACCGTATTCTGGACATTACCCCGGTGAAACTGCACCAGCGCGCACCGTTCTTCGTCGGCACCAAATCCATGGTTGAAGACGCCGAGCGCTTTATCGCCGAAAACCCGGACGAATAAAAGCCTCTCTACAGGAGGCGGCATGCCGCCTCCTGTCACCCATCATAATTTGAACGCCGCCATGCTCTGCGCCAGCAGCTGAGCCTGATCCTCCAGCGAACGCGTCGCCGCCGCAGACTCCTCGACCAACGCAGCGTTTTGTTGCGCGACCTGATCCATCTGTGTCACCGCCAGGTTTACCTGCTCAATACCGCTGCTTTGTTCCCGGGTAGCCGCCGAAATTTCCCGCATCAGCGCCGTCACGCGGCCCACTTCACCGGTGATGCCGTTCATGGTTTTCGCCGCAGATTCCGCCATCTGCGCGCCTTCCTGCACCCGATTCTGCGACGCTTCGATCAACCCTTTAATCTCTTTCGCCGACTGCGCACTGCGCTGTGCCAGGCTGCGCACCTCACCGGCCACCACCGCGAAACCGCGCCCCTGTTCACCGGCGCGTGCCGCTTCGACCGCCGCATTCAGCGCCAGAATATTGGTCTGGAAGGCAATGCCGTCCATCACGCTGATGATATCGGCGATGCGCCGTGAGCTGTCGGTAATCGCCTGCATCTTGTCCATCACCTGGCTGACCACCTCGCTGCCTTGGTTGGCGATATCGGATACGCTCAGCGCCAGTTGGTTGGCCTGCTCGCAATTCTCGGCGTTCATTTTCACCGTCGAGGTCAGCTGTTCCATGCTGGCCGCGGTTTCTTCCAGCGAGGCGGCAGACTCTTCTGTCCGCTGCGCCAGATGCAGGTTACCGGCAGCCAGCTCACGTGAGCCGGTATCAATCTGGCTGCTGGCATCGCGCACCTTGCTGACCGAGCCGACCAGCGCCTGTTGCATGCGTTGCATAGCGCGGATCAAGCGGCCCATCTCGGTATCCCCTTCGCCGGTGATTCGGTGCGTCAGGTCGCCGCCGGCGATATATTCCAGTTGGGCGATAGACTCATCGAGAGGGCGCAGGATAATCACCCGCAGCGCAAACCAGGCCAGTACCGCCAACAGCACGCTGAGCAAGCCGGCCACCACGATCAGGGTGATTTTGGTGCTGGCGTTATTTTCCGCCTCATCCACCCGCTGCTGCCCCACTTTCATGGCAAAGCTGCGGAAATCGCTGAGGTCTTTTTCGAAGGCGATGCTCAGCGCCGAAATCCGGGTTTCCTGAATCTCGTAATAGTCATCGACCTTGCCGGCCTTGATGGCGTCGGCCATTGGCCTGACGCCCTGCTCGAGATAGGCCCGGTAGCTGTTCTGCAAGCGCGCAGAGAGTTCACGCCCGCGTTCGGTAACGGTGCCGACGCTGACAAAGCGCGCCATTTCGTGCTTCGACTGCTCGAGGTAATCATAGATACGGCCTACCGTGGCATCGGAAACCTCAATCTGGCCGATTTCCCGTTGGCGCACCGCCAGCGAAGCGGCGGTTCTGGCGCGCAACGTCAGGTTGGAACTGCTGGCCAGCGATCCCAGTTCCTCCCCCAGGATCTGGTTCAGAGTGTGTAGCGAGCGCGATCCTTCATTAATCGCGTTGACGCCGATCGTGCTGACCATAATCAGCAACAGCGTCGTCAGGCTCAGCAGGGCAATCAGCCCGGCCTTCACCGTAATCTTTTTTAGCATGAGTTCTTCCCGGCTTCAGAAATAGTGAGATTCGGGCGGCGTCTCGTCATTGGCCGCGAGTGCCATGGCGGGATACTGCCTTACGTAGGGGGAGGCAAAACGCGGAACCGGCCTTTGCCGGCTCATTATTATTTGTTGAAGTTATCGGCATCCCGGTGGAAAACTTCACGTCGACGGTGGATTAATCTGGAAATTATCCCCATGGCCCTGGAGCGGGGTCTGGCTGATGAAAAGGGCAGGAAATCGCAAAAGAGTCCGCTATAATAGCCGCCACTCCATTTCTGGTTTGATTAAAGGAAGCCGACATGAGCTTGAATCTGGTCCCAGCTGGCAAAGACCTGCCGGAAGACATCTACGTTGTTATCGAAATCCCGGCTAACGCCGATCCGATCAAATATGAAATCGACAAGGACACCGGAGCGCTGTTCGTTGACCGTTTCATGTCTACCGCGATGTTCTATCCGTGCAACTACGGTTACATCAACCACACCCTGTCTCTGGACGGTGACCCGGTTGACGTGCTGGTGCCGACCCCGTATCCGCTGCAGCCGGGTTCTGTGATCCGCTGCCGTCCGGTAGGCGTACTGAAGATGTCCGACGAAGCCGGTGAAGATGCAAAACTGGTTGCCGTTCCGCACAGCAAACTGACCAAAGAGTACGATCACATCAAAGATGTGAACGACCTGCCAGAACTGCTGCGTGCCCAGATCGCTCACTTCTTCGAGCACTACAAAGATCTGGAAAAAGGCAAATGGGTGAAAGTGGAAGGCTGGGCAGACGCTGCCGCTGCCAAAGCTGAAATCGTTGCCTCTTTCGAACGCGCCGCCAAGAAGTAATTCTTGCCGCCGTCCGATGAAAAAACACCGCTCAATGAGCGGTGTTTTTTTTATTACTTTTCGTCGAGACGCTTCAACCAGTCGCCGCTGTTAATTCGCGGGTAACCGTCGACACTGTGTTTATACAGGTAGATCCACGCACTCCCATAAGGCGTCTGAATCAGCTCGCGCTTATAGTCCTTGGTGTTGCTTTTCAGTTCGTCCAGCTCTGCCAGAATCGATGAGTTAATGCGGTACACCTCACAATGTACCGTGCCCTCTCCAGGGATCGCCGCTGGGTAATGGCCCAGATTATAAATCTGATAGCCTTCGAGCTCATGCTCGCCGAGCCATTGGGCGTTGGTCATCCAATGGCTGTTTCCCTGTTTGCGTCGTAAACTGCCGTAGACAATTATTCGCATCGCTAAAACTCAAACTGATAGAGCAAATCTAATGCCTGGTCGATACCAGACACCGCTTCAAGATACAACTTAGGCATCAGGCGGTAACGCAACGTCAGCGTGGCCAGCGAGTCGAAAATGCCCACCCCATATTTTACTTGTAAGCCAGGGAGAACATAGCCGCTCACGACAACCTGAGAGCTGTCGCCAACCCCCTGAGTGTCCAGGGCCAAATTACTTACGCCAAACGCCTCGCCAATTTTACCCACAAGTTGACCACTTTGTGCAACCCCCATCCCAATTAACATTGAGGTCATTGCGTTGCCGTCGGCGCCGGAACTGCCCAAACCCTGCCCGCGCAGCAGATAAGACAAGGCTTCCTGCTGCGATTTAGTCGGGTCTGAGAACACTTCCAGCTTCGGCGCATCCGCCAGCCCGGTGACGCGAACCCCGGCGGTGACGCCGTCTTCGGTCGAGTCCGGATTGCGGATCGCCTCGATATTGAGCAACGGCTGATCCGGCGGCCCAGAGAAGAGCAGTTGGCCCTTGCGGACAATAAGATCCTGACCATAAGCATGGAAGCGACCGGAAGGGATGTCAATCTGGCCATTGAGGCCCAGCCCTTTCTTGTCTTGCACCACCTTCAGATCGCCTTTCAGGCGGGCTTTCAGACCAAAAGCGTCCAACCGCACATCGTTGCCGACGTGGATCATCAGGTTGCTGTTGATCGGGATCGACGACGCTGTCTTCGGCTGAATAGGCTTCAGTTGATCGTCCAGCATCACCTCGTCGGAAGAGACGCCCACCGCGCTTTCCGGCAACTCCTGCACCGTGATGCGCGCCCAAGGGATATCCACCTTGCCGTTGAGCGAGAACAGCTGCGGCGTGGCCTCAAACACCAGATCCGGTGAAACGTCGATGCGGATCATCGGCGGCACCGTCACCCGCAGCTTGTCGCCCTTGGCGGCGATGCGCGCGCGCCAGGCGTTGATGTCGCGCCAGTCGGCGTCGCCGGCCAGGTTCAACTGCCCGCGCGTGGTGCTGAGCAACCCTTCCAGCGTCGAGGTCATGCCGTTGAAATTCACCGCCAGCCGCGCGTCGGTCATGTCGAAAGGCATCCAGTGCCCCTGCACCTTCGCCCGATCCAACGCCAGCCGGCCGAACACCAGCGGTTTCTGCGCGCTGCCGCCCAGCCGCAGGTTGGCGTTCAGCATGCCCGCCGCACTTTCGCCCTTCATCAGCGCCGGATTAATCATCGCCAGCGAGATATTGGTGATGTTGACGTTGCCGCTAATATTGCGTCGCACCTGCGGATCGGTCACCTGGATCTTGCCGTCGAACTGGCCGTTGTTAACCAGTTTGATCAACCACTCGGCCTGCGCGCGGCCGTTGTTCAGACCGGCGTTGAGGGTCAGGGTGTCGAAGGCGATCGGCAGCGCGTTGCCCTGCACCTGTTGCACCACCTTGACGCCGTTGCCGGCCAGCGTGATTTTGGCCTCCGGCAGCGCGCCGCCCGGTTTCCAACTGACGTCCGCCTTACCGGTGAACACGCCGCTCAGGGCGGTTTCCGGGCCGAGGAACGGCTTGATCATCGCCAGATCGAAGCGGTTCAGCACGACGCTGGCCTGGCCGCTCTGGCCGGCCTCAATGGTTTTCGGCACGCACAGTTCGGCATTCGGGTTCTGCCAGCAGTGCGGCCCGATACTGATTTTCTGTTCGGTATTCAGGTAGTCCAGCGCAATGGCACGCGTTAACCGCCATTCGCCCACAGGGGTATCGAAACGGGTATTGTTCAGGTTGCCGCGCCAGCGCTGCTGCTGGCGATCGAAACTGCCCTGCAGCGCCAGTTGGCCGGATACCGGCTTGCCGTTGATCTTCAGTTGCAGCTGATGCTGTTTTTCGCTGCCTTTGGCATCCAGCGTCAGCAGGCTGATCTCCAGAGCATCCTGCTTCAGTTGTTCAACCCGTACCGCCAGTTGCCCCTGAATCTGATCGCTGGAGCGCACGTCGCCGTCGATTTTCACCCGGTTGATGCGCAGCGCCTGCCACTGCAGGCCGGAAGCGGTCAAATCGGCCAGCAACTGAGGCGCTTGCAGGTTGCCACGCAGTTTAAGCAGGCCTTTCGCCGTACCGCCCAGCCCCGGCAGCGCGCCGTCCAGGCGCGGCGCGTCGATGTTCGCATCCAGATTCCAGCTTTTCTCGTCCAACTGACCTTTAACGTTCAGTTGGTTACGCCCCAGCGTCAGATCGATACCGGGGATTTTCCACTGCCCGGCAGCGTTGCCGCTGAGCGAGCCGCGCGCGGTGACCTTATTTTGCTTCACGTTGCCGTCGAGCTGCAGCACCGGCACCTGCAATTGCCAGCTGCCGCCGTGCAGGCTGCCGCGAGTGGTGATCTTTCCATCCAGCTTCGCCGGCCATTCCGGCCACTGTTTGGCGGTGTTAATGCCGCTTAGCATCAGCTGTGAATTCCAGCTGATCGCCTTGCTCCAGTCCACCAACGCGGTCAAATCGGCATTGCCCTGCAAGGCGGCCAGCCGCAGGCGAGCCAGTTTGAACTGTTCGACGTTGCCTTTGCCATCCAGCGTCAGCACCGCCGGCGGCAGATCCTGGCCTTTGATGTTGGCGCGCGTCGACAGCGCATAGTCGGTCGCCTTACCATTGAAGCGCAGGCGGAAATCATTGATTTGGTATTGCGCCTCGCCGCTCAGCGGCCATTTCAGCTGTTTGCTTTGCAGTGTCAGTGCCAACGGCAAACCGACTTCAGCCAGTTGAGTTTGCATATCCAACTGCGCGCCGACCGGCCCCGACAGATTGAGCGCCACTTTCAGCGCTTCACGCAACCCGCCGCCGACGTTCAGCTTGACCTTCTCGCCCTTCAACGGCTCGACATTCAGCGTGCCGTTCGCCACCATATCCACCGGCCAGTTGCCGGCCAACGTCGCCTGCCCCTGGGCGGACAGCGTGCCCTGCGGCGATTTCACATCAAAATTGTCCAGCTGGATATGCTGGTCTTTGGTGCTGGCCTGCAGCAGCAGGCTGGTGATCAACACCTCGGTGTCGCCGGTCAACCGCAGCTGTTCACCGCTGATTTCCTTGACGGTGATATCCAGCGGCAGGCGAATGTCCGGCAGATCCGGCAGCAGCGGTTTGGCGAACAGTTCTTTCAGCGTTTCGCCCAGCGGCTTCTCTTCCGGCTGTGGCGCAGGCTTGGCAGCCTCATCGACTTTTTCCCCGACCTTTTTCGCCACCTCGACGACCGGCTGCACGGCATCCGGCAATGGGTTTTGCGGCGTTTTCGGCAAAGCGATCAGCAACGAGCTGATTTTAGTCGGCAACAAGGTCAGCGCGCGCTCCTGCCACTGTGCACCGGTGCGGAACTCGCCCAGTGAAATCGCCGTGTCGTCGACGCTGACTTTGACGTTGTTCAGCGCCAGCATACGCAGGGTGATCGGGTACGGCGTGCTCAGATTCGTGGTCGGCTCGCTGGTCTCTTCCACCGGCGCCGACGGCGTCATCTCTTTGGTTTTTACCACCACGTCCACGTCCTGCGCGGTCAGGGCGTTAACGCACAGCGAACTGCGTTTAAAGCAGGACAAATCCAGCGACAGATGGAACTGCCCGGCATTCACCGTCACGCCCGGCATCTGATATTTCACGCCCTTTAGCGTCAAATCGCGCCAACCGCCGCTGACGCCGGCAATCTCCAGCCCCGGTACCCAACGCACAGCCGCGTTGATAACCGTATGCAGGCCGCTGGCGGTGCCGAGCAGATAAGCCAACCCGCCGATCAGCAGCAGCAGAACGATCAGGAATCCCAGACAAATCTTTTTTATCAGGCTCATAATTCAGGCCCCAAACCAATATAGAACTGCACCCCGTGGGTTTCTTTATCCCCAACCGGAGCGGCGATATCCAGCTTCACCGGGCCTACCGGCGACTGCCAGCGCACGCCAAAACCGGCGCCGGTCTTGACGTTGCTTTGCTTGATATCGTTCACCGCCTCGCCGGAATCCACAAACACCGCGCCCCACCATTTGCCGGTCACGTTGTATTGGTATTCCAGCGAGCCGGTCAGCATTTTGGAGGCGCCGGTCAGCTTGCCGTCATCGTCACGGGGTGAAATGCCTTTGTATTTGTAGCCGCGAATACTGCGATCGCCACCGGCGAAGAAACGCAGATCCGGCGGCACTTTTTCAAAGTTATTGGTTTCGATCCAGCCAACCTGCCCGCGTGCGACAAAGCGGTGTTTGTCGGCCAGGGTGCGTATCCAGACGTTTTGCGCCTGTATCAGCGCAAAGTCGACGCCGGAACCCCAGGTAGTATCGGAGACATCAAGGGAATAACGCTGGCTGTCGCCCCAGGTCGGCATCAGACCGCCGCGCGAGCGGGTACGGTTAACGCTGACGCCGGGATACAGCAGCATGGTAGTGTCGGTGACCGTACCCTGGGTAAAGTGGTCCAGACGCCAGGTCAGGTTCAATGCCCGTTGCCAGCCGCTGGAGAGATCCCAATTCCGGGACACCACCGCTTTTGACGTCACGGACTTGGTGTCGTTGAGATCGACGTTCTTGAAGCCCCCCTGCAACAGGTAGTACTGCTCCAACGGGTTCTTCAACAGCGGGATTTTATAGGTCAGATCAAGCTGCTGTTCCGGCGCGGAAATACTGGCGCTGGTTTCCAGGCTATGGCCGCGATCGTTGAGCCACGGTTTTTTCCAGGTGCCTTTTACCCGGGGACCGACGTCGGTGGAATAACCGACCCCGGTTTCGATGGTATTGCGGGTGCGCGGCGTAACCAGCGCATCTAACGGCAAAATCTTGTTCTCTTTGGAGTCTTGGAAATCAGGGGACACCACCACCGAGTTAAACCAGTTGGTGGCGGACAAACGACGGTTCAGTTCGGCCAACTCTTCCGAACTGTAATAATCCCCCTGATGAAAGGGCACCAGATTTTGCAGGTAGTCTTCGCGGATTTGCGAACCCTGGAACTTCACCTTGCCGAAGCGATAGCGCTGCCCGCTGTTGAAGTCGATGTCCCAATAAGCCTTATGCAAATCCTCCGCCACGCCCAGTTGGCTCTTGGTCATATCGGCATCGAAATAGCCTTTGCGCAGCGCCATGCCGGTCAGAGAACCTTTGAAGTCATCGTATTTGCCGTGATTAAGGATCTCGCCTATCGTCGGCCGGCCCTTTTTGACCAGTTCCAGATAGTCTTCGTCGGTTTTCGCGCCGCCTTCCAGTTGAATATTGGCGCCGGCAATCCGTACCGGCTCGCCCGGGTTCACCTTGGCATACAGCACAGGGCGTGCCAGCTCTGGGCGGTCATCCAGCGTAAAATCGATGGTGGGCTGATAATAGCCCAGCGCACGCAGCCCCTGACGGACGGCTTCATCTACGCGTGCGCGGAACCGCCCATCGGCGCTGACCTCTTCCGGCGTAATGGAAGACAGCCGTACCCGGACGTTTTTTTCAAGTTCCCCGCTAAGTCCTTCAACCTGCAGCCGCACATTCGCCGAAAACGCCGCGGGCGTCGCGAGCAGCGCACAAAAAAAGCACAGGGCACGGTATCGTGGCACGCGTTCTCCTTAATTTATTTTACGTTCCTGTTATAACATCGCTCTCTGGTGCCAGGGCAGACTCCGCGCTATCAGGACGGCAGCCCTCTTCAGCGTTATTCCAGACGCTGCGTGTTACCGTTTTACTGTCGCCGTAAACTGGCGCATTCTTCGCTTTTGGCGCTCAAAATACTGCGTTAAGCTGACACTTAATCTCAATATGCAGCTTATTGTGGGCAAAGTTGCGGTTAGATACAACCGAACCGCTGTGTCTTGGGCCAATTCTTACTGTGACAACAGGAGTCAACCGTGGTGCCATTTTTTGATAAAACCCAAACCGTCGACAAGGCGAACGCACTGCCTGGCCGCACGACGCCGATGCCGGTTGCGACGCTCAATGTGGTCACCGATCATTCGATGACCCACGTCCCGGACGGCATGGAGGTAGCGATCTTCGCCATGGGCTGTTTCTGGGGTGTGGAGCGTCTGTTCTGGCAACAACCGGGCGTCTACAGCACCGCCGCAGGCTACAGCGGCGGCTACACGCCAAACCCGACCTACCGCGAAGTGTGCAGCGGCCAGACCGGCCACACCGAAGTGGTGCGCGTCGTGTTTGACCCGAAAATCGTCAGCTATAAGCACCTGCTGCAGGTGTTCTGGGAAAACCACGACCCGGCGCAGGGCATGCGTCAGGGCGGCGATGTCGGCACCCAGTACCGTTCGGCGATTTACACGCTGACGCCGGAACAGCAGAGCGAAGCCGAGAGCAGTCGGCAACGTTTCCAACAGGCGATGGATGCCGCCGGTGACCAGCGAACCATCACCACCGAAGTGACGCCGGCACTGCCGTTCTACTATGCCGAAGACGACCATCAGCAATACCTGCATAAAAATCCCGAAGGCTATTGCGGCCTGGGCGGGATCGGCGTTTGTCTGCCGCCGCAGGGCTAACCTACTATTTTTTAACCGCTGGCGGCCCCTGTGGGGCTACTGCTATACTGTGCGGGGTCGCATTTGCGGCCCTGCTTTTTGATAAAGCTCTGGCGGGCGCGATATGCGGCCCCCGACAATTCTTTTTTTACAATGTACTACCCTTCCTCAAGAGCGCCGTCATCTCGTCGGCACGTATGGATAGATTATGTTAAACAGTATTTTACTGATTCTTTTTCTGATCGCCGTGAGTGCGTTTTTCTCACTGTCGGAAATATCTCTGGCCGCATCACGCAAGATTAAACTGAAAATGATGGCTGACGAAGGTAACGTCAATGCCGCCAAAGTGCTCAAACTGCAGGAAACGCCAGGCCTGTATTTTACCGTAGTGCAGATTGGCCTGAACGCCGTGGCCATTCTCGGCGGTATCGTTGGCGATGCCGCCTTTTCCCCTACTTTCAAACTGCTGTTCGACCGCTTTTTGTCACCTGAACTGGCAGAACAGGTTAGCTTTATCTGTTCGTTCGTATTGGTGACCAGCCTGTTTATTCTGTTCGCAGATTTGACCCCGAAGCGCATCGGTATGATTGCACCAGAGACGTTCGCCGTCCGGATCATCAACCCGATGCGTTTCTCGATCATGCTGTTCCGGCCGCTGGTGTGGTTCTTCAACGGTATGGCAAACCTGATCTTCCGCCTGTTCAAGCTGCCGATGGTGCGTAAAGACGACATCACCTCGGACGACATTTATGCGGTGGTGGAAGCCGGCGCCCTGGCGGGCGTGCTGCGTAAACAGGAACATGAGCTGATCGAAAACGTCTTCGAACTGGAATCGCGCACCGTGCCTTCTTCGATGACCTCGCGTGAAAGCGTGGTTTACTTCGATCTGCGCGAAAGCGAAGAAAGCATCATTGAGAAGGTGTCGACCCATCCGCACTCCAAGTTCCTGGTGTGCGACGGCAATATCGATCAGGTGGTTGGCTACGTCGACTCCAAAGACCTGCTGAACCGCGTGCTGGGCAACCAGAGCCTGGTGCTGAGCAGCGGCGTACAGATCCGTGCGGCACTGATCGTACCGGACACCCTGACGTTGTCCGAAGCGCTGGAAAGCTTTAAAACCGCCGGCGAGGACTTTGCCGTTATTCTTAATGAGTATGCGTTGGTGGTAGGTATCATTACGCTGAATGACGTAATGACCACGCTGATGGGCGATTTGGTGGGCCAGGGCCAGGAAGAGCAGATCGTGGCGCGTGACGAAAGCTCATGGTTGATTGAGGGCGGCACGCCGATCGAAGATGTCATGCGTGTTCTGCACATTGACGAGTTCCCGCAGGCGGGCAACTACGAAACCATTGGCGGCTTTATGATGTACATGCTGCGCAAGATCCCGAAACGCACCGACTTCGTTAAGTACGCCGGCTATAAATTCGAAGTCGTGGACATCGACAGCTACAAGATTGATCAGTTGCTGGTGACCCGATTGAGCGATAAACCTGCGGCGGTACCGCCAAAAGCGCCGGGGGACAACGCCCCCGCCTGACCCCTGCCGGCAAAAACGTCAGCGGCCCCATCAGGGCCGCGATTATTGGAGCTTTTGCAGGTACAAAAATTTACCCCATGAATTTCAAATTGCAGATAACCACGCTGCGGTTTGAAATAAGAAGGGGATAGCGCATTAACCCATCTCTGATTGCAGCAACAGCACCTGCCGGTTCACCTCTGACATCACACTGAAGTGGCGCCTGTCACGAATTTTCGGTATCAGGATTTTCCCTTCGTCGAACTCGAACGCGCCTACATCTTTGATATACAGCCGACCACGAAACAGGGTCTTTACGTACTTCGCCACTTTCAATGGGTTATAACGCTGGAAGATTCTCATTCTTTTGCTCTCCTCCGTTTGGTCCATGCGCTCAGCGAGCCGCCAAGGTGGCAGCCTCTAAAGTAAGAACGCAACTTGATTGCCATGTAGTAGACCTAGTAAAGACCATATCGTTCACTTCCGCCTGGTCATCTTCACTGGATTTACACTTTTTGACAGAATTGTATATGATAATATATAACTTTCTCAGTATATCCCTTCAAAATAAAGGTATTACCTCCCAGAAGGAAAAACTGCGATCCCGCTAACAGGACAGACCTCCGATCACCACCTATGCTTTAGGCTGTTGGGTGCTGTCGGCACCGTCCCCTTCCAAGGAGAAGGCATGAAAAAAAGTAGCATGCTCATTGTATCCCTGCTGTTTGCTCCCCTTTTGGCCTCCGCACACAATTTCCAGCTCCAGCAGCGCGTCGCGCCGGTCGGCGTCAGCGATAAAGGAGAGTTAAATTACGCTAATGATAAGTTTAGCTATAAAAGCTGGAATAGCGCGCAGCTCAGTGGGAAAGTACGTGTGATCCAGCATATTGCCGGCCGCAGCTCCGCCAAGGACATGAACGACCCACTGATAGAAGCGATTAAAAAAGCTAAGCTACCGCACGAACGTTACCAAACGACGACAATCGTGAATACCGACGATGCCCTGCTCGGTACCGCGATGTTTGTTCGCAACAGCATTGAGGACAGCAAGAAAGAGTTTCCGTGGTCGCAATTCGTCGTCGACAGCAACGGTAACGTTCGCAAAGCCTGGGATCTGCAGCCGAAGGGATCGGCCATCGTGGTGCTGGATAAACAGGGCAAGATCCAATTCGCCAAAGACGGTGCCTTGACGCCGGAAGAGGTGCAGCAGGTCATGACCCAACTGCACCAGCTCCTGAACTGATTCAGAACAGCGAAACCCGGAAGCCGGGGTTGAGGAAAGATTCACGCGGCGTATAAAGCAACGGTTGGCCCTTCCAGTCGTGGATCTGCGCCCCGGCAGCTACCGCGACGGCATGGCCGGCGGCGGTATCCCAGATATTGGTCGGCCCGAAACGCGGATAGAGCTGCGCCTTACCTTCCGCCACCAGACAGAACTTCAGCGATGATCCGACAGAAATAGTCTGATGTTCGCCCAGTTGGTTCAGATAATCCTTCAATTCTTCATCGCTGTGGGAGCGGCTCACCACCACCAACGGCGGATGGGCGTTGCTGACGCCAATCGCCTGGCGCTGCCCCTTCTCTTCTTTCCAGGCTTTACCGCGCTCGGCCAGGTACAACACGTCGATCGCCGGGGCATAAACCACGCCCATTACCGCCTGGCCGTCTTCAATCAGCGCGATATTCACCGTAAACTCGCCGTTGCGATTGAGAAATTCCTTGGTGCCATCCAACGGATCGACCAGCCAATAACGCGTCCAGTTCTGACGCACCTCCCAGACCGGAGGATCCTCCTCCGACAGCAGCGGCACGTCCGGCGTTAACGCCGCCAGCCCACGTTTGATAATATGATGCGCCGCCAGATCGGCCGCCGTCACCGGTGAATCATCTTTTTTCTGCGCGACATCAAGCGGTTGTTCACCGTCATACACCGCCATGATTGCCGCCCCCGCCTCGCGGGACAGTTGGCAAATTTGCTCTAACATCATTCACCTCAGATAAATAGCCTAAATAATTGGAGCTGCATCGCGGCGGCAAGTCTACGAATCCCCGGAATCGTGGTCCACTGTGTGACCGGGGCGAGTATGCGCCGCCAACAAAGAGGCAGTTTCAAGTATGACGGGTATGCAGTTCCGTGGGTAATTTCCCTTTCCTCATCGCTAGCAGCCTAGTTTTTTTTGCATGGAATATCCATCACAACGGTTTAACCACCGGTATTTACTCAAGTCTTTGCCGTCACAACTGTGACATTTCCTGCGTTACCTCGGTCAATTTTCTGCCACACTTCACAGTTTGGTGAGACAACCAATGTTAATTACATGTCCCTCTGCGATAAAACTCAAATAATGGAAAGGAGAAAGCCAAAAATGATGAAGCGTCCGCTGACGTTGTCCGCCCTCGCTATGCTGGTTTGCGCCTCGACGCAGGCGGCAACGGTCGATCTGCGCGTACTGGAAACCACCGACCTGCACAGCAACATGATGGACTTCGATTACTACAAGGATAAACCGACCGAGAAATTCGGTCTGGTGCGCACCGCAAGCCTGATCGCGCAGGCGCGTCAGCAGGCCACCAATGCGGTGCTGGTGGACAACGGCGATATTATTCAGGGCAGCCCGCTGGGCGACTATATGGCGGCCAAGGGGCTGAAGCCGGGCGACGTACACCCGGTATACAAGGCGATGAATACGCTGAATTACGTGGTCGGCAATATCGGCAACCATGAATTCAACTACGGGCTGGACTACCTGAAAAACGCCATTGCCGGCGCCAAATTCCCGTATATCAACGCCAACGTGATCGACGCTGAAACTCAAAAACCGTTATTCACCCCTTATATTATCGTCGATACGCCGGTAAAAGACCGTGACGGCAAGGAACATACTTTACGCATCGGCTATATCGGCTTCGTCCCCCCGCAAATTCTGGTGTGGGATAAAGCCAATCTGCAAGGCAAGGTGAGGGTTAACGACATTACCGAAACCGCCAAACGCTACGTGCCTGAAATGCGTAAACAGGGCGCAGACCTGGTGGTGGCAATCCCGCACTCCGGTCTTTCCAGCGAACCCTATAAGGCCATGGCGGAGAATTCGGTGTACTACCTCAGCCAGGTGCCGGGCATTCACGCCATCATGTTCGGCCATGCCCACGCGGTATTCCCGAGCAAGGACTTCGCCACTATCAAAGGCGCAGATATTGAAAAGGGCCTGCTGAATGGCGTACCGGCGGTCATGCCGGGCCAATGGGGCGATCACCTCGGCGTGGTGGATCTACAACTGAACAACGACTCCGGCAGCTGGAAAGTGGCCTCCGCCAAAGCGGAAGCGCGGCCTATCTACGATAACGAAAACAAGAAATCGCTGGCGGCGGAAGACACGGCGCTGGTGAAAGTGCTGGCAGAAGATCATAAAGGCACGCGAGACTTCGTCAGCCAGCCGGTCGGCAAGTCTGACGACAACATGTACAGCTATCTGGCGCTGGTACAGGACGATCCGACGGTGCAAATCGTCAACAATGCGCAGAAGGCTTATGTTGAGCACTATATTCAAGGCGATCCGGATCTGGCGGACCTGCCGGTACTGTCCGCCGCAGCGCCGTTTAAAGTCGGTGGACGCAAAAATGACCCGGCCAGCTTCGTGGAAGTGGAAAAAGGCCAGCTCACCTTCCGCAACGCTTCCGACCTCTATCTCTACCCCAACACGCTGGTGGTGGTGAAAGCCAGTGGCAAAGAGGTGAAGGAATGGCTGGAGTGCTCGGCCGGGCAGTTCAATCAGATCGACGTCACCAGCAGCAAGCCGCAAGGCCTGATCAACTGGGATGGCTTCCGCACCTATAACTTCGACGTGATTGACGGCGTGAATTATCAGATCGACGTCAGCCAGCCGGCGCGCTACGACGGCGAATGCCAGCTGATCAATGGCAAGGTGGAACGCATCAAGCAACTGACGTTCAAGGGCAAGCCGATCGATCCGAACGCCACTTTCCTGGTTGCCACCAATAACTACCGCGCTTACGGCGGCAAGTTTGCCGGCACCGGCGACAAGCACATCGCCTTCGCGTCGCCGGACGAGAACCGTTCGGTACTGGCGGCGTATATCGGCACCGAGACTAAAAAACACGGCGCGGTGCGGCCGCAGGTGGATAATAACTGGCGCCTGGCGGCATTCAGCAGTGCGCAGCCGCTGGATATCCGCTTCGAAACCTCACCCAGCGAGAAAGCCACCGCGTTTATCAAAACGCATGCGCAGTACCCGATGAAGGCTGAGGGCACGGACAGCATCGGTTTTGCGGTTTATCAGATTGATTTGCAGAAGAAGTAAAAAAGTCAGGGCGCCGAAAGGCGCCCTTGGTCACTGCCGTAGTGAATTACAGAATTTCCAGCAGCTCGACGTCAAACACCAGCGCGCTGAATGGCGGGATGGATGCGCCGGCACCGCGCTCGCCGTAGGCCAGATCGTGCGGGATATACAGCTGCCATTTGGAGCCGACCGGCATCAGGGTCAGCGCTTCGATCCAGCCTGGGATCACGCCGCTAACCGGGAATTCTGCCGGTTGGCCGCGCTCTACGGAGCTGTCGAACACGTCGCCGTTAATCAGACGACCGGTGTAATGCACGCGTACGCGATCCTGACGGGACGGGATTGGGCCATTGCCCTGCTCCAGCACGGAGAACTGCAGACCGGATTCGGTCAGCGTCACTTCGTCACGCTTGGCGTTTTCTTCCAGGAACTGCTGACCTTCAACGGCCATTGCCTGTTGGCGCTCACGACGCACGGCATCCGCACGCTCGTGGATTTCACGCAGTGCACGATGCACTACGTCTACCGGAACCGCCGGGGCATTCCCTTCCAGCGCGTCACGCAAACCTGCCAGCAAAGCTTCCGGTTGTAAACCTTCCAGACCGGACTCTTGCAACTGCTGGCCGACCTGTAAACCAATCCCGTAACTTGCTTGCGCTTCAACGCTGTCAAAAGAAGGGGTTGTCATGGGGTTTTCCTTTAGTCTGTAAAAAGTCGAAAGCGCAGCATAACAGCGCCGGAAAGCCGGGTAAAATCTTGTGTGGAGAATGATGACTTTTGTCGTAGAAAAAGAAACAATAACCTCCTGTTAACGCCCGCTCCCGCGATCCCAGGCATCTCGCCTGCCGCGACAGCCGTTGAATTGCTGCTGCCTTTCACTTCAAACAGTTAGCGGACTATACTGAAAGCAGGAAATCGGGCCGGCGGTACACCATGTTGTACTGTGGCATTTTTACGCAGTTGAAGAGAGGTCACCATGGGCAGAATCTCGCCCAGGAGAAGGAAAACCACCCGTATCTACCAGCCGTTGCTGCGCACCTGGCTGAACTTCAGCCAGCGCCTGAAACCTGGCCCCGCGCCAGAGGCGGCAGAAGATCCGGATTCAGAGCAACCGCCGGTAAACGGCAAAGGACAGGGAATCAAAGCGCTACTGCTGAAAATTTGGCACCTGCCGGATAGTTTCGGCTGGATGGAACCCTTGCCCTATTTTCATCGTCGTTGGACCCTGATCTTCGGCGTAATCTTGCTGTTGGCGCTGTTATGGCCCTATTCGTCGGAGAAACAGCCCTTCCCGGTCACCCAACAAGGCAACGGCGTACCGCTGCAGACCGATCAGCAAGATAACGGCCAGTTGCAGCAAGCTGCCGAACCGGAACCGGCTGGTAATTGGCAACGCTACCAGATCCAGCCTGGCCAAACACTGGCGCAGCTATTTCGTGACAACAGCCTGCCGGTGAACGAAGTCTTTGCCATGGCGCAGGTGGAAGGGAGCGACAAACCGCTCAGTAATATGAAGGTGGGTCAGGAAGTGCGCATCGAACGTGATACCAACGGCGTGATCACCGCGCTGTCGGTCACCACCGCAGACAATACCCAGGCCCTGTTCCGCCGTCAGCCCGACGGTGGCTATCGCCGCGAGCGCTAATCCGCCAGTTGAGCCAACAGGAAGTCACGCAGCACCACGCCCTGGTTGTGCTGTGTGTCTTTACTGCCGTACAGCAAGGTCAGAGCCTGCCCTTGCCGCAATAACGCCGCCAGCGGCTGCCAGGCTTCGTTTTCCGCCAGTTGCCGCCGATAGCGGCGCTCAAACTCTTCCCACTGATCGACGTGTTGATGAAACCACTGCCGCAGTGCGTTATCCGGCGCAACCTGTTTCAGCCACTGCACGCCCTGCAACCGTTCCTTGCTTATCCCGCGCGGCCACAGCCGATCGATCAGATAGCAGTTCTCCGGTGCCGGGCCGGTAAAGTCATAAACGCGCTGTAAGTGAATGTCTGCCATTTGCCGCCTCTTCTCGCCAAGGGTCATCGCAGGGTAGCGCGTTTTACCGGGCGCAGAAAAGCAAAACGCCAGCACGAGGCTGGCGTTTTAACTTGGCTGGCAGGAGCGATTAAGCTTCTGCAACCACAACTACATTCAGCTTAGCGAACACGTCGCTGTGTACCTGGAACTCAACTTCATGTTCACCAGTGGTACGCAGAACGCCGTTCGGCAGACGAACTTCGCTCTTGGCAACTTCAACGCCTGCCGCAGTAACTGCGTCAGCGATGTCGCGGGTGCCGATAGAGCCGAACAGTTTGCCTTCGTCGCCTGCTTTAGACGCGATGGTTACTGAACCCAGTTCGTTGATCTTGGTTGCGCGAGCTTCAGCAGCAGCCAGAACGTCAGCCAGTTTGGCTTCCAGTTCAGCACGACGTGCTTCGAAGAACTCTACGTTTTTCTTGGTAGCAGGAACAGCTTTGCCCTGTGGTACCAAGAAGTTACGGGCGTAGCCCGCTTTAACGTTAACCTGATCACCCAGGCTGCCCAGGTTTGCTACTTTATCAAGCAGAATAACTTGCATTACCTTATCCTCTTAAAGTCGTTAATAGACAGCGGCCGATTACTGATGACGATCAGTGTATGGCAGCAGGGACAGGTAGCGAGCGCGCTTGATGCAGCGAGCCAGCTGACGCTGGTATTTTGCACGAGTACCGGTGATACGGCTCGGGACAATTTTACCACTTTCGGTAATGTAGTTTTTCAACGTTGCGATATCTTTGTAATCAATCTCAACAACGCCTTCCGCGGTGAAACGGCAGAACTTGCGACGACGGAAATAACGTGCCATTAGGCTAGTCTCCAGAATCTATCAATTCAATCTGCTCGGCATGCAGAACCAGTTTGTTCAGCCCGTTGCGCCCTTGATGGCAGCTTACGAAGCCTTGCACGGTTATCTGACTGCCGACCGTTAATCTTTGAGTTAGTGCTTGTGACTGTTGTCCGCTGACAACCACGGGCATTCGGCACCATGCTTGTCTGCTGAATCCGGCTTCTATCTGCTGCGAACGGTGCTCTAGCACAAATTGGCAGTGGGGGATCCCGGAAGGACTCACCTTTCGAACCGGCGCCTTGCACACAGTGCCCGACAAAACCAGACGATTAGACGTCACAGCAGCAATTACTCTTCAGAATCCCCAGCATCTGCATCATCTGCGGCTTCGTTAGCGAAGTCTTCGCGGCGATCGCCACGACGTTCGTCTTTCGCTTTAACCATCGGAGATGCTTCAGTTACCGCGTGCTTAACGCGCATAACCATGCTGCGGATAACGGCGTCGTTGAAGCGGAAGTTAGTTTCCAGCTCATCGATCGCTTCCTGCGGAGCTTCAACGTTCAGCAGAACGTAGTGAGCTTTGTGCAGTTTGTTGATCGGGTAAGCCAGTTGACGGCGGCCCCAGTCTTCCAGACGGTGAATCTGACCAGCAGCGTTAGTGATGGTAGCACTGTAACGCTCGATCATGCCCGGAACCTGTTCGCTTTGGTCAGGGTGGACCATAAAAACGATTTCGTAATGACGCATCGAATTGCTCCTTACGGATTATTCAGCCTCCTGTCAGGGTCAACCGCGGCCCATGGAAGCAAGGAACGTGTATGTGTGTGCGGCTGAAAAAATGACGCGTAATCATACTTGCGGAGGTTGGAAAACTCAAGGAAAGCGTGGGATTTATTATCGGTAATGCGGGGTTGCCGCAAAAATAGCACGATTTGCTTTCTGCAGAACCTATGTATGCCGATCCATCAGTTCCAAAAATCTTTCAATAAAATCATCACCGATGCGCAAATTTTATTCATTTTTTTTGAAAGAGGCCATCAAAACCACGCACTTTTTAATCCCGCCGGAAGGTCTAAAATTGTACTTATCCGCCGCAGACAGCGCGACGAAAAAGATTTGAAGTTATTCAATGCATATAAATAACTTTTTGCTGCACTGGCACCTGCTGTCAGGCCGTTGAGGCAAACGGTTAAGAGAGGCAAATATGAAACGCATTACCATCGCTACCGCCATTGCTTTACTGTTTTCCGCCAACGTCATGGCCGCCACCGAAATCACCGCCCATGAGGCCGATCAGCGCCAGAGCGTTGGCTTCGTCACGCTAAACCAGAATGTGGTATCGCCGGATGACGCCACCAGCCAGGTGAGCAAAATAGCCGACCAGCGGGGTGCCACCGCCTACCGCATCATTGCCCTGCATGAGCCGGACAGCAACAGCACCATTCACGTCAGCGCAGAGCTGTATCGCTAAGCGAAAATGCAGTACCAGGGAACGAAGCCGCGCCAACAAGCGGCAAATGAGAACAGGCGACGCTCTCGCTGAACGGTAATACCTGGCCCCCTATTATTCAGGGGGCTTTTTTTTACAGCACGCGGCGGAAAAAGTCTGCGGTCGAGGACAATGCCAACGGGGTGATGCGGTGTTTGACGCCCGGTTCGGTAATAAATGTCAGTTGGCGATCCCAGCCGCTCTGGCGCAGTTCGGTAGCCAACCGCAGGCTTTCCGCCGCCGGCACCACATCGTCCGCCTCACCGTGCCACAGCAACAGCGGGCGATCGGTAACCTTTTCCAACTGATGCTCCAGACCGTAATCCGCCAGGACGGCGATGCGCGCCTCAAAACCGGCAGCCGTCAACGGATTGCCCTGCTCATCCAGCGGCGGAAACAGCGTCTGGGCCAACGAGGTGTAATAACCGCTCCCCATCAGGCTGGTGGCCGCGTTAATCCACGGATAACGCGCGAAGCTGCCCAACGCGGTCATCCCGCCCATTGAGGCGCCGGCCACGCCAATACGCCCGTCGGCAATCAGGCCACGCTGTGCAAACTGCGTTTTGAGCGCCGGCAGCTCGTCAATGTTGCGCTTGAGGATCTCCCAAAAGCTGGCCAATCGCCGCCCTTCATCACCGTCAAAACGCTCGCCGTGCAGATCGGCATCCGGCAGCACCACGCGAAAACCCGTCCTGGCCAGCGCATAGGCAAAGTAGGCGTACACCTCTTTCGACGAGGTATAACCATGGTAGAAAAATACCGTCGGCAGCGGCTGATGATACTGCCCCGCCGGCACCGCATGGATCACCGCAACATCGCCCACTCGTTCGTCATGTATTTCAATCATCCGTTTTCCCTCTGCGTACCTGTTGCCTTCATAATGGCAAACTTGAGCTAAAAGCATTAGCTCAATCTGTTCCACTTTATATTGGGTTACACTGAAGCCATGATAGCGGTTTTCCCCGAGGTGCCCATGAGACTTTCCCGCCTGCTGCTCGCCCTGACGCTGGCCGTGTTGCTTTCCGCCTGCGGCATAATGACCACGACGCCAAAAGCCCCGCCGCCGCCAACCGATCAAGCCCAGGAGATCACCCGGGCGCAAACCTCCGGGTTGATAAAGATAGGCACCACCAGCGCACTGGTGCGCGGCAGCCCGATGGACGTAGAAGCCGAGATTCAAAGGAAAGCTAACCTCAGCGGCGCACGCTATTACATGATCATCATGAACAGCGAAACCGTCGTTCCCGGCCAATGGTATTCGCGGGCGATTCTGTATCGGTAAACTGCGGCGTTTTAACCATATTTACAATGGCTTTGCACAGACTGAAGTTGGATATTGCACACTGGCGGTCAACCTGCCGCAGCCTGCGGCCGTTCGACGAAGGGGAACGCCATGAAACGCTCCGCCGCACTCACCGCCCTCCTGCTCTCCTTGGGGTTGCTCAACGTCAGCGCCCAGTCTGCCGAACTGGCGCCCGCCGACCGTGTTACCCCGCTCAGTGAAATTGCGCAGATCACCCTGGATAATCTTTCCGGCTCGCCTCAGGACGTCGAACAGGTCATAGCCCGTAAGGCTGATGAGCATGGAGCAAGCTATTACCGTATTTTGCAGATGGAGGAACAGGCGCATCAGCCCGGCTGGCGCGCCTCGGCGATTTTTTATCTTTAATAACTCATGCAGGCCGCATTTAACACGCCGCCGCTGATCGAAACGCCCCCCAGGAAAATCCCGGCGGCCAGGTGATTGGATTCAATCTTGTCGCTGATGCGCGGCATATAGATTTTAACCGCCGCGAACAGCAACAGTTGCACCACCAGCGCCACTACGCCCCACAGCAGGTAGTCCAGCAGGCTGATCGAGTTGATCGCCGCGCTGGCCAGCGGGATCACATACCCCAGGCAGGCACCGACGAATCCGATGGCGGCAGACGGGTTGTCGGCCTTGATCAATGCCCATTCGTCATGCGGCGTAATGCGGGTGTAGACAAACAAGAACACCAGAACCATGGCAAAGCCACTGAAGAAGTAAGAGGCGAATGCCGCCAACGCGCTGAGAATATCCATGTCATGTTTCCTGGTCAGAGGTCAGTATCCCTTACGGGCCAAGTGCTGAATTAAAAAGCTTTTTCTGTTGCGGCGCCACTGCTTTCCCTAGCCGCCCATCGCTCGGGCAAACAGCGTGTCGCACAACCGATCAGGCAGTATCCGTTCGCCACGGGCGTCGAGCGTCATTTGGCACCAGGCTTCCGCCAGCGGTGGTGAACTGTAGCGCAGAAGCTGCGCCGCCGCGAACAGATTGAATAACATGCTGGTGACTGCGCGTCCCTGCTCCTCCTGGGGTTTACGCATCAGTTGGCTGAGCCGTCGCCACTGGTGGTCGAAATGTCGGTTCTGCCCTTTAACTTCGCCAAGTTCACGCTCCAAAGCGTCCTGTACTGCCGGCAATCTTTCCCAGGCTCGCATCACGTCCAGGCACATAATGTTGCCGGAACCTTCCCAGATGCTGTTCACCGGCATTTCACGGTACAGTCGCGGCAGTTCGCTCTCTTCGCAGTAACCCAGGCCCCCCAACGCCTCCATGGCTTCGCCCGCAAAAGGGATCCCTTGTCGGCAGACTTCAAACTTAGCCGCCGGAGTCAGTACCCGGCACAACGCCTGCTCAAGAGGATCGCCGGCGCTGTCATAAGCCCGCGCCAGACGCATCAGCGCCGCCGTCTGCCCCTCCAGCCGTAACGCCATCCGCCCCAAGACCTGACGCATCATCGGGTGTTCGATAAGCGTTTTGCCAAATGCCTGCCGCTGCAGGGAATGGTACAAGGCTACCGATAACGCACGCCGCATCAAGCCGTGGCTGCCCAACGCGCAGTCAAAGCGCGTCAGGCCACCCATCTTGAGAATATGCCGTACGCCATCCCCTTCCTCGCCCAACAGCCAGGCGGTAGCATCCTGGAACTCCACCTCACTGCTGGCGTTGGAGCGGTTACCCAGCTTATCCTTCAGCCGTTCCAGCCGTATCGCATTGCGCGTACCGTCGGGCAAAATACGCGGCAGGAAGAAGCAGGACAGACCGCCTTCGGTCTGCGCCAGCACCAGATGCGCATCGCTCTGCGGCACCGAGAAGAACCATTTGTGCCCCACCAACCGGTACGCTTCCCCAGGACCGCGAGCCGTTAACGGGGTGGCGGTCGTCGTATTGCTCAATACATCGGATCCACCCTGCTTTTCGGTCATCCCCATGCCAATCAGCAAACCACGCTTTTGCCCACCCGGTGACAAATGCGCATCGTAGCGATCGGAAAGCAGCGGCGACAGCCAGGATTGAAATTCTGAGGGCAGCAAGCGTTGCAACAGAGGAATGGCACCAAAGGTCATCGTCACCGGGCATAAGGTGCCGGCTTCCACCTGCGCATGCAGCACAAAGCGAGCTGCGCGCGCCACGAACGCACCGATACGGGCATCCTCCTGCCACGGCAGGTTATGCACCCGGTTGGCAATCAACCCCTGCATCAAAATATGCCAGGCGGGATGGAAACGAACGTCGTCCAACCGCTGCCCGGTGGCGTCATAACGCAGCAGTTCCGGTGGGTTGGCGTTGGCCAGCCGCCCCAACTCCAGCGATTCCTGAGTGCCCAACTGTTGGCCCAGCGAAGCGAGTACATCTGCGTCCCAGCCAGCCTGCTCGCGCTGTATCGCCTCACGCAGCGGCGTATCTGACAGGAAAAGATTGCTGTTGCCCAGCGGTTTGGGTTGGTTAAAAACGGTGTGCGTAGTCCAGACCATCGGCTTGCTCCCTGATTAAAGCGTCAGGAGTAATTATGGTCGGTAAGGAAATTTCTGCCGAAGGTGGGATCACAAGGTGGGAGATTGACAGGGGCGCAAGCGCCCCTGCGGGTAAATCAGCTGCGCTGGCGCACCGCTTCGAACAAACAGATGCCGGTGGCGACCGAGACGTTCAGCGAAGAAACTGTCCCTGCCATCGGAATGCTGATCAACTCATCGCAGTGTTCGCGGGTCAGACGGCGCATGCCTTCGCCTTCAGCCCCCATCACCAGCGCCATCGGGCCGGTCATTTTGCTCTGGAACAGAGTATGATCGGCTTCGCCGGCGGTGCCGACTACCCAGACGTTCATTTCCTGCAGCAAACGCAGGGTGCGCGCCAGGTTGGTGACACGGATCAGCGGGACATTTTCCGCCGCGCCGCAGGCCACTTTCTTGGCGGTCGCGTTCAACTGGGCGGAACGATCGCGCGGGACGATAACCGCGTGCACGCCGGCCGCATCTGCGCTGCGCAGGCAGGCGCCGAGGTTGTGCGGGTCGGTCACGCCGTCCAGTACCAGCAGGAATGGCGTATCCACGCTGGCCAGCAGGCCCGGTAAATCATTTTCCTGATACTGACGCCCTTCGCGCACCCGGGCGATAATTCCCTGATGCACTGCGCCCTCGACCTTCTCGTCCAGCCACTGGCGGTTCGCCACCTGGATTACAATACCGGTCGCCTCCAGCTCGGCGATCAGCGGTTGCAGCCGGCGATCATCGCGCCCTTTCAGAATAAACACTTCCAGGAAGCGCTGCGGATCGTTATCTAACAGGGCCTTGACGGCATGGATGCCGTAAATAATTTCGCTCATGATGCTCTTTTAACTGTGCGGCTGGCGTTTGCCAGCCGGTGATAATGACGTGCGGCAGATTAAGCCTGCTCAGCACCTTTCTTCTTGCCGGCGCGTTTAGCCTTGGTCGCCGCCGCTATTTTCCGGGTTTTGTCAGACACTTTCTTGGCTTTCGCCTTTTTGTCTTTCTTCACCTGGTCAGCCGGTTTGGCGTCGTCTTTTTTGCGGAAGGCGCTGTCCGGCTCAAAGTTGGCCGGTGGCTTGCCACCACGACGCTTGTTGCGCTGCGATGCCGGAGCACGGCCTGCGCCGGCACCGTCACGCAAGGTACGTTGGCCGCCGTTCTTGGCGCGGTCACGTTCGGTTTTACCTTCGCCACGCGGTTTGCGGGTGCTGGAGACCAAAGCAAAATCAATCTTGCGCTCATCCATATGCACCGCTTCGACGCGGATCTCCACCGTATCGCCCAGGCGATAAACCATGCCGGAGGATTCGCCGATCAGACGCTGGCCGATATTATCGTAGCGATAATAATCGTTATCCAGCGTTGATACGTGCACCAGACCGTCGATAAACAGATCGTTCAGGCGCACGAAGAAACCGAAGCCGGTCACGCTGGCGATAATGCCGCCAAACACTTCACCGACGTGGTCCTGCATAAAGTCGCATTTCAGCCAGTCGGCTACGTTGCGCGTCGCTTCATCGGCACGGCGTTCGGTCATTGAACAGTGTTCGCCGAGCTGCAGCATCTCTTCGAATTCGCTGTGCCAGCCGCCGGTCGGTGTCCAGCGCTCTTTCGGCTGGCCGTGCTCTTTAGCCAGCAGATATTTGATCGCGCGGTGCAGCGCCAGGTCAGGATAACGGCGGATCGGTGAAGTAAAGTGGCCGTAAGAAGCCAGCGCCAGGCCAAAGTGCCCGCGGTTTTCCGGATCGTAGATCGCCTGCTTCATCGAACGCAGCAGCATGGTTTGCAGCATTTCGCGATCGGGACGTTCAGCCACTTCATCCATCAGGGTGGCGTAGTCCTTAGGCTGCGGTTTATTGCCGCCGCCCAGCGTCAGGCCCAGTTCACCCAACACGCTGCGCAGTGCGGTAATATGATCGTCGCTTGGACGATCGTGCACGCGGAACAGCGCCGGTTCGTTATGTTTCTCGACAAAGCGCGCTGCGGCGACGTTCGCCATGATCATGCACTCTTCGATCAGCTTATGGGCGTCGTTGCGCACCGTTGGCTCAACGCGCTCAATACGGCGTTCGGCATTGAAGATAAACTTGGCTTCTTCGGTTTCGAAAGCGATGCCGCCACGTTCGGCGCGCGCCTGATCCAACACCTTGTACATGGCGTGCAGTTCCTGCAGGTGCTTGACCAGCGGGTGATAATGCTCACGCAGCTCCTGATCGCCCTGCAGAATATGCCAGACTTTATTGTAGGTTAAGCGAGCGTGTGAACTCATTACCGCTTCATAGAACTTGGATGTCGACAGGCGGCCCTGGGCGGAGATGGTCATCTCGCACACCATACACAGACGATCGACCTGCGGGTTCAGCGAGCACAAGCCGTTGGACAACACTTCCGGCAGCATCGGAATAACCTGCGACGGGAAGTACACCGACGTCCCGCGGTTGCGCGCTTCGTCATCCAATGCGGTGCGAGGGCGGACGTAATAGCTGACGTCGGCAATCGCTACCCACAGGCGCCAGCCGCCGCCGCGTTTTTTCTCGCAGTAGACGGCGTCATCGAAATCGCGCGCGTCTTCGCCGTCAATCGTCACCAGCGGCAGTTGACGCAGGTCGACACGGCCTTTCTTGGCGGCCTCAGGTACTTGTTCGCTGAGATCGGCAACCTGTTTTTCCACCTGCGGTGGCCAGACATGCGGGATCTCATGGGTGCGCAGTGCAATGTCCACCGCCATGCTGGTGCCCATTTTATCGCCGAGGATCTCAACAATCTTGCCTACCGCTTTGGTGCGGCGGGTCGGGCGTTGGGTCAGTTCAACCACCACCATGAAGCCCATGCGCGCACCGCTGACGGACTCGGCAGGGATCAGGATATCAAAGCTGAGACGGCTGTCGTCCGGCACCACAAAACCGGTTCCCGCGTCCATGAAAAAGCGGCCGACGATTTGACTGGTTTTCGGCACCAATACGCGCACGATACGCGCTTCACGGCGGCCCTTGCGGTCCGCAGCCATCGCCTGCGCCAGCACCACATCACCGTGGATCGCCATTTTCATCTGCTCGGCCGACAAATACAGGTCGTCTTTGCTGCCTTCAATGCGCAGGAAACCAAAACCGTCGCGGTGACCGATGACGGTGCCGCGCAGCAGGTCCAGACGCTCCGGCAGCGCATAGCACTGGCGGCGGGTAAATATCAATTGGCCGTCACGCTCCATGGCACGCAGGCGACGGCGTAACGCTTCCAGCGCCTCTTCACCGGTCAAATCCAGCTCTTTGGCCAGCTCTTCGCGGCTGGCCGGCGTTTCTCTTTTCGCCAGATGGGTCAGAATGAATTCACGGCTCGGGATTGGGGATTCATATTTTTCTGCTTCTCGTTCCAGGAATGGATCTTGTGACATTGCGGTTCCTCCGTTGTCATCAGCAGGGTGCCGCTGAGCCTTGTCTTCTCAGCGACGCTTTATTCGACAAGCAATAGCTTGTAGAGCGGTGGATTGTCTTCGACCATATCGGCCAGCGTGTGGCTATCCAGCTCTTCAAGGAAATTCTGTACGCCCTGGTGGAGCACCTGCTTCAGGCGGCAGGCAGGGGTTATGTGGCAAAAATCACTGTTGCAGTTAACCAACGAGAGCGGCTCCAGCGCCCTGACCACGTCGCCGAGGCGTATGGTTTCGGCTGGTTTGCCCAAACGGATGCCACCGTTCTTTCCGCGCACGGCGGTCACAAACCCAACCCGGCTTAACTGATTGATGATCTTCACCATATGGTTACGGGACACGCCATAGACTTCGGTAACTTCCGAAATGCTGGTCATTTTGTCCGGTGGCAGCGAGGCCATGTAGATCAACGCCCGCAGGCCATAATCAGTAAAACTTGTTAACTGCACATCTACCTCTGGGTCTCTTTTTACCCGTCTGACAAGCCGATTTCCGGCATTATTCAAAAGATTACTTATTGGATAATAAACCAGCCGGAGAGTTCGCCGCTAATTATTTAGCGTATCTCAGGCTCTGGAACGGGTTAAAGAAAGGATTTTTTGATGTGAAACCGCAATCGGGGAGAATAATGATAAAAACAAACCGGGACATGCCCGGTTTGTTTTACTGCAGTAAGGCCAGATTATGCGTCGAACGGGTCGCGCAGGATCATGGTCTCGCTACGGTCCGGGCCAGTAGAAATAATGTCTACCGGTACGCCAGTCAGTTCTTCAATGCGCTTGATGTAGTCCAGCGCCGCCTGCGGCAGCTTGCTGTGCTCTTTCACGCCAAAGGTGGTTTCGCTCCAGCCCGGCATGCTTTCGTAGATCGGTTCGATGCCTTCCCAGCCTTCTGCAGCCAGCGGCGTGGTGTCCATTTCGCGGCCGTCAGGCATACGGTAACCCACGCAGATTTTCACTTCTTTCAAGCCATCCAGCACGTCCAGCTTGGTCAGGCAGAAGCCGGACAAGGAGTTGATCTGCACTGCGCGGCGAACCGCCACGGCGTCCAGCCAACCGGTACGACGACGACGGCCAGTGGTAGCGCCGAACTCGTTACCCTGTTTGCACAGGTATTCACCGGTTTCGTCGAACAGTTCGGTCGGGAACGGACCTGCACCCACACGGGTAGAGTAGGCTTTAACGATGCCCAGCACGTAGTCCACGTAACGCGGACCAATACCTGAACCGGTAGCAACGCCGCCGGCAGTGGTATTGGAAGAGGTTACATACGGATAAGTACCGTGGTCGATATCCAGCAGAGTACCTTGAGCGCCTTCGAACATGATCAGATCGCCACGCTTGCGCGCGCCGTCCAGCAGTTCGGAAACGTCAACAACCATTGCGGTCAGGATATCGGCGATGGACAGGACGTAATCCAGAGTGGCCTGGTAATCAACGGCTTCGACTTTGTAGTAGTTAACCAGCTGGAAGTTATGGTAATCGATGATTTCTTTCAGCTTAACGGCGAAGGTTTCTTTGTTGAACAGATCGCCAACGCGCAGACCGCGGCGAGCAACTTTATCTTCGTAAGCCGGGCCGATACCACGGCCGGTGGTGCCGATAGCTTTTGCACCGCGCGCTTTCTCACGCGCGTTATCCAGCGCAACGTGATAAGGCAGAATAAGCGGGCAGGCTTCGGACAGTAACAGACGTTCGCGTACCGGGATGCCGCGCGCTTCAAGTTCACCCATTTCTTTCATCAATGCGTCTGGTGCCAGAACTACACCGTTGCCGATGATGCTGGTCACGTTATCACGCAGAATGCCTGAAGGAATTAAATGAAGGACGGTTTTCTCACCGTTAATAACCAGAGTGTGGCCAGCGTTATGGCCACCTTGGTAGCGCACAACATATTGAGCCCGTTCAGTCAGCAGGTCTACGACCTTGCCCTTACCTTCGTCACCCCATTGGGTGCCCAGTACGACGACGTTCTTACCCATTTTCAAAATCACCGGTTGCTTAAAAATGGATTCTACCACCGTAATTTTCGATTTTCAGCACTTTTAGCATACGATTGCGTCTTTTTTAGGCTAAACTTTAAAGCCCCGTACGGCTACGCAACATGTAGTAGATCACACAGCCCGCAACCACTATTCCACCGCCAAATCGCCGCAACGTAGCGTCAGGCAACTGGGTCATCGCCAGTATCATTTTACGCCAGGCCTGTGGAAACAGCATCGGCCCCAGCCCTTCCAGTACCAAAACCAGCCCAAGCGCCAGCCAAATCGTTGAATTCATGCCTCACCCCAAAAAAGAAAGGGCCCGCGATTAAACGGGCCCCCCAATAATTTACCTGTCGCTGTTACTTGCGCGTGGAATCAGGCGACTTCATGTAGCGGAAGAAATCGCTGTCCGGGCTCAGTACCATCACGTCCTGGTTGTTGCTGCTGAAACTGGTTTCATAAGCACGCAGGCTACGGATAAAGGCATAGAAGTCCGGATCCTGGCTGAATGCGGCAGCAAACAGTTTGGCGGCTTCCGCATCGCCATCACCACGGGTGATACGCGCCGTACGTTCGGCTTCCGCCAACGTACGAGTCACTTCGTAGTCCGCAGTTGCACGCAGCTTCTCAGCCTCTTCCTGGCCTTGCGAACGGTGACGACGGGCTACCGCTTCACGCTCGGCGCGCATACGCTGATAGATTGCGTCAGACACTTCCGCCGGCAGGTTGATCTGCTTGATACGCACGTCGATCACTTCAATACCCAGTGCCGCCATGCTGTTCGGGTTAACTTTCGGCAGGTTGCCGGTGGTTTCCTTCTCAACGCGGGCCGCAGCAGAAGCAATGGCATCATCAGCTTCGGTGGTTGCCACTTCTTCGCCATCACCCACGGTACCGGTGTTCAGCGCGTCACGTACGTCAGACATCAGCTTGCCGCGCGAGTCGGTCACGATGTCTTTCACATCCAGACGACCAATCTCGGAACGCAGACGGTCACTGAATTTACGCTTCAACAACACTTCGGCTTGTGAAACGTCACCGCCGCCGGTGGCCAGATAGTAACGGCTGAAATCACTGATGCGCCATTTCAGGTAAGAATCGACGATCAGGTCTTTCTTCTCGCTGGTCACGAAACGGTCAGCCTGGTTGTCCATGGTCTGGATACGCGCGTCCAGCGTTTTCACCGATTCGATAAACGGGATCTTGAAGTGCAGACCCGGCGCATACACCAGCGGTTTGTTGTCGCTGTCGCGCAGTACCTTGCCGAAACGCAGCACGATGCCGCGCTGGCCTTCTTGCACCACGAACAGGGAAGCATACAGCGCCACCAGCACCGCGAGGACGATAACTACAAAAGACTTACGCATTGATTACTCTCTCCCTACGCGAGTGGTGTCGTCACGCTGCGCATTCGCCCGGCGTTGGTCCATGACCGAGCCGCTGTCGCTACGCTGGCTGTTCGAGCTGGCGCCACTGTTGGCAGACGGAGCGGGGTTGAGACGAATCAGGCTGGTGTCTTTACTGCCGTCGCCCGCCGCGCCGGCAGGGCCACGCAGCATTTGCTCAAGCGGTAACACCATCAGGTTGTTGCCTTTGTCATTCACCAGCACCTTGCGGGTGTGGCTCAGGACTTTTTCCATGGTTTCGATATACAGACGCTCACGGGTAATTTCCGGGGCGGATTTGTATTCCGGCAACAGTTTGGCAAAGCGCGCGACCTCACCCTGAGCTTCCAGGACGGTACGGTCTTTATACGCTTTGGCATCTTCCAGCAGACGCTGCGCCTGGCCGTTAGCACGTGGCTGAACTTCGTTGGCGTAGGCTTCCGCCTCACGGATGTACTGCTGCTCGTTCTCACGCGCGGCAATCGCATCATCAAATGCGGCTTTCACCTCTTCCGGCGGACGGGCAGCCTGGAAGTTGACGTCCAGCAGCGTGATCCCCATGTTGTACGGACGAATGGTCTCTTCCAGTACGCGTTGGGTATCGCTACGCACGATAGTACGGCCTTCAGTCAGGATCTTGTCCATCGTGTACTTGCCGATAACGCCACGCAGGGCGCTGTCGGTAGCCTGGCTCAAGCTGTCGTCGGCACTGGTCACGCTGAACAGATACGCTTCCGGATTGGTCACGCGGTACTGCACGTTCATTTCCACGCGCACCACGTTCTCATCGGAAGTCAGCATCACGCCGGACGCCGCCAGTTCACGCACGGACTCCACGTTGACCGGACGAACTTCGTCGATGAAGGTCGGTTTCCAGTTCAGACCCGGTTGCACCAGGTGGCTGAACTTGCCGAAACGGGTGACTACGCCACGCTCAGCTTCTTTGATGGTGTAGAAGCCGCTGGCGGCCCAAATCACCACCACCGCAACCGCAGCAATGCCGACAATACGGCTGCTGAAACCCGGACCTGAGGTACCGGTGCCGCCGCTGTTATTGCTGTTGGAACCTTTGCCCCCGCCCAAGCCGCTCAGTTTTTTGCTCAGCTTGCGGAAGATATCGTCCAAATCAGGAGGTCCTTGCTCGCGACCGCCTTTGTTGTTACCGCCAGAGTTGCCGCCATTATTATTGCTGCTCCCCCACGGGTCGCGGTCCTGTCCGTTATTACCGGGCTGATTCCACGCCATGTTTTAGCTCCATATTCTGTGATTGGGTACTTCAGGCTTACGCTTAGTTACTGCAGGCTATCTTACTTGCCCGTTTTAACTTGGGCAGTGCTCAGAATCCTCACGTACTTGCTGTACGCTCCGGTTCCTGCGCGCTGGCCGCACCAAAACGTGCTGCACCGAAGACGCCTGCGGACCGAGTGCTCAAATGTAACAGGATATGATCATACTATAAAGTTAATCAGGTCCTGTTCCTGTTTACAGAGGCGACGCCATTCGACAATTGGCATACGAATCACCATGCCGATGCTGCCGTCTTCTTCGTTCCACTCTTTCTCAATTGCCTGAAGCTGGTAAAAACGGCTACGAAGACGGCCTGCCTGTGGCGGTAAGCGCAGCTCATATTGCGCGATTTCCCCCGATAAGCGCTCCGTCAACGCCTGATACAGCAACGGGATACCTTCACCGCTGGCGGCGGACAGCCACACCCGGATCGGTAAGTTTTCATCGTTGCGGTCGATACGCGGGACAAAATCATCCAGCATATCTATTTTGTTCATCACTAACAGTGTAGGGATCTCATCCGATTCAATCTCTGCCAGCACGGTGTTTACCGCTTCAATGTTTTCATCAACGCGGGTATCCGCGGCGTCGATTACATGCAACAGCAGAGACGCCTGGCGCGTTTCCTGCAGCGTCGCCTTGAAGGCGGCGACCAGATCGTGCGGCAGGTGCCGGATAAAGCCTACGGTATCCGCCAACACGGTATCGCCCACATCCGCCACGTCAATACGGCGCAGAGTGGGATCCAGGGTGGCAAATAGCTGGTCCGCCGCATACACATCGGCAGACGTTATTCGGTTAAACAGAGTAGATTTGCCGGCGTTGGTGTAGCCCACCAGCGATACGGTCGGCACTTCGGCACGGGTACGCGCACGTCGGCCCTGTTCACGTTGCTTGGCTACCCGCTCCAGGCGGCGTAAAATCAAGCTGATGCGATCACGTAACAGACGACGGTCGGTTTCTAATTGGGTCTCCCCCGGCCCGCGCAGGCCAATCCCCCCTTTTTGGCGTTCAAGGTGCGTCCAGCCACGAACCAGACGCGTGGCGATATGACGCAATTGCGCCAGTTCCACCTGCAGCTTACCTTCATGGGTACGGGCACGCTGGGCAAAGATGTCTAGAATCAACCCGGTGCGATCGATCACGCGACATTCACACAGGCGTTCAAGATTTCTCTCCTGCGCCGGGGAAAGGGAATGATCAAACAGGACAACAGATGCGCCACTGGCTTTTACCGCATCTGCAATTTCTTCGGCCTTTCCTTCGCCTACAAAGTACTTGGGATGTGGGGCTTTGCGGCTACCAGTAACCACTTGCAAAGCTTCAACACCCGCCGAGGACACCAGGGATTCGAACTCACTGAGATCTTCCGTATCTTTGTCTTGCGAGAAATAGATATGAACCAGGACGGCCTGCTCACCGGCTTCATAACGGTCAAACAAGCGTGCAACCTCTCAAACGGACATATACCGCGAGTTTGGGGGACATAAACAGCCCACGGCTGCTTATGCTCCCCGTCATGGTTGACTCGCAACGCGCTTTATTCAGCGTCATCGCTTTCCTGCTGCGGCTGTTGCGGCGCAGACGGGTTGTTACCATGGTGATAGTTACTGGTGCCGGCGCTCGGATTGTTGCTATGGTGCGAAACCGGGCGTGACGGAACAACGGTAGAGATAGCGTGCTTATAAACCATCTGGCTCACCGTGTTTTTCAACAGGATGACAAACTGGTCAAAAGACTCAATCTGGCCTTGCAGCTTAATACCATTCACCAAATAAATAGAAACCGGAACACGTTCACGACGCAATGCGTTCAGGAACGGATCTTGCAAAGATTGCCCCTTAGCCATTCTATCTTTTCCTTATTTGCTTGTTGTTTGTAACTAAGAACCTGTCGGCTCTAAAATAAACGACCTAAAAAATTTGCGCGCTGAATACTCATCAATTGTACACAATCACTCAACCTATGCACTAACAACCTGTATTACCGAGTCCAAAGCCTCTCCCGGCTTCTCGCTGTCCAGCCAATGTACCGAGTTCCAGCCCCGTAACCAGGTCATTTGGCGCTTGGCCAACTGACGCGTTGCGCAAATACCACGATAAACCATCTCATCGTAACTAATTTCACCAGACAAATATGACCACATCTGGCGATAACCGACACAGCGAATGGAAGGCAAATCCGTATGCAAATCACCCCGTGCAAAAAGTGCACGCGCTTCCGTCTCAAAACCTGCCGCCAACATTTGATGATACCGCAGCTCGATGCGTTGATGGATCAACTCACGGCTGGTCGGCGCTATCGCAAATTGGTGAACATGATACGGCAACGATTCACCCGAAATTTTAGTCAGTTCCGTTAAAGTTTTACCCGAAATAAAAAAAACTTCCAGTGCTCTGGACAGTCTCTGCGGATCATTCGGATGAATTCTCATTGCCGCAACCGGATCAATCTCTTGTAACTGACGGTGCAAAACGTCCCAACCCTGCTCTGCCGCCTGCTGTTCGATGCGCTCTCGCACCGCCGGATCGGCGGACGGCAGCGGCGATAATCCTTCCAACAGCGCCTTGAAGTAGAGCATGGTACCGCCCACCAACAGCGGGATACGGCCTGCGGCGGTAATGGCGGCCATCTCTTTCAACGCATCGGCACGAAAATCCGCGGCGGAGTAAGCTTCTGCGGGATCGCGAATATCAATCAGCCTGTGCGGAGCCTGCGCCAACTCTTCGGCGCTCGGCTTGGCGGTGCCGATATCCATACCGCGATAAATCAGGGCAGAATCCACGCTGATCAGTTCCACAGGCAGTCGCTCACGCAGCGCGATCGCCAGAGCGGTTTTGCCGGAGGCGGTCGGCCCCATGATAAAAATAGCCGGGGGACGTGGTGTCATTTCAGTTTCAATCATGCTTAAGGGCTGTCAGTGCAGCCTGTAAATCAACAGGTTGTAAAAGTCCGCTCGGAGGTGATTTGACCAATTGCGGGCAAAGTCGTTCAACGTCGGTCAGCAATTGTATCGCTTGCGAGGTGTTCCACTGTTCGT
The DNA here is from genome assembly GCF_018336935.1 of Serratia plymuthica. Lineage (NCBI taxonomy): Bacteria > Pseudomonadati > Pseudomonadota > Gammaproteobacteria > Enterobacterales > Yersiniaceae > Serratia > Serratia plymuthica. The sequence continues at coordinate 183,599 of NZ_CP068771.1, read as the reverse complement.
GCTCGCTGCCTAAATGGCGGGCGATCCAGGTGGCTAACACCGCGGGCGACATCTCCTGATGCTCGGCCAGATAGCCTAACAGTTCGGGTATCAGTTTTTGTAAATTTTGTTGGCGTAATGGTAAAGGTACTGCGCGCAGCGTCACACGCCCATGATCTGACTGCAGATCCAGCCCCATGGTGACCAGCAGCGGCTGATGGCGCACGCAGGCGGCCGCCTCGTCTTTATTCAATGTCAGTTTAATGGGAATCAACAGCGGCTGTGGCCGTAGGCCGTCTTCCGACGGGCTGAGCTGGGCCTGGCGCAGCCAGCGCTCGGCCACCGGCAGGTTCAGCAATATCAGCTGTTGACGGCGTTCGATCAGCGCATAGCACGGCGGATGAATCATCAGTACCCGACCAAAACTGTGCTGGCTGCCCGCCAGCGGCGTTTCATGCTCGATCTTCACCGGTGGGAACAGCGGTTGCTTCGGCGTTTCCTGGCGCGGCTCGGCGGCGGATGCGGCCTGCAGCAGCTTGCCATACAGCTCCCCTTCACGCTTTTGATAACCGCTGCCTGCATGATAGGCCGGCTGTGGCGCACGTTCACGCGCAACCGCAGGTTCAGCAGGTTGAGGCTCGCGACGTGGCGCAGGCTGCGAGAAATGATTGCCACCGGCGGCGACGCGGTTTTCCAACTGCCAGGCCGGCGCTTTTTCCTGGTCCTGCTCATCCGCCAGAGGCAACGGCGCATTGCCAACCTGCTGCAATACGGTGGTTACCGCCTGATAGATAAAATCATGTACCAGCCGCGCCTGATGGAAACGCACCTCATGCTTGGCCGGATGAACATTCACGTCGACCTGATGAGGATCTACCTCGAGATACAGCACATAAGCGGGCTGCTGCTCATCTTTTAATTGATCCTGATAAGCCTGACGGATGGCGTGGTTGATCAGGCGATCGCGCATCATGCGGCTGTTGACGTAGCAATATTGCATTTCGCCCAGTTGGCGGGCGCCGGCGGGATCGGCCACCCAACCGCGAATGGTCAGGTCCCCGTGTTGCCAGGAGATGTTCAACGCATGCTGCAAAAATGCCGGCCCACAAATGCTGCCCAGACGGCGTTCATGCTGGCTCTCGTCTTTCGCGGCGCGGTATTGGCGGATCAGTTTGCCATTATGGCTGAGGTTTATCGCCACATCGAAACGCGCCAGCGCAATGCGCCGCACCACTTCATCAATATGACCAAACTCGGTTTTCTCGGTGCGCATAAACTTGCGGCGCGCCGGGGTGTTGTAGAACAAATCCAGCACTTCCAGCGTGCTGCCTATCGGGTGCGCCGCCGGCTTGACCGTTACCGCCTGATCGCGGCCTTCGGCATAGGCCTGCCAGGCTTCGCTTTGTTCTGCAGTGCGTGAGGTGAGCGTCAAACGGGAAACCGAGCTGATGCTGGCCAGCGCTTCGCCGCGGAAACCGAGGCTGACAATCGCTTCCAAATCGTCGAGCGTACTGATTTTACTGGTGGCATGACGAGCCAGCGCCAGGGAAAGATCTTCCTTTCCAATGCCGCAACCGTTATCGCGAATGCGGATCAACTTGGCGCCGCCGCGTTCAATATCGATATCGATACGCGTCGCCCCGGCATCCAGGCTGTTCTCCACCAGCTCTTTCACCACCGACGCGGGCCGCTCGACGACTTCGCCGGCGGCAATCTGGTTGGCGAGCTGTGGCGGTAATACCTGGATGGGCATACTGGCTCCTGTCATGTTGGCGCTAGGCCTGCGGGATGGTCAGCGTCCGATCCAGCGGCGCGACGTCCGACTTCAGTTTATTCACGCGCTTCAGGTCACCGACGCTGACGCCATAACTGGAAGCAATGGATGACAAGGTATCACCGCGCGCGACTTTATGTTTTGACGCTTTCTTCACGCTGGGTTTCGCTTTGGCGACCGATCGAGCTGGGGCTGGAGTTTTAACCGCCGCTGCGACGTCCAGCGGACGGTTTTCCACCTTTGGGTCGGCTTGTAGCGGATGCGCCAGGAAATAACTGCGCAGGCCATTGTGGATCGCCCTGGCAATTTTATCCTGATACGCGCTACTGCCCAGCAGCCGCTCCTCCGTGCTATTACTGATAAACCCTGTTTCCACCAGCAGCGATGGGATGTCCGGCGAACGCAGCACGCCAAGGCTGGCGTGTTCCGGTCGGCGTTTATGCAATGAACCCACGCTCTGCAACTGCTGCAATACTTTTACCGCAACATCGTAGCCCACTCGCTGCGAATGGCCGAACTGCAGATCCAGCACCGCCTGGCTCAGGTAAGGATCGGCCTGGCTGTTAGCCAGCAAATCACCCGCGCCGCCAAGCAGCTCAGACTGTTTCTCATGCTGTTCCAGCCAGCCTGCCATCTCGCTGTTGGCGCGGCGGTTGGACAGCACCCAAACCGAGGCCCCGTTGGCGCTGCGGTTTGGCGCGGCGTCGGCATGAATGGAGACCAGCACATTGGCGCCCTGTTTACGCGCCACGTCAGAACGCCCCATCACCGAGATGAAGTAATCGCCTGTGCGCGTCAGCACCGGTTTGAACTGCGGATCGGCATCCAACATGGCCTGCAAACGGCGGGCTATGCCGATGGTGACATTTTTTTCTTTCAGGCCGTTCGGGCCGATAGCGCCCGGATCCTGCCCGCCGTGGCCGGCATCAATTGCCACCACCACCCGATCGCCGGACCCCACGGAAACGCGGCTGCTGCGCGGCGTAATTTCCGATGCGGTGCCCGATACTACAGACGATTTATTGGTGAAAGGATTGGAGCCGCTCGGCGCTCTTTGCACCGGTGCAGGTTCAGATTCAGGTTCACTCATCACCGGCGCCTTGCGGACCGGGTCGCGAACCACTACAGGGGCCGGTGCAGGTGTAACCACCGGCGTTCTGCGCGCCACATTGGCGTTGGCGCTGCCCTCGGCGGCAATGGTAAATACGACGGTATAAATGCCGCCGTTCTGGCGCGTAGCGACGCGTGTTTTCGAACGCTGGGTCAGATCAAACACCAACCGCACGCTCTGAGCATCTTTCGGCGTACTGGAGCGGATGCTTTTTACCAGGTTCTGCCCGCTGAAACTCAGCGGCAGGCCGCCGACCTTACCTTTCTGGTTAACATCCAGAACTACGCGGTCCGGGCCGTGCAGCGGGAAGAAGGCATAATCCGGCGGGCCATTGAAGCTCACCGATACAGTGGCTTCTCGTTGAGCATTGGATACTTTGATGTCAGACAGCGACGATGCGGCCAACGCATTGGCCACACCAAAAGACCCCAATACGGCGATCAGGGTGATTACGAATAATTTTTTCAACGCATACGTCATTGCGGCGTCATTCCTGTGGCCCGTGGATACGGTCTAAAAGCTGGCTACCGTAGGCGGAAACCGCCTGAATTTTTGCCTCACGCCCCTGATCCTGATAGCTGAGGTGCAGCTCCAGATCCGGATCCGGCAACACGCCGGTGCCCTGCTGCGGCCATTCAACCAGGCAAATGGCATCCTGCGCAAAATAATCGCGAATGCCCATAAACTCGAGTTCTTCCGGATCGGCTAACCGATACAGATCAAAATGGTATACCGCCAGTGGCTGCAGAGCATAGGGCTCGACCAGCGTATAGGTTGGGCTTTTAACATTGCCCTGATGCCCCAAAGCCTGCAGAAAACCACGGCTGAAGGTGGTTTTACCGGCGCCCAGGTCACCGTAAAGATAAATTACGCTGGCGCGATCGCACGCCTTGGCCAAGGCGGCGCCTAATGCGACAGTCGCTGCCTCATCCGGCAGAGGTAAAACGAGTTCTTTCATTCGATAGTTTCTATTATGCCAACTCAGGATTAACGTAATAAGGGATTTCAGGCAGTAAGTCGCTCGCCAGCATCCCTCTTGTTCCATGTCTTGCCGCCATGCGATCGGCAGCTGCGCCATGCACGACACACCCCGCACAGGCTGCATCATACAGCGAGAGCTTTTGCCCCAGCAAACCGCCGATAATGCCCGACAGCACATCCCCCATACCGCCGGAGGCCATGCCCGCATTGCCGACGTCCGCTATCGCCATCTCGCCCCGCTCATCGGCAATCAGCGTACCGGCACCTTTCAACACCGCCACGCCACCGTATTGCGCCGCCAGCTTGCGCACTGCAAGTAAGCGATCACTCTCAATATCAGCGGTACTGCACCCCAGCAGGCGCGCAGCTTCCCCAGGATGCGGGGTAATCACGCGATTCTGACGCTTCTCGGGATTTAATGCCAGCAAGTTCAGCGCATCGGCATCCCATAATGCCGGTTTATCACTGGCTTGCAGCACTTTCAGCGCATTCCGACCCCATTCGCCCTGGCCCAGCCCCGGCCCCACTACCACCACATCCGCCCAATTGAGCGCCTGTTGCAGCGTATCGTCGCTCAGACGTTGCACCATCAGCTCAGGACGAGCGGTAAGCAGTGGCCCGACATGCTCAATGTGAGTGAGTACTCGCACCAATCCTGCACCGCTGCGCAGTGCGGCCTCTGCCGCCATACGTATCGCCCCGCCAAAGCCGTGATCGCCGCCCACCAGCAACACGCGCCCTTGTTCACCCTTGTGCGAACAGGGCCGGCGCGGCTTCAGCCACTGGGGCAGCGAGTCTGCGGTAACCCGATGAATCTGCGCCGGTTGCTTTGCCAGCCAGCCCGATAATCCTAGCCTACTCAGATAAAGTTGCCCGACCCAATCACGCGCCTGACCGGTTAACAGACCCGGTTTGAGGGCAATAAAGGTGACGGTGTGCGTGGCGCGGATGACCGCGCCGGGCGCAGCACCGCTTTCCGCCAACAGCCCGGAGGGGATATCAAGCGCGATAACCGGCACTGAACTGCGATTAGCAGCCTCAATCAAGGCATTGTAGGGCGATCTCGGGGCGGTATTCAGCCCGGTGCCGAGCAGGCCATCGATAATCAGATCGATACTTTCCGGCCAGCGGCTGTCAGCCGGATGAATTTCACCCCCGGCATTCAACCAGGCCTGCCGGGCGGCGGCGGCCTCAACGGGTAAGGGCCGCGCGCCCTCGCAGGCAATCAACGTAATTTTTACGCCGGCCTCTGCAGCCAGTCTGGCGACCACGTAACCGTCGCCGCCGTTGTTACCGTGGCCGCACAGCACCAGCCAGTGGCTGCCGGCCGGGTATTGGTCGCGCGCCAGGGCGTAAGCCGCCTCACCGGCACGCAGCATCAAATCGTAGAGTGAAATACCGAGCGAGGCGGCGGCGGCAGGTTCTGCCCGTCGGATCCAGTCCGCAGACCAGACAGAGTGTGATAAACTGTCGGTGTATTGTTTTTCACTGTGGCCCGTCATGACACACCCCCTCGATCTCAATCAACTCGCCCAACATATCAAGCAATGGGGGCAATCGCTAGGATTCCAGCAGGTAGGCATTTGCGATACCGATCTGAGCGCCGAAGAACCCAGGTTGCAGGCATGGCTGGACAAGCAATACCACGGCGAAATGGAGTGGATGGCGCGCCATGGCATGCTGCGCGCACGGCCGCATGAGCTGCTGCCCGGTACGCTGCGGGTGATCAGCGTGCGCATGAACTACCTGCCGGCGAAAGCGGCCTTTGCCAGCACCCTGAATAATCCGCAGTTGGGTTACGTCAGCCGCTATGCGCTGGGGCGGGACTATCATAAATTGCTGCGCCAGCGGCTGAAAAAGCTCGGCGATCAGATCCAGGCTTACTGTGGCGAACTGAATTTTCGTCCCTTTGTCGATTCGGCCCCGGTGATGGAGCGCGCATTAGCCTCCAAGGCGGGCATTGGCTGGGTTGGCAAGCACTCACTTATTCTCAATCGCGAAGCCGGTTCCTGGTTCTTTCTCGGAGAACTTCTGATCGATCTGCCGCTACCGGTAGATGAGCCGCAGCAGGAACAGTGTGGCCGCTGTGTCGCCTGCATCACCACCTGCCCAACCGGCGCGATTGTCGCTCCTTACACCGTGGACGCTCGCCGCTGCATCTCCTATCTGACCATCGAGCTTGAGGGCGCCATCCCGGAAGAATTTCGCCCGCTGCTGGGTAACCGCATTTACGGCTGTGATGACTGCCAGTTGATCTGCCCGTGGAATCGCTTTTCCCAGCTCACCGACGAAGATGATTTCAGCCCGCGCGCTGCGCTGCATGCGCCGCAGTTGATTGAACTGTTCGGCTGGACGGAAGAGAAATTCCTGCGCATCACCGAAGGCTCCGCCATCCGGCGTATCGGCCATTTGCGCTGGCTACGCAATATTGCCGTGGCGCTGGGCAATGCCCCTTATCAGGATGCCGTAGTGATAGCGTTACGTTCCAGGCTGCGCCAGGATCCCATGCTGGACGAGCATATTGACTGGGCGCTTGAGCAGCAATTGGCGCGACGGGAAGCGCAGGGCGTAGAAGTGCAGACAACGCAGAAAAAACGATTGATACGGGCTGTGGAAAAAGGATTACCGAGGGATGCATAAAACCCTGTCGGATCCGTTGTTCCGTTCCCGATAGTCGCTCTGTGGATTTGTGCATAAAAATAAAAATGCTTTGTCTTTCAAGTGCAACAAAAAGAGCAAGTGATCGGCATAACGTTTTCCGATAAAAAAATATAGCTATAAATCAATTAGATATATATTTCATTTCTGTGGCGTTGATTTTTTGAACTGAGGGTATTATGAGCGCTACCTGTGGATAACTCTGTTCACAACATTTTGACGGGGTGTGTACGGGGAGGCAAAAAACCGCGCCGGTAAAGGCGTGGGCTTAGGTAAATCGAAGATAAAATTGGAGCGGGAAACGAGACTCGAACTCGCGACCCCGACCTTGGCAAGGTCGTGCTCTACCAACTGAGCTATTCCCGCATTGAGATGCTTTGAGCATCCGGCCATCAAGCAACAACATGGCCTTTGAATTTTTTGGAGCGGGAAACGAGACTCGAACTCGCGACCCCGACCTTGGCAAGGTCGTGCTCTACCAACTGAGCTATTCCCGCGTCGCATGGGTACTTCTTGAAACTTTTTTATTCATCATGCCGCATAAGCAGCCTTGCTGAATAGCAAATAGGAAATAAATTAAATTATTTATCTCTATCTTATTGATTTCTATAAAGTTTTTAATCACTCTCGAATCAATGGACTGCATTATGGACTAGTCATCGCTCCTTGGCAACCCCCCGCACGGTGAAAAATGCAAATTAGGGAGCATTTGCTCAATAAGTCAGCGAAGGTATCCTCTGACAGCCCGCCTATCGGCGCTAACGGATTACGCTGCCCGGCCTGCCGACCGGACACGCGTAGCGTTATATCAACTAAAACCGATAACGCATGTTTAGCATCCCGCCATATCCCTGGTGGCCATTATTGCCCGCCTGGCCGAACAAATGCCCCGAGACTTGAAGATTTTGTTCAATATCTCCCGCCGCACCGAGCTTCATCTCGAGCATGCTGCGTGCCAGTGCGGCATCCAACGCGGAACTTCCCATTTGCACCGATGCCTTTCCGCCATAATGTAATACGTTGGTTTCCACAAATGGGCGAATGCCTGTTTCGCGCTGGGGATAAACGCGCAAGCCGGCGCGCGCAAGCCAAGTGTTATCGGCACCGCTCCTCATACGCGTTCCTTGCAATGCCGCATCCGAAGCGCGGTAATTGCTGTAGACGAATTGGGCATTCGGTTCCATTACCAGGCCGCTCAACGCGGAACCGGCCGAGAATGACGCCACCGCATAACCCGCCTCCAACGAGGCGGACCACACGTTCGAGTGGTAACTCGCTGATCCCAGCTCACTGCCTATTTGGTTGGAATAGCGGCCATATTGCAACCAGGCGTCTGCATAACCCCCTTGATGTGTCGCGTCATTTTCGTAAAGAGTGGCATACACCCCCACGGCATACCCCGACATTTTCCCCTTTGCCTTGGCCTGCGCACTGCTGTCTCGATCCGGCAATATCAAAGTGGAAACGGAATCCGTGCGCACAGTGCCGTATCCGCTCATCACGCCCACGTGAACCGCGCCATTCTCCCTCAGAGGGACGCGAAGCACATCCCCACCCAGTTGCAGGAGAGAGCTATCCGATGTCATACCGACCCGCCCCTCAGCCATACGCATTCCTTTATCATGTCGCCCCTGGGTGCGGACCCATAGCCCAGGTTCGTTTGGCGCAAGATGACCCTCTGCAGAAACGGGAACGCGATCTCGCAGGTTATGGATAAACAGCCTGACGCCGGCAAGCTGATTGCCGATATAAGCGCCGCTTTCCGGTGACACATTGCTCATGCCGGGAACCACCGGGGGAACAACAATTTCCTCTGGCGGTGCAACTGGCGGCGGCACTGTGGTTGGAGGCGTTACTACCGGAGGCTCAACCGTTGGAGGCGTTACTACCGGGGGCTCAACCGTTGGGGGCGTTACTACCGGAGGCTCAACCGTTGGGGGCGTTACCACCGGGGGCTCAACCGTTGGAGGCGTTACCACCGGGGGCTCAACCGTTGGAGGCGTTATCGGCGGCGTATAAGTCGAGGTCAGGTACCAGTCATCCGCCACGCCTTTATTCCCGCCGCGAACCAGACTGTAATCGTAGCCATTAATGGCCAGAGTGGCCGTTCCCGCTCGATAACCCGTTGAGCCGGCATCAAGTCGAAACGCGTCCACATTCGTTGTGCCACCGTTAATCGTCTCAACCAGGCGTATGCCACGCTGAGTAAAATCACCGGTACCGCCGGCATTGATAACGCGTAATCGGCTTTTCCCTTCCGCCTTTCCACCATCAATCACCAGCCGATCGGTCGGCGAATTGTCATCACCGAGCCGGGTATTCAGCACCAACGTTCCATCTCCCTGGTAGTGATTAACCGCCACCGTTTTGAAATGGCCGTTGCCACCTGGCGCCAAGAAAGCCACTGTGCCGTCATTTTTCAATATCTCCAGCGTGGAATTATTCCGTACATTCCAGCCACTGCCGCTATCCAATGACAAAAGACTAACTCGACCTTGTTCGCGTTGGTTCACGGCGCCGACCCACTGGGAACCGTTGCTCAATAAAATCTTGGCAGAACCGCTATCTATCAGAATATCGCCCGTTAGTTGGCTATGCTTCGCATCCAACAAGACAGTGCCCGTTTTAACCTCTTTCTCTTCGCCTTGATCGATAATCTTGGCAGAGTTGGCATACAGCAATATGCCTTGATCTTCGGCACCTTCCGTTCTTGCCGTGATGACTGAATGCTCCAGGAAGAACGCATGATTGCCACCGTTGGCAAACAACCCCAGGCCATCTTGCGTATCGACCCGCGACCCCTCGGCCAAAAAGAGAGTATTAGTGATATCCTCGGCAGTGGCGTAGCTCCAGATACCCTGTGATTGCACCCCTGTCGTCGTTAATTGGACATTATTCAAGTTGACCGTTGGGCTGTTGCCGATGAACAAACCGGCCGAGGAAGCCCCTGAGGTAGTGACCCTAGTGTTACGCGCCGTCAGACTGGCCCCTTTTCCGGCGGCATAGAGGCCGTAAGCCTTGGTGCCGTAGGTCTTGATGTCCACGTCTTCAAGATCGAGTGACGATCCGCTGAATCGTGACAAAGCGCCGATAGCCCCCGCGCCCTGTGTTTCGATCTGCACCTTTTTCGCCGTGGTTGTGGCCTTATTATTGGTTAAGGCTGCCACATAAAGCGCATGGCCATTACTGCCTTCCGTCGTCAAGACGCCCTCATCCAATAAGACCGTTCCTGCACGGTTATCTATACCGAGATAATCGGCGCGGATATCGAAGCGGTTTGCCGTCAGGCGGGTACCGACGGAAGGTAACCAGGCACCGGAACCATAAGGGCCCAGCGCACGGATCTGCACATTTGCAATGGTAGCGCTCGAATTCTTCGCATTGAGGTTGAGACCATAGCTAAACTCGCCACCTGTAATCAGTTTGGCGTCGCTTATCGTTATCACGGGAGAAGGGCCGTTATAGAGAGCCGTCAGTCTGACCGCATCACCCGCCGCAGTCAGCGTGCCACCCGTAATGTCAACGATGCCGCTCTGTACGATGACGGCGGGCCCTTTTGCTGAAGAGACGTCGGTATTCTGCAGAGCAATCAACGCGTTTGCGCCACTCGCATAAAGCGCCGCCTCACTGTCTCCTTGAGTGGTGACGGTCGAATGGTCTAAACGAACAGAAGCCCCTGGCCCTGCGTAGACGCCTCCCCCTTTAGCTGAAGTAATAGTCACGTTTTTCGCCGTAATGCTGGCTTTCGCGTCTTTCGCGTACAAACCGCGACTTGAGACCCCCGTCACCGCGATAGTCCCGCCATTTAATATGATCTTTCCTCCGGCCTGCGCCATCGCACCGTGCGAATTGAATCCTTCCGTGGATAATGCGACGCCCGTGCCTGCAATGCTGCTGCCGACATCTCTTGCATACAGTGCATGGGCATTATTGCCGGTCCCGACGCTCTCGACGACGCTATTGCTCAAAAACGCCGTGCCGCCGGCCCGGGCCAGCACTGCGGGGGTATCACCGGTATCAGTGGAGTCCGCGCGAATGGCGATGTTGTCGCCAGCAAAACTATTGCCAACCTGAGACACCAAAACGGCGGCCCCGCGGCCAGTGTGATTCACCGTATCGCCGGGAGCGAGAATAAGTTGGACGTTGCCTTTGGGATCGTCCAAAACGATTTGCCCATGTTCCTCAGCAACGCTGAAACCCGAACTGAATAGCGCCAGCATAACGGCACTATAACGAAATAGAGGATAAACCTGGGGCTGAGGCAAAGAGGCGGATATCTCCTTGCCGCCATTATTACTGCGCCCTGAGGTCAATTCAGATACGGCTTGAAATACCTGTAAAGCCGAATTGAATACGCTGAGAAATATATGATTCATTATTATTTTCTCCAGCCTTCTGCACGCGCTGGCAGCGATTCAAAAGTCATTGAATCGCTTCGTAACGTGCCAAAAAGGTCATCTGACAAAAATCCATTTCATGACGCTCCGAGTGCCGAACACTATCGAAGCCCGGTCTTTAGCACGCAACCCGCCAGGCCACACCTGCCGGCAACGCACTCAAGCGGCCTGCAATGCAAAAACGAACAATGCCGTCGAGGGCAGTGAGCCTGGCTATAGGTTTCCTTATAGATATTCACTGCCATTATATTCCAGCGGCGTCATATTCCTTGCGTGGCCTCATTCAATGTAACATCCAAAATTAAAATTACAGAAACGATAGTTTCTCAAAAAACAAAAAATCAGACACTCCTTATTTTTTGAATTAAAAATATAAAAATGAAAAATGGAATAAACTAAGTCATATTAATTTTTTATTAAAAGACACACCCGTGGAAGTGAAAGCCAGACCTGGAGATGCCGGAAAAAGAACGGCACAGATACGGCATTACCCAGAAAGAAATGTCGCTGAAGGGAAACATGTAAAGGTGAGAGGCGGGCCAATCGTCATTGCTGTGGCGCTGCGATTGCACTCGACGCCAACGCAAAAACGAAGAAAGGGGCATAAGCCCCTTTCTTCGTCATCTGCAGAAGGCTCTGCAGCGTATAATTTTGGAGCGGGAAACGAGACTCGAACTCGCGACCCCGACCTTGGCAAGGTCGTGCTCTACCAACTGAGCTATTCCCGCCCGGCGTATTGATGTCGGAACTAAACGAAATTCTTCATCGGTACGGGGTGCGCATTATACGAGAAATCCTTTTTGTCGCAAGCCCCTGAAAGCAAAAAAACGCGTTTTTTGTTTGATTGCCTATTAAATCGCCAAACTGGCTAATAATTAATCGGCGGGATCGAAAGCTTTTCACGGTACGGGCCCCCAAAGGGGCCTGAGCGACCATCACAACTGGATGAAATGCTCGCGGTAATAGGCCAGTTCAGCCACAGACTCGCGGATATCATCCATCGCCTGATGGGTACCCTGCTTTTTAAAACCGCTGAGAATTTGCGGTTTCCAGCGGCGCGCCAGCTCCTTCAGCGTACTGACGTCCAGATAGCGGTAATGGAAATAGGCTTCAAGTTCGGGCATATAGCGAAACAGGAAACGGCGATCCTGACCGATGCTATTGCCGCAAATTGGCGATTTGCCCGCCGGCACCCATTGCTGGAGGAAAGCGAGGGTTTCCAGTTCGGCGGCGCGATCGTCGAAACGGCTGGCTTTTACCCGCTCCACCAGCCCGCTGCCGGTATGGGTGCGCACGTTCCAGTCGTCCATCAGACCAAGCTGTTCGTCGGATTGATGTACGGCGATTGTCGGCCCTTCAGCGAGAATGTTCAGATTGGCGTCGGTAACCAGCGTGGCGATCTCGATAATGCGATCGCGCTCCGGATCCAAGCCGGTCATCTCCAGATCGATCCAAATCAGGTTGTTTTCGTTTCCTGTCATGATATTTCCTGCGTAAAAGCCGAAAGATAAACAAAGCGTGGGCAAGGCGGCGACCGGCACCGGCTGTTTTTGCCGGCGGCGATACGCGGTGCGTAGCGGCTAACAACGGTTATTTAATATAAAATAGCGTGTATCATAGCCTTTTTGGTCGCCACGAGCGATAAAAGCCGATTCAAGTGAGGCGCAGTGACTAAGAACAAACTGTCCAAAGGTCAACAACGCCGCGTACAGGCGAACCATCAGCGTCGCCTGAAGCGCACTGATAACAAACCGGAACTGGATGATTCCCAACTGGGAGAGCCGCAAGACGGCATCGTCATCAGCCGTTTCGGCATGCACGCCGATGTTGAAGCCGCGGATGGCACCCAGCATCGCTGCAACATTCGCCGCACGTTGCGTTCGCTGGTAACCGGCGATCGCGTGGTGTGGCGTCCCGGCGTGGGTACTCATGAAGGGGTCAAGGGCATCGTCGAGGCGGTTCATGAGCGTACCTCGGTGCTGAACCGCCCCGATTTCTACGACGGCGTGAAGCCGATCGCCGCCAATATCAATCAGATCGTTATCGTTTCGGCGATCCTGCCGGAGCTTTCGCTGAATATGATCGATCGCTACCTGGTGGCGTGCGAAACGCTCGAGGTCGAACCGCTGATCGTTCTGAACAAAATCGATCTGCTGGATCCGCCGGCGCGCAAGGTAGTCGACGGCATGATGGCGATTTACCGCCATATCGGTTACCGGGTGCTGGAAGTCTCCAGCCAGACGCGCGAAGGCATGGAAGCCTTTGAACAGGCTCTGGCCGACCGTATCAGTATCTTCGCCGGCCAGTCCGGCGTGGGCAAGTCCAGCCTGCTGAACGCCCTGCTGCCGCCAAGCGATAAGCAAATTCTGGTAAATCAGGTTTCCGATGTCTCCGGCCTGGGGCAACATACCACCACCGCCGCGCGGCTGTACCATTTCCAGCACGGCGGCGATGTGATCGACTCCCCTGGAGTCCGTGAATTTGGTCTGTGGCATCTGGATCCGGAACAAATCACCCAAGCCTATGTCGAATTCCGTGACTATTTAGGCGGCTGTAAATTCCGCGACTGTCGCCACGACACCGACCCAGGTTGCGCCATCCGCGCGGCGGTGGAAAAAGGCGATATCGCAAAAGAGCGTTTCGACAACTACCACCGCATTCTGGAAAGCATGGCGCAGGTGAAGGTTCGCAAAAACCTCACGGACGCCGCAGACTGATCGTTGCGGGCGGGCGTTGACAGTGGCAGCGCCACCGTTACAATGCGCGCCCTTTACCCTGATTCAAGAGGTTAATGTGCTGGATAGCATCAAGATAAAATTGCAGTATTGGTTGCCGAAGCTGGCACTGACCCGTCTGGCCGGCTGGGGCGCAGACAAACAGGCCGGCTGGCTCACCCAGCTTGTACTGAAGGGTTTCGCACGCTATTACCGCGTGAATATGCAGGAAGCGCAACAGCCAGAGCTGACCTCCTACGCCACTTTTAACGAATTCTTCGTACGCCCGCTGCGTGATGGCGCGCGCCCCATCATCGGCGAAGCCAACTGGCTGGCGCTGCCTGCCGACGGCGCTATCAGCCAGCTCGGCCCGATCCGCGAAGATCAGATCTTCCAGGCCAAGGGCCATCACTACAGCCTGGAAGCGCTGCTGGCCGGCAACTACATGCTGGCGGAACCCTTCCGTAACGGCCTGTTCGCCACCACTTATTTGGCCCCACGTGATTATCACCGCGTCCACATGCCGTGCGCCGGCGTGCTGCGTGAAATGATTTACGTTCCGGGCGATCTGTTCTCGGTAAATCCGCTGACCGCCGCCAACGTGCCGAACCTGTTCGCGCGCAATGAGCGCGTGATCTGCGTATTTGATACCGCTATCGGGCCAATGGTGCAGATCCTGGTGGGGGCCACCATTGTCGGCAGCATTGAAACCGTTTGGGCCGGCACCGTAACGCCGCCGCGCGAAGGCGTCATCAAACGCTGGACCTATCCGGCAGAAGGCGCTGAAGGCGCAATCGTACTGGAAAAAGGCGCCGAGATGGGCCGCTTCAAGCTCGGTTCCACCGTCATCAACCTGTTTACCCCAGGCAGCGTGCAGTTCGCTCCGCAGTTGAATAACGGTACCGTCACCCGCATGGGTGAAGCCTTTGCCGAAATCCCGGCTGCGCCAGCCGCAGCAACGCCGCAGATCTAAAGGAATTGACGCCGTGCGCCTGATTATCACGCTACTGCTCGGTTGTTTACTGTCTCAACCGGTGCTGGCCGCCGCGGTGCCCACAGAGACTCAGCTCAAACAGGAGCTGAAGCAGGCAGAGAGCAGCAAAAACGCGCCTAATCAGGCGGAAACCACCGAGGCGCTGCAAAGCGCCCTCAACTGGCTGTCGGAGCGCAAGGAGTCGATGTCGCGCTCCGAACAGTATCAACGGGTGATCGACGATTTCCCGAAGATGACGCAGGAACTGCGCCGTCAGCTGACGCTGGAAGACAACAAAATCCTGCCGAATGGCGACAACCTGCCCGCCAGCGATCTGGAACAACAGATCCTGCAAACCAGCAGCCTGTTGCTGGAACAGGCGCGTCTGCTGCAGCAAGAACAGGAGCGCACGCGGGAGATCAGCGATTCGCTCGGCCAACTGCCGCAGCAGCAGACCGATGCACGCCGCTCGTTGACCGAAGTGCAGCGTCGCCTGCAAGCCCAGCCCGCCAACCCTACCACCCCGCACGCCCAGGCGACTCTGGCGCTGTTGCAGACGGAAGCCGCGGCGCGCAAAGCCAAGGTGGATGAGCTTGAGCTGGCGCAGCTGTCGGCCAACAACCGCCAGGAGTTGGCGCGGATGCGCGCCGAGGTGTACAAGAAACGCCACGAGAAGCTCGACGTCCAGTTGCAGGCCCTGCGCAACAATCTTAACGCCCAGCGCCAACGCGAAGCCGAACTGGCCTTGGAAAAAACCGAGCAGTTGGCGGAGCAAAACGGCGATCTGCCGAAAAGCATCAGCCAACAGCTGCAAATCAACCGTGAACTGTCCGCCGCCCTGAACAATCAGGCGCAGCGTATGGATCTGATCTCGTCTCAACAACGCCAGGCCGCCGCGCAAACGCTGCAGGTGCGCCAGGCGCTGAGCACCATTATCGAACAGGCTCAGTGGCTCGGCTCGTCGTCGGCGTTGGGGGAAACCCTGCGCGCCCAGGTGGCGACGCTGCCGGAAATGCCAAAACCGCAGCAGCTGGATGGCGATATGGCCCAGTTGCGTGTACAGCGCCTGCAGTTTGAAAGCCAATTGGAAAAGCTTTCCCAGCGCGAGTTCAAACGTGACGACGGCAGCGAACTGACCAGCGCGGAGCGGCGTATCGTTGAAGCCCAGTTGCGCACCCAGCGTGATTTGCTGAATTCGCTGCTTTCCGGCTGCGATACCCAGATCCTCGAACTGACCAAGCTGAAAGTGGCCAACACCCAATTGATTGAAGCGTTGAACGAGATCAAGGACGCCACCCACCGCTATCTGTTCTGGGTACCGGACGTCAACCCGATCACCCTGTCTTATCCGATTAACGTGGCGCACGACCTGACACGCCTGCTGTCGCTGGATACGCTGGCGCAGCTGGGGGGTGCCTTCATGATGATGGTGACCAGCAAAGAAACGTTGATCCCAATCTTCGGCGCCCTGCTGCTGGTGATTTTCAGCATCAGCTCACGCAAGCATTATCACGCCTTCCTGGCGCGCGCCAACAGCCGGGTCGGCAAGGTGACGCAGGACGAATTCTTCCTGACGATGCGCACCGTATTCTGGTCGATTCTGGTGGCAATGCCGCTGCCGGTACTGTGGGCGGCTCTCGGTTTTGGCCTGCAAAGCGCCTGGAACTATCCGGTAGCCGAGGCGATTGGCAAGGGCGTCACCGCGACGCTGCCGATCCTGTGGATCTGTATGATCTGCGCCGCCTTCGCCCATCCGCAGGGGCTGTTTATCGTGCACTTCCGCTGGCCGGTGAAGCAGGTTTCACGCGCCATGCGTTACTACAAGATGTCGATCTGGCTGATTGTGCCGTTGATCATGGCGTTGATCACTTTCGACAGCCTGAAAGAGCGCGAGTTTGCCAATACGCTGGGGCGGCTGTGCTTTATCCTGCTGTGCCTGGCGCTGGCCATCGTCACCAACAGCCTCAAGCGCGCCGGTATCCCGCTTTATCTCGACAAGAAAGGCTCCGGCGAGAACATGGTCAATACCGCGCTGTGGGGGTTACTGCTGTCGGCGCCGGTGCTGGCCGCGCTGGCCTCCGCCGTCGGTTACCTGACCACCTCGCAGGCGCTGCTGGCGCGGTTGGAAACCTCGGTTGCGATCTGGTTCTTCCTGTTGGTGATTTACCATATCATTCGCCGCTGGATGTTAATCCAACGGCGGCGCATCGCCTTTGACCGCGCGAAACAGCGCCGTGCCGATATCCTGGCCCAGCGCGCGCGCGGCGAAGAAGAAACGCCGCATACGCCGAACAGCACCGAAGGCTCGATGGATGTGGATGACTCGGAGATCGATCTGGACACCATCAGCGCCCAGTCTCTGCGGCTGGTGCGTTCGATCTTGACGATGATCGCGCTGGTATCGGTGATTGTGCTGTGGTCGGAGATCCATTCCGCCTTCGCCTTCCTGGAAAACATCTCCCTGTGGGACGTAACCTCGACGGTCAACGGGGTGGAAACGGCGCACCCGATCACTTTGGGCGCGGTATTGATCGCCATTTTGGTGCTGATCGTCACCATGCAGTTGGTCCGTAACCTGCCGGCGCTGCTGGAACTGGCGGTGTTGCAGCACCTTGATCTGACGCCGGGCACCGGCTACGCCATCACCACCATTACCAAGTATCTGCTGTTGCTGTTCGGCGCTATCCTCAGTTTTTCCTGGATCGGCATCGAGTGGTCGAAACTGCAGTGGGTAGTCACCGCGCTCAGCGTGGGGTTGGGCTTCGGCATGCAGGAGATTTTCTCCAACTTCATCTCCGGCTTGATCATTTTGTTCGAAAAGCCGATCCGTATCGGCGATACGGTGACGATCCGCAACCTGACCGGCACCGTCACCAAGATCAACACTCGCGCCACCACCATTTCTGACTGGGATCGCAAAGAGATCATCGTGCCGAACAAGGCGTTTATCACCGAGCAGTTCGTCAACTGGTCGCTGTCGGACAACCTGACCCGCGTGGTGCTAACCGTGCCTGCACCGGGCGATGCCAACAGCGAAGAGGTGACCAAGATCCTTCTCAACGCCGCCGAGCGCTGCTCGCTGGTGCTGGACAACCCGGCGCCGGAGGTCTATCTGGTCGATCTGCAACAGGGCATTCAGATCTTCGAGATGCGCATCTATGCGGCCGAGATGGGCCATCGCATGCCATTGCGCCACGAGATCCATCAGCTGATTCTGGCCGGCTACCGCGAACACGGCATTACCCTGCCGTACCCGCCGTTCCAGGTACGCAGCGAAACGCTGTCGCGCCTGACCAGCAATGGCCGCACCCCACCCTCCACCCCGCCACCGAACACCAAACGCGAATCGGGCGGCCTGTAAATAAAAGACCACCTCCCGAGGAGGTGGCTTTATCCTCCATGGCTCATATCAACCGGTTCGACATGCTGCAATACCCTTATTCGTTTGGAATGCTCAAGAGACACCTTCACTAACCCTTCCGCGGGCAGATGCTATTTCTGAACTATTAATGTCCTTTTAATTACCCATGATTACTTGTGTCATATTAAATAATAACTTAATGGAATTTTTTGTTATTAAATGGGGCTGGTTAATTTGTAATGAAAATAATGGCTAACCTATGGCCTCTGTATAGGCCGGATGCTGCATTCAGAAAGTAACTGAATGTTACCGCCTAATAACATTAAATTTACCGGTCATTTTTGAAAATGTAACAAAATGAATATCCCTGTAGCCCCCCCCCATTAGAGTTATATATCTTAATTGAACTTTAAGGTTTTTTTGGTTTTTTAGATGTGTCTGATTAGTTACAGATGAATAATTCCGCGTGTGCCACGCTGCGTTATTATCTTTTTATCAGAAAACAGCCTTCATTTTAACCTGTTGTTTTTAATAAAATATTTTTTATTTTAATTTAAAGTTGTAAAAACAATGCCATTTACTCCTCCTGTCGATTTATTGACAGGGCAGTTTTAACCGCCTAGATTTTATTCCCGTTACACTAAAGTAACGCTAATGTAATTTCGTTAATTAACATTAAAGGAAAATACTATGCAAAACATTCAGAACGACCAGAAAGCCGAAGCAGTTTCCTCCAAGAAACAAGAGACCAAGTTCTCACTTAATGTTAAAAAGAAAGCCAACCAAGAAGAGCGTCGTGCTCTGGGTGCCTTGGTTAAGTAACCTTTAAATAAGGTAAAGGCTGTGTGATATAGCAGCCTTTTTATTTTCTTTGTAGATTCTTGGGGCTATTTCTATGAGCTATCCCTACCTTAATTATTTCTCTGCACTTCATGAGCAGCCTACGGCAGTTAAAATTGTAGCGACTGATGCTGATATCACCATTGAAACTGAACGCCCGCGGGAACTGAAGAACTTATTACTGGATATGGACGGTGAAAGCACCATAAGTCTGCTATCGGAAAAACATTGCTACGATGAGCACGATATTCGCGAATTGTCGCGGCAATTGACCGATGTTGGCGTTGTGAAAATAGGAAAAACGCCTTCAGCAAATACGCTTGATCCGCAGGATTTCGCCAAAGCCTGCCGGGAAGTCTTCCCGAAATGGAAAAGGGACGTGTTCACGCTTGATTTCTGGCATGACTTAACCTCAGGGAAGTTATCTAAATCTGCCTTTGCCGGCTGGTTGCTGGAAAATTTCTACTTTATTGAAGGGGCGACCAAACGGCTTTCCTTAGTCACTGCATCCGCTAACGAAAATAAAAAGATTCGCGCGCTTTTTTCTCAGCATTTTATCGAAGAGTACAATCATCACCTGTTTTTCATGAAAGCGTTGAAGCGATTAGGCTTTACCAAAAAACAGGTTTTAAATCATCAGCCCTTGCCGAGTACCCTGGCGATTATCAACCACATGCGTGAATGTGGTCGTAGAGATGCGATTTCTTATGCCGCCTGCTCTGCATTTCTTGAGTCTACCGGTGGCGATCGCAAAGATGGCATGGTGTTTTATAACGCGCTTATTCAATATTACGACCCTGAAAATGTCGGTATCGTTCAACCGCTCATTGAGCATGCCTATCTGGATGAAGAATATGGTCACAATGATTGGTTGGAAAAAGTTTGCGCCTGCATATCAACGTTAGAGAAAGAGCGCGCCGATGAGGCGATTAACTCTGCGGCAACATTAGTCGAAACGCTAACGCTTTGGACGCACGATATGAAAAACCATTATAGCCATATCCCTTTCGAAGAGATTCTTAACCCTTCACGTTATCGCTGAGGCAGGAATTGCTATGAAATGTCATGTATCTTGTGAATTGACCTCCGATTCATTACCGAAATGCCTCCCTCATGCCACGCTGATGATCAATCGGCAAGATGCCACGCTTCATGTGCCGGGCAACGACTATGCCTTCAGCGGTGAAAGTGCCGAGCTGATTCAGGCTATTTTCAATGATATTAATGGAATGAATACGGTTGAAAGCCTGTCGCGCAAAAGCGGCTTCGCACAGGAAGATATCATCAGCCTGCTCGAGTATCTGCGCGGCGAGTC
Source organism: Serratia plymuthica (assembly GCF_018336935.1). Taxonomy (NCBI): domain Bacteria; kingdom Pseudomonadati; phylum Pseudomonadota; class Gammaproteobacteria; order Enterobacterales; family Yersiniaceae; genus Serratia; species Serratia plymuthica. The sequence continues at coordinate 163,496 of NZ_CP068771.1, read as the reverse complement.
CATACTGATTGATATGAACAGAGACAATACGGGGCATCTCAGTGGTACTGAACTGGTAGAGTTAGTGAAAAGTGAAGTGGTTTTCTGGCGTAAGCATATTAATCAGCAACCCTTTTGGCAAAACGTTCATGACGGAAAATGCACGGAACGGCAAATATTCGGATGGGGCATTGAGTTCTACCATTACGTAGATGCTGCCAATGAATATATGGCTAACGGAGTGGCATATTGCCGTGAATCAATTGATATCAGGCAAAAGATTGCTGCACATTACGCAGAAGAAGCCGATCACGGAGAGATATTCCTCCAGGGGCTGACGGAAGATGGGCTTCCGGCAAAACAGGTTGAAAATGCAAACCCATTACCCAGTACGCGCGCTTTAATTAATTACCTCAATGAAGTGGGAATGGAAAGCTCGCTAGTCTACACCTCAATATTTTCATTGATGCAGTCAGATGGCGATAATTTCAACAAGGCAGGGTTAACCGAGTATTATTCCCGACTTATTTCACTCTATCCCTTTGCCAAGGGGATGTTTGGTGCCTTCCTAAAACATGCTTCTATCGATGCGCAACTGGGCCACCAGTCGTCAATTTTCGAAAATCTTTATTCTAATGACGAGGTTGTTTCATCGCACGATGTGAAACGCACGTTCGTAACCCTTCGCCAACTGGTTAACTATTTTATCCTCTACTATGAATATATTTTCGAATATTACGGTAATGAAAGTTCACAGCTGCCAAGGCGCGCGCCACGGATCACCGATTTTATGTCATCTGCGAACCAGAGGTAATGCCAATCATGGAAACCTGGGAACAACGTGCGAAAAGGTTTATTGCGGGTGGAGCGACTCATGACAGCTGGGCTACGGCCAATCCGTTGGTATTTGAACGCGCAGATGGAGCCTATAAGTGGGATGCCGAAGGTCAGCAATACACCGACTTTTGGATGGGACATGGCGCATTAATTGCTGGCTATAATCATCCCGCCGTGACCCGGGCAGTGGCGGCGCAACTTCATAAAGGCACGCACCTGTCAGGCAATCATACCCTCCTGGTTCAGTGGGCTGAAAAGATCACTCAATTGATACCCAGCGCTGAGCAGGTTCGATTCTGCGCCTCAGGCACCGAAGCGACGCTCTTAGCGATGAGACTGGCGCGCGCTTACACCCATCGCGCCAATATTGTGCGTGTCGATGGACATTTTCATGGTTGGCATGATGAGGCGCTTTCCGGCGTTTTTGAGGGATGGCCAACCGGATCTCATCCCGACGCGGCCAGCCATTTACATGTGGTGCCTCCGTACGATCTTGAGGCGATGGAAATGGCACTGGCCACAAGGGACGCTGCGGCGGTGATCGTGGAACCCGGGGGCGGGAGCAGCGGCACTTTGCCCTACGATCCTGATTATCTGCGAAGGTTACGCGATATTACTCGGCAATACGGCACCTTGCTGATCTTTGACGAGGTGATGAGCGGATTCCGCTATGCGCCAGGCGGCGTGCAGCAATTATCAGGAGTCCTGCCGGATATCACGACCTTGTCCAAAGTATTATGCGGCGGTTTATCGGGGGCTGCGGTTGTCGGCGGCCGGGCGATTATGGCCTGTTTTGAGGCCAGCCACACCGACAAGGTGCTGCACACCGGGACGTTTAACGGTAATCCGCTGTCCGCCGCTGCTGGGCTGGCCACGTTGGCATTGGTCTCTGACGGAGCAATTCAAAAAACGCTGGATCGCAATACTGCGCTCTTTGTTGATGCGGTTAACGACAAAGCCAGCCAGGTGGGTATTGACGTGCATTTATTTCATCAATCTTCGATCTTTCATATTTTGATTGGTGCGAAAAAGGCAGGTATTGATATCGCCCCCTCTGAGGACGCCGTCTGGTTAGCACAAAAAAACGGTGCCATATATAGCGAGCTAAAGGTATTCCTGGCTCAACAAGGCATTGATATGCACAAGTCCCATGGTTGGTTGAGCACCAGCCACACGCATGCGGTGCTGGAAGCCGCAGCGGAAAAATTCCAAAGTGCATTCAATCAGTTACTCAACCAAAACCGAACGACAGGCCTGGCGAGTTGAGCGGGGGGAGGCGTCATGATCGAGATCGTTAACTTTATCGACGGCAAACATGTCAGATCAACGGAGGACGGCAGCCTGTTTTCAGTCAATCCGGCCACGGAAAAACGTATTGCCCACATCAATATTTCCTCGCCAATGGATGTGGATGCTGCCGTGCGGGCGGCTCGGACTGCCTACGAACAAGGCCCATGGTCGCGCATGCCGGTAGAGGAACGCGCCTCTTATCTGCATATGATTGCCGATGCGCTGGAGGAAAACCTGGCCTTGTTTGCCCAATATGAGTGTGAAGATACTGGCTTTCTCTCGAAAATGTGCCTGCATGGCCATCTCCCACGCGCCGTTGAGCATTTCCGTTTTTTTGCTGAAGAAGGAAAGCGCTTTTTTGGCAATGCCATTCCCGTCGGAGATGCCTATTTCAACATTACTCATCCGGTACCGCTTGGTGTTGTCGCAATTATGACACCGTGGAACGGCCCGCTCGCCGTTTCATCGATCAATTTGGCGGCGGCCTTGATCTCGGGGAATACCGTCGTTTTGAAGCCTTCGGAACTGGCGCCGATTACGGTTTCCCTGTTAGGACAAATCTTTGAGGAAATTGACCTGCCGGCAGGCGTTGTCAATATCATCCAGGGCGCCGGGTTGCCGACAGGGCAGGCATTGATACAGCATTCTGATATTGATCTGGTTTGTTTTATCGGTGGAACGCAGGTTGGCAAAGAGGTTTTAAGGTATTCGGCCAATACGGTACGGCGATCGATACTGGAGCTGGGAGGAAAATCGCCGACGATAGTATTGGCCGATGCCGATATCGACGCGGCGCTGGACGGTGCCTTGGTTTCCGCATTCAGCAGCAACGGGCAAGTGTGTACTGCCGGTTCGCGCATTATCGTCGAGCGTCCCATCGCAGAGGCGTTTAGCCGTAAGTTTATTGAAAGAACCCGAAATATCCGCATCGGTGACCCTTTCGATGACGCGAGTGAAATCGGCCCGATGATCACTGCCGCTCACCGCGCACAAATGTTGGCCGCAATTGAACAAGCGCAGCGCCAAGGTGCCCATTTGCGCGCCGGCGGCGCGATCCCTGCGCAACATTCAAGGGGATTTTACCTTGAGCCTGCCGTTTTCACGGACGTTCATCCCCAGAGCGATCTGGCGAAAAATGAAATATTCGGTCCCGTCATCGGTATTTTTACGGCAGACGATGAAGCGGCTGCACTGGCTTTGGCAAATGGTACGCAGTTCGGTTTGGCCGGCTCGGTTTGGAGCCGGGATCACTCTCGTGCATTGTCGTTTGCCAAAAGAATGCAGGCGGGAAATGTCGGTATCAACACGCCTTTCATTCGGGATATTCGTTGCCCGTTCGGCGGTTTTAAACAAAGCGGAATCGGGGCTGTCGGGGGGCGATGGAGCCTTGAACAATATACTCAAACGCAAACCTTATGCGTGCCACTGAACGGTTACTCGCTGCCTAAATACGGAGTCCGGCAATAGTGTCGTCAGCTGCCGTGCTTGATCCTCATTCAACTTAATGACCATCGTGAGCGTGAATATGAACGAAACAATCAATAATAACTTCAGATTAACCGATTCTGACGTGGCGCAATTCAATAAGAATGGCTTCGTCGTTTTGCGATCATTTCTGTCAATTGCGCTGATTTCCCATATCAAGGATTCGATTACCGAGCATCTGCGGTTATTGGATGAAAATCAGACCGGCTTCAAGCGCGTTGGTTACGATATTTTTGAACAAGATCAGGCTATCAAATCGCTGCTCGCTGACGAGCGTTTTTCGGGAACGCTAACCCGGTTGGCCAACCGCAGTTTGTTCTACACCCAGGGGCTGGGTTTTCAGATCGAAAAAGAAAAGCACACTGGATTTCCCTGGCACATTGGCACGCAGAGCTTCGGCTATCAGCGTGGCGAAGATTTTGGCTGTTCAATGTGGGTACCGCTAGCGAAAATCGACACCGAGCGTCAGGGCGGCGGTATGAGCTATGTGCCGGAACATATTATTTCAGGCAAGTTTATGTATACGGATATTGATCCGGCTATCGATCAAATGATGCGTGAACTTGCAGAGGTGGACAGAGATTCGCTGGATTTAGAGGACTATATCGAATTGCGCCACAGCATCCTTAACTCACCCGCGCTGAGCGCATTGCTGGAGTATTACAAGCATACCGACTCATTTAACCTGGGGGATGTTTTACTTTTCAATAAAAATGTCATCCATGTGAGTGAACCGTTATTAGAAGGTGAGATTGCAACGCGTACTGCCTTCGTCATGCGTTTTGTCGACATTGATAGCCGCTATGATGAAACGCGAGCCCGCGGATTGGATTTCCCAATGACCTACTTCGGTCACCCTCCTTCTTCTGATTTTCATGCCAAAGTCAGTGAAAAAGACGGCGAATTGATCCGCGAAAGCAAGCTATTCGGGGACAATGGCGGCCGTATCTTGACGAAGCCATAAGTACAGATGTGCAAAGGAGGTTCATTTGGAAAAAGCGGCGGAGTATTCAATATGGAAAAACGGCCAATTTCGAATGCTGTTTTCCGGGGCACTGTTTTGTAATTTGGGCGGCAAGGTGTATGAGTTGGCTTTGCCGCTATTAATCTACGATATTACGCGTTCATCCGAAATGATGGGTTGGGTGAGAGCCGTCGAATTTTTGCCTTATATTGTGCTGGCGGCAGTTATCGGCGCGTGGATCGATCGGGTTGATCGAAGAGTGTGGTCGCAATGGATGATTATTGGGCAGGTGGCGTGTCTGTTATCGGGCTGGCTGGCCATCCAGTGGTTGCCTAACCCGCTGTGGGTGCTGTTTCCCTGCGCCTTTTTCATGATGGCGTTCAATTTCGGTTACCTGAATGCCAGAATGGGCATGTTGAAACATATCCTCCCCGCGCCATTGCAAAGCGCCGCCACGTCAAGCATGGGGTCCTTAAACAGTTTGTTCCAGGCTTTAGGGCCTTTACTGTCAGGCGTGGTCATTTTGTTTTCTTCCGTGCATATTATTTTCCTATGGATTGCCTTATTCCTTTTTATCGCCTGGTGTTACCTGATAAGAATGCCGTATGAAAAAGAGGTCTTCCCCGTTAACGGTTCGATAGGACAGGCGATAGTTGAAGGATGCCGGATCCTGAGAGCTAATACCCCCCTTTATCACATGGCGCTTGCTATTGCGATATTGAATACAAGCTCAGCCGTTTTCTCATTGCAGTCGATCTATTATGCCAAAAACGTGTTGACGATGAGCGCCGTTGATATTGGTTACATGGCTTCTGCGGGTGGAATTGGCGGGATACTGGGATCATTGCTGACGGTGCGTTTGCGTAACCGGCTTGGTTTAGGGAAAGTGATTATCGCCGCGATGATTATCCAGGCATTAGGCTATCTGTTTATCTTGTTTTCTCATCAGGCATTGGCATTGGTTTTTGCATTTTTCTGGGTCAGTTTTTTTGAGGTGATTACGGCAATTCTCGTTTATACCTATCGGCAGGAAAGCGTCAAAACGGAGAATCTGGGTAAAGTCATGGGGATCACGGGTACGCTGTTCAAAATTGGTCTGCCGTTTGGCCTCGCCGCATCAGGATATATTGTCTCCGGAGCAGGCATCGGCACATTATTCATCGCCTGTGCCGTCATTCAAATCGCGATGGGGGCATTATGTCTGTTGAGCCCTATGGCGAAGGTCGCCTAGCCGGGCGACAAATCGCGGCGTTTACTCGCCGGTGCCGACATGGCGAGCTTTCATATAATCGGCCAACTGCAGGTTATCGGCCCGTGGGCTGTTTTCGAGGGCCGCCAATACGCCGCGCTGGTCATCTTCGCTTCGGTGCTGACCAAGTTTCTCTTTAGCCTGAATGTCATCAAGTCTAATTTTGAAGGCAACAATCGCCTGGAGCTTTTTGCTGACAAATTCCGTCGGCATCAACCTCCGTTTCTCCATCAGGCCCGGCTCAAAGGTATTCACTAATACCTTCATAGCCTGTTCGGTCTCTTCGGCATTCAACATTTCCACCGTGCCATAACAATGTACCGCAGCATAATTCCAGGTGGGGACGGCTTCCTGTGCCTGATACCACGTCGGGGATATATAAGCGTGCGGACCCGTAAAGGCCACCAGGACATGCTGGCCATCGAGCTCTTTCCAGTGCGGGTTGGCTCGGGCAACGTGACCATACAGCATGCCCTTCGTGCCCTCATCAGAATGAAACACGAAGGGCAGATGAGTCGCCGTCAGCGAAGGGGAGACCATCAGACCAAAACCATTGCCAGCGATAAATGCCGCGATGCTTTCGCTATCAGCCATTATCATCTTTTTGGGTATATACATCGTGTGGTGGCTCCCTTCGCCGTCGGTGAGATCTTTTGCCTGACATTTCTATCAAAATAGCCGCCATCTGATTTCCGCGCAATACGGAGGGTCCCTTGTCCGATGAGGCCATTTGTCACGTTTAGCGGTTCTGACCTGCCTACAGGATGAACACGCCACGGTGTAAGCTGGAATATTCCGGTATGGGTTTCCTTTAGGCCAGAGCCTCACAGGTTCAATCGCCGCCTCCCCAGGAGGGGGTTTTAGGCTGACAATAAAAAAGGGTTCGGCAATGCCGAACCCTTTTGTTTTCACGCTAGCGCAAGTTAGCGATTACGCACGCCCAACCGGGAAGGCCAGCACTTCACTCAGGCTCTCGGCGCCCAGCGCCAGCATGACCAGCCGATCAACCCCTAACGCCACGCCGGAACACTCCGGCATGCCGTGCTGCAAAGCGTCCAGCAGGTTGTTATCGATCGGGTGCTGCGGCAAACCGCGTTCCGCACGTTTGCGGTTATCCTGATCAAAACGCTGACGCTGTTCGCGACTGTCGGTCAGTTCACGGAAGCCATTCGCCAGTTCGATCCCCTTGAAATACACCTCAAAACGCTCTGCCACGCGGTGATCTTCGGTACTGATCTCCGCCAATGCTGCCTGGCTGGCCGGGAAGTGATAAACGAACGCCGGTTTGTCACGGCCGATGTACGGCTCAACGCCGACGGTGAACAGCAGTTGCAGCAGCGTATCGCGGTCTTCTTCGGTATCGGCAATGTTGCTCAGATCGAGCTTGGCCGCCGCTTCACGCAGTTGCGCTTTCTCTGCCGACAGCGGATCGATATCCAGATGGCGCAGGAAAGCCTGCTGATAGGACAAGGTTTCCGCACTGCCGCAATCCAGCACCTGCTGGAGCAAATCATCCACCTCATTCATCAGCCGGTACATGTCGTAATGTGGGCGGTACCACTCCAGCATGGTGAATTCCGGGTTGTGATGGCGACCGGCCTCTTCATTACGGAAACTGCGCCCCATCTGATAGATCGGGCCGCTACCCGCCGCCAGCAACCGTTTCATGTGATATTCCGGGCTGGTCATCATGTACAGCGTCAGGCCATCCGCCGCCCCCGGACCGACAAAGCGCGTCTGAAACGGGAACAGGTGGATATCGGTAACCGTCGCCTGGCTCATGGTTGGCGTCTCAACTTCCAATACGCCACGATCGGCGAAGAAACGCCGGATCTCAGTCAGGATCGCTGCGCGCTTCAACAAATTGGCGATGGGTGCACTTGGCTGCCAGCTTGCCGTTTCGCTCATGGTAATTACTCCGAAATCAAACAGGGGATGCAGTCTACTCGTATCCAGGCATGCAAACAAATTCTTAACAGCCGGGCACCTTTGACGACGGTAATTCCTCACAAACGCGTAGCGAAAAGGTTAATAAAAGGTGAATTAACGTTAAATATGCCTTGAAGGCAATAATTCTTCCAGCCAATAGCTAAAAGACAAAACAATCGATCACATCAAATTTCTTCTACTTAACATTAGGTATAGTTAATCCCACATACTTGGTGGGAGATATCCACACTCAGTCTTTATGCAATATCAATCGGTTCAATGCGTTAGTGCCCAAAGCGTTTTTATAAATATTAAGCATAGATATTTAATTTGCCGTTCTTAACAAGAATATTGGAGGAATGCAGTGCAAACCTTTAACGCCGATCTTGCCATTATTGGGGCCGGGGGTGCTGGTTTACGCGCAGCAATAGCCGCAGCGGAAGCCAACCCTCAACTGAAAATCGCCCTGATTTCCAAAGTCTACCCGATGCGCAGCCATACGGTGGCCGCCGAAGGGGGCTCCGCCGCCGTCACTCAGGATCATGATAGCTTCGATTACCACTTCCACGACACCGTTGCCGGTGGCGACTGGTTGTGCGAGCAGGACGTGGTCGATCATTTCGTCCACAACTGCCCGCGTGAAATGGCGCAGCTTGAACAGTGGGGCTGCCCGTGGAGCCGTAAGCCGGACGGTTCGGTCAACGTGCGCCGCTTTGGCGGCATGAAGATTGAACGTACCTGGTTCGCCGCCGACAAGACCGGCTTCCATATGCTGCACACCCTGTTCCAGACCTCGCTCAAATACCCGCAAATCCAGCGTTTCGACGAACATTTCGTGCTGGACATTCTGGTGGATGACGGCCAGGTCCGCGGCCTGGTGGCGATGAACATGATGGAAGGCACCCGCGTGCAGATCCGCGCCAATGCGGTGGTCATGGCTACCGGCGGCGCCGGGCGCGTATACCGCTACAACACCAATGGCGGCATCGTCACCGGTGATGGCATGGGCATGGCGTTCCACCACGGCATTCCGCTGCGTGATATGGAGTTCGTTCAGTATCACCCTACCGGCCTGCCTGGCTCCGGCATCCTGATGACCGAAGGTTGCCGTGGCGAAGGCGGCATTCTGGTGAACAAGGACGGCTATCGTTACCTGCAAGATTACGGCATGGGGCCGGAAACGCCGCTGGGCGAACCGAAAAACAAATATATGGAGCTCGGTCCGCGCGACAAGGTTTCGCAGGCCTTCTGGCACGAATGGCGCGCCGGCCGCACCATCGCCACCCCGCGCGGCGACGTGGTCTATCTGGATCTGCGCCACCTGGGCGAAAAGAAACTGCTGGAACGTTTGCCGTTCATCTGTGAGCTGGCGAAGGCCTACGTCGGCGTCGATCCGGTGAAAGAGCCGATCCCGGTGCGCCCGACCGCGCACTACACCATGGGCGGCATTGAAACCGATCAGAACTGCGAAACCCGCATCAAAGGGCTGTTCGCCGTCGGCGAATGCTCTTCCGTCGGTCTGCACGGCGCCAACCGCCTCGGCTCTAACTCGTTGGCGGAACTGGTGGTGTTCGGCCGCGTAGCCGGAGAGAACGCCGCCCGCCGCGCGCTGGAAAGCAGCCCGGCCAACGGCAGCGCGCTGGATGCTCAGGGCCGTGATGTCGAAGCCCGGTTGAGCAACCTGATGAAGCAGGAAGGCAACGAAAACTGGTCAAAAATTCGCGATGAAATGGGCCTGTCGATGGAAGAAGGCTGCGGCATCTACCGCACGCCGGAGCTGATGCAAAAGACCATCGATAAGCTGGCCGAACTGAAAGAGCGCTTCAAGCGCGTCAAAATCACCGACAGATCCAGCGTGTTCAATACCGATCTGTTGTACACCATCGAATTGGGCTACGGGCTGGACGTGGCGGAATGCATGGCGCACTCCGCCTTCAACCGCAAAGAATCGCGCGGCGCGCACCAACGTCTCGACGAAGGCTGTACCGAGCGCGACGACGTAAACTTCCTGAAACATACGCTGGCGTTCCATAACCCGAATGGCGCACCGCGGCTGGAATACAGCGACGTGAAGATCACCAAACTGCCACCGGCCAAACGTGTGTACGGCGCTGAAGCCGAAGCGCAGGATAAAAAGGACAAGGAGCAGGCAAATGGCTGAGATGAACACCCTGAAAATCGAGGTCATGCGCTATAACCCGGAACGCGACGCCGAGCCGCATTTCGAGACCTTTGCGGTGCCTTATGACGAGCAAACCTCGTTGCTCGATGCGCTGGGCTACATCAAGGATAACCTGGCGCCCGACCTTTCCTACCGCTGGTCATGCCGCATGGCAATCTGCGGCTCGTGCGGCATGATGGTTAACCGGGTGCCGAAACTGGCCTGCAAAACCTTCCTGCGCGAATACACCGGCGGCATGAAAGTGGAAGCGCTGGGCAACTTCCCGATCGAGCGCGATTTGGTGGTCGATATGACCCACTTTATCGAAAGCCTGGAGGCGATTAAGCCCTATATCATCGGCAACAACCGCAAGCCGGAAGATGGCCCTAACGTGCAGACCCCGGCGCAAATGGCCAAATATCACCAGTTTTCCGGCTGCATCAACTGTGGTCTGTGCTATGCCGCCTGCCCGCAGTTCGGTCTGAACCCGGAATTTATCGGCCCGGCGGCGATCACCCTGGCGCACCGCTATAACCTGGATAACCGCGATCACGGCCAGAAGCAGCGCATGGCGCAACTCAACGGCCAGAACGGCGTCTGGAGCTGTACCTTTGTCGGTTACTGCTCTGAAGTGTGTCCGAAGCACGTCGACCCGGCCGCTGCCATCCAGCAGGGCAAGGTGGAAAGCGCCAAAGACTTCATGATCGCCATGCTGAAGCCGCAATAAGGGAGAGAACCGCAATGACAACACAACGTAAGCCTTATGTGCGCACCATGACGCCGACCTGGTGGCAAAAGCTCGGTTTCTACCGCTTCTATATGCTGCGTGAAAGCACTTCGGTGCCGGCGGTGTGGTTCAGTATCGTACTGATTTACGGCATTTTTGCGCTGAAAGGCGGTGTGGATAGCTGGGCCGGTTTCGTCGATTTTCTGCAAAACCCGCTGGTGCTGCTGATTAACGTTATCGCCCTGCTGGCGGCGCTGCTGCATACCAAAACCTGGTTCGATCTGGCGCCGAAAGCCGCCAATATCGTGGTCAACAACGAGAAAATGGGGCCAGGGCCGATAGTGAAAGCACTGTGGGCGGTGACGCTGATCGCCAGCGCAATCATTCTGGCCGTAGCCTTGGTGTAACCCGGAGGAAATATGATAAATCAAACACCTAAACGCTCCGACGAGCCGGTTTTCTGGGGGTTATTCGGCGCCGGCGGCATGTGGGGAGCCATTGTCGCGCCCGCCATCGTGCTGCTGGTCGGCATTTTGCTGCCGCTGGGCCTGTTCCCCGGCGACGCTTTGGGCTATGACCGCGTGCTGGCGTTTTGCCAAAGCCTGATCGGCCGCCTGTTCCTGCTGCTGATGATTATCCTGCCGCTGTGGTGCGGTCTGCACCGAATTCACCATGCGATGCACGATTTGAAAATTCACGTGCCGGCCAGTAAATGGGTGTTCTATGGCCTGGCGGCCATCCTCAGCGTGGTCACCGTTATCGGCGTCGTCACGCTGTAAACCGCTCAGGCGGCCGACGCCCGTTGGCCGCCTGTTATTTTTTTCAGGGCCCTGTCAGTTCATCAACATAGCCTATGGATTTCAAGTTGTCGCCAGGCACCCATCTCCAGGAGATTACTGAGGTAAGCGACTGAGGTTAGTGAGTGCAGGTCACAACGCGACAGCGTGAAAGACGACGGGTATCACTGACTGCTGAACTTCAGCCCGAGAATACCGACGACAATCAGGCACAGGCTGAGAATGCGCGCGATATTGGTCGACTCGCCGAGCAGCACCATCCCCATAATTGCCGCGCCTACCGCGCCGATACCGGTCCAGACCGCATAAGCCGTACCGGCAGGCAGCGTTTTCATGGCATGCGCCAACAGCAGCATGCTGACCACCATGGCGGCGACAGTGACAATGCTGGGCGTAAGACGGGTAAATCCCTGGGTGTATTTCAGGCCGATAGCCCACACCACCTCGAGCAAACCGGCAATAAGCAGAATAATCCAAGCCATGAACAGGCTCCGTTACGATGGGGTCGTCCCCGGAAGCTGATGCGTAAACAGGTCGTCCCGTTTAGCCTTGTGGAAATGCCCGGGAATTATACCCGCGCCAGAGAAGGATAGCAGCACAAAGGTGGCGTTTGCCAAGGGCGGAGGTGAAGCGGTATCCCACGGTGGGGCTGCTTACGTGGAATACCACAAGAGACAAAAAGGCAGGTTATTCTGCACTGCGCTGGATGGCTTCCCCGCCGGCCTGCACGTCTTTACCTACGCCTTTGGTAGTGTTGCATGCAGTCAATGAGGTCAGGATCATCAAAGAGAAAATCGCGATAATACTTTTCTTCAGCATATGAAAGTCCTTATTTGTCAGTGACGAAAAAGTACGGCTTTCTAAGTTTAGTAAATATTAACGGGAGTTGCTGTTTAAAACGCGTTTATTTTGCACAATTACATTACTGAAATTAATGCTTTTAGCTGGCCGTCCGCGAAATAGCGCCGCCGAGATGCTGAACATCCTCACCGAAACCGCGGAAAGTATTACAACCGCTAAGGGAAACAAGTAACAACAGGGAGATCACGGCCAACAGAGTTTTCTTCATCATGCTGAGTCTGCCAACGATATGCGGAAGGGGATAAAGCAAAGGAGCCACTCAGGGCTCCTTTGTTTGGAAACTTATTTTACGCGTGAAACGTATTCGCCAGAACGAGTATCAACACGGACAACTTCGCCAATCTGTACGAACAATGGCACTTTTACCACGGCGCCAGTGCTCAGGGTCGCAGGCTTGCCGCCGGTACCGGCAGTATCGCCTTTCAGACCAGGATCGGTATCAGTGATTTCTGCTTCGATAAAGTTCGGTGGCTGAACGGCGATTGGGCGGCCGTCCCACAGCGTGACGATACATTCCGCGTTATCTTGCAGCCATTTTGCCGCGTCAGAAACGGTTTTTTCTTCAACCCCGTGTTGCTCGAAAGTCTCAGGGTGCATGAAGTGGTAGAACTCACCGTCGTTGTACAGGTAGTTCATGTTGGTATCTACAACGTCCGCGCCTTCGCAAGAGTCAGTAGATTTAAAGGTTTTTTCTACGCGGCTGCCGGTCAGCAGACGGCGCATTTTAACGCGTGCAAACGCCTGGCCTTTGCCCGGCTTAACGAACTCGCTGGATTCGATGGCATAAGGCTCGCCTTCGAACATGATTTTAAGACCCGGACGGAAATCGTTGCTAGAATAAGTCGCCATGATGGCCCCTCTGAATATTTAAACTGGTAGCTTAGCCAAAAAAATGGCACACATTATAACCCAAAATACGGCATATAGAGAAGATTGGTTGCATCAACTCGCCGATGTTATTACCGATCCTGATGAATTACTGCAGCTTTTATCACTGAATACGCATCCGGACCTGCCGCAGGGCCGCGAGGCCCGTCGATTGTTCGCGCTGCGCGTCCCTCGCGCCTTCGCGGCACGCATGCGCCCCGGCGATGCCAACGACCCGCTGCTGCGCCAGGTGCTGACCGCCAGCGAAGAATTCATCAATGCGCCCGGCTTCACTACCGATCCGCTGGACGAACAGCGCAGCGTGGTACCCGGCCTGCTGCATAAATACCGCAACCGCGCTCTGCTGCTGGTCAAGGGTGGCTGTGCGGTCAACTGCCGCTACTGCTTCCGCCGCCATTTTCCGTATCAGGACAACCAGGGCAACAAGGCCAACTGGCGTCAGGCGCTGGATTATATCCGCCAACACCCGGAACTGGATGAGATTATTTTCTCCGGCGGCGATCCGCTGATGGCGAAAGATCATGAACTCGACTGGCTGATCGGCGAGTTGGAAGCCATTGCGCACCTGAAACGCCTGCGTATCCACACCCGCCTGCCGGTAGTGATCCCGGCGCGCATTACGCCGGAGCTGTGCCGGCGGCTGTCCGCTTCGCGCCTGCAGGTGCTGATGGTGACGCACATCAACCACGCCAACGAAATTGACCGCGAGCTACAGGCCAGCATGGCGCAACTGCGTCTGGCAGGCGTTACATTGCTGAATCAGAGCGTGCTGCTGCGCGGTATCAATGACAACGCAGACACGCTGGCGACGCTGAGCAACGCGCTGTTTGACGCCGGCATTCTGCCCTATTACATCCACGTACTGGATAAGGTTCAGGGCGCGGCGCACTTTATGGTCAGCGACGACGAAGCGCGCACGATCATGCAGGCGCTGCTGAGCAAGGTTTCAGGCTACATGGTGCCGCGTCTGACGCGTGAAGTCGGCGGCAAGCCAAGCAAGACCCCTCTCGATCTGCATCTGATGCAAAGCTGATCGACTGCCCGTTCCAGATACAAAAAGAGGCATGCACGGGCATGCCTCTTTTTTATGTTATACCCTGCTCGTTACTGCGTTAGGGGCACTTGTAAACCTGGCCAACCATTTTGCTGTCCAGCGGGGCAAAACTTGAAAGCAGGTTCTGCGTCGGGCTGGTTGCGCCATAGATGACATTGCCACCCATTGCCGCCGCCTTGTTACGCAGGTCGTTTGCCGCACCGCGCATAGAGCTGCCTTCGCCACCGTTACCGGACAACCAGTTGCTCTGGGTGCCCGTCACTTCGCCCACCAGCTGGCATTCAGCCGCCGGTTTGGTGTCGGTAAATTTGACCTGCTGGCCTGCGGCGGACAGTTCGTTGGTGCTGCTGCAACCTGCCAGCAGCATAGCTGCCGAAAGACCCAGTAAGGCTTTAATCCGCATCTTGTTCCCCATATGATATTGAGAATTCTGCACAAGCTTATCAGAAAGCGTTGCTATCTCTTAAGCATCCGTTGCCACGGGTACCGGGTCAACGCCTTGAGCGACAGCTGATGAAATATCAGTTTACCAGCTAAATCCCCCCGGGCTGCAAAAATATCATCAAATACAGTGCGGCAAAGAGCACAGAATAAAAAAACCCCGGCCAATTGGCCGGGGTTCTCAGCACACAGACAGTGTGGGGGATGATTACATCATGCCGCCCATGCCACCCATGCCGCCCATACCGCCAGCACCGCCTAAATCAGGCGCATCGCTTTTCGGCAGGTCAGTCACCATGCACTCGGTGGTGATCATCAGGCCAGCCACAGAAGCCGCGTACTGCAGAGCAGAACGGGTTACTTTGGTTGGATCCAGGATACCCATCGCGATCATGTCGCCGTATTCTTCAGTTGCTGCGTTGTAACCGTAGTTACCTTCGCCCGCTTTCACGGTGTTGGCAACAACAGATGGCTCTTCGCCGCAGTTCAGAACGATCTGACGCAGTGGCGATTCCATTGCGCGCAGCGCAACTTTGATACCCACGTTCTGATCTTCGTTCACGCCACGCAGTTCGCTCAGTTTGGACGCTGCGCGAATCAGCGCAACACCACCGCCGGCAACTACGCCTTCTTCTACCGCAGCACGGGTTGCGTGCAGAGCATCTTCAACGCGCGCTTTCTTCTCTTTCATTTCAACTTCGGTAGCGGCACCGACTTTGATAACCGCAACGCCGCCAGCCAGTTTAGCTACGCGCTCTTGCAGTTTTTCACGGTCGTAATCAGAAGTTGCTTCTTCGATCTGCTGACGAATCTGGGACACACGGCCCTGGATCGCAGGTTCTTCACCATTGCCATCGATGATGATAGTGGTGTCTTTGTTGATAACGATACGTTTGGCAGTACCCAGGTCTTCCAGAGTCGCTTTTTCCAGCTCCAGGCCGATCTCTTCAGAGATCACGGTACCGCCAGTCAGGGTAGCGATATCCTGCAGCATGGCTTTACGACGGTCGCCGAAACCAGGTGCTTTAACCGCAGCCACTTTCACGATGCCGCGCATGGTGTTGACCACCAGAGTCGCCAGGGCTTCGCCTTCAACGTCTTCAGCGATGATCAGCAGTGGTTTGCCGGCTTTCGCCACGGCTTCCAGTACTGGCAGCATTTCGCGGATGTTGGAGATTTTTTTGTCAGCCAGCAGGATGAACGGGCTTTCCAGTTCGATAGAGCCGGTTTCCGGTTTGTTGATGAAGTACGGAGACAGGTAACCGCGGTCGAACTGCATACCTTCAACAACGTCCAGCTCGTCTTGCAGGCCAGTGCCTTCTTCAACGGTGATAACGCCTTCTTTGCCCACTTTCTCCATGGCTTCTGCAATCAGTTTACCCACGGTTTCGTCGGAGTTTGCAGAGATGGTGCCTACCTGAGCGATAGCTTTGGAGTCAGAGCAAGGTACGGACAGTTTTTTCAGCTCTTCAACGGCTGCGACAACAGCCTTGTCGATACCGCGCTTCAGATCCATCGGGTTCATGCCGGCGGCGACTGCTTTCAGGCCTTCGGTGATGATAGATTGAGCCAGTACGGTTGCAGTGGTGGTGCCGTCGCCCGCAGCGTCGTTCGCTTTGGAGGCCACTTCTTTCACCATCTGCGCACCCATGTTTTCAAACTTGTCTTCCAGTTCGATTTCACGGGCAACGGATACGCCATCTTTAGTGATGGTAGGAGCGCCGAAGGATTTATCCAGCACTACGTTACGGCCTTTCGGGCCCAGGGTCACTTTTACTGCATCAGCGAGAACATTCACGCCGCGGAGCATTTTCACGCGAGCGTCATTGCCGAATTTTACGTCTTTAGCTGCCATTGGTATTTCCCTTCAACTCGTTTCGTTCAGTTCAGAAGATAAAGCGTAATTACGCTTCAACAATTGCCAGAATGTCGCTTTCGGACATGATCAACACTTCTTCATTGTCGATCTTCTCTGCTTTCACGCCGTAGCCGTCGTTGAAAATCACGATATCGCCAACTTTCACATCCAGCGGCTGGATGTTGCCGCTTTCCAGAACACGCCCTTTACCCACTGCCACAACTTCACCACGAGTAGATTTACCCGCTGCAGAGCCAGTCAGAACGATGCCGCCAGCAGATTTTGATTCAACTTCTTTGCGCTTGACGATAACGCGGTCATGCAATGGACGAATACTCATTGAACGCTCTCCTGTAAGAAGGTTTCTATCAGACTTAGGGTTGTCACCGGATTGTTATTACCGGCCTCGTGGGATTTGAGATGGGGGCATTCCATCCCCCTTCAAGGGCCCGGCCAAAAAAATTTTCGCTTTTGACGGCAATCCAGAGGGGACAAATGTGAAAAACGCGGCCGGGGCCGCGTTTTCTCAACGATCGTTACGCTTGTCATGATCGTCCGGCTGGTTTCCCAACGTATAACGATCGTCGTCCTTACGTTGAAATTCGCCATCGAAGGTGTTGCCGTTGGCGGCATCGCCGCCCTGGCTCCAACCGCCGGGACGATAAACCGAAAGGTGTGGCATCAGTTTCAGCGTCAGCGATTTCTGCACCGGCGGCAGCAGCAGCAACAGGCCGAGGAAGTCGGTGAAGAACCCCGGAACCAACAGCAGGAAGCCCGCCAGCACCAGCGATACGCTTTTCACCATTTCCGCCGCCGGGCTCTCACCTGCGGCCAATTTCTGTTGCATTTGCACGAAGGTTTTCATGCCCTGGTTGCGCACCAGCGAAATGCCGACGCAAGAGGTGAACACCACCAGCAGCAGAGTTATCGCCACGCCCAATACGGCGGCGACCTTGATAAAGAGAGATATTTCGATGTAAGCCAACAGAAATATCAGCAGTAACGGTAACCAGCGCACCTGGTTCTCCTATAGGTAGCGGCGCGTTCCCGCACGGTGGCGGCAACGCGAAAAGAGGGGCCGGTAAACGGCCGACATCATTACAATGGGGTCATCCCGCCGCCATTTCAACCAAAGGCCTTTTTTTATTGCTAAAGTTAACAAACGTGAATGAGATCACAGAACGGGAAAAGCGTGATTCCAGAAGGCTCAGAAGGTGATCTGGATTCAGTCATTTATTACTAACCAGCATATGATCTGGGCAGCTACAGGCGCCATGGTTAATCGTTTCGCGCCTGAAGCCTTCGGCAACATGATTTGGTTATCAGACAAATAATAACTTCGGCAGCAACTAAAGAAGGTTCTCATGTCAAACAACATTCGTATCGAAGAAGACCTGTTAGGAACACGTGAAGTCCCCGCAGAAGCCTATTACGGTGTTCATACCCTGCGTGCGATTGAAAACTTCTATATCAGCAACAGCAAAATCAGCGATGTGCCCGAGTTTGTCCGTGGCATGGTGATGGTAAAAAAAGCCGCAGCGCTGGCAAATAAAGAGCTGAAAACCATTCCGCGTAACATCGCCGATGTCATCATCCAGGCCTGTGACGAAGTGTTGGATAAAGGCAAATGCATGGACCAGTTCCCGGTCGACGTGTTCCAGGGCGGCGCGGGTACCTCGCTGAACATGAATACCAACGAAGTGCTGGCGAATATCGGTCTGGAACTGATGGGCCATCAGAAAGGCGAATATCAATACCTGAACCCTAACGATCACCTTAATAAATGCCAGTCGACCAACGACGCCTACCCTACCGGTTTCCGCATCGCGGTGTACGCCTCCAACCAGAAACTGATCGACGCCATCAACCAGCTGCGTGAAGGCTTTGATCGCAAAGCGAAAGAGTTCGAAACCATTCTGAAAATGGGCCGCACCCAGTTGCAGGATGCCGTACCTATGACCCTGGGGCAGGAATTCCATGCGTTCAGCGTGCTGCTGAAAGAAGAAACCCGTAACCTGCATCGCACGGCAGAACTGCTGCTGGAAGTGAACCTGGGCGCCACGGCGATTGGTACTGCGCTGAACACGCCGGAAGGCTACCAGCACCTGGCGGTACAAAAACTGGCGGAAGTCAGCAACCTGCCGGTATTGCCGGCCGAAGACCTGATCGAAGCCACCTCCGATTGCGGCGCCTACGTGATGGTGCACAGCGCATTGAAACGTCTGGCGGTGAAACTGTCCAAGATTTGTAACGACCTGCGCCTGCTATCTTCAGGCCCGCGCGCCGGCCTGAACGAAATCAACCTGCCGGAACTGCAGGCGGGCTCCTCCATCATGCCGGCCAAGGTGAACCCGGTGATACCGGAAGTGGTCAATCAAGTGTGTTTCAAGGTGATTGGCAACGACACTTGCGTTACCATGGCCGCCGAAGCGGGCCAGCTGCAGTTGAACGTGATGGAGCCGGTGATTGGCCAGGCGATGTTTGAGTCAATCCATATCCTGACCAACGCCTGCTATAACCTGCTGGAAAAATGCATCAACGGCATTACCGCGAACAAAGAAGTGTGCGAACACTACGTGTTCAACTCTATCGGTATCGTCACCTATCTGAACCCGTTCATTGGCCACCACAACGGTGACATCGTCGGGAAGATCTGCGCCGAAACCGGCAAGAGCGTGCGCGAAGTGGTGCTGGAACGCGGCCTGCTGACCGAAGCCGAGCTGGATGACATCTTCTCCGTGGAGAACCTGATGCACCCGGCCTATAAAGCCAAACGCTATACGGATGAAAATGAACAATAACAGATACACCCGGTAGCCCTAAAAAGGCACGCTAAATCCTCTGGATAGCGTGCCTTTTTACTTTCCGGCGCCCACAAAATTTTAACGTTTTTTTTTCAATTTATACCCCAAATCATTGGGGCTGCATCAAGGCGGCAAGAGCGCAAGTCCCCAGGAGCTTACTCAAGTAAGTGACTGGGGTGAGTGCTCGCAGCCAACACCGATGCAGTTTCAAGGATGACGGGGATATCTTATTTTAAGGAGTAGACACTATGTTAGCCGTAGAATTGGTTATCGTTCTGCTGGCCATTTTTTTAGGGGCCAGATTGGGCGGTATCGGCATCGGATTTGCAGGCGGATTGGGGGTTTTGGTCCTCGCGTTGATTGGCGTTAAGCCGGGCAGCATCCCCTTCGACGTTATTTCCATCATCATGGCGGTGATTGCCGCGATCTCGGCCATGCAGGTGGCCGGCGGTATGGATTATCTGGTTCAGCAAACGGAAAAACTGCTGCGCAAGAACCCTAAACACATCACGATTCTGGCGCCGATCGTCACCTATTTCCTGACTATCTTCGCCGGCACCGGCAATATCTCGCTCTCCGCACTGCCGGTCATCGCCGAAGTGGCGAAAGAACAGGGCATCAAGCCTTGCCGACCGCTGTCTACCGCCGTAGTGGCGGCGCAGATTGCCATCACCGCCTCGCCGATCTCCGCCGCCGTGGTGTACATGTCTTCAGTGATGGAAGGTCACGGCGTCAGTTATCTGCACATGCTGATGGTGGTGATGCCGTCCACCTTCTGCGCCGTGCTGTTGATGTCGCTGCTGGTGTCCTGGCTGTTTGACTCCAAACTGTCTGACGATCCGGTTTACCTGAAACGCCTGGAAGAAGGCCTGATCACCCTGCGCGGCAACAAGGCGATAGACATCAAACCGCGCGCCAAAGCCTCGGTGCTGCTGTTCCTGCTGGGCGTGGTCTGCGTGGTGGCCTACGCCATCATCAACAGCCCGGGCCTTGGGTTGGTGGCAAAACCCTTGATGAACACCACCAATGCCATTTTGATCATCATGCTGAGCGTCGCTACCCTGACCACCCTGCTGTGCCGGGTCGACACCGATATGGTGCTCAACTCCAGTACTTTCAAAGCCGGCATGAGCGCCTGTATCTGTATTCTGGGCGTGGCCTGGTTGGGCGATACCTTCGTGCAGGCCAACATCGACTGGATCAAAGAGACCGCAGGCGCAGTCATTCAATCCCATCCGTGGCTGCTGGCGGTGATTTTCTTCTTCTGTTCGGCGCTGCTGTACTCGCAGGCCGCCACCGCCAAGGCGCTGATGCCGATGGCGCTGGCGCTGAACGTCTCGCCGCTGACCGCCATCGCGTCCTTCGCCGCCGTTTCCGGCCTGTTCATTCTGCCGACCTACCCGACACTGGTCGCGGCGGTGCAGATGGACGATACCGGCACCACGCGCATCGGGCGTTTCGTGTTTAACCACCCGTTCTTTATCCCCGGCACCATCGGGGTGGTATTGTCGGTGCTGTTCGGCTTCCTGCTGGGCAGCGTGATGTTGTAATGTTTTTACCGGGGCTGCGGCCCCGGTTCTCTCCCGAACCTCGCCTCACTGGCGATAAACTCGCCTTCTAGCCAACTCGCCTTCAGGGTATAGTGCCTACTGATAATCTGGATGAGAGGGCTGAAAATGTCTGATTGCGAAGCTGTCGTCATACTCTGCACTGCACCCGATGAGGCTACCGCGCAAGACCTGGCGGCCCGGGTTTTGGGGGAAAAGCTGGCAGCCTGCGCCACGCTGCTGCCCGGCGCGACATCGCTCTATTACTGGGAAGGGAAACTGGAACAGGAATACGAAGTGCAGATGTTGTTCAAAAGCGACCGCCGCCATCAAGACGCCCTGCTCAATACCCTGAAACAACATCACCCGTATCAAACGCCCGAGCTGTTGGTGCTGCCGGTGATGGCTGGAGATAAAGACTACCTGTTATGGATCAACGCCTCATTAAAGTAATATTCCTGCTCTGCAGCCTGTTTTTTTTGCCGCAGGCGGCTCAGGCCTCCTTGTTCGGCCAAAGCGGCGGCAGCCAGTTCGTGCCTGTCGATCAGGCATTCGCCTTTGACTTTAAACAACAGAATCACCAGTTGGCCCTGAACTGGCAAATCCGCCCCGGTTACTACCTCTATCGTCAGCAGATCAAGCTGGTACCGCAGCAGGCAACGCTAGGCACCTTTACGTTGCCCGAAGGACTGAGCCACAAGGATGAATTCTTCGGTGACGTCGCTATTTTCAAGCAACAACTCGCGTTGAAAATTCCACTGCAACAGGCGGCCACCGGCGCCAGCCTGAGCGTAACCTATCAGGGCTGCGCGGAGGCCGGTTTCTGCTACCCGCCTGAAACGCGGGTGATCCCGCTGGATGCGGTGAGCGCCGCCGCACCGCCCGTTGACGCGCCAACGGAACCCGCGCCGGCCAGCCTGCCGTTTTCGCCGCTTTGGGCCCTGTTGATCGGTATCGGCATTGCCTTCACTCCCTGCGTGCTGCCGATGTACCCGCTGATTTCGGGCATCATTCTGGGCCGCGAAAAGCCGCACAGCAGCGGGCGCATCCTGGCGCTGGCGGTGGTTTACGTACAGGGCATGGCACTCACCTATACCCTGCTTGGCCTGGTCGTCGCGGCCGCCGGGCTGCAGTTCCAGGCGGCGTTGCAGCATCCGTACGTGTTGATCGGCCTGTCGGTGTTGTTTATCGCGCTGGCGCTGTCGATGTTTGGCCTGTATTCGCTGCAGCTCCCTTCTTCGCTGCAAACGCGGCTGGCGGGCTGGAGCAATACCCAAAAAGGCGGCTCGCTGCCCGGCGTGTTCCTGATGGGCGCGCTGGCCGGATTAATTTGTTCGCCCTGCACCACCGCGCCGCTCAGCGCCATCCTGCTTTACATCGCCCAGAGCGGCAATATGTGGGCCGGCGGCGGCACTTTGTATCTCTACGCGTTGGGGATGGGCATCCCGCTGGTGCTGGCAACCCTGTTCGGCAACCGCCTGCTGCCCCGCAGCGGGCCGTGGATGCAGTATGTAAAAGAAGCCTTCGGCTTCGTGATCCTGGCGCTGCCGGTATTCCTGTTGGAGCGGGTGCTCGGCGACCTGTGGGGGCTGCGGATGTGGAGCCTGCTGGGTCTGGCGTTCTTCGGCTGGGCCTTCGCCCTGAGTCTGAAAACCTCACGCGGCTGGGCGCGCGCATTACAGCTGCTGCTGCTGGCGGCAGCGGTGATAGCCGCAAAGCCGCTGCAAGACTGGGCCTTCGGCGCCACCAGCGCGCAGCAGGCCAACCTGCCGCACCTGAACTTCACGCGGATTGATAGCGTGGAACAACTCAATCTGGCGCTGCAGCAGGCACAGGGGAAACCGGTGATGCTGGATCTGTACGCCGACTGGTGCGTCGCCTGCAAGGAGTTCGAGAAATATACTTTCAGCAACGCGGCGGTTCAGGCTAAGCTGGCTAACGTGGTATTACTACAGGCGGACGTCACCGCCAACGACGCCGAACAGGCGGCGTTGCTCAATCACCTGAAGGTCCTTGGGCTGCCGACCATTCTGTTCTTTAACGGTGCAGGCCAAGAGCTGACGGCCCAGCGGGTAACCGGATTTATGGATGCGCCGGCGTTTAACGCGCATTTGCAGAAAGCGGTGCAATAAATAACACTGAAGTTCGGAATCGAATTTGGAGGAAGCACAAGTGCAACGTGAACACGTTCTTGATACCGCACTGGGGCTGTTGGAACAACAGGGCCTGGCGACCACCACGTTGGAAATGCTGGCGGAAAAACTTGAGGTGCAGCCCGGCGATCTCAAACGCTTTTGGCCGGACCGCGAGGCGCTGCTGTACGACAGCCTGCGCTACCACGGCCAGCAAATCGATACCTGGCGCCGCCAACTGCTGCTGGACGAAAACCTGAGCCCGCAGCAAAAGCTGCTGGCGCGCTATGACGTGCTGGCGGAATACGTGCAGCACGATCGCTATCCCGGTTGCCTGTTTATCGCCGCCTGCAGCTTCTTCCCGGAAACGGATCACCCGATACACCAATTGGCGGAGCAGCAGAAGCTGACATCGCTGGAGCTGACCCGCGACCTGTTGCGCCAAATGGACGCCGACGACGCCGATATGGTGGCGCAGCAAATGGAGCTGATTCAGGAAGGTTGTCTGAGCAAACTGCTGGTAAAACGCCAGCTCCAGGATGTATCCGTCGCCAAACGGCTGGCGGAAGATATCTTGCAGGTAGCGCAGTGCCGCAGGAACGGCGCATTAGGCTGATTGAACGGCGGAAAGCCGGGCTGCCGAGGCACTTTCGCCACCAAAACGGGCGTACTTTTGCGCTCCCTGCCTGAAAAGTCAGCAACCGAATGCTTTTTCAGGTATTTCACGCATAAAGCCGTTGACGGCCCCCGCCCAATACGGTTTAATGCTGCGCGTTGCCCGGATAGCTCAGTCGGTAGAGCAGGGGATTGAAAATCCCCGTGTCCTTGGTTCGATTCCGAGTCCGGGCACCACTAATTCTGCATCAATGCACATTGGTTAAAGGATGAGAACTTTAACGGGTGGTTAATACGGAATCGACTTGTCAAATAGGTGGTTAAGCAACCCTTTACCACTACGACGTTGTAAGTTGAATTCCTCAAGAAGGATGCCTGTGTTACAGCACAGGCGTCCTTTTCT
Source organism: Serratia plymuthica (assembly GCF_018336935.1). Lineage (NCBI taxonomy): Bacteria > Pseudomonadati > Pseudomonadota > Gammaproteobacteria > Enterobacterales > Yersiniaceae > Serratia > Serratia plymuthica. The sequence goes on along the minus strand of NZ_CP068771.1, from coordinate 139,475 downwards.
CGATAACTGGTGATAATCACAGCAAATCATGCCTGTGTCAAGCTTTGTAAGCTTCTCGTCGCAGTGATATCCGTATGTAAAACAAGCTCCTGTTCAAGTGCTTTCCCTGCCACTTCCATATCCAATTCGATGTATTCCATTGTTGTGCTGACGTTACGGTGACCCAGCAGATCTTTCACCAGTTTTAGATTTCTGTCCGGGGATTTCATCAGTTCCGTAGCAAGCGTGTGACGGAAACGGTGTGAGGAAATATCGAAGCCACTTTCCCTGGACAACCGACGATAAAAACTACGGAACGACTGCAGAACATTTTTCTCGTCATAGATGTAATGAGCATGACGTGGGCTGGTGAATCGTTTGACATCAAAGAGCAGGTCATGCTGGCCAGCGCCTCGCTCTGTTGCACGCATAATGAGTAGCTTTATTCGCTCTCTTAGTTGACGAACTACCGGCACTTTCCACTCCCGATGGGTTTTGCTACCTTCAAGGCGGAGCTCGATCCAGCCTTGCTCAAGGTTCACATCTCTCAGTCTGATGTGGATCATCTGATTGTTACGCATACCGGTATATCGAAATGTGTCTAATACCGTCATCCAGAACCAGGTTGGATAAAGTGCGCACCTTCCACCCTTGACTGGTTTTCTCTCTTTCTCCCTTTGTTCATACTGTTGCATCACGAGATAAAGACGGGTCAATTGAGACTTCGTCAATATTCGTTTTTTCTTAGTGTCAGACCGTACAACCGTTCCATTAAAAGGATTCTCAGTGTGCTGAATCAAAGTTTTTTTAATACCCAGATTAAATATTGCCCGCAAGTGGGCCACCTTATTGTTCCAGGTATGCACCGAAAGGTTTTTCTCCTTTAACAGATGCCGGCGCCAAAGCAACACATCCCTTTGCGTCACCATGGCGGGTGTTATAGTTCCGCCAATAAAACGCGTAAACGTTAGGACTACTTTCCTATAACTCCATTCCGTTGCTGAACGAAGTTGCTTGGTAAAAAAATACTCCTCGAGCAGAAACTCCCACTCATCGTGCATCTTTTCTTCGCTTTTCATTTCATAACCTCGAATTAGTTTATTTATCCACTCAGAATTCGTCAGTTTTACCCAACATTTTATGAGATTATCCTTGCATCAAACGACTACGGGATCACGAGTAACTGGCTGTCCTCGGGTACTCTTGTTCCGCCATATAAACTATTTGCCTTAATCAGGTAACCATTGATGCGACGGTATGAACCCATCCCCTCTGGCTTTTCATAAAGATGGCCAATAAAGAATCGCTGCCCCTTACGGATCCGATGTCTTCCCAGTTTTTCAAACGCCTTTTGGATAGAGTTTCGGTCAGTACGCTCCAAATCATTTTCTTTGATATACAGATGAAAAATATCTGGCACACAGAGAAATACGAAGCCACTGACAATATGTGCTCTGGAATCTATAGTATTAATTGATATACCCCCTTTCTTTACTCCGAGGCTCAACCACTGCAGGAAAGAATCCCCAATATTATTTCCTGCAATCAAATTACCTTCCGCGTTATTCTCTTCTAACTGTGGCTTCTTTGATGAATACTGAGGCTCTGAAATAGCCCTTGTATCGATACTCTCCGATAAAAAAGGTTCGATTACGTCTGGCGAATCACAGTTATCTTCAATTACAGTAGGTATGTCATGTACCGGCTCCTGGTTATTTTCAGGGATAGGGCTCTCTTTCTGAGGGGCGTCTCCCTCTTCCTGGCTAACCTGGCAAGTCGGTGCTGACACCTCAACCGCCATTAATGACAACAGAGCCTGCATATCCTCCTCAACGCCAACCACCGCTTCAGACGCTAGGACCATCTCAGCTAAAGGCTTATCGTTAACCGGTGCATCCAGAGCAGAGCTCAGTAATTCCGCCGCCTCTGTCTCTTCGGGCTGATTTAATGTCTCCGCCTGCAACGGCTCCTCAACGAGCGGTGTATTGGTGCTGCTGACTGCACTTTGCAAATCAACAGCGGGTACTGAAGAGGTGATATTTTCAGTAGGCGGTGCCACCGACGGTAAGGCTACGGTCAATGTGTCGGAGATAGATACCGGCGAAGACGATACGAACAAACCATCACCGCGCGCCAGCTTGGCCGCGTCCAGGATAATGTCGTCTATCACAGATAATGCGCTGGGTTGTCGGGAAGCGATCGCCATCAACGAATGTGTAGCCGCCGGCAATGTTGATAGCCAATCGATGACCTCTGCAGGCAACAGCCGTGCAGCAATCATTGCACTTTGACTTGATGCCAATGTCGGGGCTGACGGAGTTGCCCTGAGGCGAAAACGGTAGGGTTCGCTCGGCACCGTCAGACCAGGTAACCAGGCACGGCCACTTTGGAACTCGCCATGAAGCTGGCTCAACAGTGGCAGGTAATGCCAAAGCGCAGCGTAAAACACCACGACATTCCACTGCACATTCTGGGCTGATTGCTCTTCGGGCGGTGCGCCTGGTGGCAGCATGTGCCCTTTGGCCAGACGCACCGCATAGGTCGTCGTCTGCAGGGTAACATCAACTAACCCCCCTTCCCTGACATACTCACCCTGCGGCGCTGCCGGCAACACCTGCATCAGCGTGACCAGCTTGTGAAGTGGTTGCAGGTAGAACTGCTCGTACAAATCCTTTGGCAGTGCACTGTTCTCCCACAGCTGCTGAAGGCACTGTTTACGGGCCGGCATGTTCAGCAGCTGCGTGGCGGACTGCGGCATAAAATACCCCGCCGGCCCCGCAGGTGATGAGGCGTTGCTCCTGGCCGGCACTTCTGGGGTGCCGACCAGCAGCGCCTTGATGGCCTTCAGCATGCTGCCGTGCCCCCTTCTCTGCCATCCACAGCTTCGTCGTCGAGAAGCGCCTGCAGCAACGCGTTCGTGACCAGGGTTTTCCGCGCGCGGGTGACAGCCACGTACAGCAAATTGGTCTCATCGGTACGTTCATCCTCAGGCAACAGCGGATCGGTGATATCAATAAAGTCTTCATTCAGGACGACTACCGGCCACTCCAGACCTTTACTGCGGTGTGCTGTAGAGACAGTAACCTGAGCCTTGGCCTCGTCGGTGACCGCATACTCACGCATCACCTGCAGCTTCTGCGGCAACGGGAAATACTGATCAAGAAGCCGTAGTTCCTGGTTCATCTCCGGGTCTTTGCTGGCTTTTGCTACCGACTCGTATTCATCAAAATCACGGTAGGCTCGCGACAAAGTCGGCGAGCGCATACGTTCAGGCATATCGGCAGAAAACCAGTATAGGTCCTCCAGCTCCTCGGTCTTGTAGCCGGTAATGTCACCGATCCAGAACACCTTTTTGCCGGCCAGACTGGCGTCAAGTGCTGTGCCAATCACGCCGGCAACGGTACGGCTTAACACCGTGACATGCTGGGCTTGCGTTTCCTCAGTAAGACATGACACCACACAGTCCTCCCCACCATCACCGATAACAGGCAGAGTTTCGCCCTGGCGGGCCAGCAGCATGTTGGCCACTCTGGCCACCGCAGGTCCAAACCGGAAGCTGTGGGTCAGGTTCAACTGTTCCGCATCAACCAGGGCCGGTGCATCAAGTGCATTCTCGGCGCCACGGAACCGATAAATTTGCTGATGACGGTCACCGACCAACACCACGCTACAGCGCTGCGACAGCACCAGGCTCTGTGTGACCGGATTTGCATCCTGAGCCTCATCAAACAGCAGCGTCTGCCAGCGCTTCGAGAGGTCTGGTTGAGAGAGTTGGTACAGCTTGAGATAGACATCGTGCGTGACAGGAAACGTGCCGTCCTGGCGCACAGATTCGCGCCAGAGCTGTTTCGCTGCGGTCAGGATTTTCTCTGCAGAGAGTCCGCTGCGAGCCTCTTCATCAGGCAGATGTTGCACCCCAAATTCGTTGTCGGCACTACACAGAAAGGCACTGAAGGTGGTGATCGCCGTTCTGGCCAGCGGCCAGTGACGGGTATTGAGTTGACGGGCGACGTCAGTGATCCGCAGATTCCCCGTTAACCGCTTCTCGTAATGCCGGCCGAAATTTGGCCAGGCCAACTGATGTGAGGTCATGCACACAACATTAAACGGGAATTTCTGAACCGCTTCATCCCTGACGGCTCGGCTATAGGCGAGATAAAGCATCTTGATGTCAGGATTGGCCAGAGCAAAGCGCACCAGGGTTGATGTTTTGCCCGTACCGGAAAAAGCCCTGACCACCAGTTTGGTTCCAGACCAACCGATGATGGCGGCCTGTTCAGGTGTATCACAATAAGACATCAGCAGAACTCCGTAAATCTTGACCGACGCTTATGCTGCGCAGGTCAGTACGGCAATCACCACAGAAAAACCTTTTCCGAGTTGAAAAGGTTTCCTGTGATTAGCCGCTTTCAGGTTGATCGTAAGTCATCAACCCCGCATTGCTGGAGTCTGTCAAAGAAATATAATAGGCAATATCAATATGTTAAGAGTTGATGCCAAAGCTAAATATTTTGATTTTTATCAGGTTTCCCTGGTGCCAAATACTACAAAGTTCAGGTGATTTTATTACGGGGTGTTTTGGCAATTCACAAAATTCGTTCACGTGTGAAAACCCACCCTCACTGTTATTGCGCATCCATCCTCAATGTATGGAGTAACCCCCCAACATTGAGTTGGCTCTTTCTCTGGTGTTGTGCGCTATAGCATCACCTGAGCGTTATGCTCATTCCGAAAGGAGATAAGCATAACGCTTAGAAGCTTCAGTTCGGCATCGCAGGCCTCCACACTCAGGGGCATATTTAGCAACTTCAGCGAGACAAAGTCAACACAAATGATACTTTTACGATAACACAAATCATAATGCGACATCTTAAAACGCTCTTTTCATTGAAAAACACAACTTTGAGTGTAAAATAATGACTGTTTTTTAAACTGAATTTGGCAAAGGTGGGAGATGGAAGACAACAATAAGACTGCCCTGGGGGAAGTCATAGCCAAAGCAATGGCGATAAAGGGTATTCCAAAGCAGAAGCATATCAGCCATACAAGCCGTGTACTGGATATCACAACAGCCGCAGCACAGAAGAAGATGACAGGGGCCTCTAACTGGGAGGTATCTCAACTGATCAGAGTGATTGACTCTATCGATATGAAGATGAGTGAATTCTTCGACATATATAGTTATTCAGTAAATGAAGTACATAACGCGATCTGGAACAATGGAAAGACAAATGTTAAATGCAAAATCTATTTAACAGAAATTAATTCAAATTTCCCAACGGAGTACTCCGCTTTAAAAATAAACGACGAGTGGGTTGTGTTCCACACTGACGACATCAAAGATGACGTATTATTTGATTCCAAGCGTAATATTGAAATGATTCAGTTCTATCCACAAAAGCAAAATATAAAAAAACATCGCATTGCAATTCTTGATGACGAAAAGAATATTGTGGATAGTCTTCTGGAAATTATAGGTAATGATGAATACATTGTCGATCCTTACTATGACATTGAATCCCTGGAAGATAGCCTGAAGCGTAGTCCTTATGACGCTTATATTCTGGACTGGGTTGTTGGCACGAAAACTGTTTTTAACACAATCAAAGAAATCAGAAAGTCAGAAAATAAAAATGCTATGATTCTGGTTCTTACCGGACAGCTATCCGGAATCGTTGACAGAGAAATAGCAAGTGCAATAAATGATTATGACATCACTGGACCCTATGAAAAGCCGATCAAAGCCAGTGTAATCAAATCACTAGTAGATAAACACTTCCCCAAGTGAATTATTATGAATAATAGTTTATTAACATATGCAGGCAGTCTCTTACTTGATGGGAGATACATTGTTTCACCCTATGGGGTAAGTAAAAGTTCACCTGGTGGTAACATATCTCCATTGAGTAACGCTATAGTTCATAATAACGCGATCAATAAAATATCGGTAGACTATTCAAATGTAAAAAGCCTGACTATCATCAACGGATTGGGGGTGACGCTGGGTGATTCTGTAGTCGGTATATCTGCACTACATGCAATAAAAAAAATAAATCCAAACATAGTCATCAAAGTCATTCGACCAGAGAGCTGTCCAAATTACGTTAATGAAATCTACACACTCACAGAAAATATAATAACTGAAATCCATTTCATGCCATTTGATATTTCCAAAGCAGCGGAGGCAGAACTAATAATAGACATAGGAAATCAACTGTATTGGGAAGATTTTAATAAGTGGGAAATGCACGATTTCTTTTTAAGGAACCTTGGTCTCGAACGTAATTTCACTCCGATTGAGATAAAAAGCAACTCATGGTTAAAAAATGCCCCTCTTAATGACATCAACCTGGGTGACTATGTACTCTTCTGCCCTCACGCAAGTACAAAAATAAGAAGCATACCGCAACAGTATCATAAAAAAATAATATCTGAATTAAGCGATAAGTTTAAGGTTAAAGTCTTTGGGTTTAGTGATGTTCACCATGAAAATTATACTAACATTTCTGAGCTATCAACGAGCACCTCTCGATTCGCATCCATAATAAAGCATGCCAGGCATCTCTATACATGTGACTCCGCAGCCTTACATATTGGTGCTGGTTTTGACATACCAACCACGTGTATATTTACCACAGTGAAGCCCGAATTTCGTAGTATATACTATACTCATTGTGAGTCTGTTTATATCGGAAATGATAAAACAGTAGGGATCCATAATAGTGAAGATGTCAATTTAATTAATTCAATATGTAAAGAATTTGAGGTTTATTATGCATAAATTAAAATCGCTATCGATATTATTCATTATTGCCGTGCTTTATTCAGCATCGTCCTTTGCAAAGATAGGCGATCTCTATATAGATGGTGACATTGCAAATAAAAATCATAATGACGGTTATCTGTTAACTGCTGATAATTTTAATAAACTTAAAAAGTCCCATATAAAAACTACAACATCCTGGACTGAGCCTGGACACGTGGTGGATTTTGAAGGGGTAAAATTCAAGGAGTTAATAACACTTGTCGGTGCCCGTGGAAAAACGTTGAGAATGAGGGCGCTGAATGACTATTGGATCGACATCCCCTTTTCTGACGTAGAGAAATACGATATCTTATTGGCAAATAAAATGGACGAAAATCCACTGAGACTGAGAAACTTTGGTCCGTACTTCGTCATTTACCCTTTAGATCAATTTTATGATCAGCTCAATAGCCCAACATATCAGGCCCGTCACATTTGGCAAGTGGCCAGCATAACGGTAATAGATAAATGAAACTAAAGCGGATCCTGATCCAGTATTTCGTCGGTTTTCTGATTCTAACCGGTGGTTTTGTGTGGATGTATGAACAGTATTTCTCCACAAGTCATAATATGAACTCTGCAGGTCCTCAAGAAAATTACGCATGGGCGATTGCTAAATTTACAATCAGGCTGGCAGGATTTAATGCAAAAATTGAGCGTCAACTGCGATTGGGTAACAATGATAAAGAGGAGTTACAAACCGAACTTGACCTTCTGTTCTCGAGTTCTAATGTGCTGTTACATAAAAGTGTGTCGACCAGATACTTATATGAAGAAGCGGGTTATGCTAAAACTGTAGAGCAAATAAATGCTAACCTGGAAAAGATCGACGTTGAATTAAATAAAACAGAACCTGATTACTCGATCATACTTAAAAGCATAGAATTAATTGGGCAAGATAATAAAAATCTAGTGGTTATTTCTGACCATGCAGAAGTCAGACAAAGAAACATTATTCAGCAGGACTACATCGACAAAGGTAACTCGATGAAGTTTCCTATTGCGACACTGTATTTTTTGTTTTTATTGATGCTTTTCATTTCATACCGGCAAGTAAAGTCCATTAATAATCAACTGGAATCAGAAAAGAAATCATTCAATAACAAAAACGCTTTCCTTGGTGTGTTGGGGCATGAATTGAGAACCTCACTCCAGGCAATAATTTCCTCGGTAGAGGTTATTATCCAGAAGTTTAGCTTGCAAGCAAAAGACGGAGCAGCATTCAATCACTTTGAACGATTGGAAAATGCCGCCATGAAAATGGAACGTCAAATGAAAGATCTTGCGGAATTTGCCAAGGTTGACAATGGCAATGTCGAAATTAAGACAGCGACATTCAACTTGCGTAAAATTGTTCATGATACTGTTGAGCAAAGCATTTCACTATTAAACAAAAGTACCGTCACTGTTAACGTAGGGGACACCTCTGACACGTACATAAAAAGCGACCCATCCAGGGTTATGCAAATTATTGAAAACATCGTTACCAATGCCATAAAATATACAGAGCATGGTAGCGTGCAGGTAAATGCGGTTGTACAGGAAAAGTCTAAACTGGTCATCAGGGTCGAAGATACGGGGCAAGGAATTCCTAAAGATAAAATTGACGCCATATTCTCACCGTTTATCCGAGTTGGAAACGACAACAAAGTACCCGGTTTTGGAATGGGATTGGCTATCGTTCATGGTGTTGTTAAGGCCATGAACGGGACTATTAATGTGAAAAGTGACATTGGTAAAGGAACTGTATTTACCGTTTCATTACCAATAGATCTGTCCACACCTGCTGAGATTGATGTTATTACCGACATCGATGACAAACCGTTCTCAGCTAAAGGTATCAGCATCTTAATTATTGATGATAATGAGATGGCATGCGAGTCCTTAGTATCAATTCTTCAGCATGATTTTTCAGTTGAGTATACAACGTCTCCAGAGAGAGCATTAGAAAAGTTATATCGGAAATCATTTGACCTTGTTTTGAGTGATCTTCAGATGCCCATCATTACTGGTGATGATCTATATAGACAGGTAAAAGAGAATGACGGCCCAAACAAAAACACACCGTTTATATTCATTAGTGCATACACCAGTGAAAGTCCAATCAAAGACGTGGATATTTTAACGAAACCAGTACGGCTAAATGACATTAAAAAATCCATAGAGTCCGTATTTTCTAACGATTCCATTATATAAATCGCGCAATATATTTTTATAGCAGAAAGATAACCGCCCCATATACAGGGCGGTTTTGGTTTGGTCAGCTCTCTGAATTATACTGCTGAATTCTAAGTGACCATTTTCCCAACCAATGCATTGGTGTATACATCACCAACCGACGTTCATTTGTCAATACATTCCCAAGTACAATTTCACCGGGTATGCCAAGTGATGATAGCTGGATATATGCCATCGACACAGCCACTGTATCGATATCAACGCAGGAAACCCACATATGCTCTGAAGGTTCATACCCCAACGCCCGCATCTCCACTGCAGCTGCAATCATCATGCCGCCGGCACCACAGCCAGGTTCACTGATGGTGACAAACGGCTGAGTTTGCAATTTTTGCTCCAGCCCGGTGAACTGCAGCTTGGCCATCATAGATGCCACGCTCCAGGGCGTGAAAAACTGTCCACGGTGTTTATCCCCGAGCTCGAGCTGCATAAACGTCATCCCCAGAAAATCACATGCCTGAGCATTCAGCGCAATTCGTACCAGGCCAAGTAAGTGCGCCAGGCGCTCGACGTCTTCACGTTCATACCCTTTGATGATGTTCAGGTACTGTTTCTCCAGTCCTTCGTCTGGATAGAAGCGATTATGCATCGCTATTGCGCCACACTGAACAAAGTCGGAGAAGACCTTATATCGATGATGGTAGCGTGCAGTTTGACCAAAGAGGCCGATGAATTGTTTTTGTGCTTCAGTAAACGTCAACATGGTGAACTCCTTTAACAAGGGAGTTCACCCACAGTGGGGGAACTCCCCCACGGGAAAAAAAAGGCCACCGAACATCGGTGGCCATAAGTTAATGCGTTAACAAAAGTCGGTGATTAGCCGGCTGCTGCATTCGGTGACAACGGTACCGAATCCTTGTCGGCGTAGGTCAGGTGGATCACTTCACCGGCCTCAACTTCAGCCGCTATTCGTCCGCCGTCGACATGCTCGCCGCGGTCGTAGCGATCGTAACCACTGCGTTCCGCATCAGGCATGTACCAGGTATGTTCCACCTGGCAACTGAACCGCTCCGACACTGTCCCGATAACCTCGCCGGCTGGCGGGTACCACGGGGAATCAAAGTGCACCGTCAGCGTGTTGATGCCGTCCCGCACACAACCGGCATTATGGCCTGATGGCCATTCGACGCCGTACTGTCGACCATAGAGATCGGTCGTGGTCGGCACATCACGTAACAAAGCGCCTGAACCATTCAGTTCGGTCGCCAGACGCGTCGGGATCAGCATCAGCATATCGCACGGTGCGGTATACTCAGGCATCATGCCCAAACGTTCCCAGCATATGCCGGCATCGATGTCAGGACTCACCCCCACCAGGCCGAACCAGTCCGCATACTGGCGAGACAGGACATCCGCCATACGCTCCTTCGCGACGTTGGGGATATTCTCCCATTTCACGGCGTCAAGACCCGACTGGCGGTAGAGACGTTCAATCAGACGGATGTTCTCGGTCGTTAACGTGACATCCGCCTTCAGCAACCCGAACCAGTGTTCAAAGGCCAGATTCTGAGGCGATGCGATCCCCGGGTGCATTAATAAATCCGGGTAAGGCACGTAAACGCCGGGTTTTGTCGTAGCCGGCTTCAGTATGCCGGCGCAGCCGGCCAGGAATAGCCGGCAGCTCTGCTGAATGGCGTGCCGGTAGTCAGGCACAACATGGCCATTGACCCATTGCTGCAGTTCATCCACAAAAACGGATTGGCCCGTGATCACTAAACGGTTTTTGCACCAGTTCGACATGGTCTTTCTCCTCTCTTAAAAAAGAGGGAGCTCTCCCCAGCGGGGGAAAGTCTCCCCCGTTGGGTCAGGTGTTACCTCATGATGGTCAGGACGATGATACTGTCCTACCCTTAGTGGCCTTGCTCGCCGTAGTGAGCCCGGTAGACCTGGTGTTCGTCGCCATCAGCGACCAATCCCAGCTGTACCAATAATCCGCGCTCCCACGAGCCCGGACGTCGGCTACCATCAGCGATACTCGCCAGAATGTAATGGATCAGGCCCTCGACATTCTCAAGCTGAACGGCCGCGCCACAGGTCTGCTGAAGCTTCAGCATGTACGCCAGCTCGCCGGCAATCTCAGGGTCAACGGTGACCTGCAGCCCCTTGTTGGTGGTTTTAGTCATCGGTTATCTCCTGTTCTGTTTCACCGATCACACCCAGCTCTTCCGCCTGGCGCAGATACGGTGATGATGGGGTAAAGGGACTGGCGCCCAAGCGTACCAGGTGGTATTTATCCACCAGGTTGTTGATCGCCTCAAACGGCCGCACTCCCGCTTCCTGTAAAGCCATCACGCACTCCGCTTCACACAGATCGGTATCGTTTAAGGCCAGGCCAAAGTATTTGGCCAGTAACCTGCCGGCAATGGTCTGCCAGTAACGTTGTTCAATCGTCATCACCAGATTCCTCATGCCGCAACGGCAGGATCGGTTGTCACCGGTTCCGCCAGGGGTTTCAGTAAAAACTCTGACGCCTCACGGGCCTGTTTTGCCGCACGAAACAGCGCGCGCTTATCTTCACGCAATACCCTGAGCCAATGTTCAAGGTAACTGTCGTGCTGGATGTCGCCAAAGACGCCAAGCTGTGCGCACATAAAAGCACTGCCCAGCTCCGCCACCAGTTCCTCGAACGCGTATACCGGGTCTCCGAACGCGCGGGAAGAAGACGTGATCCCCTCCCGGTTGAGCCTTGTTGCATGACCGGTGCTGTGCACCAGTTCATGCAATAACGTCGACCAGTAATCCTCCTCGGTTCGAAATTGCTGAACCTGTGGCAGGACAATCTGGTCGCGACCCGGCGCGTAATAGGCTCTGTCCTGGTAAACCTGTTCAACTCGAACGCCGCAGGCCTCAACGAGGATGCTGACCTGAGCCTGTGTTTTCGCATCGACCAACGCCCCCTCCTCTTCCGGCACCTCTGCCGGCGTAATGCCGACAACGGTTTCCGGGAGGGCGGCGCATTGGGCAACGTTAAACAGGTACAACGGCTTCAGCATGGGTATTCGCATTTTCAGCGGGTTCCCCTCTTCGTCAAACAGCTGCCGGCCGTCAGCATCCTCCACCTGCTTGTCCCAGGGTTTGAATACCACGGCCAGGGTCGCGGTTTCGCCGGCACGCACATGCCCACCAACGGCTTCCGCCTGCTTGTAGGTGAGCCAGCGATTGGAGTGAAAGCCCCTTTCGTCCGCGGCCATCCATAACAGCAGCACATTCACGCCGCTGTAGTGGTAACCGGTCGTGCCGTTCTGCGGCATGATGGCCGTCGACGCGCCGCGGCCCTTGTCGGTCCGCCAGGGCTTGCGCCAGGGCAAGGTTCCCGTCTCGATGGCGGCAATGATTTTGTCCGTAACCTGTTGATACAGGTCGGGACGTTCAGGCCGTTTTTTCGCTGGCCGTGATGATGATTTCTTTCTCATGGGAGGCTCCTCAGTAATAAGGCGCACTCCTCCCCTGGCGGCGAAGAATACGCCCCAGGGGACAAAGAATGGGTTAACGATTAACGTGCAGGGAAACGGATCGCCCCTTCCGCATTAACCGTGTCAGCCAGGTGATACAGACATTCGAACATCGAGAGGAATTCCTCCCTGTCGTCCGGTTTCGCCCGTTTAGCGTCGGTATGACTGGCGATCGCCAGCAGGTCGATGGCGCTGACGCGCCAGCGTTTGTACTCCGCGTTGCCCACGCATGCCCGGTAATGGACATGAGCCAGGCGCTGCATGCAGTTAATGATATGACGGTACTCGGCCACCGGCACCCAGGTGACGGGTGACTCATGCACATGGATCTGGTCGTGCAGCACGTGTATCCAGAGCTCAAAGCCGTCTGAAAATATTCGTTCTATGCTTTCGTCGGTCAGCTGCAGATGCTCACAAAAGTCGTCGCCTCCCACCAACACGCGGGAGGTTTCGTACCAGGCGTCATCCTTTTCCGGATGACAGCCATCGGCATACGCTATGTGCTTCACGCGGCCCGTATCGCCACGTTCGGCCACGGCTGATATCAGGTAAACACCGTCGTCTTTGGCCAACACCAGTTCGCACTGATTGGCCTTAACTTCGGCTACGACCAGGCGCAATGCCTCAGGGTCAAAGTGCAACATGTTAAGTCTCCTTAAAAAGCGGAGACGGCTTCCCCCGGAGAGGAAGCCCCTCCTGGGAAATAAAACGTTATGGCCAGCGCGGTGGTGTTACCACGATGCCCGGAAGTAAAGGTGATCCCGACTAAAGTCGAAGCCGGTCAGTACGCTGTTAACGTACGTCTTCAGTGAGTCGACCAGCATCCAGTACACATCGCCGTAGTCGCGGCATTCAGAAGGGAACTCCTCATGGCAGTTCGCTTCATTCAATCGTGACAACAGCATCTGCAGCATCTGGACATCGTTGCGGTCGAACGCTATCAGCTCGCCACTTTTGACGTCCCCGACACTGTTGGCCACCCAATGCATCAACGCAGTAAACCCGCGAAAATGACAGGAGTGAACCAGTTGCGGCGGATGGTAGTGGTTACACGTTTTGTGGTTGTATATTCGCGGTGCCTGCGCGCAATCACCGCCGTCCTCCAGCCACGCTGGTGAACACGGCACCCAGTCGCCAACGGGTGTCCAGTCGCCGTTAACCGGCAACATCGGATAGTCAGCCTTACGCTGACGGAAAAAGTTAATATCAAGCCCCATGGGTCACTCCTCTCGATAAACAGACAGGAGCTCCCCTGCAGGGAGGCCCTGCCGGGTAATTAAAAAGCAGTTATGCTGCTGAATGCGCCAGACTCAGGCGCTGCGTCAACACTTCGTCCATTCAGACAATAACCCGCCAGTGACACGGCAAGTCATTGGAGTAGTCGATGAGAGTGCTGTACTTCGCCAAATAGAAAAGCGTGGAGTCATCAGTCATGGTCGCTTCATCTACATCCTCCGGAGCAACAAGTTCCGGGCGTTTGAGATGATGCCGCAACCAGAGTAGTGGCAACTCCCATCCTGGATATTTGGAGAGTCTGGTGTCGTTCCGCTCTATCCGTACAGAGCCCGGACACAGGTTATGGAGCAGTATCAGGACCAGTCGGTGAAAAAAGTCGGGGCGCTGAAAGAACCCCACACGTTCTTCGACGTAAGGCAGCGGTTGCATCGGGATATTTTCCTCTGATTCCGATGATAAACGTAAACCGGCTGTTTCGAAGATCATGCCATCGAACAGCTGGCCGGCTTCCGTGACACCTTCTGGTCGTGCCTCATACGGCAACAACCAGAACACCTCGGTCACCGCCAGGGTAAAATCAATCCACGCGTCCTGGGACGGTGGTGTGACAAAATACACGTTCATACTCACGATAAATCCTCCGGTAACAAAAAAATTGGGGGGATTTATCCCCCGGACGGGAATAAATCCCCGTCAGGATGTGTGTCTGTCAGGCTGCCGTGCCGATCACCAAACCTCGAGCTCGCCAATAGCTATGTCGGCTTCGACATAACGCTTGCCTTGCTCCACGGCCTGCGCCCAATAAGACGCGTGAATATCTTTGCTCAGCGTATCCAGGCGAGCCATAAGCGCTTGCCCGTTAGCGGAAAGTGTCGATATATAGCCGTACTGCATGACCAGCAGGAAACCACCAAAGGCCTCTCCCGCATTGATAACGGCATTTTCCACATCATTCAGCTCAGTGGGGTCTTCACGTTCAATACCCAATCCCAGGCGCTGGCAAGCCCGTATACTCATGAGCTTACCTTCAACCAGGCAAAGGAAATGAAACGCATCAAGCGCGGTTTTCACGTCAAGTACGTTGGGTAACTGGGTATGCATCGATAAATCCTCCACAAAAAGAAAAGCGGGATTTATCCCCATAACGGGTGTAAATCCCCGTCAGGGTATTAAGTGGGTAAACCGACAGCTCTAAAAGCGGTAACGCAGTCTGGCCAAATGCTCAGCATGTTGGCTAGCGAGTCGGTAAGCTTTTCTGCGCTCGGTATGTTTGCAAGCCAGCACAACATGGGTGCTTGCGTAGGTATATTCGGCTTTGTACCAACCTTTGCGCAGCGTCAGCAACGCGCTGACCGAACCATCATCACTGCAGATAACATGCGCGCGAACGGCAAAATTACCTGCTGCATTGACGTACCAGTCAGTAAAACGCGGCGGCGTCATGCGAAAAGGTATTCGCTGGACAGCCGATTTGACACGGTGCAGGGTTGAGAAGAAATCAGGAACAACTGAAGAAGTAAAAACAGACATGGTGTTTCTCCTGTAAAAAAGGGAAACACCACTCCCAGGGGAAAGGTATTTCCCTTGGGATTTGATTGCGTCACGCGCAATCATCATAGGTAAGAAAGTTAAGCCTTGTTCATCAAAACTACGATGACATCTACTCTCAAAGGCGGGCAGATGTACTACACCGTAAACGGTGTGCTTCCTTTCAAGCTACGGAAGCTTTTTTTTGCCACTACCCGAAGGCGATCCTCACAAGTGACTGGATCATTGGTGGCTGTCGACTGACAGCTAGGTCACCCGAAGGCGCTCATCACAGACCCATTGAGCATTGGTGGTTGTCCGAAGACAACGAGTAAGCATGTTTATTTTCCGAGCAAATCACTGATCTGTCAAGAGGGCATGCGCCCCTGGTTTTGGAATAATATTTCCTGTTATCCTAATAACGTAACGTCTCAGTACGATTATGATTTTGAGGTCGCAGCCCTGTGAGAGCTGCGACCGTTATGTACGAACCATCATATTCACGTATACAGTTGAGAAATTTTAAATTAATAAAATTCCGCACACTGAATGCGATTAATCCGTTACTCCACATCACCTTTGAAATAGACTTGCTTAATATAACGACCTCGGCCATCACCATGGCCCAAATCCATCGATACCAATGCCTCTGCTTCTACGCGACTCATTCCATTTTTAACATGATGAGTTACCGCATCGCGTGAATACGCGTATCGCAAACTATGGGGAGCATCTTTCCCTGTCATTCCTGCCTCACGAACAATATTCCTGTACCGTTCTATTGCTGTATGCAATGAAGGCTTATCAATCAGTTTCCCATTGTGTTCATCACAATGTTTTATTGCCGCATCTAAAATAGATAAAACCTTCTCACGATTAAAAATGGTCGTATCACGAGGACGACCTCCTTTCGTGCCAAAAACAACCCGAACACGCTCGTCTCCATTAATTAAAGCCTGGCGCCATGTTTTTAAAGACTTTGCTGACTGAACAGTTTCTTCCGTTCGCAAACCTACATAGCGAGACAACTGAACACCCAATGCTACCCCTGCATCTTTTTTTAAGACGTGATTTATGACAGCAGTTAACTTTTCATCCGAAATAGGAGCTTTTGTCCCATCACGGTTAGCACCTGAAATCCCGAGAGCCTGGTTGCTCAATTTCTCATGATTGGGATCAGCCAGTTTATTCCGCCCCGCAGCTGACATGATTGAACGCACTGCTGCCATCTCGTTTTGCAATGTACGGAGCGACAGGTTTTCAGCCTGCCGGCTATGAATGTATTTTTCGATATGGGTCGTCTTGATGTGTTTTACATCACGAATTTGAATATTCAACTTTGCCAGACGTTCAGAAAAACGGTCTGCAATTCTGGAACGGTCAGCAACGGTTTTAAAACTCCCTCGTCCCTGACGAGCAAGCGTGACAAGTTGTTTTCCTAGCTGTTTACCGAATCTGGACATTTCAATATCTCCAATTGGATACACGTCCCTCTACTTTAAAAGAAGCAGACGGATCTGTACCCCAATAATTTCAACCCCGACGACACGGTTGCTTTTGCGCTTCCTGCGTCTCGACTGGTATCTGTGCATCGGGGCGGCGAAATGTTGAGTTCTTGCGAGGCACCCCAGATCTCTGATCCGTTTGCTGCTTATGCAGAGCTGACTTTCGTCAAGCTGCCTCCAACACTACTGTTCGTAGTGTCGCCATCGATACCGAGTCGATTTCCTCCTTTTAGATAGTGAAACGTTCAAAACGGATTTCCCGTCGTAATTACGTTGAAGTGAATGAGTGTTTAAGACCGTACTGACACGGACTACATGTTGGTCAGATGGTAGTAAAACGTTGAAAGCCACGTCGTGCGTGGTTTGAGACGTTATGCGCTACGCGCGTCACTTGGTAGTGTCTTCGCCTCTTCACAAGTGACGCGCGCTCCTCTGCTCCCAATGAGACTCACGTAAGCAGCCAAATGTACCCATTGGCTTTACACGTTCGTTCAAAGGTTGCATCGTCGGCAACACGTCATTTAAGCCTTTAACAGCTTTAAAGAAGTAAGCGATATCAGTCAGTTGTGACTAATTTATCCAGGCAAGGACTGCCCAATGTAGATGTGTGCCTGGCGAGATAGCACCAAGGCATTGAGATGACTTTTCAGCAGCCTTAACCGCTCCGAATACTACGTTGGATGAGCGATATCTGCTCCCAAAGGCGGGCAGATGTACCACACCATACCTGGCGTGCTCCCTCTCAGGCTACGGAAGCTTTCTTTTGCCATCACCCGAAGGCGATCCTCGCAGATGGCCAGATCATTGGTGGCCGTCTTTCGACAGCTGGGTCACCCGAAGGCGCTCATCACAGACCCACTGAGCATTGGTGGTCGTCCGGAGACGACAGTACAACACGGAAAGATTAAATGATTTGACCTAATGTCGTCAATCATAACAAGTTAATTATAAAAAAACCTCTCATATTTTACGTTGATTATTTTTTCAAAATGCCAGACAAAAACAATAAAACCTAGGGGTAACCATCACTACAAAAAAAAAAAAAAAACAGAAAACCACCAATATTATATTACAAATATATTTAACGCCCTAAAACCAACAAAGACGCCAATCTGTTTAAAGTAATCTTCACCGACCAACTGAGGGTGATAGATCATATTTTCATTAAAGGCAGAGTGATGTTGAAATGAACAACGGCCAATTATGGATGGAACATTATTTACAATGCCATATGTGGTGGAAAATGTAAGGTCGATTACTTCCATATTTGGCGTCGTCAACCACGCATGTAAATTCATCTCTCCTACATCTGACAGCAGATTGTCCAGATTACTTTTTAACTCCTCTTACTCGTATAAAAAACAGGCCAATTTTCATAATCAGCATAACCTAAAGTATAATAAAACGGAGTTTGCAAAGCTTCCTGAACGAAATAAACACATCCAAAGCATTGTTGTGAAACCTCTTATGGATTATGTTTTAACCAACACTATTAATTACTTTTAGCGCAGTTTTACTTTTATCCACAGTCAGGAATGGAGTTTTACTCAAATTGATCTCAGGCACTTCAAGATTCCATTTCTTGGAACGTTTTACAGCAGCCATAAATTCCCGACTAATAATTCACCACCTTACCAAATATATTAATTACTTCCCTACGAATAACACCCCCTATAAATTAGTGAGACTGGCCGTCTGCCACCTATCCCTGCAAATATTACTAGCAGCAGTGTATATACATTCTAAGCAGTAACCATACACTACCTTTTTCATAATGGTTCAATCTATCCAACAACACCATCAATTTAGCAAAATTTACATGTGATTGTAAATCTTGGAATAGAGTAACTTGTGACACACGGCCACTGAGAAAATCACCCGACCTATCACCGGCGAGGTGATAACGAAACGCTGGAGTAAATACGGCGTAAAATGACTTAAAAAGGTTTTTGTAATCCTGTATTGGCACCACTAATATGGTGATGGACATATAAGCAGGCTCCGCAAAAAAAATGTTATATCCTTGGCCTCTTATCAGGTCAGAAGCTTGGTGTGAGCGTGAAATCAAAGAAGGAGCAGTATGCGAAAACCAATGAAATGGACGTTAATTGCGTTCGTAATCCTGGGTCCGCTACTCATAGCCGTTTATGCCTCTTTAAGCCTGTCGAATATATCTGGTAGACCGGAGCCAGAATGTAACTCAGTCGTGTTGTGTAAGAGGGGGAGAGTAGTTCGCGGTGCATTGCATTACACAAGCTTTATTTATCCCTTGGCCGGAAAATCAGACCTTACCCAGCCCGGAGTGATTGATACCATCATTGATGTTCATCAGCTTTTCGCTACCGGCACGCGGGGCATTTGTCAAACAGATCGATCTGTCCAGGTCGGTCGCAAAAGTTATTTAGCATAATCCCACCGTCTCTCACACGCACGCATTAGTGCAGCAGTGCAGCATATAAAGTTGTCAAGATGAAACGTTTCACTCGCAGTGATTATCCGTTGCAGGATTATTGGAAAGCACTCACATTACATATTGTAATATAAATCTGCTATTATAAACATCGCCGAATGGCAATGGGGAGTCGTATGATGGGCGTCTGCGACTCCCTGATTTTTTAAGCTATATAACAGTGTGCATCCGCCATAGTAGTTCTATGATTAATGGACAACTTTTTTGGTTATCATTTAATTAAATAGGCTAGGTATCTATGAGCAGAGAAAAACGAGCGAACCTCCTTGACATTAATGAAATAACTCAACGCATTAAGGTACAAAACCCCTACTTTGCTTTCCAATAACTCTGGCAAGAGGGAGAATCGTTGGTTGGTTCATTTACCTCTGAACAGCCACTCCTATACGAAGCGGGCTGTATTACAGCAGGAGAGTTGGGGAGGCACTTGGCCATATTAGGAAGCTGTACTGCAGTCGCACTGCACAGCGGGCAAGAAGGCTACTATTTGGCAACAAAGGCGCATTTCATTCGCAAATCGGAAAAGAATGTCCTACGCCAGGAAATGTTATATGCGAGAGCTCAGGTCGTAGACATGGATAAGCGGACGCTGAAAATTTCCGCTCAGGCATGGGGGAATAGCCCCATAGCGGAATTACATTGTGAGTATGCCATTCTTTCACCTGTACTATTCCAACGTACTTTCAAAAATTATGCCAGCGAGATATTGTCTACATCACCAGACTCACCTTATCGATATCCTGTTTCATTACATAGCCTAGAGTTCCATGAAAGAGGACTTGATGCGATTGCTGGCCCTTTATCACCTCAACAATGCACCGGTCATTTTGCCAACTATCCATGTTGGCCAGTAGCCATCATTTCACAAACGGCTTTTCAGGCCACGGGTGAGTTACTCAAGAACATTTATGGCCCCGGCATTCGATTTTACGTAAATGACACGCAATTATCAGCGGAAAAGTTGATTAGTGCCGATACGGAATTAAAATTCAGTGTAATATTAAAGCAAACTCAGCCTCCCTTGATACAGTGTGACATTCTGGTTTATCGTGATGAGGAAGAGATAGCCACGCTAACAAACCAGCTCGAACTGATATTACCCACAGAGCCATAAAGAGTTTCAACTTATGCAAGGGGCTTACAGAGTGAGACAGCACTGCAGGCTCCTTGCTGCTATAACACTTAACACCCCACGCCCAACAATTAATTTAATATCAATGGGATATATAATACTCGTCAAAATTTACTGTCTTCATTTCATTTCTGAACTCTCTTGGTGAAAACGGATAAACCCGGGGTGAGTTATTCGCATCAAGATACCAGCTGGTGCATCCGCTGGCCCATAGGGTATGGGGGAGTGCAGCCTTTATTTTTTAATTGTATTTATTTTGCGCAACTTCTTTGGTGCAAATACTCCCCACCTTACCCGTTGTACCTCACCTATAAGCACCAATAAATAATCCACTTGTATTTCTGCTATTTGTGTCACGGGCAGATTGCCATATGGGCTGTGAGGACCGGCTATCATAAAAAGGTTGGGATAACCGGCGATAGAAACAGAACGATGCGCAAAGGCCCCATTAGCCCATTTCTCATTTAAGGTTTCACCCTTTTGGTTTTCAATGACAATCCCCCTCAAATAGTCCATTGCATAAAACCCGGTAGCCATAATTAAAACATCGAATTCATGAAACAGACCATCCTGAGTATAAATACCGTTTGAAGTCACTCTTTCGATTCCAGCCGTGACTAATGTCGTTCTGGGTCGTTGTATTGCGTCATAAAAAGTGTCAGAAACGATTAAACGTTTGCAGCCTATATTATAGACTAGACCCTTGAATATCCAGACACTTTGACTCGCTTAATAAGTGATAGTCTTAATGCTAGTTTTAGACTAGTCATGGAGTTGAGGATGATCGACGTTTTAGGCCCTGAGCGCCGCAGACGACGTACCCCGCAGGAAAAAATGGCTATCGTTCAGCAGAGCTTCGAGCCAGGTATGACTGTGTCGATGGTTGCCCGTCAACACGGTGTTGCTGCAAGTCAGTTGTTCCTCTGGCGTAAGCAATATCAGGACGGCAGTCTTACCGCCGTCACTTCCGGTCAACAGGTTGTTCCCGCGTCGGAACTGGTCGCAGCCATGAAGCAGATCAAAGAGCTTCAGCGTATGTTGGGTAAGAAAACGATGGAAGTTGAGTTACTGCGCGAAGCCGTTGATATCGGCCGGCAAAAAAGTGGATAGCGCACGTACCCTTGTTACCAGAGGATGGCGAATAAGCTTCGTCAGTCGCTGTTTGCGGGTCTCACGTGCGCAGCTTCATGCGATAACCCACCGCCCGGCTGACTGGCAGGATCGCCGACGCAAGCGTCAGCCCGACGATACGGAAGCACTGAACCGTATCCATGCTGTTATCGGTGAAGTTCCGACCTACGGCTACCGGCGGGTATGGGCGTTGTTGCGCAGACAGTCGGAAAATGAAGGCGTCGCGGTTATTAACGCCAAACGAGTCTATCGGATCATGCGTCAACATGCGTTATTACTTGAGCACAGGCCCGCACTGGCAGTATCAAACCGGGCGCACACGGGCAAGGTAGCGGTAAAAGAAAGCAATCGACGTTGGTGTTCCGACGGGTTCGAGTTCCGTTGCGACAATGGAGAGAAACTGCGGGTTACCTTTGCACTGGACTGCTGCGATCGTGAAGCGCTGCACTGGATGGCGAGTACCAGAGGGTACGACAGCGCTACGGTACAGGATGTGATGCTGGGTGCGGTGGAGCGTCGCTTCGGAAACCGACTACCGCCGATCTCGGTTGAATGGCTGACAGATAATGGCTCGGCCTATCGGGCTCACGAAACACGCCGGTTCGCAAAAATGGTGGGTCTGGAGCCGAAAACAACAGCAGTGCGCAGCCCGGAAAGTAACGGTATGGCAGAGAGCTTCGTAAAAACGATGAAGCGTGACTACATCAGCATCATGCCAAAACCGGATGGGCTGACAGCAGCGAGGTACCTTGCGGAGGTGTTCGAACACTATAACGAATGGCATCCGCACAGTGCGCTGGGATACCGTTCGCCACGTGAATATCTGCGGCGTCGGACCAGTAATGGGTTAAGTGATAAATAGTGTATGGAAATATAGGGGCAAATCCAAGTTATTGCTAATAACAAACAGAAAACTTTAAAATGATGCATCTAAACTCCGCACTCATCCGCACCCACGCCCCTCAAAGGCGAGTTTTCATTGATATGTTTTGTTCATTCAAAACTGTAGCCGATGAGATGAATAGAAAAAATCCAGAAATTTAACAAAACTGTCAATGACGCCCCTGTTATTAATCACAAAAGAATCACAAAAACACCATTCATATTACTTTTCAGTCACATAGCAAATACCTTCCCCCTTGTAAATGAAAAACACATTAAGAAGAGCTGGGAAAATTATGGGTTTTAATGATTGGCTTTATTTTCTGGATTGTTTATTCAGACTATCACCTCTTATCTTTGCTATCGGAAGGTCTAGACTTAAATATCTAATACCTATCCAAGGAGAGTTCCATGGCGGTCCATTCGATCAAAAGCAAAACCGCATTCATCGCCAGTGGTGCCAAAAACCTTGACGGTCTGATCACCCTCGATTTAGCCGCTCAAGATGCGAAGGCCATTGCCATTCACTATAACAACGCATCCTCAAAAGCAGATGCCTACGCCGCGGCGAATCACAAAACCGCAGCAGCGCTTTTTCAGCAAAACCGACCTGACCAATCTCCAAGACACAGCGCCTTGCATCCGCCATCTGGTGAGTGACGGTTGCTGGACCACTGGGCAGACGATCCTGATCAACGGTGGCTATACCACCAAATAACCGACAGCATCAACGCTGTATTTTCGCCCCAATCGCATCGTGCATGTGAATAACGTGCATCTATTTCTTCTTTCAAAGGAGTTTGAATATGGTTGCCATAAGTCATCAAACCATCAAGAAAACATACCCTTCAGCGACCAGTACTGGGGCACGCCGCTTTGTTGGCAAAACGGCAATGGTGATAGGTGCATCGGCTAACGTGGGTCGGGCGCTGGCCGAACTGTTAGCGCAGGAAGGCGCAGATGTGGTGATCCACTATAATTCTACGTCGAAACAGGCATTGGCGGAAGAAACTGCCGAGACCGTCCGTAAATATGGTCAGGAAGCGTTGATTTTCCAGGCCGACCTTACCCGCCCAGCACAGGCCACGGCTTTATTCGATGCGGCGCTCGAAAAATTTGGCAAAGTGGACATTCTTATTAATACTGCGGGAAAAATCATACGCAAACCGCTCGCGGAGTTTGACGAAGCGGAATTTGATTCTCTTTTCAACGTTAATACTAAAGCCGCCTTTTTCCTGCTTAAAGAAGCGTCGAAAAAAATGGCGGATGAAGGACGTATATTGAGTTTTGTCACCACCATGGTCGCCGCTTTTGCACCGACCTATGCCGGTTACGCGGGTAGCAAGGCACCTCTCGAGCATTTCAGCAAAGCACTGGCGAAAGAACTCGGCCCACGAGGGATTACAGTAAACTGCATAGCACCGGGTCCACTTGATACCTCATTCTTTTACCCTGCAGAATCTGATGAGAATATTGCTTGGCTGCAATCCATGTCGATTGATGGAGGTCTCGGCAATATCCCCGATATTACCGGTCTGGCGCTCTATCTGGTTTCACCAGAAGCACGTTGGATGACAGGGACCACTAGCTTCATCAACGGAGGCATCATCTCTCCTATTAACTAACCGCCAGTATCACAACCTGTCCGCATAGTCGGATGCATCGGGTCAGCAAGGTTTGAAGTTTGCCGACCTGACATATCACCATAAGTAACGCTATTTATTATGGCCGGGGATCAGTTTCAGACTGTATTCAGCTTTCAAAAGCAATTTTTTTTAGCGACTAAAAAAAAACTACGCATAAACACAATCACGTGGCAAAAAAGCTGAGAAAACAGAGAGGCCTTTTACGCTACCGTACATCAATACTTCAGCATGTCATCGTTCGAGCCATTTCGAAATCACAGCCTCTATTGACAATGTGTTACCTCAATCAGCGGTTTTCTTTGGATAATTACTCCTAAAGATTAGTCTGCTTTTCTGGATTGTTTATTCGATTTATTACCACTTATCTTTGCGATAGAAACGTCTAGACTCAGTTTTCTACTACTATCCAAGGAGAGTTTCATGGCAGACCATTCTATCAAAGGCAAAACCGTCCTCATTGCTGGCGGCGCCAAAAACCTCGGCGGTTTGATCGCCCGCGATTTGGCCGCTCAAGGCGCGAAGGCCATTGCCATTCACTATAACAGCGCATCCTCAAAAGCGGATGCCGATGAAACCCTGGCCGCTATCGAAGCCGCTGGCGCGCAGGCGGTGGCATTGCAGGCCGATCTGACGACCGCAGCCGCCGTCGAGAAACTCTTTGCCGATGCCATCGCCGCCATTGGTAAACCGGATATCGCTATCAACACCGTCGGCAAAGTGCTCAAAAAGCCAATGGCAGAGATCAGCGAACCAGAATACGACGAGATGACATCGGTCAACTCAAAAACCGCTTTCTTTTTCCTCAAAGAGGCGGGTAAAAACCTCAACGACAACGGTAAAATCTGTACGATAGTCACCTCGCTCCTTGGCGCTTATACCCCCTTCTACGCCGCCTACGCAGGCACCAAAGCCCCGGTAGAACATTTCACCCGGGCGGCCTCTAAGGAGTTCGGCGAACGCGGTATTTCGGTGACCGCAGTGGGACCAGGTCCAATGGATACGCCCTTCTTTTACCCTGCAGAAGGTGCCGACGCTGTGGCGTATCACAAAACCGCAGCAGCGCTTTCGCCTTTCAGCAAAACCGGCCTGACCGATATCGAAGACGTGGTGCCTTTCATTCGCCATCTGGTGAGCGACGGGTGGTGGATCACTGGCCAAACCATTCTCATCAACGGTGGTTACACCACTAAATAATCTGCCGATATTCAGCAACTATACCGACGGTCACCGCATTAACGTTGCGGATGACCGTTTATTGAGATAATGACCGCCACCGCCGTTAAATCCACCCAGAGGGCTCACCATGTCGATATCCGATCTGAAAGTCGAAACCCGCTTGGGCAAGAAGCACACACCGAGCCGCATTCTTTCCATCGTCTCCAACACCGCTCAACTCAAAGGCTTCCCGGTCGGTTTCTTCGCTGAAGAAATGACCCGCGCCTTCCTTATGTTCATCGAAGCCGGGCATCGAGTGGATCTTGCCTCTCCAAAAGGCGGCGAGGTGATGTTCGATATACACAGCGACCCACGTACGCCAGACGGCGCCTATGCCAACGATCTCATCAGCCTGGGTTTCGTGCACCACGCCACGTTCGGGGAGATGCTGAAGAACACACTGCCCATCAGCACCCTGAACGTAGCCGATTACGATGCAGTCTGGGTCGCCGGCGGCGGCGGCCCGCTGCTGACTTTCAAGGATGACCAGGCGTTACACAAGCTGATCGCCGATTTCTACGAGAAGGGCAAGATCGTCACACTGATCTGCCACGGTTCTGCGCTACTGCTGTGGACACGCCTGTCAAATGGACGGCTGCTGGCCGAGGGCAAAAAGTGGACGGGTTTTACCAATGAGGAAGAAGAGCAAATCAACCGAACCTTCGGCATGACGCTCAACGAATATACGATCGAGAGCGAAGCCGCCGCGCTACCGAACACCCAATTCCTGCGCCGTGCGGCCAACGAACCCTTCGCTATTCGCGACGGCCGGCTAATCACAGGCCAGCAACAATACAGCAGCGCAATCACCGCCGAATTGGTGCTGGAAGCACTCGACGAACGTTAAATGATGAATAGGCACAACGATCGGTCTGTTGGGTTTGAACCCCATTAATGGGAAAGGAGGAAATGGAATGCATGTACTCATGGTTATTGGTGGTGGCCTGCTTCTTTTAGGCATATTTGTGCTGTTCGGCTGGCTTTGGGGAGCCAGCGCCGCAGGTATGGCGCTGGCAGCCAAATGCTTCGTGCCAGCCTGGTTGGCAATATCGGTGATCAATATGTGGGTGGGGGTTGTGCACGCAGGCTACAGCCTGCGCGCGGAGTTGCCCATCTTGTTGCTGGTTTTTGCCGTGCCCGCTATCGTGGCCGGCATTGCACTCTGGCAGTATTCCCGTGTCTGAAGCGTTAGCAAACGGCAGCGCCGGCGATCTGCTCAAGGTCGTAACATTGCTTGGTGCAGCCGTAGTGGCCGTACCCTTATTCAAACGTCTGGGCCTGGGGTCCGTGCTCGGCTACCTCGCGGCAGGCCTGGTTATCGGCCCCTTCGGTCTGGGCCTTTTTAATGATCCTCAAACGATCCTGCATACGGCAGAACTTGGCGTCGTGATGTTTCTCTTTATCATTGGCCTGGAAATGCGCCCGTCCCATTTATGGAACATGCGGCGTGACATTTTTGGCCTGGGTAGCCTGCAAGTACTGATTTGCGGCCTGCTGCTTAGCGGTATAGGACTCCTCTTCGGTTTTTCATTGGCCGTCTCCTTCATCTGCGGGATGGGCTTCGTCCTCACGTCTACCGCGATCGTTATGCAGCTTTTGGGGGAACGCGGTGATAGCGCTACGCCTCGCGGACAAAAAATTGTCGCTGTACTGCTGTTCGAGGACCTGCTGATCGTGCCCCTGCTGGCGTTGGTCGCTTTCCTCGCGCCGGCCGGTTCATCCTCATCGCCGCCCAACGCAATCTGGATGAACATCGCTATCGCTGCAGGCGCGCTGGCCACTCTGGTCGCCGCCGGCATCTGGCTGTTGAATCCGCTGTTTCGCATATTGGCCAATGCCAAAGCACGGGAAGTGATGACTGCCGCCGCATTATTGGTTGTGCTCGGCGCGGCGCTGCTGATGCAATCAGGCGGTTTGTCCATGGCCATGGGCGCATTTCTGGCCGGTGTACTGCTGTCTGAATCCACCTTTCGTCATCAGTTAGAGGCCGATATTGATCCCTTCCGGGGTCTGCTGTTGGGGCTGTTCTTCCTCGGTGTCGGGATGTCATTGGATCTGGCGGTCGTCGCGCGTAATTGGCCCCTCATTATCTCAGGCGTTCTGGCGATGATGTTGATTAAAGGTCTGTGCATTTATGGCGTGGCGCGACTGACGAAGAGTTCACATGCCGACGCGCTGGAGCGCGCCGTGCTGATGGCTCAGGGGGGAGAATTCGCCTTTGTGCTCTTCGCCGCTGCATTAGCCAACCGCGCATTACCCACAGAGGTCAATGCCAACATGACCGCCATCGTCGTACTGTCCATGGCCCTGACACCGCTGGCAGTACTTCTGCATCGACGTTGGCGCGCCGTTCCCGGCGACTCATTGGCAGGAGCCCAACGGCCGGAGTCATTATCCAACTCGGTCCTCATCATCGGGTTCGGCCGTTTTGGGCAGATCGTGAGCCAACATGTACTGGCCATGGGTGCGGATATTGCCATCATTGATCGCCAACCGCAGGTCGCGCGCGACGCAGAGGAATTCGGTTTCAAAGTGTACTATGGTGATGGCGAGCGTGCGGATGTCCTGCATGCCGCCGGAGCCCATCACGCCCGGGCCATTCTGATATGCATCGACGATCCTCGGGCAACCACAATGATTGTCGAGCATGCCAAAACGCATTTCCCTCACGCCCGGGTACTGGCGCGCGCACATGATCGAGAACATGCGATTGAATTAATCAAGGCGAATGTGGATTACCAGGTCCGGGTTACTTTCGAATCCGCCATGGCTTTTGGGCACGAGGCTCTGCTGACACTGGGTTCTTCGCCTGAGGATGCAGCCGATTTGGTGGCTGAATTACGCCGCAAAGATACCGAGCGCCTGGACATGGAAATCTCTGGCGGCATTTATGCCGGTAAATCGATGATTCAGGGCAATGCGGTCATTAAAGCGAAGAAGGATTAGTCCCTATGCCGACAACCTTATGTCAGCACAACAATGTCCCCGTCAAAGTGGCACAACGAGCGAGCGATGTCGTGGCGTTTTGGCGGCAAGTCGGGCCCAGCCAGTGGTTCAGCAAAGACCCGGCTTTTGACGGAAATTTCCGCGAACGCTTTTGGGCCCTGCATTTGGCTGCGGCCAGACGTGAACATGACGATTGGGTAAACACACCTGAAGGCGCGCTGGCACTGGTGATTTTACTCGATCAGTTTCCTCGAAATGCCTTTCGTAACACCAGCCACATGTATGCGACTGATGGACTGGCGCGGCATTTTGCACTCATAGCCATCAAGAAGGGATATATGAATACTGTCGAACCTGCTCTGCGCCTGTTCTTTTGTCTTCCGTTTGCCCACTCTGAAACACTGGCTGATCAGGATCTTTCTGTCACGCTAAACGCTCAGTTGGGCGCGGTTGAACGCTCGCATGCTGAAGGACACCGCGATATTATTCGACGGTTTGGGCGTTTTCCGCATCGTAATCGACTGCTGCTACGCGAAACCACAACACAAGAGCAGGTCTTTCTCGATGCAGGCGGATTCGCAGGTTAGCGGCACCGCACTAACTGAATTTCATACTGAAAAAAGGATGAGTTATATTCTGCGAATCCCGCCCCTCCCAAAGACTGATAGAAAATAGCGAATTTGCATTTTTCAAAAATAACAACGAGATATAAAAATGGACAGGTTCAACCAATATCGCGTATTCGTGCAGGTAGCAGAAATGGGAAGCTTTGTCCGAGCCGCCAATGCACTCGATATACCGCGCGCTTCGGTTTCCGCCGCCATCCAGCAATTAGAATCGCAGCTGGGCGTAAGGCTACTACACCGTACAACTCGTCAGGTGCGACTGACGGCCGACGGCGAACAGTTGCTCGAACGCGTGCGCCCCTTGCTGGCCGAAGTGGAAGACATCGACCAGTCATTTCAGCTCAGTCAATGCCAGGTTTCCGGCAAGCTGACTATTGATGTCCCAAGCCGCATTGCTCGCCGACTGATTGCCCCGGCGCTACCAGGATTATTGCGTCGCCACCCGCAATTACAGCTGGTTCTCGGATCGGCGGACAGGGCTATCGATTTGGTGCAGGAAGGTGTGGATTGCGCCATCCGTGTGGGCGCGTTGCATGACAGCAGTTTGGTCGTCCGCGCTCTCGGCCATATCGCCCTGATCAATTGCGCCAGCCCTGCTTATCTCAGTGAACACGGGCTGCCATCCCAACCGAGCGATCTCACCCAAGGGCATTGGGCCATCGGTTACACCTCATCCAAAACCGGTAAAGAGTTACCATGGGAATATGAGTCAAATAATGGCCACACACATAATCTCCATATACCCAGCCAGGTTGCAGTGAACAATGCCGAAAGTTATATCGCTTGCTGCCTGGCTGGCCTTGGGCTGATACAGATCCCCCGCTTTGATGTTCAGCACCTTCTGAACTCAGGGGAACTGATTGAGGTCATGTCAGACTATCGCGCCGCCTCAATGCCGATATCTCTTATTTATCCGCATCGTCGCCAACGATCCCGACGCCTGGCTGTTTTTCATTCGTGGTTCGAAGCCTTACTGCAACCACATTTGATAGTTAACTTAACCAAGGATAATGCTTTATCAAAGCCATAACTTACGTTTTCACTTACTCACCAATTAATATTTTGATTCCAACAAAGTCATGCTGGTTATATTTTTGCAAAACCCACAAAATCAACTTTCACTATTGGAGATTTTATGCGCGTAGATTACCTTAGCCAAGATGAGATACAGAAACTAAGAAACGTTGAGTTGATAATAGGTCACTGCGTGGTCATCTTACTTGTAAAAAAAATGAGAATCAGCGCAGAAAACATTCTTTCTCAAATAGTAACCGAAATGGAAAGCACCCCTGAAGAAAAAAATTTCAAGCTTTATCGAGATGCATTGGAGTTCCTAGGTACAAACTTGAAATAGCGCTAATAAATCATATTATTAATACGTCAACAGAGGGTTTGAAAACATTTTCACCCACTCAACAATCTTTTAATGGAGACAATCTGTCCGCTCTTTTCGATTTTTATATTTTTATATTTTTATATTTTTAACCAACATATACAATCGAGGCCAGTGACTCTTAAAAATATTCATGCCTATGACTGATTAAATAACAAGCACATCACATTAACCAATTAATTCAACAATTCCCTGATGACGTTCCAAGATTAATTTTTTCACGCAGCGAAAGGGATGGTTAACACTCATTCCGATTTCACGAATGGATATGCCTCAGCTTTCATAATTATCACTAATTCAGCTAAGAAGCACTGGTACTTCTGGAGAAGTGATAGCTGTCGACTGGAGCGGTTATCCGTCTCAGAAATATCATGTCCTTCGTGCCAGCCTTATCTGTGACGGATGTTCCATTCCATAACTCAGCCAGATTATTCCCTCAAAAAACAAAATAATACCTGGCTCAAAAATGAGTTTCTCAACGTGCTTGCCGCAACCATTAATCCAAAAGCAAAAATGATTATCATCACGGATGCCGGCTTTCAAAATTCCGGGTTTCGGTATATCAAGTCATTGGGCTGGGATTTTATTGGTCGAATCCGTGGGAATACCCAACTCAGGTTGAATGATGACGGCGAAACCTGGCTAAAGCTTCAAGGACTCAAAGCAAGCAATAAGTCGGAGTATCTGGAGCCTGGTACATTATCTCGAACTGAATATGCCCGCTGTAACGGTCATTTTTACCTGACTAGTCCTGGCATAGGTTGACACTTTTATGCCTGTAAAACGCCTGATGCACTGCATCGGGCGTTTTGTATTTTAGCGACTGGTGAGGCCGCTCTCTGTTGTAAATTTCTATCGATTCCCTCACCATCTTTCTTGCCTGCTCCAGATCTGCCGGGCGTGATAGCAAAAACTCCGTCTTCAGTATCCCGTTCACCCTTTCCGCCAATGCATTCTGATAGCAGTCATAGCCATCTGTCATTGAGCATATTAGCCCGTGTCTTTCATGGATTGACTGATAACTTGCTGAACAATATTGTATTCCTCGGTCCGAGTGATGGATCAGCGGCTGAGTCGTTTTTCTCTGCTTTAAAGCCTGTTTCAGAGCCTGCACGACATTGTCAGTACGCAGATTGCTGTGTACATGATGGTCCATAATTTTCCTTGAACAGGCATACGTTATCAGGCTCAGATAGACCATGCCATTCCGGGTTGGAAGATAGGTAATATCCGCTACCCATACCTGTTCTGGTCGCCTTACCACCACCTGTTCCGGCCCCGTTTTTAATAAATTGGGGTGTCACCGAAAACGGTGATGGCTGCCCGTTGTTTTATGGTACGCCCGTCTGACTGGCACCAACAGCCTGCGTTCCTTCAGCAGGGAGAACAACCGGTCACGTCCGACATGTAATGCATCATCTGATTGTTTATTAAGAAGATAATGCAGTTTGCGGGTCCCGATACGCGCCTGACGTACTCTTATCGTTTTAACAAAATCGACGATCCGGACATCACGCGCCCGCTGCTTACTAAGCCGTGTATTGTGCTGATACCAGGCCTGTCGGCTGTGTCCCAGGAACTGGCAGACCCGGGTAATGGTTATTTTTTGGGTCTGTTTTTGCGTGAGGACTTGCCTGGCCGCTTTTTTATGACACTGATCCCATAGTCATTTTTCAGCACGTTAACGACAGCATCAAGGAACTCCGCTTTCTGGGTGACCAGCTCAAGCTGTTCTTCAAGTTCCCTGATCCTTTGCTCAGGAGTTAAAGGGGCAGACGGTTGGCTCATGGGCAACTCCCGGCTGGAGAGAGAGAGGGAAGACCTGGGGCCCAGTTAAGGTGGCCATGCTTGCGCAACCAGGTCAGAACGGTCGAACGTCCCTGAATACCATAGCGCAGTTGAGCCTGTTTGTAGGTCATTTCGCCTTTTTCAACCTGCTCAACAACAGCAATTTTAAAAGACAAAGGATAGTCACGTTGTGTGCGTTTAAACTCAGCCATTATCACGTTCTCCGGATTTAAGTCGAAAACGTGTCAACGCTATTCAGGACGGGTCAACCTTCAGAAAAAAGCCCAAAAAAAGCGTAAAAACAGGCGGTCACGAGGACGGTTACATAATCCAACAACTCAGAAAGAACAGCAGGTATCGGGTCGGGAGCCTTGGCTGATATTTACGAGCACCAATGGTTTCAAGTCCCGAGAAATCATGAAGTTGTACAGCAGAAGAATGCAGATAGAACAAAACTTCCGCGATGAAAAAGTGAGTGCTTCGGATTCGGGCGTCGTGCCAGTTACACCCTACAGCCGGTCGAAGGTTCTGTCGCATTAAGGCGTCGTCAGATAACATGCTATTTTTTACGATGTTGCCTAACCATGTCTCTGAGCCGAAAAGCCTTTAAACGCCAGCATTATCCCGTCGATATCATCGCGCAATGTGTTCGTTGGTATCTGGCTTACGCTCTGAGCCTGCGCAATTTGGAGGAGATGATGGCAGAGCGCGGTATTACCGTTGACCATTCCACGCTTCACCGTTGGGTCATCCGCCTGGTTCCGCTACTGAATAAGGTCTTTCGCCGACATAAACGGTCCGTGGGTCGTCGCTGGCGCATGGGCGAGACTTATATCAAAATAAGAGGCCAGTGGAAATACCTATACCGGGCCGTGGACTCTAACGGCCAGACCATCGACTTTCTATTGACTGCCAAACGGGATGCGGGCGCAGCCCTGCGTTTCTTTCGCAAGGCTATTCGTCTTCATGGCGAACCCGAAGTGGTCACTATCGATAAAAGTGGTGCCAACACAGCGGCACTGGCCATACTTAACGGCGATAAAGCAGAAGATGAAACCATCACCGTCAGACAGAGTAAATACCTGAACAATCTGATTGAACAGGACCACCGAAATATCAAACGGCGAATACGCCTGATGTTGGGATTCAAATCATTTCGGCGGGCGCAGACGATATTGGCGGGTATCGAGGTAGTGCACATGATACGCAAAGGACAACTTCAGCGTCTTGGCGGGGGGCATTTATCACCGGCGGAACAGTTTTATCTGTTGGCTGCCTAAATAAACGGCAACACCATGTTTGCTGACCTGCCGCCGTTAACGTGACATAACCCGATGGCTAACCACACGCACCGCCAGCAGGCAGGGATTTATCCGCCGTCGTTCCCAGAGGGAAGGTAGGCTCTCAACGATTTTTTCTCCGACAAAAGGCTTTTATGTAAGCAAGGAAGTCAAATCAAGACATTTGATGCCAAAATAATTCAAATAATTTCATGTCACTAATTTATTAAGCAATCAGGCCTGGCGCCGTCGGACAAATATTAACAAGGAGGAACAAGCTGGATGACGCAACATTCCAGTAGTTCACTGACCCAGATGCCTGGATTTATCATCCAAACGAATCAGAAAATCGATACTGGAAAAACTCTAAAGCTGTGGCCAATTTTTGTTGACCACTTCATTGCGGAGCGCGCCAACCAGACCCAACTTTCCTTGATGGTGATACCGGAGTGACCGTTGATTCGGCCACTCCGGACACTGATCAGAACCAGGCTTCCCACATTGCGCCGACGTTGAACGAATCCAGTTGGGTATCGTCGTCAGTACCGTTCACGCGTGCGGTATGTTTGTTATCCACCTCGCCGCCGGTAACGTAGAAGCGCAGCATAGGACGGAACTCCGGCCCCATCGCAATCGAAATATTCTGCGACAGCGTGAGTTTCCAGCCGTGGTTATCGCCGCCCTGGTCGTAGTCTACTCGTTGGTAGCCCGCCTCCAGCCAGGTTGAATGCACGTCGTTCCACCAATACATCGGCCGCACAATCGCGCCGTAGTTGCGGCGATCGTCAGTGCCGTCGGCGTCGTTGGAGTAATCATGGAAGGCGAGCAGGTATTCCACTTGCGCCTGTTGAGTAAACTTGTAGTTCCCCTCGAAGCTGGCGTAAACCGCCGTCAACTCGTCCGTTTTGTTGTAAACGCTGTTATCCGCATTGTTGGAGTAACGGGCGATGACTCTATTCACCCCTTTGTCGCCGGTATGGCTCAGTACCACGCCGCCCTGCCAGGCTTTCAGGCGCTCATCGCTTTCCACGGCTTTGGAATCGAAGCCATAGTTGGCGTACAGTTCCAAATCCAGCGGGCCGACCTTCATACCGTGAATTTTCGAGGTCAGCGCGTAGTTGCCTTTATCGCCGGTTCCTGAACCACCGGTACAGGTGATACGCGACGGGTTGGCTTCGTCTTCCGCCACTCTCGGATCACAGGATTCGACGGCAGCGACGGCGGCGACGTCAAACTGTACGCCGCCGATATCAAAGTTCTTCACCCCCGCGCCCTGGCCATCGTGGGTCATCCAGAAATAGTCGTTGATGCCCTGTTGCGGACGCTGATGAAAATCGCGGCCGGCCCACAGATAGGCATTCGGGTTCGAGGCCAGAATATTGGTGACGCCGGCATAGGCTTTCTTGAGGTTTACCTCGTCACCCCAGTGGTCGAACATCACATTGACATCCCAGATTGCGCCGTTATCGCCTTTGAACGCTTTGGACAGCTGGAATTCGCCGCCGTTGCCTTCGTTGCCCAGGCGGCCCAGTGCGGACGCGCCGTTGTAGGAGCCGTCAACGCCGACGAATTTCTGATCGCCGCCCTGGAACTGCGCGCCGTAACGGGCGTAACCAGAAAATTTGACGCCAAACGGGATCGCCATATCCGGCGACTGTGCGGCGCTTTGCGGTTCGGTAATGACATCGGCTTTCTTATTCATGGCGGTATCTATTTTCGCCTGCCGTTCCGCCAGGGCTTTATCGACCGCTTTGGCCACAATGGCATCGATTTGTTCTTGGGTAAATTCTTGAGCGAGTACGGATCCAGAGCAAAGCGCGGCCATTACCGCCAACGCCATTGGCAATTTATTATATATTTTCATGGTTATCTCAATTGTACACACGTGATCTTATCAGCCACCTGAAGGCAGCTTTAATGATATGTGTGGGCTGGTTTATAGTTAGATAACAGCCATCCTGTTTTGGTTTTTTTAAAACAAAACCGTGCTATCACCAAAACAAGCTGATTCTTTATTATTGATATGGGTACAGAGCAATTAAACTTTCTTCGTAATTATTTCCCCTTATTGAAATGAACAATGTGTCATTAACGTTGGTAAAGATGAATAATTTCTTCCGATAGTTCACGCGCCAGTAACGACGTCATTAAATGATCCTGCGCGTGTACCATAATCAAGGTCATAGGTTGTCGGGCTTCACCGGCATCCTGCTCGATCAGTTTGGTTTGCATATGATGCGCCTGGCGCGAGAAGCCATCGGCCTGCTGCAACAGCGCTTTAGCTTCGCTGATGTTGCCTTCACGTGCGGCGCGCAACGCTTCAAAACACAGGCTGCGCGACTGGCCGGCGTTGACGATAATCTCCATGACCGCCTCTTCCAATTCAATCATCATTTGTCTCCAGTTCGTTAAACCCATTGTCTGCGGCGGTGGCGGCAAACCACTCTCCGCTTTTCTTGACGGCGCGTTGCTGGCTGGCTAAATCCAATTGCACCAGGCCATAGCGATTTTTATATCCGTTGCACCATGACCAGTTATCAATAAACGTCCACATGTGATAGCCGAGGCAATTACTGCCTTCGCTAATACCTTTATGCAGCCATTTAAGGTGTTCGGAAACAAACTCAATACGATAGCGATCGTTGATTTGGCCGTTTTCCACAAAGCGTTGTTCGTTTTCCACGCCCATGCCGTTTTCGGAAATAAAACAGCGCGGGTTGTCATAGTTAACGCGCAAGTTTGTCAGAATGTCATAAATACCCGGTTCGTAAATTTCCCAGCCGCGATAAGGGTTCATTTTTCTACCGGGCATTTCATAGTTTTCGAATAACCATTCAGGCATAAAGGGCGCTAGCGGGTTTACGGCGCTGTCGCGGCATTTCACGCGGCGTGGCTGGTAATAGTTAACCCCGAGCAGGTCAATCTTTCCTTCGGCGATCAGTGCCCGATCGCCTGGTTGGCAAGCCGGAAGCTGATCCCAGGTTTGCAGCAAAGCCACCAGCTCGGCCGGGTACTCGCCGCGCAGCACCGGATCGAGGAAACTGCGGTTAAACAGCAGGTCGGCGTGATGCGTGGCACTCACATCCGCCGGGTTTTGCGAACGCGGGTAGGACGGAGTCAGGTTCAGCACGATCCCGATCTCCCCGGCGTAAAGCCCGGCACGAAACGCCTGCACCGCCGACGCATGCGCCAGCATCGTGTGGTATGCCACCGTCGCCGCCCGCTTAAAGTCGACCACATTGGGATAGTGGAAATCATACAGGTAGCCGCCTTCGACCGGCACAATCGGCTCATTGAAGGTAAACCAATGCATCACCCGGTCGCCAAACAGTTCAAAACAGACCTGCGCATAGCGGCTAAAGGCCGCGACCACGTCACGGTTTTCCCAGCCACCCTTCTCCTGCATCGCCATCGGCATATCGAAGTGGAACAGCGTAATAAACGGTTTGATGCCCTGCGCCAGCAGCTCATCAATCACGTTGTTATAGAACGCCACCGCTTGCGGATTCACCTCGCCCGTGCCGTCCGGGATCAGCCGCGACCAACTGAGGGAGGTACGAAAACTGTTATGGTTGAGCCGTTTCAGCAGCGCGATATCCTGGCGCCAGTTCCGGTAAAAGGTTGACGTCTCCTGCGGCCCCACCTGCTGATGAAAACGCCAGGGCTCATTGGCGTACCAAGTGTCCCAGATTGTCGGGCTTTTACCGCCCTGCCGGCTATCCCCTTCGGTTTGCAGCGCGGAGCTGGCGCTGCCCCACCAGAAGTGCTCGGGAAATTCGTATTTCATGCTTCACTTCTCCATAAATATCAGTTGTTGCCGAGGGTTCCGGCCAGCGGTGCCCCGTTCTGCACTTTTTGCTCTTCGGTTTTCATTAAAGAGCGCTCGTAAGCACGCAGGAACGGCAAGTACATCAGAGCAGACATCACCATACAGATGACGCACATCACCACCGGGCTGAACGCCCAGTTGGCCGCCCAGGAGGCACCGATGGGCGCCGGCGTGGTCCACGGCGTGAGCGACACCACCTGCGCCAGCCATCCCAAACGCGTCGCGGTATAGGCCAGTACGGCGTTGACCAGCGGAACGCAAACGAAGGGGATGAACAACATCGGGTTCATGATGATCGGCGCACCAAACAGGATCGGTTCATTGATGTTAAAGAAGCTCGGCACCACGCCCATCTTGCCGATGGTGCGCAAGTGGGCAACGCGGCTGCGCAATAGCAGGAAAGCCAGCGGTAACGTCGAACCTACGCCGCCAATCAGCAGATAGTGATCCCAGAACCCCTGCAAATAAACGTGAGGCAATGCCGCCCCGGCCGCCAGCGCCGCCTGGTTTGCCGACAAGTTCGCCATCCAGAACGGGTTCATGATACCGGTGACGATCAGCGCACCGTGAATGCCGGCGAACCAGAAAATCTGGCACAACAATACCGACAGCAAAATGGCAGGCAGCGAATCCGAGGCGGACACCAGCGGCTCCAGCAGATGCATAATCGCCTGAGGCAGGATCATGCCGGTTTGCGCTTCGATAAACAGATTCAGCGGATGCAGCGTACCAATCACCACCAGCACCGGGATCAGGATCTCGAACGAACGCGCCACGCCGGTGGGCACCTCTTTCGGTAGACGAATGGTGACGTTGTTCTGCTTGAGCCAGGCGTAAACGCGGGTTGAGTAAATTGCGGTGATCAGGGCGGTGAAAATCCCTTGCCCGGAAAGATACTGGGTGGATATTTTACCGTCGGCATAAGGGGCAGCCACCAGTAAAAAGGCCATAAATGCCAGCAAGCCGGACATCACCGGATCGAGATTAAACTGCCGCCCGAGGCTGGCGCCAATCCCCACGGAGATAAAGAAGGTCATCACCCCCATACTCAGGTTGAACGGCAACATCAGCTGTGCGCGATAAGTCTGCGAAAAATCCAGCCAGCCACGCGCAAAGCTGTTCGTGGTGTCGGCGGAGAACGGCGGAAAGATAAAGACCAGCATGAACGAGCCAATAATCATAAACGGCAACGCGGCGGTAAAACCATCGCGTATGGCAATGACATATTTTTGCTGTCCCAGGCGGCCGGCCAGCGGGGTGATGGATTGCTCGATGACGGCAACCATTGACTGATATAACGAACTCATAGGAACACCTTTTTAGTGCGCCGCTTCGATCAGCGACAGAGCATAGTCCAGTACCTTCTCACCGCGCTGCATGCCGTAGTCCATCGGATCAATGGGCTGAACGGGTATGCCTTGGACGGCAGCCTTTTCTGACAGTGTTTTAAGCATATATTTTACCTGCGGCCCCAGCAGCACCACCTGATAGCGTGGAAACTGCGTATCGAACTCGGCTACGCCATAGGCGTCGATCTCGACCGGCAACCCCCTTTCATCCGCCGCCTCGACCATTTTTCTGACCAGCAGGCTGGTAGACATCCCGGCAGAACAACACAGCATAATTTTGTACATCGACAACCATCCTCAACGAGTAAATAACCTGAATGCGGGAATGATTGGATATCATACGGAAACCGTTTTCCATTGGGTCAGAATGGAAGTGTGATACTCATCATAATCTAGGCAGTGCAAGGGTTTTTTATTGGATTTGCATCACATATTTTTGCCTCACCCCGAGAGGTTTTGAGATGCTATGGAAAATCGGTTTCCATGAAAAAAAGAAAAAGGTTATACTGCTGGCGGCGATAATGTGAGCCATTACCGGATGGTTTTTTACAGGCTGCAGCTTGGGTCTGTCAGGAGAGAAAGATGTCAACAATCAACGATGTATCACGTTTAGCTGGGGTGTCAAAAGCCACAGTCTCACGGGTGTTGAGTGGATCGCGCGGCGTTAAGGAAGCCAGCCGTCTCGCGGTATTGCAGGCAGCAGAAGAGCTCAATTATCGGCCCAATGTGATCGCGCAATCATTGCTTAGCCAATCGACGGGCTGCATCGGGGTTATCTGCGCGCAGGAGAACATTAACCAGACCACAGGTTATCTTTATGCGCTGGAAAAACAGCTCAGCCAGCATCAAAAGCATCTGCTGCTGCGTTTCGCCAACACCAAAGCGGGCGTAATGAACGCGCTGGACGAACTCACCTGCGGGTTGTGCGACGACGTGCTGATTATCGGTGCCCGTTTCCCGCTCAACATCCCGAATGACAACGTGATCCTGGTCGATTGCGTTGAGGCCGACACGCCCAACAGCATTCAGTTCGACCACGCTTTCGCCACCGAAAGCGCCTGCAATTACCTGATTAGCCAAGGCAGACGCCAAATAGCCTTGATCCATCCGGATGCCGGCGGCTCTGCCGATCAACTGCTGCTCGGTTACAAGCTTGCCCTGGAAAACAACTTTTTGCCGTTCAATCGCAACCTGGTGTTTATGGATTCGACCACCTCTTCCGTCGCGGTACAGGTACTGCTCAATAACGCCACCACGCTCAATTTCAACGCGCTGCTGGTGGCGGACGAGCAGGAGGCACAGCGGGTGATTACTCAGCTACAGGCGTTCAATAAATCCGTACCGGACGACATTATGGTCTTTAGCCTGGCCGGTTCGCTGCATTTACCCGGCATTCCGGCGATCCCCTCCATCGAATATTCAATGGACGCCATGGCGGCGCGCATCGTCAGTTGGTTGACGGAGAAAACCCGGGATATGCTCGGTGCCTGCGTGCTGCGCGGGGATTTGATTATCCCGGACAGACACAAACGTTAAGCGATTGCCGGCGCCGCCGGAAAAAAAACGGGCCAACAAGGTTGGCCCGCGATCGGTACAATTCCCACTGACGACTATTCTACCGCGATAGGCGTCTCAACCAGTTTGGGCTGATTGCTCCCCTGCAGCGTCTTGATCTTGTCCTGATACACTTTCACCTGTTCAGCATCTTTCAGCAAAGCATAGGTCAGCTCAAAGTCGACACTTTGGCCAGGTCCCCCCATGTCAGTTGTCGCCTCCTTCGGAAAAATTATCAGGTGGCTGGGGATGTTGTATGGGTGTTTATTCAACAGAACGTAAAGCCGCGGTGATCGCCAGAATGTTACCTCCGCATAATCAGTCAGTTAATCAAATAGCACGACAGGAAGGTATTCATCCCAAAACTCTTTACCACTGACGTTCATCGGCGGGCATTGCCGAGTCAGCACTGTCTACCAGGGAAAACTCCCCCGAGTGATCCTACTCGCGAATAGTGGACTGTAGTGATGTGATGGACGTCCCTCTGTGTAAGTCCTGCCATACTTATGCTGAGCGATCTTATTCACAGAGGTACTGCATCATGAACAAGATAAAAGTTATCGGTATCGATCTGGCTAAATCTGTCTTTCAGGTTTGCGTCTGGATGAGCGACGGGAGTATTGCATCTAACAGTAATATTTCCCGGGCTAAATTGCTGGATACCATTCGTCAATTTCCTGCAGGTTCAATGATTGCAATGGAGGCTTGCGCTACTTCCCATTACTGGGATCGCACTTTTCAGTCAATCGGCTTTCAGGTCCGGCTGATCCCCACTCAACACGTAAAAGCATTAACACATCACCAGAAAAACGATGCCAACGATGCGCTGGCTATTTGTGAGACAGCTCTGCGCCCGGGCATTCATTTCGTAGCTATAAAAACAGTTGAACAACAGGATATTAAGGCTCTCGGAGCAGCCCGTCAGTTGATGGTAGAACAGCGTACTGCGCTGGCAAATCAGGCTCGGTCACTGGCGGCAAAACAGTGTATCGAGATCCCTGTCGGGATTCATATTTTACAGCAACGTCTGGCCGACATTATTGAAGATGCAGAGCAGTTAATTTCTCCCGTGCTCCGCCAATTACTGTTCTCGTTGCTCGAAAATATACATTCACTTAATGAACGCATTCTTTTTGTAGAGCACATTCTTGCGGCTCTTTGCCAGCAACAACCCAAATACAAAGTACTGATGACAATACCGGGTATCGGTCCACTTATTGCAGCAGCCTTTCTGAGTGAAGTGAACGCAGGGCAGCTTACTAACGGACGGCAATTATCTGCCTGGTGTGGTCTGGTCCCCAGGCAACACAGTTCAGGAGGCAAAAGCAGCCTTTCTTTGATGACCAAAAACGGCAATCATGACCTCCGGACACTGATCATTCATGGTGCGCGGTCTGTTGTGCACTGGGCTCATAAACGCGATGACGCACTGGATGTGTGGCTGAAACGGCTTACTGAACGAAGAGGCAAAATGAAAGCCACGGTTGCGCTGGCCAATAAGATGACACGCATTGCCTGGCGATTATTGACAGAACTTACAAGTTTTAACATTAACAGGGCTTTCGCTATGAGCTAACCGTCGTTGTATCCGGGGAATAGTATTCCTCCTGAGTTTGCAAATACTGATGAGAAAACGGTAAACCGATCCTGTAATAGCCTGAAGTGTGCCGAGGTAGTGACATACCGGTGTAGTGATAAGGAAACAGGATGCGGATGACATCATGGCGCGGGTTGTTTAACCCAGTAATGACGCCGGATATATGGCAGCAAACCGTATCAACTCAGTGCTTGCACAACACGGGACGTCCATATATGGCACACTGATACTGGCCACCTGAATAGAGGTGATATCATCACCTCATAGTCAAAACAGGTGACATTATGACCGGGCGTAACAGACGCAATTTTAGCCCCGAGTTTCGCCTCGAAGCTGCCCAGCTTGTACTCGATCAGCACTACACCGTTGCCGCCGCTGCCACTGCGATGAATGTCGGCAAATCCACGATGGACAAATGGGTTCGACAACTGAAAGAAGAGCGAGCGGGAAAATCACCCATAGCTTCACCCATGACACCTGAGCAGATTGAGATACGTGAGTTGAAAAAAAGACTTCAACGCGTTGAAATGGAAAGGGATATAATAAAAAAGGCTACCGCGCTCTTGATGTCAGACTCCCTGAACAATTCTCGTTAGTTGAGAAACTCAGGGCGCTGTTTCCTGTTGCCGTTGTGTGAAACGTGTTTGGGGTGGGGGTGCGGATGTTTTCTTGGACTATTTTATTGTCCGCTCCACCTAACATGTTGTTTCCTTGAGGCTCTCACACCAGAAAGGACGTCAGCACGCTGAGCAGAGAGGACTTTTACATGATAAAGCAAATGCGCCAGCAGGGTGCGTATATTGTCGATAATGCC
This sequence comes from Serratia plymuthica, assembly GCF_018336935.1. Taxonomy (NCBI): domain Bacteria; kingdom Pseudomonadati; phylum Pseudomonadota; class Gammaproteobacteria; order Enterobacterales; family Yersiniaceae; genus Serratia; species Serratia plymuthica. The sequence continues at coordinate 97,081 of NZ_CP068771.1, read as the reverse complement.
ACTCAGGTTGGTTGCTCTGAGCGGACTGTCAGACGGTACCTGAAATACCCGGAACCTCCGGCCAGAAAAACACGCCACAAAATGGCCAAACTCAGACCGTTCATGGACTATATCCAGCTGTGCATCGTGCACATGGTGCGAAACAGCCTGCAGTTCTCTACTATTCACTGACTTTCCGGGCTGTGTACCGGAGTGTTTTCGGCTCAAATCCCACTATCCGGGCGAAACGCTATGCCCCATGGACACGGTACGCTGAACCGTTATGTGCCAGTCACTCCACGGGTGAGCCGGAAAGTTGCTGTCGAAGCGACGTTCCGCGGCCCTAGCATAGTCGTTATGCATTTTGTTGTGCCAGGATAGCCTCAGCCAACAGTGAATCCAGCACCAGATGATTTGCAAACCCGCCTTTTAATGTGGCGATAACCGCCGAGAGCTTTTCTTGTCCGGATACCACCAGCAATCCGCTCATCTGGCGTAAATGCGTTAATTCAATTCCCATCAAACGCGCATCAACATTCCCGGTCATTGGCTCGCCTTCCGCATTGATAAAGCGACCAGCAATAATACCGGCGGCACCGTTGGTAATATAGCGTTCGGCCTCCTGTTCGGTGACAATATTGAATTGAGTGACATGGCCGTCGCGGGTTGCGGGGCTGACGGTGAAAATGGCTTTATTGCAGTTTTTTAGCTGGGATAGTTGATCAGCAATAATCGGCTCCGCCCTCAGCATGGCCGCAAGCTCCGATGAACTGCATACCGCCGGGACATTCAGGTTGATGCATTGCGCATTCAGGCGATGGGCTATCTCAATCGAACAGCGTTCCGCCGTTGGCAGCAGCGGGTTTGACATAGCGCCGATAAGCTGACGTATAGTGAGATTTTCCACCGACCAGAACGGGACGCTGTCGGAGATAAGGCTCAATGTTGAGCCCCAACTCACGCCAAGCTGATCGCCAGGCTGGACAAAATTTAACAGAATATGGGCGGCGGCTTCACAGACTTCATGAAGGCGGCTCTCATCAGAGAGCCCCTCCCCAGGAATAACGTTGACTTCATCCAGACTGAATTGCTGAGTCAGGCGATCGGCCAGATCGTTAAGGCGAAAGTGATCGCCGCTCAGACGGACAGAAACAATTTCACGGGCTTTCGCCAGGCGTAAATAGTTAATGACCGTGGGGCGGGAAAGCTTCATTTTCGCGGCAATCTCGCTTTGCGTCAGATTCTTGACATAATAAAGCCACGCCGCCTCCGCAATGACTTTATCCGAAGGCGTTGCGCCCCTGGTTTGGATCTTAATAGCCCTACTCCCGGTTATTTTGCGTCTGACCGGAGGACATCTTCTGTTATCTGGCTATCTGTTTCAAGTGAACGATCCGCCCGCAAGCCCTGCCGTTGAAGATCGCCATGATAGCCGCGAACCGCCTCCAGCGGGCTGACCTCCTGGTCGACAACGCGCCGCATCCACTGCACTATCGTCGGCTGATGTTCTGCGGCGTTAATTTTGCGGCCAAACAGGGCAAGGCGACCGCCGTGGCGTTCAGTCTGCGCAAGAAGCTCAAAGGTATCGCGATGCGTCCCTTGCCCGCCGCCAAGAACCCCTACCACCATGCCGGGATCGTGAGTGACCAGTTCCTCCAGCGCGTCAGGCCCGTTATAGGCCACCTTGAGGAAGGCCGGACGCTCGGCGCGGGTGAGTGATGCCAGCGTGCGAATAATGCAGTCGTTGATAAATGCCGGGATCGCCTCCGCCGTGAGGCCGGTATCGATACCCGGATTAAACACTTCGAGAAAGTGTGTAATGCCGTGGGTTCGCGTGTCGGCCCGAAACCTGGCATAGGCCTCCAGCGAGGCCACATCATGCTGCGCATCATTAACATAGGTCAGGGAGTAGAGACTCAGCGGGACGCGGGCAAACTCCAGCGAGGCGCCACGATAAGGCAGCGGCGCAAAATCGCGATAGCGTCCGCCGCGAATACCTACCCAGGCGTCAGTGGCTTCGTTGCCGCGAAAAGCGGGCGCTATCTGGCTACCGTCAAAGGCATGCTGCTCAATCAGCATCTCCAGGGTGGAGATGGACGTCAGCATAATGTCTAAAACGTCCTGTTCAATCAATGCGCGAATCTGTTGATGAAATTGCGCTCGCGTGCGGTGACCTGCGGGTTGAGCGTCCGCCCCCCGGCGTGACCCCATCGCGGGAACGCCGCCAGCCACATCCACATCTTTTGCGTCGGCGAGGATAAAATCGCCAACGCGATAACGTCCCTCGCGTATCCGCGAGATTTTTGCTGCAAAGCGCGTCTGCGCCATATCAAATAATGCGCTCAAGGTGTGTTCCCTCTGTTATCGTCACAAATTAAACGTCGAGTAATGCCTGTATTCCCTGATCGAGGCGCAAAAACTCATGGTACCGCTCGTCAAGTATCGCGACATTGTCGGCAACCGGCGCGTGATAGCGGGAAATACGACTCATCTCTCCTGCCGCTTCCTCCAGGCTGCTATACAGCCCACCTGCAACCGCTGCGCAGATAGCTGCACCCAGCGCACCGATTTCCGGCGCGTCTACCACTTCAACCGGACAGTTGGTGGCATCCGCAAAGATCTGCGCCCAGAATGGCGAACGTGCGGCGCCGCCGGTAAGGCGAATGGTTTCAGGCCAGCGTTTCTCGCTATATTCCATCAAGGTTTCCGCATGGCGACGATGCTCAAAGGCGACCCCTTCGCAGATGGCGCGAATCATTGAGGCGTGATTATCCGATGCGCTCAGCCGCACAAAACTACCCTGATTAGGTTTGGGGCCGTGAATATAGGGCATGAAGTAGCAGCGCTGGCTGCCAATGGCACAGCCTTCAGCCAGCGTCAGCGCCTCTTCAACGCTCAGGTGATCGCCCATGGCATTTTTCAGATACCAGCCGAGGTTGGCGGCTGAAGAGGGGCTGCCTTCCGCCACCAGACGGGCTGCGCCATCGCGATACAGCATATTCAACAGCGGGTAGCTATCCTGAATCGGTCGGGTGACTTCCAGCGCGTTAATCGCCCAGGTGCCGGCGATAAAAACCATGTGTTCGTCAGAGACCACGCCTGCGCCGAGCGCGCAGGCCGCGACATCCATCATACTGCCCGCCACCGGAATGCCTTCTGGCAAGCCAGTTTCCTGCGCCGCCCTTGCACTGATGCGCCCTGCCGGCGATGAGCTGTTCGCCACCGGCGGCAGTTTATCCCTCAGGCCCGGCTGCCCCAGCATCGTCAGCGCTTCGCTGGAGTAATCTTGTCTTTCCAGGTTCATTAGCCCACCACCGCTGGCATCCGACGGATCGGTCACGGCTTCCTGTGTCAGGCAGAAGCGAATAAAGTCTTTGCAGGCCAACCCCCAGCGGGTTTTCGCCATTACCTCCGGCTCGTTTTGCGCCAACCCAACCAGTTGAAATAGTGTTTGTCCTCCCCACGGGCGGTGCCCATTTTCATGACTGAGAGCCTGAGCCTGATGTCGGGCACTCAGCTGGTCGACAATGGGCTGGGCGCGATGATCAACAGAGACAATGCCGGGGCGGGTTGGCTGACCGGCGTCATCAACTAAAAAAATCCCGTTGCCAAAACCGGTACACCCAACGGCGACAACGCGTTGGGCGATATCGTCCTGAAGGATTTCACGGATGGTCGATCGCGTGGCTTGCCAGAACGCATTGCCATCGCGTTCCACCCGGCCATCCGGGTAGTGCAGCGTAGTGACTTCAGCATTGCGATGACGAACGATACGGCCTGTCGCGTCGAACAGCGCAACTTTTACTGCCGTACCGCCAGCGTCAATCGCCAGAACCAGGGGGGTGTAGGGGGTTGGCATAATAATTATCTTCCATTCCAGATAATACGGGGATCGGCCGCGCAGTTTGTCGTCTGCGTCTCAGCCCAGGTTTCGTCGTAACCCAGCGTCTGCGCCATCACGCGTGCAATGTCTGCCAGCGTGGTTTTCGTCAGTTGCCCGGTCATCACGATATTGGTACGGCGCAGGATCATATCTTCCAGCGATAGCGCCATGCGCCGTTGCGTTAACCAGATTATTTCGCGTTGTGAATAGCTTTCCGTCAGCGGCCGGTCTGTCTGCAAACCGCAGAAGTCGGCCACCTCTTTAGCCAGAGTGCCATAGCGTGTATAAAGTTGCCGGACGCGAGCTAACGGCAGCCCGCAGCTGTCAGCCAGTTCAGTCAGATTCAGTTCTCCGGCGCCCGGATAACGCAGTCCCAGCGTGGTCGTCTGGCGGGGGCGCTTTAACTGTTGCAGCACGGTGTTGGCCGCCAATTCGGCAAACGCGCGGAAGGTTGTCCATTTCCCGCCGACCAGCGAAAGCACCGACGTTTCGCCTGCCCGGTTTTGTTGCAGAGCATGGTCACGCGCCGCCTGCGTGGCGCTACCTTCGCTGGCCTGTAAAGGACGGATGCCGCTGGTGACCGCCACAATATGTTCCGGCTGAACGCGAATATCGTCAAACAGGCTATTCAGGGCATTGAGCAGATAATCGACCTCACTGGATGAAACCTGACGATCGCCGGGGTCCTCAGTTTCCACTTCGGTTGTCCCGATTAAAATGACCTCCTCCACCGGTAATGACACCACCATGCGACCGTGCCCGTCATCGAAATAAAACGAACGTCCTGCCATACGCTGCTGCAACGCCGGATGGCGTAATACCAGGTGCGCGCCTTTCACGCCACGGACGTAGTGCGTCTCCAGGCCCAGCTGTTGATTAACCTTATCAATGGCGGAACCGGCTGCGTTAACAATAATTTTTGGCGTCAGCACGACGCTGTCGTTGCACTGCGTGTTGGTAATTTCAACCTTGCCGGGCGCGCTATAGCGCCAGCTGATATGGTTGATGGCCGCGACGTTTTCCTGCTGTATTGCGCTGCTCAACATCTCAAACATCAGCGCTTCCGGGCCAACAATCTGACCGTCGTAGTAACTGATGACAGAACGCACCGGACGAGGCAGACCGGCAGGAAACTGCGACCGTCTGATGGCGACATTATGATGCGGGAGTGCCCGACGTATCGCGCCAAAGCGTTCATAAGCCAGTAAGCCGCTTTTCAGTGCGACAAAACTCAGTGGCCCCGATTTGCCGGATAAGCCAAAGAAACGTAATGCCGTCCGTGGCAGCCCTTTTATCCAGTGCCTGACTGGCACGACGACTTCCAGCGGTTTCACCAGGTGAGCGGCGTCATGCAATAACATATTGCGTTCACGCGCTGATTCACGAACCAGATCAAACTCACGGCCTTCGAGATAACGTAAACCGCCATGCGCCATGCGACTGGAAGCGCTACTGGCGCCCGAGCAAAAATCTCCGCTGTCTATCAGCGTCGCTGACACATTGTTCAGCGCCAAATCTCTTAACAGACCGATACCATTTACCCCGCCGCCAATAATCAAAACTTCTGGCGCAAGCGTGGTGCGCAGCTTTTCCCACATTTCCTTTCTCTGCGCATTTGGGGAATTTCCTTCTGTGCTGAACATGCGATCTGCCTCACGAAACGATCAAATTAAATGCTGCCCGTCCTTTACATATGTCATGAATGATATACATATGTCAACAATGATGTTGCAGAAAGGTATGGATATGTAACGTAAATGGAAACGGAAGATATCGAGGCGAAGTTTTTAATTTGTTGTTTCTTAAAAAGATAAAACAGCTTCCTTCGTTAAGTGTTACTGCGAAGTGAAGGAGTTTTCATTCATTCACGATTATCACTATGGGTGACCCTGCGAGCAGGGGTGAGGAGTAAGAGATGAATAACGTAAACAGGAAAAATGGCCTGCTGCTGGCAGGGAGCATCATTGCATTCATCCTGATGGGGGCCGGGCAGTCATTGATGGGGCCTTCACTGCCTGAGTTTCGTACCGCATTTAAACTCTCGGTGGCCTCTGCCAGTATGGCGGTGACAGCGCAATGGGTCGGGGCGCTGATTGGCGTCGTGGCGTTGTTTTTAGCCGGTAAACGCGACTGGACACGCGTGGCGTTCGGCCTGTTAATCATCGGCGCTGGCTTGATGGCGCTGCAACTGAGCTGGATTTTAACGCTTATCGGCTCACTGACATTCGGTGCCGGTTACGGCGCCAGCCTGGCGCTGGTTAACTCACGTCTGATGCAGTCGTTTGAAAAAGCAGGACCGTCGCTGGTCAGCCTGGTGAATGCGCTGTTTGGCGGCGGGGCGATTGTTGCGCCGTTAGTTTTTGTCGCGCTGGCGCGCAACCCCGAGCTTTGCTTTGGCATCCTGGCCGCAGGACTGGTGCTTCCCTTTCTGCTCTCTTTCTTCTTTCCCCGGACACATAGCGAACAAACCATCTCGCAAAATACTCACCGGGGGAAAATTTCCTTCCCCACGCTGTTTATCGGGGCTTCCGGAACGGCGATAGAAGCCTGTCTGATTGGCCTCGGGCCGGTGATCTTGCTCGGCGGAGGGTATTCCGATAACGCGGCGGCGAGTGCCTTATCACTGTTTTTTGTCTTTTTCCTTTCCGGACGGATTACATTAAGTCTGGTCGGTCAGCGGCTACCTGCGGCGCCGATGCTGATAGCCGGGTTTACCGGAGGGGCGCTGCTGCTGGTCTGTGCCGGTTTTAACGTTGCCCCTACCCTCACTTACCCGCTAGCGGGGTTCTTCATTGGCAGTCTCTTCCCCAACTTTTTTGTCTTTAGCTCTTATCGGATGGGAAAAGATGCCAGAACCGGCTCGATTATTGTGATGGCTGCGCTGGCCGGCGGGGTTACCGGTCCGTTGATCGTTGGACAACTGGTGACGGCCATGCCACCGCTGATGCCCTTCTGGTTGCTGGCCGCCTACAGCGGGTTGATTGCATTGTGCGGGCTGTATGTTTTACGCGAGTCTGCGCTATCAGGGGCGTCATCGGTTTCTGAATGATGTGAATATTTGAAAGTTTTACACATGCGCTGGAAAGCCGGCGCATTATTACTCCCGTAAGTGTCTCCCCCGGCCGGTGGCTTCGAACAAACAACCACCCGCGAACACAAGATGCTTTGCCTGTTCACACTGAGTAGAAGGGACCCCCGAATTATTGAACAGCAGTTGTTCATCTTCTGCGACAACGACAGTCTCACGACGATAAGACCGAAAGCGATGAAAATACAATACCGGCTAAATCATCTCGCTAATTTATTGATATTAAGTTTTTTCATCGTCAGTCTGGGTCACCTTGCGGCGGCCACAGACGCCACTCGACCCAGCTGCACCAGGGAGAAAGAGTGGTTAACGCGGCGAGTTGTACTGCCTGCCATAAAGGGGCAGAACCCGAGGCATCCGCATTCAGCGGCGGGACGGCAATTTCCACGCCGATGAGAAACATCATTGCCGGCAATATTACGCCTTCGGTCGATATACGGAAGAGTAGTTCCGCCGGCGATTACGGAGGGCCTTCGCCCTGACGGTAGTCACGTTACCCGACAATGCCCTATACCGCCGCCTAACCGACCTTGCGCTCGCGTGCACCCAGTTTTGCCTCGAGGGCGAGTATCCGCACCTCCTGTTCGGCCAGATGCTGTTTAAGGAGGGCGATATCGTCGGGGATAAGTGTCTTTCATGGCGGGCATGGCTACCAGGTTATCCGCTAATTGCCCCATTGGCCCGTTTCCTAACGTCGTCACGAGTAATTCCTATCTTACTGTTCTCCCTACGAGCCAAGAACGCGTCATAACGACCGTCACATAACGTATTAAAAACAAGAAAGCCAGCGGTTGATTTGCCGCTGGCTTCTGAAGACTTTGAGAGGGCTGTTTTGCAGAAATCAGTCGGAGGAAGACCTCTGAACGTTTCTACGTCTGGAAGCGGAGATCTGCATCAACATCCAGAATATACCCAAAACGACGACACCAGCGCCCACCCATGCAGTGCTTACAAGGCCGGAAATATCCAAGGTAACGCCACCCAAAATCGAGCCCAGAGCTATACCACCGTTAAACCCGGCGATGTTCAGACCTGCCGCAACCGCTGGTGCCTGTGGGGCATAATCATGAGACATACCTATCACCCGCGCCTGAAGCGCAGGGACAGCCGCGTAGGTCAGAGCGCCTAGTAAGCCGCTCAGGATCGCCATCAGTACGATCGACGATGCAGCTCCCCATATAGCGAGCAGTACCACCGCCAGCCCTACCAATACCACAATCACCGCATGATCTGCGCCATTACGATCCGTCAGTCGTCCCCCCAGACGTTACCAATGGCCGCCATGACCCCGTAGCCGAGCATGAGCAGGCTGCTGGTGCTTTCACTGACCTGTGTGACCTTCAGGAGGATTGGTGAAATGTAGGTGTCAAGTGCAAAAGAACCTGCATAGGCCAGAACAGTGATGCCAGCCCCCGCCAACAGGTGTGGATTTAACATAGCCTTCAGACCGTCCATGGCATTAACCTGCGCCGATACGTCATTTTGAACAGTCGGCATCAGGACGAGCAATCCCATGAAACCGATCGCACCACTGGCGGCCACCAACATGAAGATCACCTGCCAGTTCAGGAGACTGCCGAAATATGTTCCCAAGGGTACGCCCAGAACCAGGGCAAGAGTCAATCCGCCGAATACAACGGCGACGGCAGCGCCGGCGCGATTACGACCAACAAGTTGCGTGGCAACGCTTGAAGCTACGGCAAGAAAAACGCCATGGCCGAGGCCGGACGCGAATCGAGCAATCAGCATCGGCGTCAATGTATATGACTGACTCACCACCGCATTGCCAAGTGTGAACAACCCCATGGCCACTAATAGCAGCCGCTTACGCGGCTAGCGCCCAAAGACGAAATAACGGTATTCACCCAGGCCGAAGCGTTGTCTCATCTGCAAGGGATTGATTTACCCTTGTCCGACATCGAACGCAATGGCGAGGTGTGGATGGTTCCCTTCCAACAAGATGCTCGTCATTATATCGGGATACTGGATTGTAAGGCGCTGACGGTTGAATACAGCGCCGTGCCAACAGGGCAGCGCGGATAGGCACTCCTGCAGCTGAGTCTCACAGAACCGACATCAATGATAATCGAAACAATGCCAAGCAGGATCAACAGCTAAACGCCCGTTAACGGATAACTATCCCCCCGAAATGGAGCTTCATCATTATAGAGGCGTCTTCTCAGTAACGGGCATAACCGTCCAAACTTTGCCTTTCATATCGTCGATACGGTAAGTGGACAATGTCCCTAAATACCGCCGATCACCCCAGGCCCAAGGTGATGAACGTTAGTGAATGCCCTTGCAGGTTTTTGAATGCCTGATATTGGCTGACGCATAGGCAATCTGGTCCTTGTCCGACACCATACGGCCATTTTTCAATTTCAGATTTAGGCGATTTACCCTAGCACTTGGCTTTGAGAGCCTTACCCTCATCGTCCGAGGCTACCAGTGCGGTGCTGGCTGGAAAATGCACCACCACCTGTTGTTCAGGATAAACCTAAGCGATAATCGACGTGTAAACTACTTGCATGCCACAAGATCGGCCATTTGATCTTTATCCGGCAGGCCGACGATCTGTTGAAGCGTGTTGGCGTGGTTCAGATAATAAATTGCCGGTGTGCCGTTGGCGCCCAGATCGTCCATCAATTTCTGGTTGTACTGGATCTGGGAAAAAATCGGCTGTGGTGTTTTCTCTAGAAGCGCCGGCTTACTTTTACTGCCAGACAGCTCGAAATCCTGCCAGGCCTTCGCAGGATTATCAGCAGACAACATCGCCGCCGCATAACGGCCACTGTCAGGCTGCATGACACCAACCAACTGGGTTTTCATGGCGATTTTATTGTCTTTGATATAGGGCTGAACTTCCTGCCTGAATTTTTTACAGTAAGGGCAGAAGGGATCGGCAAACACGACAATTTGGCAATTTGCCTTATCACTTCCCTCCATGATACCTGGAGCTTTTAAGAGTGTTTGCCACATTTCCCTGCCGGCAGGGATGTAAATCTCGTCCTTTATGATTTTTTCGCTCAGATTATTTCCGTTCTCATCGTACATATAACCTGATATGGCATGTTTTTTATCGGGGGTCAGATAAATTGTCACCCCCGTTCCCTGATATTTTCCCAACCAGCCCTGAACCCCACCGGGAGCCGTGAAGGGTTTAATGATTTCTATACCTTGTTTTTCCAACTGCTTGACCGGTGCGGGAAGCGCTGCGGGCGTTGCTGCCTGAACCTGCGAGCCGATAAGTGCAGCAGATAACGCCAGGATGTATTTGTTCATTCTTATCTCCATATAATACGTACTCATTACGGGTCGTTGTTTAATAAACCTCCGGCCCTCCCGTCACATGCTAAATGGCAATACTCACCATTATCTCATCGTGACAAATTCTTCTGCCGCAGTTGGGTGAATTGCCACGGTATTGTCAAAGTCTCTCTTCGTTGCTCCCATTTTCAGCGCAACAGCAAAGCCTTGCAGTATTTCATCCATGCCTAAACCGATGCCGTGGATACCGATGATTTTCTCTTCCGTCCCCACACATACCAGTTTCATGCGGGATGGCTGGCGATGTCGCGTCACGGCGGTGTACATGGCGGTAAAAGATGACTGATAAACTTTCACCTGATCATCACCATATTCCTCACGCGCCTGGGGTTCAGTCAGGCCAACGGTACCTATTGTCGGGTGGCTAAAGACAACTGTGGGGATATTGTTGTAATCCAGATATTCATCCGGCTTGTTGTTAAACAAGCGTTCTGAAAGGCGACGGCCCGCAGCAACAGCTGCCGGTGTTAACTCAACCGCACCGGTATTATCACCCACCGCGTAAACACCCGGCACGTTGGTATTCTGATATTTATCAACTTTGACGTACCCTTTTTCATCGAGTTCAACACCCGCCATCTCAACGTTCAACTTGTCATTGGCTGGCTCACGGCCAATCGCCCAGATCAAACAGTCAACCGTTTGTTCACGACCATCTTCCAGCTTCAGTGTCAGGCTGCCGTCCTGGTTTTTGACCACAGCAGTGGGGATCGCTTGGGTGTGCAACGTTGGGCCTTCGACGTTCATGACCTCAACAAGTGTTTCTGTAAGCAACGGGTCAAAACTGCGCAAAGGCGCATGCTTACGTACGAACAAATGGGTTTTTGACCCCAATGCATTGAGAACACCTGCCAGTTCAACAGCAATGTAGCCTGCACCAACAACTGCAGTGCGCTCCGGTAGCGCCTCAAGCGCAAAAAAACCATCTGAATCAATTCCGTATTCCGCTCCCGGAATAGAGGAATGGCTAGGGCGACCACCGGTGGCTATCAATATATGGTCAGCGGTAATCGTTTCCCCGTTGACCTCCACCGTATGCGCGTCCACAAACCGGGCAAAACCTTTGATGACATCTACCTTGTTTTTACCCAACACATTTTCGTATGAAGTATGAATACGATCGATGTAGGCACTGCGGTTTTTTAGCAAGGTAGCCCAGTCGAGGCGGTTTAATGTGGTATCGAAGCCATAGTCTGGGCCATAAAGATGAATGGCCTCTGCGATTTGCGCAGCGTGCCACATTATTTTTTTCGGTACACACCCCACATTGACGCAAGTCCCGCCCAACTCCCGGGCTTCTATCAAAGCGCATTTCTGCCCATACATCGCCGCACGGTTGATTGAGGCGATACCACCGCTACCACCACCAATCGCGATATAGTCATAGTGTTTCGTCATTTTGTTCTCCAGGCAGCATCGCTGCGGTCATGGTTCAGGTAGCATCGACAGAACTGGCACTCAATGCCTTGCTTATGCGGTTGAGCCCCTCAGCAAGCATAGCGCGTGGACAAGCCAGATTAAGGCGGATGTGCCCGTCGCCGTTACTGACAAACATTTGTCCCCCTTCAAGCAATACACCCGCATGTCTGGCAAAAAAAAGGGTTACCTCTTCCTGATTACTGACATCTACCAGACGAGAGATATCAATCCAGGCAAGATAAGTCCCTTCAGGAATGATAAAACGGGCCAGCGGATGATATGTCCCCAGGTAGTCCTGCAGAAAACGGAAGTTCTCGTCAATGTAGTGCCTGACCTGAGTCAACCACTCATCGCACTCGGACCAGGCGGCCTTGTTAGCCACCAGGCTCAGCGGAGAGATAAAATCATCATGCAGGCGAAGCCATTCGGCTCTCACTGAGGCATCAGGGATCATGATGTTTGCCAGCAGGTTACCCGCCAGGTTGAACGTTTTGCTGGTCGACATGCAGGTGATAATTTTATGATTTTCAGGAAAAATTGACGCGGCGGGAATATGCGTGACGCCCGAGCGGGATAAATCACAGTGGATTTCATCAGAAATAACCCACACATCATGTTTAAGGCATAACGCTATCATTTTCTGCAACTCATCACGTCGCCAAACTCGCCCGGTGGGATTATGCGGGTTACAGAGAAAGAAGGCTTTAACTCGCTGCTGGTCATCGCTCAGGGCTTGTTCCATTGCCTCAAAATCTACCGCCCAGTGGCCTTCGTTATTTCTAAGCGGGCAATCGACGACGCGACGACCGCTATAGTCTCCGGCTTTTTTAAACGGTGCGTAAGAAGGGGTCAGGATGAGGATGCTGTCTTCTTCGTGGGTCAGTAACGGCACCAATCGGTTAAGCGCAGGGATAATACCCGGGGAGAAAACAATGCTTTCTTCCTGAAACCGGTATCCGTAATGCCTTTCACACCAGGCCCCAAAAATCTCATAGTAATCCCTGTCATAAATGCGGGTGTAGCCAAGAATTTTTTTATCTAACCGGGAACGTATGGCTTCAAGCACCGGCTCGGGGGTGGAAAAAGCCATGTCTGCTACCCAGAGGTTTATAAAACCATTGGCCGGTACTTCCGGCACGGGGCCTTCATGGGCACCAAACATATATTCACGCCAGCCGTCGACGGTTAAGCTGTCTGTCCCTGCCCTGTCCACTGCTTCATCAAAATCGTATTTCATAGAGGTTACCCGATTAGTTTATCCAAAGAGGTCACAGCGTCACTGATTTTTCTAACGATTAGATATTCCATTGCTTTAAAACCTAAAAAACCAATTTGTAGAGTGATCAAGTCATGACTGGCACGTTGATATCAGTGCCGTATTTTCTGACCCGGTGCCTTGATCACCAACAGAATGCCCGCAAGGACTGCCAGCGTTGAAAATGCCATTCTGAGGCTCAGTGACTCGCCCAAAAATGTTACGCCTCCCAGCATCGCCAGACAGGGCACACTCAACTGAACCGTACTGGCTGCAACAGACTCAAGACGAGGTAAAAGTGAATACCACAGCACATAGGCTCCGGCAGAAGCACCCGCACCAGAGAGCACTGCCAGGAGAATTCCGAAACTGTCAAAGTGCGCTCCCTGGCTAATGAACGGCGACAACACCAGGGCAAAAGGCACAGCAAGGATGAAATTTGCCGCAGTGACCTGCGCAGCATCAGGAGAGCGCTTTCCGCAAAGGGTATAAGCCGCCCAGGCAAGGCCTGAAAGTGCCATCAGAACAGCACTGCCCAGGGGGGGCGCTTTGGACCAGGTAAGAGAAGAGCAGCCATGCCGGCTACAGCCAGCCCAAGCCCCGTTGCTCTGGAAAAAGACAGCCTTTCCCCATGGAAAAGGCCATGGGCCACCATCGCCAGTTGCACAACGCCAAACAAGAGCAAAGCACCTGTTCCTGTATCCAAATGGATATAGGCAAGAGAGAAACACAGGGCGTAGGCCATAAGAAAGAACCCGCTTTTCAAGCTCCAGACGCCCTGCTTTTTCCCCTCACGTCTCAACAACAGGGGTAACAAGACCACCGCCCCGCTCATCAGGCGAAGGTCACTGAACGTCACCGGATCAATATGTTCGCCTTTCAACGCAACCCGACAGAGCACAGAATTGGCTGCAAATGCCATCATTGCTATCACTATCTTGAATCCAACAGATCGCCCCATCAGCGTTACGCCTCAAAATTAACAAATTACGTGATAATCTATCAATTAGTAGGTAGAATGGCAATATCTACTTATGGCAGCCAGACACTGAAATGGTACGCCTCTTCAGGTCATGCCTGACCATTGGTCTTTATGATTGCCAGGTTTATGTGCAGCCGTATACCCGTTACTAACAAAGGAGAACACATGCAAGATTTCAACGTACTGCTCGAAGCAGCATCGGATTACAACGAATTTGTTGGCAGCGGAGCAGAAGAAGATCGCAACGCATTGCGGCATTTTGAGGGGCTTGCCAACGAGGCATTACCTGACGATGTCATTAGTAAGCTCTCGCAACTTCCGGGTTCGTACAGCATTCTGGTAGCTGCTGAAATGTGGTGCCCCGACTGCCATAAAAACTTGCCCGTTATCCATGCCATTGCCGCGTCAGCGCCGGCAATACGTCTGGGTATTATCACCCGCGACAAGGCTGAAGCCGTCTTTAAGGCACACTTTGGTGTCGATAAAGTCAAAATTCCGTTTGCCGTGGTACTGGATGAGAACGCGACTCCGCTGGGGCAGTTTATTGAACGACCTAAAACCGCTATCGGCAAGAATGGGGAAGTGACTGAGAGTTACAAAAACGGTGAACTTCTGGCCGATACCGCCCGTGAAGTGACCTCAATTTTTCTTCAGGAGTGATGGTCTCTCAGGAAGATAAAGCAGGTAACCTACCTCTCCCTGGAACATATATTTATGGGTGAAAAACAACGCAGTACACTTGCGGGTTTAAACAAGATTTTAAAAAGTGTTTTTTAACCGTGCCCGGTAACTCTGAACAATATCCATACCGGTTTGAGGCTGAACACCTAGCGCCTCGCAGTACCAGATGAACTCAACAACATCCAGGCGCCGTTCTCCCACTTCAACTTTTTGCACGAAGCTGTGAGGACGACCTATACGTTCCCCCATTTCACGCATGGATATACCCTGGTTTTCGCGAATTTCTCGAAGCCAGTTAAGAAGCGCCTGCATTTCTGGAGAGTGGATGCTTTTTGTCACTCGTACCTTTTACAGGTACTTTACCACCGTACCCAAAACAGGTACGATAGCTACGTAAAAGTAATAGCTTTTGATGCTCAACAAAGTAGCAAATCTCAACTCTAGGCCAGAGAGCCTGAAGTTGAGCAACACCAGGAAATAATAATAATCAAAAATATAATTAAGAACTTTAGCCCTGAATATCACCAGGGCTTTTTTTAAGTAAGCAAACAAAACACGTTATACAAATTCGTATATTCCGGCCAACATAGGAACCAACGCTACTCTTGCCAACCCGACGACTTTAACTTACTAACGCCTTAACGATCCCTATTATCGAAATGAAGTGCAATTCCTCACAGCTTATGCCTCCCACACAAGCCATGTTTTTAAAAACCACTTCTAACTAGAGATAAGCAGAACTCCAGGCAACGATAATGCCAGCGACGTATTCCGCATCCTGAGGATGAGTCAGAAGATGATCCGCTTTACCCAAGGAGATAAAGCTTTTGGGGTGTCTGGCGGCTTTAAAAATTTTCTCTGCCTGTTCAATGAGTACGGTATCATCATTGGGAGCATGAAAAATCAATAGCGGCTTATTCATGGTAAATACCTTTTCCGCTATTTTATGCTCCTGAATGTTATCCAGCATTTGCTTTTTGATCGTGAATACCCTGCCCGCAAGCTCTACCGGGAAAGCGCCATGATTCCTGATATCTTCGATATTGTCTTTGAACAACCGCTGTACATGCGTCAATTCGCCTGGCGAACCGATGGTTACGACCGCTCTGGCCTCAGGCACTTTGGCTGCAATAGAGAGGATTGCCGAACCGCCAAGGCTGTGACCAATCAGCAGCGAAGGAGCCTCGTATTCCCGACGAAGATAATCGACCGCGCACAGCAGATCGGAAATATTCGAGGAAAAATTGGTATTGGAAAAATCACCTTCACTGTTGCCTAACCCAGTGAAATCAAAGCGAAGCACCGCGATTGAATTTTCTGTCAGTTTCTTCGCAATGCGTGCAGCACCTTTCAGATCTTTCCCACAGGTAAAGCAGTGCGCTAACAGTGCAAAGGCTTTTGGGTTTTCAGGCAACTCAAGCAACCCGGCAAGTTCTTCACCTTCTGCATTTTTAAAGGTAAATTTTAATTTTTTCATTATGTTAATTTTCAGTATTATTGATTCAGTAGGCAGAGAACCCGTAAGCTTCAATGATTAACGGCGTCTTTTCTGCATGGTTTGGACTGCTCGTATCCTTGAAGATCAGCCCTTGTAAGTAAGACCTGTGAGTGCTGGCCACTGCCCCATAAAGGTGGCAATAATCTCTTCCAGTTCCGCCAACGTGGCACCTTCTCGGGCACGTACGGACATTCCCTGCAAAAGACAGGATAGATACCGGGCGATAGCAGAGACATCAACATCAGCTGGTAACTCTTGCCGCTGCTGGCGCACTTGCAAATACGTTTCAAGTATAGCTTCCTGCGTGTGATGTTGTTTACGCAACATCTTTGCTACATCAGTTGATGACGCAGCCAGCACCATTGAATTACAGATGACAAAGCACCCCGCAGGTTTACTCTTGTCGGTAAAACTGCGTGCCGTTGAACGCAAGTAGACTTCAATACCTTGGGAGACAGAATACTCTGACTGATCCAGCGCACCTTTTCTAAGATCCTCGAAAACCTCCAGATAGCGATCCATCGCCGCGCGAAAGAGGCCTTCTTTATTACCGAACTCAGCATATAACGTAGGTGCTTTAGCACCTGTGGCATCAACCAGATGCGACAAAGATGTCCCTTCATAGCCGTATGCCCAAAATTGCATCATCGCCTTGTCCAGTACCCGCTCCCGATTGAATATTTTCGGTCTGCCACGCGCACTTTTTGCGGGCTTCTCCGATATGGCTTGCATAAGTTTCTCCTGAGCCATGTATGTTTTAATTAAATTAACAATCATTAATAAAACATGCAATAACTATCTAAAAAATCCGTAAAAAGAAGAGCACCTCCATAAACCAGACCCTACTTGCAAAATACTGAGGAAAGACTCGCTCATCATAAAAATCAATAAAATCCAATAAATACAATTAGATAAATATTTTATTAATGATCATTAAAAAAACATGTTGACGTCAGCACTGCATGAGCCTATCATTTAATTATCGATCGTTAATTAAATAACGTCGCAACCCTATCGTAGTTACATGAATTGAGAGAAACATCATGAAAAATGTAAAAAATGTTCTGCTTGCCGCCACTTTCGCCTCTATGAGCTTCAGCGTGTTTGCTGCTGACCAAGTCAACAGCGCGCCAGTGAATAAAGAAAAAGTGGGCGTCGTTTCAGCCAGTAATGCAGGTACTCTGTCTACTCTGGAAGCCCAGTTGAAGGAAAAGGCAGAGGCTGCCGGTGCAGAAGCATTTCTGATCACTTCGGTTTCTGGCTCAAACAAACTTCATGGTACTGCTGTTATTTACAAATAAGGCCACCCAACGCTTTTTATTATTGGAACCTTATTATCAGGCCGCCTTCTTGAGGCGGCCTGATTTTTAATTTTCAGGTAATAGTTTCCTACCAAACTGATCCTGCAAGCGGGATGCTTACACGCCAAACACCAACACCTTGCACTTTCCCTCTTTTCAGCTAAAAGCTACTTTCACCACCATAAAGGCTCGCTGATAACCCCCGTCCGCTCTATGTATTACTGGGCATTGTGCTTATTGCGTTACTGCTGTCTTTCACAGCCTTTAGAACCGGCCGCAGGATTACTTGTCCACTTGAAGTCATACCGATTTTTATTATCGCGTCAGTGCTGTAGATCACCGCGAAACGCTATCCGCAGCCTCCTATACTCTATTATTCACTGATTTTCATCGGCTACATTTCCCTTATCGTCGGCGGGATGTACTCGTATACCAAAGTGCCCCTCGGGTTTGAAGTGCAGGAGTGGTTTAATCTCAGCCACCTGTTCCAGGGCTTAGTTCCGGTGCTGGCGGCGCAGAAAGTATTGATTCGCAGCAGTTACATCAACGGCCGCAAAATGCTGGTTTTCCTGGTGTGACGTATCGCGCCAGCAATCAGCGCGTTCTATGAGTCGATTGAATGGTGGGTGGAACTGATTCTCGGCCAGGGTGCCCCATGTGATACTCAATCCGATATGCTGCGCGCTCTGCTGAGCTCGATGATCTCAGTGTTTATTCTCGCCCCCTGGCATTCGTGGCAACTTGGAAAGTTATGAAGCTAGCCCACCGCAAGGTGTTTTTACTTCTAGCGAGCTACACCGGCCCCCCTTCCCCCAACCATTTATCCCATGCTGGCGAAGAGGAAATCCTCTCAACGATAAAGTCGATAAAACTTCGTATCTTGGGGTCCTGGTGATATCCGGGATGATAAAGTGCATACAAACTGTATTCATGCTGTTTAACTTCATGGTCCAGCAGTACCGGCAACAGCTCGCCCCGCGCAATATAGTCACCAAGCAAATAGGTCGGCAAGCTGACAATCCCCTGATGTTGCAGAGCAGCGTTCAGTAGCCCCAGTGTGCTGTTAACCTCGATAATGTTATTAACTTTCAATGCCCTGGCCTGATGTTGTTCATCGATGTAATACCAGTTATCCGAAACGTTCGGGTTAATTAAACAATCGTGCTGTTCCAGATCGGCCAGCAACTTAGGAATACCACGCCGTTCGAAATAGATTTTGCTGCCACAGTACACCCAGTTGATTTTACATATTTCCCGGATGGCAAAATTGTTTGGCGGGCGAGCAGTAATGCGCAAGGCGATATCAAAATTCTCCTCATTCAAATTCACGTTCTGATCGTTAAGATCGACGGACAAGCGCACATCCGGGTACAGGGCCCGGAACTCGCTGTACAGCCGCATCAGATGCGACACACCAAAAGCAATGGAGCAGGTAATTTTTAGCTGTCCCTGCGGGTGTTGGTGAAAACTGGAGGTGTTGATTAACGAATCATCAAGATCGCCCAGCAGCCGCTGCGCACGGCTCAATAAGTATTTACCCGGTTCGGTCAGGATCAGGGTTCGGGTGGTTCTTTTTAACAGCACGATCCCGAGACTCTCTTCCAGTTGCGAAATACTGCGGCTCACTGAAGACGGCGTCAGATTCAGTTTTTGCGCGGCAACAGAGAAACTATTGCATTCAACAACTTTGATGAAAATTTCCAGTTGACGGAAGATCGCATGGTTATCAATTTTTGCTTTAAATGGCATAAAAAGCTTGTTCATCAACGCCCCTCACCAGAATGAATCAACCATACCCCAGCATACTGCGACTTACCCAAACAGCGATACTCATCAACTTTTGCAGTTTACGCACAAGTCTTATTAATACTTAGCACCGCCGACCTCTTTTCGTTTCGCTTGACATTACATACCATGTTCTTGCACTCAGAAGGTTATTTATCTTAATAATTATTACCGTCGTTACCATCATGCACCACTATTATTTTAATAAGTTACGACAGGAAAACATTATGAATAACATTTATCACTCTCTACCAGGCTACGAAAAATTTAATGAATCCGTTCCGTTTACTAAATATGACGCGGGATGGGTGGTTCTGTGTATTGGCATGGCAATTGGTTCCGGCATTGTTTTTATGCCAGTGCAAATTGGCATAAAGGGTATATGGGTACTTATCGCCTCGGTTATTATTGCCTACCCCGCTATTTACTTATTGCAGAGCTTATATTTAAAAACGCTATCAGAAAGTGAAGATTGTGAAAGTTACGTTAATATCATTACCCAGTACCTTGGTAAAAACTGGGGATTCTGGCTGGGGACAGCCTATTTTTTAATGTTACTGCACGGAATGTTCTCTTATTCACTGGCCGTCACCTTCGACAGCGCTTCGTATATTCAGACCTTTGGGTTAACAACAGATTTGCTGTCAGACTCCGTCTGGTACGGGCTGGTTATCCTGATCGTACTGGTGAGTATCGCCTCGCAGGGTGAACGCCTGTTATTCAAGGTGTCCGGGCCAATGGTCTGTGTGAAATTCGGTATTATTGTCGCGCTGGGTCTGGTAATGGTGCCACACTGGAATGTTAATAATATTAGCGAGTTTCCGCCGATGGGGCCATTTTTTCGCGATGTATTCTTAACGCTACCATTTACCCTATTTTCCATTCTGTTTGTGCAAATTATCAGCCCAATGAATATCGCTTACCGTAAAGTGGAGGCAGACAGACGTATTGCGACCTACCGCGCCATTCGCGCTAACAGGATAGCGTATATTATACTGGCAGTAGCGGTTTTATTTTTTGCCTTTTCATTCACTTTTGCAATCAGTCATGACCAGGCCGTATCAGCATACGAGCAAAACATCTCAGCACTGGCAATTGCCGCGCAGGTTATTCCTGGCTCCGCGGTAAAAACAATGAGTGCGCTATTGAATATCTTTGCAATATTAACGGCATTCCTCGGAATATATCTGGGATTCTATGAAGCAATTAAAGGGATTGTGATAAATATTATTAGCCGTTTTATACCTGAAGAAAAAATAAACCAGAAAGTATTGCATATCGCCATTAGCGCAATTGTTGTGCTTGGGTTGTGGGCATGGATTTCAACTCGATTTTCGATCCTGTTTTTTATGCAACTCGGTAGCCCACTGTTCGGGTTAGTCTCTTGTCTGATCCCCTGCTATTTAGTCTACAAAGTAAAAACGCTGCATCAGTTTAAAGGTCCGGGCGTGTGGTTTATCACCTTTTTTGGCATCTTGCTGTGCCTGGCTCCTTTCTTTAAATTTTTCGAATAACACGGTCAACATGACGCTGGTTGAAGAGGTATCTAATGAGTAAAGAAACAAATTCTAATTTCAGTATCGGTACGCGCATTACCCAAATAGGCAGAAACCCGGCAGAGCAAAAAGGTTTCGTGAACAGCGCAGTGTTTCGCGGTTCGACGGTAATTTTCCCCACCGTTAGCGATATCGAAAACGACCGTGCTGAATTCAATTACGGTACTATGGGTACACCAACTATAGCCAATCTGGAAAATGCATGGAGCGAACTGGCAGGTGCAGTAGGAACTGTGCTCTCACCATCCGGCCTTGGTGCTATCGCCCTGGCGCTGCTTACCACGGTAAAAGCGGGTGACCATTTGCTGATGCCAGACAGCGTCTACAAACCCACGCGTTTGTTCTGTGCGAGCTTGCTGGCCAAAATGGGCATCGAAACCCAGTATTACGATCCGCTGATCGGCGCGGGCATTGAGACTTTATTTCGCCCGAATACCAGCACGTTGTTCCTGGAGTCACCCGGATCGCAGAGTTTTGAGATCCAGGACGTACCCGCTATGACAGCACTGGCGAAAGTACGCGGTATCGCCACCATCATTGATAATACCTGGGCGACGCCGGTTTTTTTTCGTGCCCACGAGCACGGCTGCGATTTATCAGTTGAAGCAGGGACCAAATACCTCGGCGGCCATTCCGATCTGCTGATGGGGGTCGTCTCCGCTAACGAAACCTGGTGGCCTGAACTACGTAAAACCTATGACCTGATGGCAATGTTACCTGGTGCGGAAGACTGTTTCCTGGCGCTGCGCGGAATGCGCACTATGTACTTGCGCCTCAAAGAAGCGGAGAAGCGTGGGCTGGAAATGGCGCAGTGGCTGCAATCCCGACCGGAAGTGTTGAAAGTACTGCATCCGGCCTTCCCGGACTGCCCCGGTCATGAGATCTGGAAGCGCGACTTTACCGGGTCCTCCGGCCTGTTCTCCATTATTCTGCAACCGGAATATGGCAAAGCCAGCGTCGATCACATGCTCGATAACATGTCGATTTTCGCCATGGGCTATTCCTGGGGCGGTTTCGAGAGCCTGATAATTCCGTTCAACTGTGCGGAATACCGTACAGTGACGACGTGGCAGCCTGGCGGTAGGGCACTGCGCCTGCAAATCGGGCTGGAAGATATGGATGACCTGAAAGCCGATCTGGTCGCCGGGTTGGGGCGGTTAAAAATGTTCGCCTAAACGATGGTCGTGTATTCAATATGATGACACTCATTCAGTGGCGACTGGGAAGGCAAATGTAAAAAAGCCGCCTGTCATAAGGCGGCTTGGCAAGGGTACGAAAAGCTTATCTGCGAACGGCCATGATACCGGCATCGACATCCCAGATTGCGCCAGTCACCCAGGAGGCTTTGTCGGACAACAGGAAGAAGATGGTATTGGCCACATCCTCCGGCGTGCCGACACGCCCCAGCGGATGGAAAGCGTTCAGCGATTGCATCGCGCCGGCAATGTCTTCTTTCGCCATAAAGCCTTCATAAATCGGGGTATGCACGATCCCTGGCGAAACGGCGTTCACGCGGATACCCGCACTGGCCAGCTCAATAGCCAGGTTGCGCGTAAACGCGTGCAGGCCAGCTTTGGCCATGGAATACGCGGAAGCCGGTGAGTCGCCGAGTGCGGCTTGCGCCCCAATAGAGCCCACGTTAACAATTGCCCCTTCACGGCCGTCGGCCAGCATATTCTTCACCACGTCCTGCGTGATGAAGAAGGTTGCCCGGTTCAGTGTCAGGTACATGTCGTAATCCGCTTCCTGATGCTCGGTAAAGCCTTTTGGCATGAAAATCCCGGCCGCGTTGACCATCAGGCTGATATCGCGATGATTGGCATTGATCTCCTGACGAATGGCGTTCATACCCTCTTCGGTCATCAGGTTTGCCGCAATAACGGACACGGAACCCAGTGGGCTCAGCTCTTTCTGAACCGCTTCTGCCTTGTCTTTTTTATTGCCCGTCAGTACCACGCTGCCGCCGGCTTTCAGCACCATACGCGCCGTTTCCAGACCCATGCCGCTGGTGCCACCCACGACAAGCAGTTTTTTGCCTTTAAAGTAATCGCTCATTTTGAACTCCGTTATTTGCAGGGTAGATTTGCCGGCAAGCCATACCGCCGGTCCGTTCAGATTTCAGATGCTGCAACCGTCAGCGCCGCAGGTCTGGCCGTCGGTTTTTGCCAATTCAGCCGCTTTTTCTTCCCAGACTTGCTTCAGCGCGTTCAGGAAGTTGTCCGCAGATTGCGCGCCGCTGATGGCATATTTTTCATTGAGCAGGAACAGCGGGACACCGCTGACCCCGATCGACCGGGCATGGGCTTCATCTTCGGTCACCGATGCACGGAAATCCTCATTGGCAAGGGCGCTTTCAGCGTCGGCTCTGGGCATGCCCACTTCGGTAGCTAACGCAATGAGCTCCTGCGGATCGAAAATGGAACGCCCCTCAGTAACACTAGCCTGATAAAACCGTTCTGCCATAGCATCGCCCATATTGGCGTGACGTGCAGCCGCGAGCAGCGTGTGAGCATCTTCGGTATCGCCAAAGAGCATGGTGTCAAAGTTATACTGGAGCCCTTCAGCCTTCCCGGCCGTGCCCACCTGATTCATCATCAGTTCCGCCCCATGTTCCCCGCCAAACTTCTTGTAAAGGGCTTTGCGGAACGGCACGGCAGGCCGGTCGCCGGAAATACGGAAACTGTGGTGGCGGACTACGACCTGTTCCTTATGCTCAAAGGCGGTAAGGCCCTTTTCGAAACGTTTTTTGGCGATCCAGCACCATGGGCAGACCAGATCTGACCAAATATCTATCGTAATAATCGGCTTAAGGGCTTGCATATTGGCTCCTGAATACCTCATTAATGTCCGCTTTCGGTTTGCGGCGCCCCTGCATGCGGGCACCGCGAATACCGACAGCGGCGTGGTGTTAGTTGACTTCCCAGGCGGGATAATCGGTATAGCCTTTTTCCGGCGAACCCGTCACGCCGTAATACGTCGTGCGATCGCTTTCAGCCAGCGGCCAGCCGTTCTGCATTCTTTCGACCAGATCAGGGTTGGCGATGTATGGCACGCCAAACGCGACAAGATCCAGTTCATCGGCCTCAAGTGCAGTTTCGGCAATCTCGCGGGTGAAACCGCCGGCGGCAATAACGGTGCCCCCCAGGGTTTTACGGAACGCGGATTTGAAACCGTCAGGAACCGGTGCCTTGGTGTAAACAGGCTGATAGTAAAGGTGTACATAAGCCAGCTCACGCTGGCCGAGGGCCGCAGCGATACTTGCCCAAATCTCCGCTTCACCTTCATAAGGCGCCAGGTCGTAAATCCGCCCGAACGGTGAAATGCGTAAGCCCACCTTATTGCTGCCAATGGCCGCAGAAATGGCATCAACGGTTTCCAGCAGGAACCGTTGACGGTTTTCTACGGAGCCGCCGTATTCGTCCGTACGATTGTTCAGCTCGCTGCTAAGGAACTGGTCGAAAATGAAGCCGTTCGCCGCCATGATTTCCACGCCATCAAACCCGGCTTCCATTGCCAGACGCGCTGAATGAACAAAGTCAGCGGTAACGCGTCGGACTTCTGCGGTTTCCAGCGCACGCGGCTGGCTTGGAACGACAGGCCCCGGTTCGCCAGACTCGGTCAGTGCAAAGACGGTGGTGTTAACCGCTTGTACGGTACCGGCGGAAACTGGCGCGATGTTGCCCGGCTGAATTGAGATATGAGACATCCGGCCCACATGCCACAACTGAGCAAAAATACGGCCGCCCTTCGCATGTACCGCATCGGTCACTTTGCGCCAGCCCTGAACGTGTGCAGCGTTGTAGATCCCCGGGGTATACAGATAACCGCGCCCTTCTTCAGAAACAGGCATGCCTTCGGTGATAAGCAGCCCCGCAGAGGCGCGCTGGGCGTAGTAAAGTGCAACGACGTCATCCGGCACGTCGTTCATGGTGCGGGTGCGGGTCATGGGGGCCATGACCACGCGGTTTTTTAACTGCATGCCGGGCAGATTGTAGGGGGTGAACAACTTACTCATCGTGTACCTCGCAAGGCGAAAGAGAGAAAAGCCCCGCTGGGGCCGGAGTTATGCTCAGAAAGCAAAGAAACTGTCTGTCAGTTCCTGATGCCGGTTGAGCGTATGGCTGCACTATACCTATCTACTAGTTGATTGGTCAATAGGTAAAAGAACAAATCATGCTGTCCTTTTGTCACCGGACACGGACACAGGGAATGCTGCGCAAGGTGAGCTGCCGTCGGCGAGATGGCCGCCATCCTGTGAAATCAGGGGATTACAAATATCATTATTGGGCGTTATGGAGCTAAGACTGGCCGATTCAGGGCGGCGCGGGATCTTTCTCTCCCCTTATCATTGGGATGTTAATCACCCCGATGGAGAAGAGTAAATGTCCAAACTTCACCTTACTGTTATCAGTACATTATGCCTGGCGTTGTCGAGCCAGGTGGCTTTTGCGGCTGGTTTTACGCTGACAAGCCATGAGCTTGAAAAAAATCATTTCCCCGCGGCTCAGACCCTGAGTTCACCTTATGGATTTGGGTGCAGTGGTGGAAACCTTGCCCCCTCTTTTAACTGGAGCGGCGCGCCGGCAGGAACGCAAAGCTTCGCTCTCAAAATTTATGATAGGGATGCGCCGACAGGTCTGGGTTGGATCCACTGGCAGGTGGTGAATATTCCCTCATCACTTCACTCGTTGCCGGCCGGGATAACGGCGGATAACAAAAATCTCCCGCAAGGGGCTCTTCAGACCCGAACTGATTTCGGTATCCCGGGTTATGGCGGCCCTTGCCCGCCGAAGGGCGAAAAGCACCGTTATGAGATCACGCTGACGGCACTTCGTGTCGACAAACTGCCGGGAATAACGGCGGACTCGACGCCTGCCCTGGTCGGCTTTATAACAAAAGCGAACTCACTGGGCGAAGCGCACCTGCAGATTACGCAGGGCCGCTAACCGCAGCCTGGTTGCCGATAGCCTGGCCGGAAACCCGGACCAGGCTGGGGCTGAACCCGAAACGAGTTCGAAATCTGGCGGCGAACTTGGACGGATTTTCATAGCCGACTTCCAGGGAGATGCGGGTGACAGAAAGGTCGGTCACCTGCAAAAGTGTCAGGGCGCGACACATGCGAATGTCAGTCACCAGATGGGTGAATGACGTATTTTCGGCATGCAGATGACGTCTCAGGGTGGTGGCCGACATACCCAATTCAGCCGCTACCTGCGCAGTATTCCAGTCTTGTGATATATCTGCTGCAACGAGTTTGCGGATTTTTATCGCCAGCCCGGCATGTTGTTTCAGCGCGAAGAAAATGCGGTATTCATCCAGCCAGCTCAGCATCTCTTCCATACGCCGGGCCACGATACTTTCAGGGATGTTTTCAGTATCTGTAATGGCCTGTGCGGTGTGATAAAAGGCCTGGAGAAAACTGTTGCCTGGCTCCGCCATTTTATCTGCTTCGTTCATGCTCATACGTGGGGCATGCATGAAGCAGTAGTTTTGGACGAAATCGGCACAAAAACTCAGCCATGATGCTTCGTACGTACCCGTTAAAGGTGATGGCGTATTGATAATATCAAAAGAGTGCCCTTCACCGATGACCACCGCGTCACCCGCTTCCAGCGTTATCTCCTTTTGCGCCCAGCGGATTATTTTCCTGCCATGGCGGACCAGAATGATTGTGGGTTCATCTATAGTGATATGGCGCATCATCAGGGGTTGCGTATGCAGCACATGCGCTGTACTCCCCACATTAATACGACTGGATAATGTTCTTTCCATCATCGCCTTACGAAAAGGAATAGGCCTGCCCTGTAGGCCGACACTTTATGGATGGGCTTGCTTTTTTATAAAGTAATCCCGATTTTACAATACGTCAGTTTTCTCATTCAGATGGAGTGAAATATCATAATCCTCAGCACGCCGTCCACATAAGATGACGCTTAGCCCTTGATAAAACATGGCATTGTCTTCGCTTAAGCACCTTTCTATCGATGATAGCTTTTTATGTTAATTAAATCTACCAACTGGTAGGTAGTATTACTACAAAGTTACATCCTGCAGGAGTGAATGATGCGTGAATTAACCCTTTACAATGAAGATAATTTTAGAGAAATCGAGAGGCATGAAGGAGTTGCTGTGGTGCGCTTCTCTGCCCCCTGGTGCCCACCTTGCCAGATGAGCGAAGACATTTTTAACCATTTTGCCGAGCAGATTGAAAGCGACGTCAAAGTCGGCAAAGTGAATGTGGATCTGGCACCGGTGCTGACCACCAAATATGAAATTTGGGGCCTGCCGT
This sequence comes from Serratia plymuthica, assembly GCF_018336935.1. Taxonomy (NCBI): domain Bacteria; kingdom Pseudomonadati; phylum Pseudomonadota; class Gammaproteobacteria; order Enterobacterales; family Yersiniaceae; genus Serratia; species Serratia plymuthica. The sequence continues at coordinate 70,038 of NZ_CP068771.1, read as the reverse complement.
CCGTACTGATATTCAAGGATGGGCAGTTGGTCCAGCGTATACCGGGTGTTAAATCGGCAGGGTTTTATCAGCAAGCATTGTCAGAGCTGAAAAAAGGGCAGTAATGCCCTTTTATCTATGTTTAAAAAAGTCTCTTAGCGGTCTGATGCCTCATCGGCAAGCGGTTACCCCTCGCTCAGAGTGATAACCGCTTTGTTATAAAATAACCGACCAGTCTGCTTAGCGTTATTTATTGTGTTGGAAGGCCGGCATCAACGCTTTGTTATGTTCGATCACTTCATCCAATGCATTTTCAAGCAGTTGCCCGCTTTTGACCAAGGGATTAATAACCAAAGCGCGCCATGCCGTATACCGATTACCACTGATGGCTGCCTCAATGGTCAATTGCTCAAAGCTTTTCATCAGTTGAATCAGACGAAGTACATCTTCCGGGAAAGGTTCGACATTCAGTGGTATAGGTCCTGAACGGGTGATCATTGAACTGACCTCAACCGCACAGTCATCCGGCAGGCCCGCAATCGCACCATCGTTTCGCGTATTGACATGCATGATGATGCGTTTGTCGTTATATATTGCGCTCATCAATTCACATGCTGCATCCGAATAGTACTGCCCTCCCCGACCTTCCAGCGCTTTCGGTTTCTCGGCGAGTTCCGGGTTTCGATAAATTTCGAATAGTTCTCTTTCGAGCTCCTTTACGATCTCACCACGAGTCCCTTCCCCTTGTGCTTCGCCAAGCTCCTGACGGTACATGTCGTCGCTCATGTAGTAATAACGCAGGTAGGGGCAAGGTATCATTCCCATATTCGCCAACAACCGATCCGGCCATTTGAAAGGAGGAATATTTTTAGGCACCAAAGGATCATTCCCCTCTGAAATCAGCTCAATAACCTGAGGCAGCTTATCCTTACCTTCATGAAAAATATGGCGCGCAAAAATGAAGTGATTAAGTCCCGCGACCTGCATGATAAATTCATTGATGTCACTGACACCTAAAGCACTGGCAATACCTTTTTGCATGATAACAGGCACATTGCACAGCCCTACGGTTTTGACTTTGCTGTATTTCAGTATCGCTTCAGTGACCATTCCCGACGGGTTGGTAAAGTTCAGCAACCAGGCATCCGGGCACAGTTGTTCCATTTCTTTCGCTATAGCCAATGCAATCGGGATAGTGCGGCATGCATTGGCAAACCCACCCAGCCCATTGGTTTCCTGACCGATCATGTCGTATTTCAGCGATATCCTTTCGTCGCTGATCCGTGCTTCCAGGCAGCCGGCCCTGAACTGAGAACAAACAAAATCGGCACCGAGCAGTGCTTCTGTGCGGTCAAGGGTTTCATAAACCGGTATATCCAGCCCATTTTTTTCCAGCATCCGTCGGGTGAGGCCAGCAATGATCGCCATTTTTTCACGGCCATCCTCAATATCAACCAGCCATAACTCGCGGATCGGAAATTCATTTTGACGCTTGATAATGCCTTCCATCAGTTCAGGTGTGTAGCTTGAACCCGCTCCAATAACCACTAACTTAAGACCCTTCATTAGATATTCCCCTCATCGTTGTTGTCAGGACGTCTGTTGGGCCAATTAAAGAGGACAAGGGGCTTAGTGGACAAACGATCAATTCCGGGGTATGCATTACTGTAAATAATGCATAAGAAAAATTAAGAAGGAAAATGATGAATGCTCGCTCAACAGAACATACTGGCACTATTGCATACGTTTGAAACGGCAGCACTGCATATGAGCTTTACTAAGGCGGCGACTACCCTCAATCTGACGCAAGGGGCCGTTAGCCAACGCATTCGTTCTCTTGAATCCATGCTCGGATTCAGGCTATTTATCAGAATGACCAGAAAGCTTCAGTTGACCGATGAAGGGGAGCGTTTACTTGGCGTACTCGCGTTTTCACTTAAACGCATCAGTGATGAAATAGAAGATATTCGCGTGCAGGGGCTGAGAGGAACCTTGTCTGTCGGCCTTCCACCTACCTTCGCTTTTCTCTGGCTGATGCCGCGCTTACCGGTATTTACCGAACGGTGGCCGGGGCTGAATATCAATTTCAGAGTGAGAGCCGGTCTGGTAGATTTTAATCTCGAACGAGTAGATGTCGCTATCTACTACAGTAATCTGAAATACCCCGATCTCTACTGCGAACGGTTATCTGAAGAGACGCTGGTTCCCGTCTGTATTCCATCTCTTGCAAAAAAAATCAGGCAAGCAAACCATTGGTTAGCTGAAGTCCCATTCATTCATACGTCTGAATCCGTTGACTCCCAGAATGTTTTTTCCGAATGGCGAGAATGGTGCAGGGAGTCTGGCAAAAACCTGCCTGTTGAAGATAATTTTTTGAGCTTCAACAATTGTCAGATGTCGATTGAAGCGGCACTCAATGGCGGCGGTATCATCATGGGCAGAAAACGACTCATTCGACATTACCTCGATGAGGGCCGACTGATTGCCCCTTTTGAAATAGAAATACCCGCCGGGCGAGGATATGACCTCATTATGCCACGAGAAAACCTTAACCGACCAGGCGTTCAGGCTTTGGCCGAATGGGTAAGAAATGTGTTTAACGAGGAATAAAGTCTGTTTTCGTTCTGATAAGTGGCAATGTAAGTCATATCAGACCTAATGCCAGAGAGCATGATGACAATGTCTGTCAGAAGTGAAAAAAGGGCAGTCATGCCCTTTTATATTTTCAACGCGATAACTATTGCGCTTTCAGTTGCTTAATCGCATCCAGCGTACGTGCGGAATAGACAACGGCAGCGCCTGCATTCAGGTTGATTGCCACACCCAGGGCTTCAGCAATTTCTTCTTCTGTGGCGCCAGCTTTAACGGCAGCTTCGGCATGGACGGCGATGCAACCATCACAGCGAGTCGTCACCGCACAAGCCAGTGCAATCAGTTCACGCACTTTCGCGCCCAGGAGGTTGGTCTTATTGCCGGCGTTGCCCAAAGCCATGACGCCTTTTAGTGTTTCCGGGGTCAACTTACCCAGATCACCAACACGTTGCATCACTTCTGAGCGGTATTCATTCCAATCTAACATGGGGTCATCTCCAGAATTATTTTCTTTTAACAATCATTAGGATCTGTTCAAGCGTATCGTTGAAAAGCTCAGGCTTATTAATCGCCCGGGAAACAACGCTTGCGCCCTCGCATAAATTCAAAATAAGCAGAGCCATTTTTGATGGCAGCAGGTCAGCAGTCAGCTCCCCTGCATCAACGCCACGGCTGACAATCTTGGTCAACCAGGCAATCTGCATATCGAAATATTCGGTCGCCTGTACTCTGATATTCGGTGGCAGATTGGCCATTTCCGAAGACAAAGCACAGCATAGCGGCATACGCGACGTGCGATAGCTTTCGATGAAAAGCTCTACATAGGCGGTAAGCATCTGCGCAACCGTATTCTCCGTCGCTTCAATCTGTTCAAATCGGTTTTTGGTATCGGTATGGGCCTGAATCACCACTTGTTCGCCCAAAACGTCTTTTGTTGGGAAGTGGTGATGAATACTGGCCTTGGTGATACCAATGCTCTTTGACAAATCAGCATAGCTGAATGCAGAGTAACCCCGTTCGCGCATCAGATGGTCCGCTTCATTCAGAAGCCTTTCTCGTGTCATGACTGACATATAATCCTCACAATTATAATCTACTAGTTGGTAGATATTATCTGCGCCTGTTGTTCCCTGCAAGGGGACATCAGTTCACAACAGCGATTTAACCTTCTCTGATAACGCGTTTTGGTCGGGGTTAATAGCCATCAGGCAGTAGGGAAATGACAGTGTTCAGGCATTTCCCTCTCTGAGGTTTACCTACACCAACCGGGTATCAATACTGACCGGGTTCGCCAACGTATCGTGGATCGGCGAGCTTTCTGGCAGTGCACGAACCATTTCTTCAAGCTGTTCACGGCTGGCGGTCGGACTGGAGAGCTTAACGCCAACACGGATCGCTTTCGCCCCGTTGCGAACTTTTTCGTCAAGACCCAGGAAACCGTTCAGATTAATGTCGAAGTTCAGGTCAAGTTCAATACCATCAAGCTCAATGCCCTTTTCTGCCGCCATCACAGTCAGAGTCGCGGTATAACAGCCGGCAAGTGCCTGCAAAATGTACTCAGCTGGGCCCATACCGCTATCAGTACCCGATAAATCAGCAGGTTCATCGCCAACATTAGCAAATTTTCCGGAGCGACTGGTATCAACCTGGCCGTTCTGGATAGTCGCATGAGTTTCCACACGGACGGATACCCCACCGTTGGATTTACTCTTCATGTTAAAGGTGAGATTGCCCAGCTCTGGCTGCTGGCGAATAGCTTCTCGTGTACCGCGAATAACATTAGCGTCAGCAAAAGGTTTTTTTGAATTAGTCATGACAACTCCTGAAGTGTCGAGTGATCTCAAAGATAAGGTTGGTGCCAAACGCAATCAACCTACTAGATGGTAGATTACTTTAAGATTGAGGTGTTGTCTACCACTATGGGGGCAACTTCTTAAGATAGAGCTACAAACAGGGACGTAAACGCTGCGATATCTACATTATGCGATGTATCGTGCTGACGTCCGAGTTCGGCATCTTGCTAAGCATCTTAATCGCTTGTGAGCTATGACCTCCTGACGGCATAGAATCTATGCATCTTTAACAGTACCCAAGTATAGAAGCATAGTTTTCAGTAATTATTGAGTATGAAGGACTGATCAAAAGAAACAATATAGGCAATCATCATAAAAGTTATTTCTCTCGTACTAAATAACCGTTATAGACTGAAATCACAGAACGATTGACCGAAGTGAAATCAACATTCAGCAATTCAATTAGCGGGGGAGCGACCATATGGAAATCCACAACCGGACTCCAAATGTATATGACTTGCTTGAAATAAACAAAATCCTACTTTCAACTTCAAATAATGGTGAGTCATTTGAGAAAGACTTACATCTCAATGGATTCATAGAAAAACCATGGGGATATGAGTATAGAGTTTATTGTGATTCTATTTTTGATGTATGGCGCCTTCATATATCAAAGAATCAATCCACGTCAATGCATTGTCATATACTCAAAGACACCGTCCTTATATGCCTACATGGTGATGGCGAGACCAGATTTCTTGATGGTACACATCAGGCGTTAAAATCTGGGGACAGCATATATATTGCAAAAGGTGTATTCCATCAGACTATTTCGGGAAAATCAGGCATCGAATTAATCGAAGTTGAAAATCCAAGAAACAAATTCGACTTACTCAGACTTAAAGATAATTATGGCCGGCAAAATATGGCATATGAAAAGAAATCACAGGAACATGATCTTTTACCTCCTTTGCAACAGATAGCTGCAGGCACATTGATCAGAGAACATGACCTACACAAATTAGCATACTTTTCCGTCAAAAATCTTGATAGAAAAATGTTGAATGACGAGGATGATTTTATTTTTATTTCATTAGATGTAAAAAGCCATCTAATGGGAAAGATTCATATCCTACGAGCTAAAGATGCCATCTCAGAAATGTACTGTGGTCAGAATGTATTTTTAATTAACGTCCCGTAACGCAATAAGAAGGAAAATAACATGTCTAATCCGACACGAGTAGTGATAATCACTGGTCCAGGTTTTCAGGATCACGATGTAGTTTATACTTACTATCGTTCTAAAGAGGAAGGATACGATATATCTATTGCAACAAAGGATGGAAGTGCAGTGACAGGGAAATATGGCATCACTGTTCCTATGGATAAAAGATCCAAAGACAATATTAATTTTGATCAACTCAACGCCACTGATTTTGATGCTGTTATTCTCACTGGCGGTCATGAAGCGCCTGATAGAGTTCGCCAAGATCAGAGAGTTAAAGATTTTCTAAAGCAGATGGTAATACAGGGGAAAGTTGTGGCTGGGCTCTGCCATGGTCCCTGGATTATGATTTCTGCCGGTATTCTAAGAGACAAACTCACCTGCGCTTATGTTGGTCTGAAAGACGATATGGTTAATTCCGGCGCCAATGTAATTGAAGCAGATGTAGTTGTCGACGGGAATATCATAACTTGCTCCTATTATGCTGAATGTGGAAAATTTATGCGTCAGACATTCGATGCAATAGATAGATGGAAACGCGGCGAAACTCTTAAAGAACCGCTGGTGGTATAATTCGATGTTAATAGCAATGGATTTCGACGGGGTCGTGGTTGATGGAGTAGACGAATGCATGCTAATTACATGGAATGTATTACATGACAGACCTCTCAGTGATTTTAACCAAGATGTACTTCAAAACATCCCACGCCTGATGGCTAAACGATTCAGGAAATTAAGGAATTTTGTACGCCATGACGGTCACTTTATTGCCTCATTCACTGAATTTGGTAATGAAGCTATAGATAATGACAGATTCACTGCTATATATGAATCAATTCCAACTGAAGATAAGAAAATATTCAGGGATAAGTTCATCCATTATAGGAAGCTGGCAAGAAGTCTCTACCCTGATCTTTGGGCTGAACTACACCGTCCGCTATTGGATGTTTCAAATTTATTTGAAACAGCTAATGATATCTATATTGTATCAGGAAAAGATGAAGAGTCTATATTATACATTCTAAGTAAATATGGTTTAAACATACCCGCGAATAAAATATATGGGAGGATGACTGACAAAAACAAGACTCTTACCTTGCTAAAATCAATAGCCTTCGATAAAAACGAGGATATTCTATTTATTGATGACAATATCCAAAATGTTATTGATGCATTAGATCATGGCATTCAATCATTTTGGGCTAATTGGGGATACAACATCCCTGAGCATAAATTAATGGCACTTCAAAAAGGAATTAATGAATTAGATACCGAGGATCTCTTGAAATTAGTCAAGAAACCCTCTTAACGCAATATTATTTCAATTTTTTCTGTATGAGGAGTAATAACTCATGGCGAAAGAAATACTATGTGGTTTTGGAGTGGGTGTAGATGCCGTTGCAGGCTGGCTATCTTCTTATGGGGGAGAAGATTCTCCAAGCGATATATCTCGCGGTATGTTCGCTGGCGAAGTAGGTACTCCACGTCTTCTGAATCTATTTGACCAGTTTAATATCCCCACCACCTGGTTTATGCCTGGTCATTCCATCGAAACCTTTCCTCGGCAAATGGAAGCAGTTGTCAATGCTGGACATGAGGTAGGGGTTCATAATTACAGTCATGAAAACCCAATATCTATGTCGCCTGACCAAGAAAGAGAAGTCCTTCTAAAAGGCATTGACATGGTCACAAAATTAACAGGGAAGAGACCTACTGGGTATGTCGCTCCATGGTGGGAATTTTCTCCTGTAACCACAGATCTTCTATTAGAAAATGGCATCAAATATGACCATTCACTAATGCATCATGATCATCAGCCTTATTATGTCAGGAAAGGTGATTCCTGGACCAAGATAGATTATTCCAAGACACCGACCGAATGGATGAAACCGCTGGTACGCGGAGAAGAGACGGACCTTATTGAATTACCCGCCAGTTGGACAATCGACGATATTCCTCCTTTCATGTTCATGAAAACAAAACCCAACAGCCAAGGTTTCATGAATCCCAGGGACATCGAACAGTTGTGGAGAGATCAATTCGATTGGGTCTACCGTGAGCATGAATATGCGATCTTTACTTTTACGATTCACCCGGACGTATCTGGACGCCCGCACGTGTTAATGATGCTCGAACGCCTCTTAACTCATATGCTTGGTCATCCAGGGGTGAAATTCCTAAAATTGAATGACATTGCAGATGACTTTGCCAAGCGATCTCCACGGATAAAATAATGACACGGCAGCCGATAAGGCTGCCTGTTTTATGTATCTCAAACCATAAATCCGCTATTTTTTGATAGTTCGAGAATTCTGTCTCTTATTCCTGAAACGAGTGGGTTACGTAATGAGCTATCAATCCATACCAAATAGATTGAATTTATAGGGAGTCTCTCATGGACATTCACTTCAACGATCTGACCTCCTGCTATGCTTTGGGCGCATAAATACTCAGGCATCACAGTCCAACCAATATTTTCTCGGATCATTCTTTCTAAAATCCGCAAATCCGGTACAGTAATAGACGGACGAAGCAGTGCAAAAAATCGCGAAGAATCCTGGAAAACTTCCCTTATCAAGGGTAACTGTTCATCGTAAGCTATTAGAGGAAGCTTCGACAGCGTATCAATCACGTCCTCATTTTCTTTGAAGTTGTCTGCTATGAGTGACGCTACCACAACTATTAACTTTTCCATTCCAATTTCAGCATATCCAAATTTTTGTTTATCCGGCATAGAAGTTGTGAAACCTAGTTGACAACTTCCGTCCAGAAGACAGCTGTATATGCGCTTCCTATTTCCTGTCAAAACTTTAAATTTAATACCTTCATTGAATAATATTTTCACCAAGTACGGTAATTTTGACCACATTAATTCTGCTGGCCCGATGAAAGATACTGTCCCCGAGGACTTTCTTGTACGTGATCTAAGCATCGACAACTTCAGTTCAATCGTTTCTAAATCTGAAGCCACCAATCTCGCCAATTCCTCCCCATCCACTGTAGCCACCACACCATGTGAACGACGAGTAAAGAGAACACACCCGGTAAAAGCCTCAAGTGAATGAATGTGGGCAGACATTGCAGGCTGGCTTATGCCCAACCGCATTGCCGCTTTTGAAATCGAACCAGCTTTGTATACTTCAACAAAACTTCGTAACTGAACCAGATAGCTCATACTGCGCATCCTTAAGAGCCTGAAGCTCTCCGATTACGACATAAAATCGAAAGCCTGCACAGTATTATGTTATAAACATGTTCCGTTAATGCTTCTATACATATTAACTTATTTTAACAATTAAAGGATTTTATAGGGCAAGGATAGAACATATCAAGATAACCCATTGATATACCTATATTTTACGTGCGTTATACTGGTTGGCATTAAGGTTTCAAGCATGCTATGAGATTCGGATTGGCGTGTTGTCTTCTATTACATACTCTGGGGAGTGATAGTCGCTAAACCTTTAAATTGACTAAACAATCATTGTATTTTTATCTATTAACGTTGACGACCTCAACTCAAATCGAGTTATCACAAATTCCGTTGGTCAGTGAAGCGGTTAGCTTCTTTTAGACCGGTTCGGACTACCTCTCGGAACATTAATCATCATCCCATGGTGCCCGTTTCCATTTTTCAGTCATGAAATCAATAAATACACTTAGCCTACGGGGTATTGGTTCTCGCCGCGCCCGGACAACACTGATCTGAGATGTGTTTGCTTCCCAATCAGGCAGAACTCGGCAAAGTTTCCCAGCTCTCAATTCATCATGAATATCCCAAGTTTCTCGAAGAGATATGCCAAGCCCCGCCAAACTCCAGGCATGCAATACGTCTCCGTTGTCACTGATAAGGTTGCCAGTAACGCTGATGCTTCTTTCATGACCGGCTTTACGTAACGTCCATGAATTGTGTAAAAAACCCGGGTAAGCGAATACTAAGCAGTTGTGATTTAAAAGATCTTCTGGTCGCTCAATGGGTGGATGATTCTTCAGATATTCGGACGATGCGATGAGAATACGTCTATTATTTGCTATTTTTCTGGCCAGAAGGCGAGAATCAGCCAGATCCCCCATACGAATAGCCAGATCGAAATCACCACTGTAAAGATCCTGGATTTGGTCAGATAACCTTAAATCAAAGCCCACCCTCGGATGTACTTGGCAGAATGCAGCGATCGCAGGAGCAACATATTTTCGGCCAAACGGTGCGGGCGCAGTCAAACGAATATTTCCGCTTAACTCCTCACTATCCCCTCGGGAAAGTTCCTTCATCTCATCCAGAACGGCCAACGCTACGCGAGCCCTCTCAGCTATAGCTCTGCCCTCGTCTGTAATACGTAGATTACGGGTGTTTCTTTCAAAAAGTGTAGTGCCAAGTGCAGTTTCCAGCCTGGCTATCTGCTTGCTCACCATCTTGGGGAGTATCTGTAGGTCTCGTGCTGCGGCAGAGAAATTGTTTCTGTCGACGACGTGTAAAAACACTTCAAGGTCGTCATTTCTCAAGTTTATTTTGTTCATTTTGGGGTAAGTGTTTGTCCGTTTAGGTCTATTTAAAGGATAAATAGATTGTTCCACAATAAGACTCAATATGACAAGTCTGTTATGTCGCATGCAGTCAGAAGAATTTTGCTTTAAGTCCCCCCATATAGAGGAAGTTAAAATGCCCAAACGTATCCTGTTTGTATTGACCAGCCATGACCGTAAAGGTCAAGCCGAGAGTAAAGATGCCGCACCCAGTGGTTTCTATCTTTCTGAGGTGTCTCACCCCTACGATGTACTCACAAAAGAAGGATATGAAATTGATTTCGTGAGTCCCAAGGGAGGCAAGACACATGTTGACGGTTTAGACCTCAGCGATCCGGTTAACGCCTCCTTTTGGAATAATGATTCCTTACGCGAGGCAACTAAAACCACATTAAAACCCTCGCAGATTGATCCTGACGTCTATGACGCCGTCTACTATGCAGGAGGGCATGCGACGATGTGGGATCTCCCTGACAATATAGAGTTGGCGGGTGTTTCATCACGAATTTATGAAAAGGGTGGCGTTGTCGCTGCGGTTTGTCATGGCCCCGCCGGATTGGTGAATATTCGGCTTTCCGATAATGAATATCTGGTTGCGGGCAAAAAGGTGTCAGCTTTTACCAACGATGAAGAACGTGCTGTAGGGTTGTACGACATTGTTCCATTCTTACTTGAAGACACGCTGAAGCAAAGAGGTGCTGAGCATCTTGCAGCCGCAAATTTTCAGCCACAGGTGATTGTCAGCGAGAGATTAGTGACCGGACAGAATCCCGCTTCCGCAAAAGGAGTCGCTGAGGCAATGCTGCCTTTGTTGGCTTCTATTGAAAATAGAAGAGCCTGAGTTATGAAAGAACGCATGCCTTTTGTTATATATGTCTTTGCACTCTGCGCTTTTGCTTTGGGATTCACTGAATTTGTCACGATCGGCTTAGTTTCCAGGATATCAGCTGATCTAAACGTCAGTGTCAGTCATGTAGGTACAGCGGTGACAGCCTACGCCCTCGGTGCCGTAATTGGTGCTCCGGGATTAACTGCGTTGGCAACACGATGGCCTCGTAAAAGATTATTACTTGTTGCTATGGGCCTGTTTACAGTTGGCAATGGTATCGTCGGTGCGTCTGAGTCCCTAACGCCTATGTTGATTGCACGATTTGCTTCCGGTTTAGGGCACGGAGTGTTTCTTGCTGTTGCTTCAAGTGTGGCAACCCAACTGGCTGGGCGACATCGTGCTGGCGCCGCTGTTTCGGTCGTTTTTGGCGGTCTTACAATTGCGTTGGCATTAGGCGTACCACTTGGTACCTACATCGGTAGTCTGTTGAGTTGGCAGTCTATATTCATGGCAGTAACGGCAAGTGGAGCGATCGGTTTCATTGGATTGGCAATGCTGATGCCCACGGATCAAAATGATCCCTCCTTGCAAGCAAATGCCATGGACGGTTTAAAAGCCATGTTCAACCCACTACTGCTTGCGGGAGCAGGAATTACAGTTTTGGCCTATGCAGGATCTTTTGCCCTGTATACGTATATTTCCCCGATTCTACTTCAGGTAACGCATGTAGACGAGCGTACGAGTAGTTTGCTTATGTTGGTCTACGGCGTGATGGCCGCTATCGGGAATGTCTGGGGTGGTCGCCTGACTGACAAGCAAGGTGCAGATCGTGCCGTGATGACAATTCTTATTGGTCTGGCGATCGTCCTCTTTGCTATGTGGTTCTCTGTCTCATCCTTAATGTTAATGGCACTGTTTATTGGGTTGCTTGGAGCATTGACATACGCAGCGGTCCCCTCAATGCAAGCAAGAGTGATAGGGCTATCTCACATACATGCACCTGAAGCTCCAGCTGTGGCAGCAGGACTGAATATTGCCGGTTTTAACGGAGGAATTGCATTAGGGTCGCTATTGGGGGGGGTAGCACTGAATGTTACTGGTCTTACAAGCCCTACTTGGGTTGGAGGCGGAGTAGTAATCGTTGGTATTTTATGGATGTTATTACAAATAAATTCTAATAAAAGACGCACCACCTCCGATTACTCCTGATAGTACACATAGCATTTAAAATGGCTCAGTGAACACCAAATCACTGAGCCATTTTATTTTACCTCTTTGAAAAATGTCACAACAAAACATAGGTTATTTTTTATTTTATAAAATCAGCCCATATCATTCTGATCTATTTCATATCAATCAGAATTTTAAACATCTTTCAAAAACACAGCGAAATTCATCAGCAATATCATTGTGTGAAAGGAGATGTATTATGTCAGACAATCCAACTTGCCTAAACATTAGAGATGGAATTCCAGACTGGATAACTATAAGGGAGGCGGTAAGACTTCTCAATGCATTGAATGGGTGTAAAATAAGAAAAAGTGATTTTTATCGATTTGCTCTGCAAGGGAAAATTCGGTTTTCAATATATTTTCAATCCCCAGTAATATTGAGGAAAATTAAATCACGAAATCATAAATTAAAGCTAAGACCAATAGAAAATTCGTCAACGATGAAATCATTCATGCCTGCCGAAAGTTCCTTTGTCAACGAGAACAATTTAACTTTCAGTACTGAAGGAAGATATATCCACCCTGTACAAAGAGTCATTGACACAACATTACTCGGCTATGAATATGTCCTTATACAGCGTTTACTTGCACATTCATTAAAGATACCATCACCTGTAACAGGAGCAAAGTCGAATAATTATGGTATTACCGTCTGTTTATTGGGGGAATCGTTTCAACTTTTCGAAAAGATGACATGGCATGAAAGAATCGAACGACACGTAAAAAGGCTACCTAAAGATATTTCATCAGATGATTACGAAGATATAATACTAAACGCTACAAAGAAAGATTCGCATAAATATTATTTTCCTATGCATGAATTACCGAGTGATGCCTGCTTTGTCCTCAGAAAAAGTGAACTTGATAAGTTGATCAACAAACCGATCGAAAAAGAAATACTTCAACCGTCTCCAACTCGGATATCCACCCCTCTATCACGCCTCTTCTGGCTTGCCTGCAAAAATAATGAAACTATTAGTCCGTTAATCATGCAACCGTATAAATTATTGTCCATTTTTGAACAATGGGCATCTGAGGAAGGCATTACTGATCGATTCAGTGGCGACACGCTGAAGACAGCGCTTGAGCGCGGCTCGCCCTCTTCCATATCGGCACAAAAGTAAGATGATGTCCCTTTGCAGTGTAAGTCCGTATTAAGGATTGTATTTTCCGTAATACGGACTCATCAGCTTTCGCCACACCACGACTTTGTGTTGTCGTGTGTTCTCCCGGCTAGCGCTATATCTGCCACAGGAGAATACCGTGACATCTCATCAGTTATTACGTCTGAAACAGGTTGAGGAAAAAACGGGCCTGAAGCGCTCTCAAATCTATCTGTATATGAAAGACGGCACCTTCCCCCGCTCAATCAAGATTGGCCCGGCCAGTGTCGCCTGGCTCGAATCGGAAATTGACGAATGGATCAATATTAAGTTAGTCCGCCGCTCAATAGGCTGAAGGGAGAAAATACCATGATTATCCCGTCACTGAATTACGCCGTATTAACCGATGCCCTGCATGCATTGAAGGATGGCAACATTCGTTACTGTGAATCGCTAGGATTCACTTTCGACGAAATGAATGCCCTCAACCAATTATCACTAGACGAGCTGTTTATCATCAGTCGGGAGTCTGCGCAGTTTTTGGCTGTGACGGTTCATCACGACGCGTTACACCTGCTTCTGGCGAAATCCCGTGAGGAGGTTCTGCAGCAGCAACGTATCAACCACGCTATCCGGCTGGGTGGGTCAATTGCGCTACTCAACAAGTATTTTGGCCTCACCTCCAACGAAGTTTGCCTTCGCCGCCGCTTACTGGGCGTCCGTGTGCCTTATGGCCGGACGCCAGAGCCGGACGAAGAGACGGATGCGGCCATCTGGCGGCAATGGCAACAATGCCGGGTGGCCAACCTGGAATCGACCGATGCGTTGGCCGCCATGATGCAGGTAACGCAAACCCTGCTGCCGAAAGTCGAAGGGTTGTCACTGACCATCGTCTGGAAGCGTATCGCACTTTGCGAACAGGAGGCGTCAGACCGGAGGGCCGCCCATGCCAGATGAGATTGACCGCGATCAGGAATTTAATGAGCAACGACTGGAGGATATGATTGAACAGAGTCGTTTTAAGCCAGGGTCTACGCCATCATTATTCCATTGTCGTGTATGCGGTAAGCCCATTCCTGAAAAGCGACGGCAGGCACTTCCGGGCATAACCACCTGCACGGAATGTCAGGAAAAACTTGAACGCCGAAGACGTTAATAATGGTCACAGAGACATGCAGGAATATTTCCCCTGCATGTCTCTATCATTAACTATAAATCCACAGTCGTCTTTATTAACTATTTCACTTCCTTTTATTTACCCCAAAGCTTATCCGCTTCTACCGCTAATTTATCTCTCTCATTTTAACTTTGAATTTATCGTTTATATACCGCCCCGGATATCTGATCCTGAAAGCGTCATTACATAATAGTTACCCGTATTGACGTAAATTTGCCTGAATCAGGCGTTGCTCTTTAAAAATAAGGTTCGGGCTGTCACGAAACCACAATTCAGGGTGCCGCTGAATGTTCTCGCTGACCCGTTAAAACCGGAATGCAGAATTGGGATGTGACATTTCTTTAACTCATCCTTGTTTTTAGTAGAGGAGGCCACATGCGAAAACCCATTTATCAGGTATTTGTCACCCATGAAAGTCAGCCCGACCCGCAGGGTGAAAAAAACACCTGGTGGACGAAAGTCGGCGTGGCTTTTGCCCATCACGGTAAACCCGGCCTGAACGTGGTACTGACACCCGGCATTGCCGTTTCCGGCAAGTTAGTGCTCCTTGAGCCCAGGGATGACGGCGACGCGACACAGGATACTCAGCCCATTTAACCGACCTTCCCTCTTTTCCCGGCCCTGTGCCGTCTGATGGCGGTACGCGTTGCCCGGTTTACCATTCCGAGGCCACCATGCTTTCCACCACCGTATTTCTGGCGGCGGCCATGCAGTGCGCCGCCAGCGTTCACCCGTCGACGGCACTTGATGTGGCGCGGGTCGAATCCGGTTTGAATCCGTATGCCATCGCTGAAATTCTGCCCGGTGGCAAAGGCGTGACTTCACATTTCCCCACAAGC
Organism: Serratia plymuthica; assembly: GCF_018336935.1. Lineage (NCBI taxonomy): Bacteria > Pseudomonadati > Pseudomonadota > Gammaproteobacteria > Enterobacterales > Yersiniaceae > Serratia > Serratia plymuthica. The sequence continues at coordinate 54,745 of NZ_CP068771.1, read as the reverse complement.
AAGGATGAGGCCGTCAGTCTAACCGGACGGCTGGCGGCACAGGGCCGACGTTATTCGGTCGGGCTGATGCAAATCACCAGCACCAATTTCCGTCATTACCGCGTGAGTGCCCGTGACCTTCTTAACCCCTGTACCAACCTGTCCGTTTTTGAGCGCATCCTCACCGACTGCTACCGCCGCGGCGGTTCCCTCAAGCGTGCGCTCAGTTGCTACTACTCAGGAAATTTCACGACCGGCCAACAGCCGGAATCCGCGTTTAACCACACCAGCTACATCCAGCGCATCGGCTACGCCGTGCCGTCGACGCAGGAAGACCGGCAGCGACCTCCCGCCGAAAAGCTCATGCCGGAAATCCATTACCCCACCGCCGTCATGCGTGGCGAGCTTACCGATAACGCCACGCCAGTACTGGCATCCCTGCGCTACCCCAATGCCGTGATACGCGGCGCGTTACCCATTCCCGGCCCCCAGGAGGAACAATGATGAAAAGAAAAGAGTATGACTGGCCCGTCCTCTCTTCCTTGTTAATGGCAAGCCCGGTGCTGGCAGCAGACAGCGGATTTAATAAAGCCAATGAGACGCTGAGTAACACTTCCACAGGCCTGCTCGGACTGGCCGCCGTCACCATCACGCTTGCCACCATGTGGGTAGGATACAAAGTCTTGTTTGACGGCAAGAGCCTCCATGACGTGCGCAACGTCATCATTGGCGCCATCCTTATCGTCGGTGCGTCAGGTTTCGGTGCCTACTGGGCGTCATAAGGAGGTAACGATGGCTACGCTGAACAAAGCGCTGACGCGGCCTGCCGCCATAGCCGGCATTCCCCTCGTGCCGTTCGTGATGGTCAGCGGGGCCATCGTCCTGCTGGCGGTCTATGTCAGCTATTACCTGATATTACTGCTTATTCCGGCCTGGCTGGAGATGAAGGCAAAGGCCAGAACCGATATTCACTATTTCGGCCTGCTCTGGCTGGCCTTTAAAACCCGTGGCCGTTTTGGCACCAATAAACATTTTGGTGCCAATGCCCTGCTGGCAAACCGCTATGACGCTGTCGACGTCTCGGAGTTTATTGAAAAGATGAAGTTAAACGAGCGCGTTACGCTGGATAAATACATTCCGTATTCCTCCCATATTCACCCGCACGTCATCAGAAACCGCCAGGGTGATTTGGTTGCCAGTTGGGAGCTGGAGGGCACCGTTTTTGAATGCGAGGACGAACATCATCTGACGTTAATGGCGACGCATCTCAATAACGTTATTCGTGGGTATGAAGGTCTGCCGGTTACCTTCTATCTTCACCGTATCCGGGAAAAGTACCACGATGTCTTTGACTCGAATTCAGGCATTCCCTTTTCTGATGAAGTGACCCGGCTGTATTACCAGCCGATCCGCGAAAAACCGTTCTGGCGTCACCGGCTGTTTTTCACCCTCTGCTACGCGCCCTTCTCTCCGCTGGAGAAAAAGGCCATGAAGGCGCAGCCGTCCGGTAAACGCAAAGCGGCGCTGGATGATGCTCTGAAAGTGATGCTGGAATACCGGGAGGCGCTGGCTTCGGCGCTGTCCCGCTATACGGCGACGCCGCTGGGGATGTATGAAGAAAACCGGCGGGTGTATTCCGCCCAGCTGTCCTTGTATCACCGCCTGCTCACCGGCCAGTGGCAAAAGGTGGCGGTCACGCGTGCACCGTTTTATGAAACATTAAGCACGCCGGATGTCTTTTTTACCACCGACACCGCCGAGTGCCAGACCGTCGGCGGCTCCCGTTTTTTCCGCAGTCTGGAAATCAAAGATTACTCGCCGGAAACCGCGACCGGCCTGCTGGACGCGCTGCTGTATGCCGAAAGCGAGTATGTGCTGACGCAGTCCTTCACCTGCATGGCCCGCGATGAGGCGCAGAAGCATATTCGCCTGGCGGAAAAGCGCCTGAATTCGGCGGATGACGACGCCATTTCGCAGCGTGAAGAGCTGATTGTACTGCGTGACCTGCTCCAGTCAGGACATGTCTCGTGCGGAAAGTACCACTTCTCCCTGCTGGTATCTTCAGACAGCCCCGAGCAGGTGGTAAAGGATGCCAACGCGCTGGCGCAGCCTTTCGCCGACCTCGGCATCATGACGACGCTGTCCACGCTGTCGCTACCCGCCGCGTACCTGGCGCAACTGCCGGGGATGTATACGCTGCGCCCCCGTCTGGTGGCCGTCAGCAGCCAGAACTTTGCCGACCTGGCGAGCCTGCACAACTTTCATCCCCACAAGCGGAGCGGCAATCCCTGGGGTGACGCCATCGCCATTCTGACATCACCCGGCGGCAGCGGGTATTACCTGAACCTGCATGACAGCCAAAGCGGACGGGATGACTCCAACGAAAAAACGCCGGGTAACACGGCGATTATCGGTAAAACCGGCTCAGGGAAGACGATGCTGATGACCATGATGCAGCAACTGATGCAGAAGTACCGCAATCCTGCGACGTTCAGCGCCTCAGCCACAATCCAGCGGTTCACCACGGTCTATTTTGATAAGGACCGGGCGGCGGAAGTAGCGATACGCCAGATGGGCGGACGCTACTTCCGTATCCGTACCGGCACTCCCACCGGGTTTAACCCGTTTTCGCTTGCCCCAACCCGGCGGAATATCAGCTTTATCAAACGACTGGTACGTATGCTGTGCCGACGCAACGGCAAGCCGCTCGATCCGCGCGATGAGGAGCGGATCAGTGCCGCCGTAGATACCATTATGCTCGACTACCCGCCGGAATACCGCAAGTTCGGTATCACCCGGCTGCTGGAAGTCCTGCCGGAGCCGCCAACCCCCGACGCCCGCATCAACGGGCTACGTATTCGCCTTAAACAGTGGGCGCAGGGCGGCGAGTTCGGCTGGGTATTCGACAATGAGGAGGACACCTTCAATATCAGCGACGTCGAAAATTTTGGTATCGACGGTACGGAATTTCTCGATGATGACGACATTCGCGGCCCCATCACGTTTTATCTGCTTTACCGCGTCACCGGCCTGCTGGACGGTCGCCGGCTGGTGATGTTCATGGACGAGTTCTGGAAATGGCTGGCCGATGTCGAATTCTCCCGCTTCTCGCTCAATATGCTGAAAGTGATCCGCAAACTGAACGGCATCTTCGTCTCCGCCACGCAGTCGCCTGACGAAATCGTCAAGCACCCGATTGCCCCGGCGATTATCGAGCAGTGCAGCACGCAGATTTTTCTCGCCAACCCGAAGGCCAGCAGGGCGGATTACGTGGAAAAGATGAAAGTGCCGGAAAGTGTTTACGACATCGTCAGAAACCTCGATCCGGGTGAGCGCTCTATGGTGGTCCTGAAAACGCCGTTACGCGCGGGTGAAACCCGGCCTTTTGTGGCGATGGCGAAAATGGATTTATCGGGTCTCGGGAAACTTACCAAAATGCTGAGCGGCAGCGAAGACAACCTGAAACTGTTCGACACCCTGTATCAGGAAGGACTGCAGCCTGATGACTGGAAAGGCGCCTTCCTTGAACAAGCTCTGTAATAATCCTGACGGAGGTAATGAAAATGCGGTTCAGAGATATCATACTGGCGTTATCGTTGTTTATTTCCACCCAGGCGATGAGCGCCGGAATACCGGTTTTCGACGCCGTACAGCATACCGAATCCATGAATCAGTGGATCCAGAAACTCCAGCAGTGGCAGGAAACCGTCACCCACTATAGAAGTGAACTCGATGCCTACAAGCAGCAATTAGCCACGGCAACGGGCGTGCGGGACGTTCAGGCATTTCTCCGCGAGGCCAAAAGTCTGAAAACCGATATAGATAATCTTCGTCAAAACGGTATTTCACTGGATGACCTGCTGAGCAACCAAAGCGGGTCATATTCGTCTGAACTGAATAGCTTGTATAACAAATATAAAACGTTCGATACCTGTAACCCGTCCAGCTCGTCACAACGCTATCTGGACAGCTGCAAACAGATGATCCTGAATCAGGCTGTAGCAATAGAAAATACGTCCGAGGTTGAAAACAAGATCACAGGCACGCTCGGTGATATATCAGATTTATCAGACCGTATTGCTAATGCGCAGGATTCGAAAGAGTCACAGGACCTGGCTAACGCCATCGCGGCCAAAAGCGTACAATTGAATGCGCTGACCGGCCAGTGGGAGATGTCTGTCAAACAGACTGAACAGCGAGCAACGCTGCTGGAACAGCAAAAACAGAAGGCCTTTGAGCAACAGCAATTAACTGCGCCCGTTGCCGATCTGAACTCTCTATAGGGAGGTTAACATGTTAAAACCCGTATTAACCTTATGCGTCATGTCAGGCATTTTCGTCTTATCCGGTTGTAAAGAAACGAAATCAGAAGCCTGGTATAAAGAACATCCCGATGAGACCTATAAGGTCTATACGCAATGCCTCAAGGATGGCGAGGCAAGCGACAACTGCGAGTTTGCGCACCGGGCAGCACTCATGTTTGCCCAGACAGGCAAACCCGGCATTCGGGAAAAATTCGAGACGCTGTTTCAGCAGGAAGCCCAAAAAAGAAAATCCGTCACTCAGTAAGATCCCCGCCAACAAAAACAGGGATCCCTTCCTGTTTTTATCCCCTGTCTGTTCCTGACTAATGAGAGGCACCATGTCCGGTGGTATTTTTGTTGGTATGGACAAAAACATCATGGATGGACTTAACGCCGTGTTAGAAGGTCAGTCTTCTACCTACGGCACCCTAATCAGTGCGATTATCGTCAGTTCCTTCACCCTATTTATTACGTATCGCGGGTATCAGACGCTTGGCGGCAAACTCCAGACACCGGTTGAGGATGTTGTCTGGGATGTGGGTCGTATGTTGCTTATTACTACCTTTATTTTAAACCGCGATGGCTGGCTGAATGCCATCATTGCAGCCATTGAAGGGCTTAAGGATGGCATCAGTGGCGATGATAATGTCTGGGCGCTGCTCGACACGGTGTGGGAAAAGGCACAAGCGCTGGGGCAAACGCTGTTTAATCTCGATACCTCCACCTACGTAAAAGTGAATGGCGGTTTTGCCGAGGTGCTGGTCTGGGGCGGTGCAATCTTTCTGTTATTGGCTGCAACCTTTGTCAACCTGCTCGCCGAAATCACCATTCTGTTAATGACCACCACCGCCCCACTCTTTATTTTCTGCCTGCTGTACGGTTTTCTTAAACCCATGTTTGATAACTGGCTGAAAACAATATTTACCGCAATCTTAACGATCATGTTCTCTGCCCTGTCTGTCCGGATCGCCATCAACTACCTGAGTAAAATACTGGATGCCGCCACAGCAACGTCTGCTGAAAGCAATATGGTGACCCTGGCGGCGCAATGTTTGCTGGCCGGGATTGCCGCAGGCGTCGTGGTGTATTTTTCAGCGAAAATAGCCACTGCGCTGAGCGGTGCCGCCGTACAGGCCGTGTTACAGGGTGCCGCCATGAGCGGACTGAGCGGGCTGGTCAGCAAATCTGCCGACGTCGCCAGACCCGGCATAAAGGCAGGGGGCCGACTGACCGCCAAAGGTGGCATGGCAGCAGCCGCGACAACCGGCAGGTTCATTGCCGCAGGTGCGGGCAAAGCCGTGAACGCCTGGCAGAAACGTGCCACCGCCATCGAAAGCATGAAACGCCAGAATCAGCAGCGTCACCGTTAATCCTCCCGACCGCTAATTTCTTTTCTCCGTCACGCCGTGGCCTCTGCCAGCGGTGCGGCTTTCCTGCATTTATCCGATAAGAGGCTTCCATGAAATTCAGCATCTTGCTTATGTTGCTGTGCGCGCTTACGGGCTGCGCGCAGCATCATGGCGACCTCCCGCCGGTGTCCGGCGATCCCCAGCCGGTTAATTCCCCCGCCATCATTCAGGAGCTGGCTCACCATGTCTGATATTCAGCGCATCATCAATGTCTCCCGCTCTTTTGAATCCATCCTGCTGGAAGAGGAAGAGCGTTCCCGCAAAACTGCCTGGCGGGTGGCCGCTGCCGGGCTGATTCTGGCTGCACTGGCAATTACAGCCATTCTTATTCTGCTGCCGCTGAAAACCACTGACATTGAATTGTGGTCGGTGGACAAACAGACCGGTCGTTATGAGTATATGACCCGCCTTAAAGAGCGGGATATTGCGTCTGAAAAAGCGCTGGTCCATTCACTGGCGGCACACTATGTCAGGCTCCGTGAGGGATATAATTATTTCTCCCTCCAGCGTGATTACGACGACGTACAGTTATTTAACAGCGACAGCGTGAACCGGGATTATCTGGACGGGTTTAACGGCGACCAGGCCCCGGACGTTATTTTTAATAAAGCCGAATATGTCGTCTATATCGACATTATTTCCAATGTGCATGCGCCTGCCACCGGGCCGGATAACCTGGCAACACTGCGTATTAAGCGCACCCTCCGCCGTATTTCTGATAATTCAGTGAAAACGGACTTCTGGAATATCCGCCTCACTTACCGCTATGTCCCGCATCAGCAACTGACGGACAGCCAGCGTGAAGTGAACCCGCTGGGCTTTATCGTCACCAGCTACCAGCGCGATAAAGAACTGAGGAGCGAATGATGCTGAAAAACATCCTGCTCCTGACGGGCTTACTGGCGTCATGCGCGACATGGAGCGCCGCCACCCCGCGCGGCAGCGCCTATGACAGCCGGATGCAGAACGTATCGTATAACAGCCAGAACGCCACCGTGGTGAATACCCGCCCCGGCTACGTCACCACGCTGCTGTTTGACGACGATGAAGCTGTGATTGATGTGCAAGCGGGTTTTCCCAAAGGCTGGACGGTCACGAAAAGTGATAACCGGGTGGGCGTCAGCCCGAACCCCATCACCCAGCCGGTGACGGACGCCAGCGGCAACAACGTCAGCCAGGTGTTCCTGCCCACGGCGAAGGACTGGAAGACCAACCTCTTCGTGGTGACCTCAAAGCGTGATTACAGCCTGGAGCTGAACGTGCTGGACCACGATTCCCCCGCGCAGGCGTTCGTTATCCGTTACCACTATCCGGCCGAGGTTCGCCAGCAATCCGCCGCCGCCAGCGCCGCACGTCAGACGCAGCAGCGTGAAAGACAGGAGAAGCAGCAAATAGCGGCAGCATTCGGACAGGCCAGCACGCCGCGCAACTGGCGCTACACCAAACGGGTCGCCGCCGGTTCGGCCACCATCGCACCGGATTTTGCCTGGGATGATGGTCGTTTTGCTTATATCGGTTTTTCCCCCATCAGAACCCTGCCTTCCGTTTTCCGGGTGGTTAACGGACGGGAGCAGGCGCTCACGCCCCGGACAGTTAAGCTGGGTAATTACATCGTGATGGTGGTGCCGGCAGCGCCACAACTGGTGTTGCGTTACGGCACCTCGGTGGTGGGGATCGAAAACGACGGATTCGGGCGCATCCCGATAACCCGTAGCGACACTGTTTCACCGTCCGTTACGCTGGAGGCGAAATGACCGATAAAGCTGTCCCGGATGAACCGGAAAAAACCACCGCAGAGCGGGAAGCGGAGGCCCGCGAACGCGCCCGTGCGGCAATGGCGTATCAGGAGCCGGAGCAGAAAACGCCGCCCGGCCAGCCTGAAGTGACCCGTTTCCGTAAGGCATCCGGTCGCCGCACGCTGATCGTCAGCCTGCTGAGTCTGGCGCTGGTGATCGCCCTGGCATCCGGCGGCGATCGGATTTTCAGTGCATTGAAAGGGGGTAATGAGAAAGAAGCCGACACCGCGCCGCAAACCTCCGCCGGGAAGACGCTGAATGAGCGTCAAAATCTGGGGATGGACAGTAACCCGTTTGGCCTGTTCGGGCCGCACACACAGGACAGAACAGACCCTGCCCGCCAGGCCGTCACTCCCGCACCCACCCTGCCACCGGCCCCACCCGCCCTGAACAAGGCAGCCGCACTGGCTGACGGGCTGAACAACGCCCGAACAATGCCGGGCGATAATGCACGCACGTCCCCGGGTGAAACGCGTAGCAACGCAAAAACGTCCAACGGTCCGTCATCATCCACGACATACACATCCTGTCCGTCAGTACTGTCCAGGGGAAAGGATGGCAACCTGCGCTGCCCGGAGACTGCCGCGCCGGAAACGGGTAACAACGACAATCCAGGCGTCGCCCGTGTCACCGGCGTCAAACGGCTGGGCCTCGATCCTGATCTCTATATCCCGGTGGACCGCTATATCCCGTGTTCGATGATGTGGCGCTTCGTGTCCGATGTCGGGGGGCATATTTCCTGCCTGATCAGTGAAGATGTTTACAGCGCCAGCAACCATGTGACGCTGATCCCGGCGGGAACGATCGCCCGTGGCATCTACCGCACCGGGGCGCTGCAACACGGACGCAGCCGGATGTTTGTACTGTGGACGGAGCTGCGTACGCCTGAGCCCGGCAGCCTGCAAATCCCGCTAACTGATACGCAGGCCAGCGGCCCGCTCGGCGAGGCGGGGATCGCCGGCTGGATCGACAACCACTTCTGGGAGCGCTTCGGCAATGCCCTGATGCTCAGTACCGTGCAGGACGTGGCAGCGGCGGCGTCGGATGCTGCCCCGGGGAAAGACCGCAATACCGACTACACCGAAAACACCCGCGCCGCCACGGCGGAAATGGCGAAAACGACGCTGGACAACAGCATCAATATCCCGCCCACCCTGTACCTGAATCAGGGTGATGTCATCGGCATCATGACCGGCACCGATATTGATTTCTCATCCGTCTGGCAGTTGCGACTGAAAAAGAGGTGGTATGAACGCTGAAAACCTGTCGCTGGATTTTATGAAAAACCAGCTGTTTGGTGATTTTATTGCGCAGGACGGCCTGACGGAAATTGCCGTTAACCGGCCGGGTGAACTGCATACCAAAATCCGGGGAAAATGGCGAAAACATGATTCCCCGATTACGCTGCGTCAGTGTTACGCCTTTGCCAGAGCGCTGGCGTCGTGGCAGGACGATAATATCGACGACACCTCGCCGATCCTTTCCGCCACGCTTGAATCAGGCGAGCGCATTCAGGCCATTATTCCCCCCGCATGTGAGCGTAATACCGTGTCTATTACGCTGCGCAAACCCTCATTCGGGCAGAAAACACATCAGTCATGGATTGATGCGGGATTTTATAACCGGGTAAGCGGTCAGGAGCGAACGGAAGGCAAAGATGTTGAACTGACCCGCTATTATCAGAGTGAGGATATGCCCCGCTTTATGGAAAAAGCGGTGGAATACGGTAAAACGATTTTTATTGTGGGTGAAACAGGCTCCGGTAAAACCACCTATATGAAAACGCTGCTGCACTCTATTCCCCGGCACCTCAGGCTGACCACCATCGAGGATAATCCCGAAATCCGGTTCTATCACCACACCAATTATGTCCATCTCTTTTATCCGGCGGATGCCGGGGATAATGCTATTGTCACGCCCGGCAGGCTGATACGCGCCAATTATCGTATGAACCCTGACCGGATATTACTGGCTGAAATTCGCGGACAAGAAGCCTGGGATGCGCTGAAAATCGTCGGTTCCGGGCATGAGGGATTGATGACCTCCCTGCATGCGGGCAGCCCGGAAGAATGTATTGAAGGGTTAATTGACCGCTGCTATGAAAACCCCGACTGCCGGAACATGCCTTTCGACGTGCTGTTACGCAAGGTGCTTAAGAGCGTTGATGTGATAGTCAGCATTGATATTCACGGTGACATACGCCGGATGAGTGATGTTTATTTTAAACCCGTTCATCTCAATGACATGAGAGGTGTATTCAGTAAAGGTCTTCAATAAATAAATTATCGAATTACGCAACCCTCGTTTAAATATGAAGATGACCGAAATGAAAAAAGTAATACCCTCCGTATTATTACTCAGCGCTATGGCGTCATGTTCCACCTCCGTCATGGCCGCTGACGCCTGTAAAGTGGTGTTATGCATGTACGGTAAAGCCACCGGTAACGGCGGCGGCAATGAATGCCATTCGGCCGAACGTTCATTCTTTAATATCGTGGAAAAGAACAAGCACGGTTTTCTGCCGGACCACACTGCCGATGCCAGAAAATCATTTTTACTTGAGTGCGATTCGGCAGACCCGGCAATTATCAGCCAGATAATCAGTAAATTTGGCCGCGTGCGTAGTTAATTAGCGGAGGTTATCTTTATGACCAACCCGGGTTTTATTCAGCATCCCTGGACACGTCAGCGTGGGGATTCCATGCGCGCAGCCTGTGTTATTGAGCACATTGAAAATGAGGCGATGCACGGATGCGGCCTTTATTATGAAATTTATCACTACCGGGTTGTCTGCCGGTTATTGCAGTTGATGCAAACGCTGAATGCCACCGACAGAATAACGCTGACAGAGGAAGCCAACCGGCGAGGGTTTACGCTGGATGAAACCAGCATTAAAGAAAGTCGTCAGTGTTATTCCGACATCATCAGGGAAATCCGTGAGAGCCACTATTAACCCCCTGCTTTGATTTTATTCGCGGATCCCCTATGGCACCGGAATATTTTAGCCGAGTCCGGCTTAAGGCGTGGTGGTTTTCAGGTTTTTACGGCCCCACATTTTTCGCGGATTAAGGCGTGAAGAAATGCGGGCCGTAAAAATGAGGCAGCGGACAGAATTATTTTCGCGGGTTAAGGAGCGAAAATAGTTCAGGCACCGCGCCTCACCGGCAAACAGCCGCGCCCACGCGGATTTTGTCGGCCGGGGGGAGCCGAATAAATTTCGCCGCCCCAGCGAGCGAAAAGCTGTCGCCCACGACAGCGGTTTATTTGGGGGGCATAGCCCCGCACACCGTCGCGGCTAAGTCTCCGGCCAAAAGCCGGTAGCGTGGCGCGACCACCCTCTTTAAAGGTCAGCTTCCCTTTTATTCCCGCGGCGAGGAACGAGCTAAGGGAAGAAAAAGGCGAAAGCGACCGTCTTAAAGGGGGTGGTCGCGCGTAGCGGGCGACGGTGTGCCGCCGTTGACGTTGGGGGTTTTGGCACGGCGTCCAGCCGCGACATTACCCCCATGTGACAGGCCATAAGGGCGTCCAGCCCGCATGTACTGGTGCACGCCGTTTCGTGCAGGAAAGCATGCTTCCCTGCACATGGCCGCAACGCGGCCACCTTCTTTACCCCATACGCTCGCCCCGCCTTTTCGCCCAACACCGTGGGGCGAACTGATGGGGCGATGTCATGGGGCGAACTGCTGACGAAGGAGGCATCGTGATTTTGAATAAGCTGGCCGTTTCACTGTCGCCGATAGTGAATGGCGCGCTGAGCTTCATTGCTTTTATGCAACAGCATCAGCTGATGCTAGCGCTGTTATCGGGGCTGACGATGCCGTTTTTCGCGTCGATGAAAAGCGATGAACGGCAAAAAGCCCCGTTGTGGCAAAAGCTGATTATTGCTTTCTCCATAGTCTGTTTTCTTTGCGGTACGATGGGGCCGGTACTTATCTGGATTTTCCAGTGGCTTTATCGGGGCCGTGTTATCGCCAGCATTCCCGTTCTGGCATGGCCGGTGCTGATTACCTTTACCGTAACAGGTTTTATTTTCCATATTCTGCTGCGCAGGGTATTAACCCCTGAATTAGATAAAATAAAGAAACGCCTCGTCAGGAAAACCACGCTTGAACGGGAATTACGCACCGATGTCCGTACTGTGAAATCCCTGCTGCCGGAAACATTGCATTATGACCCGCTGGATTATATCGACCTGAACAAAGGGTTATTTATTGGCATGGACCGCGATATTCAGCCGATGTACCTGCCGTTAAAAGACTGGCAAAAACAACACGCGGATATCATCGGCACCACCGGCGCCGGTAAAGGCGTTGCCACCGGGATATTACTTTACCAAAGTATTCTGGCCGGTGAAGGCGTATTTGTTATGGACCCCAAGGATGATGAATGGGCACCACACCTTTACCGAAAAGCCTGTGAAGATGCAGGGAAGCCCTTTGCCTTAATTGACCTGAGGAAACAGGCATACCAGTTAAACCTGATTGAAGAGATCACCGCCGATGAACTGGAAGAGCTTTTTGTTGCTGGTTTCAGTCTGGCAGAGAAAGGTCAGGAGTCGGACTTTTATCGCATTGATGACCGGAAAGCGGCCCGGATAGCCGCGCAGTTTGTCACCCGTAATACTGCCTCAACCATTCGGGATGTGTATAACGGAGACTACGTTCAGGGCATTGCAGATAAGATAAAAGCCTTTTTCGGGAAAATTGAAGAGCTGGCCTTACTCAATGCCATTAATGTCCCCACCGGATTTTCGCTTAATACGATATTTGAGGAAGGTGGTTGCTGTTATGTGATTGGTTCAATGCGCAACAGCAAAATCATTACCGCGCAGCGCATGCTGCTGGTTCGCCTGTACCAGCTGGCAGAAAGGCGTGAGCGAGTGAAAGACGTGCCCCGCCCCATTGCTATTTATCTTTCGGAACTGAAATACCATTTATCCAGGCCCGCGCTGGAAGGTTTAGGCGCGGCACGCGATAAAGGCGTGCATATTATTATGGACCATCAGTCGATTGCCGATTTAAAAGATTGTCCGGCAGATTTGAAAGGTGACGCCGTTGTCGGTGCGGTGGTTGAGAACGCCAAATTCAAACTGGTTTACCGTGTCATGGACCCGGACACCGCGGAATGGGTAGCCAGGATGTCAGGCACCATATTAGTCGATGATGAGGTCCGCAAAGCGAAAACCGATGCCGTGCTGACAGAGACTATCGACGATGAACGCACCATCAGGCAGGCCGAGCGTTTCTTTACCGACAGCAATATGATCTTGAACCTACCCGATTTTGTCAGCTTCATCTTTACGACAAAAGCACTCCCGGCTGCTTCGCTGATTTCGCCCATCAGGGTGAAAAAACGCGAACTGGAGATCAGTGCAGTGTCGCCCGCGATTGCCGCCAGCGCCGCAACGGTAAACATCACCCTGGATTTTAACGAGGAGGAAACCTCCCCCCGACCGTCATCAACGCCGGATATCACCAAAACTCGGCCTGATCTTTTTTTTGATACGGACGAAAAAGATACAACAACACCGATTGCCGATAAAGAGGATAACCCGTCATTGCTGGATTTTTAAAGGGGGGAATGATGCTGATCACCGCATACCGCGAACGCCAGACGCGACACCGCGAAAAAATACAAAAACTGCTGAATTTCCTGAAAGAAGAGACGTACAGTGACTTTAAAACACTGATGCTTCTCTTCGGCTTCAGGGATCATAAATCGCTGTATTCCCTGCTTTCAAAAGTCGAGGGCATGGGGTTAATACAAAAGCACGTCCTGGTATCACGCACGATGAAAATTTCATTGTGGGGCATTACCAGTGACGGGATAGCCGTTGTGTTAACACCCGACGATGCACTTTTCCCGGCGCGGTTTGAGCCGTCAAAAGTTACCGGCTGGACGCTGGAGCATCACCTCGATAATCAGGTCGCCCGGATCACCCTTGAGCAAAAAGGCGCATCCGGGTGGATCAACGGCGATCGCACAACCTTCCTCAGTCGTTACCAGGTCAGTCACCGGCCGGATGGGCTGATCACCTTTCCCGGCGGCACCGTGATCGCCATAGAGACCGAGCGCCGCCTAAAAACTAAAGCCCGTTATCAGTCGATCATCGCCAGCCATTTACTGGCCCGGACCCGTAAAGACTGGATTTACGTTTTCTATATCGTGCCGGATCCGCAGAAAAAGCGCGGTCTTGAACGGTTGTTTGACAGCATCCGGCACGTCATCGTTAACCACCAGCACATCCCGCTGGAAACCCGCCACCGAAATGTCTTCCGCATCTACACGCTCGACGAGTTGCAACGGCTGGATTTAGGCAACTTCATATAGTTGTTCTGTTTCACCAACTGCCCCAACCAGCCCACCAGCAGTGCAACGACCAGAAGTAATGCCCTACCGAAATACTCCCCCATCATCAGAATAGACAGGAGTCCAGAATGAACAGAGAAACTGACCGACTTTCGGACGTACTAACCGAAATGAGCGCAAAAGCGCTGGTCACATGGATGACGCATTCCGCATTGCGGGACATACCGCGCGAAGCATTATTGGAACGCGGCAACGATTTTGTATATGCCCTGCACGCAAATTTTGTGCTGCTACGTGATCTTCTGTCAGAAACGCTGGAAGATATTGAGCAGCAAAGTCATGGCCTCGAAGAAAGACTAGATTGCCTGGAGCAGCGGCTGCAGACGCTCCAGGCAGTTACTGATAACAGAGAATAGCTGCCCGTTCAGTCCTATCCGTGTGGCTTGCTTTATTCCACTGTAGTGACATGACTGTTCGGTGCTCGCCTGGCTGCGCTCCGCCTCACTCATGTCTCTACAGCGTTACTGGTCAAGCCTATCCCTGCACACAAAGCCGCATTCCTTTGCGGCCACTTCCTGCTCAGATTTTATCAATTAAATAACGATGCGCTTTCGATGCCGCGCTGGCGGCCTTGAAAATATAGCGTTTGTCGTTCTTCAGTGCTTTCAGCCAGGAAGCAATATAACTTTCATGCTGAACCTCTCCGACAATCCCCAGGTCCGCCATCAGGAACGCGCTTCCCAGTTCGGCGATCAACTCCTCAAAAGCATAATCCTCACTGCCAAACTTCCCTCTCATTTCTCGGTTCAGCCGACTTTTGGCCCCGCTCCAGTGAACCAGCTCATGCAGGCCAGTAGCGTAGAAATTGGCAGCATCGCTAAAAAGACGACGTTCCGGTAAATGGATTTCATCGGTTGACGGTGCGAAAAAGGCGTTTTGTCCCTTCTCAATGATGGTTGCACCACTGTTACGGAAAAGCGCTTCCGCACGCGGTAACGACTCAAAGGTCTCTGCCGGGCAAACTGCTTTGTCACTCAGAGGCAAACCGTCAATTTGCCCAACATTAAACACGGTAAAAGTTTTCAGCATCGGGATATAGTCAGTTTCTCCTTCGTTATTTTCCCTTTCCAACATGGTATAGAAAATAGCTGTTGTGCCGTGTTCTCCCTTACGTACCTGCCCGCCTTCCGTTTTTGCCTGTTTGTAGGTCATCCAACGCGAATCATTGAATCCCTGTTCTGACGCACTGCACCACAACAACATGATATTCATTCCACTGTAACCCATACCAGTTGCGTAATTGGACGGTAAACCCGACATACCAGGGGTACGCTGCCACGGACACGCCCAGGGTTTAACACCAGTTTCCAGTGCCGCAATGATGCTGTCAGTGACGGTCTGATAAATATCAGTTTTGGTTTTGGAAAATTTCGTTTTTGAGGAGCCTGACGGGTCCAGCGGGGATACGCTGGTCGCTGCTGCGGTGTTAGGGGCGCTAGCCTGGGTATGCAGGGAAATAGTCATGATTTTTTCTCCGTCAGTGGTGTGATTTTCGTCTTCGAATCGCCTGACGGTTCGCTTTCCCGACATCGTTCCGGCCCGCAAGGGCGCAGAATGCGTGCTATTTACCCTTGCGGGACGGGTTGTGTTGGGAAACGATTAGCCGGAAGCTGATACGGGAACGAAAAGCACACGGAAGGAAAAGATATGACCTACATAGCCGGGCGTAGCGCCCCTTGGTTCGCAGCGGTGAAATGGGTTGAAGGTTGTGATTTAGAAAATGAATTTCACTGTATAACTTCAGACCTGATGTAGCAGTGTTCTGAGGTAGAACACACTCAAGTCTGACACTCATCTTTAACGAAAGCGGACGTTAGAGAGTACACACTAGGCATAAAGCTACGCCACAAGGGTATATCTCTTGAAGAAAAATGGAATGACTATATCGATAAGCGTTAAGTGAACGCCGTATTGACGGTTATTTATCGGTGAGAACCACGTTCCATGGCAGCAATTCGGCCACTTTATTTGTAGACGCCTTCGGCAGTACGCCAGGATATGGTGCAGATAAGCCTCAGGGTCAATACATTGAGTTTGCACGTGCCTATCAGCCCATAAAGCAGTGCGCCGCGCTCACCGCCATTGTCACTACCGAAGAATATATAATTCTTTTCCCCAGACAGACCTCTCTCAGCGCCCGCTCCGCATCATCATTATCAGGTTCCACCGGCCCGTCATCGCAGTAATAACACAGAGCACCCCACTGATTGAACGCATAAGCGAACGCCACCCCCAACCGGGATTTCTACGACAGTGTCGCGCTTTTCTCTATCAACCACTTATGCAGCGAAGCCAACTGCGGTTTGCTCGGGGATTGCCTGGCAGCTAGGCGCTCTGATGCCGGGAGCCCGCGTATTTCTGGCCTCAGCCTTATTTAAGGTCATGATAAAATCCCACATATTCAAGTGCTGACTTTTCAAGGGATTATCCTATAGGATCAGTTGCCTTCCTGTTGGCGCGTAACTTAAAGCTCATCAATTCAGCTTATGAGTTTTTTATTATTTATTCTCATAGCTCTGCGATTGATACCTGATCAAAAGAGTAGTATCAATTGTCTCCTTCTAAATAAAGCATGCTGTATAGAGCTTGAAATTTAATCTATTGAGATTGGATACATAGAGTTTGATGCACCTTTCAAACAAATTCCAAACCTCCAATCGATAGTATAAATTAGGAATATTCATCGGTATTGTTTTGAGAGGTTTTCTACCCCTCTCAAAATGTTTTCTAGTTATCGCAATAAATAATTGGAACAGCATTAGCCTCTTTTACAGCATGAGAAAAAGAAGACAAGATCCATAGCAGTTGAATCACATGAGGCTTAACCGGTTTTTTTCTTCGCAAATTAATGAACTCGCGTTCTATCTCTTTTTTGGATAAAAATGAACAGCTAAGAATGCATTTTCTATGCAATTTAACATCCTTAAAAAGGTCGTCAAGGTATTTTTTAATGTTTTTAGTGTCACCTTTTCTTACCTTTTTTATCTTGGTTGACACTGACTTTTTATTGTAAACTCCAGTATAGTTTTTATTAAATTTTGTTTTTAATTTAACAGTAAAATCAGCAGTGTTAAAATACATATATCCAAGATTTTTTATACCCTGACCAACAACGTCATGAAGTTTACTTGCTGATGTGCTTTTGTCACCATGCTTTGAATGAATGAAACAAATGCATGAATCCGCTTTATTAAATGTGATATGGTCTGCCCATTCATTCCCTAAGTCATCGCAAAAAATGTAATCATCCCCACTATGAATGTTTTCCACCACATCAAACATGGAATCATTAGAGAACTTATCCATTCCTTTTAAAAGCAAACCTTTCTCACTTAAAACGTTTTTTATATTAGCTTTAGGGACAAGCATTTCTAATATGCTATTGATTTCCGATATGCCTGAAGAGTCTTCGAAACAATTACCCATAAAATACATATAGCATGGGTCAGTAAACGTAATGCTGTAGAAACCATTTTTAAAGATAAAACTTTGCAAAGTTATATCTTTAGAGTTGTACGAAACTTTTATTTTTTTTAGAACAGTAGAGTCAATCGTTAGTGTTTTGTTGTTTTTTCGTACCTTAGCCTTACCAAGCGGCACTTGAATAGTCAAGTCAGGTTTTATTTCATAAACTTTTTCAAGTTTATGAAGCAACCGATTTACTTGTATTTCATTTAGAATGCAATCGGATCCATCAGGCAATTTGTATTTTAGTATGGCGCCTTCCGATTGTAACTTTTCATATAATGAAGTACTTTCTATTAATAAGGCACTTGGCACAGTAGAGCTTAAAACCTCACTTAAATCTTTTTGTTTTGCAAAAGAATTGAGGAAGTCCTTAACCCCTCCACCTTGCCTTATCAGACAAAGTTGATTATAAGACCATGTCGCAATTTCATCGAAATTAACTCTCTGTGACGCCTCTACCAATCGTCCTGAACCAGAGATTGTCTTAATTATTGCACCTTGCCTAAGTTTTAAGTAGTAAGGTATTGACCTGCCAGCAGCATGAGTAGAGTAAGAACCTTTAAGATCTGCTGATTCTGCAGATCTATTTCTGATTGCCTTATCTGAATTAGTTATTGTTCTTGTGGATATTTTTTGGAATAAAACATCAGAATCATTAAAGGTGCTAGCCAATAAATTACTCGATACTAAATTAAAACTTCTTTCAATATCATCTGAAATATTTGCACAGCTTTTCTTTATTATTGCCACACTATTATCAAACTCAAGAATTAATATAAAAGCATAAATTTTATCTTGGTAGTTCTCTCCGCCCTCGATCTCCCCAATAAAATACACTGGCTTGAGTGTTGGGAAGATTCGCAATGAATATTTATACGGGATATCATTTTCAATTAATCTTTTTTCAATTCTAAATTCCTCTAATAGGTAATCACTACCAGGTTCAATATTGTCATCTGCAGCATCCAAAATATTAGTTATTTCAACGTCTGTTATTGTTCTGTTTCGATTGTCTTCTGGTATTACTAAGTTATAGAATTGAATGTTTTTTGTAAGTTCTAATCTATCAATCATCATAAAACTCCTGTTAGTATTTGGCACATTTTCATGATTGTACATTCCCTTATAAATCACACCATTAATATCTATCTATCATAAGGTTGAACAGGCGAATCGCTAATGGAAGATTACTCTTACCGACGAGGTTCTCGCCCAACAAGACTATGTTGCCCGTCAGAGGGATATTAACTGTCTCAAAATCACGAAAGTTGAGTATCTTTAAATTTGCAAAACACATAACAACCCCTATAAATCAACCTATCAAATCTAGCCATCATATTTTTACTAAATTTATTGCTTTGGCACAGCACTGCAGCAAGTTATAGTTAATGCCTCAATTGGATTTATGTTCCAGCGTTCACATTCTCATGCAGAGCCAAACCTTATCTTCTCCAGACCTACTTACAAATCTTTCGCCTGCCTAGACGTCGTTGTTCCAGTTAAACCTTCATTACTTCAGTCACCGGATAGTAGCTATCCCCGCCAACATAGCACAGTGTTCTTACGCTCAGAAATAAGTGCGCTGTAGGCTCAAATTTGCGTCTTGCCATTATTTCTGGGGTGTTATCCAGCTTGTTGGAATAAGTTTTACGCCATTACGCCAGCGATCAGAGACTGCAGCCTGAAACCAGTCATCTTTAAGGTCTGCATGGTCCATAACTATTATCTGTAAATCAGGGGCGAGCGTTTTAGCAGCGTGGTTGATTAGGCTGAACAGCCGATTTACAGCGTTCTGATCTTCATTCTTCAGAGCGTCAATAGACCCATCATTATCTTTTTCAGGTGGATAATGCGCCTGCGATGGCTGGTCGAGAATTAGAAATCCTGGCACGGGGCGTTTTTTTTGACGGAACCAGCGATGAAGGGCCAGATGAGCCAAAATATGGTAGCCGACCCAATTTTCCCCGCTGCCCATACGGAAAAGTGGTACCGGTCCGTCCAAGGTATCTGCCACAACGGTGAGTTTGCGAATATCTAGACGCAGGTTGCTTCCCTGATGTTCTAGATCGAGAAGTTCCGAATATTCAGTCATATAACGGCCGATTATATTGAGGAAGGCCGCAAGTTTCTCTCGTACAGCAGTCGGATCCAATTTTTTTTCAAGGAAACTTACAGTCAATTGCTGATTTTCTAACCGGGTGCGAAGACCCGAATACTGCTCTGCATCGCTGACAGTTTCAAGATACTGTGCGATTTTCCCCAGAGTCCGCGCCTGCAGCATAAAGTTTTCCTGCTGTACTCGCAGATATTCAGCTTGTTGGATGCAATCACTGATTTTTTTCTGATTCTCTCGAAGATTATTGAGGAGAGTATTTTCCTGTATTTGGAGGGCTGCTAAGCGCTTCTGGAGCCTTGGATTTTCTGCTTCTACCGCCTCAAGTTGTCGGCTCAATTCACTGAGTGAATGGTTGAGTTGAGCAACAGAAGGAGGAACGTTTTCGAGGTGACTTTCGCAAAGAGGACAAAGCTGCGATACCTCTGAGGACTTTATCAAATTCACTACGCTGAGTCTTGCACGCTGCTCCCGCGCCTCTCGCTCATAGCCGGTTGATTCTGAGGTAAACGCCCGCGTTTCACGAATCTCGCTATTCAGTCTCTCAAGCTCAGTACGCATCCCTTGACGTTCTGAGCGCAGTCGCATCAATATGTCATCATGATCACTTACTACAACTGCATCTGAAAATACTCCTCGCTCGCTCAAGCTTTGGAGCAGAGTCATGCAGGCCTCATAGTTTACAACTACGGTTCGATCGTCGGTAAGCCCTGCCATTTTAGCTTCTTCAAGAAGAGCTTTTGCACGCGGAAATGTGGCGTCATCCAGCGATTCAGCTTCCCGTACCAACCTTTCAAGCTGACGCAGTAGTTTTCGCGCATCGTCCAATTGGGCTTGCTGTAAGAGCCGCTCTTCATCCATTGCGCCAAGAAAATAAGGAAAGGTGTCCCGGATAGCCTGCGCTATAAAACCATCATCTTGGCGATGAAACAGACGCTGTTTGTTATCAATATCGTTCTGATCCTGGAAACAAAAAAGAAGCGAGTGGCGGAAATTTGCCTCCAGAGAGGGTCGCGTAGGACTCGGGGGACGGTGTTCGTTTTCATTAATGCCGATTGCCGTTCCCAGAAATTTCTCCACAGCGTTGACTGTAGTGTTTTTGTGGAGAGTTGCGCCATCGGGAATCGACAGGGAGCTCCCGCGGGCAATATAGATGTCGCCGTGAGACTGTGTACCGGCATCTGGATTGCGTCGCGCGATAAAGATTTGGCTATCATTCAGTTGAAAAAGGATCCCATACCATTGTGTACATTTGCGGATAACGCCATCGGCTACGTAACATTCGCTTCGCCCGGTAACGTAATCAATAATATCAATTATTGCTGATTTACCCGTTTTGGATGCGCCGGTCAAGATGTTCAGTTGACCGGGATGAAGGGTGATTTCACGACGTTCTCCCCCGTGGTTGTAAATCACAAGGCTGGCTATCTGAAGACTCATGGCGCTATCCCCCATGCAGCATAAATAGTCGCTGTTGTACCAGCTGCTGCGAGCCAACGCCCCAGAAATGCCGCACGCTCAATGCATTCTCCGGCTTCCTGAGTAAACAGCGGCGTTCGTTTTTCTGAAGGTGAGAGCAGTTTAGCTCCTTTCTTTAAGTCACCATTTTCATCCAAGCAAAGAGCGCTTTGCCTTGTGCCAAATAATATGCTCTCACGGGTAATACCGTTTAGCCGCCTGACTCTGTCGGGGAAATTAATCATCGTATCTCGGTTGTCCTGGCACCATGCCATTAGTGACGTTACGGTTGTAGCAGGCAGAGCCTTGCGTGTTTTCTGATGAAGAATTATCGGAAGGATTATAAAGGCTAGTGCAAAGGGTAAAGAGCAACCGGTCTTTTTATTGAATTCTGACGATGTATTGGCTATAAGCAATACGCAGAAAGCTGGGTTGAAGAGGTAGCTCTCCTCGATGGGACGGGAAGACCAAGGCTCCATCATCAATCCTCTCCTTTCTGTTCATCACTATTATTCTGCATGAAGTCAGGGTGCCACCCCACTGCGTATCGGTTAGCCAAAATATGGTAGCTTCCGTGGGTAAGAAACCGCTCTCGTAGGCTGCGGAGAGGAAAACATGCCTGCTGTTCTGCCCATGTGAACAGGTCCTTTCCAGAACGTATACGATCGGACTCATCACTATCAGGTAATAAATCGTCTTTCTGTGCGGCGAATCGTGGTTGCCAAGCCTCTATCAGGTCTTGCTCGAACGTTTTAAGCTCATCATTAAGCAATAATTCTTCTCTTACCCATTTTGAGCGTTGCTCTGAAGCTCGGTAATAATCACGGATGGCATACTCAATACGGGCCGAACCGAGATTTATCTTACGCAATTGATTGACAAAGGGTCGACTATCTAGCTGAGCGATCACTTCTTGAGGAGGAGAAAATGACCGAAAATCTACAGGTAATGAGGAACGTCGAAACTCCTCTCGCAGTTCATCAATGCGGGATTCAATAGCCAGCACTGGGATGCTGCCCACCTCATTGCCGCTGAGCATACGTATCACTTGGTCGAACCACCAGCCTTCTAAACGCTCGGTGAAAATTTCGATATGCTGTCTTCCTACAGCACGGTGCAACTGCCGGTAAATATCTTCTTTAACATCAGTAATCGAAGGAGATCTATCAAGTACATATATTGATCTTAACAGAGCAAATCGAGCCTCCTCCGGTAAGAGCTTATAGGCGTTGAAAGCTTCTTGTAGCGCGCGGTTATTTGAACTGTTTGCAGTCGTGAGTAACAAAAAATCGGCTTGAGCCTCGTTACGACTTTCTGTTCGTAATAGAAAAGATGCCGAATTCGAAGGTGCCAAACCAGTTGTTATTAGGAAGTGACGAGTTCTTGAGAAACCGCCACTATCGGTGGCTACACTTTTTATCCAGATGAGTAGCGTTTTCCAAAGGTCAGCGCTGCTGTCAGTCAGCTTTCCAGTTTTGGCTTTATGATGTTTGGTCTGGATAAGATGAATCGGTAAGCCGTTTGCCTCAAAAGCTATATCATCAAACTTTTCAATTGAAATCCTGAACTCTGGTGAATCCAGAGTAGCTTCCAGTCCTTTTAGCAATGCGTAGCGACACTGATACAGATAGCCAGTGGCCGACGCGCTGGCCTCATGCGCGTTACTCATCCCGTCACTCCGTTAATTTATCTATAATATTTTCTAACTGAAATCCAATCAATTTACTACTGTCAACACCCAAGATTCTGAAAAATATTTTATGGGTGTTGACCTGCTCCCCGTTGATTAGTACACCCCGATGTTAGTAATGTCTTCATAAGCCACATGAGGGCATCCCCATGAAGAAGCGTTTTTCCAACCAACAGATCATTAGTATTCTCCGCGAGGCTGAAGCCGGGGTAACGTCGAAGAACTTAAAGTGATGACGTGAGGCAACTTTTGGGTTGGAAGAAAATTGCAGCTTGCGGCCGTCGCACTGAGGGTTTAATCCACCTCTCTCAGAAAGACCTGGCATAAGAATACGGAGCTTTTGAATGCTATATCCACGTTGGTGCGACATAACTATCCAAGAGCAAGACAACAAGCAGCTATGGCGCTTGTCCGAACGCGATGGAGGAAGGGCTGCTATCGAAGCTACCCTAACTACTCGGATCCGAGCTCACTACGACAATTTGGACGAAATAGCTGAAGACGTCCGTGAGTTGGGATATCCAGGCGCGGCTGCAATTTTGGCTGAGCGCATGCCGCGCTCCACCCGAGCACGTTCGGGAGAGCTTGGCGAGATCCTCGCGGCCGAGTTGGTCGAAGAACATCTTGAATTCGAGGTTCCGATCCGTCGCCTGCGATACAAGGATGGTCGAGAGATGGCGCTGCGCGGCGACGATTTCGTCGGTCTAAAGCTCGATGACCAACAAAATTTGCACTACTTAAAAGGCGAGTCTAAGAGTCGTGCAAACCTTGCCAACGCCACCATCTCTGAGGCGCGAAAAGCACTGTCCAGAGACGATGGCAGACCTACGGCAACATCCCTTCTCTTCGTCGCGGATCGACTCATGGAGGGTGAAGGCGAACGACGGCAGATAGGTAGACGGATTCGTAATGAAGTCGCCAGTCGAGCTGCGCCCCAAGGGCGAACCAGTCACATGCTGTTCACCTTGTCGGGCAACGCCACGCCTCAGGCACTGTACGACGATCTCGCAGCGGCGGATCTGGTTCGTCCCCATCTTTCTGCAAATTTGCGCATAGAAGACCATCAGGCCTTCATTCTGGCCTGCTACGAGAGGGCTCTGGCACTTGGAAACGATTGAAGAATTGACTGCATTCCTGCTCGACATCACACAAGACGGATATCGAGGTCGCCTGCAGGCCCGGGGTCAAGCAAGGGCTCTTATTCGCCATGAAGGAAACTTGCCACCAGACGCTCCAGCCTTCAGCGAAGGGCTCGACTCCGATCTTGCGGACTATGGCTTCTCAGTACTACGTGTTTCCTTGGCGCTACGCGAGCTTGGAGGCGATGCAGTGACTTGGCGAAAAGGCTTCGTACAGGCAGGTGGGGCTTTTGAGGCATTGGTTCAGAACGGGTCACAGGCCGACGCATCTCGAGGGTTCTATCGAACAATGGGGGCTGCTTCCTATCACTTGGCCAACTACTCTGCGCTGGCATTTTCGCTTCTGTCGCAATTACAGGCCGATCAGAATCGTTCGCCTGCCGAGGATGCGCTCGCGCTCCTAATCGTGCGTGATCTTCAAGGCCTGGTTCAACGTGCGAGGGATTGGCTTAGCAGCCCAGCGAACCGAGATGAGGGAATCGCCAGAGCTGCGGCCGAGGGAGCGCTTGACCCCGACGATATCGTTTCGCGTGTAGCGACGTCGACAATGTTCAGAGCATTGGTGTTCTTTGAGTTTGCCCTGCAAACCGGCCAAGAGTCCCTCGTTGTAGAAGCTCGCAACCTGCTGAGACGGGCGATTTCGTTGACCGGAGCGGCCAGCGCGGTATCACTCTGGTGGATTCTTCGAATCACCGTGAACCTGATAGATGATCTTTGGGCAAGCAGTCTGCACAAGGTTCTGCCCTCCGAAGGGCCACTTGGCTCGCAAGACTACGCACAACTTCGGAAGCTTTTTGTCTCTGAGTTGTACTGCAGGAGGTCATCTGAGGTCGAATTGTGGCCTTCTCAACTTCTGGCGGCACAGCGAGCCGTCGATGTCTCCGACGACCTAGTGGTCGCGCTCCCCACGAGCGCGGGCAAGACACGGATTGCAGAGATCGCTGTGTTGATGGCCCTGGCGTGTGGTAAACGCGTTTTGATAGTCACACCACTCAGGGCTCTGTCCGCTCAGACCGAGCGCTCCTTCCGCAAGACATTCACACCTCTTGGATTTTCTGTCTCGTCGCTGTATGGAAGCAGCGGTGTAGCAGGAAATGACGAGGATGCGCTGCGGGAACAGAACATCGTCATAGCCACCCCAGAAAAGTTGGATTTTGCTTTGCGGAACGACCCCGACATCATCAATGATGTCGGCTTGATCGTCCTAGACGAAGGACATCTGATTGGCCCAAGTGAACGCGAGATCCGCTATGAGAATCTGGTGCAACGGTTGCTGCGGCGCACTGACCATGGCGACCGACGGATCGTTTGTCTTTCGGCAATTCTACCGGCAGGCGATCAGCTCAACGATCTGACTGCGTGGATTCGCAGTGATGCGCCTGGCGATCCGATCCAGTCCAGTTGGCGCCCTACGCGTCAGCGCTTTGGCACTCTGTCTTGGCTCGGAAATTCTGCGCGGCTGAGCTTCGACCTTGAGCCAGATGGCCCTTTCATTCGACACTTTGTGCCAGAGGTCCCACCCATTCGCCCTCGTCGAAAGGCGTTTCCAAAGGACAACAAGGAGCTAACTCTCGCAGCGGCATGGAAGTTCTCTGAGCAAGGAAAGAGAGCTCTCGTATTTTGCACCCAACGAGATCATGTTGAAGGATTTGCCGAGACTGCCCTGGACCTGCAGCGACGAGGCTTTCTGCCATCTCTGCTTGCCAACGCCCAAGAGGTTGAACGTGCCATGTCCGTAGGTAGGGAGTGGCTAGGCGCCGAACATCCTGCAGTACGCTGTCTGGCCATCGGCGTTGCGATTCATCATGGTCGTCTTCCCGGCCCCTTCCTGCGGGAAGTGGAGACACTACTTGCCGCAGGCGTTCTACGCGTTACCGTGGCATCACCCACCTTGGCGCAGGGACTGAACCTCAATGCAGCGGTACTCCTGATCCCAAATCTGTACAGGGCGGGCACTCTGATCACGGGTGAGGAGTTTGCCAACGTTGCGGGCCGCGCCGGGCGCGCATTCGTGGATCTCGAAGGACTCGTGATCCACGTAATGCATCAGCCAGAAAATTGGCGCCACCAGCGATGGAGAGAGTTGGTCACGTCGGCCAAGACTCGGTCACTTTCAAGCGGCATCATTGTCGTGGTAAACGAGGTCATACGTCGCCTCTCGACGTCGGGTGTTTTTGCGCGTGGGGATGCCATGGACTACCTGTCTAGCACGCAAGATGCTTGGTTCCCGGACGCTGTAGATGGTGAGATGGAGTCAGACTCAATGGAGAGCCTCATCGAGCGGTTGGATACAACCGTCCTTGGGCTCGTCGAAGCGCTTGACGCGCAAAGTGCGGATCTACCAAGGCTGCTCGATGAAGCCCTTGCGGGTTCACTTTGGGCAAGGCAAATCGCTCACCTTGACGGCGTCGAAAAGCAGAAGCAAGTGTGGATTCTCCTCAGTAGAGCACAGCTCATTTGGAACAAAACAACGGTCGAGCAACGCAAAGGTCAGTTCGCGATGGGAGTGGGCCTAGAATCGGGCCTTGCCATCGACGCGTTGGCTGTCGAGCTGACTGTGCTTCTTGACCGTGGCGATGCAGCCGCCCTCGCCAGTGACGCAGATGCCCTGATCGCTGCTCTCATTGGAATGGGAGAGCGGCTTCTTGCGATCCGTCCCTTCGTTCCAGATGACCCACTGCCGGCGAACTGGAGAGACTTGCTGGGAGCTTGGGTGCGAGGGCAAGACGTAGCGGCCATCGGCCAAGAGGGAATGCGCTTCGTGGACGACGCATTTGTCTATCGCCTGGTTTGGGCGATTGAAGCCATCCGGATGAATCGGCGCATCAATGGAGACGAATCAGAACTACCCGTCGAAGGAGCTGCTGCCGCCTGCCTGGAAGCTGGACTACCGTCCAACGCCATGGCCATGCTTGTTCGGGCCGGACTGCCCTCGCGGGTGGCCGCCAAGACAGCCGTGGAGCAGCTCGCGCCCTGCTTCACAAATCGCGCGGAAATGAAAACCTGGTTACGATCGGAAGAAGTAGCAGGCTTCGACCATGTTCCTGGATGGCCCACGCTTGAGACTCATGCAATCTGGCAGCAGTTTCGGCACGACGTTGTGTCAAGCGTAGATGGCAGGTGGGCGTCGCAGGAGTGGACCATGCAATGGGCAACAGACTCAACAGTGCCTCTGCGTATTGAAGTTGATCCGCAAGATGGACAAGTGTCGATCGCGACGCCAGATTTTTCACAGCTCACAACAATCAGACAGAGGCTTCAGGCGGAACTACCGAGCCTGCTTGAAGTTGAATCTCTACAGAACGGAACGAGTGTCACCATCCGCCGTATTGGAAAAGGCGAGGCGCGTTGGGTGGATAAGGACTGATAGCTTTTTTGTGTAGATGGTACGTCAAATCAGCCACTGCTCCGAAAACGACACGGAGCCTGCTCCGGCCACAATGACCTGATCCTGCATACGCACCTCAACTAGCCCCAGGGCTTCCTTGACCACTTCACGCGGATACACCGATGCACTGTCGATGGTGCCGTGGAACATCTCCCGGTACTTGATCAGCCGGTGGCGCGTATCCAGAAACAGCACCGCAAAGACTTCATGCTCAAAGCCTACCAGCTCGCTGCGCAGGTATTCCTTGACCAGCGCCGTGGAACTAAAACGGGTGTACTTAAACTCTGACTAACAAAAGATTTGTATGCTCAAGATAGATTGCATGTACAGCATAAGTGGTCAGTTTGGGGGGCTTGACAGAAAGGGATTTGCGATTTAGCTTAATTATCAGCCAATTAATGGCAAAGGCGATCCCAGTCAAAGGAGCCGTATTTAAGAAGAGTCCGCTTAAGGATACTTAAGCAGGATTTTTTGCTGTTCTGCGTTCTGTATACCCGTTAACAAGACGATACCCCTATCACACTCTTGGTAAAATGGCGGACATCAGTGACCAATCATTGCTTTTGTCTCAACACCACAATGTTAGGATCATTGGCGCAAATTTAAGTATTCCCCTCTTATCTAAGGTTTTTTTATGTTTTACAGACATGGAGTCACAGTATGATGCAAAAACATTTTGACATTGTTCAGGCTATTATCGGTAACTGCTTTATGAACAATATGGCAAACAATAGATTTTTATACAGCAAGACGAATGGTAGCTCAACTACAAAATACCCATTAAACTGCATAGGTTTTTTCTCATGGAATAGCAGTTTGCAAAATAATTACACAAAATTTGTCTTATTTCCTATTTTCTTTGATTATCTGGATAGCTATGTTGATCTTCGTTTTGACTGTGTCAACGAAAGCTTCAACAAAAAAATCCTCATTCTCGAATCCAATATTGATAAAGATTCAATTGATGATTTGTTCCTTCATACGCTGTACAAAATGTGTTCTCAGATTAGAAATAAAATGCTTCACCATCGGCTCAACTATAACGGTGCCGAAGTGACAGCCAGCGAGACCACTGTCACCATTCCGCAGTTTAGAGTTATCAATGAACTGATTTACCAATATGTAAAATTCTCAAAGACCGGTAATTCACTCTTTGAAAAAAACGCTCTCTATTCCGGGTTAGTTGATATTCTTAAAAAAAATAACGATAGTGAACATGAGTTTGTTCAACGAGTAGAGTTGATGTCCGACTACTTGTTCATAACCCCCTATGAAGCTCGCGATTTGCACACTATCAACGCCCCCATGACTTCCACTGACCTCATTATCGATCGAGTCTCTTATCCTGCAAAATGTTTCTACGATGACAATGAAATATTTAAGGAAAAATATCCAGATCCTGAAGAAAAAATCATCATTGGAAATCGTTATTATTTTTTCCAAATGGAAGACAAATTATACTTAGTACCTTCGGAAGCGGTAGACCATCGCAAAAAGATCACTTTCGGTGAGATTGATGCCTGGGAGTTTCAAACACAGTAACCTTTCTACATGCCCGATGCACGAGTGTATCGGGTACTTCAGCGTGAGCCAGTGCATCCGGGTTATGCTCGCAGGAAGAGATACAAAGAGTGCAGTCGGTGAAAATGTGGAAACAAAGCATCACCTATTACGATACATACACTGACTTTATGAGTAACATCAGGAAAATCAAACTTCATGTCCCTGAAAACTTCCAGCAGACCGATATAGCTGGGGTTGTTAGCGACCAAACCACCATCCGCAAAATAAGTGTGGAGATCTTCACAATAGGTTGGTGATTTGTTTTGATTTGGTGATTGATCTGATCGCACAATCCGGGCTGGGTTCCCTCAAAGTGATCTACTATTCCGCGCAGCTATTTAGTCGATGTTGAGCAGGTCATTAATATGCGGCGTTCATGGTCAGAGAAACCAACTCGATAGCCGACTGGCGAGAGGCCATTTTATGGTCTGTTGCACTTCAGCACTTGGTGGTCATTCTGGTGGTCTTGACAACAAGAGCTTTCAGGTTTAGCTTATTTATTAGCCAGTTACTGGCAAAGGCGATCCCAGTCAGAGGAGCCATATTAGAGAAGCCCGCTCAGGGAAACCTGAGCGGGCTTTTTGCTTTGGGGTTTTTGACCGGCGGCTTTTATCTGGGCGGAAGCTTATGTGCCGCTCTTACGGTACAGGGCAACCGATCCGGCAAGGATCAACAGAAATGACCCGCTGATGCGGTTCATCCATCTGATGCCGCTGGCCTTCCAGAGACTGACGGACTTTTTGCCCAGCGCCGCGTAACCCAGCATCGCCGCCACATCGATTGAAACGATGACTGCCGCCAGGCTGGCATACTGCGGCAAGGCAGGCTGTGCCGTGCTGACGAACTGCGGCAGTAGTGCAGTCATGAAGATATAATATTTTGGGTTGCTCATCGCGACAAAGAAGCTTTTCAGGAAAAGTGCCCGGCGCGATGGTGCCGTTACTTCCTCGCCGCCAGGAAGGGAACCGCCAGAAGATAGCAACATCCGCAGACCGATATAGGCAAGCCACGCAGCCCCAATCCATTTCAGGGTGACAAAAAGCGTTTCCGAAGTAGCAAGAACGACGCCAAGCCCAAGACCGACAAGGGTAACCAGAAGCACGTCGGCAGCGGCGGCGCCAAGAATCCCCCAGGTTGACCGTTTGATGCCAAAGCGAGCCGCATTATTGAGAGCAAGCAATACGGTCGGGCCGGGGGTGACGATACCGGCTGACATAATCAGGGCAAAAGCCATGAGTGCAGTTAAAGACATACAGTAATCCTCGCCAAAAAAACCACTATACCAGCGGCAAAAGCCGTTGAGGAATGGTTCGAAAGAATTGGCCGTTGACTGATTGCTTGTCGAAGACGTGAAAATAAACATGCGGCAGACGCTCAGAATACTGATAAACATCTAACGCACATTTAAATCAGCAAACTCTGCTATTGGCACGGAGTGGGCCGGCACGCAGGCATACCCGTTATGAGCGAGGAGCGGAAGTTCCTGATTTTGATCGCCGCCGAGGGTGCATAACTGACATTGCTATCTATTAATCAACGGGGAGCAGATCATAGGAAAGCCACGTGGCGAGAGGAATTGAGTCTTTTTCCATGATGCCCGTGATGGTTAACGGTTAAGAAAAGCAAAAAGGGCAGCGCCTGACGGCCCTGCCCTTTGCATTATCAGGCATCTGGTTCCTGACCCGGTACCGGCGGTACCACAACGCCTTCGCGCGGCGTATCTGGACTCGGCGCCGGGAGATTCATCAGCTTCGTCAGGATGCTGCCAAGCTTAAAGCGCATTTCCGGACGCCGAACAATCATGTCGATCGCGCCTTTTTCAATCAGGAATTCACTGCGCTGGAAACCCGGCGGCAATTTTTCACGCACGGTCTGCTCAATAACGCGAGGCCCGGCAAAGCCGATCAGCGCTTTCGGTTCGGCGATATTGATATCGCCAAGCATCCCTAAGCTTGCGGACACACCTCCCAAGGTCGGGTCAGTCAGCACAGAGATGTACGGCAGACCCCGCTCCTGCATCTTCGCAAGCGCCGCAGAGGTTTTCGCCATCTGCATCAGCGACATCAGCGCTTCCTGCATGCGCGCGCCGCCAGATGTGGAAAAGCATACCAGCGGGCAGTTATCTTCCAGCGCCTGCTCGACGCCACGGACAAAACGCGCACCGACCACAGAGCCCATTGAACCCGCCATAAAAGAGAACTCAAATGCCGCCACGACTACCGGCATGCCGTACAGCGTGCCTTTCATCACGACCAGCGCGTCTTTCTCGTCGGTCTCTTTCTGCGCAGAGCTCAGGCGGTCTTTGTATTTCTTAGCGTCACGAAACTTCAGCGCGTCTTTCGGCTCAAGTTCGCTCCCCAGTTCCACCAGAGTTCCTTCGTCCAGCAATCTATGCAGGCGATTGCGCGCTCCTATACGCATGTGGTGATCGCACTTCGGGCAAACCGACAGGTTGCGCTCCAGCTCTGCACGGTACAGAACCTGGTCGCAGCTGCTGCACTTGGTCCATACCCCTTCCGGGATACTCGCCTTGCGGGTGGAGATGATATTGCTCTTAATTCGTTCAATCCAGCTCATAGATAACCTTTATTTATTCCTGAACCTAGTCGATGCTAGTTTTACCATAAGCAGCAAATAATGCTATTTTTACCGCTTACAGGCCATGAAATGTCGCACATTAAAACATAAGAGACATAAACATGTGAAGAAAAGTGGTACCCCCTCTCACCCCCCCTGCTTTACTACGCTCGTGGCGTTATTTCGCCTATTTTTGCCGCCGCGCACTTATTACGGATCATTGATATAACCCCGGCAAAACCGACAGAACAATAATCGCGACAATCAGCAGTTTTAGGTTTTCCTGCACCATACGAACAGATAGCCCGCAGCAGCGTGCCCACCACGTTATAGACGGCAAAGTGGCGGTAGGACATATGCCCCATCAGGGTAGAATGATGGATGAACAGTTCATGTTCAAATTAGGGGCTGAAACTCATAGCGAAGGAAGTGCGCACTAAAAGTAGCCTAAACAAGACACCGGTTTGAGGCCGGCGTCAGGTGATAGCAAGATCTGTACATATCGCGCTTAGACCTCAAATATTTGTTCCTCTTTATTGAAGATACTTTTTCTCACCACCGCTCTCGGCTGACACCGGATAAGATTGGATTCATCGTAAACAATAAGACAACCTGGAGAGGCCATCATTTCATCCGCAATCTCATCAAGATATTGAAACAACCCTTCACTGAGATGGTCCGACTGATACGGAGACAGGACGTAATCATAAATCGATAATAAGAGATTGTTCATTATTGCCAAATCATTCACAAATATCCTGGCCACCTCTTCTAATACCTGTTTTTTTTCTTGCTTGTCATGGATACCACGATACATAGTGAAATCCAGCTGTCCTTTCCTTAAGTGACGCCATACCCAGTGGATCGGCTGAGACAGTGCAGTATCCACATCGCAAAAGTCCACGCTTACCGAAATTTCATTGTGATCCAGCACTTCTTGGTTCATCGAGGGGTCACCCAATAACCATGCGCCTCTGTCCTCACACCAGTATTCAATCAGAACTTGCTCTGGGTAAATATCTTGACTGAAGTAGGTGCAATAGGCGTACCTTAGTCGTGAAGGGATTTTTTTGTACCTCATCATGTCGAGTGCCATGATAGATATGGTCAAACAATGACCGATAATCTTATGTTCAAAGGGGATCGGATTGGTAATGGATGTCACCCCAGTTTTAGACAGTCTATCCAGTATGATTTCAGGTTGATTGATATCAATGTCGTTGTACCTTTCCTGCCCTATTTTATATTTATTGATTCCTTTATAATGCTCCACTATATTCCTTGCAACCTTAAATATTTCGCTCACGGAATTTGGAATATTACGATAATAATCGTCATGCTTTGTTGGTTTGCGTTCAGTATACAGCGATTTAATATTTTCAGAGTTCAAAATCATTTCCTTTTTAATCTGTCTTTGGAGTAACCTTCTCTGACGTCATGCTCAAGCACTCAGAAAAAAACACATACATCCGATGTCAGACAAAATAACAGCAGTTCGTCTTTAACGTCATTCAAATATAACGGAGGGCATTGCGTAACACTTTCCCAGGGAGAGGTGTGAGCGCGTCTTGAAGATCCGTTCTCCTCTCTATCTCTGAATGGACAACGCAACGAAAGCGGTTTTATTAATGTGAAGGGTTGGCCAACACGGTCCATTCTGCCCAAAAAGGCGCGGTCAGTTTACTTATGGGAGCCGTCAGCAATCACCGTGACGACGGTATGATCAAAAAACTGGAACCACCCAGTAAAATGAGTACCTGCGCTATAGTCTCCACTCCAGTCACAGGTAAGTTCAATTTGAAACCGTGCCGATTTGTCACATACCCATGTCAGCTTTGCGGCACTAAAATCCTGAAACGACAAAGTGTGAGGATAGAGCGCTTTATACAAGGCTTCTTTGGCTGAAAAAATCAGAGTAACCAGCTGCGTTTGAGCAAGTTCGCAACCACCTCGAATGACGTCATTCCATTCAGCGTCAGACACGATGGCACTCGTTAGCTTGGTACATTGCTCAACCGTGAATACCGTTTCTGTATCAATACCCACTGCCTGATAGTGATCGTGCTGACAGACCGCCGACACCGCTAATGCTCGCGTATGAGAAATGGACCCACGGTAACCCAAAGGCCACTGGGGAAGCCGATGATCCCCTATTGGAAGATCGAGTGTTTTGCACCCAAGAAATTGGAGTGCGCGTCTAGCGGCCAGTCGGCCGGCAAAGTACTCGGCCTTTCTTTTTGGCCCCGCTCTTGTTAGAAGCCTGGGGCATTCCACACCAAAATCCGAGAAAAGTGACTTATCGAAATACCTGAAATCGAAGGCGTTGTACCATAAGACCAAATGCCTAAACAGAGGGGGAACCACCCTCTGACTGGTGTTCAAAAATGGAGGCATGCGTCAATTCCTTAACCCGATAAGCGGCATGCACTGAGAAAGCCTGAGTCGTGCCGAGACGTCAGGCTTGCCCGGCTGGTTTATGGCGTGACTGGAGACCGCGATTGATGCTTGAGCAATCGCTGCAAGACCAGTGGCTGCACGAGCGTGAGGGCTAACGCACAGGCGGCCAATATCTCAAGGTTGTGTAGCCGTTGCTGCTCTTCTACCAAGATAGAGGACGAGAGGATGGCAGCCAAACCACTAAACACATTTTGGCAGATGCTTTGAAGAGACATAAAAGCCGCTCTTACGTTGGGGGCTGGGACGGTTGTATTGACTGTGATTGCGACAATAGTTCGCGTTGCTGTCAACACCATAAATGCGCTAAAAATAACCAAAGGAGGTAAGACAGAAGCATGCATAAAACCGTCGAAAATCACAACAAAGATGCCGACTGCGAGACCAAGCACGACAGAGCGCGCCCCCATTTTGTCAACCAGACGACCAAAAAACTGCAGCGCGATCACGCTGGCTCCCCCACCGATCAGGTAATACAAGCTTAAATCATCCCGAGCAACGCCGGCGTTGAGTTGAAGCCAAACGGCCAGATTCGGCAACAGAAGAAACGTACTTAATACGGCCAAGCCCAGCGAGGATATCGCCAGTAAAACCCGGCGATTGGCCATCAATGCCAGCAGAGACACAGCAGGCGGCATGGACGTCGTCCCCTGAAGGTGCCCCTTTAGGCTTGGCAGCAATACAACCACCATGGCTGCCACCAGCATCCCTGAGGCACCGACCACGTAAAAAGGCGTGGACCAGCCATACCAACTTGCCAGCTTGAGGCCCAAAGGCACGCCGGCAATCGCGGCAATGGAAAAAGCCCCCATCACGGTAGCCATGGCTCGACCACGACGCTCTGCGGGGACACAGTCCGTCACAATGGCGAGCGAGATGGCTATTAATGGGCCAGCAAAAAAGCCGGCCAGCATGCGGGTAAACATCAAGCTTTTCATATTCCAGGCATGCGCACACATCAAGGTGGCCACCGACAACCCGATCAACATGACTAACACCACCCGTTTGCGATCGAACCTATCGAGGTACTTCGCCACCAGCAGTGAAGAGACGGCGGCAGCTAAGGTGTAACTTCCCCCAAGATAACCGATGTTTGCCGCCGACATATGTAACGCACTGGCAAAATCAGCCCCGAGAGGCATAACGATCATAAAATCCACAGCATTAATAAATTGAATAAGTGCCATAAACCAGATGACTTTCTTCTCAAGCACAAGAGAGTCGTTCATGTATGTCTCCACTTTTCAGACTCATTGGCCGATCGGACGTGCCGATAAGTCTGAAAAGACTCAGATTAAAATTATATGCGTTCAAGTTCATTTATCAGCTGATCAAAAGATGGCCGATCAAAGATTTCGTGCAGTTGTAAGTTGGGGTACAACTCAAGCAGATCGATATGAAGAGAGATGGCTTGCATCGACGTTAACCCCAGTTCAAAGAAGTTGTCTTCTTTTGACATCCGAGTGATGTCCATATACTGGCCCAAGATCTTACCCACAGGGTGCGATGTCAGAGCGGATGGCTCGCCCATTGATACGGAGACACTGGCCGTGGGTGCCCTACTCAAAAGCTTGAGGCTCATGTCTTCAAGCCTGTTTGCGTCGACTTTACCGCTCAACGTGTAAGGCAATGCCGGGATAGTGAAAATATGATGAGGGATCAAATAGTAGCTCAACTTTGACTTGAGAAATGCCCTTATCGTCGCCTCAGTCAACCCCGTGCACTCCACCCAGCCTATCAGTTTTGAATAGTCCGATAGGTCATCATGAAGGGAAATGACCGCAGAACCCGACACGCCCTCTATCGATTCAAACATATCCGTTATTTCCGTAGGTTCCACTCGATACCCATTGATTTTGATAAACCCGCCTTCTCTGTACAGAAAATTGACGATGCCCTCGTTATCCACATAACCAATATCATCGGTATCGTACATCCGTCGATTGACACCGCCGATGTGCACCTCTGTAAATTTTCTCGCCGTCAACTCAGGGTTATTAAAGTAACCCAAAGCAAGACCATCTCCAGAAATATAGATACGGCCCGGCTCGCCTTGCGCGCACTCTTGCTGATGCTCGTTCAATATCAAGAGCTGGGAGTGGCGTATTGGTTTCCCAATTCGTGTGTCGCCCGCTTGCCGAATGACATGCGCACTAGACCAAACGGTGGTTTCTGTTGGTCCATACACGTTGCACAACCAGTCACTTCGTTCAAACAGCGATGAAGACAGCTGTGGAGAGAGAGATTCACCACCTACCAGCACTTTTTGGAATTGCCACCCCTTATCCAGATAGCCTAAGAGCCCTTTAAACAGCGAAGGCGTGGCCTGGTAGACGGAAGGCGACCAACGCATCACTTGTCCTGCGATCTGTTGCGGCGAGTAGCTCTCTTGATCTGTCAGCAATATTAAGGTGCCACCACTCGACAATGGCACTGAGTATTCCAGGAAGAAAATATCAAAGGCAATCGACGTTGATGATAACCACGTCTGTCCGGGCTTGAATGCCAATAAAGAGCAAAAGTACTCAATTAAGTTAGCACAGCCAATATGGCTGACCATAACCGCTTTGGGTGCGCCGGTTGAGCCAGACGTATATATTCGATAGGCCTCTTGAGAAGTACCTGGCAGGTTTTTCTGCTCAAACGGGGCATTAACCTTCGACAGACTATTGACGTCAACTGTTTTTTGGCACTCGCTTATCTTCGCGTTACTGATATATAAGTAGTGCGCTTGAGAAAGGATATGCTCGATTTTCTCAGCCGGGGTTCTTGGATCAACGGGAATATACGGAACCCCCAGATAATGACACGCTAATATCGTAGTAATGAGCGATTCATCTCTCTGTAAACATAATACAATGCCCTCGACGTTATCATCGATTTCAGACTGGATACCGACGGCAATTCGCTTTGCCTTTTGTTGGAGTTGAGAGTAACTAATTGAATCATTACCAACAATCAGCGCAATATTCGTTGGGAAGAGTTCAGCGATAGACTCAAACTTTTCGATAAATGTAGAATTCATTACTTTTTCATCCAGTGTAGGTTTTATAGATTGAACAAGGCACTCTCTATATTGGACACAAACACAGACATAAGGCTTGCCACCGTTTCCCGGGAGTAGTCCGCCTGATTGAACATCATCTCGATCGCTAACCCCTCTTGCTCAGGCACAATATTGACCGTCAAATTGCCATACACGGGCTGGTAACGCGTCGAATATTCAGGAAGCGTAAACTGTCGATACCTTAGAACATTGCCTCTGTTTTGATTCTGATACATAAAAAGAATGTCATACACCCCTTGACCGTTTCTCCCTACCAGAGACGAAATTCTCTCTAAAGGTACGTGGGCATGAGGCAGGCTGTTTTTCAGTGCGGTGTCTGTCTCATTCAGGATGTCGCAGAACTGCCCCGACCCACAGTTGACGACAACAGGAATATTGTTCATTCGACAGTCAATCACTGCCCTGTCGGATTCCGACCGATTGGCCAGAGTCATCCCTGTGCAAATAACGGCAGCATCCAGGAATTCTGACAAGGTTGCATTGAACAAAGCATAGAGCACGACAAACAGTGGTTTCTTATGGATCCTGGCGATGTTCTGAATCTTCGAAACACGTTCCGATGAAAGGTGGGAGACCACCGTGCCGGCGATCAATTCCTTAGCACTTGAAGATCGGGTGGGATCAACCGGTAATGAAGTCTTTGGCACGCCATTCAGAGTGTCTTGCCAGAACGTAAGGCTTGCGCTGGAAATGTCAGGCTTCGTGTGAATGTGAAGAGGAATACGGGCGCTGTTTAATGGCCCGTTTTCTTCCCGTACCTCGGACAATGCTTCCAATAGGTTGTGTAAACCCGTTCCATCGATCGCGATGTGAGGGAAATTCAACACCAGCATCCTTGTAGCGCCATGTCCAAGTGTCGTTACCCGACAAAGCGGCCCCGTATCGAGATCAAATCGTTGCTCATACACGGCCTGCAATGGTACTTCCAAAGAATCCTCTGCGGGCACCTCCACCGAGGTCGTTTCAACGATCTGTTCACGTTTAGCCGCCAGTGCAACACCCTCTTTGATTATCTTGTACTGGTGACTAAATTGAGGGAGCTGCGCAAGAATTTTATCCACAGTTTGCGTAAAGGATTCTATCGGAAACGTCTTGGTGATCTCGACACAGATCGGGACGTTATATTGACTGCGGTCGCCCCGCTGCAGTTTTTCCAGTAAATAAAAACGCTGTTGATAAGGTGACAGCAAACCGTGCGGGTGAACGTTGTCACTCGTCGGTTGACGATCAGTTACCGGTTGAGCGACAGACGACCGATCTCTGGCAATCGCATTCGCCAGTGCCTCGGGTGTCGAGTGCTTGTAGATGGTTTCTGTTGTGACATCAATGCCGAGCTCTGATTTGAATAACGCGAGGAGCTCAACGGCCGTTACAGAATCGCCATACAGATCGAAGTAGTCACTGTCTGGGTAGATCTCTTCCTCCCCAAGCACTCGCTGATAGAAAGACAAGACCTGGGGCAACAATGATGACAGCGTAAGGGGTGCCTGTCCTGCAGAGGGAGACTGCCTTATACCCTCCTTCTCACAGCAGGCATCTTTGGCCATTGCCATTTGAGAGAAGAAAGAATACACGCTGCCTTGCGTCTCTTTGCGGGTCGGTTTCTGCGGTGTTTGGGGACGTGCTTTGCTGTAGCCTTCGATCACAATATGCGCATTGGTCCCCCCCACACCCATCGAGCTAATGGCGGCCAGGCAGGGCTTGTCAGGATCCAACGGAATATTGTCCGCCGTATACAACAGATGCTGTTTCTCCGTCTCCCGGAGCAATTCATTGAGCTGAGAAAGATTGGACGTCCCGGGGTAAACGCCTTGTTTGAGTGCCAGCACAGACTTGATCAAGGAAGCGATGCCCGATGCCCAGAAAAGATGGCCAATGTTCCCTTTGACCGATCCCACGACTACCGGGGATAACGTGTCTTCCACAGGGTAACTGTCCATTAACTGGCTGAGGGCCTGAACTTCCATTGGATCGCCCACGACGGTTCCTGTTGCATGGCATTCTATAAACTGCAGTTGGCGAGGGTTGATGGCCGAATGGCGATAGATTTGAGACAGCAATTGCCACTGACCGTTGACCGAAGGGGCAGCATAACTGGCCTTGTTCCTTCCATCGTTATTACTCAACGCATTTGCAATCACGGCATGGATAGTGTCCCCATTTGCTTCGGCATCCTGAAGCCGTCTGAGAATGACGACGCCCCCACCATCTGAAGGAACGGTGCCATCAGCATGATGGTCAAAAGGCCGGCAAATGCCTGTTTGAGAATAAATGGACCCAGGTTCATACTTATAG
Source organism: Serratia plymuthica (assembly GCF_018336935.1). Taxonomy (NCBI): domain Bacteria; kingdom Pseudomonadati; phylum Pseudomonadota; class Gammaproteobacteria; order Enterobacterales; family Yersiniaceae; genus Serratia; species Serratia plymuthica. The sequence goes on along the minus strand of NZ_CP068771.1, from coordinate 15,676 downwards.
CCCTCCGCCAACGGATAGGAGATATGCACCCCTCCACAAATCACGGTATCGCAACGTTTTGTTTGTAGCATCCAGCAGGCTTCAACAATAGCGGTCAATGACGAAGAACAGGCGGATTGCAGATTGAAACACGGGCCCTGAAAGTTAAATATATGGGCGACACGGGTAGCCATAAAATCGGTACCCTTATTGAGGTTAAGGAGCAGCCCATTAGGCGGTTCAACCTGCCCTTCTGCGATGCTTTTTTGCAGTTGATCATGGTAGGTATGATTGCTGCCCTGCGTCGCTATTACGGCAACCGTCCCCAGCTCGCCTGGGTCGTGATATTCCCCATCAAGCAGGGCCGAGTCGACAAGTTCGATGAACTTTCTCAGCTGAGGATCCATGACCAACGCTTCCTTCTCGGAAAGACGATAGCGCTGTGCATCAAACGTTTCAGGATCCGGGCACTGCCCCTTCGATCTGACGTGTCCATCCTGATCGGTATATGACTGATAGGACACCCGTCCATGACACAGGTTGTCCCAAAATTCGTGGTAGTCACTGGCTTCTGGAAACAGTCCCGACATTCCTGTAACTGCGATTTTATCTTTCATCTCTCTTCCTCGGCCACAACCATATCGAAGACAATCGCCTCTGAAATGGCATAGTTCAGTGTTTCATTAATAAACGTTTGATGGTGCTCATTGATTTGATAGGCGTCTCTGTCTTTCTTCGAGCTAAATTCCATAACAAATGCGTACTCAAAGCCTAAATTATTCGCATTGTCACCATCATTCATTCCATAGCTGTATTTTCTGATGCCGGAAATTTTATTTTTCAATTCACCTAGTTGGTGAAGCAATTCCAGAGCATTTGCTGTAGAAATAGACTCTTTAAATTTCAACAAAATAATATGCTTATACATGCTGATCTAAAAACTCCCGAATGAATCCTGAAACTTCATTGACATTTAATTCGGTCATTAATCCAACATGGTCAGTGTTGATTTCCTTGACCATCATTAAGTCGCTCACTGGCCAGTTATTGTTGGCTTTTTTCAACGACTCAAACGCGCTGGAGAGCATGTTATTTTTAATTTGCACAAGAGAAGACGTCGCTACAACGTTGAGCAGCGGCAGGTTGAGCCGGGGATTATCAAACTCCTTAACCATGTTTCTCTCTATATCAAATAATGATTTTAGATTGTCTCTTGCTCTTTCATCTCCGGTAATCGAATTCGAAAAATAGCTAAGATCCATGAAACAGGAGAGATAGTCATCCGTAAAGAGCACTGAACTATCCTGAGAATACAGAACAGAGTCCAGTAATATATTTCCTTTTATTTTTATTTTCTTTATTAATAATTTTGTTATTTTTATGGCTAATAACCCACCTAATGACCACCCTCCAATAAACACGGGAGCAGTGTTATCTTTCACTCTTTCTAAAATATCATCTGCATACGTTTCCGCGAGTCTATCTATTGAGGTTATCTTATTTTCATTATAGAGATTATAGGAGTCTACCCCGAGCACCTCGATGTCACTGGCAATGTTTTTCGACATTTTTTTGTACATTTCCACGCCTGAAATCGAAGCATGAACCAATATAAGCGTTGCTCGTGTTTCACCAGGCGGAACAAAAAGCGTTTTTACCAGCGAAGATGCTGTTTTAGTTCTGGCCAGCCTGTTCAGTTCATTCAGCTGCGCACTGAAAACATCATATTTCTCAACCCAGTCCATCGTCAAAGTAAGATTAAGCGCGGCATTGATATCGGTGACCAGTGACAGTGCGAGGATAGAGTGCCCCCCCAGTTCGGCAAAGCTATCTTCCTCTTTTATCGAGTCAAGCATGAAGTTATCGAGCCAAATCTTACGCAGTGCCTCTTCACAAATAAGCGTATTGGCCAGGGTTTCTTCTCTCGGAGCTTCGTCGGTTTTGGTTTGCGGCTTAGGGGTGGACTCGAGCATGACGACACGTTCGGCATCAATTTCGCTGGCGTTGATCGCGATCGCTTTCCCCTTATATTCCTTTAGACAAACGTCCAGGGGATGACCGACAACGCCTGAGCGCAATGTGGTGGCAATTTGCTCTTGAAGCTCGCTAAGTGACGCAACAGCAAAGGTCGCAATGCAGCCTTTCCCCACAGAACGTCTTGTCAGGGTGTACGCCACATCTTCCAGCGAATGAGAGGCATTCTTTAATGCTTCCTGAAGCTGACTTAACAGGTGCTGCAGGCGTCCACTGTTGCTTGCACCAATCATGACAACGACCATCTGCGACGAGCCTTCCCCGGCTAATGAAGAACGCTCTTCGCCACGAATGACTAACACACAGTTGGTTCCGCCGATCCCTAAAGAGTTAACCAGGCCGGTTAATTTTTCCTTTCGACGAATTTCTGTGGGAATGTAGAAAGGCGTCTGTTCCAACTGTAAATTCGGATTTAACGATGAAAAATTGGCTGCAGGATATAACTTATGGTTCCACACTTGCAGCACAGATTTTAACAAGCCGGCATGACCGGCAACGACATCCAGGTGGCCAATATTGGCTTTGATTGACGACAGGGCCGTATTGTTGGTTGCCAGCTCGTGGCTTATGAAGGCTTTTTTCAGCGCCGCGACCTCCAATACATCCCCAATTTTGGTCCCCGACCCGTGACCTTCAACAAAGTCGATGTCCTGCGCCGTCAACGCCGATTTAGCGAGAACGTTTTGGATGTTTCTTGCGATACCGCTGGTTGAAGGCGCGGTATAACTTGATTTCGCTCTTCCGTCGTTGTTGATGCTGCTCGCGGTAAGCACACCGTATACCGTGTCTTTGTCGCTGCGAGCTTTATCGAGGGCTTTAAGCACAAACACCACACAACCAAACCCAGGCACCATGCCATCAGCCGTGTGAGAATAAGAGGATAAAACACCGCTTTCCGACAAGTTCATGCCCGGTTGGTACTGATACCCTGAATGAAGGGGGTAAGGCAGGCAGGCTCCGCCTGCGATGGCCATCTCACAGTCTCCGGTCGCGATCCCTTGCATCGCCATGTGGACAGAAAGCAAACCACTTGAGCATGCCGACTGTACCCCTACGGCCGGACCTTTCAGATCAAACAAGTATGCGCATCGCAATGACTGTTGTTCTTTGTTCGAGCCAATCTCAATCTCGAAAGGATCGTACTTATCCAATGCTAACTGGCTGTCTGAAAGAAAAGAGCGGTAATGGCTATCGGAAGATGAGGAGTAGACACCGACGTTCAGTGCACAGCGTGTCGGGTTGTAGCCAGCCTGTTCCAATGCCCGCCATGCACATTGAATGAACATACGTTGTTGAGGTTCAATGATATAACTGTCCCGCAGCGATACCCCAAACAAGTCGTAGTCAAACTGATCGACTCCCTCCACGTAGCCTGCCCGGCTGACCCAACCTTCACGAGGGTTGTCGGAGGAGAGAGGGTCGGTCAACGCATCCTGACCGGATTCCAACAAGGCGTCTAGCTCTTCCAGATTACTTGCACCAGGCAAGAGAAAAGAAAAGCCCGTGATCGCTATATCCATTTTATATTACCTGTTGACATAGGCATAGAATAGACATTCTATGCCTGGGTTATCGGGTTATGCTGACTGCTGTTTTAGCCAAATTTCGCTGTACATTTCGTCATCGACCATGAACCACAGCTCTGCGACTTTCCCATCAACAAATCGTTTTTCTACCATGATTTCAATATCACGGGGTTGCTCTTCGCCTTTTAACGTGGCCTGGCGATTAAGGCGAGCATAGGTGCGATCATCGGCAGCAAAGATCGATTCGATCGAGGTTGAGATCGACGTATGTTTTGCAACAAATTCAGCCATCCCTCCTTTCATCTGTTCAATATGCAGAGTTTTACCTTTTAAATGGCACTTTGCACCCTCATGATAATAGCTGTTAACAACCGGGCAGTTGCCCGTATCAAAAACATCGGTATACAGTGATTTTACAATTTCAATGTTTTTCAGTTCGTTTTCATTATACTCAGTCATAATATAGTTCCATTTATATAACGCCAAATATTGGCTTTTATTTTTCAGGTTGATAAATAAGAAAGTAAAAACCGGTCATTGGATGATTAGCAATCCAACGATCAACATTTACGATTAAATTTAAAATACATTAACCACAATAAGAAAACCTTAACTCATTATATATATTTCACCGAGAGCTGAAAAATAAAAACAAGCTTTAAGCATTCATTTTGGTGGCCACTAAATCATCCACACCTTGCAATGTTCCAGCAACATAAAGGTCAAGAAGATTTATTTTAATATCAAATTTTTTATTCAGTTCATGACTAAACGTGAGCATAGATATGGAATCAAAGCCAAGATCAAATAAACCGATATCCAGCAGCTCAACAGATTTATCCAGTACCTGTTCGGCGACACTCTTAACAGACAGTCCGGCGGAATCGATTTGACGCATTTCCAGATTTTTTATCGTCTTCTTGACTAAGTACTTCGTATCTATTTTTCCATTCTTATTGAGCGGCCACTGAGTGTTTTCGATAAAAAAATCAGGGAAAGAGAAGGGACTTAACTGTGATCGCAATCGGGTAACGATCGCATCGAGACCTGCCGTTTTATCCTGTATTTCGATCAAAGACACAAGATGGTTGTTCCATATAAAACACAGTGCTTTCACTATGGACCGATCGTTTTCTAACGTCTTTTCAATATCATCTAATTCGACCCGGTGCCCATTCAGTTTAACCTGACGGTCCTGCCGACCCAGAAAATAAAACTCGTGATCCAATGTGCACTCGACGATGTCACCGGTATCGTAATATCGGGTGCCCTCAATTATCGTAAACACCTTCCCGGTTTCAACGGGGTTATCGTGATAGCCCAGAGACAAACCTTTCCCCGACACATGTAGTCTCCCGATGCCGGACTTGCGGTATTTGCCAGTGTTATCATCGAAGAGAAGGTAATCAACCCCCGCTACCAGTTTTCCTATTGGAATCCGTTTATCACGTTTCAATTTGTGGAGGTCTAACTGAGCAACGGTGGTGAAAACGGTGTTTTCAGTCGGCCCATAACCGTTGTATAGCCGCGTACCGGGTGAACGTTCCAAAAACGACACAGCAGCGTGAAAATCCACTTTATCTCCACCGACGATCAGATGTCTGAGACGTGTTAATGCGCGGCAATCACCGGACTGCATGTGGCTCCTGAAGAGGCCGGCCGTCATCCACATACAGGATACCTTGTACTGCTCAATCGCGTGAAGAAGGGACGCCTCATCCAGCACCACCATCTTATCCAACAGCACCAACGTGCCGCCGGAGAGCAAAGGGGTAAAGATTTCGAAGGTTGACGCATCAAAAGACAGCGACGAATAAGATACAACAACGTCTTCACTACTGAAGGTAATGAAAGAGGGACGATGCAGCAAATTGAGCACAGAACCCGCTCTGACCTGCACACCTTTAGGTTCACCCGTGGAGCCTGATGTATACATGATTGACATCACCCCTTGCTCAGGAGCGCGAGGGCGTGCGTGCTCATTATGCGCCAGGGTGTGTGAGACAAGCTGCCCCGTGTCGAAACACACGTCATTAATCACTCGAATCTGAGGGAACTTTGCCGCGATCTCAGTCAAAAATGAACGGGGGCGATCGCCATCAACCGGTATAAATGTTACGCCACAGTCTATGGCAGATAACATCAGCGTGATAGCTTTCAGTTTATCTTTGACATTGATAATGACCGCGGTGTCACTGAGTGAAATTGTCTGATTGCAGATTCCAATGCGTTGATCTAACTCCTGATACGAATATGTTACCTCATTAAACACGATCGCGTTTTTTTGCCCATAACGCGCTCTTACCGTACGAAGCAAATTTTTCAAGTCAGCATCTTGCACCGATTCACCTCTCCTTGTTTTTGGCCATTCGTAATGCTTAAAAGTCTTTTACGTCTCCTGAATGATTTGTCTGTGGAAACAGGAAACTGAGAAGACGCTGGTATTCCGACGAAGCCCCCCTCAGCGTCACACGTTGACATTCAATGAGGACGCTTTAAAAGGGAAATAAGAGTCAGCAGAACGAAGGTAGATTCATTTAATATGTAATGAAATTATTTTTTTATCGGTTAGACATACCTTGGAGCGAATAAACTCTGAGTTCACGGAATCTTTGACTTTATTCCTGTCTAACTTTGAGCTCCTCAGCTTAGGCAGTGAATCAAAAATGGCGAAGATATTTGGAATCATATACTTCGGCAACCGCTCCCCTAACAATGAAATACATTCTTCAGGATTAAGTAGCGATGTATTCTCGTATGAAAGAACCAAATAGTCTTTGTTGTTATCCGTATACTTATGTAGAAAAATATCGCCAATATTCAGCGTTTTCTTAATATTCTCCGCAACATCCTGAAGATGCACTCTGAAGCCATTCAGCTTAACTTCATCATCCGACCGTCCGAGAAAGTAGAAAACACCTTCATCATCCACTCTGACAACATCATTGGTACAATAGTATTGGTCATCGCCAACCAAAATAAACGGGTCATCAACTTGCGATTGATTAATATACCCTTTCATGACTTGCTTGCCAGATATCAATAATTTTCCTTCTCCGGAAGTTGAGAAACCAGAGCGGGTTTCGAGCAAGTATTTGGTGCCATCAAATGGCTTACCGATACTGATATCGCCGACTAAGCTATCAAGGGTGATCTCTGAAGAAAAGCAGCACATGGTTCCTTCTGTCGGGCCGTATGCATTAATGACTTTCAGGTCAGGGATGTTTTCCAGCAATGTCTTGATGGAATGCCCGTGGGGTTTTTCAGCACCAAACAAGATGAGGTTCAAGGAATTAAGCTTGTCAAACCCGGTCGATTCATTGAGCTGTGGCAACAATATTTGCAGCACTGAAGGGACACAGGTCAACCTGGTGATCTGATATTTCTCAATGATCCCAGAGAAAATTGCCGGTATGAAAGGCGCCTTATACAAGTAGACAGAGTGCCCATACAGAGGCGGCACAATACTGTCGAGTATGGTCATATCGAAATACAATGGACCAATTGACAGATAATTTTCCGATTGCTCACTGACGTAGCGAGGATACAGCGCGTTTAAGAAAAAATTCAGGTTTTCGTGAGTAATTTGAACCCCTTTAGGCTTCCCCGTCGACCCGGAAGTAAAGATGATGTACGCAACGGTATCTGTATCAATATCCGTCACATTGTCTTCATCGCGGGCATAATCGTCGGCTAATGCGCTGACACGGCCATTAGACACGACACAGTCGGGTGGAATTAACAATTTTTGCCTAAAGGCGTTCTCTTCGCCTATATCGGAGTCCTCCGCCATGACCATATCAGGTTGAAGATCTGACATGATCATCGCCAAACGGCTGGTCGGCAAGCTTTTATCCAATGGACAAAAAGAGACCCCTTTCAATAAACATGCGAAGAAAAGGGCATACTCTGAAAATGACTTATCCAAAAATGAGACAACTCTTTTTCCCTGAGTCAGGCCTGTCGATTCAAAGTAATTCATTATCATAACCATTTCCAGATACAGTTCTGAAAATGTTATTTTTCTTTCAAAGTCGTAATAAGCAACATTATTATTATTTTTAAATCGTCTTATCATCGACAATAGATTATTTGTCGCCATTTTCGGCCTTTTTAATGATTGCAGAGTGCACCCAGGAGACCACTTTATCGAGCGTATCCAGGTGCTGTTCATCGCCAATATTACTGCCAAATGACAGGCCGTAATCTTTATTTATTTTGTAAACAAACTGAAGAATATCCACCGAGTCGAGGATATCTTTCAGTTTAGCCTGCCCGTCGATATTTACGCTATCACTGTAATTGTTTATTAACTTAATTTCATTTTTAAGTATTTGTTCAATCTCATATTTTTTCATGTTTCGCTTTCCATTATCATTCGTTCTGCGATCCGTCACCAGGGATCACCGAAGTCAGCAACACGATTAGGTTGGAGGGCTAAGTCACGCCCCCTCCTGCTTCAATCGTTAAATATCACGATTTTTTGTTAACACGGTTTGAGCAATGGACTCGATATAATCGGTGATGGTTTTATCTTCTTCTAAATAAGGCACAAGCGTGCGAGTTTGTTCATAGAGCGCACGCGTTCGTTTCGATAAACCAGCGGTTCCACGTATATCGACGGCCTGACAAGCACACAGTAATTCGAACGAGACCACATATTTAAGATTCTTTAACTGCTCTCTTACGCGGCGAGCGGCAACCAGCCCAAAAGAGACAATGTCCTGAAAGTCTCCGGTGGTGCTCAGCGACTGTATTGACATAGGCATGCAGGAGGCTCTGGATTCAGCAGTGATCGACGCCGTCATGAACTGGCCCCCCATCAGCCCCAAACGTAATCCCGGATTTTCTGCACACAGAAACGCGGGTAAACCGTTGCTGTTGGACTTATCCATGAACCTGTCGATGCGACGGTTGGCGAGGTTCATCATCGTCACCAGCGCAATATTCAGATGATCCATGGCCATGGATACGTATTGACCATGAAAATGCCCATTATGGAATACCTCTTCCGTGGTTTGGTCAATCAACGGATTGTCGTTGGAAGAATTCAGCTCATTAGTCAAGGTTTGTTTAATATTCTTCAGGGTATCCGCGACTGGTCCAAGAATTTGAGGTGTACAACGGATCGAATACGCGTCCTCAATCTGATGGTTACTCGCTTTGACTAAGCCATCCATTTCCTCGGCAATCATCTTTTCGACTTCATGTTCGTTCACGGCCAGTGAAGAGCCGGCCAGCGTTTCCCATATGGTGGTGGCAACTTCAAGCTGCCCTGGATGTGGCTTCATTCTGTGTACGGCGGGTTCAAATGGTTTCGTTTTACCGTGCAGCCCTTCAATCGACAACGAGGTAATAGTGAGGTACGTGTCGAACAACTGTTTTACTTCGTCATACAGTAGTACCCCTAAGCCCACCATGGCTGACGTACCGTTGATCAGGGCCAGGCCTTCTTTAAAGCTGAGCTCCATCGGAGAGATCCCCGCTTTTTTGAGTGCCATCAACCCACTCATCTGCTCGCCCTGGTAACGCGCTTTCCATTGGCCTGTACAAACCAGCGCAATGGCAGCCAGTGGCCCCAGATCACCACTTGTCCCAAGCGAACCTTTTTCAGGAACACAGGGGACTATCCCTCGGTTATAAATTTCGACTAATTTTTTGAAGTTAGCGATCGAAATGGCTGAGTTACCACGAGACAATGAGACTATTCGCGCAAGCATGGTGGAGCGGACCGTCGTATCGTCGAAATATCTCCCCACATTGGTTGCAACGGCATTAATTAAGTTGTTCTGAAGCTCATTGGCTTTATCGATAGGGACGATATAGTTGACGAAACCGCCCATACTCGTATTGACGCCGTAAATGACTCTGTCGTCTGATACCATGCTCTCCAGAATTTCACGCGATCTTGTCACTCTGTTTACCACGTTGTCATCGAGGGTGACAGGTTGATGAAGCCTTGCCGCGCAGGCGATCTCTTCCAGGGAAACATCTTTACCCGATGAAATGTGGAAACTCGTCATTTCGGCTTGAGACAAGTTTTCTGCAGAAGAAATAACAAACTCATTACCATTTTCGTTTATAATACTCATTTTCATCCACCAATTAATTTCAACTTGAATTAGTCATTTTTACATTTAAATATGAATCAGTTTTGGCGACATTCATTTAAATGACGGTTATTTTAAAATTAAGAGAATCGCTACATGTAATTAATTAAACATGCACCTATTACTGCACTCACCTTTAAATTAACGTCTTAAATGGAATCCCCCCTGGCGATATAATACAAATGCCACGCCACACTTTAACCTTTCATGTATTAAAGTTATGCAGGCTAACGTATTCACCGCCCGAGCTTTTCGCTCAATATCATTCATATCGAATTAGAATATTTATGGTTCTGACATACTCATTAATGGGATCAGTTTCAATCTGAACTTGACAGTAGAATGTTACAAGAAAGGAGCGAATGGTTGGTGCTGGTAAACGCTTCGCAGTGATATAAGTATTTTTTATCAAGACGGCTGACCATTTTTGTGACTAAGCGGTAGTCAGGTATAATGTCTCCAGCTTGCTGAATATTTAGATCATCCAAACCGACTAAATAACCACTGTAATTAGGGTCCAGCTGGTTTTTTATATGAATTCCTGCTGCCTGAGCTAATGATTCGACAATCAAAGGCCATGCGTTTTGGCAACACTTCCTGTAGGTCTTCTCTTCAGAGAAATCCGCCCTGGACGTCATTTCATGTTCAGACATATCCTCAACGGTTCCAATAAAAGAAAAAGGTTGAGCATGCGCCCCTTTCATAAACTCTGGCATTACTTATAATCTCTTTGATAAGGATGGAAGTTAATGAACCCTTCAAATTCAAGATTGATGCTGTTCATCTCTTTTCTACTTTCATCGATATTTTCAATGATCTCGTCCACTAATTGGGGTTCGTTCACATACTGCTTAAAATCAAAGTAGTCCCAGTAAAAAAGTTCCACTTTATGCAAAGCCAGAACGTCCTGTAGTGTTCTCCATACGAATCGCTCCAGCCCAAGGATCTTTCTGTACGAACGATGATGAATGGTATCGAGGTCTAAATCACCGCACCGATATTTCTTCCATATATCGGTAAAGAGATTGGACTTATTTCTCGGAATGTTATCAAACTCGAAATCGACAAAATTTTGAGTTTGGTTCTTTTCAATAATCTCGCGGGTGACCGTTGGGTCCAGGATCTGCCATTTTTGACCTGAAGTGCACCAGTACTCAAGGACAATGTGTTCTGCATAGGAATCTGGCTCAAAATATTCACACAGACAGAATCGATATCGTGCCGGGATCGACAGCTCACGCATGATACCGAGACATAACAATGAAATGGTTTGGCAATTGCCAATTATTTTCTTTTCAAAAGGATTCTCTGTTCTTAAATCAAGCCCGCGTCTCTTCGCTTCTTGCAGAACTTCTGTGACCGTTCGCAGTTCGTAGTCTTTATGCCGGGACAAAGGGATTTTGTGAGCATTGATCCCACTTTGATGCTCGATAAGATTCCGACAACCTTTTGCAATACTCAGCAGAGAGTCGTTCACGTCGAGAAAAGGTGCCGCATCGCCTAAGACCGTAATATCTGATTGAGTTGAGTAATCGATCATATTATTGCGCTTTTATGTAACTGACTTTGAGTACTTTACCTGTTTCATTTTTCACAGTGCAAACTACTTTATCCGGTTGATCATTGATTTTAACAATGACTTTTTCGTTGGGCAGGACAGTCTTGTAAAACCGTGCATTATCAATCCCGGCAATATTCGACACCCCTGTTTTTAACAGATTGTCATAGATGGTATCTAACAGCAGTACACCCGGAACAACCGGATTGTCAGGAAAATGCCCTTCAAAAAAAAGGCAGTCACTGTTAAATAGCATAGAGAATGTTTCATTCGAGACGGCATCAATAATAGCCCCATGCGTATTTTTTTCGCGCATAATAAACCACCTCCTCAAGACTTGATATTATTTAATCAGAATACAGGGTGGGAATGTAAAGGCGGTGGCACGCTTCACTCTCCCGAAGGAAATGAAATCAAACCACTGCCTGTCCTTTTCGTTTATAAACACTATCTCATCGGACTGTCTTGACTTGAAATGATGCATACTCCCACATTAGAAGACAGATCAATGGATATCACCAACACGTCGCTTTTAATGCCCGTCGAAATCATCTCAGTTGCGTCAACGATATGTGTCATAAAGTCGGATGAGAGTCTCTTGTCATTCTTACTCTCCACAACAAGATGGGGGTGATATTGGGCCAACAAGTGTTTCACCCCGTCGACGATGCTGTTGTCTGCCAACGCATTTGATACGAGACAATGCTCTATGTCAGTAAAACTAATGCAGGCTTCTTCACAAGATTCGAGGATGAGTCGATCCAGGATGCGGTGGAACTTTTCATCATTCCTGAGCACCAATCCGTTGTAGGACGAATGAAGTATGCTTCGAACCCATGCTGCAGGCGCAAGATCACATTTGGAAAGTTGCTCCCGGCTCGAAAGAAGAAGGGCAGCGCTTCCTTTAGCCATCGCATAGTCTGAGCTTGCTAAAAATTGATGGATAAATTCTTCCTGAACCGTTGTCACATCGTCACTTGAACAGGCAATCATAAAGTCCTGTGTCTCATTTCTCAGAAGATCCACGGTATATTCGAACGCCGCTGTCGGACTGCACAACACCGTTGAGTGACCGATAATCTTGTGCGCGATAGACACCTGACCACAAGTTGCACTGACGATATGTCCCGGAAAGTGGCGCGCACTTGCATACCGGGGATCACCCTCATAGATCGACGAGAGGAAATTTTCCAGACATCGTTGTGGACGCAGTGAGTTGCCAGTAATCACCCCAGCTCTGGCATTACTTTGCAAGACCTGTTCAAAACCATTCATCACATCGCCTACCGACTCAATGCAGTATTTGATTTCCGGTGAGTCGCGTTTGAACCTCTTGTTTTGCAAATGAATCTTACATTCGTCCTTAATAACACCCTTTTGGGTGTCAATAACCGTTTTTGCCACTCCGTCATTCGCGCTTGCTTTCACGATAGGTATTGCTGACTTAGTGTATTTGGGGTCTCGTTCATTCGTTCGTTTAGTCACAATAACGGCACTGTTACTGCCACCAAATCCAAAACTGCTTGCCAGGACGGTACGGACTTTATCGCTAGGATAATCCCTGTAGTTGAGGTTTATGGGGCTGCACCCTTCTCTCAGCTCTCTCAGGTTGTTGTTTTCTGGCGTGATACCCACATCTAGCAGGGATAAGACACTGATCAGTTCTACGATGCCAGATGCCCCGAGGGTATGGCCGTAAAATGGCTTCATTACGCTGACTGGCACATCAAGACCAAATAATTTCTCGTACGCTTTTGACTCTGGGATATCGTTTGCCCCCGTGCCGGTAGCATGCGCTGAAATCAAATCGACGTCATTTCTGCTCAGGCTTGCGGCCGATAATGCCGCATCAATTGCCTGAATAGCGCCAACGCCGTTCGGCTCTGGGGAGGTTTCGTGATACGCATCGCTGGAGGCCCCGTAGCCGGTGATTAACCACTTATTATGAAGATTATCTTTGTTTTTGGTGAGTATGAGTATGCCCGCCCCCTCCCCTAAATTGATCCCTGCAGGCTTAGAAAACGGCGCACATCGACCTTCATTCAACGCACTTAGACTGTTGAAACCGGCCACCACGGGGAGATCGACACAATCAGAACCACCACAGATCACCACATCCGCTTTATCGGAGTGAAGCAGATCCGTCGCTATCCCCACCGCCGTTAAGCTCGAAGAGCAAGCGGAAGATACGACAATTTTCTTCCCTTGGATATTGTAACGAGCGGCAATGGCGTTCCCACAATGCGATAACATTGAAGACATCAATTCGCTGTACGATACGCTGTCCTGCTCATTGTTCAGCACCTTATTAAATATTGTTGAGTAGCTGTCGGTGCCGGAATTATAGCTGCCTAATACGATAGAGATTCGACTCATATCGTACTCTGCCAGGTTTATTCCCGAGTTTTTGATAGCGGCTTCCGTGGCTCTTAAGGCAAAAATAGAGGCGTTATTCACCCAGCCGTGTTTGCCAAAGGATTCCGTACATGTTTTATCGAAGACGGACACGGTGGCATTCTTAATCCCCAATTCATTATATTCATGATTGTTGATTAACCGATGATGATCTGTAGAAAAACGTGCTAATTCGCTTAAATCAGTAACAGGTGGGGTGTAGAGCCCCATACCAGAAATTACGATTGAACCTTTCATTATCCTGCCTCATTAAATCTCTAGCAAAACTTCCCGCCATCGATATGGAGCACCTGACCAGTCATGTAATTACAGTGGTCGCCGCACAGCAGTTGCACGATTGAGCTCACGTCTTTGACGCAGCCTGTTCGCTTTATCGCCGACACGAGTAATACATGGGAGTACGTACTTTCAGGAAGGTCATGGGTCATATCAGTATCGATGTAGCCCGGAGCAACGGCATTCACAAATATATTGTGACTGGCAAGCGTTCTTGCACATAAGCGAGTAAAACCATTTACTCCCGCTTTGGTCACGCTGTAGGCGACCTGGCCTGCATTTCCGCATAGAGAGGTGTTAGATGATATGTTAACAATTCGCCCGGATTCATCATTCCTGGTAGACTTTTTCAAGGAGGGTACCGTCGCCAGCGTCATGTTCATCACGCCTTGAAGATTGGTCGATAGCACGGCTTTGTTTTCCGCTTCATCGCAATTTACGAATTGTTTACTCAGCGTCACCCCGGCATTGTTCACCAGAACATTAATGGTCCCGTACTCACGTTCAACCGCTTCGACTACTGACTGACACATGTGAAAGTCTTGGACGTCTAGCTTATGAACGGAACAAGATACATTGCTTTTTTCCAGCGTCTGCCTGACCTGTTCTGCGCTATCGGCATCGCGGGTATACGTCAAAGCTACATGGGTGTTTTCAGAGGCGAATTCCATGCAGATCTCTCTTCCGATCCCTCTTCCCCCTCCGGTGACGAGAACGACTTTCTTAGACATAGTCAACCACTCCATTTCCTAGCCGTATCGTTGCCCCGTTAATCGGAAAATCATTTTCAATCATCGATAAAATAAATTTCGAAACGTCCAGGTAGCTATTTGACTTATATTTTAATGCGTAATTTTTTAAAAGTTCTTTGCCCTGCCTATTGAGATCCAGCTCTTTTAATTCAGGTTGGATAACCAGTGCATTGAAAAACATATTGTAACGAGAATATTCTTTTGCCAGAGATTTCGACATTGATATCATGGCTTCGTTGTATGTAGGCGAGCTATCATTCGCATCCAAATATCCAAACGAATCATCTTTTAACAAGAAGAAAAACTTGCAGTTATCTAACTTCATGTTAGTCAGAATGATTCGTTTCATTACCTTCATTAAAAAGTTTATATCATCAACCAATCTTCCCGAAAAAATATCATTATGAATGGCATCGCCATTAAATATTGATGTCAGGCAATGCTCTTCATTATACCTTACGTCAATAATGATATTTTCGTATGTTCGGCCATCCGTTTCCAGCTTCTTTACCAGGTCTTCTTTCACATCATCGGTTTCATCCAATGAAAACAGGTCGACGCTGTCCTCAATGAGATTATCCTGTAAGCAATCAACGATTGCCGATTGATGATTTTTTATAATCAGTGTTTTCATGTTATCCAGCGCTATCTATGGGTTGAACAGTCAGCCCCCAGGACATTTTTGACCGTGGAATGAAATTCACTTTTAACTGACTTGAATAGCTATCTATCAGATTGTTTTCAGCGAGCACCACATTTATCGATAACCAATTCGGCCAGGGTCAAAGGAGATTGACAATGCTTTTCCATCAACTCATTTGTGATCTCCCCCAGGTCAATGCTGTATTCTTTTTGGATTCCAACGAAAATATCCAGAACATCGACAGAGTCTAATGCTAAGCCTTCCTCAGACAATAAAAGAGTGTCATCTTTAATATCTGACAATTCATGTCCCCACTCGCTGAGTTCGAGATCTTCAAAGATAATTTTTTCTTTTATGTGGGTGATAATTTCATTTATGTTCAT